>NZ_CABJDN010000039.1:370-615 GCF_902364365.1 Bacteroides intestinalis | reverse complement strand
AGCATCATACCCAGCGTCATTTCTCCTTTCACCACCAAGCTTGCTACAAGTGCTGTTATCAACAGGTTTTTGCTTTGATTTATCAGTACTGCTCCCGAGTCTTGATATTGACGCAGGGCAAGGCTCTTAATGTTTACTTTGAATAATTTAGCTTGTATCCGTTCCCATTCCCAGCGTTTTTGCTGTTCGCAGGCGCTGAGCTTTATTTCCTGCATGCCGTTTACCAGTTGCACTACCGTACTTTG
>NZ_CABJDN010000039.1:0-360 GCF_902364365.1 Bacteroides intestinalis | reverse complement strand
TATTTCCTGCATGCCGTTTACCAGTTGCACTACCGTACTTTGATTGGCACTTTGTTGTGCAAAACGTTTATGATCCAGTTCGGCACGTTTCTTCATGAATAGCCAGACGTATGCCACGTACAAGGCACTTCCACACATGAAAATGAGAAATATCATACCGCTGTACACCAGCAATACAATGCCGAAGATTATGATATTGAACACGGAGAAGATAACGCTGAGGCTGCTTCCTGTCAGAAAGTCCTGTATGCGCTTGTGGTCGTTAATGCGTTGCAAGATGTCTCCTGTCATCTTACTGTCAAAGTAGTTGATGGGCATCTTCATCAGTTTGATGAGGAAGTCTGATATGAGGGCAATGTT
>NZ_CABJDN010000038.1 GCF_902364365.1 Bacteroides intestinalis | reverse complement strand
CCGTTACTTTATAGGTAATAAAATCTCGTTAAATCCGTTAACATTCAAGGAATAATGGCCGTAGGAGGGCTATTTGGTGGGAGATGAGAAAATGTATTAGTATGAATATGTGAGAGAAAAAAGTAGTTCCTAAAAGGAGACATGGAAAAAGGAGAAAAGAAGATTTTAAAGAAGGTAAGAAGATAAAAACCGAATGTAATTCATTGATTATTATAGTATTATTAAAATAGAAGTCTATTCTAATAAAGTCAAGTCTTTCCCTTCCTCAAAGTGCTCCTTGAAGAATATGAATATTATGTGACAATACTAATCTATATTATAAAGAGGAATTACACCTTTTATACTAAATATCCGCCACTTTTTACAAAAGAAATTACTATCCGATTAGCTTCATCTATCTTCTTATTACTAAAAGGCTTCAGATAAGTTTCTGTAACTGCAATGGACGAATGTCCCATTGCTTCCGAGATGATTCCGGGATGAATTTCACAGTGATAAGCCATTGTAGCCCAGGTATGTCGGGCAGCATAAGTGCTGAGAGCAGATTTCATTCCAATAGATTGCTTAAGACTAGATAAGCGCCGGTTAAAGCTTCTCAAAGCAGACTGGTATTCCCGATATGCAGCCTCTGAACCTTCCTCACTCTGCAGAATGGGGAACAGATAAGGTGAATCCATATTCCTATCAGCTACCAGACGCACCAACTGCATTACTTCAGGGGTAAGCATCACCGTCAAAGCCCGTCCTGTTTTACGACGACGGTAAGACAATACATTGCCCTG
>NZ_CABJDN010000037.1 GCF_902364365.1 Bacteroides intestinalis | reverse complement strand
CACGCACAGACATTATTATTTAAGCGATTTACTTATTTAGGCTCTTGTGCCCAACAATAAAAAATATAACTCAGCATTTTTCCCTCGGTAGTAAGAGTAAACCAAAGGTCTTTCTTTATTTCTGTTTCTATTTTACGATAAACGGAAACAGGAATTGTTGCAAAAGGATCGGACTTATGAAACTCAAAACTTACTTCATCAACCCTACCTGTACTTGAATTTATATACATAATTATATAAAAATCATGTCCTTTTAGCATTTGTTTTTCACTATCAGAGAATGCGGCATTTACAATAGAAAAACGTTTTGAACGTGTCCAAGTGTCACTCTCAAGCAATTTAATGCCCGCTTCTGTTTGCACAAAAGATTCACCAGTATTCTTATAAACAGGATAAACATTAATTAATTTATTACTTTTGTTATAAAGTGTAACAAAACCAGAGGCTCGTACATCACACTGATAAATATAGCCATCTTGATTGAAAGTTTTAGTTGTGGCATAATAATTTGTCTGTGCATGCAAATATGCAACACAAAACAATGTACTAATAGCAAGAATTAAAGTTCTCATTTTTACACGCACAGACATTATTATTTAAGCGATTTACTTATTTAGGCTCTTGTGCCCACCAATAAAAAATATAACTCAGCATTTTCCCCTCGGCAGTAAGAGTGAACCATATGTCTTTCTTAAGTTCTATTTCAATCTTACGATAAACAGAAATAGGAATTGCTGCAAAAGGATCAGACTTATGAAACTCGAAACTCACTTCATCAACCCTACCTGTACTCGAATTTATATACATAATTATATTAAAATCATGTCCTTTTACCTTCTGTTTTTCACTATCAGAGAATGCAGCATTAACAATAGAAAAACGTTTTGAGCGTGTCCAATTATCATCTTCAAATAGTTCAATGCCTGCATCTGTTTGTGCAAAAGATTCACCTGTACTTTTATAAAC
>NZ_CABJDN010000036.1 GCF_902364365.1 Bacteroides intestinalis | reverse complement strand
CACCACCGGCATTCAAATCACCACCATGACCATGACCATGTCCGTGACCGTGATACATCTCTGTCAATACCGGAGTATTGCTGAAGATTACACTAACAACACGTCTTGTCTTAGCAACATATGAAACGCCATTATATGTAAAGTTGAATGTCTTATCATCATACATATATTGAACTGAAATCTTCTGCAAAGCAGACTTAGCAGGCAGCAAGAAAGAGTAAGGTCTTATTTCTGTTGAGAAATCAGTTCCTACTGTACCTTCTACGCTTTCAATATACTTCTTCAGTTCAGCAATAACATCGATAGCTTTCGTCTGAGCAGGTTCTTGTACGTATTTAGCACCAATGAAAACTTTGATGTTTTTAGTAACTTGCATCGGATCATCAGATGAGTTGATGATATCCATGTTTTCTACATACTCAACATTGTCGCCTTCAAGAGTTTTATCGCCAGTGAAAGAACCAGTTTCAGAAGCCAGGTTAGAAGAAGTTTCTACCTTCAAGCCTTCCGGTTCATATTTGGTCGGATTTACGATAATGTTAGCGTAGCAAGTAATAGCTTGACCATTTTCGATAGTAGCTACGTTTACTGTTGCTGTTGCTGCTTCATAATCGCTACCTGCTGCAACTGATACTGTCACTGTAGACGGCATCTTAGTTCCAGTCTGGTCGTTAGTAACAACTGCCTGATAAACACCATTACCTACTCCTGCACATGCAGTAGAGCCAGCAGTAACAGTTGCACCTTCTACAGGCTTACCTGTGATACCATTACTAACCGTAACAACGAATGTGTAAACAGCGTCCGGTGCTTTATACGGTTTTGAAACATCACCGTTTTCTGAATCATAGCAGCTTGTAAACATTGTACCGACTGCTAAAATGGCCATCGCTAACTTAGCGGTAAAACCAAAAAACTTACTTTTCATTTTCATCTCAATAAAAAATTAAAAATTTAATAATTCTGATTT
>NZ_CABJDN010000035.1:310-1125 GCF_902364365.1 Bacteroides intestinalis | reverse complement strand
GGTTGTAAGGGCTTATACGAAATCTAATTTGCAGTTGGGGCAGCAAATGCATAAGGCTTACAAAATAAATGATGTTATTGACGGGACTGCAATGAAAGAATTTAGAGGTATCCCTGGCATACGCCCTGATTTTGTAGACTTTAGTACAAAAACGATTTATGAATTAAAACCCTTTAATCCTAAAGCTATGCAACAAGGCTGGAAGCAACTTTATAAATACCAAAGTCTGTTTCAACAAAAATATGGTGGTACTTGGAATATTATTTTAGATACTTATTAGGAAATGGAAAAGAAAAAAATAATAGAGCTTTTAAATGAAATATTTTTCCCATTGGGATTTAAGCGAAAAGGAAATAATTGGGTTTATAATGGAAAAGAATTATCCAAAATAATAAATTTACAAAAATCCAATTATAGTAATTCCTTTTATATAAACTATGGTTATAATATTAATGGTATAGAGTTAACTACTACAATGCATATTTATAATCGTTTTGCATCTGTTGACAAAGAAGAACAAAAAACTATTACAAATTTACTTGATTTGGATTGTGCATTTCCACAAGACCAAAGATTAATGGAATTGAAAAAGCTCATAACTAGTATAATTATCTCGAAAATGGAGATAGTTAATTCTGAGGAAGATATATTGCAGTATTTAAAGAAACGGCCTCAGCTAAATGACATTCCATTGATAGTAAAAAAACACTTTCACTTGGAATAATCTGTCTGTATTGAATATTCGGGTTTTTAGTCCGCCCGTTTGAAATATCCCTGTCTCTTACTGTAAAATATCAGTATAGGCAGGGATTATT
>NZ_CABJDN010000035.1:0-300 GCF_902364365.1 Bacteroides intestinalis | reverse complement strand
CCTGTCTCTTACTGTAAAATATCAGTATAGGCAGGGATTATTTATTCACCGTACTTAGGTACCGACCACTTACGCCATTATAGTGCACTGATTGTTTCTTCTTCCACGTTTCCGTTTGTAGTAGGTAAACGTTACCATTTTGATGATTTTGAGCGAAATATTAACACAGGAAATGGGACAATTACCGATTTAGATTATATCTTTGCCGATGGACGTTTAGTTGTTTTGGTCCGTACTTCAGGTGACGGTAAAACCTGCTACGGGGTGTTGACCGATCGTCTGGGTTCTTTGATGTCGCTT
>NZ_CABJDN010000034.1:901-1284 GCF_902364365.1 Bacteroides intestinalis | reverse complement strand
ACAATATGGCTAATAAGTTTTCTTTTACTAAACTCATGTACACGACAGCACAATCACAATATACTGTTAGTACAAGCAGATTCGTTAATGGAAGAATATCCGGACAGCGCATTGCATATTCTGGAAAGCATAGAATCTCAACAACTGACAGTACAGGCGGATCGCGCTTACTATGCTCTGCTACTGACGCAAGCCAGAGACAAAAACTATATTGTACAAACTGATGATTCATTGATACGGACGGCTGTGCAGTATTATGATTCTATTGGAGATGTACAAATGCAGGCGAAAGCGTATTATTACAAAGGATGTATATATAGAGATGCAAATCTGTGCGGAGAGGCAGTCAAAGAATATCTGACTGCCATTTCACTTGCAAAAAA
>NZ_CABJDN010000034.1:0-891 GCF_902364365.1 Bacteroides intestinalis | reverse complement strand
AAGAATATCTGACTGCCATTTCACTTGCAAAAAAAGCCGGAAACCCAAAACTACAAGGATTAATATGCAATCATGCGGGCTACCTGTATTACCTGCAAGACTTATTAGAGCAAGCTGACTCCATCTATCAGCTAACCGAACAACTGGCAATACAGCAAAATGACACAAGCCTTTGGGCAGATGCATTGTCGTTTCAAGGAAAGATAAATATAGAAAGAGGAATACCATATTACCCCAAAGCGGAAGAAAAATTATTGAAGGCATTTGATATGACAAATACGCCCAATCACAAGCAGTTACAGGCAGATATAGCTGCTGCACTCAGCTCATTATACAATAGTATGGAATTAAATAAAAAAGCGGTTCATTACGCCAAGCTAAACATATCGTTGCGAAACGATACGGCACAGCATTACAGAGCCTTTCTACTTTTAGGCGATGCTTATTTTAAAGCCGGGCTATATGATTCCGCAACTTTATATATCAATAAAAGCCTATCGAGCACAGGATATGGCACCCAAGCCAGTGCCTATATGCGTTTGGCAGAGATAGCCAAAGTGCAAGGAGACTTAGACAAATCACTGGAATTTACAAAGAAGCATACGCTTTACCTGGATAGTCTGCATTTAGCAAAACAAAGCAACGACATTCTCATTGCAGAAAAAGAAGTAGCAAAACAGCAATATACCAACAACTTAGGGCACCAAAACAAGAAGCTGCATATTTTAATAATAGTCAGCGTTCTGCTCATCTGTATCACCGGAATTGTCTATGCCGTATTAAGAAGAAGCCAACAAAAGGCGCACCACATTGAGCAAGAACAATCTCTTTTAGAAAAAGAGAAACAAGACTTGCAGCAGAAGTACATACAACTTAAAAACGAACTCACCC
>NZ_CABJDN010000033.1:885-1359 GCF_902364365.1 Bacteroides intestinalis | reverse complement strand
CGTTTTTGGTATATTGGTATATATGTCGGATCTTTGCAGAGTCAAAAAGATAAATTATTTAAAACAGAATTAAGCAGAAATGAATAAGCACTTTTACCTTAAACATGAGATTATGGCTTTCAATGATCCCCGCATCCAGAACATGCTCCGTCAGGAAGGCGGCAAGGCTTACGGCGCCTACTGGTATATAATGGAAAAACTGAGCCTGCTGCCTGATATGGAAGCGGAACTGAAATACCTGAAACCTTTCGCCACTCGTAATTTTACCTATCCTTATATGATGAAGATCGTCACGAATTTCGGTTTGTTCACCGTCACCGACAGTTGTTTTTCACCTGTGCAACTCAATACGAAATGCGTTGCAGAACCGCAAAAAGTAGAAGAAAACACTGCGGAAAACAGTGGGCAAAATGGCAAAAAGTACCCGGACAATGATGTAAAACCGGGCAAAAATGCCGGCTTTTCGACGAAAAA
>NZ_CABJDN010000033.1:0-875 GCF_902364365.1 Bacteroides intestinalis | reverse complement strand
GTACCCGGACAATGATGTAAAACCGGGCAAAAATGCCGGCTTTTCGACGAAAAATAGGCAGACAATGGACAAAAATCGCGATGGAAATGAATCTGAAATAAATCGCAATACTCCGAATATCAGTGGTTTATCGAATGAAAATCTACAGCATAAAGAGAATATAAGAGATATAATAACAACAGCAGCAAAAGAAAAAGAAATATCTGCTGCTGTTGATCGTAATGATACCGGTGTCCCTGCCGATACCGGTGTCCCTGCCGATACCGGTGTCCCTGCCGATACCGGTGTCTCCGCCAATGCTTCCGTTTCTCCTTTTTCCGGCGGTAGTACCCTTCACGCCATTCGTCCCTGGCAGGAATTGGTGGACGGGTTGTGCCTGGAGAGCAGCTGGGCGGAAATAGCCTGCATGAAGAGCGGGTATGGTGGTTTGCTGAGCCGGTACTTCAAAGAGGCTATAGGCTTTTTCAAGCAGCACATTCTGCTCTACGACAAGGGCCCGTCCTTGCTGAACAGTAGTGACGTACACCAGTATTTTGCTAACTTCACGGCTCCCGGCAGCCGTACTTCGGCCTGCTTGCATGCAGAGCTTTTGAAGCTGGAGACTGCCGAGCAAAGCCATTCCCTCGACCCTTACCGCTTCGAGAAGCGTATCGGCGGGCAACGCACCTACATGGGTTGCCCCATCCCCGACGAAGCACCTCCCCGCCCGGAAGACAATGCTATCTGGAACGACCGGACGAAGCAATGGATTCTTCCCCGGCTTAGGAGCAAAGCGGCCTCGTGAAGCGACGAAATCCGTCTCACGGGACGGGATGAGCTCGCCCCGTGGGATGACAATAATCCTTCCACGGGACGAAAAGAACGGTCTCGTGAGG
>NZ_CABJDN010000032.1 GCF_902364365.1 Bacteroides intestinalis | reverse complement strand
CTCCTCACAGGTACGTGTCATTACTATTGGAGCATACTGACTATCATACCATTGTCGGGCTACTGATACGGTTAGTTCGTCCGTAGGCGAATTATCGTCGTGCAGCATTTGTTCCGTACAAGCTAACAACGTACCCAAAACACCTATACATATCAGAGTACGCCACTTTTTCCACTTTCGTATGTGTTTCATGCGTTTTTCATTTTTTATTAACATTATCTTAACTCATAGATTTCCTCTAAATCACAATACAGATAGAAAGTTACAAAATTGTATGCCTTAACTTTCCCGGTCAGTAATTTGCAAGTTATTGCTACAGCCACTTCTTTCTTTCCTTTTCACTATATAAAAAAGTTAGTTTAGCATATATTGCTTTAAAGAAAACTGTAAAGCCCATTCTTTATTCATTATAAGTGCAATACCATTTGTTCAAACACAAGTTAGACATATAACTCCTGTTGTTTATTTTATACATCTTAACTAAGTACTATTTCAAGAAAGCAGAAAACTGGAAAGCGAAAACAATCCCGCTCTCTACTCTCTCTACAGTCAAGGAGTACTAATTTTTAAATCTTCATACGGGAGCTCAAAAGCATCTGATGAATAAAAACTTGCTTTAGACCCTTTCTCAGATTCAATAACAGAAACACCTGTCATGTCATATTTAATCCCTTTATATCTCTGAAGTATTTCATAAAGCTCCTGATCTGTCAAAAGAGATTTTGTTCCAGGAAGAACCCAGAAATAAACATAACTTACAATTCCAGTTTCATCAAAGAAGACCTCTATAATTGTTTTATCCTCTTTCTTCAATTCCAATATCCTTTGTTTAGAAAAGATCCCGTCATTTACTAATCCCTGCAAAGGTTTTACTCTCGAATACTCTCCCCAAGAAGTTCGAGTATCAGATGTGAGTTCCAATAAAGCTCCACCCTTCTCCAAAATACGATTGATTTCGTTTTTTGGTTTTATTATCACAGAACCACTATTAGACTTTTCATACAAAAAATGTTGGGAATCAGTCTGTCCCTTTAAAGTGGTTGCACTTAACAGAATAACCACAATCATCAAAAGATTCTTTTTCATATTCTTTATTTTTTTATATATTGATACAATGCTTTGGGCGGAAAGGACTCTGTATATGTCCCTGAATACTGATACCAATTATTCGCAACCTCTCTATAAAGAGGTAATTGCTCATTCGAGAAACCTCCTCTATCTAATATTGAATTCATCAATGCTACTACTGCCTCTTTAAGAGATTCAGTACCACCATATCCTATTGTATTAGATCCACTTTTGAAAAATTTATTATTCAATAGAGTTAACGCAGCATCTACAAAAATATGTGCTTCCAATTC
>NZ_CABJDN010000031.1 GCF_902364365.1 Bacteroides intestinalis | reverse complement strand
CTTCAACCCCAATATCTGGAGAAGCTGCACGGCCCGTTCATTACCCAATTGGAAACAAGCCATTCTACATTCTGTCTTGTTGAAAAGATAGAACAGGACCGGCTCATTATCACTACTTCCGAAGTCAGCCACATGCCCATAAGTAGAAAATTATTTATTCACCAATGGACAGGAATTGTCCTGTTGGGTGAAACTACTCGGGAAACCATCTGTGAATCTCATTGCCTGATCAGAAATATTAATTACATGTGTCGGCAACACAGAATACTAATTGCCGGGATCATATCTGTCCTCTTAGTTTATTCTTCAATCTGGAGCAGAAATTATCCCCCCGGATTACCACTCTATCTCTCCGCATTAACTTGCGGTATTCTCATTTCTACTATAATCCTATACAAAGAAATGGTAGACCATCATTTTCTACACCGTTTCTGCCATATAGGTAAAGTTATAGATTGCAATGAAGTACTCAAATCCAAGGGTGCAAGTATTGCAGGAATAGGAATTGGAGAGCTATCGTGGATGTATTTCACCACTATGTTCTTCTTCACAGCCGTCTGTCCCGAAGAGTTTCATCTTTTGGCCGCCCTGTCTGTTTTCATAGCAATTGCATTTACGCTATACTCTATTATATATCAGATATTCTTTATTCATAAAGCCTGTCTGTTTTGTATGCTCACCACCTTCTCGGTCTGGCTGACAGCAGCAGCACTTTATATCATACGGAATAACTTTGAATGGAGATTTTCCATCCGGATTCTCTTTTCCATGATTGCAGTCAGCGTTATCTGCCTGATATTCTGGATACAGGCAAAAGCACTTGTTTCTTCAGACAAGGAGAAGCGCTTCATGAAGGTTAAGCTATCCGGTCTACTCAATCCAATCACTTTCCAAAAGCTACTGGCGTTAAAACCTAAAGTCAGAACGATGATTCATCCGGATATAGCTTTACACAATTCTGCCGATCATACAAAAGACAGACTGATGGTAGTTGTAAATCCCAACTGCAAGGCATGCGCCAAAGTGCACCACCACATTCGGGAGATCTCAGCGGATATATCCATCTCATTAGTCATATACACCAATGATCGTCTGGGAGCACATATTGCACAAACAATTCTCTCCGCCTATCTCTCCGAAGGTTGGGAAAAGGCAACTTATTTACTGGAGGAATGGTTCGAGATTCAGGAAATACCGGGTGTAGAGAAATACTACATCAATGACGTTGCACAGCTACTTTGGAGACAGCAACAAGAATATTGTGAGCGAAATAATATCAGTCATACACCAGCGGTTATTGTCAACGGGCACTATATGCCAAGCGTTTATCAATTGGCAGAATTGAAGTATTTATTAGTATCCTCGGATAACAGATAAGAAGCAAATAGAAGCTTT
>NZ_CABJDN010000030.1:311-1549 GCF_902364365.1 Bacteroides intestinalis | reverse complement strand
GAATTGGAAGCACATATTTTTGTAGATGCTGCGTTAACTCTATTGAATAATAATTTTTTAAAAAGTGGATCTAATACAATAGGATATAGTGGCTCTGAATCTCTTAAAGGAGCAATGGAAATATTGATGAATTCAATATTGAATAAAGGCGGCTTCTCAAATGAACAATTACCTCTTTATAGAGAGGTTGCGAATAATTGGTATCAGTATTCAGGGACATATACAGAGTCCTTTCCGCCCAAAACATTGTATCAATATATAAAAAAATAAAGAATATGAAAAAGAATCTTTTGATGATTGTGGTTATTCTGTTAAGTGCAACCACTTTAAAGGGACAGACTGAATCCCAATACTTTGTGTATGAAAGGCCTAATAATGGTTATGTGATTATAAAGCCCAAAAACGAAATCAATCGTATTTTGGAGAAGGGTGGAGCTTTATTGGAACTCACATCTGATACTCGAACTTCTTGGGGGGAGTGTTCGAGAGTAAAACCTTTGCAGGAATTGGTAGATGACGGGATATTATCTAAACAAAGAATATTGGAGTTAAAGAAAGAGGATAAAACAATAATAGAGGTTTTCTTTGATGAGACTGGAATTGTAAGTTATGTTTATTTTTGGGTTATTCCCGGGACAAAATCTCTTTTGACAGATCAGGAACTTTATGACATATTCCAGAGGTATAAGGGAGTTAAGTATGATATGACAGGGGTTAAAGTTATTGAATCAGAGAAGGGTTCTAAAACCAGTTTTTATAGTTCGGACTTTTTTGAGCTCCCGTATGAAGATTTAAAAATTAGTACTCCTTGACTGTAAAGAGAGCAGAGAACGGGATTGTTTTCGCTTTCCAGTTTTCTGCTTTCTTGAAATAGTACTTAGTTAAGATGTATAAAATAAACAACAGGAGTTATATGTCTAACTTGTGTTTGAACAAATGGTATTGCACTTATAATGAATAAAGAATGGGCTTTACAGTTTTCTTTAAAGCAATATATGCTGAACTAATTTTTTTATATAGTGAAAAGGAAAGAAAGAAGTAGCTGTTGCAATAGCTCACGAACTACTGACCGAGAAAGTTAAGGTATACGATTTTACTACTTTCTATTTGCACCGTAATTTAAAGAAAATCTTCGAAGATGAGTTAAGATAATGTTTAATTAGAAAATGAAAAATGCATGAAACACATTGAAAAATGGAAAAAATGGCGTATTCTGATATACATAGGTGTGTTGGGTA
>NZ_CABJDN010000030.1:0-301 GCF_902364365.1 Bacteroides intestinalis | reverse complement strand
GCATGAAACACATTGAAAAATGGAAAAAATGGCGTATTCTGATATACATAGGTGTGTTGGGTACGTTGTTAGCCTGTACAGAACAAATGCTGCACGACGATAATTCGCCTACGGACGAACTCACCGTATCAGTAGCCCGAGAATGGTATGATAGTCAGTATGCTCCAATAGTAATGACACGTACATGTGAGGAGGATGGGAAAGAATTACCTGTAAAGCCTGATTGGAAGGGAGCTAAAACGAGTTCCTGGGGGCGATTTGAAACCGTGGAAACTCCTATTCTGACGAATGGAGTACACTT
>NZ_CABJDN010000029.1 GCF_902364365.1 Bacteroides intestinalis | reverse complement strand
AAAAGATAGCGCAATAAAAAATGAAAAGAAAGCAATGATGAGGTATATATTAGGAAAGGTAATCCTTATTGGTTTATTGCTGTGTTGTCCTCTCTTGCTTTCGGCTCAATTGACGTATGGTACCACCGGTTTGTTGCATGCACCTTCGGCAGAAATGCAACGGGATAAGACGGTAATGATTGGTGGTAACTTTTTGAATCAGGAGATAACTCCTCCTACATGGTACTATCATACGTACAATTATTTCTTGAATGTAACCATATTCCCCTGGCTGGAGGTGGCATATACATGCACCCTCTTTAAAGCGGAAGCTTTAGGCTTAAAGCCTTATGGTTACTCTGGATTTACAAATCAGGACAGATATTTTTCTGTCCGACTGCGAGCTTTGAAAGAAGGACAATTCTGGAAGTATATGCCGGCAGTGGTATTAGGAACTTCAGATCCTTATACTGAATCCGGTGATGGACAGATATCGTCTGTTGATGGCAACGGTTATTTTTGTCGTTTCTATATTGCAGCGACCAAACATATTCCCGTAGGAACTGAAGAGATAGGGGTACATCTCTCTTATCTTTTTAACCATCGCAACGATTACCCTTTAAACGGGCCGGCTGTAGGCGTTACCTACAACCCCTCTTTTCATCCGCAGCTGCGAGTAATCGCAGAGTATGATTCGAAAGATTTTGCGTTGGGTGCCACCTATTTGCTTTTCAACCATTTGCATGCGCAGGTAGAATTGCAAAAAATGAAATACTTTACCGGCGGACTTACTTACAAGATTTATCTGAAGTAAGCGAGTGGTCGGAGCAAATAATTAAAAGAGTTGAATTACAAAAAATTAAAAAACAATGAAAAGTAAATTAGTAATATTATCTTTGATGTTGGCTGGTGCTACTGTTGCAACAGCTCAAACAAAAGAGAAATTCGTCAGCGAAAAGGCCGGAGATAATATCTTCGTGAGCGTGACTGGTGGAGTTTCTTTGGTAAATTCGGGTAAGAGTGAAGGTAAATTTGGAGACCCGGCTCCCCATATTACCGTGTCTCTTGGTAAGTGGTTTACTCCAGTTTGGGGTGTGCGCGCTCAGGGTGGCTTGTGGAAAGCTAACTTCAACACACAATGGTCTGAAGGTACTTATGCTGCTGACGGTAGCATGGTAGGTTCAAAGGTAAACAATGACAAGAATGTAGGCCAGATTCGTCTGGACGGTTTGTTCAACCTTTCAAATGCAATCGGTGGATACAATCCTAACCGTATATTTACCTTGTCTGTATTCGCTGGTCCTGGTCTGACTATCGCTAAGGGTGCAAGCTCTTTCGAAATTGCAGAGAACCAGGCTGGTACAGCTTGGCACAAAGTTCGCCCCGCAGGTGCTGACGATAAGACAGGTGCTTACATCAACGGTTCTGCAGGTTTGCTGGGTAAATTCAATGTAAACAACTACCTTGATATTGATATCGAAGCTCGTGGTGAATTAGCTTCTTCTTATCTGGGCTATTTGTCATCTTCAAGAACTGTTGGTGGCATTTATGTTGGTGCAGGTCTTACTTATACTTTCGGTGGCAAGAAGTTTATCTCTTGTGGCGCAAAGGTTGACCAGGATGCTATCAATGCAGAAATCAACAGATACAGAAGCGAACTGGCTCAGGCTCAGGCTGACCTGGCTAATGCAAAGAATGCTTTGGCTAACGTTAAACCTGTAACTAAGGAAGTTGTGAAGGAAGT
>NZ_CABJDN010000028.1 GCF_902364365.1 Bacteroides intestinalis | reverse complement strand
TGAAGTATTTATTAGTATCCTCGGATAACAGATAAGAAGCAAATAGAAGCTTTCCTGAGAGAATAATCCAGTTGTCTCCAATAAGCATAACCTATTTGCTGTTTGCAAACAGCATTTTTATTTAAAATTTGCTGTTTGCAAACAGCTAATGATTATATTTGCATCTCAAGAATACAAAATCAAGAATGTATGGAAACACTATTTGCCAAACAAGATCGTTTGTTAATGCTCACATCTACTGAAATTATACGAGCACTTATGTATAAAATCAATTGGGATGCCCAACTAATTGCCATTAGAGGACCACGAGGAGTAGGAAAAACGACTCTAATGTTACAGTATATCAAACAGCATTATGAAGCATATAACCGAGAAGTGCTTTATTGTACATTGGATTCGGTTTATTTCTCTAATCATACTCTACTGGAATTGGTGGACGTTTTCTATAAACATGGTGGCAAACACCTGTTTCTGGATGAAGTACATAAATATCCGACCTGGAGTAAAGAAATAAAAGAGATTTATGATATGTACCCCGATTTAAGAGTGGTGTTTAGTGCATCTTCCCTACTCAACATACTGAATGCAGACGCCGACCTGTCCAGACGTTGTATTCCTTATGAAATGCAAGGACTTTCTTTTCGGGAATTCCTACTATTTTACAAACAATTGGATTTACCAATATGTACTCTGGATGAAGTCTTAAAATCTCCCGGTGACATTTGTTCAAAGGTAAACAAGGTATGCCGTCCCCTTCCTTTTTTTAAAGAGTATTTACAATATGGATATTATCCATTTTATTTAAAAAATCAGATGGATTATTATACGAGTATTGAACAGGTTACTAATTTTATTATTGAATCGGAATTACCCCAACTGTGTGGGGTCGACGTCGGCAATATTCGTAAACTGAAAGCACTACTAGGAATTTTAGCTACTTCAGTTCCCTTTGAAGTGGACATTTCCAAACTATCAACAACAATCGGCATTCATCGCAATACAGTAATAGAATATTTAAACAGCTTAGAAAAAGCGAAGTTACTTCGTTTACTATATGCAGATTTATTATCTGTAAAAAAGATGCAAAAGCCGGACAAGATATATTTAGATAATCCGAATCTGCTCTATGCTTTGGCTTCTCGACCTGTAAAAACAGGAACAGCACGTGAGACATTTGTGGTAAACCAACTTGGCTATATGAACGAAGTAGAATATGGAAAGAAAACCGGAGACTTTAAAATAAACGGGCATTATGTTTTGGAAGTTGGTGGAGAAGGCAAAACTTATGACCAGATAGCTGATATTCCCGATTCTTATATATTGGCCGATGGAATAGAAACCCCATATCGCTGCAAATTGCCGCTTTGGATAGTTGGCTTTTTGTATTAATGGGGCAACTTTCCCATATGAGTAAAGAAGATATTCTCCCTTTATAGAGAATCTTTTCTCAATACGGTGAGAGTTTCTTCTCAATATGACGAGAATAAACTCTCAATTATATGAGAAAAGGTTCTCACCATAGTAAGAAAGATGAGAAGATGTAGTTCCCTGATATTAGTTGACTACTTTAAATCTTATCCCTAAACTTGATTGACTAAGAGAATTACTTTCTCTGAAAGTTATTGACCTTTATTAGTTCATAGCCCTAATATCAGTTTACCCCAAGCTACAGAACTAAACAAAAGGAAAAAACATACAGTTACCTTGGTAATATTTCTCAAAAAGAGATACCTTTGTATACTACTAACCAAATACCCATTAGAATGAAACAGGGCATTTATGCCACAATATGGCTAATAAGTTTTCTTTTACTAAACTCATGTACACGACAGCACAA
>NZ_CABJDN010000027.1 GCF_902364365.1 Bacteroides intestinalis | reverse complement strand
GTGTTAATATTTCGCTCAAAATCATCAAAATAATAACGTTTACCTGCGGCAAACGGAAGCGTGGAAGAAGAAACAGTCAGTGCACTGCAATCGTATAAGTAGGCGGCACCATATTATAAATACAAGGAATAAATAATCCCTCCCTTTACTGATATTTTACAGTAAGAGACAGGGATATTTTAAATGAGAGGATTGAAAAACCGAATATTACGTTCAGCTGGATAACATATTGACCGAACGGAAGAGTATCAGTTTACTGGATATAGGCGGTCTAGTTCATCCTTAACAGTTGAAAGTAGAAAAATGCTCCCTTCATCTGCCAATTCTCTTACACCTGAAACAGACAAAGCTTTCTCTTCATATGGAATAACAAAATCATCAAAGAACTTCTTTAATGTCTGCATTCTGTCTTCATCAGACATAGCTATATCAAAGTCGAAAAGAGAACAATACTCCTTAGGCTGCCTATTGAAAACATCACCCATTTCTTTCTTTATTGTATCTTTATTAGGAAGATATTTATTACCAAAAGTACCTTGTATATATATCTTTATATTTAATTCGTAATAATCTCCAAAATTAGATTTCTGTAGTTGAAGTACAAATATACATTCAGTACTTTCTTTATAACACCCTCCAAAGGCAGTCTTGAAACCATAAGATTTAGCCACCTCACCAAATATTTTCCGAAATTCTTTACTGTCCATAATTAATGAGTATCTATAACTCTTATCCGTTGCTAACCTTGAAATTTTGCCATTGTTTGTAGTTCTTTGGAACGAGCTAGACATCCCTCCCTATAAGTTATAGGAATTTCAATTAATAGACTCCAATTGACCTTCCATATATCAAGCTCATATAACTCCCCTTTTTCGTCCAGGTATAACGATGCCACAACTGTAATCCCATCAATGTCATCAAATAAACAATCGATAGCTTGAGATCCAAAATGATGTTCTTTGTAATCATCTACTCCATAAAGGTGCAAAGCTAGGCTTCCCATTCCTCCATCCGACAAGTCTGATACCAACAAACGGTTTTTCCAGTCAGGAGTAAAAACAACATGCACTCTACATATAAGTTCTTCTAATAATTTGATTTCTAATTCTGTTGGATGTCTCATCTCATTTTCATCTTAGAGACAGTAAATGTAAGATTTTAAGTTGAGAATTGCCTAAAAAGATACATAAAAATCCCCATCTCTACTAATATTTTATAGAAAGAGACAGGGATATTTAAATGAGTGGACTAAAAAAACGAATATTCAAGACAACCGAATAACATATTCGATTGAACGAAGATAGATATTAAACACCCAATTCTTCTCGAACAGCAGGTAAAAGATAGATATCACCTTTCTGAAACATTTCAATAATACCAAGTTTAGACAAACACCTTTCTGTAAAAGGAATAATTCTTTCTTCAAAAACGGTTCTAAGCAAAGCTATTCTTTCTTCATCACTCATTGCTATATCTTCTAAATCAAATATCGAATTTCCAGTAATTTGATCCATAACATGACCAAATGAGCTTTTCATTATTTCCTTATTAATAGAATAATGTCGATTAAAAGCACCCTGAATATAGGCTCTCAAATTTAAATAAAATTCATTTGCATAACTTGATTTTTGAAGCCAAAATAAAGATATACACTCATCACTTTCTTTATACCAACCGCCATAGGCATTCCTAAAGCCATAAGATTTAGCCACTTCACCAAATATTTTCCGAAATTCTTTACTGTCCATAGTTAATAAGTATCTAAAATGGTTTTCCATTGAATATTTTTAAATTCAGGATATTTTTGAATAACAGCAGGGCTTTGTAATTCCCTCAAATACATCTGAAGCTGTTTTTGTCCTTGCTTCATAGAGCGGGGATTATATGGCTTCAACTCATGTACTGTCTTATTAATGATATCCAAAAAATCTATCCGTTTACCACTTGGCAATACAAACTCTTTTCCATATTCTCCAGCATGATAGGCCCTATGCATTTGCTGCCCCAACTGCAAATTAGATTTCGTATAAGCCCTTACAACCGGCGCAGCATTCTTTCCTCCAAAGGCAAACTTAAACAAGCCCTTAACCGATTTCAACAATGAAGCCCACTTGAATGCACTAAATCCAGGCAAAGGAGGTTCTCCGGTAAATTGAAGTTCACCATCTTCAAGAGGACGATAAAGAGTCTTATTTATTTTTATATTCTTTCCATAAATAACAACTTGACCATTCTCAACCTTACCCTTAGAATAATACAATGTAGAAGTCTGGTCATTGTAAGTCAGAGCTTGTTCTCCATACGCCTCATAAGCCGCCAGGAATTCCTTGTCCGACATTTGATACCAGCCATCAAAGTCATATCCAATTATACCCTTATTCTCATTATAATGTTTCCAGAATTCATAGATGACATTCGG
>NZ_CABJDN010000026.1 GCF_902364365.1 Bacteroides intestinalis | reverse complement strand
GACTAAAGCAACCAAACGTCCATCGGCAAAGATATAATCTAAATCGGAAACAGCACCATTTCCTGTGTTAATATTTCGCTCAAAATCATCAAAATAGCAACGTTTACCTGCGGCAAACGGAAGCGTAGAAGAAGAAACAGTCAGTGTACTATAATGCCGTAAGTGGTCGGTACCATATTTATAAGTACGGTGAATAAACAATCCCTGCCTATACTGATATTTTACAGTAAGAGACAGGGACATTTCAAACCAATAGGTTGAATTTATTTACATACAATATAAATATTACATAAGATGGATAGTCCAAATAGTATGTTCTCACACATAAGAACAAGGATTTAACACATGACTTTCCATCGCATCGAGTAAATCTTTAACTACCATTTTTTTCTTTAAAGGAGAACTTATATATCTATAAAAGAAAGAGTAAAAAGGCCCTAAGATACCTTCTGCTTCGAAATATTCATCCAATTTAAAATTGGAAACATCTACATCGAATTTCTGACCAAAAGCTAAAATAAACTCCACAGCATCATCGCCCGTAATTCTTAGATCACGCTCTAGCAAGGTCGTTTCTTTTAAGTCTTTTGTGTACAAAAAGCCCTGATCTTCTATAAATTGTTCTAATAATTTAAAATTTTCATTCTTCATCTAACAATATTGATTTATAAATAGTCGTTCTTTTATGATATTTCTGATATAATGTAAAAGGTCCATATTCCTGCCCCAAATCCCAACTTGTTGTTATAATATCGTAGCTAAACAAAATCCATCCTAAATATGGAACAGAGCGCCCTATTGCTCGCCCAATTGTATTAGAAGAAGCTATTTTAGCTATTTTTCGTCCAGCCTTTTTTCCAAAAACAGTAGTGAAACGTTGTGGAAATAGTTTAGATAAGCCATACGATGCTATAGAAGAACCTGGTTTCGACCCTAAAGCTCCAATTGGTTTCAAAGTTTTCAGTGGTTGTCCAAGTCCTATAAGAGAAGGCCCTATCAGATGTTCCCATCCATCAAACTTGGCATTTTCTTCTCCAATACGAATATCATTTATTTTTTCTTTCCGTACCGTTACATGACCTCCATAAATCACAACTTCTCCATTTACTACTTTACCCTTAGAGAAATACATTTTAGAAGTTTGATCATTGTAAGTCAAGGAAGACTCTCCATACTTATCATAAGCTGCAAGAAATTCCCTATCGGACATTTGATACCAACCCTTGAAATCATAACCACCTTTATCTTTATTCGAATCATTATAATACTTCCAGAAGTTATAGATTACATTCGGATCACTCGTACTCCAATAATCTTCCCCCGTCGGATCAACCCTGTTCACCGGATCACCGCCGCAATAAGTATAAGGATACGTACCCGGATAGCTGCCTGCCTGTGGGTCAACACTAATAAACATACCTATCTTAGGATCGTAAATACGGGCATTCATATTAATAAGCCCAAACTCGTCGATATGCTCATGACCAGTATACCCATAACTGGTGACGCTGTTCGCAGAAGCAAGCTCCGAACTACTCAACACAACACCTGTCAGTGGATCACGACGATTACCCCAGGCATCATAAGAAAACTTCTGAACAATACCTCCACTGGTGTAAAGCGACATCAAAGAACCCAGACGATCGGTCAACACCCCGTAGCAGGTTTTACTGCCACCTGAAGTACGGACTAAAGCAACCAAACGTCCATCGGCAAAGATATAATCTAAATCGGTAATTGTCCCATTTCCTGTGTTAATATTTCGCTCAAAATCATCAAAATGGTAACGTTTACCTACTACAAACGGAAACGTGGAAGAAGAAACAATCAGTGCACTATAATGGCGTAAGTGGTCGGTACCTAAGTACGGTGAATAAATAATCCCTGCCTATACTGATATTTTACAGTAAGAGACAGGGATATTTCAAATGGGCGGATTAAAAATCCGAATATTCAAAACAGTCGGATAACATATCCGATTGAACGAAGATTAGCAGATTTAAAATTCTAATATCTAATTCAGTTAGATTATATATCTTAGCTGGATGAACATTTTTCCAACATAGCAAAATCTATCGACCTTTTCTTAAAGAATCAAGAGTTGCTTTTGCAGACAAACTTATTATAGGTTCTGAAGAATGAGATAAGTTCACTAAATTTTTCCAAGCTAATTTAGGGGATATTTCCAAACAGAAGATAGAAGCCCACAGCATAACATTCTCATTTTTATTATCTAAGAATGATTCAAAAACATTTATGCAATCAAGTTCTTTAGCTTGTTTATGTAATAACTGTATTTTTTTATGAAAGCGATTAGCCTTCTTACCTTCTCCTTCTGCAAAAGCACAACTCTGTTCTATTGCAAATTTTTCAAAATCAACTTTTATTTTTTCTAAGGTTTCCATCCAAATCTTTTTAATGTTTCTACTCCAAATTTATATTGTTCATTATAACTCAATGTTTTTACATAATCTCTAACTAGCATATTCTGTCCAGGCATTGTCGACGAATAATATCCTGAAACCTTCGCATGAATACTTCCTTTTCCATGCGGTAGCCTTATCAGATTCTTTGTATTGTGAATCTTTTCTGCTCCGAATCTCGCGATATTATCTGCATTTTGTTCTACTATATGATGCCAAGCCATTCCTTGGCCAGCAGCTCCATAAACTCTTTTAAAAGCACTAAAACTTTCAAATCCTTTACCGGCAAAAAGTCCTGCAATTTTTCCAAATGCCCAACCAGCAGTTTTACCAATCAGAGGCCCAGCAAGTTCTCCTGTACCTATTTCGACTATCGCTTCTCCTATCGGCCGTGCAATAGCATCCATCGAGCGGCTTCTGAGTGCATTACTCAATTCAGACTTAGACATTTCCGATAAAGGACTGTCTTTACCCAAGAATTGATTCTGTAACTTGTGACTGATATATATCAAATCAAAAGCCTTGACTGCCTGATTGGCTATGATTCCCGCATTCTGATAGGCATTAAAATAACGACCCTCACCCCACGGGAAAGAAACACTAGCACCAAGACGGGAATAACCATCTAAATCTTTGTCTCCTTCCTGCCAATATAAGTTACCATTTTGGTCTTCATACCAATCTTCCCCCGTCGGATCAACCCTGTTCACCGGATCACCGCCGCAATAAGTA
>NZ_CABJDN010000025.1 GCF_902364365.1 Bacteroides intestinalis | reverse complement strand
ATCGTGAAAGTATTTTTTTAAGTTCGGTGATTAGTGCCTGATTCTCTTCAAATACCTCCCGGTACTGGCGACCACCGAAGTAGTTGTTCAGCCGTTGGAGCGTTCCTTTCAACTGGGCTATGTCCCGGAGAAGCTGCCGTTCCTCCTCGGTGTACCTTTCCCTTGGGCGACCTCCAAGGGACAAACTCCGGCAATACTCCGATGTGCTCATGCTACATCGGGCTGCCTGCTCCGCAAGTGCCAGCTTTTCATACCGGGTACAGCGGAATGTAATCTTTTCGTTCCGTCTTACTTCCATGTCACAAAGGTAATCTTAAAATCTTTTTGAGCAAAGCGAGAAAAGCAAGAATTGTCCGACAAGGACACTTCTTGCTATATATACACATGCCGCATGGGAATACATCCATGCTAACCGCCCGGCAAAAAGCCCCGGCGTGTTAGAAAATCCCCCCACAGCCTAACAATTTCTACCCCATTTCTACCCAAGGGGATTACACGCCGCAGAAGTCATCCGGGAACATGTCTTCCAGTTCGTCCAAATCAATGGCTTCTTCTTCGGACACCTCCACCCATTCAACGTTTTCTTTCCCTCTTATCGCACATGAGTACATCTCGGCGGCGGCAAGGTTAGAGAACACCTCGTGCATAGGCTCGCCGTTCTCTAACCAGTAAACACAATATTCGACCATAACAGTTTTATCATTTATCGTTGTAATGCCCCTCTACCTCCAAAATATAGACCTCTACCACTTCCTCGTAAATGTCATAGATTATCCGGTCATGGGCGGTGATGTGTCGAGACCATGTAATATCCCCACCGCCCCTTAACGCTTCGGGATGCCCAAGCCCAGTCTTAGGGTGCTCTAACAATTCTTTGTAGATTTTCTTATACTTCTTGAACAAATTGGGGTTTGATTTCTTCCATTTGGCAATCACCTTATCCACCCCGTCGGAAACCCTAATTGTGTACATCATAGACTGTCGAAATAAGCGTCAATATCCTCACTGCTTTTGAGGGTAACACACTTTCCGGATTTGATTTCTTCCCTTGCCTTGTCAATCCTTGCTTGCAGCTCCGGGGTTATCATCAAATCTTCACGACCAACTTTTACCAAAGCGTAAATCTCGTTTTTCCTGCGAATTAGTACCTGCTCGCCATTGTCAGCTTTGGTGAAAGACGCTGCGAGGTTGTTTCGGTATTCTCTTACTGATAATGCTTCCATATCTGTTTGCTTTTAAATTCAGCACAAAGATAGCTATATTTCAATAAAATACAAACTTTTTGTACACAAATGTGTACACGCCATAAAAAGCCGCTCACAGTCCTACCGCCCGTTGGTTGGTTTTGCTTTGCTCTTTTTCCCTATTGTTTTTCTTTTTCCGACAGTAAATCAGCCATTTAACTCTATAAATTTCCCTTGTCTGTTATAAGCATCGTCTGTAATATGCTCTATCACTTCTTCGCAAATACCCATGAATAAAGGGATTAAAGCATGAGTTTCCCTACATTTTGGGAGTTTTAATCCTACACTTTGGGAGTTTTTCACCTCACTATTCCCTACACTTTGGGAGTTTTACCCTTCTTTTTTTGTTTCAATGTAGGTTTTATGTATATTTGCAGCAAATCAATCGCTTATGAAAAAGAAACTACCTATTACCAAAAACAAAGATGTTGTTGTTTCATGGGTATATACATGGTCTAAACAGCAAGATATGTCCATACACGAACAAAGAATAGTACTTCGTATCTTGGAAGCATGCCAGGCAGAATTGAAAGGGGTAAAGCTGAAAGATTATGCAGGTACGAAACGCAAATTTGAGCATGGACTTTGGGATGTTGATGCACAAATGCATGTCTCGGACGTTATTTTTTCCGGACGTGATTACAATGAAATCATAGCCGCACTCGATTCTTTGGCAGGACGTTTTTTCACTTACGAAGATGACGAGGAGTGGTGGAAGTGCGGATTTATATCTAATCCCAAATATAAAAAACACACTGGCATTATAACCTTTCGTGTGTCTAATGACCTTTGGGATGTGTTTACCAAGTTCGCCAAGGGGTACAGAGAGTTTGAATTAAACAAGGCTCTTGCGCTGCCTACCGGGTATTCCCTTAGGTTTTACATGCTAATGAGTGGGCAAGTGTACCCTTTGGATATATCCCTTGACAACTTGAAAGACCGCCTTGGCATACCAGCGGACAAGTACAAGGACAAGAACGGAAAAGATAGAATTGACAACTTCGAGGAAAGGGTTTTAAAACCTGCAAAGGCTGCGCTTGATGAGAGTTGCCCATACACTTTCAACTACGTGAAAGTGCGTGAAAACCCAAACAACAAACGTAGCAAGGTGACCGGATTTAGGTTTTACCCGGTCTATCAGCCACAGTTCAGGGATGAAGAACTGGAAGGGAAAGAATTGCAGGCAAAGGTTACAGCACGATATCAGATAGACAGCCATGTATACGAGTATCTCCGTTATTCCTGCGGTTTCACATCGGAAGAGATAAACCGGAACAAAGAGACATTCATAACGGCACAAGAAAAGATAACCGACCTTATCGGAGAACTGGCTCTCCTAAACGGAAAATCACGAGAAAAGAACAATCCGAAAGGGTGGATTATAAACGCCCTTAAAGGGAAAATCAAGGATAAGTAACAGGATTACCCGGCTGAAACACTCCGGGTAATCTTGTCAAATCAGAGGAACGATTTCCATTTCTACACCAAGTTCTTTCATCTGCTGTTGTATTTCCTCGCTGCTTAGTTTCTCTTTCGCCAGTGCAAGCCCATGAAAGGCGTCCCAGCCTGCCGGCTTCGAAACGATACTACCGTTTAGGACGGCATGGGTGATTTCGCCGCCGGACTTCGCACCCTTGTTCAGTATGAAGAAGAACCGGGGGTCTTCGTGTTCCGTTGTTCCCATAATTCGTAAAGTTAGAGTTTATTTGTTTCCCTTTTGTTCCCTTGCCTGCTCTTGGAAGTATTCATAATACTGCTTGTAGTTGTCCCGGTCTTTGGCTGCATCCGTCCAAAGATAGCACATGAAACAAGCGAACAATAGGGAGATAACAGCACAAAGGATTGAGTAGAACGAAATCCGTTTGTCCACATAACCGCCGTTTTTCATTCTGTACCCCTGCCGTTCAAAGTCCGACAATACGTTTTTTAGGCGATTTTCGGCACTTTCGAGGCTTTTCCCGTCTATTTGTACCTTTCGGGATGTTGCATCCTCTATGCGCTTTGTATAGGCTTCAATACGTCCCATTTCTTGAAAAAACAGTTCTATCGCAAGCTGCGGGTTAACCTTTGGTGCTGTGTCTTTTCTTTTCCGGGGGCTGTACTGTCCCTGCTTAACGGTGGAAGCTGCCGCTTCCGGGTGTGAGTTTGTTTCCATGAGATATGTTCATTGAGTTATATTTCAGTTTGCTTTGTGTCCGCTCGATATGGGCGAGAGTGTAGCCTTTCCCTATCTCGCTCGCCTTATACTCCGTACCGCTTCGGGCTGTGACGTAGTAGCCGTTAAGTTTTCCGGTGCTTGCCCTGGCTTCCCGAACTTTAAAACCTCTCCTACCAAGTTCTTCCTTGAATTTAGTCAAGTCAAAGCCCTGCATCTTCTTCAAGACGTCGTCCATGGCTTCCTTGATTTCCGCTTTGTTGGCTTTGCCGATGTCCTGCGACTGTACAAAGTTCCGTTCCTTGGCTATGGCGTTGGCGGCTTCCGTTGCCTTTTTCCCTATCCAGTTATCCCGGTACAGTTCCCCGGAAAGGGAAACCCGGTTTGCCAGTATATGCAGGTGGGCTTGTTCTTTTTTGCTCTCCGTACCGCTGTGCCGGATGATGATGTACTGGTGGTTCGCCAGCCCCATGCGCTGCATGAAGTCGTTACCAAGTTCCGCCCAGTCCGCATCCGTAAAGGTGGCGCTTTCCTCTATCGAAGGACTGACCTCGAAACGTAGGCAATTGTTTTTTACGTTCGGAAAATCAGCGTGGTATGGTTTCATTTCCTGTACCATTTCCGCACCCGTACACCCGTAAAGTTCATGCCGGGCTATCTCGATGGCTGCTGTCTGTCCGTCTATCTCTTTGGCAAGGTCATACTCCAGTGCAGCCGTACCATGCGATATGCTCTTTCCTTTCCCTATCATCGTGAAAGTATTTTTTTAAGTTCGGTGATTAGTGCCTGATTCTCTTCAAAT
>NZ_CABJDN010000024.1:3941-4890 GCF_902364365.1 Bacteroides intestinalis | reverse complement strand
CACCACCGGCATTCAAATCACCACCATGACCATGACCATGTCCGTGACCGTGACCGTGATTAGGAATGTATTGAGTAGAGAAAGAATAAGTTTTCAATGCAGTAACGTCAACAGCAGGATATGTAGTTCCATCATATCCGAATGTGTAAGTTGTCTTTGCACCTTCATACTTAAGAGTTACGCTCTTAACTGTCTGATATGGAGGAACAGGTACAGTATAAGTTGTTCTGATAGTTTGCTTTTTACCGAATAATCCTTCATATATACCGATTGTTGAATTGGCATAATTAATTAATCCGGCAGGAGCACCATCTAAAGCGGTTTCAATAGTCGGTTTCACTTCAGCACCAATCTCGATGTCAGCAAACGTACGGTCAAAGAACAAAGGTTCTTCTGAAGCAGCCAGATCCAAACCAGGCCATTCCTCAGGAGTAAATACCTCTTCCTCATTCAGCATTTTAGTAGTAACAGTCATTGTAACCTTATTCAAATCGAAGTCAGGATCAGGAGTCCCGTTTGTCTTCAATGCAATATTTACTACAGTTGTAGAAGACTGACCTTTGTCCAATGCAGCAATTGTGAACTCACGAGTTACAGTTGCATCTTCATTATAACCAGCTTTCTTTACTGTCACAGTATTTAGCACACCACCTTTTCCTGGCGCAGAAAAAATGCCATCACTATATTGAGTAGGAGCAGTGCCATTTACTGTTATTGTGGCATCCGTAATTGCTGCACCAGTTTCCACATCTGTAATTGTACCAGAGATCAAATATACAGGATCCGGAGCTACGTACGGTTTTGTCACATCACCGTTTTCTGAATCATAGCAGCTTGTAAACATAGTACCGACTGCTAAAATGGCCATCGCTAACTTAGCGGTAAAACCAAAAAATTTACTTTTCATTTTCATCTCAATAAAAAATTAAAAATTTAATAATTCTGATTT
>NZ_CABJDN010000024.1:0-3931 GCF_902364365.1 Bacteroides intestinalis | reverse complement strand
CAATAAAAAATTAAAAATTTAATAATTCTGATTTAATAAAATATGGGTTAAAACTATTTTCTGTTGCCATATTGTCGTCTACACACGGATTGAATGAACGTCCATAATATTGTTCATTACCCGCATTATACGACATTCCAAAATATTCAGAAGGCATTACCCTGGGTATATACCCTCTTCTTTTATATTTATATGGCGGCAATGCTATCTGAAAGCGGAAGCCACCATTATATCCTTTATTTCCTGCGTTTTGTACTTTCATGCCGTAAAAACCAATAGAAACATATCTAAAGTTACGTACCATATCAAAACGAATTCCTTTTTCACTTAGCAGGTATTGCTCAACCTTCAAAGAGAACGATGTATTATACTCTGGCCAATAAAAGCTCCCCCCTATATTCCATGTAAAACGTTTCAAGGGACTTACTTTCCAACGCCAGTCTTCAAAGCGCGAGCGTCCGGTATAACCAATACGTCCATCTACAGAAAACCGTTCATCTTTAAAAATATACTTTGCATCCAAAGTTCCTCCCCAACGGTAATTATTGAATGTTCCAATCGTTGCCGTCAGAAAGATATTATAGGGAAGCCTGACTGATTGCGATAAGGCTATGTAGCCCTGACGCACTTGTTCGTAGGAACTTCCATATTCGTTGTACACAGGTATAATAACTTGCCCGATAAACTTCATACCTTTCCATAATGAAACTTCGATTGCAGGATTCAAGTTAAAAAGTACTTGATATATCTGCGTTATGACTAAATTTCTTAGTTTCAGTTCTGGGTATACTACAATGTCCACCTTAAACAAAGAACTATTTTTTCTCTTTTCCTTCTTGATTTGCTTCCAGCTATCACCCAGGTCGTAACTAACGTCCCAATCCCTGCGGCTTGTTTCAGGAACACTATCACCGATTGCCGGTTCATAGTAAAGAGAAATTTGAGGTACATTATTGTCCAAAACTATTATTCTACATGGCTTTTTATCCGGAAATCATCACAATATGTATATTGAGTAAACAATTCACACATATAGCTCTTATTTAGTACATTACATAATAATAAGCAATCTAATTACTCGTCTATATTGTTTCTTTTTCATACATTAATATTATATATTTGTTGCTTATTTGTTACTATTTATACTGTATTATTAATAATGGAATTCTTGTTTATTTTTCTAATATTCAATAATTTAAATATAAAAAGAGGCAACAGAACGGAATAAACTCCAAATACTAAATCAATTGGAACTCTTTTTTGTTACCTATTTGTTACTATTAGAATAAAAATGTAACTTTTTTTATTAGAAATATTCTAAGATAATATGAAAGAAGATCTAAAAATAAAAGAGCCAATTAAAATAAGGGTAAAACACTTGACTAACGGGAGTAAGTCAATATACCTCGATATATATATGGAAGGAAGGCGGAAATATGAATTTCTGAAATTATATATCATACCGGAGAATAGTAAGTCGGACAGGGTTCGCAATAATGAGACATTAAAGTTAGCAAACACCATTAAAGCCCAACGTATTATTGAATTGCAAAATCAAAGTCACGGCTTTAAATTCAATAAGACCTCTAATATAAAATTAATCGATTATATACAGGCGATAGCAGGAAAGAAATCTGAGGGTAAAGTACGTCGGACTACTTTGCATGCTGTCATCTATCACCTTAAACGTTATGATCCCAATAATATCCAACTTAGCCGAATCAACAAAGAATATATCTTGGGATTTTTGAATTATCTCAAAATAGCCAAACAAGCTCACAGCAAAAAAGAGAAATCGCTCCATGCCAATACTCAAGTATATTATTATAAAATGCTACGGTATTGCATAAACTATGCAGTAACCGAAGAATTACTGCCAGCCAATCCTATGAACAAAATCCAGAATGAAGAAAAGCCTCATAGAAACCATACAGAAAGAGAATACCTCACCATGGATGAATTGAAGAAATTGGCACAAACTCCTTTCTATAATGAATTAGTAAGAAAAGCTTTTCTCTTCAGTTGTTTTTGTGGCCTGAGACATTCCGACATCATAGCACTCACATGGCGAGATATAGAAACAGATGAAAACGGGAACTCATGGTTACACATTATTCAGAAAAAGACCAAAGAAGCCATTTCTTTACCTCTAAGTAAGGAGGCCGTAAAACACTTACCCAAACGGGAAGAAGCTAAGGAGAATGACAAGATCTTTAAGAAATTGATAACTTTGGGAAGAACCAATGAGATTTTACCCAGATGGGCAGAACAAGCAGGCATCAAAAAGCATATCACATTTCATACAGCCCGCCATACACATGCAACCATGTTACTAACGTTGGGAGTTGACTTATATACTGTTTCTAAACTGCTGGGACATACCAATATACAAACCACACAGATTTATGCTAAATTAGTGGATGAAAGTAAGAAAAAAGCAATCGATCTCATACCTAACATAACGTAACACATCACCCCAAAAAGCGATCATTTTGTTAAGATACCAACTAATTCACCTACACACAAATCCTTGAAGTATTAACTAAAAAATGAGAACCACCACTACAAACAGCATAAATATGCGCATATCCCCTATCTTTTTCACTAAAAAACGCATATAAAAAGCATTCCTTTGTAAACAAAGAGTTAACTTCCTGACGACTAAAGGTTGATTTCTTACTAACAAAGAGTTAACTTCTTGTCGACAAGAAGTTAATCTCACCTAAAATGAAAGCTATTTTATGCTACAATGAATGATTTAAACATGTTATTTAACAATATCCACTTCTTTCTCATCACAAAATAGGTTACTTTAGAAAGTATCATTTTATCCATAAAAACACAATAACAAAATCAAAAAGAAAAGTCTGACAATAAATACCTATCAAATACAACACAATAAAGAAATAATTAAATCTTTTAAAGCCACATATATTCCATGAGAGTTCATTTTTCTCTATCATCCCCTCGATTATTTGCAAACAAGCCAAGGATATTGTTGTAGAAAATACAAAACGACAATTTGACATTATAGCTCCACTAAACTTATTTCAGGCAAATAATAATTCGTTTTCTACAAAATACGTATATAACTAGAATTACTTTTATGGTTATATTTCTCGCTTAAATATCGTATTTACTAGTCATTTAGTAACCTCTTAATCATGCATCATAAGCTCACTGATAAGGAATACAACCTTCAGGAAAAGATTTATGCAGAAAATGCTACATTATTTTATTTTTTCATGTAAAATTCTTTGGTATTATTAAAATTGTGTCTATTTTTGCACCATATTTTGCGTCGTGAAAGATGCAAAAAATGAATAATAAAGATGAGGTATAGAAACTCTAACATGAGAAAGTGTCTAACTACTAAAACAATAGCACAATGTGCGGCGTTCTTTTTATTCTGTTTGCTTCCGTTAAAAGGGTTTTGCCAAACAGGAGAAAGTACGGTCAATACTTTAGTAGAGATGGGATTTGAAAATGTTGGGTGGACGGAAGACGGCAAGGAACGTGTATACGTACTGCAAAATTCTGCATATCGTCTAAACGGAGTAGGCATTAGCAAAGCTGTAGATGTCATTCAAAAGATGGGTTTACCGGATAAAAAGCCATGCAGGGTAATCGTTTTAGATAATAATATACCTCAAATATCTCTTTACTATGAACCAATGACAGGTGATAGTATCCTTGAAGCAAGTCGTAGGGATTGGGACGTTAGTTACGATCTGGGTGATAGCTGGAAGCAAATTAGAAAAAAAAAGAGAAAAAATAGTTCTTTGTTTAAGGTTGATATTGTGGTATATCCAGAACTGAAATTGAAAAACTTGGTCATAACACAGATATATCAAGTACTTTTTAACTTGAATCCTGCGATCGAAGTTTCATTATGGAAAGGTATGAAGTTTATCGGGCAAGTTATTATACC
>NZ_CABJDN010000023.1 GCF_902364365.1 Bacteroides intestinalis | reverse complement strand
AATAATGTAGATCCAGAAACTGCTCCTAAAACGCGCAGCATTATTATACAACCCGCACATGCATACCTATATAATAAAGTAATATCCATATCTTTTGAAGAGATGATACCGACAGTTACTATCAGGGTTCTTAAAGAATCTACCGGTGAAACTATTTATTCGCAAGAATACATGAATCCGGCAGAAGTCTCTATTAACCTAAATATGCAAGCTTCAGGTACATACTATATCGAAATTATTTCGGATGAGATTTCTTTAGAAGGTGAATTTACACTTTAAGTATTAAAAGAGAAATATCATGTTGGAAGTTGATAATACCAGTAGAATACTTTATCACTTTTTACGTGTTTTGCATGTAAAAGTGAGTAAGATGACTGTACACCGCTTGCTTGACAATCCGTTGGGTAACAGTATGCGGGGTATCAGCGATGCACTGGATACACTCCACATCAACAATGCGGTATATCAACTTCCTACAGAATATTTCGACAAATTAGAAAGTCCGTTTATTGCTGTAACCAATGACAATGATTCACCCTTTTGTCTGGTAGAAAAGATGGAGAAAGGGCATGTTATCATCACTACGCCCCACACCCGGCATATAAAAGTAGGCAAACAGCAATTCTTGCAGAAATGGACGGGTGGAGTCTTAGCCGGCGAGATTACAGAGAAAACTATTCAAGAAAAAAATTACCGATTAAAGAATGTAGGAGAGTGGATTAGACAATATCAACTTTTGCTAGCAGGCATAGTTACTATATTCCTTATATTATATCATGCGAGCAGGAACTACTCATCAGGAATGACTCTCTACTTGCTGACACTATGCGCAGGGATTCTTGTTTCTGCTGCTATTCTTTATAAAGAAACCATCAACTATCAGTTCCTACATAGTTTTTGCCACATTGGTAAAGTAATAGATTGTAATGAAGTGCTTCACTCTAAAGGATCACGTATTATCGGTGTGGGATTAGGTGAATTGTCATTGTTCTATTTCAGCACTTTATTGCTATTCTGCTTCTTACGTCCGTACGATTTCTTTTATATCAGTGCATTATGCAGCATTATTGCAATAGGATTCACTATTTACTCCATCATCTATCAACTCTTTATAATTCGCAAAGGATGTATGCTTTGCATGATTATCAATCTAATAGTATGGGGTAATTGCATTACCTTATATTTACTAAAAGCCTATTCTAATAAAGTAATTTCAACCCAAGCGATTCTTCTCATTATTGCTATAAGTTGTATTTATTTAGTAATCCAGACACAACTAAAGAAATTACTAACATATAATGAAGAAAGGAAACAGCTTAAAGATCACCTTGCAAACTTACTTAACCCGGAAGCTTTTCAAGCTCTCCTGACCTTAAAACCACAGATTAAAGAACTTCCTCAACCTAACATAGCTCTACATAACAACATAACGGGTGAAAATCAATTACTACTTGTTACTAATCCCAATTGCAAGAATTGCGCAAAAACGCATTCACAAATTCAAAAAATAGCCAATGAACAACCTACTTGTTTAGTGCTATTAACTTTTCCCGGTGATAATATAGGCAAACAGGTTGCACTAACAATCATCAAAATCTATCTTACAGAAGGTTGGGAAAAGGCTATGAAAGCATTGTCTGAATGGTTTAGTACACATCATATAGAAGATATCCCCAATATTACGGATGAGACGCAAGATATATGGAAACAGCAACAATTGTATTGCTTGCAGCAGCAAATCAATGAAACACCTGCTACTATCATAAACAGACACTATTTACCATATATATATCAGATAGAAAATCTAAAGTATGTATTGACATAAAGATATTGTTCTCGAGACACAATAGCCGAAAAGAGTAACGGTTAAAAAAATATTACTCAAGTTATCTTACTAAAAAGACTATTAGTATGCACAAAGAATTCCTAAAGTTTCAATTGTCAAAAGACAAGATGAACGAGCTAAAGGGTGGTGCAGTCTATGCATGTAAATGCTCAAACAGCACTGAGATTTTCGTTGTAGCTCAAGACACTGTTGCAGGAGCAGTAGGTGAAGCCATGCAATGGTGTGGAGACAACAGCGTTGAATGTGTCCCTGGTTTTTAAATCAGAATTTATACAGAATAAGAAACAGAAGGTCAGATTTCCAAGATCCAAAGTTCTCATTCTATATAATTTCTATTAAGTATCTCTTTTATCAACCAATTAAATTTTCAAATTTATGAAAGAAGATTTCTTAAAGTTTCAATTGCCCAAAAACAAGATGAACGAGCTAAAAGGTGGTCAAACCCAAGCATGCCATTGCGGTGGAAGTAGTACATCAATCTTCTACGTTGAAGGCACAACGTATGAGGAATTAGAAAAGACTGCCGGACGTCTGTGTGGACTTAATGGCTGGGCGTGTACCCCAGTAAAATAGTCTAAACAATTTCGAACGTGTTAACGTAGTGATTGATTCCGCTAATGTTTCCAAACGTTCTTTTAACAATACCGGTGATTGTTTTCAACTTCAGGTTGGATATAATCTGCACTTAGATTTGCAGACAACACAGGATTGTTCTCTCTGCTCCTTTAAAATAAGCTATGCCAGCAAATTTAGAAGGAAACGCACATGAAATTCAATACACTCATAGTGGTTTAGATTTAAGCTGCGTTATAAGCACATTGAATTTCAGCAAGATATATATAATTTCATCTGCATAACGTTAATCACTTAGCGAGCAGTTGTGGATTATTATATAGTTTGATAAATATATTCAGAGGTTGCAGGAATTAAATACTAAAGTTCATGCAATCTCTGAATCATTCTACTTCTATAAAAAATGAAAATATTCTATTACATTTTGCTTTTACTTGTATCAACTACAGGTGCATTTGCTCAAAAGTCCACTATAACTTTCACATCAGACAAAGATTGTGAAGTTTTCATCTATGAACCTATAGACGGTGGATACAACGAAAAAGTACTAACAAAAAAGTTACTAATTACAGATAGACAATATGTAACGTATGAGACGGAAGTTTCATCTTATATGTTTATATACTGCCTATTTCCACAATATCAAAGATATTGTGACGTACTATTGTTTCCCAATGATTCTGTAGAAATACACCTAACTACAGAAGACCTTATTTTTCAAGGAACCAATCATAATGGACAGCAATACTTATATAACAATTTCAAGAAGAATCCTGACTGGGAAGAATATAAAAAAATGCAAGATGTATTCACTGAGTATATTGAAAATAAAAGAGAGCTATGCACAGTTATCCCCACGGCAGATGAGAGAAGGGGAATTTCCACCTGTATCAAATTTGCCGAAGAATTACCTTTCAAAACAAACACCACAATTAAATTCGCTAACATTCTAAAAAAAGAAATATATATGTATTTCTATTCAGATATTGCAGCTCTCTTATGTCTCACCCCATCAATAGCCTACTCCCAAAATAATCCCATATCGCATAAAGACAGTATTGCAATAAACCAATTAATTGACAGCATTTATAATGAGTATCCCATCTCATTCGAATTAATGAGATATCCTTCGAATATATATGTATGGAAATATTTCAGTCATTATTACGGAGATAAAGGATGTCCCGAAGAATATGATCCAGAGATATTTGGCCCATACAAAAAATACTTGTTTGCTCCCAAAGAAATGCAACCAGCTTTATTGGGACATGCATGCATGGTACAATTAAAGTATGATACCGGAGAAATGAACTTGAACAAGTTGAAAAAGTTCTTTAATGATGAATTCCCGAACAGTGAATATACAGCCATTATAAATGAACAAATAAAAGAAGAGAACGATTCCTTAAATAGTCCGGTTGCCAATCAATACTTTATTAAAGAAAACATTACTTCTTTAACTCAGCTAAAAGATGTGCAGGAACTAAAAGGGAAGTTTTTATATTTGGATTTATGGGCAAGCTGGTGCATGCCGTGCAGAGGAGAATTCAATTATAGGGAGCAAGTAGACACACTGCTGAATACATATAAAGACATAGCAATTATATACATATCTCTTGATCAAGAAAAACAAGAGAAAGCTTGGCGCAACTGCATCAAACAATATAAATTAGGTGGATTCCATTTGCGAGCTTCCTCCGAGTTACGGGAGAATATTCAAGAACAAGTATACGGTACGGATGTTTATGAAATTCCACGATATATACTAATCAGCCCAACGGGCAAAATCTTGCACAAGAATTTATCACGTCCCAGCAATTATCCTAAATTGAAAGAGGAATTAGACTGTATTATAAATGAACTATAAATTTCCCCACTTCATCCAGTACGATGCCATGGATTGTGGTCCTACCTGCCTCCGCATGGTAGCCGCTTTCTATGGCAGGCATTATTCATTGGAAGGATTAAGGGAAAAGTCATTCATCACCCGTGAAGGAGTTTCCATGCTTGGCATCAGCGAAGCTGCAGAAAAGATAGGTTTTCGCAGCATTTGCGTACAAGTAGGTTATGAGAAATTAAAGGAAGCCCTCCTTCCCTGCATCATACACTGGAACCAACAACACTTTATCGTAGCATATAAACTCACCGACAAGCATGTTTGGGTAGCCGACCCCGGCGCGGGAAAGCTGAAATATACCAAAGAAGAATTTTGCAATTGCTGGTTAAGTTCGCGGAAGGACGGAGAAGATACAGGGGTTGCGTTGTTACTGGAACCCTCTCCGAATTTTTACGAGATGGAAGACGAGGAGGACAAAGTGAACCGCAGAGGATTTGGATTCTTGTATTCGTATCTCCGTCCGTACCGGAACTTGGTAGGGCAGTTATTCTTAGGTTTACTACTGGGCAGCATGATACAGCTCATGTTACCTTTCCTCACACAATCGGTAGTAGACTTCGGTATCAACAACCAGAATCTTGGTTTTATCTATCTGGTACTGATTGCCCAGTTAATGCTGTCTTTCAGCAGCAGTGCCGTAGAGTTCATACGGGGATGGATATTGCTACATCTGGGTACTCGCATCAACATTGCCCTCATATCAGACTTCCTCATCAAACTGATGAAGATGCCCATCAA
>NZ_CABJDN010000022.1 GCF_902364365.1 Bacteroides intestinalis | reverse complement strand
AAAAAAGAACCGTCAAGTAACTTATATATATAGGTAATTTGAAAACTTTTAATAAACCGAGCGTCCTGAACAGAGCAAAATCACCGGTAGCAATACCGGTAATAAAAATACTTTTACAATGAAGAGTTTGATCCTGGCTCAGGATGAACGCTAGCTACAGGCTTAACACATGCAAGTCGAGGGGCAGCATGACCTAGCAATAGGTTGATGGCGACCGGCGCACGGGTGAGTAACACGTATCCAACCTGCCGATTATTCCGGGATAGCCTTTCGAAAGAAAGATTAATACTGGATAGCATAACGAAAAGGCATCTTTTTGTTATTAAAGAATTTCGATAATCGATGGGGATGCGTTCCATTAGTTTGTTGGCGGGGTAACGGCCCACCAAGACATCGATGGATAGGGGTTCTGAGAGGAAGGTCCCCCACATTGGAACTGAGACACGGTCCAAACTCCTACGGGAGGCAGCAGTGAGGAATATTGGTCAATGGACGAGAGTCTGAACCAGCCAAGTAGCGTGAAGGATGACTGCCCTATGGGTTGTAAACTTCTTTTATATGGGAATAAAGTGAGCCACGTGTGGCTTTTTGTATGTACCATACGAATAAGGATCGGCTAACTCCGTGCCAGCAGCCGCGGTAATACGGAGGATCCGAGCGTTATCCGGATTTATTGGGTTTAAAGGGAGCGTAGGCGGAAGCTTAAGTCAGTTGTGAAAGTTTGCGGCTCAACCGTAAAATTGCAGTTGATACTGGGTTTCTTGAGTGCAGTAGAGGTAGGCGGAATTCGTGGTGTAGCGGTGAAATGCTTAGATATCACGAAGAACTCCGATTGCGAAGGCAGCTTACTGGACTGTAACTGACGCTGATGCTCGAAAGTGTGGGTATCAAACAGGATTAGATACCCTGGTAGTCCACACAGTAAACGATGAATACTCGCTGTTTGCGATATACAGCAAGCGGCCAAGCGAAAGCATTAAGTATTCCACCTGGGGAGTACGCCGGCAACGGTGAAACTCAAAGGAATTGACGGGGGCCCGCACAAGCGGAGGAACATGTGGTTTAATTCGATGATACGCGAGGAACCTTACCCGGGCTTAAATTGCATTTGAATAATCTGGAAACAGATTAGCCGCAAGGCAGATGTGAAGGTGCTGCATGGTTGTCGTCAGCTCGTGCCGTGAGGTGTCGGCTTAAGTGCCATAACGAGCGCAACCCTTATCTTTAGTTACTAACAGGTCATGCTGAGGACTCTAGAGAGACTGCCGTCGTAAGATGTGAGGAAGGTGGGGATGACGTCAAATCAGCACGGCCCTTACGTCCGGGGCTACACACGTGTTACAATGGGGGGTACAGAAGGCAGCTACACAGCGATGTGATGCTAATCCCAAAAGCCTCTCTCAGTTCGGATTGGAGTCTGCAACCCGACTCCATGAAGCTGGATTCGCTAGTAATCGCGCATCAGCCACGGCGCGGTGAATACGTTCCCGGGCCTTGTACACACCGCCCGTCAAGCCATGAAAGCCGGGGGTACCTGAAGTACGTAACCGCAAGGAGCGTCCTAGGGTAAAACTGGTAATTGGGGCTAAGTCGTAACAAGGTAGCCGTACCGGAAGGTGCGGCTGGAACACCTCCTTTCTGGAGCGACGCTCATAAAGATATTAGAAGTTGGTTCTTTTTAGATGCTACATCAGAACCTCTTGGACTACGCGTACTTGTTTATATAATATACGAGAAAGTAGAAGCCGAGCCGCAAGGCTAGGGTTTGACTGACAGTCCTATAGCTCAGTTGGTTAGAGCGCTACACTGATAATGTAGAGGTCGGCAGTTCAACTCTGCCTGGGACTACGTTCTAATTGACGATTGTAAATTTACAATTGCCAATATGACCGGGGGATTAGCTCAGCTGGCTAGAGCACCTGCCTTGCACGCAGGGGGTCAACGGTTCGAATCCGTTATTCTCCACTCTTGAGAATAGGATAGACTTTAGTCAATCCTAACTCCGACTGGTCGGAGTTTTTCTCATACGATCTTTGACATGATGTACAAAAAAAAGTAAAGTTATAACAAGCTGAAAGTATATATCGAGCCATACGGCTAGGTAAGACTAAAAGTAAGTAAGGGCGCATGGCGGATGCCTTGGCTCTCGGAGGCGATGAAGGACGTGATAAGCTGCGATAAGCTGCGGGTAGGTGCAAATGACCTTTGATCCGCGGATTTCCGAATGGGACAACCCAATATCTTGAAGAGATATTATCCTACTTTGTAGGAGGCAAACGCAGGGAACTGAAACATCTTAGTACCTGTAGGAAAAGAAAATAAATAATGATTCCCCTAGTAGTGGCGAGCGAACGGGGAATAGCCCAAACCATATGTGTTACGGCATGTATGGGGTTGTAGGACCACGTTGTGGGACGAAAGTTAGTGAGTAGAATGATCTGGAAAGTTCAGTCATAGACGGTGATAACCCGGTATACTAAGCTAATTGAACCCTAGTGGTATCCTGAGTAGCGCGGGACACGAGAAATCTTGCGTGAATCTGCCGGGACCATCCGGTAAGGCTAAATACTCCCGAGAGACCGATAGCGAACCAGTACTGTGAAGGAAAGGTGAAAAGCACTTCGAATAGAAGAGTGAAATAGTCCCTGAAACCATGCGCCTACAAGCGGTCGGAGCAGCTTTTAGCTGTGACGGCGTGCCTTTTGCATAATGAACCTACGAGTTACTTTTTCCGGCAAGGTTAAGGATCTTGAGATCCGCAGCCGAAGCGAAAGCGAGTCTGAACAGGGCGGATAGTCGGAAGGAGTAGACGCGAAACCAAGTGATCTACCCTTGGCCAGGTTGAAGGACAGGTAACACTGTCTGGAGGACCGAACCGATAAGCGTTGAAAAGCTTCCGGATGAGCTGAGGGTGGGGGTGAAAGGCTAATCAAACTTGGAGATAGCTCGTACTCCCCGAAATGCATTTAGGTGCAGCCTTGATTTATACTAATATGAGGTAGAGCGACTGATAAGATGCGAGGGCTTCGCCGCCTATCAAGTCTTGACAAACTCCGAATGCGTATTAGTTCTATATCAGGAGTGAGGGCATGGGTGCTAAGGTCCATGTCCTAAAGGAGAACAATCCGGACCATCAGCTAAGGTCCCCAAATAACCACTAAGTTGATCTAACGAAGTCAGATTGCTAAGACAGCTAGGATGTTGGCTTGGAAGCAGCCATTCATTTAAAGAGTGCGTAACAGCTCACTAGTCGAGGAGTTTGGCGTGGATAATAATCGGGCATAAGTGGTTTACCGAAGCTATGGGATGTGCAAACATCGGTAGGGGAGCATTCTACTCTGCGTTGAAGGTGAAGCGTAAGCTTTGCTGGAGCGTGTAGAAAAGCAAATGTAGGTATAAGTAACGATAAAGGGGGTGAGAAACCCCCTCGCCGAAAGACTAAGGTTTCCTGATCAACGCTAATCGGATCAGGGTTAGTCGGGTCCTAAGGCTCAGCCGAACGGTGAGGCCGATGGCAGAACAGGTTAATATTCCTGTACTACCTTTTGGAGTGACGTGGAGACGGAGGCGTGACAGTGCCGCGAACTGACGGAATAGTTCGTTGAAGGGTGTAGATGTTGATCGGGGTAGGCAAATCCGCTCCGAGAGTCGAACCTGATAGTATGGAGCGTTCTTCGGAACAATCCAATAGTGCATGTAAGCATACTCCCAAGAAAATCCGCTAAACATAATCTTTAAGGTACCCGTACCGTAAACGGACACACGTAGTCGGGTTGAATATACTAAGGCGCTTGAGTGATTCACGGTTAAGGAACTAGGCAAATTGACCCTGTAACTTCGGGATAAAGGGTCCCCACTGCGAGGTGGGGCGCAGAGAATCGGTCCAGGCAACTGTTTAACAAAAACACAGGGCTATGCCAAATTGAAAGATGAAGTATATAGCCTGACACCTGCCCGGTGCTGGAAGGTTAAGAGGAGATGTCATCGCAAGAGAAGCATTGAATTGAAGCCCCAGTAAACGGCGGCCGTAACTATAACGGTCCTAAGGTAGCGAAATTCCTTGTCGGGTAAGTTCCGACCTGCACGAATGGTGTAATGATCTGGACACTGTCTCAACCGTGAGCTCAGTGAAATTGTAGTATCGGTGAAGATGCCGATTACCCGCGATGGGACGAAAAGACCCCGTGAACCTTTACTATAGCTTAACATTGAATTTGGGTAATTGATGTGTAGGATAGGCCGGAGGCTTTGAAGCAGGTACGCCAGTATTTGTGGAGCCGCTGTTGAAATACGGCCCTTTGGTTATTTGAGTTCTAACTCGCTGCTGCGAGGACACTGTTTGGTGGGTAGTTTGACTGGGGTGGTCGCCTCCAAAAACGTAACGGAGGCTTCTAAAGGTGCCCTCACGCCGATTGGTAACCGGCGGCAGAGTGTAATGGCATAAGGGCGCTTGACTGGGAGACTAACAAGTCGATCAGGTAGGAAACTAGAGCATAGTGATCCGGTGTTTCTGTATGGAAAGGACATCGCTCAAAGGATAAAAGGTACTCCGGGGATAACAGGCTGATCCCTCCCAAGAGCTCATATCGACGGAGGGGTTTGGCACCTCGATGTCGGCTCGTCACATCCTGGGGCTGGAGAAGGTCCCAAGGGTTGGGCTGTTCGCCCATTAAAGTGGCACGCGAGCTGGGTTCAGAACGTCGTGAGACAGTTCGGTCTCTATCTATCGTGGGCGTATGAAATTTGCGTGGCTCTGACACTAGTACGAGAGGACCGTGTTGGACTGACCTCTGGTTTACCAGTTGTGCCGCCAGGTGCATTGCTGGGTATCTAAGTCGGGATTGGATAAGTGCTGAAAGCATCTAAGTACGAAGCCAGCCACAAGATTAGATTTCTTAGGGTCGTTGAAGACTACAACGTTGATAGGATGCAGGTGTACAGGTGGTAACATCATAGCCGAGCATTACTAATTGCCCGTTCACTTTTGGTCCTTGCCTTGTATGGCGGATATATACGTTCAGTTTTTAGTTTTACTTTTTACATCATGTCTGACTTATTCAGGTGACTATAGCATCAGGGTTCCACCTCTTCCCATTCCGAACAGAGAAGTTAAGCCTGATCACGCCGATGGTACTGCGTCAAGTGGGAGAGTAGGTAGTTGCCGTTTTTAGAGGAAAGCCTCCATATC
>NZ_CABJDN010000021.1:627-5293 GCF_902364365.1 Bacteroides intestinalis | reverse complement strand
TAAATTTAAAGTTTTTTTATTATGAACAAAAAATTTCTAAGTGCAATCCTGTTTGGAGCTTTGATGATAGGTTCTACAGGAACGTTCACGTCTTGTAAGGACTACGATGACGACATCAAGGACTTGCAGGGACAGATTGATGCCAACAAAACGGCCATTGAGAAAATCAATGCTTTAGTTAACGGCGGCTCTGTTATTACTGGCGTTACTAAGACGGATAAGGGCGTCACTGTAACATTAAGTAATAATACTTCTTTTGAACTGACCAATGGAGAGAAAGGAACTGCAGGTTCTGTTGTGGAAATTGGTGAGAATGGCAATTGGTGGATTGACGGTAAGGATACTGGTAAACCGTCTAAAGGTGATGCTACCTCTGGAACAAATGCACCTACCATTTACTATGAACCGGGTACAGTTGGCAGTGAAGATGGTTACTGGATAAAAGTGACTATTGCTGATGGAAAAACATCAAGAGAAAATACAAACTCTTCTTGGGTTACTAAAAACACAATCACTGTAGCTGAAACGGAAAGTCAATACGTCATTAAAGGACTGAAAGGTGCTGACGGTAAAGAATATGGGGACCTTACTTTGAATAAATACTCAGCATTGTTTGTATCTTCATTAACTTATATCCCTTCTAATATCAGCGATGAATTGGGCGATATTGTGTTCTTGCCCGTTATCGGTACAGATTACAACTCTATAGGAACAAATCCTGTTTATGAATACAACTTAGCCAACACGAAATTTGCAACAACTTTGGTTGATGGTTGGGCGGATTTCAATTATCAGGTTAATCCGGGTTCTGTAAGTCCTGATAATTATACCGTTACTGGATTTACCATGAAGAGTGCATGGTACGAGGCTATGACAAGAGCCGCCGCCGCTACTACACTGAATGTAGGTGAAATCATTCCAGGAAAAGCAGGAGCTTTGACCGTAAAAGCTAATGCAAAAGACTTTGCTTTGTATTCTACAGCAGTTAAATCAGAATGGAAGCAACCAAGTGTATATGCTAATGTTCCTGCTGGTACTACTGAACATGACTTCAATAACCCTGCAGGTGTAGTTGAAGAATCTCCTTACAGTGATGATATTTTGGCGGTAAATACTGCATCTCTTCGTGTTTCTAACAAGAATGAAGATGAAGCAAATATCAATGGTAGCTCTGTTGATGCTCCTTATGTAGCTGTTGCCAGAATGGTTGTTCCTCAGGAAGAGACTTCTATTGCTTTGAATGTCACTAAATCATATATCGTAACTCCGGAAGCAGATAGAGCTGCTGCAGGTCAAAAAGCATTAGACACTCCTAATCTGAAAGAATTGTCTCAGATGTATACTAAAGCAGAAGCTAATGTACAATCTTATTTAGCAGCTATACCTGTTCTTTTGGATGTTCCTTTTGCTGGAACTACTAATTTGAATGAATATGTAAAGGGTATCGCTCGTGAATTCATGACATCTACTGGCTTCACATCTAAGAAGAGCCAATATTTGCTGGACAAAGATTTGAACTTTGATGCTCCTACTTTTAAATTTTCTTTAGAAAGCTTCAAACAAGCTGAAGTTGACCAAACTACCAGATATTTGAAATTGGAAGATGGCGTAGTCTCATTTGATCAAGCAATAACTGCAGCTATCAATCGCGAACCGATTGTTAAAGTTCAAATGTATGTAGGTTCAACTTTGGTTATGACTAAGCTGTTGAAGATGAAAGTTATTAATATGGTTCAGGGTACATTGAACTATCCGACATATGACTTAGGTACTAAGACTTTGGGATGTCAACCGTTAGTAGGTATAGCAAATGAAAGCTTCTACACATATGATTGGGCTAAAGAATATAAACCAACAAATGCAGTAGTGGATAATAAACTTGCCTTTGATTTTGACGCAGTATTCAATAAATTGGGAATGAGTAAAGATCAATTCGTGAATACGTATAGCTATGCATCTGCTCCGAAGTTTACGAAGGATGGCAATCCTTATCAAGCACTTAATATTGGTGTTAATACTTTGTGGATTAATGGCTCTGCAACGACTTCAAATAATTATGTATATTATGCATTAGACAATACATTGCTTCCTGGCGAATATGAAATCGAATTGCATATGACCACTAATAGTGAAACTGTTGCATATAAGGATGTTTATGTAACTGCTAAGGTTGTTATTCAGTTGCCGACTATCACTGCACCGCGTACCACAATGTACTGGTCTGATGAGAATACTGCTGAATTGAATGTAAATGCTCCTGAAACAGGTTATACTTCTACTGAATGTATCTTCATGTCAGAGTTGAACTCATTGTTTAAGACTACAAATAAAGTTCTTGACTTGACATTCAACCCGAATAAACCGACTGCAGGTGATTATGATTGTGTACAGACTAAGTACAGATTCACTGCTGATACTAAGGTGCTGAAAGCTGATGGTTCAAGTGCTGGTGTTGTAACCTTTGACAAGACTACTGACGATCGTCTGATTGTTAAGGTAGGTGGTGTAGATGTTGCTAAGATCAGTTCTCCGTCAACTACAGGTCAGACTATCGAATTGATTGAAAATGCTACAGTAAAAGCTCTGTTGAGCACAGGTGCATTGAAGATTACTAACCTCAATTTGATTGCTGAAGGTTTGTCTAAAGATATTCTTGTTAAGAAGTTCGATGTAAACTTCTCAAGACCATTAACATTAGCTGAAGCTGCTGTTAAGAGTTTCAAGGATGCTCAGGATATGGGTGATGATCTGAAGTTAACTGATGTCATTGCTTTGACAGACTGGAGAAATAAAGCAGTTGTTATTGATGGTGCTAAGACTACCAATTTGGAAGAATTCTATGCTGTTCAATACTTCTCACCTGCAATGTTTGTTAATACTGGTGGTTTGTTGGATAACAGTAAGATCTATACTAACTTGAAGAAGAATACCGCAGGTGACTATGCACCGGACAACTCGATTACAACTTTGGCTCAGGCTATGACAAACAAAGTTATGTTACCTGATTATACCAAGTTGACAGTTAAGGGTACTACAACTTCTGCTTCTACTACAGATAGTGACTGGGTATTGAACTATAAGACTAACATGTCTACTTTGTTGGAAACTTATTACATGTGGGTTCCTGTAACCGTAACTTACAAGTGGGGTACAGTAACTGGATATGTTAAGATTGCAGTTGATCCGGTTAACTAATGGTCTGATCTTTTCTTAGCAATTTAAATAAAGTGTGCCCCGAAGGGCACACTTCTTATTAATAAAACAACTACTCTGTGAAGAATAGTCCTTTTTTTCACCATCGTGAAAAATAAAATGTTGTTGTGTGAGGCTGTCCCCGTTGGGAGACAGCCTCACTCTTTTTATATGAGTAATCTGAAGCAAACGTATTTTTTTAAATCTTGCTTGCTTATCTAAAGGATTTGCCGAAGGAAATTACTTTTTGTTCAACTGAATTGAGGTAAGTCTGGTTAGTAAGCATTATCTTTGCAATCTAAGAAAGGAGACTAGAAGTATGACAAGTATGCAACGAATGACCGACGAACAACTGCGAATAATCTTCGCCGCCTCGTGCATCGAAGCCGCTGCCCGTCGCAAAGGTATATCCGCCACCGAGATGTACCGCCGCATGGCACGTATTGGCATGATAGAGGAGTATATTCTCCCCTATTATGATCTACTGCACACTCAAAGCCGTGAGTACATAACCGATACCACCCTCGAAACCTTGTACAACTGGGAAACAGCAGGAAAGACAATGAAAGGAGACAAATTATGAGTACCCTCGTCTACCATGGTGCAGCCGACACCGTAAGAAATCCACTGGCATCCTATGGGCGTCCTGATCTTGACTTTGGACAAGGCTTCTACGTTACTACCCTCCGTAGCCAGGCCGAACGCTGGGCACAAATCGTCAATTTGCGTCTGTTGCGAGGTACTCCCTGCCTCAACATCTATGAGATAGATATGGAGCGTATCCGTCAAGCCTATCGCTGCCTTCATTTCGAGACCTATAATCGTGACTGGCTCGACTTCATCGTACACAGCCGCAAGGGACTGAGACCCTGGCAGGAATATGATTTCGTGGAAGGAGGTGTAGCAAACGATCGCGTAGTAGATACAGTGGAAAGTTATATAGCGGGAACTATGCCCGCTGAAATAGCTCTTGAACAGTTGGCGCAACATCAGCCCAATAACCAGATGTGCCTGCTTAATCAGCACCTCATCGATGAATGCTTGCACTTCAAAGAATGTCTGCCCCTGAGCATTTCACAGAAAGGAGGTAAGTTATGATAAGTGACCTTCTCCTCTGGAACAAAATAGGACGTATCATCGTGTTGCTGGGCGAACGCCTCAACGTTTCTTCTGAACGTGCTCTCGGTATCTTCTACGAGTCCGACACCTGTGAACGGTTGCACGACCCCGAAACGGGGCTCTATTTAATGGGCGACTTATATATCGTGAACGACATAATTAGGGAACTGCAAGATAAGATGGGATAGGACAATAAAAAGCTTCCTCCCATTTGTTATTAAATAGACAGAGGCGATATTTTATGAATATTGCCTCTTTTTGTTTTTCCCCTAACAAATCTCTTTTTGACCTCTCTATAAAAGGTGTAATTTCATATTCATGTTCATTTTATATATATTGCACGATGAAATTATAT
>NZ_CABJDN010000021.1:0-617 GCF_902364365.1 Bacteroides intestinalis | reverse complement strand
ATTCATGTTCATTTTATATATATTGCACGATGAAATTATATAAATTATTTAGGAATGAATAGAAATGAAGTTACTTTACAGAAGATGTTCTCAATGATAATTGAGGAACTTCGCGAAAACAGCCGATGGGGAACTGCGCATATCTATCAGGCTACATCAAATGCCTTTTCTACATTTGTAAACAATCAAGAACTGCCCTTGCGTAAATTAAATTCCGCAATACTGAAGCGGTTTGAGAACCATCTGAGACAACGGAACTGTAGTTGGAATACGGTTTCTACCTACATAAAAACAATACGCTCTGTCTACCACAGAGCTGTTGATATGAAATGCGCCCGGTATATACCAAGACTGTTTGAACACGTATATACGGGAACGCGTGCAGATAGAAAGAAATCATTGGAAACATCAGATATAAGCTACCTGGTTCGTCAAACGGAAATGAGCATACAAGAGACGAATTATTTATCTCAGAATCAGCAGACAAAGGTATTTTTTGTTCTTATGTTTATGTTGCGTGGCATTCCGTTTGTTGACCTGGCCTATCTGCATAAAAGGGATCTTCAGGGCAATGTATTGTCTTACCGTCGTCGTAAAACAGGACGGGCTTTGACGGT
>NZ_CABJDN010000020.1:423-5625 GCF_902364365.1 Bacteroides intestinalis | reverse complement strand
CCCGTGGGATGACAATAATCCTTCCACGGGACGAAAAGAACGGTCTCGTGAGGTAAAAAACAGACTTGAACAGACTTTTATTTTTCAGGCAGAAGAACAAAAGGACAAAATAAAAAAACTCCGTCAAATACACTACAATGAGAGATTTCCATTCCCTCGGCATCGACGTCAACCGACGCACTGCCGGCCACATCAAAACCACTTGCCCCCACTGCACAGAAACCCGCCATAACAAGCGTGACAAATCCCTTTCCGTCAATCTGGACGACGGTAAGTTCCTTTGCCACCACTGCGGCTGGAAAGGCTGTGTCCCCGACGAAACCGAACTCCGCGAACGCCGCCAAAGGGCGGAGTCGCGCAAACGGCAGCAAGTACCTCCCGCCCATTTTCGCCGCCCGACCTTCGACCCCACTCGGCTGACACTTAGCGAAAAGACCGAGCACTACCTCGTTTCCACCCGCTACCTGTCCCAGTCCGCCATCCGCGACCTGAGAATCACCGAACAGGAAGAATTTATGCCCCAGTCCGGCAAACTGGAGAACTGCATCTGCTTCAATTACTTCGAAAGCGGTGAATTGGTTAACACCAAATTCCGAAGCGGACAGAAGCATTTCAAAATGGTGAAGGATGCTGAACTCATCCCCTACAACATAGACTCCATCCTGGACACACCCGAATGTATCATCACCGAGGGTGAACTGGATGCCGCCTCGTTCGTCACCATCGGCCGTCGGGATGTCGTATCCGTGCCCAGCGGTGCCAACAGTAACCTGACTTGGCTGGATCGTTTCATTCCCACTCACTTTGAAGATAAGAAAACCATTTATATCGCCGTGGACGAGGATTCCGCCGGCCTGAAACTGCGTGATGAGCTTCTCCGCCGCCTGGGAACGGAGCGTTGCCGGATTGTGCATTTTGGTCCGGGGTGCAAGGACGCCAATGAGCATCTGGCTCAATTTGGTGCCGGGAGTCTTGGTATCTGCATAGAGCAGGCTGAGGAAATCCCTTTGGAAGGAGTCTTCACTGCCGAAGAGCTCGCCGGGGAGCTGCGTGCCCTCTACGAGAACGGCATGAGTAGCGGTGCCGAAACTGGTTGGGAGAATTTCGATAAATATTGTACGCTCGAGCTTCAGCGTCTGTTGCTAATCAGCGGCCGTCCCGGTGACGGTAAGTCGGAATGGTTGGACGAGCTGGTAATGCGACTTTGCCTGCGCCACCAGTGGAAGGTTGCCTATTTCAGCCCCGAGAATATGCCCATCGTGTATCATCACCGTAAGCTGATTGAGAAGTTGACGGGTTTCGGATTTAATCCCAGTATCGGGATGACGGAGGAGCTTTACCAAAAGTCTGTGCAGTTCCTTACGGAAAATGTGTGCCACATCCTTCCGGGCGATGAGGATTATTCCATAGACACGATCCTGCAGAAAGCCCGCGGGTTGGTAGTGCGTAAAGGTATCCGTATCCTGGTTATCGACCCGCTGAACCGCATCGACCAGCGCCTTCCGCCGGGACAGACGGAGCTTCAATACCTGTCTTCACTGCTGAACAGTCTGAGCCGCTTTGCCACGCACTACCATTGCCTGGTCATCCTTGTAGCCCATCCGCGCAAGATGAACCGCAATCCGCTGACGGGTGTCACGCCCTGTGTGGGGATGTATGACATCTTCGGTTCCTCGGATTTTTATAACAAGGCCGATTTCGGTATCATCGTGGAACGTGACGATCAGAAAGGATTGGTGACGATACATGTTGAGAAGGTGAAGTTCAAGCATCTGGGTACTCCCGGCAATGCGACTTTCGTGTATAACATTGTAAACGGGCGCTACTCGCCTTGTGAAGAGGGGGCGGGCGATAGGCCCGGCCCCATAAATACGCAGTTTGACAATAAGGCGTGGATTTAAGGTATGTCTGGAAAAGAAAGGGATAGAGTGATTAGTGTTTAGTGATAAGTGATTAGCACCATTCGGTATACAGTTCCCGCATCATTTGTTGTGTCTCCGGTACAGAGAATCCATTGAAATCATATACCGAATGGTGCTAATCACTTATCACTAAACACTAATCACTTTATTCATCCCCCTCCAGTAATGAAGTAAATTATTGCTTTCCGGCACGTTTGCAACAGAAATAATGCTTACCTTTGTGGATAATTGGAAAGACGAAAAAACAGAAAGTCATGGAACAGAAAGACAGATATATACGTTTTGATTGGGCTGTTAAGCGTTTGCTTCGCAACAAGGCCAACTTTGGTGTGCTCGAAGGTTTTCTCACCGTGTTGCTGGGCGAGCCTATCCGCATCGTCGAGATCTTGGAAAGCGAGGGCAATCAGCAACGTGAAAACGAGAAGTTCAACCGTGTGGACATCAAGGCGCGTAATAGCAAGGATGAAATCATCATCGTAGAGGTGCAGAACACGCGCGAAATATATTATTTGGAACGCATCCTTTTCGGCGTTGCCAAGGCCATCACGGAGCATATCGAACTGGGAGAACTTTACTCGGAAGTGAAGAAAGTGTACTCCATCAGCATTCTCTATTTCGACATTGGCAAGGGAAACGATTACTTGTACCACGGTCAGAACTCCTTTGTAGGTGTACATACGGGCGATTTCCTTGAGGTTACCACCAAAGAGAAGGACGCTATCGTGCGCAAGCTTCCTGCCGAGATCTTCCCCGAATACTTCCTGATCCGGGTGAATGAGTTCAATAAAGTAGCCGTCACCCCACTTGAGGAGTGGATAGAGTATCTGAAAACCGGTATTATCCGCCCCGATACGAAAGCTCCCGGACTGGAAGAAGCACGCCGCAAACTGACTTATTACAATATGGACAGGGCGGAACAACTGGCGTATGACGAACATATCAATGCCGTGATGATTCAGAACGATGTGCTGAGTACGGCGGCAGAGGAAGGCAGACAGGAAGGCTGGCAGAAAGGTATGCAGGAAGGTAGGGAAGAAGGTAGGGAAGAAAGAAACGTAGAGAATGCTCGAACAATGAAATCCTTGAATATTTCCTTCGAGGTTATCCATCAGGTGACGGGTTTATCTATCAAAGATATAGAAAGACTCTAAAAAAAAGTAACAGGATTATGCATGTACTTTTCATTTGCATGGATTCTTTCGGAATATAGCGCAGCTACTTGTAGCTCGTAACTGATTCATACCCCGAAAGAAAAGAGCTAATTCAACTACAAATAATATCGGTTAATGAAGCACTCGGACTTCCAATTTAAGGTTCTCCCAACGCTTCTATGATGAGCCGTACCTGCTTCGGGGTGTACCTCCTTGCACTGCGGCTCATTCCTGTTTCCAAAAGTTTCTGTTCCAGTCCGGGTGCTTTCCGAATCCAAATGTTGAATTCCTTGACGGCGCTTGCCTGTTGTACGTTGTGGATATAGAGACAGGCGAGTTCGCCTTTTCCGTAACTACGGATGGGGAATACCTCTTCTGTAGAGAGGTTTGCATCAGATTTTGTCATAATTAAAGTTTAAGTTTATGGGGTTTAAATATGACGTAAAGTTACTGATTTTTCGTGAATAATACAACTCTTTAAGAGGGGAATATTATGAATGGATAATTAAATATTCCATTTTGCGGGGGAATTTAGCTGAATTTTCCCCGCATTTATTTCATCCCTCTGTAAACTCGTATATAGTTACCATTTATTAATGCTTTATTGTTCCCATTGCTTTCCCAACCGGACTGAACCGGAATTCCTTTCATCACCCTGTCGTACCTTTGTTTCACCGAATCGGAAAAGGAAGATCGCCGCGGGATTTTCTCTCTTTTCGCTTCAGGCGACAGGAACTTATTTTTTATAACTTAAACCTTTTTAATTTTATGGCAGTAATTGTAGAGCGCACCTTGCGCCACAGGAAAGTCGGGGATGCCTCGTCTCCTAAACTGAATTACCTGAAGCGTAAAGCTCGCACCTCCAGGTTGTATGACATCAAGCGCCTTTCCCAGGAAATCGAAGAAATGGGCGGCATGTCTGCCGAGGACGTGGAGCATGTGATGAAAGCTATCGTGCGTAACCTGAAACGTAAGTTGACAGACGGGGACAGTGTGAAACTGGATGGCTTCGGAGTGTTTTATACCACCTTTCATAGCGTGGGAACTGAGAAAGCCGAGGATTGTGTGGTGAAGAATATCGATAAGGTGAACATTCGTTTCCTCACGGATAGCAGTCTGAGACTGGTGAACGAGGCGAATGCCACCACTCGAAGTGCCCCCAATAATATTACCTTCCAGCTTTATAGCCCGAAAGACGAAGATGGCAGTTCTTCCGGTGGCAACTCCGGCGGTGGGGATTCCGGCGGTGACGGCGGAATTGAAGATGATCCGCTGGGATAGGGTCTAAAGCCGGAGGCTTTAGAAATTAAAGAATTAAAATTAAAGGCTGCGCAGCCTGCTTATCATTTATCACTAATCGCTAATCACTAAAAAAACTCTCTTATGAAGAAAACGACTTGGGACAAGATTTTGAAAATTGTAATTGCAGTGGCTTCGGCTTTAATCGGCGCTTTTAGTGCGAATGCGATGACGTTATAGGCTAATCTATGAGAAAAATTGATTTACTCGTGATTCATTGCAGCGCCACCCGCGCTGACCGTTGCTATACGGAATATGATTTAACCACAGACCACCTGCGCCGGGGCTTCTCCGGCGCAGGCTATCATTATTATATAAGGAAGAACGGGGATATCAAAAGTCTTCGTCCGGTAAAAACGCCCGGTGCACATGCGAAAGGGTACAATGCGCACTCCATAGGTATATGCTATGAAGGCGGTCTGGATACAAATGGTCGCGCTTCCGATACGAGAACCGATTTCCAGCAACATTCCCTCCGTGTATTGGTCATGTTATTATTAAAAGATTATCCCGGCAGTAGGGTAGTGGGGCATCGTGATCTCAGCCCCGACCTGAACCATAACGGTGAAATAGAACCGGAAGAATGGATAAAAGAGTGTCCTTGCTTCCATGCTTCTACTATTTTGCAAGATCCCCCGCCTCAGAATCCTGCCTATCTATAACCCTGCTATCCCAATTTCCCTTTCGCACGCGCACGTATATATATAATGTGCTCCCTTCCGTGCCCGGCCACGCCCTCCTTAAAAAACATGTTCTACAACATCCTTATCAATCAGTGAGTTACAAAATAGTTTCAAAAAACCAGTGAAAAAATGATAGATATATTTGGA
>NZ_CABJDN010000020.1:0-413 GCF_902364365.1 Bacteroides intestinalis | reverse complement strand
GTTTCAAAAAACCAGTGAAAAAATGATAGATATATTTGGAGCGAATGGATATATCCGCTACTTTTGCACCCGCTTTCCAAGAGACGGAAAGCCTTGAAATTGACATTCTGACAGAAACGGATACTGAACTCCAGCAAATTTCTCTTCTTTTGCTCTTATTCTAACCAAGAATAACGCTGCTGAAAAGAAATTTGAAAAAAAACTTCCGAAACATTTGGAAGTTATCTGATAAAGTTCTTACCTTTGCACCCGCTTTCCAAGAGATGGTAAGCCTTGAAATTGACTTGCTGACAGAAACGGTGCTAAGAGCTTCTTCTTCTTTTATCTCCCTTTCGCAAAGAGAGACGACGAGAAAAAGAAAAAAAAGAAAAAAAACTTTCGAAATTATTTGGAAGATATACTTAAAAGTTCTT
>NZ_CABJDN010000019.1 GCF_902364365.1 Bacteroides intestinalis | reverse complement strand
AGAGAAACAAGACTTGCAGCAGAAGTACATACAACTTAAAAACGAACTCACCCAAAAAGAAGCTGAGATAGTTTCTCAACAAAAGGATATTAATCAACACCATATCAATGAAGAGAAAAAGAAGGAACTACAACAAGAACTTGATACTTTAACGAGAAAACGAAGTGCGTTGGCAAAAGAAACTCTTGAGCATTCAGAGGTTTACTCAAAAATAGAAAGGATTATTAACTCTTACAAAAAATACGATAAATCAGAAGAACAGTTGAACGATGACGACTGGCAGCGTTTCATAGTTGAAACCGACATACGTTGGGAAAAAGCCATTACCCGACTGAGAATTCAATGTGAATTGGAAAAAGAAGAAGTGCACTTATGTTGTCTGCTTTTGACTGATTTTCCAATTAGCAACTTAGAATATATAATAAAACAAACGAGAAACACAATCTACAGAAAAGAAAAAGAAATCCTAAAAAAGGCAGGCTGCCCGTCGGGTACAAACAAGCTAAAAGAATTTCTTAAAAACTATTAAATCACGCACTTTTAAGAGGAATATAAGCGTAAAATGCATCATATAAAGCGAAATGATACACTTTTGATACACTCTATCAGGATAAAACCCCGCTATATTTGCAGTAAACAATATCTAATAAACGAAAAATATGAAAAAGCTATTATTCCTTTTAATCGCATTTCTTGCTTGGGGAACTTCCGCATATTCCCAAGAGTTTATTAAAGGCATGGAAATTAGCCTTTATGGAGATATAAAAAAAGATAATAATGTAGATCCAGAAACTGCTCCTAAAACGCGCAGCATTATTATACAACCTGCACATGCATACTTATATAATAAAGTTATATCCATATCTTTTGAAGAAGTGATGCCAGCAGTCACCATCAAGATTACCAAAGAATCTACCGATGAAACTGTTTACTCACAGGAATATATAAGTCCAACAACAATCTCTGTAAACTTGAACCTACTAGATTCAGGAACATACTACATAGAAATCAGCTCGGACAATATTTCGTTACAAGGAGAATTCCCCTTGTAGCATAGTAATAATTTAAAAACTTAATTAAGATGAAAACATTAAAATTAACTGTTTTCGAAGCAGATGCTCTTTCTAAAAAAGAAATGAGCAAGGTATTAGGCGGTAATGTTTGCGGATGTGGATGCCCAGGGCCATCTAGTACTGCTGCAAACGGAAATGCTAATGTAAAAGGTAACAAATACACCAACACTTCATTTGACAAAATGGAAATTGTAGTAACGCCCTAACGGATATTAACCTAAAAAGCCTGGGTTGTAGATAGCTATTTACAACCCAAACTTTATGAAAATAAGAAAGTAAATATATGACATCCTTTTATACTCGGTCAAACAACAATAATTATTATCACTTCAATTTCAACACGAAAGTTCTTTCGCTTATTTCACCCATCACCTTTAGGATTAACACATTAATGAATGAAGGAAAGGATGAAGCGAATATATTAGCAATATTATCAGCTGAATATAATCTCAATTCTAATGATGCAAAATTCTATCTAAGCCAATATTCCCTATTTGAAGAAGCAACTACACAATACTCAATAGCTGAAAACTATAATGTGGAGTTGACTCCTCAGATGATAGAAACAACCTTAAGTAATTTGGAACAAATTACTTTTGAAGTAACTGATGCTTGCAACCTTAAATGCAAATATTGTGGATATGGTGACTTTTATGAAAACTATGACACGCGTACACACAAGAATTTACCAATAGAATATGCAAGAAGGTTAATAGAGTTTTTATCTAAGTATTGGGAAACAAAAGAGAATATATCAGAAGGAGAAGTTATTTATGTCAGTTTTTATGGCGGAGAACCTTTATTAAATATGCCTTTCATCAAAAGCATAGTACGCTTATTCGATAGCTACAATCTGAAACGGCCAATCAAATATACAATGACAACAAATGCCATCTTACTAAAGAAACATATCAGCTATCTGGCATCACATGATTTTCACTTACTTATCAGCTTAGATGGGAATAAATACAATAATAGCTATCGTGTGTGGCCAAACGGAAAGAGTTCTTATAATATTGTGTATGAGTGCATGAAATATATACAAGATAATTTACCCGCATATTTTAAAAATAACATAGAGTTCAATGCCGTTCTACATGACAAGAACTCTGTTGAAAAGATAATCAATTTCTTTAAAAAAGAATTCTCCAAGACCCCACTTATAGGAGAATTAAATCTTAATGGAATCAAAAAAGAAAAAAAAGACGAGTTTAAAACTCTATTTAGAGATACAGCACAAAGCATAAATGAATCCTCACAAAAAGGGAAATTAGAAAAAATAATGCAAGACAAAGACCCTTTTTTAAACTTGTTGACAGTATTTATACAACGTAATAGCATAATGTCTTATTCTGATTACAATTCTCTATTCTCTCTGAAAAGAAAAATACAGAGTTTACCAACAGGGACCTGCATTCCTTTTAGCAAAAAAATATTTATTACTGTAAATGGTAAATTATTGCCATGTGAGCGAATCGGACAAGAATATAGCCTAGGGCATGTAACAGATCAGAAAGTTGAACTTGACTTGAACGCCATATGCAAATATTACAATAAATGGCTAATGCCGATAAGCCAAAAATGTAGCACTTGCTATATGAGACATTCCTGTCAACATTGCATATTCAATTTCCCCAAATCTGATAAACCTTTCTGTATAGATTATCTAAATAAAGAAAATTTTAAAAGATTTTTAAAAAGGACAATAGATTATCTCGAAAGAAACCCGCAGAGTTTTCACCATATAATGAAAGACATCATAATGAGATAAATTATGGAAAAGCAAGAAGCACTTATTATTCACCCCTATACCTATATTACCTTGATTGGGGAAGATTACCTACTGTATAACACCATCAATGGGGAATATATAAGAGGAAATGATTTAAACATTGCAAAAATCATAAAAAGGCTTTTATCTACTAATAGCCAATGGATATATCATGTACCAACTGAAGATAAAGATATAGGCTTAAGCAATTTCATTCTTGAGGTTAAAGAAAAAAATATCGGTGATTACATAAAAAACTATAATAAGCAAGGAGCTATTCAATTCTATCCCATAAAGAACATTCAACATGATATAAAGAGGTATAAAGGATATAGCGAGTACAAGTCTGGTGACAATGTAGCAAAATATCTTCATGAATTATCTATTTACATAAACAACCAATGTACACAAAAATGCCAATCATGTAACCAAAGCTACAAACAGTATACATTCTGTCGCAAAGAAAAAGAGATTATTAACATAGACCTAAAAGCACTGTCTACCTTTATAGAAAAAACAGCACTCCCATCATTATATAGAATCAATATTTGGGGAGGAAACATTTGGAATTATCCTCAACTCAAAGAGTTACAACTAGAGCTATCTACTTTAAACGTAGACATATATTACCACACCTATATTTCCAACTTTAATCTGAAACAAATAGATTTAAACAGCTTTAAACATATTGTAATATTAGTAAATATCGCCGAATACAAAGAAACATATAACGAGGCTTTTCATGTAATAGAGAACATAGAATATAATTTCTTTATTACAAATGAGACAGAATTAAACATGGCTCATAGCCTTATTAAGAAGCATCAGCTAATACATTATCAGATAAGACCAGTTTACAACAAAAAAAATTATGAATTCTTTAAAGAATTCGTATTCATCAACGAGGAAGATATCTTTGAACGAACGCATACTTTCCAAGATATATTCAGAAATGACACATTAAACTGTAATTATTTCGGAAAAATGGTTATATTTGAAAATGGAGATGTTTTCACAGATGTCAACCAAAAGGCTACCGGAAATATTTATCAGAACTCTATTTCTGAATTGATATGGAAAGAGTTGGAAACAGGGAAGTCGTGGCTCAGAATAAGAAAACAACAAAAACCTTGCAATAAATGCATTTTCAGAGAATTCTGTCCACCTACTTCAAATATAGAAATGGCATTGAGAAAAAATGACCTTTGTTATAAATCAATGGAATGAACAATATAAAGAGACATATTATCTTTGTTTCTTTCATCCTTTTGTTTCGTCTTTGCTATGCCCAAACTACCATCGAAGGACAAGCCACAGATGAGAAAGGAAATTCTATCTCTGATATTAGTATAATTATCACCACTACAACAGCCTCCCCCGAAACCTTAGGCTATGCTTTTACTGATAAAAATGGATATTATAACATTCAATTCAGCTCAGAAGAAAAACAAATAAAAGTACAGTTTTCCGGATTCAATATACAGAAAATAGAAACAATACTCCCTAATCGTTCCACTACCTTTAACCCAACCGTAAAAGAGGAAGCTATCAATCTGAAAGAAGTTATTGTAAAAGCAGAGAAAATCTGGCAACAAGGAGATACATTGAACTATAATGTAAACTCCTTTATGTCCGATAATGACGCTTCTATCGGCGAAGTACTGAAAAAGATGCCAGGAATTAGCATAAAGCCATCAGGAACCATTGAATACAAAGGCAAAGCTATCAGTAAATTTTATATTGAAGGAATGGATTTGTTAAAAGGACGGTATGGAATTGCAACTAACAACATTCCCCCTTCTTCCATCTCTACCGTACAAATATTGGAAAACCACCAAGAAGTGAAAGCTCTGAAAAATCTGGAATTCCCGGATGCAGCCGCCATCAACCTGAAGTTAAAAGATTCTGCAAAAGGAATTTTCAACCTTATAGCACAATTAGGTTTAGGAACAGACAAAAATATGCTATGGGAGAATGAGCTGATAGGAACCTATTTTACCCGCAAACGCCAACATTTTATTACTTACAAGAATAACAACAACGGGGCTAATTTGGCAAAAGAACTGACATCACATGCTGATGACTCCCCATTAGTTATCAACCAGTTCATCCAAATGGAAATACCATCTCCTCCCGGTATTGAATTATCCAAATATAACTTTAACAACACAAATGCAACAAGTGCAAACAATATATGGAAATCATCCAAAGGAGATGAAATAAATATGAATATTGTCTACATGAACGACCATGAAAAACGTAATAGTTATGAGCAAACAATCTACATGATGCCTGATGGAAGTCCAAATACGATAGAAGAAGAAATGGCGTCTACCTCTACAATCAACAAATTGGAAGGGAATATATCATACAACCGCAATAAAGAAAATAATTACCTTGCCAATGACGTGAGCTTTTCGAGTGAATGGGAACGAGGGATTGGAAATATATTTAATGAACAGGATATCAACCAATCATTGAAGATGAAAACATTTCAAGTATCAAATGCATTACATTGGATTCGAAAAAAAGACGAATATAAAGGGATAGAATTAGAATCACATACACATTTCGGAATAAAACCACAAAAAATGTATGTACGTCCTTGCTTATTCGACGATTTATTTTCCGGAGAAGATATAACAGGAGTTCAACAGAATGTTACAAATACAGATTTCACCTCACGCAACTCAATTTCTTTACTGACAGCATGGATGATTGGCAATATACGCATCAGTCCTGCCGGGATATTCAATTTGAGATACAGTAGGCTAAGGAGTAAATTATTTCCTATTCAAACATTAGAAGACGCTTACAATAGGAAACTTCAGAACAACGCTCACTTTTATGAAATAGAAAGCGGAATCTCTGCTAATATTGATTACAAGATCAAACGCATTGAAATTACATTATTTCTCCCGATTAAGTTCAATTATAACCACTTGAAGCAGAAAAAGCAAGACTTTACAATAAATAAATCAGAAGTCGTTGCAGAGCCGTTCTCCTCCATCAGATATAGAATAAACTCTCATTGGGAAACGTCTGCAAGCTATAATCTCAACTATGGGAGATCTAGCATGCAAAATCTTTATGGTGGCTACATTTTAACTAACTACCGCAATCTGAACAGCTACCAAGCAAATCTTGATAAGTCAGTATACCAAAACACCAATCTTAAAATCAACTATAAGAATGTAGCTAATATGCTCTTTACAGGGATTAATATTACGCATAGTCAATATAAACCACGCATTCTGTATGGCTATAATCTGGACGGAGCTCTTTCACGAATGATAACCCATAAGACCAACAAGAGTGGGAATATTTGGTATATTGGTTTCCGAGTAAGTAAAGGCTTCTCTTGGAAAAATCTCAATTTAGAATTAGAAAGTGCATGGAGCAAAAATGAATCACCTCAATTAAGGCAAGAAGAAGTGGTTTACTATTTATCGCAAACTGCATTCGTAACAGGCAAGGCCAACATGACCCCCTTTAAATGGCTTTCATTCGATTATCAAGGAACTTGGCAATGGAATCAATCATGGATTAAGAATGGAGGAAACTTTCCAATCAGCCGAACTCTTACCAATAAAACTACTGCTAAAGCAACAATAGTATCGGGCTTGATTCTTTCGGGAACGTTAGATAACTATTATAACAATCAAATAGAAGGTAACAAGTCTTTCACCTTAGTGGATATGAATCTCAGTTATAAATGGAAAAGTACAGTATTCACTTTAGTGTGGAATAATATCTTCGACATAAAGAAATACACCTATTCCTATACCAGCAGTATGAATAAGTATTACTCTGAATATCGCATACGCCCGACATCGGTTATGTTTAAAATCAAATTCAAAATATTATAAACTTAAAAACAGTTACTATTATGAGAAAAATTATCTTTGCCTTGCTATTAGGCGCGTTCTCTACGGTACAGGCACAAATAGAATTTGCACCGGCACCTAAATTATTAAATAAATATGACATTATAGATACTTGTCTGTTCAAAATCACCTATAAGTTGAAAATTGTGCCTGACCCTCAAAAGAAAAGTTATACCTATAATGATGTGCAAATTCTGGAAATAGGGAAAAATGGCGCAAAAAGTTATAGCTATATGCTTTATGAAAAAGACTCTATTTGTACAAAACTAAATGCTAAAGGTGTGTCTAATACTCCTTTGTTACAAAAAGCTGTTCTGCCGATGGAGGTTTTTGTATCTGGAAAAGATAATCAAACGACTGTGGTTTACAGAACAATCTTAGGTGGCCCTATTTACATTTACACGGAACCCACAGAGAATATAAAATGGACTATAGTATCAGGCCGGAAAACAATATTGGGATATGACTGTCAGAAAGCTACCGCTACTTTTAAGGGACGAGACTATGAAGCTTGGTTTACGATGGATATACCAAGTAAATATGGTCCATACAAATTTGTAGGCCTTCCGGGACTCATCCTTTCAATTCAAGATAGTAATAAAGAATACAATTGGGAGTGTATCGGAATAAAGAAAGGTAACAACAAAACAACTATAAATAAGTATAAATGGGAGTACAACAATACTACTCCAGAGAAATTAGAACAGACCGTTTCACGAATGTATAAAGACCCCATTCATTTCATGCAATCATTAGGTGCTAAGGTCAGAAATGAAACTAATAGCGGACTAAGTATGTCTTATAATCCTCTTGAAAAATAATAATATAAATGAGAAGTATCCCATACTATCCACAGCACGACACCATGGATTGCGGCCCTACCTGCCTCCGCATGGTAGCCGCTTTCTATGGCAAACGTTATTCACTGGAAGGGTTAAGGGAAAAATCATTTATCACCCGTGAAGGAGTATCCATGCTCGGCATCAGCGAAGCGGCAGAAAAGATTGGTTTTCGCAGCATTTGCGTACAAGTGGGTTATGAAAAACTGAAAGAAGCTCCTTTACCTTGTATTATACATTGGAACCAGCAACACTTTGTCGTGGTATATAAGCTCAACGACAAGCATGTTTGGGTGGCCGATCCCGAAGCAGGAAAGCTAAAATACACCAAAGAAGAATTCTGCAATTGCTGGCTGAGTTCCCGAAAGAAGGAAGAAGACACAGGAGTAGCGTTATTGCTGGAACCCTCTCCGAATTTTTACGAGATAGAAGACGAGGAGGACAAAGTGAACCGCAGAGGATTTGGATTCTTGTATTCGTATCTCCGTCCGTACCGGAACTTGGTAGGGCAGTTATTCTTAGGTTTACTACTGGGCAGCATGATACAGCTCATGTTACCTTTCCTCACACAATCTGTAGTAGACTTCGGTATCAATAACCAGAATCTTGGTTTTATCTATCTGGTACTGATAGCTCAGTTGATGCTGTCTTTCAGCAGCAGTGCCGTAGAGTTCATACGGGGATGGATACTGCTACATCTGGGTACTCGCATTAACATTGCCCTCATATCAGACTTCCTCATCAAACTGATGAAGATGCCCATCAA
>NZ_CABJDN010000018.1 GCF_902364365.1 Bacteroides intestinalis | reverse complement strand
TATAAAGTATTTCATAGATTTTCTTTCTTTCTGTATCCGGTCTATATTCTATTTCAATATCCGACCCCATATACCTCATCGCTTCCTCGACCGTAGGATAAACTCCCGCTGCAACCGCCGCAAACATAGCTGCACCCAATGCACACGTCTGTTCCGAGCGTACGATGCGGATAGGCATGCCCAGCACGTCTGCCAGCGTCTGCATTACAAAAGGAGCTTTCTTACTGATTCCGCCAATGGCATTGACCGAATCTATCCGCAGCCCCTGGCTTTTCATATGTTCCACAATGCGGCGGGAACCGAATGCTGTGGCTTCAACCAGCGCTTTGAAGATCTCCGGGGCAGTGCTGCCCAAAGTGAGTCCTGCAATAGCGCCTTTCACACTTTGGTCGGCATAGGGGGTACGGCGACCGTTCATCCAGTCCAGAGCGACGATGTTGTCTTCTGAGAGTTCTATCCCTTGGGCTTCACGCGTCAGACCGGTCAGCATGTCATCCAAGACTTTCTGTCCGGCTTCCGTTTCGGGAATATTCTTCAGTGCCCATGACGACACTTTCGCGAACCATGCATAAATGTCTCCAAAGGCTGACTGTCCGGCTTCGAAACCTATGAATCCGGGTAGTACGGACCCGTCTACTTGTCCGCAGATGCCTTCTATGCATCGGTCGCCTATCTCGGTTTTCTCCGCTACCATGATGTCGCATGTGGAGGTTCCCATGATGCGTGTCAGTACCCCTGGTGCTACCGAAGCTCCTACGGCTCCCATGTGTGCATCGAGTGCTCCTACGGCTACGGCGATGCCTTGGGGAAGTCCCAACCGGGCTGCCCATTCGGTGGTCAGTGTTCCGGCACGGGTGTCGCTGGTGTAAGTTTCGGTGAAAAGATGCGGAAGAATATTTCGCAGAGAGGGGTTAAGTTCTAAAAGAACTGAGAAAGAATAGAGAATCTAATACTTATATTTAGGAAAGTTAGGGATACAAAAAGCAAACAGTAGAAATTGAGTCACATTTCTACTGTTTATTATATTCTCACGATTTTTGTCTGAATTATGAATATGCCTGTACTACACTCTCTCCTTACCTACTCCTTACTTACTCCCTACCTACTCCTTACCTTCTCCTTATTATATAGAAGGAGTAGGTAGGGAGTAAGCAAGGTTCGACTAAAATTTAGATATGAGGCAGAAGTGAAATAGATTGGGTTAAAGAAAATGTTACAACCTACTATATAATAGTAAGATAGAGTTGAAATTATGGTTTATTTGGAACAGAGTCTGAATTAATCCCCGATATAATTTCTTCCGGTGAAAAAGGGCTTATACCAAATATATAACTCTGACCGGCATGAAAAGGCTCTGTCAATTCAAAATTTTCATAGGAGATACCACCGGGAATTGGAGATTTGCTGGCCCAATAAGTATAGCGTCCATTTACCACTCCTTCTAATTCATTACCTGGTTTTGGGCAATACCAATATTGTGTAGCCTTCTTGCCGGTATATTTCCAATGCGAATGAGTATCTTCTGCATAAACAGCTTGAGTTGGATCTTTTTCATCAGGTGAAGCAATGAACCAAGCACCGCCATTTTTATCTTTTATCATTTCAGCCAAAGAGGTATGATTGTGTTCAGTAAAATTAGAATCTGTATAAGTTGGCCATAACTGACCAGCTTCTTTTGTTTTTCCGTTTGCAAGATATAATGTTCTAAGCCGGGCTTTGTTACCCATTGTTGCTGTAAGGATGAAACGACTTAATTCATCGGATTCTTCCGTTACATATCCGGTTATTTCAAACTCATAAGGTTTGCCTGCAGTAAACTTAATCCGAACATAGACATCTGCACCGTTATCAAATGTCTCGCAAAAGAAATACACTGTCAATGTCTCAACTCCGTTTTCATTAGCCACTACTCCATGTGCCGGATAATATTTATCAGGAAAAGAAGGTGCTTCGGGTGTATCACTACTCCAAAAACGTTTTCCACGTACATTGTCCAGTTCACTCCATTCTAATTCGGATAATCCCCGGATACTTTTTGCTTTGTCTATAGGTTCAAATGCGATGAAGTTAGTTACTACAAATTCATCATGTTCCAAATAAGGAGTATAAATACGAATCAGCCCCCGAGGACCATCGAGTGGAGTGATCCCGATCCTGATACCATCAGCGAATCCCCATATTGGTTGTGCTTTGGTATTTTGGGCAGGTTGTACCCATATTCCGTTTTTCTCAGGAACTGCTAAAGTTTTAGGGTCAATTTTCAAATCTGTTTGGCCGTAGCAGTAATATATTCCGGCTACAAAGAATAAAAAGGTAAATAGAATCTTGGTTTTCATTGTCTTAAGGATTTAAATTTGTTTTTTATATGTTATTTATGGCAGTTTACCCGGCTTCCACTATAGTTGTACGCTGCAAATATAAAATTGTTATAACGAATTAGCAAAATAATTTGCAATTTAATTTTTTATGTTTATATTTGCAACGTGGTAAAGTGCTAAGTGCTACAAATTCAGTAGATAAATAAAAAGCATACTACCAATATATAGCAAAAACGTTATACTTAAATCCATATGTCAGCACTCAAAAAAGTATCGCTAAAAGACATTGCTGAAGCCGCAGGAGTATCAACAGCATTGGTTTCATTCGTACTAAACGGTAAGAAGAAGGAATATCGTGTGGGCGAAGAAACGGCTAAGCGTATATTGAAAATAGCCCAGGAAATGAATTACCAGCCCAATATTGCTGCCAAGAGCCTTCGCAGTGGGCGGACTAAAACAATTGGAGTTGTAGTGTCTGATATATCTAACCCCTTCTTTTCACAATTAGCCCGTATATTAGAAGACGAAGCAACTAAACGTGGATATACCGTACTTTTCGGTAGTTCAGACGAAGATACGGAAAAAATGGATCGCGTGGTAAGTAACCTTATTAATAAAGGTGTAGACGGACTTATTATCGTTCCTTGCGAGAATTCTGAAAAATCCATTGGATCATTGGTAGATAACAATGTTCCAATTGTACTCTTCGACCGTTATTTTCCTGAAATAAATGTCAGCTATGTGGCTCTGAATAATTGTAATGCAACTTATATTGCAACTAAATACCTGCTGGATTCCGGATATAAGGCTCCATGTATGGTAGCTTATGATATTAATCTGATCCACATGAAAGAGCGTATTCGCGGCTATAAGAAAGCTATGGAAGAGGCTGGTAAGAAACGGCTGGCAAACGTTATCTTCCTGAAACAGGATACTCCAAGGAAATCAGCCGACCGATTATTGCCTAAAACAATTGAGGGAGGGGCAGATGCATTTTTATTTGCAACCAATATGATATCAATAGCCTGTTTGTATACAATAAAAGATTTGGGACAAGAGGTTATCAATAGAATAGGTTTGGTAGGATTTGATGGGACTCCTGCATTCGACTTTTTCAGTGCCCCTATATCCTATGTTCAACAACCCGCTGAAGTATTAGTGCAGAAAGCGCTTGAGATACTGATAGATAATATTGCTAATGGTAATACTGTGCAGTCAGTACTTGCTGAAGGGGTGTTTGTGGAAATAACCCCCTAAGCGGGGCTATTTTTTTTAAATAGTTGCTTAAACGATTTAGTAAATTTATAATATTAACCCGTATAAATCTATTTAACCCATGATTAATTCAAGACTTATTAGCGGAAAGCCGAAAATTGGTATCCGGCCTATCATTGACGGCCGTCGCGGTGGCATCCGTGAATCACTGGAAGATATGACCATGACCATGGCTCATAAAGTAGCAGAACTTTATTCCTCCACTTTACGTCATAGCGACGGTACTCCTGTGGAGTGCATTCTTGCAGATACTACTATAGGTGGTGTGGCCGAAGCAGCTATGGCGGCAGAAAAGTTCCGAAATAACGGAGTAGGGGTCGTGCTTTCCGTTACCCCATGTTGGTGCTATGGATTTGAAACGATTGACATGGATGGTGAAATTCCGAAAGCTATTTGGGGCTTTAATGGGACAGAGCGTCCCGGTGCTGTTTATCTGGCTTCTGCCTTGGCAGGACATACACAAAAAGGACTGCCTGCATTTGGTATCTATGGACGTGATGTACAGGAGATTAGTAATACGGAAATACCGGAAGATGTACAAGCAAAATTGTTGCGCTTTGCCCGTGCAGGTTTGGCTGTTGCAACAATGAAAGGTAAATCTTATCTTTCAATTGGTAGTGTATCGATGGGTATTGCCGGTTCTATCCCTAATCCGGATTTCTTCCAGGAATATTTGGGCATGCGTAATGAGTATGTAGATGCCAGTGAAATTGAACGCCGTGTTCAGTTGGGCATTTATGATCATGAAGAATTTGAACGTGCCATGGCATGGACAGAGAAATATTGCAAAAGCAACGAAGGAACTGATTTCAATCCGGAACATCTGGTATATTCCCGTGAGGAAAAAGACGCACGTTGGGAGTATGTGGTGAAAATGACTCTGATTTTTCGTGACATGATGATTGGTAACCCTAAGTTGGCGGAGCTGGGTTTCAAAGAAGAGGCGATGGGACACAATGCAATTGTCGGAGGCTTCCAGGGACAACGTCAATGGACTGATTTTAAACCGGATGGAGATTTCTCTGAAGCTATTCTGAACAGTTCATTTGATTGGAATGGTATTCGTGAAGCATTTACTTTTGCTACGGAAAATGATACATTGAATGGTGTTTCCATGTTGTTGGGTCACTTATTATCCAACACTGCACAAATATTTGCTGATGTACGCACATATTGGAGCCCGAAAGCTGTAGAACGGGTAACCGGTAAAAAGCTGGAAGGCAAAGCTGCCAATGGATTCATTCATCTTATCAATTCCGGTTCTTGTACACTGGACGGAACAGGACTTGAAACCCGCGATGGTAAACCTGTTATGAAACCTTTCTGGGAAATATCCGAAGAAGAGGTTGAAGCATGCCTTGCTGCAACTAAATGGTATCCGGCTTCACGTGAATATATGCGCGGTGGTGGTTATTCTTCCCAATTCCTGACCCGTGGCGAAATGCCTGTAACCATGTGCCGTCTTAATCTTGTAAAAGGTCAAGGACCTGTGCTGCAAATAGCTGAAGGCTGGGCTGTCAACTTGGATGAAGATGTTTTCAAGGCTATTAATGAGCGTACCGACCGTACGTGGCCTTCTACTTTCTTTGCTCCGCGCCTGACTGGTAAGGGGCATTTCCGCGATGTATACACGGTTATGAACCGTTGGGGTGCCAACCATGGTGCCATCGGTTATGGACATACGGGTGCCGATTTAATTACGCTGGCTTCCATGCTTCGCATCCCTGTATGCATGCACAATGTTCCTGAGGAAGATATTTTCCGCCCCAGCTCATGGACTGCTTTCGGTGAAGATATGGAAGGTAGTGATTACAGAGCCTGCAAAAATTACGGACCTCTCTATAAATGAAAAACATTTGAGTTATGTTACAACGAATCAAATTGAGAAACACTCTGCTTGTAGGTGCGATTACGGTATTCGCATCTTGTGGCGGACAAAAAGAAGTTAAGATGGGAAGTTATGCTTATGATGCCCAGTTTCTGAAAGAGAATGGCATAGAATACACTGAACTGGTTTCTGCTGATGGAAATTCCAAAGTTATGATTGTTCCGGCATGGCAAGGACGGGTAATGACTACTTCCGCTTCCGGTGACGAAGGGGATAGTTATGGTTGGATAAATTACCGTTTCATACGTGAAGGTAAAATCAACCCGCAGTTTAATCCTGTAGGAGGTGAAGAACGTTTCTGGCTCGGCCCCGAAGGTGGACCATTTTCGCTCTATTTTAAGCAGGGACAGGAACAGGTTTATGATAACTGGGTAGTTCCCACGGTTCTTGATACGGAAGCTTTTACTATCAAGTCACAGGATAAAAATAGTATCCATTTCGCAAAAGATACCCGCTTGACCAATGCTTCAGGTACAGTATTCGATATGAATATCGACCGTACAGTATCATTGATGAATGCTAATGAAGTAGCTATGGATTTTGGTATACAACTTTCACCAGCTATGAAACTGGTAGCATATAAGAGCGATAACAAGATTACTAATACAGGGACCAATGCATGGACTAAAGAAGGTGGTCTTGTATCAGTATGGATGCTCAGTATGTTCAATCCTACACCGACTACCACCGTTTTCATTCCATACAAAGAAGATACGGAAGGCATTATTGTAAATGACGAATATTTCGGTAAGATTCCATCAGACAGATTGATTAAGGAAAATGGCATCATTTATTTTAAAATAGATGGGAAATATCGTTCAAAATTGGGATTACCAGCTTCACGTGCAACAAATTTATGCGGAAGTTATGACTCGTCAAAAGGTGTACTGACTATTTTATGGTGTAGCCTGCCCGATGCTCCTTCGGCTTATGTAAACGGTCAATGGGGACCTCAGGAAGATCCATTTGCCGGTGATGTTATCAATTCTTATAATGATGGTCCGGTGGAAGATGGCTCTATCATGGGACCTTTCTATGAAATCGAAACATCTTCTCCGGGAGCAGAACTTGCAGCCGGTGCATCTCTGGTACATACACAAAAGGTGGTTCACATACAAGGTGAAGACGGACAGCTCGCTCCTATCGTACAGAAATTATTCGGAGCAGATTTGAATGTAATTAAATCAAAGTTTCAATAGGGTAATTATATAATATCAAATTCGTATGGAATCGAATCGAATAATACCGAAAGGAATCCTCTTTCCGTTCGTCCTACTCACCACGCTTTTCTTTGCCTGGGCTGTCCCCAATAACCTTACGGATACCATGCTTGCCGCATTCAAGCGAATCATGAGTATGAGTGATTCTAAAACAGCTTGGATACAAGTGGTCTGCTATTTGTTGGGATATGGGTGTTGTGCTGTTCCCGGTGCTTTGTTCATCAAGAAATATACTTATAAATCCGGTGTAATGCTGGGACTTGGTCTATATGCGTTTGGAGCTTTACTATTCTATCCGGCAATGCTTAGTTCGGAAGTAAATGTTGAGTTCAGTTTCTTCATGTATTTGTTGGCGATCTTTGTACTTTTTGCAGGGCTTTCAGTTCTGGAAACTTCTACTAATTCCTATGTATTGGCAATTGGTCCTGAAGGTACTGCTACGCGCCGTTTGAACTTGTCTCAGGCATTCAATCCGTTCGGGGCAATTACGGGAGTAGTAATCAGCCAGATTTTCATTCTTTCACAACTGAATGGAATGACGGCAACAGAACGTGCCCAACTTCCGGTTGAAGAATTAGCTGTCATTCAGGGACAGGAATTGAATGCTGTTACTACGGCCTATGTAGTGCTTGGTCTGGTTATGGTAGTGTTGTTGCTTGCTATAAGACTGACCAAAATGCCAAATCTTCGTGAGAGTGGAGAAAAGGTTGAATTTGGTGCTACGCTTCGCCGGCTTGTAAAAAATAAGAATTATGTGTGGGGAGTAGTTGCACAATTCTTTTATGTTGGTGCTCAAATTGCTGTATGGTCTTTTGTTATTCGCTATGCTATGCAACAATTAGATTTTGACGGTGTATTGGCTTCTTTAGGAGATTCTGCTTCAGCAGATACTGTCGTCAATGCATTGCGTAATATAGAACCGATGGCTGCCGCATTTTATAATTGCTGTGAATGGCTTGGCCTGAACGACTTATTGCCGCGTACTGCAGAACAAGCTGCTGCCACTTATTACATCATGTCGCTCATTCTTTTTGTATTCATGAGATTTGCATGTACGGGAATGATGAAGTATGTGAAAGCTTATAAGCTACTGATAGGACTTGCCATTCTTGCCGTAATGTGCTGTTTGGGTGCCATGTTCGGTAAAGGGAGTTTCGGTGTTTATTGCTTGATGGGAATTTCCGGTTGTATGTCATTAATGTTCCCGACTATTTATGGTTTTGGCCTTACCGGACTTGGAGAGGACACTAAAATTGGCGGTTCGTTTATGGTAATGGCTATTGCAGGTGCTGCTATTCTGACTCAGATTCAAGGGATTGTTTCTGATCAAACTGGTAGTATCATGGCGGCTTATATTGTTCCGGCTATAGCATTTGCTGTAATCGCTTACTATGGATATTTCATTGCGAGAAAACAAGAATTGTCAACTAAATAAAGACTCACATGATAGAATTGAATAAGAAATATGTCATTGGACTTGATTTTGGTACGGATTCTTGTCGTGCACTGATAGTGGATGTATGCAATGGACATGAGATTGCTACGGGGGTAAGTTTTTATCCCCGTTGGAAAGCTGGTCTTTATTGTGATGCGCGATGTAATCGTTATCGGCAACATCCATTAGACTATATGGAATCTATGACGGAAGCCGTACATATGGCTTTATCTCATTTGAAGACGGAAGAAGTAGCTTCTATTTGTGGACTCTGCTTTGACACCACCGGTAGTACTCCTGCATTAACTGATCGTGATGGAATGCCATTGGCATTACGTCCTGAGTTTGCAGAAGAACCGGATGCTATGTTTATTCTTTGGAAAGATCATACGGCTGTTCGTGAAGCGGAACAGATTAATACTCTTATCAGAGAACGCAATCTTGATTATTTGCTCTATGAAGGAGGTACTTATTCTTCTGAATGGGTATGGTCGAAAGTTTTACATGTTATCAATACGAATCCTGCAGTAAGAGATGCCGCTTATTCATGGGCAGAGCATTGTGATTGGATGACGGGCTTGGTAACAGGGAATACAATACCTGAAAAAATGTTTCGTAGTCGTTGTGCTGCAGGTCATAAGGCCATGTGGCATGAGAGTTGGGGACTTCCTTCTTTCTCAGTTCTTTTAGAACTTAACCCCTCTCTGCGAAATATTCTTCCGC
>NZ_CABJDN010000017.1 GCF_902364365.1 Bacteroides intestinalis | reverse complement strand
ATAGAGAAATCATCCTTGAACTTACGGGGGAAACTACCGTCAGCATTCTGAAGGCGAAGGAAACTGTCCAGGATAACCTTCAGACGTTTTTCCCATTCGGGATGTTTACGCTTGTGTTGCTTCTCATAATCCAGATAATTAAGAATTGCATACACACCTTCCGATTGGCGGCGGATACTAAGATTAGGTTCCTTAAAATCACGGTTATAATGGACAACCTCATTGAAAAAGCCCGCAGGAGAGAAACCGTTCGTAAGATAAGTATCAAAGATACTGTTAGCACTGTTCACTAGTTCAGGACGGTTCTGCTGGGAACCGTATTCCAATGCATTGAAGGCATTAAGCAACGTACGACCCACAAAGCCGACTTCGGCAACATCAGTACTGGCACAGGTGGCTGTCTTCAGCTCAACGCCCGAATAGTAATGGGTAGGAGTAGTATTCACATAACTCTCCACAAAGAAATTACTCAGCACATCTTTCATACGGTCCACCGTATAAGGGGTATTCACGGGTTGGGGACGGTTCGTGTCATAGCAATACTCCCAGGTACGTTGTACGCACTCGGAGAAGTCGGCAGCATCAATCTCGGACAGTTCCCAGGTCAGGGTAATGCTATCACCCTTGCGAAGCAGCTGGAAAGCCTCAACGGAAGGAGCAAGAGTCAGTTTACGGATATAAGTCTTGGGAGCCTCCTTATAAGGGAAACCATAGGAAAGGACAGTCATGCCACCTATGTTCTCGAAGCCGGTATAGCCGATGGAAGTCTCACCGGAGACAATAACCTCGCCTTCTTTATGAGTAGCCAAAGCCTCCTTGTCAAACTTGTCAATGCGGATGACTGACATGGACTTACCTTTACTTGAATTGAAGGCTGCAGTCAGAGGAGTACTCAGACGGTCTTCGCGTACCAGCCAGCTATCCGAGATATGGAAAGAAGGGGCCTTTTCGGGAGAACGAAGATTCTGGCGGTACCAGAAACCGGGCATGTAGAACTGGCAATCAGAATGCCGGTATCCGGTTTTTATTTGCTCGCCATAATTGAAATAAACAGTATCCAAGGCCGTGATGACAACGTTAATACGCTGCTTGCCATCTTTATCAACTACCTGGCGGGTAATAACCAATGGTAACTGCTCGGAAGACTGGCAGGTATACACACCGTCCTGCTGCTTTTGGAGAGTCAGTGAATAGTGCTGGGCGTCATTACCCGGAACTTTTAAAGAAATGGAAACATTCTCAGGAGTATAATTTGCCGCTCCTATATTTACAATGCCCACAGAAAGCATTATCCCTAAAAACAATCTTTTTAACCTCATATTCAATCTTCATTTTACTATTTTACATTTCAGGTCTTTCGGCTTCTATCGATGGAGAATTGCCGGCCACTGATGGCCATCCGTCTTTCCAATTAACCTTATCCATCATCAACACACGACCTCCGGGATTTTTAGTACTCACCGCATGATAGAACATCCAGTCATTACCTGCTTTATCCGTTACAATCTCTGAATTATGCCCGGTACCAACAAAAGCATCATTCTTATGAATCAGTACTTCATGGTGGTTATCCAGCATCTTCTTACCACTTTTATCAACATAAGGTCCAAAAAGCTTCTTCGAACGACCTACAACTGTAGTATAAGTGCTCTTCAATCCTTCACAACAAGTACCTATGGATGCAAAGAAATAATAATAGCCATCTTTTTTATGAATATATGTTCCTTCATAGGCTGTCCCCGCTACCTGACGGAGTTTAGCGCCTTTCTTTATAGAAAGTCCGTCATCCGACAGTTCAATACCATAAATTCCACGGAAACTACCCCAGAAGAGATATTTCTTTCCTCCATCCTCCATATAGAAAGGATCTATGGAATTCTGCACATTGATTTCATTGCTACGGAACATTTTCCCATGATCCTTAAAAGGGCCTTCGGGCTTATCGGCAGTAGCACATCCGATGCCACAAGTCCACTCGCCTCCCCAAACGGACATGGAATAATAAAGTACATATTTATCACCTATTTTATTGATATCAGGAGCCCATAATCCTCCTTTGGGTTCAAAGTCCGGACGAGTGCTTTTAGTAAAAGCAGTACCCACATATTCCCACTCCACCAAGTCTTTCGAACGATGAATAGGCAAGTTTCGGATATCTTCGGTGGCATACAAGTAATAGTAGCCATCCTCCCCTTTGATAATAGAAGGATCAGGCAAACTATAGTTTATAACCGGATTCTGATAGCTCTTGACGGGCTTTTTCGCCATAAGCAGACAGCTTATGGCGAGAAAGGCTCCTATTAACAATATTTTCTGCATATATTCACTATTACTATTTACAAACCGGTGCTTCTGCTTCGGTAGATGGACTATTACCAGCAATTACCGGCCAATCATTTTCCCAAACAATCCGGTCGATCATCAGATAACGTCCTTTGCTTGGAGTGTGTCTGTCATAACTGTGATACAACATCCACTCATTACCTTCGCTATCCGTCACAATCTCCGAATTATGGCCAGGACCTACAAAGCGATCATTAGCTCTGATAAGAACTTCATATTTATTATCAAGCATTGATTCTCCATTCTTATTCACGTACGGACCTAAGAAAGAAGTAGAACGTCCGACAACAGTAGTATACGTACTCAACATAGAGTTACAGCACGAACCTACAGATGCAAACATATAGTAATAATCACCGCGCTTATGGATGTAAGGTGCTTCAAAAGCAGTACCCGCAACCTGTACTCTTTCTTTCTTAGCAGTTGCAATATCAGGATATACTCTCGTTCCGTCAGCATTCAGTTTTACTGCATACAGGCCGTTGAAACTACCCCAAACCAACCATTTCTGTCCATTATCCTCAAAGAAGCAAGGGTCAATAGAGTTTCTTACATCAATTTCACTTGAAGTGAACAGCTTTCCTTTTCCATCAACAGAGATATCCAAAGTAAAAGGACCTTCGGGAGAATCTGCAGAAGCAATACCAATACCGGCAGTTGCAGGTTTACCCATGGCAGACATAGCATAATACAGGATAAATTTATCACCAACCTTTTCGATATCCGGCGCCCAGACAGCTGCACCTGATTCTGTAACGAATGTAGGTTTCTTTGCGAACATCGGGCCTCCATCTGTCCAATGAATCAAGTCTTGTGACTTACGAATCACAGATGTATTGGTAGCATATACATAAAATGAATGATCATTTTCTTTCCAGATGGTAGGGTCACCTACACTGTAATCCGTCAGCGGATTAGAATAAGGATTCTTATAATTTGTATTTCCTTTATTATCATCGTCCGAGCAGGATGCCAAGGCTCCTGTCAGAGCCAAGGCAAACAAAATATACTTACTTCTCATTGTATTCTACTTATTTATATCTTTGTTCAAGTTCTTCTACCGGAATATTATCTTCATAACCATCATAACCATAATTCTGGTTAATGCGACCTTGTGTATTGGATTCTATAGCATTACGCGGAATTGGCCACAACACATGGTACGGTTTCATAATGAAAGCATTCGTTGAATAATAATATTCTTCTGCAAAGAAGTTGTTCTTCTCCATAACACGGTCATAATACCAGTTCTTCTCTGAAAAATTATTGAGAGAATATCCATCTACACCCTTTTCAGCTTTCAGGAAAGCGATACGGGTCAGTTCTGTCTTACGATGATCTTCCAGGAACAACTCTCTGGCTCTTTCATCCAGGATATCTTCCAATGTAACTGATGAAAATTCCGGAGCATTTACACGACGACGGATTGTATTCACATCAGCAGTAGCCAGATCGTTCTTTCCTAACCACCAATATGCTTCAGCTCTGTTCAGATAAGTTTCAGCAAGACGGAAGATGTACTGGTCGGTGAAACCACCTACAGGCACTTTACCTCCGGCATTCGGATCATCTTTGTCAACCAAAACCTTTACAATCGGAAAGGAGAAGTAGCAGCGCATGGTATCTGAACAATAAGCAGGATTTACCGGTTGACCAAAATAAGTAGCACTGCCACCCTTTGAAGCCGGCAAATTGTAAGTGATACGTGATTTATCAAACCAGTTATTAGAATTATGACGCATATCATCACCACAATTGCTCCACAATGAATACTGAGCATAGTTAGTAGGACGTATCTTAGCAAGACCTCTACCCAATTCTTCCAATTGTTCATATCCATCGTAGATTCCGGAAGCATCGGTTGTTCCATTTTTACCGTCCGGTGTTTTCACCTTACTTCCTGCATGCCATTGCGGCACGAAGTTACGTTTGCGTTTTGAACCACTCGGAGAGGAACATCCATCCAAACCATAGATTTCCTGACCGATCATGATACCTTCTTTGTTTTCAACAAGGCTGATATTCTCTTCCTGGAACAAGTCATTGTATACATCTTTAGTCTTATCATCCATATTGATACCGAAACGCTCAGTCATCAGACGTAATCCGTAATTGTTAATGCATCGGGTAGTTGCATCTACTGCCTGTTGGAAATCACCGGTAGCCAGACAAATCTTAGCCAGCAAGTGCTCACCTGCAGCTCTGCTCACAGCACCACGAATCACTTCCTGAGGTAACCATTGTACGGCATATTCCATATCTTTCTTGATATTTGCCAGAATAGTCTTACGGGAAACTGTATTAAAGTCCAGTTTTGCTCCGGTAATTTCTTCATTGATCCAAGGTATATCACCAAATTGATTTACTAACAAATAGTACCAATAAGCACGGTGGAAATATCCTTCTGCCAAACAAGCATTCCGGTCTTCTTCCGATGCCATATCCGAAGCTTCAGGAGCACGGGTAATTACTGTATTGGCATATTTAATGCCATTCCATCCGAAAACCCAGTAACGCAAATGCAGGTACATATTAGTCGTAGGAGTCAACTGAGTCACCATGTTATGGATCTCCTTCGTCTCAGGACCACCCATTACAGCCAAGTCAGACCAGGCATATTCATATACAGAATAGGTTTCACAGTTTCCAGAGTTGAATGCATCTCCGAACCATTCAAAATTCATCTGCTTACGGCAAAGACGAAGCATGGTTTCCAAACCCGCTTTGTCCACAAAAGTGTTCTCCGGTGTCAGGAACGACATCGCTTTGGGTTCAAGATCAACACAGGCTGAGAGACTGGCTGCTACCAGGCAAGTGGCCAAGCCTTTTAGTATATATTTCTTTGTTTTCATTTGAATATCTTTATTTAATTATTCGTTCTATCAGATTACAAGGTAATGTTCACACCAAATGTCCAGATACGTGGAGTAATGGCTTTAGTCAGAGGATCAGATGTTCTCCATTTAGAGATAACGAATGCATTGTCCACATTGATACTGAATCTCAGGTTATCAATCATGAATTTGTTGATCAACTTCTTCGGGAATGAATAAGACAATGCCATATTCTGCATTCTTACATAGTTTCTCTTCTCGTAAATATTCACACCCGGGCTATCAATGTTTGCACCCAGACGGGCATATTTACTATTCGGATTCCACGGTGTCCAGTACTCAGTCCAAACAGAGTTTGAAGTATTGTAGTAACGGTTTGTTTCGTTTCTCGGCAAGTTGTCGATATCCATCCAACCAAACTCTCCACGCAGCACAAAAGAGAAGTCGATACATTTGAACAGAGTCAGGTTACTGCTCAGAGTCATACGATGTTTCGGAGTTTTTGTACCCAACCAAAGCTTATCATCTGTATTGATCTTACCGTCATTATTAACGTCCAGCAATTTCGGGTCACCCGGTTGCTTACCATATTTTGCAGCTTCCAGTTCTTCACCCAGTTGCCATACGCCAATCCACTTATAATCGTAGATTTCATCGATAGCATGTCCGATATACCAGCCATTCTGAACGTCATCATCCTCACGTTGACCGATCACATTACCATCTGCATCCAATACATCAATCATATCACCATACAGGTGCTTGATTTCGTTCTTATTAGTAGAATAAGTAAATGTAGTACCCCAACGTACATTAGGAGTATTAATATTTATACTTGACAGAGTCAACTCAGCACCCTTGTTACCAATCTCTCCCAAGTTAGAAGCGATTGAACCATATCCTGAGATCTCAGGCATAGCACGGTCCATCAACAAGTCGTTTGTTTTGTTCTTATAAAGTTCTACCGAACCGGACAGTCTGTTGTTGAACAATCCGAAGTCAACACCAAAGTTGAGACCGGTAGTAGTTTCCCATTTCAGGTCTCTATTGGCCAGACCAGAAGGATATACACCTTTATAATTTACACTATTCTGGATAACGTTGGTAATTGTCAATCTTGAGAAGGCTGCATAACGACCGATGTCACGGTTACCAGTCTGTCCCCAAGAGAGACGCAGTTTCAGGTTATCAATCCATTTTACATCTTTCAGGAACTTTTCTTCTGAAATACGCCATCCGGCAGCAACTGTAGAGAATACACCATAAGGATTGTTCTGTCCAAATGCAGAGAAACCATCACGACGTACAGAACCGGTCAACAAATAACGATCCATCAATGAATAGTTCAAACGCCACAACAAACCATTACCTGTTTGCATTTCATCATTTGAGTTGACAGTAGGAGTGATACCTGACTGAATAGCGTGATAGCTCAGAGTTCCATTAGGTTGGAAACCTTCATTGTTTCCTGTACTCTTCCAGTTCTGGTATTTTTCGGCAGTATATACGAAAGTGAAGTCAAAGTTATGAATTTTAGCAAAAGTACGATTCCATTTCAGCATATTGTCAATACTCCACTCGTAGTCAGAGTAGTCTTCACGTTTTGCTTTACCACCAGCTACTACACCCGGTTTGATATCAGAGTCAAAATAGTAGTCTTTTCTCCAACCATAACGCACGTTGAAAGTAGTCTGCCATGTAAATCCAAACGGGAGAGTCAACTTACCATAAACACTTGAGTTGAAATTCTGAGTTCTGTAATACTTATCGTCTACAGAACGGTTCAGCAATGGGTTAGCAATACGGTTATCATCCCAAGGTCTAACTTTGATACTTCCATCAGCCTCATAAACATCACCGAAAGGGCTGGCTGCTTTAGCCGCACCGGTATCTGCTGAAATGTTATCCGTACCTTTATGAACGAACTGTGCATTCAAACCGATATTCAACCATTTTGTAATTTCAGTATCCAAGTTCACACGTGATCTTGAAGCACGGAACTGGTCACCGACAACAATACCATCATTGTTAGTATAGCCCAATGCTACATAATAGTTGGTTCTTGCTGTCTTACCGGAAACAGATGCACTGTAATCTTGTCTCAAGCCATTCTGGTAAACAAGATCCATCCAGTCAACGAATTTGCCGGCCTTGTAGTTAGTAACTTCAATAGGATTGAATTCCAGACGTTGCATCCAGGTTTCAATGTAGTCACCGGAGAAAGAATTATCATAACCAGCCCATTGTTCACGAGAAACGCCATCAGGCAAGTTATCAGGATTATCATAATATCCCAAACCTTTTTGTTGTTCACCCGGTTTAAAGTAGTCAATTGTTTTGTAGTAGTCAGAACGTCTCTGCATGTACTGTTCTGCAGTAGGCATTTGAGGCATAAAGGTTGCTTGTGCCACACCGATCTTTGTGCTTACATTAATAATCGGTTTTTCAGTAGAACCCTTTTTAGTGTTAATAAGAATAACACCCGCCGAACCTTTTGAACCATAAACAGCAGTAGAACTGGCGTCCTTCAGGATATCCATACTTTCGATATCATTCGGATTAATATCATCAATACTTCCGTAAAATATAACACCATCCAAAACGATCAAAGGAGAAGTACTGGCTTTCAAGGACTGCTTACCACGGATCAGGAGTCCGGAAGCACCACCAGCTGCATTAGTAGAAGGAGTGATGTGTACACCGGGAACAGTACCAACCAAAAAATCGAGAGCATTCGTTGCAGCTCTATTCTTCGTCACTTCTTCGCCAATGTGTGCCACAGCACCTGTTACGTCCTTTCTCTTCATTGTACCATAACCTACTACCACAACTTCATCCAGCAACTTAGAATCTTCAGCCATGGTGACATTCAAAGTTCTTGTGTTGGCATCAATTGTTTTTTCTATGGTTTGATAACCAATAAATGAGAATACCAAAGTAGACTTTTGCGCGGGAACGTTCAATGAATACTTACCGTCCAAATCGGTAATTGTTCCCAAAGCAGCATTACCTTTTACAGTAACATTTACCCCAATAACTGTCTCGCCCGTAGCATCTTTAACAACACCCGTAACGATTCTGCCCGACTGGGCTTGAACGTAAACTGTAGAAATCAGGAAGAGGAGTACCATCCTAACCCTTGCATCAGAAAAGAATCTTAAAATCTTCTGCTTCATAATATTAAATTTTAAAAAAATTGAAAGACTGCCTTGTGCTTCAAAGCACGACAAAAGTAGAGAATCAATTAGATAACAGGTGGTAAAGTTATCTCTAAAAAGAGAAAAAACGTCTCATTTTCGCAGTCAGAAGGCTATAAAACGGTGGTAGGTACAAAATTATCAGTAATGAGACAAATATCTTATTTTGCAAAGTTTCATTTGTAATGAAATGTATCGATCTGTTTTAATCTGATAACACAAAATGCCCATTTCACCGTGTGCGAAATGGGCATCTTATACCTCACAAAGGTTAATATTGAATATGAAAGAAAATAATGCTCTTATGAACAACTCTAATTAAGAGCCCGAATTATAAGTTCACCGGTTTTATTAGTAGCCGGTAATGTGATTTCTAACATTCCGGGATGGCCAGATCTGGATTTAACAGACTTACCATTGAACAATACTTCATACTTATATCCTGCATCCATGCAGACAATCATACAACGCTCATGGGCCTTTGTCGAATCGTCAAAAGAGATATCAGCCTTATATCCGGAATTATTGTCATTGAATTCGCTCTTCGTAATCCATACCTCAAAGCCGGTAGAAACTTTACCCGGCTTATAATAGGCAGCAAACCAATTCAAAATAGGTGATGAAAGTCCGGAAAACTGGTGCCACCCCGCTCCTCTTCCCGAAGAGATAATGAAATGCTCGAACGTAAAATAGCTTGCTGCACATTCCTTTTCCCAATTATCCAGGGCTGTATGCGCCACCCGATAGGCTTCTTCTCCCTTACCTAAATCTAAAAGGGTTTTCCACATTACCCACTGATGGGGAAACCATACGGCACCATTCCAATATCCATCTACTTTATAATAAGGTGCAGACTGGTCTACCGTTGAAATGCCTACTTTTGTCCATAACTCATCGGGAGAAAACAGATGTCCCACCAACCGATCTACCTGAACCGGAGAACAGATACCTGCTGTCAGAGGAGTCACTCCATCCAGCCCCTTGTTGAAGTTCGACTGGTCTTTATACCGTAAGATTTCCTTCGCGTTCTCCAAGGAGTCATGGAGTACATATCCAAAATATCCACTTTCTTCGTCCCAAGAGTAGGTTTGTAAAGCATTCGACAGTCGTTCGATTACCTGTTCATATTCTTTCATATCCTTTTTCAATCCCAACTCTTTTGCCGCCAGGCGCAGTATTTTCGCAGCCCGCAGGTAATAAGCCGAAGTAACTACAGGAGTCACCAGTTTATTACCCCCACGTGCATGCTGAGGCGGATAATCGTCCCATCCACCGGAATTATAGAAATAATCCCAGGTGCGAAGCAGACCGGAACCTTTCATCCGGGTAGTAGAGTAAGGATCGTTTCCAACCATAAAGTTAAAGAACTGTTTCAGTCGGGGATATAAGAATTCCAAGGTCTCACGTGACAGGCTATTGTTCCACAAATCAGCGTAAGCATACATCTGGATAGGCAATGGAGTGCCATGATGAATAAAAGCCGATTCACTCCCTACCGGAGTTGTATAGGCCTTGATGCATTCGAAAGCCTTAGCCGGATCCACATCAATCAGTCCCAGTGCAATGAATCCGGAATCCCAAGTATAAAGACTATTCCAGTTCTTGCCCGGTGTAAAATGCCTGATATACTCTTTCTGCGTATAAACCGGATATACGATATTCGATAAAAGCGATGCTTGCAGTAAACGACTTCCCAGAAGATACTTCTCTCCGCCCGGTAACACTTTATCCTTAGACTTTGCATCTTCCGTAGATTTAACCTGCGCAATCAGTTTATCCGGAGTTGAATGGAAACTCTGCAATTCTTGTTGCACCTGTTCCTTATCTCCTGTGCATACCAACATGTAAATGGTCTGTTCAGAATCTGGTTCCAGCACGACAGGACGCAAAAAAGCATTCGTATAGTGCCACTTCCTATCTCCAACCAGCCTTGACGAGACATGATCGTGCACCTTTCTCCGGAAGAAAGATTCCAATTCACCGTTCAATATTTCCCGAACTTCCGAATGCTGATGGTTCCAAGCCACCCCATAATAGTTTTCACAATCTTTGTACTTCAGGATGAAGTCTTTCTTGTTTTTACCTACTTCCATTGCAGGAGTAAAAGGTATCGGAGTACGGACTACATTTACATTGCTGATATCATCCGCACTGCCTATAAAGAATCCATCCAGACCGATTTCAACGGTACTACCCGAAATAAGTTCCAGTTTGTATTCTCCTGCCTTCTTATTCTGATAAGGAACTGATACGAAAGAGAATTCTCCCGTACCTTTCAGAGTAACAGGTTGTTCTATCAGCCCTTTCAGCTGTAGTACAACGTTCTCTCCCTTCTTTACCTTAAATCGGATACCTATGGCTCCGTTTTCCTGATCCGGAAGGATCTTCACCTGATAACTCAGGCGGTCACCTTCGCTCCTACCGAAGCCTCTCCCCAGAATCGAACCATCAAGAGACAAAGCGCTACGTTCTTCATTCCGCTGCCACCCATCATATACCAGTCTGTATTGAGGCGATTTCCGAACAGGTTCATTCTCCGTATAATCAATGGCATTATACCATTGCAGCCGCGATGCTCCTGTAGCAGTTACCTGCGGATACGTCTCAGGATAGTCTATATAAGCCATCTGGTTCAGAACCAGATTCTGAGGCATCCCTGTATTGTTGACACAATGTATTCCGACCAGTGTGCGGTTATCATCCAACACGTAATAAGTGACATCCGTATAAACCTTGTCCTTCCACTCCAGTTCATATCGGTAAGTGATGCGATTCACTTCCGGATTTATCTCCCATGGATAGTAAGACGATTCAAACAGGACATGCGGCACCAACTGGCGATTCCGGTAATATCCGGGCATCACGGAGAAATCAAAACGTATTCCTTTACTCATATCAGGTATGTGCGAGATGCCTGCATAGCGTTTGGAATAAGGTCCCCATGCATGTAAAGACGCTATATCATGGCTGTCCACCTGGGAGGGCAAAGAAGCCCCCATACAGTGAAAAGCCATGAAAACGGCCAAAAATGTCATCAAATATCGTTTCATCTATCTATTATTTATCACTTGCTCCAACAAACAGATTGCAAAAACCATGTTGCAAGATCACTCTTCATTCCCTGTCGTTCCAACACTGCAGGCAGTTTATTATAACTTTTCCAGAAATCAGCGATCAAAGCGGGCATTTCGGAGGGAGCATAGGTCACTGCTTCACTCAAACTTCCCATTTTACCAAACTCTTCTTTAAAGACAATGTACGAATTACGATATTTCAGTTGTTCCATACCCTTCGCTATTCTTCGGGATGCTCCAAGAAGTCCGTTCATATCGACCTTTTCAGACGGATAAACGATTTTAACCACCTTTTCCTGATCGCAAGCCTGAGCAGGAATATCGATCAAAAGGGCAAAATCTTCACCTGAGTACTGGTATTTAGCCAGATGCCCATTCACCGTAACAGACTGGGGGATGAGAGAAGAAAGCACCTTCACCTTAAACGGGCGGACAAGAGGCATATCCTTATAAGCACCCTCACGTTTACCTATCACAAGCGTTTGTTCATTACCATTGCGGACAGAACTCAACTTAGTCACAGCATATTCGGATGCATAATTCTTATCATTACCATTATCTTCGTACAACTTGAACTCAGCAGTATCGCCTCCACCGGGGAAAACCGTTACTGCCACCTCTTCGTCATTACCATTCAGATTCATCACATTATCCAGATACATGGGCAATATGGCACCTGCCTTTATATAAATCGGATATTCATCAACAGCAAAAGAGCGTTCCACAATCTGATTCCCTTTCAGCAGAGCACCTGTATGCCATTCATACCATTCTCCCTCCGGCAACCATACACGCACCTGTGCATAGCCATTCTCAACCGGAGCAGTGACCGGCATAACCAGCACATCATCTCCGAACATGTATTCATTCCGGAACTCATAAGCTTCCTTATTCTCCGGATAATCATAATACATGGGGCGGCAAAGTGAAATTCCGTCATCATACCCCTTGCGGGCCATCGTATAAATATAAGGAGCCATCACATAGCGTTGGCGAATCGTTTCACGAATGATGTCACAATATTCCTTGTTGAATACCCAAGGTTCTTTATTCAATTTAGCCCCTTTCTGAGAGTGCGTACGCATAATCGGACTTAATGCTCCGAATTGTAACCAACGGGTGTACATTTCGGGATCTATCTGACTACCGATATGTCCTCCTAAGTCATGGCTCCAATAGCCATACAACACATTAGAGGCAGTAGAATTGAAATAAGGCTGAAAGTCCAATGATTTCCAAGAGATCACTGCATCACCGGAAAAGCCTACCTGATAACGATGGTTTCCTAATCCTCCCCAACGGTGATATAACATGGGGCGAGTCTCCCGGCGCTTTTCCATATCACTAAAGAATGCGTAATTGATCCACCATGTATTACTCAGGTTCTTCATCTTCGGGTCAAACATTCCCTGCTGCCAGTCCAGCCACCAGAAGTCTACTCCATCTTTCTCCATCGGGCCCAGTATATTCTTAAACATATTCCGGATGAACTTTTTATCGGAATTAACCCAAGGGATCGTCTTCTTCGTCTCAGTATCTACACCCATGTCTTTCGCCATCTCCGTATAGTTTTCTTCGTAAGCAGCCACTCCGTCTGCCGGATGCAGATTGAGAGTAATTTTCAGGTCATTTTGTTTCAGATATTTCAGGAAACCTTGGGGATTCGGAAATAAATCCCTGTTCCAAGTCCAACCGGTCCAGCCTCCTTTACCCTTCTCAGTATAATGCCAGTCCATATCTACTACCAACACATCCAAAGGAATCTGATAAGTATTAAAATTATCAATTAGGTTACGGAACTCTTTATCAGAATACAACCAATAGCGCGACCACCAATAGCCAAACGCATAACGGGGAGGCAACGGCATCTTACCAGCAAAGAGAGTGTAGTCTTTCAGAGCTTGCTTGTAATCATGCCCGTAAGCCATGAAATACCAGTCCTGTCCTCCATTGGAGGGACGTTCTTTCGCCCACTCCCAATCCGGATCGTTATCGAACAGAAGTCCTTGTGAATCATCAATAAAAGACCAACCGTCAGTAGCCAACAAACCGTCTTCCAATTTCAGTTGTTCCCCTTTCTTGGTATCAGCCACCCAAGTTTGAGTTTGCGTTTCACCATCCATTCCGTCCAGAGTGCGGTAAGTACCTTTCAGATTTCCTTTTTGCTGCACTCCGGGCTTCCAAGTGAATGGAAATGTCCCTTTCACCGCTTCAATCATCAGATTATCTCCGGTAAACTGACCACTGTCTTTTTTATAACGCATCCTCATTTTAGAGGTCGTTATTTCAATCCACGCCCCTTTTGACTTTAGCTTGTAGTCTACATCCGGATAAAGGCGGTTCACCGCAACAAAAGATTTGTTATCTACAAATTTGCCATCCGGAGCATACTCCAAACGGAGTGTTCCATCTGAGATAACCGTAAAGCGCACATTATTGTCAGCATATGCTATGTTTTGATGCATATCCTGAGCTCCCAACGAAAATAAGATACTCTGCAACATACAAAAGGCAAGTATTAACTTTTTCATCATAGTAATATTGATATTAATAGGTTTCTAAACTTAGTACCCCCTTATTCAGGAGGTAGACCAATAAGGCTTAACCTGTAAAACAATAAACCTTAGTCTATAAAAGATTAAGGCTTAATATAGAAAACACCCGGGTGTTTTTAGGCAAAAACATCCGGATGTTTTGATCTCTTGGACTTACTGTTGAGAATGCTTTCCCTTAATGATTTAAGGGAAAGGTGTTAGTATCCTACGAACAGAGCTTTATTCCTTTCTGGTAGGTTGCGGTCCCATATAAGAACGCTTCATACCACCAAAGTCCAATACAACTTTCTGCAAAACGGTTCCGGCATCTCCACAGATGATTTTCACTGTATGCTTGCCCGGCTTGTCTATATGAAGGGTGGTCTTATTGATTCTGCAATTCTTCAATACGCTCTCATACCAGATCTGAGCATATTCAAAGGAAGAAGTAGACGGAGTCATAACAGGCCCTTCATCAATACATACGCCATATTTGGTCTCAACGTTGGTTGCTTCATGTCCGGCATATCCTCTATCCTTGCTTATGGGGAAGGTAGGAAGTACATAGGTGTAAACATCCACCGATCCCTGTTCAAAAGTATAAAAATCATATTCCAGACGCGGTGTATTACGTCCTGCCGTACGCTGTGCCTTTGCCATAGGATTACCCAACTGAACAGCTGTATTCTCAAATCCCAGGTTCGGAATCACAATCATCTTAATATCATCATTCTCTACTTTACGGTGGAAACTTGCCGCATCCATCGCAACATATCCATTGTTCTCTACAAACAAAGTATCCATTTCGGCCAATGAAGGAGATGTAGGATTAAAGACGGAGATATAAACACTCTCTTTCTCACCACGGTCGGACATAATATCCAATGTACCAAGGATTCTCTCACCAGCCGGAACCTTTGCCCAGTCGATGGAAACTTCAATACGCTCTTCGGTAGCTGTCTCTCCGGATTTCTTGTTTACCAAAATCCAATCGTTTGTTACAGATGTTTTCCATTTCAACGGAGCAGCACCTTTATTGAATACATCTACATAGTAAGACTGACGCAGGTAAGTATTGAAACAAGGCAATGAATGGAAACTTTGCAGACCTTTCAACACAGCCTCACCCTCGGCCATTACACCCAGGGAAGCTGCAGGAGCCAGTTCAACATCTCGCAACTTCGGAAGTTCAAAATAAGCAGCTGCAAATCCTTGCTTCATGGTCATCACATGATTCCATTTACCGTCAAGCAGTGAGTTATAGCCTTTGGTTATAACTTCCAGACTGTCATAACAAGCTTTTGCTGATTTCTCCAAATCCTTAGCCGAGGCTCTTTGCTGAATAGCATACCAACGGTTTCTTTGTCCGTCCAGTACCATTCTGTTCAACAATTCGCATCCCTTTACCGGATAATATAATGACTGATAGAAACATGCTTTCTGTTTCTCATCGGACATATTATTCAGAATATTCTCTACGATACCTCCAATACGGCGGTATTCGCTCAGACGGTTGTCTACTTCACGATAGTTGGTCAGTGAAAAGTCTGTATCCGTATTCCGTTCTCTCCCATGTTTATCAGTCGTCCACTGGTAGCCCCATCCCATGAATTCGGGTTTACGTGCAAAAGCCAGCTTATAGAAAGAATTGACTACATCCTGATATTCATTACGGTATTGGTCGCCCAACATACTACACAACCATTCTGTACGATAATTGGCTGCTCTTTCAAAGTTGAAAGCATCAATATCGAAAGCCATTGTCAGGAAGTAATCCACTGCGAATTCACATGACTTAATATCACCGGCATTCAGCAACCAGATGCGGTCGGCTGTTGCATCGTAGGCTTTACGAAGTTCTTCGTACATCAATGTAGGAGAAACCGTATTCATCCAAAGGTGATCGTGAGGCTTGCCAAGATAAGAAGAGTGGTAATATACACCCGAACGCCCCGAACGTTTCTGTTCTTTCGGGCTGCTCAGACGTTTCATATAACCGTAGTTATCATCCGGCCAAATGATAGTTACATCATCCGGAAGTTCCAGACCTTCATCATATACATCCAACACCTCTTTATAAGGAGTAAATGCCTGGGGAATTTCTTCTCCCGGTTTACCGATTGCATTGATCAACATCTGTCTTTGCGCCATCAGAGCTTCCTGAAGCATATCCTTTCTATCACCCATATCATTGCTTGCGTTCATGGCTCTGTCATGCAGTCCGCGCAATGCCAGTGTATATACATTTTCAAAAGGAGCACATTCCTTCACACGAACATTGAGCACACTGTCTACACCTTTTTTATTATTGATGTAATCCCATTCGCCCATCTTATCCCGTTTCCATTCACTTGCCGTATTAAACAATAACGGTTCGCAGTGGGAAGCTCCCATAAGGATAGCAAAGCGGTCTGCAACCACTCTATTCTCAGGAATGCGATGGAATGCCATAGATGCATCGTGCATAGCCGGACACAAATAGTTGGCCTGAAGACGGAGCAAAAGCTCACAAACCTTGGCATAAGTCCGGGGGCCGAAGTTTCCTACTTCCTTCTCAAAGTTATCTCTTGACCAACGGTAAAGTCCCCAGTCTTCGTCATTGATGAAGATACCTCTGTACTTCACTGTAGGCTCTTTAGAAATATACTTGTCTACTTTCAGGTTCAACTGATCCTTCTTGATAATAGGAGCATCCGCCCACCAGTACCAGGGAGACACACCGATAGTTCTCGATACAGAAAGCAGTCCGTAAGCAGCGCCTCTGCGGTCGCTACCTACAATTACCAACGCCTTGTCCACACCCGGAAGCGGATTGCGCACAAGCTGTACCAGATAGCTTTCCCAACGATTCTTCAAAGGTTCTACATCCAGTTTCTTCTTTGCAACCATTTGGTCGATCCACTCATTATGACCCAAGGTGCCTATGATAATACAGTTCTTTTGAGGTGCTTCTTTGGTAGTAGCAACGCCCAAAAGCTGTCCACTCACCTCTTTCACATCATTTGCAAATAGTCCTGCCGTAGTCTTTACAACTTCAAAGTCTTTTGCGTCATAGTACACGCAGGCTTTATCCTTCTTGCCAACGAGACTAAACACGTTGGATCCGCTACTATTCTGTGATAGCGAAACCTGAGCCAGTGCTGCCGAGGAACTCAGCAGAAACATACCTCCTAATAAAATACATTTAAAAATTCTCATGCTTTATCGATAATTATGAATTATTTCTCCATCAGGGCAACTACACACCAAAGATAAGGACCTTGTGCATGAAAATCACCGGTACGACGCGGACGATCATAGTAGTATTGCTTGTCGTTCTTCTTATTAGTACCTACGCAAATCTCTCTTACCTGATTCTTCTCGGTCAAATAATTCACTAAAGCCATCCATGCCTTGCGAGCTGCGGGTGCATACTCTTTGGCATCCAGCCAACCGTTCTTTACACCCGTAATAAAAGCAAAAGTAAACATGGCAGAGCCCGATGTTTCAGTCCAGCATTCAGGATCATCCAGCAATTGGTTCCACAGTCCTTCCGGATTCTGATATTCCTTCAGACTCTTCATCATAGTCAGGTAACCTTCCATGATGCGGGGACGGTCTTTGTGATTCTTAGGTAAGTAACGAAGCAACTCTGTCATACCTGCTGCCATCCATCCGTTTCCACGTCCCCAGTAGAAGGGCACATCCGGTGCATGATAGAAGAGACCATTGGAACGTTGTAATTCATCCAGATACATCACCATTTCTTTGGCTGCACGATCTATATATTTGCTGTCATTGGTCACTTTGTAGGCATGCGTCTGCACAATAGTAATCATGTACATATCGTCAATCCAAAGGCGTGTTTGCCATGAATAACCCTTCTCCGCCCACGCTTTCTCTTCAGGTTTTGCATCTTCGGGAACTTCCCATTGGGTATCAGCATAAGGCAATCCCACTTCTTTATAGCGTTCATCCTTCGTCACCCAATAAAGTTCCAAAGGCAAGCTACCGAACATATTCAAATCGACATGATTCTTGATAGGCAACAGTGCCTTTTCAGTAGTAAACAAATGCTCAAACCGGGCTTGCAAAAGCTTGATAAGTGCTTTATCTTTAGCTGCTGCCGCATATTTAAGAGAACCATTCCAATAGAAGGTTTCGGGATAACCAATCCATTTTCCGGCATGTAATGCATGTTTCTCGGTTACAAAACGATAGGAAATGCGTCTACCGATTTCATCGGGGGTATACCCTTCGGGGAAATTCTTCAGTAGACTCTTCTGAGCAATTAATAACTGAAAAGAAAATAATAATAATAATAATGTAAATGCTTTCTTGTACATAACAATTTGGTTCTATCTGTTAAAACTATAATAATTTACACTCTCTGAGGTATCCGATACCACTACTTCACTTTCAATAATCCCTTTATATCATCACATATAGCCACTGCCACTTTAGAGTCTGCACAACCGTAATAAAGATAAAGCTTCTTCTTATAATAGGCCAATCCTTCGATAAAAACGGTTCCGTCTTTATACTGTCCGCTCTTCTCAAAAGGAGCTTCAGGCATGAAGAAAGGTTTGTCTAAGCGGCCCAATACTTTATAAGGATCTTTGGAATCGAGCAGAAGCTGACCTGCACAGTAAGCACCTGCCGGATAGTTGGCATCTCCTCTCTTTTTGTCATTCTTACCATTATACATCAATACAATACCTTGTTTGGTACGGATGGCAGGAGGACCACATTCAGTCATCTGGCTATCAAAGTATCCATTACGCGGCTTGGCTATCTTCAATAATTCATTGTTCTCATCCAATACGGGATACCAGTCCGTCAGGTTATCGGAAGTAGCTGCGTGTACGGCATATTCTCCCCAATACATGAAGTACTTACCATCCACTTTATCGATAACCAGCTTCCCACCTTTCACCTTCGTAAGAATAGAAGCTGACTTCGTTGCTATTCTGGCAAAACGACCGTCATATGCCTTTTCAAAAGCAAGGCCATGCTTAGTCCAGTTCTTCAGATCCTTGGAAGTAGCCACAGCAAGACGGGGAGTCTTCCGGTTCCATGCCGTATAAAGCATTACATACAGTCCGTCTTCGGTCATTGCTACCCGCGGGTCTTCACAACCACCCGGACATTCGATGCTTTCAAATTCATCTCCACCGGGGAAAAGTACCGGACTGTCCAGTCTCTTCATAGTCACTCCATCCGCACTCTCGGCATAACCGATACGGGAAGTTCTTTTACCTATACCTTGTGCTGAATTATCTTCGGCACGGTAGAGCACAACAATCTTTCCGTCTTTCACGATGGCAGCCGGATTGAAAATATCACTCTCCTCCCACTTCACCTGTTCTTTTCGCATCGGGCAATGGAAAGAGGTGGGTTGTGGTACCAATACAGGGTTAACTCCCTCAGGACGTAAGAACGGTCCAATCACCCAACTCTCTTGTGGTTTCTTATCGGTATCATCTGAAGAAGGCAGAGTAGAAAAACTACTAAGCGACAGCACCCCTATCAGACCCATTATTAATTTTAGTTTCATTTTATTTCTTTGTTTTACATGGTTAAAGTTATCGTTTTACTGACAAAGACGTTTATAAATCATGGTCAGAACTTCCAGCCTGGATGTCTTTCCGGGAGTAGCTTTGGGCTTAAACCCGCATAATGCACTCCATTCTTGTAGCGTTCCTTCATCAATCGCTCCGTGCAAATTAGCGTTCCATTCGGGTAGATATCCTCTCAGCCCCATATATTGTGCCAAGCGGAAGTTAGGATCTTCTGGTCGTAAATCACGAAAGTAGATCAGCGTTGCTTTCTGGTCCACCAACAAATCTTGTAATCTGGACATATCTACATCTTGTACAGGCACTTTGTGGTCAATTGCCAACGAAGCAGCAATACCTGCCGCTTGTCCCAACGCCATCCAGCAAGGCTCCATACGCAATGTGGAGAAACCGATATGCGAGCCGGATACAGGTACAGGCAATAGCAAATTTTCTACATTCCGGGGTAAAATAACGCCCAATGGTACTGTATAAACAGCCGTAGGATAGCTTATAAATCCATCCAGGTGTGCTCTTCCGGTTTCCCTCTTTCTGGCAGCATGCGAATCGAGTGCATAATGACTGGCTGTCACACTATTGACATGCAAAGGTGGGCGCTTCCCCGATGCTATGGGCAAAGCATCCTTAGCAGTGAAGAAGTAGACTCCTTCAAAACGTCTTCCTTCGCGTACATAAACCTGCCGGGGGAAATATTCGTTATCCTGATATTCATCTTTTGCCAATCCCCATTCCAACATTGCTTTACGGAAATGCTCCGGTAGTTCCGGATCATTCTGGGCAAACCAGAATAAACCCACTGTATAATCTTTCAGGCGTTTGGCAAACTTATCTCTCCATTCCCAAGATGAAGTAGGCCACGGCCAATTCTCTTCAGGCAAATCAGTAGAAATAAATGCGGCATGCTGGTTGTTACCATCTGTCTTCTGATTGGGCAGTTTCACAATGCTGCTCAATTTTCTGATTCCCCAACTATCTCCGGGTAGTTTGGTCGGATTGCCTGCAGCAATATGGCGGCGATTTTCTTCCATCATCTCGCCTGTCACTTTCAACATAGCCCGCTGGGTATTCTTTCCGGTCCATACGTCTTCAACCAATGAAACGTATTCATCTCTGTTATAAGATGCTGGTTTCGGAAAAAGAACACGATTATCTGGGTCATTAGTCAAACAAATCCGGTAATTATACGCCTGGACTGCATTGTCAGCCTCTCCAGTGCTACCACTGGCTGGCAGACTCTTCCAGTATTCATAAGTCCGCCCTGCTCCGGGTTCTCCAAATTCAGCTTTACTTTCCCTGCCTACACGGAAGGGAACACCTGCAGCAGCTCCTAAATCTCCTTCATAAGTGGCATCTACGAATATGTCACCCTGATAAATCTCTTTCTTCCCATTCTCACGATTCAAAATACAGATGCTCTCAATACATCCGTCTTTAAGAGATATATTCTGATCCTCAGCATCAAATTGCCGCATAAGGAGTACGGTAATCTTGTCTTTATGCTCATTCAGCATATCCTGATAGATGGATGCTGCAACAGAGGGTTCAAAATGAAAACCGTCACTGCAATCCTTCAACTGCTGCGAATTCTCCCCATAACGGTCTGCATAGTATTGTTTGATTCTGGAAGTAAACTCCATAAACAGACCGGTAGTAGCCTCCCGGGTGGCAATATCCGTCGCTCCCAGCCCATTAGCAGGAAGGCCTCCAATATGCCGGGTACGTTCCAGAATAACAGAAGTTTTGCCTTGCCGGGCTGCTGCAATAGCTGTCATAATACCACCGGGGTTACCGCCCACCACCACAATATCAAAATGGTTTTGAGCGGACACTCCCCAACTGAGTAGCAATAAAGCTGTAAGAATGTGGAATCTCTTCACGCTATTATCTTATTTTGAGTTTATACTTCTGAGTATCTATATTCCATCCTTTCAATACCAGAACAGCACCATCAGCCAGCTTCTCTTCCCCAGTTTCGATGGTGACTGTTTTCTTTTCACCCGGAATCAAAGAAAAGAAGTTATCTGAATAGAATGACGGACGTATCGGGCTCATCTTGGAATTGAGGAATTGCAACTGATTGAAGAAAGCAATGCCATTGGACATATTCTTCATCGCAATGTCTACAAAATAGCGTCCATCTGCCTGGCGAGTCTTGTAGGAAAGCTTCACTTTGGCTGCTTTCAACTTACTCAAATCTTCGAAGCCTGATGATGTAGGGCCGGTCAAGGTCTTGCTGCCTTCATACTTATCATTGGATCTCCAATAGAAGTTGGAAGAAACATCTTTGTCTTTTTCATCTTTCAACACTAATTTGATGAAGTGAACCTGAGAGATGTTTTCAGGGAAACGAATCGTCAGAACATCGTTAGCAACTCCATCTTCCGGCAAATCAATAGAAGCAGACTCTTCAAAAACCTTCTTACTATTTATATCATATACCTGAGCTATCACCTTATAACCAGTAAAGGCACGATAGTAATCGTTCACCACGGACACTGTATTTTTCAGATAATCAAACTGAGCATGCAGCGGTTCCAGAGAATTAGCTGTATGATACAACGAAGCTGTGGGCTCCAAAGACCAATCCCACATACGGGAAGAAACCTGACGCATGGAACAGTTATGATACCAGAACAAAAGTCCGGAACAGAAGCGATCGCCGTAATCCAATTTATTATAGTTCCATACTTCCCAGATACTCTTAGAATTCATCGCACCCAGCAGTTGTCCTTTTTGGGCAAACTCATCAATGGAAGATGACTTTCCATAGTTATTTACCAAATCAGTATACATGGTAGTCATCAAGTGGAAACCATTTCCATCCAGATAATCCCACACTTCCTTATTGATAGGCCAAAGGTCTTTCTCATCCATCATCTCACGAAGGATTTCCACTGTGGGAAGTGTAGGAGCACCATATTCAGGATTGAAACCATCGACACGGCTTCCACGTGGAGATGCCGTATTTTCATAGTGCTGCATCGGATTCACTTGCTTGTAAGGACTTCCGTCATGTACTCCGTCACATTCAGACTGCATCTGGTAACCTCGCGTACCATCCAGTTTATTCAATAATTCGGGGGTACCAGTAACCTCAGTACTCTCATTGGAAGCCACATAATAAGCCAGGGAAGGATGATTACGAATACGCTTCACGGTAGACTCCACGTTATTCAGATAGTTGCCCTTATCGTGCGGATGGCGTGTATCACCTGTCATCCAGAATTCCTGCCATACCAATAACCCCATCTCGTCACACAACTGGAAGAAATAGTCAGATTCGGCAATTCCACCTCCCCACATACGTAAAAGATTGACTCCTGACTGGAGGCTATATCTTAATTCAGCATAAGTACGCTCATCGGAAGTTCTCAGCATAGCCTCCGGTATCCAATTCGTTCCACGGATAAAGAGACGTTTACCATTTACATAGAAGACACGTGATTTATCAGGTGTATTCGTATCAGAAGTAATTTCACGAATACCAAACTTCGTTTTTACTGAATCACACACCACTCCATCGATGGATACGGTCATTTTCAGCTCATACAGGTTCTGAGGTCCTTTATTCACAGGCCACCATAAGCGGGGAGCGTTAATCACCAATTGCGGGAACTCTTCCGGAGAGAAAGACAAAACTTTCTCTTCTCCACGCATAACTTTAACTTTTTTCTCGAAAGTTATATTTTCACCAAGAATCTCACCCTTCACCGTGCAATTAATAGGGTTAAAACCTGTTGTCGGATTCACAACTTCCACCGACACAAATTCGCGTGCTTCGTCGTAACCGGGTTTGCGTAATTCCGATTTCACGAAAGGATAACGCAATGCCACTTTACCGGTAGAATAGAGAGAAATATTCTTCCAGATTCCTGTATTACGGTCGCGAATGCCATCCATAAAAGTGAAGTCCCAACCCACAGTCATCAGCATGGTAGTATTCAATCCAATGTTTCCGTTTCCACCATTATGGAATTCACCTACCGCTCCCCAGGATTTTGGTTTAGCACTACCCGGAACATCCACGGGATATACTTTTATAGCTAATGCATTGCTCTCGTCTATCTTCACAAAGCTGGTCACGTCAATGTAATCCTGCAAGAACATGCCCTTAATTGTGCTTAGCAGGTTTCCGTTCACCCATACCTCAGCGCGGTAGTTGATACCATCCAATTGTAACCAGACATGCTTTCCTTCAAATGATTTAGGAACTGTAAATTCAGTCCTGAACCAATAGGTGTAGAAATCACGTCCGGTTTCAGAAATATCAGGTATCAATTTAGATTCGATTTTATTGTTGATACCATAATAAGGTTCAGGATATTTTTGGTTGTGCACCAATGAATTCAGAACTGTACCGGGCACAATGGCAGGCAACCAGTTTGTTGTCGGATAATTAGACAAAGATACTTTCTCTCCAGAGTCCGTCACGTCTCCCGCCTTCATCATTTTCCACTGATAACCTCCATTATGGGTAATATCCGAGTCAAGCCAGATACGTTCAGAACCTCTGGCATCATTTACTTGCGTTTGTCCGGTTACTACTGTCGAATAGGAAAACAACAGCAAAACAAAGGTAAGGGCTTTGGCCCAACTGCTTATATTCATTTTATAAGTATAAATAAAGTTTCGATATAAGATTACTAAAATAATAGGAAATTATTCTTCTAAAAGCGCAACAGCACACCAAAGGTAAGGAGCTTGTCCATGATAATCGCCTACATTTTGTTTACGATCATAGTAGTATTGCTTATCGTTCTTTTTGTTAGTGCCCTCGCAAACTGATTTTACATTATTGTTCTCATCTATGTACTTTACCATAGCCATCCATGCCTTGCGGGCAGCAGGAGCATATTCTTTAGCATCCAACCAGCCATTCTTCACGCCCTTAATGAAAGCGAAAGTGAACATGGCAGACCCTGAGGTTTCAATCCAGCAATCAGGATGATCCAACAACTGATGCCACAAGCCATTGGAAGACTGATACTTTTTCAGGCTTTTCATCATAGTGCGATAGCCATGCAGAATGCGTGGACGGTATTCACTATCTTCGGGCAAACTACTCAACAACTCTGCCATACCGGCAGCCATCCAGCCATTACCTCTACCCCAATAGAAAGGAACATCCGGTGCATGATAGAAAAGACCATTCGGACATTGCAATTCATCCAGATACATCACCATTTCTCTGGCAGCACGGTCTATATATTTACGATCACCGGTAACTCTATAAGCCTGAGTCTGTACAATCGTAATCATATACATATCATCAATCCATAAACGAGTTTGCCAGGAATATCCTTTCTGATCCCATTCCTTTTCTTTGGGTTTTGCATTTTCAGGAAGTTGCCATTGAGTATCGGCATAAGGAAGGCCCAAATCCAGATAACGTCGATCTTTTGTTATCTTATACAGTTCCAGAGGTAAACTGCCAAACATATTCACATCCACATGATTCTTGATAGGCAACAGAGCTTTTTCCGTTGTAAACAGGAGCTCAAATCTATTCTGTAAAAGCTTCACAAGCTCTTGGTCATTGGTGAGTGCGGCAAATTTCAATCCTCCATTCCAGGTAAAAGTCTCCGGATAGCTAATCCACTTTCCGATATGAAGCATATGCTTTCCATCTACAAAATGATATGCCAGACGTTTACCTACTTCTTTGGGAGTATATCCTTCAGGAAAATCAGTCAACAAACTTGTCTGGGCAAACATCAACTGAAAAGGAAGCAAAAACAATAATAATAACGACTTCTTACACATAAGGTTAATTCTTTATTTATTAGACATTAAGAAATACATAATTGTTATCATGGTATACCTCTTACGAGATGGTTACAAAGATAACACGCAGCATCTTCTCAACAGAGAAGAAGTATTCCAATAAATAGAAAAAACATCTCAAAATCGCATAAAAGTCACAATTTTATTCCCAATAAAAGTACTATCTCCCCTTATCCGGCAAAATCCTTTGGAAGCACTCCAAATTGTTTCAGGAAACATTTAGAGAAATATGAAGAAGAATTAAACCCTACCATATAGCAGATTTCATTAATACGACTTTCACCTTCTTTTAATAACTGGGCAGCTCGTTTCAAACGTTCTATACGCAAATATTCGTTCGGACTCAAATCCAAGACCCCTTTCATTTTACGATAGAAGCTGGAACGGCTCATATTCAGACTCTCTGCCATATCGTCCATACTAAATTCCTGATTCGACAAATTAGAAAGAATAATCTCATTCAGTTTCTTGATAAATTCTTCATCAGCCTTGGTCAGTGCCATTGTATTGACTGCAACAAAAGGAGATTTGGCAAAATCCCGGCGAAGCTTCTCCCGATTGTTTATCAGATTAGAAACCACAGCCAAAAGATATTCCGGTGAAAAAGGTTTCTCAATATACGAGTCCGCCCCTAATTCCATACCCTCAATCTTAGACTGAATATTAGTCTTAGCCGTCAGAAGTATAACAGGAATATGACTATAACCCACATTTGACTTTATTGTCTTGCACAATTCAAAACCATCCATTAATGGCATAACAACATCACTCACCACCAGATTCACAAAATTACTATCCAATGCTTCCAAGGCCTCTCTACCATTAGTTGCCGTAACTACAGCATATTGAGATGACAACTGACGTTCGATGAAAGCGAGCATTTCCGGGTTATCTTCTACAACCAAAACCATATGCTTGCTTTCTTTTGATTGTTTTCCCTCCGATTTATCATCTGAATATTGCTCACTAGATGCTTCTGTTTGTAACTCTGCATCCATATTCTCCATATCAGAATCTAAAGTAATCACCGTATCCTGAATGATAGGAAGTGTCAGGACAAAAACATTGGCATCTTCACCCGGAGCCATAACCAAGGTTCCACGATGGAGCTCTGCCAGAGAACGGGAAAGAGCTAAGCCAATACCCGCACCTGTAGCAAGCTTTCCTTCCTCCTTCTGACTGAAACGAACAAAAGGCTGAAAAATCTCCTCTTTCATTTCATCGGGAATAATGACTCCGTCATTCTTTGTCACCACATAAAATGCCTGTGTCTCTACATCTACTTCCAACTTAATATGCATATAGCTATCGGCATATTTCGTCCCATTATTCAAAAGATTACTGATAATCTTCGTAAATGCTTCACGATTCACATGGGCGCAGAAATTTTCTTCGGGTAACTCCAGATTAAAGTCAAGACCTTTCTGGCGTGAAAGAGAACTAAAACGCATATAAGTTTCTTTCAGGATATTGGTAATATCACATTTAGTAAAGTTCAAGCTATAACCCTGGCTCTCTACTTTCCTGAAGTCCAGGAGCTGATTTGTAAGGTTCAGTAATCTTTCCGTATTATGTTGCATAATATTCAGATCCTCGTGAGTCTCCGGATCCAAATGCTTTTTCAAAAGAATATTCTCCAAAGGCCCTTTAATCAACGTCAGCGGAGTCCGGATTTCATGTGCCACATTGGTAAAGAAATCTATTTTAGCGTTATAGATCTCGCGTTCTTTTTCCTGCTCAAACTTCTCGAGTTGACGGCGATGCAGTCTGCTGCTACGCTGCCTGAAATACCAAAAGGCATATACAGAACCGACAATAAACAACAATATATAAATGCAATATGCCCAGAACGAAAGATAAAAAGGAGGAAGAATATGAATATATAGCAAATGTTCTTCAGGCCCCCAAATACCATCACTATTAGACGCTTTCACGCGGAACACATAATCACCATGCCACAAATTGGAATAAGTGACAATAGGACTTTCGCCCACTGTGATCCAGTCTTTATCAAAACCATCCAATCTATACATCAGCTTATTCATTTTCGGCACCTGATATCCAAGAGCTGCAATACGGAAAGAAAATGAGTTTTGATTAGCCTGAAGAGTGATACTATCCGAGAAAGTGATGCTCTTTTCAAGAGGAGTATTTTCTTCATCTGCACGGACTTCTTTATTGAACAGCATGAAATCTGTAATCACTACCGGTGGCAAGCTTTTATTCTCAGTAAACGTTTTGGGATTAAATACTACAAAACCATCAATACTACCCAGATAAATAGCGCCCGTTTCATCCTTGTAACTGGAACGGTAGTTAAACTGATCACCAAGCAAGCCATTGGCCGTTGTATAACCCTTTACCTGTTTTGTTTCGGGATTAAAGCGTACCAACCCGCTATTCGTTGTCAGCCAGAATAGTCCTTCTGCATCCTCTACAATTTGATACACCACATCATTAGGCAGGCCATTGGATGAATTATAGCTAGTAAAAGTCTCCGTTTCGGGATGGAACAAGCAGAATCCTCCCCCTTGTGTAGTCAACCAGATTTGCCGATGTGAATCTTCAAAAATACTCAAAACTTTGTCATAAGGAAGACTCTCTTTATTACTTTCATTATGTACATAGTTCTTCCATTTCTTTTCATTGACATTGTAGCAATAGGCACCATTCACATAGGTAGCTAACCACAAATTACCACCCGAATCCTCTTTTATATCATATACAAACCTACCGGTCAACTCCTCTATTCTGTCAAAATCATCTGTCTGTTCATTATACCTCAACAGCCCGAACATGGTTCCCAGATAAATATCTCCTGTTGTTGTTCTGCAAATGGCAAAGATACTATTGTCTATCAATGAACGGGGGGAAGCATTTTTCTGATAAGTTTTCAAGATATTCCCGGTATTGGTATCTACGATTTTCAGTCCTTTAGAAAATGTTCCAACCCACAACTTATCACCGACCATACATAAACCATGAATATTGGTAAACCCAGAACTGGGTGCAAAGAAAGAAAATGTTTTTGTCTTCGGATCAAAACGATTCAAACCACCATCCTCAGTACCAATCCATAATATCCCTTTATTGTCCTCGCAGAACTCACGTACCCGCTTACCATGCAAATTGTTATCCCCATCTTTCGGATAATACTTCTCAAAATAGGTGTAAGACTTTGGATAATAGTCTACTCCTCCAAAATATGAACCTACCCAGATACCACCTTCTCTATCCTCACATAGCGAATAAACAGCATTATCAGACAAAGAATAAGGATCATCTTTAGAGCTATACAAGTGCACATACTTATCTGTACGAAGATTATAGATATAGACTCCTGATTCTGCACCAATCCACAATTCATTATCCGAATTAACGAGCAAATCCCGGCTATATACCATTTCACCGGTTTCATCCATCAACAATAAACTCCGCAAATTACCGGAAGTAAGGTTCAATTCCTGAACCCCTTTTCTTATGGAACTGATATAGATACAATTATAGGCTCCCGGCACAATCTTCATAATGACGTCATCTTTAAAAACCTCTTCACCATCCTTCGGGGAAAGATAAGGATGAAGTGTTTTTAAATTATCCTTAGAATAGAACAAACCACTGCCGTAGAATCCAACCCAAATAGTCCCACTATTATCAGAAGTTACACTCTGAACATTGGCTGAGAAGCTGTTTAATGTATAGTTGTGAAGCTGTTCTTCTTGTGGCTCATAGCAGAATAGCCCTTGTGTTTCAACAGCTATCCAAACCCGCCCTTCCTTATCTCCCGAAATTGCGGAAACAGTTCGATCTATTTTAGTATTTTCTCTACTCAACAGGTTAAAAGGCACAAAGATTTCCCGGTCAGAATAATAAATATACATCCCAGCATCCGTACCAACCCAGATATTCCCTTTATTATCTTCATAAAGACAAGTTACGAAATTGTTCCCCAAACTATGATTGTCGTTCATATCACGCTTGAAATTCCGGAACGACATACCATCATATCTACTCAGCCCACCCTTAGTACCGAACCACATAAATCCCTTTTTATCCTGCATGATTGCATTGACTGTAGTTTGGGATAATCCATCCTTAATGCTAAGATTTTTGAAATAGTAATGTTCGTCTGCTGCTTGTGTCCAACAAACAATATAACAAAGAAAACTAATAAGGGCTATTATTCTCTTCCTCATTTTTGTGTTTTTTGATAGATTCGCACGTCAAATATAGCTCAATCTGATGACAAACGATAGCAGAAATACTTCAATAAATAAAAAATTCGTCTCTTTAATACTTAAAAAAATACAGGGAACTGTCGTTTATGAAAAGACTTCGATGAAAATAGCCCATTTCATCGAAGTCTTTCACTTTATATAATCTTCATCTTATCAATAGCTCAGGTAACCCAAACAGAGGCAAGCCTTATAAAACCCAATAAATATGTTTGCTTTATAACCAATGCGAATCAGAAACTGAATTTGATTTATAATTAGTACAATGGATTAAAGAGCTGATGAACCTTTATTAGTTTACTGATAATCAACGAATAGCATTTACCGACTGTTTACCACAAAATGTAAAAGCATTTACCGCTGCATGTAACGTCCTTTACCCCTTATTGTAACGCTCTTTACCTCGGTATGTAACGACCTTTACTTCGGCATGTAAATGGAGTTATTGTGTGGGAGTTAGCGTGTGGGGAACATCCTGTCATGAATCACTCGTAAAAGTGATAATTATAAGGATTCCGTTTAAAATGATAACGATGTCGAGGCAGTGGCAATGGATCCTGCAAACGCAATTCCCAAGCCAACAGTTTTGTCAACAACTCATTCTGCTTATTTACAAACTTTGAGTTTCCAAACAGGTTATTAATTTCATACGGGTCTTTCTTCAGATTATACAGTTCTCCCCTTCCATAACTGTTCATGACCAGTTTCCAGTCGCCCATACGCACCATTCGGGAAGTTCCACTCTGAGTCCAAGTATTCAGTTCGTCAAAACGAGCCACTTTATCATGTCCCAGCGCACCTTCCTGCTCAAAAGTCAGTTTATCATCCAAAGATACATCTTCACCACCGAAGCCCAACTGCACAACTACACTTGAAAACTCCTCTTTCGGGTATTTCTTACCTGTCAGCATCGGCCACAAACTCCGTCCCTGCACACCTACAGGTATAGAATCACCTATCGCCGTACAAAAAGTAGGGAAAAGATCTGCCAATGAAACATGCGCATCTATCGCTTTAGCCTGTTTCTTTATCTGATAACCGGCCCAAACCATTGGTATACGGGTCAGGGATTCGGATAAGCCTGCTCCTTTACGAATTAGGCCGTATTCACCGCAATAATCACCATGGTCGGACAGAACTACAATGATTGTTTTCTCAAAAAGTCCTTTTTCTTTCAAATCCTCAATCAGTCGCTTTATCTGATCATCTATAAGGCGAATCATTCCCATATAATTTCCCCTTAATCGAGGTAGATCCTTCTCAAGATCAGGACAAGAAGCATCTTCCAGTTCTGCCAATATTTGGTACTTCTCTCCTTTCTTCAATGCATCCTGGCGTGAAGTCTTCACTGGTGGAAGCTTATCCGGCGCAAACATCGAGTAATAAGGCTCACAGACTTGATAGGGATTATGTGGTTCGGGAAATGAAACCCAGACAAAGAACGGATTATCCTTCTGGCTATCGATCCATTCTATAGCCTCATCCACTATTCTTGTAGGCTGTTGGTCCTTGACAGGTATAGGCGAAGGCTCCAGACACTGCCCGACAGACTCTTTAAAGAATTCGGAAATGGCACGTTCTCCCTCCGTCACCGGTTTATTCTTTCCCCAGTGAGAATATTCAGACCAGAAATCCATATCTTTCGAACTCAAATAACCATGATTTTTACCCACCAAAGCAGTCTTATAATGGTTCTCCTTCAAAACAGCTACCAAATCTTTTGCATAGTGTATATCGCGTACATTATGATTCGTACGCACATGAGTAGCACTGGGAAAACGGCCTGTAAACATAGAACAACGTGCAGGGCTGCTGGCAGGCATAACCGTATATGCTTTATCAAACCAGGCATTCTGGTGCGCCAATTCATCAACGTACGGAGTGATTTCCATCGGAAACCCTTCACGCCCACACAAATCCGCACGCTGCTGATCTGTCATTATCACCACAATATTGGGCTTATCTGCCTGAGCGTACAAGGACAAGCCTACTCCCTGGAGAATAACTCCTGAAAAGAGATACTTTCTTAAATTCATAACTATCTATTTTAAGCATAAGTTCCGCAAACGAATAATTTTCCCTCTCAAAACATTTAGAACCTATCGAAAGCATCTCCGAACCATGTCAAGTCCGTGTCTGCTCCGTACCAACTCCGTACCTGCTCCTAAAAAAGGTACCTTTATACGGAGTTGGTACGGAGCAGACACGGACTTGATGCGGTGCAGAAGTTCTTTCAAGTCACTTTAAACGTATGCGAAAATAATATTTTTATTAATACCCAGGTAAAAATAACACATATACTTCATAATCTCAATGAAGAGATTATGAAGTATATAAATTAAAGCAGCTTTTTCAGCCGGCTATGAAGAATAGAATATCTTATTCGTTCAGCAATGCATAAGCACACCATATGATGGGAGCTTGTCCATGATAATCACCTGTTATACGGGGACGGTCCAAATAATACTGGTGACTGTTCTTCTTGCCTGTACCGATGCAAACTTCCATCAAGTCATTGTTATCATCAAGATAGTTGCAAAGCCCCAACCATGCACGGCGGGCAATCGGTCCATATTCATCCTTATCCAACCATCCGTTCTTCACACCCAAAATCATGGCATACGTAAACATTGCCGAACCGGAAGTCTCTGTCCAGCAGTCCTTTTCGTCAATCAACTGGTTCCAAAGTCCGTCTTCATTCACATATTTCTTCAGGTTCTCCATCATCAAGCGATATCCTTTGAGGATGCGTTGACGGTTAGGATCGTTTTCAGGAAGGTTGAAAAGCAATTCTGTCATGCCCACAGCCATCCAGCCATCGCCACGTCCCCAATAAAAGGGCACATCGGGTGCATGATAAAAAAGACCGTTCTCACGCTGAATCTCATCCAGATAAAGCACCATTTCCTTGGCAGCGCGGTTGATGTATTTTTTATCTCCCGTCACATGATAGGCTTCGGCCTGCACGATGGTAATCATATACATATCATCAATCCAAAGGCGAGTCTGCCAAGAGTATCCTTTCTTATGCCATTTACGTTCTTCATCGTTTGCCTTCTCAGGAAGAATCCACTGCGTATCGGCATACGGTAATCCCAGTTCTTTATAGCGCTCGTCCTTCGTCATGCGATACAGTTTCAGAGGCAGGCAACCAAACATATTCTGGTCTACATGAATCGGAGGAGGAAGCAAGTCTTTCTCCAGATGGAACAACAACTCAAAACGCTCTCTCAACTTCTTGGTAAGTTCCTTGTCATTCGTCATTTCGGCGAACCGGAGCGCTCCATACCAGGTGCAGACTTCAGCATAATGTATACCTCTGTCTCCATAAAGTTGGTGTTTGGTCTCCATCAGGCGGCTACTTACCTTTTTCCCTACGATTTTGGGATTTGCTCTTACAGGGAAATTACTGAAATAATCTTGTGCGGTGATGGTACTTGTCATTACAAATACAGCCACAACAAATAGATAAATGAAACGATAATCTCTCTTCATAATTCTTATAGTCTTTAAATGAATAATTAATTTACCCAGTTGTCTTATCATTTTCTTACGGAAAATTTATATATGCAATGGCTATCATATTTCTCTCCCGGTTTCAATAATGCTGACGGCCATTCCGGTTTATTAGGAGTATCGGGATATTTCTGAGTTTCCAAACAAACGGAAGCACGATGACCATATACGATGCCTTTTTTTCCCTTTACCGTGCCATCGAGGAAGTTGCCGGCATAAATCTGAATTCCCGGTTCGTTCGTGTAAACATCAAGTACGATACCTGTTTTAGGAGATTCGAGAGTAACACATTTCTGAGAAATATCCCCTTTCGTATTGAGTACCCAGTTATGATCGTAACCTTTACCATACTTCAATTGAATAAAATCATTATTAATGCGTGCGCCGATGGCCGTGGGTTGACGGAAATCCATGTCTGTATTTTCTACAGAAGCAATCTCACCGGTAGTCATAAAAGTACTGTCCACAGGAGTATATGCATCAGCATTAATGGTCAGTAGATAATCCGAGTTGTCTTTGGAAGGATCACCATCCAGGTTGAAATATGAATGATTAGTCAGGTTAACAACCGTAGTACGATCCGTTTCGGCACTATAACGAATATCGATGGCATTATCATCTGTCAGTGAGAAAGTGACCTTACAAGTCAAATTACCCGGAAATCCTTCTTCACCATCTTTTGATAAATAGCTCAATTCCAAAACCTGATCACTCAGCTGATGTGCATTGAAAACCCGGAAGTCAAACCCTTTAGAACCACCATGTAGGCAGTGACCATAGTTATTCCGTGGCAATTGATATTCTACACCGTCTATGGTAATCTTACCCTGGTTAATGCGATTACCATAACGTCCGATGGTAGCACCAAAATTCGTAGGAAGTTTCACGTAGTCTTGAATAGAATCGAGTCCTAATACAACATCACGCATAACTCCATCTTTATCCGGTACCATTACTGATACAATACGTCCACCAAAGTTTGTAATACAAACTTCCATACCATTTTTATTCTTTAGTACAAACAAATCTGTCTGTTTACCATCCACTTCCATACGGAAATCAGCCGGATTCAACCCTGAAGCAGTCTTTTCACTGACCTGCTTACTTGTACAGGCTGATGCTAATAGCACAAATCCTGCCAAAATAATCATAATTTTATTCATATCGCTTATAATGTTTATGCTTTATTTTTTAATTAAAAATTGTTCTGCACGTCCTGGTGAAAATAGTTCCCACAGCGAAGCAACTGTCCAACCCGG
>NZ_CABJDN010000016.1 GCF_902364365.1 Bacteroides intestinalis | reverse complement strand
AAGAATGCTTTGGCTAACGTTAAACCTGTAACTAAGGAAGTTGTGAAGGAAGTTGAAGTTGCTGGCCCGCGTGCTGTCTTCTTCAAGATCGGTAGTGCTCGTATCGACGATTATGGTTTGGTTAACATCGAGTTGGCTGCTAAGATCCTGAAGGCTAACCCGGATAAGAAGTACAAGGTTGCAGGTTATGCTGACAAGGCTACAGGTAGCGCTTCTTGGAACCAGAAGTTGTCTGAAAAACGTGCTCAGGCTGTTTATGACGCATTGATTAAAGAAGGCGTTAACAAAGATCAACTCGAACTCGTAGGATTCGGTGGTACAGCTAACATGTTCGGTAAGAACTATCTGAACCGTGTAGTGATTCTGGAATAAAAACAATAATTCTGGAAAAAGGATAAGATTAGAGGTGAAACTCTATAAAGAAGAAAAGGTGTCTGATTGTTGTCGGACACCTTTTTTTGTTATAAAGGAATCAAATAATATTAGATTGATAATGAAAATATTAATGTAATAATATTAGGATAAAAAGATGAATTTCTAATAGCTTACATAAATTACTCTTGGAGATCGAATACTATATAGTTAAATAATTAAATATTTATTTAGATAAAATGCTTAGTATGGTAAGGAAGTCCAGAAGAATAAGGTCTCGCTTACATGAAAATAGCTATTAATATATCAAAATCTCATTTTTTATAAGATGTATCTTTGCTGTTGATTATTAGATTGTTATTGCATTGTGTCCTATGAATTGATTTCTTCTGAAAATTAATATAAAAAGCCATGTTTGGTAATAATATAGTATAATACATGCTTTGAACTTCTACTCTAATCTGCCAGTTTATAGTCAATAGTGCTTTTAAAGTAAAGCGGAATAATTGGAATGTGCAGCTATATTTAGCATGAGTTAGACTCCCTTTTTTGTTATTATGCCGGCAGATGGAGGTAAATATCAAATTTTAATCGTAATTTTGTAGCCCATTATGAGTAGAATATTAGCTATTGATTACGGTAAAAAGCGTACGGGAATAGCTGTTAGCGATACATTGCAAATGATTGCTAACGGACTAACCACTGTGCCTACGCATGAGTTGCTGGCATTCATCCTTGATTATATAGGAAAAGAACCGGTGGAACGTATTCTTGTAGGCTTGCCTAAACAAATGAATAATGAGGCTTCGGAAAACATGAAACGTATAGAACCTTTTGTTCGTTTGTTGAAGAAAAAGTTACCGGAAATGCCTGTTGAGTATGTTGATGAGCGCTTTACATCCGTTTTGGCACATCGCACTATGCGGGAGGCCGGGCTGAAGAAGAAAGATCGGCAGAATAAAGCTTTGGTGGACGAAATCAGTGCAACTATTATTCTGCAAAGCTATTTGGAAAATAAACGTTTTATATTATAATAAGGTATATATACTTATATATATTGATTTAGTAATTTGTAACTTAGAAAAAGAATGATTTTACCCATTTATGTATACGGTCAGCCCGTATTGAGAAAAGTGGCGGAAGATATTGCTCCCGACTATCCTAATTTGAAAGAGTTAATTGCGAATATGTTCGAAACGATGGATAATGCCGAAGGTGTAGGACTTGCAGCACCGCAAGTAGGATTGCCTGTTCGTGTTGTAGTGGTTGATCTGGATGTATTATCTGAAGATTATCCTGAATATAAAGGTTTTCGGAAAGCATATATCAACCCTCATATCCTGGAAGTTTCAGGTGAAGAAGTGTCTATGGACGAAGGGTGCCTGAGTCTTCCGGGCATTCATGAAGCAGTGAAACGTGGTAATAAGATCCATGTAACGTATATGGACGAGGATATGGTAGAGCATGATGAAATAGTTGAAGGCTATCTGGCACGTGTGATGCAACATGAATTTGACCATTTAGAAGGAAAGATGTTTATCGATCATTTGTCTCCCTTGCGTAAGCAAATGATTAAGGGAAGGCTGAATGCGATGCTAAAGGGAAAGGCTCATTGCACGTATAAAGTCAAGACTGTGAAATAAGCTAATCTTATAATAAGGTATAAAAGGCTCAAAAAATATAAAAAGTCTTCCGTTAATCCCGCCAAGTAAATGAAAAGCATTAAATTTGTTTCGTTTACAAGCATTTATAAGACAAGATGATAAAAAAGATACTGACGGCTTTCCTGTTGCTTCCTACGTTGCTGTGTGCGCAGATCAATACGGAGCGAGTGATGACAATCGCACGCAACGCGTTGTATTTTGAAGACTATGTGCTTTCTATCCAGTATTTCAACCAGGTAATTAACGCTAAGCCTTATTTATATGAGCCTTACTTCTTTCGCGGTTTGGCAAAAATCAATTTGGATGATTTCCAAGGTGCGGAAGCGGATTGCGATGCGGCTATCGATCGTAATCCTTTTGTAGTAGGTGCCTATCAGATACGTGGATTGGCCCGTATCCGGCAGAATAATTACAACGGTGCTATTGAAGATTATCAGACAGCTCTGAAATATGATCCGGAGAATCTTGTTCTGTGGCATAATCTTTCTCTTTGCCATATGCAGAAAGAGGACTATGATGCAGCCAAAGAGGATTTGGGGAAACTGCTGAAGATAGCTCCCAGGTATACGCGTGCTTATCTGATGCGTGGCGAAGTGTCGTTGAAGCAAAAGGATACTATACAGGCTCTGAATGATTTTGAAACGGCAATTGATATGGACCGTTATGATCCTGATGGATGGAGCGCACGTGCTATTGTCCGTTTGCAACAGGGAAAGTATACAGATGCCGAAAGTGACTTGGATCAGGCCATTCATCTGAGTGCGAAGAATGCTGGTAATTATATCAATCGTGCATTGGCGCGTTTCCATCAGAATAATCTGAGAGGTGCCATGAGTGATTATGACCTGGCATTGGATATCGATCCGAATAACTTCCTGGGGCATTATAATCGTGGTTTGCTGCGTGCACAGGTAGGTGACGATAACCGGGCACTTGAAGACTTTGATTTTGTTCTGAAGGTAGAACCGGATAATATGATGGCAACTTTCAACCGTGGTTTGCTGCGTGCACAGACGGGTGATTATCGTGGCGCTATCAGTGACTATTCGAAAGTGATTGACGAATATCCTAATTTTATGGCCGGGTACTATCAGCGTGCCGAAGCTCGTAAGAAGATCGGTGATCGTAAGGGTGCCGAAGAGGATGAATTCAAAATCATGAAGATGCAGATAGACAAGCGTAACGGGGTTACGACAGGCGATAAGGATGTTGCAGACAATAATCAGGATAATGAGGATACGAGCAAGACACGTAAGAAATCCGATAAGAATATGGAGAATTACCGGAAAATCGTGATTGCTGATGACTCGGAAGAAGACCAGAAATATAAGAGCGACTACCGCGGTCGTGTTCAAGACCGGAACGTAGCCGTTAAGATGGAACCGATGTATACATTGACATATTATGAGAAATCGAGTGAGGTGAAGCGCATTGTTCATTTCCATAAATATATTGAGGAGTTGAATCATGAGAAACTGTTCCCGAAACCGTTGCGTATTACTAATATGGAAGCTCCGTTGACGGAAGAACAGGTGAAATTCCATTTTGCTCTGATTGATACCCATACTTCGGATATCGTATCCGATGATAAGGATGCCAAGAAACGTTTCCTGCGTGGACTTGATTTCTATCTGGTTCAGGACTTTGCCAGTTCTATAGATGACTTTACGCAGTCCATTTTGCTGGATGATAAATTCTTCCCGGCTTATTTCATGCGCTCGTTGGTGCGTTATAAGCAATTGGAGTATAAGAAGGCGGAAGCCGGTTTGACCGAAGGTGTTCCCGGAGCTTCTGTTGATAGTAAGAATCAAGCGGAAGTAACTGCCTTGGATTATGATATTGTGAGAAAAGATTTGGATCATGTCATCCAATTGGCACCTGATTTTGTTTACGGATATTATAATCGTGCCAATGTGCTGTCTCTGTTGAAAGATTACCGTGGAGCATTGGTAGATTATGACAAGGCAATCGAATTGAATAAAGACTTTGCTGAAGCTTATTTCAACCGTGGTTTGACTCATATCTTCCTGGGAAATAACAAGCAGGGGATTACAGACCTGAGTAAAGCAGGAGAATTGGGTATTGTTTCTGCTTACAATATTATTAAGCGGTTTACCAACACTCGTGAATAACATTTTTTTGCTAAAAAATAAAATATCAAAAAGAATTAGCTATTTTTGCGTTCTGAAAATTGAAATATACACAACATTATGATAAAGATTACATTTCCAGACGGCTCCGTACGTGAGTATAATGACGGAGTAACGGGACTGCAAATTGCAGAAAGTATCAGCTCTCGTCTGGCACAGGAAGTGCTGGCATGTGGCGTGAACGGTGAGATTTATGATTTGGGGCGTCCTATCAACGAGGATGCTGAGTTTGTTCTCTATAAATGGGAAGACGAGCAAGGTAAGCATGCATTCTGGCATACCAGTGCTCACTTGTTGGCTGAAGCCTTACAGGAATTATATCCGGGTATTCAGTTCGGTATCGGTCCTGCCATTGAAAACGGTTTCTACTATGACGTGGATCCGGGTGAGACCACTATTAAAGAATCTGACCTTCCGGCTATTGAAGCTAAAATGGCAGAACTGGTAGCAAAGAAAGAAGCTGTTGTGAGAGAGAGTATTTCAAAAGCGGATGCATTGACAAAATTCGGTGATCGTGGAGAAACTTATAAATGTGAATTGATTTCTGAATTGGAGGATGGTCACATTACTACTTATACGCAAGGTGCTTTTACGGATTTGTGCCGTGGCCCGCACTTGATGACTACTGCGCCGATTAAGGCTATCAAATTGATGTCGGTAGCCGGTGCATACTGGCGCGGACATGAAGACCGCAAGATGATGACGCGTATTTACGGTATCACTTTTCCCAAGAAAAAGATGCTGGATGAATATCTGGTTGTTCTGGAAGAAGCCAAGAAACGTGACCATCGCAAGATCGGCAAGGAAATGGATTTGTTCATGTTCTCTGATACGGTAGGTAAAGGTTTGCCTATGTGGTTGCCGAAAGGTACTGCATTGCGTCTGCGTCTGCAGGAATTCCTGCGCCGTATTCAGGCACGTTACGATTATCAGGAAGTTATTACTCCGCCGATTGGTAACAAGCTGCTGTATATAACTTCCGGTCACTATGCTAAATATGGTAAGGATTCATTCCAACCTATTCATACACCTGAAGAAGGAGAGGAGTACTTCCTGAAACCTATGAACTGTCCTCACCACTGTATGATTTATAAGAATTCTCCGCGTTCATATAAGGATCTGCCTTTGCGCTTGGCTGAATTCGGTACGGTTTGCCGTTATGAGCAAAGTGGTGAATTGCACGGATTGACACGTGTACGTAGCTTTACACAGGATGATGCACATATTTTCTGCCGTCCCGACCAGGTGAAAGATGAATTCCTGCGCGTAATGGATATTATTTCTATTGTGTTCCGTTCCATGGACTTTGCCAATGTGGAAGCACAGATTTCCTTGCGTGACAAAGTGAACCGTGAGAAATACATCGGTAGCGATGAAAACTGGGAAAGAGCTGAACAGTCTATCATCGAGGCTTGTGAAGAAAAAGGCTTGACTGCAAGAATTGAATATGGTGAGGCGGCTTTCTATGGTCCGAAGTTGGACTTCATGGTAAAAGATGCTATCGGTCGCCGTTGGCAGTTGGGTACCATTCAGGTGGATTATAACTTGCCGGAACGATTTGAACTGGAATATACCGGTGCTGATAACCAAAAACATCGTCCGGTGATGATACACCGTGCACCATTCGGTTCAATGGAGCGTTTCGTTGCTGTGCTTATCGAGCATACGGCAGGTAAGTTCCCGTTGTGGTTGACACCTGAGCAGGTAGCTATTTTGCCTATCAGTGAGAAGTTTAATGATTATGCACAGGAAGTGAAAAAGTTCCTGAAGCAATATGATATCCGTGCAATTGTGGATGAACGCAATGAGAAGATAGGACGTAAGATTCGTGATAATGAATTGAAGCGTATTCCTTACATGCTGATTGTGGGTGAAAAAGAAGCAGAAAACAGAGAAGTTTCTGTCCGCAAGCAAGGGGAAGGCGATAAAGGCACTATGAAATTTGAAGAATTTGCTAAAATTTTGAACGAAGAAGTTCAGAATATGATAAATAAATGGTAACTTTGCGCCCACTTGTGAAAGCATAGCATAAATGATGTTCTAAAGATAGCTTTTACCTAACATAAAAAAATAATAATTTGGGAGTAGTAAATAAGAAACAAACTGGAAATAGAGGTTATTTAATGAAAAATGACAGCTTAAAAGGGCAATACCGGATTAACGAACAAATCCGTGCCAAAGAAGTCCGCATAGTGGGCGATGAAGTAGAACCCAACGTATATCCGATAGCCCAGGCATTGAAGCTTGCCGAAGAACGTGAGGTGGATCTCGTGGAAATCTCTCCAAACGCACAACCCCCTGTTTGTCGTGTCATCGATTACTCTAAATTTCTTTATCAGTTAAAGAAGCGTCAGAAAGAACAGAAGGCGAAACAGGTGAAGGTAAACGTGAAGGAGATTCGTTTCGGTCCTCAGACTGATGATCACGATTATAACTTCAAGTTGAAGCATGCTAAAGGCTTTTTGGAAGAAGGTGATAAAGTAAAGGCTTATGTGTTCTTTAAAGGTCGTTCCATCTTGTTTAAAGAGCAAGGAGAAGTGTTGTTGCTTCGTTTTGCTAATGACTTGGAAGACTATGCAAAAGTAGATCAGATGCCAGTACTGGAAGGAAAGAGAATGACTATTCAGCTTTCTCCGAAGAAAAAAGAAGTGCCTAAGAAGCCTGCTGCACCGAAATCTGCAGATGCTCCGAAAGCAGCTCCGGCTGAATCAGAAGAATAAAAGAAATGAGTAACGCCACAGGTATAGTGCGTTGCCATATAATTTAAATAATTAAAAAATAAGTAAGATGCCAAAGATGAAGACTAACTCCGGTTCTAAAAAGAGATTTACTCTTACCGGAACAGGTAAAATCAAAAGAAAGCACGCTTTTCACAGTCACATTTTGACTAAGAAAACTAAGAAGCAAAAAAGAAACTTGTGCCATTCAACTACAGTTGACGTGACGAACGTAAGCCAAGTTAAGGAACTCTTAGCAATGAAGTAAAAAGCGTACAAAGTATTTTAAAGTATTAACCGAATGCATTAGCTTTAAGTCCGTTGTGTGAAGTAATGGCGCTAACATTCAAAAATTAGTAAAACTATGCCAAGATCAGTAAATCACGTTGCTTCAAGAGCAAGAAGAAAGAAAATTTTGAAATTAACCAGAGGTTACTTTGGTGCAAGAAAGAACGTATGGACCGTTGCCAAGAATACTTGGGAGAAAGGTTTGACTTATGCGTTCCGCGACCGTAAGAACAAGAAAAGAAACTTCCGCGCTTTGTGGATTCAGCGTATCAACGCTGCAGCTCGTTTGGAAGGTATGTCTTATTCTAAGCTGATGGGTGCTTTGCACAAAGCAGGTATCGAAATCAACCGTAAAGTTTTGGCTGATTTAGCGATGAACCATCCGGAAGCTTTCAAGGCTATCGTAGCTAAAGCAAAGGCTGCTTAAGTTTATTTAGCAAATAGTTTACAAAGTGCTGATTACGAACGAGTAATCGGCACTTTTTGCTTATAATAGGGAGAATATAATATAAAATGTCCTGTATGGAGGAAACAAAATCATGTTTTTCCTTGTTTCTTTGACAGAAACTTACTACATTTGTTGTAGAAAATATAGCCGCATTGATTGGATCGGGAAACTCATCAAACTATTATGAAATACCGAGACAAGCTTCGCTTCTCGATGGCGGGCCACGCCCTTCGGGGTAACTTTGAGTCGGTGGATTACAAAGAGGACGAGCGCTCAAATCATGTCATTCGGAGTTTCATCACATCATCGGTGCGGCTTTTTTATAAAGGGGAACGGTAATCTTGTTTGGTTACCGTTCCTTTTTCTTTGTACTTTCTCTAATCAAAAGACTTCCACTTAGCCTCTATTAAGTGGTGTCGTAACTCAAATATTGTCAATAGCAGATTTATGTATTATTAATGGAAGTAGGTTAGGAGGCTGCTTTGAGGTAATGATATGCAATAAAAGAACTTCCATTTCTTTTGCCAGTGTTTTTTGAGTCAAATGCTACATCCCAGTGCTCTCAATGCCACACCTTAACAGGACAAGTGCTACAGGTTGCAGACTGCGAAGTGTGGAGTTAGAGATGGCGGACTGTGGCATTACGCTTGTATAAGTGTGGGCTTACGGTGGTGCAAGTGTAAGCTGGCGGTTATATAAGCGTAAGCTTTTGGAGCCTGCTGCATGGGGACTAAAAAAACAGAGAAGCAAAAGCTTCCCCGTTTCTATATGATGCGAAATATAATTCAGTGAAATAGTATCTATAAATGGATAGTACAAAGATACTGTATCAAAAAGGCGATGTCAAGTATTCCACTGATTATTTTGAAAAAAGGCTATTTCTATTGATTTTGCCGCAAATCTTTTACTCTGACGGCTTTTCCTTCGCTTTGGGGTAATGAACCTTTCTTCACAAGTTTCAATCTTGGGGTAACAAGTATTTCGTCTTTCAGTTGACGGGTAATATCTTTACGTACCTTCTCCAGTTCAATGTAATTATCAGTAGAAAGATCGCTGAGTTCTACCTCTACAATCATTTCGTCCTGGTTGTTTACGGTCTCTAAGGTAATAAGATAGTTGCTACCTAATTGTGGGAACTGTACCAATACTTTTTCAACTTGCATTGGGAAGATATTTACTCCCTTAATGATAAACATATCATCGCTGCGTCCCTTGATGCGGTCGATGCGGAGGTGTGTACGTCCGCAAGGACATTCTCCGGGAAGAATACGGGTAAGGTCACGGGTACGATAACGTATAAGCGGCATCATTTCGCGATCAAGAGTGGTCAATACCAATTCGCCGATTTCTCCATCCGGAACGGGTTCTCCTGTTTCAGGATCAATTATTTCGACGAGGTAGCAATCTTCCCAGAAATGCATGCCGTTTTGTTCCTGACATTCAAAAGCAACGCCGGGGCCATTCATTTCTGTCATACCGAAGCTGTTATAGGCTTTAACACCTAACATGCGTTCGATTTTCTTGCGCTGTTCGTCTGTATGGGGTTCTGCTCCGATAACAAGTGTTTTTAAACTGGTACTTGTCGGATCAATTCCTTCTTCCTGAATAACTTCTGCCAGGCGAATGGCATAACTGGGGATGGCATGGAGTGCGGTAGTCTTGAAATCTGTGATAAACTTGATCTGGCGCTTACTGTTTCCGGCTGCTGCAGGAACAGTCAGTGCACCCAATCGTTCAGCACCGTATTGGAAGCCTAATCCTCCGGTAAACATACCATAGCCCGAACTGTTCTGGAAAACATCTGTTTTACGTATACCTACAGTGTACAAGCAGCGTGCTACCAGATTGGCCCAAGAGTCCAAGTCGTGTTGTGAGTGGACGATGACGGTAGGAGTACCGGTGGTTCCGCTTGATGAATGAATACGCACACCATCTTCCTGCATATTACCTGATACCATGCCGAATGGATAGCAGGCACGCATATCGGATTTCGTAGTAAAAGGTATTTTCTGTATATCATCCAGACTTTGGATGTCGTCAGCTGTGATGTTATGTTCTTGAAATACTTTTTTATAGTACGGTGAATTAGCCGCAATCTTTATCGTTTTTTTGAGTCGTTGAAGTTGCAATTCCTGCAACTTCTCACGACTCATGGTTTCTATTTCTTCTTCCCAGTATTTGTTATTCATGGTGGTGTTTTTTTGAGGGATCTTACATTAATTTCTCAGCAATTTCTTTTCCGGCTGCGAGTGCTTTAAGATTCATTTCCACTATGGCCTCGCCTTTACGTTCGAAGATTTCGCGGATACTGGTCTGTATTTTTTCGTAATCGATGCCGAGGAATGGGGTGGTGGCTCCCAGTAAAACAATATTTGCTACACGGATGGAACCAATTTCTTTGGCTACTTTGTCTACATTAAGAATGATCTTGTGAGGTAGCCTATCTAATTCCGCTCTTACGTCAGCTTCTGCCGGATAGTTTGGGATATTAATAAACGGTGTTTCGTTGGTCACCAGCCAGCCCTCAGGACTTAAGTAAGGAAGATAACGTAGTCCTTCCATCGGTTCAAGTGAAATGATCAGATCGCATTTACCGGAAGGGATAAGATCGGAAGCGATAGGCTGATCGCTTATGCGCAAATTGGATTGTACATCGCCGCCACGTTGGCTCATGCCATGTACTTCCGCCTGTTTCATATATAGTCCGTCTTTAAGGGCGGCTTTACCAATTACAGTGGCGATAGAGAGGATGCCTTGTCCGCCTACGCCGGAAAGTATAATATCTTTTTTCATGGTTTTACTTATTTCGTTTTTTACGTGCTAAGGTTTGAATACATTCTCTGCGTGGAATGATAACGGATACACCGCGATATTCGATTTCTTCACGGATAATCTGCTTCATCTCTTCATAATTCTTTTTCAAGGGAACTACTACACGGATATGTTCGGGGGCTACGCCAATACCGGCACAGATCGCTTCAATACGTCCTGTTCCGGCTGAATCCTGGCCGCCTGTCATTGCAGTCGTTTCATTGTCTGAAATGACAATGGTAACGTTTGCATTCTCATTGACGCAATCCAAAAGTCCTGTCATGCCGGAATGTGTGAAGGTGGAGTCGCCAATTACTGCTACTGCCGGATGAAGTCCGCCATCCGAGGCTCCTTTAGCCATGGTAATAGATGCACCCATATCTACACATGAGTTGATAGCATTAAATGGTGCATTGGCTCCTAAAGTATAACAGCCGATATCACTGAATACTTTATGTGTCGGATATTCTTCTTTCAGAACCTGGGTGAGCGTAGTGTACATATCACGATGGCCACAACCTTCACATAGTGCGGGTGGGCGCATTTCTACGAGCGAAGGAATACCAAACTCTGACTTATTCTCTTTTCCTATAGCACGTGCCACCTTATCCGGATTTAATTCACCGTCTTGTGATAATGTGCCGTCTAAGCGTCCTTTTACTTTTATGCCGATACCAAGATAGCCTTTAAGTTGTTTTTCTACGAAAGGTTGTCCGTCTTCCAATACCAGAATCTCATCACAGGTTTCTACCAATTGCAGGAGCTGTTTCTTAGGTAATGGGTATTGGCCAATTTTTAATACGGGGTATTCGCAACCATCAGGATAGTTTTCCATCAGATAATTGTAGCCGATTCCACACGCTATGATACCTAACTTTTTATTAGGGCCATCGGTATACTTATTATAAGAAGAGTTCTCAGATGCTTCAATAAATTCGGCTTGACGTTCTAATAAAACCTTATAGCGCTTGCGGGCGTTACCTGGCAACAAAATGAACTGGCGGGGGTCTTCACTGAATGACATTTGGTTTTGGGGTTGTTGCGGTTTTTGTTCTACACCGGAACGGGAGTGTGCCAGGCGGGTGACCATACGCATCAATACCGGTTCGCCAATCTTTTCAGAAAATGCGAATCCATTATAAACCATATCATATGCTTCCTGTTGATTGCTTGGTTCGTACATGGGGATCAATGAGAAATCACCATAAAAACGACTATCTTGTTCATTCTGTGAGGAATGCATGCTGGGGTCATCCGCAGCTACTACAATTAATCCACCTTTTACGCCTGTAACAGCTGAATTGATAAAACAGTCGGCAGCTACGTTCATACCTACATGTTTCATGCAGACTAAAGCCCGTTTACCGACAAATGACATACCTAATGCAGCTTCCATAGCTGTCTTCTCATTGGAAGTCCAACGGCTGTGGATGTTCTGTTCAGCTGTAACAGGCGCCATTTGAATATATTCTGTAATTTCTGTGGAAGGAGTACCGGGATAGGCGTAAACACCTGAGAGTCCGGCATCTAATGCGGCTTGTGCAATGGCTTCATCGCCAAGTAAGAGTTGCTTGCTCATATCTGATTATTTTAATGTTAGTCATGGATTATTAAAAAGGAAATAATCTGCGTTTTTCACTCGCAAATATAGGCTTTTGCTTTTATTTTATTATGATTTTACTTGAAAATCTTTCTTTCGTTTAATGCATTCCAGTATTTTCTGGCATTTTTCATGTGGTCAGTATAATTGGAAGCAAAATTGTGGGTACCTGAAAAATCTTCTTTAGCACACATGTAAATGTAGTCATGCTTGGCATAGTTCAGTACAGCATCAATACCTATAGGTGAAGGTATACGTATGGGGCCTGGAGGCAGGCCTGCATTTAAATATGTATTGTAGGGTGAGTCGACATTCAAATGTTCATTGGTTATTCTTCTTAAACCAAAGTCCTGGAGGGCAAACTTTATTGTTGGATCTGCCTGTAATGGCATACCTTTGTGTAAGCGGTTAATATAGAGTCCGGCAACCATTGGTTTTTCCTTGTTGTTGTTGGTTTCCTCTTCAACAATAGAGGCCAGGGTAGAAACTTCTTCCGGTGTCATTCCGATAGATTCAGCTTTAGCCAATCGTTGCTGGTTCCAGAATTTCTCATGCTCTTTTTGCATACGCTCGAAAAATTCGCCTACACTCATATCCCAGTAAACCTGGTATGTTTCCGGAATGAACAGACTGGACATTGTTTCTTTTTTATATCCCATCCGCTTCTGGAATATAGTGTCATTCATTACAGTAGCAATTTCTGTAGAGTCGATCATTAACTGCTTACCAATGCTGCGGGCAAGTCTGTCTAAAGTACGTACGTTGCTAACAGTAAGATTGATAGGTTCCTGGTATCCCCGGTATAAACGACTGAAGACATGATACACATTTTCTCCCGGGCGGATGGCATAGTGTCCGGTGTGAATGGATAAATCGTAATTGCGCCATCGGGTCATCCAGAGAAAACCTGTGAGACTTTTCGGGTGTCCCTGTATTCTTACTTTATTATATATGGAGTCTATTGTATCGTCTTTGTCGATATAAATATAAGTAGTCTTTGGGGGATGAAATTGTGGGTAGAATATATAATAATAGAATGTTCCGGCACAAGCTACGCCCATAAGGAACAGGATTACCAATCCTCCTATGAGAATTTTTTTTGTCTTCTTTTTCATCTGTTTCTGAAGTTTTTTAGTCTGGCAAAGGTAAGAAGAATCTATGAAATAAAAAAAGAGATGCATAAGCATCTCTCTCTTTCTGAGCCGCTAGCCAGACTTGAACTGGCGACCTACGCGTTACGAATGCGTTGCTCTACCAACTGAGCTATAGCGGCAACGGCTTTTTGTTTTTACGGGGTGCAAATTTACAGCTTTCTTCGAAACTACGAAAAGAAAAGATGATTTTTTTGAGAAAATCTTTCCTAAAGCTGTTTTCGGAGGCTATTATGTCATTTTCCTTTTAAAAAAATTGTTTTATCAATATAAAAAATACATCTTTGCAAAAGTGTATACCAACCTGAAATCTGACAATAATTATGAACCTAAAAGTTTATTATAGAAACTTTTCATCCCGCATTGCATCTAAATGGACCATTTTGGCTATTGATATCTGTTTAGTTGTGATATCTACGCTTTTAGCCTGCATTCTTCAATTGGGAGTTTCTTCTATAATATATAAGGTATCGTTATATATATGGATGATTTTATTCTCTCTTTCTTGTAATCTGTGTTTCTTTTCTGTCTTCCATACCTATGTTGGAGTTATTCGTTTCTCTTCGTTTGTGGATATTTACAGGGTGTTTATATCTCTTACAATAAGCTATGGTATATTGGGTATTGGTAATTTTTGTTGGTTGGCTTTTGGATTTGGAGAAACATTACCGAATGGAATTGTCTTTATTGCATATATTCTCAATTTTATTTTTATGGTATGTCTGCGCATTTTGGTTAAAATGCTGCATGAGGCTTTGTCTTTTGATGATCGGCACTGCGTAAATATATTTATTTACGGCTTTCGTGGTACTGGAGTAAATATAGCTAAATCGATGCGGGTAAGTCGAAATAATCATTATCGTGTATGTGGTTTTATTTCAGATGAACCTTGGATGATAGGTAAGCATACAATGGGATGTAGGGTTTATGCTAATGATGATAAGTTGTTTGAGCATTTGAAGAGAAAGAATGTGCAAACCGTTGTTGTGGCACCGGATAAGCTGGCAGATTTAGAATCATCCGGTGTAATGGAGCGAATGTTGGCCCAAAATATTTATGTAATGACAGTACCTCCCTTAAGTAACTGTTTGGATGACGGGATTATAAAAGACATTTATATAGAGGACTGGCTTCGTCGTGAGCCTATCCAGGCTGATATCCGAAAGATTGCTGCTTATATTGAAGGATACCGGATATTGGTAACAGGTGCTGCAGGTACTGTGGGACGTGAAATCGTTCGTCAGTTGGCAGCACTGAATCCCTACCAATTGATATTAGTTGATCAAGCCGAATCTCCTTTATACGATGTTCAATTAGAATTATCGGATCATTGGAAGAACCTTGAAGTAAAGGTCTTGGTGGCAGATGTCGCTAACCGTAGTAGGATGGAAGCTATATTTAAACAGTATATGCCACAGCTGGTCTTTCATGCTGCTGCTTATAAAAATATTTCCATGCTGGAAGATTATGCTGCTGAAGCATTGCAGGTTAATGTTTTAGGTACTAAAAATGTCGCAGATTTGGCTATTAAATACAAAGTGTATAAATGTATGATGATTTCTACGAATCATGCTCTGTCGCCGTTTCATGTTATGGGGTACAGTAAGCGCTTAGCTGAAATCTATATGCAGGGGCTTTCACAAAAAATCAGGCAAGAAGGGCTTACTGCAAAATTATTTGTGGTTCGTTTTGCAGATGTATATCCGGAAGCTCCACGAAGTTTGATGACTTTGCCGGAAGCCTGTCTGCTGATATTGGAAGCCGGAAATCTTGGAGAAAATGGAGGAATATATGTCTTTGAGGATGAATCGGCTCAGGAAACCGAAGTTACATGTTATGACAAGGTGAAAAGGAGTAGGGAGGATATTGCAGGAGTTGATAGGGTTTGTAAACAGATTGATTCTTTAGTTGAAAAATGCGAATCGGATGAATCTCTGACAATAATTAACGAAATGAAAAAAATAATTTCATGTATTGCAGAACATTAGGTAGAGGTCTGAGCTGTTGATAGAGATGGTTTTAATTTCTTTTTCCAAAAATTAGATGTAAAATAAATGGGCGTTATAAAATAATATGCTACCTTTGTGCCCGATTTATATTAATTATAGGAATTCTAAAGATTAATCAAATATTTTATGCGCAGATTAATAACACTATTCTTTTTAATTTTCGTCCTTTCTGGAGTGGCTATGGCCCAGCAGATGTCGGATGATCAGGTTATTCAGTACGTAAAGGAAGCAAATAAAAGTGGAAAAAGTCAGAAGCAGATAACCACTGAACTGTTGCGTAGAGGGGTGACTAAAGAACAAGTTAGCAGGATACAACAAAAATATTCGGAGAGTAATGCTGTAAGTAATAAATCCAATGAAATACCTTCTCAATTGCGTCAACGTACTTTAGTTGATGATGGGGGGGGGCAGAGAAGATCCACCGACTATTCGGAAGTGGGAACAACACCTGATGAAACTGTAGGGGTGAGAGTGGATAATAGAGTAAATAATACTGCTGTTACAGATAATGCTTCTCAAATATTTGGTCATGATGTATTTACAAACCGGAATTTAACGTTTGAACCGAGTATTAACCTGGCTACTCCGGTGGACTATCGTTTAGGACCTGGCGATGAGGTTATTATTGATGTTTGGGGCGCTTCGGAGAATACAATTCGCCAAAGTATTTCACCTGAAGGAACTATTCAGGTGAGTGGATTAGGACCTGTTCAATTAAGTGGCATGACCGTAAAAGATGCCAATGCATATTTGCAACGTGAATTTTCAAAAATATATTCAGGAATATCAGGAAGTGAACCTACTTCTCAAATAAAGTTGACCTTAGGAGATATCCGAACTATACAGATTAATATAATGGGTGAAGTTGCTGTTCCTGGAACATATACATTATCCTCTTTTTCTTCTGTTTTCCATGCTTTGTATCGCGCTGGTGGTGTTAACAAAATTGGTAGTCTGCGTAGTATTAAGGTAGTTCGCAATGGCAAAACGATTGCTGATCTGGATGTTTATGATTACCTTATGAAAGGTAAGATGAAAGATGATATTCGTCTTCAGGAAGGAGATGTAATTATAGTTAACCCCTATGAGTCTTTAGTACGAATAGCTGGTAAGGTAAAGCGTCCGATGTTCTATGAAATGAAGCCAACAGAGACTGTTGCTACTATTTTGAATTATGCCGGTGGCTTTACCGGAGATGCTTACAAAAAGGCTGTTCGTATTATTCGTAAAAGCGGTCGCGAACATCAAGTATATAATGTAGACGAAATGGATTACTCTGTTTTCCGTTTGGATGATGGTGACTCCATTTCTGTAGATGCCGTATTGAAGCGTTTTGAGAATCGCGTAGAAATTCGTGGTGCTGTATATCGCTCCGGTTTATATGAATTGAGTGGAACAGTAAATACTGTAAAGCAATTAATAAAGAAAGCTGAGGGTTTAAGAGGTGATGCATTTTTGAATCGTGCACTTTTAGATCGTGAGAATGAAGATTTGTCTCATGAAGTAATTGCTGTGGATTTAGGTGGTTTGCTTAAAGGAACTGTAGCTGACATACCATTGCAGAAAAATGATATTTTATATATACCAAGCATTCATGACCTGAAAGAAGAGGAGACTATCTCTATTCATGGTGAAGTTGCAAATCCGGGTACATTCCTCTTTTCTAAGAATATGACTATCGAAGATTTGTTGGTTCAGTCTGGTGGCTTATTAGAAGCAGCTGCAACAACAAAGGTTGATATTACCCGTCGTATTAAAGATCCGAAGAGTACTTCTTTTAGTAGTGTTTTAGGAAAGACTTATTCATTTGATATTAAAGACGGCTTAGTAGTAGGTGGAGAAGGAGATTTCTACTTGGAACCGTTTGATGAAGTATATGTTCGCAAGAGTCCTGCATATCGCAAGCAGCAGAATGTAGTTGTTGCAGGGGAAGTACTCTTTGGTGGTAATTATGCTTTAGTGAAGAAGAATGAGCGTTTGTCTGATTTGATTTCAAAAGCTGGCGGAATTACTCCGGATGCTTATGTAAAAGGTGCGCGCTTGATTCGTAAAATGACGGAAGAAGAACAACGCCGTCAGGCCGATGCTGTTCGGATGGCTCGAATGGGAGAGGGAAAAGACTCTATTTCTGTTGAGAAGCTGAACATATCAGACACTTATACTGTTGGTATTGATTTGGAGAAGGCTATCTCTAATCCAGGTAGTGATTTTGACTTGGTTTTGCGTGAAGGAGATGTTTTATTCATTCCTGAATATATTAATACAGTAAAAATTAGTGGAGCGGTTATGTATCCCAATACTGTATTGTATAAGCGTGGTGAAAGTTTACGTTATTATATCAATCAGGCAGGTGGTTATGGTAATCTGGCCAAGAAGAAAAAAGCCTATGTAGTATATATGAACGGTACGGTATCCCGTCTGAAATCTCGTGATAAAAAGGCTATAGAGCCTGGCTGTGAGATTATTGTTCCAAGCAAGGAAGAAAAGAAGCGGATGAGTACTGCTGAAATTTTAGGTATGGGTAGCACAACCGCCTCCATTGCTGCTATGATTGCAACCATGGTTAACCTCTTTAAGTAATAGAAGTTATGAGTGAAGAAAACAAACTGAATACAACTCCTCAACAGCCGGAAGAACAAGAGATCGATTTAATAGAACTTGCTCAAAAGGTGTGGGCAAGTAGGAAACTGGTTTTCAAGGCATGTGGATATGCTGTGTTGGTGGGACTGGTTGTAGCATTCAGCATCCCGAAAGAATACTCTACCAGTGTGACGTTGGCACCAGAGACTGGTGGTAAGTCGGGTGGAGGTAGTATGGGGGCATTAGCGGCTATGGCAGGTATCAGTTTAGGTGCTTCCAGTGGTGAAGATGCTCTTTCACCGGAACTCTATCCTGATATTGTAAGTTCCACTCCTTTTTTGATTGAGCTTTTTGATGTAAAGGTGAAGGATCAGAAAGATAAGATTGATACAACACTTTATGCCTATTTGGACGAGTATCAGCGTGGGCCTTGGTGGGGAGCCATCACTTCTGCTCCTTTTAAAGCATTGGGTTGGGTGGTATCTTTGTTTAAAGATAAAGAAGAAGAAGGCGTGGCTACTAAAGCAGATCCATTTAGACTGACTAGGGATGAAGCTGCAATTGCAGATGCGTTAAGTAAACGTATTTCTGTTTCTGTAGATAAGAAAACAGGGGTTACGACTTTGTCGGTTACTATGCAGGATCCTTTGATTTCAGCTTCATTGACAGATACGGTAATGCGTTGCCTGCAGAACTATATCACGGATTATCGGACCAATAAGGCGCGTCATGATTTAGCTTTTACAGAGAAACTCTATAAGGAGGCTAAAGATAATTATACTGCTGCACAGTCAAAGTATGCATCTTTTGTTGATGCTAATCAAAATATAATTTTGTTAAGTTATCGTGCTGAACAAGAACGCTTGCAAAATGAAATGAATTTAGCATATAATGTGTATACTCAAGTTGCTCAACAATTACAGATGGCTAAGGCTAAGGTGCAAGAAATTACTCCGGTGTACACCGTTGTACAGCCGGCATCAGTTCCTTTGCGTCCGGCGAAACCCAATAAAGTAATGATTCTTATCGGTTTTATTTTCTTAGCTGGAGTAGGTAGTGTAGGTTGGATTTTATTTGTAAAGGATTTATTAAAAGGATGGAAAAAGCAAACAACAATATGATGATGGATGAAAATGCGCGTTGCTGGTATATTGTGTATACGGCACCGAGATTGGAACGTAAATTGATGCAGCATTTAAATGTTGCAGGGTATAAGACTTATTGTCCTATGCAAACAATATATGTAAACTGGAATGGGAAAATGAAGGAGATTATTGTTCCTTTTTTCTCAGGTTGTGTTTTTGTAGAAGGAGATCTGAAGGATATAGCTCCTGTTGTAGCATCTCAGAAAGCCGCTTTTTTAGTGGGTACTGATGGCAAAGAACTTTCTATTGTATCAGATAAAGCAAACCTTTCAAGTAAATTTGCTCAATTGTTGAAGTAATGATGAAGCTGATTTCAGAAGAACTATTGGACGGGGTAACTCATGATGCTCAGGAGAATTCTCGTTTACGAATGAATTATAATTTTCATGAGTCTTTAGATGCACCTATTCACCGTCTTCTTAATGCTCTGGAGCCGGGAACTTATCTCCCTCCTCATCGTCATGTAGATAAGGAAGAAACTTATATTGTTCTGCGCGGAAGTCTGATTGCGTTTTTCTATGATGATATGGGCAATGTGACGGAAAAAGTTAATCTGAATCCATCAGCTGGAATGTATGGAGTGGAAATTCCTTCCGGTACCTGGCATAGTATTGTAGTTTTAGAGTCTGGTACTGTTATCTTTGAAATAAAGAGTGGCCCTTATAAGCCACTTCCACCAGAAGATGTTGCGCCATGGGCACCTGCACCTTCCGATGTGGAAGGCGCGGCTATATTTATGAAACGAATGTTGGAGGTCTAGTTTGTACCTTCAAACATTCGACTTCGTGCCAACATGCATGCCCCAACAATACCCGCCTTATCTTTTAACTTAGAGGTTGTAATAACTGAGTCTTTATTGACGAGGTTTAGAGAATACTTTCGTACTGCTGTTCTGATGGGTTGGGTAATGTAATCTTCAGTCAGAGATAATGTTCCTCCGATTATTACTAATTCGGGGTTGAAGATATTTATAAGTCCTGCAATTTGTTTACCTAATTTTTGCCCTATCTCTTCTACAATTTCAATACATAAGAGGTCTTCTTTATTCACTGCGGCTATAATTTCATCCAGTGTTATTGGAGTTTCCATATTTACCCGGTTGGATAAAATCGAATTTTCCCCTTTCAGTATCCGTTCCAGCAGGGTACGATGTAATGCAGAGCCGGAAGCTTCCGTTTCCAAACAACCTTTTTTACCACAATGGCAAATGATCTCATTATCAAATGTGTTCACATGTCCGAACTCCCCGGAAAATCCGGACTTTCCTTTATAAATTTTTCCGTCTATAATGATTCCTATTCCTAATCCCCAACTGATATTAACGAAAATAATATCTTTCTCTCCTTTTACACATCCTTGCATATATTCTCCGTATGTCATGGCGCGTGTATCATTATCAATCGTTACAGGATAACCGAGTCTTTCACTTAATACATCTGCGAGGGGGCGTTCTTCAAAATTAAACTGACTGAAACTATATCCCGATTCAGGGTTTACTCTTCCTGATACGTTTACATTAATATTCAATATCTTTTCCGTATCTATCGGGAGCTTTTTTATGAAATTGAGAATCAGATTACAAAGTTCGTTCATTCCTTCTAAGGAGTTTTCAAAATTATAAGGTATATCCATTTTAAGTTCTACCATATCGCCTTTGAAATTTATTAATCCGATATTGATAGAGAACTTCTTAATGTCTACTCCTATGAAATAGCCTGATTTGGGGTTTAGTCCATATAAATTAGGATGTCTTCCTCCGCTTGTTTCTAGTTTGCCATAATCGTTTATGTATCCTTCGTCATACATTTCTCCAATTAGCTTAGTAACTGTAGGAACACTTAAATCCAGTTCTTTTGAAAGATCAGGAATTGTCGAACTACCATTATATATATAATAGGTAATAATTCTTTTTTTAATGAGGGCATTTTTAGACCCCATTTCTATTTCTTTTAAAAACTGCTGATACATATATCTTGTTAATTTCATTATTTATCACAAAGATAATTAATATTTTTATTAACTTCAACCTTTTATAATAGAAAAGAAAGCATTTATTCTTTTTTTTGATTCAATTTATGCTTAGTATATTAAGCTTTATCTCATCTTGGTTTTTATATTTAGTTCGTATTTATTTCTCTTTTTATTTATTAAGGGCTAAAAATAAGGCCTATTTTAATTAAATACTAATAAAATGAGATTTTGATAATAAAATAATTTATTATCTATTGTTTATTTAATAAATATATCTATATTTGCATCGTGTTATAAATAAGAAACGCTTTATAATAATAAAGCTTAAACACAGGATTCAATAGGTTAACATATATAATATACAGAAAGGAATACTATGAAAACAAGTAACCGCAGAGAATTTTTAAAGAAAGTCGCTTTAACAGGAGCTTCCGCTTTGGTAGCTCCTGGACTGTTGGCCACTGAAGCAATGGAGAACACTTTATTTGCTTCAATACGGAAAAGCGATGCTGATCGGCTTATTATTCCTAAAGAGAATGGTTTAAAGATTACCGGGACTTTTTTAGATGAAATATCACATGATATTCCTCATCAAAATTGGGGCGAAAAAGAATGGGATCAAGATTTCCGGCACATGAAAAATATAGGAATTGATACTGTTATCATGATCCGTTCCGGTTATCGTAAGTTTGTCACCTATCCTTCTAAATATTTATTGGGTAGAGGATGTTATATGCCGTCTGTTGATTTAGTGGACATGTACCTTCGCTTAGCGGAGAAATATCAGATGAAGTTTTATTTTGGTCTGTATGATTCCGGAAAATACTGGGATACGGGTGATTTGTCATGGGAGATTGAAGATAACAAGTATGTGATCGATGAAGTCTGGAATCAATATGGTGAAAAATATAAGAGTTTTGGTGGCTGGTATATAAGTGGTGAGATCAGTCGTAAAACCAAGGGGGCTATTGATGCTTTTCGTGCAATGGGAAAACAGTGTAAGGATGTGTCTGGTGGTTTACCTACTTTTATTTCACCTTGGATTGATGGAAAGAAGGCTGTGATGGGAACTGATAAGTTAACTAAGGAAGATGCTGTTTCTGTTCAGGAACACGAAAGAGAGTGGAATGAAATATTTGATGGAATCCATGAAGTGGTTGATGCGTGTGCTTTTCAAGATGGGCACATTGATTATGATGAATTAGATGCCTTCTTTACAGTAAATAAAAAGTTGGCAGATAAATATGGAATGAAATGCTGGACGAATGCAGAGACATTCGATCGTGATATGCCTATAAATTTCTTGCCAATCAAGTTTGATAAGCTTAGAATGAAATTGGAAGCTGCAAAGAGAGCCGGCTATGATAAAGCCATTACGTTTGAGTTCTCACATTTCATGAGTCCTCAGTCTGCTTATTTACAAGCTGGACATTTATATGATAGATATAAGGAATACTTTAATATTAAATAATATGAAACGTTTATTGAAATATCTATTTGTTTGTTGCATCTGTATCCTGAATATGAGTGTCATGGCTCAATCTGCTTCTGGCATTAAGGGAAAGGTTATGTGCCAAGGTAAAGGAATATCTAATGTTGTGGTGACGAATGGTTTCGACTGCGTGTTGACAGACACGAAAGGGATGTATAGTTTACCATATCATCGGGATGCACGTTTTGTTTATGTAACGACTCCGGCCGGATATCTGCCTCAAAGAGAAGCGAGTCTTCCCCACTATTATAAAAGAATAGACAGTGAAGTGGAAAACTATGATTTTACCTTGATTAAGAATCCTAAGAATGATGATAAGCATATCTGTCTGGTACAGTCTGATGTACAAGCTGCCAAAGCTAGTGACATTCAGGGGTATATGAAATATTTGAAAGATGTTCGTCAATTTGTAGGTGAACGGCAAGACAGTGATATTTTTGTTTTGGATTGTGGTGATATTGTGGGTAATGCACCGGCTATATTTCCTTCTTATATCCAAGCTTCTAATGTTCTGAACCTTCCTTTCTATCGTGCTGTAGGCAATCATGATATGGAATATGGAGTACGCTCTTATGAACATTCTTACAAAACTTTTGAAGAGTATTTCGGACCGATCTATTATTCTTTCAATCGGGGTAAGGCGCATTATATTGTATTGAATAACTGCTTCTATATTAATCGTCATTATCGCTATATAGGCTATATTGATGAGCGAACGCTGCAATGGATAGAGAAGGATTTATCTTTCGTACCGAAAGACCATCTGGTTTTTGTTACAATGCATATTCCAAGCAGCTCTACAAAAGAGCTACAGTTTAATGCATTACTTCCTGATGAAACCAGCAATGCCTCCAGCTTATATGATCTTTTAGCCGGATATGATGCACACATATTCTCCGGACACACCCATTACAATTGGAACGTTGTGTTTAATGATAAACTCATGGAACATAATACAGCGGCAGTTTGCGGTACTTTCTGGAAAGCCGATGTCTGTACGGATGGTACCCCCAGTGGTTACGGAATTTATGAAGTAAATGGTAATAAGGTTACTTGGAGCTATAAGAGTACGGGATTTCCTATTGATTACCAATTCAGAGGGTATCCGGTCGGTTCTTCAGAAGAATACCCCCATGATATTATTGCCAATGTTTGGAATTGGGATGAGTTGTGGAAAGTTGAGTGGTATGAGAATGGTAAGTGTATGGGTGAGATGCAACGTTTCGAAGGGTATGATCCTGAAGCTAAGATTATCTGTTCGGATAAAGAACGGGTAGAATATGACTGGATTATGCCTATAAAAACAGAGCATTTATTTAAAGCGACTCCCCAAAATAAGAATGCAGTTATCGAGATAGTAGTAACGGATCGTTTCGGACATATATATAAGCAAAATATTAAATAACAATTCTATGAAATCTACAATAAATATAGGGTACCTTGTTTTCCTGTCAGTTGTTGCTGCCTTAGGTGGTTTCCTCTTTGGATACGATACAGCTGTCATTTCCGGAACTATTGCTCAGGTGACAGAGTTGTTTAAACTTGATGCCTTACAGCAAGGGTGGTATGTAGGATGTGCATTAATAGGCTCCATAGTCGGAGTACTTTTTGCCGGAGTCCTGAGTGATAAATTCGGTCGTAAACTGACTATGGTTATTTCAGCGTTTTTATTTTCTACATCAGCCATTGGATGCGCTTTATGTGCTGATTTTAACCAGTTGGTCATTTACCGAATAATTGGTGGCATTGGTATTGGTGTTGTTTCTATAATATCTCCACTTTACATTTCAGAGGTTTCTGTTGCCCAGTACAGAGGACGATTGGTTTCTTTATATCAATTGGCCGTGACTGTTGGTTTTTTAGGTGCGTATTTAGTGAATTACCAACTGCTGGCTTATGCTGAAAGTTGCACTAATCCGGGAACAGGCTGGTCTGATTTAATTTTTGTAACTGAAGTGTGGAGGGGGATGTTAGGAATGGAGACTCTTCCGGCTATACTGTTCTTTATCATTATTTTCTTTATACCGGAAAGTCCCCGCTGGTTGATTTTGAAAGGACAGGATGCTAAGGCTACAAATATTTTGAAGAGAATTTATGTTTCTGCTAAAGATGTAGCATTTCAGGTGAATGAAACGAAATCAGTTTTATCTTCCGAATCAAAATCCGAATGGTCTTTATTGTTGCAACCAGGAATTCTGAAAGCTGTCATCATTGGTGTTTGTATTGCTATATTAGGCCAGTTTATGGGAGTAAATGCCGTATTGTATTATGGTCCTTCTATCTTTGAGAATGCAGGTTTGTCAGGTGGCGATTCTCTTTTTTATCAGGTTCTGGTAGGATTGGTTAATACTTTAACTACGGTTCTGGCATTGGTCATTATTGATAAAGTCGGTCGTAAGAAGTTAGTCTATTACGGAGTTTCGGGTATGGTCGTTACTTTGTTACTAATAGGATTCTATTTCTTGTTTGGTGAATCCTTAGGTATTTCAAGCATATTCCTGCTTATATTCTTTTTGTCTTATGTATTTTGCTGTGCTGTCTCCATATGTGCAGTCGTATTTGTCCTTCTTTCTGAAATGTATCCTACCAAAGTTCGCGGATTAGCTATGTCTATCGCAGGATTTTCTTTATGGATCGGAACGTATCTTATCGGCCAATTAACCCCCTGGATGCTCCAGAATCTTACCCCCGCCGGAACATTCTTTTTATTTGCCGTCATGTGCGTTCCTTATATGCTTATTGTTTGGAAACTCGTTCCTGAGACTACCGGCAAATCGCTGGAAGAGATTGAACGTTACTGGACCAGTTCCAAATAGAAATCGACCTTAATATACATATATAATATAGAGAATTATGGATTTTAAAAAATTAGCTGCTCTTTATAAGGACGAACTGATGGATAATGTTCTTCCTTTCTGGCTAGAACATTCTCAGGATCACGAGTTCGGCGGGTATTTCACTTGCCTGGACCGTCAAGGTAATGTTTTCGATACAGATAAGTTTGTTTGGTTGCAAGGCCGTGAGGTATGGTTGTTTTCAATGCTCTACAATAAGGTAGAGAAACGTCAGGAATGGTTGGATTGTGCCATTCAAGGCGGGGAGTTCTTGAAAAAGTACGGTCACGATGGAAATTACAATTGGTATTTCTCTCTTGACCGTACGGGACGCCCGCTGGTAGATCCTTATAACATTTTCTCATACACTTTTGCAACCATGGCTTTCGGACAACTCAGTCTTGCTACCGGAAATCAGGAATATGCTGATATTGCTAAGAAGACTTTTGAGATCATCCTGTCTAAAGTGGATAATCCGAAGGGTAAGTGGAATAAACTTCATCCCGGTACGAGAGATTTGAAAAACTTCGCTCTCCCGATGATTCTATGTAATCTGGCTTTGGAAATCGAACATTTACTTGATGCTGATTATTTAGAGAAAACCATGGAGGTATGCATCCGTGAAGTTATGGAGGTTTTCTATCGTCCGGAACTGGGAGGCATCATCATTGAAAATGTACAGACTAACGGTGAGCTTTCTGATTCTTTTGAGGGACGCCAGGTGACTCCGGGGCATGATATTGAAGCTATGTGGTTCATTATGGATCTTGGAAAACGCCTGCATCGTCCTGAACTGATAGAAAAAGCCAAGAATGTTACTTTGACAATGTTGGAGTATGGCTGGGATAAAGAGTTCGGCGGTATATATTACTTTATGGACCGTAAAGGATATCCTCCTCAACAATTGGAATGGGATCAAAAACTTTGGTGGGTACATATTGAAACATTGATTTCTTTATTGAAAGCCTATCAACTTACTGGCGATAAGAAATGTTTGGAATGGTTCGAGAAAGTGCATGATTATACCTGGAATCATTTTAAAGATCCGGAATATGCTGAATGGTACGGCTATCTGAATAGGAGAGGAGAGGTGCTGCTACCATTAAAAGGCGGGAAATGGAAAGGATGTTTCCATGTACCCAGAGGACTGTATCAATGCTGGACAGTTCTGGAAGAAATTATAAAATCAGAATGAAAAATCTAATACTATGAATCGACGAAATTTTCTAACTACTTTAGGCTTGGGGGCTGCCGGTATCATTTTACCGGGAGTCTCGCAAGCAAAGGTTCTACAGGAGGCCATTCAAAATCCAAACATCAAGCCGATATCCGGTTCCTGGTTTGAATTCCAACACCCGGGAGGAAAAGAAGGTGTGTATTGGGATAAAGATTTGAGAAACTTTACTGCAACCCAGTGGCGGGAAAAGATACGTGAAATCCGTGAAACAGGCATGGAATACTTAGTCATGATGAATGTAGCTTCTCATGGTTTTGCATTTTATGATACGGACTTGGCTCCTAAGTTTAAGATGGGATGTGAAGATCCCATAGAAACAGTACTTTCGGCAGCAGATGAGTTTGGTGTTAAGTTCTTTGTAAGCAATGACTATTGGGCATTGGATCTGGATGCTGTAAAGATGATGACCGACAAAGAGTTGGGCAGGAAGAGAGCCAAATGCATGGAAGAAATTTATGCAAGATATGGACATCATAAAAGTTTCTATGGTTGGTATTTCCCCAATGAATCATGGTTGGATCCTTATTTTGGTGAGTATGTAATTCCATATGTGAATGAGTGTGCGCAGATAGCCAAGTCTCTGAATGCGAATTGTGTAAATATCATTGCGCCTTATAATATTAAGGCCGAAAAGTGTGATGACACATTCATTAAACAATTAGAGCAACTCAATGTAGAGATCGTAGCTTATCAAGATGGCGTGGGAGTGGGTGTCACTACATTTAGTCAATCAGCCCGTGCTTTTGAAAATTTAGCTAAAGCGCATCAAAAGGCCGGTCGTTCAAGAATATGGGCCGACATGGAGCTTTTCTACTTTGAACAGACTACTCATGGTAGTTTAATCTCGGCTGATTTTGATAAGAGAATTATTCATCAGATGGAGGCTATATCTCCATTTGTAGATAAGATTCTGGTATATCAATATCTTGGTATAATGAATAAACCCGGTTCGCTGGCTCATGCCGGATTGCGTGATGAGTCAGTCAGACTATACAATCAGTACATGGATTGGTATAGAAAGCAGAACTTTAAATAATAACTACTATGAAACGATTAGTTACTATAATAACATTCATGCTGGTATTTGCCAATATCTCAGCACAGAATCCGGAATTTGCTCTTCCATCTATCATTAGTGATCATGCGGTGATGCAACGGAATTCTGAAGTGAAGCTTTGGGGCTGGTGTCCCAGTGTATGGGACCTGAAGATTGTATGCAGTTGGGCCCCCACAGATACGGTACATGTAAAGTCGGATATGCATTGCGCTTGGGAAGCTTATGTACGTACTCCGGAAGCTGCAGGACCTCATAGTATTCGTTTTTACGGTTGGGAAAACAAACTGGAAAGGGAAATAAAAGATATTCTGATGGGTGAAACATGGTTGTGTTCCGGCCAGTCCAATATGGAATATATTATGAGCTATCCGGTTCGTGATGCCGGGGATATCACAAAAGCTTTGGAAAATAAGCAAGTTCGTTTTTTCAAGATATCTAAAGCAACGTCTAAGTATCCGGTAGAACGTATTCAGGGACAATGGGAAATTTGTTCTCCGGAAACTTACAAAGATTTCAGCGCTGTGGGCTTCTTCTTTGGTCAACATTTGAATGAAGCACTGAATGTGCCAGTCGGACTGATTGGATCTTATTGGGGAGGGACAGCAGTAGAACCCTGGATCGATGAATTTACTTTCAGCCATGAAAAGGAGTTGTTTGAGTTATCACAAAAACAACAAGTAGCCGGTTGGTCTCCTACTGCCAACTCATCCATTTACAATGCAATGATTCATCCTATCAAGAATTATACTATTGCAGGCGTCATCTGGTACCAGGGAGAAGCTAATAATGAACGGGCTGCTGACTATGGTCCTCTGTTTGATGGAATGATAAGAGGTTGGAGAAATGAATTTCACCGTTTTTTGCCCTTTTATTTTGTGCAGATTGCTCCATGGAATGGATATGCAGACAGAAATGCTGCTTATTTACGGGAACAGCAGGCAGATGTTGCTGCAACATTACATAACACCGGAATGGTCGTAGTCAGCGATCTGGTGAATGATATCTCTGATATCCATCCGAGTCTGAAAAAACAGGTAGGTGTCCGTTTGGCCAATATGGCATTGAAGAAAACCTACCATAGGGAAGAAGTGGAGCCTTATTCTCCAATGTTAAAGTCTATCCGTATAGAAGGACGTAAAGTTATGGTGGCTACTACTGCTATTAAATTAACCTGTAATGACAAGACCATCCAAAACTTTGAGATAGTGGATCAGGCAGGAAATGTATATCCGGCAGATGCCAAACTAATGAAGAATGGTGAGATTAGTGTTTCTTCCTCAAAAGTAAAAACTCCGGTTGCAGTACGCTATTGCTTTACCAATGATGCAGTTCCCAATTTATTTGATAGTAACGGGTTGCCTTTGGCACCATTTAGAACAGATAGAAAGAAATGAAAAAATATTTATTAATCCTATTTAGTTCACTATTGTGTCTTTCCTGTTTGGCCCAGACTTCTAATTTGAAGTTTCGTGATGGAAAGTTCAAGATTGTGCAGTTCACCGATCTGCACTGGGTGGAAAGCGATTCTTATAAACAAAAGAATGACAGTACTTATAACTTGATGCGTGAAATTATTCGCTCAGAACGTCCTGATCTTGTGATTCTGACAGGTGATGTAGTGGTTTCCTGGAATGCTCTTCGTGGTTGGAAAAGATTGGTTGGCTTGTTCGAGGAAGAAAAAATGCCGTTTGCTGTTACGTTCGGGAATCATGATGAAGAAACAGATATGAATAATGCCCAGATTCTTGAATTTCTGCGTACGGTACCCTATAACCTGACTTATGATGCAGAAAATGGAAAGTTGTCCGGTTCCGGTAATTGTGCGCTTCCTATCCTTTCATCTGATGGAAATTCAGAAAAATGGGTTTTGTATTTGTTCGATTCGCATAATCTTACCCAAGACCGTTCTTTCGGATATTATGACTGGATTAAGCATGATCAGATAGATTGGTATCGTAAGACAAGTGATCAGTTTACAGTACGTAATAAGCACAGATTGCCATCGATGGCGTTTTTCCATATTCCTCTACCCGAACATGAAACGGCCAGATGGGCTTGCCGTGAATTCGGTGAGAAGCAGGAAGGTGTTTGTGCGTCCAACATAAATTCAGGCTTATTGTCCTCTTTTATAGAGAAAAAAGATGTAATAGGAGTATTTGTCGGGCACGATCATAACAATGACTATATGGTTGATTGGAACGGTAATATAGCGTTAGCTTATGGACGTAAAACAGGTTATCCGTCTGCTTATAATGAAGTCCTGAACCGAGGTGCCCGCATCATTAATCTGCATGAAGATGAAGCCAGCTTCGATTCATATATTATTGACCTGAAAGGTACATATTTCCATTACATGTTCGAACAGAAAAATCAAGGTACCAATATCCCTCGTTTCAGCGGTTCTTTTATACAAGAATATTTAGTTGCTAATTGGGATGATGCACGTTGGGATCGGGAAATGGAAATGTTTAAAGAGGCAGGTATGAAGTATCTGATTTATGCACCTGCACTTCTGACAGATGAGAAAGGAAAAACAACTACTAACTATCCCTCTTCACTGACAAAGAAAAAACAGCAGAACAAGACACTTGAAAAGTGTTTGCGCAGTGCCCAGAAGAATGGAATAAAAATCTTTATTGGACTGAATTTTAATGATAGGTGGTGGAAAGTAGATTATGATGCAGATTGGTTGGTTGGCCAAATGGAAATCGGCAATAAAGTAGCAGATGAACTGGTTGCATTGTACAAGGAAAAATATCCGGATGCAATGTACGGATGGTATTGGGTTTGGGAAGTTGACAATCTGAATTGTATGACAGCTGAACGTCAGGCTATTCTTGCGAGAGCCTTAAATACAAATTTGGATCATCTTTCAAAGCTCACTCCGGGAATGCCGCTCATGCTTTCTCCGTTTATGAATCATAAAGTAGGTGGAAATGCAGAAGAATACGGAAAAATGTGGGAGAATGTTTTTGCACAAACTCACTTCCGATTTGGAGATATTTTTGCTCCGCAAGACTGTGTCGGTGCCGGTGGATTGAATTTAGATAATTTATCGGACTGGTTCTCTAAGTTGAAACAAGCTGTCAATACTAAACCGGGGTTGAAATTCTGGGGAAATGTTGAAACGTTTGATCAACAATTCTGGGTGAGTGCTCCTCTGACAAGGATAAAGAAGCAACTGGATATAGTTAATGGTTATGTAAGTAATCTAATCTGCTTTGCTTATAGCCATTATAATAGTCCGTTTGTAGTGAATAAGGACTATCATCAAGCCTATCTGCAATACTGTAAAGAAGGTAAACTTCCTCAAATAGCTACTCCGCAGGAAGTTATAAGTGCCAGTATGATAAAGGTAGCTAATGGCATGGAAGTCAAGTGGATTCCAGGTAGTCTGGAGTCGGTTGCCGGTTTCAATATTTACAGGAATGGCACGCTCTTAAAGAAACTTCAGATACATGGAAATAACTTCCTGACTTCCTTCATCGATAAGGAAGGTAATGAAGATAGTGTATATGAGATATCTACCTATAATGTTATGGATGAAGAATCAGCCAAGCTGAAAGTTATAAAGTAAAATATAGTTTAATGTAAAGAACCATGAAGAATATAGCCTTTATTATTTATGTTTTTGTAGTTGTTGTGTGGTGTGCAGGATGTACTTCCTCTTCCTCCCAAACAGCAGTTCCGTCTGAGGTAACGATGACGCAGGATGAACTGGCTGATAAAATAAGAGGTGGCTGGGCGGCTAAGACCATTGGTTGTACCTATGGTGGACCCGTAGAGTTTCTGCATAACGGTACAATGATTCAAGACTATACTCCTATAAAATGGTCCAAGGACAGAGTAAAGTTCTATTTTGATACTTTTCCCGGTTTATATGATGATCTGTACGTAGACATCATCTTTGTTAATGTGTTCGAACGTTTAGGTCTGGAAGCTCCGGCTGATTCATTTGCAATCAGCTTTGCCAATGCCGGTTTTCCATTATGGCATGCCAACCAGGTTGCCAAGTATAATATCAAACAAGGTATTATGCCGCCTATGTCCGGTCATTGGTTGAATAATCCCCATGCTGACGATATCGATTATCAGATTGAAGCAGATTTCGCAGGGTTGATGACACCGGGTATGCCCAATACTGCTTCCGAAATATCTGATAGAGTAGGACATATCTTCACTTATGGTGATGGTTGGTACGGAGGCGTATATGTTGGTGCTTTGTATTCTATGGCTTTTGTTTCCGATGATGTGGAAGTCGTTGTTTCGGAGGCGCTGAAAACAATTCCCGAACAGAGTGATTTTTACCGTTGCATGAAAGATGTGATAGACTGGTATAAGCAGTATCCGAATGACTGGAAACAAACCTGGTTCGAGTGCCAGAAGAAGTGGACATCGGAGGTTGGTTGTCCTGACGGTGTTTTTGCTCCGTTTGATATTGATGCAAAGATTAACAGTGCCTATGTCATAATGGGATTATTGTATGGACAGAAAGATTTCTTTTCCACAATTGACATAGCTGCCCGTTGCGGACAGGATTCGGATTGCAATGCAGCTACAGCTGCCGGTATTTTGGGTACGATGATAGGATATTCTAATATTCCGGAGAATTGGAAAGAGAGTCTTTATGAAATAGAAGACATACCTTTTGCCTATACAGATGTATCTCTTAATAAACTATCGGAACTGGGCTTGAAACATGCTTTGCAAGTAATAGAAAGAGAAGGTGGTAAAGTAGATAATGGGCAGGTGACTATTAAAATTCAAAAACCTGTTGCTGTAAAATATGAAAAGGCATTTGAAGGTCATTATCCGGTGGATAAACTGGCTGTCAATACTACTTTACAGGATAATACCGGCTTTGTGTTCGATGGTATCGGTTTCGTTTTGAAAGGATATGTGAAATGTACAGATGAAAACTATGTGGCTCAGGTTGAAATGTATATTGACGGTAATCTGATTGAAACGGCAAATTTGCCGGTTGCCAAAGCATCTTCCATTGATGATAGAAGGGTAGATATTTTCCATAGATATCAGCTGCAAAATGCAAAACATGAGATCAGTTTTAAATGGTTGAATCCTCATAAAGATGCACACATCTATTTAGGTGAAGCAGTAATCTATTCAGATAAGCAGAATCTTAATTAATAAATATAGAAACTATGAAACAGAACATTCGAGTAATACTATTTGGCCTATTGGCAATGTTGGTTGCGATGCCGGCAGTAACTGCATGTGCTGCTAATGACACTTCCGGTAAGCAAGAAAAAGCCGGAAAGCCAGTCACTGGTGTAAGACCTATTACCGGCACATGGATCAATCTGGCATATAAAGATGTGCGTAATAAATATACCAATCCTCAAAACTTTGATAATACAGATCCGAAGTTGTGGGCGGCTAAGGTTCGTGAATTAGCGGCTATGGGCATTGAATATCTGGTATTCATGGAGGTAGCTAATGAAGGTAAGGCATATTATCCTTCTAAAATCATGCCTTGGCTGTATGATAAGGGCATGAAAAGTCCTGTAGATGCTATCCTTGATGAAGCTGCCAAACATAACGTGAAAGTATTTATGAGTACCGGCTGGGCAAAAGATCAGGATGATAATCTGCTGGATCCGGCAATCAAAGAACGCCAGTTACAGATTATGGAAGAACTGGCCTCTCTTTACAAAAATCATAAGGCTTTTTATGGTTGGTATTTGCCGGTAGAAGATTGTATCTGTCCGATTTTTGCTGAACATGCCGTACAATCGGTTAATACATTGGCTGAAAAGGCACAAATTCTGACGCCAGGCAAGAAAACTTTGATATCTCCTTATGGAATTGGTTTGTCGGAGTTTGATAATCCGGATTTTGAGAAACAGATGGCAAAATTGAAGGTCGATATTATAGCTTATCAGGACGAAGTGGGTTGCGTGCGTGATAAGTTTACACTTCCCCGTTTGAAAAAGAACTGGCAAAGAATGCGTGATATTCACAATCGACTGAATATTGAAATGTGGGCAAATTGCGAAACATTTACGTGGGAAGAAGGTACGAACGACCGTCAATCCGCTTTGATTCCGGCTGCCTATTCTCGTTTACTATCTCAGCAGGCAGCTGCATCTGCAGCAGGGGTAGACCGCATTATTTCGTTCATGTTTGGTGGCATCATTGAAGATCCGAAATCTTCTTATCAGTTGGGGCAACCGGTTTGGTCTAATGATGTATGCAACAAATATATGGCGTGGAGAAACGGCGATACTTACTGGAAAATGTTTGAAGCAACTCTATTGGAAAAATTGATGAATACAGCTACTCCTGACATGATTAGTAAATCGGACATGCAAGCCCTGCTGGATGGCAAAGTAGCTGAAGAGAACAGTGAAGACAACCGTTGGGTGAAGTTTGGCCAGGGACACCATGAAATAGTGGTGGACTTGCAAAAGAAAACTCCGGTCAAGAATATCATGGTGCGTACATTGAACTATAATCCGGAAGGAATCAATACCCCGCTGAAAGTCTATGTATATACTTCAGAAGATGGAAAAACTTATAGTCTGGCTTCTATCAAAGATGCCCCTTACTTTCCGAATAATAAGCATGATGCTTGGATTGACGGGATATTATTCGAAAAGTTGAATGAAAATGCAAGGTATATAAAGGTTGCTTTTGATGCTCCTCAGAAAGTATATATGGATGAATTATTTATTAATCCTACCATCGAATAACAACTAAACAGAGAGTAATAAAGTTTAATTTAATTAATCCAAAAATGAGTCTATGAAAAGATTGCACAAATCGATGAATGGAATTATTGGTGTGCTTTTAATGGCACTAATGTTAGTTCCGAATGGTTTGAAGGCTGAAACTACAGACATGCTTCAAACGTCTAAAATTACGGGCATTGTAACCGATGATTCAGGTGAACCTGTGATTGGTGTTACAGTTCGTGTGAAAAATGCAACGGCGGGAGCTATTACAGATGTAAACGGACGTTACTCGGTAAATGCTTCCAGTAATGCTACTTTAGTTTTTTCTTTTGTGGGTTACAAAACTCAGGAAGTAGCAGTGAAAGGTAAAGCTACTGTAAATGTTACATTACATGAAGATAGCCACATGTTGGAAGAAACAGTGGTTATCGGTTACGGTAGTGTACCTAAAAAGGATCTTACGGGATCAATCTCTTCTTTGAAAAGTGACGATTTACTGAAAACAAATCCGACGAGTATTAATCAAGGTTTGCAGGGTAAAATGGCAGGTGTACAAGTTTCACAAGCCGATGGTGCTCCTGGTGCAGGTGTAACTATCCAGATACGTGGTGCCAACTCATTTACTACCAATACAGAACCATTGTATATTCTGGACGGCGTGCCCTTCACGGCAGGTGAAGCTCCCTCGACTGACTTCGGAACGAAATCCAATAATAACCCTCTGAGCTTAATTAGCCCGCAGGATATAGAGTCTATTCAGGTATTGAAAGATGCTTCTGCAACGGCTATCTATGGTTCGCGTGCTGCTAATGGTGTGGTTATTATCACAACTAAGAGTGGTGCTCAGGGCAAAGCAAGAGTTCAGTTCAGTGCTAATTTCAGCATGTCCAAACCTGTAAAACTGATTGATGTTTTAAGTGCGGGCGATTATGCACAGTTCAAGAACGAATGTACTATTTTCGGTTATATGTATGATGGTAAGAATTATGTTGCCGATGAAAGCCTCCCTTATCCTATACCCGGCCATTGGTCAATTAAAAAGGGTACCGATCCTGTGACTGGTGAAGAGATCATTCTTGAGAGAAAATATCTGCCTAGTCCTGATGATTTCCGTAATGGTTTTGACTTGCGTGAAGATGGAAATTTGTTCTATGGTACTAACTGGCAGAAGGAAATTTTCCGTGATGCGTTTAGTCAGGAGTATAGTCTGAATATTTCCGGTGGTGACCAGAAAGGATCTTATATGTACTCTGGCGGTTATCTTGATCAGCAGGGTGTTATTGTGAACTCTTATTATAAGCGCTACAATGTCCGTGCAAATAATAATCGTAAGATTAATGATTATGTTGAAATCGGTAGTAATCTGACTTTTACAAAATCGGAGAATCGCCTGGCCCGTACCAATACGGAAAATTATGGTGTAATCGAGTCCGCAATTGCATTTAATCCGACTCGTCCGGTATTCGACCCGGATGCAGACTCTAAATATTCTGAGGACTTTGCTTCTGGTTTGGCAAATCCATATCTGAGTGCTCATACAGAAAAGAATGTGCTTGACACTTATGGTATTTATGCTTCTGGTTTTGGCGAAATAACATTTGTGGATTGGCTGAAGTTCCGTCAGAACATCGGTTATGGTTATACCTATAACGAACGTAGCCAATATTACAATCGCTACACTGGTTCAGGACAAAATCCTACCAATGGTTATGGAAGAAAAGATGATAATGCATACGAAGGTTTTACCTTAGAGTCTTTACTTACTTTTGAAAAGAAGTTTGGTGTGCATGCTTTCAATGTTGTTGCCGGTATGACTTATGAAAAGTCTATGGGAAGAAGCAAATATATGCTTGCTAAGAATTTCCCGAATGATATTACAGAAGATAACGATATGAATGCTGCAGTAGGTGAAAAAGAAATAGGAAGTGGCAGATGGCGCTCACAGTTGATGTCTTATCTGGCTCGTGCCAATTATAATCTGTTAGACCGTTATTTGTTCACCGCGTCATTCCGCCGTGATGGTTCCAGCCGTTTCAATCCTCTGAACCGTTGGTCTAATTTCTATTCCGGTGCTATTGCATGGCGTATGTCTGATGAGGCATTTATTAAGAATCTTAATTTCTTTGATAACCTGAAGTTGCGTTTCAGTGCCGGTCAGACTGGTAACCAGGGTATTAGTGCCTATGCAACCCGTTCTCGCTTCGAAGCCCAGAATTATCCGTTCGATGGAACGATGAATCCTGGTGCCGGTGAAGACCGTTGGGGAGGACCTGCTGCCGCAAATTTGAAATGGGAGACAACGAATCAGTTTAACCTTGGTTTGGATGCAGCTTTCTTCAATAATCGTGTAAATCTGGTTGTTGATTTGTATTACAAGAAAACAACGGACTTATTACAGTATCGTTATATTGATATGAGTTCCGGTTTCAATCAAATAGCTTGTAATTATGGTAATGTAACCAATAAAGGTCTTGAAATTACAGCACATGTCATTCCGGTGAAAACCCGCGACTGGATGTGGACATTAGATGCCAATATCTCTTTCAACCGCAATAAAATTGGTGGTTTGAATGCCGATCAGTTCTCTGATGTAGCTTGGGGTATTGAAAGTATGTTCCTGAGAAGAAATGGTCATCCTATTGGTACTTTGTACGGATATGTGGAAGATGGATTCTATGATAATGAGGCTGAAGTACGTGCTGATCCGTATTACAGAGATGCAACTCCTTCTAAAGTGAAATCTATGGTTGGGCAGGTGAAATATAAGAATCTGGATGACGATCCGGTAATCGATGACCGTGATAAGACGATTATTGGTGATACGAATCCTGATTATCAATATGGTATTACCAGTACATTGAACTGGAAGAAATGGACATTCAGCTTCTTCCTGCAAGGTACACAAGGAAATGATATTTTGAATGTGAACTTGAAGCAGTTTGATGTAGCGGTAGGTTCGGGTAATATGCCTTATTTCGTATTCAATAACCGTTGGACACCGGAAAACAGAGCTGCAGCTAAATGGCCGCGTGCCGATGGTACCTTTACCCGTGCTATGAAAGCTTCCGACCGTTATATTGTAGATGGTTCTTATCTGCGCTGTAAGAATATTAGTTTAAGCTATAATTGGGCTCATCCGGTGAAATTTGTAGAGTCCATTAACATCGTAGCAAGTATAACTAACCTGTTTACTATTTCCGGTTATGAATGGTATGACCCGGATGTAAACGCGTTCGGTAGTGACCCGACTCGTAGAGGTGTGGATATGTCATCATATCCGAGTGCCCGTACATTTAACTTAGGTATTCAATTAGCATTCTAAAAAAGTAAGAATATGAAACTGTTAAAAATATTAAGCTTATGTGCTGCAGGTTTGTTTCTGACCACTTCATGTGACTTGGAAGAGGAAACATTTACCTTTGTTGCAGGTGAAGATGTTGCTGCCGAAGGTTCGTATGATCAGTTGGTGGCAGGTGCTTATCATACTTTGCATTGGCCTTTCACATGGGGTAATTATCATAGTGTGGTGAACTTCGATTGTGATTATCAAACAGGGCCGAGCTGGGCTTTTGGTGATGAAGGTGCCGGTAACTTTTATGATAAAGGTTCGACAAAAAACTTCTATCAATATTATTGTACTACTATCCACAGAGCCAATTATCACTATTACCTAGTACAGAAGATAACTGGTGTTACTGAAAAAGAAAAGAATAATGCATTGGGTGAGCTCCGTTTCCTGAAGGCATGGTCTCAGTTCCAGTTAGTTCAGTTCTTTGGTCCTATACCTTTGTATACATATTCCATTGCAGAGGGTAATTCTACCGAATTGCCGCGGTCTTCTGTAAAAGAAGTGTATGAGCATATTATTGAAACACTGAAAGAAGCCGAAGCATTGCTGCTTCCGCGCACCGATGAGGCGTTTAAGAAAGGTCACGTATGCCGTGCCACTGCCAAGGCTTTGTTGGCTAAGGTGTATGCTACTATTGGTTCAGCTTCTATGAAGAGCGGGCAAGTTACAGTAAAAGGAGGTCCGGGAAGTAAAGTAAATCCTGATGGAACAACCTCCCGTTTGATGCCTGTAGCCATTACTCACAGCAAGAATGTGGTAGCCGGATATGAAGAATTTGATTCTCAGGAGTATTATCGCCTGGCAAAAGAAAAGGCCGGAGAAGTAATCAATAGTGGTGAGGTTTCATTGGCAAGTAGCCAGAAAGAACTATGGAGTCCGGCTTATAAGAATGGACCTGAGTTGCTTTTCTGTTTGCAGACAATGGTTGGACAGGGCGACGATTATTACAACTATGTTAGTAAGGATTATTACGGATGGCCCGATCCGGCATACAATGGCGAATGGACTTCCGGTTACTACGTTCAAAGAGACCATTGGTTGCAGACTTTTGACGACTGGGATGATGAGCGTATCACTTGGGGAGTAAAACACCGTGTTCCGTATAACTGGAATAAAACTTATGAAAAAATGGAGTGGTATTTCTATCCCGAACGCGATAGTGTGAAAGTACGTCAGGGCTTACCTCCATACGAAGGATGTCCATATAAGTACGAAACTACGGATGTTGTACGAAACGGCGCCCATGAGTATGGTGCCAAACTTGAAAAATTTACAGCTATAACTGCTGATAATAATGGTAACCGTACAGACTGGAACTGGCCGTATTTGCGTTACGCCGATCTCATTCTCATTTATTGTGAAGCGGAAAATGAGTTGAATGGTCCTACAACGGATGCTTTTGCTAAAATGGAAATGCTGAACAAGCGTAATAACAGTACATTGGTAAGCAAACGTCATGAGAAGAATCCGTTTACAAAAGAGTCGTTCCGTTCATTCGTTCTTGAAGAACGTGCCAAAGAGTTTGCTGCCGAAGGTATCCGCCGCTATGATTTGCTTCGTTGGGGTATCTATCTGCAAGTAATGAATGCCATCGGTACTGTGGATGAAAATGAGATTGTAAAACGTCGTGAAGAGAAGCATTTGTTATTACCGTTCCCGCCCGATGTTATCAATACGAATCCTTATATGGACAGGAATAATCCGGGGTGGTAATTTTATTTATTAATAACTAATAGATAATGCAATGAAAAATATAATGAACTTCAGAAATATATGTTTGGGTGGAGCACTGTTATTGGGTTTGTCATTTACGGCTTGTTCGGATGATGACTATAATCCAATGCCTATACAGCTTACCAATGTGACCACCCTTGATGATATGAATACTCCGATTACGGAGGCAGCTATGGGCGATTTTATTGCAATACATGGCACAGGGCTCGATGTACGCAATATTGATTCGGTTTTGATTAATGACGTAGCATTGGATATGCTGGAAGTATATACGGAAAGTGATATTCTGTTCCTGAAAATTCCAGTGAAATTACCTAAAGAAGAGACCAACAAGATTTATATCTATAATTCTACAGGTCGTCAGGAAATCCCATTTAAGGCGAATGCGCCAAAACTTCGTCTGGATCGTATGTTTAATGAATATACCAGCCCTGGTGATACCATTATGATTTATGGCGATTTCTTTGAACTCTATGAGATAGATTCTCTCAATGCAGTAGTCGATTTTAATGGTAAAATATCGAAGGTAATCAGCAGTGGTAATAACTACCTGACTGCCCAAGTGCCTAAGACTGTGGATAAAAACATCAAGATAAAGGTGAAAGGTACAAAATGGGATGTGGAAGCTACATGTCCGGGACGTTACTATGACCGTGAGTTTATAATAATGGACTTTGATGAATTCCTACCCACCAGTATGGCCAATGTGGTTACTGATGAGAAAGATCCTCAACGTTTGAGCGGTAACTTCTTGCGTATTGATGATAAATCTGAATATTCCGGTTGGTGGTATATTGCAGAGAGAGGCGGCATTGCTTATACTGCCGATATGCTGGGGCTTGAAAGCAGCAAGAACTATGTAGTGAAATGTGAGTTCCGTACGGCTAATCAGTTTGTACAGGATAAGATTAAGTTCTGTAATTATCTTTATTGGGCAGCTCCAACCTGCGACTGGGTTGCAACGGATTTCAATGTCCAGAACTTTAATCGTTGGGAAACTATTACATTGCCGTTTACTGTTATTCAGTCCACCGATTATCCGGATAATTACCCGGGGTCTTATACCAGCTTCAATATGCGTCTTGAGATAGATCAGAATATTGCCCGCAATTTTGCTTTTGACAATATCCGTATCTATAAAAAAGGTGATTGATACCGACTGAATGCTATAATCTCCCCAGGAGTATAGTATATCCAGAAGTGAAAATTGTTTTAGGTTCATCCGATTTAGGTGGTTTTGATATTCTGTTTACCCTACACGGTAACTCCATTTACATGCCGAAGTAAAGGCCGTTACATACCGAGGTAAAGAGCGTTACAATAAGGGGTAAAGGTCGTTACATGCGGCGGTAAATGCTTTTACATCGATATGAAAATGCCGGTAAATGCAATGTCTTGATAAATAGAATTATAGATAAACTACATCTTTGTCGGATGAACCATATTTTGAAATGTAATTTATTAGAATTAAGAAAAATATGAAGATGAAAAAGTGCGCGGTATTCTTAGCCGTGATGTTGATGGGGGCCTGGAGTTTACAGTCTTGTGACAACGGACCTACTAAAGAAGTCTGGTTAGACGAATTCGGACAAGACTCTTGTTATGTTCAGGATTGGGGAATGGTAGAAATTAATCGTTCTGTAGTGCATACACCGCTTACAGTAAATGGAGTGGTTTATGAACGGGGACTTGGTTCCCATTCCATTAGTCGTTTGCTATACGATCTTGGTGGCAAAGCAGTATCAATTTCCGGTTTGGCTGGTGCTGACGACAAGAACTTGTTTGCCGGTAAACTTCAATTCAAAATTCTCGGTGACAAGAAAGAACTCTGGAAGAGTGGTGTCATGAAGAAGGGAGATCCTGTAAAGGAATTCAATGTGAATCTGAAAGGGATCGACAAAGTTTTGCTATTGGTAGAAGAGTGTGGAGATGGTATCATGTACGACCATGCAGACTGGTTGAACGTGAAGATCACTACCCGTGGAGATGTAAAACCGATTCCTGCATGGGCTAAACCGGTTGTCAAGGAAAAGTATATCCTGACACCGCCGGCTCCTGAGACACCGGTCATTAATAACCCGTTAGTCTTTGGTGCACGTCCGGGAAATCCGTTCTTGTGGTCGATAATGGCTACTGGTAACCGTCCGATGACGTTTGAAGCTACGGGACTTCCCGAAGGTGTGAAATTGAATCCGGCTAATGGACATATCACAGGTAAAGCTACAACGAAAGGTGAATATAAGGTACAGTTGAAGGCTACCAATGATAAAGGTACAGCAGTAAAAGAAGTGACGATCAAAATCGGTGATGAGATTGCTTTAACTCCTTCAATGGGTTGGAATAGCTGGAATTGCTGGGGACTTTCTGTAAACGATGAAAAAGTACGTGATGCTGCCCGTATGATGAATGAAAAACTGCACTCTTACGGTTGGGAATACGTGAATATTGATGATGGATGGGAAGCTGCGGAACGCACTAAACAAGGTGAACTTCTTCCTAATGAAAAATTCCCCAGCTTTAAAGAATTGACAGACTATATTCATGGCTTGGGTCTGAAATTCGGTATTTATTCTTCTCCGGGTGCTACTACTTGTGGTGGTCACTTAGGTAGTTATCAGCATGAAGAAATTGATGCTAAAACCTGGGCCGGTTGGGGTGTAGATTACCTGAAATATGACTATTGCGGTTATTTGGAAATAGAAAAGGATTCTGAAGAGAAAACAATTCAGGAACCGTATATCGTGATGCGTAAGGCATTGGATAAAGTAAATCGTGACATCGTTTATTGTGTAGGTTACGGAGCTCCCAACGTATGGAATTGGGCTGTGGAAGCCGGTGGTAATCAATGGCGTACCACACGTGATATTACGGATGAATGGAATGTAGTAACAGCTATCGGTACTTTCCAGGATGTGTGTGCTGAATCTACAGCTCCGGGACGGAATAGTGATCCTGATATGTTGGTAGTTGGTAGATTGGGACAAGCCTGGGGTACTAAAGTGCATGATTCTTACCTGACTGCAGATGAACAATATTCCCATATTTCTTTATGGTGTCTTCTTTCTGCTCCTTTGCTGATAGGTTGTGATATGGCGAATATTGATGATTTTACGCTGAATCTGCTTACTAATAATGAAGTGATCTCTGTTAGCCAGGACCCGATGGTAGCTCCTGCTAAGAAAAGGATAGTAGAGAATGGACAGATCTGGTCTAAGAAGTTGCATGATGGTTCCTATGCAGTAGGTTTCTTCCATGTAGATCCTTACTTTATTCTTTGGGATCAGGATGATGCTGAAGCTATGCAAATGCGTGAGTATGACTTTAATTTTGATTTGAAACAGCTCGGTATTGATGGTAAAGCAATGGTTCGCGATTTGTGGAGACAGAAAGATCTGGGAGAAGTAAATGGTAGTTTCCAGACAAAAGTACCTTATCATGGAGTTACTTTCGTGAAGATTACTCCGGCGAAGTAAAAATCTGCAAAATAACAAAAGAATGAAAAAGTTATATTTATCCTTAGCTTTTTTATCGACTTTCACTTTCCAGGTCTCTGCACAACTGCAGGGCCTGGATGTAGTGAAGGTTCCGGAGGCACAACAGCCTTATTCGGGAGAATATGTCTATATTCCTGATGTAGACGGTTATAAAACTTTGAAGTGTGATTTTCATACTCATACCATTTTTTCAGATGGAGATGTGAAGCCGGAAAACCGGGTATGGGAGGGTGCTATCCGTGGACTGGATGTGATTGCTATAACGGACCACATTGAATATCGTCCGAACAAATTCATTACGGCTGACCATAATGAGTCTTATAGACGGGCGAAGACAGTAGAGGAGAGTTCTAATCTGGTCGTGATACCGGGTGCTGAAATAACCCGTTCCAAGCCATTGGGACATATCAATGCTCTTTTTTTGAAGGATGCAAATGCTTTGGATGTAGAAGATCCGTTGGTAGCAATTGATAATGCTTTGGAGCAAGGTGCTTTCATCATGTGGAATCATCCCGGATGGCCGAATGACACGAGTACTATTTATAAGGTTCATAAAGACCTGATTAAGCAGAAGAAAATACATGGTGTGGAGTTGGTGAATGGCTTTGAGTATTATCCGAAAGCTTTCAACTATTGCAAGGAGTATAACCTGACGTATATGGGTAATACTGATATTCATGGTGTGTATAAACAGACCTATCGTACTGATAAGCAATATGGTCCGATGACTATAATCTTCGCCAAAGAACGTTCACATGAAGGGGTGAAAGAAGCATTATTTGCCGGACGCTCTGTGGTGAAATTTGGGGATATTCTGATTGGAGCTGAAAAGAATCTGACTGCTTTGGTAAAGGCTTGCCTGGCATATGAGGTGAAGGAAGTGAATGGTAATCAGGCATTAGTTAAAGTAGTGAATAAATCGACACTGAACTTCGAAATCTTACTGGATAATAAAGCAGGTACTATTTTAGGAAATGCTACAGTTGAATTTAAGGTTCGTTTAAACGACAAAATTAAGTTTACTAATACTTATATTACGGATAATAGCCAGTTGGTGATTGATGTGGCGTCTTTGAAATGATTAACCGTGTAGGTGGGCTCGTTTGTATAAGTAGTTTTTCACATCTGTATTTTTAGTATATGAGAAATGTTTTATTACTTATTATTGTTCTGTCAATTTGTAATTCTTGTTCGAGAAATTATAAGTTGGAGCAAGCATTGGCTTTGTCTAAAGATAATAGAGCTGAATTGGAGAAAGTATTGGAACATTATTCTGAGCAACCAGAGGATGCTCTTAAATATAAAGCCGCACTTTTTTTGATTGAAAATATGAAAGGTTACTACTATAGGGATTATGTTTATGGTGACAGATATTTTCATATTATAGATTCTTTATATCAAGTGGAAGATTATGTCGTAAATGATTTTATGTCGAATATTGATAGCTTAAGCTGGGTACTTAATAGGCAAATATTAAAGGGAAGAGCGTTGATGAAGTATGATTTGGAACATATTACGGCTGACCAATTGATACATCATATTGATATGTGTTTTGAAGCATTAACGTATCCTTGGTGCAAAGATTTGAATTTTGAGGATTTTTGTGAATATGTTTTGCCATATAGGATTGGAACAGAAAGAGTAGAGGATTGGATGAAAACATACAGAGATAGTATGAGGGTATGTCTTGAGATATTTGCACAAAAAAATATGTGTGACTCTAGTATATGCAATTATTTGCTCCAGAATTCTGCAAGAAAAGATTTTTTTTATACAACTATTATTCCTGATCTTCCTCCATCATCCTTACTTTATTCAAAGTTTGGTCTTGGTGATTGTAAGGAGTTACAGGCATTAACTACTTATTCTCTAAGAGGCATTGGTATCCCGATAGCTATTGACTTTACTCCTCAATGGGCTAAAAGGAGTTTGGGGCATGGTTGGTGTGTATTAGTGGGATCGGACTATCAGATTCCATTCTTGTATCACGATAAAGTTCCTTTTGGCCAACATATTTCCAGTCTGCAACTGAGGGATGGTCTGGCCAAAGTTTATAGAAGAATGTATAGTGAGCAAAGCGAGTCTTTGGCAAGCCATAAACCAGAGGAAGAGATTCCTGCCTTATTTAAAGATAGTCATTTAAAGGATGTGTCGGATTTGTATTTTGAACCGGTAAATATTAAGATAAAACTATCTGTGTCACCTCCTGCTGCTAAAAAGTATGCATATTTATCAGTTTTTGATAATCAGGATTGGGTTCCTGTAGCTTGGGGAAAGATTGAAAACCAAAAAGTGAAGTTTAAAAAGGTTGCTAAAGGAAATGCTTATTTAATAACTTACTTTCATCAAGGGGAAATATACCCTGCATCAAATCCATTTATAGTGGAAGAAAATGGGAGCGTTAAGTGGTTCAACCCTGATAAAAGTAAATTGACCTCTGTTTACCTGAAAAGGAAATATCCAGATAAAGAAAATGTCTATGAATTGGCGAAGAATAGAACCATAGGAGGGAAGTTTCAGATAGCAACAACAGGGAATGCGAATAACTTTACAGATATTTATACTATCGTCGATTTTCCGGCAACGTTAGCTCCGACATCGGTAGTACTTGAGAGGCCAGTAGAGGCTACAGCGTTCAGATATGTATCAGCTCCGAATTCGAATGTTTATCTTGCAGAATTGGAAGTGTATAATGAACAGAATGAACAGATAGAAGGTGAAATTATTGGTACGGATGGAAGCTGGTATAATAATGGACGTGATAAATATATGGCATTTGATCATGATATGCTGACATTTTTTGATGCGCCGGTTCCATCTGATGGATGGGTTGGCTTGCAGTTCAAGAGAAAGGAAAAGATAGGACGTATAGTGTATGCACCGTATAATGATGATAACGGTATCAATAAAGGAGAATTGTATGAATTGTTTTATTTCGATGGAGGTTGGGTGTCTTTAGGAGAAAAGTATGGAGACAGTTCTTATATAATGAAGTATGATCAAGTTCCTAGAAACACGTTATTACTATTGAAAAATAAAACTAAAGGTCAAGAAACTCGCATTTTTACCCAAGAAGACGGCAATCATAAATGGTGGTAAGGTAATGTATAAAGTGAAAAGTAAAATAGATATTTCAGTTTCAATATTGGTGGGGGTAATCGTTATACTATCTGTGTCCGGTTTCCCTTCTGATATATTTGGCTTTACGAGAATGTCTGCTGTTTTTGGTGTATCGGCAATATCTCTCATAGTAGGCTTGCTACTTTCTTTAACTTATAAAAGTGAGTTCAGGATCCATAAGATTGATATATTTTGTTGGTGCTTTTTGCTGTTTTACATGCTTGATTTTCATCATATGGATGCTTTATGGAACATCGGTGCCTTGTGTTTGCTAACTTTGTTCGTGGCTATTCGTTTCTTGAGGTACATATCTTATATTACTATATTTAAATGTACTCTTGTTGCACTAATATGGCTTACTGGTTGGGGGTATCTGCAATTCTTTGAATATATACCTTCCTACAGTATCTATTTTTCTATGACAGGGCCATTTCATAATCCGGCAGTTCTGGCTATAATACTTAGTCTGTTATTAGGGGTGGCATTAAATGGCTTTATAATATTCTATGATTACTTGAAGAAACGTCGCATGTTGCTTGTCGGTATGGCGTTGATCGTGATTTTTTCCCTACCTCTTTTGATATTGACTTATGCTAGAGCGGCTTATATGGCTTTGTTGGTTTCTGTGCTTTATAGTTTATACATAAAATTTGTATTTATCAAACAGAAAAATGTACGGTTGTTTTATATTCTTGGAATTATGATTCTGCTTCCGGTATTTATCGGAATACTATATACATTAAAACCACAATCGGCTGACGGACGTTTGTTGGTGTGGAAAATTAGTAGGAAAATGATACAGGATAGACCTGTTTTAGGGTTTGGTAAGGGAGGATTTGCAGCAAATTATCTGTATTATCAAGCTGATTATATGAAATCATCCACTTCTCTTTCAGAAAAAAAACTAGCAGGAAGTACTCATTTAGCTTTTAATGAGCTGTTGCGTGTGGCAGTAGAACATGGATTGATGGGATTTTTTGTTTATCTAACATTTGTCGTTTGGGCGTTTCTGCCTCCCCCAAAGAGGGATGCTGTATCTATCATAACTAAATCAGTTATAGTGGGAATTGTGTCATGGGGCATGTTTGCCTATCCGGATCAAGTGTTTCCTGTACTTACGCTCTTGGTTATAGCAATGGCCTGCTATTTGAATAAAGAAACAGAAAATGAACGCGGTTTGTCTATGAATCGTTTATTTCAGAAAATTATGGTAATAGGTCTGTGTTGTACAGCTCCATTTTTAGGTGAACGGCTTTTGATGAAGTGGAAAGCTTATCATGGCTTATACACTATTTTGCAGTTTCATTCTTTTCGTGATATTGCGGCTCAACCAGATGTTTTTATAAGGTTTAAAAAAGAAATGATAGATGATATTGGATTTGCTTATTTCTACTGTCAAGTGCTGAGAAAAGGTCATCAGGAGAGTGAGTATCTTTATGTACAGCATCTCTTAGAACAACGTTTTCCTTCTCCCGGATTATTATTGATGAAAGGAGATTATTTGAAAGAACAAGAAAAATGGAAAGAAGCTGAAGAGACATATATATTGGCTGCTTATATGGTGCCTACATTACAAACCCCTCGTGCAAAACTAGCTTTTCTGTATAATGAAATAGGTAGGAAGGAGGAGGCTGTAGCAATAGCTCACGAACTACTGACCGAGAAAGTTAAGGTATACGATTTTACTACTTTCTATTTGCACCGTGATTTAAATAAAATCTTCGAAGATGAGTTAAGATAATGTTTAATTAAAAAATGAAAAACGCATGAAACACATTGAAAAATGGAAAAAATGGCGTATTCTGATATACATAGGTGTGTTGGGTACGTTGTTAGCCTGTACAGAACAAATGCTGCACGACGGTGATACGCCTACGGACGAACTAACCGTATCAGTAGCCCGAGAATGGTATGATAGTCAGTATGCTCCAATAGTAATGACACGTACCTGTGAGGAGGATGGGAAAGAATTGCCTGTAAAGCCTGATTGGGAAGGAGCTAAAACGAGTTCTTGGGGGCGATTTGAAACCGTGGAAACTCCTATTCTGACGAATGGAGTACACTTGATTATCGATTCGGAAACAGCTTTACATTGAGACCCTTGTACAAAGGTTGATTATATCTGTAATACGACAAGAATGGTGGTGCTGAAAGATAAGATAACCGGTAAAATACGTAGTTTTGTGATGATATTCGTAGGTTCCTACGATTATTTGAAAAATACTAGAAACATGACAAAAAATAGCTATTTATATCGTGAGCCTGATTATGATGGCTTGGTTTTATTCTATGCTATTAACGGTTCCTTTATCAATGGCTGGAGATATTCTGATGGTAAAATAGTAGGCTATCTTTCGCCTTCCTGCAATACGCAGGCAGAATCTTTCGTTTCTACGCGTGGTGTGCAACAGGTGTGTCACGATATTTGTACCACAGAATATAGCTATAATTGTCATGATGAATATGTATTGGTTGGGGGTGATATGGAAACTGGGCTTATTTATGATACAGTTACATATTGTGATCTTGTTCCATATGAAAGGTGTTATCGGGAATGTGAATTTGTGGATGATGGTAAAGTGGATCCCAATAATCCTTATCCGCCGGGTGGAGCTGGAAATCCGGAACCAGAAAATCCTGATGATAACCATCATCAGGGATCAGTAACTCCTAATGTAGATAAACTATATGGGAGTGGTTCAACCTTATCAAAATTGGAGAAACAAGAATTGGAAACGGCAGTCTCTGAGGTTAAGAAAAGTCCAATCTTCAAGAAGTTATTGGATGATTTGGCACTTAAGACCAAAATTGATTTTAAGATAAAGCCTGATATTAACTCGGGTGCACGGTTTGAAACGGATAATTCTATTTCATTCAAAAGTGATGTAGCTATAGGAGCCGGTGCTTTGAGGGAGGAATTAGTGCATGCCTTGCAGTATAATTTATTTTATCGTGAAGATATGGAGAAACCTGCTAATAAATTTAATATTGAATTGGAAGCACATATTTTTGTAGATGCTGCGTTAACTCTATTGAATAATAA
>NZ_CABJDN010000015.1 GCF_902364365.1 Bacteroides intestinalis | reverse complement strand
CTCTTTCGTATCCATCCACCGAAATAAATTTGCCGTTCAAAAACAAAGGATCTCAGATGGAGCTATGAAAAAAGCACATTAGGGGAGGCAGAAAACAAGGAAAAGGGCAGTACGGAAAGTAAAACAAGCCATACGGTTTTGCAAGCAAAACCATACTCCTATCTCCCTGCCACAAGTGACAGGGGGGAACGGGTTAGCAACGGACTGCCGGGACAAACGGTAAAAGGAAGGGACTGCAATACGGAAGAAGGAGGTTGTTTCGGCAATGCCGAAGCTCCGGATGATGACCATTGCAATCCCGCCCACGTTTGGAACTTCTCTTTTCCGGTTTACCCATAATCAGCCGCATAGCGGATGATTACGGGTAAACCGGGAATGAGAACAGTCATTCCGATGAAGGGGAGGGTGGGAAAGAATACTGCGTGAACGCAAATTAATGGGATTACCAGTAACTCCAAGCGTTTTTTGCTACTTTTTTGGGGTGCTTGCCAAAAAGTAGCGGACAGCAAAATACCCTCCCTTCCCTAATCCAAAAGAAGGGAGAATGTGCTTCATTGAAGGTATATAGGTTCCGTTCCCTGATTATAACAATACATAGTGTTATTTCTGAAACCATCAAAGCATATATGAAAATCATCGAAATCCTGTTCCGTGGCCAAACGAACCTTATCACTCAACAAAACCATGCATTGTTTATTGACAGATGTAGCCAAAGAGGTAGTACGTCCCGGCTTTATCTCCAATGCCACCACATAAGAAGTCCTTCGTGGATAGATATACCCAATAATTTCCTCATTGAGTACAACCAAACGAATAACATCTTCATTCAAAACGGGAATATTATTAATTTTGCCCATCATTGTTATAATATAAATCAGTTTATAATCATTAAAATACAATATCATTACAAATGATACCTATAATTTTTATAGGTAAACTTTTCCACCGAGACCACCTCATAAAGATAGTCTTCATGGCAAGAAGCCATTATACAGTTCTCACATTCAAGAATAGGATTTATAACTACACGGAATTTAATAGTGCCGTCCACCAGAACAAACTCCACCCGATTAAAGAACCCTTGTAGAGAATGCCCTTCCTTATCCATCAGACGCACTACTTCACCTGTAAAAACAGCCAATTCCTTAGCCTGCCATTTCGCTTTACGCAAACAACTGTTCGCCGCTTTGACGTTCTCATTCACCTCTTTTGTTCTTATTGCTTTCATACCAAAATCCTTTTTACATATTTATCTTGTCAAAAATCAAAAGTCAGCTGCGTAGCCCTTGCGTTGCTCTGAATCGACCTCTTCAATTCAGAATTATCCTCCATTGCATTTTCAAGTTTCCTAATAAAAGAAGTGTCACCTGCTTCCGTTATCTTTAAAATAGGCAACCATACTCCGGCTATCAGCTGTAAATCTATATGATAACTTCTCCAATGCTGCATTGTCAATGTATTCATCCATGCGACTTCACCGGGTACGCTATTCATCATCAGATTGACAACGGTCATCTTTACACAAATCAAATCTATATCCGAGCCATAACAAAAAAGCCTTCCTCCATCATTCTCTTCCGCACATTTTTTTACAGCGGAAAGTAGCATCCTGCCGGAACCACAGCACGAATCACAGACCGACTGTTTAGGTTTCAGCCTATTTCCCCCCATACATGCCATCAAATCAGCAACGTGTATCGGGGTAAAGAACTGTTCGTTATTCCCATGACTGACACACTCCATGAACATATCTCCCAAGACATCGCAAAATCCTTCCGAATATTCAGACACCCTATAAAACATTTGAACAAAAAGTTCCATTTCATATGGCTTATATCTTTTTTCCACTCTACGATAATCCTCCGCCAACATCCCGACAGACAAATAGTAAAGACAAACATCCAAAAAATCCCGAAAGGCTTCTTCATATCCCCGACTGAAAGCAAGCTTTTCATAAAGTTTCATTATCTCCTTTGGTATCATACTTTTCTGACTTCATTATTCACAACATTCTATATTCCTTGTGCCATAGATTTTATCAAAAGCCGCTTTTATCTCCGAGCGATATTTACAGTCCTTCTCAAAACAAAGTTGTTTTGTCCAAAAATCGAAATCAAAACCATCGGTATTATCAATCGTTACAGAAACATAATCAGTCATACCACTCTGACATACAACCGTATGCCGATTTACACAAAAGTGGTCATTTAAAGCAGTTTCTTTTCGGGTAATGCGTTCTACCATCTTATCTATCCACTTCATACTTATAATATTTTATGTAATTGCCCCATTCCAAGAGGCAGTTACGGTTATACTCATTAAAAATCGTTCTCGTTCAAAAACAGCACATCGCCTTTCATCACCATCCAATTAATCTCACTCAGATGATAGCCACAATGCCCACTCAAAAAAATCTCAATCTCTTCAGTGGTCTGCAATCTCCTGTCTGGGCTTATCACCGCAACATTACCGGAATTACAATCCAATACAGCCAGTTTCTCATAAGCCCACTCACCAAACTGGCAGAACTCGATAAAATTGGTATAGGTTATCCGTATGCTATTGTTTGCATCAAATTCAAGGGGTGACTTTGTAATGAATGAACCTGCATGATTCACCACCACAGAGGGGCTAATCTCTGCCAATGAAGATAAGCTGTCATCCCATCTAATCTCATAAAGGAAAAATCCTTTTGGCAATGAATTGCGGTCTATACGATAACTGGAAAAAAGACCGTCTATCGTTTCATTAATAACTAACTGTTCATAATCTCCTTCTAAATAGTGTACTCGTGACATAACTCGTTGTTTTTTGGGATTGTTAAACTTCTAATTTTATGCTTCAGCTAGATTTAAAGACCTTTTTTTAAAACCCCTTTCCGGGATGGCCTTTTCTTTCTGCCGACTTTTTTTTGAGCTTTCATGCCCCATCTGAGTTTATGAGCCTTTTTTTTACGGCACACAACAATAAGGAAGGAGGGATTAAGAAAAGTTTTGGACGACAAAAAATGTTGGGGACAGCGAAGCCGTCCGGCGTTATTTTTTTCGGGACAAAGGGCGAAGACCGGAACTCTTTCGTATCCATCCACCGAAATAAATTTGCCGTTCAAAAACAAAGGGTCTCAGATGGGGCTATGAAAAACGCACATTAAGGGAGGCAGAAAACTAGGAAAAGGGCAGTACGGAAAGTAAAACAAGCCATACGGTTTTGCCTGCAAAACCGTATTCCTATCTCCCTGCCACAAGTGGCAGGGGGGAACGGGTTAGCAACGGACTGCCGGGACAAACGGTAAAAGGACGGGGCTGCAATACGGAAGAAGGAGGTTGTTTCGGCAATGCCGAAGCTCCGGATGATGACCATTGCAATCCCGCCCGCGTTTGGAACTTCTCTTTTCTGGTTTGCCCATAATCAGCCGCATAGCGGATGACTACGGGTAAAGCGGAAATGAGAACAGTCATTCCGATGAAGGGGAGGGTGGGAAAGAATACTGCGTGAACGCAAAAACACAGTATGTCATCTTAAAACAATATCTTTAAAAAGTTTTTCAGAAGAAATGCTTACCAATATCCTAATAATTATTACTTTTGATAACATAATACAACGATATGGAAAAGAAAAAGATTACAATAGAGGTAGAACCAGCTACAGCCGTAGCTACCGTCGGTTTATTGCGTGGGATATTTCCCAGTATCATCGAACAACTGGAAAGGCAAGCCGCAACAAACGGCAGCCCCTTAAAATTCAATAAAGTAGAAAATATGCAAGAAGTATTGGATGAGATTTATGAAAAGTGCATTGCCGAAACGAACCTCCGGGAGTTTGCCCAGGCGCACTTAAATAGTGACGGATTACCTAACTGATACAGAAATACGGAATCTGCCAGCCATCCTTATTCCAAATAACAAATGGTACAGAATTACACACCTGTCATGTGGGATGACAAAGCATTTGCCTTTGTCCCCTACGAAGCATTCAGTGATTTGCCACATTATCCCAAAGAAAAATGTGAGCAAATTTGCAAAGAGCTGAACAGCCTTATAAGACTATGTACTTATAGGCCGAAAAAGGAAGATATTTATTTTCATCCGGTAAGTTATGTACGTCGTTCCGGAGGTTTCATAGTTACGGATAATCAGGCATCCTTTGAGAAATGCCCCTATCCTGCTTGCGCAGACCGTCATAGCTGCCAAAAAATATGTGATTTGATGAACCGTATCATTGAAGAGTCTTAATTATATAAAATACCATGGAACATCCAAACTCCAAATGCAGAATAGCACAAGCTGAATATTTAAGTCGGCTACCTGAAGAAGAACGGGAAAATAAGGCCAGAGATATTAGAATCGGAAACGCCAGCTATATTTACCACCAACAAGCGGTTCCAATCCAAGAAAACAGATTGATAATGTATTATAAAGAGTGGTTGGAAGGTCTTCCTCCCAACATTTCACGCCATATGAGAATGCTTGGATTTGAAGCATGTAAGACAATGATTCCGTTTACGAGATATGTGAACGAAAGAAACGATATTGGTATGCGTGACTGGATGCAAGAGCATCTTTCACCGAGTGACTTCAACTATTGGCAGGAACTTTCGAAAAAAGCAGGTTCGCCAACATTTTAATCCCATCCCGTTCAATACGCTGCCTGAAGAATAAAAGGTGCGTATTAAACGAGAATATTTTTTAGCGTTTAGTCATCTCTTCCCGCACCAGTTCCGTTTCTGTCGGGGAGAGTTTCGGCAATTTGACAGTTGCCGGACTTTCTAACTGGTAAGCCTTCACCTCATTGATAAGCAGCTGCCAGTCAAAAAGAAATTCTTCGGAACAACCATGTTTACGATAAATTTCTTTTGCTGCTTCCAAAATCTCAGGAGCGCAAAAATCGTCTCCCTGAAAGACAACTGCCGGACGATCATTATTGATACAGTCTCTCAATAATCGTAACTGATCTTTCATTGTGTTTACCTATTATGCGTTCTGTTGTTTTACCATTTTCAAAAATTCGTCAGACGGTTTAAATGCCGGTATGTTATGAGCCGGAATAATCATAGTAGTATTCTTAGAGATATTCCGAGCTGTCTTTTGCGCTCTCTTCTTCACTATGAAACTACCGAATCCACGAAGATAGACATTTTCCTCCTTACCCAACGAAGTCTTTACCTCGTTCATGAATCCTTCCAAAACAGCAAGCACCGCTTTGCCGTCGATGCCGGTTCTGGCAGATATTTCCTTTACGATTTCCGATTTAGTCATTTCTTTATAATTTGAAAATTAGCGTGCAAAGATAATTAATCCAATGGATTATTTAAAGTCTGGCATCCGCAGCAAGCCCTGCCTTCGCCCAATGAAGTGTTAAATTGTTGCGTATGGGTCAAGTTCCTTAATCCGCTTACACAAATAATCAAAGCGTTTCTTGGTAAGCGGTGTGAGTGTATCGAGGTTCTTGCCATCGAAATTCTCTCCGAAAATAAGGTCGTCCACTCCTATGCCGTGATTGTAATTCTCGCGCACGCAATCACGCAGAATCCAAAGGTTATGCAGGTTCACCCAGTCGGCTGTAATGTTTCTGATTTTACTGAACAGCAGCGCAGCAGTGTAAAGGTAGTGTCCGCAATGGTTGTAGTCATGCAACACCAGCTTGCCCTGGTAATAGATGTCGAAATCCTTGTTTTCTTCATCTTCCTTTGTATCGCAGTAGAAGAATGGAATGTCTTTCAGACCGTCCCAATTAATATAAGTAGTTGGCTTCATAATATCTTTTTTGAATACGCTACATAACCTGTTATTTGCACACTTTCCATTATTCACAGAACATTTGATGAAACACTTCCTTCAGTCTTTTTATCTCACTGAAATTCAAATCTCCAATCTTTCTTTTCAGCCGGCTTTTGTCCACCGTGCGAATCTGATCCGTGGCTATCTCCCCATCACGCCCGGCTACAGAACACAGAACCCGGTAAGGATAGTTCCTTATGGTGGAGGTTATCGGAGCAATGACTACTATTGTAAGGTACATATTCAAATCTGAAGGAGTTACAACAACACATGGCCGTGTCTTTGCCATTTCACCCCCACGGGTAGGGTCTAACTCTACCCAATACACTCCATACTGTTCTACCATGTCCAATCCTCAAACTTTTCATCCTCAAACACATCAGGGATAAGCAACTCATCATCCCCATTCTCATGGGCACGTTTGGCAGCTTCCGCCCATCCCTGCCGTGGTTGTGCCTTTATCACAATATTGTTCCCGTCCAAAGAAATGCTCACAGCCGATTTCAAGGACAAACGCAACTGTTTCAATATCTCGGAAGGAAGTATTATCCCCTTGCTGTTTCCAATCTGAATAATGTTTGTTACCATAATGTTATAACTTTAAAATTGATTATCACAACACAAATATAGACAAAGTTATAACAATACCAAAAGAAAAGCCAACTTTTTTCCATTTTCACCGATAACCCGGCCAACGGCTGCACTCGTCGGGAGGCTAGTGCCCCCCTTGCCGTGCGGCGCTCCCCGACCTATGATTCTTATCATGTCTTGTGTCCTTTTCTCCGCTTCTAACAAACAAATCTGCATAAAATATAGATTTGCGTTTCCATTTGAATTTTAGTTATTTGATACCCTAACTATGAATAGCAAACAGATAACTGATTTTTAAAACAGCAGAATGTTTCTGTTTTATTAAAATAAAAAGGGAACAAATTTTTAAGGTAATACTTACGGAAAAAACAGACTTTATAACGTTTCTTTTTCGTACATTTGCAACAATATAATAAAAGCGAAACATATAATGGAGAAGCAAGGAGAAATCATACTATACCAACCGGATGAAGCTGTAAGGTTGGAAGTACGTTTAGAAGATGAAACCGTTTGGCTCACACAAGCGCAGATAGCAGAACTTTTTCAACGTGACAGAACCGTTATTACCAAACATATAAATAATGTTTTTAAGGAAAAGGAATTGGAAGAGAAAAGCAATGTGCATTTTTTGCACATTGCTAATTCCGATAAGCCTGTCAAGTTCTTTAGTCTAGACGTAATAATTTCAGTTGGATACAGAGTTAAAAGCGTAAGAGGTACGCAATTCAGGCAATGGGCAAATAAAATTTTAAAAGAATATTTATTGAAAGGTTATTCTATAAACCAACGGCTCAATGACATGGAATATAGAATGAACAATAGATTCTTCCAAATAGAGAAAACCATTGCTGAACATGATGCAAAGATAGACTTCTTTGTACGCACCTCATTGCCTCCGGTGGAAGGTATATTCTTTGACGGTCAGATATTCGATGCGTATAAGTTTGCTACAGATTTAATAAAGTCTGCCAAATGCTCACTTGTGCTTATCGACAACTATGTAGATGAATCCGTGTTACTCATGTTGAGCAAACGAAACAGTGGAGTATCAGCTACTATTTATACACAAAATAAACGCACAGCTCCAACTTGATTTAAACAAACACAATGACCAATATCCTCCCATTGAAGCTAGAACCTACAAAAGTAGTCATGACCGCTTCTTAATCATTGATAATACGGAAGTATATCATATTGGGGCATCGCTAAAGGATTTGGGCAAGAAAATGTTTGCTTTCTCCAAACTGGAACTTCCTGCCCATACGATAATTGATGTATTATGAAATAAGCTAATCACCCATGCGAGAAGCGGAAGAGAATATAAAATTCAAGATGGAAATTGACGTATTGGTTCCCATTCCACGTACTGTCACCCGTGATTTCACCAGTTTGAAGCACCTGCGTCAATGGCAGAAACGGAATGACATCGATGGTTCTCTTTACTGTTTTGCACACCGGGAATACCTGCTCAACGAAAAGGGAGAATGGGAACAATTTACCGTTATCGGCAAACAGGTAGTGACTATCGGAGAACTGGAAAGGCTTCTTTTGGCAATGAAGCAAAAGGGGTTCAACCAATACAGCCGTGAGGAATATGAAGAATTAATGTCTTCATATTTGAAAAAGTGAAGAATTAAAACCTTCATTACACATTTAAATACGAAAACAGGATGAAAATAGGATATGCCCGTGTTTCCACCAAGGAACAACATCTGGATATGCAACTGGAAGCGTTGAAGGCTGCCGGATGCGAGAAAATCTTCTCTGAGAAAATGACCGGACGTCAACAAAACCGCCCGGAACTGGATGCCTGCCTGAGCTTTCTCCGGGAAGGCGACACACTTGTCGTATATAAGCTGGACCGGCTTGGCCGTTCGCTGAAGAATATCCTTACGCTATTGGAAGATTTCAAGAATAGGGGCATCCAATTCACCTCACTGCAAGACAACATCAGTACGGAAGGCGCAATCGGCCAACTGATGAACAACATTCTCGGTGCTTTCGCTCAGTTTGAAAGAGACCTTATCTATGAGAGAACCCAAGAAGGCAGAAGAATCGCCAAGGAAAAAGGTGTCAAATTCGGCAGAAAGACACTTATCAACAAAAACAACATCGCCAAGCAGAAAAGCTGCATCCAACTCTATGAATCCGGAACGCCGGTAAGGGAGATACAGAAAATATTAAACATAGGCAGTAGCGGAACAGTATATCGCCTATTAAGAAGGAATGGAATTGCGCTGAAATCCGAGAACAAAAATAACAAATAACGAATAAACCTCTGCCCATCCTTCAAAGATGATTCTCAAAGATCGTCTGCAATTCCACCTCTCAGCAAGATTATAGGAAAGTCCCCTTCACGGGGACTGATTTTTTTTAATTTTAATACAATAACTCCATGCACTCCTGTACCGCTTTTTCCAATGCTTCTTCCAAACAACAAAAAGCGTCCGCATTACTTTCGGAGTCATACAACACATAATCTCCAGCCCTCACAACCACATGCCAGACCGCCACGTTTTGTTCTGTTTGAAACGTATATTCACGAGTCTGTATCATCCATTGGATACATGCTGCCAGTGTCGGGCACTCGCACATATACATCGGGGTATTCCTTCCCTCAATATCGGTGCGTAGCCTATCCTGTTTGTCATACCAATACTCACAAGGCACGTAATAGTATAATTCCTTCATCATAAGAGCTGTGTCGCTATTAACCAATCTCTCTTTGTTGATTTGTGTAATCAAATTTTCCATATTAGCATTATTTAAGTTGAACATCTGATTTATTCTTCAGCTAGATTCAAGACCTTTTCATTTTTTGTATCGGGAAGGTCTTTGGTCAGCCGACCTTTTTTTTGATGTCATTCCCCATCTGAGTTCTGAGCCTTTTTTCGGCATATCAAGGTCTGGATTGCAAGCAATAAGCCAAGTTTCACTTATGGAAAATGTCGGGAAGACACTTCTTCATCGTTATTTTCCATACAGTAAAGGCGCATGGCCGTAACTTGCCATTTGCGGAATCCCGAAACCTTTGCCGAGCAAAAAGCCGGACTCGGATCGGAGGAAAGAAGCCGGGGGAGGCAGCCCACAGAAAGGGCAATCCGATACAATCAAGAAATTAACCTGCTATACCCTTGTGCGAGTGAAATAATCCATCATAGACACTACATACCTAAGTAGTGGTATCAATACACCGATCACATATATCATAGCGTAGCCCAAAAGGACAAAAGGTAATGTTTTACGATAAAGACATGCAACAGCGAGCAATATAAACGAAAAAGAAAAGCCATAAACCCCATATTGAAAACCGGGTATCAACTCATAAACAGGTACGGGTTCCGGATGAAGCATGGCTCCGGCCACAATAGAATAAAGGCTGGTCAATAATATAAGCAGCGTATATAAGCAACTCTTAAGAATCCTGGGATCATTCCTTTTACAATAGAGAATCGTTCGGATATCACTTCTAAGAAACTCAATGCCCAGTAAGAGAGCCACCATAACGCCTGTATCAAAAGTAGAAAATACATTCATTCCGATCACCTTTGGCGCGAAGATATGTATTTATTCTGAAAAGCCACGTCTTTGCGTATTTTACGATGTCGCATCCGATAGTCCGGGAAGCATTTTTTTGGTTCTTTTTTGGGGTGACTGCCAAAAAAGAACCCCGAAGCCGAAATCCCGGGCAGACGGGATTTCTCCCGTCCACCTTACCTATTTTGCAATCTTCCCTCGTCCGCATAGCTATAATAGTTATTGCCTGCCACAATCACATGGTCAACCAAACGGATGTCTAATGTTTCAGCGGCTTTTTTAACTGCTTCCGTCAAGCGGTCATCCGCACTGCTGGGCTTGCGTGCTCCTGATGGGTGGTTATGTACCATGATAAAAGATACGGCGTTATAATACAATGCCTGCTTCATGATAACCCGTATATCCACAGGGGCGGTATTTATCCCGCCGCATGAGATACGGACTTTACGGATGAGTTTGGACGAACTGTTCAGCAACAGCACCCACATCTCTTCAGTAGCTATATCGCACAAAACAGGATGCATCATTTTATAAACATTATTGCTGGATAAAAGCGCAGGACTTTCAACTTGCCCTTCTTTCAGCCGTTTATATAGCTCAATCGCCGCATAAGCGACTTTTTTACGGCTGGGTGTTAGTGTTTCCAGTACATCAGACAAGCACAATCCTTCTATTTCCATCTGTTCATACTTATATTCTTCACGTTTCAGTTTCTCACTGTTCGTCAAGGTATAAATCAACTCGCTGTTTTCCATCACCCGATAAACGTCATTCACTTCAAATACGGTTCTCTTCGTTTTCATACTGCCAAAAATTAAAAGATTAATACTCGCAAACATCGCTTGTCGCCCCAACCATAAATTTTTCCTCAACTGATTGGGAACAGTGCATTGAAGAGAAAGCGGGAAAGACGGATCAGAACGGGATTGAACTGGTAAATACTACCTCCCGGAATGGGAGGATGGAGATTTGGCTTTTCAATATCGGGCGTTCCGGCCACGCCTACCTTCGCAATGTTCCTATCAGTTCAGGAAAAAATCATCATACCTCTCTTCCGGCATAGCCGGAGCGTAGAGCGTTAGGGATAGCAGGGAAAAGCCTGGAGGGTAACGAGGACTTGCAACGAATAGCCCGGTCAGAAGGGAACGCCCTGAAAAACTAATTCGGATACAGAAGATGAACAGAACCGCCTTCCAATCATATAAAAAAACGTGAAAATCAACACATACTTCCGAAAAATCTTTTTCCGAAAGTACGTATAGGGCATGTGAAGGGAAAATTTATTTTCCCAGTCATTTCTATGTTATCGCTTTGGGGATATTTAAAGGGGTTAGGAGTTTAGGTCTTTATTATGTATTTTGGTGGATGGTTTTACACAGCCGATACCTTTTATTTAAAAATTTCTCTCTTTTATTTCACTGATATACCGACATATAAAAAAAACAGGGATTACCTATTCCCTTCATTAACGGGTGGACGGTTTTACACAGCTGACAAGTGAAACCGGACGCTTTTACACAACTAAAGCAAAAGGAGTGGACGGTTCTACACAACTAGAAGCAACAAACGGGACACTTCTACACAACTAAAACAGGCAAAGCGGATGACTCCACACATCTAATCACCCCAATAGGGACACTTCTACACAACTAATTCTATAAAAAACCGTGAAACGTGGACGGTTCTACACAGCTGGATCGTCCATGTTCACCGCCCCGTCCGTCTCCGGAGATATGAACTCTTCAGGAGCAGGAGCAACTTCCGTTCCATTGGCACTCTCCAACTCTTCCTGTGCCCATCCTTCCGGAAACCTGCCGAATACAGCCACGAAATCACTGATATATATCTGTTTTTTCTTTTCTACGCTTTCCGGGGAGTTTGCCCATAAAAGGAACTCTTTATACAGTCCGGCATCTTCCTCCACCTCTTTGATCTTCTTCCTCCTGACAGCCATATCCGTGTCCGGGTAGGCAATCTCGACATACAGCCCAAGCAGGTTCTTATAGAATTTCTTCACCACGACAGCATATTGTCCTTCATCAAAATAGTGCAGCGTATGCCTAGGAAACGAGAACAACACGGTATATGCCCATCTCTCATGATCGCCTTTCACAAAAGAGAAATTGAAATTGGTATATTTCAGGTAAGTATTCATCTTTTTCAGTATCGAGGCGACCTTCTTTTTCCGGTCTTTGGGTTCGGCAATCTCTATGCCGAGCTTTTTAGCCAGCTGATCGACTGTCAGCACATAAAAAGGAGCCTCATTCTTGGTGGTCTTATACTTGATCAGGTAAACCATCTTGGAAAGTTCCAGATAGAAATAGCGGTAACGGCTGGGCAGGCTACGGTAATCCTGAAGTTCCAAGAGGTTATAGAGCGAGAACATGAAATTCTTTATCTCCGGGCTTACCACTGCCGAGTACAGCCTTTTCGTTGACTTCTTCGTCTTGAAATCGGTCATTATGTCGAAACGTTTCAAGATCTGCACGAAATTATAGGATGTACGGCCATCCTCGCCAATGGTCGGATAGCAGAGGTTCTCCAATCCCAGTTTATAGAGAGCCGCCTCAAAAACCGTCTCGATAGGATGGCTGATTCTCTGTCCTGCCGTGTCGGTACATACATATTCCGGCTGCATATTCTTTCCGAACATGGCCGCGAGCTGCCGGCTATCCAGCTTGCGCTGCAAGTTGGTACGGTCATACCCCATCTTACGGCAGAAGTCTTCTACGGAGAACCAGGAAGTCCCGAACAAGTCTTTGAGGTGATAGCTGCCCAGGTATATGATCAGATCGAGCATGACATTTCCACCTGCCTCATACAACCGTTCAATCAGCACGGAATTATAGCTTTCCCCAAGCACCCTAGGGACACGAATCAGTTCTTTTGCCATGATAATACTTACAAAATCAATCCTTTCTCTGTTTTCATTGCCACAAAGATAGGCATACCGGCCAACATACGCGTCATAATTATCAATCAGTTTTAACGGTATGACCGGTATGGGAAAAGGAGAAGTACTTTCCTGAAGAATGCTTTATCCGCCCTTCATCAGAAAGAAAGCATCTTACACCTGTACCCCATAGACATCCTATATTACTTTTTCAGTTCTTCCGATAAAAAGGAACGGTCTATCAATACTTGCACCAATGGTTTCTCTTTGACAAACTCATCAAGCTCACGCTTTATCAATTTATTGCCCAACCCTATGCGTCGTCCAAATTCCTCGAAATCCTTCCGCCCTACCTGATGAGCAATTTGACTCCACATTGTCATCTGTAATCGACTCAACCCTCGGTCTAAGGTGTAGATCGTTAGGTTATCAGTACAGCGAAATCATCCGTTCTCTCATGAGTATCTACTTCTGTGGTGGCTCATGTATTGAGGATGTCACTACTCATTTGATGAACCATCTCTCGCTTCATCCGACACTTCATACTTGTAGTTCTGATACTATCCTCAGAGCGATAAAGGAACTGACGCAAGAAAACATCTCATACACATCAGATACGGGTAAGAACTACGATTTCAACACGGCTGACACTCTCAATACTTTACTGCTCAATTGTATGTTTGCATCTGACCAACTGAAAGAGGGTGAGAAGTATGATGCAAAGCCTACATACAAGAAGTTCTCTGGTTATCGCCCTGGCGTGGCGGTTATTGGTGACTTGATTGTTGGCATTGAGAATAGCGATGGTAACACAAAAGTTCCATTTCATGGCACGTTTTCTCGCCATGGCAGAGCTTAAGTAAACTTAGCTCTGCTCATCTGGCTTAACGAAAACCTTCGTTTTCATCAGAAGGACACGCTGAAGAGGTTCTTTGAGAGATTTGAACAGAACAGGCTCACTATCAATCGTTTCAGAGCTGATTGCGGATCATGTTCCGAGGAAATCGTGGAGGAAATAGAGAAACACTGCAAGTCCTTCTATATCCGCACTAACCGCTGCAGTTCGCTCTACAATGACATATTTGCTCTCAGAGGCTGGAAGACTGAGGAAATCAATGGCATTGAGTTTGAATTGAACTCTATCCTTGTTGAGAAGTGGAAGGGTAAAGCATACCGACTTGTGATTCAAAGACAGAAACGGATGGATGGTGTGCAGGATCTTTGGGAAGGAGAATACACATACCGTTGTATCCTGACTAACGACTATGAATCTTCCGTAAGAGAAATTGTCGAGTTCTATAACCTTCGTGGAGGAAAGGAACGTATCTTTGATGATATGAACAATGGTTTCGGGTGGGACAGATTGCCCAAATCCTTCATGGCCGAGAACACTGTGTTCCTTCTTCTTACAGCACTTATCCGTAACTTCTACAAGGCCATTATCCAAAGACTTGACGTAAAGAGGTTCGGACTCAATGCAACAAGTCGCATAAAAGCGTTTGTCTTCAGGTTTATCTCTGTACCAGCCAAGTGGATCAGGACATCAAGGCGGTATGTGCTGAATATCTATACCTGTAACAATGCTTACGCAGATATTTTTCAGACTGATTTTGGATAACGCCTACAACTTATGGGTATGATACTGCGTATTGTCTCAAGTCGCATTGTGGGGTAAGGGGATGTTGTAGGCAGAAGTGGGTGTTTCTGCCTCAATTTATCTGATAATTCAGTAATGAGAGGACGTGTACACGCAAGAAGGACGTTGAAGGGCTTAGTTGCGGATTTGAGGCAGGTAAGAAAATACAAAGAATTAACAGCAACCGAGAAACTGAAATACCGTATCGCAGTGAAAATGACGGCAGCCGACTACTTCCGCCTGCTGACACGATCGCATGAGGCGGGCGTATCACCAAGCGAGTACATGAGGGAATGTTTCCGTAACGGTCATGTGAAAGAACGGCTGTCGGAGGAACATGCCGGATACATCCGCCAACTCTGCGGCATGGCTAACAATCTCAACCAGCTTGCGCGTAAGGCAAACGCCGGAGGCTTCCACGATGAACGGTGGGACTGCAAGGTGGCAGTGGCAAGGATTCATGAACTTATAACCAAGATAGGGATATGATGGCGAAAATCGTAAAAGGAAGCGACTTCAAGGGTGCGGTGGATTACATCATCGACAAGAAGAAGGATACGCAGATAGTAGCAAGCGAAGGCTTGTTTATGGAAAATCTGGAAACTATCGCCATGAGTTTCAATGCCCAGTCACGGATGAACGATAAGGTGACAAAACCTGTCGGACATATCGCGTTGAGTTTTTCCAAAGAGGATGAGTTACGGCTGACGAACCGTATCATGGCAGGCATCGCGCTTGAATATATGGAACGGATGGGAATCAAGAATACGCAGTTCTTCATCGCCCAGCATTTCGACAAGGAGCATCCGCACGTGCATATTGCTTTCAACCGCATAGACAACAACGGCAATACCATATCGGACAGGCACGAGCGTCTGCGCAGTACCCGCATCTGCAAGGAATTGACCTTGAAATACGGCTTGCATATGGCTGGCGGAAAGGACAATGTCAAACGCAACCGCCTGAAAGAGCCAGACAGGACGAAATATGCGCTTTACGACATCATCAAAATGGAAGTCGGCAGATGCGGCAACTGGAACGTGCTTATCGCCAACCTGAAACGGCAGGGAGTGGAAGTACATTTCAAGCATAAGGGGCAGACCAGCGAGGTGCAGGGTGTTGTATTCTCCATGAATGGCTACCATTTCAACGGCTCCAAAGTGGACAGGCGTTTCAGTTATTCCAAGATTGACGCGGCTTTGCAGCACAACAGATGCAGGGAACGTATGGGAATAACAGCCGGAATATATGAAACGGCTACACCAAGCGCACCGTCCGGCACGGCACAAAGCGAGTTGTTCAACGGCTCTTGGGGATTGCTAAAAAGCAGTGGCTCATCTTATAACACTGCTGATGCGGAAGCCAATCAGGAAATGGTGGATATACTTCGCAGAAGGAAGAAAGTTAAGCGCAAGAGAGGTGTTGGGTTCTAATATTCTGTACTAATCCAATTCTCACGACACTTGCGCTCTATATTCATTCGGAGTGTAACCTACCTCTTTCTTGAACAGTCGGGTAAAATGTTGCGGGTACTGAAAACCGAGATTATAGGCGATTTCATTAACGGTGTCGTCTGTAGATGCAAGTTCCGTCTTGGCTATTTCAATAGACTTGTCATGAATGAAATGCAGGGCGGTTGAACCTGTTTCTTTTTTCAATAAATCACTGAAATAGTTGGGCGAGAGGCAGAGCTTGTCTGCACAATACTGTACAGTGGGCAAGCCTATCCGTTTAGCAGCCCCATCATGGAAGTATTCGTCAAGCAACCGCTCAAATCTTGCGAGGATGTCTCGGTTTTGGTTGTCGCGTGTGATGAACTGACGGTCATAGAAACGTGTGCAGTAATCAAGGAACGTCTTGATGCTGTCTGTGATGAGGTTCTTGCTGTGACGGTGTATCGGATGGTTCAATTCATATTGAATCTTGTGGAAGCAATCCATGATGATTTGCCGTTCTTCCACACTAAGGTGCAATGCCTCGTTTGTCTCGTAGGAAAAGAACGAATATTCACGCATTATCCGCCCGAGAGGTGTATTCCGCAGCAGGTCGGGATGGAACATAAGCAGGTAGCCATCTGGTTGGAACTGCATGCCGTCATCTTCCGCACCGAACACCTGTCCGGGCGCGATAAATATCAGTGTGCATAATTATTCCTAAGTCTGTGAAACCGGAACGCATGAAGCAGAATCTCGACATATTAGACTTCACCCTGTCGGCCGACGACATGGCACGGATAAAGACGCTGGATACCGACAAGCCTTTCTTACTCGGCTCGCACGAAGATCCAGAAATCGTAAAATGGTTCATGCAGTACAAAAACGCCTGAACATCAACAACCATATTTCGATAGCCGCTATCGACTATATTAAGAAGTTATTCGTATATGCCTTTATTGTAATCCGTCATGTACTGAGTAAATGTTTTGCCTGTTTGCTGTTTGAAGAAGCGCATGAGATGGCTCGGATCAGAGAAATTGAAATCATCCGCCATTTCACTGACAGTGCGGTTGGAGAATAGCAATTCGTTCTTCAGTTCCTCAAGCAGACGTTGTTTTATCAAATGGGTAGCTGATACTCCGAATTGGGCTTTTACTGAGTTATTGAGTGTGATGCGACTGACATGAAGCATGTCTGCATATTCCTGCACCCGCTGGTGGGTGCGGATATTCTGTTCCAACAAGTCCTTGAACCGAAAAGCGAAATTGTTTTTAGCAATTTCAGCGGGCAAGCAATAGGCGGCAGCGTATGTACGATTGATAATCAGCAAAAGATAATATAGTAAGGAAACAATGATATTGTACGTATCGGACACTGGATTCATCAGCTCATACTTAATCTTTCCGAGCAGCCGCATATATTCCTTCATTTCGTCATGTGTGGCATTGATGTAAGGCGGCGTATCTGTCTGGTAACAATACAAAAGGCGAAAAACGAAGAACTTGTCGGCGATAAAAGTACGCATGAAATCTTCGCGGAATATAAGGAACGTGTAATCCAACGCCGTCTCATCTACATGCCACTCTTGTTGCTGATGGGGTGAAAGCAGGAGAACCATGCCGTCGCGCAGTTCAATCTTGCGGAAGTTCAGTAGCAAATATCCGTTTGCCTTACGGAAAAAGTAGAAGCTGAAGAAGTCTGTCTTAAACCGCTTGTTTTCTGTCAGCACAAGTCCGATGTCCTTGTTTATGGCAGTATTGATGTAAAAATCCACGCCGCAGCGTGTCTTGTTGAACGGTACGCTGACCAGTCGATCAGGGTTGATTATCTCGTCCATATCCTTGTCGTTTTTGCAAAGATAATAATTTCATTTATCAAAATGGCATAATTACCGTTTTTTCAGGCATAGATGTTTCGCCGGATTCTTCCGAACTTTGCACCCGTAATCAATAACAAGACATATAGTCATGAAAAAGACATCTACAGTACAATTGGTGCGCAATGCCACCTTGAAAATCAGGTATGCGGGACACACCATGCTAATTGACCCCGTTTTAGCCGACAAAGGCACTTTGATATCGGCCCTCGGTGTGAATAAAACACCGAGGGTACACCTCACCATTCCTATTCAGGATATTATCGGAGGCGTGGACATGGTGCTCCTGACCCACAATCACATCGACCATTACGAGCCGAGTGTCCCCACACATTTGCCCAAAGAAATTCCTTTCTACGTTCAGCCCCAGGACGCGGACGCCATCAGAAACGACGGATTTACAAATGTGATACCCATCGAAGAAATAAAAACAATAGACGGCATATCCATTTACCGCACGACCGGACATCATGGTTTCGGGCAGATCGGGCAGATGATGGGACCTGTATCAGGTTATGTGCTAAAAGCCGAGGGCTTCCCGACCGTTTATATAATGGGTGACTGCCGATGGGAAGCATGTATCCGAGACACCGTGGAACGGTTCAATCCTGACTATATCGTGGTAAACTCCGGAGGTGCAATCTTTCCCGAATTTTCCAAAACGGACGGTCCTATCATCCCCGACGAGAACGAAGTGATGCAGATACTTGACGAATTGCCTTCGCATATCAAGCTGATAGCCGTACACATGGATGCCATCGACCATTGCCAGACCACCCGTGCAATTCTGCGCAATGAGGCAACGCATCACGAAGCCGACATGAGCCGGCTGATTATCCCGGAGGACGGAGAAACAGTTGTGTTATGAGTGTCTGCATTAAATCCCTGATAAAAAACATGAACATAGTGGTAGGGTGCACTATAGGATGCCCTTACTGCTATGCCCGTAACAACTGCCGCCGTTTCCACATTACCGACGACTTTTCCGTGCCTGAATACATGGAACGAAAACTGCGCATCATCGATACGTCCCGTCCTCATGTGTGGCTCATGACAGGAATGAGCGATTTCTCCGATTGGAAGCCTGAATGGAACGCAGAAATTTTCGAGCGGATCAGCAGCAATCCCCAGCACGCCTATATCTTTCTGACGAAGCGCCCTGACAAAATCAGTTTCTCCTCTGACGACGAGAACGTATGGATGGGCGTGACCGTTACGCGCAGTTCCGAGAAAAGGAGGATTGATGATTTGAAAAAGAATATCAAAGCACGACACTACCATGTCACGTTTGAACCTCTCTTCGATGATATCGGCGAGATTGATTTCGAGGGAATTGACTGGATTGTCATAGGCACAGAGACCGGAAACCGAAAAGGAAAGTCATATTCGCGCCCCGAATGGGTGCTTAGCATTGCAGAACAGGCAAAGGCTCATGGCATACCGGTGTTCATGAAAGAGGATTTGCTGCCGATTATGGGCGACGAAAGAATGATTCAGGAATTGCCGGAACAATTTACCAGACGAATACAATGAATATGGATACAATAAAGGAAATAGATGTAAAGAGTGTAATGACCAAATCCTCTCTGCCGGTGGGAGGATATTCGGTCAACCCTTATGTAGGGTGTCCCCACGCCTGCAGGTATTGCTACGCATCGTTCATGAAACGGTTCACCGGGCACACCGAGCCGTGGGGTACGTTTTTAGATGTAAAAAACTGGAAGCCGATAACGAATCCTCATAAATACGACGGTGAACGTGTTGTAATAGGGTCTGTGACGGACGGTTACAATCCGTATGAAGAAGAATTCCACCGTACCCGAAGGCTGCTCGAAGAGCTGCGAGGAAGCGATGCCGAGATTATGATATGCACAAAGTCCGATCTTGTCCTTCGCGATCTCGACCTGTTGAAGAGTTTTCCCAAAGTGACTGTGTCATGGTCTGTCAATACGCTCGACGAGCAGTTCTGCGCAGATATGGACAACGCCGTAAGCATTGAACGCCGTCTGAAAGCGATGCGTCAGACATACGAGGCAGGTATCCGCACCGTATGCTTCGTCTCGCCCATATTCCCCAGAATAACAGACGTAAAGGCAATAATAGAGGAGGTAAAAGATTATGCTGATTTAATCTGGCTTGAAAACCTGAATTTACGCGGGCAGTTCAAAGGCGGGATAATGACGTATATCCGTGAGAAGTATCCTGACCTCATACCGCTTTACGAGGAAATTTACAATAAAAAAAGGCTTGAATACTGGCAGGCATTGGAGCAGGACATTTCAAATTACGCCAAGGAGCAGGGCTTCCCGTATCGTATAAACGATCTGCCATACGGACGCTCGGAAAAAGGCAAACCTGTCATCGTAAACTACTTCTACCACGAAAAAATACGATTGACAAAATGAGGCTATGCCGGACTGATGCAGAAAAGTTGTAGCGCGGATAAAAGCACCATGTATGTGGATAATATCCGGCAATCTTCCGAGCGTATGCGGGAGATGCTCAACACGCTGCTGGATTTCTTCCGTCTGGACAACGGCAAGGAGCAACCCAACCTTTCCCCTTGCAGGATTTCCGCAATCACGCATATTCTTGAAACGGAGTTCATGCCCATTGCCATGAACAAGGGGCTGACTTTGATAGTGGAGAGCCACACCGATGCGGTGGTTTTGACCGACAAGGAACGTATCCTGCAAATCGGCAACAACTTGTTGTCAAACGCCATCAAGTTCACGGATAACGGTAGTGTATCATTGGCAGCGGATTATGATAACGGTTTGCTGAAACTTATCGTTGAAGATACCGGTACGGGCATGACCGAAGATGAGCAACAACGAGTATTCGGTGCATTTGAACGTCTTTCAAATGCCGCCGCAAAAGACGGCTTCGGATTAGGCTTCCTGCAACCAGCCGTTATCCAACAGCCGGGTTAAATGCGTCCTCCCTATCTCGGCCGTCCCTTGCAGGACGACACAGCGGTCTTTCTCCTGGAGCTTTCTTAATTCCTCCAGTGAAGCCGCCATTTTCTCCGCCATTGTTGCCATAACCGTTTTTATTTAGATTCTGATTATTTTCGTGCAAATACTCGTTTTTAGACACGTGTAAATACTCGTTTTTAATTATGTGCATTTACTCGTATTTGTTGCAAAAATACAATATTTGTTCCGATAATCAGCTACTAATGAAGTCTTTTTTTACTTGTTGTATCGTCGAAACGGCCTTTCCCGTGAGCTTCGCCACGTTCCGGATCGAGTAGCCTTTCTTTAACAAGGCGATCGCCTCCCGGTATTCCTCTTTCCTCTGTTCGGCCGTTTTCCGGCTTCCCGGCTTCCGTCCCAGCCTGCCCCCTTTCTGGATGTACAACTCCCGTCCGCTATTAAGGCGGTCGATGATCCCCTGGCGTTCGATCGCGGCCAGTTCCCCCAACAGGGTAGTGATCAGAGAGGACAAGGGGTTTACCGTCTTGTCCGGCCGTAACGTTTCCAGGTTCAGGTTTTGAATATACACGCATATTTTATGCGTGTGCAGCGTATCGAGTGACTTTAGGATCTCCAGGGTTGAACGCCCCAGGCGTGAGATCTCGGTCAGCAACAACATATCCACCCGGTTCTGCGGATCTGTGCAGTATTCCAGGCAACGGCTTAAAACCGGGCGTTCGATATTGGCCTTTCGTCCGCTTATCTTTTCCTCAAAGACCGCCGTCACCTCGTACCCCCGTCCGGCTGCGAACCTCTCCAGATCGACAACCTGCCGTTCGGTCGATTGCCTGGCCGACTGCGAGCTTACACGTGAATAAATAACCACATTCATCCCTTTTGCTTTTGTTCTTCCTTATCTATTGTTTTAATCACCTTATCCACCTCTTTCAAGGAGGCATTATTTCCGGATCTATCCAAAAAAGAAATTCGCTAATTAACCTATAATTACTATCTTTGCATTGTAATGCTTGGTAAAGCCTCTGTTATCAAAACACGTAACCAAGTCAAGGATATACCCGTTCATCAAGAACGGGTTTTTCTTTTGCGACAGCCCATTCATAAGACAAAGGATATTATAACAGGTCAGTAATCACAGCCGCCGGAATATCCAGCTTTGAGAAAGCGAACATCTTTTTCCCCAGATCCTTTAACGAGGCTCCGATATGGTACACGTCCGTTTCATCAACGATCAGGAAACGGTCGTGACTGTCCCGGTACGTCCTGATGTCGATAGGTGGGTACTGGCTGTTATGCCTGTCAAGATCAAGTTGGAGTTGCTGCGTGATACGCTGGGTGTAAATGGTGGCCGAGACACCGACGCTGCGTTTACTCAACATGAGCAAGACCGTTTCGTCCACATAGTTGTCGATAAGCACGATCGAACGCCTGGCCGACTTTACCAGATCGGTAGCGAACTTGTACGCATCGAAAATCTGGCCGTTATAAAAAATGCCTTCGACCGGGGGCAAGGCAGTACGCACAAAAAAATCTATCTTCTCGGTATGTTGAGCGACAGTCCTTTCAAGTTCTGACAAACGTTTATTAATGGAATACCCTTTTAAAAGATAGTCCTTTAAAACCTTATTCGCCCATTGCCTAAATAAAATACCTCTTTTACTATTGACACGAAACCCAATGGATATGATCGCATCCAAATTGTAATAAGTCAGATTGCGCATCACTTGCCGTTTGCCTTCCTGTCGAACTGTTCGGAAATCCCGAACAGTTGAACTTTCCTCTAATTCTTTCTGATCATATATGTTTTTTATATGCTCGCTTATATTTGCTTTGCTGGATTGAAAAAGATCCACAATTTGCGCCTGTGTCAGCCAAACGGTTTCATCTTCCAGCCTCACTTCCAACTTGACCGCTTCATCCGGCTGGTATAATATGATTTCTCCCTGTTCCATTACTTATTTACCTTTTCTTAATTCATCAAGCCTCTGCATCGCACCGCTGAACTTCTCACTAAACATCATATCATCGGGCAAAACAAACCAGGTGGGAATACCTCTCGACTGTGGATTACCTATACATTCATCTTGCCCGTTCTGTTTGCGGTAATCGTCCCATTCACTATAAGCGATGTTCCAACGAATACCTAATTTATAGGTATTTTCCCATTTAATAATAGCCAGTGAATAGGCCGGATCATCTTTGCCGTCATAAATCACTTCTACAACTTCAACCATCCCTTTAGGGGAATTTATAAACTTCGGATTTTTATACGAATAAGTGCTCATGTCTTTTATTTTTTATTTATAGCACACAAAGATACTCAAAAACAAATATATACATATATACATACGTATGATTAACGTATAAAAACATTTATGGTTATTCTAATCTTTGATTAATTCCGGTACAGAAACAAAACGTACCGAAAGGTGGAAACCGGATTTATTTCGGTACGCTTCCCCGATCGGCACAAAAAACACGCAAAAAACGAAAAATACTACTTTTAGTATTTTAGTATATTAGTTTTTGACTATATTTGCGGACATGACAACCATTTAAAAAACTGAATTTATGAGCAAAGCAAAAGTAATCTCCGTATTGAATCACAAAGGGGGAGTAGGAAAGACTACAACCACGATCAACCTGGGCGGCGCGTTACGTCAAAAAGGGTACAAGGTTCTTTTGATCGACCTTGACGGACAAGCCAACCTGACCGAATCGCTGGGCTTCTCCGCGGAGCTTCCCCAAACGATCTACGGTGCGATGAAAGGCGAATACGACCTGCCGATCTACGAGCATAAGGGCGGTCTTAGCGTCGTTCCCTCCTGCCTGGATCTCTCGGCCGTTGAAACGGAGTTAATCAACGAGGCCGGGCGGGAACTTATCTTAGCCCACCTTATCAAGGGCCAAAAGGAAAAATTCGATTATATCCTGATCGACTGCCCCCCCCTCGCTGTCGCTGCTCACGCTTAACGCACTGACGGCCTCGGATCGGTTGATTATCCCGGTTCAGGCTCAATTCCTGGCAATGCGTGGAATGGCCAAACTTATGCAGGTCGTCCACAAGGTGCAGCAACGTTTGAACTCGGATCTTTCGATAGCCGGGGTTCTGATAACCCAGTACGACGGAAGAAAGAACCTGAACAAGAGCGTTTCGGAACTGGTACAGGAAACATTCCAGGGCAAAGTGTTCAGCACCCATATACGCAACGCCATTACGCTGGCCGAAGCCCCGACACAAGGGCAGGATATTTTTCACTATGCCCCCAAATCTGCCGGGGCAGAGGACTACGAAAAGGTATGTAACGAACTGCTAACAGAAATAAAGTAACCATATGGCAAAGAAGAACGATTTAAAAAACAGTATGTCGGCCGGGCTGACCGGGGGATTAGACAGCCTGATCCAATCCACGGCCGGGCAAAAAGAGGCTCAAAAGCCGAAGAAAGCGAAAACCGTGCATTGTAATTTTGTCATGGACGAAACCTATCACCAGAACTTAAAGCTGATCGCGATCCGCAAAGGCGATTCGCTAAAATCGGTATTGCAAGAGGCTATATCTGACTACTTGGATAAAAACAGTTCCCTGCTATAACAGCGTATCGGGAATATACAGGGCAAACACTCCACAAAAGAAATTCTCCAGGAAAAAGGTACGCAAAAAGCACCCCTACACATCAAAAAGTATATTGAAAATGCGATTCCCTATAAAGAACCCGTTGGCGGGATTAATCTTGCGTATGTTTAACCTGCCAACGGGTACGATATTGATAAACTTTTTGTTTAAGGTTTAACGTTTACGTTGCTATTTGCATCAACCCATTCTGTTGTCTCTGCATTAAACTGGATCGGATTCAACACAGCCTCTCCCTGATCAGTATAACCACCACCGAAAATCAACGTGTAGATATGACGCTTGCCCGCTACCCATGTATCTCCGAACGGAACATAAATTGTTCCGTAACTATCTGCTGAACCCAACAGATAACCTCCGGACTGCTGGATTTTGCAGGTGATCGACAGGTAACATTGATGCGCACCGTCGGCTTTTATCTTGGTATTGGTGGCTTCTTCGGAAACTTTCCATGCTGTCAGCTTCTGTGGTATATTCAGCATAGGAGTTTTTTCGGAAATATCGGTAGCTGTGGTATTACTATTGACCTCGATGGATTTGCCTTGCACTACGGTAATAAAACCTCCTCCTGTAGAGCTTTCAGGCCAATCACCCACAGCCCAACTTCCCGTTCCATCGGCTGTCGCAGGCAATGTGTAGACGCCGCCCATTTTTACATTAAAAATCTTGATGTCCTTTATATTCACCTGCATGTTATCGTATTCGGTCTTTGCTTTGAATACGACCTGTGACAGAATATGCTTGAAGTTAAATTTCACTACTCCGTTGTTCTTGTCTTTTGTCTGGCCTTTGGCTATGGCATACATCACGTCGTAGTTTTCATGAGCATTGATACCAGATCCATACTCATCGGAGCAGGAATAAGTTATCTTTTGAGTATCCTTGGTGGCTTCCCACATATAACTCCACTGCATGGCTTCATCAACCGTTCCGGGATTGAACGCGTAAAAGTCCAAAGGCTCGGTAGGCCAATAACGAAGATCGCCCGCATTTTTATAATCCCACTTATTATCTTTGTACACGATATTCACTCCGTCATGTCCAAATTCCGTGTCGACCTTTCCCATGAAGGCAGTACCATCCGCCGTAAAAGCGAACACGTCGAAATCGGTGTTCTTCAAGTTGGTGTTGGTAGTAGGGGTAGCCCTCGTTTCCGCCGCATTACTTAACACGTTAAAACCAATCGCATTTCGTGAGGAGGTTTCCACATTCGCAATCTCCTCGTCTGAGCAACCCATGAGTAGTGCTCCAAAGATTGCCCAAAGCATTACTGTACTTTTTTTCATAAATAAAAATAAATTAAATTGATACATATAATTAATAAACTCGATTACTTAATAGTTGACATAGCGTTTACCCGGCATCCAATCCGCACTGAAAACTCAAATATCCGTTTATAACACTATATCCACATTCACATCATCCCAATCATCAACGTCCACATCAAATCCCGCACCGTCACTTCCCGGCTCGAATGGTACCTCATAATCAAAATTCAACACCAGATGCACATCACCGACATGCCCCGCTACCGGGACATCATGCACTTGGTCGCTCACGTCCTGTTCCAATACAGACATGCTGCCGGAACGGTTCTTGAGATACAGCCGGAAAACATTGGGCTCTCCTTCAAGTGCGGAATGTCCAAACGTATAGAATCCGCCTATAATCTGATTCCGTGAAACCATTCCATCAAAGAGCAGGCTCTCCGAAAGACCGGCGGGCAAACTGTCGCCGGACATGTTAAGCGAGCCGGACATGCCGGAAAGAGCGGCCCGCAAATCCGCCACCCTATCCAGTCCCCGAAGACCGTTCACCTCATACGTGTAGTGACATACCATGTTTACGGGAGTTAGCCGTACTATCTCCGCGCTTCCTCCCGGAATGTCCTTGAGGATAACTCCGTCTATATGGTCGCCACACAGCCAGGGTGGGGTGACAGCCATTGTCCGGTTATCCGGTGACCGAACATCACGCGTATCGGCAGTAAAAAGCGTGTAACTGCCGTTTCCTTTCCAAACCATCCCGTCGGTATCGTAGTTGAAGCAAATTACCCGGTAATCATTCTCGGGGAGCTCCACTTCCCCCCCCTCTCCTCCGGGGAAATCAAATATCCACGTGTTGCTTTCATCATCGGTCGGATAAAATACGACCCTCATGCCTTCAGGCTTGTCATGATTGGAAATCTTGGTCCAGTCGAATATTACCCGCACCGTGGCAAAGTGCGGATGATCGTAACATAAATCCTTATGCTCACAAGCCGTCAGTCCTATCCATAAAAATATGAACACCAGACTAAAGCGTATCCGTATCACTGCCTGCCTCCTTTCTTCCGGCTATAATTCCCCCGCCCGATCAACCACACCAAAGAGATACCCGCCTTGGTCGGGCCGAACCAGCGGCGGTTTTTAGTGGTCTGCCATACATAGTGACCGTCCAAAGGGATGTACTCCTTGTACGATCCTCCAAGGTAGCCGATTCCCAACGTGAAATCCACATTGAACCGATGTCCCACAGGTAACGAGTAGCCGTAAGCCACGCCTCCCCCGTAACTCCATTTATCCCCCAAGTAACCTTTCCCACCCAATTCGAAATCATAGGTGACGATCTGCCCGTACAATCCGACATGATGCCCGGAAAACGGTTTTTCCACCGCTCTCCGACCGAACCAGCGGCGCAACTCCACATCTCCCCCATAGATACGCCAATAATTATGCTTCCGATCACTTTTCCACCAGGCATACATCCAATTCCCGGCCACAGACCAGTTCTTCCCCAAACAGAACTCAACCCCGATGTCAGGTATCAAAACAGCGTCATAAAGCAAGTTTGTTTTCACCGCCATGCAAAACGGCCGTTTCTTTACCGGAGCTATGACGGTAACGGTATCACGGATGCACAACGTATCACGTGTATGTATATATACCGTATCTCTGACGGGATTTATCGGATCACTATCATAGCATATTTTCACCATCGACGAACGAAGTTTCGGAAAATGGAATTTATACAAATATGAGTATGGCCTCCCCCCTTTCAGTCTTTTCAGTTCTCCCCCCCAATAAGGGCTGTCCTGGTTTTCCAAACGTACGATCTTCTCCAACAAACGAAGGACATCCTCCCTCTCCGGAACATTCACATCCGCTCTCACCATCGTTATAAGTCCGTTCCAGTCACTTCCCGAAAAATGAAAATCCTTCTCCAATACCGGAATCTTTATATAAGGTGATATATACCGCCACAAAACCTCTGCTCGTTTTTCAGACAGCCTTCCATTCAACAGCCCCCCTCCTTCCGGGGAAGCTCCTCCTATTATTTGAATTTTCCTGATAAGACGGACGGAGTCGTTCAATGCGGAACAGATTTTAGCAAACCGCTCCATCTCGTTCCCATTGTCAAGTAAACATGTATCTATATTTACCTTTCCTTGATGAAAATAGATCCTTACCGAATCACGCTTCTCCTGAGCGGATATTTCTCCGCTTATACTCAACACGAGCACGAACAATACACATTTAATATAAAAAAAACATCTTTTCGTCATTTAATCATTTGTTAATATGACAATCCAAACCCAGGCTTTTACACCCCCTGAATTTCAACCGCTAAAGATATGCACTTATAAACCAACCTCCAAAGCAAAAAACAAGTATTTTAAACTTATAAATACTTAAAAAGACAACCACACAACAGCTACAACACTTACCACAGCAGCCAATCACGCTTACACAACAATTAAAAACACTTAACATCATAAAGAAAAGTACTTAAACATACAAAAAAAAAAAAAAAAACAGTTATTTTTGCAGGAAACATTATACTTAATAACACTTAAAACAATAAAACACATGAAAATCAGCACAAAAGCCGCTACTTTTCTAAGTTCAATAAAAACTCAAACTTACGACAAAAAAGAAAGAGAAATGATAATAACGTATCAACAAAAACGTGTCTTTCATCTATCCCTGCTCATGCTGGCCTTATGCGCACCCATATACATATATTCAGTTCCATTTCCTAATGAACAGTTTTATTATATTAACAGCGTATTATTCCTGTTTATCATTATGTGCACTCTCGCTTATTTTAAAAAGAGAGTAAATCTGACCACGACCTTTTCCATTATACTGATAGCCATACATATCGAGATTTTTATCGAAATAATTTATTGCTCAATATGTAGCGGATATGAATATAGTTATCAAAGAGCATTGATAATGAGTAACATTAGTATCTCTCTCTTATTTACCATGCTTTCCATCTGTGCCTATATGAGTAATATCTCCATCCTATTGTCCTCCCTTACCATAGCTTCCTATACAATCTGCACACTTATCACCGACGAACCGTTCCTATACAGTTATCTGCCTTTGATCATCATCATATACACCATGATCCCCTTATTAGGAAGATCCTTACACAGTAATATCAGCAGCTTGCTAAAAAGTAGCAACTTGCTAAAAGAGGAAGAGGAAATGCTTTTGAAACGTCTCCAAATGAAAAAGGAAGAACTATTCGCGTTCGCCGAGTTGTTAAGCGAGAATAACCCGGAAGAAAAGACAAGCTCCCTGTTAAGCATAATAGGGGAACAATCCAAAGAAAATCTTTTTACAGCCCTTGCCGCATACCAGAAAAAGGAAAAAAGTAAACTTGATACAATCAGGAGAATATATCCCAATTTATCCCCGTCCGAATTAAACATCTGCCGTTTAATACTGCAAGACAAGACCGTCAGCCAAATATGCGAATTATTACATCGGAGTAGCGGAAACATAACCAGCCAACGAGCGAACATACGTGCCAAACTCGGACTGAAAAAAAGCGACAATTTAAAAGAAGCATTACAAGAACGCATGAGGCTGTATGAAGAAGAACACCGGCAAGAGGACTTTTCAGCCATGCGTTAGGGATTGCAGAGTAAAGCCCACAGCCTTTAGGCGAGGACTTGCAACGGAAAGCCTGACCGTCCCACAGGAACGCCCAAAAGAAAAAGAATCCCCCGAACATTCATCCGGGGGACATCCAAGCCGTCACATCAATTATAATACAGATTCAGATCATCCGTGCCAATCTCCTTTCCGTCCCGGAAAACAAGGCGTAAATCAATCCTCTCTCTGTTTTCATTGCCACAAAGATAGACATACCGGCCAACATACGCATCATACTTATCAATCAGTTCTAACGGTATGACCGGCATGGGAAAAGGATACACCTATATTGCATATAGCGGAAAATTTGTAAGATTACCCTGTACTTTATAAGGCAACATAGAAAATCTCTCCGCATGCAATTCCGGTCTTTTTCCCAGTAATGCTGTCAACGAATTGGCCCGGACATTCCCTTCGGCCTTCACTTCTATCGGCACCATTTGGGCATTACGTTGAATAACAAAATCCAACTCAAGACGCGAATTGTCTGTGTTATGGTAATAAATCGGTGACACGCCCTTACTTTTCATCTGCTGCAATACATACTGTTCAGTCATTCCTCCCTTGTATTCCTTAAATATGTCGTTTTTAATCAAGACTTGGGCCGGATCTGTCTTGACCATAGCACCCATAAGCCCCAAATCAACCATATAGAGTTTGAAAGCCGACAGGTCTTCATAAATATCAAGCGGAAGCTCCGGTTTGGTACATCGAGGCACTTTATACAACAACCCGGCATTTACAAGCCATTGAATGGCCATCTCAAAATCATTGGCTCTGGCACCTTTTCGCAAAGCTCCGTAAATGAATTTCTTGTTTTCTTTAAATAATTGGGAAGGAATGCTGTTCCATACCATTCGGACACGCGGAACCTGTTCTTTGGGCGCATGTTTTGAGAAGTCAAGATCATAGCCTTGCAAAATCTCCGACTGTATTCTTCTGACTTCCAGCAAGGAATCCGTTTCTACATATTTGAGTACAACTTCCGGCATACCACCTACATAATAATATTGCCGAAGGAGATCCGTATATTTGTCATGCAGGAGGCTTATCGTTTCAAAATCCCCACTCATAAGCAATTTACAAGCTTCTTCTTCTCCCTTGGCGACAAGAAACTCTTCAAAGTTCATAGGAAATATATTGATGACATTTACCTTCCCTACGGGATAAGACACATCCTGATGAAGGGATATCCCCAAAAGTGAACCTGCCACAGCTATATGATACTCCGGAACCTCCTCTTTAAAATACTTCAAAGATTCCAGTGCTTCCGGGATATCTTGTATCTCATCAAGGATAATAAGCGTATCACCCGGAGTAATGTCAACGGAAGTCATCGCACGCAGCCCCCGTAAAATTCTGTCAACATTGAAATCCTGAGAAAAAAGCTGGCGTGCAAGGTTATTCTTACGGCATACCACATAAGCCTCTTTTTTGTATTCAAGTTTGGCAAACTCATGGAGCAGCCATGTTTTCCCAACTTGTCGGGCACCATTTAAAATCAGAGGTTTTCTATCCTCACGGTTTTTCCATTCTATAAGTTGTTGCAAAACAAATCTTTTCATCTACAAACAGCATTTTTATACATGTAAAAACAGCGTATAATACATTTATCCGCACTTATTTAAAGCACAAATATACTAAAATAAACAGATAATAGAAGCAATCTTATACATTTTTCCGCACTTTAATCAACTCCAATGGAAAGCAGTAGCCAATTTAGGATTGCCTTCTCCACGCTCGATGGCCACCAGCGTATTGATGCCCACGCCCGCCAGTTCGGAGAAGTTCCAGCTGATTGACCTTCAAACTCTTCCTGCACTCTTTAATCATCTTTCCTAGCTCTTTCATATTCACAACACATTGTGATTTTAGTCAGTTTTCATCCTAGTTCAAAGAAAAAAACAGCCGATAAAGCAACTATAATCATTGTATTCATATAGATTAACATCATATATTCAAGTTAATCTATATATTTACATGGATTATTTGTATATTTGCAAAAAAGGAACAACCATGTGGAATGAAATGAGCAATCCAGCTGTGCTGATGAGAATCGGCCAGCGCATCAAAGAGACACGTATCAGGCAGCATATCACGCAGGAAGAACTGGCAACGGCTTCCGGTGTAAGCCCCTTGACCGTTGCGAACATCGAGAAGGGCAAATCGGTATCGCTGCTGTTGTTCATCAGCGTACTCCGCTCGCTCGGCCTGCTGGAGAACCTGGAGCAACTGGTACCGGAAATCCGGGTCAGCCCGATAGAGCTCAAAAAACTGCAAGGAAAGAAACGCTACCGTGTACGCCATTTAAAACAAGATAACCATGAATGATTTGATAGTAGATGTAAAGCTATGGGGAGAAAGCGTAGGCTCTCTCTATTGGGAAAAGGAAAGCAATGCCGCCTTGTTCGACTATGAACGGAAGTTCATCCGCTCCGGTCTTGACATTTCTCCCATCATCATGCCCATCAGCCAGTACAGGAACACCCCCTACCGGTTCCTTGAAAACCGTACCGACTGTTTCAAGGGGTTGCCCGGCCTGTTTGCCGATTCACTGCCGGACACTTTCGGAAACCAGATCATCAATGAATGGTTTGCCAGCAAGGGATTGTCCGGAGAAGAGATTACCCCTTTAGACAGGCTTTGCTATGTAGGCAAACGTGGCATGGGCGCACTGGAGTTTGAGCCGTCCTCGCCAATCAACGGCATGAACGAATCATCAGTGCTCCATATCGAGGAACTGACTGAGCTTGCCAAATCCGTATTCACGGACAGAATGGCTTTTCAGGTCCAACTGCGCCAGGAAGGAAGAAACATTCTGGATATACTGAAAGTGGGAACATCTGCCGGAGGTGCCAAGCCCAAGGCCATCATCGCCTACAACGATATTACCGGAGAGGTACGCTCCGGACAGGTAAAAGCTCCTGAAGGATTCGGGTATTGGCTGTTGAAATTTGATGGCGGCAAATACAGCGAACACACGCAGATAACGGACAATCCACAAGGAATAGGAAATATCGAATATGCCTATCACCGGATGGCAAAAGCCTGCGGTATCGATATGATGGAATGCCGGTTACTTCAGGAAAAAGAGTCATATCACTTTATGACACGACGTTTTGACCGTATGGAAGACGGAGAGAAGATCCATGTACAGACATTGGCCGGGCTTGCCCACTATGACCGTGACCAACGCCATTCATACGAAGAGATATTCCGTATCATGCGGCAGATGAACCTCCCTTATCCAGAGCAGGAGGAACTATACCGAAGAATGGTGTTCAACGTCATGAGCCGGAACCATGACGACCATAGCAAGAACTTATCTTTCCTGATGGATAGACAAGGGAAGTGGAAACTGGCCCCAGCATACGACCTCTGCTACTCATACACACCGGGCGGCAAATGGACGAACCGCCACCAGCTGTCACTCAACGGCAAACAAGACAATTTCACGATGGAAGATCTGCAAAAGGTAGGTGAGAACATGGGTATCCGGAAACACAAACAGATTATCGAAGAGATACAGGAAACCGTATCGCATTGGCATGAGACTGCCAAGGATTGCGGGGTCAAGCCGGAACACGCCGATTTTATCGGAGAAAACCTGCTCTTGTTCGGCAAGCAACTGCATACGATCCATATGCCGGACATTGCCAACGAACAAGAGCAGGCTTTCATGAAGGCTATGCGAAATGATGACTTCAATACCATTCTGAAACTGAAGATGAGAGGATATCAGCCATCGGAGAACACACTGAAAAGCCTCCAGCCGGATGTATCCGCCACCACCTTCATCGCTGCCGCCAAAATCTTCCAAATGGAAGGGATGCTAAAAAGCCTTCAGGACATAAAACCCGCGCAAAGCCCGATTACAGGCGGCAATAAACGTAGCATGGAATTGGGGGATTAGCACACAAACTACATCGCGCACAATTCAATATAACAGTAAATATATTAATTGTTATATATCATATTTTGATTTAACAATTAATATATTTACCTTTGTAAAATGACAACGAATCACATCACCCAAGCCATGGCCAATCCGGAAATCATAGTGGAACTGGGCAGACGATTTAAGGAATACAGGCTAACCTATAGGCTCACCCAAAAAGAGGCTGCCGAGAAAGCCGGTGTCAGCCTTATCACCTTACGCCAGTTTGAGAACGGGAAGGCCTATAACATCAATATGGGCAACTTTCTTGCCCTGTTACGAGTAGTGGACTGTCTGGAACAGATGGATGATCTGATGCCGGAAATACCTGTTTCAGCCTATACAATGGAACGAATAATGAATAAAAAGCCGAAAAGGATAAGACATGGAAAATAATGTTGTGAGTGTTATGTTATGGGGAGAAGAAGTCGGAAAGCTCTATTGGGACGAAAGAAACAAAAGAGCCGTCTTCAACTATCATCCGGATTTCATCAAGAAAGGAGTGGAAATCGCCCCACTGACCGCTTCTGTCAAAGGACCGGCGGCAAAGGGTATGCCCATACTCGGAAACAAAGAAAAGACTTATCAAGGTCTCCCACCGTTTTTGGCAGATTCATTGCCTGATCGGTGGGGTAACATGGTCTTCGACCAATGGGCGGCACAAAACCATATCCCCAAGCGCAAACTCACACCGGTAGATAAACTGTCTTTCATCGGGAAACGGGGAATGGGAGCCTTTGAGTTCATCCCGGCCACTCCTGGATTGGAATCCTCTTCCACTCTCCAGATAGAGAGTTTATACCAACTGGCACGCCGTATCTTTGAGGAACGGGAGGAAATATCCGTGCAAGATGACGAAGCACTGCAACTGCAAAGTATCTATGAGATAGGTACATCAGCCGGAGGGCAGCACCCGAAAGCCATCATCGCCATCAATGAAACGACACATGATATACGTTCCGGCCAAGTCCCTTTACCGGAGGGCTATACCTACTACATATTGAAGTTTGCAGAAGGGGACGATTTTCCGTTCACGCAAATGGAAATGGTATATTATGAGATGGCAAAGGAAGCCGGGATTACGATGATGCCTTCCCGACTCATTCAAATTGAGGGAAAACATCACTTCCTGACGGAGCGTTACGATAGGATAAACGGAGAGAAGATACATACACAGACACTTGCTGCCATGAATCCGGATGCAACGAGCTATGAGGATTTGTTTGAAGTCTGCCGAAAACTGAACATCCCGGCAAGCGAACAGTCCGAACTCTACCGTAGGACGGTATTCAATATCATGGGCGGCAATGTGGATGACCACATCAAGAATTTCTCTTTCCTGATGGAAAGAAACGGCACATGGCACATCACCCCAGCCTACGACATGACATTCACCACCAATTTGGACGGTGCGGCATACGAAAACGCACACTCCATGAGCATTGCAGGAAAAGATAACGACATCACGGAAGATGACCTGATGCAATTTGCCAAACAGAACGGAATAAAGAATGCGAAAAGGATAATCGAAGAAGTCAGCCTTGCCATCAGCCATTTTTACGATTATGCCACCAATCATCAAATCGATGACTATTGGAAAGACCGCATCGAAGAGCATCTTTCCGGTTTGGTATCTCCGATCATAGGGAAAACCATGAAACACTACCTGCCCACCATTGTCGAACCCTACGAGACAGAGGATGGCTTTTTGGTATCAGAAATCAACATCATCGAAAACACCCGGCATGATTTCCGTATCGAGGCCTTCATAAACGGAAAGCGACAGAAATACATTGCCGGGCGTAAAAGCGATTTGGCTGCTGAAGTCATTGCCAAAGGCAGAAACAAGATGCCCGTTGAGAACAAGAAAGAACTTGTGGAACGGTTGTTACTGCCTTTAGCTAGAAGATAAAAACAGACGAATAGCGACACTATTACATTAATAAAAAGTCTGTTCTTGTTCGGCAAGCAACTGCATACGATCCAAATCCGGACATTGCCAACGAACAAGAGGAGGCTTTCATGAAGGCTATGCGAAATGATGACTTCAATACCATTCTGGAACTGAAGATGAGAGGATATCAGCCATCGGAGAACACACTGAAAAGCCTCCAGCCGGATATATCCTCCACCACCTTCATCGCTGCTGTCAAAATCTTCCAAATGGAAGGGGTACTAAAAAGCCTTCAGGACATAAAGTCTGCGCAAAGCCCGATTACAAGCGGTAATAAACGTAACATGGAGCAAACAAATTTACTATTCAATTTTCAGTTTTTTTCTATTTCTATACTACTGTACGCCATAAAATAACGAAGAAACTTATTCCTATATCAATTCATAATCAATAACATACAATTCACCAAGAATATTAGGGAATGCTACAGTATCATATATCACCTGCCCTACTCCATTAAAATTACCCGGAGATATTACAGATGCTACAACACCATGATAAGCTGTGGGAGAAAAAGAAAGATCTGCTAATCCATTTATCCCAATAACATTTTTCTGTACACCAGCATTATTAACATTACAAAAAATTGCATAATGAATAGTTTGATGTAAATTTACAGCAGCATTAGGAAGATGCACAAAATATAATATATCTCCATTATTACATTTAGCTAAATCATGATAGGTATTTATTTTTTGTATCATACTTTCTAAAGAAGCTCCAAAAGGATTAACTGAAATTCTTTTTCCTGTTGCCTGTTCTATAATTCCTCTAACTAAATTAGCACACCCTCCACCATTTGTAGGTAAATTAACATTCAAATTCTGAGTATTAGTAATAAATTGTGTAATCAATTGTCTATCATTTATACTTATAGCCATATATTATAACTCATGTTCTCCTACTCTCTCAAAGGCTTTTCGGAACCTGCCTATAAAAACTGTCTCTGTAAGCTTACCCCACAAATCTACCCTATAATCCCCAAACCGCTATCATCCCTTTTCTGAATGCCATGGAATTTTTTCCGAATACATAAGTTAGAAGATGAAAAAAGATTGTATTCAAAGTTTTTGGTTCTTTTTTGAAAAAAGAACCGCTGGCCAAAAATCCAACGGTTACTTTACTTTCGGAAAAATATGCAATGAAGTTTATAGGCCGAATGAGGAACGCAGCTTCTTCATGGCATTCTCCACATCAAAGAAAGACACATCCATAAGATCTTCTCCCCATGCTTCCGGAAAGTCAAGAATGGAACGTCCGTTATTAAGAACCGCATCACGGATGGCTTTCATCACATTCTGCCGAGTCGGTTCCAGCTTGAAGAAAAGGCAATGCCTGACTGCCATTGTAAGGGTATCATCATCTATAAAGAAACGGATGGTGACGGTCATGTGTACCTGCGTCCGTTTCTCCAGTTTCTTCTTTTTAGTTTCCAGTTTGGCCAACCGGGAAACATAGAATGAAGGGATATGTTTCCCGGATTCAACGCAAGTCTTCATCGCTTCATGTATTTCAGCGATGCCGTCACGTATATCCGTCAAGTCGGTGCAGTTGGATGCAACCGTATAAGCCGATAACTTTTTCATCTCAAAAGCCGTTTTTATATGGCAAAAGCCCTGTTTGTGAAACTTATAATATATGAATCTCCTTATCACCTACCTTCTCGTCCGATACGACCAATACCTCGTACTTCATCCTCTTGTAATTATAGACTACGGCAAGCGTATTAAAGCCACCGTTATCATACCGCCTGTCATAAACGGTATGTACATACTCATACATCGCATTCCCCATCATGAACTTTACGGAAACATCCGTAAAGTAAAATGCCACCGCATAAGCCAGCGTTTTCTTTTTATCAACCTTTTTTGTTTTCATAACCATTTGTCCTTTATTGTTTTCTGATAAAATATTCAATGGCCGAATGAACCAATATATAATGTGTGGGTGTCTGCCTGCACTGTTCCGCATAAGGATTATAGAACTGGAGAGCCAGCGCATGGTATAATTCCGGCAATTCCCGCTTGATTCTCGCCGTAAGCAGCCGATAGGAGCATTTTCTACCGTACTTCATCAGCTCACGCCATTTGTCCTGTGTTATTTCCGTGCAATTCGTCTCGTAAACCATAACTTCCGTTTTTAAGTTCAATATTCCGGTTGGAAAGCGGAAAGGGGTTGTTCCCTCTCCGTTTATTCTCTAATCAATTCAGGCAAGCTTTTACCGTTATACCGGTTTTCAGTCCTTTATCCAGCTGCACGGTCAACCCACGAACATTCACCTCTTGAATTTGAGAAAGAAGCACATAACCCCATTCCCATTCTTGAATATGGCAATAACCGAAAAAAAGCCAGTCACCGTCTTCCTGCTGTTCGGCTTCCGTTACCAACCATACCACCGAAGAAAAAGGAAGGAAAAACCTTGCGATGACTTCCGCATTAAGCCCCTGCCCCTCTTTTGAGTACAAAGGGTTGGCTTCAAACACATTCTTTAGTTGTTCCGTCACTGTAATCATATGTCACATTTTTAAAGGGTTAAACTTCTAATTTTATGCTTCAGCTAGATTTAAAGACCTTTTTTTAAAACCCCTTTCCGGGATGGCCTTTTCTTTCTGCCGACTTTTTTTTTGAGCTTTCATGCCCCATCTGAGTTTATAAGCCTTTTTTTACGGCACACAACAAGAAGGAAGGAGGGATTGAGAAAAGTTTTGGACGACAAAAAATGTTGGGGACAGCGAAGCCGTCCGGCGTTATTTTTTTCGGTACAAAGGGCGAAGACCGGAACTCTTTCGTATCCATCCACCGAAATAAATTTGCCGTTCAAAAACAAAGGCTCTCAGACGGGGCTATGAAAAAACGTACATTAGGGGAGGCAGAAAACAAGGAAAAGGGCAGTACGGAAATAAAAGAAGAATAAAATCCAACATTATTCACATTGATATATAATAGCCAAGTATTTCGCCATATCAATATAAATCCAACTATAATCAAAATCAAACAGTTATCTAATTTATTGGTTATTAAACATATAATACGCCAAAACATTTATTTTGGAGAATATAATATTAATTAAACAAAAAAATGTAAGCATTCGATAAACTCCCCCTTTCATTCTAAAAATGTGATATTACTTTTGTAATCAAAGTAAAAAAGCTCAATTGTTATGTCACATCAATGGACCATGGAAGATTTTGAATCTATTTATTCCCGTTTCAAGTCGAGCGGACTGTCAGTTATGGATTTTTGTTCGAATGAATGTATTCGTCCCAAACGTTTCTACGAGTGGCGTTCCAAGCTGTTGCGCAAAGGCGGCTTTATCCCGGTAAAGGTAAACAGTAAGGGCCAGGTCAGTCTTCCCCATAAGGAGAAATCCCTGCTGTCTGCCCCTCCGGTCAGCCCGTCGCCAATTCCCCAGCCGCTATGTGAGATCTCCTATCCCAATGGCGTTACAGTCCGCTTGAACAGCCCTTTGTCACCGGAGGTATTGCAAACCCTGATATTTTTGAATTCAAACCGTTAGCCTATGTTTTCTTTGAATGAATCCAACAGATATTATCTTTACCCGTATCCGACAGACATGCGTAAGAGTTTTTATACGCTTAGCGGCATCGTGACCAACCAGATGGGAAAGAATGTACGGGACGGTGACGCTTTCATTTTTATCAATGCGAATTGTACCTGTATGAAAATCCTCCAATACCTGCACTATCATCCTCTATCAAACAGGGTTGAGATAACGCTTGGGATAACCAATCCTCCCAGTGGCAGGATTGTAAAAAGACTACTGGCCGATGCCGTAACCAAAGGAATGATAGAAGTACTCTAACAATAGTAGTGCCACTATTTTATAAGCAGCACTGCAATTGTTCCTTACCCCAGCAAATGCACCTCCTGTAACCTCACCAACCCCAAATACATCTTCAAGAACACCTCCTGATACACCTTCAGATCCGGGAAATAGACGAAAGACTTCCGGGCAAAAGAGAGGCACGTGAATGGCCGTTCATTCGGAACCTCCATTTCCGGATAGCGTTTCTTCGCCTGGTCAACCGCCATCTTGTTCAGTGAAGCCACGAAGTTAGCCTGGCGTATCGGATTCCATTTCGGGGTTTCAAGAATCACCATCCCATCTTTCCGCTCAGGAATAACCAAATATTCATCCTGCACGTTACGGACGTAATAGCACACAAAAGACAAGGCCTCATAGACATTATCCCCTACATGAATACCGATAACCCGTTCTTCAACCGGTGTACCGGCAAAGCATTCCGCAATCTGTTTCATGGCATACCCATGCAACAAGGCAGCATCAGAAGCCAACAGATAAGCCGGTGCGGTACGCTCTCCTCCCTTATCGATGGCAGCAAAGACAGAAGGACTCCAACAGAGATGGATGAGCTTTCCTTTTTCTTTCTCACGAAGGGAAGCGACACATAAACGGTTATCAAAGACCAAACGGGCTTCTTTCGTTTCCGGATGGAACTGGAACACGTTCCGTACCCTGTCCGGCTTATGGATATCCATCATCAGATAGCCCTGCCAACCGGACACGTGCTTTGTCTTCAAGACGGTTTCGCTTTCCTCCACATCGAAAAGATAAGACAAGAGCTTTTCTCGCTTACAACATACGAAGAGAGAAAGCTCGTCCTGTTCTTTCATCTGCTGCATATCCAAGGAAAGAACAAAAGCCAATTGCCAAGGAGTAAGCTCGGAAAAGCCATGTAATTCAATACAAGACAACGCATCCTTCTCCGGTGAGTAAACGACATATCCCCGGCCACCTATCTCATATCTCAACATGAAATCCCCCTGTTCAGTGGGATGATAATTCTGTAAAACGGTCTGATAATTCATAAAGCAAATATATTAAGTTAGTATTCATCATAATGAGAAATCGGGACCACTCTTGCGTTTCCGTTTCTTTTTGGACGGTATGAGATCATCCTCTTGCGACTTCTTCCCGCTGCCGGTAATGTCAAGTTCCGGAATGGCCATAACTCCCCCACCCTGCATATAGAAAGCCTCACGATCCACCCGCTCACGGAACTCCCCTACCCTATCGATATGTGGCGAGAGACCGACAGCCACACCATCGAAATGCTTCTGGATATTCTGATAAGTGAGCTTACGGGAAAGATCCGCACCTTTAAAGACATGAGCATTTTCCACGTTTTCCATATAAAAGGAAATCCCGTATGCGCCTTTGCTGTTTACATGTTCCGTCACACGGATCGATTCTTCCGCCAACCTTTTCTTAAAATCCTCATAGCCTAAAGAAGCGTTCAATGCCTTAAACACATGGTCATAGAGATAATGCTTCTGTTCATCGGCGCTCATGCCCCGGCCATCAAAACGAATATTACCAAAACGATATTTCTGAGGAAGTGAAACGTCCTTCAGGTAAAAGCCTGAATCCTTGATGCCATAGACATAATAGGATTTGTCCTTCTTGGTGACCAGACGCATATACAATCCTTCTTGTTCCAGGTTCCTTCGGAAATCGGATGTACTTTCGGAAAAAGAGTAGATGCGGTCAAGCTGTTGTAACAGTTCATCCTTGAACAAGGGGTTGAAAAAACCTCCTTTTTCCAGCAATGCGAAAAGGTTGTCATAGCTTTCATCCCCCAATAGGACACGCCATTCTTCATTGGCCAATTTTATTTCTTGCAAGGGTTTATTCAAAGACCGGTATGTATCGGATTGTTCCAGGACAGCCGATACCTTATCCTTGTAATTATAACTACGCATGGCTTTCTTCAAGGCCGCATCGAAATAATAGTTACGGTATTGCGCCTCTCCCAACGTGGTTCTCTTGCCTCCTTCCCTTTCCAAAGGCAACAGACCGTACTTCTGCTCCAGTTCCCTTGAGATCTTTTCGGAACGGCTGTAATTATTTCCGGAAGGAATGCTTTTGCCTTCTTCATCAATTGTGGTCAGCAGCACATGCACATGGCTGTGTGCCTTGTCGGTATTTAGGACAACGGCATAACAGGACTTTCCGTACCCCATCCTCTCGATATATTCCCCGGCAAGAGAAAGCCACTGTTCATCGGAAAGGCTTTCTCCCGGATAGAGGCTCAGAATAAATTCCGCATAAGGTAGTTTCACCCGGTCATTCAACTGGGAGATAAGTTTCATGTAGGCTGGCATGGCGGCCAGTTCGTCACCAGTGGAGGTGTAAAGCACTTTTCCGTTTCCTTCCTTGACCTTGGAAAGCTGGTATTCAATTTTCCGGCTCATGGACAGGTGGGATGAGAAAGAAGGTTGTATCTCGGCTATCATAACAATTTCCGGTTAATGGTTTCTACATCCGAAAGGTATTGGTTAATCCGATCCAATGAATACAATATATTTTCATCGGACGGAAGCGTATTGATATGTTTGGCAAGCTGGTTGATATTGGCTCCTATTTTACGAAGTTCATATATCATTTGCACATCGGTTTTCGATATGCTTCTGCCTTTCAAGGCAGACTCTCTGATAAAGGAAGAAAGGGATTTTCCCTCTTCCTTTGAACGTTGAAGAAGCTGTTCTTTCTCGGCTTCCGTCAAGCGGATCTTTATACTTATATCTCGATTCTCTTTCATATATACAGAGTATGTGAGTGTAACGAACATTGGTCGGCAGCTCGGCTGTCGCAAGGTTTTTTGTACCCACAAAAACATACCTTGCATTAGCAAAGATATACAATAATACTCAGCTGTGAAACAAAACCAGACAAAAGTCTTGATTTCTTAATCCAGATTAACCGCTCACTTTGTTACAAAGTAACTACGCACATTGTAACAGGCGAACGGAAAGCCATTAGTTACAAAATACATAATTACTAATTATATTATTACAAAGTATGAACATACATACTTAATTATAAGATTAAGTATGTACATATTTATATTTATATTTATATATGTAATTACTTATACAATTAAGTAAAAAAGTGTATAATAAATTAATTATAAAAGTATGCAATTATTTAATTTATTATTTATATATTTGCGCACATACTTAAAAACGTACATTATGGGACAAATATTACCAGGAGTAGTCGTAGCTTTTGAGAATCCCAAGGGCGGGGTAGGGAAGTCTACGCTGACAGCTTTGTTTGCAGGTTATATTCATTCGCAGTCAAACGAAGAGGGGGGCTTATCCATTGCCGTGGTGGATATCGACGACATGCAGAACACTATCGGAAAATTACGTGAGGACGAAGCCGAGGACGGAATCATGAAAAAGGAAGAAGAATATGAGGTTATCAATATCTCTTCCTCAGAGTTCATCAACCAACTGGATTTCCTTCAGGACAATTACGACATTATACTTGTCGATTTTCCGGGTAACCTGAAACAAAACGGTGTAGTTGAAACGCTGCACTTCGTTGACGTGATCATCATTCCCTTCGAACCGAACCAGACCGATTTAAGACCTACATTGACCTTTTACTATAACATCTATGAAGGGATTATCGAAAGCCGTCGAAAGATTGGTAAAAAGACTACCGTGCGTGGTGTTATGAACCGTGTTCTTCCGAATGTGCTGGAGTTCAAAGAAATTTTGAAAAATAAAAAAACCTTGCCTTTCGAGTTGATGCAAAACTACATCAAGGATTCAAGGGTTGACTATCAACGCAATTTAAGTACGCTGAGTAAAGCGTACCATCATCCCTGTGATGCTTTCTGTGAAGAGGTATTGGAATTAATCTGTAACCATATAGGAGAATAAAGCTATGGCAACCAACAAAGAAAGGACATCATCAGCCGCCATGAGAAAACTCTTGCTGCAAAGCGCCAGTAAGAAAGAGCAGGAAATCCAGCAGATCGGAAGTGTTGCGGAAAGCACTATCCCCCAACCTGCGATTGAGCACCCCATCCATGAAGAGGTGAAAGAATCGGCTCCAGTCAAAGAAACCGTCCAAGAACCTCAGCCGGAACAAATGGAAAAGCCGGAATCCAAACCTTCCGTGCAGTCTTCTCCAAAAACAGAAGAAAGCAAAGTCTGCGGAAAAAAATTCTCGGAATATCTGGAAGAGCGAAAATTAAAGAACACCGAAGTAATCCGGATATCCAGCGAAACCCACAGAAAGCTGAAGCAGATTGCTATGGCCACTGGATTAGGAATGCACAACATCGCAAACAACATTCTTGAAGACATATTGACCAGCCATAACAAGGAGATTCAAGCGATACTGAAGAAGTATATGAGCATCTGATTCTACTTTCGGAAAAATATATACGCCTGTTCGACTGCATCCGTCGGGCAGGCGTTATTTTTGCACACCGTTTTAGTGAAGGCCGGCATTGAACCGGGACACTTTTACACAACTGCGGAAAAATCCCTTTGCCTATTATCCTGGACAATATGTTAAAGAATTCAAACCTCTACTTGTTTCCACCTCAAAATTTTTTCCGAAAGTAAGAATACGGTAACAAAATCATTTCTTCGTTTTATTTAGGTTTTTAGGGATTTAAGTATTTGTGGGACACTTTTACACAACTAATAAGGGAGGTTTTCCGTATAATCAACTATATTATTGCAAGTTAGCACTTACTGGCATCTTCTCGTAACCGGGACACTTCTGCACAACTAACCGACTATTCGGGACACTTCTGCACAACTGAACAGGAAAGTCGGGATACTTTTACACAACTAGAATCTGCATTCGGGACACTTTTACACAACTAAATCAGGAATCCGGGACACTTCTGCACAACTAAACCGGCCATTCGGGACACTTTTACACAACTGGGGGATCGGAAACAGCCGTAGTCGGGACACTTTTACACAACTAAATCAAGAAACAGCACGAAAAAAATGCTTTGGAATCTTCATTTATAGGGAGTTAGATTCACTATCTCCGTAAAAAAACGTATCTTTGCATCAGTAAACAACAAGTGTCCGCCTATGAAGGAAAGTAATACACAAAAAGAGTTGAGCAGAGTCCCCAGGACTCTCAGCGAGTCTTCCAACACGAAAGTATTGGAAGTTCTATTTGATGCAGGCGGCACTGTCATGTCTGACATTATCATTTACGTGGCATCTTCACAAATGAAAGATCTGTTCGGCGACTGCTGGTTCTCCATCAACGATTTTTGTGAGGTCATGGGGTATGAACGAACCAAGTTGCAACGAAAACTGACCGAGAAGCAGCTTGATTTCCTGTTCAGCAACCAACGTCCGGTATATATCACCGAACAGAACGGCCAAAAGATAGAGCATCCGATAGAGAACACCTTTGAAGCGGCGTTATACCGTTTAGGGACATCCAACCTCAGTGTAGCATACGCCATGAACGGCAAGACGCAATATAAGTTCATTCAAATACTGGACCGCTTTGAGATAAAGGATAACTTCGGCACGAAAAAGCGCACCAAGCGGAATTACAACGTGCATCTGAGCAAAGATCTGATGAATACTTTGCTTACCGAATACAATCTGCTGGAACTGAAAGACTACCGTAACCTGCCCAACCGCAAAGGCTACCGCAAGTTTTATCTGAACCTGGCGAAAATGATTTACCTGATCAAGTATAAGATTGACCAAGGACAAGCACCTTATTTCACCGTTACGGTTGACCAACTTGCCAAGGAATTTGATGTAACGGTAAAGGACAACCATGACCGGAAGAAGAAGGTGACCAGCATCTTAAACGGTATCAACAAAAAGCTGGAGAGAACCAAATTCCAATACCAGTACATCAAAGGAAAAGGGGAGAAGTGGCCCTACACCGTACAGTTTTTCTTTGACCAGGAAACATTGGAATATTTCGACGAAAAGATAAAGGCGATACTGACCTCGCAATATCACGATGCGCTTAAATCATGCTTCTTGTTAAACAAGAAAGGCATTCCCGTGAGCAGACATTATCAATATAAGGATTTCTTTAAATTGGGAACCGGCGAATATTATCATGAATTTACCGCATGGCTTTATTCTGAAGAGGACAAGGAGATTAAGGAGAACATCTACCGGGATATCTATATAAAGGTAGTAGGCATTCGTCCAGAAGACCTTGCCGTCAACTTAAATCCCTAAAAGTTGGAACAAAAACCATAAAATAGTATCTTTGCAGCGGATTGTCAGAAAATTGGCAGCCCGCTTTTTACATACGTCCGTCTGTCTAACAAAAGAGTGGCATCTATCGTTAAGGAATTAACAACAACAGGCGCATGCCTGTACCAGTATGAAACTGGTACGGGGCGTGCCTTTGTTGTTGGAACGCCACGTCCATGTTAGAGGGTACGTTTCCGTACCCTTATATAAACATAAAACAAATTCAATGGTTCAAACAATTGCCACCCTGATAGATGAGACGCTCATGGTAATGGGCGCCCATCTTCACGTGCGGATGACAGACGAAGAAAAGGCGTATCTTGATGCTCATTTCGAGCTTATCCATATCAAAAAGGGAGAACACCTCGTCACCAGGGGCGAGGAAGTATGCTACCTCTATTATCTGGAATCCGGCATCGTCCGGTTATGGTTTCCGGACAAAGAGAATAGAGAGATTTCAGCACGGTTTATCCAAGCCAAAGAGTTCATCAATTTTTTCCTTTCACATGAAGAACACCATGCCCACTACAATATCAAGGCATTGGAGCCATGCAAGATCTGGAGATTGCCCAAAAAAGATCTTCATCAGCTATATGAGTTATCCATCAATTTCAACAAGCTGGCCAGAATACATTTGGTAAGATCCATCAACCGCAAAATAATAAGGGAAGAGGAGTTTTACACACTGGATGCCGAAGCGCGTTACAAAGCGCTTTTGGCCAATGAAAAATGGCTGTTACGTTCAATACCCTTAAAAGACATAGCAAGTTATATCGGCATCACGCCACAAGCATTGAGCAACATCCGAAAGCGCATATAAACCAAACCCTATAAGCCGGGCAGGACAGTTTTACACAACTAATCCTATCCGGCTTTTTTCTGTAGAATTATTCCACACCTGCCGGTTTACGGCACATGTATTTTTTAATGCACATTAAATAAACACGAAAGGCCCTTTAAAAGCCCTTCATAAAATTTGTCCTCCCGTATATAATCTATATGTTTGGAGCGAAAACAACGCGATAAGCACCTTGATTCGGTTCTGCCGACAGGAATCCGCGTAAATTGGAAACACCGTATGAGACAAATAGAAAAATATATAACATTAATAACCTAAAGAGTAATTCCCATGGAACACATCAGACTGACTGCTATCAGCCTTAGCCTGCTGTTATGCACCGTAAGCGCTTTTGCGCAACGCCATTATGAGAACATCCCGGCACTTGAATTGAACTACGGCACTAACCTGTTCGGCAATGCAGGCAACTATTACAACCTGTCCTTTTCCAGATACATCAACCGGACAAGCTATTGGAAAGCCGGGTTTAGCTATTTTGAGAAACCTTACGAATATACAGCCAACCTACCGCAAGTCTCTACCTTGAACCCGGAAGAAACGATTCCCGAAACGATACATGACAAGGGTAAGGACTTTTTTGTGGACGGCGGTTATTACAGAACCCTGGCCTGCAACCTGAAATCCGTTTACTGGGGCATCGGCCTGGGAGGATTCATCGGTACAGAATACGTCCGCCACCCCGATAAGGAATACAACTTCATCATCGGCCCGAAACTGGAAACGGAACTGGAAGTATTCATCCTGCCCCGAACGGCATTGCTTGCCCGCATACAACAACATTGGAATCCCCTATCCATTGACAAGTGGAACACTGTCTGGAACGTAGGAATAAAGATACTGCTCTACTAACCGACAAATCATATCACCATGCTTATTATCATATTGTTAGCCGATACAAATGTATCCGGCCTGATCTCCTTATACCGTGAAATAGGCGCCATGCTGATAGGGGTAGGCTTTCTATGTGCCGGACTAGCGGTACTTAAAAAGCTGATAAGCAACCACGAGCGCACCAAAGAGGCCATCATCACCTATATCACGGCATTGGTCACTTGGCTCATTATCTGGCAACTCTTATGAACGTAGTGGATTTGATACTGGTTGCCATACTCGCCTGTGTCACGCTTCACTTTTACTTTCGGAAAAAGAAGAAAGCACTTTCTTCCGGAAAGGAGAAAGAGAAGCCGATAAGGGAGGCGGTGCGCAAGGAAGGGCAGGAGAGAGCCTGTCCGGTCATCTGCGTGGTATTTCAGCCTGAGCTGGAAGAAGAGGAATTGGCTGCCGAGATAGCCGATATGTACCTGCATGGAAGAGCCTACTACTACTCAGGCAAACCACTGCCGGAACAGCCGAAAGAAGAGCCCATATCCATCAAGTATAAGGATGTGCAATGGGAGAGACTGAAAACGATTCATGTTTAATTAAAAAATAGGAACAAAATGAAAGCAATCGAAAATGTAAGAGAAAAAGCGAACCAAGTCATTAACCGCTATGGAAAGGTTATCTTCACCTTTCTCATATTCTTCACGCTGTTGGGAACGGCACAAGTGGCGGAGGCACAAAGCGGCCTGAAGATTAACAGCCTATCCGAAGTGACAGACAAAGCCAAAGAGGGTGCGGACACCATTCTGGACGTAGCCAAATACATTTTGGCGGCGGTACTCGGCATCGCTCTGGTCTTTGTCATCTATTCGCTTGCCACGAACAATCCCCATGCCAAGGAATACCTGCTCGGCTGGATCATCGCCGTGGTAGTCATCATGGTAGCCTTCCTGATTATCTAAAAACGAAGAGCCATGAGAACCATGCGTAAAATCAACAAGCCGATCAAGTTCTTCGGTCTGTCATCGGGACAGTTCGCCATCTTCATGCTGCTGACGGCCATCATCATCATCGTGAGCATATTCAAGCAGCTGCACCCGATACTCATCATCGGAATCATTTCCGCCATTCTGTTTCTATCCGGTCTGCTGTTCCAAACCTTGAAAAAGGAACACAAGGCCGGTAACCCGGACTACCTGACCGGCCTCCGGATCAAGAACGCCACCCCCCGGCAGATAACGGACAAACGGCAGATTTTCAAATTCATCCTAAAACAGCAACCATGATAGGAATCATCATACTCATATCCCTGCTAATCTGTGCGCTGTGCCTGCTGATTGCTCTGCTGTATATCCGGCAGACAGAGATAGAGGTGAAGGACAAATCCGTGGATCTGGAAAGTGTCTTGCCTATCCAGACCATCACGGAGAACGCCGTCATCAACGGGAACGGTGACATCACCGTCGGCTACCGGCTGCTTCTGCCCGAAGTGTTCACCTTGTCGGAAAGCGAGGCGCAATACATCCATGAGCGGTTGGAGGCTCTTTTGAAGCTGCTTCCGGCAGGCACGGTCATCCATCAGCAGAATTTCTACTATACGGGGCGATACCATCATGCAGAATACTCTTCCAATGCCCTGATAGCGGAGAACAACCGTCATTTCAACGGCAAGGAGATACTGAACAGTTACACCAACCTGTATGTGACGTTCACGAACGGCAGCCGAAACGGTAAGATACGCAAAAGCGCATCGGGCACCTCGCTGATGCGAAAGCTGCACTACCCGTTCAAGCAACCTTATAAGGAATATCAGCAACGGCTGACAGAAATGGAAGCCTTTCTGATGAACTTTGAGAACGGTTTGTCGTCCATCCAGCAGTTTGAGATACGCAAGATGGATGATACGGAACTGAACAACGCCATCTACGACTACGTCAACCTCTCTTACGAGACACCGGAAAACGATGCCACGCAGAAGAGCGTCAACCCTATGGCTGTCAGTGAAAGCGGAAGCATGAAAATAGGGCAGCAGCACGTTTCCATCCTTTCGCTGACCAACGAAGGCGAGCATCTTCAGGAACTGGCCGTGCCGCACACCGGCAAGTCGAAGGCATACGGGGGAAACATAGAGATACCGGACAGCATACGGAGCAAATGCTCGATGCTGTACCCCGTAGGACTTGGCCTGCCGTTCAACCACATCGTAAACATCGTGATAGAGATAACCGATCCAGATGCCACCGTAACGGCCATCGGTGCGGAGAAAGACGCGCTGAACTACATCACCAACTTCTACCCTCCGGCGGCAGAGAAGCAACGCGAGCAGGCAGCCTTCTGCGATGAGATTACCCAGTTCGACTACCAGACCGCCTATACCGCCTTCAATGTCGTGCTGAACGATACAGACCGCACCTCGCTCATGCGGAAAACCGCACTGGTACAGCAAGGCTTCAGCTTTATGAACCAAAGTTCGTGCTATGTGGAGAACGCCGAGCTGTGCAACCTGTTCTTCTGCAACATACCCGGCAATGCCAGGGCCAATTACCGGGGCTTCGTCAACACGACCAAGCAGGCCATCTGCTATCTGCAAAAAGAGGGGATGTACCTTTCGGACGAGAAAGGGCATATCTACCATGACCGTTTCGGTACTCCCGCCAAGATAAACCTCTGGGATTATCCGGCGCTGAACAACAAGAACCGCATCGTTATCGGCCCGTCCGGTTCCGGTAAATCTTTCTGGCTGAACAATTACATCCTGCAAAGCTATGAGCTGGGCCGGGATGTGATGATCATTGACATCGGCGGCTCTTACCGCTCGATGATAGCCTTGAACCGGGGCAAATACTTCGACTCTACCGAGCAGAAGAAATTTGCGTTCAACCCCTTCTTGTGTGACCGTGACAAGAACGGCAAATACCTGTACATCGACACCACGGATGCCGAGTCTGCCGATGACCAGATAAAGACCATCGTCGCCATTATCAGCTACATTTGGAAGGTACGTGAACCCATGCTGCCTGCCGAAAACGCCATTCTCAGGAAATCCGTCATCGGATTTTACGACTATGTGAACAATTCTTCAATAGGAGAGAAGCATGAGCGTATCTTCCCGACGCTGATAACTTACCGGGCTTATCTGAAGGAAGTGTTCAGCAAACGGATGACCGAGTTTGAGAAACAGAAATTCGAGATAGAGGAGCTGTTGCTTTTACTGGAACCCTATACGGACGGAGAGCTGTCATTCCTGCTGAACGCTACCGAGAACGTGGATATCGTGCATGACCGGCTGATAGCCTTCGATATGGAAGATGCCTCTAAGAAAGAGTACTTTCCACTCGTTGCCATCATCACCCTGCAAATGATCGTGGATAAAATCAAGAAACGCCAGGGGTTTGCCAAAGAGCTAATCATCGACGAAGCACTCGACTTCCTGCAAGACGAGAAATTCGGAGACTTCATCGCCTACCTGTACCGAACCTTCCGTAAAAAGGAGGGAAGCATCACGCTGGCCGCACAGAACATCCTGTTTTTGAAAAACATGCCGTCCAGTATCAAGGACTCCATCATCATCAACTGCGCGACCAAGATTATCCTCGACCATTCAGAACACCGGCAGAACCTGCCGGAAGTGAAAGCCGTGCTTTCCATCACGGACGAAGAGGCCTATATGATCGAGTCGTTGCAGCGCACGGAACGCTGGAGAGAGTTTTTCATCAAGATGTCGAACGATGCCTTCATCTTCCGCAACGAGGTGTCCGACTTCGCCGCCGTAGCCTTCGATTCGCGCCAGGCGACAGTAGTACGACTGAAGCAGTTGTTCAACGAAAGCGGCTCGACCTATACGGCCATCAACCGCTATCTGGAGGAAAGGAGGAAAAAGTATGGATGACGCCACCCAAGGGCTGACCGCCCTTCTAGGCTGGTCAACCGACTTCAACGGCAGCGCATACAATCTTGCCGGAAGCATTGCCGCCGCACTTTTGGGCGTTGCGCTCATTTTCGTGGTATGGGCACTCGCCACGAAAAAGGAAAATGCCAAGAGCTATCTGACAGCCTGGCTGGTATGTGTCATATTCACCCTATTATTCATCACCAACAAATAACCGTCATGAAAAGAATCATTCTCATACTCGGACTTGCCGCCTCGATAGGGCTGATGGGAACCGGCAGTGTTCATGCCCAGTTCGTCGTGCATGATCCCGGCCACACCCTGCTGAACTCAACGGAATGGATCGCCAATGTCAAGAAATGGGTTACACAAATCAATGAAATGATCGATGCCCAGGAACTGCGGCTCGGCCTGCAAAAGATCGACCAGTTGAAGGAACTCAAATCATTGAAAGAGCTTGCCGACCTGCTGGACGACGTAGCCTGCCTGAGCAGCGACTACAGCTTTTACCTGAACGTAGGATCGAATTACCACTGCCTGAAATTTCTCAACTTTCAGCGTGTGACCGTCAATCTGAGCCTGAGTACCGACCTGCTGTTCAAGGTGGCCACCGTGACCAGTTACTTCTCGATGAACTCGGAAGGGCGCATGTCCTTTATCGAGCAGGTGAAGGAATCGGTGGAAAAAGCCGCCGAAGAGATGCGTGAGTTTAACGAATCCGTGCGTTCCACGGTCATTTACAAATCCATGAAGGGGCATAACCGGAAGACCTATTACCAGGGACGGTTGGCCGCTTTCACACGACACACCAATTAAAGCGTTATGAATCAAGATAATTTTCTCTGGGGACTTCAGATCACGGACGGTCTGACGATGGAACTCGTTTCGCAAATGACAGTCATCGCCTTCGGTGTTGGTGTCATCTGCTTTATCTGCAACCTAGCATACAACTATCTCTATCACGGAGCCAGCCAGCTGTTAAGCCCGAATGAGGACAAATTTCCCGACATGATGGAAATCGCCCGTTGCCTGGTACTGTTCTTCTGCCTAAGCATATACACCCCCATCGCCCAAACCATCGTAGGCACGATGGAAGTAATCAACGAAGCCACCTCGCTGACCTCCGAGCGTGCGCAGGAATTTGCCCAGTTCATGGCACAATCAGCCATCGAACAAGGAGAGATGATTGCCGAATACGACAAACACAGCCTCCAGTCGGAGGTAGCAGCCGGAGAAGACAGCACCGGCGCCATGCAGCACGAACTGGATAAAAAGATGGAAGAGGACGAAATGACCGGTGTACGCTCCAGCGTGGAGAAGATTGTGCAGCTGCTCAACCCCGCCAACCTCGCCACCCTTGTGCTTCATGGCATTTCCGCCCTATTGGTAGGAATCATACAAGTAGTCATCTTGGGTATCGGCGTGGTCATTGTCAAGCTACTGGTCATTCTCGGCCCGTTTGTCTTTGCCGTAAGCATGTTGCCGGTCTTTCAGAAACAGTTGAGTATCTGGTTCGGTACGCTCTGCTCCGCCTGTATGGTATTCACCGTCATCAATATTCTGAACCAAATCATATGGCAGACCTTCAAGGCCATCTATACGGAAAGTGCCGACATGGTGGACGCAGCTACGCAGCAGATACAATATTTAGGAATGGATCTCGCCCTGATTGGTGCTTATTGCAGCTGTTTCTGGCTATCCTCCAAAATCGTAGGACACAGCGATGCCGGGAAAATCATTTCGAAAACCGTGTCAATCGTCACCACGGCGGCCACCATCGCCCTGATGGGAGGCGCAGCGGCAGGCGGCAAGCTGACCAACGTAGGCGGTGCCGCCTCTATCGGGGCAAGTTTCATAAACGACAACAATAAAAAATAGAACTATGAATCTGATGAAATTCAAAGGAGCAGATGATGCGGTCAAGCTGACTATCCGGCTTTCAGCCGGGTACTGCATCATTCTGACTATCGCTTTTGCCAGCAGTATCATCTTCCTTATCAACAAAATAGAAAAAGCATACGGCCAGGCTCTCGTCATCGACAGGCAGGGAGAAGTCTATGAGGCAAGCAGCCTGTCTGCCAGCGATATGCGGCAATACGAATACATGAACCATGTAAAGACCTTCGTAACCCACTGGTATGCCTTTGACGAGAGCAGCTACGAGAAGAACATTTCGCTTGCGCTCAACCTCATAGGCAACAAGGGGAAGGAGCTGTTGAACGAGTACAACGATGTGAATATGCTGAACTCACTCATACAAAAGAATATCCGTTACGGGGTACGCATCAAGGATGTAGAGATTAACACACAAACGATACCCGTTTCCGGAAAGATAATCTTCACGCAGACCGGGTACCGGGCACGGGGAAGCATCTCACGTAATATCGAAGCGGAGTTCACCATCTATGATATGCTGTCCCGCAGCGAGGAAAATGCGCACGGAGCCAAGATAGAAGATTGGATTGTCCGCTATTCCGAACCCGTGGAAAGCAACGGCACCAACACATCGCAGGCAGCTTCTCCGGGCAAGAATGAAAACCAGTCAGAAACCTCTAAACCAACCGACCATGGAACCGAATAAACTTATCAAAGACAAGAACAAGCTGTTGATGGCCATCCCGGTAATCCTGGGCATCCTCTTCCTTTATGTATTCTTCATCCGTGAGGACGGGAACGTGCCGTCAGGGAGTGACAGACAGGCCGCCTCGCAAGCCTTTTTGGAACCACAGTCGGAAATGGCCGACAAGGTGAACGACAAGATGGAAGCCTATAAGCAGGACAAACTGGAAGAGCAGGAGAAGGCACGCATCCTGAAAGAGTCTCAGGTCAAAGGATCTGATTTTTACTTCGAGCTGCAAAACCAGCAGGAGCGGTATGACCGTGCCACACTGGAGCGCATCCGCCGTATGCAGAACGATCCGTACAGCGAAGTCATGGCAGAATACGGAGGTGGCCGGAACGGACGCTTCTCTCATCAGCTGGAAAGCCAACTGGACGGACTGGAGGACGAGCAGGCGCTCAACGAGATTATCCGGGAAGCCAAGAAGAACTCACGCATCCGCAAGGAACTGGAAGAATCCGACAAATACCGCAAGCGCATGTATGAACGGATTGTCAATTATGACCAAGAGGGAAAAACGGAGAAAGCCGCTGCCAACCCTTCCGGCCATCCATCCGCCGACAGCCTGATGCAAAAAGGCCCGATCTACCATGCCGAAAACGGCAAGCGGGTACGCCGCCAACCGACCTCCGCACCGGGAAACAGCAACCTCTTCAGGGCTTGCATCCACGGCGACCAGACCGTAGTCACGGGCAGTACGGTACGGATGCGGTTGCTTCAGGACGTAACCCTATCCGGCATGAAGATACCGGCCAACACGCTGTTTTACGGTATCGCCACTTTGGGAGCCAACCGCCTCGATGTGGTAGTCAGCAACCTGAAGGTAGGAGACAACCTCAATCCCGTATCGGTGGTTGTCTTCGACAATGATGCCATGGAAGGTTTGAACCTGCCCAATAACCTGAAAGCCAGTGCAGCCAAGCGTATGGAACAAGGTCTTGTACAGAACATTGACATGCCGCTCTCTTCCATCGGCACGATGGCCAGCGAAGTGACCAGCGTAGTCAACGCCACCACCCAGGTAGCCAAGCAAATCTTGAACATGAGCCTCTCACAAGTGAAGGTACATCTCAAGTCCAACTACGAAATGTATATCCAAGAAGAGAGTCAGGAATCGAAGTTGCGTAGGCAAGCCGTGCAAGCGGAGTTACAGAAGCTCTATGAGCAAATGGAACAAGAGAAAACGAACAAGAAAAATCATCCCCTTCAAACATTGATAGACAAATTATGATAGACATTCTCAATTACCTGCTTGCGCTGTCAGCGGTCTTTTTCGGCTATCGGATCTACGTATCACGCCGGAACGGACGAGCCTTTAAAGAAATCCGTCCGCTGACCGTTTCTTTCGGCATTACCCTGCTTCTTCTATGGGGCATTACCGTATTCACCGCCTTTTTTTCAAGAACCGTTTAACATATCGACAACATGAAGAAATATATTTATCTACTGTTTTACTGCTTTGTGTGCAGTCTGCCGCTCTTCGCTCAGGAAAACGGCACTCCCCGGAAACAAGCCATCAGCCAAAAAGACATCTTTATCTCTTTCGACTGTGTGAAACACCTGGTATTTCCTGTGCAAGTATCTGATATCGCCATCGGCGAACAGGAGCTTGTCATGGCCAGCCGGGTAGAAGAGGCGCCCCATATCGTCAGGCTCTCGGCGCAAGCGGAAGGATTCACCGAAGAGACCAACCTGACCGTAGTCTGCATCGACGGAAGCGTTTACACCTATCACATCCGCTACCTTCCCGAAGGCGGCACGGATTCGTACCCGAACATTTACGAGGACAACGGGAAATGGCAGCACCATGACTATCAGGCAGAAGTCAGCGACCTCCATCTGGCCGAGTTCTTCTTTCCGGAGGACATCGCTTACGGAACGCCCGGCAACGAGGTGTCCTTCACTCTGGCCGCCTACAACAACCAGTTGAAAGTATCAACCGCCAAAGATGCCGTGGCATATTCCAACCTGTTTGTGGTGGATAAGGCCATGAACACTTACCACATCACCATCAAACGGGGCAATACCTCCGTATTCACCTACAATTTTGATGACCAGCGCAAATATACCGCCCATGTGGATGTGAACAGCGAGGAAATGGAAAGATGCATCCAAGAGCTGCGCACCAAGAAGCGCAACATCTACAGCCTGGGGGTCATCGAGAACAAGTTTGAGTTGTCAATGGCCAATCTGTATGTGCATGAGGACTTCATGTTTTTCATCTTTGACCTGAAAAACAAATCATACATCGACTACGACATCGAGTTTGTCAAATGTTTCCAGCGTGACCAAAAGAAGAGCAAGAACGCCATCCAGCAAGAAACGACCATCGAACCTATCTATCAGAAAGATTTTGATACGAAAATCAAGGGCAAGAGCCGGAACCGGCTGATACTTGGTTTCGACAAATTCACGATACCCGATGATAAGGTATTCGAGATCGAGATTTACGAGCGAAACGGCGGGCGGCACATCAAGCTGGCCGTGTTGAACGAATACATCCTTTCCGCAGAACCCTTATACAAGCCACAGCCATGAAACTGAGAGAAGCATTAGACACCTATATGTTCGACAACGTGGGACAGTTCGGCGGCATCGCCGAATCACTGGGCTATCAGACCGAATACCGGGACGGATATTTCCGGTTCCGCAAAGACGGGGAAGAGCTGAGCATGAGCGTAAGCGAAATCAGGGAAAAAGCCGGAGCAAAGTACGATGAAAGCCTTCGTGACCAATCAAAAGAACGTGTATCCGCCCTTTTTGACAAGGAACGTGCCAATGATCCTAAATATGTCGCCGAGCTGGAGAAGGATGGCATCAGCATCAAGCGGTGGGAGAACCTGAAGGGACATGACAAGGACGGCTTTACCGTCATCGACCATCGCCTGAAGGTATGCTACACCGGACAGTCGCTCTATGAATACGCCTACAAGCAAGGGAACATCCTCGACGGGAAAGGCACCAAGCTGGAAAAGGGTGTCATGTCTGATTTGATGGAGATACACGGCAAACCGGGGAAGCTCCGTTTCAACGATGACGGAATCTCCGTATTCTACCGCAAAGAGGCGTTGGTTATCCCGGACAAGGTGCTGGGAAAGAAGTTGGGCAAGAAAGAGAAAGAACAGCTGCTTGCCGGTGACATCGTACCCATCACCGTAAATAAGAAGGACATCCTGCTGCAAGTTGACCGGGATCTGAACTCCGTCATCCTGCGCACCAACCAGGAAATCAAGATTCCCGACATCATCGGGCAGACCAGCGAATATGGCGGCTACAAGTTAACCAAAGCCGACAAATACCTGCTCGCCAACGGCCATGCACTGGAGAACAAGCTGCTGCACAGTCCGGAAGGCTACTTCATTGCCGACATCCAACTGACGGATGACAGGAAAGGAGTCATGATACAGAACATACAGAGTATCACTCCCGGCAAGGCACAAGAGCTGATCAAGGCCATGACCCCCAAACTGGAAGCCCATGCGGCCAACATAGAAGCTGCAAAAGAGCAAAAACACGAAGAGGGGCGCAATATGGAAGCCGAGTTTAAGGAAGCGGTGGGCAAACATGACTTTGAAAAAATCGGGAAGCTCAAAGAGGAAGGATATAAACCCAGTGAAGAGTTTATCAAAGGAATCGGTAAGGAACACGGTCTGGATGAAAGGCAAACCCATGAAGTCATCCAGCTGTTCGGCACCAAGCCGGAAGAACAGGGCGAACATGAAAGGCAGGCCACACGTCTGTTGGATGCCGCACAGACCGACAACTTTCATGTCATCCAAGAGATACAGAAAGAAGGGTACCGGCTCACTCAAGAAGACCTTACCCGGATGCGTGAAACGGGTGTGCAAGCCAACACACTGATAGCCGTACAAAAGATTTTCGGGATGGAAGGCAGCACAAAGACACTGGGAGATGTCAAACTGGCCAGCACACCCAAACCCGACAACAGCAAGGAAATGGCCCGTCCGATAGCCAGCACCATCAACCGGGCTTTCAATGACTTATAACCTAAAAAATCAGGAATTATGGATTACGATGAATTAGTACAGAAAAACATTGCAGGAGAAATCAGTGACTTAGAGTTTCTACTTGCACAGGAAGAGCTTGCACAAGCCTATCAAGAAGAGATGGCTGCCAAGCAGCAAGAGACAAACAACCAAACGGCCAGAGAATGGCTGCTTGATTACGAGAACAGAAATCTATACCAATAAATCATGGATACAGCAAGTGATAAAGCATTACAGCGTTTCGCCGAACTGATGATCGAAAAGATAAAGCAGGTGGAAGACAACTGGCAAAAGCCTTGGTTCGGGATAAAGGGTGGGGGACTTCCGCAAAATATCGAGGGAAGAACCTACAACGGAGTAAATTCTTTCATGTTGTTTCTACTTTCGGAAAAAGAGCAGTACAGCCTGCCGGTCTATATGACCTTCATGCAAGCCAAAGACAACGGCCTTAACATACTGAAAGGAGAAAAGTCATTCCCAGTCATTTACTGGAATTTCTCAGTAAGAGACAAGAACGGAAAGAAAATACCTTTCGACGTATATAAGAACCTGGATAAAAACGAGCAGCAGGAATATAAGGTCACGCCGTTTCTGAAGACATACAATGTGTTCAACGTACAGCAGACCAATCTTCAGGAAACGAAACCGGAGAAATGGGAAGCATTGAAGGAGCAATTCAAGATACCGGCCATCAAGGACGAGCAAGGGATGCTCACCGTGCCTCTGATTGATGCGATGGTACGGGAACAGCAATGGATCTGCCCCATTTATTCCAAGGAAGGAAATAGTGCTTACCATGCAAGGGGAGAAGATAACCATATCGTCGTACCCCTGAAGGGGCAGTTTAAGGACGGAGAGAATTTCTACTCCACACTACTGCATGAGATAGCGCACTCGACTGGAGAACCTGAGCATCTGAACCGGGAAAAAGGCGTGATTTTCGGAGACAAGCAATATGCCAAAGAGGAACTGGTTGCCGAACTCACCTCCGCTACCGTCGGGCAAAGCCTGGGAATATCCACCCATATCCGGGAAGAAAATGCCATGTATCTAAAAAACTGGCTGGGAGCCTTGAAAGAAGATCCCAAATTCATCTACAACATCCTTGCCGATGTAGGAAAAGCCAGCAATATGATTCAGGAACATACCGCACGGATGGAACAGTACCTCACACCGGAGGAACGGTTCACGCAGGCCGTCCTGCAAGACAACCGTCCGGTATTGGAGCAGATGAAAAACGAAGGTTTTACCCCTTCATCACGGTTATTGGAAAGTGTTGCGGCAAACCATCCTACAGCCGACAACCTTGAAACGCTACACAGCACTTTCGGCATTTCGCTGCCTTCCATGGAAGCGGAGCCAGCCATGAAAAATATGAATGAGCCACAGCTCGGATTATAAACTTTTAAAAACCATCATTATGTTTACAGGACAAATTATCGGTTATGTCGGTGCGGATGCCCGGCAGAACAAGAACGGAAAAGGATTCAACTTCCATGTATCCACCAAGTACAAGAACGTGAACAACGAGGAACAGACCCTATGGGTATGCTGTTTCGTGAATTACGAGAGTAAAGTCTTTGAGTATCTGAAAAAAGGGACACAGGTATATGTCTGCGGCGATGTGTATGCCGATGTATTCCAGAAGGATGACGGTAGCCACATCCCATCCGTCAGCCTGACCGTCTCACGCATTGAGTTACTGGGAAAGGCAGAGAAAAAAGAGAGCGGTGACGGAACGGCATCCGGACAACCCCAATAACAGCAACGGCCATGGAAAGAGAGAAGAAAGACCTGTCATTCATCCTGATCCTGCTATCCACGCTCATCGGGACAGCCGTACTGTTTCAGTGGGCTATCGTTACGGGATTATACGCTCCACTACGTAATCCGGCCATGTGGGAAAGGCTGATGGAGAAGGATATCCTATTCCGGTTTCTCTACGTTATCCTGATCGGAGGCCTCGCTTTTCTCTTTCCGGTTGGCAAAGTGAAAGACGAAAACAAGAAATGGGTTTACACCAGTATGACACTGGTTACGGCATCCATGCTGGTTGTCGGATTCAGCCGGTTATCAGCGTGGTATAACCTATTTGTATTTCCCATTCTATTCGTAGCGTACACGCTGCTTGTCATCAAGACTCTGCCTTATTTCATCCGGCGTCATGCCCAATCCGATGATAGCATTTTCGGGTTAAGCCGGGAAGAATCGGCTTTCTACTTCCGCTTTGAAACCGCCTCCGGGCCGCTGGTCATCCATAAGCCGCAGCAGAATGTCTATATCGACGGCGGTCCGGGAAGCGGTAAATCAGAGAGCTGGATCAAGGGAATCATCTACCAGTGCGCCGAGCGCAACTATGCCGGATTCGTGTACGATTGGGAGGGTGATCCCACCAAGGACAAGTCACCCATCCTCTCACGTATCGCATACGGAAGCATCGAACATTTCCGGAACAAGGGGATGGAAACACCCCGTTTCGCCTATATCAACTTTGTGGATATGTCACGCACGGTCAGGGTGAACGTACTTTCTCCGCAATACATGTCAAAGGGAAACGAATCGCTATTCATCCGCAATATCATCATGACACTGATGAAGAATCTGGAAGCAAGCTGGAAGGAAAAGACCGACTTTTGGGCCAACAATGCCATCAACTACGTCTATTCAATCGCCTATAAATGTTTCAAGGAAAGGAAGCTTGGTATCTGTACGCTGCCCCATGTGATAGCCCTTGCCCTTTCTGACAGCAACCTAGTATTCCACTGGCTGTCGGAAGATCCTGAAATCGCATTGAACATGTCCTCCATGCTGACCGCCTGGAAACTGGGTGCACAACAGCAGACAGCCGGAGCCGTATCATCCGCACAGACTCCGTTGGTACTCCTGAACAACAAATACATCTTCTGGGTGTTGTCGCCACTTCCCGAAGAAGAGTTCTCTTTGGATATAACCAACAAGGAACACCCAACGCTGTTATGCGTAGGCAATGCGCCCACCATCAAGGAAGCCGTTTCCCCTGCTATTTCCTGCATCGGCAGCGTCTTGATGTCACAGATGAACAATCCCGGCAAAGCGACCAGCATATTCATGGTAGATGAATTTCCGACCATCCTGTTGCAAGGCATTGACACTTTCATCGGAACCGCCCGGAAGCACAATGTCGCTACCATTCTCGCCGTTCAGGACTTCAACCAAGCGGTCAGGGACTATGGAGAGAAAAGTGCCAACATCCTGAAAGCCTCCTGCGGAACGCAGGCTTACGGTATGACCGGAAATGAGAAGACCGCCAAAGACATCGAGAACTTGCTTGGGGAGAAGAAAGAAGCGCAAGAATCTTATTCACACCAAGCCGGTGGCAATAACAGTGTCACGGAGAGCCTGCAAAAAGAAAAAGTCTTAAAGGCAAGGGACATTGCCGGACAAGCAGCCGGACACTTCATTGGCAAGATTGCCGGAGGCAAGCCGCCATTCTTCAGCGTGCAGATGGATATGTGCCGTTTTGAAGAGAAGGAGATACCCCGTTTCTCCTTACCGGTCAAACTGGGCAACGGCAAAGAAGAGATGGAACTGGAAATCCTGGAAGAGATTATCCAGCAGAACTACATCAAAATCATTGAAGATGTCAACGCCATCCTCAAAAAGATAGAGGACAAATTAAAAGAAAAGTCAGCAGTTCCGCCAACCGGGACACACAAGACAGAACAAAAAATCATCCGATAACATTCAACAAAAGAATCCTACCATGAGAAAAATTCATTCATTATTAGCGGCAGCCTGCTTATTGGCCGCTTCATGCAACAAAGAGGAAATCCAATCGGAAACAGACAAAGCCGGCATGTATCACATCACCGTAGCCGTAACCGGTTCCTCACCCAAAGGCAGTGTGCATATATATAATCTTGACGGCGTGAGATTCAGGAACGAACGCACCGGTACCTCCGCAGCTTCCGTAGATGAGAGTTTCACCGATAAAGCGGAATACAGCACGGAAAAGCCTGTCAGCCAAATTACCGTGCAAGGCATTCTCTATTCAAAAGAGAGTGCTATCATCACCATGCAGATAAAAAAAGACGGGGAAAGCGTATTCAACCAGAGCAAACAGTTGGAGGCCGTTCCCGGTATAGACACTACTGTTGATTTGGTTTACAGTACCTTGAAATAAAAATGCAGACGAATCAAAAAACATATACTTTCTCTTCCATATTTAGATGATATTTCTTATCTTTATGAAAGATAATCTTTCTCATTTATAATCTAAGCTCAGATAAAATGAGATTCAACTAATCCAGTCAACGTTATGAAAGTCGATTTCAATCAGATAAAAACAACCATTTCTCTGCCCGATTTCCTGCTGGAACTAGGATGGAAAATCGTGGAAGGCTCTTCCAACTCCTGTCCCAAAATGAGCAACGGAACGCATACCATCGTCATCAAGCGGAACTCGCAGAACCAATACACCTATTGGGACGTGCATAGTGACAGCGTGCGTGGCCGCAGTATCATGGATCTGATGCAGGAACATCTATTTGAAACAACCGGAAAAATGCCGTCCTTGCGCGAGGTGGGGGAGATCCTTCAGAACTACATCAACACCAACCGCATCACGACACCCGAAAAAAGCCGGTATGAAGTAGGTAACACAAGCATGAGAGCGGACGAACTTCAATTCTACTTGAGCCAGCTACAACCCTACAAGGGCAATTATCTCCAGAAAAGAGGTATCCTGAAAGAAAGCATTGAAAGCCGGTTCTTCAAAGACACTTTCTTTATCCGTGAGGTAAAGAACAAAGGGAGTGTTTACCGCAACGTGTGCATCAAGATGTACAATGAAAACGGTGTGCAAGCCATTTCTCAACGAAATGAAACATTCAAAGGGATTATCGGTGGCAAGTTCGACTGTCTGGCGACCAGCAACCATGACAAAAGCCGCCCGATAGACATTCTCTACATTGGGGAGTCATTTATAGACTGTATCTCCCACTATCAATTACGCCATTCCGGAAACGACCTCAATCTTGTATATGTATCTACGGAAGGGACATTCACGGAAGGACAAATGAGGCTATTACGCCTGATTCTTGACAAGAACCAGGTAAAGGAGCTCCGGAGCATCTTTGACAACGACAAACAAGGGCACAAGTACACTCTATGGCTGCATCGTTACTTTCATGGCGATACGACTGATGTCGAGAGCCTGAGTAACGATGAACTCCGCAACAAGGTACGGAAACTGAAGAACGTCGAACTTTCGGAAAACAAGGATTGGAACGATGATCTGAAAATCTCGTGTGGCATCTGTTCCTCCACGGAGGACGGCCAGTAACCTCATAGATTTGCTCCATCACATAATACGACAACCTATAAAATCAGATCAATATGAATATCAAGCATTTATTTTTTTGTATGCTGCTCATTGCCTTTTCCTCATGCAGCAAACCCGGCTATGAGAAGGCCATTGCGGAATGGGTTCAGACAGATTCTCACGGCACCTGGACGGATTTAAAGTTCGAACTACTGGAAGTGTTGGAAACAGAAGACGTCACCGTATCGGACAGCCTGTGCTACCTGAACAACAAAAGCGCACAATTATCCGCTGTCATACAGAAAGCGGAAAGTCCCCGTGCCTTATTCAAACCGTCCTTTTCCGCCTATATGGAAGCCGAAAAAAGCCTGAAAGCAACGGATGCCATGAAAGCCATGTACCTGCACCGTGACAGTACGGAAGTTATCGGCAAGATATTAAAATGCAGGTATGCCATCGTCCAGCCACACTCAGGGGTGCAGCAGAAAAAGACGGCTTCTTTCCTATTGTCCCCCGACATGGAAAAATGTATCGGCAAACTAAAGCCGACAAGCAAATAATCCGAGCGTAACGATGTGTAGCGACAACGTTTTTTGGGGTTCTTTTTTGGGCGTCTTCCAAAAAAGAACTCCCACACATTTAGATGTGTGGGCTATTCATTACACTACCATCCTTTCCCTTATCAACGGTATATTATCCCGTACCAAATTCAGAATCCGGTCATGATAGGCTGATAATTGGTTAGACTTTCCACGACACTGGCACACCTCCATCCTGCTAAGTGAAAACTCCACCGTTTCCATGCGCCTTCCATCCACCGTTGCCGACATTATCAACGAATCTTCTCTCTTATAATAGGCGTTGCTGAATACACAATGATGCAGCAACTTTCCCTCTTTGTAAAAGTCCGAAAGGCTTTCCAATACCCGAACCATAATATTTCCATCCGCAAACGAAAGATTAAAGAAACGTGATTTGGCAGCAATATAGTCTTTTTCATCCTTTTCAGAATATTTTTTCTTACATTTCCCCATCACCCAATCATGCGCTTCTTCTACATTCAACGGACACAAATAATGAGGATTTCTCGCATCCAATTTATTTTCTATCAGCATATCCACATAGTCCAGCCACAAGTCCGCATCATGTATCACATAGTCATGTCTTAAACAGATTTTTACATACGTCCAATACTTATCTATACCGTATTTTCTCTCTAAAAATCTCAAGAACAAATTCATTTGCCCTGCCTTATATAATATCTCCATCCGATTATCAGTTAATAATGTCATAAAGAAGGAACTCGGACAAATATCATAAAAGGCACCCTTAAATCCATTCCTCGTAAGTTCGGGTATCACTTTCATTCTCGGATAGATAACTGCCGGGCAAATATCATAAATACGGTCATGATGCACATTCCGCTTACGCAATTCCAAAGAACTTCCATATATCCATGCATCGTAATAAAATATAGACATGCCCCGCAGCAAAGACAGCGTTTCTGTCTTGCCCTCTTTATTCATCCAACACTGTACCGCCTCAATTATAAAGTAATTAGCCGGAGACCCTTTTTTCAGCCGGCAGTCCACCATAAAAAAACGGATAACTTGATATTGCTTGTATGTAGTAATCACACAAAAATATTCTTTATATACAGCCGTCCTTTTCCTGCTATTCTCCAATTTCAGGTTCATACCGCAATGAGGACATTTACAGTTTTTCTTATCTTCCTTATCCCGCCATGTATGCCCACAATCCAAACAAAAGCAATTCCCCTTTGCATCACGCTTGAAATAATGCACAAAGCAATGTTTATAGGCATAACGCTTTTGAGCCTCTGAAACGGGAGCTAACTTCCTGCTCCCATTCACGATTTCCATTTGTAATTTTGTCTTGGGTTTCATATCAAAAAAGAGTTAACTGGGTTTGTACTTCGGTGTTGTTCTCACGTTTAGCTTGTTGACGCTTCTTCAACTTTGCCAATTCTTCCTCCTGCAATTTTTTGATAGCAGCCTCACGAGCCGCTTTCTTTTCTTCCTCTGACAATTCAACATGATGATTTACGACTACATTACATTTCAATGGGCTACCCACCTCAATATTATCTTCCTGATAATAGTGCAACGCCATACCAAAAATTTCATCATCACTAAAACCACAGCAACCGCTTTTCTTCACTTGGTTTAAAATATAGGTAATGCAATTATCTATATTCTTTGTAGGTTTTTGATAGACTGGAGCAAACAGACTATCCACCGCTGCCATATTATCAAGGTATGCCTTGATGGTACTTTTAAATTGTTCTGACACTTTCATAGTATATCATTTTTAGATTTCATTTCACAATAAGCCAATTTCACGAGAAACAAGGAGAATAGGCAAATAAGAGCCAACAACGTAACCGACACAACCTTTATCGGACTTGGCGTTATTACCGCTCCGACAAACATAGCCACTGCACAAAGAGCGATGATGACCGAAAAAACAAATTGAATGATTTGCATATACTTCTGCTACTTAGTTTGTTAAACTTCTAATTTTATGCTTCAGCTAGATTTAAAGACCTTTTTTTAAAACCCCTTTCCGGGATGGCCTTTTCTTTCTGCCGACTTTTTTTTTGAGCTTTCATGCCCCATCTGAGTTTATGAGCCTTTTTTTTACGGCACACAACCCCCCGGAAGGAGGGATTCAGAAAAGTTTTGGACCACAAAAAATGTTGGGGACAGCGAAGCCGTCCGGCGTTATTTTTTTCGGGACAAAGGGGCGAAGACCGGAACTCTTTCGTATCCACCCACCGAAATAAATTTGCCGTTCAAAAACAACGGATCTCAGATGGAGCTATGAAGAAAGCACATTAGGGGAGGCAGAAAACAAGGAAAAGGGCAGTACGGAAAGTAAAACAAACCATACGGTTTTGCTTGCAAAACCGTATTCCTATCTCCCTGCCACAAGTGACAGGGGGGGAACGGGTTAGCAACGGACTGCCGGGACAAACGGTAAAAGGAAGGAACTGCAATACGGAAGAAGGAGGTTGTTTCGGCAATGCCGAAGCTCCGGATGATGACCATTGCAATCCCGCCCACGTTTGGAACTTCTCTTTTCTGGTTTGCCCATAATCAGCCGCATAGCGGATGACTACGGGCAAACCGGGAATGAGAACAGTCATTCCGATGAAGGGGAGGGTGGGGAAGAATACTGCGTGAACGCAAAAACACTCTCGGATATGTAGCAAAAAAAAGCGGCACTAGGCCGCTTCAATCATTTGCTTGCTTTTTTCTTTTTAGAGACAGCCTTCTGTTTAGGCTGATCCGGTTTTTCTTCTTCTTTTTCCGGAGCCGGATAAAACTTGGTGGCTACCATCACAATGCGGTTACGCTTCTCCCCACTTTTAGAATCCGTCCATTCTTCCGGCTTAAAGTAGCCTTCAACGGTTATCAGCTCACCTTTTTTCAATACATCGAAGGAATCCAGTGCTTCATTCTTTCTCCAGGCTTCAATCCCCATGAAAGCGGAAACATAAGAGGTTTCTTCACCTGTCTTGTCTGCACGGCTGACCGCGATAGAAAAGCGTGCTACGCTTGCTGTTTCAAAACTACGGATTTCTGCATCCTTACCGATAAAACCTGTTACTGCGAATGAATTTTCAATCTTTTTCATATCTCTGATTTTTTAGAAGTTAATTAATCAATTTTACAGTGCAATAACTGATTGTTGGCTTTGGGGGACACCATGAAAAAAGATATAAATACTCTTTTTATGCTGGCCGGAAAAAGGAAGATTTGTAACTTTTTTATTGGTGAAGATGGCAGCAAATAATTCGGGTTAAATACGCTTTTTATGCAAGGCAAAAAAAGGAAGATTTCAGACGAATAACAACGTGGTGTTTGTGAATCGTCCCCTTATCCCCGTAAAAGGGGTTAGCAACAATCTATATTTGCAACGGAAAATGATTTGACTTCCCTAAAAAATGATATGAAAAAGACAAAACTTGAAAATCAGCAACAGGTTTGGAAAGGATGCAAAAAACAACCGGTCAGACAGCAAGCATGGCACATTCCGAAAATATGGTCAGCCGCCTATCGACACACCGGAAGAAACCTCTGCAATTCCTTTTAAAAAAATGAAGCCGAAGAATGAAGCATACAATATTCCACGTATCGAAAAAAGTGACTGCACGATAAAATGAAAGGCTGCAACGGAAGAACAGACTTGCGGATTCTGCGGGGAGAACATAACCATACAGGCATACAGCCACTACAACTGTTTCCGGAAAAAGAAGATTATACAACCGGAAAAACAGAAAGGCATCCACTCGGAGAAAAGCAAGCAAACGATTGAAGCGGACTGCCGATTTAGCGGCGAAATATCCGACTACCTATATACAGCCCTAAAAGGCTGGGGCATATGGGTAAGCAACAGACTGCCGGGCAAATAAAAGGAGAGTGGCATAGCCGCCGGAAAGAGGTTGTCTCGATGTGGCCGAAGCTCCGAAAGCAGACCGGATATGCCTCTCTCCTTTGCCTTCCCCATTCCTGGATTTCACACAATCACGGAGCCTGCGAGTGACTATGAGAAATCCTGAAACGGGGACAGTCACTCCGCTGAAAGGGTGGGTGGGAAACATGTGACTTTCTCCAAAATAACAAATAGGGGTATAAAGATCTCAAAAGAAAAGAAAGCCGTTCCAGAAAAGACTGGAGCAACTATCACCATCTACTGTTCTTTAAGTTAATTGCAGCAAATCCAAATCATCAGTGACCAATCCATCCAATACATGTTGGATTTTATCAAATATAGCCTTATCTATGCCATACGTGGCGCATAACGATTGAAATTTGCTTACAGCATCGAACACCTGTAATATCTTCTTTTCGGGCTCCTCTACAAAATCCTCGGCAAAGTTGACGAAATCACTTGTAGTCAAGGCAGACCTTTTGCCCATCACGCCCATCGAATGAATGTGTGCTGAAGAATTTTCCCATGTATTTGCCGTGAACATTACATCATATGCAGGTGATAAACGCCATACCCCTGCCTTATCCATGATAAACGATATGTTCTTATTATGATCATCGGATATACCTGCGACATAATTAAATACCATTCTGATAAATATCTGATCTTTGTCTTCCTGGGGAAGTTTCAGAGTCTCTGCTATCCAACACAGCTTCATATAATCATCTGCACCCGGCATAATGGCCGCAAGGGTCTGACTAAAGAGCTTTTCTCCATTCTTACGATCAAATCTTTCCGTTACGAAATGATTTCTTCCATCAATTTCTTTCAGGAAGCATGGCATCATGTTGATTCCCGCCGCCTTTGCCATTTCGCTATATACCATTTCTATCTCTGTGGTAGGAGAGTCATCTGCTTCTTTAAATTTGATGATATACTGCTTAAAATTTTCAGGCAAATCCACCTGGCCGGAACGAAACTCTTCCGTTTCGAGATTATAGGCAATCACTGCCTTCGGGCGCATGCCACCGGCAGAAGTTCCAAGATATATCAACTTTTTCATCGTGAGGCTATCCTCCGGTGATATGACAGCAGCATCTCGATCATTATATATTTTAGAAGCCAAAGTTGCCAATGATGACATATTTACTGACTCATGGATGGCATCATCATTAAATTCCGGTTCAAATTCCAATGCTCCCATAGCCCTCTTGCCAATATAAGAGAGCTTCAATAGAGGCAATGATTCCGTAACCTTTATATTATTATCCGTGAGCCATTGGTCAAATAGGGAAGCCCCCCATTTGTCAGGAAGCGCATCTGCAAGAAATTCCGGAAGCCCTTGATATAATTTATCTTTATTCCCATAGAAAGACGCAAACAAAGGGGTTCTCTTAGGGTGTGTGGAAGGGCATATATCATAATCTTGTTTCCTATATTCATCCGTAAATTGGAATACAGAACAATGCTTTTCAAAGTCCCAATTCAATTTGCCAATGCAAGTCCCCCACAGATATACATTCACTATAATCGGCTCTTTCTTCATACCATCTTACGTTTACCGTTAATTCTTTGTATTCTTTTACCTGTTTTTTCATTGATTAGGAAAGGGGAGTCTGGAAGTTCCGGAACCAAACCGACAACGCCTTCAAGAGTTCCACTTATACGCAAAATCTTAAGCAATGTACTTAGGGCAATATCACTTACTTTACAAGATTCTATTCTCTTAATAGTAACGATAGATACTCCTGCCTTATCCGCAAATTCTTGCTGGGAAAAACAGCAGCTAAGTCTTATAGACTTAACTCTCTTGCAGATTTCCTTTACAATACATTCATCTGAAAATTCGTATATTGTATATGTATCATATAATCTTTTCATAGAAAAACATATTTAGGTATCATTTTTGATACAAAAATACCGATAAATCTGAAAATCACCAAATTAAGAAACACTTTTTTTATAATCTTCTGCCGCATTAGCAAACGATTGAAGCGACCTTGTGCCGCTTCAATCGTTTGATTGCTTTTTCTTTTTAGTCCGGGGGTTCTTATTTTTCCGGAGTCGGGTAGAACTTAGTAGCTACCATCACAATGCGGTTACGTTTCTCCCCACTTTTAGAATCCGTCCATTCTTCCGGCTTAAAGTAGCCTTCAACGGTAATCAGTACATCTTTTTGCAGTATCCAAAAAGCATAGCGGTCTTCCATCTTACTCCAGGCTTCAACTTTCATAACAGAGGAAACAAATGTTTTTTCTTCATTTATCTTGCCTATGCGACTGACCACAATAGAGAAGTGTGCAACCTTTACTATTTCGAATAAATGGATTTCTGCATCCCTACAAATCCTGCCTGTTACTGCGAATGAATTTTCAATCTTTTTCATATCTCTGATTTTTTAGAAGTTAATTAATCAATTTTACAGTGCAATAACTGATTGTTGGCTTTGGGGGACACCATGAAAAAAGATATAAATACTCTTTTTATGCTGGCCGGAAAAAGGAAGATTTGTAACTTTTTTATTGGTGAAGATGGCAGCAAATAATTCGGGTTAAATACGCTTTTTATGCAAGGCAAAAAAAGGAAGATTTCAGACGAATAACAACGTGGTGTTTGTGAATCGTCCCCTTATCCCCGTAAAAGGGGTTAGCAACAATCTATATTTGCAACGGAAAATGATTTGACTTCCCTAAAAAATGATATGAAAAAGACAAAACTTGAAAATCAGTAACAGGTTTGGAAAGGATGCAAAAAACAACCGGTTAGACAGCAAGCATGGCACATCCCGAAAAGATGGTCAGCCGCCTATCGACACACCGGAAGAAACATCTGCAATTCCTTTTAAAAAAATGAAGCCGAAGAATGAAGCATATCATATTCCACGTATCGAAAAAAGTGACTGCACGATAAAATGAAAAGCTGCAACGGAAGAACTGACTTGCGGATTCTGCGGGAGAACATAACCACACAGGCATACAGCCACTACACCTGTTTCCAATAAAAGAAGATTACACCACCGGAAAAGCAGAAAGGCTCCACTCGGAGAAAAGCAAGCAAACGATTGAAGCGGACTGCCGATTTGGCAGCGAAATATCCAACTACCTATCTACAGCCCTAAAAGGCTAGGACATATGGGTAAGCAACAGACTGCCGGGCAGTCACTCCGCTGAAAGGGTGGGTGGGAAAAAACTAAGTGGACGCAAAAAACAACCTTACCATTGGGGGATAAACTTCCCCCTATTTTCACTTCACATATTCTTTACCCCACTTCAATTGATTCAACAAACTTCAACAACAAAGCGACTGTTACCGTATGAAATGAAAGCTGATTGAACAACTTATGCGCTTTCAGCATCTCAATAGCGGCTTCAGCCGTAACAACTCTCTGTTCATAAAGCCGAATTGTCGCATATAACTGGTCATTTGCGACAGGCCCCATTATTAGGTCATAGTCACCGTTTTCTCTTCCTCTGCGGTTGTTGACAACAAACTCCAGCCATTCTTTTGTCGCACCCATAAACCGAAGAACCGGATATTCCCTATCAAGAATATCATCGGGAACTTCATAAACAGAGACGATTGCTTTTTCGCTCTGTTCCCTGTTCTTCTTCAACAAAGCCCATTTTTTTGCTTGTTCAAAGTTGGTTGTCGTATAAAATCCCTTCCCAAAGTCCGTAGCCTTCCGTCCTTTCTGTATATTAGGGCGTTTCACGGTAACTGTAGATCCATGAAATAGTCTCATTTTCTTTTATTGATATAAGTCGTTATAGTATCTAATATATATTCGGGGTCTTGGGTATGAAGCATTTCAAAAGTCTCATCCAAAAAATCAAAAACCCCATAGTCCGAAAACAACAACAAGGTTTCTTCCGCACTTTGTTTCTTTTCCTCCCTATAATTCTCAATGCAGAACATCTTGAAAAGCAGGATCTTCGTGTCACCGTTATACCGTCGTTTTTCTTCTGTTTTTTCCTTCTCCAATGTTTCATAAAGCGACAATGTACTTGAATACCATAACTTGGTACTCTTATCCAGCAAAGATTTATACAACTTGGAAGAATATATATAATACAGTGCATCGCCTAAAGGCAATGCCTTTTTCTTCATGACCAGTTCTACCAGCTCTCTCATCACGAATGGGAGCATGGTTGAGTCAAGTTCTCCTTGATTTTTATGAGTAATTTCCATATTCTTGTTGTTATTACTTTAGCATATTTTCGAAAACACCTTCTTCACAGTTCTTTATACACACCTGACACTCGGCCACCACTTCTCTTAATATTCGGGCACATTCTTCATTCGAATGCCCTTGCAGTAATTCATAGGCATATCGCATCAGTTCATTAGCTTCCATTGTTTCCATCCTTATCAATAATATTCAAGTTCATCATTATTTTCTGCAACGACTCCATATTTGGAGTTCCTAACCAACACACACCTATGCAAAAGGTCATATTGTTCTCTGTATCTGAAAAACGCATATTGTTTTACCTTTTACAAACATTGTTGTCCCATTAAAATCTAAAAGAGTTCTTTGAAATATTTGAAATTTAGTTAGTTACAGCGATTTTCCGAGCGAACGGACTTGAATTTGTAGCTTTGCATCAGATTAATCCGATGGCATATGTTCCAAGACAAATACGTTTTCGCTCAATTGGCTTCATTTCTGAATCGAAGTAAGTTTAACCGCATAGTCACCAAGTATGATGGTGATAAATATGTGAAGCACTTCACCTGCTGGAATCAACTACTTGCTTTGATGTTTGGTCAACTTTCTAATCGTGAAAGTCTGCGAGATTTGATAGTTGCTCTTGAAGCTCATCATTCCAAATGTTATCATTTAGGAATGGGTAAAAATGTATCAAAGTCATCGCTGGCAAGAGCAAATCAAGATAGAGACTATCACATCTTTGAAGAATATGCTTACTACCTGGTTAGCGAAGCACGACAAAAGTGTGCTAATCATATTTTCAAACTTGGCGGTAACGTTTATGCTTTCGATTCGACTACTATTGACCTGTGCCTTTCAGTCTTTTGGTGGGCAAAATTCCGCAAAAAGAAAGGTGGTATCAAAGTGCATACATTATATGATGTGGAAACACAGATTCCTGCATTCTTTCATATCACGGAAGCATCCGTACACGATTCTAAAGTTATGATTGAAATTCCTTATGAACCAAGCTCTTATTACATCTTTGACCGCGGTTATAACAACTTCAAAATACTGTATAAAATTCATCAAATTGAAGCCTACTTTGTTGTCAGAGCAAAAAAGAATCTCGGGTACAAATCCATCCAATGGAAACGTAGGCTGCCTAAGAATGTGCTTTCAGACGCAAGTGTATTTCTGACAGGATTCTATCCTAAACAATATTATCCAGAGCCACTTAGATTGGTTAAATATTGGGATGAAGAACAAGAACGAGAATTTACATTCATAACCAATGCGATGCATATATCTGCGCTTCAAGTTGCTGAACTTTATAAAAATCGCTGGCAGGTAGAGCTGTTTTTCAAATGGCTCAAGCAGCACCTTAAAATCAAAAGATTTTGGGGAACTACAGAGAATGCTGTTCGAATACAGATATATGCTGCTATATGCGCTTACTGTTTGGTGGCAATCATTCAACACGATATGCAACTGAACAGAAGTACATATGAAGTGTTACAAATACTGAGCATCTCATTGACTGATAAGACTCATCTGAGAGACCTCTTTGATAAAACTAAATTTCAAAATGACAAAGAACGATTCGGACCAAATGGGCCAAGTTTATTTAATTTTTAATTCGTCCCAATTTTAATGGGACACTAATGTTTTACAAAGGTAAAACAATTAAGTAAAATTCATCTATCATTGCTTTTCATATTTATTGTGTCTTTCTCTTTTGCATCGGAAGTATTAGCACTTACAGCAACCAGACAGTATGACATCGCCACGTTTGATCATACCGCTGGAAAACAACGATATACAATCTGAATCAAAACAGATTGTATATCACCAATTTCTTTTTTTGTGCCTTGTTAAACGTATAAGAAGTTCCTCCGGCAGATTTTCCATCCCAATAGGCAATCAGCCTACAGGCGTGTGAAATCATGTAATCATTACGGTGGGCATAGCATTGGGCATAATAATATTCGGATAGAACTACCACCTTGTCGGCTTGGCGCAAAATATCAGCATACCTCTGTTTGTCCTCTTTGTTGAAATACACATCTTGCCCGACATAAGGAACAACCGCCACCAAAACCATATCGGGATATTGTTTCCTTTGTTCAAGTACGGTATGAGCAGCCATCATGTCAAATCCAACCGCACAACCAATATAGAAAAAACGGATTCCATTCTCATAGCAGAAACGTACCTCTTCATTCAACGATACGGACAAAGCATATTTATTTGTTCGTATCGTTCTATGACCGGTAAAAGCAACGGACATCATTTTCATCCATTTATCACGTGCCTTTCTACATATATCCAACGAACCTGCCGAAGTTTCATACACCATTCCATTCACCTCATAACGATAAGTGAACCAAGTAGTATCTCCAAAGATATCCTTCTGCTTCTCTATATAACTCTCTTTTTCTTTCATCTTATAACATACGGACAACTGTTTTACCTAAAAAGAAACCTCCCAAAACCTCACCTCCTATTTTTTCCAACTGACATGCGAAACGAGCATACGAAAACCCTTTTGTTAAAATATCGTCAAATACCAAGATTTTCTTACCCCGAAAAAAGTCCTTGTCAAATTCTATCACTTGTACTTTTTGAAGCGACTTGCTGTCAAATTTCTCGTGAATAGCCAAACGATCTCCACTGACACGTATATGTTCATACGCATTGATAGCACCTGAAAACTTACACACAGCCGAAGCAAACCCCTTATAACGAAGTTCATTCTTATCAGCGGAAGAAGCCGGAACACAAGCAAAAACAATATTCTTAACATCATCACCAAAAACTTGATGTAACTTATTCGCTATCATCCAAGCTATATTCAAATAAGCTTTTCCATCCTTAAAACTCCATATCATCTTACGAATTTGCCATTCTCTTTCCGTTGCCTGCCGATATTGCATAGGAAGATACTCAAAGAAAGAAAACATCATCTTATGCCATTGTCTGTCTAAACTAGGATATTTACTCTGATGTGCCATAGTCTTTTATCTATTAAAATTAAACTTATGCTTCAGCTAGATTTAAAGACCTTTTTTTAAACCCCTTTCCGGGATGGCCTTTTCTTTCTGCCGACTTTTTTTTTGAGCTTTCATGCCCCATCTGAGTTTATGAGCCTTTTTTTTACGGCACACAACAATAAGGAAGGAGGGATTAAGAAAAGTTTTGGACGACAAAAAATGTTGGGGACAGCGAAGCCGTCCGGCGTTATTTTTTTCGGGACAAAGGGCGAAGACCGGAACTCTTTCGTATCCATCCACCGAAATAAATTTGCCGTTCAAAAACAAAGGATCTCAGATGGAGCTATGAAAAAAGCACATTAGGGGAGGCAGAAAACAAGGAAAAGGGCAGTACGGAAAGTAAAACAAGCCATACGGTTTTGCAAGCAAAACCATACTCCTATCTCCCTGCCACAAGTGACAGGGGGGAACGGGTTAGCAACGGACTGCCGGGACAAACGGTAAAAGGAAGGGACTGCAATACGGAAGAAGGAGGTTGTTTCGGCAATGCCGAAGCTCCGGATGAT
>NZ_CABJDN010000014.1:145211-145501 GCF_902364365.1 Bacteroides intestinalis | reverse complement strand
TCTGCACGTCCTGGTGAAAATAGTTCCCACAGCGAAGCAACTGTCCAACCCGGAGCAAAGATATCGTTGTAATATCCCTTACCATTACGACCGTAATCCCAGTTCGTGTGTTGGACAACCTCAGGGTAATAACCGACTTTGGAAACACCACACATATGACCCTCATAAGGAAGCAACTGACGCATGGAAGTGGAAATAACCTCAGCAAAGTCTGAGAAACGAGCCTCATTGAACTCCTTGGAAAGCCAATGTAACACATCAGCAAACTCGAAGATAAACACATCAATATG
>NZ_CABJDN010000014.1:0-145201 GCF_902364365.1 Bacteroides intestinalis | reverse complement strand
TAACACATCAGCAAACTCGAAGATAAACACATCAATATGATTATTTTCAACCGAAACATTACCCCAGCCACGGGTCTTTAGACCGATATCACCCAACATCTGACCCTCGGCAAAGGGAACATCCCAGGTATAATACCAGGATAAGGCGAAATAAGCAGCCTTCCTGCAAAGTTCGGCATAGTGAGCACGCTCAGCACCTTTAGTAACCAGAGCAAGGTAATAAGTGGCAGTAGCAGCATAAAGGGAAGCTTCCTTATCCTCACAATTAGCATCCAAAGTGGAAGAGAAATAATCGGATTTAGAGATAAGCTCATTCTCCAGATAATTAACAGTACGCTTGGCACTCTCAAGGTAACGCTTGTCCTTGAAATACTTGTAGGCCATTACCAGAGGCAAAGTAGCCGAAGGAGTACTGCCACCCGTACCGTCTACGATAGAGAAATCATCCTTGAACTTACGGGGGAAACTACCGTCAGCATTCTGAAGACGAAGGAAACTGTCCAGGATAACCTTCAAACGGTTCTCCCATTCGGGATGTTTACGCTTGTGTTGCTTCTCATAATCCAGATAATTAAGAATGGCATACACACCTTCCGATTGGCGGCGGATACTAAGATTAGGTTCCTTAAAACCACGGTTATAATGGACAACCTCATTGAAAAAGCCCGCAGGAGAGAAACCGTTTGAAAGATAAGTATCAAAGATACTGTTAGCACTGTTCACTAGTTCAGGACGGTTCTGTTGGGAACCGTATTCCAATGCATTGAAGGCATTAAGCAACGTACGACCCACAAAGCCGACTTCGGCAACATCAGTACTGGCGCAGGTGGCTGTCTTCAACTCAACGCCCGAATAATAATGGGTAGGAGTAGTATTCACATAGCTCTCCACAAAGAAGTTGCTAAGCACATCTTTCATACGGTCCACCGTATAAGGGGTATTCACGGGTTGGGGACGGTTCGTGTCATAGCAATACTCCCAGGTACGTTGTACGCACTCGGAGAAGTCGGCAGCATCAATCTCGGACAGTTCCCAGGTCAGGGTAATGCTATCACCCTTGCGAAGCAGCTGGAAAGCCTCAACGGAAGGGGCAAGAGTCAGTTTACGGATATAAGTCTTGGGAGCTTCCTTATAAGGAAAACCATAGGAAAGGACAGTCATGCCACCTACATTCTCGAAGCCGGTATAGCCGATGGAAGTCTCACCGGATACAATGACCTCGCCTTCTTTATGAGTAACCAAAGCCTCCTTGTCAAACTTGTCAATGCGGATGACTGACATGGACTTGCCTTTACTTGAATTGAAGGCTGCAGTCAGGGGAGTACTCAGACGGTCTTCGCGTACCAGCCAGCTATCCGAGGTATGGAAAGAAGGGGCCTTTTCGGGCGAACGAAGATTCTGGCGGTACCAGAAGCCGGGCATGTAGAACTGGCAATCAGAATGCCGGTATCCGGTTTTTATTTGCTCGCCATAATTGAAATAAACAGTATCCAAGGCCGTGATGACAACGTTAATACGCTGCTTGCCATCTTTATCAACTACCTGGCGGGTAATAACCAATGGTAACTGCTCGGAAGACTGGCAGGTATACACACCGTCCTGCTGCTTCTGGAGAGTCAGTGAATAGTGCTGGGCGTCATTACCCGGAACTTTCAAGGAAATAGAGGTTGAAACATCTCCCAGAGAATGCTCCATAGCCCCTGCATTTGTAATGCCCGCTAAAAGCATTACTCCAAAAAACAATCTCTTTAGTCTCATAATCGCATTTGTTTTATAATTGTTAGAATACTGGTTTTTCTGCCTCTATTGATGGAGAAGTACCCTTTACAGATGGCCATCCATCTTTCCACTCAATCTTATCCATCAGCAACATACGTCCTTCGGGATTTTTTACGCTTACCGCATGATAGAAAAACCAATCATTACCGGCATTATCCGTCACAATCTCAGAATTATGGCCGGTGCCTACAAAAGCACTATTTTTATGAATCAGGATTTCATGTTTATTGTCGAGCATATTCCCACCCTTTTTATCAACATAAGGGCCGAAAAGATTTTCTGAACGTCCTACTACTGTTGTATATGTGCTGTTCAATCCTTCACAGCAAGTACCTATTGAAGCAAAAAAGTAGTAATAACCATCCTTCTTATGAATATAAGTGCCTTCGTAGGCAGTTCCTGCCACTTTTTGGGGTGTAGCACCTTCTTTAAGGGAAAGTCCATCATCTGATAGCTCGATAGCATAAATGCCCCGGAAACTGCCCCAAAACAGATATTTTTGTCCTCCTTCCTCTATATAGAAAGGATCAATAGAATTCTGCACATTGATTTCATTGCTACGAAACATTTTTCCATGATCCTTAAAAGGGCCTTCGGGCTTATCGGCAGTAGCACATCCGATGCCACAAGTCCACTCGCCTCCCCAAACGGACATGGAATAATAAAGCACGTATTTATCGCCTATTTTATTAATATCAGGAGCCCATAATCCTCCTTTGGGTTCAAAGTCCGGACGAGTATCATTTGTAAAAGCCGTACCCACATATTCCCACTCCACCAAGTCTTTCGAACGATGAATAGGCAGATTACGGATATTTTCAGTAGCATATAAGTAGAAATAGCCATCCTCTCCTTTGATAACAGAAGGATCAGGCAAACTGTAGTTTATAACCGGATTATGATATACATTCTTCGGTTGATTTTCCGGATCATCTTCCACCTTCGACGATGATGAAGAGCATGCCGTCAGACAGAGTGACACTGATAACACCAATAACTTTTTTATATGCATATTTTTCCTGTTTTCCATTTCACTTTTCAGATATATTATACAGAACTTATGATTTGATAGCTTTTCACCGTCATCAACATCTGTGACAAAAAAATAAAATGGAGGTATGTTGCACTACAGTTCACAGTTTATGTTCCGTTGCCCAGACATACCTCCATCAAATATTTTTTTCGCTAAATGTAGCGAAAGTGCTTAATCAATCTTACTCTCGTCAGCTACAGATTCTTCCCAAGTTTCCCATACAGGAATTGAAGGATCATAACCGGTATAGCCATAGTTCTGCCACAATTGTCCCTTATTATTAGCTTTAATCTCCTTTTCAGGAATAGGCCAGTAGATATTCTTCTTGTCTATGATATAATCAAGATTCGATTTAGTAGCATTAATAACAAGCGTTACACCCTTATTGTACATGCCTTGATGGATACAACGCTGATACCAGTAGCTTCCACCCGTCAAGTCAGTGCCCTCCTGCTTGTCGAAAGTATTGATGTCATAAGTGTTTCCCCATTCGTCGGGTCTACCACTGCGAGCCAAACAGAGAGATACACGAGTCAGCTCTACATTACGGAATTCTTCCCAAAACAGTTCACGAGCGCGTTCGTTCATAATATCACCAATAGTAACATTTCCCTCGTAAAGTTGAGAACAGTGTGCACGCTCGCGAATGATATTCAAGTCATCCTTAATGGTAGCATCATTTGGATTGATATAGAACTTAGCCTCAGCACGCAACAGATACGCTTCAGCTAGACGATAAAGATACCAGTCTGCATTACTACCGTCTGTCGCACCACGGTTACCGTCGGAACCAGAGATATTAGCCTCGTTGACAGGGTCATCCAATTTGAATATATAATGGGGAACGTCATACCAACGGCGGATAGTATCAGCACACAACAATTTGCCATTATCATCATAAAGCCTCAACGGTTGACCAAAATAAGAAGAAGCCTTATTATTACATTTGAGAGATTCCATTGTCACCCAGTTACCTGCTTCTACACTATGACGTAAGTCTGTTTCATCCATTTTACCATTCACAGCCCAAACTCCTTTCTGATAGAACCAAGTAGGACGGCAAGTAGAAATTCCACGTCCCATAGCACGCATATAGTCATACTCTCCATTGTAATCTGCACTGTTGCGCTTAATATTCAATAAGGCTTGCTTACCGTCAGGCATCGTCACCATATTATTAAAATAGAACGGATAGAGAATACGCATGGTTTGATTCTTCAAGAATGATTCAGAAGCAGCACCTCTATTGGGCATCCCCATTATGACCTCCTTATTGGTAGAAATCAACTTATTTTCTGGGCGATGTAAATCCCAAATGACATTACGAGTGACAGACCATGTTTCGGGTACACCACCATCATTGAATGTACCAAAATTATCAGTCATCAGTGAATAGCCAGAATTATTGATAAGGATATCTAACTGTTCTTTTGCTTTTTCATATTCACCTACAGCAAGATAGAGTTTTGAAAGTAGCATGCGACAGGCACCTTTGTTAACCATACCAATCAAGTCCATATCTTTTTGGTCAGGTACCCACTTTACTGCAAATTCCATATTTTGTACTAATAAGTCCAAAATAGCATCGCGCTTAGTAGAACGGAAATTCAGTTTAGGAACTTCTAGAATTTTCGTCATCAAAGGTACGTTTCCATACTGGAATGTCAATAAATAGTAACGAAATGCACGATGAAAATAAGCTCTACCAATATATATGTTTTTTGTATCATCACTCAAACTGGTCACATTATCTATATAAGTTAAAATCGTATTAGCATTACGAATTCCTTCATAAGTTTGCTGCCAAAAGAACCAAAGAGTACTAACACGATTCAAATTTAACAAAGTAGACTGGTCACTGTTTATAGTCAGTTTCTGAGCTACATTATCCAATAAGTCCGTCTTATCAGTAGCGGAAGGTACCATTAGATCAGAAAATGTATATTCCGACATAAGGGGAAACATTTCGTTAGAGTCACCATCCGTCCAATAACGTTTCAACTGACGGTCGGCAATAGCCAATACAGACTTCAAACCGGCTTCTGTAGAGAAAGTTGTAGTCGGCTCATAGAATGACAACGGATCTGCATCCAAAAAACTTTCTTTACAACTGGTGAATACTATTGACGCACCCGCCAACATCACTAAGCCATTGAATATATGTTTTTGAATAAATCTTTTCATATCTGTTTGATTTAATGTTAAAATGTTAAATTCACTCCAAAAGAATAAATACGGGTACCTAGACCACCTGTTTCAGGATCACCATACTCCCAGTCTTTTGCCCAAGTAGCAACATTGCGGACAGTACCAAAGACCTTCACGCGTTCGATATCCCACTTCTTCGTCAATTGTTTAGGTAGTGTGTATCCAACAGAGATATTCTCCAAACGAATGAAAGAACGATCGTAGAGCATACCAGGACTCTTAGCGCCATCAGGGCCTTGCGCTTCGATACGTGCATACTTATTGGTTGGGTTATAGATAGTCCAATACTCCTTGGCCTCTTTACATGCAGCAGCATAGGACATTCGTCCACCATCATCATCATTATTCAGATAGTTAGTAGAGAGCCCCTTATGACCCATACGAGAGTATATATTAATAGAAACCGTCAGATCTTTCCAAAGTGTAAACTCGTTACGCAATGACCAATTGATAGGAGGTGTAGTTGTTCCCAAGAATTGTTTATCATCATCATTATAAACTACAGTTTTCAGACTACCATCTTCATTATATACATCATTGGCAGGATTGTTCCATACTTTCGGGTCGCCCGGAACTTGTTTGTACTTCGCAGCCTCTTCCCATTCGTCCTTCTGCCAGATACCAATCACCTTGTAATTCCAAATTTCATTGATAGGTTTACCAATGAACCAGCTACTAGCTGTATAGTCTGATTCTTTCTGACCGATAACATTTCCACTGGCATCCAATACGTCTTCATATTCATAGAACAAGTGTCTAATCTTGTTTTTGTTATAAGAAAAATTGAGAGTTGTATTCCATTGGAAATTTTTCTGTTGGATGTTTACTGTGTTCAGAGAAAGCTCAAAACCATTGTTATCCACCTGCCCCAAGTTAGTAGTGATGTTGCTGAACCCTGTAAAATTCTGCAGCGGTTGACTCATAATCATGTCTTTGGTACTCATCTTATAAACATCTAGTGTACCAGTAATACGATCATTTAAAAAGCCAAAGTCCAAGGCAAAATTCCATGCCTGTGTTTTTTCCCATTGTAAAGTGGGATTTGCCATACGATCTGCCATCAGATAGCGCATTAACTGCAAATCGCCAGAAGAAGTAATATAACCCATGTAAGCGCCACCACCCTCATAAAGATTTGCCAATGCCACGTAAGGGTTAGAAAGTGAACGGTTACCATTGCTACCATAAGAAACGCGCAACTTACCAGTGCTCATTACATTCTTAAATTTTTGAAAGAACTGTTCGTTAGAGAATGTCCATGCTAGAGCCACAGAAGGGAAATAAGCATAAGGATTAGAAGAACCGAAAGCTGAATAACCATCTCGACGAATAGACGTCGTCAGCATATAGCGTTCGTCATAAGAATAGAACAAACGAGCTAACATACCATCTGCAGTTTCGTGTGAATCGGATGTTTTATAAGAACTGTTCTCTTTGGAACCATTCTGTGTATTATGGAATCCCAATGCATCTGAAGGCAAGATATTGCGTGCCTCAATGCGATCTGACCAATATCGACGTTCTTCTGCTTCTTGAGCTAAGGTCAAAATAAAATGATGCTTCTCTGCAAATGTTTTGTCCCAAGTGATAGTATTGTTCAGTGACCAGTCAAAACGTTTTGCCTGTTCACGATTAGCACCACGGTCATTGGGATTACTACCCGGCAATTCTGCCGACATGAAATAACGGTCATAGAAGAATTGGAAACGTGGGGCAGCATTGAACTGATATGTAATGCCAAAAGGTAATTTCACCTTAGCATTCAATATCGTATTCAGCACTGTATATCCTTTCTCTAGTTCCAAATATTGTTTTTGAAAATCATAATTGTAACCACGCTGTGAGTAAGTTTCATCCTGAGGATATTGAGTGGGGTTACCATTCTCGTCAGCATAATCAGCATAAGGACTGTTACGTAAGAAGTAATCTTCATCCATATCGATACTGCCGTCCGTACGGTCTTGGAAATTGACGTTAGCACCTACTTCAAACCACTTGGTCACTTTGGCATTCAACTTCATGTTAGCACGAATTGCACGATAAGTATCATCTATTAAAGCACCTTCATTACGCAAATACCCCAAAGAAAAGTAATAATCTACCTTTTCAGAGGCACCACTAATGCTAGCGTTGTAGTCTTGATTAAGACCTAAACGAAATGCTTTGTCTTCCCAGTCTACTGTCTTACCTGCTATAATATTATCAAGCACATTACCCGTAAAGCCCAGACGCTTAGCCCAAATGCTAAGATCTGATTCTCCTGATTCGTTTTGTGTATAGCTTCTCCAAGTTTCCAGATCAACACCAACTAACTTATTTGGATTCTTAAAATAGTCAGTCATATCTTTATAAGTACCTGACTGATAAGCATCCCATTCACCATTCGAATTTGCACCATAAGTACCTTTTTCTCTCCAGTCAGCATAATGCTGCAAATAAGCAGAAGGACTAAACCTTTCGCGATAAGCACTTCGTTGCGTCAAACCAATATTGGCACTGAAGTTTATCACTGGCTTGCCTTGTTTACCTTTCTTTGTAGTAATAATAATAACACCATTGGCTGCTTTTGCACCATAAACCGCAGCGGCAGAAGCGTCTTTCAGTACATCTATCTGACCGATATCATCAGGATTAATTTCAGAAAGTTCGCCATAAAACATCATACCATCCAAAATCAACAACGGATCATTGTGACCACCATCGGTATAAAGCGAACGCTGGCCACGAATGGAAAGCGATCCACCACCTTTGGCATCGGCATTGTATCCTACTGCCAGACCTGGTGTACCACGCAATATGTCTTGTACTGTTTTAGGATTCTCATTAGCAAGTTTATCGGGGCGTACTTGTACTACAGAACCCGTAAGATCCTTTTTACGCATTGTACCGTAACCTACAACTACCACCTCTTCCAGAGCTTGGGAATCGTCTTTCAATACAACATTCAGAGGTTGTCCTTTATACTCCACTTCTTGGGTCACCATACCAATATAAGAAATTACAAGTGTAGCACCCTTTGGCCCATTTATTGAGAAGTTACCATCGATATCGGTAATGGAACCTGTAGAAGTTCCCTTTACCTTAATATTCACACCCAACAAAGGTTCCTTATTAACATCCGTTACAGAACCTTTTATTACAACATTCTGAGAATGTGCTGCAAGTGCAAACACGCAAAAAAATAAAAATAAGATTCTCTTAGACATGTTTTATAGATATTAGATTAGAAATATTACGGAAAACGAATATTCCGTATTTTTTATTAATACAGTGTCTTGCAAGCATATTTTTAGCTAGCAAATTAAGTCAATCAAAAATTGTTTCTCTTTATACCATAGGCTTATTATTAGATTTACATTAAACGAAATTTCTGTTTTTCACGAAGCAAAATTATCTCTTTACAAGAAAATATAATAGAACTATCTTTTCAAGAAATGCAATTATAAAATCAAAATACGCCCCTACAGATATTTCTCGACAAGATTATAATATATATTTTTAAATAGCGAAACACTTGATAAAACTGCATACTATTTAGTATGCAGTTTCTCTTCAAGCATCTTAATGAAATATCCGCCCACCACCGAACGAGCTTGGAAGCCTCGTTGTTTCGGACTGTCTGTAAAGACCCAATCAGACATTGGAATGCGGTCAACGGTCTCATTCATAAAGCTATAAACCGGATCAACAAAACTTTCAAAAGCAGCCTTATCCTTAGCCATAGTAGCTGTCCAGATAATCCAGTCAGTCTTGGTATATGTTTCACGACTGTCAAGTGGCAAACCATAGCGGTTTTGCTTGGTCAGATAGTATGCAATTTCCGTTTCAGCCACTTTCTCCGGAAATATCTGCCAATTCATCAGTTTATCCCATACTAAATTATACTTCTGACTCCAAGTACCTGCCTTGTCAAATGTCAGACGGTAGTGGTCGCCATCATTGGCCATCTCTACCCATTGGGTAGCCATTTCTTTCGCTTTATTTGTATATTTCTCAGCTACTTCAATCTTTCCCAGCATATTGGCCAAATAACCATAAGAAGCAACACCCAATATGGCTTTTATAGAAAGATTGGCATTGTGAGCAAAGTGTCCTGCAAAATCATCTGTACAGAGTTGGTTTCCCGGGTCTTGCCCATATTCCACCAGATAATCAGTCCAAGTGGTCAATATAGCCCAGTGACGGTTTGCATAGTCCGCATTTCCCTCTATGGCAGCAATGGCAGCAGTCACCAACAACATATTACCACTTTCTTCCAGAGGCATATCACCACCATATGTCTGTCCGTTAGCCAGTGGATAAGTACCTACATCATGGGCAGCAAACGGTTTAGTCCATTTACCACTTTCACTGTAGTAGAAAATATGATTAAGCAACCCTTTGGCCAATTCCGGATTATAAAGTAAATATAAAGGAGACGAAGGATATGTAATATCAACAGTTCCAATAGAACCGTTACTGAAGTTCTCCTTAGAAAGGAACAATAATTCACCGTTCGGAGCTTCTACAAGTTTATGGGCAGCTATAGATTGGCGATAAGCTAATGCACAAAGTTCAGCATACTTACGACCGCCCACTGCGGTAGCTTCCTCCATCAATTTCTTATCAAAAGCAGCACAATCTTTCATCAGTTTCTGATAGTCAACCGCAGCTTTCTGGAACTGAGATACAATCGTTTCTTTCCCTGAACGATTCCAATAAGGGCGCAAATTGTCACCAAAATATTGGATGGAATAAATATCATCATATCCCATCATCAGATAACCATCAGCATTCTTTGTTTCACCTAACGAACATACCAAGGCTAGTTTATCATAACCATCAGTAGCCGGTGCGTCTAATTTATTCTCCAAAAAGCTCTTACGTAAAATCTTGCCATCGCCGATACCATAAGTCGCATTATCCTTTTTACCAGCTAAATAAAAATAACCCCAGTCAATCCGGACATCATCCCCTCTCTTTTTCAGAATCTCCTGACTCTGGCTTCCGGTACGTAAAAGCAGCAAATCACCTTCTTCAAAACCACCAGCTATAGATTTCTGATGAGGTACATCAACCGCCCATTGCGGAGAGGCCTCAAAATACAAATCCACCTGATGCTTTTTACCATCTCTGGAAGCAACTTCATACGAGAGATAATTAACCGGACGAGCCATTAAATCCAGATTATCCATAAACAAAGGAGCAGTAAAAGTCAGTTTCAGATCAACTGGCCCACAAATAAATGTATAATAGGTTTGCATAGCTTGTACATCTACCGAAATTTGTTCGGCAGTCTGTTCAAAGCAATGGTAATTTTCCTGTTCAACCAATAGTCCAAAGTCCAGCAAGGCATTTCCCACACGATTGTAGCAATATGCAGCTATCAGATTCTTCCCTTTTTTCAAAGAAGCGGCCACTTCATCTGAAAGCTTCACCTGGGCATGCTTCTTACAAGCATTACCCGTATCCACCACTTTGACACCATTGATATAAATAATTACGTCATCATCGTGTGAATAATCAAGGTATACACTCCTACCAGCCAAATCTTCCTGAAGATCTATAGTTCTGCGTACCCAAATATACTTTTCACTCCATTGCGTCTTGGCAGTATGTTCATTCTCCATGGTTCCGAAAGCAGCTTTGCCTTCTTTCCATCGAGTATCATTAAAGTCCATATTCTGCCACCCTTCGGCCGGTTGTACCACTGTATATTTCGCTACCCAGTCTTCCTGCTCCGAATTGGGAACCACAGAATTCAATTCGAGTTCTTCCGCTCCCATGAAACGGTAAGTTTGTCCGTCTACTTTAGCTACGCCAATCAGAGGAAAGCTCTTGCCAGTCCAATGTTTCACTGCACCATCATACAAGTTATCTTGAAAAGCCCATGCACTCGTATAAGGGTCAATAGTAATCAACGGATAGGCAGGCGCACGCAATTCATTCTTCACATGCTGCTCAAATTGGGGTGAGGTACATCCCGCCAGGGCAGCAAATCCCAGCAATAGCGTCATCAATCGTTTCATAAAATCCAAAAGTTTATCTTAATTATTCATTAGTTACTTCACAACTACAGGTCGGATAACTGTTCCATGAATAGAAACTATCCCCTTATCCGACAGAGTAAGATCCTTGATATAAGAAGAACGAGGTTGCACCTTCTCTTCACTGGCATGAGCATGAAATATGTATTTATAGCTTCCATCTTCGCAGATAAAAGGAGCACCATGCCCAGTACCCGACAACCTCGCAGTCTGATCCATATCTCTCCTGAGAATAGGATTTCCGTTATATTTCTCCCAAGGTCCGAAAGGATAATCCGAAGTGGCATAACCTACAGCATAATCCTTACTTTCAAAATGATTGGCTGAGTAAAGCAAATAATAAACTCCATTCTGCTTCAATATGGAAGGTCCCTCAGCTACAGTAGCCTGTTTACGCTCCCACTCATCCTGTACTTCAATACACTTCGTCAATGTTTCCTCTTTCAAGCTTTTCAGATCAGAATTCATTTCCGCACACCAAATGACGTTTCCACCCGTGAAACGGACAAAATAGAGATATGCTTTACCATCGGAATCTATAAAAAGAGAAGGATCAATATTCTTTTCACTACCAAAGAGAGGCTGCTTCACATCCTGCACAAACGGTCCTTCAGGCGAATCGGAAGTAGCAACACAAACCTGTTCGTTTACTGTATAGAACATATAAAACTTCTTCAACGATTCTACATAATAAACTTCAGGTGCCCAATAGCCTTTATTCCCCCAAGAATCTTCGGGTGACAAAGCTAAATTGCGATTTCGATGCCAATGTTTTAAATCGGTAGAAGTATAAACTTCGAATCCCCGAACATTTGTTCCATATGCATAATAGCAATCCTCGTAAAAGAGTACATACGGGTCTGCTATAGGCAAACGTTCTTCCAGAACTTCAAAATCGTCATCTGTTGATGTAGAGGCAGACGGCTTTGTAGAATTTCCACAAGACGTCCATATAAAAAACAATAAGAAAAGTATTAAATGTGTTTTCATAAAATTGATATTTTCATGGTGATACAAAAGTAGAGAATCGAAAACACACAGGATAACAGAAAAGATTCAACGTATGGAATAATTACGTCAATTGTATCTTAGGACGCCTCCTTGACTGGATAATTACTTTTTCTGGCGCAATTCTTACTTTTCAGAGTATATATTTCTCTTCTTATACCACCATTTTTGTTTGTCATGTCTTTTATACTATATAGAAATAGCATACATATATATCAAAGCGAAAAAGAATTTTAAAGATCAAGAATCAAACGTGGGCAGAATTCTACCTTCAAAAGTTCCCGCTGACGAGCATCAGCTACGAATAAACTAGTCGACAACACCTCACCTACAGCTCCATTAGCTGTAATAACCGCTACTTCCCTTTTCCCCTCTACCAGTTTTCCACTCCGAGGATCGATAATATGTTTCCGCTCATGCGAATCATTACCCGAAGTTGTGAGACATTCATTTTTAAGAAATATTTCCGGCCATTCTTTTTCTTGCGTAACAGCACTTTGTCCGAAGTTAACCTTCCACCCATCAGCCAATGGATGATGCCCCAAAGCCAATACGGAACTATTCCCCATATTAACCAATGCATTCTCTATTTCATATTGCTGAAGTAATTCCCGTATCTTCTCCAAAGCATATCCTTTCAAAAAGCCGGAAAGATTGATAGTCACTCCAGGTTGCAAAAAGAAGAGAGTATGTTCCTGAGGTAACAATTGAATACTATGGATAGAATTACGTGTATAATTAACCGAATGAATAGTAACATCGAAACATCCGTCTGTTCGAGTATAACATTCTACACAGAAAGCAAGCATATCATAAAGCTCCTTACTGACCGGTTGCGGTCCCGTGGCTGCTGTACGATTCAAATATGCCAGTTCACTCTCTGCATCATAATAATTTGCCATCTTTTCCAAATAGCACAGCATTTCATGGACAGCACCGACTACAAACATCAAGGCCTCTTCACTTTGCCTGCTACACAGCACTATATCAACGCGTGTATGCATCGATGGAAACCAAGCATAAAGCAATCCACCGTGTAAAGACGAAAATTTATAAAGATGTTGAATTACATTCGACATTCTCAAGTCTGTGTTTCTTTGAAAAAAATGAAAAAGGCAAGCCACAATGCTGCAACTTGCCCTTTTCGAAGACATAATATTAATTACAATTCCTTGATCTTTACATTCTTAAACCATACTTCATCTCCATGATCCTGCAAAAGGATATTTCCGGACTCATGATTTCCGAAATTAGGCCAATCTCTGTATTTGCTATAAGCAACCAATGCATCCCACATTTCATTCTGACGTGTGTATTCAATGAGCTTCACACCATTCAACCAATGTTCTACGTGGTCACCTTTCACAATAATCATAGCCGTATTAAAATCTTTCTTATTGAAAGGTTTGTTCGCCGGAGCAGGAATCAAATCGTAAAGCGAACCCAATTTACGGTTACCCTTTACGCCCAACTTAGCATCCGGGTGCTTGTCATCATCAAGAATCTGGAACTCACAACCGATAGCTGAACCGGCTCCCTTATTCATATCAGGACTAACAAAATACTTCACACCGCTATTAGCACCTTCAGTAATCTTGAAATCAACTTTCAGAATGAAATTCTTGTACTTTTTAGTTGTCACGATATCACCACCGTTAGCAGATTCTGCACCGCCGCTCTTCATTACTTTCAGAATACCGTCTTCCATCTTCCAGCCCTTTTCCGGGAAAGAGTTCAATCGAGCTCCTCTCCAGCCTTCGGAAGTCTTGCCATCCCAAAGGAGTGCCCAACCTTCTTTTGCTTCGTTCGGAGAAATTGTATTAGGAATAACATTTATTTCCGGTGCTTTTTGAGCTGTTTGGTAACGTTCTACATCTGTAGTACAAATGCGGATATTCTTCCAGCTAACAGTCTTTCCTTCATCAGCAGCGTTACCGATAGCATGTACTTGCAAAGCAATAAAGCCAGCAGGAGTCATATCATCCCAAATATTAGCACAAGGTACTCCATTAATCCATGTAGCAATAGAATTACCTACAGCCTCAATACGAGCCTTGTTCCACTCATTATTTTTGAAAGCACTTTTAGCCGACGGATTCTGTGTCAAAGGATACAACCAGTTACGACGGGCCTCATCATAAATACCACCCGACCAGGCACGCTTTGAAGGATCTATTTCAAACTGATAGCCATGTACACGGCCATTCTGGTAATCCTTTTTACTTTCACTACGTACTTGCACACCCGAATTCAATCCATCGTCTATCTTGAAATCAAATTCCAGGATAAAGTCACCATAGTTTTTCTTGGTAGCCAGAAATGTATTAGGAGTATTCATCTTTGAAACACCCACAATAGCGCCATCTACTACTTTGTATTCGGCTTTACCATTCAGTTTCTTCCAGCCACTCAGGTTCTTTCCATTGAAAAGAGGCTCCCAGTTCTGTGCTGAAACTATAGAGGCACAAAACACAAACAGAAGCAACAAATAATTCTTTCTCATACTGATATCTCTTCTATTAATTATGTTAATATGATGCTATTACATTTTATAAAATTCATCCCATCCCTTACGTGGCGGTACCCCGGCCAACATAGCATTAGCAAATTCATTATTCGTGATCTGCTTCGTGCGAGGATCAAAGAACAACTGCGTATTAAGGCGCTGAGCCATTACTCCCAATGAGAATACCTGAGCCAATACACCATTAATTTCAAACGGAGAACGAGTTTTTTCCTGTCCCATACAAGCTAACAGGAAGTTCTCAAAGTGATTAGACGGACTCTTAGGCACTTCTGGCAACTTACCTGCCATTTCCTTGGCCTTTTCCTCCGGTATAATGGAGAGTGTACTTCCATGAGTTCCACCCTTAAATGTCAGTTCCTTTGAATAAATAATCTTTCCAGGATTCAACTTAGCAGCCGGGGCATCTCCCTGGTTCGTTGTAGGAATGTTAGGATCCAGACCCGATACGCCATAACCGGCAGGGATAGGAGGAAGATTATCCAAACCATCATACCAAGTGATATCAACCGGTGGCATACCCTTACGTTGAGGGAAGCGGAACAGAATCGTGGAAGAATATGGGAAGAAATAATCATTATGCCCGTTGGCATACTGCATCGTCACTTCATAAGGCAATCCCAGTTCCAGAAACTCATGAACCGTATCCAGGATATGTGCACCCCAGTCACCCAGACAGCCCATTCCGAAATCATACCAGCAACGCCACTGACCCAAATGATAGTCTTTGTTATATTCATGATAAGGAGTTACACCCAGCCAGGTATCCCAATCCATATCTTTCGGTAACTGCTGTCCTGAAGGAAGCTTATAAATGTTTGTATCCCACTTGTGCCAACGGCGAGGGTTATTCATATGTGCAGTCACAGCTGTCACATCTTTAATGATACCCGCATCCATCCATGCCTTAAACTGGAAATAATTAGCCTCAGAATGTCCCTGATTACCGACCTGTGTAGCCAGATTAGGGCGTTTCAATGCAGCCTGCATCAACACTTCCGCCTCATAAAAAGTACGTGCCAGAGGCTTCTCTACATATACATGTTTGCCTGATGCCAGAGCCAGCATACTAATAGGGAAGTGAGAATGGTCGGGCGTTGCTATAGCTACAGCATCAAATTCATTGCCTGCCTTGTCGAACATCTGGCGAAAATCACGGAAACGCTTTGCCTTAGGATACAGGTTCATTACCTTTTGTGTATGGGGAGCTCCCATATCAACATCACACAAAGCCACAACCTCCACCATACCGGTACGGGCAAAATCCCCAATAATCTGTTCACCACGATTGCCAATACCTATATAGGCAATCTTCACCTTATCTGTTATCTTTCTTTGCGATGCAAAGGTGGGATTTGCCAGTATATCACCAGCACCCAATGCCAATCCGGCAGAAGCCATGGTCATGGTCTTCAAAAAATCTCTTCGTGTTGTCATTATCTCATTGGTATTAATTTGGTATTAATTAAGGAATTCTATTTCAATCATCTCTATACTTCAATTTTCTTTTTAAGGAGCAGATTTCTTATTCCATAGAATAAGAGCCGCAACAGGGTCCAGAAAACATAAAGCGCACACGAAAATGCCAGGACATAGAAAATAGAGGTCAGCATCTCCGAGAAAGGGGTTTTATAAGAAATTATAGCATACAAATTTGCCAGATTGCCGATAATGAAGCATGCCAGCAAAGTCAGTAATTCTATCTTTTTCCGGCGAACGGTAATGATTGTATTTTTCATACGGCTTCAATTGTTTTAGCTTGATGGTTCAGATAATTTATTTTATACTCATCGGGGAAGTAAAGTACTTTTTCTTCCTGCAAAGCCTGATCGCCCAATAAGCACAGCATACTTGCATAATAGCCCTCTTCGGCTATACGTTTCGGCTGCTTACGGGTAATAACGGCCTCAGCAAAAGCCTCCAGGAGCAAAGAAGTACCATCCGATTTGGGGCGTTCTCCCAAAATAAATTCTCCCTTGTTTTCGTTGGCAGTTTCCGGTGCCCAGCTGGTACCGGCAAAAGGCAAAGAGTCAAAGACTTTATTCTCCCAATCATTGATCATCTGCAGGAATCCGGGTGCAGGGGCTACACTCTCAAAATAATACTTACCCTTTTCAGGCTCTACTGTTCCCAGATTACCCATGATTTGCTCTTCCAGACCATAAAATTTATTGGATATGACAGAATCGAACGTCATCTTCACTCCATTATCAAACACATATATACAACTGACGTTGTCATACACTTCCCGACCGTCTTTCCAGTAAGTGATAGCTCCATGTCCCATCACCTTCTCAGGAAGCTTTTGCAAAGCCCAGCTTCCGATCTGTAACTGATGACAGGCCAGTTCAGTCATCAAACCCTTGGAATATTCGCGATACAAACGCCAGTTTATTAAACGTTCCAGTTCAGGCGAAGGGACTTCCCGTCTCCAATCTCCATTCCGGTTCCAGAAAGTACGGATAGCATTAATTTCACCAAATGTACCGGCGTGTACCATCTCCATTACTTTTATATATCGCGGATCGAAAAGACGCTGCTGGCCGGTGAAGAATATCTTGCCTGTACTGATATGCTTCTGATAGATACGGTAGCACTCCTCCATCGTAAAGCCTATGGTCTTTTCACAGAACACATGTTTACCGGCGTCAAAAGCATCTAATACAATCTGGCAATGGGAATTAAGAGGAGTAGCCACCAATACCGCGTCAATCGTTTTGTCCTCCAGTATTCTCCGGTAGTCATCATAAACCTTGGCTTTCGGGGCAAGTTTCAATCCCTCATCAATGGAAGGCTGGTAAATATCACACAATGCCACAATATCCACTTTAGGATTTTGTATCAGGAAACTCATCAAAAAGCGTCCCCGTGATCCCGGCCCAATAACAGCCAAACGGCATTTTTCATTGGAAGTTTCCTTAACTTCCGAAAAAGCAGAAAGCCAAGGACTTGCTGACAACAACACCCCGGCTCCAAGCACCCCTATATTTTTAAGGAATTCTCTTCTGTTGATTAATGTATCTTTCATAATATGGTCTTTAAAATAAAATCCGAATATACTCCTTTCTTTTTTCGGGCAGAATATCCATATAAAAATAACAGCCCAAAAGTAGTGAAATCTTAAGATATAAAATATAAAAATCTACTCAAACAATGCAAAAATAGTTCCAGACGCTCCCCATCGCTATTTTATAAAGTCCTTAGGCAGAACACCAAACTGTTTCTGGAAGCATTTGGCAAAATAAGAAGGGGTATTAAAACCGATCATGTAACAAACCTCATTTATCCGACATTCCCCCTCTTTGAGTAATTGCACTGCTTTCTTTAAACGCTCCAAACGAATGTAATCATTCGGAGTCATATCCAATATACCTTTTATTTTCCGGTTAAGGCTCGAACGGCTCATGTTCAGCTGGCTTGCCATATCATCCAAATTAAAGTCTGGATCCTGCATATTTGCAACCACTACTTCTTTCAATGTCTTTAAAAAAGTTTCATCCGCTTTAGTCATTGCCATACTGTTGACCTGTTCAAAAGGTGAATGAACGAAAGCAACACGAAGTTTCTCACGATTACTTAGCAAATTAGAGACACAAACCTTAAGATATTCCACAGAAAAAGGTTTCTCTATATAGACATCTGCCCCAAGCTTCATACCTTCTATCTTAGCCTGAAGGGTGGTCTTAGCTGTCAATAAAATAACAGGAATATGGCTATAATCAACCGCAGACTTTAAATGCTCACATAATTCCAATCCATCCATTTCAGGCATCATGACATCCGAAATAACCAGATTGACGGTATGTTCTTCCAATACCTTCAAGGCTTCCACACCATTCAATGCTGTCAAAACCCGGTATTTCGCTGATAATTGTTTCACGATGAACGCCTGCATTTCCAAACTATCCTCTACAACAAGCAACGTATAACGATTTTGCAAATCAGGTTCTTCTTCAACCTCTTGCCTTTCAATAGACTCTTCATGGACAACTTGCTCTTTTGTCTGTATTGTATGGGCATGTTTTATCGGAAGCGAGAGCAAAAACTGATTACTTTCCATGGAATTCACCATACACAAAGTCCCTCCATGAAGTTCGGCAAGCGAACGCGCCAAAGGCAATCCTATACCCGTACCGGAAACAGAATGTAACACTCCGGCTTTGTATTGAACGAACGGCTTAAATATCTCTTCACGCATCTCCATCGGAACCACACGTCCGTCATTACATGCCAGGAGCAACATCTGATCCCCCTCAACGTATAACTTAATGCGGATATATGTTTCTGAATATTTTACGCCATTTGTCATCAAATTACTGATGATTTTAGTCAGTCCTTCCCTATCCACCGAAGCATATAAACTCTCCGGAGAATCAATAGTAAGTTCCAGACCTTTTTCACGTGCCAAAGGTTTAAAACGCTTATAGGTCTTTTGCAATATATCTACAACGTCATATTCCACAAAGTTCAATTGAAATCCTTGCGTCTCCGTCTTACGGAAATCAAGCAGTTGATTCACCAAATCAAGCAAACGGTTTGTATTCAGATCCATCACTTCCAAATCGTCCCTGATCTCGTCAGAAACCTCCTTAGAAAGCAGCACATTCTCAAGTGGACTCTTTATTAACGTAAGCGGAGTACGTATCTCATGTGCTACATTCGTAAAGAAATCAATTTTTGCAGAATAAAGTTCACGTTCCTTTTCCCGTTCAAACTTCTCCATCGCTAACCGATGCCTCTCTTGCGTCCGTCTTCTGAAATATAGAATAGTGGCACCCAATGAACACAGCGCCAAGATAACATAAATAACGTATGCCCACACCGATAAGTAAAACGGAGGACGAATACGTACATCAAGTACCCGTTCCACATCATTCCATTTCCCGTCACCATTAGAACCTTTTATACGTAATGTATAGCTTCCATAGGGTAGATTAGAATAGGTAATCATAGAGTTTCGTCCCAACATATACCACTCCTGGTCAAAACCTTCCAATTTATACATCAGACGATTCATCTCCGGTGCCTGATAGCTTAAAGCAGCCACTTGGAAAGCAAAAGAATTCTGATCTGCATCAAGCTCTATCTCATCGGCATAAGTAATATTTTGCTGCAAAGGGGATCCCGGAGTATCCACTGAAAAACGTTTATTAAACAGATAAAAGTCAGTAATAACTACCGGAGGCAGAAAACTATTCTCCACAAAATTATACGGATCGAATATGACAAACCCATTAATACTGCCAAAATAGATACGTCCCTTTTTGTCACAATATCCAGACTGGAAATTAAACTGATTACTCAGTAATCCATTTGCCGTAGTATATACGTGCATGGCCTCAGTATCCGGATTAAAGCAGGTAAGCCCATAATTACTCGTAACCCACAGATTTCCCCGTCTGTCTTCAACCATTTTGTAAACAGTATTGTTTGGAAGTCCTTTTGACGTGTCGTAACGTGTAAAGTTATCTGTTTCCCGATTATAGCGACAGAACCCCTTCCCCATCGTCATAAACCACAAACGCTTCTTACTATCCTCGCAAATAGAAATCACTTTGTTATAAGAGAGTGAGGTCGAATCTTTTTCATTTGAGAGATAGCTCTTCCATTGCTGGGTCTGAGTATTATAAGAGAATACCCCATTCGAGAAAGTAGCAAACCATAAATTCCCCTCAAAGTCTTCCAAAATATCATAAACAAACAAACTTCCTAATTGCGGAATATGAGTAAAATTATCAAAAGAACGATTGTATTTGAACAAACCGGATGTCGTTCCTATCCAGATATCCTCGGCAGTTGTCTTACAAACGGTGAAAGCATCACTGGCAGTCAACGAATTCTCACCCTTGTCTCTGGAATAATGCTTCACTTGCCTTGTGCGTAAATTCACTTTATTCAGCCCCCTGGAAAAAGTACCGACCCATAAATCATCTCCATCCAGACAAAGAGCATGAACGTTTTTATATATATCCGGGTGCTCAAATGGCACCATTTCTTCTGTCTCAGGATTAAAATTAAACAATCCTTTATCTTCAGTTCCTATCCATAAAGTACCATCGTTGCCTTCGCATATTTCACGTACCCGACGACCAAAAAATTTAATCTCCTCTCTCGGATAAAACTTCTCAAAATAAGTCCATTGATACGGATAATAATTCACACCACCAAAATAAGAACCTACCCACATCCCATTCTCCCTATCGCGATAAATCGAATAAATAGCATTGTCTGATAACGCATAGGAGTCATCTTGATCGGGTACTGTCAGATGTGTGATCTTGTTAGTCGTCAAATTATAGATATACAATCCCTTTTCCGTACCTACCCATAATTCATCATCGGACTTAAATTCTAACGTACGTGCAAAAGCATCCAAAATCCTACGGGATTTGCCTGTCACAAAATTAACTTCAGTCAATCCGTTGGATGATGCTATATAAGTGTAATTATGAGGACCGACAACCTCACAATTGATAATGTCACCTTTAAATATTTCATTACCATTTGCATCCTTAAAAGGCTGCAAAGGCGATTCAAAGCCAGCCTTTGTATAGTAAAGATTATCTCCATACAATGCCAGCCAACAGGTATTCCCATTTAACCAAAAACGATGAACATTGGCCAGTCCTGCATCATGAAGATAATTCCGTAATTTGTTTTCATCACTATTATAACAGAACAACCCCTGATTTTCAACTGATATCCAAAGATTTAAGTGCTCATCACACCTTATCATCGTCACAAAATCCCGGATAACGGTTCCTTTATCACTTACTAAATTGAATTCAGTAAAAGAGTCAAGTATAGGGTTATAAATATAAAGTCCTCCATCAGTACCTACCCATATATTCCCTTTACTATCTTCATAAAGTACCGTTATGAAATTCCTGCCCAGATTTGAATTTTCATTGTTATAGATACGGAAAGACAAGCCGTCGTAGCGGCTCAAGCCATCTTTAGTACCAAACCACATAAAGCCTTTCTTGTCCTGAAAAATCCTGTTTACAGAGTTCTGTGAAAGACCATTTCTGATATCTACCGTTCTGAAATAATAGTGAACGGTATTATAGGCATAGGACGGCAATGCCGTCACTATGCACAAACAGAGGAAAAGCTTTATTATAGTTCGATTCATAGTTCCCTCCTTTTTTAGGAAAGATTATTTCTTTAGTGAATTACAAATACGTGTATTAATTTCTTTCACACGCTTTTCATCCAACTTGATTACCTTACGGTCATAAGTTATAAAACCATTCACTTCCACTTCTACATCAGTAGTCTGCGTATAAACAGCTGCCGAGAATCCTCTGTCAATCATCCGATATAACATATCGGCATACTTCACATATTCATCCGTAGCCTCTTTAGAAGAATTGAACTGTACATAACCCCAGTTACGGTTCGGTTCCCAAAGGTGATCTTTCAATACCAGACCTATACCGCCATATTCACCTAAAACAGTTGCACGCTGGCCGTCATACAAAAACATTTCCGGTGCAGGATAATGGTGCAGGTCAAGCATATCCCCACAAGGATAATGGTTACCACCACTTGCCGGATTCACCAGACGGGTCGGATCATATTGCTTTGTCCATTCAGCTATTTCTACCGTTTTAAACTGTCCCCAAGCCTCATTGAACGGCACCCAGGTACCAATACAAGGATAAGAATACAGACAATCTATGATTTCCTTCCATTCTTTGCGATAATAACCTTCAGATTCAGCAGAACGCTTCATTTCCGTACCATTAAAATATTGACGCATCTGCCATTGTGGATTGCGGTCACCACTCGGCATATCTTGCCATACAATAATTCCAAGCTGATCACAATAGGTATACCAACGGGCAGGCTCAACTTTGATATGCTTGCGAATCATATTAAAACCAAAATCTTTCGTCTTCTGTATGTCATACAGCAAAGCCTCATCCGTAGGAGCTGTATACAAACCATCAGGCCACCAACCTTGATCAAGCGGTCCGAACTGGAACAACGCTTCATTATTCAATTCCAGGCGTACAATACCGTTAGCATCCCGGCGAGTAGAATATTTACGCATAGCAGCATAGCTATCCACCTTGTCCACAATTTTATTTCCATCCTTCAAACTTACTTTCAAGGTATAAAGGAAAGGAGAATCAGGACTCCATAATTTAGCATTTTCGGGCATCGCTACCTCTACAGCTTCTCCATTGATACTTTTACCGGCAGCTACCAGTTGATTGCCATCATATACATTCACTTCGACGAGGTCCGTTGCACAATTGGCATTCAGTTCAGCCTTTACTGTCAATAAATTGCGATCAATATCAGGAGTGATGCGAAGGTTTTCAATATGCTTTCCGCTAACAGGCTCCAGCCATACAGTCTGCCAGATACCAGTAACAGGAGTATACCAGATACCTTCCGGTCTGCTGACTTGCTTGCCACGCGGCTGAGGTCCTCTATCCGTGGGGTCCCAAACCTTTACAACCAAACGGTTACTGCCTTTAGCTGATAAAGCGGGAGTAATATCAAAAGAAAATGGAGTGAATCCTCCGGTATGGCTTCCTACCTTAACATCATTCACCCATACATCTGTTTTCCAGTCTACAGCACCGAAATGCAGCAGAATCTGCTTTCCTTTCCAAGCCGATGGAACATCAAAACTACGTTGATATACCAATTCCTGCTTTTCGTTTATCCTCTTGCCAACTCCCGACAAAGAAGATTCCACAGCAAACGGCACAAGTATTTTACCTTCAAAATCAGCCGGAATATGCCCACCTTTATCAATAATGGCGTAATCCCACAACCCATTCAGATTTTTCCAATCATTACGCTGCATGATAGGTCTTGGGTACTCGGGCAATACATTTGAAGGTTCAATTTGCTCAGCCCATTCAGTTTTAATCTTATCTCCGGCCGGTTTCCATTGTGCCGAACTCTCCAAACTAAAAAACGTTACCAAAGATAACGCAATAAATAATTTCTTCATGGTATGTAACTATTCTAAATGTTTGGAAGCAAAGTTAGTCACTAATTCATTTTCAAAATAACGCAATTGGTTCAATAAATGCAAGAATCTTACCATTTAACAACTAAATGTAGAAGGAAATAATCAATCTGCCAAGATAATAGCAGAAACTTGGAATACTGCAACTACAACCTTCTAATCGGATCAATAACAAAATTGACTTCTTGCAGGCAACACATTATTTGTTTGCCTACAAGAAGTCAATGCCTTGCAAAAACAGAATTTTCAGGAATATTCAGACATTAAACCAATATACTTTCTCATCCCTTTCGTTATCTCTTACATCCACATGTATCCATGAGATAGGAACTCCTTTTTGCAGATGTTCAAAGCGGATATTGCATGGTAGTTTATCAGCTGATTCCTGAATTTTATGTCTTGCATCTTCTGCTGTCATTCCACAATCTGTCGGTAACAGGATATCAACGGCTTTACCCTGTATATGAGTCGTAATATAGGGAGTCTTATTTTTCTGAACAAGATCGCATAAATGACACCTTAACCCTCTTTGAAATACTTTCATCTTGGGCTGATTAATTGTAAGAGGAACACCCAGTATCTCACGGATAATATCCAATGTCTTCTTTAAATCTTCATCCAAGAAAGACCATACCTGTTCTTCCGAGTAGCTCTGCATCACATGATTACAGACTAATTCCTGAATTTTGAAGTACTTACATTTATAAACACTCATAGTAGCTTCGACTTTTAAAATGAATAATTGAGAAATTTTATCAGGTAATCTGCCTCTTCAAAGCATTGGCATACCCTTCAATAATCAACTCCAACCCGTCCGTCAATTCTTGTGGCGAAATAACAATTTCCAGCTTCCCAACCGTAGCATTCTCCGATGATTTATTATTGGGAAAACTGATTTGCAATTCATTGTTTATAACCTCCAATGCAAACTCTGCCGTCACTGTAGCTTTCTCTATTTTAGAGGCTGTGACGGGCACCAATGTAATTAAGGGGACCTGAACCGTTGTAGTGGTAACTGCCCCGACATCATCCAAAGTAGGATATTCAAGTTTCACTATTTTCGGAATCAATGCTCCTTTATCTTTTCCTGCCCCGACAGCCGGTTTCTCAAAATACTTATCCAGCAAGCCTTCATTCTTGTCCATCAGTGAGTCACTGGCACTAACAATGGCATGGTGGATGGCTTCCACAAACAATTTAAAACTAATCATATCGATAAATTTAATGATTCGACGCTATCCATTTCACTCTTTTTGAGGAGATAATTTTTTCAGCTTTTCAAAATTATCAACAGCCTCATTCACTATCGGACGACTCTCTGCACTCAATCCAATGGCTGCCTGACAATTAGGACATGAAAATTGCACACCTTGAACTAACAAATGCAAATCAATGGGAATTTGAGTTTTGCATACCGGACACGGAATATACTGATCTATCATACTTTTATTCTTTTTCTGACTGTTTATCTATTTTCTGTATGGGTTGTATTGATTTCGTATACAAATCAAGTATAGTCAATACTCCTTTGGGTAAAGGCAATCTGCCTGCATGAATATTTACTTTAAGGCGGCTTGACAAAGTGCTATCATATTGCTCATGCGAATTCTTCTTATACTCCTGTTTGGCCGGAGCAATTCTCCCGTTCAAAACCGCCTTCCTCTCTACAAGTTGTACATCTGCATTCACTTTTGATTCATAATTATAAGAACCTACCGACGTAATCTCCAGATCAAAGTCTACATTGATCTTATCTATTGCAAGAGAATTTAAAGGCAATAAACACAGCAAAGGAACCTGAAAAGCCATTTTATTGATAGAGATGTATCCCGGATCAGTCGGTTGCTTTGTATGATCAACAACCGGCTGACTCAGTATCATCTCTATCATAAGAGGCTGACGCAAGTCACTTCCCTCCTCCTTTGTGAAGCAATAATCAAGCAAAAATTGGGTCTGCCCGGTCAGCATCATAACATTGGCCTTGGATGCCGCTACCAAAGGAGCACCAATGATCGACTCAATGTTAAGTTCTGCCCCAAATTGAGGTTTGAATGTACCTTGCTCGTTTTCAGCCATAATTTTTTCTTTTTACTTGATATCAAATATCTTATCCTATTCACTAAGTAGCAGGAATAATCCTATTCTTTACGGTTGTGCACTAGGGCTCTTCAACTCTATCGGTTGGATTGCTTTTGTAAATGCTTCGATGATAGTATTTACTCCTTTAGGAAGTGGAAGTTGGCCTGCATGTACATTAACAGTATACTTGGCAGAATTACTTTTCTCATAATGCGTATTATGAGTCTCAGAATCCTTTGAAGAATAGCTGGCCGACCCCTTAATAGTAACTGATAGCGGTCCCCAACCTAATTTTGTTTCAAAACTACCCTCACCTTTACTCTCAGATTCTTTCGCTTTATTGTCATCTTCTGAGAAACTTGATTTCACTTCCATCTCAAAATTAATATCCACAGTTTCAACAGCCAGAGAATTGATAGGAAGAATTGTAAGTAGAGGCAAAGTAAATTTGGTTGAAGCTGGTTTAATAACAGGATCAGCACCCTCAGTAGCTCCCGGACCAATAACACTCCTGGTGAGGATCATATCAATCATAATGGGTTCATACTGATAGCTCTTCGGTTCGGTTGTACCAACTTCCTTCCTGTTAAAACAAGTGTCCAACATAAATCTTGTTTGGGTAAGAGCCATTGCAGAATTCGCCTTAGCGGCTGCATTCAAAGGACCTCCGATTAAACTTTCCATTGGCAGCCCGGAGAACTGCTGCGACATTGACAATAAATTTGTATCCATACTAATGTGTTTTGAAGAAGTTATTAAAAAAGTTAACTAAAACTCAGAAATTTCCTAATCACTGTTTTTATGCGATTGAATAGGCGGACAAAAAAACCTTTCTTCTTTTTAGGTAGTTCTGTCGGATAGAACCTGATAGTGATGCGTTCACCCATAGCACTTTCCTACACAATTTCCACTGTATAAGACTCACCCCGATTAGTTAAGGTTATAACAAGAGTATTACCAGTGAAAGTGCCAGAATACACGATTTCACCGGAAACAGCATCTCTAACTACCAAACATTTATTGCCGATAAAAGTCTCAAAACAAATATAAAGTTGATTATCCTGAATATAACCCGGAATTATAGGAAGTATGGAACGAACTGATCCATTTCCTTTTAATAAATGGATATGAATCGGTCTTTTGATTTCCTTCTTTTCTGCCGGAACAGATGCAGTTTCAACTGATGCATTTAAAAATATGCAAAACGGCTGCACTATAAATAAACCACTGAATAGAACAAACGATAATGCTTTCATGTGTCTCACGCTCATTAAGGATTAATAATGTGACGAAGTTAGTGACATAAAAGCAAAAAACAGAATAAAAACGATAACATCTATTTATTACAACATTCTGTTTATCAATAATTTACAAAACAAAACAATAACATTCTTTCAGAGAAGAGCTAATTAGCAGTCTTCAATTTTATCCGGTGCCGCCTTTGAACCACAATTTGCTTGTTCACATTCCCAAAGCAAAGGGCAATTGTAAAATCATCTAACCCGCAAAGTGAAAGGCATGAAAAAAGACAATCATTCTCTGTATATTTAGGATAGGTTTGATACAAATAGTCTATATAACCCTTATATATTTCCATAACAGTAGAACGAAGCTGCTTCTGTTCATTTTCCAATAAAATACGCAGCTCCTGTTTATTCTTAGTCTTTTCCTGATGACTAAGCCGCTCTATTTTTTTATAAATAGAAGTCTCTTTAAAAATAACATTGCATAATTCCCCCTTTTCATCGGCCAATTTTCTGATCTCACACTCTTTTTGAGAGATCTGCCTTTTATCCTCTTCCTGCTCTCTCCGCAACGAAGAGACATAATACTGTAGTCCTACTATATCCACTTCCAATAAAGCCCTATCATACTTATGTTCCAATTCAGAAAAGTCTCTCCGACGTTTTATTCGCTGAATATACCAGACCATGAAAAGGATAATGAGCAAACACAAAACAGCCAGACCAATAAACAGTATCTGCATCTGCACTTTTTCTTTATAAACTTTCATTTTGGCCTCATATTCATAAATCTTCTGCTCCACTTCGGGATTTTGCTTATCGAAAATGGAGTTCATAGTCACAGAGTAGTTATCCAGATAACCTAATGCCTGCTGATAGTCTCCTTTCATCTCCATCACATCTTTCAAACCATAAAGAGCTAAAGCTTTTGTCTCTATCACTGTATCCTGTAATGCTTGTCTGAAATAATAATCAGCAGAATCCAATTGTTCATGGTTCATAAATGCATAACCTACCATAATTGCTGCTTTGGCAGCCATTCTTTTACCAAATGCCAAAGACCGTTTTCCATAAAAAAGCATAGAGTCCACTTCCTTATAGGCACAACTTAGGTTATGATTAGCCATTGATACGGTCATTGAATCGTTTTCTCCCAAAGCCAACCCCAAAGCATACTTCATATTATCACGAGCACGCAGAGTATCACCTTTCAATAGATACGTCCAGCCTATATCATTAGAGACAAAACACAACCCTTTTTTATAATTGCAACGTATAAAGCAATCCTGCGATTTTAAGAACATATCCATTCCTTTATCTATGAGAACCTGCGAAACATATAAATTTCCCAGATCCTCATAAATCATTCCCTTTATCCTTAACTCCTCGCCATCCGTGCCACCAAGCTCTTTCAAAGCAGCAAAATCGCTTTCAATAGCTTCTTTATACATATTCATACGATTCTGAAGACGTCCTTTATACATCAACGCCTTGGCACGATTGATGCCGCTACCATAGTAATGAATAGCCTCATTAAGCAAAGAATCACAAGGTAACAGAGAAAGATATTTCTTATCCATAGTTTCTGCCAAAAGCAATCCATAATACATTTGTTCGGGTTTGGTGAGAATATCCGGAGAGATGGATTGTAGAATCAGGTAGCTGCTGTCGACAGAAGAATGCATTAATATTTCAGCACGCAGTAATTGTTCATTCTCCACCTTTTTACTACAAGAAGCAAGAATCAGAATCAAACAAAAAACAGAAAGTAAGCCTCTCAATCGGTTTAACATAAAGCTATTCGGTTATTTGACAACAAAGAAAATGAAAACAAAAAGAAATAACAACAGATAGTTAAAAAAACATCAGAAGTTTTCTTTTGCAACCGATAAACAGGACAAAAAAGACCAACTCCGTATCAAGGCCGTACCAACTCCATACCAAGTCCACACCAACTCCACTTCTTTCATCTCCGTATAGGAGTGGAGAAAACACGGAGTTGATACAGAGTTGGTATAGTTCAGAAGTGTTTCTGACCAAAACGCATTTAAGGTTTTCTCTACACCTTGCCTTACCTTAAACAATGATAAGAAAAAGAAAAACTGGATGGGTAGCAGTTTTTTTCGTAACTTTGCACTGTTTTAAATACATTGAATGAATGGAGTTTAAATACGACGTTATCGTGATTGGAGCCGGACATGCCGGTTGTGAAGCAGCTGCGGCTGCGGCAAATCTGGGTTCAAAAACCTGTCTTATCACCATGGACATGAATAAGATAGGTCAAATGAGTTGTAACCCTGCCATAGGCGGTATTGCCAAAGGACAAATAGTACGCGAAGTAGATGCTTTAGGAGGATACATGGGATTAGTAACCGATCAAACCGCTATCCAGTTCCGTATATTGAACCGTTCCAAAGGTCCCGCCATGTGGAGTCCACGCGCACAATGCGACCGCAATAAATTCATCTGGGCATGGCGCGAAATATTAGAAAACATTCCTAACCTGCACATCTGGCAAGATACCGTACGCGGCATTCTCGTTGAAAACGGAGAAATTACCGGGCTGACTACTTTCCTCGATGTGACTTTCCGCGCCAAGTGTATCATATTAACAGCCGGAACTTTCCTGAACGGGTTAATGCATATAGGACGTACCCAGCTTGCAGGTGGACGTATGGCAGAGCCTGCATCCTACGAATTAACTGAATCCATCGCAAAACATGGTGTCGAATACGGACGCATGAAAACCGGTACCCCTGTACGCATAGACGGACGAAGTGTACACTATGAATATATGGAAACCCAGGATGGAGAATGTGACTTCCACAAATTTTCGTTCATGGATACCAGTGTGCGTCACCTGAAACAACTCCCATGCTGGACTTGCTTTACGAACGAAGAAGTGCATCGTGTGTTGCGTGAGGGGCTGCCGGATTCTCCCCTTTTCAACGGACAGATTCAAAGTATAGGTCCCCGCTATTGCCCTAGCATTGAGACCAAGATTGTGACATTTCCTGATAAGGAACAGCATCAGCTTTTCCTTGAACCGGAAGGAGAGACAACACAGGAACTTTACTTGAATGGTTTCTCTTCATCACTTCCGATGAATATACAAATAGAAGCTTTAAAGAAAGTCCCTGCATTTAAAGATCTGGTGATTTACCGTCCGGGATATGCCATTGAGTATGATTACTTCGATCCAACCCAACTTAAACATACGTTGGAATCGAAAAAAATCAAGAACTTATTCTTTGCCGGACAAGTAAATGGAACTACCGGATACGAAGAAGCCGCCGGACAAGGAATCATTGCCGGTATCAATGCGCATATTAATTGCCATGGCGGAGAACCTTTTACTCTGGCACGCGATGAAGCATATATCGGCGTATTGATCGATGACTTAGTAACAAAAGGTGTGGATGAACCTTATCGTATGTTTACTTCACGTGCGGAATATAGAATCTTGCTGCGCATGGACGACGCAGACATGCGACTCACTGAAAAAGCATGGAAACTCGGATTAGTGAAAGAAGACCGCTATGAACTACTGAAGCGGAAACGTGAAGCTATCAGTAACATTGTTGAATTTACCCGAAACTATTCGATGAAACCGGCATTAATAAATCCGGTACTCGAGCAGTTAGGAACTACTCCCCTGCGCCAGGGATGCAAATTAATAGATTTGATAAACCGTCCGCAAGTCACTCTTGAAAATATGGCGGAACACGTCGACGCTTTTCGCCGGGAGCTGAATAAAGTTACCGAAAGAAAAGAGGAAATCATCGAGGCTGCCGAAATCCTTATTAAATATGAAGGCTATATCGGACGGGAACGAATTATAGCAGATAAGCTTGCCCGTCTGGAAAGTATAAAAATCAAAGGGAAGTTTGACTATAATTCCATTCAATCCCTTTCCACCGAAGCAAGACAGAAGTTGGTAAAGATTGACCCGGAAACCATTGCTCAAGCAAGCCGAATTCCGGGAGTGTCCCCAAGCGATATTAACGTTCTGCTGGTACTTTCGGGCAGATAACGTGAAACGTTCCACGTGAAACAAAAGAATTCAATAAACGCATTAAAAATACTGATTATGAGCAAAGAAACTCTTGCTAAAAGCATTCGGGAAATTCCCGATTTCCCAATACCGGGGATTCTATTTTACGACGTGACTACATTGTTCAAAGACCCTGCAAGACTACAGGAACTTTCGGACACATTGTATGAGATGTACAAAGACAAAGGTATCACAAAAGTTGTAGGTATCGAATCAAGAGGCTTCATTATGGGCCCTATCCTCGCCACTCGTTTGGGCGCAGGTTTCATTCCTATCCGCAAGCCGGGAAAACTTCCGGCAGAAACCATTGAAGAAAGCTACGATAAAGAATACGGGAAAGACACAATTCAGATACATAAGGATGCTTTGAACGAAAACGACGTAGTTCTGCTTCACGACGATTTATTGGCTACAGGTGGAACAATGGAGGCCGCCTGCAAGTTAGTACAAAAGATGAATCCGAAGAGAATTCATGTTAACTTCATTATCGAGTTGAAAGAATTGCACGGAAAAGATTTATTCAATAAAGATGTAGATGTACAATCAGTACTTTCTCTATAAACAGATAGAATAGCCTCAAGCAATATATGGAGAATAACCCGGAACTTAAAACCAGCGAATATTTGAGAGGGATAGTATTAAACCTTCCCGAAAGCCCCGGTATTTATCAATATCTGAATACCGAAGGAGTTATTATATACGTAGGTAAAGCAAAGAACCTGAAACGCCGGGTTTCTTCCTATTTCAATAAAGAGCACGAACCGGGAAAAACAAGAGTACTCGTCAGCAAGATAGCAGATATACGTTATATCGTAGTAAATACAGAAGAGGATGCATTGTTGTTAGAAAACAATCTGATAAAGAAATATAGACCGCGATACAACGTCTTATTGAAGGATGATAAGACATATCCATCTATTTGCGTTCAAAACGAATATTTTCCCCGTGTATTTAAGACTCGCAAGATTATACGCAATGGCTCCTCCTATTATGGTCCCTATAGCCATGTACCTTCCATGAATGCATTGCTTGACCTGATCAAGCATTTATACCCGTTGCGTACCTGCAATCTGAATCTTTCACCTGAGAATATCAATGCAGGCAAATTCAACGTATGCCTGGAGTATCACATCAAGAATTGCGCCGGCCCTTGCATCGGAAAACAATCATTAGATGATTACTTGAAAAACATCAGTGAAATCAAGGAAATCCTCAAAGGAAACACGCAGGAGATACAACGACATTTATTCCAGCAAATGCAGGAATTGGCAACCGATATGAAGTTTGAAGAAGCACAGAAAGTGAAAGAAAAGTATATGTTGATTGAGAATTATCGCGCTAAATCAGAAGTTGTAAGCAATATACTGCACAATATCGATGTATTCACCATAGAAGAAGACAGCGACGGAAAGTCAGCATTCATCAACTACCTGCATATTACGAACGGAGCTATCAACCAAGCATTTACATTTGAGTATAAGAAACGCCTTAACGAGACTAAAGAAGAGCTTCTTGAACTGGGTATCATTGAAATGAGAGAGCGATACAAGAGCCTTTCACGCGAAATTATCGTGCCGTTTGAGGTCGATATGGAACTAAAGGATGTGGTTTTCACAATCCCCCAGCGAGGAGACAAGAAGAAACTGCTGGATCTTTCTATTCTGAATGTAAAACAATACAAGGCAGATCGTATGAAGCAGGCTGAGAAGTTGAATCCTGAACAACGGAACGTCCGCCTAATGAAAGAAATACAGGACGAGCTGCACCTCGACCGCCTGCCCATACAAATAGAGTGTTTTGATAACTCCAATATCCAAGGTTCCGATCCCGTTGCTGCCTGCGTAGTTTTTAAGAAGGCTAAACCCTCCAAACAAGACTACCGGAAGTATAATATCAAAACCGTAGTTGGTGCGGACGACTATGCTTCCATGAAAGAAGTCGTAAGACGCCGTTACCAGCGCGCCATTGAAGAGAATTCTCCCCTACCCGACCTCCTTATCACCGATGGCGGAAAAGGGCAAATGAGCGCCGTAAAAGAAGTCCTGAACGAACTAAACCTGAATATACCTATTGCCGGACTAGCTAAAGACGGTAAACACCGCACATCAGAGTTACTGTACGGTTTTCCGCCACAGACCATCGGACTGAAGCAAAACACTCCCCTTTTCCGTCTTTTGACACAGATACAGGACGAGGTACACCGATTTGCCATTACTTTCCATCGGGATAAACGCAGTAAACGGCAGATAGCGTCTGAATTGGATGAGATAAAAGGTATCGGAGAGAAAACAAAAGCTGCCTTGCTAAAAGAGTTTAAGAGCGTAAAACGTATTAAAGAAGCATCTTTGGAAGCACTTGCAAAGGTGATAGGAGAGGCAAAAGCAAAAGTTATTAAAGAATACTTCAGACAAGCTACAAACTAAATCTTCTGCCGATTAAAAATGAATCATACGCTCAAATTACAGGCAATCACGAATTTATTCGTAACTTTGCACACCGGAAAAGATTAAAAAGATTAGGATAAAAGAACATGAGAGTAGTCATACAACGTGCCGGACACGCTTCTGTTACTATTGATGGAACGTGTAAATCCACTATAGGAAAAGGACTTTTAATATTGGTAGGTATTGAGGAGACAGACGGACAGGAAGACATTGACTGGCTTTGCAAAAAAATTGTCAATCTGCGTGTCTTCGACGACGAGAACGGAATTATGAACAAATCGATCCTCGACATCAACGGTGAGATACTGGTAATCAGCCAGTTCACTTTGCATGCCTCAACAAAGAAGGGGAACCGCCCCTCCTATATACGGGCGGCAAAACCCGAAATATCAATCCCTTTGTATGAACAGTTTTGCCGGGAATTGAGTTCTTCTTTAGGTAAAGAGATAGGCACCGGAGAATTTGGTGCCGATATGAAGGTAGAATTATTGAACGATGGTCCTGTGACCATCTGTATGGATACAAAAAACAAGGAATGATGACATTAGAAGAGGCTCAGCATCAAGTAGATTGCTGGATTAAGAAGTATGGAGTACGCTACTTCAGCGAACTCACCAATATGGCTGTTCTTACCGAAGAAGTCGGAGAACTGGCCCGAGTGATGTCCCGTAAATACGGTGACCAATCCTTTAAAGAAGGAGAAAAAGATAACATTGACGATGAAATAGCAGATGTCCTGTGGGTACTCCTCTGCATTGCCAATCAAACAGGTGTAAACGTCACAGAAGCGTTTGCCCGGAATCTGGAGAAGAAAACCCGACGGGATAGCGCCCGACATATAAATAACCCTAAATTGCAAGACCATGGAGAAGAATGAACCTACGCAGAACAAGTATGATGCCGCTTTGGCAAAGTATAACACACAACTGGATGACGCAGAAATAGCTGCAAAAGTAGCGAAGCTCATCGCAGAAAAAGTACCTGGAAACCATACGGAAGAAGTCAAGAAGTTCTTGTTTCACTGCATTGATCTCACCACGCTGAACACCACGGACAGCGATGAAAGCGTAATGAAATTCACACAAAAGGTGAATCAGTTCGACAATGAATTCCCCGATTTAGAGAACGTAGCTGCCATTTGCGTTTACCCTAATTTTGCAGAAATCGTAAAGGATACTCTGGAAGTAGAAGACGTAAAAATAGCTTGTGTTTCGGCTGGATTCCCCTCTTCGCAGACTTTTACGGAAGTAAAGGTAGCAGAAACCGCTATGGCATTGATGGAAGGTGCAGACGAAATAGATATCGTTATCTCTGTAGGTAAATTCCTGAGTGGAGACTATGAGAGCATGTGCGAAGAAATACAGGAACTGAAAGATGTCTGCAAAGAACATCACATGAAGGTTATCCTGGAAACAGGAGCACTAAAAAGCGCTTCCAACATCATGAAAGCCTCTATCCTATCCATGTATTCAGGAGCAGATTTTATCAAAACCTCTACCGGGAAACAGCAACCTGCCGCAACCCCGGAGGCCGCTTACGTAATGTGCCAGGCCATTAAAGAATATTACGACAAGACTGGTAACAAAGTAGGTTTCAAGCCTGCCGGAGGAATCAACACCGTAAACGACGCAGTTATTTACTATACGATAGTCAAAGAGATACTTGGAGAAGAATGGTTGGATAACCAATGGTTCCGTTTAGGTACCAGCCGTTTAGCGAATCTTTTACTTTCTGAAATTAAAGGCGAGGAAATGAAATTCTTCTAAAAACAAAAGTAATAATATAAGAAAAAGCCTGATAGAGTTCTTCTACCAGGCTTTTTCTTATATTATTAGAGCTATACTCCAACTATTTATCACGATCTACCACGTAATCCAGATAGGCAGTAAGACCGGTTTTCACATCAGAACCGGGTAAGGACGCCAATAATGAAAGCGCTTTTTCTTTAAAAGCAAGCATCGTCTGCACAGCATACTCAATGCCACCCTGCTGCTTGGCAAACTCAATTAAATAGCCGATTTCATCGGTTGTAGCGGAACCATTTTTCACCTTTACGGCAATTTCTTCGGCAGCTTTATCTTTGGTTGAATTCAGAGCATAAAGAACAGGAAGAGTCAATTTTCCCTCTAACATATCATTTCCTGTCGGCTTACCTATCTTCTTGCTATCGTAATAATCAAAAATATCGTCTTTAATCTGAAAACAAAGACCGATATATTCGCCGAACTGACGTGCAAATTCAGCCTGTTCATCGGTCACCCCTACCGAAAGAGCCCCCGATTTAGTACATGCAGCAAAAAGAACAGCTGTCTTCTTACGGATTACATCAAAATAAACTTCTTCGGAAAACTGGAGACTGCTCACATTGGAAAGTTGGAGAAGCTCCCCTTCTGACAAATTCTGTCCCAGACGGGAAACCACCTCGATAATAGCATAATTATGGGTTTTGCCTACCTGCACAAGTGAAGTTGCCAACAAATAATCGCCTACCAACACTGCCACCTTATTATTATAGATTGCATTTACCGATAACTGTCCACGACGTTCAGTGCTTTCATCCACCACATCGTCATGGACCAAACTGGCCGTATGCAATAATTCAAGGGATACTGCTGCATGAAGTGTTTCGGGACATATCCTGCCATACAGCTTTGCCATAAGTAACAGCAACATCGGACGCATCATTTTCCCATTCTTTTGTCGAATATGAGATATAACTTCATTCAACAAAAAGTTGGAACTGGTAAGTGAGCTGTCGAACAGCCTTTTGAAATCATCCAGTTCTGCCGCAATCGGTGATTTTATGAGTGATGAGTTGTCCATGCATCGCTATTTTTCCACAAAAATAGTAATAAAACACTTAATACGGTATTTTTTTGTACTTTTACCATGAAAAAAAGGATAAATATATGAATTCTGACGATAAATTGTTTCTTCTCGATGCTTATGCATTGATATATCGCGCCTATTACGCGTTCATCAAGAATCCACGGATTAACTCCAAAGGTTTCAACACTTCTGCCATTCTGGGGTTCGTAAATACCCTTGAAGAAGTACTCAAAAAAGAAAATCCATCCCATATTGGTGTGGCTTTTGACCCGGCAGGTCCTACTTTCCGACACGAAGCCTACGAACAGTATAAAGCACAGCGGGAAGAAACTCCGGAAGCAATCCGTCTCTCCGTACCTATCATAAAAGATATTATTCGTGCCTATCGCATCCCTATCCTGGAAGTACCGGGCTATGAAGCGGATGATGTCATCGGCACGCTTGCTACTGAGGCAGGCCGCCAAGGCATCACAACTTATATGATGACACCGGATAAAGACTATGGACAACTGGTATCTGAAAATGTATTTATGTACTGTCCCAAACATACAGGTGGTTTCGAGGTCATGGGTATAGAACAGGTAAAAGCTAAGTTTGATATCCAATCCACCCAGCAAGTCATTGACATGTTGGGATTAATGGGTGACGCATCCGATAACATACCCGGCTGTCCCGGCGTAGGAGAGAAAACCGCACAAAAGTTAATCAGCGAATTCGGCAGCATCGAAAACCTTCTGGAACACACCGACCAACTGAAAGGTGCCTTGAAGACTAAAGTCGAAAACAATCGCGAAATGATTACCTTCTCCAAATTTCTTGCAACTATCAAAATTGATGTTCCCATCAAACTTGATATGAAAGCACTCGTTCGCGAAGAACCTAACGAAGAAGAACTTCGGAAAATTTTCGAAGAGATGGAATTTCGTACACTCATTGATCGCGTACTCAAAAAAAGTAATGCCCCCTCTCCTTCTTCCGCTGCTCCCGATCTTTTTTCACCAGGTCCGCTTTTTGCCCAAAATAACAGCCCGGTTCAAGGCAATTTGTTTGAAGAATTTGCGGGCGACCGACCAGATGATGAAAAAAAATCGAATCTCGCGCGTTTAGAAACCAGCAACTTCGACTATCAACTCATTGATACAGAAGAGAAAAGGTCTGAATTTATTAAAAAGTTACTTACAACGAAAATTCTCTCAATAGATACCGAAACCACCTCTGCTGAGCCAATGGAGGCAGAATTAGTAGGAATGAGTTTCAGCGACACCGAAAATCAGGCCTATTATGTTCCGGTTCCACCCGAACGGGAAGAAGCGTTAAAAATAGTAAATGAATTCCGACCACTCTACGAAAATGAGAATTCAATGAAAGTCGGACAAAATATCAAATACGATATTTTGGTTCTTCAAAATTACGGAGTGGAGGTGAAAGGTGAACTTTTCGACACCATGCTTGCACATTATGTATTGCAACCCGAACTTCGCCACAATATGGATTACCTGGCAGAAATTTATCTGCACTATCAAACTATCCATATCGATGAACTTATCGGACCGAAGGGAAAGAATCAAAAGAACATGCGCGACCTCCCACCGGAGGAAGTTTACAAATATGCCTGCGAAGATGCGGACATTACCCTGAAACTTAAAAACGTTCTTGAGGAAGAATTAAAGAAACAAGGCGTGGAACACCTCTTCTACGAAATAGAGATGCCACTTGTACGTGTGCTTGCCAATATGGAAAGCAACGGAGTGCGTATTGATACCGAAGCACTGAAGCAAACGTCCGAACACTTCACTGTCCGCCTGCAGGAGATTGAAAAAGAAATTTATGAGCTGGCAGGTGAGACATTCAACATCGCTTCACCTAAACAGGTAGGTGAGATCCTGTTTGACAAGCTGAAGATTATAGATAAAGCAAAAAAGACAAAGACTGGTCAATATGTTACTTCGGAAGAAGTGCTGGAGAGCCTGCGCAATAAACATGAGGTCATTGGAAAGATACTCGAATACCGTGGCCTGAAGAAATTACTGGGAACCTATGTGGATGCTCTTCCTCTATTGATCAATCCACGTACCGGGCGCATCCATACTTCCTTTAACCAGGCAGTCACGGCTACCGGACGCCTCAGTTCCAGCAATCCGAACCTGCAGAACATCCCCATCCGTGATGAGGATGGAAAGGAAATCCGCAAGGCTTTTATTCCGGATGATGGCTGCGAATTCTTCTCTGCCGACTATTCGCAAATAGAATTGCGCATTATGGCGCATCTAAGCGAAGATAAGAATATGATCGACGCTTTCCTTAGCGGTTATGACATTCATGCCGCCACCGCCGCTAAAATATATAAAATAGATATCAAAGACGTCACCTCCGACATGCGCCGCAAGGCAAAGACCGCCAATTTCGGTATTATCTATGGTATTTCTATCTTTGGTCTGGCAGAACGTATGAACGTGGACCGCAAAGAGGCTAAGGAACTTATTGACGGATACTTTGAAACTTACCCGCAGGTACGCGAATATATGGATAAAAGTATCCAAGTGGCGCGTGAGCAAGGGTATGTGGAAACCATTTTCCATCGCAAACGCTTCTTACCTGATATCAACTCGCGAAATGCAACCGTACGCGGATATGCAGAGCGCAATGCTATCAACGCACCTATTCAAGGAAGCGCTGCCGATATCATCAAAGTTGCCATGGCACGCATCTATGAGCGCTTCCAAAGTTACAAATTGAAAGCTAAGATGATTTTACAGGTCCATGACGAACTAAATTTCAGCGTTCCAGAGGCTGAAAAAGAGTTTGTGCAACAAATTGTAATCGAAGAAATGGAACGCGCATATCGCATGCACGTACCCCTGAGAGCCGATTGTGGATGGGGGAAAAACTGGTTAAAGGCCCACTAAATCCAACTATAACTTTATTTAACTTACAATCAGAAAGCAACTGAAGTAATCTATTCAAAATACAGTTTGCTCACCAGAATATCCGGCAACATCACTGCCGGATATTTTTTTGTCATCAATATTGGCAAAAAGAAAGCATTACAAACCCAACCACACTAACATTTTGACTATATTTAATCTATTTATCACGATTATGTCAATTTAATCTGTACCTTTGCGGCGAATTTAATGACATAATGATAGAAAACAACAAAAGATAACTTAAAAACATATAGAACCATGAAAACAAAAGTATTTTTAAAAACAGTTGCATTATCAGCAGTTATTCTATTTGGTGGCATTGCAGCTTCTGCAGCTAACAAAAACAACCTCATTTACAATTCGGAAGAGAAAGATGGAGTGATGGTTGGACAGACCGTTTACAAAATGGACGGTGGAACTTTAGCACACTATATGAAGCATAGTTATAAGTATGACGACCAAAAACGTATGACTGAAAGTGAGACTATGAAATGGAACAGCGGAAAAAATGCTTGGGAAAATGACCTTCGTGTTTGCTACGCTTATCAGGGAAAAACTCTCACTACTACTTATTATAAATGGAATAACAAACAAAAAGCATATGTCCTTGTACCCGAAATGACAGTTACAATGGACAATCCAAATCTGTAAAAACGACAGATACTCTCTTAAAATTCTAACAAACAAATTGAACAAACCGAAACCTTTATAAGTTTTGTACACTAAGTGAAAGCCGGAATACGTGATGTATTTCGGCTTTTTTCATAACTTTGCCTGCTAAAACAAAACCTATTTTATGATACCCGCTACCCTCACCCACTACATTGAAACAGAGATTATTCCCCGTTACGAGCACTTTGACAAGGCGCACAACCTCTCACACGTACGTACCGTTATAGAAGAAAGCCTCGCACTTGCCAAGGAATATAATGTGAACGAAAGCATGGCATATACCATTGCCGCATACCATGATACAGGGCTTTGCCGGGATCGTGCTACCCATCATTTCATCTCAGGAGAGATTCTGAAACAAGACAAAATGCTCTGCCAATGGTTCAGTGAGGAAGAAATAGAAACCATGAAAGAGGCGGTAGAAGACCATCGCGCATCTGCCGACCACGAACCGCGAAACATTTATGGCAAAATAGTGGCAGAAGCAGATCGTATGATTGACCCCGTCATCACTCTGCGCCGCACCGTACAATACGGATTAAAGCAGAAACCAGAAGCGGAAAGAGAATGGCACTACCAACGTTTCCGTCAGCATCTGATGGAGAAGTATGCACCGGGTGGATATCTGAAACTTTGGTTTCCAGAATCAAAGAATGCAGAAAAGTTGAAAGAACTGCAAAAGATTATTACAGATGAAGTACAGTTAAAGAGTATCTTTCAACAGTTGTTTGCTGAGGAAAAGCAATAAACCCATCCCCTCACCCTATCTTTTCTCTCCCGATTAAGATAATATTAATCCATTCTTTAATGGAGCACACTAACTTTGTGCCCCAACTCAGAATTTATGTACCTAATATTATCAAGAACATGAAAAACAAACTTTTCCGTCTGGGAATATGCCTCTGTTTCCTGTCATTCATCAACGGACCCAAGGAGGCCTCTGCCAAAAACGAATTGCCAGCCGACGTATTGAAACAACTGAATCAATACAACGTAGTGTGGAACACCCTCAGCACCACCGGCTCTATGGAATCCATGCCTTTGGGAAACGGAGACATCACCGCAAATGTATGGATTGAAAAGGGAGGCGACTTACTACTCTATATCGGCAAATCGGACACCTGGAGCGAAGCCACACGGCTCCTGAAAGTGGGCAGAATACGGGTGAAACTCACCCCCAACCCTTTCACCGAAGATGCCTTTTTCTCACAGGAACTCAATCTGCACAGAGGAGAAATCAACGTAACGGCAGGCTCGAAAGGCAATGCCACCCGCATCAAACTATGGATTGACGCCAGCCAACCCGTCATCCGCATAGAAACCGCCTCCGACAAAAATATTTCTGTAAGCTGCACTACAGAATTGATGCGTCCCCAACCCTACACCATGACGAGCGGTGATGACCCTCTGGCATCCAGCTTCCGGGGATTAATGGATAGCCCTGTCCACCCTTCCGAAAGCGCCGACATACTGGAACGGAAACCAGACCGCATCCAATGGTATCACCGCAACCAAAGCTCTTTCTTCGAGACCATACTCACCCATCAGAATGTCCCGGAACTGATAGGCAAATACCCCGACCCGTACATGAACCGTACCTTCGGAGCTGCCATCATTGGTGAGAGCATGCACCCGCAAAACGACAGTACCCTCATCTCCTCAAAAGAAATGAAGAAACATACCCTCTCCATCTACCCCTACACGGCACAAACTACCACCGTACAGGAATGGAACACCCAACTCGAAGCCCTCATCGCCTCCGCCAACAGCGCACCTCTGAAAACGTCCTACAAGCATCATCTGGAATGGTGGGACCGCTTCTGGAATCGCAGTTGGATATTCCTTTCCGGTGACGAAGATGCCGAACTGGTCACCCGCGCATATTTGCTGCAACGCTTCATGATGGCTTGCCAAAGTCGCGGCGCATATCCCGCCAAGTTCAACGGCGGTAATTTCACCTTCGACTACAAAGGTAAAAACGGTGATTACCGCACATGGGGACCAGGCTATTGGTACCAGAACTGCCGCCTTTACTACTGGCCGCTTTCCGTATCGGGAGACTTTGACCTGAAGAAGCCCTGGTTCGACATGTACCTCAACATGCTCCCATTGCAGACAGACATCACCCGCATCTACTACGGACACGAAGGTGCTTTCTTCCCCGAAACCCTGAACTTCTTCGGCATGTACATTCAGGACGACTGGGGTTGGAACAACAAAGGAAAAGCCTCGCAAACACGCTGGATACGCTACCACTATTCCGGCGCACTGGAGATGTTGTCCGAAATGCTCGACAGCTACAACTATACCAAGGACGAAGCATTTGCCCGCCGATACATCATTCCTTTTGCCACCCAAGTCATCCGTTTTTTCAACCAGCACTGGCCGCAGATAAACCAAACCCTGCGCTTCATTCCGGCAAATGCCATCGAGCAATTCTGGGATTGCCTGAACCCGATGGACTACATCGCCGGATTGAAATACAATATCACCCAACTGACCGAGTTGCCCGCCGGAATCGTTGAGCCGTCACTGCTTAAAGAATGGAACGATTGCCTGCAAGCACTCCCCGCCCTTCCCAAAACAAGAGATGGCAAAAGACTGCTTCCCGCCGAAGAATACGGTCAGGGACGCAACTTCGAGAACCCCGAATGTTACGCCATCTTCCCGTTCAAACTCTACGGGCTGGGACGCCCCGATCTGGACGTTGCCCTCAATACCTTCGCTCACCGCGAATTCAAGCAGACTACCTGCTGGTCGCAAGACCCCATACAGGCACCTTTGCTTGGACTGGCCGATGAGGCCAAAGAGCTTCTTTTAAAGAATGTGCGCGCAACAGACCCCGAAGTCCGCTTCCCTGCATTCTGGAAACCGGGCAGCGATTACATTCCAGACTTTGACAACGGTGGTGCCTTCACAATTGGCCTGCAAAACATGCTCTTGCAGAATGTAGGCAAGCAAATCCTCATTTTGCCCGCATTCCCGGCATCATGGAAAGTGGACTTCAAGCTACATGCCTATGACAACACCGTGGTACGTGCAAAAGGCACAGGAAATAGTGTTACGGTACTGAATGTCTTCCCGGAAGCAAGAAAAAAAGATGTTGTTCTAAACAGATTGTAGTCTCATTATTGCGCTAATGTTTTGCCAATGCGATGGCAAAACATTAGCACAATATAGTTCCCTAATAATGGTTGTGTAGTTCCCTTATCTTTAGTATAAGTAGACCTAAAAAATTACTAACCCTAATGGGAGTTGACTTTATTCCTTGTTATACCAGTCTCCGGTTGACAAAATCTTCTCCTTCCTCTGCCCCCGGTCGACTGTACCTTTTAAAAAGAGAGGAACTCCCACTTTAAAAAACTGAATCTACCCGCATTTATCACTAATCCTCAGAGTAAAACCAATCCTCCCAATGGTAAAAATGTACAATCCATAAGGCAATAAACAGAAGAATACCTATCTTTGCAGACAGAAAACAAAGTAATAACGAAATAGATAATGGCTTTACAATGTGGTATTGTCGGTTTGCCGAATGTAGGCAAGTCGACGCTTTTCAACTGTTTGTCCAACGCAAAAGCGCAGGCGGCAAACTTCCCTTTTTGTACAATAGAACCGAATGTAGGTGTAATCACCGTGCCCGATGAGCGCCTGACGAAGCTCGCTGAATTGGTACACCCGGGGCGCATCGTGCCCACTACGGTGGAAATCGTGGACATTGCCGGACTCGTAAAGGGTGCCAGCAAAGGCGAAGGACTGGGTAACAAATTCCTCGCGAATATTCGTGAAACGGATGCTATCATCCACGTGCTGCGTTGTTTCGACGATGAGAATGTGACACACGTAGACGGAAGCATCAACCCGGTGCGCGACAAGGAAATCATCGACTACGAATTGCAGCTGAAAGACCTGGAAACCATTGAAAGCCGCATCCAGAAAGTGCAGAAACAAGCACAGACAGGTGGAGACAAAGCTGCCAAGCTGGCTTACGACGTACTGATACAATATAAAGATGCACTGGAACAAGGCAAGAGTGCACGCACCGTGCAGTTTGAAACCAAAGATGAACAGAAAATAGCCAAAGAACTTTTCCTTCTGACCAGCAAACCGGTGATGTACGTTTGTAATGTGGACGAGGCAAGCGCAGTGAACGGTAATAAGTATGTGGAAATGGTGCGCGAAGCGGTAAAGGACGAAAATGCCGAAATCCTGATTGTAGCTGCCAAGACCGAAGCCGACATCGCCGAGCTGGAAACGTATGAAGACCGCCAGATGTTCCTCGAAGAAGTAGGATTAAAGGAATCCGGTGTGAGCCGCCTGATTAAATCGGCCTACAAACTGCTGAATCTGGAAACCTTCATCACCGCCGGAGAAATGGAAGTGAGAGCATGGACCTATCAGAAAGGTTGGAAAGCTCCGCAATGCGCCGGAGTTATCCACACCGACTTCGAAAAAGGATTCATCCGTGCCGAAGTTATCAAGTACGAAGACTTCATCCAGTATGGCAGCGAGGCCGCCGTACGCGAAGCCGGAAAGCTGGGTGTGGAAGGCAAAGAATACGTAGTGCAGGATGGAGACATCATGCACTTCCGGTTCAACGTCTGATTTACGGAACTCATTATAAATCGTCCGCCGAATGGCGGGCGATTTAATCACAGAATAATACTGCAAACCAACCATGAAGCAATTCTTCCCTACCCTATTCCTCACGCTTCTGTGCAGTGTCGCCTATGCACAGCAACAAGACTCAGTGACCATCTCCGGTCGCGTAACAGACTATGGCGGACAACCGATAGACAGTGCTTGTGTTTGGTGGCAAAATCCACAATCCAATAATGTCATAGAGGCTATCACTGACAAAAACGGACACTATACCGCCCGCGTGCTCAAAGGTAACTATCAAAAAGTTGCTTCTATCTACTTTCCCTCTTATGCACACGTCGCCATGAAAAACGGCCTGCCCGAAACGGAACACCGCCTGGAGTTCTGGGCATGGAATTTTATCGCCGACCGTGATACCACGCTTGATATTCGTTACAACCGCATGGAGGTCTATGGACTACATGCTTTCCGTATCCCTGGTGCTATGCCTGCCTACCAGATATATGTTCGTCCCATGAATCTGACACGTTTTTACCAATGGATGAAAGAGAGCAAGCCCGAATCCATACTACACGGTAAAACTCTTGGCGACATTAAGCAAGAAAGCCAAAGCAAAGATGCGAAAGAATCGCAGTGGGCACCTCGTCCTGAACAACTGAAAGCCACCGTCTGGATAGATGGCGAAGAAGTTAAGATATTGATGAAGCAGGAAATAAAAGAGTACATTAATGCCAACGAATATGCCAATGCCTATCTACTGACCGTAGACCTCCCCAAGCATCCGAAGACAGGACTCCCTTACCGTGTTTTCAAGGTAGAACTGGAAGACCTGGAGAACGGTGACCGCGGCGAAGGGCTTTATTATATGGAAAAAGAAAACTACATAAAATAGTATATTCCAAAATGGAGAACAATAATATGAAATACCTTATAGCCGGTACAGGCGGCGTGGGAGGCAGTATCGCCGCCTTTCTGTCCCTTGCCGGAAAAGATGTGACCTGCATTGCCCGTGGTGAACATCTGGCTGCCATACGCGAACACGGATTGTGTCTGCACTCCGACTTGAAAGGCGAACACACACTACCCGTAAAAGCCTATACTGCCGAAGAATATACAGGTAAAGCCGACGTCATCTTTGTATGTGTCAAAGGCTATTCCGTAGACTCGATAACGGAGTTGATAAAGCGCTCCGCCCATAAGGACACAGTTGTAATCCCTATTCTCAATGTTTACGGTACAGGTCCCCGTATCCAGCGCCTTGTGCCTGGAGTGACGGTCCTGGACGGCTGCATCTACATTGTCGGCTTCGTGTCCGGCAAAGGGGAAATCACGCAAATGGGCAAGATATTCCGTCTGGTTTACGGTGCACACAAAGGCACGGTTGTTCCCCGTGGAACGTTGGAAACTATCCAACAGGATTTGCAGGAAAGCGGTATCAAAGCCGAGATATCTCCTGACATCAACCGGGATACTTTCGTGAAGTGGTCTTTCATCTCCGCTATGGCTGTCACCGGAGCCTACTACGACGTGCCTATGGGCGAAGTACAGAAGCCCGGAGAGGTGCGCGATACTTTTATCGGGTTGTCCCGCGAAAGTGCCGCACTGGGTGCAAAACTCGGCATTGGATTCAAGGAAGACATTGTAGAATATAATCTCAAAGTTATCGATAAACTGGACCCGGAAAGCACCGCTTCCATGCAGAAGGATATGGCTAAGGGACACGAAAGTGAAGTGCAAGGATTGCTCTTTGATATGATTGCTGCCGCAGAAGAACAGGGAATTGATATTCCGACGTACAGGATGGTGGCGGAAAAGTTCAAATAGTAAAGATTCTAAGATACCAAATTGGAATCTTGAAACAATGAAGAAGATAAATAATGGAATTAACAGTAATCATACAGAGCAAAATATACGAGATAAGAGGACAACAAGTAATGCTTGACTTCGATCTGGCAGAAGCATATGGCATAGTAACAAGAATACTCAAACAAGCCATCAAACGAAACATTAAACGTTTTGAAGGAGAGGATTTTATGTTTACCCTAACCAAAGAAGAACTTTCAAGATCACAAATTGTGACCTTGAACAAAGGGCGAGGCAGCAACTTTAAATATATGCCTTTTGCTTTTACTGAATTAGGAGTAGCTATGCTTAGTAGTGTATTAAACTCTGACACAGCTATTGAAATGAATAGAAGCATCATGCGTGCTTTCGTCGCCGTCCACCGATTTATAGCTAATCCGCCAGTTGACAGAGTATCCGAGCTGCAAGCCCAGAAAAGACTGGCGGACAGCCTCAGAAACCCTATCGGCTTTATAAAACCAAAACAATAAACAATCTAAATAGATATCACTATGTTATCATTACTAACCATCAACTGGAACCCCAACCCCGAACTGTTCAACCTGTTTGGCCATATCCCCGTACGCTACTACGGTCTGTTGTGGGTCATTGGCATCGCATGCTCCTATTTTGTAGTCCGTTACCAGTATAAAGACAAAAAAATCGGTGACGACAAGTTCGAACCGCTGTTCTTCTATTGCTTCTTCGGTATTCTCATCGGAGCGCGATTAGGGCATTGCCTGTTCTATCAGCCGGAATATTACCTGCACCATTTCTGGGAAATGATATTACCCATACAGTTTTTGCCCGATGGTGGTTGGAAATGGACCGGTTATGCAGGTCTCGCCAGCCATGGCGGAACACTCGGATTGATTATTGCCTTGTGGATGTACTGCCGCAAAACGAAGATGCACTATATGGATGTGCTGGACATGATAGCCGTAGCAACGCCTATCTGCGCCTGCTTCATCCGCCTTGCCAATCTCATGAACTCCGAAATCATTGGTAAAGCAACCGATGTACCCTGGGCTTTCGTATTCGAAAGAGTAGATATGCTCCCCCGTCATCCGGCACAGCTCTATGAGGCTATCGCCTATTTCATCTTCTTCCTGATCATGATTTTCTTATATAAGAATTATGGCAAGAAGTTACATCGTGGTTTCTTCTTCGGCCTCTGCCTCACAGAGATATTCGTATTCCGCTTCTTTGTGGAGTTCCTGAAAGAGAACCAGGTAGATTTCGAGAATAGCATGTCACTGAATATGGGACAATGGCTCAGCGTTCCGTTCGTGATTATAGGCGTGTACTTCATGTTCTTCTACGGAAAGAAGAAAGTATAGAAATAACATGAATGAGGATGTACAAATCTTATTTTGATACATCCTCATTCATACTATTTATGCTGCCATTTACTCTTTGAAGCGTGCTCCCGCTTCAGAATATCACTCAGAGGCACCTCAAATATCTTAGCCTCAACCCATGCCACAAAGTCGAACTTACGCAGAATCTGAGTTTCATATTTATCTGCATACAAGGCATGGACTTCTTCCGCCATACTTTCCCATATCTCCGCACGTTTTTTCCGATTCGTATCAGCGAAAGAATAATTCAGGAACTTAAGCAAAAAGGATTCCACCTTCAGATTATATCCCTTGTTTTTAGACATTTCCCGCTTGATAGAGCGAATTTCAGACTGAATATAGTCTACATCCCCCAATTCATAATGAATCATCACATTCACGATCCTAATGGTACGAAACAAAGGGAGAGAATATAAATGACCTCTACCGATAGTTGTACTCAGCCGCTTCCGGGCTTTCCTGTACTCCCCATTTCCCAAATGGATCAGAGCAATATACAATGACATTTCCGCCTGTTGTTGTTCCTTCAGCAGTAACATCTTATCAATCAACGAGGATTGATGTTCAGCAATCCATATTCCTGCTTTATCGAAGTCACCTGCATCAATAAACGAAAACAACCGATAGATAAAGATCACATACGTAACATTCAGCTGGAAACTGGATGATGGTGAAGACAGCTTAGTCAGCTTTTCAATGAAGTAATTCATGCCCTCATAATTGTGCATGATACGCAGACTTTCCAGCATACCTTCCACCGTCATCAGATAATAGACCGGAGGGTTATTCCATAAATGGCTATTCTCTTCAAAGAGCTTGTTCAATTCTACAAACGAGTTAAATGCCGCCTTGTAATCCCCTACTGTGATAAAGTAATTCGCCTGGAACAGCTGATGATTCTTTTTTATTTCAAAGTTCTCAACGCCTGCACTTGCTACAATACTGATTTCACTGGTTACCAAGTCATCCAATTTCTGAGTTTCCTCAAGTGACCGTGAAGCCCCTCTGTTTATCATTCTATACTTCAACAGTTCGTACAGTGAAGACTGCTCATTCAGTTGGCGGATACTTTTCAATGTATTATTCATCTTATATTGCTTATTCAGCAGCTTCTGTTCATCCATATCTTCAAAATCCAATGTCAGAAGATAGTTCAGTTCCAGCCTTTGCGCTACCAACAATGCAAAGTGATTCTCATAATACACCGCTTTCTCTTTTACCTTTTTCAATACTTGGAAGCATTCCTGATACATGGATTTCTCATACAAAACCCTTGCGTGCAGCAATTCGTTGAACAAGAGATAATAACTATCCTGTTCTGTCCGCAACCGGGTCAATATGTCTATCAACAAATCAAATAAATAAATGACTACCGTATTGAATGAAGAAGCAGGTTTGGCTGCCAGAAAAGCCATCTTCAATTCTTCGGGATCACTTATCTTCTTGTCATCAATCAACCTAAAAAGAAAGATATAATCCTTCTCCGGTTTATTAGAGATATACAGAGAGAATTCTTTCTTCTCCTGTTTAGTGAGATTATTAATCAGATGAATGAGGGATTCGGACTTTAGCATAGTATTAGCAGATTTTTTTAGATACACATCTTTTACGATAGCAAGGTAGAGAAAAAAATGAAAGCAAGCAATATTTTCACGGAATAATATAGGCTTTATCAATATTACTAATATCATAATTATCACGATCAGCTATTTATTATATATTTATATATCAATTATTTAAATGTATCAATTTATAATTATATTCATTTTACCAGTATTAAAAATCATTGTTTTTTGTTTGCTTATGTACTAAGTATCGCATACTTTTGGAATAGAAAAAGAAAGCACAGTATCCAATATTCAATTATTCAATCTTAAAACTAATAAAGTAACCATGAGCAAAAATATCATTGTAATAGGCAGTTGTAATACGGATATGGTCATCAAAGCTGACCGTCTTCCCGTACCAGGAGAAACAATCATAGGCGGTAGTTTCATGATGAATCCCGGAGGTAAAGGAGCCAACCAGGCTGTAGCCGCTGCCAGATTGAAAGGAAATGTGCATTTCATAGCCAAAACCGGAAATGACTTGTTCGGCAAACGTTCCATAGAGCAGTACGAAGACGAAGGTATTCATGTTGAGAATATCTATTCAGACCCCACACTCCCCTCGGGTGTAGCATTAATTATGGTGGATATGAACGGAGAAAACAGCATTGCCATCGCTTCCGGAGCCAATGGTTCATTGAGTCCCGAAGACATCCGGAAGGCACAGCCTACCATAGAAAAAGGCAATATCCTGCTGATGCAATTGGAAATCCCTATTGAAACAGTGGAGTATGCCGCCCAGATAGCCAGCGAACAAGGCATCAAGGTGATACTGAACCCTGCACCTGCCCGCGCACTCTCCAATAAACTACTACAGAACCTGTACATGATTATCCCCAATGAGACAGAAGCTGAAATCCTCTCAGGTATCAAAGTAACCGATTGGGAAAGCGCACGCAAGGCTGCGGATATCATCAGTGCCAAAGGAGTGGACATCGTAGTTATCACCCTTGGTTCCAAAGGAGCATTGATCAAAGAAAAAGATACATTCCATGAAGTACCCGTACCCAAAGTCAAAGCCGTAGACACAACAGCAGCGGGAGATACTTTCTGTGGTGCATTGTGTGTTGCTTTATCCGAAGATGTAAATGTGTTGGATGCAGTTAAATTCGCAAACAAATGTGCGTCCATCACTGTGACCCGAATGGGAGCCCAGCCCTCCCTACCCTATCGTAAAGAAATTGATGTTTTATAAATAGTAATTTTAAAATCTAATACCATGTTTATAGTCGACAGTTATTCATTAGCAGTTATTTTCTGCGTTGTCACGATGCTCTGTTGGGGTTCGTGGGGTAATACACAGAAACTTGCCGGGAAAACCTGGCGTTACGAATTGTTCTACTGGGATTACGTAATCGGTATCCTTGCCTTCTCTCTCCTCTTAGGTTTCACCCTGGGCAGCACGGGAGATGCCGGACGCGGTTTTGTTGAAGATTTGAAGCAGATCAGTATGGAGAACTATGCAAGTGCTTTTGCAGGAGGTGTCATATTCAATCTGTCCAACATCCTTTTATCAGCTTCCGTCTCTATGGCAGGGCTTACGGTAGCATTCCCGTTAGGAGTCGGCATAGCCTTGGTATTAGGTGTTTTCGTCAATTATTTCGGTGAACCTAAAGGCGATGCAGTAATCCTGTTCAGTGGTGTGGCACTCGTCGTATTGGCTATAATATTTAATGCCATAGCTGCCGGAAAAATGAATCAGAAAGGAAGCTGCATCAATAAGAAAGGGATTATCATTGCCATTATAGCCGGTATACTGATGTCTTTCTTCTATCGGTTTGTTGCTGCCGCCATGGACTTGAACAATTTTGAGTCACCTACCCCCACAATGGCTACTCCGTATTCAGCATTCTTTATATTCGCAATAGGTATCTTCATAAGTAATTTCATTATCAATACCATCGTGATGAAAAAGCCGTTTGTAGGTACTCCGGTGAGCTATAAGGAGTATTTCCAAGGCAAGTTCAGCACACACATGGTCGGAGTGCTGGGAGGAGCTATTTGGGGATTGGGTACGGCTCTCAGTTATATTGCAGCAGGAAAAGCCGGTGCAGCTATCTCTTACGCATTAGGACAAGGGGCACCCATGATCGCAGCCTTGTGGGGCATATTTATCTGGAAAGAATTCAAAGGTTCTTCCCACGCGGTAAATATTCTTCTGACTTGTATGTTCGTTCTGTTTATATCCGGTTTAGGAGCAATTATCATCTCCGGAGCCAATTAACCGGCTCCTCACTCTTATTAATAAACGCTTTCTTTTTCTACTTCCCACGGAGTGAAAAAGGAGAAGAGAATTGCCTGAACTAAAATATATTTTTTGTTCAACCTCTAAAATTTTAATACATGAGACCGATTCAAATAATAGTATTCTGTCTGTGTATGTGCTCGCTCAATTTGTACGCACAAGTCAGCGTCACAGGCACTGTAAACGATAATACCGGGGAAAGCCTCCCCGGAGTATCCATTCTGGCGAAGGACGGTGACCGTACCTTTGGAACCACCACCGACATCAACGGTAGATATGAAATCAAAGTGAACCAGGGTGCTACACTTGAATTCAGCTTTATCGGATTTACCAAACAAAAGGTGAAAGTAGGCACTAACAATGTCATTAACATCACATTAGAGCCTGAAAATGAAATGTTGGATGAAGTAGTTGTAATTGGTTACGGCTCTGTCAAGAAGAAAGACCTGCTCGGTTCCATTTCTACGGTAAAAGAAGACGCTTTGGCCGAACGTGTTTCGGGCAATGTGGTGGAAGCCATGCGCGGACTTACTTCGGGCGTAAAGATTACAAGTAGTGGACAACCGGGTTCCAGTGCCACCATCAACATTCGTGGTTTGGGTAGTTTGACCAACAACAACCCGTTATTCATCATCGACGGTGCCTATGGTGGCAGTGATTTGGGTGTCAATGTAGAAGACATTGAGTCTATTCAAGTATTGAAAGATGCCTCATCAGCAGCTATCTATGGTTCACGTGCAGCAAATGGAGTTGTAATCATCACTACCAAGCAAGGTAAAGAAGGTGACCTGAAAGTGAAGTTTGACTCACAACTGACACTGAGCTGGCTCCCCCGCTACGACCTGATGGATGCAGAGACTTACAAGATTTATAACGACCGTGCTTATGACGAAGCCATCCTAGCAGGAGTTTCAGGCGTTACAAAACGCCAGAACCACTATGATGGAAATACAGACTGGCAAGATGAAATGTTGGGTACAGGTGTATTGCAGAACTACAATGTATCCCTTTCCGGAGGTTCCAAAACTGTGAAGTATTACGCATCTCTGAATCGCATGGTCGATGATGGTGCTCTCTACCGTACCGGTTACGACAAATACGGCTTCCGTATCAACACCAGCGGGCAGAAAGGTATTTTCTCATACGGTGAGAATTTCTACTATACCAAATCCGACAGGAAGATACTGAATGGTAATCCCTGGAGCGACTTCATCGGTATGCCCCCCACCATTCCGGTATATGACGAATCACATGTCGGCGGATACGGATACGGCGATGTAGACCGTGCCAACTCTTACGGACTGAACTCAGTAGCCATGCAGGACTTGTATATACGAAACAATGAAGAAGAATACCTGACCGGAAACATCTACGGGCAGATTTCACTCTTTGAAATGTTCGATGCCAAGCTGAATGTTGCCTATAAAAGTTATATGGGCGTTACGAACTCCCTGCGCAAGAAAGGTAATTGGGTTATGGGACAAGGTGACGATGCCGCGCATCTGGGTTACGATAGTGCCAAGAATCATGATATACTGATTGAGCAAACCTACAATTTTAAGCATAAATTCGGTAAACATGATGTGAATGCGCTGTTTGGTATCACTTACAATAAGTTCCATGAAGAAAAGCGTTGGATTACCAAACTCGATCCATTGATGATAGGCGACAAGTACATCACATCTCTGGATGCTGCCACCGGAAATACCACCGCAGGCGGTAGCTATGGCGAATCAGCATTGATATCCTATCTCGGACGTATCAACTACTCCTATGCCGACAAATACTTGGCACAAGTAACAGCCCGTCGTGACGGCACTTCCCGCCTACCTAAGAATGACCGTTGGGGAAACTTCCTTTCCGTTTCATTGGGCTGGCGCATCAGTGGCGAGAAGTTCTTCAATGTACCCTGGATTGATGACCTGAAAATACGTGCCAATTACGGTACTCTCGGTAACAGTAGTATCGGTTATTGGGATTACCAGTCAGTTATCAATACAGCTCCGCGTGCCGTATTCGGGAGCCCGGAAAACATATTGATTGGTATGACTCAATCACAATTAACCAACAACGACCTGGTTTGGGAGAAGAAGACAACCGCTAACGTTGGTTTCGACCTGGTTGCATTCAATAACCGTTTCCGTTTAAGTGCTGAGTATTTCTATTCAAAGAGTAAAGACCTCTTGGTTTACCTCCCCATCCTGATGAGTTCGGGTAATGAAGGTGGTGCACCTGCCGTGAATGCCGGTAGCCTGGAAAATAAAGGATTCGAAATGGAAATCGGCTGGAACGATCAGATTCGCGACTTTGCCTACTCCGCTTCACTGAACATTTCGCATATCAAGAATAAAGTACTTGATTTGGGATACGGACAAACAGTCTACAATACAACTCTTGCCAAAACCGTAATCGGTGAACCGCTCGGTATGTGGTATCTCTACAAGATGAATGGTATCTTCCAGTCAGAAGAAGAAGTACGGAACTACGTAAACTCAGAAGGTAAGATCATACAACCTAATGCTTTGCCGGGTGATATTAAGTATGACGACTATAACGGCGACGGTAATATATCATCCGAAGATCGTCAGATAGTAGGCAGCCCCTGGCCTAAACTTGAATTAGGAATAAGTCTCGGTGCATCCTACAAAGGCTTCGACCTGAACATCAACGGCTACGGTCGCTTCGGGCAGAAAGTATGGAACGGTTCGGCAGCAGCAGCCGGTGACTTTGCCAACAACCAGAACAACTTCAACGGTATTATCCCCTGGACACAAGAGCACCCGGTTAACGACCGTCCACGTATTGTATACGGAGACTCCCGCAACAGTCGAAGCGATCAGGACCGCTGGTTGGAAAACGGTTCATTCTTCCGCCTGAGCGATATTACGTTAGGTTATACAATACCTACCCGTTACATTAAGAAGATTGGATTGGAAAGACTCCGTGCATCGGTTACTTTACAGAACCTGGTGACCTTTACCGGATACTCCGGCCTGGATCCTGAATTTGCAGACAGCGGCATCTTCACTATGGGAGCAGATTATTGTTCGTTCCCTAACCCACGCGCTGTTCAGTTTGCATTATCATTCACCTTCTAAATACTGCTGAAATGAAAAAAATAGCTCTTTATATATTATGCGGTGTCACGGCATTATTTACGTCGTGCGACCCTTCTTTACTCGATCTGCAAAATGAAAACACCCTGAGTACAGGCGTATACTGGAAGACGGAATCTGACATCGAAGCCGGTGTAGTAGCCGTATACGGAATGTTCTACCGTCAGGGAACCTGGACACGTAATATCTATACACAGATGATAGGTATGGCGGACGAAGGCGTAAGTTATGCCGGATGGACCGAATTGAACGAGTACACCAAGTTCATCTTTACCGATTATAACTTCTCAGAAGTCAACGCCAAGATATGGCGGGAACATTATACAGCCATTTTCCGTGCCAACCAGGTACTGGACAACATTGGCAACGTACCGTTCAGCAATGAAACACACAGGGATGACCTCATTGGACAAACTAAGTTCCTGCGTGCTTTCTATTACTTCTATCTTACTGCCTTGTGGGACAATGTACCTCTCGTGTTGAGCACTTCTTCAGCCGCCGATAAGCCTATGCAGGCCACTGCCGATGGAATCTTAACCCAGATAGAAGAAGACCTGGAAGATGCCATCACCAAGCTCCCCTCCACACGTGACGCCAATAACTACGGCCGCCCAACGAAAGGCGCCGCCTACGGATTACTGGCCAAAGCTTATGCACAGCATCACAAATGGGAAGATGCCAAAAGATGTCTCGAATGGCTCGTTGATGGCGAAGGAAAGAACTACTACACACTGGTACCCAATTGGGCTGACAACTTCAGCAACTATACGGAAGACAACAAAGAGTCACTGTATGAGATTCACTTCTCTCTGACCAACAAGGTGGGCTTCGACCAGACAGACAACTACCTGGACCCGAATGCGCAACTGGGTACACAGATTGAAATGAACCAGGCTCCTACCGGAATCGGCTGGAACAACATCGAAGCAAGACGCTGGCTGGTGGACTACTACAAGCGCGAACAAACAACGGATGGAAAGAACGATTCCCGCTTGTTCTACACACTGTGGTATGACGGTGCAGCCTCCGACTTCCCCGAATATCCCAACCAGTTGATATACGGCTCTCCATGGAACAGCGACTGGGGCAACCGCGTTTTCATCAAGAAATATAGCACAGATGCCTCCCCACTGTACTACTGGAATGATAATAACTTCCGTTCCCTGCGTTATGCCGATATGCTGTTACTGTATGCCGAAGCACTCAACGAACTAAATGCCACACCGCCTTCAAAAGCCATTGAATGCCTCAACCGCGTACGCAACCGCGTCAATCTGCCCAAAATAGAGGATAGCAAATACTACAACGGTTCCCAGATCAGCACCAACAAGGATGCTTTCCGCGAACACCTGAAGATAGAACGCGCCCTGGAGCTTGCCATGGAGTGCGTGCGTTGGGTCGACCTGAAACGTTGGGGTATCAACGACCAGGCCACATTGGACGAATTGAAAGCACGCGACAGCGACTTCAATAACTTTATAATCGATAAATCCATCCGCATGCCAATCCCGCAAAGCGAAGTGGACAACAATCCGAATTTGAACCAGAATGACCAATACTAATTGAAGACATTTGAGCTATGATCAATACAAAATACTTAATAGGAGCAGTCATTATACTGCTGACGTTATGGGGATGCGGAAACGATTCCGATTATGTCATCGAAAGCAATCCCAATGAGTTCGCCATATTCCCGGTAGCCATACCTGTAAGCGCTGATGGCGGAACTTATGAACTGACGGTCAACGGCAATGAGTCGTGGACAGCCGAACTGACCAATTCCAATAGCTCAGCCCAGGGCTGGTGCACACTGAGTGAAACGTCAGGAAGCGGCAGAAAAGTAATCACCGTTACTGTAAAGCCGACCACCTCTTTTGTAAAGAACCGTTCGGTCATCGTTGAAGTAAGCTCCGGTACCCGGATATTAAAGTCAAAGGTATTGCAGGAGACAATGGTACTGGGTGAAGACGAAGTGCTGATAAACGGCCTTATATGGTCTACCAAGAATGTAGGCACTCCGGGAACTTTCGCAGCCTCTCCCGATGATATAGGACAACTGTATCAGTTCAACCGCAAAGTAGGTTATCCGGCTGGCCCGCAGGACGATCCGGCACCGGCTAACTGGCCTTCCAGCTATACAAACGACGGCACCAACTGGACTACCGAAAACGACCCTTCTCCCGAAGGCTGGCGTGTGCCTACCACGGAAGAGATGGCAGCTCTCTGGGAAAAAGGAGCAACATGGGTTACAGCATCCCAGACCGGATTTAAGACCGACGGTATCATTATCGGTGTTGACGAGGCTACTGCCAAACGTGCCACTAAAGATAATCTGAAGCAACTCGGCTGCCTCTTCCTGCCCCAAAGCGGTTGGAGAAATGAAACCGGAATGATGGACCGCACCTGGCTCTGCGCCGTTCGTAGCGGAAATTCATTAAGTCCTACCCACGGCGGCATGTCATTGGGAGACTCCGGTGGTTACCGCGACACATGGGGTTGGGGCGACGGACAAAAAGCACGTGCAGCCATGATCCGGCCTGTCAAAAACATACTAGTCGAGGATTGATTTTATTATTAACGAACTAAATCTAAGGAGATGAACAGCTATAAGACCTATATATACCTTGCCTTGCTCACACTCTTGGGTTGCAAGGGCAATGACGGCAATGAACCGAAGACACTCACACCGCAAATCCGGTATGAATTCAGCGGCGGTGCCGGGCATTATAACTATGCTCCGAGTATCATAGAAGACCAGTACGGCATCCGGTACGGCTTTGTATGTGAGAATCGTGACCCGTTCAAGATTGTGGACTATGTTTATCTATACAAAGGAATCCCCACGGAAAAAGGCTATGTATGGCAACCCGGCACACAGATCATCGAACCTTCCGAGACAGGCTGGGATAACTGCCACATCTGCGACCCGGACGTACGTGAGTTTAAAACGACCTATAAAGGAGAAACTTACAACTGGATTATGACCTACCTGGGCGTAGACCGCTGGGACTGTAACCACAACCAGATAGGACTGGCCATTTCCAAGAACATCGAAGGCCCGTATATCAAGTTCGACCGGAATCCGCTGGTAGCTTACGAAGATACCACCAAATGGGGTGTGGGGCAAAGTACAACAATCGTCAAAGACTCTACGACCATACAATTATTCTATCATTCGACTACGGAGAACGGACCTTTCTGTATGCGCGAAATAAAATTGAATGATCTGGATAATATCATATTGGGTGAAGAGAAAGCGATTCCTTTCCTGAGCGCCAATAGCTATCCTGCCATGTCCGACAAGAATATATATATGGTTTCGGAAACCCGTGTGTCCCCCATCAAAGAGATACCGACTTGGGTAGGAGATGTCTGCCGACTGGCATACAAACCAAGAACAGAAGGTTTCTTCACCGAAGAAGACGGATGGATTGAAATAGGCCATGCAGGACCGGAAGAAACAGGATTCCCAAGAAATCACAATCCGGGTATCCTGACGGATACGAAAGGTTACATGCTTAATGACGATGAACTGGTGATGTACTTCACTCCCGCCATGACAGGCGAAAACTGGCTATGGTCATACGACCTGTATTCGGCTACGTTTAATCTCAAAAACTATTTCAAATGAATAAAACAATCCTGCAAATAGTATGCATTGCTCTTATTCTTGCCTTCCCCTGTGGGAAGGCATCAGGGCAATACAAAAAGATTCCCGTAGTGGTAATCACCGACTTGTATCATCCGTATCAGGACCCGGGAGATAACATGGACCTCATTATGGGCTTCGGACTGCCCGATGTAGACCTGAAAGCCGTCTTATTGGACATCACAGACGCATTCAGGAAAGATACCGCCGACCATCCTACCCTGTGGAAAGACCCGCGTGGTCCGAGGGAAGCCGGAATTATCCCTGTGGAACAATTAAGTTATATCTTCAACAAAAGGATACCTTATGGCATTGGTCCGCTATCCATGATGAAATCAGAAGAAGACCGGATGGAGTATCTGCCAGGCTATGAGCAGGAAGCAATCGATATACTGCTGGAAGTTCTGAAAAAGAGCAAAGAACCCGTAGAAGTATTGTCATTCGGTTCGGCAAGAATACTGGCAGTTGCCTACAACCGTGCCCCCAAGCTGATGAAACAGAAGATACACAAAATTCATCTGAGTGCCGGGACAGCAAGCAAGAACCATGAATTGGGAAGCGATGCCGGGGCAAATGCTATTCCGGGCGGTGAGTGGAATGTAGCACTGGACGTGTCCGCTTTCAACAGAATATTGAAATCAGATTTACCCGTAGCCATCTATCCATGTGCAGGCAAAGACGGAGGCTTCGTAAAAGACTGTAACAATACCTATTGGAAACTACCCGATATGGATTTTATCCGAAAGATGAATCCCAAATTGCAACGGTATCTTGATTTTTCTTTCACCCAGAAACTGCAATATGACTTCCTCCGTGCCATGAATGCCGACTATCCGGTTGATATAAACCTCAACCGCTACCCCTGTCCATTCCACGTATGGGAGAGTGCCATCTGGCTGAAAGCAACAAAAAGGGAGATCATTTGTACTCCCACCGGAGAATACCGCCTCGTCAAAGAAGGGAAAAGCAACAAAGGCGACCGCATTGTAGCAAACGAACTGCGCCGCTGTAACCTTGATGAGATAAGAGACGACGGACGATTCCAGTTTTCATACACCGATAAGTCCTCCGATAAAGAGATTTACTATCGTCCGGACCTTGAAGAGAACGAGAAAGCACTCCAACAGGTGATTCCCGAACTCTATATATCCATTTCACCCAGTCACTAATTTTTTTAATATACCGTCATGAGAAAGAGCAAACTTTATTTGATTGGCTTGTTAGTATTGGCTCTATCAAGCTGCACTTCCAAGAAACAACAAACTGCGGAAATCACTCCGAATGTACCCAAAATTATTCTGGAAACGGATATAGGTAACGACGTGGACGATGCACTGGCACTGGATATGCTTTACAAGTATCTGGACGCAGGAGATATCGACTTATTAGGCATCGCCATCAACAAAGAAGGAACCTATCCGGCCGAATACACCGACATCATGAATACCTGGTATGGCTATCCTCAAATCCCTATCGGAATCATACACAACGGAGCCGACTGTGAGAACGATGCTACAAACTATGCCAAAGCCGTATGCCTCATCCAGAAGGATAACGGTGAACCGGCTTTCAAGCGCTCACTGAAAGGTGACTATAACCAACTGCCGGAAGCACCTGCCCTCTATCGTAAGCTATTGGCACAGCAACCGGACAGTTCCGTTACCATCATCTCCGTAGGTTTCTCCACGAACCTTGCACGCCTGTTGGATACTCCGGCTGACGATGTATCTCCGCTGACCGGAAAAGAACTTGTTGCCCAAAAAGTAAAACTGCTGTGTACCATGGCAGGATGCTTTAACAATCCCAACCTGTTTGAATATAACGTAGTGAAAGACATTCCAGCGGCAAAGAAGATATTCTCCGAATGGCCTACCACACTGGTGACCTCTCCTTTCGAAGTAGGTATCGCCATCAACTATCCCGGCAGCAGCATTGAAAACGATTTCGGATGGGCTCCTATGCACCCAATGGTAGAAGCATATAAAAGCTACCAGCAAATGCCTTACGACCGTCCTACATGGGACCTGACTTCCGTATTGTATTCTGTTGAAGGTCCGTCCTATTTCAATGTTTCTCCGGCAGGTAAAATAAACGTAACGGACCAAGGTGCTACTGAATTTACTCCCGATGCCGCAGGAAACCGTTACTACCTGACAGTAGATTCCATTCAGGCTGAGAATATCAAACAACATTTCATCCAGTTACTGACCAAGCAACCGGCTCACTTCAATAAATAATAAGCATTATGACTAAATATCTATTGGGGCTCATAAGTTTATGGCTCATGTGTTCTTGCTCGGACACCGCCCCCGGAGAAACCCCTCCGATAGACCCGCCAACACCTACACCTACCGTAACCATCACAAAACCGGAATTCGTATTCGGCTTCCAAGGCCAAAGCAAGTATTCTTACTGCCCAAGTGCCTTGAAACAAGCTGATGGGACAGTTCACCTATACTTCTGCGGCAATCCGGAAAACCTGATCATGGTCGATAATATCTTCCATATCAAGATCAATCCGGACGGAACACAGACTGCTGCCAAAAGTGTATTGCAGCCTGGTGTATCAGGTTCATGGGACGATCACCATACCTGTGACCCTTCTGTTATCGAAGGTAGCTTCACTTGGAAGAATACTACCTACAAGTATGCCATGTTCTTCCTGAGTAATATGTACGGGGTATATTACAATGAAATCGGTGTCGCGTTCAGCAACGACCTTGATGCAGATAGCTGGGTGAAGTATCCGCAGCAGATTGTGAAGAAAACATGGTCGAGCGAAGGTGACCAGGAAATAGGTGGCGGCGGTAAGTCATGGGGAGTAGGCCAGCCTTCTGTCGTATCTCTGGATGGAAAAGGTAAGCTACTGCTGACATATACCGTAGGTGATATCGGGGGTACACGCATCGTCTGGGCCGAAGCGGATTTCAGTAATATGGATACATATTCCGTCAGTACCCCGCAAACAATTGTACAGACAGGTTTAAAGGCCATTGACAACCAGTCAAGGGATTATACCTGTAACTCGGAATTTGCAATTGACAAGGATGCGGATAAAATCGTCATGATACGCCCGGTACAGCCTATGCCCAGTGATTATCCCAATTACCTGAATTCTTCATTGGAAATAGACTACATGAACCTTTCGGACTTCACCAATCAAAGAGGTAACTGGACACCGATTTACCGGATCACCCCGGATGATACCGGCTATCCGAGAAACCACAATGCCACTTTGCTGAGGGATAATTTCGGCCACCTGCAAGACTGGGAAGAACCGGAATTCTACTTTACGGTCAGCAAGGCAACCCCCGATGTACAACCTTCGGGCAGCAGCCATGCGGAGTGGACGTACCATATCTGGAAAAGTAAGGTAGTAAAGAGTAAATAAGAAGTAATTCCGGTAATCAACCGAATTTAGTAGTTTCAGTTGATTACCGGAAAAATAAGCTTATTATCATTACTAAGAATTCAAACAAGAAAGATCTTCCTTGACTATACATAAAAAGCAGTAATCATCCGACAGTAGATTTAAACCCAGTTGATCGAGTTCAATAGCATACCATGTATCTAACAACAAAGTACGAATAGCTTCAAACTCAGCCAATTCATATCTATATTTGTAGTAAAGTGCCTTTTCTCGCCAGTAGTCCGTTTCTTTACATAAACCACCCCAATCCTTATTAAGGATACAATCTGTCAGCCTTTTGCTTATCTGCGCTAAATCATTCTTTGGTACATAAGGCATATCTTCTACAAACTGAATCAGGTGATTAAACTCATCTACAGACAAGACAACCCATACATGACATACTCCTCCTTCTTTCTTTTTTCGCTCAGCCCAGCTTTTAGCCTGAGCCGCCACTCCGTCTCTAAAGATAAAGTAGTTATTCTTGTCTATATAATGGCCCGATAATAGATTTTCAGAATGGTTTATCTTATTTTCCAATGAAGATGCACTTAAATTATCTACATTATCATACCCCATTCTCAACTCTACCAGCATCAACCGGGAAGTAGTAACACGATTATTCGCATAATTACCTATTCCAATGGCAGCATCCATTGTACAGTCATTATTCCCTTTAAGTACTTTAGCCTCATAATCATCCAATGAAAGGCAAGTGATACGTGGATCGAACCATCCCGTTCTCTGATAATCTTTTGCAGCAACATCGTCTAAAGTGGCTTGACAATGACAAGCAAAAGGGTGGCTGACTATAATATCATTCTGACAAACCAGTTGAACCATAATCCTGTATGCGTGAAATAGCAATATTAAATGACTTAAAGATTTCACTTATATCGCTGCCTAAGTTCTTATAGACATACTGCATGGAATCTTCTGAAGCTCTCTCTGCTTGATAGAAACAGGTATTCTGCAATACGCCCTCTTTACGAGCTATTGACTGAATAGCAGATACCATATCAGGATTATGGCTTGCAACCATTATTTTGAGTCCCACTTGTTTATGAAGCAATACCAGTAAACGAGCAAATTCTACAATCCATTGAGGATGAAGATGCGCCTCAGGTTCATCAATAAGTAAAAGAGACTCTTCATTCAAGTATCCATTTTCAAGCAAACGTTGCAAGTAAGCGAATGACTTGATTCCGGTGGCTGTAGATGCAAGCGTGATATCCAGTCCGTCAGCACGATGATAATGCAGTTCTTCATTCTTAAACCATCCCTTATCCACTGAAATCTTACCATTAATGGAACGCATTATCCGGGCTAAAAGAAGTCTATTCCGCTCCGGTATATTAGTTCCTGTAGAGCTAAGCATCATATTCGCCAACTCTTTCCAATGATTTAACTCTGATCCTTCTGCTGCTAATGCCATAGGAGTATCAATATATATTGCTCTATGCAACATATAAGGCATACTGAAACACCGTTCTGCCAAAAGAGGAATCTGGTCTTCATATAACTGAATAGAAGCAGGAGGATCAAAGATTCCTTCTTCAATCAGATATTCATAGATATACCCTTGTAATCTCCCAACCGGATGCATCTTTAAGTCATCTAAAACATTGACGTATGCAGCTGTAACATCATTCTCCAAGTCATCACAGTAACCATCCAAAGTAATACCTCCATCCAACGGTATAGCAAGATATGTCAGAATTCGATTTTTATTCCCCTCGTCACCACTATTCATATAACTTACTAACTCTTTCCGGAAAGAGGCTAACACATCCAAACTCTCATGAAAAAGACTTTCAATATCACCATATACAACTCTGGTCTCCAGCAAGCGGCTATAGGTAACATTAATATTCTCATCTCCTCGATTCACTATATCCCTACGCACTCGATCCGGTTTACGCAAGCAATCTTGTATCTGCTTCAACAAGTCGTTATAAGCAAACTCATCAAACCCGTTAAAACCATTAATCAAATAATAAAGCCAACGGGACAGTGTACTTTTTCCACATCCATTTTCTCCGGCAAGCACAGTTATGCCATTAATAGCAATATCTGCTTCTTTAATCGCATGATAATCGGATAATGTATATCTGTAATTACTCATAAGTCTTCATCAAATCATTGAACACAACAAAAATAGAGTATTTATTTGAATTGATAGATAAACTCATTAAATTCTTTTCCTTCGAACTTCTCCATTAAACTTTAGTAATATAATTATTTTGCCGTTTGTCAATTTGACAATCCTATCGCACGAGAAGCTTCTCTTTCCACCCTAAGTAGAAGAAAAAGAAATAATCACAGGGATTCCATTTCGCATGAATACACAAGGAGAACAATTCGTTTCATAATTTCATAATTTCATAATTTCATAATTTTCATAATTTCATAATTTTCATAATTTTACTAACTTAACTGATGCTAAACCCTTGTTTATGAAGGAAGATTGCTTTTATACTCAAGAATTGTCGTCTTGCGTATTCATTGAGCGTAGAAATATAAGCCAGATCTTCTGGCGTAAAAACTTCTGGAGGAGATTTCGTAATCATATTAAAACACCTTTGCCGGATATTTTAAATTATGATTTTTTCTCCAGTTCTACAAATAATAGATACCTGTTTTCTTCATTGTACAGAGAAACGGGGGCAATGAAAACTGTACCAACTTATTTTTTAAGCATTACTTAGTTAATGCTGAAAACTGATTTTTGGGATTGATTTTTAGCAAGGTTGAACTTGAAAAATTCACTTTTTAAAGTGGACTCAAAAAAGAAAAATGAGGATGTATCAGACACGATTCTGATGCATCCTCATTCATACTATTTATGCTACCATTTACTCTTTGAAGCGTGTTCCCGCTTCAGAATATCATTCAGAGGCACCTCAAATATCTTAGCCTCAACCCATGCCACAAAGTCGAACTTACGTAAATTAAGCAAAACGATTCTACCTTCAGATTATACCCTTTGTTTTTGGACATTTCTCGCTTGATAGAACGAACTTCGGACTGGATGTAGTCTACATTCTCCGAATTCAATAACACCAACTCACACGGATTAATCTGATATAATTCATTTTTAATCTGTGCAAATCCTGTAGCCCGTGATCCCCCCTACTCCCCCTGCTCTTGCTTTATGTTTTTGTGACACATCTATCTATTTTTATGCCATTTCCCCTCAGGAATACATTTATGTCGCGAAATCATATATCATATCTGACACATACCGGTAACTTTGCAAACAGAAAAAGATATCATTTAGGTAACAAAACAAATAGGTAAGAAAGATTCCAAAACAGGAGAACAAAAAACAGGTAGTTCAGACTTAAAACTACTACCTGTTTTCTAAAAAAGAAAAATGAATATACAAACATACATAACTATTTAAACTAAGAATGATGAATTCAAAACAAACGCTTTTCAGTCTATTAATGTGTGTACTGGCACTGACAAGTTGCGACACGCAAAAACAAGCTACCGTGGGCAACGAACTTGCCCTGACACGAGCTAAGCAAACATTGGATTCTTTATACCTGAACTATTCCGTTTCCGGTACATGCCTGTTGCGTGAAAATTACCCTTCCAATATCGGAGAGTACACAGCAACCTATCTGGCATCTGAGGAACAAAAGAATATGCCCAATCTCTATTCTTATTTATGGCCCTATTCCGGAACCTTCTCAGCCGTAAATGCATTATTCGCCACTACAGGAGATAAAGAGTACAAATCAGTACTCGACAATAAAGTACTGGTAGGTCTGGAAGAATACTTCGATACCCGGAGAACTCCCGAAGCTTATGCTTCATATATCAACAGTGCACCGCAATCCGATCGTTTCTACGATGACAATGTCTGGTTAGGCATCGATTTCACCGATACATATATGCTCACTAAAGAACCCAAATATCTACAGAAAGCACAACTCATCTGGAACTTCATCGAAAGCGGTACGGATGATAACCTGGGAGGTGGTATCTATTGGTGCGAACAAAGGAAAGAATCCAAGAACACTTGTTCAAATGCTCCCGGCTCAGTCTTCGCATTAAAGCTTTTCGAAGCTACTAAAGACAGTGCTTATTTTGTAAAAGGGCAACGCCTCTATGAATGGACGCAAACAAACCTGCAAGATTCGACAGACTATTTATACTTTGACAATATCAATCTGAACGGAAAAGTCGACAAAGCCAAATTTGCCTACAACAGTGGACAAATGATGCAGTCAGCCAGCCTGCTATACCAGTTCACGGGCCAAGAGAAGTATCTGACTGATGCACAAAACATCGCTAAAGGATGCCATAACTACTTCTTTCAGGACTATACACCGGAAAACGGAAAACCATTCAAACTATTGAAAAAAGGAGATGTATGGTTCATTGCAGTCATGCTGAGAGGTTTTATCGAGCTCTATCAAGCGGATAAAAACGGAACTTATCTGGACTCTTTCAGCAAAAGTCTGGATTACGCCTGGGGACATGCACGGGATGAGAAAGGACTGTTCAACACAGACTTCAGCGGAAAGACCCAGGATAACAGAAGATGGTTACTTACACAAGCTGCCATGGTAGAAATGTATGCCCGCCTTGCAGCCATCAAATAATAAGAAAAAAATACTAATACCTAAAAACATGAAAAAGAGAAATATCGGTTTATGCGCCGTAGCGTTGTTCTGCATGCACAACAATGCCAAAGCCATGGAAGCATTCCTGAAACAGGACAACACCACAGTGGTGAATCATGCTCAGATAGCCGCTGCCTACAAGACAAACCGTCCTGCCGTAAAAAACAGACTCTACACGTCTAAAGCCGTAGAGGCCGAAATCCTGCGGGTAAAAAAGTTACTGACCAATTCCAAACTGGCATGGATGTTCGAAAACTGTTTTCCGAACACACTGGATACCACCGTACATTATCGTTTGCTGGATGGTAAACCCGATACATTTGTCTATACCGGCGACATCCATGCCATGTGGTTACGTGATTCCGGTGCACAAGTTTGGCCATACGTACAACTGGCACATAAAGACCCTGAACTGAAGAAGATGTTAGAAGGCGTAATCCGTCGTCAATTCATGTGCATCAATATCGATCCTTATGCCAACGGATACAACGATGGCCCTACTGGTGGCGACTGGATGTCAGATATGACAGACATGAAACCCGAACTGCACGAACGTAAATGGGAAATAGACTCCCTCTGCTACCCTCTCCGACTGGCTTACCAATATTGGAAAGAGACTGGTGATGCCAGCGTCTTCGATGAAGCATGGATAGAGGCTATCACCAACATCCTGAAAACGTTCAAAGAACAGCAACGCAAAGACGGTGTAGGTTCTTATAAATTTCAACGCAAGACAGAGCGTGCTCTCGACACACTGAACAATAATGGTCTGGGTGCTCCGGTCAATCCTGTAGGACTCATTGTTTCCTGTTTCCGTCCTTCGGATGATGCCACCACACTTCAGTTTCTTGTCCCGTCGAATTTCTTTGCTGTATCTTCCTTGAGAAAAGCTGCGGAAATTCTTTCAACTGTAAACCATAATAGCTCTCTATCCCAGGAATGTACAGCTCTGGCTGACGAAGTAGAGTTGGCTTTGCAGAAGTACGCCACTTACAATCATCCGAAATACGGCACTATTTATGCTTTCGAAGTGGATGGTTTCGGCAACCATATGCTAATGGATGACGCCAATGTGCCCAGTCTGCTCGCTATGCCTTATCTGGGTGATGTGGACGTGAACGATCCTATTTATCAGAATACCCGCCGCTTCGTGTGGAGCGAAGATAATCCCTATTTTTTCAAAGGGAAAGCGGGAGAAGGTATTGGCGGTCCTCACATCGGATATGATATGGTATGGCCCATGAGCATCATGATGAAAGCCTTCACCAGTCAGGACGATCAGGAAATTAAAGAATGCATCAAGATGTTGATTAATACGGATGCAGGTACAGGTTTTATGCACGAATCTTTCCACAAAGATGATCCGGCAAACTTTACCCGCGCCTGGTTTGCATGGCAGAATACTCTTTTTGGAGAGCTGATATTGAAATTAGTGAATGAAGGAAAGCTTGAATTATTAAATAATATCTAATAGTACGTATGAGATACACAGCATTACTTATAAGTCTTATTATTGCGATTTATTCTGTAGGTTATTCTTATGCTCAGTCTGATAAACTGATTTTAAAGAACAGCGAATACGCTTGGTATGCAGACCGCATCACACAGGGAGAGTATATGGGCACAGCACTATCTGCCACACATTTATCCTCCAATTTCGAGAAAGAGCGTTCAGGTGATTTCAAAGGAGAATGGAAACCAAGGTATGATTTATCACGCTATCCTCAACTACAAACTCCCTTCCTACTCGAGAATGCACTCTACAATATGTCTCTCGATGAAATGGTGAATGCCATTGAACCGGATAGTACATTACGAACCGGATCTGGATTTCCCGGAGTATGGACACGAGATGTGAGCTACAGTATTATTCTTAGTATGGCCCACCTGCAACCCCAAGTATCAATGCATTGCTTACTAAGGAAAGTAGATAGACTCGGACGTATCATCCAAGATACCGGCACAGGTGGCAGCTGGCCATGCAGCACCGATCGAATGGTTTGGGCCATTGCCGCTTGGGAAATCTATAAGGTAACGGGAAGCCGGGAATGGTTAGAGAAAATCTACCCAATTATTCGCAAATCCATAGAAGATGATTACTTGACTGCCTACGATGAAAAGACGGGATTAATGATGGGAGAATCTTCATTCATTGATTGGAGAGAACAGAGTTATCCCCGCTGGATGCAGCCTATGGACATCTTTCAGTCTAAATGCTTAGGCACAAATGCCGTGCATGTAGAGGCACTACGTGTTCTTGGTTGCATGGCAGATATAATGAATGACACAATAGAAAAAGAAAAATATGATAAGAGGTCAAAGCAAATAATAACTGCCATTAACCGCAACTTATGGATGCCCGAAAAAGGATATTATGCCCAGTTCTTATACGGACGTAATTACCATACTCTTTCCCCGAGAAGCGAATCGTTGGGAGAAGCTTTAGCCATCCTTTGGGGAGTAACATCAGTCAAAAAGCGGGCAAAGATAATCCGCAATTCTCCGGTTTGCGTGTTCGGTACACCTATTTTCTATCCTGAAATTCCGAATATCCCGCCTTACCATAACAATGCAGTGTGGCCTTTTGTATCCGCCTATTGGATGCACGCTGCAGCCATGGCCGAAAACGAAGCAGCCGTTCTTCATGCCATCGGAAGCATTTATCGCTCAGCAGCTTTGTTTGTCACTAACAAAGAGAATTTAGTATTAAGTACAGGCAGTTTTAGAGGTACACAAATAAACTCAAGCAATATGCTGTGGAGTCTCTCAGGCAATTTAAGTATAGTATACCGTTTGCTGATGGGCATCCAGTTTGACAATGCTCAGTTATCATTCAAGCCGTTTGTTCCAAAAGCTTTGGCAGGCAGACGCGTCTTGAAAAACTTTCCGTATCGCAAATCTATACTCAACATTGAAGTAGAAGGATATGGAAATAAAATCAAAGCCTTCTATCTAGATGGGAATAAGCATAAACCTGTTATACCAGAAACATTGACAGGAAATCATGATATAAAAATCGTAATGGCAGATAATAATATTAAAAGTCAGGATATCAACTTACAACCGACCGTTTTCTCTGTTGAAACACCGGTAGTGGAAAAGAATGACGAGAATTATCTATGCTGGGAGAAGATAGAAGGGGCAACCGCCTATCAGATTCTAAAAAATGGCAAAACTTATCAGACTATTAAAACAACCCGGTTCCATTTACCCGAAAATGCTTATGGAGAATATCAGGTGATAGCCTTAGCCGAAAATGAATATGCTTCTTCATTTGCCAGTGAACCGATTACAATTGGAAATTACTTAACTTACGAAGTAGAAGAGTTTGCAACTAAATCAGGGAAGAGATACAAAGGCTTCACAGGTACAGGCTTTGTCAACATAGACAAAGATGACAACATAATGATTAAAATTCCGGTTGATATTGAAGAAGAAGGCAATTACGCCATAGACTGGAGATATGCCAACGGCAATAATACCATTGCCGATGATAACTGCTGCGCTATTCGTACCCTACGTGTAGACAATGAAACTTTAGGAGTTTCCATCTTCCCACAACGCGGAATGCACGCATGGGAAAACTGGGGATGGAGCAACAGCCATCAAGTTCATCTAAAACCGGGAAAACACATCATTTCTCTATCATTTGAGCCGCATAATGAAAACATGAATATCAACGTCAATCAAGCACTCATAGATCAGTTGAGGCTAATGAAGTTAAAACAATAAAGTCAGCATAACACTCTAGTTATTTACCTAAAACAAAAGATTATGAATAACAAAATGAATTTTATCTGGGTATCAATACCTGTACTTTTAATGCCATCATATATATCTGCGCAAAAAAAAGTACAACAGCAACCAAATATCATCCACATCATGACAGATGACCATTCTTATCAGGCAATCAGTGCCTACGGACATCCGCTGTCAGCACAAGCTCCTACTCCCAATTTAGACCGCCTTGCCTCGGAAGGGATGCTTTTCAGACAGGCTTTTGTGGAAAACTCCTTGTCTACTCCGAGCCGTGCTTGTTTAATGACCGGACTGTACAGCCATCAAAACGGGCAGCGCCGTCTGGATGAGGGTATCGACTCTACACATATATTTGTATCCGAACTGCTTCAGGAAAATGGCTATCAAACCGGAATAGTAGGCAAATGGCATATGCGTTGCGAACCTAAAGGCTTCGATTTCTACCACATTCTTTGGGATCAAGGTGAATATTATAACCCTGAATTCAGAAGTAAAGAGACGAATGGCATGTATATAAAAGAAAGAGGCTACGTTTCCAATTTAATCACCAATCATGCCATTGAGTTTCTCGAAGAAAGAGATAAGAATAAACCATTCTGCCTGTTTGTACATCATAAAGCTCCCCATAGAAACTGGATGCCTGACATAAAATATGTAGATCTATATGAAGATGTAGAATTCCCTTATCCAGAAACATTCAAAGATGACTATTCCACTCGTGGTGAAGCTGCCCACAAACAGCAGATGAGTATAGAAAAGGATCTTTCACTAGTATACGACTTGAAAGTCCGCGAACTAAAAGATAGACCAGAGCTTAAAAACGATTGGAGTGTCCGTAGCATTGAATCCCTGCTCAACAGAATGGACTCTACAGACCGAAAAAAATGGATTGAAGCTTACGAACCGCGTAATGAAAAATTCATCACTCAGAATCTGCAGGGTGACGAGTTATTGAAATGGAAATATCAACGTTATATCAAGGATTATATGCGTTGCATCAAGTCAGTGGACGATGAGGTAGGTCGTTTGCTCAGCTATCTTGAGAAAGAAGGATTAATAGACAATACAATCATCGTTTATACTTCGGACCAAGGATTCTATATGGGCGAACATGGCTGGTTTGATAAACGCTTCATGTACGAAGAGTCCTTTAGAACTCCGCTTATTATCCGCTATCCCGCCAAAATCAAGGCAAAATCGGTTTCTGATGCATTAGTCCAGAATATAGATTACGCACCCACTTATCTAGATATGGCCGGCATTGAGAAACCTGATTTTATGGTAGGAACATCATTAGTCCCACTTTTCAAAAATAAAGGAAAAGCTCCCTCTGATTGGCGTCAATACTTATATTATCATTATTACGACTATCCAGCTGTGCACAATGTTCGCCGTCATGATGGAGTTCGTGATAACCGCTATAAGTTGATTCACTTTTATGGAACAGAGATCAGCTATGATGAGCTATACGACCTCAAAGATGACCCGAATGAACTCAATAACCTATACGGTAATCCCAAGTATGCCAAAGTAGCTGAACGAATGCAGAAGCAACTGGACAAGATAAGAAAAGAACAAAAAGTTGATGAGTTCTAGAAACTGTCATTGAACACACCAAAAACAATTAAATACCAATAAAATGAAAGTAAAAATAATCTATTTATTGCTTTTAGCATACTGCTCTATGGGATGCGTAAAAGCAACTGATGACAACAAGGTGATGTCGCCAGACGGCAGAAACGCCATAATTCTATCATTAAATTCGGAAGGTGTTCCCACTTATCAGGTACTTCGTGACGGTAAAACATTGATAAACTCTTCCGCTTTAGGATTTATTGAAAAGAACGATATTAACTTAGCCAATCAGTTCAAGTTGAATGATGTTATTTTTGATTCAAAAGACGAAGCTTGGACACAGCCATGGGGAGAGAATAAGAATATGCGCGAACACTATAACGAGATGGCTGTAAACCTAAAAAATAATAGAGTGAACCTAACTCTTCGTTTTCGTGCATTTAATGATGGAATAGGATTCCGCTATGAATACAATGTGTCAGATACTGATTCTCTTTATTTAATGGACGAACTGACAGAGTTCAATATTACTGAAGATGGCACCTCTTGGTCCATTCCAGCCAGTTTCGATACCTATGAAATCTTATATTCTGAAAAACCTATCAGCGGTATTAAAGATGCCAATACCCCGATGACTTTTAAAACAAGCAGTGGTGTGTACGCAAGTATTCATGAAGCCGCTTTATATGATTTCCCGGAAATGACGCTGCAACGGCTGGAAGGACTCTGTTTTAAATCAAATCTTGCACCATGGCCCGATGGAGTAAAGGCAAGAAAACCAAATCATTTTACCACCGCATGGAGAACCCTACAAATAGGTGATAAAGCCGTAGACTTAATTAACTCCGGATTAATTCTGAACTTAAACCCTCCTTGTCAATTAGAATCCACCGAGTGGATTGAACCGATGAAATACGTTGGAGTGTGGTGGGGTATGCACGTTGGTGTAGAAAGCTGGACTATGGGCGACCGCCATGGTGCCACCACTGAAAATGCAAAGAAGTATATTGATTTTGCATACAAGAATGGAATTCGTGGAGTATTGTTTGAAGGCTGGAATGAAGGTTGGCAAAACTGGGGAGGCAACCAACGCTTTGAATATACAGTACCCTTTGCCGATTTCGACATTAAAGAAATCACTCAATATGCCAAAGAGAGAGGAGTAACCGTTATTGGGCACCACGAAACAGGTGGAAATATTCCTTATTATGAAGCTCAGATGGAAAAAGCTTTCAAATGGTATAAAGATTTGAACATTGTCAACGTAAAAACAGGCTATGCAGGCGGATTCCCCAATGGTCTCAACCACCACGGCCAGTATGGAGTCAATCATTACCAAAAAGTAGTGGAACTAGCTGCTGATAACCATATGACAATCAATGCGCACGAGCCCATCAAGGATACCGGCATCCGAAGAACATGGCCCAACATGATGTCTCGCGAAGGAGCTCGTGGCATGGAATGGAATGGCTGGAGTGAAGGTAATCCCCCTTCTCATCATGTAATACTGCCATTTACCCGTTTGCTGAGCGGCCCGATGGACTATACTCCCGGTACATTCGACATCCTTTTAGAGAGCAGCAAAAACTCACCCAAACATCAAAAGTGGCACGCGCTGGATAAGGGAAACAGCCGCGTAAACACTACGCTAGCCAAGCAATTAGCTAACTGGGTGATATTGTACTCTCCGGTACAAATGGCATCTGATCTTATAGACAACTACGAAGGTCATCCCGCCTTCCAGTTTTTCCGCGATTTCGATGCAGATTGCGATTGGTCCAAAGCGCTGGACGGAGAACCCGGAAAGTTTGTAGTTATTGTACGCAAAGCAGAAGACAAATATTTTTTAGGAGCAGCAACTAATGAAGAAGCAAGGAAAGTATCTATTGACCTTGATTTTCTGGAGCCAGAAAGAGCTTATAAGGCCATTATCTATGCAGATACGGATAAGACTGATTGGAAAACGAATCCAACTGAGTACCGGATATTTGAAAGAGTGGTAACATCTAACGATAAACTGGATATTGTGATGGCCAGTGGTGGAGGACAAGCCATTACATTCCTGAAAATGAAATAATTATATTTTCAAACTTTAAATCAGTACAAAGTATGCAAGAAAAAGTGAGCTGCTCTATTCATAGAGTGGAAAAGTTACTTCATGTAACTTACAAACGGGTCTCCTTGACCATGAAATTCATAATCTTCATCTGTATGTGTCCATTTACAGTTGCCCTGGCAGCAGAGTCGGATGGACAAAAGTCAAATGTAAGCATGAACGTGCACACCATGCAACAACAAAAGAATATTATATCAGGAAATGTTGTTGATGTAAATGGAGAGCCTGTTATCGGAGCAAGTGTCATGGAAAAAGGCACTTCAAATGGCTGCATCACTAACATAGATGGCCAATTCACAATCAATGCCCCCATCGGTTCTACTCTTCTCATATCATTTGTAGGTTATAAACTAGAAGAGGTTAAAGTGAAAAGCAACACAACTCTGCATATCCAGTTGACAGAAGATACGGAACTGCTGGATGAAGTAGTTGTAGTAGGATATGGCACACAGAAAAAGGTGAACTTAACCGGTTCTGTAGCATCTATCGGCGGAGATGATCTTGTCAATAAGTCGGTAGGCAATGTAACTGCGGCTTTGGCAGGTTTAGCACCTGGTTTAAAGGTTATGCAGCGAGTGGGGCAACCCGGTGCTGACGGTGCAGATCTTAGTATTCGTGGCTTCGGAGCTCCTTTAATATTGGTAGATGGACTAGAGCAAGACTTTGGAAACCTCGATCCTAATGAAATAGAGAACATCTCTGTACTTAAAGATGCTTCAGCTGCAGTATATGGTGCCCGTGCAGGCAATGGCGTTATATTGATAACCACCAAACGCGGTAAAGAGGGTAAACCCAAAATGAACTTTACCTTTACCGGAGGCTTAGCTGCTCCCACGCGCACAGTGCCATATGCTAATGCTGGATTATATGCAGAACTCTATAACGAAGCCAACCGTTCAGACGGCAATAACCCCACCTATACTCAAGATGAGATAGACCTATTTTATGCCGGAACTGACCCTCGTTATCCGAATACCGACTGGAAAAAGGAAACACTCAAAAGCTTTTCTTCTCAATACGATGTGAACTTGAATGTCAGAGGGGGCAATGATAGAGTTAAATACTTCTTATCTGCAGGTTATTTAAGCCAAAATAGTCTATTGCGCTCAAATGATATCAATTTTGATAGAGTAAGTATTCGTTCAAACATTGATGCACAAATTACACAGATTTTAAGTGTATCTGCTGATTTAAGTGGCAGACTGGAATATCGGAAAGAGCCAGGAAGAAATATGAATGTCATCCTTCATGGAATTCAGGCAGCACGCCCCACTATACCTGCTCATTTTTCTGATCCTACCAAGATTACACAACCTGGGTATGATACTGGCTGGGGTAATCCACGGGCTATCTCTGATAGCGAATATTCTGGATACAACAACAAAGATTTTAGTACAGTCAGAGCTACAGCCGGTTTCAAACTGGACTTTAATCAATACGTAAAAGGTTTATCCGCAGACGGGAAATTTGATTATAGATTAAATAATACTTTTGGAAAAGAATTTAATAAATCATTCAATTATTACGATTATGACTACGACAATGAATCCTATATAAAAACCGGAACATTCAATAGTGGAAACACTACGCTAAAAGAAAGTTATGAAAGGGATTGGCTTTGGTACTCAATGTTTAAAGTCAATTATGACCGAATTTTTGCACAAGACCACAAAGTAAGCGGTTTGTTCCTTGTAGAAGCCCAATCCAGCAAAATGGATAAGTTCAGTGCCTACAGAGAGGGATTTATCTCCAACGCCATTGATGAATTGTTTGCCGGTGGTGATGATAATAAAAATAATGATGGCAATGCCTCTGAAGGTGGACGTATGTCATATGTTGGCCGCCTTGGATATTCATATAAAGACAAATACTTGCTGGACGCTGTTATGCGCTGGGATGGTTCTCCTAAATTTTCAGAGAATAACCGTTGGGGATTTTTCCCTTCTGTATCCGTAGCATGGCGCATCAGCGAAGAGGCCTTTCTTAAAAATAAGACCGAATGGATTGATAACTTAAAACTTCGCTTATCAGTTGGTAAAGCCGGCGATGAAGCTAATGTGAACTTCAACTATCTAACCGGTTACCAGTTTGCCAATAGATATATATTCGCTTCCGATGAGACAGTTTCAAGAGGAATTTCTTCAAAAGGCTTAGCCAATCCTAATGCGCGCTGGGCAGAGACAACGACTTACAATGTCGGCTTAGATTATTCAATGTTTAACAGAAAACTTTATATAGAATTAGATATTTTCTATCGTGTAAAAAATAAAATGCTTGCCACACGTGCTCAGAGTCTGCCAAGTACATTTGGCGCATCACTGCCGGAAGAAAATATCAATAAACAAGATACCAGAGGATTTGAACTATCATTAGGTCATGCTAACAAAATAGGCAACATCATTTATAATATTCAAGGAAATGTATCATGGGCCCGCTCCAAATGGCTCCACTATGATGAAGTGACACGCACAGATGACGCACAAAAAAGGAGATATGATTTGACGGGTAAATGGACCAATCAAACTTGGGGGTATGTAGCTGATGGCTTATTCTCTTCACAAGAAGAGATAGACGGATGGGCAGACATCACAAACGGGGCTCATAATAATGTTATCAAGCCAGGTGACATCCGTTATATAGACCAGAACGGGGATGAAGTAATTAACTGGAAAGATGAAGTTGTCATCGGAAGAGGAGAAGATCCTGAAATCTTTTTCGGATTGAACGGAGACGTTTCTTATAAAAATTGGTCTGTTAATTTCCTGTTCCAAGGAGCCACCAACTATTCTGTTTTCTATAGCGAACAATTTGTATCGCCTTTTGGAACTAACATGAATCCATACGAACTTTGGAAGGACCGCTGGACAGAAACAAACCCGAATCCCAATGCAGCACTTCCAAGAGTGCGCTTTGGAACAAGCCATCCCAATACCTACCAATCCACATTTTGGGTAATTAAGAATGCCTACTACTTACGTTTGAAGAATATACAGCTTAATTATTCCATACCCAAAACTTGGACAAAGAAAATCGGGGTGTCCGACTTACGTTTATTCGCTACCGGAACCAACCTGCTGACATTAACGAATGTCCGTTATCGTGATCCTGAATCTACAGCTTCTGCAGGATGGCAATATCCGGTAATGAAAACTTTCACAGTCGGCATTAATATGAACTTTTAAATTGATATATTATGAAATTCAAACAATTATACTTTAGCCTCTTGGTATTCCTTTTCAGTGCCTGCAATGTTTTGGACAAGGAGCCTATTGACATTATATCTGATGCCCAAGTTTGGGAAGATCAGGATTTAGTAGACGCAAATCTTACGCAACTTTATCATATCACTAACTTTAATACAATCTTCAACTATCAAAATAATTTAAATGTAATTACCGACGAAGCCCGTACTTGCTTCGGCTGGAGTTCTTTGCTCAATACTTATACGCTGGGCGTCATCAATCCGGATAACATCGGTGATCGTACCTTTGTGGGATATTGGGAGTATAACTATGTGAGACAATATAATGAATTCCTGGAAAAAATAACTCAAAGTACTACCCTCCCTGCAGAATTTATAGAGCGGCGTGTGGCAGAAGTTCGTTTCCTGCGAGCATTTCATTATTACAATTTAGTAATGCGCAACGGTGGTGTGCCAATTATTACCAAACCGCAGCAAAGGACAGATGAAGATCTTTATCCGCAAAGAAACTCGGAGAAAGAGGTTTATGAGTTTATTCGCAAAGAACTTGATGACATCATAAAAGTGCTTCCCGAATCATATGATGCAGCCAATAAAGGGCGTATATCCAAATATACAGCTTTGGCCTTGAAAAGCCGCGCCATGCTTTATGCGGCAAGTATTGCCCAAAATGGAGAAATACAGTTGGACGGATTACTTGGTGTTCCTACCACTGATGCAGATTTCTACTTTGAAGAATCCATGAAAGCCTCTCAGGAGATTATCAATTCTAATAAGTTTGCCTTGTATAACAAATACCCCAATGATAAAGCCAAGAATTACCAACAGCTTTTCCTCGAGAAAGACAATAGCGAGGTAATCTTTGCCAAAAAACATACAGTGAGCGTTTTTGGACATCAATATGATCATGACAACCAACCCTTATCTTACAAGCCGGCAGTATACTGTGTAACCAATCCTACACTTGAAATGGTTGATTCGTATGAATTTGCAGATGGGACACCCGGCTCTGCCATTAACTACAATCAAGAAATTGATACGAAAGAATTATATAAGAACAAAGAGCCACGTTTCCATGCAACAATTTTATATAATCAAGCACCATGGATTGATAATCAGGTAGAAACGTACTACTTCACAATCCAAAGTGATATAAAAACAGATAAACGTGACAATTCATTGGGTGGGCGTGGTAAAGATGTAAATGCTGATAGTAATGCAGGGGCTACTCAAACAGGATTCACCTGCAAGAAATATTTAAGAGAAGTGCGTGATGTGCCTGCTGGTGCCTATTCCGATCAAGATTTCATTATTTTCCGCCTCGGCGAAATTTATTTGAATCTTGCTGAAGCAGCTTTTGAACTTGGTCAATCAGAAATCGCTTTATCCGCTATCAACGAAATCCGTGAACGTGCAGGGGTACCTAAACTAACTGCAAGCAATTTGAACCAAGAAGCAATACGCCATGAGCGAAAAATAGAACTTGCTTTTGAAGGCATACGCTATTGGGATTTAAGAAGATGGAGAACTGCACATATTGCATTGAGTGGTCAATTCCATAAATTAAATACTTATTATATAAAATCCCGAAATACATACGGATATGAAATAATCAACTGCCAAGGTAACTTGTCACGTACTTTCGCAGAACACCATTATTATTTTCCAATTGAGCGAAAACACATAACAGAAAATCCAAATATGAAACAAAATCCCGGATATAATTAATTCACTATAGTAATTATTTCTTATAGATACCTAAATAAGGGCTGTGTTTTTCAATGCAGCCCTTTTCCCCCGACTTCGACAATGCATGAAAATCAATCAAAAAGTAAGCTGTTTCATTACTGTTCTTCCGTCAGAAAGAGAGGTTTTTCATATCACTTGCCCCATTAATTAACAGACTTATTTGGAAGGTCATGATTGTTTCATTACATTAAGAATTTTATCTACGACCCATTTGATATTCGCTCCGTCTATGATTCTCTCCAATTCCCGATATATCTTACAGGCACTAAAGCCAGTATGAATCTCAATTTTTCTTTCCATAAATAAAATATAAGACAAGTTTTTACTGGAATCTGCCCCTTCATCCGACTAATATCAGTTCTTTCAGCCTTCACCATCTCCCCATTTATCAGCCTTTCAGAGAGTGTGCCAAAATAAAGATTAGAACACAAATTACACGAATAATATTTTTTATACTTGTGATAATCAGAGCTGAGCTGATTTGTTATTTGTGTAATTTGCATTCTTTTATTCAGTTTTGACACACTCTTTCTCAGCCATCACAACCGCAGAAACATTCTTCAGTCTCACTACCTCCTTACCACTTGATATACATTTCCATACCCCGTATACCGACGCACCACCTCCGCTTTCAGCAGCGCATAGGATTGACACTGCACATGGAAGCGGAATTCTTTTGCTGAAGTTCCCTGAAAATCCGGGCAGCCGTAAGGCCAAGACTCTTCTCACCGGGATTCGCCACACGAAAATAACTATGAAAAACATCCTCTGCGTGACAAACACGGTAGAACGCCGCATTCTGCACCTGCAACACCTGCTCCTCTTCTTTGGTGAACCAATCACGCCTCACCGCAAGCAGTTCCGCCTTCAGTTGTGCATAAATTTGGTCGTGCTCTATGTAAGTACAATCGATCATCCGCTCCACTTCCACGCAAAGAAAACGGTGACTTCCCGTAGGGTCGGTAAGTAAGTCGAAACGATTGCTGGTATCAATAAAATGAGGCGACACGGGGCAGTTGACGGAAACTCTGCTGATAGGCCTTACGGATATTCAAATCAGACATTTGCATCAGGTTCTTCAGCAATGGCATTTTATTCTCGGCATACTTATCAGCTACGAATTTACTACAACGGGAAAGCGCTTTGCAAGCATTCCACTAACTATTTCTCAGAAAACACTGTTAGAAAGAAAGTAAGGAGTTTCATAGGTAAATCTTACTAATATCACTATCTTTGTATGCTGACTTATAAACGACCCACTCCAGTTGTTCACTCGACCAACTCCATTCACTCATTCTACCAACTCCAGTCATTCACTCGACCGATTCCGGTCGTTCACTTTTAAGACAGCACCTTCGGGTCAACAAGTATATACATTTAAAGCATTAAGAAACAAGCATTATGGCAATACACGCACCACCGCCAACAACCATCTGCAACGATTGCAAAAAGAGGGCAAACTGACAAATGTAGAAAGGCGCGCACAGCCAATCTATCGCCCCATGCCGGGATATTATGGAATGTCGAGGGATGCGGAACTCAAGAGATAAAGTTAGAAACACTTCCCTTCAAAATAAGTGAAAGAAAACGCATCGTCGCTATAAGAACTTTTGTTATCTTTGTGTCGTTATGCTACAAAGCAACAGATTAAAAAATAATAGCAGGAGGACAGAAAATGGATCCATTGGAATATATAGTACCGAACAGGAAGAGACTTCCCTACGGAATGATGAACTTTGCGGTTATTCGCCGCGAAGACTATTATTATGTAGACAAAACCTGCTTTATCCCCCTGATAGAACAGGCGGATCGTTTCTTTTTCTTCATCCGTCCGCGACGCTTCGGCAAGAGCCTGACACTAAACATATTACAACACTACTACGATGTAAACACCCGCGATAAGTTCGATGACCTCTTTGGTGGCCTCTACATTGGTGAGCACCCCACACCGAACCGAAACAGCTACCTCGTGCTCTATCTCAACTTTTCCGGCATCAGCGGCGAGCTGAATGATTACCGCAAAGGGTTGGATGAACACTGCGGTACCACCATCGAGAGTTTTTGTAAGAAATATGCCGACCTCCTCCCCCCGAACACCTGGGAAGAACTGCACACCAAAAGCGGAGCTGTAGCGCAACTGGAGTTCATCTATCAGGCATGCGAGCGTGCCGGACAGAAAATGTATCTCTTCATCGACGAATACGACCACTTCACCAATGCTATCCTTTCCAATCCCGAAAGTTTACGCCGATACACTGATGAGACGCATAGTGAAGGTTATTTGCGGAATCTATTCAACAAGGTGAAAGCAGGCACCTATTCCAGTATCGAGCGTTGCTTCATCACCGGTGTAAGCCCCGTGACGATGGACGACCTGACCAGCGGATTCAACATCGGTACTAACTACTCACTCTCACCGAAATTCAACGCAATGATGGGATTCACAGAAGAGGAAGTACGCGAAATGTTGACCTACTATTCAACCAACAGCCCCTTCCGTCATACCGTCGACGAGCTGATAGAAATGATGAAACCATGGTACGACAATTACTGTTTTGCACAAGATTGCTACGGTGAAACCACGATGTACAACTCTAACATGGTGCTTTATTTCGTCAAGAACTACATTGACAATGGAAAAGCACCGCAAAACATGATAGAAAGCAATATCCGCATCGACTACGAGAAGCTGCGCATGCTTATCCGCAAGGACAAGGAATTTGCCCATGACGCTTCCATCATTCAGACTTTAGTGAGCCAGGGATTTATCACCGGTGATCTGAAAGACGGCTTCCCTGCCGCCAGTATCACCAATCCTGATAATTTCGTGAGCTTGCTCTACTATTTCGGGATGCTCACCATCAGCGGCATGCACGAAGGAAAAACCAAACTGACTATCCCCAACATGATGGTGCAGGAACAACTCTACACCTATCTGCTGAATACCTACAACGATGCCGACCTGAGCTTCAGCAGCTATGAAAAGAGCGAACTATCCAGCGCATTAGCCTATCGGGGCGATTGGAAAGCTTACTTCGACTACATCGCCGACTGCCTGAAACGTTATGCCTCACAGCGCGACAAGCAAAAGGGCGAATTCTTCGTCCACGGTTTCACCCTCGCCATGACTGCTCAGAACCGCTTCTATCGTCCCATCTCCGAACAGGACACGCAGGCTGGATATGTCGACATCTTCCTCTGTCCGATGCTGGAGATTTACTCCGACATGACGCACAGTTACATCGTGGAACTGAAGTATGCCAAGTATAAAGACCCCGAAACACGCGTGGAAGAACTGCGCCGGGAAGCCATTGCCCAAGCCAACCGTTACGCCGACACGGACACAGTGAAACGTGCCATCGGCCACACCCAACTGCACAAGATTGTAGTGGTATATAAAGGGATGGAAATGCGGGTGTGCGAGGAAGTGATGTAATCTTCCTGAAAGCACTTCCCCATCCTTCAGACGGCAGTTTCAGCGGAAAAGCCAACGAATGAGACAACAATGAAAGATGAAAGAACTTTGCAGCTATGCTCGACTCTGTATTTACTACACCGGGCAGCCCTGAAAAACACAGTATTGGGTACGCGAAGTGATGAACCGTCTGTCTTTTCGAGACTATATTCCGAGGAAACAATACTGGAGTAAGCCCATCAATGACTTTAAATATTAACTAATTAAACTTGCAGGTACGCATATAAGTACATGTATTTGCATAATCATAAAAAGGAAGAATTATGAGAACAGCTAATTATACAGATTTAAGAGCGAACCTTAAAGGGTACATTGACGCAGTAGTTGACGATTGCGATACATAATTATTAATCGCGGAAATGGGAAGGGAGTAGTGATGATTTCTCTGGATGAATATAACTCTTTGAGAGAAACTGAATATATCATGTCCTCACCTGAAATGATGGAGGCCATACGCAAAGGCGAGGAAGACATAAAGAATGGCAATTTCATATCACAAAATGAAGGAGAAAGCATAGATGATTTCTTAAATAGGGTGTCATGTACAGAATAACATTGTCAGAACAAGCACGAAAGGAATATCTTTACTTCTCACAAAGTGGTAATAAAGCCATTCTGAATAAAATCGCCGCTTTGCTGAATGACATTGCAGAACATCCTTACACAGGATTAGGAAAGCCAGAGCCGCTAAAATATGAATTGGCAGGTAAATGGTCAAGACGAATCAGTGTTGAACATCGTCTTGTCTACTCTGTGAATGATGATATAATTGAGGTTCACATCTCTTCTCTATGAGATTTCATTATTCCAAGAAGTAACACACCATATACATTATTTGAAGAAGGTGTGTCATAATGCAGTACTATCTCAATTCCCGGGAGGAGGGGAGCTTAAGTTACTTTCCAGTTTTGACACACCTTCTTTTATGCATGGGTGATTTATTCCGAACGGATAGTTGGTAAAAACTCTGTGAGACTCTGTGGTGAATTAATCCATAACCCTACAGAAAGACATTAATTCCGTCAACGAGTTATTAAAAAACTGCAAACTCATAAATACGTGTGTCCTTGCCATTAGCGGCCTGTACCGGTTGAGTAACCAACAGACGCAGATAGCGTACCTTCTCAGTCTTACCCAAAGAACGGTTGATAACATTCTGCTTGTTTCCGGTTACAAAGTCCAATGTGCGCCATGCTTCATTCGGGTTATTCCGGCCTTGCAAGAAGCAGCTGCCAGTGATGTAAGAATAGCTTTCCTGAGCAGCATTCACCATCTTCCAACCGCTTATTTCCTTTTCCATTCCCAAATCAAAATCAATATAGTTAGGAAGCATAGAAGTATCGCACCATTTAGTATTCTCGTTTCCATCAATGAGAAATGCAGGTTTCTCATTGTCGTTGGTATATCCCGACCAAGCAACGATATGTTCCGGTTTCAACAGATTGATCTTCAGTTCTGCTGTCTTCTGCAAGCTGGTATCATCTTCATTGGCAGTCTGGAATAAAGTAGATAGTGCTTTAACAGGTGTATATGGTTCTTCAACCAATGTAGCAGCAAAAATAACAATATCTTTATTATCGGGCAGGATAACCTCAGTTGCTTTAGTAGGGATGTCAATGGCAAACTTGAACATATAAGTAAATTCATAAGCATGATCTCCCTCAGCGGAATGGCGGTGCGTACCGACATAGGCCACTTCTGCATCTTTCAAATAGCCTTGTGTATGGCCCGTATGCCCCCATTGTCCGACGAAACCGGTATAAGAAGGAACGACAATCTCCTGCAAATTCTTCCCTACCTGGAATACTCCTCTAACATCTTCTTCAGCAGTTGCCGCAGCAGCCAGTATATACAAACGGTTATAGGAGTGTCCGGCAGGCAGTTGCAAGGTATTTCCGCTACATAACATGCCATTCATTTCTTCTTTTGTTTCCAGATGGAAAGGAACACGATTAACAGTTATATCGGCAGGTATTAATTCAGCGGCATAAGAATAACCAGCTTCGAAATTAGCCTCCCAACGGAATTCATTCCAGCTGAAACATTTACGGTCATAATTGAGAGGCAGTTGTTCGCATCGCAATTCTTCCTTCTTATTATCATTGAAACGGACTTTATAGGTCCTGATACTGTTGGGCTGTATGGAGACTTCCAGCTGATTACCGCTGAAGTCCGCACTTCCTATACTCTTCTCCGTACCATCTGCTTCAACGGCACTTGTAATAGTTCCTGCAAATGTCAGCACTGCATTTTGTGGAGCTTTGCCACCCGTTTCGTACACACGCACCACATATTCGTCCGAACTTTCCGCTTTCTTCAAAGCTTTGATGACAACGTTACTATTGTCCGAAGATGCGAAAGAGAAGGCTTTGCCCAATGTTCCGGAATGTTTCTCGGCAGCAAAAGCCTTCAGACGCTGATTCAAAACTTCAGACTCCTTAACGACCTGCGCCTTGTCCAAACCGCCGGCGTGCCCTACCAAACTATAAGTGAAAGTATGATATCCCAGGTCCTGACGATCCTGATACGGATAGTTGTTCTTAGTCTCGGGTGTATGAAGCAATGTCAGGCGGAGTGTATGATTATCAGGTTTATCCCAGCCATATTTACTGTCATTCATAATAGAAACACCATAACTGCCGTCACTATCGGTTAAATCCGCCCAATATTGGGCATATACTTCATAAGCAGTCAATAGATTATTACCTCTCTGAACGCTGCCTATACCCAAATCGTAGGTCGCCTTTTCGTTATCAACATTCAAGGGGAATTCTGCTTTCAGCAGTGCATTCGTCGACCGCCAGTCTATCTCATTGTAAAAGTCTATACGGTCAGCCAATTCTCCCTCGTAAAGCCGGATATACTGGCGGAACAACGATTTGCCATGGCGCTTTTCTATACACAAAGTCTTGCGCAGGGCACCATTCTCACACAGATTCATTTTCACGTCTTCAGTAATAGAAACAGGTGCACGGTCAATAGTCTTTTTCAGAATCTCCCAAGCTGGCCAATTATATGATTCATTCTCAGTAAAAAGAGCCAGACGAATAGATTTGCCGTCCTTTACAAGTTCTTTATTATTTTTCTTATCGTAAAGCGAGATTATATCTCCCTGCTTATCCAATGAGATTTTATATACAGAGTTCTCCACTGTTGTTTCTGAAACAAAAGAATCTGCCTGCTTCTGGCTTCCGGAAAGTCGGATATCATACACGGCATATCCTGTAGCAGGTACAGTTGCTTCTATCAATAAATGCACAGTTCCATTCCGGTAAGAAAGTAATTGGGAAGCTACTTGCTTGCCTTCCGCATTATAAACACTGACACCTTTAGGAAATTTGGGAGTTTCAATCGCTACATCCGCTACATCCGTAACCGGAAATCCGAGTGCATTGTAGAACACAACCGGAATACCCTTGACGCGAGTATCCATTTTCTCAGAAACAGCCCCTACCGAAGCTGTCAGGACACCTGAAAATTGTTTTAATGAAAGCAATTCATCATTCCACGAAAACTCATAAGCACGTGGGATACTGGTACCGGTAAGGTCATCATGGAATTGGTGGAAAATGAAACGCTTCCATGCTTCTGTCAGACTTTCACCCGGATAACCGACTATACCCAACCAATCCGCTGCTACGGCCGCTCTTTCGGCAGCATCTCCCAAAAGTTCATTCTGACGGTTATAAAGCTTCATGGCAGCTTGCGAAGTATAACATCCGGTTCCATGTACATCCATCAGCAATTCACCGTTGAAAACGGGCAATTCCGAATGTTTTTCATAAGGAAGATAATCCTTGAATAACTGATCGCTCGTTGCGCTGATTATTTCTAACGGTCCGTTCCCCTTGATACCTTTTTCTACAGAACTGACAGAGCCTATTGAGGGAGAACCACCCGTATCACCCGTACCATAATAGCGATAAACCGTATTCAATGGAGTGCGCTTAGTCAGTCCCAGCAATTCTTTATCTTCCGACAGGTCAATGTTATTCCAGCGCTTACCATAATCATAGCCATGAGCAAGCATAATAAAAGAACCGTCAATCCCCTTCCACAATCCAAGCATAAAAGGATGTTTGCTCTCTCCATAAAAAGGATGGTTACGCCAGTCGAGTTTCTGTGAAGAAAAGCCGATGAGACCGCAATGTTTGGCAATAGTAGGCAGCGTCCAGCCAAAGCCAAAACAGTCGGGTAAGAAAATATCCGTGCTTTCTGTCCCGAACTCTTTTCTGTAATATTCCTGTCCAAGCAGGATGTTACGAATGGAAGACTCAACAGAGGGTACCAGCACATCCGATGCTTCCCAACTACTGCCACTGATATGCCAGCGACCTGAACGCACAAATGCTTTGAGTTGCTCATATTCACTGGGAAAGTATTCTTTCATCCAAGCATATTTGACACCTCCTTCAAAATTGAAGATATAATCGGGATACTTCTTCAACAGAAACAGATTACGGGACAAGGTATTCCAAACATACTCTTTGATGGTGGTTTGGACATCCCAATTCCATTGGGTATCCAGGTGGGCATCTGCTACCATATAAACTTTCGCTTTTTTCTCCGGTTTTGCACTCTGTGCATGCATACTACCTGAACAAAGTAGCGCAGATGCTAATAGGATAACTGGTAATTTCATAGTAAAATATTCTATTGTGAATAATACAGATATTTATCAATCGCAAAAATAGCGGCACTTACCTAAAAGCATACCTATATTTATGCCATAAAAGTGTAATTACATGGCTATAGCTGTAAAACGCACAAAAAAGTCAGAAAAGTATTACTCTTTTTTCTATGCTTCCCAACCATATCCAACCATAATTCTCTATCTTTGCAATACCTAATTAGTCCGATATACAGATATGAAAAACAGACACTACTTCCCCCAAGTTTCACTGCTTATCTGCATCTTATGCTGCTTTCCGCATTTGATTCATGCATACAGTCTGCGGCAATTTTCAAACAAAAACGGCTTATCCAACAGTGCTATCTTATCCCTTTACCAGGATCATCAGGGAGTCATCTGGATCGGTTCATGTGATGGTCTGAATATTTTCGACGGCACCAATATCCATGTATACAATCCTGTCAACCCGACGAAAGCCCCATTATCCGGAAACCTGATTAACGACATCATGGAGACTGAAAAGGATGTATTATGGATACAGACCAACTATGGACTGGACCGTCTGGATACCAAATTCCAGACATCTAAAAGCTTCACGGAGTTCAAAGACAAGAACTATATGGCAAAAAGCAGGGATAATGACCTTTTCATTGTAAAAGACGACGGATATATCTATTACTATCAACCGGAAAAGCAACTCTTCCAAAAGTTGGAAGTACCTCAAATAGCATTCGGACACGTATTATCCACTATCATTGACAAAAACAATATTTTATGGGTATTCACTTCGAATAATGACACCCGCAGCTATCAGATAAACAAGAATAAAGAAGGGATGACCCTCACCCCCAACAATCTTTTCAAGCATTCCGAACAGTTATTATGGGCATTCGCAGAAGAAGATCTGATCTATTTCATCGATAAGACCTACTCACTCTATGAATATGACTTCGGCAATCAACAGCAATACTTTATTGCAGATCTCAAAACAAAAGTCGAAACACGCGGAGAAGTTTCTTCCATCATCAAACAACAAAACGACTATTACATTGGCTTCAAAAGCAGCGGATTGATCGTATTGAAATATATGTCCGATCAGAAAATAAAATACCAGATGCAAGATACAGAAATCCATTCCGGCATCTTCTGTCTGATGAAAGACAAATATCAGGATATTGTTTGGATAGGAACAGACGGACAAGGGGTATACATGTATTTCAATGATACTTTCTCCATTACCAATACGCTGCTGGATACTCCTGTATACCAGATAAACAACCCCGTACGTACCGTTTACTACGACGAGGAACAAACCTTATGGATAGGAACCAAAGGAGGAGGTATATTGCGCATCAGGAATTATTCTCCGGAAACCAATGCAGCAGCTTCTTTCGACCGGATCTCCATCAGCAACAGTGCCTTAACCGACAACACCGTCTATTGCTTTGCCCCCGGTTCTGCGAACAGGCTATGGATTGGAACGGAAAACGGGCTCAACTACTATTCATACCAAAATAAACAGCTGAAAGCGTTTACAGTGATAGCCGATGGAAAGAAGGTGAAATATGTACACTCCATCAACGAATTAAATGATACCACTTTATGGGTATCCACTGTAGGTGAAGGTATCGTAAAAGTTATTTTGGATAAAGCCGGTAGTTCTCCTTCCGTAAAATCGGCTACCAGAATTGTTCTGGATGACGGGCGTATGGCTTCCAATTATTTCTTTACCTCCTTCCAGGAGAATGATTCTATCCTTTGGTTCGGTAATCGTGGCTATGGAGCCTACCGACTGAATGTCGAAACCGAAAAGCTAACTCCATACAGGTTTGATAATGTAGTGAACAGTCAGACTGCCAATGATATTTTCGCCATTTATAAAAATAAGAAAGGACATTGGCTGGGAACCAGTTCCGGACTACTTCACTTCAATGAAGATTACTCACATTATCATGACAGGGCTGACCTTTTCTCAAACAACACAGTACATGGCATTTTGGAAGACCAACAAAATAACCTTTGGATCAGTACGAATCAAGGACTGGTAAGGTTCAACCCTAAAACCAATACCGGACAGACTTACAACCGGGAAAACGGACTGGAAGTCACTGAATTCAGTGATGGAGCTTTCTATAAAGACTTACGAACCGAAACTTTGTTCTTCGGAGGGACAAACGGATTTGTTACCGTCAAGTCCAACGCTTATATTATGGCAGATTATATGCCTCAGATAAGTCTGAAGGGATTATCCATCTTCGGAAAAGAATACAATATTCATGATTTCCTCCACGACAAGAAAGGAAAGAAGATACTTCAGCTGGATTATAGCCAGAACTTCTTCTGTATCGATTTTATGGCAATAGATTATATAAATGGAAACAATTACTCTTATTCTTACAAATTGGACGAAGTAAGCAGCCAGTGGATAGAAAGTGGAACATCGGCCAGCGCTATCTTCTCCAATCTTGCACCCGGACAATATACCCTGTTAGTGAAATACAAGAATAACATGAATGGAAAAGAGTGCGAACCGCAGACACTTCTGATTCAGATTGCCCCTCCCTGGTATTTAAGTAATTGGGCATATATTCTCTATTTCATATTAATCGCTTTGTTCTGCATTCTTGCTGTTTATAGGATAGTTCATCAATACCGCCGGAAGCAACACCGTATGATTGAGAAATTGAACCGGGAAAAGAAAGAAGAAGTCTATGAGTCTAAGCTGCGCTTCTTTACCAACATCACTCATGAATTCTGTACGCCGCTGACGCTGATTTACGGTCCGTGCGAAAAGATACTTGCCTATCCTCAATCAGATTCGTACATCCGCAAATACGGAAAGATGATACAGCAGAATGCAGAGAAACTGAATGGTTTGATTCTGGAGCTGCTGGAATTCCGCAGACTGGAAACCGGTCATAAGGTACTTTCTATCCAAAGATTATCCGTATCGGACAAACTCCGGAACATAGCGGAATCCTTCTGTGAATTGGCTGAAAATAAGAATCTGAACTATCGGTTGGATATTGAACCGGACATTGAATGGAACACGGATATCAGTTGTTTCAGTAAGATCGTCAATAACCTGATCTCAAATGCCTTCAAATATACTCCGGAAGAAGGGAATATCACCATCGGTCTGAAAGTAGAAAAACAGCTTCTAACCCTTAATATATCCAACTCAGGAAAGGGGATAGCGAAAGAGAATCTTGCAAAGATATTCGATCGCTATAAGATATTGGATTCTTTTGAAATGAATGGCAAGAATTCACGGAATGGGCTGGGATTGGCTATTTGTAAGAATATGGTTACTCTGCTGAACGGTGAAATCAATGTCAGCAGTATTCAGAATGAGATAACTACATTTACAGTCACTTTACCGGAACTATCGCCCACTGCACAGGAAGCAGAAACACCCCAAAAAGTGTATGCAACAGGACCTCTGAATACAAATACGGAGCCCATGGAACTGGAACAGACCGCTGTTAATTTCGACACTTCCAAGCACACGGTTATGATCATTGACGACGATCCTTCTATGTTATGGTTCGTCTCGGAAATATTTGTAGATAAATACAATGTATTATCTTTCAATAACGCTGCAGAAGCTCTGACCAGCCTGGAACTGAAGCAGCCGGATCTGATTATTTCAGATGTGATGATGCCTGAAATAGACGGGCTTTCCTTTGCCCAGAAAATCAAGCAAAACAAGTTATGGAGCCATATTCCACTCATTCTACTGTCTGCCCTTCATCACGAAGACGATCAGGTGAAAGGCATTGAGGCTGGTGCAGAAGTGTATGTGACGAAACCTTTCAATGTAAAATACTTAGAGAAAGTAGTCTACCGATTAATTAAAAGAGAATCGGACCTGAAAGAATATTATAGTTCCATATTCAGTTCATTCAAAGTGGAAAACGGGAACTGTATCCACAAAGAAGATCAGGAATTCCTGGATAAGGTGATAGAAACCATAGAAAAGAATATCACAAACCCTGACTTATCCGTTGAACTATTGAGCAGTGACCTGGGCTATAGCACCCGTCAGTTCTACCGTAAATTAAAGCCTATAACGGACAAATCTCCTGCTGATATCATCAAAGAATATCGCCTCACAATGGCCGAGCGACTGTTGCTGACAAAGAACTATACCATTGAGGAAATTATGGACAAGACAGGTTTCAATAACCGCGGAACGTTCTATAAGTTATTCTCCCAGCGTTTCGGTATGCCACCACGCCAATATAGGGAACAGCAGAAGGATAGTGTGAAGAAAGAATTAACAGACTAAAAGAACAAAAAATGAGGTTGTAGCCTTTGTTACAACCTCAACATATAAATCCATAGATTATTTCCTTTTGGTTTCCTTCAATACTTTCTTTTCCGTACTGTCCAGTTTCCTCTGTACTTTTTTCACATCTTCAGCAGGAGGAAGACTTTCAGGAACAATCCCTCTCTGTAACAGCATATTTCTAACAGCAGTATTATTATCTACATGCTCCTGACCAATCGGATTAATCCCTCTTAAATCTTTAGTCTGTATGTTTACACTTGTCATTTCAGCAGCCAAATCTTTTGCTTTAATACTTATAGTAGGAAGAAAATCAGCTACAGGACGACTATCGGGAACTCCCATTTTACGTTTTAATTGTTGTGTACTCAAACGAAACAACGCTTGGTCACCTTTAGAACGTATAAGGGCAAATCCTTTACTATCTACCCCTCTTTCATAAATAACACCTGATAACTGCTTTTCAGTCTGCCCAAGCTTTTCACGAGCTTTTACACGTTCATACTCAAGTAAACGCTGTTCTACCAATTCCGCTTTCTGGGTTTGCACCGCAAAATAATTCTGCGCAAAAGAGATCTGTTCTTTACGGCTATCACCGTTTTGTGCAATCAGATAACAAGCATAGCGGGTAAGCATCATGTCATCAATAGCTTTTTCGGCTCCAGAACATGTTCACAAGCTTCCTTAGCCTTATCAATCACCTTGATGAAGTTCTCCCACTTAGAATACCCTAATAATACCTGCAATTCTCTTGCACTCCAGCATTCTACGCCTTCATATTCGGAAGCGGCCTCTTCAAACTGGCGGAATAAGGCTAAGATTTCATTTCCTTATTTTATTTCGAGTTTTACTTCCCTTTCACAATCCTCTTGATGTCATTCAGCTTATTCAGCGCCTCCAGCGGGGTGAGATTATTCACATCCAGATTCAAAATCTCGTCACGTATCTGGCAGAGCACAGGATCTTCCAACTGGAAAAAGCTAAGCTGCATGCCGCCACGCGTCTCTCCTACTTCCGCCATCGGCTTACTTGCAATACCTTGCTGACGATTGTCCGCCTCAAGCTGTTTCAGAATGTCATTCGCACGTTTTACGATACTTTTCGGCATACCCGCCATCTTTGCTACATGGATACCGAAAGAGTGTTCACTGCCGCCACGTTCCAGTTTACGCAGGAAGATAACTTTATTATCCACCTCCTTAACGGAAACATTGTAGTTCTTGATACGCTTGAAGCTCTTCTCCATTTCGTTCAATTCATGGTAGTGCGTAGCAAACAGTGTACGTGCTTTTGCTTTAGGATGCTCATGGATATGCTCTACAATCGCCCAGGCGATAGAAATACCGTCGTAGGTAGACGTACCTCGTCCCAGTTCATCAAAGAGCACCAGACTGCGCGGAGACAGGTTATTCAGGATATCCGCTGCTTCATTCATCTCTACCATAAACGTAGATTCGCCAACAGAGATATTATCGCTGGCACCCACGCGGGTGAATATCTTATCCACCAAACCGATATGCGCACTCTCGGCAGGTACGAAGCTACCGATCTGTGCCAACAGCGTTATCAGAGCCGTTTGCCTCAACAATGCAGACTTACCAGCCATATTCGGACCGGTAATGATAATGATTTGTTGCGAACTGCTATCCAGCATCACATCATTGGCAATATATTTTTCCCCTATAGGAAGTTGCTTCTCAATAACCGGATGGCGTCCCTGGCGAATATCCAGCACATCGTTATCTTCAATAACAGGACGTATATAGTTATTTTCACGCGCCACATTGGCAAAGGAAAGCAGGCAGTCCAGACGTGCTATCTGGTTTGCATTGACCTGGATGGCAGGGATAAACTCACTTAAAGCCTGCACAAGTTCTGTATAAAGCTGAGTCTCCAGAATCAATATTTTATCTTCGGCGCCGAGTATCTTCTCTTCATACTCTTTCAGCTCCTGCGTGATGTAACGTTCAGCATTTGCCAGAGTTTGTTTACGTATCCACTCCTGCGGAACTTTATCTTTGTGCGTATTACGGACTTCGATATAATAACCGAACACATTGTTGTAGCCGATCTTCAAGCTGGGAATTTCCGTCAGTTCGCTTTCCCGCTGCTGTATCTTCAACAAATAATCCTTACCGGAATAGGCTATCTGGCGTAATTCATCCAATTCATCATTGACACCCAGCTTCATGACACCACCTTTGTTTATCAGCAACGGAGGGTCATTATTAATTTCTTTCTCAATACGATCACGAATGGACTTACAAATATTCAGTTGTTCGCCGATACGGTTCAGGCTGACATTATCCGCCTCCATACAGGCTTCTTTGATAGGTTCGATAGCCTGCAAAGCGACCTTCAACGCAACTACTTCACGCGGAGAAACACGCCCTACAGCAACTTTGGAAATAATACGTTCCAAATCACCTATCAAATGCAACTGTTCTTCAATCAATTCTTTGAAATCCGGTTGGCGGAAGAAGTATTCCACTACGTTCAAACGCTCATTAATAGGCAATACATCTTTCAGTGGAAACACCAACCAACGTTTCAGCAAGCGGGCTCCCATCGGACTAATCGTTTTATCAATCACGTTCAACAGGCTGCTGCCTCCATCGTTCATGCTGCCTATCAGCTCAAGGCTGCGAACGGTGAATTTATCCAGACGGACGTACTTATCTTCTTCAATACGTGCCAGAGAAGTGATATGTCCGATTTGGGTATGCTGCGTCATGATAAGATATTGCAAGATAGCTCCCGAAGCGATGATACCATTCTTGAGATGCTCTACACCAAAACCTTTCAAGTTCTTTGTTTCAAAATGCTTCAGAAGTTTCTCACGGGCGGTGGTCTCTGTAAATACCCAATCGTCCAGTTCGAAAGTAAAGAACTTACTTCCGAAGTTACCCTCAAACATGCCACGTTTTCCACGTTCAAAAAGCACTTCTTTAGGAGCGAAGTTATTCAAGAGTTTATCTACATAGTCGAAAGGTCCCTCTGCAGTGAGGAATTCACCCGTAGATATATCGAGAAATGCCACACCACACGTTCCCTTACCAAAATGTACGGCAGCCAGAAAATTATTCTCCCGGTAATTCAATATATTATCATTGATGGAAACACCGGGAGTTACCAGTTCCGTAATGCCCCGTTTCACCAGTTTCTTGGTCATCTTCGGGTCTTCCAACTGGTCACAGATGGCCACACGCTTCCCGGCACGTACCAGCTTAGGTAGATACGTATCCAATGCATGATGAGGGAATCCCGCCATTTCAACAGTCTTTCCTTTACCATTGGCACGCTTAGTCAGGGTAATTCCCAGGATTTCGGCTGCAACAACAGCATCGGTAGAATAAGTTTCATAGAAGTCACCGCAACGAAACAACATTACGGCATCAGGATGCTTGGCTTTCAGGTCCAAGAACTGTTTCATCATCGGAGTAAGGACAATATCTTCTTCGCTCACAGTAGTCGTTCTTTATAAATTTATTAATATGCAAAAGTGCAGCTTATTTTCGCAGCCATGCAAAGATAATTCTTTTTTAGAAAACAAGTACTGAGGGGACTCAAATCCTTAGTAAGCCTTAACAAAAACAGCACTTTTACTAAAACATGTTATAAAACACTCTTTTTTATTTGTTTTATTTGCAGATATCCCAGAAGTCCGTATCTTTGCACTGTGTTTTTCATAGTATTAGATTTAAGGTTAACAAAGGTTGGAGTACAGCGGTACTCCTTTTTTTATGCCTATATGCGAGGTACGCATAAAATTATTCCCTGACATTTCGCTTACACTTTATCTAATCCTCTCATTAAAAAATACCATCCAGAACAAATTCAGCCAACAGACAAAACCTATGTTTTTTAACCTAAAAAAGGCGTATTGACTTCGTTTGAATCCATTTGTCCTCCTTTTTGCGCCTTTTGTACCCTTAATAATATTAACTATTTTACTTAATTTGCACCTGAAAACTTATTACCATAAAAAAGAAGAAAATGAAAAAAGTATTTCTCTATTGTCTGGCAACCGCCTTTTCCACCGGAACATACGCCCAGACTTACAACCGGGTAAGTAGTACGGAAGGTAACCTCTGGCAGCAATCCAAAGTGAAACTGCAACCGAGTGCCGCCCAAACCCCGCTTTTAAATATCAGTGGGACGGAAGAAGGCACCACATTCAAAGCATGGGGAACTACCTTCAACGAACTGTGCTGGGATGCCCTGAACATGCTCACCCGTGATGAACAGGACGATTTGTTGAAGAAAATGTTCTCTCCCGAAGGAGAGCTTCGCTTCAACAGAGGCCGTATTTCGATGAACGCCAACGACTATGCCCGCAACTGGTACAGTTGCGACGAAGTATCAGGCGACTTCCAACTGAAGTATTTCAATATCAACCGGGATAAACTGGCCATCATTCCTTTCATCCGTGCAGCGCAAAAGTATAATCCCAACATGACCTTCTGGACATCCCCCTGGTCTCCTCCCAGTTGGATGAAGGTTAACAATGACTATCCGGTACGCAGTGACAGGACTAATAAAATGTCACCTCTGTCTGATGTAGTACTTTATGAGGATAACACGGAGAAACGCGGAGACGTCTTCCCCCGACAACTCGCAGTGAATGACTACATGATTCAAGACCCACGCTATCTGCAAACTTATGCCGACTTCTTCTGTAAATTCATTGATGCCTATAAAGAACAAGGAATTCCCATCGATATGATCATGTATCAGAACGAAGCATACAGTTATACCCCGTATCCCGGTTGTGCTTGGACAGCTGAGGGTACCGTACGTTTCAACGTAGAGTATCTGGCGCCCACATTAAAGAAACATCATCCGGAAGTAGCTCTCTACCTTGGCACTTTCAATACCAACCGCTATGACTACGTAGATAAAATACTTTCCGATCCACGCATGCCGCAAAGCGTTCAAGGAATTGGCTTTCAGTGGGAAGGAGGACAGATACTGCCTAAAATACGTGCCAAATACCCCCAGTACAAGTATATGCAGACAGAAAGCGAATGTGGTGGAGGCACCTTCGACTGGAGAGCGGGCGAACACACCTTCCATCTGATTAACCACTACCTGGGTAATGGCTGCGAAGAGTACACCTTCTGGAACAATACCCTCTGCGATAACGGTGAAAGTCCCTGGGGATGGAAACAGAACGCTTTGATACACGTTGATTCAAAATCCCGTACGGCAACTCTTACACCGGAGTATTATGCAGTAAGACATTATAGCCAGTTCGTAACACCCGGTTCACGTGTAATAGCCTACAAGCCTTCAACAGAAGGAAGAACACCGGTCTTGGTAGTGGAAACTCCAGAAAAGAAAAAGGTAGTGATAGCCGGAAACTTTAATGATGAGGCTAAAAAAGTAACCGTGAAGTTACGGGACCGTTACCTGAACATTGAACTTCAACCGCACTCTTTCAATACATTCGAGGAGAAATAATTTTTTGAAATAAAAACCATTGAAGAACTTGCTTATCTTTCCTGTAAAAGATAGGTAGGTTCTTTAATGATATAATAAATCTCTTAAGATTGTTTCAGATACTCCGAAGGCAATACCCCGAACTCCTCCTTAAAACACTGCCGGAAATACACCACACTGTTTAGCCCCACTTTGAAAGCAATTTCCGAAACATTATATCTTCCTTCCAGTAGCAATCTTTCGGCATACTGCATCTTTATCTTACGGACATATTCATTGGTAGACAATCCCGTCAATGCTTTCATCTTCCGGTAAAGTGTAGATTTACTCATACACATATTATCAGCCAGATAACCGATATCTATCTTCTCGGATGACAAACGGGCTTCTATCAGCTGATTTATCTTCTCGATGAACTCATTATCCAGTTTATTCAGGGATTCTGCCAGTAAAGCACGCTTATCATTCATATTATGATGTAGAGTGCTGGTACTAAAACGCTCCGTCAGCCGCTTGCGCGACTCAAGCAAATTATGAATACGGCTGTGCAGAAGAGTGGCACTAAAAGGCTTCGTCAGATAAGAATCAGCTCCTACCTGATAGCCTTCTTCCTTATCCTGCAAAGAGTCCTTGGCTGTCAACAGGATAATGGGTATATGACTGGTACGCACATCTTCCTTCAGCATTTTGCACATTTTTATTCCGTTCATTACAGGCATCATGATATCGCTTACAATGATATCGGGAATACAGCTTAAAGCGTGCTCCATTCCCTGTTCGCCATTCGCCGCTGTCTTTACTTCAAAATCATCAGAGAAAGACTCAACAATGTAATTGCAGATATCCTGATTATCTTCCACTATCAACAAAATACGCTTCCCACTGGAAACAGACTCCGGCACTTCCTCTTTTTCTTCCTTTTCATTCACAGTTCTTTCCGGCGAATCGGCATGCAATACGTGAGGATAAGTATTGTCCGTCAATAAGCAGATATAGAAAGTACTACCTGCGCCCAAAGTACTCTCCACCCTTATTTCTCCCTCGTGCAACGCCACCAGATTCTTCACCAGCGCCAAACCGATACCTGTACCCGAAGCCTGATGATCGCCTCCCTCCTGATAATAACGGTTGAAAATATTGGGTAATGCCTCAGGAGTAATGCCAAAGCCTGTATCACCTATCTTTATCTCGGTATAATTGATATTATTCCGCACTACATTGTGCAACCCCAAACTGATAGAGCCTTTCTCAGTATATTTAATGGCGTTTGAAATTAAATTATCCAGAATAATAGTCACTACCTCTTTATCAAAGTACAAAGGCATGTCCTCTTTCTCAAGTTCGATATGGAATTCAATATCCGGCTTACGATTCAGTTCTTTATACTTAAGCCCTATTTCATACACCAGATTGGCTATATTATCATGGGCCACACACAACTTCTTGTTCTGTGTTTCCGTCTTCCTGAATTCCAGTATCTGATTGATCAGGTTCAATAACCGTATAGCACTCTGGTGAATAACCGATATCTTCTGGGCATCTTTATTAGAAAGCGAATTAACCTTCTGCATATCTTCCAGCGGCCCCAATATCAAAGTCAGCGGCGTACGCAGCTCATGTGTAATATTGGTATAGAAACGTAAACGTTCCTGGTTCAGTTCTTGCTCCTGCACATGATTCTTCTTTTCCAGATCGTACAGGACCTCCATATCGAGCTTCTTCTTGTAAGTATAAAAAATAAGGAACAGAATAGCTCCACTCAGTAATACATAGCAGCATTTCGCCCACCAGGTCAACCACAAAGGCGGAACTATCTGAATATCCAGTGTTGTAACTTCGTCCGACCATTCCTGATTCCGGATACGGGTTTTCACCAGAAAATGATAGTCACCGGGAGGTATGTTACGGAAGGTAACGCTATTAGGGTCCGTTACTGTATACCACGCATCTTCGAGCCCCTTCAGCATATAGGCATATTCTATTTGGTTGACGAGTGCATAGTTCTGTATATTAAAAGTAATATTGAAGCTATTCTGCATATAATTCAACTTTACTTTCGACTGCCCGCTAATGTTTACCACTTCTTCATTACTTCCCGCATTCCCTAAAGGGGCAAATATCTTCATTTCTGTGATAACCGCCGCAGGAGCTTCGCGTTTTGCCAAAACAAAATCCGGATTAAAATGGCACAGTCCATTGACAGAACCGAAATAAATCTCCCCATCCTGGTCCTTGGCTACACTGCCACTCATAAAGTTTCCCATCGGTACGTTATCCCAATGGTCATAATTATTGAAAACGCCTTTATCCCGCAAAAAACAACTGATTCCCTTGTTGGTGCTCACCCAAATATTACTGTCAGCATCTTCCGTTATGGCAAGTATATGTGTATTGGCCAGCCCCTCTTCACGACGATAGACTTTATATTCCCAATCGGGTAGGGAGAAGAAACACACCAACCCTTCTCCTGTTCCAATCCATACATTATTCCTGCTGTCTTCATAAATTGCGTTGATTGTATTAGAAGGAAATTGATTCTCAGTATTGAAGAGCTTGACATCCTGCAACTCACTATCGCCCATTCCTAATCCACTTCCAAAAGAACCAACCCACAGACGACCTCGGGAGTCTTTCATAACACACCGCACCAAGTTGTTCTCAAACTCATAATGTCCTACGACCTTCTTATCTGCCAAATCTACTTTATAAATACCCCGACTGGTACCGATCCATAGCATATGCTGATTATCTTCATAAAGTGAACGGATATCTTCATGCTCCATTTCTTTGAGAAAGTTCCGTTGGAATATCTTTCTCTTCGTATCATAATAGCTCACTCCGCCCATAAACAACCCAAACCACAAGTTATCTTCCGAATCACGCAATGAAGCCAATACGGAATTTCCACCCATATTTTCAGTATCCTCCTGATAAACGGCTATCCGTTTACCTTTATCAAAAACATTGATTCCGTCTCCATCCGTTCCGATCCACAATTTACCCTGGCCATCCACACAAACACTACTTACCATTTTATTATTCAAACGGTTCATTGAATTCTGATTCGAAGAATAATTATAACCGTTAAACAGTGGCGGCTCATAGCTAAGGAAGTTTATTCCACCACCCCATATACCTGCCCAAATATTCTTGAATGAATCCTGGAAAATACACCGTACACTTGAATTGGACAGACTATATCCATCATCTCCTTCTTTGATATAACTAAATTGAGTCTGTTCGGGTAACAGGAACAGGCGCTGCGACAAGTCCATTATGGCTATTCCACCAAATTCCATAGCTATCCATAGTTTATTCCCATCAAGTTGCCGGATATCATAGATGTAACGCGAAAGATTTCCATCTGTAGTAAACCGAATAAAATTCTGCATCTGCGGATTAAACAATGCCAATCCCTTGTTTGTGCCGACCCAGATATTATTATTCAAATCCTTATATATGCATCTTACTTCATTCCCCGGCAAGCTGCTCCGGTCTTTCGGATCATGAACAAAGTTCTTCACCTTCTTATCTTTAATCGAGAGGATACTGAGACCATGGTGTACATGTCCTACGTACAACTTGCCATCGCCCCCATCGGCAACTGTCCAGACATGATCGCTAACCAATCCAGGTACAGTCCCCATATTATAGTGAGAAAAGCGGCCTGTTTTTTTATCGAAGTATTCTATCCCTTTCCAGTAAGTCGTAACCCATAGATTCCCATCAGCGGCGGCAACTATATTCGTTACATCATCTGTGCTGATACTTTCCGGTGAAGCCTCATCATGCCGATAAAATGTAAATGTATCGTTCATATAGTCGTAAGCATTCAATCCGGATCGTTGTGTTCCGATCCAAAGAATAGAATCTACTGAATCATCAAGCAGGCAGTTCAACTCATTGCCTGTGATACCATAGTCATTCGGTGTTTCATTCTTATAGTAGGTGATGAAGCGCGTACCATCGAATTTATTTAAACCTTCTTCAGTTGCAAACCATAGGAAGCCTGCTTTATCCTGGGCTATACTGATCACATAGTTGTTGGAAAGTCCCTTTTCAATTCCCAATTGCCGGATAGCATAAGACTGTGCCGACAAAAGTGCAGGCAATAACAGGAAGTAAAGTAAAAATCTGCTTTTCATAATATCAGCTTTCTATTGCAAGCCAAAAATAGAAATAAAATCTCTATTCCGAATGTACAAATCCAGGTATTGCATGATTTATACCCCTAAGCTGAATGATTTATGCTAGGCATGAGAGGTCGATATCGCTTATATTTGCAACAATGAATCTAAATTAATCATAACCCCATGAAAAATGCTCTTACACTGGCTGTTCTCGTGGCAGCCTTTCTGGTAGCCTGCCCGGCTCGGGCGCAAGTCTCATTCGGTAACGCCTCTAAGTTCAACGACGGATGGCTCTTCCGGCTGACTGACGACTCAACCATCGTAAATCCCACTTTCGACGACACTCAATGGCGCAAACTTACACTGCCGCACGACTGGTCCATTGAAGGACAACTGTCGCCCTCACTGGCCAGCTGTACGGGCTACCTGCCGGGTGGAATAGGCTGGTATCGCAAGCATTTCAACATCACCGACAATGCCGCACGCCATTACATCTACTTCGAAGGAGTATACAACCGTAGCGAAGTTTATCTGAACGGCCACCTGCTTGGTAAGCGCCCCAATGGTTACATCTCATTCCTTTACGATATGACCCCGTATTTGAAAGAAGGTGACAATGTATTGAGCGTACGTGTAGACCATAGCCGTTATGCTGATTCCCGTTGGTATACAGGATCGGGTATATATCGTGACGTATGGCTTATTGCTGCCCCCGAAATACATCTTGCACAATGGGGCACAGGCTGGTATGCTACTTCTCTGACTGACCGACAGGCCACCATAGCCGTTGATATGGAAGTACAAAAACATATAGCTACCCGTGAGAAACTGGAACTCTCGGCCACACTATACGATGCTGCGGGCAAGCAAGTAGCACAACGCCGTACTCGCGTTTCCGACAGGAAAGAAGGTATCACCAAAGAAACCCTCACACTGAAAGTAACTAAGCCTCACCGCTGGAACCTGAATGATCCCTACCTCTACACACTGAAAGCTGAATTACTCAGTAATGGAAAGCGTATTGACGGTTGTGAAACCAAAGTAGGACTCCGCACACTGGACTTTGACCCTAATAAAGGATTCGCACTTAACGGCAATTGGATGAAAGTCAAAGGTGTATGTCTGCACCACGATGCCGGTGTACTTGGCGCCGTAGTGCCGCCTGAAGTATGGGAACGCCGCCTGAATAATCTCAAAGAAATAGGTGTGAACGCCATCCGTATGAGCCATAATCCGCAAGCTCCCGTCGTATACGACCTGTGCGACCAATTAGGTCTGCTTGTCATGGATGAAGCTTCTGATGAATGGGAATTCCCAAAACGTAAATGGATCAAAGGGTGGAATAAAGGTGAACCGGGCTTTGATGGCTCTTTTGACTTCTTTGAAGAATGGATAGAGCAGGATGTCACCGATATGGTACGCCGTGACCGCAATCATCCCTCCATCTTCCTGTGGAGTATCGGCAATGAAGTAGATTATCCGAATGATCCCTATTCCCATCCTATTCTCGATGGAGCACAAATCAACCAACCTATGTTTGGCGGCTATAAGCCCGATGCACCCGATGCCATGCGTATCGGAGTGATAGCCAAACGCCTGGCAGCCCGCGTACGTGCTGTCGATACTTCTCGTCCTGTAACAGGAGCTCTGGCAGGTGTCGTGATGTCCAATGAAACAGAATATCCCGATGCTGTTGACGTAGTGGGATATAACTATACAGAAAACCGCTACGATGAAGATCATGCCATTTACCCTAAACGTGTCATCTACGGCAGTGAAAACGGTTCCGGCCTTGATGCCTGGTATGCGGTGAAGAACAAAGAATTTATCTTTGGACAATTCATCTGGACAGGTACGGATTATCTTGGTGAATCGGGAGCATGGCCTTCCCGAGGGCTCTACACCGGATTACTCGATTTCGGTAGCTTCCCCAAGCCTCGCGGACATTTCCGTGCTTCACTGTGGAGTGAGAAGCCGGTTACTTATATCGGTACCTATCCCATACAAGCCAGATTCAAGAACTCCCAACGTACTTTCCTGTCACCCGATGCATGGGACATCTGGAACTATGATTCCGGTCAGGAGATACGCGTAGTTTGCTATACCAATGCACCGCAAGCGCGTCTGTTGCTCAACGGGAAAGTAGTAGGCAACATGAAGCCCTATGACGAAAAGAGTGGTATCATCTACTGGGATATTCCCTATCAGGCAGGCGAACTGAAAGTTGAAGGTTGCGATACCAACGGAAATATTGTTTCAAGCTATTCGATTCAATCTTCCGGTCGTCCTTATGCCCTTCGGGTCAGTGCAGACCGCACTACTCTTTCCTGCGACCGTGCCACAGCGCATCTTATTGTAGAAATCGTTGACGAAAATGGCACAATCGTGAAGCTTGGAGACAATGATATCACTTGCACTATCGAAGGTCCGGCACGCCTGTTAGGGCTCGAAGGTTCCGATAACAGGGATATGAGCGACTATACCGACAATCACCACCGTGCTTTCCACGGCCGTTTGCTTACTTACATACAGACGACCGGTGAAAAAGGTCAGGTTCGTGTAAAGTTCACTTCACCGCTCTTGCAAGGAACAGAAGTTCTTTTGAATGTTGAATAACCTCTAATATATAAAACAGAAAATGATGAGATACAAAGTATTATTACTCGCTTTAGCAATAACTACTTCGTGTTCGCCACAAGCAAATATAAACTATCAGATTGTTCAGGAACAGCCACTGCAAGTCATGGAGCATTTCAGTGCTTCGGATGCCTGGAGCATGCACATCATAGGCAAATGGCCCCAGGAGAAGCAAAACCAGGTGGCAGACTGGTTATTCAGTACAGAAAATGATGCTGATGGAAAGCCCATGGGAATCGGGCTTTCCCTGTGGCGCTTCAACGTAGGTGCAGGAAGTACCGAACAGGGTGAAGCGAGCCAGATAGGTTCTCCCTGGATGCGCACCGAATGTTTCTTGCAGCCGGATGGAAGTTATAACTGGAACAAGCAGCAAGGCCAGCGCAATTTCCTGCGATTGGCAAAAGAACGGGGAGTCAATAAATTCCTGGCATTTCTGAACTCTCCCCCGGTCTACTTCACCCAAAACGGACTTGCTACCAATACCGGACGCAACGGTACACTTAACCTGAAAGATGAACATTATGAAGACTTCGCCCGCTTCCTGGCAAATGTGATAAAAGGAGTGGAGGAGAAGGATGGCATCAAGTTCGATTACCTTTCGCCTTTCAATGAACCGGACGGTCACTGGAACTGGATAGGTCCGAAACAGGAAGGTACCCCAGCCACCAAAAAAGAGATAGCACGTGCCGTACGCCTCATCAGTAAAGAGTTTGTGAAAGAAGACATCGATACGGAAATCACCATTTGCGAATCATCGGACTACCGTTGTATGTTCTCTACCCACATGACTAATCACGAGCGCGGATACGAAATACAGTCTTTCTTCTCACCGGACAGTGTGGATACTTATCTGGGAAATACCCCGAACGTATCGCGCCTCATCGCAGGACATAGTTACTGGACAAATACACCGCTCAATAGCCTGAGAGATTACCGTCGCCAGTTGCGTGATACATTAGATAAATACAAGGTCGACTTCTGGCAAACGGAAACCTGCATCATGGGAAATGATGAAGAAATTGGCGGTGGCGGCGGATTCGACCGTACCATGAAGACAGCACTTTACGTAGCACGTATCATTCATCATGATATTGTTTATGCAGGGGCGCGTAGTTGGCAATGGTGGCGAGCCATAGGCGGTGACTACAAAGACGGATTGATACGTGAATACACGAATCCGGATTTGCAGGATGGAAGAGTAGAAGACTCTAAATTGATGTGGATCTTAGGAAACTACAGCCGTTTCATCCGCCCAGGCGCTGTACGCATGGCTATTACGGCAACTGATAAGTCCGGACAGATTGTTCCTGAAGGAGATACAGACCAGAAAGGCCTTATGTGTTCCGCCTATAGAAACACAAACGGCCAATGGGTAATGGTAATCATCAACTATGCTGATCAGGAGCAAGAGTGCACGTTCCGTGTGAATGATCCGAAAGTCAAGTCATGGCAAGGTTACCGTACATCCGATATACCGGGTGAAGACTTGTTACCCATTAAAAAACTGAACAAGAGACAACCGGCAGTTATCCCTGCACGTTCTGTCACTACTTTCGTTTCTGAAAATTGAGAGAAGCTACAAGCTACAAGTACCTTTCGGCGTGACAGCGCAGCCACTTGTAGCTCGTAGCTCGTAACTTACTCGCAAACACTCGCTCGATGAATATCTACTACCGGGCTTACTTTATCCATTTTCTCTAACAGTGCTTCCGCATTATGGGCAACCTTGAAATTCATTTCCTCTTCATACAGCGGAATTACCTGATAGAAGTTCACCTCTTCACCATTAGGTAACCGGCAGACATCCGCACCTTTCTTCACAGTCTCAGGATTAATCAGCATCACACCGGAGAAGCGGGTGTTTTCGGCAAACGGTTCACCATTCGGCACTGTATGCCCCCAGCCCAGCCAAGAGTCTTCTCCTATCGGCAGGCGGGCAAGTATCTTCAACCAACGCAACGGCCAGTAATTCTTTTCCGAATGGTCATACACATTCCAATCGGCAGGAAGGTATATCACCAGCTCCGCACGCTCCAATTTATACTCCGCCAGTTCCTGGGGCACATTCATCCGATGAGCACCCATACCGCCGGTAATCAATGTATAGTAATTCCTCTTGCGCGTCGGTTCGATAATATAGATATCCACGTGAATATCGGGTGAGGCTATTTCATGGAAGACATTCTTCGATTTACCGAAATACTTGTCGATATGAGCTTCAAGGGCATCCATCTCTTCGGCCTCATACATTTCAGGATTGTAGGGCGATTCTCCGCCTTTACACAAATCAATGAATTCCTTCACATCGTCATCATCCGGGTCCAACTCCAGAGAACGTTCAAAAGCCTTCTGTGCCTTTTCCAACTGATTCATATAATAATAAGCATACCCCAGACGATAGAACCAAAGTGCGTCTTTATCTTCTTCTTCTACAGTAAGAAGGCAATCAATGGCCTTGAGATACTCTTCCTGATTATTATAAGCGCGTGCCAGAAGACCTGTTAACTCTGCATTCCACTCTTCTTCGGGAATTGCCAGAATGGCGTCCACTATCTTCTGCTCCTCATCGTCCGTATGCCATTGCTCTATCTGCTCAAGCAGTTTGTCATACTTGTCTTCCTTGCTTGCAGTCAGATGTTCGACAAAGTCTGTAGAGAAAGCCATAGCTTCTTCTTTTCCTCCACACAAGATTGTGAAAAGGGTAAATTGATGTTCGGTGATAATCTGGCATTGGCACATGTATTCACTGTCGCTTCCATCCTCTTCGCCACCCAAGTCGTAAAGCCTGCATTTACCATTATTGAAGAATTTCTCCTCAACCAGTACACTCTCATTATCTTCCAGATAGTTCACCTCATCAGCAAGGACGGAATAAGCCGATATACGCACCAGATGCCAGTTTTCATCTACTCCATCATAATAACCACGGGAATCTTCTTCCTCAAAATAAAGGTAATGGCCCGGAAGAACAAAACTGAGATTCCCCATTTTATACGTTACTTTCCCTTTACGGTAACCTATCGGAAATTCATGTACATAGTCCGGCAAGAAAGAAACATCTACCGGTTCTTGCTCCGCTAAACGGCAAAGCAGCAGGTAATCTTTTTTCGGGAAAGGAAGAGAACCATCCATCTCGACAGCTTTCTCAAGATTCTCGATAATAAAGGCATTGATTTCCTCATCTGCATCACTGCGGGCGGAAGGCACGAAATAGCAATCTTCCCACAAGGCACTCAAGGCAATATTTCGATAGAACTGGGCATCACGTTCTTCATTATTCCACATGAAGAACTCGTTTGCCAGTGTTTCAATGCCTTCGTTTTCTATTCGCTTCATGAAATGATGGGGGTTAATACGTCCGAAAGGTGAAACAACTGTTCCTTTCACACCTTGAGGTATGTACTTATCGTAGTCCCAACAGATGGCAGACATATCAGATCCCTGCTCCATACGTTCGCAACAAAGCTTCATAATAGCCTTCAACCATGGATAGAAATGCTCGGAACGCATCCGCTCAAAGTCTCTGTGCTCGTAGTACTCCGTATCATCCTCCACCTCGAAAGAAAGTTCGCTTTGCCGTATCAGTTCACAGGCAATTTCCGTAGCGTATTTGTGAAAACCCGCTCCCAGCAGATTAGTCTGACAATCGCCTGCAATGGTTATTTCATCCCCTTCCGGTTCATAATTAAAGAATATATTTCCCAAACGACAAAGAGATAACTCAGAATAGTCTTCTGTATGGCTGGCAGATATATTGTTCCGGGCTGCAACCGCATCCAGAGATTCCTGAAAGGAAGAGATATTTTTGCACTTTGTTGTTAATCTGAAACCTATGCTCATAATAGTAATATCTTTATTATTAACGATTTATTATTTAATCTTCTGATTCGTCATCCTCCGTTTCAAACAGCCTGTACAAGTCGCAATCCTGACGGAAATCAGAGAGATAGAAGCGATATTGAGGATAATCCTTCAGGAAAGGAATTATCTTTTCCATAAATGCCGGCTTATCGAATAGCAAAAGGTCGATGTAACACGTACCAGTACCAACGGCACCGCCTAATAAAAGTCCCAGGCCTTCCGGAGAAAGCAGTTCTTCTGAAAGGCGGTCTTCCAGTCCGTAGCGGAAATCCAGGGCTTTCTTTGCATCTCCTTCCTTTTCGTTCTCGAACGGGAAAGCAATGAATACAGCCTGTGCACCGAACCGGTTCAGTTGATCGAACAACTCAGTAGAACCGTTATAATAATTAGCTACCAAGGGTTGGAAACATGAACTGCCTGCCACCACATCAAAACGTAGTTCTTCGTTCTCCTGCGGCTCAAAACGATAGCTTGTATAGACTTGCTGCGGATTATCAAACACTTCCTTATCGTGAGCTTTCAGAGTATCTACGATATATGTCCTCAATGCAGGAAGAGATATTGCGTCTTCAAGCGGAGCATCGGCACGTTCCACATCGGCAATATACTGGTACGACAATCCCTCACCCAGCATTATTTCCATCATGAGATAATAGGCATTGTAACTTTGAGCTTCTTCCAGCGAACACAGGTCTTTTTCATAAAAACGGATACTGAAAGCATTGATATCTTCCTGATAAGTAACAGCTACCTGCACCTGATCCATAGCCACATTTACGCCATACATGCCAAATGAGAAACTCGAATCAGTACCTTGGTTGAAAGGGAAGAAGTGCCATTTGTCCTTGAATTGCTCAGGCAACTGCGACACAACATAGGGATAAAGATAGAACAGGGAGGAATGACCTTCAACAGAGAAAGTAAATTCATAGTCCCCACCCAGATTGAAGTGTACCTCTTCGTTTATCAGATCTGTTCCGGCCGTGATAAACTCCACCGCATTTTCACTATCCGACTTCCCACGGTTCTCAACGATCTGCGACAGCTTCTTTTCGTTATCAGTAAACCATTTCCAGAAGTTCTGTACACGTTTACGGAAAGGAATCTTAGTATGCTCGTCAGCATCTGCCCAAGCATCAATTTTCTCTTTTAATGTCTTATCCATTATTTATTGCCATTTAAGTTACCAATTCATAATCTCACTCATCCCCAAAGATAATGATAAGAGTTAAATAGCAAAAACATTCACATAACAATCAGAAATAAAAAAATAAATTCACCTCTACAAATGCTCTCAGAGCACTTACAGAGGCGAAAAAGCGTTTCTTTTAAATAAACTACCCTCCCTTTTGACATTTTGTTTTTTTTGCATATTCAGAATGCTTTCTTTGTGTACGGAAGGAAGGGAAAACGTAAATTCACAAGTGAAAATCCATAGTCAGCAGATTGATAAGCCGATATAAAAATACCAACAACTCTAAAAAAGCGAAAGTATCACCTAAAAGTACCTAAAACAGCCTCTTTCTGCCGGATATACAGATGGCTTGTGTCCGATATATAGATCGCTTGTGTCCAATCTATATATCGGATGTGTTGCATCTATAGATACTGTATGCCGGATGTATAGATCCTACGTGTTGGGAATAGTGATTCAATGTATAAAAAGCGTATAAGTTGTACATAGAATACAGAAATAACGTATTTGTATGCATTAATTCAGAAGTAAATTCTCTATTTTCTGCTTTTACGAGGATGCGCTTGTCAGTAAAAAAAGCATTTTAGCGACACTTATTTCAATATTTTGCAATCTTTCTGACATTGATTAAAAATCCGGATGTTCTATATTAAAGAAAACAGATAAAATTTCACCGAAATTCCTGCCCCGCTAACTTTATTTTGTACTTGCCAGCATCAAGGCAGCATTGGCATCGTTCAGTTCGTAAACAGTCTTTTCAATATTGCTATCATAAGCGTTGCTCTTTGAGTTCCAACGGGCATAACTAAGTTCAACTTCATTGTTTGTATAGGAAACATTCATCTTGAAATAAGGAACCCAGGCCTCTTTTGAACTGTCCCATTTAGAAGCTTCCTTGCTGGTTACACGGTTTTCGTTATCATAAGTATAAGTATAACGGAGGTGGCGGAACAAATGACCGTCTTCGTTCTTAAAGATAGTCTTTGCGGTCATCAACTCGCCGGTCATCTCTTCGTTCTTTACGTACTGAGTAGGATTGCTTGCACTTGCAGAGAAGTTCATTACACTTGCCATTACTACTGCTACCATTACCACTGCTTTAGAAATTAAATTTGTTTTCATAATCGTTATTTTTTTATTGTTATTACTTCTTGATTTTTGAGAGGAAGTCTTTGTCAACCGCCTTCGACAATATATAGTCAATTGGCGTGCCAAAACAATAAAACACTGATTATCAACGAATATTCAATTTTAGGCGATGTTCATTTCCGGACAAGTGTCCGCATAAAAGCGGACAATGGAATGGAAGTTATAAAAAAGCAAATACAAATGAATGATGAATACCTATTTTATACCTTAGGGGGTATAAGCAAGATATAGAGACAAACTATTTATACCCGATATGGTATAAATAAGAAGATAATTATTACATTTGTACCCAAACGGGTATAATATGGAATATATGACTTTAGCAAAATACGTAAAAGAGATGCGTAAGCAGTATGAACTTACACAAGTTGATCTATCAGAAAAGTCCGGCGTAGGCCTCCGCTTTATCCGCGAATTAGAGCAAGGTAAGCAGACTTTAAGATTGGATAAGGTAAATCAAGTATTGAATCTTTTTGGAATGGAAGTAGGTGCCGTTCCAATGCCTAAAAATACAGAATTATGAAGCGAGCATCAGTCCATTTGCACGATTATAAAGCCGGAACATTGACAGACGTGAAGACGGGAAAAAACTCCCTATGGAAGACATGTGTCAATTAGCCGAACGATTAACAGAATACAAGTATAAAGGCTCTTATGAGCAGATAGCGAAACTTATACAACAATATTCTTCTACTCCCAAATTAGATCTCATAAACTTTTGAGAGCAAACAGTATTTTCGTGGATTACAGGAAATGCAGACATGCATCTGAAGAACTTTTCCTTGTATAGTCCAAACAAAGGGTATCATACATTAACTCCTGCTTATGACATGCTTTCAACAGCATTAGTTATGCCTGAAGATACCGAAGAACTGGCACTGACGCTGAACGGAAAGAAAAGCAAAATAAGGAAAAAAGACTTCATCACGACCATCACTTCTTCAGGTGTCGAAGAGAAAATCATAGAGAATATCTTTAAAAAATTTATAAAAGCCCAACAAAATTGGTCGGACTTTATAAAAGGCTCTTTCCTACCGGATGATATGCAAAAACAATATATAAGTCTTATAAACGATAAATTATCCATTATAGTGTGAGGGAAGCCCAATAACTTCCCTCACACTACAATATCAGCCAGATATATTATCCCTACCCGATTCTCCCTTTATTTTAAGAGAGCATCAATCTTTGCCACCGTCTTCGGATAACTGGGTCTCAATCCACTGCCGTAATCCACAATGATCCCATCACGATTAATCAAAAGGAATTGAGGTATGCTGTTCATATCCCAGTGACGCATGATACGATGATAATCATCAGCAGTCGCCCAATCTTCCGAATAGATGCATTCAATGTTCTTCCCCTCCAAAGAGAAACGTTCCAGAACCTTTTGATATGCCTTCCGATCTCTACTTCCACAGATACTTACCATTACAACATCATCGGGCGAATAACGCTTCCGTAATTCCTTTAAAGGCTCCATTTCTGCCAGGCAAGGTGGACAAATAACTCCCCAGAAATCAACATAAATCACCTTACCGGCATACTTCTCCAAAAGGTTGTATACAGGTATCATAAACGGCATTTCTTTCCGTGCAATTGCCCCATCGGCATTATTGCCATAGAGCATATAATGGGATACTTTTTCAGGAGATTTCAGATAACTGGCCTTATCCTGATAGAGTGCAAGCAGAGGTTGCCTCAGATAAGGAGCTTTTACAATAGAGTCTAACTGAACTCTGTTATCAGCTAAATAAGTCGTATCGTTATCATATAAAGATTGAGCTACGGGAAAGAGGGATGAATACGGCAAGATGGCACGATTCCTACAAACCTCAACAATATCCTTGAACTCAAAATCACGCTTTTCTCTCCTGATATGGTCAAAATAGAGGAACCTTTGAACTCTGTCAGCCAGAGAAAACTGACTGGCATAAACAGTCTGTTCCGAAAAGAGAGGATCAAGTTTTGTTAATAGTGCTTTATACCAACTGACATCCTTACCATTTGCCGCTTGGGACATGGCATAGCTAAAAACCGAATAATAATAATCTATCGACAGTAAGTCTGCCGTATATTTCTCAACTTCCGCACCGGGAGAATGCTCCTTCAGAAAGTCAGCACGACGCTCCTGACGACTGGCATACTCTTCTTTCAATTCTTTTTCAAATTCTTCAAAAGTAGCATTATCACCACTCAAATAAGGCCCCCTATAATATCCACCTGTGGTAAAAAGAGCCATATACCGATTCAGTGTACCGGAAGTTCCGGTAATACGGGGATTCAGTAAATCACTGAAATCAATTTCAACATGCAGACTATCACCCGGGTGTACATACAAGTGTTCCGCATAATTGCGAAGAACAACCTCGCGCGTTGAAGCATAAGGACTAAAACGAAAACTGAAGGTACCGTCATCTGCTATAGGGGAAGTATATATTGTTTCCAGATAAGGCAGACAAGGAAGCACAAGCTTTACCTCCTTTTCCTTTGGATAAACCTCCCTATTCAATACACGGCCCGAGATTATCACCTCTTTTGCCAAATCCTCATGATCTTCCTGAGCTCTGCAGCTGAGGATAGACAGAAAAGCAAACAATAAGCATAGATGTTTCATACGTATCTTTTATTAGCGTCCAACAATTAACCGTTCATCCACAAAGATATATTTTTTATCCTTAGGGTAATAAATCTATTCAGACTCTATAACATCACAATAACCACCCGTTGCCGGAACTAATTCATAATGGTATGGAAAGGAATAAAAGTGATTAGTGATTAGTGTTTGGTGATAAGTGATTAGCGCCATTCGGTATATTATTTTTTAGACGCGGATGACTCGGATAACGCGGATTTAAAAGGCTGCGCTATAAAAGTGGATAAAAAAAAGATCCGCGTCATCCGTGTCATCCGCGTCTAAAAGATTATTTATCATTTAACTCATAACCGAAAAGAAAGAAATTTCTTTCGCCAACAGGTAATAACCATACGCTGCTTTTTAGTTCAGCTCTTAATATTTAGTTACATTTACAGCCTCAACGTAACCAATATATACAATATGCAAACGAACTTAAAGGAAATTGCAGAACAATATGGCGCCATGATATCTTCGATATCGCACCGCATGATACAAAACAAGGAAGTAGCAAAAGAAGCCGCCCAGGAAGTCTGGTACGAAATTATCAGGAGTATCGGCTCTTTCAATGGCCAGTCTGAGTTATCTACATGGATATACACAATATGCAAACGTACCATACTGCGCTATGCCCGGAATGAAAGAATCGCCACCATGAACGAATTGAAAGAGTTCCGTGATCTTCCCGCAATTGATCCAGCCGAACAGGACAGAGACGAACACGAATGGATAAAAAAATGCTGTGACTGGTGCCTGACAGCCCAACTCCATTGTTTAACCAATGATGCCCGACTGATATTCATATTCAAGATAAACCTTAACCTTTCCCACAAACAGATCAGCGAAATCATGGGTATGACGGAAGACAATATCAGACAGATTTCTTCCCGCTCCATCAACAAGATTACCCACTTCATGGATGGCACCTGTCCGCTATATAACCCACAGGGGACTTGCAAATGCCGGATATGTAAGCATGTCACCTCACTCAATTTAGAAAAAGAATATACAGCCGTAAAGAAGATTATCCGCCTCGTCGATATTTATCAGAGATTTGAGAAAGAACTTCCAAGAAAGAGTTACTGGGAAAAAATAATGCCCTGAGTTGTCACAGAACGAAAGACTTGCTCACTAACTACTATGTATAACTTAAAAACAAATGAATTATGAGCAAGATTGATTTTCTAAAAGAACAGGTCATCGAATCACGCGATTTTGTAAACCGTCTGGTATCCGAACTCCCGGAAAGTCTATGGTACACCATCCCTGAGAACACCGATTCTAACTTTGCATGGCAGATCGGACACCTGATTATCAGCCAGAACTTCCATGCCATAACCTGCATTACAGGAAGAAATGAAGAGGTTTACAAACTCATTCCGCTTATTGATTACGTAAAGATTTTCAATGGGATGGGGACATTACATCGCTCCGTTGAGGAGAATTTAATTCCCACAGCAGAGCTAAAAAAGCAATTAGATGCCGTTCACGAGATTTGCATCCGCAACTTATCCCTGCTGGACGACCGTATCTTATCGGAGAACTTAGAACCTATTCCTTTCAAACATCCGGTTGCCAATAATAAGTATGAGGCACTGTCCTGGTGCTTCAAACACGAGATGTGGCACAGCGCCGAAATGGAAGCGATAAAACGGGCATTAGGGCACCCTGTCAAGTGGATGTAATTGGGTACATCGGCACAATTAAAAATTGTATAGCAGTTCTTCCAACGTAACACCACTATCCGCCCCCATCTTTTCCATACGGATACGTTTCAGGCGTTTCTTCACGGAATCCCGCTCCAGATGCATCACTTGTGCCATACTCGACTGAGACAATTGCATTTTCACCATGCAGCAGTAACGCAAGTCGTCTTTATTGAGACTTGGGTAAGTCTGCTGCAAGCGTTTCGTAAAGTTGTCGAAGATAATATCAGCATTCTGCACAATGTCATCCCAGTCTTCATCTGAAAGGATGACATTGCCGCCCTTCTCTAATTCTTGTACCACCTTCTGGCTTAATCTCCTGAAAAAAGTTTCCTTCAGCCTTGCTTCTTTTTGTTCCATTTCCACCATGCGGCGAAGACTCTCGGAAGTGGCCTTACGTTGTTTCTTCAGTTCCTTTTCCTGTTGCACGAGCTGATGTTGCTGCGCCATCAGGCGATTACGGTTACGGCGATAGATGAAATATACCGCACTTGCCACCCAAACCAACAGCAAAGAGATTGTGGTCATCCAATACACATTACGCTGCCTTTCCGCAGCCCGGGTGCGCCAATACAGGTTTTCTACCGAAAGCTGTTCATGTTTGTAAAGCTCTTGCAATGCAATGGCTTCCTCAGTATGACGATACTTTCGTATGGTATCGGATAATTCAATAAAGCGTTGTAGCATAGGATAGGCATCTGAAGCACGGCCCATTTTATGATATATTTTCGCCATATTATTATAGGCGTCGGCCACCGAAGAAGGCTCCGGACTGGAGATAACTTTCTGAAAATAGTGATATGCCGAATCATATTGTCCCAGTTTTCCAAACAACTCCAACTTTACTCCATAGAGCGAAAGAATTCTTGCAGTATCTTTAGTCGGACGAAGAGCTATTGATTTATTTATATAATCCAGTGCCTTGGCAGGTTCTCCTTGCTGAGAATAGATACTACCCAGATTTGTATAGATGAAAGGAAGTTGCCGAGGAACAGAATCGGCTAAAGCCGCCTCATAGGCCGCCTGAGCATAGTAAAGGGCGCTATCCAATTGGTTCAGAAACAAATATCCGGTAGAAATATCGCACAAGGCCATATTCTTATAGAACATATTTCCCAAATCCCAAGCCGCCTTCAAGGCTTCTTTGGAATAACGTACCTTACCGGAATATTCTTCCTGATTCAAGCAAACAACTCCCAACCAGGTATTCACCCGGTAGAGCTGCTCATGATTATCACTATTTTGCAGGAAAAGCAGAGCTTTCAGAAAAGATTGCATGGCATCGCTCATCCGGTTAAGCCGTCTGTCCAGATGTGCTTTGCAGTAAAGGGCCCGTTCGGCATAAAGAGAATCGCCCGATTGGCTGAAATATTTAATTGCCGGTAGCAGCAGGGTATCTGTAGCTGCATTCAACTGTTGTTTCCTGTGGACAGCCTCGGACATCAGTAAGGCATAAAGGGCATAGTCACGCTTCGAAAGTTTCTGTAATGGCTCCTTTATTCTGTTCATCACTGCTATGGCACTGTCTGTTTCCTTTTCCGCCATCAGCTTCTCCGCCAAGGCTACGCGATTGTCAGGACCGCAGGAGACCAGCATACTGCCCCATAGAATCATTCCTATCAAACTCTTCAATCTCATCTTCATTATCGTGTTATTCGTACGAATCCATCAACACTTCTCCAGTCTCTCCGTGAAGCAGTATCACTCTGGCCATATCCGGCTGAATGGAATCGCGTATGTCAATCTCCCACACCGGAATATCCTTTTGTCCGTCTATATACTGATTTACACTGACGTGGGTGGTATCCGATAAATTAATATTCCTCAGTTTGGCAAAGATATAAATATCCCTCCATGTATACTTAAAAGCTTTTTCACTTTTTTCGTGCAAGCAAGAGTCGGGCACCTGCATCTGTTCATCTCCAAGAGAACGAACTTCTATTCCTTCCGATACTTTTGTTGCAGTCACCAAGTTTATTTTCCGTATTACGCCCCAACCCAGCCAGCCGTCTTCCAACTCTATTTTGAGATAGATGCCTCGCTCACCGCTGAGCCGGTAGGCCTGGTCAATGGGCAAGTAGATGCGGGTGTAACGGTCACCTTGCATAAATATCTCCCCATAAGAAAATGTATTGAGCAACCATGCACCAGAACGGGGATTATAACTCTTACGCGTCCTGTCGTGTGGAACAATACTGACAATTATATACTCACGGGTCTGCACTCCGGAAGTAAAGCAACTGTTCAGCCAGAACAGAAAGACAACCAGCACATTGGTACATAATCCTACTACAGCACCTTCACACATAAAAGCATAGACGAAGTTTCTCCAATGATACCACTTCCCAGTGCTTTTCTTATAGATATAAACCATGCAGCTACACATCGTTATTGCCATAAGGAGAATAACGATTTTCCGGTTCAATCCTAAATAGCTGCCGGAAGAAAATGCAGTATGCATCAGCATTTCCTCTTCTATATACCACATTCTGCAATGCAACAGGAAAAGAAAGACAAAGACAGGCACCAGGATTTTCCATAATGCTATTCTCCGCTTCGTCTGCTGTCGGGAGGCATCTTCACCGTTAACCGGTTTCTGCTTTGGTCTAAATTTCTTTCTACTCATAAATACGGAAAAGCGAAGTGACTACTTGGTTTCCTCCCACTCTTTTTCCAGTTTACTGTCGATATCATAGAGCTTCCATCGCCCGACACGCCGCCCATTCCGGCATTCACCCACTTCACGTATACGGTCGTTCTTCACGTAGCGCGACTCAAACGGACCGCTCTGCCGTCCATTTATATAGGTGGATATTTCCCAGTAATCATAGCGGTTTGTAACTATCAAGCGACGTTCTTTTCCATTGATACGGCCGTATTGATAGGTGGCTTCATAAATAAGTTCACCATTCTCAGGATCGTACTCACGATAGAGCCCGTCTTTGCGATCATTTTTCATGTAGAACTCACGCTTACGGGTACCGGTTTTCCTATCAAACGAAACATGCAAGCCTTCTTCCCTCCCATTAGCATAGGTTTCTATCATCAGAGTATCACCACTTTCGGCAATCGTAATCCATCGCCCATCTTTCTGGTCATTCTTATAATGCCCCAGTACATGAGGAAGCCCAAAGATAAATATGGAGGAATAATCCCCGTCTTTCTGCCCGTTCTCATTATAATAAACGGTTTCATGAAGCTCATAGGTCCCTTTCATGAAAGTGAATTGCTTGCCTACCTGCTTACCGTCTTTATACGTATGATCCGTGCGCAATGTGCCGTCAAAGTCATAGCTTAATTCCTTACCATCCTGTTTTCCCATGCGGTAGTTCCTTTCGCGTTCCACTTTACCGGTGGTATAGTAGGTTTTGTGTGCACCGTCCAATTTTCCGTCTTTATAAGACTTCTCTTCTTTCAGTTTGCCCTCATCGGAGTACATCTTGAAGACACCGTTTTTGCGTCCCTCTTTATAGGCACCCTCACATATCAGTTTGTTGTACTCATGCTCTTCATACTTACCATTGTAAAGGCCTTCTTTAAAGTCAGCCAAGATATAGGCAGAATGATAGCCGTCTATGATACGATGCTCGCCATTCAAGGGTTTATCAGTCTTCAAATCCCGGAACAGGATGCGGCCGTCTCCCATATTTATAGCTGACACCTGCTCTATCTGATACTCTTTCTGCGCACAGACATTCAGAAAGGCAAAAAGCAAAAGGCCAATAAGTAAAATCAGCTTTTTCATTATGTTCTACAATTAATAAGAATCAGTCATTTTCCGCATCTTTAAGCATCTGCCTTATTACATCCGCATGATCAAGATAATCGTTTCCTGATAAGGTCAGGACATTGGTCAAACCGATAATATTGCTATCAGAATCATAAGAAGTCAGCAAGCAATACATCTCCTGCCCTAATTTATCCTCTTCCACATGAATCTGAACCGGTGCGCTGTATGCTCCGGGCAACTCTGCCAGATACTCAAAGTCTTTCTTGAGAAACGCGTCCAGGATTCTGTTTATATCGGTTTCATCGCGCTTGAACTTCTTCAAACCAACCTCTGTAATCTTACCCCCACTCTCGCTATTATAATAATCGAAATTACTCAAATACGCCGCAAGCAAGCATATCAATACGGCAATCACTCCAACCGTCCGGACCAGCCAACCGGCTATAGGAATAAAACCAGGGAAAATAACAATAATAACAGCAACCACAGCCAATCCATAATATAATTTTGGCTTAACATTGTTCTTTCTTTTTTCAAACTTCACCGGATTTGCTGCATAGAAATCACCCATATAGCTTGGGTAGAGTTTTGTTTGATTTTCCATAAATATTACTTTTTATAATGATTAATAATAGTTCTATCTTTCTTGATTACCGTATGGAAACAAAAGTAAAAAGTAACCTGTAAACAATAAAACAATCGTGGGGGATAAATGAAGGGGACAATCGATAAACTAAACAACTGTTTTTCAAACAATAACTCTATATAAGAGATAGACAAACAAGGGGACATTTACATAAAGGAACTGATTCCATCCATAGTTTTTCATAAAGAGCCAATGGAGAAATAGCATTACCTGACATCAGATATACGTTTTCTTTCTTGTCCCTATATTTTAATAATTACTACTATCAAAATCTACTTTCCTTATCTGAATAATGCCTCCTTTAAGTAATCAGATATTTTCTTTAATTCATCTGTAAGGAAAGCAATTTCTTCCATAACTTGTATTCTAAAACAAAACCAGGATAATGAAATTTATATCTCATCACCCCGGCATTTACTCCCTAATTACTGATGTTTTTATTTTGTACTTGCCAACATCAAAGTAACATTATCATCATTCATTTCATAAACAGTCTTCTCGATATTGTTGTCGTAAGCATTACTCTTGGAATTCCAGCGGGCATAGCTAAGTTCAACTTCATTGTTGGCATAGGAAATATCCATCTTGAAGTAAGGAATCCAGGCCTCTTTGGAGCTGTCCCATTTAGAAGCTTCCTTGCTGGTTACACGGTTTTCAATATCATAAGCGTAAGTGTAACGGAGGTGGCGATACAAATGTCCGTCTTCATTCTTAAAGATAGTCTTTGCGGTCATCAACTCGCCGGTCATCTCTTCATTCTTCACATACTGAGTAGGATTACTTGCACTTGCAGAAAAGTTCATTACACTTGCCATTACTACTGCTACCATCACAACTGCTTTAGAAATTAAGTTCGTTTTCATAATCGTTATTTTTTTATTGTTATTACTTCTTGATTTTTGAGGGGAAGTCTTTGTCAACCGCCTTCGACAATATATAGTCAATTGCCGTGCCAAAACAATAAAACACTGATTATCAACGAATATCCAAATTCGAGTGATGTTCATTTCCGGACAAGTGTCCGCATGAAAACGGACAGTAAGGACAAAAAAATATTCGAGACACAGTTTAGTGCCCCGAATAAATATAATAATCGAATAGCAGGAACTATACGTTTTCTTCCAGCATCAGCCCTACACCTTTCACCGTTTTAATGCTGATAGACGAATCTTCGGCTATAAGTTTGCGGAGCTTCGTCACAAATACATCCAGGCTGCGGGAAGCAAAATAATCATCTTCCGTATTCCAGAATTTATCAAGAATGGCTTCACGGCGTACTACATCCCCCCGATTTTCACAAAGCATTTGCAATAAGCCCGCTTCGCGAACAGTCAGTGTTTTGATTTCACCGGAAGAATGCTTTAGCTTGGCATGCGTAGCATCGAGCACATATTCTTTTCCTATTTTATAGCACTCACTTTCATCCTTAGCTTTTTCACCGTTTGCGAGTTTCAGCATAGCACGGATGTGAGCATCCAGTTCATCAGGAATGAAAGGTTTCTTGATATAATTGTTGGCTCCCAACTCATAGCCTTTCAATACATTTTTGGGAGAAACCAAACCGGAAGAAAAGATTATAGGCGTCTCTTTATCCACCTCACGGATACGCTTCACCATCTCATAACCATCCATGACGGGCATTTCTATATCCGAGAGAATGACATCGGGACGGTGTTCCCTCCACATTGCCAATCCTTCTTCACCATTGGCAGCTGCCAACACTTCATAGCCCTCTATGATATCTTCCAATCCGCTCTGAACGATGTAACGCAGGCTGGGATCGTCCTCAACTAACAATAACTTTATTGTATCCATGTCTTTGATATGAATTGTATTAACTTCCAGTTGTATGCCACAAAAGTAATAAATTATTCGTTAACCCGAAGATAACATTGCGATATCATTCATTCTTATTGCTCCTACCCTGCCTTTACAACATCAAAAATCAGGATTGTATGGTCATGCCAAAAAGAATCATTACTTTTGGACACCAAACTAAAAGTAATTACAATGAATAAAATCATTCTTATTCTGATTACCGCAAGCATGTTCTTCACAAAAGGATATGCCCAGCAGGCAGAAGTCCTTACGTTGGGAGTCTTCCACTTCGAATTTCCCAATCTGGATGTGCAACAAGTATCCGAAGAAGACCAGATAGATGTACTATCTCCTCAATATCAAAAAGAGATAGAGTTAATATCCAAGAAACTGGCACAATTCAAACCGGATGCCATCGTCATTGAATGGCCTTTATACAAACAGTCAGAGATAGACTCTCTCTATAGCTCATACCTTACCGGCAAGCATGAGCTGAACAGAAACGAAATTCAGCAGTTAGGTTTCAGAATAGCCCGAATGTGCAATGCCAAGATATACTGTGCAGATGCTTGGGGAGCACACACTACCCACATAGAGAAACTGCTGGATGATGATGAAAGCAATGAATATCTGGCTTTTGAAGAAAGCTTCTCGAACTCTCCCGACTCTGCTTTATACTATGAAGATGAACCCATATTCAAGCAGCAGGGGATACTTGCACAACTGATACATCTCAATGATCCGGTACGTATCAAGAAAGATTTAGGAAACTATCTTATCAAGCATTTCAAATATGAATCCGTCAAAGGAGATTATACCGGAACAGATTTTGAATCCGGAAGATGGTTCAACCGGAATCTAAGAATACTTAGGAATATCCAGCGGATTCCCGATACCGCCGGTAAACGAATACTGGTTATTTTCGGCGCAGCGCACATGAACATCCTGAACTATCTGTTTGAATGTTCGCCCGAATACAAACTACTGAATATAAACGATTACCTGAAGTAAATATCCACTTCTTCTATTTTATCGGAAATGAGAATTTTGGCGGTCTAATCGTAGGGCCGCCACCAAAGTCACCGCCACCACGTTTATCAAACACTACGTTGCGCAGAATCTCGTACATTATTCCGCCTACATCCAGCCCCAGCTTAAACTTATCGAAGCGGTAATAGGGTATCACAACGGGAACCGTCTGCCAACCTCCACGCATGGCATCATAATAGCGCTGGGCACCTACCTCTACGCCAAAACGTTCGGACATATCAAGAGACATCGTAGCACCATAACTATTAGTGCTCATCCCATAAGAACTACCGATATCATACGAACCGAAGACATTGAAGGCAACCCGGTCGGAAGCACGATAAGTCAGCCTACCCGCAGTACTGAAGGCTTGCCCGGTGATGTGAGACATATTTATCTTCATGGCATTGGCACGAAGTTGCAACGATAGCCGATCATTAAAGATATGCTGATATCCTAACGAAGCATTATTGAAACGCCCGATGCCTGGAAGACTGGTCTGGCTTCCGGAACCGAATACCGCTCCATGGGGAAATTGCCTTAATACGCCTCCTGTGCTATAATCGCCCCGGAATAGCGGGGAAGGATTTATATGATAAGGTATACGGAGTTCCTCTTTCAAGGAGAAAGAAGGTAAATCACCTAACTGTATAGGATTTATCAAAGGGTATACGGTCTTTTCGGGAAGCAGGTTGACGGATGGAAGCTGAAATGCAGCTTTCGGCTTTATCAACATGCTATCAAGAGTGAAGCGTGTACTATCTTCCTGTGCAGAAAGCAACTGCAAACCAGAAATGAACAGAAAAAATAATCCCCAACGAATTGGGAGCCAAGATATGCCAACCCTGCGTGTCATAATCTACCTCCTTTGTTTTTTACGGACTCTGTATACAAAAATAGTAAAAGCCTATCTGAATAACAAATAGTTGAGCACATTTAATCTTTGCCAGCAGGCTTTTTTAACGCAAGGGGAATTGTAGCATAAATTCACTGTAACTCCCTTCCACACTTTCTACCTTCACCATACCACCGTGGGCACTCACCACCTGCAACACATAATTCAATCCTAACCCAAAACCTGATGCACCCGTCTTACGACTGCCGGAAGCAACCCTCTCGAACTTATTGAATATCTTATGCTGTTCGCTCAAAGGAATGCCAATACCGTTATCATGCACTCTAACAATGGTTCCATCCTCTGTCTTTTTACCTGAAAGAATAATCAGAACCTCTTCATTAGAGTACTTGACGGCATTGTCCACCAAGTTGGAAAATATCTCACGCAGACAGAAAGCATCCGCATAAACACTACATCCTTCTTCACAATCGATATCGAAATGAATCGTCTTCGCTGCTTTCAACTGATACTTTTCTGCTATATCCCGTAACAACGGCCTTAAGGCAACTTCTTCTTTATGTAGTTCCAATTCTCCACGATCTATCTCTGTCAGCATTACTACGCGATTGGAAAGTGTCAACAGATGTTCGCACTCATCTCCCATTACTTGCCTGTAACGAACCAGCTTCTCAGGCTTATCCGCCAACTTACCACTTGCCAGGATATGCGCTCCCATCATGACAGACTGCAACGGTGACTTCATATCATGTATCATGGAGTAAGTAAAGTCCTTCTGAAACTGTTCCAACCGACGCTGTGCCCGCAACATACGTATCTGAAAGAAAACACAGAGAGATACGAAAAGGAAAGCAATAAGCAGCGGCACCTGCATATACCATGTGGCGCTCATAATGGTACGTTGTGGTGAACGAACCACAGCAAAGATGCAACTCGTACTATCCTTATCCAACGGAAACAACCGGGTAGTAATATCCCCGAAGTCAACAGTCGGACTACCTGTATAAAGTATCAACTCTCGGGACGGATACCTGATCCAATGGATATCCGCCCTATCCGGAAAGCCTGTTTCCAAAAGCTGTTTTCTGAAAACACTGTCGGCAAACTGCAAGGAGAACGGAATGGGCACACGGCTATGCAGACTAATCGTATCCTGTATATCATAAGCCATCTTTACGCGGAAATCTTCATCAAACTTATTGTAAAGATGCCGTATGGTAATCAACTGTATCCGGTAGCGATAACCTTTCTCCAGATATACCTTATAAAGTTCATTCATCATACGCCGCGGATAAGGGAGAAATTCTCCCGGTGAGCTATCCCAATTAAAATCAGGATTAGCCTTAGTGAAAAGCGGATACCGATGTAAGTCTGTCTCACGGTAAAAAGCCTCTTCCAATTGCTCCTCCGCCTGATACCTTATCTTTTGAGATGTTGTATAATACAAATATCCCGACCAGACAGCCAGCAACAGGAATACTCCCGCCAGGCTGACTATAGAAATTGCTTTAAGAGAAATATGCCTGACTGTACTTCCTTGCCGGATTTCTGCTTTGGCATGTGTTAGCGTAGCATTGGTTCTCTCAAAGAGTAGATTACTTTGTGCTTCTATCTCTTGCCAGCTTTCTGTAGTTATCAGGTTCTTCATCCTACTGACGGGATGCTTCATTTCTTCGGCCAATGTATAGAAACCCTGCTGTTGTTTCTGCAAGTTATGCCGTTGACGGAATACCGACTTCATCTGTACAATCAAGGCATAGACAGCCGTACCCAGCAATAGCCATGTAATGAATGACAGTAACAGGAGTCTTTTCTCCATCTCCTTGGCAGGGAAAGAAAGAATGGCACGAACAGCCTCTCCATGGGATTTAAAGGTAAAGGCAGTTTCGGAAGTAACAGCGGCAAAGCTACGGACGCTTACCTGAGGGTTGGTACTTGCCAGTACCTCATTTGTGTTTACATTGATACGCTCTACAGTCAGTGCTCCACCCATGTCTAACTTCCGCAACTTGTAGTGCAACACGCTATCTATGGTGGCCAACGGAATTTCTTTCATTCCATATACCCTTTGTAAAGCCTGTGCCACCTGCTGGGAAGTACGTTTGTTCATTTCATTCCCGTCAATCCGCTTGTATTTAGGATTAGGGGCATACGCTATGACAGCAATTGAATTATCAGGATAAGGAAGGTTGTTCACCAAATTATCCACTGTCTCCGTGAAAGACATCCAGAAACACTTGTTCAGTGACTTCTCCGCTTCCTGCATCTGTGCATGGAAAGCATAAAGCATTCCGCCCAACTGTATCAACACAACAGCAATCAGACTCACAAGTGAAAGAGAGATGACAGTACGTAATTTCATCTTATCCGTTTATATTCGCCTGCAAAAATAGCAAATAACTATGGATCACGGAGTAATGTACTACTTTTTATATGCGATGAGAATGCGTTCTTTCCAGCCAATGGCAAGGTACGATGAAAAGAAACGAACGGAAATCAGCATCTCACTGATTAAAAGAGGAATATAAAAATACATACAACTCTAAAAAATACAAGGAAAGCTTTCCAGAGTTGCAAAGATATCGTTAACCTAATGATAACATTACGATAACATTCATCCTCATGCCCCTGCCCTATCTTTGCAACATCAAAAGTAACGAAATGTATAACTTAAAAAATAAAATCATTATGAAAGCTCTAGTATTATCAGTAGTATTCGCATTGACATCAGTAGTAAACGCAGTAAGTGGTAACAACGTAAAAGATTTCGCTTACAACAGCGAGAAACAGGAAAACGGTGTAGAAACCCAGACAGTCTATAAAGTAAAAGAAGGCAAGTATCTGGAACGCCACCTGCAATACAACTACACACATGATGAAAAAGGACGTGTATCCGCCAAGGAAATCCTGAAGTGGAACCAGGACAACAGCCGATTTGAAAAGCTGTATTGCCTCAACTTCAGCTACACCGACAACGAAGTAAACGTGGAATATGTAGCATGGAACAGCAAAGCCGGTGACTACACAAATGTGAAAGTCAAAGCCGTTTACCAGATGAACGAGAACGGCATGAACTACATGGCTTACAACTGGAATGAAAAGGAAAACTCCTGGAATCTGGTTACAGAACACAACGCCACCCACTGGAGCAGTGTCCTGCTGGCAAACAAGTAACTTTCCTCTAACAATAAACACCCTCTTTTAAATTCCAAAGAAATGCGGCTACCGGATAATTGCTTTTCCGGTAGCCGCATTTTTTGATTTACCCAATATACAATTCGGAGGGAATCAGTTTAAAATCCACAAACTGGTTTTCTACCGGATTGGCTTTCAACAAGAAAGGAACGATACCGTCCGAAGGAAGCGCTTTGCGCGGAAGAGCCGATTGCTTATCGAATTTATAAGTAGCACACCAGGCATCGGCATCACCGGATACGCTTTTGCCGATACGGAAGCAAAACTCACTCTGACTATCGCGCAACGTATTAATCAGTTTACGGCAATCATCCGGCACAATAGGGCTATCTGACAATTCGCTGATCTTTTCTGCCATTTGCGATAACCATTCCACATCGTGAATGTGCTTCTTGTCGAGGGCAAAAACAAATACTGCCGGATAATAATCGTTGTCTCCCGGTCTCCACAAGGCACTGTTGGCCTGCACCACTGCTGCATATATAACGGGAGACTCCGTATATTTCTTCTTCCAGCGATCCTTGAACAACCAGGGAGCATTGCCTGCCACTGCCCTGAAGAAGGGAGTTTCCATGTCCCGGGGTGTTTGCAGATAAGGTTTCAGTCTATCCAGGCGAGTAGGATTATCGAAATCCTCCTCTTCTTCGCCATCATCTTCCGGCACGGGTGGTCTGTTACGCAGTCCGCTCACGTCACACCCTTGCGCTTCCAGCTTCGCAATATCTTCTTCTGTCAGGTTATTCTCCCAGTCTTTGCCGGGGTTCACAAAAAATGCCATAATAATTTTAGTTTAAGAGTTAATATTCTGTCAAATAGTTAATATAATAATGCATATTAGTTAAGCCTCTAAGGAGGATGTAACAAAAGTAGGAAGATACCCATGAACGGGAAAACAAATAGGGGGGATAAATGTAGAGGGAGTTTTACCCCGTAAAAGTATGTTTTTCAAGATGTTATTATCCAGTAAAAGTAAGAAGAAAAGGGGACATTTTCAATTTACCAAAGAAACAGCAGACGTTTTAAAGGAAGAAAACAAAGAATTCCTACCTTAATCATTCAAAGTTCCTGATTTCACAATAATCTGAAGATTAAGATTATTACAAGTAATCCATTGGCGGAATTAGTTCCTTTTTGTAGGGTTATGAGTTAAATGATAAATAATCTTTTAGACGCGGATGACACGGATAACGCGGATCTTTTTTTATCCACTTTTATAGCGCAGCCTTTTAAATCCGCGTTATCCGTGTCATCCGCGTCTAAAAAATAATATACCGAATGGCGCTAATCACTTATCACCAAACACTAATCACTTTTGTTCTTTTCCTTTCCTAAATAAATCAATTCCACCAACAGGTTACAAATAAGGTATCTCCATAGTCTATATCTATAGAGTATTGGTGAAATCAAGATAGAACCTGCATATGAGAATACTATAAATAAGAAGAGTGATAAGCCGCTGTAAATAAGACCAGTGCCTACTTCTTCAATAAGACATTATTAATCAGATATTGTTCTATTACGGAGAAACGTAAGCTCCACTTTATCGGAACATTTGTCTCCTTATTGTGAAACAAGAGTTTCTTCTCTGAGAAACCTTTGTTTCTTACCTAAGGAACTTTTATTTCTTAACCAAGAAACTTTTGTTCCACAGGCAAGGCACTTTTGTTCCAAGAGGAAGAAACAAAATGGAACAAGTAGAGGCGTGACAAAGCACCGCTGTCTCCCTCCTCAACCACAAGGAAAGGCATAATCTTACGACTATACCTCCCGCTTGAAAACAGGCTTATTTGCAGAATTCCACCATCGGATTAAGAAACTCTCTTTATTAACCTAATGATAACATTACGATAACATTCATCCTCATGCCCCTGCTCTATCTTTGCAACATCAAAAGTAACGAAATGTATAACTTAAAAAATAAAATTATTATGAAAGCTCTAGTATTATCAGTAGTATTTGCATTGACATCAGTAGTAAACGCAGCAAGTGGTAACAACGTAAAAGATTTCGCTTACAACAGTGAGAAACAGGAAAACGGTGTAGAAACCCAGACAGTCTATAAAGTAAAAGAAGGCAAGTATCTGGAACGCCACCTGCAATACAACTACACACATGATGAAAAAGGACGCGTATCCGCCAAGGAAATCTTGAAATGGAACCAGAACAACAGCCGATTTGAAAAGCTGTATTGCCTCAACTTCAGCTACACCGACAACGAAGTAAACGTGGAATATGTAGCATGGAACAGCAAAGCCGGTGACTACACAAATGTGAAAGTCAAAGCCGTTTACCAGATGAACGAGAACGGCATGAACTACATGGCTTACAACTGGAATGAGAAAGATAACTCCTGGAATCTGGTAACAGAGCACAATGCAACAAATTGGAACAGCGCTTTGCTGGCAAACAGATAATTACTCTAACAAGAATTCTCTCTTACAGTTTCCAATGAAAAACGCAGCTGCCGAAAGATAATCTTTCAGACAGCCGCGTTTGCAATTATCACTTAAAGTCAGTCTTCGTGTTTAGAATATTCAGAGGGTAATTAATTATGTAATTAGTTTAGCCTTAGTTCATCCGTCACCTGGCAGGCAAGGTTTATGTCATTGTATATCTCTTCAAGCAGATACTCATTGTCCAGTGCCTGTTTGCGAAGACAGAGGAAGCCGTCAGGCATCACTCCCGCATAGTAAAAAGTATCTTTGCTGAAAGAGAGCATCATATCGTGCCCGAATATTTCGCGCAGACGGGTAATCTGACGCATGATTGCCGGTGTAAGTATCATACGAGCGGTTACTTCGTCATCGGCATAAACCACGAAATACTTCTCGAAATCCGGGTCTTCCAGATGAACGAAACGGGCATTATAGCGTTTCTTCAAGCCCTGGATATTCTTTGCCAGATAGCCGACCTTTTGTTCCAGATGGTCGGGCAGGATAATCGTGCTGCCTTTAAAACTACGTTCCAGACGACACCAGCCAAACATTCCGCGGAAGTTATGCGCACTGCTTTCATACCTGGAGGCAAACAGCGGACGGAGCACATAGCGGTAAAGCATCACGAAATAGCCCGCTACAGAGTTGAGCTCCAACTTATTCATCAGCCCATAGGAAACCCCTATATCGGCTATATAAAGGGTACGATCCCCTCGCGGCACTTCCAGATAAGCATAGGTGGTAGCCGCCAATGCCGGATCGGAAAAAGAAGAATTAAAGAGCTTGCTACCGGATAATATACGCTGGTCCAGTTGCGAAGAGAAGGAGAAAAGAACGGATGGAAACATAGCAGACATAATGCTGCGCATGATATCATTTTCCTGCCTTTGGAATTTCATAAGAGAGCGGCTGAATGCGAAGTTCAGCACAATAAATCCCATAAAAACCGGGAAAATGTATTGCGTAACCACACTGTAGTTCTCTAATCCGATGTATCCAACAAGATAGCCCCCAAACAGGACGAACATCATCCAGCAAAAGACAAAGAGATAGACTATGATGCTCAGAATACGAACGATCTTTTGCCAGAAATATACACGGGAAAGTTCGGTACGAAGCCTTTCAGAAAGGCTTCTGAAGTCAATTGATTCCATATTACATCTACTTTAAAAGTGCACTGACATCCACATTCCGCTGTTCCTGTTCGGGAATATCAATCAGTTCTTCCTGATGATGATTCTGCCGGCCGGCCACGATGGAAGAGGGAAACATCTCAATGGAGTTATTATAGTCGGTGACCGCAGCATTATAGGTGCGGCGTATGGCTTGCAGTTGCAATTCCATATCTTCAATGTTCCTTTGCAGCCGGGTGAACTGCTCGCTTGCCTTCAGTTCCGGGTAATCTTCTACGGATAATTGAAGTTTGGAGATTAAAGAAGAAAGCTCATTACCGGTTTTTATCTGTTCACTCTCCTGTGAAGGCTGAAAAGTTCGTGAACGAAGTTCTGCGATACGGGTCAGCGTCTCATTCTCATGTCCCATATAGGACTTTACGGCAGCTACCAAATTCGGTATCATATCGTTCCGCTGCTTCAATGCCACGCAAATGCCGCTACGGCATTGCTTTACCCGATTCCGCTTTGCAATCAGATTATTGGCAGTCCAGATATACCAAAGTACCAATAAGATGATAAGGGCTATTCCGATATAAAGAAGTATTCCCTGGTTTTCCATAATTTTACTTTCTGATATAGATTAATAATAGTTATATCGTATCTACTTACGAGACCGGAACAAAAATAAGAAGATAGACATAAAACAGGAAAGAAACAGGGGGGACAAATAGAAAGTCGTATTTTTACTATAAATCTATGTTTTTCAACTGATTATTATCATTAAGCAGAGAAGAAGCAAGGGGATATTTTCAATTATAAGGGGAATAGTTCAATAGAATAACAGACAAAACTAAGGATAATGATCTAATTCATGGCGAAATAGTAATGAATCAAATGATGAGCAATACTATCTCAATTTATATTGGAATACCCATTTACCCCATAATCATACAGAAAGGATTTGCCAGTAAGTTTTATTAGTTCTTTATACCTTACTAAAAAACACCTGTTTCTTGCATACCGCCTTATGATCGTTAACCTAAAGATAACATTGCGATAACATTCCTTCTCTCCCTGCCGCCTTACCTTTGCAACATCGAAATAAACCCAATGTATCACTTAAAGAATAAACAAGTCATGAAGAAATTCCAGAAAATAGGAATCGAATTTACAAAAGGTATTGCAATCGTTTTGGCAGCTTACGTATTAATGGCCACAGTCAATCCTGCATACACAGGACTCAAACATGCCATTGCAAATATATTCTTCAATTAATAGAAAAAACAGATGATGAAAGCGGATATCTCAATTGTACAAAGCAAGAAAGGAACCGAAATCATGGTTTCGGGAAACAAGATCAACAAGTATGGAATACTGGCTGCAATCCTTTTTACAGTACCCATACTGCTCTTATTCCGGTGGATACATGGAGAAGATATGGCTCATGTATCATTCCTGATATTCTGGTCGTGCGCCCTGGCAGGCTTTGGAGTAAATCTATTGCTTCATGCACTATTCTTCGGAATCTTTTCGCCCAAAGGTTTCCGGTCCATCTCCTTCGTAAAGCATAAGGGAGGCATACGTTTCTGCCACTGCAACGAACCCATCAGAATGTGGCAATATCGTACAGCCTGCTTCTTACCTATTCTGTTGTTAGGCATCCTTCCGCTTTTGTACGGCATGGCAACAGGGAATTATTATTTCACATTATTCGGAACATTCTTACTTATCGGTAGCATAGATGACATCTGCATCCTCTGGAAACTGCGTTCATTCGGCAAAGATGCATTTATCAACGACTGTTCACAGGAGTTGCGATTCCATATATGGTAAAGTCAGGATCGTGCCGGAAAATAAAGAGTAAACTCACTGAAACGGCCTTCTTCACTCTCCACTTCTACCCTGCCCTCATGTGCCAGCATCACTTGCTGCACATAGTTCAAACCTAAGCCAAAACCTGTGGCTCCCCCTTTACTACTGCGTGCTGCCGCCGCAGAACGTTCAAAGCGATTGAAGATACGCGACTGGTCTTTCAAGGAGATACCCAACCCGTTATCGCATACCTTAATTTTGCATACTCCCCTTTCCGACTCACAGATAATGTCTATCTTCAACTCTTCACGAGAATACTTGATCGCATTGTCCAATAAGTTTCCCAGCACTTCACGCAGGCAGAAAGCATCCGCATAGACCGTCTCACAACGATGATAAACCGTATTGAATTCCACCCTCTTACCGGCTTTCAGAGAAATCTTCGCTATCAGATCATCGAGCAACGGACGCAGGGAAACATCTTCCTTATGCAACTCCAAATGCCCTTCATCCAATTGTGTAAGCATCAATACCCTGTTCGATAAAGCCAGCAGATGCTCGCTTTCTTCCGTCATCACCAGGCGGTATTTCTCTTCTTTTTCAGGTTTACCCGCCAGTTTTCCCCCTGCCAGCACATGTGCCGCCATCAATATGGAATTCAACGGAGACTTCATATCATGAATCATAGCGTAAGTAAAGTCTTTCTGGAACTGCTCCAGACGATGTTGCATCCGAAGCACTTTCACCTGGCCGAAGATACAATCGAGCATTACCAGGAATGTAATCCACAGGGGAAGCAAAAGATACCAGATAGAAGTCGCCACATGACGATAAGGGTTCTTCACAACTCCCTGCACACAAAGCGTACTGTCTTCTTTCAAAGGAATAAACTGAGAAGTATAATCACCATACTTTCTGGAAGCGTATCCAACCTCTGTAACCGTACTATCCGAAGAACGGAGAAACTGACGAATACCACTACGTGACTTTATGCCCAAACGGCTTAAGCGCTCCGCAAAAGCTGAATCCAGGTATAAAGAAGACAAGGGTATTTCTATGCTACTTTCACTGATCTCACGTTGCATAATCAAGGCTGCACGAAGACGATAATTCTGATCAATCGTATTATAGGTATGTACCACAAACAAGCTGTTTATGCTATACTCAGCCTCTTTTCCTTGTAGAAATTTTCGTTGTTCCTTGGCAAAAGGAGCTTCCTCCGCAGATTTCTGTTCCACGGATTTTTTTCCTCCTTTAGTCTGTGAAAGGAGCAACGGATAACGTTCAATCACCTCATCATAGAAAGCCGCTTCAAAGCAATCATTCACCTGATAAGCAGTCTCACGGGCAGCTGTGCGGTACAAATAAGCAAACCAAGCTACCATCAACAAACAACTTGCCAACAGGCTGACTATGAAGAATACCTTAAACGAATGTTGTTTACGGGCCTGACGTTTCCACTCCTCTTCTTTAGCCATGGAAAGTGTTTGCTCCGTCATATCCAGAATCTGCCTGCTCGATGTTTCTATGGCCTCCCACTGTTGTTCGGGAATCTGCCTGCGCACCTTACCTATCGGCAACCTCATTTTCTCCGCCAGAGCATAGAAAGCAGAGCGCTGTTCCTCAATCCCCCGGCGCTGGCTGATGATATACTTCATCTGCTGTGCCCAACTGTAAATAAGGAAAGCAGTTAATAACAGAGTAGGAAGGAACAGGAAAAACACATCCTTCACAAGTGGAAGGAAAGGAGAAATAATGGTAGCTTCTATCGCTTTACCCTTACTTTCATTCAGCCATGCCTGCTCCGAGATAACCGTTTTGAAACGCCTGTAAGCGGAATATTTACTGTGATCTTCTACCGAATCAATCCATACGGTCCTATCGATGTTCTTCCATTTCAACTTCTTTTCCAATACCTCTTCCATCTCATCCAGAGGTATCTCCACATGATAAACATCTTCCAGAAAAGAGGCTACTTGCTGATATCCCAGAAATACCATTTCATCGTAAGGCATCTTTTCATCCCTGCGGATGTACGAATAGAATGGTACGGTATAATCAGGAAAAGGCAGGTTATTCACCCGGTTATCTACCGTTTCTATAAAAGCTTGCCGGAAACATTCGTTCAGTGTACGCTTCGCCTCATTTTTATAGCTGTCATAAGCATATATCATGCCTCCCAATTGTATCACCACAACGAGAAACAATCCTATAATAGAGAGGATATAGAGTGAGCGAAGCTTCATCTTGCTATTGTTTGGGGGACAAATATAACGTTTTTCTACGTTAACCTAATGATAACATTGAGATAACATTCATTCCGCTGCCACCAGCTTACCTTTGCAATGTCGAAAGGACAAAGAAAACAGAATGTATAACTTAAAAAATAACACCATTATGAAAACTTTAGTATTATCAGTAGTATTTGCAGTAACTTCAATCGTAAACGCAGTAAATAACAACAGTCTGGAAGGTTTTGCCTACAACACCCGCATGAATGGAGATCGTGTAGAAACCAAAAATGTATACAAAGTGAAAGAGAATAAATATCTCCAGAATCATCTGCAATATAACTATGCGTATGATGCCGAAGGACGTGTATCCAGCAAAGAGGTATCGAAATGGAGTAAAGGCAACCAACGCTTCGAGAAACAGTATTGCCTGAACTTCTCATACGGCGGTGGAGAAGTAAACGTGGAATACGCAGCATGGAACAGCAAAGACAATGCCTACACCGATGTAAAGACCAAAGCCGTTTACCAAATCAACGGAATGGGCGTAAATTACCAAAGCTACGAATGGAACAAAAAAGAAAGTAGCTGGAATCTAATGGTAGAACACTCCACACAACCGGAAGAAATCATTCTGTTTGCAGAGAAATAAGTGACGGATTACTTCAGTTCAGAGGGAAGCGCATGGTGAATTCACTGTAGCTTCCCTCTACGCTTTCTACACTAATCATACCATCATGCGCTTTCATCACCTGAAGCACATAACTCAGTCCCAAGCCAAAGCCCGAAATGCCTGATTTACGATTATTGGCGGACAGTCTCTCAAACTTATTAAATATCTTCCATTGCTCTTTCAACGGAATTCCGATACCGTTATCCCGCACTTTGATTATTGTAGAACCGGCTACCTCTTCACAGGAAAGAAGAATTTCCACTTCATCCTTTGAATATTTAATCGCATTATCAATCAGATTGCCAAGTATTTCACGCAAACAGAAGATATCCGCATACACTGAACAGGTCTCTTCACACTTTATCATGAAGCTAACTTTCTTAGTCGCTTTCAGCAGATACTTTTCCGTGATATCTTTCAACAAAGGAGCCAAGGGAATAATTTCTTTATGAAGTTCCAATTCACCCCGTTCTATCTGGGTCAGCATCAATACCCGGCCGGAGAGTGCCAGCAAATGTTCACACTCATCAATTATTACCTGCTTGTACTTCTCCATCTTTTCCGGTTTATCTGCCAGCTTACCGCTCACCAGAATATGAGCTCCCATCATTATAGAACTCAGAGGAGATTTCATGTCGTGTATCATGGAGTAAGTAAAGTCTTTCTGAAATTGCTTCAACTTACGTTGCACATGCCAGATACGTATCTGGAAATAAACACAAGCACACATAAACAAAAAAGTAATACCAAGCGGCAAAAGCATATACCAAATAGAAGCAATTATAGATTTCTGAGGTGAGCGCACGATACCACGTACACACTCGGTACTGTCTTTATTCAATGGTATAAGCTTTGTCGTCATATCCATAATACCTACATGGGGATTTACTACAGAGCCTATCACTTCTTGCGAAGGATATTTCATCTGATGGATATCAATTTCATCTGATACGCCAGCTTTGCGAAGTTCTCCACCAAAAACACTATCGGCAAATTGCAAAGAAAAAGTTATTGGTGTCCGAGCATTATTATTAATGCTGTCTTGCATGATATAGGCAGCATGCAACTGATAGCTCTCGTCAAATTTTGAATCCACATGATACACAACAACATTATTTCGCCAGATATGATATCCCTTATCAAGATAAAGTTTTCGAAAATTCTTAACTACCCTATCAACATAAGGAGTGATACCTGTAACCTTAACCGCTTCTCCCACACCTTTATTAGCAGTAAGAAACGAAATATACCGGTTATAATAGGTTTCTTCATAAAACATTTTTTCAAAATGCTCTTGAGCGCGAAGTTCCATTTGCCGGTAACTGATATGATATACATAAACCGCCCATACTGATAATAATAAAAGCAAGCCGGCAATACTAATGACAGAAAAAGCTTTTAATGGAATCTTTCTGCGAGTAGGTTCAAGCAATGCTTCCGCCTTTGCATTCGAGAGCGTTTTTTCCGTCATACTCAGTAGAACAGTACTCTTTTTCTCTATCACTTCCCAGGTCTCATGCGGCATTTCCGATACAATTTCAGAAACCGGTATGCGCATTTGTTCAGCCAATGTATAAAAGTCCTGTTGCTGTTTCCGCAAATTATGTTGCTGCCCGATAAGAGATTTCATTTGCAGGACCAGTGCATAGACAACTACACCCAGCAGTAAAAAAGTAACGACAAATAGAAGCAATACATTCTGCATCACATCCCCAAAAGGAAAAACTACAATGGCTCGTACAGCTTCTCCCTTTTCTTTGTATATAAAAGCCTTCTCAGAAGTTATGGCAGTGCTGTTTGCGTGTATATCAGAATGAGTACTTTCCAATATTTCTCCCGTATCTGTATTAAACCGTTCCACCGTTACATTTCCTTTAATATAAGCATGTTCCAGTTTACTCTGCAATACGCTGTCCAGTTTAGCTAAAGGAAACTCTTTCTGTTTATACACTTTTCGTAAAGTTTGTGCCGTTTGTTGGGCACCAACCTGACTAAATTCATTCTGATTCAAACCTAACCGATGTGGGAAATAAATAACACTCACAACTGTTCCGTCAGGATAAGGTAAATTATTCACCATATCGTCCACTGTCTCAGTAAACGCCATCCAGAAGTATTTGTTAAGCGACTGTTCCGCTACTTTCATCTGGGCTTTATAGGCATAAATCATTCCACCCAACTGTATCAGAACAATAAATAAAAGACCGATGATTGATATATGGATTACTGAACGAGCTTTCATATTGTTTTATTTTAGGGTACAAAAGTAATGAATTTAAAAAGATATAGCAAAAAGCCGCTACTTTCTGTTAAGTAGAAAGAATAAAAAGAGAGCAAAATGTATGTATTCAAAATATAAAAGCGCCGAAAGATTATTTCGACGCTTTTATATTTTAGGGATAAGATATATTTGAAATCAAACTTATTTGCTAAGCAATTCTACCGACATTAAATATGAATTATATGGCAACCACATGGACATAATAAAGTAAAGAGTATCACCTTCAAGCGATAACGGGTGAATAAATGATCCGTAAAGTTGGGCATATTGCCAACCATCTACCAACTTTGCAGGTTCACTCCATGGTCCTGTAATATGATCGGCTGCACGGAAAGATATTTCATAACGGGTACCATTGAAATAGAGCAGTATCCACTTATTGAACTTCGGATGATAGGCTACAGAGAGTTCTCCAGCTATATCATCAAAAAGTGGAACGGCGGCTGTCTCATTATCTTTAGCCCATCCGCTACCATTCCAAAACTCATACTCTGATTGTTTTTCAATGTCTTCCTCATGGAAACGTGCAAGATATGGTTTATTATCACGTCCAGTAATAGTACCTACCATATAAACATAACCGTCTTTCTTAAAATATCCGACTTGTCCGAAATTACTCATTGAGCCAAACTTTACATCCTGGCAACGTACCCAATTCGCTCCATTATCTATGGACTTATAAAGGCTGGAATAATTGGTCACCCATCCTGCCCAATTACGGATATTCATATAATGGACATAATCCGTCCCATTTGCACGAATAGCAGCCGTAGGGATAGAAGTCCAGTCACCATTGCCACTGCCATCTTTGCCACCATAGCATATTTCACGGGCATTCTTACCACTCTCATCCATTGCCGCACCATTGATAACCAAGCCATCGGACAAATCCGAATCTTCAGAGAAAAGCAATACATTACTTCTCCAACTGCCCCCATTAGGACCCGGATTAACAAAATTCGGATAGAAATCACTGCCAAATGTATCACCAAAGAAAAGCCCATAACGTCCCGGCTGAAGTTCCCAAACAATACCCAAATCAGTACCGCCTACATTATACTGTTCATTGGTACGGTTATTTACTTCAAATTCGACAGCAGGCAGGCCATTGGCAGCATTCACCTCAGCTCCAGTAACCCGGGATACACATTTCAGATTAGTAAAAGCCAATGCTTTCGATACCTTGACAATACCTCTATTCACATCCAATCTGACCACTTCCGATGATTTATTATCATTACCCACAGCCACAAACTCAAAAGTAAACTGAGCATCATCATCTTCTTTCACTGTATATTGATAGACAAATTTCTCCGAAAGACTTGACTTCATACATTTCTCAGTCGAACTTTTCGCACTGCCGACCTTCCTAATTTCCAAATAATCCAACTGTGTAAAGCCACCTATCGTCATTTCAACAGATACTATTCCATCAACAGCCGTAACTTCATTTTGAGAAAGTTGTACACTCAAAGTTTGTCCACTCTCCTCCGATTCCGACTTCTCGCAACTTGCAAGCCCACATATCACCAGAAGGCTCACAAACAGCCATACATATTTCTTAATCATAGTCCACTACAATTTGGAAATGCGTAGTACCGAACCACCATCAGCAGCCAAAGGTAGCTCTATCACATCTTTACGGGTTACTGTACGAGTCTCTTTATTCAAATGATTCGGATTCTCGTCCACATCCGGAGCATCGGTATATATCTCTGCCTGATATTTACCATCCCCCAGAAAATCTAATTTCAGATTCAATGTGCGTGCAGTACCGTCATTCAACGTTCCTACCCACCAATCCGTACCACTACGACGGGCTACTGTAACATACTTATTAAATTCAGCCAACGGTACACTTATTTCATCCCAAGTACCGGGGACAGTACGTAAAACTTCAAAACCTGGTTGTCCTTCATAAGCTTCCGGCTTATCACACAAGGATGTAAGATGATTTTCCAGAACTACATACATTGCCATCATATGACAACGGGTACTCATTACATAGGGATTAACATATTGGATTTTGAACATAGAACGAGGAAGCGCACGAAAACCACCCAAGTGATAATCTGCAGGTCCTGCCAATAAGCGAGTAAATGGAATGGAAATATCATGGTCGGCATTCACCAATGTATCCCATTTGCAAACTTCATAATTAAGCGTACCTTCACGAGTAAATTCATTGGGATAGGTCCGTGTAAGTCCTGAAGGCTTACTGGAACCATGGAACTGAATGAATAAACGATGTTTAGCAGCCGCTTTCAGGATATCTTCCTGAATACATATCATTTCCTGATCATCACGATCCAGAAAATCAACCATCAACCCTTTTACACCCCATTTTTCATAAAGTGCAAAAGCCTCCTCCAGTTTATCATATAGAGGGCGCCAATGTACCCACAAATGTATTCCCACTCCCTTACTCTTTGCATAATCAGCAATACGGGGCATATTCAAACAAGGTATCGGACGAGTAATATCAGCATTGGGACCAGCCCAACCGAAATTAAAGTTATCATCATAATACCATGGGGTCTCAGCATATCCATAAATGCCATGAGCATCCAGTCCGTTACGAGCTGCAAAATCTATATAATACTTATTCGTCTCAAAGTTATTACCAGGAGAGAATGTACTATCAGGCACCACATTACCATTCCACCAGGTAAATGTAGTGCGGCAAGGCTTAATCCATGAGGTATCTTCTATCTTACAGGGTTCATTCAGGCTGGTAAGGATATTCGTTTCAAGAAGTCCGCCTATGCGGTCGGAAACAGAAATAACACGCCAGGGAGTACGATGTGGGAATTCATTGATTTCCACTTTAATCTTCTCTTGTCCAAGACGTGGTGAGAGTTTACCTGCAAAAGCATCCTTCTCCTTCACCAGATACATACCTGCATAATCACGAATAGCCGCCTCTGTGATTGACATAAATACACCATTCTCAAACTCCAGGGTAACAGGCATTTCAATAAGGCGCTTTTTAGCTATTTTATCATATCCTGTATGTGTATAAACCCCTTCGTGTGTGTTGATATACCCAGGTAAATACATCAGTAATGCCATCGGATTTCCGCTTAACCTGAATTGAGTTTTCTCATCGTACATGACATAGGAGTTCCATCCTTCCTGTTCAGGAAACTCATAGCGGAAAGCTATTCCATCGTTAAAAGCCCGTACCACAAGATTAATCAACCTTCCCGGAGATACTTTCTCCTGTAAAGGTACCACCATTTCATTACAATGGTTTCGTGCCGTGCTCACCTTTCCGACTACCAATTCATAAGTTTCATCAATAGATTTCCTCCGTACTTTACCCACCTTCAGATTACTGCCAAACTCACCGTTGTCGAAACTGAATCCTAACGAAGAATTCTCCACCAATGGCTGTTTTTTGTAATTAACTTCATAAGAAATATTCTCCGGAGTAACTTTTAATGAGAATTTAAGTTTCCCGTCAGGTGATGATATTGATAGGTTCTGTTGTGCCGAAACGTGCATAAAGCAGAATAGGACGGCACATAAAATCAAGAGTTTTTTCATTGTTATATGATAATTAAAGTATCCAGTCAATGCACTCTGACTGCCCTCTGACCGGATATTGTTTATTATTTCGGATTTTGTACCAAATTGGAGTTACGCTGCAATTGGTCAAATGGAATCAGCATCAGATTACGTTTGGTATCATTGGTAGGCGTATGTTCCCACCAAGTACCTTTTGTAAAATTATCATCAAAACGTATCAACTGACTACGACGTAAACCTTCCAATGCAAACTCAACACCCAATTCCTGAAGCAAACGACCATATTTTACAGAAACTCCATTATAAGCTATCGTAGCTGCAAGATCGGAACCAGTCAACTCATTGGTTGTATCAAAGTTTCTTCTGCGCACTTCATTCACTAAATCTGCTGCATCCTGCGGATTACCTCCCGTACGAAGAATACACTCTGCCTTTGTCATAAGTACCTCAGCATAACGCATAATGACATAATCATTGTCCGGAGTACCAGTAGCACCTACCTTAATTTCATATTTACCAAAGCGATAACCCTGATACATAGTAGCATCACCACTGATATTAGTAACCTCTCTGGTATAGCTAAGCAACATTTGCGGATCACCACACCAACCGTTTGTCCATAACGGAGTACCGTCGAGAGCATATTGTTGCCCCATACGCCACGTTTTCTCCAGACGCTCATCACCTTCTATATAGTTATCAAAGAAAGTAGGAACCCCCAGACAACCACCGTCAAGCCAAGTAGACTGGAGGCTAAAGGTCTGCATTTGTGAGTAATGCAACGTTTTACGTGCCCACATATATATCTGTCCGCCGGATTTCGTTTCATCAAACGGGATAACAAACATAGTCTCATTACTCAATTCATTGTTGGTAGAGAAGGGCAGTGAATAATCACCATCTAGCCTGTACTTATTTGCAAGTATAATCTCATCACATAAAGCTTCACATTCACTATACTTTGGCGTACCTATCCAGGCTTCAGCATTCAGATACATACGTGCAAGCAGCATTTTTGCATTCCATTTATTGAAACGTCCGTAAGTATTCAATCTGTCTTCACTCAGATTATCGATATTATCTTTCAATTCCGTCTCTACAAATTGGAAAACTTTAGCACGTGACTCTGTTGCGGGAAGATAACCGTCAGGTACATCAAAACGATCGATAATAGGTATATTCCCAAAGGCTTCGAGCAACAAATAATAATAGAATGCACGTGCCACCTTCAACTCTGAAATGTAGTTTTTCTTAGCCGGTATTTCTATTGAAGAATTCTCAAATTGATAAAGTACGCGATTAGCACTTGAAACGCCCGCATACAACACATTCCAAATAGCATTTAAATGCGGATCTTCTTCCGTCCACGAGTGCTGATGCAAACGAATATAGATACCACCATCATACCACAGACCATGATTTTTGACAGGAGTAACACATACATCGGTCGTTTCTTCCAAATCCCACCAATTCTGCCAATCAGTCATAGCACGCATACTTGAATAAACCGGAACCATAGCAGCCAGGAATTCTGATTCTGTCTTATAGAAATCATTCTCCGGAATGCTGCTGAAAACATCCTCATCCAGATTAGTGCAACCACTAAATACCGAAGCAACGGTAAGAAGTGCTGCGATAATATATTGTTTTCTAAACATTGCTATAAATTTTAAAGGTTAAAACAAAAGATTTAAACCAATAGTGAACTGGCGCGTAGTAGGATAAAGTTCTCCCGAACCGGAACCTTCGACACCCGGTGCAAGCCCTTTAATGCTTACTTCCGGATCCAATCCTTTGTAACCAGTCATAGTAAGTAAATTATTTCCAGCAACATACAAGCGAAGACGCTGAATAATATTCTGATTCTTAAGATTAAGCGTATAACCGATATTTACATTATCCAATTTTACATAATCACCATCTTCCACATAGTAACTCTGCATGGCAGGAGCCCCCTTCACATATGAGTTACTGCCAAATGGCTTATTGAGAACGGAACTTGGCAGATTTCCTTCACCAATACGTGCCGTTGTTTCCCAATGCATCCGTTGACGGTTGAGAACCTGGAAATTGAAAGCACCACGGAACATTACAGATACATCGAAACCCTTATAATTCAAAGCCAGATTAAGACTACCATACGTCGTCGGAATACCATTACCAATGACCCGCTTATCACCATCATTAGCATCTGTCAATAACTTTGGCTCGCCATCAGCACCATAAACCATCCATAGTCCGTCAGAAGTAAGGCTATGCGTTTGGAAACCATGGAAATTACCCACCGGATCACCTTCCTTCACGATATGTGTATGTGTCTGTATCGGCGAACCTGTAGCACCTGCATACCAGTAATCCTTTTGATAAAGACCATTGGACAGAGATACGATCTTATTTTTATTATAGGAAAAAGTTCCTGTAATGTCGAATCTCAGGTCTCTTATCTGAATAGCTGTACCACTCAATAGCAATTCAATACCACGATTCCTTATTTTACCCACGTTTGCCATCATGCTCGATACAATATAAGGGGGAGTAGGAACTTCATAAGTAGAAAGCAAATCAGAAGTCACACGGTGATATACATCAATAGAACCTGAGAGCCTGTTTTTCAGGAACGAGAAATCAAGTCCTAAATTCAGTTCACTCTTTGTCTCCCATTTCAGATCCGGATTAGGATTCTGATAGGGGGCAGCTCCCTGTGTCCATTTGCCATTGATATAGGCATAACCACCATAACCCAGCAAGTACATTGACAGCAAATTTGCATTTACTTCGTTACCCGTAACACCATAACCGACACGGAACTTTAGATCATCCAGCCATTTCACATCTCTCAAGAAGTTCTCCTTACTAAGACGCCAACCAGCCGATACAGCAGGAAACCATCCCCATTTATGATTATCACCGAAGCGAGAGGAGCCTTCCCGGCGTAAACTGGCCATGAACATATACTTCTCATCATAATTATAAGTCACACGACCAAAGAATGAAATAAGTTTATGCGTATTCCTATAGCTGGTCATAGCTGCCTTATTATCCTTCATATCATTCATTGAACCTATATTCCAGGGACCAAACATATCGGTCGGAAAATCCTTTGCCCATTGATATATACCTTTGTCATCATCATCCTGATAACTGTAACCTGCCATTACACCCATATTATGCACTCCAAAGGATTTAGTATAATCACCTACCAGTTCCAAAGTTTTCTGCAAGGTATTATCAGCCCAATTCCATACATTCCCATAATCACCGTTAACAACAGTAGACATGTGCTTAAAGGTATTGCTCTTATTTTCCATACGGTCAAAGCGCTGGAGAGCTCCCATAACGCTCAAATTAAGTCCTTCAATGGGAGAAATAGTCATTTTACCACTCATCATCAGCTGGTTATATCCCTCTTTGTCATATTCTTCATTAATCATCGCAACAGGGTTATAAGGCTTCAGATTAACTTTATATTCAGTATAATTTCCATTTTCATCATAAATAGGACGGGTTGGATTTTCCAATAAAGCATTCAGGTATGCAGCATACCATGCACGTTGTTGTGTAACATAACTGTCATTGATATTCAGTTGAAAGCGTAGTTTATCATTGAACATATTATGATTTAATCCAATCTTTGCAGTAATGGACTCACGATCCGTTTTATTTATAACGCCCTCACGTTTCCGGTAATCGATAGAAGCCACATAATTGGATTGTGCATTTCCCCCCTTCAAAGAAAGAAAATGATTCTGGCTAACGGCTGTACGACTTATAGCGTCTACCCAGTCTGTCGTAGTTCCCTCATCCTGAATTCCCGGAAAATCCGGATCATCCTTCAAGCGACGATAATCATTTGCGGTCAACATATCTGCGTGTTTGGAAATTGTTTCAAATGATACGGATGCATTATATTCCAATGACATCTTGGTTGCCTTGGCACGATTGGTTGTAATTACAATCACACCATTCGTACCCCGTGTACCGTAGATTGCTGCAGCCGAACCATCTTTCAATACATCGATAGATTCAATATCTTCACTTGAAATAGCTGTCATGCTGCCTCCAGGAATACCATCGATCACAATCAGAGGACTGGTATTACCAGATAATGAATTTACACCACGAATCGTCATTTCAAGTCCCAGAACCGGGTCACCTGTATAATTGGAGAGTTGCAAGCCGGCTACTTTACCCTGTAGCAGCTGCTCAGGGCTCTTTACCATACCAGCAAGGAAGTTATCCTTTTTCACCGAAGTAATGGCACTTGTAACCTCTCCCTTCTTCATTGAACCGTAACCTACTACCACAACATCATCCAACAGGAAGACATCTTCTTCAAGAATAATATTAAGGGAAGTAGTATTTGCATTCGTCTGAATAGTACGTGTCACATAACCGATATAACTCACTGTTAATGTGTTACCCGGATTCATTTTGATTTCAAAATGTCCATCAACATCTGTTGAAACACCGTTCGTAGTACCAGTTTCCAAAATAGTAACACCCGGTAAAGTGTTTCCTTTTGAGTCTTTTACGACACCCTGAAAATTCTTTATCTGTGCAGTGATAAATTGGCACATACATAGCATACATACCATTGTTATCAGCCGCATTGTTCCGGAAATAATCCGTTTTTGATTAAATTTAGGCATAGACTTAAAGTAATAAGGTGGATAAATTAAGTTGTTATTTGTCTCTGGTTATCTTCGTTTCAGAAAGGTCTGACAACCTCCAAATCATCAGCCGAAGGTAATGCCGGGAATTTTGCATGCGGCTCAGATTGATACCAGAATACAACAGAAGAGATATCTGATTTCTGATCAAGATAGCGTCCATCGTTGCGCCATCCGAGATCCTGGATAGTAACTTTCAGATCCTTGTCAAAACGAACGGGATCGAGGATATGCCAGCGATACATACCAAAACGTTGTTGAGAACGGTATACTCCGTCAGGACGTATAATCTGGTGAAGTCCGGCATAAGGTGTAGAGAACTCCTCATATTGGCGGGTTGTTTTATTCTCAAAGTTATAAGAGCCACAGAAGTAGTCTTCAGTACCGGTTCCGCAGATAGTCGGGAACTTTTTATCGCCATCCATGAAGAACTTGATTTCTCCTTCACCCCACCAGCCACTGTTGTTAACCTGCCACGCCATGTATGTTCCTACATATTGACCTTTACCTTTGATTCCATCAACCAGCACATGATCTGAAGTCATGTTAGGATTTGAACGACGGAATTGTGCATGAAAGTAAGCTGCATCTTCAGGAACTTCTGTCAATGTATAGTTAATCTGATAATAAACCCGCATTTCATTATTCGGATCTATGTTTTCCATTGTAATTCTGCATTTCTTGCGGAAAGGCATTTGCCAGTAACAATTGAATGCACTGCCTGGATTCACGCATACAGCCAATGAAGACAACGGAGAATAGACTCCCCAGCCACTACAGAAAAAGTCGCCTATGGGACATTCCACAGAAGGTTCCTTTTCATCATCCCAATAGAACCGGATTATTGTCTTACGCCACTCACCCGTAGGAGTCATCCATATCTGTTGGATAGCACCGGGTCCTTCTATTTCAGCCAATGTAAAAGTCTCATTAGGAGCAATATTCACATAAGGGTTCACTTTCCAACCTTGCCCCAATGTCTTGGCCGCATGGTGCGCATTAGCTTGATTGGGCTTATCCTTATCTTTCACCGGATCAGCCATACCACCTTTACCTTTTTCACCAGTAAAGTTTTCAGGACTGATAGAACGTGTCTTCGCATTAGATAAACGATACAAATTGCCCATATTCATGTCAAGTCCATTGAAATTCTGGGCATAAACACTCATTGTGGCCAAGCATAAGGCACTTAAAATTAAAGATTTGATTTTCATGATTTAATAGATTAATGGTTTGTATGATTGATAATTTCTGCGTTTCTCGCTAATTGAAGATACCTTCTATAAAGTATTTCATAGATTTTCTTTCTTTCTGTATCCGGTCTATATTCTATT
>NZ_CABJDN010000013.1 GCF_902364365.1 Bacteroides intestinalis | reverse complement strand
TCCAATTGGGTAATGAACGGGCCGTGCAGCTTCTCCAGATATTGGGGTTGAAGTTGGTAAACGACGTTCTTTACATGAAGTGCATCTAAGGCGTCACTAATGCCTTGCATGGTGTTGCCCAACGGATTGTCGAGCAGACGGCATATAGTAGTCCTGCTCACTTTTACGGTCAATGACCGTAAAAAGTGATGGACTACTTCACTGGTGGCATAATCATCTCCCAGCATAGTCTAAATTTATAGTTAAAGTTTAGGTTAGGTTCTTTGTTAGAGAGCGAAAGATCCGCTTAAGCGAATTTCATCTGATACAATCTCTATCTGATACTCTCCGGAATTTTCTGCACTTACATTGATTGTAATAAGTGTAGGCATGGAATAAGTCTCAGAATAAACGACTGCTCCTGTAGAAACATTTGTAATGGTAATGCTTGCAGAAGGAAAATCCTTGTTGAAAACTACAGTGACTATATCACTATTAACATAGGCACTGGCGGGCTGGATGATGATGCTCCGGGCTATAGGACCACCTTCTTTAGATCCTACGGGGTCTAGTGGAATCTCCCTTTCATCATCATCGGCAAATGAAAAACGATCCTGGGCTTGCAATGTAGTGCTACCCAATACTACAGTTAACACGAAAAATGCAAATAATAACTTTTTCATAAGATATACTTTTAATTTGTTATGACGGTGGCAAATTTAGAGAGAATTTATTCAATGAAAGTGTATAAAAAGTGTAGAAATGTAGGAAAAAGGCTTTATTATCTGGAATTTACTCTTATTTTTATAGTAGTTTCTCTAAAATATCACGAAGTGATGTTGATTTATCGGCACATTTCATTTTCTGTTCCAATATTTTCTTAGTCTTTTTATATATGGCATCCCTGCTACATTCCATTATATATCTGAGATGACTGGTAGGTATGTCTGTCAGATACAGACAACAGAGATGTATTTCATCTTGCGATAATGGATATCTTGTGGCCAAGCGAATAGTTATATCATTCCAGCGTATATCGGTTTCTGCAATTAGTTGCTTCCAATCTTCTTCATCGAAATGTTCGCTCGATTTATCTGTTTTTTTATATGATTGGATGATTCGTTTCATTTTTACATATACTTCAGAATGCTCATAAGATTCTTTAAGCAATACTTGGCGTTCTGTTTTTAAGGTATGTAACTCCTCCTTTAGGGTTTGCTTTTCTGTTTGACTATAGTTATGTAGTTCTATTTCTTTTTGTAGAAAACTGATTTGCTCATTTTTCTTTTGAAGTAGCTCTTCTGTCTTCTTGTTCAGTTCTATTTCTTTCTGTTTGAAGTTGATTATTTCTTTTTTGTATCTTTTCCATAATACGAGGAATAATGCCAAGAAGATTGTAATTCCTGCGGTTATATAATAATAAACTTGGCCTAAATTTGCTTTGAACTCTGATTGTTTACGCTGTATTAGTATATTTTTCTCAGTTGTGACGATTTCGGCACTTTGTTGTTTTTGCTGGGCACTATCCAGATAAGAAGAATATTTTCTTTCCATTTCAAGTGCTTTTTCTAATTGTCCCTGCTTTTTGGCAATATCGGCTAAACGCATATAAGCGCCTGCTTTGGTATAGTAGTCTTCGCTATAAAGGCTTTTATTTAAATAAATTGAGGCGGAATCATATTGGGATATTTTATAATATGCATCACCTAAAACTAAATAAGCCCTGTCCAATGCATTTGAATTATATTGATTGCTGATATTGAGTTTCGCGAATTCAACAGCTTTTTCTCCCATATTCATGCGTCCATATAGCAGACTTAATGAATAAGCTGTTTTAGCTATCATATTTCTTTGGTTTATATTGCATGAAATATTGAAAGCATGGAGTATTTTTTGTTCTGCTTCTTGATAGCACTCTTTTCCTTTTCTTATACCTATCATTCCTCGTTGGGATAGTGCGTCAGCCCAAAGAATGGAGTCTTTCTCCACTATTGCTAATTTTTCTGCTATTTGATAGATTGAATCGGCCTGTCCATTTAATCTTTGTAAATAGTATAAATAGGCTATATTGTTGTATATATGCCCAGATAAACTATTGTCAAAGACTTTTTTTGAATAAGTTATTGCTTTAAAGAATTCTTTTAAGGCTTCCGGATGGTCGTCTTTGTTTCTCCAAATGCATCCTAAATAATAATGTGCCCTTGCCTGCATGGCTGTATTTTTAGTAGAATCATAGTATTGCACTGCAATACGTATCAGAGAATCTTCAGTTTGCAGAATGAAATTCTTATCTTTGACTTGCGTCAATAATAGTGCATAATATGCGCGGTCGGCTGCTGAATGAAATTCTTTCGACTGAATGCTTTGTAAAAAGTGTAAGGCACTGTCTGGAAGCTTTTGTATGAGAGAATCGGCTTGTACAAGTTGGGTGTTCAGACTGGAACGAGTACAAGCTGCTATTATACAAGATGTAAATAATAGTATGGCTAAGAACTTGGATTTCATTGATTTATCATTTGTTGTTGCAGCTTGCAAAAGTACCCGTTTCTAATGATAAAACAATGTAATGTCGATTTGGAAAATCAATAGCCCCTATTTCGGAGAATAATCCGGAAATAGGGGCTATTGATTTTAGGTATGTTTTTTATTAGGTATGCAGTTCCAGAACAAAACGACAACCTTTGGTATAACTGCTATCCAACGTCAGGTTACCATTCATTTTAGTAGCAATTAGAGAACAGATAGGTAGTCCTAAACCGTCACCTTCTGTAAGGTCTTTCACTTTGGTGAAAGGCTTGAACAGGTCTGCCTGCTCTTCTTCGGCAATGCCGGTTCCTGTATCGCTTATGATGAACTGATGAGTATGTGCTCCACGTTTTTTGAAGTCCAGCCAGATTTTGCCGCCTTCGGGAGTAAACTCGGCGGCGTTGTTCAGCAGGTGGAGAAGAATGCGTTCAAGTTGTTCCGGATTCGTTTTCACACTGAGTTTCGGTGCATTGACGGCGGTAGTTATGTCTGGTTTCAAGCCGCTTTTAATCTTATCCATAACACTTTCGCAGAAAGTATTGATGTTGATTTCACGCATTTCGTAAGTCTCTGCTAACGTATTCTCCAGATCGGACAGCTCTTGGATGTGTTCTGCAAACCCCTTTAGGGCACGAACGCCCGGTTGCGTTGCATCCAGAGTGTTCAGAGTTGGCTCCATTTGTGCTGAGATATTCTGGATAAACTGGGTTTTCAGTTCATTGTGTTCGTTCGCTATCTGGATGGCTTTCTTTTGTTTCCGGGTAAGGAGGACGAAACGCAACAATACGATACCTGCCAGTACTAATACAGCAGCAAGGAGTCCGGCGAGAATACAAAGACCAATGATGATGTACTGTTTGGCGGAGAGAGAGTTGTCTTTTTCTTCGATAGTTTGCAGGCTCTCGTCATATTTCCGTTTCAGAACATTGAGTTCATCCTGGGCGGTAAGTGCTTTCACTGAATCCGTCCAAAGAATGTACTTGTCGTAAGTGCGGGCCACCAGTCCGGCATTATTTGCTTTGCGGGCAATGTCGATCAATGTCTTATAAGACTCGTCTACTTTGGCGTAGTTTTTCTGTTCCTTATATTGACCGATCAGGCGGTTGATATAGGCATCTCCCTGCGAGTTCATGCCGAAAGTATAATAATAATTGGCCTGAGTGTAGAGCAAATCATTATTAAGGGAGTCGTTTTTGACAACTTTAGCTGTTTCTTCCAGCTTGGTCAGCTGCTCTTTGGCTCGGGCAGGGTTCTTAAGGTTGATATACATTTGCAGGCGCTCTTTATTGATACGGAAACGCAGTTCCGGCATAGCCTTGCCACTTTTCTGTTCGCCTCCTGTAACCAGCAGTTCCGCACCGCGCAACAGCTCGAAAGCTTCCTTATAATAGTTTTCCCGATGATAGAGGGCGCTGGCGTTAATACCGCACTCTACAGCCTTGTCGTACTTCTCTTGTGAAGAGAAAGCATTGTAAGCTTGCAGGAAAAGGTAACGGGCTTTAATATATTCTTTTTGTTTCAGGTTAGTTTGTGCCTGTTGCATTAGCTCATCGGCGCGGCTGGTGTTTTGCGCGAGAGTCATTGTGCTTAAACACAATACGAGAGATAGAATGAAAGCAAATTGTTTCATGAGCATAACTATTTATATGAATTTGCAAGCAAAAGTAAAATAATCTTTTAGTATTTGAAACTACTTCCGCCTAAAAATTCACGTAATAATGAGGTAAACGGTATTTCTTTGTCTTGTATGGGTGTAAAATATTTAATGAACTTCAACAAACGGTACGCTTCGGCATACTCCGGACAGTTGCGTGGCACACTGGTCAGTATGGGTTCGGCATGACAGCGCAGTACGGCAAACTCAAACAGCAGTGCCGAGTTGAACATCACATCGGCATTCTCCTGATAAGGGAAGATCCATTTGTCTTCTCCGGCTCGTACACTGGGCCAGCGGGAAATAGTTTCCCGTGCCGAGTAACCACGGTAGTTGAAATCGCGGATAATACGGCGTAACAAACGGTTGTCCGTTGTGGGAATCCAGTTGTGATCGTCCAAAGAAATAGTAGTCAGGGCGGACACATAGATTTTGTATTTATTTTCTGCCGGTATTTGCGGGGTGAGTTCTGGATTCAATGCATGGATACCTTCCAGAATAAGGATGGTATGCTCATTTATCCGCAACTTATCACCCTTATATTCACGTTGCCCGGTGGTAAAGTTGAAGCTTGGTAAGTCTATCTCTTCACCTCTCAACAGAGCTTTCAGGTCTTCCTCAAATTTTTTGAGATCGAGTGCGTAAAGTGATTCGTAATCATAATCACCGTTAGCATCTCTTGGGGTATCTTCCCGGTTCACAAAGTAATTATCCAAAGCTATAGGATATGGACGAAGTCCGTTCGTCATAAGCTGTACGGAAAGACGTTTGCTGAAAGTGGTCTTACCCGAAGATGACGGACCGGAGATAAGTACCAGTTTTACCCGATTTCCATTTTCGCCCCGGTGGTAGATATCGTCGGCGATCTGGGCTATTTTCTTTTCCTGCAGTGCTTCGGCCACATTGATAAGGTCAGTGGCATGTCCTTGTTCGCAGGCAAGATTGAAGTCTCCTACATTACCCAACCCCATGATGTAGTTCCAACGGAGATGTTCTTTGAAGACATCGAGCATTTTTTCCTGCTTGACCACTTCTTCCAATACATTGGGATTTTGTCTGTTGGGGATGCGAAGCAACAGCCCATCGTAATATTTCACAATATCGAACAGCCAGATAAAACCGGTGCTGGGCAGTAGGTTACCATAATAGTAATCAATCGTATCTTCTAATGAGTAATAATAGGTATAGATAGAGCCGGAAGTTTCCAGCAACTTTACTTTGTCTGTCATTCCCCGTTCATTAAAGATGCGCACAGCTTCGGTAGTGTGGCATTCCGTGCGGCGGTATGTGATGTTTTTGTCTATGATTTCCTGCATGCGCTTTTTAATGGCGGATACATCTTCCAGCGTAATTGCGCGTCCAATGCGCAAGTTGCAGAAGTAGCCTTTGGATACAGGGTGCTCTACAAATAGTTTGCCGTCCGGAAACAATTCGTTGACGGCTTTGTACAGTACAAAGCAAAGACTGCGCACATACGTTCGCAAACCGGAAGAGTCGCGTATGTCGAGGAATTCTACATCTTTATTATTGTATACCCGGAAGTTCAGTCCTTCGGAACGGTTATTAACTTTCGCACTGACAACCTGATAGGGAAAATTAAGATTAAAACCGTAATAAATATCCAAAAGTGAACTCCCGATGGGGAATTCTTTAGAAATATTATTATTTTTGCAACAAATTTGTAACATGTGTTTCATGACGTCTCCTTTTTAGGTGATTAATACGTTAAATATAGATATAATAACAGATGTGGCATAAAACCTTCTAATTAATTAAAGATGGAATATTCTTTTTATGATTTTTTAAAGCTGCTTGGCTCACTGGCATTATTCCTGTACGGAATGAAGATAATGAGTGAAGGACTTCAAAAGTTTGCCGGTGACAGGCTCCGGAAAATTCTAACGGCAATGACTACCAACCGGGTAACCGGAGTACTGACGGGTGTGCTGATCACAGCACTGATTCAATCCTCTTCCGCAACTACCGTTATGGTAGTGAGTTTTGTAAACGCCGGACTGTTGACTTTATCCCAATCCATCGGCGTAATTATGGGAGCTAATATCGGTACTACCGTTACAGCATGGATTATTTCGGCATTAGGCTTCAAAGTCGATATAGCCGCTTTCGCACTTCCTCTGCTTGCCTTTGGTATTCCTCTTCTCTTCTCTCAAAAAAGTCATCGTAAGTCTATCGGTGAATTCATTTTCGGTTTTTCTTTCCTCTTTATGGGGCTTTCCATGCTGCAATCCAATGCGCCGGATTTGAAAGCGAATCCGGAAATGTTGGCTTTTGTGCAAAGCTATACCGATATGGGATATATTTCTATTCTGTTGTTTGTGTTTATCGGTACTATTTTGACTATGGTTGTGCAGGCGTCGGCAGCAACGATGGCCATTACGCTTATCATGTGTGCCAATGGATGGATTAGTTTTGAACTGGGGGCTGCATTGGTATTGGGAGAGAATATCGGTACTACCATTACCGCCAATCTTGCCGCTTTAACCGGTAATACGCAGGCGAGGAGAGCTGCATTGGCTCACTTGGTATTCAATGTCTTCGGCGTTATCTGGGTGCTTTGTCTTTTCACTCCGTTTACGAGTGCTGTATCCTGGTTTGTGGAAAACGTGATGGGAACAAAAGATCCCGCGGTAGCTGTTTCATTTAAGTTATCGGCTTTCCACACTTGCTTTAATATCTGTAATGTATTGCTGCTGATCTGGTTTGTAAAGCTGATAGAACGTACGGTTTGCGCCATTATTCCACAGAAGGAAGCCGACGAGGAATATAGACTCCGTTTCATCTCCGGTGGTATGCTTTCTACGGCGGAACTTTCCATATTGCAGGCACGCAAGGAAATTCACCTGTTTGCAGAGCGTACTCATCGTATGTTCAATATGGTGCAGGACTTGCTGCATACGGATAAAGACGATGATTATAATAAGCTGTTCAGCCGTATCGAAAAATATGAGAATATCAGCGATAATATGGAGTTGGAGATAGCCAATTATCTGAACCAAGTGTCCGACGGGCGTTTGAGCTCGGAGAGTAAGCTCCAAATTCGTGCCATGCTCCGTGAAGTGACGGAAATAGAGAGTATCGGTGACAGTTGCTATAATCTTGCGCGTACCGTCAACCGTAAGCGTCAGACCAATCAGGACTTCACAGAAAAGCAATATGATCATATTCACTTTATGATGAAACTGACGGATGATGCGTTGGCACAGATGATTGTTGTAGTGGAACGTTCCGATCACCAAAGTATTGACGTGAATAAGTCATTCAATATTGAGAATGAAATTAATAATTATCGCAATCAACTGAAGAATCAGAATATTCTGGATGTAAATAATAAAGAATATGATTATCAGATGGGCGTTTACTATATGGATATTATAGCAGAGTGCGAAAAGCTGGGTGATTATGTGGTGAATGTAGTGGAAGCAAGCAGTGATGTAAAAGAAAAGAAAGCGTCTTAGGACGCTTTCTCAAATTCTTCTTTTCCAACTCCGCATAGTGGGCAAACCCAATCTTCAGGAAGGTCTTCAAACGATGTTCCCGGCTCGATACCATTTTCCGGATCGCCCAATTCAGGGTCGTAAACGTAGTCACAAACGGTGCAAATGTACTTGTCCATAAAACTATTTTTTAGGTTTTCTGTATAAATAACAATAAATCCCGCCTTTTTGTTTCCGGTTTTGATCTGAAAGAGATATATTTGTTTCATATTTATTGTAAATGAACTCTTTATGACGACATTAATTTTAGTCGGTATGGCGGTGCTTGTAGGGGTACTGTTGTTATATGTATTTGAACTCGGTAGAAGTAGGCGCCTGTTACTTAAAGCAGGAAATGCCAGGAAAGCATTGCGGGGTTCCGAAGAACTGTTTCGTTCTATTTTGCAAAATGTCCATGCTTTTATTCTTTTAATAGATAGGGATTTTGTTGTTACCCGGACAAATTACTATGATATCACCAAAGCTCGTAAACCGGAAGGCAGGCTGGTTCGTGTAGGCGATCTATTGCGTTGTAACAATGCATTGTCTGCCGAAGGCGGTTGTGGAACACATGAGCTTTGCGGCAGTTGTCCTATCCGAAAGAAGATTGAGGAGACATTTCGTGCTAAAAGTAGTTTCACGGATTTGGAAGCTATACTCGATATACGGGATAGGAGAGGTGAGGTAGCGGAATGTGATACGTATGTTTCCGGTGAATACATGGAAATAGACGATAAGGAGGGGATGGTAATTACTGTGCATGATATAACCCAACTGAAGAAAGCAGAAGCGGATTTGAACAGAGCCCGCGAAAAAGCGGAGAATGCGGATCGCTCCAAATCTGCCTTTCTTGCGAATATGAGTCATGAAATACGTACACCGTTGAATGCCATTGTCGGTTTCTCCGAATTGCTGGCTTCTGCCGGTACGGAAGAAGAGAAGGCGCAGTTTCTGGAAATAGTGCATTCTAACAACGAGTTGTTGCAGCAGTTGATTGCTGATATTCTTGACCTTTCTAAAATAGAAGCAGGTACATTGGAATTTACATTCTCGGAGGTGGATGTCAAGCAGCTGATGTTTGACATAGAGCAGTTGTTCCGTATGAGATTGGAAGATAAATCTGCCATTATTCAGATTATCAGGGAAACGCCTTCTGAAGAATGTATTATGTATACAGACAGAAATCGTTTGCAACAGGTAATCTCCAATTTCATGACCAATGCTGTGAAATTTACAGATGAGGGCAGCATCATTTTTGGGTATAACCGTTGTGCTGAAGGTCTCTACTTCTATGTGAAAGATAGTGGGAGCGGTATTCCGGAAGATAAGGTAAATCATATTTTTGAACGCTTTGTCCGGGTAGAGCAAAATAAAAAAGGTACCGGGCTGGGGCTGGCTATCTGCGAAATGATAATTCGTAAGTTGGGTGGAAAGATTGGCGTAGAATCTGAATATGGTAAGGGATCCACGTTCTGGTTTATCCTTCCGATTAATGGACGTCAGATAAAGGAGCAAGGCACGGAGATTGATGGCAAGACTAACTTATAAAAAGATTTAATAACATTCGCTATCTCCAAATTAATATTGTATTTTTGCGGCTCTTAATTAAAGCTAACAATTTGCATGACTGCAATGAAGGATGATTTTTATCATGGCGGACTTACTGATGACGAAGTAAGTAAAAGCCGCGAAAAGTACGGAGTCAATCTGTTAACGCCCCCCAAGCGTCCCTCCCTATGGAAGTTATATCTTGAAAAGTTTGAGGATCCTGTTGTCAGGGTGCTTTTAGTGGCTGCACTATTTTCTCTGATCATCTCGGTTGTAGAGAATGAATATGCCGAGACAATCGGTATTATTGCCGCTATATTGCTGGCTACGGGAATAGGTTTCTTCTTTGAATATGACGCTAATAAAAAATTCGATCTGCTGAATGCGGTAAATGAGGAAACTTTGGTGAAAGTTATCCGTAATGGTCGTGTGCAGGAAATACCTCGGAAAGATGTGGTGGTAGGAGATATTATTGTCCTGGAAACAGGAGAAGAAATACCTGCTGACGGTGAACTGCTGGAAGCCATATCTTTGCAGGTTAACGAATCAAATCTGACCGGTGAGCCCGTTATAAATAAGACGACTGTAGAAGCGGATTTTGATGAAGAAGCTACCTATGCTTCCAATCGTGTGCTGCGTGGTACTACCGTCGTGGACGGACATGGAACAATGCGGGTGCTCAGCGTGGGCGATGATACGGAAATTGGAAAAGTGGCCCGACAGAGTACGGAGCAGAGTACAGAACCTACTCCGCTGAACATACAGCTTACCAAACTTGCCAATCTGATTGGTAAGATCGGTTTCTCTGTAGCGGGATTGGCATTTGCCATTTTCTTTATTAAAGATGTCATACTGATATATCCTTTCTCAACCTTCCATACTTTTGCAGACTGGCTTCCGGCTTTGAAAGCTACTCTGCAATACTTTATGATGGCAGTAACCCTGATTGTGGTTGCAGTGCCCGAAGGGTTGCCGATGAGTGTGACGCTCAGTCTTGCACTGAATATGCGCCGTATGCTTTCTACCAATAATCTGGTTCGTAAAATGCATGCTTGCGAGACGATGGGGGCAATTACGGTGATTTGTACGGATAAGACGGGTACATTGACTCAGAATCTGATGCAAGTTTATGAGCCGAGCTTCTATGGTCTGAAAAATGGCGGAGAAGTCGGTGAAGATGATATCAGCAAACTGGTGGTAGAAGGTATCAGTACCAATTCTACAGCTTTTCTGGAAGAGATAGCCGAAGGTGAAAAACCGAAAGGAGTAGGAAATCCGACCGAGGTGGCCTTGCTTTTATGGTTGAATAGCAGAAATCGGGATTATCTGGATTTGCGTGAGAATGCTCCGGTTGTGGATCAGTTGACTTTCTCCACCGAACGTAAATTTATGGCGACTTTGGTGAAATCTCCTTTGCTGGGTAAGAAAGTATTGTACGTGAAGGGTGCTCCTGAGATTGTTTTAGGCAAATGTAAGGATGTGATTCTGGATGGCAAACGGGTAGATGCGGTAGAGTATCGCTCTACGGTAGAAAAACAATTGCTGGGTTATCAGAACATGGCGATGCGTACCCTTGGTTTTGCTTTCAAAGTCGTAGAAGATACGGATACAAGGGATTGTGTGGAATTGGTTGCCGATCATGATTTGTCATTCCTGGGTGTGGTCGCTATCAGTGATCCTATTCGTCAGGATGTGCCTGCGGCTGTCTCAAAATGTCAGTCTGCCGGTATCGATATCAAGATTGTTACGGGAGATACACCGGGTACGGCTACGGAAATAGCACGTCAGATTGGTTTGTGGAAACCGGAAGATACGGAACGTAACCGGATTACGGGAGCTGCTTTTGCAGAATTGACAGATGAAGAAGCACTCGGCCGTGTGATGGATCTGAAAATTATGTCGCGTGCGCGTCCTACAGACAAACAACGTCTGGTGCAGTTGTTACAGCAAAAAGGTGCAGTGGTGGCAGTAACAGGAGACGGTACAAATGATGCTCCTGCATTGAACCATGCACAGGTAGGTCTTTCTATGGGTACGGGGACATCAGTGGCCAAGGAAGCCAGTGATATAACCCTGCTCGATGATTCTTTCAATAGTATCGGCACTGCCGTGATGTGGGGGCGTTCGCTGTACAAGAATATCCAACGTTTCATCGTTTTCCAGTTGACTATTAATTTTGTGGCCTTGCTTATCGTTTTGCTTGGTTCGTTGATAGGCACGGAATTGCCGCTTACTGTAACTCAGATGTTGTGGGTAAATCTTATTATGGATACTTTTGCTGCTTTGGCTCTGGCTTCTATTCCGCCTAGCGAAAGTGTTATGCAAGAGAAGCCGCGCAGTAGCAGTGACTTTATTATTTCGAAAGCCATGCGCTCCTATATTTTAGGTGTAGGGGGAGCTTTTCTTATTATACTAATGGGAATGTTGTACTGGTTTAACCATGCCGAGGGCGGCATGACTCCGGAACGTCTGACCATATTCTTCACATTCTTCGTGATGCTACAATTTTGGAACCTTTTCAATGCACGTGTGTTTGGTACTACAGACTCCGCTTTCAAAGGGATTTCCAAATCGTATGGTATGGAACTGATAGTACTTGCTATCTTGGTAGGGCAGTTCCTTATAGTACAGTTCGGTGGTGCCGTATTCCGTACTGTGCCGCTTGATTTAGTCACTTGGGTGATTATTATTGCTTCCACCTCACTTGTATTGTGGGTGGGTGAGGCGATACGTTTCATCCGACGTTTAACTCAGAAATAAAATGAAAGAAAAAGGAATTAAAAACCTTATTATTGATTTTGGCGGCGTATTGATTGACTTGGACCGCCAGCGTTGTATTGAGAATTTTGCAAAGTTAGGCATGCCCAATGTAGAGGCTATGCTCGATGTTTGTCATCAGCAGGGTTTCTTCTTACAGCATGAAAAAGGACTGATTACCAGTGCGGAGTTCCGGAATGCGATCCGTGAACAGATGGGGAAGGTAGTGACTGATGCCCGTATAGATGCAGCCTGGAATAGTTTCCTGGGAAGTATTCCTACCTATAAGTTGGATTTATTGTTGAAACTGCGTGAGAAATATGTGGTCTATCTGTTGAGCAACACCAATGAAATTCACTGGAAGTGGTCGTGTAAACATGCTTTCCATTACAAGGCTTTCCGGGTCGAAGATTATTTTGAGAGAATTTTCCTCTCTTATGAAATGAAGATGGTGAAGCCGGACGTTGCTATTTTTGAGAAACTGTTGGAGGAAACAGGCATAGAACCTAAAGAAACTTTCTTTATAGATGATTCTGCCGAGAATTGCCGTGTGGCGGAAACATTGGGTATTTCTACCTACACGCCGAAAGCATGTGAAGACTGGAGTCATTTGTTTAGTTGAGAATTGAAAGTTGAGAGTTAAAATGCAGTTGCTTCGTAACATACCGGAAGTGCTTCCTCAGCCTTGTGTTGCTACCATAGGCTTTTTTGACGGAGTACATCGAGGACATCGGTACCTGATTGAACAGGTACGCGAAGTGGCTGCTGCACATGGATTTGCTTCGGGCGTAGTGACTTTTCCTGTGCATCCGCGCAAGGTTGTACAGCCAGAGTATCACCCTGAACTACTGACCACTTGTGAAGAAAAGGTTTCCTTGCTTGCTGAAACCGGTCTGGATTACTGCATGATGCTTGATTTTACTCCTGACGTTGCTATCCTTTCAGCGAAGGAGTTTATGTTGTTCCTTTACAATCATTATAATATACGTGCTCTTGTTATAGGATACGACCATCGTTTTGGGCATAATCGTAGTGAAGGCTTTGATGATTATGTACGCTATGGGCAGGAGTTGGGGATAGAAGTTATTCTTGCACGTGCATATATAGATAAGGATGTTGCGGTCAGTTCTTCTGTTATCCGGCAATTACTGTCAGAAGGTAACGTCTCGGAGGCTGCTGCTTGTTTGGGATATGATTATTTCTTGAACGGTATGGTAGTAAGTGGCTATCGTGTCGGTCGTAAAATAGGTTTTCCTACTGCAAATCTCCGGGTGGATGATCCGGATAAGTTGGTTCCTTCTGATGGGGTATATGCAGTTCGTGTTACTGTGGCAGGTCAGATTTATGGCGGTATGCTCAGTATTGGTTATCGTCCCACAATAGCTAACGGCACTGACCGTAGCATTGAAGTGAATATATTTAATTTCCATTCAGATATTTACGAGCAATATATCTGTCTTTCTTTTGTCCGCTATCTCCGTCCTGAATTGAAGTTTGATTCCATAGACGAACTAATTGCCCAGCTTCACAAAGATAAAGAAATGGCTTCCCGTTATCTTTAATTTTCCCTTTCTCTTTTATATTTCTTGCATTATTATCGAAAAACGTACCTTTTTTATTGTTTTTCGATAAATATTTTCTGTTTTACTTGTTAGTTTCAAAAAATACCTCTTTATTTGCATATCGAAAAACGATAAATTATTATTGAATAACAAAACGTATAAAGGTTGACGATTATGAAAAAGGCATTTATGAGTATCTCTTTATTAGTGATTTCCCTCTCCATGTTGATGGCTGTTCTTTGCGGTATAGGAGCTACCGTTTGATGATTTAATAGAGAAAATATATCTTTGTAAACTCTAAAGGACGACAACGATGAAAACGGCAATAAAACTGGCTCTTATTTACTTGGCGATGCAAATTCTTGGGGCATTGGCAGTGGGGCCATTCACTATGATCTATGCGTATGTAAAATACGGTACTGTAGACAGAGCAAGCGAATTTGCCTTGGCTCCCACTCTGCTGGTAGGATTTGTTTTTATGCTGATTTATTTGTGGCAAAAAGGCTACTTGACAGGAGATAAGAGGTTATACTCTCCAGTGTCTGTATCTTATTTATCCTGGAGCGCTATGATGGGAATTTCCATGATTTATCTGATTGACTTTTTAATGTCCCATCTCACATTTTTGCCTGACTGGCTGAGCGATACTTTTGATTTATTGCAATCCGGTTGGTTAGGAATTATTTGTGTAGCTATATTGGGACCCATTTTGGAGGAGCTACTGTTTCGTGGAGCAATCACTAAAGTTCTTCTGAAGAAGTATAACCCGGTAGTAGCTATCTTAATATCCGGTCTGATATTCGGTATCTTTCATATGAATCCGGCACAAGTGGTAGGAGCTACGCTGATCGGTTTTATTCTTGCATGGATCTATTATAAGACACATAGTCTGATACCTTGTATTCTGATTCACATCATGAACAACAGCCTTTCTGTTTATCTTGCTCTTAAATTCCCGGATGTGGAATATAGCAGTGAATTAATTGGAGAAAAAGCTTATCTGACAGGTCTCGTAATTGCTTTCCTTTTGTTTATATTGTCCTGGAGAATGATGAATACCTATAAATTATCTAATACAACTACTGAAATATGAAAAGGAGATTGAATATTCTTTGCGTGATCGTATTGCTCGTGCTGGGTTATTCGGTTTTGGAGACTACTTATTATGTCGGTTTGGGAATTAAAACCGGGATCGAGAAAGGTATTGACTCCAAGATTGATGCAAAAGCTAAAGAGGAGATTAGCAATGTACAAGTTGTGCAACTGGTACCAAAAGATTTGGGCGGTGATATTTTAATTGATTCTGTTTACAATGAAAAAACAGGTGAGTACGTACCTGCTGCTTACGGGCAAATGATTGTTAGTGTGAATACACAACCCAGTGTCTTGTCCAGAATTATTTCTCTCTTGATTCTTATTGCGAACTACGTTGCGATTATTTGGGCTGTAGTGCTTTTCATTCGCCTTATTGTGTCAATCAATAAATCTGATATCTTCAATTGGAAAAATGTCCGTCGGCTCAGGCGTTTAGGAGTGCTGCTTATTATCGGTTTTGTATGCACCTTCCTTCTTGCGTTTCTGAGTTTCCATAACGTGGAAAAAGTCTTTTCAGTGCCGGGTTATTCATTGAGCATGGCGGATATGGTACATATTACTTCGTTGGTATTGGGGATTTCAGCCTTGATTGTGGCAGAGGTGTTTGCCATTGGGCTGAAGATGAAGGAAGAACAAGAGTTAACGATATAATAAAGATTACAATAATGAAAAAGATTAGAATATTGGCAGTCTTAGTGATTATAGTTTTTATTGGTGATATGGTGTCAGATGGTGCATCTGCCTTTGTGGATGGCTGGAATGAGGCAGGAGATAGTACAGAATTCAAATTCTCAGCTATTGATGTATCAGTAAAACCGGATGAGACTTTAGTGGCAGATTCTTTATTTAATACTACTATACAACAGAAGGTTCCATATCGGATAACATCATTGGAAACTGAGATAGATAGCACTTTCTGGAGAGTAACATTTAAGGTCTTGATCTTTCCTTTTGCTCTTTTCGGCCTTTATGGATTTTATTGCATGATGCGGGTAGTGATATCTGTGAGTCGTGGTAAAGTGTTCACACGTGAGAATGCAAACCGTATGCGTATTTTTGTCTATGCATTGATTCTTGTAGGCTTTTGTATGGAAGTAGAGCATTATATTCAGTATCGGGATGCGATTTCTCAAGTTCAATTGAGTGGTTATGTGACGGCTCCATATACACTGCATTTTTCATGGTTTTCCTATATGATACTGGCTTTATTTACCGAGATATTTGCCGTAGGTGTGAAAATGAAGGAAGAACAGGACTTGACTATTTAAAGGGAGGAATATGATGAAAAGTTTATTTAAGAAAAATAGAAAGCAGGAATTGGAGACTGTAATGTCTTGTTTATTGGTAATTTGCGCGAGTTGTCTTATGATATGGCTTACTCAAACCATGCAATTGTGTTATGAGTTAGGAAAAGATGATACTGATGATTTTATATGGCAGGTGCTTTCCCGAAGTATCACATTAGTAGCAATGGCTGTATGCAGCATTTTTATTTGGATAATGCTTTCTAATGTTAAGAGGAATGAAGTGTTTACGAAGCGGAATGCTAATCTGATAGTTTTTATTGGAGTTACAGTGGAAATGGCTGGACTCTTACAATATATTCTAGGGATTTTCACTTTGGAAGGAATAAGTAGGGAATCTTTTATGATATATCTTTTGCTGGGTGTATTTATACTTTTCATAGGTTGTCTTTTTAAAATAGGCATCCGTATGAAGGAAGAACAAGACCTGACTATTTAATCCTAACCTTGATAAAAGTGATTTATATGATTATAGTAAACCTTGATATAATGATGGCTCGACGAAAGATATCTTTAGGAGAGCTGGCTGAAAAGGTGGATATTACACCTGCTAACTTATCTATTTTGAAAACGGGAAAGGCAAAAGCTATCCGTTTCTCTACACTGGAGGCCATTTGCAAAATTTTGGATTGCCAGCCGGGAGATATTCTGGAGTATCAGGAAAGAGAAGAATAAAATAGCATTTGGGGACTGATAGGTGTTTGTAAAAGAGAGGGAGGATTTGGAATTTCTGAATCCTCCCTCTCTTTAATTATAACTAGTATCTGTTTATACTATTTGGTGGCGTATTTGTCCACCATATTTATGATGATATACTTGTATTTGATTGATATGCAATGGTATGTCTTATAAATATTAAAATGAATTTGTCTATCTTGATAATGATTATTTATTGAGGGAAGATGCCTACATTTGTTATTAATAAATAGTAAATGGATGAGAATAAAACAGAATAATATTCTAATAACATTATTGTTTGTTCTTTCAATAGGGTTAATAATAATGACTAGAAATAACTGTCAAATTAATAGTAAGTTAAAGGAATGTAATCTGAAACTGCTAGAGAAAAGTATTGCATTGGGCTCTGCTGTTTGGGCAATTACTCAATGTCATAAATACACTAATGAGAGAATTAAAGATTTAGATCTGATAGTTGATAGGCAAAAGCGACCTTTTAGTCTCGAATTTAATGATGGATATAAGCTTTTCTATAAATTTTCTCTTTCGGATTGCAGTAGCTGTATTGAATCCGAATTGAAGAATATTACGGGAAAAATGAAGTCTGTTAATATTCTTATTGAGACTCAAAGTTTGAGAGATTTTAAGGCTTTTGTAGCCATTAATCATATTGACACAGCTAAGGTATTTCGGATAGAAAAACCAATATTGGAAGAGGCAGAATTGCCTTTCTATTTTGTTACGAATAGAGAACTATATATTAAGGATCTTTTTTTTCCGATGTCAGAATTACCAGATTTGACTACTGAATTTTATTACATAGTACAAGATAAATATCTGAATTAATGTTTAATTTTAAATTTTAGTTATTATGAAAAAGAAAGTTTTTGTTTTACTTGCAATTTGTTTTATGTTCGCATTTATGCAACAGTATTTTAAACAGAACTCTGAGTTGGCAGATTTTATTAATTCTACATTGGCAAATGTGGAGTCTCTTGCACAAGATGAGACCGGACCTGATAGTTGGTTACAGCCAGAAACGAAACGTTGTACACTTCAGTTGGGAGGTGGCTGGTTTACAAGTAGTGTAGAAAGGGTTTGTGTGTTTTGTGCGGTTCCTTATTCATGCACTCCTGTACAATGTGGAGAACGATTCTAGTTTGTAACCCATTATGAAACATATCTATTATATTATAATACTCTTTTTTTCTTTTTATTCTTGCCAAAGCAAGAATAAAAAAGAATATGGATTGTCTCAAATAGGGAACATTACTACAGAGAATCTACAAACTATAACGGTGGAAGTAGAAGACTTTAATTTTGAGAATTTAGGAAATTTCCTTGAAGCTACTTCTTATATCCAACTGGCTGCTGAACCGTTACTGACCTCCATACAGGAAGTACAAATTAAAAACGAGAAAATTTATGTGCATGATAGACTTTCCAGAATTATTTGTTACGATATGCAAGGCAATGTCATTTATAACATAGATGCTAAAGGAGCAGGACCTGGTGAATATACGAATATCAATGCTTTTGTTGTCAATGAGCAAAGCAGGGAATTAGTCATATTTGATAATTTCAGGCAATCTCTTCTATATTATAATGCAGATAATGGAGCATATATTAAAACGCAAAAGCTTGGGAAACCTGATCCTACAGCAATGGCTTCAGTGAGAGGGGTTTATTATTATGATAATAGATATCATAATAATTATCCGAATGATACGATTCTATATTATTCCTTATTGATATCGAAAGATGGCACTCGTGTGGAGCAACGCTATTTTCCGCATAATGAAGCAGAATCTTCTTATCATTTTACTCCGGGGCAACCATTCAGTTATAATGATTCAGTATTGTATTATTGCAAAAGCTTTGATAATATGGTTTATGAATTAAGACCGGAAGGTTTGAATGCTCTGTATAAGATAGAGTTGCCGGACCCTTTACCCTTTTCTAAAATAGAGGATAAAGCGGATGAGTGGGAATTGATGAAATCAAAGTATTCTATAGGATTAGAGCAAATATACGAATGTAATGATCTTCTTTATTTTCAATTTTCTAAAGATGGTTTCTTACAGTTAGGGCTTTATAATTTAGCTCAGAAGAAACAAATCTATTGCGGTAAAAGATTAGCGGATAAAGCTGGTAAGTCTGTTCCGGTTTTTCGATTAATTGATGGGGTATACAAGGGTAAATTTTGGGGAATTATCACTCCTGAAACTATTGATTATGCATTATTAGAAGAACCAAATAAGGACTATCCAGATATATTTCGTGATTATAATCCTGATACTGACAATCCGATCATTGCATTTTATAATGTGGTTAAATGACTATGTGTTGACTATTAATAAGATTGCCTGAATACATTATACAGTTATTCAGGCAATCTTTTATTTAGGTTTTCAGAATACTCTATTTACTGCTATCTTTCGCCTTGAAAGCCAACGCATACATCCGCATCTGTTTTACCATAGACAGCAAACCATTGCTACGAGTAGGAGAGAGGTGTTCTTTCAATCCTATTTTATCGATAAAGTAGAGGTCAGCATTTAGAATCTCATCCGGTGTATGTCCGGAAAGAACTTTCATTAGCAATGCAATTATACCTTTTACAATCAACGCATCACTTTCGGCTTTAAAGATTACCTTTCCGTCTACTTCGTCGGCTTGTAGCCATACACGGCTCTGACAACCTTCTATCAGATTTTGTTCCGTCTTATATTTTTCGTCGAGCGGTTCCTGCTCGTTTCCTAAGTCTATGAGGAGTTGATAGCGATCCATCCAGTCGTCAAAGTCGCTGAATTCAGTGATCACTTCGTCTTGTAGTTCATTGATACTCATGTTGCAGATTTATGATTTATAATTTATGATTTATTTTTCACTATAGATTACTTGCATTACAGTTTGTCCCACTGCTTGCAACGTAGCCTTATCAATGGCATCCATGTCATCTTTCACAGTATGCCAATGCTCAAAGAAATCTCCTTCCGGATAGTAAGGGACGATATCAATGGTTGGAATTTTGGCGTACTTGTTGATGAATGTATGGTCATCGGTCACGAAACCGCCTTTTTTTTGTACAAAATGGCGCCCGAAACCTAAGGCATTGGCTGTTTTCCAGACTTTCTCATTGACATTGGGAGCTACTTCATGAGACAAACCTTCATAACGGAATTCTGCATTCTTACCCCCTACCATGTCCAGCAGTATACCGAAGCGTGCATTATATCCTTGTACATGCGGATTACGTGCCCAATACTGTGAACCGAGTCCCCAGTATTCCTCTTTATGCGGGCCGTTGTAAGCCTGGTGTGTTCCATAATCTTCAGCATCTACAAAAACAATATCGATACCCATTTCCGGCAACTGTTTCTGCAAATGACGTGCTATTTCCAATAATACGCCTACACCGCTGGCACCGTCATTGGCACCTAAAATGGGTGTATAATGCTTTTTAGCGTCCGGGTCAGCGTCTGCCCACGGACGGCTGTCCCAATGCGAAAAAAGGACGATACGCTTTTTCGTATCCGGTTTATAGGAACCGATGATATTCCGGGCTTTTAATAATGTACCGGTATAGGCAGGTAAATCTACATATTGGTTAGTAACCTTTGCACCGAATTCAGTCAGTTTATCTGCCAGATAATTGCCACAATCCACGTGTGCCTTCGTATTGGGAACGCGTGGACCGAAGTCAACCTGTGCTTTTACATACTGATAAGCACTGTCTGCATTGAACTGTGGAACATTGACGACGCTTTTGGTTGCTGTTTCAGCGTCGTCGCTTGCCTTTTTGGTATTATTGCTGCATGCTATAAATGCAAGCAACACCAAGCATAAAGGGATGAGAGTATAATTCCGTTTCATTTTTTATCTAAATTAAAACTTAGTTTCACTTCTTTTTTTCCGGTCTCTAGCGTTACTTCCGCTCCGTTTATCATGGGTAGGTTCATACTGACATGTCCTACCGGGAAATCAAAGCAGACGGGGTAATCGTACTCTTTCACGAGGTCGGCAATGGCACCGTATAACTCTTTCCCCAAAGACTTGTTTTCCTCGTATTCCGTAAACTGTCCGATAATAAGGCCGGATAGTTTTTCTAATATGCCGCCCAATTTCAGGTTGTAGATCATACGTTCTACTGCATGCGGACGTTCGCCTACATCTTCTATAAAAAGAATGGTTCCTTCGGCAGGAATATCGTAAGGTGTGCCGCGCAATCCATAAAATACGGACAAGTTGCCACCTCGCAAAATGCCGTTGGCAGTTCCTTTATGATTTAGTTTATGTCCCGGACAAATATAGTTGAAACCGTTCTCCAAGGTTTCTACAGATTCTGCTGTTTCCGGATTAAAATGTCCGAACAGGATATCCTTGAGTGCCAGCGTGCAGAAATCATCTTCGGGTTCTACCGTCAGATGGCGTGCCATCAGCGCATGGAGTGATGCGAAACCTTCTTTCTGGAGCACATTATGTAATGCGGTAATGTCACTGAAGCCAATCAGCCATTTGGGATGTTCACGAAAGCGGGTAAAATCGAGTTTCCCTAACAGGTGCACTGCTCCGTATCCGCCACGGCTGCATAGAATAACTTTAGCCTTTTCATCATCCAGCGCATTCTGTAAATCTTCTACGCGCTGTTTGATGCTGCCTCCATACGTTCCGTGTGAGCTTCCGGCATATTTAGCCATTACCACTTCCAGTCCCCAGGACTTCAAACGCTTTTTGGCTCCTTTCAAAAAAGACTTGTCTATCTTGCTGGAAGGAGAAAGGATGATGACACGATCACCTTTTTGTACGTATGACGGAAAAATAAGGCTGCTCATAATTCAATATTTTGCGTATGGGGACAAAAGTACATAAAATAACTCAAAACGAAATTTAGTTTACACCACAGATTACACAGATTAACACAGATTTATTCTAATCATGGTGAAAAGTAATAATTTGCGTTAATCTGTGTAATCTGTGGTGTAAACTATCAAAATGAAATAAGACTTGCGAAATTTCCTGGAGTGTTATGCTGCATTTCTCGACATTTTTTCAGATATTTGCTAAAAATCTAACGTTATGGAACCTATTCGAAGCTTTGATCAACTAACCTCGCACTTGAAATCCTTGAACAAAAGGAAACGTATTGCGGTTGTTTGCGCTAATGACCCCAATACGGAATATGCTATTGCCCGCTCCCTGGAAGAAGGAATCGCTGAATTCCTGATGATCGGTGACTCTGCTGTTTTGGAAAAATATCCTACATTGAAGAAATATCCGCAATACGTCAAGACGGTGCATATAGAGGATTCCGATGAAGCAGCGCGTGAGGCTGTCCGCATTGTGCGCGAGGGTGGGGCTGATATACTGATGAAGGGTATCATCAATACCGATAACTTGCTGCGTGCCATCCTTGACAAGGAAAAAGGTTTGTTGCCCAAAGGTAAAATCCTGACTCACCTGGCTGTAATGCAGATTCCTACGTATGATAAGTTGCTGTTCTTCTCGGATGCCGCCGTAATTCCGCGGCCTACTTTGCAGCAGCGTATAGAGATGATCTGGTATGCCATCCATACTTGTCGCCACTTTGGTATCGAACAACCTCGCATTTCACTTATTCACTGTACGGAGAAGGTAAGTGCCAAGTTTCCCCATTCGTTAGATTATGTCAATATCGTGGAGCTGGCGGAAGCCGGAGAATTCGGAAATGTGATCATAGATGGTCCGTTGGACGTGAAGACTTCCTGCGAGAAGACGAGCGGTGACATCAAAGGTATTGCATCCCCTATCAATGGTGAGGCAGATGTCTTGATATTCCCCAACATCGAATCGGCCAATGCCTTTTATAAAGCTGTATCCCTGTTTGCTCATGCTGATATGGCAGGTCTGTTGCAAGGTCCTGTATGTCCGGTAGTATTGCCTTCGCGTAGTGATTCCGGGCTGTCTAAGTATTATAGTATTGCCATGGCATGCCTTACTTGTGCCTGTGATTAAAGTTGCAGGATGATAAAGTTGGTAATCCCCAATGTAAATTGTAAATCGTCAAATCGTAAATTATGAGAATTCTTGCTATCAACCCTGGTTCTACTTCAACAAAGATTGCAGTATACGAAGACACAACTCCGCTTTTGGTGCGTAACATTCGCCATTCGGTAGGAGAACTTTCCCATTTTCCTCGTGTTATCGACCAGTTTGAATTCCGCAAGAATTTGGTAATAGAAGCCTTGAAAGAGAATGGTATTCCTTTTGAATTTGATGCCATCGTAGGGCGTGGAGGATTACTGAAACCCATTCCGGGCGGAGTGTATGAGGTGAACGACGCCATGCTGGATGATATAGCCCATGCTATGAGAAGCCATGCGTGCAACTTAGGATGTCTTATTGCTTCAGAATTAGCTACTTTACTCCCTGGTTGTCGTGCCTTTATAGCCGATCCTGGTGTAGTGGATGAATTGGATGAGATAGCACGTATCACAGGTTCTCCGCTGATGCCCCGTATTACTATCTGGCATGCTTTGAACCAACGCGCCATTGCCCGTCGTTATGCTGCCGAGTTAACAGCCACTTCTCCCGAACATCCTGTGCGCTACGAAGATTTGAATCTGATTATCTGCCATTTGGGTGGTGGCATTTCTGTTGGGGCTCACCATTACGGGCGTGCCATTGATGTGAATAATGCGCTTGACGGTGAAGGTCCTTTCTCTCCCGAACGTGCGGGAACATTGCCTGCCGGGCAGTTGATTGATCTTTGTTATTCCCATCGTTTCAGGAAGGATGAACTGAAGAAACGTATTTCCGGCCATGCCGGTCTGGCAGCGCATCTTGGCACTACGGATATACCTGCCATCATAAAGTCTATTGAAGACGGAGATGAAAAAGCCGAATTGGTGCTGAATGCCATGATCTATCAGGTTGCCAAAAGTATCGGAGCTGCCGCTGTTGCGCTTTTCGGTAAAATAGATGCAATCTTGTTGACAGGCGGTATTGCCCATTCAGAGTATGTTATTTCCCGCTTGAAAGAGCGTGTATCTTTTCTTGCCCCAGTACATGTGTACCCTGGAGAAGATGAGTTGGAAGCGCTTGCTGTCAATGTTCTGGGAGCATTGCGCGGAGAGTTGCCGATACAAGTCTATAAGTGATGATTGGTGGGATATAAGCCCGACGGTTGTTTCATTCCATGAAAATTATGTTTATGCCAAATGGTAACTTCATTTACATACTGAGGTAAAGGTCGTTACATGCCGAGGTAAAGAGCGTTACAATATGGGGTAAAGGACGTTACATCCTGCGGTAAATGCTTTTACATCCTAGGGTAAATAGTAGGTAAATGTAATGCGTTGATAGAAAAAGGAGTAAAGTCCCCCAAATGACTTTACTCCTCCCAATCTTCTTTTCCTCGTAACTAATACGGAGAAAACACCACTAATCAAAATTCTATACCTTGGTCTTATTGGAATTTTCTTTTCTAAACTATATAGAACCCTCCTCTTCTTTTTTAGCCGAAGAGGAAGATTGCAGACGATTGATTCTTTTAGAATTTATTCTGTCCTACGGACCACCATAAATCTGTTCCGCCATTGTCTTGCCCACCTAAAGCATCAACCAATTGTTTGTATAATTCCGGTTGGTCAGTTTTCAGATTTGCAGGGAATGGAAGGCGACGCACCATTTTATCTGTATCTATGGTTCCGCCACTCTGGTTTGTTAATGTCTTGAACAATTTAGGATAACCTGTGCGACGTTGTTCAGCCCATGCTTCAGCTCCTTCAGGGAAGATGGCCAACCATTTCTGAGTGATGATACGTTCCAGTTTTTCTTCGTTAGAAGCACTTTCGTTCCATTTAGGAGTGATGGTGCTCATAGCTTTCATATCGTTCTTTTCAAAAAATACATCTTTATAATCTGTTGGTTTGGCATCGCTTGCCAGATAAGTGTCGACACCACTGGCGCCCCATTGCTCAAAGGAGAGACGTACACCTTTCTCGTAGCAATCTTTTACATTCTCGGTAGAGTATCCGCGTAAGGCGGCTTCTGCACGTAGAAGCCATACTTCTGCAGGTGTCATCAGTGGAGCTGGAAAGTCTGCCGTAATGGTGCAGCGTGAGTGGAATTTATAGTGGTTTACTTCTTTAGGAGTATTGAAGTTATATCCCTGTGGAATTCCCTTTTGCATACCTGTGTAGTTAAAGCGTTCTGCCGGACTGTTTTCTGCAAGCCCACCAACAGAAGGTGTGAAATACTTGTCGGTACGTGGATCATCATAACCTACCATGAAGGATTCTAAAGACGCATTCATATAAACTTCCCACCAGCTAAGGCCGATAGTACCCAATGGATTCTTATATCCGGTCTTAGTAGAAACTTCTACTATATCATTGTTTGTTTCCAATACTCCATATTTATTGGAGAGGGCTTTCTTGGCTTGTTCGGATGCCATTTGAGAATTTACGTTGGATACTCGGATAGCCAGACGTAAACGTAGGGAATTAGCCCATTTGGCATATTGCGAGTAGGTTGATTGGCTACGCATCAAGATGTCATAAGAAATCTTATCCTCTATTCCACTGGAGAGAGTTTGGTCTATTAAACTGATTGCATCATCTAAATCTGCAAACATTGCTTTATAAGCATTTTCCTGACTTACAGGCCCCGTTGCGCGATTCTCATATAGAATAGGACCATACTGATCTGTCAGACGATGCATGGTTGCTACTCTATATATCTTTATCAGAGCCATATATTGGGGAACTTCAATATCAAAATCTTCCGCTTTATTGAGTGCGGAAACTGTCTGGCTATACGAAGTGGACCAATTGCTACTATTCCAGCCGTCATTCATATTATATACAGAGTTCTCTCCGGCAAATTTAGATGCCATATCGTGAAAATATCCGGCAAACATATCAACACCTAAGTTCTGCATAGTTTGGAAAGTCCAGTCTGTGCCTTCTCCCCAGTTGTAGTTGAAATAGATGCCTTGTTGTATAGAATTGAAATACATGGTATATCCGGCATTATCCATGACCTGTTTGTCCGGATCATAAGAGCCGTCTTCGGAGTTTAAATTATCGAAATTACTTGTACAAGCGGTTATTAATAATCCGCCCATAATTAGTGTATGTATAAATTTGCTTTTCATATTACTTGCTTTTTAGATGATACGTTAGAATGTAAATTTCACATTAAAACCAATGCTGCGGGTAGTCGGCATACCGAAAACATCTACACCTTGCATATCGTTTCCTACTGACATCAGTGCGTCCGGATCGAATGGAGCATCCTTATAGAAGAAGAATAAGTTGCGTGCCACCAATGACAGGTTGATGTCTTTGAATACTTTTGTTTTCTCCATCCATTTTTCCGGGAGACTGTAGCTTACGGACAACTCGCGCAAACGTATATTGGTTCCTTTGTACATATAATATTCTGTACATCCGTTGATATCGCCAACTCTTGCATAGAAGCCTTGCACATTATTCTTTTTTTCCTCATTAGTGAATTTCTGCCCCTCGACTTCAACATAACCACGATCCATAGCGTCACCGGCAGCTTTACTGACTCCGTGGGCATCCAGTTGTCCTTGTGTGAATGACATTACGTCTCCGCCTATGCGTGCGTCTATCAGGAAATTAACCGATACGCCATAAAAGCTGAATGTGTTGCTCCAGCCCAATGTGCATTTGGGTTGGCTGTTTCCTAAGTATTGCTGGCGGTCTGTATTGAGCTCGGGGAGCCCCTCTGCGTCTAATACAATCTTTCCGCCTTCGTCGCGTTTGAACGAGTTGCCATAAAGGTCACCCAACGAACCACCTTCTTTGACAATCATACGATAGGCCATGTTGACACCCGAGCCATAAGCAAATACTTTATAGTTGTCTGCAAGCTTTTCTACCTTATTCTTATTAGTAGAGAAATTAACCTGTGTTCTCCAACGGAAGTTTTCATTTTGTACGGGTATGCCACCTACGGTTAATTCAATACCTTTATTGCTGATTTTACCAGCATTAATCATTTGGTTTTTATAGGCAGAACCCGGAAGCATTGGCACTAATAAAAATTGGTTTTTAGTTAATGTCTTATACCAAGTGAAGTCAATGTCAAAGCGATTGTGGAAAAACTTCATTTCGAAGCCGGCTTCGTAGGAAGTCGATATTTCCGGTTTTAGATTGCCGTCATTATAATCGGTTACCTGGTTAATGCTTCCGCCTATGGCGATACGCGGCTGTTGATTTGCTTTATATAGTGGCAAAGTGTTGCCGACTTGAGCTATAGAACCACGTATTTTGGCAAAATTAATCCATTCGGGCAATTCAAAAGAGTTGTGAGCTAACCATGATACACCAACTGACGGGTAGAAGAATCCGGAATCCATTTTAGACGTACCGTAAAGGGTGGAAGACCAGTCATTACGGGCTGTTAAATCCAGATAAAGTGCTTCATTCCAACCTAATTGGGCAGTTGCAAATACTGACTGCATTACTTGGCGAGCTTCATTCGTGACTGTCATATCAGTTGAAGAACCATATTTAATGTTAGTCAGAGTGAATACATTAGGGTAATATAAGCCTGCTGTATGAGAGTCGATCCGCAAACTGTTGGATTTCTGATAGTTGATAGAACCTCCCAATGCCGCGTTTAGACTGAATTTCCCCCAAGTTTTATTGAACATGGCCATCAGGTCACCGTAAGCCATAAAATCATCTCCGTTTGCATAAGCATAACGTCCATTGTCTGTTTGGTCAGCCCAGCTGCCGCCTGTCAGCGTTGTTGAGGTAGAAGCCCATGTTTTCTCTTCAGATTTGTCACTAATGTAATCTGCTGTACCACGGGTCTGCAGTTTCAGCCAATCGGTGACTTCCCAAGTAGCACTTAAAGAAGCGATGGCACGGGTACGAGTATCCTTCGTATTGATGCGATTGACCAACCAATAAGGGTTACCTTCCATTCCTTGTAAAGTTTCGGGATCTTTATACCAGTTTTGTTTGGGCATATTACGAGCCTCGTCAAGAATCTCTCCGCTTTTATAGTCTGCCATATCCAGGTCACGCGGGAATGTATAAAGTCCTACCAATGGATTCATGTACAATCCACCCGTAACAGGACGGTTGCGACCTACCTGACGCATTACATTTACATTTCCATCCAATGTCAGTTTGTCATTGAAGAACTTGCCGGTTTCGCGGAAGGTGAGGTTATGACGTTCCAGTTTGTTTTTTTCAATAATACCTTTAGCTGTTGTATTGGCATAAGAAAAATAGGTTTGCGCTTTTGCATTACCAGTTGATAAGGAAATAGAGTTGATGGCTGTAACACCGGTTCCAAAAAAATCGTCTACGTTGTCATGCTCTTTTAGGTCTGCCTTTTTCCATTTAGAATTGTACGAATTTTGGAATTCAGGTGTGGAAATAGCTTGGTCAAATGTAACATTTGCGGAATAAGTAATGCGGGTTGAACCTGCATTACCTTTTTTGGTAGTAATCATGATAACACCATTTGCAGCTTGTGAGCCATAGAGGGCAGCTGCAGAAGCTCCTTTCAGCACAGAAATGGTCTGGATGTCGTCAGGGTTCAGATTGGATATACCGTCACCGGAATCTCGGTTGCCTGAGTCTGAATTACCACCCATGACTGAAGAAGTTGTTTCTTTGGCGGAGTTCATCATTGGTACACCGTCGATGACGTATAAAGGTTGATTATTGCCCCCTTCGAAAGCTGAGCGGATACCACGGATAGAAACTTTTGCCGAGCCTCCCAAGCCTGAAGCGCTCTTATTGATCGTTACGCCTGCAATCTTGCCTTCCAATGCATTAATCATATTGGCGTCTTTCACTCGGGTTAGGTCGTCACCACCGACTTGTTGCACGGAATAAGTCAGCGAGGAGGATTTTCTTTTTATACCCATAGCGGTTACTACAACCGTTTCCAGTGACAGAGCTTCTTCCTGCATCTGTACATTGAGAGTTTGCTGCCCGTTGAGAGCAATCGTTACAGGCTGGTATCCGATAAAGCTGATAACCAGCGTTGCATTGGTTGGGGTGCTTAGTGTAAACTCACCGTCTATATTGGTAATGCAACCGTTTGTAGTTCCTTTTTCCACGACATTGGCACCGATAATGGGCTCACCTTTCGTATCGATAACAACACCTTTTACAGAGATATTTTCTTGTTGTACGGCAGCGATGATTTCACTTGTCTTTTCATTTTGTTTGGTCAGCACTATATTCTTGCCTTCCATTACATACCTGATGTCGGTACCATTAAAGATTTCGTCCAAAACTTCGGACACCGGTTGATTGTCTGCATCTACATTTACGGTGCGGCGCACGTCCACACTTTTCTTATTGTAGACAAACAAATACTCGGTCTGAGCCTCGATTTTATCGAGGATTTCGCCTACTCGTAACTCAGAACGAGGGATGTTAATTCTTGCGTTCTGAGAATGGCTACTATTACTGTACGCCTGGAACGTTACAAACAAGAGAAGGAATAGTGTGATCTTCATAGTTCGTAATATTTGCTTAAATACTAAACTTTTTGGGCAAAAAAGCCCATTCAAAGAAATTTTTCTCATATCTTTGTAATGTGTTAAGTTAATAAATTGATTAAGGTCGATTTTTGACTGTTTCGGATCGGAAAGTATGGGGGTACTTTCCGATCTTTTTTGTGGGGGAATTGGCTGACTGTTTCTTCTATTTCATAATGTCTTTCTGTTTAAAGGGTTAGCACTAAATTTTAAGGTTTTATCTTTGATATCAAATTATTTCTCGTAAATGAAAATCGAATCTTTTTCTTCATTGATGCTGAATTCAAAAGGATGGTCTTTTGAAATGGTTCGAAGAATATGCTCTACACCATCCTGTTCGCGGAATTTTCCAGTACAACTGTCATAGTCCAGCAACTTGGGATCGGAAACGGTTATTCTTACATTATAATACTTTTCAAGTTTAGTAAGGATACAATTGAACGGTACATCGTCAAAGCAATACAATCCTTCCTTCCACCGCAGATATTCATAAGAAGGAAGTATGACTTTTTTGCATTTTCCGTCGTAGTTTCCAAAGAATTCATCTTTTTGCAAACGGGTAATGACTTTGTTGTTATTGGTGGGATAAATGTCTACAATACCTTCTACAAGAGTCGTTTCGAATTCTTTGCTGCCTCTGTAGGCACAAACATTGAAGCAGGTACCTACTACCTTTACTTTATTCATTTCGGTGTGTACATAGAAGGGGATATCTTTATTTTTTGCCACTTCAAAGTAGGCTTCACCATCCAGTTCCACGTTTCTTTCGCTACGTCCGAAGTTGGAGGCATAAGTTAATGTGGACTGTGCATTCAACCATACACGTGTACCGTCAGCAAGGGTGATTTGTGCACGTTGCCCGGCAGGGACAGTAATGGTTTGCGGTTGGGCGAGTTGATTATAGAGGTAATCGTTTGTCATGAAGTAGCCGCATACACCTATGATGATAACGGCAGCTACGCGCATTCCCCATTTGAGTATCGGAGCCAGACGGAGTGTCTTTTTCTTGCTGCTCTGTCTGTCAGAGAATAGGGCCACATCAAATATCATACGCTCTTTCAGGAAAGCTTCTCGGTTTTCCTCTGAGGCTTTCACCCAATCAAGGATGCGCTTTTCTTCTTCAATAGTGGCGGTTCCTCTAAAATACTTATATAATAGTTCTTGATTCATGACGTACTTAAATGGTTAATTAAATAAGGGAGGTTTTTTCTGCCCTTCTATAATTAATACAGGTAAGTCCGTCACTACCCTAACGGGAAATGAAACTTTTTTTGTTTTATGAAATAATAAAGCTATTTACTGCATCAATCTACTGCGTTGGGAATGATGGATACAATGTAGCATTCGTCCGAAGCTTCGGCTTTAAATAGATTGTAAGCAATGCCTATGGCTTCCTCCGGGGAGTTTGCTTCAATATTCTTGTTGACATTCAGGGTTTCAAAAATTTGTTCTCCCTCGATAAGCACGTAGTATATTATTACAATATATCTCATAACTACCATGTTTAATAGCCAGCAATATTACTGATGCTGCAAACATATGCCTTTTATTTATATTATCAAAGAAAAGCAGAAGAGTTTTATCAGAGAAGAATAGAAGTCAGATAATCTTTTAGTTCCACACGAAGAATACGTAAAGCTTTCGTGATATGGAACTCCACTGTTTTGAGGGAAACGTTCAGTTGTTCTGCTATTTTTTTATTCGGTAGGTTGCTATAACGGCTGAGCATGAATATTTCACGGCTTTGAGGTGGCATCTTTTCCAGAGCTTTATTCACGATGTGCTGTATTTCTGTGCTGAATATTTTGTCGGGTTCGCAATCCTTTAAAGTAGCAATGCGCAAATCCAGTTCGCGCTGACGGTGCGAATTCAGATCTTCCTCAATACGTAGACGTGTTTGTTCACGTTCCAGGTAGTTGAGAGCTTTATTCTTGATAATGGTAAGGAGCAGGGAATGCAAACCTTTATCTTCTTCCCAACGGTCGCGACATTCCCACAGAGAGATCATGGATTCCATTAAAATATCCTCTGCTTCTGCCCAACTTCTGGTATAGGAGTAGGCAAAGGCAAGGAATTTTTCCTGGTTCTCCCGAAAGAAACGAGAAAATAAATCCATAGTATGTAGGCTTCCGGCTAAAGGCATTTTTAAATATTCTCCTTCTTATTTAAGGTTAATATTGTAAAGTAACATAATCTTTTCGGAATACGCAAAAGTATGAAAAGATTTTTCTGGTTTCCCTCTTTCTTTTTTTGCAAAAAGAAAGCCCGGCGGATTTCCGTCGGGCTTTATATACTAAAGAATAAGGAATTTCTTATTTCTTTTCAGGTCTTTCCTGTCTTTCCGGTCTTGGAAGCAATACTTTACGGGAAAGCTTGAACTTACCGGTCTTCGGGTCGATATCGAGTAATTTCACTTCGATTTCGTCACCTTCTTTGATACCGGCTTCTTCTACTGTTTCCAGACGTTTCCAGTCAATTTCAGAGATGTGGAGTAAACCGTCTTTACCCGGAAGGAATTCTACGAAAGCACCATAAGGCATTACGGAACGTACCTTGCCTTTGTATACTTCGCCAACTTCCGGTACAGCAACGATGCCCTTGATCAGACGCATAGCATCATCAATGCTCTTCTTGTTGGTTCCGGAGATTTCGATTCTTCCGATGTTGTCTACTTCTTCGATAGTGATGGTAGCACCTGTTTCTTCCTGCATACCTTGGATAATCTTTCCACCAGGGCCGATTACTGCACCGATGAATTCTTTAGGAATAGTCATCGTTTCAATGCGCGGAGCATGAGGTTTCAGTTCTTCACGTGGTTCCTGGATGGTTTCCAGAATCTTACCGAGGATGTGCATACGTCCTTCTTTGGCTTGGTTCAAAGCGCGTTCCAGAATATCGAATGACAGACCGTCTACCTTGATATCCATCTGAGTGGCGGTGATACCATTCTTGGTTCCTGTTACTTTGAAGTCCATGTCGCCCAAGTGATCTTCGTCACCAAGGATGTCGGACAATACAGCATATTTGTCTTCGCCCGGATTTTTAATCAATCCCATGGCGATACCTGATACCGGTTGTTTGATCTTCACACCTGCATCCATCAATGCCAGTGTTCCGGCACATACGGTAGCCATAGAAGAAGAACCATTAGATTCAAGAATATCGGATACTACGCGTACTACATACGGATAGTCAGCAGGAATTTGTCCTTTCAGTGCACGCCATGCCAGATGACCATGACCGATTTCACGACGGCCTACGCCACGTTGTGCTTTGGCTTCTCCGGTAGAGAACGGAGGGAAGTTATAGTGCAATAGGAAACGTTCCTTGCCATGTTCCAGTACATCGTCGATGATCTTCTCATCCAACTTGGTACCCAGGGTAACAGTAGATAGGGATTGAGTTTCACCACGGGTGAAGATTGCAGAACCGTGAGGTCCAGGCAGATAACTGATTTCGCTCCAGATAGGGCGGATCTCGTCAGTCTTACGTCCATCAAGGCGCTTGCCTTCGTCCAGGATGCTGCGGCGCATAGCCTCTTTCTCTACATCATGGTAGTAACGGTCGATCAGTGCTGCTTTTTCGCTCAATTCTTCTTCGCTGAACTGTGCTTTAAATTCTTCGCGGATAGCATCGAAAGCATCCATGCGTTCGTGCTTATTTTTGTTGCCGGAAGCTGCAATAGCATAAGCTTTTGCATAGCAAGCTTCGTGAACAGCTTTGCGCAGTTCTTCGTCGTTTACTTCGTGGCAATATTCGCGTTTTACGGTAGAACCCACTGCTTCTGCCAATTCTTTCTGAGCTTGACATTGTACTTTGATTGCTTCGTGAGCTGCTTTCATGGCGTTCAACAAGTCAAGTTCGGAAACTTCACTCATTTCACCTTCTACCATCATGATGTTTTCGTAAGTAGCACCTACCATGAGGTCCATGTCAGCTTTTTCCAGTTGGTCGAAAGTTGGGTTGATAACGAACTGTCCGTCGATGCGTGCTACGCGTACTTCGGAAATCGGTCCGTTGAAAGGAATATCTGAAACAGCGAGGGCAGCAGAAGCTGCAAGTCCTGCCAAGGCATCAGGCATATCAACGCCGTCGGCAGAATAGAGGATGATGTTTACATATACCTCTGCGTGATAATTATCGGGGAATAAGGGGCGGAGAGCACGGTCAACAAGGCGGCAGGTCAGGATCTCATAATCCGAAGCGCGTCCTTCACGCTTGGTGAAACCGCCGGGAAAACGTCCGAATGCGGAGAATTTTTCTTTGTACTCTACCTGTAACGGCATGAAATCTGTTCCGGGAACTGCGTCCTTAGCGGCACAAACAGTAGCAAGAAGCATGGTGTTACCCATACGAAGCATTACAGAACCGTCTGCCTGTTTTGCCAGCTTTCCCGTTTCGAGTGTGATGGTTCTGCCATCAGGAAGCTCGATCGTCTTAACAATTGGGTTAATCATAAAAAATGTTTTATCTATATTTTCTTTCAAAATTCGTGCAAAGATACATATTTATTCATGTAATCAGGTGGGAATGAGATAAAAAAGTTTATAATTGACTATTTTTTTGAGTTTCCGTGTGGAAGATGCAATGAAAATGCTTTGACTAAACTTGAAAAGAGCTATATTTGCACGTTCGTTCTAATAGAAATTAAGAAGCTAAATATGAAAAAGATCTGTATTGTTGCGCTTGCCGCTTTGGCTTTGAGCGCATGTAATTCTGAACCGAAATTCAAAGTTGAAGGCGAAGTTTCAGGTGCCGACGGTAAAATGCTGTATCTGGAAGCTGCTGCTTTGGAGGGTATCGTACCCTTGGATTCTGTTAAATTGAAGGGTGACGGTTCTTTCAGTTTCAAACAAACACGTCCGGAGTCTCCGGAGTTTTACCGCCTTCGTGTGGACGACAAGGTTATCAATTTCTCAGTAGATTCTACGGAAACTATCGGGCTGAAAGCTCCGTATGCTGATTTTGCTACTGCTTATACGGTGGAGGGCTCGGCAAATAGTACCAAGATAAAAGAACTGACATTGAAACAAGTGCAGTTGCAAAATGAGGTGAATGAGTTGGTGAAGAAGATGCAAGCTCATCAGATAGGTGCTGATGTGTTTGAAGAGAAACTGGCTACCTTGATGAAGGACTATAAAGATGAAGTGAAAACAAAATATATCTTTTCTGCTCCCAACACGGCGGCTGCTTATTTCGCTTTATTCCAGAAGCTGAATAATTATCTTATTTTCGATCCTTTGAACAGTAAAGAGGATATCAAGTGTTTTGCTGCTGTAGCAACCAGCCTGAATAACTATTATCCGCATGCCGTACGCTCTAAAAACCTTTATAATATTGTGATTAAGGGAATGAAAAATACCCGTACACCACAGCAGAAAGTTCTGGAGTTGCCGGAAGAGGCGATTTCTGAAACTGGTATCATCGATATCGCTCTTCGTGATATGAAAGGCAACACTCATAAACTGAGTGAACTGAAAGGTAAAGTTGTATTGCTTGACTTCACCATTTACCAGAGTGCAGCTTCTGCTCCCCATAATTTCTTGTTGAATGACCTTTATACTAAATATAAAGACCAGGGACTGGTGATTTATCAGGTTTCGCTGGATGCAGACGAACATTTTTGGAAAACAACTGCTGACAATCTACCCTGGATTTGTGTAAGAGATGCCAATGGAATTTACTCAAATGTGGCCGGCATGTATAACGTTAAGGAGGTTCCTTCGTTGTTCCTGATCAACCGGAATAGTGAATTGAGTGCTCGTGGAGAGACCATAAAAGACTTGGATGCTGCTGTGAAAGCACTGTTGTAACTTGTTATAAATTAGAAGTTTTTATTTAAATATGTTACATAGCAGCAATTTTTGCTTGACACGCATTGTTTAAAAGGCTATCTTTGCAAAAGAAAAATCGAAAGAGGGTTCCAGCATGCTGACCATGTTGGAATTCTTTTTTGTTATATAATACCATTTAGAAACTAAAAAGGAGGAAAAAAGTATGGCTTATATGTCAGAAGATGGCTACAAGAAATTGATGGCTGAACTGAAAGAATTGGAGACGGTAGAACGTCCTAAGATTTCGGCTGCAATAGCCGAAGCACGTGATAAAGGTGACCTGTCGGAGAATGCAGAGTATGATGCTGCCAAAGAGGCTCAGGGCATGCTTGAGATGAAAATCAATAAATTGAAGACGATTATAGCAGATGCCAAGATTATTGATGAGTCTAAGCTGAAAACAGACTCCGTGCAGATATTGAACAAGGTAGAGCTGAAGAACGTGAAGAACGGCATGAAGATGACCTACACTATCGTTTCGGAAAGCGAAGCTAACCTGAAAGAAGGTAAGATTTCTGTTAACACTCCCATTGCACAAGGCTTACTTGGCAAGAAGGTAGGTGAGGTAGCCGAGATCAAAGTACCGCAGGGTATGGTTAACCTTGAAGTAATGAACATATCATTTTAATGTAAAGGCAGGTCCGCATGCGGGCTTGCCTTAATTTATATATCATAAAAGCTATGGCAACAATATTCAGTAGAATTATCGCAGGTGAAATACCGAGCTATAAGGTGGTAGAGGATGATAAATTCTTTGCGTTTCTGGACATCAATCCGTTGGTGAAAGGTCATACGTTGGTCGTTCCCAAGCAGGAAGTGGATTATATCTTTGATTTGAGTGACGAAGATTTGGCAGCAATGCATGTTTTCGCCAAGAAAGTGGCATGTGCCATCGAGAAAGCTTTTCCTTGTAAGAAAGTAGGTGAAGCGGTGATTGGCTTAGAAGTACCTCATGCGCATATACATCTCATTCCTATCCAGAAAGAATCGGATATGCTGTTCTCTAATCCGAAACTGAAGCTTTCTGATGAAGAATTTAAAGCAATTGCCGAAGCGATTCGTACAGCACTCTAAAAATAAAACTCCTTCCTTTTGATAATAAGAACGGGGACTGAATTTGCTTCAGTCCCCGTTTCCTTTATTTCGGTTTGAAAGTCTATGTCTCCATTTTCCGATTAAATATAATCTTCACCTAATTTTATTTGTGCATCGTTTACATATTTACGGATGGAATGTTCTTCGTCTTTTTTGCAGATGAGCAGCACATTGTCTGACTCGGCAATAAGATAACCTTCCAGTCCATCGATGACAGCGAGCTTATTTTCCGGGAGTACTACAACATTTCCTTTGCTATTGTATAATAATGACTGGCATTTCAGCGTCACATTTCCTTCCTCATCTTTTGGAGATAAGTCGTAAAGAGAACCCCATGTTCCTAAGTCGGACCAACCGAAATCTCCTAATGAAACATATACATTGTCGGCCTTTTCCATGATGCCGAAATCAACGGAGACATTGGGGCATGCAGGGAAGTTCTCATCAATAAAAGCCTTTTCGGCTGGAGTACCATACACGTCTTTACCCGGAACCAATTTAGAAGCCAGTTCGGGGAGTAATGCCTCTACAGCCTTAATGACAGAGTTTACATTCCACATGAAGAGTCCGGAATTCCAATAAAATTCTCCACTTTCTACGAATACTTTAGCTAATTCCAACTCTGGCTTTTCTGTGAAGGTTTTTACTTTGTAGAAATTATCTCCGCTTTGTTCGGCTATCTGTATATAGCCATAGCCTGTTTCAGGACGATTCGGTTTGATGCCGAGAGTAAGTAGTTTTTCTGATTGTGATACGAAAGATAAGCCTCTTTCGATAGCATCAAGGAATTCACCCTCTTTCAGAATCAAATGGTCGGATGGGGCTACCACAATATTTGCATTTGGGTTCAATGCGCGGATGTGGTAGGCTGCCCATGCAATGCAAGGAGCTGTATTTCTGCGTGTAGGTTCCAGTAATATCTGTTCAGGATTCAATTCGGGCAGTTGCTCCTTTACGAGGTCGGCATACAGGTCGTTTGTAACAATAAGTATGTTCTCCGTAGGAATAACTTTGTTGAAGCGGTCGAAAGTTTGTTGTAAGAGTGATCTTCCTGTGCCGAAGAAGTCCAGAAACTGTTTTGGAAGTGTTTTTCGACTGAATGGCCAGAACCGGCTACCGATGCCGCCCCCCATGATAACACAAAAATTATCCTTATTTGTTGTCATATCGTTTGTTTTAAAAGTTTCTGCTAAAGTACACTATATTTTGGAAACACGGAATGTTTGCAGAATGTTTTATGACTTTTTTCTCCTTTTTTTAGGAAAAGTATTGCAGGTTTAGAAAAAAGCTGTATCTTTGCACCGCAATTGAGAAATCAAGCATGCCCAGATGGCGGAATCGGTAGACGCGCTGGTCTCAAACACCAGTGGATTCACTTCCATCCCGGTTCGACCCCGGGTCTGGGTACAAGTAGAATGGCTAAGTATTTGGATATCAATACTTAGCTGTTTTCTTTTTGCCTTATCTGTTCCCGATTTGTTCCCACAGGGTTTCATTCTCCTCCCTCGCTAAATGTGGTTGAACGTCTTTAAACATGATTATGGTGACGACAAATAGCAAACAGATTCGATTTTGCACATCCCTCCTCTAAAAAAATAAGGGCTTTTAGAGGTTTTTGATATACGGCCTTCTTTTTCCTCATGTAAGGTTTAAAACCGCCATAAGAACATGGTATAGATGGAAATCTGACGGTGAGTAGAGCTTCGTTAAACCCGAAAGACTGACGAAGTGCTATAAGGTTCGGCCTTTTTATACCTTCGTTGATTTGAATGGAAGAGAGAGTAAGAAAGTTTTGTCAAGGAATTATCTTTTACCGCTGAAAAACAGATTCTTAAACGCTTGGAAAGCCAATAGAGGTACAAAAAGAGGGAAAATGAGCCTAGAAATGCTGTTTTTTACCTATCAGTGAGAGCTTTTTATGGGGATTTCATTACCTTTGTATTTGGATTTGGGAAACCCTGTCCGAGACATAGAAATTAAGAAGCATTATGCTTATCTTGTGAATTGGAAACGTAGGAAATTTCACAATTACACACAAGGGTGGCATAGTGGTTCTCACGCTATAGCGTGGACTGCTATTACTACACTCGTGTGTACAGGTCTCCTACGACCTCCAATTCAGAACGTGGCATTTGCAGTTCCACGCTTCAACGTAAATTTAAACGCCAATAAGGGACTGAGAGGCTGTTTTTAATATGAAAAAAGCAATAATTATTTTATTTCTTATATGTATATGCTTATATTCATGTAAGGAAGAGGATGAGACATTCATTGAGGACACTCAAATAAAGAACACAAATCTTGAATATGAGATTTTTGACGAGCCAATAGAAAATTTTCAATATGGTTTAGTTACAACAGATAGTGTTTACTATTTATTTGAAGATAACGATAGCATTGATGGTTATGTTTGCTATATTGGTCAGAAAAAAGGAAAAGATTTGCCACTTGTTGTTAAAATAGACACATTGGGAGTTATAAGAAGTCTTTTTTGCGAAAACACATTTTATGATTTTAGATATAAGGAAGAAACGTTTGACATTGTAATATCATCGCAAAATGAGAATAAAACAATATCTGACATATCATACAGTATCTTTAATACAATTCCCTCGAAATCAAATGCAGCAAAAACAAGAACAACGGGTTCATCAGATGGTATGGATGGATGGGCGAATATGGCAAATAAGATAGGTACAATTGCTTCAATTGGGGACATTGCGTCAAATCCAAACGCCTTGTCATCTAAAGTTGGAGTGCTGACAATTATTGGTGGAATGTCGAACAATAAATATGTTCGCCGGCCAGCAATTGCAATAGACCTCATAATGTCGCTTAGAAATGGGGGGGATCTGTGATGGGGGCTATATCCATAGCTAAAGAATGGCGCGATGAAGAATGGTTTGGGGATGTAGTGGTTACGACGTTAGGGGCGGAACGCATTACAGATTCACATTATCGAGTATATTGTCAAGTCAATAATTTCGACAAAATATCCCATTCAGATATTATGGGGACAAGAATCATAATGCGTTTAGAAAAACGTCCTGTAATCCTCGGCTCATATCTTTCAGGAAACAATTTGGTTAGCTTGTCTAAAGATGTAACAAAAGACGGCGTGTATTACTTTGAGTTTGACAACATGGAGTTAGGACAAATATATTGTTTCCAACCACATTTATATCGCACATGGACTGAATTTCATAGTGCAGTAGAAAATATGGCTGTTTCAGACATATTTATAAATGGAGGAAATATAGGTAGTATTTCGGTTGCTGATTGTAAGTCCGATGTCTTCATGTACGGTGAAATAGGCACGTTTGCCACAAATTCTTCATCTATAGAATCGATTGAAATTTCAAAATGCGAAGCTAAACGAGGAAAGATTAATTTTGTATTGACTGTAAAGGGGACGGCGTTTGCTGCTCCCAACAATGATGAAGAGACTATTGGACAAGGAAGCATAGGCGTTTATACTTTAAAGGACGGAGAGTATGAATATTATCCAGCGAACGAAATAAATGGGAATAATTTCTCATCAGAATTATCTTTTGAAGGGTCTATTTACACCATGGACAATATTGATTACTCAAATTTTATTGCATCAAAGCCAATAGAAATAGGTTCATATATAATGGCATATAAACAAAATGGTCAATATGACTACGACAAAATATATTATTATTCAGATACTCAAAATTATGAATTGTATTATAATGAACGTCCTACGATTAATTTCAATAGTGTTGAAATAACAGGAACATATACAGGTCAAGAAATCAATGGAAAAATTTATGATTATGTAACTCATTTTAGATTCAACTATTCTATTAAGGGTTGCTTTTGGATGAATAGTTTACAATATACCATCCAACAATCAAATTGGAATAATCATTGGAGCACAGACTATGAATTCTCTGATGGAACATTCAATGCTTCAGGAATATCTTACTATTCCAATTCTGATGGCTCGCATACCTCGTATTATGACATTGAACTTTTGGATGGCTCTCATATTCAAAGTACGAACTATCTAATCTTTCTAGGAGATGGAACTTGTATTAATAATGCATATATTTCGAATAGTAGTTCCACAAAGGCAAAAGTGCGTAAAAACATTATGGCAATACATGGTATTCAGTCCTCATGTGGTAGTGAAAGTGATTAATTATGTCTTAAACGATTGACCAAACAAGTAACCGAAATGTGTAGAAGCTATGACATAACAGACGGTAAGTTCATGTGTACACTATTCGATTTCTGCACACATACCGTAACCATTTCCACTGAACATATTCCTTGCGTGGATGCCAGCGGCAACGACTACAATATCTTGGTGAGGTTCATCCCTGCCAAGCATTTGATTCCATACGAATTCAGTGGATGAAATTCTTGGAATGCGAGTGAAAAATCCCATAAGTTATCTGTTGACGAATGGATACAACACAAGTACAACAAAATGACTGATGGATTGCCCCAGATATAGAAAAAACAATAAAAATATAAATTACATCTAATATGAACAACCGTTTTTATTTTTTATTCCTATGCAGTTTAATGACGATAGATTTTTTTGCAAGAAATATATCTACGGAAAGTTTCTTTAATGATTCTTTTATAGAGATAAGCAATCATGAAGAAAAGAATGACAATTTATTTGAGTTGATTGATGTCTATAATCAAAATCCACAAAAGAAGAAAGAATTCCATTTCAGTGATGGTACTATAGGATATTTTGTTAGTGATGACGATAAACTCTATGGCGTAACTGACGCAACAGGTAAAATTATAGTTCCTCAGAAATATGGCAAAATAACTTGCTATGGGGATTTGCTGTATTGTAAAGAGTCATCTGTCGGCAATAAATATTCCTGTGCATTATACTATAAAGATGGGGAGTGCAAAGTTTCTGAGTCTGACGGGTATACTATTTTGAATTTTGTTCTTTCCAAAGGGAAATTAATAGCAACAAGCAATAGTCCAATGGCCGTCTTTGATGATAAAGGAGATTACATATACAAATATAAAAAGTATGAAGACTCTAATGGTTTTGTTTACTTGAAAAATGAGTTAACCGATACTATTGTGGTAAATCCAGGGAAATATACTAATTATTTTACATTACAAGGTGACATTATTCATATGTGGATTGGCAACAAGACTGGAATAATGGAGTTAGATGGTACTGTGGTAATTCCCGCTATAAAATATGGAAGAATCACACCGTTTCGTAATGGTTTTTTAGTGAAGTTATCAAAATTCGGTGATGGTGTCACCGGATATTTAGACAGAAATGGCAAATGTATCATACCAGCAGTAAATTATTCTAATGTATATCCATTAGACAATGGTGTATTCGAAATCATAGCTAATGGAAAAGCCTCTATTGTAGATTCATTAGGCAACATCCTTTTATCTACAAAATACTCTGGTATACATCCAGTTAAAGACAATGATGGAAGTTGGTATTATGAAACATACTTGGGTAATGGTAAAGGAAAAATGTCACTACAAGGTAACGTTATTACTGAACCACAACCAACAACACAGAGAAAGGAAGTGGTTAAAGACGGTTTTTCTTACATTGAAATTTTAGACAAAAATGGCATGTGTGGCATTATCAATAGTTCTGGCAAGCAAATTATACCTTGCAACTATAAAATGATTATGTACGACAAAGATTTACCTGGATTCAAACTTTTCAAGAATGGCTTTCAGGGTATTGCTGATTTGAATGGAAATATCATAATTCCATGCGATAAGTATCATTATGTAACAAAAGTTAAGCGAAAAGGGTTGCCTTTGTTCTTTCGTGTTGACTATTTGGGGAAATATGGTTTGTGTGACAGTATAGGTCAGGAATTGATAAAACCTCAATATGATGATATAGACCCTTATATGAATGGAACGGCTATAGCTCAAATAGGATTGTTGAGAGGTCTCATTGACTTTGCTGGAAATGTAATCATTCCATTAGAATATTCTAAAATTTATTCACTCAATGATGGAACATATGACGTTAGGTCTTTTAACAAACGAGGTATATGTGATAATAAAGGCCACATCATTATTCCTCCAAAATACACCACAATTAAAAAGATATCAATCAAAGGAGAAGAGTTTAGCCAATTATACAAAGTTAAAGATGGCGAAACTGTAGGTCTTTTTACGACCCAAGGAAAAATGATTTTTCCAACAGGATTGTTTAAGAATGTAAGTTTGTATAAAAAAGGTGAAGTGCTTTCAACAGATCCAGTAGATGGCGTTCATGCTGGATTAATGGGGATGCTGAAGTCTGCCGGAGGATCTGGGTCAAGCATTGATGAATCAAAATTTAGTGATGATGTTTATATTAAAGCTTTCAATGATTTTAAAGAAGGAATATTTTATTTTTATGATCTTAGAGGTAATTTAATTTGTGATACAAGACAAGAAAAAGCCTTCGACAAATATTTTGATTCAGGTCAAGAAGAATTCAATAATAAAAATTACAAAAAAGCAATAGAGTATTATAAGCAAGCATTGGCTATAAAACAAGACGGAGTCACCTTTTACAATATTGGTGCAGCCTATTACAATATTGACAAGTACAAGGATGCCATCAAGAATCTTCAAGCATGTATTAGATTAAAACCGCGCCAAAGTGTGATTGATGACGCAAGAGATTTAATATTAGATTGTGAAAATATGCTACAGCAAAAAAGAGAGCGAAGGGCTAATATTATTATGGGAATATTTGGGTCAGCTCTTAATGTTGCATCGACTGTTATACAAACAAATGCTGCAATTAAATCTTACAATAGCACTTCATCTAATTATAATCTTCCACCATCCTTAAATCCTCAACTGTTTGCACAAAATGCAATGGTTCAAGTTAATGCACAGATGGCTGCACAAAAGAATCAATTCTTGACGCAGTTTAGAAATAATTTTAGGACAACAATGGGGCGTGAGCCATCAGAAATGGAAGAAATGGAAGCATATACCCAGTTTTTACAAAGTATGAATGCTACATATAATAGTAATCAGTCATCAAGTTCATCTTTTGATTCATCGGATTCTTCTGATTATACAAATAATAATACATCTTCAAACAGTACACCACAAACAAAAAAATGTGGGTTATGTAATGGTACAGGAAAAATAGATGACTCTGTTGCTAATTTTGGAATCACTGATAAAAAATGGTGCTCAGAATGTGGTGAGTATCGAATAAATGGACATTACCATAAAACATGTCCTTCCTGTAAAGGAAAAGGCTATAGATAAAACATCGAGCTATTGATGTAGAGAGTCTGTAAATAAACTGTAATGTTTTCTTTTAGTTTATCTACAGGCCCTTTTCTACATATTCACGGATAAATTTATAGAGCACAACTAACCACATCATTATCCTTTACAGAGGCCGATAGACACTTTAAAATCATCTTGTTATTCCATTGCTGTTGGTTCTCTCTATCTTCCAATCATACGCTCCCTCTGCGACATCGCCCACCTCACCAAGTGTGTGGCGATGTTTTATTTCGTCAAAAGACTTTCTGCTTTTGGCATATCCGCACAACCATTCTCCAACTGCCTTTTGCTGTTCGGTTGTTTTCCTGTATTCCTGCATCACGCTCTTGATGTCTGCGGCTTCGGAAGGGGCGAAGACAGACTTGTGCTGCTCCGTACCGAAATGGATAATCGCATTGACAGCCCGTCTGAATACCTCGCTTGCTTTATATAGGATATGGGCTATGAGGTTCAAAATTCCCTTGCTGTTTTCCAATGCGTCTTGTAATAGGCGGATAGTCTTGTCTTTCTCTGCCGTAGCTGTGAGAACCGCCTGACTGATGCGTCGCTGTTCGCCAGTCTTTTGCTCGTCAAGTAGCCTGACCACCTTGTCCCTTTCAGCGGCAAGTGAACGGTTCTGTTCCAATGCCCTGTCACGCTCGGCTTCGGCTTTCCGCTTTTCTTCGACCAATGCCTTTGTCCGTTCCTCCACCTTGTTCTTTACCGCATCGGGAAAGGCTTTCCTGATACGCTCGTTCTCGGCTTTCAATCTGGCGTTTTCCTTTTCAACGACTGCGGATTTGCCGACCCCTACAATGCTGCCGACACTATCCAAAATGCTGTCCATTTTTGCCTTGCGTTCGTCTTTGAGCAACTTCTCCTTGTCGGCAATCTCACTGTCAAGGGACAGGCGGTGCTGCTCTTTTGCTTTGTTCTCCTTCTCGATAAGCAAACGTTCCGCTTCGGCTTTTTTCTTGGCGGCAATGGCGGCTTCCTTTTCGGCTTTGGCTCGTTCGGCTTCCTGCTTTTGCTTGGCGATGATGAAGTCCTCCCGTTCCAAATGCTCCTTGCCCGTCTTCTTGTTTATCCGTTCCCGGTCTTTTGTCTGCATCGCCCGCCCTGTCTTCTCCTTGACCATTGCGGCTATCAGATTGGTGTATTCAGTCAATGAGGTATCGCCAATTTCAGGTGCTACCCATGCTTCATTTCTCGCCATGAGGTCAGTGCGTATGTAGAGTTTTTCCTTTCGGATATTGGCGAGATATTCCGCTGTCCGTCTGTTATGCGGTCCGCTGCTTCCAACGTTGCAGGGCTTTATGTTGATTGATGTTTTTTGTGCCATGAGTTTATTTGTCTTTTTAGTTTCACTGGTGGCTTATTAGGGCTTCGCCTTAATCGGAGGGTGCAGGGAGAGGGTCACTTCCAGCTTGGGATTCTTAGGGGTGAAAACCACTAAGCGGAGTTTCCAAAGAGGGGGTCACTTTTTGGTCGGGTTGCATAGGGCAGACCGCCCTTGCCGGGTTCTTAGGGCAGCGCCCTGAGTGGGACGGGGCAACGCCCAGCCCCTCGGGAGAGCCCACAACTTTGTAGCGTAGCGGAGAAGTTATAGTGGACTATATCTGGGCAAGCCCAGTCTATCACACCACGACAACGGAGTACCGCTTTAAATTCCGCTTTCTGCGTCCGTCTGTCATTCGCATCTATGTTGGTAGTCTTCATCGCCATTCGTGCCGTCCTGCGCCTTTTTTCGTGACTCTCTGTGGGAATGTTTCCAAACGGTCTATTCTCATATGACATGGGGATTGTCCGCTTCATCCTCAGCAAAAAGATTCAGAGGTAGCAAGTCTGGAGTTTCAGACAAACAAAGGGAAGAAGAAAGGGTAGATGTATCGCACTTTGTGCTGTCCGTTTCCTATTCTTGCCGTTGGTCGCTATCCGCACTTCCATATTGTTCGCTACGTGAAGAAGATGTGTCGGGGATAGGTATCCGCACATCCTCGGTCTGCCCTTTGGCGATAGCCGATGGCCTGACATAATGGGTTGGTTATCAGGATACAACCGACATTCCAGCCTGTAAGAAAATGCAGGGTATGTATGGAAGTGCGGTTGTTGGTTCGGGTGGTCAGCATACCGAGCCTGTTAAAGCTGTCTATGAGCTTTCCGATTGTCTTTCGGTTGCACCCCAAATATTCCGCCAGTTCCACATCGGAAGCTGCGACTTCTCCCACCTCCAAGGCAATCTCAACGCCCTTGATTTTATAACTGGTTTCAACCTGCACCGCATCGGTCATCAGCTTGTACAAGCACTTCTGCCTATGTGTGGAGAATTTGCCGTCCAAAAGAAAATTCCATTGCCCGGCAGAAAGTATGGTGCAGTAATGTATGTTTTGTTTCTTGTCGTACATAGTCTATGATATTATGATGTTACAATGGTCTGCTATCTGCCCAAACCATATCCCCGTTCAGGCATATAATATTCCTTGTCGGCTGCTATAGCGCATGAGAGCCCTTTTTACTACACGGAAGTTCTTCTTTCTTACCTCCGAAAGACTATGTTTCTCCAAAAACTCATCGAAAAGTTCGGCAAAAGTAGGTGGATTCTCTATTGCCAGCTCTTCTTCTGTCTTGTACTTTTCGGGATGATTGGAATTTGTCTATGACTTTCCCGAGCCATTCACTTCCTGCATCCTCCTTGTATTCCTTTTCAATCATTTGTGTCAATGCCTGCACTTTATGGTTCAAGTCCATCTTCTCGTTTTCCGGCACCAAAGCTATACGGTCTTTATAGCCCTGTCGCTCAACACTCCAATGGTTCGGGCTGATAACAAGTTCGCTTGCTGCCTTGATGTCCTTTTTTCCATCACGCAAACGAAAATAGATAGTAACCTTAGTATCTACATCGTTCTTTTTGGCAACTTTCCGTATAAATGCAGTCACTTTCATAATCTTCAATTTTATTTCTGGATTGAATACTGCAAAGTTAATGAATTGTTCCCCAAAATGTTCCCAATTATCCCGAAATAAATTCAATCTCATTAAATTTAATCCCATTCGTTGTTGCTTATAATCTACTAATACACACTGAAATACACATTATTTGTCTGTGAATTGAATTTGTTCCCAGCTATTGATATTTAATATTTCAAATGCGGGTCTGGGTACTGAAGCGGAGAAAGTTGAAAAACTCTCTCCGCTTTTCTTTTCCACTCCTCGTAACTCGTTGGTTTGCTGATAGATTAAATGTTACAGTTCTTGTACCACTTCATTAATCGTTCAAAGGACGGGCAATCGATGGAAAACCAATGAATACCATATATTGTAGTAAGCTTGAGTTCAAGTTATAAATGCGACACTTTTTTCTATTTCATCAGCGTCATACTTGATCCTATATCACAAATAGTGTTCAATGCGGATATAAACAACAAAAAGATGAACGTAATATTCGAATTTGTCATTGGATATTTCTTTGGCATTTATTTTTTCCTAACTTTGCCAAGGATAGTTGAGAAGCTTTTGCCATTTTATATTTTAATATTTATCCAATATGCCAAATCAGAATACATTTCTGTATCCCCCTTTGACATTTCGAATACTTGCGGTTGCTATTCTCGCTTGTTTATTTCTGGTGCCCAAGACGATGGCTGATACAAAAGATCAAGAGTATATTGTTCTTATCAGTTCTTCCACTTTTCGTGAGAAATGGGCTTATGATTTACTTGAAACTGTAGAAAAGGCATTCAATGAAGAAAATTCAGTGAAGGTATATTTGGAGACTCTCACAACATGGCATTTCAATAATCAACAGGAAATAGATCAGAAGGTTGATTATCTAAAGGATAAATATTCTGTGCCTCCCCAAGCCGTCATATTTGTAGGCGATCCGGGATGGTACGTTTGCAAACCGCTTTTTGACACTAACTGGAAAGGAGTACCTACAATTATTTGCCACTCGATGCCGCATACGTCGGCTGATATAAATAAGTACTACAATGGCGAATATATACCTGAAGATCAGATTATCACTAGGCCGGAAATGCTGGAGCGGTATAATGTGACTGCCATAAATATTCCTGTTTGTATTAAAGAAACCATAGAATTGATGAAGGAGATTACTCCTGAAATGAAAAAGGTTGTCTTGTTATCGGATGACAGATTTATCTGTTCTCTAATTCGGAAAAAAGCAGAAGAAACACATCAGCAATACTTTTCTGATTTGGATATGGAATTTATTACATATCCTCAGACAAATACAGAAACAATGCTCCGCATGATTAGTGAATGTGGTAAAGAGACAGGTATTATCTACTGTTCATGGGTGAATGTGGCCGGTCAGAATTTGTCTGAAAAGTATTATCCTGATGAGAGAATGCATTCTTATATTTCCGGTATAGTTAAAAAGCCGGTATTCTCGTTGTCTGACCAGTTCACGAGGGGACATGCCTTATTTGCCGGTGGACATTATATCGGTAGTACCGATGTTGAAAGTGCAGTCATCAGTGAAATCAGAAGTGCATTGAAAAAGGATGGTACATACGAGGCGAAAACGGTTGTTGCCGGTACGCCCAATACCTATCTTAATTACCAGACACTGCTTGACAAGGGAGTTGCATTAGATCACTTTCCTAAAAATGCGGTTTATTGTGATGTTCCGCCCAGTTTTATCCAGAAGAATATAATTTATGTTGTGATTGTATTGGGCACTGCTATTGTACTCCTGCTATTTTACTTTATGCACAAGCGTATCAAAAAAGTGAGAGAAACGGAGTGGCAAGAGCATCTGCATTTGCTTGAAAATATTCTCGACAACCTTCCTATTGCAGCCAAGGTGAAGGATGTCGATAATGATATGCGTTATACTTTTATAAATAAAAAGGCTGAAGAGCTCTTTGAATATCCGGCTAAGGAGGCGATTGGAAGAACTGATTTCGATATAATGCCTGAGGCTGCAACGATGATCAGGAAAGAAGATGAAGAATTGGTAAGAACGGGAATTGCCCAATCCGGTACCAGGCGTTTCTTTACGAATAAGAACGAGGAACGGTTTACTTTCCAGAATAATAATATAGTTTCATTCTCCGATGGACGTAAGTGGATTCTCTATACAGCCTGGGATATTACAGACCAGAAGATTCTGGAACGTAAACTGCGTCTGGCTAAAGAAGAGGCTGAAGAGTCCAATCGTGTAAAATCAGCTTTTCTGGCTAATATGAGCCATGAAATACGTACTCCGCTCAATGCAATAGTAGGTTTTTCGAGCATACTGGCCGAAGATGTATCGGAAGAAGAGCGGACGGAATACCTCAGTATCATTAGCAAAAACAATGATATATTATTGCAACTGATCAATGACATCCTGGATTTATCAAAGATAGAAGCCGGTACACTGGAATATGTCTATGCAAATATAGACGTAAATAAGATGTTATCTGAAATAGAGCAGGCTGCCAGAATGAGGCAACCGAATGCGAATGTTACTATATGTGCGGTGACACCACTGGAGGGGCTGCTTTTGTATACCGACCAGCGCAGAATTACCCAGGTGCTGAATAACTTCATCAGTAATGCCATGAAGTTTACGAATACCGGGAGTATCACGTTCGGGTACGAAGAACCGAAAGGTGGCTATATACGCTTCTTTGTGACAGATACCGGTACTGGTATCCCTCCTGAAAAGGTGGCGGATATATTCAACCGTTTTGTAAAGCTTGATTCTTTCAAGCAGGGAACGGGACTTGGACTGGCTATTTCACAGAATATCGTGAAGGAACTCAAAGGCGAGATAGGAGTGGCGTCTGAGTTAGGTAAAGGCTCTACTTTCTGGTTTACGCTGCCCTACGAGAAGATGGGAGCACACCGTTCTATTCTCCCATAAAAATATCTCTAATTTGTAGCAACAGGAAAGAGGCTTTACCCGGGTGGGGGAAGTCTTTCCTGTCGGTCGGTCAATCCAGGCTCGGGACGTCGATTGTTTGGTTCTGCTCATTCCAATTTTCGATGGTGAAACTCCCGGACGACTCTTCTGAAAAGATGTCGCCCAGTGTGAGAGTCAGTGTTAGCTTGGTGTTGGCTGTCATTGGGGTTTCCAGGGATTGCTGGAAACTTTTCACCGTACCATTCTTCAACAGGATGAATAGCTTGAATACCGGTTTTCCGATGGAGGGGAAGAGCATGACGGTTGCATTGCTCATTTGGGTGCCATCTGTTGAACGTATCAGCGGGAAGGCAACGGTTCCTGTTGTCGGCACGGGCTGTGCGGTGTAGAAATTCAGTGCAGTGGAAATTCCGGTGACGTGTACATACATGCTGTCGATACTTGCGCTGAGGATGCCGTTATTCCTATCCTTTACTATCACTTTCAGTCCGGCTACTGTCCGCTTCAGGGCTGCACTGAGGTTTTCGGTGCCGATGTTTGTGGCTTTTACGGCATAGACCATGTCGAATACAGGATAGTAAGTGGTATCCTTACTCATTTTGAGCATACTGAATGTCTGCTTTGACATGTCCTGACCGATGATGTAGACGGGCTCTCTCACCGCGGGATTGGCATAAATGGGTGTTTCGTACTTGGGTGTTCCCCAGTATACCATGTTGTAGGGACCTGCCGGAAGAGAAATTTCGCGGTTGATGGCTTCCTGGTAGAAGTTTCCGTTCTTCACATTGTAATATCCGTCGAAGGGGGTTAGTTTACCTTCCACGTAGTTGCCGAAATAAATGGCGCTGTTGGGCTGGCAGGGGGCGACGGTCAATATGCCGGTCATGGGACTCTGGGTGTTGCTACTGTTCTCCACTGTGGCGTATAGTTTGGGGGTGATCAGTGCGTTGGCGTCTACTACTGCCTTGAGACAGTCGTCGTCTTTTACGCAACTCGCCATGAACAGGGCGATGGCTGCAAATAACATTAATCTTTTCATTTTCTGTAGGTTTAGGCTTGGATAACATTTTGGAGGGGATTTGGTTCTGTCTTTTAAAAAAATGTATCTTTGCGATCGTCAAAAATGCTATGAAACGTAATTAAATAAAGATACCATGAACAAGAAAAACACTCTTTTGCTTTTCCTGTGCCTGTTCAGCCTGTGGGCGGTGGCGCAAGAAAAGAAGCCGGTAAAGATTGCCTGTGTGGGCAATAGTATCACTTACGGCTCGGGAATTAAAAATCAGTTTCAGAACAGTTATCCGGGATTGCTTTCCCAGCTTTTGGGCGAGGGGTACGATGTGCGCAATTTCGGAATCAGCGCCCGCGTGATGCTGAATAAGGGAGATCATCCGTACATGCACGAGCAGAAGTTCCGCGACCTGCTGGCGTTTCAGCCGGACATCGTTACCATTAAGTTGGGGACGAATGACAGCAAGCCCTGGAACTGGCGTTACGGAAAGGATTTCGGAAAAGACCTGACGGAGATGCTGGATATTCTTCAGGATTTGCCTTCCAAACCTAAGATATATCTGTGCCTCCCTGTGCCGGCCGTGAAACGGAATTTCGGCATCAACGACAGTGTGATAACGAATGGCATCATCCCCGTGATACGCCGCGTTGCAAAGAAGCGTCACTTGCCTGTTGTAGATCTTTACGCGCTTCTGAAACCGTATCCCGATTACTATACAGACGGCATCCACCCCAACGAACAGGGGGCGGCCCTGATAGCCGGCGAGCTTTATCGTACGCTGACCGGCAACGAGGCGCCGGAGATCGTCACCGAACAGGCTTTTCCGGGCAAGAAGTCAGAGTGGGAGGGTTTCGACCGTTACGATTTTTTCTGTAATGCTCGCCGGGCCATTGTGGTTGCTCCCCGCAAGGTGGCCGAGGGGCGTCCTTGGATATGGCGTCCTGCGTTCTTCGGGGCTTTCCCTTCGGTAGATAAGGCTTTGTTGGAGGAAGGATTCCATGTGGTGTACTACGACTTGACGCATCTGTACGGAAGTCCGCGTGCGCAGCGTCTGGGAAGCGATTTCTATGAGGTGATGCGCAGGTATTACCGCCTCTCTCCGAAGGTGACGCTGGAGGGTTTCAGTCGCGGCGGACTGTTTGCGTTCAACTGGGCGGCAAAGAATCCGGATAAGGTGGCCTGTATTTATGTGGATGCTCCGGTTTGTGATATGCTTTACTTCGCCGAGAATTGGGAACGTGATTTCTGGAAAGGCTTTCTGACGGAGTGGGGGCTGACGGATGAGACGGCAAAGGACTTCAAGGGAAACCCGATTGACAATCTGGCTCCGCTGGTTGCCGCAGGTATTCCGGTGATGGGAGTTTGCGGTGATAGCGACAAGACGGTGCCTTATGAACGGCATATGAAGATTGCTGCCGAACGCTATCGTGCTTTGGGTGGTAATGTCGAAATCATTCTGAAACCCGGTTGTGACCATCACCCTCACAGTCTGGATAACCCGGAGCCTGTGATCGATTTTATCGTCCGTAACCAGCCGGATTATCAGAAGAAACAGGTGATTCACCAGCGTGGTAGCCTTGCCAACTCTTATTTGAAGTTTACGAAAGAGAAAAAGGGTTGTGTCGCTTTCTTGGGCGGCTCCATTACGGAGATGCGTGGGTGGCGGAATATGATACAGGAGGATTTGCGCCAACGCTTTCCTGAAACAGAATTTACCTTCGTCGATGCCGGAATTTCTTCTACGGGAACTACTCCCCATGCTTTCCGCTTTGAAAACGATGTGTTGCAACGGGGAGTACCCGATCTGTTGTTTGTTGAGGCAGCGGTGAACGATGATACGAACGGTTTCGACTATATCGGGCAGATACGTGGTATGGAGGGCGTGGTTCGCCATGCCCGCACGGTCAGTCCGGAGATGGACGTTGTGATGCTTCATTTTATTTACGACCCGTTCATCCCGTTGCTGGACAAGGGAGTGCAGCCGCAGGTGATTATGAGCCATGAGGCTGTGGCTAATCATTATTATATTTCTTCCATCAACCTGGCGGAAGAGGTAGCACAACGGATACGCGACGGTGAGTTCGACTGGAAAGAATTCGGAGGGACTCATCCAGCTTGGCGGGGGCACAGGTATTATGCGGCAGCTATTAATCGACTTTTCGACCTTGAGTGGGGCGCCCGTGTGGCCGGGGCGGCGGTCCGGGCGCATGAGGTGCCGGAGAAACCGATAGATCGTTATTCTTATGATAAAGGTGCGTTTGTGGACATTCGTTCAGCGAAGCAGTTGAACGGTTGGCGGGTTGTGGAGGACTGGACGCCTAAGGTGAAGGGAAACACTCGTAAGGGATTTGTGAATGTTCCGATGTTGGTGACGGATCGTGCCGGAGCCAGTCTTTCGTTCGCTTTCGAAGGTCGTGCGGTGGGCATCTTTTGTGCGGCCGGTCCGCAGGCTTGTGTATTGGAGTATAGTGTGGATGGGGTGCCGTTCAAGAGTCTGGATACATTTACGAGTTGGAGCGGGAATTTGTATATTCCTTGGGTGTATATGCTGGAGACGGAACTTGCGCCCGGTCGCCATACGCTGTGCTTGCGTGTAGCTAGAGGGGAGAGGATGGGGTGCCAAATACGTAATTTTGTGGTGAATCGGTGAATGGGTAAAGTAACATTTATACCGATAAGATGATTTTTCTGTCTTTATCCAAGGGAGATACTGTAATATTATTGTTTGAATAAAGTAATCTAAATTATCTGCTGCGGATTTGCCTCCTCTATTTGAATGCTTTACTTTTGCGCACAGTTAATGTACAAATGATAAATGTAATATTAGAAATGAAGAAAAAACTCGTTTTACTTCTTCTTGTACTCTGCCTACTGCTACCTGCAACGACCCGTGCGCAGATACGTGAGTTCGAACGCTCGACGCCTGAAGCCGAAGGGGTTCCTTCCGGAGCGCTCATTGCTTTGATGGACTCTCTGATGGCCCTGCCGAAGACCGATATACACAGTGTAATGGTGCTGCGTCACGGAAAAGTGATCGCGGAGATGTATCCCGAACCCTTCGCTCCGGAGTATCGGCACACGATGTTTTCCTGCTCCAAGACTTTTGTCGGTGCCGCCGTCGGACTCGCCATCTCCGAGAACCGCTTGCGGTTGACAGACCGGGTCGCCTCCTTCTTTCCCGACCAACTTCCCGATAGTATTTCCCCCAATCTTGCCGATATGACGGTCCGTAATCTGCTGAACATGACTTCGGGTGTTACTCCGGACTGGAATATGCGCAATGGTCGTACTGACTGGATCAGAGGTTATCTGGGAAAAGATATAAAGACTCCCGGAGAACATTTTGATTATGATTCCATGAGTTCGTATATTCTTTCCGCCATCGTACAGAAGGTGACGGGTATGAAATTACTGGATTATCTCCGCCTGAAACTGTTCGAGCCTATGCACATCACTGATGTGTCTTGGGAAGTGAGTCCAGAGGGAATCAATACCGGTGGCTGGGGAGTGTACTTGCAAAGTGAGTCGTTGGCTAAACTTGGACAGTTACTGCTAAACCGTGGTATGTGGGAAGGCAAACAGCTACTTCCGGCAGACTGGGTAGACCTGATGATGGCTAAGCAATCCGATACAGGTAGCTTTGGCTATGGTTATGGTTATCATATGTGGCTTTGTGAATATCCGGGAGCTGTTCGCGTAGACGGTGCTTTAGGGCAATATGCACTTATTATACCGGATAAAGATATGGTAGTAGTCATTACCGAATGTAGCATTATAGATGGAATCACGCAACGCCGCTTGGTCTGGAATCGTCTGTTGCCTGCTGTAGGCGATGAGCCTTTGACGCCGGGAAAGGATTATAAACGCTTGTTGAAGAAGCAGTCTTCTTATCAGTTACCGGTGGTACAAGGGAAAGCAAATTCATCTCTTGCCCGGCAGTATGCGAACAAGCCTATTATGTTTAAGCCGAATAAATTGGGCTGGCAGTCTCTCCGTCTTCAATTCAAACCCAAAGAGGTCATAATGACTGTGACACAGACCGATGGGCTTGAATATGACTTGCTATTTGGCTACAAACAGTGGGAGAAGACTTCAATAGATGCATATCCTCCATATTCTATCGAAGCCAAAGGACGTTTCACCGGGATAGAAGGTCCTTTTTATGTAGCAGGTAGTTATGCCTGGTCATCAACTTCTACGCTGGAACTGAAAGCGCATTACGTCAATTGGATCAGTGCGCTCAACTTCATTTTCCGGTTTGATGGAGGAGATGTGCATTTAGCGGTTAAGGCGAACTATTCTTCCGATTTTATCTATCTTTGTGGCCAATAAAAGATTTGTGTATTATGAACCGTATCACATTAGCTCTGAAACGTCCTTTTATCTGGTTGCACCGTTTCCGTCATCGTTGCGGTTACGGAGTGCATTCTCCTTTTGCTTTCAACTTGATTACACAGGTGATTTATGAAAATACTCCTTATTATAAGTATAAAGACCTGGCGGCAGAACAAAAGAAGTTAGCACCTCAAAAAGACGGGCGTTGGAAGTATGAGTCGAAAAAGGTGAAACGCCTTTTGTTCCGGTTGGTGAATTATATACAGCCCGATACGATAGTAGATGCCGGTACTCTTGCTGCTTCTTCCCTTTACCTGAAAGCCGGTAAGGAAGGGGCCGACTATACATCTGCTTCTGAACTTTCCGAGCTATTTCTGGAAGCCGGAGTACCAGTTGGCTTTCTCTATCTGCACGACTACCGTCATCCGGAATTTGTGGAGGAAGTATTCCGCATCTGTGCTGCACGTACTATACGGAACTCCGCTTTTGTGGTCGAAGGAATCTGCTACACTTCGCAGATGAAAGCCCTTTGGAAACGCATGCAGCAGGATGAACATGTAGGTATTACATTCGACCTTTATGACCTTGGCATCCTATTCTTTGATAAAACAAAGATAAAACAAGACTATATTGTCAACTTTTGATTATCTTTAGGCGTTTGAATAAGTGATTAGGGGGTAGTGATTAGTGATTAACCGCTCCACTAACCTCTAATCACTAATCACTAAACACCAATCGCTTATGAAAATATATACTAAAACCGGTGATAAAGGTACCACTTCGTTGGTAGGCGGCACCCGGGTTCCTAAAACCCACGTTCGTCTGGAAGCATACGGCACAGTAGACGAGTTAAACGCTAACCTGGGAGTGCTTATCACTTATTTGTCCGATGAAGCGGATCAGATGCTTGTACGCCATATTCAGGATCGTCTTTTCGCAGTGGGTTCCAATCTGGCCACCGATCTGGAAAAAACGGACTTGAAATGTGCCAGTGTTATTCATCCGGAAGAGATAGAGCGTATCGAACGGGAAATAGACCGACTTGATAACCTGCTTCCCCCGTTACATGCTTTTATATTGCCGGGCGGCAGTCGCGGAGCATCGGTTTGTCATGTTTGCCGCACAGTTTGCCGCAGGGCTGAACGACGTATCCTGGCCTTGGCTGAACAATGCGAAGTAGTTACTGAATTACTTGCTTATGTGAACCGTTTGTCCGATTATTTGTTTGTCTTGTCACGGAAAATCAACCAGGATGAGAAAAAAGATGAAATATTTTGGGATAATAGTTGTAAGTGAGAGATTTTATTATACTTTTGCCGAAAAATAGAAAGTAGGACTTAATATTCACAATTTTAATACTTAGAACTTATGTATTGGACATTGGAATTAGCATCTAAACTGGAAGATGCTCCCTGGCCGGCAACCAAGGACGAATTAATCGATTATGCTATACGTTCGGGCGCTCCGCTTGAAGTGATTGAAAATTTGCAGGAAATGGAAGATGAAGGCGATATTTATGAGAGCATCGAAGATATATGGCCTGACTATCCGAGCAAAGAGGATTTCTTCTTTAACGAAGAGGAGTATTAGATACGCTTTTTAAAGCCTTGCCATACCTAAGGGGATACGAGGTAGTTAACACATAAAAGAGGCAGTCCGTAAAATCTGTTTTTGACAGATTAATGGATTGTCTCTTTTTTATATTTATTCCATTATGACTGAAACACAAGAAGAAACGGTACGCCGCTTGCCGGAATTGAAAGAACGGCATTTGCCCGGAGATTGTCGGGAAGCGGTGCATACCCTTTTAAAAGGGACTTACGGGTACGAACAATTTCGTGACCTGGAAGTGTACGACGACTTATTCAAGGGGAAAGAGACGCTCCACATTTCGCAGGGACAATTGATAGAAAGTGTCATTGTTGAAGCGGAAAAGGCACGGAATGGGGAAACTGATGTGGATAATATTCTGCTGACAGCACCTACTGGGGCTGGAAAATCCTTATTGTTCCAATTGCCTGGTATTTATTTGGGCAATGAATACGGATTGCTTACTATTGTTGTATCTCCTCTGAAGGCACTGATTGTGGATCAGGTGGAAGGTTTACGGGATTTGGGATATACTCGCGTAGCGTATGCTTCTTCCGATTTATCGCCTGAGCAAAAGAATGAGGTATACCGGCAGGTGCGTGAAGGTGAGGTGGATTTGTTTTATCTTTCGCCGGAGTTATTGCTTTCATATGATATCAAGCACTTCGCAGGTGAGCGTCGTATTGGTTTGGTTGTAGTGGATGAGGCTCATACAGTAACTACTTGGGGTAAAGAATTCCGGGTGGATTATTGGTTCCTGGGACGTTATCTGCAAGGTTTGAAGAAGAGTCTGGGCTATGCGTTTCCGCTTTTTGCGCTGACGGCTACTGCTGTCTGGAATCCGAAGGGAGGCAACGATATGGTGTTCGAAACGATTCGTTCGTTGCAAATGGAGCCGTGTGTGCTCTATGCAGGTACGGTGAAACGCAGGAATATCGGATTCGATATCCGGCAGATGGAAATAGAAGAAGGCGAAACGTACGATAAAGCCAAGCAACGTGTCGTGGCGGGTCGTGTAGATGATTTCCTCGACGGGCATAAGACGATTCTTTATTATCCTTTTGCGGGTGGCATCGATATGCGTCTGAAGACGTGGGTGCAACCTGCTGATTGGCGTTTGGTAGCTTCCTACTATGGCAAGAAGGATAAGGAACAGAAAGCAGCGATTGTGCAGGAGTTCAAGGAAGGAGAGAAACGTATGATTGTAGCTACCAAGGCATTCGGTATGGGTGTGGATATCAGCGACATCGACCGGGTATATCATGTGGCACCTTCCAGTACGTTTGTCGATTATATACAGGAGATAGGACGTGCGGCGCGTGATATGGATATTCATGGCGTTTCGGCAACAGATTATCATGAACGAGACTTTTATTATATGAAACGCCTGCATATGGCGGGTAATATAGCCCAGGAGCAGTTATCGTTGATACTGAAAAAGTTGATGGAAGTATATCGGATGAAGGGCAAAAAGCAGGAAATGCTGGTGTCTTTGTCTGACTTCGAATTTGTGGTGAAATTGCCGCGAATGAAAAACAAGTTGGAATACGAGGCAGAATTGGGACAGTTGATTAAGACAGCTTTATTATGGTTGGAAGATGATTTGAGCCATCGTTACGGAAAGAAGTTGTTGGAGGTCAGTCCGCAGAATCTATTGACGGAAGGATATATCCAGGATAAGACAGGCGATGTTTTTATTCGTGAATTCAAGGATTATCTTACTAAAGTGGAAGGTACGGAAGACGTGTACACAGCACGTCTGGAAAAGCTGTGGGAAGAGCGCTTTGCTGAGTTGGGCTATCGGGAGTTTAAGCAAAAGTTGAATGGGGGTACGTTGTGGGAAGGTTCTCGTGCGGTATCTGTTGGTAAGCACGAGGTTTTGTTGAAAGAAGATGCCACCGTAATTCGTCAACGGATGGATGCACTGTTCAATAGCTTGAAAATTCTGCTTGTCGATAAGCTGCGAAAGACAAAAGGACGTTTTGATGAAGAAGAATTGCGTGCGGTATTTGCTGAACATGGTATGGATGTACCATCGGCAAAACGCTTTATTGGCTCGTTGCTGGAGTCACGTACGGAAGAGGGACGCAGTGTGAGCTATATCAGCAGTGTGAAAAAGAAGGATTCCAACGAACTCTCTTTTACAGTGACAAAAGGGTTTGATCTTTTGTTATCCCGCTATCAGAAGCTATTCAGTCAACGTATTGTCGGTAAAAAAGGAGATCGTTTATTGTTTTACAGTACACCATTCTCCGATCTGAATATGTTGCTTAACCTGCTTTCCATGCTCGATTGTCTTTCATTCAGTGTCGAAGGAGGGGGGACACCTTGTGTGCTGGTATGTTTCGATGATCCGAAGAGCCTGCAGCAGATCGCATCTTCCGATGAATATCACAATTTTATTCTCGAGAATAATGAACAGGTGTTTCAGGAGCAGATTGAACTGTTTTCCTTCTTCTTCGGGACGGATGGAATGGATGATGCGAAGCGTTGGGATTTTATTGAAGACTATTTTACCGGAATGGGAGTGGAGGAGCTGAAAGCGAAGTACGCTGTTCCCCTATAGAACCAATTCTTTAAATAATCTTTCTAACGTCCTGTCCAGATCGTCGGAGAAACCGGCATGTGGACGGGACGTTTGAATACAGGAACTTCTCACGGCAGTCAGCCAACGAAAACGTTCCGGTACATCGAGTTGGGCTATAGGGCCACCGTCTTTGGCTCCCGAACATATTTTATTGAATACGTCCAAGTGTGCAAATACCGATTCCCGGTCTACTTCAGAAATATATAGCTTCAGTTTGTCCTCGTTTACCTGGCAAACGGACTTGATGTAGCCTGCCTTTTTAGAGAAAAGGATGACGCCCACATTAAAGAACTCCTCACGTTCTACTCTGGGTACCAGGCGGATAACTGCGTATTCATATAAGTGTTTTCCTTGCATTCTGTGCTTCTTTTACAAATGTTTCGGAATGAGCCAGTCTTTCGGTCAGAAAGTGGGTATAAATATCTCTGATTTCTTCGGGTGTCTCATGTGTATCCTCCCAATGCAACCAGTCGTCAGGGATAAGTGCTACGATCTGTTGTATCTTTTCCTCTGTCAGCATGGAACGTAAAGCTGTATCGGCTTCTTCAAGTCGGGATGCTTCGGGCAGCAATACGTGATTTTTTATATAGGGGAATGGGCTTACGGCATGTTTCTCCCAGTTTTCCCACGAGTGGTGGAAATAAAGTGAAGCACCCTGGTCTATCAGCCAAAGCTCTTTATGCCACATCAGCATATTAGTATTGCGGAAGGTACGGTCTATATTGGTCAGATAGGCATCCAGCCAGACAATACGGGAAGCCAGCTCAGGGTTTACTTTAGTTGCTACGGGGTCAAAAGTCAGAGCACCTGACAGGAAGTGCAGTCCCAGGTTTAACCCACGGCTGGCTTGCAATAAATCTTGTATTTCTTCATCTCCTTCGGTACGTCCGAATGCTTCATCAAGATTCAGAAATACCAGTTCCGGCACTTTGAATCCCAGTATGTGCGCAACCTCTCCACCGATTAATTCGGATATCAATGCCTTAGTGCCATGTCCGGCGCCACGAAACTTTACGACGTATTTAAATTCGTCGTCAGCTTCTGCCAGTGCGGGCAATGATCCGCCTTCGCGCAAAGGAGTGATATAACGGGTCAGGTTGACTGTTCGCAACTCTATCATGGTTGTCCTTTCTGAAAATAGTTATGCCGCCCGTTTAAGATGGACTGCTGCTGCAAAGATAGTGAATAATCACGATTACCCAAGGTGGGCTTCCAGAAACTCTTGCAGAATGCGAGCATGGTTTCGGACAGGCTCTTTGGAGGCATATAATAAAGTAACCGTTTTATAAGACCTGATTGCTGTGAGAAAGTTTCGTGCAGCTTCAGATGTTTCCAACTCTTTCCGGTACATAGCAGAGAAACCTTCCCAATGTTTCACCGGGTCTTCATGAAACCACTTTCTGAGTTCGGGGGAAGGGGTGATGTCTTTTTCCCAAACATCATATTTCAGGTGTTCCTTTTGCATGCCACGCGGCCACAGACGGTCTACCAGCACGCGGTAGCCGTCCTCTGCCTCGGGATCTTCATATACTCGTTTAATTTTAATCTGCGGCATAACTTTATTCTCTATATACTAATATACAATTCGTGGGTTGAATTAGTTCATTTCTGTGCCATTCTGCACAATTTTTTTTCGTTTTATCAGTTCTTATATTGATGAAACGTTATTGTATCCTGAAATGCTTAATTCTTATTAGTCTTCTCTTCTGTGTAGCAGAAGGACAGGCACAGTTTGATGCGCGCTTTAGCCAGTACTGGGCGGTGAAGGGATATTATCATCCCGGTTGGGCGGGGCAGACGGATAATAAGATGAACATTTATGGTTCGTATGGTATGCAGTTGATGGGCTTCACACATGCTCCCCGCGTGATGTATTTCGGTGCTGACATGCCTTTTTCTTTATTCAATAAACAGCATGGCGTTGGGGTTGGATTTTTCAATGAGGCTATCGGACTGTTCCGTAACCAGCGTTTTTGGGGACAATACGCCTATCAGATGAAAATCAGAAAGGGTAAATTGGGTATTGGACTCCAAGTGGGTATGCTGACTGTATCTTTTGATCCTTCTGATATTAATCTTGGAGATGAAACGGATGATGATGCTTTCCCCACTACATCGGAGAGTGGTACATCTGTTGATCTTGGAGTGGGGGCATACTATTCGTACCCTAAATTCTACGCTGCCTTTTCTGCCCACCACCTGACAGCTCCCCGTGTCTCTTTAGGAGAAAAAAGCCAGATTAAAATACATCCTATCTTTTATTTGACAGGCGGATACAATATTCAGACACGTAATCCGTTAATTTCCATACAGCCTTCGATACAATTGCAAAGTGATTTTACTTCTACACGGTTGGATGTAACAGGGCAGTTGTTTTATAGCTATCGTTCCAAAGTACTCAGCGGGGGATTGACCTACTCGCCCGATACTTCGGTGACATTCAATATAGGATTGACCGTGCAAGGGGTAACACTGGGATATGCTTATGAATGTTTCACTTCCAAGATAGGTGTAGCGAGCGGTAGCCACGATCTGGTGGTGAGGTATGCATTGGATTTGAATGTGTTTAAGAAAAACCGGAACTTGCATAAAAGCGTACGGATTTTGTAAGAGAATATATAAACAATGGGAAAGAATAAAGGAATGAAAACAATTCATGCGTGGTACGGGGCGGCTTTGTTGCTGTTCGGTTCGCTGATTTCGTGCATGGGAACAGTAGGCAACAGTTCCATGAGAGGTGGCGAGGTAATAGGAGCCAGTGCTGTAGCATGGAACGAGCCTGCACCTTATGGCATGGTGTTGGTGAAACGCGGTTCGGTAAAAATGGGTCCCGATAAGCAAGACAGTTTGTGGGGAACAATCGTTCCTTCACGGGAAATTTCGGTAGAATCTTTCTGGATGGACGATACGGAAGTGACGATTGCTGAATATAAGCAGTTTGTCAACTGGGTGCGCGACTCCATTATCCGCGAGCGCTTGGCAGATCCTGCATATGGCGGCAACGAATTGTATAAGATAGAGGAAGACCGTGAAGGAAACCCAATCAAACCTTATTTGAATTGGTCGAAGCCTATTCCGTGGAAGCGGGCGACAGAGGATGAGCAGATGGCCATTGAAAGTGTATATAAGCATCATCCTATTGATGGTACGCTGATGCTGGATGGAACACAACTGAACTATTATTATGAAATTTATGACTATACCGAGGCAGCTAAGCGCCGTAATCGTTTGAACCCTGCCGAGCGTGTCAAGAACACAGATGTCCAGGTGAATTCGGAAGAAGTAATCATGATAACAAAAGATACAGCATATATTGATGATGAAGGACGAATTGTAAATCGTACTATAACCCGTCCGTTATCCAGTGAATGGGACTTCCTGAACAGCTATATCGTGAACATTTATCCCGATACGACCTGCTGGGTGAATGATTTTCCCAATGCCAATAATGAACAATACATGCGTTTGTATTTCAATCATCCCAGTTATAACGAACATCCGGTAGTAGGTGTCAGTTGGGAACAGGCCAATGCATTCTGTGCATGGCGTACTAACTATTTACTTGCAGGACTGCGTGGACAGGCGAAGTATATTCAACGTTATCGCTTGCCGACTGAAGCAGAGTGGGAGTTTGCTGCACGCGGACGAGAAGACAATAAGTACCCCTGGAAAGACAACGAAGAGACCAAAGATGACCGTGGGTGCTACAATGCGAACTATAAACCCGGCAAGGGTAACTATACCAAAGATGGTAACCTGATTTCAACTCGGGTGGGGGCTTATTCTCCTAACTCGAACGGGCTCTACGATATGGCGGGTAATGTTGCAGAATGGACATCAACGGCATATACTGAGTCGGGAGTTCTGCAGGCAAACGATATCAATCCGGATATCCGGTATAATGCTGCACCGGAAGATCCGTATGCGTTGAAGAAAAAAGTGGTTCGTGGAGGTTCGTGGAAAGATGTGAATGCATTCATCCGTTCGGATGCACGGACGTCCGAATATCAGAATGAGCAACGTTCGTATATTGGTTTCCGTTGTGTGCGTACGCAGGTGGGATATAATAAGAAGGGGAAATGATAAGATGTTAAAATGGTAAAATGATGGAAAAAGATACTGTAAACAAGAAAAGGGACTTCGGGCAAAAGTTGCAGGATTTTATGGCGAGTTATCGTGGCAAAGTCATAATGAACTATGCCTATAGCTGGGGTGCTGCTGTCGTTATTGCAGGTACCTTGTTTAAACTGACGCATTTACCAGGTGCCAATCTGATGCTTTGGATCGGTATGGGAACAGAAGTGCTGGTGTTCTTTATTTCTGCATTCGACTTGCCAAGCAGGCAGACCGGTACAGCTGCAGGCGGAGTGATAGTTGTTGGTGACGGAGGGACGGGCAGTGCAGATGTTAATCAAATTGTATCGCAGGAAAGAAGACAGGTTCCTGTTTCAGGACAGTCTGTAGCGGTGACTGTAGGAGCTGCTAATAATTTATCCGGGACTCCTGCTCCGGCTTTTACCCCTGAAATGGAAGAAACTACACAGGCTTATATTGCTCAATTGAAAGAAATGACCGAAATGCTTTCGCACTTCACCGCACAAGCAGAGTCGTTGTCGCATGATGCCGAGCAAATGAGTGCACTGAACCGTAATCTTGCAGGTATCAATGCCATTTATGAAATGCAGCTTCGCAGTGCCAGCACTCAGATCAACACTATCGATCAGGTACATGAGCAGACCCGTAAGATGGCTCGTCAGATTGAAGAACTGAATGCAGTCTATGCACGTATGCTACAAGCCGTGCAGGTTAAGTGATAAAGTGGTGAAGCGATAGAACGAGAGTTAAAGCTATCGCGCAGCCAAATTGTAAATTGTAATTTGTAAATAACACCATGTCTCTGAATACTAATCCGGATTCTCCGCGTCAGAAGATGATAAACCTGATGTATATCGTCTTGATGGCGATGTTGGCACTCAATGTTTCGTCGGATGTGCTGAATGGTTTTTCATTGGTAGATGAAAGCCTTTCCCGTACAACGGCGAACTCGACTGTGCAAAACCAATCATTATATGATGGGCTTGCCGGTGCCAATAAACGTAATCCGGAGAAAGTGGGACCTTGGTTTGAGAAAGCGCTACATGTGAAGAATATGTCTGATTCGCTCTATGCTTACGTCGATGAATTGAAATTGCGTATCGTGAAGGAAGCGGATGGGAAAAACGGTGATATTGCCAATATATCCAATAGGGAAGATTTGGAAGCTGCTTCTTTCGTAATGCTTGCTCCCGGTAGAGGGCAAGGAAAAGAGCTGTTCAATCGAATTAATCAATATAGGAGTGAAATATTGGCTTTTGTTACTGATCCGGTACAGCAGAAGATTATCCGTGATAATCTGAGTACTGAGGTTCCACGTAAAGCATTGACAGCAGGAAAGAACTGGCAGGAGTATATATTTGAAAATACTCCGGTAGCTGCTGCTGTCACTCTATTAACCAAATTGCAAAGTGATGTGCGTTATGCCGAAGGTGAAGTATTGCACTTGCTGACACAGAACACCGATGTGCAGGATGTACGTGTAAACCAACTTCAGGCTTATGTAATTCCTACCTCTCAGAATGTGGTGCGTGGGGGGACGTATAGTGCGCGGGTTATTTTGGCCGCTGTAGATTCTACACAACGCCCGTCCATCTATATAGCCGGAAAGAAACAGCCGGATAATACCGAAGGTTGGTTTGAAACTGTTTGTAATCGTACAGGGGAATTTTCTTTAGATGGTTATCTGGAATTGGCACAGGGTAATGGAGAAGTGCTTCGCAGAGAGTTCTCCCAAAAATATACGGTGGTGGAGCCTACTGCTACAGTATCTGCTACTATGATGAATGTGCTTTATGCCGGATATGATAATCCCATCAGCATCTCCGTTCCCGGAGTACCGGCAGGGCAGGTGCAGGCAAGTATTGTAAGTGGGAATGGTACATTAACCCGCACCGGTAGTGGATATATTGCTCGTCCTACAGCTATAGGCAAGGATGTAGTGATTCGTGTGACGGCATCTGTGGGTGGACGTACGCAATCAATGGGAGATTACACTTACCGTGTACGCCAATTGCCTGACCCGTCACCCTTTATTGAGTATACGGAAGATGGAACGCCGAAGCGTTATCGTGGTGGTCGTGGACTATCCAAGGCTATCCTGATGAATACTCCCGGTATTGTTGCTGCCATTGATGATGGATTGCTGAATATTAATTTCCGGGTATTGGGCTTTGAAACTGTTTTCTTTGATAATATGGGGAATGCCGTGCCGGAAGTGTCTTCAGGAGCTTCGTTCTCTACACGTCAAAAAGATATGTTCCGTCGCTTGTCACGGGGTAAACGTTTCTATATTTCCCGGGTACGTGCGGTGGGGCCGGATGGGGTAGAACGTCTACTGCCTACTACGTTGGAAGTAATTGTGAATTGAAATTAGAAATCGACTATAAAAGGTATAAGACTATGAAACTTTCCTTGAAACTCATAATAGCTGTCGCTCTGTGTGTATCGAATCTTTCAGTAGGGTGGGCACAAAGGCAATATCCCAGTTCGCCGGGATTACCGGACGATGTGGTGTGGATGCGTGAAATCTACCGTACGCTGGATTTGACAAAAGATACCAATGGTGCGTTGTACTATCCGGTGGAACCGCAGGGGAATAAGATGAATCTTTTCACAACGATGTTTCGTTTGCTGGCACAGAAGAAAATATCGGCTTACGAGTATCAGCTGGATGGTACGGAACGTTTTCAGAAAGATGCTGAGGTGACTTTTCGTGATGTGTTGGATCGTTTCCAGATCTATTATGAATTGAAGAAGGTGGCAAATCGCCGTGATAGCGTTGTGTCTATCAGTAACAGTGATATACCTTCGGCAGATGTATTAAGCTATTTCATAAAAGAAGTCTGGTATTTTGATCAGCGCACTTCTACCTATAGTTCGGTGATAACGGCCATTTGTCCGGTATTGCACCGATCGGAAGAGTTCAGTTCGGAAAAGACCAAATTCCCTATGTTCTGGGTAAACTATCAAGATCTGGTTCCCCATTTAATGCAGTCTAAGATATCCGTTAGTAATTATAACAATGCGGCAAACAGTACTTGGGATGACTTTTTTGCAGCGCGTTTGTATAAAGGTGATATTTATAAAACTACGAATTTGCAAAATCGTACCTTATCGCAATACTGTCCCACGGATAGTGCTATGGTGAAAGAGCAGAAAAGGATTGAAAAGGAACTGGCAGATTTTGAGAATTCATTGTATGGTAAGGATCTCGTAGAGGAGACAGATTCGGTTTCTGCAGCTTCGGGGACAAAAATTGTAAAGGCAAATTCCAAAAAGAAAGGACGTGACAATACTGTTACGGTTAGAAGTAAATCTTCTTCCTCATCTAAGGCTAAATCTTCCTCAGGTAAGTCTCAGTCGGTATCTAAGCGTGAGGCAGCTGCCCCGAAGGCGTCAGTGCGACGACAACGGCGTTGAACAAAAATGAATCTATTTTGTTCTTTTTAAGAATTAATCCATATATTTGTCCCGATAATTTAAACAAAAAGAATTATGAAGAAGATTTTTAGTGCTTTCATTATAGCTGTATGCTGTATGTTTATGGCTATGCCTGCCCAGGCACAGCTCCTTAAATGGGGTGTAAAAGGTGGTGTGAACTTGACAAAGATAGACTGGGATGGAGGATTCAAAGGAAATAAGGATAACTCGACTGGTTTCTTTATTGGTCCGATGGCTGAAATTACAATTCCTATTGTAGGTCTGGGTGTTGATGGTGCTTTGTTATTCTCGCAGAGAGGTAAAGGTGACGTAAAACAAACCGGAGTAGAAGTTCCCGTTAATCTGAAATATACGATTGGCTTGGGTAGCTTACTGGGTATTTATTTTGCTGCCGGTCCTGATTTCTTTTTTGATTTCGACAAGAAAGATAACGTTGACCGGAAGAAAACTCAGGTAGGACTTAACTTGGGAGCCGGTGTGAAGCTGATTAAGCATTTACAGGTGGGTGTGAACTATCAGTTCCCGATGGGCGATAGTTTTACCTGGAAAGAAGCGAGTAAGGCTGTCGGTGCAAAGAATAAGACTTGGCAAGTATCTGTCGCTTATCTTTTCTAAGAAGAGAAATATTTATCATATAAATAGCGTTGCTGATTTTGATTGGCAACGCTATTTTTTTGTCGTATCTTTGCCGCCGCGATGAAGAAATTTGTAGATGTCATATTGCCTTTGCCTTTGCCCCGTTGCTTCACCTATTCGCTGCCCGAAGAATGGGCGGATGAGGTACAGATGGGCTGCCGGGTGGTAGTTCCGTTCGGACGAAAGAAATACTATACAGCAATAGTGCGTAATGTGCATTATTGTGAACCGACGGATTATGAGGTAAAAGAAGTCTCTACATTACTGGATGCCCGCCCGATTCTATTGCCGGAACAATTCAAGTTCTGGGAGTGGTTGGCTGATTACTATCTCTGTACACAAGGGGATGTTTATAAAGCTGCTCTGCCTTCTGGTTTGAAACTGGAAAGTGAGACGATGGTAGAATACAATCCGGATTTTGAATCGGAGGTCCGTCTGCCGGAACGGGAACAGAAGATATTGGATTTACTTTCTGCAGAACCCGAACAGTGTGTCACCAAGTTGGAAAAAGACAGTGGATTCAAGAATATACTTCCTGTTATCAAATCTTTGCTGGATAAGGAGGCTATCTTTGTGAAAGAAGAACTGCGCCGAACTTATAAACCCAAGACTGAAACGCGCGTAAGGCTGACAGACGAGATGAGGAATGAAAAACGTCTGCAGGAACTCTTTGATGAACTGGCACGTGCTCCGAAGCAACTGGACTTGCTGATGAAATACATTGAACTGTCCGGCATTCTGGGAGGGGACGGTCTGAAGAGTTTTCCTAAAGAAGTCACGAAGAAAGAGCTTTTGTTGCGGGCATCTGCTTCACCGGCAGTGTTTAATGGTTTGGTAGATAAGCATATCTTTGAAGTCTATCAGCAGGAAATAGGACGACTGCACGCTGTTGTACGGGATACTCTTCCCATCAATCCGTTGAATGAACATCAACAGGCGGCACATGATGGGATTGTGCAATGCTTTCAATCCAAAAATGTATGCTTGCTGCATGGTGTGACTGCCAGCGGAAAAACAGAAATCTATATACACTTGATTGAAGAAGCCATCCGGCAAGGAAAACAGGTATTGTATCTTTTGCCGGAAATAGCTCTTACCACTCAGATAACAGAGCGTTTGCAACGGGTGTTTGGAGATCGTTTGGGTATTTATCATTCTAAGTTTCCCGATGCAGAACGCGTAGAGATCTGGCAAAAGCAACTGACGGAAAAAGGATATGATATTATTCTGGGAGTCCGTTCCTCTGTTTTCTTGCCTTTCCGCAATCTGGGGTTGGTAATTGTGGATGAGGAACATGAGAATACCTATAAACAACAAGACCCTGCTCCCCGCTATCATGCCCGGAATGCAGCGATTATACTGGCATCCCTGTATGGCGCCAAGACTTTGCTGGGTACGGCAACTCCCTCTATTGAGACGTGGCATAATGCCTCTTCCGGAAAGTATGGACTGGTGGAGCTGAAAGAGAGATATAAAGAAATACAGTTGCCGGAGATTATTCCGGTGGATATACACGAATTGCATCGTAAAAAACGTATGAACGGGCCGTTTTCTCCATTACTGCTTCAATATATCCATGAAACTCTGGCACAGAAAGAACAGGTTATCTTGTTCCAGAACCGGCGTGGTTTCGCTCCAATGATTGAATGTAATACATGTGGGTGGGTACCGAAGTGCAAGAACTGCGATGTGAGCCTGACGTTTCATAAAGGATTGAATCAGTTGACTTGTCATTATTGCGGTTATACGTATCAGTTGCCCCGCGTATGCCCTGCTTGTGAAGGGACTGACTTGCGCAATCGTGGATTTGGAACAGAGAAGATAGAAGATGACATCAAAGTTTTGTTTCCGGAAGCTAATGTTGCACGCATGGATCTGGATACTACCCGTACCCGCTCGGCTTACGAGCGTATCATTGCAGATTTTGAACAAGGGAAAACTGATATATTGATAGGCACGCAAATGGTTTCTAAAGGACTGGACTTTGACCATGTCAGCGTGGTAGGTATCCTGAATGCAGATACCATGTTGAATTATCCGGATTTCCGTTCGTACGAACGTGCTTTCCAATTGATGGCGCAGGTTTCCGGACGTGCCGGGCGAAAGAATAAGCGGGGACGTGTTATTTTGCAGACGAAGAGTATCGATCACCCTATTATAGAGCAGGTCATTCACAATGACTTTGAACAAATGGTAGCCGGACAACTTGCTGAGCGGCAGATGTTTCACTATCCCCCATATTACCGCCTGGTATATGTTTATCTGAAAAACCGCAACGAGCAACTGCTTGACTTGATGGCACAGACCATGTCAGGCAAGTTGCGTGCAGTCTTTGGTACCCGTGTGCTGGGACCGGATAAACCGCCTGTTGCCCGGATACAAACCTTATTTATCCGGAAGATTATTGTCAAGATAGAGTATAATGCTCCGATGGCTCGCGCCCGTGAACTGTTGGTGCAGGTTCAGAAAGAAATGGTGTCGGAGGATCGTTTTAAATCTTTGATTGTCTATTACGATGTAGATCCGATGTAGGAGTTACTCTTTGATCCCCTGCAAAATACCGGAATCTGTATCCATATTCTGAATATTTTTATTAGCGCTCTTGTATTGTCGTCCGAAGTTCAGATTGAAGTTGAGCTTGATGGCAAAGGTATTCGACATGTTATTGTTGTGTATGTCCGACTTTACTGGTGTCAATGCTGACCAGTTCTCGTTTTCGGAACGATAGGTCTTCATAAACGGGTTGAGTATTCCTGCCATAATGGACCATGCAGACTGTTTATAACCTACCATCAAAGTATGCATCAACTCGCCCTTCATTAATTGTTCGCCATATACATACCGATTGGGCGGTGTGATAGTCATAAAGTTCAGGAGCCAGTTCTTATAGGAAGCGTCTAGGTTGATACGCAGTTCTTTCAGGGTATAGGTATGGAGGTAATTGTTCCCTGTGCTGATGTATCGGTTAATACCCGGCGTGACGGAAAGACTGATGTGATCTTTCCAGGGCTTTATCTTGAATGTAATCTCCGTTGCCAGATGTTGGAAGGACTTCTGGTTTTCATAGGTCTGAATAAACATACCCTCTTCATAAAGTACGGATTGCATGATTGGATTCTTTTCGTATGTATAGCTGACCAATGCGTCGATACTGCAAATACCTGCACTAAACACAGCGTTGAAATCCTGTATGATACTACGGAATGATTTTAAAGACGGATTCCCTCTGCGCGTTTGTAAATTGTCGATTTTCTGTTCCACATCATTCAGATAAGCAATGGAAGGAGCTTTGTTCTTCAGGTTGATGTGATAGCGGAAATGCAGCTTGTCCAGAGGGCTGTAAGATACCAGGAGCGAAGGTTGCAGGCCGTATCTTTCATTTTGATTGTTTCTTTGGCTATAGTAGAAGCGGCTGAGTGTAAGATTGGCTATGTATCCCCAGTGTTGTGTTTTGCCTTTATATTCGGCATATGCATAGCTTTCCGCTTGTTTCAAGATCACGTCCATTTGCTCTTCTCCTTTGTATTGGTTATCTGTGTACGATTGTATGTGCCTGAGACCTCCTGTCAATGTTCCTTGTCCCAACTTCTTCTCATAGGTTCCTTCGGCTATCAGCGAATACTTTTGTCCTGTGATATCGGAGTATAACTCTGTATGACTTACGTCTTCTTGCTTTTCCTGATAAATGCGTGTACTGCTGCTCTTGATGTACGTACCTACAAGATTGAAAATAAGCCGTTGATTGTTTTTCAGTTCCTGCTGATAATAAAAGTCGAGAGCAGGTAAGTGATTTCGTTCCTTGGTATGGTCATAGATGGATAGAGGAATGTCGGAATTGGAGGTATAGAGTTTACTTTTCCGATCTTCGTATCCGGCGGGATTATCTTGCAGGGTATATCTGAACTGCGCATTAAAGAGATATTTTCCCTTTTCCTGCAAACTGTAGCTAAGGTTGGAGGTGAGTAGCTTTTTATTAAATAAGGTAGGTTCTCCAACTTCCAGACGATGTAATTCTTTGTCGGGAAAAATAAAGCGTTCATCGTACTCACGTGTCCAGTCTCCTCTCCGTTGTATATATCGCACGTTGGCTGATATTTCAGATTTCCCGTAGTTGTATCTGCCAGCCAATACGTCGTCGATGGAAGAACGCTTTCCGCTGAGGCTGTGGACGGCTGCTCCGCTGATACTACCTCCCACTTTGGCGGTTTTGGTTATATAATCGATCACTGCAGAGGCATTTCCATAGCGCGCACCCGGCATATCGTGATATTCTATGCGGAGAATATCTTCGGGATTGAGGGAGGATATCTCCGTGTAAGTAACCTGAACACCATTAATCCGTAATTGTACTTCTCCGTTGCCGGAAGTGGTTATTTCGCCCGATATGATATCAACTGTGATTCGGGGAAGTTGTAATTTGCCTAATAAGTCTATGCCGTTGGACGACATTTTCAGTTGATTCTGGGTCGGAAGAATTACTTTCCGGTCACCTTTTTCGATGATAGACCGTGCCTGGATGGTTACTTCATCCAGAGAGATAGCCATGACTCCGGTAGAATCTTTAGCAATGAGTTGGGCATAGGAGGGGCTGACCATACACAGTAGTATGGTCAAAATTGACACTATTGTTTTCATAAATATTTGTGGAAATAGCTGTTATCCGGTGGATAAACAGAGAGTTAAAAACTGAGGTTAGTAATTTAGAAGATCGTTATACAGTCCTTTCAGCCGTTTGCGAAGGTGAATGACGGCATAATGTTTTCGTGATAATAAAGTGTTGACTGATATTCCGGTAGCATTGGCAACTTCTTTGGCTGACAATCCTTCCAGTTCCATTAATTCGAATGCTTCACGTTGTTCGGACGGTAATTCGGCCAGAGCAGTTTCAAGCTCTTGCCAAACGAGTGACCGCATATATTCTATTTCCGGAGTAGGGGGAGCATCGCTGAACAGCACTTCTGAGAACTCGCTCAGTACATTGTCTTCTTTATCATAGCTCGAAACCGGCAGTTCTTCCTCCTGCATTTTCTTGCCTTTATTGATAATGGTATTTCGTGCTACGCGATATAGCCATGCTGTAACCTGCTCGATAGGATTGAAAGTGCTTTCAATGGTTTTCACCAACTGATACAATACGTCTTGCAGAATATCTTCGGCATCTTCTTTAGTGGAAACCCGCTTGCGGATAAATGCTTTCAGGTGGGGTTGATGTTCTGCAATCAGTTCTTCCAAACTGTTGTCTTTGCCAGTCAGGTTATTCATTTTCTTTGGGAGTTTCGCTACCGTTGTTTCTATCAAAGTTTCTCTCGTCGAAGAATCCGTCTCTGCCGAAAGGACCGCCGAATCCGAACTTCTTTCTTTTATTAATGAAGTCCTTGCGTTCTTCCGGAGACATCTTCTCCCATTTAGCGCGGAACGGGTTACCCTCTTTACCACCGGGCATTCCTCTTCGGCCGGGGAAACCTCCTCTGCCCGGGAATCCTCCGAAGAGAATGCGTGCAAGTACGAACAATGCCAGAGCTTGCCAGAAATTGATGGCTGCCAGTCCTAAGACTCCGGGCACTACGAAATTCCATAATAACATGACTATTGCTCCAAATGCCGCAATGGCTAATACCCAAAACAAAGGTATAATAAAAAATCTTTTTTTCATGATGTTCTAATTTTAATGATTTACATATTGCTTTGAAAACGTTCTCTGTATATGCTGACAACTGAGAAGAAGAAATATTTTAAGAGAATACAAAAAACTTCTATATTTGCGTTTCTAAATAAAAAATGTGCTTATGAAACCTTGTAGAATACTGTTTGTTTGCCTGGGAAATATTTGCCGTTCTTCTTCTGCGGAAGGTGTGATGAAGCATTTGGTTTCAGAAGCCGGACTGGAAGATCAGTTTGTGATAGACTCTGCCGGTATCTTGTCCTATCATCAGGGGGAATTACCTGATAGCCGGATGCGTGCCCATGCTATTCGTCGCGGTTACGAGCTCACACATCGTTCGCGCCCCGTGCGAACGGAAGATTTCTATAATTTCGATTTGATTATCGGGATGGACGACCGGAATATTGATGACTTGAAAGATCGTGCCCCTTCTCCGGAAGAATGGAAGAAGATACACCGTATGACGGAATACTGTACCCGCTTTACGCATGCCGACCACGTGCCCGATCCATATTATGGTGGAGCCGAAGGATTTGAGTATGTGCTCGATCTACTGGAGGATGCTTGTGTAGGATTGTTGGAGCGTATTTCGCAAAGCAACTAATACTAATCCTTGTTTTAGTAATAGATAGATGCCGGAACTGCGGATGCTAATTCGTTCCCTTATGGAGAACATTGCGTCCCCTTATGGAGGAACGCAATGTTCCCTATAGGGGGACGCAATGTTCCTTATGGTGGGACGAATTAACGTTGGTATAGAGAAGCTTTCCGCTATGCCTTATTGATTAATACTGTCGGTTGCATCGATCCCTAAAGATTGTAGCAGGAGCGCCAACTCTTTTGCAGATTTGAGAGGCATCCATCCCAATAAATAACGTTGGTAACAGAAGTTCTTATCTATCAGTTCTATAAATACCCGTGGCTGTTTGGAAGAGAATATACAGAAGTTCAATTTGCGTATCTCATCGTAAGGTAATACCCGTTTGGAAAAACGGTTGCTTAAGACCAGCCCCTCATGCTCAGTTCGGATGCTATGACACTTATAGAAAAGATAATAGAGAACTATAGGAAAGCATATCACATAGGTAGTCAGAGCGAAATACTTGGCTATATCTTTTACCAAGTATTCGCCTGTAGGCTCTTGTAATAAGGCTTTCAGCATTACATATCCTAAGACAAGCAACACTGCTGTATAGAAAACGTCGAATAGTATATTCCAGATACTCCAATAGCTCTTTTCCGGTATTGTTACTAGCTGTTTTACTTGTGGAATATAATTGCTGAAAGGTATCTGTTTGTCCAATAAATAATGGAGAACTTCCGTACCTGTTTTGTTTGGACGGAGCATTTTTGTTTTTCCGGACCGCAATTGCAAGATCAGAATTGAAGGACCTACCTGGAATTTATAATTCTGCATAAAGCAGAAGCTTTGGATATCCTCCGGATTTATCTTCTTTCTGGAAAAGTACTGCTCAACTTTGCGCTTTTCCGTTTCATTTTGAGTGTAATTCATAGCGCTTACTTAGTGAAAAATCTGTTTATCCTGATAGAACCTCTTATCTTCATTCAGGCTACATGTAGCGTCTACACCTGCACTTTGCAGTGTCTCAGCAATGTCATTCAGTGTTCGCCGGGATACCCTGCCTATGTAGTAAAGACGATAGTGATAATCTTTATCCAATATTTCCATCACATGCGTGAAAGCCTGTTCGCGTGCAAAGTCAAAGTTGACTTTAAGTATCTTTTCGTAGGGATACACTATTTCACGTCCTACACTATATATCCTGAGACTTTTATTGTCTATCTTCAGATAGCAGAAGCGTGTCATCAGCATGTGCATGAAATAGATACTCAGACCGAACGAAATGACGCCCAGAATATATGCCCACCAACTTCCGAATGCAATAGCCTGATATCCCAATATCATGAACGTGATGAAAAGCACAAAGAAATAAAACATATAGAGTGACGGGCGCTGATAGGTAGTCGCCGGAATTTCCGCCGCTGTCCGTTCCCGCGAGATAGAATTATCAAAAGGTATGTTCTGCGAAATCAGATAGCGGATAATAGATGATGGCTTCTGGAAGGGACGAACATAAAAAGCCTTTTGGCTACCCTGTTTCAGGTGTAATGTCAAGATGCCCGCACCATATTTATCTTTGACCTTCAGGTTGCTTTTGCGTGGAACCTCGCGAAAACGCTTCATGAAACTGAAACTCTGGATGTCATGCAGCCGGACGCCTTTGTGTTGCAGAAGGCTTTCGGTACGTTTTTGGTCTTGGGCGGTTGTTTTCATATTTCTTATTTTTTAAGTTCGGGATAGCTGATACGGGTATGGTAAATCGTTTTCAATTTTTCTTTGAAAACTGATTTTACGGTGGCGATATCCTTGAAGGTGATAGGGCATTCTTTGAAGTAACCTTCTTCTACTTGCGAATCAATAATCTTGTCCACCAGGTTATTGATACTATCTTCCGTATATTCGGGCAAACTGCGGGATGCAGCTTCCACGGCATCTGCCATCATTAAGATAGCTGTTTCACGAGTGAATGGATTCGGACCCGGGTAAGTGAATAATTCTTCGTTTGGTTCTTCGTCCGGGTGTTCATTTTTCCAGGAAATATAGAAATACTTCGTTTTTCCCCTGCCATGGTGAGTACTGATAAAGTCTTTTATCACTTTAGGCAGGTTGTTCTTCTCAGCCAGTTTCAGTCCGTCCGTCACATGGCTGATGATGACCTGTGCACTTTGTTCATAACTGAGATTTTTGTGCGGATTGACACCTCCCGATTGGTTCTCAGTAAAGAATACCGGATTTTCCATCTTGCCAATGTCATGATATAAAGCACCGGTACGCACTAACTGGCTCTTTGCCCCAATACGGTTGGCTGCTTCTGCTGCAAGGTTGGCCACTTGCATGGAGTGCTGGAAAGTACCTGGAACTGTTTCGGACAAGCGACGCAGTAACGGACTGTTGATATTGGAAAGCTCTACCAGAGTAACGTTGGAAGTAAATCCGAAAGTCTTCTCCAACAAGAATAAAAGCGGATAAGTAAACAATAGAAGTACTCCATTCACTGTGAAGTAGGTATACATGCTTCCATTCAGTTTTGACAAGTCGTTTTCAGTAATTAACTCAAATGAGAAATAAAGTGCAGCGTAAGTAAGTATCACCAACAGGGCTGTGCGGAAAAGTTGAGAACGCTGTGATAATTCCCGCAGGCTGAATATGGCAACCAGACCGGCGGCCAGTTGCAGGAGTATGAACTCATGCGGATAGCGTAAACAAATGGAGCATATCAGTATAGTGACTACCTGTGTGAGGAATGCCGTACGTGAGTCGAGGAATACACGGATAATGACCGGCAGCATCGCATAGGGAATAATGTAAACATTGTAGATGTTATTTGCTACCATGAGGGCCGTTACCACACAATAAAACATGATCAGTGTAAAGAGTAGGGACAGGCTGCCCTTACGTTCATAATAGTCCTTACGGAACAAATCGAGATAAAGCATGAAGCACAGAATAAAGATACCGACAAATAGTGTTTGCCCTGTTAGTATCAAGCGTTTCTGTCCCAGTGACTCACTGCGCTGAATAGATTCTTTCCGTAGACTTTCAAGAATATTATAGGTTTCCTGATCTACAATTTCTCCCCGGTCTATGATCTTCTGTCCGCTTACAACTATGCCATTTGCCCAGGCATAATTATCGAGGGTTTCTTTCTTGGCTGTTTCCGTGCGCTGTTCATCGTATGACAGATTCGGATACAGGTATTCGTTGAGAGAACATTGTCGTAAAATAAAAGGTGAATAGTGCGCAGTGTCCGCAGTAAGCAGATAGGTATAGGCATCTTTTACGGAAAACAGTTGTTCAGTGCTTCGTTGGTTGGCAAGTTTATCATCAATTACCATAATGGCAGTGGTGCTGTCTTGCCGTAGTTGGTCGAGTCCCTCCGTAGAAAGTATGCCCGCCTTATAAATTTCCGACAATCTTTTTTCCAGATAACGCATGTAGTCGGAAGATGGGACAATGTCACGCAGATGGCTTTGATAATCTGCTTTCAACTTACTGATAGCAGTCTTCTCTATACTTTTATCTAATTGATAATAAGGTTGGAAAGCAGCAAGAATACTATCCTGCTCCCGTTTCACGACTGCATCGTCCTTATAGATAGGAAAATCGAATGTAGCCATAAGCTGTCCATATTTCCACGGCTTATCAATATCGAACTGATAATTAAATTTGCCGTCACGCGGCAGGAAGTATACAATAATAGCTACCGTGCCGATAAATATGAGTACTTTATATAGCAAATCTCTATAAGAAAAGCTTTTTTGGGTCTTGATTTTATTCATATCGGTTGAATTTTTTGCGAAAAGTACAAAAAAAAACATTAGTGTGGAAAAAAAGGTTTAATTTTGCCGTCTAATTATCTCATAAGTAATGCAAAATATGACAGAAAGAAGAGTCAGAGTTCGATTTGCCCCAAGTCCTACAGGGGCGTTGCACATTGGTGGTGTGCGTACAGCATTATACAATTATCTTTTTGCACGCCAACATGGAGGTGATATGATTTTCCGTATCGAAGATACTGATAGTAACCGTTTTGTGCCGGGTGCAGAAGAATATATATTGGAATCTTTCAAATGGTTGGGTATCCCGTTCGATGAGGGAGTCAGCTTTGGTGGAGAGCATGGACCGTACCGCCAGTCCGAACGCCGTGAAATATACAAGAAGTATGTGAAAGTATTATTGGATGCAGGTAAGGCTTATATTGCTTTTGATACTCCCGAGGAGTTGGAAGCAAAGCGTACTGAAATAGCCAATTTCCAATATGATGCTTCTACCCGTATGCAAATGCGTAATTCACTGACACTTTCTAAAGAAGAAGTAGATGCATTGGTTGCCGAGGGTAAGCAGTACGTGGTTCGTTTTAAGATAGACCCCAATGAAGATGTGCATGTAAATGACCTGATTCGGGGTGAGGTGATAATTAATTCTTCTATTCTGGATGATAAGGTACTTTATAAATCAGCAGATGAGCTTCCGACCTATCACTTGGCAAATATTGTAGACGACCATTTGATGGAGGTTTCCCATGTGATTCGTGGTGAAGAATGGTTGCCCTCTGCACCGTTGCACGTGTTGTTGTACCGTGCTTTTGGTTGGGAAGATACGATGCCGGCCTTTGCCCACTTGCCTTTGCTGCTGAAGCCGGAAGGTAACGGTAAGTTGAGCAAGCGTGACGGTGACCGTCTTGGTTTCCCCGTATTCCCACTGGAATGGCATGATCCCAAAACAGGTGAAGTTTCTTCCGGATACCGTGAATCGGGTTATCTGCCCGAGGCAGTAATTAATTTCCTGGCTCTGCTGGGATGGAATCCGGGTAACGATCAGGAACTCATGTCGATGGATGAACTGATAAAATTGTTCGATCTGAGCCATTGCAGCAAATCCGGTGCTAAGTTTGATTATAAGAAAGGAATCTGGTTCAATCACGAATATATATTGTTGAAGCCGGATACAGAAATAGCAGAACTTTTTGTTCCGGTTCTGAAGGAACAGGGCGTGGAAGCTCCGTTTGAGAAAGTGGTAACTGTAGTAGGCATGATGAAGAATCGTGTAAGCTTTGTGCGCGAACTTTGGGAAGCATCCAGTTTCTTCTTTGTAGCTCCGACCGAATATGACGAAAAAACTGTGAAGAAACGCTGGAAAGAAGATTCTGCCCAGTGCATGACTGAATTGATGGAAGTATTGGCAGGTATCGAAGATTTCGGCATCGAAAACCAGGAAAAGATTGTGATGGACTGGATTGCAGAAAAAGGATACCATACCGGAAATATAATGAATGCTTTTCGCCTGACGCTGGTAGGCGAGGGGAAAGGCCCGCATATGTTCGACATCTCCTGGGTGCTGGGCAAAGAAGAGACACTGGCGCGTATGAAACGAGCAATTGAGGTACTGAAATAAAATTGAAACCCAAGCTGAAGAAAGTATGTTTTACGACCTTGCAATAGGTATCTATGACCTTCTGGTGCATCTGGCGGCTCCTTTTAGCCGTAAACCCCGTAAAATGATGAAAGGGCATTGGGTGGTGTATGAACTTCTCAGACAGCAATTGGAAAAGGATGTGCGCTACATCTGGTTTCATGCGGCTTCCTTGGGCGAGTTTGAACAAGGGCGTCCTCTGATAGAGAAAATTCGTGCCAAATATCCTGATTATGGTATATTGCTGACATTCTTCTCTCCTTCCGGATATGAAGTACGTAAGAATTATCGTGGGGCGGATGTGGTATGTTACCTGCCGTTTGATAAACCCCGGAATGTGAAGAAATTCCTGGATATAGCGAATCCTTGCATGGCTTTCTTCATCAAATATGAGTTCTGGAAGAATTATCTGGATGAATTACATAAACGTCGTATCCCGGTATATAGTGTATCGTCTATATTCCGTCGCGGACAGGTTTTTTTTAAGTGGTACGGAGGGACTTATCGCCACGTATTACGTAATTTCGATCATTTGTTTGTGCAGAATGAACGTTCTAAACGCTATTTGGCTAAGATCGGTATCAATCGCGTGACGGTAGTTGGTGATACGCGCTTCGACAGGGTTTTGCAGATACGTGAAGAAGCTAAAGAATTGCCTTTGGTAAAGCTCTTTAAGAATGATACGATGACTTTTGTTGCCGGTAGTTCCTGGCAACCGGATGAAGATTTGTTTATCGAATATTTCAATAATCACCCGGAAGTAAAACTTATAATAGCTCCGCATGTGATAGATGAAAATCACCTGGTAGAGATAATCCGGAAATTGAAACGCCCGTATGTGCGCTATACCCGTGCGGACGAAAAGAATGTGCTGAAAGCTGATTGCCTGATTATTGATTGCTTCGGTTTATTATCCTCTATTTATCGATATGGTGAGATAGCATATGTAGGTGGCGGTTTCGGAGTGGGTATTCATAACACATTAGAAGCGGCTGTCTATGGAATTCCGGTTATATTCGGACCTAAATACCAGAAATTTATGGAAGCCATACAGCTGATAGAAGCTAAGGGTGCTTTCTCCATTAAGAATTATGAGGAATTGAAAGAATTGCTTGACCGGATGCTGACAGATGATATATTCTTACGTGAGACAGGAACGAATGCCGGATATTATGTCACTAGTAACGCTGGAGCCACGGATAAAATATTGAGTATGATTAATTTTTAAGATATATATAAATAGAAAGCGGGCAGATAAACTATTATCTGCCCGCTTTCTATTTATATATATCCGTCAGTTTATCATTCCTTATACCAATTGGAATACATCAGATAGTTATGTGCAATCTTCTGATTCAACTCTTTAGCCTGTGCCGGATCTACTTTTTTGATGAATTTTGCAGGGACACCACCCCAGATGCTTCCCGGTTCGATGACCGTGTTGCTCAAAACCAGTGAGCCGGCAGCAACAATAGCGCCTTCACCCACAATAGCGTGGTCGAGAATGGTAGAACCCATGCCTACCAATGCATAATCTTTAATGGTAGCTCCATGAATGGTGACGTTGTGCCCTACAGAAACGTGATCGCCTATTTCAATGGTTGATTTTTCATATAAGGTGTGCAGCACGCTTCCGTCTTGTATATTGACCCCGTTTCCGATACGGATGGAGTTTACGTCTCCGCGCAGTACGGTGCTGAACCAAATGCTGCAATCACGTCCCATTTTTACATCTCCGATGATGGCTGCATTGTCCGCTAAAAAACAGTTCTCTCCAAATTCAGGAGTGAAACCTCTGACTGATTTGATTAATGCCATTTTGTATACTGGTTACTATTTAGTGGTTATAATTTACTTGTTGCTTCCTTCAACCATGCCTGTTCTTCTTTGTTCAGGCTTGGCGATAATTTCTCATATACAGTTTGATGATAGCTGTTGAGCCATGCGATTTCTTCGGTAGTGAGCAGTTCTTTAATAATTCCCTTTTTACAGATAGGGCAAAGGGTTACGGTCTCGAATTGTAGATAGTTGCCGAACATTCCTTCTCCGGCAGGAACTACCAGAACCAGATTTTCCGTCCGGATTCCATGACTTCCTGCTTTGTATACGCCCGGTTCGTTGGATGTCAGCATACCCAGTTGCAGGGGTACCGGGTTTTCATTCATCCGGATACTCTGAGGACCTTCGTGTACATTCAGGAAATGGCCTACACCATGTCCTGTACCATGCAGGAAGTTCATTCCTCGTTGCCATATCGGCATACGCGCCAGTACATCCAGTTGTGCTCCGCGTGTACCAACAGGAAATTTAGCCATTGCCAGTGCGATGTGCCCTTTTAATATTAATGTATAGTCTGTTTTCTCTTCTTCAGTTAGTTTGCCTAAGGCAATCGTACGTGTAATATCTGTGGTTCCGTCCAGATATTGTGCGCCGGAATCTAGTAGCAGAAAACCTTCAGGCTTTAGAGGAACATCTGTTTCGGGAGTCGCTTCGTAATGTACGATTGCCCCATGTTCTTTGTACCCTGCAATGGTGTCAAAGCTTTCTCCCCTGTATAAATCCTGTTCGGCACGGAAGTTATGCAGCTTTTTGTCTACACTTATCTCGGTTTCTTTGCCGGTGGGGACTGCCTCTTCCAGCCACTTCAGGAATTTGACCAGAGCTACTCCGTCTCGTTGCATTGCTGCGTGTATTCCGGCTATCTCCTGTTCGTTACGAATTGCTTTCAGCAGAGTAACCGGGGAAGCACCATGAATGGTTCTGCAATTGGGGTTGACAGCCGAATACATGGCGTAATTTGTTTTAGCCGGATTAATGAGCAGGCTATCCACATTTATCCGGTTGAGGTATGTTTCCACTTCTTCATAAGGGTGCAGACTTACTCCTATTTCTTTTAGATAGTCGGTAACCTCAGGGGTAATCTTTTGTGGTTGGATGAAAAAGTGTGTATGTTGTTCTTCAATCAATAGGTAGCTGACAACTACAGGATTGCAATGTACATCACTGCCGCGTAGGTTAAGTGTCCATGCAATTTCGTCCAGAGCCGACAGGAATAATGCTTTGGCATTGCACTTTTTCAACTCTTCCCGGATAATGGAAATTTTTTCTGTGCTGCTTTTTCCTGCATATTTTGTTTCATGGATAAAGGCTGGATCTTCCGGCATTGGCGGTCGGTCAGCCCATAATTGCTCTAACGGATCTGAAATACTTTTCAGCCGTATCCGGTGTTTCTGTAATTTAACTCTCATGTCCTCCACAGCTTCTGCAGAAAACATTTTCCCATCAATACCTACGGTGTCACCGGGAGCTAATTGCATACTTAAAAATGTGGAGATATCGGGTGTCTCGGGAAGCATTTCTTTGTATAACTCTATTTCAGTACCTTCCAACTGTTGGGCAGCTTGGAGGAAATAGCGTGAATCAGTCCATAATCCTGCTTTAGTGGTAGTAACGACAACGGTTCCTGCGGAACCTGTAAAACCGGAAATCCATTCCCGGGATTTCCAGTGAGGAGCAACATATTCACTCAGATGTGGGTCCGTACTTGGAATAATGAAGGCCTGTATGCCCTCTTGACTGAACAAAGCCCGTAAGGCTTGTATCCGATTGTTTATTGTCTGGCTCATATACTATTTATATATAGGTATAACATTCATCCCTCAAAGATACTCACTTTCTTTGAATATCTTTTGCCGATTACTGTACTTTGTCCGTTGATAGCAGGAAAACAATGCCTTTTTTGATGCACAGACAGTACCAACGCCGTACCAACTTCGTACCAACACCGTGTCAACTCCGTACCAACTCCAAGCATATAGACATGGAGCAGATACGGATGAGACACGGATTGGATACGGGACGCGGTCAACTTCTTTGCTGATATATGTCCTGTATGTCTGCTTTTCCTCTGGGGCTGAGAGCTTTCTTGTTGGGATAATCTTTCTTCTTTTTATAGAATTTTTGGCGGAAAGTTTTGTGGATAAAGAAACTATGTGTAATTTTGCCGCTCAATTTAATCGTGAGATTTTTAAACCATTAACATTTTAATAAAAAGAAAATGATTGTAGTACCTGTAAAAGAAGGCGAAAACATTGAGAAAGCGCTGAAGAAATTTAAAAGAAAATTCGAGAAAACTGGTATCGTTAAGGAATTAAGAAGCAGACAGCAGTTTGACAAACCGTCTGTGGTTAACAGACTTAAGAAAGAACGTGCAGTTTACGTACAAAAACTTCAGCAAGTAGAAGATTAATAATTCGTAATTTCCTTTGAATTATTGAATTCTTTTCATACATTCGTTGCATGATTTTTGATGTAGCGATATATGTGGTTGACAGACTCTTTTCTTGACTATCTTCAGTACGAACGGAATTATTCCGAAGAGACTATAAAGTCTTATCGGGAAGATTTGCGTCAGTTTGAAGAGTTTGCGAGAGAAGAAGTTGGAGATTCGGCTCCATCGGAAGTAAAGACTGAACTTGTTCGTGAATGGATTGTTTCTTTAATGGACAGGGGATATACTTCTACTTCAATAAACCGGAAGCTAAGTTCGCTCAGGTCATTTTATAAATTCCTTTTAAGGAAGGGTGAAGTGGCAGTGAATCCATTGCAAAAGATAACGGGGCCTAAAAACAAGAAGCCGTTACCTGCTTTTCTTCGGGAGAGTGATATGGATAGGTTGTTGGATGAGGTGGATTTCGGTGAAGGCTTTAAGGGATGTCGTGATCGTATGGTTATTGAGATGTTTTATGTCACGGGCGTGAGACTTTCAGAATTGATAGGATTGGACAATAAAGATGTGGATTTCTCTTCTTCACTTATTAAAGTGACGGGGAAACGAAATAAACAGCGTTTGATACCTTTTGGCGAAGAGTTGAAAATTGCAATGACGGAGTATGTCGATGTTAGAAATGAAGCAGTTCCGGTTCGGACGGATGCATTCTTTGTCCGGGAGAATGGGGAACGCCTTTCTCGCAGTATTGTTGAAAATCTAGTGAAACGAAACCTGTCAAAGGTAGTAACGTTGAAGAAGCGTAGTCCTCATGTGTTGAGGCATACTTTTGCTACGACTATGCTGAATCATGATGCAGAACTCGGAGCTATAAAAGAACTTCTCGGTCACGAGAGTTTGGCGACTACGGAGGTTTATACGCATACTACTTTTGAAGAACTTAAAAAAGTGTATAACCTGGCTCATCCTCGGGCCTAAAAGTAAGGAGGTAAGTATGGAAGTAAGAATTCAATCAATTCACTTTGATGCGTCAGAGCAATTGCAAGTCTTTATTCAGAAGAAAGTTGCAAAATTGGAGAAGTATTACGATGATATAAAGAAAGTAGAGGTGTCATTAAAGGTAGTTAAACCAGAAACCGCAGAAAATAAAGAAGCCGGCGTAAAGGTGATTGTGCCTAACGGCGATTTTTACGCAAGCAAGATCTGTGATACGTTTGAAGAGGCAGTCGATTTAAGTGTCGAAGCCGTAGAAAAACAGCTGGTTAAGTACAAGGAAAAACAACGGAGCAAATAAAATTTCGCTAAAATTTTGCGGAAAAGAAATAAATGCCTAAATTTGCAGCCGTTTCGCTCGCACTAGAACGTAACGGTTGCATTTTTTGAGTAATTGCCTCTTTAGCTCAGCTGGCCAGAGCACGTGATTTGTAATCTCGGGGTCGTTGGTTCGAATCCGACAAGAGGCTCAAAAAAACAATAAGGAAAAAGAGTTCTTTATTTAACTGTAAGGGCAAATACCAGAGTGGCCAAATGGGGCAGACTGTAAATCTGCTGGCTTACGCCTTCGGTGGTTCGAATCCATCTTTGCCCACACCTCTTTTCTCCTTGCTGTTATAGCTCAGCGGTAGAGCACTTCCTTGGTAAGGAAGAGGTCCCGGGTTCAAATCCCGGTAACAGCTCATGAATATGTAAATGCTGATTATTAATCAAATAAATAACAAGTAAAGCTATGGCTAAAGAGAAATTCGAACGTAAAAAACCGCACGTAAACATCGGTACAATCGGTCACGTTGACCACGGTAAAACCACGTTAACAGCTGCTATCACTACAGTGTTGGCAAAGAAAGGTCTTTCAGAGGTTAAATCTTTCGATCAGATCGATAATGCTCCTGAAGAAAAAGAAAGAGGTATTACTATCAATACTTCACACGTAGAGTATGAAACTGCTAACCGTCACTATGCTCACGTAGACTGTCCGGGTCACGCCGACTACGTAAAGAACATGGTAACAGGTGCTGCTCAGATGGATGGTGCTATCATCGTAGTTGCTGCTACTGATGGTCCGATGCCTCAGACTCGTGAGCATATCCTGTTGGCTCGTCAGGTAAACGTACCGAAGCTTGTTGTGTTTATGAACAAGTGTGATATGGTTGATGACGAAGAAATGTTGGAACTCGTTGAAATGGAAATGCGCGAACTGTTGGCTGCATACGAATTCGACGGTGACAATACTCCTATTGTCCGTGGTTCTGCTCTTGGTGCATTGAATGGCGTAGAAAAGTGGGAAGATAAAGTTATGGAGCTGATGGATGCTGTTGATACTTGGATTCCGCTGCCTCCGCGTGATGTTGATAAACCGTTCTTGATGCCGGTTGAAGACGTATTCTCTATTACTGGTCGTGGTACTGTTGCTACTGGTCGTATCGAAACTGGTATCATTCACGTAGGTGACGAAGTTGAAATCCTCGGTCTGGGTGAAGATAAGAAATCTGTTGTAACTGGTGTTGAAATGTTCCGCAAGTTGCTGGATCAGGGTGAAGCTGGTGATAACGTTGGTTTGTTGCTCCGTGGTGTTGATAAGAATGAAATCAAGCGCGGTATGGTTCTTTGTAAGCCGGGTCAGATTAAGCCTCACTCTAAATTCAAAGCTTCTATCTACGTTTTGAAGAAAGAAGAAGGTGGCCGTCATACTCCGTTCCACAACAAGTATCGTCCTCAATTCTATCTGCGTACTATGGACTGTACAGGTGAAATCACTCTTCCGGAAGGAACAGAAATGGTAATGCCTGGTGATAACGTAGAAATCAACGTAGAATTGATCTATCCGGTAGCTCTGAACGTAGGTTTGCGTTTCGCTATCCGTGAAGGTGGTCGTACGGTAGGTTCAGGTCAGATTACTGAAATTCTTGACTAATTACCAAATATTTTAATCAGTTCCCGGTGTATGTCGGGAACTGATTATGTTCACACGGGAGTAGCTCAGTTGGTAGAGCACCGGTCTCCAAAACCGGGTGTCGGGAGTTCGAGCCTCTCCTCCCGTGCTAATATTTTTGAAATGAAGAAGATTGTAGCTTATATTAAAGAAACTTACGACGAACTTGTACATAAAGTATCGTGGCCTACGTATTCTGAACTTACTAACAGTGCAGTAGTTGTTTTATATGCTTCCCTGCTTATTGCATTGGTAGTATTTGCGATGGACTTCTGTTTCCAGAACGTAATGGAGAAAATTATTTATCCACACTAAAAACGAGGGAAAATGTCTGAGATTGAAAAGAAATGGTACGTCCTGCGTGCTATTAGCGGAAAAGAAGCTAAGGTGAAGGAATACCTTGAAGCTGATATTAAAAACAGCGACCTTGGTGATTACGTATCTCAGGTATTGATTCCTACCGAAAAGGTTTATCAGGTTCGCAATGGAAAGAAAATTGTGAAAGAGAGAAGTTATCTCCCTGGTTACGTTTTGGTGGAGGCAGCTCTGGTTGGTGAGGTGGCTCACCACTTGAGAAATACTCCTAATGTGATTGGATTCTTAGGTGGATCGGATAAACCTGTTCCCCTGAGACAATCGGAAGTGAATCGTATACTTGGTACGGTGGACGAGCTGCAGGATGCTACTGAAGAGCTTAGCATCCCGTATGTAGTCGGTGAAACTGTGAAAGTAAATTACGGCCCGTTCAGTGGATTCAGTGGAATCATTGAAGAAGTGAACACCGAGAAGAAGAAACTTAAGGTTATGGTAAAGATATTCGGACGGAAAACTCCGCTCGAATTAGGCTTTATGCAAGTTGAAAAAGAATAATACAGGTGTTACGCTGTAGTGTTCTTTGATTAATGTTTATATATAAATCAATAAAAAAATGGCTAAAGAAGTTGCTGGACTAATCAAATTACAGATTAAAGGAGGCGCGGCAAATCCATCACCTCCCGTAGGACCTGCTTTGGGTTCAAAGGGTATTAACATCATGGAATTTTGCAAGCAATTCAACGCCAGAACCCAAGACAAAGCAGGAAAAATTCTTCCTGTGATTATCACTTACTACGCAGATAAGTCTTTCGATTTTGTAATCAAGACTCCTCCCGTTGCTATTCAATTGCTTGAAGTAGCTAAGGTAAAGAGTGGTTCTGCTGAGCCTAACCGTAAGAAAGTTGCTGAGATTACTTGGGAACAGGTTCGTACGATTGCTCAGGACAAATTGGTGGACTTGAACTGTTTCACTGTAGAAGCTGCCATGACAATGGTTGCTGGTACGGCTAGAAGTATGGGTATCGCTGTAAAAGGGGAGTTCCCGGTTAATAACTAATAAACTTCAATTAGAATGGGTAAACTGACAAAAAAACAAAAGTTGGCTGCAGAAAAAATTGAAGCAGGGAAAGCATACTCACTGAAAGAAGCTGCATCTTTGGTAAAGGAAATCACCTATACTAAGTTTGATGCTTCACTGGATATCGACGTGCGTTTGGGCGTTGACCCGCGTAAGGCGAACCAGATGGTGAGAGGTGTTGTATCACTTCCTCACGGTACTGGTAAAGTTGTACGCGTTTTGGTGCTTTGTACACCGGATGCTGAAGCTGCTGCAAAAGAAGCCGGAGCTGACTACGTTGGTCTTGACGAATATATTGAAAAGATCAAAGGTGGATGGACAGATGTGGATGTAATCATCACTATGCCGTCTATCATGGGTAAAATTGGTGCACTCGGTCGTGTGCTCGGTCCTCGTGGATTGATGCCTAACCCGAAGAGTGGTACTGTAACTATGGATGTTGCTAAAGCTGTAAGAGAAGTAAAACAAGGTAAGATCGACTTCAAAGTTGATAAGAGTGGTATTGTTCATACTTCTATCGGTAAAGTTTCATTTGGCGTTGATCAAATTCGTGATAATGCGAAGGAATTCATCTCTACTTTGAATAAATTGAAACCGACTGCAGCCAAGGGTACATATATTAAGAGTATTTATCTTTCTAGCACAATGAGTGCAGGTATCAAGATTGACCCGAAATCAGTAGAAGAAATCTAATAAAACGGAGTAATAATGAGAAAGGAAGATAAAAGTACGATTATTGAGCAGATTGCTGCTACAGTAAAGGAATATAGTCACTTCTATTTGATAGACATCACTGCGATGAACGCTGCTGCTACAAGCGCGTTGAGAAGAGAATGTTTCAAATCAGACATCAAATTGATGCTGATTAAGAATACATTGCTTCACAAAGCATTGGAAAGTCTGGAAGAAGATTATTCTCCGCTTTATGGTTGCTTGAAAGGTACTACAGCTATTATGTTCTGTAATACTGCCAACTTACCTGCTAAGTTGATCAAAGCAAAAGCTAAAGACGGTATTCCCGGACTGAAAGCTGCATATGCAGAAGAAAGCTTCTATGTTGGTGCTGACCAGTTGGATGCTCTCGTTAGTATTAAGAGTAAGAATGAAGTTATTGCCGATATCGTTGCTTTGCTGCAGTCACCGGCCAAGAATGTTATTTCTGCTCTCCAATCAGGTGGAAACACCATTCACGGAGTTCTCAAAACTCTTGGTGAACGTCCCGAATAAATTTTTCATAAACAAATTAGTAATTAAACAATTAAAATCATACAAAAATGGCAGATTTGAAAGCTTTTGCAGAACAATTAGTTAACTTGACAGTAAAAGAAGTTAATGAACTTGCAACTATCCTTAAAGAAGAATATGGTATTGAACCTGCTGCTGCAGCTGTAGCTGTTGCTGCTGGTCCTGCAGCTGGTGGTGCTGCTGCCGCTGAAGAAAAGACTTCTTTTGATGTAGTATTGAAGAGCGCTGGTGCAGCTAAACTTCAGGTTGTTAAGGCCGTGAAGGAAGCTTGTGGTCTTGGCTTGAAAGAAGCTAAGGACATGGTAGACGGTGCTCCTAGCGTAGTTAAAGAAGGTTTGGCTAAAGACGAAGCAGAATCATTGAAGAAAACATTGGAAGAAGCTGGAGCTGAAGTTGAACTTAAATAACATTAGCCTGTAAATCAGGTAATTCGGTTAAGAACCCTTCTGAAGAGGGTTCTTAACCTTTTTGTGTATATATTTAAAATTAAGTTCTACAAATCCATTAACAGATGTCTTCAAATACTGTAAACCAAAGAATTAATTTTGCTTCGACTAAAAATCCACTTGAATATCCGGATTTTTTGGAAGTACAATTGAAGTCATTCAAAGACTTTTTACAACTGGATACCCCACCCGAAAAGCGTAAGAACGAGGGACTGTATAAAGTATTTGCTGAAAACTTCCCCATTGCCGATACAAGAAACAATTTTGTTCTTGAGTTTTTGGACTACTATATTGATCCGCCGCGTTATACAATTGATGATTGTATAGAGCGAGGGCTTACTTATAGTGTGCCTTTGAAAGCAAAATTGAAATTATACTGTACAGATCCCGATCATGAGGATTTTGATACCGTTATTCAGGACGTATTCCTTGGTCCTATTCCTTATATGACGGATAAGGCGACTTTCGTCATCAACGGTGCGGAACGTGTGGTTGTATCTCAGCTTCACCGTTCTCCAGGCGTATTCTTCGGTCAGAGCGTACATGCTAATGGTACCAAACTTTATTCTGCCCGTATCATTCCGTTCAAAGGTTCATGGATTGAGTTTGCTACTGATATTAACAATGTCATGTATGCGTACATTGACCGTAAGAAGAAGTTACCCGTTACTACTTTGCTGAGAGCTATCGGTTTTGAGAATGATAAGGATATTCTTGAAATTTTCAATTTGGCCGAAGACATTAAAGTCAATAAGACGAATCTCAAAAGAGTGCTGGGACGTAAGTTAGCGGCTCGTGTATTGAAAACATGGATTGAGGATTTTGTAGACGAAGATACCGGTGAAGTTGTTTCTATTGAGCGTAATGAGGTTGTTATAGACCGTGAAACAGTTATCGAACCGGAACATGTTGACATTATTTTAGAGTCAGGCGTTCAAAACATTCTTGTTCACAAGGAAGAACCGAATCAATCTGACTACTCTATCATATATAATACGCTTCAAAAAGATCCGAGTAATTCGGAAAAAGAAGCGGTACTGTATATCTATCGTCAGTTGCGTAATGCAGACCCTGCCGATGATGCCAGTGCACGTGAAGTTATCAATAATCTGTTCTTCTCTGAAAAGAGATATGACTTGGGTGATGTAGGTCGTTACAGAATCAACAAGAAGTTGAATCTGACGACTGATATGGATGTGCGCGTTCTGACCAAGGAAGATATCATTGAGATTATCAAGTATCTGATTGAGTTGATTAACTCAAAAGCTGATGTGGATGATATTGACCACTTGAGTAACCGTCGTGTGCGTACTGTAGGTGAGCAATTGTCTAATCAGTTTGCAATTGGTTTGGCTCGTATGTCACGTACGATCCGTGAGCGTATGAATGTGCGCGATAATGAAGTGTTTACTCCGATTGACTTGATTAACGCCAAGACTATTTCTTCCGTGATCAACTCGTTCTTCGGAACGAATGCTTTGTCCCAGTTTATGGACCAGACGAATCCGTTGGCTGAAATCACGCATAAACGTCGTATGTCTGCCCTTGGTCCTGGTGGTTTGTCGCGTGAGCGTGCCGGATTTGAGGTACGTGACGTTCACTATACTCACTACGGTCGTCTTTGTCCGATTGAAACACCGGAAGGTCCGAACATTGGTTTGATCTCTTCTTTGTGTGTGTTCGCTAAGATTAATGTGCTTGGTTTCATTGAAACTCCGTATCGTAAGGTTGAAAATGGTAAGGTAGACCTTTCTGATGCAGGTTTGGCATATTTGACTGCGGAAGAAGAAGAAGCTAAGATTATTGCCCAGGGTAATGCCCCGTTGAACGATGATGGCACTTTCATTCGTGATAAAGTAAAGGCCCGTCAAGATGCTGACTATCCGGTTGTAACTCCGGATGAAGTAGAATTGATGGACGTTTCTCCTCAGCAGATTGCTTCTATTGCTGCATCTTTGATTCCTTTCTTGGAACATGATGATGCTAACCGTGCATTGATGGGTTCAAACATGATGCGCCAGGCAGTTCCTTTGTTGAAGAGTGAAGCTCCTATTGTAGGTACAGGTATCGAACGCCAGTTGGTACGCGATTCTCGGACGCAGATTACTGCTGAAGGTGATGGTGTAATCGACTTTGTGGATGCTACTACTATTCGTATTTTGTACGATCGTACGGAAGACGAAGAATTTGTAAGTTTCGAACCGGCTTTGAAAGAATATCGTATCCCGAAATGGCGTCGTACAAACCAGAATATGACGATTGACCTTCGTCCTATTTGTGAAATTGGCCAGCGTGTAACGAAGGGTCAGATTTTGACAGAAGGTTATTCTACGGAAAAAGGTGAGTTGGCTTTGGGTAAGAACCTGTTAGTAGCTTATATGCCGTGGAAAGGTTATAACTATGAGGATGCTATCGTATTGAACGAACGTGTAGTTCGTGAAGACATATTGACTTCAATTCATGTAGAAGAATATTCGCTGGAGGTTCGTGAAACGAAACGTGGTATGGAAGAATTGACTTCCGATATTCCGAATGTGAGTGAAGAAGCTACTAAAGATTTGGACGAAAATGGTATCGTACGTGTGGGTGCTCGCATCCAACCGGGTGATATTTTGATTGGTAAGATTACGCCGAAAGGTGAGTCTGATCCGTCGCCGGAAGAAAAATTGCTTCGTGCAATTTTCGGGGATAAGGCAGGTGATGTGAAAGATGCTTCTTTGAAGGCTTCTCCTTCTTTGAAAGGTGTTGTTATCGACAAGCGTTTGTTCTCACGCGTAATCAAGAGCCGTAGTTCCAAATTGGCAGATAAGGCTTTGTTGCCGAAGATTGATGATGAATTCGATGCAAAAGTTGCTGATTTAAGAGGTGTCTTGATCAGAAAGCTGTTGAAATTGACAGAAAATTATGTATCGGAGGGTGTGAAAGATTATATGGGCGCTGATATTATTTCAAAAGGTGCCAAATTCTCTCCTTCTGATTTCGGTGATCTGGACTTTACTTCAGTTCAGTTGAGTAACTGGACGAATGACGATCGTATCAATGGTATGATTCGTGATTTGGTGATGAACTTCATCAAGAAATATAAGGAACTGGATGCAGAACTGAAACGTAAGAAGTTTGCTATTACCATTGGTGATGAACTTCCTGCTGGTATCATTCAGATGGCGAAAGTGTATATTGCTAAGAAACGTAAGATCGGTGTAGGTGATAAGATGGCTGGTCGTCACGGTAACAAGGGTATTGTGTCCCGTGTTGTTCGTCAGGAAGATATGCCGTTCCTCGCTGATGGTACTCCGGTAGATATTGTATTGAATCCGTTGGGTGTGCCTTCTCGTATGAACATCGGTCAGATATTCGAGGCTGTATTAGGCCGTGCCGGTAAGAATTTGGGTGTTAAGTTTGCAACTCCTATTTTTGACGGTGCTACATTGGATGACTTGAATGAGTGGACTGACAAGGCTGGTTTGCCACGTTATGGTAAGACAAAATTGTATGATGGTGGTACGGGTGAGCCGTTTGACCAGCATGCTACGGTTGGTGTTACCTATATGTTGAAGTTGGGTCACATGGTTGAAGATAAGATGCACGCACGTTCTATCGGTCCGTACTCTCTGATTACTCAACAGCCGTTAGGTGGTAAGGCACAATTCGGTGGTCAGCGTTTCGGAGAAATGGAGGTTTGGGCGCTTGAGGCATTCGGTGCTGCGCACATTCTGCAGGAAATTTTGACTATCAAATCCGATGACGTTGTAGGTCGTTCTAAAGCTTATGAAGCAATTGTGAAGGGTGAACCGATGCCGCAACCTGGTATTCCTGAATCACTCAATGTATTGTTGCATGAGTTGAGAGGTTTGGGCCTTAGCATCAATCTGGAATAAATCTATAATTAATAGTTGGGAGCGATAATCTATTTGCTCTCAACTATTAATTCTCAATATTCAATTGTCAATTTTCAATTATATATAATAAAGTATGGCTTTTAGAAAAGATAACAAGATAAAGAGTAATTTCTCGAAGATCTCTATTGGTTTGGCTTCTCCGGAAGAAATCCTTGAGAATTCGAGTGGTGAAGTTTTAAAGCCTGAAACTATCAACTATCGTACGTATAAGCCTGAACGTGACGGTTTGTTCTGTGAGCGCATTTTTGGTCCTATCAAAGATTATGAATGCCATTGCGGTAAGTACAAACGTATCCGTTACAAAGGTATTGTCTGCGACCGTTGTGGTGTGGAAGTGACAGAGAAAAAAGTACGTCGTGAGCGTATGGGACACATCCAGTTGGTTGTGCCGGTAGCTCATATCTGGTATTTCCGTTCGCTTCCTAATAAGATTGGTTATTTGTTGGGTTTGCCTACAAAGAAACTTGATTCTATTATTTATTATGAGCGTTATGTGGTAATCCAGGCTGGTGTGATGTCAGGTGAGATTGCTGAATATGATTTGCTCTCGGAAGAAGAATATCTGGATTTGATGGAGAAGTTGCCGAAAGACAATCAATTCCTGGAAGATTCAGATCCTAATAAATTCATAGCTAAGATGGGTGCTGAAGCCATTTATGACTTGCTGGCCCGTCTGGATTTGGATGCATTGTCTTATGAATTGCGTCACCGTGCTGGTAATGACGCTTCTCAACAACGTAAAAATGAGGCTTTGAAGCGTCTTCAGGTTGTTGAATCATTCCGTGCATCTCGTGGACGTAATAAGCCGGAATGGATGATCGTACGTATTGTACCGGTTATCCCACCCGAACTTCGTCCGTTGGTTCCGTTGGATGGTGGTCGTTTCGCTACTTCTGACTTGAATGACCTTTATCGTCGTGTAATTATTCGTAATAATCGTCTGAAGAGACTCATTGAGATCAAAGCTCCTGAAGTAATTTTGCGTAATGAAAAACGTATGTTGCAGGAAGCTGTTGATTCTTTGTTCGATAACTCACGTAAATCCAGTGCAGTAAAAACGGATGCTAACCGTCCTTTGAAATCTCTTTCTGATAGTTTGAAAGGTAAGCAAGGTCGTTTCCGTCAGAACTTGTTGGGTAAACGTGTTGACTACTCTGCACGTTCGGTAATCGTTGTAGGGCCGGAATTAAGAATGGGTGAATGCGGTATTCCTAAATTGATGGCAGCTGAACTGTACAAACCGTTCATTATACGTAAGTTGATTGAACGTGGTATTGTGAAGACCGTGAAGAGTGCCAAGAAGATTGTAGATCGTAAGGAAGCTGTTATCTGGGATATTCTGGAACATGTAATGAAAGGTCATCCGGTACTGTTGAACCGTGCACCGACGTTGCACCGTTTGGGTATTCAGGCGTTCCAGCCTAAGATGATTGAGGGAAAAGCTATTCAGTTGCACCCATTGGCATGTACAGCTTTCAATGCCGACTTTGACGGTGACCAGATGGCTGTTCACTTGCCGTTGAGCAATGAAGCTGTTCTGGAGGCTCAGATGTTGATGCTTCAATCTCATAATATTTTGAACCCGGCGAATGGTGCTCCTATTACTGTACCTTCTCAGGATATGGTGCTTGGTTTGTACTACATTACTAAATTACGTAAGGGTGCAAAAGGCGAAGGCTTGATATTCTATGGTCCGGAAGAAGCTTTGATTGCTTACAATGAGGGTAAAGTTGATATTCATGCTCCGATCAGCGTTGTTGTGAAGGATGTGGACGAGAATGGAAACGTTGTTGACGTAATGATGCATGACACTTCTGTAGGTCGTGTAATTGTTAACGAAATTGTTCCCCCTGAAGCTGGTTATATCAATACCATTATTTCTAAGAAATCACTTCGTGATATTATTAGTGATGTAATTAAGGTATGTGGTGTGGCTAAAGCTGCCGACTTCCTCGATGGTATCAAGAATTTAGGTTATCAAATGGCCTTTAAGGGTGGTTTGTCATTCAACTTGGGTGATATTATCATTCCGGAACAAAAAGAGGCATTGGTACAGAAAGGATATGATGAAGTTGAGCAGGTTATCAACAACTATAACATGGGTTTCATTACCAATAATGAACGTTACAACCAGGTGATCGATATTTGGACACATGTTAATTCAGAGTTGTCTAATATATTGATGAAGACCATTTCGAGTGATGACCAAGGATTCAATGCTGTATATATGATGTTGGATTCCGGTGCCCGTGGTTCTAAAGAACAGATTCGTCAGTTGTCCGGTATGCGTGGTTTGATGGCAAAACCGCAGAAGGCAGGTGCAGAGGGTGGTCAGATTATTGAAAACCCGATTCTTTCAAACTTTAAGGAAGGTCTTTCGGTGCTGGAGTACTTTATCTCTACCCACGGTGCCCGTAAAGGTTTGGCGGATACGGCGTTGAAAACGGCTGATGCCGGATATTTGACTCGTCGTCTGGTTGACGTATCTCATGATGTGATTATTAATGAAGAAGACTGCGGTACACTCCGTGGGTTGGTTTGTACAGACTTGAAGAATAATGATGAAATCATTGCTACACTGTATGAGCGTATCCTTGGCCGTGTATCTGTACATGATATTGTTCATCCTACAACAGGTGAATTGCTAGTTGCAGGTGGTGAAGAAATAACCGAAGAAGTTGCTAAGAAGATTCAGGATTCTCCGATTGAGAGTGTTGAAATACGTTCTGTATTGACCTGTGAATCGAAGAAGGGGGTTTGTGCAAAATGTTATGGACGTAATCTTGCAACGAGCCAGATGGTTCAGAGAGGTGAGGCTGTTGGTGTAATTGCTGCACAGTCTATCGGTGAGCCGGGTACACAGTTGACGTTGCGTACTTTCCACGCTGGTGGTACGGCTGCTAATATTGCAGCCAATGCAAGTATCACAGCTAAGAATCCGGCACGTTTGGAATTTGAAGAACTTCGTACTGTAGATGTTGTAGATGAAGCTGGTGAACCGGCAAAGGTGGTAGTAGGTCGTTTGGCTGAAGTACGCTTTGTGGATGTGAATACTGGTATTGTTCTTTCTACTCATAATGTACCTTATGGTTCTACTCTTTATGCAGCTGATGGTGAGGTCGTAGAAAAAGGTAAGATGATTGCCCGTTGGGATCCGTTCAACGCTGTTATTATAACGGAAGCTACAGGTAGGATTGAGTTTGAAGGTGTTATCGAGAATGTCACCTATAAGGTGGAATCTGATGAATCTACCGGTTTGCGCGAAATTATCATCATTGAGTCTAAGGATAAGACGAAAGTTCCGACAGCTCACATTATGACAGAAGACGGTGACTTGATTCGTACATATAATCTCCCTGTGGGTGGTCACGTTGTAGTCGAAAACAAGCAAAAGGTAAAAGCCGGTGAAGTTATCGTGAAAATACCTCGTGCAGTTGGTAAGGCTGGTGATATCACGGGTGGTCTTCCACGTGTAACAGAGTTGTTTGAGGCTCGTAATCCATCTAATCCTGCTGTTGTTTCTGAAATCGATGGTGAGGTTACAATGGGTAAGGTTAAACGTGGTAATCGTGAAATAGTCGTAACTTCTAAGACTGGTGAAGTTAAGAAGTATCTGGTACCGTTGTCAAAACAGATTCTGGTGCAAGAAAATGACTATGTACGCGCTGGAACTCCATTGTCTGACGGTGCTACAACTCCTGCTGATATTTTGGCTATTAAAGGTCCTACGGCTGTACAGGAATATATTGTAAATGAAGTACAGGATGTATATCGTCTGCAGGGTGTGAAAATTAATGATAAGCACTTTGAAATTATAGTTCGCCAGATGATGCGTAAAGTTGAAATTGATGAACCGGGCGATACCCGCTTCCTGGAACAACAGGTAGTGGATAAGTTGGAATTCATGGAAGAAAATGATCGTATCTGGGGTAAGAAGGTTGTTGTTGATGCTGGTGATTCTCAGAATTTGCAGCCGGGACAGATTGTTACTGCTCGCAAATTACGTGATGAAAACAGTATGCTGAAGCGCCGTGACTTGAAACCTGTTGAAGTACGTGATGCTGTTCCTGCAACTTCTACTCAGATTCTTCAGGGTATAACTCGTGCTGCTCTGCAAACTTCAAGCTTCATGTCAGCTGCTTCATTCCAGGAAACTACAAAGGTTTTGAACGAAGCTGCTATCAATGGTAAGATTGATAAGTTGGAAGGTATGAAAGAGAACGTTATCTGCGGTCACTTGATACCTGCCGGTACTGGTCAGCGTGAATATGAAAAGATAATTGTTGGCTCCAAAGAGGAATATGACCGTATCCTTGCAAATAAGAAAACGGTTCTTGATTATAACTCAATGGATGTTGAAGAATAAGATATAGTAAATACAGTCAATTGATTATTAAATAGGAAAGAGGAGATGTCTTTTAAAGGATGTCTCCTCTTTTGTTTTTGGAATAAAATATTATTCTTACCTTTGAATATTTAAATTCTAAACGTAAAGCGAAAATGGAAAATCAGGAAATGAATAATCAATTACAAATTGAACTGAAAGAAGATATTGCGCAGGGGATATATGCTAATTTAGCTGTGATTACACACTCCAGCTCTGAGTTTATTGTTGATTTTGTACGGGTGATGCCGGGAATGCCTAAAGCTGGTGTAAAATCCCGTATTGTGTTGGCACCGGAACATGCTAAGAGACTATTGCGTGCTTTAGAAGAAAATATCGGTAAATATGAGCGTACATTTGGTCCTATCAGGTTGTTGGATGAACAGCCAATTCCTCCTATGACGAATGTCAAAGGGGAAGCTTAAAATTAAAAAAAAACTTGTAGTGCATTGATTATTCAAATATTATTCGTATTTTTGCAGCCCAAAAGTGTATAGCTACGAAATTAATATAACAATAATATATAATTAAAAACAATTAAAATGCCTACAATTCAGCAATTAGTAAGAAAAGGACGCGAGGTGTTGGTGGAGAAAAGTAAGTCACCGGCTCTTGATTCATGTCCTCAAAGACGTGGCGTTTGCGTGAGAGTGTATACAACCACTCCGAAAAAACCGAATTCTGCAATGCGTAAAGTTGCACGTGTACGTTTGACCAATGGTAAAGAGGTGAACTCTTACATTCCGGGAGAAGGACACAACTTGCAGGAACACTCTATTGTATTAGTACGTGGTGGTCGTGTTAAAGACCTTCCGGGTGTACGTTATCACATTGTTCGTGGTACATTGGATACTGCGGGTGTTGCAGGTCGTACTCAAAGACGTTCTAAATACGGAACTAAGCGTCCGAAACCAGGACAGCAAGCTGCACCGGCTAAGAAAAAATAATAGATAGCCCTACACTGTAAACAGTTAAATTAAAAGTAATAACTTACGTTTTAGTTTATTGGAAATGCTAAAGGTTGAGTAAATTCTCCAGAGGGAGAGTTGAAGAAGTCAAGAAGTAGACAGCCAAGAACGAAAAACATTATTCTTTCAAACAAATGAGAAAAGCAAAACCCAAAAAACGCGTTATCCTGCCGGATCCCGTGTTTAATGATCAAAAGGTTTCAAAATTCGTAAACCATCTGATGTATGACGGAAAGAAGAATACCTCTTATGAAATCTTCTACGCCGCTTTGGAAACAGTAAAAGCAAAACTTCCTAACGAAGAAAAGTCTGCCCTTGAAATTTGGAAAAAGGCTTTGGATAATGTAACTCCGCAAGTTGAGGTTAAATCTCGTCGTGTAGGTGGTGCTACATTTCAGGTTCCGACTGAAATACGTCCGGATCGTAAGGAATCAGTATCAATGAAGAACCTTATTATTTTTGCTCGCAAGCGTGGTGGTAAATCAATGGCTGATAAGTTAGCTGCTGAGATCATGGATGCGTATAATGAACAAGGTGGTGCTTACAAACGTAAAGAAGATATGCATAGAATGGCTGAAGCTAACCGTGCATTTGCTCATTTTAGATTCTAATACTATAAGAATAACCGATAGATTAAAAACTTAAAGTAAAAGGAATTAAAAAATGGCTAAGCAAGATTTACATTTGACGCGTAATATTGGTATCATGGCTCACATCGATGCCGGAAAAACAACTACCTCTGAACGTATCCTGTTTTATACGGGTTTGACTCACAAAATTGGAGAAGTACATGATGGTGCTGCTACAATGGACTGGATGGCGCAGGAGCAAGAACGTGGTATTACTATCACTTCTGCTGCTACTACAACTCGTTGGAAATATGCAGGTGATACTTATAAAATCAACTTGATTGATACTCCGGGACACGTTGACTTCACTGCTGAAGTAGAGCGTTCTTTGCGTATCTTGGATGGTGCTGTTGCTGCATACTGTGCAGTAGGTGGAGTTGAACCGCAGTCTGAGACTGTATGGCGCCAGGCTGATAAATATAATGTGCCACGTATTGCTTATGTGAATAAAATGGACCGTTCAGGTGCTGACTTCTTTGAGGTTGTGCGCCAGATGAAGGCTGTTTTGGGAGCTAATCCGTGTCCGATAGTTATTCCTATTGGTGCTGAGGAATCTTTTAAAGGTCTGGTGGATCTTATTAAGATGAAAGCTATCTATTGGCATGATGAAACAATGGGCGCTGACTATACTGTGGAAGAAATCCCAGCTAATCTGGTAGATGAAGCTAACGAGTGGAGAGATAAAATGCTTGAAAAGGTAGCGGAGTTTGATGATGCTTTGATGGAGAAATATTTCGATGATCCTTCTACTATTACAGAAGAAGAAGTGTTGAGAGCTCTTCGCAATGCTACAGTGCAGATGGCAGTCGTTCCGATGTTGTGTGGTTCTTCATTCAAGAATAAGGGCGTACAGACTTTGCTTGACTATGTTTGTGCATTCTTGCCGTCTCCATTGGATACGGAAAACGTGGTTGGTACAAATCCTGAAACAGGAGCTGAGGAAGATCGTAAGCCTAGTGATGACGAAAAAACTTCTGCTTTGGCATTTAAGATTGCAACTGACCCTTATGTAGGTCGTTTAACTTTCTTCCGTGTTTATTCGGGTAAAATAGAAGCTGGTTCTTATATTTACAACTCTCGTTCTGGTAAGAAAGAACGTGTATCTCGTTTGTTCCAGATGCACTCAAATAAGCAGAATCCGGTTGAAGTGATCGGTGCTGGTGATATTGGTGCAGGTGTTGGTTTCAAAGATATTCATACTGGTGATACCTTGTGTGATGAAGATGCACCGATTGTATTGGAATCTATGGATTTCCCGGAACCGGTTATTGGTATTGCAGTAGAACCAAAGACTCAGAAGGATATGGACAAGCTGTCTAACGGCTTGGCTAAATTGGCTGAAGAAGATCCGACGTTTACTGTGAAAACTGACGAGCAAACTGGTCAGACGGTTATTTCTGGTATGGGTGAGCTTCACTTGGATATTATTATTGACCGTCTGAAACGTGAGTTTAAGGTAGAATGTAACCAAGGTAAACCTCAGGTTAATTACAAGGAAGCTATTACGAAGACAGTTAACTTGCGCGAAGTTTATAAGAAACAGTCTGGTGGACGTGGTAAATTTGCTGATATCATAGTAAATATTGGTCCGGCTGACGAAGACTTTGTACAGGGAGGTTTGCAGTTTGTTGACGAAGTAAAAGGTGGTAATATTCCTAAGGAATTTATCCCATCTGTACAAAAGGGATTCACAACCGCAATGAAGAATGGTGTATTAGCTGGTTATCCTTTGGATTCACTGAAAGTGACATTGCTTGATGGTTCTTTCCACCCGGTTGACTCTGACCAGTTGTCATTCGAAATCTGTGCTATTCAGGCATATAAGAGTGCTTGTGCTAAGGCAGGTCCTGTACTTATGGAGCCTATCATGAAACTGGAAGTTGTAACTCCGGAAGAAAACATGGGTGATGTAATTGGTGACTTGAATAAGCGTCGCGGTCAGGTAGAGGGTATGGAGTCTAGCCGTTCAGGTGCTCGCATTGTGAAAGCTATGGTTCCATTGGCGGAAATGTTTGGATATGTAACAGCACTGCGTACTATCACTTCTGGTCGTGCTACTTCATCAATGGTATATTCTCATCATGCTCAGCTTTCTAACTCTATTGCTAAGGCAGTATTGGAAGAAGTAAAGGGACGTGCTGATTTACTCTAAAATACTTAGAATCCGTAGGCTAGCGAATGACTCTTAGCCTACGGAATTTTATCTTATTATAACTTTAATAATTAATCAAACTAATGAGTCAAAAAATTAGAATTAAATTGAAATCTTACGACCACAACTTGGTTGACAAGTCAGCTGAGAAGATTGTAAGAACGGTGAAGGCAACGGGCGCCATCGTTAGCGGTCCGATTCCTCTCCCTACGCACAAGCGTATCTTTACCGTGAACCGTTCGACTTTCGTAAACAAGAAGTCACGTGAACAGTTTGAACTCTCTTCTTATAAGAGACTGATCGACATTTATAGCTCAACTGCTAAGACTGTAGACGCTCTGATGAAGTTGGAGTTACCGAGTGGTGTGGAAGTAGAAATCAAAGTTTAGTATTAAAATTTTAAGTGAAATGCCAGGATTATTAGGAAAAAAAATCGGAATGACATCCGTTTTCAGTGCCGAGGGTAAGAATGTACCATGCACTGTTATCGAAGCAGGTCCTTGTGTTGTTACTCAAGTTAAGAGTGTCGAAAAAGATGGCTATGCAGCTGTTCAGTTGGGCTTCCAGGATAAAAAGGAGAAGCATACAACTAAACCGTTGATGGGTCACTTTAAGAAAGCTGGAGTAACTCCCAAGAAACACTTGGCTGAGTTCAAAGAATTTGAAACAGAGTTAAATCTGGGTGATACTGTTACTGTAGAACTGTTTAATGACGCAACTTTCGTTGATGTTATCGGAACTTCTAAAGGTAAGGGTTTTCAAGGTGTAGTTAAAAGACATGGCTTTGGTGGTGTAGGTCAGACTACTCACGGTCAGCACAATCGTGCTCGTAAGCCGGGTTCTATCGGTGCTTGTTCATACCCTGCAAAAGTATTCAAAGGAATGCGCATGGGTGGTCAACTTGGCGGCGACAGAGTGACTGTTCAAAACTTACAGGTATTAAAGGTTCTTCCGGATCACAACCTTCTTTTGATTAAGGGGTCTGTTCCCGGTTGCAAAGGTTCAATCGTAATAATTGAGAAATAATGGAAGTTAACGTATATAACATTAAAGGTGAAGACACTGGGAGAAAGATTACGTTAAACGAATCTATCTTCGGAATTGAGCCCAACGACCACGCTATCTATTTGGATGTAAAGCAATTTATGGCTAATCAGCGTCAGGGTACACATAAATCAAAAGAAAGAAGCGAGATTAGTGGTTCTACTCGTAAGATCGGTCGTCAAAAAGGCGGCGGTGGTGCACGTCGTGGTGACATGAACTCACCGGTACTTGTCGGTGGTGCTCGTGTTTTCGGTCCTAAACCGAGAGATTACTACTTCAAGTTGAATAAAAAAGTAAAGACATTAGCTCGTAAGTCAGCTTTAGCATATAAAGCACAGAACAATGCGGTTGTTGTTGTTGAAGACTTCAATTTCGAAGCTCCGAAAACGAAAGATTTTGTTGCAATGACAAAAAACCTTAAAGTTTCTGACAAAAAGCTGCTTGTGATTTTACCAGAAGCAAATAAAAATGTATATTTGTCGGCTCGTAACGTGGAAAGTGCAAATGTACAGACTATCTCAGGATTAAATACTTACAGAGTATTGAATGCTGGGGTTGTTGTGTTTACTGAAAGCGCTCTTTCGGCTATTGGCAATATCTTAATGTAAAAAGGAGGCTTAAATAATGGGAATTATTATTAAACCGTTAGTAACAGAGAAAATGACAGCAATTACAGATAAGGCGAACAATCGTTTCGGCTTTATTGTACGTCCTGATGCTAACAAATTGGAAATTAAGAGTGAAGTTGAAGCCTTATATAACGTTACGGTAGTTGATGTAAATACAGTTAAGTATGCCGGTAAAAACAAAAGCCGTTATACAAAAGCAGGTATCATCAATGGTCGTACGAATGCATATAAAAAAGCAATCGTTACGTTGAAAGAAGGAGATACTATTGATTTTTATAGCAATATTTAAAAGAAATGGCAGTACGTAAATTTAAGCCCACAACACCGGGGCAAAGACATAAAATTATTGGTACCTTTGAGGAAATTACTGCGCGGGTACCAGAAAAATCTCTTGTTTTTGGCAAGAAATCTTCAGGTGGTCGTAACAGCGAAGGTAAGATGACTATGCGCTACATTGGTGGTGGTCATAAGAAGATTATTAGAATTGTAGATTTCAAGAGAAATAAGGACGGTGTACCTGCAGTGGTTAAAACAATTGAATATGATCCGAATCGTTCGGCTCGTATCGCTTTGTTGTTTTATGCAGATGGAGAAAAAAGATATATAATTGCTCCCAATGGATTGCAAGTAGGTGCGACTTTAATGTCAGGTGAGAGTGCTGCTCCGGAAATCGGTAATGCACTTCCTCTTCAGAATATTCCGGTTGGTACTGTAATTCATAACATTGAATTACGTCCGGGTCAAGGTGCAGCTTTGGTTCGTTCAGCTGGTAATTTTGCTCAGTTGACTTCAAGAGAAGGTAAATATTGTGTTATCAAATTACCTTCAGGTGAAGTTAGACAAATACTTAGCACTTGTAAAGCTACTATCGGTAGTGTTGGTAACTCAGATCATGGATTGGAAAGTTCAGGTAAAGCTGGACGCTCTCGTTGGATGGGCCGTCGCCCGCGTAACCGTGGTGTTGTAATGAACCCGGTTGATCACCCGATGGGTGGTGGTGAAGGACGTGCTTCAGGAGGACACCCAAGATCTCGTAAGGGATTGTATGCTAAGGGACTTAAGACAAGAGCTCCGAAGAAACAATCGTCTAAGTATATTATTGAGAGAAGAAAGAAGTAATCTGATTAATTGAGTAAACTATGAGTCGTTCATTAAAAAAAGGTCCGTATATTAACGTTAAGCTTGAGAAGAAAGTTCTTGCTATGAATGAATCAGGCAAGAAAGTTGTTGTTAAGACTTGGGCCAGAGCTTCAATGATTTCGCCTGATTTCGTAGGCCATACAGTTGCAGTTCATAACGGAAATAAATTTATTCCTGTATACGTTACCGAAAATATGGTAGGTCACAAGTTGGGCGAATTTGCTCCAACTCGTACTTTCAGAGGACACGCTGGTAACAAGAAAAAATAACAGGATTTATCTGAAATAATAAAGTATAAATATAATGGGAGCAAGAAAAAAAATATCGGCTGAAAAAAGAAAAGAAGCCCTTAAGACCATGTATTTTGCAAAGTTGCAGAATGTTCCTACTTCCCCTCGCAAAATGCGTCTCGTGGCTGACATGATTCGCGGGATGGAAGTGAACAGAGCACTTGGCGTTTTGAAGTTTTCTTCAAAAGAAGCAGCTGCCAGAGTTGAGAAATTACTGCGCTCTGCAATTGCTAACTGGGAGCAGAAAAACGAACGTAAAGCTGAAAGTGGCGAGTTATTCGTAACAAAGATTTTTGTTGATGGTGGTGCTACACTCAAGAGAATGAGACCGGCTCCGCAGGGTAGAGGTTACAGAATTCGTAAGCGTTCAAATCACGTAACGTTGTTCGTTGGTTCTAAAAGTAATAACGAAGATCAAAATTAAGGTAAATGGGACAAAAAGTTAATCCAATAAGCAACCGTTTAGGAATTATCAGAGGATGGGATTCCAATTGGTATGGTGGAAATAATTACGGCGATTCTCTGCTGGAAGATAGCAAGATTCGTAAATATTTGAACGCTAGACTTGCAAAAGCTAGTGTATCAAGAATCGTAATTGAACGTACACTGAAACTCGTGACTATTACCGTTTGTACTGCACGTCCGGGTATTATTATCGGTAAAGGTGGCCAGGAAGTTGATAAGTTGAAAGAAGAGTTGAAGAAGGTTACCGATAAGGATATTCAGATCAATATCTTCGAAGTGAAAAGACCTGAGTTGGATGCTGTTATTGTTGCTAATAACATCGCCCGTCAGGTAGAGGGAAAGATTGCCTATCGCCGTGCCATTAAAATGGCTATCGCTAACACTATGCGTATGGGTGCTGAAGGTATCAAAATTCAGATTTCAGGACGTTTGAATGGCGCTGAAATGGCCCGTTCTGAAATGTATAAGGAAGGAAGAACTCCGTTGCACACTTTCAGAGCAGATATCGACTACTGTCATGCAGAAGCATTGACGAAGGTTGGTCTTCTCGGTATTAAAGTTTGGATCTGTAGAGGTGAAGTTTTTGGTAAGAGAGAATTAGCTCCGAACTTTACGCAAAGCAAAGAAAGCGGTCGTGGAAGCAATAGCGGAAACAATGGCGGAAAGAACTTCAAAAGAAAGAAAAATAATCGCTAAACGAATTTGAATTTTTAGGAATTATGTTACAACCGAAAAAGACAAAATTCAGAAGACAACAAAAAGGCCGTCAAAAAGGTATTGCCCAGAGAGGTAATCAGTTGGCTTTCGGTTCTTTTGGAATTAAGGCTTTGGAAACAAAATGGATTACAGGCCGTCAGATCGAAGCTGCTCGTATTGCAGTGACAAGATATATGCAACGTCAAGGACAAATTTGGATTCGTATTTTCCCGGATAAACCTATAACCAGAAAACCTGCAGATGTACGTATGGGTAAAGGTAAGGGTGCTCCAGAGGGTTTTGTTGCCCCTGTTACTCCGGGAAGAATTATTATCGAAGCTGAAGGAGTATCTTATGAAATCGCAAAAGAAGCTTTGCGCTTAGCTGCACAGAAGCTTCCTATTACAACTAAATTTGTTGTAAGACGTGATTATGATATTCAAAATCAAAATGCGTAATGGATATGAAAATAGCAGAAATTAAAGAAATACCTACCAATGATCTGGTAGAAAGAGTAGAGGCAGAAGTGACAAACTATAATCAAATGGTTTTAAATCATTCTATTTCTCCTTTGGATAATCCTGCTCAGATCAAACAATTACGCAGGACTATTGCGCGTATGAAAACAGAATTACGCCAAAGAGAACTTAACAATAAATGATGAGCTTGATGGAAGCAAGAAATTTAAGAAAAGAAAGAACTGGGGTTGTGCTGAGCAATAAGATGGATAAAACCATTACAGTAGCAGCTAAGTTTAAAGAGAAACACCCCATATATGGTAAGTTCGTTAGCAAGACTAAGAAGTACCATGCTCATGATGAAAAAAATGAGTGCAATATCGGTGATACTGTACTTATTATGGAGACTCGTCCTTTGAGCAAGACTAAAAGATGGAGATTGGTAGAAATAATTGAAAGAGCTAAGTAATTATGATACAAGTAGAATCCAGAATTACAGTATGTGATAACAGTGGAGCAAAAGAAGCTCTCTGTATTCGCGTTTTGGGCGGTACGGGTCGTCGTTATGCTTCAGTGGGGGACGTGATTGTTGTTTCAGTAAAGAGCGTCATCCCTTCAAGTGATATTAAAAAAGGTGCAGTGTCTAAAGCTTTGATCGTACGTACTAAGAAAGAAATCCGTCGTCCCGATGGTTCTTATATACGTTTTGATGATAATGCTTGTGTGTTGTTGAACAACGCAGGCGAGATTAGAGGTAGTCGTATTTTCGGTCCGGTAGCTCGTGAACTTCGTGCTACTAACATGAAAGTTGTGTCACTCGCTCCTGAAGTACTTTAATTTTGTAAAAGATTTAAGTAATGAGTAAATTACATATTAAAAAAGGCGATACAGTTTACGTAAATGCTGGTGAAGACAAAGGCAAAACTGGTCGTGTGTTGAAGGTTCTTGTTGATAAAAATCGTGCTATTGTTGAAGGTATCAACATGGTGTCCAAGAGCACTAAGCCTAATGCAAAGAACCCTCAGGGTGGTATTGTGAAGCAGGAAGCTTCTATCCATTTGTCTAACTTGAATCCCGTAGATCCTAAAACGGGTAAAGCCACGCGTATCAGTCGTAAAGTAACTATTGATGAAAATGGTAAGAAGACTATTGCACGTGTTTCTAAAAAATCAGGAGAGGAGATTAAGTAATGAGTAATACTGCAAGCCTTAAGAAAGAATATGTAGAGCGTATTGCGCCTGCATTAAAATCACAGTTCCAGTATTCTTCTGCAATGCAGGTACCCGTACTTAAGAAGATTGTTATCAATCAGGGTTTGGGTATGGCTGTTGCTGATAAGAAGATTATCGAAGTGGCAATTAATGAAATGACTGCTATCACAGGTCAGAAAGCTGTAGCAACCATTTCTCGTAAAGATATCGCTAACTTTAAGTTGCGTAAAAAAATGCCTATTGGCGTTATGGTAACTTTGCGTCGTGAGAGAATGTACGAATTTCTTGAAAAGTTGGTTCGTGTAGCTCTTCCTCGTATCCGTGACTTTAAGGGTATTGAAAGTAAGTTTGATGGAAAGGGTAACTATACTCTTGGTATTCAGGAACAAATCATTTTCCCTGAAATTAATATCGATAGTATTACCAGAATTCTCGGAATGAATATTACCTTTGTAACCTCTGCACAAACAGATGAAGAAGGTTATGCCTTGTTGAAAGAATTCGGTTTACCGTTTAAAAACGCTAAAAAAGATTGATAATATGGCAAAGGAATCAATGAAAGCACGTGAAGTAAGACGTGCTAAATTAGTAGCCAAATATGCCGAGAAGAGAGCTGCATTGAAACAAATCGTTAGAACAGGTGATCCTGCCGAAGCTTTTGAAGCTGCACAGAAATTACAGGAGCTGCCTAAAAATTCTAATCCGATTCGTATGCATAACCGTTGCAAATTGACTGGTCGTCCTAAAGGATATATCCGTCAATTCGGTATCTCCAGAATTCAATTCCGTGAGATGGCTTCTAACGGTCTTATTCCCGGTATTAAGAAAGCAAGCTGGTAATTTTTGTTTTAAATATTGTCAGGGTAGGCCTGATTAATTTAATTTTTTATTATATGACTGATCCAATAGCAGATTATTTGACGAGGTTGCGGAACGCTATTCAAGCAAAGCACAGAGTTGTAGAAGTTCCCGCTTCAAATTTGAAAAAAGAAATCACTAAGATTCTTTTTGAGAAAGGCTACATTCTTAATTATAAGTTTGTAGAAGATGGTCCTCAAGGTACAATTAAGGTAGCCTTGAAGTATGATCCGGTTAACAAAGTAAACGCAATAAAGAAACTGGAAAGAATTTCTTCTCCGGGTTTGCGTCAGTATACCGGTTATAAGGACATGCCGCGAGTTATTAATGGTTTGGGTATTGCTATAATATCTACTTCCAAAGGTGTAATGACCAACAAAGAAGCTGCTGAACTGAAAATCGGTGGTGAAGTTTTGTGTTATGTATATTAATAGGAGGAATTAGCAATGTCAAGAATAGGAAAATTACCCATTAGTATTCCCGCTGGAGTAACAGTTACTCTGAAAGAAAATGTGGTTACCGTGAAAGGCCCCAAAGGCGAACTTAGCCAATATGTAGATCCTGCTATCAATGTTGCCATCGAAGATGGTCATCTGACTTTGAGCGAGAATGAAAATGCAATGTTAGATAATCCCAAGCAAAAACATGCATTCCATGGCTTGTACCGTTCTTTGGTACATAACATGGTAGTTGGTGTATCTGAAGGATATAAAAAAGAATTGGAGCTTGTAGGTGTAGGTTACCGTGCTTCTAACCAAGGTAATATTATTGAATTATCCTTGGGTTATACGCACAATATCTTTATACAGTTGCCTCCTGAAGTTAAAGTAGAGACAAAATCTGAAAGAAATAAGAATCCACTTATTATTTTAGAGTCTTGCGATAAACAATTGCTGGGTCAAGTTTGCTCTAAGATACGTTCTTTCCGTAAGCCCGAACCGTATAAAGGTAAAGGTATTAAGTTTGTTGGTGAAGAAATTCGTAGAAAGTCTGGTAAATCTGCCGGCGCTAAGTAATTTACATAAAATTAGAATGTTATGACAACAAAAATAGAAAGACGAATTAAGATCAAATATAGAGTACGCAATAAAATTTCAGGTACTGCTGAACGTCCGCGTATGAGTGTATTTAGAAGTAATAAGCAGATCTATGTTCAGCTTATCGACGATTTGGGAGGTAAGACTTTGGCTGCTGCATCTTCTTTAGGTATGACTGAAAAGTTACCAAAGAAAGAACAAGCTGCAAAGGTTGGAGAGTTGATCGCTAAGAAAGCTCAGGAAGCAGGTATTACTACTGTTGTTTTCGACCGTAATGGTTACTTGTATCATGGGAGAGTAAAAGAAGTGGCTGATGCTGCTCGTAACGGTGGACTTAAATTTTAATCATTATGGCAATTAATAATAGAGTTAAGATTACAAACGATATAGAACTGAAAGACCGTTTGGTTGCTATTAATCGTGTAACCAAAGTAACCAAAGGTGGTAGAACTTTTAGTTTCTCTGCAATTGTGGTTGTAGGTAATGAAGAAGGTATCATCGGTTGGGGTCTTGGTAAAGCAGGTGAAGTAACCGCAGCTATTGCTAAAGGTGTTGAATCTGCTAAGAAGAATCTGACAAAGGTGCCTGTTCTGAAGGGTACTGTTCCTCACGAACAGACCGCTAAGTTTGGTGGTGCAGAAGTGTTCATCAAACCTGCTTCTCATGGTACAGGTGTAGTTGCAGGTGGTGCAATGCGTGCAGTGCTTGAAAGTGTTGGTATTACGGACGTTTTGGCTAAGTCAAAAGGATCTTCTAACCCGCACAACTTGGTGAAAGCTACTATCTTGGCGTTGGGTGAAATGCGTGACGCACGTATGGTTGCTCAAAACAGAGGTATTAGTATTGAAAAAGTATTTAGAGGATAAGGAGGAAATATGTCGACTATAAAGGTTAAACAAATTAAAAGTAGAATTGGTGCTCCGGCTGATCAAAAAAGAACTCTCGATGCACTGGGACTTCGTAAGTTGAATCGTGTGGTTGAACACGAGTGTACTCCTTCAATTCTTGGAATGGTGGATAAGGTTAAACACTTGGTTACCATTGTTAAGTAATTATTTGTTGAATATAAAACGAATTACAATATGAACTTAAGTAATTTAAAACCTGCTGAAGGATCTACTAAAACAAGAAAGAGAATTGGACGTGGTCCGGGTTCTGGCTTGGGAGGTACTTCTACCAGAGGTCATAAGGGAGCTAAATCAAGATCTGGTTATTCTAAGAAAATAGGTTTTGAAGGTGGTCAGATGCCTCTCCAACGTCGTGTTCCTAAATTCGGTTTTAAGAACATTAATCGTGTAGAGTATAAAGCTATCAACTTGGATACAATTCAGAAACTTGCTGAAGCTAAAAAGTTGGAGACGGTTGGTGTTAATGATTTTATCGCTGCTGGCTTTATTTCTTCAAATCAGTTGGTAAAAGTATTAGGTAATGGAACTTTGACTACAAAGTTGGATGTGCAAGCTCATGCATTCTCTAAGACTGCTGTTGCTGCCATTGAAGCTGCTGGTGGAAGTGTAGTAAAACTCTAATTCAATGAGAAAAGCTATTGAAACATTAAAGAATATATGGAAAATTGAGGATCTGAGACAACGGATCCTCATTACCATATTGTTTGTGGCAATCTACCGTTTCGGTTCGTACGTTGTGCTGCCCGGTATTAACCCGGCTATGCTGACACAATTGCATCAACAAACAAGCGAGGGCCTCTTAGCCTTATTAAATATGTTTTCGGGAGGAGCATTCTCTAATGCATCTATTTTTGCATTAGGAATTATGCCTTATATCTCTGCTTCAATCGTTATTCAGTTGTTGGGGATTGCGGTTCCGTATTTCCAGAAACTTCAACGTGAAGGTGAGAGTGGTAGAAGAAAAATGAACCAGTATACTCGTTATTTGACGATTATTATTTTATTAGTTCAGGCTCCTTCTTATTTGCTCAATCTTAAAATGCAGGCCGGTCCTTCCTTAAATGCTTCATTAGATTGGACTCTGTTCATGATTACCTCTACCATTATCTTGGCAGCTGGTAGTATGTTTATTTTGTGGCTTGGTGAGAGAATCACTGATAAGGGTATTGGTAATGGTATTTCATTTATCATCTTGATTGGTATTATCGCTCGTTTACCTCAGTCTTTATTTCAGGAATTGATTTCCCGTATGACTGATAAGACAGGTGGTTTGATTATGTTTTTAATTGAAATCGTATTCTTATTACTGGTGATTGCTGCTGCAATCTTGTTAGTACAAGGTACAAGAAAAATTCCTGTACAATATGCTAAAAGAATTGTTGGTAACAAGCAATATGGTGGTGCCAGACAGTATATTCCGTTGAAGGTAAATGCTGCAGGTGTAATGCCTATCATTTTTGCTCAAGCAATCATGTTTATTCCTATTACCTTTATTGGTTTTTCAAATGTAGATCACGTGAGCGGTTTTGTGCGTGCATTTACTGATCATACAAGCTTCTGGTATAATTTCGTATTTGCAATAATGATTATACTGTTTACGTATTTCTATACTGCAATTACGATTAACCCGACTCAGATGGCCGAGGATATGAAGAGAAATAATGGTTTCATTCCAGGTATTAAACCAGGAAAGAAGACTGCAGAATATATCGATGACATAATGTCTCGTATTACATTGCCCGGTTCTTTCTTCTTGGCTTTAGTAGCTATTATGCCTGCATTTGCTGGTATTTTTGGTGTGAAAGCTGAATTTGCTCAATTCTTTGGCGGTACATCTCTGTTGATTCTTGTAGGTGTAGTTCTTGATACACTCCAGCAGATTGAAAGTCACTTGTTGATGAGACACTATGACGGTTTGTTGAAGTCAGGGCGTATTAAAGGACGTAGTAACGTAGCTGCATATTAATCTTTTATAAAGATGATATTTCTTAAAACGGAAGATGAAATAGAGCTGCTCCGTGAGAGTAATTTGCTTGTCGGGAGGACATTGGCTGAAGTTGCAAAGCTAGTAAAGCCTGGAGTTACTACAAGGGAGCTGGATAAAGTGGCAGAAGAGTTTATCAGAGATCATGGTGCTGTTCCTACTTTTAAAGGTTTTCCAAATCAATATGGTGATCCATTTCCCGCTTCGCTATGTACATCGGTAAATGAACAGGTAGTGCATGGTATTCCTGGAGATATAGTACTGAAAGAAGGTGATATTGTGTCGGTTGACTGTGGTACTTATATGAATGGATTTTGTGGTGATTCTGCCTATACATTTTGTGTAGGAGAAGTAGATGAGGAAGTTCGCAAATTACTGAAAGTTACTAAAGAGGCATTATACATTGGAATAGAAAATGCCGTTCAAGGAAAACGGTTGGGTGATATCGGATATGCAATACAAGAACATTGTGAGTCCAATTCATTCGGTGTAGTGCGTGAGTTTGTTGGTCATGGCATTGGCAAGGAAATGCATGAAGACCCTCAGGTTCCTAATTATGGAAAACGTGGTTATGGAACTATGCTGAAGAAAGGTCTTTGTATTGCTATAGAACCGATGATTACGCAAGGTAGTCGTCAGATAGTAATGGAGCGTGATGGTTGGACGGTGAGAACAAAGGATCGGAAGTATGCAGCTCATTTTGAGCATACAGTGGCTGTTGGAGCTGGTAAAGCTGATATCCTATCATCGTTTGAGTTCATAGAAGAAGTATTAGGAGATAAAGCAATTTAAAAAATTAATATGGCTAAGCAATCTGCAATAGAACAAGATGGAGTTATTGTTGAAGCATTGTCTAATGCAATGTTTCGTGTTGAATTAGAAAACGGACATGAGATTACTGCACATATTTCCGGTAAGATGCGAATGCACTACATTAAAATCCTGCCGGGTGATAAAGTAAGAGTCGAAATGTCTCCTTACGATTTATCGAAAGGAAGAATTGTATTTAGATATAAATAAAATTAAGATATGAAAGTAAGAGCATCTTTAAAGAAACGTACGCCAGAATGTAAGATCGTTAGACGCAATGGCCGTTTGTATGTTATTAACAAGAAAAATCCTAAGTATAAACAACGTCAAGGATAATATTATTATTTTTGCAAAAAAAATAATTTAGTATATGGCTATAAGAATAGTTGGTGTCGATTTGCCTCAAAATAAGAGAGGTGAAGTTGCGTTGACCTATATCTATGGAATAGGTCGTAGTAGTTCAGCAAAGATTTTGGATAAAGCTGGTGTAGATAAAGACCTGAAGGTGAAAGACTGGACGGACGATCAAGCTGCCAAGATTCGTGAGATCATTGGTGCAGAATTTAAAGTAGAAGGTGATCTTCGCTCGGAAGTACAATTGAACATCAAGCGTTTGATGGATATCGGTTGCTACCGTGGTGTACGTCATCGTATCGGTTTGCCTGTGAGAGGTCAGAGCACTAAGAATAATGCTCGTACTCGTAAGGGTAGAAAGAAAACCGTTGCAAATAAGAAAAAAGCTACTAAATAATAATTGTTGATATGGCAAAAAAAACAGTTGCAGCAAAGAAGAGAAATGTGAAAGTTGACGCTAATGGACAGTTGCATGTTCATTCATCTTTCAACAATATTATTGTTTCTCTCGCAAACAGTGAAGGGCAGATCATTTCTTGGTCATCTGCCGGTAAAATGGGATTTAGAGGTTCTAAAAAGAACACTCCTTATGCAGCGCAAATGGCTGCCCAGGATTGTGCAAAGGTTGCATTTGATCTTGGCCTGAGAAAGGTAAAAGCATATGTGAAAGGTCCGGGTAACGGACGTGAGTCTGCTATTAGAACTATTCATGGTGCAGGTATTGAAGTTACTGAAATCATTGACGTAACTCCGCTTCCACATAATGGTTGTCGTCCTCCGAAAAGACGTAGAGTTTAAGATTTACCTTTAATTAAAAATGATCTTGATTTTGTTATTTGGATTACATTAATTTCTCTCTGTAATCGCGGCTGCAACAAATTGAGTTCATGAATAAAACAATTAAAATTTAAAAGAAATGGCTAGATATACTGGACCAAAATCAAGAATAGCCCGTAAATTCGGTGAAGGTATCTTCGGAGCAGATAAAGTATTATCAAAGAAGAACTATCCTCCCGGACAACACGGTAATTCCAGAAAAAGAAAAACCTCTGAGTATGGTGTTCAACTTCGTGAGAAACAGAAAGCCAAATACACCTATGGAGTTTTAGAAAAACAATTCCGCAACCTGTTTGAAAAGGCAGAAACAGCTAAGGGTATTACCGGTGAAATTCTGCTTCAGTTGCTCGAAGGTCGTCTTGATAACATTGTATTCCGTTTAGGTATTGCTCCTACTCGTGCAGCTGCTCGTCAGTTGGTGGGTCACAAGCATATCACTGTGGATGGTGAAGTGGTAAATATCCCTTCATTTGCAGTAAAACCGGGTCAGGTAATTGGTGTTCGTGAAAGATCTAAATCTTTGGAAGTAATTGCTAATTCATTGGCTGGCTTTAACCACAGCAAATATCCTTGGTTGGAATGGGATGATAACTCTAAGGTTGGCAAACTGTTGCATGTACCTGAAAGAGCAGACATTCCTGAAAACATTAAAGAGCATTTGATCGTAGAATTGTATTCTAAATAAAATAATTAATTTCATGGCGATATTAGCATTTCAAAAACCTGATAAAGTATTAATGTTGGAAGCGGACTCTCGATTCGGTAAATTCGAATTTCGTCCGTTGGAGCCCGGTTTCGGTATTACCGTAGGTAATGCATTGCGCCGCATCCTGCTTTCGTCATTAGAGGGTTTTGCTATCACTACTATCAAAATAGATGGTGTTGAGCATGAGTTCTCTAGCGTACCGGGAGTTAAAGAGGATGTTACTAACATTATCTTGAATCTGAAACAGGTGAGATTCAAGCAAGTAGTTGAAGAATTCGAAAGTGAGAAAGTAAGTATTACAATCGAAAATTCTAGTGAATTTAAAGCAGGTGACATAGGTAAGTATTTGACTGGATTTGAAGTGTTAAATCCTGAATTAGTTATTTGTCATTTAGATTCTAAAGCAACTATGCAAATCGATATTACGATTAACAAAGGTCGTGGATATGTTCCGGCTGATGAAAACCGCGAATATTGCACGGATGTTAACGTAATTCCTATCGATTCCATTTATACACCGATACGTAATGTGAAGTATCAGATTGAACCGTTCCGTGTTGAACAAAAGACGGACTACGACAAATTGGTACTTGAGATTACTACCGACGGTTCTATTCATCCGAAGGAAGCGCTGAAAGAAGCTGCAAAGATTCTGATTTATCACTTCATGCTCTTCTCTGATGAGAAGATTACATTGGAAAGCAATGATGTGGATGGTAATGAAGAATTTGATGAAGAAGTATTGCACATGCGTCAATTGCTGAAAACCAAACTTGTTGATATGGACTTATCGGTTCGTGCCCTTAACTGCTTGAAGGCTGCCGATGTAGAAACATTAGGCGATTTGGTACAATTCAACAAGACGGATTTGCTGAAATTCAGAAACTTCGGAAAGAAATCGCTTACCGAGCTTGATGATTTGCTGGAAAGTCTGAATCTTTCGTTTGGAACCGATATTTCTAAATATAAATTAGATAAAGAATAAAAAATGAGACATAATAAGAAATTCAACCATTTAGGTCGTACTGCTTCTCACAGAAATGCGATGTTATCTAACATGGCATGTTCTTTGATTAAGCACAAAAGAATCACTACGACCGTTGCAAAGGCTAAAGCTCTGAAGAAGTTTGTTGAGCCTTTGATCACGAAGTCAAAGGATGATACGACTAACTCTCGTCGTGTTGTATTCAGCAATCTGCAAGATAAGCAAGTTGTAACGGAACTGTTCAAGGAAATCTCTGTGAAGATTGCTGACCGTCCGGGTGGTTATACTCGTATCATCAAGACAGGACACCGTCTGGGTGACAACGCTGAAATGTGCTTTATTGAACTCGTTGACTACAACGAAAACATGGCTAAGGAAAAAGTTGCTAAGAAAGCTACTCGTACCCGCCGTTCTAAGAAAGCTGCTACTGAAGCTGCTACTCCGGTAGAAGCTCCAGTTACTGAAGCTCCGGCAGTTGAAGAGGCAAAAGCAGAAGAAGCTAAAGCTGAATAAATCGACTATTCTTTTCAATATAAAAGCCGTCTCTTGTGAAAGGGGCGGCTTTTTTGTTACTCTGCATTCGGATATTTTGGGAAGAAAGAAGATATATCTTTCCTAAACATTCATTAAAAGGTTCTACTATTAAACAATTAAATGAAACAAACTGTTATCTTTGCAGATAGATATGGCAAAGTTCCTAAAAGTGATATTATTTCTGATCCTTGCAGCTGCCTTTTGTGGAAGTGTGAGTGATGCATTTACCGTACAGACGGTAGATGAAATAACTATTGCTGCTCAGACTGGTTTCGGAGAAGAAGGGAATGCACAGCGAAATGATGTTTGGCAAGGAAGTTATATTCCGGCTCCGCAATTGCCATACTTGTCAGATGCAGAACTTGCAAGTTCTGCTGGAACTACTCAGTTGCTCTCGTTTTCACGTGCGCAGCGCTTGTATACAACAGAATATATCCTTTCATTAAAAGACATGATGGAGCGGCTGGCTCATCGTGACGGTGCATTATCCCAGCATCGTTCGAAGTTGTTTGATACCAGCACCTCTTATCGTTGCCATCCTGCGTGTGAATATTATGTATTTACGCTCAGGCGAATTATCATTTAGATGTTTGAATGAATTCAGATTTTTTGCCTCATGTGGTGATAGACTGTACGAGGTGATTATTGGTATGTTTTATCAGTTAAACTTTTATTCATTTTAAACGATTTAAATTATGGCAACTCAAGCAATTGACGCAACTATTTTTGCGTCTACACACCCCGATATCGCAAAACGCACAAGTGTCTCCGGACTAATTTTTTCAGTAGCAATGCTGCTGTTAGGTATCCTTATATTCGCATCAACTTTTGAAGTAACTGACCGCTCATCTACGCTTAGTATGTTGTTGATGGTGTTAGGTACGGCATTTTTCCTCTTAGGAATATTCCGTTTGTTCTGGAAATCTAAAGAAGTGGTATATATTCCGACAGGAAGTATTACTAAGGAACGCAGTGTGTTCTTCGATTTGAAACACATGGGTAAGTTGAAAGAGATGATTGAAAAAGGCCAGCTTTCTATTGAAGAAGGTGTAAAGAGTGAAGGAAGCGGTAATGTACGTTTGGATGTTATACTTTCTCAAGATAATAAATTTGCAGCCGTTCAGCTGTTCCAGTTTGTGCCTTATACATACACTCCGGTAACCTCTGTACATTATTATACAGGGAACGACGCAGCAACCATATCGGCTTTCTTGGCGAAGTGTAAAGTGAACTAACCCTCAGGGTTTCTGGACTTAACTTTAAAGTTATGGGGATCAGTCGGTAACGGCTATCCCCATTTTTTTCATCAAGAAACAGGCATTCATATTCTGAGCTACTCCTTCGCGCAGACGATAAGAAAAAGTCAGTTCATTATCTGTGATGTCGGCTTCGAATCGGTAATTATGGATGTCATCAGGATAAATGTCGGCAAGCGTGCCGAGCATCAGGTCGTGAGTAGCGATGATACCATTTGCCTGTAAAGTCATGAATTGCTTGATAAGGGCAAGCGAACCTTTCTGTTTATCCATGGAGTTGGTTCCTTTTAGAATCTCATCAAGGATGATGAAAAGCTCTTCACCGGCTTGCAGTTTGTCGATGATAAGTTTCAGACGTTTCAGTTCTGCAAAGAAGTAGGATTCGTTATCATTCAGGGAGTCGCTGGTGCGCAGACTGGTGATGAGCTGAACTGGATACAGTTCCATACTCCGGGCGCAAACGGGGGTACCGATGCAAGTCAGCAAATAGTTGATGCCTACCGTACGAAGATACGTACTTTTCCCTGCCATATTTGCACCGGTGATAATAATGAAGAAAGGACGTTTTTCTATATCAATGTCATTGCGTACACATTTGTCGCGGTTCATCAGTGGATGTCCCATAGATGCGGCGCGGAGACTGAAAGACCGGGTGGTAATAATAGGGTAGGAGTAATCCGGATGATTATAGGCGAATGTGGCTAGTGAACACAGAGCATCCATGTGAGCGATAGCTGTCAGCCAGCGTGGCAGTTCAGAAGCATATTGCTCTTTCCATCCTTCAATCTGTATGATTTTGCGGATTTCCCAGAAGAATAATCCGTTGAGGGTGGCATATATGTAGGCGTTGTTTCGCTGATCGAGTTCGTTCATAAGCTTGCTTAGACGCTGGATGGAGTGGGAAGCCGTTTGTTTTTCATCACCGATCCACTCTCTCACTTCCTTCAATATCGGACTTTTCATGGGTTGGTTCTCTATAAGTCGGAGCAGATTGGCATACGTTGCTAATATCTGTAGCTTCTTTCCGTAGACAGCTTGCATTTTAGTGATTTTACTAGTGAAACAAAAGCTGGCAAAAACAAAGCATAACCATAGAATACCGAAAACAGTGAGCGGAATAATGCCTGCAATAGCCAATGCTATACATAAGATATTTATTCCACCCGCCAATAGCGGTAGCATGCGAAAGAAAACATTCTTCCGGAAGACACTGGGACTCTTAGCCCATGCCTTTAATTCATCTTCGTCAGCAGCTTTTCCTTTATAGAGCAGTCCCAGAATACGGAATTCTTGTCGAAAGTTCAATTCCGATGCCAGTTCGCGAATGGCTTCCTGTCGGGATTCTATCTCTTTCTTATTTACCAGATGCGTGCCCAGCCAATTGGCTAACAAGCTTTTTCCAAGTTGCGTACAGGTACGGTTTATATACTGAAAAAGAGAATGTGGACCAAACACATCCAGGTCATAACTGTACAGGTGTGCCGGATCGATAAATTCTGCTCCGTCTTCAAAAGAAGATGTGTCATAGTTCAGCGCCGAAAGTTCTTGCTCATTGATTGCTATCTTTTTTTCCAGATAATCTTTCCGGTGAAACAGCCGGTTGTGATATTTTATCAATAGGATAAAAGGCAGAAGTGTAACGGCAATGATCCCCGTTAATACTATCCAGCCTGATGACCAGAAATATATAATTCCCGCAATTCCTGCAACAAATAACAATAATCGCAGTGAGCCTATGCGGTAAATCTTGTTTTGTACTTTATTTAATTCCGAACGTCCTTCTTCAGCGATGCGCTGATAAGTGGCGGTTATTTCATTGATTGTGTTCATTCTATTGTTTCTTTGCCGCAAAGGTAAAATAAGCCTGCTTTATAACCAAATGCTTCATCTGCTTTCTCTTGCTCTAATTAAGAACTTAGCATCCATATTTATGTTTCCTTTAAGAGAAGCGTTTGTTTCTCAGTGTGAAACTGTCTGTTTCTCAGTGTGAAACTGTCTGTTTCTCGGTGTGAAACTGCTTGTTTCAAAGCATGAAACAGACAGTTTCAAGGCATGAAACTTGCAGTTCCAAGTGATGAAACTATTCTTATCCATCAAGGTAGTAAGTTTTCGCCTTAGATATCCCTTTGATGAGTATTGCTTATTTTTCCAGTTACTCGCAGCTTTGAAGCGTATTATGCAGTACAGAGATAAGCCCAAGTATAAATATGCATGAACATAAATCTGCCGAAATTGCATTTTTCTTTTCAATAATTTGCTCTTCTTGGATAAATAATGTAACTTTCGCTCAGATAAAACTGTTTTAGAAAGAAAAGCTTGGGGTATGAAAAGGTGGTGGTTATTAGGTATATTCGGATTATTGGTTGCTTTGCATGGGAGCGCTCAGCAAGTGATATATGCCAATTTGAAGGAACTGGTGGAAGATCGTGGCGACACACTCTCCACATTGAAGATAGAGAAGCGCTCCAAGAATCAGATTTTACTGATGGGAGGTGCTGACTATCGCGTCTCGGTGGATGATAATCCCGGTCTCTGCCGATATTTAAAATCCCGTTGTTATGCGGTGAGGGCTGACTCGGCGTTATACGTCAACTGTAAGAAAGTACGTTATAAACGTTTCCGTTTTGGCGGTTGGTATGCTCCTGCCACTTGGATACAGGGGAAAATCTATTTCTACGCACAGCCTGTAGGCTCTGTGGCGGCAAGTACCACACAGCCTGCCGATGCTACGAAGCTGGGTGGAGATGTAGGTACAGCCATTGCCGCTTCGGGGTTGGTAAATGCGCGGGTTTATTATGAACTGAATCCGGAAACGGGTAAAGTAGAGTTCGTAGGAAAAGACAAAATGCTACAGTTGCTGAAAAATGAGCCGGAACTTCTGAATGCCTTCTTACAGGAAAGCAATGAAAGCGCAGAAGTTACAGGTAAATACTTGCTACGCTTAAAATGACTAAATGATAAATAAATCCCGGTATCACTTGTTGATATCGGGATTTATTTCTATATTGCGGCATATTACGGAAGTAAACCGATGACATTTTGTAACCTTTCATCCTACATGTTATGGAAATAACCTTAAGTAACACATTGCCCCCTTATCCCACTTTCGTAGAGGATATCCGGAGGGCTCCCGACCGTGGCTTCACACTTTCGCCCGCACAAACTGCCACGGCGTTAAAGAACGCATTGCGTTATATCCCCAAAGAATTACACGAGACCCTTGCTCCGGAGTTTATGGAAGAACTTCGTACCCGCGGGCGTATCTATGGCTACCGATATCGTCCGCAAGGCGACCTCAAAGCGAAACCTATCGATGCCTACAAAGGAAATTGCATTGAAGGCAAGGCTTTCCAGGTGATGATTGACAATAATCTCTGCTTCGACATTGCCCTCTATCCTTATGAACTCGTCACTTATGGCGAAACGGGACAAGTCTGTCAAAACTGGATGCAGTATCGTCTCATTAAGCAATATCTTGAAGTGCTGACTCAAGATCAGACACTTGTTATTGAAAGTGGACATCCGCTGGGATTATTCCGTTCTAAACCCGATGCACCACGCGTGATTATTACGAATGCCATGATGGTAGGTCTTTACGACAATCAGAAGGATTGGCACGTGGCCATGCAGATGGGAGTTGCCAACTACGGGCAGATGACTGCCGGAGGCTGGATGTACATTGGTTCTCAAGGTATTGTGCATGGTACTTTCAATACTCTGCTGAATGCCGGACGCATGAAACTCGGTATCCCTCAGAACGGTGATCTGCGAGGACACCTGTTTATATCTTCCGGTTTGGGCGGTATGAGCGGTGCTCAGCCTAAGGCCGCAGAGATGTCGGGTGCTGCTTCCATTATAGCCGAGGTGGATATGTCACGCATTGGAACCCGGTATCGGCAAGGTTGGGTAGGGCACGTCACGGACTCTATTCCTGAAGCATTCTTGCTGGCGAATGAGGCGATGGACAGCAAGAAACCGGTTTCTATCGCTTATCATGGGAACATCGTTGACCTGCTGGAGTATGCTGTAGACCAAAATATACATATAGACCTGCTTTCTGACCAGACTTCCTGTCATGCCGTTTACGAAGGTGGATATTGCCCGGTAGGAATTACTTTCGCCGAACGTACAAGTCTGTTGCACGAAAACCCGCAGAAATTCTGTGGACTGGTGAATGAATCTCTGGCACGCCATTTCCGGGCTATAAAGGCTCTTGTAGGGCGGGGCACCTACTTCTTCGATTATGGAAACTCTTTTATGAAAGCCGTTTATGATGCCGGAGTTCGTGAGATTGCTAAAGAAGAAGATGACAAGAATGGGTTCATATTCCCCAGTTATGTAGAAGATATTATGGGACCGGAACTTTTTGATTACGGCTACGGACCCTTCCGCTGGGTATGCCTCAGTGGTAAACATGAAGATTTGATAAAGACCGATCATGCAGCGATGGAATGTATTGATCCGAATCGTCGCGGTCAGGATCTGGATAACTACAATTGGATACGCGACGCGGAAAAGAATAATCTTGTGGTAGGTACACAGGCGCGTATTCTTTATCAGGATGCGGCAGGACGTATGAAGATAGCGTTGAAGTTCAACGAAATGGTACGCAATGGTGAAGTGGGACCTATTATGCTGGGACGCGATCATCACGATGTGAGCGGTACGGACTCTCCTTTCCGCGAAACTTCTAATATAAAAGATGGAAGCAATGTCATGGCGGATATGGCCGTGCAATGCTTTGCTGGAAACTGTGCCCGGGGAATGAGCCTCGTAGCGCTGCACAATGGTGGTGGCGTGGGTATCGGAAAAGCCATAAATGGCGGCTTCGGTATGGTATGCGATGGTAGTGAGCGGGTGGATGAGATACTTCGTTCAGCTATGTTGTGGGACGTGATGGGCGGTGTGGCCCGACGTTCGTGGGCACGCAATGGGCATGCTATGGAGACGAGTGAAGAGTTTAACCGGACACATGCCGACGGTTATCATATCACGATGCCATACGTGGCTGATGACGAATTAGTAAATAAATATATATCATAAATAAAGAATTATGAATAGAATCATCGAATGTGTCCCCAATTTCAGCGAGGGACGTGACTTGCAGAAAATAGATCAAATCATATCTCCCTTTCGTGGCAAACAAGGTGTAAAACTCCTGGATTACAGCAACGACGAAGACCACAACCGTCTGGTAGTAACCGTAGTGGGCGAACCGGAACCCCTTCGTGATGCCGTTCTCGAAGCTATCGGTATTGCTGTAAAACTCATCGACCTTAATCACCATACCGGGCAACATCCCCGTATGGGTGCCGTAGATGTAGTTCCTTTCATCCCCATTAAGAATGTGACGATGGAAGAAGCTATCGCCCTTTCCAAAGAAGTAGGTGCAGAGGTGGGCAAACGCTATAATCTTCCTGTCTTTCTCTATGAGAAATCCGCATCCGCTCCGCATCGCGAAAATCTTGCCGCCGTGCGTAAAGGCGAGTTTGAAGGTATGGCAGAAAAGATAAAGCTGCCCGAATGGCGGCCCGACTTTGGTCCTGCCGAACGCCATGCCACTGCCGGAACCGTTGCTATCGGTGCCCGTATGCCGTTGGTAGCCTACAATATCAACCTGAATACACCTAATCTGGATATTGCACATGACATTGCCAAGAAGATTCGTTTCATTGGCGGCGGTCTGCGCTATTGCAAAGCAATGGGAGTAGAGTTGAAAGACCGGGGCATTACTCAGGTCTCCATCAATATGACAGACTATACCCGTACCGCCCTTTACCGCGCTTTTGAACTGACCCGTGTAGAAGCACGTCGCTATGGAGTCAGCATCGTGGGAAGTGAGATTATCGGCCTTGTTCCGATGGAGGCACTCATTGATACAGCTTCTTATTATCTTGGTTTAGAGAATTTCTCTATGCAACAAGTGCTTGAGGCGAGGATTATGGAAGAATAATGAGATAGTAATAGAATGATGAAAGAACGCAAATTACGCAAATTACACAAATTACACAAATAAAGTTTTTAAATATGACCGAGAACCTGATAATTTTTAATGCTCGCGTTGTAACGCCCATCGGTTTTTCCGCCCGTTGCGGCAGAGAGATGGGTGAACTATGCATCATTGATAATGCTACAATAGAAGTAACCGATGGTATCATTTCCTATGTCGGCCCTTCCCGAGGCGAGATGCGTGACGGATATTATCAACGCTACTGGCACTACAATGCCCGTGGCAAATGCCTGTTACCCGGCTTCGTCGATTCGCATACCCACTTGGTTTTTGGTGGCGAACGTGCCGAAGAATTCTCTTGGCGACTGAAAGGAGAAAGCTATATGTCTATTATGGAGCGTGGCGGTGGCATTGTAAGTACCGTAAAAGCCACCCGCGAATGCAGTTTTATTCAACTCCGCTCCAAAGCCGAAGGTTTTTTGAAGCAAATGAGTAATATGGGCGTCACTACCGTAGAAGGTAAAAGCGGCTACGGACTGGATAAGGAAACGGAACTTCTGCAACTCAAAGTCATGCGTAGCCTGGATAATGACGAACATAAGCGGGTAGATATTGTATCCACTTTTCTGGGCGCACATGCCGTACCCGAGGAGTATAAGGGACGTACGGACGAATATCTTGATTTCATTATCAGTGACGTTCTGCCTTGCGTTGCCAAGAACGAACTGGCGGAGTTTTGTGATGTCTTCTGCGAACAAGGCGTTTTCTCCATCGAGCAATCCCGCCGTCTGTTGCAAGCTGCCAAGGAATATGGTCTGGGCTTGAAACTCCATGCCGATGAAATTGTTCCGCTGGGTGGTGCCGAACTGGCTGCCGAGCTTTCTGCTGTTTCCGCAGATCATCTGCTGCATGCATCCGATACGGGTATCCGTGCCATGCGGGATGCCGGAACCGTTGCAACCTTGCTTCCTCTTACCGCTTTTGCCTTGAAAGAATCTTATGCACGTGGTCGCGAAATGATTGATTCCGGTTGTGCCGTAGCCCTTGCCACGGATCTCAACCCGGGTAGCTGTTTCTCCGGTTCCATTCCGTTGACTTTTGCACTGGCGTGCATCTATATGCATCTTACTATTGAAGAAGCTATCACTGCGCTTACCCTGAACGGGGCTGCTGCCTTGAACCGGGCGGACCGTATCGGTAGCATCGAAGTAGGCAAGAAGGGAGATTTTGTAGTGCTGAATTCCGATAATTACCATTTCCTGCCTTATTATGTCGGCATGAATTGTGTCAATACTACCATTAAAGAAGGAGTGATTTATCCTGTATTGTAAAACCTTTAAAGAAAAATACCATGTTAGTTGATTTAACAGTAAAAGAGTTCTTGAATAAAGTGGCGGGCAGTGATCCCGTCCCCGGTGGCGGAAGCATTGCCGCCTTGAACGGTGCCATAGCTTCGGCACTTGCCGCTATGGTTGCTAACCTCACCATCGGCAAGAAGAATTACGAAGAACACGAGGAACTTATGAACCATATTGCCTCTCTCTCGGTGAAAGAGAAAGATGTATTCATTGCCGATATAGACCGTGACTCGGAAGCTTACGATGCCGTGTTTGCATGTTTCAAAATGCCCAAAGTTACCGATGAAGAAAAAGCTGCCCGCAGCGCTGCTATTCAGGAAGCTACTAAGTATGCCGCCTTAGTTCCCATGCAAGTGGCTCGTAATGCCTGCGAACTGATGTCGGTGATTGCCGACGTTGCCCGTTTGGGAAACCGTAATGCAGTGACTGATGCTTGTGTGGCCATGATGTCCGCCCGTACTGCTGTGCTGGGTGCCTTGCTGAATGTCCGCATTAACCTGGGTTCCATCAAAGATAAAACCTTTGCAGGCGAGCTTCAGGCAGAAGCCGACAAGCTGGAACGTCTGGCCTGCGACCGTGAAAAAGAAGTATTGGATGTTGTTAACCAAGAATTACGAGTATGAAAAACGTCTATCATGTAGGGTCCGGTGAACTCACATTCGACATCATCGAACGAATTATCAACGAGAATCTGAAACTGGAACTGGCTCCCGAAGCCAAAGAACGGATACAGAAATGCCGCGACTACCTCGATCATAAGATAGCCGAGTCCGAAGAACCTTTGTACGGCATCACCACAGGTTTCGGTTCCTTGTGCAGCAAAAATATATCTCCCGACGAACTGGGTACCTTACAGGAAAACCTGATAAAGAGTCATGCTTGCAGCGTCGGTGAAGAAATACGTCCTGTCATCGTCAAGCTAATGATGTTGCTCAAAGCCCATGCCCTTTCTCTGGGGCATAGCGGTGTGCAAGTCATCACCGTACAGCGCATCCTCGATTTCTTCAACAACGATGTGATGCCCATTGTTTACGACCGCGGTTCACTCGGTGCATCCGGTGATCTGGCTCCCCTTGCCAATCTCTTCCTGCCGCTTATCGGTGTGGGGGATGTTTATTATAAAGGTAAGAAGCGCGAAGCTATCAGCGTCCTCGATGAGTTCGGTTGGGAACCGGTGAAACTTATGAGTAAAGAAGGTCTTGCCCTGCTCAACGGTACGCAGTTCATGAGTGCCAATGGTGTGTTTGCCATTCTGAAAGCCTTCCGTCTCTCCAAGAAGGCCGACCTTATTGCCGCTCTCTCCCTCGAAGCTTTCGATGGGCGTATCGATCCTTTTATGGATTGTATCCAGCAAATCCGTCCGCACCGGGGACAAATCGAGACAGGTGATAATTTCCGTAAACTCCTGGAAGGCAGTGAAATCATTGCTCAACACAAAGCCCATGTACAAGATCCGTATTCTTTCCGTTGCATTCCCCAAGTACATGGCGCAACGAAAGATGCCATCCGTTATGTCTCTTCCGTTCTGCTGACCGAAATCAATTCCGTAACGGATAATCCCACTATCTTCCCTGATGAAGACCGCATTATTTCCGGCGGAAACTTCCATGGGCAGCCGCTTGCCATCTCTTACGACTTTCTTGGTATCGCCCTTGCCGAATTGGGCAATATTTCCGAGCGGCGGGTGGCACAGCTCATCATGGGACTGCGCGGTCTGCCTGAATTTCTGGTAGCCAATCCCGGTTTGAACTCCGGCTTTATGATACCGCAATACGCCGCTGCCTCCATGGTCAGCCAGAATAAAATGTATTGCTATGCTGCCAGCAGTGATTCCATCGTTTCTTCCAACGGTCAGGAAGATCATGTCAGCATGGGGGCTAATGCAGCTACCAAATTGTATCGTATTATGGACAATCTGGAACACATTCTCTCTATCGAACTGATGAATGCAGCACAGGGTATCGAATTTCGTCGCCCATTAAAGACCTCTCCCGCTTTGGAACGCTTCCTGAACGAATATCGCAAAGAAGTCCCTTTTATTAAAGACGACATTGTCATGTATAAGGAAATCCATAAGACAGTGGCGTTTCTGAACCGGACGAAGTTCGATTATTGATATTCTTCCCAATAAACCTGCCGGAAGCATAATAAATATTAATATAGTTAATCTTTCAAAGGAAACTCAATTAGAGAATTGAGTTTTCTTTCTATATTTGCCCAGTTTTATTCCGAAAGTGGACATTCTTCTACTTGAAATCTGAAAATTAAAGAGAAAATAGAAATGAAAACGGGCGACAATGTGAAAGAACACCCTCAAAGATTAGAGTTGCGGGAGCGTATCATCGATACTGCTCTTGAATCTTTTGCTACCCATGGTATCAAGAGCATTACGATGGATGACATTGCTGCGGCATTGGGCATCTCCAAACGTACTTTATATGAGGTGTTCCCTGACAAAGAAACTTTACTTATGGAGTGCCTTCTGAAGGCTCAGCGTGAGGGAGACGCTTACGTAAAAGACGTCTATGAAAAGGCTTCGAATGTATTGGAAGTTTTGTTAAAACTCTACCAGCGGAGTATTGAGAAGTTTCACAATACTAATAAAAAGTTTTTTGAAGACATCAAGAAATATCCTAAAGTCTATGCAGAATTGATGAAGCGTCGCAACCGCGATTCCGAGGAAACGATTGCTTTCTTTAAACTGGGTATACAACAAGGGTACTTCCGCGATGACGTCAACTTTACGATTGTAAACCTGTTGGTACGCGAACAGCTCGACTTGCTGATGAACACGGATCTTTGCAAAGAGCACTCTTTCCTGGAAGTATATGAATCTATCATGTTCACCTATCTCCGGGGAATATCAACAGAAAAAGGCGCTCGCAAACTGGAAGAATTTATCCAGGAATACCGTAAGAGCCGGCAGTCCAATACGGAATAAAAGAATAATCCTAATAAATATACAGATTGATTTTTATGGACAGACAACTATTTTTGGCAAGCAAGAAAATGATGTTGACTGTGGTCCTTTTATTGGCTATAGGCCGTATACAGGCGCAGGAAACAAAAGAAACCCTAACCTTGACCCTCGACAAAGCACTGGAAATCGCACTTAGTGATAATCCTACGATAAAGGTTGCCGAAGAGGAAATAGCCCTGAAAAAAGTGGCTAACAAGGAGACCTGGCAGAGTTTGTTGCCGGAGGCCAGTATTGGTGGAACATGGAACCATACAATTACGGCGGCTCAAATGAATCTCGGAGGCCAGTCTTTCAAAATGGGTCAGGACGATTCAAATACAGTAAGCGGAACTTTGAATATCAGCTTACCGTTATTTGCCCCTTCGGTCTACAAAGCAATGTCTATGACGAAAACTGACATAGAATTGGCAGTAGAAAAATCACGTGCTTCTAAGCAGGATCTTGTGAATCAGGTTACGAAAGCGTATTACCAGTTGATGCTGGCACAAGATTCTTATGAAGTTTTGCAGAAGAGTTATAAATTGGCGGAAGACAATTATAACGTGGTTAATGCAAAATACCAGCAGGGAGCTGTCAGCGAATTCGATAAGATTAGTGCTGAAGTACAGATGCGTAGTGTGAAGCCGAATGTCATTTCAGCGGGAAACGCCGTTACCTTATCCAAACTTCAGCTGAAAGTGCTGATGGGAATAACGGAAGATTTTGATCTCAGGATTGCCGATAATTTGGCGAATTATGAGACCGGTCTGTTTGCTAACCAGTTGAATGAGCTGAATGAGGGCTTGGTGAACAATACTACAATGAAGCAATTCGACTTGAACATGAAGATGCTCAATCAGAGTCTGAAATCCTTGAAGACAAACTTCATGCCGACATTGGGGATGAACTATTCTTATCAATACCAGTCATTGTATAATAATAACTGGAATGTGTTCGACTATAATTGGGGCGGAAGTTCTGCTTTGGTGTTTACCCTGAACATCCCTCTTTATAAAGCCAGTAACTTTACGAAACTGAAAACCGCACGAATTCAGATCAACCAGTTAAAGGAAAACCGCACAGATACGGAGCGTAAACTGAACATGCAGATTACCAGCTACCAGAATAACATGGCAGCAAGTTCCGAGCAGGTGGTAAGTAATAAGGAGAACGTAATGCAGGCTCAAAAGGCAGTGGAAATAGCCGGTAAACGCTACGAAGTGGGTAAAGGTACAGTGCTGGAACTGAACAGTTCTCAAGTATCATTAACTCAGGCTGAATTAACTTACAACCAATCTATTTACGACTATCTGGTGTCTAAGGCTGACCTTGACCAGGTTTTGGGTCGCGACTATTCAATTAATAAGTAAAAAAAGAAAAATCACAACGATATGAAAAAAAGTGTTCAATTGATCGCCCTGATGGCCGTTGCTCTGCTGAGCTCATGCGGCGGAGAGAAAGACAAGGCTGCAACTGAAAAGGTAGAGGAAAAACCGAGAGTAAAACTGGCTTCTGTAACGGCACGTCCTGTAGATCAGATCCAGGAATATACCGCTACTGTTCAGGCAGAAGTGAAAAATAATATCGCTCCGTCTTCTCCGGTACGTATCGATCAGATATTTGTGGAAGTAGGTGACCGTGTCTCAAAAGGTCAGAAATTGGTACAGATGGATGCTGCCAATCTGAAGCAAGCTAAGTTCCGTTTGGAGAATCAGGAAATTGAGTTCAAGCGTACTGACGAATTATATAAGGTAGGCGGTACTTCCAAATCCGAGTGGGATGCAGCCAAGATGGCATTGGACGTACAGAAGACTACGTATAAGAATCTGTTGGAAAATACTGCGTTGCTCAGTCCCATCAATGGGGTGGTAACGGCTCGTAATTACGATAATGGAGATATGTATAGTGGAGGAGAACCCGTGCTGGTAGTGGAGCAGATTACTCCGGTGAAACTGATGATCAACGTTTCCGAAGGTTACTTTGCGAAAGTGAAAAAGGGCTCTCCCGTAGCTGTTAAAGTAGATGTGTATGGCGACGAAGAGTTTGAAGGAACGATAAATCTGGTTTATCCAACCATTGATGCAAACACTCGTACCTTCCCTGTTGAAGTGCGCCTGACTAATCGTGACCAGAAAGTCCGTCCGGGTATGTTTGCCCGTGTAACGCTGAACTTCGGAACACAGGATCACGTTGTTGTGCCCGATTTGGCTATCGTAAAACGTGCCGGTTCCGGTGACCGCTATGTATATGTGTATAAGGACGGGAAAGTTTCTTATAACAAAGTGGAACTGGGACGCCGTATGGATACGGAATATGAGTTGATTTCCGGTGTGGATAACAATTCGCAGGTAGTCGTTGCAGGACAGTCCAAGCTGGCTGATGGCGTAGAAGTAGAAGTCGAGAAATAAAGATTACTAAACACTAATAACATGAGTTTATACGAAGGAGCGGTTAAAAAACCGATTATGACCTCGCTCTGCTTTTTGGCAGTAGCGATATTTGGTCTGTTCTCTTTGTCAAAATTGCCGGTGGATCTTTATCCGGATATTGAGACCAACACCATCATGGTGATGACTTCCTACGCAGGAGCCAGTGCGTCGGATATTGAGAACAACGTGACCCGTCCGTTAGAGAATACGCTGAACTCTGTCAGCAACCTGAAACATATTACTTCCAGATCTTCAGAGAATATCTCTGTGATAACGTTGGAGTTTGAATATGGATATGATATAGACGTGTTGACGAATGACGTGCGTGATAAACTGGATATGGTAAGCTCTCAGCTTCCCGATGAAGTGGAGACGCCTATTATCTTTAAGTTCAGTACGGACATGATTCCTATCCTGCTGCTTTCCGTTCAGGCGGAAGAGAGTCAGCCGGCACTTTATAAAATCTTGGACGACAACATCGTAAATCCGCTGGCGCGTGTGCCGGGTGTGGGTACGGTGTCTATCTCCGGTGCACCCAAACGTGAGGTAAATGTTTATTGTGACCCTAACAAGCTGGATGCCTATAACCTTTCAGTGGAAACTATCAGTTCTATCATCAGTGCTGAAAACCGCAACACGCCGGGTGGTACATTCGATGTGGGAAACAATACCTATTCACTCCGTGTAGAGGGAGAGTTCAAGGACCCCAAAGAGATGGAGAATATCGTAGTAGGCACACACAACGGAGCTTCTGTTTATTTGCGTGATGTGGCAACAGTAGTAGACTCGGTGGAAGAACGTGCACAGAAGACGTATAGTAATGGTGTGCAAGGTGCTATGATTGTAGTACAGAAGCAATCCGGCGCCAACTCTGTGGCTATTTCGCAGAAGGTTATCGATATGCTGCCGCAGTTGCAGAAGTCGTTGCCGAGTGACGTGAAGCTGGGTATCATTGTCAATACTTCCGATAACATTCTGAATACCATTGACAGTTTGGAAGAGACTATCATGTACGCTATGTTGTTTGTAATCCTGGTAGTGTTTGTGTTCTTGGGACGTTGGCGTGCTACGGTTATTATCTGCATCACTATCCCGATGTCATTGGTAGCTTCATTCATCTATTTGGGTATTATAGACGGCGGTTCGCTGAACATCATCTCGCTTTCTTGTCTCTCCATTGCTATCGGTAATGTGGTGGACGACGCCATTGTGGTACTTGAGAATGTCACAACCCATATCGAGCGCGGCTCCGAACCGAAGCAGGCGGCGGTTCATGCTACGAATGAGGTGGCGATCTCCGTTATAGCTTCGACGCTGACCATGATTGCGGTATTCTTCCCGCTGACTATGGTGAGCGGTATGTCTGGTGTATTGTTCCGCCAGTTGGGTTGGATGATGTGTGTGATCATGACCGTTTCTACCATTTCGGCTTTGTCATTCACGCCGATGATGTGTGCACAACTCCTGCGTTTGCAGAAGAAGCAGAGCAAGATGTTCATCGCTTTCTATAGGCCGATTCAACGTGGACTCGATGCTCTCGATGTGTGGTATCAGAACCGTTTGAACTGGGCTGTGCGCCATCGTATCACTATCATGGTCGGTTGTGCTACTTTCTTTGTAGCAAGTTTGTTTTGTGCTAAGTATATCGGTACGGAGTTCTTCCCGGCGGCTGATAATAGCCGTATCGGTGTAAATTTGCAACTTCCCATCGGTGCCCGCGTAGAGCGTGCTCAAGCACTGGCTTCGGAACTGACAGAAAAGTGGATGAAACGCTACGAAGGTGTGATGAGGGTTTGTAACTATACTGTAGGACAGGCTGATTCGGATAATACTTTTGCTTCCATGCAAGACAATGGTAGTCATATTATCAGCTTTAACATCAGTTTGGTGAGTCCGGGCGACCGTAAAGTTAAGTTGGAAACGGTCTGTGATGAGATGCGTGAAGACTTGAAGGCCTATCCCGAGTTGGATAAGGCGCAGGTAATTTTGGGTGGTAGTACCGGTGGTATGAGTGCCCAGGCCAGTGCCGACTTTGAGGTATATGGTTATGATTTTACCGCTACGGATAAAGTCTCGGCCGAACTGAAAGAGAAACTGCTGAATGTAAAAGGCGTGAGTGAGGTAAATATCAGCCGTCAGGATTACCAACCTGAATATCAGGTGGACTTTGATCGTGAGAAACTGGCGCTTCATGGTCTGAACCTTTCCACAGCCTCCACTTATCTGCGCAACCGCGTGAACGGAGCCTTGGCTTCCTATTATCGTGAGGACGGTGATGAGTACGACATCCGGGTGCGCTATGCTCCTGAATTCCGTACAAAGATTGAAGATTTGGAGAATATCCTTATTTATACACCTGCTGGTAAGGGCATCCGTGTGAAAGACCTCGGTACGGTGGTTGAGCGCTCAGCTCCTCCTACCATCGAGCGCAAGGACCGTGAACGTATTGTGACGGTATCTGCCGTCATTTCAGGAGTTCCGTTGGGTGATGTAGTGGCCGATGGTAATGCCATTATCGATAAGATGGACTTGCCGAGCGGTATTTCTATCCAGATTTCGGGTTCGTACGAGGATCAGCAGGATTCATTCTCTGATTTGGGTACGCTGGCTGTACTGATTATTATTCTGGTATTTATTGTAATGGCCGCCCAGTTTGAGTCTTTGAGTTATCCGTTTATTATCATGTTCTCCATTCCGTTTGCATTCAGCGGTGTATTGATGGCACTCTTCTTTACGGATACAAACTTGAACGTCATGAGTTTGTTGGGTGGAATCATGTTGATTGGTATCGTGGTGAAGAACGGTATCGTGCTGATTGACTACATCACACTCTGTCGCGAGCGCGGTATGGCGGTACTCCACTCTGTGGTTACGGCAGGCCGTAGCCGTTTGCGTCCGGTGTTAATGACCACGCTGACTACTATCCTCGGTATGGTGCCGATGGCTGTAGGACAAGGTGAAGGTGCCGAGATGTGGCGTCCGTTGGGTGTGGCGGTAATTGGTGGTCTCACGGTATCTACCATCTTGACGCTGATTCTGGTTCCTGTGCTTTATTGTTCGTTTGCCGGTATCGGTATCAAGCGCAACCGCCGTAAGATAAAGAAAGACCGTGAACTGAATGATTACTATCAGGCTCATAAAGAGAAAATGACGAAGCCGAAAAAGCAGTGAGAATAATTACGAATTACGAATTGCAAATTACGCTGAACTATGTATCTCGTAATTCGTATTTCGTAATTCGTATCTCGTAATTTGTAATTCATAATTTGTAATTCATATGAAATCCGTATTTATAACATTCGACCAGGCGTTCTTCGAGCGCATCATGGCGTTACTCGACCGCCAGGGTTGCCGTGGATTCAGCTATTGGCAGCAAGTGCAGGGACGTGGCAGTAAGACGGGCGAGCCGCACTATGGTAGTCATGCATGGCCCAGTATGTGCTCTGCTATTATTACTATTGTAGATGAAGCTAAAGTTGACCCGTTGCTTGATGCACTTCATCGGATGGACGAGGAGACGCATCAACTCGGTCTCCGGGCATTTGTCTGGAACATTGAGAAGACGATCTAATCTGGAGAAGGCCATTCTTCAGAGTGAGTGGAAACACTTTTTAGGGAATCAGATAGAGGGAAATCTTACAAAACGTGAAGATTTCCCTCTCTTTTTATGTCTTTTCTCTATCTTTGCAAATCCTTTACGGACAACATGGAAAAGAATTATCTGAAATATACTTGCATTTGGGCATTGATTATATTGGCGGGCTTGTTACTGATGTACTTCCTGCCTGGTTTTACGGTAGGTGAACACATGATGAGGCGTGTCGACTTACTGGGTGATGTACGTACTCAGAAAGAGTTGACGGAAGAGCCGGACAGTTTGCTTCCGCCTCCGCCAAAGGTGAAACCGGCTTTTGTAGATACTTGCCGTGCAGGTATGACGTGCATTGAAGACTACAGCGATTCCACTCTGCGCGGTATGACACCTTTTTACCGGGCTTTGGATGAATTGACACAACGTCCCCGTCAGGTACGTATTGCTGTTTTTGGAGATTCTTTCATTGAAGCGGATATTCTTACTGCGGATTTGCGCAGTATGTTGCAGGATAAATATGGTGGCTGCGGCGTAGGTTTTGTTACCATTACTTCTATGACCAGCGGATTCCGTCCTACCGTGCGACACTCGTTTGGTGGTTGGCAAAGCCATTCTGTAATGGATTCTACTTTCTTTGACCGCAAGAAACAAGGTATTTCCGGGCATTACTTTGTTCCCCGTCCGGGTGCTTATGTGGAGTTGAAAGGACAAAACAAATATGCTTCCCATCTGGATACCTGTGAACAGGCTTCTATCTTCTTTTATAGTAAAGGAGAAGTCACCCTTTCTGTGAATGTCAACCGCAATGAAAAGCAAACCCGTACTTTCCTGGCTACAGATGATTTGCAGGAAATGCAAGTGGATGGAAATATTGGTTCTGTCCGTTGGACGGTTGATGAGGCGGACTCTACCTTATTTTATGGTCTGGCTATGGATGGCAAAAAAGGGATTATCCTGGATAATTTCTCTTTGCGCGGCAGTTCGGGCTTGTCTCTGCGCTCTATTCCTGTATGGATGATGCACGAATTTAATGAGCAGCGTCCTTACGACCTGATTATCTTGCAATACGGATTGAACGTTGCTACTGAACGTGGGCGGAATTATGACAAATATATTGCAGGTATGCAGACCACTATTGATCACTTGAAGGATGCATTTCCACAAGCAGGTATTTTGATAGTCAGCGTGGGTGACCGGGATTATAAGACGGAAGATGGCACTCTGCACACAATGCCAGGTATTAAGAATCTGGTGCGTTACCAGCAAAACCTGGCGGCAGATAACGACATTGCTTTCTGGAATATGTTCGAAGCAATGGGAGGAGAGGGAAGTATGGCGAATCTGGTACATGCCAAGCCTTCTTTGGCGAATTATGACTATACGCATATTAATTTCCGGGGAGGTAAGCACCTGGCAGGCCTACTTTATGAAGCGCTTGTGTATGGAAAGGAACAGTACGACAGGAGGAGGGCTTATGAAGCGGAATAATATAAATAGGGTTCTATTGAACGATTTTTTAGGCACGGATTACGCGGATTACACGGATGCTTTTGTTTTAGGACAGTTACATTTAGAGTATTCGTATCTACACTGTAATCCGTGTTATCCGCGTAATCCGCGCCTAAAATTTTCTTATATACTAATATTCTTTCTTCTGTGTTTTTCTCCTCTTCATGCCCAGGACCCTATTCCATCCTGTCCTCTAATCAGCAAAGTCACAGCAAATTGCGATACGCTCCGCTCCTATTCCCAGCGTACGGATACTGTTGCTGTTCCTCGAATAGCTTTTCCTTCCGGCTTTCAGCAACTTGGTGAAAATGAGTTGACGGATAGCCTTGGTATCCTCAATCCTTTTTGGGAAAAGCTGCGCCTGTTGCATGCCGGCTTTTCTACAGATACCATCCGTATCGTGCATATCGGTGACAGCCATATCCGTGGGCGTATCTTGCCCCGCACTACCGGAACGCTGCTGACAGAAACTTTTGGTGCTATCTCTTATACCGATATGGGTATCAATGGTGCTTTTTGTACCACCTTTACCCGTTCCGACCGTATTTCTGATATTGCCGCCCTGCATCCTGACTTGGTTATACTTTCTTTCGGAACGAACGAAAGCCATAACCGGCGTTATAACACCCTGTTGCACTATCGGCAGATGGACGAATTGGTGCGTATGCTTCGCGACAGTCTGCCCAATGTACCCTTACTGATGACAACTCCTCCCGGTTCCTACGACAGTTTCCGGAAAAGTCGTCGTCGCCGCACCTATTCCATCAATCCCCGTACTGCTATTGCCGTAGAAACCATGCGTCGCTTTGCTGATGACAACGGTCTTGCCGTGTGGGATATGTACGAAGCGGTGGGAGGGAGACAGCGTGCTTGTCTGAACTGGCAGGAAGCAAAATTGATGCGTCCGGACCATGTACATTATCTTCCGGAAGGATATGTATTGCAAGGTGAATTGTTTTATCAAGCTCTTTTAAAAGCCTATAATGATTATGTGGGATATTGACTTTAACCGTCTGCGAGACGTATTCGTTTATGACCCGCAAGCGCCGATGATATTCAGTAGCGGCATTTTCTTGTGGTTGTTTGCAGCATTTATACTGGTTTATTTGCTGTTGCAACGCCGTCTGACTGCACGTTTGTTGTTTGTTACCGCATTCTCTTATTATTTTTATTATAAAAGTAGCGGAACTTACTTTTTCCTGCTGGCACTTGTCACGGTTGCCGATTTCTTTATTGCCCGTCTCATGGCATTCTCCTCTGTGCGTTGGCAGCGTAAGTTGTGGGTATTAGTGAGTCTTGTTATCAATCTTGGTCTGCTTTGTTATTTCAAATATGCCAATTTTTTGGGAGATGCCTTTGCTTCGCTGGTAGGTGGTACGTTCCACCATTACGATATATTCCTCCCTGTGGGCATTTCTTTCTTTACTTTCCAGTCACTTAGCTATACCATCGATGTTTATCGCAAAGATATAACCCCTCTTACTAATTTGCTGGATTATGCTTTTTACGTATCCTTCTTCCCGCAATTGGTGGCAGGTCCTATTGTACGTGCCCGTGATTTTATCCCACAGATACGCCGTCCTTTGTTCGTATCCCATGAGATGTTCGGAAGGGGGATATTCCTGATTGCAAGCGGTCTGTTCAAGAAAGCTATTATTTCAGATTATATCAGTGTGAACTTTGTAGAGCGTATTTTTGATAATCCTACGCTCTATTCCGGAGTAGAGAATCTGATGGGTGTTTATGGATATGCCTTGCAAATCTATTGCGACTTTTCCGGATACAGTGATATGGCTATCGGAATAGCTTTGTTGTTAGGTTTTCATTTTAATAAGAACTTTGACTCTCCCTATAAGTCCGCTTCCATTACAGAGTTTTGGCGGCGATGGCATATTTCGCTTTCCAGTTGGCTGAAAGATTATCTCTATATATCTTTAGGCGGAAACCGGAAAGGAAAAATCCGCCAGTATGCCAACCTTATCATAACCATGTTTTTGGGTGGTTTGTGGCATGGTGCTTCTTGGAATTTTGTCGTTTGGGGATTGTTCCACGGCGTTGCTTTGGCGGCACATAAATTCTGGATGACACTGACCGGAAGAAAGAAAGGGGAAGAAAGCCACGGCATCCGCCGTTTCTTCGGTATACTTATCACATTCCACTTTGTTTGTTTCTGCTGGATATTCTTCCGCAATGCTGACTTTTCCACTTCGTTGGATATGATAAAACAGATCTGTACCACTTTCCGTCCACAACTTTTCCCGCAACTGATTGCAGGCTATTGGGAAGTGTTTGCCCTGATGGCATTGGGGTTCTTCCTGCATTTCTGCCCCGACCGTTGGGAGAGTGCTTGTTGTAAAACAGTAATCCGCCTCCCCCTTATGGGAAAGGCGGTTCTGATGCTTGCTTTAATTTACTTGGTAATCCAGATGAAGAGTACGGAGATTCAGCCTTTCATTTACTTCCAGTTCTAAAATTCCTCCTCTCCTTTCATTGGGAGAGGTTTCTAATCCACCTCTATTTCATCAATGAACATATAAGCAGCTTTTCCTTCGCCTGCATGTCCTTTCGGAAGGGCAGGGCTACGCTTGATAACAACTTTCACATATCGTGTTTTTACCGGATCGAAAGTTATCTCATAGTTTTCCACACCTTTCTTATCAATATTTGTTTCAACCGGAATATCTTTAACGGCTACTTCGCGGAACTCTTTGTTATCATCAGATACAGAGACTACCAACCCTGTGCTTCCCATAATCCAGGCACTCATATCAACAATAGCATTCGTGGCCACCCGCTTGATTTCCGTTTCCTGTCCCAAGTCGATGATGGCTTCCACGTCACCACCTACAAAACCTAACCAGGCTCCGGTGGCATAACTATCGTTTCCCTTCATACCATCTACCAAAGTAATAGCACCTCCGAATTTATACTTTTCCGAAGGTTGGAAAGTCAGCTCGATAGGACAATATGTAGCTTTGTTGAAAGAAATCTTCTTATTCACCACTTTGCTCTTTCCTTCCGGGCGGATAACCACTGCCTGGAAATCTGCTGTTTCGGTAATGGAAACAGGCTCTGTATATTTCAATGAAGCTGTGGTCGGTTCAGTTCCATCCAATGTATAATAAATAGGAGCATCATCAATGGTACTCAATGTAACTACCACTGCTTTCTTGGCAACATCCGGCGTGAAATCAGCCTTCAGATCAAATACATGCTTGGCATAGTTGAAACCATCTCTTTGATAGAACTTCATCAGGCGTGCCAGACGGGTACTGAAATCTTTGAAGTCTTTCTTCTCAGGCTGAGTCCATTGTACTTCGGCAAGAGCTGCCATGCGGGGCAATACCATGTATTCCACATGTTCGGAAGAGGGGATATACTCTGTCCAGAGATTGGCTTGGGCACCGAGAATATGCTTACTTTGCTCTTCTGTAAGTGCTGCCGGTACGGGTTCCAGACTATATACTTTTTCGATGGGAACATATCCACCGATACCGAGCGGTTCATCCTTTGTGTCTGCTGTCTGATAATAGTCGAAATAGCAGAAAGAGGTCGGTGTCATGATAACATCATGCCCCAGTTGTGCAGCCTTGATGCCGCCTTCCATACCGCGCCATGACATTACGGTTGCGTTGGGTGCTACGTCGCCTTCCAGAATTTCATCCCAGCCGATGATCCGGCGTCCTTTGCTGTTCAGGAACTTCTCGATGCGTGTCATGCAATAACTTTGCAGGCGATCTTCTGCCGTATGGTTTTTATCAGCTTTCAGTCCTTCCGCTTTGATACGTGCCTGGCATTTCGGACATTTTTCCCAACGGGTACGCGGAGCTTCGTCGCCGCCGATATGCACATACTTCGATGGGAAGATTTCTATGATTTCACTCATTACGTCTTCCAGAAATTGCATGGTTTTATCATTGCCGATGCAGAGTACGTCTTCAAATATGCCCCAACGAGGGCACACTTCATATGGGCCACCTGTACATCCCATTTCGGGATAAGCGGCCAGTGCGGCAAGCATATGTCCCGGCAGGTCTACTTCCGGAATTATCGTGATGTAGCGTTCCTGTGCATATTCTACGATTTCTTTTGCTTCTTCCTGTGTATAGAAACCACCGTACGGCGTATTGTCATACTCTTGTGTGTTTCTTCCGATTACCGTGCGACTGCGTTGAGAACCTATTTCCGTAAGCTTCGGATATTTCTTAATTTCAATACGCCAACCTTGGTCTTCCGTCAGGTGCCAGTGAAAAGTATTCATATTGTGCAGTGCCAGCAAGTCTATGTACTTCTTTATAAACTCTTTGGGGAAGAAGTGACGTCCTACGTCGAGGTGCATGCCGCGATAACTGAAGCGCGGTTCGTCTTTAATTTCACCTGCCGGTATCAGGATGGTTGCTCCTTTTGCTTCGGCGGGAATGGATTTGCGTAAAGTCTGGATGCCATAGAACACTCCGTTTTCGGTTTGTCCGTTGATGCTGATACCTTCGGGGGTGGTAGTCAGCACATAGCCTTCCTTGTTTGCAATGCCCGGATCGAGTCCCAGTACAATTGCATTTTTCACTTGTTCTCCTGCTGCGATGGCCTTTGTCTTCGGTGCATAGTTCGTGGCTTGTTGGATGTACTCCGACAGGAACTCAGCATTGCGTTGCAGTAAGGCATAGTTTTCCGGATAAGCGATGAGAACATTTTCGTTCAGTTTGAACGGATTTCCTTGGGTTAAACTTACCTCCTGGGGGAGAGGTATCACTTGGTAGTTAGCTTCTTTCTCCGCAGTACACGAAGCGCATGCCAAGGCGAAAGCACCTGCAAGAAGTGCGTGGTTAAGTTTTCTCATGGTGTTAGTATTTAATTGATTCGTGTACAAAGTTATCAAATAAATGCTAAAAACCTATACTAATCAGTCATATTCATTTATTTGTGAGCTTCTTCTATTACAAGAATTGGTGGTGCTAAAGGTTTAAAGTCCTTTGCTTTGGATAGGTTTCGTGTGAACGGTGGTGGCGTTTTCTGTACGTCTTTATCAAGAAACTTCTGATAGGTAAGTTCTCCTTCTCCGGCTACCTGAAGTATTCTTTCCACTATTGTGTATCGACTTTGCGTGTTGAAATATAATCTGTTATCGTCCATGCAACTGGTTTCTTCAGGACGTGTAATGCCTCGGGTATAATAATATCCTCCTTCGAAAATACTGACTTGAGGATAATCCGGCTTCCCGATAAATCTGCTCCAAGGGACTTCTTCGGCAGTATTGAAAGGTGAAACATTCATATAGTAGTCATATGCTTGCCAACTTAACAGAAGTTTTTTGTCTTCATAAGGTATAGTCCCGTCATAAGTTACATATTCATCGGCCAGTTTCCCAAAACCATGACCACCATATTCGTGGCAAATGATATTGGAAAACTGGGTTGTGTGATAGCTGTCATCCGTTCGGGAAACGGGAACCATAGCAATGCTTTTTCCATTGCTCATCATATAGCAAGTGCCTGCATATGTGTTTTCATTGATAATTACGCAGATAGACGTGTTCATTAAGTCTGATTCTGAAATTCCAGGAATAAGAAGAGCATAGGAGAAAACTCTGTCATAGTTACATTCTATGCCTGTTCCTCCGGTGAGTGCGCAGGAAAATGCCGTATTTTTCTGTACATTATACTTCGGGTTACTTATTCCGGTTTCTTCGGAAAAAGCTGCTACTTTGTAAACAGAAAAGTATTCTCTGTATGTTTTGTAGGGCTCAATTGCAAACAAAGCTTCAATGGCCTCGTTAGCATTTTGATCGAACAAACCTCCATAATTGAAGTGGCTTGGAAGGTAACCGTCTCCGGTGATTATCAGTTTTATCGGATTGGCTTTCTTGCTGGTTTGATAAATAGTGTATCCTCCATCTTCGTATTTTTCAGCATTCTTAATAGTTACCGGGACTGATATTTGTTGTCCCGAATACTCTATGAATAGAGTGAAGGATGCCTCAACGCGCTTATCGTTGTCAATCACTCGAATTTGAATATTTCCATTTCCACTGCCTGATAGGGGCGAAATACTGATCCACTCGGGGCGGTTGCTATCTGTAATTTTCCAGTTAACATTAGAAGTGATTGTCAGTTGAGCTTCTGTTTCATCATTGGTTATATTAATTTCAGTTTTGCCAATTTCCATTAATACTTGTTCTTCTTCTTTATTGCATGATAGAACGATTAATCCAAGAATGAAAATAAAGGCTATTTTGAAAATTCTATTTTTCATAATCACTTCTTTTGTTTTATTTAGTGTTTGTCATCAGTTGCAAATATAAGCAAAATAATTGTATATAGCTATTATTTATAATTAAATTCTTTTAGCCCTGTATTCTTTCGGTGATATTCCCGTATGCTTTTTGAAGTAGCGCCCGAAGAACGACTGGTCGGGAAAATTGTAGCGGTCGGCTATCTCTTTCAGCGACAGGTTGGTGGATTGCAGGGCGACTTTAATCTCCAGTGTGAGGAATTCGTCAATAAGTTCTTTAGCGGAAATCTGACCTATCTCTTTAGTAATGGCAGAAAGGTAGCGTGTAGAAATGCAAAGCTGCTCGGCATAAAAAGCTACATCCCGTTGTGTGGTACAATGGGTGTGTACCAGGTGAATGAACTTCTTGAATAGCTGTCCTTTCCGGTTGCCTCCCTCCAGTTGTTCTTTCGTAAAATATCTCTGCACCTTATCATAAGTATCCAGGAAGAATATCTGAAGCAGGTTCTGGGCAATACTCTCGCGGAACTGGTTTTCCTTGTCGGCATAGATGGCGGCACTTGCCTCTATCATTCTCAGGATGGGGCGTATGGTTTCGAGTCTGGTATGCGTATAGCAGGAGTTTTCTTTCATGAAATGCATAAATGCCGGGTCCAGTCGGAAACAGGCCACCTTCATCATTTCGCCCGAATAGGCAAAATAGTGTATCTGGAAGTCCTGGCTGGCCGATCTGAGCGAAAGGATAGAGCCGGGCAACAACATGATATTCGTATTCGGTATAATGTGATGTTTCTCCAGATCTATGGTGATTTCCGCTTCTCCGCCGGAACAGAACATAAGGACTCCGTTCGTTAATTTAATGAGTCGGTTGTGGTAAAACTCCAGATTATCGCTTCCGGATCTGAAGGTTTCTGCTTTCGTAGTCAATAATGGATTCATACTTTATTTCTTTTAAAGTTTTGTTGGAACAAAGGTAGAAGTTCTTTTTGGAATGTTAAGCAAACCGTTCCGAAAACGAACAAAGGAGTGCGATAAATGAAACAAGTTGTTGTTCAAAAACGGCATACCTTTGCCGCCGACATAACAAAAGATGTTTTTTAAAAAGATTGTAGTATGACAACAAAGAAGAGATTGATTAGACAGATGATGACATTCATTTGTGGAGTAACATTGGTAGCATGCGGACAGGCTCCTACCGTGCAGACCAGTTCTGAGTATGAGGTGATGAGAATCACGACATCCGACAAGGAATTGCAAACGACCTATTCAGCGAGTATACGGGGAAGACAAGACATTGACATTTACCCACAGGTGTCCGGTTTCCTGACTAAACTCTGTGTGGAAGAAGGTCAGGCGGTCCGCAAAGGACAAGTCTTGTTTATTATTGATCAAGTACCTTACCGTGCGGTTTTGCAGACTGCGGAAGCCAATGTGGAAGCGGCGCGTGCAAGTGTAGCTACGGCTCAACTGACGTATGACAGTAAAAAAGAATTGTTTGCCCAGAACGTGATTTCCGAGTTCGACTTGCAGACATCTTATAATAACCTGCTGACGGCGAAAGCGCAATTGGCGCAGACGGAAGCGCAACGTGTAAGTGCCGCCAATAACCTTTCTTATACGGAAGTGAAAAGTCCTGCCGACGGTGTTGTAGGCACTCTGCCCTATCGTGTGGGCGCTTTGGTTAGTGCCAGCCTGCCTAAACCGTTGACTACGGTTTCTGATAATTCCGATATGTACGTTTACTTCTCGATGACAGAAAACCAGTTGCTGGATATGACGCGCCGCTATGGTTCCAGGAGTAAAGCATTGGAGGAAATGCCTGCTATTGAACTGATTCTGAATGATAAATCTACCTATCCTTCGCAAGGTAAGATTGAAACAATCAGTGGAGTTATCGATGCTTCTACCGGAACTGTCAGCCTGCGTGCCGTATTCCCGAATAAAGAAGGATTGTTACAGAGTGGGGGAGCCGGTAATGTAGTGGTTCCTGTTCAAAAACGGAATTGTATCGTTGTTCCGCAAGCGGCTACTTATGAAGTGCAGGATAAAGTGTTCGTGTTTAAAGTAGTAGATGGTAAAGCACAGTCTGCCCCGGTGGAGGTGACCCGTGTGAATGGTGGAAAAGAGTATATCGTAGACAAGGGTTTGAATGTGGGTGATGTAATTGTGGCCGAAGGCGTGGGATTATTGCGCGAAGGTACACCTATACAAGCTAAGACAGCATCCTCTGCAGCACAAGACACCGCTAATCAACAAACAAAGGAGGATTAATCCATGAATCTGAGAACATTTATTGAACGCCCGGTATTTTCGGCAGTCATTTCTATAACGATTGTCATTCTGGGTATCATCGGGTTGTTTACCCTGCCCGTCGAACAATATCCCGATATTGCTCCGCCTACCGTTATGGTAAGTACCACGTACTACGGTGCCAGTGCAGAAACTTTGCAGAAGAGTGTTATCGCTCCGTTGGAAGAAGCTATCAACGGTGTGGAAGACATGACCTATATGACGTCCACCGCTACCAATGCCGGTTCGGTATCCATTACTGTCTATTTCAAGCAGGGTACCGATCCGGATATGGCTGCCGTCAATGTGCAGAACCGTGTATCCAGAGCTACCGGACAGCTTCCGGGAGAAGTAACCCAGGTAGGTGTGACTACTATGAAACGCCAGACCAGTATCTTACAGATGTTTTCATTGCATAGTCCAGATAATTCGTACGATGAAAACTTCCTTGCCAACTATATGAGTATCAACTTGAAACCGCAGTTGCTGCGTATTGCAGGTGTGGGCGATATGATGATTATGGGTGGTGACTACAGTATGCGTGTCTGGATGAAGCCTGATGTGATGGCACAGTACAAACTGATTCCGTCTGACGTGACGGCGGCACTTGCCGAACAGAATATTGAATCGGCTACCGGTTCGTTCGGTGAAAATTCGGATGAAACCTATCAATATACCATGAAGTATAAAGGCCGTCTGATTACACCCGAGGAATTTGGTGAAATCGTAATCCGTTCTACGGAAGACGGTGAAGTGCTGAAGTTGAAAGATATTGCAGATGTGGAACTGGGTAAGGACAGCTACGCCTACAAAGGCGGTATGGACGGTCACAATGGTGTTTCCTGTATGGTATTCCAGACGGCCGGCTCTAATGCAACGGAAGTAAACCAGAACATTGACAACCTGTTGGACGAAGTGCGCAAAGACCTGCCGAAAGGTGTGGAACTGACACAGATGATGAGTTCCAATGACTTCCTGTTCGCTTCTATCCATGAAGTAGTAAAGACTTTGATCGAGGCTATCATTCTCGTTATCTTGGTGGTATATGTATTCTTACAGGACATCCGTTCCACATTGATTCCGTTGGTGGGCATCATCGTGTCACTGGTAGGTACCTTCGCTTTTATGTCCGTTGCCGGATTCAGTATCAACCTGATTACACTGTTTGCATTGGTGCTTGTGATCGGTACGGTGGTGGACGACGCCATAGTCGTCGTCGAGGCGGTACAGTCGAGGTTTGATGTCGGGTATAAGTCTTCTTATATGGCAAGTATCGACGCTATGAAAGGTATCAGTAATGCGGTTATCACCTCTTCACTGGTATTTATGGCGGTATTCATTCCTGTATCGTTTATGAGTGGTACGTCCGGTACGTTCTATACGCAGTTCGGTCTGACGATGGCGGTTGCGGTAGGTATTTCAGCCGTTAACGCTTTGACGCTGAGCCCGGCTCTTTGCGCTCTGCTGCTGAGACCTTATATTAATGAAGATGGCACGCAGAAGAATAATTTTGCCGCCCGTTTCCGTAATTCGTTCAATGCGGCTTTCGATGTGGTGGTGAATAAATATAAGAATGCGGTATTATTCTTTATCAAGCGTCGTTGGTTGTCATGGTCATTGCTGGTTTGCTCAGTAGTAGTGCTGGTACTCCTGATGAACTCTACGAAGACCAGTTTAGTGCCTGATGAAGACCAGGGTGTATTGTTCGTCAATGTAAGCACGGCTCCGGGTAGTTCACTGAAGACTACGGATGATGTTATGCTTCGTGTGGAAGAACGCTTGGAGGCTATTCCGCAGAAACTTCATATTCAGAAAGTAACCGGCTACGGCTTGCTTTCCGGACAGGGGAATACCTTCGGTATGATTGTAGTGAAGCTGAAACCTTGGGATGAACGTACAAAGAAAGAAGATCAGGTGCAGGCTGTCATCGGACAGATTTATGCCCGCACGGCAGATATCAAAGATGCCACGATCTTTGCAATTGCTCCGGGTATGATTCCGGGTTATGGTATGGGTAATGCGCTCGACCTGAATGTACAGGATAAGTTGGGCACGGATGTGAACACCTTCTTCCAGACTACCCAGCAATACCTGGGTGCTTTGAATCAGCGTCCTGAAATCTCCATGGCCTATTCTACTTTCGATGTGCGCTATCCGCAGTGGACTGTAGAAGTCGATGCTGCCAAATGTAAGCGTGCCGGCATTACTCCGGATGCAGTGCTCTCTACACTTTCGGGCTACTATGGCGGACAGTATGTATCCAACTTCAACCGTTTCTCAAAGGTATATAGGGTTATGATACAGTCCGGTCCGGAATACCGCATGGATGAGTCTTCATTGCACAACACCTTTGTACGGATGGCAAACGGTGAGATGGCTCCACTGAGTCAGTTCGTTACACTGACCCGCAGTTATGGTGCCGAGACTTTGAGCCGCTTCAATATGTATAACTCCATAGCTGTGAATGCCATGCCTGCTGAAGGGTATAGTACGGGTGATGCCATCCGTGCTGTGAAAGAGACAGCAGAAATCAGCCTGCCAAAAGGTTACGGTTATGACTTCGGTGGTATTACACGTGAAGAGAACCAGCAGAGTGGTACGACGGTAATTATCTTCGGTATCTGTATTCTGATGATCTATCTTATCCTGAGTGCGCTTTATGAAAGTTTCATCGTTCCGTTTGCAGTTATTCTTGCGGTTCCGGTAGGTTTGATGGGGACGTTCTTGTTTGCCAAGATAGCAGGATTGGAGAATAACATTTATCTGCAAACAGGTTTGATTATGTTGATCGGTTTGCTTGCCAAGACAGCCATTCTGTTGACGGAATATGCTGCCGAGCGCCGAAAAGCAGGCATGGGGTTGATTGCTTCCGCAGTCAGCGCAGCCAAAGCACGTCTCCGTCCTATCCTGATGACGGCACTCACCATGATCTTCGGCCTGTTCCCACTGGTAGTAGCTACCGGAGTAGGTGCTAACGGTAACCGTTCATTGGGTACGGGTGTAGTAGGTGGTATGACCATCGGTACACTGGCATTGCTTTTCATCGTTCCGGCTTTGTTCGTCACCTTCCAGTGGTTGCAGGAGCGTCTTCGTCCGGTTCAGTCCATGCCTCCCAAAGACTGGCAGATTGAGGAGGAGATGGAAGTGAGTAAGAAAGAAATAGAAGAACATCAATCAAAAGAAAAATGAAGAAACAAATCATCACTTTAGCTGTCGCAGCCTTGCTGTTGAGTAGTTGCGGCATCTATACTAAATATGAACGTCCCGAAGTCAAGACCGACGGACTTTACGGGCAGGATGTAGAGGTGGAAGACACCACCTCTATCGCCTCTCTCTCCTGGCGCGAGTTGTTCACCGACCCGCAACTACAATCTCTCATTGAGCATGCACTGCAAGGCAATACTGACTTGCAGTCCGCTCAGTGGCGCATCAAAGAAGCGGAAGCCACTCTGTCATCCGCCCGTCTGGCCTATCTGCCTTCTTTTATGTTGACTCCGCAGGGAGGTGTGAGTAGCTTTGATAAATCAAAAGGTTCCTGGACGTATAGCGGCATAGCATCCGCCAGTTGGGAAATTGATATTTTCGGTAAACTGACCAATGCGAAACGCCGTGCGAAAGCTTTATACCTTCAGAGCCTGGAGTACGAACAAGCTGTCACTACTTCGTTAATAGCCAATGTGGCAAATATGTATTATACCTTATTAATGCTCGATGCACAATACAACGTCTCTGCCGAAACTGCCGCCAAGTGGCGTGAGAGCGTGAAGACAATGCGTGCTATGAAAGCAGCAGGTATGACGGATGAGGCCGGAGTAGCCCAAACCGAAGCAAACTGTTATATGGTAGAAGCCTCTTTGCTCGACCTTAAACAGCAAATCCGTGAAGTAGAGAATTCACTTTCTATTTTACTGGGTGATGTGCCCGACGCCATCGAACGTGGAAAATTACAGGGACAAAGTTTCCCGGAAGAACTTAGCGTAGGCGTTCCTTTGCAGTTGCTCTCCCGTCGTCCCGACGTGAAGAGTGCGGAACTCTCGCTGGTACAGGCCTTTTATAGTACCAATGCAGCTCGTTCGGCTTTTTATCCTTCCATCACTTTGGGAGGTACGGCAGGTTGGACAAACTCTGCCGGAAGCATGATTGTCAATCCGGGCAAGCTGTTACTCTCCGCAGTCGGTTCACTGACACAACCTTTATTTAATAAAGGATTGAACATGGCACAGTTGAAAATAGCCAAAGCCCAACAGGAAGAAGCTAAACTTTCTTTCCAGCAGGCTTTGCTGAATGCAGGAAGTGAAGTGAACAATGCCCTTACCCAAGTGCAGGTGGCCCGTGGTAAAACAGAGTTGCGCGACGGACAGATCACTTCATTGGAAACCGCAGTCCGCAGCACGCAATTGTTGATGAAACATGGTAACTCCACTTATTTGGAAGTACTTACCGCCCAACAATCGTTGCTCTCTGCCCAACTGACGCAGATAGCCGATCGCTTCGATGAGATACAGGGAATTATCAATCTCTACCAGGCTTTAGGTGGTGGCAGGGAATAAAGAATAAATCATATACTCTCTCTTCTCTCGTTTCTTCATCCCCTTTTATCCTTCACGATGTGGAGTGGTGAGAGGGGATGTTTTTAGTGATTAGTGGTGAGTGATTAGTGATTAGTTGCGCTGTCATGCCGCTAATCACTAATCACTCACCACTAATCACTTATTGCAGGTACTGGTCAATCTGTGCCACCGTTGCATCTTTCAGCAATACTTTCTTGTCTTTATCCAACAGATACAGGGTAGGTATTGCCTTCAGATCATACAGATTCTTTTCTTTTATAACGAGTTTTTTATCATACCCGTTTATCCATTCTTTTGGGAAATCCGGTAAGTGTCTTTTCCATTCTTCCTTATCTTCATCCGGATAAACAGCCAGTATCTTTAAGCTTCCTGCGGCAAATTCCTTATTGATGGCAGGTGCCTGTTTTAGTTCTTCTATACCTTCTTCACAAGCATGGCATCCCGGATTGTTGATAAACAGCAGCGTATATTTTGCTTTCACTCCGTAGAGCGTACCGCTTTTCCCGGACAGCAGTGTATAAGTGAAATCTTCTGCCGGCCTTCCGATGCGGTTCTGTTCAGCCAGCTCCCTGCGTCCTTGCGGAAGTATTTTCTCCGTATCATTCAACACCTTGCTTTCCAGCATGGCATCCAGCACCGGGATGTAAAATTCCTCATTCCGCATCGGAGAGTTCGGATCATACAAATACTTTTCGGCTAAGTCCGTATAATAGAAGAATACGACTTTCTTTTGATCTGCCATCTTATACAGTTGCTTTATGGCAGCTATCGCGGTAGTGTCCGGAACTACCTTCATAATATCTATAAAGTCCACCCACGCCTGTTCCGTAACATCCGGCAGGTTAATATAAGTGGTATCGGTAAAATCCATATTGTCCCAGTAGTGCCGTACCAGATAATCTGCACGCAATTCGGGGGTATTCAGCATGGCTGGTATAATGGGAAGCGTGAATTTTTTCACGGTGTCTGCCTGAAGTGTTGTTCCCTTGTTGTCATTTGCTTTCCGGCTGCCGCATGAGGTACATAGAATCAGGAACAGGAAGAAAATGTTGAGATAAGTTTTCATAATTCAATTACTTATATATTGAAAGACAAAGATAATGCAAATGTTTTAATTACCATTTGTTAAGTATCAACAAATTAATGAAACCTACCTTTGCACCGCTTTTTAAAAACAATGAGATATGCAAAGGGATAATTTAGACTTCAAAAATATGAGTGTGAGTAAGTTGTTTACAAAACAACTTTTCCCCACGTTGCTGGGTATGGTATCATCCGCATTGTTCACTGTTGTCGACGGGATATTCGTAGGACGCGGAATAGGCAGTGATGCCATTGCCGCGGTGAATATTGCGGCGCCTATTTTTATGATAGCAGCCGGGTTGGGACTGATGTTCGGTATGGGTGGAGGAATTCTTGCTTCCATTAATCTGTCTCGTGGCAAATTGGTGGTCGCTAATATCAACGTCACGCAGTCAATCGTTATGCTGACGATTATCAGCGTCATTATGGGAATACTGTTGACCGTGTTCCCCGAAACTGTCGTTACTTTGTTGGGAGCCGAAGGGCATCTGACGGAATTGTCGGCGGAGTATTTGTTTTGGTTCTCCATATCCATTCCGTCCACGGTTTTACTGGTGGCGTTGCCGTTCTTCGTGCGTCTGACGAACCCTAATTTTGCCATGTGGGCCATGCTGGCGGCCACTGTTGTCAATATTGTACTCGATTATATCTTTATCTTTATTTTTGAGTGGGGATTGTTCGGTGCTGCTATTGCCACTGACTTGGGAGAACTGGTGGGGACACTTTTACTCTTGGGTTATCTGCTTCGCCCGTCCGTATCCGTTCGGTTTGCCAGGCTGAAAATGAGTATCAAGAGTATCCGACTGACACTGAGGAATACATGGTATATGCTGAAACTGGGTGTTTCATCCTGTTTGAGCGAAATGACAATTGCTGTCATGGCTATTGCCGGCAATTATGTGTTTATGAGTCATCTGGGAACGGATGGAGTAGCAGCTTATAGCATTGTCTGCTATCTGTTCCCTATTATTTTCATGGTGTTCAATGCTATGGTTCAGTCGGCACAACCTATTGTCAGCTACAATTACGGTTGCGGACAGTTATTGCGCTCCAATAAGGCATTGCGTTTATGCATCATTTCCGCTGTTGTGTTCGCTTTGCTGATTAGCGGAGTGTTTGCCTGTTTCTCCGGCGATATTGTTTCCCTGTTCTTGCCGGACCGGACAAGTCATGCCTGGCAGTATGCGGTTGTCGGTCTGCCTCTGTTTGCTGTCGATTACATTTTCTTCGGGATAAATGTAATCACAATAGGGTATTATACCAGCATTGAACGTATCAATCTGGCGATGAGGCTTACACTGCTGCGTGGTATCTTGCCGGTCTTGTTCTTCTTTATATTGCCTGCATGGTTCGGCGTGACGGGAATCTGGCTTGCGGTGGCAGCGGGAGATATTACTACAACAATCCTTATTTTGCTGTGCAGAAAGAAGGTTTAGTATTGATATATCTATGAATTATTTTCGATGTATCCGATATGAAGTGGGTAGAAGATACGTGGTGGTCTGGGGAAGTAGGGGGAAAGGAGGCAGTCTCTCAAAAAATGAGAGCTACCTCCTTCCGCTTACTGTCAGAGAGAGTTTATGCTTATTCTATATATGAGGAAAGTGCATCATTATAATCGACTTCTTTGGCCGGGAATACCCAAGTCCACTGATTGTTGTCCGAAGGTTGGATGGTTATAGCAAACTGTATATGGAAACTGCCTTCCGGATATGATTTGCGTACGATTGGCTCTTTCCAGCGTTTGTAGTCGAACCAGTCGAAACCTTCGCCCCAGAGTTCTATCCTGCGATAAAGTTTCACTTCTTGCAGCAGGTCATCTCCTGTTTTCGTACAGGTATAGGCGGGATTGCGGCCTGAATCCTTATTCAGGGCAACCAGTAATTTTTGTGTTTCTGCATCCTTGCCACCTATGTGGCAGTTGGCTTCGGCTTCAATCAGATACATCTCTGCCGAACGGAAATTATTCAATTGCCCTATACCCGGTTGGTCGGCACATAATATTTTGAACTGCATATAGGCAAAGATATAACTGGTGCTATAAATTTTGTCGGCATAATCTTTCATAGCCCGGTCATACAGGGCGCCTTTCGAAGCCCGTCCGGTAGATGTGGTATATGTTTCACCTTCTTTGGGTCCCAGAAACATGTTCTTACGTACATCGGTTTCAGGAATCTGATCGTACAGTTCTTTGCTGATGGAACATGCGTAGGTCCTGCAAATGCTGGCGCTGGAGTTGCTGCCTTGATAGGCAAAGAATGAATAATAGTGCAAATTCTGGTCCGTAGCATTGTAACTGCTCCATATCCATTCTTGGTTAGGGGTATTAAAACCGCCATCCACATACTCGGAGTTTGTCATCAGCGGATAATTAGTACGTGCCAATACTGCATAGCGTGCAGCGGTTGCCCAGTCTTCACGAGTCAGGGCCGCACGGGCATAGGTGGCATAAGCCACATCCAGGTTCGGACTGTAATTGTCCCCGCTCGAGCGGTCCAGTTCCGATGCTGTGAAATTGGAGATAGCCTCATTCAAATCTTCATAAATCCGGCCGTAAACTTCTGCCAGTGTAGAAGTTGGCAATTCACCCGTACTCAGGTCTATGCGCAGGGGAAGTCCGCGGCTGGAACCATTATTACTGTCGCACCAGCGATGACAATAGAGTTGGCTCAGCATCATGTAGCTGTATGCTCTGAATGTCAGTGCCTGAGCTTTTATAAACTGCTTTTCTTCATTGCTACCGCTGGCTTTGTCGATATTTTCAATGATGGCATTGGCATTACCTATCAGTTTATAATAGTAGAACCAGGGGTAATAACAATAGCTTGAAGTATTTCTTTCGTGATAAAGCGAATTGATGATGGAAGACCATCCGGTCAGGTTTGATTTCTGAAAATCGTTTCCCGGATAGTTGCCATACCACGTCTTGATAGTTCCTTCACCATTGAATCCTTGTGAACTGAGATATTGGTTGACCATTAACCTGCAAATACCATTTATTGCGAGTTTGGCATTCTGAGTGGTTTCAAAGATAGTGGCCGTACCCGTGGATGATTGGGGTACAGTGTCCAGATAGTTGCTGCCGCACGAGGCCAACAGAACTGTGAGTCCTAATGTGTATAATATCTTTTTCATAAGTGAGCGTTTTATTATTATAGTTTAATGTTGATACCAACGGAGAATACTCTCGGAGTTACCAGATAATTGTATTGCGAACCGCCGAATGATTGCTGGGGATTCATGCCCTGGCGGGCTGTGAATGTCCATAAGTTCTCGCAATTTGCGCTCACGCTTATTCCCTGCAGGTCCAGTCGTTTCACAAAGGAAGCCGGTAGCCGGTAGCTCAGTGTGAGGTTTTTAACTACTAAATAGTCCGAACTGACAAGCCATCTGGAAGAAGCGGAATTATTGTTCGCACTCATCGTGCTGTTTATCTGAGGAATGCCATCTACCCAAATACGGTCTGCCGAGTTTTCTGACATTCCCTCGGGAACCGCTTTCCAGGCATTCATAATGTCGGAATGGAAGTTGCCGGGTGAAGTGCCTGTAGTCATTAACGAACGATATACCCCATCATAGGTTTTACCTCCCAACGAGTAGGTGAACAAGGCGGAGAAAGTAAGTGATTTGTAAGATACCGTACCGGTAAAGCTACCGTAGACTTTGGGTAGTGCCGAACCGTGGAATTCTTTCAGGGCGTAAGTCGTGTTGTTGGTATAATAAGTGCCGTTGATGGAAGTCAGACTTTCATTGTCGCTGATGTCAGTACCTTCTGCATTTCCCAATTTGCTGCCATCGGGCAGTGTGATGAAATAGTCTTCCAGATTGAGTGTGTACAGGGAGTTACCGGTGAGTTGGTCGACACCGACATAAGTCGGTAGGAAGAACTCATAACGGCTTTTACCTTCCACTATCTTGTAGTTTCCCGATATGATCCCATCCTTATTTTGTTCAGGCAGCTTCACAATCTTGTTCTTGACGAATGTGGCATTCGTTGCAAAATTCACTTTCCATTTCTTATCTCTGTAGATATCGATGTCCGTATTGATTTCGAAACCTTTGTTGGAGATGGTTCCCAGATTCTTTGCAATGGTGGCCTGTGCGGATGTGGTTGAAGTGGCTCCTGCTGACAACGGCAGATAAACATCGAACAAAAGATCCTTGTTCCGTTTGTCAAAATACTCAAGACTGATGTTCCAGCGGTTGAACAAACGGCCTTCAAGTGCTATGCCATAAGCCTCTCCGGTCTCCCACTTCAGATCGAGAGCTTCGTTCTGAGATAAATAATATGCCCCGATGTTTGCATTCTGGCTACCGGCATAAAGTCCCATATAGCCATAATATCCGGTTCCGGCATCATTTCCCACTTGTCCGTAGTTGGCGCGGAATTTCAAAGAGTTTATCCAGGTGACAGATTGCATGAAGTCCTCTTCCGATATAATCCAGTTTGCACCGATGCTACCGAAGTTACCCCAGCGGTTCTGTTTGGAGAAGCGGGATGAACCGTCACGGCGGAACGAAACTTCCAGATTGTATTTCTCGGCGTAGTTGTAGCGGATACGTCCCAGGTAGCTTTCCGTACGATAGTCTGTCTCGTAGCCGGTCAGGCTGGTAATATCTGTGAAGTTCGACAGATTCGGCTTTCCGGCAAATGTCTCGGTCGTCTTGAATGCATACTCATAATCATAATTGTTGGAGTAGTTTTCGTGCGCTGCCAGTACATCTATGTAGTGTTTGCCATATACATGATTCCAGTTCAGTTGCTGCTGGAAAGTATAATTCTTATAGCGGTAAGTCACTCGCTTGGTACGTCCGTTGTTTCCTTTACCGTCACCGATAGTGGCATTGTCGTAAGAGGTCTGCTCGGAGTTTCGCACGTTGAGGTCACCTTTCACTGTGAATGTGAAGTCGTTCAGGAACTTGACGTCTGCAAAAGCAATACCTTGCAGTGTGTTGCGTATGGTTTTGTCCGTACTCAATTCGTTTTCCCAGATTACATGACGGTCTACATATTGGTTACGGGTAGAGATGGTTACTCCTTCGTCATCTTTATAGTATCCCGGATCGTACTGTTTGTTATTCAGGGCATCCAGGCGATAAGAACCATCGGCATTATGCAGATGCACGGGATAGATGGGGGCTATCTGACGACAATACATAAATGCATTGGTATATCCGGCGTCACTGTCCCCATTGGTTGCATGAGAATTTTGGTGCGTGCCGGATAGGTTAATGCCTGCCTTGAACCATTTTTTAGGGGTGAAGCTCATGGAGGTACGGGCTGAGATGCGATTGAAATCCGAGTTTGTCACATAACCTTTCTCATCCAGATAGCCAATGGAAAAGTAATAGTTACTCTTTTCGTTGGCGGTATTTCCGCTAAAGGAATATTCCTGCCGGTATCCGTTGCGGATGGCATCCGAATACCAGTCAAGGTCATCGGCATATCCCGGAAGGATTTGTGCATCCGAAACCAGATTACCATTCGCGTCGAATAACTGGTCGTCCGGTTTATTATAGATATTCAGATATAATTGTTCGGAAATCAGGTTTGCCGTAGCATATTGGGCCGCGGTGGCTGCATCATCACCTGCAGACATACGTGCATTCTTCAGGTTTTGCCAACTTGCTTCCATAAACTGGTTAGGTGAGGTACGCTTATACTCTTTGATACCGCGTGAATAGACTCCTTGGTTGATCTTTAGATCGAAACTGATTTTGTTGGAAGTCCCTTTTCTTGTGCTGATCAGAATCACGCCGTTTGATGCGCGGTTACCGTATAGTGCGGCTGAGGCTGCATCTTTCAGAACTGAAATGCTCTCTATATCGGCCGGGTTTATATCCGAAATATTTCCTCCGAAAGGAACGCCGTCTACCACATAAAGCGGGGTGCTCGAACCGTTTACAGTTCCGATACCGCGGATGCGGATTGACGGATCACTGCCCGGTGCGCCGTAAGTACTATTAATCTGTACGCCCGATGTCGTACCTTCCAATGCTGAAGTTACGCTGGAGGTTGGTCGCATTTCAATCTGATCCTGGTTGACGGATGAAATGGCTCCTGTCAGCGATGATTTTTTTGCTGTACCGTAGGCTACTGTTACAATCACTTCATCCAGCATCTGAGAATCGTTTGACATGATGATCCTGAGTTGAGGCTTGATTGCAACTTCCTGCGTTTTCATGCCAACAAACGAGATAATTAAGGTTCTGGCATCATTGGGAACATTGGTGAGTGTAAACTCTCCGTTTATGTTGGTAATCACTCCTTGTGAGAATCCTTTCACCAGAATAGATGCACCAACCACCGGCTCATTGCCTTCTTCTGAAATCACGACTCCGGTTACTTTGGAGACTTGGGCCAATGTTGCACTTGTCCATAAAAACAGATAAGCCAGCATGATAAATAGTCGTTTCCTTTTCATACGCTCTCTTTTTAAAATTAGTATTTTTATTTCTCGAGTTCTTGCAGTACTTAAACATGAATAACATCGTTAGAGAGCTTCGAAGGGTATGAGTTGTATTATTACCTGATTGAAATAAATAAATCGTATATCATGAGTAAATAAACATTTGCATTTTAACGTTTGATTTGTTTGCTTTTTAATATTTATTTATATCTTTGCGCTAATCATAACACTAAGTACTGCAAGAACTTATCTGTCATTTATTTGTTGAGTTTTATGGGCTTGTTTGAATATAAATAGAGAAAAGTAAAGCCCCCTTCCACACGGCTGTATTCCCTTATTCATCGGGGTTTGCGTGTGGAAGGGGGCTTTGGCTCCTTATTTTGCTTTTATCTTGTCACTATCTTGTCTTTACTTACTCCGTAGTATCCTGCCACGGGTACATATATCGGTTGCATTTGTCGTCCGATGTTTTCTATTTTTCCTTCTGCTTTCAGTCGTCTCAGGTGTTCCATTGCCTTTGATTTCATGAAACCACATATATGCTGGAAGTCCAGGCGTGTCATCAGCTGATGTTCGGCAAAGTATTCCTTCAGTCGCATGTCTATCTCCACGTCCGATAGCTTGCTGGAGTGCCCGCTATGCTTGAAATTCTTCAGTTTTACATTGCCTATCTCGTTCTTCAACGCTTGGTCGGCACGGAATTTGATGCCCTTCAGTTTCACTTTCTCATTTTTTCGTTTCGTTTCCATTGTGATGCCTTCCTCGCATTTCAGTGTAGGATGGAAGTATCCGATGCCGTCCAGATGTACTTGTCGTCCTTCCGCCAATTCTTCTCCCATTATATGCGATAGTGCATCGAGTACTGCCGATACATCCGTCTCTGTCAGCGAACTGCGTGCCTGTATTTTGTGGCGGATTTCGTCTGTTCCTACTTTTCCATTGAGGGTGATGCGTGCATGGATTGTTTTTGGATCCGTTTGATCGTTAGGTACCGGATTCTCATACCATTCAAAAAGTATAGCCATTGTTTGTCGTTTTATAGATAGATAATGGTGCAAATGTACCATTTATATATAGGAAGAGCAAATTTTAGATAAAGCATCTGGTAGTGTTGACAGCTGTTGGCAAATCTCTTGACAGATGTCGGTAAATATGTTGACGATAGAAAACAAGATGATTGACGGATGTCAACACTACCAGATGCTTTATCTAAAACATGACAATACTATATGTATAATGTCAACAAACTATATGTATTTAGTTAGCGGCATTAATTTGTAGCAAACCGCTCAAAATACTTGCAAAAGGTATATCTGTGATGGTAACTTTGTGGCATCAATCACTAAACTAACAATTAAATTATGAAGACAAAATTTATGCAATTCATTGCTTCTCTTTGGGAAGGCTGGGGAGAAGTAAAGCAAGTAGTAGAAAATCAGCCGGAAACGACTCCTTTAGCAGCTAATCCTGCTGCGGAGCTTGTGAAGTCCTCACCGGTCAGTCTGACGGATCGAGTAAACCGCTTCCTGCAATCTGCTTATGATTTCCGTTATAATCTGTTAACAGAAGAAACCGAATTCCGTCCGGTGGGTAAAGTGGGAGAGGGATTTTCATCTGTTGGAAAACGAGAACTGAATACCTTTTGCCTTGAGGCCCATGCACGGGGAATTGCATGTTGGGACAAGGATATCAGCCGTTATCTTTATTCCACTTGTGTTCCTGCTTATCATCCTTTCCTTCTTTACATGGATGAACTTCCTACCTGGGATGGAGTGGATCGTCTTGAAGCACTTGCTCGCCGTGTATCTTCCAATCCGTTGTGGATGAAAGATTTCCATATCTGGCTATTGGCTCTCACTGCACAATGGCTGGGAATGACGGGAAAGCATGCTAACAGCGTGGCACCTATTCTTATCAGTGCGGAGCAAGGGTGTTTAAAGTCTACCTTTTGTAAAAGTCTGATGCCTGAAACTCTGGCTCGATACTATTCGGATGAAGTGGAACTGACTTCAAAGGGAAATGTTACCCGTAAAATGTCGGAAATGGGATTGCTGAATCTTGATGAGTTTGATAAATATCCTGCTTCTAAAATGCCCTTATTGAAGAATCTGATGCAGATGGCGAACCTGAATCTTTGCAAAGCCTATCAAAGGAACTATCGCAACTTGCCCCGTATTGCTTCTTTTATCGGTACGAGCAATCGTTTTGATCTGCTTTCCGACCCTACAGGGAGCCGCCGTTTTCTTTGTGTGGAAGTGAAAGGGAAGATAGATTGCTCGCATATCGAGCATAAACAAATCTATGCCCAGTTGAAACATGAACTTCTGGAAGGAGTCCGGTATTGGTTTACAGCGGAAGAAGAGTCTGAGTTGAAGGAACATAATAAGAGATTTCAGCGGCGCAGTATGGTGGAGGAAATTCTTTATGCTTGTTTTCGCCCTGCCATGACTGAAGATAAGGATGAAATGGTACAACGCCTTTCTGCTGCTGATATTTTCAAGGTTCTGAAAAAGCAGAATCCGGCAGCCATGCGTGGAGTTAATCCGAATGCGTTTGCTCAACAGTTAGCTCCTTTAGGGTTTCCCCGCTCGCGGAGTCGTTACGGTAATTACTATTCGGTAGTTGCCTTGCTTGGAAATGCCCTTCCACCCGCTAACCTTGATAAATAGGGCGTTTCACGGGTGTGGAGGGGTAAAAAATATAATAAAGACATTATATAAGAAGTTGAGTTCTTTAGGGGGAGGTGGTAGGTAAAACAACGACCGAGTGGCTTTTTTCCCTTTCGCACGCGCACGTATATATATAATGTATAGCTTTCCGTGCCCGGCCACCCCTTCTTTCAAAAACATGTTCTACAACATCCTTATC
>NZ_CABJDN010000012.1 GCF_902364365.1 Bacteroides intestinalis | reverse complement strand
AATAGAATATAGACCGGATACAGAAAGAAAGAAAATCTATGAAATACTTTATAAAAAATACCTTCAATTGGCAGAAATAGCCAAATAGTCCCCTTTAGTTTTAATCAGAAAAAATATCTAACATGAAAAATCTCTTAGTCTTAGGAACTATTGTTCTTATCTCACTCAGTTCTTGCCGTAATGAAAGGCAAAATGAACCACAGATCAGTGAATACAACAAAGAATACAAGGGAGAATTCCTAAATCGCATTGCATTCCCCATCGGAGGAATGGGTGCGGGCATGTTTTGTCTGGAAGGCACTGGTGCCATTTCTAATATGTCAGTCAGACATCAGCCCAACATCTTTAATGAACCTTGTATGTTTGCTGCCATACACGTGAAAGGATACGATAAAGGCTCTAAAGTTTTAGAAGGACCTGTGCCTGACCGTAAAAAATTTGGTGGCCCGGAATCAGCTCTGGGAGGACCTTTGACATCCTGGGGGTTACCTCGATTTGAAGATGCAAGTTTCAGTTCGCGTTTTCCATTTGCATCTATTCGCTTATCGGACAAAGATATTCCCCTGAATGTTGAATTAAAAGGATGGAGCCCGTTTATCCCTACTGATCAGGATAATTCCAGCTTACCCGTCGGAGCCCTCGAATATGTTTTTACCAATACATCAGATCAAGATGTGGAAGCTATCTTTTCATATAACACCCGCAACTTTATGGCAATGCATGGAGCCCCCCGCACAATTCGTGCCATGAAGAATGGTTTTATCTTATCACAGAATGCTTCAGATAATGAAAAACACCTGAAAGGTGACTTTGCCATCTATACCAATACAGATGCAACGAAAGTAAATTGCTGCTGGTTTCGTGGCGGATGGTGGGATCCTCTGACGATGGCCTGGAATGCTATTGCTGATGGAAAGATTGTAGAAAATGCTCCTGTAAAAGAAGAAGCCCCTGGAGCTTCATTATACGTACCTTTCAAAGTAAAAGCCGGAGAAACTTATTCGGTTCGTCTGCAAATGGCATGGTATGTTCCCGATAGCAATATGCGTATTGGTGCCGATGCTGTTTCCGAAGATGATAAATCTTCAGAGTGCCCTATCGTGGAAAAAGTGGAAACTCCACAATATTATCGTCCCTGGTATAGTAGTCGTTTCGCCGATATTAATGAAGTTTCAGAATATTGGCTATCGAAATATGATGAGCTTAAACAGAAAACTGAACTATTTACAAATACTTTTTATAATACTACTTTACCGGCAGAGGTTATTGATGCTGTAAGTTCTAACCTTTCCATCCTCAAATCGCCAACTGTAATGCGCCAACATGATGGCCGTCTATGGAATTTCGAAGGATGTGGTGACACATGGGGTTCATGCCATGGTTCCTGCACACATGTATGGAATTATGCACAAGCCATTCCCCACCTTTTCCCGGCAATGGAAAGAACTCTGCGTGAAAGCGAATTCTTTATAAGTCAAAATAAAGAAGGACACCAGATGTTCAGAACCAATATTCCTATCCGCGCTGTGAAACATGATTTCCATGCAGCAGCAGATGGACAATTAGGAGGGATTATCAAAATCTACCGCGATTGGAGAATCTGTGGAGATACAGATTGGCTACGTATGATGTATCCTCAGGTAAAAAATAGTCTTGATTATTGTATTAACACTTGGGACCCACGGCGCACAGGTGCATTAGAGGAGCCTCATCACAATACATACGATATTGAATTCTGGGGAGCCGACGGTATGTGTACCAGCTTTTATGCAGCAGCCCTGCAAAGTTTTATACAGTTAGGTAAAGCCTTAAATGAAAACGTTTCCGAATATGAATCATTGCTTGCAAAAAGTAAAGATTATATGGAAACAAAATTATATGACGGAGAATATTTCATCCAGAATATACAATGGGAGAATCTGAAATCACCAGACCCGATAGCTATAGCCGAAAAGAATTGGAATAGTGATTATTCGGAAGAAGCACGTGCTATACTTATAAAAGAAGGTCCAAAATATCAATATGGCAAAGGTTGTTTGTCAGATGGTATTATCGGCTGTTGGATGTCGCTGGTAGCAGGTTTAGATGAACCTATTGATAAAGCCAAAGTAAAAAGTCACCTGAACTCTATTTATAAGTATAATCTCCGTAAAGATTTAAGTGATCATGCAAATCCTCAACGCCCTACTTATGGGCTTGGCAAAGATGGAGGAGTTTTATTATGCACCTGGCCTAAAGGAGGCAAATTGAGTCTTCCGTTTGTCTACAGCGATGAAGTATGGACCGGAATCGAATACCAGGTTGCTTCTCACTTGATTTTTGAAGGTGAAGTTGAAAAAGGCCTTGATATTGTCCGTACAGTACGCGAACGCTATGATGGAAAAGTACGAAATCCTTTTAATGAATATGAATGTGGAGGTTGGTATGCACGTGCACTATCAAGCTACAGTCTGCTTCAAGCTTTAACAGGGCTTCGTTACGATGCAGTAGACCATACTCTATATATAGACTCTAGAATAGGTAATAGTTTTAAAACTTTTTTATCCACAAATACTGGATTTGGGACAGTTGAAATGCAACAGGGAAAACCCATTATTAATGTTGTTTATGGTAGTCTTGATATTCAATCTTGTGTTGTTTCCGGCAACAAAACTGATTTCAAATATCAGACAAATTAAAGCAGATAGGTATTAAAAAAATAAGGTAATATAGATTGTTTTCAATTATTTCTAATTACAAAACAAAAGATTATGAAGCAAATTAAATTATTAACTCTTTCATGTTTGATGTCTTTATCTTTACCTTCTTTTTCCCAATATTCACCTGACCACAAAGTATCTCTGGATAAAGGTGATATAAAGTCATTCATTGGAGACAAAGAAACAAAAGGTGAAAGAAAAGTATACAAAGGTGATGAACTTACAACCATCGGCATGCCGGTTGGAGGCATTTGTGCCGGACAGTTATATGTCCGTGGCGATGGGACATTAGCCAACTGGTGGATTGCAAATAATGCTTATAACACAGGTTATGGAATAGACTGGTTATTAAATTTTGACACTCCGTTAGGTCCTTGGAAAGTCTGTTATCAAACTTTTGAACCGGCAAGCTACATCGATCAGGGATTCAAAATAACAGTAGACGATGGCAATAAAACAGTAACGAAAGAACTAAATAAAAAAGACTTTGACGACATTGCCTTTATAGGTGAATATCCGATTGCTTTTATTGAGTACGGACAAAAAAATGAAAATCTGCCCGTTAAAGTATCCGCAGAAGTCTATTCACCATTTGTTCCACTGGACGCTAAAAAATCTGCTACTCCGGCAACAATCATGAAATATACAGTAAAAAACACGTCGGATAAAAAGATTACAGCCAGTTTGGAAGGTTGGATGCAAAACCTGGTATGTATTGATCTAAAAGGACGTGCGGACGGGATGTTACAAAATAAAGTGATTGACAATAATGGCTGGAAATCCGTTTACATGGATATGAGAGTAGATAACCTGCCAACCAAAGCAGTTGATAAAAGCCGTAAATATGAAGTTTTTGAAAATTTTGAAAGCGGAACTTATAATCGCTGGAAAGTAGAAGGAACAGCTTTTGGAAGAAAGCCTTCTCCCGGAGAACAGTGCAACCAGAATCCTTTTGGCAGCGATTATGGCAACTACTTAGCCAATTCATATACAAATTATGATAAGCCTGTTGGCAAATTGACATCCCAACCATTTGCCATCAAATATAAATTCATTTCCTTCAATATCGCAGGTGGTTCTCATCCAGGAAAAACTTGCATCAATTTAGTGATCGATGGCAAGGTGGTAATGTCTGCAACCGGTAATAACAATGAAGATTTCCTGCCACGCAATTGGGACGTATCAAAATATAAAGGGAAAAAAGCTTATCTGGAAATTGTAGACAGTGTGGAAGGTGATTGGGGACATATTAGCGTAGACAATATAGAGTTTTCCAATTCGCCTGTAGATGCTCCTGCAACGACTATCGACAAATCACACGCATACTTTGGAAATCTTGCTTTATCTGTCTTCGATAATAACGCAACAGGTACGGCCGACCATTCAAAAAATAACGTGGAATATGCAGAAACGGAACTTGGTAATAAAATAAATGGAGCGTTAACCTCATCCATGACTTTACAACCCGGAGAATCTAAGGAAGTAACATTTGTGCTTTCATGGTATTTCCCAAACCGCCCATTAAGCTACAAAGGTTCTGAATGGAATAAGCCATTGCCTCCCAATAGCCCGGCTATAGGAAATATGTATTCCAATTGGTATAACTCTTCTTTGGATGTTGCCCAACAATTGCATGAGAACTATGCAGAATTAGCAAAGGAAACGCATACTTTCCACAATACTTACTACAATCAGACTACCTTACCTTACTGGTTAGTACAACGTGTAATGATGTCTATTTCTACATTAGCAACCGAAACCTGCCAATGGTGGGCTACCGACAAATTCTGGGCATGGGAAGGCGTAGGCTCCTGCGAAGGAACTTGCACACATGTTTGGGGATATGCTCAATCAATGGCTGCCTTATTCCCGGAACTGGAACGCAACCTGCGTGAAAAAACGGATTATAGTGTTTCTCTCAGAGAAGATGGAGCCATCTTATCACGTAATGGCGAACACGGTGTTTTAATTGATGGCCACGCGAGTGTAATTTTACGCATGTATCGTGAACACCTGATGTCCAAGAATAATTTCTTCCTTTCAAGAAACTGGGATAAGATAAAACGTTCCCTGCAATACATTATAAATGAGGATGGCAATGAAGATGGTCTGATCGTTAAAACTCAACCGAATACATACGACATTTCATTTAACGGTGCCAATACCTATGTAGGAGCACTTTATTTAGCTGCATTGAGAGCCGGTGAAAAGATGGCTTACATTATGAAAGATACCGTAGCTGCCAATTATTACAAGAAAATATATACGGCAGGTAGCGAAAACACCATGGATCGCCTGTGGAACGGTGAATATTTCTATCAAGATGTAGATGAAAAAGAATATCCTAAATACCAATACGGCAAAGGCTGCTTAAGTGACCAGCTTTTCGGCCAGACATGGGCTTCCCTCTATCGTTTAGGAGATATCTATCCTACAGATGCCATCAATAAAGCATTGCGTTCTATCTGGAAATTCAATTGGACGAATGATGTGAAAGCTCAAAGCGAAGCTCATCTTCCTGAAAGATATTATGCCCATGCCGGAGAACCCGGATTATTCATATGCACATGGCCTTACAGTAAACATCCGGGTGAAGATGGTGTAAGATATCGTGATGAAGTCTGGACAGGTATTGAATATCAAGTTGCAACTGAAATGATAAAACGTGATATGATTGACGAAGGCTTAGCCATAGTCAAAGCTATTCATTCACGTTACGATGGTAAGAAACACAATCCGTGGAATGAAATAGAATGTGGTGACCATTATGCCCGTGCTATGGCATCTTATGGAATACTACAAGCAGTACAGGGTTATTGGTATGACGGACCTAAAGGTATTATGGGATTTGATCCGAAACTCAGGAAAGATGATTTTACCGGATTCTTTAATGCAGCTGAAGGATGGGGAAATATCTCACAAACCCGCAAAAACAATAAACAAGTTAATTGTGTGGAAGTGAAATTTGGCCGTTTGTATCTTGACAAGTTACAAGTCAATTTACCGGCAGGAACAGGCATCAATAATCTAAAAGCTTCATTAAACAATCAGGATATTGCTGTCAGTGCTGCAAATACAAATGGTTATACTGAAATATCATTAAATGGTTTGCAGATGCGTTTGGGAGACAAATTGCAAATAACCTTTGAGTAAAAACAATACATGTTTCCAAAGTGGTGTGTTGCATGGATTTCAAAATACATGCCGCTTTGGAGCATATTACCTCAAAATACAATAAACATTTTTTCTTTTTTGTTACATTAAATCAATTAATTATGAAATCAGCATGTAAAAACAGATGCTTAGCAACAATTTTGCTTGCAATTTGCTTGATAGTGGGAGCTCCGCTATGGGCACAACAAAAGGTAGTACATGGCGTAGTTGAAGATTTAGAAGGTAATCCTATGCCTGGTGTTTCAGTAACGGTAGAAGGAACCACTATCGGGACTATTACGGATGTGGACGGTAAGTATGAAATTACAACTCAGGATGGAAAAAAATTAGTTTTCTCCTTTGTTGGAATGAAATCTGAAAAAGTAGAAGTCGGAAAGAAGTCTGTTATTAACATCAGATTGAAAGAAGATGCTGTAATGCTTCAGGAAGTAGTAGCCATCGGTTATGGTACAAAGACCAGGGCTACCACCACCGGTGCAGTAGACCTGGTAAACTCTGATAAATTAATGAACAGACCGGTGACGAATACGGCCGAACTTTTACAAGGTGTGGTTCCCGGTATGGAAATCAGAAGAACGAATCAGGGTAAAGTAGGTGAAGAAGGTTATTCCATCCAGGTCAGAGGCGTTACATCGCGTTCGGACCCGGGAATTCTGGTAGTAGTAGATGGTATTCCGTATAAAGACAATAATGCAGATGCTCTGAATAAGATTAATCCGCAAGATATTGAGAATATCACTATCCTGAAAGATGCACAGGCCGCCATTTATGGTGCTCGTGCAGCCGGTGGTGTTTTATTGGTCACCACTAAGAAAGGTAAATCCGAAAAGCCGACAATCAATTATACCGGTAATTTTACTTTCAATACTCCTGCCAGTGTACCACAGAAAGTAAACGTTCTGCAGCACATCGAAATGATGGGTGAACTATATGCTAATGATGGAATAACCAACCATTTTTTCACTCATCTGCTTCCTTATGTAGAAACTGCCGATATCTATTCCAAGAATCCTCAGGTTGTAAAAGGTCCATTTGGTGATACTCCCGATTTAGTGTTAGGTTGGCATGACTGGTGGGATGAGATGTATGGAACAGCTTTCGACCATTCACACAATCTATCCATATCCGGAGGCTCGGAAAAATCCAATTACTATGCTTCTATAGGTTATCTTGATCAAGGTTCCATGTTCAACTATGGAGAACACAATAACAAGAAATATTGGGGACGCTTCAAATATGAATATAATGTGAATAAGTACATTAAACTCCGTTCCAACGTATATGTAGGTCGTAAGAAAGTAACAGAGCCTTATAACATCGATCATCTGGCATGGTTAACTTACTGGACCTGGAACTGCCAGCCTACTTATAATCCACAAGGAGAGTATTATGCTTCCGGTGGTTTCGGTAATCCGATTGCCTATGCACAGCACACAGGTAATAAATGGAAAACTTATTATTCTTATTACACACAGTTGGGCTTTGATATTACTCCTATCAAAAACTTAACCATTACAGGTGACATGTCCTTGAATTATGATATCACCGATGAGAAGTATTATCGCAAAAGACACCAAACTTATCATTGGGATGGTTCTCTAAACTACGATGTAATAGATTACTGGGAAGGTGGAAAGACTAAAACGGAATCTCTTTACGGCAGAAATGAGCATATAGTTACATCTTTGCATGCCAACTATAATTTCAATATTACAGACAAGCATATGTTCAATGCGATGTTCGGTGCTTCTCACGAAGAACTCGATAGCAGAGGGTTCAATGCCTACCGTTACAATCTGATTACCGATGAATTGCCAATATTGGGTTTAGGAGATGCAGAACAACAATATAACGATGAATATTCCAACGCATGGGCTATTACTTCCATTTTCGGACGTTTAAGTTACAATTGGGACAATCGTGTTTTTGTTGAAGCAACCTACCGTAATGACGGCTCTTCCAAATTTGCCAAAGGTCATAAATGGGAAGACTTCTGGGGTGTTTCCGGTTCGTGGATCATTTCCAATGAAAACTTCTTCACGCCAGCCAAGAACTATCTGAACAATTTAAAAATCAGACTTTCTTGGGGACAACTCGGTAATCAGGCAGGTATCGGATTATACGATCATTACCAATACATCTTTGTAGGCGGACAATATCCCTTCGGAGATTCCAATAATCCATTGAAAGTTCCTAATGCATCATTAGGAGGTATGCCAGCTGTCGATAGAACATGGGAAACCATTGAAACTTATAATGCCGGAGTCGATTTCGGACTATTGAATAATCGTTTGAATGGTACCTTCGACTATTTTATCAAAGATAACAAAAACATGTTCTATGCAGAAGAATTTCCTACTATACTGGGAACAAGTGCCCCTTCCATCAATGGAGCTCACGTTAGAACCAACGGTTGGGAACTTACACTGAACTGGAAAGATAAAATAGGTAAGGTTGGTTATAGATTAGGGGTATCCTTAAGCGATAATAAAACCAAAGTTGTTTCTTTAAGTGATTCCAGAAATCCGGGCCACGGCCTGAATGCTTTTGTAGAGGGTTATCCCACCAATGCATTCTTTATCTATGAATTTGATGGATTCATTAAAGACGAAGCAGACCTTGCAGATTATAAATCTAAGATGAAAGGTGGAATTCCTACTAATCTGAGAGTGGGTGATGCCAAATATGTAGATAAAGACGGAGATGGAATATTGGAACCGACATTATACAAGGAAGGAGATTCCAACTCCGGTGACATTGTATATAAAGGTACTCATAACCAACGCTATTTATACGGTATTAACTTAGGACTTGACTGGAAAGGTATTGATTTCAGCGCATTCCTGCAAGGCGTAGGTAAATGGAATTGTATAAACGGAACCTATGCAGGAGGTGGAGAAGTATGGAAACAATCCTCCAAATATTTCTATCACAATACCTGGAGCACGGATCGTCCGAATGCAGAATATCCTCGTTTAACTCAGGATGGAGGTATCCAGGGTAACAATTATATGTGGTCAACCGCACCATATAAATATTTTAATAACAGATATTTGCGATTGAAGGAAGTTCAGATAGGTTATACATTCCCAACCAAACTTACAAAGAAGTTTGGCGTTGAAAATTTAAGAATCTACGCAACGGGTATGAATCTGTTTGAATGGGATAATTTGCCTGACGGATTTGATCCTGAAGCTCCCTACAACGAAAACTTAATACCTTTCTCCAGAACATATTCTATAGGTGTGAATGTACAATTTTAAAAAACAGATAATATGAAAACACATAAATATATAATATTAGGATACTGTTTACTATTATTGGGTACTACAGTTTCCTGTGAAAAAGGCTTGAATTTATACTCAAAAGATGTAATCTCCGAACCTGTATATTTTGCCAATGCAGAGGATTTCAAACGATACGCGAATAATTTTTATTATGGCTTATCCACTTTCAATTCGGATGATGATATGTCAGACATTACTAAACCTTCAGGATTTAATAATGTAAGTAACAGCTCATACATTGCCGGAACTACGGATGGAACCTGGGATGGGGCTTACTCGGCTATACGCTATATAAACTATGGTCTTGAAAGATGCGCAACTGCACCGGATGAATTGAAAGATGACATAAAAGTCTATGAAGCTGAAATGAAATTTTTCAGAGCATACCAATATTTCAATTTATTAAGGCGTTTCGGAGGTGTTCCTTTAATTGAGAAAACTCTTACATTGGATGATAAGGATTTATTGTACGGTCCGCGTGACTCTCGGGAAACAATCGCTGCCTTTATCAAAAAGAACTTGGACGAAGCCATCTCCGGATTACCACTTGAATCAGAAATAGCTAATGATGATAAAGGTCGTATATCAAAGGGAGCAGCCTTAGCTTTTAAAGCCAGATTTTCACTGTTTGAAGGAACATGGAGAAAATATCATGGTCTGCAAGGAGCTGAAGCTTTTCTGGACGATGCAATATCGGCTTCCAAGAGTGTGATTGACAGCAATGAATATGAATTATGGGATCATAGAACAGAATTAGGAGATTTAGCTTATAAATACTTCTTCACGCTTTCTAAAATTAAGGCTAATCCGGCTGGTTTAACCAAAGCCGATAATAAAGAAACCATTTTAGCACAGCGCTATGACGAAGACCTCAGAGAATCTCCGCGTTACGAACATTCCGGTAATCTTTGTCCGACTAAGAAGCTGGCAGATATGTATCTGGATAAAAATGGTTTGCCTATTAATCATCCGAATACTGTATTCAAAGGCTATCAAAGACTTACTTCCGAATATGAAGACCGTGATCCCCGTATGGATATCTTCTTCCTGAAACCGGGTGAACGCTTCTGGTTATTCTCACAACCCATGTACAATGCAAACTGGGACAATCTGGACGATCCGAATAGGGGAATTGTCTATAATGTGGAATTTGGTTTTTGGACTCAAACAGGATACAGGAATGTAAAATTCGAGGCTGAAATTACATTCCCGTTAGGAAATGACTGGTCTATCATCCGTTACACCGAAGTATTGCTGATCTATGCGGAAGCATCATTCGAAAAGAATAGTAAGATATCAGATACGGAATTGGACTTAAGTATTAACAAATTAAGAGACAGGGTTGGCATGCCACACCTTACTAATGATTTCGTTACTACAAACGGGTTGAATATGCTGGAAGAGATACGTCGTGAAAGAACTATCGAATTAAGCTTGGAAGGTTTCCGCTTGGACGACCTGAGACGTTGGAAAACAGCAGAAATAGAACTCAATCAACCATTAAGAGGTATCAAGTATAAAGGTACTGAGTATGAAACAGACGGTCGCTGGAATAATCTGGGCTATGATATAGACGAAGAAGGTGTTATCATCCTGGAGAAAGCATCAGACAGAAAGTTTGATCCTAACAAACATTATCTATTCCCCTTGCCTACCCGCCAGATTTTGCTGAATCCGCAACTGGAACAGAATCCGGGATGGAAGTAATTTAATTATTCATCAATTTCTCAGTTCCTGCTCTTAATGAACCAGGAACTGAGAAATAAAATAATGAAAATATGAAACGTAGTTTACTATTGTTACTGTTATATCTTCCCTTTTTATCAGCCTTCTCCCAGCAAATGGATGGAGAGCTATATAATCTGGCAAAAACAAAAAGCGGCTACCGCTCAAAACGCATAAGCAGTTATGATAAAAATGGTTATAACGGTGATCGTATTGTTGGTATCAAACCCAATGAGAAGGTCATCATCTGCGATATTCAAGGAGCAGGAATTATCAACCACATTTGGTTTACCATTGCTCCTCCCCCTCATTTAATAAACCGGAATGACATTATCCTGCGAATATATTGGGATGGAAATGATTATCCTTCGGTAGAGTCTCCGATAGGACCTTTTTTCGGACAAGGCTGGAATGAAAGTTACAATTTCTCATCGTATGCGCTATCCACCGGGCCTGCAGATGGAACAGGTATGTCTACCTACTTTATGATGCCATTTGAAAAAGGTGCCCGCATTGAAATAGAAAATCAGGCTGACAATGCTATTGATAACATCTTTTTCTATGTAGACTACTATGAAGTAGCTAAACTCCCAAAAGATATGGGACGTTTCCATGCATGGTTCAATCGTGAAGTCACAGTTCCGGTAAGAGACCCCGAAACTGGAGGAGAAATAGCCAACATAGATGGAAAAGAAAATTATGTATTTGCTGATATTCAAGGTAAAGGCCACTTCATCGGATTAAATTACTATGTTCAAAATCCCTCAACTGCCTGGTATGGCGAAGGAGATGACATGTGGTTCATCGATGGAGAAGAAATACCTTCAATGGTAGGTACCGGAACAGAAGATTTTTTCAATACTTCATGGTGTCCAAAAGAACCTTTCCAAAGTCCTTTCTTCGGTTACCCCCGGGTGAATAATGAAACCGGATGGTTAGGACGTACCCATGCGTACCGTTTCTTTATAAACGATCCTGTCTTCTTTGAAAAATCACTGAAAGCAACCATTGAACATGGTACATCCAATGATATGAATTTGGATATTGCCACAGTTGCCTATTGGTATCAGGATAAAGCTTATCCCATTCCCGCCATTCCGGATAAAGCAAGTCGCAAATTGAAATCCTTGATTAATTTCTGGAATATTCATCAGATGCGCGAAACCTGGAAAAAGACGAAAGGAAATAATGCCTGGGGAGACGAATAAGGATTTGTTTATCAAGGAAAAAGAGAATTATAATATGCAGAATAAATGGATTAAGAATCACTTTATAGTAGCAGGAGGAGTAATTATATGTCTACTCCTCTCCTGTTCCACCGTTACAAAGAGAAAATATAATTATTCATCAGAATTAGAATCTCTTTATCGCCTGGATTTATTACCCGATTTCCGTTCCAACTGTATCGTGGAGCAAATTTCCAGCTATGATAGAACAGGAGGCAATGATGATGGATTTAACGGCACTTATTCATATCTTCGGAAAGAAAGTGATAAACTTGTTATTGCGGAAATGAAAGGTCCCGGAATCATTAATCGCATCTGGACCCCTACCCCTACTAACGATACATTAGAATTCTACTTTGACGGACAGAAAAAAGCCCAATTGAAAATCTGCTTCCAGGATTTATTCTCTAACAAACAATATCCTTTCATAAACCCAGTTTGCGGAGAAGGAGTAGGCGGATATTATTGCTATCTCCCCATTCCATACAAAAAATCATGCAAGATTGTATTGAATGGTGCTCAAATGAAATTCTATCAAATTCAATACCGCAATATGCCAAACTATGATATAGAAAGCTTTTCAATCGACCTATCTTCTGAAGAGAAAATTGCTTTATCGAAAGCATGCCGGGTATGGGAAAACTTTTCCAAATCCCATATGAACACTTTTGCTGAAGGAAAGTCTGCAAATTGCCAGACAGAAGAACTTTCTTTTTCATTGGCTCCAGGTGAAGAAAAAGAGTTCTTCCATACAAATACACCGGGACGAATCGTAGGATTTGAAATTAACAGCGAACAGCTTCTTCACAAAAATGTATTTCTACAGGCTATATGGGATGAAGAAGAAGTTCCTGCGATAAACATTCCGATGCAAGATTTCTTTGGATATTCCACAGAAAAGCCATCCATGAACGGAATGATTATAGGAAGTGATGCAGGAAGGCATTATTGTTTTCTACCTTGCCCATTCGACCAATCCGCAAAAATGTCATTGCAGTATCGAGCTATAGAAGGAACAACTATTCCTTTCAAAGTGAAGATTTATTATAATACGGAAGCCAGAATCAAACAAACCGAAGGTAAATTATATGCTTTCTGGCATGGAGAAATTAATCCGGAACAAGGCAAATTTTATGATTTCCTTTCCGTAAAAGGTAAAGGGCATTACGTAGGTACCATTCACTCAGCACAAGGTTTATATCCTGGTAATATGGTATTCTTCGAAGGAGATGATTCCACTTATGTAGACGGTAAAATGCGTATTCACGGTACGGGTTCCGAAGATTATTACAATGGAGGATGGTATGATTTACCCGGAAAATGGGATAGATCTAAAAGCCTGCCACTACATGGCTGCCTGGATTATCATTTAAAAACTGCACGTACCGGGGGATTCCGTTTCTATACAACAGACAAATTATCATTTGAAAAGGAATTCTACATGGGTATAGAACATGGTATGGTTGGAAATACACATCCTGTAAATTATAAGTCCGTAGCCTTTTATTATTTAGATAAACCCTGAAAACAAGTATGACTCTTACCTTTTCCCAGCCATATACACTCCCCCCATAATACAAGCAGCCCCAATCAGTGCAATAATTGTGAGATGTTCATCCAACAGGATAGCCGATCCTACCAAAGTGAACAGCGGATTGAGATAAATATAGTTGGAAGCGCGTACCGTTCCCAGATTTTTCAGTACAACATTCCAAACTGCAAAACAAATAAGGGAAGCAACTACACCCAGAAACAATAAATTCAACAGAATGGAAGGCTGAATGAGCAAAGAAAGGTCAGCCTTCCAAGGTTGAAACATAAAAACGGGAAGCGTAGTCAATATACCATAGAAAAAGATCTTGCGAGTAATAAAAATAGTATTATACCTTCCTGTCATCTTCTTCATTATCAGACTATAGAACGCCCATGAAAGAGCAGCAACCAAAGTAAGACAATCGCCCAACGGAGATATTTTCAAAACAAAACTCCCATTATAAACCACCATTGCCACCCCTACCAATGCGATCAGCGAACCGCCTATCAAAGTGTGGGTAGCCTTTTCCTTCTTATAAATCATCAATGAAAAGATAGTGGTAAGCAACGGAGCCGTACAAACAATAAACGCCACATTAGTAGCCAATGTAATGCCCAAAGCCATATTCTCCGTCAGAAAATAGACGGAACCGCCCGTGATGCCACCCAACAACAACCAAAGTTCATCTTTCCAGTTATTTGCAAACAGCTTGCGGGGAGATATAAACCAGATACCAATATAAGCAATCAGAAAACGAAGCAGAAAGATTTCTTTCGGAGAAAGTCCATTGGCTATTAAAACTTTGGTGGAGATAAAAGTTAATCCCCACACTCCTACGGTGAAGATCGCTATCAGATGATAGGTGTAATTTTTCTTCTCATTCATACGTTCCCGATAAATTATGGGCAAAGATATACCATTTCTACTTTTTGTACAATAAAACAAGGGATTTAATAGACGCCGGAAACGTTTTTAATAAATAAGGGTGACGTTTTTAAAAAACTTCACCCACGTTTATTAACAACGTGATTAGAGTGTTTTTCAGCAATCTGGCAGAAAAATAAACAAAAAGGGATGAAATCTTCTCAGACTTCATCCCTTGAAATATCCTAAAAACACTTTTGTGTAAAATCCTATTGAATTAACTTAGCCATTTTTTGTATTACATTACTTGAATTAGTTTTAATAAGCACTTCACAAATATAAGCAATAAAAATTACTTTGTCAAGCATTTATTTATATTTTTTCCACCTTTTTCCGCTACTTTATTACTAAATAGGAAAATATATATATTTCCAGAATGTTCCGCTACCTGTCTGAAACGTATTCGAACCGTACTTGCTCCATACATTCTTCGGTCAAAAGTACCTCTGCACGGAGAAAGTACGGCTTTGGTACGGAGCAAGTGTATCTCTGGTACGGTACGGACAAATACTTTTTTATTGTACTAAGCTATGAATCTGAAAATAAACCCGTAAATTTGCACCGTTTATAAAGTATATAACTAAGTATCAACCATAAAATAACGAAAGAAAACCATTATGGAGTACAATTTCAGGGAGATTGAAAAGAAGTGGCAGAAAAGGTGGGTGGAAGAGAAAACCTACCAAGTGAAGGAAGATGAGACGAAGCAGAAGTACTATGTACTAAACATGTTCCCCTACCCCTCCGGTGCGGGCCTACACGTAGGACACCCGCTAGGATACATTGCTTCGGACATTTATGCTCGTTACAAACGACTGCAGGGCTTCAATGTACTAAATCCCATGGGATATGATGCTTACGGACTTCCCGCCGAACAATATGCTATACAAACGGGACAACATCCTGCAATTACTACGATCAACAATATCGACCGCTACCGTGAACAGTTGGATAAGATAGGTTTCTGTTTTGACTGGAGCCGCGAAATACGTACCTGCGAACCGGAGTATTATCATTGGACGCAATGGGCATTCCAGAAGATGTTCAACAGCTATTATTGCAATGATGAAAAGCAGGCTCGCCCTATCGAAGAACTGATACAGGCCTTCGAACAAATAGGCACCAACGGCATGAATGTGGCTTGTGGCGAAGAACTCAACTTCACTGCCGAAGAGTGGAAAGCCAAGAGCGAGAAAGAGAAACAGGAAATCCTGATGAACTATCGCATCGCCTATCTGGGTGAAACGATGGTAAACTGGTGCGCCCAATTGGGTACGGTTCTGGCCAACGATGAAGTGATAGACGGTGTATCCGAACGCGGAGGTTTCCCCGTAGTTCAGAAGAAGATGCGCCAATGGTGTCTTCGCGTTTCCGCCTATGCGCAACGCTTGTTGGACGGACTGGATGTCATCGACTGGACAGATTCTCTGAAAGAAACTCAAAGAAACTGGATCGGTCGCAGCGAAGGTGCCGAAGTACAGTTCAAAGTAAAAGACAGCGATCTGGAATTTACCATCTTCACGACTCGTGCAGATACGATGTTCGGTGTTACTTTCATGGTGTTGGCACCGGAAAGCGAATTGGTAGCCCAGTTGACTGCTCCTGAACAAAAAGATGAAGTTAACGCTTATCTGGAACGCACAAAGAAACGTACCGAACGTGATCGTATTACAGACCGCAGCGTGACGGGGGTATTCTCCGGAAGTTATGCCATTAATCCTTTCACAGGTGAGGCAGTGCCCATCTGGATTAGCGACTATGTACTTGCCGGTTATGGTACAGGTGCCATCATGGCTGTACCTGCACACGATAGTCGTGACTATGCTTTCGCCAAACATTTCGGATTGGAGATCCGTCCGTTGGTAGAAGGCTGTGATGTCAGCGAAGAAAGCTTTGATGCCAAAGAAGGTATCGTTTGCAACTCTCCGAGACCTGATGTAACTCCTTACTGTGATCTTACATTGAACGGACTGACCATCAAAGAAGCTATCGAAAAGACCAAGAACTACGTAAAAGAACATAATCTGGGACGCGTAAAGGTGAATTATCGTCTTCGTGACGCTATCTTCTCCCGCCAGCGCTACTGGGGCGAACCGTTCCCGGTTTACTACAAGGATGGAATGCCTTATATGATTGATGAAAGCTGTTTGCCGCTTGAATTGCCGGAAGTTGCCAAATTCCTTCCTACCGAAACCGGAGAGCCACCGTTGGGACATGCTACCAAATGGGCTTGGGACACTGTAAACAAATGTGTGGTAGAGAATGAAAAGATAGATAACGTCACCGTATTCCCTCTTGAACTGAATACCATGCCGGGCTTTGCAGGTTCCAGCGCTTACTATCTGCGCTATATGGACCCGCATAACAACAAAGCATTGGTTGATAAGAAAATAGATGAATACTGGAGAAGCGTCGACCTCTATGTGGGTGGTACGGAACATGCTACGGGACACTTGATTTATTCACGTTTCTGGAACAAATTCCTGTACGATGTAGGAGTATCTATCGTGGAAGAACCGTTCCAGAAGTTGGTTAATCAAGGTATGATACAGGGACGGAGTAACTTCGTATACCGTATCAAAGATAGCAATAAATTCGTTTCTCTGAATCTGAAGAATCAGTACGACACTACCCCACTCCACGTGGATGTAAATATCGTATCCAATGATATTCTGGATCTTGAAGCTTTCAAAGCATGGCGTCCTGAATTTGCCAACGCTGAGTTTATCCTGGAAGATGGTAAATACATCTGCGGCTGGGCTGTGGAGAAGATGAGTAAATCCATGTTCAACGTCGTTAATCCCGATATGATTGTTGAGAAATACGGTGCGGATACATTGCGTATGTATGAGATGTTCCTCGGTCCGGTAGAGCAATCCAAGCCTTGGGATACGAACGGTATCGACGGTGTATACCGCTTCATCAAGAAGTTCTGGTCACTGTTCTACGACCGTAACGGCAATTATATGGTGACGGATGAACCTGCAACCAAGGAAGAACTGAAATCTTTGCATAAACTGATTAAGAAAGTAACGGGTGATATTGAACAGTTCTCTTACAATACTTCCGTCAGTGCTTTCATGATCTGCGTAAACGAGTTATTCAGTCTGAAATGCAGCAAGAAAGAAATATTGAATCAACTGGTTATCGTATTAGCTCCTTTCGCTCCGCACGTATGTGAAGAGTTGTGGGATACACTGGGCCATGCAGACTCAGTTTGCGATGCCGAGTGGCCTGCTTACAACGAAGAATACCTGGTGGAAGATACAATCAACTACACCATATCTTTCAATGGCAAGGCACGCTTCAATATGGAATTCCCTGCTGACGAAACTTCAGAAACCATTCAAAGCACCGTATTGGCAGATGAACGTTCGGCTAAATGGATGGAAGGCAAATCAGTAGTGAAGGTGATTGTCGTCCCGAAGAAAATCGTAAACATTGTTATTAAATAAATTAGTTACGAGCTACGGGCTACAAGAGACAAGTCAGCCTGTCTTCATTTACCTACACTTGTAGCTCGTAGCTCGTAGCTTGTAACTGATTAATATGCAAATCACAAAACCAACCAAAGCCGAAATGATGAGAGAGTTGCGAGACTATATCTTCATCACTGTCGGTCTTATCAGCTATGCCTTGGGATGGGCATTGTTTCTGATTCCTTATCAGATAACGACGGGAGGAACTACGGGTATCGGTGCAATTATTTATTACGCCACGGGGTTTCCCATCCAATGGTCATACTTCATCATCAATGCTGTCTTAATGACATTTGCCATCAAAATACTGGGTCCTAAATTCAGTATTAAAACCACGTTCGCCATCTTCGGACTGACATTCTTTTTATGGTTTTTCCAGGTACTCGTAAATGGTCCCGACAATACGCCACCGCTTATACTGGGACCGGGACAGGACTTCATGGCTTGCATGATAGGTGCCGTCATGTGCGGTGCAGGCCTTGGGGTCGTATTCAATTGCAACGGAAGCACGGGAGGAACGGATATTATCGCCGCTATCATACATAAGTATAAAGACGTCACACTGGGACGTATGGTAATGCTTTGCGATGTGATTATCATCAGTTCCTGTTACTTCGTATTCCATGACTGGAGACGCGTGATATTTGGTTTTGTAACTTTGTTTGTTATCGGTTTCGTATTAGACTATATTGTGAACAGTGCCCGCCAGTCCGTGCAATTCTTCATCTTCTCCAAAGAGTATGAAAAGATTGCCGACCGCATCACGAAGGAGACACACCGCGGCGTAACCGTGCTGGACGGTATAGGATGGTACAGTAAACACAATGTAAAAGTACTTGTTGTATTAGCTTATAAGCGCCAGTCAATCGACATTTTCCGTTTGGTGAAAGACATTGACCCGAACGCATTTATCTCTCAAAGTTCCGTTATCGGAGTATATGGAGAAGGTTTTGACCGGTTGAAAGTGAAATAAGCCCTTATTTGAATATGCTTTGTTCTTCATCCAAATAAGCAGATGTAATGGAAGAAGCATCCAAAATGCTGTGAAACATGAAGCTCGTAGTGACATGTTTCACAGCATTTCTTTTCATAGCTTCTATCTTCTGAGGAAATAATTTCTCATACTTAACCGAGTACCATACAAAAGCTGCCGGATAATGAAGCGGTTCATTATCTTCTGCATGAAGATACTTTTCATTTTCTCCCAAAGATTCTCCATGGTCGGAAAGATAAATAAGAATGGCCGCTTTATCTCTCAACTCTTCGATCAGCTGATGCAAAAAACAATCTGTATATAAGACAGTGTTATCATAAGAATTTATAATAGCCTCCCGGGTACTTGAAGAAATATTTTTTGAACGTAGAACAGGAGAGAAAACTTCTTTTTCAAAATGAGAATTATACCACCAATGTGAACCTATCGTATGAAGAACAATCAACTTCCGTGGGTTTGAATATTCTAATTCTTTCAGATAAAAAGTCAGTAAAGCTCCATCCAGCCATTTATCAAACATATACACATTCTTTCCCTCATTAGCATATATCAATGTATCGGCTTCATACATAAAATCCGAATAGGTATTTACAGGTTCCTGACTGGCAAGCCAAGATGTACGAAAACCGGCCTTTTTAAAAAGAGAAATAAAAGATCGTTCTGTTTGTGCCCTCTTATCATCAATACTGTCTGCTCTTGTTAAAATAACCGGCAGACTGGTATGCGTAAAAACCTCTTTGGTATAAACATTCGGAAAGGAACAGATCCGTACATCAGATGCAAGTAAAGGAGTAGTGTTTCTTCTATATCCATTCAGTTGCAAATGGTCGGCACGCAATGATTCCCCCAATACCACAATTACGGTCAAGGTATCTACATCACAACGCATATCTCCCTTGAAGTCGATTCGTGTACCCTGTGCCTGTCGTTGCAACATATAATCTTTTAATACATAAAAGAAAGAAGCCGGCATACGCCGTGATACGGAACCGGACAATTTTCCCACCCCATGAAACACAAACAACAGACATAAGGAAGATACTACAAAAAGTTCCCATCTATTTACTTGTATTTTACTGAAACGCCAATACACGGCAACCAAAGAATACAATAAGGCAGCCAGAATAAACAGAAACAACTTCAAAGTAATAAAGCCCGTTCCGAAACCTGCATCATTTACTGCAATCAGATCGATCAGCATCGGAGTTAGCGTAATATGAAGCGAACAACGAAAATAGGCAAAAACACCGCTAAGTAACACAATAACCGGAAAAGAAACAGAGAAAACATATCTGTTGATTCCCAACAGAAGAAATAAGGGAAAAGAAGCTAAGGTAATGATTCCCCATTGCAATACAAGTATCAGAAAATCAGTAAAACCGGAGCAAGGAATATCCCGAAATTCCCATATAACGAAGAGAAGTCCATAACCTATAGTTAAAGACAATATGAACAAAGCATATTTTATGTCCTTATTAAGAAATATTCCCTTCATCTTTTGTACTTTTGCACAAATATACAACGATAAATAATACCAATTATTATGAAAAGGAAATTTGTATTTGCCACAAACAATGCACACAAATTGGAAGAGGTAACTGCCATTTTAGGCAATAGGATAGAACTCCTTAGCCTGAAAGACATTCACTGCTATGTAGACATTCCCGAAACAGCAGATACTTTGGAAGGAAATGCCTTGCTGAAAGCTCAATACATTTTTGAAAACTACCAGATGGACTGCTTTGCCGATGACACCGGACTGGAGGTAGAAGCGCTGAACGGAGAACCTGGAGTTTACTCTGCCCGCTATGCCGGAGACGGACACAATGCAAAAGCAAATATGCTGAAACTCCTGCGCAGTATGGAAGGAATAGAAAACCGGAAAGCGCAATTCCGCACTGTATTTGCCCTGATTATTAACGGAAAAGAGCACTTGTTTGAGGGTACTATCAAAGGAGAAATTATCAAAGGCAGACGAGGGAATTCAGGTTTCGGCTACGATCCGATATTTGTCCCCGAAGGTTATTCGCAAACCTTTGCAGAGATGGGTAATGAATTGAAAAATAAAATAAGCCATCGTGCCATAGCCACAAACAAACTCTGCAAATTCCTCAATAGTATACAATAAACTCATAAATATAGAGTTATTAGTTTGTAAGTGTGTTGCTTACAAACTAATACAGCTCTGACCTTTTTATGAGATTTTTATATATACTTTTATTCAGCTTATGTATTCTACTGCCCGTTAATGCACAAAATGCAATAGGAGAGTGGCAAACGTACCTTTCTTATCATAATCCTACCCGCAGTGAAGTCATAGGAAGCAAACTCTTTGTTCTTGCCAACGGAGATTTATATGCTTATGACAAAGAGGATAACAGTATACGCACATATTCCAAATCACTCCCGCTAAGCGACACAGAAATATCCTATATAGCTTATCAGGCCACTCATAAAACATTAGTCATTGTTTATTCTAATGCAAACATTGATCTACTGGTAAATGAAGAGGATGTTTATAATCTGCCTGATTATAAAAACAAAAATATGACGCAGGATAAATCTGTCAACCATGCTTGTTTCCATAAAGAATCTGCTTATTTATCTACAGCATCAGGTATTCTGTGCATCAATCTGAAAAAACGGGAAATCAGTAATTACTATCCGCTGAACAAAAATGTCCTGGCATGTAACGTTTCAGATAATCAGCTCTATGCGGCTACTTCCGAAGGATTGTTTGCAGGATTATTAACCGAAAATCTATTAGACATTAACAACTGGAAAAAAGTTACGGATGATACATCTGAATTTCTGTCCGAATATCGGGATATTCCCTTTAAAGAAGAGATACCGGAAAATATAACACCAAACAGTCCTGTACGAAACTATCCGTATTATATGAATTTTGCCAGAGAGCGATTATTAATAACCGGAGGCGGGCATATAGCAAACAGACTGAATCGTCCCGGTACTATCATGACATTTGAAAATAATACCTGGAACAGTTTTCAGGAAGAAGGTATCAGTGAACAGACCCATCAACGGTATGATGACATAAATTGCATAGTTCAAGATCCTCAGGATAATACTCATCATTTTGTGGCATCGGCAGGAGAGGGTATATATGAATTTAGGGATGGGAAGTTCATTAATTGGTATAGTATGCACAATAGTCCGCTGGAAAGTGCATTGCCAAACAATGATTCAAAACATAATTATGTACGCGTAAACGGACTTATCTATGATAAAGAAAATAATCTTTGGATGGTAAGTTGCGGTGTTGCTAAAAATCCGGTACAGGTATTGAGAAAAGATGGAAGCTGGGTAAGTCTTCATTATCCGGAAGCCATGGAAAGAAGTAATTTCGGACGTACTATCTTTGATAAAAGAGGTTGGTTGTGGGCCACTTCTTCACGCACAGAGTCAGGAGGAGTATTTTGTCTGAACTACAATAGCACTATAGAAGACACTTCGGACGATCAACACAAATTTATAAGCCAATTTACCAATCAGGATGGAACTATTTTGGAACAGTCGGCAGTTTATTGTATTGTCGAAGATAAAGAGGGGGCTATCTGGATAGGTACCGGTAAAGGTCCTTTGGTACTAAATAATCCTTCCCGTTATTTCAATGATAACTTCTATTGCACACAGATTAAAGTTCCGCGCAATGATGGCAGCGGGTTGGCTGATTTCTTATTGGTGAACGAAGCGATTAATGCCATTGCAGTGGATGGAGCCAACCGTAAGTGGATAGGTACGGCATCCAACGGAATTTACCTGATAAGTGCGGATGGAATGGAAACGATTCATCACTTTACGGAAGAAAACAGTCCGCTGCTTTCCAATAGCATCGTATCTATTGCCATACATCCCCGTACCGGCGAAGTCTTCATCGGAACAAGCAAGGGTCTCGTTTCTTATCAAAGTGACGCTACTGAGGCTGAAAACAGCTTTAAAGAGAGTAATGTACGCGCTTATCCTAATCCGGTACGTCCGGACTACAACGGAGTGATTACTGTTACGGGAATGGTTTACGACAGTGACGTGAAGATTGTAGATACTGCGGGACATCTTATTTACCAAGGTACTTCCCTGGGAGGACAATTCACCTGGGACGGAAGAAACAAGCAAGGTAGGAGAGTAGCCACGGGAATATATATGGTACTTGCCGCAGACAGTGAAGGAAAAGAGGGGATTGTTACGAAAATTGCATTTATAAGAGGAGAATAAGGGTAGTAAAGTGATAGGGTGACACTACTCTTACCACTTTATCACCTCTATCACCTCTATCACTTTACCACTTTATCAAAGCCCCAGCTTTGCCGAAATCTCCAGCATCCTTTTGATAGGCTTCACTGCTTTCTCAGCAATTTCAGGATCTACTGTTATTTCCGGAGACTCATCTTTCAAGCAATTATAAAGCTTTTCCAGCGTATTTAATCTCATGAAGCTACATTCATTGCAGGCACAGGTACTATCGTTAGGAGGAGCCGGAATAAACGTCGTTTGCGGACATTTCTTCTGCATCTCATGAAGAATGCCCGATTCGGTAGCAACAATATACTCTTTCTCGGGATGATTCACTGCATACTTCAGCAATGCTGCGGTTGAACCTACCACATCAGCCAACTTCAGAACTACACTCTTACATTCGGGATGTGCCAAGACTACTGCATCGGGATGCTGCGCCTTTAATTCAACAATCTTTTCAACCGAGAATTGTTCGTGTACATGGCATGCGCCATCCCATAATAACATATTGCGTCCCGTAATAGAGTTAATATAATTCCCCAGGTTTCTGTCAGGACCAAAGATTATTTTCTCATCTTTGGGGAAACTTTCCACGATCTGCTTCGCATTGGTAGAAGTTACCACAACATCCGTCACTGCTTTTACGGCAGCTGTCGTATTCACGTAAGATATCACCGTATATCCGGGATGCTCTTTGACAAACTGACTGAACTTGTCCGCCGGACAACTGTCCGCCAACGAACAACCGGCTGCCATATCAGGAACCAGCACTTTCTTATTCGGACAAAGCACCTTGGCCGTTTCACCCATAAAGTGAACACCGCACATCACAATGATATCCGCTTCCGTTTTGGCTGCCCATTGAGCCAGTGCCAGACTATCGCCGACGTAATCGGCTATATCCTGTATTTCCCCCTTCTGGTAATAGTGCCCCAGAATAATCGCGTTCTTCTCCTTTTTAAGTTGCTTGATAGCTTCTATGAGATCATTCATAATTATATTTTTTATTTCTCTTTCTAATTTAAAAATCCTTTGATGGTGATGATAGGCTGTTAATAGTGTCGACAAGTAAATACGATTTTTCTTGTCTATGAAGTTATTAGTATGAGATAAAACTTTATCCGTACGTTATCAACGGGCAAATAAAAGGTATATCTCTTGATAATAAGCCATCTATAAAACTCTTTCAACACCTTGTTGATAAAGTGCAAAGTTAATAACTTTATGGTTATAAACCGGTGTAATAGGGCTGAAAAATGTGTTTATATAACCTCGGAAAGTTTCTCTTAACTTTTTTGGAATGTTCATTCTGTCGGATGCATATACGTTGTTTTGAATATTGCAAGAATTATTTTTGAATTTCTTTCCCTACTCTTTTGACAGCTTTTCAACGGTTATTAACAGGGATGTGAACGGAAAGAAGTATCTTTGCAACAGGAATAAAAAGATAGCGTATAAGTACGCTGTTTGTTCTACACTTGTGTGGCTTGTCTGTAATGCTTGTGTTGTATAAATGAAACACTTGTGTGGTGCAAATGAAACACTTGTGTTAAACAAGTCTTTGTAAATCAATCTATTAATAAAAGCCATTTAAATAGTATAATTGTCATGCGTAAACTGAAAATAACAGAACTGAATCGTATTAGTATAGAGGAGTTTAAGGAAGCTGAGAAGCTGCCCCTGGTGGTGGTATTGGATAATATCCGCAGTGTTCATAACATTGGTTCTGTATTTCGTACTTCGGATGCTTTCCGGGTAGAATGTATCTACCTGTGTGGCATTACAGCTACTCCGCCCCATCCTGAGATGCATAAAACAGCTTTAGGTGCTGAATTCACTGTTGACTGGAAGTATGTTGATAACTGTGTTGAAGTTGTTGATAACCTTAAAAAGGAAGGATATACTGTTTATTCCGTAGAGCAGGCGGAAGGCAGTATCATGCTGGATGAGGTGTCTATAGACCGTACTAAGAAGTATGCAATAGTTATGGGCAATGAGGTGAAAGGAGTTCAGCAGGAGGTTATTGACCATTCCGACGGATGTATTGAGATACCTCAATATGGCACGAAACACTCACTGAACGTATCTGTTACGGCAGGTATCGTTATCTGGGATTTATTCAAGAAACTGTAATAACAAGGTGTTGATAAGTTGTTTGAACCCTGTTCAAACAGTGGTTATCATGTCTTTATCAATAGAGATATGAACAATGGTTCATAGAAGTTTTCAACATAGGTAAGTGTTTGAAATACATGGCTTTCTATAATGACTGTTTTTCATTACCAACAATGTTCTTAACATCATATCAACAGGAGGGTTCAAACTATGAAAAAGGAAATTATTCCTTAATTTAAGGAGTAGAATATTTCTATTTTAAAGCTGTCCGCTTTCTACTAACAGAATAACCCGTTCGGTAAGCGCATCATCTCCTGTGGGATCATATTGTTTTTTCAGACTGGCACCGAACAGTGCGGCGAAAGTCTGATAGAAACCTGCTTTAAAAGGTCCCATGAAGGCTTTTACCAGTTCGTAACCCGTGGAATTGGTTTGGCGGTCCACTAACTTGATTAATAACTTTCCTTGAGAGAAAGAAAGCTTTTTCATGCGTGGAGTATATTGTTCTTTCAGGCTTTTCTCTACTGCTTTCATGTGTTTCTGACGGCTCTTCTCATCGGGTAAAGTCATCATATATTCGTAAGTTTCGATAACTGCACGGTTGATTTCTTTGGAGATAGGCAATACTTTCTTTACGTTATATACCAGTCGGTTATATTCATTCAACTGTTTCTTGTTCTTGAATTTGAGAGGTTTGAAGATATAAACAGTGGGTATCTTTATATAGGGGATAGTGTCTCCTTCGTAAACGCACATAGGAACCAGGTATCCTTCGGTTTTCGTTTCCTGTGCCTGGCATAGAGGAGTTCCGAACAGAAGGAAGACTGCTATGATTAATATGTTAAGCCGTGCGTTCACGGCCACAAAATTAAGTGTTTATCTTCATATTTGATCTGATTGTCGATGATTTCCTTGCCCTGTTAACTTATTTATGGTAATTTCGTGCCAATTAAACTTATTTACACGAATGAAATTACTCAAGTTGGGAGTTTTTCTGAGTATGCTGCTGATGACTCCTGTACTTGAAGCTCAAAATAAAAGTGTGTCTTTGTGGGAAGAAAATATAGAGCAACTCTCTATGGATGAAGAAGAAAAGAACTGGGAAGATGAACTTGAAGAGCTGTCCAATCGCCTGCAGGAACCTGTTAATATCAATGTCGCTACTAAACGCGAATTAGAGCAATTTCCTTTTCTTTCGGATATTCAGATTGAAAATATCTTGGCTTATGTGTATATACACGGGCAGATGCAAACCATTTATGAACTGCAATTGGTGGAAGAGATGGATAAGCATACCATCGACCTGCTTCTTCCTTTTGTTTGTGTACATCCTATTCCTGAGAAGATAGGTTTTCCCCGGTTGAAAAGTCTGTTGAAATATGGTAAACAGGAGGTATTAACCCGGCTGGATGTGCCTTTCTATACCCGTAAAGGTTATCAGAAGAATTATCTGGGACCTGCAATGTACCACTCTCTAAGATATGGGTATCGCTACGGAGACTATCTTCAAATGGGAATAACAGCGGAAAAGGATGCGGGAGAACCTCTTTTTGCCCTGCATAATGAAAAAGGATATGATTACTATTCTATCTACTTTCTGCTTCGTAATCTGGGTAAGTTGAAAACATTGGCACTGGGCAATTATCGGTTAAGTTTCGGACAAGGATTGGTAGTCAGCACTGATTTCCGTTTAGGGAAAACTTATTCTCTTTCGACGGTAGATAACCGTAGTGGTGGCATCCGGAAGCATAGTTCAACGGATGAATATAATTATTTCAGGGGTGCTGCGGCAACGGTAGAAGTGATTCCTGCACTTCAGTTATCCGGTTTTTATTCACATCGTTCTATGGATGGAGTAGTAGAGGGGAATGAAATTACCTCTATTTATAAGACCGGATTGCATCGTACGGAGAAGGAAGCGGAGAAAGTAAATGCTTTCACTTTACAGTTGATGGGTGGAAATATTACCTATGAAAAGAACAATCTAAAAGTAGGAATGACAGGCATTTACTACTTTTTCAACCGTAGTTATCAACCGGTGTTAAGAACCTATGCCAAGTATAATTTGCAAGGGAATTACTTCTATAATGTGGGTGTAGATTATAAATATCGCTGGAATCGATTTACTCTGACAGGTGAAGCAGCTATGGGCAAACAAGGTTATTCACTGTTGAACCAATTGAAATATAATATATTAACCGGTTATCAACTACTGATTGTTCATAGATATTATAGTCATGATTACTGGGCAATGTTTGCACGTTCGTTTGGTGAAAGTAGTGCACCGCAAAATGAAAATGGCTGGTATCTGGCTGCCGAAGCATCGCCTTTGGCAAATTGGAAATTCTTCGCTTCTCTGGATTTGTTTTCTTTTCCCTGGTGGAAATACCGCATCAGTAAACCGTCGCAAGGTGTGGATGGTATGTTCCAGTCAATCTATTCTCCTAAGCGAAATTTATCTATGTATGTTAACTATCGCTATAAGCGAAAAGAGAGAGATGTAGCGGGGACTGATGGAAAAGTTATCCTTCCTACTTATCAGCACCGCCTTCGTTACCGACTGACTTATTCACCGGATCATCTACAGTTACGAACAACGGTGGATTATAATCATTTTCATTCCCAAGGGCAGGAGGGAAGCCAGGGATATCAGTTTACACAATCTTGTTCGTATGCTTTTTCTTTTCCCATAAAGATATCTGTGCAGGGTACTTATTTCCATACGGATGATTACGACTCCCGTATTTATGCTTCCGAAAAAGGTCTGCTTTACACCTTCTATACACCTTCGTTTTATGGACAAGGATTTCGCTTTTCTGCCTGTGCCCGGTATGATGTGAACAAAGTTTTTATGTTCCTTGTTAAATTCGGGCAGACTATCTACGAAGACCGTGAGAATATTGGTTCGGGTAACGACCTGATACAAGGAAACAAAAAAGCCGACTTACAAATGCAGCTTCGTATAAAGATTTAGTTAACTTTGCCGTTATAAACGCTGAAAATACTGTATCTGGTCTTTACAGTAATTCAGTAATTTGAATCGTCAATTGTCAAATCGTAAATAAAATGACTGTAATTTATCCGTCTCCCATTTTCGGTCCTGTTCATTCCCGCCGTTTGGGAGTATCTTTAGGGATTAACTTATTGCCGGAAGATGGTAAGGTGTGTTCATTCGACTGCATTTATTGTGAATGCGGTTTCAATGCAGACCATCGTCCCAAGAAAGCATTGCCTACCCGCGAAGAGGTCCGCAATGCCCTTGAAGCCAGATTGCAGGATATGCAACAGAATGGACCTCAACCGGATGTATTGACCTTTGCCGGAAACGGTGAACCTACAGCTCATCCGCATTTCCCTGAAATCATAGAAGATACGTTGATGCTTCGTGATAAGTATTTCCCGAATGCCAAAGTCAGTGTATTGAGTAATTCCACCTTTATTCACCGCCCTGCAGTGTTTGATGCGCTGAATAAGATAGATAACAACATCTTGAAACTCGATACGGTAGACGAGGATTATATTCATACTGTGGATCGTCCTACAGGGCATTATTCTGTGGGCGAAATCACAGAGCGTATGAAAGCTTTTCAAGGTAACTGTATTATTCAGACCATGTTCATGAAAGGCAGTTATCAAGGGAAAGACGTGGATAATACTTCGGATAAGTACGTTCTTCCATGGCTGGAGGTTGTGAAAAAGATAAAACCCCGGCAGGTGATGATTTATACTATTGATCGTGAAACGCCTGACCATGATTTGTGTAAGGCTACTCATGAGGAACTGGACCGAATTGCTGCCTTAATTAAAGATGCAGGCATTCCGGTTAGTGTCTCTTATTAAGCGGTTTACAGGATCTATATATCCAATGTGTCCCATCTATATATCCAGCGCGTCCCATCTATATATCCAATACGTTGGGTATATAGATCCTACAAACGGGAAATAATGAAGTGATAAGAGCATAGTAAAGCAACTGAGTAGTTTCGATTATATATGAATTTTCTAATAAAAGTATATGAATTTTCGATTGTAATCGAAACTATTGGCTTTCAAGAGAAGGTGTACGTCACGTACAAGCATGGAATTTATCAGAAATATTAAAGTGATTAATTATATAATATGTATACAATGAAACCTATTGCAATTAAAGACCTTTCAGAGAACTTCTTTGAAGTTATCGGTAAAGAATGGATGCTGGTGACGGCAGGTAATAAAGATCATTTCAATACGATGACTGCCAGTTGGGGCGGTATAGGCTTCCTATGGAACAAACCGGTGGTCTATGTCTTTATCCGTCCGGAACGTTACACGTTTGAGTTTATTGAGAAGAGTGAATACTTCACACTCTCTTTCCTGGGAGAAGAGAATAGAGCTATCCATAAGATATGTGGAAGCAAGTCGGGTAGGGAAGTAGACAAGGTAAAAGAGACGGGACTGAAACCGGTCATTACAGAAAAAGGAAATATTCTTTTTGAACAAGGACGTCTCAGTCTGGAATGCCGCAAGCTTTATACGGATGTAATGAAAGAAGATTGTTTCATCGATCCAAGTGTTTGTAAGCAATGGTATGGTGGCGCTCATGGCGGTTTGCATCATATTTATGTGGCAGAGATTACCGGAGCATGGGTAAAGGAATAATTATCTTTTGATAAAATAAAGGAGGGAATGATTTTTTCATTCCCTCCTTTATTTTATTACTCTGTTTTACTCATTCAGTAATTCTTTTGATCTTTCCAATGCCACATTGATATTCGGGCAGATATTCCTTTCACCCAGAAGCTCATAGAAACCGGATTTTTGCAACGCTTTATGCACCTTTTCGTTCACACCGGAAAGTACGATTGTCGTCTTTTCCCGTTGTGCCATCTGGCAGAGACTGGTCAGGTTGTGAATACCTGTTGAATCAATGAAAGGTACTTTCCTCATACGTATAATGCGCACTTTGGGACGGTCTCCAAGCCTGGACATGATTTCCTCAAACTTAGTGGCGATACCGAAGAAGTACGGACCGTTTATCTCATACACTTCCACACCTTTAGGGATAGACAGGTTTTCTTCATCTTCTTTACTGTTAGATTCTTCATTCAGATTAATCTCATCTTTGATAACAGAAATTTCAGTGGTTTCCATGACACGATGCATGAAAAGTACACAAGCTATGACAAGACCCACTTCAATAGCAATGGTTAAGTCGAAAATAACTGTCAGGAAGAAGGTAATCAGCAATACGGTGACGTCTGATTTCGGATTCTTCAGTAGTGCCTTGAATGTGCGCCAGCCACTCATGTTATAGGAAACAATCACCAGCACACCTGCCAGACAAGCCATCGGAATATATTGTGCCAAAGGCATAAGGAACAGAAGGATAAGCAAAAGCACCACTGCATGTACCATACCTGCAACAGGGGTTTTACCGCCATTATTTATATTAGCCATTGTACGTGCAATGGCACCGGTGGCGGGAATACCACCAAACAGAGGTGTTATCAGGTTGGCAGCTCCTTGTGCTATCAATTCCGTATTGGAATCATGCTTGTCACCGATAACACCATCCGCTACCGTAGCAGAAAGCAGTGATTCGATGGCCCCTAATACTGCAATGGTAATGGCTACAGGAAATAAGTCTTGGATAGCTTCCCAGTTCAGTGAAGGCATTACTGCATCCGGTAGTTCTGCTTTGATGCTGAAACGGTCGCCAATGGTATCTATACAGTTGATTCCGGCATAAGTCTTCATCAGATATACCGCTACTGTTACTACAATAATGGCAATCAGCGACCCCGGTATTTTCTTTGAGAATTTCGGGGTTATGGCGATAATTGCAATACTTACAATACTGACAATCGTGTTCCACCAGTTGATGGTATCGAAATGCTGGAAATAGATCATCCATTTCCCGATAAAATCTCCGGGAACTTTTTCACCGCCGAAATTAAGCCCGAAGATATCGGCTATCTGCGTGGTGAAGATAGTGACGGCAATACCACTGGTGAATCCCACAATGATAGGATAGGGGATAAACTTGATTACAGCACCCAGCTTGAATATCCCTAACAGGATAAGAATGACTCCCGCCATCAGCGTGGCAACAATCAGTCCCGCTTCTCCGTATTGCTGGATGATGCCATAGATAATGACGATAAAAGCTCCCGTAGGACCACCGATCTGTACTTTACTACCTCCCAGCATGGAGATAATGAATCCGGCAATGATTGCCGTGATAATACCTTTTTCGGGTGATACACCGGATGCAATACCAAACGCAATGGCAAGTGGCAGGGCAACGATACCTACTATGATACCGGCCATCAGGTCTGCCATGAATAATTCTTTCGAGTAGTTTTTCAAAGCCGTGAATAGCTTTGGTCTGAATTCGAACGCTTTCATAGATAATCTGTACTTTTTGTGAAACGAGGTGCAAAATTAGACAAAATAATGCATATATTGGTCAATTGCTTTCAAATATATTATATTTGCAGGAGCTAACAGTAATATTATGAAATCACGGCTGCTTATATTCTTTCTTTTTCTTTCTATTTTTAATGTATATGCTTCGGATGTGAAGTTTTATAATATTAATGCGATGTATGGAATTTCCATGCGGGAGATGGCTTCTGTCTGCAAAGATGAGAATGGCTTTATCTGGGCTTCATCCAAAACGGGTATATTGAGAATTACGGAAAGTGATTATCGCATTTATCAGCTCCCTTATAAAACAGCCAATATCATAAATGTCAAACTGGTCTATAATGATTCGTTTTTAATAGCGTATACGAATAATGGGCAATTTTTTCATTATAATGAACTGTATGACCGGTTTGATTTATTTCTGGATCTTAGAATATCTTTCAATAATACTTTTTTAAGTGTAGGTAAAGTTGTTATTGATGATGAACAGGCTCTCTGGATTCCTACGTCCGGGGGATTGTGCAAATATAAAAATGGAATATTTACCCAAATAGGTGAGGCGCCAATTCGAACACAGTGCATAACGTCTTATGATCAGACACATCTGCTTGTAGCCAGTCAAGACAGTATTAGATTATTAAATACAAATACGTTGGAACAAAAAAGTATATGTGGAATAGAAGATATGTTTCAGATAAATACTCTTTTTTATGATCATAAAAGAGAGGTTGTATGGATAGGAACTTCCACTGATGGTCTTTTCTATCTGGACATGAAAAAGAAAACGTTATTGCCATTTTCTAATTTCCCAAAGCAACCTATCGCAGTGATAACGGAAAGTTCCGATTCAACACTGTTAGTCGGAATCGACGGGCAGGGAGTATGGGAATTGGATAAGGATAAAAAAAAGGTTCTGAACATTCTGAAAGAAGATATTGATAATCCTTTCTCTCTCCGTGGGGATGGAGTTTATGACATCTTTTGCGACGGTCAGCAGAGAGTGTGGGTCACTACCTATACTGGTGGGCTTTCTTTCTTCGACTGGAAATCTCCCTTGATTAATCAAATCACCCATCAGGTTAATAATCCGAATTCTTTAGGGAATGATAATGTAAACAAGATACTGGAAGATAGTAAAGGAGATATCTGGTTCGCTACGAATAATGGGATAAGCAGGTGGAGGGTAGCCACTAATGAATGGAATACTTATTATCAGAATAAACAGGAACAGGCACAGGTCTTTCTGGCTTTATGTGAAGATGATGAAGGAAACATTTGGGCAGGTTCGTTCTCATCCGGATTTTATGTTTTAGATCGGAATACCGGGAAAGAATTGGTTCATTATCCGCGGAATACATCGGATTTGAAATCTGACGGTAAATTAATAATGAATATATATAAGGATAGCGAGGGGGATATCTGGATTGGAGGTATACAGGACGTAATATGTTATTTAACGAAAGAAAAACGCTTTCATACGTATGGTGCACAGCCCATGCGTACGTTTATGGAATTTTTACCGGGAAAAATGCTGTTAGCCTGTACCTATTCTGTGCTTTTATTAGATAAAAAAACAGGGAAAATCACTTTTCTGCCGGAATGCCTTGCACAGGATCTTTTGGTAATGGAGGATGATATCTGGGTGGCTACTTCCGGAGACGGATTGCTGCATCATAACTACACAACTCGTGAAACTCATAAAATAACAGTGGAATCCGGATTGCCATCTAACTATGTGAATAGTGTCATGTATGATAATGGATATTTATGGTTAGGAACGGAAAATGGATTGTGCCGCTATAATCCTGCCGACAGCACGGTGCATGCTTATTATTCCACTTTAGCTCTTTCAAGTGCTTCGTTCAATGTGAATGCCAGCTGTAAATTACGCAATGGTGAATTGATGTGGGGTACAAATAATGGGGCGGTAATGTTTAACCCCAATAAATTATATCATACCCAGCTCAACGGGGAGATTTATTTCCAGAATATCACTATTTCCGGCAGTTCTATCAGAGAAAATCAGGATTTGTTGCGTGGAATTCCGGTAAATAAACAAACAGATATTTCATTCAAATATGATCAGAATACTTTGACGCTTGAGGTATTGCCTATTGGCGTTTCTTCCAAAGAAATAAAATTTTCATGGAAAATGGAAGGGCTTGATACAGAATGGTCACATCCTTCCAATCAGCAGATAATCACTTATACCAATATTCCTAATGGGAATTTCCGGCTTAAAGTAAGAATGTACAATAATTCACTTTCTCAGATAGTTGATGAACGTACATTGGACATACACGTTATTCCGCTTTACTGGCAGACGTGGTGGTTCCGTCTGGTGGTATTCATTATTATAATGAGCATTACATTCTTTGTGCTTAAATTCTATATAAACCGTTTGAAACAGCGTCATGCTGAAGATAAAATCCGTTTTTTCACAAATACGGCTCATGATCTTCGTACATCGATAACGTTGATAAACGCGCCTATTCAGGAATTGAATAAAGAGAAAGAATTATCAGACAAAGGGCATTATTATCTGAATCTGGCTACGGAACAGTCTGAACGTTTATCTAATGTTGCAACCCAACTCCTGGATTTTCAGAAAGTGGATATGGGGAAAGGACAACTGTTTCTGGTAATGGTTGATATCGTTAACTTGGTGTACAGGCGGAAAACTATGTTCAAGTCTACGGCGGGGAAAAAGAATGTTATATTGGAGTTTGTCTCTAACAGGGAATCTTATATGTCAGCTGTCGATGAATTGAAAATAGAGAAAGTCGTTGATAACTTGATATCTAATGCTATAAAGTATTCTCATACGGATGGTAGGGTAGAACTTACATTGAATTGTAATGAGTACTATTGGAGCTTGGAGGTAAGAGATTATGGATTGGGTATCTCGGATAATGCTCAGAAGAAGCTGTTCAAAGAGTTTTATAGAGGAGATAATAAGGTTAATTCACGCATGGTAGGTTCTGGGATAGGCCTGTTGTTGGTGAAGAATTACGTTTTAATGCATGAAGGGAAAGTCTCTCTTGAAAGTAAGGAGAATGAAGGTTCTTTATTCAAAATAAACATCCCTTATAAAGAAGTGGTTGAGGTTGCACCTGCTGAACATGAAGAACTGGGAAATATAACATCTGCTGATGGCTTGTCTGATCAATCGGAATATAAAAGGGAAGATGATAAATCCGAAAAGAAGAAATCTATATTAATCGTAGATGATAATAAAGATTTGCGGAACTTCCTGAAGTGTTCTTTTGAAAACCAATATAACATCTTAGAGGCTGGCAATGGCAATGAAGCATGGGAATTACTTCAAAAGGAATCTCCAGAATTGATTATTTCGGATGTGATGATGCCTGATATGGATGGCTTTGAGTTATGTAAATTGATCAAATCTACTTTTGAAACTTCGCATATTCCGGTGATCCTGCTAACTTCACTTTGTGATAAAAGTGACCAGTTGGAAGGTTTAGGTTTGGGAGCGGAGGACTATATCACGAAACCTTTCGATATATCACTTTTGGAGCAACGAATAAAGTCCCTTATGCGGAACCGGGAGATCGTCAGAGAGAAAGCTTTGAAATTGATAAAGTCGGATAATGATAATCAACAGGTTATTTTGAACAATGAGCTTAACGATCATTTTGTGAAAAAAGCAGTGGAAGTGATCCATAATAATATGCAAAATCTAGATTTTGATAAGGAAAGCTTTGCTATGGAAATGCATGTGAGCGGTTCACTGTTATATAAAAAAATAAAAGCATTGACAGGCCAATCACCTATTGAGTTTATTAAATCCATTCGTTTAAACCGGGCTTTGGAATTACTCCAATCTCATAAATACACCATCACGGAAGTTAGCGAACTTTGCGGTTATTCCAGTATCAGTTACTTTAGTACGGTATTTAAGAAATATTTTGGAAAGTCTCCTACAGAGGTGTGATTTACTTCTTTTTTCCTCTTTTTTATTATTTATTAGTTAGAATATCTAATATCTAAAATTATATATCTAATATCTAAAAGTGTATTGGGTACACTTCTGTAGCTTTGTGCATCGATGTACAGAATGTATATCGATGGAATTATTGTTATGTTAAATCTAATCAAGTTAATCTTATGAAATGTATGTATGATGATGACGGTTAAGTCAGCTATTTATGTAAAGACTGTAAAATCAGAGATGGCCGTAGCGATACACATCACTTTCGGTGATCTGCAATGAGTTTTACGTAGCTTTGACATTTAAAGGGGGGGCTGATGCCAATGGCTACTATTATTAATGAAAAACATAGAACCCCATTACTTATATATTATGAAAAACAAAAAGCTTTATTTTCTTTTTCTTTTCTTAAGTATCTTATTCGCTGGTTGTAATGGCGAAGCAGAGATTGAGAAGTGGCCTGAAATAGGTAATTACTATGACTCAAGCAAACCTATTGCTTTTGAAGCAATGGCACCTGACTGGGGAAGAATCAACGATTCTTTTATTATCAAAGGAAACTTTCCGGTTGACACGACCGGAAAAGTCAAAGTTTTCTTTGCCGACAAGGAAGCTGTTATCGTAAACAACAACGGAAATGAACTGTATGGGCTTATCCCTAAGCAATTACCTGGTTATAATGAAGTAACATTGGAAGTTGATGGTAAGAAGTACACATCTCCCGATGTACACTTCAAGTATTATCAGACACAATCGGTGACGACTATATTGGGAGCTTTCACCGATGAGGACTGGACCGATGGCGGAGGAAGCATTAAGCTGGATGAGTTTCGACTGACACAGGGCACGGGAATCGCAACTGTGGCTGGACAGAAAGGTGATAACTTCATTTTCCTTGGAGGAGGATGGGGTGACAGAACCTATTTCGTATCGTTGGATGATCGCATGGTCGTTAAATTGACAGGTATCGGCTTTATGGGCTCTGTCGCAGTGGACAATACAAGAGAAAAAGCTACCATCATGCCCCGTGAGGGAGGTGCGGTATATACAGCTGCCCGCGAAGACGGATGGACGCTAAATTCACTCGGAATCAAGGTGCCCGCCCAAAATTACAGTGGTAACAACCAAGGTGCGTTGGCTTATGCCGAAGATAATCGCTACGTCTATTGTAGAGGAGGTGAAGCGTTCTATAGGATTGACTTGGAGGAAAAAAGCTACGAAACCATGTTTAACTACTCCGAGTTTCCGGAAGAATTTGCCGGATTGAATACCAAGCAGTGGCGTAGTGACATCACTTACAGCAAGTTCCATAAATGTTTCTTTTTTTCCTTTGCAGAAAATAACGGTATATTGAAGGTTTGGCAAGATGGCTCTGGCAAGTGGAATGTGGAGCGTTATGCCGGTTTCAGATCGGGAGGTAAAACTGTATTGGGAGACCGATTGAATGATGCCGTGTTGAGAGAGCCTATGGGCATGGCTGTAAACAGCAGTGGTGAACTGTATGTCTGCTGTGGTGCAGGCCATTGCATTTTGAAGATTGATGGACGCCTTGTTTCCTTGGTGGCAGGAAATCCTGATAAATCAGGAAAAGTAAATGGATTCCCTACTGATGCATATTTTGATCGCCCGCTATGTATTGCTCTTGATTCGGAAGAGAACTTCTTCATTGGTGAAGAAAATTCAAGAGCAATCAGAAAAATGACAATAGAGTGAACATAGAACCAATATAAAATGAGTCAATATGAAGATAAAATATATATTACTGTTTCTCGTGGCATGGATGACTTCTATGAGTTCAGCCTATGCGCAGCAGACTGTGACGGCCTCCGGTTTGGTAATGGATGAAAAGGGTGAGGCCTTAATTGGTGTGTCAGTATCTGTCAAGGAAGTCCCTTCTATGGGTGCCATCACAGATTTGGACGGACGTTTCCGCATGACAGGCATCAAAACCGGCAATACCTTGCTCATATCCTATATTGGATATGATACGCAGGAAATCAAAATGACCAAGAATGACGAACGTATGCGTGTAGTGCTGAAAGAGAGTGCCAACTTGATGGACGAAGTGGTGATAACGGCATCGGGTAAGGTACAGAAAAAAATTAACGTGACGGGTGCTGTTACGGGTGTGGAAGTAGCTACGCTGAAGACGCCTGCTTCGTCTGTAACCAATATGCTGGGTGGACGCGTACCGGGTATCATCTCCGTTACACGTAGTGGAGAGCCGGGTAAGGACTTCTCTGAATTCTGGGTGCGCGGTATCAGTACCTTTGGTGCCGGACAGGGAGCTTTGGTGTTGATTGATGGTATTGAAGGAGACTTGAATACGCTGGACCCCGAAGATATTGAGAGTTTCTCTATTTTGAAAGACGCTTCCTCTACGGCTGTATATGGTGTGCGTGGTGCCAATGGTGTAGTATTGGTAAGTACCAAGAAAGGAAAAGCGGGAAAGTTAAGTTTACAGGTGAAAGCCAATGCCGGTATTTCTTATTCTGCACGTATGCCTGAATTTGTAAATGCAGCAGATTATGCGGCTCTGGCTAATGAAGCTGCCGTGACACGTGGTCGTATTCCTGTCTATTCCGATGTGGATGTGGATTTGTTTAGAAATCACATGGATCCTGATTTGCATCCTGATGTGAATTGGCGAGATGTAATTCTGAAAGATTATACTTGGAATCAGCAATATTTCCTGAGTGCATCAGGTGGTGGTGAAGTGGCTCGCTATTACATCAGTGCCGGTTTTACCACGAAAGATGCTATCTTCAAGCAAGATAAAGACGTAAACAGATATAATACGAACGTAAACTATAATAAGTTTAACTTCCGTGCCAATGTGGATGTGAATGTAACACCTACAACTACCCTTTCGTTGAACGAGGAAACAGTGATTGTGAGTCAAAACTATCCGGGATATGGAAACGACACTAAGGCATTGTGGGAAGCACAGACCAATTTGACTCCGGTTACCGTGCCGTTGATGTACACTACAGGAGAGGCTCCGGGTTACGGCAGTGGGAATTCTCAAATCAGTCCGTATGTATTGTTGAACATGACAGGATATCAGAAACTGTATTCTAACAACAATAAAATCACAATGCAACTTAATCAAGATTTGAAGATGATTACTCCTGGACTTTCTATCTTGGGTTTGGTCAATATCGACTCTTATAGTGCATTGACACAAATGCGTCAAAAAATGCCGGCTATTTATTATGCCTATGGCCGTAATCGTGACGGTACGCTCAATTTGGAAAAGATGTCTGAATCTAAGGATCCTTCATACGGAAATTACCAAGATTCCAGTCGTAAGTTCTATTGGGAATTCCAACTGAATTACAACCGTTTGTTCAATAAGCTACACCGTGTAGGTGCTTTGATTAAAGCTGATTGGAGCGATTATGAAGCATCGAGGTATAATCAATTGTTGACTGCTATCCCTAAGCGTTATAACAGTTACTCAAGCCGTTTTTCTTATTCGTATGATGATACTTATATGGCTGAGTTTAATGTGGGTTACACTGGTTCGGAGGCTTTTGAAAAAGGTAAGAAATTTGGTTGGTTCCCCGCTGTTTCTGTGGGTTGGGCACCTACGCAGTACAGATTCTTTCGTGACAGGGATAATTTTATTAACTATTTCAAAATCAGGGCTTCGTATGGTATCGTAGGTAATGACCGTCTCACTTGGGATGACTCGGTGCGTTTCCCCTATTTGACCTTGATTGGCAGTACGGGTTCCGGTATCTGGAATAACGGTTCCGGTTTGACGGAAACACAAGTAGGTTCCAGTAACCTGCGTTGGGAGAAGGCTAAGAAAGCTAATATCGGTATTGATATGCGTTTCCTCCACGAACGTTTTGATATGACAGTCGATTTCTTCCAAGATAAACGTTCCGGTATTTATCAGCAACGCCAGAGTGTACCCGAGGAGATGGGCCTTGTAACATTGCCTTGGGCCAATGTGGGTGAAATGAAGAGCTGGGGTATGGATGGTACCATCTCGTACAGGCAGCCTTTGGGTGACAATGACAAATATTTGATTGTACGTGCCAACTACACGCAATCCATGAACGAGATTACCAACTATGAGGAAGATCTCAAGAAATATCCTTATCAATCAGCTGTAGGTTATCAAAGCGGTATCAATCGAGGACTGATAGCTTTGGGGTTGTTTAAAGACCAGGCGGAAATAGATAACAGTCCACGTCAGACATTTGGCGATTATTTGCCGGGTGATATCAAGTATAAGGATGTTAATGGTGATGGTCTTATCAATTCGGATGATGAGGTACCCCTGAAGTATTCTTATGTACCTCAGATTCAGTATGGATTTGCTACGGAGTTTAACTGGAAAAATTTCAATGTGAGTGTCCTGTTTGAGGGAGTAAGCCGCGTTACCTATTTCAAGGGAGGTAATATGTATCGCCCGTTTGCACAAAGTGCTGTCGGTAACGTGATTACGGATTTCGCCAACCCGGCTAATCGCTGGATTTCCCGTGAAATATCAGGAAACCCAGCTACTGAGAATCCGAATGCTAAGTATCCTCGTCTTTATTATGGAGGTAGTGCCAACAACGATAGAAATTCTACATTTTGGTTGTCGGATGGCGGTTACTTGCGTTTAAAGAACATACAGGTGTCTTATACAGCTAGGGGAGCGTTCCTGAAAAAACTGGGTCTTCAGAAGGCGGTCTTCAGTCTGATTGGTGATAATCTGGCTGTGTGGTCTAAGGAAAAAATGTTAGACCCGGCACAGGCGGGGGACAATGGTAATGCTTATCCTATCCAACGTGTGTACACTTTGCAATTAAATCTTTCATTCTAATGAAACCTGACAATTATGATAAAATTTGGAAATTATAAAAGAATATTTGGACTTCTTGGCAAAATTGCCATTATAGCCATTGTGTTTGGTTCGAGTTTTATTTTCGGCTCATGCGAAAAATACTTGGACATTGAAAAATATGTATATGACCAGACCACGCTCGACTCCATATTTCTTTCCCGTTCCCGAACGGAAGAGTATATCAATGGAGCAGCTGCCCTGCTTCCTGATGAATCTAAACTGACCGGAAATGACTGGGGAGAAGTTGCAACTTTACCTAGCGGATTGGGGTCGGATGAGGGTATTGTTCCAAACGTGTGGGCCAGCAATGCGATACTCTATGATGAAGTAACAGAGACGAATTCACGGTATAATCCGTGGCCGAATTGTTATAAAGGAATACGTAAGGCTAACATTATTTTGGAGAATATTTCCAAGAACAAGGAACTTACTGAAATGGAAATGCGTGATTTTATGGGAAGAGCCTATTACCTGCGTGCTTATTTCTATTTCTATATGGTAAGATTATACGGGCCGGTGGTGATACTTCCTGACCGTGCTTTCGAAACAGACGAAGATGTGGCTAATGCCTCCTTTGAGCGTTCCACGTATGACGAATGTGTGGAAAAGATTTGTGCAGATTTTGAGACGGCTGCCAATTTGTTACCGGGCGATAGAATCGAATCTTTGCAATATTTACCCACCAAAGGTGCTGCCCTGGCCTTCAAAGCGCGTTTGCAACTTTATGCCGCCAGTCCTCTTTTCAACGGAAACACCTATTATGCAGACTGGAAAGATTCACAGGGCAGGAACTTCATTGCTCAAACGGAAGATAAATCCAAGTGGGGAAAAGCGGCTGCCACGTTCAAGCGAATTATTGATTTGAATAAGTATGCTATTCATACGGTAACCAAGTTAGATAATGGAAAAGGTACCGGTACATGGCCTCTTCCTGAAACGGTATCTGATGCCAACTTTCCCGATGGGGCCGGAAATATAGACCCTTATAAGTCGTATAAGACTCTGTTTGATGGTACTTATCAGGCTAATATTGTGAAAGAATATATTTCTTATATACCAAGCGTGATGGGAAGTGGAGCAGGATATGGAGATTATCGTATTGTTACGCCCAGCAAAGTCTTTGGAAATGCTATGTATAGTGTTACGTTGGATTTGATTGACGAGTATCGTATGGCAGATGGTAGAGCGTTTAGCGAGGCTACTCCTGAAGAAAAGTCCGGGAATGCAGTAGGGCAGGATGCTACATTCTCGGGGGATTACCGTCTTTCCGGTTTGAGAGCTCATCGGGACAATGGTCGTGAACCGCGTTTTTACGCCACTATTGGTTTTAATGCCTGTGTATGGCCTTGTACTTCCTATCGTGGAGGTGATTCTGGTGTCAGAAATTATGTAACAGACTATTATTCTGGAGGTAGTGCCTCAAACTTGAATGACAATAACCATCGAAACAGAACCGGATATACCAATCGTAAATATGTGAATCAAGATGACTGTATCGTTTGGGAAGGTACGTGCAAAGCCAAAACTTATCCATTGTTCCGTTATGCCGAAGTATTGTTGGGTTATGTAGAGGCTATGAATGAGATGGAAGGCTCATATACGGATGAGGAAGCACAGGTGACGGTTACCCGCGATGTGGATCAGATGGTAAGCTACTTCAATCAGATTCGCTATCGTGCCGGTCAGCCGGGTATCACAGCAGCCGATGCTTCTGATCAGGCCAAGATGAGAGATTTGATTAAGCACGAAAGGCAGATTGAATTTGCTTTTGAAGGTCAGCGCTTTTGGGATTTGCGCCGTTGGAAAGATGCTTACGAAGCGTACAATAGACCTGTTAGAGGGTTGGATGTAAGCGCCTCACAATCACAGCGTGAGCAATTTTATACAGAAAGAGTATGGAATACGGAAAAGACCATGAAGCGCGTCTTCTCTAATAAAATGTACTTGTGGCCTCTCGACAGAAATGTGCTGAGAAAGAATGGTAAATTAGTACAAAATCCAGGTTGGTAATCATTGACCCCTGTTGTCTGGTAACTCTGGACAACAGGATTGGAAATCTATTTAAAAACTTAGTAACTTAAAATGATATGAGAAAAATAGCATTTTTATCGCTCGGCTTATTGGCTTTTAGTTTGGTGGGTTGCGATAATAAAATACCTATGGAGGAGAATTTGTATCCCGAATCGGTCTATTTGGTAGGTGCCAAAGATAGAATAATAGACAGAAACCTGAATATTGGCTATGCAAAGGACACGGTATATGCCTCTGTGGCTATCAGTGGTTCGCTACTGACGAAGACGGATGTGACTGTCAAGGTGCGGGAATATCCTTCTGGCATTGAAGATTACAATGCAAAAGAACGTGTGGCCGATGATATTATGTATCGCACGTTGGTCGATGGCATTTATAGTATTCCGCAGGAGGATGTAGTGGTAAAGGCGGGAGAAGTATGTGGTACTTATCCCATTTACATCGATCCCTCTACTTTGCATATTGATTCGCTCTATATGCTTGCGTTCAAATTGGAAGAGACTTCTCATTTTGAACTGGCCAAGGAGGATACGGTGTTGCTCGTCCGTTTGAATCTGATGAATGATTATTCCGGCCTTTACTATATAGACGGTACCATCGCTTTGAAGGATGCTCCCGATGATGCTATTGTATACAAGTCGCCTCGTACGCTACAGGCGGTAGTTGATGGCAATACGGTGCGTATGTATCATCAAAAGAACGAATGGACGAAAGGTTCCCCGGACTACCGACCGGACTATTGCATTAACATCACCGTGAATTCCGACAATTCTTTGAAATTGACACCCTGGGATAAGTTTGAACTTATTGACGGTGGTGGCCAATACTATCCTGACATGAAAGTATACGACTTGTGGTACACATTTAGGGATAAAGAGGATGGCTTGCTGAAAGAAACGAGAGGGTTTGTTTATAAAGAACGTAAGAATGATGATGAAGTGCGTGAGATAAATGACTGGATGGAAGAACATAGAAAACAAGATTATTAAGAGACTATATTTAAGGTAAAATCAGATTGCATTTTTTATTACCATTAGTTTAAGAAAGTGGTGCTTCGTGAGAAGCGCCATTTTCTGTAAAATATATAAAAATTATACCATGAGAATATGTTTCATTTCTTTATTATTGCTGCTGTGCATACAAGATGTATTTACCCAAGATTTATTGGTTGTAAAAACGGACTCTATGAACATAGAAAACCTCTTTTCTCAGCAACTGTCACATTTCCCTCAGGAAAAGATTCACCTTCAGACAGACCGTGGCATTTACATGTCCGGTGAAACCCTTTGGTTTAGGGCACATTTAGTAGACGCTCTTATGCTAAAGCAAGCTAATGCTAGCCGATATGTATATGTAGAGCTAGTTAATCCGTTGGGCAATTTGGTGGGAAGAGTGAAAATAAGACCGGACTCTTTGGGGTGTTTTTACGGACATATTCCATTGGGTGAGGACCTGCCGGAAGGCAACTATTCTCTCAGAGCCTACACTTGGTTCATGCAGAATATAGGTGAAGAGTACTTTCCCCATAAACTGATTTATATATCCGATCCTGTATCCGAAGCGATATCTCCGGAAATCAGTTATTCTACTGAAAACAACGACGTTCATGCGGAAATACATTTTCTCAGTAAACCGGACAACCGATCCGTCACTCCCACACAAGCCATTCTTTTCTCCGATGGAGACAGGGACAAAAAAGGAAAAGTCTTATCATTGGAAAGAGAAAATACCCATTACACTTTCAAAGAGAAAGAAATTCCCGCTTCGCGTACATTTTTATTGCAGACAGTGTATGACGGAAAAATTTCCAATCGCTATTTCAGAATCCCCGAATTGAGTAAAACCTTTGATGTGGCTTTCTTCCCCGAAGGAGGTCATGCAGCTCAATCCACCACAATCAAAATGGCATTTAAGGCCATCGATGCAGATGGTTTGTCTACAGAGATAGAAGGTCAGGTGCTTGACGAAGAAGGTCAGGTATGTGCCGATTTCAAAAGCCAGCATTTGGGTATGGGGAGTTTTCGGATGTATTATGTTCCCGGAAAAAAGTATCATACCGTTTGTAGTGACGGAACAGGCGTTTCCAAACGTTTTGATTTGCCCGAACCTTCTCCGGATGCTATCTCCCTGAATACACTTTGGTCTAAAGATTATTTGCGGGTAAGTCTTTCCAAATCACCCGATACCTCATTGGGCACTTCGCTGACACTGGTGGCGCATTTGCGGGGCATCGTTCTGTATGCACAGCCTTGGGATGATAAACAAAATTATGTTGATTTTGAAAAAGACTTTTTTCCGGCGGGCATCGTTCACTTTCTGCTGGTTGATGAAGGGAGAAATATTCTGAGCGAACGTTTAGTTTTTTCTCTGCAAAAAAGTGCACTGGCGCAGACTGAAGTCCGGCTTGACCGCGAAAACTACTTGGCAAGAGAGAAGGTAGATATGGATATACAGATTAAAGATATAAATGGAAACCCCATGTCAGGCAACTTCGCACTTGCAGTTGTTGACAGAACAGACGTGAAGCCGGATACCGTTTCCAACATTGTTTCCACCTTATTGCTCACTTCCGATCTTAAAGGACACATTGAGTCACCGTTGAGTTACCTGCAAGACAACCGCAGTTCTTCTTATGCCCTGGATTTGCTGATGATGACACAAGGCTGGCGGAAATACAACATACCGGAGGTATTGAAAGGCAACGTAACCAGCGCATTGCCCTATAATTTGGAACTGGGTGATGAAGTTTCCGGTAAAGTAGAGGGCTTGTTTTCTGCATTGAAAGAGGGAAATATCTCTTTGCTCGCCCTTAAAGATTCACTCATCGGGACAGAACTGACGAAGCCTGACCGGAATGGGCGGTTTGTATTCGATAAACTGGAATATCCCAGTGGTACTCACTATATTGTCCAGGCGCTCAGCAAGAAAGGTTCTTCAAAAGTCTTTATTGAACTGGACCCCTATAAATCATTTCCTGCCCCTAAAATCGGATTTATTCCCCGCATTGAAAAACCACATATAGAAGAAAACTATATGGCAAAGATGGATCAGAAGTATACGATAGAAAATGGAATGAGAGTCTATAATCTGGCGGAAGTGATAGTGACAGCTAGAAGAGAGAGAGCTGTAAAAACGGAATCTCCCTTTTATTCGGTGGGAGTTTCGAAGGTGCTGACGGAAGAGGATGTAAAAAAAGGACATTTTATTTCTACATACGACCTCTTGCGACGTTTGCCGGGTATTACTGTCACGAATAGTGAGGTGCGTTATCGATTTGCTCCGGTCATGGTGTTACTGGACAATGTTCCCGAAGAAAACTTTGATTTTGACCTATTGGACGTGGATGACATCAAAGATGTTTTTTACTCCCCTGCCACTTCTGTCGGTCCTCTTTACGGGTCGGCTGCGGGAAATGGTGCCATAGTAGTCACTACGAAGAATGGGTTTGTACAGAAAAATAAAATGAACAGCAACATGCAGACTATTACGACTTTAGGTTATCAGCAAACTGTAGAATTCTACTCACCGGCGTATGACACGGAAGCAAAGAAAAAATCCGTCAAGCCAGACTTACGTTCTACGATATACTGGAATCCGAACGTGCAGGTTGATGAATCGGGAACTGTTCACGTCAGCTTTTATACAGCCGATTCTGCTGCCGATTATGGGGTAGTGATAGAAGGTGTTTGTACATCGGGTAATCTCATTTATTCAGGTGAAAAAGTAATATCGCGGCATAGCGATTCTTATTAATTTTTTGTTGAAGTAATTTAAATATATAGCTTATGAAAAACATTACAAACGTATTTTACGAATTTCTTATAGCTTTATGCTGTTTGATGTCTTCTTCCGCACTTTGGGCATGGGAAGATATGTCAATGCCTCGACTGCATGTTGAAGGCCGTTATCTGGTAGACCCGCATGGGAATAAAGTGAACCTGCATGGGTTTGCACAGACCTATAGTCCGTGGTTCAATGAGATGGGGCAGAAGTGGGACAATTATGATGTGGAGAAATGCTTGAAATACAATCAGGGGTTGATTGACGACATTATGGCTGCCGGTTGGAAAATGAATTTTCTTCGATTACATATGGACCCGTATTGGTCAAATTCTCCGGGAATTCATGTAGAAGGAGAGAATGACATTTCAGCATTCGATTTCAATCGGTTTAAAAACTATCTTGATAGGGTATTTATTCCGATGGCGGAATATGCTGTCTCGAAAGGACTTTATGTAGTAATGCGTCCTCCCGGAGTATGTCCGGAAAAAATAGCTGTGGGAGATGAGTATAATCAGTATCTTATTAAAGTATGGACACACGTAGCCCAGCATCCGAAATTGAAGAATCATCCGAATATTATGTTTGAACTGGCCAACGAACCGATTAATATACTTGGTCCCGATGGTACTTACGGAGCCGGTTCGCAGGGACACTTCGATAAACTGAAAGAGTATTTTCAGTCGGTGGTAGATGCGATGCGTGCACAAGGTTGCGGTAACATTCTTTGGATACCTGGTCTGGGTTATCAAGGGTTGTATAAAGGGTTTGCCGTCAATCCTATCGAAGGAGATAACATCGGTTATGCGGTACATCTCTATCCGGGCTGGATGGGAAGTGATGGAGAAAATGGGGATGGTGGTTCCAGTACGGGAGGCTATGAACCTTTCCAGAAAGGATGGGATGATTCCGTAGCTCCGGTAGCATCATTCGCACCTATCATGATAACAGAAATGGATTGGGCACCGTCAAAATATAACGCTTCGTGGGGGAAGGCTCATACCGGTACATTCGGCGGTCCCGGTTTTGGAGCAAATATGAAACATATTGTAGATAATTCGGGTAATGTGAGCTGGCTTATTTTTACGGGTGCTGATTTGTTGGCAAAATTTAAGGATACTCCACCTGCTGAGGGAGAAGCGTACACCTTCCTGACCGATCCCGAAGCCTGTCCGTGGCCTGCCTATCACTGGTATCAGGAGTATGCAAAGGAAAATTATCCACGTCCTGATTTTGCTTATCAGTCACATAGTGATAATGGGGATGGCACATACACTAATCCTGTTATATTCGGTGACTTCCCTGATCCGGATGTAATCCGTGTGGGTGATGTCTATTATATGGTATCCACCACCATGTACATTTTCCCCGGAGCCACCATTCTGAAATCTTATGATTTGGTGAACTGGGAGTATTGCTGTAATCCGTTGGAGCGCATAGAGGCATCCGATGGTTATAATCTTGAAAATGGTCAGAACCGTTACAGCCGTGGCCAGTGGGCAACAGCTCTTCAATATCACAACGGCAAGTTCTATCTCCTGTTTACTACACTGGATGAAGGTGGATACCTATTGACCACTACCGACATTGAAGGTGAGTGGGAAAAGAAGAAGTTAAATGATGGTTTTTATGATTGCGGATTGCTTTTTGATAATGATAAAATATACGTAGTTTACGGTATCAACCAGCTTCGTATAGCCGAATTGGATGAAGATTTCAATAAAATTCCCGGCAGTGATAAGGATGTGGTTAAATGGTCTTTCCGCGAAGGGCTTGAAGGGAGCCGTTTGTATAAGATAGGTGAGTATTATTACATTTACTCTACGTATGGAGGATGGCCTGCTTTTCAAACTGTTTTCCGCTCCAAGGATATTTATGGACCTTATGAGGAAAAGAAGCTGATAGACGATGACAACATTCATCAGGGAGCTTTGGTAGAAACGCAGACCGGAGAGTGGTGGACTATGCTTTTCTATGATAAAGGTGCTTATGGACGATTCCCTAACCTGCAACCCGTAAAATGGGTGGATGGCTGGCCTGAAATAGGTGAGAACGGAAAAGGAGTCACTACCTATCGTAAGCCCGATGTTGGCAGGGAATACCCCATAAAGTCATTGCCTACCAATGATAATTTCAGGCATTATAAATTAGGACTGCAATGGGGATGGAATCATAATGCGGACAGATCAAAATGGTCGTTGACTGAACATGCCGGTTATTTGCGGTTGTATACGGCAAATGTTACCGACAGCTTACATAAAGCCAAGAACACATTGACTCAGAGAATTCTGGGGTATCCTCAGGACTTGGAACATTCCTATGGCACGGTCAGGATGGAGATAGGCGAGATGCAGGAAGGCGATGTGGCAGGATTGGCAGTATTTCAGGACCCTTATGCGTTTATTGGCGTTAAAGTCATAGATGGGCAGAAGCGGTTGGTTTATACCACTGCCCCTGTTGTATCGTTGGCTGCAAAATCGGAGCAGATAGGAGAAGTGATCACCGAACAGGTAATCTATCTGCGTGCTATTGCCAATTACAACACAAGTAGGGCAAGCTTCTATTACAGTTTGGATAACAAGACCTATACAAAATTTGGGGATGACCTGAATATGAAGTATGATCTGACGGTATTCACGGGCAATAAGTTCGCCATCTTTAATTATGCAACTGTCCAGACAGGAGGCTATGTGGATGTAGACTGGTTCTCTACCGAACCGGAGTTTGATGAAGCATTCTATTTTGACGACTCTTTTGAGGGGTATAGTGAAGAATCATTGACCTTAACCGAATTGACCATCAATGGAAAAGAAGAGTTCACTTTGCTTACCGGAAGTTCTTCTACAATTACAGTGAAAGGAATATATGCCGATGGTCATACGGAAGATATTACCATGGCGGCCGATTATGAAAATCAGAATCCGGATGTCATACGTGTAACTAATGGACGTATAATGGCTTTGCAAGATGGAGAGAGTGATATAATTATCAGTTATAAAGGCCCTTTAGGTGACCGTCAGTCTTTAAAGATTCATGTAACTTCTTCTACTTTTCCGCTAACCGCAGAACTGTTTAATCCCAATATTTGGGAGACCGGTTCTTTTGATGAGAATACACATACATTGGTGACCGGACAGTATGGTTTCGGTGGCTGGTGGTACGATAACGGCATTGATTTGTCGGAATACAAATACGTTGTGGCAAAAATAGGCAATGATAACTCAAACAACGGTGCTTCATTTCGTTTATTTGATGAGAATAGCTATTGGTCGGGAGCTGCTGAATATGAAGTTAAGAACAGTAAGCAAGTGGTTGTTGATTTGAATAATATGTATAAGAGTAATTCTAAAGTGAAACTTGATCCGAGCCACATTTATGGTGTAGGTTTTTGGTCGTTCGGCGGCAGCCCTATTATTATCGATAAAGTCTATCTGACTAATTCCGATGATTATGAAGATCCTACGGGCATCGAGGATGTGACCGTGGATAAAGATCCTCTGGTAGATGTCTATACCATTACGGGAATCAAGCTTCGCACTCAGGTGCGCAGAAGTGAGGTGATCCGGGAACTGCCTGCAGGAATTTATATTGTAGGCAGAGAGAAGATTGCCATATTGGAGTAATATGATGATAGAATCTGATTAGTTTACATGAACAAACAATCGGCTTTTTAAAAAACATATTTATAAGGATGATATAATCCGGCCTACAGGTGTTTGTAGCCGTGTGTTGAAAGGGCTACACCTTTTTGTCCGGATGGCTACACCCTTTTACTCTCATGGCTACACCTTTCCATATAAAGGGTGTAGCTATTCCAAAAGGATACTTTACTCTTAAATATCAGTTATTGAAAAATATTTATTTAAAATAAAAAGTCTTTCCTTTTTATTGCTTATATTTGTCAGAGTGAGCAACCTTTAAATTTTAGTAGAAATTAATCATATACAACTATACCATGAGAAAACTTATTTTCCTTTTCCTGCTTTGCATCACTTGTATGCTTCAGGCACAAAATGTAATTGATAATCCTAAGTTTAAATTCCGTTCGGGCAGCATCTATAATATTACCCGCATTGAACGTACTCCGGATGCAACGAGGTTGCATATCCATGTTATTTTCCGTCCGCATTGGTGGGTGATGCTAGGTAAGAGTACTTATCTGGAGGATGCGGATACCGGTAAGAAATATTATCTTACGGGGAGCGAAGGTTTTGAACTGGATAAAGAAGTATATACACCGGATTCGGGAACTTTGGATTTTGTGCTTCTTTTTCCACCGCTTCCTGAAACAACAAAAGAGATTCATTTCCTTGATGACGATGAAGGTGATGAGTCGCATACATTCTATATATCTTTGGAGAAAAAAGATGCCAAAGCCTCACTCTTTGATGAAGTCTCCGGCAACTGGATGGGAATGGATGACTATTATGAATGGGCTTTTGGCATATATGATTCTCTTGTTGTCATGGACAATTGTTTCTATCAGTACGAAACGATCCGTCAGAAAGGCAAAAGTATGCTGTTGACTTTGAAAGATGACCGGGGCGATAAAGTGGAGCTGGAACTGACCCCGCAAAAGAATGGTTTGTGCCGGATAAGGAAAGATAAAGAACCTGCCCGGTTTTATTCGCGGGATACGGGAAACATGAAGGCGATGCAGGTTGAAGAGAATGAGAGTCCGGTATTCCGTCGTGATAGTGTTTGCCTGCAAGGATACATTGCCGGCTATGATCAGAAATTGGGCTTTACCAATGGTCTGATTTATGTTTCTAATGATTTGACAAGAGAAGATTATCCGATGGTGGTAACTCTGCAGCCTAATGGAAGGTTTGAATGTAAATTTGAGATCAACTATCCTATGGTGAGTTCGGTTGTGTTCAATAATGATTGGATACCCTTTTATATAGAGCCGGGACAGACCGTAACCATGTATGTAGATTGGGAAGCGATAATGGCCCGTAGTCGTGCCCGTGATCATTATTATCCTCTTCATAATGTCCATTACATGGGATCTACCGCATATATAGGAAAGGCATTGAAATATGTGGATGATTTATTCGTATTTCGTTATGAAGATTTCTCGAAAATGCAGAAAGAACTGACTCCCGCGCAATTTGCCGAACGTTGCGAACCCATGTTTCGTCGTTGGTCAGAGCAGGCTGATTCGCTTGTAGCTGCCAATCGGTATGTGGGAAAGGCGGCGCGTTTGGTGAGAAATGCGGCAAAGATTTCTCAAGGCTATAAGATGTTGGACTTTGTAATGGATAGGAATTATCTGGCGCGAGAGAATAAGGATAACGAGGTTCTGAAGGTTAAGGAAGATTCAACTTATTACCACTTCTTACGTCAGATGCCGCTTAACGATAGTCTTATCGTAGTGGACAGGCATTTCAGCACGTTTATCAATCGTCTTGAGTATATGGATTTTGCAAGAGCCATGGGTGACACCGCTGTTACGAAAATGGATGTGGTGACATACACATATCCTGAAAAATCTATTCTTACCTATCTGAAAAAGCATGGCGCCGAGTTTACTCCCGAACAGGAAGAGCTACGGAAACAACATGAAGAAAAGGCGGGAACAACATTGGAAAGGCCCGTTGAAGAGCTGATTGCTGAAACAAAAATCTGGAAAGAGCTTATGGAAAAGTATAAGGATTTATTCGAAGCATACAAAGCGGAACATGAAGTAGCGAATGATACTGAAGCAGAAGATAAAAAGCCTGATAATGAATTGTATGCCAACGGTTTCTTTGAAGATCAAAGTATGAAAGTCGGGCAATTGGATACAATAGTGGGATATAGGCCATTTGTTTCTCAGGTAATTCCTTTGCGTAGCCTGCCTTATAATTTGAAATCCCTTGATGAAAAGTATGCCCGCTATCTGCTGGATAAAGAAAAGGAATTTATCGTTCATCCATTTTTATTTGCCGAGGCGGAACGTTTGTATGCCAAGGCGTTTCCGCTACAAAATGATAGCACGTATGTTTTGCCTGAAGGACCTGCTACTGAAATTTTCCGTAATATCATTAAAGCCCATACAGGTAAAGCTTTGTTTATCGATTTCTGGGCAACGTTTTGCGGTCCCTGTCGTGGAGGCATTGAACATACCGCCGGTTTGCGTCAACAGTATAAAGATCACCCGGGTTTTCAGTTTATATACATAACCAGTGATCGTGAAAGTCCCGAAAAGACTTATAATGAATATGTAGAGAAGAATCTGAAGGGTGAGGCTTGTTATCGTATCCCCCAGGCAGATTACAACTATCTCCGCCAGTTATTTCACTTTAATGGTATTCCTCATTATGAATGGATAGAAAAAGATGGTACCGTATTGCGAAATTCTCCGGGAACTTATAATCTGGAGGAATTTTTGAAGAAGCGTTTCGGGAATAAAGATTGATATTTTCCATTATTAAGTATTATTTTAGCTCTTGTTTATTGACCGGAAGGTTTTTCTTACGTATCATATAATAAACGAAGATATTATTATGATGGACCAGAAAAAAATACAAGAGCTTATAAGTAGGAGCCAGCAGGAGGATGCAGTAGCATTCTCTCTGCTGGTTTCTACGTTTCAGCCACTTGTATTCCGGCTTGCTTTCCGATTGCTGTGCGACGAAGATGAAGCTAAAGATATGGTACAGGAAACCTTTGTAAAGGTGTGGCTGGCGCTGGGTAAATATAATGGTGAGTGTCGCTTCTCTACCTGGCTTTATAAAATCACTTGCAATACCTGTTATGACCGTCTGCGCTCCCTGCACCATTCACCACTCGATAATGAAGCAGATTATTCCGTTTCCGCGAATATCTCGTCAGATGATAATGTAGAATTGGCAGTGGTGAACAAGCAACTGTGTGAACTAATCCTGAGATATACCGATGAGCTGTCTCCCCGGCAAAGGTTGATTTTTACATTACGGGATATTGAGGAACTGGATGTGCCGGAGGTGCAAATTATCACCGGACTTTCTGCCGGAATCATTAAAACCACCCTTTACCTGGCCCGGAAGAATATACGAAACAAAATGAATCAAATAGATGCTGGCTTATGAAACAAGATGATAAACTTTACAATGAATGGCTTGATGAGGTGAGAAATGTACAGCCTATATTGAGCAATCCGGATGAACTGACTACCGCCATTTTGCAGCAAGTGAGCAGGATAGTTCCCCGAAAGAAGAAAAGGAAAAGCCTGCTGATTGGCAGTTGGGTATCCGGGATAGCCGCAGGATTTTTGTTGTGCTTGTTGGTGAGTGAGACTCTTCTTAGTCCGGTTCCCGATGGTGTCAGAGTAGAAGAGGAGTATCGTTTCCAAGAAAACAGTGCTTATTCCCTGCCGGAAGGCTGGGAGAAGATGAGGCTTTCTGAAAAGAGCGATTACCTGTCCGGACAGTATGTGCAGTATAAGAAGCTCAGACAAAAGAGAGTAATGGAACTTACAAAGAAAACTTATTAAATTATATCATTATGAGAACGTATAAATGGATGGCAGCCATTGTTTTGCTGCTCGGTATGACTTCTTGCGGTACCTATTACCGAATGGTTTCTCAGGTAAATAGTGATGGTAGCATGCACAGAGAGGTATATGCTTATGGCGACTCTGCTTTCCTTGCAGGAGACAGGGATCATAATCCGTTTTTATTCCGAATAGATTCGGGATGGGAAGTGAGCAATCTGGACTCTGTTGTTAAATTCAACTGCTGGGGAGATGAAGACAAACTGAATGTGAAAGTTTGCCGGACTTATCCAACGGTAGGTTCCGATAGCTTCAGTACTTTGGATGGAAAGGAATACAGTCTTCCTTTGGTAGTCCCGGTTGAAAAACTCCGGAAAAGCTTCCGCTGGTTCTATACATATTATCAGTATACGGCTACCTACGGTGAATTACCCGATAAAGGTCCGGTACCTCTCGAAAATTATATGAGTAAAGAGGAGCAGCGGATATGGTTCCGGGGAGATCAGGAGGCTTTGATCGGATTAAATGGTATTGAACAGAATAATAGGTTGGATGACATTGAAGCCAAATTCTGGAAATGGTATAACCGTAGTCAGTATGAACTGAGTTGTGAAGTAATTCTTCATTTCATTACGATAAAAGGAGATACGGCCTTTGTACATCAGTTGGCAGATCTGAAGGAACCGGTTTATGGGAAGTACTTTTCCGGAAAAGATACCGGTGATGACGGATCACCTGAAGAGGTATGCAATTATCTGGATGAATTGAGTCAAACGAAATATTTCTCAAACTTATATGCGGACAATAAAAAGCCAATGGATGATCTGTTTGAGGAAAAAGGGCGGATTGCAGAATTGTTTGGTTATGCTGTGCTGTTTGAGTTATCCATGCCGGGCAGGGTGGTTTCTACCAATGCAGCCATGCAAAAAGATGAGTCACTCATTTGGAAAGTAGATGCTTTTCGTCTTTTGGACAGTGATTATATGCTTGTTGCCGAATCCCGTGTAGTTAATTATTGGGCTTTTGGCATTACATTATTACTGATATTGCTTATTGGTGGATACTGTTGGCGACTGTATAGAAAACTTTCATAACTCTGTAGAATTCATATATATCATATTAATGCTGGGAGTGCTACTCATCACTTGATAGTAGCATTTCCCGTTCTTTCTTTGTCAGGCTTTTGACAACAATGTCATAAGACTTGCTTACGAGTTCTTTAATTTTCTCGTTAGGTACATCCTGATTAAAGTAAACACTGATCCAGTATTTTTTATTCATGTGCCATCCGGGCTTTATTCCTATATATGTGGTTTGTAATTCTCCTGATTCTTCTGGATTGCATTTGATACAGCAAAAGTCAAAGATTTCGATATTTACAAAGCAGAACCATTTATCCGCTACATAAAAGCATAGAACATCACGACTGTATTTATCGGGGACATTGGGAAACGGTATTTTCTCACGAACACCTTTTAATGACAGACAATATTCTCTAAATTCTTCGATATTCATTTTGATGGTTTTTAAAACGGTATACAGAGGCAAATATAGCACTTTTAAAGCGAATTCTGGCTGAATACTTAATTATCTGTTGCAGTCATGCTTTTTCATTATCTGTATCTATTGGTGAGTTATCTTAGTTAGGAATCTGAGATATATCTAATTTTAAAAATCATATATTTAATTTTGAAAGTCTGTGGGCAGGTTAAGCTCTACATTTGTATCCTATAGGATAATTTCAAATAATAATGATATGAAAAAGAGACTATTCAGCCTATTTGCGTTGGCTATTGGATTGCAAACGGTTGCTTTATCCCAAAAGAATGAGTGGAGAGATCCGGAGATAAATGCTGTGAATCGTGCTCCGATGCACACTAATTATTTTGCTTATGAATCATACGATGCTGCCCGTACTGGTGTTAAGGAAGAATCTGATAATTTTCTGTCTCTGAATGGGATGTGGAAATTTAATTGGGTAAGGAATGTTGACCAGCGTCCGGATGATTTTTATCAGTTGGGTTATAATGATAGTGCGTGGGATGAACTGAAAGTACCTGCTGTATGGGAGTTAAATGGTTATGGTGATCCTATTTATGTCAATGTAGGATACCCATGGAAGAACCAATTCAGAACTGATCCTCCGAAAATACCTGTAGCCAACAATCATGTAGGATCTTATCGAAAAGAGATTGCCATACCGGCGGAATGGAAGAATAAGCAGATCTTTGTGCATTTTGGTTCTGTCACTTCTAATATCTATTTGTGGGTAAATGGTAAGTATGTTGGGTATAGTGAAGACAGTAAACTGGAAGCGGAGTTTGATTTGTCGGGTTATCTCAAACCGGGAAAAAATCTGATTGCATTTCAGGTGTTCCGTTGGTGCGACGGGTCATATCTTGAAGATCAGGATTTCTTCCGCTTTTCGGGTGTGGGACGTGATTGCTATTTATATGCTCGCAACAAGACTTGTATACAGGACATAAGAGTTACTCCCGATTTGGATCAGCAATACACCAACGGATCACTGGACATTGCTCTCCAGATGAAAGGACGGGGTACTGTAGAGTTGGAACTGTCGGATGCGAAAGGCAATGTAGTCGCAAACACCCGGGTGAATGGTTCGGGCAGTCTTTCGACTGTTATGGAGGTTAAGAATCCTCTTAAATGGAGTGCGGAAATGCCCAATCTTTATTGCCTGACCGCTACTTTAAAGAATGGCAATGATATTTTAGAAGTTATTCCGGTAAAAGTGGGTTTCCGTAAAGTGGAGATTAAGGATGCCCAGCTGCTTGTGAACGGACAGCCTGTACTGATTAAAGGTGCCAACCGCCATGAAATGGATCCCGATTATGGATATGTTGTTTCACGGGAGCGTATGTTGCAGGACATTCGGATTATGAAACAATTCAATATCAATGCCGTGCGTACGTGTCATTATCCTGACGATAATCTTTGGTATGAATTGTGCGATGAGTATGGTTTGTATGTCGTAGCTGAGGCTAATGTAGAGGCGCATGGAATGTTATATACTAATAATCAGCTTTCTAAACATGCTTCCTTTGCCAAAGCACATCTGGAACGTAACCAGCGTAATGTGCAGCGCAGTTACAATCATCCTTCGGTCATTATTTGGTCATTGGGCAATGAAACCGGTCCCGGCCCTAACTTTGAAGCTTGCTACCGTTGGATAAAAGCGGAAGATGAGACACGCCCCGTGCAGTATGAACAGGCCGGTCATGATTATTATACCGATATTTTCTGCCCGATGTATTTGTGGTACAGTGCGTGTGAGGATTATGCCAAGAGTAATGCTACTAAGCCGCTTATACAGTGTGAATATGCGCATGCTATGGGTAATTCTATGGGTGGATTCAAAGAATATTGGGACCTGATACGTAAATATCCGAAATTCCAGGGTGGGTTTATTTGGGACTTTGTTGACCAGTCTGTGCGTTGGAAAAATAAAGACGGTATTGAAATATATGCGTATGGCGGAGATTTTAATAAGTACGATGGTTCTGACAATAATTTCTGTGATAACGGTCTGATAAGCCCTGACAGGGTACCGAATCCGCACATGTACGAAGTGGGTTACTTTTACCAGTCCATTTGGACACATCCCGTCAGCCTGCAAAATGGAGAAATAGAAATCTTTAATGAGAATTTCTTCCGTGATCTTTCCGCTTATTATCTGGATTGGCAGTTATTGGCAGATGGTGAATTGGTAGAAGCCGGCACTGTTGGCAATCTTAATGTTGCTCCTCAACAAAAGGCGAAACTAAAACTGGACATCTCCGATGTAAATTCGTATAAAGACAAAGAACTATTACTGAATGTGTCTTATAAACTTAAAAAGGCTGAAACCTTATTATCTCCCGGATTTACTGTTGCAAAAGCTCAAATGCCCGTCATTCCCTATAAAGCACCCGATATGGCATTAGTGAATGTGAAGAAAACGAATATAGAATCGGTTGCTCCTTCCGTGAATAATGATGATGGCAATTATCTGATCATTGAAGGTGAGGATTTCATTATCGAGTTTGCGAAGAACAATGGTTTCCTGAGCAGATATAAGGTTGCAGGCAAAGAATTAATGAATGATGGCGGACAACTCGTGCCTAATTTCTGGCGTGCGCCTACTGACAACGATTATGGTGCCAGGTTGCAGCATAAATACAGGGTATGGCTGAATCCAAAACTGAAAAGAACTTCATTTACCAATAAGCAGGAAAATGGGACGATTGTAGTTGAGGCCGGATATGAAATGCCTGATGTATCTGCTAAATTATATCTGACTTATGTGATAAATAATACAGGTGAGATAAAAGTTACCCAGAAAATGGTTGCCGGTGAAGCAGAGAAAGTGCCCGATATGTTCCGCTTCGGCATGCAGATGCAGATGCCTGACGAGTTCTATAGAATCAACTATTATGGCAGAGGTCCTGTGGAAAACTATTCGGACCGTAATCATGCAACAGATTTGGGGATTTATCGCCAGACGGTGGCTGAACAATTCTATCCATATATCCGTCCGCAGGAAACGGGTACTAAGACTGATATACGTTGGTGGAGACAACTGAATGAAGCGGGTTCCGGATTGCAATTTGTTGCGGAAGCCCCGTTCTCGGCATCGGCTCTGAATTATACGATTGAATCTTTGGACGACGGATTGAATAAAGATCAGTGTCATTCGCCGGAAGTAATCCCGGTGGATTATACGAATATTTGCATAGACAAGGCTCAATTGGGGCTGGCTTGTGAAAATAGTTGGGGAGCTATCGCTTATCCGCAATACCGCTTGCCGTACGGTAATTATGAATTCAGTTTTATAATGAAGCCGGTATTTAATAAAGTTTATTGATGTGATAAAATCGGATTATGAGAAAATTGTGTTTGTTGTTCTTATTGATAGGAACCTATTGTTATGCCGGTGAAAAAAAATATACGGTTGATTCGCCTGACGGAAAGATACAGTTAGCGATTATTCAAACGGATGCCGGTGAGCTGACTTATCAATTATCCGTGAAGCGTAAACAAGTGATTGATGCTTCTGCATTGGGGTTTAAAACGGAAGATGGGCTGACTTTTCCTTTCCGGGGATGGAAAATGGGAAAGGTTACTCGTAACAAAGTGAATTCTGTTTGGAAGCCTCTGTGGGGAAAGCGTGCCGTGGTACCCGATAAATACAATGAGATGAAGCTGTCTTTTGTGAATGAAGCGAAATCATCGGATGCTTTGGAGGTAGTGGCACGGGCTTATAATGAAGGTGTGGCTTTTCGCTATGTGTCGCCTCAAGGTACAGGTTCTGCATTGGAACTTACTACTTTTAATTTTGCAGGCGATTATACTGCATGGTTTTATAATGGTGAAAGGCATAATATCGGTCCGGAACGATTGACGGAAACTGATGGTGAGCGCTTGCCTGTGATGACGGTGAAGGCTGCGGATGATTTATATCTGGCTGTCCATGAAGCTTGTCTGGATGAAGGGGAACCTTTGAAACTAAAGTCGGAAAAAGGGCAATGTTTGTTTTCTGTGTCTGTAAAGCCGCATTTGCTTCATGCGGGGTATCAATCGGCATGGCGTGTGGTTCTTTGCGGCAATCGTCCGGGCGATCTGGTGGATTCTCATCTCTTGGAATTATTGAATCCGGAACCTTCCGGAGATTATGATTTTTCATGGGTAAAGCCGGGAGTTGCATTGTGGGACTGGCGTATCAATGGTGCTCAATGGGAAGGATTTCATTATACAATGTCTTATCCTTCCTGGGAAAGGATGGTTGATTTTGCCGCAGAACAGGGTTTTGCCTATCTGGTTCTTGATGCCAACTGGTATGGACCTGAGTTTGAGCAAGGTTCAGATCCTGTTAAGGGAGATAAGGCCAGGGATGTACGAAAGTTGATTCAATATGGAAAACAGAAAGGAGTAGGCATTTGGCTGTATCTGAATGATGTAGGAGGACGTAATTATCCGTTGGAGGAAACTTTGAAGCAATATGGCGCATGGGAAGCTGCCGGGGTGAAGTATGGTTTTATGGCTGGAGATGCTGAAGAGAAGAATACCAGAACGAGGAGTATAACGGAAATGTGTGCACGGTATAAATTATTGGTAGATTTTCATGATTATCCGGTGCATCCCTATGGACAGATGCGGACGTGGCCCAATGCTGTGACGCGTGAATATTGCAAGGCTCAATTGGACGGGCATGAGATTTTCTATCCCAAGACCTTTGTTACTTCGGTGTTTGTAAATATGATAGCCGGCCCGATTGATATGAATAATGGTATGTTTGACTTGCGACAAGGAAAAACGACGCGTTCGGATAATAACCAGGAGGTGCCTTCAACGGTGGTATCGGAAGCTGCACGAACATTGATCACTTTCTCCGGCGCAACGATTATTCCGGATATTCCTGAATATTATCGTAAATATCCTGCTTTACTCCGCTTTTTGTCTGCACAGAAGATGCCTTGGCTGGAAAGTAAGACTTTGGATGGCAAAATAGGGGAATATATCGTAATGATGCGTCAAGCGGAAGATGGAGCATTCTTGGTAGGAGCTGCAACTAACGAAGAAAGTAGAACTTTACGTGTGCCGCTGTCTTTCTTAGGTAAAGGAGACTATGAAGCGGAAATTGTGGAGGATGGGGAGAATGCCCATTATTTGAGTAACAGAGAAACGATTAAGGTTTCGAAAAAGAAAGTAACGCGGAATGAAGTTCTGAATATAAAGTTAGCGCCGGGTGGCGGAGCTTGTATCCGTATTGGAAGATTAATAAAACAGTAGCTATCCAGCTACTGTTTTATTAATCTTACTTCATATATTTCACCTATTTGCTTGTTGGGTTTTGCCACAAACTTGACACGCACTTGTTTCTTATCCTGCAAAAGAGTAGCCGGAATGTCATAGGTTTCTGCTTTGAACTCTGATATGCGATATTTGCCGGTGTTGTTGATGGAACGGAGAAATACATCATCAATATAGATATCGAATTCATGGCTTTTCCATTCGCCCACTCCCCAATACTTGAGTCGCAGCTTGAGGTTAGTCAGACCATCGGTTTGCATGAGGTAGCTAAAATAATGTCCGTTGCGGGCATCGCGATAGAAGACATTATTTGTGTTACCGGTGTATGACTCGTCGGTCTCCATCTGGTGGTCGGTCTCCGGTTGCTGTTCGCCTGGCTGCACTTTGTCGACAGTGCTTGCTTCGAGTGCCTGACGCTCCTGTTCCTGCTTGGCAATGTTATCGATATACTGCTTGTAGCTACCTTCGGTGAGGGCAAGCCAATATATCATGTAACGAGAGTCATGAATCTCGAAGAATGGTTGCAACTCCCCTTCAATCTTGTTCTCCATGCGGGTGCTGAGTGTGAAGTGCAGTGGTTTACCAGGCACAGGAGTGAGCTGTGACGGGATACTGGCAATGTCATTGTTGATGAGGATTGGAGCTTTATCAATAGGCTGCTTTGGACCGCCTGCATACTGCCCGAAGCGACTATCATCCGCTATAAGTGACGCCATCGACTCTGTACCGGTTTTCATTCCGAGCAGGATAGGCCCATGCATGAGAGCAACGTACTGCGGTTCGTTGGGTAGATAGCGCAGGGATGAGTGCATTGGGAAATTGATGTTTACTACATCGCCTTTTTTCCATTTGCGATTGATGCTGACGTAGGATGACGGGCCTGTAATGATGTCGGCAGGCTTTCCGTTTACACTGACCTTGAATTCGCCCGGATGTACCCATCCCGGATAACGCACCATGAGATTGAATGTGCCTTTGCCTTCCGCAATAGTAATAGTACTGTTTTCAGAATAAGGGAAAGCCGTCTCCTGACGTAACGTGATGCCGCGTTCCTTCCAGTCGAGCTGTGAAGCCGCATATAGATTCACAAAAAGGGCATCACCTGCATGGGTGTAGATGAACTGTCCGTACTTGCCATGGTTCTCCATACCGGTGCCGACACAACACCACATTGCTTCATTAGGAGCGGAGTAGTTGCGATAGTGGCGGGGACGGGCAGGCGTGAAATAGACGTAGCCTCCATGTTCCGGGTGCTGGGTGGAGAGTATGTGGTTGAATGTGGCAAGCTCGTAATAGTCGGCATACCGCGCTTCCGGATTACGACGGTGGAGGTCTTCTGTAAGTTTCAACATATTGTTGGTGTTGCAGTTCTCAGGACCGTCGATGTCGTTGATGAAATCCATACAAGCATCCTTGGCCGGGAAATGCTCACGACGGCTGTTTCCGCCAAATGCAAGGCTGCGCTCGCCCGTTACGATATCCCAGAAGAATGAACTTGCCACATGATAATCCTCATTTCCCGACAGCTCTGATATACGCTCAAAGCCGATAACTTTGGGTACTTGCGTATTGGCGTGCATATTGTCGAGGCAGTCTTGCCGCTGCGACATAGGAGTAAATAACCGTTTGTGAGAGAAACGCTTTGCACAGTCAAGGTACTTCTGCTCATGAGTAATGGCATACGCGTCAGCAAGCACTTCGTTCATGCCACCATGCTCGTTGCCAAGCATCCGTTCCATCTGTTCGTCCGACAATCCTGATGTGATGTGGATTGCCCAATTGCAGAACTGCAGAAAAAGAGTCTTTGCCTGTTCGTTGCTGCAATATAGCCATGCGTCGCGTAAGCCGGCATACATCTTATGCAAATTGTAGAACGGTGCCCATGAGCCACTGTATACGCGGAAGTCTCCGTCTTTAAAGCCATTCCAAATATTCTGGCTGTTAGGCATTCCGCCCATGTAACCAACACCCCATTGGGGATGATTCTTGCAATTGGCTTCGGCACATTCGGCAATTTCACTGATAATGTACTCCATACGCTTGCGACATTCTTCATTGCCGGTGGCTGCATTGATGGCCATAGCTGTGAGGTAATGTCCTCCGACGTGTCCGTCTAATCCGTCCCAGTTGGGATAACATTTAGCTTTGGGTGTCAGCCCTGCCTCTTTTCGATAGGGAGCCATCAAACGGTCACAGTCGTACTTGAGCAATGTCTCGATATTCAAGTCCCGGGCATGTTTCAACGGCCCTTCGAGGAGTGTTATTTGTGAGAGCGGAAACTCGTTGGGATACAATTTATCTTGTGCATTTATCCCTGTGGCTGCACATATAATTAATAGAATAGTAAATGTTTTTTTCATGGTTACATTCTGATATTCTTATGCAAGAGGAGTAAACACAACCTTATATGTTTTAACTACCCCTTTATAATCGAATTTCACAATAGCAGTTCCGGAAACCGATGTTGCCTGGATAATCTCTACTTTCACATTCTTATCAGTCGCTGATGCCGATACAGTAGGGGTTCCGGTAGTTCCGGCCGGAAGTTTGTAAACAGCTTCATAGATGTCATAGCCGGTAATACCATTGCTTTCAGTAGAACGTACAGGAGTTGCCGGTACTTCGATTGCTTTTCCATTGACCTCTATATTTACTTTGGGGACAATAGGGCGAGCGATCTTCTTTTTGTTTGAACTGAATCCCAAGCCGGCTAAATCGAAAAGATTGTCCGTTTCTTCGCTTTCAGCAACGAGATAGATTGCATGTTTCTTGTCCAGGTGGTCAACAAACTTCGATACGTCAATTGTAAACTGTTCCGTTTTCTGCGCCGAGTTGGCAGGAACAACAATTTCGCCTATCTTCGTCCCTTTCCAGGTTTCGTTATCCCACGGACCATCTAACCAAACGTTCACTTTAAACGTTTTTGATGTTTTGGGTGTAAGGAAGAGGTTGAAGGCTGTTTGGTTTCCCTTTTTGGTTCCTTCGAAAGCTTTCAAACCCAGTTTGTCTTTATTCAATCCGCCGAAGCCGAAGTATTTATATCCTATTATATTGCCGTTTTTCACGTTTGTGATGGGGGCATGATTATCCCAGATGTCCCATGAATCCTGCTGGATACGTCCGTCGGAGAGATAACATGCAAATCCTGCGGAATAATACTGATAAGGATCAAGACCAAAGATGTGGAATCCTTCCGAGGTTACTTCTGCTCCTTTGTATTCATTCCCTTGACTGTCTTTGGCTGTCCAGATATTATCTTTTGCATAGGGATCGTAGGCTCTGATGGAAACTTTACCACCTTCCGATACTGACTTCTTATCCCATTCCACATGGATTGGGGCTACCATTGACTGGCGTGCGTTGCCGAATCCCCGTGGCGGACGGTGATAGAATACATACCATTGTCCGTTGATAAGTTCTATACTTCCGTGTGTATTGTGTCCTGCATTAGTTGTTTGCAGGCGTGAACCATCCTGATTTAACACCGGGGCACGCGAATCGACCAGAACGCCGCCACTTTTCCATGGACCCAGTGGAGAATCACCATAAGCGTAACGCAAAGTGGAGTTGGAACTGCCCAATCCATAGTCGGGACCTGAATGTCCGCTATAGATGGTCACGTATTTGTTTCCGATCTTACGTATGGATGAAGCTTCAAAGAAGTTGAATGCTTCGAGGTCCTCTCCGGGAAAGATATGCGGATATGAAATATTCTTCGGACCGCGATTGTTACCTCTGCGAACGCCTGCCGGCATGAAATAAGGAATAACCTCTGTCCCCGGACGTACGGAATACATGGTGTTCTGATCCAGTTGGGCGGCTAATGAACGTTGGAATCCCCAGTATCCATAAGCTCTGAATCCGATTTCATAATCCGGATCGTTCGGATCTGTGATATATTCGATATATACAGACGGGTCGAATCCCAGAATACTTCCGGGCAGAGTTTTTGTACCATCGGCAGTCAGGTTAATAGGGGTAAAAGGCCCGTCGGGGCGGCTTCCTTTGGCAACCATCGCTTCTCTGTCTCTACCGCGGCTATGCGGGTACAGATAATATTCTTTTGTGCCGTCCTTCCTTTTCACTTCAACAAGGTCGGGAGCGTACATCACATCCCATTGTCCTTCTACCTGATAGGTAAAGATAGCCCCTTCGTCACGCCAACTTGATAAATCTTCTACGGGTGCCGACCACATTCTGATGTCCGGTCCGCAATAGCTGCCGAAGCGGACATCGTGCGAACCGATGATGTAAGCGCGAAATTTTCCCGGATTGTCGGGATCTTCAAAAACACGGGGTTCTCCGTCCGGCAAATGTTCCCATAACGGTAGATACGGATTACCGGCTCCGTGATAAACAAACTTGGATGTTTTGGGCTGATTATTAGTACCGGCTATTGCTTTTGTTATTGCAAACATAGGGACAATGGCAAATAATAATAATACGACTTGAATTCTTTTCATAACCAATCTAATCTTTTTTATGCGTAAATATTTATGTTATTATTTGTTCAATAAGATACTATGCGACAAAAGTAAGCCATCGAGGGATGAATGGCTTTTGATATTAGATATTTGAATTTCAAAATCAGATATATTTGTGATAATCCTTGTTGAGTATTGAATTAGAAATAATGTGTCTTTTGTTATTCATTGAATAACAGCTGTGCAAAATTATACAGGTTGTTTCTCCATACCGGCCAAGTGTGTCCACCCGGATATTCGGAATATGTATACTTCAGTTTTAGTGCATCAAACTCTTTAAGCATATTCTGACAGTTCTGATAGGCTATATCTTCTTTACCTCCCATGGTAATCCAGAGTAATCTGAGTTGAGAGTCTATTGCCGCTTTATTCTTGCTGATAAACTCGTATTGCTCATCTGCAACTTTCTGATAGAAGGGCAGCCATCCGGAACTGAATACACCAAGATGAGCGAACATGTCCGTATGGTATAGTCCGGCATAAAGCGTCTGTATACCTCCCATAGAGAGGCCGGCAAGTGCGCGACTGTCTGGTTCTTTTCTGACGCGATAGTTCTTTTCTACAAATGGGATGACAGCTTGAGTCAGTTCGGCTTCGAAAGCTTTGAGCGCACCGCTGTTAAATCCGGCTGAAGGCATATTACCATCAAGCATTACTACTAACATAGGTTTGGCTTTTCCTGCTGCAATCAGATTGTCCATAATCAGGTCGGTCTTTCCTTGTGTGCCCCAGCCGCGTTCGTCTTCTCCACCACCGTGCAGAAGGTATAGAACGGGATATTTCTCGTCTGTACGGGTATCATATCCTGCCGGAGTATATACGAAAAAGCGTCTCCACGAACGGCTTATTTCCGAATAATAACGCTTCATGCGGATATCGCCATGCGGCACGTCTTTCAGTGCGTAGTATTCTCCGCCCTCAAAAGGCACTTCGATGCCACTTGCCATGCGTCCCATGCCATAGAAGGTCTCACTGCCGGGGTCGGCTACTGCCACACCGTCTATCAGGAGCGAATAGTAGTGGAAACCTTCTCCCAAAGAGTCTGTAACCGTTTGCCAGATGCCGTTTTCCTGTCTGGTCATATCATATTTCCGTCCCAGATCCAACTGGACCTTTTGTGCTTCCGGTGCTTGTATGCGGAATATGACACGGTGGTCTGCCGTCAGTTGCGGATACTTGGAGTTTCGTACATTGGTTTCCGCACGCATACCATGAATGCCGTATTGGTCGAAGCTTGATGTGTTTACCGGTTTGAAAAGTAGCTGGGAGAATAGATAGAGGTCATTCTTCCATACATTGAAGTCGTGTCCGCCCGGTTCTACATAAAAGATGTGAGGTACCTTGTGCTGTTGCAAGTAGAGGTGGGTACGTTCGCTGAAAGACATCAGACCATCGTTGTCACCACATGATATCCACAACAGCTTTAGTTGCTGCTTAGCCGTTTCGGGGTTCGGTACAAGTGCTTCGGGTGTCTTGGTGTTGGGGGCAGATGAGAAACCTCCTACCCAGGCAAATTTATCCGGATTTCCCAGTCCGAAGTTCAGGGACTGCCCGCCGCCCATTGACAAGCCTGCAATGGCACGGCTTTCACGATTCTTGATTACGGGGTATTTTCTTTCGATGAAAGGAATCAGGTCGTTCAGCAAGTCCTTTTCGAAGATGGCGAATCCTTCTACTTTGTCGGGTGCCATGATATTGCCGGTGGCGCGGTCGTCCTTTATGGCTCTGCCGTTGGGAAGTACCACAATCATAGGTTCCAACTTACCTTCGGCGTACAGATTATCCAGAATGACTTGGGGCTTACCGTTCTTCAACCATTCCAGTTCGTCGCCGCCGATACCGTGCAACAAGTAAAGAACAGGATATTTTGTCTTCTTGGAGAATCCGGGCGGTGTATAAACCAGTGCCTTCCGTTTTACACCTACAGTTTTCGAGTCATAACTCACTGTATCTACTTTCCCTTTGGTTATTCCTGCCTTTTCGATATCAAAGCCGGCCTGAGAGTGGGGAATGGGGCTTTGCGCCCATGTTCCTAAAGAGTATGCTAACATGCATACCAAAAGAAGTGTGAAATGTTTCATGATATTAATTTTTGCATCACAAAGATACCCCGAATTCCTGCTATTCGCCCAATAGCTATGTTACATGTTTGTTTCCTGTTGTTACACTGTTGCTTAAAAGTTGTTACATTATCGTGTCCCATCCATATTTGAGGCGGTGCAAATACGTTTTGGGTAAGGAGTGGGTATCTTTATGGAAATCAAATAAACGCTACGCAAGAAGTCAGGAGTTATGTGTTATTCTGAATAAAAAGTTATCGGAATGAACCTTTTGCCGACAGGAGTTCTCTAAAAAACACTCGAAATAGAATCCGGACGTATAATCTATGGAATATAAATGCATGATTCCTGCATAAATCGGGCGGTATATACAATACTTATGCAAGAAACTATATATCTGAGGCGAACCATCTATGGATGTAACGCAAAGAATCTATGGATGTAACGCAAAGGATCTATAGATGTAACACAAACCATCTATAGATGGGAAACAAACGGTCTATATATCTGAGACGAACCATCTGTTTTTACTGTACAGACTATCTGTTTTTCTTTTTTTAGGATTGTATGTATTTATGTATCATGCTGTCAATCAACAAAATCTTGATTTTCGTTTGTTTCTTTTCATTCTTCACTGCACCGGGACGGAAATATCGCATTCTCGTTATGCATTAAAAGCAAAGTGTCAGAGCTGTGCAGATATGAATTCATCTCAATATCAGTTCTTATTTATCTGAAATTGTAAATGGATTATCTAAAATTGCAAATCTATTGGAGTATATTCGCCTATCTTTGCTTTATATAATATCTGATAATAAAAGAGAGAAACTATGAATATACGAAGAAAAACATGGATGATGCTGGTTGCTGTTGTGATTAGTTCGTGCCATACAGAAACATTTGACATTGCTTCTCCTGACGGAGACCTGAAAGTCACAGTAGAACTTGCAGAGGAAAATGCCTATGGTGAGATTCTTTTTTCAGTGGATTATGAAGGTAAGCGTATTCTTTCTCAATCAAAGTTGGGGCTGGAAACAGATGCACAGAAGTTAGCCGGAAACCTGAAATTGAAATCCGTTTCGGCTGTAAAGCGTGTAACCGATGACTACAGAATGATAACGGGAAAGCGCAGTCATTGCGTGAACGGGGCTTCGGAGCGAATCTATTCCTTTGAAAATGAAGCGAGACAGACATTGGAAGTTACATTCAGGGTCTATAATGACGGCATCGCCTTTAAATACGGAATAAATACCGTTGCCGATGAAGAAAACGTTGTCCATGAACATACCACGTATGCCGTTCCGAAAGGTACCAGAAGATGGGTGCAGGAGTATGATCCGGGGTACGAAAAGTTCTTTCCGTTATCGACAGATGGGAAACTCACCAATCGTCCGGAAGTTGATCTCTGGGGGTATCCCGCACTCGTAGAACCACAGGATTCAGTGTTCATGCTGATAACGGAAGCAAATATCAGGCGCGGGCATTGCGGTTCTCTTTTGTATAATGGAGACCAACTTGATAGCTATCAGGTTCGACTGGCCGATAAACAGCCGGTTGGTAATGGAGCATGGGAATCTCCTTGGCGATTGCTTATTGTGGGAAATTTATCTGATGTGGTGGAGTCTACATTGGTGACCGATGTCTCCGACCCCTCCAAAGTGGAGGATACGGAATGGATAACCCCCGGTATGGTATCATGGATTTACTGGGCGCACAATCACGGTTCCAAGGATTATCAGAGAGTGAAAGAATACATCGACCTGGCTGTCCGTATGAAGTGGCCCTACGACCTGATTGACTGGGAATGGGATGAAATGGAGAATGGAGGCAACCTGCAAGACGCAGTGAAGTATGCTTTGGAACAGGGCGTTAAACCATTGCTGTGGTATAATTCGAGTACAAGTTGGCTCGGTCCCGGTCCCTTGTACCGGCTGAATAAAAAAGAAGATCGGGAGAAAGAATATAAATGGCTGAGTGACATGGGAGTTGCAGGTATCAAGGTAGACTTTTTCACGGGCGATAGCGTTGCCACCATGAACTATTATATGGATTTGCTTGAGGATGCGGTGAAGTATAAGCTGATGCTTAACTTTCATGGTGCCACCATCCCTCGCGGCTGGCAGCGTACCTACCCACACATGATGTCGGTAGAGGGAGTATATGGAGCCGAGTGGTATAATAATAATTCGATACTGACCAACCGGGCTGCCGAACATAATGCCACGCTGCCTTTCACAAGAAACGTTGTAGGCCCGATGGACTATACTCCGGGAACTTTTTCCGATTCACAGCATCCGCATATCACATCGCACGGGCATGAGCTGGCGTTACCCGTGATTTTTGAATCGGCTTTGCAGCACATGCCCGACAGACCTTCGGCTTATGAAAGCTTGCCGGAAGCGGTAAAGCATCTTTTGTCTGAGTTGCCCACTGCCTGGGATGATACGAAACTTCTGGCCGGCTATCCCGGGGTAGAAGTTGTCATGGCACGACGTAAAGGCGATGTATGGTATATCGCCGGTATCAACGGTACCGATGAACCGAGAACGCTTCATGCATCTTTGGAAAAGTTTCCTGTAAGTGGCAAGAAAATCTCTTTGTTCAAAGACGGCACTGATGACAGAAGTTTTGCTATTGAAGAAAACATTCCTCTATCGGACGAAGAAACCGGTTTAGAGATAAAGTGTTTGCCCCGTGGTGGTTTTGTGGCTGTAGTAAAGTGATTCTGATGGATAGCCATCAATTTATCTAATATTGAAAGTCAAATATCTAATATTGAAAAAGGTGTATAGTGATATGCAGCTATTTTTGTATCGTGCAAAGTTATGGCATGCGAGTTTTAATCATTAAATGTAATAAATACCATGAAACCAATTAGAAGCGTATTAATATCAATGGCGCTGTGTTGTTGTATCCCGCTTTCAGGGCAAGATTATCAGCAAATTCCTGAGGGAATTAAGGCGACCGTTAATTCTGTAGATGTAGAATTGCAATTCTATACTCCGTCAATTGTAAGAATACTAAAATCTCCTGATGGGTGGAAGTATACAAAGGAGAGCCTTTCTGTAATAGAAACTCCTCAGAAGGTGAAGACTGCCGTTACTCAGGAAGGCAATATTGTAAGACTGGAAAGTAGTGAAATGGCGGTTGCTCTTAACTTGGAGTCCGGTGTTGTGTCTTTCTTTAATGCGAAAGGAGAGCCGTTGCTCAGTGAAAAAGGAAAGCCGGAGTTTACCGATTTTAATGATGCGGGAACCAAAACGTTCGCTGTTAAGCAGGCGTTTCTTTTAGATAAGGATGAGCCTCTTTATGGGTTGGGCATTCTCCAGAATGGAAAAATGTCACAGCGTAACCAAACCAAACACCTTGTACAGGGCAATGTGGAGGATGGGGTTCCATTCGTGCAATCCGTGAAAGGATACGGCCTTTTCTGGGATAACTATTCACCAACCAATTTTGCCGATACAGCGGAAGGGACATCTTTCCAGTCCGAAGTAGGAGATTGCATCGACTATTATTTCATGTATGGCGGAGATGCCGATGGCGTAGTTGCACAGATGCGTACACTGACCGGACAGGTTCCTATGTTTCCCCTTTGGACTTACGGTTATTTCCAGAGCAAGGAACGTTATAAGAGTCAAGAAGAAACGGTGGGAGTGGTACGGAAATACCGTGAATTAGGTGTGCCTCTCGATGGAATTATTCAGGATTGGCAATACTGGGGACACAACTATTTGTGGAATGCTATGGATTTTAAAAACCCTTCGTTCAGCGATCCTAAAAAGATGATTGATGATGTGCATGGCATGAATGCGCGTATGTTGATTTCTATCTGGTCTTCGTTTGGACCGATGACCAAACCTTATAGAGAACTGGATAAGAAAGGTATGTTGTTTAACTTCTCCACATGGCCCCAATCGGGACTCGATACTTGGCCGCCCGATATGGAATATCCTTCCGGAGTACGCGTATACGATGCCTATAATCCGAAAGCCCGTGATATCTACTGGAAATACCTGAATGAAGGTATCTTCAAGTTGGGCATGGACGGCTGGTGGATGGATTCTACGGAACCCGACCATTTCGATTGGAAACCGGAGGACTTTGATACGAAGACCTATCTGGGTTCGTTCCGCAAGGTGCGTAATGCTTATCCGTTGTTGACGGTGGGTGGGGTTTATGATAATCAGCGTGCCGTAACTTCCGATAAACGCGTCTTTATTCTTACACGTTCCGTTTTTGCCGGACAGCAACGTTACGGAGCCAATGTATGGTCGGGAGATATCGGATCTTCCTGGGAGTCACTGCGCAATCAGATTCCGGCAGGCTTAAACTTCACTCTTACCGGAAATCCTAATTTCAATACTGATATAGGTGGTTTCTTTGCCGGAAGCTATAATAAGAGTTGGAATGACGGAAGTGCACCCAAGAATCCAATGTTTCAGGAATTATATGTACGCTGGCTACAATTCGGCACGTTTACTCCGATGATGCGTTCGCATGGAGCTGATACGCCGAGAGAAATTTATCAATTTGGGAAAAAAGGCGAACCTGTATATGATGCCATTGAAAAGATGATTCATCTGCGTTATTCTTTGTTGCCTTATATATATTCCACTTCTTGGGAAGTGACCGAACGGCAGTCGAGCTTTATGCGTGCGTTGGTAATGGACTTTGCCGGTGATAAGCGTGTATGGGATATGAAAGACCAGTATATGTTCGGTAAATCCATTTTGGTGGCACCGATAGTTAATGCGCAATATACTCAGGAGAAGCTGGTAAAACTAAAAGAAAATGATGGCTGGGATAAGAATAACGTTCAGAAGTTTGAGGATAAAGCTCCGGTAGACTTTATGCAGGCTAAGTCCGCAAAGGTATATTTGCCGGCGGGTGCTATCTGGTATGATTTCTGGACGAATGAAAAGCATGACGGTGGACAGGAAATAGAAAAGGAAACGACTATCGATGTCATTCCTTTGTATGTCAAGGCAGGCAGTATTATTCCAATGGGTCCTAAAGTGCAGTATGCAACGGAAAAACCGTGGGATAACCTTGAATTGAGAGTATATGCCGGTGCCGATGGTTCCTTTGTTCTTTATGAGGATGAATTTGATAACTATAATTATGAACTGGGAGCATATACAGAGATTCCTGTCGTATGGAATAATACATCACGCCAGTTGACCATAGGGGCTCGAAAAGGTGCATATAAGGGAATGTTGAATAATAGAAAGTTTACAATCGTACTTCAAGACGGAACTCAGAAAGTAGTTAACTACAACGGAAAAAGAGTGAGTGTGAAATTCTAATGCTATTGGGAAATATAGATTTTAAATACCAGAAATAATGAAGAAACTTATTTTATCCGGATTGACGGTAGCTATACTGTTTATAGCTTCTCCTCTGGGACATCTGAATGCTCAGACCCCTATTATACAGACAAAATTCACTGCCGACCCTGCCCCCATGGTACATAAGGGCATGGTATACCTTTATACTACCCATGACGAGGATTCTGCTCCCGAAGGAATGGCAGGTTTCCGCATGAAAGAATGGTTGCTGTACACCAGTACCGATATGGTGAACTGGACTGATCATGGAACCATAGCCGATTTATATAATTTCAAGTGGGCAGATCCTGCCGTATCAGGTTGGGGAGGATTTGAGAATGGTGCCTGGGCTCCTCAATGTATCGAGCGTAATGGAAAGTTCTATTTATATTGCCCGGTACAGGGACGAGGAATCGGAGTGTTGGTTGCAGATAGTCCTTTGGGCCCTTTTACTGATCCTCTCGGAAAACCCTTGATTGGTGCTGAGTATGACAGTATTGACCCGAGTGTATTGATAGATGATGATGGACAGGCATATTTATATTGGGGAAATCCTAATCTCTGGTATGTGAAACTGAATGAAGATATGATTTCCTGTGCGGGAGAAATTACGAAGGATAAACAGATCCGGAAGATAGAAAATCAGAAAGATCCTTATCATTTTCAGGAGGGTCCCTGGGCATACAAGAAGAACGGGCACTATTATATGGCTTATGCAAGTACATGCTGTCCGGAAGGAATTGGGTATGCGATGGGCCCCGGTCCTGTAGGTCCTTGGGAGTTTAAGGGATATATAATGAAACCTAATGGGAAATCTTCCGGAAACCATCCGGGAATCATTGATTATAAAGGTAAATCTTATGTGTTCGGATTTAATTATAGATTGAATTTCATGATAACCGACAAACATCATGAACGCCGTTCTATATGTGTGGCTGAAATGGAATATAATCCTGACGGCACAATCAAAGAACTGCCCTGGTGGGACGACGGTGTCGGAGTTGCGCCTGTCGGCACATTGAACCCTTATAAGCGGACTGAGGCGGAAACAATGGCATGGAGCCAGGGACTCAAGACCGCCAAGGACGATGAAAGCGGGATGTATGTTACTTCTATTCATAACAGGGATTTCCTTCAGGTGAAAGCGGTTGATTTCGGCAAGGGGGCAAAAACATTTGAAGTTCGTGCAGCTACAATAACCAAAGGAAAGATTGAAATCCGTTTGGATGGTCTTGATGGTACGTTGCTGGGCGTATGTAATATAAATAATACCGGTGGCTGGAATACGTGGAAAACCTTTACTGCTGATGTAGAGAAGGTGGGTGGAGTTCACGATCTGTACCTTGTTTTTAGGGGAGGCGATGGAGAGATGTTCAACATGGACTATTGGAGATTCAAGTAAGATGACCAGGAAACTGTGTCAGAAATAAATAGCAAATAAATATATATCTGTATCATGAAAAAGATGATGTTGGTATGGCTGACTGTTACTTCATTACTGATGGGGTGTTCCGGTTCGGAAATGTCGGTGAAGGGGACGTATCGTAATCCTGTAATTTATGCTGATGTACCGGATATGTCCGTTACGCGTGCAGGAGAGTATTATTATATGATAAGTACCACCATGCACCTGATGCCAGGTGGACCTGTTATGAGATCAAAAGACTTGGTGAATTGGGAAACAGTGAGCTATGTCTTCGATAAGCTGACTGATAACTCAAAGTATGATTTGATTGGTGGAACTGTTTATGGACGCGGACAATGGGCATCTTCCATACGCTATCATAATGGGAAATTTTATGTATTGTTCTCGCCAAATGATGTGCCCTATCGGTCGTATATATTCACGGCAGAAGATCCGGCCGGGAAGTGGGAACTATTATCGAGAACACAGCATTTTCATGATGCCTCTCTGTTTTTTGATGATGACGGCCGAGTATATGTATTCTATGGAACCGGTGAGCTGGAGGAATTGAAGAGTGACTTGTCGGATGTGAAACCCGATGGAGTCAGTATGAAGATTTTTGAACGGGATGCTGATGAACAAGGCTTGCTGGAAGGAAGTCAGGTTGTGAAACATAACGGAAAGTATTATTTGCTGATGATTTCCATGGATTGGAGTATCCCCGGTCGGGTGCGCAGGGAAGTATGTTATCGTGCAGACAAGATAACAGGGCCTTATGAGAAGAAGGTTATTCTGGAACATGATTTTGATGGTTATGGAGGAGTAGGTCAAGGTTGTATTATTGACTCGGAAGAAGGAGATTGGTATGGGGTTATTTTTCAGGATCGCGGAGGAATAGGCCGGGTACCTACTCTTATGCCCTGCCGTTGGATAGACGGATGGCCGATGCTGGGAGATGAAAATGGACATGTGCCTTTGACGATGGAAAAAGAGATATATCCGACTGAAAATACCAAAGGAATACTTGGAAGTGATGATTTCGACGGAGAGAAACTTTCACTCTATTGGCAATGGAATCACAATCCGGTGGATGACAAGTGGTCGCTCACAGAACGGCCGGGATATTTACGTTTAGAGACCAGCCGGGTGGTTAATAATCTGTATCTTGCTCCGAATACGATTACACAGCGTATGGAAGGACCGAAATGTAAGGCTACTGTCTCGCTTGATATTTCGAATATGAAGGATGGCGATGTGGCAGGTTTCAGTGCATTCAATGGACATTCCGGACTTTTGTCTGTGGTGAAGGAGGGAGATGCGAAACGACTTGTAATGTCTACCAATGTAGTCAACTTTGATAATACTCCTAATAAAGCCATCGCGAGTGTGGATGTAGAGGAAAAGGAACAGGTAGAACTTAATCAGAATATCATTTATTTGCGTATAGAGGGTGACTTTACTCCGAAGCGGGATATTGCTACTTTCTATTATAGCTTGGACAATAAGGAGTGGAAGAAGATCGGAACGGATTTCAAAATGCGTTTTGATTATACAAAACTGTTTATGGGAAGTAAGTTTGCCATCTTTAACTATGCAACAAAATCGTTGGGAGGTTATGTCGACGTTGATTACTTTGACTATGAGAGAGCCAATGATAGGGTGACTATTAATAAATAATATCTTGATACTTATGAAATATTTTTTAGTTATAACAGCGTTATTGATTTGCCTTACAATAAAGGCGGAGGAAAAACAAATAGCAAGTCCGGATGGGAAAATAGTAGTAACCATCTCTGATAAGGATGGGCAACCTTCCTATCGTATCAGTTATAAGGATACTCCTTTTATCAATTCTTCCCCTTTGGGGCTTATTACAAATATAGGTGATTTTTCCCGGGAGATGTCTTTGGAGCACGATGTTCAGTCAAGCAGAATTGATGAGACTTATACATTGCCCAATATAAAGCAGAGTAGTGTGCACTATGTAGCCACAGAGGGGGTATACCGGTTTAGTCAGCAAGGCAAGATTATTTATGATGTCATATTTCGTGTAAGTGACCGGGATGTTGCTTTCAAGTATAAAATGTATCCTCAAAAGAATACTTTATCCTGCATTGTGAAAGAGGAGGCGACAAGCTTTGTGCTTCCTGACGGGAGTACGACCTTTTTGTGCCCGCAAAGTAAACCTATGGGAGGATTTGCCCGTACTTCTCCCAGTTATGAGACACCGTATAAAGCAGATGATGCCATGGGCAAAAATGGATGGGGCGAAGGTTATACTTTCCCTTGTCTGTTCCGTAATGGTGATAAGGGGTGGATACTTATTTCGGAAACCGGTGTAGATAGCAAATATTGTGGAAGTCGTTTGTTGGGGCATGAAAATGGCTTATATACAATCGGTTTTCCTCAGGAGGGTGAAATGAATGGAAATGGTACAATTGCACCCGGACTTGCCCTGCCGGGAGAAACGCCTTGGAGAACGATCACTTTGGGTGAAACTTTGGCTCCGATTGTTGAAACGACAGTTTCCTTTAATGTTGTAAAGCCACTGTATGAGGCATCCGGAAAATATGAATACGGCAGAGGTTCCTGGAGCTGGATTATTGGTATGGATGGAAGTACGAAGTATGAAGAGCAATTACGTTATATTGATTTCTCTGCGGCAATGGGATACCAGTCTGTATTGGTAGATGCATTGTGGGATACGCAAATAGGCTATGACAAAGTTGAAAAGCTGGCTAAGTATGGTGCGGAAAAAGGAGTGGGACTGTATCTGTGGTATAATTCTAATGGATATTGGAATGATGCCCCACAATCACCGCGTGGTATCATGGACAATGCGATATCCCGACGTAAGGAGATGAAATGGATGCAAAGCATTGGAATACGCGGTATAAAGGTTGACTTCTTCGGTGGTGATAAGCAAGTTACCATACAGCTGTATGAAGATATTCTTGCTGATGCCAATGAATATGGGTTACTGGTGATTTTCCACGGGTGTACTTTGCCTCGCGGTTGGGAACGTATGTATCCTAACTTTGCGTCGAGTGAAGCCGTATTGGCCAGTGAAAACCTGCACTTCTCTCAGGGAAGTTGTGACAATGAAGCTTTCAATGCCTGTCTGCATCCATTTATTCGTAATACGGTGGGTAGCATGGACTTTGGTGGCAGTGCACTGAATAAATATTATAATGCGGATAATGCTCCACGCGGTAGCCGGCGTATAACTTCTGATGTGTTTGCTTTGGCTACTGCGGTATTGTTCCAAAGTCCGGTACAACATTTTGCCTTGGCTCCGAACAATCTGACAGATGCTCCGGAATGGGCGATAGGTTTCATGAAAGAAGTTCCTACTACGTGGGATGAAGTACGCTTTATTGATGGCTATCCAGGTAAATATGTAGTTATGGCACGCAGGCATGGTGATAAATGGTATATTGCAGGAGTTAATGCGCAGAAAGAGACCGTAAAGTTGAAGATTGCCTTACCGATGTTTACGCCTGGTGATCAAGTGAGGGTATTTACTGATAATGAAGAATTGCAAGGAAATGTAAAACAAATAAAGGTAAATAAGAAACAGGAGTTACAATTGGCAATGCCTTGCAATGGTGGAATATTAATTGTAAAATAATCAAATTAAAAAAGCAATATGGATAAAATGAAATCTTTATTCCTTTCATCGCTATTGGTAGTGGTGAGTACTTCGGGATTGGCACAAAATCCAATCATTCAGACAAATTATACGGCCGATCCGGCCCCAATGGTATATAATGATAAAGTATATCTTTATACTACCCATGATGAGGATAATTCTACCTGGTTTACGATGAACGACTGGCGATTGTATACGACCAGTGATATGGTGAACTGGACGGATCATGGCGCTGTGTTATCATATACTGATTTTAGTTGGGCAAAAGGGGATGCATGGGCTCCACAATGCATTGAGAGGGATGGTAAGTTTTATATGTACGTACCCATGATTTCGAATATAAACAATAGAGGTGCAATTGGTGTGGCGGTAGCTGATAGTCCTTATGGTCCCTTCTATGATCCGCTTGGAAAGCCATTGGTTCAGAGTGAATGGGGAGACATTGATCCGACTGTTTTTATTGATGATGACGGACAGGCTTATTTGTATTGGGGAAATCCCAACCTGTATTATGTGAAGTTGAATGAAGATATGATTTCTTATAGTGGGGATATTGTGCGTGTACCTTTGGTAGCAGAATCGTTTGGTAAACGCGAAGGCGATGCCCAGAGAGCCACTCTGTATGAAGAAGGCCCTTGGCTTTATAAGCGGGATAAGAAGTATTATTTATTCTGGCCGGGAGGTCCGCTGCCCGAGCATATCGGATACTCAACCAGCGATACCCCTACAGGTCCATGGAAGTATGGAGGAGTAGTGATGCCTGCCGGTGGCGGAGCGTTTACCATCCACCCGGGAGTTATTGATTTCAAGGGTAAAACTTACTTTTTCTATCATAACGGACAGTTGCCCGGAGGTGGTGGATTCAACCGTTCGGTATGTGTTGAGGAACTTAAATTCAACAAAGACGGATCTATTCCTCAACTGAAGATGACAGAGGGTATTACAAAAGGGATTACGACACTGAATCCGTATGTAAAAACGGAAGCGGAGACTATTGCTTTTTCTGAAGGGTTCAAGTCTTTCAAAAATGATCAGGTGGGTGTTTTTGTTACGGCAATGAAGAATGGTAGTTATACTTGTGTTCGCGGTGTAGATTTCAAGGCAACCGGTGCAACGAAGTTCAGTGCCAGAATAGGAACTACACATAATGATCCTGTAAATCTGGAAATCCGTCTGGATGGTGTCGACGGGCAACTGATAGGGACAATGAAGGTACCGCGTACAGGAGGAAGTGATCGTTGGGACTTACGGACTATTGACATTACAAAAGTGACCGGAGTACATGATTTATATTTTATAGTAAAGGGGCGGCCTGCTACCAATCTTATGTATTTTGATTATTGGATCTTTTCTAAATAACTTGTACTAAATACTATGAGAAATAAAAGGAAGTATATCAGAACAACAGGAATCATCCTGTTGTTCTGTGTTGTTTTGTTGAATACGGCATGTGCTTCAAAGCAAAAAGAGAAAGTCGTTCTTGAACTGAAACAGGGATTGCTTTCGCTGATACCATTAAATCAGAATGCTGTCCGGGTACAGTTTTCCCAACCGGGTTCGGCGCCTATAGAAGAACTTATCTATACAGAAAAGCTTCCTGTTCCTGAATATGAAGTTACAGAAGATAAGCAATCACTGGTTTTATCTATGGATGGAATTTCAGTGGAATTCGATAAAGGTACGGAAGTTTTGACTTTTAAAGATGCGAGTAAGCGTATCATTCTTCAAGAGAAAGTTGACGGGCGTTTCATGAAAGCTTCTTCTGTACAGGATGAACCTACCTATCAGGTGGAACAGCACTTTGTTTCTCCGAAAGATGAATATATATACGGTACAGGGCAGTTTCAGGACGGTTATCTAAATATCCGGGGATTGACACGGCGCTTGACGCAGGTGAATACACAGATTTCTATTCCTTTTATTCTTTCAAGTAAAGGCTATGGGCTGCTGTGGAATAACTATGGGTTGACGGATTTTAATCCGGCAGATAAATTTGTCGAGTTGACTCCCGCCAATGCAAGTGGAGAGGCTGTTACAGTAAATACCACCGGTACGAGTGGAAATGTAAGGGAAACCAGACAAACCTATTCGTTTACAGCTTCGGTGGAAGTACCTCGTTCCGGTAGCTATTCTTTGTTGCTGGATGTGGGACAACGAATGGCACGGAAGTATTATCTGGTTATCGACGGACAAAAGATTGTGGATGTCAATAATTTATGGTTGCCTCCCACTACTTCTGCCATTGTGGAGCTGACAGCCGGTAAGCACGATATAGAAGTGCAAGGTGAACGTAATGACAAGCCTGTGTTATATTGGCGTCCTGTTTCAGAAGAGACTGTATTCCGTTCTCCGGTTGCCCAAATGTTAGATTATACGGTTTTTGCCGGTAACGGAGATGAAGTGATCGCCAGCTATCGGGAACTGACCGGACCTGCCCCCATGATGCCTTTGTGGAGTCTGGGATATATACACTGCCGGGAGCGTTATAATACTCAGGCGGAATTGCTGGAGAATGCCCGTGAATTCCGGAAACGGAAATTGCCTATCGATATGATTGTACAGGACTGGCAATATTGGGGAAAATATGGCTGGAATGCCATGAAGTTTGATGAAGACAGATATCCTGATCCGGGAAGTATGATGAAGGAACTTCATGAGATGGATGTGCGTCTGATGATCTCTGTATGGTCTAAAATTGATGCTCAGTCCGAAGTGGGAAAGCAAGCCAAGGAAAAGGGATATTACATACCGGGCAGTGACTGGATTGACTTTTTCAATCCGGATGCAGCGGCTTTCTATTGGCAGAATTTCCGTACCGGATTATTGAAATATGGTATTGACGCCTGGTGGCAGGATGCCACTGAACCGGAGAATGATGATTTGCAGAACCGTCGCATCAATCGTGAACAAACTCCGGGAGAGGTTTACCGGAATGTATATCCGATGTATGTTAGCAAGACAATCTATGAAGGTTTACGTCAGGATGATCCAGACAGGCGAGCTATGATTTTTACTCGCAGTGGATTTTCAGGAATGCAACGTTATGCAGCCGCCACATGGTCGGGAGACGTAGGGCATGACTGGGAAACCTTACGTCGGCAAATCGTAGGGGGATTGGGACAGATGGCGACAGGGCTGCCTTGGTGGACTTATGATGCAGGTGGGTTCTTCCGTCCGGGCGACCAGTATACAAATACCGGATATCATGAACAGTTGATCCGCTGGATACAGGCAGGAACATTTTTCCCACTGATGCGTGTGCATGGCTATATGAGTAATACCGAGCCGTGGCGATATGGAGAAAAGGTGGAACATATCATTGCCCGATATCTGGATTTACGTTATAGGCTTCTTCCTTATATCTATTCACAAAATGCTGCGGTTTCATTCAATGGTTCTACTTTGATGCGTCCGTTGGTGATGGATTTCCCTGAAGACCGTTTTGCACTGGAACAAAACTATCAGTTCATGTTCGGACCTTCTATACTGGTGGCTCCGGTGGTAGAAAGTGGTGTTAACCGAATGAAGGTTTATCTTCCGGAATGTTCGGCCGGCTGGGTAGATTTCTGGAATGGTACACCTCATAAGGGAGGTATATTCACAGATGTAAATGTGGATCTTATGAAGACTCCTTTATTTGTGAAAGCGGGTTCTATATTACCGTTAGGACCTCAGAAACAGTATGCAGCTGAGGAGACGGAACAACCGTGGGAAATCCGTATTTATCCGGGGGCTGATGGTTCTTATTCTGTTTATGAAGACGAAGGAATCAATTACAATTATGAGAAAGGTCAGTTCAGCACGTTTGATCTGAAATGGAATAATTCGGATAAGACCCTTACTATCAGTGACAGAAAAGGCTCGTTTGCAGGAATGAAGGAAAGAATGGCTTTCAATATTGTAATTGTAACGCCGGAATCGGGCACTGGAATTTATCAGTCAAAAGTAAACAAGAGCATTGTTTATGAGGGAAAATCAATGGTGATATCACTGTAGTGTTTCTTAAAAGGCAATGATTTGGAAATATCTTAAAATATGAAGAATAATATGAAACAGTTTTTGGCCCTCGTAGGGTTTGTAATAGCGTCCATTACTACAGGATGTGGTCAATCCCATACTGTGTGGCTTGATGATTTGGATCTGACAGCTATGACTCAAGGTCATGGAGTAGCCATGAAAAATAAATCGGTTGATGGTAAACCCCTGACAATCGGAGGACAAACGTTTGAACGTGGAGTGGGTACCCATTCAGTCAGTGAAATAGCAATTCAATTGGATGGCAAAGCCGTATCATTTACGGCTCAGGTAGGGCTGGATGATGAGATCATCGAGCATAAGACGTCTGCCGAATTTATTGTAATAGGAGATGGAGCCAGGCTTTGGACGAGTGGGATTGTAAAGGCAGGAGATACGCCTAAATTATGTTCGGTTTCATTGGATGGAGTCAAAAGACTTGAGCTGATTGTAGCTGATGGTGGTGACGGGCCTTACTATGACCATGCTGACTGGGCGGATGCAAAGATAATATCAAAAGGAAAGCAGAGTTTTCCTACACTTAAATTCATTGCTACGGAACCTTATATACTGACTCCACCTGCTCCCGCGACGCCGAGAATTAATGGGGCTTCTGTGTTTGGAGTGCGTCCCGGTTCCCCATTCCAATATCAGATAGCGGCTACAGGCGATCGTCCGATGACATTTGCAGCAGAGGGATTACCGGCAGGATTGGAGATTCACCCGGAGACGGGTCTGATTACAGGTAAACTAACCAAGGCTGGTACATTTGAAGTGGTTTTGCAGGCGAAAAATGTGAAGGGAACGGCAGAAAGAAAACTTCGTATTGAGTGTGGTGACAGAATTGCTCTTACTCCGCCGATGGGATGGAACAGTTGGAACTGCTTCGGACATGAAGTCTCGGCTGAGAAAGTGAAGCAAGCGGCAAGAGCTATGGTTGAAAGTGGTTTAGTGAATTATGGCTGGACTTATATCAATATAGATGATTCATGGCAACATCACAGAGATCCCAACGACCGGACCAGAGGTGGACGGTTGCGTGACGATCAAGGTAATATCATACCTAATGCCCAATTTCCTGATATGAAAGGGTTAACGGACTACATACATTCACTTGGATTGAAAGTGGGTATTTATTCTTCACCCGGTCCGTGGACTTGCGGAGGTTGCGTAGGCAGTTATGGTTATGAAAAGCAAGATGCCGATATGTATGGTAAATGGGGGCTTGATTATTTGAAATATGACTGGTGCAGTTACGGGGGAGTTCTTGACCGTGATTTAGATAAGGATCCTTACAGTGTGTCTTCCTTGGCGTTTCAAGGGGGAGGGGATTCAATTGCCGGTAGAAAGCCATTTAAGATTATGGGGGATTATTTGCGTCAGCAGCCCAGGGACATTGTTTATAACCTGTGTCAGTATGGTATGGGAGATGTCTGGAAATGGGGAGATGACGTTGGAGGCCAGTGTTGGCGTACGACTAACGATATCACCGATACTTGGGAAAGTGTAAAAGGCATCGCTCTTTCTCAAGACCGTGCAGCCGCATGGGCGAAACCCGGTAACTGGAATGATCCGGACATGCTGGTTCTTGGTATTGTAGGTTGGGGAAATCCTCACCAAACCAAGCTTAAACCTGATGAACAGTATCTCCATTTCAGTCTTTGGAGTTTATTCTCTGCACCGCTTCTGATAGGTTGTGACTTGGAGAAAATGGATGATTTTACCCTGAGTCTGCTGACTAACAATGAGGTGATAGCTGTTAATCAGGATCCTTTGGGTAAACAAGCCACGTGTGTATATTCAATAGGGGAATTACGTATTTATGTGAAAGAACTTGAAGATGGCAGTAAGGCGGTTGGTTTCTGTAATTTCGACCGCGAAAAGGCGGATATCTCTTTCCGTGATTTTGATAAACTGAATATTACGGGTAAACAAACTGTGCGTGATCTTTGGAGACAAAAGGATATAAGAACCTTGGATACAGGACGGAAGCCATTGCCTCTCAATGTTCCAGCCCATGGGGTACTTCTTTATAAATTTACACCGATTCAGTGAGAATATAAAAAATAGAATTACTTACTTAATTGTTTTTATCATGAGAAACACTCTTTTTATTGTTAGTTTATATCTGATCTTATCCGCTTGCGGTGAGAAAAGTAATGAAGTGAAGTTTATTTCGGAAGGTAATCCGATAGTGACGGATAAGTTCACCGCTGACCCGGCGCCTATGGTGCATAATGGTAGACTGTACCTCTATGTGGGGCACGATGAGGCTGAAGAAGGACAGGACTTTAACATAACCGAATGGCTGTGTTATTCAACAAAAGATATGAAAACATGGACCGATCATGGAAGTGTGCTGAAGCCTACGGATTTCTCATGGGGAGTTGGCGAAGCATGGGCTTCCCAGGTTGTAGAGAAAGATGGGAAATTCTATTATTATACAACGGTACAGGCGGGTGCGCCATATAATAGTAAAGTAGTAGGCGTTGCCGTGTCAGATAATCCGACGGGACCTTTCATTGATGCTCGGGGTACACCGCTTATTACAGATGATATGACTCCTAACGGTTCTCGTGGATGGTGGAACGATATCGATCCGACCGTTTTTGTGGATGATGACGGCACACCATGGATGAGCTGGGGCAATGGTACCTGCTTTTTAGTGAAACTTAAACCCAATATGACAGAACTGGATGGAAACATAGAGATTCTTAAAATGCCGAAATTTGTGGAAGGACCATGGATTCATAAGCGTGAAAATCTTTACTATCTGACGTATGCATCGATGGGTAAGGGGCGTGAAACCATTAGCTATGCCACGGCACCAAGTATGGATGGTCCATGGACCTATCGTGGAGTCTTGACAGGAATGGCAGAAAATAGCTTTACCATACACCCGGGAATCATTGAATTCAAGGGACAAAACTATCTGTTCTATCATAATGCAATACTTACCATAGATGGTAAATCCGGTGCCACAGGGCGTCGAAGCGTGTGCGTTGACTATCTTTATTATCTACCCGATGGACGTATGGCGTATGTTGAGCAGACCAAAGAAGGTATTACTGTGAAGCCGAAGACAGCAGCCGAAGTAGCTGAGATTGTAAATCTATACACTGGTGAAGAAGAGGTTGTGGTAGAAAAAGAAGTAATAGCGGAATAGAAGTGTAACAAGCTGTAATTCCCATCATTATGAATGAGAGAATTAATAATTTAGTTATTGTCTTCATAGTCGGAAGTATTTATGTTTACCAAATACAAAGATAAAGTTTTTCCTGAATTATATTTCCGGAAATAGGTTTTATCTATGCCTTCATAGATAAATACAATGAATAAAAAGTGTGTAAATACCAAACAAAATCTTTATTTTTGTGTTGTTAATAAGAATGACTAACGACAATTGATACGTAATTTACTAACTAAATAAGAAAAAGAACTATGGCTAAAAGTGTTAAGGGAACTCAGACAGAAAAGAATCTGTTGACTTCATTTGCAGGAGAATCACAAGCAAGAATGCGTTACACTTATTTTGCAAGTGTAGCTAAGAAGGAAGGTTACGAACAAATTGCTGCTATCTTTACTGAAACGGCTGACCAGGAAAAAGAACACGCTAAGCGTATGTTCAAGTATTTGGAAGGTGGTATGGTAGAAATTACAGCAAGCTATCCTGCCGGTGTTATCAGCACTACACTGGATAACCTGAAAGAAGCTGCTGCCGGTGAACACGAAGAATGGTCTCTGGACTATCCCCACTTTGCTGACGTAGCAGAAAAAGAAGGTTTCTATGAAATCGCTGCTATGTACCGCAACATTTCAATTGCTGAAAAAGGTCATGAAGAAAGATACCTGGCTTTCGTAAATAATATCGAGAATGCTACAGTATTCGCTAAGGAAGGTGAAGTAGTATGGCAATGCCGTAACTGTGGTTTCATCTTCACTGGTAAAGAAGCTCCTGAAGTTTGTCCGGCTTGCTTGCATCCGCAGGCTTACTTCGAAGTGAAGAAAGAAAACTATTAAGAAATTCTTATTTCTATGATAAAGAACGCCCGGGTGTTTCGCTTGAAGAAACATCCGGGCGTTTTGCATTATAAGCAGTATACCCTCATGGGGGAGGCGCTTATACTATTTCTTTGCGTGCGGATAATCAATCGTATAATGTAATCCGCGACTTTCCTTGCGTTCTATTGCCTGACGGGTAATCAGGTAACCGACATTAACCATATTACGCAGTTCGCAAATAGCTCTGGATGCCTTGCTACGCTTGAAAAGATCTTCCGTCTCTTCATATATCATATCCAAGCGTACCCAGGCACGTTTCAGGCGCAGATCACTACGTACAATGCCTACATAGGCTCCCATAATCTGGTTCACTTCTTTCATGCTTTGAGTAATAAGCACCATCTCTTCGTTGGTCACTGTTCCTTCGGCGTTCCATTCCGGTATCTCGTGGTTGAATTCATAGCGGTCGAGTACGCTTAGCGCATGTTTGGCAGCGGCATCGGCATAAACAACTGCTTCAATCAAAGAGTTGGAAGCTAAACGATTGCCTCCGTGAAGACCTGTGCAAGAGCATTCTCCTACGGCATACAGGCGATTGATGGAAGACTCTCCGTTCAGGTTTACCTTGATGCCACCACAGAGGTAGTGTGCGGCAGGAGCTACCGGGATATAGTCTTTGGTAATATTGATGCCTAAGCTGAGGCACTTTTCGTAGATATTCGGGAAATGTTTCTTGGTTTCTTCCGGATCTTTGTGTGTAACGTCCAGATATACATGGTCGTCACCGCGCTGCTTCATTTCACTGTCGATGGCACGTGCCACGATATCACGCGGGGCAAGAGAAAGACGCGGATCGTATTTCTGCATAAACTCTTCACCACCCATATTACGCAATACGGCACCATATCCGCGCATTGCTTCCGTTATCAAGAAACAGGGACGGTCGCCCGGATGATAAAGCGCTGTGGGGTGGAACTGAATGAACTCCATGTCCTGCACGAAACCTTTGGCGCGGTAGACCATGGCAATACCGTCTCCGGTAGCAACCAGCGGATTAGTAGTGTTGCGGTAAACAGCACCTACACCTCCCGTAGCCATTAGCGTCACTTTGGAAAGGAAAGTATCCACTTCGCCCGTATCTTCATTCAGCACATAAGCTCCGTAGCACTTGATGCCCGGAGTATGGCGGGTTACAATAATTCCCATGTGATGCTGGGTGATGATTTCTACGGCGAAATGACGGTTGAATATCTCAATGTTAGGATGCGTCTTTACGGCTTTGATGAGGCTTTCCTGTATTTCGGCACCTGTATTGTCTTTGTGATGCAGAATACGGAATTCAGAGTGTCCGCCTTCTTTATGTAAGTCGAAGTCTCCTTTGTCATTCTTGTCAAATTCTACTCCCCACTCTATCAGTTCCTTGATTTGTCCGGGTGCTTCACGTACCACTTTTTCTACGGCGGCACGGTCACTGATCCAGTCGCCCGCAATCATGGTGTCCTCAATGTGCTTATCGAAATTATCTACCAGTGTATTGGTTACTGAGGCGATTCCCCCTTGTGCGAAGAATGTATTAGCTTCTTCCAATTCCGTTTTGCAGATGAGCGCTACTTTACCTTTATGAGCTACTTTCAGAGCGAAGCTCATGCCGGCTATACCGGAACCAATTACTAAAAAGTCGAACTCTCTAATCATATTTTGTATGTTTAAGTACTGCAAAGCTACGAAATAAGTAGTTTCATTGTACTTTTCCCGTATATTAATTCACAAAATTATGATAAGAACTGTTTAACAACTTCATCCAGGGACTCTTCTTTGGCAAGTCCTATGTTCTTTCGCATACGCGAGCGTATCACGTTGACACTGTTACGGTTAATACCCATAATCAGAGCTATTTCATCCGTACTTTGGTTCATGCAGATGAGCATGGCAAGCAACTCTTCATTGCGGGTAAGTTGCGGATAATATTCCCGTAATTTGGGTAGATAGAACGGGTATATTGCTGCAAACGATTGTCTGAAGTCATTTTCATCCTCTTTGCTGAGGAGGCTCTGACCGGTCAGTTGACGGATAGAAGTCAGGTTATTGGTAGCCATTGCCTGCTCTATCTGTTCGGTCAACTGCTCATTACGGCGGTTCAATTCTTGTTGGCGGGTGATTAATTTCTTTATTTCCTGTTTATGTTTTTCCAAAAGTAAGCGATTGGCTTTTCGTTTGCTTATGAAGTAGGCAACGGAGATGATAAGTATTAACAGCAGGGCGATAGAAATACATATATTATAGAATAACTGTTGCTTTTGCAGTTTCACTTGTGCCGAGAGCAAAGTATTTTCTTTTTCTTTCCGTTCAGTATCAAACCGGATATTGGCAGCAGCAACAGCACGCATCTTTTCAGCTGAATTCAGCGAATCCGTAAAAGTCTGGCTGCGTTTATAGCAACGGATGAATGCATCCTTCATATTCATGTCCAGATAGTAGTCCATAAGTATGTCGTTGGCCTTTTGTTCTCTGGATTTCATATCCATGCCTATAAAACCTTGTGCGGCTTTCTCTATCAGAGGTATTCCTTGTGTAGCTTTTCCTGTTTGCAATAAAGCCCGTCCTAAGTGAAGTTCCAGCTCATACTTGGCCCATTGTGGCATGCGGGAACTGTCCGGGCAGATACTTAATGCAAGCGTTAGTGCTTTCTGCACAGAATCGGGATACTCCAGATAGGCTTCTGCTGTAGTAACTTTGTTCACAAATACTCCTTTGAAACTGCCTTGCAGAGTTGATATCTTCTCAGCCTGGTTTAAATAATAGAATATAGAGTCCTTATTCTTCATCTGGCTGAATATGGATGCCCGGTAGCGATAGAGGTCACCCAGCCCGAAACTGTCTTTCAGAAGCGAGTAATGTTGAGCTTCCGCATTCAGTTGCAGGGCGCGGTCGTACATACCCAGTTCTGCATAAAGGTTGGCTTGTTCGCCATAGGCTATTACGATATTTTGGGGCGGTATGCTGTCGGTATAACTGCTGATGGCTTCCTGATTGATGGCAATAGCCTTTTCATATTCCCCGATAAGGCGGTAATAAATACCGAGTCGTGACATGATGCGAAGCATATTCCGGTACTCTCCTCCTTGTCGGTAAGCTTTCATGGCTTTTTCCAATATTCGGATGGCTTGGGGGATGTCGTTTCCGGAATAGATATAAACTCCGCTGATCATTTCAGCTTGTGGGATAAAACGGTTGGCATCTTCATAGTCGGGTAGTTGCAGGTATTCATTGGCCAACCCGATGGCTTGTTCATTGTCTCCATGCATCTGGTGCAGACTTGCCCGGGCAGATAACAGTTCATGTTTGCAGTTCTCTTGTATGAATGGAATCTGGCTGAGACTATCCATATATTCCATGCCGGAACGAATTTGCTTGCTTTTTAAGTAGTTGTAGTAAGAAATGGTAAGTATTTCCCGGGCATACTTAATCAGTGTATCATTCTCTTCTGTATTATTTATATTTTCCAGTAATTCCGCTAACTTTATTTTAGTCATATTTTCGGTTTCCCGGAACTTTTCCTCTTTTAGTAATGTGGTGAGTTTTTCTGCAGTTTGTTGCCACTGTCCGACATCTTCTGTGTTTGGAGAATGTGAATCAGTAGTACAGGCTCCTACAAATAGTAAGAGCAAGAGTAGTGGTTTTCCTATATTCATGATTCTAAAAACTTACTTTGTTTGGGCAAAGATACAATTCCATTTGGAAAAAAAAGAAATGATATCTATATTTTATGGCTTTTATTTGTAATTGATAATGAGGAAGATACATTTTTGTATATTGGATTGTATATTGGCTATTTATGGTTTAATCTTATAGTTTCTGCAAATTTGTAGCTTAATAGAAAACTAACCGACAATGAATAAAGTGGAAAAAATATCCCGATTGTGTATGAAAGAGATCAGTAGGGCTTTGATAGAAATGATTTCCGAAGACTCGCCTTATGCTTCGAAAGATATGCTTTGCGGAGCGCGTGGTGCTGTTTTCCGTGAAATTTTTATTTTCCATTATCCGGACTTTATAGGGAAAGTACAGGAACTGGTTCCCGGTGTTACGAAAGATGAGGAACTGCTTTGTATGTTGGTCTCCCTTGGACAGTCTGTAGAAGAAATAGAGAACTTGTTTTGCCTGCCTGCCGAGCAGGTATATATGTTCCGTAAATCGGTATGTTGGAAAATGAGACTGGAGGAAGTAAAGCTGTTAGGTGACAAACTAAGGGAGATATTGGAAGAATAACTCACTTCGTTTCGTAAAAATACCTATCTTAGCAGCAAAAATCAGAGTCAATGAATCGTATCTTTCATGCCCGCATTGCTGCGGGGCAATATCTATTTTTGCTGATAACAACGGCTATTACCATTCATGAAATGTGGATGAAACATGCCATTATGACTATTCTTTTTATGCTTCTGCTCATTATTGCTATTGAGCGTCTTATTCATACCACCTATACACTGACGACGGATGACAAGCTTATCCTCTTTTATGGTCGTTTTTCACGTTCAAAGGAAATACTCCTGAAGGACATTATTTCTGTAGAGCGTGCCTCTTCCATGAAAATAGGACGTTTCGCCGTGATGCGCTATGTGCTGGTGAAGTACGGGACGAAAGAAAAATGTGCTGTGTTGCTTCCGGTGAAGGAAGATTTGTTCATAAAAACTCTTACTAACCGTTTAAGTGAAGTGAAGAAATATTAATTCTCGATTTCCTTTTTGCAGTCTTCCGGAAAGTCGTTCGTCTAATTTCTAAAAATAAGAGAAATGATGATGAATTTGACTTGTGCTATTTTGCATGCCGACAGACAGGTGAGTGAACAACTGGAAGTGTTCATAGCCAAAATACCCTTTCTTTCTTTGTGTGGAAAGTACAGTAATCCCATTGAGGCATTGAAGGGTTATTATGACAACAAGGTACACCTTTACTTTGTAGGAATCGGGCAGGAAGAAATGGAAGGAATCAACGGAATGGAATTCAGTAAACTGCTTTCTCCGTCCACCCGTGTCATTTTTATTGCAGATACCCCCCGGTATGCCGCCGAGTGCTTCCGCTTGGATGCATTGGATTATCTGATATCTGAAATCAATTTTCCTGTCTTTTTTGAAGCGGTGAATAAGGCTTCGCGCTGGTTCAGCCTGAAAGGTGAAACAGGGATGTCGTTTACTGTCGTTCCCGAAAAGTCTCAGGCCGATACATCACAGTCCGAAATGCCTAAAGTGATTTATGTGAAGTCCGACAATCGCATTTTCCGTCTGGATATATCCAGAATATCTTATATCGAAGGGTTGGGCGATTACGTGAAGATTTATAGTAAAGATGAACCAAAGCCTGTACTGAGCCTGTGTACAATGAAATATATGGAGGAGAGATTACCTTCTGATGAATTTATACGTGTGCACCGCTCGTTTATTATTCGTAAAGATTGCATACGTATCATAGAGAGCAGTAAAATTGCTCTGGATAAAAGAAGTATCCCTATCGGAGAGGTGTACCGGAAGAAGTTGAAAAACTATATTTCTGACTATTCTGTCCTTTAGCCTGTTTCAATGTTCGTTGCCGAAATTGACTCATATGATACAGAAAGGAATAAAAGAGTGATAAGGTGGTAAAGTGATAGGGAGATAAAGTAGCTGCGCTATATATCGCAGGGATTTGTCAGAATTTATCAATAGCAATGTGGGCTTTTGTAACTTTCTGATTATCAGCATTGTTAAACCATGCCCTATTCAGTATACGACTGAACCCTATTAAGTATACGACTGAATGGCATTCACTATACGACTGAATTAGGTTCAGTATACGATTATTTTAGGAATATATATCATTTGTAAATAATATACACCGCTATCCTGTTTCTTAGTTCATAACCCGTCAGAAGAATATTATTCCCTTACCTCAATTTTGACCGTGATATTCTTTCTCCAAACGTAATATTCAAATTTACGCTAAATCGGCTTTCCTGCATCAGACTACTGCGTGAGTTGATCTGTTTCCGCCAGGTGGCACCCAATGAAAGATAGGAGTACCGGATAGGAAAACTTGCTCCTGCACTCACTTCCAGATATTGCATCTTTCCACCCCGCAGATTTATATACGAATTACTTAAACCTATTCCACCCATTAATTCAGTGGAGCGGGGGAGGCGTGGATTGGTAATATAGGTTCCCCCGATGTTCAACTTGTGCTGGTTTTCGTATTTTATGGAAGTGTAAGATGAGGTATTACGGCTCCAATCCAGATAATTATAATCGGCGGTAGCCACCCAACGTTCGGTAGTCATTGATATTCCGGTGCCGATGTGCATCGGTAAATATTGCGTCCGGCTATGATAACTCTTATCGACACCTTCACTGGTGGAAGAATTGCTATAAGTCAGATTGTTTTCGTGGTTGACCTGGAGGGGGCAAACACAAGTCCTGCCGCCCACTTCTGACTGCCGGTGGTATTGAATTCATAATGTATTCCGAAGTCTGCATAAAAGGCACGCTTGGAAGATTCGTATTCCACAATGGCACTTTCTTGCGTTTCGCTTTGGGTTACCGTTCCCAGTATGATACCCAGATTTACGCCAACGGACAGGCGTTTGGTCAATGCAAAGGCATTAGTAAGATAACAACGGTATAATCCTCCCGATCCTTCAAATAAGGAATAGGTATAACTTCCGGGCATACCTTCCACTTCTTCTTCGGTCTGAATCATGTAGCCTACGCTGCTATAGGGCGCAGCGCCTATCATGGCATACCAGCGTGGCAAGATGCGGCACCCTATGCTGAAGCGGTTGGGATTGCCCATAAAGCTGGAGCTGTGATCATTCTGAAAGGAATAACGGGCAGATGAAACCGATGCACCGACATCGAATATGAAACAGGTACTATCCATTCGGGTGATGGCTGCCGGGTTCAGAGTATTTTGGAATCCGGTTCTGTTCAGAGCAATACCTATATTGCCCATTCCGGCATAACGTCCACCGTCACTGGTACTCAGTTCACCCACTCCATACATGGAAGTGGGCAGGTTGGTGTTGTTTTGGGCTACGACAGAGAGGCTTGCTGCACAGAAGCTGCACAGCATAAGGGGAATCCGGTGGTAATGTTTCATTTTTCGTTGTATATTTTAAATCTGATATCTAATTTACATTGTCTCTCCTGGTCGGGGTCGTTGGTGAAGATTATTTGATTGAAAGTCATTGTCATTTCATTCTCTGGTAGACTCAGGAGTAGCTTCTGCCGTTTTATGCCCCACGTACCGAAGTTGTTGCGGATAAATTCGGTTACGTCAAAGGAATAATAAGTATCCCGCCCTAACATATCGTCCACTGTCAGGTTTCCGGTCTGTACCGTAACACCATCACTGCCGTATACATAATCTTCCAATACATTGTTTTCATCTGTGATGTAAAGGCGTATATCTTTCGGTAGTTGGTTTAGCTTGTTATAACTTCCGGACAGCGGATAGAGGTAGAGTGTGGCGCTTTCTATGGAAACAATTTCTCCTGCATCCTGCAAATTGTTCAGATGGGGGAATTCTATCTGATTATAGAATCCCGTCAATCCCTGCATATATGCCCGTCTGCCCAAGCTGCCGGAGTGAATAAGGTTCTCTATTCCGCTTTCCATGGTAGCGAGAGGGGTACTGGTGCGATCGTGGCGGATACTGGTGTAGGCATAATCAGTGTTTACACTGAAGGTCAGCTCTTTTTCCGTATGTTGACTAGCCACTTCCTTATAGTGCAGGGTGATGGCCATGGATGAATCATTCACTATAAATCCGGTGACGCATTCTCCGTTGTTTTCGGCTATGAGTGCCAGTCCGGGGAACTTTTCTTTGAACTTATCCTGGCTGTCGAAATAGTCTTCTTCTGCTACGAGGTCATTCAGTAACTCTTTCCCCAGTTCATCGGGCAGGCGTATTTCTAACTCCTTCTTTCGTCCGGGGCTCGGAGTGAAAGTGAAAGTGAACAAAGGCATACTTTCGGTAGGCAGGATAGTACTGTTGTATAAATCTTCGTCATCGTCCAGATAGATGGCTTGTTTTAGTCGGTAAACAGATATTCGTTGCTGTGTTAAGGTATCGCCCCAGAAGTTGCCGGAAGGTGTCATCCTCAGTACTAACGAGTCGAAGCTGTAACTATAATCCTCGTTGGGGGTAAAGCTGTTTTTAGAGTATTCGGCATAGTAAGCGGCGGAGACTTCACCCCATGAGGCATCCTTATAGTGTCCCAGCTGACAAATACTGTCTCCCCTGGTCTCTATGGAGTCCATAAGAATGGTACTGATGTCCACCGTACAAGTATCTACATATACATTATAGAAAGAACTACTCACCAGACTTTGTCCTAATTCTGAATTTTCATCCTGGCAAGCACAGATGGCGGCGATCATTATAATCAGACTATACAATAACTTTTTCATTGTAACTCATAATATTTCGTCGCAAAGGAAAATGAAACTTCTATATCTTCCTATTAAAATCGGCTATCGGGCAGGTTTTATCGGTAAAGGTATTTACCGGAAATTTAATGCCGTTTGTCGGTTATATTTGTTGATGAAGTACCTGTAGCCTACTTTTGCTACCAAAAATATAGTAAATCAAAATAAGTTCTGAGAAAAATGAATCGACTATTATTTGGAATGATACTGTTGGCGGTTGGATGCCTGGCTGGCAGTTGTACGGACGACGATGAATACACACAGGGTGTATGGATGAGAAGATCGGACTTGGACGGTGTAGCGCGGGGACAGGCCAGCAGTTTCACCATTGGAAATAAAGGTTATCTGTGTTGTGGCTATCGTGGGTCGAATAAGACATATCTGAAAGACCTTTGGGAATACAATATGGATGGAGATTATTGGACACAATGTGCCGATATGCCCGATGCGGCAGCGGGACGCCATAGTGCGGCTTCGTTTGCCTTGAATGACAAAGGATACATTACTACCGGTATTCAGAAGACCGAGCCCACATATCTGGCAGATACCTGGGAGTATGATCCCGCTACGAATACCTGGACGCAGAGGGATGACTTTGGCGGTGGTGTACGTCTCGGTGCATTGGCTTTCTCAATCGGAGGGTACGGTTATGTGGGTACGGGGTTCAATGATAATTATCTGAAAGATTTCTATCGCTTTAATCCTAATGCCGCTGCCGGAAAACAATGGGAAATTGTAAATGGATTCGGGGGATACAAGCGTTGGTATGGTACGGCTTTCGTTATAGATGATGTGGCTTATGTCTGCTGTGGACAGAACAATAACACGCTGGTTGATGATTTATGGAAATTTGATGGTGACAACTGGACTCAGTTGCGTGACATTGCCAATACTAATAGCGATGAAGATTATGATGATGATTATGCTATAGCGCGCTTAGGTACTGTATCTTTCGTGATAGATGGAAGAGGGTATATTGCTACCGGAACCCGTAGTGGCGTGACCAGTGATTATTGGGTGTATGATCCTGATGAGGATTTGTGGTATGGTGACTCCGATGATGATTATACGCCGCTTACGAATGTGCACAATGTAAGTTCAGGAGGTTCGTCGCGTGCCTATGCTGTATCTTTCTCTACGGGCAAGCGTGGCTTTGTGTTGACGGGGGCTTCGGGAACCAGCTATTTTGATGATGTTTATGAACTCCTGCCCTATGAGCAGGAAGATGTTGATTAGTGTTTTTGTGATTTATGAAGCTAGTGTTTATTGTGAAGATTGGTGTACTGTCTCTGGTGGCAGTATGCCTTTCTTGTTTCTTCGGCTGCACGAATGCCGCCGGAGAAAAATTATCCTGCCGCTCTATGCAAGTAAAGGGGGGATATGGGTATGTAGTGGTTTACGGGATAGATACACTGATTTATCAACCTTATATACCTGCCATAGGTGAGAAGATCACCTTTGCATCAGAGGAAGATGCTTTGAAAATAGGCAGATTGGTGTGTCGTAAGTTAGCGGAAAAGCAACCTCCTACAGTAAGCAGGGAGGAGATTGTTGAAAACTTACCGTCTATGCATCTTCCGGTGGCAGGTCGCTGACCTCATGTTGTATAGGCGAACAATCATAAGGGTATTTCTTTAGTAGTTTCCCTGTAATGATTTTCTTTGTGTCACTGCCGGGTCTTGACAAGGTCATGCTGTAACTAACTTGCAAGGCTTTATAATAAACATCAGCATAATACCTGTTTTGTTTCATACTGACCAGGTCCTTTTCGAAGCTAATATCTTTTAATTCACCTCTGTACATTCCTCTGTCGGTGTATATCTGCTTCTCTTGTTCGAGAATGATCTGTCCGTCTACAATACTTCCCGGCATATCCACAAGGCGGCTTTTTCCTTCGGGATTCATCCATTCCTTGGGATATTCGCCGGTGTTGGTGCCGAAGTAATACTCAGTAAAAGCATTGTAGAAAGGAAAAACGGTGGTTTTCTTTATTTCTTCTCCACTACCGGTTCTGTCTATCCAAGTGATTCCCCAAGGTTCTGTTCCGGCTTCTCTTACTCCATCAAATTCATCCAGATAGTAAGAGATGGATTCTATCTGATAGTAATTGGTGCATACTTTCTGCTGGATGAATATTTGCTCTGAGTAAAGTCCTTGTTCGGTACTCAGTTTGATAATTAATTTGCGTTCTTCTCCTGCAAAGTTGTCATTCAGGTGTATAATAAGGGATTTCGCTTTGTCGCGGGTGATGCTGCCCCAATGAAAGCGTACGGTGCCCATACCCTCCAGCTTCAGGGGATATCCGTTTTCATCTGTCATGATGCCTCCGTCCGGATACATGACGGAAGCCACAATCCAGTTGGTTCTGGTCATCGGGATCTCTATGGAGTTTGCATCGCCTTCAACAGTAAATTCTTCCGTAGAAGAGAAACGTTCATCATTTTCATTATCACAGGCTGTTCCGCAGAAAAGGATGACAATGGAGAATATTAGCATTTGGAGTACGTTCATTCGTTTCATGTATCTCTAGTTTCGTTAGTTTAAAATAGCTTTTGTTTATAGACGTATTTTTATTGGGAAATACTGCAAACAAAGGTATGTTTTTTTAGTAAGAAAAAGATAAGGGGGGGACTTTTTGTAGAATATTAGTTGTACCTTGTAGGTCTTTAAATCAACAAAATACATATAAAGTATGGAAAACGAATTACAAGTAATCAGAGAGCAGGAAATAGAAGCCATGCTTAATAGAACTGAGAGGACAGAAAGTTTTGCTGGACAGAGATGTGGCAACGCTGTACGGAGTAGAAACGAAGCGGGTGAATGAAGCGGTGAGGAATAATCTGGATAAATTCCCCAAGGACTATATCATTGAATTGAATGAAAGTGAGATACGGTATTTGCGGTCGAAACTTTCGACCGCAAATTTATCCCCTAAAGTACGTGCAGTCCCTAAAGCCTTTACCGAAAAAGGTCTTTACATGCTTGCCACTGTTTTGAAAAGTCCTCGTGCTACGGCTACGACTCTTGCCATTATAGAGTCTTTTGCTCATTTAAGAGAACTCTCCCGTAATCTAAATATTTTGTCAACTGAAGTAGATGAAGATAAACAGAAAACATTGACCCAACGCAGTAGCGAGTTACTTCACGAATTATTGTCTGTAGAAGAGAAGGGAGATACAACAGAAACCGAATCTTCGATAGAACTGAATTTATATGCTTTAAAGATGAAGCGTACGGTGAAAAAGATAAAGAAAGGATAATTCTTTTGTGCAGATAAGAGAGGTTTTTATTAACTTGCAGGCAGTTTACAAATAACCCTTGTATATATGGAAAAAATATTCAAATCCAAAGGTATGACTACTACTGAAAAATGGGTAATAGTATTTGTTCTTACTTTTATGTGCGGTACATACCTGTTGCTGAAAGAGGCGTCTGTCTTATGTGGATTCATTGTGGCTATTCCTTTTCTGATTAGTAATTACCAAAGGAAATATATCATTAAAGAAAATGGAGACCTTTGGGTGAAGACAGTGTTCGGTATATCTCAGAAGGCGATCGGAGTGAACTGTATCCTCTATAACCCGTCTGCCAAAGGATGGCAATGGCGCGTCCGCCAGATGGTGGTCAGGTATCAAAATGGATTGAAGAAAGGCTTTTTCCCGATTACTCCTGCTGACCCGGAAGGGCTGATAGCCGCACTTAAAGAAAAGAATCCTGGTCTTGAGTTGCAATATACCTATAAATAAATAGAAACTATGAAATACCAAGTTGCCATTATCGGTGGAGGTCCTGCGGGATATACTGCTGCCGAAGCTGCCGGGAAAGCCGGACTAAGCGTAGTGTTGTTTGAAAAGCAAAGTTTAGGTGGAGTTTGTCTGAATGAAGGCTGCATCCCTACCAAGACTTTATTGTATTCGGCAAAAACGTATGATGCTGCGCGTCATGCTTCCAAATATGCAGTCGCTGTTTCCGAAGTCTCATTTGATTTGCCGAAGATAATTGCCCGTAAACAGAAAGTGGTGCGTAAACTGGTGTTGGGCGTTAAAGGTAAGCTGACTGCCCACGGAGTGAATATCGTGCAGGGAGAAGCTACCATCATCAATGAGAATACTGTGCAGTGTGGTGCTGAGACTTATGAGTGCGAGAATCTGATTTTATGCACCGGTTCGGAAACATTCATTCCCCCTATTCCCGGAGTGGATACTGTACCCTTCTGGACGCACCGCGATGCTTTAGATAATAAGGAGCTTCCTGCTTCACTTGCCATTATTGGTGGTGGAGTAATCGGTATAGAGTTTGCCTCCTTCTTTAATAGTCTGGGCGTACAGGTCACTGTTATCGAAATGCTTGATGAAATCCTGGGAGGCATGGATAAAGAGCTTTCCGCTCTTCTGCGTGTGGAATATGCAAAACGTGGAATCAAGTTTATGCTTAGTACGAAGGTCGTATCTCTTGCTGAGGCTTCTTCCGAAGACGGGAAGCCACAAGTGCAGGTTAATTATGAGAATGCAGAAGGTACAGGCAGCGTGCTTGCCGAGAAACTATTGATGAGTGTAGGTCGCCGTCCGATAACGACAGGTTTCGGGTTGGAGAATCTGGAATTACGAAGAACGGAAAGAGGGAATATCTGTACAAACGAACAGATGCAAGCCTCTGCTCCGGGAGTATATGTATGTGGTGATCTGACAGGTTATTCTTTACTGGCACATACAGCTGTTCGTGAGGCAGAAGTAGCTGTACATACGATACTTGGCAAGAAAGATGTCATGAGTTATTGGGCAATTCCCGGTGTGGTATATACCAATCCGGAGATTGCAGGAGTAGGGCAGACGGAAGAAAGTTTGCAAATGAAAGGTATTAATTACCGTGTTGTAAAACTCCCGATGGCTTACTCCGGTCGTTTTGTTGCTGAGAACGAAGGAGTGAACGGAGTTTGTAAACTTCTGATAGCAGATGATGAGACCATAGTGGGAGCACACATATTGGGTAATCCGGCTTCTGAAATTATCACCCTGGCAGGTATGGCTATCGAACTGAAACTGACTACCGAAGCCTGGAAGAAAATAGTATTCCCGCATCCCACGGTTTCAGAGATTTTTAAAGAAGCGTTGTAACTCGATAAACATGAAAAAATATCTGTTGTCTCTTGCTCTTTCTCTTTTGTTTATTCCTGTAACCGTATGGGGACAAAATACGACTGTTAAGAGCCTTTCTTCCCGCCTGGATACCTTGATTAAATATCAACTTCCTGCTGGTTCCAACGTTGGTATATCCATATACGACCTGACTGACGGGAAGTCTTTATACACTTATCAGGCGGATAAGCTCTCTCGTCCGGCTTCTACTATGAAACTGCTGACTACTATTACCGCCCTTGCCCACCCGGATGCGGATGATCCTTTTAAAACAGAAGTATGGTATCAGGGCGTGATTGAACAAGATACGCTGAAAGGTGATTTGTATGTTGTGGGCGGATATGACCCTGAATTTGATGATGAAGCTCTGGATTCATTGGTAAATGCGCTAAGTCGTTTCCCGTTCTCGGTGATATCGGGCCATGTATATGGAGATGTTTCTATGAAAGACTCCATTTATTGGGGAAGCGGTTGGGCTTGGGATGATACACCTGCCTCCTATCAACCTTATCTTTCGCCATTGATGCTGAATAAAGGTCTGGTCACTGTTACGGCTTCTCCCGGCGAACGGGGTCACTTGGCAAGTCTCGATTGTGTTCCTGCCTCTTCTTATTATACCGTAACGAATGAAACCAAATCCCGTACTCCTGCTGTCGGACGTTTCGGGGTTTCTCGGGATTGGCTACAGAATGGTAACAACGTAGTTGTAAAAGGAAATGTGGAAAGTAAGCGGATAGGTACGGTTAATATCTATTCCTCCCAAGATTTCTTTATGCATACCTTTCTTGAGCGTTTGCGGGCAAAAGGTATCAGTTGTCCTGACGACTATTCTTTTAATGAATTGCTGAAAGATAGTGTTTCGGTACAAATGGCCCTGTTTGAAACCTCTATTCAGGATGTTGTCAATCAGATAATGAAAGAAAGTGATAATCTGAATGCGCAGGCTTTACTCTGTCGCCTGGGTGCACAAACCACCGGAAAGAAGAGGATTTCGGATGAAGACGGACTCTCCGCTATCCGTAAACAAGTAAAGGCTTTGGGTGAGGACGTTGGTCGCTACAATCTGGCGGATGGTTGCGGACTTTCCAATTATAACTATATTTCTCCGGATCTGCTGGTTTCTTTTCTGAAGTTTGCCTATTCCCGTACGGATGTTTTCCAGAAACTATATAAGGCCTTGCCTATTGGTGGAGTCGATGGGACATTAAAGTATCGTATGAAACGCGGAACTCCTTCTTATAAGAATGTACATGCCAAGACAGGTTCTTTTACAGCTATTAATTGTCTGGCGGGTTATTTGCGTATGGCAAACGGACATGAGGTTGCTTTTGCCATTATGAATCAAAATGTTCTTTCGGGAGCTAAGGCGCGTGCTTTCCAGGATGCGGTATGCGATGAAGTGATAAGGTGACGGGCTATAAGTGGGGATACTCAGAAAATGTTATAAAAATTAGCCAACTAATCCATTGCGAGTTAGTTGGCTCTTTTGTATCTTTGGATATTCCCCAAAATTTCAGGTTTGGCAGCCCAAGCGGGGGAAATTCTTTTTCAGTGGATATGGTTAAGATACGAAATATAATTGAGATTCAGCCTACGTTAGGCTTTACAGAGTTTGATATTCTGCAAAACTATCAGAAAAGTTTTGCATGCAGTGAATTAGGTCGTCTTCACTCACTTTTCCCATTTTCATTCCTTGCCAAAGAGATGGTTCTTAAAGATTCCCCTTTGGGTAGGAAAAGCTATTTTTCTGCTAGTGGCAAAATAGCTCTGATGGTCCTGAAATCTTATACCGGATTGTCAAACCGCCACCTGGCGGAACATTTCAACGGGAATATCCACTTCTAGCTGTTCTGCGGTATTCTGATTGCTCTTTCCCGTTCGATAACCAATTATAAGATTGTAAGTGCCATCCGTCAGGAACTTGCCGGTAAACTGGATGTTGATTCCCTTCAGGTTGTGCTTGCCAAACATTGGGGTCTCTATCTGGGCAATCTGTATGTATGTCTGACCGATATAACCTGTTACGAAAGCCACATATCCCACCGGTATAAACCTGCTTGGAAAGCTTCTCCGACAGACAGATGAGCAGAATTCCCCCATGGGTAGCGGTTCATGTATACTCCTGATAACCAACGACGCCTCTCTGTCATACGCAAGGTGTTCGTACAGCAGAAACAGTTTTTTGACGGTGGAAAGAATATATGTGTCCGCATAGTCCGCATAGACCGGAATTATGTCCGTCCTATCTTGCGGCAAAGGATGAGCAGTTGCGGCAGATACTACGTTCTCATCTCAGCCGGGAGCGTGCAACACGTCTGGCCGGTAGCTTCGGTACACACCACCAGCATTACTCCCTGACAAAGGTCAAGGCACGGAACAGGAAAACGGAAATCCTATGGATATTTCTCGGGATACATACATCGAACGCCGTATTGATGACGGAGAAAACAAAAACAGACAGGCTAAAGCTGCGTGACATAAAGCTATATTCTAAAATAGAGCAGCCTATGGGGGCTCCCGAAACCTCATGCCCATACGGAGCTATTTGGAACATCCAAGGAAGAAAGGATAATGAAAATGGCATGTGAAACGAAAAAATAGTCATTTACACATGCCATTGATTATTTTTTTGGGGGCATTTACTGAATATCCCGGAAAATGCTCATGGACATGGGGCGATTCCTGATTTGTGGAATGAATGATAAGTTGATTATTTGAAGAGTTCTGCTACGCACCACATCAGGCGTGCGGTGGTGTGCGTCCAAATTTCCTTATAGGTACAGTTGTTCTGCATAGGGAAATAGGGCTCGTCATCATTTTCGAATGTTTCGATTCCTACGGGCACGGCTCCCACTACATCCCCGGCATAGGCTCCGTACAGTGGCGGGTAGTCATATCCGTCTCCATAAACGGTACTCATGGCAAAAGGGTTGTAGCCCAATATGTACTCTATCTGGCGGGTTGCAATATCCCTTAGTACTTTATCATTGAATAGGCGTGCAAGGATAAAGGCAGCCTTGGCTTTGCCCATGACAACGGCGTGGAATCCCCTGAACTGGTAGGCAACGGGGAAACGGCGCAGGTAGAAATTCTGTGAGAGAGGGATACCGTTGCGCACTTGTGCATTGTATTCTTCCAAGCTGGGAAGCCCTACCTGCTCGCCTTCGTGGTACAGATTTTTATAATTGGTATTATCCACTTCATATACAGCGCTTGGCAGTATGCCATAAGGTTCAATCAGTTGTGAAATCCTGCGTAGATAGTCGGCATAGGCTTCACAAGATGCCTGCCACAACGGGGCGTCCGGATGGGTGGGGGCTTCTGTCAGTAGCATTGAGAGTCCTTCTGCCATCAAGTGTTCTTGGCTTTGATGATAATAAGCCAGAATGCGTTTCTTTTGGGAAGATTCATAGAAGAAGCCTCGCAGGGGGATTTTCCAGTCGGTGCGCTTTTCCAGCTGTTGGCCGGCCATGACGGTACGTGCCAGTCGGGTCGCCCAATCCAGATAGTAAGTATCTTGTGTAAGGCGGTATAAACGCATGGCTGTGACGGTGGTCAGGGCACAGAGCTCGGTTTCGTTCTTTTCTGTTCTTTCCGTGTCCAGCAGGTCGATAGCGAATTGGAAGTCCTCAATGGCACTGTTCCGGCACCACCGTGCAAATACCGGGTCCTTCTTTTCAAAATGGGGAGCGGCGAGTGCGCAACAGGAAGCAGCTTTCAGATTGTCCGTAGGCGTGTTTCGCGCTTCTGTCTGCATGTCGTCTTTGTCTCCACGGATATTCTTTGTCCAAATGCCGATAATCAGTCCGCCCAGTCGGTAACCGTCGCCGAAGCGGGTACGCAGAATCCAGTTCACTCCCCAACGTGCCTCTTCCAGTAGGCGTTCGTAGAAGATGCTGTCTTTGCCTTGTACGGCACCGGCCATTTCGAGGAGGGCGATGCACGATTCGGCTGTGTTTCCCGTTCCTTGGGTCAGGTCAGCAGCATCGTGCCATCCTCCGGTAACGCTCATGCTTCGCCCGTCGGGGTGATAGGCGAATACATCCTGATGGCATTCCTGATGAATGCCGGGCTGGTCGAAACCGCAACGTTCGGAAAAGAAGAAGTTTAGCGTGTGCCAGGCAGTGGATAGGTAGGCATCATTTCCGATAGGGAAAGGTTTTGATTGCACGTCGCCAATGGAAAGGTAATATTGCCCGGGTGTATTGAAACTACTGAAGTCCAGTACCAGAAATCCCTTGTCCTGCTTCTTGTCTTGATTCAGAGGGCTGCCCGTAGCTTGATAAACAATTTGTCCCGTGGCGGCATCGTGCAGGCAGAAAGTTTTTTCCTTCACGTTCTGTACCAAAGCCTGCTTGCGTGCTCCTGGCTTGTATCCGCTGTGGCAGTAGGCCATTGCACCTTTTCGCAGGTCGAATCCCTTGCTGTTTTCCACTTCTACCTTTTCGATGCGCATGTCGTCTATATATAGGCTCATGTGCTCGCTGGCTCCAGCAGGGGCACCCGCCAGCATGATGTTTACCGAAAAGCCGGTGACACAGTCACGGTATAGGTCCGGTATCTCCCATATGATGTGCTGCCATTTGTTAGGATAGACTGTTTCAAAGTGTTGTCCTTCGAAGCGTCCGGGAGTCGGCATGATTTTTTCTCCTTCATTATATAGGGTGAATCCGGCAAAGGTCAGATAAACGCCCGGTGCATCCACGTATACCCAAACGGAAAAGCGGTTGTATTCCCGCAAGTCTTCCCGGTCGAGGGGACGGATAATCTCCGGAGTGGCGTAATTCCGGTTCGTTGGATTCTTCTTGCCCAGGGAGGCAGGAGTGTCCAGGCGTATACTCCCTTTACCCGAAACAGTAACTTTCTGGTCTATATGTATGGTTCCGGGTCCGGTGTGGCGCAAAGAACCGAAATCTTCTGCAAGAGGGAGTACCCTGCTTTTCAAGACCTCTTTCTTTTCCCAGCGCGTCAGTCCGGCGTGTGCTGGGTTGGCTTTCATTATACGGTGTACATGATTGCTTTGCTGTAATTGTTTCTCCAGTTCCGTATCGGGTTTCCACGGAACTTGTGCTTGTGCATGCATGTAACAGCATGCTAGCAACAGTGTTCGAATGATGTATTTCATGGTATTCAGTGTTTGGTTTCAGGGTAAGCATGAAAAGGAGCCTTGAACTCCGGACGTAATGTATAAGTATCTTTCAGCGGGAAATCTGCCGGAACTTCTTGGGTGACGGCGCCAGTGGCAGCCCATTCGCATCCCCGGAGTAAAGTCACCTGGAAACCGGTGCAGCGCATGGAGTAAATCATGTTCGGGTCGTTGCCGCAGTGTCCCAGGAGGTCGACGAATATGCGACCCTTTTCATAGCTTACTGTCCACATCAGTGGTTCATGACGTCCGCGTTCGTAGGCGGTGGCCAATATTTCCATGTTCCTTACCGGACCGCGAAGGCGGGTATATATCTCGTCCTTGAAGTGTTTCCATTGAGGTGGCAATCCCTGCAGGATAGGATGGTGGGGAGCGCGGTGTTCTATGACGGTTTCGTGCTGCAATCCGTGGTAGCCGGCATACCCCGGAGAGTAGTCGTAGACGTACTACCCGTCTTTCCAGTGCAGATAAGGACCGTCTTTTTCGTTTCGTCCGTCCCAAGCTCCCATGCCTATTATCTCGTTGTATTCTTTCCAGTCGGCCATTGGGACGACGGAAGAATGTATCACTACGACACCACCTCCATCGGCAACGTATTTCTCGAATTTCTTGCGTACGGACTCTGTCCATGTAGCTCCGCCGTAGTTGATGACGATTAAATCATATTGGTGGAAATCGGGTTTGAAGGTAGCGATGTCTCCACCAAAGTCAGGTGTAAAGGCAAAGTCCACTTTGAACATTCCGCTGTTTTCCAATATCTGCTTCATGGCTTCGCAGGCGCCTTGCCAGTAATGGCTGCCGTCTTGACCGGCTATCATCATGGTTTTGATTACTTTCTTTTGCTGTGCGTGCGTGTGCGTGGCAATCCCTATATAAATAAGGAGCACCAGGATAAGTGTCAGTCTTGTTCTCATTTTTCGGAAGATTTAAAATTTTTGCCAGTTGGGTTCCATTCTATACGGTCATAGCAGCGTGTTGCGCGCAGATTGTAGCCTTGTTCGTCTACACTGAACTTTCCGTCTTTGAAGTAGAATATGTAGAGTTCGGAGATACCGTCATTGTTGCGGTCTTCTACAAGGAGATTGTACTTGTCGGTGACATAAATCTCGTCGGAGATATATTGGATTTCCTTAGTATAGTTATCGACGATTACATAGTATGCTTTGAATAGGTCGAAAGTGGGATAGTGTCCGTTGTCCCGTCCGAAAAGCATTACTTCTTCGAGGGCTTCATCTCCGTCCATATTGGCAAATACGGATTGCTGGAAGAAAAAGCCCGGCTTTTGTGCTTGCGGAGGAATATTGTCCCATCCTTCCTGATGGGCTGTCACTGAAAATTGTGCTTGTGCATGGAGGGCATACACAAGTACTGGCAATAGGGTAATCAATTTTTTCATTCTGTGCATTTTGAGGTTATGATAATAATTTTGTTGCTTTTTTCTTATATGACCGGCGAGCCGGGTTTTTCCCTAACCTTTTTTAGAATAATTAATGAACATGGAATGTATAGGGACTCATTGTATTTCTTGTCAGGACTGAACCAGTTTGACTCGTATACTGAAAGGTTACAACATCCGTATCTTTTCCATTAAAACACCCGGATGTTTTAGGGCAATACATCCGGGTGTTTTGATCATTCAGTCCTATACTCTTTAGGGATGAGTCCCTATATGTAGTCTGCAAGGTATGGGGGTATTCCGCTTGGGTACGACACTAATGCGAAGTAAGCAGGTGTATCAACATCAGTGGCAAGTAATCTTTCAGCTTAACTCTTAATATCTTTAAAGCCTGCTGGATGCGGTAGTCTACGGTTTTAGGAGAAACATTGAGCAGCTCGGCAGCTTCCTTATAACTCAGATTCTGGAAACGATGCATGATGAAAGCTTCTCTATAAGTAGGTGGCAGTTCGTTGATAGCCCTTTGTATATGTTTACTTAATTCGTTGATTTGATAGATATCTACCTCTTGCAGCATGGTGACCATTCGTTCATAGTAAGCTGCGTCTGCGCGTTGTTTCACTTCATTCTGGGTAATCCGGGTCATGGAACGATTATAGACGGCTTTGAACAGATATTGCTTGAGCGAATATTCAATAACGGGTCTTTCACGGTTTTCCCAGAGCCATAGCATGACATCTTGGACAATCTCTTCTGCATCTTCCAACCGGACGAAACGATAGCAATAAGTGCAGAGTACAGAGTAATATTTCTGAAATAACATATCAAAAGCATTTCTGTCTCCTCTCTGCATGGCAAATAATAAAGATGTATCTTCTGATGGTGTATTTTTCATGGTGGTGGTTCATTATTGTTGGGCAAAAATAGTTTTTTTTCTTATTATACTCTAAGTATATAAATATTTTTAGCTTTTTATTTAGGAGTTCTTCTTGCTCGTTAGTCTTATAGTTAAAGCTAGCAATAAAGAATATGGTAAAAAGAGAGGGAATGGAAAATTTGCTTCTTAGGTATTATGAAGGAGATACGACGGAGGACGAAACTATTCTGGTAGAGGAATGGTTGGAGGCATCCGAAGAGAACAGCAGGATAGCCCGGCAGGTTCAGACAATCGGTCTGGCAGTGGACATGGCGCAGATTTCATCCAGGCTGGATGTAAAGAAAGCTCTGGAGGATGTACATCGGAAGATGGAGCGGAAAAAAGTCAATAGGTATCAGGTATTATTTAGAGGGATGCAACGGGCGGCCGCCATTTTATTCATTCCTTTGGTGATATCGTGGTCTATCCTTTATTGGAGTAGAGATGGGCAAGAGATACAGATGATGGAGGTCAGGACAAATCCGGGAATGACTACCTCTGTTGAATTGCCGGATGGAACGGAAGTCGTTTTGAACTCATCGTCATTGTTGCGGTATCCTTCCCAATTTGCCGATGATAAAAGGGAAGTGAAGTTAGTGGGTGAAGCCTTCTTTTCCGTGGCAAAAGATGAAAAGAAGTTCATCGTCGGTACGTTGAACAAATCCAAGATAGTGGTACATGGAACGAAGTTCAATATAGAGGCCTATAAAGAGAGCAAGAAGGTGCAGACCACCTTGGTTTCGGGTAAAGTCAGTTTCTCCTATGTAAATAATGGCGGGAGGAATGACGTGATGATGCAGCCGGGGCAAAAGGTAGTCTATGATATAGTACAGGAAAAGGTCGTTGTGGAAAAAGCCAATGTAGACGTGGAAACAAGCTGGAAAGATGGATACTTGATTTTCAGAAACACTCCATTTGAAGAAATATTGAAGAGTCTGAGTAAAAGATACAATGTGGAGTTTATTCTGAAAAAGGCTTCATTGAAGCAGAGTTCTTTTACGGCTACATTTACTAAGCAACGTCTGGAACGTATATTGGAGCATTTCCGAATATCCTCGAACATTCATTTCAGATTTGTTGAGGATGGCGATGTGAATGCCGAGAGACAAGTAATAGAAGTTTATTAACCCTTTAAAAAGTAGTATGATGAAGCACAAGTCCGTTTAAAAAAACATGCAGGAAAATGTTGGCGCATTTTCCTGCATGAAACACAGTAACTTTTAAATATCTGTTTGGCGACAGATAAAGTAACTTTATTTTTTCACTAGAAATCAATACAAAATTATGAAAAAACACTATTGTATCCAATCATTTAGGGCAAAAAGTGTCCTGATGAGATGCATGAAAAAAATTCCTCTTGCTATGAGATGCACATTATTTATGTTGTTTTGCTTGGTTGGTATGGCTTTGGCCAATGATGGTTATGCTCAAAAAACAATGGTAAACATTACTCTTGAGGACAAGACCGTTGATGAAGTACTGACGGAATTGGAACAGGGTACTGAATTCGTTTTCTTCTACAACAACAAGCAGATTGATGTGAGACGTCGTGTATCGGTCCGGGCAAATAACAAAACGATATTTAAGGTTCTGAACGATGTATTCAAAGGGACTAATATAGGCTATAAGGTGTTGGACCGTAATATAATCCTTTATGATAAAGCTATAGGAGCTGATGAAGTACAGACGACTTTGCAGGCTGCGACGGTGAAAGGTGCTGTGGTCGATGCAACCGGTGAGCCGGTTATCGGTGCCAGTATCCTAGTGAAAGGTACCAGCAACGGAGTCATTACCGACGTAGATGGAAATTTTACGTTGAATAATGTGGAGCGGGATGCTACCCTTGTTGTAAGTTATGTGGGCTATAAGACTCAGGAAATCCGTGTCGGAGGCAAAACTTCTTTCAAAATCGTATTGGCAGAAGATGCAGAAGTACTGGAGGAAGTAGTGGTAGTTGGTTATGGCGTACAGAAGAAACAATCATTGACGGGTGCAGTGACTGCCATTTCCTCGGAAAAAATTCAGACTACCAAAAGCGAAAACCTTATCAATAACATTCAAGGTAAGATGCCGGGACTTATGATTCGTCAGAAAACCGGTGAACCGGGTACGTTCGACAACATGATCAGCATTCGTGGCGGTGGCAATCCGTTGATTGTTATCGATGGCGTGACACGCGAATACGAAGAATTTGCCCAGCTCAATTCAGAAGACATTGAGAACATCTCCATCCTGAAAGATGCTTCGGCGGCCATCTACGGTATGAACTCGGCCAACGGTGTAATCATCGTCACTACGAAGCAGGGAGCTTCTGAAAAGACACGTGTCTCTTATTCCGGATTGTTCGGAATGAAGCATGCCACGGGTATGGAAGAGACGGTAGATGCCTACACGTTCCGCCTGATGGAGAACGAAATGAGCCGCAACGGAAAGAAAGCCGAGGTCTATTCACAAGACATTTTGGATAAATATAAGAATGGAGTGGACGGTTATCGCGACTGGGATTGGATTGACCTGTATATGAATAAGTTGGCTTTTGCTACCAATCACACCCTTTCTGTACGCGGTGGCAGTGACAAAGTGAAGTATTTCGTTAGTGCCGGCTACAATCGGGACAATGGTTTGCTGAAGAGTGGCGTTCAGTATTACGAACGTTTCACCTTCCGTTCCAATTTGACAGCCGAACTGACCAAAGGACTGACTATGAATGTAAAAGTTGCCGGACGTTGGGATCAGACACAACGCCCTAGAGAAGACTTTATGTGGACATTCAAGACCTTGTTGGTGAATGACCGTGGAGTAGGTCCTTATGCCATTGGCTCTACTGACCACTATTCGGATATTGCTCCTGAAAGTAAGAATGCGGCAGCTTTGGTCAATCCCGACAAAGACGGTTACCGCCGTAATCGGGGTGTGAACTATTCGGCAGATGTTGATTTGACGTGGAAAGTACCTTTCGTAGATGGCTTGAGTATCGGAGTTCTGGGTTCTTTCAATGGCAACAACCGCAACAACTCCGAGTTGCAGAAGTCTTATCAGTTGTACGATTACTTTACCAATCAACCCACTAAAACTTACGGTGAAAACCGTTATCAGAATACCATGGGCATTTTCCAGAAACTTTATGGACGTGCGCAGGTGAACTACATGAACAGTTTTGGCAAGCATAATGTAAATGTCACGGGAGTTGTCGAAGCGTCAGGTAGCCGCTATGATGAATTGTACGGACGTCGTTTGTACGATGGTTATTTCAGCAATGACATATTGAATCAGGCCGATGCCAGCACGGCAACCAACAGTGGTTATCGTAATGAAACCCGTCTGGCGGCATATTTGGTGCGTGCCAATTATGACTTTGCGGGCAAGTATCTGTTGGAAGTTGTCGGACGTTATGACGGCTCTTATCGCTATGCACCTGGACACCGTTGGGCTTTCTTCCCCTCTGTAAGTGCCGGATGGCGTATTTCGGAAGAAAAGTTTATGAAGGGGAAGTTGCCGTTTGTGTCCAATTTGAAACTTCGTGCTTCTTACGGCAAGAGCGGATATGATGCTGGTAACGCTTTCCAATATGTAGCCGGATACACACAAGGCAATCTAGGATATGTGCTCGATGGCAACAAACTGACGATGGGTATGGTGGCTCCGGGAGTTGTTCTTGACAACCTGTCATGGGTGGTGACAAAGACGACCAACCTTGGTGTGGATTTCGACTTGTGGGACGGCAAACTGTTTGGTACGGTTGAGATTTATCGCCGTGTCAACGATGGTTTGTTGGCAAGTCGTCTTCAAGATATTCCCAATACCTTCGGTGCAAGCTTTCCTAATGAAAACATCAATTCGGAAGAGAACAGAGGTTTGGAAATTGAAATCGGTACACGTGGCAAGATTGGTAAGGACTGGGGTTATAACATCAGTGCCAACTATTCGTTTACCCGCTACAAATACCTGAAAGTGGAACACTCTCCTTACCAGAGTTCGATGGACCGTTTTCTGAATGGGTACGAAAACCGTACTATCGGTGGCATGTGGAATCATAGTGGTGGCGGTATGTGGATTCAGAAGACTGACGGACAGTTCCAATCCATCTCCGAATTTGAAACAGCTCCTCTTTATGGCGGTAGCAATGGTAACTCCATGATGCTTCCCGGTGCATTCCGTATTGTCGACCGTAATGGTGACGGGGTGATTTCATACGAAGACCAGTTGCCCGAATCGCGCCGTGCCGGAGCCAATCCTCCTTATCAGTTTGGCTTGAATTTAGGATTTACTTACAAAAACTTCGACTTGAATGTGCTGTTCCAAGGTGCTGCCGGCTATGTCATCGGCTATGCCAACGACGACGTATTCGGTTATGGTTCTAAAACCAATCCCACATTGATGAAGAAGTACATGGACCGTTGGCATACAGCCAATGTTACCGACGACCCTTATAGCCCTTCCACTCAGTGGGTATCGGGTAAGTTCCCCGCTTTGCGTCGTGACTTTACTGGTACGCAAGACAATGGTAACAGCTGGGGTGTGGGTGCCATTCCTTTCTGGAATCCGAATGCTACTTACTTGCGTCTGAAGAGCTTGGAATTGGGTTACACGCTTTCCAAGAACCTTACCCGTAAGGTGGGCATTAGCAACCTTCGTGTTTTTGTAAATGGTTTCAACCTTTTGACATTCTGTAATTCCTTGCTGAAAGATGCAGACCCCGAACGTGAAGAACGCGACTGGGGTGCCAGCTTGGCCTATCCGTTGATGAAAGCATATAACATTGGTTTGAATATTAATTTTTAACGCTTAGATTGTTATGAAGAAAAACATATTATCCGCCTTGGCACTTTGTGCTCTTGTAGGATTTTCAAGTTGTGATAGTTTCTTGGAATTGGAACCTCTCGACAAGGTGTCGGGAGACAGACTGACCGAAACTGATGGTGGAATGAAGGCTCTGCTGGCTAATGTGTATTCCACAGTACCGATGGAAGACTTTACTTTCCGCCCAAATACGGGGTTCAATGCCCGTAACTACGACGGTGTGAACGGCACTTCCAACATTGCTTTCCTCTCCGACGAAGCGGCACGCAGCGAAGGTGGAGGCGACATCACAGAGGGTTTTGACTATTGGCCTTACAGCGACATCCGGCAGGTGAATATTTTTATAGAAACGGTAAAATCTTCGTTGGAGAAAGGCATCTTGAACCAAGAAGACGCCACTCGCATGATTGCCGAGGCCCGTTTTGCCCGTGCTTATATCTATTTCGGTTTGGCCAAGCGTTATGGCGGTGTGCCTATCATCGACCGTGTGCAGGATGGCGACTACGTGCCGGGCAATCCGGAGGCATTGAAGGTGCCCCGTAGCACGGAAGCGGATACGTGGAAGTTCATTATCAAGGAATTTGGTGAAGTGGCCAATGAACTTCCTACAAGCCGCGATGGCTACCGATTTACGAAATGGGGTGCATTGGGTATGAAGTCGCGTACGGCCTTGTTTGCCGCTTCTTTGGCAAAATACTGGGACAAAGCTCCGCTGGCAGGCGAGGCGGTTGCACAAAAACTGGTCGGCATAGACAAGAGCGAAGCTGATTATTTCTATGGCGAATGTATTGAGGCTGCCGAAGAGATTCTGAGCAACTACGGAGGTTCTTTATATGGAGCGAATCCGGCAACTGTTTCCGAAGCTCGCGAGAACTTTCAAAAGCTTTTCATTCAGGCCACACCGGTGGATGAAGTATTGTTGGCTCGCGGCTATGTAGACGGTTCGGTCAATAACAATCGTTCTGGCCATGGTTGGTCCTTGTTCTACAGTCTGGCGCAGGTGAATCCGGGTGCTTTGCGTTACGGGCGTTTCAGTCCCACGCTCGACTTGGTCGATTTGTTTGAAGACTATACCGATGACGGTACCGGCAAAAGTGCTCCTGTCAAAACACGTACGGATGGTAAAGAAACCAATGTACCCAATATTCAGTTGCCAGGTAATATAAAATCCAGTGACCCTTACATACGGTATGGCAGTTTGTCTGACCCGTTCCTGAATAAAGATGCCCGTTTGCAGGCCAGTATCATTGTTCCCGGAGCCACGTATGCAGGCGTACCCATCATCATGCAAGGTGGTCTGGTTCAGTCCGACGGGGAGGTCGCTGTTTATAATAACTCGGCAGCACAAGGCAAAGACGGAAAAACCTACTTTGCTTTCGGTGCAGAAGGTACGAGTGGTTATTCGGGCTTTGGTAATATTGGTAACTCGGAAAACGGCAATTATACTACTACCGGCTTTTCTGTACGCAAGTACATGGAAGAAGAGAAATTCTCTTCTCTCTCCAGCCGTGATAACTCTGTGACGACTCCGTTTATCGACATCCGCCTGGCAGAAATCTATCTGGATTACGCAGAAGCTGTAATCGAAAGCGGCAAGGGCGATCGTGCCAAGGCTGCCACTTTGCTGAATTCACTTCGTCATCGTGCCGCCCACAAAGACAATATCCCGCTTACTTTGGAAAATGTGTTGAAGGAACGTCGTGTGGAATTGGCATTTGAAGGAAAGCGTTTTTGGGATATGGTTCGTCGTCGCGACAATCACATATTCTATAACAGCGGCATGCGTTCGGCTCTTGTTCCGATGATTGATTTGCGCACCGATACGCCTTCGTATATCTTTGTTCGTGCCAATTTCCACGGCGATGAGAAACAAAACGGGCGCACCTTTACTGCTCAGTCCTATTATCGGAGCATTCCCGGAACAGCTACAAATGGCTTAGTTCAGAACCCTGGTTATTAATACTAAAATCTTAGAAGATTATGAAGAAGATATTGTTATTGATTTCATGCTGCTTGTTTGCATTGACATCTTGTGAAATAGATAATTACGAAGCCCCCAATGCTTCCATTCACGGTTCTATCATCGATGGCAAGACCGGTGAACTGGTCGGAATGGATGTTCAGGAAGGAGGTGAATTGAAAGTCGTGGAATTGGGATTCGAAAATCCGCAAGACCAAAGCTGGAGAATTATGAATACGGGCGAATACCGCAATGATTTGGTATTTGCCGCAACGTATGACATTCGCATGGAAAACAACAACTGCTATGCCTTTGTAGAAAAAGATGTAGTGGTGAAGAAGGGTGACAATACCAAGGATTTCAAGGTGACTCCTTATATTCGCATCAAGAATCCGAAAATTGAGAAGAATGGTAATCAGATTGTTGCCACTTTTTCGTTGGAAGGCGGAAAGGGTGATGAGAAACTCGCTTCTCTCCAGTTATTTGCTTTCTCGGATATGTGGGTAGGCAATTCTGTAAAGTTTAGATTGAGCGGTGGTACCGATAAGGTGGATTTTGGCATTCCGGTTGATATAGATTCGTCTCAGACCTATACGCTGACAATTGATATCGCTGCCAACCAGAGTTCTTTCAAATATGCTGGTAAGAACTACTACTTCCGTATTGGCGCGAAAGCGGATATTCCGAATGTCGGTACAATACGTTATAATTATAGCCCGTTGGTTGCTATACCTTTCTAAAGAAGGGTGGACGTATTAATAAAATTCGTATGTTTGCTTTAGCAGAATTTTTTATGTTTTAATAAAAGAAGGCGTTCTGTCCGTTGGAAGAACAGAGCGCCTTTATTGTAATAATTAATTTGATAATAGTTTTATTATGAAAAAGCTGAGAAACCTTTTGTGGATGCTGTTATTGGTAGCATTTTGTGGGCAACTTTATGCGGTAGAGCTGAACTCTATCTATCCTTTGAAACCCAATGATCCCGAAGCATTTTATTTTACCCCCGAGAACTATCCGATAAAGGCAGATGGCAAGATGGATGTATCGGATGCCTTGCAGGCAGCGATTAATCAAGTGAAGAAGGAAAAGAACTTTGGTATTCTTTTTATTCCCGAAGGAAAATATAAAATCAGTAAGACTATCTATATACCCGGTGCCATTCGCCTGATTGGGTATGGGGAAAAACGTCCGGAATTTATTCTTGCCAAGAATTCGCCGGGATTTCAAGAAGAAGCCTCTGCGGATAAGGGAAAAGCGAAATATATGTTTTGGTTTACCGGTGGAGTGGTAGAAGAAGGGGCAGCTCCCCGTGATGCCAATGCCGGTACATTTTATAGCGCGATGTCCAATATTAATCTTCGGATAGAAGACGGCAATCCGCATGCTGTTGCGTTGCGTACCCATTATGCACAACATTGTTTTATTAGTTACATTGCAGTATACATAGGTAAGGGCAAAGCCGGATTGTTCGATGTCGGTAATGAAATGGAAAATGTGGCTTTCTATGGAGGCGATTATGGTATCTATACCACTAAATCTTCTCCGGGATGGCCGGTAATGATGGTTGATTCTTATTTTGAGGGACAGCGTATAGCAGCACTTCGTTGTCAGGAATCCGGTTTGGCAATGGTGAACCTGTATGCCAAGAATGTGCCGACTGTATTTGACATTGATCCTAATTATTGCGACAAACTGTTTCTGGAAAACAGCTGTTTTGAGAACGTAAGCGGTCCGGCGGTGGTAATCACCAACGAGAACAACAGCAACAATCAGATTACTTTCCGCAATGTATATTGCAAGAATGTGCCGGCATTGGCAAAATATACCCGTAGTAATACAGTCACAAATGTCTCTCATAAAATCTATAAAGTGAAATCATACGACCACGGTTTACAGATGGACAATATGCTGGACATGCCGGAATATGAAACACTGGTCGATGTTGAGCCGATGCAGAAGATGCCGGCAGCCCAACTGATGGACATCCCTGCTTTGCCTGCAATGGCAACATGGGTCAACCTTCGTGAACTGGGAGCAAAGGGAGACGGAGAGACGGATGATACGAAGGTTATCCAAGAGGCCATCAATAAGTATGATCATATCTATGTACCGCAGGGTTGGTATCGTATCACCGAAACATTGAAGATGAAACCCAATACCAAGTTAATAGGTTTGCATCCTTTTGGCACGCAATTCCGGCTGAGTGAGAGTACTGCTGCGTTTAGCGGCTTTGGCGGTCCGAAAGCGATGGTGGAATCTTCGGAAGGCGGTGCGAATATGCTGACGGGCATTGGCATCAATACCGGTGGCTATAACTATCGCGCTGTAGGTGTGAAGTGGATGGCAAATGCAGATTCATATATCAACGATGTGAAGTTTGTAGGCGGACATGGAGGCATGTGGAAACCCAAACCTGGGGTAGAGGCTCCGAGAGGTTGGTGGGGACGTCCTGCACGTGTTAGTACACCGGACAATCCGGTTAGGGAATCCGGTATGGATTTTGCATGGGACAATCAGTACTGGAGTCTGTGGGTCACCAACAATGGCGGTGGAACTTTTAAAGACATCTGGACAGCAAGCACATACGCCACCAGTGGGTTCTATGCGCAGAACACGTCCACTCCAGGACGTATCTATGCCATGTCCATCGAACATCATGTAAGGAATGAAGTACGTTTCAATAAAGTGGCAAATTGGAAAGTTTATTGCATGCAGACCGAAGAAGAGTCTGTGGAAAGCATACAATGCCAACCTATCGAGATGGATGACTGTAAAGATATGACATTTGCAAACTTGTATATGTTTCGTGTAATCCGTATCAATGAACCTTACCACAGTTCTGTTCGCATTCGTAATTGTGAAAATATTGCATTCTTGAACTTGCACAACTATTCTCAGATAAAATATACCAATAATATTGCAGTCTTTGATGTGAACAAGGATATTGATATCCGTCCGTGGGAACTTTCCCGCTTGATTGTGACGGGCAAGGAGCCGCACAAGCAGCCGTTGGACAATGAGATAGGTAAAGTGAACCGATTGGCTTCCGATTTTGAATTTGCCGAAGGTATTGCACGTGACAGTAAAGGAAATATTTATTTCTGTGACCACCGGATGCGTCGTATTTTTAAGTGGTCTGTAGAGACGAACAGTTTGTCATTGTTGGCCGATTTTCCATGGAAACCCTCCAATCTGGCAGTTGATTCTGAAGACAATCTTTTGGTTTTGTTCCGTTATGATGCTCAGCCAGGCTATCTGATTGATGGGAAACCTGAACAGATGCCGGTAATGCCTGATACTAAAGGTACCTCGTTCAGTGGATATGGCAATTCTGCTTATACCATGAAAGTCTATTCCATTGACCCTGAAAATCCGGAAGAAACTATCAAATTGCTGCCACTTGTCCCGATGGGACAAGTAAAGAATGTCTATAAGGCGTTGTATCCTTCCAACCGTTGGAGAGACTTCCATGATTTTAATGAAGTATCTGTATATGTACCCGAGCTGTGTTTCTTAGCACCGGATGGCAGAACCATCATACCTCATTACTTCGATTTGTCACGTAGCTCTTCTTTGCTGGAGGCTTACCCCGGTAAACCTTTCTATACATCCGATGAGTATGACCGCAGAATGGTGAAGATAGATGTTGCCAATGACGGTACACTTTCCAACCTGAAGTACTTTGTGGAGCAGGGGGAATTTGGCTCGGCGGTAGATAAGGAAGGAAACCTCTATGTGGCGGATGGGGAAATTTATATTTTTGATGAGGAAGGCAAGAAGAAAGGAATGATTCGTGTTCCTGAACGTCCTTCTACATTACAGTTCGGCGGTAAGGATGGCAATACATTGTTCATTACGGGCCGTTCTAAATTCTTTGGTGTGCGTATTAAATAGCAAAGACGATGAAATATTTCCAGACAATCAGATTTCTGTTGGCAATCTGTTTGATTGCCAGTAGCATACCGGTAGGTTGGGCAGCAAGTGGTCATTCCGTTTATACCCAACGACCGGATGATCCGGAGGCATTTTATTTCACTCCGGAGAACTATGGCTTTAAGGCGGATGGAAAGTCGGATGTGACCGATGCACTTCAGGAGGCCATCAATAGGGTAAAGCGTGAAAAGAACTTTGGGATACTGTTTTTGCCTGAAGGTAAATACCGTATCAGCAGAACAGTACAGATACCTTCCTCTGTCCGTTTGATTGGATATGGGAAAAAACGTCCGGTGATATATTTAGGAGCCGGTACTCCTGGTTTTCAAACTATCCGGAACTATATGGTATGGTTCACCGGTGGACTGGCGCAGGAGGGGCGTGAACCTTCAGATGCCAATGCCGGTACTTTTTACAGTGCAGTGTCCAATGTGGATTTCCACATTGCAAAAGGTAATCCACAAGCCATTGCCATCCGTGCTCATTTTGCCCAGCATGGATTCATCAATCATTGTGATATTAGGATAGGGGATGGAAAGGCAGGTATCTATGATGTGGGCAATGAGTTGGAAGACGTCAGATTTTATGGTGGTGAATATGGTATCATTTCTTCAAGGACTTCTCCTGGATGGCCCATGATGATGGTTGACACCTACTTTGAGGGACAGAAAAAAGCGGCTGTCTATTCAAAGGAGGTAGGTTTTGCCATTGTCAACATGCATGTGAAGAATACTCCCGTAGCTTTTGAAATGGCAGAGAACTTGGCAGACCGTCTCCATGTGGAGAACTCTCTGTGGGAGAATGTTTCCGAAGCAGGCGTCAAGGTAAGTGTAGTAGGGAATACTTTTTCGCAACTGAATCTGGTGAATGTTGACTGTAAGAATGTTCCCGTACTGGTGGACTATACCCAAAACGAAAAGAAAATCATTGGCGAGTCGAAACTATATAGAGTAAAGGAGTTTACTTACGGCTTGGTCTATCAGGACTTGAATTCCGTTTCCTCCTTTCAGGAAATTTGCGAGATAGAACCCGTATCAAGTATTCCGGCTGCGCTTCATAAGGACCTGCCTACTCTACCTGCTATGGAAACTTGGGTGAATATCCGTGAGTTGGGTGCGAAAGGTGATGGAGAGACAGATGATACGGATGTTTTTGAAAAGGCTATCTCCCTATATAAAAACATTTATATTCCTCAAGGCTGGTATCGTCTGACACGAACTTTGAAGCTGCTGCCTGGAACCAAGCTTATAGGGATGCATCCTTTCGGTACCCAGTTGCTTTTAAAAGAAAGTGAGCCTGCATTCAGTGGTTTCGGTACTCCCGTTCCTTTGGTAGAGTCTTCTGAAGGCGGTGATGATATCTTGAATGGTATAGGTATAAGCACCGGTGCATACAACTACCGTGCTGTGGGTTGTAAGTGGATGGCGGGTGAACGCTCTTATCTGAATGATGTTAAGTTTGTAGGAGGTCATGGCACCTTGCGGAAACCCGTTCCGAGTGCTCCGGGCCAACAGTCTTACCGGAGTGGTGAACGTCGTATCAGTTCTCCTACCTCTCCCGTTATGGAAACCGGTAGGGATCTTGCCTGGGACAACCAGTATTGGAGTTTGTGGGTGACCAACAATGGGGGTGGTACTCTTAAGGATATCTGGACGGCAAGTACGTATGCTGCTGCCGGATTGTATATCAGTGAGACGGAGACACCGGGACGCATCTATGCCATGTCCTTGGAACACCACATGCGTACCGAAGCCCGTTTTCATAATGTATCCAATTGGAAGATTTATGCTTTTCAGTTTGAAGAAGAAGGTCGTGAAGGGGTAGATTGCCATATGGCGGAGATGTCGGGCTGTAAGAATATCGAGATGATAAACGTATGGATGTATCGTGTTATCCGTGCTTTTATGCCGAAAGAAATAGGCTTTCGCATTTGGAATTGCGAGAATATTGTTTTTCGCAATATGCACAACTATACGCAAGTGTTACCGGTTATTGAATTTCCGGTATATGATGTGAATAAGGCATTACCGGTCTACTCCTGGGATTTTGCCCGTCTTACTATTTCGGGCAAAGAAAGGGGTTACCGTCCTTTTGTCAGCGTTATTGACAAGCCGGTAAAGTTGGCCTCTGGCTTTGAACTTGCCACTGGAGCAACTGCCGACAGTCGGGGGAACGTTTACTTCTGCGAGAATCGTCTGAAAAAAATCTATAAATGGTCGGCAGATACGGAGCAAATCACCTTGATAGCGGATTATCCATGGAAACCTTTCACATTGGCTACGGATACACAAGATAATCTGTTGGTGATTTTTCGCTACGACCCACAGCCTGGCTATTTGGTGAACGGGCAGCAAGAAACGGTTTCCCGTCTGCCGGATGATAACCCGATGTACAGTGGTTGGGGTAATAGCGGATGGAGTGCTTTGGGATATTCTTTCAATCCAAATCAGGCGGATGCCAGCATGAAACCGATGGCGCGTGTTATTACGGCCGATGTGAAGCGGATAGAGCGGGTCATCCATCCTTCCAGTCGTTGGCGGAGTGATTTTAACAAGATAGTAGCTAGTATGCCCGAGTATAGTTTCATTGCTCCTGATGGTGTGACAATTATTCCAGAGACCTATGATTTGGGACGCTCTTGTGCTTTAACTATTACAGTTCCCGGTCAACACGAACCGGTTTATATTGTGAATGAGATGAATAAAACGACAGTACAACTTTCCGTTGGTCAGGATGGTAGCTTGACAGAGCAAGGAGTTGTATGCCCATATGGTCAATACAGTAATGTGACTGATGCTGACGGAAATGTTTATGTTGCTGATGGGGAAATATTCGTCTATGACAAATATGGTAAAGAGCAGAGACGTATACAGATGGAGGAACGTCCTATCTCCTTGGCAATCGGTGGAAAACAGAAGAATATGCTTTTTGTTACTACCTCAAGTTCTTTCTATGGGATTAATATACGTTAGGCAGTATAAGTAGGGATACTCAGAAAATGTTATAAAATCAAAAACAGACAGGCTAAAGCTGCGTGACATGAAGCTATATTCTAAAATGGAGCAAGCCTATGGGGGACCCGAAACCTCATGCCCATACGGAGCTATTTGGAACATCCAAGGAAGAAAGGATAATGAAAATGGCATGTGAAACGAAAAAATAGTCATTTACACATGCCATTGATTATTTTTTTGGGGGCATTTACTGAATATCCCGGAAAAACGAGCTACGTGGCTACGTTGTAACATTGCAAACCTCTTATAGCTCGTTTCTTATAGCTCGTAGCTTACTTGTACTGTGCCCAGTCTATGTTTTTCATATCTCCACTTTTAGCCAGTTCAGCATGCATTCCTAATGCAGCACGGAGGGCATGGGGAGTCTGGGCTTTACCATCGGTCAATTTCAGGTAATCCCATAGAATATTTTTATAGTCGGGGTGTACGCAATTCTCGATAATGGTCTGTGCGCGTTCTTTCGGACTCTTGCCGCGCAGGTCGGCAACACCCTGTTCGGTGATGATGATATTTACATCGTGTTCGCTGTGGTCGGCATGCGATACCATCGGAACGATAGCGCTGATTTTACCTTCTTTAGCAACAGAAGGACACGTGAAAATAGAGATATAAGCATTTCGTGTAAAATCGCCCGAACCACCGATACCATTCATCATTTTCGTACCACCGATATGTGTAGAGTTTACGTTTCCGTAAAGGTCTGCTTCAATAGCGGTATTGATGGAAATGACACCTAAGCGACGAACCACTTCCGGACTGTTGGAGATTTCCGACGGGCGGAGTACCAGTTTGTCGCGGAAGAAATCCATATCATCATAAATACCTTGCAGACAATCGTTGGTTACAGTTAGTGAACAAGCGCTACCGAATTTTACACGACCGTCGCGGATCAGTCCGATTACGGAGTTCTGAATCACTTCTGTGTACATCTCAAATGCCGGAATCGTTTTATCGCGTCCCAATGCACCGAGCACAGCGTTGGCAATGTTACCTACACCGGATTGCAGCGGTAAGAATGTTGACGGGATGATACCACGTTTCATGTCCGCAGCCAAGAAGTCGGCTACATTTTGTCCGATTTTATCTGTCAACGGATCAGCTTCGGCAAAACCGCGTGCTTCATCCGGCCAGTTGGTTTCTACTATACCTACAATCTTTTTCGGGTCTACCTGAATATATGGCTGACCGATGCGATCGCTCGGTTTGTAGATAGGAATTTCACGACGGTAAGGCGGATCAAGCGGTTCGTATACATCGTGCAGCCCCATAGCATTCTTGCTGTGAGCAGCATTCAGTTCCACGATGATCTGGTCGGCAAGGCGGCAAACTGTAGGAGCGATACCACCGGCTGCAGTCAGGTAGATTTTACCATCGGGAGTCACTTCGCAAGCTTCGATGATGGCAATGTTTACTTTGCCCATGAAACCGTAACGAACTTCTTGTGCCATCTGTGACAAGTGGATGTCGTTATAAGCGATTTCTCCGCTGTTCACTGCTTTACGGAAATCAGAATTGGTTGTGTAAGGAGCACGGTAGCGGATAGCTTTGGCACGTGAAAGTACGCCGTCGCAAGAGTCACCCGTAGAAGCACCGGTAAAAATGCCTATCTGAAAGGGATTTCCTTTTGCATGTTCTGCTTCCGCGATTTTTGCTAATTCAGCCGTAACGGCTTTGGCTGTTCCTGCGGGAGTGAATCCGCTCAAGCCGATGTTGTAGCCATGTTTAATCAGGCTTGCAGCTTCTGCTGCCGAGATGTAATTGAATGCCATAATGTATTTAGTTATTTTTCCTATGTGAAAATTCGTAAGTTATCGGAAGAATTACCCTCAACTCTTCACTCTTAATGCTCAACTCTTCACTTATCAATACTTTCGTTGTAGTATTTCCGACCAAATAATAGCTTTCCGTGCCTCTTCTGCCGAATGAATCGCATATTCGGAATCAGTTTCAGGCTTTTGTTGTATGGATGGAGGAGGAGAAATCTTCTGTTTCGGTGGAACTGTGACAGATTTGGGAGGTGTATTTATAGAATCTCCCCCAAAAATATGTTTTGAAGCAGAGAATTGGTATTCTTCTTTAGCTGTGGAAACGGGTTTCGGGTCCGGTTGGGGACCTTCGGGGATATATCCGCCATAAGTCTTTTCCCAACTTTCGGGAATGGGCAGTGCGTCATCGTCAAAATCCGTATCCGGCATGGGTATAGCAGGACTGTTGTCAGCGTTCTTTTTTGCTTCTTTCTTGAATTGCTTGGCAATTCCGATAACGATTATGCCTGCGATTAGCAGAAACTGTAATATGCCATCCATACTCATTTAAGTTTTTCATCGCCAAAGGTAACTAAATTATCTGAATTACAGCCTATTTTTGGACATGAAAAAAGGGCAGCTTCACAGCTCCCCTTATTTTTTTTAACCTAAACCTTAACTATGAAAAAATCTAATGTTTCTTTCATTACGCAAATTTGTGAAATAAATCGCTTTACGCCAAACATCTACCTCGAAAATGTTTAGTCTCTTAACATTAATTATCAGAAATGCCTCATTTTCTAACTATTGAGTGTTATTTTTCCTCATTTCATCTGTAAATTAGTGTCGAAGGCGTATCTTTGCAGTCGAAATAAAAAAAGAAATTATGGAAAATGTAACGGGAGCAGACTTTAAATCTGCAACTGCTGATGACAACAAGAAGTTGTTCATCGAAACCTATGGCTGCCAGATGAATGTGGCAGACAGTGAAGTAATTGCCTCTGTGATGCAGATGGCGGGATACTCAACGGCAGATACGTTGGAAGAAGCGGATGCGGTGTTTATGAATACTTGTTCCATCCGTGACAATGCCGAACAGAAAATCCTGAATCGTTTGGAATTTTTCTATTCGCTTAAGAAGAAGAAACGCAATCTGATAGTGGGAGTATTGGGGTGCATGGCCGAGCGGGTAAAGGATGATTTGATAACGAATCATCACGTCGACTTGGTGGTAGGGCCTGATGCTTATCTCACTCTTCCTGATCTGGTTGCAGCTGTAGAGGCAGGCGAGAAAGCTATCAATGTGGAGCTTTCTACTACCGAAACTTACCGGGATGTGATCCCTTCGCGTATTTGTGGAAACCATATTTCTGGTTTTGTGTCCATCATGCGTGGATGTAATAACTTCTGTACGTATTGTATCGTTCCCTATACCCGTGGGCGGGAGCGTAGTCGTGATGTGGAAAGCATCCTTAACGAAGTGTCCGACCTCGTGGCTAAAGGCTATAAGGAAGTCACCCTATTGGGGCAAAACGTAAATTCCTACCGTTTTGAGAAACCGGATGGAGAGGTTGTATCTTTCCCTATGTTGCTCCGTACTGTAGCCGAGGCTGCGCCGGGAGTACGTGTCCGTTTCACTACTTCGCACCCTAAAGATATGAGTGACGAAACGCTGGAAGTTATTGCACAAGTTCCCAATGTGTGCAAGCATATCCACCTGCCGGTGCAGAGTGGAAGTTCCCGCGTCTTAAAGCTGATGAATCGCAAGTATACCCGTGAGTGGTATTTGGACCGCGTAGATGCTATTCATCGTATCATCCCCGATTGTGGCTTGTCCACAGATATATTTTCCGGTTTCCATTCCGAAACGGAGGAAGATCACCAGCTTTCCCTTTCCCTGATGGAAGTATGTGGTTATGATTCGGCTTTCATGTTTAAATACTCCGAGCGTCCGGGTACGTACGCTTCCAAGCATTTGCCGGATGATGTGCCCGAAGAAGTGAAGATACGCCGGTTGAATGAGATTATTGCCTTGCAGAATCGTCTTTCTGCCGAGTCTAATGCCCGTTGCATCGGCAAGACTTATGAAGTCTTGGTAGAAGGAGTTTCCAAACGTTCCCGCGAACAGCTTGTAGGACGTACGGAGCAAAATCGGGTGGTAGTATTCGACCGTGGTACACACCGTATTGGTGATTTTGTAACGGTAAAGATTACCGAAGCCAGTTCCGCAACGCTGAAGGGAGAAGAGGTGAAGTAATCGCTTAGAATATATTTGCTTGATATATAATCTTTTCACTCGTGTCCTGACAAGCTCGGGTGCACGAGTGAAAAGAAAATTTCCCTATTGCTGTTTAGTATAAAAATCCAAATAACCAGAGAGGTATTCGTTTTCCTGTTCCATATTCTACATCATCTATTGCCAGATAACTGTCGGGCAGGTCTTTTATTTGTTCAAAGGTCTTTGTTTTGCCTCCCACTTCAAATGTATAAGTATCGTCTATCCGAAAATCTCCTTGTCCCGAGAAAGCTATTTCGTGGCGTGATTTCAATTGATTGGCAAAAAAAGTCTCCCGGACGTTTCCGATATCGGAAGCTGCAGAGAGCGCATACATCAGATTGGTATTTTCCAAATATACCTTTTCCGGTTTGGCAAGTTGTTGCATATTGCTCTTGCCGGAATAGAGCATGATGAGCAATGCAGCCCGTTCCAGTATCTGAAACATACGTGCTACCGACTGGCGGGTCGTTTCTATACTTTCTCCTACCTTAGTCATATTGGGAGTGAACGGGACCATTTGTGAAACAATCACCAGCAGCCGTTTCATTTTCCTGATAGAAACATATTCCACTTTTTCTACTGCCGGTAAGTCGTTTTCAAGGATTGTAGTGATAACCTGCTGTAAACGGAGCGGATAGGAAGCCGGTGCTTCTTTATAAAAAGGATAATAGCCATGCCGCAGATACTCTTCGAACAGTGGAATTATGGTAACTTTTGACACGATGTTGGCACTGATGTCTATATGCCCTTTCAGTATATCTTCCAGTGTCAGGGATGGGAAATTTCCTTTGTCTTCAAATTTAATGAATTCCCTGAATGAAAGTCCTTGTAGTGTATAGAATATGCATCTGCGAGAAAGATCTGCTATGGAAAAATCTATTTGTAACAAGGATGATCCTGTGAAGATGATATGCAATTCAGGATAGCGGTCGTATATATTTTTCAATTCTTGTATCCAATTATTGTATGGATAGCGATGCACTTCATCAACAAACAAATGCGTTCCACCATGAAGGATGTGGTATTCTGCTAAATCTATAAGTCGGTGTTCGGTAAACCATAAATCATCCAGAGAGATATAGATGGCTTGTTCGCTTTTTGAAAATACTTTTTTGATGCGTTGTAACATTAAAGTTGTTTTTCCTACGCCACGTGCACCTTTTACACAAATCATTCGTGATGACCAATCTATGGTGTCATATAGATAGCGGATATGAGACAAACTAACTGAATTGACCAAACGTGATGAATTGATATAAATGTCTGTTATTTCCATAATGATACAATTTTGTAGAAGCAAAGGTAGAAAATGTTTTTTATAAAACACGTTTTATTCAGAAAAACGTGTTTTATAGATAACGCTTTCATTGAAAATGTAGCTTTCGTAACTTATTTTTCAATAAAAGAGGGAAGCTGCCAGAGAATTTATCCCCGTTCAACTTCCCTTCTCTTTTTCAGTTCCGGTTACTTGCCGTCAGTTTATCCCAACGGATCGTCTTCTATGCCTCCATCGCCTGAGCCGCCACCTTCGGAACCTCCATTTGCCGGAGTGTCCTGCAGGCATACGCTGTTAGAGACATTTGTAACATCTTCATTGCAAAAACCGAGGTAAACGGCCAGTGCATCGTCGTTCCAGTTGGCGGGGAGCTTCAGCTCTGCTTTGGTATCGGCGCGTGTGGCTGCCGCTATGTCGTAAACGGCCATCCCTCTATCCTTGTTGTATGCCAGTAGCATGGCTGCGTCTTTGGTGGTTGCATCCCCCATTCCGCTATTGTCTGTCCAGACAAAGGCGGCCTTACTGTCGCTTACTGTTACTGTAGCATCCAATGCGGGCATCAGACTGCCGCGTGTCACCAGAGCTTTGTTGTAATCAATCGATACATTTTCTCCATCATTCTTCGTTGCATGTTTCAGAATATATGATACAGCTGCATTGAATGTCGATTGCTGTCTGGAATACTCTTTATACCCAAAACGAATGAAAGGTGTCATAGTCTTTACAAAATTGATAGTTGTTGCAAATTTAGATCGTTGGTCCTGCTGCTTTTCTGTGCGTGGATTACTGATGTTTATTGCCAATGCTCTCATGTAGTGTACTGATTTCCATGTGCTTCCTACTACTGTTCCTACTTTTCCTGAGAATCCTCCGAGGATTCCTTGCTTAATTGTTCCCATAATTTTTCTTTTTTGTGTTTTAAATAATTAATTTTTCTGTGTGAACTTGCTAAAAGACTTCTGCAGCAATCTCCGTCGTGTTGTTCAGTATGCAACGGTGTTTTGTTTTCGTTGCGTTGGCAAAGGTATGGGAAAATTTCTTTTTGGGCCTTCAATTTTGGGCAAAAGTCTTCATGAATTTCTTTTTAAATTTATAATTTGTTTGTAATCAGTATGTTATATTTGATTTTATGATTTTTTAGATGATTCTTATTTGATATGTATGGTGTGTTGGGTTTCAAATGTGCTTGCTAAAGGATAGATTATTCTTGATTTAGTATTTATCCGGTTTTGGTCAATTTTTCTTCTGATTCTTACCAACTCCGTGTCATCTCCGTATCTATACGAGGATTTGGAGATTGGAGTTGGTGTGGAGTTGGTGTGGACCAGATACGGAGTTGGTACGGGGAGGGTTAATATTGGTAATTTTTTCTTTTTCAACTTTTATTCTTTTATTTTCTGATGTTTGACATTATTAATTTGAAAGTTCTATCTTTGTGCTACAAACTATAATAATATGGCGGATACAATGAAAAACAACATAACTTTAATGTTCCTTTCGATTATTTTTTTTCTGATAGCTTGCAGTGAGCAACAGAGTGATAACAAGCAGTTGATATTAGTGGATTCTCTTATGCAATCACAGCCGGACAGTGCATTGAATATCTTACGGGGCATTTCAATGGAGAATTTTGCTACACAGGTTGATAGTGCTTATTATGCGTTATTGTTGACGCAGGCAAGGGATAAGAATTATATTGTGCAGACAGATGATTCGTTGATACGCTATGCTGTGGCATATTACGATAAAACTAATGATGTGCGTATGCAGGCAAAGGCACATTATTATTGGGGATGTGTGTATAGGGATATGAATCGGCAGGCAGAAGCATTCAGAGAATTCCTTATTGCAGCACCTTTGACGGAAAGAGCTAAAGAAAAGAGACAATTGGGATTGGTGTACAATAATATAGGATTTATCTATATGATACAGGATTTTAATGAAAAAGCAGATTCTATTTATCAGTTGATGGAAGGTATTGCTGAAGAGTTGAAAGATACTTCCCTTTGGTCAGAAGCTTTGTTCAGGCAAGGTTCTATTGTCTTAGCAAAAGGAGAGGAATATTTTCCTATTGCAGAGCAGAAATTATCTGATGCTTTTGCGGCAGTAGATAGAGCGGGGAATAATGGTCTGAAAGCTGATATTTCAGCTTCACTCAGTAATTTGTACAGTCGGATGGATGAGGGAGAAAAGGCTTTGTATTATGCAAAGCTGACTCTTTCCTTGCGGAGAGACACGGCACGGGCTTATCACACTTTTTTTATTTTAGGAGATGCTTATTATAAATGTAGGCAGTGTGATTCTGCTATTTTCTATATAAATAAAAGTTTGGTAAGCAAAGATTATGGAAGAAAGGTAGATGCTTATATGCGTTTGGCGGACATCGCAATGATTCAGGGAGATACTGCTTTATCCATAGAACTGGAGAGGAGCAGTTCTGCCTATAAAGATAGCTTATATAGATTTCGCCGGAGTGTAGTTGCCAATGAAATAATTGAAGTGGAAACTGATGTGCAGACAATGTTTCAAAAACTGTATTATGATGATCTGTTAAATGCATACTTGTATATCTATATACCGGTGGTAGTAATAATTGTTGTAGTTACTTTTTTTCTATATAAACGATATCAAAGAAAAAATGATTTATTGCAAAAGGACAAGCAACAATTGGAAAAGGTCAATCAGGATTTGAACCAACATTCTACCAATTTGCAGGCTGATATAGCGGAAAAGGATTTGGAAATTGAAGATTTGAAAAAGGAATTAGCTTCACTTCAAATTGATGAAGAACAAAGAAAAAAAATGCAGGCAGAACTGAGCGAGATGATTTTGAAGCGGGGAACTTTAGCAAAGGAGGCTTTCCTGCACTCACCACTCTACGAAAAAATGCAGACTATCATAAAGGATTATCAGGATAGAGATGAATCTGATGAAGAAATAAGTAATCAGGAGTGGCAGGAATTTGTAGCCGGAATGGATATTCAGTGGAATAATGCCATAACGGATCTTTGCGTAAAGTACCAATTGTCTAAAGAGGAACTTCATTTGGTGTGTTTAAGTTTGGCAGGGTTTCCATTTTCCCATTTAGAATACTTATTGCACCTTTCCAGAAGAACGCTCTATCGAAAGAAAAATGCCTTGCTTGAGCGGATGGGTGCTGAGCGAAATTGTGAATTTGAAGAGATTTTGCAAAAAAAATAAGTGATGGCACACTTGTGACACACTTTGTTTGCACAGGCTTTCGTAATTTAGCCACTATAAAACAAAAGTCTGATGCATATGAAAAAGGTATTGTTTATTTTATTTTCGTTTTTGGTTTTTTCCGGTTCTGCAAATGCCCAGTTTATCTCTGGTAATACGGAGATAATGCTTACGCAAAAGGATGAAGATAGAACTCCACCTGGACAGACTGGTGATGTGAGCCCGGAAAATGTTCCTAAAACTCGTGGCGCTATTTTCCAATCTGTGTGTGCTTACTTATATAATAAGGTGGTAACAGTTGACTTTCAAGCAGTATTCTCTGCTGTTGCGGTCAATGTTATTAGTGAAACTACCGGAGAAACAGTTTATTCTGAGCTGTTTACTAATCCAACAAGCTTTTCTATTGACTTAAGCGGGAAAGACGCAGGAGATTATATGATAGAACTTGTCTCTGATGAAATCACGTTAGAAGGATATTTCCCTTTATAATATTCTATATAAACTGATCATGGCTGAAGTTGATAATATCGCTGTTGTACTCTATCACTATTTACGATTACTATCTGTAAAGGTGAGCAGAAGTACTGTGCATCGTTTGCTCGACACTCCGTTAGGAGATAGCATACGAGGTATCAGTGATGCATTGGATGTGCTTCATGTAAAGAATGAAGTATATCAGCTTCCGTCATCCGATTATTTTTCGCAATTGGAATCTCCTTTCATCACAATGCTTAAGGTGGACAAAAATCCATTTTGTATAGTGGCGAAAAAGAGCGATTCCATCGTAGAATTCATCGATGGAGATGGACAAAAGCATAGTATGGTGGTGGACAAGTTTTTGCAGCGATGGACGGGTACTGTCTTATTCGGAGAGCCTACAGAAAAGACCTCGAATGAACATTGCCATGTAATGAAAAATATTATTTTCTATTTGCTGCGTTATAAGTTTGCCATCGCTGTACTTTTTCTCCTGATATTGGGGATGCAAACTGCATTCTCTCAAAATCAATCGCCTGCTTTTGTTCTCTATTTATGTACATTGAGTTTTGGCATTCTTGCTTCTATCGCTATCTTCTACAAAGAACGGGTGAATGAGCAATTCATGGAGTCATTCTGCCATATAGGGAAGGTGGTGAACTGTAATGAAGTGCTTCATTCTAAGGGAGCAAATATAGCAGGTGTAGGATTAGGGGAATTATCTTTGCTCTATTTTGTTGTTCTCTTTTTGTTTTCTTTGACCCGCTGGAATGATTTTTATGGGATTTCTGCCATTTGCTGTGTTGTTGCAACGGCATTCACTTTATATTCCATTATTTGTCAGGCTTTCATTCTTCATAGAGGGTGCATGCTTTGCATGCTGGTAAACTTGGCGGTATGGGGTAATGCGGTGGCTCTTTATATGTTGAGAAACTATTTTGATATAGGTTTTTCTTTTTCTTCATTTGCTGTATTTATTGCTATAGGATGTATCTGTTTGATTTTTGGAATACAAATGAGAACTATCTGGAGCAGAGAAAGGGAGAGAGTCTCTCTAAAAAAACATCTTGGTAGTCTGTTTAATTCGGAAACTTTTCAGATGTTACTGGCACTAAAGCCTCAAATAGAGGAAATGGCAAGTCCGGATATTACGCTGCATAGTCAGGCGGCAGGAGGTAGTGAGGTGATGATAGTGACTAATCCCAATTGCAAGAATTGTGCGCGGATTCATCATCATGTGAAAGAGATAGCTTCAAGGATTCCTGTATCATTGGTATTTCTGACATTCCCAAATGATAAGTTGGGAGAAAGAATTGCGCAAATTGTCATTGCAGCTTATTACATGGATGGGTGGGATAAGGCAATGCAACTTTTGGAAGAATGGTATGAAACGAAATGTATCAGAGAAGCGGATGATTACAGTATAACAACCGAGGTGCAAGATTTGTGGATGAAGCAACAGGTATATTGTCGGAGACAGAGAATAAGCAAGACGCCCTCTGTTATAGTGAGCAAGCATTATATACCGGAAGTGTATCCGTTATCAGATTTAAGATATGTATTAACATAAAGATATTATTTTCGCGAAGTAATAGCTGTTTTGGAATCAGCTTGAAAAATCCGGGATAACCTTTTTATTTACCTTTAAATTTTTTATTGTTATGAAGAATTTAAGTAGTTTTGAAGCATTCAAACTGAACAAGGCTCAGATGAATGTTATAGCTGGCGGCATTAACGCTAAAGAATATTGCGCTCAGCTTCATGCTCTGTATCAGAACCGTGGGGGTAATTTAACCGCTGGAGAAACAACTGGTTTTGCTGTAGGTTGGACGCAGGCTGGATGTGATAAAATGTATAATGATGTTACTTTAGTATCTAATACATAAGTAATGTCATAAGACTTTAAAGGCATATTCATTGGGAATATGCCTTTATCAATTAACAATTGGAGGCTATCTCAAAATTAATACAACCATTATTATTGAAGGTTTGGGATAGTTCTTAAAACGTTTTGAGGGACTATTTTAATAGAAAATATTATGAAGATATCAATTAGTATTCTTTTCTTGTTTTTATCTATTGGTATTCATGCCCAAAACCAAACAATGAAAGCCTGGGGTTGGCAACAAGTGGATACTGCATATCTTATATGTCAATATAAGTATTCTCAGTATAATTATGTTGCAAATGTACAAACAGCGGAAACGACAAGGCTTGAGGTAGGAAAGCGACTTTCTAAATTTTATAGCTACAGTACATTTGAGCATGACTCCTTATCCAGTACTCCTGATGGTAAGCAATTAATTAATCAAAGATTTAATGAAGCTTTGAAGCAGAGCGCTCAAGCATCCCGAAAAGAAGACAAGATGAAAATTTTATTGATGGGTATTCCAAGCCGTGCATCTGAATATATGATTTATAAAAACTATCCTGAAAACGGGAGGATGTTGGTACAGGATGCTGCATCTCATGAGTATTATAAGTACATTGAAGACGATATACAAAAATTACAATCATGGGAGATTGCAGAAGATTCTATGATTATTATTGGCTATTCTTGTCAGAAAGCGACTTGTAAGTGGAGGGGTAGAAAATATACTGCATGGTTTACCCTTGATATACCGATTAGTGACGGTCCTTATAAATTTTGTGGGCTACCGGGGCTGATAATGAAAGTGGAAGATAGCAAACAATTGTATTGTTTTGAAATACAAGGGATACGAAAAACTGATAATGAGGGCATCTTTTTGGCTGAGCCACGAGAGGAAAATGTAGGTGGATATAAAGATGCAGACAGAAAAGAGATAATTGCCAAACAAGCTAAAAGCCTAAAGAATGTAATACGGAAATTAAATAGAGATATGCAGCAATTGGGTAAATCAGAAAGGATATTTGAAGATGTAGTAGATGCTATGGAGCGGGATTATAAATAAAAGTGATGCATGAAAAATTGGCTAATGCTTGTCATATTATCTTTATCAGTATTGACGGTTTATCCACAAGTAAGTTTAACAGGAAAGGTTGTGGATGCAGAAAACAATGCTTCTCTTTCTAACGTCATTGTTATGCTGAGAAACTCCCAAGGACGCGTAATAAAATATACACAGACCGATAATGATGGACTTTTCAGCCTTAATGTATCGGATGATATGGCTTCGAGTTGTAATATTTCCTTCTCTTTGATGAGTTATAAAACAAAGTCTTATGCCTTGAAAGGAAATAATCAAGAACTTAATGTATGTTTGGAACAAACCTCCATACATATAAAAGAGGTAGTAGTTAAAGCACGGAGAATAGGCGAACAGGGTGATACGCTGATTTATAATGTAGCCGGTTTTGCCACGGAACAAGATAAAAGTATAGGCGATGTACTGAAAAAAATGCCTGGCATCAATGTAGATAAAGAAGGCAAAATAAAATATAATGGAGTAGATATAAATAAATTTTATATTGAGGGTAAAGATTTATTAGAAGGTCGCTATGGCATTGCAACTAAAGGCATTTCATACAGAGATGTAGGGCGAGTGGAGGTGATGGAGAATCATCAGCCCATTAAAGTAATGGCAGGTTTTTCGTTTTCAGATCAGGCGGCTATTAATCTAAAACTGAAAGACCGGGCTAAAGCACAGTGGGTAGGCACTTTTGAGTCGGAAGGAGGATATTCCGGGAGTAAAAATGTTTTGTGGAATAGTGTCTTATTCGGAATGTTGATAAAGAAGAGCATGCAGAATATTACGACTCTGAAAAGTAACAATACAGGCCTGAATATTGGAAATGATATTCAAAACTTTTATTCAAATGCGTGGAATGAGAACAGTACAATGATGGGATTGAGAAACTATATTAATATCAGTCCGAAAAGATTTTCTAATTTGGAAGAAGAAAGAACGCTTTTCAATCGTTCGCATTTGATTTCTACCAGTCAACTATGGGAAACATCGAAAAAGTTACAAGTGAAAACACAAGTGGATTATCTTAATAATAGGGAAGCAGACAATAACTGGTTGGAAACGGTGTATTTTTTGCCGGATAGTGCGAGGGTTATATCAGAAGATGAGCAGGGAGTAAGCAGGCAAAATCATTTAGGAGGGCGTGTCATGTTGGAAGCTAATAAGGATAATTTCTATCTAAATCATGTTCTAAGTACAAATATCCAATGGAATGATGTTGACTTACAAACCGGAGGTTCTTATCCTAATAGACAATCTGCATGGATGCCTTCTTATCAATTGGGTAGCCATTTACAATGGATGCAACGTTTGGGTAAGAAATTGATTACATTTACCAGTAATAATCAATTGTGCTCTCGCCCGCAGCACTTGGATATATTGCAAAATGAGAAGCAGCTTTATCAGAGTACAGATGCTAAAGTCTTTTATACAAATGAAAATGCTAGTTACAGTCTTGTGCTTAATAAGTTTGTACTTACTTTGAAGGGAGGAATGGCAGGATTATTGCGCTCAATGGATAGTAAACTGGAAGGTGTATCCTTATCATCCAATCAAGTAGTAAACGATATAACATCCAATAATCTGCAATTGTATGTTGCTCCGCAGTTAGAATATGAGATAGGTAGATGGAATTTTACGCTGAATGTTCCTGTTAATTATTATCATTGGAATTTTGGCAGTGATTTGCAATTAAAGAATGATGTTCTCTTTTCTCCACAACTTGTTGCCAGATGGAATCTTAATTCCAGGCTAAGTGTAAGTGTGAGTGGGCAGGTCTCTTCTCAAGGTTATGACGTAGGGAATTATTATAATGGTTTGATTCTTACGGATTATCGTACTTTGAAAAGTGGATATGAAACGTATGATACTTCTGTTGGAAAATCTATAATAGGAAGCATCTATTATAAACGGTCATTAGAAGAACTTTTTGCAAATCTAAGCATATTTCCTCTTTGGAATAGCTCGCCTTATCAAAACGAACAATGTTTTGTAGATGATTTTCTCTTATACTCCTATCGGAAACAGCCAGTATCTTCTGATTCGTGGTTTTTTATCGGAAACCTGAGTAAGGGTGTTGACTTTATCAGAGGAATTGCTACACTTAAAGCTAATTACGGACTTTCAGATATATCACTTGTTGCAGAAAATAAGCTTGTCTCCTATCGTTCTTCTTCCGGCAATATGAGCATGGATATATATGGGCAACCGTCTACATGGTTAGATTGGTTTTATCAAATAAGTTATGGCTTTTCAAGTTTGGAAAGTGATATACAGGAAAAAGAAGTATTAGATAGTTGGCAGCATACATTTAAGTTGAATATCATTCCACACAAAAAAGTTATTTTTACCCTATCCGGTGAGTATTACCGCAATGAAATGAGCAAAAACGTATATAAGGATTTGTTGTTGGCTGATACAAAACTAACTTATAAGTGGAAAGATTTTGAACTTTATATCAAGGTTCGCAATCTTTTCAACTCAAAGGAATATGGATATAATGTTCACAATGAACTAACTTCTATTAGTTGTTTGCAACGCATTAGAGGGAGAGAGTTTCTGATTGGGTTTAATTGGAAGAAATAAGGAAACATTATGAAAATATTTCCTTTTTATATCCAGTACGATGCCATGGATTGTGGCCCCACCTGCCTGCGCATGGTGACTGCTTTCTATGGCAAGCATTACTCGCTGGAAAAATTGAGGGAAAAGTCATTCATCACCCGTGAAGGTGTATCCATGCTGGGTATCAGCGAGGCAGCAGATAAACTTGGTTTTCGAAGTATGTGTGTGCAAATAGATTATGCAAAACTTCAGGAAGCACCTCTGCCTTGCATCGTACACTGGAATCAGCAGCATTTTGTTGTTGTCTACAAAATAAATGATCGGCAGGTATGGGTAGCCGATCCCGGAGGAGGAAAGCTGAGATATACCAAAGAGGAATTCTGTCGTTGCTGGGTAAGTTCGCGAAAGAATGGAGAAAATACGGGAGTGGTGCTATTGTTGGAGCCGACTCCTGAATTCTATATGATGAAGGATGAAGATGAGCCTATTAATCGTAGAGGTTTCGGATTTCTGTATTCATATCTTCACCCTTACCGGAATTTGGTGGGGCAACTACTATTAGGCCTGCTTTTGGGTAGCATGATACAACTGATGCTCCCATTTCTTACGCAGTCTATTGTAGATTTTGGAATTAATAACCAAAACCTTAACTTTATATATTTGCTACTGATGGCTCAACTGATGTTGAGCTTCAGTAGCAGTGCCGTGGAGTTTATCCGTGGCTGGATATTGTTGCATCTGGGGACGCGCATTAACATTGCCCTCATTTCTGATTTCCTGATTAAACTGATGAAGCTTCCTATGGGATACTTCGACACTAAAATGACGGGTGATATCCTGCAACGCATCAACGACCATACGCGTATTCAGAATTTCCTGACGGGAAGCAGTCTGATGGCTGTTCATGAAGAAACGTGCGGAACTGGATCATAAACGTTTTACCCAGCAGAGTGCCAACCAGAGCACAGTGGTGCAACTGGTAAATGGTATGCAGGAAATAAAGTTGAGTGCCTGCGAACAGCAGAAGCGTTGGGAATGGGAGCGCATACAGGCACGACTGTTCAAAGTGAATATCCGCAGCCTTGCCTTGCGGCAGTATCAGGATTCGGGAGCGATATTGATAAACCAGACGAAAAATATTATAATTACGGGCTTGGTGGCAAGCCTGGTAGTGCGGGGAGAAATGACGCTGGGTATGATGCTGTCCGTGCAGTATATCATTGGGCAACTGAACAGTCCGGTGAATGATTTGATAGCTTTCGCACGCGATATGCAGGATGCATGCCTTAGTATGAACCGCTTGGGCGAAGTGCGTGACAAGCCGGATGAAGAAGATCCCGCAAGGCAGTTGATACGGGACATTCCTCCGGGGAAAGATCTTCGACTGGAGAATCTGAGTTTCAGGTATGATCCGTTGAGTGAATTTCCTACATTGGACGACATCAGCCTGGAGATAAAAACGGGAAAGCAGACAGCTGTGGTTGGTATGAGTGGAAGCGGAAAGACAACATTGGTGAAGTTGCTGTTGGGCTTTTATCCTCCTGCAAGCGGGCAGATATTGCTGGGAGATACGCCATTGGAGAACTATAGTATCCGGGAGTGGAGAAGGCAGTGTGGCGTTGTGATGCAGGACGGCTTTATCTTCTCCGATACCATTGCGGGAAATATTGCGCCGGGTGCGGAACACATTGACAAAGAGCGGTTGCGCCATGCGGCCGAGGTGGCAAACATACACGGGTTCATCGAAGAGTTGCCACTGGGATACAACACCAAGATAGGACAGGAGGGGCATGGATTGAGTCAGGGGCAGAAACAGCGTATCCTCATAGCCCGTGCTGTGTATAAGAATCCGGAATTCATCTTCTTTGATGAGGCCACCAATGCACTGGATGCCAATAATGAACGTATCATTATGGAGAATTGTTGCTTCGCAGACAGGGGATATTATCGGCAAGATAAAACTCCCCGTCAACGGATCGGGCAAAGTGAAACCCGGGCAAAGGGTGAATATCAGCGTGACGGGGTATCCTTATATGGAATTCGGCTTCCTGACCGGAACGGTAGTATCTGTTTCCCTTTTGAAAGATAGTGATAGTATGTATACTGTTACCGTAAGTTTACTACAGAATTTATGTACATCTTATGGCAAGGTATTAGAATTTAATGGAGAGCTTACTGGAATAGCAGAAGTTATGACGGATGAACGGAGTGTGACCGGAAGGTTGCTTGGCCCGTTACGCTATCTTTGGGAGAAATACTTGTAACATTCTTTTTTGTTCGGAGAACTCACTGAAAAGACTTTAGACGAACATTGTTTTGTAATCAGTTTAAAAAGAATCCGGGCTAGTGTTTTTTATTTACCTTTGAGTTTTTTATTCTTATGAGGAATTTAAGTAGTATCCATTTGTAATAATTGCTAAATATGAATAAGCTGTTGTATTTATTACTAATAATCATTTGTTGTGGTTGTGCGTATAATTCTGAAACAGAGAAACATCAATATCAACGTGATAATATAATAAATATTCGGGATAAGCTGATAAGCCTTCAATTATGGGAGATTAGAGAATGTATTACTAAAATAATATTTTATGGGAATGCTTGTTTTTAATATTATAGTTACGTTAATATTATTATTGTGGGGAGCTTATTTTGTCAGGATATCACGGTTTATTCTACCGGAAGAGGTTGTTTGTGCAAATTACAAATATGTTCGGTTGACTAAGATTCTGATTTTTGTAGCTGCCGGAGTTTATTTCTTGACGCGATGTCTCCTAATGGTACTTTTGCCTGGATCGGCCATTCACATGGTAGGTATTGCTGTTTTATTGGCAATGGCTGTTGTCGTGTCGCTGTGTCTTGTTATTATATCCAAGGGTAGTAGATGGCAATATGCTGCTATTGCTTATTTTTTAGTATCTACAGTTGGTATTGGTTATTGGGCGAATGATATGATTACTATGCCTGGCGAAATATATGTGAATGAAAATCAGGTTGAAATCAGAGGAAGTTATACACTTGATATTCCGCTAACTGCTATCTCTGCAGTGAAATTGGAAGAACAGTTTCCAAATGTGGCATATCGTGATAATGGTATTTCTTTTAAAGATATTAATATAGGATATTTTAAACTTAGAAGTGGCGAAAGATGTTTTATGTATCTGAAGAATAGATTGCTACCGATTATTCATATAGAAAGAAGGAAAGATATGCCTGTGTATGTGAATTGTGATACGCCAAATGAAACTATCGAATTATATAATAAACTGGATAGCATATTGATTGGGAATAAATTTCATCAGTCCGGTTGGTGGTATATTGGCTTGTAACAATGTGCTTTGTCCGGAAAAGGCTATTGTGTGGTTTGCATAAAAGAAAAAAACACGAACCTCACGGCCCGTGCTTTTCTGCTTAACTTTAATTTCTATATTTATCATTTTGCAATTGCCAATAGATTAGTTGTGAAGTCCATCTGTTTGTGGTTAACCAGCGTCCAGTCTGATTTATTTTTGCTATCTTGCTTGTAGGCTTTGTAGGCCGTAGGCATATTTGCATCATTCAGTTCGTATACACTTTTCTGAATTGCTTCATCAAAAGCTTTGTGAGATTCGTTCCAGCGAGCATAGTTCATGATTATTTCATTATCGCTGTACTGGTAAGTCATTTTGAAATAGGGTATCCATTCATCTTTTGCACCATCCCATTTGGAAGCCTCTTTACTTATCAGGCGGTTCTGATCATCGTATGCAAAGGTGTACTGCATGTGGCGTTGGAGGTAAGATCCATCTTTTTTGAAGATAGTTTTTGATGCTACCAATTCGCCGTTCATCACTTGATTTGTTATGAAACCATCCTGAGCTTTCACTTCGGAGTTAAGAACACTTGCTATCATAATAGCTACCAATGCGACTGCTTTAAATAAACTTGTAGTTTTCATAATCTTTATTTTTTAATTGTTACTATTTCTATTTGGCTTTCGCTCTTATCTATTAGACGGAACTACTTGCTGAAAAGTGGCAGATAATTTTTATTTTTTTGCTGACCGCTTTCGCTTAATAACAGTCAATTCCTGTGCCAAAGTGATAATGTGTTGATAATCAGTGGTTATTTAAGGATGCAACCTGTTCATTATCGGACAGCTGTCCGCTTATTATCGAACAGTGATTAGAAATAAAGGAAGAGCGTGCTTACGAAGTTCCTCTCTTTTATTAAAACTCCTTAAAGAAAGCCCGTATCATCACTTTTTATTTGTTATTTTGCACCAAATTCGGGTATAGTGTGGTCTGATTGATTCGGGCTGCACTTCATTATTGCATAATGTTCAATGAATAAACTCACCATAAAAGTCTGTCCGGTATGCGGTAGTGCACATATAGAGCGTGCTATGACTTGCATAGACCATTATGCTTCCAGCGAAGCATTCTATCTGTGCCGTTGTCAGGATTGTAGCTTTCTCTTTACGCAGGATTTTCCTGTGGAAGCCGAGATAGGCAGATATTATGAAACTCCCGATTACATTTCCCATTCCGATACGAAAAAAGGCCTCATGAACAGGGTGTACCACTGGGTGCGTAGCTATATGCTGGGCCGTAAGGCACGCTTGGTGGTTCGCGAAGCACATCGTAAGGAAGGACGTCTGCTGGATATCGGTACGGGAACAGGATATTTTGCCGATGCTATGCAGAAGCGAGGCTGGCAGGTGGAGGCAGTGGAACGGAATGCGCAGGCACGCGTATTTGCTAAGGAACACTTCAATCTGGATATAAAGCCTGATACTGCATTGCAGGATTTTGCTCCCGGTAGTTTTGATGTCATTACTTTGTGGCACGTTATGGAGCATCTGGAACATTTGAATGAGACGTGGGATACATTGAATAAACTCCTGACGGAAAAGGGTGTACTGATTATTGCAGTGCCTAACTGTTCTTCTTATGACGCTAAGAAGTATGGTGCACATTGGGCTGCTTATGATGTTCCGCGCCATTTGTGGCATTTTACGCCGGGTACCATTCAGAAGTTGGGTGCCAAGCATGAGTTTATATTGGCTGCACGCCATCCGATGCCGTTTGATGCATTCTATGTATCGATGTTGAGTGAAAAGTATATGGGGCGTTCTCTGTCTTTCTTTCGGGGTATGCTTAGTGGTACGCTGGCATGGTTCAGTGCATTGGGGAGCAAGGAGCGGAGCAGTTCGATGATTTACGTGTTCAGAAAGAAACAGAAGTAAGATATAGAGGATGATAAAATGGTAAGATGATAAGGTATGAAGACGAAAAGCAAAAATAATTCCGTATCCTATTTTGATATGCAGTTCATTACCTCCAGTATCAGTACTACGTTGGTATTGCTGTTGTTGGGGTTGGTGGTGTTTTTCGTGCTGACTGCCCATAATCTGTCTGTGTATGTGAAGGAGAATATCAATTTCTCTATTATCATTAGTGATGATATGAAGGAGACGGATATTCTGAAGTTACAAAAGAGGCTGGATAAAGAAGTGTTTGTACGGTCTACGGAGTATATTTCGAAGAAGCAGGCGCTTCGCGAGCAAATTGAAGCAATGGGAACAGACCCGCAAGATTTTCTGGGTTATAATCCGCTTCATGCATCTATCGAAGTGAAGTTGCACTCTGATTATGCGAATACCGACAGTATAGCTAAAATAGAGAAACAGATAAAGAAGAATACCAATGTACAGGAAGTGCGTTATCAGGAAGATCTGATAAACATGGTCAATGAGAATATCCGCAACATAAGTCTGATGTTACTGGGGTTGGCGGTATTATTGGCGTTCATATCCTTTGCATTGATCAATAATACTATCCGGCTGACAATCTATTCCAAGCGTTTTCTCATTCACACAATGAAGTTGGTGGGAGCGAGTTGGAGTTTTATCCGTCGTCCGTTCCTGTGGCGTAACTTCTGGATAGGCGTATTGGCTGCTGTCATTGCCGATGGGATTTTGTGGGGTGCTGCCTATTGGTTGGTGGTGTATGAGCCAGATCTGATCAGTGTTATTACGCCCAATGTCATGATGCTGGTTTCCGTATCGGTGCTTGTGTTCGGGGTGTGCATTACGTGGTTCTGTGCATACCTGTCCATTAATAAGTTCCTGCGGATGAAGGCAAGCACACTGTATTATATATAATACTGGACAGTATAGTTGCTTCAATCGGAACTATGCATGAGTGGAAAAATAAGAAACGCTTTGAGCGAAGTTAAACCGTAAATAATTAAATCATAAATAACGAGATGAGTAAACAGAAATTTGCTTTCGATAAAACCAACTTTATCCTGCTTGCAGTTGCAATGGCGGTAGTGATTATCGGCTTTATCCTGATGACCGGTCCGGTGTCTACACCGACGCACTTTGAACCGGATATTTTTAGTGCAAGACGTATTAAAGTTGCTCCGGTGGTTTGCCTTGCGGGCTTCTTGCTTATGATATATGCAGTGTTGCGTAAACCGCGTGACAAGCAAACGGATAATGAAGGAATGAAAGAATGAAATGCTATGTGTGGGAGGATGTGACTTCTATCATAAATTATAAATCATAAATAAACTACATGGAATGGTTTGAGGCGCTCATCCTTGGGATAATCCAGGGTTTGACAGAGTATTTGCCGGTAAGTAGTAGCGGACATTTGGCTATCGGTTCGGCATTATTTGGTATTGAAGGGGAAGAAAATCTGGCATTTACGGTAGTAGTACATGTGGCTACGGTATTCAGTACACTGGTAGTTCTTTGGAAGGAAATAGAATGGATTTTCAAGGGGCTGTTTAAGTGGCAGATGAATGAAGAGACGCGTTATGTAATTAATATCTTGATTTCTATGATACCTATTGGTATTGTAGGTGTATTTTTTAAAGATGAGGTAGAAGCAGTCTTTGGTTCAGGTTTGCTGATTGTAGGCTGCATGCTATTGGTGACGGCTGCTTTACTGTCTTTTTCTTATTATTATAAGCCGAAGCAGAAAGAAAATATTTCTATGAAAGATGCATTCATTATCGGTTTGGCTCAGGCTTGTGCTGTGCTTCCCGGACTTTCACGTTCCGGAACTACAATTGCTACAGGGTTATTGCTGGGTGATAATAAGGCAAAGTTGGCTCAGTTCTCTTTCCTGATGGTGATGCCACCGATATTGGGCGAAGGCCTGTTGGATGGTATGAAGTTGATGAAAGGCGAAGATATTGCCGGAAGTATTTCAACGTTGTCATTGTTGATAGGCTTCATTGCGGCTTTTGTATCGGGTTGTTTGGCTTGTAAGTGGATGATTAATATTGTGAAAAAGGGGAAACTGATATACTTCGCGGTTTATTGTGCGATTGCCGGTATTGTGACCCTTGTACTTTCACAAATGCAAGGATAGCAGATGAAGTTTAAAGAAGGAGAAGTACTCTATTTCAATAAACCGTTGGGATGGACTTCGTTTAAGGTTGTGGGACATGCGCGTTACCACATCTGCCGACGGATGAAAGTGAAGAAATTGAAAGTAGGCCATGCCGGCACACTCGATCCTTTGGCTACAGGGGTGATGATTGTCTGCACAGGTAAGGCTACGAAGCGAATTGAAGAGTTTCAGTACCATACGAAGGAATATGTTGCCACCATTCAGTTGGGCGCCACCACTCCTTCCTACGATCTGGAACACGAGATAGATGCCACTTACCCTACGGAGCATATTACGCGGGAGTTGGTGGAAGAGACGTTGAAGACATTTATCGGTGAGATACAACAAGTGCCTCCCGCCTTTTCAGCCTGTATGGTGAATGGCAAACGTGCTTATGATCTGGCACGTAAAGGCGAAGAGGTAGAGTTGAAACCGAAGTTGTTGGTGATTGACGAGATAGAGTTGCTGGAGTGTAACCTGCCGGAGATTAAAGTCCGCGTGGTGTGCAGCAAAGGTACCTATATCCGTGCCCTGGCACGTGACATCGGTGAAGCGCTGAATAGTGGTGCTCATCTTACGGCTTTGGAACGCACTCGTGTAGGTGATGTCCGGTTGGAAGATTGCCTCGACCCGATGAATTTTAAGGAGTGGATAGATGCTCAGGAGATAGAAATTGAAGAATAACTTAAAGAAAGAATAGATATGAAACTGTCGCAATTTAAATTTAAGCTTCCGGAAGAGAAGATTGCTTTGCACCCTACAAAGTATAGAGATGAATCGCGCCTTATGGTGCTTCACAGAAAGACAGGTGAGATTGAGCACAAGGAATTCAAAGATGTTCTGAACTACTTTGATGACAAAGATGTGTTCATCTTCAATGATACGAAAGTGTTCCCTGCCCGCCTGTATGGTAATAAGGAAAAGACCGGTGCCCGTATCGAGGTATTCCTTCTTCGCGAGCTGAACGAAGAACTTCGGTTGTGGGATGTATTGGTAGACCCTGCCCGTAAGATACGTATCGGCAATAAGCTGTATTTCGGTGACGACGATTCTATGGTGGCTGAGGTTATTGACAATACGACTTCTCGCGGTCGTACGCTCCGTTTCCTTTATGACGGTCCGCACGATGAGTTCAAGAAAGCTTTGTACGCACTGGGCGAAACCCCACTGCCGCACAGCATTATCAATCGTCCTGTAGAACCGGATGATTCAGAACGTTTCCAGTCTATCTTTGCTCGCAATGAAGGTGCGGTAACGGCTCCTACTGCCAGTCTGCACTTCAGCCGCGAACTGATGAAGCGCTTGGAAATCAAGGGTATCGATTTTGCTTATATTACTCTTCATGCCGGTTTGGGCAATTTCCGAGACATTGATGTGGAAGACCTCACGAAGCATAAGACGGATTCTGAGCAAATGATTGTGAATGAAGAGGCTGTTAACGTTGTGAACCGTGCCAAGGACCTGAACAGACAGGTTTGTGCCGTGGGGACCACCGTGATGCGTGCTATTGAGAGCACCGTAAGCACAGACGGACATCTGAAACCGTACGAGGGCTGGACGAACAAGTTCATCTTCCCTCCTTACGACTTTACAGTGGCAAATGCGATGATTTCCAATTTCCACATGCCGCTTTCTACTTTGCTGATGATTGTTGCTGCTTTCGGTGGATACGATCAGGTAATGGAGGCGTATAATGTGGCTCTGAAGGAAGGTTATCGCTTCGGTACATATGGTGATGCGATGTTGATTACGGATAAGTAAACGAATGATTAGTGGTTAGTGATTAGTGATAAGCGGGTTGTTGCAGTGTCATTCTCTCACTAATCACTCATCGTTAATCACTAATCACTTATGCAAGTCTATTTCAGTTTAGGGACTAACTTAGGCAATAAGGAGCAGAACCTCCGTTTTGCCGTGCAATATATTGAGAAGCGGATAGGGAAAGTTATTTCCCTGTCCGCTTTTTATGCTACTGCCCCGTGGGGATTCTCCTCGAAGAATGCTTTCCTGAATGCTGCTGTCTGTATAGAGACCACGCTTTCTCCCTTAGAGGTACTTTCTGAGTCGCAGTCCATTGAGCGGGAGATGGGACGTATTCATAAATCAGTAAATGGTGTGTACAGCGACCGTGTGATAGATGTCGATTTGTTGTTGTATGATGATCTTATTCTGGATACCCCTACATTGAAACTTCCCCATCCGTTGATGCAGGAACGTGCTTTTGTGATGGAACCGTTGGCGGAAATTGCCCCTGATGTACTGCATCCTGTATTGAATAAAACTATGCAGGAGCTTTATAGGACACTTGTGTCTCAGAAATAGAATACTTGTGTTATAGAAATAGAATGCTTGTGTTATAAAAACAGTATGAAGAATAAATATCGCAACTTGTTCTTGCTTTTTGGTGTGCTGGCTATCGTTGTCATGCTTTGCACGATGGATATGGATTATTCCGATATATGGGAGAACCTGAAGCGCGTGGGCTTTTGGTTTCCTGTGATCATGCTGTTGTGGTTCTTTGTCTATCTGATAAATACCTGTTCATGGTATCTGATAATCAGGGATGACCGCAAGTATCGCGTTCCTTTCTGGACGGTCTGCAAACTGTCGATCACTGGTTTTGCCATCAATTATGCCACGCCCGGCGGACTGATGGGAGGCGAACCGTACCGGATTATGGAACTGACTCCTTATGTAGGCGTAAGCAAGGCCAGCTCTTCGGTCATCCTGTACGTGATGATGCATATCTTCTCTCACTTCTGGTTCTGGTTTCTTTCCATATTCTTATATCTCTTCCTGTATCCTGTGAATACCTTTATGGCGGTATTGCTCACTGCAGTCGGAGCGTTCTGTCTGCTGGCTATCTATTTCTTTGCCCGTGGCTATAAGAATGGAATGACGGTGAAGACTTTCCGGTTCCTGCAGAAGGTGCCGTTTGTCAAACGGTGGGCACATCGTTTCATTGTGAAACAAAAAGATACTCTGGAACAGATTGATAGTCAGATAGCCATGTTGCATAGCCAACATAAGATTACTTTCTACAGTTCGCTGTTGTTGGAACTTTCGGCACGCATATTTTCCAGCCTTGAAATATACATCATTTTGCGCGTCTTCACACCGGAGGTGAATGGCTGGGACTGTGTATTGATATTGGCTTTCTCTTCGCTGTTCAGCAATCTGATCTTCTTCTTCCCGATGCAACTGGGGGCACGCGAAGGCGGGTTGGCACTGGCTGTAGACGGATTGCACATGTCTCCGGCACTGGGTGTTTATGTGGGGCTGATTACCCGGTTGCGTGAACTGCTATGGATTGCTATCGGGATGGTGTTGATAAAGATTGGGAATAAGAAACCGGGAGATGCTTCTTCTTCCGAATGTTAAAGCCTTTTCAAGTATCCCGATTGCCTTACCCACAAGTGGGTATTCTGTTTATACAAGTGTTAATACTTCCCCGATTATATACTATATTCATCGAAAACCTTTATCTTTGCACCCGAAAATGAAATGTGGAAAGATTTGAGTAGCTTGCAACCACAGAAAAAAATGCTAAAACACATCCTTTTCTGACGATGCCTCCGTGCATCGGGATATGCATGTCTACTCACCCGGTCCCCGCTTTTCATTCTTTAATTATTCATTCTTTAATTTAGAAGTATGGGATATTTATTCACATCCGAATCGGTGTCAGAAGGACACCCCGACAAAGTGGCCGATCAAATATCGGACGCTGTGCTTGACAAACTGTTGGCTTACGACCCCAGTTCGAAAGTAGCTTGCGAAACTCTGGTAACTACCGGACAGGTAGTACTGGCTGGAGAAGTGAAAACCAAAGCGTACGTTGACTTACAACTCATTGCGCGCGAAGTAATTCAGAAAATCGGCTATACAAAAGGCGAGTACATGTTCGAAAGTAACTCGTGCGGTGTATTGTCCGCTATTCATGAGCAAAGTCCCGACATTAACCGTGGCGTAGAGCGTCAGGACCCTATGGAACAGGGTGCAGGCGACCAGGGTATGATGTTTGGTTATGCTACTAACGAGACCGAAAATTACATGCCTCTTTCTCTCGACCTGTCACACCGCATTCTGCAAGTGCTGGCCGACATCCGTCGCGAAGGTAAGGAAATGACTTATCTCCGTCCCGACTCTAAGAGCCAGGTAACCATTGAATACGATGATAACGGCACGCCCGTACGTATCGATACGATTGTAGTTTCTACTCAGCATGATGATTTCATCCAGCCGGCTGACGGCAGCGAGGCTGCCCAGTTGAAAGCGGATGAAGAAATGCTTGCCACAATTCGTCAGGATGTCATCAATATCCTGATGCCACGTGTCATAGCTTCCATCCATGCAGAGAAAGTTTTGGCATTGTTCAATGATCATATCACTTATCACGTCAATCCTACCGGAAAGTTCGTTATCGGCGGACCTCATGGAGATACCGGTCTGACAGGGCGTAAGATTATTGTAGATACATATGGTGGCAAGGGTGCTCATGGTGGCGGTGCTTTCTCAGGTAAAGACCCCAGCAAGGTAGACCGCAGTGCTGCTTATGCTGCCCGTCACATTGCCAAGAATCTGGTAGCTGCCGGTGTAGCCGACGAGATGCTGGTACAGGTATCTTATGCTATCGGTGTGGCACGTCCCATCAACATTTACGTCAATACTTATGGACGCGGTCATGTAGCGATGAGTGATGGTGAGATTGCAAAGAAGATTGATGAACTTTTCGATCTTCGTCCGAAAGCCATTGAAGATCGTTTGAAACTCCGTAATCCGATTTATCAGGAAACTGCAGCTTACGGCCATTTGGGACGTGAACCGCAAGTAATTACCAAGCACTTTAAATCTCGTTATGAAGGTGACAAGGATGTAGAGGTAGAACTCTTCACTTGGGAAAAACTGGATTATGTGGATAAAGTGAAGGCTGCTTTCGGTCTGTAGTATTTTCCTTTCAGTTAGTAATCAGCGTAGCTTTACAAGCTATTTATATAGAAGCCGTCTTTCTTCATCCCGTTTTGCGGGGGAGAGGACGGCTTTTTGTTATTCTTCTGTTTAATAATAAAACATTTTCTCTGAATAAAGAGTTATTTATATGGCTACGAAGATATAATTTATTTGTGATTTGTCATTAAACGGTGTTATTAAATAATTGAAGATACACTTTTAAATTGATTAAGAATGGGCAATATCTTTAACAAAATATTCTCTTTAACGAGAGATAATGAAAGCAAACCGGATTTCCAGACTTGCTGTACTCCTATGGAGGTTTTTGATGAACAGAAAGTAAAAGCTATTGTAAAGCACTGGCTTTTGTCCATTGATGAATATGAGACTATACCGGATGATATCGTTGCATTGAACTTCAATCTGTGGGAAGCTGTTGAAGAAGATGGTGGAAGTTGCTATACACTTGAGTTGACGGGTGCCAAACAGTATGATGCAGAAGATGATGACTGGGCATGTGAAGAGGATTTTGATCCAAGACTAAGAAACTGTGATGCATTGCAACTTTCGAGTGCAATCCCATGGGAGGATATATTGAAAGGACTGGTAAAAGTCTTGAAAGAACTGAAGGTTGAGTTAGCGGGGATAAACCTCTTTCAGGTTGAGCATATTACTGTTGGATTTACGGAAGGGGATCTGGAAGTTATAAAATAATGTGTAAATGCTCCCAATTCTGGCGAAATGCTAATTAGTCATCGGGAAACTCCTTTGTTTTGCCTTGTTTCTGTATTTGTGGGTATCTGAACGGATATATAATGGCAAAAATGCTATTCGTTTATAATTTGTTACTATCTTTGTGGAGATACGTAACTATCCGTTAATGTTGACTTTTTGTCGTTGATTGCATTCGGAAACATAGTGATAAAACTACCTATTTATGAAGAAACTATTATTCTTTTTCTTATTAATTACAATATCTCTGTTTAATTCGTGCAGAAAGGGAGAGCATGTCATTAATCCGGCTTTATTATTAGCGGATTCTTTAATGCAATCTCGTCCTGATAGCTCACTCTATTTACTTGAGCAAATCTCCGATCCACAAAAGATAAAGAATGCGGATAGGGCTTTCTATAACTTATTGTTAACGCAAGCAAAATATAAGAACTGCATACTATTACAAAATGATTCTTCGATACAGATAGCAGTAGATTATTATAAAAAGAATGTGGATAAAGAACGACTTGCGAAATCTTATTTCTATCTGGGTTGTGTTTATTTGGAACAGAAAAAGTTACCGACAGCTATTGATTTTTATTTGAAAGCTATAGATGTAATGCCTAAAGATAGGGACTCTATCTTTTTATCTATGATATATAGTCATTTAGGTGATTCTTATAATAAACAAAACTTGAATCAAACAGCTATAAGTATGTACAAAAAGGGGTATTATTTGTGCATGAAATATGATTCAGTCCGTACTTGCTATTTCCTAAAAGATATAGGCGATGCTTTCTTATTAAAATATCAACTGGATAGTACATATTATTATTATCAACAGGCATTGGTAATAGCTCATGCTTTACAAAATTTTGATTTACTATCTGTTATATATAAAAACATGGCTACTTTTTACAATGCGCAAGGTAAATATGCAGAGGCTGAGGCGTGCATTTCAAAAGCATTACCATATTTATCTAGTGAAGAAGATATTACTTCTGCTTGCTCTGTAAAAGGTGATATCTTGAGTGATATGAATAGAAAAGATTCAGCTGTGTATTATTGGAGAATAGGAAAGAGGTCATCTAATATATATGTTAAAGCATCATCTTTTCATAGTTTATTTCAGGAAAGTAAGAGAATGAAAGATTGGCAAAATGCTACATTATATGCTGATTCTTTCATTTTATTCTATGATTCCATTGAAACGATGAATAATCGTGCAGAACTTGATAGTTTGATGGATAATCGTATAGTTGAATTACATAAAAATGAATTATCTGATCGAAATCGACATTTAGTTATTTTGTTAGTAGTAATTTTTTTATTGCTATTATTGCTATTGGTTATACTGTATTTGTGGAAAGATAGATGCCGCAAGAAAAAGTTTATGGATTTGCAATATAGATTATTGGATAATCGTGTGGAAACAGTGTTGCTAAATGATAATTCGACCTCTCCTCGGAAGATTAATAGTCTTGAATTACAAAGATTGAAAAAAGAACGCATCGAAATTTGTATGGCATTGTTTGAGACAACTGAAGGCTATAAGAAATTGATTGAGTTGAAAAAAATAATGCCTAAAGAACGTATAATCAAGGCGAGATTTTCTAGAGTAATAATAGTGCGTGATATTCAAAAAACATTTGTAGATGTGATGGGTGATTTGAAAGATAATTGTTTGTCATTGACTACCGATGATTTGCTTTATTGTGTATTGGTTCTGCTTCGTTGTCCTAAAGAGGTAATTATGGATGTGATGGATTCCTCTTCAGATGCAATAAAAACAAGAAAAAATCGTATTAAGAATAAAATGAATACTGACTTATTTGAAAGTATATTTAATATTTAATAGTCAGGCCTTTATAAGTTTTATTGTTACTGTTGTTACCTTTCTTATTATCCTATTGTTACCATTGTTACTATTTAATTATTGGTTCTCATATAAAAAACATTTTAATTTGCCTCGTCAAAAATTATTAATATGAAAACCAACAAATTACTATTATTTTTATTGGTATTTCTACCGATATGTATGTGTGCAATGCCACAAGGAAAGGTGGAAGATATTAAATTGCAGAAATCATTATCTAGTACACCTGCCAAAGGTAAACGCTCAGTAGACCTTCTGGAAGCTTCAGCACATTTTAATTTCTATAATGAGACGTTACTAATTAACCTTTATGGTGATTTTAAGAATGTTGAAATCTCTGTGACCAATCTTTTGACTAATGAGGTCGTTTACTCTGAACTACATACAATATCAAGTAATATTGTATTGAACATGGGCGGATTATTAGAAGAAAATTCAGAATATCGTTTAGAGATAATTATTGGAGAGACTATATTATACGGAGATTTTGATTTTTAATTTAAAGCTAATGGTGTAGCTTAACCATTCAAAGACATGAAAAAACATTTATTATTCACTCTTTTAGGAGTATTGACATGCTACTCATGCAGTAATAGCTATGATTTGTTAGAAAATGATTTGGAGTTAGCTAAAGCAGCTACAGATTATGAGGCATCAACCAGAGCGATTGAAGAAGATACTGATTCTTTAAAAATAGAAACGGTAGCGGATGAGGAAACTATTCAGCAGCTTATGGATGATTATGTAACAGAATTAATGAACCGTACATCTATAGCAAAAGAAAAGGTGATGCGAACTGTTTATAGTGCTTCCGATGATGTAGTAGGGGTCTTCAGGGTTGGCACTTGCGGGGGTTATGCTGAGTTGGATGTTCGTATTGATACGGAAGACACTAGGTCGAAGTCCAAGACTGAAGGTTCGGTAGGGGATTCATATGTTGATAGTAACGGTAATGTTGTTTTAAGATTTTGTTTAACTGAGGCGAGTCAGTATTATCCTGGAGGTGTATTTCTTGTAAAGCATATAAATTACAATAGAACGGATTTTAGTTTTACTTATCCCTCGATGAAAATTATAGCACGTTATCATGATTGTGATGATAAACGTCCGATTAATGATGCTTGGGGTACACATCCTAAATATAACTCTGCAAAAGCCATATCTACGGGATATACTAAAATAGATAATAATGTTGTTTTAGCATGGGCTTTTCCTGATAGACGAGGTGTACCAAGTACTATGACAAGTGGGCAATTTGGTCCTAAAACTCGTATAAATTATGGAGTTATCTGTGGCTCACCAGCTGGAACGATGGGAAAAATCCTCTTTGATGATGAAGATTCGAGTAATAAGAATTGGGCTAAATTATATACTGGGTATACTTTTACTAAAGATTTGGCATCAGAAACTCTTTATGGTGAATATGGTTTAAATACAGGCAAAAATACGTTGTATAGTATAACATTAAATACAAATCTTGATTGTTTCAAGAATAAGAATATATATCATCCAAGGATGATAACTGCTAATTAAATGAAACAGATATTGTTATTAATGTTGGCTGTGTTGCTGTATTCTTGTTCCAAAGGTGGCGAAGAAGTTGTTGCTGAAATAAATGGGTATAAACTATATGCTTCAGAATTGTCTCAGGTGACAACACAAGAGACCTTCGATTTATTGAATATGGCTTATGAAATAAAGATGAGAGCCTTAGATGATTTAATCAAACGAAAATTGATTGAATATGAGGCTCTTGGTCGGAGGATTCTTGTTGATGAGTATTTGGATACTTATGTTGATAGTATTATGACAGTTTCAACGGGAATAGATACGGCGGACTTGTCCTTAAAAAATAGTATGCGGAGTGTCTTAATCCGGCATTTAGCAGATTCACTATTTAATAAAGCGCAAATCAAACGATATGTTTATCCTCCTAAACAGCCTAAATGTGTTGTTGCTGATTTGTGCGTACAATATAGGGGAAATCTCGATGCTGCTACCCATTTGATAGTAGCATCAGATTTCTGTTGTAAACGTTGCGCTGAATTTGAGAAAACCTTGAAACGTATTTATGATAAATACCATGACCGGGTGAAATTTGGCTTTGTTAGTTTTGCGGACGAACCGAATCTTGCTTCGTTAGCTTGTGAAGCAGCTGGTAAATATGGGAAATTTTGGGAGTTTCATGATGCCATATTCTCATATAATGCTTTGCCGGACTCTGCATATATTTTGGGACTTGCAAAGAATTTAGGATTAGATGTAGCCGGATATAAGCAAGATTTACAGTCTGCCGAAACTTATAATAATGTAAATCATACTATTAATAAACTGATGGAGCGGGGATTGTTTGCCACTCCTACCATAATAATCAATAATCGTTTGGTTTACATAACAAACTCTTATGAAGAATTGACTAAACTGTTAGATAAAGAATTGCAAAACAAATGAAAATTTTATCTCTTTATTTATGTTTTCTTTTTCTGTGCCTGCACACTTCCTTTGCTCAAAAAGTAATTGTACGGGGTCGTGTGACGGATGCAAAGACGGGTGAAGCCCTCTCTGATGCTAATATACTGGAAAAGAATTCGAGTATAGGTATGGCTACAAATGCTTATGGGCTTTATTCTATTACGATCCAGGCAGGGAGGTGTGTGCTTCAATGCTCCATGTTGGGGTATACTACCTGGTCGGATACGTTGCAACTGTCAGACAATGCGGTGGTGGATATAGCTTTGCAACCCAACGATTATCTGCTGAAAGGAGTTGAAGTAGTGGGAGCAAGAAAACATGGCGGGCAGTTTATGTTGGATGCAAAGGAGATACAAGCCTTACCTGTTGTGGGGGGAGAGGCAGATTTGATGAAGACTTTACAATTCTTGCCCGGGGTACAAAGTGGTAACGAGGGAGCCAATAATATTTCGGTAAGAGGAAGCAATCAATGGGGGAATTTAGTTTTACTGGACGAAGCAGTGGTTTATAATCCAAGCCATGTGTTATCCTTTTTTTCTGTGTTTAACAATGATGCTATTCAAAAAGTAGACCTTTATAAATCTTACTTTCCATTGAAATACGGCGGACGTTCTTCGTCGGTGATTGATGTCCGTATGCGTGAAGGTAATAGTAAAGAGCGTAATCGGAGCGCGAGTTTAGGATTAATAGCTTCTAAAGTCTTATTGGAAGGTCCGTTGAAAAAAGGTTCTTATCTGGTTTCCGGCAGGTTTGGTTATCCCGGAGCTACACTTAGCTTATTGGGGGGGGATCTGACATCTAAGCCACAAATGTGGTTTTATGATGTGAATGCTAAAGTGAATATGGCATTGAATGACCGTAACCGCCTTTTCTTTTCGTTATATAGTGGAGGAGATCATACCATTTTCAACAAACTGGTCAAAGACTATGGAATGGATTGGGGCAATGCGACAGCTACTGTGCGCTGGAATCATATTCTGAATGACCGGACTAATGTGAATACAAGCGCCATCTTCAGTAACTATTATTATAAGTATAAATCCCTGGCAGACGGATTGCAATATCTATGGAAATCAGATATGCAGTCTTACCAATTGAAATCGGATTGGGAGACGCATTTGGACAATTCATTGAGTCTGAAAACGGGAGTAAGTGCGCATTATTTCACTACGATGCCCGGTGCGGTGACAAGAGCTAATGAAGATTCTAATGTGATGCCTTCGCGCTTGCCCAGAAAAATGCTGTGGGATATGGGACTCTATGCAGAAGGTGAATATAAATTCCTTTCCCGTTTCCAACTGAATGCAGGAATCCGTTTGTCTGTGCTGCATGCTCCGGGAAGTTCTTCTTATGGGGCAAAAACGTATGTGGTTCCTGAACCCCGGGCGGAATTGGCCTATATGCCTGATGCTTCCAGTCGCTTCACTCTTTCTTATACGCAAGCAGCACAGAGCATACATATGCTGTCCAACTCTTCGGTAGGAATACCTTCGGATATGTGGATACCTGCCAATGCGTTATTGCAACCTTCTGTAATGCGGCAGGTGGCATTGGGGTATGAATATCATTTTTCTCAAAGGGAATACACTCTGTCGGTAGAGGCTTATATCCGGAAGATGCGTCATGTGGTAGATTATGCAGAGAATGCCAATATATTCCAGAACGACCGGATTGAAAAAGAAGTGGAGAGTGGCACTGCCCAAGGCACCGGACTGGAATTTTACTTTTCTAAAAACCGTGGAGTATTGACGGGATGGCTTAGTTATACACTTTCGCGTGCCCGAAACAAGATTAATGGGGAGGAATACAAACCGGTATACGATCGCCCACACAATCTGAAGTTATTCCTGAACTGGAATTTTGGGTCTCATTGGTCATTATCGTCCACTTTTTCTTATGCTTCGGGCATGAATCTGACGTTGCCGGTGGGGAAATATTATTTTCATCAGGCTGTATTCTACATTTATTCGGGCAGAAACGGATATCGTGCTCCGTCGTTTCATCAGTTGGATCTTTCGACGACTTATCGATGGAAAAATCGAAGTCTTTCTCTTTCAGTGATCAATGCGTATAACCGAAAAAATGTTTTTTCTATGTATGCAGGGCGTGACGGATATTCTTCTTTTTCAAAGTCTCGTATCTATAAATTATATCTTTATGGTATTGTACCATCGCTAACCTATACTTTTAAATTTTGATAATATGGTAAAGACTCTTTCTTATATTTTGTGTTTGATTTTAGGAATGTTTATATCAGGGTGTGAAAGAATAGTTGATGTGGATTTTTCGGGATATACCTCAGATGCTATCGTCTTCGAAGGGATTGTTACGAATGAGCGTCCACCTTACTTCTTTCATCTAACAAGACCTTCTGCCGTATCGGCAGGTGAATATGATTATGCAGGTATAGAAGATGCTGTAATCATTATTACAGATGTTACGGACGGTATCAGGGATACGCTTCAGTATGTGCCGCCTCGGTTTGAAGGCTATGATGTGTATTATAACTATTATAATTATGATACGAAGCGGAAAGAGGAGACTTCTGGATTCAGTTTGGGTGCCGTCTATGGAATGTATGTGACCACTAAACTATATGGTATCGTGGGGCATTCCTATTCGCTGGATTTTTACTGTGATGGCAAGCATTTTGAATCGGAAGCACAGAAAATGGAACAGCCTCTCGTTATCACCGACCTTAAGGTCAAGAAAGTGGATTTAGGGGAAAAAGGAGAAACTGATGCACCTTGTATTAGCTTCATTAATCCGCCGGGAGAGAATTATTATTTGTTTTCATTTTATCCTTGGTCGTATACCCACTTTACATTTACGCGCCCTAATGTCTTACTTGGAGGAGATTCGGATTGGCGTTTTTCCATTTTAGGTGATGAATATTTGGAAGAGAATGTGGTGGACTTTATTGTTGATGACGGAGAAAATGCTTTCGGCTATCCTAATGGATGGGGATATATTCCGGTGGGTGACTCTCTGTATGTATGGGCGCAGACTATCTCTAAAAGTTGCTATCATGTTTACGAGCAAATGCTGAAGCAATTACGTACAGATGGTGGTGCTTATACTCCTACGCCTACCTCTATTACCGGAAATATCAGTGGTGGAGTTTATGGTTGCTTTCGGGTAAGCGCTGTTTCTGAAAAAGGAATACTAAAGGGAAAATAGGTGTTTGTCAGGGAAGTATTCTTACCGTATTGAGATGAAATACTCACCCCATTGAGAAGAAATACTCATCGTATTGAGAAGAAATACTCATCACTGTGAGAAAACATTCTCAATATGGTGAGAATAAGTGAGAATCTTACGGTTGAGCTGTCTCCAACATATCAATCAGCTGTACCCGCTGTATAGAGAAGCTATTGCTTTCTTTTTGTACATACTTGAGCAGTGCGAGTCCGTCCTGACGAAGTTTGGATTTTCGAAGAAGGTCATCTGTTCCCATATCGTCGGATATCTTCAGCATGGTCATAGCGGCAAGCTCCGTCTTTCCCATTTCATTAGGATCGCCTTTGTATCGATCAATTAATTCCTCTATATTCATTCCCAGCAAATCTTCGGAGGGGAAACCCAGTATTTGTCTGGTCAGATCGTCATATTCAGTCCATTCACTCCAGCGGTATTTCTTCTTCTGGAGCAGGGCGTTCACAATTAAAGAAATGATTTCCTGGATCATTCGTATCAGATAATCTTGCTTAATCATATATTCCTCCTTTTAATAGTGTTAGTTGAAAAGAATGAGAACAGATTACAAAGTTAGTGATATTTTTAAGATATCGCTGAAAATCTTTACCTTTGCACTCACTAATAATATAAGGTATAGCAATTCCCATGAATAAGATAACTTCCGTATGTGTATATTGTGCTTCGAGCACCAAAATCGATTCCGCCTATTTTGAAGCTGCCCGTGAACTGGGTACTCTGTTGGGGCAACGTCGTATCCGACTGATAAATGGTGCTGGTGGTATCGGACTGATGAGTACTACTTCTGATGCTGTGTTGGCAGCAGGTGGAGAGGTGACTGGTGTTATTCCTCATTTTATGGTGGAACAAGGATGGCAGCATAAAGGGTTGACAGAGATGATAGAAGTGGAAAACATGCACCAGCGTAAGCAGAAAATGGCAGATTTAAGCGATGCTATTATTGCTTTGCCCGGTGGATGCGGTACATTGGAAGAACTGCTGGAAATTATTACCTGGAAGCAATTAGGTTTATATCTGAATCCTATCGTTATCCTAAATACCAATGGATATTTTGATCCCTTGTTAGCCATGTTGCAGCGTGCCGTGGATGAGAACTTTATGCGCGAGCAACACGGTGCTATCTGGCATGTGGCAAGTACACCGCAGGAAGCTATTGATCTGATACATACCACTCCCATCTGGGATAGTTCCATACGTAAGTTTGCGGCAATATGATTGGGCTACTGCTGACATGGATTGCGGGATTCGAGGGAATGCCTATTCCCTATTCTCCTAAATTGGATGACGGAATCACTATACTCCTGTTGTGCTGCTTTTTCATATCTGCCTATGTCTTATCCCGTAGTCGTAAGTTTCTGGTGCAACTGGTGAAAGACTTTCTGCTCAACCGTGAGCGGACCAGTATCTTTGCAGCCACCACGGCAGCGGATATGCGTTATATGTTATTGTTGATCTTGCAGACTTGTGTGCTGGGGGCTGTCTGTACTTTCAACTATTTTATAGATGTCCGGCCGGAGCTGGTAGAACGTATTCCTCCTTATATTCTGCTTGGAGTATATCTTGCAATGGCTTTACTTTATCTTTTCTGGAAATGGGTGACTTACTCTTTCCTGGGTTGGATTTTTTTTGACGGAAACCGTACAAGTCTTTGGATGGAGTCTTATTCTACATTGCTTTATTACCTTGGATTCGCCCTTTTCCCATTTGTTTTGTTCCTTGTTTACTTCGATTTGGATTTACTTGCAACTGTGATAATCGGTTTATTTTTGGTCTTTTTTACTAAAATATTGATGTTCTATAAGTGGATAAAGCTTTTTTGTAACAATTTATATGGCGTTTTGCTTTTAATTTTGTACTTTTGTGCCCTTGAAATCATACCTTGTTTTATTGTATATCGAGGTGTGTTACAACTAAATGATTATTTGATAATAAATTATTAGGACGTTGAAAATTAAGAAAGTACTTGTGTCGCAGCCGAAACCGGCATCAGAGAAATCTCCTTACTACGACATCGCCCAGAAGTACGGTGTGAAAATTGATTTTCGCCCGTTTATCAAGGTGGAAAGTCTGTCTGCTAAAGAATTCAGACAGCAAAAAGTGTCAATCCTGGATCATACCGCTGTTATCTTTACATCGCGTCATGCCATCGACCACTTCTTTCACCTGTGTACAGAATTGCGTGTTTCCATTCCGGAAACTATGAAGTATTTCTGTGTGACAGAAGCTGTTGCATTGTATATTCAAAAGTATATTCAATACCGCAAGCGTAAGATCTTCTTTGGTAATACAGGAAAGTTTGAAGACTTGTTGCCTTCTATCATCAAGCATAAGACTGAGAAGTATCTGGTCCCGATGTCTGATGTGCACACAGACGAGATCAAAAATCTCTTGGAAAAAAGCAAGATACAGCATACAGAAACTGTTATGTATCGTACAGTAAGTAATGATTTTACTGCGGAAGAAGAATTTGATTATGACATGCTTGTATTCTTTAGTCCTGCAGGAGTAACTTCTCTGAAGAAGAATTTCCCGGACTTCCAACAGAAAGAAATCAAGATTGGTACCTTTGGCTCCACTACAGCACAAGCTGTACGTGATGCCGGACTCCGTCTCGATCTGGAAGCTCCCAGTGTACAAGCTCCGTCTATGACGGCAGCACTGGATATGTTCATCAAAGAGAACAATAAAGGAAAGTGAGAATAGAATTATAAGTTGTTAGCTATAAGTCGTTGGCTTATAATTTGATAACTGTAATTTTGAAACTGATAGAATTACGAGCTACAAGTGGTTGTGCTTTTATGCCCCATACTTTGTAGCTCGTAATTTGTTATTTCCCTTCCTCATAAACTGATAACTAATAACTTTATAACCCATACTGACCATGCTCTCCAATACCCTGCATAAGACCGAAAGGCTGGATAAGAAGAAAGTCATCGATAAGATGTTTTCAGGCGGTGCGCGCTCGTTTTCCGTCTTCCCTTTGCGTGTGGTATATCTGCCGGTGGAGGAGTTGGAAGCTCCTGTTTCCATACTTGTCAGTGTATCAAAACGCCGTTTTAAACGGGCGGTGAAGCGTAACCGTGTGAAACGTCAGATACGTGAGGCATATCGGAAAAACAAGCACGGACTATTGCAGGCACTCCAGGATAAGGAGCAGCAACTTGCTGTGGCTTTCATTTATCTTTCCGACCGATTGACTGACTCGATGGAAATTGAAGAAAGGATGAAGATTGCGTTGGCTCGTATCACGGAGAAAGTAGCCTCCTTATGAAAAAGCTGCTTTCATACCTGCTGTTGCTTCCTATTTATTTTTATCAGAAGTGCATTTCACCCTTGACTTCTCCTTCGTGCCGTTTCACTCCCACCTGTTCACAATATGCTGTTGAGGCGATTAAGAAGCATGGTCCTTTCAAGGGATTGTATTTGGCAATCAGGCGTATACTGCGTTGTCATCCCTGGGGAGGTTCCGGATATGATCCTGTTCCATAAAGACATAATATCTTTGCTGTATGATAATTCCTGCTGATATACACACTCATTGCCAACCGGAAGTGCCTGGAGAAGCTATTGTGAATTGCTTTCCCGAAACATTTGTTCCGCAACAGGAAGGGTGGTATTCTGTGGGAATACATCCGTGGTATATAACTTCTTCTACTGTATCTCTGGCTGAAAAAAAGAGATGCTTGGAGGAGCTATTGTATCATCCTCAGGTTTTGGCTATAGGTGAAGCCGGATTGGATAAATTGGCTGATGCTTCTCTGCCTTTACAGATAGAAGTTTTCGAATATCAGGCACGGCTGGCTGAAGAAACAGATAAACCGCTGGTTATTCATCTGGTGAAGGCTGTAGATGAACTCTTAAAATTGAAACAGAAGATACGTCCGGTGAAGCCGTGGATTATTCATGGGTTTCGCGGAAAAGCAGTGCTGGCAGAAGAATATCTCCGACATGGTTTTCATCTTTCTTTCGGGGAAAAGTATCAGGAAGAAGCACTGCGAATCGTACCATCTGACAGGCTGTTTTTGGAGACGGATGAGAGTATGACTTCTATTGATGCGCTCTATGAACGGGCAGCTATGATTCGTAAAATTCCCTCTGGGGAACTCAGGGAAACGGTTCGGAAGAATGTGAAGGAAATCTTTTTTAGGCGATAAGAGTTGTTAGTTCAGATAAAGAGTCGTACTTTTGCAATTACAAAGTATATCAAATATTTAAATAGTTAATCATTCGATGAATTTTGTAGAAGAATTGAAATGGCGTGGCATGCTCCACGATATGATGCCTGGTACGGAAGAGCTTCTGGCTAAGGAACAAGTGACCGCATACATAGGTTTTGACCCTACGGCGGACTCGTTGCACATTGGACACCTCTGCAGTGTAATGATACTGCGTCATTTCCAACGTTGCGGACATAAGCCGATGGCATTGATTGGTGGTGCTACGGGTATGATTGGTGACCCTTCCGGCAAGTCGGCAGAGCGCAATCTGCTCACAGAAGAGATTCTGCAACGCAATATGGATGGTATGAAGAAGCAGTTGGGCAAGTTCCTGGATTTCGAATCTGATGCTCCCAACCGCGCAGAACTGGTGAACAACTACGACTGGATGAAGAACTTCACATTCCTTGATTTTGCTCGCGAAGTAGGTAAGCATATCACCGTAAACTATATGATGGCGAAGGATTCTGTAAAGAAGCGCCTGAATGGTGAAGCTCGTGACGGTTTGTCTTTCACTGAGTTTACTTATCAGCTGTTACAAGGTTATGACTTCCTGCATCTGTATGAAACCAAAGGTTGCAAACTGCAAATGGGTGGTTCCGATCAATGGGGTAACATTACAACAGGTGCCGAGTTAATTCGTCGTACAAACGGTGGTGAGGTATTTGCACTGACCAGTCCTCTGATTACGAAGGCTGACGGCGGTAAGTTCGGTAAGACTGAGTCCGGTAACATCTGGCTTGATCCTCGCTATACTTCTCCGTATAAATTCTATCAATTCTGGTTGAATGTGAGTGATGCTGATGCTGCACGTTACATTAAGATATTTACTTCTCTGAGCAAAGAAGAAATAGATGCTCTGATAGTAGAACATGAAGCTGCACCGCATCTGCGTATTCTTCAGAAACGTCTGGCAAAAGAGGTGACCATTATGGTTCATTCTGAAGAAGATTATAATGCAGCAGTGGATGCATCCAATATATTATTCGGTAATGCAACTTCTGACGCTTTGAAGAAGTTGGATGAAGATACTCTGTTGGCTGTATTCGAAGGTGTTCCTCAGTTCGAAGTATCTAAGGATGCTGTGGCAGCCGGAGTGAAAGCTGTCGATTTGTTCACTGATAATGCAGCAGTCTTTGCTTCCAAAAGTGAAATGCGTAAGTTGGTACAAGGCGGTGGCGTTTCCCTCAACAAGGAGAAGTTAGAAGCTTTTGATCAGGTTATCACTTCTGCTGACCTTTTGGATGAGAAATACTTGCTTGTACAGCGTGGAAAGAAGAATTACTACTTGATTATTGCTAAATAAAAGGCAAAATAGTGGCAAATGATAAAAAATGCCCCGAAATATTTGGATATTTCGGGGCATACTCTTATCTTTGCACCGCTTTTTAACAGAAAGCACCCGTGTTTGTCCTATGGTGTAATGGTAGCACAACAGTTTTTGGTTCTGTTTGTCTAAGTTCGAATCTTGGTAGGACAACAACATTTATTGAGCTTTATAGAGAATAGTCTCTGTAAAGCTCTTTTTTTTGTCTTATTTTCTGTTAAAGAATTCCTATTTTCTTCCATTTGAACGATAATGATATATAATTGGGACAAAAACACAATGTTTTGACGTTTTCTTTTGCTACATTTGCATCGTGTACGTAAACGAAGTATGCCAATAACCGATTATTATAAACTTTAAAACGTAATAGGATTATGAAAACGAACTATGAAATTCGCTATGCAGCGCATCCCGAAGATGCAAAAAGTTACGATACCAAACGCATCCGTCGTGATTTCCTCATTGAGAAAGTATTTTCTGCTAACGAAGTAAATATGGTATATTCCATGTACGACCGTATGGTTGTAGGTGGTGCAATGCCGGTAGGCGAAGTGTTGAAGCTGGAAGCTATCGATCCGCTGAAAGCTCCGTTCTTCCTGACTCGTCGTGAAATGGGTATCTATAACGTAGGTGGTCCTGGTGTAGTAAAAGCCGGAGATGCTGTATTCGAATTGAATTATAAAGAAGCTCTTTATTTGGGCTCAGGTGACCGTGAAGTAACCTTCGAAAGCAAGGACGAAAAGAATCCTGCTAAATTCTATTTCAACTCACTGACTGCTCACCGTAACTATCCTGATAAGAAAGTGACGAAAGCTGATGCAGTAGTTGCTGAAATGGGTAGCTTGGAAGGTTCTAACCACCGTAATATTAATAAGATGTTGGTGAACCAGGTGTTGCCTACCTGCCAGTTGCAGATGGGTATGACGGAACTTGCTCCGGGTAGTGTATGGAATACAATGCCGGCACACGTTCATAGCCGCCGTATGGAAGCTTATTTCTATTTTGAAGTGCCCGAAGAACATGCAGTTTGCCACTTCATGGGTGAAGTTGATGAAACCCGCCATGTATGGATGAAGGGCGACCAGGCTGTATTGTCTCCTGAATGGTCTATCCACTCTGCTGCCGCTACTCACAACTATACCTTTATCTGGGGTATGGGCGGTGAAAACCTGGACTATGGAGACCAGGACTTCTCTTTGATTACCGATCTGAAGTGATAATTGAGTAAATCACGATTCTGAATCGTAAATAAGAAACAAATAACTATTAAACCTAAGTAAATAAATTATGGTAAACTTTTCATTAGAAGGCAAAGTAGCACTTGTAACCGGTGCTTCTTACGGAATTGGCTTCGCTCTGGCAACTGCCTTTGCACAAGCCGGCGCAAAAATCGTGTTCAACGACATCAAGCAAGAACTGGTGGACAAAGGTCTGGCTGCTTACAAAGCTGAAGGTATCGATGCTAAAGGTTATGTATGTGACGTAACGAATGAAGAGCAGGTAAATGCTATGGTTGCCCAGATTGAGAAAGAAGTGGGCGTGATTGATATTTTGGTAAACAATGCAGGTATCATCAAGCGTATTCCGATGCTTGAGATGTCTGCTGCCGAGTTCCGTCAGGTAATCGATGTAGACTTGAACGCTCCGTTCATCGTGTCCAAGGCTGTTATCCCTTCTATGATTAAGAAAGGTCACGGCAAGATTATCAACATCTGCTCTATGATGAGTGAGTTGGGTCGTGAAACGATCTGTTCATACGCTGCCGCCAAGGGTGGATTGAAGATGCTGACTCGTAACATCGCTTCCGAGTACGGTGAATACAACATCCAGTGTAATGGTATCGGCCCGGGTTATATCGCTACTCCGCAGACCGCACCGCTTCGCGAACCGCAAGCTGACGGTTCACGTCATCCGTTCGATGCATTTATCGTTGCTAAGACTCCGGCTGCACGTTGGGGTACTCCTGAAGATTTGATGGGTCCTGCCGTATTCCTGGCTTCCGACGCTTCTGACTTCGTAAACGGTCACGTACTCTACGTTGACGGTGGTATCCTGGCTTACATTGGCAAACAGCCTAAATAAGTATATGAATAGATAATGGGAAATGGATAATTGATGCTGTCAGTTATCCATTTTTCCCATTATCTATATCTTCATTATCCGTTTTCAATTATCAATTGATTAAGCAATATGAAAAAGTTATTCCTTTTACTGGCAACAGCATTTGTATGTTTTGCCTGCACCAATACTAAGGATGTGGTTACTGTAACGGTAAGTAATCCTTTAGCAATGGAGCGTTCCAATGAAATGGTTGAAGTGGCTATGAGTGACATCTCTAACCAACTGAAACTGGCTGACACAGCTCAGATTGTGGTTCTGAATGCTGACGGACAACAAGTCCCCTATCAGATTACTTACGATGAGAAAGTAATTTTCCCTGCAAGCGTAGCTGCGAATGGTACGGCTGTCTATACTATCCAGGCAGGAACACCTGAGAATTTCGCTGTAAAGGCTTGTGGTAGATATTATCCTGAACGTGTGGACGACGTAGCATGGGAAAACGATCTGGTTGCTTTCCGTACCTATGGTCCTGCTTTGCAAAAGAGTGGTGAACGTGCTTTCGGTTATGACGTTTGGACAAAGTACAATACTACTGAACCGGTTGTAGAAGCTCGTTATGCAAGCGAATTGAACCCGGAGACCAAAGCTAAGATTGCTGAACTGAAGAAGACTGACCCGAAAGCTGCACAGGAATTGTATAAATCAGTTTCTTATCACGTAGACCATGGAAATGGTCTGGACTGTTATAAAGTAGGTCCTACACTGGGTGGTGGTACTGCTGCCTTGATGCCCGATGGTGAAATCGTATATCCTTATTGCTATGCAACACAGGATATTCTGGACAATGGTCCGCTGCGTTTCACTGTGAAACTGGTTTATAATCCGCTGAACATCAAGGGAGACTCTACAGTAGTTGAAACACGTGTTATTACGTTGGATGCAGGTTCTCATTTGAATAAAACAGTTGTGGTTTATGATAACCTGAAAGAAACTACTCCGGTAGTTGCTGGTATCGTATTGCACGAACCGGATGGTGCTGTAGTAGCTGATGCTGCTAACGGTTATATCACTTATGTAGATCCTACGGATAATGTGAATAATAACAATGGTAAGATCTTCGTAGGTGCTGCTTTCCCGGCTACTGTAAAAGAAGCTAAATCATTGCTTTTCCCTGAAAAGGAGAAGAATGAACTGCGCGGTGGTGCCGATGGTCATGTACTGGCTATCAGCGATTACGAGCCGGGTTCAGAGTATGTTTACTACTGGGGTGCAGCTTGGGATAAGGCTGACATCAAGACTCCGGAAGCATGGAATGCATATATGGCAAATTATGCTCAGCAAGTGCGCAATCCTTTGACGGTGACAATTAAGTAATCGATACTGTATAGAATAAAAATGCCCTCTGAATATTTTCCATTCGGAGGGCATTTTTTATATAACTATGTAATTAGGATTACAATAACTTAAACTCGTATCCTTCTTCTTCCAGAAAATCAAGTGCCCGTGGCAATGCATATTGCAGGTTCCCGTTATTCCAGGATTTTAATGAATCATGGAAAGTGATAATAGAGCCATTTCTTGCATATCTCATCACATTGGCAAGTACTTGCGGACCACGTAACTTCTTACTGTAATCACGGGTTACCAAATCCCACATTACAATTTTATAGCGTCTTTTTAATACGAAATATTGTCCCCAACGCATATGCCCGTGTGGCGGGCGGAAGAGGTCTGTTTTCATCAGTTCGTTTGCTTTGTCTGTATTGGCAAGGTAATTATCAGACAAATACTCAAATCCGCGAATATGGTTGAAGGTGTGGTTGCCAATGCGGTGCCCTCGGTCTATTACCATCTGAAATACATCAGGATGCTTACGTATATTGTCTCCCACCATGAAGAAGGTGGCTTTAATATTGTGTTTATCCAATAATTCAAGTACCCAAGGGGTTACTTCGGGAATGGGGCCATCATCAAAAGTCAGGTAAACGGCTTTTTCGTTAGGGTCCATTCGCCAGATGGCACCGGGGTATAGCTTTCGGACAAACTCAGGAGGTTGTTCTATAAACACGATTGTTAGTGATTAGCGATTAGTGATAAGTGATTAGTAGTTAGCGGTTAGTGATAAGAGATTAGCGGTTAGGGTGAATGTTAGGGCACAACCGCTAATCATTGATCACTAACCGCTAATCGCTGTTTTTTTATTTCATCCGGTCAACACACATTTGATATAGCTCGTTCAGCTTGCTGTCGTATACAGGAGCCAGTTCGGAGTTATACTTCTGCATGAGTTTTACTTCTGTGCTGAGGATAGGCAGTTGATAGTCAATAACTTCACGGCTGGACATTGCAAAGCGTTGGTCATCCAAGCTCAGATACCATGTGAGGTACTCCACAGCTTTATCGGCAAGTGCCTTCATGATGTTGTCGCCTTTCTCTATTTCGCCCAACTGATAGTATGCTTCTGCCATTTGCATAGCACCATTTTGCCAGTCATAAGGTACGTTATAGGCAGGAATCATCTTCTCGGCGTACTCCAGGGCTGCTTTAGCCTTATCCGTCTTGCCTTCGCGTATCAACTGGCCAATGAGTTGTGAGAAGATACGGCGGTGAGAATAACACATACGCATAGCATTCTCATCAATATAGATACCTTCCTTGTCGATGCCACCGAATTTGAACTTGTTCATCAGGTTGTCGTACATCTTTTCGCTATCCAACTTGACACCTGTCTTTTCAGTATCAAACGGAGTGAAGCGGTAAGTCAGACCTTCCTGAACGAAGTGGTTGCCCATACCAAGGTGGTTTTCTGTACCTACGCTGACTGCCATGTAGATAGGTCGTTCCCAATTGGCTTCCGCCAGCATTTCAAGCATCATCAGTTCGCTCTTATAGAGAGCGCGTTTACCTTTCAGTGAAATGTGCATATAGTCGGGGATACTGTCACCTGGTATCATCATACCACTGCGGCGTACAGCTTCCTTGTCCACCTTCATTACGATGCTGTCTGTAGGAATTACCTTAAGGTCATCATTCTTGCTGCGTACCCAGTATTTCAGGATGTTCTGAAGTTCGTACGGATTTTCTCCGAATTCTTTCTTAACATTCACCAATGCTTCAGGATTACCGTTCAGTGCCTGCTTTTCAGCCTCAGCATAGAGTGCGTCGATGCTCTTCTTATAATCAGGCTGTACAGGGATGTATTCATTGGTTCCTTCTACATACTCCATACGGTCCCAAGTGATGGGCAGTGACGGAGAGTTGTAGGCAGGACGTTTCATCTGGTCGATGTACCAGTCCGTTTGCAAGTAACTGAGGTTACAGGTACGTGCATCGGTACGGAAACCTTCTGTCTCCTGATTGTACCATAAGGGGAACGTATCGTTATCACCGTTGGTGAAGATAATCGGATTGCCGGTTTCTTGCAGAGACATCAGGTAGTTCTGACCAAAGTCACGTGCCAGATAGCGGTCGCTGCGATCGTGGTCATCCCACGTCTGGCTTGCCATCTGTATGGGGACAAGCAGGCAGACAACAGATACCAGTGTTGCGGCGGGAAGTTCTTTCATCTTGGCATAATGCTGCAACAGACGGACAATACCTGCCACCCCCATACCTATCCAGATGGCAAAGGCATAGAACGACCCGGCATATGCATAGTCACGTTCACGCGGCTGGCTCGGTGTCTGGTTCAGGTAGAGCACAATGGCGATACCCGTCATAAAGAATAGGAAGAACACCACCCAGAATTGCTGGATGCCCTTTTGTCCACGGTATGCCTGCCATAACAGGCCAATGATACCGAGCAACAAAGGCAGACAGTAGAAGACATTGTGTCCCTTATTGTTTTGCAACTCCTGTGGCAACAGGCTTTGGTCGCCTACCAGGAAGTTATCGATGAACGGAATTCCTGTGATCCAGTTGCCATGTTCTATTTCTCCACTACCCTGCAGGTCGTTCTGGCGTCCGGCGAAGTTCCACATGAAATAGCGCCAGTACATCCAGTTGAGCTGGTAGGTGAAGAAGAACTTGATATTTTCCCACTGTGTAGGCATATTCACCATCACCATTTGTCCGCATTGGTCGTAAGGAATGTCATTGCCTTTTATGTCTACCCAAGCTTGATATTCCCTGGTGTGCTGGCTGCTGTACATGCGCGGGAAAAGCATGTTCTGAGCATATTCGTATTCGATACGTCCGGGAATTTCAATATAGCTATCCTTTTCATCGGGCGTAGCTTTTTCTTTGCGGATAAATTTGGTACCACTGTATGAAACACGCGGTTCGCAATAACCGTCTTTCACATCAAGGGCAACTTTAGAAGAGAATGCTTGTCCGTAGAATAGCGGACGGGTTCCGTATTGTTCGCGTCCCAGATATTCACCCAGCGTGAAGATATCTTCAGGTGAGTTTTGGTCCATCGGCGTATTGGCTGTAGAGCGGATCACGATGATGGCGTAAGAAGAATATCCGATGACGATCATCATTGTACAAAGCAATGATGTGTTCAGCGTACGTGCGGAAATGCGATATTTCTCTTTCATGCTTGCCTGCATCTTCGGACTGAGATAGAAGAACAGGAAAGCGATAACTATAATGCCTATTACTACAGCACTTGTTCCGTGTCCGTAGAATGGGATACCCAACAGGGCGATAGTCAACACGAAGGAGATGGCCATGCGCATCTTGTTTTTCTCCGTGTAGCTTTCGTATATACCCCAGATAATGGAGCCTGCCAGCACAATGATATAAACCATTACACCGCTGTTGAAGGACATTCCTAACGTATTTACGAAGAACAGTTCGAACCAGCCACCTACTTTTACAATACCCGGTACCATACCATAAAGTACGACAGCTACTAAAATGCCGGAAGCAAGCAATGCCAGCAATGAGCCTTTGGCATTTGCGTTTGGCACTTTCTTGTAGTAGTAAACCAGCACGATGGCGGGTAAACAAAGCAAGTTCAGCAAGTGTACACCAATACTCAATCCGGTCAGATATGCAATCAGGATAAGCCAACGGTCGCTGTGCGGTTCGTTAGCCACATCTTCCCATTTCAGTATCAGCCAGAAAACAACGGCTGTGAAGAGAGAAGAGAATGCATAAACTTCACCTTCAACGGCACTGAACCAGAAAGTATCACTGAATGTATATGCCAGTGCACCTACCAGACCGCTACCCATGATGGTAATCAACTGTCCTTTAGTAATATTATTTTCATCTGTAGCCACAAGTTTGCGTACCAGATGCGTAATACTCCAGAATAGGAACAGGATACAAGCGCCACTCATCAGTGCACTCATATAATTCACCATTTTAGCAACGGTGCTCGGGTCTGAAGCAAATTGTGAAAAGAGGTTAGCTACCAGCATGAAGAAAGGTGCTCCGGGTGGGTGTCCTACTTCCAGTTTGTAGCCGGTAGTGATAAACTCCGGGCAGTCCCAAAAGCTTGCAGTCGGTTCTATAGTCATGCAGTAGACCGTGGCTGCAATGATGAAAGTAATCCAACCTACGAGGTTGTTTACGGTTCTGTACTGTTTCATTCGGAAATAATTCGTTATGTTTTTAAGTTATATCTCTGTATTTTAGCGTACACGGGCGCAAATATAGTGATTTAACTGCTAAAACTGTGGAGGTAAGGCATATTTATTAGGATAGGTTAAAAGATATACATTGATTTTTGGTAGGTAAAAGTTGGTTGCTAATGTAATCAACCAAGTTTTGATGACGTTCTGACTGGAAGGAATGTGGTTGTGTCAAAACTCTGGCACAACCTCATTCTATAATTTATAGTGCTGTTATCTTTTCTTTTGGCTATGCCGCTTTTTTCTCATTCATTTGGTAACAAGTTACTATATTACCGTTATATTGGGTTATAAATAGCCCAATAAATATAGATTTAGCAAGTGTAATGAGCTCCTTTCCTGCTTTTCTCAGTTTTGCACACATCTTTTTGATATTAAAAGCTGTTATATTTACACTCATCGGAAGTGCAACATGTGCAAAAAAGTTGAGTCTGTTTGCACATGTTCCTTCTTTTCTATATTCAGCAATACTCCCTCCTGAACCACAGTTCAAACACCGGGTCAGAGAACACATATTTTTCTCCCTCTTTCTCCATGAAGTCACGTTCAGTCAGTATTCGTTTGTTTCGTGTGATGGTTTGGGCACTTCCCAGTTCATATTTGCGCACTACGGCGGCAGAGTTGAGGTGGTACTCACCGTCGGCAACAGCACGTAGCATGGCTGTTTGGGCGGCGGTCAGGTTCTCGGTGTCGTTCATGAACATGGGCATATTGGTATCTATTAGTTGGCGGGTACGGACTTCGATGATATCATCTGTCACTCGTCCGGAAGTGCCGCTCCAGATAAAGTAGCACAGTTGTTGCAGATACCACGAATGGCACTTCACGATGTCACACAAACGTTCCGCTTGCTCTTCGCTGATTTCTTTCTCGGTTCGGCGGAAGGCATTGATGATGAAAGGTACCCATTCCTCTTTCTTAATCTTTTGCAGGAACAGCACTTGACCGAAACGATAAAAGGGATTGGACGAATTGTTGAAAATGTCCATCATCATGTGCCGCTTGCTCCCATAGAAACAATAGGCTACCCGCTGCTGTTGCTGCCAGACAGAGCGCATCTTGCCTTCCATGCTTTTATAGTCGGGCAATAATGCCAATTGTTGGAATTCATCAATGCATACTATAAGTTGTATGCCTTTGGCAGAAGCTATTTTTTCGGGTAATTCCAGTATCTCCATGACATCTCTTTCTTCCAACTTGAACTTTAGGTCGAAAGACATTGTGTCGGAGGCATCGCTTTTCAGAGTAATACTGGGAGAGATGGTTTTCAGGAAGTGTTTTACATCTTCCAGCCGCTTTTCGAGCGTGGAGGCTGCACATGTGATGACTTCCCGGACAAACGCACGGTAGAATTCGGCTTCGGTTTTGATGCTGAATGCATCAATGAAGCATACACGGATATGTTTGTCTTCATGCATTAGCTCGTCCATTGCTACCTTTACAAGCGAAGACTTACCCCAACGACGCGGAGAGATAAGCATTACATTAATGCCCGATCCAAGCAACTCTTTCAGTTGCTTACGTTCTTCTATGCGGTTGACGAAACTCTCTTTATCGACCAGCGTACCGTATTGAAAAGGTGATTTCATAAGCTGTTTGTTCTTGATTCTAAGGACAAATATACAAATTATACATGAATGTATAATACATCTATGTATAACTTTGTTTGAAATATGTGCAAAACATCACTTTTGTACTTGTTCTGGTAATGATTTGTATCCTTCCTTGTTCTTTTTAATGTTTGCTGTTACAACATCCACATCCATCTCCGTGCTTATGTTCCGCCAATATGCGATGCGGCAGAGCTCCATGTCCCAGCAGTTCTATCGGGCAATTGAAGTTTCGTTCCAGCCATTCTTCGCTTACACCCGTGTCGGGATGGTAATCCAGCGTCTCGTTCACGCAAGCGATGGATTTCACCTGTTGCAGCACTGTGCCGATGTCATGGCTGACAAGAATGATAGCGCAATCATGGTTAATTTCAGCCAGCAATTCGTAAAGTCGGGCTTCGAAGCGCTTGTCTATATACGTACTGGGCTCGTCGAGGACAACAAGTGCCGGATCGGAAATGATGGCACGTCCCAGTAGGGCACGTTGCAATTGTCCGCCACTCAATGCACCGATAGCACGTTTTTCCAGACCTTCCAATCCCATACGTGCAATCACTTGCCGGGCTTTTTCCCGATGCGTCGCAGTGAAGCGTGAAATCAGTGACTTTTGTGAACTGAGTCCTGAAAGAATCACTTCTTCTACTGTTATAGGAAATTTACGGTCAATGCTGTTGTATTGAGGCAAATACCCCATTTTTAGAACGGAGCGATTGGTAGTCAGTGCCGGGCGTTGCGCTGTGCCTCTCTGCTTGTCACTTGCCACGAATCGCTTATCACTATATAAAATTTCTCCTGCTGTAGGTTTCAGCAGACCAAGAATACACTTGATAAGCGTTGTTTTTCCGCCACCGTTGGGGCCGATGATACCCAGAAAATCCCGGTCGTAAACGGTGAGGTTTACATTACGTAGCACTGTACGGCTATCATAACCGGCGCTGAGATTTTTTATTTCGATAAGGGGCGTACTCATTTCTTTACTCTATTTTACAGTCTCCGATTACTTCTTAACGACCAGTTCCCTGGCAATGTTCAGCATCTCTTCTTCCCAATGGTAAGAAAGTGGATTGATAGGAACTACCTTCGTACCTGTTTGTTTTGCTATGATTTCTGCATTGCGACGGTCGAATTCGGGTTGTACGAAGATGACACGTATCTTTTCCTCCTTGCAGGTATCTATCAGGTTTTTGAGATGGGAGGGAGAGGGCTCTTTTCCATCTTCTTCAATAGAAATCTGATGTAAACCGTAGTCGCGTGCAAAGTAGGACAATGCCGGATGATAAATCATAAAGGCACGGTCCGCATTGGGGGCAGAGAGCATATGGCAGATAAGGCTGTCAGTATGTTCTATCTGATTACAGAGGTTTTTATAACGCTCCATGTAAGTTTCTTCATTATTCTTGTCGATGGTGCACAGGGCGTTTACAATATTTCCGGCAATAATTTGCGCGTTGTAAGCGGAACTCCAGATATGTGGCTCTACGCCGAGAATGTGGTGTTCATCTTCCTGGATAGAATCGTGGGTATGCGCTTCGTCGTCACCGTGATGGTGGTGGACGTGAGAGGAATCAAAAATCAAATCGATACCGCGGGAAGTATCGAAGAACTGCAAATGCGGCGCATTATCTGTCAGCTTATCCATCCAGGTTTGTTCAAAACCGATATAGCCGATGCGGAAGTAAGCTTTACTCTTGGCAAGATCGACAAGTTGCTGCGGAGTAGGGTCGTACGTTTCCGGACTGCTACCTTTGGGTACCATGCTGATAACGTTGAAGTTATCTCCTGCAATGGCTTCGGTGAAGTAGCGTAACGGTTCGATGGTAACAGTGATGACGGGTTTATCGTCTTCATTCTTATTTTGAACGCTGTTATTCTTGCAGGACATGGCAAGCAAAGCAGCGAGGATATACAGGAATGTTCGTTTCATTTCTTTATTATATTTATGGTTTCCAATAGTTCGTTATAACTTAGTTGTTTGTTCTCTTGGTTGCTCTCAGTATTTCCCGTTTTCCACCCGGAGGTCCCGGAAGACGCTCCACAAGAAATCCGACAGCTTGCAACATACGGCGAATAACACCTTTGGCGCAATACGTCGTTAATATGCCCCCTGCATTCATAGATACGTAAAGTGAGTGAAATAGCTGCTCGTTCCACATTTCAGGTTGCTTTTCGGGGGCGAAGGCATCGAAATAAACGAGATCGGGATTTAGTGATAAGGTGTTAGTGATTAGTGATGAGTGGGTTGTATCATGTTTATCACTAATCACTAACACCTTGTCACTATTTGCATCTGTCTGTATTTTTCGCAGAGTGAAGTACGTGGATATTTTCACATCCTCTTCCCATGGTGCAGTATGTAACTGCTTAAATAATGGGTTGTCACTATATCCTAATGCATCAACTTCTTCCCAGGTAAGAGGATAAAGTTCAATACCGGTATAGTGTACGGGACGCTTTTCTTGTTCGGCAACTTCCAGTGTAAGCAGGGCATTCAGCCCGGTACCGAAACCTATTTCCAGAACATGCGGCTGGGGTGCAGCCGAAGCTTTCAGCCCCATATCTATAAAGATGTGTTGCGATTCTGTACGTGCTCCTTTCACCGAATGGTAATGTTCATTCAGTTCTGGTACAAACAGCGTTGCACTTCCGTCTTCTGTATGTTCTATGGTTCGTTTCATAACTCTTAAAACATTGATATTACTCCTTGCAATGCCAACAGCATCAGGATGTATCGCACCAGCTTTCCGGCAAACATGGATGAGGTAGTCAACCACACATTGCTGCGCATGAAGCCCAGTGCTATGGCTATTGCCTCGCCCACAAAAGGCAGGAATGCAAAGAAAGCCATCAGAGCACCTTTTCCTTGCAGGAAAGCTTGCATCTTGTCTACTTTCTCCTTTTTTACTTTAAAATATTTCTCTATCCAGTCTATCTTACCCAAACGCCCCATGTAGTAGCACGTCATACCGCCTATTGTGTTCCCCAATGTAGCAGAGAGGACACACATGGCAGGATTCAACCCCACTTTTACCAGTGCTATCATTACCAGTTCCGAACTGAACGGAATGATGCTTCCCGCCAGTAAAGCGGAGATGAAAAGTCCGAAATAGCCCCAGTCTATCAGGAGTTGAACCAGTGAATCTATAAAAGCGTCCATATATTAAATCCGAATAAAAGTACAAGCCCTGCGAGGGCACAAATGAAAAACACATTGGAAGCCCGACTTTTCGTCAACACCACAAAATGTCCCGTCAGGATACTGACACCTATCAGCAGCAGAGGCAGGAGATGAATCGTCAGTATCGGTTGTAGCAGGATATAGATAAAGATGTAGAAGCTCAGAAAAATAAGAAAATGCAGATAACTGCGGGTACGTATCTTATCTTCGTAACCTGCCACCAGACAGTGGATGGAACTGACCAGGTATAATACGAACAGATAGCCCAATGTAGCTATTTCCCACAAGGGGAAGTCCCATAGATTGATAGGGTGGAATTTTGCCAGTTCGATGAAAGGCTGGTAAAATAAGTCCATTTCATCGTAGAAGTAAGCATGCCCCAATAGAAACCAGTAGGGTAAAGCCCAACCGGCCAAACTGCCGAAAAAGCTCTTTGGAGTGAGTGCCTGGAAACCGTATGCACCTATCCAGTAGAGGGGGATAAACAGTGTCAGTTGCGGGAAGAACAGACTGCCCAACCCGATAAAGAGGAACGAATAGAACATGGTGCCTGCCGGACGGGGATGTTGGTAGCCCTTGAACAGGAAGAACAGGGATATAAGAAATGCTATCGAGGCAAAGTCTCCGGCATAAACTGGATGCAGGGCCGGACAAACGGATATAAACAGGAAATAAATGGCCGTTTGTACAGATGCCCGCATGCGGATGATGGCAAAAGTATTGTTTAGTTCTATCAGGAAGTAACCGACGACGCCATAGAAGATGAAACTTAAAGGTGTACTTGCCCATGCCGGAATATATCCATCTATGATAGTATCCCACAGGGGATAACTACTTTTTATTACCGGAACTTCAGGCAATAGAATAGAGGTCAGTATCCAGCAGAATAATGACAAGAGGATGGCAGCGGGCAGTGTGAAACGTCCCGCTGTGATCTGGTTCTGTAGTCGTTTACTTCGTATCATATAAGAATGTGGTAATGTGATGTCTTACCACTCTATCACTTTTATTTAAAGGTCGAAGCCAATATCGCGGCGGAAATACTTCTTGTCGAATTGAATCATTTCCGCAACTTTATAACTCTTGGCAAGGGCTTCTTCTTTGGTTTCACCATACGAACATACGGCAATCACGCGTCCGCCGTTTGTTACCACCTGGCCGTCTTTCATTGCTGTTCCGGCATGGAAGAGAATACTGTCTGTAGCGGCAGCTGCTTCAAATCCGGTCATTACCTTGCCTTTCTCGTAAGCTTCGGGATATCCGCCACTGACGAGCATGACGCAAGCAGCCGTACGCGGGTCCATTGTCAATGTCTTTGTATCGAGGTTCACATCGCGTACACCTTCCAGAAGTTCTACGAAGTCGCTCTGTACACGCAGCATGACACTTTCTGTTTCGGGGTCGCCCATGCGGACATTATATTCTATGACCATCGGTTCGTCTTTCACACGGATCAGTCCGAGGAAGATGAATCCTTTATAAAGGATGTCTTCTTCTTGCAGTCCGCGGATGGTGGGCTCAATGATACGGGTACGCACTTTTTCCATAAACACCTCGTCGGCAAAAGGAACGGGAGTCACACTTCCCATACCACCGGTATTCAAGCCTTTGTCACCTTCACCGATGCGTTTGTAATCTTTGGCAACGGGCAGAACTTTATAGTTCTTGCTGTCTGTCAGCACAAATACGGAGCACTCGATGCCGCTGAGGAATTCTTCGATAACTACCGTGGCACTGGCCTGACCGAACATGCCACCGAGCATTTCTTTCAGTTCCTTTTTGGCTTCTTCGAGTGTAGGAAGGATCAGTACGCCTTTTCCTGCGCAAAGACCGTCGGCTTTCAGTACATAGGGTGCTTCAAGGGTTTCAAGGAAAGCGAGTCCTTCTTCCAGATTCCCGGCATTGATGCTTTTGTAGCGGGCGGTGGGGATGCCATGGCGCTCCATGAAACCCTTGGCAAACTCCTTGCTACCTTCCAACTGGGCACCCTTGGCAGTAGGGCCGATGATGGCGATATGTTGTGTGGCGGCGTCTCCGGTAAAGCTGTCGTAGATGCCTTCTACCAACGGATCTTCGGGACCTACCACGATCATGTCTACTTTTTCTTTCAGGGCGAAAGCTTTCAGGGCAGGGAAGTCGGTAGCTTTGATAGCTACATTCTCGCCTACTGCACCGGTACCGGCATTACCGGGGGCGATAAAAAGTTTCTCTACTTTCGGACTTTGGGCTATTTTCCATGCCAGAGCGTGCTCGCGGCCGCCGCTTCCTAATAATAATATCTTCATCTTTATATTTCGTTTAATTTATTGCTTCTATTTTATTCTATAAATTGTCTTCAAAATATCTTGTTATCTTCTCATGCAGATGTACTCGGTCACGTCCTATGACATTGTGCTTATGCGTGGGATAGATGAATAAATCGGGATACGTACGTGCATCCACACAGGCTTTTATGAACGAAAGTGTGTGTTGTGGCACACAGGTATCGTCATGGTCGTCATGAATCAACAATAGATGTCCTTTCAGGTTGCCTGCCAGATTCTTCAGGTTGCATTGTTCGTAACCTTCCGGATTGCTTTGCGGTGTATCCATGTAGCGTTCTCCGTACATGATTTCATAATATCCCCAGTCAATAACCGGACCGCCTGCAACACCTACTTTGAATATCTCCGGATAGCGGAGCATCAGGGCCGTAGTCATGTGTCCGCCAAAGCTCCATCCGTGTACACCGATGCGGTTGCCGTCTACGTAAGGCAGGCTTTTCAGGAATTCTACACCTTTCACCTGGTCTTTTCCTTCTTCGATGCCGAGATGGCGGAAGGTGACGTTTTCAAATTCAAGACCACGGTTATCGCTTCCGCGGTTATCGAGGGTGAACATGATATAACCTTTGTTTGCCATGTAGATGTCCCAGCCGCGTGCACCGTTTTGCCAGCCACCGGTGACCATCTGTGCGTGCGGACCGCCGTATACATAGATGATAGTGGGGTATTTCTTGTTCGGATCGAAGTCAGCAGGCTTTATGATGCGGTAATAAAGATCGGTCACACCGTCGGCAGCCTTGATGGTGCCTACTTCGATACTTGGCATGCTGAAATCCTGATACGGATTCTCTGCTGTCAGCAGATTGATGCTTTTAAAAGTTTTAGTGTTGATAATGTCTATTTTACGAGGGATATCAGGGGTTGAATAGTTGTCAATGATGTATGTGCCCGATGCGCTGAGCTCTCCTTTGTGAACACCTTCAGTTGTAGTATTGATATTGAAAGGCAGACTACGCTTTCCGCTGGTTATGCTGACTGCAAAGTTGCTGCTTCCCAGTGCATCTACGGCATTGAATATAACTTCTTTTCTCTGAGTATTGAATCCTAAGATATCACTTACCAACCATTTCCCTTCTGTGAGTTGCTTAATCAGTTTACCGTCTGTGCCGTAGAGATACAGGTGGTTGAAACCGTCGCGCTGGCTCTGATAGATAAACTTGCTGCTATCCCATGGCAGGAATACGATGGGATGCTGAGGCTCTACATATTTGGGATGCGTCTCTTCAAAGAGAGTACCCATCAATTCACCTGTTTCTGCATTGTATTGACAGAGCTTGGCATGGTTCTGGTCGCGGTTCAATTCTATAAGATAGAGGCTTTTGGCATCCGGGGCCCAGCTGATATTAGTAAAGTAACGGTCGGTGGGATCTCCCGCATTCAGATAAATCGTTTTCTGAGTTTCGGGATTGTAGATGCCTACGGTTACTTTATGGCTTGTCATTCCTGCCATGGGGTAGCGCACGTTGTTCGGTTCGCCTACCCGTGCAGTGATGTCTACCAACGGATACTGTGTTACCATACTTTCGTCCATGCGGTAGAAAGCAAGCAGGTCACCCTTCGGGCTCCAATAGGTTCCTTTGCTGATGCCGAACTCGTTGCGGTGTACGCTTTGTCCGCATACGATGCCTTCGGGTTCGTTGGTTACGGCGTGGCTATTTACGTACAGATTATTATCCTGGGTATAAGCCACGTTACCGCTTGCAATATTGTAATCTTTGTTGGCTGCTTTTTCGGGCAGAGCTTGTTTGCTGATGATTTTATCGGCTTTCCAGTCGTAAACAACGTAGTTTTTGGGCAGAGAGATAAGCAGTTGTGTTTTTTCGGCCCAAGGTAGGGTTACCTGATGTAAATGATTCAACTTACCCAGCTTTTCCTGTTCCAGTGCCTGATTGATTTTCTCACGCGTCAGGAGTAGTGTTTCTTTTCCTGTCTTCGGGTTTACTGCAAACAAGGAGTCTATTCCGGGCTTGATGCACGTATCTCCCCACCATTGCAGTCCGTACAGGTTTTCAGCAAAGCGATACGTTTCTCCGCCGGGAATCAGGTCTTCCAGCGTCGGTTTCTTTAAATCTTGTGCCATAACATTTGTTGTGAAGAGAGCGGACGATGCCAATAGTACCACTCCCATCCATTTACTGATTATCTTCATATCCATAATCTTTTGTTATTCTTCCTTCTTTCCGAACTCCCTTCTTTTTCTTTCCGGATAAGATGTTCCTTTCGGTTTACGGTCTCCGTCGAACTCTCTTCTTTCGCGCGGTCTAAACTCTTTTCCACCGTCGCGACGTTCCCTGTCGAATGGTTTTCTTTCTCGGTCTCCATCCTTGCGGAACTCTCTTGGCTTGAATTCTCTCGGTTTGTCATCTCTGGCCCTGAACTCTCCCGGTTTGCGAGGTTCTCTCGGTTTAAACTCCCGTCCCTCTCTCGGCTTAAACTCCCGCGGTTCTCTGGGTTTGAAGTCTCTTCCTTCTTTCGGTTTGAAGCCGGATTCCTTGGAGGCCTCTCCTTCTTCGCCCTCGCCTTCCTGTTTCTTGAATTCTTTATATTTTCCGTCGAAAATCTCATATTTACGGAATTCACATTCCAATGCACCGTTGAACAAAGGTGTCTTGACGGTCGGTTTCAGTCCTATCTGATCGAAGCATTCTTCGCGGTAAGAGAGCACCCATGCTGTATTTCCGATGAAAGCATGTTTCAAACGTTCACCTATCATCTGATACAAGCCCAACAAGTTATTGGTAGAGATACGTTCTCCATAAGGCGGGTTGGTGATGATCATTGATTTCTCCGCGGGCTGCCCAAATTGCTGGAACGGCTGTAACTTCAAGACAATATCTTTTGATACACCTGCCGCCTTCACATTGTGTGTAGCTATTTCATTAGCTTGCGGGTTATTGTCGTAACCATATATCTTATGCGTAAATTCACATTCCTGACTATCGTCATTGTAAATCATGTCGAACAAATCCTGATCGAAGTCATTCCACTTCTCAAAAGCAAATTCCTTGCGGAATACCCCCGGAGCAATGTTGCGTGCAATCAGTGCCGCTTCAATGGGTATTGTACCCGAACCACACATCGGGTCTATCAAGTCACATTCCCCTTTCCATCCTGTCATCAATATCATTCCGGCAGCCAGTACTTCGTTTAGTGGAGCCTCTACTGCTTCCTGGCGATACCCGCGGCGGTGCAGTGACTCGCCCGATGAGTCGAGAGAGAGCGTACAAGTGGTCTGTGCAATGTGTATATTCAGCAATACATCCGGTTTGTTGATACGTACGGACGGGCGTTTGTTAAACTTATCACGGAAATAGTCCACAATGGCATCCTTCACTTTATACGATACGAACTTGGAGTGGCGGAACTCTTCGCTGAATACAACGGCATCTACGGCAAAGGTTTTTTCTACATTCAGGATCTCTTCCCAGCAGATAGCTTTGATTTGGTCATATACTTCATCGGCGTTCTTGGCAGTGAAGCTCTTGATTGGTTTTAGGATACGGATTGCTGTACGCAGGCAGAAGTTTGCTTTGTACATCATTTCCTTGTCTCCACTGAAAGACACCATGCGTCGGCCTATTTCTATGTCGTTTGCCCCTAATGCAGTCAGTTCTTGTGCCAGTACTTCTTCCAGTCCTTGGAAGGTTTTGGCAATCATTTGAAATTGTTCGCTCATTTATTTAATAACTGTTTGACTATACTTTTTATATTGATTCTCTCTATGTTTGGCAAATTATTGCATCTATATATTCAATGTGCTGTATCTATATATCCAGCGTCACTCCGAAAATTATCTGTTATAGATTTATTTCTTGGCTTTTGTTTGCACGATTCTCGCTCCTGGCGGCACATTTTCCGTTACCCAGATATTACCACCTACTGTGGCACCCTGCCCGATGGTGATGCGTCCCAGAATGGTGGCGTTGGAATAGACGATAACATTGTCTTCCAATATCGGATGGCGTGGAATACCTTTGATCGGTTTGCCGTCTGCATCCAGCGGGAAACTCTTGGCACCAAGCGTCACTCCCTGATACAGTTTCACATTATTACCGATGATGCATGTCTCACCAATCACCACACCTGTTCCGTGGTCTATGGTGAAGTGGCTGCCGATGACGGCACCCGGGTGGATATCTATTCCCGTTTCGCTATGGGCCATTTCGGTGATAATGCGGGGAATGAGAGGAACACCGAGCCTCAGCAATTCGTGCGCAATGCGGTAGTTGCTGATGGCGCGTATGGCCGGGTAGCAACTGATTACTTCTCCGAAACTATGTGCAGCAGGGTCGCCATTGTAGGCAGCCGCTACATCCGTAGCCAGTACACGGCGCATTTCTGGCAGGTGACTGATAAACTTGGCGGCAATCAGCGCAGCTTCCTCGCGTTGAAGTTCAGTACAGCAGCTGCATTCGCCGTCGCCGGTAAAGCAAAGACCTGCAAGCACTTGCTCGGTCAGTAAGTCGAACAAACGTTCTACGTTTACTCCGATGTGGTACTTTACGGTACGACTGTTGACTGTGGAATTACCGAAATAACCGGGGAAAAGTATGGCACGCGACAGCTCTACGATGTTATGCAACGCTTTGGCCGAAGGCAATGGATTACCGTCCGTGTGCTGATGAAACAGTCCTCTGTAAGACGAACTTTCCGATAGTTCATCGACTGCCTGTGTCAAAATGTGAGTAAAGTTCAATGGACTCATTGGGATATCCTTTTATAATAAGGTGGGCACAAAGGTAACTATTCTCAGCGAAAATCCCTCATTTATAGTATGAAAATCCCACAAATATGGTATTTCTTGTGAACCGTTATCCCGCTATCTTTGTACTTTATAAAGAAGAGTATAAATTAAAACCCAATAAGTTATGAAAAAGATAGCAAAACAGCTCACTGATCTTGTGGGCAACACTCCCTTACTGGAGCTGAGTAATTACAATAAAGCGAAAGGTTTAAAAGCCCGTCTGATCGTGAAACTGGAGTCATTTAACCCTGCCGGAAGTGTGAAAGACCGCGTGGCATTGGCGATGATTGAAGATGCGGAAGCTTCCGGTTTGCTGAAACCCGGAGCCACTATTATAGAACCTACCAGTGGAAACACCGGAATTGGGCTTGCATTTGTAGCTGCTGCAAAAGGTTATAAGCTGATTCTTACGATGCCCGACACCATGAGTGTAGAACGCCGTAACCTGCTGAAAGCCCTTGGTGCCGAACTGGTGCTTACACCGGGTGCCAATGGTATGAAGGGTGCCATAGCCCGTGCTGAAGAACTGAAAGCTGCTACTCCGGGTGCGGTGATTCTTCAGCAGTTTGATAACCCTGCAAACCCTGCTATGCACGAACGTACTACAGGACAGGAAATCTGGAGGGATACGGAAGGTGTTGTTGATATTTTTGTAGCCGGTGTCGGTACCGGTGGAACCGTTAGTGGTGTAGGTGCCGCCCTGAAGAAACATAATCCCGCTGTGAAAGTAGTGGCAGTGGAACCTACTGACTCTCCTGTGCTTTCGGGAGGTGCACCAGGAGCACATAAGATACAGGGAATCGGTGCCGGTTTTGTTCCTAAGAACTACAATCCGGCGGTAGTAGATGAAATCCTACAGGTAACGAATGATGATGCTATTCGTGCGGGCCGTGAATTGGCTAAATTAGAAGGTTTGTTGGTGGGAATTTCGTCCGGAGCAGCAGTCAGTGCAGCTACCCGTCTGGCACTTCTTCCTGAAAATGCCGGGAAAACAATCGTTGCATTATTGCCGGATACGGGCGAACGCTATCTTTCGACGTTGCTGTATGCGTTCGAAGAATATCCGCTGTAAGATGCCTGATGGAATCTTTTAATGGAAATCTGTTGGATATTTGTTTTCGGACTTCGGAGTGAAGAAGTATTCTGATTGAAAATGTCGTATAGACTGAATTTGGAATGGTATAGATAAATATTTCTTTTATGCCCTTTAGAAGTGCCTGTGGCCCTACTTTGGTAGGGCTACACCTTTTGCTCCGGATGGCTACACCATTTTGCGGTGATGGCTACACCTTTAGGGCAAAAGGGTGTAGCCCTGCTGGAGGGATGGTTATGGAAGGTAGAATGAGGTGATTGTTATTTGACAAAGAAAGGACGAGCTTGTATATTTGATAGAATCATCTCTATGCTAGAAAAAATGGTGAAAAATCCCTGTTCCTAAACATTCTATATTCAGAAACAGGGATACATAAGGTTAGTGCATTAAAAGATTCTAATATTTAATTGATGAAGGAAAGCGCACTGTAGCAAACTACCAAGGAATAGCAGTATTATTTCGATGATAAATGTCCATAGCTTCTTTTATATAAGAAAGCTTTTCTAAATCTGTGAAACAGTGATTGTTCTTCTCAAAAAAAGAGAATATAGATTTTAATGTTTGATATAAATCGGTATGACAATCTAAAAATGTTTTTCCTTGTTTATCTAATAGTAATAGATATGTATAACTATGTGATGCATATGCTCCTATTCGATATATTCCACAAATATCAGAACATTTTAATTCATCTGACTTTATTAACTCATAAGCATAATAAGAACATCTATCTCCTTCCTGTATTTCACCAGTACTAATGAGAAAATCCCTTATTTCTTTATTCTCAAAATCTTGTCCGAACAGATTATTACCTATTGGAATAATCAGTATAAATAGTATCGTTGTAAATTTTATCATATCTGTCATCTTAGAATTTATTATGCTGATTGAATAATTCATTCAATACATTTGTTTCAGCTTCATTTGGAGTTTTTTCAATATCATGTGATGTCTTATTTACTACATTTTCTTTGCTTTCTTTTATATTCTGTTCATCGGTGGCATGTACAGATTCGTGTGTAGCAACCGCTCCTATAGCCTCATCATTATTTTTTGTTGATACTTTGTATTTTTTAGCCTTAGGAGTGTTTGCATTGGTAAACTCATTCAATGTTCCTTCAAAGATAATAATATCAACAGACTTTAGTTTATCAGCAACAAAATGTTTCTGAGAGGTTCCTAGTCTATATTTTTTTCTATTCTTATCTTTTTCTATTTTACTCTCTGAACTAATGCTTAAAGTTATATCATGATCCGCATTGACCATTTTTTCAAACTGGATTGTTCCAGTTCGAGTTTGCATCATCGCGTTACCAATTCGTTGAGCATCTTGAGATGCAGTTTTGGTCCACCCTCCATCTTTTGTATATATGATATTCCCCTTAGTATCAACTATCTTTCTACCATCTGTATCAATATAGCGTGCCGGGAGATTATTACAATACACGTATGGACTCACTCCATAGTATTTCTCCGCCAGCGGATCTACCACATGCCATCTCCCCAGTGCTGCATCATAATGTCTTGCCCCATAGTCATACCAATTCAATCCTTTTTTTGCGTCGAGTTCCTTACCATTGTACTTGTAAGGTTGTGTATTTCCTGTATTTGCAAATACACCCCCAAACGGGTAATAATGATTTGTTTCTTCCACGTTGCCATTTTGGTCTACGACTACCCGGTTATTTCCCTGATGATCTTTCAGATAATAGTGGTATTTATTATCATTCAAAGAAACGTATCCTTCTTCAGTTAACAACAGCTTTGCTGTATTGTTTTCATAGATCACATTGCCGCAGTAATCAGTAGTGGTAGTAACACTTCCTATCTTATGAACTGTGCGGAGTTTTGTCCCGTCTGCCCCATAAGTATAGGTAATGGTACTTTCATCTAAGAACTTAACCAAGCTTGGCAAATTTAAAAAATTATATTGGATTTCCTTTATATCTTTATTTAAATCTTTTGTCAAGTTTCCATTAGGGTCGTAATCGTATTCAATAGTAGCATTTGCTCCTTTTTTAAATTCAAAGCCATTATTATATGCCGTAGCCGTTGCTGCGTCACTTACTGTTTTTAATTGATTACCCTTTAATTCCAACGTAAGATTATCAACTAGACCATAGGCATTGGCCCCTGTTTGTCCATAGCGTTTTAATTTTTTAATGTTGCCATTCTTATCATACTCGGTAATCTGTTCTGTAAAACGATTCAGATTCGCGTTGATAGAGTTTCCCTCACCGTAAATTCCATCTGTCATACGGTTCAGTCCGTCATAGCTGAACTTATATCCCCGTGTGACATTGTCGGGTCCCTTCCAGGTCATGCTGCTGATATTTCCATTATAATAAGGTACACCCGGGCCATCTATATAATGTAGGTTCTGTGTAAAACCGCATCCTGAAATAGATGTAGTATATGATCTTAAATTATAGGTATAATCTACCGCCAGCGATGTGAGCCCATGTAGCTTATTGCGGCTGACACGATTCATTTCATCGTATTCTTTGCTTGATAAAGTGATCTGTGGCAAGATGATCTTGTCTATGGTCAGTTGATAAGTAGTGGTTATTAACCTCTCTCCGTGGTCGTAGTTATAGCCATATACTTCTGTAATGTTTTTACTACCTGCTATATGTATGTGCTTTCTTTTGGTAACTTTATTGCGGAAGTCATATTCATAGAAATTTTCTTCTTTCCCCTCAAGCGGATTATTCTCTTTAGACTGTACGATATTTCCACGATCATCATAATAGAATACTGTGAACATGTCTTTTCCTGAAGTTGTTCTTTTCATGCTACCTGTGAGCATTCCTTGATAACCTCCAGTGTATTGTACTCCATAGCTGTTTTGACTTTCGAAATCGTAGTTGTTGCTCAGATTGTTGTAAGCCTTAAATGTATACCCGTCATAGAAGTTTACATTTTCTACGATCGGGTCAGTAAGGGCGATTCCTTGTGGCTGATAACCATAGAAAGCGGAAGAAATTGCACTGCTTCCTTTCCATTCCGCATATATATCTTTGTTGGCAAGGTCTGTAGCGAAGGGATTGTGCGAAGCGTTGTAAAGTCCTATTACTGCATTGCGTCCCAGTTTATCAGGTAAGGTGAACAGCCATTTCCCTTGTTTACGCAAATTGCCGTCCTGTGTCAGAATTAGTCTGCTTCCATGGTCGTAGACATAGAGTGTCCAAGCTGCACCGGGTAGTTTCTTCCCAATGCAGTTCCCTCTTTTGTCATAGCAGTATAAGTAAGCATATTTCCATATTACTTCGTTGCTGTTGTTATAACTTCCTCCTGAAGTAAGCATATCGGTTATAATAGGAGGCAGCACTGCGGCGATATTTCCAAAATTATCATATACGTAATAAGTATCGTGATTGCTGTTTCCTAACTGTCGTGTCAATACAATTTGGCCCAATTTATCTTTGAATTCATGTGTTGTCTTATCGTCTTCGTCTTTTTTTACTGTTACATATAGTTCACCACTGACATAATCAGTGCCACGGGTGAGAGTTATAAGAGTATCATTAGAATAAGTAGCATTAATTCGGGGACAACTGAAAGTGCCACCATCATTTAGATTACGGGCATAATTAGTAGTTCTGAAATCGCCATAAAGCCTCCAATCTTCTGCAGGGTCTGCTTCTCTTACAATTCTCCCAAAAACACTCCTTTCATATTCATAACTTACACATGGGTCGGCATCATTAAAATAATTTCGTGCATCGTCTTCTAATCTGTCAAAATGTACATGTGCTCCATTATTACTCTCTATTACAGGTAAGGGAAGCCATTTTTGCCAGATGCGCCCATCTTGGTTATATTGGATATAGTTAACCAAATCTCGCGATTGCGAACTTCTTTTCCGTGAAACCGTTTCTTCCAACCGACCATATTTGTCGAAGTATTGTACAGTATATAGGCAACTGTTCGTATTTAGGTTGTTGGCATTGGTAGTGTTAGTCATAGGGGTGCGGGTCAAAATATAATTCTGGTTAGTACTTGGACTAATTTGTCCGTATGATACACTGCATTGTAGGAGCAGGAATAGCGAAATTGCTTTCTTTAATATATTGTTTCTCATAATGTTGTTATTTATTGTAGTAATGGTAGTCGTATTTTTCTATAATTTGTTTACTTCCATTCTTTTGGATATAGATTTCTGAAAGTCTTCCCGAAGAATCGTATGTATAGTAGGTGGTTAGATTGCGTGCATCTGTCACGCTGGTTATTCCTACTAAAGGTTTGTAAGTGAAAGTTGTGATGTGTGCATAGGGCAAACTATCTCTCAATCCATTAATAGATGATAGGTCACTTGTAGTTGGAACAGTTTTGTTACACAAATTACTAATGAAACCGGCAGAAAGCTTTTGCAATACTTGTTGATAGCTGGCATTCTTTATTTCTGCTATCGGATACATGCCATTGTAGCTCCATAAATAAACTACAGATGAACTTCTATCGGAAATTTGCATCGGTCTTCCCCACTGATTGTAGGAACTGAATTCCAGTTGTGGAGAAAATGCGTTTTGGTAATTGTTGGCAGGCAAGAGTGTTTTTGTCTCTATTATCTGTTCTTCTTTTGGCAGGAACATATTCAAAGTGTCTTTATATATAGTCTTCTTGCCCATTATTACATTCCCATTCTTTAAGGCAACTACTTCTACAGGAATGGATATTATATGCTTACCGACCATGGATTGACTGACCGCATCCGTTAAATCCGTGGAATAACTGATTTTTTTCATATAGCTATCTCCGCGTGAGGTGACGGATTCTGTTTTCAATTGCAGGTTGTTGTTATAAGTATATATTTTTTCCGTAATAATGTTCCCATTGTCCTCATTGTCGGTTATTTTTTCTTTAGTCTTATGAGGCCACGTAATGCGATATTTATATGGGTGTACATCTACACCACCTGAATTGAACATAAAGCCGTATATATTTTGCGAATAGATAGCTGAATAATCATACTCTATACGTTTCCCTTCTGTATTTCCTTTGCTGTAGCTGATATATTTAGGTAGGCCGTTATAATAATTTATCTCTGTAGGCAGGAAGGGGTAATCATCTGTCTGTTCTTCTTTTTCGTTGTAGAAACTATAAGTTGTTGACCCATCAATTGCTGATTCTTGAACACTGTCGTATCCGATTGAGTTGCCGTGCTTTAGTGTATACATTGGTATTGTTGGATCAGAGACTTGTATTATATAGCTTGTATTGCTGGGAGTTGCCGTGCCGTTAAGACAGCTGTAGCTCGCGGTATAAGAGACTGCAGGTTCTATTAACAGTTTGCCTATTGGGTAGGTAAAACTCCGGTCTTTCTCTCCTGAAATGTGTGATATTCTTAGTCCGCCTCCTGATACAGGCTCCTTGACTTGTGCAACAACCTTATCATATTCATAAGAAAATGCAAAACGCACATCTTTGGCAGGAGCAAATGCTTCGAAAATGTATGTTCCAGCAGCAAGACTTATGGTGCGTTGTGGAAAATCATATGAACAGTCATGTTGTAGTTCATCAGGTACAGGATAGGCAAGAATTATGTTATTGTTACCTGAGCTGTAAAGACGAGTGATGCGAAAGGTTGGATAATCTACATCGTTATTGTACATAATGTCCGGATCTGGCTTGCAGCCCCAATTTTCAGCCCATCCTCCCAATTTGAATGAAGTTACTGTTTCCAAAACAATTGTATCGCATTCGTATGGTGGGAATTGCCTGTCAATATCATCTTGGTAGTAATTATATACATTGAGACCTTCTTTCATGGTTTCAATGCTGGTACTGGTAGATGGACCATTAGGCCAGTATTGATTTGCTTCATAGGTGAGTTCTACAGTTTTATTGGTTGGGTAACGGATCGATTGCAGACTACCTATTTTCATAGAGTTTAGCTGAGAGTGTTTATTAGCACCTGCATATACTACATTATTATATTTGGCAGTACAGTAATAACTGCTATTTTGGCTTATACCGTTATAGTAGCCCCAATAATCCGTATTCTTAGAGTTCTTTGCGGGTAAATTGCCTTCATTATATGAAAACTTATAATTGAAAGTTGCATCGTTTGAGTCGGAGAGTTTACTCAATTTAAGTCGCTTGAATACGTGTTTATAGCTTCCTGTATAACTGTTATTGAAATAGTCATAATCAAACTGATAGCTTTTTATGCAGGTGTTGGTATTATCATAAATTCTTAGAGTGCTTAGTCTTTGTGGACTCGGAGAGGCACTTAGTCCTATCATATCTTCGCGGGAAGTGCAATTGAACTCAATGTGCCCGCTATTCCAAGAAATGCTTGATAGACGTAAATTATCAATGACTGTCTTGCTGCATGAATAGATAACATTATTACCAGGTCCGCAGAGCGAACCGGAAAAAGATGTCACATTGTATTTAACACAACTCTCTTGTACAGGTGCTTGATAAGATTCTGTTTCATAATTGAAAGTAATTATACGATTAGTTGAAGTTTTTATTTGAGATAAATACCAACTAGAGGTGTATGTCAGTGGACTATCATAAATACTGTTTAATGTACTTTCGTATTCGTCAAATTTTGTGGCATTACTTAAGTTGTAATTTAGTACACCTTGGCGTCCATAAGAACGGGTTGTTTCGTACTGATTGAATAGGTATTGCACTCCGTCGGGGGTAGTGAGCTTGAAGTATTTCTTTTTCGCTCCATCTGGTAGTACTTCTATTTTTATATTATCACTTTTATTGAAAAGAACAGAACCTCTTGATTTATCGAGTACAAACTTACCGCTTGCATTAGGTAAAGAGTAACTGAATATGTCTGGTTCTGAATCGATGAGGAGTGCTGATTTAGCAATTCCTTCGCCACCTACTGTTGTATAATATTGGCTGTCGTAAGGATTGTTGGCTTCAGGACCACTATAATATCCCTGGTTTATATTGCTTCCCGGTGGTGTTTGTTCCAGAAAATCATCAGCACACTTAATTGTTCTTGAAACAACCCCTCCTGCATTGAGTGCCCATCCTAATCCTACCCACGATGCCTCCTGGTTTACCCGAATACCTGAAGCGTGGTAACTTAAAGAGATCGGTAGTTTGTAGTTATCTATATTTATCTCATATAGTGGAATAGAAATATCAGGTACTCCTGTATAATGTGATACAGGATAATCGGCATATGTTGTCAGTGAACTGACCGTAGGTGATGAAGGAATGTAACTTGGCAGATTGCTCCGATAATCATCATTTAGACTTCTGAAACTGACCTTTGAGGGAATTACAGAATCTGGGCATATAGGAGTATTGGGAGGTTGAGCATTGGTTATCTGTGCAAAGATAGGTAGGACAATGAGTATTCCCAACACTATTGTTTTTTGAAATTGTAGTATATTCATAATGTTTATTTCTTTAATTGTATTTTTGAATTATTGTTAATGTTTTTTTTGACAACTCTCGGTAAGTTGCTTTTTATTTAAACTTACCGGGAGTTTTTTAAGAAGGGACATTGTCTTGTTTACAGCGTCATCGCATTCGCTCCCAACGCCCCCGCAATAGCCGAAGCCACCGCGATAACCACTTTCAGGATCATATCCCATACTGATTTCTTGATTGCCATAGTTTTACACCTCCTTTCGTGTTCTCTTTTTGAATGATTTCATGCTCTGAATAAGAATCAGAGTTCTTTTCCCACATCGAAGCACGGGCATACCTTTATCCACTCCTCCGGTTCCACCACTCCGTTCCCGTTCAGGTCCGGACTAAGGTCACGGTGTCCGCAGACATAGCTCTTTCTGAAGCGCTTCAACAGCTGGTGCACCAGCAGGCGGAGCGCACTTTTTTGTTCCGGCGTACGGGTATCTGCAGGATGTCCGTTGCAATCCAGTCCACCCTCATAGCAGATGCCTATCGAGTGGGCGTTGTGCCCTTTGGCATGTGCCCCTATCTGTTCCAGGGGGCGGGTGGGGACGACGGTGCCATCCCTGCGGATGTAGTAGTGATAACCGATGCCATGGAAGCCACGGCGGCGATGTTCTGATTCCAGATTCTCTGTGGTAAGGGCATGATCCGCCCTGGTGGCGCTACAATGCACCACAATTAAGTTGATACTTCT
>NZ_CABJDN010000011.1:206056-206307 GCF_902364365.1 Bacteroides intestinalis | reverse complement strand
CCGAATGTCATCTATGAATTCTGGAAACATTATAATGAGAATAAGGGTATAATCGGATATGGCTTTGATGGCTGGTATCAAATGTCGGACAAGGAATTCCTGACGGCTTATGACAAGTATGGAGAACAAGCTCTGACTTACAATGACCAGACTTCTACGTTATATTATTCTAAGGGTAAGGTTGAGAATGGTCAAGTCGTTATTTATGGAAAGAATATAAAAATAAATAAGACTCTTTATCGTCCTCTTGA
>NZ_CABJDN010000011.1:0-206046 GCF_902364365.1 Bacteroides intestinalis | reverse complement strand
TATAAAAATAAATAAGACTCTTTATCGTCCTCTTGAAGATGGTGAACTTCAATTTACCGGAGAACCTCCTTTGCCTGGATTAAGTGTTATTTTTAAGTGGGATGCGTTGTGGAATGGGGCTAAGAAACTTTGGAGTGCAACTAATAGTTTGAGCGGAGTAAGGAATGCCTATAAACATTGGATGAAACATTCAAAAGATTTTCCACAGTTTAAAAATGCAAAACAATATGTTGAAGGTGCCAAAGACTTCTTACACAATCCACCTAAAGGAACATTTACTAAAGTAAGAAATAATGGTGATATTTTAAGATATAATCCTTTCACTAATACTTTCGGTGTAATGAATAATAATGGTATTCCTAAGACATTATTTAAACCGGCGAGAGGTATAGAGTATTGGTTTAATCAATAAAATAAATAATGATGAAAGAAGAACATTATTGTAGAATATGTGGGTTGTATATGAAAGATAAGCCTTGGGGAGATGATGGGCAATCTCCTACATATGAAATATGTCCATGTTGTGGGGTTGAATTCGGAAATGAAGATTATGATCTTTTTTCTATCAAGGAGTATAGGAAAGAATGGTTAAAAAACGGTGCTAATTGGTTTGACAAAAAGAAAAAGCCTGTGTCTTGGGATGTAAATAAACAGTTAATGAATGTTCCGGAATACTTTGATTAAAATCCTTTTTTCTCATTTTCTATTTTAACGGATACGTCATTCTTTGTTCTTTACTTTTCGGATATTTAGTTCGCTAATTTTCGTTCAGTCGGATATATTCTTTAAAAGTTTTGAACATTCGAATTTTCAATTTACTCATTTAAAATATCCCTGTCTCTTTCTATAAAATATTAGTAGAGATGGGGATTTTTATGTATTTTTTTAGCAATTCTCAACTTAAAATGTTACATTTACTATCTCTAAGATGAAAATGAGATGAGACGTCCAACAGCATTAGAAATCCAATTATTAGAAAAGTTAATATGCAGATCGCATAATACTTTTCCTCTCAATTGGAAAAGTAATTTGTTAGTATCAGACTTGTCAGACGGAGGAATGGGAAGCCTTGCTTTGCATCCTCATGGAATAGATGATTACAAAGAACATCATTGGGGATCTCAAGCTAGCGATTGCTTGTTTGATGACATAGATGGGATTACAGTTGTAGCATCTTTATACTTAGACGAAAAGGGAGAGTTATATGAACTTGATATATGGAAAACCAATTGGAATCCATTAATTGACATCCCTATAACTTATAGGGATGTCTAATTTATTTTGTTCAATCTAATATGTTATCCGACTGTCTTGAATATTCGGATTTTTAGTCCACTTATTTAAATATCCTTGTCTCTTACTGTGAAATATCAGTAGAGACAGGGATTCTTTCATTATTCTACTTCCCAGTTAACCCCCAACGGATTATTACAAGTTCTCCATACTAACGCTAACTTAGGATTATCCAGTATCCACATCTCGCATCCTTCCACGGTATCCTTCACATGAATAAGCGGATAACCTAAAGCCCGTTCGTTACTGTCCAGGACAGAGTACGTCGTTTGATTGTAGACAAGTGTTCGCTGCTCCTTTAATTGCTTGTAGGCGGAACGGGAAAGGAAATAAACTGTTTCCTCCGGAGAGAGCTGTACGTGCTTACCATCTTCCGGTTGCAGGAAACTGAGCCGTGTAGCTTGTTCTATGGATTCGCGGCCCATAGCATAGCTTCCCGATTGCCATTTCAAATTGCGTTCTATTCCCCAATACAGGTATATAGAATCCTGCTTTTCTTGAAAAGACATTTTATATTTCCGTGTCTGTCCGTGTAATTTGAATACAAATAGCAATGTATCGGGCATAATGCTCTGTGCAAATAGACTTCCGGTGAAGCCCAGACATAGCAAGACGGATAGAATCATATATTTCTTCATTACTTCTCGTTTTCTTCGTTCAACAATAATTGTTTGCCCCATTCACTCGGTTGCTTTCCCATCTTCAGGATCAGTTCGCCACCTGCAACGATGTCTTTATGCCGTATAGCTGAGTAGGGGTAAGTTTTTCCATTCAATGTAACGGATTGTATATATCTGTTCTTATCAGAAAGCCCCTGAGTGGATATCTTGAAAGTCTTTCCGTTATCTAACCGGAAGATTGTTTCTTCCAGCAAAGGAGTATTGATCAGGTAATAGTCCTGTCCGGCATTGGGGTATAGTCCCATCATGTGGAAGGCAAGCCATGAGGACATGGCACCGGAGTCATCGTTGCCCGGTAGTCCTATAGGTCCATCATTATAGTTCTTAGCAATGATTTGGTGGATACGGTCACTGCTACGGTAGGGTTTTCCCAGCCAATGGTAAAGACAAGGAGAAAGGAAAGAAGGCTCATTGTTTACGTTGAAGAAACCCTGATCGAAGAAGATGTCCAGGCGTGCTTCAAACTTCTCTGCACCGCCGCATTTTTCTATCAGTCCGGGAACATCGTGCGGTATGCTTAGGGAATATTCCCATGAGGAAGCTTCGTAGAAGAACATGTCCCACCAAGGCGTGTACCAGGGACCTTCGAAAGTGACGGGGGTATAGGTAAAGGTCGGTTTTTGTATATTGGACTTTCCGAAAGTGATTTCATCGAGCCAGTTGCCTTTTTCATCGCGGGGCAGAATGAAACCTTTGGCACCGGCATGTTCATAATCGTCACGCCAGAGGTTCTTCCAGTTTCCGGATTGCTTCAGATAGTGCTGATAAAGGTCTTCTTTTTCCAACCCTTTGGCAACCAGGCCAATGGCATAATCGCAATAGGAGTATTCCACGGTACGGTTTCCGGCACGGGGAATGCCGTAGGGGATATAACCGAGTTCCAGATAAGGGATCAGTCCGCCCCGTCCTTCTGCTTCATGGCGGTCGCCGGGACAGACGGTTGCATCTTTCAGCATGGCTTGCAAGCCGAGTTCATAATCTATTCCTTCCAGGCCTTTTACGAAGGCGTCGGCTATTACGATCTCGGCATTGGAGCCGCCTTGTGTACGTCCGTTGCAGTTGCCACTACGGGCATCAGGCATGTAACCGTCTCGTTTGTAGATGTTGATGAGTGAGCGGACGATGTCTGTTTCGCGTTTCGGATCTATCAGGGTAATGAGCGGTGAAGAAGTGCGATAAGTGTCCCAGATGGCATAGAAGTCATCATAATAAGGTTCATTATCTGCCCAGAGAGGATTCTCTCCACTACGGTCTACAGGCATAATCATGGTGTGATAGAGGCCGGTATAGAACATACGTTTCTGTGCTTCGGGGGTACGGGGAGAGATTTCAATTCTTTGGAGTAAGTTTTCCCATTGGGTCAGAAGTTGCTGATATGCGGTCTCGAATGACCAATGAGGAATATCGGAGTGAGCATTCTGGCGGGCTTTCAGTGAGCTGAGAAAGGAGATACCTACTTTCAACTGTACCACTTCTTCAGATGAATTGAAGCGTAGTAATGCTCCGGTCTTTTGGTGTGAGTCGTATTGGAACTTTTCATTTGTTATCTTATCACCTTTCCAGGTAGCTGTATTTACGAAAGGTTTATCCGTTTCCGCATAAAAGTAGACAGTGTAGGCACGACCATTGTTCCATCCGCCACGGATACGGGTATAACCGATGACTTCGCGGTCGGAGATGATTTGTATTTCGGAGCCTACAAATTGTTGTGCCTCGCGTGCATCGGGTACGGGACTTTCACCTAAGAAGAATCCGGCATCGATGGCCAGTGACTTCAGAGAGTCTTTGGGATAGGTGAAACGATAGAATGAGGCTTTAGGTGCGGTAGTTATTTCTGTCTGTATACCGGAAGCTTGGAATTGGGTGGTATAATATCCTAATTTAATAGTTTCGTACTTGCGGTGATCGATATGCTTTGTTCGGTCCATTCCGTCGCCGAAAGGCATTACAAGGATATTGCCATATTTAGGTCCGCCACCTGTTCCGCTGACGTGTACTTGAGAGAAACCGTCTACCTGTTCGGGCATGGGTAGCCAGCCGCTGTTCGGGCGTGGGGTACAGTCTGGTGAAGGTTTCACCATTCCGTAGGGGTAGGAAGGGCCGATAAAGACTCGTCCCAGTCCTTCGGAACCAATGCGTGGATCTACATAATCTGTGAGTTTGGTGTCCTGTGCAAAGGTATTTGCGGAGAACAATAGTAGGACAGATAGTGTGAATAATTTGCTTTTCATTGGCAATTGTCTTTGTTAAATGTAAAGAAAGCCCTGTATCCGATCCGTTTTGGGTTCCGTAAATCGTAATACAGGGCTTGAAAGCCTTTTTAAACTTTAAATATGATATACCGGCTCTTTCTTTTCTCTATATTAATAACCGAAATTCTGTGACCAGTTGGTATTAGTATCCATTTCACCAAGTGGAATAGGCATTATGCGACGCCATAATTCGGTTTTAGCACCAGGGTTGACAATGTTCTTTACCCCCCAGTCATTCTCAAACTGACCAAAGCGGATCAAGTCCTGGCGTCTCCACATTTCACAGATGAACTCACGACCTCGCTCGTCAAGAAGGTCTTGAAGAGTGGGAGTGCCGGTTACATGGGGTGCGCTTGCGCAGTCACGTACTTCATTCATCAATGAAGCAGGAGTATGCCCCATTGTGGCAGTGGCACCGCGAAGAATAGCTTCTGCCTTGGACAAAAGAATGTCAGCATAGCGGAAGATAGGGATATCATTGCCACATAGGCGATCACGGTCTGTGTAATCTTCGGCAGTAGAAGGATATTTCCCAAGATGGTACCCTTTCATAAGGTTGGCAGTCTCCGAGTCTGCACCGACGTCAAGTTTGCTTATGCCACCTGTTCCACTGAATAGAATTTCCTTGGTATAGTTCACTTGTTGACCGTTGTATAGGATGGGGGTATTGGTAAACTCATAGTTTACTGGGTCGGTTGCATACTGAGGACCTCCAAGTATTATCTGATTGCGTTCGTCACCCGGAAGATTAAAACGATCTACGCATTCGGGTACCAGTACATAAACTCCTGCTACGGACTTGGCAGGAATGAATCCCCACGGACCTACATTACAATTATTAGCTTTCTTGAATGTCATGAAGCGGTCGAGTTGATGCCCTCCTACATATTTGGTCGGTATCTTTACCGGGTCAAAGTCCATAGCATAGATGAAGTCCTTGATATGAACACCGTTGTTAGGGAAGAACTTCTTACGATAGCCCTTGCCGACCTCGAATATGCCAGATTCGATGATGTCATCACATACGGCCACAAGTTCATTAAGCTTTTCGTTGGGGGTATCATTGGTGACCTTAGTGACATCACCACATGTGTACACACCCCAGTTCAAATAGAGTTTGGCAAGCAGTGCTTTCGCCATCCATTTGTTAGGGCGACCGTAGGTGTCGGCATTATTTTCTTCGGTAAGCTGAGGCATGATTTCAAGGAGCTCGCTTTCTATGAAACGGGCTACATCAGCGCGTGGAGCACGTTCTATGACTTCTCCTTCTTCGGGGGTGTGGTCCATCAAGGGTACATCGCCATAAAGATCCATCATCATGAAGTGGTAGAATGCGCGGATAGCACGTACCGGAGCCACAATGTCGTCTTTGCCCTCAGGACCTCCTATTTCCACAATCACAGTGTTGCAATAGGAGATGCCCGATTTTAAGTCACCCATTTGTCCTACTCCCGGAGTATCGGGTTTCAAGTCGTGAATGAAAGGGTTAACCAGACGACCGTTGTCATAATAACTACCGTTAAAGGATAATCCCATCAGTTCATCTCCCTGAAGCATAACGCCTTCCCAGTAATTACGGCCTAGACCGACTTCGTTACGGAGGTAGTAATAACAAGCTTCGAGCTTGGCATTTGCTGCAATGGGATTATCGGGATAGGTAGTATATTGGGTTTTGATGTCCGTATCAAGGTCAGTGCAGGCAGTAGTGCCGGCAAGTACACCCGAAAGCAATAAAAGTTTTATATATGATTTCATAATCTGCTAATTTATTAGAAGTTAATAGTTGCACCTACAAGGAATTGGCGGGTACGGGGATAGTGGTCGCTACGTGTATCGCAACCGGGAGTTTCACCACCGAGGTTGATTTCAGGGTCACGTCCCTTGTAACCGGTCAGAGTGAACACATTGTTGCAAGAAGCGTAGAGACGCACATCGCGGAGCCAACCGTTGAAGTTGCGGAAAGTATAACCGACTGTAAGGGTTGACAAACGGAAGTAGCTACCATTCTCAAGATAGCGGTCGGACGGAAGCGAGGAGAATGAATCGGTTGCTTTCTGTTCCGATACGATGGATTTCATTACATTCTTGCCTTCAGTAACGTTAGCGATGTTACTGAAGAAAGCACGGGGCTCGTTGAAGATCTTCTGTCCAAACACTCCTGTAAAGAATGCGTTGAAATCCCAATTCTTATACGTCAGATTATTGTTCCAGCCCATCGTCAACCAAGGTTGTGCATTACCCACGATGGTACGGTCTTTTTCTTCTGGGGTATTGGTGGTTTCACCTGTACGCTCTCCGGTCTCTTTGTCATGCACGTAAAATTGGGATACTCCGTTTTGATCATAGCCAGCCCATTCCCACATGTAAAAAGTTCCGATGGGTTCACCTTCTATAATGCGCTGGATGGTGGCGGTAGAAGCACCTGGCAACTCTGGATTGTAACGGTTCAGTACACCTGCGTTATACTCTTGGTTGGAGAGGCTCACAATCTTATTGCGATTATGAGAGAGGTTGAGCGATGTATTCCAAGTGAAATTGCGTCCCTGGATAGGAGTTGCGTTCAGACTCAGTTCAATACCACGGTTGTTCATTTTGCCCACGTTGGCTACCATCCATCCATAGGGATAATAACTTGTGGAAATAGGATATGACCAAATCATGTCTTTTGTAGTCTTGTTATAATACTCGATAGTACCGTTGATGCGACCTCCAAGGAATGAGAAGTCGATACCGAGGTTTAACATGGTAGTAGTTTCCCATTTAAGGTCGGGGTTGACGTTACGAGCTGCATTCAAACTCTTGTAACTAGTTTCTTTGCCAGTTTCTGGGTCGGTATAGACAAAACGGGCTCCACCGGCATAGTAGAAACGTGAAGTATAAATGTCAAATCCCATGGCATTACCGCTCTGTCCCCAGCCGGCACGTAACTTTAAGTCATCGAAGATACCAAGGTCTTTAATGAAATCTTCTTCAGAAAGGCGCCATGCAATTGCGCCCGATGGGAAAGTGGCCCATCTGTGATTGCTACCGAATGTTGATGAACCGTCACGGCGTATAGCCGCTTGAAGGATATACTTACTTTTGTATGAGTAGTTTGCACGACCGTAAAATGAAATCATACGGATAGTAGAGAGTGTATTGGCCCAGACAGGATCTTCATCCCATGAATTGGCCATACCGATATTGTTCCACCAGAGAGAATCATCATAGAAGTTATAGCCTCTTGCCCCAAAACCTTCACCGTTGTTTTGCTCTTCCCATGAATAACCGACCATCAGACCGAGCTTGTGGGCGTCATTGAAAGTCTTGTCATAATTTCCATAGATTTCCATCAGTTTCTTAATGTCTTCAGTCGTATTGCGGCTGGTCTCTCCTCCGCGATTGTTTGTCTGTGATTCGTGAGAATAATAGTCCCTATAGCTATAATTTTGGTTCTCGTACGAGAAATTGGCACTAAGGAAAAGGTCATCAATGATTTTTAAGCTTGCTTTACCTGTGGCTTGGATACGCTTGTAAGTAGCCCGACTTTCATCTTCATAAATCAGTGCCAAAGGATTATAGTTCTGAGAGATTCCCATGTCTTTGTACCAGCTTCCATCTTCATTCTGGCTGGGTACAAGAGGTGAGTAATAGTACATTGCATTATAAACCGATGCACCCTGACCACCACGGGGTACTCCCCATTCATTGCGAATGTTGCCGTTTAGTCCTGCGGAGAGGGTGAGGCGGTCTTTAAGGGTTTTGGTTTCAACATAGGTGCGGGCAGTGAAAAGATTATTTCCCACACCTTTGATAATTCCGTCACGTTCAATGTAGTTGATGCTGGCATTATAAGTAGTACTCTTATTGCCACCGGTAATCGAGAGATTATGGTTATGGGCGAAACCGGTACGTTGCACTTCATCTGCCCAATTGGTGTTGGCACCTTTGTCGTTAGGGATAGTCAGATTATTTGCTTTGGCATAAGCACGAAGCTCGTCGGCACTCATCATTTCATGATCATTGCTGATATTTTCCCATGATACATAACCGCTATATGTTACACGTGCAGGACCATCAGAGCCACGCTTGGTGGTAACCATGATGACACCGTTTGCTGCCTTTGAACCATAAATAGCGGTAGCTGATGCATCACGGAGTACATCGATAGATTCGATATCATTGGGTGAAATGAGATTGAGATTTACACCGGGGATACCGTCGACTACGTAAAGAGGAGATGTTGAACCATTAAGAGTGGAAGCACCACGCAGTGTGAGTGAGTTAACACCTCCGTTAGGGTCAGAGTTCTGAACGATAACCAATCCGGGAACCTTGCCCTGAAGCAGCTGACCGGGATCGGTGTACGCACCTACGTTGAGGTCTTTGGATTTAACGGTGGAGATAGAACTGGTCACATCCTTACGTGAGATGCTTCCGTAGCCGATTACCACTACTTCGTCCAGCAATTCAGTATCCTCGTTCATCGTCACATTCATAACATTCTGGGTCACTTTTACTTCCTGCTTACTATAGCCTATAAAAGAGAAAATAAGTGTCTTTCCTTTTTCTACATTCAGAGAGTATTTACCGTCTATATCGGTAATGCAACCGTTGCTGGTGCCGGACTCTAGCACATTGACACCGATTAGTGGTTCGCCTGCCTTGTCTGTTACAGTACCGGTCACCTTGTTTTGGGCGAATGCTAAGGTACTGCTTAGCAAGAACACTACAAAGAGCATGCTTTGTGCAAATGTTCTCTTTCTTTTTAATTGTACATTCAGCATAAAATAAAGTTTTAGTTATAAAATAATTTTCTTTTCTCTATATTTATAAATATTATTTTGCCTGCAAAAGTAGGGTTGGTCTATTACAAATATATTTCATTGATATTACATGCTTGTTGTAACATATTGATATATAATTTGTTATGAAGCTAAAAGATAAATGAATTTTTGCTTTATATTACTATCTCTTAATGGATGTAATGTAAATAATGAAGATAAGTATTTCAAACTGCTTTTTGTTATAAGTAGCAGCTCAGGGAAAAAACGAAATAATGTCTTTGCCTCCATAGTATTTTAGATTTTGATTACTGCAAATCTAAACCAATACTGTCGGAGTTAGGGGGAAAATGATGCAAATTAGGGGGAAAATAGTGAACTATCGTTTTTTTCCTTGAATTACCCTGCCCAGTCCTCTCTATCCAGGTTTCTGTAGCCGATGGCTTCTGCTAAATGTGAAGGCTGTATCAGGTCACTGCTCTCAAGGTCGGCGATAGTACGTGCTACTTTTAGTATGCGATCGTAAGCGCGGGCAGAAAGATTTAGCCGGTTCATGGCATTTTTCAATAACATGAGTCCTCTGTCGTCCGGACGGGCATATAATGACAGGAGTTTGCTGGTCATTTGTGCGTTGCAGTAGACACCAGCAACCTCGGCATATCTGTTTTCCTGAATCTGGCGTGCATGTATTACGCGTTCCCGTATGATGCTACTTGCCTCTCCGGGCTGTGCATCAGACATTTTCTCGAAAGGTACGGGGACAACTTCGATTTGCAGGTCTATACGGTCGAGTAAAGGACCGGAAATGCGGTTCAGGTATTTCTGTACTTGTCCCGGACTACATACACAAGATTTGGTGGGATGGTTATAATAGCCGCAGGGACATGGATTCATGGAGGCAACCAGCATAAAGCTGGCAGGGTATTCTACATTGCTTTTTACACGGGAGATAGTAATTTTACGGTCCTCCAGTGGTTGGCGGAGAACTTCCAGCACACTGCGATTGAATTCCGGGAGTTCATCCAGAAACAAAATGCCATTATGTGCCAGACTTATTTCACCGGGTTGTGGATAACTGCCGCCTCCTGTCATCGCCACTGTAGAAATAGTATGGTGAGGATCACGAAACGGGCGTTTGGAGATAAGCCCTTCATTTGCCTGCAATCTCCCTGCCACTGAGTGTATCTTGGTTGTTTCAAGACTTTCTCCCAATGAGAGAGGAGGCAAAATCGAAGGAAGACGTTTAGCGAGCATGGATTTTCCGCTGCCAGGTGCACCAATGAGGATAATATTGTGTCCACCAGCTGCGGCAACTTCCAATGCACGTTTTACATTCTCCTGCCCTTTTACATCCGCGAAGTCAAGATCGAAATCACTTTGTTGCGCATAGAATTCCTCACGGGTATTGACAATAGTAGGGGTTAGTTCCTGCTTGTCATTGAAGAACTCTATGACTTCTCTGATGTTCTCCACTCCATATACTTGGATTTTATTGACTACTGCTGCTTCACGAGCGTTCTGCCGAGGGACGATGATACCTTCGAATCCTAATTCCCGTGCTTTAATGGCAATAGGAAGAGCGCCTTTAATGGGTTGTAAGCTACCGTCCAGGCTCAGTTCACCCATCATCAGATAGCGGTTTAATTTATCGGATTGGATTACTTCTCCGGCGGCGAGCATGCCGATAGCAAGTGGAAGGTCGTATGCGGATCCCTCCTTACGGATGTCTGCAGGAGCCATATTAATCACAATGTTACTGGTAGGTATCCGATATCCGTTTACCTGTAGTGCGGATATAATGCGTTGGTGGCTTTCTTTTACAGCAGAGTCCGGTAGCCCGACAAGATAAAACATGCAACCTCGTGAACTGTTTACTTCAATGGTGATGAGGGTTGCGTCAATACCTTGTACAGCCGCTCCGAAAACTTTGATTAACACGTGCTTATTTGTGATTAGTGATTAATGGTTACTTCTCTTTTTCTTTCTGGGCTATTTCTTTCAGTTTATCTTCAATAGCCTTTTCATCCAAGTTTTTTCCTTCTATTTTACCTGTGGGACTGATTAGGATATTGGCTGGGAGAGTATGTATGGAGAATAGTTTGGCAACATCTCCATCCCATCCGGAATATTCGCAGGTCTGTTCCCACTTCAAAGTATCTTGTTTAACCGCTTCCAACCATTTCTCTCTGTCCAGGTCAAGGGAAATGCCCATTAATGCGAAGTTTTTGTTCTTTTGTTCTTTCTTATAGATACGGCGGAACATTGCATTCTTTTCCCGGCTGATGGTATCCCATGAAGCCCAGAACTGTATCAGTAGATATTTGTCTTTGAAATCGGAACGGTTGATATCTTTGCCTTCTGTATTGCGTATGCGGAAATAAGGAGCTGTTTTTCCTATATCTACTTTTTCTTCTTCTTCGATATGCTTTAACAATGTTTCCATGTAAGGACGGTCTTTCAGATCACCGGTCATACGGTCAGCTAGTTTCTTTATTTGTTCCAGATTGGGCTGGGGGTTCTGTACAAAATATTTATCCAACAGATAAATGTTGGCTAATGAAGAGGGATGTTTGGTTATAAAATTCTCTACTTTCTCTTCCAAAGCTTTCTCGGAAGGTGTACCCAGCCCTTTTAGTTCCTGATTGAAGTCTGTTAGATCTTGGTTAGGAGCATTACCGCTGATTTGCAATGAGGATAGCTCAGCTGCGGATCCTTTTATTTGTATTTTGTTTCCTTTATCCATGAAGAGCGGGGATTCCGTTCCATCACTGAATAATAAGATAGTACTCACTAATGTATCAGCGGAAAGTGTTGTAGAGAATTTATCGTTTTCTACAATCAGTGTATCCATACGGTCATACATTCTATCCGCACCATATAAATAGATGGTATCATTGCCCAATCCCTTGATTTCTCCATTGAGACTGATGCTGTCGGTTTTCTTTTCACCACAGGCAAAAAGGGCGATTAATAGAAAATATAATAGACAGACTTTCTTCATTTTGAAATACTTTTCCGCGAAAGTACGGCTTTTGCAGATAATAAAAAAGAAATGCCCGACATTTCTCAATGGCGGGCATCTAACAGTTTTTTTTTATACTATTTTAATCATGAACAATTTCTTACTGAGCGATGCTCATAAATTCTGCATTCGTGAAATACTTAGCAAATTCCAAGTCAGAAGCAGCCTTCTTAGCCAATGACGGTTCTTTAGCAACAGCGTTCTTCAAACTGCTGGTTACCATAGAAGCATTGTTGGTTCTTGCACCTAATACAGCCATCAAGTAGTCAGTATAAGCGTCAGGTTTTGCTACACTAGCCAAAGTGTTTTTAGCCTTGTTGTAGTCCTTAGCCAAGATCTGTGCCAAAGCAGCACTGTTAGTCTTAGTGTCACCGAATGCGCTTACAGCTCTGTCATATTGACCTTGAGCAACATACAGGTTACCTAATGCTTCGTTCAGTTCTTTAGCACCTGAAGCCTTGCTCAGATAGCTTTCAGCAGAGTTCTTGTCACCCTTTATCAAAGCGATCAAACCGAGGTTCATGTTAACTTCAGGAGCATCTTTGATAGAAGCAGCTTTCTTGAAGTAGCTTTCAGCTTTGTCAAGGTTACCTGCCTGATAAGCCAACTTACCTAAGTTGTTGTAAGCACGGAAATCGTTCGGATAGATTTGAGTAGCTTTAGTGAAGATGACTTCTTGCTTAGCCGGATCGTTAGTCAGTGTAGTTGCATACAGCAATTCTTCTATATTCAACTGCTTAGGATCAGATGCAGCCAGACTTGCAATTTCTTCGTCGGACTTACCGATGATTTCATAGTTCAAAGTCAGACGTGAACGACGCAACTGCGGCAAGATATCGTCAGCTAAGTTCTTATAAACAGAAGAGATGTTCTTGATTTCCTGTTCTCTTTGTTCAGGATCAGAATACATAGACAGAACACGAAGGATCAGTTCTTTATCCTGAATATTGGATTTAGATACCAATTCCTGGAAACCTTGCCAGTCTTGAGCAGTGTATTTAGTATCGATAGCTGCGTCAACTTTAGATTTCTTTAAGTTCTGGTTGATAACTTTTGCAGTGTTGTCCTGACGGTTTTCAGCCAACTTAGTGTTCAGGCTTACACCACCATCGGGAGATGCATAAGCAGAAATTTCGATGTTGCTGATCTTCTTGTTTACAGCACCGTCTACATTCTTCACTTCTTCGTTGAATTCCTTAGCGGCTTTCAATTCGCTGGCGCGAACGTTAGCTTGCTGGATAAGGAACATGATGTTAGCATCGTGTTTTTCCTTGATGATACGCTGGAAAGCGTCGTCACCATTAGCAGGATTAGCACTGCCCAATGTCTGTCCAATCATTTCAGAAGTAGAAATCACACCGTCAGCTACCTTTACAGCAGGGATAGTTACTGTTTTCTTGCCGATTGTGGCTTTGAACTCCAGATACAATTCAGACTTAGCCATTTCAGGAACATAGTCAAAAGAAGTTTTCATCGTGTAATTACCACCCATCTTGTAAGAGATAGTCTGATCGTTACCTTCTACTTTTTCTCCTTGGAATACAGCAGGCTGACCTTTAGCTTCGCCACCGTTCCATTTCAAAACCGGAGTTACTTCCACTACGGCTTTCTTGTTAAAATACTTTTCAGGGAATTTCCCATTAATCGTGGCCGGTACTTTTCCGCCTATGGCTTCAAGAACCTGAGGAGTCACAGTGAAGTAATCAGAGGATAATTCACCCATTTTGCTGCTACATGATGAAAGAGCAACAACCAGTGCCATTAACAAAGGCAGATACAATTTCTTAGTCATCTTAGGTATAAATTAATTGTTTGTAATTGAAATTAGTCTACTCGTTTTTATTAGTGCCTATTACCACATAATAATAGCCTCGCAAAGATATTAAATCTATCGGCACAATCTGAAACGAATAGCCAATTTTATTATAATTTAATGAAATCCTGTATCTTTTCGGTACTTAATGTTTCGTGGATGATGCTCAATGATCTCACTTCGCAACATATTCCGGTCGATATGGGTGTAGATTTCAGTGGTTGCGATAGACTCGTGTCCCAGCATACATTGGATGGCACGGAGGTTGGCACCTCCTTCCAACAAGTGGGTAGCGAAAGAATGGCGGAAGGTGTGCGGACTGATATTTTTGGTGATGCCGGCTTTCTCTGCCAGCTCTTTAATCAGGTGAAAAACCATGATGCGTGAAATGCTATTTCCCCATCGGGCTAGGAAAACATAATCTTCAAATCCTTTCTTTATTTTACCAAGATTACGGTCGAGCAGCCAGTATTTTATTTCCTTGATGGCACGGGGAGAAATAGGGACTAAACGCTGTTTGCTGCCTTTTCCTTCTACCTTGATGAAACCCTCGTCAAAGTAGAGTTCGGATAACTTCAGGTTACAAAGTTCCGAGACACGTAATCCGCAGCTGTATAGGGTTTCCAGGATAGCCCGGTTGCGCTGTCCTTCCTTCTTACTCATGTCTACAGTGGAGATAATAGTATCTATTTCTTCGACGGTAAGCACTTCGGGTAGTTTGAATCCGATTTTAGGACCTTCGAGTAGTTCGCTGGGATCATCTTCCCGATAGTCTGCCATGACCAGAAAGTGGAAGAAAGATTTTATTCCCGACATGATACGTGCTTGCGAGCGAGGATGAATACCGATGTCGTGTAATCCGGCGGCAAAGCGTTGCAAATCATCCAGAGTCACAGCCAGCATATCGATGTTTTCTGTTTTCAGAAAACACAGCAATTTGTCAAGATCGGTCAGGTAGGCATCAAGCGTATTGGCCGACAGAGCCTTTTCTAACTTTAAATATTGCTGGTACTTTCTGATTATCAACGCTTGTCTCTCGTTATTCGTTGATTTTTCTTCTGTTTTCATTTCTTTTTTCTACCTTTGCTCCGCGAAAATAGGCTGCACTTTAGCAGAATACTGATAAATTTGCTTCTGCGTACGGTCTGCACTATCTTTGCAACTCGATTTAAATATTTCTTAGGGCATATCTGAGCCGTGTCTGCTCCGTATTCGCTCCGTATCTATACACTTGGACTTGGTACGGACTTGGTACGGACTTGGTACGGAGCAGGTACTTCCGGGACAAAGGTATAAAAAATTGTGTTATGAGGATACAAATAATTAATGGCCCGAATATCAATCTGCTGGGCAAACGTGAACCTTCCATTTACGGCAGTGTTACTTTTGAAGATTACCTTGCCGAACTTCGTCAGAAGTATACTGATATACAGATAGACTACTTCCAGTCGAACATCGAGGGAGAGCTGATAGATAAGATTCAGCAAACCGGTTTTGATGTGGATGGGATCATCCTGAATGCGGGTGCCTACACGCATACCTCTATCGCCCTGCAGGATGCTATCCGTTCGGTTACTTCTCCGGTTATCGAGGTACATATTTCTAATGTGCATGCTCGTGAGGCTTTCCGTCATGTATCTATGATGGCTTGCGCCTGTAAAGGCGTTATCTGCGGTTTCGGGTTGAACTCCTACCGCCTGGCGCTGGAAGCGTTGATAAGTGATAAATGATTAAATAAATAGGTATAAGATTATGTTATTAAAACAGACTAAGATCGTTGCAACCATTTCTGATAAACGCTGCGACGTTGATTTTATAAAAGGCTTGTTTGAAGCCGGTATGAATGTGGTGCGTATGAACACGGCACATCTTGGCCGCGAAGGTTCGGAGATGTTGATAAATAATGTGCGTGCGGTATCTAATCGCATAGCTATCCTGATGGATACTAAGGGACCGGAGGTGCGCACTACCATCTGTGCTGAACCTATTCCGTATAAAGTAGGGGATAAGGTAAAAGTGGTAGGTAATCCGGATTTGGACACTACGCGCGAATGTATTTCTGTATCTTATCCGAACTTTGTGCACGATGTAGCTGTCGGCATACATATTCTTATAGACGATGGCGATCTGGAAATGGTCGTTGTGGAAAAGACGGATGATTATCTGGTGTGTGAGATACAAAATGATGCTACTCTGGGAAGCCGTAAGAGTGTAAATGTACCGGGTGTACGTATCAATCTTCCTTCTCTGACGGAGAAGGACCGTACGAATATCCTGTACGCCATTGAGAAAGATATCGATTTTATTGCTCACTCTTTTGTACGTAATAAACAGGATGTCCTGGATATAAAGGAAATATTGGATGCCCATAACAGTGATATCCGGATTGTTGCTAAGATTGAAAATCAGGAAGGCGTTGATAACATCGATGAAATTCTGGAAGTGGCTGACGGTGTAATGGTAGCTCGTGGCGACTTGGGTATTGAAGTTCCGCAAGAACGTATTCCCGGAATTCAACGTTTGCTGATTCGTAAATGTATTTTGGCTAAAAAGCCGGTAATTGTGGCTACCCAGATGCTTCATACAATGATTACTAATCCGCGTCCTACCCGTGCAGAGGTAACAGACATTGCAAATGCTATCTATTATCGTACGGATGCTTTGATGCTGAGCGGTGAAACAGCTTATGGTAAATATCCACTGGATGCAGTGAAGACTATGACAAAGGTTGCTGCACAGGCAGAAAAAGATAAATTGGCTGATAATGATATTCGTATTCCGTTGGATGAAAATAGCAATGACGTAACTGCTTTCCTTGCCAAGCAAGCTGTAAAAGCTACTTCGAAACTGAAGATACGTGCAATCATTACTGATAGTTACAGTGGACGTACAGCCCGCAATCTGGCTGCATTCCGTGGTAAATATCCGGTACTGGCTATTTGTTATAAGGAAAAGACGATGCGTCATCTGGCACTTTCCTATGGCGTGGAAGCTATTTATATGCCGGAGCTTGCTAATGGACAAGAGTACTATTTTGCAGCTTTGCGTCGTCTGCTGAAAGAAGGTCGCTTATCTGAGACTGATATGGTAGGCTATCTGAGTAGCGGTAAAGCAGGCACACACACCTCTTTCCTTGAAATCAATGTGGTGGGAGATGCTTTAAAATATTCAGAAGACAGCGTATTACCCAATAAGAATAGATACCTCTAATTAATTGATAATTGACAATTGACAATTTGCTACGCTGTCATTCTGCATAGTAATTGTCAATTGTCAACTGTCAATTGTCTGTTGACAATTGTTATGACCATAGACGAATATATATTGCAGCACATTGACGATGAGGGCGACTATCTGAAAGCTCTTTATCGAGATACACACCTCAAATTGCTTTATCCGCGTATGGCGTCGGGGCACTTGCAGGGCCGGATGCTGAAGATGTTTGTCAAGATGATCTGTCCTCGGCGAATATTGGAAATCGGTACATATAGTGGCTATTCAGCTCTTTGTATGGCCGAGGGTTTATCAGAGGAAGGCATGTTATACACTTTTGAGATCAATGATGAGCAGGAAGACTTTACCCGCCCGTGGTTGGAAGAGTCTGAATATGCAAACAAGATAAAGTTCTACATAGGTGATGCATTGCAATTGGTACCACAACTGGGCATTACGTTTGATTTGGCTTTCATTGACGGGGATAAGCGGAAATACATTGATTATTATGAAATGGTGCTTTCCAATCTTTCCGAAGGAGGCTATATTATCGCTGATAATACTTTATGGGATAATCATGTATTGGAGGATCATCCGCGTAGCAATGACTTACAAACCATCGGAATTAAAGCATTCAATGAATATGTAGCACATGATATACGGGTAGAAAAAGTAATCCTTCCCTTACGGGACGGGCTAACGATTATCCATAAAAAGTAGATTTCAGGATATCGGGTATATGATAGAAACTATTTTTTTCTCTCCTTGTTTCTCTATTTGGTAACATCCTTTGAAAGTTTCCACATAAAGACGATTGATGTTATGCAGAATATGCTGTTCCTGCTCGTCTTCCCAGCACTGATAGAGTGGACTATGTTGTACCATTATCTTCAGATTTTCATTTTCCTGACTTAAGGTATATTCGACTTCACGTTTTTCTCCTTTATAATCATAGGGGACTGTTATAAGTGAAGTCAGAAGTTTCAGGAACCACTTGCTATCAACTTCAACTTGCAATATTTCCAATTCAGTATTGAAGGTTGATTTCACAATACCGGGAGTCTCCATTTCTAGGATCATCCCGGCTTCCCGGCAAAGTTGTACGATATTGCATTCTTGTACAGTAAAGCGCATCATTCCGGCTTCAAGACGTGATAAATCGAGTATGTTATTTATAAGCCTTAGTAGCTTGGCGGAATTGCTCTTTACAGTAACTGAGTACTCTTCTACTTCTTCTTCCGTCAAATCGTTTTCAGAAGATAATAATTCAGAGAAACCGACTACGGTATTCAACGGTATACGAATTTCGTAAGTGATGTTGTGGAGGAAACGTTCTTTCATTTTGTCGGCAGCCTCTATTTTATCAAGAGCCTTCCGGGTTTCTTCTTCAGCATGCTGTAACTGACGGCGGATGTAGTAGGCGCGTACAATGACAAAAATCAGTATTAATAGAATAACACTACCTGCACATAGCTGTATATAGCGGTATCGCTTAGTCAGTTCTTCTTTCTCCAATAAGGCTTTTCGAATTTTATAGTTGGCCTGATGTGCTTCTTCATGCCTTTGCAACATATCCTGGTTGAGAGAATCTCTTCTTATAGTTGCTATTTTATACAAGATGGCGGCATCTTTATATTGTTCTGTTTGCATCAAAGCATCTGCTTTCACTTTAAGCAAGTCATTTTCATTAAAAGGGGCGTTACCTCGACAGGCTGCCAATGCTATGTCAAGTTCCCGGAAGCATTTGTCCCATTCTTTAGTAAGCTTGTAATAGGCTCCCCACAGACTATGGTAGTTTATATAAGCACCAAGATAAATATTGTCATCATAATATTCCTTTGCTCTTTTCAAGTGTTGGATTAGTTTCTCTTTATCTTCGATATCCATGTAGATTTTGCATAACGATGTTTCTATTTCCAGAAATGTCGTTTTAAAGGTATCTGATAAAGGAAGTCCCTTGGACACACTTGTGAGAACATCAGATTGTTTTTGATATTCACTGATGGCTTGTGGATATTTTTTTTGTTTTTTATAAAGTTTAGCCAGCCCTCCGTGGATCATTAATAATGCATTTTCGTTGGCTGTAGGGTATTCTTTTAAAGCATGTGTGTAGGTTTCGATAGCTTCATCATATCGCCCGGCAAAGTCATATGCTTGTGCCAATGCGAGGGCAGCAATGAAAGTTCCTTTCGTATACTGAAGGCGAATTGCTTCATCTTTCATTTCTTGAGCTTGCATGATGGCATATTCTGTATCTCCCAATGCACATCGTGCCTGAAGTACAGAGATCCACATCGTGTAATAGAAAGCATAATCCTTATACAGGTAACTGGCCTCCTTCAGTATTAATAGTCTTTTTTGCTGATTGATAATGTCAGTGAGATATTCATATTGACGGCAATAATCGAAGAGTGCCCATAATTCTTCTGTATGTATCTTTTTACGATGGGAAAGCTCTATTGCGGAATCCAGATATTCAGTAGCTGATTCCTGACCGATATATTGCTGGAATGCATCCCTCAGAAATGCGCAACGGATTGAATCATTGGGTATGGCAGCGGCTGCCTGGAATATACTGTCGCGTACCTGCTGCTTCGTGGATGCATGTGTTCTTGTCAGGAAAGGTATACCTGCCAGAAGCAGAATAAGAAGAATAACTTTTTTCATGCCTTGTCTTCCTGTTTTAATGGGTGTGTGAAGATGAAACGTGATCCATTCGTGTATTCCGGGTCTATCCAGATATCTCCACCCAGTTGATCGATAATAAACTGGCAAATGGATAAACCGATACCTGTTCCCTGTGATTTCTCGTCTACCCGTTCGAAACGATTAAATATGGTAGGCTGTTTTTCCAACGGGATACCGCAACCGGTGTCGGTAACGGAGAATTGTGCCATACCATCTGCATTTTTTTCTAACCGTAAGATGATGCTGCCTTCTTTGGTAAATTTGGTAGCGTTGACTAATATATTAATCAGTACCTGGTGCAGGCGGAAAGTGTCGGTTACTATTTTTAGGGAGGGGAGGTCTGTTTCGAAGGATAATGCTGCTTGTGTTTGCTTAATACCCTCTACAGTCTGAACGATGCCCTCACAAAGGGTAACAGCATCACATACTTTCAGGTCGAATTTCATATTCTTTACGTCAAGGCAGGAAATGTCTACTACGTCGTTCAATAGGTTAATCAGCAATCGGGAATTTAGCTGGATAATTTCATAACACTGTTTTCGGGTATCTTCATCAATACCGGGAGTGGTCAGCACTTCAGAGAAGCCGGACAACGCATTTAAAGGGGTACGGATTTCGTGGCTCATGTTCGAAATGAACAGACTTTTATTGCGTGTCGCTTTCTCTACGTCCTCTTGTGCTTGCTGTAGTTTCTGTTGCGATTCTATGAGTTTTTTTCGTTGTTTTCTCAAATAGACTACACACCCTACGGCTATAAAAATAAAAATTGGAAGGATGATAAGAGCTAATGAAAGTAAACGATTTTGTTGCTGGCTGTTGGCGAGTTCTAACTCATCAATAGAGTAGATTTTTCTCATATCATTTACTTTACGGGAATTGATTTCCTCATAAACGGTATCTGATTTCTGACTGAGTTCTTCGTACAGTTTCGCGGCTTCTTCATACTGTTGCTCCTGCATTTTTTCATCTGCATCTTTCCAGCGGCTATCCTCTTCTGCATAGCCAGTGGATGAGAAAAATAGTAGTATTATCCAAATGTATACTTTCATAAAGTGAGCTATTTTGTGATGCTGCTGCAAATGTAGTTTTTTATTAAGTAAAAGCTACGTTTTGGTGCTAAAAAAAGTATAATTCATTAGTCTAACAAGATATTTCCGTAACTTTGCCATTAAATATAGATAATTGATTTATGGAAACAACTCGTCAGAATAAAATAGCCCGTTTGCTTCAGAAGGAATTAAGTGATATTTTCCTGTTGCAAGCGAAGTCCATGCCAGGAATATTGATCTCTGTCAGTGCCGTGCGTATCAGCCCTGACCTGAGTGTTGCACGTGCTTATCTCAGCATCTTTCCTTCGGAAAAGGCAGAAGAGATGATTAAGAATATCAATGAAAACATGAAGTCTATTCGTTATGAGTTAGGAACTCGTGTACGTCATCAGCTTCGTATCATCCCCGAACTGAAGTTCTTTGTGGATGATTCACTGGATTATCTTGAGAAAATAGATGAATTGTTGAAGTGAACCTTCCCTTCTACATAGCCCGGCGCTATCTCTTCTCTAAGAAGAAGCACAACGCTATCAATATCATTTCCGGCATTTCGGTGTGTGGAGTGGCATTGGCTACGTTGGCGTTGGTCTGTACACTCTCCGTGTTCAATGGTTTTCAGGATATGGTGGCAGGTCTCTTTACGGCTTTCGATCCGGAACTGAAGATTATGGTTCGTGAGGGAAAAGTCTTTGAACCAAATGGAGTTGCTTTTCAGGAGGTGCGTTCTTTGCCGGAAATTGATGTCTGGACAGAGACATTGGAAGATAATGCCATGGTGCAATATAAGGACCGTCAGGCTATGGCTATCATTAAAGGGGTGGAAGATAATTTCGAGGAGCTTACGTCTATTGATAGTTTACTGTACGGTGCAGGTGAATTTATCCTGCATGACTCTATCGTAGATTATGGCGTATTGGGAGTGGAATTGATATCTGAGCTGGGAACAGGACTTCAGTTTGTTGATCCCCTTCAGGTGTATGCCCCCAAGCGGAATGTACGTGTGAATATGGCTAATCCTTCTGCTTCTTTTAATCGCGATTACCTCTTTTCTCCTGGTGTAGTGTTTGTTGTTAATCAGCAGAAGTATGATGCGCGCTACATTCTTACTTCTCTCAGCTTTGCTCGTAATCTTTTTAATTATGATACGGAGGTGTCGGCTGTTGAATTGAAGTTGAAGCCGGATGCGGATGCCACGGCTGTACAGAGAAAGATTGCCCGTATCCTGGGTGATGACTTTGTGGTACTGGACCGTTATGAGCAGCAGGCTGATGTGTTCCGTATTATGGAGATAGAGAAATTCATATCTTATCTTTTTCTCACGTTTATTCTTGCGATAGCCTGTTTCAATGTGATTGGTTCTCTTTCCATGTTGATCCTGGATAAACGCGAAGACGTGGGGACTCTGCGTAATCTTGGAGCTGATGACCGCTTGATAGGCCGCATATTCTTGTTTGAAGGTCGGCTTATATCTTTGTTCGGTGCACTTTCCGGCATTGTTCTTGGTCTGTTACTTTGCTATATCCAGCAACGTTTTGGCTTTATCTCTTTAGGTGGCGGTAATGGCAGCTTTATTGTGGATGCTTATCCTGTCAGTGTGCATGCAACGGATGTAATACTGGTATTTATTACGGTGATTACTGTCGGATTCCTTTCGGTGTGGTATCCGGTGCATTATTTGACGCGGCGGTTACTGAAGAAATAACGTCTGTTGGTGTAGTGCATTCTTTAGAGGGGATAAGATTGAACAATAACGTCTTTAATAGCTGTCTGGAACTGTATTTTCTGAAAAAAATAATTTACTTTTATGATAAAATAAGTATTGAGCTTGCCAGTGTTGTGCTCAATCTAGCCATTAGTGTATTCATTTTGTATTTTGTGGGTTTAGATATCATTCTGGCAAGATCCCACATATGTATTTGTTGTTGAGTTCCTATATTTGCATGTAGAGACAATTTGAGAATTGTTCTCAATATGGAATGTGGCAAAGAGAATTAGAAGATTTTGTTCTCTTTGCTGCAAAGAAATGCAATGATTAATAGAATTCACCTAAAAATCTTTTTATTCATGGAACGACGCACCTTTCTTAAAATTTTGTCATCAGCAGGTATCGTTAGCTTGGTTAGTCCGACTTTTGCTATGGGAGTTTGTAAGAACAAGGTATCTAAATCTTCTTCAGCTCTTCTCGAATCAGCTTTCCTTAATCCGCCTTTCTCTTCCGGAGTTTATACATGGTGGCATTGGATGAATGGTAATATAACTAAAGATGGTATAACCCGTGATCTTGAGGCCATGAAAGCAAATGGCATTGCGGGGTATCAATTGTTTGAAGCAGGAAGTGGCATTCCTATTGGTCCGGTAGAGTCGCTTAGTGATGAATGGGTAGATCTTATTCTGCATACGCTCAAGGAATCAGAAAGGTTGGGTTTGGAGTTTGCAATGCACAATTGCCCCGGTTGGTCATCCAGTGGTGGTCCGTGGATCACTCCGGATAAAGCTATGCAAATAATAACGTGGAGCGAAACCAAAGTAACGGGTGGGAAACAAGTCAGGATCCAGTTGCCCACTCCCAAACATATGTTTGATTACTACATAGATACATATTGTTTGGCTATTCCGGCAAATATGAAAGTAATACCCAGGTTGTCAATTCTTGAATTATCAAATAGGCTTGATAAGGGTGGTGTTTTAACTTGGGATGTTCCTGCTGGTGAGTGGCTGATTATGCGTTTTGGACAAACAGCCAAAGATCAGAAGAATAAGTCGGCTCCCTCTAAATCGACCGGATTAGATTGTGATAAATTCAGTACAGAAGCACTGGACTACCACTTAAATTGTATGTTTAAAAGGCTGATGCCTGCAATGGAGAAAATAGCCAAACATTCTAAGATTGGTTTGCTAATAGATAGTTATGAAACGGGTGACCAGGATTGGACTTCTGACATGCCTGCCTACTTTGAACAAAACCATGGGTATGCGCTGTATCCGTTTTTACCCGTATTGGCCAATAAAATAATTGAGAGTGAGGAAAGTACAAAGCGTTTCAAGTATGACTTTCGACGAACCAGAGCTGATATGTTTGCTGAACGTTACTATGGGCATTTTCAAAAGCGATGTAAAGAGAAGGGCATAATAACTTATACTGAGCCTTATGGTGGCAATATGATGGAAGAATTGCAGGTGGCACAACAACTTGACATTAATATGGGGGAATTCTGGTGCGGCCAGACTGTGCTTTGGGCAAATTATAAGTATAACCGTACCGTCAAACAAGTAGCTTCAATATCACATACGCTTGGCGGAAAAATAGTCGGTGCCGAAGCTTTTACTTCTGAACCGGATGCAGACAAATGGTTGTTGTATCCATATGCCCTAAAGTCATTAGGTGATTATATGTTTACTCGAGGGCTTAATAGAATTTATTTTCATAGATTTGCTCACCAACCACACCCTACTGCCGCTCCGGGCATGACGATGGGGGCATGGGGGCTACACTTCGACCGTACCAATACATGGTGGAAACCGGGGAAAGCATGGATTGACTATTTGAATCGTTGCCAGTACATTTTCCAGAGTTCAACTTTCTATGGTGATATTCTTTATCATAACGGTGATGATAGTTTTGGCAGTACCATTGAACCGGAACAAACTCCGCTGTCTCCTCCGGAAGGGTATGATTATGACATGGTAAATACTGAAATGCTGGACAAAGCACATATCAAGGATGGAAAGATTCTTCTTCCTGCTACACGTTTTGATGGCTATAAGCTCTTAGTATTACTCAAATCGGAAACAATGTCATTACATACGTTGCGGACACTGGCCCGATTGGTAGGTGAGGGAATGGTATTGGTTGGGCAAAGACCACTGCATACCTTAGGTTTGTGTGATGGAGAGAAAGAGGATGAGTTTGCTGCACTGGCGCAAAAAGTCTGGCAGCACCCGAACGTGCATGAAGGAAAAGATCTGCAAATCATTTTTAATCGGTTAGGTGTGTCTCCCGACTTTGTTTATCGTTCTGAAACAGGAAATTCATCTGTTCATGCTATCCATTATCAACAAGAAGGAGCCGAGATATACTTCGTTGCAAATCGTAAGCGAGCGCACGAGAAAGGAACGGCTCATTTCCGGATAAAAGGTTATATTCCGGAGTTATGGGATCCATATACAACTGAAATTCTACAGTGCCCGATCTATCGCACTGATAACGAGGGCGTAGAAATACCTCTTAATCTAACTCCTGCAGGATCCATGTTTGTTGTTTTTCGTAAAGTTGAAAAACAACGGAAGTACACAGATGTGAAATACAATGGCGTTTCTTTGTTTCCGGCTATTGGAAATGTAGTGAAACAGGATTCTTTATCTGTAAATTTTAGTATTACTTGTTGGATAAAGCCTGAGGTGGATATAGCCATGACGGAAGAACAGGAGCTCGGTGATATGTGTGCTCGTTTTTTTGCTATTTATCCTTTGGAAGGAGAGCGGCGGCATGGAAAAGGGCATAGTTCCCTTGGGGTGTCAGTAGGTCGGAATGGAGTCGTTGTCTATGAACGGACTATACATAATAAAGCTGTATACCGAAATCCCAGACCATTATCGGGATGGACCCATTTTGTTTTAGTTTATCAGGATAACACACCGCATCTTTGGATAAATGGAGTATATGCCGGAGCAGGAACAACTTCAGACACAACTGTACACTTTGAAACATCTCATTCGGACTTGTTGTGTAAAGCAGATGCTTACGAAGGTGGACTCTGTGATCTATGTGTCCATCCTTACAGTATTGACAAAACAGAAATAACGGACCTTTACCAAAAGGGGATACCTGCTCCGTTTCATCCAAGTGAGCAGGTGCTTTCATGGTTACCCAACCATCAGTTTGTTGCATGGCAGGCTGGTGTTTATGAATTTATTGCAGAGCATACAAGTCTTCGGAAATATGTTGATACTCTTCCTGCATGTATTCCATTGAACGGTCCTTGGACTGTTCGGTTCCCCAAAAATATGGGAGTAACTGAGAATATTACTTTAGCCAGATTACATTCATTACATTTAGAGGAGAATTTTGGGGTTCGTCATTTTTCGGGAACGATAACTTATCTCTATTCGTTATCTATAAATAGTATCTATTTGCAGGACAATATTTGTTTGCGCTTGGATCTGGGCCGAGTAGAAGTACTTGCTGAAGTGTTGGTGAATGGAAAACGCGCTGGTATTTGTTGGGCTCCTCCTTATGGTATTGATATACAGCAGTTATTGTGCGAAGGAGATAATCTGATAGAAATTCGTGTTACAAATTTATGGGTTAACCGATTGATTGGTGATGAGTACCTGCCTGAAGAGAATGTTTATAATTATCAGGATATTCCAAATAAATATTCTACATTACGCAACGGTGGTATCAAGAAACTTCCTGAATGGTATATGCAGGGTAAACCAAAGCCTGCGGGAGGTAGAATTGCATTTACAACTTGGAAGCATTATGATAAGACTTCACCTCTTGTTGAATCTGGTTTATTAGGACCAGTCACGTTAACGGTCGGGAAAATAGAGAGCCTGAATATATGAGGTGTTCACTGAATATAAATTTGAGGCAAGAGTGAATATCATTTTCATTCTTGCCTTAAGTTTCTGGTGTATGTACGGGCTCTTTTTAGTTGAGAGAATCGTCTTTATATTTATTATTCTCTCTATATTCCTTAGGAGTTTGATTATATCGTTTGCCAAACTCTTTATAGAAATGTGATCGATTTGTGAAAGCTGTTCGATACATAACTTCCTGTATCGTCAATGTTGTGGTTAATAGTAATTTGGCTGCATAATTTATTCTTTGTTCTTTGATGAAATCTTTAGGAGGCAACTGATCCAGATTTTTAAACTTGCGATATAGATTTCTGCTGCTGGTTTGCATGGCTTCTGCAAGTTCTTCCGGACCAAATTCGGTGTTGTCCATATTTTCATTGATTAGTTCAACGGCAGTTTCCATGAATTTTTTGTCTTCATGTTGCAACAATTGTCCGCCACTAAATTCAAAGGCGCTTGCTGAGGAATTATAGTATTGCTTTAATTCTTCCTGTTTTCTTAATAGTTGTTTGATGATACTCTTCAGGTACTGAGGATTAAATGGTTTGGGGATATAGGCGTCTGCTCCGGATTCTATGCCCTCAATTTTTTCGTCGGTTGTATTCTTTGCAGAGAGGATAATTAATGGAATATGCATTGTATGTTTGTTACTTTTGAGCTGTTTGATTAAGGTGATTCCATTTATTTTAGGCATCATAATGTCTGTAATGATAAGGTCCGGTGTTTTTTGTTTTAATAAAACAAGTCCTTCTTCACCATCTTCTGCCGTTAAAATGGAGTATTCGTCGGATAGTATATCTTTTAGCATCCACAGTAACTCCTTGTTGTCATCTATCATCAGAATGGTTGTTTCCGGCTGGTTGGATTTTTTTTCGTAATCGTCTCTTACAGTCACTTCAATATCGTTATTATTGTTCAAAGGTTCAGATTTAGGAGTTTCTTCATTCGATACACGTTCCGCTTTTTCTGTTGTTTTAAGTTGTGGCAGGTTTACTATAAACTGAGCGTATTGATTTACTTCACTTTCTACTTCAATAGTGCCTTTTAGCAGTTCTACCATGCTTTGGCAGATGGCAAGTCCCAATCCATTTCTGGAAGAAAGTCCTTTAATACTATTTTCCTGAATGTTATCAAGTACACTATATCTGTTAAATATGAGTGGAATACTCTCTTTACAAATGCCTTTTCCTGTATTATAAACTTTTAGATTTAGTTTGTCTCTCTCAACCTTTATGGATATGCGGATTGTTCCATTTTCCGGGGTATACTTAAATGCATTCGAAATAAGATTATTCAGAATCTTAGTGAATCCGCTATAATCACTTTTCCACATAATTTCCGGATAGATATCAGTTTCCAGATGGATTTGATTTTGTTCTGCCAACTCACCGAAGGAATTTATAATTTCCTTCGCCAGTTTACTGATATTCAGTTCCTGTATATGGCATATCTGATTACCAGTTTCCATACGCCGGAAATCTATTACCTCCTGTATCAAGCTATTGAGACGTTCTGTATTTGATTTTATAATCTGAGCATATTTTTTTATGAAAGCATCACTATTCTCATGTTGCAATATTCTTTCACATGGTCCGTAGATCAAGGTAAGTGGCGTACAGAATTCATGTGTGATATTAGTGAAGAAGCGCAGTTTACCTTCATACATTTCTTCTTTGTACTTCTCGTTTAATTTCTTGGAAATAACGGCTTTTCTTCGTTCATATTTCCATCGGATATAATGCCAGAAGCCGAATCCTGCCCCAATAGCCAATAATATATATACTATCTGAGCTGCAATACTTAGATACCAGGGAGGAAGAATGATGATACGGATGCTTTGGATTAAATTATCATTGCAGTTTCCCCCGTCATCGTATTTCACTTTCAATGTATAGTCTCCGGGAGGAATATTGGTAAATTGAGCTTCATTGGAGCGTGTATCCATCCATACATCACTGAAATTCTCAAGTTTGTAAGAATATTTGCAGTTTTCACCATTAATAAAGTCTGTGGCGACAAAAGAGACTGCAAAGAAATTCTGGTCATAGTTCAGTACTATATTCTGAGGATTACTATCTTTCTTTTCAAATTCATGGATATTATATTCTTTATTGAATATCCTCACTTTCGTAAAGTGGATATCAGGTACGAAACTGCTTTTCTTCTTTTTCTCTTTTTTTATCCAGACAATGCCATTTACTCCCCCAAAAAAGTATCTGTTTTTTATCTTGTCTTGAAAGTATGCATTGTCACTGAATTCAGTTATATCTAATCCTGTCCTGTGGTTAAAGTTTCTGAATGTATTCTTTTGAGGGTCAAATAATATAATGCCGGTATTGCTGCTTAACCATAGATGCCCTTCTTTGTCTTCAATGATTCCGTGTATTGTATTATTGGGTAAACCCTCATTCTCATCAAAGTTCTTATAGTCATAATTGCCATTAGGCGAGATTTGCAGTTTGGTTAATCCATAACTCGTACCTAGCCATATATCTTCATTTTGGTCTTGATGTATACATAATATATCACTCATGGGGGCTATGCCATTTCTATCAAAAGAGATGAAAGAATAATCTTCAGTATGAGAGTTTAATCTGATGACACCATTACCACGCATCCCAATCCAGATGATAGAGTCGTTTTCCGGATATATGGCATATATTTGATTATTTTTCTGCTTATGCGGAACCTTAAAGTTAAATGCTTGAATCTTGTTAGCTTCAAGCCCTTGCTTATGTTGTCGGATGCCGATTTTCAATAAAGTATTTCCTGCCCCTACCCACAATAGTGAGTCGTTTGTTTCACTCATGGAATGTACGTGGACGATATCTTGATTCGTATTGTTGATTAATGAGTGAATTTTATTGTCTGAAAAAGAGTAATAGTTTAAACCGGGGCCATTGGAACCTATCCATAGAACAGGATATATATTGCTTGGTGCAAATGCGAAAACAGCATTATTAGTGAGTCCTTCTTGAGTTGTAAGATGTGTAACATTATCATTTGAATACTCTTTTGAAGTATCGTAATTGCTGATTTTTATCACACCATTATCTTTTGTACCTAACCATAAGGTGTTGTATTTATCAGTGTAAACGGCACGAATCGGTCTTTTTTTGTTGATCGGAAGTTCGTTGAGTGATATATTAGTAAATGTATATTCGTCTTTTGTCCATGCATATACCCCTTGTCCGTCTGTGCCAATCCAGATAATATCTTGTTGTTTATCTTTCCACAAAGAGAATACGCCGCAATTTATGTTGAACTTCTCTACTTGGTAATCTTGTTCAGCTATTAGTCGTATAAGACCATTAGTCTCAAATCCAATAAGAATGTCATCGTTATCAAAAGCAATAGCTCCGATTTTGCCACTTTCTTGAATCAATTTCTTTAGCTTTTTGACAAAATGTAGCTTCTCTCTATCCTTGTAAAATATGTTTCCTTCAGAATCTACCATAATTATTTTTTCGTCACTGTAAAAAGCATATTTTATAAGGTGAGGATGTATAAAGTCCGGATGTCTGATTAATTGAGGATTATTCGTTTTTTTGCCAGATATGGTATACCTTTCCATTATACCTTTATGATTTATCCATATCGTATCTTGCGAATCAACAATAAAATTTGATGCATTGTCTAATTCTTTCTCATTATAGATAGAGAAATTTATAAATTTATTGTCTAAATTTGAATATAGAGATAATGTATTTGGCCTATTGAATACATATAAATAGTCTTGACTGTCTTTTGCGATATATGAATTTTCACCAAATTCATTATAATATTCTTCTATCGTATTGCTTCTTTGTGATAGTTTGTTCAATCCCCATTTAGTACTAATCCATAGGTAGTTATCTGTTTCTATGATTTTTCTGATGACATTGCTTGAAAGGCTATTTTGATTATTGATATCTGGCTTATAAACATAGATTTTTTGGCCATCATACATGTTGAGTCCATCATAAGTTCCAATCCATAAGAACCGTTTCTCATCTTGAAATAAGCAAATTACGGAACTGTTTGATAGACCGTCACGATTACTAATTTGCCTAAGATTATGTGAACTGATATTTTGTATAGAACAAAATAGTAACAACAAAGATATTTGAATATAATATTTCATGAGTAGTAGCTTTCTTGGCATTAATAACTTTAACTAGTGAACAAAGATAGTGCTCTGATTGAGTTTTCCAAAATTCTATTTGGCTGAATTTCTATTTTAAGAGGATGAAATTTAGTTAAAACTTGAGTTTTATGATTGAGGGATGATTCCTGCTAAAAGGTAGTTGTATTCGATTTCGCCATAAATGTATTCTCTTTGCACATTGCGGATATAAGCATGATATTGGCGAGATATTGTATATATGCGTATCGTTTATACGCTAATTTTGCATGTAGAAACAACATCAAACGTTTTCAATAGTGTATTTAGTTTTTTATAGGTATTAAGATAGAGATACTATATTATTAATTTCTAAAAATAACGATGAATATGGAAAAACACTTTTTGATTTTTGGAGGTATTGCTAAAAAAATATCATTAGAATACTTTTTGATAATTTGATTTTTGGTAAAATGTGCATACTGATACTTTAAAGGTATTTGTCTTTTTTAATAAATACCTTTTTTAATAGAACCAATTTTAAAATATATTAATATGAAAAACATTTTTATGCTAACAAACAAAAGTGAACGAAAAATAGGAGGAAAACGGTTTTCTGTAATCCTACTATTGTTGTGTTTATCTCTGTTTACAGTTTATGGTCAGGGAAAGAAGAATATAAAAGGATTAGTCACTGATGAGAAAAATGAGCCGTTAATAGGAGTCAGTGTAGTGGAACTTGGTACTTCTAATGGTACAATAACAGATGTAGATGGAAAGTTTGAAATAAATGTTTCATCAAATTCGACTTTAAAGTTTAGCTATATTGGCTACAATGTTCTTGAGAAAAAGGTTGGTACGCAGACGGTGATAAATGTTGTTTTAACTGAGGCAGCTTCAGAATTGGATGAGGTTGTAGTAGTAGGTTATGGAACTGTAAAGAAACGAGATTTGACTGGCTCTGTTACTTCTGTTGATTCTGAAAAACTGTTGCAGAGTCCTGCATTATCTGCAGCGGAGGCTATTCAGGGTAAGGTTCCGGGAGTATTGATACAGAACACAAGTTGGACTCCGGGAGCTACTCCGTCTATTCTTATTCGTGGTACACGTTCTATCAAAGCAGGTAATGATCCGTTGTATGTTGTGGATGGTATTCCTATTTCAACAGCTCCTAATTTGTTTGCACCTGGTGATATAGAATCGATAGAGGTTTTAAAGGATGCCTCGGCTACAGCTATTTACGGTTCCAGAGGTGCTAATGGAGTTATCATTATCTCAACAAAGAAAGGTAAAAAAGGAAAAGTACAGGTTGATTATAATGGCTATTATGGTATTCAGACTATTCAAAACAAGCTGGAATTAATGGATGGAGCTGAATATGCGGAGTATGTGCGTGAAGCTTATAGAGCTGCCGGCCAATATGATTCCGCAGTACCTAATATGGAATTGGATAAAACATTGCCCTCGTTTACTGGTGATGATTATACTTGGCAATCTGTTGCAATGGCTTATGATGAAAACGGTAATTATGATCCCAGTAAAGTGCGTTCCGGTGCTTTGTGGTGGAATGAAGTAGAGCGTACGGGCATAGTGACTGATCACCAACTCGGCATTAGAGGTGGAAGTGATAAAATGCAGTTTGCTTTTAATACTACATACTTCAGGAATGAAGGTATTTATAAGAATCAAGATTACTCGCGTTATACGGTAAAGTTGAGTGTTGATGCGGAGGTTACTAATTGGTTGAAGATAGGCGGACAGTCACATTTTAGTCATTCATTACAGAATAGAGGTTCGAATTTCCAGGATTGCTGGCGTGTTAATCCGCTTGGGCGATTGTATGATGAAGATGGAGTACCTACGTTGATGACCTCGGGTGGTGACTCCCAATGGTGGAATCCTCTTCAATATTTGGAGCCTAATGCTGTAGTAAATCCGTTGAAGATTAACCGTTTCTTAGGTAGTTACTATGGAGAAATTAAGCTTCCGTTGGATGGACTTAAGTATCGTGCCAATATTGGTATTGATTTCCATTCTCGTCAGGATTACTCTTTCTTATCTTCAAATGCAAGACAAGGTAATCCTAATCAGGCAAAGAATGCCACTCAACAAACCTATGCTTATACCTTTGAAAATCTGTTGTTTTACGATAAACAGTTTGGAGAACATTCTATCGGAGTTACTTTATTGCAATCTGTTCAGCGCAATAGAACTGAAAGTTTAAGTGCTACTGTTCAGGATTTGCCTTCGGATGATCTGCTTTTTAATGACATTGCCTCAGCATTGGATATAACAGGATATGACAGTAATAACCAGGTATGGAGTCTTGCTTCTTTCATGGGGCGCTTGAATTATAATTATAAAAGTAGGTATTATGCAACATTCTCAATGCGTTATGATGGCTCTTCACGTTTGGCTGACGGACATAAATGGGTTTCTTTCCCTGCTTTTTCATTGGCATGGAGAGTAAATGAGGAAAACTTCCTTAAGAATTTTGATAAACTTGATAATTTGAAATTACGTTTTGGATATGGTGTAACTGCCAACACTTCTATTAATCCTTATCAAACAAAAGGGTTGTTGTCAAAGAAGTATTATAATTATAAAGATAATATGGTAATTGGTTATACTTCCTCCAGCTTGCCGGATAAAACATTGACTTGGGAAACTACCGGACAATGGAATGTAGGTGTTGACTTCAGTTTTTTCCGTGGACGTTTGAGTGGAACAGTTGATGCTTATCTGCAAAATACACATGATTTGCTGCTTGACCGTCAGTTACCTGCTGTCTCTGGCTATACGAGTGTACTTACTAATGTTGGTAAGACGAGGAATAAAGGTATTGAAGTTAGTTTATCTACTGTAAATATACAAAATAAGAACTTTACATGGTCTACAGATTTTATGTATTCAACTAATAAGGAAGAAATTGTAGAATTGTATAATGGGAAAGTAGATGATATAGGCAATAGCTGGTTTATAGGCGAAGCGCTTGGGGTATATTATGACTATAAGAAAATTGGTATTTGGCAGGATACTCCGGAAGATCTTGCAGAAATAGAAAAATATAATAAGAATGGTCACAAATTTGCGCCAGGAATGATTAAATTGCTAGATATTGACGGAGATCATAAAATTACTGCGGATAATGATCGTATGATCCTTGGACAAACACGTCCCAAACATATTTTTAATCTTAGTAATACATTTGTTTATAAAGGCTTTGATCTGAATGTTGTTCTTTATGGAACTTTAGGCGGAATGTTGAGAAATGCAATTCGCGTGAATCACCAGTCTTATCGTAATAATAGTGTGAAATTTGATTATTGGACTCCAAATAATCCGACTAATGCTTATCCGCGTCCTAACAGGTTGTATGATAATATAGAGTATGAGTCTTCATTGTATTATGAAAAATCAGATTTTTTACGTGTTAAAACAATAACATTAGGGTATACATTACCTAAGAGTCTGGTTAATAAAGCAACCTTGTCTAATTGTCGCTTATATGTTACTGCACAGAATCCTCTTGTGTTTACGAATTATACAGGAGTCGATCCGGAAGGAGCGGCAACCTATGCTTCACCGAGTGTAAGCAGTTGGATATTTGGTGTGAATGTTTCTTTTTAAACTAATAAAATAAGAATAAAATGAAAACTATAAAATATAGAAAAAGCATCGGCATAATTCTTACGATGGTTTGCGGATTTACTTCCCTGATAAATACAGGTTGTGATGATTTTCTCTCAGAGAAAGAAGTTCCTCGTATCACAAGTGATTTTTATAAAACAGAACAAGGCATACTGGCTGCTGTTGATGCGACCTATGCTTATATGCGCTTTGGAGTTGGTGGGGAGTTCTCTAATGTTTTTACAGAGTTAGGCACTGACTTGATAACAGGTGCGGAGGGAGCATTAAGTTATCCGTATAACTTATATAGTGCGACTTTGTCACCAACAGAATCGAAATTGTATAGTTTATGGGAAAACCATTATAAAGCTATCGGAGTGACAAATCTTGTCTTAGATGCCCTGCCGGAGGCGAGTATATCGGAAGCAGAGAAAGAGAGTTATGGAGCTGAAATGAATTTCTTTCGTGCATACTTTTATTTCGATTTAGTTCAGCAATTTGGCAAGATACCTTTGGTTACTGAAGCAATCCAAGAACCTCAGACAGACTTTAAACGTTCCTCTGTTGCAGATGTTTATAAACTAATTGTTAGCGATTTAAGATATGCAGCAGAACATCTCAGGGAATCAGCTACAGGTGCAGACCAAAGTAAGGCTACTAAATACGCTGCTGCTCATTTATTATCTAAAGTTTATCTTACACGTGGTAGTGCAATAACTGATCAGCGTGGGCAATTGTCAACTGATATGGATAGCGCTTATTACTATGCTAGAAGAGTGATAGATAGCTCTAAATATACTCTATTGAACAACTATTCAGATTTGTGGGATGCTAACAATATGGGAAATCAAGAGGTTATCTTTGCTATTCAGTTCACTCTTGATCCGATATATAATGGAGATGGAAATAAATCTCATTTATATTGGGGATCATGGTATGAAGATCAACCAGGTATGATGCGTGATATAGCTAATGGTCGTCCTTATCGTTTTCATCGCGCTACCAATAAAACGATGTTTGAATTGTTTGACCGCAAAAATGATTCTCGCTTTTATAAGAGTTTTAAATGGACTTATTATTGTAATAAAGCAACTTCTTCTTTAGCTATAGGAGATACTGCAATCTATTATAGCTTAAATGCTCCTAAAAATAGAACATATAAGTATAAATATTTTCAATGGGATAAGAATGATCCAAGTAAGAATAACAGATATTATCCTATTTTGCTGAAATATGAGGACCCATTAAGAGAAACAGCAAATGAACAAAAAGGTGTACGTGAATGGGTGCGCATGCGTCTTGGTGAGACTTATCTGATTGCTGCGGAAGCGGCAGGACGTAGGGGAGATTACAATTTGGCTGCTGATTTGATTAATGTTATTCGTGAACGTGCTTCTTGGAAGTCTGGTGAGAAAAAGGTACCTCAATATTGGTTGGAAGAAGGTGGAGAAATGGACAACACGGAATCTACTTATGAAAATATAAAAGTGACAGCAGATGATTTGAAGGTAAACTTTGTAGATTTTATGTTGGATGAAAGAGGACGTGAGCTTTTAGGTGAATACACAAGATGGGAAGACTTGGTACGTTGCGAGAAATTAGTTGAGTATGTAAAAAAATGGAATCCAGATGCAATGAAGAATATTCAAGAGTATCACAAATTGCGTCCAATTCCTCAAAAGCATATTGACCGACTGAATCCTCGTGGTTCTGATGAGGAAGAACAGAATCCTGGATATTTTTAATTATAACTAAGTAGTTATGCAATGTAAGGAGTTAGTTTATTATTTAGCTGACTCCTTACTAAAGATGGTCTCATTTTTTGTAAATTAAGAACCTAACATTTAATGCCGTGAACTTGACTAAATATTTTAAGGGAAGTGCCATTCTTTTATTGTTTTCTTCTTTTATTATTTCCTGTCATGATAATGATGTGATTGAAAAAGAAGAGGATGGTCAGAGCCCTGATACAGAATAAACTGTCAATTTGGCTTTAGGAAAGACCGTCGAAACCAGAATTAATAGCATAGCTGGTTCAGGCTTCTAATACTGAAAAAGCAAATCTAATGACTGATGGTGATTTAACAACGTATTGTGAATTTGTTGACTCATATAAACATTCTATTCTAATTGATTTAGGGAATGTATTACTATACAAAATATGTCTCAAACAGGTTTTTGGAAAGATATCAATGATGAAAAAGTTGCGCTTCATTATTATTGTGTTCCTTTTTACCCGAACAACTGTTTTATTTGGGCTGGATATAAAAGGTGAAAAAGAAGTACCTGTTACAGTGACTGTACTTTCCGATTATCGGTTACATACCATCATACCTTCTGACTTTTTGGGGTTCAGCTATGAAATGTCTCAGTTGACCGATAATTCCTGTTATCTGCATCCTGATAATCTTGTATTGATTCAAATGATGAAAAATTTAGGAAATGGAATCTTACGGTTAGGAGGAAATAGTAGTGATAAGATTTCATGGACAGGTATGCCTCGTATTGATTATATGAGAAAGGATTCTTTAACTACTACAGATGTAGATACTTTTTCAAAATTTGTAGATTTAACTGGATGGAAGGTTATTTGGGGACTGAATTTGGGAGAGAATAATCCTGAGAAAAACTCGGATGAAGCTGCATATGTAACAAAACGCTTAAAGAATGCTCTTTATGCTCTTCAGATAGGTAATGAACCTGATTTATATTACAAACATCTGCGCCCTGTAAATTATACAGTGAGCGATTATGAAAAAGAATGGTTTCTACATTATATGAAGATAAAGGAGAGGTTACCTGACATTGCTATAGCAGGACCAGCAGTTGCTGGAGATATCCGTTGGTTTGAGTCTTTCTTGAACAGTTATTCTGCTAAAATAAGTTTGATGACCGGACATCATTACAATTCACCGGGTAAAAATGCTACAGTGAATTGGAAAACTATATTGGAGCCGGATAATCATTTATCAGGTTATTTACAAGTATTGAATTGTTTATGTCAAAGATACGGGACTACTTATCGTATGGCAGAATGTAATACAGTCTCTCAAGGTGGAAAAATAGGAGTGAGCAATGTTTTTGCTTCTGCTTTGTGGGCGTTAGACTATATGTGGAGTGTAGCTTTGAATAATGGGGTGGGAGTGAATTTTCATGGTGGTAGTGTTAGCAAATATGCACCTATTGTATTGAATGAGAAAGGAATTCCTACTCCTCGTCCTATCTATTATGCGATGCTTGCTTTTAAATATGGAAGTGAAGGTGGCAACATTGTTCCTTCTGTGATTTCACCTTCTGTTCCTAACAGTAGTGCTTATGCTTGTGTCAATGGCAAAACGTTGAAAGTTACTCTTTTAAATAAAAGTGAAGATGATATTTCCTTTACAGTTCGGCTGAATGACACTCCTGCTTCGGTTCAGTTGCTTAGACTTACAGCACCCTCTCCGGTTTCTTCATCTGGAATACGTTTTGCCGATGCCGAAGTAGAAGCTGATGGAAGTTTTCAACTAAATATGAGAGAGAAATATCAACCACAGAATGAATATATTAAAGTCTCCGTTCCGGCAATGAGTGCGGCGGTGATGATTATAGATAAAGAATGATTATGAAAAGGTTACTACTTATATGTTTGGTGTTATGCCTTTGGGGAGAATACGGCTATGCTGTAGAGAAACAGAAGGATATAGAGATTTTATATAATAGATTGTTGAAGGAATATTTGTCGGATTCGGTAGACGTTTCTCAAGCGGAAAAGGATTTGGCTGTTATGCAAACTGATGGTAGCTGGAAAGATATTGATTATAAGACAGTGACTTTCTATTTCGATGCAGAGCGTCATCTCAAGAGATTAAAGAACATGGCATTGGCTTATAGTAAACCCGGAAATAAATTATTTCATGAGCAGGAATTGCGAAAGAAAATAATTCTTGGGTTAGATTATTTCCGGATAGCTAATCCAGATTCTGGAAATTGGTGGTACCGGGATATCGGTGCCCCTTCCCAATATATGATTCCTCTTCTTTTGCTGAAGAAAGAGTTGAAAAGAGAAGATGTGACGAGGCTTTCTTCTTATCTGGCTGATAAGACAGATAATGTGGCCCATAAAGGAAAGAATAGAACATGGGTATCTGCAGTCTTGATACATAAGGGCTGTATAGAAGATAATTATGAGTTAATTGCCAAAGGATTTTCTTCCATTGCTTCTACCATATATGTAGAAGAGAAAGATGATGAAGGAATGAAAAGAGATAATAGTATTCATCAGCACCGTCCTCAACTTTATTCGGGTGGATATGGAATGTCACTACTGTCCGACTTGGCAGAGTATATTACTTTAGCTAATAAAACATCTTTTATGAAGTTCTTCACTTCGGATAAGATTAAGTTGGTATCAGATGTTTTTCTGAAAGGGACACAGATGTTCGGATATAGAATGGCATATGATTTTGGAACGATTGGGCGGGGGATATGTCGCCCGAATTGCTTGAGTAATATGTCCACGCATACATTGGATTTAATGAAAGAAGTTGATCCCGCTCATGCAGAAAATTATGAGGCATGGAAGCGGCATATTAGTGGCGAAGCCTTTCCGGTACCAGGAAATACACACTTTTGGAAATCAAACATCATGACTCATCATGGATCTGATTATTATATGTCTGCTAAAGTCATATCTGTACGAACAAACGGTACGGAAATGCTGAACGGGCAGAATTTGAAAGGTTATTATCTGCCGTTAGGAGCAACTAACATAATGACTACCGGTCATGAATATGATGACGTCTTTGTTGTCTGGGATTGGACACGGGTACCGGGAACAACGGCAGTTGCTAATCAGTCGACTGCCGATCTACGTTGGTATTTGTTTGGTTCGAATCAATTTGGCGGAGGTGTTAGTAATGCTCATAATGGTGTAATGGCTTATGAACATGCCTATCAGGGTGTGGAAGCTCGGAAAGCTTACTTTTTTATGGGAGATGCTATGGTATGTATGGGAAGTGGCATTAAGGCGGCCCGTACGCAGGAAGTTCGTACTTCGGTAAATCAATGTCTGGCAAATGGTGAGGTTACATATGGCTTGTCAGGACATGCATACCGGCTAACGGATAACTTGTCCGACAAAAAGATAGACTGGGCTTACCATGATAATGTAGGGTATATTTTCCCGCAAAATGAGAGTGTAACGTTGAGAAAAGCCAAGCAAACGGGTTCCTGGCGAGAACTTGAAGTAACGGCAAGTGAGAAACCTGTTACAAAAGAGGTTTTTAGTTTATGGATTTCGCATGGCACTACTCCACAGAATGAGGATTATTGCTACATAATAATGCCTGATAAGCCTCTCTCTTATTTTACAGATAAGAAGTTTGAGAATGAAATCAAAATTATAGCCAATACGGAGCGGTTACAAGCGATTACCAATGAGAATAAGAGACAGTATGCTGTCGTCTTTTATGAACCGGGTGAAATACGGTTCTCAGATGATCTGGTAGTGGCAGTCAATAAAAAAGTTTTGTTATACATTGAGAAGAAAGACGGACAATATGAAATAGCTGTAGCTGATCCTCTGTATAAAGAGAAGTCTGTTCAATTAAGCCTGAATGGAGAACAGATGGATATAACATTCCCTTCCGGTGACTATTCCGGTAGTTCGGTGATAAAGCATATAGCCCAAAAGCATTAATAAGTACGCAAAGGCACTACTTACGTAGTGATTGCTAAGAAATAAAGACCTCGTCAAATAAGGGAATCATCTTTTTGCTTATTGGCTTCCCTGTACTCCCTGGGAGTTTGATTATAACGTTTGGCGAATTCTTTATAAAAATGCGATCGGTTGGTAGCCGCTATCCGGTACATGATTTCTTGTATATTTAATGTTGTTGTTAACAGCAATTTTGCAGCATATTTCATTTTTTGCTCTTTTATGAAGTCTTTGGGAGATGATTGGTTTAGTTTTTTGAACTTTCGGTATAAATTTCTGCCACTGGTTTGCATCGCCTTGGCTAATTCATCGGGCCCGAACTCTGCATTATCCATATTTTCATTGATAATCTCTATAGCGGTTTGCAGGTATTCTTTATCCTCATTCTGTAATAACTGTCCTCCACTATAGTCAAATGCACTTGCAGAAGAGTTATAGTATTGCTTTAACTCTTCTTGTTTTTTTATAAGTTGTTTGATAATGGTTCTAAGGTATTGTGTATTGAAAGGTTTGGGAATGTAAGCATCCGCTCCGGATTCTATACCTTCTATTTTCTCATCGGTTGTATTCTTGGCCGAAAGAATTACCAATGGAATGTGCGCAGTATGCTTATTGTTTTTCAGCTGTTTAGTCAGGGTGATTCCATCGATTTTAGGCATCATGATATCTGTGATAATCAGATTCGGAGTTTCTTGTTTCAATAGTTCCAACCCTTCCTCTCCGTTTTCGGCAGTTAAGATTGTATATTCGTCTGATAATATATCTTTCAACATCCACAACAATTCTTTATTATCATCAATAATCAGTATTGTGTTTTCCGGTTGGTTAGTTTCTTCTTCGTTATTGACAGTTTCGGGCAGTGTTACCTCTGTTTTATAATTGGGCAGTTCAATTTTGGCAGTTTCGTGTGGTTGTATATTTCCCATTTTTTCTGTGGCTTCAAGCGCAGGCAGAGTCACAATAAATTGGGCATATTGATTTACTTCACTTTCTACGTTAATGGTTCCATGTAGCAATTCTACCATACTCTGGCAAATGGCAAGCCCTAATCCGTTTCTGGATGATAAGCCTTTTATACTATTTTCTTTGATGTTGTCGAGTATACTGTACCGGTTAAATATTAACGGAAGGTTTTCTTTACTGATACCTTTTCCCGTATTATACACTTTAATGCTCAGTTTATTTTCTTCTTTTTTTATGGATATACGGATAGTCCCATTTTCCGGTGTGTATTTGAAAGCATTGGAAATAAGATTATTGAGGATTTTAGTAAAGCCGTTGTGGTCACTTCCCCAAATGATATCCGGAGTGATGTCTGTTTCCAACTGAATTCGATTCTGTTCGGCCAATTCATCAAATGATTCAATGATTCCGTTACCCAATTCGCTGATATTCAATTCTTGTATGTGGCATATCTGGTTACCGGTTTCCATACGGCGGAAATCGATGACTTCTTGTATCAGGCTGTTAAGCCGCTCGGTATTTGATTTTATAATCTGGGCATATTTTTTTATAAAGTTATCACTATGTTCATAATTGAGTATCCTTTCGCATGGTCCGTAGATAAGTGTGAGCGGAGTACAGAATTCATGTGTTATATTGGTGAAGAAACGTAACTTCCCTTCATACATTTCTTCTTTATATTTTTCTTTCAGCCTTCTGTCGATAGAAGCTTTTCTCCGTTCGTACTTCCAACGAATATATCGGAAAAGCCCTACCCCTGCTCCTATAAGTAGTAGAACGTAGATTGTTTGAGCAGCAATACTCCAGTACCAGGGAGGAAGGATGGTGATGTATATACTTTGAGTTAAGTTTTCATTACTACTGATCCCATCATTATACTTCACTCGCAAGATGTAGTTACCGGGAGGAATATTGGTAAATTGCGCTTCATTGGAGCGCGTGTCCATCCACACATTGCTAAAATTTTCCAGTTTATAGGAGTACTTGCTATTTTCTCCATTGATGAAGTCCATGGCAACAAAAGAAACAGCAAAGAAATTTTGATCGTGCTTCAATACAATTTCTCTTTTATTACCTTTGCTTTTTTCAAATTCGGATATGTTATAGTCTTTATTGAATATCCTGAGCTTGGTAAAGAAAATATCCGGAATGAAATCTTTTCTTTTTTTCCCCCCATTTTCTATCCATACAATACCATCTACGCCTCCAAAGAAATATCGTTTTTTTGTATTGTCTTGAAAGTAAGCGTTATCACTAAACTCTATAACCTTTAATCCTGTTTTATGATTAAGGTTTCGGAATGTATTCTTATGTGAATCAAATAGAATGATACCAGTATTACTGCTTAACCATAAGTTACCTTGAGGATCTTCTGCGATACCATGTATTGTATTATTAGGTAATCCTTCATTTTCATTGAAGTTTTTATAATCGTATTCACCATTGGGTAATAAAGTCAATCTGGTGAGGCCGTAACTGCTGCCTATCCATATAATTTTATTTTTGTCTTGATGTATACAGAGAATGTCGTTCATTGGAGCTATTCCATTTTTATCGAATGAGATAAGCTGATAGGCTTCGGTCTGTGTATTCAGGCGAATGACTCCATTTCCCCGCATTCCAATCCAGAGAATAGAATCATTCTCCGGATAAATGGAATATATTTGATTGTACTGCTGTCTGTTGGGGACTCTGAAATAAATGGTACGTATATCTTTGGCTTTAATCGTATTTCCATGTGCTTCAATGCTGATTCGGAGCAATCTGCTTCCAGAACCTACCCATAGCAATGAGTCGCAGGTCTCACTCATGGAATGTACGCGTGCAATTCTAGAGTTTGTATTGTTAATAAGCGAGTGTATTTTGTTGTCCCGATATGAATAATAGTTTAGTTCAGGACCGTCCGACCCAATCCATAATATAGGATGGCTCTTACTTTCAGTAAAAGCAAAGACTGCATTATTGGTTAATCCGTCTTTGACAGTGAAATGGGTTATATTAGCTGTCGAATATTCCTGAGCAACATCGTAATCTTTAATTCTGATGATGCCATTATCTTTAGTTCCCAACCACAGAGTGTTTTGTTGATCTGTATGAATGGCCCGGATGGGTCTTCTTTTATTTATGGGCAATTGATTTAATGACAGGTTGTTGAAAGCGTACTCATCTTTGGTCCATGCATATATACCTTGCCCGTCTGTACCAATCCAGATAATGTCTTGTTGTTCATCTTTCCATAATGAGAATACTCCACAATTAATTTCTATTTTTTCCAATTCATATCCTTTAGCTGCATCAAGCCGAATGAGGCCATTAGTTCTAAAGCCAATGAGGAGATCATCGTTATCGAAAATAATAGAGCCGATTTCTCCGCTCTCATTAATAAGCTTATTCAGATTTTTAACAAAATGAATGCCTTGGGTTGTTATATAATAAATGTCTCCGATAGAATCGACTATGATGATTTTCTCCTTATGGTAGAATGCATACTCTATGGGCTGAGCATGTTTAAAATCACTATGCCTTTTAATGTTGGGTTGATCAGAGCCTGTGTCAGATACAGTATATCTCTCCAGAATTCCTTGGTGATTGATCCAAATAGTATCTTGGGCATCAATCAGCATACCCAACACTGTATTATGTTCTATTCCTTTATGTACAGGAAGGTCGATAAATTTATTTTCAACTTTAGAATAGAAAGACAAGACATCCGGTTTGCTAAGAACATACAAATTATCGTGGCTGTCTTTAGCCATATAAGAGTTTTCTCCGAATTCATTGTAATACGCCTCTATGGTATTGCTTTGTTGCGATAGCTTGTTAAGTCCCCACTTGGTGCTGATCCACAGATAAATGCTGTCTGTCTCTATAATATTTCTGATAACATTGCTTGATAAACTGTTTTGGTTGTTGATATCGGGCTTATAAATATAGATATTCCGGCTGTCATACATATTAAGCCCGTCATATGTTCCGATCCATAAAAAACGTTCATTGTCTTGAAACAGGCAAGTGACAGAACTGTTGGATAAACCGTCCCGATTACTGATCTGTCTCAGATTGTACGAACAAATGTTGCTTGTTAAACAAGAAAAAAATAATAAAAGCAGCAATGTATGTTTTCTCATGGGGTTATTCGTATTTATTTAAGTATTAGAATGCAAACAAAGATATGTTTTTTTTCTGTGCTTCAATCTGAAAAATATGCTTTAAAATGGTATAATTATGTCTTAGGACGATAACCATACAAAAATGGCGAAGATGGGCACGTTCTTTGTCTTGTCAGCGTATACTATTGGCGCTTTTGTAGATATTACTATATTGATTATTGCCTATTTTTGTATCATTCACTAAAAAAGTAATCTATATTATGAAACGAATCTTATCAGTATTCTTTTTTATTTCATTATTTCATCTATCATTATTAGCCGGATCAACGGGGAAGCTTGATGTTCTTCGCTGTGAATATTTAGTTGCCCCGTTAGGAATAGATGTGCCTTCTCCGCGTTTGAGCTGGCAATTGCCAGTTGATGTTGATGTTCAGGAAGCCTATCAGGTCATTGTAGGCACAGATTCCGTTCGGGTTGCTCAGGGGATGGGTGATAGCTGGAACTCCGGTAAACAGACTATATCAAATGTTCTGGCTGTTTATGCCGGACAAAAACTTCAACCTTATACACGATATTACTGGAAGGTGTGTGTCTGGGATAGTAATAAGATGTATACAAGTGATGTAACTTACTTTGAAACCGGAGTAATGGATGAACATAACTGGAAGGGGAACTGGATATCAGATACCCATAATATACATTTGAAGCCCGCTGCATATTTTAGAAAAGAATGGGATGCAAAACGTACTATTCGGGAAGCCCGTGCATACATTGCTGTTGCTGGATTATATGAACTTTATATTAATGGCTCACGGGTTGGAGATCATCGTCTGGATCCTGCATATACTCGCTTTGACAGACGTACCTTATATTTGACACATGATGTAACGCAACTATTGAAGCAAGGAAATAATGCCATTGGTGTACTGTTGGGAAATGGCTGGTACAATCACCAGTCTACTGCTGTGTGGAACTTCAATCAGGCGCCTTGGCGTGGCAGGCCTAAATTCTGTATGGATATCCGTGTGGTATATGAGGACGGAAAGGTAGAATTTATTTCTACTGGTCAGGACTGGAAAACCTCTTTGAGCCCGGTAATTTTCAATAGTATTTATACGGCTGAACACTATGATGCACGGTTGGAACAACCTGATTGGAACACTCCGGGATTTGATGATAAGAAATGGAAAAATGCAAGTTGCACTTCCGCTCCGTCACCTCTGATTGTGTCGCAGCAGATGCATCCTATCCGGGACGTGGAGATGCTCCGTCCGGCAAAGATGATTAAACTTTCCGATTCTATTTATTTATTTGACTTGGGCAGGAATATAGCAGGTGTCAGCCAATTGACAATCAAAGGAAAACCTGGTACGGAAGTTCGTTTGAAGCATTCTGAGAGAATCGGAGAAGATAATAGAGCAGATATGTCTAATATTGATTATCACTATCGCCCTACAGATGATTCAGATCCTTTTCAAACGGATATCTTTATTCTGAGTGGTACGGGAGAAGAAACATTTCGTGCCCGTTTTAATTATAAAGGTTTTCAGTATGTTGAAGTAACAAGTAGCGAGCCGGTTGAACTGACTGATAATAGCTTGAAAGCCTATTTCATGCACAGTGATGTTCCTGTTGCCGGCAGAATCTCATCATCTGATGAATTATTGAATAAGATATGGAAGGCGACGAATGCTGCATACCTGTCAAACTTGTTTGGCTATCCTACGGACTGTCCTCAACGGGAGAAGAATGGGTGGACGGGAGATGCCCATATTGCCATTGAGACCGGACTTTATAATTATGATGGCATCACGGTCTATGAAAAATGGATGGCCGACCATCAAGATGAACAAGCCCCTAACGGAGTGCTCCCTGCCATTATTCCTACTGCCGGATGGGGGTATCATTGGGGGAATGGTGTTGACTGGACAAGTACGGTAGCTATCATCCCCTGGAATATTTACCTGTTCTATGGAGACAAACATTTGCTTCAATCTATGTACAACAATATCAGAAGATATGTGGATTATCTGAATTACACATACCCTTCGGGCATCACGGACTGGGGATTAGGAGATTGGATTCCTATAAAGTCACATTCCTCTAAAGAGCTGACTTCATCCATCTATTATTATGTCGATACGGATATTTTGGCTAAAGCAGCCAGAATATTGAACAAACAACAAGATTATGAAAAGTATTCTGCTTTAGCGCAAAAAATAAAGAATAGCATCAATGCCCGCTTTTTGAATGAGGATACAGGTATCTATTGTGGTGGAAGTCAGACCGAGTTAAGCGCACCACTCTATTGGGGAATAGTCCCTGAACATCTGAAAGAATTGGTGGCTTATAACTTAGCAGAGAAAGTGAGTAAAGACGGCAGTATGGATGTAGGCTTACTGGGTAGTAAAACTATTCTGAATGCTTTGAGTGCGAATGGATATGCAGATTTGGCTTATCAACTTGCTTCTAAAGGAACCTATCCGTCCTGGGGCTGGTGGATAAAGAATGGAGCAACTACTCTTTATGAGAATTGGCGTATTGATGGGAAAAAAGATATTTCATTAAACCACATCATGTTTGGAGAAATCAGTGCTTGGTACTATAAAGCATTGGGAGGGCTTTACCCTGATTCTTCAATGCCCGGCTTCAAACATATTATATTAAGACCCAATTTTGTAGCAGGTTTGGATGCTTTTGAGGCAAGTCATATTTCCCCTTATGGAGAAATAGTTTCATCATGGAAAAAGAACAGGGGCAAGGTGCAATATACGATTACTATTCCTTCAAACAGCTCTGCTACCTTATATATAGATGAGGCTTATAAAATAGAATGTAAAGAGATAAATGCCGCTACTTTATCTGCCATGCGCAAGAAGGGAGGTGGCATCGAACTGCTAACCGGTAATTATCATTTTGAAATTAAAACTAAATAATTGAGGGCACAGCTTTGGAGCTGTGCTTTTTTTATCTTCTCCTCACTTACTCCCTACCTTCTCCTTGTCCTATATAAGGGGAAGGTAGGGGGCAGATACAATTCTGATGCAGTTTAAACACGTCTGAAGTACCGATTTATTCCGTAATACATGTCCAGTCTCGCCCAAGATGTATGTTTTTTCAATATGTCCGTTTTTGTCATATTAATGGCAATGTTGGATGCGTTTATGTACCATTAACCGTCTAATTTTGCTGGTATAAACAACATCATTAGTATGTTTTCAATATGCATTGATTACGCATTAAGGTAAAAAAGATTTCTAGTAAAGTGAGGAGGTGAAGATTGCATGTACATGATTCACCTCTCCTTTCAAAGAGTAGAAAAACATTTATTTAACCTTTAATATTTTTATAAGTATGGAAAAACACTCTCCTTGATTTTCTTAGAGTAAGAAGAATTTATTCTTTGCTATACTCTCTTTTGGTAAGTTTCTTAATGAACTATTTCTAATATTAATAATACACAATTATGCGAAACAAACTCAATGTCCAAAAGAAAATGATTCTTAGGCATTACTGGCTGAAAGATATCATGCCACTTTCTAAGAAGTCCATTTTAATGGCGACACTTTTGTCGCTTGGCTTAGTTACAACTGCTGACGTTTATGCTGCTAAAGACAATCAGACACACATCGGCGAAGTCGTGGCAAGTACTCAAGGTGTTATGCAAACTGCTAAAAAACTAACAGGAAAAGTAGTGGATGCAAAAGGTGAGTCTATCATTGGTGCAACAATTAAAGTGAAAGGAACCACGCAGGGCGCTATCTCTGATATTGATGGTAACTTTAATTTGCCTGTTGATGGTCCTAATCCCGTAATAGAAATTTCATTTGTTGGTTATCAAACCAAAACAATGAAGGCTACGGCTGGAGCATCTCTGGTTATTACTTTAGAGGAAGACACCCAATTACTTGATGAGGTGGTGGTGGTTGGTTACGGTACTCAGAAACGTATGACAATGAGCTCGGCTGTTGCCACCGTACAGGGGGATAAGATTAAGGCTCCTGTTGCTAATGTGTCCAATCAGTTGGGAGGACAGATACCGGGCATTATTACCCGTCAGACTTCCGGTGAGCCGGGAAAAGATGAGGCGACTGTGTTGTTGCGTGGAAATAAACCGCTGGTTCTGGTCGATGGTATCGAACGCCCGTGGGAAAAAGTAAACCAGGCTGATATTGAATCTATTTCTGTACTGAAGGATGCTGCTGCGGTTGCTCCTTACGGTTTGAAAGGGGCCAATGGTGTAATCCTGATTAATACGAAACGAGGAAAAGAAGGTAAAGTAACCTTGACTTATGATGGTTCGGTTGGTTTCCAGACTCCGATGAATACTCCTGATTTCCTGAATGCTTATGATGCATTGACCTTATACAATGAAGCATTGAGAATGGATGGACGTGACAAAGAAGTATATGGTGATGATCTGCTGCAGAAGTATAAGGATGGTACTGACGACCGTTACAAAAATACAGACTGGATGGATGAGTACATGAAGACTACCACTACTACTCGTCACAATGTCTCTCTGAGTGGTGGTAATAAGTTTATCAATGCGTTCGCCTCTTTCGGATATATGTATCAGGGCAGTATGATGGGTAAAGATACCGGATATGACAGATTTAATCTCCGTTCTAATGTCGATTTCCATCCGATAGACATTACTAAAGTGAGTGTTGATATCAATTTGGCTTACGATACTAAAAAGAGCCATTATTATGATGGTAAAAAGATGATGGAAGACCTGTATCGTTTGTGTGCTCCGACAGTTCCCAATATGGTTGGCGGAAAACCGGCCATGCAGGGTGGTGGTTCCAGTATGTATATGGGAGTACATGATGGAGCTGATAAGACATACAATAATAACTTTCAGAATATAACAGTTTCTTTAGATCAGCAACTGCCATTTCTGAAAGGTTTGTCTGCAAAAGCTTTATTCAGTTATGACCGTCAGATTTATGATGCAAAAGAATGGCAATATCCTTTCACGGCTTATGCCTATAATGATGCCGGTGAAATTGAAGAACAACAAGGTGGTGAAGCGAAACCGTCTCTTAACATCACAAATAAGCAATGGACTTATTATACTATTCAGGCTCATTTGAATTATGAAAGAAGATTTGGTAAGCATGAGGTTGGTGTATTAGGTGTATTTGAAAGGAGATGGGGGAATACGGTAGAAACCAAAGCCGGTAGAAAGAACTATGATTTTATGATTCCGGAATTGAATATGGGTAGTCCGGTTGCGGAATTTATCAGCAACTCCGGTACCACCACCCGCTTTGGTCAACAGGGATATGTTATGCGTCTGAATTATAACTATGCCCAGAAGTATATGCTTGAATTAGCAGGACGTTATGACCAGACTTACCAATATGCTCCTGACCGTAGAAGTGCATTTTTTCCTTCCGTATCTTTAGGTTGGAGACTTTCTGAGGAATCATTTATAAAAGATAATTTCTCATTTATCAATAACTTAAAGTTGAGAGCTTCTTATGGTAAATCTGGTAATCCTGTCGGTGATGCATTTTCTTATCTTTCACAATATAAAATTGAAAATGGTGCAGTGTTCGGCAAAAATCCTACCCAATTGCAGAGTTTGGTGGAGGGGGCTGAACCTAATATTTTCCTGACTTGGGAAACAGTATGGAAAGCTAATATAGGTTTAGACATAAATTTTTGGAATGATTTGTTGATTGCTGAGTTTGATGTATACCGGGATAAGCGCACGGATAAAATTTTGAGTCCGAATGCGATCGTATCTTCTGAATATGGTATTGGACTGGCTAAGGAAAACGCTGGTGAGGATGAAAGATATGGTTTTGATGCAGCATTGAGTAGCCATTATACTTTCAATTGTGGATTAAAGATGTCTAATTCGATTTCTTTCGGGTTTACTCGTGACAAGCAGATTGAGATTCGTGAAGCTCCCGGAACTAAGAATAATCCAAGAAAGCGTAAGACCGGGCAACCGAGTGGACGCACGTGGGGATATAAAGCTGCCGGATTATTTAAGGATCAGGCAGATATTGATAACTGGGCTTATCAGAAGGGCGTATTACCTGGTGATATCAAGTATGTGGATATCAATGGTGATGGCAAGATTGATAGTGAAGACCAAGTTATTATTGGTTTCAACGAGACTCCTGAAGTGATGTGGGGGTATAACCTTCGTTTGGAATATAAGAACTTCGATTTCAGTATGTTCATTCAGGGAGCTGGTGGTTCTGACTATTATTTGGGTAGCAATGGAGACCGTAATGTCCGTTATCCATTCAAGGATGCCATTCATCCGCGCCGTGAGCACTTGGATTCATGGACAGAAGCTAATCCGAATCCAAATGCAAAATATCCGCGTTTGTCTGCCTCTATCCGTAACCAGAACTATGAAACGTCCTCTTACTGGATGGTAAATACTGCTTATGTGAAACTAAAATCATTGCAGATTGGCTACACTTTTAAACCGCAATTACTGAAGAAAGCCAAGATGCAGAGTTTACGTTTATATGCTGATTTCTATAATTTGTGGACCATTTATAGCAAAATGCCTGACGACTTTGATGTTGAAAACCAAGCTTTCAACTCATATCCACAACAGATTATCAGCTCTTTTGGTGTAAGTGTAACCTTTTAATGCATTAAAATTATGAAAAGAATAATATATGGTATCCTTTGTTCCATACTTTTGTTGAATGCTTCGTGCACGGATTTTATGGACAATATAAAACCAACGAATTCTGTTACCGATGAAGGTATCTGGTTGACAGAGTCGAGTGCTATGCTGTTTATGAGTAAAGTTTACAGAGACTTGGATGGACCTTATTATAGCGTAAATGGCTTGAACGACCATGCTGTTGATATCCTGTTTACGGATGATTGTATCCAGATTGGTGAGAAGGCGTCTAATCAATGGAATCTGTTTGACTTCAATGCTTCTTCTGCTCCGATTGACAGATGGGGTAATCGTTATTCTTCTATTCGTAGAGCTAACATTGCTTTGAAGAACTTGCCGGACTCTCCGTTACCTGCTAATGTGAAAGAACGTTTGATGGGAGATTCATACTTTCTGCGTGCAATGTTCTATCTGGAATTATTCCGTTATTATGGAGCGGCTATACTGATTGACAAACCGCTTGATCGCAATACAGATGATATTTTCCTGGCTCGTGCTACACCGGAGGCTACATTGCAGTTCATTATTTCTGATTTCCAGAATGCTGCCGACCGTTTACCGGTGACGGTGCCTGATGACGAATTAGGGCGTGCGACTAAGGGAGCTGCATTGGGTATGATGGCGGCCACTTATTTATATGCAGCCGGAATCATAGATTCCAAATATTATGCAGATGCGGCTAAAACTGCCCGTGTTTTAGTTAGTGGTGATCTGAAAGGTACTTATTCTTTGTACCAGAATGGGTTTGCTGAGATGTTTTATGAGGATAATGAACACAATAGTGAAGTTATTTTTGATATCCAGTTTGCATATCCCTATAGATGGTCGAGTGCACAGACGGTTTTGGCTCCGCCTGAGCCCGGCACACCGGCTGAATATGGATGGAGCAAAGACCACCCGACTGCAAGTCTGGCTGATGAATTTGAAATGGCTACCGGTGAACCTTTTGATTGGAATAATCCGGAACATGCTGCAGCTCCTTATGAGAATCGTGACAAGCGCTTCTATGCAACTCTCCATTACAATGGAAAACCTTGGAAAAACAAGATATTGTATACAGCCCAGAATACTCCGGGTAATCTGAATCTGAAGGAGAACCCCAACGGAATGTATAGTGCTGGTAAACCTTCATGCACAAAAACCGGGTATTACATTGGGAAATATATGAATCAGGATGTGCTCTGCGGCTATGATAATCGTGGGCGTGGTGTAGGCGGCGGACATAACTTTATCGTTTTGCGTTATGCAGAAATGTTGCTTACCTTGGCCGAGGCAGAGAACGAAGTGAATGGACCGACTGCTGAAGTATATGGTGCAATAAATGAAATACGTGCCCGTGCCGGACAACCTGCACTTCCTGCAGGCTTGGACAAAAGTGAAATGAGAAAACGTATTCGTCATGAGCGTCGTATAGAACTGGCTCTTGAAGGTAAAAGATGGTTTGATATTCAGCGGTGGAAGATTGGTGAGGAAGTGTTGAATAAGGATGCACAAGGTTGCCTTGTGACTTACATTCAACGCCCTGATGGAGAAATCGTTCCTACTTATGAAACGGTATTTGTATGCAAGAAGACATTCATGGCACCTCGCGACTATTTGCTGCCGATTCCACAGTCTGCGCGTGACAAAAATCCTAATTTGGACCAGAATCCTTTGTGGTAAATGATGATTGTATAATTTAAAAGTAGCTATAAGATGAAAAAGATACTATTTTTTATGTTCGTTGCTTTGGCGCTGACTTTTGTGTCATGTGGAGATGATGACTATGCAGTAGACGAAGCTTATGAAAAAGCAGAGATTACAAATGTGACAGTATATAATAGAGCAGAGGGAGTTATGAGTGATAAGACTCAGATTGACTCTGAAGCTGGGACTGTCACGGTTACTCTGAAAAAAGACGCTGATATTACTGATCTGAAGATGATAGCAACCATTTCTGCGGGAGCAACCCTGACTCCGGGTATGGCTGTTGGTTTTCAAGATTATTCTACTCCCCGTACATATACGGTGACTTCACCGGGTAAAACGGTCGTGAAGCAATGGACGGTGACTGTAATACCTGCAGATAACTAATTAATTAATAACTATGATGAGGCTGTGTCAATATTATTTTGCCGCAGCCTTATTCATTTAAAGATTTTGAATAATGAATAATACTATAGCATGGGGACTGTTTTGCTTCTGTTTACTGTTTATGGCTTGCACCAATAAAGAACAGAATAGTTCGGAACCTATAACAGACAAGTATGCGATTCACGCAGATGGGAAGACCTTAACGACTGCTGGTCTTCAAAAAGCAATTGATGACTGTGCCAGACAAGGGGGAGGCGTTGTATCTTTACCTGCCGGAAAGTATCTGACCGGAACACTGGTGTTGAAGAGGAATGTTACTTTAAATCTGGAGAAAGGTGCCACAATTCTGGGTAGTAAGAATATTGCTGATTATCCTGATAAAGGAAGACGCAAAGCTCTGGTTTTTGCAGAAAGAGCAGACAATATTTCAATTACAGGCGAGGGAGAAATAGATGGTAATGGATCGGCTTTTAATAAAGGGAATGATGCTCCGAACCGTCCCACTCTGGTACTCCTGTTCGATTGTAATAAGGTTCATGTAAATGGAGTGAAATTATCAAACTCTGGGTTTTGGACATTCCGTTTTGTGCGTTGTGATGGGGTTGATATCAGTAAAGTGTATGTGGAAGGACATGCAAACTGGAATAATGATGGCTTTGATATTGAGAGCCGGAATGTTACTATCACAGATTGTGTAGTTGATACAGATGATGATGCCATTTGTTTCAAGAGTGAAGATCCGGATTATGTTGTCGAGAATGTTACAGTGAAGAATTGTGACCTGTCTTCTAATTGTAATTTTATTAAATTTGGTACTGCCAGTGCCGGAGGATTTCGCAATATCCGGGTTTCTGACTGCACCCTTCATAAATGTAGCAAATCTTTGCTTCGCTTTTGGGAAAAACGCGTTCCGGGAGTTTCAGACCCGATTACTGGTATAGCGGGTATGGCCCTTGAAGTGGTTGACGGCGGTTTTATGGAAGATGTTGTCATTTCCGATCTGACGATGGAAGATGTGCAGACACCCTTATTTATTCGCTTGGGTAGACGTAAAACTTCAGAGAAATCTTATCTGAAGGATGTATTGATAAAAAATATCACAGCAAGTTCTGCCAGTTATGTTGCAAGCTCCATTACAGGTGTTCCCGGACTTCGTGTTGACAATGTGGAGATTCGTGATATAGACTTTAAGTTGAAAGGCGGAGGAAAAGTTTCGAATACGATGGTAGAAGTACCGGAGGTTGAAGATGCCTATCCTGAGAATCGGATGTTCGGCATGATGTTACCTGCTTATGGGGTTTATATACGACATGCTGACAATATTCGTTTTATAAATATGAAGCTTTCAACCGTTGGTGATAAGGAAGAACGGCATGCGGTTGTTGCTGAAGATGTAAACGGACTTGAAATTACCGATTCAGCAATGCAATCTCCGGGTAGTGAACTCTCTGTGATTCGCTTGAAAGATTGTAAGAATGTGAAGGTGCCTAAAGAATTGCAATAGCTATAATTGATAAATAGCCAAAGGGCGGCTTGCTTTTTTATATAGAAACTTGTATGTATCCTTGTCAAAAATGTATGCTGTGTGTATTTTCCCTTTTTCTATCTATATCTGGCAAGAATGCGCACGTCTCGTTTGGAACTCATTGGCTATATTTGCTTGCAGAAAAAAATAAATAAAAAATAAGATGAATAAACTATTGACTTTTTTGCTTTTGTTCCTGCCTCTCTCATATTCTGCACAGGGCAGTAATACAAACTATGCAAAGCCAACCGATAGAATCTGGTTGGATTCGAAAGAAGTGCATCAGGGAGAATATATCTGGAAGATGATGAAAGTGGGAGACGTGAAAGCATCGGCTGAGGAAATTTCATCACTTGGGTATAATACGAGCAACTGGTTGCCGGCCATTGTTCCGGGAACTGTGCTTAACTCTCTTGTGTACAATAAGAAGTATCCCGAACCCTATTACGGGTTGAACAATAAAATAGAATCCAATAAGATACCGGATATTTCAAAAGTAGGTCGTGAATTTTATACTTATTGGTTCCGCACAGAATTTGAAGTCCCTGCTTCTTTCGCAGGAAAAAATATATGGTTGCAGCCTGACGGCATCAATTATCGGGCAGAAGTATGGGTAAATGGTAATTTGCTGAGTACAATCAATGGAATGTTTGTCAATGATTACATTAATATAACCGACTTTGTGGAAGTAGGTAATAAGAATGTTCTTGCCGTCAGAGTTTATCCGGTAGATGTGCCGGGAACTACTATGCCAAAGCCTTGGGGTGCTGTAGGTGAATTCCATAATGGAGGCAATGGAAACATTGGCTTAAATACTACCATGCTTATGAGCGTTGGATGGGATTTTACCTTTATGGATGGTATTCGTGACCGTAATACTGGTATCTGGAAAAGTATATCCATGTATACTACAGGGACATTGGCATTGCGTCATCCGTTTGTGAAGTCGGAACTACAAAAGCCGGGGTATGATGTAGCTCATGAAACTATATCCGTTGAAGTGGTTAATCCGCTTAATTCGATGGATACGATCAGCGGAGTGATCAGAGGAGAGATTACGGGAGAGAATATTGTAGTGGAAAAAACTTTCCGTATATTGCGGGGTGAGGAGAAAATGGTTACTTTCACTCCGGAAGAGTTTCCTCAGCTTACTATCCGTAATCCACGCTTGTGGTGGCCGGTCAACAAAGGTCCTCAGAACTTGTATGAACTGAAATTGACAGTAAACGTAAAAGGTGCAGTTTGTGATTCTGTCAAGACACGATTTGGCATCCGTGAGATTACCTCTGATACAAATACTCCCGATAAATCGCGTGTATTTTACGTGAACGGTAAACGTATTTTTATTCGTGGCACAAACTGGATTCCTGAGGGAATGCTGCGTACTTCGGATGAACGTACCTATGCTGAGTTGAGGTATACCCGTCAGGCAGGTATCAACTTAGTTCGTTTCTGGGGTGGTGGCATAGCCGAGTCTGATTATTTTTATCAACTTTGTGATGAACTGGGATTATTGGTCTGGCAAGAATTCTGGATGACGGGAGATACACGCCATCCGCAGGATAAGAGTGTATATCTGAATAATGTGGCATCTACTGTGAAACGTATCCGCAATCATCCGGCTCTGGCCTATTATGTGGCGTCGAATGAGAGTTCCGAAGTTAGCGGTACGCCTGAACTGCTGAAACAACTTGATGGAACACGTGGCTATCAGATGCAATCGGAATGTGCAGGTGTGCATGATGGAAGCCCATATAAACAGGTGAATCCGATGCAACATTATGAAAACACTGCTTCTGCGAGAGGTAGCCGTGTGGATGGTTTTAATCCCGAATATGGTGCTCCTACACTTCCTACGGTAGAAATTCTCCGGGAAATGATGGACGAAAAAGATTTGTGGCCTATTAATAAAGAGGTTTGGGATTATCTGGATGGGAATGGATTCCATCTGATGTCTACCATGTATACTGACTTGGTTAATAATTATGGGCAATCTTCTTCTATTGACGAGTTTGCACAAAAAGGGCAGTTTGTAGGTGCCATGAATTCAAAAAGCATTTGGGAAGTATGGAATTATAATAAACTTGATTATGGTGACCGTTTCTGTTCCGGTTTACTATTCTGGTATCATAATTGCCCGGTGCGTCAGGTCTGTGCCCGTATGTGGGATTGGTCGTTGGAACCAACGGCTTCACTCTATCATACAGCTAATGCTTTGGAACCTTTGCATGCACAATTCGATTATCTGAAGAATACGGTATCAGTAGTGAATGATTTCTATCAGGAATTCAAAGGTTATACAGTAGTGGCTCAGGTTTATGATATCAACAGTAAAAAGGTATTCGAAGGGTCCGCGAAGGTTGACCTTCCTTCGGATGGTGTGGCAAATGATGTATTGGCCATTCGCTTTCCTGAAGATATTTCACAGGTACATTTTATTAAGTTGAGATTGAACGATGAGAAAGGCAAGGAAGTCTCATCTAATTTCTACTGGCGTTCCAATGATAAGTATGAAGGTAAGGAAACACTGACCGGGCCTACTTCTTCAGGCTTTGAAACATTGTCTCAATTGAAAAAAGCCAAATTGAAGACTACTTATAAGATAAGAAAGGGCGAAGGCAAGTATTTCGTGGATGTTACAGTGAAAAATGTGTCCGGTTCTATCGCCTTTTTCAACCAGTTGCAATTTCTCGATCAGGATTTGAGACCTATCCGCCCTTCTTTTTATACGGATAATTTCTTTTCTTTGATGCCGGGTGAAAGTAAATCCGTGGTTATCGAAACGAATGCTGAAAAGATAACTGAAACACCGGTATTAGTGGTGAAAGGATGGAATGTAGACCGTAAGCAAATAAATAAATAAAGAAATGAAGACGAAAGTAAAGAAAAGAACCTGGATAGCCTTATTGAATTTGCTATTTCTGTTTACAGCAGTCAATGCGCAGCCTGTCCGTCAGTACCTGCATGAAGGATGGAACTTCCGGCAGGCGAGGGGGACTAACTGGTATGCAGCCACTGTTCCAGGAACAGTTCATACAGACCTGATGGATAACAAACTGATAGATGATCCTTTTTACAGGCTCAATGAGCGCGGTGTGCAGTGGGTGGATAAAGAAGACTGGATTTATCGGACGACGTTTGATGTAACCCCTGAGTTGCTGGCAAAGAAGAATATTGTGCTACATTTTGAGGGACTGGATACGTATGCTGATGTAACATTGAACGGAAAGAAGATTCTTTCTGCTGATAATATGTTTTGTAAATGGCAGGCGGATGTCCGTTCTCTCTTAAAAGAGCATGGCAATGAATTGCAGGTTTATTTGCATTCTCCCATTAAGATAGCTATGCCGAAATGGGAAGCTGTTCCTTTCCAGTATCGCAGTTCGAATGACCAGTCCGAGAATGGAGGTTTGCTTAACCGCAAGGTCGGAGTGTTTGTTCGTAAAGCGGGTTATCATTTTGGTTGGGACTGGGGACCTCGTTTGGTTACTTCGGGTATCTGGAGGGCCGTTAGCCTGGAAGCATGGGATGAGGCTCGGATAAATGATGTTTTTTATAATCAGCAGTCGGTGACAGCCCAGCGGGCCGTAGTGGATGTCACGGTAGAAGTATTGGCAGATAAGGAGACAGAAGCAAAGGTAACTGTGATTAATCGTACGGATAATCGCGCCGAGTGCCGGAAATTGATTCGTTTGAATAAAGGTTTGAATAAAATTCCGGTATCTTTTACCATGAAGAAGCCCCGGTTATGGTGGACTAATGGTTTGGGAGAACCTTTCTTATACGACTTTGCTACAACACTGGAACTGAATGGAAAGCAAATAGATATAACAGAAGAAAAACTGGGGATCCGTTCATTGAAAGTGGTAACGGCTCCTGACGAATATGGTGAAAGCTTTTATTTTGAACTAAATGGAAAACCTTTGTTTGCCAAAGGAGCGAATTATATTCCTTGTGATAACTTTCTGACTCGTGTTACCGATTCCATTTATGAAAAAACAATCCGGGATGCAGTCAGTGCAAATATGAATATGCTACGCGTGTGGGGTGGCGGAGTTTATGAGAAAGATATCTTTTATGACTTGTGTGATAAGTACGGTATTTTAATCTGGCAAGACTTCATGTTTGCGTGCAGCGTATTTCCCGCCGAAGGCGAATTGCTGGAAAGCATTCGCAGGGAAGCCATTGATAATGTACGACACTTGCGCAACCATAGTTGTATAGCCCTCTGGTGTGGTAATAATGAATGTTTGGATGCCTGGTTCAACTGGAATTGGAAAAAGACATATGACAAACAAAATCCTGCTTATTCGGATATTATATGGAAACAGTTCAAGGATCAGTATTTTGTGACGTTGCCGGCTGTGGTAGAAGAATTCCATCCGGGTGCGTGTTACCGTAAGTCGTCTCCTTATTCAGATGACAAGGGAACACGCAATCACACGGTGGGTGATATGCACTATTGGGAAGTCTGGCAAGGGCTGAAACCTCTTTCTGAATTTAATCATGAGCGGAGCCGTTTCTTCAGTGAGTATGGTTTCCAATCATTTCCGGAATTCGAGTCAATCAAACGGTATGCACCTTTACCTGAGGATTGGAATCTGACTTCGGAAGTAATGATGTCGCATCAGCGAGGGGGAACAGCAGCTAATAAGCGTATCAATGATTTCCTTGTATCGGAATACCGTCAGCCGAAAGATTTCCGTTCGTTTACCTATATGAGCCAGCTTTTGCAGGCTGATGCTATGAAAATGGCTATGGAGGCACATCGGAGGGATATGCCCTATTGTATGGGGTCGTTGGTATGGCAGCATAATGACTGCTGGCCGGTGGCATCCTGGTCCAGTCGTGATTATTACGGGCGTTGGAAAGCGCAGCATTATTTTACGGTAAAGTCTTTCGCCGATTTGCTGGTGTCGCCAATAGAAAAGGAAAATATATTGCAGATACATATGGTATCGGACAGGCTGAAAAGTACTTCTGGTAAATTAACGGTCTGTATGCTCAGGCTGGATGGTAGTGGAGTAGTGAAAGAATTCAAGAAACAGATAACTGTTCCGGCTAATACAAGTACAGTCGTATGGAAGGAAACAGTGGATGGATTATTGAATGGAGAGAAAAAAGAAGATGTGGTTATACACGTTCTTTATAAGGATAAAACGGGAACAGAGTATACTAATGATTATTTTCTGGCAAAGCAAAAAGATATGCATTATGCAGGGGCCCGGATTAATAAAGACTTTGTTCCGGTAGAAGGGGGTTATGAGGTGACTTTGTCTTGTGATGTGTTTGCGAGAGGGGTTTTCTTGTCACTCCAAGGAGATATCGACAATTTCATATCCGATAATTATATGGATATTTTACCTGGTAAACCGGTTACGGTTAAAGTGACTACTAAACTATCTTCGCTGCAGTTTGCCGAAAGATTGCAGGTCACTTCTTTCTCGGATGCAGTGGAATAATAGAATATAAATTTAAAATATAACCATGAAAAAGAGTACATTATTGTTTGCTACGATTCTAATTAGTTTTTTTTCTTCCGGTGATTTATTCGCCGGTGGTAAGGTAAAAGTAGATAAAGCATTAGAGCATGCTGCTCGTCAATATCTCTATATGAGGGGTGAACTGCAGGGAAGTAACCAGTTCCCTAAGACGTATGACAAACACATGCAACGTCTGAAAACCAGTAACTCGGAATGGTGGTGTAGCGGCTTTTATCCCGGAACTCTGTTCTATCTGTACGAGAATACAGGGAATAAGGAGTTGTATGCTGAAGGAGTACGTATGCTGAAACTGCTGGAACCGGAACAATACAATGTGAATACACATGATGTCGGTTTTATGATGTATTGCAGTTATGGCAATGCTAACCGCATTGTTCCGAAACCTGAGTATAAAGATATTATGGTGAACAGCGCCCGTTCGTTGATTTCCCGTTTCAGCCCCGTGGTAGGCTGTATTAAATCACATAATCGCAAACCGGATGACTATGTCGTTATCATTGATAATATGATGAACCTGGAATTGCTTTTCTGGGCTACTCAGGCCACAGGAGACAGCACATTTTATGATATTGCTGTGAAGCATGCCGATACAACTTTGAAGAATCACTTCCGGGCGGACAATAGTCTTTATCATGGATTGAATTATAACCCGGTGACCGGTGAAATAAAGCACTACCAAGCCGGGCAGGGCTTTTCCGAAAAATCTGCTTGGGCTCGTGGACAGGCTTGGGGATTGTATGGCTATACAATGATGTACCGTTTTACCAAAGACCGGAAATATCTGGAGCAAGCTATAAAAATAGCAGAATTTACGTTGAACCATCCTAATATGCCCAAAGACCTGATTCCTTACTGGGATTATAATGCTCCTGATATACCGGATGCTTTGCGTGATGCTTCTGCGGCAGCTATCAACTGTTCGGGATTATTGGAACTATCTCAGTATGTATCTGGAGAACGGGCTAAGAAATATTATAAGGCAGCCGAAAAAATGCTCCAGACATTATCCTCACCGGCATATACGGCAGAGGAGGGAACTAACGGCGGATTCATTCTGAAACATTCGGTAGGGAACATCCCTTCTGGTACAGAGATAGATATGCCTTTGACCTATGCTGATTATTACTATGTAGAGGCTTTGTGCCGATATAAATCTTTAAATGATAAACCCTAAAAACAATGATATCATGATGAATAGATGTAATATAGTCTTGTTTGCAATATCTTTGCTGTTTTCTTCTTCCCTTATAGCCGGAACAATTGATGTGACTAAGCGTGGAGCTAAAGGAGATGGTGTAACGGATAATACAATTATTATACAGAAAGCCGTAGATGAATGTTCGAAGAAAGGAGGCGGAACTGTTTTGATACCATCCGGATCTTATTTGATACGTCCCATTGAACTGAAATCAAATGTGAACCTTCATCTGGATTTTGGCACTTTATTGTTGGGGAGTACACGTTTGTCGGATTATGATCATGCTTTTCCCTTCAAGGATGGTAATATGAATCAGTCTTCCGGACTTTTGTTTGCACGTGGACAGAAGAATATCTCGATTACCGGATTCGGAACGATTGACGGACAAGGTGGAAATAAAGCGTTTCAATTCGGCAATGATGCGGACGGCGGACCGAAACGCCCTAAGATAATCTATTTTGTAGAGTGTCAGGGTATCGTTGTGACCGATGTCACTCTCCGTAATTCTGCCTATTGGGTGCAGCATTATGAGAAATGTGAAGATGTAACTATCCGTGGCTTGAAGGTATTCAGTCATTGTAATTATAATAATGACGGGCTTGATATAGATGCTAAGAATGCGACTATATCCGATTGCTACATTGATGTGGAAGATGATGCCATTTGTTTCAAGAGTGACCATCCTGATTTTTGCGAGAACATAACGGTTACGAATTGTGTCACAGCAAGTAATTGCAATGCAATTAAATTTGGTACTGCCTCTCATGGAGGCTACCGGAACATCGCGGTTTCCAATTGTGTTGTTCGCCGGGCAGCGGAAGATAATATTCGTCATTGGAGTAAACAGCTTGAACATATTTCGGCCGATGTTACCGTTATTTCGGGTGTTGCCATAGAAATGGTTGATGGAGGCATTATTGATGGCATCACCGTTTCCAATATTTCTATGCGCGATGTCCAGACTCCCATATTCATCCGTTTGGGAGACAGACACCGCACTTACCGGAAAGAGGGTGGTGTATTGAAGAATATAAATATCAGCAACATTGTAGCAACCGCAGAAAGCCTGATAGCCTGTTCAATAACTGGTGTGGAGACAAGCTATGTAGAAAATGTTTCGATCAATAACGTGCAAATCAGCTATCCGGGGGGCGGGACCTCGGACATGGTTAATAAACCCGTTCCGGAAATGACTAAAAGCTATCCTGAGAATCGAATGTTTGGTAATACATTACCGGCTGCCGGTTTCTATGTACGCCATGCCAGGAATGTGAGATTTAATAATGTACGTTTTGATGCGATGAAGCCCGATGTACGTCCGTTATTCTTTCTGGATGATGTTGTCGGGGCAGAACTGAACCAATGTAAAGGTGCCGCTCCTGCTGATGCGAAATTTATTCGTACAGTGCATAGCTCAGGGATAGTAGCTGATGGTAAGTATCTGGATAAATAGGAGTATGTTTATGAAATGCTTGAAACTAATATTCTGTTTGCTTTATCTTTGTTGCTCTTTGGCTGAGGCTAAAGAGGTGCAAGTTGATGCGCAAAAGGAAGTGGACGAAATGACAGGGAGGCTGGTCGCTTCCTATTTGGAAACGAAGGTGGATGAGGACATAATAGCGGGTTATGCGAGTGCGTTACGCTCGGACGGAAGTTTTCCGGATCTGGATTATGTAACTGTACACGAAGGTTCTTTTTATCCGGCCGGTTCTCATTTGAAACGGTTGAAATCAATGGCTATTGCATATCGGAAACCTGGAAATAAGTATTATAATTCAGGAAAACTGTTGAAACAAATCGTTGCAGGTATCGATTACTGGTATAAAGTACGTCCTAAATCCAGGAACTGGTGGTTCGGTGATATTGGTGCTCCCCAGGACTACATGGTTCCGTTAATTCTGCTGAAAGGCAAAATTAGTGAAAAGAAGCTATTGCATTATTCTTCTTATCTACAGGATTTGACTGGAAATAAAGGACATAAAGGCAAAAACCGTACATGGGTATCTGCCGTTACTATTCATAAGGGATGTATTGAAGATAATATAGAGCTGATACGAACCGGAATTGAGTCCATAGCTTCTACTATTAAGATTGTTCCGGAACAAGGCGACGAAGGTATTAAGGTGGATGGCAGTTTCCATCAGCATCGTCCCCAATTATATTCTGGCGGTTATGGTTTATCGTATGTAGATGATATTGCATATTATTTACGGTTGGTGAAAGGAACTGTCTTTGAATCTTATTTTACACAAGAGAAGAAAGAGATATTTATTAATCTCCTGATGGGTGGTCATCGGTTGTTGGGTTATCGGGAAACGTTTGATTTTGGTGCAATCGGTCGTAATATATCACGTTCAGAAGGATTGAGTAATATTTCTCCTGTCACACTGGAATACATGGAACAGAATGATCCTGAACGTGTTGCTGATTATTCGGCTTGGAAGAAACACCTTTCCGGTGCTCCCTTTCCTGCTCCCGGCAATAAGTACTTCTGGAAATCGGACATAATGGTTCAGCACGGTGCTGGCTATTATCTTTCAGCTAAGGTGATTTCTACCCGGACCAATGGAACCGAAATGCTCAATAATGAGAACCTCAAAGGCTATAACTTGCCGCTTGGTGCTACGAATATCCTTACTTCCGGAAAAGAATATGGGGGTATCTTCCCTATATGGAATTGGAATAAAATACCGGGTACTACAGCTATCCAACATCCAGACTCTGCCCGTCTTGAAGGATATCTGTTCGGAAAAAACCGGTATGGAGGTGGTGTAAGTAATGGCAAGAATGGAGTCATTGCTTATGAGCATTGCTATAAGGGTGTAAAGGCTAAGAAAGCTTACTTTTTTATGAATGATGTGCTTTTGTGTTTAGGAACAGATATTGCGTCAAATGCTCCCGAAGAAGTGGTTACAACTGTTAATCAGTGCCTTTTTAAAGGCGAAATGGTAGTTGGCAAAGAGGAAGGGACTACGTCTGTTTACAAAGAAAATGCATCTGCAAAGAATCCGGCTTGGGTATATCATGATAAAGTTGGTTATTTATTTCCTTCAGGAGGAGATGTAACTGTCAGCAGCCCGAAACAAACGGGGGCTTGGAAAGATATTAATATCAGTGGAAGTGGAAAGAAGATTTCTGCTGACATCTTTAATCTCTGGATTAGTCATGGTGTAAAGGCTAAGGAAGGGAAGTATGCGTATATGGTGGTTCCTGACAGGTCTTTGAAGGAGTTCCAGACATTTGCAGCTACACAGAATTATAAGATTATTCAAAATAGTTCTGCGGTGCAGGCTGTTAGGGTGAATCATCAGTATGCCGTTGTTTTTTATCATCCGGGGATAATTGATTTAGGAGAGGGACTTACACTGGCTGCTGATAAACAGGTGATTGTCTATCTTGAGCAGAAGGGAACTGATTATGATATCTGGGTTGCTGATCCGCTTTATAGTCAGAAGAGAGTTTGTCTGACTCTTAATGGCAGAGAAGTGCAGATTGCTTTTCCGGGGGATGAACTGACCGGCAGTACGGCTTTCACCAATATTGCCACTCTCCAACCTTTTGATTTGCGATGTGAATATCTTAGTAATCCTTTAGGTATTGACATACAGCAACCCCGTTTGAGTTGGAAAATGGGAGCCACTGTTCCGGCACGCGGGCGGAGACAGACTGCTTATCAGATTCTTGTAGCAAGCTCCCGGGAATTGCTCGATGCAGATCGTGGAGATCTTTGGGACAGCGGTCGCGTTAATTCGGCTGAGTCGGTGAATATTGTTTATGAAGGAGTGCCTTTGTCTGCCGGAAAAAGATGTTTCTGGAAAGTCCGTTTCTCAGACGAACATAATCATTGGTCGGCATGGAGTACTACTGCGAACTGGCGTATGGGGCTATTTGCTGCCGATTGGTCGGCACGATGGATAGGCAGTGCAGAAATGGAGTCGCAGAGTGTAGGAGGCAAGAAGGTGAATAATGTAATGGCAGATCCTTGGTTTCGCAAGACCTTTGAACTGTCGGAAATTTCGCAGGATGCTATTATTTATGTAGCTTCCATCGGTTATCATGAACTGTATGTCAATGGACGGAAAGTGGGGGATGCTGTCCTTTCACCTTCGGTGACGGACCATAAATCACGTGCCCGCTACATGACATATGATATCAGGAACTATCTGAAAAAAGGTACTAATGTTATTGCCTTGTGGCTGGGCACTTCCTGGGCTGTTTTTCCGGCTTATCAGCAGAAGGACAGGCCGGCTATTCCGATGGCATTGGCTCAAGCTGAGATCACATTATCTTCCGGAAAGAAATTACGAATTGTTTCAGATAATACTTGGAAGACTCATGCTAGTCCCAATACCTTGTTAGGTTACTGGGAGGCGCATCACTTTGAAGGAGAATGTTATGATGCTGCTTTGGAGAAGGATGGGTGGAATACTCCGGAGTTTGATGATTCCGGTTGGGCTATGGCAAAGGCTTATTCTACCGACGTTACAGTATCATCTGACCGTACAGAGCCTAACCGGTTACTTGATGAAATAAAACCACTTTCTGTTCAGGAGATAAGTCCTGGAGTCTATAGGGTTGATATGGGAATCAATTATGCAGGCTGGTTTGAGATGCAGCTCCAAGGCCAGCCCGGTGATTCCATTGTATTCCAATTTTCTGAAAGGGAAAAGGATGCTTGCAGCTATGGTATACATAGCATTTATAAAGTCGGTCCCAAACGGAAAGGAACCTTCTGTAATCGTTTTAATTATATGACAGGACGTTGGATACAAATTACCGGTCTCCGGTATAAACCGCAATTAGACCAGATACGTGGTTGGATGATTCGTCCGGATTATTGCCGGAGCGGTGAATTTGAATGTGATGTTCCTCTGTTAAATGATATTTATCGTACCACTTTGTGGACGTTTGAAAATCTTAGTTTGGGTAACTATGTGGTCGATTGTCCTCACCGTGAGCGTTGTGGCTACGGGGGAGATGCACTGGCTACTACACGCACAGCTTTGGGAAATTATCAATTGGGGGCTTTTTATAACAAATGGATGGAAGATTGGCGTGATGTACAAGATCCCGAAGGGAATGTTCCCTATACCGCTCCTACCCGCATTGGTGGAGGCGGACCATCCTGGAGTGGTTTCTGCATTACTTTACCTTGGGAGTTTTATCGTCAGTATGGTGATGTACGTATTCTTTCAGAAAGTTTTCCTACTATTCAGCGCTGGCTTTCTTTTGTAGAAACCAAGTCGCAGAATGATATGTTGGTACGTTGGGGAGGTAAATGGAGTTTTCTGGGTGACTGGCTCTGGCCGGATGCATGGCCGGAAAGGTCGGCTATGGAGAAACAGGGAAAAGCACTTGGAGATACTCGGGAAACTTTATTCTTCAATAACTGTCACTGGATTTACAGTCTTGAAACTGCTGCACAGATAGCCGATGTGTTGGGAAATGAAAAGGCAGCTTCCACCTATCGGAACCGGGCGTCAAAAGTGCGTAAGGCTGTCCATGCTACTTTCTTCAATTCGAAAGATAATAGCTACGTGAATGGCTATCCTTCTTATCTGGCTATTGCATTGATGGTCGATTTACCCCCGAAGCATCTGAAAGCAAAAGTCTGGAAACGTCTTGAACAAGAAATACAGGTAAAGCGCAAAGGACATTTCTGGGGAGGCATTACTGCCGGTTCGTTCCTGCTGCACACTCTATTGGATAATCATCGTAATGATTTGATTTTTGAGATGGCTACCAAAGAAGATTTTCCCGGCTGGGGAGATATGCTGAAGCATGGCAACGGTACATTCTTTGAAGATTGGCAATGTCGTGGTTCGGGTCTGCATAGTTCCTATTTGTATATAGGTAGCTGGTTTATAGAGGCTTTAGGAGGAATCCGCCGTCCGGAGGCCGGCTATAAGGAATTTACCATTGAACCTTGGATCACGGAGAAAGGGCCTCAGCAGGTTCGTTCACATTATAATTCGATGTATGGGAATATAGTGTCCAACTGGGCGGTGAATTCTGGTGTCCTGAATCTTGAAGTTACTGTACCTGCTAATACTACGGCTATTTTGAAGCTGTCCGATATAGATTTGGGAACTCTAAAAGAAGGAGATTCTATATGGAAAGAAGCGAAAGGAGTTAGCTTGTACATGCAGAAGGGAAAGACTATCTCGCTTGCACTGCAGTCCGGAACCTATCGTTTTTCAGTTACCATGAACTCAAGCGTTCAATAAAAAGTTGGATCAAGTTACTCTCACTTTCACAGTCGCCCCATATCGGGGCGATACATTTATTTACTCAAGTTTCGCAAGCTTTGATAAGGTTTATAAATGATAATTTAGGGAACTGAATACCTGAAATCAAGACAGGCTGAAAGCCTGATATTACATAGCGTAGGGCAACGCCCTACGTGATTATGTATATCTTTAATTTAAGCCCTGAAAGGGCGCAATTAAGCATCAACCTTTATATCGCCCTTTCAGGGCTTAGAAATGGGGATGCACATTACGTAGGGCGATGCCCTACGCTATATAATGCAAGCCTTTCAGGCTTAAAATTCAGCCCGCTAAATTATCATTTATAAGCTTTATACAAAGCTTACGAAACTTAAATTATTTACTTTATGGCAGATGTTATTCTGCTAATAGCCAGAGGTATATCCCTTTGTTCTTAGAGATTTCCGGGTGTTGACCAAGGTTGGCAGGCCGGTTGACCAAGGTTGACAGGGCGGTTAAACAAGGTTGACAGGCCTGTCAGTCAAGGTCAACACCCGGTAGTGCTTACTGTGGAGATGCGAAACAAGCCGGGCAAAAAGAAATAATCAATGGCTTAGCGCTGATTCTCTGCACGAGTAGAATGCCAATACCCGCTCCTTTAGCAGATATGCATATTTTGCTTGTGATTGTTTCGATAACGCCTCTGCCAGTTTCATCTTTATCTCGTTGTATTCATATACGGCCGACTTGCCGGAGGCATACTTCTCCAAAGCATAGCGATGTGCCTCTTCATTGGCAACGACGGCTTTGGAGGTCGATTCGTATTTTTCCAACGCGTTCACCGCATCTGTATAAGCCTTTTCAATCTCTTTATATAGATTCTTTTTCTCATTTTCCAAAGACAGACGGGCATTGCTCTCTTCTATTCGTGCGGCGCGGACTTCATTCCGGGTTGAAAAGCGGTCGAAGAGAGGGATACTCAGTGATAAATAGACACTTTTCTGCATATTGTTTTGGAGTTGCTGCCTGAAGGATGGATTTATACTGTTCCCCGAATGATAATAGCCGGTGCTGATACCCGCACCTAATGAAAGGGTAGGGTAATATCCTGCTTTGGCTACTTTGATGGCTTTTGAACTGCTTTGCAGTGAATAATAGGCCTGTTTTATTTGAGGCATGCAGTTCAGTGCGGCTGCATAGATGGTTTGGGGCATGATGGTATCTGTCCGGGATATGTTCTCATCAAGAGAATCTATGTCGAACTCTTCATGTTCTTGCAACTCCATGAGCTGTATGAGGTCGAGTAGGGAGAGACGGAGCGAGTTCTTGGCTTCCGTTGCCGTCAGTTCATCGTCTGCCAATTGGGCTTTGACGTCATATAGTTGAGATTGCGGCGCCTTGCCGTTTTCTATCAGAAGCAATGTCCGGTCTTCCTGCTCCCGGGTCAGACGGATTTGTTCCTGAGCAATCTTATGAATTTCCTTGTTCAGCAGAATCTGGAAATAGCAGCTTGTGACATTCAACGATAAGTCGTTTTCTATAAGTTCCTTATCAGCTTCGGCTGCCATCAGGTCGAACTTGTTGCGTGATACGGATGCACTCCGCCTGAAACCTGTAAAAAGAGGCATTTCTGTGCTTACGGAGAAGGAGGAACTTTGTGTATTGCTGTCTTCGTATGCGTTGCTGCGGTTGAGCGAGCGTCCGAAGTCGAACTTCTGAGAAGTTCCGGCACTGAGGTCGGGCAGGAAGCTGTTTTTTAAAGTACTTTTTTCTACTTTTAGTTTTTCAATGCGGTTCCGGCTTTGTTTTACTTCAATGTTGTGCCGGATGGCGTGGTCGATACACTCTTGGAGAGACCATCTTTTATTTTGCGCCTGTACATTACCGGCAAAGGTGAGACTTACAATTGCCAGGCCTATCATCATTAATTTTCTCATAAAAATAACATTGTTTGATTACTGTATGGTTCTATCTTTTTGTTGTTGCAAAAGTAGGACAATGACAGGTCAAACAATGTTATAAGAATGTTATCGCTATGTTAAGATTATTCGAACATGGCAAACTGTTCGTTCCACAGTCTGAAGTAGGGTCCGCCTGCATCGTAGAGTTGGCTGTGCGTACCGGTTTCCGCCACTTTCCCCTTATCAATCACTACGATGTTGTCGGCACATCTCACTGTGGTCAGGCGGTGGGCGATGATGATGACCGTCTTGCCTTTCCCGGCCAGTGCATCCAGTGTTTCTTTTACGTAACGTTCGGCTATGGAATCCAGTGACGAAGTGGCTTCATCGAAAATCAGGATTTCCGGTTCTTTATACAGGGCACGGGCAATGGCAAGTCTCTGACGCTCGCCTCCGGAAAGGGTTGCGCCATGTTCGCCTATTTGAGTCATATAGCCGTTGGGCAATCTGTCAATAAAGTCCATCAGGCCGAGCTGCCTCATCAGGCTGCCAATCCGTTTCATATCGGGTTCCATGTCACCAAGCGCGATGTTTTCAACAACGGTTCCGGCAAACAGTTCAATCTGTTGGGGGACGGTGCCCACCCGGCGGCGGAGGCTGCGGTTGTCAATCTGTGCAATGTCATAGTCTCCAATGCGGATACATCCGGACTGGATGGGATAGATGTGCTGCAATAGAGAAATCAATGTTGTTTTGCCCGAACCGCTTTCTCCGATGACGGCGGTAGTCTTGCCCTTTTCTATGGTCAGATTCAAGGAGTCGAATACTTCCTTGCGCGAACCATATCTGAAGGAGACATTCTCAAAGGTGATGTCGCCCATCATATCCGGTTCCAGAATGATCTTTTGTTCATTGTCCTGCTCTCTTTCCAGATCCATAATCTGAAACAGGCGGTCGGCGGCTATCAATGCATCCTGAATAGTCTGGTTGGATGATATCAGCGAACCGATGGGCGAGATGACGTAACCCACCAGAGAATAGAATACCATGAGCGTGCCGGGTGTCATCTCCTGATCGATAACCAGAATACTGCCCAGCCACAAGATGGCGATTGTGATTCCTGTAGATACGAATTGGATGCCTCCTTGCGCCATGATGGAGCCGTAGATGCTTCGGTAGGTATTCTTCAATAAATGTACAAAACGACTTTCTGTCTTCAGGTTGGCATACTCTTCGATGCCGAAACGCTTAATGGTTGAAATGGAGTTGATGGATTCTACTAATTGGGATTCCAGATCGGCACTGCTTTCCATGATGCTGCGTTGGTACTTCCGGTTCAGTTTGTTGAACCCCCAGAAGATGAGCAGGAATAGCGGCGCTGATATCAGGGTCATGACTGCCAGCTTCCAGGAATAAATGAACATCAGGCACAGGGAGAACACCAGTATCATGATATTCACTACCAGATCGAGCGATACGTTGTTGATGAAGTTACGTATTTTTACGGCATCGTTCACGCGTGAAATGATTTCTCCTACGCGCATGGTGTCAAAGAATTGTTGAGGCAGGGTCAGCAGATGTTTGTAATATCCCAAGATCAGGGCCGCGTCGATTCTTTGTCCGGTTTTCAGTGCCAGAATGCTTTTCATTGCACCGATGAAGGTACGCAGCAACAGGATAATGAGCATAATCACTCCCATCAGATTCAGCAAATTGGTGTTTTTGTCGACCAGTACATAGTCTGTGATTTTGCCTACATAGATGGAAGTGGACAATCCCAAAATACTGAAAACAAGCGCACCGAAGACGGCTTGCAGCATTACGGACTTGTGGGGCGCCATCAATGAAAGGAATTTCTTGCTCATGCTGGTCTGCTGATTTCCCTTTTTGAAGGTCTCTTCCGGTTCCATCAATACCAGTATGCCTGTCCAGTCGTGCCGGAAGTCTTCGTGCCATACCTTATGCATCCGTCCGTCTCCGGGATCCATGTATGTGATGTGTGTCTTCGTCACTTTGTAGATTACAACAAAGTGTTGAAGTTGTTTGTGATTTACCAGCACATGTGCAATGGTTGGCTTGGGAATCGTGTACAGTGCATCGAACTGTGCGCGGACGCCTTTAGCGGACAATCCCAGTTTGTTGGCGGCTTCTATCAGTCCTAATACATTCGTACCTTTCTGGTCGGTGAATGCATATTGGCGGATGCGCGATACCGGGAAGCGCAGTCCGTAGTGTGCACATACGGAAGCCAGACAGGCTGCTCCGCAATCGGTGATATCATGTTGTTTGATCTTAGTACCCTTGTTTAAAAACATATCTTCTTTTTTTAGTGGTTAATACATTTGTTTCAATAATGAGACAAAATTACACTGATAAAAAAAGAAGGTATGTTATAGGAATGTTATTGCTATGTTAAAAGTGGATGGTAGTTGATTTTACTTGGTGCGTTCTCTCACTAAATGTGGAATATATCTATTCTTTTCATGAATATCTCCTAATCCTAATTTAGGATACACCATGCCTCCGATTCCTGGTATGACCTGCCCATGCTCATCCCTTTCGGTATCAATTGCGAAAGTTAAGAAGTTGAATTTGCTACTTATATCTTCCGGAAATTCCATTTTCAGGTTTGATTCTGCATCTTTATACATGACGGGAGATACAACGAATATGTATTTGGGCGTTATTTCGTTTACGAGTCGGGTTAATTGAGTTTTTACAACACAAGAAGTGCTGATAATGGATTTTACAAGAATTAATGTCTCACAATTATGGATAGGCTCTATATATGATTTTACGATAGGGCTATATTCAATCTTTTTTTCCGCATCGAAAGAAAGTCTTTCGTTCCAGAACACTGCCAATGAAACTTTTTTTGGGGTAAGAGAATTCAGTACCCCATGCGCTAACCAGTCTGCGTCTTCAGAAGCACATGCCAACATTGTGTTTCCCAATTTATCATGCATCTGCTGACTCAGCAGGAGCCCCAATGCTTTCCCTAATTGATAAAATGCATCACGATAACTTTCAACACTGGTGTGTGAGTCAATCAAGGCCAGCATTGAGTCAATAATGCTATGCTTATTGTCATTTGTGATATTTACATACGTTCTCATACTCATTTTATCCTAATAATTCGATTAAAGCCCATTTATCTGTGGGATTTATATTCTGTATTATACTTTCTAACTCTTCAGCCCAGGGAGTACTTCCGGTCATATATCCACACGACCAATATAAAGTAGTTCCATTTACGTTATAGGTGAATCCTTCTATTTTATTGAATATATCTTGGCATTCTTGTGAAATGGCTCTGGTCGGATAGGTAACCATGTTTACATATCCTTTTCCCATTTTCTGTATATCGTCGACAATCTGCTGTAGAGAGATGTTCTCTTGTGCGCAGGAATACCATACCCCTAAAATAGCAGATGCGATTCCGGATAATACTTCATCTGTAGCCTCCTGTACCGTTATTTGTTTTATAGCATCTTTAAATGGAGGATAACGTTTTTTGATATTTCTTTAAAACGATTTACTTTAATATTATTATAGATAACCATGTCGAAGAACATAGATTTAGGGCGGACCCAAATACTATGCTCTCCGTATAAGGCTTGGTAGACGATCATTTCCTCCAGCGTTTCGCTGTGTTTGGCTATGCCTAACATTTTATATAATCCACCTTTAAAATGTAAGAAATATCGTTCCTCGTTCATACTGTTATGCATTATTTGAATATAAAAGTAGTAATTTCTCGAAGAATAATATCTATCTCACTTGATTATTTGTTTTTTTAACGTTGTGTAACTGGTGCTTTTACGCTTGCCATCATCTCGTTAGCGGTGTATTGTCTTGGATTTGCCCAGTCGTCAATCTTCTGATAAAGCAGATCGAACAGGGAGCGGCGTGTCACCATGAAGTGTGCGCTGGCGGTCATACCTTTTTTCAGCTTTCCTATCTGTCCGTTTTTCAGTGTCAGGTAATCTTGTTCCATTTCACATTTCACTTTATAGAAAGAGTTGCCTTGATTGTCCGTCAGGAAGTCGGAGGAGATTTCTTTTACCTTTCCGGGCAGTGTGCCCCATTCGTTATAATTGAAAGATTCCACTTGCACATTGACCGGCATACCTATGCTCATAAAACCGATATTCCGGGGAGTGACGTATACTTCGAGGCAGAGTGTGGAGTCGGGGCTGATTACTGCCAGTGATTGTCCGGCTTGAATGCTACTTCCCCGGTATATGCCGGAGAACTGGTCGAGCGTGCCGTCTACCGGACTGCGGACAATGTACATATCCTGGTCTTTCACCTCTTGCTTGAGGCTGGTACTCATCTCATTGCGTGAATTGCGGTAGCTGTTCAAGTCAGCTTGCCAAGTGCTGAGTTGACTCTGTGTCAATGAAGCCAGTTCGTTTTGCTGGGTTTGATATTGATAGTAGTATTTGTCATATTCTTCTTCTGAAATTACTTTCTTCTCAAACAATGTCTTGTTCCGTTTATACTCTTTTTCCGCTTGTGTCAGGGAGGTTTCAAGTTCTTTCTTCTTTTTGGTGAAGTAAGTGTACTCCTGCCGGCGAACCGGAGAGCGGAATGTGGCAGGATGCTCGCCTTTTGCCAGATATGCCAGGTCGGCAAGATGTGCCTCGTAATCATTCAGACGGTTAGTCTGGTAGTTGATTTTGTAGTCGGAACTGTTTGTGCGGAAACGCAGAAGGATATCGCCCTTGCTGACTTGTTCGCCTTCGCGAACATAAATGGAGTCTACCAGTTCCGTGATAGCTGATTTAATTTCAGTCTTTTCCGTTACGGGGCGCACTACTCCACTGCCTTGTACGGAAATGTCTACATAAATAAAGGGAAGTGCGATCATGGTTGCCGTAATGGCTAATAGAACGACCCAGTAAATAATCTGGGACTTTGTGGTGTGCTGATAGATGTAAGTTTCTAAACTGTTTTCTATCCATTCGTTTGGTAATAGCATATCTTTTTGTCTTTTAGTGATTTATACTTTTCTTTTTTTTCTGTGAAGCAAAGGTACGGGGTTGGCGGCGGAAGATAGGTTATAGGAATGTTATCGCTATGTTAAATAGTTCGTGAGTTGAATTATCCGGAAATAATGATTAACTTTGAATTACTAAAAAAGGAAAAACTATGGCAATGAATGACATACTTCGTAAACTTCCTATCGGAATACAGACCTTTGAAGATATACGGACAGGTAATTATCTGTATGTGGATAAGACGGCTTTTATCTGGAAGATAGCCAATACCGGCAAACCTTATTTCCTTAACCGTCCCCGCCGCTTCGGTAAGAGTTTGTTGCTTTCTACTTTCGAGGCTTACTTCGGAGGAAGAAAGGAGCTCTTTGAAGGACTTGCCATCGAACAAATGGAGACAGAATGGAAAAAGCATCCTGTGCTGCATCTTGACTTGAATGCGGAAAAGTATGATTCATCGGAGCGGTTGTATGATATTCTCAGTCGCCAACTGAGTCAATGGGAACTTCAATATGGTAAAGGAATTGATGAAAATACTCTTTTCGGCCGCTTTTCCGGCATCATCCGCCGTGCCAGCGAGAAAACCGGATGCAGTGTCGTGGTTCTGGTTGACGAATATGACAAACCACTGTTACAGGCCCTTGGCAATGATGAGCTGCTGGAAGACTATCGTAAAACTCTGAAAGCTTTTTATGGTGTTCTGAAAAGTGCCGACCGTTACCTGCGTTTCGCCTTCCTTACGGGAGTCACGAAATTCTCGCAAGTCAGCGTATTCAGTGATTTGAACCAGTTGCAGGATATCAGCATGAATTATTACTATTCTGCTGTGTGTGGCATTACGAAAGAGGAGTTGTGCAAGGTCTTTGTCCCGGAAATAGAACATTTTGGTGAGATAAACAATCTCACGTTTGACGAAACGGTAGATGCACTGACCAAAAACTATGACGGCTATCATTTCCACCCGAGAGGAGAAGGTATGTTCAATCCGTTCAGTGTTCTGAATGCATTCAGCAATATGGAGCTGGGAAGTTATTGGTTTCAGACCGGTACTCCGACTTTTCTTGTTGAAATGTTGCAGAAGACGGAGTACGACTTGCGCACCTTGCTCGATGGCATTGAGGCACCCGCTTCCGTATTCTCCGAGTATCGGGTAGATTCCAACAATCCTATTCCGCTGATTTATCAGAGCGGTTATCTGACAATAAAGGGTTTTGATGAGCGTTTCCGCAACTACCTGTTGGAGTTTCCTAATGATGAAGTACGCTATGGCTTTGTGGATTTTCTTGTGCCTTGAAACAGATTGATGAAAAAGGCTACCTGATACCTTATCAGGCGGATGGACGCGAAGTGATAAAGCTCGGTGTGGAGTTCAGCGCCGAAGAACGCAATATTAGTCGTTGGCTTAATGAAATTCCTTGAATCTTATTAGGAAATTGTTCTATTGTATAATTTTACTCCATTTAATACAATCATCCGGCTCAGAACTTTAAGTAATAATGCCGAAGAGCCTGTTCCGGAAAGAAAGCGAAGTGATCGGAAAATTAGGGATATAGTTGCAAAGAGTCATCAGAATAGACTATAAACTAACAACTACTGTTTCCAAAAAGTATAAAACAGAGACTTATCAACCGGATTACAGCCTATATATGTAGCATATTCACATCTTTCTTTTCGAATATGGAGAATTGAATCGTTGGATATATATATCTTGCAAGTCAGTTCCCCATATCCGGTGCGTCCGGTCTCTATTTCCTGTGCGTTGGATATAGAGATCCAGCACATTGGATGTTGATATCCTGTAGATAGTATCTTAATACTTGGCACATTGCTTGTTCCGATGCAGCAGATTGCTTGTTATTTTACTGTAGAATGATTGTACGTATTTCTGTATCGAACTGTCAAATAGTAGATTACGGATTTTTATTCCCGTCTTTCCTTTGCAACGTCCTTCCGGGCGTAAAGAAACGATTCTCGGAGGGGTGATAATACAAAATGTCAGAATGATCACTTTACCTCATAACTCTACCGATATGAATTAATTCCGCCAACAGGTTGCCTTATTATTTTTGAAGAGCACTTATTGTTTTACCAACTTCTTTTCCGCCATAATAAAATAAACAGAATATAGCTGCTGCACACCCTATAATAATGAGGTATCTAAAAAAGTCATTTTGTATAAAAAGCTCTTTGAGCTTAATTATTTTTTTTTCAATGTAAAACATAATCATATTGGTTGTGAGATTCTATTGAGATCTTTTGGTTTTTCAATAGAATCTCGGGATTTATTTTTTAGTTGCTAATCACCTTTCATTGCGGCATATGCACCAATAAACATGCAAATAAGAAAAACAATAAAAGCAAAAGTTATTAGCATCTTTTTACTTTGAGAGTTCATATCAATAGTTTGTTATGCTCTGAGTTAATGGACGAAATTAACTAATATTTCGTGATAAAAATCAGTGCGTTGATTAAATCGGTGGTAAATATAAATAAATTTCGTGAGAGTTTTATGCTGGAGTACTACTTTTCAACCATTAATCAACGAGCTATCTTTAATATTGGCCATTCAATGAAATTCCTTGAACCTTATTTGGAAATAGTTCTATTGTATGATTTTACTTCATTTTAAACGCCAGTTTAAAATGAAGTAAGTACATATACCGCTTATGATAATGGCAATGATGTCATATAAATCAAAAGTGCCATGTATATTGAGAAGACCCAGAAGCTCATAGAATATATATGTCAGTGTGATTATAAGAGTGAGCTTCCCAATATAATATTTATCAGTGAATCCATAAAATAATAAAGTAGCGGCAGGTACGCAAACAATGCTCCCGATAGTATCGGCAATATGAAAATCGTATATGTGATTCTCGTATATGTAAGGGCGGTACGTATGTGATAGGATTAATCCTATTATCCCAACTGAAACTCCTGATATTATATACTTTTTGTTTATCATATAATTAAAACTTTGAAGTAATTTCTAATTGTACAAATATATAGGCCTCATTCCCTTTTTGCTTAATTCGGTAACGGAGAAAAGAATTTTTCTAACTGGGGAAAATAAGGGAGCAATAGACTTCAACGAATAAATAGGTTATTCCTTTTTATTATGAGAAGAATGCAACTCATACAGATAGAACCTGCTATTTTGTATAGGTCTCCATACAGTCCACAAAAAGCAATCCCGAATGTGACGATTGTCAGTAACTCTTTTCCTGACAATGTTCTCTCAAGAAACAAACGAGAGATGAAAAAGGCAGTCAACAGAAACGCCATGCCGTAAAGAATGTCACCGATATGGTGGTCATCCGGAACAACAGTTTTCCATACATTCCCCAAGAAGGCTATGAAAAGAAAGCAACAGACCAATCCGGTCAATATCCATTTAGTTTTCATTTTATCTATATTTTAGAAGGAGAAGTAGTTACACTTCTCCTTTGGGTTTATTTATATGCCTCTTATCGCTTGATGGGTAAATTCACCATCACTTAGGGCGGCCATAGCCGAACTTATTGATTCTGCAACGTTAGCTACATATCCGGCGGCTTTTCCTAACAAAGCCGAAAAAGAGAAATTCGGTGATTCCTTACCACCGTAGATGTTTTGTATCTCTTGTCTTGATAATTCTTGATAGTTCATATGCTTCACTTGTTAATTTCTTACACTGTTGTATCCTGCCTGAAAATTAGCTGCGGCTTGGTCTGAGTCATATATCACTTCAGCTGCAAATCCTGTGACAATGGTAGACACCGCTACTTTAACAATTAGGACAATTAGGGGAGCGATTCCACCATTTACTTCTTTCATCTCTTGCAAGCTCATTTCTTGCATTAATGTGTTTTCATTTAAATTTCTCATAATTCTTAGTTTTTTATTGTTATTAAAATAGTGTTTATTTTCAATAGAACTGCCTGATCAATACCATTTGGTGAAATCTTTCAGACTATCCAACTCTTTAGAAACATCTGGAAGACCTGTGCTCGGATTAATGATGAGGCGATTTCCGTCTTGAGCGAATCCTCCTGATACGTTTCTCTGTTCTTTTTCATTCAATGGTTTTACCATGTAATTTTCATTCTTTTTCATAACTGTGTTTGATTTTTATTTGTTAATACTGATAATACTTTTGGAAAGTATGGGGCGTTACAAATACACTGATTATACTGGTTTCTTCGCTGTAGTTGTAACAGCCGCCATACGTATTGATACATTCTTCTAAAGTTAATGCTTTCATGATTTACTATGTGTTGTATTGTCACATCACCAATATTGGCTTTTCTTTTTTTAAAAGCAAGAGACAAACGTTTCTGCTTTAAAGATTTGTTCGAAGATTCCTGGTGTTCCCGGACAATGACCATGTGGTGGGATGCAATTTGTTTCTGTTAAATGAAGATAGGTGGTCTGCCTATATCGAATGGGGAATCTATTCCTGGTATTTTAAAAATATCTTCTATATGTGGGCGGCCATCCGGATCCGTTATAAAATCATAGCCGTATCCGCCATTTACATTTCTCAGTTCATTCGCGCTAAGCGCTTTCATTGTTTTTGTCTTCATAATAATTGTATTTTAGTTATTAAATTGTTTGTAAGATATTTCTTTTGTTTCTTGTTGATGTTGCAAAGTTAAGCGATTTCTTTCAGTGCTTATGTTATTGCTTTGTTATCGTTAGGTTAAATATCTTTTGTTATTTTGTTGAGAGTTCATCTGATACATTATATATTGTATTTTTAAATTCGGGCAATCTCTCGAACGGGTATTGCAGTTAATAAATCTCTTTGTCTTCATATAATCTCTTTTTTAAGTTTGTTTCTTTGTTTCTGATTGATGTTGCAAAGTTAAGCGGTTTCTTTCAGTGCTTATGTTATTGCTTTGTTATCGTTAGGTTAAATACCTTTTGTTGTTTTGTTGAGAGTTCATCTGATACATTATATATTGTATTTTTAGATTCGGGCAATCTCTCGAACGGGTATTGCAGTTAATAAATCTCTTTGTCTTCATATAATCTCTTTTTTAAGTTTGTTTCTTTGTTTCTGATTGATGTTGCAAAGTTAAGCGGTTTCTTTCAGTGCTTATGTTATTGCTTTGTTATTATTAGGTTAATATTTTCTTGTTTTGTTCTGAAGAATTCACTCGATACATTATATAATGTACAGACCTTGGAACCTCCTGAGATTTGTTTGGTTTCCCAAACATTCAAATCATTTAGATACTTCTTGCTTTTCATGATTCATTTTCTTTAATTTGTTTTTCTTGTTCTGATTGATGTTGCAAAGTTAAGTGCTTTCTTTTACTGCTTATGTTGTTGTTCTGTTATCGGAAGGTTAATATTTGCAGAAGAAACTGATGTCTTAACCATAATCCATTCTCCATTAGAAAATACCCATTTATATGCACCACCATAAATTGCCACTTTTTCTTCTTGTGTTAATTCTTCTATAAGCTGTTTCATAATTTATAATTTTTAGTTATTTCTTTGTTTTTTGTTTGACGTTGCAAAGATATAGGCGTTTTTTTTTAGAAAATGTTATCTAAATGTTATCTAATATTATCCAAATGTTTTTTATCTTTGCAAAAAATATACATGAATAGAAAACACATTATATTATTTACAACTTTAGGATTAATAGCTATATTGTCATTACAAACGATATGGCTATATAATACTTTTATACTGGTTAGAAATAATATATATGGAGAAACTAATAATATTTTAGATGAAGCATTAACTGAGGCCATTGCAGATTTTAGTAAGTTAGGCGTTCCTGAGGGGACGACAATTTCATCCGGACCTATAAATGATTCCATACCGGCAAATACTTATTTTTATGATGGCTTGTGGAAATTAGGGATTGAAGTCCCTTTATGTGAGGTAGACTTTTTTGCTTTTAAATTGTTGAAGAGAGCTGGTCTTGAAAGTGAATTTCTTTCATGTTTGGCTGATCCCAAAAGCGGAAAGATTTATCAAAAGAGTAAAGTGCAAACTATACCTGTGTGGGGAGTTATTAAATCTGATATAATCCCTATACGAACAGATTTATCCCAAGGTATTCAGCTTGTATTGCTGAATCCTTATTGGGCTATCTTTGAGCGTATGGGCCTCTTAATGATAGCTACCGCCATCATGATGATAATGGTAATCACCTGTATCATCTACCAGATTAAGATTATCATCCGTCAGGATAAGATAGCCAAAGTACGTGAAGATTTCTCTTATGCCATGATACATGATATGAAAACTCCTCTCAGTTCCATTCTGGCTTGTACGAGTTTCCTGCATAGTGGCAAAATGGAGAGTATGCAACTGAAAGAGCGATATTTTTGTATTATAGAGGACGAGACCGGACATTTGCTAAATTTGACAAATAAGGTACTTACGCTTTCTAAATTAGAGAACCATAAGTTGGAAATGTCAAGAACGGTATTTCCGCTGGAGCCTATGATAGACGATTTGATAGAGAAGTTCTCCACTAAGTGTACCAAGCCACTGCATTTCACTACGAATCTTCAGGCGAAGGAAGTTTGCGCTGATGAAGAATATTTGAAAGAGGCTATCAGTAACCTGATAGATAATGCTATCAAGTACTCTAAAGAATCGGTTGAGATAGATATAAGTTCGCTCAGCAATGCTACGCATACCCTTATCAAAGTGCATGATAACGGTATCGGTATTTCGGAGAAAGACAGGAAACATATCTTTGAGAAGTTTGAGCGTGCCTCGGCTTTCAAGCGTTCCAGGCTTGGCAAAGTTGCCGGTTTTGGGCTGGGGTTGAACTATGTTTATCAAGTGATGGATGCCCATGAGGGTAGTGTGACTGTGAACAGTGTTGAAAAAGAGTTTAGTGAATTTGTTTTGTATATACCGATAAAAAACGAAAAACTATGATTAAATTGTTAGTAGTAGAAGACGATCCTACTTTGCTTTATATTGTGAAAAGCGGATTGCAGGAAATTATTGGGGGATATGAAGTTTTTACGGCAACCAATGGCGCCGAAGGACTGAAGGCATGGAAAGAACATCATCCGGATATCATTATGTCCGATGTGGATATGCCGGTAATGGATGGTTATGAAATGGTGGCGCGCATCCGTGAAACGGATGGCAATACACCTATTCTGTTTGCTTCGGCCATGAGCTCGCCGAAGGATGTGACGAAAGGTTACGATATAGGAGTGGACAACTACATAAAGAAACCTTTTGTGCCCGATGAACTGGATGCTCATATTCGTTCTTTGCTCAGAATGAAGGAAGGGGCAAAGTCGCGTAATGAAAGCGACCATTGCAGGATGGGTAGATATTTGCTGGACACCAAACATGCTACTTTGCGGGATGATAAAACCGGTTCTATCAGAGTGTTGACCATCAGGGAGGCGAAGATTATACATTTGCTTTACGAAAACAGGGGCGAAACAGTGGATAGAAGTGCCATACTCAGCCGTTTCTGGGAAACGGAGGATGATTTCTTTGCATCACGCAGCTTGGATGTGTTTATGAGCAAAATACGGAAGTATCTGCAAGATGAACCCTGTGTCGAAATAAAGACGGTGAGAGGGGTAGGATTTATGATGCCGTTGGATTAATGTCTCAGCATATATCGTTTCCTTATTTGGCTATTCCGTCGACAAAACCTCCCCTTTCGTAGATTTTATTTTCAGCTCTTCTTTCTCTCCCTTACATTTGCATTAAAGTTTGTAGAGACTCTCTCTAAATAGCGTTTTTTCATGTATTATTGACTGTGCCGTTCCACCCCCGTGAGGGGAGGGAACGGTTTTATTGATTTTAGAAATTTAAATTACTCATAGATTGATTTCTTTTCTTCCTTTGTCCGGTTCACATTATGGAGCACCTGCTTTATCTGCTTAAATGCAACCTCTTCTTGTGGATTGAACTTATCACTTTCCATATATTTCAGGAGGCTATAGCGTAATTGGCGGGCTACAGGTCGGGTATTGAGATTCTTTGCCAAGTCTGAACTACATACTAATAGCTTTCCGTCTCCTGCTTTTACCTCGAATAGTAAACCTAAGTTTCTGTTCTTATAGAAGTTGTCTACCATTCTGACAATCGGTTGCATATTGTTCTTTAAACTGTCGAGTTCCATGGTTGTAGCATTCTTGCAAATATCCCACCATTGCCAGTTACTGTGCATTTCAGTTGGAAAGTCGGCTAATGCCGGATGGGCGGGATCACAGAGGATTCCCATTGTTCCCGGTTGGTTAGGGAAGTGCACAGGACTCCAGAATACTTGTACAAATTTGCCTTCCAGCCCATTAATTTCTTCTTTTTCCGGGTTTAGCAATACCTTTTTCCCTTGACTTAATGCTTTCTCTGCATCGGCAAAGCTACGGGTGTAAAAGATTTCCTTACCAACTTCCGGTACTTCCTGAGGATATACCCAAACATTCCAGGAGTTTTGATACTGGGTTCCTGTAAAACGGATGGATAAAGTTAATTGGTCGGCAACGGATATGGATTCCAGAGGAACAGAGATGCTTCCCAGATTAAATGCATTCCCCACAGGTATTTCTTGCTTATCCAGATAGCCTTGTGCAATGACCGTTCCTTTTGAATCACTTAATCTCCATTCCGGTTGAATATCACTCAGGACTTTATCGCTGAAGTTTGCAGCTTCAAACTGAGCTTTAAAGGTTTCGTTATTTACATAGGTCGCTTTCTCAAAGCGTGCTAATGGTACTATCGGAGAACAGAAATTCCGGAATTCTTCAGGAGTGATTAAACCTTTGCTCTCCCAGAATGCATCGATAATACCAACGAGTGCAGTGCCCTGTCCGGGGAAGTCATGCAGGTCCAATAGTTGGAAACCACTGAATCCGGGAGTCTTTAGTGCCCGTTCTATTTCCTCTTTATATAAAATAGTTGCCAGTTTGCCACTTGCCATCAGGTTGTCTTCTGCCAAATGAAGCCGTCCTTTCTTCTTAAGGTCTGCGGCTACGGCTTTGAAGTTTAATGGTATCAGATTACCTGTATATTTATCAATCTCTTTTAGATTGGGGAATACACTGTATTGTCCGATTTCGTGGGTAATAAGTGGGACAGGCAAACCCTCTATAGCACTGGAGAAGTCTTTATTGAAACTTACAGGTTGATCGTCGAAAATTCCTTGTCCGCGTACCCAGCCGTTTTTAGTCCACTGTGTAACCCAGAAGTCGTCATTAGGTTCGGGCCAGCTACCATGTCCTGGTTCGAAGGTAAATGTAGTAGTCATATACAAATGACGGCTATCCTGCTGCTTAATGGTGGTGAGTAATTTATCCATGACACTAAAATTTCCTTGTAGTTCATTACCCAAACTCCAGAAACAGAATGATGGGTGATTACCATATTCTTTCATGATGTGGGCAGCTTCGTTATACAGAAAATCGACAGTGCCTTTATCTTCACCTACGTTGAGTGTCCATAGAGGCAATTCAACCTGAATGTAGAATCCCATTCTATCAGCTACGTTGAAAGCTGCTTCCGGAGGACACCAGGAGTGGAAGCGCAGGTGGTTCATGCCATAATCACGGGCTGCACCGAATACTTTTTCCCAACCGGATTCGTCCATCGGTGGATATCCCTTTAGCGGGAAAATGCAACACTCCAGTGTTCCTCTGAGGAAGAGTCTTCTGTTATTAATCTGTAGGAGAGCATTTTGGTTCGTCAGTTTTCTCATACCGAATGTCTCACATTTCGAATCAGTCATGCCTTCCGTTTCAAGAGTTGCGGTTGCTTCGTAGATATTAGGGTTGAATTCATCCCACAACATTGGGTTGTTAATGGGATAAGTGAATGTCATTTCAGTGTTGTTTATTTGTATTTCTTTATCTGCCAGCTTATTTCCTTTAGGGTCTTTGACAGCGAACAGAAGTTTACCGGATACCGGGGATGAACCGTTACTTCCGATTTTTATACTGACATTGACCGTTTGGTTATCAATATCGGGTGTTAAGCGCAATTCCTCAATCTGTACCTTATCTTTTGCTGTTAATGCTATTTTTCCGAGGATGCCATTCCACATAGTCTGGGTATCGTTCGTATAAGCATGTGCAAGGTTTTTGACTGATATATCATGTTGTCTCCGGTTATCGATGCGTATAACGATTTTGTTATTCTCTCCTGGAACAAGATACTTACTCAAATTGAAGTAGTGAGGAGTGGTAAGGCTTTCATTGAATCCTTCTACTTTAGTACCATTGATCCATACTTGTGAATTCCATATCACGCGTTCAAGAGTGAGGAAGACTTCTTTTTCGTTCCATTCTGCCGGAATGAAGCATTCTTTCTTGTACCAGGCTGGACCAAGATAGTCGAATTTACGTTTCAAATTTAAGAATATCTCCTTGTCCATGGTAGGTTCGAGGGTACATGGAGTTCCATAGCTGGCATCACAAAGTGTTCCGGGGAGGGTGATCTTATCTGGAAACGATTCCAGATACCATTTTCCTGCAATGCCTTTATCCAGACTGTCCAGTGCTACTTCCCATTCTCCGGAGAGATCAATCTCGCGTACTACTTGTTTACACGAGGTTATTAATAGGGCTATGATGCCCCAGGCGATTAAAACTCTATTTATTCTCATAATGTAAATTTAAAGTATTTATTCCACTTCTCCAATATAAGTCACGATTGATTTAGCAGGGATGACTATATTATCTACAGCAACTTCTTTACCTTTCTCCAGGTTTGACCCCTCGGAGGTAATATAAGGAATCAGACTTTGATTCTTTATTTGTCCGTCAATATCGAGTTGATATGTACGTTCATTTTCATTCGTATTGATGGCTACAATTACAAGTATCTTGGTTGCTGCATCTTTGTATGCACTGATCATGACATCTGTTGCTGCCTGTACCGGGTTTTGATTTTCAACTTCTATCCTTTTCATACCCGGACGTATAAAGCGTGAATAGTTTCCCAAAGCCCACATCAATTTAGAAGGGCGGGCATATCCGTCTTTCTTGCAATATTCCGGACTTTGTGAGCCGGTACTGTTACCATCGTCCAGATAGATAAGTCCGTCTTTGTAGTCGGCTCGCGTAAGAGAAGTCCACCATTGCCAGGATGATGCGTTTGCAACCGCCAGGTCGTTATGGATAATACGGGCTACAAAAATGGCAGTCTTCATTCCTAAATCGCGTTGGCCGCCACCTCCGCCGGGAATTTCACCCTCACCGGGATTCTCAAGAACGCAATACTCTGTTTGCCAATATTTAAGACCAGGGTATTGTTTGACTTTTGCGTTTAATTTCTGGCGATATTGTACCTGATCGTTGGTAGGCCAGACAGAGAAATAGCTGTGTCCGGTTATTACATTCTCCACATTCGGCAGTGAAGTGATAGATAGGGGTGATGAGGTTTTCCAGAATTCATCGATCTGATTGTCGCGTGTTTCACCATTCACATTTTCGTATAAATAATTAATGGCGGCTGCTTCTCCCAGTGCTATTTTAGTTGTAAGTCCGCGGTTGTGCAATCTTTCAGATAACAATGAGGTAAGCTGATATACTTCTTCATTGGTAGCAGGAGTACCTTCTTGACTTGCCTTTCCGTTATTGCCGGCCATCCAATCCCATTGAGGTTCATTTACCGGACTTAAATAGTTGAATGTAATTCCTTCATTTTTCTGTAGGTTATCAATACAATCAACTAAGAAATCTGCATAAGCAGGCATCATATCTTCTTTGATATTCATTTTTTGCTTCTGAGATGAGAAAGCTTTTCCGTTCAATGTCATATGGACTGGTGCACTGATTGTAAAAGCCAGATATTTTTCAACTCCCCGTTGGCGGGCAGCTTGCAGAAACCATCTTTGTCCTTCTTGCTTCTGCCAGTTGTATGTGCCATCGGCAGCCTGGAAACATTCGGCACGGCGCCATTCATCGGAAATGTCACTTTCAGGTCCTTGTTCCATACTGCCTGCACCCAGATAAAATCTCCAGATAGATAATCCTATTCCTTTAGGATTGCCTTTTTCGTCTACTTCTTTACTAAACAGTAAATCGGCTATGGCATTCTTTTTTGCTTCCGGCCAGTATTTACCTACCATTTGACAGCGCCAGGCATCCGATGCGCCGAAACCGTCAATGGTTTGTTGTTCCTGATTCAACCTAATGGTCATTGTTCTCGTATCGGAATAGACTGGCGGGGGAGGTGTTTCTAACTTTGAAGCACATGATGCAAATGCGAATGTAGCACCTAATATAATTTCAATGATGTTGATTCTATATTTCATTCTTATAATCTATTAATGTTTCATCCGAAAGTTATATGATCATGGTGATCAGATGTGTTTCGGATGAAACGATTCTACATAATTAATAATTCGGATTCTGTGTAATCTTGCCGAAGCTACGGTCTATTTCTGATTGTGGGATCGGCCATAACAAGTGTTTGTTTGGATCGAAATTGATGCCTTTATCTTGCAATTCCTTTTTATTGGTAGTCTCATATTCGTCTGATGACTGTGCCGTGTTATACAAAACAAAACTACCATTAGGTCCCATCAAGCCATTAATGACTGGCTTGTTGGTTGCCGGGTCTATTTGTCTTCTTATGTCGAACAAGCGTAATCCTTCAAAAGCAAGTTCCATGCGGCGTTCTTTCCAGATGGCATATAGAATGTCTGTTCCTGATATTGTTCCTTTCTTGGGAGCAAGTTTTACTCTGGCTCGTATGAAATCTATATCATCCATAGCTTCTGTGAGTTTATTCAAATGGTAAGCAGCTTCAGCTCTGGTAAGGTACATCTCTGCTAAACGTATGATAGGAGTGTTAAGAGGAGCGTTCATTCTTTTATCTACCAATATTCTTCTTGTAGCAATCGGGAGATAATATTTACGAATAATGCGACCAGACTTATTTTGGGCAAGATCGAAGATGTGAGTTGGATTTAACTCTTCGTCACCGTAAGCGGCCTCTCCACATCTTGTAATAGTGCTGCGACGTCTGACATCATCACCTTCGGACAAATAGCAATTCTCTAAATTGCTGGTAGGTGTACACCATCCCCAACCATCCATGACATCATCTGTGCTGTTGCTGGGAAAGTTCTCTTTCTTTTCTCCACGTGCTCCGGTAAATGTACAAAGTTGGTTACCTAATTGTTTGTCAGAGTCAGTGCCCGTTTGTGATTCGATAATAGACTCTACTCCATTATGATTGTTCACGCTCCATATATCTACGAAATTAGGTTCAAGCTTGTGTCCGCTATTTACGATGGTGGTGTCTGCATAATGATAAGCTTCTTCCCATTTTCCCTGATAAAGGTTAACACGTGCCAACAAAGCAGTGCATGCCCATTTACTGGCTCTTCCTTTATCTGAATCACCATATGACGTTTTTACTTTTAATAAAGCTGCTTTCAGGTCACTTTCAATTTGTTGATAGATTCTTTCTTTGCTGTCACGTTCCTTATCCATTTCACTGGATGACAGAACATTGAGAATTAGTGGAACATCTCCGAAATTAGAAACCAAATCTAAGTAATTGTATGCACGCAAGAACAAGGCTTCACCTATATATTGTTCTCTTTGTCCTTCGGATATGGGTGAATTGGGGATGGAATTGATTGCAATGTTACATCCCATTATATTCTCATAGCGTATTTTATACAGAGAAGTAAGATATCCCATTCTGTTGGGAGTTATCAGATATTGGGCAGCAGGTTCGAAATCTGCTGCACTTTGTCCGGTGTTTCCCATCCAGGCATCATCGGTGGCAGTTTCATTAGCCAGCCTGGCGGCAACTATCTGATTCCAGTCATAATGCATGAAGGCACGTTTATATAAGTCGTTTACAAATTCCTGACACTCTCCGTCTGTTATGAAATAGTTGTCCAGGTTTTGGGTTCCTCTCTCATCATGCTCGATAAAGTCTTCACAGGAAAAAAGTCCTAATGATACTGTTATGATTGCCAATATTATTTTTTTCATAATTGTTCTCTTTTATTAGTTAGAAAGTGATGTTTACTCCTGCTGCATACATTCTTTGTACAGGATAATTCCATCCGCCGAAACCGAAACTTAGTACATCACCGGATACCTCAGGTTCTACGCCCTTATAGCCGGTCAACGTAAACAGGTTTTGTGCAGATACATACAGGCGTAATTTTGTGAGCCCGGGAATTTTCTTGAAAGTATATCCCAATTGAAGGTTTTTCAGACGGAGGAATGAACCATCTTCGATATAGAATGACGAGAATTTAGAGAAATTCTGGTTGTTATCTGTAGTTGACAGACGTGGAATATCGTTTGATGTTCCTTCACCATGCCATGCTTCATTAAGCAAGCCGCTTAATTTGTTAGTTTTTCCTACTGCATTGTTGAGCTCATCCTTATTCTGATTCACAAGATCGTTACCTATGCTGGCATAGAAATTGGCAGCCAAGTCGAAGTTCTTATAACTGAAGTTCAGATTCAATCCCATTGTGGCATCAGCCCATGGCGAACCAATTTTAGTGCGGTCATCAGCATTTAAAACACCGTCTCCATTGATATCAAGGAATCGGATATCTCCTTCTACTGCATAAGGTTGCAGGAATTCTCCCTTGTTATTAGTATGTCTGTTGAGTTCTGTTTTATTCTGGAAGATTCCATCAGCTTTGTATCCATAGAAGAATCCTGGTTCTTCTCCTTCAATGGTCATTGTCTTTTCGCCGTTTCCATATAATGGTTCTTTATCACCTGTCAACTCGGTCATTTTTACATTGAACGTAGTCAGAGTGAAGTTTGCTCCCCATTGGAAATCACCGATTTTATCATTATAACCAATGCTTACCTCGAAGCCTTTGCTACGCATTGATCCCACATTGGTCCAGATTTTTGCATCGCTGGGGTATCCGGAATAGCTGGGATAAGCTTTTTGGAAAAGCATATCTTTAGTGTTCTTTACGTAGTATTCCAATGAACCGCTCAGTTTACCTTTAAATAAGCTGAAGTCAATGCCAGCATTGATATCTTCCACTGTTTCCCAACGAATGTCTTCATTTTTAATGGCACTCGGATAGGTGGTATTAACTGTATTATCACCGAATACATAATAATTTTGTCCCAGTTTGGACATGTATACACTTGATGGAAGATTTTGATTACCTACACGTCCCCAACCTACTCTTACTTTCAGGTCATTGATGATTTCTGCAGTACTGCTCATGAACGGTTCGCTGGATACACGCCATGCAAGGGATGCGGACGGGAATGATGCCCATTTATTTTTCTTCATGAACTTGGAAGAACCGTCTATACGATAGGTTGCTGTAAGATAATACTTGTTATCGTAATTATAGGTAATTCTCCCTAAATAGGACATAACGGAATTTGTATAAGAGCTACCACCGGTTTTCGGGTTTAATGTACCGGCATCCAGTTCTTGCAGGCTATCGGAGTTATTAGGAATCTTTTCCTGGCTTCCCGAAAGTGATGTTCCATTCCATTCTTCAAGTGTATTACCTACCATAAAACTTACATTATGTTTTTCTACAAATGTTTTCAGGTAAGTCAATGTGTTCTGTAAACTCCAGTTACGATACATCGGTTGGCTACGTTCTACTTTATTGTTTGTTTGGAACTCATGGGCCGGGTCAATTACAAAATCGGGGGAGAACTTATCGGTAATACGTGAATCCAGTTCAATGGAGAATTGGGAACGGAAGATAAGGTCTTTTATAGGCTTAATCTGCAAATAAGCAGAAGATGACAAAGCATAGCTCTTATTACTCTCTTTCCATCTTTTTACAGTAGCTACAGGGTTCCATACATAGGACGGAGAACGGGCGTATATACTATATTCATTTTCTTCTCCTGTCAGTTCTTCAGCAGGCTTATAGATTGGAGTGATAGGGTCTATACGGTCAAAATCGGCCCAGTTTGTCGGGTTACCCCATGATTCGTAGCGTGGATTCAGCATAAAGCCGACAGACACAACTTTATTAAAGATGTAGTCGTTCGTGAAACGAGAAGTAAATCTCTTATATCCTCCTTTATCATAGAAAGAGTCCTGGCTGTAATAGTTTAAACTTACGGCATATTTATTCTTCTCAGTTCCGCCTTGTACACCGAGGCTGACATTCATTTGCGGAGAATATTTACGAATGCCTGCTCCCCACCAATCAGTGGTTTTGCCTGTGTAATCTGCCGGATTATCGAATTCCTTGGGGTAGCCTGCATTTTCGGCTGCCTTGTTTAATATCTCAGCATATTCCACTGCGTTGGCCATATTATACGGGTTTTTCATCTCTTGTACTCCGTAGTTCATATCCAGGTAAAAAGCAGGTTTTCCTTCCACGCCTTTACGGGTGGTAATCATAATAACTCCGTTAGATGCACGGCTACCGTAAATAGCACTGGCAGAAGCGTCTTTTAGTATTTCCATACTCTCGATTTCGTTCGGATTAAGGAAGTTAATTCCTCCACTCATCGGCACCCCGTCCACTACATAGAGGGGATCGGTAGTAAGGTTGATGGTAGAGATACCTCTGATGAGAACTTTCGGTTGCCCACCCGGATTTCCTGCTCCGATGATTTGTATTCCGGCAACCTTTCCCTGAAGACTTTCAGTAGCATTACTGACATTCATACTCCTTACATCACTACCTTTGACGGAACTGATAGAGCTTGTCAGATCACTTTTCTTCACGGTACCAAAGCCTACTACCACGACTTCTTCCAATGCTTCTGCATCTTCTACTAATGTGACGTTAATGGTACTTCTTTGCCCAACTTTCTGGGTTACCGTTTTGTATGAGATATATGAGAATGTGAGTTCAGAGTTACTATTGGCAACCGTAATAGTGTATGCTCCGTTTATGTCGGTAATAACCCCGTTGGTGGTTCCTTTCTCTACAATATTAACTCCTACCAAAGGTTCGCTGAGTGCATCGACAACAGTACCTTGTACTTTTATTTGTCCTTTTGCCGTAAGGCATGATAATGACAAAAATATGATTGATATTAGAATGTTCTTCATTTTAGTATGCTTTTAAATATTATTCTTTCACTAAGGTAGCACGTTCTAATTCGGTATCCATTACGAATTTATAAGTGCCTTCTGCTCCTTTATATGAGAAGTTTGCTCCGCCGAGTAATACGGTTATTCCATTTTCATCCAGACGCCAGAAAGGACTTCCCCATCCTGGTGATGTGATAGTTATTGCTACATCGCCTCCGGTCAGTGTCAGTGTTCTTTCCAGTTGATATGGGTTATCCGGGTTTGTGGATAATAACAAATCTGTATTATTGGGGTCCCAGTCACCTAATGCCATACCATTACCGCAAATGGTGATGCGGGCAGGATCATATACAGTGGATGTCGGAGTGTATTGAGTTGCTGTATAGCTCATTGTAGATACATCAACAGATATTTCATAATATCCTTTTTGGGGAAGTATAACCGGTTGGGCTGAGGTGCTGTTTTCCAGTTTACCTTCTTCCGGTGAACCAAAACAATGAGGTTCGAATGAAGTTTCTTGTCCAAGGAAATAGATCTCCTTATTGTCACGGTCTGCATAATATTTGAATGTAAATATGCCATCTTTTTTCTTGTGATAGTACATCGGCACTCCAAATATGTCTTCTGCAAGATCTGTACTAACAGGTACATCCGCAAGATACATTTCGGTCAAACCGTCAGCAACACTAAATTTGATGCTCTGGCTTTTCTTATTAGGCTCAACAAAGTTATCTACAGTTGTAATGATGATTTCATAGGATCTCAAGTCAGATGGAATTGCAAAAGTCTTTTCAAAGGTGTATTCTTTCTGACCACCGACTTTGATCTTCTCATTGATTTTAAGATCGTCTACGGTGACTATCACAGAATCAATTCCGGTGACGTCTGTTACATTAAAAGAGATGTCAAGCTGCATGTCTTCACTTTGGAAAATAACACTTCCATCAGTCGGTTTTACGTTACTGAGGTTGGGTGCATTAAAGTCACCGTCAAGGTGTAGTGTCAGCTCTTTGGTGACACTGTTGCCTGATACATCTGTCAATAATAAGTTGACTTTGAATGTATCTGTGCCTTTGGTGTCGGCAGGTGCAAGAAATTCATAAGCTAATTCATATTCTGTAACCAGTTCGTTTGTTGGAAATGTGATCTCTTTATCCAGATAGAATTCAGGAATACTGATTTGCAAACTTTTCAACCCTAAATCGTCCTTCAGGTCTGCCTTGATTACAAATTTCCGGTTGGGAAGCGAATACAGCTCATTCCTTTTTACTACTATTTCAGGTGCAGCAGAGTCGGGGTACGATGATTCATTATCGTCCTTGCATCCTACTAGTAGCAGAAGCATAATTGATACAAATAGTAAATAGTTCTGTTTCATGGCTTATAGATTATTGTTAACATAATAATTCAAGATACTTAGATGTACTCTTTTGGAGTATTTATGATATTATCGGACTTACCGTAGAGGAGAAAAAAAGATTCTCCTCTACCGGTATTAGCCCTACTCCCTGAAAACTTGCTTGTTAATATCAAGCTCTTTTACCAATGAATAATATTTTTCTGCAAGTTCCTTCTGACCTAATCCGCTGTAACCTAATGCCATTACGTAATAGCAGTGTATTTTGTTACGGATATTCAGATTGTCTTCCCATATGGCAAGTTCCGGCAATGATACTGCGAAATAATCAATTTTACAGTCATCGAAGAGGTGCTTTTTACCGTGGTCGATTAACTTGTTAAAGCGGCTTCTGGCTTTATTCTCTTCTCCTAATGCTCTCCAGGCAAGTCCTTGATAGAATATCTTGTCAGGTTGCTGGTCATTATAGTAGAATGCTTGCTGAGGTTCTGTGGAACCTTGGGTTGCTTTCATTAAATATTTGGTTGACTCAGTATCATTACCCAGCTTCTGATAAGCTATTCCTTTGTAATAATCGACTTCATTTTCTTCAGCATTACTCAGTTTACCTTCTCCCAAGTTATGCGGATAGAATTCTGTCTCTTTTAAAAGTGCAAGAGCCTCTGAATATCGATTCTCTTTAATCGCCTTTTTAGCTAATTCTACCCGACAGAGTATGTATTGTCCTGTCACTTTGCCTTCACCGCCTTCCCATGGGTGGAATTTTCGATTGGATATCAGATCTTTTGCTTTTTCATAATTCCCTAAAAGATTGTAGAGCGTTATCCGTTCGATACATAAGTCGTCCCGTTGTTCCACCAGTTCCAGATGTTCTTCCAGGAGTGCCAGACGTTCTGCATGTTCCCTTCCCATCTTCTTATATAACTGGTCCAGTTCCATAAATATGCGGGAATCTGTTTTATCCAGTTCGAAAGCCTTTTCCAATAGTTGGCGTGCTTCTTCTTTCTTATTCCTTTTATTGTAATAGGCCAGTGAAAGGTTACGCAAAGCAGTGGGGAACCGATTGTTTATTTCTACAGATTTCTCCCAGCAGCTGATTGCCTCTTCATAGCGACGATGTGCATACCAGAAATTACCCAGATAATAAGGAGCCTTATAATCAGCAGGATTCATTCTCATAGCATCTGTCAGTACATTGATTTCATTGATTCTGTTGGGGAAGCACTTATCAGGAGATAGACTTTGTGCTTTCTGATACCACTGACGGGCTACTTCCTCGTTTCCAGATCTTGATGCAAAGTATCCTAACATATAAGCTGCCATAGGATAGATATCAGTTCGTCCTTCCATGTAGATATGCATAATTCGGGATGCTTCTTCATACATTCCTGCGGAGGCAAAATCAAATGCATACTCAATATAGTTGTGTACGCTGCCATTGAGCATACTTGTCATTTCCTGTAACTCAGTAAGATTATTCCCAATGAAATATTTCTCAAACCGGCATCCCAGGTTAAACTTATCAATAGTCAATGACTCTTCGATGAACTTCAGAGCTTTTTCAGTTTCTCCGGAATGTCTCAGGATGGAGGCTTTCAACTGGCGTGCTTTATGGTTATGCCAATTATGGATAAGGGCCAGATCGACATGTTCCAGAGCGACATTCCAATCTTTTCTGATACTGTCTATCTGAGCTACACCGAAGTATCCGGCATCTCTCCAGGCTGCATTCCAGGTGGCTTTGTAATAGGCACTATATGCTTCATCATACTTACCCTGCATTTTCAGGCTCCATCCTAAGTTATAATAAGGTTCTCCATCATATGGATTAGGATTGCGCTCTGTCAGTGTCTTTATTGCCGTATGGAAGTACTGTTCAGCTTCTTCAAATTTGCCCCGGCGCATATTCAGTAAGCCTACGGCATTATTACAACGTATATCACCCGGTTCTCTTTCCAGTGCTTCCATATAGTAAGCCATTGGATCATACGTTGCATGGCGGTATTGCTCCAAATGTAATCCGGTCAGGAAGAGTTGCTCAATAGAAGCTATCTCTTTAGGCTGTTTGGCAGCTTTAGCCGGATCCGGGGTCGGTTTTATTTCTGGTTTATCGGCTTTATATTCTAAAAGTAATTTGCCATTATTATCATATAAAGATAGGATCAGATTTTCCGGCAGTTGTTCCGCTATGCTTACTTGGCTTTTGAAAATATTTTCCGGTGAAAGTGTGGTTACTTTATCAAACAGGATTTTTCCTGCTATGTCTCTCAATTCTACTTTGATATTTTCTTGTCTGCCGGTTGCATATACGATGATATGGGCCGTATTTTTCGCTACATCCAGGTTCAGAATGAAGTCTTTGGTTGCGTTCTTTACATATCCCACTTCACTATATGGCAGGAAGTATTGCTTCCATGACTTTTCCTCATAGGGTTGTAACCATGTGAAATCAGGTTGGTTATCTGTATAAACACCTGTCATCAATTCTATGTAAGGACCATCTTCATCGGTAAGGTTTCTGTCCCATGCGATGCCGAAATCACCATTTCCCCAAGTCCATTGTTTCTTTCCCGGTGAGAGGTGATGATCGGCTACATGTAATAGTCCTGCCTGTACATGCTCTTCGTAGCCACCTACAAAGTCATAACGTGACTTTATGGCCATGTATGAAGTGGGGACAGGGATATTCTTATATTTGGAAATATCGACACCTTCCGAATAGTCCTGTTTGTAATATATGCCTGTAGCTATGGGAAAATTGGATACATCTCTTTTTCCATGATCGAAAACAGCATGCACATCGGGTGGAAAAACCGAGTGATAGTGGTCGTTCACAACAACGGCAGGGTTTGCCCACCAAAGGAAAGTTTGAGGGAACGGAGTTCGGTTATAAACTTTCACGTTAATTTCCAGATAAGCTTTGTCCGGATGAAGTGTAAATCCTTGCATCCCTTTCGTATTGAACATACGCTCTACTTCATTGCACCAGACCGTTTTACTACCGTCTGCATTTTCTTCAATCATACAGTCGGTGGGTAAGTATGTGCTTGGACGATGATGCTGAGGCCAGTTGAATTCAATTCCGCCTGATATCCAGGGGCCGGTCAAACCTACTAAGGCTGGTTTAATGACTTGGTTGTAGTAGACAAAGTGGCGTTTCTTCACTTTGTCATAAGCCATTTGTACTCGCCCTCCCAATTCCGGCAAGATCATAATTTTAAGGTATTCGTTTTCGAGGAAGTAAGCCTGATAGTCTTTTTCTTTTTTCTCATCGCATATCTTTTCTACGACAGGATAAGGGTAAACTACTCCTGAACTTCCTTGATAAACACGCTTTTCCAGAAAGATGGGATTTTTTTCTTCCTCTCCGATCTCATAAGTCGGAAGTTTGATTGTTTCTTTCCAAACTTTTACAACTCCTTTTTCTGAAAGTGTTGGCTTAATTAAATATTCTGTAATTTTCTCCATAAGGTATTTATTGTTTTTTTAGACAATAAGGAATCAGTTAAGCGGTGATCTCCTGTCATCGCCTAAGTGAAATTTAATTCGATAAGTGATATGTTGTTTTTAACTAGTTAATTCTTTCTCAATGCTTTCCAGTGATTTTCCTTTTGTTTCAGGTAGCCTGATTTTAATGAATACAAATCCGAGAATACATATAATTCCGTATAACCAGAAAGTACCATAGGCACCTAATCCGGAATTTAATAAGGGGAATGTATATGTCAGTACAAAACAAGCTGCCCAAAGAGAGAAGGTGGATACTGCCATTGCCATACCACGGATACGGTTGGGGAAGATCTCAGATAATACGACCCATGTAACGGGAGCAAGTGTCATTGCATAGCATGCTATAGCTAATACAACCATAATTAGTACGGCCATTCCGGTTATATTGAGATAGTAGCATATGCCCATAATGATATAAATGATGGCAAGACCTGACGCTCCGAATAACATGAGGGAGCGTCGTCCCAGCTTATCTACAGTGTACATGCCTACAAAGGTGAATATTACATTCGTCACACCTGTTACTACGATATTGAATAGGATATCAGAAACACCATAACCTGCAGCTGCAAAGATTTCCTGGGCATAGTTGAACACTACGTTCAGTCCGCACCATTGCTGGAAGGCTGCAATAACGATGCCTATTAACAATATTCCCGGTATCTTGCCTTGAAAAAGCAGGCGGATATTTAACTTCTCTTTAGTGGCACTTATAACTGTTTTAATGCTTTCAATTTCTTTTTTGGCATATTCTTTTCCACCTATGTGGCTCAGAATATTTTCAGCTTTACCGTATTGTAATTTTGTGGCTAGCCAACGTGGGCTTTCGGGAATGAAGAATATAAGGATGAAGAAGAGTGCCGAAGGTACTACTTCTGCCCAGAACATCCAGCGCCATCCCATTTGTCCATTCCATGTTTCCAGCATGTTTTCGCCGGAAACTACCGGTTCAGCGATCAGCCAGTTAACGAACTGGGCTACCAGAATACCTAATACAATTGTCAATTGGTTGATTGATACGAACTTTCCTCGTACATGGCTGGGTGATACTTCGGCTATATACATGGGTGATAGGTTGGAAGCAATGCCGATGCCAATACCACCGAATATGCGGTAAAAGATAAACCAATTGAGGTCATTGACTGCTCCTGTACCTATTGCAGAAACGGTAAAAGTGATAGCTGCTATTATCATCAAAGGTTTGCGCCCATATTTATCAGATAAGCTACCTGCGATTGTTACCCCTATTAAACAGCCAAGAATGGCACTGCCCATAACCCATCCCTGCATACCGGGAGAATTCTCAATTGCAAAGAAGATTTCATAGAATGGTTTGGCACCTCCAATGACTACCCAATCGTATCCGAAGAGCAGCCCTCCCATAGCAGATACCAGTGAAATAAGTAATAAGTAAAAATTGTTGCTAAATGATTTTGTTTTCATGATATACGATTTATTGTATGGCAAATGTATGCCATAAAACTTAATAAAAAAATGCAGATTGTTATCAATTTAATGTATAATCTTATTATATTTATGGTTGTAAATGCTTGAATATGCTGGCTGAACAAGGATTCATGTAAAATACTATGATATATATGTAAAATACCACCAAAATCAAATACCATGGAAAAGGTTGCAGAAGGTTTTAAAGGAGAGAAGGCTATCGTTACACCTTATAATATACGTAACCTTCAACGAGAGAATAATATTACAAAACAATTATTTGTCAGTCACATTGGATACTATCCTCATGCAGAGCATCATTTCAGGGAAAGGGAAAGGGGAACTAACGAGAATGTCTTTATATATTGTGAGAGTGGCTGCGGTTGGGTTAGTTACAAAGGTGAAAAGTACATCCTGACTAAAAATCAGGCTTTTATATTACCGGCTAATGAGCAACATGCATATGGAGCAGACGAAGTGAATCCCTGGAGTATCTATTGGCTGCATTTCTGTGGCGAGGGTGTGGCTATGTTCTCCTCTATAATAGGTAAGACTATATCTTTGGAGGAGTCGGATAAGAGCCGTTATAATGATCGCTTTCAACTATTTGAAGAAATGTATCAGAATCTGGAAATGGGATATAGTCCTGAAAACCTGGAATATGTTAGCTTTTGCCTGATGCATTTTCTGGCTTCTTTGAAGTATATTAATCAGTTCAGAGAAATAAAGAAGGTGAGAGAAACGGATTTTGTACAGAAGAGCATTTCTTTTATGAAAGAGAATATGGAGAATAAGATTACGCTGGAGGATATAGCTCAGTATGTGGGCTATTCCGCATCTCATTTCAGTGCATTGTTTTCGGAGAGAACTTCTTATGCTCCAATGGAATATTATAACCAATTAAAAATTCAACGGGCTTGTTCGTTCTTGCAGTTCTCCGATCTAAAGATCAAAGAGATTGCTTTCCGTTTAGGGTATTACGATCAATTCCATTTCTCAAAAGCTTTTAATAAAGAGATGGAAATTACTCCCAAAGAATATAGGAGGAGATATAAATAACTTCAGATATAATGTGAAATACCCCCTAAAAGTTTACTACAGACTTTTAGGGGGTATTTTGTAATAAAGAGAAATTAATTTTGTTAAACTTTAGCTTTTGGGAGAGCTTAGCCTCTTTCTATATACAATCACCATTATCATAATACCTATCACCATCAGAGCCAATGCTGCATAAGCGATGCCTTCCGTTACATGCAGGCTATTCGGATCGAAGCGCATTTCAATGGTGTGCTTTCCGGCAGGTACATACATGGAGCGCAAGATATAGTCTGCACGGGCAATGTCGGCAGGTTCTCCGTCGATGGTAGCTATCCAGCCATCCGGATAATAGATTTCGGAGAATACGACTACACCATCTTTTGAATTATTTGTTTCATAAACCAGACGGTTCGGTTCGTAACTTGTCAGAAGCACGCTGGAAAGACTGTCTTTATGAGCGGTGGTAACACCTTTCAGAATATCTTTGAAGCGTGCATCTACTACGGCAGTTTCCGTTGGCAGTATAGTATTCAATGCATCTATTTCCTGATTTGCATTATCCACATATTCCACTTTTTCTACGAACCATGCATTGCCGTAAGCATATGGGTTCTCGATAGGCACTGTCTGTCCTTGTCCTGTAGGGAAGATAAAATACTTCGTATTCAGCATGTTCAGGACACGAAATTTGGAAGCATCCACGCTGTCCATTTCTCCGCCTGCGGTGGCAATAACTCGATAGGTAGCTTGCATTTCAGGATAAATGTGCCGTTCGACCATTTCCTGATAACGACGCAATTTGGCAGCATGATATCCGCCTACACTTTTGTGCCAGTAGGAAGTATTATTTTCGTTGAATGCATCTCCGGAGAGATTCAGTACACGGTAGTTCGGGTCAGTATCCTGCAGGATGATTTCGTCAGCTTTCGTTTTTTTGAAAGTATCAACTTGGGTAGAACGTGGAACGAATTGGTCATCGTGCAGATAACGCTTGTTAACTCCCCACATATCTGCCACGCAAAGAATGGCAATACCTGCAATAATATAGGGTTTCTTTAATTTCCCGCTATAGTAAAGCCACAACAATGCACAACCAATTACGATAATAATAAAGCTACGCAGTGCATCGGCACTAACCATTGCAGCACGCATTTCCGCCATATTAGAGAGGATGCCGGACAACTCGTTTGCAGGAATCATTTGCTGATTGACCGCATTCTGTAGCATTTGTGCTTCCTTTGCAGGGATGAAAGTCGAACTGAAAGCTCCGGGAATAATGGCTAATATCAAGGCTACACCGGCAGTAAGTGCCAAGCTGACACCTATAAACTTCATCTTCTTCTTGAGTATTTCTGGTTCATCCAGAATCTTTTTCAGCGCAAAGATAGCTAGTAGTGGAATTGTAAATTCTGCAATAACGAGAATGGACGATACGGCACGGAACTTACTATACATAGGTATATAGTCAATGAAGAAATCAGTCAGTGGCATGAAGTTCTTACCCCATGAAAGAACAATGGAGAAGAATGTAGCTCCGACTAATGCCCATTTCAATGGACCTTTAACTATAAAACAACCCAAGATGAAAAGGAAGAGTACAAAAGCACCTACATATACAGGACCTGAGGTCATCGGCTGGTCACCAAAGTATTGGGGTAATTGCTGGTATAGTCCGGAATAGGTTGGATTGGCTTTTTCCATGGCTGTCTCATTCAAGATGAGAGGTACGGAAGCACCACCTTTAAAGTTAGGCACTAACAAGGTCCAGGTTTCACCGATACCATAACTCCATTGGGTGATGTAGTCACGGTCCAGCCCACTACTGGTTTGTTTGGCTGCATCGCCGGTTTCTACAAGCTCGCTTTTACCACGCATGGTTTCCTTGCTGTACTGGTAAGTGTGATACAGGTTCGACAGATTGACGGATACACCAATCAATGCAGCTACTACAAGCACACCACTGGCCTTAAAGAATTGTGGCAAGGTCTTGTTACGCCATGCATCTTCAAAATAGGCTCCTGCAATGAAGAGGATGACGAACAGGAAGTAATAACTCATCTGTACGTGGTTCGACAGAATTTGCAGGGCAATGAACAATGCTGTAACGATGCCTCCTGCCAGATATTTACCCCGGTATGCCAGTACGATACCTGCTATCGTGGGCGGTATATACGCCAGTGTGATAAACTTCCAGATGTGTCCGGCAGATATCAGAATGAAGAAGTAGGACGAGAATGCCCACATTAATCCGCCTAACCCTGCCAGCCATGTAGGTATACCGAATGCACGCAGCAGGATGAAGAAGCCCAGCATCAGGATAAACGTCAGGTTGACATATGTGGGTAAAAACAGTCGGTACACCTTCTGCACCCATGTCAGCGGTTGGGTTGAATCGTAGCTGGGGGCTATCTGATAAGTCGGCATACCACCGAATAGGGAGTTAGTCCAGCGCGTATACTCACCAGTTTCCTGGCGATACAGGCTCGCTTCTTGTCCGGCACCTGCACCGGCAGCCGTGTCATGTTGGAAAAGAATGCGGTCTTCTATATCCGCCGGAAAGAAGTAGGCGAATGAAAGTACTGCAAACGTAAGGATGACCAGGAGGTCAGGGAGGAGTTTTTTCATAAAAACAGAGTTTTTATGAAGTTGAGAGTTGAGAGTTGAGAGTTGAGAGTACTATGCAGCATTATAGCGCAGCTAACTCTCAACTCTCAACTCTCAACTCTCAACTTCGTTAATAACGATAGTGTTCGGCCTTATACGGTCCGTCTACAGTTACACCGATATAGGCAGCTTGCTCGGGAGTCAGCTTCGTCAGTTTTACACCGATTTTCTCAAGGTGCAGACGTGCTACTTCTTCATCAAGATGCTTAGGCAAGCGGTAAACACCGGTTTCATATTTCTTGTTGAACAACTCGATCTGAGCCAATGTCTGGTTGGTGAATGAGTTGCTCATTACGAATGACGGATGCCCGGTAGCGCAACCCAAGTTCACCAAACGACCATCGGCTAATAGAATAATGCTGTGTTCGTCGGGGAAATAATAGCGGTCTACCTGCGGCTTGATGTTAACACATTTGATACCGGGATAATGCTTAAGAGCATCCACCTGGATCTCATTGTCGAAGTGACCGATGTTGCAGACAATTGCCTGGTCTTTCATCTTCTCCATGTGATCAATGCGAATGATGTCGATATTACCTGTTGTAGTAACAAAGATATTGCCTTGTGTACAAGCTTCTTCCATAGTTACTACCTCGAATCCTTCCATTGCAGCTTGCAGGGCGCAGATCGGGTCTACTTCCGTAACCAGTACACGGGCACCGTATGAACGCATGGAATGTGAACATCCCTTACCTACATCGCCATAACCGCAAACCACTACTACTTTACCGGCAATCATTACGTCTGTGGCACGTTTGATACCATCGGCTAAAGATTCGCGGCAACCGTAAAGATTGTCGAATTTAGATTTCGTCACTGAGTCATTCACATTGAATGCCGGGAACAGCAATTTTCCCTCTTCCTGCATCTGATACAGACGGTGTACACCTGTCGTAGTTTCTTCTGAAACGCCACGCATTTCGGCAGCTACACGATGCCAGCGGGTAGGATCTGCAGCCAATACACACTTCAGGATAGCATTCAGTTCTATTTCATCTTCTGCATGAACTTCTTTATCCAGAATAGAAGCGGTACTTTCGGCTTCGTACCCTACGTGTATCATCATGGTAGCGTCACCACCATCGTCAACGATTACCGTAGGTCCTTTGCCACCAGGGAAGTTCAACGCCTGAAGCGTACACCACCAGTAATCAGTCAGTGTTTCACCTTTCCAGGCAAATACGGGAACGCCACTTGCAGCGATAGCAGCAGCAGCATGGTCTTGAGTCGAATATATGTTACATGAGCACCAGCGTACTTCGGCACCCAGTGCCACGAGGGTTTCAATCAGTACCGCCGTCTGGATGGTCATGTGCAGGGAACCCATGATACGAGCACCTTTCAACGGTTTTGTTTCTCCATACTTTTCGCGAAGAGCCATAAGGCCGGGCATTTCTTGTTCTGCCAGATCGATTTCCTTGCGACCGAAGTCGGCAAGCGTAATGTCTGCCACCTTGTAGGGCAGAGTAGAGAATAATTCTTTAGACATATTAATCAATGATTTAAAATAAAAAGTGATGCAAAGATAGAACATTCTGATTAGTAGGGCAAAAGCTATTGGTTTTTTTTAAATAAAAGCTCGCAATATATGTTGATATAATTGAAAAGAATAGTATATTTGCTTCCCGAAAATAACACTCAGCAACATATCTACCTTGAAATGAGGGACTATAAGGATAAAACAAAAGAAGAACTACTGGAGATAATCCGGAATTTGGAAGGGCAACTGGAAAGTCGTTCTCTTCCGGAACTCCCATGCCAGGATGAAGATTCGGATCGTTTCCGTAAGCAATATGGTAAAGAAATACTGGAAGCTATCCCTGATATGTTGACCGTTTTTGATTATAATCTGGATTATATAGAACTACTGTCCTCTCCTGATACCAATCATGTGGAAGGCTTGTCCGGTGAGGATAAGTCTCATCCTAATCTGAAAGATATAGTACCGGAATCAGAATACCGCAAAATCCGTGCGAATATGGAGAAAGTGGTGCGTACCGGTTGTCCCAGTATAGGAGAACATTCATTGCAGTTTGAAGGGGAGACGCATCATTATGAAAATCTGGTATGTCCTTTGGGAGATAAATATTTGTTGTGCATGTGCCGGGATGTGACGAGCCGGGTGAATGCGCAGCGTGAACTGGCTGCTGCCCGTGTGAAAGCCGAAGAGTCCGACCGGTTGAAGTCTGCATTTCTTGCCAATATGAGTCATGAAATTCGTACGCCGCTGAATGCGATTGTTGGATTTTCAAGATTGGTTATTGATCCGGGGCACGAAGGAGACAAAGAGGATTATTGTAATATTATCGAGAAGAATTCGGAACTGTTGTTGTGCCTGTTTAATGATATTCTGGATTTGTCTGAAATGGAATCAGGTACTTTGCAATTTATCCGCGAGAAGGTCAGTCTTTATCATGCTTGTGTTGAAGAATATGAGAGTCACCGGTTGAAAGTGAACGAAGGTGTGACATTGATACTGGATGATGTGGATGAGAAGTTGTGTGTGATGGGAGACAGGATGCGTATTATGCAGGTTTTGATGAATCTGTTGAGCAATGCTGTTAAATTTACTCCTACAGGGGAAATACATTTCGGCTATCAGTTGCGGGGAAATATTGTACAATTCTATGTAAAAGATACAGGTATCGGTATTCCTGCTAACCGGGTGGCAAAGATTTTCGAACGTTTCGGCAAGATTAATAATTTTGCACAAGGCACCGGGCTGGGGCTGACTGTTTCCCGTATGTTGGTGGAACGAATGGGTGGACGCATTTGGGTACGTTCTGGCGTGGGAATAGGAACGACGTTCTACTTTACACTACCGCTGGGGTAATTGAAAACTGCGAAATTAAGTATAAGAAACAGGCAGCACAATTATGTTGCAGCCTGTTTCGTCATATTTAATTCTTTAGATTATCTCAATTCCTTGTTCTTTGCAAAGTTGTAATCCTACATCTTTCAACTTGAATTTCTGTATCTTACCACTTCCCGTCATTGGGAATTCGTCAATGAAGAATACATATTTCGGTATCTTGTAACGCGAGATCTTGCCTGTGCAGAAGTCGCGTACATCCGATTCGTGTATATCTGCTCCTTCTTTTAGGATGATGAAAGCGCCTACTTCTTCACCGTATTTCTTCGATGGAATGCCGGCAACTTGTACGTCCTTCACGCCTTCCAGTTTATAGAGGAATTCTTCTATTTCACGCGGGTAGATATTCTCACCACCACGAATAATCATATCTTTGATACGTCCTGTAATGCGATAGTTACCATTTTCATCTTTTACTCCGAGGTCTCCGGAATGGAGGAAGCCGTTCTTATCGATGACTTCGGCCGTAGCTTGCGGATTCTTGTAGTACCCCTTCATGTTGTTATATCCCCGGTTACACATTTCACCTTGTACACCTACCGGACATTCTTCTCCGGTTTCGGGATCGATCACCATGACTTCTGTGTGTTCAAAATCATGCCCTACGGTATTGCAACGTACATCGAACGGATCGTCAATACGTGAGGCGGTCATACCGGGTGACGTTTCAGTCAGACCGTATACACTGGTCACCTTCATGTACATTTTCTCTTCTACCTGTTTCATTAATTCTACGGGACAAAGAGAACCGGCCATGATGCCGGTGCGCAGGCTGGACATATCGAACATGTCGAACATGGGATGATGCAGCTCGGCAATGAACATGGTGGGGACACCGTACAGAGCCGTGCAGCGTTCCTTATGTATGGAAGCAAGCACTACCAGCGGGTTGAAGCGCTCTACCATGACTTCCGTGCAACCGTGCGTCAGGCAGTTCATTGTGGCAAGCACTACACCGAAACAGTGGAACAGAGGTACACAGACACATAGTTTGTCATCGGCTGTGAACTTCATGTGTTCTCCCGTCAGATAACCATTATTGGTAATGTTATAGTGGGTGAGCATAACTCCTTTCGGAAAACCGGTTGTACCTGATGTATATTGCATATTTACCACATCGTGGCAGGTTACCTGGTTTTTCAGATTGTTCAGACGTTCGTCTTCCACATTATTACCCAGCAACAGGATTTCGGATGTATTATACATGCCGCGATGTTTCTCTTGTCCTACATAAACGACGTTGCGCATGTGTGGGAAACGTTGGCTCTTCAGATGTCCACGTTCGCAGTTTTTCAATTCCGGCAGCATGGTATATGTCATTTGCACGAAGTCGCTGTCTTTTTCACCATTCACAATGCAAAGGGTGTGCATATCCGAGTTTTCGCACAAGTATTCCAGCTCGGCTTGTTTGTAGTTGGTGTTTACGGTTACATAAACGGCACCGATTTTGGCGCAGGCATACAGAAGGGTAAGCCAGTCGGGTACATTGGCAGCCCATATACCTACATGTGTGCCGCGTTCTACGCCAATAGAGATTAGTCCTTTCGCCATGTCGTCTACCCGGCGGTTGAACTGGCTCCAGGTGAAGCGCAGGTTACGGTCGGAATAAACAATATATTCTTTATCGGGCGTAGTCTCTGCCCAGTGCTCCAGCCATTGGCCGAGTGTTCTTTCGTATAACATGAAAAATAATGATTAGGTGTTTAGTGATAAGTGATTAGTACTGGGATAATTAGTGTCAGGTTAGTGATAAGTATTGCGCTTATCACTAACCTGACACTAATCATTTATCACTAAATGGGTGTATAGATTACTGCAAGAATTTTTGCCGCTTTGCCTTCGTAAGCATGTACGTGGTGCGGAACAATGGAGTCATAATAGATGCTGTCTCCTTCTTCAAGCAAGTATGTGTTTTTGCCATAACTGATTTCCATAATACCTTCCATAACCATAATAAACTCTTCACCTTCGTGTGAGGAGAGTACAAAGTCACTGTCTTCCGTGGCAGCCACGTCAATGATGAACGGTTCCATGTGACGGTCGGCCTTTGCTTTGGACAGGGAATGGTATTCCATGTGCTTGCGGCTTTGGATAGCGTTGTTGGAGAAACTGATGGTGTCTTTGGCTTCCGTCTTGCGGCAGATAGCCGGACCGGTTTCATCCTGATCGTCAAGGAAAGTCCCCAGTCGTACGCCTAGAACACGTGCTATTTTGATAAGTGGAGCCAGTGATGGCAAGTCGATGTTTTTCTCAATGCGTTCAATCTGTTCCACGGCTAAACCGGAACGTTCGGCCAGTTGCTCAATGCTGATTGACTGGCTTTCACGGAGCGACTTAATCTTTTCTCCGACAATCTTGCTTGTATCCATAATTGATAATGTTTTTCGCCTATTAGGTTATAAATTGTATTGTTAAACTGCAAAAATAAAACAAACTTTTACTTGTTGCAACAATCCGTGCGGAAAAAAAGAAGCTTTTATTGATTTTATCAGTTTACGATTCTATTGATTTCTTCTGCATTTGCTTTATTCTTCTGGAATACATTCTTGAAGTTATTCAAATTATATTTAATGGAAACCATTATACTCTGGCTATCAGGGTCTAAAAGTTTCTGTGACCAGACATTGTTGATATGGGTGGTGGAATTGGCTTGTGATTTGTGCAGAATGTCATTAGCGGAAATAACAATCTGCAATCGGTTATCTTTAAAGAATGTTTTCATGATTCCTAATGTAAGATTACAGGCGGATTTCATTTGGGTACCGAGTGAATGGTATTTTGATGACAGACTGCAATTGCAAAAGAGCATGGTTTGTCTGTATATATCAAACTGATTGACAGTGGACAGACTGAAGTGCGGATATAGATTACTGTTTTCTTTGCCCAGATAGGGAAGTTTGGTAACATCATACATGATAGAACCATTATAAGAAAAACGGTATATACCCCATTTATCCGAATAATTGGTTGTTAATAAATAATAGGATGCGTTTACGTTTATCGGAGTGTTTACAAGACTACCTTCTACCTGTGGATTCGTCTGGAATACATACATTGAAAGATTCTTTTTGTGGGTATAACTCGCTTCAATGGAAAATTTACGGTGTAGGATAAGAGCTAAATATGCGTTATGTGAATTCATCAGCTTTAGTTTCGGATTTCCTTTTTCGTATAGCATGGCGTTGATGTAGCGGATAATTGGAGATAACTGGCTGAAACTTGGGCGGCTGCTTTTATTCTCGTATCCGCCTGTTATAATAAGATTGGGATTGATTGTATATTCACATTCTATTGTCGGGTATAAAGTGAATCTTTTTTTGCTGTACAACTCTTCTCCGTCCTGATTATAATCGGAATTGATATATTCGCCACGTATACCTGCTGATACATAGAGTTTGTTGAACTGATGGCTGAGTGTTAAATAGCCGGCAAGCATACCGTCTTTCAGCAAGGTCTTGTTCTTGTAGAAGAAATTACCATCGGACGGATTATATGATTCCGAACTGCCGGAATTGCGGGTACTGACAAACTTTCCGCCTATTTGCAGTTCATAATCAGAGAATATGTTTCTCGTATAGTTGGCTTCCAGGGTTGTTACATGGTAATCGTTGTTTCCGCCAATCTGGTTTAGTTCTATCTTATCCGTATTTACAAGATTACTGAGATCGTCTTTGGAGTAAATATATCCGCCGGTCAATGAAAGAGATTCTCCTTGTGTACCTTTGTGAATAAACATTGCTTCGATATTGTGTAACTGGCTTTTATTCTTTATACTTTGGTCAGTGGTATGGGCAATAGTTTCTTTGTTCAGTGATGTAGCTTCATCCGTATTTGCATAATTGCGACTGTTGTCGAAATCCAATATGTATTGAACATTCAGAGTGTTTTGGGGATTAAACTTATAGTTGCTACTCATAATAAGATTGTGGATGTTTGAGTGTCCAGTAGCGCGATTGTCCGAACTGTTATTGCTAATCAGATTGTTTGTTGCAGGGTCATAGAGTTCGTATCTATTGTTTGCTTTGTCTTTAGATCGGTAATCTTTGATTTGGTAAGAAAGGAAATGCGACCATTTTCCATGCAGTATATTTATATTTGCTCCTTCTCTGTCACTGTATTTGCGGGCAAATGTAGAAGTATGGAAAAGCTGAGTGGAAACATAATCCTTTAGTTTGCCGATTGTTGTGATAAGAATGACACTGTTACATTGTGAACTGTATTCGGCAGAGGGGTGATTGTCTACGCTGACCTCTTTTATCTGATCAGGTTGCAACACTTCCAGCTCGGAAAGTGAGCGCACTTCACGTCCGTTCAATATAATTAGCGGAATACCTTTTCCGATGACGGAGATGCCATTGGCAGATGATAAAACACCTGGAAGGAATGAGAGTACATCGAATACTGTTGCTTGCTTTTTTAACTCAGACTTGTTTACGTGTAAAACATATTTTCCTTTGTTCACCGATAACGGATTCTGCTTGGCTTTGATAATGATTTCGTTTAATGTGACATTATCTTGCTTCAGTGTTATGTCTCCTAAGTTTATACTTTTTTTGTTAGATACTTGCAGCTCCATTGGATGTGGCTGATATCCTACAGCTGAGATTCTGAGTCTGTAGTTGCCTTGTGGAATGTCGTTAATGTGGAAGATTCCGTGTTCATCACTTATGGCTCCGGCAATCAGAGCGGAGTCTTTAGTTTGATATACTGCAACATTGATATAGGATAAGGCATCTTGGTTCTCGTCAATGATTCTTCCTTTCAATGATTGTGCACGAAGAGGGTAGGTCAGACAGGAAGAGCAGAATAAACATAAGATAAAAGAAAAGATTTTAGAATTCATGTTTGTACTTTTTAGAATTATGTAGTGCAAATCTATGCGTATTTTTAGGGAGAGGAGATAGTAAGTTATTACTGAAATATTATAGGTTCAATAATACCTGCCTTACGTGTACTTAAACTATATGTCGACGAGCCCTTACCTTATTATCTTTTTGACATTTTGTATTTTTTATCTGCTGAGAATGCCTTATATTCGTCCGGTAACTCATAAATACAAAAGCATTCAAATTAAAATCAGCAAGAGTCAGATTATTAGATTGATATCGAAATACTTACATTTTATTTAGATTGAAATGTCCTTTGAAATATGCACTTATAGGTGCGGAATCTGACGCAAATAAGTGCGTTGCTTGTAAGAAGCAAGTCTTTCACTCGTAAGAAGCAAGTCTTTCACCTGTAAGAAGCAAGTCTTTCACCCACAAGAAGCAACTCTTTTCTGCATAAGAAGTATAGATAAGTGAAAGAATATGCAGATATGGTGTATCCTTATTCTTTATCTATTCATAAAATATTCTGGATTGTGCCTTTTGAAAAAGGCGCCTGTCGCTGAAATGATAAAAATGGAATCATTTTGGTGATGAAGTTATCGTATATATGTGATTATGATACTAATTATTTCTGTGCAGGAACAACTTTCATCTTTAATTCGTCTTGCATAGAAGATATGGTTGTTGTGTGACATCTCTTTTATAGTCTTTCCATGTCCTTGTCCGATACATGCTTTCCTTTGTAGGCTTTGCTATTGGAATTAATGCGGTAGCTGACGGTCAGTGACAGTCGGCGTGAATCGGGACGCGTCCGTTTACTGTATGTCAATTTGGGGGGGCGAACAGCATGAAGGGATATTGGTAACTGATGCTGAATTGCAGCCAGCGGTATAAAGTGCTCAGTTGCAGATTGTGGTAAGTTGCGGGCGTCAGAAGCGGGTTGCCGACTTCATAAATGAAACGGTTGTTATAACTCATGGAACTATGTAGTTGGAAGAAGGAAAGCCGGTTATTCTTTACCGTATAGCTGAGGCTGGCTTCTCCCTTTCCGATAGGGAAGTCTATGGAGAAATTGGGATACCAGTCATTGTAAGTACGGCTTTGTTCCGGAATGTATTGGGGTGGAAGTCGGGGCGTACGGTAAAACTCGTAGGCGGTTCCGATATCTACAAAGTGTATCTTTTATACTAAATATGTCTTCCATGGAAGGCATATTTACCTGACGGATAGTAAGCAAACAAAAAAGGGAAGCTTTTTGACGGCTTCCCTTTTTAATGCTTTTGCTGCAAGTAACGGATTACTTACGCAGACCGAGCTCTTTAACGATGGCACGATATCTTGTGATGTCGCGATCCTTCAGGTAGTTCAGCAACGCACGGCGTTTTCCTACCAACATTGTCAAGGCTCTTTCAGTACTATAATCTTTTCTGTTGAGCTTAAGGTGCTCAGTCAGGTGGGAAATACGGTATGAAAACAAAGCTATCTGGGCCTCAGCTGAGCCAGTATCAGTGTTAGACTTTCCGTACTTGCCAAAGATCTCTTGCTTTTTAGCAGCGTCTAAATACATAACTTTTAATTAAATTGATATATAAATGTTCTTTTACGAGGCTGCAAAGATAGAGATAATCTTTTATACTGCAATGGTATTCAATGAAATTTTTCTCTTGCTGCAACTATATCTAATGCAAAATTCGTACCTTTGCACCCAAATATATAGGTATTGTATGCAAAATATTAGAAACATTGCAATCATTGCCCATGTTGACCATGGGAAAACGACGCTTGTCGATAAGATGCTCTTGGCGGGAAATCTGTTCCGCAGCAACCAGAGCACAGGTGAATTAATGCTGGATAACAACGACTTGGAACGTGAACGAGGGATAACGATCCTTTCTAAAAACGTTTCTATCAATTACAAAGGAACAAAAATCAATATCATTGATACTCCGGGACACAGTGACTTCGGAGGTGAGGTGGAACGTGTATTGAACATGGCGGACGGATGTATCCTGTTGGTGGATGCCTTTGAAGGTCCGATGCCTCAGACACGTTTCGTGTTGCAGAAAGCTTTGCAGATCGGTCTGAAACCCATCGTTGTAGTGAATAAGGTGGATAAACCGAACTGTCGCCCGGAAGAGGTATATGAAATGGTGTTCGACCTGATGTTCAGTTTGGAAGCTACGGAAGATCAGTTGGATTTCCCCGTCATCTACGGTTCTGCAAAGAACAACTGGATGAGTACGGACTGGAAGACTCCTACTGATAATATCTTCGCATTGCTGGACTGTATTGTAGAGAATATACCGGCTCCCACGCAGTTGGAAGGTACTCCGCAGATGCTTGTAACTTCTCTGGATTATTCTTCTTATACCGGACGTATTGCCGTAGGTCGTGTACATCGTGGTACGCTTAAAGAAGGGATGAATGTATCTCTGGCTAAGCGTGACGGAAGTTTTGCGAAATCAAAAATTAAGGAACTGCATACATTCGAAGGCATGGGACGTGCGAAGGTATCGGAAGTTTCTTCCGGTGATATCTGTGCATTGGTAGGTATCGAAGGCTTTGAGATCGGAGATACGGTTTGTGATTTTGAAAATCCGGAAGCATTGCCGCCAATCGCTATTGATGAGCCGACCATGAGTATGCTGTTTGCTATCAACGACTCTCCTTTCTTTGGTCGCGATGGTAAGTTTGTTACTTCTCGTCATATCCATGACCGCTTGATGAAGGAATTGGATAAGAACCTTGCCTTACGCGTACGTAAAAGTGAGGAAGATGGTAAATGGGTAGTTTCCGGTCGTGGTGTACTTCATCTTTCTGTGTTGATTGAGACCATGCGCCGCGAGGGTTATGAACTTCAGGTAGGACAGCCGCAGGTTATCTTCAAGGAGATTGACGGTGTGAAATGTGAGCCGATTGAAGAACTGACTGTGAATGTACCCGAAGAATATGCCAGCAAGATTATTGATATGGTAACCCGCCGTAAGGGCGAGATGGTGAAGATGGAAAGTGCAGGCGAACGTGTGAACTTGGAATTCAATATGCCTTCACGTGGTATCATTGGTCTGCGTACGAATGTACTGACTGCTTCTGCCGGTGAAGCTATCATGGCACACCGTTTTAAAGAATACCAACCGCATAAGGGAGATATCGAACGTCGTACCAACGGCTCCATGATTGCCATGGAAACAGGAACGGCTTTTGCTTATGCCATTGATAAATTGCAGGATCGTGGTAAGTTCTTTATCTTCCCGCAGGAAGATGTGTATGCCGGACAGGTGGTAGGTGAACACTCTCACGATAACGACTTGGTAATCAACGTTACGAAATCCAAGAAGTTGACGAATATGCGTGCTTCCGGTTCGGATGATAAAGTTCGTCTGATTCCACCCGTACAGTTCTCACTGGAAGAGGCTTTGGAATATATCAAGGAAGATGAGTACGTAGAGGTTACGCCAAAGGCGATGCGTATGCGTAAAGTGATTTTGGACGAGATAGAACGTAAGCGTGCGAATAAGAGCTAAAGTTGTTTGTAAATAGATAGAAAAGGAGTGCTTCACTGTAATGGTGGCACTCCTTTTCATTTATACGTTACTTGCAGGAAATGATTAATCTATAAATCTGATCTTTTCTGCATTTCTCGGTTTTGCAGCAGGAGTTTCATTCGGATAACCGAATGCGATACAATAGAGCAATTGATATCCTTCGGGAATATCCAGTCTCTTCAGATATTCGGCTGCTTCCGGTGTGGAGTTTATAAATCGTGTCGGTCCGCCCAGGCAACAGGAACCTATACCCATGGACCAGGCTGAAAGAATCATATTTTCACCCAGCAGGCCACAGTCTATTTGTGACAGGTCATAAGACTTGTCATTGGCAATAAACACTACGGTAGAGGCATTGCGGAACATATTCTTGAAATTAGGATCTTCCGTTGCTTTAGGATTTTGCTTTTTGTAAACTTCAGTAATACCGTTGATGAACTCCGGATTATCCACTACCCGTATTTCCCAGGATTGTTTGTTTTGTCCGTTAGGAGCATTGATACCGCAGTTCAGTATAATCTGCATAGTATCACGGTTTACCGCTTGCGGTTTGTACTTGCGAATACTGCGGCGTGACATCATGTTTTCAATCACCGCATTCTCTTTACTTTCATTTCCACATGTGGCTTCATTCTCTTTTTGTACTTGCGTACCGCATCCGCAGAGCAACAACAGGCTGACGCCTGCCAACATCAATTTGATACTTTTCATATTGCTTTGTTCAATATTGGTTTCCGCAAAGCTAACAAAAAAAGCGTAGTAATGAAGTAGTTACTTGGAAAAAAGAACCTTTATTTATATTAAACCTTCCAGTTCCTTTCTTACCAGCCAATACCCAACTTGTGCTTCAGATATGCCTTCAAGCAGTTGGTAAGGACATATGAATTGATCATTCTCAATTTTTGAATCCATATAATAGAAACAGCATGTATTATCTTTCTCGAAATGTTTGGCATATTCCAGAATGTGAGTCGATATGAGGAATAAACAATGCGGATATTTCCTGAGCAATTCATTCACGGCAATAGAGGCTTCAAAAGCATCCTGTGCATTTGTTCCGCGGAACATTTCATCCAGTATTATCAGGCATCGTTTACCGGATTTTGCTTTTTGAAGTACTTCTTTTATCCGCAGAATCTCCGCCATAAAGTGACTCCTGCCATCGCGCAGGGAGTCTGGAAGATTGATGGAGGTGTAGATTCCATCAAATACAGGGCAGGTCATTGAACGGGCGGGAACCGGCAATCCGCAGTGTGCCAGCCATACAGCGATGGTAATGGCTTTGAGAGTAGTTGATTTGCCAGCCATGTTGGAACCTGTAAGAATACATATATTACCGTTCGTCATCTTCCAGTCATTATTCCGTCCGCCTTCGGTAAATGGATGTACAAAGCCGGTGATGGACAAATCCATTACTTCCGTCATCTCCGGGCGACAGCAGAAACCTTTGCTGACTGCTATGCGGTGTGCAGTACGGCATACATCCAGTATATAGATATGCGAAAGCAGCCCTCTGATCAGTTCTAAGTGGATACAGCGGAACAGATAATCGTATTTATCGATGATATAGCTGGAAGGGGATTTTTCTTTTTTATAGAGTTCAACTACTTCTTTCAGCTCGCTGTTATATATCGTGTATTGAATGCTCTGTGCCAGTTCTTTCAGAAGTAAAGGGGCATTTTCCGGGAGATTTATTCGTAATGATTCCAGTTGATTTAATAATCGGATAGTCAAAGTAACACCTCGTTTAATAACATAGCGTTGAGCATCATGTCTTAATAAACGGTCGAATGCTGAAGTTAGCGAAACTAAAATATTAGGTCTTCTGATCTGATCGCGGTATTCCAAATAATATTCGATGAAGTCGAGTTCTTCTTCATCTAAGGGAAGTCCGGGTAATTCCTGCCAGGCAATTGCTTCTTGTCTCTTTTGTATGGCGGATATGTCATTTAAGGGAGAGGTAATCCAGTCTAACATCAGACGTTTTCCGTTCTTGGTCTCTGTTGCAGAAAATAAGGAGTAGAGAGGATATTCGTCGTATATTCCTTCTACAATGCTTAGATCAGCCTGCGTTTGCTTGTCGGTATCCAGATAAGTCATATTCCCAATATTATGGTGTTGCGCAAAATTAGGAAATTATTCATGAAGAACAAATGAAACGGATAAAAACAAAAAAGCGACTCTTGATACCAAGAGCCGCTTTCGCATATTATATCTAAACTGGTTTTATTCAGATTAGAGCTTCGGACCAGCAGCAACCAGTGCTTTACCAGCTTCGTTACCTGTGAACTTAGCAAAGTTCTTGATGAAACGACCAGCCAGGTCTTTTGCTTTTTCTTCCCACTGACAAGCACATTCGTAAGTGTCGCGAGGATCAAGGATCTTCGGATCAACGTTCGGCAATTCAGTCGGAACGACGAAATCGAAGAAAGGAATAACCTTAGTAGGAGCCTTGTCGATAGAACCGTCAAGGATAGCGTCGATGATACCACGAGTATCTTTGATAGAGATACGCTTGCCGCTACCATTCCAGCCAGTGTTTACCAAGTATGCCTTAGCACCTACCTTATTCATCTTCTTAACCAGTTCTTCTGCATATTTAGTCGGGTGCAATGACAAGAAAGCAGCACCGAAGCAAGCAGAGAATGTCGGAGTCGGTTCTGTGATACCACGTTCTGTACCGGCCAACTTAGCGGTGAAACCAGACAGGAAGTAGTACTGAGCTTGTTCCGGGTTCAGGATAGATACCGGAGGCAATACACCGAAGGCGTCAGCTGACAGGAAGATTACCTGGTGAGCGTGAGGACCTTTAGATACCGGCTTAACGATGTTGTTGATGTGATAGATAGGATAAGAAACACGAGTGTTTTCTGTAACGCTCTTATCAGTGAAGTCAATCTTACCATCAGCAGCAACAGTTACGTTTTCCAACAGAGCGTCACGTTTGATAGCATTGTAGATATCGGGTTCGCTGTCTTTATCCAAGTTGATAACTTTAGCGTAGCAACCACCTTCGTAGTTGAATACGCCTTCGTCATCCCATCCGTGTTCGTCATCACCGATCAGCAGACGTTTCGGGTCAGTGGACAAGGTAGTCTTACCTGTACCAGACAGACCGAAGAAGATAGCAGAGTCAGTACCTTCCATGTTAGTGTTGGCAGAGCAGTGCATAGAAGCGATGCCACGCAGCGGGTTCAGATAGTTCATGATAGAGAACATACCTTTCTTCATTTCACCACCGTACCAAGTATTCAGGATAACTTGTTCGTTAGTCTTCAGGTTGAATACAGTAGCTGTTTCAGAGTTCAGACCCAGTTCCTTGTAGTTGTCAACCTTAGCTTTAGAAGCGTTGAAAGAAACGAAGTCAGGTTCACCGTAGTTAGCAAGTTCTTCAGCTGTAGGGCGGATGAACATGTTAGTTACGAAGTGAGCTTGCCAAGCAACCTCCATAATGAAACGTACTTTCAAGCGAGTAGCAGGGTTAGCACCGCAGAAAGTATCAACAACGAACAGACGTTTGCCGCTCAATTCCTTTACAGCCTTAGCTTTCAAGTCAGCCCAAGCTTCTTCAGAGCAAGGTTTGTTGTCGTTTTTGTATTCGTCAGAAGTCCACCATACAGTGTTTTCACTGGCTTCATTCTTAACGAAGAATTTATCTTTAGGAGAACGACCGGTATAAATACCTGTCATAACATTTACAGCACCCAGTTCAGTTACCTGACCTTTTTCAAAACCTTCCAAACCTGGTTTGGTTTCTTCTGCGAACAGTACATCATAAGACGGATTGTGGATGATTTCCTTCACGTCTTTGATACCGTACTTGCTTAAATCTAAATTTGCCATTTCTTTTAATGATTTAAAATTTGGTATTTGGTTTATTAATCTCTTGCTAATATCTTTTTACCTTCTCTTTTTCAAGGGGGAAATTGGTGTGAATTGGGTTATATTTCAAACAGCCCCTTGTTTTTCGCGTACAAAAGTAGTATTTTCTTTCGAAACAAACACCTGATTAGAGAAATTTTTCTTTAATGAGAAATCTTTTATAACTCCATAACAATATCTGCAAACTGAATGTTGCAAATTGCGCAAGAAATCGTTTACTTTGCGCATATAAATTCAAATCACATCATGAAAATTATTAATTTTGCCGAGACAAATTCCATCCTGAACCAGTATGTTGCCGAGATCCGGGATGTACAAGTACAAAGCGACCGCCTTCGCTTCCGCCGAAACATTGAACGCATAGGGGAAATTATGGCGTATGAAATGAGTAAGGAGTTCGCCTATTCTCAGAAGAATATCCAGACTCCGCTGGGAATAGCGCCCGTGCAGACCCCGGATAACCAACTGGTATTAAGCACTATCCTGCGTGCGGGACTACCTTTCCATCAAGGCTTTCTAAGCTATTTTGACGGTGCGGAGAATGCTTTTGTTTCCGCTTACCGAAAGTATAAGGATACGCTGAAGTTTGATATTCATATAGAATATATTGCTTCTCCACGTATTGACGGAAAGACGTTAATTATTACGGATCCTATGCTGGCAACAGGTAGTAGCATGGAACTGAGCTATCAGGCTATGCTGACGAAAGGGCATCCGTCAGAGATACATGTCGCTTCCATTATTGCCAGCCGTCAGGCGGTAGAACACATTGCTGAAACATTCCCTGAAGACAAGACTACAATATGGTGTGCTGCCATTGACCCGGAGATAAACGAACATTCATATATCGTTCCGGGGTTGGGGGATGCAGGAGATCTGGCATTCGGCGAAAAAGAATAGATATTATCAAGCTGCTTACTGCCAATCTTCAGAAATTGGTGGTAAGCAGAATGAATAAAACAAATAAAATAGAAATTAGATATCCCGCAGATAGTTTTCCAGTGTAACATCTTGTCCGAGTTGCATCTTCTTACGGATTCTGTATCGGCCTGTATTTATTGTTTCCGGTAAAACGGAAAGCATCTGTGCAATTTGTTTTGTTTCCATACCAGTGCGTATATATGCACATAAACGTAGTTCATTTTCCGATAAATTGGGATGAATGGAACATAATTTCTTAAAGAAATCGGGATGTACTTCTTCAAAATGATGTTTGAAAAACATCCATTCGTCTTCTGTATCCAAGTGTGATTTAATTTGTTGTTTTAGTGTTCTTCCTCCTGGCGTAGACAGTTCTTTACTACCTTCCAGTTCCTCTATTTGTTTTAATAAACCTTTTAGAACCCGATTCTTTTCAATAGAGATCATGGAGTTGGATGTCAATTCCCTGTTTTTTAGATCTAACTCCATATGATATTTTTCATTTTGTAATTGTTGGCGTTGAAGGCGTTCGTTTAGTTCGCGATTTTCTGCTTCTTTCAGTTGCTTGGCAATCTTTTCCTTCTTTCGTGACAACCAGAATATATAACCAATAATGCAGCAAATCATTAAACCTATTAAGAAGCTGGCTATAGTTAATTTTTTATGGAGTTCGATACGCTCGGAAGCTTCATGCAATTCATTCTCATATTGTTCGATTGCCATTTTCATTTCATACTGATTGATTTCATTTGATTTGGCATATCCGGTTGTTTCTTCTTTATATTGCAAATACTGTTTTAGGTACTGATAAGCACTGTCGGGTAAGTTTTTCCTATCATATATTTCTGCAAGGCCATATAAAGTGTGAATGGCTGAAAAGGCATCCTTGTTGGCTTCAGCAGAATGGCGTGCTTTTTGAAAATAAAAAAGAGCAGAGTCTTTCTCATTCTTATAAATGTATAATGCTCCCATATTAATGAGAGTATAAGTTTGTGATGTCTTATTTGTGATTTTTTGAGCGGTTTTATATGCTTCGCGCGCGTACTTTTCTTTATCAGGCAGAGTTTGTGAAACAAAATAGAGTGAGGTCAGCACATCGGTTCTGAAAGGAAGGTCTTCTTGCGCTATTTTCTCATCAAGTAAAGCAGTCAATATCTCTATGCCTTTTTGTGGGTGTCCAAGATGATATTGACTAATTCCTATATTGTGTCGATTCTTAATTTCATCATCAATGAATCCACCTTTCTTGAATATTTCGTCGGCTTGCAGATAATATTTATATCCTTCTTGGTATTCTCCGATTCTTCTCATAATCGAACCTATATTGAGATATGTATAACCAAGACTATATAAATCATCTATGGATTTAAAGTAATTTTCTTGTCTCTTAAATGTGCGATAAGCTTGTGGGTATTTGTTATGTTTTGCCAAAAGCATTCCCTTAACGAAGAAAATACGGGCGTGATCATAAGTGTAATTAACGGAATCTACTTTTTCTAATGCTTCTTCTATAAGGGTTTCTGTTTCTTCGGTATTTGTTTCAAATTTCAGCCAGGCATCCCAATATAAGGCACGCGCTTGCAGGTTTCTATTGTTTTTTAGATTTGCTATCTGGTACATGCGTGTGACAAGTGGATAAAACTGCATTCGTTCATTATTCTTATAGTCCACCAGCTCGAGTTGCTTTCCTAAAGAGTCAAAAGAAGCATCGATAGGTTTCCATCGATATGAATTACTTCCTAAAACAGATTGTTGTAATAAGAATATACATAAATATATTAAAAACGCATTTTTCATGCTACAAAGATAACAAAAAAGGGTTTTGTACATCATTTGTCTATTCGGTTTTTTTCGATGAAATGGGGGCTTCCATTAATTTTGCCTATTATTGTTTAACGATCTCAAAGGAGTATTCTCTCTTTGGGAATAAAATGATTGCTTATGGGAAATATTACTTTTAAAATGTTTTTTCTGCTGACTGCATTGTTGGGTTACAACTTTGCTATGGCGCAGACGGGGGCTCCTCATACTTTAAGAGGAGAAAGTCAGGTTGCAAGTGTATCATTGAATTGGAAAAGTCCAGCCGAGGCTAAAACAATGCAATGGCATAATGATACACCTTATAACGGTGTGAGCGGAGTAAGCTTGAATGGGGAGATTCCTGTTCTTTATATTGCTAACCGTTTTGATAAAAACGATCTTAAAGAATATAAAGGTTCAGTAATTGATGCTATCTCATTTTGCAATTACAGTGCAGTGCTTGAGGTTAGCCTTTTACTGTATGAGAATGATAAAGTGGTACGTGAACAGAAGGTGAATCTTGAGAATCTGAAACTGAAAGAAATGCAGACTATCAAGTTGGACGAACCTTATACTGTGCGTGACGATGTAGAATTGACTGTAGCAGCTAAATTTGTTCATGGTACGAATCTTACTTTTGTTGGCATTATGGACCGCGTACCAGGTGTTACGGGCAAGGGTGACTTATATTCGTATGATGGAAAGAATTGGAAAAACGTGGTGAAAGGTAATTTCCTGGTATCTGCTCATATTGATATACCTGCTGCAGGAGAACCTGACGGATATAATGTATATCGTGGCGATACCAAAGTAAATACAGCTTTGCTGACGGAAAAAGCTACCTTGTTGAAAGACGAACCTAAGGGTACTTATGACTACTGTGTGTCGGCTGTTTATGGTGACAAGGAAGAAAAGTCATTCCCTTTATCATTGACTAATACTTCTGTAGAGGATGCCCGTCCGATTGCAGTAGATGTAAGAACTGTCGTTAATGGCTTGAATGCGACATTGAATTGGAAATCTCCGATTCTTGCTGATAAAACATTGACTTGGAGTAATGGGGAAAAAGGCAAGGCCATGGGAGGAACTTCCGGTACAGTGCGTAAAATATGGGCAGTAAATGCATTTTCCAGTGATGAATTGGCTTCTTATGCTGATCATAAAATTACAGCCATTAATGTTATGCTGAATTCCGCAGTAACGGAAATGCGTTTGGTAATTCTTGAGAATAGTAAAATTGTATATTCTCAGCAGGTACCAGCTGAAGAAATTGCTGCATTGGAAGTGCATAAATGGGCTAAAATAGCTTTAACAACTCCGTACGTTATTGATCCGAGCGCAGAATTGTCTTATGGTTATTATGTGGTTCATGCAGCAGATCTTTTCCCTGGATTGCTGGATAGTGGACCGGCTATTTCCGGTGCATGTTTTATTTCAACTTCTACGGCAAAACCTGATTTTGATACTACAGTTCCCAGTTGGACTAATATTGAGGCAGCAGCTAATGCAAACTGGATGCTAAGTGCTGATGTGGAAGCTCAGAGTGAGATTAAGACTCCGGTAGTGAAAGACTATACCGTATATCGTGATGGCGTGGAAGTCAAATCCGGAATAACAGGTTTAACTTATACGGAGGAATTAGCTCCAGGTACATATACTTATACAGTTGTGGCAAATTATGTAGATGGCCTTTCTTCAAAGGCTTCTGCTTCTGCTACAGCTATGGTTGAATTGCCGGCTGAATATGTACGTCCTACATTTACTGAAACTGATTTTGATAAAGGAAAGTTGTCTTTGAAATGGGATGTATATACAGATTTGCCTATGGAATTGAAACATTATGGTGAACCCAAATATAAATGGGGGATGACCAATGATGGAAAAGATGTGGATCTTTATGTCGGAGCACAATTTACCAAAGAAGAGTTGGCTCTTTATGCAGATTATGAGATAACAGGTGTTAATCTGTACTTAACGGATGATGTTAAGGAACTGAAAGTTGTGCTGTGCTCTGCCAATAAGAAAATCTTAGCTTCTAAGACTGCTACTTCTATCAAAACAGGTGAAATGTTTAGTGTTGCATTCGATGAGCCGGTAGCTGTACCTGTAGGAAGTTCTATTTATGTGGGATACTTTGCTCTGTTTGCTGATGGAAAAGAACCTATTGCTGCTGATGCCGGTCCACGTGTAACAGGAGGCGATATGCTTAGTTTGGATGGAACAACTTGGGTTGCTTACAGCCGGATCGATGCAGAATTTAATAGTAACTTTGTAGTAGGAGCACAGGTGCGTTTGAAAGGTTCACAAAAGGCTGCTACGACTACACTTAGGAAGACAGCACCTGTTAATAATCAAATGGTTCCACTTGAAAGTATGTCAGGCAGATCATTTTCTGATTTGAAATCGGCAACAGCCTTTGGAGTAAATGGTGTTGTTGCAACTCGTGCAACTGATAATAAGCCTACTATAAAGAACTTCCGTGTTTATTGCAACGGTTCATTGGCTACTGAAACAGAAAATCCGGAGTATACTGCAACGTTGAACTACGGTAAGTATGAATATGCTGTATCCGCTGTTTATACAAATGGATGGGAATCTGCTCTTTCTGATACTTATACTGTTGAATACAAGCAACCTAATCTTGCACCTGCTCCTTACGGTTTGAGTGGTACATTGGAGAATAAGAATCTGACTTTGACATGGCAATCGCCTGAAGCTGCTAATGAAATGAACTATCAAGATAAGACATCCGGTAGTAAAGCAATTGGATTGACTAGGAGTAGCGGGGTATATGGATACTTTGTAATTGCTTATGATGCTGATGATTTGGTTGATCAGGTAGGTAAATATATAACTCACATTAAATATAGTTTGAGTGATGTTTATTTGCAGACTTCTGCCATAGCTGTCTTTTATGATCGTAACTTAGTTTATGAACAAGAAGTTGATGTGAAGACTCTGGTAGCAGGAGAAAATGTTGTTCGTTTGGATAAACCGGTAGTAATTCCAGCTGGTCATGAAGTTTGTGTAGGATATTATGTTAGTCACATTAATGGAGTGAAGCCCAATATGACAGATGAAGGACCGGCAGTAGATGGAAAAGGCAATCTGATTACTACTGATGGAACAACTTGGAGAACGTTGAAGTCTATGAATAAGGATTTAGATTACAACTGGCGAATTTCCGCAGTTCTGCAGGATGCCGATAAGCAAGCTGTTACCCGTGCAGAAGAACCTGCTACAACTTATAATCTTTACATTGACGGTACACTCTTGAAAGAAGGGATTCAAGCTACCAATTATACAGTTGAAAATGCAGCAGACGGCTCATATACAGTAACTGCGGTAGTTGGCGGTGTAGAAACGGCTGCATCTAATGCTGTAATTGTAGGTGTACCGACAGGTATTGATAAAGTAGAAGATGGCAGTGCGAAAGCATATTATGACAGCCAACTTCAGAAAGTAGTATTACCAGAGGTGGGAACTGCTTATATCTACTCTGTTAGTGGTACTCTGATAAAGCAAGTTATGAATGTTGAGTTTGTAGATATGTCGGACTTGCCGGCTGGAGTATATGTTGTACGAGGTGTACTTGCCAGTGGAGAACAAATGATTAAAGTCCTTAAATAAAAATGTTAATAGATTGACAATGGAGGTTGAATAAGTCTTTCTCTCCAACAATTAAAAGTTCTCTCTACTCTTTTGGGTATGAGGGAACTTTTTTGTTATACATTGGGAGAAGAATTTTAGTCATTCTTTCCGTAATTGCGCTTTATCATAGTGGCCTGAAAAGCTTTTTTGCCGGCCAGTAGCAGGTCTTCATCATCAAAGGCACGAAGGCTGTACCAAAAAAGAAAATCTCCCGTACCACCCAGAATACCGAATAATCCCAAAAAGAATATGTTGGCTTCTCCTGTACAGAATCCATGGATTGCAGGCATCATTCCCAATAAGATGCCCGGTAATAATAAGGATACCCGATAGAACTTCAATGGAATAGGACGAGTCAGAGAAAATCCTACTCCAGTCCAGTCAAAATGCCAGTGTAGGAGCTTTTTGTCCTTTCCGCTAAACCAGTAAAGAATCCCTGCCTGGATTAGTATATAAAACACGAGGAGTAAAAATATGCAAAGCATAACTTGGGGACTACTGATTCCTTTTACAGCGGTACCCAATAAACGACCGGCACTATAGGATGAAGGTTCATCCCATACATAAACAAACAGATAGCTGCCTGTCAGGAACAGAATGAAAAAAAACAGAAATCCTTTTATGTTGATAGACTTTGCCGTGAGTTTCACTTCCACTCCATCCGGGCGATTGAATGGTTCCTTATTTGCTTCTTTTTTTTCCATAATTTCTTTTTACTGATTTCTACGCTGCAAAGATAACAAGAGTATGAAATTAATTTAGGTTATCAGAATGTTATCTTTATGTTAAGATGAAAAGAAAAGTTTATCTATATTTGCCTGAAATATAGAATGCTTGATGAAAAAGTCGTATTATATACTCCTTACAATAACTGCAACTGCTGCTGTTCTGTACTTACTTGGAAATTGGGTGGGACGAAGTTTCGGACTGAACCGGCAGCAAGTGATACGTAATATTCACGAAGCTTACGGCCGTGCGACGGATGCATTTGAAGCCGGACGAACTAAGGATTTGGCTACCTTTTTCCGTCATGAACTGGATGAAGTGAATTTGAAGCGGATCAAGTTCCGTTTGGATACAGTATCTTTACACAGTGATTCCATCGTATTGAAACAGGATTTACGGTATTTTTCTGATTATCGGAAGCTATTGGAACAGCACTATACTTTCGTGTGCCCTGTGAATGATACTCAAGGAGTACATGCTTACATCCAGAATCTTCGTGCGGGGTTCATCGGCAAGCTGCTTTATATGTTCTTCGGAACCATAGTGGCTTTAGGACTTCTATTATTTGCCATACGTAAGCAGGTGGATATTATTCGTCGGCAAGACGAACTGGCACGAATGCGTGAGGATTTCTCTTATGCTATGGTTCATGACATGAAGAATCCGATCAGTTCCATTCTGATTGGCCTCAAAGTGCTTCGTAGTGGAAAAGTAGATGATAAACCTGAGAAGAAAGAAAAACATTTCGACATACTGGAGGCGGAGGCTCAGCATTTGCTTGCACTTGCCAATAAAGTACTGACTATCTCTAAGTTGGAACATGGACAATTATTGCTGGACAAGAACTGGATTCAACTTCATCCTATGGTGGATGAGTTGGTACACACGTTCACTGCTAAGGCAGAAAAGCCTATTACATTTCAGGTGGATTTACAGGAAGAGGGAGTCTGTGCTGATGAAGAATATCTGAAAGAGGCTTTAAGTAACCTGATAGACAATGCTGTGAAATACTCTAAGGATACGATAGATATACAGATTACTTCCTGCCTTTCCGGGCAGTATACTCAGATCAAGGTGCGGGATAATGGAATCGGTATTCCGCTTGCGGCTCAACGGATTGTATTTGATAAGTTTGAACGCGTAATTACCCGGAATGAGGATGCGAAGAAGAAAGTATCCGGCTTCGGCTTGGGGCTGAACTATGTGATGAATGTGGCTCGTGAACATGGAGGATACGTCAGTGTGGAGAGTGTGGAAGGAAAATATAGCGAATTTACAGTTTCTTTGCCATTGCCGGTGGAGAACGAGGAATGAGCGTGGCCTGACCTGTCCGCTTTTCGACAGGCAAGCCGGACCACGTCTTTTTAATTGTTATTCTACGGGAGGCACATCCAGAATGCTGCCATATCGATGGTATTCGAAGGAGATGCTTTGCTCTTTAATATAATGTATCAACTCTACACGTCCATTTTTCACAGGTTTTGCCGTGGCAATGTATTTGTTTCTACGAGCCGCCTCTTCATACATTTCCATCGGAATATCAGCGCCACAAGTGCGGATGCGTTCATAGGTCCTCATTGTTTTGAGGAATTCATCCAATGTTTCTTTCTTTAGTGTACAACCGGTAGATGATAATGCAGTCGTGCGATCATCATTCGGGTCAAAGCTGATAGTCAGTGGTGTGTGGCAGAGCTTTGCAGCAAGTGCAATCATTTCCGCTTCTTCGTTACTATCTCCCGGGAAAAGGCGGAGCACCATATTCTTTAATGGCAGATAACGGAATGCATTCTGTTCGCCATATAACTTATTGATATCCCGTGCATGCGCAAATTCTTCTTCATAAGCATGAGGATAACTTTGCTTATAATCCGTATTACTTTCCGGTTTGTCGGTAATCTTCACAAGGCAGGCGCAATAGTTCGGTCCGCCTGCTTTTACACCACCACCGAAAGCAGACAGTTTCATCCCACCGAAAGGTTGGCGGTTGACAATAGCACCTGTGATACCACGATTGATATAAAGATTACCTGCCAGAATGGAGTCCTTCCAGAGTTTTTGTTCGTTTTCATCCAGGCTTTGCAGACCGGAAGTCAAACCGTAGTCCAGGCTGTTCACCAACTCTATTCCCTGTTGAAGATTGTCAATACAAGCCACACTTAACATGGGACCGAACAATTCTGTGCGGAATGAATAACTGTCCGGTTTTACTCCCCATTTCACCGTAGGGGCGAGGATGTATTGCTTTTCGTCAATAAACTTAGGTGGAACCAGCCAGGACTCGCCGGGTTCCAGTGTAAGGGCTTGCAGTAACTTGTCGTTCCGGTTGGTAATCATGGGGCCTACTACGTTACCGGCTTCCCATACACTGCCTACTTTCATACTGGTGGCGGCATCCTTCAGCTTATCCTGGAAGTTCTTGTCTTCGTATACAGAGCGTTCTACAAGCAGTAGGGAACATGCTGAGCACTTTTGCCCCGCATTTCCGAAAGCAGAAGCAACGATATTCATAATGGCATGATCACGGTCGCCCGAGGCTGTAAGGATAATAGCATTTTTTCCACCGGTTTCGGCAGAAAGTGGGGTAGACGGGTTGGTACGTGCAATGCTTTGGGCCGTATCCGTACCTCCTGTCAGGATGATATGCTTGATAGCCGGAGCTGTGGTCAACTCTTTCAGTGCTTCACGGTCGGTGATAATGACTTGCAATGCTTCTTTGGGCACTCCTGCATCCCAGAAAGCCTTGGCAAATAGCCATGCTACAGGAGCAGCTACTGTTGCGGGTTTCAGTATCACGGTATTGCCACCGGCCAATCCGGCTACAATGCCGCCGATAGGAATGGCACATGGGAAGTTCCACGGCGAAATGACGAGGATCGTTCCTTTGGAGGTGATGTCCACATCATGCTGTGCGGCGAACTTTTTCATTGTTGCGGTATAGAAGCGGGCGTAGTCGATACCTTCGGATACCTCCACATCGCCTTCTACCACTGTTTTACCTGTTACAGCACACATGCTGCCTATCAGGTCTCCGCGCATATCACCCAGGCGATTGGCTGCTTCGAACATGATTCTATGACGTTCCTCTAAGGTAGTGTTTCGCCAACCTGCGGGATCTTTCTCTGCAATGCCGATGATTTGCTTTATTTGTTCCGTATTGGCTTGCGACATTTCGCAAATACATACTTCATCATTCTGGCAGCGGTCCATGTACTTATGGCGTTTTTCACAGACGATGTTTTCGGTTCCTATTTGCAGAGGAATGATTTCCGGAGTATCGGCGGAAGACTTTTTCCATTTGGCAAAGATCTTTCGTACCCATTCCTGGTTTTGAGGCAGATCAAAATCCGTATCCGGTTCGTTTTTCATCACGTCGGATGGGGGGACGGGAGAATACGGTAAAAGCCTGTTCTGCGTGCGCGTAGGAATATGAGAAACGCTATCTTTCTTGTGATATGCTTCTTCAAACTGTTTTTGCAGGAAATTCCAGGTGTCAGTTCCCGGTTTCAGATTGAATGAATGAGTGAGGAAGTTATCCGGAGCTGTATTTTCGTCCATGCGGCGCACCAGATAAGAGACTGCATTCAGGAAGTGTTCATCTTTCACTACCGGTGCATATAGTATGATGTGATTACCCAGTTGCGACTGTGCACGCCATACATGGTCGGCCATACCTTCCAACATCTCAAATGTCATATACTCTGAACTGTTGTTTTTCTGGCTCAACAGATAAGCGTAGGCTATTGTGAACAGGTTATGCGAAGCCACTCCGATGTGCAACGCTTTTGCATTTTCGGGCAGCAGGGCGCGTTCCAGAATATGCAGGTAGTTTGCATCTACTTCCGTTTTTGTGGAAAGTATGGGGGTGGGCCAGCCGCGCAAGGAAGAAATCACGGTTTCCATTTCCAGATTGCAACCTTTTACAAGGCGCATTTTGAGTGGTGCACCTCCCTTTGCCACGCGTGCCTTTGCAAATTCCAGTAATTCCGTCTGGAAATCATAAGCATCGGGCAGATAAGCTTGTATAACGATGCCGGCTGAATAGTTTTTGAATTCCGGTTTGCTTAGTACAGTTTTAAACAGGCGTAAAGTAAAGTGTGAATCTTTATATTCTTCCATATCCAGATTGACAAACTTCGCACGTTTCACTCCGTTTTCATCTGTATGCGGGAAGTCTATTGCTTTTTGGTAAAGAGCGGACATGCGTTTCACCAGTTCCGGGAAACTCTCTTCATAATTCAAGGCATGCGTCTGGGCGTAGATGCCGGATATCTTTACGGAGATATAGTTAATATCCGGAGCTTCCAATGCTTCCAGGTAATGATGGTAACGGTGATCTGCTTCCCCATTGCCTAAAACGACTTCACCCAGTAGGTTTACATTTTGTCCAACCTTTTGTTGTGCACGTTCGGACAGGTGTCGGGTTAACTTGGGACGCGCTTCATCAAGGATAACTTTAGATGTATCCATGCGTAAGCGTTTCTTTATAATAGGTATGGCAATGAAATCGAAATGATGTCCGAAGGCTTGGTACATTTTAAAGAGGAAAGTATCCCGCTTATTCAGGAATTCAGGTACTCCATAGCGGTCTATCAGAGTCTTAATTCGGGCGGCAAGTTTTTTGCGATCACGTATCTGCGAAGATTCATCCAGCATTTTCACCAGGAACTTCTTGTCCTGCGGGCGTTGCACCATGACGGCATATTTATGCTGTTCCTTGCGCTCTTCGTTTGTGATGGTTTGCTCACACGTGTTGTGTAGCTTCAGTACCCATTCTTGTACCTCGGCTATGGTAGGTCTATTATCCATAATCTATTCATGTTTAGTAAATGACTGAAAATAAATATCACTCGCGAACTAAAAACATGAATAAAGGGTGGGACTGAACATTACGGCACGATACCGGTGCAAGGTCTGGAGAGCTTGCTGCGAAAACCGGTCAAAGATTAATCTTCTACCCATAGTACAGTGATGTTAAAGGTTAATGTATGCCTGATGCAAATATACACTAATTCTTTTATTATCAAAGAGAAAGGGCAGAAAAATCTTTGAGGGCGCAGCTATTCCAATATTCCTTCCGGAATTGCCGGAATGGTGTTGAATGTCCCAGTGATGGAATAGTCGGTATCATCCACCGTCATTGTCAAAAGAGGATTTATGATAATGTCACTTCTTGTAGAAGCGTCTTTGGGGGTAAGTTCTTTCCAATCTACATCCAGATAGCGTTGTATAAGGTTAAGTACGACATAGCTCGTGGTACCGTTTTCCATTTCAAACTTGAAATCATGCGGTGTGGGCGGAATTGTTGCATCTGTAAAGTTTCCTTTTGCATCGGCCGGATAGCTCAATGTGAGATAAGGTATGGCATCAGTAGAAGATGAAACTTCCGTGGCATGTTCTGTTTTTGACGAGAAGCTGTAGGTACCTTTGGCAATGAGGTGATCCGAAACTTTGTGCTTTGAATCAGCGTAAGGGAAGAAATAGCACTCTCGCTTTTCATTATTGACTAAATACATCACGATTCCCGATTTTAGTGCGGGATGATTGCTCTCTTCTATGGCATATACCAGATAGCGGTCAATTACTTTCACTTGCAGGATTTCCGTTTCATGTGTTACCGGGTCTGTAAGGGTGATTTTTGTTTCTCCTTTTTGTTTCCCCTCTATACGGATGATTCCTAAACAGCTATTGTCGGATGTGCCTTCCTGATAGCTGGCGCTAATTATCTGAGGGTTTCCTATCGAGAAATCTATCTTACCGCTGCCATTATTGATATATATATGAACGTATCCACCCTGCATGACTTCGTAAGATTGCTTATCAATCCGGAACGGTGTTGGAGTGTTGTTCTCTGATTTGTCGTCATCACAGCTCGTGAAGCTGATTACGGATATTAACAGGAATATCCAGAATAAGTGTTTTGTTTTCATCTTGCTTTATTTTAGGGCAAATATAGGCTTTTAAAGTTTAAATCCCAAAATTGTATATGATATTTGGGATTATCTGTTGACGGAATTGATTCTTTGCGGAAAAGATGTGAATCAAAGGTTGCTGATGACTTTCTTGTTAGTTTGTTGATAATCAGCTAATAGTATTTACCGAATGCTTATCATAAGATGTAAAAGAATTTACCGCCGTATGTAACGGCCTTTACCCCTTATTGTAACGACCTTTACCTTGGCGTGTAACGGTCTTTACCTTGGCATGTAAATGGAGTTACCGTGTGGAGTGAACAAAGTTACCATTTGCATTATTCCCAAAAAGCCTCATTACCGTACTATATAATAGTAGCGGTAATGAGGCTTTTGTCGAAAAGGAATAGTGTATTCGCTTACTTTACTTCCCAAATATCATTCGTCATCAACAGTTCCTTGAAGTTATGGTACTTCTTCTTTGCCGATACTTCTTCAATCTGTTCCATTACAGCATCGTCATAAGTCGGAGCTTCCACGTCACGGATTACACCGAGAGCAACCGGGAAGTCAGGACCTTCCATCAGAGCCAATTTCAGTTGCAATGTATTATCCATGCAGTGTGCATCATGAACGAGGATATCCTTTTCTGTGATACCGTTCTCGCCTAACTTCACAACTTTCAGTCCGAAGCCTTCCTGCATCAAGCCAAACTCTTTGTTCTCACCGAAAAGCATTGGCTTACCGTGTTCCAGGTAGATGGCATTCTTGGCACGTCCGTCTTTGTTGTATACAGAGTCGTAGGTTCCGTCATTGAAGATAACGCAGTGTTGCAAAATCTCACACACAGCAGTTCCTTTATGATTAGCAGCAGCCTTCAGAACTTCTCCTGTGCCGGGACCATCCGTAGCTACACAACGTGCAAAGAAACGTCCACGGGCACCAAAGCAGAGTTCAGCTGGGTGGAACGGATCTTCTACCGTACCATAAGGAGAGGATTTGCTGACGAAGCCACGGGGAGAAGTCGGAGAATATTGTCCTTTTGTCAGACCGTAGATGCGGTTGTTCAGCAACAGAATGTTGATATCTATATTGCGACGGATAGCATGGATAAAGTGGTTACCACCGATAGCCAGACCGTCACCATCACCTGAAACCTGCCAAACGCTCAGGTTAGGATTGGTTACTTTACATCCGGTAGAGATGGCGGCAGCACGTCCGTGGATAGTCTGCATCGCATACGTATTCATATAATAAGGTAGACGGCTGGAGCAACCGATACCCGAAATAACGGCAGTTTCCCAAGGCTTAACACCGATTTCTGCCAACGCTTTGTGCAGTGAATTCAAGAAGAAGTGGTCACCGCAACCCGGACACCAACGAGGCTGTCCTTTTTTGAAATCTTTAGCTGTATATTCGCTCATGTCTTTCGATACTTTACGGGGTTATTATTTATTTAAAATCTCGGTGAAGGCAGCCACCAATTCGCTTACTACGAACGGCTGTCCCTTGACTTCATTGAATTGATACGGAGTGAAATTATCTACCTTCATACGGAGATAACCGGCAAATTGTCCCAAGTTCTGTTCGGCAACTACCACTTTCTTGTATTTCTTCAATACCTCAGCCGTATTTTTAGGCAGCGGATTGATATAAGAGAAGTGAGCTAAAGCTACTTTTTGTCCGACTTTGTTCATCTCTTCCATAGCAGAATACAAATGTCCGTAAGTACCGCCAAAACCTACAATCAGCAGGTCTGCATCATCTGCACAGCCTTGTACTTCTACATCAGGTACAGCAATCTTTGCAACTTTTTCTGCACGTAGGTGGCACATCAGATTGTGGTTTTCAGGATCGGTAGAGATAGCACCAGTGTTGCTGTCTTTTTCCAGACCACCGAGAATATGAGTATAGCCTTCTTGTCCCGGAACAGCCCAGTAACGTACTTGGTTTTCAGGATTGCGTTTATAGGGAGTATAGTTATCCTTCATTTCAGGAGTAACATACTGAGGTTTGATTTCAGGATATGTATCCAGATTCGGCAGCTTCCATGCACCGGAACCGTTGGCTACGAAACCGTCTGTCAACAGAACCACCGGAGTCATGTGTTCCAAAGCCATCTTACAAGCTGCATAGGCTGCATCGAAGCAGTTTGTCGGTGAGGTTGCAGCAATAACCGGCATTGGGCTCTCACCGTTACGGCCAAATAAAGCCTGCAACAAGTCCGTTTGTTCCGATTTAGTCGGCAAACCTGTGGAAGGGCCACCGCGCTGTACGTCCAGAACAACCAGAGGAAGTTCTGTAATCACTGCCAGGTTCATAGCCTCTGATTTCAGGCAGATACCCGGACCGGAAGTGGTAGTCACAGCCAATGCACCTGCAAAAGAAGCACCGATAGCCGTAGCACAACCGGAAATCTCATCTTCGCACTGAACGGTAATGACACCTAAGGATTTATGTTTGGAGAGTTCATGTAATACGTCCGTAGCCGGAGTGATGGGGTAAGACCCGAGGAATAACTTTAGACCTGCTTTTTCAGCAGCAGCAATGAAACCGTAGGCTGTAGCTTTGTTGCCCATGATATCCATGTATATTCCGGGCGTCTTTATCTTACTTTCTATTTTATAAGTATGTGCTACGGAAGCGTGCGTATTGTGACCATAGTTGTAGCCGGCGTGAATCACTTTGATGTTGGCTTCTGCTATTTCCGGCTTTTTTGCAAACTTTTCTCTAAGGAAATCTTCTGCAATCTTCAGATCACGATTGAACAACCAGCATACCAGGCCGAGAGCGAACATGTTGCGGCATTTCAGCATTGTTTTGTTGTCCATACCTGTTTCTGCCAGACAGTCTTTCACCATTTGAGAAATAGGAGCAGCAATAACATCTTGCTTGATACCCATTTCTTCGATAGGATTGTCAGTCTTGAAAGCGGCTTTCTGTAAATCGGAAGCTTGGAAACAGTCTGTGTCGATAATGATGCAAGCAGTAGACTTAGCAAACTTGTACTGTGTTTTCAATGCGGCAGCATTCATAGCTACCAATACGTCGCATTTATCACCCGGGGTGAATACTTTGCTGGCGCCGATGTGTACCTGGAAACCTGATACGCCGGTCAGAGAGCCTTGCGGTGCGCGGATATCTGCGGGATAGTCGGGGAAAGTACTGATGTCATTTCCCACCGTAGCCGATACTGTTGAAAAGATGTTGCCGGCGAGCTGCATACCATCGCCGGAGTCTCCGGAAAAGCGGACTACCACTTGATCCAGTTCTTTTACCATCATGTCGTTTGCCATAATTTCGTATTACTATGATTAATTTATAGGATCACTTAAAATCTGTTCTCATGTTGGTTGGGGTACTTACAAAAAGTACTACGCTTTTTATAGGCGCGTTTGCAAATGTCGGAAAGTTATGCGACTTGGCAAAATCTTTTCGAGTTAATCTGTGATTGTGTACTAAAAGAATTGAGAAATGAGTGTTTTTTGATATTTGGAGTGAACAAAACTCTGACTATGTGTCTGACTTGGAGGTATAAAAGTTGCATATTATCATTTGTTTTAGTAATGTGTGTATTGACTAAATGTAAGATGTATTGCCTAAATAAATGCGGCATGAAGCAGATTTGACTTTACACTTTGATAAAATCTTGTGTTGACTGTATTTTCTTGACTTCTCGATAAAAGATCTGTCCGGCCTTGTAAAATCGAGAGAATGCCTTATCTTTGCAACCGCAAATGTTGCTGGTCCTGTAGTTCAACGGATAGAATAGAAGTTTCCTAAACTTTAGATAGGGGTTCGATTCCCCTCGGGACTACAAAACAAAAAGGGAAGTCGAACGAATCGACTTCCCTTTTTTATCGTTAACTTGTATAGTCCTTATTTAGCTACTTCAGCAGCCGGTTCAGCTATTTTTTTGTTCTTCAACATCATGTATGCGATAGGAGATGCAACGAACAAAGAAGACAATGTACCAATTACAACACCGAGAATCATTGCGAATGCGAAGCTGCGGATAGAATCACCACCAAGGATGAAGATACACAGCAACACAATCAATGTACTCAATGAAGTATTGATAGTACGTGCCAGAGTTGTATTCAATGAGTCGTTGAACAGTTGTTTTCTGTCACGTTTCGGATACAAGCCGAAGAACTCACGTACACGGTCGAAGATTACCACCTTGTCATTGATAGAGTAACCGATAGCTGTCAGAATAGCACCGATGAATGTTTGGTCAATTTCCAGTGAGAATGGCATCCAGCCCCAGCAGAGAGAATAAGCACCCAGGATCATCAATGTATCACTTGTCAGTGCAGCTACAGAACCTACACTATATGCAATGTTACGGAAACGAATCAAGATGTACAGACCAATAGCAATCAAAGCAAGCACTACAGACCACATAGCCGAAGTCTTGATATCATCTGCAATACTCGGACCTACTTTCTGTGAGCTGACGATACTACCACCAGTATGGTTTTCACGATCGATAAATGTTTCCAGAGTAATGTTTTGCGTTAATACGGGCTTCAATGTCTCATAGAGATATGCTTCTATTTCAGAGTCAACATTGTTACCGTCTTCTTCAATACGATAGTTTGTACTGATACGTACAGTTTTCTTATCTGTACCGATAGCGATTACACTAACGTTAGCGTCACCAAATTTACTGGAGATTAACTCGCGTACTTGTTCTGGTTCTACCGCATTCTCAAATTGTACCTTGAAGTTACGTCCACCTGTGAAGTCGATACTTTGGCTTAGGCCGCGTACAAAGAGTGAACCGATACAGATTACAAGAATAACACCTGTAATTGTCAACCACTTCTTGTTGCCACCCATGAAGTCAAAATGTACATTCGCCATCAAGTTCTTGGAGATCTTAGAAGAGAAGGTCAGGTTCAACCATTTATCTTTATTCATGAAGTACTCATAAACCAAACGTGTCATAAACACAGCGGTAAAGAATGAAATCAAGATACCGATAATCAAAGTCGTGGCGAAACCACGGATAGGACCTGTACCGAAGTTGAACAGGATTACACCTGTAATAATAGAAGTTAAGTTAGAGTCGAAGATAGCTGAGAATGCATTTGAATAACCGTCTGCAAGAGCCTTTTTCACACCCTTGCCTGCACGCAATTCTTCTTTAGTACGTTCGTAAATCAATACGTTAGCATCCACGGCCATACCCAGTGCCAACACCATACCGGCAATACCGGACATTGTCAAGGCCGCCTGGAAGGATGAGAGGATACCCAATGTAAAGAACATGTTCAATACCAGTGCACCATTGGCAACCATACCCGGGATGAAACCGTACATAGTGCACATATAAACCATCAACAGAATCAATGCAACGATGAATGAGAATACACCGGCGTTGATAGAAGCTTGTCCCAAAGACGGACCTACGATATCTTCCTGAACGATACGTGCAGGAGCCGGCATCTTACCTGACTTCAATACGTTCGCTAAGTCTTTTGCTTGCTCAGGAGTGAAGTGACCGGTAATTTGTGAGTTACCACCTGTAATTTCAGTATTTACATTCGGTGCAGAATATACATAACCATCCAATACGATAGCGATGCTCTTACCAATGTTTTGCTTAGTCAACTGAGCCCAGCGACGTGAACCGTCTGTGTTCATAGACATACTTACAGCAGGTTTACCAAATTGATCGTATTCGTCTTTAGCGCTTACCACAACGTCACCTTCCAACGGAGCACGTCCGTTACGTTCGGTTGAACGAATAGCGTAAAGTTCGAAAGTCTGTCCTTTAGGATCGTATTCATAAGCAGAGACACCCCATTTCAGACGGAGATCTTTCGGAAGTTCAGACTGGATTTCTTTCATAGAAAGATATCTGTTGATATCAGCTGTATCCTTATAATTAGCATAAGCTACAACGGGGCCTTGTCCGCTGGAGTTAATTTGCAGAACAGCCAGCAACGGATGTTCTTTCTTGATTTGTGCAAGATCGACAGATTGTGTTTTGCTTTCACCTTTCAATGCTGCAGCAAGACTATCGGCAGTGCTGGTAGCTTGTGCCACAACCGGAGCAGCAGTGCTGTCAACGGCTACACTGTCAGCCGGTGCTTCATTAGCTAAAATGCTGCGCAGTTTGTTATCGGCAGCTTGCAGATAAGGTGCAACATCCTTTGCGTTGTATGTTTCCCAAAACTCCAGATTAGCAGAGCCTTGTAGTAATTTTCTTACACGCTCTGGCTCTTTGATACCCGGAAGTTCCACCATGATACGTCCCATCTTGTCTTCCAGACTCTGAATGTTGGGCTGAACCACACCAAAGCGGTCGATACGAGTACGGAGTACATTGTATGAGTTATCAACTGCGGCTTTTACTTCCGAGCGCAGTACTTTTTCTACTTCAGCGTCGGGAGTCTTTTGGTTAACTTTGTCTTTTAACTGTTGAGTGGCGAAAAGTTCAGAAAGACGTGCATCCGGAGCTATTCTGTGATACTCTCTCACAAACAGGGTAATGACGTCATCCTGGCTGCTAATAGCCTGTTTGGCGGCAGTTGCCAATGCTTGGTTGAATGCTTCGTCGGTTTTATTGTCCGCCAATGCTTTGATTACATCGGGAACAGAAACTTCAAGGATAACGTTCATACCACCCTTTAAGTCCAAACCTAAACTGATCTCCATCTCGCGACACTGTTTCAGTGTCCAATTGCCGAACCACACTTTCTCGTTTGACAGAGAATCCAGGTAGTCCTGCTCTAACTTCAGATCGCCTTTTGCGTACTCTTTTGCCTTATTGTTATAATGGCGAGTCACAAAAGAGAAGGAAAGGTAGAACACACACACCAGTGTGAGCAAAATTGCAAAAACCTTTACAAATCCTTTGTTTTGCATGTTACTTTTAGTTTATTATGATTACTTTATTAATTGATTTCTATAGTGTACAAGGCTGCAAATATAGTTTTTTTTTCACATTCGGAAGTAAAAGGAACTCAAATATTTGCATCTGGCAATGATTTTGCTGCCTTTGTATGGCACTAATTTTACTTCATTCCACGATTTTTTAACATTGGCTCCAGTTGAGGTTCAGCACCACGGAAATTCTTGTAAAGTGTCATCGGGTCTTCGCTATTACCTTTTTCAAGAACATTATACCGGAAAAGATCTGCTGTCTTTTTGTCGAAGATACCATGCTCTTTGAAAGCTTCGAAAGCATCATTATCCAATACGTTTGCCCATAAATAGCTGTAGTAGCCTGCAGCATAACCACCGATGATATGATTGAAGTAGGTGGTACGATAACGCGGGGCTATTTCAGGGATAAGATTCAATTGATCCATGGCTTCTTTCTCGTATGCCAATACATCCAGATTCTTGGTGTCAGTCAGGTTGTGCAGATTCATATCCAGAATGGCAGCAGCCAGTAATTCTGTGGTCATGAAGCCTTGATTGAAGGTTTTCTGATTCAGAATTTTTTCGATAAGGCTGTCGGGAATGGTCTCTCCTGTCTGATAATGCTTAGCATACATTTTCAGTACTTCCGGTTCAGTAGCCCAATGTTCATTTATCTGGGAGGGCAATTCAACAAAGTCACGCACAACATTTGTTCCGGAAATACCTTTATAGTTACATTTAGTCAGTAATCCGTGCAGAGCGTGCCCAAATTCATGGAACAGAGTTTCTACCTCGTCAATTGTCAGCAATGACGGAGTGTCGCCTACAGGTTTGGTGAAACTGCATACGTTGCATACCAACGGACGAATATCGCCTTGTTGTTCACGATAATTGCTCATCCATGCACCACCGCTCTTGCCTGGACGCGGGAAATAGTCTACATAGAAGATACCCATATGAGAGCCATCTGCATCTTTTACTTCGAACACTTCTACATCAGGATGATATACAGGAATACCATTCAGCTTCGTTAATGTAATGCCATAGAGCTTGTTGGCAACTGCAAAAGCTCCTTCACGTACGTTTTCCAGTTTAAAGTAAGGCTTGATTTCATCTTCTTCAAGATTGTACTTCTCTTTGCGAAGCTTTTCAGTATAATACCACCAGTCCCATGCTTCCAGTTTTTCTCCTTTGCCTTCTTTATCCATGATCTTTTGCAATTCAGCAGCTTCGGCTTTTGCTTTTGGCAAAGAGTAGCTCCACAGGTTATTCAGGAAATCCATTACAGTAGCGGAATTTTTAGCCATTGTGTTATCCAGAACAAAATTGGAATAACAGTCAAAACCCAGTAATTGTGCTTTCTCAAGACGCAGGCTGACAATATCTGTAATGATTTTCTTGTTATCGTTCTTGTCATTGTTGTTGCCGCGATTGATATAAGCCTTGTATATCTGTTCACGTAACGGGCGGTTGTCTGAGTATTGCAGAAACGGAAGTCGGCTGGCATTCCCCAAAGTGAACAACCATTTTCCTTCCTGACCGTCTGCTTTTGCTTCTTCTGCTGCGCTTTGACGGAACCATTCGGGCAGTCCGGCAAGATCTTCTTCTTTGTCGATGTATAGTTTGAAAGCGTTGTTTTCATTCAGAATATTATCGCTGAATGTAAGACCTAATGTGGACAACTGTTTGTTGATTTCACGCAGACGTGCCTGCTTTTCCGGAGAAAGGTTTGCACCGGAACGAACAAAGTCTTTATAAGTCTCTTCCAACAGGCGCTCTTGTTCAGTGGTCAGTTTCAAAGATTCTTTTTGTTGGTATACGGCATTTACTTTTTTAAAGAGTTCCTGATTCAGTGAAATATTATCGCTGTGTTCTGATAATGTAGGAGCTATTTTAATGGACAGTTCATTCAGTCCGGGTGTCTTTTCGGCATCCGTCATATTATAGAAAATTGCACTAACCCGGTCCAGTATCGGAGCGCTATTGTCGAGAGCAACGATTACATTTTCAAAAGTAGGTGCTTCAGAATTAGTCACTATTGCATCGATATTCGCGTTTTGTTCTTCGATCCCTTTCAAAAAGGCGAGTTCGTAATGTTCCAGTTTAATTTTATCGAAGGGCGGTACGCCATGTTCGGTTTGGAACTCAGACAGAAACGGATTCGTTTCCGTTTGTGTGGTACAGGAGTACATCATACAACTTGTAGCTAAAATAAAAATACACTTCTTAAACATAGTTTTAAGTATTAGATATTAATCTTTTTTTTCTTTATTCTTTTTTCTTCAGATAACACCAGATTGGATAATGATCAGACTCTTTTATAGATCGGTCTACCGTACAGTTATAAGGCTTTAGGTTTTTACTTGCCAGGATATTGTCAATCCGGAAGTAGAATTTGTTTTGATTGTAAGAGACACCCAGTCCGCGACCCGATTGGGTGAAAGTGTCATTTAGCCCTTGACCGATAACTCTGTGGGCATAGGAAATGGGCGTATCGTTAAAGTCACCGCATACGATGATGTAAGGATGCTGTGACGATGCAATTTCTTGTGCGATGCTGTCGGCTTGCGAACCACGAATGGCAGAAGCTTCTGCCAGTTTGCGGATAAGCAGGCGGGCACCACTTTTCACCTTTTTTGTTTCGGGGGATTTGAGCATACTTTCATAGACAACTTTATCTTCTTTCGTCAGTTTATTAGATTCCAGATGGTTGTTGATAAGCATTACGGTATCTTCCCCTATTTTTAGCTCATAAACCGCAGAGCCATTGTATTCGCTGGCATAATCCAATCTGCGGGATGAAAGTATGGGATATTTGGAATAACAGGCTATCCGGTTGGTATGCCCTTTTCCGCTTCCTACAGTTTGAATCTTATGATAGGGATAATCTTTCAGGGCTTTCTCTACATCTTTCTGGCTGAGATAATGAGAAGATTCAATGGTCTGGTACTCCTGCAAGCATAGGATGTCTGCTCCACTGTTCTTCAGATAATTTAAAATAGGGTTCTCGCCGTCTTTCTTAACGGCTCCATCGAATCCCATTATATTGTATGATAAAACTTTGAAACTGTTCTCCGGTAGCTTGTCCGTATGGAAATTGATAGGAAAATAGGTCCGTATCTGCGGATAGCATAGAAGAAGACTAACCAATGTGACTAATGCAAACTTATAATTCTGGATAATAAGCCAAAAGACCAGAAAACAAATATTAATCACCAGAAAGATAGGAAATGCCAGTCCGAAACAGGACTCCACGGGATGTGCGGCCGGCTTAATATACGGGCTGTAAGCGGTAAGAAGCAACAAACCTATGAAGAAGATGTTGACCGCTAAGATCAGATAAGCGACGAATCTGCCAATATGCCTTATTCCCATATTTCTATATTATCGTTTGCTCGCATCGAAAAGACTTTTCTTTTCTTCCGTAGTCAGGCTTTCGTATCCCGATTTTTTTAGTTTATCGAGGATGCGATCTATTTCTTCTGACTGAACTTTCTTGCGGGCGTTGTAGTCGTAGTCTTTCTGACGACTGTTGCCATAATGCACTTTCATTTTGGGTTTGCGAGGCTTGAAACTGAATACTGAAACGATAGCATCCAGAATCTTATTAATCCAGGATGTAATGTCTCTGCCTTTACTCAGTCCGGCTGCAAACCAGACTCCTGCTAATGCGCCACCCAAATGGGCGATATGTCCACCTGCATTGCTGGATGTGATGAACAGTAAATCAGTACCGATAACAATCAGTGCCAGATATTTCAGTCGTATTGTGCCAAATAGGAATAATCGTATCGGATAGTTCGGTTCACGATATGCGGTCGCAGCTACAATAGCAAGCACAGAAGCAGATGCTCCCAGCATAAATGAGTAGTCAACCATCGGACGGAAATAAGGAAAAACGTTATATGCTACCATGTACAGCAATCCGCCGCAAATACCGCCCAATATATAAACTCCCCGCAAATGCTTTGCAGAGAAGAACATCAGGAACAATGCGCCAAACCAATATAGCCATAGCATGTTGAACAGAATATGCAGAAAACCTGCATGCATAAACATGTATGTGAACAGTGACCAAGGCTGTATGATGAATTGGGTAAATGAAGCAGGAAGCTCCAACCATTCAAATGCCCCTCCAAGACTACGGTTGAATAGCTGCAAAATAACTTCCGTCAGCGTAGTGACCACGAAGACGGCTACGTTGATATAAATCAGTTGGATATAAATATTCCCTCTCCGAAAAGCTTCTTTAAGATCAGTTGTAATAGTACCCATTTCCTTTGTCTTTTTTTCTCCAGTACATGATCAGTATAAAACCGAATATCATACCACCCAAGTGTGCAAAGTGAGCTACGTTGTCACCCGGATTGTTGGCAAATCCTGCATACAGTTCAATCAATGCGTATCCGATAACGAAATACTTGGCCTTGATCGGGAATGGCAGCGGGAAGATAAATAACGGCTGGTTGGGGAACAACATTCCGAATCCCAGCAGGATGGCATATATAGCTCCCGACGCTCCCACGGTAGTCATCATGTTGAGATACTCTCCCATCGGAATGACAGAATAGCCCGTGTTGACGCTGGTGTATGCAGAAAGCACCATTTCGTAATGTACATATTGAACGATTTCCTGTATAAATCCTGCACCGATGCCACATACCAGGTAGTAAAACAGAAAACGTTTCGGCCCCCACACTTGTTCGAGAATACGACCAAACATCCACAATGCGAACATGTTAAAAAATAGATGTGTGAATCCACCATGCATAAACATGTATGTGATAAGCTGTGCTATATTAAAGTTGTCAGCAAGAAAAAAGTGAAGTCCTAGATAACGGGTTAAATCCAGGCCGTAACTTTGAGCAACAATGGTCGCAAGAAAGACCAGTACATTGATGATTAATAGGTTTTTAGTAACTGTTGGTATGGCATTCATAATCTGTTTTTTCATTCATTGAGTTGCAAAAATAGTGCAAACCGAAAACAGAAGCAAGCTCGCTTGATTATGTTGAGGTGCAGCCTATTTTCGCTTTATTCGGCAAAAATACGAATAAATTCTGTTCTATAACAGAAAAACGACTTTCTATTCCTTTTTTTTCGCCAAAATCCAATCTTTTTTTAATGTTTTTATTTGATATTCAGAAATATTGCTCTATTTTTGTAGAGCTTTGTGAAATTCTATTGCAGATATTTTTTGTGTAACATATTAATTATTAAATTTTAAATTTATGAACAAGTCAGAACTTATCAGCGCTATGGCAGCAGAGTCCGGTTTGACAAAAGCGGATTCTAAGAAAGCATTGGATGCTTTCATGGCATCAATCACAAAGGCTCTAAAGGCTGGTGATAAAGTATCATTGGTTGGCTTCGGTACGTTTGCTGTGTCAGAAAGAGCAGCACGTCTGGGCATTAATCCTTCTACTAAACAGAGCATTACGATTCCTGCAAAGAAAGTTGCTAAGTTTAAACCTGGTATGGAGTTGACTTTGGCCATCGGATAAAGACGGCTACGAATAAAGAATAGGAAAGGAGATGCAGGAGCACCTCCTTTTTTATTATCCCTACAAACGGAGCACTTAATTCGCCAAAATATAGTATCTTTGCACTCGGAAAATACTTTTAAATCATGAATATAGAAGATAAACTGGTAACGTCCGTAATCAATGGACTGAAAGCACTGTACGGACAGGATGTGCCTGCCGCACAGGTGCAACTGCAAAAAACCAAGAAAGAATTTGAGGGACACCTCACGCTGGTCGTTTTTCCTTTCCTACGCATGTCAAAGAAGGGACCGGAGCAGACAGCACAAGAGATTGGTGAATACCTGAAAGTTAATGAACCCTCCGTTGCTGCGTTCAATGTCATCAAAGGTTTCCTGAACCTGACCATTGCTTCTTCTGCCTGGATTGAGTTACTGAACAGCATTCATGCCGATAAACAGTACGGTATTACTGCTGCCACGGATCATTCTCCGCTGGTTATGATAGAATATTCCTCACCCAATACCAACAAACCACTTCACTTAGGTCATGTACGCAATAACCTTTTGGGTAATGCCTTGGCTAACATCGTTATGGCGAACGGTAACAAAGTGGTAAAGACGAATATCGTGAACGACCGCGGTATTCATATCTGCAAATCCATGTTGGCATGGTCCAAATATGGAAATGGTGAAACTCCTGAATCATCCGGTAAAAAGGGCGATCATTTGGTAGGTGACTATTATGTAGCTTTCGATAAACACTATAAAGCTGAAGTGAAAGAGCTGATGGCTAAATTCCAGGCTGAAGGTGCGACGGAAGAAGAAGCTAAAGCGAAAGCAGAAGCTGCCTCTCCATTGATGAACGAAGCCCGTGAAATGCTGGTAAAATGGGAGGCCGGTGATCCGGAAGTACGTGCACTTTGGACAAAAATGAATAATTGGGTGTACGAAGGTTTTGATGAAACTTATCGTAAGATGGGTGTGGGTTTTGACAAGATATATTATGAGTCAAATACCTATCTTGAAGGTAAAGAGAAAGTTATGGAAGGTCTTGAAAAAGGTTTCTTCTATAAGAAAGAAGATGGCTCTGTATGGGCTGACCTTACTCCGGAAGGCTTGGATCACAAATTGTTGCTCCGTGCCGATGGAACTTCAGTTTATATGACTCAAGATATCGGTACAGCAAAATTGCGTTTTGCAGATTATCCTATTGACAAAATGATTTATGTTGTAGGTAATGAACAGAACTACCATTTCCAAGTGCTTTCTATCTTGCTTGATAAACTCGGTTTCGAATGGGGAAAGGGGCTCGTGCATTTCTCTTATGGTATGGTCGAGTTACCTGAGGGTAAGATGAAGAGTCGTGAAGGTACAGTAGTAGATGCCGATGACTTGATTGAGGAAATGGTGAATACTGCTAAGGAAACTTCAAATGAACTGGGAAAACTGGATGGTTTGACTCAGGAAGAGGCTGATAATATCGCCCGAATTGTAGGATTGGGTGCTTTGAAATACTTTATTCTCAAAGTGGATGCCCGTAAGAATATGACGTTCAATCCGAAAGAGTCAATTGACTTTAATGGGAATACAGGACCGTTCATTCAATATACGTATGCGCGTATTCAATCTGTATTGCGTAAGGCAGCTGAAGCCGGTATCGCAGTTCCGGCTGAAATTCCTGTAGGTATCGAGTTGAGTGAGAAAGAGGAAGGGCTTATCCAAATGGTGGCTGATTTCGCAGCTGTTGTGAAGCAGGCAGGCTCAGATTACAGTCCGTCTATCATTGCCAACTATACTTATGACTTGGTGAAAGAATACAATCAGTTCTATCACGATTTCAGCATCCTGCGTGAAGAGAATGAAGCGGTGAAAGTGTTCCGCCTTGCCTTGTCGGAGAATGTGGCTAAAGTTGTTCGTCTCGGCATGGGATTGCTGGGCATCGAAGTACCGGACAGAATGTAATTGCAAAAGTATTATAAACAATCAGCCCCGGAATGAGAGAATCATTTCGGGGCTGATTGTTTTATGATGAATCGCTTTATGCTTTCTTCTTGGCATATTTTCCACGCTTCGGTTTTGCCGGAGCCGATGCAGCTTTTTCACTTTGCAGTTTGACGATTTCCAAGCAGGCATCCAGACTTAAATCTTCCGGAACGATATCTTTTGGGATCTTATAATTGCTGCCTTTATAAGCGATATAAGGACCATATCTTCCATTCATAATTTCCAATTCCGGTTCTTCTTCGAATTTTTTAAGATGCTTCTTGGCTTCCGCTTCCGCTTTTTCCTTGATCAGTTCCAGAGCCTCTTCCAATTCTATTTCCATAGGATCTGCTCCTTTGGGAAGTGAGGTATAGGTTCCGCTATAATAAATATACGGACCGAAACGTCCGGCATTGACGCTGACAGTTTTACCCTCATGTTCTCCAAGGGTACGTGGCAACTTGAACAGTTCCATAGCCTCTTCCAGGGTAATAGTCTCGATAGACATGCCTTTCTTCAGAGGAGAAAAACGAGGTTTCTCTTCATCTTCCGCACTTCCTATCTGTACTACCGGACCGAAACGTCCAATCTTGACTGAAACAGGTTTGCCACTGACGGGATCGTCTCCCAATAAGCGTTCTCCGGTCTTATGTGCATTCTTGGCAGCGAGGGTACTTTCAACAGATGGATGGAACGTTTTATAGAACGTCTTCATGATAGTCGTCCATTTTGTATCGCCTTCTGCTATCTCGTCGAATTGTTTTTCTACGCTTGCCGTGAAGTTGTAGTCCATGATGCTGGGGAAGTATTGCATCAGGAAGTCGGTTACAACTGTGCCGGTATCTGTAGGTAACAGTTTGGCTTTCTCAGCTCCGGTAATCTCAGTGCGTGTATCATCTGCAATCTTATCTTTCTTCAAAGTGATTACATTATATAAACGCTCTTCGCCGGTCTTATCTCCCTTCTCTACATACTCACGCTGCTGTACAGTAGAAATAGTAGGTGCATAAGTTGAAGGACGGCCGATACCCAACTCTTCCAGTTTGCGTACCAGGCTTGCTTCTGTATAACGGGGTGGGTGTTGCGTGAAACGTTCCGTAGCAGTTATATTCTGGTACTGTAGTTTCTGTCCCTTCTTCAAAGGAGGTAGCAGATGGCTTTCATCTTCCTGCTCCACATCATCATCATAAGATTCTCTGTATACGCGCAGGAAACCGTCGAATTTAACCACTTCTCCGGTTGCATTGAATGTATCAGATGCATTGCTGATGCTGATGGTTGCTGTTGTCTTTTCCAGTTCGGCATCTGCCATCTGGGAAGCTATAGTACGTTTCCAGATCAGGTCATACAGTTTCTTCTCCTGTGCACTACCTTCTATTTGCGCCTGTTCCATATATGTAGGACGGATAGCCTCGTGCGCTTCCTGTGCCCCTTTGGTCTTGGTACTGAAGTGACGTGGATGCACATATTTATCCCCCATCATGTTAGCGATGGCTTCTTTACTGCCGTTGATTGCGTATTCCGATAAGTTTACCGAGTCGGTACGCATATAAGTGATACGTCCGGATTCATACAGTCTCTGAGCCACCATCATGGTTTGAGCAACCGTGAAACCGAGCTTACGTGCAGCTTCCTGTTGCAGGGTAGAAGTGGTGAACGGTGCGGCCGGGCTTTTCTTTACCGGACGAGTCGTAATATCTTCAATGGTAAACATTGCTGCCTGGCAATGCTCCAATAGTTTCTGAGCTTCTGCTTTAGTCTTGAGGCGGCGTGCAAGTTCTGCTTTCATCTCTACAAGTTTGCCGTCGGTGTCGGGAACCAGGAAAATGGCAGTGACTTTATAAGATGCTTCACTTTGGAAAGCATGTATTTCACGTTCGCGCTCTACGATGAGACGTACGGCTACTGATTGTACACGTCCGGCAGAAAGTGCAGGTTTTACTTTCTTCCACAATACAGGCGATAATTCAAAACCCACGATACGGTCGAGGATACGGCGAGCCTGCTGTGCATTGACAAGATTGATGTCAATGTTTCGAGGTTGCTCAATAGCCTTTAATATAGCGGTTTTGGTAATTTCATGGAATACGATGCGTTTGGTATGTTCCGGATCGAGTTTTAATACCTCATACAAGTGCCACGCGATGGCTTCTCCCTCGCGGTCCTCATCGGAAGCCAACCATACGGTATCTGCTTCTTTCGCTTCAGATTTCAGTGTCTTTACCAGCGCTTTTTTATCTTCCGGGATTTCATAGTCCGGTTCAAAGTTCTTTTCAACGTCAATACTGAATTCTTTTTTCTTCAAATCGCGTATATGACCATAGCTGGAAAGAACCTTATAATCTTTTCCCAGGAACTTCTCAATTGTTTTTGCTTTTGCCGGTGACTCGACAATGACAAGGTTTTTTGGCATAAATTTCTGTTTTATAGTGACTCCTGTCACTGAATTCGCCCGCAAAAGTAGAAAAAAACAATTGTTTCCACCTTATAATATGTAGAGAATATATTCTTTTTTAGTAAAAATGACTTTTTTTGCCTCGTTGTTTGTTAAAAACGGAAACTTACACCACCTGCGAAATTGAGACCTTCTGTAGGATATCCCCAATAATATTGATAGTCTTTGTTCAATAAATTGTTTACTCGGGCGTAAATAGAGATGCCTTTGAAGACTTCGTAGCTGCCACCGAGGTAAAGATTAGCAACGGGATCAACTCGTTCGTTTCCTATTTTTTCACGAGTGATGTGCTGGTATCCGAAGCTGATCAGGACTGAGGAGATCGGTCGGATATCTGCGTGAATGTTTGCTTCGAAAGAGGGCATATAGGCAAGTAGCCAATCTCCGTTATCCTCTTCTACCTTTGCAACTTTCCAGTCACGGTAGACACCTGAGGCGGAAAAAGAGATAATGTCTTTATAGCTGTAGCTGACCTCAATGCCTGCATAGATGTTATGCATGTTTCTTTGGAACAGTTGGAGATATGATTGGTTGTTGGTATCTACAATGTAGCTTGAAACTCCGACAGAGGCAAGGTTATTCTTTAAATCCTGGTATCCACCATAGAGGTTGAACCATAAACCTGTTACAGGACTGGTCTTGAATCCGAGTGCGGCATTCAGTTGCTCGTAAGTGGCATCCAGCTGCATTTCACTCTGTCCGTAAGGCGAAACGGTTTCCAGTCTGCGGAAGTCATTAGTTCGGCGTCCACCTGTAGCTTGGGCATAAAGAATGTAACTGTCAGAGAAGATATATTGGGCAGTGACGTCCGGTGATACCCGGAACTTCTTACCAAATCCGAAAGCAAAATCCACATGGGCGCCAAGCCGGATTTTCCAGTCATCATTCTGATACAAGTAGTAAGGATTGAGTTCTACAGATGTATAATCATCAAAAAGATTGTTCTTATAAAATACATTGTCCATTGCCAGGTCCACTCCTACAGATTGTTCTTCGGAGATAGAACCCATTGCACCTGCTTTGGTCCGTACCATCGCTTCCTGTGCATCTTTCTGAGACAGGTCATACTGGCGTTCATAGAACATCAGGTTCGTTTCGGCATGAAACTGAAAAGGCAAGTCTTCGCTTGTCGATTTGACTCCGAAATGTACATCGCCCGACAGGAATTTCTGTTTGTTGTTTATACTATAGGGTATAAAGTTGAAATTGCTCAGCCCAAAGTTGCCGGCTACATTTAAGTCCACTTTCCGGAAAGCATGTACATAGTCCATGCCAACGTGTGTACGGTAGTAATGTGCATCCCATTTCTCTGCAAAATCGGGTACTTTTAATTTGCCGTCCATGCCGTTCATATGGAAGTTCAGATTTAGCTTATCACTATTGGGAAGGATAAATAAGTAATTGGCGCGTGCGTCCAGATTCCCATAATTCCCATATCCCAGGCGCGCGTATCCACGTTGTGCTTTGTCCTGGCTTTCTGCTCCGGTATAAGCTTGCATGGTACTTGCGGGGATATTTCCTTCCGGTACCAACGTAGCGTCATATTCCACTGCTTTTTTGCTGACAGTTGGCGGTGCTACTTGTGGCAATACATTTACCTTGGAAGCATCCATGATGTCCGGATTATATTCTTGTTCTACCACGACCGTGCGGCTCAGGGTAGTGTCTTTAGCTTGCGTTTGGGCCTGTGCCCAGTTCGGGAAGGCTATTAGTGCCAATGCTCCGAATATATATTGGGATTTTTTCATATCGCTATTCTACTTTACTACTTACTACTTTACTACTCTTCTTATTTCAGTTTTTCCAGTCTCTCATTAATCATTTGTTCAATGTCATCGTCAGCATGGTAATTCTGCTGCAGGCTCAATAAATATTGGCGTGCATCCAGTTTCTTATCCATGGCTACATATACATCAGACAGCAGAATAAAGCTGCGTGCCAGCCAGTAAGCGTGTGGTGTACTTTGCTCGATGAAATTAAGTATTTCTTTCTCGGCGGCAGCATACTCATGAGCTTTATACAGTTGCAGGGAAACCAAGTATTTAGCTTCGGCTCCATAGAGAGTACGTGTATCCTTAGCCAATGCCTGAAGATCGTTCATCGCTTTCTTGTCGGCCTGTTGGTTCAAGTAAGCTTTGGCACGGAAATATAGGGCTTCGTTGCGCAGTTCCGGTGTCAGCTTAGCCTCGGCAAGCATGTCCGTAGCGGCAGCGATTGTTTCTACATCATCCTGCATCATGGCTGCACTGCGTAGCATACCGGTTGCTGCAAGCTGGCGACGTTCGGTGGTGGTAGCTTTAGCCTTCAACTGCTTGTAGTCGGTAAGTGCCTGGTCGAAATGTTTACGGTTGAATAGTATTTCAGCCCGTGCGATAAGTGCTTCCTGTGAGTAAGGAGTGTCTGGATATTCCAGCAGCTTACCGGCGTGTTCCAGTACTGCTTCTTCGTCTTTCTGCTCTTTGCCGATGACGCACAAGTAATAGTGCGCATTCAGGCTGAATGCACCGTTGGGATAACTTTGCAGATAGCGTGTAAAGCTTGACTTGGCTGGTGCAATCTCTCCTTTCATGTATACCTTTTCAGCAGCGATGTAAGTCAGTGAGTCTTGTTCGCTGGCGTCGAAACGAATTTCCCCCGGCACTTTAGCCGCTAACTCGGCAAATTCATCTACGCGGTTGGCGTCCACATAAATGGATTTCAGGTCTCGCATGGCAAGACGTGCTTCCTCGCTACCCGGATATTGTGTTACAACATGTTTGTATGCTTCTATCGCACGATCATAGTCATCGTTCTGATAGTACAGCAAGCCAATCTCAGCGGCAGCTTTACGGCTGACCGGACTTTCCGGATATTTATCCAGTAACTCTTTGAAGGCTGCGATGGCCTGGCGGCTATTGTTGGTCTGTACATACGAACGTCCTTTTTCATAAAGGGCATTTATGGCGTAAGGTGAACTCGGATATTTGCTGGACAGACGGTTGAGTAATGCCACTTTGCCGTCATAATCCTTTTGTAGACCGGCTACTAAAGCCAACTGATAGAATGAGTAGTCTCCTGCGGGAGTTCCCATATTCTCAGCTTTATTATAGTATTGTTTGGCTTCATCGAAACGGCGAACATGCAGGTGGCAGTCGCCTATACGGTTATAGGCGTCGGCAAGCGCGGTGGCATTTTCTCCTTTTTCCAGTTGTGTAAACTTCAGGAAGCGGTTTTGTGCAAGCGTATAATCTTTTTCGTGGAAAGCAATATAAGCCAGATTATAATATGCCAATGCATAAGTCTCCGTATTCCTGTCCGGTGTCAGATTCAGATATTCATTAAAGTTACGGGCAGCTTCCTGCATCCGGTTCAAGCGATAATAAGATTCGCCTCTCCAATAGATGGCATCCGCTTTGGTTTGCAGGTTGTATTGCCCCAAAGCAATAGACTGGTTGAAATAACCGATAGCTTCCTGGAATTGTGTATTTGCAAAAGACTGGGTGCCGAGGTGGAACAGGATTTTCTGTTTAGCCTCCAGAATGGCAGCACCCGGATGAGTGATACGCTCGATGGATTTCAGGGCAGCTTCATAACTGCGGGTATTCATATACACCTCTACCAGATAGCTGCTGACTTTATCTACATACTGAGAATTGGGGAATTCATTGAGGAACTTCTCGAAAACGGTGACAGATTCACCGAAAGCGGAATAAGAAGTTTCGTGAATACAGAGGGCATAGTTGTATGCGGCCTGCTCCTTGATCTGCATGTTTGCATTAGAGGCGGAAGCCTGTTCAAATGCCATACGCGCTTTGTTCTTGTCTCCCATTTGCAGGTACGACAAGCCCATGTGCAGATAGGCATTCTGTGAAAGCGCATCATTTCCAGTAGCTACTTCTCCGAGGGTGTTGGCTGCTTTGGTATATACGCCGGAGTGATAATATGAAAGTCCCAGCATGTAGAGCGCATCCCGGCGGGGAGCTTCCTCTTGGTTGTTTGCCAGGTACTTTTCAAATGCTCCCATTGCTTCGTGGTATTTCCCGAAGTGGTAGTCCGCATCACCCAGAACACGATATATTTCTGCGGTATATTCATTGTTGGGGTAGGTGGACAGGTAATTCTGTGCAACGATTTCCGCCTTATCATAATTCTTCTTTATCAGATAAATTTCTGCTATATAATAGGGTGCCAATGCTTTATACTTTTCATTATCCTGCAAAGACAGGAAACCGGTCAGGGCGTCATCGTAGCGCTGCTGGGTGTAGCGGATGTATGAAAGGTAATAAGTGCAATCCGCAACATATTTCTTGCTGGTGCTACGAAGTGTCTCGAACCAGATGGCGGCTTCTTTCACATTTCCTGTTTTCAGGTAGCAGGTGGCGAGGCGATAGGTCATGTCATCCCGTTCTTCATTTCCAAGCAGGTCGAGGCGGGAAGCATTGAACATAGCCATAGCCGCATCATAGTTTCCTTCGAAGAAGTATACGGAAGCCATGAGTGCATAAATGCGATTGGCGTATGGAGTATCGGGATACTCATCCAGATAGGCACGCAATTTATCTATACTTTTCGTATCTTTCAGTTCATAAGCGGCGCATACCAGCATATATTCGGCTTCCATCCGTTCGCCTTCGGCAGGCAACGGTTTGCCTTCAGCGTCTACCTGGCGCACAAAAGCCTGAAGTGGCGGGATGGCGGCAGCGTAAGCTTTTTGTTGGAACAATGATTGTCCTTCCTGATAAAGTCGTTGGGGGGAAGTGATTTTCTCGCTGGTCTGTGCCGTAGCGAGCAGGGGTGCACAGCAGAGGGCCGTGCACAGTATTCGGGAGAGTTTATTCTTCATAATACAACGCGTTTTTACAAAAGTACGGGTTTTAAGTCGAATTTGTTACACTTATTTGGCTTTTTTAGGATATAGAGTTGTGAACGTGAATCATTATTGGGCCATTTCCTTCAGAAATATTCCTAATCCTTTCCGGATAGATCCCAGTCCGAAATCTTCTGTGCGTATATCTTTCAGTGGAATGAAGAACAGGTCTGCAGCGTCATCCATTGCTTTGTAATGCAGCGTATCAGCTACTGTGCAACGGAAAAACAGATCCAGCGTGTGGACAGGAAAACCGGAATATACATATATGTTAGGCAAGGAAAACAGATATTCCGCCTTATTCACTTCCATGCCTGTTTCTTCTTTCACCTCACGGCGCACTCCTTCTTCTCCGGTTTCAGCCATGTCGATAAAGCCGCCCGGCAAATCCAATGTCCCTTTGGCCGGGTCTTTGGCGCGGCGGCATACCAATAGCTCATTTTGTTCATTCATAATCAAGGCTACGGTGGCGGCGGAGGGGTTGAAGTAATATACAAATCTGCAGTCGGTACAGCGTTTTGATTTTTCGTTGTTGATTTCAAAGTGTATGGAGCCACACTTGGGGCAGTACTTGAATTGGGAAAGAGGATGTTCCATGAGATTTTATGAGTTTATTAAACCTTTTTATTTTCTACCTAATAACAAAAGAACTTGCCTTCCGGTTTTTGAAATGTCTGTTGTCTGAGTTTTTTTTAGTCCCATCATTTCAAAAAGCTCTGTTCGCGGAATTCTCTTTTATAAAAGTGTTAGCATTTCTTTCGCTCTATTGTATATTTCTGCAAATGTACTGAATGTTGTCGGTATAACAATAGGACAGATCAGACTTTTGTAACATAATTAAATAGTTCGCGGTCTCCTTAGATAATTTTTCAGTTGAATGTTTTCCAATGCTGCGGTTCAATGCCCGTGATGCCACACTTCGCGGGTGCCGATGCCGCACTTGGACGAGCGTGAAGTGTGGCGTTTGCCTCGCTTAGGTGTGGCATTTGCCTTGCTCAGGTGTGGCATTTGTTCTGCTTAGCTGTGGCGTTTTGCGCAGCTTGTACTTCTCCTTCGTCACCGTTCTTTTCAACGACGGAGTCGTTGTTTCTATTCTACTCTTATCTACTCTACTCTTCTCTTACGCGCGCGAGGGACGGTTTTCTGTGCTAATTGCTGATACTCCGATTGTTACTATTGTTTTGCTCTTCTTTGTTTTTGCTGAGAGTTTCCAAGTTGTTTGGTAGTTCTCTATCAGTTTCTTGCGAATTGTCCGGCAAATCCGGTACAGTTTCCGTGCCATTTTTTGCGGATGAGTTGTAGTTCTATTGATGATATACAGCTACGTTCCGTTCCGAAAGGATAGTAATGATTCACCTGTTCTGTGTTCCATGACGTTCCGTTCAAACGTACCACCATCCGATTATTTCCCTGATGATCTTTCAGGTAATAGTAAAATGTTGGAGTTGTCCCGCTCAGAGTGACATATCCTTCTTCTGTGAGCACCTTGCTCAGACTTCCGTTTTCATAGATCACATTTCCGCAATAATCTACCGTATGGGTTTGTGAAACCTGATTTTCCGCCAGTTCTTTTATCTGCCCCATGGGGACAGATATATTGGCTATCGCCGTCTTGTGTACGACTTTCAGTTTCTTCCCGTCCGCACTATAGATATAATCCTTCCGGTGCCCATTGGTAAATTGCAGTGTTGCAGGCAAATTTAAAAGATTATATTGGATTTTACTAATTTTCTTATTATAATCCTGCTGCATATTTCCGTTGGAATCATAGATATATTCCGTTCCGCTTCCCTTGTTCTCGTCTACAAAGTTGAACGCACCGTTGTATAAAGGATCTGTTGCGGCATCGGTAACATTTTTCAGTTGGTTTCCATCGTAAGTCAGAGTCAGGTTATCAATCATCCCATAGGCGGAAGACGAACTCTTCCCATTACGTTTCAGTCCTAGAATATTCCCATTCCTGTCATATCCGGTAATGAGTTCGGAGAAGCGTTCTGAGTTAGCCGACAAATCATCCCCTTCGCCATAGCCGGCATTCGTCATGCGGTTCAGATGATCATAGGTGAATTTATATCCTCTTATGGCTTCGGCATCTGCTTTCCAGGTCATACTGCTGATATTACCGTTGTAGCATGGCGTGCTGTTTCCATCCGTATAGTATAACTTCTGAGTGAATTTCGGACTTTCTATCTTCTTCGTCCATCCACGTATGTTGTAGTCATACGTGAGGATATTGGCATTGGAACCGTGATGTGACTTGCTTTTCAATCTCCCAAGTTCGTCATAGGTGTTTGTTGCCAGTGTTATGGTATTGTTGCCTAACGTATAATTTACCGATGTGATGCGCTCGGCGTGGTCATAATTAAAACCGATCAACTTGATTAAAGTTGTTGTTATTGATAGTCAAGACTTGAAAAAATGATTCTTGTAATCTTATTATTACTACAAAATTTGTTACATAAGCTATCTAATGGTTGATAATAGGTCTTGTTTAGATTTTTTTTCTTGTCACAAAAATCACGAAGCCCTTTTCCAAGCTCATATTCTAGAAACAGAAATACAGGTATTGTATCTTTTCCATTCATATAATGGCGAAAAGGAATGCCGTTGATCCTTGTTTGCTGTTCTGTAAATTTGATTAAGTCATTCTGAAAATCAATGTCTTTTTCAGATGGAATAATAGCATGGCCTACTTCGTCGAAGAAACGAGGCTTGGAAAATTTACTATAAAATGCATAGTATTCCTGAACCGAATCTCCAATAAATAAATCTATTTCACAAGGTGAAAAGAGATACTTTTTAAAGTAAAATAACGTATCATTGTTTTGTAGTATCCCAAAATTGTCATTGTTTATTATTTGAATATTACGATTGTTTAGTCTAGGCAATATTTTTGATTGAATTGTTTTTTTTTCGGGAGAAGGGAAATAGTTGGTGTCTACTGTTAGACAATATTCCGTGAATTGGATTATTTCAGATACAGAGTTAGGATATTCATAATAATGGAGGTAATAATTTTCTATAATATCCCTAAAGGGATAATAATCATCTTCGACTGGGGCTTGTATGTTAACACACAACAATCCACATATTATAGCAATAATAATTGGTGTATTTTTCATTTTCTTTTTAGTATTAATGAATATTTCTGGTAAAAAGAATCAGCAGCTTTTTGTGTTGGAAATATGATTTGTGCGGAACGTTGAACAATATTTCCTGGTGTATTTTGCCTTTCAAAATATATAGGTATTCCATCTTTTAAGTTTCCAATGCCTCTATTCCCTTGTCCTCTTACTTGCCCTTTTGTAACATACCCAAATCCTCCAAACTTAGCTTTATTATCAACGCCTTTAGATACTTTAAAGTATGTCACAAGACCGCCTTCTGCCTGAAATGTAAAATAAGTATCCTCACTTAGATTTAAAGAACTGTTTTGTGGATATTCTCCTATGTTAAAGTCTGTTACATTCTCACCTCCTGATATTAGATTTCCATAATAATCATATTGTGGAGAAGCTTGGCTATAATTGATCAAGGCCTCATCTATTTTTTGCATGGTTTTACCCTCCTTTGAATCTATAGAATATTTATTACCAAATAAACTATAATAAGTATCGTCATCAGAATGAATATATCCAATATAAGTAGCATTTTTTCTTATTTTATCCAAGTCTTCTTGGGAACGAATATCTATATTCCATTCATAAATAGTCTTCCCGTCTTGATTATAAGAATACCAACTTCTTCCATCAGGATCAACATGCTTAAGAGGATTATTTGCACAGTACGCATATGGACTCCACTCATAATACTTTTCTGCCATTGGATCCATCACATGCCATCTCCCCAATGCCGCATCCATCATCCTCGCCCCATAATCATACCAATCCAGCCCATGCATCCTGTCCAACTCTTTCCCGTTATACTTATAGGACTGTTTCCCCGAAGTTTCAGTATTCACTTCAAATACTCCTCCGAAAGGATAGTAATGATTCACCTATTCTGTGTTCCACGACGCTCCGTTCAAACGTACCACCATCCGATTATTTCCCTGATGATCTTTCAGGTAATAGTAAAATGTTGGAGTTGTCCCGCTCAGAGTGACATATCCTTCTTCTGTGAGCACCTTGCTCAGACTTCCGTTTTCATAGATCACATTTCCGCAATAATCCACCGTATGGGTTTGTGAAACCTGATTTGCCGCCAGCTCTTTTATCTGCCCCATGGGGACAGATATGTTGGCTATCGCCGTCTTGTGTACGACTTTCAGTTTCTTCCCGTCCGCACTATAGGTATAATCCTTCCGGTTCCCATTGGTAAATTGCAGTGCTGCAGGCAAATTTAAAAGATTATATTGGATTTTACTAATTTTCTTGTTATAATCCTGCTGCATATTTCCGTTGGAATCATAGATATATTCCGTTCCGCTTCCCTTGCTTTCGTCTACAAAGTTGAACACACCGTTGTAGAGAGGATCTGTTGCGGCATCGGTAACGTTTTTCAGTTGGTTTCCATCGTAAGTCAGAGTCAGGTTATCAATCGCATCGTAGGCAGAAGACGAACCCTTCCCATTACGTTTTAGTCCTAGAATATTTCCATTCCTGTCATATCCGGTGATAATCTCAGAGAAGCGTTCTGAGTTAGCCGACAAATCATCCCCTTCGCCATATCCGGCATTCGTCATGCGGTTCAGATGATCATAGGTGAATTTATATCCTCTTATGGCTTCGGCATCTGCTTTCCAGGTCATACTGCTGATATTACCGTTGTAGCATGGCGTGCTGTTTCCATCCGTATAGTATAACTTCTGAGTGAATTTCGGACTTTCTATCTTCTTCGTCCATCCACGTATGTTGTAGTCATACGTGAGGATATTGGCATTGGAACCGTGATGTGACTTGCTTTTCAATCTCCCAAGTTCGTCATAGGTGTTTGTTGCCAGTGTTATGGTATTGTTGCCTAACGTATAATTTACCGATGTGATGCGCTCGGCGTGGTCATAATTATAAGTATAGTTCTCTTCTATTGTATTTTTATTGGCTTTACTCTCATTAGTGGTATGAACATGCTTCACAGTCTTGGGCTTTCCTGTAAAAGTATAAGTGTTCTCCACTGTTTCGTATCCATCCAAGTGATTGCTGGACAGGCTTTGAATAATCTGCCCTTTTATGTCATAGAAATTAACAGAATAAAGTTTGGTACTGCTTCCCGGTACCTTTGTGATGCTACCTGCCGGATATCCCTTGACGTAGTTTGGGTTTACAGTTGAGAAGGCAGTGGTGAACTTGCTGTTATTGAATCCGGGCAGTGTCTTGAATTCGTAGTCATCGTAGTAGTTTACTATGTGTACCTCAGGTGAGATTAGTGAGAAAGTGGAGCTGTATCCGCTGCCTTCCAAGCCTGTGTTGCTGTTGCTACGTTCACAATTGATGATGACTGAAGCTGCCGAGGCGGTATTGGTGTTTTTGCATACGCCTTGTACCGTCGGCCGTTGAAATTTGTCGTAAAGATAGAATGTCCATTCTCCGGCGGTACGCTGGTTTCCATCTTGTGAGAACATGAGACGTCTTGTCTTGTCGTATACGTAATAGACCGGTTCTGCTCCGGAAAGTTTCTTCTCTACGCATAAACGGCGGGCATCGTAACGATAATAGTAAGCGTACTTTTGCAGGATGTCGTTGTTTCGGATGCTCCACGTGCCACTGCTGCCAAGTGAGGCGGAAGCCATTGGCGGAAGCACCAGCAGAGGATTTCCGAGGGCGTCATGTATGGTATAAGTATCATGAAATTCTCCATTGTTGACTTGCCGTATCAAGACAGTGTTTCCCCTGAAGTCGGTGAATGTGTATTGTTTGTGGCCGTCTTCATCCGTTGTTAATATAACTTCCAGTTCTCCTGCCGGGTAAGTGCCGGTACAACGGAATTGCTCATTGTTTATAGCTTCATAATGATTACAGTTTAAGGCTGCTGTCTGTGGGCTGTTAGCCAGATATTCGTAAGTAATCGGGTGGGACCTGAAATCATTTCCGGGGGGAGCTTTTTTTAGCAACTGTTCTATAGGTGCTGCTTCATATGTACTTTCTGTGTAGGCGTATGAGTCGCCGTAATAATTGGCAGAGAGATTGGCATAGTTGGTGGCACGTCCGTTTGTTGCGGTTGGGATAGGTAACCAATTGCGTGTCTCGCATCCCAGGCAATCATATTCAAGAACATGGAGCAAGTTATTCTGGAAGGGGGTAATTTGTTTCTCCAATAGTTGTATAGGTTGTCCTAATCCGTCATAGTATTGGGTTTGTTCCAAGTAATTCACCGTTCCGTATAGATAGTTTCTTGTCGTAATACTATTCTCTGTCGCACCCTCTCCGCGCAGGGTGTAAGTGTATTCTGCAATGGTCTTTTGGGAGTGATCTGTTATTTTATTGAGTTTGCCTCCCAGATATTGATAATTTATTTCTTCTCCATTAGGTTCTGTCACTTTTGTACAGCCAATGAGTGGTTCATAGTCATAGCATGTGGTTAAGGAACCGGCGGGCTTTTTCCATACTTCGACAACTGGCAGCCCTCCGTAAATACCCTTGTCCGGAGTATCTATAGCGGATGGATTTACTGCCACTTGTACCCGTGTGTCCGAATAAGAAGCGCCTCGTACTACTGCAATAGGGTAATTCCAGGATAAATTCCAAATGTAGGCGGTGGGAGAAAGCCGGTTGAGGATTGTCTCCAGTGGATATTCTTTTTCATAGAGAGTGAAGACCTGTGAGGCTGTTTCCTGTCTGTTCCATGAAAGTACTTTGCGGGAAGGCCGTATATTTCCTCTCCCGAAATCAGCGTATTGCCAGTTCAGCAGGATTGTATCTTTGGTATTTATAACCCATTTTTCCATAACCGGAAGACTGATGTTTCCGTTATTGGCAATTCTTTGGAGGAAACCACCCGTTATATTGGATGAATAGCAATAATAATGTTCAAATGTTTGGTTTCCGCAAACTGTTTTAATGGATTGAAGTATGCCATGGTCGGCCAATTGTGTACTGTCTTCCGTAAAACCGGGGAGTATGATCCTTAACGGTGGGGGAAATACATTTGTCAGGCTGGAATACACTTGGGAACGGTTGTAGGTATATGAAGTTACTTCACGGTGTGAAACGGAATTAGGGTAATGTATGATGGTGATTGTTGTATCTTTGAATAAACGTCCGCAAGCGGTTTCTGTTTCAAAAAAATTAAAGTCGGATGTATTCTGAAAATCTTCTTTGCTTATTCCTGACGCGTCTATGGTACGCAGAATACTTTCTACATAGAATCCCGTTCGTACGACTCCTGTGCGGTCAAGAGAATATCTGTTGATTTCTTCTTCTACGGGTTCATAGCCTGAAGGTGTATATTTATAGATGGTACGGTGGATGAGTGGGGCCTTTTCCCAACAGGTTTCTTGAAAATAGCCGCCTACGAACTGCGGGCCATAAATGCGCTTGCATTCTTCGTAGGTTTCCGGACTTAAATTAGGATAATATATTTTGGTGCCCAAATAACGGGCATTGTCAGGGTCGAGCGATGGATTGGAAGATATACCTGCACCCTTGAAAGGATGCAGGCAATTGGATGTGTCATATTCATATACCGTTTTCATTTTTTGCGGGACACCACTCCCGGATACAGTTTCGGTCACTTTCCCATAATATATAATAGCGTTTTCGGCACGATAGCCCGGGATGCGGCAAGAAGTGGTACGGACACTTCCGGTGCTAATGCTGGTAGGAGATCCTATGTAAGAGGCACGGACCCCGGACAGGGAGATGAAGGCTGTTGTTCCGATATCGTCAAAGTTGATGGTACAGGCCTCATTCTCGTATGTGAATTCGGCTGTTTTGCTTTTTCCGGTCACCGGATCGGTCACGGATATACTTTGGATACGCAAACCTATGTTTACCGGAGAACGGAAAAGGTTACAGCGATTAGCCTCATATGTATATGTAGTGATGGCACCTGTTGGTTACTGGATACTCTCTAAGGCAAAGGCACGGGCACTTGCAAAGTGATAGCTCCGGTTGCCGGAAAGTTTTCCGGAATAGTCAAGGATACTGTTGTGCTTTAAAGTTGTGGTAATTCCGGAGTTGCTGTATCCGAAGAAGTCTTTTTTGTCATCGCTGTAGCTGCCATATTCATTGTAATAGGTAAAGGTGCGCTTGTCAAGTAGTTTGGTGCCAGATGTAACGCTGACACTCTCTAAACGTAAGCGTTTGTCTCCGAATAATTTGTCATTATCGAATGTGATGCTACGTACAGTATTGCCAAGCGTGTTTTTTATGTCAATCTTCGCCATACGTATATTGGGAGTTCCGTATTTGCGGGTACCGGAAATGGTAGAAGAGGTAAAGTTTATAGTGGTAGTCCTGCTTTTTATCTGGGATAATACCCGTTGATTAGAAAACGTAGTGCGGTGTATGGCCGAAATTGCATTTGACTGTTGGCTGTTAGTTCCGGTTGCTCCGTTGGTGGTGGTTACAAAAGAGGAAGAGAGGCTATTGGCTGACTCTTCACGTCGCCACGAAGGAATGGCAGTGTAGGTTAGTGAAATACTATCTGTGCGATATGGAGATACTATTTTTGAGAGATGCCAGCATGATACTGTACTATAATTAGGACTACGGTAGAGATTGTCCAGAATGGTTGGAAAATATTCATAACTCATCTGCTCACGCTCTGTGAAATAGTAGGCACAGCCTGAAGGAGTTGTTATCAGAAAATCATAAATGCCATTAGAGGTCTTATTTATGCTTTGTATTTTTAAGTTAGTGGGTGGTAATTGTGTGATTGTTCCGTTGGGATTGCATATAAAACTTCCTGAATAACCCTCGAAATTATAATAATACCGGTCAGGACTGGCTTCTTTCTGCAAGTGAACGATGTCCTTTAAATAATCTAAATCAGCACTACTTTCTATTTGCTGGCGGGTCTTCAACTGATATGGAAGCGACTCGTCCGGTTGTCCGTGAATTACTCTGGAGATGCATCCGCCTGCATTTAGGGTCCATCCCAGTCCAAGCACTCCGGGGATATCGTCTACTTTACATCCGGAAGTATGATATGACATGGATATAGAGAAAGGTATGTCTTTTAGAGATAAATTATATAAAGGGATATGTACGTCGGCAGTTCCGGTATTACGTGACACCGGGTAGTCTACATAACGGTTCATCTGGGCTGCTTCGGGAGACGGGAGTACAGTTTCGTCCGAAATGGTACGGGGTACAATATAAGGGGAATTGTCCAGACTGTTCAGGGAAGGACTGTTTGGAGTTGGTATGCTATCTTGATTTTGAGCATAAACCGACAGGATTGATGCCGACACTAATATAGCAAATAAGATGTTTTTCATAATGATGATAAATAATTCGTTTGACTTATTTCTTAAATAGCTTTTTAGCATAAACTTTTTCCCCGGTTGTTATCCTAAGCAGGTATTCTCCTGTTGGATAGCTGTCCATTGAAATAGTTTCATTGTAGAGTCCGGCCGAAAGGCTTGTATGTTGTATTGTCGCCAGTTGTTGTCCTTGCAGGTTGAAGAGAGAAACTGTGACGTTGCCGGATTGTTTCAGTTCGTAGTTAATGTATAAGTCACTGTTATTTTCTATTTTAGATTTTTCTCGGTTTGACTTAACCGATTGAGAAATAAACTTTTAGCGAATTATTTGAGAAATAGAAGTAACGATTTAGCAACTGTGCGAATTTCAGCGTTTTGCGTTGCTATGCTGTCAAATAACTCTTTCATTTGCAAATATAACATCTTTTTCCGAAAGTACGAACTTTCGGTGGCAATTTTATAAAATCAACTTGCGAAAAAAGAAAATCATTCATCCCATTCATGGGTTGTGTCATCGGTGGCGTTGTACTGTTTCCAACGTCCCGATTTCTCGCCGTCGGTGTATTGCCCCTCGATGGTTATATAGGGTTTTCCGTCCCGTGTCGATTCCACACGATAAAAGCCGTCAAGTTTTCCGTTACGGTAGTGTCGTGTAGTCCTGCTGCGAAGCGTGCGCCCATCCTCGAATATTTCCCATTCCTCACCCTCTTTTTTGCCGTCTATATAATGAGATTCAAAAATCTGCTCACCCGTCTTGCTGTCAAAGCGGCGTTCCCGTCCGCTCTCCACACTCTGCCTATACTCCTTTTCGATTTCTATTTTGCCGTTACGAAAATAGGTCTTTACAGTTCCGTCTATCTTGCCTTGCTGCATGGGTGTTTCTTTTCGGGGAGTAACGCCATCTTGGTAATACTCCGTGAATATGCCGTTGCGCTTTCCTTTGGCATATATGCCCGATTCACGCAGTACCCCATCACGATAGCGGAGATAATCACCGTTTATTATGCCGTCGGAAAGTTTAACACGCTCCTCGTCAAGCCCTCGTATAATGCGATATTCTCCCTGCAACGGCTGTTTACTGCCTTTTTCATAATAGACCGTGCGCCGTGCGTTATCCGTTATAGTCTGTAAATCGTCCCATTTTACTATTTGTTGTGCGGAAGCCGTGCCACACAATAGCAAAAAGAGGTATAGTGTTAATATTCTATTCATTGTATTTTTGCTTTTCGAGGTTGATAACGGTTCTCAGCTATACGCAGGCAGGGATTTTAACCACTGAACTTCCTACGAAGAACTGAACTTTAAATTTACCACTTAACTGTCCTACGAAGCACGAAACCCCTGCTTGCGTATAGGTGATGTTATGCGGTCGGTTTTCATTTTCTCTTCTTTCTCGTTAATTTCTGCTGCAAAGTTACTAAATTTGCAGTCAAGTATTCACCTGTAAGAAGTTACTAATGACAAAAAAGAAATTGCCCGTTCGTTTTACGGGTCAGCACTTTACTATTGATAAAGTGCTAATAAAAGATGCAATAAGACAAGCAAATATAAGTAATCAGGATACGGTTTTAGATATTGGGGCAGGCAAGGGGTTTCTTACTGTTCATTTATTAAAAATCGCCAACAATGTTGTTGCTATTGAAAACGACACAGCTTTGGTTGAACATTTACGAAAATTATTTTCTGATGCCCGAAATGTTCAAGTTGTCGGTTGTGATTTTAGGAATTTTGCAGTTCCGAAATTTCCTTTCAAAGTGGTGTCAAATATTCCTTATGGCATTACTTCCGATATTTTCAAAATCCTGATGTTTGAGAGTCTTGGAAATTTTCTGGGAGGTTCCATTGTCCTTCAGTTAGAACCTACACAAAAGTTATTTTCGAGGAAGCTTTACAATCCATATACCGTTTTCTATCATACTTTTTTTGATTTGAAACTTGTCTATGAGGTAGGTCCTGAAAGTTTCTTTCCACCGCCAACTGTCAAATCAGCCCTGTTAAACATTAAAAGAAAACAGTTATTTTTTGATTTTAAGTTTAAAGCCAAATACTTAGCATTTATTTCCTGTCTGTTAGAGAAACCTGATTTATCTGTAAAAACAGCTTTAAAGTCGATTTTCAGGAAAAGTCAGGTCAGGTCAATTTCGGAAAAATTCGGTTTAAACCTTAATGCTCAAATTGTTTGTTTGTCTCCAAGTCAATGGGTAAACTGTTTTTTGGAAATGCTGGAAGTTGTCCCTGAAAAATTTCATCCTTCGTAGTTCAAAGTCGGGTGGTTGTCAAGATGATTTTTCTGGTTTGGTGTCGTCTTTTAAGCTGCCGCATAACATTGTGCTAACAGCGAAATCGGCTGTTATTTTCTTCAAGTATATCACCTTGCGAACAAATATAAAAAAAGTGCAGTACACCACGAACAGCGTACCGCACTTTTTTCGGCAAATCGGGCAGGATTTAACATTTATAGCTTGAATCCCTTGCCTTTCCTTTGCGGTTGTATAGGTCGGCGTATGTTCTGCCTTAACTTCTCGAACTGTTCCTTGAACCACTCGGCAATGGGCTTTCGGTCGATGGCAAGAACCAATTTAGTCCCGTCCGTGGGGTCTTTCAGCACTTGGAAACCTGCCCTTTCGGTCGTGAATTTCCGTCCGTGTTCCTCCGAGTAGAGTTCCCCTGCATACTCCAACGGCTTTCCCTTGACGAGCGTTGCGGTCTGCCTTTCATCGAACCCGACAAGGCGGCAGAGGTTTTCGATACGGAGCATTTCACGGAAATAGGGAAACCATGCTGCCGCCCTTGCGATTACCGTTTTCAGAAACGATATTTCCTGCTTGTGCCTTGTGTCCTTGTCGGCTATCTCCCTGCCGTGCTTTTGCTGCATTTCCCGTATCTCCCTGCTGTGGTCTGCCTGCATGGTCTGTATCCTATCTTGCAGGGCTTCGATGGTTTCCTCGTGGTCGGCTACCTCCTTATGCAGGGCGGTGTTCTCCCTTTCCAGCGTCTTGACCTTGTTACTGCCGAAAAGAGAACCGACGCTCTCGGCGATGTTGGCGGCTGCGGTGGTTGCCGCCCCTTTCAGCTTCTCGGTCTGTATTTCTTTTTTCGCCCGTCTTAGTTCCTCCTGTGCCGTTTCTTTCTGCTGCTGCAAATCCACCACTTCCGCTTTGAGGTCGTCGGAGAGTTTCTGTATATCCCGATAATACTGCTGCGTGGACTTGTGGCGAGCTTTCGAGCCGTCTATGCCCCTTTGCAGCCCGTATTTCGCCATCGCCACGGCATAGGTATCTTGGTAGGACTTCAATTTCAGCCGTGTCATAATATCGTCTGCGCACAGCCTCACGGTGTCGGTCGGCTTCTTGCGGTATCGCTTCTTCGTCTGTTCCTCCCTTTTCCTGCGCTTGCGCTCTCCCTTGACGATGGGGACGAGTGTAACGTGTATGTGCGGCGTTTCCTCGTCCCTGTGCAGGTGAGCCGCCACGATGTTCTCCTTTCCGAACGTGTCGGCGAAGTATTTCAGATTGTCGGCGCACCACTCGTCCAAACGCCCCTCTTCCTCTATCCGCTTCATGTCCTCGTGCGTTCCCGATACGTTGATGCGGATTGCCCGTACTTGGTTGCTTCCGATTTTGCGTGTCAGCCCCGCTTCTTCTAATCTCTGCTGTATAGCCGCCGAACGGTCTTTTATCCCGTCGGGGTATTCGATAAGCCTGCGGTTTAGGTGCGTGCGTGTGGGGTCGGCGTTCTTCGGTATGATGAAACGCTCGATATGTGCGGTCGTTCCGCTGTCGCTGCCGTGCGCCTTTTCCATGTGTAAAACTACGAAACCCATATATTTTTCCTTTCTTCCTTGACTTGTGAAACAATGATTTTTCGTATCTTCGGGGCGGCAAATGCCGTCCCCGATGGGGTGTGCAGAGGGGCTTACCCCTTGCCTTATTGGGGAATTTTCAGCGATACGTAGTATTGCGGCTCGGAAAATTCCCTAATAAGCTACGGTATTTTCTCCGTAAATACCCTGCGGCGTGCCGTCTGCCTGCCCGTCTGCCTTTCGGCTATGGCTGTCCCTGCCGCCTGCTTGCCCGTAACCCCACCTTATTTTTTTCCTTTCGGTCGGTGGGTGGCGGGGCGGTCGTTTCCGTTTTCAAAGGCTCTTTTGCACGGGGCGGTCGGATACAAGGTTTTCCCGATAAATACGCTCGCAGCGAAGCGAGAGGAAGATTTATTGGGAAACGGCGCAGCCGCCTGACCTTTTAGCCGACGTAAAGCCCCGTGCTTGCTTTGCCTTTGTAAACGAAAACGATTGCTCCGCTTTCCTCTGAAAAGAGAAATAGACCCTGCAATATATATCACCATAGTGATAGGTTTGCATGTTTGCATGCTGGTATGCTGGTACGTTTGCATGTTGGTATGTTGGTATATCATCATGCTTTCCAACGGCTGTTGGGCTTGCCGTCCGAAACAACCGACACGAATACCGTCGTTTTCTCTTTTCGCCCGTGTATAATCCTCTCTAATAATGCCCTGCGGACTTTCGCCGCCCCGAACGATTCGACACGGAAAGCGAGGGCGGCTATCGTTTCGAGGTTGTAAACCTCCGCGCTGTATTTGTCCGATAGGCGGATAATGTGCTTTATGTCATATATAGATAAAACTCCGCTTTTGCAGAGTGCCTTTATCCCTGCCCTAACCGTCGGGGCGATAACCCCGAACAGTTCGCAGATTTCCCGCTCGGTCATGGCGGTTGCGCCTATATCGCTCGGCAGGGAGATATTGCCCTGCCCGTCCATCGTGATAATGTTCCTTTCTTCTTTCATCGGTATTCTGTTCTTAATTAGATGGCTCGGCAGATATTCTTCTCCATATCTTCCAACTTGTGCGACAAGGTTTCCATGTCTTGGCTTATCTTCTGGGCGGTGATTTTGGCGTAAATTTGGGTGGTCTTTATGTTCGTGTGCCCCAAAAGGCGGCTCACCGTTTCGATGGGTACGCCGTGCGACAGAAGTACGGTCGTGGCGTTCGTGTGGCGTGCGACATGGTAGGTCAAGCGTACCTTGAAGCCGCATTGTCTGCCTATATCTTTGAGTATCTTGTTACAACTGCCGTTGTTCGGAACGGGGAAAACATGACCGTCCCTTGCCAGCCCCTTGTACTTCTCGATGATACGCTTGGGAACGTCCAAAAGGCGGATGTTCGATTCGGTGTTGGTCTTCTTTCTTCGGGTGATTATCCACAGGTTGCCGTCGAAGAATGTTTGCAGGCGGTCGGCGGTGAGGTTCTTCACGTCCGAATACGCCAAACCCGTGAAAACAGAAAAGACGAACAAGTCCCGTACAAGCTCGTGGGTGGCGTTCTTCATCGGTGCGTTCATGAGCGTCTGTATCTCCGTTTGGGTGAGGTAGCCCCTGTCCACGCTTTCGGGAGAGTTGATATATCCCGCAAAGGGATTAAAGGGCAAACGCCCGTCGTTCCTCGCTATGGAAACGATGTGTTTCAACACAATCATGTAGCCCCACACGGTATTGGTGCGGCATTTCTTCTCCGTGCGCAGAAAATACTCGAAGTCGTTGATGAACGTGAGGTTGAGTTCCTTTAATGGAATATCCTCACGCTTGTAGGTATGGGGCAGGAACTCCCGAATATGGTTGCAGACCGTCCGATAACGGGTAAATGTACCCTGCGCCCTGCTGTGCCCGACTTTCTTCTCGAACTCGGCGTTGTGCTGCTCGAACAGCTTCAGCAAAGTTTCCTGCTTGACGCCGATACCGAGATAGGCGTCTTTGAGTTTGGCGGCGGTAACATAACCGTCCGTCTGCATTAACTCTTGATAGCGGCGGTTTACTTCCACACGGATTTTATCTACCGCAAGGTTGATTCTCTGCGCTTCGACGCTCTTGCCCGAAGCACGGTTGTTCTTCACGTCCCACAGCCGTGGGGGAACGTCCATCTTGCAACTGAACTGTTTAATCTCGCCGTCCACCGTGATACGGCACATTAAAGGCAGGTTGCCGTTCGGCTTCTCGCTGCCTTTCTTCACGTAAAATAATACCTTGAATGTACTACGCATAACTCACTCCTTTTTTTGGTTACAAAATTAGTTATTAGTGAGTTACCGACTGCTATGCAAAATTACGCAAATCGCAGAAACAGAACCATTTAGCAAGAAATTCACACCCGTTACGGGGGTAATGAGGTGGTAACTGAACTTCTGCGCTGTTTGGCTTCGAGGTGGTATTTCGTTGGCTCTGTCCCATAGAAAAACAAAGCGTAACGAACGCTGTATCAGCTAATTCGCTACGTTTTACCCAAATTTACTTTTTCGCTATGTGTTTATTTTATAATTGTAGTTGATAGTGTCGTCATTTGTCCCTTTTTCCGGAGATTTATCCATATTTTTCCATTTGCGTTCGAGTTGTTCTTCTGTTGCCATATCGCGTTTTTTTTGATTGTTGGTGTCATAAGGTAAATCGTAATATTGTTCTTCGGGTAAATAGATAAAAGAAGTGGAGAAATGCTCGTATGGTTTGCCGTATTGATAAACCGTACTTTTGATAGTTTCTACTACTGGATAGCGGTAGCCGTAGGCATACCAACGCCATATCTCTATTTCCTGATGAATAGAGTCGTTGGTTAGTAGATATTCTATGCTATCGCAATTTAGGGTATATGGGAGAGTATCCACTTTTAATAAGGCTGATACATTATCTTTCAGAATTATACTCTGATGAATCTGTTTATGAGTGTGGATGCGAAGGACTTTATGTAAGGTATCTCCCTCAGGTAATATTAAATCACCGGAGGCATCGGCTGTGATGATACTTTTACCACGTTGCCGGATATACATATGTTCGCAATAGCGCCCCTCTCCATCGAAGTAATCACTGATTTTCTGGTTTTGTAAAATAGGGAAGGTTAGAAGTAGTTCAGGCTTCTGATAAGTGATAAGAGTTGTAGGATTTTCATATCCCAGGCAAAAAAGGCTGTCTCCGGATATAGAATGATAATACATCGTACGATGTTCAATGGCAACAAGACTGTCAGAACCTTGCATTGTGTACTTCAGCTGATAGCTCGCATTCTTGAGTTTCAGGTTGCTGAAATCCCAAATTTGTTCGGAACCCATATCTCCGGGTTCACAAGTAGTAACTACATGTTTTATGAGTTGGTCACCACTTCTGGGCATATTGGAAGTAGTGCTTAATGTCTGTGCATGGAGAGACAGAGTAAGAATACTGCCTGCCAAGAATAAGAGAGCTCTCATGTTTTTTCGTATTATTGGGTTAACATTAATCTTTTGCCTAATAAATATAGTGCTTGTGTGTTGGTAAATTTGCGAGTCAGAATATGCACTGACTATTTATTTGATGATAATATGATGGATGTTATTATGTAACTGCAATATTATAGAAAAAGAATGAAATATCCAATAGTTTGTTTGTATTTAAGTATATAAAATTCGGCATATTACTCTGACTGATATTAAAAGTTATTCAGACTTCCGGAGATAGTGATGTTATCGTTGTTCGATACCAAGTCCATACCTGCTCCACACCAACTCCACACCTGCTCCACTCTTCCAATCTCCGTATAGAAGTGGAGAAAACGCGGAGTTGGTAAGGAGCAGAAGTGTTTCTGACCAGAATCAGGTCTGTCTTTTTAGCTTTTTGATGTTATTAATTTGTTCTTATTGAGCTATTCTTTCAGAAATAGATTTTGGTTTATCTTATCCCTTGCATCATATTTATTTGTATTTTTGACCCGTAAAACTTTAACTGGAAATTTTATGAAAACTGGAAAAATCTATTTCATGCTCCTTATAGGTGTGGGCATGGCATTGGCGGGTTGTGGTAACTCTCAAAACAAGAAAAATGAATCTCCTGCAGTAGGTAGCGATAAAGATGAACATGGCTGTATTGCTTCCGCCGGATATATATGGAGTGAGGTGCAGAAAGACTGTATCCGTCTTTGGGAAAAAGGTGTCCGCATGGAAAGTGTGGCAGATAAGGAAAATACAGCGTATATTGTTTTTGCTCCCGACTCATTGCAAGTAGAATTATTCTTCTCCGGTGACCAATCCAATGAAATATTGGATCGTCGTTCGCTGCCGGGCGGAGACTATGCCTGGAATGTAGAAGACGATGATACAAAGAATGTCCGCCAGGAGAATGGAAAATGGACAATCAGCCAACGAGGAAACCTGATCTATCAGCAGGCGGATGAGGCTAAGTGATTGTTTGAGCTGTTATGGATAACTTTGCTGCCATAGACTTTGAAACTGCCAATGAACAACGCACCAGTGTGTGCAGTGTCGGGGTAGTGATTGTACGGGATGGGGAGATTGTAGATAATTACTATAGTCTTATTCGTCCTGAACCGGAGTATTACTCCTATTGGAATACCCGGGTACATGGGCTGACATTGGCAGATACAGCGGAAGCACCGGTATTTCCGGTAGTATGGCAAGAGATTGCACCGCTTATAGAGGGGCTTCCGCTTGTGGCGCATAACAAAGGTTTTGATGAAAGTTGTTTGAAAGCGGTTTTCAAGACTTACTGTTTGGATTATCCCGATTATGAATTTCATTGTACCTTGAGTACGGCACGAAGGCGAATCAAAGGTTTGCCCAATTATCAGTTGCATACGGTAGCGGCCTATGTTGGATACGAGTTGGAACAGCATCACCATGCATTGGCTGATGCCGAGGCTTGTGCTTGGATTGCCCGGGAAATAATAGAATAACGAAGAAAAAAGTACGAATATGGATTTAGCATTACTTACTGCGGAAGTTTGCCGCATTGCTATGGATGCAGGAAGTTTTTTGAAAGAAGAAAGAAAAACATTCCGTAGCGAGAGCGTGGAAAAGAAACATGCGCATGACTACGTGTCCTACGTAGATAAAGAATCGGAGAAGCAGATTGTTGCTGAACTCTCCGCATTGTTGCCTGAAGCCGGTTTTATTACGGAAGAAGGTTCGGCTGTGTATCAGGATGAACCCTATTGCTGGGTTGTAGACCCGCTGGACGGAACTACGAATTATATCCATGATAATGCACCTTACTGTGTATGTATAGCCCTTCGCTCCAGGGAGGAACTCTTGTTGGGTGTGGTGTATGATCCTTGCCGGGATGAGTGTTTCTATGGTTGGAAAGACGGTGGTGCTTACGTAGATGGCCAGCGGATACAGGTTTCCAATGTACAACAGATGGAAGATGCCTTTCTGGTAGTCGAACTGCCTTATAACTCATGCCAATATGCCCGTACGGGAGAACATCTGATACATAACCTGTATGGTAAAGTAGGTGGCATTCGTATGACCGGTTCTGCTGCCTTAGCGATATGTTATGTTGCTGCCGGACGTTTTGATGCCTGGGCGGAGGCGTTCATTGGCAAATGGGATTATTCGGCGGCTGCATTGCTTGTATTGGAGGCAGGTGGCCGGGTGACCGACTTCTATGGCAATGAAAGTTTTATAGAAGGGCATCATATTATTGCTACGAACGGACATCTGCATTCTACGTTGCAACAACTGATACAAGAAGTCCCTCCATTGGGGATGTAACATAAATAAACTACTTAATGAAAAATACTGTGAAAATCTGGTTAGGCCCTCTGTTTCATCTCTTTTTCCCACGTTGTTGTGTGGTTTGTGGAGCTCCGCTTGTAGAAGGTGAAGAGGCTATTTGCACACATTGTAACATTAACATGCCCCGTACCAATTACCATAAGGTAAAAGACAACCTTGTGGAGCGTATGTTCTGGGGAAAGATTCCTTTGGAACGTGCCACTTCTTATTTTTTCTATCGCAAAGGGAGTGACTTTCGCAAGGTACTGCATCAGTTCAAGTATGGGGGACGAAAAGAACTGGGTGCAATAATGGGGCGTTTTATGGCTGCAGAGTTGGCTACAACAGATTTCTTTGAAGGTATAGATGTCATTATCCCTGTGCCTCTGCATCCCCGTAAAAGGAGGGCGCGCGGGTACAATCAAAGTGAATGGATTGCCCGTGGTGTGTCTCAGGTAATAGGATTATCTGTGGATGTATCTTCGGTGATACGTGAGAAGCATACGGATACGCAAACCCGTAAATCGACTTATGAACGTTGGGAGAATGTGGATGGCATCTTTCGGCTTCGTCATCCGGAGAATTTTGTGGGAAAGCATGTGCTGATCATTGATGATGTGTTGACTACCGGCTCTACTACTACGGCTTGTGCCGATGTTTTTCATGAAGTAGAAGGAGTACGCATTAGTGTGCTGACATTGGCGGTAGCCGAAGGATAGTATAAATAATGTTAATATAAAAAATAAAGCTCTGTATTCAGCAGATTCTGTATCATTGATGCAGTTGTTTGCAGGACAGGAAACAAAAAAGGTTCGCCGTAATGACGAACCTTTTTGCTCTTCCTCTTGGACTTGAACCAAGGACCCTCTGATTAACAGTCAGATGCTCTAACCGACTGAGCTAAGGAAGAATATGCATTCAAGTTTCTCTTTCGCTCTTCCTCTTGGACTTGAACCAAGGACCCTCTGATTAACAGTCAGATGCTCTAACCGACTGAGCTAAGGAAGAATATGCATTCAAGTTTCTCTTTCGCTCTTCCTCTTGGACTTGAACCAAGGACCCTCTGATTAACAGTCAGATGCTCTAACCGACTGAGCTAAGGAAGAATGTTGTTTTTTCTCAAATGCGGTGCAAAAGTAATAGGATATTTTGAAATATGCAATATCTTTGCAAAAAAAATATCGAAATGGACAAAATAATTGGAATGGGCAACGCCCTTGTTGATGTTCTTGCTACTCTCAACGACGACCAAATTCTAAACGAAATGGAATTGCCCAAGGGGAGCATGACTCTGATTGATGAAACGAAACTGCTGATAATCAATGAGTGTTTCAGTGAAATGGAAACAGAACTGGCCACCGGGGGCTCTGCAGGAAATGCAATTCGTGGTATGGCATGCCTCGGAGCAGGAACAGGATTCATTGGCAAGGTTGGCAATGATGCATATGGAAAGTTTTATCGGCAAAGTTTGTTGGAACGGGGAACGGAAGCAAATTTATTGGTATCTTCCGAGCTACCTTCGGGGGTAGCTTCCACTTTTATATCACCTGACGGGGAACGTACTTTCGGTACTTACTTGGGTGCTGCTGCTACATTAAAGGCAGAAGATCTTTCACGGGAGATGTTTAAGGGCTATACTTATTTGTTCATTGAAGGTTATCTGGTACAGGATCACGATATGATACTTCGCGCCATTGAACTGGCAAAAGAAGCTGGATTGCAAATCTGCCTGGATATGGCAAGCTATAATATTGTAGAGCAAGACCATGATTTCTTCTCTTTATTGATAAACAAGTATGTGGATATTGTGTTTGCCAATGAGGAGGAGGCCAAGGCATTTACGGGTAAGGAGCCTGAAGAGGCACTGGATGTGATTGCCAAAATGTGCAGCATCGCTATTGTGAAGTTGGGTGCCAGAGGATCACTCATCCGTAAAGGTACGGAAGAAGTGCATGTGCATGCTGTCACTGTGGACAGGGTAATAGATACGACCGGTGCAGGTGATTATTTCGCTGCCGGTTTCTTATATGGACTGACTTGCGGATATTCGCTGGAGAAATGTGGTAAGATAGGTTCTATCCTTTCAGGAAGCATCATCCGGGTGATTGGTGCAGAAATGCCTGCCGAATGGTGGGAAGATATCAAAACGAGAATCAGTGAACTATAATAAACAGGATATGAAGAAAATACTGAAAGTACGCTGGATAACTACCTTACTGTTAGTAGTAGGTGCAGTTGTCTTTTTTAGTTTCAAGAGTGGTGATAGCCGCACTTTCCAGATTGCAAAGAACTTGGATATATTCAATTCCATCGTGAAGGAACTGGATATGTTCTATGTAGATACGTTGGATCCGAATAAGACGATACGTGAGGGTATCGATGCGATGCTGTATTCGCTGGACCCCTATACGGAATTTTATCCGGAGGAGGATCGTAGTGAACTGGAACAAATGCTTAAGGCTTCTTATGGAGGTATAGGTTCTATCATTCGATATGAGCCGAAACTGAAGCGTACGGTGATTGTAGAACCTTACGAAAATATGCCTGCTGCGGAAGTGGGATTGAAAGCTGGTGATATCTTGCTTGAAATAGATGGAAAGGATTTGACCGGAAATACGGATGTGAGCAAAATGCTTCGTGGGCAGGTGGGGACAAGTTTCCAACTGAAGGTTGAGCGTCCCGGTGAGGCAAAGCCATTGGATTTTACAATTGTCCGTAAGAACATCCAGTTGCCGTTTATTCCTTATTACAGCAAACTGGACAACAATATCGGTTATATCAACCTGAGTACTTTCTCCGGAAATCCTTCCAAAGAGTTTAAGAAAGCTTTCCTTGATTTAAAGAAACAAGGTATCACTTCATTGGTAATTGATTTGCGTAACAATGGGGGTGGTTTGTTGGAAGAAGCTGTAGAGATAGCCAATTACTTTTTGCCCCGTGGCAAGACGATTGTCACCACGAAAGGTAAGATAAAACAAGCCAGCAATACGTATAAGACCTTGCGCGAACCGTTGGATACGGACATTCCTATTGCTGTATTGGTAAATAGCGGTACGGCTTCCGCTTCGGAAATTCTGGCGGGTGCATTGCAGGATTATGACCGTGCAGTAATTGTAGGTAATCGCACGTTTGGAAAAGGTTTGGTGCAGGTTCCGCGTACTCTGCCTTATGGCGGTACGATGAAGGTGACTACTTCCAAGTATTATATTCCCAGCGGCCGTTGCGTACAGGCGATTGATTACAAGCATCGTAATCCGGATGGCAGTGTAGGACGTATTCCTGATAGTTTGACTACCGTATTCCATACGGCTATCGGACGTGAAGTGCGTGATGGCGGTGGTGTGACACCGGACGTTGCAGTGGAACAGGAAAAATTGCCTAATATTTTGTTCTATCTGGTGAATGATAATCTGATCTTTAATTATGCTACGCAATACTGCCTGAAGCATCCTACAATCGCTTCTCCCGAGAATTTCGAAGTGACGGATGCTGATTATGCAGAGTTTAAGGAAATGGTGAAGAAAGCGGACTTTAAATATGACCAGCAGAGTGAGAAGATTCTGAAGAATCTGAAAGAAATGGCAGAATTTGAAGGCTATATGAAGGATGCTTCCGAAGAATTTAAGGCACTTGAACAGAAACTTAGCCATAATCTGGACCGTGACCTGGATTACTTTGCAAAAGATATCAAGAACATGATAGCACAAGATATCATCAAACGATATTATTTCCAGCGTGGTGGCATCATCCAGCAACTGAAGGATGACAATGACCTGAACGAAGCAACGAAGGTGTTGGGTAACTCGGAGGAGTATAAGAAAATGTTGAGCGTACCGGAAACTACGGTCATAAAAGAGAAGGGGAAAGAAACAAGCTTGGTGAATTTTAATTCATACCGAAAAAACAGTCTGATGATTTTTGACTATGTAGTGTAGGCTATAGCTTGTAGCTTCTTAAAATAAGTAACCGGATAATTTTACGGCCTATCTTCACCTTCCCGGAAAAGATAATCCATAAAGTTATCCGGTTTTTTGGTGGAAAACAATTACCTTTGCTGGCAGGTTACTTGTAAATCAATATATATGAGAATATCTCTGTTGCTATTTTGTATATTTTCTCTTTTTAGTAGCTTATCACGTGGTTCCTCTATTCCTTTCTCTCCCATCGTGAGGAGCTATTCCGTATCAGATTATAATGCAGGTATTCAGAACTGGTCTATCGCTCAAGATGATAGGGGAGTTATGTATATTGGCAATAACAAAGGTCTGCTGGAGTTTGATGGAAATAGCTGGGAACTTCATGAATTACCTTCCAGGAACATAGTACGATCTGTATATATCGGTAAAGACGGCAAGATATTTGTGGGCTCTTTCGAAGAGTTCGGATATTTCGAACGTAATTCATTGGATAGCCTTGTGTACCACTCTTTAAAAGATGAAGCGAAAGATTTCCGGTTTCATAATGATGAAATCTGGACGATTACGTCGGCACATGGGGAGATTGTATTTCAATCTTTCGGTTCTCTGTTCTTTTATGACGGGCATACCGTGAAGGGGATTCGTACAAAAACTCTTCCTTTGAATTTATTTCGGGTAGGTGATACGGTTTATTCTCAACAGATAAACGGAGGGCTTTTTATTCTTGCAAAGAATAGACTGGAAAATTTGATTGAACGAAAATCATTGGGCAACAGTGATGTGGTGGCAGGACTTCCGTATAATGATGGCGTTTTATTCCTGACACAAAAGAGTGGCGGTTTTGTTTACCAGAGTGGAAAGATACTGAAGTGGCATACAGAATGTGATGCTGAACTTGAAAAGTACTCTGTGAACCGGGCTGTAATGACAAAAGACAGTTGCTATATTATCGGTACGCTTTCTAATGGGATTTATGCAATAGATAAAGAAGGACGTTTACTTTGGAAGGAGAATACGGACAGTCGCTTACAGAATAATACCGTATTAGGGCTGTATTGTGATGCCGATAACAATGTCTGGGCAGCTTTGGATGAAGGTATAGCCTATATACAAAATAACTCCCTGGTGTATTATTATGAGCCTCCTTATCGGAAAATAGGAATGGTCTATGATGTGCTGGTGAAAGAAGATGAGGCTTATATCGCTTCCAATCAAGGACTTTACAGGGTTAAGAACAGAGTTCCCGAACTGGTTCCGGGACTGGAAGAGCAGGCATGGTTTGTTGGTGAATGGGGAAAGCAGGTTTTATGCGGACATAATAAAGGAACTTTTCTGATATCGGGCTCGCAGGCATCGCTGATTTCGGATGTGAGAGGAGCGATGTGCATGAAAGAAATAAATCTGGAAGGACGTTCGTTTTTATTGCAAGGTACCTATACGTTTCTGAATTTATACAATGAGGAGTCTTCGGGCATCTGGAGGTTTCTGCGGTCGTTAGGCGGGTTCACCCACATGGTGCGGGAGATCGAGATGGATCCCCAGGGGAATATCTGGGTGAAGCATTTGCGGAAAGGATTATTCCGTTTCCGGATTAATCCGGATTTGAAACGGGTAGAAGATGTCAGAACCTATATGGAACTGGGTGATGTGAAAGATGGTGACTTCTCTTTGTTTAAGATCAACGGACGGGTTGTTTTTTCAAATGGGGAAACGTTTTACACTTACGAAGATATGAATGATTCTATTATTCCTTATGAATCGATGAATGAGCAATTGGCGGATTTGAAAGGAATACATAGTGTGAGTCATGCAAAAGGCAATCTGTACTGGTTTGTCAGCAGTAAGATGGCATATTTGGTGAAATGTGAAATGAATGTTTTCCGGATTGAACATAGAATTCCGTTTTCTTTGTTTGATGGTTTGTCTATAGAGGAGAGAGCGGCGATGGTTTATGACAAGGCGAGTGGCAGTTCTTATCTCTGTTTGAATAATGCTGTTGCCCGGATTGATTCAGATAGTTCTCTTTTGTACAAGTCCTCTATTAGGCGCTCTTTGTGGATTTCGGCTATAACGACTGAGTCGGAGTGGACGGGAAAGATAAAACGATTGTCGGTGCAAGAAGAGAATAAGATTGATGCAGATTTGAATACTGTATGTTTCTCTTTATGTTATCCGGTTTATAATGACTATACTTACAAAGTAAGGTATAAATTGGAAGGACTATCCGATCAGTGGGTGGAAGGTGACCGCAGCCTGCAGAAGAAATATACCCGTTTGCCATTTGGAGCGTATGTTTTCAAGGCTGAGATTTATAATGAGAATGAAGTATTAGCATCGGTAACGCTACCTTTTGAAGTCCTGAGACCTTGGTATTTATCATATTGGGCTATCACCGGTTATGTTCTGATGGGTCTGTTGTTGTTATTGTTGTTGCAATACATCGTTTATCAGTCTGTGAAGAAGAAGAAAGACCGGGTGATTGAACAGCAACGCATTGCCCATCAAGCTGAGATAGAAATACAGGAAAAGAAGATTATCGAATTGGAGAAAGAGCAACTGGAAGCTGATTTACGCTTTAAGAGTAAAGAGCTGTCCGGAGTTGTGATGACCAATATTGCCCATCAGGAGTTTTTGAATTCGTTGAAAGAAGAAATACAACAGCAGAAGTTATCAGGGCAGTATACGCGGAAGAATTTGGATAAGCTCTTAGTATTGATTAATCAAAGTATCGTTTCAGATGAGGAAAACTGGAATATGTTCCAAGCTAATTTTGACCGGATACATGAGAACTTCTTCCGAAACCTGAAACAACAATATCCGGATCTGACGGCAGGTGATTTACGTTTCTGTGCTTTACTCCGCCTGAATATGCCGACAAAAGAGATTGCCAAGCTGCTGAATATATCGGTGAGAGGCGTAGATGCAGCAAGGTATCGCTTGCGTAAGAAATTTAATCTATCTCAAGAAGATAGTCTGACGGATTTTATGATTAATTTTAAATAACTGATTCTTAACGTAATAATGTGAAAGGAAGTACTAAAATAGTACCTCCTTTTTTTGTGTTTTGCACCAAAGGTACTTTTGTTGTAGCTCTGTATTGTGGCGGTTTAAGGTGCTTTCTCTTTATTTGCATCGAAATCATTTTTCTCCAAAAATAATAAAGAATGAAAAGCATGAGACAATTAATCCTTAAGGTACAATCGTTTTTAATTTTATTGGTGCTGGTATCTGCCAATGTGCAAGCACAAAAATCTCCTGTCGATATGGATCGTTTTATTGATGATCTGATGAAGAAGATGACTCTGGAAGAGAAAATCGGCCAGTTGAACTTACCTGTTACAGGTGAAATAACCACCGGACAAGCCAAGAGTAGTAATGTGGCTAAGCGTATCCGTGCCGGTGAAGTGGGCGGACTCTTTAACTTGAAAGGCGTGGAACGTATTCGTGACGTTCAGAAGCAGGCAGTAGAAGAAAGTCGTCTGGGGATTCCTCTTTTATTTGGTATGGATGTAATTCATGGATACGAAACGGTATTCCCTATTCCTCTGGGATTATCCTGTACCTGGAATATGAAAGCTATTGAAGAATCTGCACGTATTGCTGCTATCGAAGCCAGTGCTGATGGTATTTGCTGGACATTCAGTCCGATGGTGGATGTTTCCCGTGATCCCCGTTGGGGACGTGTGTCCGAAGGGAATGGTGAAGATCCCTTCTTGGGAGCGGAGATTGCGCGTGCTATGGTACGTGGTTATCAAGGGAAAGATATGAGTAGTAATGATGAGATTATGGCTTGCGTGAAGCACTTTGCGTTATATGGGGCATCAGAAGCCGGACGCGACTATAATACAGTGGATATGAGCCATCAACGTATGTTCAACGAATATATGTTACCTTATCAGGCTGCCGTGGAAGAAGGTGTGGGTAGTGTGATGGCTTCATTCAATGAAGTGGATGGTGTACCGGCTACCGGAAATAAGTGGCTGATGACCGATGTACTTCGTAAGCAGTGGAACTTTGATGGGTTTGTTGTGACGGACTATACCGGTATCACTGAAATGACCGATCATGGTATGGGGGATACACAAACAGTTGCAGCCCTGGCTCTGAATGCAGGTGTCGATATGGATATGGTGAGCGATGCTTTTACAAGCACACTTAAGAAATCTCTGGAAGAAGGAAAAGTTTCAGTAAAGGCTGTTGATGCTGCCTGCCGCCGTATTCTGGAAGCTAAGTATAAGCTGGGTCTTTTTGATAACCCCTATAAATATTGTGATATAACCCGTCCTAAAAAACAAATCTTTACGAAAGAACACCGTGCCATAGCCCGTAAGACAGCTTCGGAAAGCTTTGTTCTCTTGAAGAATGAGAATGGTGTACTTCCTCTGGTAAAGAAAGGTACTATTGCCGTAGTAGGTCCTTTGGCTGATAGCCGTAGCAATATGCCGGGCACGTGGAGTGTGGCTGCTGTGATGAACAAATATCCTTCTTTGATTGAAGGTCTGAAAGAAGTAGTGGGAGGCAAGGCTAAAATCCTTACGGCTAAAGGAAGTAATCTGATGAGTGATGCCGAATACGAAGAACGTGCTACTATGTTTGGCCGTACCCTGCATCGTGACAACCGTACAGATAAGGAACTGCTGGATGAGGCACTTGCTGTAGCTGCCAAGTCTGACGTGATTGTTGCTGCTTTGGGTGAGTCTTCCGAGATGAGCGGTGAAAGTAGTTGCCGTACAGACCTCGAAATGCCGGATACGCAACGTGCACTTTTGCAGGAATTGTTGAAAATCGGCAAGCCGGTGGTATTGGTGTTGTTTACCGGTCGTCCGTTAGTATTGAATTGGGAGCAGGAAAATGTACCTGCTATTCTGAATGTGTGGTTTGGTGGTAGTGAAGCTGCTCTTGCCATTGGTGATGTACTGTTTGGAAATGTAAATCCGAGTGGTAAACTTACTGCTACTTTCCCGAAGAGTGTAGGACAGATTCCTTTGTTCTATAACCATAAGAATACCGGTCGTCCTTTGCCTCAAGGGGCCTGGTTCCAGAAGTTCCGTAGCAATTATCTGGATGTAGATAACGAACCGCTTTATCCGTTTGGATATGGCTTGAGCTATACTACTTTCTCTTATAGTGATATTACATTGGATAAATCGTCCATGAATATCAATGGAGAGATTACGGCAACTGTAACGGTGACCAATACAGGTAAGTATGACGGTTCGGAAGTGGTGCAGCTATATATCCGCGATCTTATAGGCAGTGTAACACGTCCGGTGAAAGAACTGAAAGGCTTTGAAAAAATCTTCCTGAAAGCCGGTGAATCTAAACAAGTGTCTTTCAAGCTAACAGCTGATATGTTGAAGTTCTACAATTACAATCTGGATTTTGTGTGCGAACCGGGCGACTTTGAAGTAATGATAGGTGGTGATAGCCGTGATGTGAATAAGGCCTTATTTTCGCTTCAATAAGTACCTGTTTGGTAGTAGATAGATAAAGAACGAATACAGAAACTTTATTGAAAATAAATATCTGATAACTAATTAGTTCTGCGAGTATGTAGTAGTTATAAAGTAGTGCCATGTTTAGGCATGGTACTCTTGTGGTAGCCTGTTTTTTGACTTAAATCAATTATTGCTATACGTTTGCAGAGTAATTTTAAATCAATACAAAATGAAAAGAAATCTATTAATTACATGTGTGATGTTGCTGTTTGCTGTCGTTTCGATGGCGCAGAACAAGATTACAGTTTCGGGTGTCGTTACAGATAAGACAGGCGAAACTGTTATAGGTGCTTCTGTTCGGGTAAAAGGACAGGAGAATATGGGAACTATTACGGATATCGACGGAAAATACCAGATTTCTGGCGTACCGGCGAATGCCACTTTGATATTCAGCTATATTGGTATGAAGGAACAGGAAGTGGCGCTTAATGGACGTTCTACAGTGAATCTTATGATGGAAGAGGATAGTCAGCTCATTGAAGAAGTTGTAGTAGTAGGTTATGGTAGCGCCAAAAAGCGTGATTTGACCGGTTCTATTGTAACAGTGAAAGCTGCCGAGATTGCTTCAAAACCATCTACCAATCCTTTGGCTTCTATTCAAGGTAAGGTTGCCGGTGTGCAGGTTATCAATACAGGACGTGCCGGGCAGGATCCGGAAATTCGTGTTCGCGGTACAAACTCTATCAATGGTTATACTCCGTTATATGTAGTGGACGGACTGTTTACGGATAACATCAACTATCTGAATACAGCAGATATTGAATCTATGGAAATCCTGAAAGACCCTTCTTCCTTGGCTATTTTTGGTGTGCGTGGTGCTAATGGTGTTATTATCATTACTACTAAGAAGGCAAAAGAAGGTAAGACTCAGGTCAGTATTAATGGTTCGGTGGGTTGGAAAAAGGTTACAGACCGCGTTAGCCTGACTAATGCAGAGCAGTTCAAAATGCTTTATAATGAGCAACGCATGAATCAGGGTGGCGATCCGTACGATTATACCGTATGGAATGCAGATACTGACTGGCAGGATGAGATGTTCCAAACAGGTTTCCTAACTAACAATACGGTTAGCATTACAGCTTCGGGAGATAGAAGTAAGTTTTATCTGGGCTTGGGATATGTAATGGAAGAGGGTTCCATCAAGAGTGAAAAGCTGAATAAGTTTACTGTGAATTTGCATAGTGAACATAAAGTAACCGACTTCTTACGTTTTGGTTTCCAGGTGAACGGTGTACGTGCATTATATCCTGATGCAAAAGGTGTAGGCTCTGCTTTGAAAGCAGCTCCGATTGCTCCTGTTTATGATGCAGAAAGCGGTCTTTTACATACTCTTCCTGATTTTCAGCGTGCTCAGGTCTGGAATCCTATGATTGAACCTGTGTTGAGAGGTGCTCATAATAAATCTGCAAACTATCGTATGGCAGGAAATATCTACGGAGAACTTGATTTGATGAAGAATCTAACCTTTAAGGCTACTTTCTCCCTGGATTATGCCTCCAGTCAGTCACGTTCTTATTCTCCGCTTATTTATGTGTATAACCCGGATGTAGAAGGTGGTAAAGAAAGATTAACGGATAAAGAAAGTATCAGTCAGTCGAAGTCTACATCAATGGCTGCACAGTCCGATTATGTATTGACTTATATTAATCAGTTTGGTGATCATGGTTTAACTCTGACTGCCGGTCTTACTACGAATTATAATGAATATTCTGATTTATCGGGTGGCCGCAGTCAATTGCCGGGCTATGGTGTTCCCATTGGCGAAGATATAGATAAGTGGTGGATTACTATGATTGATGATGCTACATCAGCTACTAATGGCGGATCCCAATACAAACGTTTTACAATGTCCTATCTGTTCCGTGCATTGTATAACTATAAAAATCGTTATTTGCTGAATGCTTCTTATCGTCGTGACGGTTCTTCCGTATTTAAGAGAACAGGAAATACATGGGATAATTTCTATTCATTCGGTGCCGGTTGGGTTATGAGTGAAGAAGCATTCATGAAGAAACAGAATGTAATTGATTATCTGAAGCTGAAAGGCTCATGGGGTGTTTTGGGAAGCCAGAATACAGGAGGTTCCCGCTATCCGGCCTATCCTAATATTACAAGTTCGGGTTCTGCAGTCTTTGGTGATAATGTTATTGCAGGTAAGGGACCGGATAAACTGATTTCACAGACATTGGGTTGGGAGCGTAACTATTCATGGGAAGTTGGTTTTGATATGCATCTGTTGGATGGTCGCATGCAGATTTCTCCTGTTTATTACAATAAGACAACCAAAGACTTGCTGACGAGCGTTCCCGGTCTTTCAGGTACGGTTCCTGCATTGCAGAATACAGGAGAAATTCGTAACCGTGGTTTTGAGTTGGCAGCATCCTATAGCGATAAAATCGGTGAAAACTGGCGTTATGGTGTTTCAGCCAATCTAACGACTATTGATAATGAAGTTGTATCATTGATAAGCAAGGATTATTCAATAATCAATGGCGTTTCCCGTGTATCTGAAGGATATCCTATCGGCTACTTCTATGGCTACAAAGTGGCAGGTGTTTATCAGAATGAGACCGACATCGAAACTTCAGCACCTAATCAGGTAGCTTCTGTGAAGCCGGGCGATTTGAAGTTTGCTGATGTAAATGGTGACGGTATTATCTCAGAGAAAGACCGTACTATGATTGGTAATCCTACTCCGGATTTTACTTATGGTTTTAGCGTAAATCTGGGTTACAAGAATTTTGATTTGAGTGTAGATATGATGGGAGTTTATGGAAATGAGGTTTATCGTAACTGGGATAGTAGTGCTTATGCACAATTCAACTATCGCACAGGGCATTTGAACCGTTGGCATGGTGAAGGAACATCCAACTGGGATCCGATTCTTGATCCATCCCGTTCTGTAAATCTGGAAGCTTCTTCTTACTATGTAGAAGACGGAAGTTTCTTCCGTATCCGTAACATCGAGCTGGGATATACCTTTAATCCCCGTTTGTTGAACCGCATCAAACTGCAATCTTTACGTATCTATGGTAATGTGCAGAATCCTAAAACATGGAGCCGCAATACCGGATATACTCCTGAAGTTGGTGGTAGTGCAACAGCGTTTGGTGTAGATGGTGGAGGTTATCCAATGCCTGTAGTTTATACATTAGGCTTTAACTTATCATTCTAAACATGAAATCTAATAAAAGAAAAACGATCAGTATGAAAAAGATATTTTATTATGTGATGGCTTTGGCACTGGGATGTTCCCAGATGTCATGCAGTGACCTGTTAGATCAGAAACCGCAAGGAGTATTGACTGAAGATGACCTGACTGGTGGTACTTACGAAACACAGATTTTTAATATGTATGCCTTGCTTCGCGGTTATCATATTGTTTCCGGAAATACGGCATTGGCTATTCACGGTATGCGTTCGGAAGATGCGGAAAAGGGTAGTACACTGTCTGACGGATCTGCAACAGGAAAAATGTTCGATGATTTTGAATATGCTGCAAGTAATGGCATGGTAAAAAGTTACTGGAATGCCAATTATACCTTGATTCATAAAGCAAATGATGTATTGGAGGAGATGAAGTCGAATCCTTCATTGACAGGCGGTGACTTAGTCAATAAGGGAGAAGCTTTATTGATGCGTGCTTTCTGTTATTTCAATTTGGTACGTGCTTTTGGCGAAGTGCCCTTGATTGATTTTAAAGTAGGGAGTGTAGCAGATGCCAATATTCCTAAATCTTCTGTAGCTCAGATATATACTTTGATTGATGAAGATTTGACGAATGCAGAATCTTACCTGCCGAGGACTTGGGAAGCACAATATGTCGGTCGTCTTAGCTGGGGAGCGGCTCGTGCCTTACATGCCCGTACTTATATGATGCGTAATGATTGGAACAATATGCGTGCGGCAGCAGAGGACGTTATTTCTTCCGGTTTATATAATTTGAATACACCTTATGAAGATATTTTCCGTGAGAAAGGTGAAAACTGCGGTGAGTCTGTTCTGGAACTTCAATGTACTGCTACTGCTGCTCTTCCGGGGTCCAACGAAATTGGTAGCCAGTATGCTCAGGTACAGGGTTGTCGTGGCGCCGGTGAGTGGAATTTAGGTTGGGGGCAACATACGCCTACTCAATTATTGGCTGACGCATTCGAAGAAGGTGACCCGAGAAAGGATGAGACTTTATTGTATTTTATTAGAACGGGAGAAGATCCTTCGACCATTCCTGCAAATAAGCCTTATGGAGAAAAACCGGTTGCCAATGCCGATGTGATAGCAAAGTACTTTAATAAGAAAGTGTATACAGATCCGGCTTTGCGCGAAAAGTATACGAAGAGTGGGTATTGGGTGAATATTCGTCTGATCCGTTATTCGGATGTCGTACTGATGGCTGCGGAAGCTGCTTGCGAACTGGGTGATAATACAAGTGCAAGAAGATATCTTGAGATGGTACGTGCCCGTGCCCGTGGTACGAATGCTAATATCTTGCCGGAGGTTACCACTGATAATCAGAGTGAATTGCGGGAAGCTATTCGTCATGAACGTCGTGTTGAGTTGGGTATGGAATTCGACCGTTTCTATGATCTTGTACGTTGGGGGATAGCGAAGGAAGTGCTACATGCAGCCGGAAAGACCGGTTACCAGGATAAGCATGCATTGTTACCTTTGCCTCAAGACGAAATTGACAAATCAAATGGCGTGTTAGTTCAAAACCCTAATTATTAATTCATATAGTAATGACCATGAAAAGATATATTAATTTATTGTTGGCATTTTGTGTGTCAGCACTCACTTTGCAATCTTGTTTCCAGGATATGGATCACCCGGCTTTTGATTATCCGGATAGTTCTGCCCCCAAAGTGTTTTCACCTATGAAATTGTTCTTGCCTTTTGAGAATGATATGCGTGATAAGGGTAATTACACCTTCCTCATGAGTGCCGGAGGGGATATTACTTATACTGATGGAATCAACGGACAAGCTTATCAAGGCACAAAAGATACGTATCTGTTAGCCCGTGTTCCTTCTTATCTGACCGATTCTATACCCGATTTAGGAAGTTGTACGGTGGCTTTCTGGATGAAAACAACGAGAAATACTTCCGCATATGGTGTCTTCAGTATTCCTAATACCAAGACTTTCTGGGGTAATTTTGATATCTATCTGGAAAATACAAGTAGTGAGACTCAGGCTTTCTTCAAGATGCATCTGTATAACTGTACATCAGTGAAGGATAATGATGAGAGATGGGTAGAAGCTAAGATAGACAATGTCTTTGGTACCGAATGGGTTCATATGGCATTTGTTTATGATGGTAGTAATTCGACAGTAACAGTTTACCGGAATGGTGAAAGTGCATTTACAAAAGAGCTGCCCGGTTATGGAAAGCTTAAATTTAAAGATTTGGGTACATTTGCTATCGGAGCATTTCAGTTTAGCACAAAACCCAGTTTGACAGAAGGTGCAGGAGCACAGAGTTGGGCGTCCAATTTTCCGGGACAGTTAGACCAGTTCCGCTTCTATGACAGGGCTATATCTGCCTCTGATATCAAGCAACTTTATTCAGGTAAAGAATGATGACCGTTAGAAATAGAGTGAATATGAGAGCAGTTTATTTCATACTGTCCTTATTACTGATTTCTTGCAGTAAAGATGATGCTTCGGAAACACTTGGAAAATTTGAACTGCAAAGTATATCCATTGGTGAGAAACAGGATCAGAGTTCCTTTGAAAATGTAGCTCCCAATGCCAGTATTGTGCTTACATTCACAGATGCAGTGGATGAAGCTACGATTCAGAGTAATATCATATTGAAACTGAATGATCAGGCGGTGGCATATGATTCAAAATTACAGGGAAAGGATAAACTCTCGTTGACTCCAATAGGTGGCTTTAAAAGTTTTTCCTCATATAAACTGGTGATCAATCCGGGGGTGAAATCCACCTCCGGAGTATCTCTTACCAATGGTAAAGTCTATGAAATCCGTACAGGGATGGATGATTCGGATAAGTTTGACCGCATTCCTGACGAGGATTTATTAACTTTGGTGCAGAAACAAACTTTTAAGTATTTCTGGAACTTCGGTCATGCACATTCCGGTATGGCACGCGAAAGAACAACTTCCGGTGATGTTGTTACTACCGGAGGAACAGGATTTGGAGTGATGGCGATGCTGGTAGCGGCCGAAAGGGGATTTGTAACCCGACAGGAAGCTCTTGAAAGAGTGCAGAAGATTGTTACTTTCTTGGATAAGGAGTGTACGAGTTACCATGGAGCCTATGCACACTGGATTAATGGTGCAACCGGTGAGACAAAGCCATTCGGTGATAAAGATGATGGTGCGGATCTGGTAGAAACTTCTTTACTTTTCCAGGGACTGCTTGCAGCACGTGCATACTTTAAGGACGGTTCGGAAGCTGAGAGCAAGTTGCGTTCTGATATAACCCGCCTGTGGGAAGCTATTGAATGGACTTGGTTTCAGAAAGGTGGAGAGTCTGTTCTGTATTGGCATTGGAGTCCGAACTATGGATTTGAGAAGAATCTTCCGATCAGAGGTTGGAATGAGTGCCTGATAACTTATGTGCTTGCAGCTTCTTCACCTACTTATCCTATCGATAAGGCGGTTTATGAAGCTGGATGGGCAAGGAATGGCGGTTTGAAGAATGGTAATACCTATTATGGATACAAGCTTCCGCTGGGAGCTGATAAGGGTGGACCGTTATTCTTATCTCAATATTCCTTCTTGGGCATTAATCCGAAAGGACTGAAAGATCAATATGCTGATTATTGGGAACAGAATCAAAACCATACTCTGATCAATTATAATTATTGTAAGGAGAATCCTAAGGGATATGCTGGTTATGGAGCTTCTTGTTGGGGGCTGACAGCTAGTGATGGTGATAATGGCTATTCGGCACATTCACCTACAAATGATAAAGGAGTGATTGCTCCTACGGCTGCATTGTCTGCATTTCCTTATACTCCGGAAGAGTCGATGTCTGCATTGCACTTCTACTATTATAAGATGGGTGATAAACTTTGGAGAGATTATGGTTTTGTAGATGCTTTCAACCTGACAGCTAATTGGTATGATAACCAGTGTATAGCTATTGACCAGGGACCGATTATTTGTATGATAGAAAATTATAGGACAGGAATGCTTTGGAATTTATTCATGGCTATTCCGGAAATTCAGCAGGGAATGAAAAAGTTAGGCTTTGAGAGCCCTGCACTAAACTGATAAATAGAATATATGATGAGACTTATAATATATGTGATGCTTCTGCTTTACCCGTTTAGCCTGCTGTCGGCAGCTTCCGGTGGTAAGAAGGGGAAGAACTTGTCTGATGAAGAACTGATGACCCTCGTGCAGAAACAGACTTTCCGTTATTTCTGGGATTACGGACATCCGGTTTCGGGTTTGGCACGCGAACGTAGTAATGGTAATGACGATATTGTTACCATTGGTGGCTCCGGTTTTGGGGTAATGGCTATTATTGTCGGTGCAGAACGTGGATTTGTAACGCGTGAACAAGCGGCAGAGCGTATGCTGAAAATTGTCAGTTTTCTGAATGATAAGAATACGGACAGTTACCATGGCATTTGGGCGCACTGGATAAATGGGCAGAGCGGAGAAACCATTTCTTTCAGTCGGAAAGATGATGGTGCCGATCTGGTAGAGTCGGCTTTCATGTTCGAAGGGCTGCTGGCTGCACATCAGTATTTCAACAAAGATAATCAGGTAGAAAGGCGTATCCGTGGTCTTATTAATGGCCTGTGGCGTCAGGCTGAATGGAATTGGTTTACTAAAGGTGGTGAGGATGTACTCTATTGGCATTGGTCGCCCAATAACGGTTGGGCGATGAACCATCAGATAAAAGGGCATAATGAGTGTCATATTACGTATATCCTTGCTGCTTCTTCACCCACTTATCCCATTGCAGAGTCGGTATATCACAAAGGATGGGCTAATTCTATCGTTTTCAAGAATGGTAAGAAGTATTATGATATAACCTTGCCATTGGGAAGTGATTATGGCGGACCTTTGTTCTTTACCCATTATTCTTATATGGGACTTGACCCGCGTGGCTTGAAAGATTATTATGCTGATTATGAAGAACAGATGAAAGCACATACTCTGATTAATCGTGCTTATTGCATAGATAATCCGAAGGGGTATAAAGGGTATGGAGAACACTGCTGGGGACTGACAGCCAGTGATGGTGATAAAGGCTACTCTGCGCATTGTCCTGGTAATGACCGTGGTGTTATTACTCCAACAGCCGCCTTGTCGTCTATTCCTTATGCGCCGGAATATTCATTGCAGGCCATGCGCTATTTCTATGAGGAGCTTGGCGATAAGCTTTGGGGAGAATATGGTTTCAAGGATGCATTTAACTTGACTGCTGATTGGTTTGCACCATCTTATTTGGCTATAGATCAGGGACCTATTGTTGTTATGATAGAAAATTATCGTACGGGTTTGATATGGAAATTGTTTATGAGTCATCCGGATGTGCAAAAAGGATTGAAGAAATTAGGATTTAAAACACCATACTTAAATTAAAAAGGTTACATAATTATGAAAAACATGGTTTTTAATAGTGTATTAGTTGCTTTCGTTCTGCTTGTTGCTTCGTGCAGCAAGCAGCCGGAAGCTAAGGTTAATGTGATGTCATTCAATATTCGTCTGGACCATGTAGCGGATAGTTTGAACAACTGGAAATATCGTAAAGATGTTGCGGCACAAATGATCACTTATTATGCTCCGGATGTAGTAGGTATGCAGGAAGTATTAAAGAACCAGTTGGACGACCTGAAGAACCGCCTTCCGGAATATACGGTTTTAGGTGTGGGGCGTGCCGATGGGAAAGAAAAAGGGGAATACTGTTCCCTGTTCTATAAAACCGATCGTTTCGATCTTGTGAAGAGTGGAAATTTCGGTTTGAGTGAAATGCCCGATTCTATTGGAATAAAAGGCTGGGATGCTGCTTGCGAACGCATTGTGACGTGGGCTGTTCTTAAAGATAAAGTCAGTGGTAAAGAATTGGCTGCCTTTAATACACATTTCGACCATATTGGTAAGGTTGCCCGTCGTGAAAGTGCTGTTTTGTTGCTTGCAAAGATACGTGAGATAGCTTCGGATTTACCGGTAGTTATTACGGGAGATTTTAATGGTACTGTTGATTCAGACCCGATTTCTGTTCTTACGGAAGGGGGAATGCAGAATACTTATTCCGCATCTGACGTAGTTTATGGTCCTGCGTGGAGTTTCCATGATTTTGGGCGCATCCCGGTTGAAGAACGTCAGTTGATCGACTTTATTTTTGTCAATGGACAGGTGGTAGCCAATAAATTCAGAGTGATAGCAGACAAGCCGGACAATGTCTATTTATCCGACCATGCGCCTATTCTGGCTAATCTGACAATTCGATAGTGTCATGACTTCTAAATTATCCTTGGGGCTTGTCGTCTTACCTTTTGTGCCTTCCTCCATTGTGCAAGGTCAAGCGCAGGAAGTCCGTAACGAACGCCCCAATATTCTTTTTATTATGAGTGATGACCACGCCCGTCAGGCTATGAGTATTTATGGTCATCCTATAGGGAAAGTGGCACCGACTCCGAATATTGACCGTATCGGGCATGAAGGAGCGGTTTTCCAGAATAACTATTGTTGCAATTCTATTTCCGGGCCAAGTCGTGCTGCCATACTTACCGGTAAACATAGCCATAAAAATGGTTTCATGAAGAACTGGGCGAAAGGTTTTGACGGTACGCAACAGACCCTTCCGAAGATATTGCAGGCAAATGGTTACGAGACAGCTGTTATTGGTAAGTGGCATCTTATTTCTAAGCCTACAGGTTTCGATCATTGGATGATTCTGGATGACCAGGGAGAATATTGTAATCCGCATTTTATTACTGAAGATGATACCACACGTCATTGGGGGTATGTGACGGATTTGATTACTAAATACACGGAAGAATGGCTCGACAGACGGAAAGACAAGAACAAGCCTTTCTTTCTGATGATGCATCACAAAGCTGTTCATAGAAACTGGGTACCTGCAGAAAGACATTACCATCTGTATGAGCATACTACTTTTCCACTTCCTGATAATTATTTTGATGTTTATGAGGGTCGTTATGCGGCACAGATGCAAAAGATGAATATCTATTGTGACATGTACGAAGGACATGATCTGAAGATGGTTACCGGTATGGATAGTGACAGTTTACTATTCGACCCTTGGCCGCATGCTTTTCTGGGGACAATGGAACCGGATGAACGCCGTCGCTTTCTTGATGCATACCGTGATAGAAATAATGAATTTCACTCCAGAAAACGTTCATTCAAAGAAATCGCGGAATGGAAATACCAGCGTTACCTGCAAGATTATATGGGAGTTGTAGCGAGTGTTGACGAAAGCGTGGGAGAGATTCTTGATTATCTGAAACGTACCGGACTGGATAAAAATACGATTGTAGTCTATACTACCGATCAAGGCTTCTACTTGGGAGAACATGGTTGGTTTGATAAGCGTTTCATGTACGAAGAATCTTTCGGCATGCCGATGGTTATGCGCTGGCCCGGACATATCAAGCCGGAAACTCAGGTAACAGGACTGACGCAGAACATAGACTTTGCTCCTACTTTTCTGGATATGTGCGGTATCGAAGTGCCACGGGATATGCAGGGCGTATCGTTCCGGGAGTTGGTAGAGACGGGAAAGAAACCGCATGATTGGCGTAAATCGCTCTATTATCATTATTATGAATTTCCCGGATTTCATAGTGTCCGTGCCCATTATGGTGTAAAGATGGAACGCTACAAATTAATGCACTTCTATGTGGAAGACAAATGGGAACTGTATGATCTGAAAACTGATCCGGCAGAAATGCACAATCTGTATGGAAAGCAAGGAATGGAGAAAGTAACTGCTGAACTAATGGCAGAGCTTGCACGTTTACAAAAACAATATGAAGTTCCTCAGAATTTGTGCAAGTAATATAAAGAACGAAAGAATGAAACATCTGTTATTGACTGTAGTTTGCCTGATTGCGTGGACTATTCTTCCGGCGCAAGATATGCGTCAGGATACATATTGTAATCCCTTGAATATAGATTATACCTATATGATTTATAATTCCGACCGGGATATTTCTTATCGTTCGGGGGCCGATCCGGCAGTAGTGGAATTTCGCGGAGAATATTATATGTTCGTAACGCGCTCGCACGGCTATTGGCGCTCCAAGGATTTATTGAATTGGGAGTTTGTACGTCCCGGTAAGAATTGGTATCCTCAGGGATGCAATGCTCCGGCTGCACACAATTATAAGGACTCTGTGCTTTATGTTGCAGGCGATCCCTCAGGTTCTATGAGCATCCTTTATACCGATGATCCTGCTTCCGGTGATTGGGAAGCTACGCCTGCCATTCTGCATAATCTGCAAGATCCTGATTTGTTTATTGATGACGATGGGAAAGCTTATATGTTCTGGGGATCTTCCAATGTTTATCCTATCCGGGGTATGGAACTGGATAAAAATCACCGTTTCACAAAGAAAGGGGAGACGAAAGAACTTTTCAATCTGGATATGCCTAAACATGGTTGGGAGCGTTTTGGTGAGAATCATACGGATACAGTATTGGGCGGTTACATTGAAGGTCCCTGGTTGACAAAACATAATGGTAAATACTATATGCAATATGGTGCGCCGGGTACGGAATTCAATGTTTATGCGGACGGAGTATACGTAGCAGATCATCCGCTGGGACCTTATACCTACCAGAAACATAATCCGGTATCTTATAAACCGGGTGGTTATATGAATGGTGCCGGGCATGGAAGCACTGTGCTTGGTCCTGGCGGACAGTATTGGCATTTTGCTTCGATGTCTCTTTCCATCAATGTGAACTGGGAACGTCGTCTCTGTATGTTTCCTGCCGGATTTGATAAAGATGGTGTTATGCATGTGGATACCCGTTTTGGAGATTATCCCCGTTATGCTCCTGCTGTGCCGGGTAAGGCAGGACAGTTCAGGGGATGGATGTTACTCTCTTACGGAAAGCCGGTTACTGCCTCTACTGTAAAAGGAGAGTTTCAACCTTCTGCATTGACTGATGAACTGACTAAGACATTTTGGTTGGCTGAGGCTAACGATGAACGCCAATGGGTAATGATCGATCTGGAAAAACCGGCTGTTGTATCTGCTATTCAGATCAACTATCATGATTACCAAAGTGATATGTATGGTCGTTATGAAGGGCTTCGTCACTGCTATGTGATTGAGGGTTCACTGGATGGACAGAATTGGGAAATATTGGTTGACCGCAAAGAAAGTTATAAAGATACCCCGAATGATTATGTTGAACTCGGACAACCTCGATCTGCCCGTTATATCCGCTATAAGAACATAGATGTACCGACCCCGAACCTGGCAATTTCTGAACTTCGGGTATTCGGATTGGGGATGGGGAAAACACCGCAACAGCCGAAGAAATTAACCCTTGAACGCCACGCGGACCGTCGTGATATTACTATCAGTTGGGAATCGGTCAAAGGTGCACAGGGATATAATGTGTTATGGGGTATTGCTCCCGATAAACTTTATAGCTCCTGGATGGTATATGGCAATAATGAATTACTTATGAAATCTCTTACCGCTGATCAGGATTATTATTTCTGTGTGGAAGCATTTAATGAGAATGGCGTATCTTTACGCTCAGAAGTGAAACATGTAAAATAACAATGCTATGAAACGATTAATCAGTGCTATTTGTGTTCTTTTCTTCCTGTTACCTTTGCCTGCTCAGGAAACGTACCAGAAAGAAATCTTTATCTCTTCCCGGGGAGATACCTTGCAGTATCGCTTACTGCAACCGGAAAATATGAAAAAGAGTGAGAAGTATCCTTTGGTGCTCTTTCTGCATGGTGCAGGGGAGCGTGGCAATGATAATGAGAGGCAATTGACCCATGGTGGACAGATGTTTTTGAATCCGGTGAACCGGGAGAAATACCCGGCATTCGTGCTCGCACCACAGTGTCCCGAAATGGGCTATTGGGCATACTCGACACGTCCTGAATCATTTTTGCCGAATGAGATGCCGTTAAACGAACCGATAACTCCGATTTTTCAGACGGTGAAGGATTTGCTGGATACTTATCTGGCAATGCCTCAGGTTGATAAATCGCGTATCTATATCGTTGGACTTTCTATGGGAGGAATGGGAACCTTTGACATGGCGGTCCGTTTCCCGGAGATATTTGCTGCTGCTGTGCCTATTTGCGGTACAGTAAATGTGGCGCGCCTGAAAGCTGCCAAGTCTGTAAAGTTTCGTATTTTCCATGGTGATGCTGACAATGTGGTTACGCCTGAAGGTTCGCGTGCGGCATACAGGACTTTGAAGAAAGCAGGTGCTGATGTGGAATACATCGAATTTCCGGGATGTAATCATGGTAGCTGGAATCCGGCTTTCAATTATCCCGACTTTATGAGTTGGCTGTTCAGTCAGAAGAAATAGTTTAAAGAAAAATGGCAAGTAAGATAAATCTGCTTGCCATTTTTCTTTAAACTATTTCTCTTCATAATCCCCGTTAGCTTTAATCAGCTCAATCAGCTTTTCTACAGCTTCTTCTTCGGGAATATTCTTTTCAATGCATTCTTTCTTCTTATACAGACTGATTTTCCCACGTCCGGCACCTACGTAGCCATAGTCAGCATCAGCCATTTCTCCGGGGCCATTGACGATGCAGCCCATAATACCTATTTTCAATCCTTTCAGGTGTGAAGTAGCAGCTTTTACACGTGCTATGGTGCTTTGAAGATCGAACAGGGTACGTCCGCATCCGGGGCAGGAGATATATTCCGTTTTGCTGGTGCGTATACGTCCTGCTTGCAGAATACCAAAGGCTGTGGCATCTACTACGGCATGGCTGAGATCTCCCTGGTTGAACAGGAAAATACCATCGCAAAGACCGTCGAAGATAAGTGCTCCCATGTCGGCAGCAGATTTTATCTGCAAGTCCTCTGCTTCATTTTCAGCATAGTGCTGGAAGAATACAACCGGATTTTTCAGTCCTTCTTGCATCAACTGGTGAACTAAGGCGCGATGTTCCCCAAGTCGGTTAGGATGGTTACTCTGTGATATAATGACTACTTCCGGATGATATTTCAGACAAGCAATCACTTCTTCCGTTTGTGCCATGTAAGGCATAAACATGAATTTCAAATCGGCTTGGCAATTGCCCATAAGTGGCATCTGCTGGTAATTGAAAGCCGGATAGGTTCCGGGCTCTTCTTCCCATACATCCGCATCCAGGATGTATTCCACTCCTTCTTCACGAACTTCCGGTAAGGCACGTCCGGCATAGATGTAATCCGGAATGAATTGCGGGTTCGTATCGAACTTTCCGTCCATGCGTTCGGCAATGACTACAGGCAGGTGATTCCCGCCTATGTTGCGTACGGCAGTTGTCTCACGCCGTACCGGAGAAAGATAGTTGAAACCTTCTGCTTCTGCTCCGGGTATGTAAGGATGATCCCGGTGCTGCATGATGTAATCCACCAGTTTGCGTGCTACAGGTATTTCTGCTTCCGGAGCTTCGCTTAGAGAAACGCGGATAGTGTCACCCAGACCATCTGCCAGCAATGCGCCAATGCCCAGAGCGGATTTGATACGTCCGTCCTCACCATCTCCGGCCTCTGTAACGCCAAGGTGCAGAGGAAATTGCATTCCTTCCTTTTCCATTACAGCAGCTAACAGGCGAACCGTTTTCACCATTACTACTGTATTGGAGGCCTTGATGGAGATTACAACATCTGTAAAATCTTCTTTTACACAGATGCGCAGGAACTCCATGCACGATTCCACCATACCTTCCGGTGTATCGCCGTAGCGAGACATAATGCGGTCGGACAGTGAACCATGATTTACACCGATGCGGATAGCGGTATGATTCTCCTTGCAGATATTCAGGAAAGGAACGAACCGGTCATGTATCTTCTGCAACTCTTGTGCATATTCTTCATCTGTATATTCCAGATGCTTGAAGGTGCGTGCGGCATCTACATAGTTTCCCGGATTGATACGTACTTTCTCAACATACTGTGCTGCTACATCTGCTACCTTTGGGTTGAAGTGGATGTCGGCAACCAGTGGAACCATATATCCGTCCCGGCGCAAACCGGCATTGATGTTCATCAGGTTTTCCGCTTCTTTAATGCCTTGTGCTGTCAGACGTACATATTCACCTCCGGCATCTACAATACGTTTGGCCTGTGCCACGCTGGCTTCTGTATCCTGCGTGGCGGTGTTTGTCATACTCTGTATGCGTATAGGATTGGAGCCGCCCATAGGGGTGGCTCCAATATTTACTTCTGATGTTTCCCGACGGGAATAGTTGAATAAATCCACGATATTTAGTGATTAGTGGTTAGTGATTAGTGATTAACGATTGGTGATATCTAAAACTACCATAGCATAGCCTGCTTATCACTAATCACTAACCATTAATCACTCCTTATTTAATTCGTTTTATACTCGTACTTTACTTCTTTCAGTTCTTCGTTCGCCTTTACGATTTTCTTTTTCAGTCCTTCTTTGTAGGCTGCAAAGGTTTCAGCGAGATCGGCATCGCTCAAAGCTAGCATTTGTATAGCAAGAATGGCAGCATTCATGGCACCATTGATAGCAACCGTGGCTACAGGGATTCCGGGAGGCATTTGAATGATAGAGTAGAGAGCATCTACGCCATCCAGCACCGAACCTTTAACGGGAACTCCGATGACAGGCAGTGTAGTGTTGGCAGCGATGACTCCGGGCAGAGCGGCGGCCATGCCGGCAGCTGCGATTATCACTTTAACGCCGCGTCCGCGGGCGTTCTTTGCAAAATTCTCTACTGCTTCCGGAGTGCGGTGTGCAGAAAGAGCGTTCATTTCAAACGGTACATGTAAATCATTCAGCAGTTGAGCGGCCTTTTCCATAACAGGAAGGTCGGAGGTGCTGCCCATGATGATGCTTACTAATGGAGACATAATTATTTAGTTATTAGTGTTTAGTGATTAGTGATTAGCAAACTTCTCAATATCAATTTGCTAATCACTAATCACTAATAGTTAATCATTAATCAACGCTTTGTAGGCAGCAGCATCCAGCAATGAATCGAAGTCTGCATCCGCATCCGGTTTCATTTTGATGAGCCAGCCTTCGCCGTACGGATCTTTGTTTACCAGTTCCGGTTGGTCGGCAAGAGCCTCGTTTTGCTCCAGGATTTCTCCACCTACGGGCAAGAAAAGATCCGAAATGGTTTTTACTACTTCAATGGTTCCGAATACTTCGTCGGCTGCCAATGTTTCACCCTCTGTCTGGATATCTACGAATACGATATCGCCCAATTGTGCCTGAGCGTAATCGGTGATACCTACATAAGCTACATCGCCTTCAAGGCGTATCCACTCGTGTTCTTTGGTGTACTTTACATTTTCTGGGAAATTCATGATCATTATTTTTAAAGGTTAATACTTCTATTAATTACAAATTATAACTGTGCTCCTTTCAACTCTCCACTTTTCTAAACTTCTTTTAGAAGAGGAAGACACGGAACAGGATATTGCTTAACGGATGAAGCACCAATAAGGAACAAACCAATCCTACGGCAAAACCTACCAGTACCTCTCCCAATGTATGATGCTGTAAAATAATACGTGCTGTGCCCAGGACACCTGCAATCAGGATGAACAGACATAGCCACCATACCGGATTGTATCCGAACAGGGCACTGAAAGATACCAGTCCCCCTACGATTGCCCCTACGCCTGCCATGTGCTCGCTTAACTTCCATTTCAGATTGACAACAATGCAGATAACCATCATGATCAATGCGGCAAGAATAATCCCCGTCATGTACCAAGGAATATTCAGGCGATGCATCATCACCAGACAGAATACGTATGAAGTAATAGTAAGCAGGAATGGCATAAAACGTCGTTTACGTTCTCCCAGGTCTTCGGGACTGAAACCGTTGATCTTACGGAACAGGAAGATGGTGAGTGTAGGCATAAGAATGGTGAAGCAGTACACTACTCCCAGCACAATCAACTTATATTGTATAGGCATGATGCGCAGGTATGAGAAAAGGAACAGAATCAGAAACGCCAGGAACGGGATGGAAAACGGCGTGAATATAGCCGATATCACCCGGGCTGTCCGGATTAAGGTCCTGTCTGCTACAATATGTTGTTCTTCAACCATTTTAATCTATAATTTTACAATTGGATTCATTAATCATCTTACCACCTTATCATTTTATAATTATTTTCTCAGCCTTGCCACCGGTATGTTCAACTGTTGCCTGTACTTGGCTACCGTGCGGCGGGCTATAGGATATCCTTTTTCTTTCAGTATATCCGTCAGTTCATCATCCGTATAAGGTTTCTTTTTATCTTCATTGTCAATGCATTCTTTCAATATCTTACGAATCTCGCGTACAGACATTTCTTCACCGTCCTCGGTGACATATCCGTCATTGAAGAAAAATTTCAGTGAATAGATTCCGTAGTTGGTTTGCACATATTTGCTGTTGCTGACGCGGGAAATGGTTGAAATGTCCAGTCCGGTACGTTCGGCAACATCTTTCAATATCATAGGGCGCAACAATGACTCGTCTCCTTCGAGGAAGAACGGGCGTTGCAAGTCGATAATGGCTTGCATGGTAGTCATTAATGTGTTCTGACGTTGCTTCACGGCATCGATAAAACCTTGTGCTGCGTCCATCTTCTGCTTCAGGAACATCATAGCCTCTTTCGACTCTTTCGACTGGTTCGCTCTGTTTTTGGTATGTTCTTCCACCATTTCGGTAAAGTCGCGGCTCATACGCAGTTCCGGTACGTTCCGGTTGTTCAGAGCCAGGTTGATGGTGCCGTCGTCATACGTATCTACGATGAAGTCGGGGATAATCTGTTGCATATTCCGACCGATGGCTTCACCCAGAGAGGCACCCGGACGCGGATTGAGTTTGCAAATCTCTTTGATAGCCTGTTCAAAAGCGTCTTCTTCCAGTCCGAGCTTCTGCTGTATCTTGTCCCAATGCTTGCGGGTGAACTCTTCGTAACATTCGGAGATGATTGCTTCTTCTATATAAAGTAAGGGGTTCGGGGTGAAGTGCTGCTGCTCTATCTTGCGATGAATCTGAATGAGCAGGCATTCTTGCAGGTTGCGTGCGCCAAGTCCGGCGGGGTCAAAATCCTGGATGATCTTCAGTGCTTCTTCCAATTCTTCCTGGCTGCATTCGATACCGGCGTAGATGGCGAGTTCATCACAGATGCTATCCAGAGACTTACGTAACAGGCCATCGTCATCCAATGATCCGATAAGATATTCCGCCAGTTCACGTTGGTGCTCGGTCAGGTCACGCTCGCTTAGTTGCTCCTTCAGGGTTTCGTAAAAAGAAGTAGCGTCGGAGAAAGGTATTTCTTCGGCCTGTTCACCTTTGCTGCGGTTGTTTTCCTGCAATTTATAGTCGGGGATATCGTCTTCGCTCAGATAGTCGCTTAATGAATCATACTCATTGGCTCCGTTGTCTTCTGCGGAACCTTCTGTATCGGAATTTTCAGAAAAGTCGTCACTTGCCGTATCTTCCTTTCCTTCTTCCAGAGCCGGATTTTCCAGAAGTTCCGCATGTATACGGTCTTCCAGTTCTACAGCGGGCAATTCCAGTAGCTTCACTACCAGAATCTGCTGGGGCGACAGTGTCTGTACCTGTTGCTGCGCTTGAGTTTGTACTTGTCTGGAACCTTGTGCCATACTTATTCTTTTCTTTTACTCGCCACAAAGATAATGCAAACCGAGACAGAATAAAATGAACGAGTTCATTTTTTATGCCGAGGCGCAGCTTATCTTCGCACTTTTTGCAAAAATAGTGAATAGTTCGGGAACGCGAAATGTTCTCGGCATAAGTTTTTCATGCAAGCATGAAAGTTTGGTGCCTAATTTACATTATCTTTGCTAAAATCGAAGATAAGCTGCATATCAGCATTAAAAAATAAGTAAGCTTGTTTTGTGCTGCTTGGGGTTTACATTATCTTTGTGCGTATCAACTTAAAAAATTGCAATGTTATGTTTGATAAAGAAACTTATGTGCAGCGCAGAGCCCTGCTGAAAAAAAATATTGGCTCCGGAGTGTTACTATTCTTAGGAAATGACGAACAAGGACTGAATTATGAAGATAATGCTTTCCGTTATCGTCAGGATTCTACTTTTCTTTATTATTTCGGCTTGTCGTTTGCCGGACTTTCCGCTATCATTGACATCGATGAGGATAAAGAAATCATTTTCGGAGACGAACTGACTATCGATCATGTTGTGTGGATGGGCACACAGCCAACTCTGAAAGAGAAGAGTGAACGGGTAGGCATTCAGGAAACACTTCCTTCCGCCGGGATTGTCAGCTATCTGCACAAAGCCGTACAAAAAGGCCAGACGGTGCATTATCTTCCGCCTTACCGTCCTGAACATAAGTTGAAACTCATGGATTGGCTGGGTATTCCGCCTGCACGTCAGGAAGGTTCCGTGCCGTTTATCCGTGCGGTGGTGGCGCAGCGTAATTATAAATCTGCCGAAGAGATTGCAGAAATAGAAAAAGCATGTGATGTGACTGCTGACATGCATATCAAAGCGATGGAAGTGATTCGTCCGGGTATGTACGAATACGAAGTTGTGGCAGAGATGAACCGTGTAGCCGAAATGAATAATTGCGAACTTTCTTTCCCTACGATTGCCACAATCAACGGACAGACTTTGCATAATCATTATCATGGTAATAAAATTAAATCGGGTGACTTGTTCCTGATTGATGCCGGTGCGGAACTTCCATCAGGCTATTGTGGTGATATGTCGTCTACTGTACCTGCCGATAAAACGTTTACTTCGAAGCAACGTGCCGTTTACGAAATTCAGAATGCTATGCATCTGGAATCAGTAAAGGCTCTCCGTCCCGGTATTCCTTATATGGAAGTGTACGACTTATCTGCCTGCGTAATGGTAGAAGGTTTGAAAGGGCTGGGTCTGATGAAAGGAAATGCGGATGATGCCGTGCGCGAAGGTGCTCATGCATTGTTCTATCCCCACGGTCTGGGACACATGATGGGGCTGGATGTGCATGATATGGAAAATCTGGGCGAAGTGTGGGTAGGCTATGACGGTCAGTCCAAGAGCACACAGTTCGGACGTAAGTCCCAACGCCTTGCTATTCCTTTGGAACCGGGCTTTGTACATACCGTTGAGCCGGGCATCTACTTCATTCCCGAATTGATTGACATGTGGAAAGAAGGTAAGAAATTCACTGACTTTATCAATTATGACAAAGTGGAAGAGTATCGTGACTTCGGTGGTATCCGCAATGAAGAAGATTATCTTATTACAGAAACCGGTGCCCGCCGTTTAGGTAAGAAGATACCGTTGACTCCGGAAGAGGTGGAAGCTTTGCGATAGTATCAATTTAAGAATGAGTCTAATGAAAAAAATACTATTCTTATTTTGTCTTTTATCTTGGAGTGCATTGAATGCACAGAAGACGATTAATAGGCCTCCGTTCATAGCAAAGGCAACGGAAACTATCGAGATAGCTGCTGTTCATTTATCAGATACAGCTACTGTGATTGATGTGGATGCAAAATTTACTCCAAAGTACTGGATACGTATTGCCCCTGCTACCTGTCTGGTGGCAGATAATGGTGAACGTTATCAGGTGCGGCAGGGAGTAGGTATTGAGTTGGGACAGGAATTTTGGATGCCAGAATCCGGAGAGGCTACTTTCTCTTTGATATTTCCACCTTTGCCGCCATCTGTAAAATCATTCGATTTTGTGGAAGGGGAAGGTGAGAGAGACTTTAACCTTTTCGGTATCAGCCTGACCGGAAAGTTGCCTAAGCTCCAATTGCCTAAAGGTCTGGAAAAAGCTGGAAAAATGACTGCTGTAGCTTTGCCGGCTCCTGAAATCAAAGAGGGAACAGCTATCATCAGTGGTCGTATTTTGGATTATAAGCCTTCATTCCGGATGAAAGTTGAATTACATTCTGCTGATTTCTTATCTGCCTATGGACAAAAGAATACAGAGTTAGAGTTGGATGAAGCGGGAAATTTCTATACGGAAATATCAGTTTCACACCCTTCTGTCGCCTATTTAAGTGTGGGTGGATCTGTTGTTTCTTTTTTGTTGTCTCCGGGTGGAGAAACCAAGGTTACCGTAAATCTTCGTGAAATGACGCGTGCTTCCAGTCGTTTGCAGAAAGATACGAAGGCTGAAGGGAAGAAGGTTTATTTTGAAGGACTGAATGCAGGATTGAATACGGAAATGAATTCCGGACTGGAAGTTCCTCTTTGTTCTGTTGAGTTGAAAGACTTATATGACATGGCTCCGGATCAGTATAAAGCATATTGCATGCGGAAATATGAAGAAGCGGACAATGTGATCCGTGCCAATAAGAAAATAAGTGCAGCTTATGCGGAATTGTTGACGGTGCTGAATAAAGATGCATTGTATGGACTGTTATGTGGATATGATTATCAGTTATTGCAGGCTTATGCTCAGCAAAAAGGTGTGTCTGTGCGCGACGCAAGTAAAGAGTATCGTTCTCCTGAACCATCGAATGACTATTTCGATTTTCTAAGTGAACTTGGCTATATTAATTCGCCCAAGTCTGTGTATTGTTTTAAGTATCCTTCCAGGGTAGTCAATACTGGGTATATAAACTTGCCATCTGTAAAGCATGGTGATATCTTTGATTATTTACTCAATTCCCCTAAAGTAACCCCTGAAGATAAGGAGACGATGAAGAAATATCGCGATAATCCGTCATCGTATGATTCTTCGGTAATGAGAGAACTGAGGAATAGATATGATGTCCTCTTTCAGGAGTTTGGCAGGCAGGGAACGGAAGCTAACCGAAAAGCGGTTGAAGAACTGATTGGTAGCCAAGGTATCTATTATGATGTGCAGAAAGCCATGCAATGTGCTTCGAAATTGGAAGATTTTGCACCTTTGTCTGAAGATGATTTCGCTGCGTTGCATGCAATTGAAAATTCCTATTTTCTGAACCGGTTGACCGTAATGAATACGGAACTGCTTCGGAGGATAGAAGAGAATAAGAGTAAACGTGGTTTCACGGTTCGCACTTTGGATGCAGACGTTAAGGATGATGAGCTGTTTGAAGCTATGGTCGCTCCGTTCAAAGGTAAAGTGGTGCTTGTTGATTTCTGGGCTACTTGGTGTGGTCCTTGTAAAATGGCAATGAAGATGATGAAGCCCATGAAAGAAGAATTGATTGATAAAGATATCGTATATGTTTTTATTGCCGGTGAGAATTCTCCGGAGGCAACATGGAACAATATGATACCTGATATTCATGGTGAACATTATCGACTTACCAATGCACAATGGGCGGCTATCTGCAATAAATTTGAGGTTCGTGGTGTGCCTACTTATCTGGTACTCGACCGCGGAGGAAAACAAACTTATCGGTCGGTAGGTTTCCCGGGAACGGATGCGGTGAAGGATGAATTACTGAAAGCATTAAATTCTTCCGCTGATTGATCATATACTCTAATAAACGAAAAAGGCAGCCATAGCTGCCTTTTTTTCGTTTATAATCTGATCGGTGTTATCAGATAAACTCCCCGTTTTCGTTGATCTTTACTTTCACTTCCTTTTCGCCTTGCTCCAATTCTATCCAGTAGTAGTTTCCGGTAGGGGTTTCAACATATTCGGCATCATCCACTACATAACCGCTATATTGTGAGGCATTAATGGCTTCTGTCACTTTAATCGGGAGTACATATACATCCCATGAGGTTGAAATCCATTCATAGTCTGTGTTGAACAATACTTCTTTGCTTTGGTTTTCATGTATGATGTCCACTTCGATCATACCTTTTTCCTGTTCAATCTCGATAATGCGGGCATTGGGATAATTCTTCTGTATGAATTCCGTTACGGCAGTAACCGTACCTGACGGGGCATCCGGTAGCAATGATTCGTTATCGCCATCACCGTCATCATTCACGGCTTTAATGAGAATACCGTCTGCTGAATAGTGCAGATCCATATCTACATCCTGTGCCGATTCCACTTCTATGATGTAGATGATCTCTTTCTCAGTTCCGGCACGTTCAATACGCTCCACTTCATTATCTCTCTTCCAGGAGGCGTATTCGCTGCTTTCAAAAGAAGTCTTTATTGCTTGCGGAATATCGCTATATGGCATTTCTGTTTCAGTCATGTACCATGAGCCATCTGCCGTATACCAGGCTTCCGTTTTATACCCGTTGTCGTTCTTGTTGTTGAATTCCGCTTTGTAGTATTGCCCTTGTGAGACAGTTTTTGTTTCCCAACTCAGATTAGCGGTGTTGGAGAAACTGCTGTCGAATGCATTGCGTACGGCTTCAGGAACTTTAGAGTTTGGAAGATCGTCATCATCATCGTTGCAACCTTGCAGGCTTAACATGCCCATCGCCAATAGGACTAAATACATTTTCAGTTTCATAGTTACTTGTTTTTTTAGAGTTTACTAATATTATTGTTTTCTTTGACTATTGCTGATTATATTGCAAAGATGGCGGGCAATTCTGGAAGAAATTGGGAATTTGACTCCAAAAGTGGATAATAAATTCTATATTTGCGATTTTAGCATTAAAAAGAGCAGATTACTAATGAACTTATACTAATATGGTACAGGAATTGGAAAAACGCACCCGTATTGACGTAGCCGATGTGCTGCGCGGACTCGCCGTTATGGGCATCATTGTATTACATTCCATTGAACACTTTAATTTCTATTCATTTCCCGATACGAGCACTCAGAGCGCGTGGCTTAACTTTTCAGATAAGGCCATTTGGGACGGACTCTTTTTCATGTTCGGAGGAAAGGCTTATGCTGTGTTTGCCCTGCTTTTTGGTTTTAGTTTCTTTATTCAGGATAATAACCAGCGTATGCGTGGCAATGATTTTCGTTTGCGTTTCTGCTGGCGATTGATCTTATTATTCATTCTTGGTAATATAAATGCGGCCTTTTTCACGGCTGAAGTATTGGTGCTCTATTCGTTAGTCGGATTCATTTTACCACTTACCTGCCGACTGAAAGATAAATGGCTGTTTATTCTGGCATGTGTGCTTCTGATACAGCCATTGCCACTTTATTATGTGATACATGCCTGTGTAGACCCTTCTTTTGTGACTCCTTCTATTCCGACAGGTAGTTACTGGGGAGCGGCTTTCCAGGTGCAGAGTCACGGTACATTTCTTGAAACCCTGCGTGTGAATTTGTGGGAAGGGCAGATTGCCAGTCTTGCATGGGCTTGGGACCATGGACGTGTGTTTCAGACTGCTGCTCTTTTCCTGTTCGGTTTGTTGATAGGACGTCGGGGACTTTTCCTGAAGGAGAATCTGAAGTTCTGGAATAAGGTACTTTGTGGTGCTCTTATCGCTTTCTTCCCTCTGTATGGATTGGGCAATATGTTACCGGATTTCATTGCTAATAAGTCTATTCTCACCCCCTTGTTACTTATCATAACTTCCCTGTCCAAGTTTGCATTTATGCTGATATTGGTGTCGGGTGTTATCTTTGCTTTCTATCGGACAAACCTGCACGACTGGTTGATGAAGATTACTCCTTACGGTAAGATGAGCCTTACAAATTATATTACCCAGAGTATTATCGGTTCGTTGTTGTTCTATAATTGGGGTCTTGCACTTCACTCTCAGTTGGGTATAACAGCCAGCTTCTTGGTAGGTGTAGCGCTCTTTATTATACAGCTCGCTTTCTGTCGTTGGTGGATGAGCCGTCATGCACACGGTCCGCTGGAATACTTGTGGAAACGGGCGACTTGGTTGAAATAAAAGATATTTTATAGATATTTTTCCCACAGATAGCGGAGCGGACTGAGTAGACGTGCAGTTACGCTCCGTTCGTCTGTCATGACCTCTGCTGTGCCGGAAAGCTCTCCTTTAAAGTCCAGTTGCTTGCCATATGAGGTGCATAAGTTCTGTGGCAGACCTACCGTGACAGTGTACATATTGTCCTCGCTTGCTAATAGTGAAACAGACAGCACTTCCCCGGTGAGGAAGCCGAATTCCATGTATGGATACCCTGTCACACTGATATTCACTCTTTGTCCGGGGCATACTTTGCCTGATCCGCTGACGGGTAATTTTATTTTTCCTATAATGTCACCGGGAGTAGAGGCTACAATAGAGAATACTTTATCTCCCGCATTGACATTCTGGTTCTTCTGCCAGATATTATTGTAAGATAATATACCACTGGCAGGGCTGGTAAAGAGATACCCCAACTCCCAATCGCTGATGCTTACCTGTAAATCATTGAGGGCTGATTTTAACGAAGTGCTTATTGTATTGGCTTCCCGATTACGTTCCATACGGATTTCTACAATATTCTGTTGTAATTGCGCCTCTTGTATTCTGGCAGATGAAAGTGAAGTCATTAGTTGCTCTCGCCCTTGCCTGCGATTCAGATAGGTTTGTTGTGCTTCTTCATAATCAGCTTTCGATATTAATCCTTTGTCGAAGAGCTTCTTTTCCCGGCTATGTGTAGCGGAGGCTATCTGTACTTGTTCTTCATCAAGTTCTGCTTGTTTATTCAGATGCCGGATGTACTTCTGATACTCTTGCAGTTCTTTGCAGGCGGCCTGTTCTTTCTGTGCGTAGAGGTCTATCGACAGAAAATTACGATAATCTGTCAGGCATTTGATGAAAGCGGCATAAGCATTCTGAATGTTTCCGAGTTCCGGTTTCTCTGGAAACACGGCTTGGCAGATACAACTATCCGTCAGTATGAAGGAAGTAATCCTTTCTTTCAGTTCCAATACATGGGCAGTGGCGGCAGGATTCTCCAGTACAGCTATGATATCTCCCGCTTTTACGGTTTCACGGTCTTTTCGATATACCTCCTGAATTTTTCCACTTCCTCTTGCCACGATCCATACGGGCGGATGCTCTGTAGTAATGGTGATTTCTGCACTTACGATATCCGGATATTTGAAGAAGCAACCCCCAATGAAGAGCAATGCCAGCACTCCGAAGAATACTGTTATTCCCCATCTGACTAATGCGTGTGGCGGGCGTGTCAATATCTCCTGTACCTCCTCACACCTTAATTCTATGTCTTTTTCTTCATCTTTCATAGTTCCAGTTGATTCTTTACCAACCTGTAATATCTTCCTTCCAAAGCTATCAGTTCCTCATGTGTTCCGGTTTCTGCTATTCTTCCCTGTTCTATTACAATAATTTGGTTTGCATTTCTCACTGTACTCAATCGATGCGCTACTACTACGGATGTTCTGCCTTTGAAGAACGTCTCCAGGTTATTCATTATGGTGCGTTCATTATTGGCATCCAATGCATTGGTTGCTTCATCAAAGAAGATAAATTCCGGGTCTTTATATACGGCGCGGGCTATGAGAATACGCTGTTTCTGTCCTTGGCTCAATCCATGACCTTCTTGTCCTATCTTGGTATTGTACCCCAAGGGTAATTCCTCGATAAAGCTATGTATATTTGCTACTTCTGCGGCATGGCGCAATCGCTGCTTATCGATATGCTCTACTCCTGGAGCTATATTTCCGGCTATGCTGTCGGAGAAGATAAAACCGTCTTGCATTACTACACCGCACCGCTTGCGCCATTCGCGGATACTGTAATTCTCCAGTGGAGTATCCCCGACAAAGATATCGCCGCTTGCGGGCGGGTAGAATCCTAACAGTAATTTAACGAGTGTTGTTTTTCCGCTTCCGCTCATACCTACGATGGCCGTCTGCTTACCCGGTGGAATCACCAGGCTTACATTGTCCAACGTAGGGTACTCGCTGAGCGGGTCATATTTGAAGTTAAGGTTTTGGAGTCTTATTTCTTTTCCTTCCGGAATATCACGTATCAGTTCGCGTGTGGGATCTTCTTCATCCGGTTTGTCACGCACTTCGCTGAGGCGATTCATACTAAGGCGTGCATCCTGCAT
>NZ_CABJDN010000010.1 GCF_902364365.1 Bacteroides intestinalis | reverse complement strand
GTGTTAATATTTCGCTCAAAATCATCAAAATAATAACGTTTACCTGCGGCAAAAGGAAGCGTGGAAGAAGAAACAGTCAGTGCACTATAATCGCGTAAATTGTCGGCTCCATACTCATATTCGCGGGTACAACCGGTATGTACTATCGCAGAAGGGAGATTATTCTTATAGTAATTTACCTGTTGAAGAGCAGACGAGTATCCTGATATCGGAGTTATTGCCGATAGAGGAGCACCTGATGCATTGTAACTATAACTTCCGATATCCGACTTTGCCTTAATGGTACGTCCACTATTGTAAGACACAGTAACCGGAGTCTTTCCCGAAAGAGTAGAACTTAGCAGACATCCTTCTGCATCATAGGCAAAAGTTTCAGTAAGCCCGCTACCACCGAACTTTTCGATGCGTTGCGTCAGCAAGCCACCCTGGTTGTATTGATAACTGAAAGTAGCCAGAGAGTTACTGATACCTTTATACTTTCCTAACTGATCATAAGTATAAGTAGTTTGTTTATTTCCGCAATTCACATCGCTGGTCAACAATCCCTGATCATTATAACTTTTAGCTTCCCACAATTTGACGGAAGTTGCATTGTCAGCGATGGAAATAAGATTGTGAGAAGCATCATAACCAAATTTCTGCACAAGGCCCGACGGACTGGTATATGTAAGCAAACGTCCTTTACTGTCGTAGGTATAACTTTTAGTGAGTGCCTGATCCTTAATAGTCTTCACTTCTTTCTGTAATAACCCTGCAGTCGTATAGGTATAAGCAGATTGATGACCGGAGACCCCGTTATTTATCAATTGCCCTTTATTATTATAGGTATAAGACAACGTACGTTCTCCATCTGCCACACTGACAAGACGCCCCGCCAAATCATAAGTATAAGTCGTAACGTTATCATTCGCATCTCTCTTTGTAGCCAGTTCATCAAAACCATTATACGTATAAGTCGTAGTACCCGAAGCAGCGTTGCTGACACTGGTACACAAGCCATAAGTGTTATAGGTAGAGGTCACCGGATAGCCGGGCGAACTTACCTTTACCACACGACCGGCTGCATCATAAGTATAAGTCGTGGTGCCTGTGGCGTCGCTCTGTGACACAATATTCCATTGAGCGTCATATACGAAGGTTTCCGTACTCTCTTTGTCCGTCACAGTACGGTGCGTTTCGGTCTGTTTGTTGTAAGTATGATAAACCTGTTTGTTCAAAGCAGTTCCGTCTGCCGAACGATGGTCTTCCTGTGTCAGACGTTGGTAACCGTCGTAAGTATAATCTACAGTCGCAAGCAGACTCAAAGCACCGTTGCCACACAACGTTTCCTCTTTCACCGGCAGGCCTATTGCATTATAGCTACTGCGTAAATGCTGCCACTTACTTCCGGGTTGCAATTCGCTCTGCAGCAATGTACGTCCGTAGCAGTCGACTGTAGTTTCAGAGGTCAGTACTCCGTCATAGAACTTTTGCTGACGATACAAACTGGCAGATGTTCCCGTCACTGAATGACCGGTCCATGAATACCGATATTCCGTAGGCACCTGCTCGTGGGAAAGGGATTTTTTCAGTCGACCGAACGTGTCGTACTGATAAGTAGCGGTTCGCCCGTCGGGAGCTGTTTCCGAAAGCGGATTTCCATAAAAGTCCTGCACAACCTGCGTCACCAACCCTACGGGATCGGTATCCTTTTTCACATAGCGGGCATCATCATATTCATAGCTATGAGTACGCGCTTTCCCGTCGGCTGATACGGTTTCCGAAGTCAAGAGCCCCAAAGTGGCATCATAAGAATATCGTTTCGTCATGCCGTGCTCGGTTTCAGTCAATAAATCGCCATAACTGTTGTAGCCAAATGTTTTCTCTTCACCCACAATAGAGACGCCAGAGCAACTGAAGGTTTTCTTATAACCGCTCATGCGGCAAGGGAATGAAGAAACATTAGCACACGACACATAGCTCATGGTTTCGGAAACATCGCGAGAAGCTTCCGTTCCTCCACGATAAGAGGTGGAACGGCTAGTCAGGTTACCCGACGCATCGTAAGCATAACTTATATTCGTATCTATCCCTTTCAATCTATCCGCCACACTGCAAACTGTGATATAAAAAAAACCGTATTTCCCATATGTGCTTTTGAATGACGGCCAATAGCTGCGACCTAAATACACAGCCTCTGATTCGCGCCGATCAGATGACTGATAATAATACGGATATCCCGAATAATAAATCAGATTATATTCATCAGTCACCTTATCTCTTGAAATAAGATCTTGACAGATAATCGTCCTAAAACCCTGAAATGCCCAACGATCTTTCATCGCATAAACCGGCGAGGTATATGTGTACTTCTTGTTTTCCACCAATGAAGTATCAAAGAGACTCCCCAGCTTAACAGTACTTACCGTATTGAAAGTAGGTATATCCTTATTCCAGCTTGCATAGTTCCCATTGTAGAATTTCGGGTCACGTGAGGCAGTGGTTACCAGCTGGTAATCGATGTCCCGCTTCGTACCGTCACCATTCTTTATTCCGGTAACCACATCCGAAGTACTCTGATGGGAAGGACACAGTAACTTCAGAGAAGTAGATCCTGTCAGCCAGGAAGGATGACTGGAATCAAAGGGATGAGAGCGGAACTCACAAACATTCACAAGATCACACTTGCCATCACCTGAAAAATCGGCAGCAATTGGATAGAAGTAAGATGGGTATATATAGTACTTTCCATCACGGGTATATACACCTTCCTTCCCGGGTGTTCCGCCCGTCTCCTGAGAGAGATAGAGATCATACTCCAAGCTGGAACTTCGTGTATTGAAATCAGGAGCATAGTTTATATACACCCAGTCTCCTCCCGACACGTAGCCTGTCTGGCTTTCTATACATGACGCTATATTGTCACTCCCCACGCAGATGACATCTGTCAGTCCATCACCATTGAAATCTCCCGTCCTAAATGAGTTGTATTTATTGTTGGTAAATTTATTGGAAATATACTGATATGTGAAATTCTTCCCATCACCAGTATTATAATAAATATTCGCCTGACTATTGTTAGGCTGAACTTCATTATATCCTTCCAGCAGAAGAAAATCCAAATACCGGTCGTCATTAAAATAACCACATAGTAACACACAATTGGGACCAAGCATATAATTTCTGGCAAAACTGCGTTCCAGTATCACGGCATTCTTTGCCGGACTGCACACTTTAACCGTGCCCCCATCGTCGCACACAATGATGTCCTGACATCCGTCGCCGTCCACATCACCTATCATATAAGTATAGAATACACTGAACTGAGATAACGCATACCTTGTTCCGGTAGTATATCCATCTTCAAAGTAAACATTGTCTATCACCAGTTCGTCCTTTCCATCACCATTCACATCGGCCATAGCCACAATATTAGGAGTGCCAACAGTACTGACGGATGGTTTATAACTCTGTTTGGTAAAATTAGGAACATTGTTATTACTCAAGGAAGCTTGCCAGTATTCGTACCCCGATGATGTACTAAAAAAAAGGTCATCCAGCCCATCGCCATTAAAGTCACCCGCAACAGCCTTCAGAGGTTTATATTGATTGGAAAAAGTCGCCATGGTCAGTTCATTGGAGAACCCGTTAGGATTGCCGTAGCGATAAACCACCAGATAATCTCTGGGAGCTCCGGCTGATTTATTCTCTGTAGAAAGATCATAAATAGTCAGCAAGTCCATACAGCCGTCGCCATTAAAGTCGCCCTGCACAAACTCCGAGTTCTGCGAATAAGTATAGGAAGCATTAAACAAGCGTTTACCCGTATCTCCCCATTCAATGCGCATAGGATTCAGTGCTTCAGTACCGCCTTCACCATACTCTGTTATGGTATAGAGCCGTGGATACTGATTTGTGTATTCATCTGTTGGTTTCAGGTAATCAAACGTATAGCGACGCATAACTGTAGCATCTGTCTTTACTGTTATTTCTCTCAAAATCTTATCTCGCTTCACTTGGCAGCCAGAAATATACCCACTCTGGGCGTCCACATATCGCTGGTAGTTGAGCAAGATTTTATTTTCATGCGCGAAATTATGGCTTGCATGAAGCGTATAAGTAATGGAAGTAAGCCAAACATCTCCGTTGGTCAAATCTTGCTCATATTGATAACTGATATAATTTCCATGTACGTCTTCTTGTGCAGCCAGATACCAAGCAATATAAGCAGTATTTGAAGATGATTTCTGAAAAGCGTTTGTACCATTATAATCACCATAGTAAAGCCGACCTCCATTTTTCTGTTGTACCACAAAATATTGAGGGTTACCCGTAGTACCATTGTGCAGAGTGATACGTGAAAAGTCATCGATTTCTTTCAGATAATTGTTGGAACTGCCATTTTTTATCAACCGTATGCCATCCAGTTCAAATATGGCGTTAGTAAAAGATACAGCACTGTTTGAACCATCGTAGAAACTGCGCTTTCCATTTCTTGTAATAGAAGAGATGCACGACAGATTCATACCATACCCCAAGATTCCCTCACCGGCTAAACTATTATAAATAATACTTAGTTCAGGTGTCATTCCTGCCTGCCCCTGAGGTAAAGATAACGGAATGGTAAAAGCAGAAGAGCCGTTGGCATTCACTTTAAAGGTATAAGGAGTACTTCCTACAGGCAGACTTTCATTAAGTGCATAGTTACCGGGAGTAGTATATACAAGATTTCCGATACTGCTAGAATTAACAGCGGAACGCTCCCCACTAAAAGTACGAGGAATCGGTGTAATCGATGATTGCATACGAAATGTACGATTGCCTGCATTATCATACGCATAATTTATACTTTGTGATACTGCAGTAGCAGATATCAAAAACAAAGCAATAATAATAAGTAAAATTTTATTCTTCATAATTTCTTGATTTTAATAAATATCCTGATGTTTAAAAGAGACCTCTCTGGATTGAATATCTTTGTATTGGTCGAGACAGCCGGATATTTTATCCGGCTGAATGAGTAACTGAGAGGACTCTTGTATGACAACACCCTTTACAGTGTCATCGCATTTGCCCCCAACGCTCCCGCAATAGCTGAAGCCACCGCGATAACCACTTTCAGGATCATATCCCATACTGATTTCTTGATTGCCATGTTTCACACCTCCTTTCGTGTTCTTTTTTGGATGATTTCAAGCATGATCCGCCCTGGTGGCGCTACAATGCACCACAATTAAGTTGATACTTCTCATGTGTTTCTGATTAAATAGTTTAGTTGATAAAAATAAGTAACTTACCGGTAAAAAAAGAAATAGTTTAGTTAGTCTGTAATGGTTTAGTTCCGTGTACGTGTTTGCGTTGTATCTTTAACCCAGCGGATCGTCCTCTATGCCCCCGTCACCGCCGGAACCACCATTACCGGAGCCGCCGCCGGAACCGCCTGCCTGACTTGTTCCGTAGGGAATACATTTCACTCCGGTCACCATCGAACGGGTAGCTACGGTACGGTCCGGATTCTTGGTGTAGCAAGGCAGGAAGCGCACGGTCATGGTGGCTTGCGCAGCCGATACCTTGTCGGCGCTTTCCACACCTTTGCCGTTCGACTTCATGGTCATGCGAAATGTGCCGAAGCCGTCCAGGGTTACACTTTCCGAGGATTGCAGGTGAGTGGTCAATACCCTCACCAGGTTGTCGATAACATTTTTCGTGTCGTCTTTGGAGAGGGAAGAGTATTCTGCAATCTCCTGGGCAATCTGGTCTGTTGACACGTTGCCTTTCAGCACGACGCGCGGATAGAATAGTTTTTTGCCGTCCTTATTTGCCAATATGGATTGGGCTGTTTTGTAAAGTACTGCCATAATTTAGTAAAGTTTTAAATGTGTTGATGAATGATTTATTGTTTGTGTCTTAAGCTTAACCACATTGCAAAGATAAGCCTTATTGTGTGAACTGAAAAATAAAAAAGGCCGTTTTTCTTCATGAATTTCAGCCTGTGCTATTCACGTTTCGTGGCTTCCTTTTGCTTGATACATAAACTCAATAGATATCTTCCGGGCTGCCGTATTTTGCCATGACTTTCCCGCAGATCGAAGAATCCCTTCCATATGGGATGCCCGATAATGCCGAAGTTACTCTTCAGGACAATGACATATTGCTCCCCCGGAGGAATATGAAACTGGCGGAGATTGAAAATAAGACCGTCCGGATTGCGAGCCAGGCCGTCAGCCGGTGGTTGCAGGCGAGCCACGTCTTCATCGGTCCATTCCCTCCGGTGAGGCTTGTCGTTACCGGATGTAGTTTGTGTGTGAACGCCGGGAGCTCCCCCGGAAGAAATTAATTCCTCCTCCTCTTCCTCCGCGGACATTTCGTCCGCGTTCTGAGTTCCCCCGGCGGGGGAACTATTGAGGAGGGGTTTTTCTATTCTATGCTGTGCTATGCTATTCTGTGCTATGCTATGTGTACCGGATGTTACATTTTCGGGCTTAATTGTTACACTTTCGCCCTTGGATGTTACATTTTCAACTTCAGACTCCGTGTTCTGCTCTGTGAATGAATCGGGAGCGTCGTCAATAAGATTATACCGCTTTTCTATTGCGGAAGATTTCCGGCGTTTGGTGCTGAAAAGGTATTGCCTTTGTATCTCGCTGCTGGTGAGTATGCCGAACTCGTTGAAGAGCCCGGGATGGAAGATGCCGTATTCGGCAGCAAGGGTAAGGATGCGTTTTACGTCACCGGCTGTTTGGTTGTAGAGGCTTGTGGAAATGTCTTCGTAGAAGAGTTCGTCTGCACGGACGTAGTAACCCTCTCCGCCGTAGATGCAGGAGAGGGCGCCAAATAATGTGGCAAGTGAGCCTTCGCCTTCGCGCTTCATAATGCGGCGTACCAGGCGGTTTTGCATGAAGTCTATATCGATGGGGAAATAATCGAGTCCCCGTTTTTTTATTCTACACATGTGTTTGGGTGTTTAGTTTTTAGTGAAAAATGAATTAATCTATGGCTATTTCTCTAAGACTCCTCCGTTTTCGGGCTATACTTTCTCTTACCACTTGGCGGGCGTGGAGGATGAGGGTCATACGGAGACTGTAGTCATTGGTTTCGGTTATCACGGGGTAGTTGCGTGTATCATTTACTATCTGTGTATGATGGTAACGCTTCCTACAGGTTGCCTTGCGGCATTCTTTGCAGTAATTATCCGGATTCTGTGTACGTTTGTTGATGTAGAAGGCTTCAAGTGGGAGTTTCTTCAGGCAGCATCCGCAGGTGCGGAGAGATTTTTTGTTTTTCTGTTCCATAAATGAGTATGATTTAGATGATTTGATTTAGTTTCTTGGATCTATATATCTGTCGTGCTGGATCTATATACCTGATGTGTTGCATCTTTATGTCCTGTGTGTCGGATCTATATATCCTGTACATTGGATCTATATGCCTGACATGGAGGCTCTCTACTTTTTGGTTTAAAAGATTGGCTTTTCATAATTTGATTGCATTTATTTGCGTTTTAAAAACAGAATGATTGTTTTCTCTCTTGCAAATATATTTGATTTTAATATAGCAAACAAATGGTTTTAGATATTAATTTTATGAAAATACGTAAGTGCATGTCAATGAGGTATCAATGTAGTCTGATTTATTTACATCGATAAGTTTGGAAGGGAAAAAGGAATGTTTTGTGTGGTGCAGGGAAGATTATACCTCGCTTGGGCGCAATCCGAATGATCTGCAACTCATCTTCTCGACTTTTACTTCCCACACTTTTACGTTGCGCACAGCAGGTTCGCTGTATTTGAATTCATCGCTCGTATATTGTTGCATGATGATGTCGAGTATACGTCGCTTTTCGTCCATATCTTCGATGAAACGGACGTTTCCGTGGCACATCACGCTACGCGACTTCATGCTGTAGCTACATGCCACATGGCGGTGCATGTATACCAGCTCGTGTCCTTCGCAGAAGGTGATGCAAACGCGCGGGTGGCGTTCTGCCATTGCTACTTTGCCGCCTTCGGGACCGGAATGCAGATAGATGATGCCGTCCCGGTAAGCAAAGTTCATGGGGACTACGTAGGGATTACCTTCCGGATCGGTGATACCTACCGTACAGTAAGGGCATTTGCGGATGATTGCTTCAATCTCCGCTGTGTCGGTGATTGCGATTGTCTTCATAGGGCTGAATAGGAGTTTTATTCGGCGCAAAGGTAATCATTTTATTCACAAACGCCAGCCGGCGGTTGAAGAAGCGTGCGAAAAGCCCGACAATCAATGCGGCGATGATTGTGCCTTCGCGTACGCCCTCTATGGTTCCGGCTAATAGCAGGGAAGCTGCACAGGCCAGAAGTGCCAGTGTGGTGTCGAAGCCGATTTTGGTAATTCCGAATTCTTTTCCGGTGCGCAGGGTGATGGCTTTTACAAAGGCTTCACCGGACAGCATCACTACATTGGCTATCACTTCCATACTCACTCCCAGTCCGAGTATGGCGCAGCCGGTCACCAGTGATAGAATCTGTGAAGCGTATCCCGCAGGGGTGAAACCCGACAGCAGTGCCATCGAACAGTCTATGAAGAAACTGAAAAGTATCGCTACGGGGATTTGCAGAAATTGTTCTTTCCTGAAATCCTTTTTCAGCAGTGCTATTTGTCCGGCTATCAGCACGGCATTCAGCAACAGCGTGAATTGCCCCAGTGTAATGGGGAATTTCAGACTGAGCGTATAGGGAAGGCTCGATATAGGTGAGGAACCCAGATTTGCTTTAATAATCAAACTAATACCGAATGCATTTACAAATAAACCCGCGATGAAAAACAGATAACGGGCTGTTAATTCTCTTTTTGCCATTTTTAATAAATTCCTTCAACAAGTAAAAATTCTCTTTTTAAACTGCTGCAAAGTTACGGCAACTATCTGCCGTTTCACGGTTCAAAAATCGAAGCAGGTTGTTCAAAATGTGGGATTTTCTTGTGTCAGAGCTTTTCATATGCTATCTTTGTACTTCAAAAACGGAACTTTATGAGTGAAGAATACCTGTTCCATACCCGTCGCCGGACGGATCTTCTTTCCTATCCCTGCAGGGCGGAGAAGGGAGAATTTCTGTTTTGTCTGCAGGGAGAGGTGCAGATTTATATAAACCAACAGAAGTATGCGTTGTCTGCCGGAAGTGTGATACTGGTATTTCCCGGACAGATTACGCTTTATAAAGATGCTACAGAAGATTTGGAACTGACGGTCTTTGCCTTTTCCAGTCAGTTCAGGCATGAGATTTTCTATTCGTTGCCTTCGGATAAAGTGTCTTTTATGCGCGAGCATAATTACAGTTCATTCCAGGGTGAGGAGTGGGACGGAGTGCGAAATCACTATCTGGAACTGTTACGCCGGAAGTCTGCGGATGATGGGAATGTGTACCAGCGCGAACTGATTGTTTATTGTTGCCGGATGCTGTTTTATGAGATTTGTAATCAGTCCGAAAGACTTTACCGGGAGACGAAGCCGAATCATCTGCGCTGGCGGTTGAAGGACCGGTTTATTGCGTTGGTAATAGAATCTTTCAGGGAACAGCGGTCGGTAGATTATTATGCAGATAAGCTTTGCGTCACGGGCAGGCATCTGAGTAAGACGATACAACAGACAGTGGGGTGCACAGCGAAGGAATGGATAGACGATTACGTGATACTTGAGCTGAAAGTGACGCTTCACTCTACAGCGCTTTCCATACAGGAGATAGCGAATCAGTTTAATTTTCCGGATCAATCATATTTAGGAAGATACTTCAAGCACCATACGGGGATGTCGCCAACGGCTTACAGGGAGAAGAGGGAAGACTTTCCGTCCGCAGATGAATAAAAAAGAAGGTGTGCTTCACGATAACGAAGCACACCTTTCTGCTATTTATATGAACCTGATAACATTACCAGCCCTCATTCTGCTCTATTACCGCACCTGTATTCGTATCGATTACTGTCTGTGGTATCGGGAATAGGTTCCATTTCGTAACCTTGGCCTTGTCCGACTTGAAGTACCCGCCCCAGAAAGGCTGGTCTGCTATGTACATGGCATGACTGTTGAGGCTTTCGATGCCGTCATTGCCCATGCGGAGCAGAGTTACCCATCTTCTTTCTTCACCGAATAACTCACGCACCCGTTCATCGAGGATGTATTGCAGCGTCATATCGTCTGCCGTAGCCAGTTTTGTACATTGTGCACGGTTTCTCAGCTTGTTGATGTCGGTGGCAGCAGCACCTTTGTCGCCTGCACGCAGGTTGGCTTCGGCACGGAGCAACAAGGTTTCTGCCGAACGGTGTGCATACTGGTCGCAATACATGTTAGAGCGGTTACCGCCGTCGGCCAGGTCGTCATATCCCCAGTCGTCAATCGGGGCCAGCTTGGTCCAGACGGGGAAGAGCTCTGTGATCTTTTGGGTATTGTAATCCAGCATTTCGTAAGGAACCGATTTGCCATACATGCTATGCTTCGTATCCATGCACACAAACTGGCGGCGGATGTTGCAGGGCGCATTGCGTATATCATCTTCGTAATCGCCTTCCCAAACATCACTGATCACATAAGTGGTAGGAGCCATATTAGCCACACCGCGTCCGCCTACGTAGGCCGATACGTTTCCGCCCGGATATATGCTTTCGTCGATATTGCCTGCCCATGGTCCGGCTGCTGCTCCGGCTTCGGCATATTCAGCTTTCCATACCACATCGCGGAGAACGGGAGACATTTCACGCGGATAACCTACGAAGTTGTTTCCGCCATATTCATGATAAACTGTATAATCGTTCTGCAAGGTCCACAATGCTTCCGTATTTCCTTCGGCGTAGTCATAGTTGCCTTCCTGGAAGAGGTCGAAAAATACATTGCCGTCTTCATAGTAAGCAGCCACACCATTCTTTGTTGTTCCCCCTCCCGGGATGCTGCGTGTACCGAAGCGCTCCGTCATCAACGGATGCAATGCCATCACTTTGTCGGCATATTCGATGGATTTCCGTAGGCATTCGGCGTCATTGCTCTTGATGGTGGCCAGTGCCAGATAGGCTTCGGCCAGGAAATGGTAAGCGACTCCCTTTGACACGCGCCCGGCTTCCGATGGATAATCGGGCAGTGCCGCAGCGGCAGCTTCCAGGTCGGTAATAGCGAAGTTATACGTTTCTTCGCGGCTGGAACGTACAAAGTCCAGTTTCAATGTCTGATAGAATTGATCTACCAAGGGCACTCCGCCAAACAATTCACCCATTGTCAGGTATCCATAACCGCGGAAAAACATGATTTCACCGTAAGCTTCATTGCGCTGTGCCTCGCTTTCCCAGGGCAGACCTTCCTTATTATAACCTTCTAGTGACTGGTTGGCATAATTCACCATCTGGAACATGGCGTCATAAATCTTGTTGGAATTGCTGTTGGTGCTCGACCAGTTGGCAAAGTTACAGTAGCCATTGCCCGTGCTGCGGAAGTAAGGAGTATCCAGCACATCAGTGCCCAGTCCTTTCAGAAAGTAATCTTGTTGATACCAGTAGCGGATGTGGATGTACAAGTTGGTGATACAAGCCTTCACCTGATCAATCGTTTCGTACGAGTTGTCGGTGGTGTAGATTGTTTTGGGCTTTTCCGTCAGGAATCCCTCATCGTCACAAGACGTCATCAGGCCGAGCATGGAAGCCGCGGCAGCTATGAATATGTATTTTTTTGTTTTCATCTTTAGTGTTTTTAGTAGAGTTAGAATGTTAAATTCAGACCAAACGAAACGGTACGCGACAACGGGTATCCGTAAGTGTAACCGCTACCCAGCGTTTGTTGAACTTCAGGGTCGCCGCCTTCCCATCCGGAGATGGTGAAAAGGTTCTTGCAAGCCATGTAAACCTTCAGATTCCCGATACCTGCTTTCTGTACCCAAGGCTGGCGGAAAGTATAGGACAGGCTGAGGTCTTGCAGACGCACGAAGCCATATCCTTGTAGCGGAGTGTAGCGTCCGTCGGTGTAGTTGATACGCGGATATTTGTTACTCTTGTTTTCGGGAGTCCACCAGCCGTGGTTGAAGTTATTGTCGCCCTGCACGTCGGAAGAAGTACGGAAAGCGTAGTAGTTTACAGCCTGTCCGTAGCCGTTTCCACCGAAGATGCCGGTGAACAACATATACAGTTCAAAGTCCTTGTAGCGGAATGTATTGCCGAAGCTCATGCGGAAGTTTTCTTTCTTGTATCCCAGGATGGTACGGTCGTCGGCTGTAATTTTACCGTCTTCGCTACCGTCCAGGTTGGCAAACTTCACGTCACCCGGTTCTGCACCGTTGGCTGCGATGTATTCGGTATCATCTTCTTGTACGATGCCGATATTTTTGTAGCCATAGATGGCACCCAGCGATTTGCCCAGGAAGAGGGAGTTCACAATATCGTCCTGTCCGTCACCGTAGAGTTCTTTCAGCTTGTTGCGGTTCATATAGAAAGTCAGTGTGGAACCCCAGTTGAAGTCCTTTGTCTGGATGTTGGTGGTATTCAGGTTGACTTCGATACCCCAGTTGTCTACGCGTCCCATGGTAGCTTTCATACTGGTCAGACCGTTAATCATTACCGGGATGTTACGGTTAAATATCTGATTGGTAGTCTTGGAGAAGTATCCATCGAATTCCAGGCGGATACGGTTGTCGAGTACACCCAGGTCGAAGCCATAGTTGAATGATTCGGTTTCTTCCCATCCCAGGTCGGTGTTACCCATGGAGGTGATGCGTTGTCCCCAGCTCACTAATGAAGTGTTACCGAACGGATAGCTGTAACCGCCCGATTGCCCCAGGGTAATTTTTGAAAGGGTTTCGTAAGGAGAAAGGCTTTGGTTGCCGTTCTTACCCCAGGATGCTTTCAGTTTCAGGTAGCTGATGGCTTTGATGTTCTTCATGAATTCCTCGTTGGAGGCAGTCCATGCCACACCTACTGCGGGGAATGTACCCCATTTGTTGTTGGCACCGAATACGCTGGAACCGTCACGGCGTACGGATACGCTCAGGTGGTACGTGTCGTTGTAGTTATAGTTGGCACGGCCCAGATAACCCACGTTGGTGTGGCGTGTATAGCTCAGACCGTTGATTTTCTGTGTGGTTGCCAGGTTCAGTCCGTCGTAGCTTAGATTGGTGTTACCCAGTGCGGCAAAGTCGGAACCGTCGAAGCGGCGGTAGCTGTATTCGTAAGAGTCACGCGTATATACGTAAGTAAGGTCTACATAGTGCTTGCCGAACTGGCGTTGCCAGTTGATAATATTATCTAATACCCATGATGTATTCTTTGTACGTGCACTGTAGCCGTTGGCTGAGGCCAGATAATCGGATACCGCAGATTCGGAATAGCGGTCATCGCCCGTACCTTCTTTCACATAATATCCTTCGTGCGTGAAGTAGTCTCGTTCGATGTTTTCTACGGAGTAGCTGCCGTTCAGGCGGTAAGTCAAACCTTCTACCCAGGGACATTTCACCAATACGTGTCCTTTCATAGAGGTAGTGGCATACGTGTCATGGTCGTCGATAGTACCGCTCTCTACATTCCACATCGGATTGATACGGTAAATACCTTCATTACAGGGGAATTTCTCCAATCCACCGCCATCGGCACGTTCGGCACGACCGTATGGGCTTAAACGGATGGCCTGGTAGAGGTCGTATACGCTGGCTCCCGAATAGTCGTTGTAGGCATAGTTCACTTGTCCGCCCACTTGCAACCAGTTGGTGATGTCCGTTTGGATACGTGCGGTCAATACGGTACGGTCATAGTCGTCACCTTTTACCACGCCTTCCTGGTCGGTATAAGTACCTGAGAGGTAGTAATTCATCTTTTCCGTGGCTCCCGAAACGGATGCTGAATAGTTTTGCATGATTCCGGTACGCGTGGAGTAGTCAAACCAGTCGATGGTATTTCCATTTTTGTAGTTCTCGTATTCGTACTCGCGCATCCATGTAGGATCGGCATCCTCTGCCAGACCACTCAACAGGTTTACTTTCTTTACATAATCTTCGGGACTTAACAAGTCTGGTTTTGCTGCTGCTGTAGAGAAGGCCCAGGAAGTGTTGACGTTGATGACGGGCTTACCCAACTTACCTTTCTTGGTAGTGATCATAATTACACCATTGGCAGCTTGCGAACCGTAGGCGGCGAGTGAAGTAGCATCTTTCAGGATACTCATGCTTTCGATAGTTGTCGGATCAATGTCGCGGAAGCTTCCCATATAGATCACACCGTCCATTACGATCAGTGGATCGGAACCACCATTTACCGATTTCTGACCACGAACCTGCAATGAAGGTGCCTGTCCTGCTCCTTGTTGCTGCGATACCGTGATACCGGTAGCCGTACCACGCAGAATGTCCATTGCGTTGGAGGTGGGCATCAGTGCCAACGGAGTTTCCGAGGCTTTTACGGTAGAAACCGAACCTGTAAAGTTCTTGCGCTTGGTAGTACCATAACCTACCACTACTACTTCATCCAGCATTTCGGCATCTTCTTTCATCTGTATGTCCATTACCTTTCCGGCAACAACAGGTAATTCCTGTGTCTGATAACCGATGTACGAAATAACTAATGTTGCGTTGGGAGTGACACTTAGGGTGAATTTGCCATCCAAATCAGTGATTGTGCCGTTCGATGTACCTTTTTCCAATACGCTGGCACCGATAATGGCTTCTCCTGTTGCATCCTTGATAATACCTGTGACGGTTTGTTTCTGTTGCTGAACTGCATGTACGGAAGTTACACTGTCTTCAGCCATTACTGCGAGGGGCTGAGCTGCGATGAAACCAGTGCAAAGCAATAAGGCTGTGAGGGCCTTCCGGTTTCTTTTGAACGAGTTTTCTTTCATCGTTTTTCTTTTTTTATTAGACTAAATAAGGTGATTGAATTAGTAATCCGGATAAATCGGCTCCCTCAATGAGAGGCCGGTTACCTAAAAAACTTGGAGAATTTCTTCTTTTCATTAATATTAGATTTTTTAGTTTTTATACTTTTGTCATTGCAAAATTAGATGCTAAAAGGAAAGCCATAGATAGAAAAATAGGCAAGTAGAATACAAAAATCGTTCAAGACGAATTATTGGTTGGTTTATGTTGAATTTTTAGTGCATCTTTGGGACTACTTCGTAAGGAACTATATACAGGTTTCAGGTTATTACTTTTAAAATAAAACAGATTCAAATGAAGAACACTCTGCTATTTCTGGGGCTGGTTATTCTTTTGGTTGCAAAATCGGAAGCACAACCCTATACGATTAAAAGACTGGGGGTAGAAGACGGGCTATCCAGCAATTACGTGGTGGGGATTACCCAGGATAAACAAGGATGTATGTGGTTTGCCACCGAGGGTGGGTTGAATAAATTTGATGGCAGGCAGTTTACGGTTTATAAAAAATATACCTCGAAGTTGAGTGCCAATGAACTGAACTGTGTGTGTGCCGATCCGCGCGACAATAAAGTGTGGATAGCTACCCAACGTGAAGGCCTGTGCGTGTTCGATTGTGATGCGGATACGTTCACTGTATACAGGGCGGGGGATGGCACTATTGCAACCAATGATATTACCAATATCATTCCTTCCTTCGATAAAAAAGGGTTATGGATTACCACTTATCATGTAGGTATCCATTATTATGATATCGAAACCGGGAAATTCACTCATTACTATGAACACAATGTGAAAGGACTGGGTGGATTGAAAAACTATATAGCCTGTGATGACGGTCGGGGAAATCTGTATGTCGGGCATGATGGCAAGGGGATGAGTGTCATTTCATTAAAAGATCATACAATAAAAAGGTATCAGCACGTTTCCGATGATCCGGATAGCCTTCCGGGAGGACTTGTCGTTGCCTTGTGTGTAGATGAACAAAGGAATATATGGGTAGGTACTAACAAAGGACTATCCATCTTTAATCCTGTAACCGAGAAGTTCACCACTTTCAGGCATATTCCGGGCGATGAGAACTCGTTGCTTTCCAATCAGGTGCTGGATATAAAACAGATGAGGGACGGGCGGTTGTGGATCTGCACCAATATGGGTGGTGTCAGTATACTTGATATGCAACAGAATGCATTTACTTCACCAACCCATATACATTTTCAGAATATACCTGCTACCAATGATGTACACGGTCTGTCGGGGCCTAATGCCAAATGTGCTTTTCAAGATAGCTTCGGGAACATCTGGCTGGGAAATTACCGGGGAGGAGTCGATTTTATAAGTTATGCACAGCCCATTTTTAATATGTTGCCCTACACGGTGGAAAGAGACGGTAAACAGAGTAGTAAGCAAGTTTGGGGATTGTTTGCAAAAGATGATAAAGTGTTGGTTGGTGGCGAAGGTGAGTTTGCTGTTTTTCAGAAGAATAAGCTGATAGATACTTTTTTATTGCGTTCTTATCAGACTCAATCCAATACTCATATTAATGTTGTGTACAAAGATTCTCAGGACCGGCTGTGGATGGGGACTTATCTGAACGGCATTCTTTTGTATGACCCGCAAAACAGGAAAATGACCCGTATCGGTAAAACGTCTCACGAGGAAACCCTGAATGTTCATTGTTTCTATGAAGATAAAAACGGGAGTATCTGGGTTGGGACGGAGAGCGGACTTTATATCTATGAAAACGGAAAGCTGGAAGTGGCAGGTTTCATTCAAAGTCAGCTGCCGGATACAAAGATACATGGTATCTTGCGGGATAAAGAAGATAAACTGTGGATAGGAACATTCGGCAAAGGTATTTCGGTATTCGATCCGAACAATAAGCTTATATATAATTTCGTGGTTGAAAATGGTTTCTGTTCGAATGCCGTCAACCATATGATGCAGGATTCCCGACAAAGGATATTAGTTGCTACGCGTGAGGGAGTGGTACTTTTCCATGATACGGCCAACCCGGAGGAGTATGAAATCTTTAAAGAACGGAATGGCCTGGAAAACAGTCAGGTGCGTGCTATTACTGAGGATAAGCTTCATCAAATATGGATCAGTACGAATGGTGGAGTCTCCCGGCTGGATGAGGCGAAGAAGGTGTTTTATAATTATAGCCATCACGACGGAGTGCCTATGGGTGATTTTATGAATGGGTCTACCTGCATGACTTCTGATGGCACCATGTATTTTGGTTCACAGAATGGTGCGTGTTATTTTAATCCCAAGGATATTCCTACTAATCGTGAGGTATCTTCTATTGCCATTACCCGTTTTTGTACGTATCACCGTATGAAAGAGAGTCATGACGAGGAATTGCCGATGCCTATTGCCGATGGGGAGATAAATTTGCCGTATAATCAGAATACATTCAAGATATCTTTCAATGTACTGGACTATACTCAAAGCCCGCAAGTAGAATTTACTTATATGCTGGAGGGGTTAGAAAAAGCCTGGTATAATACGCAAGGAGAGAATCAGGTAACTTTCCGTAATATTTCTCCCGGTACGTATGTCTTTAAAGTAAAGACACGTATTCGCAACCAGGAATGGGATGAGAAAGAGGCTTCGCTGGTGATTCATATACGGCCACCGTTCTGGCTCACATGGTATGCCAAACTGGTTTATGTATTGCTCTTTGTCCTGGCCCTCTATGGATTACTTAATTTCTATAAGCATAAGATAGATTTGGAAAGCTCATTGAATCTGGAACGCAGAAAAAGTCAGAATGACTTGGAACTGAACAATGAAAGGCTGCGTTTCTATACCAATATCACGCACGAGTTGCGTACACCGCTGACACTGATTCTGGGGCCATTGGAAGATCTGCTGAGTGACGGTACTCTGTCTCCCAAGCATGCCAATAAGATCAGTATCATTCACGATAGTGCTACCCGCCTGCTGAATCTAATCAATCGTATTCTGGAGTTCCGTAAAACAGAGACTCAAAACCGGAAACTGACAGTGGCAAGGGGAAATCTGGCGCAACTGGTACAGGAAATCGGGTTACGTTATAAAGAACTGAACCCCAACAATAAGGTGACTTACCACATCCATATTGAAACCGAAGATGCCGAGCTGTTCTATGATGTGGATATGATCACCATCATATTGGATAATTTATTGAGTAATGCCGTCAAATATACTTCGGAAGGAGAGATAACACTGACCTTGCGTTCGGTAGAGGAAATGCAGATAAAATATACGGAAATCAGTGTGAAAGACACCGGGCATGGCATTGAGCCGGAAGCATTGCCGCATATCTTCGACCGCTATTATCAGGCTAAAAGTAAGTTTCAGGCATCAGGTTCAGGTATTGGTCTGGCACTGGTGAAAGGGCTTACTGATTTGCACGAAGGTACGCTGAAAGTGGAGAGTACACCGGAAGTGGGAACCACCTTTACTTTGCGCCTGCTGACGGAAAACACTTATCCCAATGCCATTCATGTGGAGAGCAAGGTGAAAAAACTGCCCATTCCAACGGAGGATATAGCCGGAATGGAACCTGCTTTGGACGGATGTCCCATTGTGCTCGTGGTGGAGGATAACTCTGATATCCGTGAGTATATAAAAAGTTCGTTTGCTGATATTTATGAAGTGATTACTGCCAAAGACGGACAAGAGGGTTGGGAATTGGCACAAGCGCGGATTCCGAATGTTATAGTATCGGACATCATGATGCCGATTATGGATGGAGTGGAGCTTTGTAAGAAAGTAAAAGAGGATATGCGTACCAGTCATATTCCGGTAATCCTGCTGACGGCCAAGGATTCTTTGCATGACAAGGAGGAAGGCTATGCCTCGGGTGCGGATGCTTATCTGACAAAACCATTCAGTGCAAGACTGCTACATAGCTGCATTAATAACTTGCTGGAAACACGCAAGAAGATTGCTTCGCAATTATTGCTGGCCGATGTGAAACCAGCTCAGGAACAAGCTGTAAATTCATTGAACAGGCTGGATAATGAGTTTATGCAGAAAATTACGCAGATCATCGAGGAGAACATAGAGATGGAAAAGATGGATGTGGCTTTCATTGCAGACAAAATGTGTATGAGCCATTCTACCCTATATCGAAAAATTAAAGGCTTGGCAGATATGTCGGCCAATGAGTTTATTCGTAAGGTAAAGATGCGTAAAAGTGTGGAGATGTTGATATCCGGTGAATATACAATTTCAGAGATTTCCTATATGACGGGATTTAGTAGCGTGGCTTATTTCCGGCAATGTTTCAAGAATGAGTATGGGGTGTCACCTTCCGGATATGTAAAGCAGAAACAATAATAATGTATGAAGGCGCGGATTCCGCGCCTTCATACATTATTTAGTCTACCAAAGCAAAGTCCAGTTGTTTCTTCTCCAGGTTGGCACGTGCTACCTTGATGGTAATTGCATCGCCCAAGCTGTATGTGCGGTGTTTACGGCGTCCGCGCAGGCAGTAATTCTTTTCATCAAACTCGTAATAGTCATCATCGAGGTCGCGGATAGGTATCATACCTTCACACTTGTTTTCGTTCAGCTCTACGTACAGACCCCACTCCGTTACGCCGGAGATTACACCGTCGAATATCTGTCCCAGACGTTCCGTCATAAACTCTACCTGTTTGTACTTCACAGAAGCCCGTTCGGCATTGGCGGCTATCTGCTCCATGTTGCTGGAATGGTCGCAAAGATCTTCGTACTTAGTTTCGGAAACACTGCGTCCGCCATCCAGGTATTTGGTGAGCAGGCGGTGTACCATCATATCCGGGAACCGGCGGATGGGGGAGGTGAAATGTGTATAGTAATCGAATGCCAATCCGTAGTGCCCGATGTTATGCGTGGAATAACGCGCTTTCTGCATGGCACGGATGGATACGGTTTCGATAAGGTTCTCTTCTTTCTTCCCTTGAATATCATCCAGTAAGTGGTTGATGGACTTGGATACATCCGTCTTCGTACCGCTGGTGCGCAGTTTGTAGCCGAATCGGGCAATGAATTGCGCCAGGTTATCCAGCTTTTCCGGGTCCGGAAGATCGTGGATACGATAAGGGAATACCTTTGCTTTCTTGTTTTTCGGTACGCGACCGATCTTCTCGGCTACGGTACGGTTGGCAAGCAGCATGAACTCTTCTACCAGCTTATTGGCATCCTGGGACACTTTGAAGTAAACGCTGATGGGTTTGCCTTTTGCGTCTATCTCGAACTTCACTTCGTAGCGGTCGAAGTTGATGGCTCCGGATACGAAACGCTTTTGGCGTAATGCCTTGGCTATGGTATCCAGCATCAGGATTTCTTCCTTGAAGTCACCTTCTTTAGTTTCAATCACCTGTTGTGCTTCCTCGTAAGTGAAGCGGCGGTCGGACTTGATTACCGTATGTACTACGCGTGAATCCTTCACATCTCCTTTTTCATTGATCTCAAAGATGACCGAGTATGCCAGTTTCTCTTCATCGGGACGCAGGGAGCAGATGAAGTTACAGAGGCGTTCGGGAAGCATCGGGATGGTACGGTCTACCAGATAAACAGATGTGGCACGCTTTTCAGCTTCTTTATCGATGATGCTGCCCTCGGTGACGTAGTGGGTGACATCGGCAATGTGTACACCTACTTCCCACAAGCCATCCTTTATTTTACGGATAGAGAGAGCATCGTCGAAGTCCTTGGCATCTTTCGGGTCGATGGTGAAAGTAGTCACATTCCGGAAGTCCTCGCGCTTGGCAATCTCTTCGGCAGAAATCTCGGCAGGGATTCTGTCCGCAGCTTTTTCTACGGATGAAGGGTAAACGTAAGGTAAACCGAATTCGGCGAGGATAGCGTGCATCTCGGTGGTATTGTCGCCTGCTTTACCCAGAATGTCGATGACTTGCCCGATGGGGTTTTTGGCTTTGTCGGGCCATTCCACCACTTTCACGATGGCCTTATCACCTGTCTTTCCGCCTTTCAGCTTCTCTTTCGGGATAAAGATATCGTTGGCAAGCGTACGGTTTTCCGTTACGAGGAAAGCATATGAACTGCCTACTTCCAATGTACCGACAAAGGTATCGTTGGCGCGTTCCAGTATTTCGATGACTTCCCCTTCGGCTTCACGTCCACGACGCTTGGCATAGAAGGAGATGCGTACTTTGTCATTGTTCATTGCGTGTGCCGAGTTACGTTCGGCAACGAATATCGGATCGCCGCCACCTTCGGGAATGAAAGAGTTCTTTCCGTTACTTTTGCGCTGGAAGGTACCCACCATTTCTACACCGTGGTTGTTCAGTTTATACTTGCTTTTATCCACTTCGGTGATGTAGTCGTCCAGCAACAGGTCACTCAGGATATCCCTGCACAACATCTTCAGTGGATGCGTGGTGAGGTGAAGTTGTTCAAATATGTATTTTAGAGACAGTACTTCGTCGGGTTTTGAATGGAAAAAATCCATTAGCGCGGCGATGAGTTCTTTTTTCTTCATCCGTTTGCCGGCTTTCTTTTCTTTGTTCTTGGTCATATATTTAAAAGTTTTTAGTTACGAGTTGTAGGTTACAAGTATAAAAACTGCTACAATAAGTATTGGACTGCATAGTACTTGTAGCTTGTAGCTCGTAACCTGTAGCTAACTCACGCCTACAAAGTAAACAAATAATTGCTATCAGTCGTTCAATCTACCCCCAAAATATTCTTTGTTGGTAGAAAATAACCGGTAAATTGCAGAAGCAAACGGATTTATGTACTATATTTGCAACGATTTATAAAAACGGCTGGATGATGGAACAAGCGTTGGATAAGCAAAACACCGAACGGGAAAAAGGTATTTACCGGGTGACCGTGGTGGGTAGCATTGTAAACTTCCTCTTGCTTGTGTTCAAGTTCTTTGCCGCTTTTTTCGGTCATAGTGCTGCTATGCTGGCAGATGCGGTTCATTCATTGTCGGACTTTGTCACTGACATTATAGTGATTGTATTTGTACGCATATCTGCCAAGCCCGAGGATGAAAGCCACGATTACGGGCACGGAAAGTACGAGACATTGGCTACGGCTATTATCGGTATTCTGTTGCTGTTTGTGGGATTTGGCATTCTCTGGAGCGGTGCATCGTCCATTTATCGTTTCTTGCAGGGAGATTCTTTGCAGGAACCGGGTATCCTGGCGCTGGCAGCGGCGTTGATATCCATTGTTTCAAAGGAAGTTCTTTATCACTATACAGTATTCAAGGGGAAGAAATTGAACTCACAGGCGGTGATTGCCAATGCGTGGCACCACCGGAGTGATGCACTTTCTTCCATCGGTACAGCTATCGGTATTGGTGGTGCTATTTTGCTGGGACCCCATTGGCGGGTACTCGACCCGATAGCGGCAGTGGTGGTGAGCTTCTTTATAATGAAAGTCTCTATCCGGTTGCTTATACCTTGTGTAGATGAACTACTGGAGAAATCGTTGCCTGCCGAGGTGGAAGACCGGATACAGGAGATCATTCTGTCGTTTCCCGGTGTCAGTTCACCGCATCATTTGCGCACACGCCGTATTGGGAGCTATTGTGCCATCGAAGTACATGTGCGTATGGATGGCAAGATTCCTTTGGAAGAGGCACACCGGACAGCGACGGAAATAGAGAACAAGCTGAAAGAGATGTTCGGTAGGGGTACACATGTGGGTATTCATGTCGAACCGTTGAAATAGTGACAAGCGGTTAGTGATAAATGATTAGCAGGTTTCCTGTGCTAATCACTTGTCACTAAACACTAATCACTCTATACATTTGTTTAACGTAAAGAGTAACGGGTGGAAAGTATATTAATTACAGGAGCCAGCGGATTTATTGGAAGTTTCATCGTGGAAGAAGCGTTGAAGCGGAAGTTCGGCGTGTGGGCGGGTATCCGTTCTAGCAGTAGCCGGGAGTATTTGCGCAACCGTAAGATACATATCCTTGAACTGGACTTTGCACATCCCAATGAACTGCGTGCCCAACTTTCCGGACACAAAGGAACGTATAACAAGTTTGATTATATCATCCATTGTGCCGGTGTAACCAAGTGTACCGATAAACGGGAATTCGACCGGGTGAATTATTTGCAGACGAAATATTTCGTCGATACTCTTCGCGAGCTGAACATGATACCGAAACAGTTTATTTATATTAGTACGCTGAGCGTATTCGGTCCTATTCATGAGAAAACTTACCAACCGATTACAGAGGAAGATTCGCCCCTGCCCAATACCGCTTACGGATTGAGCAAACTCAAAGCCGAGCTTTATTTGCAAAGTATTCCCGGCTTCCCCTATGTTATTTATCGTCCTACGGGAGTATATGGCCCGCGTGAAAAAGATTACTACCTGATGGCTAAGTCCATCAAGCAACATACGGATTTTGCAGTCGGTTTCCGCCGTCAGGATCTGACATTTATTTATGTGAAAGATATTGTGCAGGCTGTGTTCCTCGGCATCGAGAAACAGGTATGCCGCCGTGCCTATTTCCTGGCAGACGGTCAGGTGTATCGTAGCCGTGCTTTTTCCGATTTGATACGGAAAGAATTGGGTAATCCGTTTGTAATTCGGGTGATATGTCCGTTAATTGTGCTGAAAGTTGTATCTTTGCTCGCTGAATCCTGGGCAAGGTGGAACAAGATACCAAGTACGCTCAATTCTGATAAGTATAACATAATGAAACAACGCAATTGGCAATGTGACATTACCCCGGCTGTAAAAGAGTTGGGATTTGCGCCCCGGTATAATCTGGAGCAAGGCGTGAAGGAAACCGTTGCCTGGTATAAGAACGAGGGATGGCTTTAGATTTATTTAAAAAGGTAGAAACCCGGAAAGGGTTGTTTGCAGTCGAGAAGATAACACTTATATATAATCTGTTGACTTCTATTTTGATCTTGTTTCTTTTCCAGGAAATGGATCATCCTGTACAGATGCTGATTGATCGTGCCATGATTGCCGGCATGACATTCCTGTTGATGTATCTTTACCGGCTGGCACCCTGTAAGTTCTCTGCTTTTGTGCGTATTGCCATCCAGATGTCCCTGCTCTCTTATTGGTACCCCGATACATTTGAGTTTAACCGGATATTCCCGAACCTTGACCATGTTTTTGCTTCGGCCGAACAGTGGCTGTTCAACGGACAACCGGCAGTATGGTTCTGTCTTCGTTTTCCGCAGATGTGGGTGAGTGAGCCGTTTAATATGGGGTATTTCTTCTACTATCCGATGATTCTGATTGTGGTGCTCTGGTACTTTATCTACCGTTTTCAGTACTTCGAAAAGTTATCATTCGTGTTGGTCACTTCGTTCTTTATCTATTATCTGGTTTATATCTTTGTTCCGGTGGCAGGCCCGCAATTCTATTTTCCGGCTATCGGAGATGATAATGTGGCGCAAGGGGTGTTCCCTTCCATCGGAGATTACTTCAACCATAATCAGGAGTTGCTGCCCGGACCGGGATACGACCATGGGTTCTTCTACAACCTGGTAGAGGGGTCACAGCAAATTGGTGAGCGTCCTACGGCGGCTTTTCCCAGTTCACATGTGGGTATCTCCACGCTCCTGATGATTATGGCATGGCGTGGCAGTCGCTGGCTGTTTGCATGTCTGTTTCCATTTTATATACTGCTTTGCTGTGCCACAGTGTATATCCAGGCACATTATCTCATCGACTCGATTGTAGGGTTCATCTCAGCTTTCGGCCTGTATGTGGTGGTGACGTGGATGTTTAAGAGATGGTTCGCACAGCCAATGTTTAAGTAACTGTGTGATAGAATCCCCCTTTGAATATATTTAAGACAGTAACGGACTGATTGTATCGAATATACGAAACAACTCTTCTTTCGTTTCTGCCCGTAGCATAGCGATGCGTGTATCCCGGAAATTGGGTATTCCCTTAAACAACGGACTTGCTGCCAGATGGCGGCGTACATGCAGAATCCCTCTTCGTTCATCCAACAGATTGACGCTGTCTACTACTTCCTGACGTAATACACTCAATTTCCACTCCGCACTCAGCGGAGGCAATTCCTCGCCTGTTTCCAGATAATGCCTTACTTCCTTGAATATCCACGGACGGCCGAAGCTGGCGCGGCCTATCATGATTGCGTCTACTCCGTAAAGCTCAAAACATTCTTTTGCCCTTTGAGGGGTAGTGACATCTCCGTTACCGATAATGGGAATGTGTATCCGCGGGTTCTTCTTCACCTCACCGATAAGTGTCCAGTCTGCTTCACCGGTGTACATTTGTGCACGGGTACGCCCATGAATGGTGAGGGCGGCAATACCGCAATCCTGTAACTGCTCGGCAAGATCTACGATGATTTTATTGTTGGCATCCCAGCCCAAACGGGTTTTTACGGTGACGGGTATCTTTACGGCATCTACTACGGCACGGGTAATTTCAAGCATCTTGGGAATATTCTGTAACATACCTGCACCTGCACCCTTGCCTGCTACGCGCTTTACGGGACAGCCAAAGTTAATATCAAGAATATCCGGTCGTGCTTCTTCCACAATACGTGCGGCTTCCACCATGGTCTCTGTGTCTTTACCATATATCTGTATGGCTACGGGGCGTTCTTCGTCACTGATATTCAGTTTCTGCTCGGTTTTGCTGACGGAACGTATCAGGGCATCTGCCGATACAAATTCAGTGTACACCATATTGGCGCCAAACTTCTTGCACATCAGTCGGAATGCGGGGTCGGTGACGTCCTCCATCGGAGCTAAAAATATGGGGCGTTCGCCCAGATCTATGTGGCCTATCTTCATGGATGAATTGAACTAAATGATTATTTCGCTGCAAAAATACGGAAAAAAGCCTACCTTTGTATCATTCATTTATTTAACTATTATAGAATTATGAGAAAAGGTTTGGTTTTAGTAGTGATGTGTGTAGCCATGCTGTTTGCTGCTGCACCTTCTGTTTCTGCACAGGCTCCAAATGACGAGTACAAGGCTACATTGGAAAAAATGCTTGAATTATCCGGTTCTATGGCATCTGCAAAGGCTATGGTACCACAGATGATAGCTATGTTGAAACAACAGTCGCCTTCGGCTTCAACCGCTTTCTGGGATGGTTTCCAGAAGAAGTGGGAAACTAAATTCGGAAGTAAGCTGGCGGAACTTTATGCTCCTGTCTATCAGAAGTATCTCACATTGGATGATTTGAAGAAAATCGTTGCTTTTTATGAAACACCTGTCGGAAAGAAGCTGGGTGCATCTACGCCTGCTATGATGACCGAAGGTATGCAGATCGGACAACAGCTGGGCATGGAGATTGCCACAGAACTCCAGAAAGACCTGGATGCACAGGGAAACAAATGATAATTAGTGATTTTTTTGATTTAAGTATAAATGAACCTTACTATAAAAGATTTTGAAATCATGGCACCCGTCGGCTCGCGCGAATCACTCGCAGCGGCTATCCAGGCGGGTGCCGATTCCATCTATTTCGGCATTGAGAACCTGAATATGCGTGCCCGTTCGGCGAATACTTTCACCGTCGACGACCTGAAGGAAATAGCGCATACGTGCGATGAGCACGGGATGAAAAGTTATCTCACCGTTAATACCATTATTTACGACCAAGACCTGGCGCTGATGCGTACCATTGTAGATGCGGCAAAAGCAGCCGGTATCTCTGCAGTGATTGCTGCGGATGTGGCTGTGATGAGTTATGCACGGCAGATAGATCAGGAAGTGCATCTCTCCACACAATTGAATATTTCGAATGTGGAAGCACTGCGCTTTTATGCACAGTTTGCTGACGTAGTGGTGTTGGCACGCGAATTGAATCTGGAACAGGTAGCCGAGATTTACCGTCATATCTGCGAAGAGAATATCTGCGGACCAAACGGAAAACCTATCCGTATCGAGATGTTTTGCCACGGTGCACTTTGCATGGCAGTGTCCGGAAAATGTTATCTTTCACTTCACGAGATGAACCACTCGGCTAACCGTGGTGCCTGTATGCAAGTGTGCCGCCGCTCTTACACGGTACGTGATAAAGAGACGGATGTGGAACTGGAAGTGGACAATCAGTATATCATGTCTCCCAAAGACCTGAAAACCATCCATTTTATGAATAAGATGCTGGATGCAGGCGTGCGGGTATTCAAAATAGAAGGGCGTGCCCGTGGACCGGAGTATGTCCGTACGGTAGTGGAGTGCTATAAAGAGGCAATCCGCTCTTATCTGGACGGTACGTTTACCGATGAAAAGATTGCTGCATGGGATGAACGATTGAAAACAGTATTCAACCGTGGCTTCTGGGATGGCTATTATCTGGGACAACGCCTTGGCGAGTGGACAAAGAACTACGGTTCTGCGGCTACGGAACGGAAAATATATGTAGGCAAAGGCATTAGATATTTCTCCAATATCGGTGTGGCAGAATTTTTGGTAGAAGCTGCGGAGTTGAATGTGGGGGATAAGTTACTGATTACCGGTCCCACTACAGGTGCAGTGTTTACTACGCTCGATGAGGCCCGTGTTGATCTGAAACCTGTGCAAACGGTGAAGAAAGGGCAGCATTTCTCGATGAAAGCGGACAAAATACGTCCCAGTGACAAACTTTACAAGTTGGTTTCTACGGAAGAATTAAAGAAATTCAAAGGACTGGATATTGAAAAAACTCGCGGATGATACACTTATGATACACTATTGGTGTTTATGCCGTTTTTAGGGATAAAGTGTATCATAAGTGTATCACAGTGTATCATAAGTGTATCACAAGTGTTTCATAAATGTATCACAAGTGTCTCATAAGTGTCTCACAAGTGTCTCGTAAATGTATCACATGTGTCTCATAAGTGTCTCATCTTGGGATTAAAGAGTATAGTATGGAAAAATATATCTATGAGTTGGAAATGAAGGTGCGGGATTACGAATGTGACCTGCAAGGTATTGTGAATAATGCGAATTACCAGCATTATCTGGAACATACGCGCCATGAATTTCTGTTGTCAACAGGCGTGAGTTTCGCCAAGTTGCATGAACAGGGAGTAGACCCGGTAGTGGCACGCATCAATATGGCATTTAAAACTCCACTAAAGAGTGGCGATGAGTTCATTTCCAAACTTTACATGAAAAAGGAAAGTATTAAGTATGTTTTCTATCAGGATATCTTCCGGAAAAGTGATGATAAAATAGCGATTAAAGCGGTGGTTGAAACGGTCTGTGTGGTGAACGGACGTTTGAGCGACAGTGAACTGTTTGATAAAATCTTTGAACCCTATCTTACCGCTAATCACTAAGCACTCTCCCACTAATCACTCACTTACATGAACAACGATGAACGTATTTGCAGTATAGCACTTACACTTTGCCCCGGTATAGGACATATCGGGGCAAAGCGTTTAATAGACGGTATGGGTAGTGCTGCCGAAGTCTTCCGTCAGCGTAAAGAATTGCCCGAGCTCCTTCCCGGTGTAAGTCCCGCTGTGGCTGCTGCACTTGATAACCCCGCAGCTTTTCTACGTGCCGAACATGAGATGGAATTTGTGGAGAAGAATCGCCTGACCTGCCTTACGTTAAAAGACGAATCTTATCCTTCTCGCTTGCGTGAGTGTGAAGATGCTCCGGTAGTTCTATTCTTCAAGGGTAATACTGATTTCAACCGTCTTCGCGTTATTGATATGGTAGGCACCCGCAATGCTACGGAATATGGCAAACAGTTTTGTGAAGACTTTCTTCGTGATTTGTCTGCTTCCTGTCCCGATGTCCTGGTTGTGAGTGGCCTGGCTTATGGCATTGATATTCATTCACATCGTGCGGCGCTGGCTAACCATCTTTCCACAGTGGCGGTTCTGGCCCATGGACTGGACCGTATATATCCTTATGTCCATCGTAAAACAGCTATTGATATGTTAGAGAATGGTGGCCTTCTTACCGAGTTTCTAACAGAGACCAATCCTGACCGCCACAATTTTGTAAGTCGTAATCGTATTGTAGCAGGTATGAGCGATGCTACCATTGTGGTAGAATCAGCCGATAAAGGCGGTTCTCTTATTACGGCGGACCTTGCCGTAGGCTATCACCGTGATTGTTTTGCTGTCCCGGGACGCATTTCTGATGCTTCTTCGAGGGGATGTAATTTGCTGATACGTGATAATAAAGCTGCTCTCATCCAGTCTGCCGCAGATTTTATAGAAGCTATGGGCTGGAAGTCTGCCGGAGAATCGGCTAAGCCGGAAGGTATCCAACGGGATCTTTTCCCCGAACTGAGTGAAGAAGAGGAGCGTATTGTCGGCATTCTTACCCGCCAAGGAGATCTGCATGTCAATGCACTGGTAGTAGAAGCCGATATTCCCGTAAACCGTATGACTGGTTTGCTTTTTGAATTAGAGATGAAAGGGGTGGTAAAGGCATTAGTGGGAGGAATGTATCATTTGTTGGCATAGGTAATACTATGAATTATTTTTTTTCTATTTTTGTTCCCATAATCAGATCACAGTGCTATGAAATACTTATTCTTTTATTTGTTTCTATTCCTGGGCGAACTGACAGTTACTGCACAGCATATGTTTTTTAGGCAATTCCCTTTCTTGAACCAGTTATCTTCTAATGAAATACAAGACATTCATCAAGATAGAGAAGGGTTTCTTTGGATTGCTACAACGAATGGTTTGGCAAGATATGACGGCTATAGGCTATTGAATTTCCGTTCCGACTATAGAAATCAGAATCTGTTGGCAGATAATGCGATTATAAATATAGATGATAATAGTTTATATGTGTGGATTGCTAGCTGGGGAGGAATAAATTTGTATGATAAACAAACGTGCCGTATTCTTCCTTTTCCAGATAAAAGATTTCAAAATCATCCTGTTAATTATGTGGCAGTCGATCAAGCAGAAAATGTTTGGGTTGCTTCTGATGGGAGAATATACAGATGTGATTCGACTGCACATATTGTGAAAGAATATGACCTTGTAACTTCAGCAGGAAAAAATCAAGGTGGCATACAATCCATCTATATAGATAAGAAGAACCGGATTTGGATAATAGCTACAACAGGGGTATTTGGATATGATTCAACAATGGATGTTTTTATACATTATCCATGTCCTAAAATAGAGGCAGCAGCCTATGTTATGTATCAAGATAGTTCTGATAACTATTGGCTTGGAACATGGGGAGGTGGATTATGGCAATTTTTCCCGGATAAGGAAGGGGAAGAGTGTTATAAGCAATATAAGATGATTGATTCAAATATAAATTGGGCAGAATCGACAATTTATAGTATAGAGCAAGATGATACATTCGGCTATTTATGGATGCTTTCTTATGCAGGACTTTATGTATTTAAGTATACAGATGCGGGGGTATTAGAAATGGTGGATATTCACAATTTAATTGATACACATATGATGTACACTCGCATATGTAAAGATAGAGAGGGGAATTTATGGTTAGGGTCTTATGATACAGGTTATACAATTCTTTTTAATAATCCTAATGTGGGTAATTTCCCTTTACTCCAGCTAAAGAAAAAACTTGGTTGGGATACTAATATCCTAAATCTTTCTTTAGATAATGATAGTATCATGTGGTTTGAGCAGGATAGACATGGATTGTGTTTGTATAATTTGTCACATGATTTATTTGTTGATAGTGGTATTGGAGAGGTTAATATAATAAAGAAGTCTCTTCATAAACCAGGAGTATGGGTTAATTCAAGAAATGAGCCGCATGTGATGAGGTTGACTCAAAAAGATATGAAAGTACAAGTAGAAGAAGATATTTTTGTTGCTGAGGGGGGAGTTGGCGATTTAATTGAGGATAATGAAGGGAATCTTTGGATATCTGTGTGGTACGGTAACTTGAATGTAAAGTGTCCTGATCGTGAATCATTAGTAGTTTCAGAGGAGAATATTCCCAGAATATCTTCTCTGGCAAGTGATATGGAGGGAAAAATTTGGGGAATATCGTATGATAGGCAGATTTATCGTTTAACTTGTACTAATAATCGTATTTTTTGCGAATTAAAAGGGGGGATTTCTATACTTTCAGAAAAGGAAATAGTAGATGGAATTTGTTTTGATAGAGAAGGGTGCTTGTGGTTGAACACTTCTTTAGGGAGAGTTCTCAGGTCCGATAGGACAATGCAAACATTTGAAAATGTACCATTGGATAATGTGATAGATGATTGTACAGTATTGGGGATACTATCAGACAAGGATAATGTGTGGATTATTACTAATAAAAAAGTTCTCCAGTATAATATTAATTCGCAAACTTATCTGAACTATTCTACTGCGGATGAAAATGTAATGGTAGAAGTCTTCCGATATAAGGCGGTTAGCTTAGATGGACAAGGAGGTTTGTATGTAGGTGGGCATAAGGGATTTATAAATATTCGGACTGATAGTGCTTTATCTGTGAATGAAGTAATCTCACACTTACATGTTACAGATATTAAAGTGGAAGATAAAAGTATCTTTTTTGATAATGTTTCAGAGGAAAACACTATAAACCAAATTACTTTGTCTCCGAACGACCGGAATGTTGAAATATTCTTTTCTCCACTTCTGTATTCGACGAAAACTAAATACCGGATGGCATATCGTTTGGAAGGTATGGATAATGATTGGATCTGGTTAGATTATGGTAAATTTTCAATTTTTTATAATCACTTGCCAAAAGGGACATATAAACTTCATTTGAAGCTGGAGTCTGAACGGGGGGAGTGGATAAAGGATGAAGTGATATTGACCATAATTAAAGAACCTGCATATTATGAAACTTGGTTTGCTTATCTTTTGTATATTGTTCTTGTCGCGCTATGTTTCTACCTTGTTGTTTACCTTTATATCCGTCGTATGAAGTTAAAGAGTGAGATTAAATTGAAGGAAGAGCTGACACGAATGAAATTGACTTATTTTACTAATGTTTCTCATGAATTGCTAACTCCTCTTACAGTAATTTCTTGTATTACGGACTATTTTGAGCAAAAAATTCCGACTGCCCGTCAGCAATCTGTGATGCTGAGGGCAAATGTGGATAAATTGAAACGGCTGATACAACAGGTACTTGACTTTCGTAAGATGGATATGGGGAAGCTGAAATTGAATGTTTCAGAGGGAAATATACGAGAGTTTATAGTGAATATCTGCAAGGTTAATTTTATGCCACTTGCTCAAAAGAAAAATATCACGTTAGAGGTTAATGCGGATATGGAGGAATTATGTGGTTATGTAGACTTTGATAAGTTGGATAAAATATTACATAATTTGTTGTCGAATGCTATTAAGTACACACCTGACAATAAATTCATACGTGTTAGAGTGGAAGTTGTTAATGAGGAAAAGCATCGAATGTTAGTCGTAAAAGTGAAGGATGAAGGTATAGGAATCTCCGCTAATGAGATAGAACATATTTTTACCCGTTTTTATAGTAACAAGAAAAATAGAAGAATTGAATCGAATGGCATAGGGCTCTCGTTAACGAAAGACTTGGTCAATATGCATCATGGCACTATAGTGGTAGAGAGTGTTTTAGGACAAGGTTCATGTTTCACGGTAAAACTTCCGATTGATAAAGAAGAATATACTTCAGATGAGTTGCTCAATGAAACAATGGTACTACAAGCTGATATGGATGAAATAGTTGTAGATGATTATGTTTCGATTGGTGATATGGACCAGTTTACCATTTTACTGATTGATGACAATATAGAATTATTGTCTGTTATGAAAGAAATGTTTAAGGAGCGATATAGAGTGCTGACTGCTGTAGACGGGCGGACGGCCTATGATAAGTTGAATAACAATGAAGTGAATGTGATTATCTGTGATGTTATGTTACCGGATATTAACGGTTGGGAACTTTGTACCCGCATAAAAGGTGATTTACGTTTTAATCATATTCCTGTGATTATACTTACAGCGAGGAATGGAGTTGATGATCGAATAGCAAGCTATGAAGCAGGTGCAGATGGATATATAGCCAAGCCATTTGAATTGAAGATACTCTTTGCACGAGTGGATAATTTGGTTAGGGCCTCAAAAATGCGACAAATAACCTTTCGTAAAGAAGAAAAATTGAATTTGGAAAGCCTCGCTTATCCTTCGGCAGATAAGCAATTCTTGCAGTCTATTATTGATAGTATTGAGCGACATTTGGAAGATGTAGAATACGATTTGGAACAGCTATCAGTGGAAGTTCATATGTCCAAATCTACCCTGTACCGTAAAATTAAGTCTATGACTGGAATGACACCTCTGGACTTTGTGCGGAATATAAAAATGAAACATGCTTGTATGATGTTACTCAATCGGACGCAAAATATATCTGAAATAGCTTATGCTATAGGTTTCACCTCACCCAAATATTTCAGTAAATGTTTTAAGGAAGAATTTGGAGTTACTCCAAGTGAATATTTACAGAAACATGATGGTGTTCATGGGTAGAAAACTGCAATTGAACTATTTTGGTCCATCTTCTGACATATAATTATCCCCTTGATTCATATTCCGAAATTTATCTTTGTTCCCAAAATTTTAGGAATAATAAAAAGGGAATATTATGGTAAGAAGTATTAGGAAAAGTACGGTAAGTATTTTATGTTTTTGTTTATTTGTTAATTTATCCTTGGCTTTTTCTCAGGAAAGTGCAAATGGATTGAGATTACATTATGACTATCCCGCAGAATATTTTGAAGAAGCTCTTGTTATTGGGAATGGGACAATGGGAGCTACTGTATATAGTGGAATAAAAAGGGATAAAATCTCACTCAATGATATAACACTCTGGACAGGGGAGCCTGATAGTAAGATTACTGCTCCGAATGCTCACAAAGCTATTCCTGAGATTCGAGCATTACTTGATAAGGATGATTTTCGTGGTGCAGATAAGGCAATGACTAAAGTGCAGGGACATTTTAGTGAGAACTATCAGCCCTTAGGTACTTTAACTATTGAATATTTGGATAATGTGGAAGATATTTCTGCTTACCAAAGATGTCTTAATCTTAGTGATGCTACGGTTCACGCAGAATATCTGAAACAGGGGAAACTGTTTAAAACTGACTATTTCGCTTCTGCACCTGATTCAGTAATTGTGGTTAGACTTCAGTCTGATGATGATAGTGGGATTCATGCAGTCCTTTCTTTCGACTCACCTTTGCCGCATGCGCCAATGGCATTAAATAATGAAATATCTGTTGACGGTTATGCTGCATATCACTCTTATCCTAATTATTATGATGGGACTAAGGATAAGCATTTGTATGATCCGGATCGGGGAATTCATTTCAGAACGCTTATTCGTGTATTGGCACCAGACGGGTTGATAAAAAGTTTCTCTTCAGGTAATATAAAGATAAATGGTAGTAAAGAAGTTCTTATTCTCATAGCAAATGCCACAAGCTTTAATGGTTTTGATAAAGATCCGGTAAAGGAGGGTAGTGACTATCGTAATATTGTGACTAGGCGTATGAACTTTGCTGCTGATAAAACTTATGATGCATTGCGCAAGTCTCATATTGCTGATTATAAATATTATTTTGATCGTGTTAAACTTAATTTGGGAAAGACAGATATGGATATTGCTGCAATGTCTACTGATAAACAGCTACGTCTGTATGCTGATGAACAACAGAATAATCCTGAATTAGAGGCTCTTTACTTTCAGTTTGGACGCTACTTACTTATTTCCAGCTCGCGCACTCCGGGAGTACCCGCTAATTTACAAGGCTTATGGAATGAGAGTATACTTCCTCCCTGGAGTTCTAATTATACGACTAATATTAATCTTGAGGAGAATTACTGGGCTGCTGAAACTGCTAATCTAAGCGAAATGCATCGCCCCTTGATGGATTTTATGGTTAATCTTAGTAAAACTGGTACAAAGACAGCAAAAGCATATTACGGCGTAACTGATGGTTGGTGCTTAGGACATAACTCAGATATTTGGGCTATGACTTGCCCCGTAGGGTTGAGTACTGGTGATCCTTCGTGGGCCTGCTGGACGATGGGTGGAGCATGGTTGTCAACTCATATTTGGGAGCATTATCTTTTTACCCAAAATAAAGATTTCTTAAGAAAAAATTATCCGGTACTAAAGGGAGCCGCTACCTTTTGTCTAAATTGGCTTACCGAAAAAGATGGATATCTCCTGACTTCACCTGGGACTTCTCCTGAGAATAAATATTTGACTCCTGATGGTTATGCAGGAGCTACTTCTTATGGAAATACCTCTGACCTTGCTATGATACGTGAGTGTCTTCTTAATGTTCGGAAGGCTGCTGAAGTTCTTAAATTTGAGAAAAGTTTCAGGAAACAAATAGATAAAGTTCTTGAACGGTTATTTCCTTATCAGATTGGTGAGAATGGTAATTTACAAGAATGGTTTCATGATTGGCGGGATGAAGACCCACAGCATCGTCATCAATCACATCTTTTGGGGCTTTATCCGGGGCATCATATTTCAGTTTCTAAGACTCCGGATTTGGCAAAAGCCTGCGCTCGTACACTTGAAATTAAGGGAGATGAGACTACAGGATGGAGTACTGGTTGGCGTGTGAATCTTTTTGCACGTTTGTGTGATAGTAAGAATGCCTATCATACCTATCGTAAACTTCTTAAATATATTAGTCCTGATAATTATAGAGGTAAAGATGCACATCGTGGAGGGGGGACTTATCCGAATCTGCTTGATGCCCATTCACCATTCCAGATTGATGGTAATTTCGGAGGATGTGCAGGAGTTATTGAAATGCTTATGCAATCATCTTTGAATTCTATAACCCTTCTTCCAGCACTTCCTGAACAATGGAAAGATGGTAGTGTGCAAGGGATTTGTGCCCGTGGCGGTTTTGTTGTTGATATGGAATGGAAAGATAGAAAAGTAATCTCTTTAGTTGTATCTTCAAGAAATGGAGGAAAAACGAAGGTTTGTTTTAACGGCATATCGAAGAATATAAGTCTTAAAGCGAATGAAAAACGAAAGTTGTTGTGATATTCAAAAGAAATTAGTTCTCGGAGAAAAATCCTTTATCATAGTTATCTTGCTTTTAATTGATAGGATAAAATCTATTCATTAGGGTATCAAATAGTGTCATGAATGGATTTTGTCCTATGTGTGACATGTTTTTAAGACCATTCCCTAGCCAAATGTGATTTACTTTGTTTTCAAATCATTAAAATTAATATTATGAAAGTAGTTACTGGATTGATTCTTTTTGTTCAGCTCGATGAAGAAAAATGCGAAATTGAAGTGAAGGTTTCTGCCGAAGGATTACAGAAGGCTTTTATTGTGATAAATGCGTATTAGTTTTATGTATAGAAGACGAATAAAGTAATAACCAGAATATATATATATTTAAAGACTCTAATTTAATATTTAAACTTTAATCTAGTAAGATGATGAAATCAGTATTATTAAAAAACAATCGGCGATTCATTACTGGTCTGCTCTTTTGCACTGGTTTTGTTTGCAGTTATCCGTCTGCTGTCATAGCGAATTCGGATAATTCTTCAGTGCAAACAATCACTCAAAGCAAAATATCCCAGAAACGTACTTTAGTGGGGACAGTAGTTGATGCCTCTACCGGAGAAACTTTGATTGGGGTAAATGTAAAAGTAAACGGAGCAGAAGGCGGTACTATTACAGATGTTGATGGTAAATTCCAGATTGATGTAACTAGTAAGACAGAGTTAGTATTCTCTTATATTGGATATAAGACACAGACTTTAGTGGTAGGTGACCTTGGTGTGATAACCGTAAAAATGGATTCGGACAATGAAATGCTAGATGAAGTTGTAATTGTAGGACAAGGTACACAGAAAAAGGTTTCAGTAACGGGTTCTATTGCTACGGTGAAGGGGGCCACGTTGAAGGCACCTTCTTCTTCTCTGACCAGTTCTTTTGCAGGAAAACTCTCCGGAGTTGTATCTATGGTAAACAGTGGCGAACCGGGATCTACCTCTGAATTCTATATTCGTGGTATTAATACTTTTGGCGGAGTTGCCACCCCGTTAATTCTGTTGGACGGAATCGAAATCTCATCTTCTGATTTAAATCGTATTCCAGCAGAATCTATTGAAAGTTTTTCTTTGTTGAAAGATGCCTCGGCAACAGCCATTTATGGTAATCGTGGTGCAAACGGTGTTATGCTGGTAACAACAAAGAACGGGCAGGAGAATACGAAAGCTACTGTGAATGCTTCATTGGAGGTATCTTATTTTAAGCCCACGAAAGTGACACAGTTTGCAGATGGTGCTACTTTTATGAGAAGTTATAATGAAGCAGCACAAGCAAGAAGTCTGGTTCCGATTTCATCTCCCAAGTATACCGAGGAGCAAATTCTGAATACTGAATCAGGTATTAATCCTTATGTGTATCCCGATGTAGACTGGTTCGATTTAATTTTTAAAAAAGGTAACTTTAACCAACGTGCCAATGTAAATGTACAGGGTGGCGGTTCTCGTGTAACTTATTATATGAGTTTACAAGCTAACCATGATGCCGGGTTGCTTGATGCACCAAAGTACTATTACAACAATAATATCAATAACTGGCAATATAATTTTCAGAATAATATTTCCTATAAATTGACTAGTACTACAACTGTAGATTTACGAATGATGGCTCAGATAGGTAATCTGAAAGGTCCCAACTACTCAACTTCGGATCTGTACAAGTCCGTCATGCGTGCTAACCCTGTTGCTTTTCCTGCTTATTTCCCGCAACAGGAAGGGGATGATGGATTTATCCGTTTTGGTAACATTGAAGTAAAGCCTGGCAAATTTGGACAAAACCCGTATGAATATATGATGAGCTCATACAAAGAAGTTAACTTCAATACTTTGAATACTTCGTTGAGTTTGAATCAAGATTTAAGTTTTATTACTAAGGGATTAACAGCAAAAGCCTTGGTAAATTTTAAAAACTGGTCAGAATCCTCCTATAACCGTTCTATTACATCTTACTTTTATAAAGTAAAAGAAGGTTCTTGGAATCCGGATACAAATGATTATGAAATGCAATTATTACGTACTGGTGATCAGTATTTGAGCCAGTCCGATATAACTCGTAACTCTGATCAAACATTTTATTTTGATGCACGTTTGGACTGGAAACGCAGCTTTTCTGAGCATAATCTGACGGCTATGGTGATGTATATGATGCGTGAATATCGTAATGGTGTATTGCCGAATCGTAATCAGGGGTATTCCGGACGTCTTACGTATGACTATGCTAATCGTTATTTATTTGAGTTTAATTTCGGTTACAATGGTTCTGAACGTTTGGCATCCGGTACTCGTTTTGAATTCTTTCCGGCAGCTTCTGTCGGTTGGGTTGTAAGCTCTGAGAAGTTTTGGGAACCCATATCTAAGTATATTAATCATTTTAAGTTGAGAGCATCCTACGGTTTGGTTGGTAGTGACTCATTTGACGGAAGAGCTCCCCATTTCTTGTATCAAAATGAAGTCACCATGGGCTGGGGGCCTAATTTCTGGACAGGGCTTCCTACGAATGAGACCTCAAAAAGCGGACCGGCATTCGATATCTTGGCTATACAGGATGCAGGATGGGAACATGTGAAGAAATTTAATTTGGGAGTTGATTTATCTTTGTTCAATCAGTTGAATGTTACATTCGAATATTTCCATGATATTCGTGACCGGATTTTGATGGCACGTGCTTCCTGGCCGAATATGTTAGGATATTGGGGATCATTACCTTGGAGTAATATTGGAAAGGTAGAAAATCATGGTGTTGAATTAAGTGTGAACTGGTCGAAGCAGATTGCAAAAGACTTAATGGTAGATTTCCGGGGTAATTTTACATATAATCAGAATGAATATAAATATGTAGATGAACCGAACTATCCGTATGTGTGGCAGACTAAAACGGGTAAGCCTCTGAATACCTTTACCGGCTACATAGCCGAAGGTTTATTCACTAGTGAAGAGGAAGTCGCTAATTGGGCAGACCAATCGCAGTTGGGTACCAATATCATGCCAGGTGATATCAAGTATCGTGACATAAATGGCGATGGTAAGATAACTACTGAAGATCAGGTGTTACTGTCCCCTTATAATCATATACCCCGTATACAATATGGTTTTGGTTTAAATATAATTTATAAGAACTTTGATTTTGGCGTTTTCTTTAATGGATCTGCTAAGCGTAAAATCACCATTAATAGTGGAATTGCTCCATTTCTTGCCAACGGTGGTGATGGAACAGAAGATGAAACCGTGGAAAGGAATTTGATGCAATGGATTGCTGATGATCACTGGTCGGTAGACAATCCTAATCCTAATGCTGGGTTTCCTCGTTTAGGTATTAATAAATCAGATGTTACCAACAATCTTCAGAATAGTTCATATTGGTTGCGTAACGGAAACTTCCTTCGTTTTAAGACATTGGAAATCGGTTACCGTTTGCCATACTGTCGTATTTATTTTAGTGGAGATAACCTGGCAGTATTCAGCCCATTCAAGTTATGGGATCCTGAGCTTGCTTGGAACGCTTATCCTTTACAACGCACTTTTAATTTGGGTGTTCAATTCACATTTTAAATAGAAATCTTTTAATACATTATTGAAATATGAAACTTATATATAAAATAACCAGAATGACACAGGTTCTAATAGCTTCCTGTTGTCTGGTATCATGTGACTATCTGGATGTAATTCCACCGGCTCAGCCTGATTTTAAAGATACGATGAAGGACCAAGAGGCTACGTTGAAGTTCTTATATAGTTGCTATGGTGCAGTTCCACGCTCTACGGTCTATGGTTATAATGCTTTTGAGAGATCTGTGGATGAGACAGCTGCTCCACCTCAATTCTCAAATTATCAGCAGCAAGTGGCTTGGGGAGTTATTTCACCTTCTTATTACAATGGTTGGGGAGGTGATGATGCAAATATTTGGACCCCCAGCTATAATTATATTGGATACATCCATCATTTTCTAAGCCTGATTGATGAACTTCAACCTACGGGAGTAACACAAGAGGATAAGGAAGAATATAAAGCTGAATGTTATTTTTTGGAAGCTTATTATCACTTCCGGGTTTTGCAAGCTTTTGGGCCCTGTCCTATTATTCCCGCTAAAGTAGACCCTAACATTGCAAATACAGAAATTCCCGGACGTTCACACTTTGATTATTGCGTTGATTATATAGTGGGCAAGTTGGAACAGTCAGCTAATGTGCTACCTGCTACACGATCTACTAATTATTTGGGACGTGCCACTTCTACAATGGCTAAGGCTTTGAAAGCCCGTGTGTTGTTATATGCAGCTTCTCCCCTGTGGAACGGTTCATTCCCTCATCCGGAATGGAAGAATGAAGAATATGAGACCCCAGGATATGGAAATGAATTGGTGAGCATGAGTTATAACCGTGAGAAATGGACACGTGCCCTGACTGCTTGTCAAGAAGCATTGACTGCTGCTAAAGAGGCAGGACATCAGCTGTTTGATATAGAGACAGCAAATAAAAAGGCTGAACGCGATGATTTGGGGTTACCATTTATTCCAGGAAAAGAGGAGGATACGGAAGAAAACCGTTTATTTAAAGAACGTGTACGTATGTTCCAATATTTAGTAACTGCTAATGAAGGTGATAGTAATAAAGAACTTATTTGGGCACAACGTATTTCGGAAGACGAAAATAATAAAGGGCAAGGAGTTGAAGAACGTTTACCCAATAAAGTTACGAAAAAGAGTAATGGTATTTATGTAGGAGGTTGGGCGAGTGTCGCGCCTACATTGTATTCTGTACGGCATTTTTATACAGAGAATGGTAAATTGCCAAGCCAAGATGCTGATTTCTGTCCGGAATCAGAGTGGTATACCCGTTTCTATGAAGGGGTGGAAAGTCCTTCATTAACTACAGACAATTTGGACCAGGAAGACGTAAAAAATGATATTATTAAGTTACATGCTAACCGTGAAGCTCGTTTTTATGCCTGGATTGTATTTGACGGCTGCCAATATGCCCAAAAAATAAATAACGGCAGCTCTTTGTGGATGAATTTCAAGAATACCAATACGAATGGATTTAATACAGGAAGTCCGCGTAATTGTGTAGGAACAGGTTATCTTTCTAAGAAGTTCATAGATCCGAATATCTATTTTGGAGCAGATGGTACTCAAACTTATACTGCTTCTAGACGACCAATTATCCGTATGGCAGAGCTTTACTTGAATTTAGCGGAGTGTCATGCAGCATTGGGCAATACAACAGAAGCCCTTGCAAATTTGAATGAAATCCGTCAACGGGCTGGAATCAGTGATTTGACGGAAAATGACCTGACCAGCAGTATGTCCTTGACGGATTGGGTACGTAATGAGCGCTTTGTGGAGCTTTTCGAGGAAGGACACCGTTACTATGACTTGCGTCGTTGGACCACTGCGCCGGAGATGCTTAGAGCCGGCACACGTTATGGCTTGAATGGTTTTAGAGTTAATTCCAGTTTTGAAGATTTCAATAAACCGACATTGATTGACCAACCTTTCAAATGGGATGATAAGTTGTATTTGCTTCCGGTTTGGTCAAGGGAAGGTATGGATGAACTATACAGTAATCCCCAGTTGGTGCAAGCACCAGGTTATTGATTAACTAAAAATAATGCTTTATGAAACTAAAAACAATTTTATTGACAGGTAGCTTGATTGTGTTAGGTGCCTGCGGTGATTCAAAATATGACTTGGATAAATTGGTACCTGAAGTGTATCACAAAATATTGTATGTGAATAATAGTGGTAAACAATCACTGACTCTGTATGATACGGAGGATGATAATAAATATACATTCTCAGTTATCAAATCAGGAAGTGATCCTTATCAGGCAGCCAGTGTTACCGTCAATGTGATGACACAGGCAGAACTTGATAAGGAATATAGTGAACCGGAAGGAATAAACTATCAATTAATAGATGCGAGTTGTTATTCACTGGATGTTACACGTTTGGACTTCTCACCTGCTGACCGTTATAAATTGGTTAATATCTCTCTGAAACCTCAGAATGTGAAAGCCATGATGGAGAATACTCCGGACGCTGTATGGGTACTTCCTCTGCAAGTTAGCAGTGAAACAGATTCCGTCAATGCTGATAGATGTGAGTTGTTCTTGCGACTGGAGGCTGTGGTTTCACCAGCAATTGGATTCACAGATTCGTCTTCAGAATTGGAACAGAAGGAGTATGGTTCTGTATCTACATTTATAGAAAAAATAAAATTCGGTCTTGATGTAGATAATAAGTGGGACTTGGAGTGTCAGTTTGCAGTAGATCAGGACTATGTCGCAGAATATAATCTGAACAACGGTACTTTTTTCAGAACTTTACCTGAAAGGACTTATACAGTGCCGGAAACAATGACACTTATCGAGGGAGTTACTACTGCAGAATTAGAAGTCGCAATAAAAGGAGAGGACTTAGAGCCTGGCGATTATATGTTACCTGTAAGGCTTACAGGGATTTCTCAGTTTGAGGTTTCAGAGGAGAAGGCTCTATGTCTTTTGATCTTCCGCATAATGGGACATAAATTGGAACGTACAGGCTGGACCGCAGAGGCTACCTCTGAAGAATTATCCGGTGAAGGTGCAGTGAACGGAAGGGCTGGGTGTGTATTGGATGATGATCTTTCCACATTCTGGCATTCGAAGTGGCAAAATGGAGAAGATAAACCTCCGTATGAGCTGATTATTGATGCTCAGAAAGAGTATACCTTTACTCAGCTGGCTATGGTACAAAGGGGAAATGGATATACTGATACAGGACTTTGCAAGTATTATGTAAGTTCCGATAAGATAAACTGGATAGAGATCGGAGCTTTCTCCATGGAAGAAATCGCTGATGTTCAGTTTTTTGGAATAAAATCGTCAAAAGGCCGTTACATCAAAATCAGAATAGAAAGTAGTTATAGATACGGCTATTGCTCTTTATCTGAGGTGTATGTTTATGGCTTGGAATAGAAGATAAGTAATAATACTCGAACGGTTAGATCGGAGGTATGTTATAGCACTTTTAACTGCCTCCGATAACAAGACCTGTCTGATATCGCTTTCTTATATACATTTTAATTTACTTGATGAGGGCAGTAACGAACTTACCGGATGGAGAAACTATCGGAATATAATAGTAGGTATAATTAATTGCAATCAAAGAATTATATAATAAAAAGAAAAAATTATGAGTTTATTAAGGAAAGCATGGGTGATACTGATTACTGTTATGATCAGTTCGTGTCATACGGAAACGCTTGATGTCGTTTCTCCTGACGGGAACTTGAAGGTCACAATGGAATTTGCAGAGGAAAGTGCCTATGATGAGATTGTTTTTTCAGTGGATTATAAAGGTGGACGTATTCTTTCCTGTTCAAAACTAGGTTTGGAAACAGACGCACGAAAATTAGCCGGAAACTTGAAATTGAAATCCGTTTCCGATGTAAAGCGTGTAACCGATGACTACAAGATGATAACGGGAAAACGTAGCCATTGTGTGAACGAAGCTTCCGAAAGAGTCTATTCTTTTGAGAATGAATCGGGCCAGATACTGGAAGTTGCATTCAGGGTGTATGATGACGGAGTTGCCTTTAAATACAGAATAAATGCCGTTGCCGATGAGGAACACGTTATTCATGAGTACACCACATATACTGTTCCGGAAGGAGCCAAAAGGTGGATACAGCAGTATGATCCAGGTTACGAAAAGTTTTTTCCGCTATCCACGGATGGAAAGCTTGCCGACCATCCGGAAGTTGACTTTTGGGGCTATCCTGTACTTGTTGAACCGCAGGATTCAGTGTTCATGCTGATAACGGAAGCAAATATCAGGCGTGGGCATTGCGGTTCTTTCCTGTATAATGGCGATCATCGTGATAGTTATCGGGTGCGCCTAGCTGACAAGCAGCCGGTTGGTGATGGTCTGTGGGAATCTCCCTGGCGGCTGCTTATCATAGGAGACTTGTCCGATGTGGTAGAATCTACATTGGTGACCGATGTTTCCGACCCTTCTAAAGTAGAGGATACGGAATGGATAAACCCCGGTATGGTATCGTGGATTTACTGGGCATATAATCATGGTTCCAAAGATTATCAGAGAGTGAAAGAATACATCGACCTGGCTGTCCGCATGAAGTGGCCTTACGATCTGATTGACTGGGAATGGGATGAAATGGGAAATGGAGGTAACCTTCAGGATGCAGTGGAGTATGCTTTGGAGCAGGGCATTAAACCGTTACTATGGTATAATTCGAGCACAAGCTGGCTTGGTCCCGGTCCCTTGTATCGGCTGAATAAGAAAGAGGATCGAGAGAAGGAATATAAATGGTTGAGTGACATAGGGGTTGCCGGTATTAAAGTAGACTTTTTTACGGGTGATAGTGTTACTACCATGAACTATTATATGGATTTACTTGAAGATGCGGTGAAGTATAAACTGATGATTAATCTTCATGGTGCTTCTATCCCTCGCGGCTGGCAACGTACATACCCTCACATGATGTCGGTGGAAGGAGTATATGGTGCAGAGTGGTATAATAACAATCCGATATTAACCGCCCAGGCTGCCGAACATAATGCCACGTTGCCTTTCACAAGAAATGTGGTAGGGTCTATGGACTACACACCGGGAACTTTTTCCGATTCACAATATCCGCATATCACATCGCATGGGCATGAACTTGCATTACCCGTGATTTTTGAGTCGGCTTTGCAGCACATGCCCGATAGACCTTCAACTTATGATAATTTACCGGAAGCGGTAAAACACCTTTTATCGGAACTGCCCACAGCTTGGGATGATACGAAACTTCTAGCTGGTTATCCTGGAATTGAGGTAGTTATGGCACGACGTAAAGGCGATGTATGGTATATTGCAGGTATCAATGGTACCAATGAACCGAGAATGCTTCGTGCGTCTCTGAAAAATATTCCTGTAAGTGGCAAAAAAATCTCTTTGTTCAAAGACGGAACCGATGACAGAAGCTTTGCTATTGAAGAAAATATTTCTTTGTCGGACGGACAAACTGATTTGGAAATAAAATGTTTACCGCGTGGTGGATTTGTGGCTATGATAAAGTGAAGTCTAGGTTATCGTAATGATGGAGAACTTAGAGAGTGAATAAACAGAATATTGTTTGCAGTATACTTGTAATAGAAATCTGTCGCATGTTATAGTGAATATGCATGCGGCAGATTTGCCTTATTAGCGTAGATAGAATTGGTGATGACTCTTAACAGGAAAATATTAAGTTCTGTAAAAGCTTAAAATAGAATGAATTTTGGAGTTTTTTTATACCTTTACCTTTTTATTGTGTATTTTATAATGAATAAGTTGGCTTTTACTTTGCTACTTTAAGAATATGCCTTGGGGATTAACTGGCTTTTGGGATAAGATTAAAAGGTAGCCAATGTATATTGAAGATTGTTATAATTAAACTTAAATCATATTTATATTATGAGAACAGCAAGCAAATTACTTTTTTCTTGTGTGATGCTATTCACATTACTGCCGGACGCTTTTCTTCACGCTTCCGACAGAAAAACTCTTTTCGATAAAGATTGGAAATTCCATTTAGGTATTGTGGCCAATGCCGAACAGCCGGAATATAATGACAGTCGTTGGAGAGTTCTCGATCTTCCTCATGATTGGAGTGTAGAACCTCTGCCTTTTCAAAAAGAAGGTATTACTGCCGGTCCTTTTTCACGTATGAGTGAAGGAGATATCGATACGGGACAGACTGTGGGTGGCGAAGGCTGGTATAGAAAGGAATTAACTCTCTCTGCTGCTGATGCCGGCAAACGTATTGTGCTCTATTTTGAAGGGGTATATAATCAGTCCGAGTTATGGGTAAACGGTAAGAAAGCCAACTTCAATGTTTACGGATATACTTCTTATAAAGTAGACATTACTCCTTACCTGAATGCTCCCGGCACTCCGAACACAATTGCTGTGAGAGCGGTAAATGCCGGACGCAATAGCCGTTGGTATGCCGGTTCAGGTATCTTCCGCCATGTATGGCTGATAAAGACAGATAAGCTTTATCTGGATAAATGGGATACTTTTGTCGATGCTTCCGAACTCCGGAAAAAGGATGCTGTAATTAAATTCTCTACGATTATACATAATGAGGGCCTGCAAAATAAATCAGGTAAAATAGGTATTAAAATATATTCGCCCGACGGAAATGAAGTGTTTTCAACTTCTCAGGGCGTAGAGCTTTCCACGGAAACTCCGGTGGCAACATCTTTCTCCATTAAAAAGCCCGAATTATGGTCAGTAGATACTCCTGTGCTTTACACTGCGGAAGTATCTCTCTCTTCAAACGGAAAGGAATATGATAAGATTTCTGTTCCTTTCGGTATCCGTACCCTCTCTTTCTCAGCAGAGAAAGGCTTTCTGTTGAATGGCAAATCCTTGAAGTTAAAAGGCGGTTGTATACACCATGACAACGGACTCTTGGGAGCCGCTGCCATTGACCGTGCCGAAGAACGGAAAGTGGAACTTATGAAAGCCAACGGTTACAATGCTATCAGATGCTCACACAATCAGGTGTCCGAGCATTTCCTCGATGCCTGCGACAGATTGGGTATGCTGGTAATTCACGAGACCTTCGACCAATGGCAGAAACCAAAACGTGAACAGGACTATCACCAGTTTTTCGATGAATGGAGCGATTATGATTTAGCAGCTTCCGTTCGTCGTGACCGGAACCATCCTTCCATCATTATGTGGAGCATCGGAAATGAGGTGGAACAACGTGCTGATGAACCTGAGGGAGACTTGATCTCTAAAAGACTGGTGAATACTGTCCGTAAGTATGATACTTCTCGCTTCACTACCATCGGCTCCAATGATTTCTGGGACAGACGTCAATACAATTGGGATAAGGATTCTTACCGGGTCTTCAAAAATCTCGATGTGGCCGGCTATAACTATATCTGGCGGAAGTATGAGAGCGATCACGCTGCCTACCCCGATCGTATTATCTACGGTAGTGAGTCTTATCCGAAAGAAGCTGCCCAGAACTGGAATCTGGTGGAGAAACATCCCTATGTAATAGGTGATTTCGTGTGGACTGCCATCGATTACCTGGGTGAGGCCGGATTGGCACATGCCTCGTATTTGGGAGAAGGTGAGCATGACACACAATTCATGGGTTGGCCCTGGTATAATGGTTGGTGTGGTGATATTGACCTTTGCGGTGACAAGAAGCCTCAATCTTATTATCGTGATGTACTGTGGCGCGAACGTCCTATTACTATGGCAGTTCATGCCCCTGTTCCCGAAGGCAAAAAAGAAGTGGTAAACGGATGGGGCTGGCCTAACGAACTGGTAAGTTGGAATTGGAAAGGCTGTGAGGGGCAAACGATGAAAGTGAATGTATACAGTCGCTCCCCGAAAGTGAAGCTTTATCTGAACGATACACTCATTGGAGAGAAAGAGACAGGTAAAGAGGACTATACCGCTACTTTTGAAGTGCCTTATGAACCGGGAACTTTGAAAGCTGTAAATTCAAAGGGTAAGGAAGAGTTTGTGTTAACTACTGCCGGAGAGCCTGTCGCTATTCGTCTGACTGCCGACCGGAATAAGATTAGAGCCTGTAAGAATGACCTTTCTTATGTCAAGATAGAGTTGGTAGACAAAGACGGAAACGTAGTTCCCGATACTTCATTGCCTGTCAAGATTGAGTGTATGGGGAAAGGAACCGTCATTGCAGGTGGAAATGCAGCTTATGATGATATGAAAAGTTTCCGCTCGCTCACCCCCAATACTTTCCGGGGAAGAGCCATCGCTATTGTGCAACCCAATGAAGAGAAGGGTGAAATACAAGTGAAAGTCTCTGCTGAAGGTCTGGAAGATGCTTCAATTGTGATTGTTACTAACTGAAAAAATGATTGTGGATTAGGAACGCGAAAAGTGTTGCAAAATAAGATAAATATTGGAAGATAACTTTTGGCTGTTACACTTTAACTTTGATAAGGAAAACTGCCGTTAGACTATTTGAATTGGGTTGGCTTTTAGATAATGAAAGTCAACCCAATTTATAAATAGCCATGAAAAGAGTGTGATTTTTACCTCTAAATCAGGAATGTTTCTCCGTTTTGGCCTAAAAATTGCTTTTTTTGGCAAGATTGTGACTATTCTGATAGAAAGACATGGCTTATCTTTGTGAACAAACATTATATATCTAATACCGATTAATAAAACAGGCGTATGAAAAAGTTTTTTTTATGCTCTGCCGCGGCTGCTTTACTATTGAGCGCCTGCAATAGCATTGCACCGAAAGAAGAACTTGTAATCAATCTACAAGAGAAAGGAGCCGAAGTAGCTCCATCCATGTACGGAATCTTTTTCGAAGAAATTAATCATGCAGGAGATGGTGGCTTATATGCCGAGCTGGTAAAGAACCGTAGCTTCGAAGAACTGGAAATGCCCGAAGGCTATTATGCTGAAGGAGATGTACTGCATCCGAAGAAAGTCTGCAACCACATGTCAGGTGAAGTGCGGGAAGGAAGTTTCCGCTGGACTACCGAGCCTGTGCCGGGGTGGAACCTGAATACTCAGGAAACTGCTCATGCAGAGATGAAACTGACGAAAGAAAATCCCAAATATCCGACAGCACCCAATAATCTGAAAGTAACCATCAAAGATGCCTCGACTCCTGTCCGCCTGATTAATGGAGGATACTGGGGCATGAATCTGGTAAAGGAAGATTCTTATCTGCTGCGTACTATTCTTCGCACTTCTGCCGACTATAAAGGAAAAATAACTGCCCTGCTGTTGTCCGAAAAGGATGAAGTACTGGCTTCTGCCCCTATTGAGATAAGCGGAAGCGGTACGTGGAACGATGTTCACCAGATGATGAGACCCGCGGCTACCGATGCGAAAGGAAAACTGGCTCTGGAATTTGACGGACCGGGTACGGTTTACGTGGACTATGTATCCCTCTTCCCGGAGAAGACTTTCCGTAATCGTCCGAATGGCTTGCGGAATGATGTAGCAGAAATGCTGGCAGGTCTGCAACCGGCATTTGTACGCTGGCCCGGTGGTTGTGTAGTGGAGGGCATCTCATTGGAGAACCGCTTTGAATGGAAGAAAACCTTGGGTGATCCTGCTGCACGGTCGGGAGAATACAGCACATGGGGATATCGTTGCTCATACGGTTTCGGATACTATGAAATGTTGCAGTTCTGTGAGGATATAGGTGCAAAGGCGATGTTTGTCTGCAATGTCGGGCTGGGTTGCCAGTACCGCATGGGAGATGCTTCGCCTGAGAATAAGATTGCTTACTATCTGGACGACTGTATGGATGCTATAGAATATGCCATCGGCGACGTCACCACCGAGTGGGGTGCTAAGCGTGCCGAGCAGGGACATCCCGCCCCCTTCCCATTGCAGTATGTTGAGATTGGCAATGAAAACTGGGGCGATGAGTACGACAAGCGCTTCGATATCTTCTATACCGCTATCAAAGAGAAATATCCCGAACTGACCTTGATTTCCAATCATGGCTTGGGCGGAACAGGTAAGATTGCCAAGACAGATATGATTGATCCGCACTGGTACGTCAATCCCGAATTCTTCTTCCAGAATACAAAGATTTTTGATAACCATCCGCGTGGAAAATACGATGTGTATGTAGGCGAATATGCTTGCAATGCCAATGTGGGTGGAGGTAACCTGCGTGCAGCCCTTTCGGAAGCAGCTTTCATCTCCGGCATGGAGCGTAATGGTGATCTGGTGAAAATGACTTCCTATGCTCCGTTATTGGAAAACCGGAATGACCGTTCATGGGCTGTCAACCTCATCTGGCTGGATACGGATCAGGTGTTAGGGCGCAGTTCTTACTATGTGCAGAAGATGGCTGCTGAGAATCGTCCGACCTATAATGTAAAGAGCAATCTGACTATGAGCGCTCCTCAGCAGATGGAATATAGTGCAGGACGCTTCGGCTTTGGTTCATGGAATACTCAGGTAGAGTTTAGTGACGTAAAAGTGACTCGTGCAGACGGAACAGCCGTTCCTCTGGATCTTGCTAAACCTGCTGAGCAGAAGGGTACATGGAATTTGAAAGACGGTTTGTTAAGCCAGACTTCTCTGGAAACACCCACGAAGTATATCGTAGATGGTTTCAGCGGCAATGAGTTTACGCTTGAGTGCAGAGTCCGCAAGACGGGTGGTCACGAAGGTTTCTTTATCTATTTCGGCTTGTCGGAAGATAATAAGAAGGGGTTTGTGTACAATGTTGCCGGATGGAACAACCAGACTACAGCTATCGAAGGAGTTGCAGAAGGTCGCACGACCGGTGTGGTTAGCGACAGGGTGGCGCAATCTCTTGAAAACGACCAGTGGTATGATGTAAAGATGGTGGTTACTCCGCTGAAGAGTGAACTCTATATGGATGGTAAGCTGATCGTATCTTATTCACCGGAAACAACGCCGCTTCAGTTCTTCTCTTCGGGCTATGATGAAGCAACCGGTGAGTTGATTGTGAAAGTAGTGAATGCTGAGGCTGAAGCTTATCCGTTAAGAATAAAACTGGAAGGAGTGAGCAAGGTAGAGAAAACTGGTAAAGTGATTTCTTTGTCAGCAGCCAACGATATGGAGGAGAATTCCTTTGAAGAACCCATGAAGATTTCTCCGCAGGAGAGTGAGTACAATGGTTTCGGAGAAAGTTTTGACTATAGTTTTCCACCGTTTTCATATACCATATTGCGTCTGAAAGCAAACTAATTAAATATTTAAATAAAAAAAGATGAAGCGTATTGTTTTTTTAGATTATGTGCGTGTATTTGCGTGCTTTCTTGTCATGGTTGTCCATGCTAGTGAAAACTTTTATGGTGCTGCCGGAGCTACGGATATGGTGGGGCCGCAGTCCTACCTGGGTAGTGAGGCAGACCGGCTATGGGTAGCTGTGTACGACGGTTTCTCACGCATGGCGGTGCCACTGTTTATGATTGTCTCTGCATTTCTTCTTGCACCGATGAAGAAAGAACAGACCATGTGGCAATTCTACCGTCAACGTGCCCTTCGCATCTTGCCGCCATTCTTCATATTCATGATACTGTACAGTACGCTTCCGATGTTGTGGGGACAGATAAACGGAGAAACATCATTTAATGATATGTCGCGGATACTCCTGAACTTTCCGTCATTGGCCGGACACTTGTGGTTCATGTATCCTTTGATCAGCCTTTATCTGTTCATCCCCATCATATCGCCGTGGCTGAGTAAAGCTACGGCTAAAGAAGAACGTTTCTTCATTGGTCTGTTCCTGCTCTCGACCTGTATGCCTTATCTCAACCGCTGGTTTGGTGAAGTGTGGGGACAATGTTTCTGGAACGAATACCATATGTTGTGGTACTTCTCCGGTTACTTGGGATACCTTGTCATGGCGCATTATATACGTGTGCATCTTACGTGGAACCGTTCCAAGCGCCTCACTATAGGAACTATTTTAATGGTGGTCGGTGCTGTATGGACGATTTACTCATTCTATATCCAGGCCATTCCCGGAGAAATTCTTGTTACCCCGGAAATAGAGATCGGATGGGCTTTCTGCACCATCAACTGTGTGCTTCTTACGGCAGGTACATTCCTTCTTTTCACATGCATAAACCGTCAGAATCCGCCACAGGTTATTACAGAAACATCAAAGCTCAGCTATGGTATGTACCTTATGCACATATTCTGGCTTGGGTTATGGGTAACCGTGTTCAAGCATAATCTGGAACTGCCCACTGTTGCTGCTATACCCTGTATTGCAGTAAGTACATTCATTAGCTGTTTCATCGCTACGAAGATTATCTCGTTCATACCGGGCAGTAAGTGGATCATAGGATAAAGACTTATATACAGATTATTGAATTAGATTCTATGTTTACTGATATGGCAATTTTCTAATGAATTATATCAAATTACTCATTCAATATTTATTAGATAAACACTATATTTGTACACTGTAAATCTATGAATTACTGTATATTATGAAAAGCTATAAATCTCTTGTATTGTTGATTCTTTCTATCTGCCTGGCTTGCCCGGCTTTGTTATATGCTGTAGAAAATCCTGTTTCTATCAAAAAACTCAAGGTGGAATATGCCGAAATGCCATTAGGCATCGATGTAGAAAAGCCTCGTTTCAGTTGGCAGATGGTGGTGCCGGATACTGAAAGAGGTTATTCGCAGAAGGCCTATCAGATAATAGTGACTGATGAAATGGGTAGTTTGGTATGGGATAGCGGAAAAGTGTCGAGTGACCTGTCACTGAACATAGAATATGCCGGTACTCCTTTGCAACCTGCTACCTGCTATTTCTGGACGGTCAACGTTTGGAATCAAAGAGGCGAACAATCATCGGAAACGTCCTGGTTTGAGACAGGATTAATGAGTAAAACTTCTCCTTACGAGGGATGGAGTGGTGCCAAGTGGATAGGTGGCGGAGATAAAGACAGGATGCTCTATTCTCACTATCTCCCGGCATTCAGGCTGAATGTTTCACTTCAGCTGGATGAAAAGTCAAAAAGCACGCGTGCGGGCTTTGTCTACGGAGCGAATGATAAGCGTCTGATGGATAAGAATAAGAACCTGTATCACTTGCAGAATGGAAAAGATGAATCTTACATTAAAATAGAATTGAGCATTGATTCACTCGCTTCGGGTAAAAAGGCAATGCTGAATGTGTATCGTGTGGGATACCATCCGGACGATCAGGGAAGCGTTCCTTTCAAAAGTTTCCCTGTTCCGCTGACATGGATTCATGAAAACAACAAGTATGCACAGCATACCATAAGCCTTACTTCCGATTTAGGGTTTACAAGATTCTATGTGGATGGTGGTGAAGAGGTTGGTAGGGTAAATCTGAATCCGCTGGGACGAGGAGGTGATTTTATTGCTTTCCCGGTGGTAGGCGATGTCGGTTTTGATGTTCCCGCAGGCCAATCTGCTATTTTCCCGCAGATGGAGATTGCTAATTTCAGAAGTCCTTCGAATGTGATAACTACTTGTAAAGAAGGGAATAACTGGATAGATGGCGGTGTTTCCGGTGCTTTTCGTACTTTCACTCCCAAAGGTAATTCTGCCCCTATGCTTCGTACGGTTTTCTCTACTCCGGATACTGAAATAGCCAAAGCCCGCTTGTATGTTACTTCACGTGGTATTTATGAGGTTTATCTGAATGGCAAGCGTATAGGAGACGATTATTTTAATCCCGGAATTACCCAGTATAATAAAACCCACCTGTACCAAACGTTTGATGTAACGGAGTACGTTCATTCCGGTAGAAATGCCCTTGGCGCTTTGATGGCAGAAGGCTGGTGGAGTGGGGGTGCTACCTTTGCGGGAGACAATTGGAACTTCTTCGGTGACCGCCAATCTTTATTAGCAAAACTGGTTATCACGTATGCAGATGGCCGGACCGATGTGGTGGTAACCGATCCGTTATCCTGGCAGTATTTCAGTGAAGGTCCTATTACTTACGGTAGTTTCTTTCAGGGCGAAGTGTATGATGCTTTAAGGGAAACGGCAGTGGAAGGATGGAGTATGGCCTCTTATGATGCATCTGCCTGGAAACCGGCTCATGAAGTTGTCTTGGAAGGTAATATCAGTACGGCAGGTAATCCGAATATGCCGTGGGTGAACGATTATTCAGGCTTTGAACTTACCGGGCAGTTCGGTCAGACGGTGAAACAAATAAATGAGTTGACGGCTCTCTCGGTGGAAGAAGTCCGTCCCGGTGTGTTTGTGTATGATATGGGGCAGAATATGGTAGGAGTTCCCCGGATTAGTTTATCGGGCATGAAACCCGGAACGGAAATTACGCTGCGCTTTGCTGAGGTGAAATACCCCGATTTGCCGGAATACGAAGGGAATATCGGTATGATTATGTTGGAGAATATCCGTGCTGCTATGGCTCAGGATGTTTATATAGCCAAAGGCGGGCAGGAAACCATCTCTCCGCGCTTCACCTATCATGGCTACCGCTTTGTAGAGATCACAGGCATTGATAAACCGTTGTCTGTGGGAGCGGTGAAAGGGATAGTACTCAGCTCTATACACGAATTAGCCTCACGCTACGAGACTTCCAATACTCAGGTGAATCAGCTTTGGAAGAATATAACCTGGTCTTCTTATGGAAACTTCCTTTCCATTCCTACGGACTGCCCGCAACGCAATGAACGGCTGGGATGGGCAGGAGACATTTCTGTCTTCTCGCGCACGGCAACTTATCTGGCGGATGTCCCGCAATTCCTGAGACGCTATCTCCGTTCTATGCGCGATGTTCAGCGGACGGATGGGCGTTTTCCGGATATTGCTCCATTAGGTGGTGGCTTTGGCGGTCTGCTGTGGGGAAGTGCCGGAATCACAGTGCCTTGGGAGTGTTACCAGCAATATGGGGATACCATTTTGTTGAGCGAACACTATGACGCTATGAAGCGCTATATTCAATACATCATCGATAATACCATCGAAACAGAAACCAACCTGATTGTTCAAACCCGTTCGTGGGGTGATTTGTGTGACTGGCTGGGGCTGGAGGATGAGAAGAATGATAAATCTCTGGTATGGGAAGCCTACTTCATTTATGATCTGGAGTTGATGGCTAAGATGGCGACTGTCCTTGGTAAGGCTACCGATGCCGAGTGGTTTCGTGAACTGCATGCCGCCCGGAAGGATTTCTTCAATAAAACGTATATAGAGCCTGAGACCGGAAAGACCCGGTTTTCGGCTTTTGTCCCTGAGAAGAAAGGATCACATATAGATATACAGACTTCGTATGTGCTTCCGTTGGCTTTCAATATTATTGATGAAGAGAATCGTAATAAGGTGATTGCCAATCTTGCAGAGACTGTGAGAAGGGAGAATACCACAGACAGAGGTCAGCAATGCCCGCCTTACTCTCTGATGACAGGTTTCATCGGCACATCATGGATCAATAAGGCTTTGTCTGACTACGGGCATTCAGCCTTGGCTTACAGGCTACTTCAGCAGACCAGTTATCCTTCGTGGCTTTATTCCATTGAACAGGGAGCCACTACCATCTGGGAACGTCTGAACTCTTATACTCGCACAGATGGTTTTGGTGGAAACAATCGCATGAATTCTTTCAATCATTATTCTTTCGGTGCCGTGGGTGCCTGGATGTATAATTACTCTTTAGGAATACAGCGTGATGAAACTTCTCCCGGTTTCAAGCAGTTCGTTCTGAAGCCGATACCCGATCCAACAGGGAAGATGACGTATGCACGGGGATATTATGATTCTATGTATGGGCGCATTGAAAGTGGCTGGAAAGTGGAGAGCGGAGTGATTCGTTATACTTTCACTGTACCTGCCAATACTACAGCTACCTTACATCTGCCGGCTGCATCGTTGAGGGATGTTCGCGAGAAAACGAAGCCTGTCCGAAAGTGTAAAGGAATAGAATTTATCAGTGAAGGAAATGGAGAGGTGGTTCTGAAACTTCTTTCCGGCAGCTATTCGTTTGAGGTGAAGAAGGATTATCCGCTTGCGGAAAGGAAGAGGAAGAAATGAAATAAGTCATTCTGACACTTTGCATATTTAATAGCTTTAGAATCTGTTCTTTTGCCCTGTTCTACCGGATGGAAGAAAAGAAAGAATTGTATTTTTGTAGACTGCATATTGTCAGGTGTATAGCGAATAGTTTACAACTCTAAAAAGTCGATATATTGCTCGTTTCTAATGAAAGTAGTGTTTCTTTTTAATGAAACAAGTGTTCTTTCTGAATGAAGTTAACTTCTTGTTTGCAAAACACTAACTTCCTGTCGACAGGAAGTTAGTGTTTTGCAAACAAGGAACAGGCTTTTTACATTAAAAAATTGCATAAATGAAGTATATTATACGAGAATCCTGCATACACATGCCGCTGTATATGCAGGATTTTTCTATTTCCCCTTTTAGAGATAAAAGAGTATGTTGCTGAAATACTTGAAAGTCTGCCTTTATGGAGGTGGAATAAAGAAAATTCTTTCTTTATGTCTACGGAAGACTACATGTCTTCCATAGACAGTCCTAAATATTCTACTTGATAATCCTTTAGTCCGGTGCTTTCAATAAAAAATGCGCCTTTTATCCGTAGACGTTCCATGTCAATCTTCCGTTTCTGGCGTTTTATTTCAATGATCTGGGCAGATTTCTCCAATTCATTCAGTGTGATAAGGTCTATTTCATTTTCTCTTTTTCTATCCCAAAAGCCACCGATACGAGTGCTACATTGTTTTTCCATGAAGCGCGTGGCAAAATACCTCTCCAGTATTTGACCGCTGAATATCTCATAATCGCGTTCAATGATTTCACGCAACATCGTAAAGGAACCAATCTCCACCATATAATAATATTTGAAGATGAAACGGAACCAAAAAGATAGAAAGTTATCGCACAGGCAATAGCGTACATTCTTCGTTTCTACTTTTGCCAATAGTGGTATACGTTTTTCTATCAGATTGAAATCTTTTTCCAAGCGGGAGAGGTATCCGCCTAATTCTTTCTGCACAACCGCTTCTATTTTGGCGCGTGTATTTTCCCCTCTTGCTATGGCTGCAAGAATAGAAAAGTAGACTGCATAATCTTTTCCGAATTCTTCGACAAGCATATTTTTTCCTTCACTGATGAAGAGTGAATCTTCCTGTATCATATAATCCAGCATCTTCTTCTTGGTATATATACCATTATCCATAAAAAGTTGAACATACTTTGCCACACCACCGGTAAATGCATATAAAGCCAATAAATCCTCATCGGTATAGCGTGCATTATGATCAGAAAGTATCTGTTTCAGCACATCTGTACGAAATGGTTTTAGCCGGATGTATGCAGTGGCCCTGCCAAATAGCGGTTCTTTGCTATTTTGAAATATCTTTTGCATTAGCGAATAGACAGATCCGCTAAGTAAGAGGTTCATTCTGCTTTTGTCTTTGTTGATATCCCAATTGTGCTGCATTTCGCTGTAAATGGAGGGATTGATATTGAAGAACTCTTGAAATTCATCGATAATGAGATTGAACGGGTTCATGGCGGAATACTCCATGAGAAAGCGGAATAGTTCGGCAAAGGAAGTTACCTGTCCGAAGAAAGGAATCCCCAGATTGCGGGTTGCGATTGCCTGGAAGTCAACGACAAGATCGGCTTCTGCTTTGCGGGCTACGAAGAAATAGAGTGTAGGTTGACCTGCAGTGACATTTAGCAATAATTGAGTTTTGCCGATACGTCTTCGTCCGGTAATGATGGTCATTTGAGCTTGAAGAAGAGATTTCTGTTGTATCTCTTGCAGCTTGGCTGTTTCTTGTTCCCTATCGTAGAATTTCATAATCAAATGTTTACGTAGATATAATACAGTTCCGTAACCGTCAGTTCCGTAATGGCCATTACGGAACAAAAATACAGAGAATAACGAAACTACCCAAATAGAACTGCTTTTTTCTATAATAGTAGTTCTAACTTTTTGTTTTTTCTAACAGTCTGTTTTTTCTAACAGTCTGTTTTTCTGCTTTTTATTTTCTGAACATAGTCAAAGCCCTGTCTGCTCCGTATTAGCTCCATGTCTATACACTTGGACTTGGTACGGACTTGGTATGGACTTGACACGGAGTTGGTATGGTGAAAGAGTAGTATCGGAAAGTATGGGTATAAAAAAAGGAGTACCGCTGTACTCCAACCTTTGTTAACCTTAAATCTAATACTATGAAAAAAATCACATTGCAAATGTAAGAGCTCACCCCGTTTCTTCCAAATATTTGCTTCCGTTTGATATTCCTTTTATAATTCTTTCACGGATATTCACTGTTCTCGCACACGAACTGTCTTTTTGAGGCAATATAGTGGATGATAGTGGCTAAATGATTATCAAATAACATGAGACCTCTTTTATGTTGCAAAGTTGCAAATCTGTTTCATTCGTTTCACAGAAGCTTCCACCCCCTGAAAAGAGTTGTAATCTTCGTATTTCTTTCAATTTTTTAGATATACATTTGTCATATACAAAGCAAAGTTATGGAGGTTCGCGCAGGTTTATATATATTCTTAATACTCTCTTTTTTGATATTAGGAAAAGGAGATATGCGAGCTGAAAGATTAGCAGCGAAGAAGGATATTTGCAACCCGCCAGACCGAATGTTACAACCGGAAACCTGGAGCAAAATATACCAATGGGTAATGAATGATCCGCAGGTACCGGATAAAGAAGAAGTGCTGGCGTTAATCCGGCGACACTTCGGGAACTTTGAAAAACTGATAAAGCTGTTGCGCTATTTGGATGGTGGAAAACCTTACGCTTATTTGTCGGAACATCAATTCCGGAAGGTAGAACGGATAGGGGAGATGAAAGTCAGTTTGCCGATAGCTGCATTAGCATTGCCTGTAGATGCTTTACCGGAGGGAAAAATAGAAATAATGACTTTTTCTCCGTGTGTTGAGGCAGAAAGTAAGAGAGAATCCCGGCGTAGAACAGTGATTGCGTTGAAGAACAATATACTTTATGATTTAGCTTTGGCTCCGAATGTGGAGGTGGAATTGCCCGTAGGGCAGCGGTGGTCTTTGAATATGGAATATAAATGTCCCTGGTGGTCGAACAACAAGCGCGGCTTCTGTTACCAGTTTCTTTCGGGAGGTGCTGAGGTACGTTACTGGCTTGGAAATCGCAAGAATCGTGAACGGTTGACAGGACATTTTCTGGGAATATATGCTGAAGGGGGAGTGTACGACTTCCAGTTTGATAAGGATAAAGGATACCGGGGAAACTATTATGCAGCTTCTGGACTGACTTATGGTTACAGTCATCGACTGGCCCGGCACCTGGCTCTTGAATTCAGTTTGGGAATTGGCTATCTGGAGACGGAATACCGAAAATATACTACCTATGAAAGTGATTTGATATGGACAAGTAGCGGACGCTATCATTTTATAGGGCCTACGAAAGCCAAGGTTTCTTTGGTATGGCTCATTCAGGGAAGGAGGCGGTAGCTATGCGGCGTACAAAATGTATGTTTCTTTTGCTTCTATTGGGGCTATCGGTACTTTTAGCGGGATGTGAATTTAGAGATATACTGGACGATTATCCTGTCAGCGGAGTACAGATCAAGCTTAATTGGAAGGGGGTGACAGAGCAGTTGCCCGAAGGAATGAGGGTGATCTTCTACCCGAAAAGCGAAGAAGGAAGAAAGGTGGAGAGCTATCTCTCGGTTGAGGGGGGAGTGGTGAAAGTACTACCGGGATATTATGACATGGTGATTTACAATTATAATACGGAGAGTGTGTTGATTCGTGGTGATGGGGCGTTTGAGACGATTGAGGCTTACACCGGACCGTGTACAGGGCTTGGTACCAGTGAAGCGATGGTGTGGTCACCGGACCCTTTGTATGTAGTAAGTGTGAAAGATATGAGAATAGAAAAGAGTGAGAAGATGCTTTTGATGGAGTTTCAGCCGAAACAGGTAGTCAAGAACTATTCTTTTGAAATAAAGGTGAAAGGATTGAAGAATGTGGCAAGCATTATCTGTAATGTAGACGGGATGAATGGTTCTTATTACATCAGCAGTGGTTCATGTACAGCAAGTGTTGCCCCAATTTATGTAGAGGCCCGAAAAGGAGATGATGTGATACGTGGTAGCTTTTCTGCTTTTTTTACGTCGGAATCAACAGGCACACGTTCAGGCAGCGAGGTAACGATGAAATTACTACTTGTAAAAGTCGATAATACGGTTCAGGAAGTAGAGGTTGACATAACAGCTGCTGTAACTGCTCCATCTCCTCCGCCTACTCCTCCTGAAGAGGGGGGAGGAGATCCGGCAACGGATATTGAAATACCGATTGATGAAGAAATAGAAGTGGATGATGTGGAAGTTCCTCCCGGTGGAGGCGGAGGCATGGGTGGTGATGTAGGAGATTGGGATGATGAGACGGATGTGGAATTACCTGTAAATTGAAAGTAAATAAATTAAAATATTAACTTATAAAACAAACGATTATGAAGAAGATTTTATTAACAGCAGTTGCTGCGTTGGCAATCGTAGGTTGCTCACAGAATGAGGAGATTGAGAATGTTGGCCAAAAGGCAAAAATTGATGTTACTACGGCAGTAAAGGGGACAACGAGAGCGGCAGTGACTAATAATGATAATTTTACTGCTTTTACAGTAAATGGTTATACTGTTGAGGTTTCAGCTATTGCAGGTTCGGGAGTTGGCACTGCCTACATGAATAAAGACTACACAGGTGGACGAGGAAGTTGGAAAACAACAGGGGATGTTTATTGGCCTTTGGATGAAAATATGGAATTTTTTGCTTATCCTACAACTCTCAAGGATAAGTTTAGCACTCCTGAAGCTGGTTATCCAACCTTAAGTTATGCAATAGGGGCTGTAGGAGCACAAACGGACTTGGTAGTAGCTCATAAAAGTGTGGCATCTGTGCCTGCAGGTGGTAAATTGGAACTTACTTTTAAGCATATTCTTACACGTATCAACTTCTCTTATGAACCGGTAGATCCTGCATACACATATACTGTGAGTAATATTACAATCAATGGAGTTGAAGGAGGAACTGCTACATATACATTTGGTACTAATGAAGGAGGTTGGAGTGCTGGTTCTGAGGCAGCAGTTGATTATTCATATCCAATTAGTTTAACTCCTGTTAAAGGCAGCGACAACAACGTCTATGCTTTAGATACGTCAGATGGTTCTTTAATGTTGTTACCACAGTCTGTAGCATCAAAGACTATATCTGTGACATATAAGACAGAGAAAGATGGTCATATCTATTTTAATAATACCAAAACCGTTACTTTAGGTACATCAGCAAAATGGGAGATAGGAAAGAATATTCGCTATACATTAACATTACCTGTTGGAGCTGAAAAAGTAACTGTTGATACTAATGTTGAGGACATAAATGAGACTCCTGAATCTGGTTCTGCTGAATAAAGTAGAGAGGAACTCTTCAAAATATTGTATAAATAGAAAACTACGGGATATTTCTCGTAGTTTTTTATTTATATATTCTCTTTGAAACAGGGCAAGTATAAATAATCATCAGACTCCTCCCGTACTAAGAATTGTACCATCCATATTTCTAAATAAAGTGATAAAAGAATTAGCCGGCTAAGAAATCTCAAAAACTACATAAACAGCTTGGAATGCACAGAGAATGTACTACTTTTGTATAAACTTATAATTTATCAAAGTTATAGAATGCATTAACGAAATGAAAAAGAATCTACTATTATTATTACTATACCTGTTTTGTTCAGTTAATCTCTGCAATGCAAAAGCAAAAAGTACATTCACAGTTTTTCAATTAAACCTGTGGCATGGAGGTGCTAAAGTGCCTAATGGAGATCAAGGAATTATTGATGTATTGGATCAGATGGATGCAGATGTAGTTTTCCTATGTGAAGTCAGAGATGGAAAGCGGTTTATACCACACGTGATAGAGGAATTGAAGAAAAGGGGAAAGCATTATTATGGAGAGACTTTCGATCTGGCAATTGGTATTTTAAGTAAGTTCAAACCGGATAGCATGACTAAATGCTGCATTGTACCGGGTGATGAAAGTCGTGCTATGGTGAAAATGACAACCACAATCGAAGGGCAGCCGGTTTCTTTTTATTCCTGCCATTTAGATTATCGGAATTATGAATGTTATATGCCACGTGGATATAGTGGCACGAGCTGGAAAAAGATAGATAATCCTATAACAGATGAGTCCGAGGTCCTGAAAGCCAATCGTTTGTCATTCAGAGATGAGTCTATCCGTGCTTTCGTGGAAGAAGTGCAAACCGATATTAAACAAGGACGTCCGGTTATTATGGGAGGAGATTTCAACGAGCCTTCCCATTTGGACTGGCAGGCGGACACAAAAAATCTATGGGATCACAATGGGGCTGTCATTCATTGGGATTGTTCTATGATGCTTCATAAAGCTGGATTCAAGGATAGTTATCGTGAAAAATATCCTAATCCTGTTCGATATCCCGGCTTCACATTTCCTGCAGGAAATAAGCTTGCAGAAGAAGCTAAACTGGAAAAATTAGCTTGGGCACCCGAAGCCGATGAACGTGACCGGATTGATTTTATTTATTATTATCCGATGAACTCGATTCTTTCATTGAAAAATTGCATATTGGTAGGACCTTCCGAAACAGTTGTGAGAGGCATAATAACAGAAAATGATTCCAAAGATAAGTTCCTGACCCCCTCCTGTGTTTGGCCTACAGATCACAAAGGGAACCTTGCAACTTTCAAGATTCATAAGGCTTCTTCGAAATCGTTATAAAAGACTGCGCTTGCTGTAGCATTATTGAATAAATTGAAGAATTATCCCCAAAGACTTTACATTTTGTAAAGTCTTTGGGGACTTTTTTTGTTTCTTCCCATAATATTCTTATTTTTGCCGCACAATAACAAACAAAAAACATTCAATCTACAATGCAAACTTACTCTGCATGTGGTGCGGTCATATCGTGTCAGCAGTGCCCTAAGGCTGTGGCTAATGCTATCATTTATGCCTCTCATTCAAGAGGTTTCCACCTTCCTGCCCAAAAATGCGAAGAGAATATCATGATTTTTCTGTTAGAAGGAGAAGCTCTTGTCAACAGTCAGGAGTATGCAGGTACTGTGCTGCATGCCGGTGAGTTTATTCTTCAGGCTATCGGTTCAAAGTATGAGATTCTCGCTCTGACCGATGTGGAATGTGTTTGTTATCGCTTCAATCAGCCGGAATTGTTTTGCGAGGAACGCTATAAACATATAATGAATGATATAACTCCTCCTCTTATATTCACGCCTTTGAAAATTACTAATGAATTGAATTTCTTTTTGAGTGCTTCAAAAGCTTATTTGGTAGAAGAGAAGATTTGCCGGGAATTGCTTTCTCTTAAACGGAAAGAACTTGCTTTTATTCTGGGACAATATTATTCTGATTATGACCTTTCTATGCTGGTGCATTCACTTTCCAGATATACGTCCAGCTTTGAGTATTTTGTTTTACAGAATCATATGAAGGTGAAGACTGTGGAAGAATTAGCCCAATTAGGTGGCTACACCACTACCACCTTCCGGCGCATTTTCAACTCTGTATTCCATAAACCTGTTTATGAGTGGATGATGGAGAAACGTAAAGAGAGCATAGCTTATGAACTTCGGTATACGGACGCCACTATCTCCGAAATCTGTTATAAATATGGTTTCGAATCTTTGCCTCATTTTTCTAACTACTGTAAGAAATATTTCGGCTCTTCTCCCCGTGGGCTTCGTTCGGTGCAGTCTGCTTCTACTGAGGAGACACAGACTTTTTGCGGAGAGGCTGGTTAAAACGGTATTTCACAGAGACGATGAAATAACTGCCTATCTGTTGAGTATGGCTCTCGTAAAAGCCATCTGCCATAGTGCTGCGGTAATAACTCTTTTGTTGGCTGAGTATATCCACCCAGTTGGCTGATACCTCGGCTTGCTTCTTTTTCAGGAAACGCCATGTGATACTTGCATTCCATACAAATTGGTCATCTTCGCCCTTCTTTATGTTCGTACCGTTTCGGAAAGAATAATTCGCATCAGTTCTCAGCTGTATACTTTTCGGTAAATCGGCAAAGGCGTTTATTCCGAAAGCATAATTACGGGTGTAAGTATCTGTTTCGAGAAGCGAGTTGGCAGAATGTTGAAAATTCCATCTTCCGTTCAGGTCGAAGTTTCCCCATTTAGGCTGATAGGATAGGCGGAGGTCAGTGTTTATCCCGGTGTTGTGAGTGGTGCTACGCTCCGGTTGTTCGGTCTGGTTTTCGTTGATGAGGCTGACATCTTGCGCAAAAGAGCCTCCGGCATTGGCATTCAGGCTAAAGCTTTTGATGCGCTTCTGATATCGAAGTACACCGTTCATGTTCCAGTTGCCGTTGATATTGACCGGATAGGTTTCACGCCCGCCTGTCTGCTGGTTGTAGGTCACTGCACGGGTCTGGCTGTTGATTCTGTTGTTCCAGTTCAGTGTGGCAAAGATGCCTTGCTTTGTATTCTGTGCTTCCAGTCGGACGGATTGATTGTAAGTAGGTTTCAGATTGGGATTGCTTCGCGTGATGTTGAGCGGATCGCTGTTGTTGGTGGGGGAGATCAGATCGTATAATGACGGTTGTGAGGTATTTCCATAATAGTGCAGAATAATCCTGTTTTTCTTTTTCTGCCATGAGACAAACAACATGGGCTGGAAACCGACAGAGCGAAGGGTGGTATCAGCTTTATGCAAACCAGTTTTTTGGTTCAGGCTACGGCGTTCGGGTTTTACGGACATCCCGGCATTGACATTCCAGATGGTGTCGGAGTAGTTAAGAAACAGATTGATTCCGTGTTGCAGGGTACTGCTATGGCTTCGGTTACTCAGGCTGTCGATGTAACTCGTCTCATATCCCTCGGGCAGATAGCCGGGCTGCACTTCCGCTTCTTCCATAAAACCGGACAGGTCGTATGTATTGCGGTCATTTTTCTGCTTGCTGTAATTGAAATTATATGAGATTTGTGAGCGTAGTTTCTTGGTGAACGGATGGGTGAACATCACCCCGATGCCTTGTGAACGGTTGGGTGACAGGTTTGATGAGTACTGGTTACGGTAGAGTATAGAGTCGTTTCCGGCACTGTTTTTCAGTTGATAATAGGTTGTTGATGATACGGAGAAGTTGTTATTGTCATTTTTGCTATCATTGTATTGAGCTGTCAGCCCAACGGAAGTTCCTTTCTTATTGATCCGACGCATGATATTTGCGTGGAAGGAAGATCGGTGTTGGTTGCCTTTCATCAGCGACCCCATAGAAATATCATTGATTTTTTGATTATCGGGTACATCACTGATGGTACTGAAAGGGTCCAGGATATCCAGATGAGGGTTTTCATTGAATGTACCCTGGCGGTTATTATTGGCACTATTATTCCGGGTGAGATTGAAATTACCGTAAATATTAACAAAGGTCATGCTATCTACCTGCCAATTTAAGCCCAATGTCGCATTCATATTATGGCTGCCGTTCGTATTGTCACCGGCAGAGTATTGGTATTTGTTTCCGCTTGTCAGGTATTGTTCATTGTAAGATGTGGATACGTTGCCCTGGTTATTGTGGTGATAGGACATATTTCCGTTGAGAGTCAGCTTTTTATTGTACTTTTGGGTAAAGTTCAATGCAACGTTTTCCTGTATGTTGTCTTTATAGCTTGTTCTCATGTTGAGGTTACCGGAATTGGCAATGACGGAGAGATTGTTTCCGTTATTCTTGAAGTAGTTTCCTTGCAGGTTGAAGTCTTTTTTGTTGTTATTGCCATATCCGGCTTGTCCCGATAAAAGGAGGGTTCCGTTGAATTCCGCTTTGGTCTGCAAGTCGAGTACATAGTTCTCCTTTCCAGTACTGACGCCTGTCAGCTTTTCCAGTTTGCTCTTTTTATCGTATACTTTTATCTTGCTAATTAACTCTACAGGGAGGTTCTCCAGTGCCATCTTGTTGTCGCCCGCAAAGAAGGCTTCACCGTTTACATTGATTTCATTGATAGGCAGCCCATTATATTTCAGTGTCTTGGTTTCGCTGTCATATTCCATTCCGGGGATACGTTTTACCAAAGCCTCCAGATAGGAGCCTTCCGGTGTTTTATAAGCTGCTGCATTGATGATGGTGGTATCTCCCACCTGATCTATTTCGCGTATTGAAGCTTTCACTGTCACTTCTCCCAATTCGATGCCTTCCTCTAGCAGAATGCTGCCCAGATTAATGGTTGAAGCATTGCCATCCAGTTTCCGGAAAACAGATTGCATGCCCGTATAAGAAGCTTTGAGTAGATATTGCGTTCCTTTCTGAGGAGTAAACTGAAGGCTGAAGTGTCCGTCCGTGTCGCTTGCAGCTCCTTTTATGAAAGTGGAATCTTTTCCTCCCAAAATAACAATGCTTGCGTAAGGTAAGGGTTCTTCTCCTTTTTTTGTATCTGACGCCGTGCACACTTTTCCCTTGACTGTTCTTGTTTTTTGAGCGAATAGAATAGTCGGGGTTAGTAAGAATAGTAATAATATCCAGGTTTTGTGCACGTTCATCTTAAGTCTTTTATAGCAGTCACAAAATTAGGGAGTTTTCGTTTGTATACAATACTTTGATAAAGAAAATTTAAAATATCACTTTTATCTGTGGCAGAAATAAAAAAGACTGAATATTTTTTGAATAAAACCTTCTTTCTTTTATGGATATTATATTACTTTTGCTAGCATATTAGTCTTGCAATGAAAACCGACAAACTAAAATATGCTTTTGCCTTCATTCTCTTGCTATGTGCTTTTTTATGCGGGGTCAATTTTAAACGATGGCATACTGCCAACCATCGGATAGAAAGAATAATTTCTCTTATGTATTCTTCCTCTCCTTATTATGATTGCTATGGAAATTTTGAAGAACTTCTTAGGCAGGAGTTCAGAAAGCAGGGAATAGAGCCGGTATTTAATAAGTTTTATCTGGATTTCAATACTGTCGATCCGAAAGAGGGGATAAAAAACATGGAGGCGTATCTGGAGATTATTAAAGATAAGCCGGTGGCACTGATTCTTACTGTGGGCGACCAAGCTGCATCTGCCTTGTTTACCACCCGTCACCGTCTGCTTTCCTCTGTCCCTGTAGTAGCTTGCAATGTACATTTTCCGGATGAGAAGCTCATAAAGGAATATGAGCGCAGGAAAGTTTATGTGTTGCGTGATGCACCGGACTTTCAGTGTAATATCGATTTTATAAAATCTTTGCAGCCACAGACAGGGATAGATATCATTTATAATATTGACCTGACTCCTCTTGGATATAAATCGTTTGATTTGTTAACTCGGTTTGCCGATAGAAAGGAAATGCGGCTATTGGGTTGTGGGTCTGCTTTCTCTGCAGAACCGGAATACAAGGAATTACAGGAAATGGTCGAGCATTATAATTTGATGCCTGCAAGAGCGGGTAGTCATGTTGGTAAAGATGAGGTAACCATAAGCCTTTGTCCTTTCCGCTATACCAAGGGGACTTCTTTGCTTGTCGACATGGAGAAATCAAAAAGTGGACAGGAAAAAGAGGTTTTTCTGCTGGATAAGTTTGATCAGATGTCGCTTCCGATTACTAAAGCCCTAAATATTCCCTCTTTCAGCTGCATCCGCCAAGGATTTGGGGAGGATGCCAAGATTGTGGGCGGCTACATGACTACTGATGAGATTTCTGCGCATACTGCGGCCGATTTTGCTGTTCGCCTGATGAATAAAGAGAAAATCGGTATGCCGAAAATCAGGGATATGGAAAAGGAATATGTACTGGATTGGACTTACTTTTCAGCCTATGCGGACTTTGCTGTGGAAAATGTACCTGAAGATGTCCGTATTATCAATTACTCATTTTATGATCGGTATCGGAACGAGCTTTATTTTCTGACAGGACTGTTTATTTTTGCTTTTATTCTGGTACTGGTCAGTTGGTTGCGTATCCGTCGACGTTCGCGTGAAGAGAGAAAGAATCTGGAGATGCTTGAGGAAATTCATAAGCGGCTAAGGCTTTCTATGGATGGAGGGCGGGTTGCCCTTTGGGATATTCAGGGAGAGAATATTGAATTTGATGAGAATTATACACGTTTGGTGGGAATGGAACAGAGGACGTTTGTGCGAACCGATTTCTTGAAATATGCATATCCTGATGATGTCCCCCTGCTAAATTCATTATACGAAACATTGCATCAATCTACGGATATGCATGTTCGACGTGTACGCTTCTCTTTCAGTGAAGAGAATTATCGCTGGTATGAACTACGGTGTCGCAGCCTGAAAGATGCAAAAGGGAGGATAATGCTGGCAGGTATTATGCAGGATATTCAGTTGCAGGTGGAGCGCGAAGAGCAACTCATCCAGGCTAAGCAGATGGCCGAAAATGCTGAGCTGAAGCAATCTTTTCTGAACAATATGAGCCATGAAATCCGTACTCCGCTGAATGCTATCGTGGGATTCACTAATTTGTTGGTAGGCGAAGGGGGAGATGAGATTGAGCCGGAAGAGAAGAAAGCCATGCTTGAGATTATCAATCGTAATAATGAACTGCTTTTGAAACTTGTCAATGACGTAGTGGAAATATCGCGTCTGGATTCCGGTAATCTGGATCTCGAAATAAAAGAATGGAATATGACGACGGTTGTGAAAGAGATTTATATGGCTTATCAAGCACTGATCAAGCCTTCATTGCAGTTTCATCTTGTTCTGGATGAAAGTCTTTCCTTACCCGTCAGTATAGATCGTATGCGTTTTATTCAGGTTATTTCCAATTTCCTGAATAATGCGGATAAATTTACCCGGAGTGGTTCGGTGACGTTGGGATGTAGTGTGGATAAGGAACACCAGAAAGTCAGCGTCTATGTGCAGGATACGGGAAAAGGAATCGATGAGAAGGAACTCATGATGATCTTTGACCGCTTTTATAAAACTGATGAGTTTGAACAAGGAAGCGGGCTTGGGCTTTCTATCTGTAAAGTTATTATTGAGCGGTTGTGCGGGTGTATAGAGGTATGGTCTGAAGTAGGAAAGGGAAGCTGTTTTACGGTTATTCTATCTTTGGCGGATGAGGTATAAGACTTCCGACGGGTTCTTTAAAATAATGGTCGAAACATTTGATATCGCTCTCAGGGTATTGTATATTTGTGGCATTAATCTTTAAATATGAGAACATACAAGATCAGAACGCAACGATTCATTCTACTTATTATTCTACTTCTATTTTGCATTACTTCTGTTTCTTCTTCTGATTTTTTCCATCGGATAGCAGAAGATGACGGTTTGAGTAATAGAAGGTGTTTCTCTGTTCAACAAGATAAGCATGGTTTTATGTGGATTTCCACCAAACTGGGGGTAGACCGGTTTGATGGGAAAAACTTCAGGCATTATCCTTTGAATCTATTTCCCGACCAGGGGTATAATAGGATAGGGGTAAATTACCTGCGTTGTTCACCGGATAGTACCCTCTGGGTATTTAGCGAAGCGGGGCTTCTTTTTCAATATGATGAACGGAAGGATGAGTTTGAACTGATATATGCTGTACGTGACTTCTTCAATAATCATTCTATTATTCTGAATGATGTTATGTTCGATTCCCCTGAAACTATTTTACTGTCAACTTCTAAGGGAATTTTGAAGTTGAATTTACCGGACAGAATGGCTTCCCTGCTCTCCGGAACCGAAGAGTTATCTGTAAATCAGGTGAATAAGAATGATGACCGATATTATATTTCTACCCGTGACGGACTTTATATAAGCATTTTCCCCAAGATCGGCCCTATGGAAGTGTGTTTCCGTTGCCTGGAAGGGAAAAATGTATTGTCGACCTATGTGGATATGGAAAATCGCAGAATATTGATTGGTACGCTGGATGCCGGTCTGTATGGCCGTTCCATGGAAATGGAAGACTTACAGAAGTTACCCCTGCCGATTACGAAGCCCATACGTTCCATCATTTCCTATACACCGGATAAAATTGCCGTAGGAGTGGATTTGGAAGGTGTCTTTGTCATAGATAAGGCTAATCTGACAATAGATAAACAGTATGCTTACAATGAAACTTCTTCCACCTCCATTTTTACGAATAATGTGCGGGGACTTTTTGTCGACAATCAGTTCAATCTGTGGGTGGCTACTTATCATGGAGGAATCTCTTTTCAAGACTCTTATAAATTGAACTTTAGGTATTTCCAGCATCGGACGGGGGATTCGCAAAGCATTGGAAATGATGTGGTGAATGCAGTGCTGGAAGATTCTTCAGGCAACTTTTGGTTTGGAACTAATAGCGGTGTCAGCATGTTCTCAGTGCACACGCACACCTGGACGCATTACTTTAATAGGAATATTTACGGCGAAAAAGGAAATGCGATACTTACCATAGCCGAAGATTCGCAAGGACGTATATGGGCAGGAGGGTACTCTTTCGGTGTTGCCTGTATTGACTGGAAAAGGGGGGATGTGAAAAGATATCACGTCGAGGACCGGAATCCTATTATCTCCACCAATTATATTTACTCCATTTATCCGGATGGTGATCTGCTGTGGTTTGGAGGAATTATGGGAGATATCACTTCACTGAATATAAAGACCGGGCTGGTAAGTAAGTATAATATAAGTAAGGTGAATCAGTTTGAAAGACAGTCGGACCGGCTATTGGTGATGGGATTGTATAGCGGACTTTTTATTCTCAACAAAGAAACAAGTGAGATAAAATCAACGGCTATTACCAAGGAAGTAACTACTATCTATCGGATCAGGGATGGAGCCTACTGGGTGGGAACAAGAAACTATGGCCTGTATTATTATGATATGGAAAACGATTCCATACGCCATTATACAGTAGACGATCATCTTTCATCTAACTATATTTATGGGATAGCTTCCGATGCGGAAGGTCATCTGTGGATTGCTACGGAAAATGGTCTGAACAAACTGTCTCCTGCTTCAGGTATTATCGAAGTGTTCGACAAACAGGATGGTTTGCCATCCAATCAGTTCAATAAGTCGGCTTGCTGGGTTTGCCGTAACGGAGATATACTGTTGGGAAGTACCGATGGGGCTATTCTGTTTAAGCCGGATGAGATAAGAAAGACGAAGCTTCCTACAGATAATGAGACGATCGTTTATCAGTTTGATGTGTTCAACGAACCGGTATATTGTACGGATGCATCAAATTTGCTGTGTGAACCGATCTATAAGACAGACCGGATAGAATTGCCTTACAACAGGAATTTTTTCTCTTTTCATTTTGTTACGCCTAATTATCAGACACCGCAAAAGACACAGTATTCTTATTATCTGGAAGGACATGATATCTCGTGGTCGGTCCCGGCTTCGACCCATGTGGCTACGTATTCTAAGGTGGCGCCGGGCAGTTACGTCTTCCATGTGAAATCGGTGATAGACGGAGTGGATCAGAAGGAGCGGATAATTTATGTTATGGTGGCTGAACCGTGGTGGAATACGATTTGGGCGCGGCTGGTCTATCTGGCTTTGTTTTCCCTGCTTCTTTTCTATATTTACAGGATGATTAAACAGAAACAGGAGAAGAGGAATACAGAAGTTAAAATCGATTTCTTCGTCACCACAGCTCATGATCTGTTGACACCGCTCAACCTGATACAGGCTCCATTGAAGGACTTGGAGAATGAGATCCCGCCTTCGGGCCAAGGCTCTCAGCTGCTGCAAATGGCTCTGAATAATTCATCCAAGCTGGCGCATTATGTGGAGAAACTGCTGGACTTTCAGCGTGTATCACTGAATGCAAGCCGGTTGGTAGTTTCCAAACAAATGCTTGAGGCTTTTCTGCGTCACCGACTGGATTCCTTTAAATTAGTAGCTGGAAACAAATATATTCATATAGAAAACAAACTGGAAGACTCTACCCGGCAGGAAGTCTGGTTCGACAAGGAGAAGATAACGCGTATATTGGATAATCTTCTTTCCAATGCAATAAAATACACTCCTTATGGAGGAAAGATTAGTATTGAAGCGTCGGTAGATGAACATAAGTGGTATTTGCGCATCAAGGATACCGGTATCGGAATCTCTACCCGTGAACAGAGGCATATCTTCAAACATATCTTCAGAGCGGATAATGCAATAAATTCCGGTGAAATAGGCAGCGGTATCGGATTGAAGTTGGTAGGAGCACTTGTTAAACTGCATCAGGGTAAAATTTCCTTCCGAAGCAAAGTGGATGAAGGTACGGAATTCTTCTTGTCCTTTCCTTTGACATACGAGAATGCAGTGGATCATTCTGAAAATAGTGAGAATGTTCCACTCGGTCATGACGTCTCTGTTAGCGATCCTCACGTAAATCGCGTTATGGTGGTGGAAGACGATCCCGAAATGTCCCGTTACATTGAGATGTCGCTGAGTGATGTCTATCATGTAAAGACCTTCAATAATGCCGTTGAAGCTTTGGATGGCATAGATGCTTTCTCACCTCAACTTATTATTTCGGATGTGTTGATGCCGGGAATGACGGGGTTTGAGTTCTGCCAGAAGGTGAAAGGTAATATAAAGACTTCTCATATTCCATTCCTGCTGCTTACGGGAGTTACGGATAAGAAAAGCATATTGGAAGGTATGCGTCTGGGAGCTATCGACTATATTGCCAAGCCCTTCGACAAAGAAGTATTGCGAAGCAAAATAGCCAATATCTTTGAATTGCGGCAAGCCGCCCAAAGGCAATGTCTGGAAGAACTGAAAAACAACAATGCTGTGGAATTGTCGAACAAGGCGGACAATGAATTTATGGAAAAGCTTTTGAAGTTGATAGAGACTAATATAGATAATCCGGAATTAAATATTCAGATGATGTGCAGTGAACTCGCTATGAGCCGTACGTTGCTATATAATAAGATTACCCAACTGACCGGTAAATCTCCCACTGAATTTATCCGTATTTTCCGGCTCAAGCAGGCGGCTGCGCTTCTCCTTTCGGGAGAGTACTCGGTGACGGATGTTGCTTTTAAGGTGGGAATTGACAATCCGAAATACTTTAGTCGTATTTTCAAGGAATTTTATGGTGTATCTCCCAAAGAGTATCTGGCAAAAAGAGAATAAGTAACGCTACTGAATAAAAGAAATAAAAATGCGGTGTGATCTTAATCGTTACACCGCATTTTGTGTCATATAAGCCTTGTAGAAGGCAATATATGAACATCTGTGCACCTGGAATGACGTATAATGTACCTCTTTCTTTTCCCTTCCCGCTACATTTGCAACTGTAAATCGAATGGCTTATGTAAGGCTGGATAAATTTAATACCTTTATTATATATGAGAATTTATTTATTAGTTATGATGTTTCCGATTTTCTTTTCAGGGTGCTCTGATAAGAATAAAGATCCGCTTTATCTGGATGCTTCCCAACCTGTGGAGAAAAGGGTGAATGATTTGATGAATCGTATGACATTGCAGGAGAAAGTAGCACAGATGTCACAATACGTTGGTATAGAACACATGAAAGCTGCCGAAAAAGACATGACGGTGGAGGAAATGAAGAAAAGCCATGCCAAAGGATTTTATCCTGATCTGCATTCTACCGAACTGATTGAAATGACCAAACAAGGGCTTATCGGATCTTTTTTGCATGTAATTACCAGTGAAGAAGCCAATCGATTACAATCATATGCCATGCAATCGCGCCTTAAAATCCCTTTACTCATCGGCATTGATGCCATTCATGGTACCGGACTCTATAGAGGAGCTACCATTTATCCTACTCCGATCGGACAGGCTGCAACCTTCGAACCGGAACTGGCTGAAAAAGCTTCTCGCCAGACTGCTCTTGAAATGCGTGCCACCGGTACCCATTGGGCATTTACTCCCAATGTAGAAGTGGCTCGTGATGCCCGTTGGGGACGGGTGGGAGAGACCTTTGGCGAAGACCCTTTTCTTGTAGGACAGATGGGAGCAGCTACCGTCAGAGGACTTCAGACAAGTGACTTTACCGGACAGGATAAAGTATTGGCCTGTACCAAACATTTTATCGGTGGAAGCCAACCTGTCAATGGCATCAATGGTGCTCCTTGCGATATCTCCAACCGTACATTGCACGAGGTTTTCATGCCTCCTTTTAAAGATTGCCTGGATGCGGGCACATATACTTTCATGATGGCACATAATGAACTTAACGGAGTGCCCTGCCATACCAGTAAATACCTGATGAAGGATATCCTGAGAGATACTTGGAAATTTAATGGGTTCATAGTGAGCGACTGGATGGATATTGAGCAGGTGCACGAAAAGCATTGCACCGCCGCTACACTGAAAGACGCATATCTGCAAAGCGTAAAGAATGGAATGGATATGCACATGCATGGTCCCGAGTTTGCGGATGCCATTATAGAACTGGTTAATGAAAAGGAACTCCCCATGAGCCGCGTAGATGATGCCGTCAGCAAGATACTGACTGCCAAATTCAAACTGGGCTTGTTTGAGAATCCTTATATAGATGAAAAGAAAGTCTCCCAAGTTCTGTTCAGTGCCGAACATCGTGAAACAGCACTCGAAATGGCGAGAAAAAGTATTGTGCTTCTGAAGAATGATAATAATCTGCTTCCTTTGGATAGCGACCGTTATAAAAAGGTTTTTGTAACCGGCCCCAATGCTGACAACCAGACTGTTTTGGGTGACTGGGCTTTTGAACAGCCGGACTCCTGCGTGACTACAGTCATTGAGGGATTGCGTATGGTTTCTCCCCAGACTGACTTTGATTTCTTTCCTTTTGCCACCAATTTGCGCACTATGGAAATGTCTCGTGTGTTGCAAGCGAAAGACAAAGCCCGAAAAGCCGATCTGGCTATTGTAGTGGTGGGTGAGAACTCCATGCGCTATATGTGGAAAGATAAAACTTGCGGTGAGAATGTGGACCGTTATGAATTGTCATTGGTAGGTTTGCAACAACAGTTGGTAGAGGAGATTTATGCTACGGGAGTTCCCACTATTGTTGTATTGGTCAACGGTCGTCCGTTGAGCACTGAGTGGATTGCTGAAAATATTCCTGCATTGGTTGAGGCCTGGGAGCCCGGTTCATTTGGCGGACAGGCTGTTGCGGAAATTTTATACGGGAAAGTGAACCCTGAAGCAAAACTTCCCATCACTATTCCCCGTTCTGCCGGTCAGGTTCAGACTTATTATAACCACAAGCAAACGAGCAAATGGTTCCCGTACGGTACGGGAAAAAGTACTAATCTGTTTGAGTTTGGATATGGATTGAATTATGCTTCTTTTGAATTCAGCCTTGTGAAGTTATCTGCCAGGTCGATGAATGAACAGGATACCTTGCGTGCTTCTGTTGAAGTCCGGAATATAGGTGAAAGAGCCGGAACGGAAGTGGTACAGATGTATATACGCGATTGCTACAGTTCGGTAGTACGTCCATTGAAAGAGCTCAAAGGCTTTCATAAAATTACTTTGCAACCTGGAGAAAGCCAGACAGTCACTTTTAATATCACCGCCAAAGAACTTAGTTTTTATGATATCGATATGAACTATGGTGTGGAAAAAGGTGAGTTCGAGGTTATGATCGGGAATTCTTCCCGTGATATTGACCTGCAAAGGGAGTTGTTTACCATAAAATGATGAATAGTGTACCTTTTTAGATGAATTGGGGGAGTAGCAAGTCCCTCTCCCCCATATCTTTGCCGAAAATAAAAACAATAAATAAGTCTATGAGAACACCTACTGAAAAACTGATTATAATAAGTATCGCTTGTTTTCTAAGTGCCTTTGTATCTCAACCGGTACTGGCGCAAAAGTCTAAAACGATCTATCATAAAGACTGGATAGATCTGAATAAAAACGGGAAGAAAGACATCTACGAAACTCCGACGGCTCCTATCGAAGCTCGCATTGCCGATTTGCTTTCGCAGATGACCGTTGAGGAGAAAACCTGTCAATTAGCTACCTTATATGGATATAAGAGGGTCGCTAAAGACGAACTGCCTACCCCTGCTTGGAAACAGGAGTTATGGAAAGATGGCATTGCCAATATCGACGAACATCTCAATGGACTTGTAAAAACTCAATATTCCTACCCTTTCAGTAAGCATGCTGAAGCCATTAATACAGTGCAACGCTGGTTTATTGAAGAAACACGCCTTGGCATTCCTGTTGATTTCAGCAACGAGGGGATTCATGGACTCAATCACGACCGCGCGACTCCGCTTCCTGCTCCTATTGCCATCGGCTCCACCTGGAATGCTGCTCTTGTCAGACAGGCGGGAGAGATTGTAGGCCGTGAAGCTAAAGCTTTGGGTTACACTAATGTATATGCTCCTATTCTGGACTTGGCACGCGATCCGCGCTGGGGGCGCGTACTTGAATGTTACGGTGAAGAACCTTTTCATGTAGCCACATTGGGCAAGGAAATGGTGGCAGGTATCCAGTCGCAGGGAGTTGCTGCAACGTTGAAGCATTTTGCTGTGTACAGTGTCCCCAAAGGTGGACGTGATGGACATGCACGTACCGACCCGCATGTCGCTCCCCGCGAAATGCACCAGTTGCATCTTTATCCTTATAGGAAGATTATACGCGAGGTTCATCCGATGGGAGTGATGAGCAGTTATAACGATTGGGATGGTATTCCCGTATCCGGCAGTTATTATTTCCTGACTGAGTTGCTGAGAGAAAAATATGGTTTCGACGGTTATGTCGTTTCTGACAGTGAAGCGGTTGAGTTTGTCTATAGTAAGCACCGTGTGGCTCAGGACATGAAAGAAGCCGTGAAACAAGTGGTAGAAGCAGGACTCAATGTGAAAACGAACTTTACGCAACCTTCCGATTTTGTATTGCCCTTGCGTGAGCTGGTTGCAGAAGGAAGTGTGTCTATGCAGACACTGGATCGGAATGTAGCAGATGTACTGCGGGTTAAATTCCGTCTGGGGCTTTTTGACAGTCCGTATGTCACGGATACGAAAGCCGCCGACAAGATTGTAGCTTCGCCTGATACCAGAGAATTTGAGAAACAGATGGGAAGAGAATCACTGGTGTTATTGAAAAATGAAGCCAATCTCTTGCCTCTCCAATTGAGTAATCTCCGGAATATTTTGGTTACGGGGCCTTTAGCTACGGATACTACCGCTTATGTCAGCCGATATGGTCCGCAGAATTTGCAGGTAACTCACGTGTTGCAGGGTGTCAGAGATTACGTCGGACAGGCGGTAACCGTACATTATGCCAAAGGATGCGAAGTAGTAGATGCCACTTGGCCGGAAAGTGAAATCATTCCGACTCCTTTGACGGAGGAAGAACGGCAGGAAATTCAGGAAGCTGTGGAGAAGGCTCGTCGGAGTGATGTGGTAATTGCCGTATTGGGTGAGGACGAACACCGGGTAGGTGAAAGTAAATCGCGTACAGGATTGGGCTTACCGGGGCGTCAGCTACAACTCTTGCAGGCTTTGTACGAAACTGGGAAACCTATTGTTCTGGTGCTTATCAACGGACAGCCGCTTACCATTAATTGGGAGAACCGCTACATACCTGCTATTCTTGAAGCTTGGTTCCCAAATTCCACCGGCGGACAGACGATAGCTGAAACTCTTTTCGGAGAATATAATCCCGGAGGAAAGTTGCCGGTAACGTTTCCTAAGACTCTGGGACAGATTGAGCTGAACTTTCCCTTCAAGCCGGGTTCACATGCCGGACAACCGGGTGACGGCCCCAACGGCTATGGCAAAACAGCGGTAGTAGGTTCTCTTTATCCTTTCGGATATGGATTGAGTTATACCACTTTTGAATATGAAAATTTGCATATTACCCCTGACAGGCAGGGAGTGCAGGGGAAGATAGAAATATCTATGGATCTGACAAATACCGGACAGCGGGCGGGTGATGAAGTAGTGCAGCTGTATGTGCGTGATAAGTTAAGTTCCGTGATTACCTATGATTCTCAATTGAGAGGTTTCCAACGGGTTACCTTGCAACCGGGGGAAACCAAGCGTATTCATTTCACTCTTCTTCCCGAGGATCTGGAAATGCTTGACAAAGATATGCACTGGATCGTAGAACCCGGTGAGTTTGAGGTCCTTATTGGTAGCAGTTCCGAAGATATCCGACTGAAAGGAAAGTTTGAAATGATGCAACCCTGAAACTGTATAATGAACGTTCAATACTATAAATTAATCCCATTATTTATCTTAAATTTATAACCATGAGAAACAATGAAACTGATTAAAAAAGCTCGTTTGAGTTTATGAGTAGAGAAACTAATACTGAAAATTTGATTAATACACAATTAATTATGAATACACTTTTTACATTTGTGAAGAGAACTTATGTTTATCTTCTTATGTGTGCCGTGTTGGTCATCGTTGCGATGCCACTCTCTGCACAGAACATTTCATCCGGAACAGCCAACCAGCAGATCACCGGTCTGGTGACCGACGATAAAGGCGAACCACTGATTGGCGCGAATGTAGTACTGAAAGGATCCTCGGCTGTGGGTGTAATTACGGATCTTGACGGTAAATTCTCCCTGAATGCACCTTTGCAAGGAACTTTGCAGATCTCTTACATCGGTTATCATGCACAAGAGGTCTCAATAAATGGAAAGAATCATTTCACTGTACAATTGCAGGAAGATTCAAATACTCTTGATGATGTAATTGTTGTGGGATATGGAGTGATGAAGAAGAGTGATGTGATCAGTTCTGTAACCACGATTAAGACAGATAAAATGACGAAAGCCGCTACCCTGGATATTGGTGAAATGCTTCGCGGACGAGCTGCCGGCCTGAAAATTACAACTTCAGAAAATGCCGGTCCCGGTGGTAGTTCGAATATACAGATACGCGGTACAAACTCTATTTCGGGAGGTACTACTCCTATTGTAGTAGCTGACGGAGTGGTGATCGGTTCCATTAATGATGTGAATCCGAATGATATTGCATCTGTGGAAATTCTGAAGGATGCTGCCGCTCAGGCTATCTATGGTGCACGTGCAGCAAATGGTGTCATATTGCTTACCACCAAAAGAGGAGAAGCGGGAAAGGCGCGTGTAAGTTATCAGGGGTATTATGGTATCCAAAACGTCGACCGTAACTTTGATGTTTACACGCCTGAAGAATTTATACAGTATAAACGTGAGGCTTACCGCACCACCAATAATAACCAGTATGGTGCCGATTCTGATGTATTCAGCCAATTGGAACTCGAATCTATCCAGAATGGACAGTTCATTGACTGGCAGAAAGAGTTGATGCGTACCGGTACTATTCAGAATCATGATCTCACGGTGACCGGAGGTGGTGAGAAAACAAAGGTATTTGTGAGTGGTAACTTTATGAAGCAAACCGGTGTGGTACCTGCAACGGATTTTATAAAGGGGCAGCTTCGCTTTAACCTTGATCAGGAAATTACCCGTTGGCTTAAAGTCGGTTTAAATACCAGCCTGAGCATTTCGACTAAGAATGATCCGGGGGTAGCCGGCCTGTTGCGCGATGCTGTTACCTGTTCACCTTTAGGTTCGGTTTATGATGCTGAAGGTAACCTCAATATGCACCCCACCGGATTGCAGGAGAACTGGAATCCGCTGATTGACTTGCAGGAAAAGACATCGACCACCAAGAGCCGTAATGACCTGGTGAATCTTTTCTTCGACTTCAAGATTTTTAAGGGACTGACCTATCGACTGAATGTGAGCCGTCGTAGCTGGAATGCAAAGGTAGAAACCTATAGTACAGCCAATTCGAAGGCAGGAAGTTACACAGGTATGGGAAGTGGCACTATAAAAAATCAGGATGAGAACGAGTGGACGCTTGATAATATCCTTTCGTATGATAATCAATTTGGCAAACATCACGTATCCGGTACATTGATTCAGAGCTGGAATGAGCGTAACCAACATTCCAATCAGATGGCCGGATCGCTAATTCCGAATGACTTATTGGGTGTCTATGGCATTGAAGCAGCCGGGAAAGTAATACCTACTTTAAGTGCGTCGCAACGCCGTCTTGTTTCTACCGCTCTACGTATGCAGTATGATTTCGCTTCGAAATACTATGTAACCGTAAGTGGGCGTCGTGACGGCTCATCCGTATTCGGTGCTAAAAACAAATGGGCTGTTTTTCCTGCCATGGCATTGGGATGGAATGTGTATCAGGAAGAGTTTATGCAAAACTTTGAGCAACTTACGAACCTGAAATTACGTGGTAGCTATGGTAGCGTAGGAAATGAAGCGATACAGCCTTATGGTAGTATTGCATCTGCCGACCAGTGGGATTATTATACCACGAAGAAACTGACAGGATATACGCCGGGAGCTGTTCTCTCGAATCCTAAGCTGAAGTGGGAAACTTCTACGACTCTGAATCTGGCTGTGGATTTTGGATTTTTTAATAATCGTTTGTCCGGTACTGTGGAATGGTATAATACCCGTACGAAAGATTTGCTAATAGACCGGTCTATCAGTTCGGTTACCGGATATTCTACCATCAAGGACAATATCGGAGAGATTCAGAACAGAGGTCTTGAAATACAGTTAGAAGGTGTTGTGGTAAAGAGTCAGGATTGGGATGTACAATTGGGAATGACTTTTGCACGTAACCGCAATAAGATTATAAAGCTGTTCGGTGACCTGGATGGTGATGGCAAAGAAGATGATTATCCTATTAATAACTGGTATATCGGACAACCTATCAATGTATCCAAAATATACGAAGTAGCCGGTATCTGGCAGGAAGACGAGATTGATGAGATTCCTAAATCAGCACAACCCAATGCTCAACCCGGAGACATTAAAATTGTAGATCGCACGGGCGACGGTAAGTTGGACGACGATGACAAAATACTGGTTTCACAATTCCCTAAGTGGAATGGTTCTTTCAATGCATCGGTAAGATATAAGAATGTTGACTTTTCCATGGATATTTATACTGTACAGGGAATAACCAAATACAATCCGTTCCTGGCAGATTATAATTATGGTGGTAATATGCGTGCAGTGTTCAACGGTGTGAAGGTGAATTACTGGACACCGGAAAATCCTACCGGTAACTTCCCGCGGCCTACAACCAATGGAGCCCTCGAAATGGGAAGTATAGCTCGTCAGGATGCCTCTTATGTGCGTTTGCAGAATATAACGATAGGATATACCCTGCCGAAGACATGGCTTGCAAAAGTGCGCTTGAGCAATGTAAGGTTCTACTTTACCGGACAAAACCTGTTAACATTGACAGATTATGAGTCGTACAGTCCCGAACAGCCCGCTGACAAGTATCCCGAAGCCCGTACGTTGACTTTCGGTTTGCAGCTTGGTTTCTGATCGGAAGGCAGTCAGAGATATAATTTCATACATTCAACATTTTAATGATATAACTATAATGAAAAATTATATATTATTTCTTATCATCGGATTATTGGTAGTCAATACCTCTTGTGATTCCTGGCTGGAAGAAACACAGTTCGACAAGATTAATAGTTCAACGCTCTATGAGAGCGAAGAAGGACTGGAAATCGGTCTGAATGGACTATACGGCCTCTCTCGCCGCTTTTTCCGTTTCAATGATTCGGATGCACGCGGAGCTTACTGGTTTTATTGTGCCACAGACTTGGCTATGGTGCGTACATGGAATGAAGCGGAAATGTATCGTTCCAATATGCGTGCAAATGCCATGCCGGCCGAGATGTGGAACCGCCCCTATCAGATGATTGATCGTGCTTCCGCCATTATTGATGCCGCACCCGGTATTAGTATGCAAACTGAAACCCGTGAGCGAATCGTTTCGGAAGCCCGTGTGATTCGTGCTTGGGCATACCTCAGACTGATTTCTACTTACGACAATATCTTGTTGGATAGCATACCGACAACTCCGGACAATGCGTTTGACGAAGTAGAGTATAAACCGGCTAGCCAGAAGGATGTATATGCCTTTATTGACCGAGACCTCGATTATGCCATCAAGCACTTGCAATATAAAGTGGATCCAGGAATTATCGGATTGGGCCTAGCCCGTCAGTTGCGTGCTGAGTCGGCTATGTGGCAGGAAGATTACACTACGGCAGCAGCACAGGCTGATGCGATAATTACAGACGGACATCACAAACTGGTAGGTATCAGCGAAATATTCGGTAATAATGTAAACCATAGCGAGAGTCTGATGGCGTGGCAGTTCGATGAGTTATCCGGAGGCAGCCATACATTGGCAGGAGGTGATGGTCATGTGTTGGGAGCTTGTTTCCAAGCCCGTTTCTATGAGATCACCATTCCGGGAGATCCTGTAGCGCCTATCATTGAGGAAGCCAACTATGGAGGAAACGCTTACGGGTGGACGTATCCGAATGAGTATCTCCGTTCATTGTATGACAAGGATAAAGACAAGCGCTTACAGTTCTATTTCTATCCGGATACGCTGTACGGAAACAACCCCGCTTCAGTCTATTATGAAAAGAAATTACCGGGTGATCCCCCGTATTCTACTCAGCTGCGCCAGTACACTTGGAGCCTGATGAAATATCGGGACCTGAGCAAACCGGCTAAACGCGCCTTGTCCTACAAACCCTTCATTGCTTATCGTTTGGCGGATACTTATATTTTGGGTGCCGAAGCACATTGGCGGAAAGGAAATACGGAAAAGGCACTGGAATATCTCAATGCTATACGTCTGCGTGCCGGACTTGAAGAGGCTACTACCATTGATCTTCAGACCATCATGGATGAATATGCGCGTGAGTTGTGCTTTGAAGGCAAACGTTGGTTCTTCCTCAAACGTATCGGCAAGTTGGTGGAACAGGTGAATAAGTACCATCGTTTCGGCAGTACAACCAGTAGTATTCAGGGCACGACGATGAAAGATTATATGGTGCGCTGGCCGATCCCGCAGGCGCAAATAGATGCAATGGGAACTTTCCCGCAGAATCCGCAATATTAAATGAGTATGAAAATAGTAACCATACTTTTGTTATCTCTTTTTGCTTCTTCAGTGCTGTTTGCCCAGTCTGGTAAAACAGTCCAGGTACAGACACGTGCCAACAGCACTGTGGAGAACTGGACACCTTACGAGGCACATACTGTGGATAACCTGAAAGGATTCAAAAAGAAAAAGGAACCAGTCCTGTCTGTGTTCGGAGGATATAAGACGAACCGCCAGGAGGCAACCGGCTTTTTCCGTACAGAGAAGATCAATGGGCGATGGTGGATTATTGATCCCGAAGGGTATCCGTTCCATCACCGGGCAGTAGTAGCATTTGCGCCTGGAACCTCGGAGAAGCAACAGTCTGCATTTCAGGAAAAATTTGGTACGCGTGCCCAGTGGGTGAAGGCGGAGACAGAAATGTTACGTTCGTATGGATTTAATGGCGTCGGAGCCTGGTCGGCAGTGGAAGATATCCGTACCAGTCAAACGCCATTGGTCTATACACTGATTGTCAACCCTATGGGGAACTATAAGCATGAGCATGTGAAGAAGTATAGAGGTGCCTATAAGGTAGCCGGCTGGCAGGGGTATCGATTCAATCTGCCTATGGTATTCGATAATGAGTTTGACAAATATGTAGAGCAGGCTCTTGCTCCGTTGGCACGGTATAAAGACGATCCTTGCCTGTTGGGCTATTTTACAGACAATGAATTACCTTGGTATACTGATGCTTTGGACCGTCATCTTAACTTTCTGGCTAAAGATGAACAGGGATACCTGGCAGCACGGAAATGGTTGGATGAACGAAAAGGGAAGGAAGCAACTGTGGCGGATATTACCGAGGAAGACCGTCTTGCATTTTCCGCCTTCTTCTTCGAGACGTATATGCAGAAAGTGACTTCGGTGTTGCGTCGTATAGATCCTAATCACATGTATCTCGGTTGCCGGTTTAATCAGGATAAGAATCAGGAACTTACCAATCCGGCTATCTTTAAGGTAGCAGGTAAGTATATGGATATTATTTCTATAAATCATTACCGCCAGTGGCAGCCGGAACAGGAACGGATGAATAACTGGGGAGAATGGTCGGGTAAACCTTTTCTGATTACCGAATGGTATGTGAAAGGAGAAGATTCCGGTTTGCCCAATGCAACCGGTGCGGGATGGAATGTGCCGACTCAGGATGACCGGGGAATCTTTTACGAAAACTTCTGTTTACAGTTGCTCCGCAATCCATACTCGGTAGGGTGGCACTGGTTTAGGTATCAGGATAATGATCCGGAGGATTTGACAACAGACCCTTCCAACAGGGATTCCAACAAAGGAATTGTAGACAGCGAATATTCTCCTTGGTTACCTTTATTGCGGCGAATGGAGAAAGTAAACAAGCAGGCTTACACACTCACTCGTTACTTTGATTCGCAGAAGTAAATAGTTGGATTTTGATAGGTATTCATATAAGAACCGTTTCGGCTTTAGGACAAATTAAAGTTGAAACGGTTCTATTCAATAAATCATTTTTATCTATGGTGTTTATTACGAATAAAAGAGTTTGCGTATACAGAAATACAGGAGTATTCTTTGTATTAATGATGTGTTGGTTGGCATGTAGTGCCCAGTCGGGAAATAACTTTATGTACGACTATAGTTCGAAGGTCGATTCTGTACTCAGCCTGATGACACTGGATGAGAAAATCGGGCAGTTAAATCAATATACCGGCAACTGGCAGGCAACAGGACCGGTGGTGGAAGATGCTACTAAAATAGAGCAGATCAAGGCGGGTAGAGTCGGAGCCATGCTCAATATTAAGGGGGTAAAATATACGCGCGAGATGCAGAATTATGCCATGCAGTCCCGTCTCCGCATTCCATTACTGTTCGGGCAGGATGTTATTCATGGTCTGCGTACTATCTATCCCATTCCTTTAGGTGAAGCGGCAAGCTTTGATCTGGATTTGATGGAAAGAACAGCAGCCGGTGCTGCGGAGGAAGCTTCTGCACAAGGTATTCACTGGACTTTTGCTCCGATGGTAGATATAACCCGTGATGCACGATGGGGGCGTGTAATGGAAGGAGCGGGCGAAGATACCTGGTATGGTAGCAGAGTGGCCGAAGCGCGGGTAAGGGGCTTTCAGGGAAGTGATCTGGCGGATACTCATACGATAATGGCTTGTGCCAAGCATTTTGCAGCATATGGGGCAGCCATTGCAGGTAAGGACTATAATACGGTAGACATTTCTGACTTGACGCTGCACGATACTTATCTACCTCCTTTCAGAGCAGCTGCAAATGCCGGTGTGGCAACTTTTATGAATAGTTTTAATGACATAAACGGTATTCCGGCTACGGGAAATGCATATATACAACGCGATATCCTTAAAGAAGGATGGGCTTTCAGAGGTTTTATTGTTTCCGATTGGGGATCGGTCAAAGAGATGGTTGCCCATGGATATGCATCCGACTTGAAGACATCGGCGGAGATTGCTATTCATGCCGGATGTGATATGGACATGGAGTCGAGAGCTTATCATAAACATCTGAAAGAGTTGGTGGAAGAAGGTGTTGTGGACATTAAATATGTTGATGAAGCAGTAAAGCGTATTTTGCTGAAGAAGTTTCAACTCGGACTTTTTGATGATCCGTACCGCTATTGTGACGAAGAACGGGAAAAGAAAACCGTATTGAACACCCGCCTCAGGGATTTGTCACGGGAGTCCGGAAGAAAGTCCGTTGTCTTATTGAAGAATGAGAAACAAACTCTTCCTTTGTCTCCGTCTTGCAGAAGAATTGCATTGATAGGAGCTTTGGCTAATTCTCAAAAGGATATGATGGGCTTTTGGGCGAATGAAGGTGTAGAGAAAGAAGTTGTGACCGTGTATGAGGGCCTGAAAAAACGTTTTCCTAATGTAACGGTCGATTATGCCGATGGATATGATTTGGAAACAAATGATTTACGGCTTTCTGAGGCCCGGGCAATTGCCAATTGTGCTGATGTTATAGTAGTGGCCATAGGTGAAAGATTCAATCAGAGTGGAGAAGCAAAGTCGAGGGCTGACATTACCGTCAATGCCAATCAGCAATTGCTGGTGAAGGAGTTGAAGAAAACGGGTAAGACGGTTATTGTTTTACTGATGGGCGGTAGGCCAATGATTTTTAATGATATGGAGCCTCATGCCGATGCAATTCTTCTGACTTGGTGGCTGGGAACCGAAAGCGGGAATGCCATAGCTGATATCATCTCGGGTGATTATAATCCTTCCGGCAAACTGCCCATGACTTTTCCCGCACATGTGGGACAGATTCCGATCTATTATAATTATAAAAGTACCGGAAGGCCGGAAAGTAAAACGGTTGCTTATTCTTGTCGGTATCAGGATATCGATTTTGAACCTGCTTATCCGTTTGGCTACGGATTGAGTTACACTACATTTCAGTTGTCGGAGCCTAAGACTTCTGCCAATGTATATACAATGGAGGATACAATCCGGGTGTCTGCGAAGTTGAAAAACACCGGAGCATATAGAGGAAAGGAGACAGTACAACTTTATATCCGCGATCTGGTGGCCTCCGTAACACGCCCTGTTAAGGAGTTGAAGGGATTTCAGCAAATTGAATTAAATCCGGGTGAAGAAAAAGAGGTGACGTTTATTCTTTCATCGGCAGATCTTTGCTTCATGGACAGGAACTTGAAATATGTTATGGAGCCTGGTAAATTTGAGATAATGATAGGGACTAATTCGAAAGTAGTGAAGAAGACAATTATATCATTGAAATGAATCTGGAACTGATAGTACGATATCAGGAGATTTTCAGCAAGATGAAACCGGCTGAAAATAAGGAGAGGTGAAAGTTACTTCCCGGGCTTACATAAGAAGAACTCCTCTGTCGGTTTCCCGGCAGAGGAGTTCTGGTGATATTAATCAAATGTAGAAAGGGCTGATTAGTCTTTCAGTTTTGCGATGATAAAGTCGCGGTTCAAACGAGCGATGTTGCTGATAGAAATGTTCTTCGGACATTCAGCTTCGCAAGCGCGAGTGTTGGTACAGTTACCGAATCCGAGTTCGTCCATCTTGCTCAACATAGCTTTTGCACGGCGCAATGCTTCCGGTTTACCTTGCGGCAGCAAGTTCAACTGGCTAACTTTTGCGGAAACGAACAACATAGCAGAACCATTCTTACATGCAGCTACACAAGCACCGCAACCGATACAAGCTGCAGCATCCATAGCTTCGTCAGCGATCTGCTTTGGAATCAGGATAGCGTTGGCATCCTGAGGAGAGCCTGTACGCACACTTACATAACCACCTGCTTGCATGATCTTGTCATAAGCTGTGCGGTCTACCATCAAGTCCTTGATTACCGGGAAACCGGCAGAACGCCAAGGTTCAACAGTGATAGTGTCGCCATCGTTGAAACGACGCATATAAATTTGGCAGGTGGTAGCACCTGTTGCAGGACCGTGAGGATGTCCGTTGATGTAGAGCGAACACATACCGCAGATACCTTCGCGGCAGTCATGATCGAATACAACCGGTTCTTTACCTTCAGAAATCAGTTGTTCATTCAAGATATCCAGCATTTCGAGGAATGAAGTGTCACCGGGGATATCTTTCATTTGGTATGTTTCAAAAGAGCCTTTTGCCTTTGGGCCTTTCTGGCGCCATACTTTCAGTGTGAAACTTATATTTTTATCCATTTTCTTTAATTCTTTAAATGTTCAACTTCCCGATTAGCTCTTATAGTTACGAGTTTGTACCTTGATTGCTTCGTAAACCAGCGGTTCTTTCAGCAGTTCAGGAGCTTTTTCGTCGGAGCCTTGATATTCCCAGCAAGCAACGTAGAAGAAGTTCTCATCATCACGTTTTGCTTCGCCTTCCTCAGTCTGGTATTCTTCACGGAAGTGACCACCGCAGCTTTCGTTACGGTTCAGAGCATCGTATGCAACCAATTCACCCATGATAATGAAGTCGTACAAGCGGATAGCCTTATCCAACTCTACATTCATGCCTTCCTTATCTCCCGGGATGAACAGATCTTTTTCGAATTCCTTGCGTATTTCTTTCAGTTTGGCAATACCGGTCTTCAGACCTTCTGCTGTACGGCCCATACCTACATATTCCCACATTACGTGGCCCAGTTCCTTGTGGATAGAGTCTACAGACTTCTTACCCTTGATGTTCATCATCCAGTTGATCTTGTCCTGAATTGCTTTCTCTGCTGCTGCAAATTCAGGCAGGTCGGTAGAGAAGCGGGGAACTGTGATCTGGTCGGCCAGATAGTTCTGAATAGTGTAAGGTAATACGAAGTAACCGTCAGCCAGACCTTGCATCAATGCAGAAGCACCGAGGCGGTTTGCACCGTGGTCAGAGAAGTTACATTCACCGATAGCGAACAGACCTTTGATAGAAGTCATCAGTTCGTAGTCAACCCAGATACCACCCATTGTATAGTGGATAGCCGGATAGATCATCATCGGATTATAATATTTCACACCGGCAATTTCTTTTGCCAGTTCGCCCGGATTCACGTCAGTGATTTCCTCGTACATATCGAAGAGGTTACCATAACGTTGAAGAACGATATCGATACCTAAGCGGCTGATAGCCTCAGAGAAGTCGAGGAATACTGCCAGACCTGTATTATTCACACCGAAACCTGCATCGCAGCGTTCTTTAGCAGCACGGCTGGCAACGTCACGTGGAACCAAGTTTCCGAATGCCGGATAGCGGCGTTCCAAGTAATAGTCGCGGTCTTCTTCAGGAATATCGCTTCCCTTGATTTCACCCTTCTGAAGTCTTACGGCATCTTCTTTCTTCTTCGGAACCCAGATACGGCCGTCATTACGCAGAGACTCTGACATCAAAGTCAATTTAGACTGCTTGTCACCGTGAACAGGAATACAAGTGGGGTGAATCTGTACCATAGCCGGATTAGCCATCCAAGCACCCTTGCGGTAGCAAGAAACAGCAGCTGTACAGTTACAAGTCATTGCATTGGTAGACAGGAAATATGCGTTTCCGTAACCACCGGTAGCGATTACTACTGCGTGTGCAGCGAAACGTTCCAGTTTACCGGTAACGAGGTTCTTTGCAATGATACCGCGGGCACGTCCGTCGATAAGAACAACGTCCTGCATTTCATAGCGGGTATACAGTTTTACGGTACCTACGTTTACTTGGCGGCTCAATGCTGAATAAGCACCCAGCAACAACTGCTGTCCGGTTTGACCGCGGGCATAGAACGTACGTGATACCTGAGCACCACCGAAAGAACGGTTATCCAGCAGACCGCCGTATTCGCGGGCGAAAGGAACACCTTGTGCCACACACTGGTCGATGATGCTATTGGAAACCTCAGCCAAACGGTAAACGTTAGCTTCGCGGGCACGATAGTCACCACCCTTTACTGTATCGTAGAACAAACGGTAAACTGAGTCACCGTCGTTTTGGTAATTCTTTGCAGCGTTGATACCACCCTGTGCAGCGATGGAGTGTGCACGGCGGGGAGAGTCTTGAATACAGAAGTTGAATACTCTGAAACCCATTTCACCAAGTGAAGCGGCAGCAGAAGCACCTGCCAAACCTGTACCTACTACGATGATATCCAAGCGACGCTTGTTAGCCGGGTTCACTAATTTCTGGTGAGCTTTATAGTTGGTCCATTTCTCTGCTACTGGTCCTTCCGGAATTTTTGAATCTATCTTAGTCATAATGCTATTACATTTTAATCGTTTACAATTTACAAATTAGCAAGCACCGCCGCACAATGATTTTGCGAAGAATACGACAACTACCAAGGCGAAACATACAACGACGATAGTAGAGTAGATGTTGGAGATACATTTCCAACGGTTAATCCATACCTTGTTGTTCCAGCCCAGAGACTGCATAGAGCTCCAGAAACCGTGAGTCAGGTGGAACCACAGTGCGCCCAGCCAAATGAGGTAAAGCACTACGTATACCGGATTGCCAAATGTGTTTTCAATGTGATGAACACCATTGGCTGCATATGCCAGTGTGGCAGCATCGGTTTGCATACCCATGTTGTGCATCAACTCAGGAAGCTGCATTTTTGCCCAGAAGTTTACCAGGTGCAGACCCAGACCTACGATTACGATAAGACCCAGTACGAGCATGTTCTGAGAAGCCCATTCCACGGTTTTGGGTTTATCAACTACAGCATAACGTTCGGTACCGCGTGCTTTGCGGTTCTGCATTGTCAGCCAGAAAGCGTAGATGATGTGAATAATGAAAAGGGCAGCCAGACCTACCGTAGCCACCAAGGCATACCAGTTTGCTCCCAGGAACTCACAAACCATGTTGTATCCCTCTGCCGAGATTAATGCAACCAGGTTCATCGCCATGTGAAACGTCAGAAACAGGACAAGGGCGATACCGGTAACGCTCATCACCACTTTCCTTCCTACAGATGAATTACTTAACCACATAAATGATTGAATTTAAATTATTTAATAGTTAGAAAATTTACTTTTACTTAGGGTCTTACTTTAATTTCCCGCAAAAATAGAAGAAAAACATTGATTAAACAAGGAATTAAAGAAATAATTCCGTAATTAGGAGAATAGACAGAAGTTGACAAGTCAGTCAGGGAACAAGGTGACGAGAAAAGGGTTACCCTTCCTCGTCACCTTGTTCCCTTGCTGAGTCGTCACTTTTTTCTTTTATAATAGTGATTTTCTCTCCACTGGCAGCGCGTTTCCGTAGTGAACGGGGGGTATCCCCAAAGGAGTCCTTACAGAAATGAGCGAAGTGTGACAGGGAATCAAAACCATAGCGTGCGCTAATTACAGAGATACGTTGCTTGGTGAATTGCAGATCGTTCAGAATACCTTCACGCTTCTTGTCCAGTATCCATTCGTACACCGGAACATTATACATATTTTTAAACAAACGACGGAAAGTGGTGGTGGTATATCCTCCTAAATGGGCAAATTCTTCCACATTCTTCACTTTGTCGTAGTTTTGCATAATGAAATAATGGAAACTTTCCGTATAAGTACTGATAGGATAGAAAAAAGTACTTATCTGGCGTAGTGGATAATAACAGGTTAGAATGTAAACCAGTTCCTGGCGCTTGATATCGAGATATTTCCCGCAAGCGGAAGGTTGTTCTTTAAAATAGTCGGCGATATCATGTAGCAGTCGTTCCAGTTTTGCGTTAGCCAGCAACGGTGTGTAAATCAGTGGAGCTTCGGAACGTTCCAAGATCTCTTTATAGCGGTCTTCGCATAAAAGCGGAAGTTCCGTGAACCAATAGGCGATGTATTCCACTTCAGTCAGTGCCAATAACTCCATTTTTGAGCCGATGGCTTGTAATACACACTGTCTGCTTAGGAGCGTAGTGCCCGGATATTCGTTACTATTTATCAGCAACTCACCCTTTAACATAAAGATCATGCAGTTCTGGGTGCACTTCTCCGCTGAGAAATGCTGCCCCTGGGGATGTTGGCGAAGTACCAACGTCCCATCAGAAATTTTCGGGCATAGAGTACAATCTACTTGCCGTGCGCAAAGAGTGTCTTTTGTCATGAAATATAGGACGAATTACTAAAATTATGGCAACAAAGATAGAATTTTTTTGTGAATACTCTAACAAAATCACCTATCTTTGCTGCAAACTATAAGAAAGACTGCATGAAGAGAACTATTTTTTTTGTATTTTTTGCATCATTAGTTGTACTCAGTATTTCTGCACAAAATTGGGACATCAATACCTTGCATAAAATAAACAGTTGGGATGGTAAGTTTATTCGCAATTATAATAAAATAATTTCTCGTACTGAACCTTATATAGCCGTTGGAGTTCCTGTGGCGATGGCACTGGCTGCCTGGGTGAAAAAAGACCGTGAATTATTGAAGGATGCTGTGTATGTAGGTACCAGTGTTGCCGGTGCTTTTGTGGTGACTTACGGCTTGAAATATCTTATAGACCGTGAACGTCCGTTCGACCGTTATCCCGACCGGGTTCATGCTTATAGTCATGAGACCAGTCCTTCTTTCCCATCCGGACATACGGCAACAGCCTTTGCATTGGCAACTTCGCTTTGCGTGAAGTATCCGAAATGGTATGTGATAGGTCCTTCGGCTTTATGGGCTTGTTCTGTCGGGATGTCCCGTATGAATGAGGGTGTGCACTATCCGTCCGATGTACTGGCAGGTGCAGTCATCGGAGCGGGATGTGCGGTAGTAAATATCTATGTGAACCGCTGGTTGAATAAGTGGTTATTCGGTAATTAAAGCGGTAGTTTCTTCTCGTAAATCTTTTCGTTCAGTACTTTTAGTGCCTGTTGCACACTGTTGTTCGTGGTGTTTATCACCTGGAAGTATTCGTTCATATCCCACAGGTCACGGGCAATCAGGGCTTTCAACTGTGTTTTTATCAGCGGAAGCGATTTGTTGTATTGCTCTTCATTGAACTCGATCTTCTCTTTATCGGCGGCAGCGCGTATGTCTGCAAGCATCTGCTCGTCTATCTCAAACTTATTGTTGAAGGTATCGAACTTCTTGTACTGTTCCTGTAATTCTTTCCGGTGGCTTTCGATGTATTTCGTGGTTGCTTTGATAACAACACCTTTGGCAACCAGATTCCGGTGATAATCGGTGTATTGAGTGGTGTCAATGGGTACGAAATAGTCGGGCATGATACCACCGCCACCATAAACGGTACGTTTCAGTTTTTTTGTAGAATTCTTCAGTGAATCGGGGAAATGGATGCTGTCAGCATGCATCATCTCTCCACGGTTGAAGCGCTCTATCAGATCCATATTGTATTTCTCCTGGGTATCCTCGCCTTGAAGTCTGGGATTGTCCAGATTAGCTGTATGGTCATACGGTTTTTGAATGCAACGTCCGGAAGGGGTATAGTAACGGGCAATAGTCAGGCGTATCATGGAACCGTCGGGCAGGTCGATGGGGCGCTGTACCAAGCCTTTACCGAAAGTACGGCGGCCCACAACAACTCCTCTGTCCCAGTCCTGTATGGCACCGGTAACGATTTCACTGGCAGAAGCAGAGTATTCATCCACCAATACAACGAGGCGACCGTTTTTGAAGTTACCTGTACCTTTGGCGTAGAAGTTGCTGCGCTGGGCGGCTCTTCCTTCGGTATATACAATCAATTCTTTCTGTTGCAAGAACTCATTGGCAAGGTCGATGGCCGCGTTCAGGTATCCGCCTCCATTACCTTGCAGGTCGAGTATCAAGTCCTTCATTCCCTGTTTCTGTAATTCTTTAAGAGCTGTTGTAAACTCTTCGGCGGTAGTGGCGCCGAAGCGGTTGATGCGGATATAGCCTGTCTTGGGTTGTATCATATAAGATGCATCCAGGCTGAGAATAGGAATTTTATCCCGTTTTACGGTGAAATATAAAGGATCATCTACTCCGCGGCGGACGATGGTGAGTTTAACTTCCGAGTCTTTGGGACCGCGTAAGCGCGTCATGATATCTTCTGTGGACATCTTAACACCTGCAATGGCACTGTCGTTTACAGCTACAATACGGTCTCCTGCCAGTATGCCTACTTTTTCGGACGGTCCGTTGCTCACGGGCTGTATAATCAGTAAAGTATCTTCTATCATCTGAAACTGAACACCAATACCTTCGAAATTACCTTGCAGAGGCTCGTTCATTTTCTTCACTTCCTCGGCATTGTTGTATGTGGAGTGCGGGTCGAGCTGTGCCAACATACGGATAATGGCTTCTTCCACCAGTTTGTTTTCGTCTACCGAGTCTACATACAGGTTGGCTATAGCAAATTCTGCCATTTGTAACTTGCGGATTGCTGCCGCATTACCCGTATTTTGTGCCTGCATGGAAGCCATGCCACCACATATACATATTATAAAGATAAGGAGTTTCTTCATTATTCTTTTTACTAATCACTAATCATTAAATTCACTAATCACTAAATCTCCATTCCTTCGGGAATGAACTGGCTGATGTCCTTGCCGAATTGTAACAACTCACGGACGGTCGTCGAACTGATGCACGTCAGCTCGGGCTCGGTAAAGAGCAGGATCGTTTCAATACCTGCCAGTTTGCGGTTGATATCTGCAATGGTTTCTTCGTATTCAAAGTCTTTCACGGTGCGGATGCCGCGGATGATAAACTGTGCATCTACCTGTTGTGCAAAATCAATCGTCAGGCAATCATAAGAGTATACTTTGATGCGGGGTTCGTTCCGGTAGAAGTTCTGTATCATTGCCACGCGCTTCTCGATAGGGAAATAGGTATTCTTATTTTCATTAATTCCAATCCCAATGATGACTTCATCCATAAAAGTCAGCGCGCGGGTCACTACCGAGGAATGCCCGATGGTGAAGGGGTCGAATGTTCCCGGAAAGATTGCTCTTCTCATGATGCCAGATCTTCTTCTATAACCAGATTATTAATAATAAAGTTTTGTCGTTCCATGGTGTTTTTGCCCATATAGAACTCCAACAGTTCCTTTACCAAGTCCGTCTTGCGCAGGCTTACCTGCTCCAGACGCATATCTTTGCCAATGAAGTGCTGGAATTCATCGGGTGAGATTTCTCCTAAACCTTTAAATCGGGTGATTTCAGGATTCGGTCCCAGTTCTACAACTGCTTTCTGCCGTTCTTCTTCCGTATAGCAGTAAAGGGTTTTCTTCTTATTACGTACACGGAACAACGGAGTTTGCAGGATATATACATGCCCTTTCTTTATCAGATCAGGGAAGAATTGCAGGAAGAAGGTTATAAGTAGCAGGCGGATGTGCATGCCATCCACATCGGCATCGGTAGCAGCAATCACCTTGTTGTAGCGTAATCCCTCGATACCGTCTTCTATATTCAAGGCAGCCTGTAGCAGGTTGAACTCTTCGTTTTCATATACCACCTTTTTAGTCAGCCCGTAAGAGTTCAACGGCTTACCACGCAAGCTAAATACTGCTTGTGTGTTTACGTCACGGCTTTTCGTGATAGAACCACTTGCTGAGTCACCCTCGGTAATGAAAATGCAGGATTCGGTCTCCTGGTCTTTCCCCTTGCCGTCGTTGAGGTGATAGCGGCAGTCGCGCAACTTACGGTTGTGCAGGTTGGCCTTCTTGGCACGTTCGCGAGCCAGCTTGGTAACACCGGCAATTGCTTTGCGTTCCTTTTCAGAGTCCTGTATCTTTTGCAGCATGACTTCCGCAACCAATGGGTTTTTGTGGAGATAATTATCCACTTCCGTCTTGATGAAGTCTCCTACATATTTATTTACGCTCACACCACCCGGAGACATGGAAGGCGAACCGAGTTTGGTTTTTGTCTGTCCCTCGAATTGGGGTTCTTCCACGTTAATGGCAATGGCGGCAACGATACCGTTACGGATATCGGCGTACTCCTGGTTTTTGTTATAAAATTCCTTGATGGTGCGGGCAATATGTTCTTTGAGCGCACTTTGGTGTGTACCGCCTTGCGTAGTATGCTGTCCGTTGACGAAGGAGTAATATTCTTCGCCGTATTGGTTGGTATGTGTGAAGGCTATTTCAATATCTTCCCCTTTCAGGTGGATGATGTTGTATAACCCCTGTGCGGTCATGTTGTCGTTCAGCAAATCTTCCAGACCGTGGCGTGAAATGATGCGCTGACCATTGTAAATAATGGAAAGTCCCGTATTCAGATACGTATAATTACGCAATAGCATTTCCACAAAATTAGCCTGGAAGGAATAGTTCAGGAATAATGTACTATCCGGTTCGAAGAAGATATAAGTTCCGCTTTCTTCGTTGCAGGCTTCTGTGACATCGCTTTGCAGAATACCTTTTTCGAAAATGGCGATACGGACTTTGCCTTCACGATAACTGCGTACCTCAAAACGGTTGCTAAGCGCATTTACGGCCTTGATACCTACACCGTTCAGTCCGACGCTCTTTTTAAAAGCCTTGCTGTCGTACTTACCACCGGTATTGAGTTTGCTTACTGCCTCAATCAGCTTTCCTTGCGGAATACCTCGACCGTAGTCGCGTACGCTGACACGCAGATTCTCCTCAATGGTTATTTCGATCCTTTTACCCGCACCCATTTTGAATTCATCGATGCTGTTGTCCATTACCTCTTTTAGCAATACATAAATACCGTCGTCGTTTTGCGTACCGTCGCCCAAACGACCGATATACATACCCGAACGGACACGGATGTGCTCCATATCGTCAAGATGACGAATGTTGTCTTCCGTATATTCTACATTGCCTTCGGGCATCAGTCCGTTGATTTCTTCCATAAACTTAATATAGTGATTAGTGATCAGAGATTAGTGATTAGTGGTATGTGGCGTGAAAGTCAGCCGTTAATCACTAATCACTAACCGTTAATCACTGATGGTTAATTTCCTTAATAAACGCCCTGCGCCGTTTATGCTGCTCTGTTTTAAAGTACTCCCATTGGGCTTGTACCTTGCCGTTCATCTCCAGTTCAGGGTTACTCTCTGCAAATATAAAACCTAATTTTTGATAAACCGGAATTAAATCGGAAAATAACAATGCGTTAACACCCTTGTTCTGGTACTCCGGTTTCACTGCAACGAGTAATAAATCCAACATTTTGGCACGGCGTTTCATGAAGAGGGCCTTCAGCAGATAATACCATCCGAAGGGCAATAACCGTCCGTGTGCTTTTTGCAAAGCTTCGGACAAGGATGGCATGGAAATACCTACACAAATCAGTTGGTCGTCGGCATCCGTGATAAGTGTCACCATACGCAGGTCTACAATAGGAAGGTACATCTTCACGTATTGGTCGATCTGTCGTTGTGACAGGGCGGAATATCCGAACAGGGGTTTATAAGCTTCGTTCATCAGTTCAAAGATGGCCTGACCGTAATCTTGGGCAATCTTTTTCGCAGATGTATATTTTTTGATTTTGAGATTATACTTACGTTGAATGAGGTCGGAGATACGTTTGTGTTTGTCTGGTATGGCATCCGGAATATAAATTTTAAATTCTACCCAGTCGGCATCTTTTTCAAAGCCCATGCGCTCCATGTGTTGCGGGTAGTAAGGGTAGTTATAGATGGTGGCCATTGTGCTGAGTTGATCGAAACCTTCGACAAGCATGCCTTCTGCATCGAAGTCTGTGAAACCCAAGGGACCTTGTATATGAGTCATTCCTCGCTCTTTACCCCATTCTTCTACTGTGCGGATTAGTGCGTCGGAAACTTCGGGGTCATCGATGAAATCGATCCAACCGAAGCGGACATTCTTTTTATCCCAGGTCTGATTGGCTTTATGATTGATAATGGCAGCTACACGTCCTACTATCTGATTGTCTTTGTAAGCTAAAAAATACTCTGCTTCGCAGAATTCAAACGCTGCATTCTTCTTTTTGTTGAAGGTATTGAGCATGTCGTCGTAAAGATCGGGGACGGAGTAAGGATTGCCTTTGTATAGCCGGTAATTGAAGCGGATGAACCGTTTCAATTCTTTCATTGTAGAAGCTTTTTTGATTGTTATTGCCATAATTTTATGTCTAATGAGGGGGCAAAGATACATGATAATCTTTAAAATACCACTTTAAACATTATAAATAAGTACAACAGTATAAGCTATATAACAAAGTATCAATATGCTGCCCTCAATGCGGGTAATGGTTCGTTTGGCGAAGAAAAGTCCGAAAATCCAAAGCAGAATACTTGAACCTACCAGTACCAGGAGGTCCAGATTAGTGATGCCTGCCAGATGTAATGGTGTGATAGAAGCACTACATCCCAATACAAAGAAAATGTTGAAAAGATTGCTTCCGATTACATTACCGATAGCAATTTCAGGATTCTTTTTGAGAGCAGCTACGATAGAGGTAGCCAGTTCGGGTAGGGATGTTCCGCCTGCCACAAGCGTCAGCCCGATGACGGACTCGCTGACTCCCAGGCTGCGGGCAATACCTGTGGCACCGTCCACAAAAAAGTTACCGCCGATGATAAGCCCTGCCAGTCCACCTATTATATATAGGGCAGACCGCCACATGGGAAGTTGCTTGATTTCTTCTTCGGGTGCTTCTCCTTCTTTCTTTCCCTGAAAGGCGATTGCAAAGGTATATCCCAAAAAGATGATAAAGAAACAGAGCAATAGCAAACCATCCGTGGTGCTGAGAATGTTTTCTGCACTATGGTCCAGCAATACATCATTGGCACAAATCAGCAGTACGATGGAAGACAGGATGCAGAGAGGTATTTCTTTGCGTAATGTATTTTGAGAGATGACAATAGGGGCAAAAAGTGCTGTGCAACCCACGATCATCAAAGTATTAAAGATATTACTACCTACCACATTTCCGATGGCAATGTCTGCACTGCCTTTCAGAGCTGAAGATACGCTAACCGTCAGCTCCGGAGCGGATGTTCCGAAAGCCACAATGGTAAGTCCGATAACGATGGACGGTATATGGAAACGTTTGGCTATGGATGCAGCCCCGTCCGTCAGTCCATTAGCGCCTAAAAGGATGAGGAGAAGTCCCCCAATCAGAAAAAGAATATCCATAAGAATACTGATTTTTGTGCAAATATAATTAATTCCTTTTATGATAAGTGAAAAACATTCCGTATGTTTGGTGCGTTAAACAATTTATAATTTTAAGTAACCTGATTAAGGACTTTTAATATGAAGGGAATTCGTGCGTTGTGTCTTTGGCTGTTGTTGCTGCCTGTAGGTGGAACATCTGCCCAGTTGGTGGAAAAAGTTCGGGATATTCTGGGTGAAGATAGTTCAGCAGTAACTACTACCTCATTGAAGACGGATAGCGACTCGATATATCTGTTGAAGGCACGGCAGGACTTGGAAGTGGCAAGACTGAATGAAGCCAATCTCAGGATGGAGATAGAGCAGATGAAGCTGAAATATGATGCAGCAGACTCTTTGAAGCTGGCTAAACAGCGGTTACGTATTGATTCGCTCAGAAGAATGACTCCGGGTGTTCCTGTGGTTGTGGAAGGTGACACCTTATACTACCTGTTTGCCAAGCGCGGCGGTCACACTCCCCAACAGCGTGCCGAAATGAATGCGGCGGCAATTACGGAACTGGGCAAGCAATTCAATTTGCAGCCGGACTCGGTTTATACGGAAAGCAGTGATATTGTTACCGACCTGATGTACGGGAATAAAGTCCTTGCTTCATTTATTGATCAGGATGGTCTGTGGGAAGGCTGTTCACGAGACCAGTTGGCGGCTGCCAAGCGGAAAGTGATAGTGGACAAGCTGAAGGTCATGAAGGATGAGCATAGTCTTTGGCAGCTTGGTAAGCGTATTCTTTATTTTATTCTTGTAATTGTAGGTCAGTTCCTGTTGTTTAAGCTCACTATCTGGCTGTTCAATAAGCTGAAAGCCCGTATTCAACGTCTGAAAGATACTAAACTAAAACCTATTTCTATTCAGGATTATGAGTTGCTGGACACGCAGAAGCAGGTAAACCTGCTTGTCTTCCTGGCAAGTCTGCTGCGCTATGCCGTCATGCTGCTTCAGTTGATTCTGACGGTGCCATTGCTCTTTGCTATATTCCCTCAAACCAAAGATCTCGCTTATAAGTTGTTCTCGTATATCTGGGATCCGATAAAGAGTATCTTCCTGGGTATAGTGGAGTATATTCCCAACTTGTTTACCATCTTTGTGATATGGCTTGCCGTGAAGTATCTGGTGCGGTTGGTTCGTTATCTTGCCAGTGAAATACAGTCGGAACGGCTGAAGATAGGCGGTTTCTATGCCGACTGGGCTATGCCGACGTTCCACATAGTACGCTTTCTGCTTTATGCATTTATGATTGCCATGATCTATCCCTACCTGCCGGGCTCCAAATCGGGTGTCTTCCAGGGAATATCAGTCTTTGTCGGATTGATTGTTTCGCTGGGATCGAGTACAGTGATCGGGAATATCATTGCAGGACTGGTTATCACGTATATGCGTCCGTTTAAGTTGGGTGACCGTATTAAGCTGAATGATACAACGGGAAATGTGATTGAGAAAACACCGTTGGTAACGCGTATCCGTACGCCGAAGAATGAGGTGGTTACGATTCCGAATTCTTTTATCATGTCTTCGCATACGGTGAACTTCAGCCAGTCGGCACGTGATTACGGATTGATTATCCATTCGGAAGTGAGCATCGGTTATGATGTTCCCTGGCGGAAGACACATCAGCTTCTGATTGAAGCGGCGCTGAATACTCCCGGAGTAGTGGATGATCCGCGTCCGTTTGTGTTGGAAACATCACTTCAGGATTATTATCCGGTCTATCAGGTGAATGCATACATTAAAGATGCCAATCAGTTGGCACAGGTTTATTCTGATTTGCATCAGAATATTCAGGATCGGTTTAATGAAGAAGGTATAGAAATCATGTCGCCCCACTACATTGCTACGCGAGATGGTAGTGAGACGACGATACCTAAGGATGATCTTCGGGGGAAGAAATAACTTTCTCGGCACAAGGCAGTACTACTGTAAGCGGCTTCCGGTGTCTTCTACGTAGATGTGTGCCTCTTCGCTGCGAAATGCTCAAAAAGACATTATACAATAAAACACTTTTGCAAAGGTGAATATCTTAGAAGAATTCGCTTTTTCAAAAGTGTTTTGTTGTATTTGCAATCAAAACTTATTAATTGATTTCATTATGGATTATGTAGATATTCAGCCTTTGGTAAATTCCTATCATAAAAAACTTGCTGCAACCGACTTACACCACCGCGTAGAAGATCAAGAAACTCTTGATGGTTATTGCCGGGAATGTTCCCTTCAAACCGAACATCAATAAACTCTCTGCGCAGTTCGATCAGATAGCAGACCTACCGAATAGTTATCTTGCTATTGATGACATCGAGACTGGCAATGGCAACAGAATACCTCTTTGGATGTTCGGGTGCTTGTATTAGGTTAATCATTTCAGATCATAACGGAATAATAATGAGCTAAATGATAATTTATCGGGCTGAATTTTAAGCCTGAAAGGCTTGCATTATATAGCGTAGGGCATCGCCCTACGTAATATACATCCCCATTTTTGAGCCCTGAAAGGGCGAGATAAAGCGTGTATGCTTGATTGCGCCCTTTCAGGGCTTAAATAGAGATATACATAATCACGTAGGGCGTTGCCCTACGCTATGTAATCTCAGGCTTTCAGCCTTATAAAATCCGCGTTCGTCCGCCTTGTCCGCGTATCAATTTAGCTCATAACCCGACAGTAGATGAAGTAATTTATCATCTTTAATAGCTCTTTTGTCTTAATTTATTAAAGCTGAGAGTGCGTTCTGTAAACGGTTGATTATCAGATGAGTTGTAATGATGGTATCTCAGTCCTATACTTAGGCTATCTAAGTATGGAACTGAGGTACCCTAAGTATAGGACTGAGATACCCTAAATATACGACTGAACTCACAAACGTTTGTTTTTGTAAATATTTACCATCTGCATATAGGAGCATTTACTTTAGTTTTTTATCGTGCCATTACTATTTCCGAATAAGGATAGTTGTCAGGAACCCGTTGCCAATCCTTCTTTACTAAGTCGTAAGCGTAAATCAGTCTGCCGCTCCGGTTGGTGTCAAACAATACATAGATTTTCATCGTCTCTGTATCTTGGGCAAGCATGGTTACTGAACGTGCCGAATTGGGGAATGTGGCGAAAGGCTCTTCCAGCTTCATCTCCGTTGAATCCCAAATACGTAGTTCGGTCTGACCATTATCAGCTCGAACTACGGCGTATCCACCAGTACGTACATACTTGGTGGTTCCGGTATCTTTTCCGTGGATCACTGTCCAGAAAGGAATGAGTGCTGTAGCCTGTATCGATTCATCGGGATATACTTTCTCGCTACCTTGTCTTAAATCCAGTACGATGGGGGTAAAGCTGTTGTTTCCGTTATCGGCTGCGAGTAGCAATTGGCTGGTACTGCCCTGTACGCCGGGATAGCGTGTCAGGGATTCGGGATTTATATTTGCAGGCAGCTTGTATTTGCGGGTTGGAGCCAGATCTGTGTTGCGGGTATAGGGCCAGGATCCGATAGATGCCAACACTACTTCATTGGGGGATATTTGTCTTACGGCTATTATGGAGCTGTTGCCATTGCACAGGGTCAATATATTTTCGAGTCCCATATCTTGCCAGAAACGCATGGAGAGGTCGTAGCTGAATACGCGGCGCACTCCGTCTTTAGTCTGTATTCCGCAGAGGTTCTGACTCTCAGGAACATTTGCTACGCAGGAGAAATCTTTCTGGTCTTCTGTTAGATCCAAGATGCCCTTAGTGTTGCCATCCGTGAGGCTTATGTGTTCGATGCAATTATCATAACTCGTGCTGGAGTGGGAGTTGGCGATGCCATAGAGCTGGAACTCTTTGGGTGCTTCACCACTGGTGACAGCGATCTCACCAAGTGTCATGATGTCTCTGGAGCGGCGCAGACGTACCTTGGTGGTTGAAGCTGGATAGTGGCCGGGCGCCAGGAAGGTGATGCTTGTAGCGGTTTGCTCTATCATAACGGGTGATACTCCGAGGGCATATCCTTGATAGTTCAAGGCAGGTTCATCGGGGAGCGGCCAATAGATTTCGAACATAATGTCATCATCGGGTTGGAAACCTTGTGCTTTGATTGTGACCGGATCACCAGGCTTGAAGCTGGCTTGTGTGGGCATTACGATGTCGGTAACCAGAATCGGTTCTTTGTCTTCATCTTTGGCACATGCGACAAACAATAGGCAAAGTAGCAGAAAGAGAGATAAGTTCTTCATAGCGTTTGTATTTTTAATGCGACAAATGTAGTGCTTTCTACTGATATTCTTTCTTCTTTTGTCTGATATTATACTTTATCCGGCTTAAACTTACAGAAGGGAAATAGGTCCAAATAATGACTTTTTTATGCTACTTTTCCTAAAAATAAATATTATGAATAATAAATGCAACTTTGTCCTTGATTATTTGGATACATTTATTGTATTTTTTATCTTTGCAGGATAAACGAGAACCTACTATTTTTTTACAAACATAAACCAAATGATGAGAGTTAATCAATTACTTGGAATGGGTGCGTGTTTCGCTATGCTCGCACTGGCAGGATGCATGGATAAAGATGTTTATGATCCTGGTAAGGATCCGACCGTATTAAAGCCGGAAAGTGAATACTTCGATTTTACCACAACTACTAATGTGGCGTTCGAGGTCAACTATGGGGAGATTGGCAGTAATGCCTTAATAGAAATCTTTACAGAAGATCCAGTCTCTTATAATGAAACAGGCTCGTTCGTTATTCAGGGTGAACCAGTTTATAAAATATTTGCGGATGCAAAAGGACGTTTCGTTGGCGATGTGGAATTGCCTACGGCTGCTAAAGTTGTGTATGTTTTCTCGCCTACCTGGGGTGTTCCCATGTGTGTGGAAGCGGATGTGGAGAATGGAAAGGTGACGGTGAACGAGACGGACGCTGTTTCGCGGGCGGCAGCTGCTACACGGGCGAAGTCAAAACTGGAGTTAGTTACAGTCAATAATGCACAGAAAGTGTATTCCTTGGTGGAGATTGATGACAGGTATGGGAAAGCTAAGGATATTAATGGCCTGATTGAGAAAGGTAAACTTAGCAATAAGTTTATCAGTAACGTACAGAAGGCTTTGTGGAAAGGTAAAAGTACTAAGCCCGGTAATCTGGATAATAGAAATTATGTGAGAGATACTGAGCGTGTCAATACTACTATTGCAGAGACTTATCAGGATGAACACGGTCAAACCGTAACCGTGACAGATGCCGAACTGTTCTTCACTTTTTTAACTGAATCCGGCTGGAATCAGAACGTAGTGGGATACTATTATTATAAGACCAATGAATGTCCTGATACTCCCAGTGGAGTGACGAAAATCGTTATCTTCCCGAATGCTTCGATTACAGGTAATGTACCTTATTCAAAAAAATACGCAGGACAACAATCAGGTGGTTATTATGATTATGGTAAAAAGAATGCTCCTTTGGAAACGAACCAGAGGGTACAGCTTCTTTTCCAAGATAATGAAGGTCACCTTTCCACCAAGTTTCCTGCAGGGTATACCATCGGTTACTTTATTATTGCCGACGGCTTTAAATGTGGTGAAGATGATCTTGACGATGCCATAAATACAAAAAAGAGTTTTGTTTACTCCAATAAAGAATGGAATAAGAATTATGAAGGTCAGCAAGCCCGCTTTATCTCTCTTACAGCAGAGGGTGGTACTGTGGTTTATGGCGTAGAAGACGGTGGAGACACCAGCTATGAAGATGTCCTCTTCTGCATTGACGCTAATCCGAATGAAGCTATTTTTGATCCTGACCGTCCTGTCATAGATCCGGATGAACCGGAAGTCTCTGAAACCGAGAACACTTATTTGTCTTTTGCCTATGAGGATATCTGGCCTTCGGGAGGTGACTATGACCTGAATGATGTTATCATAGAATACCATCGTTCTATTACCTTCAATAAAGACAATTACGTGAGTGAGGTGAAAGAAACCTACGAACCGGTACAAAGGGATGATGCTGCTACCAACAGGAATGCGTTTGCCGTACAGTATGCTACAGATCAACGTGGCGAAATCGTTTTGCCGTCTGGTGCTGTGGATGAAACACAAACTAATTCTATTATTCTCTTTCCCAATGCTATGGATGTAAGAAATCAGAAGTTCGTGATTACCCGTACATTTGCTGCTGGTGTCATGAAGAAGGATGCCCTAAAAGTTGGAAACTCAGTATTGAATCCTTATATCATTGTGGACTATGAGGGATCTGGAAAAGACAATCGTACTGAAGTGCATTTGCCAAAGGCTAAAGCTACTAACTTGGCAAATTCTGATCAGATAGGTAAAGAGGCGGATGCTTACTATGTAAATAAGGATGGGAAACACCCGTTTGCCATTTCGATACCCGGTACTTTCACTCCTGTCACGGAGACAGTGATGATAGATAAAGAATATCCTGATTTCGAGAAATGGGTAGAATCGAGTGGCAAGGACTACACAGACTGGTATAAGAATTATCAGGAGTCTTCCAATTAATGCTTTTCTTTTAGAGAAGTAAAAAGAAAAGATGCAAGGGTGTCTACTCCCTGCCCATTAACTTTGCAGTTAGAGTAAACACCCTTGCATCTTTGTGAAAAGCTTACTGTGAGTTGCGTGTTACGGCATGCAGTATGTTTCCTTTTTTGTCGATCATTCGTAGCGTCAGCGTTTTCTTGTTCGCAGATATTACAGAGAAACCCGGTTCAGGACTGCAGAATATGGTTCCTTCTGTCGGTTTCACTTTACGGGCAAGGGAACCGGCTGAGTTGACAATGTAATCGATATTGCTTCCCGGTATGCGGATATGCTGAAAGTTATGAATGTGCCCGCAGATATACATATCTACTTTGTGCTTACGGAGTATCGGATCGAGTCGCTTCTGCATATCCAGGCGTTCGCTGTCGTCTTTTGAAGTCTCTGCATAGATGGGGTGGTGTCCGGCTACGATAATCCAGTCTTCTTTGGCATTGGTCAGCACCGAATCAATCCAGGAGAGTTGTTTTTGCAAGTCTTGTTTGCACGCGTCGGGATAAGTGGCGGAGTCATTGCGGTATTTGTCCATCATGGGGGCTGTGTCTATCCAGACGATGCGGATAGTGATTCCTTTGTCCTCAAATGCTTTTGTGTAGTAACGGGCGGGCATGGTCCAGCGGCGACTGATGTTGGTGTAATCTAATACTGCTTGTGTGTTACCACGATACTCGTGATTGCCAAGTACGGGAAACCAGTCAATCATCAGTTCCGGATGGGAGTAGATGAGCTCATAGTTTGTCATCCACAGCGGATCATTTACGCTGCGTACGCCCTCAAAATGATGTATATCTCCGGTGGCGATTACAAATTCGGGACCTATTTCTTCAGCCATAGTTCCCATCAACTCGGCTATGTTTTTTTGGTCGTAGTAGCCATTACGACCGAGGTCATTGGCTACATAGAAATTGAATTTCTTATCAAATATGGAATAATCCGCTATCTGTGCGGTTGCCCAATTGCTGAAAAGGATAACTAAAAGGAGAAATAATACTTTTTTCATTATGGTGTTTTTTTTGATTGTTACTTAAGTGGTTTACCGGTTTTCGTGCCGAAGGGAAACTTTGCTCCGGCGCTATGCCGGTTAGAAATTGATTTTCACGCCTGCATTTACCTTTATGCCGTAATGTTCGCTTTGCATCGTACGGTCTTTGGTGCCTTGGTAGTAACGTAAAGGTTGGTTCAGCAGGTTGTTTGCTTCGGCATAAAAGGTTGTTTTCAGTTTCTTGCCGAAAGTATAGCTGGCATTGGCATCCATATAATTCACAGCATCGTAGTAACGGTCATAGAACTTTTCCGAACCCATTTCGTCGATGAATGCGGATGCATAGTTGTAAGAAAGGCGGATACTCAACCCTGACTTCTCAAAGAAGAGTGAAGCATTGGCTGTGTGCTCCGGAGATCCCGGCAGGCGCAGATCGCTTTCATTCTCGCGTCCTTCAAAGTTGAAGTTATCTACCCGGGAATAAGAATAGGTGTATGTTCCGTAGAAACCAATGCATTTCAATGACGGGGCGATGAAACTGAAATCGCGTTGGTAGGCTACTTCCACACCCAGCAGATCGGCATTGCCGGAGTTGCGCGGCTGACTGAATTTGGTATAAGTAGTTCCATTATAATTATAATTGCGCAAAGTCTGGTCTACAATGAAGTCGTTGATCTTCTTGTAGAAGACACCGGCACTGACGAGGCCGATACTTTTGAAATAGTATTCACCACTCAGGTCGAAGTTGTAGGAAAGTGTCGGCTTTAATCCCGGATTACCGAGAGAAATTTCGTTGTCACTGCGTTTAATTGTGATGTTAGGTGCCAGGGCGGAATACTTGGGACGTGCAATGGTGTTAGTGAATGAAGCACGTACCTTGAAGTCATCGTTTACATCATACTTTACCAGAACGGAGGGAAGTACATTCAGGTAACTGTCAGATTCGTAGGGTGTACGGGTTGTCTTTTCTTCGTCTGCATCAAACTGGCTGCCGGAATATTTCACATGTGTATTTTCCAGACGTAATCCGAGCATCAGATCCCATTTCTTGCCAAGTTTCTGGTCGAAACGGAGATAGCCTGCTGCAACGGTTTCTTTAGCGTTAAAATTGGTGGCGAGTTCCTCTTGCACTTGATCCTTTTCGAACAGACTTGCATTATTCAGGTCAAGTTCTCCCAAATACTCTTTGCTAACGAAGCTACCTACTTTATATTGATCTCCCGGAATGTAACCATCACGGTTCTGGTCAACTGCAGCAGCCAGGCTGGCTTTGTCGAAACCTTTTTCATCCAGTGGGGTATATTCGTAGAAGTCAATCTCCTTGTTCTTAGTCTTATGCACTACTTTGGTACCAAAGCGCAGGTGATTTCCAAATTCTCCTTTTGTTAGTGGTAGGCTGAAGTCGAGTTTGAACTTAAAGTCTTTCTCCTGAATGTCTTCTTGTTGTTCGGTCACTTCTTTTAGACTGAAATCATCATTCAGATACATCGTTGAACCTTCTTGTGGAGTAAGCAGTGGTTTGCGTTCATCGCTCAGGTCCATATTGAACTTCTGTTTCTTCAACTGATAGTCGATGTAACGTTCGTTGGGACGTTCTTCGCTGGCTTTGGCATAGTTGACACTCCATCTTGTATCAAGCTTGCCGAAGAGGTGCTCACCGCCGAGGGTAAAGTCCATGGTGCGTTGGCGTTCCAGGCGAGCGTTGCGATTATCAGGCGTACCACCTTTGGTCTGTACACGCATGGTACCTTTGTTATTGATAGAACAATATTCGTTACCGTTGTCATCCTCTTCCAGATTGATACCTTTCACGGTGAGACGATAACGGTTTTCCCAGTCATTGCGGTTATTGAAGATGCCTTTGAAGGTGAGTTTGTGGTTTTCGTTAATGTCCCAGTCGAGGGCAGCGGAGTAACTTTGACGCTCGCGCGTAACGTAGTATTGACGAACCTGGTAGTCGGTGATGCAGAGTTCTCCGGTTTCTACATCCTTGTCCCATACGAACTCAACATCATCCGAACCGGAAGGCGAGTTCTGGTAAGAAGCGGAAAGCATGACTCCCAGTTTGTCGTTGAAGAAACGGTCGCCGTAAGTAAATCCTAAATTCAACTGTGCTTTATCGCTAATCCAGTTGTAACCCGTTCCGGCAGTGGCACTGATGAAACGTTTATAAGGAGAATTCTTGGTTACTAAATTGATGGAACCGCCGATAGCATCGGCATCCATATCCGGGGTAACGACTTTATTTACTTCAATGGTCTGTATCATATCCGCAGGAATCAGGTCGAGCTGTACATTACGTGTGTCGCCTTCAGCAGAAGGAACCCGGTTGCCGTTGATGGTGACGGAACTCATATCTGCACTTGTTCCACGTACTTGTCCGAAGCGGGCTTCGCCCTGGTCATACTGTACGTTGATGCCTGAAATACGTTTCAATGCATCTCCAATGTTAGAGTCCGGAAACTTTCCTACCTGGTCGGCAGAAACCACATTCTTGATACCGAGACTGTTTTTCTGTGAATTAATAGCGCGGCGTTGTCCTTGGAAGGCTCCACCTACTACTACTTCCTGAAGTTCAACTCCTTCGTTCAGCATAACGTCTTTCTCTAAAGTACGTCCTTCGGGAATCGTTATTTTCAATTCCACAGGTGAGTAGCCTACATAACTTACTTTTACGGTGTAAGTTCCCGGTTCCAGATTTGGGAAAGTGTAGAAGCCGTTGACGTCACTCGTCACACCGGCATGTAGCTTTTCAATATAAACGGAGGCACCCGGAAGGGTTTGCTTTGAAGTGTCGATGATACGACCGCGTACAGTGCCTTGTCTTACTACGTTTGTTTTCTCGTCAGCTTTTATCAGATTACTGACCGCTGTAAATAAGAATAAGAGTATAAATACTCTAAAAAAGTGTTTCATACTTGTTATGATACGTTAATGAATTTGCCGCAAAAGTAAAGACATTGCGTTTCATACTTTTTGCGGCAAATTGAAGAAATGGTAACAAATATGATACATTTCAGTTACGAGAATTTTAGATAGTCATCTCGTATTTATTCTTTTAAAGTATTTTATTCGTATAGATAAAACATTCGTTCCATTAATTTCCATTTTTCAGTCGAAGTACTTTCTGCGACACACTCTTGGAATCTGGATACATAATTTTCCCACTCTGCTTGCCTGGGTAAGTGAGATAATTTATCCATGGCAGTTTTCCAATCAAAATCGAGTGGTGTTTCTACAATCATGAATAGCCTTGGTCCTGCTATATATATTTCCATTTCTAAAATACCTACTGAACGAATACCTTCTCTGATTTCCGGCCAAGCTTCTGTTTGGCTGTGACATTTCTTGTACATTGCAATTAAATCAGGATTGTTTTTTAAATCCATGGTCTGGCAATATCTCTTCACGGGACAATGATATTCTTTTATTTTGTATCCTTTATCTTTCATAATCTTGTTACATTAAGAAAACCCTTATACTAAATTAAGTATCCGGAAAAAATCCGGATACTTAACCATACCTATTAATAACTTAGTTATCTGTAGATTTGAAAACTAATTGTATCCTGTGTTCTGTTTGAGGTTTTTGTTGACATTCAAATCATTCTGTGGTATTGGGAAATAGCGATTGTGAGATGACCATGTACGCTTCTCAAACTGATAATACATATTCTCATCAACAGGAGAAGCAGCTGTTCCGCTCCCTCGATAATTACGGGCATTGGGATCATCTGATAGTTTAACTCCTGTAAATGTATGATTTAATTCTTTTTCTGCAATTTCCCAACGTAATACATCATAATAACGTAAACCTTCAAAAGCTAATTCAACACGTCTTTCTTTGCGGATAGCTTCGCGCACGAGTTCTTGTGTCGGTACATCTGCTTTTTTTATGTCTGTCAGTTTTACGCGATTGCGAATATCATTAATGGTAAGGTCCAGAATATCCTGATCTATGGCACTTGGTTGAGATTCATTCAATGCTTCCAGATAACTTAAAAGTACCTCAGCATAGCGCATAATCGGAGTATAGGTAGGCGTAGAACCTAAATTATTAATAATAGAAGGATCGCATCCTTTCTTAGGACAATATCCGTTGAATAAGGTGAATTTATTATAACTATCCGCTGTATTGGCACCTTTAAAACAGTCATATATGATATCATTATATTTAGTTCCGGAATAGCTTCCTAACGGTGGCAAGAATATAGAAGCGTACAAACGTAAATCACGATTGACATAAGGATCATTTTCGTCATACACTTCCGAAGTTTTGATATCCTTTCCATCTATACAGAAGTATTCTTTTACCAATTCATTGTAAGGTGAAAACTGATGCCATCCTCCATAAGCTACTTCGGGATACAGATATTGATAACGTGAGTTCGTATACATATCTTTCACTCCCATAATGCAAAATATCATTTCAGGACTATACTCACCACCTATTTGAAAGAGTTTATCGTAGCTTTCTTCACCATTCCTACGGTCTAATTCGTATATCTCCGAATCAATCACCTCTTTTAATATCTTAGCTGCATCATCCCATCTCTCCTGAGCAAGGTAAAGACGGCTTAAAAGTGTTTTTGCAGCACCACGGGTAAAGCGGCCATATTCCTCCGATGGATATTCTGTCGGTAATATAACAATGGCATCTTTAAGGTCATTTTCTACTTGAGTATATACATCTGCTTGAGAAGTTTGTGAAATGGAGTTTGCCTCTTCTACTGATAAAGTCGTCAATGGCATAGGAACATCTTTATAATAAAAGGCCAGATTAAATAGGAAATAAGCACGGAGGCATTTTACTTCAGAAGACCAGGCTACCTTTTTGACATCATCCATTGGGCAGTTCCCAATGTTATCCAGAAAAGTGTTATACTTTGCTATCTGAGTATAAGCATTTGCCCAAAACCAATAAAGATTGCTATTAGTAGCTACTGTGTTGGAACTGGCCATCAGAGTGGAAAAGTTTTCTTTTTCAGTACCATTACCTCCGGCGAAATCTAAGTAAAGTAAGCCCTGGGGAGTAGCAAAGTCGTCATGTGACCATCCCGTTTGAAAGCGATAACATCCTGTTAGTGCTAACATTGCGTCACCTTCACCGGTCCAAAAACTTCCATCAGAAATAGCTGAAGGAGGTTCTTTATCTAATAAATCCGTACAACTCATTGCACCGAACGATAGTGCCAAAGTTAATAAGCAGGCTTTTGTAATTCCTGATGTATGATATATCTTTTTCATATTATTCTGTATTGAATGGTTAACTTAGAACTTGAGATTAAATCCAAATGAATAAATGCTATTGATAGGATAATACGATGGAGAATCTCCTGTACCTATTTCATTTTCGGGATCCCACCCTTTATAGAAGCTGTTGAAAGAGCAGAGGTTCTGGCCACTTATATAAATGCGCACATTCTCCAATCCGACTTTCTTTGTCCATACTTTAGGTAGAGTATATCCTATTTGCACATTTTTTAAACGCAGAAAACTGGCATTACGTACCCAATAATCAGATGTTTGGAGGTTTGTATTATTCATGTTTAAAGTTTCCAGGCGAGGATATTCAGCCCATTTATCAGGGTTTGCTTCTGTCCAGCAATTGTCTGCCTGCCATCTCTGTATTTGTCCTCCATTATAGAATGCATAGGCCATGTAAGAACCTATCAGACGCTTATGGCCTCCTAAGCCTTGTAGTAAAGCTGAGAAATCGAACCCTTTATAAGAGGCAGATAGATTTAAGCCATAATAGAATTTCGGAGTTGTGCTTCCTAATACAGTACGGTCATATTGTGCATCTACTTTGCCATCGGGTACACCATCCGGTCCGCTGATATCTTTGTATTTCACATATCCCGGTTTCAAGTTCGATTTGCCGACCAATTGCTCAGGGGCTGCATCTATTTCTGCTTGGTCTACAAATAAACCATCTGTTTCATATCCATAGATAATGCCGATAGGTTGCCCAACAATACGGTTGTTGTTGATTTCTTCTGTAGCACCATTGGCCAGCTTCTCAACGGCATTTTTTACCCAAGTAAAATTGGGAGAAATACTGAAACGGAAACTGTTTCCGATTCGTCCGTTATAAGTTAAATTCACTTCGATACCTTTATTCGATACAGCTCCTACATTGGATTGTCCTACTGAACGTCCCATGATGCTGGATACTTCTACTGGTGCCAGAATATCTGAAGTATATTTATAAAAGTAATCTACCGTACCGCTAAATGCACCGTTGAATAAACTAAAATCCAGTCCAATATCAGTAATAGCTGTTTTCTCCCATGTGATTTCAGGATTATTGTAAACTGACATGTAAGCACCTGATTGCAGTGCCGCAGGATTACCGAAAGGATAATCATGTCCCAGATTATATGTTTGTTGATAGGGGTATACACCAATATTTTGATTTCCCAATACACCATAAGATGCGCGTAGCTTCAGGTTATCAAAAACATTGGATACACCGGAATTCTTCCAGAAATCTTCTTCCGAAACTCTCCAACCTGCGGAAACTGATGGGAAAAGTCCCCAACGGTGTCCGTCTGCAAAGCGTGAAGAACCGTCATAGCGTAAATTTGCTTCCAGCAAATAACGGTCTTTAAATGAATAGTTGATGCGTCCGAAGAAAGATAGTAATGCATATTCTTCTAACGAACTGTTATTGGTGGCTGTTGATTTATCTCCTGATCCCAATTCATAGAGATAATTATTGGGGAATGTATTTCTATAGCCTTCCAAACCTCTGTTAGCGGATTGTTCTACTGATGTACCGGCTAATAGCTTAAAGCTATGATTCTTTATTTGTTTTTCATAAGTAGCTAATGCCTCAAAGGTGGTATATGTGTTGTTAGCTGTCCAAACATTCAAGGTAGCCGGCCCTACTGTTTTAGTTTCGTCAAAATAGGTATCTGCACGATACGCTTTATCATACTTAGTCCAATAATTAACTCCGGCTTTTCCTGTAAATGAAAGTCCTGCTACAGGGGTATCCCATTTTAGCTGTCCGGAAGCACTGATATTCCGATTGATATTCTGCACAAAAGATTCGCTGGCAAGCCATGCTTCCGGACTATAATTGTCCTGATAACCGAAACTTCCGTCTGTTTTTTTTCCTGCATAAATAGGACCTTGACGTACCGTATATCCTATCATACCGTCAATACTTTGAGGTTCACCATTAGGTGCATTATATTTATTGTTGTAGGCGTTGATGTTTAAGTTCAAGGTAAGCCCTTTTGCTATTTCACTTTTCATCGAGAATAGGGCTGTCATACGTTCATTTGAAGTTCTGGCTGTCATACCTTCCTGATTGCGATATCCCACTGACAGATTATAACTTGTAGTGGCATTACCTCCTTGTATGCTTATGTTATGCTGATGTTGGAATCCTGATCCTGATTCCAGTAACCATTTTAGATGGTTGACATTCGGGTAATTGTCCGGGTCTGATCCGTCCCGGAATTTTTGTATCTGTTCGGGGAGATAGGCATCTTGTCTTCCCATATTATGCATGGCCATATTATAATACTCTGCATATTCCCATGATGGAAGAAAATCCGGTAGTTCCGTCGGGCGTTGCCAACCGAATGAGTTACTATAGGAAATCGTAGTCTTCCCTTGCACCCCTTTCTTTGTTTCAATTAAGATAACACCATTAGCTGCACGGTTACCATAGATAGAAGCTGAAGCAGCATCTTTCAGGAAAGAGATGCTTTGAATATCATTAGGATCTACGTCATCAATACTGCCTGATAGCCCATCAATCAGAACTAACGGGTCTGTTCCGGCATTTGAGAAAGTACCTGTACCACGTATTTTTACTGTAGCCCCTGTTCCCGGTCGGCCGGAAGTTTGTAGTACACTTAATCCTGGTGCTAAACCTGCCAATGCTTGAGCTGTACTCATAACAGGTTTATTGGCCAGTTCGTCTGCTGTGATCGAAGACACTGATCCGGTCAGGTTTACTTTCTTCTGGGTGCCATATCCCACAACTACGACTTCTTCCAGCCTTTTTGTATCTTCTTCCATTATGATACGCAATTGCTGGTTACCTGTTAACTTGATCTCTTGAGGAGTATAACCTACGTAACTGATACGAAGGATATCACCAGTCTTAGCTAACAACATGAATTTACCATCTAAATCAGAAATAGTACCATGTGTAGTGCCTTTTACTTGAATGCTGACACCTATTAGCGGTTCACCGGATGAATCTGTTATCAGCCCATTGACATTACTCTGAGTCTGTGCCCAAGTGGCGCCAGACAAACAACAAATCAATAAAATCAGTCTGATTTTCATTGACTGTAAAAGTCCATACGTTAATTGGTTTTTCATAAATTCTTAATTGATTATTGTTTTTTTAAGGTATAGTTGAGGCTTATCGACTTAAAAAAGCCGATAAACCAATCTTTTTATTTAGTGTGAGTTATTTCTTTATTTTGAATACAGGAGCAATCTTATTAATCTGTTTATCAGGCATATTTATAAGTAACCCTTTGTCCGTACGTGTGAATGAAACTTTGCCATAACCTAATAATTCCACTCTGCTAATTTTACCAGGGAACAATTTACTTTCATCAGACAATGACTTGATGAGTATTTGCTTTTCTGTTGGCCAAGCCAAAACCGTAGCGTATAAGTCCTTCTTAGTCTGTGTGAAGCGAATTTCCTGTGCCGTCGCTTTGCTATATGATCCTTCATTGAATCCTTGTGCATTAATTTTAATATCTGCTTCAGCTATCGGTCCTTCACCGAATATTTCCCAAGGACGAGTATCAAAGATGGCTTCTTTGTTAATGTTCATCCAGTCGCCAAACTCATTCAATATTTTCTCCTCCTTTTCATCAAAGGTACCATCAGCTCGTAATGGAACACTGAGCAGCAGATTACCATTTTTACTTACGATGTCAACTAATAGTTTTACAACATCTGCCGCAGATTTATACCAGTTATTCTCATAGATAGATGTATTGTAATGCCATCCTCCAATGCATGAGCAGGATTGCCATGGTTGCTCCATAATCTCATTGGGTGCCCCGCGCTCTACATCCCAGACTATAGCTTTGCGTTGGTTTTCATCCAATATCTTACTCAGCATGACAGCCTCCAGTTTCCCTTTATGAGTGGCCATATTATGATTGTAGAAGTGAGCTGCGATCTTCAATCCTGCATCGCTGATAGGGTAGAATGGAACTACTGTTACATCAAAATAGATGAGATCAGGATTGTAACGATTGATAGCATCTACCGTGCGGTCATAAAAATTAGTACAATATTCTTGAGTTGGTAAAGATGCTCCGTTTCCCCAGGCCCATTGGCTATGTATCATACCGTCTACCCAACTTCCTTTACTCATCGGATGATTTTGCGCATATAAATCCTGCGGATCGTATCCTTCCCACCACTTGCCTTTACCATCAGCTTTTGTCAGTGTGCCATCGTAAGGAACACCGGCTTTGGGGCCGTTTCTATCATAACGTTGAGAGGGCTCGTACCAAGTCCAGGCATGGTCGGCATGGAAACTGATACCGAATGGAAGTTCATACTTGCGTGCAGCTTGTTCCCATTCTGCCAGAATATCGCGTTTAGGTCCCATATTCTTTGAGTTCCAAGCCTGATATTTGCTGTCCCAAAGGTCGAAATTATCGTGATGGTTGCCTAAAGCGAAAAAATATTGTGCACCTATCTTTTTATAGAATTCAACCAATTTATCCGGGTTCCATTTTTCAGCTTTAAATAAAGGAATAATGTCTTTGAAACCCACTTCAGAGGGATGGCCATAGTGTTCTACATGATACTTATACTCCGCTGATCCTTCCAGATACATGGAACGTGCCATCCAGTCGCCCGAACCTTCCACACACTGTGGTCCCCAATGTGCCCAGATTCCGAATTTGGCATTTCTAAACCATTCGGGAACTTGATAAGTCTCCAGTGAACTCCATGTAGGTTGGAATCTACCATTCATCATGGGTTCATTTTTTTCCGATACCGGAACCTGATAGTTTTGAGCAGATAATGTTCCTATCGAAAGAGCTAAAGATGCTAATAAAATTTTGGTTCTCATAGGTATTAATTTTGTTTCTATTGTACATTGCAAAGATATGGATTAATTAGTAGCTTTGATAGGATTAAAAAGTGCTTGTATTGGAATATATCGATGATTTTGTTAGAAAATACCTTTTATGGTAGGATAATAACGATTTTTATATAGAGAATATCGATAACCGTTTTGAAGACTTAATAAAATCGCTTACCTTTATCAAGTTACTAAATACTATATACTATGGCTTCATTGGTTGATAAATTGCACCCTTTGGTGCTGAATGTCGGTTTGGCTGTACACAATGCAGATTGGAACTGGAAAAACGTAAATAGTCCGTTCACGCGCCTGTACTATATAACAGAAGGTACTGCCCAGATACAACTATCGGGAGGTATACAAATTCTGAAACCAAATTATTTGTATTTCATCCCGGCTTTTACTATACATAGCTATATATGCAATTCTTATTTCTGCCATTATTACCTGCATATTTATGAAGAGCATCAATCAGATACGAATTTATTGGATGAGTGGGAATTTCCGGTAGAGATACCTGCCGGTGATTTGGACCTTGCGTTGTTTCAACGTTTGTGTGCGATAAATCCTCATATGAGTTTGCCTAAATCGGACCCCTCGACTTATGATAATAACTCAACGTTGATGGAGAATCTTCTGAAGAACAAGCAGCGTGCATTATGTGATAAGGTTGAATCACGTGGTATTGTATATCAGTTACTGGCACATTTCTTAAAGCGTGCGCAAGTTAAAGTGGAGACAAAGGACGATCGAATAGAGAAAGCTATTCTTTATATACGCAAACATATCTATGAGGCTATAGACCTGACAACTCTGTCTGAGAATTCATGTTTGTCAAAAGATCATTTTATCCGTTTATTCAAAAAAGAAACTGGTGTGACCCCTTCAAAATATATCAATCAGAAGAAAATAGAAAAGGCACAACTCATTCTGGTAACAGATGAGATGTCTGTGAAGAACGTGGCTTTTTCTCTTTCTTTTGATGACTATTCCTACTTTAACCGTTTATTCAAAAAGGTAACAGGACTTACCCCGCAGGAATATCGGAACTCCTACCATTAATTCAGTTCCGATTCACCATACTTCAACATATACTCTTTAGGGGACATACCAAACTGTTCCTTAAAGGAGTTGGAGAAATGCGACAAATTGTTGAATCCAACGGAATAGGCTATATCCGATATATTCATCTTTTTGTTCTTTAGGAGCTTGGCTGCCTGCTGGATGCGGATACTTCGGATGAAATCTCTGGTACTGAGATTAGTCAGCTCTTTTAATTTCCGGTAGAGATGTACCCGGCTCAGCCCAACGTTTTTAGCTAACATTTCTACATCCAGTGTAGGTTCTGCCAGATTATCATTAATGATCTTCATAATTTTCTCCATCAGAATTTCATCCGTAGATTTTATATTCAGAACTTCCAGTTTTTCTTCCTGCTGCTGCATACCGCTGAATTTATTCCTGAGCAATTTTCGATTGGTGATAAGATTGCTGATAGTCTTTCTAAGGATTTCAACATTGAACGGTTTTACCATATACGCATCGGCACCGATATCCATACCTTCCGCATAATCTTCCAGTTTACCTTTTGCTGTAAGCAGGATGACCGGCACATGATTGATATTTATATTTTGTTTTATTTTTTTGCATAAAGTAATACCGTCCATTTCCGGCATCATAATGTCACTAATAACCAGATCGGGTTTGGTAGAAAGAATTGTATTGAATGCCTCTTTGCCGTTATTACAGGTTGTTATCTTGTAGAGATCCTGTAATTGTTCAACCAGATAATTCTGAATTTCCTTTTCGTCTTCTACGATCAGTAGATTGAATTTGGTTTTAGGCTTGCTTGTTGCTTTTTCCATGTCTGCTATTTCTGTCTCAAATTCCAATCTTTCTTTAGTAGATAACATATGAGTTTTTTCTTCTATATGGGGTAAACTCTCCAGTTCACTTGCTTCCAGATGTGAATTCCCTAACGGCATGCGCACGGTGAAGCGGCTTCCTTTACCATCTGTGCGATTCTCTGCAGTAATAGTACCATGATGAAGAGATACCAGGGAGTGTGTCAGGTGAAGACCTATTCCCGTACCGAGGTTGTTATATGCCGAACCATTATTAATCTGATAGAAACGGTCGAAGATACGCTCTATCTTGTCCTCTTTCAAACCGATGCCTGTATCTTCTATTATGATCTCGAAATACTCTTTGAGTGGCCCATTAACATTACTGTTGCCTTGTTTCAGCGTAATATTGATTTCTCCATTATTAGGGGTATATTTGAATGCATTTGATAACAGATTCATCAATATCTTGTCGAAGTTATTCATATCTATCCAGACTTTTAATGAAGGGGCTTCATGGATGAATGTCAGATGAATGTTCTTTTGTTTGGCGATGTACTCGAATGTCAGGATTAAGTCTTCGATGAAACCTACGATATCTGTTTCTCTGAATTTCATGAACATCTGTCCCTTATCTATTTTCCGCATGTCCATTAACTGGTTTACCAGACGCAGAATGCGTTGGGAATTACGGTAAATCATCAGGTAGGTTTTGTTAAGTTCAGGGTTAAGGTTCTCTGATAGCAATTTTTCAATCGGATTGATGATTAAAGTCATCGGTGTACGTATCTCATGTGAGATATTTATAAAGAATTGTAATTTAGCTTCACTAATCTCTTCCTGATGCTTACGCTCTGTCATCTCCTGTCGTTGGCGGATACGGTCGAGGATGTATTTTATAATACCCAATACAATTATTATAAATAGTATGGAATAAATAAGATAGGCCCAGCCGGACAAATACCAGGGTGGAGTAATAACGATATTTATGGTACGTATTTCCGATGTATTACCATGTTCTATGGCGCATACCTGGAAAGTGTATTTGCCATGTGGAAGTTTATTGTAAGTAACTTGGTTATTTCCTGTTTCCGTTGTTTGCCATTCTTCTCCTAACTCCTTAATTCTATATTGGTATTTTATCTGCTGAGGGTTATCATATCTTAATGTGGAGAAAACAATGCAGAATGTGTTGTCCTGATGGCTGAGGCGGAAGATGTTAGCATCGATTACGGCGGTTGAAATAATAGGTTTATTACCCGATAAGGTATTCTTGTTAATAGGTTGATTAAAGATAAGGAAGTCCGTGATATAAACATCATTCTTTCTCGGCTGTTCTATAATCTGCTCTGGCATGAAATAAGTGATTCCATCGCTGCCTCCAAAGTATATCTTACCGTTCTTCTCCTGAAAGAAGGCTCCATGAGTAAATTCATTCCCTTGTAGTCCGTCACCTGCATAGTAATTGATAAAACATTCTCTTTTTCTTTCAAACTTACTTATGCCATTGTAAGTGCTAACCCATATATTTTGCTGGCTATCTTCACAAATTGCACAAATAATGTTATTGGGAAGCCCGTCTTCTATGGTATATCTTTGTACCTCTTGTGTCTTATTGTTTATGCAATACAGCCCACTGGATGTACCTGCCCAGATATTTCCTTCTTTATCTTCGAGGAGGCTATAGCCTACACTACGTGGTATAACCTGGTTAGTCCTACTGAAACAGTCTTGCTTGGGGTCATAACATGATATTCCCTGATAACCGCCTATCCATATTAATCCTTTACGATCTGCAAGAAGGATGTTTACCCAGTTATTACTCAGTTCATTTGGTTGTTGCCCTACTCCTTCTTGGCGCGGGACATTGTGTTGCCGGAGTTCTTTTGTATCCAAATTGTAAGTATATAAGCCGCTCCCCAATGTAGCAATATACAGATTGCGTTGTCCGTCTTCAATAACATTCATAATCTTTTCGTGCAGAAGCTGGGGAATGTAATTACATTCACCTGTCTTTTTATTGAGCATAGCCAAACCTTTGGCGTATGCTCCTAACCAGATATTACCATCCGAATCCTGGAAAATACTTGTAATTGTATTCGATATGGAACTAGATGTATCTCCGGAATAATGTCTGACCTGTTTATAATTGGTATCTAACTCAAAGATACCTTCATTGTCTGCTCCTATCCACAAGTGGTTATCTTTGTCTTTGAAGATGGACATGATGCATCCTGTACCTATCGGATTATTGTGGAGTAGCTTGTGCCCAATGTATTCAAACCGTTCCCTGTGTGCAGGTAGGAAAACAATACCTTTTTGGAATATTCCCAACCATAGGTTTTTATCTTTGTCTTGCAATATGCTATGTACCTTTGCCGTGCCCAAGTTGAATGGTGCGGCATTGACTGGATAATCTTCAATTTGGTAGGTTGCAGGGTTGTAGGCTTTTATACCTTTTCCATCCGTACCTATCAATAGTTTCCCTTCTGTAAAGGCCAGATGTTTGATAGGCAGATCTTGCTTATTCTCATATGGAATTGGTTGAAATACCTTCTTTTCCCAGTTGTATAAGCATAGTCCTTTGGTTAGTGTTCCGATAAAGAGATTTCCGTTTTGATCTTCTTTGATGGCCGATATGTTGTTTTCTGGGATATCGGGATATTTGAAGTGTTGTATCTCTTCTGATTTTGGGTTAAAGCAAAGGAGTCCTTGTGTCTCTGATATAAACCAGAGATTCCTACGTGTATCTTCGTAGATAGAACTAAAACTCTTTAAACGGAGTTTCCGGTTGATTTCATCAATAGGTTCTATTACTTTTTGTGTGAGGTTTATACGAAAAATAGTATCTCCAGTGGTGATTCCCCAGACTTCACCGTTATGTAATTCCATGATATTTGTTACATGACGTCCTTCTTTTCCTTCTATTTTTATCAGTTCAAAATTGTCTGTTTCTGGGTGGTATAGCATCAATCCCCCCAGACACCTTATCCATAGATTTCGGTAACTGTCTTCGAAAACACCTCTTACATGATTATTAATCAGGGAAGTTGAATCATTGTCTATGTGTTTATAATGAATAAAGTGAGTACCATCGAACTTGTTCAGTCCGAATTCGGTAGATATCCAGATAAAACCTCTATGGTCTTGATATAGCTGGTTGATGAGGCTACTACTGAGTTGACCGTTGGTAGAGTAATAGATTCCCGTTTGTGCTGTCGCTTTTAGCGGAACTACCGGTAACAATAGTATAATGATGATGTACTTGATTATTTTACTGTTCATAGTGTTAGATGAATGAGATATGCAATACAAACTTAGTATAAAAATTGCTGATTTACAAGTGCCTCCAAATAGTCTGATTTTTGTAAAAGTATTGTTTCTCTGCTTGTTTTCTGATGAGAATGTAACCCATATATAAGGTTTTGTAACGTAGCGAAAAGTTATGTACTCTTCATATTATATTTGTGTAACCTCATGACAGCGGTTTCATTTCTTTATAATCTACATTTGCCATATCTGAAAAAGGAATACATGTAATACCTTAAATAATAGGATTGTTTAACTTTTAATTTCGATAATATGAAGACATGAAAAAGCAATTTTGCGACACCCCTCGACTTAAATCAACAATTTGTATCACTAATTTAATTAATGGTTTTATGAAAAGCACCAATCATTATTTTAAGCCTTTAGGGCTATTATTATTGTTATGCCTGATACCACTATGTGCATTCTCACAGAATGTTACAGTGAAAGGTATTGTAAAAGACGCACTCGGTGAACCAGTTATCGGTGCCAGTGTTGTAGAAAAAGGAACTACCAATGGTATTATTACCGGTTTGGATGGAGATTTTACGTTACAGGTAAAGAAGGATGCTGTGCTTGTTATTTCCTTTATAGGATATGTGACACAGGAAGTAAAGGCAGGAACTGCCCCATTGAACATTACCTTGCAGGAAGATTCAAAAACTTTGGAAGAAGTAGTTGTTATCGGTTACGGTACGGCAAAGCGTTCTGATGTTACCGGTTCTATTTCTTCTATGCGTGGCGATGACCTTCGGGCAGTACAGACGGGTAACATTTCATCCGCTTTGCAAGGACGTGTTGCTGGTGTAGATATGTCGCAAACCTCTTCAAGGCCGGGTGCTTCCATGCAGATACGTGTGCGTGGTACGCGTTCGCTCAATGCCAGTAACGACCCGTTGGTAGTATTGGATGGCATTCCATTTGCCGGTTCGTTATCTGATATTAATCCGAATGATATCAAGAGCCTCGATATTCTGAAAGATGCTTCGTCTACAGCCATTTATGGTTCGCGCGGTGCTAATGGTGTAATTATGGTAACCACTCATAAAGGTTATACCGAACAGAAAGCGCAAATAAGTTATAATGGATATTTTGGTATTAAAGATGCTCAGGAATATCCGATGATGAATGGAAAGGAATTTGCAGCTCTTCGTAAAGCTGCCGGTAAATATACTAACGGTATCGATGAATCGGATGATATGGATACTAACTGGCAGGATTTATTCTATCAGACAGGTATTGTTTCCAGTCACGATGTAAGCGTTTCGGGTGGTGGTAAGGCAAACAACTACAGTTTCGGCTTGGGCTACTATCATGAAGAAGGTGTGGTACCTACACAACAGTATAACCGTCTTTCTTTGCGTGGTTCTCTCGACCAGGAAGTAGGCAAATATATCAAAGTGGGCTTTGTTACCAACAATACCTATAATGTTACCGAGGGTGGAAATATAGGATTGTACGGAACACTGAGTTTATCTCCTCTTGTGAATCCGAAAAATGAAGATGGTACTTGGAAAAGAACCGTCAAGATGGCTACCGACGAACAGTATATTTACCCCAAAGAAGTTCTTGAAGGGATAGAAGACCTTTGGGTTCAGGAAGATAAGGCATTCGGTTCTTATAATAATGTATATGGCGAGGTGAAAATTCCCGGTATAGAAGGTTTAAAGTACCGTGCCAATCTTGGTTTGAACTTTCGTATGAGTAACGGTGGTTCTTTTAAAGGGCAAGGAATCAATGAAGTGAATCCTAATACAACATCTTCTGCTTCCATCAGTAATTCGTTGACTACTAACTGGACGATTGAAAACCTGGTGACTTATGACCGCACCTTTGCCAAAAAACATCGGGTGAATGCAGTAGCCATGTATTCTGCCGAGCAAACTACCTATAATAAATCGGCTGTTTCAGCAAGAGACATTCCTGCCGGTTATTTCCAATACTATAATTTGGGACATGCTAACGGTGAAATTACAGTGAATCCGAGTAATCAGGCTTATCAGCAAACGGGTCTGATGTCATGGATGGGACGTGCTATGTATTCGTATGATGATAAGTATATGGCAAGTGTCACATTCCGTGCTGATGCTTCCTCTCGTTTGGCTCCAGGGCACAAATGGCATACGTATCCAGCCATATCTCTTGGATGGAACATTGCTAAAGAAGCTTTTTGGAAAGATTTACTTCCCATAGTAGACCAGCTGAAATTACGTGTAGGATATGGAGAAACCTCCAATCAGTCTGTTGATCCGTACAAAACTCTTGGTCTTCTTTCTACTCGTCCGTATAATTTCGGTCCTGATACTTATGCAACCGGTTATTATGTATCGGAACTTCCTAACACTAACTTGGGGTGGGAATATTCCACTACTTACAACTACGGTCTGGACTTCTCATTCTTGAATCATCGCATTTATGGTACGTTCGAGTACTATGTACAAGATACTAAAGATGTATTACTTAGTGTAAGCTTACCTTCTACTGCCGGTGTAGGCAGCTATATGGCAAACATCGGGTCTACGCAAAATAAGGGTTTCGAACTCTCGCTTAACGGTGTAATCCTGGAAAATGTGAATGGCTGGAGTTGGGATGTGGGTGTCAATATCTATGCTAACCGCAATAAGCTGAAATCACTTGCTTCGGGTGCTGACCGAGATGAGACTAATTGGTGGTTTAAGGGACATCCCATTGATGTAATTTACGATTATGAGAAAATCGGACTTTGGCAGGAAAATGAAAAAGAACTGATGGATATTTTGGAACCGGGTGGCAATGCAGGTATGATTAAGGTAAAATATACCGGTGAATACGATGCCAACGGTAAACCTACTCGTAGTATCGGTCCCGATGACAGACAGATCATTTCATTGGAACCAAAATTCCAGGGTGGCTTCAATACTCGCGTGGCATACAAAGACTTTGATCTGAGCATAGTAGGTGCATTCAAGAGTGGCGGTACCCTTATCAGTACACTTTATTCATCATCAGGTTATTTAAACATGATGACAGGACGACGTGGCAATGTGAAGGTCGATTACTGGACACCGGAAAATACGGGGGCCAAATATCCGAAACCGGGTGGAATAGAACAGAGTGATAATCCGAAGTATGGCAGTACACTGGGCTATTTCGATGCTTCTTATCTGAAGATACGTACCATTACATTGGGATACAATGTTCCTAAGGATTGGCTAAATCGTTTTGGTATAAACAGTCTCCGGGTTTATGCTACAGTACAAAATCCGTTTGTCTTCTTCTCGCCCTATTATGATGAAAGCGGCTGCGACCCCGAACCCAACTCTTATGGTAATGAAAATCAGGCAGTAACTGGAAATCTTAAATCACGCTTACTGATTATAGGTACCAATTCGCCTTCAACGCGTAATTATCTGGTAGGCCTTAATTTAACATTCTAAACCCTCTAAAAAGATATAATATGAAAAAGTTATATACAAAACTCATCTTGGGTGCAGCGTTATTCTCGCTCTCCCTGACAGGATGTTCCGATATATTGAATGAACAGCCACGTAGCAGTTATGATCCTACTTTCTTCAAAACTGAGACAGGTGTGATGGGTGGATTGACAGCTATGTATGCCCATTTGCGCCAATTCTACGGACAGTATTATTATGCTGCTTGCCAGATGCCCACCGATGAATATACTTTTGCGTGGAGTGCTGACAATAACTTCAAGGATATTGACTTGACGGAAGGTGTGGGCAATTATGCTGCGAATACAGTACGTTCGGATGCATTGTGGAATGCTGCATTTCCTAATATCAATACTGCAAGCGGTGTGATAGAAAATGGCGCTGAAGCCGGAGTATCTGATGCGCTAATTGCCGAAGCTCGTTTCTTCCGTGCTTTTGACTATTTCCAACTGGTGCAGACTTTTGGTGGAGTACCTTTGGATTTAGGTTCGGGTGAGTTGAAGTTCAATACTACTCCTATGCGTTATTCCGTACGTAACACAGTTCCTGAGGTATATACAAAAGCCGTATTCCCTGACCTGAAGTTGGCGATAGAACTTTTACCCGAAACAGGACGTGTAACAGGAGGTGCAACCAAGACTCTGGCACGCCTTATGTTGGCAAAAGCATATCTTACTTATGGTTGGTGGCTTGAAAGCACTATTCCTACCTATCCCGAATGTCCGAGAACTGATCCTGACGGTCATGATAAAGCATGGTATTTCCAGCAGGCATATAATTTGGCAGTAGAAGGTATTGAAAATCCCGGTCCGTTCAGGCTGCTTGATTATTACTATGATGTACATCTTGGTTCCAACGACCGCAATGCTGAAGTACTGCTTTATGCAGATCATACGGAGAGTAGCGAATTCTATGACGGACAAAGTCATTCTTATTTTGGTGGTGGTGCCCCGGGTAATCAGATCGTATGGTTTGCTACATGGAATTATACATTGATCCGGAGTACCCAGAAATTATCAGACGGTACATCAAAAGAGGTAGAGTCCGTGCAACGTGAAGCCGCTCAGGCTTATGGGCGTCCATGGAGTTGTATGGCTCCTCCGATTGGCGTATTCCAAAATACTTTTGCCGATAAAACTAATGACTCACGTTACGACGGTACTTTCGTAACTACTTTCCGTGGAAACTGGACAAAAGGCAGTGTGAGTGATAATACGTTGTACAATGCCAATGGTCTGGCAGTACATCCGGGTGATGCTATCCTGACATTCCTTGATGAAGACCCGGCAAATGAAGGGGATATCAATTATGATTCCAGTGCAGCCAAAGCCAGTGCTGTTGCAGCAGGTGTGATGAATGGAAGAAGTGATTATGTTATTGCTCCCAGTCACATTAGCCGTGGCAGGTATCCGAATCTCTGGAAATTGGGTACTTATCGCACCAACAATGGTGACGGACTTGGTGAACCTAATGGGGGGATTACCCGTCCTGTCAACATCGCCTACTTCTCCGAATTGTTCTTTGTTGCAGCCGAGGCAGCTGTGAAAGGTGCTACAACGAAAACTGTTACCGGAACATATGCCAATGATGGAAGTGCAAGGGGGTTGATTAATATTATCCGTGCTCGTGCCGGTAAGTGGCGTTGGGATAATAATGGTAACGTAGCCAAGCAAGAGGATAATAGTGCAACAATGATCAGTCTTACACCAGCTACCATAGATATTAATTATATTCTTGATGAACGCAGCCGTGAATACTTCGGTGAAGGTATGCGTTGGTTGGATTTAGTTCGTACGCAGAAGTTGATAGAATATGCTACTACTTATGAGATAGGTAGCGGAACGAATGATGGTAAACCTATCGGAACGATGAGTGTACCCGGTAGCCACCAAAAACACACTTATACTCGTAATATAAAACCAAATCATTATTTGCGTCCTATTCCTACCGGGCAGCTAAATGCTTTGGAAATGACAGTAGAGGAAAAGGCTGCTTATCAGAATCCGGGATATTGATGGGTATTAGATAGATCATAACCTGTGAAGGTTGCTTGTAAAATGCCGCTTCTCGTACTTACGGAAAGCGGCATTTCTTTATTTAGATGTCTGTATCGATTTCTATGATATAATTTTCTTCAATCCCTTCTACAGTCATATATACTTTCATCTTTCCGGCTTTCCGGGTAGACTGTACAATTACCAGTGCTTTTCCGAAGTAAGTATTCAACTCATTGCCGGCGAATGACTTTTGCCGACGCAAGTCCCCGTTGTCTATCCCCAGGAATTTACCGTCTCCTTCTATCTTTACCGTCACTTTACGATCATCTGTCTGCACCGGATTTCCATCTGAATCTATCAGATTGATAGTGATATGTGAAAGATCTTGTCCGTCAGCCTTTATCTTTGTGCGGTCGGCGTTGATAATAGCGTTGGCTGCATTCTTAGACGTTACCAATTGATAGTGTGCCACTTCTTTGTCACCGTTATAACCTTTAGCTTCCAGTTTACCTGGATTATAAGGTAAATACCATACAATGGTGTTATTGGTAAAGTTGGCTGTTTCCTGTTTTCCCATTAGTTTATCATCCAGATACAGTTCTATACTTTCGCAGTTGGTGGTAGTACGTATCTCCATAACCATTCCCCGATATGATTGTGGGAAATTCCAATGTGCAGCCATTTTAGGCCATTGCCACAGGTCTCTGCCGTGATCAATGTTGAGTGACGGATCTACTACAGCTATCCTAACCATTGGCTCAGGATTCCACATGGCGCGATGATAAGCTGCACGTGGTTTCTCGAACATGCAGATATCAAACAAACCATTAGGCCAACCTTTACTGGGCCATCCCGCCTCACCCAGATAATCTACACCAGACCAGATGAAACCTCCTGCCACGAAATCATTTTCTGCTACTATCTGCCAGGGATTTAGGGGCGTATAACTACGTATTCTGCCTTCTTCACCTCTGAAGTAAGGCAACTCCTCTGAGATTAGGAATATTCTTTCCGGATACTTACGGCGGTCAGATAACATACGTGCTTCCAGATAGTTGTAGCCTATTACATCGGTCACTCCGGCAAAAGCTTCCTGATGTCCGTTCTGGGCAGCCAGCGTAGCTGGACGGCTTGGTTCGAGTTTATGTACAAAGTCTTGTAGCATACGAGCACGCTCCACTCCGGTATTGCTGTTATCCCATGCTTCCTGTACCTCATTGCCAATACTCCAAAGGATGATGCTGGGATGATTTCGATCGCGTACTATCATGTCCGTCATATCTTTTTGCCACCATTTATCGAAATATTTTTCATAATAACCTGATTTCCATTTATCAAAAGCTTCGTCTATAACTACAAAGCCCATGCGGTCACACATATCGAGAAACTCAGGTGAAGGTTGGTTATGGGCGCAGCGGATGGCATTGCAACCGTATTCTTTCAATATTTCGAGGCGACGTTCGTAAGAACGATCTGGTACGGCAGTTCCCAGACTTCCGGCATCCTGATGCAAGCACATACCTTTTAACTTCACATGTTTATCATTGAGGAAAAAGCCCTTGTCTTTGTCGAAGCGGAAAGTGCGGATGCCAAACGGGGTAGTATAGACGTCAGTTACTTTACTACCGATTTTCACAGTGGTTTCCATCCGGTACATATTGGGTTTTTCGATACTCCAACGTTGGGGAGAAGACAATGAAAAATTCTGTGTCAGGTCTGCTGTGGTTCCGGCATTTATCACGATTTGGGAACTGTTACTTTTCGTAATCAGTCTGTCGGTTGCATCAAATACACGTTGCAGAACTGTTATTGTTTGTTCCTTTTCTGTTTTATTGGAAAGAGTTGTCACGATATGTATTTCCGCTTTCTCATTATTGACTTCAGGTGTTGTAATGTAGGTACCATAAGTCGCCACATGCACAGGATTCACAGCCTGAAGCCAGACGTGACGATAGATACCGGCTCCTGAGTACCAGCGTGGTCTTCCGCCTGTCGTATTTACTCTTACAGCAATGGTATTCTCCTTATCGTAATGGATGTAAGGTGTCATATCGTATTCGATACTGCAGAAGCCATAAGGACGGTATCCTAAGTGCTGTCCGTTTATGTATACATCACTTTGCTGGAATATACCATCGAAGAGGATGGATACGTGGCGTCCCTGATAGGAAGAAGGAACTTTGAATGTTTTTCGGTACCAGCCGATCCCTTCCGGAAGATAGGCTGCGGAACCGCCTGCCTTTATATCGAATTCCTGCTTGATGTTCCAGTCGTGTGGCAACTGAATATCTTCCCAACTGACATCTGCATAATCAGGTTTTGCATATTCAGGATTATCACTTAAGGTGAATTTCCAGTCAAAATCGAAACAGTCTTTGATGTGTACCTGCTTCTGTGCAAAGATATGAGTTGTCCAGATGAGCAGGGCAAGCATTAATAATTTCTTTTTCATGGTTCTTGTTGTTAATTTAATGATTACTACTTCTATTGGACAAAAATAATGATTTTGAGGCAAGGAACTTTGCAAGTACGTTTCCGTATCATTTCCTGATGTTACAATTTGAAAAAGATTGGTTACATAAACTTTTCCTGATATTACATTGACTTGAGAGAGGGCTTATTACTTTGTTCTACGAAACAAAAAGAAGAATCTGCTTCCTTTTTATACACAGGGAAAGCAAATTCTTCTTTTCTATCAGGATAACAGAGACCGGAGTCTCTTTGCATTACTTATGTACCGAGAATTTATAGATGCATTGGCTTTGGTACTTTTCTCCCGGTCTTAACACTGCCGACGGCCATTCCGGCTTATTAGGCGTATCGGGATATTTATCCGTCTCCAGGCAAACTGCTGCACGGAAGTTATAAACAATGCCTTTCTTACCGGTCAGAGTACCATCCAGGAAGTTTCCGCAATATACCTGTATGCCAGGTTCATTGGTATAAACATCCAGAACGATACCGGTTTTGGGTGATTCAAGAGTAGCGCATACCTTAGTTACATCTCCTTGAGTGTTCAGTACCCAGTTATGGTCTATTCCGTTTCCATTCTTCAGCTGTTCAAACTCCTGATTGATATTTGCACCGATTGCTGTAGGCTTTCTGAAATCCATAGGAGTTCCTTCTACCGTTGCAATCTCGCCTGTTGTCATGAAAGTGCTGTCTACCGGGGTATAGTTATCGGCATTCAGCGTCAACAGATAGGCAGAGTTATCAGTTGTGGGATCACCATCCAGATTGAAGTAAGAATGATTGGTCATATTGACAATAGTCGGCTTATCCGTTTCGGCTTCATATTGAATATCGATGGCGTTATCATCCGTCAACTTCATAGTAACCGTACATTGCAGGTTGCCGGGAAATCCTTCTTCTCCGTCCTTTGCTAGATAAGTCAGTTGTACTTCTTGATCGTTCTTTTGTACTCCTTTGTACACACGGTACTGGAAACCTTTCGGCCCACCATGCAGACAATGACCATAGTTATTTTGTGGCAACTGGTACTCCACACCGTCCAGTGTGAAGCGTCCTTGGTTGATGCGGTTGGCATATCGTCCAATGCTTGCTCCGAAGTCAGACGGATATTTGATATAGTCCTGTATAGAGTCGAATCCCAGAACCACATCCTTCATGTTACCATCTTTATCGGGAACCATGACCGATACAATACGGCCTCCGAAATTAGTGATGCAAACTTCCATGTTGTTCTTGTTTTTCAACACAAACAGGTCTGTCTTTTCACCATTGACTTCTGTCTGGAAATCACTTCGCTTCAATCCGGATTCAGTCAGTTCTTCTTTTGTTGTTGCGGTACATCCAACCATCAGGATGGTACATACCAAAATCATCAGTTTATTCATATTCTATTAATTAGATTGCTTTTCGTAACGGAAGAAATCAACATCCACATATCCACCGGCAGCCTTCGTGGCATAATTGAATATAGCGAATTTATTACCAGTGAAGTGCGCCATACTGAATATCATGTGGAATTTGTCGCCTATCGGAGTCCAGTTAGTGTCATCCAGGCTATAGGAAAATTGGGCATAGTCTGTGGTAAAATCACACTCCATTTTCAGAAAGACAATATCCTGATTCAGTTCACGCCGTGCTTTTTCTACATTGCGGTCGGTCATTACCAGATACTTCTTCCCATATTCTTTCACAACGGAGAGGATTCCCGGTTCAGAACAGAATGCTGCCAATCCTGCATGGTCACCATCGTTCATGAAGGTGAGGTCTAAGGAAACGACACCACTACATTTGGGACCTTCAGTACGTTGCGTCAGTGTGTTGCGGGCTTCGAAGAGGTTCTTTACTACTTTTCCGGTTTTCAGTCTCAGATAGCCCGGGCGTTCGGTGAGAGTCCATAGCAAATTATCCGGATTATGATTCCATTGCCAGGTCAGTCCCAGCTTGGGAGCCTCGTCGAAGTTGTCGCTGACCACCAGTTCCGTCTTTTCATCATATCCCTGTACGGGTACTTTCATAACTGGAGGCACTTTGCCATTTTCGTCCCCCAGCATGGGCCAACCATTTTCCCAGCGGCAAGGCATCAGTACAGGTACACGGCCTACGGCTTCGTGGTCCTGGAACAACATAGCATACCATTCACCTGCTTCTGTATCGATGAAGCATCCTTGTGCTACACCGTGATTGGCATATCCGAGGTCGTCCGAAAGGATTGTTTTCATCTCGTAAGGTCCGGCCACTTTGTCGGAACGGAAGCAGAGTTGTGTGCGTATGCCGCCTTCCGGCCACCAAATAAGAGTGAGGTAATATTTACCGTCGAATTTATAAAAGTGTGTACCTTCGAGCAAGCCTCTCGGTTCGCCGGGGATGACTTCTACCTGTAGTCCGTTAGGGTTGATTCCAGACAAATCCTTATTGAATTCAATGATGCGGATGTGGCGTGCACCATAAGCCAGATAAATGCGTCCATCGTCGTCGAACAACATGGAAGCATCGTGCAGATACTCATCAATCACAAGCTTCTGTTCCCATTTTCCTGCCGGATCTTTTGCTGTATAAATGTAGGATTTGTTCCCTGTACCGAAGAATACATAGAAAAGCCCGTTGTGATAGCGTAAGGAAGCAGCCCATTGTCCGCGGCTGTAGATATTACCGCCTTCCAGATCATTGTATGGGCTCTCTTTGAGTTCATCAAACACATAGCTGATGATTTTCCAGTTAACCATGTCTTTGGAGTGCATGATAGGCGCTCCGGGTGACATGTGTGCGGTAGTACTAATCATATAATAATCACTACCTACGCGTATAACGTCAACATCCGGTACATCAGCATAGATGACCGGATTGGTGAAAGTTGTTTCTTCCTCAGCTGCTTGCTTGCCGGCATTCGTACAGCCGGCAAGGAGAAACAGCACAAGGCAACTTATCCATAAAGATGCTTTGTTCATTATTGTTTATTGATTTCAGAGTTTCAGTTTAATCATTTAACCTTTGTCCCTGACGGTTTTTTCAACCGCATCGTCTTTGGATAAGGTGTACCTAATACAGGGTAATCGTCCGCTTTCCATTCTATCTTCTGAGCACGGGGAGATCTTGTATCGCCCATGCCCGGAGGATCTACCTGGGTGTCGCGAGCATGATACAGGATATACCATTCTTTGCCATCAGGTGATTTGAAGAAGCTGTTGTGTCCTGTACCGTATACTCCATTTTCAGGAGACTGGCGGAACAGAGGTTGGGGAGCTTTCTTCCAGGATGCCGGATCCAACAGGTCTGCATTCGTATCTGCTGTCAGCATGCCCAAAGCATAGTACGGAGTCCATACACCGCTTGCCGAATAAGCAACGTGAATATATTTACCCTTCGGGCTCTTCAATGGTTGAGGCCCTTCGTTCACAAATACTTTGTGTGGAGGATTCCAACCGGTTTCGTTAATGTAGTGGCGTTCCCATTCCAGTTCCGGTTTAGAGATCAGGACTCTTTCGGAACCCAGTGTCCAGGGATTCTTCATCTCGGCAATGTAGATACATTGAGTTTCGGTATCCACACGACGGGTTTGCCAACCGGACCAAACCATGTATAACTTGCCTTTGTTTTCAAATACTGATCCATCAATAGCCCAGTTGTTATCTTTATCCGTACTGATACGGCCTTTCATCACGAACTCTCCCTTGAACGGATCTTTGTTTGTATTTTCCAGTACATACATCTGGTGATTGTCGGAGTTACCGTCATCGGCTGCATAATAGATGTACCACTTTCCACCGATATTGTGAATCTCGGGTGCCCACAGGTTATGCTTATTAGACGGGTCTGTCGGAATCCAGATTGTTTTTTTCTCTGCATTACGAATGTCGGTCACATCCTGTGTCTTCCACAACACAAGGCTGTCGACCATTGTATGCATGTAATAGTAGGAACCATCGTGCCAGATAGCCCAGGGGTCCGGACCATAATTGCATAACGGATTGGTATAAGTGCCTTCCAGATCTTCAGGATTCTTACTGAAGATACTGTGAATAAGTTTCGTATCAAACTTAGGAGTACGGTCATAGTAATAAATACCGTTTTGTTCCTGTTCCACATCCGTCAGCTGAGTATAGCAATATCCCCAAACCTGATCTTTCAATTCAAGAATGCCATTCATCTGGCTTTCCAGTCGTTCCAGGAATTCTTTTTCAGTCTTCGGCGGTGTGCCGTAACCCCATGATTGTGTGCTTGAGTTAGTCTTATCCTGGTCTTTCACCCATTTGATACCACCTACTTCATCAATCAGATACGGCATTTTGCCATCATATACGGGGAAGTCATATATTGCATTCTGGCGTAAACCGTTGAAACCAATATTGGCTGCAGGTACTCCAATCTTATAGTTGGGAGCCTGGAAGAATTTACCATCTTTGTAGATGATATCTTTCAGCTTGGCAGGATCCTGTTCATAGTTGTGTACAGTCCATATATCTGTCTTGATGTGGCAACCACCGCTGGCATCGTTCACCGGGCGGGTAGGGTCGAGTGACTTCGTCAGATTGTATAAATCGGTCGTAAAACGTGGGTACTGAACCAAATCAGGCCACCACTCTTCGTTCATCGGTGTCCAGATCAATAGAGAAGGATGGTTCCGGTCACGAAGTACCAGTTCCGACCATTCAACCAGGAAGTTGCGTGCCACCTCTATGTTATTGGCATCCATACCCCAGCTTGGAGCTTCTCCCCAAGTGATGTAACCCAGTTTATCCGCCCAATAATAGAAGCGCTCTTCGAATGCCTTCTGATGCAGGCGTGCTCCGTTGAAGCCGGCAGCCATTGATAACTCGATATCACGTTTCAATGCTTCATCGGTAGGAGCTGTCCAGATACCATCGGGATAGAAACCCTGATCCAATACCAGACGTTGATAGTAAGGCTTGTTATTCAGATAAATCTTATTTCCTTCAATATGCACTTTGCGCATACCTATGTAAGATGATACTTCATCGAGAACCTTTCCTGCCGGATCGATCATCTGATAAGTAATGTCGTATAGGAAAGGTGATTCCGGTGACCATAGTTTGGCTTTCTTTACCGGAAGTACGGCAACAGAATTGTTAGTACCTTTCACTGTGGCAGAAGCAACGACTTTATTACCATCTTTCAATGTAATCTTCAGCTTGTTGTTACTATCACTGTAGAATGTAGGCCATACGACCAATTGTTCCTGATCGACGTCTGCAACGGCTTGTACGGATTTTAAGCCGGAAGGATTGACTGCTTCCATCCATACAGTCTGCCAGATACCTGTAGTACGGGTATAATTACAGCCGTAAGAACCAAATTGCAGGCTCTGCTTACCGGCGCTCTGCATGCCCGAACGCAAATCACTGGATGCGCGTACTACCAGGTGGTGTACCTTGCTCGGAGTCACTAACTTGGTGATATCGATGCTGAAAGAAGAACTACCGCCGAAGTGGCGTCCTGCCAAAGCTCCGTCAATGTAAATCTCCGAATTGTAATAGACTGCTCCGAAATTCAGCAATACATTCTTGCCGCTCCAATCCTGCGGAATACTTATCTCTCGATGATACCAGATATGATTGATAAAGTCCTTATGTCCTACACCGGATAAACTGCTTTCCGGACAGAAAGGTACTGTTATCTTTCCTGAGAAGGAAGTAGCTTTGTGATACTCCTGCTCCATACCCGAATTGGCAAAATCGAATGTGTAATCCCATTCACCGTTCAAATTCACCCATGCCGTCCGCTCAAACTGAGGGCGGGGATATTCCTTGCGCGGAACATCTGCGGCATTTGTCTGAAATGCCATGCCGGCAGCCAATACGGCTGCAATCAAGATTTTTTTTAATTCCATAATAGTTATTATTTTATATATGTTACGTTAGGACCTAAGTAAGAGCGTTTCATCCCACCGAAGTCGATGACTACCTTCTGGATAATCATACCCGGGTCGGCACAGATAAGCTTCAGGGTATGTTTACCCGGTTTGTCGACATTTACATTGATAGTGCTGATGGCACTGTTGCGGAACACGTTCAGTCTCCACTGACTGGAGTATTCTTTGGCTGCAGTAGTCATCCATTGTACCATACCGTCATCGATCATGATGCCGTAGCGGGTGTCATGTTTGGAGTCGATGGGGAACAAAGGCAAGGCATAAACGTGTACGGTTGCATTGCCGCCATTGAATGTATAGAAGTCATACTCGGCTTTGGGGCTCTTGTTGGTGAACCACATATTGGGTACATTCTGGGTAGCTTCTCCCAACTGAACACAATCGTTCTCATATCCCAATCCCTTGATAGCTCTGATTTTTATACCGCTATTTTCCACTTTCCGGTGGAATTTACCGGCATTGATAGAAACACATCCGTTGTCTTCTACATACATTCCTTTCAGTTCCTCAACCGTGGGACTTGCCGGATTGAAGACAGGAACGAATACTTTCTTTGTCTGATTACCGGAAGTCAACTCGATAACCCCTACAACATCGTCACCTTGAGGTACCTTATTCCAATCTACGGATACTGTGATTCTATCCTGTAAACTTACTTTGCCCGTAGTGCGGCTTAGCTTAATCCAATTATTCTGAGTCGTAGCTTTCCAGTTGAAAGGCTTACTGCCTCTATTGTATAGTTCTATAAATGAGTTGTTCTTGGTATACGGATTCACACAGGGGAGTGCATGTACTGCCCCCATGCCATAGGTGCAATCCTGTCCCGGAATGAATATCTGCATATCAGCTTCTCCTGCAACGGTGATATTCTCTATAGGAGGCATGTTTTGGTAAGTTCCTGTCCAACCCGGAGTAATGGACATCATATGGTTCCATTTGCCGTTCAGCAGAGAGTTGAACTGATCTGTATAGTAATCCAGACTGTCCTGGTAAGATTTTACCTGATCGGCAAGCATATTGGTTGCTGCGCGCCCTTGGCGTGCATACCAGCGGTTTTGCTGGGCCACCAGCATCTTCTTATTCATCAGTGCAGCACCCTTCACTGGATAGTGAACCAGTTCGTAGTAGGCAGCCTTGTATTCTTTGGGCAGCGCTTTCCATATCTTTTCGCTCTTATCGGCTATGCGGTCGTATTCTTCCATACGGTTTTCCGCTTCGTTGTAATTAATGAAAGAGAAGTCTGTGTCGATGATCCGTTCGCGGTCATGGTGGTTGTTCCATTCATATCCCCATCCCATGGATTCCGGTTTGTGCTGGAATGCCAGAAGATAGTAAGTCTCGAAGATGTCGCTCAGCTCGTTTTCATATTTGGAGCCGAAGATACTTGCAAGAAATTCAGCTTCGTACGTGTAAGTCTTCTCAAAATTGAAGCTTTCCACATCCCATGCCATATCCAGGAAGAACTTCATGCCAAGTTCGCCGGGTTTGATGTCACCTACATTCAGTAACCAGTAACGGTCGGCACCTGTGTCGTAAGCTTTACGCATCTCTTCATAAATAAGTGTGGGAGTAGTGGTGTTGATCCATAAATAATCATGGGGTTCTCCACAGTAAGAGATATGGTAATAAACGCCCGAACCGCCTTTGCGCTTCTGTTCGTTTTTGTTGCTTAGTCTTTTCAGATAACCGTAGTTGTCATCCGGCCAAACCAAGGTTACATAATCGGGCACTTTCAATCCCTTTTCATAGATATCCATCACCTCTTTGTAAGGCACAAACTGTTGTGGAATAGAGTCAATATCCTGATTGATATGTTTAGCCAATATATTCCGTTGGTCATTCAGCACTTCCTCCATCAGTTTCACCTCGTTGTCCTTGGTTACTCCCACTAAACCACTGTCGTGAATACCGCGCATAGCCAGGGTGTAAAAGTTCTCATAAGGTGAATTTTCCGAGATTCTTTTATCCAGTACTTTATTGATACCGTCTTTATTGGTGATATAGTTCCAGTCTCCCATAGAGTCTTTGAACCACTCTGTCACATTGTTGAAAAGCAAAGGTTCACAGTGGGAGGAAGTCATTACGATACCATAACTGTCGGCTACCACCTTATTTTCAGGATATTTATTGAAGGCACCGGAACCCGGATGCATGGCAGGAGCCAGCATATTACCTTTCATACGGAGAATCAATTCACAGACTTTGGCATAAGTTTTCGGACCAATGTCACCGAGTTCCGGTTCAAAGGTCTTGGCAGCCCAGGGAGTGATACCCCAACCTTCATCATTGATGAATATACCACGATATTTGATAGAAGGTGTCTTGGAAATATATTCCGATGTCTCCAGATATAAAGCTTTTTGCTTCTTAGTCGGTACGTCAGACCACCAGTATAATGGAGATACTCCCATTGCTTCGGACAGGGCGAATGTGCCGTAAGCGGTTCCGCGCCGGTCGCAACCTGCGATGATTAAGGCTCTGTCTACTCCTTTGAAAGGTTTATCCAGGACTTTGATAACATACTGTTCCCATCCGTTTTCAATGGAGGAAACATTCAGTTTGTTTTTCTTCACCAGTTCATCTATGAACTTATTGTGTCCCAGTGTTCCGATGATAACCGCTTCTTTTCCTTGGACGGATTTAGAAGTGGATACCGTGCCTTTTACTCCTGTCACGCGTTCGATATCTTCGGCGAACAGATGTGCCACCTTGTTTACCACTTCATAATCGGCAGCATCGATCTGGATATTGCAGCTCTTTCCGTTGGAATGCAATGGAAAGTCTGCGGCCGATTTTTGCCGGTCGGTTATCTTTATTTGTGCGAATGCGTTGCAGGCATACGCAAGCAAGAAAAGAATAAATAGTTTTATTTTCATCAGCTTATTGTTAATTATCAGGTTGTTAATAGAATTTTATTTCTTATGTGGGCGTATCTTGGAAAGTTTTACCGTAAACAGGATGAGGTACAAGTAATAAATAATCAGGCAACTCAGTGCTGCCGATGTACCGATAGTCAGCGCATCCGTTCCGAAGCTCTGCTGAAGCGCTCCCATCAACGGAGGTAAAATAGCTCCGCCTATGGCAAATGTGCAGATGATGCCGGAAGCCCGTTTCGTATGTTCTCCTAAATCTTCGGAGGCCAGGTTAAAGATACTTCCCCACATGATGGAATTGAAGAAGCCGCAGAGCAACATCAAGATGATGGATACTTCATTGTTTATCAGCAAAGAAACAATCAGGAAAAGCATAGCCATACCTGAGCAGAATACCATAGCCGTGCGTACTTTTATTTTCCTCAACAGGATGGAGCCGAATAACCGTCCTACCATCAATCCACCCCAATAGATAGACAAAACGCCTGTACCTTTCAATTCGTAACCCAGCAGATTGACTGAGTCTATGCCTAAGGCTCTCATTCTATCGGGCAGGAAGCTTGGGATACCGATTTCTACACCCATGTAGACGAATATGGCGATGGCACCGAATATGAGGTGCGGATATTTATAGGGACTACTGCTGCTGTGTGCCTTATCTGCCGGCTCTTCTTTAATTTCGGGCAGATGCAGGAAATAGAGTAGCAGGCAAAGTACAAAAGCGATCCCTGCAATAATTAAAAACGGCATTTGCACGTTTGTAGCATCCGGGCGTGATTCAACAGGGGCTGTCTCGCTGATGGTCTCGGCAGATATAAGCATGGTTACAAATATGGGAGCGGCAACAGTGGCTGCAGAGTTGAAGAAGCCTACCAGGTTGAGGCGGCTGGCTGCCTCGTTGGGCGAACCTAAGGCCAGAACATAAGGATTCAGTACGATTTGTAACAGTGCTATGCCCGATGCCACAAGGAACATGGAGATCAGGAACGGTACGTATCCCATGGTTACTGCCGGATAAGTCAGGATAAACCCTACGCCTACCACAAACAGCGATAGTACGGCTGAAGCCTTGTACCCCAGCTTATTCAGCAGATAAGATAGGGGTATGGAGAATAAATAAGCTCCGAAGAAAGCGGTATTCACTAATTGCTTCTCAGAGAAAGAAAGCATCCACTTGCTGGAAGATAGAAAATCAATCAGCGAGTTGTTCATTGTTGTGATGAAGCCTACCATGAAAAACAGGATAGACATAATCACCATTGGAAAAAAGAAACTATTTTTTTCTATATTTTTATTCATAATATCGAGTATTAATTAAAGAAGATCCGAATCCTTCCCTGTATTAAACCTGTTCTTTCCCTCAGCTCTTCCTGACCTTCTCCTTGTCTATAAGGAAGGAGTAGGTAGGGAGTAGGTAAGGAGTAAGTAAGGAGAAGGTATGTACCTGTTACTTCTTACGTAACATCCGAAAACCGAATAAGCCTCCCGCATGGCAGTCAGGATGTGATTGGAAGCGTACAGTTATCTTTTCTTTCCCTTGGGTAAAGGAGAGGGGAATTGCATACTCTTCTTCAAATACCTTCGGTCCGTGTGTGCCTTGCAAGTTGATTGTTTTAAATTTCTTGCCGTCTATCAGGATGTCGAAGTTGCGTTTATCCTTGTCCGCTCCCCAATAGGAACAGAGCATTTGCATTTCTTTGGTCGGGTCTACTTTTACATTGAAGGAGAACCAACCATTGAAGGCGTCACGGTATTTATTTCCGCTGACATCGCCTGTATTTGAATTTTCCGCTTGCAGGTCATGGTCTCTTTCGGGTTGCATTTCACCGATGCGGAGGTGATCTGTAGTCCGGGCTTCCAGTTCTTTCTGTTTTTCGATCAGAGCCTGATATTCTTTTTCTTTCTTTGTCCATTCTTGTGTAGAGAACTTGTCGAAATAGACTGCATGCTTCTGACCGTGGATGGCATAGAAGGGCATCAATGGGAGCTGGGCGTTGGCAGTAGTGTTGGCTGCAAAAGCCAGAGGCTTGCCTGGGACAGGCTGGATGGCACTGATGATTGACTCTGCGTCAGAGGCGAAACAGGGAATTTCATATGCTTGTAAATCTTCTGTTCCTAAGGGCGCGGCCAGCAGTACAGGACCGTAGAAGATACCCATCCTGTTGGGATTGTCAGGCATGGATACGGTGTAGAGTTCCATCGGGATGTCCAGTATTAATTCGGTATCTTTTCCCCATTCATCGTTCAGGGTGAAGTAAGAGCCGGGGGTACCGGTTACTGTTTCTTCTTTGCCGTTCAGGGTTGCTTTGATTCCCTGTGTTGCCCAACGGGGATAGCGGATGTGCAAGGGAAACTTTTTGGATTTTCCCTCAAATGTGATACGTACCTGGTTATCTGCCGGGAATTGTGTTTCCAGTTTTACCTTCATACCTTTTTCTCTCCAGTTCAGTGAAGTCGGGATAAATAGATTGATGAATAATCCATCATCCTGAGTAGACTGGAAGAAGACACTTTCGGCATACTTTACATGATTCTCGATGCCGCTGGCTACACAACACCAGAAGGAGTCGAAACGAGTACTGAATTCTTTCTTTGTACCGGATTCTAGAGGAACACTGTAACAAACCATACCATCGTCCGGATTTTGTGAAGCGAGTATATGGTTGTACAAGGCACGTTCATAATAGTCCATATAGGCAGCTTGCGGGTCCCAGGTAAATAAATGCTTGGTGAGTTTCAGCATATTGTAGGTGTTACAGGTTTCCGAGGTGAACGGACTCAAGCGGTCGTTCAAGCAGTCTGGTTTGCCTAAATGCTCATAATTGCTATTACCACCGTTTACGTAGCTGTGATGGTTGACAATGCGATCCCAGTAGAAAGTAGCTATGGTTTGCATGTCTTTATCGCCGGTCAGTTCGTACAGGCGGGCTTCTCCTATAATCTTGGGTACCTGTGTGTTGGAGTGCTTGCCTTCCAGTTCATCCCGTTGTTCTTTCAAAGGGTCGAGGATGGCTTTGTGGTAGAACTGACGAGCCAGTTTCAGATAGTTTTCGTTGCCTGTTATGGCGTACATGTCGGCAAACGATTCGTTCATTCCTCCGAATTCGCATGCCAGCATTTTCTGGAAAGATTCTTCAGACAGATTTCCGAAACTGTTGACTGCCCAGTCAGATAGTTTGACAGCTACTTCTTTGGCCTGGTCATTGTTGCCGTAACGGTAGGCATCGATGAGCCCTGCCCATAGTTTGTGCAACGTGTACCAGGGCACCCAGCCGCCATTCAGGTCGAATCCTTGCGAACGGATATCACCGGAAGATACTTCTGCCCAGATTTTATCTTCATCAGGTATGCCACCTACATAGCCGGTCTTACGGGCATCCTGGCATTCTGCCAACTCTTTTATGATATAATCTACCCGTTCCTTGTAGCGTTCGTCACCACTGGCGGCGTACATCATGGCACATGCCGAGAGATAGTGTCCAAGTGTGTGTCCGGAGACTCCCCGACTTTCCCAGCCGCCGTATATTTCTCCTTTGGGCGTCAGACCCGCATTGAGACGGAAGCGATGCAGTAAACGGTCGGCACTTAAATCCAGTAGCCATTCACCGTTTTTGTCCATGGCATGTTTGAAAGGACTTCCCGGTAGTAACCTCAGATCGGAGAGAGGAAACGGTTGGGCTTCCATAGAGACTTTGTCGGCAACCACTGTTTTCTCAGATTCTGACTTGCAGGCTGAAGAAAGAATGGTTAGTGATAAAAGAAGTAGCAGCGATATATTTTTCATTTCCGGTATAAGATTTTTCCGTTCGAAGGAACGGGTTCTATTTTTTATTGACGGTTGTACTCGTTCAAGGCTTGGTAGAAGGCATCTATATTCTCCATCGGCACTTCGGGCGGAACATCGCAGCCTGATGATAATATGAAATTCTTCCATTTCCCTGTCTTCTGTAACAGTTCAAGTGTTTCTTTTTTGACTTTCTCGGGTGTTGCCATCTTGAATATGCCTACAGGATCGATGTTTCCCATCACCAGAATATCTTCGGGACATTCCTGTAGTACCTGTACCATGTCTATCTTATTGCCAAAGTGAAGTCCGGCTGCCTTGGTTTCAACCATGGCGGCGGTGCAATGGCCGGTATTTCCGCAATTGTGAAGCACAATCATGAAGTTATCATCTTGCAATTCTTCGACAATGCGGCTGATGTAAGTCGAGGAGAATGAAGAGCAGTCTTCATTGGAGACTAATCCGGCTGCCGGTTCGGCAATGATGACTCCGTTTACTCCAGTCTCTTTCATGGCACGCAGATAATTAGTAATGAATTCTGTGCATTTTTCGAGCAGAAGCCGTATACTGTCGGGCTCCATATAGAGGGCCATCATCATTTCCGACATATCGTACAATCGTCCTGCCAAAGAGAAAGGGCCGATACATCCGCCGAATACAGGTTTGTCAGTGATATTCTCTGCTGCCAATCTGTTGGCTTTCAGGTATTCGGGCATACGTCCGGACTGGATGGAAGGTACCGGAAGGGCAACGATGGAAGCATGATCGTGGACTAATCTGCCTACGACATTCGGCACTTCATTTTCGGCAAATACAATTTCCGAACCGAAACATTCTGCTTCAACCGTCAGGTCCATGATTACAGTGGATGCAGCTGCCGGATAGACTTCATTCAATTTGCAGATAGCTTCGGCGTGTGTTTCTCCGTTGGTAACAGCTTGTTTTACGGTCTTACCACACAGTTCGATGCCGGGGTGCGTCATGATGGGGATAGCTATTCTTTCGGGAGTAGCTATTACGCTGTGGCACCATTCTTTCATATTTTTCATATCTTGTTTTCCTTTCTTTTATAACATTGTTTATTGTTGCATATTTCACAACGGTAAGGCTGGGGGCGCAACTCTCTGCCTAAGCCTATGAATCCGCTGATGGACTTGACCGGGGACATGAGGAATGAATCCGACAAGGTTATTCCGCAAGGTTCCGGCGGGAAGAATGAGAATAACTTTTGCTGTTCCCGGATGTTCCATCCGCAGTATCCCGGACTATAGGGAAGTGTGTGGAAGAGCTCGCTAACAGTTTCTAATTCTTTAGCGAGCGAGATTCCACAAGCTTCGGCAATGACACTTCCGATGGAATCGGCAATGTATTCTTTGATAATGTTATCTTGCGCTTTGAGAGTATGCAGGTAGGCGTCATACTCTTTTCCCGCCGTTGCAACAAACAAGCATACTTGTGTCATTCCTTGCAGATAAGAACCGATAATGCCTCCTGTGGTAAACTCGGTACCCTCGATTTCCATTTTCTGCCGGGATATCTGTCTGGCTTCCTGTATCCGGTACATATACCGGGGGAGGCATAGGGATACTATTTCGGAGTATGTTTCAGCTATGAGTTCACACACATAGCTGTCGGGAACATTTCCCCGGTACCCCATAGCCAGATAGATATCTTTTTCGGAGATTTCTAAGTCTTGTATTCTTATCTGCCTTTGTTCTAGCATTTTCCCAAAATTCTTTTAGCTAAAATGACTGCGCCGTTGGCGTTGGAACTATATCCGTCTGCTCCGATCTGCATGGCAAATTCTTCACTTACAGGAGCGCCTCCTACCAGTACTTTCACTTTTTGGCGCAAACCTTCATTGGCCAAGGTATCGATCACCTCTTTCATATAACTCATAGTGGTAGTCAGCAGAGCTGATAAGCATACGATCTGAGGATTATACTTTCGTACGGCATCAACGAATTGTGAGTCGGAGATGTCTACACCTAAGTTAATGACTTCAAAGCCACAGCCTTCGAGCATAGATGCTACCAGATTCTTTCCGATGTCGTGCAGGTCACCTTTTACAGTTCCGATGACCAATGTTCCCAATGAAGCTCCTGATCCGTCTTTTAATCTTGGTTTAAGGATTTCAAGGCAACCTTTCATGGCACGTGCTGCCAGCAGCAGGTTCGGGACAAACGCTTTTCCCTGATCAAAACGTTCGCCTATTTCTTCCATTCCTTTGATAAGGTAGTTGTTGATTATTTCTTGTTCATCCACTCCAGCCTCAAGGGCTTCGTTGACAATAGCTTTGGCGTCTTCCAGTTTTCCGTTGACTATAGCCTCTTTTAAATTCATTAAATCGCTCATGGTATTATTGTTTTAATTGTTTCTGTGCAACTTCGATAAATGCTAACATATTCTCAAATGGCGTATCGCCTTCTACTGAGTGGGAAGGAGAGAAAATATATCCACCCTCTTTTCCCAGTTCGAGTAGTCGTTCCGATTCGGCAACTACTTCTTCACGGGTTCCGAATGGAAGTATCTTTTGCATGGATAATCCACCATGGAATGCGAGGCGTCCGCGGTAACGGGGGAGGATGTCGTATACATCCATCACTTCGGGTTGGAAAGGATTGAAAGAGTTTAGGCCGATGTCAACCAGGTCGTCGAACAGTTCGTCCACGTCGCCGCAGCTATGTATCATTACATATTTTCCGGCAGCGCGTACATGACCGTACATGCGTTTCAGACGGGGATATATAAATTCTTTCCAGATGTCGTATCCCATGATGAGACCTTTTTGCTGCCCCCAGTCATCACCAAAATAAACGGCATCGATGTCATATTCAAGTGCCTTATCTACTTGTGCCAGATTATAGTCGCAGATGGCATCCAGCAGTTGGTGAACAAACTCAGGATTGATAATGAAGTCCATCAACAGGTTTTCCATGCCACGCATGGTCCATGCGCGTTCGTACAATGAGAAACCGATCTGGAAACAACGGAACATATCCGGTTTGGCTGCTATTTCCGATTCGATGTTTGCAAAGAAGCGGGGATCCAGTGGGTCGGGGAATGTATATCCCTCCAGAGTAGGTTCCGGTAGTACGATACTTTTTACGTCACCGATGTCTTTGTCGATGCTACGATCCCATACTACTTTAAATACATCTTGATACAGGTTATTGCCCAGGTATTCGAAGAAACCGATATCGCTACCTAACTGAAGAACATGGTTACCTAATACTACGTCCAGATCTTCTACACCGTAGTACTTTTGCAGTTGTTCTTTGGGCTCCTGTGTAAATTTGAAAGACCAAGGTACATAAGGAGGTTTTTGACCATCCAGCACCATTTTTATTACTTCTCTTTTGGTTTTACAGTTTTGCATAACTACATAAATTTAGTGATTAACAAATCTAACTCTGCCTGCTGCAAACATACTGAAGATTAGCCCAAAGCCTTGGCAATACAACACCAAAAAATGACACTTTTCACTCATTCTATATATTAATGAGAAAGGGCAGGAGGTGCTGAAAAGATACTATTTTGCCATTTTTAGCGTTTTTCGACCAGAATGGGCCTTTTGGCCTTTATTCTATGCTCTTCTTATACCGGAATTGATTTTAATTTCTAAATTTGCATCAGTAGTTCGAGCTATATGAAAAACATATTCTTATGAGAAAGATTATACTAATATTATTCTTGGGGATATTCTGTTTGGGGAACCTTTGGGCACAACAGATTAAACATTATAACAATAATTCCGGTTTGTCACATAATACGGTAATGTGCTTGTTTCAGGATAGCAAAGGGTTTATCTGGGTGGGAACCAAGAACGGTCTGAACAGGTTCGATGGGCATGACTTTAAGGTCTACCAACGTGGTGACTCTATTAATGAACTTCGGAACAGTATGATATACTGTATCACTGAAGATAAGGACAAAACCTTGTGGATTGCCACGGATAAAGGGATTTCTCTTTATGATCCTTTTACGGAGACTTTCTCGAATTTCAATAAGCAAACGGATAAGCAGGAAAGGGTAGATGGATTTATCAATAAGATTTATATTGATAAGTCGGATAGGGTATGGATACTTTCCGGTGACGGACTATTCATTTACCAGCCATCAGAGGATAAACTTTATAATATGCATGAGAGGTTTGCCCCTTATACGGCTTATGCTCCCCGGGCATTATTTCTGGATGAAGATGGAACCGCTTATCTTGCCTTTCCCGATATAGGGGTTATCAAATATGATATCGATGGAGATAAAACAACCTTTTTAGCGCGGAATGATAATACTCCTACCGCTATCTGTGCTTATAAGGAACAGTATATACTTTTGGGTACTCTGGATAAAGGATTGTTTCTTATCAATAAAGAAACCGGAGAATCTAAGAAACTTCAGATTGACGAATCGCGAAATTCGGATGTCTATGTGCGGCACATTGAAAAGATTTCGAAAGATGAGTACTGGGTAGGTGCGGAGAGTGGCATTTACGTCTTGAAAGGTGGGTCAGTTCAACATATCACTTATGAAGCATACAATGATTTGTCTATTTCTGATAATGCTATTTATGCCCTTTTTAAAGATAGGGAAGGAGGAATCTGGGTTGGAAGTTACTTCGGTGGCGTGGACTATATTCCTAAGCAGTATTCTTATTTTGAGAACTTTTATCCCATTGCCTATAAAAACTCTATTAGCGGTTACAGGGTCAGGGAGTTTGTGAGTGACCGGAAAGGAAACTTGTGGATTGCCACGGAAGATAACGGATTGAATTATTACGATACACATACCGGACTGTTTACACATATATCCGACAAGACCAGACCGACGAATATTTCTTTCACGAATATTCAGTGTCTGAATCTGGTGGGTGATAAGTTGTGGATCGGAACTTTCACTAAGGGAGTGGATGTACTGGATTTGAAAACAAACCATTGCAAACATTACGAAAAGGATGGACGTCCAAATTCGATCCTCAATAATGATATATTTGCTATTTATACGGATAGCCGGAATACGACCTGGGTGAGTTCGACTACGGAACTTTATACGTATGTGCCCGAAATAGATGGTTTCAAGGTATTCATGCCTATGAATGGTATGTTCATCAGCGATATCCTGGAAGATAAGAACGGAAATATCTGGTTTACTACTTACAATCTTGGGGTAGCCAGATATAATCCGGATACCAAGGAAATAAAGAGGTTCCGCCATGATGTGAAGAATCCTAACAGTCTCTGTTATGATCGGATTACCTGTGTTTTTGAAGATAGTAAAAAGCGCCTGTGGTTTGCATCCGAGGATGGTGGATTCTGTCGTTACAATGAGACGGATGATACTTTTACGCGTATCACTACAAAACAAGGACTTCCCAGCAATGTGGTGTACAAGATTCTGGAAGATGATCATCAGCATTTCTGGTTGAGTACCAGTAACGGGTTGGTGAACTTCAATCCTGAAACGATGAGTGTGGAGGCACTGTATAATCTTCCTAATGGATTGCGGAGTAAGCAGTTCAATTACAATTCCGGCATCAAGACTGAAGATGGTACACTGTATTTTGGCAGTATAGATGGTTTTGTAGCTTTCAATCCTAAGAACTTCCATCCGAATGAAAACAAGTATTCCGTTGTCCTGACGGGATTCTATATATTTAATCAGGAGGTTCAGGTAGGAACTTCCGATCATGTATTGGACAAGGCTATACCGTATGCAAATACGATAAACCTGAATTATGACCAGGCTACTTTCAGCTTTACCTTCTCCGCGTTGAACTACTCAACCGAAGGAAACGGGAAGTATGCTTATATGCTGGAGGGGATTGATAAGAAATGGAATTACGTGGACAATGTCTTCAGAATATCGTATAACAGCATTCCTCCAGGTGATTATATACTTCATATCAAATATTCGCGGGACGGGCATGATTGGAGTGATACGAATACTGTAGTGAATATCAATATTATTCCTCCGCTGTGGCGGACCTCTTGGGCTTATGCGCTATATACCTTACTTATTTTAGGTATATTTTTCGTTGTCATCCGATTGTATGTGCTGAAAAAGAAGAGGCAGGTAGATGAGAAACTAGCCCATCAGGAACAGCAGAAGAAAGAAGAAATCTATAAAGCTAAAATAGACTTCTTTACGAATGTTGCACATGAGATACGAACTCCGATTACGTTGATCAAGGCACCACTCGATTATATTCTGACATCTCATCCGGATGAGCATGAAACGAAAGAAAACCTGATAACAATGGAACGGAACACGGACCGGTTGCTGGTGTTGGTGAATCAGTTGCTGGATTTCCGTAAGATAGAGTCTAAAGCATTTACGTTGTCTTTGAAGATACGGAATATCAATGTATTGGTGGCTAATACATTCAATCGCTTCGTCCCGACAGGTAAGCGGAAGAAGCTGGAGATGATACTGGAATGTCCCGATCATGCGGTCATGGCACTGGTGGACGAAGAAGCGGTAACGAAGGTATGTAGTAATCTCTTTAATAATGCTATTAAATACTCGTCTACATACATTAAAGCCATACTGTCGGTGAGTGAGGATGGTCGCATTTTCCGGATTACTGTGAAGAATGACGGTACGCCCATTCCACCGGATATGCGGGAACGTATTTTCGAAGCTTTCTTCCAGATAAAAGGGGCTCATCCTACGCAACCGGGTTCGGGTATTGGACTTACATTGGCATCTTCGTTGGTGCAGTTACATAATGGACAGTTATATCTGGATGAAGGGGCGGAAGATACTTCCTTTGTAGTGGAAATACCTACCAATGCATCAGCTGATGCTCAACAGGCCGAGGAAGATGTTTTGATTGAAGATGCAATCGCTGACGGAGAACAAGTTTCGACTGTGGTGCTTGAAGATTCTTTCTCTGCTAAGGAAACCATACTGGTGGTTGAGGATAATGAAGAACTCCAATCTTTCCTGTCTGTCCAGTTGAGCAGGTATTACAAGGTGCTCACTGCCAATAATGGAGAGGAAGCAATGGAGGTACTCAAGGGAGAGATTGTAAATCTCATTGTTTCGGATATCATGATGCCATTGAAGGATGGACTGGAACTGTGTAATGAGATTAAATCGAATCTCGAAACCTGCCATATTCCTATTATTCTGCTGACGGCTAAGACCACGTTGAACAATAAGATTGAAGGATTGAATAGTGGGGCGGATGCGTATATGGAGAAGCCTTTTGCAATGCCTCATCTATTGGTTCAGATTAAAAATTTGTTGGAAAACAGAAGTAAACTCCGGCAGAACTTTGCCAATAGTCCGTATATTGCTACCAATAGTATGGCACAGAATAAAGCGGATGAGGACTTCCTGAATAAACTGACGGAAATTATCAGGCAGAACCTGGATGATGATACGTTTAATATTGATGATTTGGCACGGGAAGTGAATATGAGCCGTACCAGTCTGCACCGGAAACTAAAGGGGATTACGGAATTGACTCCCGGTGACTTTATTCGTATCATCCGCTTGAAAAAAGCTGCTGAGTTGTTGCTGGAAGGGGAGTACAGGATTAATGAAATCTGTATGATTGTGGGAATACGCTCGTTGTCGTACTTCTCAAAGAGCTTCCAAAAACAGTTTGGGGTGCTGCCGAAAGACTTTGCTAAGAGTCATGTGAAGCAGTGATAAAGAAACGCAGGTCATTGAAAAAGAGAACTTTTCAATGACCTGCGTAGTTTAAAAACAATCTTTCTATCCTTATTTATTTGAAAACTTATTGTATTTCTAATGTTACGATGCTTAATGGAGGCAGTTTTATACTGATATTGCCGTTACTTTCCTTTTTGAAGTCTTTATATTCTTTCATTGCAATCTTGTCGGGCTTATCGAAAGAGTTATAATCTGTGTATGAAGCGGATGTCAAAACCTCTCCTTTTATTTGTTTAGCATTGTAGCCGTTCAGAATGACATTGGCGGGTACTGCTTTCTTAGGATTCAGGTTTACTACAGAAACATGTATCTTTCCGTTTTCATCCTTGGATGCCGAGACATTGACTCCCGGAATACTTTCATTACCATATTGATAATCGTTGACGCTGACACTGGATTCCAACAGGTTGGCTTCCTGATGTACTTTATACATCTTGAATATATGATAGGTAGGAGTCAGCAACATCTTTTCCTTATCTGTCAGGATCAAGGCTTGTAGTACATTGATAGCTTGCGCCAGATTGGCCATGCGTACCCGGTTGGAATGATTATTGAAAATATTCAGGGTAGAGGCGGCAATAAGGGCATCGCGTAGGGTGTTCTGCTGATACAGGAAGCCCGGATTGGTGCCTGGCTCTACATCTGTCCAGATACCCCATTCGTCTACGACTAATGCTATTTTTTCTTCCGGATCATATTTATTCATCATGGCAGAGTAGTTCTTCACTAAGGTTTCCATGTATAATGCATTTTTTACTCCGCCAAAGTATTCTTTCTCGTCAAACTGGGTAGAAGAGCCTTTCTGTCCCCAATTTCCCGTAGCAATGGTGTAGTAATGCAATGAAATGCCCCATAATGCATAGGACGGTATTTTCTTCAGACATACTTCCATCCAGTTATAATCGGCACTGTTGGGACCGGAGGCTATTTTCTTAATGGGGTGGTTGGAGTAATTACGTGCATATTCCTGGAAGACACGATATTGCTCAGCGTAATATTCAGGAGTCATATTACCACCACATCCCCAGCTTTCATTTCCAATGCCGAAGAAACTTACTCCATAGGGCTCTTTATGGCCATTTTGTTCACGGAGTTGTGTCAGGTGGGTTTTTCCACTGAAGTTGAGGTATTCAATCCAGTCGCGCAGGTCTTTAGGGGTTGAAGTACCCATATTGGCTGAAAGATAAGGTTCGCAGTCAAGTAACTTACAGAGTTTCATGAATTCATCTGTACCGAAACTGTTATCCTCGGTTACACCTCCCCAGTGACTGTTGAGCGTTACGGGGCGTTTGGTAGGGTCTCCAATGCCGTCACGCCATTGGTATTCATCAGCGTAACAGCCACCGGGCCAACGGAGATTAGGTACACTGATGTCGCGCAAAGCGTTGACAATATCCATGCGGATACGTCCGTCTTTGGGTACATTCATGTTGGGATCTACCCAGAAGCCATCATAGATACAACGTCCCAGATGTTCGGCAAAATGCCCGTAAATGTGTTTACTGATGGTCTGTCGGGGCTGGTTTGCCTGAATGGTTATGATAGCCTGTTCACTTTGCGCCCACAAAGAGGTGGAGGCTGTTAACGCAAGGGTCAATAGAAATGTTTTCATGTGATTACTTGGTTGTTTTCTTGATTACTTCAATTTCTTTGGCTGAATATGGGGTATAATCTCCTTTGTAAATGTCATGTTGCCATACACCAGTGTAAGGCAATTGTTCAGGACGGTGTCCCCAGCATAGATGGGTCTGTGTCTTTCCATTTACCAGTCCCCACATCATACTGCCTACATGTGCTTCTTTCAACATTGGAAGAATCTCTGGAATGGTGGAGTGGGCTACACGGTTCATCCACTCGGTACAGATGGTAGGTCGGCCTAATTTAAGATGTTCTTTCATCACTTTCTCAGTTTCTTCTTTCGAAGCATAGCAGTGGAAAGTGATGATGTCTGAGTTTGATGCCAGGAAGTCATTTAGCTCTTTGTTTCCGTTCCAGAGTCCTGATGTGATGGGTTGCTTCGGATTTACTTCACGCGCCCATGTGAAGACTTTACGGAGGAGTGGCCAGCTTCTTTCCGGCATGGTGGTGTTGGTAGGCTCGTTGTATAAGTCCCATACAAAGATGCGCGGGTCATTTTTGAAGTGGTTCATTACTTCTTTTACATACTTTTCCAGTTTACCGTGAGTCCGTTCATCTACCACCATTGAATAACCGGGAGATGGAGACCAAGCCCAAGCGTACCAGCCTTCCAGCGGTTCGGGTTGTTTTCCTACTGTCGGGTCTGTATTGACACCGAAGGCGCAATCATCAAAGAAAATAGGCATTACTTTTACACCATACTTGTCACAGATACTTAGAAAGCGGTCGAGTGTACGCATGAAGTATGCGGGATCTTCTTCATATACCGCATATTGCATCACTACGCGCGCGCAGTTCATACCTAAACTCTTCATTAACTTCATTTCTTTTTCTATCACTTCGGGTGAGAAGGAAGTTTTATCCCACATGGCAGTGTAGTTGATGGCATTGGCAGGAATGTAATTAACTCCACAATACCAAGGATTCTCTTTACCCCATTTCTGGGCTTGTTCTGTACTCCATACTTTGCTTTGAGCAGTAGCGGAGATGGCGGTAGTCAGTGCCACACAGATGCAGATTAATAATCGTCGCATATTCATGATATTATATATTTAAGTTCGATGCAAATGTAGGCGAAACTTTCCTTTTGGAATGATGCTAATTTTTCAGAAAACAACAGCATTCGACCAATCTGTAAGAGCAAGCCGATTTTTGCTCATGTGGGGTGAACGATAAGTATACCGTTGTTCCCAAATGGTAACTTTGTTAACCCCACACGGTAACTTCATTTACATACCGAGGTAAAGCTCGTTACATGCCGGGGTAAATGGTGTTACAATAAGGGGTAAAGGTCGTTACATACGGCAGTAAATACGTTTACATTTTGTAGTAAGCCATTGGTAAATACTATTGGTTGATTATCAGTAAATTAACAAAAGTCCATTAGTAATCTTTGATTTATTTCTATACTACAATATGCGGATATGACCTCTAATTTCCCCTCTTTGAACAGAAACAGCATTTTTTTGGAAGAATAGAGCGTTTTTGCTCTTTTCCCCTTTCTGGAGGCTGTTTGAGGTGATTTTGCAAATAGACAAATTAGAGCAATTTTTTGGTACGCATGGGATATTCTCTTATTTTATTTCCCGTTAGATTTGCATCATCAAAACGAATGTTACATTGTAATCGAAGTACTATTATGAAAACGCTAAAACTTCTTTTCCTGTTAAGTTGCTTACTCTATAGCTCTTTTGCTTTTTCACAGGAAGCAACTTTGTCGTCCGGTGAAGTAACACTGAATATTACCCGTCAGAAAGATAACACGTATGGTGTTACATTCTCTGCTTATGGCAAAGAATTTAATGCGGGTACTGAGCAGAATCCTGCTTTACTGATTGACGTCAAGATGAATACTTTCTATCCGACTTATACATCTTATACAAAGGATGGAGATAAAGTAGAGTTGACAGCACGCCTGACTACTACCCCCCGGACTACTGTTTTTGAAATAAATGACGTATATATTGCGAAGGGAAATGGTGAGTTTGAACTGAAACGCAACGTGAAGGTTGCTGAGTTGGGAGATAATCCTTATGATGAAGGTTTCTCTTCTTCCTTCGGCTTACAGTTTGCACCGGAAGATGTATTGGCGAATAGCGAATACTTTATTCCCGCTGTTTGGTATAAAGGTAACTTTGAGAAAGATGGGAATATTCCTGCAGGCATTCCGGTCGCTACTGATTTGAGTTTTCTTTATAGAGAAGACCGCATTCCTCTTCCGGTGGTGATGATGCGTCAAAAAGAAAGTGGATTGACTTTCACTTTAGTACATAAAGATTCAAAATGTGAAACTGTACTGAATGATTCACGTGGTGTAGTAGTCGACGAAAATTATCAGTTTGGTGGCGTGGGTGTTGTTAACTGGAAAAAATCTGATTCTTTTGCTGCTGTGGTTACTTATCCGGGTTCTGACTTGCGTACCGGAGGAATGGGCAGACGTATGCATCCCATAACAAAAGGATTTGATAAACATACTTATAATGTTTATTTCAAAATAGATAAGACTTCGGACTATGCTATTGCTGTAAATGAAGCTTGGGAACTGGCTTTCAATCTGTATAATCCAAAGATTTATGATGTTAATTTGAATTCTGCTTATCGGGGATTGATTGAAACTGTTAATCATTACTATCTGGACAGTTCGGTTGATAAGGATATAAAAGGTCCTGGATTTCCATGGAGTGTGAAACTGACAGATTTCTCTTTAAATAAAAATACATATGAGATTGGTTTTGTTGGTTCGCAACCGACAGCTGGTTATGCATTGTTTCGTGCAGGTGTGGAAACTGGTAATGAGGAATATAAGGTAAGAGGAAGCAATGTACTGAATTTATGGGCTTCTCAAGGATTGACAGATTTAGGACTTCCCAAGACACGTTATGCTGCATTGTGGGGTACGTGGGATAATTGGGCAAAGACTTCTATGCGCCAAGCTTGTAACGGAATGGCCGGATTGCTGAATGCATGGTGTTATGCTAAACGTAATGGAATAGATATCCCCTCATGGCTGGATGCTTGTAAGAAGTTTGGTGAATTTCTGGTGGCTAATCAGAATTCGGATGGTAGTTACTATCTGGAATATGATCCTTTCAGTGTTGTGGGTGGTAAACATCCGGCAGGTAACCAGAATAAGTTTTTGACAGTTTGTGCTGTCCGTTATCTGGTGGAGCTTTACATTGCTACTAATGACGAACGTTATAAGACGGCTGCTTTGAAAGCTGCAGAGTTTTCTTACGCCAATATTCATGAAAGATATCTTTATGTGGCTTGTGTGGTAGATAATCCGCAGACTATTGACAGTGAATCTGGTCAGCAAGCCATCAATGGTTTTCTTGCTATCTATGATCTTACAAAAGATCCGAAGTGGTTGGCTGCTGCAGAGCAAGCTGCTACATACACCGAAAGCTGGAGCTATATGTTTGAAGTACCGGTAGAAAAGGATCAGACTGCTAAAACAGATTGGCCTAAAGACAGAAGTATTGTCGGACAACATATTATAGCTATCGGTCATTCAGCTACGGATTTAGGTTTTGCATGGTCCTCATTTGTGTACTATCGCCTGTATCTGTTGACAGGTAAAGAGCACTATTTACACGTTGCACGTATCAGTGCTCACAATACGAAACAATCTATGAATCTGGGACAGGAACTTTATCCCGGACAACCAGAAGGTTTGCAGCAAGAAGCTTTTCAAGTAAGGGTAAGCAATGGTGCGGGTCGAAGAATGAATTCTATAATGGAAGCATTGACGTGGAACTTTGCTGCTCACTTGGATCCGATGATTCGTTTTAAGGATGCTTTTGGTACTTATGATCTGGAGGAAGTAGAAGCTATGCCGAAATCCAAGGTAGAGGAATTGAATAATAGATATTCTAAATATCAGTCTTCCGATTATGGACAGGACCCGGAGACCGGAATCGAAACGATTGATGGCAATTCACTTTCGGCATATATTTCAGGGGATCAGCTTTTTCTAGTAAATAAAGGTAAAGAAGATATTTCAAAGGTAGAGCTTACAGATTTGGCAGGAAGACGGTTATGGACCGAAGATATGAAGGTAACAGATGAGGAATACACATTCCCGCTGCATGGAGCATTTTCAGGGTTTTATATTTTGAATGTGTGTTTGGTTTCAGGAGAACAAAAAGCATTTAAAGTTTATAAAAATAAATGAGTGTTCACTTTTTAGGATCAAGAAAGGAGGGCGTTAAAAAGACATTGAAACAAGCATGATATAAGATATTCATAGTTAAGGTAAAATAATAAGTTTTCAGATAAGTTCTCATTTTTCAGTTTTCAATAATATACAGATAAACTAATTTATGTTTAATTTTAAATAATAACTTATGAAGCACTTTTTAAATGAGTTAATCTCGGCTGGTAATAGAAGGAAGAATTTCTTCTTATTATTAGTTGTTCTAGTGTCTTCCGCAATGCTTCAGGCACAAAATGTAGCTGTGTCAGGTATAGTGAAAGATGTTACAGGTGAACCTTTGCCTGGAGTAAACATTATGGAGAAAGGAACTACCAACGGAACGATTACTGATGTCGATGGTAAGTTTACACTTTCTGTTAAGGGAACTAATGCAGTTCTGACAGTTTCATTTGTGGGCTATGCACCACAGGAGATCAGCGTAAAGGGAAAACGAAACCTGGACGTTACACTGAAGGAAGATACAGAATTGCTTGACGAAGTTGTGGTAGTGGGATATGCCACTCAGAAGAAAGCTACAGTGGCTGCTGCAGTAAGTTCGGTGAACAATAAAGATTTGGCCCGTTCTACATCAACGTCGGCTGCCAATGCTTTGGTAGGTAAAGTATCAGGTATTACGGCACGTCAGAAGTCAGGTCAACCGGGAACTTCGACTAACCTTGAGATTCGTAACATGGGTACTCCTCTCTATGTTATCGACGGTATTATGAAAGATGAGACAGCATTCAATGCCCTGGATATTCACGATATTGAGAATGTATCTATTCTGAAGGATGGTGCTGCTGCTATTTATGGTGTGAAGGCTGCCAACGGTGTGGTTTTGATTACTACAAAAACCGGTAAAAAAGGACAGAAGCCTCAGATAAACTTGAATGCTCACATGGGCTGGCAAGGATGGACAAAGTATCCTGAATTGTTGAATGCTTACCAGTGGAAATGGGGTAACTACATGAAGCAGGCCAATGATGGCAACCTGACTGGAGCTGATAACATTGCCAATGCCAAAGCTGATTTGGAGAAATGGAGAACTGGATATTATAATCCGGCTACAGGTGAAGATTATCGTGGATATGATTGGAAAGATAATTTTGTAAGCAATGCTGCTCCTCAGTATTATGTAAATGCTAATATCAGCGGTGGTACAGAGAAGACCGACTACTACATTTCTGTAGGACATATTGATCAGGATGCCGTATTCAAGGAATATAACTATAACCGTACGAACTTGCAGGCCAACTTTAATATGCAGTTGACTGATAATTTCAAGGTAGGTTTTCAGACATTGGGTAAGATAGAGCAGAATGTCAATCCGGCACTTCCGGGCGGTGACGATTACTTCCAGATGCGTAACTCTATTTTCAACTTGATTCCGACTATGCGTCCTTATGCTAATGATAATCCTGATTATCTGAATTACATCAGTCCGACCCATGATGGTGCCCGTAATATGGCTGCTTATACAATTGACAATGCAGGTAAGCATCAGAAAGATTTCCGTACTATTCAGCTTAGTGCAAATTTGGAATATAAGACACCGCTTCCAGGACTGACTGCTAAAGGTTTGCTGTCTTACTATTATGAGAATATGCGTCAGGAAGATAATGAGAAAAGCTGGAATGAATATAGATATAATGCTTCAACGCAGGAGTACAAAGTAGCTTCTACCAAGACAAATACTTATCGTGGAAAGGAGACGAACTCAAAAGTTGAAATGATGGGACAATTCACTTTGAACTACGACCACATATTTGCTAAGGATCATCATGTGACGGCTGTTGCCGGCTTCGAGTTCTTCAAAGAAGATATCAAAAATTTAAATGTATATCAGAGTCCGGTAGAGAATCCATTCGTGGACGTAATTACGAAGAATGCCAATAATGATGTGAAAGAATATCTGCGTACCGTTACTACGGCCAGTTTCATTTTCCGTGCAGGCTATTCTTATAAAGAAAAATATATCATTGACTTTGCCGGTCGTTATGATGCTTCCTGGCGTTTCTTGCCGGGCAATCAATGGGGTTTCTTCCCGTCAGTTTCAGGTGCATGGCGTCTGTCTGAAGAAGAATTCTACAAAGATTCTAAGGTGGCTGATTGGATTTCCAGTATTAAATTGAGAGCTTCTTATGGTGAAATGGGCGATGACATGGCTAGAAACTTTAATAGTAGTTATACAGACTTTGCTTATCTGCCTGGCTATGCATTTAACAATGGAGGAGCTATTATAAGTAATAATCCTTTGGGTAATGGCCCAGATGCTTATACTACAGGCACTGCTTACAAAGGAATTCCTCAAACCGGACTTTCTTGGATGAAGATTTCCATGATGAATGTCGGTTTCGATATGGGCTTCCTGAACGACCGCTTAAAACTGGAAGTGGATTTCTTTAAGAGAAAAAGAAGTGGTATTCCTGCCACCCCGACTGACATTATCTATCCTTATGAGGCAGGTTATAGTGTACAGAAACAGAATCTGAACTCTGACCAGGTTAGTGGTATTGATGGCATGGTGAAATGGAATGATCGCGTTAATGACTTCAATTATTTTGTAGGTGTTAACCTGACTTTGGCTCGCCAGAAGACAATTAACAACTATGGTGAAGTCTTCTTGAACGGATGGGATCAATACCGTTGGGGACAGGCTAACCGTTGGTCTAATGTGAAGAATGGTGCTGTATGGATGTGGGAAACGATCGGTGTGTTCCAGACTCAAGAAGAAATTGATAACTATCCGGTGAATATTGATGGTGCTAACAACGTGAATCTGCGTCCGGGTGACTTGATTTTCAGGGATGTTAATGGTGACGGTGTGATTGACGACTACGACAAGCGTCCTTTAGGTTATGCAGCTACTGACTATGATTGGGATAGTGGTAATGCCAACAAGAACCCTTTGCTTTCAATGGGTATCAACTTGGGCTTCGAATATAAAGGAATTGACTTTGCAGCCGATTTTGCGGGTGGTTTCATGAATACATTTATCGGTGACTGGCATGTGAAATATGGTATTGGTACTGACCAGATGGGATATGTATACAATGTAGTAGATTCTTGGCAGCACGAAGATATCTTTGATACGAAATCTCCTTGGAAACGTGGTAAGTTCCCCGCTGTTCGCAGCAACAATCCTTCTATCAGAGACTGGAATGACTTTTATGCAAAGGAAATCAACTATTTACGTCTGCGTAACTTAGTGGTAGGTTATACATTGCCGGTTAAGTGGACAAAGAAAGCTTTGATACAGAAGCTCAGAGTTTACTTTGAAGGTTCTAACCTGCTTTGCTGGGATAGCTTGAATGACTTTGGTTTCGACCCTGAAATCTCTTCTGTTACCGGATTCGACTATCCGCAACACAAAGTGTACACAGTTGGAGTAAACGTAACCTTTTAATTGAATGTAACATGAAAAAAAATAGATTATCAATAGCATTATTATCAGGCTTATTGCTTTTCTCTTCTTGCGACAGTTGGTTGGAACAAGAGGACAAGATGTCTTTTACCGAAAATCAGGCCTATACATCAGAGGTTGGTATTAACAGTATTGCCGCCAATTTATACGGTCGCATGAAGTACTGGCAAGATTTCGGTGCCGATGGAGAATCTTATGATCTTACCCGCTGGGATGAAGCATCCAATAACAGTCAGTATTGGGGTTTTGCAGGAAATGTAGGAACCGATTACAGAAACTTTTATGATTATGGTTTCATCCGTGAATTAAATCTTCATATCCGGAATTTGAATACGGTATCTGCCGGTTCGATTCCCGCTGATAAGTTGAAGTATTTCCAAGCAGAAGCCCGTTATTTTAGAGCTTATAATTATTTCAAAATGGTGGTTCAGTATGGCGGTGTTCCTTTGGTTACTGAGGTAACGGAATATATGGAAGATCCCACGCCATTGGCTGTGCCCAGAAATAAGGAATCTGAAATTTACGACTTTATCATTAGTGAAATGGATGCAGTAAAAGACGATTTCGGGACTTCCCGTGTTAAAACTCGTGCCACCAAAGGTGCAGCTATGGCCCTGAAGTGCCGTGCAGCTCTGTACGCCGGAACTTTGGCATACAACTATGATAAAAGTGCTACCAAGACTCTAAACTTGTCAAGTGGTGCTACAGGTATTGAAAGAAGTAAGGCGGAAGGTTATCTGAAGGCTTGTATCGATGCTTGTGCTGAACTGGAAACTATGGGCTATCAACTCTATCAGAAACAAGCTGATTTAGCAACCAACTATGCAGAAGCATTTATTGCTAAACCGGAAAATAATCCAGAACTGATTTTCTGTAAGGCCTATGATGGAGTAAATGTGAGGAATAACTTTACTACCCGTGCCCTCACACGCAAATTGGTGCGTACTTCGAATAATAAAGCTGGTTGCCAGGTTAATCCTGTCTTGAATCTGGTAAATGATTATGAGATGCTCAATACTCACGAAGCGAAAGAAATGGATGCCTATGTAGGTGATGAAGTAATCGAGGACATGAATGTGTATACATCTACTTACAAATACAATTTGTACAATAAGCCGGAAGATATCTTTGCAGGACGTGATCCTCGTCTGGCTGGTACAGTTTTGTATCCGGGAAGCTCATTCAGAGGTGCTTCTGTTGATCTTCAAGCTGGTCTGGCTATTCCTACTGCCGATGGCTATCGGTTTGAAACTGCGCGTTCTATTGGACAAGTTGATACCCTTCATTATATGGGTCAGAAAGTGACCGGAGAAGACGGACCTCTTCGTGGCGATGATGGTAGCAGTAACTGGTATATTTCTCATTCCGGTTTCTTATTGAGAAAGTTTGTCGATACTGCCGCTGGAAGTGAGATAGAAGGTGTTAGCTCTGTTCCTTATGTAGTGTTCCGTTTCGGCGAAGCTTTGTTGAATGCTGCTGAGGCTGCTTTCTACTTGAATGAACTGGGAGTAGCCAGCTACAATGGCCGTTCTACTAAGACTATAGCATTGGATTACATCAACCGCGTACGTCAGCGTGCAGGTGGTGAGGGATTCAAGTTGGCTGAGAACGAACTGACATTCAATCGTATTGTAAACGAAAGACGTGTAGAGTTGGCATTCGAAGATCATCGTTATGAAGACTTGAAGCGTTGGAGAGTTGCCGATGAGGTGTGGTACAACGACCAGGCGAATAAAACTGCTACTATCTACGTATTGTGGCCGTATAAGATTTATGCTCCGGGCACGCCCGAAGATGGTAAGTGGATTTATCGGAAAATGAAAGCTCAGAACAGAGCAAATAATGCTATTTTGTACTTCGACAACAAGATGTATTATAATGCGTATCCGATGAATGAAGGTAACCCGAATATTGAGAAGAATCCTAATCATTAATTTACCAACTAAAGCTTAAAAACAATGAAATTAAAATCTATAATTGCAGCAGCATTTGTCATATTAGGATTTACTATGACATCCTGCGAATATGATAATTACGATGCTCCGTCTTATGTTTTCAGCGGCCAGTTGAAGTGTGACGGTGAGAACTTTCCTTTCGACTCAAATAAAGGGTTATTAAGAGTCTTCCAGAGCGGTTATGGTAAAGTAGATGGCGGCGGTACGGGTATACGTGTCGACGATCAGGGACACTACCAACAGCTCTTCTTCGATGCGGACTATAAAATGACATTAGTGAATGAAACATTGCCTTTCGAACTTCCTGATTTTGAATCACGGGGTGCAGGTAAAGGTTATGATTCTATTGCCTATCATTTTAACTCGAATGTTACAAGAGACTTTGAAGTGCGTCCGTACTACAAATTGAAGAATTTGAAAGCTGAATTGAAGAATGGCAATATCGTTGCTACTTTCAATATTGAGAAGATGACTAATACGGTGAAAGCAGCTCCGAAGATTGTAAAGACTCGTATTTGGCTGAGCACAAGTTCTTTGGTTAACAGTGGTATTAAGTGTACACGTAGCAGTGATGTGGAATACATCGATGATACTACGTTGCAGGTATATATCCCATTGTCCGAGTATCGCAAGAAGGAAAACTTCGTAGATAACTATCGTACTTATGCTTTCTATCGTGTAGCTATTGAGTTGGAGGGAATGAATCAGTATTTTCTCTTCTCAACAATACAGAAGATAGAAAACTTGCCGGTAGAGTAAACACTATGTTTTGATATAAAGACTCTGTCGGCATAAACCGGCAGAGTCTTTTCAACTTAAATTTATTGTATCCCTGATAATGTCTGAAACATGAAATATCTATTTATACTCGTCAGTTTCCTCTCGTCCATCCAGTTTTCTCTGGCAGCAGAAAAAGCATATGCATTGCAAAGTGGTGATGCCAGCCTGTCTGTAGCCAAAGATGGAAAACGCCTGAGCCTGCAAACTGGTAACGCCCATTATTTGAGTTTAAATGCTCCTTATGTAGTTACATTGGAAGTGAATGCGGAAACGCTGAACGGTTATTATTCTTCTGTAAAGGAAGAAAAAGAGTCGTTGGTTTGCATCGCAAAGTTAAAGTCATCTCATGGAACCTTATTTCATGTAAAAGATGTGTTTACCCCCGATACAGAGAATCATTTCCGCATGGATAGGGAGGTAACGATTGAAAAGATTGGAAAAGGAGACGACTACTTCAACTCTTATTTCGGATTGACTCTGCAACGTAAAACGCAGATTGAAGATTTTGAATTCTTTGTTCCGGGTATCTGGTACAGGAACAACTTGAGCCTTAGACGTGGTTCTCTTGCCAGTGACTACACCGATAATTACTTTTATTTCCGCGAAGACCGTTTACCCTTACCATTGGTATCTGCCCGTGAGAAGGCTTCCGGATTAGCTATTGACATGGTACACCTGAATGCTGATCCAGAAACTTTCTATGGTGAAAATGGAGTAAACCGTATTGTGGATGAACGTATGCAATTTGGTAGCTTGGGTTTCACAGAAACCGATTCACACTCTATTCTTTTTGTCTTCCCGGGAATTGAGGGCGAAACCACCTATGTAGGCCGCCTTCCCGAACAGAAAAGAAAAGGCTTTGCCTATCGCAGTCATCCTGTGAAGGCCGGAGTGAAACATACATATAGCCTGGCTTTCGGTTTCAACCAGACGAAAGACTTCCCCGAACTGGTGGAAACAGTATGGAAACAGGCGTGGAATAAATATACCCCTGTCGTACATAAAGTAGATGTGAAAGATGCTTATGAAGCCAGCATTGAGGTGCTTGATGCTTACCTGCTGAATCTGAATGGTGCACCGGGCTGGCCTTTCTCCATCTATCTGCCTAATGGAATAGCCCGTGCTTATAACTATCAAATGGGCTTTATCGGTTTCCAGATTTCAAATGCCTATTTCCTTTTGCGGAAAGGATTGGAAATTGACAATCAGGAATATGTACGCAAAGCATCGGAAGTTGTTGACTTCTGGGTGAATAACTCACAACAGGAAAGTGGCCTTGTAAGTTCCTGGGCAGATGCCTATGTAGATCGGAAAGCAACCTGGCGTGATTATGAAGCTTATATGCGTGTTGCTGCCGGTGGTATGGAAGGTATGATGGGTGCATGGAATACCATGAAAAAGCATGGAATTAATAAACCCGAATGGCTCTCCTATTGCAAAAAGTACGCTGATTGGCTAGTACGGAATCAGGAAAAGGACGGTAGCTTTTATCTCCGTTATGACTGGAGAACCGGAAAGCCGACTCATGACAGTAAATATACAACTACTAATATCATCCGCTTCTTGATTGAACTCTACTCGGCTACCCAGGACAAACGCTATCTGGATACAGCCTTGAAAGCAGGTGAATTTAGTTATGACTTTATCCACCATGATTACCTTTATGTAGGTGGAGTTATTGACAATCCCAATGTAAAAGACCGTGAGTCCGGACAAATGGCTATTTATGCTTTTCTGGCACTTTATGACGTTACAGGTGATGCCAAGTGGAAGGAAGCCGCCATACAGGCTGCCCGCTATACGGAAACCTTTATGTTTGCTTATCATGTACCGATGGCTATTAACGATACTTTGACTGATTTTCCAAAAGATGTAAGTATTGTAGGGCAAACCCTGATTGCTACCGGACACTCTGCAATAGACAACGGACTGGCTTTCTCTTCCTTCCAGTACTATCGCTTATACCTCATGACGGGAGATACGCATTTCCTGGAAATGGCAAAGCTGATTCAAAACAATACTCTTTCCATTATGGATCTGGATGGGGATATGCGATACCGTTACAGAGGTTTGCTTACGGAATGCTTCAACCCGCAATCCAATCGTGGACATAGTGTGCGTCAACAGCTTCCGTGGAATCAAGCTTCCATCCTCGAACCTATGCACCGCTTTATGGATGCTTTTGGCGAGTGGGATATCGATGTCATAGAACAGTGGCCGATGGAAAAGCGGCAAGAGATGATAGAGCGTTATGCGCGTACACAAGGTTTGGAAAAAGAATAAAAAAGGAACAGGCTATGAAATATTATATCGTAACAATGCTATTGTGGGTTGGTGTCATTCAGGTTTTTGCACAACAACCCCGTCTGAAACAAGTAGATGAATATTTGGCTGCTACCGGGCAAACCGTTGAACTGAAGGGTGCTCCCGAGAGACAGTACGGGTTATTGAGTACCCTCTACAATAACCAGAAGAATTTGATGCTAAACTTGCCCGATCTGGAAGATTACGGTGCACGTGAGGTCATCCCTTTCGGCTTTCGACTGAATACTGCTTCGGAGATAGAATTGGCGGGTCAAAATGAGAATATGGCAGAAAGTACTGTGCGACCTTTTTATAGTAAAAGTATCTTTTCAGGAGTTTCCTATCAATTCTGCGACAGCGTGATTTATGGCATTACCCTGTTTTATGATACCCAGGATAATGCTAAGCGTGCAGCAATAGAAAAGAACCTGGTCAGACATTTTAAGAAAGCAGATTATGAACAGGGAGGTGCTGTGGTTTATTCCGATCCGGATTATGCTGTAAGACTACTGCCCGGCAAAGTGGAGTTCTATTCTTTATTCCATTTTCCGGTAGTTGAAACTTTCTATCCGGGAGTATCACACAAAGTGTGGTATGGACCTTATAACTATGAGGCGAACGGTGCATCGGTGATGCTCGCCTTCTATAATCAGGAAAGTAAAGAGAATAATATCCAGTCGGCCTTTAAAGTCAGCTATAAATATCCTGCCGGAAAGTCTTTCAAGATGAATCTTATCCGGTTTATTCTGGACGACATTACGTATGAACTTCCTTTGGAGATAGAATATTCCGACGTAACAGATGGTGGTAAAGCAGTGGAAGAACTTGATACGCGCACCTTCGTGTTTCCTGAAGTATTGAAAGCGATAGACCGTTCGAAGACGGTTAAAGTGGAATTGGTGGGTGAAGGTGGACGGTTGCTTTATGAAATGCCTGCTTTTCAGCGTGCATCCGTTCATACTGCATACGAATATTTCCGTTGGAATGTAACCAATCCGATGGCTAAATACAGAGCCTGGTAACTAATAGTCAACAACTCTAATATGATAAAATATGAAAATTAAGAATTGCTTTGTTGTGATGCTGGGAGTCGCAGCATTACTTTCTGTAACCTCATGTGGAAATACTAAAGTGAAGAAAGACGGATTGGCAGAGGTTGATTCTCTGGCAACTACGTATGTGAACCCTTTGTTCCAGAAAGGTCCTGATCCCTGGGCGCTGTTCCATGAAGGTACTTACTACTATATGCATACCGTGCAAGATAGTCTGGTACTCTGGAAGACTACTGACGTTACCGATGTGAAGAATGCTCCCCGGAAGACTGTCTGGATTCCTACCGATCCTTCTAATAAATACCATCTTTGGGCACCTGAAATCCATAATATCGATGGCAAATGGTATATCTATTATGCCGCTGATGATGGTAATACGGACAATCACCAGATGTATGTATTGGAGAATGTAAACAGAGATCCTTTTGATGGAGAGTTTGTAATGAAAGGCCGTATCAGTACGGACAAGGATAACAACTGGGCTATCGACGGTTCTGTGTTCCAGAATAAAGGTGAATTGTATATGGTATGGTCCGGTTGGCAAACCCGCCGTGTGGATACCGAAACTCAGTGTATCTATATTGCCCGTATGGAGAACCCCTGGACACTGGGCTCCGAGAGAGTTCTGATTTCCAAACCGGAATTGGAGTGGGAAAGACATCATAAGAACGAGAACGGCTGGAATCCTTCTTACGATATTTTTGTAAATGAAGGTCCTCAACCCTTGTTGAGTCCTAAAGGTAAGTATGTTCATATAGCTTATTCCGCCAGTGGGGTATGGACTCCGTATTATGCTCTGGGTATGCTGACGGCAAGCACTGACAGTGATATGTTGGACCCGAAGTCATGGTCTAAATCCCAGCAACCTGTATTCAAACAGTCGCCTGAGAACGGCGTATACGGTACAGGACACAATAGCTTCTTCCCCTCTCCCGATGGTACGGAATGGTATATCCTGTATCATGCACGCGATACACAGGTAGATCCTGAAGGTGCTGGAGATACCCGTTCACCACGTGCCCAGAAGTTTGTATGGCTCGAGAACGACTATCCCGATTTCGGAACTCCGCTTCCTACAACGGCCCGTCTGAATAAACCGTCGGGAACAGTAGCAACTTCTGCAAAGTAATGTCCATCCGATAAAAAGAAACCCTGATGATGAGAAACCGATTATTCTTTTGCTTCATACTCCTGATAGGCGTATCGTTTCTTGCGAAAGCCCAGGATAAGAAAGAAATCCGGAAAGCTGTGAAGCAGCATAACCGGGCAGTCTATCTGAAAGACGGGTGGATACGAGATCCATATATCTACTTATGTGAGGATGGTTTCTATTATCTGACTGGTACCACACCTACGTATGGAGATACCCGTGAAGCTGGAGATCCCTATAATCTGGGACTGGACCATGTTTCCCGGAAGATGGGTTTGAAACCGAGTATAGTCGGTTATCAGATTCGCGTATGGCGTAGCCCGGATCTTGCTGAATGGGAATATCTGGGCGAACCCTTTTCGTTGGAAAAGGGATACTGGGCCCGGCAATTCCCGGATGCTTTCCAGAATAAATCTAAGAAAAACTGGTTGCTTTGGGCTCCCGAAATGTACCGGGTAGATGGCAAATGGGTATTTGTACATACCTCACCCGAACCTGTAGGTAATGGCGCCAATCTTATTATTGCCGATCATGCGGATAAGAATGATTCTTTCGCTTTCCCTATGGGAGATGATATGAGAGATAAGCACGATCCTTCTCTTTTTCGTGATGACGATGGCACTTGGTATCTGACGTGGAGCAATACCGAGATTGCCCCTCTGAAACCGAATTTTCAGGGATTGGCAGCAAAGCCTGTACATATTGATCCTTCCGACCGCAGCATCGGGCACGAAGGTGCAACTATACGGAAGATAGGAAAGAAGTATGTACTTTTCGGTACGGCATGGTCTACGGATGACTCCCGTAAGGGATCATATAATCTGTATTATTGCACAGCCGACCGGATTACCGGTCCTTACAGTGAACGTCGTTTTGCCGGTCGTTTCCTGGGGCATGGAACTCCCTTCCGGGATAAGAAGGGGCAATGGTGGTGCACGGCATTTTTTAACGGGAATATCGCACCTGTATCCAAAGTAGGCATTCAGAATCGCGATTTAAGTGAGACTGCTCAGACCATCAATGAGCAGGGAACTACGATCGTTCCTCTGGAAGTAAAGACAGGGAAAGACGGGGATGTTTATATCCGCGCTATCGACCCTGCATATGCTGTGCCCGGACCGGATGAGGCGCAGAGGTTTCAGCCCTAACCCTTTGGCTCTTATGTCTTATTCCGCTGATGCAAAAGATGCCATCTTTTGCATGAAGTCTCAAGGAGATCTTGCTGAAAGGAATAAGGGAAAGAGTTCTTGGGAGTTATGTAGAGGCTTTTGGGCATTATATATTTGGTATTGCAAGTGATAATTTATATTTTAGCCACCTTACAATAACAGGCTTACGAGTTATCATTTACAGGAAACCCCTGCAGATTATCATAAAATAATTTCAAAATATAGGCTTTATGAGAAAGAATATTATTGCTTTAACCCCATTAATGATTGCTCCCCTCTGTTGGGCACAAGAGAAGCCGAATGTCGTTATCTTTCTGGTAGACGACATGGGCTATTCCGACATCGGTTGTTATGGGGGTGAGATTATGACCCCGAATCTCGATAAGTTGGCATCTACCGGGGTTCGCTTTACCCAGTTCTATAATACATCCCGTTCTTGTCCGGCGCGTGCCAGTCTGATGACCGGACTTTATCAACACCAGGCAGGTATCGGGCAGATGTCCGAGGACCCGGGAACGTTTAAGAAAGAGACGCAACGGGATATCAATGATTGGGGTTCCGAAGGTTATCAGGGTTATCTGAATCGTAATTGTGTCACCATTGCCGAAGTGCTGAAAGAAAACGGTTATCATACCTATATGGCAGGTAAGTGGCACTTGGGTATGCACGGGCAAGAGAAATGGCCTTTGCAGAGAGGGTTCGAACGCTTCTACGGTATTCTGGCAGGCGCTGCCAGTTACTTACGTCCGGAAGGTGGACGTGGTCTGACGCTGGACAATGAACATCTGCCTGCACCTGAAGCCCCTTACTATACCACGGATGCTTTCACTGATCATGCCCTTCAGTTTGTTGGTGAACAGAAGGATGACAAACCGTTCTTCCTGTATCTGGCTTTCAATGCTCCGCATTGGCCCTTGCAGGCAAAAGAGGAAGACATTCAGAAGTTTACCAAACTTTACCGTTCCAAGGGTTGGGATAAGATACGCCAGGAGCGTTACAACCGGATGCAGAAGATGGGTATTATCGATAAGAACGTTGGTTTCGCCGAATGGGAAAACCGTTCCTGGGATGAACTGACGGAGAAAGAAAAGGATGAATCCGCCTATCGCATGGCTGTGTATGCAGCACAGGTACACTGTGTGGACTACAACGTAGGTAAGGTGATCGACTACCTGAAGAAAACCAAACAACTGGATAATACCTTAATCCTGTTCCTTGCAGACAATGGTGCTTGTGCCGAACCTTATCTGGAATTGGGAGGTGGCAAGCAGGAAGATATTAATAATCCTGCCTGCAATAATATGCCGTCCTATGGTAGAGCCTGGGCGCAAACCTCGAACACTCCGTTCCGGAAATACAAATGCCGTTCTTACGAAGGTGGTATATCCACTCCTCTTATCTTTTCCTGGAACAAGAAACTGGGCAACCGGCATGGCAATTTGTGTACTACTCCGGGATATCTGCCGGATATTATGCCTACTGTTCTGGAAGCAACAGGTGCTGCATATCCTGAAACCTATCATGGTGGAAATAAGATTCATCCTTTGGTAGGTACCAGTCTGTTCCCCGCCATTACGGAGAAAGTGCCTTCCCTGCACGAATATATGTACTGGGAGCATCAGGGTAATCGTGCCATCCGTTATGGTAACTGGAAAGCAATACGTGATGAAGCAGGCACGGAATGGGAACTCTACGACATAGTGAAAGACCGTACAGAGAAACATAATCTTGCTTCCCAGCATCCCGATGTACTGAAGAAGTTGCGGAATGAGTGGGAATACTGGGCGATAAAGCACAATGTGCTGCCTAAACATCAGGACTCTCCGATGTTGTTTGCCGATACTACCCGTACAGGCTGGCCTTTCTCGAAAGATCCGCATGTGATTCCATTCCACGGGAAGTACCTGATGTATTATTCTGTACCTCCTAAGGGAAATTCGGGTTGGGGAATAGGTATAGCAGAGAGTACGGACCTGACGCAATGGAAGCCTATCGGTTCCTTGTCTCCGGCTGCCGACTATGAGGCTAAGGGCTTGTGTGCACCGGGTGCGCTGGTGCGTAACGATACGATCCATCTGTTCTATCAAACGTATGGTAATGATAAGAAAGATGCGATCTGTCATGCATGGTCGGTGGATGGCGTGAACTTCACGCGTAATGCTACCAATCCTATTTTTGCCCCTAAAGCGGGTGACTGGAATTGCGGACGGGCCATTGATGCGGAAGTCATATTTGCAAAAGGAAAGTATTTCCTTTATTATGCTACCCGTACACCCGACTATGTGAAACAGATTGTAGGTGTGGCTACTGCTCCTGCAGGTACGAATTTCAATCGGGAAACATGGACGGAGGCCTGTGACCGTGCCATTCTGATTCCCGAATGGCCGTGGGAGGAAACTTGTATAGAGGCTCCTTCGGTAGTAGAGATGAATGGTACGCTATATATGTTCTATGCAGGAGCTTACAATAACCGTCCGCAGCAGATAGGACTGGCAACCAGTACAGATGGTATCCACTGGAGGAAAGTTTCGAATAAACCTTTCCTGACAAATGGAGATCCGGGAGCCTGGAATTATTGCGAATCGGGTCATCCCCATATCTTCAAAGATAAAGACGGGCAGACCTACCTCTTCTATCAGGGCAATGAGGATTTCGGCAGAACCTGGTTCCTTTCACAACGAAAGATTATCTGGAGGGATGGTTTCCCTCAACTGAAATAACTATCTTTTTACCAAATCTCTGCAATTATATGGTAGGATGTTTTTAGGATTAGTTAATTAGTGAAGAAACAGTAGAATAGGATGTAAATCCTGAATCTACTGTTTCTTTTTTTAGGGTTATGCTCTAAGTTTACTTCTCAGGGAAGATGATGTGGTAGTTTCCGCTCAGGTGCATAAAAGCGAAGAGGCGGAGCAGTCCGTCATAGTAAGCATCGAAGTATCCGTCTTCATACGGCTCGTGTTTTGCGTTCCACAACTTGTCTACGAACTCACGGCTTTTCTCGTGAGTGCACATCAGTGAGGCGGCGGCAGAAGTGGCTACCAAACCTAAAGAGTGTCTCAACGCCTTGTGTTCTCCGGCTTTGAGGGTATCTTTTACCTGCGTACCGTCTATGTTGTACTGGTCTACGAAGGTATCAATGCCCTGACTGTAGAGAAAGTTCTGGATTTTATTGCCGTATTCCTGTTGCCACTCTTTGTCGGCACATGCCCAAGAGTAATCTAAAGCAATATTCATCGGTACACGCCAGGAGTCGAAGCGGAAAGCATCACCAATAATGCGGTTATTGCCCAGCAGGCTGCCGTCATAGTTGTTGTAATCGGGGTTCAGACCGGTTACGGGGTGGATGCTTTTGTGCAGGTATTCACGACTACGTTCGGCACATTCACGCCAGAAGTCGGCTCTGCCATCATCGGCCCAGCGTGCCCATACTTCATAGAAAGCGGGTACGTGATAAGATGGATCGGTGAAGAGGCCACCCCGTATGTCGGGGACGAAGGTGATAAGCTTATGCTCTACGTTGATAAAAGGTATTACGCGGTCTGTACCATCTTTCTCCATGGAACAGTTCAGGATATTCCGGGCTTCGGCAAGGTAGTTGATGCCGGTATCATTTCCCCAACGGTTGGAGGCGAAGATGAGGGCGGTTACATAGTAAAGTTCTCCGTCGGAGGCCGGCCCTTGGGAGTTACGGGTACCGTCCGTCTCGCAGCTCCAGGCGAAGTATCCTTTCAACGGACCGTCTTGGTGCTGCATGTACTTTGTGCCCCATCGCCAAAGGCGGTCGAAGATGTCTTTACGGTCGAACTGGACAGCAATCATTAATCCGTAAGACATACCTTCGGTACGGACATCATGGTTCTTGATGTCACTGATGTATGCCATGGAATCACCTACTTCAAAGTAAACTTTGTCCGGACCGTAGAATACGCCGTTGAAGACGGATTGAAGTTTGGCATCGATATCTGCCTGTTTGTAACCCATCTCAGCGAAAAGATTCCGGTACTTTTGCGTTTCAAAGGCACCTTTATCCCAAGGCTTTGTGGGGTCTGCCTGGCTGCACGATGTACCGGCGATGAGGCATAGGAGAAGGTAGAATAAGTTCTTCATAGGAGTAACTTTAATAGAATCATTATTTGATAGTGACAGGAATGGATTTCAGCTGTTTCAATTCTGATGTACCGCCATATAGTATTTCATACTCACCTTCTATCGGTCGCATTGTATTGGTACCCGTATCGAACCATTCAAAGTTTTCTTTGCTCAGAGGTATGGTAACCTGATTTGTTGTTCCTTTAGCTATCGCTACACGTTTGAAGGCACGGAGTGCGTGCGACGGTCCTTCCTTATCACCCGGACGGCGCAGATATACCTGTACAACTTCTTCACCATCGTATTTACCCGTGTTGCTAACAGGGATGGTTAGAGTGACTTGTTCTCCGTCCTTGATTTCCGGTGTATTCAATAAAGCGTTTCCATATTGGAAAGTCGTATAACTCAATCCATGTCCGAAGGGGAAGAGGGGAGCTTCCGTCATGTAACGGTAAGTGCGTCCTTTCATGGAGTAATCTTCGAAGTCCGGCAATTGGTTGGTGCTCTTATAGAAAGTCACCGGAAGACGTCCGGCCGGGTTATAATCTCCGAATAGAACGTTTGCGATGGCCGTACCACCTGCCTGACCGGGATACCATGCCTGCAAGATGGCATCGCATGTTTTTGTTTCGGGAGTCAGGGCAATGGCAGAACCGGAGAAGTTGACAAATACAATCTTCTTCCCAGCTTTCTTTAGTTCGGCAAGCAGACGGCTTTGGATAGACGGAAGTTCGATGGTTTCGCGGTCACCTCCTTTAAAACCGGGGATGTTGACGTGCATTTCTTCGCCTTCCACTGCAGGGGATATACCTCCGGCAAAAATGATGATATCTGCTTCTTTCACCTTATTTACAGTCTGTTTCAGGTCGACGGGAACTTCGCGTCCCATATCGAAATCGAGTGCGGCATCACGGTTGCGGAAAGCAAAATCAATCTTGATATGATATTCTTTTCCGGCTTCTGCCTGGAGGGTATAGACTTTGGTTTTATTCTTGAAGTTCATGCCTGCAGCCACTTCCTTACCGTCAATAGAGAGTTTCGTTATACCTTGAGTCTGGAAGCGGAAGGCGATGTCTTCACTTTTAACAGGGCGGAATACTGATTCGTAGCTGGCGGAGAAATCTTGCAAGTTGATGCCGGCTGCAAAAGTAGTGGCACCGGTGGTGATGAAGTGGAAAGGAGTGCTGATATAGTTTGTCACATCCGGTGTTCCTTCCTGTTTCGTATTGTTCCAGTATTTGGCACTGAAACCTTGTTTGCCATCCATGCTGCATTGCTGGAATACGCTTTGTAAAGTGACGTCGGAGGTAAGGTCGCATCCGGGTTCATAGATGATCTGTGATTCGGGCAAGTATTTGCGGATACCTTCCAGTAGAGTAACGGTATGTCCGGGGAAGCCATTATAGTTACCCCATTGCATTACGGAGTCATTGGCGTTGGGGCCTACGAGCGCTACTTTCATATTTTTGTTCAGAGGCAGTATATCTTGGTTATTTTGCAATAACACAAGACTTTCACGTGCCATGCGGAGTGCCAGTTCACGATGTTCCTTACTATCTACTACACTGTAAGGAATCTGTGTCCAGGATACTTGCGAGGGCTCGTCCATTTCGCCCAGCTCAAAGCGGGCTTTCATCAGGCGCTTCAGTGAGATATCTATTTGATTTTCGTCAATCAGGCCTTCTTTTACAGCCTCGGGCAGTGATCCGTAGCTATCTCCGCATTCTATATCTGTTCCGGAGAGTACGGCCTTGGCTGAGGCATGTTGTTTGTCGGGATCGGTTTCATGGGCACCCTTATTGTAGAAGTCGCTGATTGCCCAGCAATCCGACACTACTATTTCTTTGTATCCCCATTCATCGCGGAGGATTTGCATTAACAGGCGGTTACTTCCACAACAGGGTTCACCTTCAAAACGGTTGTAGGCACACATCACTTCTTTGACATGGGCTTTTTGAACGAGGTCTTTAAATGCAGGCAGATAGGTTTCCCAAAGATCACGCGGGTCGATGTTCTCGACATTGAAACTGTGACGGTTCCATTCCGGACCGGAGTGTACGGCATAGTGTTTGGCGCAGGCATGCAACTTGTCATACTTCTCCCCCTCAGGACCTTGCAGGCCGCATACGACTGCTACTCCCATCTGGCTGGTGAGGTAGGGGTCTTCTCCGTAAGTTTCTTGCCCCCGTCCCCAACGCGGGTCACGGAAGATGTTGATGTTGGGTGTCCACATGGTCAGCCCCTGATAACGCTTCAATCCTCCTTCTTTGCTGAACTCGGTGGTTTTGGCGCGTGCTTCGTCCGAAACTGCGGTGAATACGTCGTAAAGTAATTCGTTGTTGAAAGAAGCTCCCATGCCGATGGCTTGCGGGAATACGGTTGCCAGTCCGGCGCGTCCTACACCGTGCAGGGCTTCGTTCCACCAGTCATAGGCTTTTATACCCAGTCGGGGAACGGCGGGAGATGTGTTTTGCATCAGGGCGGCTTTCTCTTCTAGTGTGAGTCGGCCTACCAGATCATTGGCACGCTCTTCCGGGCTCAGTGCCGGGTTCTTGTAGGGAGGTTGTGAACAGGAAAGGAAGCACAAGCAAAGGCATCCGATTCCAGTGAGCAACTGAAGTTTCTTTTTCATGACAGTAGTGCGTTTTTATAGTTATTAATAGACTTCTGTTTCGTCATTGTGGATGACGATTACAAAAATAGTGAGAAAAGGGGATTCAAGGGAAGAATCGTATTTCAGATAGTTGAGCCTATGTTACAGATTTCCTTCGGATGTTACATCTTGTTTTGCTGAGGTTACATTCAACGAAAAAATGCCTTGTAACAGGCATTTATATCTTCTCACACCGGATCAAGACTTTCTGTTCATTGTTCAAGGTGGTAGCAAATAGATAAACATCTCCGCCTTCGCCTAACTTAATCCGTTTACGAAGTTCCGCTACTGAACTTGGAAAGTTCCGAACTGTGATATTGGCTTTCTTTATATCCCCTAATACGGTTTTTAGTTCTTTCTTATTTAATGTGCACATATCTGTTATCTGGAAACTTCTTCCGGGAAAGTTCTCTATCAGTGCATCGGAAGTATAGAGGTGGCTGTTGGGGTGCAACTTCTTTGTTTTATATCTACAAGCTATATTGCGGAAAGCACCTGCTTTGAGGATAGATGCATTGGGTTCATACAGATATTTATCTAAGGTATCGGTATATTCACTTGGACTTGATAGTTCCTGTTCGCGGGTGAAGGTGAAGAATTGCCCGGTTTTCTCTGTACTTCTTCTATCTTTCGTTTGCAAGTTGATGCAATGAATAGGAATATTTTCTGCGGCAACGGAGTTATGTGCTAAGATAAGTAAGAGTTCCTTGCACTCATTATTTACAGAAATAATATGCGCTTCCTGTACGTGATTTAAATCCTGAATGGCTAAAGACAAGTCGAGCATAGGGGAGAGCTTCACCATGATATGCTGTGCTTTTTCGAGCAGTAGCGATTCCAGTTCAGCTACATTCGGTTCACAGTCGGCAATTGCAACAGTCTTACCGCCATGTCCGTCGCGACGGGCGGGGTCAATGAATATCCAGTCAACGGAAGACATTTCTTGCAGATGCTGGATGGCGTCTTTGTTTTCTATCCGGATATGGTTCAGACCCAGTAGCGGAAAGTTATGCGAAGCAATCTCACAAAGTGCTTCCTGTCGCTCCACATAGGTGACGTGATGGAATTTAAGAGAGAGAAAGGCACAATCTATACCAAAACCTCCGGTTAAGTCAGTCAGTGTACCGGATGAAGCCCCCGGAATGATGGAGGCTTTATATCGTGCCGTAGCTTCAGAGGAACATTGTTCTAAGGATAAGTGGCGGGGATATAGAATACCTTCTTCTGTATACCAGGATGGTATTTTCTCTGCTGCTGACTGTCTGCCTGCTATCTGTGTCAGTGCGACAGGCATATCCACATTGGGATACTTCGGTGCTTGCAGAGCCAGGTTACGTACATCATCCTTACAGTGTTCACGTATAAAACGAAGGGTTTCGTCATTCAGTTCCATAGGCTTTACCGTTTAGAGGTTTTTCACTTACAGCTGTATTTGTGCTTCCCGAAGCATCGTCTCCATGATGTCCAGATCAGAGTTAACTTCACCTTGCAGCAAATATTTGTCCCGCTTACGGACTACCTTTTCATAAATCTCCTTCGCACGCTCCGGCCGGTTCTCCCAATACAAGGCAAGTGCACACAGCAGGCGTTGTTTGGAGGACATCATGGTCTTGTATCGCTGGATGTATCTCTTTGTCCTGTCTGTATAAAGTCGCTCCACTTCTTCTTGTCTTCGTTCACCTATCAGTTCGAGGAACAAGAGTTCGCACTCGATTTCTTTTACGTATAATCCTACAATTTCTTCTTTGTGTTGCTCTATCTCGCTGAAAAGGACCTGTGCTGTCTTGAACTCTTTCCGGTCGACATAGCGCGAGATATAGAGTAACTTTACGGCAACTTGCATGATATTTTTGTAGTCTGTCACTTCATCGTTCGGGAACCATTCGTCCGGCATATCTTTTAGTCTCATGCCTCTCTGAACTTCAGCGTTGACGGCTAATTGAAGGGCCAGATACTTCCGGGTATTCAGGTCGCGGTGCATCAATATCAGGTTGTAGGCATCATTCGTGATGCCCGACATTTTCAATGGGATGCCGTTCATCAGCGCCAGGAAGAAACCGCAGATGAAAGAAAATAGGAGGAATAGATGCAGGGGTAACGGCAGTTCAGGGTACGAAATCCAAAGGATAAGTGCGATGATTCCCGTCAGCAGATTCATCAGTACCCCGCCTGCATTGTACCAGAAGTAAGGCATTTGCTCGTAAGGCTTATCCGGTGGGGAGAGCAGGCATTGTCCGCCTGTGCCGGAGATGGAGAAGCGTTTGAAGCGGAACTTTCCACCTTCTTTTATCAGAGTGAGGCTACCCACACGGAAAGAGACGAACCGATAGCCGGTAACAAGCCCGAAAATCAGATGTCCGCCTTCGTGCAGGATGATTTGTACGAAGACAGCAAGTATGAGGCAGACCAACGACAGGATACAAGAGAGCAATAACCTGCTTAGCTGTACATTCCCCATGTTACCGAAGAATTCACTGAGCGTGGTTTCCGTAAAGAATGTAATGCAAAGCACCACTGCACCGAAGCCGATGCATGCACCGAACAGGGTGGAAAGTATAAGTTTGAGAGCTTGTTTCATAGTTCTATGGATGAAGTTCTTACCCGGTTTGTCTGCACAAATATAAAGGAATATGGGGAACTTTAAGGTATAACCTTGTATTTTTGTTTGGCTTCCTGTCGGCTGCACCAGTTGAAATGCCACCATTCGCTGGATAAAGCGCGAAAGCCTGCGGTGCGCATGACGTTACGCAACAGCAACCGGTTGGCCTGTTCCTGTTTGGTGATTTTTCCACTTTGGACCAGTGCGGCTTCATTGGTGATATGTGCTTCTGGACCGAGGTGGTCTACTTTTGTACCCATTGGCAGGGGGCGGCCCGCTTTATCCAGTATACTGATATCTACTGCCAGGCCGTAGTTATGCAGTCCGCCACCACGGGCGGGGTTGGAGACGTAGATGTACTTGGAGGTGCCTTTCACTACGTTCCACATTTGCTGCTGTACACTCATCGGGCGGGCGGCATCATATACAATGAGGCGATACGCAGGGTGATGTTTCTTCAGCTCTTGTTGTGCTTGCAACAGTCCTTTCATGGCGTCGGGATGCAGATAGGCTTCGTGCAAATCTTCATAGAGGACTTTTCCGGTGAAATTGTCCGCGCGGGTGTACATCAGGTCTATGGCGATGCTACTGTCTGCTTCGGCTATGTTCACCAGTCCGATGCTCTCCAGATATTTTGCAGTTTCGCTTTTCTGGGCGGATGCGGAGATGAACCAGAGGGAAAGTAGAAAATAATATATGTACTTCATACCTTTTTTCTTTGCCTGCAAAGGTACGAATTCCTATTGGATTAGTCGTTTTGTGCGGATACATAGATTTTGTCTATCTGTCCATAGAATTTATCTGTTTGACGTGAACTTAAGAATCCTTACATTTGTTCTATATATTAGTTCTCTAAACAAAAATACCATGGAAAAGAAAAAACTCACATCTGCCAACGGGCGCCCGATCGCCGACAATCAAAACACTCAAACAGCAGGACAACGTGGACCTGTAATGATGCAAGACCCCTGGTTTCTGGAAAAGCTTGCACACTTCGACCGTGAAGTAATCCCTGAAAGACGTATGCATGCCAAAGGTTCCGGCGCATATGGTACGTTCACCGTGACACATGACATTACAAAGTACACCCGTGCTGCTATCTTCAGTGAAGTGGGCAAGAAGACGGAGTGCTTCGTACGTTTCTCCACCGTAGCAGGTGAGAGGGGAGCGGCGGATGCTGAGCGTGATATTCGTGGTTTTGCCATGAAATTCTATACGGAAGAAGGTAACTGGGATTTAGTGGGAAATAATACTCCTGTATTCTTCCTGCGCGATCCGCTGAAATTCCCCGATCTGAACCATGCCGTGAAGCGTGACCCGCGGACCAATCTGCGCAGTCCGAACAATAACTGGGACTTCTGGACCTTGCTACCTGAGGCGTTACATCAGGTGACCATTACTATGAGCCCCCGTGGTATTCCTTATTCTTATCGCCACATGCATGGCTTCGGCAGCCATACTTACAGCTTCTACAATGCTGCCAACGAACGCATTTGGGTGAAGTTCCATCTGCGTACCCTGCAAGGTATCAAGAATCTAAGTGACCAGGAAGCCGAAGCTATTGTTGCCAAGGATCGTGAATCGCACCAGCGTGATTTGTATGAGAGCATCGAAAAGGGTGACTTTCCGAAATGGCAATTCCAGATTCAGCTGATGACGGAAGAACAGGCAGACGAATACCGTATCAATCCATTCGACCTTACGAAGGTATGGCCGCACAAAGATTTTCCGTTGCAGGATGTAGGTATTCTGGAACTGAACCGCAACCCGGAGAATTACTTCGCTGAGGTGGAACAGGCTGCTTTCAATCCACAGAATATTGTGGAAGGTATCGGTTTCTCTCCTGACAAGATGTTGCAGGGAAGACTTTTTTCCTACGGTGATGCACAGCGCTACCGCCTTGGAGTGAATGCCGAACAGATTCCGGTGAATAAACCCCGCTGTCCGTTCCATGCTTATCACCGTGACGGTGCCATGCGTGTAGATGGTAACTATGGCAGTGCCAAGAGTTACGAGCCCAACAGCTACGGCGAATGGCAGGACTCTCCCGAAAAGAAAGAACCGCCTTTGAAAGTTCATGGAGATGTTTATAACTACAACGAACGTGAGTATGATGATGATTATTTCAGCCAGCCGGGCGATCTTTTCCGCCTGATGTCTGCAGAGGATCAGCAACTGACATGCGAAAATACTGCCCGTGCCATGGGTGATGCCGAACTCTTTATTAAGCAACGCCACGTGCGTAATTGTTATCAGGCGGATCCGGCTTACGGTACAGGGGTAGCTAAAGCCTTAGGTATAGACTTAGATGCAGCTTTGAAAGAAACTCGATAACCATAGAAAATATTGAACCCCTCCGGAATAAGCCAATTACTTCGGAGGGGTTTTTCACACTCAATACTCATCACTTAGCGAAACGATCTTTAATTGTTTCTCGAGTACATTCTGCGGTAAACTGGTGTGGATTTTCACTTTTACCGAACTTCTCGGTAGTATGTCAAAGTAGTTATCGCTAAATGAACTGTTCACATCTCCGGTAGCGATGAATACGGCACGAGCAAAGTTATCACTATTGAGTGTCACTTCGAAACCGTCCTCGATTGGCTGTATACTCTTCGTAATCATGGCGTGCGGATAGTTGACTTCTTTTTGTTTTACCAGGAAGTAGTTATTGGCATAGTCGTTCTTCCCTTTATTCGTCGACAAGACAGCATGAATAAAGACATCTTCCTTGCGTGTTCCGTTCAGTGCTTCTTCCAGTGGAACGGAAAAGAGTGTCCGGCTACTGTTAGCATCTATTTTCACATTACGACTATACTGGTTCAGAACTTCACCTGTCAGTTTTATAACATTTACTTCAAGTTTCCCGCTACAGGATTTGAGACGATCGGAAACCACCTGGACTTTCAATATCCCTGATTCATCAGCTATGGGAGATACAAGGATATCCCGGTAAGCCTTGCGGGTAAAGTAATGTTGTGCTTTCCAGCGCCCATAATAGTCGCGGCTTGCCCAGGAGGCTACCGGCCAACAATCGTTATGCTGCCAGAAGAGCGTACCCATGCAATAAGGCATATCCCGGCGGTGCGCTTCGATGGCTGTTTTGATCGCATCGCCTTGCAGCACATGATTCATATAAAGAAAAGCCTCGAAGTCTTTGGGCTTGCGGTATTCGTTCAGCAGATAAGTTTCAATCAGTTCATTGGCATGGGCTCCGCCGCGCTGATGAGACATCATAACTTCCGAGTAGATATTCCAATCTTCCTCACGTGGAGCATAGCGTTTTACCGATTCGAACTCCGGGAAAGACTGGAAGCCATATTCACTGAAGAAACGGCTCCGTTCCTTATTGTACATCTCAATCGGCTTCTTGCCGTGCCATACTTCCCAATAATGTCGGTCACCATTATGGTCGTCACTGCCGCCATCATAGCGGGCAAATGGGGAAGAAGGCCAATAAAAGCTTTCAGGAGCATATTCTTTAACCACTTGGGGAAGGGTGACATTGTATTGGTCGTTGAACTGCTTCCAGATGATCTGTTCGTATTCAGGATTCTGTTTTTTGTATCGTTTCTGCCACCCCCAATTGAACCAGGCATCATTGCATTCGTTGTTGCCGCACCAAAGGGCAACACAGGCATGGTTGCGGAGTCGCTTTACATTGTAAATAGCTTCTTGACGGATATTTTCCAAAAGTTCCCCTTCAGCTGGATAAAGGCTGCATGCAAACATGAAATCTTGCCAGACAAGGATACCGTAGCGGTCGCAAAGTTCATAGAATACATCTTCTTCATAGATACCGCCTCCCCAGATGCGGAGCATATTCATGTGGACATTAGCTGCATCGAGAATAGTCTTTTCATACTGTTCCCGCGTGACACGTGGCAAAAAGTTATCCTGTGGAATGTAATTAGCACCTTTGGCAAAAATAGGAACTCCATTCAGTTCTACATAAAAAGTCTTTCCATCCTTGTCCGGTTGGTTAATAATCTTAAGCGAGCGCAGGCCGACTTTCTTAGTTTGAGTATCAGCTGTACGATTGTCGATGGTGAGGTCTGTGCGGAAATCGTATAGATATTGTTCGCCCAGGCCGTTACTCCACCACAATTTTGGGTTCCGGATGGAGAGAGGCAACGACACCTTGTTCATCCCCTTTTTGAGAGAAACGACTTGTCCGGCCAGGACTTTGCCGGAAGAAGCTTCGGTAATGCTGATAATGGCTTTGTCTATCTCTTTGTCCGCAAGGATTTCTATTTCTCCGAGAATGGTTGCACGGTTTTTGTTCACTTCCTGCTGCCGGATGAAGACGTCATTGAGCCTCGCATCGTCCCACGCCTCTACGTATACCGGGCGCCAGATACCGGAAGTAACCAGGCGCGGCCCCCAGTCCCAACCGTAATGATAGCCTGCTTTTCGGGCAAATACGCCGACTTTCTTATTGAATACCCCGCCGTTTTCAGACTGGTCGTTGCCTGCTTCATATTGGTAGGGGAGAGCATCCCATTTGGGAATATCTACTTTGATGGGAGAATGGAAATAGATTTTCAATATGTTTTCGCCAGATTCCAGATTTGGCTTTATGTTTGTTCTCCATTCGCGAAACATATTGTTGGCTTCCAGTATCTTCTTATCGTTCAGGTATACGTCTGCATACGTATCCAGTCCTTTGAAGACGAGTTCGATGTTTTGTTTTTCCATCATTTCAGGAGTGAGCCGGAAAGTAGTCTGGTAAATCCAGTCTTCCTTGTCAATCCATTGCATGCTGCGTTCATTGAGGCGGAAGAAAGGATCTTCGATAATTTTGTTGTCCATCAGGTCGGTATGTACTACACCGGGCACGGTGGCAGGATACCAGTTGTTGAGTCTGGCTTGTTTAAACTTCCAATCCTCGTTCAGCTCTTTTCGGAGGGGGACGGCTATGAGGAGGGCACTACACAAGAGTGATGAGGTCAGCAAAGACGCTCGCTTCAGGTTTAAATTCGGCTTTTTCATATGTATAAGATATTTCTCAGCCCAAAGATAATAATAATAGGCGCGAAATCTGCAGATTCCGCGCCTAAATCAATGTACCTTTACTTTATAATTATCTTAGAGATATGGAATGATCGTGATATAAATACCCGTAATAATAGCCGAAGTGATGACCCCGGAGATATTTGCCCCCAAGGCATCCCCCAGAATGAACGAGTCAGGATTATCCTTACTAACCAGCTTTTGAGCTACCTTTGCTGTAGTCGGTACACAACTGACAGCTGCAATGCCGATTACCGGATTATAATTTCCTTTCTTAATGAAGTACATGATGTATCCTCCCATAATGCCGCCGATACCTGAAAGCAACAGTGCCACTATGCCCAATACCAGCAATTTCAGAATCTTCGGGTCGAGCAGTAAATGTGCATCACAGAGCACGCCCAGCAATACGCCCAACATAAATGTAGAGCCATAAAGCAGCGGGCCGCTAACGAAATCATAAATATGCTTCATGCCCGATTCACGTACGGCAACTCCCAGGAAGAGAGAGAAGAACAACGGCGAAGCCACCGGGAACAAGAAGCACAACACTGCACACAGCACAGCCGAGAATGCCAGTTTCACCTTGGCATCGTAGTTTTTGGGTGCTTTCTTCGAAGTCATCTTGATGGCACGCAGACGTTTTGGAACCAGTAACTTCACCAGATACGGGTAACCGCCATACGTTAGTCCCAGATACAGATAAGCCACTACTGTGATAGGTACAAATAAATGTTTGGCCAGAGCCAGTGATGTGAATAGAACCATAGGACCATCTGCACCTCCTACCATAGCTACAGAAGCACTTTCTTGCAATGTCAGTCCAAGGGCGGAAGCTACGGGGATAGTCAGGAAAGTACCCAATTCGGCACATAAAGCCAGGAAAAGGCTGACGAAAGGCTTTTGTAGCAGAAAGCCTACATCCAACAAAGTGCCTATGCCCATAAATACAAAGCAGGCTATCAATCCGTTACTGAAGGTGAGTGTATAGACAGGTTGCAAAAAGTCTATCTGCATCGTATTCATCAGGTCGTCCGTATCCGAAAGCATCGGATCGAGAAAGAGGTTGCCTAATGTGCCGTCTGGCATGAAAAGTGTTCCACAATTAATGGCAACCATACCCAGCCCCATCGGAATCATTACCATAGGCTCAAGTACTCCTTTCCAGCCCAGATATATGAGTAACAAACCTAAAAGGATTAAAAATACACGGGCTGATGCAAGCAGGTAGCCACTTTCCATCATTGTTCCAAAACCTTGGAATAGGGTCGCGAAATCTATATTTTCCATACTATTTCTTATTTGGTCTTACCGGTAGATTTTCCGGACTGTTTCTTATGATATAACATCTCTTCTTGTTGCTTCAGATACATCATGTGCGTATCTTCGGGGTAGTAGTAATCCATCAGGTTAGCGTTGGAAACTCCGGCGCTTACTCCATGGTAATATCCGCGATAATCGGAAAGTTCACGGTTGACTCCGCGGCTAAACTCTTCGCGTTTATCGTTGTAGAGTTCATTTTCTTCTATAGGGATATCCCGTATCATGAGTTCCACCTTCTGGCGCAACTTGCGCAGGCGTCGCAGGCGAAGCAGTTCTTTCTGGTGTGAACTGTAAAAGTCGAATGAGTCGGCAGCAACGGCAATCATTTTGATAATGAAAGCCACGAAGAAGCCGATCACGAACGTGAGCCCCATCATTTCGAGGGTGGCTATTAATAAATCGAGCATAGTAATTACATTAATTTAGATGTGAATAAACAATAGGTTGACCAAAGACATGCCAACGGCATACCTCCGGTAAAAGGGGGAGTAACAAGTAGAGTGGTGGTTTAAATCAGAATATGCTTCAACTCGTAGACGTAATATCCATAAGAATAACGGATGGCGCTGGGAGTGAAAGAGAGGCTGGCATTTTGTTCCACCGGTAAATGGGTGGAGAATATACGTTGCATCTGTCCTACAGACGGATGGATCTTAAGTTTCAGTAATTTCGATGGAGCATTAGCTTGATTATAAAAGTTCTCCTGAAAGAGGATACCGTTGATTTTACGTTCATTGTTTTCATCATTAAAGAACGGACGGTGAACGATGGTTGAGTAACAATCTGCTGACATTGAAATGAAACATCCTGTTTGTGTAGGGGTGACGGAAGTATCTGTCGAGGCTTCGGTAATCATCCGAAGTGCCGGCTGTTCCTCTTGCAGAATGACAGACATTCCTAATGAGAGGCACATAAACAGAAATATGTAGTGCAGATGTTTCATCATAGCGTCCGCAAACATAACAAATATCTTTGTGTAATGTTGCTTTCCTCCTCAAGAAAATTTTGTTAAATAGAGAACGGTTTCTTTGTGCATGTTCTGCAAATGTGTATATTTGAAATAATATATCTAAATATATTGTAAACCACAATAATTCAAATTCCTATGAGCAGTAATATATTTCTGATTATCGCCGTGGTCACAACTGGTATTTTTGTGATACAGTTCATTCTTTCCATTTTCTTCGGAGACATTGATGCGGATACAGACGTGGATGCCGACATTAGCAGCGTGGTGTCTTTTAAGGGACTGACACATTTCGGTATCGGTTTTGGATGGTACATGTATCTGATTGGAAATACTGACATTCAGAGTTATTCTATTGCTATTTTGATTGGTCTGTTTTTCGTATTTGCGGTATGGTTTCTCTATAAGAAAGCCTATCAGTTGCAGCAAGTGAATAAGACGGAAAAGACGGAACAGCTTGTAGGGCGCGAATGTACCATCTACTTTAAACAGGGAGGCAGCCGGTTTACCGTACAAGTAAGTCGCGACGGAGCCATGCGAGAGGTTGATGTGGTATCTGAAATGGACATAATGTATCAGACCGGTGATAAAACCATAATTACGGGCTACGAGGACGGAACATTGTATATTCGGTAAACAAAACTCAAAAACATAGATTTATGACACAAGAAATGATGATTATGGCCGCCATACTCGTGGCGGTTATCTTACTTACCTTCATTGGTATTCTTTCCCGCTACCGGAAATGTAAAAGTGACGAAGTACTGGTAGTATATGGTAAAACGGGCGGTGATAAGAAGTCAGCCAAGTTGTATCATGGTGGTGCTGCATTTGTGTGGCCGATAATCCAGGGGTATGAATTCCTGTCCATGAAACCGATGCAGATAGACTGTAAGCTGACAGGTGCACTGTCTGCCCAGAATATCCGTGTGGATGTACCGACTACGATTACGGTGGCTATCAGTACCGATCATGAGGTTATGCAGAATGCTGCCGAACGTATGCTGGGACTGACGATTGATGATAAGCAGAATTTGATAACGGATGTTGTGTACGGACAGATGCGTCTGGTGATTGCTGATATGACGATTGAAGAACTGAACTCCGACCGCGATAAATTCCTTTCTAAAGTAAAGGATAACATCGATACGGAACTCCGCAAGTTCGGTTTATATCTGATGAACATCAACATCAGCGATATCCGTGATGCTGCCAATTATATTGTCAACTTAGGTAAGGAAGCTGAAAGTAAGGCACTGAATGAGGCTCAGGCAAACATTGAGGAACAGGAGAAACTGGGTGCCATCAAAATTGCCAATCAAATAAAGGAACGTGAGACGAAAGTTGCCGAAACACGTAAAGACCAAGATATTGCCATTGCCGAGACTAAAAAATTGCAGGAAATCTCTGTGGCTAATGCTGATAAGGATAGAATCTCGCAGGTAGCTATTGCCAACGCTGAAAAAGAGTCGCAGGTGGCAAAGGCTGAAGCTGAAAAAAATATCAGGATTGAGCAGGCTAATACGGAAAAGGAAAGCCGTATTGCCGAACTGAATTCTGACATGGAGATTAAGCAGGCGGAAGCGGGAAAGAAAGCTGCCATCGGACGAAATGAGGCTCAGAAAGCCGTGGCACAATCTGATGCCGAACTGGCTGTAACGCGTGCCAATGCCGACAAACAGGCCGGTGAAGCTGAAGCACGTTCGGAAGCTGCCGTACAGGCTGCCCGCGAAATAGCTCAAAAAGAAGTGGAAGAGGCTAAAGCCCGTAAAGTGGAATCTTCTTTGAAGGCTGAAAAGATTGTACCTGCTGAAGTTGCAAAGCAAGAAGCCATTCTTCAGGCTGATGCTGTTGCCGAAAAGATTACCCGTGAGGCCGAAGCTCGTGCAAAAGCAACTCTGGCACAGGCTGAGGCTGAAGCAAGAGCCATCCAGATGAAGTTGGAAGCTGAGGCTGAAGGTAAGAAGAAATCATTGCTTGCTGAAGCTGAAGGTTTCGAGGCTATGGTACGTGCAGCAGAATCTAATCCGGCTATCGCTATCCAGTATAAGATGGTAGATCAATGGAAGGAAATTGCCGGAGAACAGGTGAAAGCATTCGAACACATGAATTTAGGAAACATTACTGTATTCGATGGTGGAAACGGAGGTACAAGCAACTTCCTGAGTTCGCTGGTGAAGACGGTTGCTCCGAGCCTCGGTGTACTGGACAAACTGCCTATTGGCGAGACCGTAAAGGGAATCATTCACCCGGAAGGAAAGGAAGATAAGCAGGAAACCCAAAAGGATGAACCAAAGAAAGACGATAAGAAGAAATAATCAGATAACCTTATCTGCTAAAAAAGAAGCGAAGAATCCACAATGGGGCGGATTCTTTGCTTTTGTTTTATAGAATAGTTTAGGTCTTTATATTCCCAGTCGTTCTTTCAATAGCCGGTAGCCCGTCAGGCTAACCCTTAACTTGGTTCCGTTTTTCAATAACACCTGGTAAGTTTCTTTTCCGAATAGTTCTACCCGGGATATTTGTGTCACATTTACAATGGTGGAACGATGGATACGTACAAAGTTGTCACTTGGCAAATGTCCTTCAAAATACTTCATAGTTTGTTCTTTGATGTACTCTCCTGTGGGGGTGATCAGGGTCGTATAATCTCCACACGCTTGGATATATAGCAATTCATCTACTTTGATGATATGTATTCGTGGTCCGTCTTTTACAGTAATGCGATCAATGGTTTCCTCTTGTTCTTTCTGTTTTTCTTCTTTTACGGCTTGCGGTACAATGAATTCATCTTCTTGTGCTTCCGGAACTTTCACTACTATCAGGTGATACCACAATATAATCGCTATCCATGTCGGTATGCCGAACAAAAGCCTGAAAGGTATGGTAGAGGCAAAAGAGATATAAGGTATTCCTGCAATTCTTACCATAATGTCGCAGACCATGAAGCTACCCGCAATCCAGAGCAATATTCCTGATACAACCGTAATGACATTTGTCTGAAGAATGGATACTTGGCCTACTACAAACCAAGCCAGATATACCAGTGCCGCAAGCCATCCGATTGTTGTGATTCCGTCGATGATGGCAGGTAGCCAGTCAGTTCCGGTATATCCCCACAACAGAGTTGCCTGGATGATTGCCAGAACCAATGCAAGCACAAGCATCGGAAACCAACGATAAGGATAATCTATAATTGGATGTGCTCTCATAGGATTAGTCTTTAATCTCTAATCCACCAAAGGAAATATTTCCACGGATTATGAGTGTGCTTTCTTTATTAATATTCGCTCCCTGCCAACGCTTATCTTCGCATCCGCCGGCAAAAGCATTGCATTGAGGTACAACGTTCCAGTCTGAAGGAATGTACAACTCTATTCCACTACAAGTACAGTCGATATCGATATAAGTTTCTCCCGGTGCAAGATGCGTGTGGCGCAGGTCAATGACAGTCCCTCCGAATGAAGCCCGGATACTGGCTCCTTTAAACAATTCATCCAATACGACATGGCGTACAGAACCAAAAGCATTGTCGGAACGCAGATAACCGTTTTCCGATTCGCATTGTTGCTCATTGTTTTCCATATTTATGTGCATATGTCCACCTCTTCTTTTAGTCCAGTCCTGATAACGGCCACTCATATGGCTTTTCATCCAGCGTTCCCTACGGCGGGATTTTACAAAGAACAGGATACCTGCCACAATCAGTGCAACAGGCCAGACAATGGTTTGTGAGTTCTCCGGTAGCCACGATAATCCTCCAACTAAGAAATAGATGCCTATCAGGGTGAGGATAGAACCGCTCAGGTAATGGCGGCGTGTCATCGTATAGATACCTAATACAATAAGAAGACTATGCCAAGATACCACTATGCTAAATAAGTCATACGTAATCCAACCTACGTTACGAGCAAACAGTAATATTCCGGAGATGATGAAGAGCGAAGCTATCAGTGCTTTGCCCGATAAGCCTGCATGAGACGGGAAGTTTTGTTTCTTTTCCATTATTTCTATTGTTATTGATTCATGGTTCAAAGGTAAGCGAATTATTCATCCCTGTATAGCCCTTTCGGGTGATTTCCGGTAGAAAAGCCGATAAGTTCCGGGTATGAATCGGTGAATTCGGAGGGCTTTCGTACGATAACGACATAGATTTGTCCTATTTTTATATAGGTCGTACATAGATTCCGCTATTTTTGTTTCTATAAAAACAGGAACCTTATAACTGAAGTGTACGATGATGAAAAAGACTCTCTTATCAATAATAGTGTTGCAGATGCTGTTGCTGCTCTCATTTTTGACTCCCGGATTGTTGTTCGCACAGGATATCCATTTCCAAACATTCGGAGTAGAAAATGGCATCTCACAACCAACAGTTACATCTATTTATCAGGATGAATTCGGAATTATCTGGATAGGGACTAAAGATGGTTTGAACCGTTATAACGGTACCGATTTTTATATATTCCGTCCGATTGAGAACGATAAGCATAGTCTTTATAATAATAATATAGGTACGATTTGTGGTGATAAGGATGGGCATATTTATATTCGTTGCAAGTATGCCGTAGTTGAATATGATATTAAGAAGAATATTTTTCATACGATTCGCGATAATAACATTCAGGCCATTAGTTACGGTAACTCTCGGCTGTGGGCATGTACCAGGGATTCTTTATTCACCTATAACCATGCGGAAGATAGGTTGGAATATTATTATCACTTGGAGGATGTACGCATGTCCTGTGTGACCGAAGACCATGAAGGAAATCTATATGTAGGAACCATGAATAATGGCTTGTACATGCTGGACAGTAATAAGAAATGGCTTAATTATCTTCCAACAAAGGATATAACCTGTATTTATGAAGACTCCAAAAAGAATATTTGGGTAGGTACCAAAGATGACGGGCTTTTCCGACTGGACAGGAACGGTGGAAAAACAAACTATGTGCATGCACCTTATAAGAATGGACTTTCCAGCAATTACGTCCGTTGTGTGGTCGAAGATAACTTAGGTAACTATTGGGTGGGGACTTTTAAAGGTTTGGATAGATTGGATGTCACTACCAATATTTTCACCAATTACAGCGAAGATAATAAACCCTATAGCTTGAGTAATTCTTCCATCATCTGTATGATGAAGGATCAGCAAGGAACTTTCTGGATTGGCACTTATTATGGCGGGGTTAATCTGTTTAATCCGGACTATGAGATTTATACCTATTATTATTCCGATGAATCTCAGCAAGGAAAGCTGACCTCTCCTTTTGCCGGACGAATGAAAGAAGACTCTAAAGGAAATATCTGGATTGCAACGGAAGGTGGTGGAGTGAACTATCTCGATCGAAAAACAAGAAGCTTCGCAGAGTTTAAGTATGATATAAATAAGAACTCTCTTGCATCCAATACGGTACAATCCCTGCATTTAGATGAAGATAACCAGATTCTGTGGATAGGTACACTACGGGGAGGACTGGATAAGCTGGATTTGAAAACGCATCGATTTACCAACTACAGGCATATTCCCGGGAAAGAGAATTCATTGATTAACGATATAGTTCGCAAAATTATTCCGTATAAAGGGAATCTTTTGCTGGCAACCCATAACGGAATAGGTTCATTCAATCCTCAAACAGGAGAATGCACAAAGCTACTGAAAGATAGTAGACTCAATAACAGACAGATCATTGATATGCTTCTTGACAGGAACAATAATTTATGGTTCTCCTATTCATTGGGACTGGTTAAATATAATCTTGAAACCCGGAAACAAGATGAGTATTTCGTTCCTAATAGTTCGAAGCGGGTTATAGGCAGTAATCTGATAAATGTACTTTTTGAAGATAAGAAAGGTAATATCTGGGCGGGTTCTTCGGGAGATGGTATATTCCTGTATGAGCCGGATATCAATTCATTCAAACCGTTTAACTCACACAATTCGGACCTGATCAATGATTATATCCTCGATATAAAAGAGTCTTTGTCCGGCTATCTCCTGATAGCCAGTAATCAAGGCTTTTCACGTTTTGATATGGAGAACCAGCGCTTTTATAACTATAATAAACAGAATGGTTTTCCGATGACGGCATTGAACCCTTACGGATTGTTTGTGGCCAGCGATAATGAGATATTTCTTTCCGGTCCCAAGATGATGATATCTTTCTTTGAAAAAGAATTGAATTCTTATGTAAAGCCCTATCAGCTTAACTTTATCTCATTGGAAGTGAATAACCAGGTTATATTGCCAAATGATGACTCCAATATTCTCTCTGAGTCTATTTTGTATCAGCCACAAATTACGCTGAATCATAATCATTCCATCATCACTATAAATTTCTCGTTATCCAATTATGTATCGGTACTGAGAAACCGGATTTACTATAAATTGGAGGGATTTGATAAAGACTGGATGAGTGCAGGTTATCGTAAAGGCATTACTTACACCAACCTGAATCCGGGTAAGTATAAGCTAAAGATAAAGAGCTCTGAGGAATATTCCGGTAAGGAAAGTATCTTTAAGGAAATCGATATTGTGGTGAAGCCACCTTTTTACAAATCGGCCTGGGCATATTGTATTTACGTTATTATTGTGATTGTATCTGTCTATATAGTGGTTAGTTTCTATTCTTCCAAATTAAAGTTGCGGGCTTCACTTGAATACGAGAAGAAAGAGAAGAAACAGATAGAAGAACTGAACCAGTCCAAACTTCGTTTCTTTACCAATATTTCACATGAATTCCGTACTCCGCTCACATTGATTGTGAGCCAGTTGGAGATGCTGATGGAAAGGAATGATATTCAGCCGTTAGTGTACAATAAACTGGTGAATATCCATCGAAATACATTACGTATGAAGCGCCTGATAACCGAGCTTCTTGATTTCAGGAAACAAGAACAGGGTTTCGAAAAGTTCAAATACAGCAAGCAGGATATTTATGCGTTCTTGGATGAAATCTATCTGTCTTTCAAAGAGTATGCACGGGGTAAACAGATTAATCTTGAATTTCTTAATAAGGATAGGAATCTGGAAGTCTGGTTTGATGTGGTACAGCTTGAAAAGGTGATTTATAACTTGCTGTCCAATGCTTTCAAATATACATCTCTGGGTGGTACAGTCTCCTTATCAGTACAGGAATATGAAAATAGTGTAGTTATTCTTATTTCAGATACGGGTATCGGTATTGCCGAAAAGAGTCTGGATAAGATATTCGATCGTTTTTATCAGGTCGACAGCACAGACAACCAGAAAGGTACGGGTATAGGATTGGCACTTGCTAAAAGTATAATTGAAGCCCATAAAGGCAAAATCAGTGTGCGGAGCATGGAAGGAAAGGGAACCACTTTTGTGGTTGAATTGCCTTTGGGCGATAGTCACATTGCCGATTCACAAAAAGTGGCAACTCCCGATATCGATTCATCATGCATTTCAGAATTGACCATGTATGGTGACAAGGCATTGACTGATGTGATGGACGATGAGAATCCCGCTAATGAATCGGAAAATACAAAGAGCAAAATCTTGATTGTTGAAGACAATGAAGAACTCAGAGGCTTACTGGTCCGTCTGTTCTCCAAAGTATATTCCGTTTGCGAAGCGCAGGATGGTGAAGAAGGACTGGAAAAAACAAAAGAAATGCAGCCCGATATTGTATTGAGCGATATCATGATGCCCAAGATGTCCGGTATAGAAATGTGCAGGAAGATAAAGAGTAATTTTGAAACATCCCATATCCCAGTGATATTACTGACGGCCCAGACAGCTGAAGAATATACAATGCAAGGGTTAAAAACGGGTGCAGATGACTATGTGACTAAACCTTTTAATGTGAAACATTTGTTTATGCGTTGTAACAATCTGGTAAACAGCAGAAAGCTGTTACAGAAAAAATATGCAAAACAAATGGATAACAATGTGGATATACTGGCAACAAATAGCGCAGACCATCAGTTCATGGAACAATGTGTAGCGTGTATTGAACAGAATCTGGATAATCCGGATTTTGACGTGAATATGTTTGCCCAGGCCATGAATACCGGCCGTACCAAACTCTTCCTGAAGATTAAGGGTATCACAGGGCAGACGCCCAATGACTTCATTCTGAATATCAGATTGAAGAAGGCGCAGATGCTACTGAAACAGATGGATACGAAGACTGTTTCGGAGATAGCATATGAAGTTGGCTTTAACTCCCCAAGCTATTTCATAAAACGTTTCAGGGAGTTGTTCGGGGTGACTCCCGCCCAATATCAGAAAGGAGAAGAATAAGTTTACTATTATAATTGATACTATGAAAACAAGATTATTGTGTGCTTTATGTGCATTCTTTCCGTTGTCTCTGTTGGCGGCAAAGGTTCATAAGGTAACTCCTGTCACTACCGATAAGGATATCAGGATTGAAGTAATGTTGTCTGCTGAGGCGAACGAAAGTTTATCCCTTGATGCTGTAATTACGCATGCCCGGAATAAGGTGATATTGTGCAACCATTCCGGAGAATTTTATTTTAAGAATAAAGTGGATACAACGGTGGTCTGGAAAATAGACCAATTGACTCCTGAATTATGGAGTCCTGTTAATCCTGCACTTTATGACTTGGAAATAAAGGCTGGTACTGAAACTTTTCATAAGCGGATTGGGTTCAGAAAGTTCGAGATGCGGGGTGGTGTATTTTATTTGAATGATAAACCTGTCTATCTGCGGGGGAATGCCATTAATCCGCCTGAGCGGGGAATACCCGAACAACTGGAAAGAAGCAAAGACTTTGCACGTGATTATGTTCGCTTTATGAAGAGCCTGAACATAAATATCATCCGTATTCCCGATGACCAGAATTGGATGGATGTGTGCGATGAAGAAGGTATGATGATATTTGCAGGTCGGTATGGTCGTCCCAAACATGCAACCAAGACTGCACCACCGACAGACTTTGACCTGTCACTCAGAACCTATAAGGAAATTGATCTGGGACCGTTCACTCCCCATCCTTCCGTAGTCATCTATATTTTATCCAATGAAATGCCTTATGAAGGTAAAACGGGCGATCTGTATCGGGAGTTCCTGACAAAGATGTGTCGTGAACTCAAGAAATGGGATGATACCAGATTGTATATAGGCAATACCGGTTATGGGCTGGGACATTCGGGCGATATCTATGATGTACATAGGTATTGGGGATGGTATTATAATACTTTCCTTACTTATCTCAATATGCGTGATAAGGCGATGTGGCAAAATCCGGGAAGAGTACAACCGATTACTTTTACCGAATGTGTAGGAAACTATACAGGAATAGACGGGCGTTTTAACCTCTGCTCCAGAACCAAACAACCGGGTTCGCAGAAGTGTTGGACAGGACATCTGCCCGATGATGAACAAGCCGGAGCAGCTATGACCTATCAGGCTTTTGTACTGAAGAATGCAACGGAATTATTCCGTCGGTTGAGAAGTCAAAACAGCTGCCTGGCAGGTACGATGCCTTTTACAATTATATTTCATAACTGGGATGGAGTAAAATCCTTTGCCGAGATGAAACCGAAACCTGTAGCCTGGCAATACCAGATCAGTTATCAGCCTGTATTGCTGAGTTGGGAGAATTGGCAATCGCAGATTTATGCAGGGAGTAAGCTTGCGGTGGTAGCCCATGTCGTCAATGACGATGATTATGGCAATGATTTGGATGAAGTTCATTTGCAGTGGTGGATTGAAAAGGAAGGTGAGAAAGTATTGGAGGGAGAGGTCGATCTTCCATCTGTTCCCTATTATGGCACTTGTAAAAGGCCTTTGTCGATAGATATTCCTAAGAATCTGCCTTCGGGAGACTATATGCTGAAAGGTGAGATTTGGTCGAAAGGCAGTAAGGTGTCCTATAATGAGAGTGAACTGTTCATAGCCGGAAAAGACTGGCGGGGTACAGAGGTGATAAAGAAAACCATTTATGTGTACGATTCTTCGGCAGGAGAGCAAACCTTGAGCTGTTTGCAGAAACTCGGTTACCCTGTAAAAGCGGTACGTATGGTTAAGGAATTGCCCCGGAACTCTACCTTAATTCTGGCTAAGAATTCATGGGATGATTCACTGAATAATCAGTCAGAGCAGTTGAAAGAATATGTAAGTAAGGGTGGGCGCATTATTTGCCTGCAACAGGATGCTGCAACATTCAATCAATCGTGGCTGCCAACTTCCGTAGAGTTTCTGAAAGACAGCAATAATGATCCGGTTTATCTTTCACCGTCTCTGGCGTATGCAGATGGTATGAATATCAATCTCGAACGTCCGTATCATCCGGTTTTTAACGGATTAACCCCTAAGCAGTTCCGCCTTTGGTCCGACTATACCTCCTATGATGAATCGAAGAAAGGTTTTCCTGCCATTTATCCGGTGGACAAAGGATATGATCTTCGTGAATCCGGGATGGAGAATGTAGCCGTCCTTGCCAACTATAGCCGTGCTTTGGCAGCGACAGCCTTGTCGGAGATGTTTATGGGTAAAGGCTCCATACTGTTGTCTGGTTTCGACTTGATTAATCATTGCGGAGTAGACCCCGTAGCTGATAAACTCCTTTTCAATATGCTTCGTTATATGTCTGTCGACAAGCAGCATGAACCGTATGTGGAAATGACTGACTCAATTATCTGGGGAGACTATGCTTCCGAACGGGGAATCGTGAACGCATCTTGTAATGGTCTGATGGTAAACACTGTTCCTATCATTCCAAAAGGACAGGAACATGACCCCAGATATGAAGTGAAGATTGATGAATATGGTTACCAGTATGCCGGTGCTTATGGTGGGTGGAATTCAAAACCGGGTGTGCAATATGTACCTTATGGAAGAAGACCTATGGCTCCATTCACTTTTTCAAAAGGAGGAAGCCCGTTGATCGGTAAATCATCTACCAGCGGCGAAGGATATTTCTACATGACATTGTCCGGGAAGAAGAAAACCATGATTACCATATTGGAGAATCCTGTGGACGAACCTCTTAACATCAGCATCACCGTCAATGACACAACAACAAGGAACTATGTGCTTCAACCCAAGCAACAGTTAAGTGTCGAAACAGATATCTCGCATATAAAGAATACAATGAAAGTTTCTCTGAAAGGAGATCGCCGGGTGATATTACTGAAAACAATATTAAGTACAGAGCGTCCGGATCATACGGAATAAGATTTCTGATAGTTGCCAATATTGTACACGGCTGTACAAAGTTGCTTCATAAAAGAACGATTGTTATATGTCTTCACTCGGTAAACGGACATCTTTGCAGAGTCATTTTAAAACCGAATTGAACTATGAAACGCATTTTATTTTCTTTATTTTTATTTCTGACCAGCATCGTTGTTTTTGCTGGCGGCAGGTTTACGGTTGCCGGTGTTTTTACGGATCATATGGTATTGCAACGTAATGCAAACGTGAAGATCTGGGGAGAGGCGGCAGACGGTTCGCAGGTTGAAGTGTTGTTTGAAGGACACAGTCGGAAAAGTAAGGTTGTTGATGGAAAATGGATGGTCACACTAAGGACCGGAGAAGCCGGAGGACCTTATAAATTAGAAGTCATAAATGGTAATAATAAGGTTAGTTTTAGAGATGTTTTCGTAGGTGACGTATGGCTGGCGGGTGGTCAGTCAAATATGGAGTTTGCTTTGCGCAAGGTGAAGGATGCGAAGGCGGAAATCGATTTGGCTGATTATCCTCAGATACGTTATTATAAAGTACCGAGAAAATACTATCCGGAACACGAAGTGCCTGAAACATCCTGGAAGACTTGTACTCCTGAGACAGCACCGGAGTTTGCAGCTGTTGCTTACTACTTTGCGAAGAATCTGCATAGAGATTTGAATATTCCTATCGGTATCATTCAACTACCCGTAGGAGGAACGACGGTTGAGGCGTGGACGAGCCGGAAGTTGCTGTTGTCAGATAAAGACTTCCGCCCTGTCATAGAGCGTTATGATAGTATTGCTGATGCTTATCAGCCTGGAGAGTACGAGAAGATATATGACCGTTATATTAAGTCTCTGGCAGAGTATAACAAATTATCAGCAGAAAAGAAACAATACATTGGTAAACCTACGGAGCCTATGGGGAAATGGAACTTTCGTCGTCCGGTCGGTTTATCCGAAACGATGTTGAACGTTGTCAGTCCATATACTCTGAAAGGATTTATTTTCTATCAGGGAGAGTCGAATACAGCACGTGGGGCACAATATCGTAAACTGTTCCCCGCGATGATAAAGGAGTGGAGGATGTCGTGGGGGCAGGGAGATATTCCTTTCCTGTTTGTACAGTTACCTCGATTTGAAACAAAGACCCGTTACTGGAATGAGTTGCGTGAAGCGCAATACCTCACCTCACTGCATGTGAAGAATACAGGTATGGCCGTTGCTTTTGACCAGGGAAATCCCAAAGATATTCATCCGATTGTGAAAGATACAGTTGGCTGGCGCCTTGCACAGTTGGCTTTGGGTAAAGTTTATGGTAAGAAGATCGTCTATCAGGGACCTGAATTTAGAAAGAAGACGAAAACCGAAGATGGCAGTTTACTTCTGGAATTTGCGAATGTGGGTACAGGGATTATTGCCAAAGACGGTTCTTCCTCGCTTTCCGGATTTATGGTTGCCGGTAAAGACGGCCAGTTTTATCCGGCTGAAGCAGTGATTGTTGATAACAATCGGGTACGTGTAAAGAGTAATCAGGTAAATAATCCTGTAGATGTCCGTTATCTCTGGGTGAATAGTGGATACATGAATTTCTTTAATAAAGAAGGCTTTCCCGCCCTTCCCTTCCGCACGGATAAATACATGTTGGAGACGGAAGGCGTATGTGTCAACCCTGAACCGGTGATACCCCAGCTTGATCTGTTCCTTTTCATTGGCCAGTCTAACATGGCAGGACGGGGATATATTACTGATAACTATAAAGGCAGTATAAAGGATGTATACTTGCTGACTCCGAACGGTGATATGGAACCTGCAAGGAATCCTTTAAATAAGTACTCTACTATCCGCAAGCAAATAGATCTGCAAGGAGTAGGCCCGGCCTATTCTTTTGCAAAGGCCATTGCAGATAAAACGAGGCATAAACTTGGATTAGTGGTTAATGCACGCGGAGGGAGTTCCATAAACTCATGGTTGAAAGGAGCTAAGGATGATTATTATGGAGAAGCTTTGTCACGTATACGCCAAGCCATGAAGTACGGAACGTTGAAAGCAATTATCTGGCATCAGGGCGAAGCCGATAGCCGGAATCCGGAAGCGTATATGGCGAAGTTACAAAAGTTGGTTGCCGATTTGCGGGAAGATTTGGGAGATACAAAGCTCCCCGTTATTGTGGGAGAGATTGCCGAATGGCGGGTGAATGGGACTTCGGATGCGTTTAATAAGATGTTGCGTACGGTTCCCCGGCATATTCCCTATTCCTATTGTGTGTCATCCCGGGAATTGGTGCCCCTGATCAATGAAAATGACCCTCATTTTAGTGCTGACAGTCAGATAATCCTTGGTAGGAGATATGCTGAAGCGGTTTATAAAGCCTGTTACTCTAAAGAATAGAAATACCCATTAAAAGATAATTTATGAGCTTGAAGAAACAACTATTTTTAGTCTGTGGTGCTATTGTCATGCCCTTTTTGGGGCTACATGCAGATAATGTCAATGTAGCATTACACAAACCGGTCACTGCCTCATCGCAGCAGGAAGAGTTTCCGGCATCCAATGTGACGGATGGAATCGTTTCGCGTAAATCTACCTGGATGAGTGGTAAAAGTGCGCGTCCACCCCATACACTGGATATTAATCTTGAGAGATATTATAATATAAACCGGGTTGTTATCTATACGGGAATTCCGGATGTCGAACAAACAGAGCAGGAGAAAGGAAAAGCACCGGGATTCTGGTCGGTGAAGAATTTTAAGATTCAATACTGGGATGATGCCAACTGGACGGACCTGCCGGATACGGAATGCACGGAGAACAGGTTGGATAAGCTTGAGTTCACCTTTCATCCGGAGCTGCTCACTTTTCAGATTCGTCTGGTATCTACCGATGGTGAACCGATCCGTATTAATGAGTTTGAAGTATACGGTAAGGAGAAGGCGGGTATGCCGATTCCTGTTACTACAGGTGAAGCTCCAAGAGTTTCCCAGGAACCTTTGGAAAAGGAAATGCAGGTGACGGTGGCTAAAGAAATCATTGGTAAGTCCATGAAATACGTGGCTTACAATCAAGGATATTATTTACCGGGAAGTAATGTTTCCGGTTGGCTTGAATACTCTAATGTGAACAGTTTGCGCGTATGGACTTCTCTGAACGATTATATTCCCCAGTCCGTTGTGCTGCATGATAAAGAGCTTTCCACATTGGAGGATTTTGAGTCCTACAAGAATGAGTTGCGAAACAATCCGGAGCATAACCGTTTCATTCAATGGGAACCTATCCTGGCGAAGTGTGGGGAAGCACATTTCTCTACCAATTCCATGGTATTCGAATACACGTTGAAAGAATTGAAACGTCTGAATATCGATGCTATTCTTCAGATAAATTCCACCGATTTTGATGGAACGTGGAGTAATAAATGGAAGCAGTGGCAGCGTTTCTATGCATTGGCTTTTTATGCGGCTAAGACGGGAGATGTAACCATGTACGCCATGCACAACGAACCGAATCATCGCCATGCCGGACCAATGAAGATCACCCAGTATGTAGATGCCATGAAAATAGTTTCGGATGCTGTTTATTGTGCCGTGCAGGATGTGAATAGGCTGTATGGGAAGAATCTGAAATCACGTTTTGTGAGTCCGGTTACAGCGGGTTCCAATACAAACTGGTGGGCCGAAGTCGTGAAGAATCTGCGTATAGACTATCGCGGCTTGCCTTCGGACAGGGATTTGATAGATGTATTCTCTACCCACTCTTATAATCTTCCGGCAGCAGGTTATGCGTCCAAGGTTTCTGATATAAGAAAGATTATAGTGGAAAATCATCCTTTGAAACAACCGCTTCCGATCGTTTATACGGAAACAGGGCGTTGGATGAATGCATATCTGATCGATAAGGAAGAAACGATGGATTCTCCTTCCTTGTTCACAGAATGGGCCGGCGAATATACAAACAATACGTTCAATCAAGGGTATGGAATGTGGGCTTTTAAGTTTGCCAATACTACCAGCGGAACATATCCGCGTGGAATTAAGTCAGGACATCACTTTATCTGGCAAGGCAAACGGATTGTGGAGGATGCCTATACCAATGTGGCATTGGGTAAGAAAGCAATGGACTTGACTTCATCTCGCCCGGTAGCGGTGAAAGTAGTAACCGATGGTAATAAGACAGATGCTTCCATGTGGGTGTCTCCGGATACGGATACAGAGAAATACCTGGAAATAAGTCTGGGAAAAAGCACCTTATTGGGTGGGGCTGTAGTCTATACGGGTTCGGCATATGGAGTTTATACGGCTCCCGACCGCGTGAAGAATTTTCGTTTGCAGTATTGGGACGGTACCGGATGGGCGGATATAAAAGAGACCGTTGAGAAAGATGCACGTTATGCGCAATCCTTTTTTCTGTTCGATGCTCCTGTAACTACTTCCAAAGTCCGCTTTGTTGCAACGGATAAGGGGAGTATCAAAGTGAGGGAAATAAAACTGTTTGATGCGGAGTCCGTCAAGGAGATTCCTTCCTCTTTTGATATAAGTGGCATTCAGCGTACGGGTGAAGTTGTTCGCCTGTTTGCAAAAGGGTTTAAGGATGAACGTCCGTTGCTGAATACAGTGAAGTCGGTTGCTGATAATGATGTGGATGCGATAACTTCCTTTAACCCGGAAGAAATGAGATATTATGTATGGCTGGTACAACGGAAACTCTCTTCAAACCATCTCACACTGGACCTGAAGTCGCTGAACCTTTCGGTAGGAACCAAGGTGATTGCTGAGGAAGTAAGTGCAAATGCTTATGGTGAAGTAGTCTGGATAAAAGAAACCTCAGAAGAAGGACAGCTTTCGTTTGAACTTCCTGCCCAGAGTGTAATGCTCCTTACCATTCCTATCTGTTCCAATGCTGCAAGTACACTGGTGGCAACGGCGGATGCAACCGTTAAGGCCGGGGCAAATAGTGAGAAAAACTTTGGTAAAGCCAAAGTGATGAATATAGAAATGAATGCTTCCCGAGCCAATGGCAATCAGGTTAGCTATCTCAAGTTCGACTTGTCGGGTATGAATAAAGAGGAAATGAATGCCGCTATACTCCGGCTGTATGGCAATTCGTCAACCAAATCTCCCTATCGCTTCCATGTCTACGCGCTGGATAATAGTAATTGGGATGAAAGTACCCTGAACTGGAAGAATGCCCCCAATCTGGAAAAAGACCAGGTGCGCGTAACCGATGTAGGTAATACGGCACATGTAGCCGGTGAGATAGTTGTGACTGAAACAGCATCCTGGCATCAACTGGATGTCACTTCATTGATACGCAAATGCCGGCAGCCGGAAATTACATTTGTGTTGATCAGGGAAGTCCGCCAATTGGGAGATGATTCTGATAATAATAAGAATAGTTCCTTCGGAACCAGAGAATCTGTGAATAAACCAGCTCTGATAGTGTGGTAAGCGGAAAAGATTTATTTCGTTCGTACGATTGTGCTTTCTTTCCGTATGATTTTTAGATTCCGATTCTGTGTTTTTTGTGAATTTTGTCTTGTTCCTTTATTAGTAATATATAAATCTAATGTATTAAATGAAAAACTGTTGTTTTAAACTAATCTTATCGGTTGTATTTCTATTGATTATGGCCGATGTACATGCGCTGAACGTGCGGGTAACAGGTGTTGTGTCTGATACGCAAGGTCCGTTGATTGGCGTGAATGTTCGCGTGAAAGATTCTGCAACTGGTGTGATTACCGATATAAACGGTAAATATTCTCTTGAGGTACCTTCGAATTCTACACTCGTGTTTTCGTATATCGGCTATCTGAACCAGGAGCATAAGGTAGGTAATAAAGGTGTTATTAATGTAGTTATGGTAGAGGATACCAAGCAACTGGAAGAAGTTGTAGTCGTGGGCTATGGTTATCAGCGGAAAAGTGATGTCGCTACTTCTGTAGCTTCGGTTAAGACGGATGAACTGAAAAGTTACCCGGCAGGAAACGTAGCTGATATGCTTCGTGGACGCGTGGCCGGTGTTAATGTAACAAGTTCATCGGGAAGACCGGGTTCCAATCCTAATATTACGGTTCGTGGTAACCGTTCTATCAGTGCATCCAATACTCCTTTGTATGTTATCGATGGTTCTATTTCAGACAGTGAAGAGTTCAGTACGCTGAGTGCGGAGAACATCGAGTCCATTGAGATTCTGAAAGATGCCGCTTCGCAGGCTATCTATGGTGCCCGTGCCAGCGATGGTGTTATCCTGGTGACAACGAAACGTGGTAGCCAGGGTAAGATGGAGGTAAGTTATAACGGATATGTAGGTATACAGTCTTTATGGCGCAACTTCGATTTCTATTCACCCGAAGAATATGTAATGCTGCGGCGTGAAGCAAAAGCCAATGATAAAGGTGTGATTGATGCACGCGAAATATCCATTGCCGAAGCTTTGGGAGACGATGTCATGCAGCAAGTGTGGGCAAGCGGGCAATTTATAGATTGGGAGAAAGAGATGTTGAAGAATGCACTTTATCACAATCATGATGTAACGTTGCGCGGCGGAAATGATAAGATACGGATGGCTGCCGGTGTCAATTACTTCGATCAGGACGGAATGGTAACCACCGGTTCCGGCTATCAGAAGGCAGCTTTTCGCCTGAATGTGGATTATAACATTAATAAGTGGATCAGCCTCGGTGTAAACTCGTCTTATGCTCTTACCAAATCCGATCGTGAAGACGGTAGTTTCAGTGAGTTTATTACCCGTACTCCGATTGCACAGATTTATAATGAAGATGGTAGCTATTCACGCTATATTAATTCTAATAATGATGTCAACCCGTTCTATAGAGCGGAAAACTATAAACGTGAGATTTCCACCAATAGTTACCGTTTGAATGTCTTTCTGGAGCTGAAACCTTTCAAAGGGTTCAATTACCGCCTGAATACATCGCTCTATAACAGAGAACAGGAAGATGGCGAAGCAAAAGGAGTGAATTATCCGGGTGGTGGAGCTACGGCTAAACTGACCGACAGGGAAGACAGAAGTTATCTGATTGAGAACATCTTTACATACAATGTCCCTATTAAAGACCAGAAGCACAAACTGACGATTACCGCAGTACAGTCCGTAGACCATAAGCAGACAAAGCAGTTGGGCTATGCTACCGACCAATTACCGGTGGATATGGATTGGAACTTCATCGCAAACGGTCAGTTTACAGGTTCTCCCATACGTTCCTTTACCGAGAATAACCTGGTTTCTTTCATGGGACGTGCTTCTTATGTCCTGATGGATAGATATATTATGAATGTTGCAGTCAGAAGAGACGGCTCCAGTCGTTTCGGAAAGAATAACAAATGGGGTACATTCCCGTCTGTAGCCCTTGCATGGCGTGTGAATCAGGAGAAGTTCCTTCAGAATGCAACCTGGATCGATAATCTGAAACTACGCTTGAGTTATGGTATTGTAGGTAATCAGAACGGTATTGGTAATTATACGACTCTTGGTCTGACTGACCAACTCAGATATGAGTTTGGCGATAATTCCTATATGGGTTATCTTCCCGGAGCAGAACTTACCAATCCTAACCTGAAGTGGGAGCAATCCAGAACCGTCAACATGGGCTTGGACTTTGGTTTGTTCCGAAACAGACTGTCGGGTACCATTGAGTATTATAAAACCCGGACTACCGATTTGCTTGTTTATCGCGGATTGAATTCAGCCTTAGGTTACGAAAAGATGCTTGATAATCTGGGAGAAACGAAGTCGAGCGGTATTGATATCAGTATTAGCGGTGACGTTATCCGTGCGAAGGATTTCACATGGAGTCTGGGAGCTAACTTCAGCCAGTATTCCAATGAGATCGTGAAGATTGACGATCAGGTGGATGAGAATGGAAAACCGTTGAGCCAGCCCGGAAACAACTGGTTTGTAGGTAAACCTATCAATGTATATTACAATTATGAACCGGACGGTATTTATCAATACGCAGATTTTGATATTACCCGTGATGCCTATGGTAAACTGACATATACCTTGAAACCGACCATTGATACGGATGGAGACGGTATACCCGACAAAGTCCTGGAACGTCAGGATGCAGTGGCACCGGGTTCCGTGAAAGTGAAAGATCTGAATGGTGACGGAAAGATTACGGCAGACGACCGTACCCCCATCTCCAAAGACCCGGACTTTACCCTGTCATTGAATACAAGTCTTAAATGGAAAGGCTTCGACTTCTTTATGGATTGGTATGGAGTGTCCGGGCGCAAGATTCAGAACGCCTATCTCTCAGAATCAAACAGTGGTGGTTCATTACAGGGAAAATTGAACGGTGTGAAGGTGAATTACTGGACTCCGTTTAATCCTTCAAACGACTTCCCGCGTCCTACCCATAATTCGAATGTGACGTATCAGAGTGCCTTGGCCATACAAGATGCCTCTTACATCCGTTTGCGTACTTTGCAACTGGGATATACATTTCCTACCGCCTGGATTAAGAAAATCCAGCTTCAGAAGTTAAGAGTATATGCAACCGCTACGAATCTTCTTACGTTCACAGACTTCCTGTCGTATAGCCCGGAGTTGACTCCCGGTGCATATCCTGAGTCAAGACAGTTTGTGTTTGGAGTAAATTTGTCATTCTAATTATTAAAGACCGAAAAAATGAAGAAAAGATTATATATAGCAGCTTTAGCAATTGCAGCAATTGCGACGTTGCCTTCCTGTGAAGACTTTCTTAATCCTGAATCGAAGACGGATATCACTTACAACTATCTGATAGGTACTCCCGATGGTCTGAGCCGCGCCGTGATAGGATTATACAATATGGAGAGACAGATAGCCAATGGAGATGGAGGTAACCTGTACGTCGTAAATATGTGTGACTATAACACGGACATCATGGTATTCCGTGCCGGAACAAGTGCAGCTATTGCTCGTCTCAATACGCTATTGCCTAACAATGCTGATGTCGAATCATTCTGGACACACCATTATTCCATTATAGGCAAAGCCAATGAAATCATTGTAAGCGCCGAGAACCTGGGGCTTGATGACGAAGTTGTCCATAAGGCATGGGCTGAGGCTAAGTTCTTCCGCGGACATGCATACTTTGAACTATGGAAACGTTTTGAACGTCTCTATTTGAATACACTTCCTACTATGGTAGATAATCTGGTGCGTGACTATAAACCGGCATCTACGGAAGAAGTATTCACTCTGATTAAAGGTGACCTGGAAGATGCAATAGCCACCCTTGCTTGGGACATCCCGAATAAGGACTATGGACGTATCACTAAGGCAACTGCCAAACATGTGAGAGCGCAGGTAGCCATGTGGGAAAAGGACTATGATAAAGCAATAAAAGAGTGTGAGGATATCTTTAGGGATGGCACGATGTACTCCATGATGCCGAAGACGGAAGATGTTTTCAGCGGGGCGGATTTGCGTAACTCCGAAGTGCTGTGGTCCTACCAATTCTCAGAGAACCTGGGAGGTGGCGGAAGCGGTACTCCATTGATGGGACACCGTCTTGCCATTATTACCACTACCCGCTATCAGTCTAATGCCGGATGTACCTTTGAAGCAGCCCAGGGTGGTTACGGTTGGGGACGTGTTTATCCGAATACTTACTTGTTCGGTCTGTATGATAAAGCAAAGGATACCCGCTATGAAAAGCTCTTTATCCACAAGTTCTATTACAATGATCCCACTAATGTCAATTATGGCAAAGAGATACCAGCCGATTTGTATGGCAGTTCTGCCGGATATCTGGAGAAACTGCATCCGATGTCAAAGAAGCATTTTGACCAATGGACCAATGCTACACAGCCTGACAGGACTTCCAGTTTCAAGGACCTGATTGTTTACCGTCTGGCAGAGACCTACCTGATGTGTTGTGAGGCTTACTTCCATCGCGACGGCGGTTCGAGTTCCGAAGCCATTGAATACTATAACAAGACGTGGAGCAGGGCAGGTAATGCCCGTGAGAACGGTCCGCTTACCCTTGATATGATTCTGGATGAATATGCCCGTGAACTGCACTTCGAAGGAGTACGCTGGCCATTGTTGAAACGTCTTGGACTCCTCTATGACCGGGCTCGTGAACACTCGGGCGACTTGAAGTCGGAAGACCCATATCTGGATACCGATTATGCCTTGTGTCGTGATTACTTCGTGAAAGGCAAACACGAAATATGGCCTATACCACAGAAACAGATAGACCTGATGGGAGCAGAGAACTTCCCGCAGAGCGATCCGTGGAAATAGGAGAGTTGACTTTAAATTATAAATTAAAAACAGAATCATAATATGAAAAAACTAACTCTGGTTTCATTGATTTTGAGTATGATACTGATTTCATGTAAAGAGCGTGGAGAAGTGCGTATCATGCCGGAATTTAATTATGACCAAACCACTATAAACATATCGAAGAATGAAGGTTCTTCTGCAACGGCTCTTATTTATACGACGGAGGGTGAGGTTACCGCTGAGTATACGGCAGACTGGCTCTCGGTAGATGTGAATCCGAAACGTGCCATTTATAAAGCTACGGCTACCAATGAAACAGGTGAACCGCGTTCGACTGTCGTGAAGTTGGTTTCCGGAGAGTTCTCTGTAGATGTAACAGTGACTCAATCAGATAAAGATGCTTCGGAAGAGAAGGCTTTGAAAGTGGGACAAGTGACAGAAGACGGACTCGGTATGATATTCTGGGTTGACCCGTCTGATCCGGAATCCGGAAAGGCTATCTCACTGGAACGTTGGGGTGGCAATCCGTATGAAGCATCTATCATGTCACATGGCGCCCTGTCGGCAGTAGATGGCCCGGCGAATACAGCCCTGTTTGTAAATGCAGGCCCTAATGATGCTGCCGCCTTGTGTACAGCATTGGGAGAAGGTTGGTATTTACCGGCATCCAATGAATTGCTCGATTTGTTTGACGCATACAATGGTATCGGCCATGAAGACCCGGCATTCACCAATGCAGTGCCTGCCAGTATCAGCGATACGGAAAAGGCAGCCCGTGCCATGTTCGACCAGTACCTGACCGATTTGGGTGGAGCGGTTATAAATGCAGCGGCTGATACGGGCAATGGTGAAAGCTACTGGGCAAGTACGGAAAGTGAAGATGGGCAGAAAGCAAGATACGTCCGTTTCGGTAAGTATGGACTTGACTTTGGTGCCAAGACTGGTACAAGCCGCTTTGTACGTGCCATGAAAGTGATAGGTAACTATAAGTTCCCCGAAGAACCTGCCACACTGACCGTTACCCCTACCCAGGTTGGACTGACCAGTGAAGCCGGTGCCACGGCAGAGTCTACCGTAACTACGAATAAGAGTTCGTATACGGTAACCATTGAAGGTGATGGTTCCACATGGCTTTCCGTAAGCAAGGCAGAAAACAAGATTACATTCACCGCTTTGTCGGAGAATACCACGGATGGTTCGCGTACGGCGACTGTGACCGTCGTAGCCGGTTCCGGTGAAGGCCGGGCTACGGCTACCATTACCGTAAGCCAGCAGAAAGCTATAGCTGTGGAACCTTTCACAATAGGTGAGTATGTGACGAAAGATGGAGATACGGAACTTGCTGAAGGCGGTATTGTGTTCTGGGTGGATCCGGCAGATCCTTCCAAAGCTAAGATTGTGTCCCTTAAGCGGGAGAGCCTGAAGTGGACAAACGGATTTGCCGATGGTTTTGGTGTAACGGATGGTGAAGATGGATATGCCAATACGCAGACCATAGCACAGAGCGAACATGCAGCAGACATTCCGGCAATACAATATTGCAAGGAGAGGGGTGAAGGCTGGTATTGGCCGGCAAAAGACGAACTGGTAGCTTTATATGATGCCTACAACGGAAATCATAGTTCGAGCCTGCTTCCCGGTCAGCTCCCGGCGGAAGAACAGGCAGCACGTGCTGCGTTCGATAAAATATTCACCGATCATGGTGGTGTGATCCTGAATACCATGGGAGATACGGAGAATGGTGATAGCTATTGGGCAAGTACGGAGACTACCGACGGTAAGAAAGCTTGCTATATACGTTTTGGTAAATATGTCAGTACCAATAACGCCAAGACCGGAAGTGCGCGTTATGTTCGTTGTGTGAGAAGTGTTTCCAAATAAAATCTTTAAAGGCAAATATCATGAAAATAAAATCATTTTATATAACGGCATCCTTTGCGTGTCTGTTTATGTTGACTTCATGTGTAGACTATGAAGTGAAAGATCCTAACTTCATGCCGCCGGACGTTGTTCTGGACGAGGGTGACGATGATGAGATTATAGAGGGGTTGCCGACTCCCGGAGAGATGCAGGCTTACAGTCCTTCACTTCTGGGTAAACCGTACCGCCCGATCAAAGTGAAGTATTCGAGCCAGTTTCCACCGGTTGCCAGCTGGACTGAAGCGAATACCCGCATCGTGGCTTATATGGGCGAGTATAAACCAAGCATAAAAACAGAGAGTGACTATAAGGCTATTACCAATAAATATGGTAGCCTTACCACAGGTGCCAAGCAACAAGCCACAGGACGCTTTTATGTGAAGAAAGTCAACGGTCGTTGGTGGATTATCGATCCCGAAGGATACCCTCACTATGAAAGAAGTGTGACTTCCCTCAGATATGGTTCTTCTTCGCGTAATAAAGAAGCTTGGAATAAGCGCTTTGGTAATGATAATATGTGGTTGTCGAAGACACAGGCAGAACTGGCCTCTATCGGCTTTCATGGCACCGGTGCTTTCTGTACCAATACATATAGTAAAATTCAGACGCATAATCAAAGTAATCCCAATGCACCTATGACTCTTGCACCTTCGTTCGGCTTCCTCAGCCAGTTCAGGTCGCAGAACGGGCATGCCTATCCGGGAAATACTTCCGATAATGAACTGGGACTTGTGTTGTACAGTGATTGGGCGGAGTTCTGTAAGACTTATATCCGTTCGGCCATGGCATCTTATTTGAATGATGCGAATGTATTGGGCTTCTTTTCGGATAATGAGATAAACTTCTCTTCGCAGAATTCAAGAATACTGGATCGCTTCTTGCAACTGACCGACCGGACAGATGTCGCCTACCTGGAAGCTAAGAAGTTTATGGAAGAGAAGAATGCAACAAGTGTGACCGATAATCTGAATAGCGAATTTGCCGGCAGACTGGCCGAACTCTATTACAAGGGAGTCAAGGAAGCCATTAAAGAGATCGATCCGGGAATGATGTACCTGGGAACCCGTCTGCATGGAACACCGAAATATCTGCAACATGTAGTGGCTGCTGCGGGCAAGTATTGCGATATCATCTCTATCAATTACTATAGCCGTTGGAGTCCGGAGCTGACTACCTATGTGAAGCAGTGGGGTGAAGATTGGGCGGATGCTCCCTTTATGGTTACTGAGTTTTATACAAAGGGTGTGGAAGATTCTGACCTGAACAACCAGTCGGGTGCCGGATTCTCTGTTCCCACTCAGAATGACAGGGCGTACGCATACCAGCATTTCACTTTGGGTTTGCTGGAAGCCAAGAATTGCGTCGGCTGGCATTGGTTCAAGTATCAGGATGATGATGGTACGGACAATAGCAGTAAGCCCGCTAATAAAGGGGTTTATGATAACTATTACGAGATGTATCCCTATCTGAGTAAGTTCATGAAGGAAGTAAATTACAATGTTTACAACCTTATTGAGTATTTTGATAAATAAACAGATTTATCAGATTGACATTTTGAATTTCTAAAGCCCCGGGAGTCTCTGCTTTGCAGCCCGGGGAGAGGAGGTTTGCAAATTCGCGAATGAAAATCTATATTTGTCAGATTATGAGTTGGATATATAAATACGTACAACTCTAAAAAACGGGAAATTGCTTGTTCGGGCTCTTTGACTATAAGGCTTTTGCAGAATATATGCTTCTTTGGTACAGAAACTATATATCTAATGTGCAGGAACTATATATCTGACGCGTTGGAACTATATATCTGATACGTCAGAACTATAGATGCAATCTGCAGAATATAGAGTTCCTGTACATAGAATATGTATAACGGACGTATATTATGCAATATGCCGCATTTATATTCAAAGACGGGAGGCGCTGATGGCCTGTTTTGTCTTTCCGAATAAAATGCATAGTAAGACAAAAGCCTGTTTTCCTCTCTTTTTGTAAAGACAAATGGGAAATACCGATATTAATGAGAAATAAAACAAATAAATATAAACCTTTAAAAGGATGATGATGAGAAACGGAAAGAAAGTTTTAGTTATAGGTTTGGTTCTGTTGGCAGGATTCACCTCTTCGGCATCGGCAGTGACAAAAGGTATGAAAAAGGTTGTTGAGGATGCGCTCGACTTCTCTGTCAGACAGTCAATGTCCATGTTCGGTGAGATGAAAGACCAGAAAGGCATATTGCCCAGAACAGCGAAGGATGGAGAGATGATTACCTGCGATTCTGGTTGGTGGACAAGTGGTTTCTATCCCGGTACGTTATGGTATTGTTATGAGTATAGCAATGATCCGCAGGTGAGGGCAGCCGCCGAAGAAATGACTTCGCGTGTGGAAAAGCAGAAGTATACGACCAGCAATCACGATGTTGGTTTTATCATCAATTGCAGTTTCGGCAATGGCTACCGCCTTACCCGTAATGAAGCTTACAGGGAAGTGATAGAGACTGCGGCCAAATCCTTATCCACCCGCTTCCATCCGGTGACGGGTTGCACCCGCTCGTGGAACAGCAAGAAATGGCAGTTCTCCGTAATCATTGATAACATGATGAATCTGGAGCTTTTTACGGTAGCCTCATCCATGACGGGAGATAATTCTTACTATAATAAAGCAAAATCTCATGCCGACCGTACAATGATCAATCATTTCCGTCCGGACGGCAGTTCATGCCATGTGGTCAGCTATGATACGATTACAGGAAAGGTGCTGAATCAGGTGACACATCAGGGGGTAAACGACCAGTCCGCCTGGTCGCGTGGACAGGCATGGGGATTGTATGGATTTACCATGATGTATCGTCAGACGGGTAAGAAAGAGTATCTGGACCATGCTGTTAAAGTCGGTAAGTACATTATGAATCACCCGCGTTTGCCTAAAGATAAAATCCCTTACTGGGACTTTGATGCTCCCGACATTCCGAAAGCTGATAGAGATGCTTCGGCCGGTGCCATTATGGCTTCGGCTTATGTGGAGCTGAGTACTTATGTAGAAGGCGAACTGGGCAAGCAATTCCTTGCAATAGGTGAACAGCAGATAAAGTCGTTGGCTTCTCCGGCCTATCGTGCCAGGAAAGTGGGCGATAACAATCATTTTATCATTAAGCATTGCACTGGTTTCATGGCAAAGCAGTATGAGATAGATGCTCCATTGACGTATGCCGATTATTATTTTGTAGAGGCTTTGCTTCGCTATAAGAATTTGTTGGAAGGGCGTCCGGTAGTTGAGACGATTACGGCTTTCTCTGAAAATCCGGATCGTTCCGCCTGGTTGAGTTCACTCCATCGTATCTCTTATCCGTTGCTGGCGAATATGGCGAAAGGTGAACTTCGTAAAAATATGCCGGTTGAATCTATCGCCGCCGATATGCAGAAAAGAAGAGAAGTGACACATCTGGAAGCTTTAGGCAGACTGATTACAGGAATTTCGGCTTGGCTGGAACTGGGGCCCGACAATACGATAGAAGGTAAACTGCGTGCCAGGTACATCGATCTGGCTTTAAAGTCGATTGCCAATGGAGTTGATCCGGAATCGCCCGACTACCTGAACTTCAATAACGGACGTCAACCCTTGGTGGATGCCGCTTTCCTGGCTCACGGATTATTGAGAGCCCGTACACAACTGTGGGATAAACTGGATAAGACCACTCAGGAACGGGTAATCAAAGAGCTCAAATCATCGAGAGTGATAAAACCTTCCGAAACCAATTGGCTGTTTTTCTCGGCAATGGTGGAGGCTGCCTTAAAGGAATTTACCGGCGAGTGGGAGTATGACCGGGTGAAATATGCCTGTGACCGCTTTGAACAATGGTATAAGGGAGATGGTTGGTACGGTGACGGGGCCGAATTCCATCTGGACTATTACAATAGTTTCGTTATCCACCCGATGATGGCGGAAGTGCTGGGTGTGATGAAGAAATACCAGATAGAAGGTGCCATACCTTACGAACTTGAACTCGAACGCTATGCCCGCTACGCAGAGCAACAGGAAAGAATAATTTCTCCCGAAGGGACTTTCCCGATAGTGGGTCGTTCATTGGCTTACCGCTTCGGAGCTTTCCATGCCTTGTCCGACGTTGCTTACCGGAAATTGCTTCCGGAAAGAGTGAAACCTGCACAAGTGAGATGTGCACTGACAGCAATTATCAATCGGCAGACACAAGCTCCCGGAACATTCAACCCCGAAGGATGGCTGCGGGTGGGCTTTGCCGGCTATCAGCCTCATATTGGAGAGAGTTATATTTCAACAGGTAGCTTGTACTTGTGCTCTGCCGTGTTTGTAGCCCTCGGTTTACCGGAATCAGATGAGTTTTGGGCTTCGCCTGCAGCAGACTGGACTTGCAAGAAAGGATGGGCAGGCGTCGATCTGGATGTGGACAAGGCTTTGAAGAAATAAGGATGAATTCTAAGAAGAATTGCTTATGAAGAAATTAGCAAGTGTCGTGTTGTATGGATGTGGCATTTCATTGTTTGCTTCCTCTTGTGTGCAGAAAGCTGAAGAAAAGAAGCTGAATGTCCTTTTCATCATGACCGACCAGCAGAGATATGATATGCTGAGTTGCGCAGGCAATCGCTATGTCAATACCCCTTCACTGGACCGTCTGGCAGAGAATGGTGTCAGGTTTGAGCATAATTATTGTGCAAATCCTGTATCGATGCCGTCACGTTTTGCAATGGCAACGGGGCGTTATGCCGGTGAAATAGGTTATACAAATAACTCTACCAAGCCGGATACTTTAAGGGTCTTGCCTGTTGCCCGTGAAAGTTCGGTTGGGAATCTTTTCCGTAATGCCGGCTATCAGACAGTCTATTCCGGTTACCCAGGCTTTTATTGTGGAAGGACTCACATGGAGGAGTATGGTTTTACCCAGAATGGTACGGATTATTACGAGGGTCCTGCCGATTTTGCCGAGAACTTTTTTGCTGGTTATGATCCGGCTCAGGATGCCCCTTTTTTCCTATACCTCTCTTTCATGAATCCTCATGATATTTGTTATGGGGCAGGTTTTGATCCGAGATTTCCCGATGAACTGCGTCCTCATCAGATAGCTGCTACGCAGAAGTATATAGATTTGCGTAAAACACTAAGTGATGAAGAATATCGTGCACAGATACCTCCGGTACCTGCCAATGTGGAACCTAACGGGACATATGCAGAAATGAAGGAAATCGGTTCCGGTTCCCGTGACTGGACAGAAGGGCAGTGGGACTTTTATCGCTGGATGTACTGCCGGCTTGTAGAAGATGTGGAACAACAGATCGGACGTATCCTGACTGCGTTGGAAAACTCTGGTCTGGCAGATCATACGATCGTCGTCTTTACTTCAGATCATGGAGAGATGGGACAGTCGCACGGTCTTGTTTTTAAAAGCCGTTTGCTTGAAGAAGCTACCCGTACACCGCTTATTATTTCCGGTCCGGGAGTGAAGAAAGGAGTTGTAGACTCAAAAAGCCTGACTAGCGGAATTGATCTGGTACCTACGCTATGTGACCTGGTAGGAATTCCCGTACCAGAGAACTTGTCCGGCAAGTCACTGAAATCGGTTCTGACGGGGCAAACGGATAAGATTGATCGTGAATATATTATCGTAGAGTCTAGTTCAGGCTATCAGATTAATGACGGACGTTATAAGTATACGGCCTTTACGCGTGGAGATAAGGAAGCGTCTTTGATGGATATCCTGGCTGATCCTGGCGAAATGTCCGATAAAGTTGCTGATCTAGCTTATGTAGCAGAGAAAGAACGCTTACACGGTTTATTGATGAAGGAAATTAAAAAAATAACAGAACAGGTTCCGGCAGAGAAATAAGCCGGAAGCTCTATTAATCTCAGTATTGGCATGAAAAATAAATTATCCCTCTTATTGGTGTCTTTTTTTCTCTTCTCCTGTGCGGAGAACAAACAGGTAACGGAACAGCAGACTACGTTTTGTAATCCGATGAATCTGGATTACGGCTGGGGATGTTTCCAGAAGAGAGAGAAGAAAGCCCGTACGGCTGCCGATCCGGTAATCGTATTGTTCAAAGACAAATATTATCTCTTTACTACAATGGATATCGGCGGTTATCGTGTATCCGACGACTTGATTACATGGAAGGATGTCTATTTTAATCCGGAGATACATGCATCTGCCCTTGATATTGACCATTATGTGGCACCTGCTGTAGCTGCGGATGATAATTATGTCTATTTTATAAACTTTACCCGCGACCGTTCCAAGAAGAAAGTGGACGTGATTCGTTCTGCTGACCCGGAAAATGGGAAATGGGAAAAATGCGGTGAGGTACGGCGTATGGCCGATCCTTGTCTGTTTATTGATGATGGGCGCTTTTATTTCTATTATGGGCTGGGTGCAGAACAATCTACCACTTTCTTTGAAGTGAATCCCGAGACTTTTGAGGAAATAGAAGGTACGAAGAAGGTGCTCCGTGAATATATCACGGACGTTAAAGAGTGCACTTCCGGTTATCACTTCGGGCGCAGAGAACTGTATGATGAAATAGACGCTTCTGCCTGGATGGGTAAGTTCGAGAAGATACCTTGCCCTGAGGGTGCCTGGATTGTGAAGAACAATGATAAGTATTACCTGCAATATGCCACACCGGGAACCATTTGTAACTGGTATTGCGATATCGTTATGGAGAGTGACAGCGCGAATGGAGGTTTTGTTGAACAGCCTTACAATCCTGTTTCGTTGAAGGTAGGTGGTTTTATTGGTGGGGCAGGCCATAGTTGTGTATTCAAAGATAAGTATGGTAACTGGTGGCAGGCAACTTCCATGTGGATTGGTAACCACGATGAATTTGAGAGAAGAATCGGATTGTTTCCGGTATCATTTGATGCGAAAGGGCGGATGAGAACTCATACCGTATTGGGTGATTATCCGATGCTATTGCCTCAGAAGAAGTTTGAGCCACAGGATATCTCTGCTTTCGGCTGGATGCTCCAGTCTTTCAATAAAGCTTGTATGGCTTCTTCTTCGCTTCCGGGCTTTGAACCGGAGAAAGCAGCGGATGAGAATGTCAGGACATGGTGGTCGGCAGAAAGCGGTAATGCAGGTGAGCATTTCGTAATGAACTTTGGTAAGAAAGTGCAGATTAATTCTGTTCAGATCAACTTTGCCGAACAGGATATAAATCCGGAAGCTCCCAAAGAGACAGACTATCATGCCTATAAACTGTATACTTCGAACGATGGGCATACCTGGAAGCTGCTTGCTGATAAGTCCGGAAACAAAACAGCGGTTCCTCATGAATATCTGGAACTCTCCGAACCTGTAGAGGCTTCTTATATGAAGGTGGAGAATGTGCATACTCCCAAAGAAGGTAAATTTGCACTGTTGGATTTGCGGGTATTCGGTTCTGGTTATTCGGATAAGCCCGGACAGGTGAAAGAACTTTCTGTGAAAAGAAACCAGGAAGATGAAAGATACGCCTCGCTTGCCTGGAATAAAGTATCCGGTGCCGACGGTTATTTGGTTCGCTTTGGGTATCAGCCCGACTTCCTGAATCAATGTATTCAGGTGAAGGGAAATGAAACCACTGAACTTTTGCTGCATATTCTCACTAAAGGCGTGAAGTATTATTATTGTGTGGATACCTATAATGATAGTGGAATTACGGAAGGTAATGCTATTTCGGAGTAGGGCTTAGAAGTGTAATCCAGCCTGTTTTATTTGAGAACGAGATATTGGAATTGGAGAAATATGAAAAAAAAACTGTTTTTTCTGCAACCAAACTTCATCTTTTTGCGTCTAATAGATAAATAAAAAACAGAAGAGCTATGAAAGTAAATTTATCTATGGATGATATCCGTACAAAAGTAGAAGAGTATATAAAGAAAGCAGGCCGTGCTACAGGTCGTCCTGTGCTTACAGCCTATTATGTAATGACTGCTGATACGACTCCCGATAGTGAGCGCACCAATATAATGCTTGCTTTGGTAGCCATCGTCTTCCCTACCAGTATAGAGGATATTCTGGGACAACTCTTTATGGTAGGTAAAGGTTTTGCTGCTGTCTATGCTTATAAAAAGGTAAAGAAATATATCACTCCCCAAATAAAGGATAAGGTAGAGGCAAAATTGGATGAGTGGTTCCATGATAATGTGACGGAGGTGGAAACGCTGTATCTGGAATAAGGGGGATCAGATTCATAATCTGAAGGTCATATCTTCCACATAAAGAAAAAGGCTGTATTCCCTTAGGAATCAGCCTTTTTCTTCGTGGACCAGCCTGGGCTTGAACCAGGGACCTCCAGATTATGAGAACGATAAGATGATATTCTGTGATAACTTATTTGGTTTATCTTGATTGTATATCAGGAAGTTGTAAAATTGCTATCCACTATGAAACTCACTAAATATCCCTAACTGAAATAGTTTGTTTACGCATTGTTTACGCAGAATTTGAGAGATTGCATATTGTCGTTGAACCCATTAAGCATACAGTACTATTACTTTTATTAATAGTCAATGTAAATATCGCCTCATATTTTAATACCCAATTTTTGCCAATTCAGCTTGATTGTCCATACGATGTGCATCATATTCATGATCTCGGCTCAATGAGTCGAAGATTGATGCGACATCTGGGTACGTGTAGCGTGTCTTATCTGCATATTTCTTGTATTTCTCACTTCGTGTCCTTTCAATTCGTCCTCCATCGTAGGGCAGACGTGAGGTCATACTACGATTGTTAAAGAACTGGCATCGAAAAGAATTTAGGATTGATTTGTCACGACCATGTTCACTATATTTTGTCAATAGTTTACAGAGAACATCCTGTGGGTAGTCTTCCCTGTCAGGAATGTTGCCTAACAATTGACCAAACACTATCTTTGCAGCACGAAAATACTTCTCTCTTTTTGCAAGAGACATAAATTCATCGGCATATTTCATCAAAGCATCTTCATCTAATGTCCCGTTTTTTGTCAATCCAGGGCAACTTTTTACATGGCCTTTGATAAAACGCAGTGAAAGCAACCCGATGTTTCTCTCTGAATCAGAATAAGTCTTATCGTCAAAATCTTCATCTCCACGGTATGCAAATGATATTAGTTCTAACAAACTTTTTGGCTCTGTGTAAATAGAATGATACAGGAGACAATCAGAATCCAGATGGAAAATTTCGCTAAGTAAAAGTTCTAAACTAACTATTTGTTCATCTTTGACATTTGGATTTTTATCAAGATATTCCAGTATTTCTTCTGCATCATGCTTGTACTGCTCCAATTCTGGTGTTTTAATATTGTTCAACCATCCTTGTAAGGCATTAAAGGCTGGTGCAACAGGAATGTCCTTCCCACCATAACTAACATGACGTAGCAAAGATAATACATCGCCATACCTACCCACTTTAAGCAGTTGTTCTACCATTATGTTCAGCGTATCGTCAGAATAGCACCAAACAGATACGGTCTTCCAATAATTTTCCTTAGCTTCTTCTGGTAGAGTTTCGACAAATCTGGTTAATTCTTCATTTGTTCCGATGCTAATAAGAATATCATTCCGATTATTGTATTTCCTCACCACTTTCCAATAGCGTTCCTTGTTTGTGTTGAATAAAGAGACAAAGAATCCTGCTAAAAGTTGATTGTCAAAACCTTCGTTTATAACAAAATCAACCATCGGGTATGTGGTCTTGAATTTTGCAAATGCAAGACCTGTTTGATATTTGTCTTCAGATTTCTCGGCAATCTTTCTTAAACCATCGAATCCTATCTGCTTGTACAGTTCTTTCACGGCAGTTACTCTGAAATTCAACTGTTTTTCTGTCCACTTACATATATCATCCTCTCTCCGATGCAGTTCATGTACAGGCAAGAAAATCTTGAATTTCCACAAGTTAGCCTCAATAATATCATCTGGCAATATGGCTTCTAAGAGATTTTTTAGCCAGTTCATCTCATCATCACTTATACACCAATCTGAATCACGGGCTTCTTCAAAATGATATATTTTTTCTCTTATTTTGTCACAGAACTTATTTTTACCTTTCAGAAAATCTATATTTGAAGAAATCGCATCTTGGACTTCTTTCCTAAGATGAGTAGGCAAGTCAGGAGCAGTCGCTGTTTCCAACATGCATTCAATAGCATCATTGCTATAATCGCAATTTTTTATCAACATTCTCACTGTAGCTGTTAATGCTGTCAAAAACTCATCCATTGTCACGGCTTTAACGTCTTCTCCGAAATATCTCCACCGCATTATACGGCCATTAATGCTTTGTGATTGACGACTATAGTTCACTAAACATCTACAAAGTCTGAAAACAAATGGTCTAAACTCCTCTGCCATGGATTCAAGTACCATAAAACATTGCTCTATGGTTGCTTTTGTTTTAGGCATCCAGAGACAATATATTTTGCACAACGACTCAAAAGGATTTCCAACATACCCTTCTTTCTTCCCTAAAGACGAGAGTTCAAACAGGATTCGGCTAATTCTGGAAAGATTCTCTGCAGGCCAGGCCAAGTCTTCCAATGCAGATAAAACATATCCATAGTGCGAACTATTACCCCACAAGGAGGTATGCTCAAAATTGATTCGGAACATCTCACGGATGATAGAATTATCGCTCATCACATCATCTTCAATTTTCTGAATAAAAACCTGAGGCGAAGCTTCTGCCAAGAGAGATATCAGATTATGTTTGCAATAGCCAAACCACCATTCTAAAGTGTTTATATTTAATATTGCTCTAACCTTTTCGTCAACCCACGGAATCAGTTGAGCATTTTTGTCACCTCGAAGAGCCAATAACACCAATGTCAAGAGTAACCCTTCTTTAGCATAATAGCTATACTTCGTATTATGTTTTTGCCAGAATAAGGAATCAGTCGTGGCTGCCTTTTTGTCATCAAGGTCAATATCATTTGCTACTTTGTCAATAATGGCAGAGAGTCTATCCAAGTATTGGGGTGTGATAAAATCTATTGCATAATTTATAGCGTCAAATGGAGATATAACATACCATAGACTATCAATAAGTCCAAAAGGACTATCGTTGCCTTTAGCAAATGTCTGAATAAGATTTTCGAATTGGCAATATTCCATCCCTGAAAGCTCCTCAATTAGTTTTTTGTCTCCTTCCAGATTATTCAGCCAACGCCCCATCAGAAGAGCCGGGAGTAATCGGCTGATATTTTTAGGCTTCGCCCAATCAGGGTTGTTGCGTTCAAAACCAAGTTTCCTTCTCAAGATAGCTGTGCTTCGCCCTGTATCAGAACAAAGCTGCCTTGCTTGCGTTTCATTAAATCCGCTTTTTTTTAAAGCATTAATAAAATCGTCAGGCTCTGGTGTTCGTAGAACGATAGACACTCCACTTCTGCTTCTTGCAGATGGATGTGTAACATACACCAAGCAATTCTCGTTTGGATTAATGTTTTTATCATCTCCACTAGAGATAATAACCATATTGGAACATTGTGAAGCCAATAAGCCTGTGGTTTCATTGTCTTTTGCAATAACCACTCTGTTTTTAAGATTGTCATCTCCGCATTGTAATATAGCAGCCACGACAAATGCGAGCGATTCCTCTACAGAATGGGAACAAACATCTATTGCTATATGATTTTCTGTTTTCTCCAGAAGTTCTTTGACAGATTCCTCGCGTCCTCCAACGGCAACACTATAGCAAAGTTGCTGTCCTTTATCGTTGGTTGACCATTGACGCCAATACGATTCTATACTCTGAATTTTCTCTCTGTGGGAGATGTTAAGTTTTTCTGCCACCCATAAAGCGACAGAAGGATAATAAGATAGCCAATCCTCTAATTCTACGGCTGTTATCACCTTAACCCTTTTCCACTTATTCAGTTTATTTTTGTCTGCTTCCCAAGATGGCGCTTTGGGCCATTCGCGAGGAGTGATGAAAACGAAGGTACATTCTCCTTTCTCAAATTCTAATGGGCCATTCGTACGTTTTGTATAATCGTCATTAGCTTTTGTTGCCACTTTCTCATTCGTCCCCATCTCGATAAGACATGTACCAGCTGGCAGATAAGTGTCATTGTCTTCAGAAACAACAATGCCATCCCATCCGGCAGAATGAGTGCTTTCTTCAGTCGGTATGTACACCTTTGAAAGATGCGGCTTAGTTGCATGCACCAATCGGCGTATTAACTCAGGAAGCAAACCACGGATTTCCAACGTGTCTGCCCATCGTTTGAGGTCATTGGCCTTAATGAGTTTCATTCTACTTTAAAATATATCTTGCCTAAACGCTTGTTTTTTTAACGGCAGTGTTTCCTTAAGTGTGTCTGAAACTAGTTTGTTTCAGAAGTGAATATGCAAAGTTAATTCAATTTTTTATCAACTCAATCATAAATGCTAATTTTGTGTTACAGCCGGACACAGCTCTTTCATTAAAAATGCCTCTAATTTTCAATGTTTATGGGTATTAAGCGGTTAAAAGCTATTTTTAACTTACCCCAACAAGGCATTCCTTATATTTATAAAGGTTGATTTTGAAGTAAATGTAACTTATTCAAATTGTTATCAAACAATGCCAAAGTTAAATGAAAGAGCCGTAGCAGCCCGACGAGAAAACAAGTTCTACTAAGGATAAGCCGCCACCAACAAGTTGTGTCCACACAGGAAACAATGAGCCGTTAGAAACCGTCTCAACCGAGTCGATTCCACTATTTTTAGGAACGCCATTCAACTAAGAAAACCTTTACATCCCCTCCCAGTCTTGGAAAAGCGTTTTGTTGCAGATCTATTACTCACAAAGGAACAAATGCAGATTACATATTGACGATATAACCAATTATTTATAAAAAAACGCTCTTTTTTTGACGTATTTCTTCGTGAATCTCATGGCTTATTTGTATTTTTACATCGAAAAGAATGTCTTTTATGGAAAAAGAAATGATTAACAGGCTGAAGATAGTGCTTGCCGAAGAACAAAAAAGCAGTAAGTGGCTGGCAGAACAATTAGGAAAAGACCGAGCTACTGTCTCCAAATGGGTGACGAATACCATGCAGCCTGACGCAAGAAACCTCCTACGTATAGCAGAGGCTTTGAATATTGATGCAGGTAGACTGCTCAACCAAAAACATTTGAAGAAATGAAGGAAATAGATATTATTCAACAGATAAAGTCAGGTGAAGTCAGTAAGGTGCAGTTCAAAGAACGGCTCCTTGACAGCTACGACATCGGCTGCGAATTGGTGGCATTCAGCAATGCACGTGGTGGAACACTAGTCGTTGGCGTGAAGGACAAAACTGGCAGCGTCAATCCTTTGTCGTATCTGGAAGTACAGGAAACGACGAATACACTTGGTAACATCGCATCTGAGAATGTTGTTCCTGCCATCCTTGTTGATGTAGAAACTATTTCTGTGGATGACGGAAGCCTTGTTGTGGCTCATATTAAAGAAGGGGTGAATAAACCTTACCATGACAATCGTGGCATTGTGTGGGTGAAGAATGGTGCCGACAAGCGCAAAGTGTTCGATAATGCCGAGCTTGCCGAAATGATGACAGATTGCGGCAGTTTCTCGCCTGATGAAGCAGGAGTCCGTGACGCCACCATTAAGGATTTGGACGAGAATACCATCAAAACCTTCCTAAGTAACAAGTTTGAAAAAGTATTAGTGAGAAAAGGGCTGGTGGGCGATGCTTTACGCGAGGCCTCTTTAGATACTGTCTGCTCCGCTATTGCAAGTGGTCACGATGGAGAGAAGCTGTTGCGTAATCTACGTTTCATCCGACCCGATGGGAAAATCACAGTGGCTGCAATGTTATTGTTTGGAAGGTACACTCAGCGTTGGCTTCCAGTAATGACAGCAAAGTGTATTTGCTTTGTGGGCAATAGTCTTGGAGGTTCACAATTTCGTGATAAAGTGAATGATGCCGACATTGAGGGCAATCTGCTTCATCAGTTTGAGACTATTATGGATTTCTTCACCCGAAACTTGCGTCACATACAAGTAGGAAGAGAGTTTAATTCGCAAGGAGTGTTGGAGATACCCTACACCAGTCTTGTTGAGTTCATTGTAAATGCTTTAGTGCATCGCTCGCTGAATGTGACAGCCCCAATCCGCATCTTCATCTTTGATGACAGGGTGGAGATACACAGCCCTGGAACTCTCCCCAATGGACTTACTATAGATGATATCGTTGTGGGAACCTCCATGCCGCGCAATACGTTCCTTTTCACAAATGCCATTCATTTGCTTCCCTACACAGGAGCGGGTAGTGGTATGCTTCGTGCATTGTCAGAGGATATGAATGTTTCGTTCATCAACAACGATAGGACGAATGAGTTTGTGATTACTATAAATAGGCCAGTAGGTAACCAAGTCAACGAGAAAAGTAACCAAGCTAGCAATAAAAGTAACCAAGTTAATGGCAACTTAGACACCAAACTTAGACACTTGGACACCAACCCTGACACTGGACTTGGACACTCTGACACAGACTTAGACACTAACTCTGACACTCTCAATGCTTACTTAGACACCAAGCATCCTAAAATAACAAATAAGCAAAAGGACATTGTAAACTTCTGTAGTGTGCCACGCAGCAGCAAGGAAATTCTTGATAGAATAGGAGTAACGAATCATAGCAAGAATAGACAAACATATATAATGTCACTTGTAGAGGCAGGTTATCTTGAAATGACCAATCCCGAGCATCCCAATGCAAGCAATCAAAAATATAGGAGGAGTAAAAAATGAACTCACATATATTTACCAACAGAAATGGCAATACACTGATGCGCGAATTTGAAAGAGTTACAAACAAAGACAAACTGTACAATAGTCTCTAAAAACACAACGATATGGAATACGGAATAGTTTATCTTCTGACAAACCCTGTGATGCCAGGACTGGTAAAAATAGGCATGACCACACAGGAAGACATTGATAAACGGATGAAGGAACTATATACCACAGGAGTTCCCGTTCCGTTTGAGTGTAAATTTGCGTGCAAGGTCAAGAAAAGTGATTGTCTCAAAATTGAGAAAGCCCTTCATAAAGCCTTTGAACCTCAGCGCATCAATCAGAATCGTGAGTTCTTCCGTATCAACGTGGATCAGGCACAAGCCATCCTCGAACTTTTCCATCATGAAGATGTGACGGAAGAAGTGACAGATGAGATACAGAACGACCTCACTGATGAGGATAAAGCTGCCAGCACAAAAGCACAAGCAAAACGTCCACCGCTCAATTTCTACGAGATGGGATTGCAGAAAGGTGATATTCTCATCTGGAAAGATGATCCGTCAATTTCTGTCACCATTCGTTCAGAGCGCAAAGTGTGTTATCAAGGAGAAGAAACTTCTATTAGTGCACTTTCTGCTAAGCTAAAAGGCTACAAGGTCAAACATATACAGCCCACACCACACTGGCTTTTCAACGACCGTCTTCTAAGTGAAGTCTATGACGAAACGTATCCATTTGAAGAGTGAAGGCATACTATAGGCTGTTTCTAAGCCTACTCAAGAGTATAAGAAAAGGAAGCAAAACAAAAAAAGATAAAAGAGACATTCAAAAAATTCTAATGTATTATGGCAACGTGGCAATGTACAGACATTATTATTAATGGATTACCTGTAAAAGCGCAGACTCCCCTCATTATTTCTGCAAGTAGGAGTACCGACATTCCGGCATTCTATGCTGATTGGTTTTTCCATCGTTTACAGAAAGGGTATTCAGCATGGACGAATCCGTTCAATGGCGTAAAGTCGTATGTCTCGTATGAGAAAACTCGCTTCATTGTATTTTGGTCAAAGAATCCACTACCATTGTTGCCATATCTGCATATCCTCAAAGAGCGTAACATTAAGTGCTATGTTCAATATACCCTGAATGATTACGAACAGGAGAAATTAGAGAAAGTACCTTCTCTTGCTAAACGCATAGAAACATTCAAGTTACTTGTTGAGCAACTTGGTAAGGGGGCTGTTATTTGGCGGTTTGACCCCATGATGCTGACAGATGACATATCTGTGGATGACTTGCTATGGAAAGTTCAGAATATTGGTGACCAACTAAAAGATTACACAGAAAAGTTGGTATTCAGCTATGCGGATATTATTATGTACAGGAAGGTGAAACATAATCTTGAAGTAAGTGGTATATCATACCATGAGTGGGATACAGGGCAAATGGAAGAGTTTGCTGACAAGCTATCTACTATGAATCGTGAACGCAGTTGGAACTTCCAACTTGCTACTTGTGGTGAGAAGATTGACATCTCAAAATATGGCATTCAGCATAATCGCTGCATAGATGGAGACCTTATCACTCGTTTGGCTTGGGACGACGAGGAACTGATGGACTTCATGAAAGTAAAGATAGAGAAAGTTCCTGCGCCAACGCTTTTTGGCGAGTCCCAATTGCCCCAAGGAGCAATACTTCTGCCTCATAACCATTACTTCATCAGTAAGCACAAGAAAGACCAGGGGCAGCGACCATTCTGCGAATGCATGGCCTCTAAGGACATTGGTGAATACAACACTTGTCCGCATCTTTGCGAATACTGTTATGCTAACACCACAAAACAATTGGCATTGCAAAATTGGAAACAGCATCTAGAGAATAGATTTGCAGAAACAATAGCAGGAAGATAATTATGCCATACGCAGAAGATATAAAACAATGTAATAGTATTGATGACATTATTGATTATTGTCACAATGCTTTGCCCGAAGAATATAAGGGAAGACCTTGGACACATCCAGAGTTGAATCATGGCATAAATCTATTAGCAAGTGATGTGGCACTAAATTGTTATATGTCTGCATATGGAGATATGCATGTAACCAAGTGTCGTGCCGCAATGATGAATTTCCCATTTAACGATATTCAGGGAAGTATTGAGATAGTTGATTGGGGATGTGGTCAAGGCATAGGCTCTGCTACTATAATTGAAGTATTAAGACAGCGTAATTTATTTCAATGGCTACGTAAAATAACGCTTATTGAGCCTTCTCATAGTGCCATCGAACGCGCCAACGATAATATTCGAACTCTTACGCACGGCACAGTTGAAATAGATGTGAAGAATCTTTTTCTTCCAGCAAACGACATTGTTGAAGGAGAGACTCTTAATTCTATTGGATATAGATATAATAATATCATCCATGTTTTTTCTAATATCTTGGATGTAACTGCTATCGATTTGGGAATAGTTGCAAAGATGGTGGCATCTGCGCAAGGGAAACACTTTGTTCTATGTATTGGTCCCCAAAATGGTGCGGCGTATAGAATTGAGAAATTTTGTTCTGTTTTTGGAGAACAGAATTATTTCAGCCAGATAAATAGTGTACGTTATGCACGCACAAGGAGAACAGCACATCCCTATACATGCATGACAAGATGCTTTGAATACAATGGTGCAACAATTGACCTTAACAAATTAGCTTTGGTGGATGAAAGACATGAGGCAATATATAATGAATATGATTTACGTTTGCAGATACAGAATCATGTGTTATCATCTCAAAAAGCAAGAGTCGCATGGAGACTCGAAAATATTTTGTCTGTGGATGACATAATGTATATTGATGCAGCAGTAAACGAAGTGGCTGTAGATTTTATTATCGTTAGACCTAATAAGGGGGTTCTTCTACTGAACATATTCGAGGAGAACCTTAATGAGTGTACATTATCAGAAGATAAAAAGGAAATAAATGTACATGGGCAACTATATCAATCTCCTATTGACCTTATAAACCTATGTCAATTGAGCATTAAGGATGGTATAGAAGAACTTTTGATGAGTACTATTGAAGATAATCGGAATTTTAGTCTTATCAAAAAGGCGGTTGTGTTCTCAGAAAACTCTATTGACGAAATAAAAAAATTCTTTGAATATCAGAATAACGTCTTTAATTTTACCTTTATCTTCGGTAAGGAGATTATTGAAAATAGAGATATATCACAAAATTTGTATACTACCATAGGTTTCTTATACAACAACAATGCTTTTGACGATGTTGTAAGAAGGAAATTGGCTAGGATGATATCTCCATCTTGGCATTCATATCAGGAAGGACGCATTGATATGCAACCTATTGGTGCACAGAAGCGACTATCGGGAAGTAGTATAACACAACAGAAAATAAGTGGTGTCGCTGGTTCTGGAAAGACTCAAGTACTTGCCTTTAGAGCAGTAAATGCCATGAAGCGTACTGGAGGTGATGTCTTAGTGTTGACATATAACATTACATTAGCCAATTACCTGAAGTTTAGGCTTTCCGAGATTCGGGAGGATTTCTCTTGGGAAAAAATAGACGTATATCCTTATCATCAATTCTTTAGAATACGTGCTGCAGAATGTCAGTTGCATGTTGAATTTAGCTCATATCAAAACGAAGCCTTCTTTGAAAATTCCAAAGGTCATAAGAAGTATTCTGCAATCTTTGTTGACGAGGTTCAGGACTATACTACGGAATGGCTTCGCATCATCATGCAGAATTTCCTTTTGGTGCCTAATGGTGAACTGGTAGTGTTTGGGGATCCCAAACAAAATGTATATCAACGACCTTTAGATGCAAATGGTGACATCCGCTTAGGTATTATTGGAGGACAATGGAATAGACAATTAACAACCAGTCGAAGATTTACTAATCCACGTCTTGCTAATCTTGCCACTGCATTTCAAACACAATTTATGGCAAATCTACCTACCGATGATATAGTTGCGGAGAATACCATATCAAATACGTTCAATTTCCAAATTGTAACTTATATTGATCTGAGACAAAACAATTCCATTGAATCCATAATAACTAATATAATCAATATCATTTCCAATGACAATAACGAAGCAAGAGATTTTGCTGTACTTGCTTCTTCAACAAAATTGCTTCGCAATATTGACATTCTTTATCGACAAAGAACAAACGAACAAACAGAAATAACATTTATTTCAAACGAAACCCTTGAACGGTTAAAGCAAATACATCAGGTTACTGATGAAAAGGCAGCCAATTGGAAATTTAATAGGGATTTTGAAGCTCTTGAACGAACAAGAAAGCAATTGTTTACGACAGACAAACGTTGTTTGAAAATATCTACCATACAAAGTTTCAAGGGCTGGGAATCTCCTTCCGTTATAGTTATTCTAGAGAATGACATTGTTTTGCATAATACGACATTTCGCCCAATGTCGCCACAAGCGATATATACGGCGATAACTCGTGCAAGGGAAAACATGTATATAATTAACATTGGTAATGATACTTATCACAACTTCTTCTACAATCAGACATTATGAATAGTTTCACAACAATAGAAAAATACGCCATCATAAAAGTTCTTTCACACATTATGAAAGCAGATGGTATCATTCATCCAAAAGAGGAGAGATACATGGATAAAACATATAGTGATTTTTCCATAACAATCAATGATATAGAGGACATCTCCAATATTGATGATATACAAACTAAACTTATAATCAGTGGAATGACTGATGAGAATAAAATTCTAGCTAAGGTTCTATTCGTTGGGATGGCTGAAGCAGATGGAACAATACACCCTAAGGAAACAGAAATCATAAACCAATTTTTTATTTGACAGTATTTTTATTTGGTAACATGTCAATTATTGCATGAAGAAAAAGTAAAATGATTATAATAAACAACGTCATAATATAACTATGATGCTTTATTTATGTGGCATAACATACAATTACTCCCAATCCCACCGTATAAACGAACAAAAATATCAGCAAGACTTTCATCCAGAAGTCGGAAAACCAAACGCCCTCATTCCGTTTGAGGATTTTGCGCATATTGTATTCATGTTCGGTGATAAGTTTTGATTGTTCGGCACGGTGATTTGCCAATACCGAAATCCAACTTTCTACAGAATGGTCTATAAGTTGCTTAAGCTTTGCAAGTTGGTCAGGGGGGATAGTTGTTTTAAATTTCGTGTCTCGTTCTGCTTTCACAATGGCATTGCAGATGCCGTTGACAATATTGTCACAACTGCCAGCTGCCGCTTTGAGCGCACCCTCAATGTGACATTCGGCATCGATAGCTTTCTCCAAATCCTCATTGAACTTTATCAGTGTTTCTTTTGCCTCTCTGATTTCTACGAGAAGTTTATCTACTTCTGATTTTTCAGCCTCAATTTGTTGGCTCATTTCGACGTTCTCCAACATGTCATTGACATTTATAGGCGAAGTGCCCCTTGATCTTCCTATGCCCATGTTCTTAATATTTATAAAAGGTGAATTATCTGTGAAGTCCTCTCCTGCGTTTGCACATACGATTTGCCATTCTTGCGCAGCGGTGTGCCCATTCAAGTTTATCCTCGTCCTTGTCTCGTCCCCAGCCTCCTGTGTCAGAACCGCCACCGCCACTTGAAGCAGCTATGCTTGTGGCTGCATCCAAATACCCAGCAAAGAGTAATAGAGCCGTGTGTTGTATCTCTTCAATCTTAGCCAACGGATGAGCTTCCTCCAAAGAACACTCCTGCCTGATGATATTGTCAGCTGCTTCGGGTATCTCCACATGGTAGTTGTGATATTCGTCTGTCGCTATATCGTAGTGCTTTACGGCAGACTGTGGAGTCGTCCTGGGTTGTATAACAGAATCAGCGTTGGCTGTCCGTGTTTGTTGGAGAATAGAATTTGTCGGCTCCGACTTCCTTTCCTGCGGATGCAGTTTTGCCCAAGTAGCTTCTATCTTTGATGGAGTCAGATTTCGCCCGATACCCAATACGGATGACTTATAATTTGAGTTACCCCGTTTGATGGAATAACCATAAACTTTTCCCTTATCATTTTCTTGTATGTGTATTTTGTAACCCCGTTTTGTCAGTTCCATTTTGTATTGTCGCCAACTGAATTTGTCCATCGCACGAAGTATCTCCATGCAACAGTTTGAGATTTCCTGCCTGTGCCGTATGCCGATTTCTTTGGACTGTACCCATCCTCGGCTTTCGTTAATGATATTCGCAGCCATGACTGCCCTCTCACCAATCTTATGGCTATCATTTATTTTTCCATTCATATCCACACGGTTGGCATCAATGTGCAGGTGAAGAATGCCACTTTTAGAATCACGATGCAGGGCAGCTATGTATTGCGAACCTTTGAGATTGGTTTGCTTTGAGGAAGCCCGTTGGGTCTTTTCGGAAAGGTCTATGGAATCGAATACCCGGATAAACTCATCTGCCAAACGTACCCAGTCGTCCATCGTCCAGTTTCGACTCTCTTTCTCGGATGGGGAAATTTCAATTCTTATCACGTTTCTGCCAAGAGGTCTGCCCTTGTTGATTTTCTCGGCAAACATCTTCTGCACGAGCATCATCCGACCGTACATTGCTTCTGGTGAAATATCAACGGGCAACAGGTTGGCTTTGACTATATCCGCTCTGTCTTTATTGACGGAATATCTTATGGCATTTGCGCCATGCGGTATGGTACTGGCTTTTGCTATCATAACGGGTAAGGAAATTTATTCGGTAAGATAATTCTCTATCTGGCTCCAGCGGTTGATTAGTTGCGTAGCAGCTCTCATCCATTGTTCCACAAACCGGGTATCGCTGAAATACATTGCACGTTTATCCGCTTGAATGGACTTTACTGCTGCCGCAATACGGATAAGGTTGCCCCTTGCATCCGTCAGACTGCATAAGGCTTCTACCTCACGCTCGGACAATCGTTGCCGAGGGCGTTGCCCCAAGGCTGTGCGACGCACATAGTTGCTCATGGACAAACCGCAAGTTTTGGCAAGTTCTTTCGCTTGGGTGTATTCCTGCTCCGTTACTCTGGCTTCAAGTCGTAAAGTGCGCCTCGTAACTTTCTTGTTGTTTTCTTCATCAACATCTTTGTTGGTAATCTTTTTCTTCTTCATGTTGTTGTATTATGAGTAATCAATCTAAAAAGGGACAGCATGGTGAGAGCTTGCGACTGCCGGAATACGCCTATGTAGTACGGATAAGCGTAGCGGATTTGTGCGACATAGGAACTTCTTGCAAGATCCCACACAAAAACAGAGGCTCCACCGCCATATCCAATATGACTATGCCTAGCTGTCTGCCAATATATCCTCATCGGATTCTTCCTCTGCCACAGGCTGTGGAGAAACCGAAACAAGAGGGAAAGAAGAGGGTGAATGTTGTTCTCCTTCGTCTGATATAACAGGCAATTTACCTACTAAGGAAAAATCAGTATCAGAAAAAGTATCTTCTGTTATAGCTTCGACTTGCTTGTTATCTTTTGAGTTGGGTAAGTTTTCCTCCATACGGCTATCCGAATCCTCCTGCGGAGTCATTGATAAAATAGGAAAAGTATCATCGGATTGTGCGTAATCATCCTCTCCTTCTACTTGCCGGTCTTTTATTCGGACATAGAAAGGATTGTCTATTCCGTTGCCATCCAACATCCATGCCGATATACATTTCAGGGTGTGAACGCTTGTTCGGTTGCTCTGTGTGGATGCGACAATTCCCAACTGGTTCATTTTGTCAAGCACACGGGATATGGTCTTCTTGTCATAACCTAACTTGCAGGCCAAATCCACTTCCGATAGGATGGCTTGCCCCACTTGCAAGGTTGTGGAAAAACCTTTTATGGCATAGTCGGTTTCTTTCAATACTGCTGCTTCAATAAGTTGGTGCAGAATCTTCATGCGGTCAATACCGTACTTGCTTCCAGCCAGATATGCAAGTTGCTCTGACGAAAGTACGATACAATAATTCAAGTTTGATTTCATCGTCTGTTTGTTTTGAAGATGGTTTATAAATGGTGCAGCCAAAAGAGAAAGTCAGCGGTGCATACCGCAACCTCTTTCAGGCATATAATACTCCTTGTCGTATGCAATGTGGTCAAGCAAGTTTTGCAACCTATCAAGTTGATAACTATCCAATACACGAATGGCAGCAATGGTAATGTTCTGTGACGCGATACGCTGATGTTCACAATTCCGTTCTGATATACCGCCGTCTCCATCGGCATGGACACTTCGCAGGTAATTGTTCACCGCTTCGGTCTGTTCCTTACTTGGAAAGGTGGAAGGGTAAGGGTAACGGTCTTGAACATACGTAACCATGTGGCTGACCGCATTTGCCAGCAGCGAGTCACGTTCTTGTAGCTGTTTGATAAGTTCTTCTTTTCTCATATTGTGATTTATATTGTCCCGTGTCCCAAGCGTTCTTATAACTTTCTATTTTACTTACTTCCTGTTTTTGTTCTTTTTTGAGGGCAAAAGGGACAAGGGGACATTAGTTTTTTCTTTTCCCTTATTTTGAAATTAGAATGGCAATTCCTGTTCACTTAGCAGTGTCGCGCAGGACTCTTCACTTGGAGCGTCCACCCTCACCCATGGGTATTTCGTCCGTCCCGTCTTATCGCAGTAGGCTGGATGCAGCCCCTTGACCTTCTCCTGTTCGCTCCGTTTCCAATTTGGAATCATGGACATCAGGCGGTTGATGTATTGCGAAGTGTATTTGGACGAACTTCGTCTGACCAAATCATTGGGCAGTTCCTCTATAATCTGCCGGGCACAAACCATATTGAGTGAGGTCATTGTGGAATTTGGCTCTGAGTATGCTCCTTTCTGATATGCTAGTCGCGTCGGAATCATCCAACTTGCATACTGCATGGGAACCTCACGTTCCAGATACATTTCTATGTCCTCTATAATAGGGTCAACAATGATGTTGGAATGTTGCATCTGTATCTCGTTGGCCTCTACCTCCATATCGGGAGTCAAGTATAATTTCATACCTTGCTTATAATAGGTATATGCCTCTGCCCAAAATTGAGGAACGGAACGTTGCAAATCATCCAACCAATCTGACACATGACCGTTGCCTTTGACTGGGATAATCCACCATCTGCGATTTCCATTGTCTCCTTGCAGAAAGTTCATTTCATTAGTAGTCGCAGCAAAGACATTATGCCGCATGAACTCCACAACCTTGTGTCCGTAAGCCGGACGCATATAATCACTGCATCGGCTTAGAAAAGCCTTGGCAGCTTCCGCGTCATTCGCACGTTTCAAGCCGTTCAACTCACTGATTTCAATAATCCAACCGTTGGTTATGGTTTCCACTTTCTCCTTGTCACCACTGGCGAAAGAGAACGAATCGTTGAACCATCTCCCACTGATGGCTTTGAAGAAGGTACTTTTTCCAATGCCTTGCGGACCGGGCAAGGTCAGTACGTTGTCAAACTTGCAACCTGGATTGAATACTCTGGTTACAGCTGCCACAAACCATATTTTCGTTTGTTCCCTGACAAGCAGAGTGTCATCCGCTCCAAGATAATCTATGATGGTTGTGGCTATGCGAGGTTGTCCGTCCCATGTCTCTTGTGCGATGAATTCCTGTACAGGATTGAAACTCCGTTCAGAAGAAGTGGTCTTCAGTATCTCAAATACCTTATTCTGCGTCAAACGTATTCTGTATGTTCTTTCCAAGTAGTCTTGTATCTTTCCTGCTGATTCTTCATCAATTTTGTTACCATTGACATTGCGGAACAAAGGGCAGAAACACACATCGTCCTGACAGAAGGTATCGTACCTTATCTGACTAAGATTCTCATCCAGTGTGAAAATAAGCCGGAGATTACTGATGGAACGAACCGGATTCCCGTAACTGTCTGTTGCCAGATTCTTTTTCCAATTCTCTTCCATACACCTATTCTTTGATACGAATGCCACCTGCTTCCTTTACCAAAGACAGTGCGAGGTCTGCATCCACTACGATTTTTCGTCCTATCTGTGTGATAGCCTTGTCTATGATACCGCTTTTCTTAATGCGGTTGGCGGTGGGCACGCTACAACCGAATACACGGGCGATACCCTCTATGCCATAGTAGTTGCCTTTGGATGCCACTTGGGGAGTGGCCGCTCCTGTACTTTCCACGCTTTTGGTGATGAGAAAACATAGCTCCTCGCCTGTCATCATGGCGATGGGTTTTTGGAGTAGTTGGGTAAAATTGAGTTTTTTTTCCATCCTTTACTTGGTTGATGATTAAATACTTTAAACCTCGATTCAACTCTGTGAAACCGATTTCACAAGCGAAGGTAGTGTATGAAACTCTGTGGGTTGGTCGGTTTATTTATACCTTAATTTAACCGACCGTATTACAACAGTTGTTTGCAAAATAAATACGGATAGCTGGATTCCCCAACTACCCGTTACTGATAAAATAATCCGTCCATCGGTCTATTATTCGTTTTGCTTTGGTGTAACTGCTTCCTCTTTGGGGTGAGTTCAAAGTAAGTTCCTTGATTTCCCCGTATCGCTTCTGTGGTATATCGTGCCCATAATGCCGTTGGGAGAACTGTTCGATGGCACGGTGGAATGTCATGTATCTTGTGGACGCTTTTATCTTGCCAGACTTTACCAATGACTTCAACAGATAGGCAAGGCTTATATCCTCGGTATTCTCTTCAAGGAATAAACGGATACCCTGCTTGATACGTTCCTTGTCGCCCAAAAGAATATCATCCAATGATTGTATCACCTTTCTATTGCCTCGCCTGCCTTTTACTTTGCGTAAGGCGAACATCACTTCCTTCCAGATTTCCGGGGTATAGCCTTCTATGGTATCTTCCCAGTCTGCTTTGGTTTCTGTACCCATCTCTATACTTTCATTGACAAGCAGGGTAACACATGATTTTACCAAAAGCATATCGCCATGATCAACCTCTTCACTGTTCAGCAGACGATTAAGCAACTTTGTCATACGGGACAGACCATGGTCAAACACTACAAAATGATACATGCAATAAGCCAAGTCCTCTTTCTTTTCCATTACACGGTCATAGAGATTAGCCATGAACCCGCCAATGAACACCGCATAAGAGAGGAAAATAATTTGAGAGATATAGGTCAGGAACTGATAAACCATTTTCCTTTCCAGTTTGCTCAACAGATAACAACCTTTGCTGTTTCTCATAAACATATTTAATTGCCCAATCAAGTAGGACCTTAACTCCTGTGGCAGATGATTCCATATTTCAATGGGTGTTTCAGAATGCACCATCAACAGCCTTGATTTCGGAGAAGAAAGCAGTTCAACCGTACCTGTTTTCACATTGATGCCTATCCACAAACGCTTGTTGATGATACATCTGGCGATGGTCTCGGTATATTGACCAGCCCATTGTTGGTTTGCAATGTCTGACACATCCTTGCCGTTCACAAAATCAGAGAGCCAGTTATACATCATCAAGGCTTCGGGTGGAACGCAGTCACGCATCATCAGATACATATCTATCAGAACAGATATATCGCCTTTAGCCACAGCATCGATACGCTTACAAAAGTTGGCATACACTTCTTCGTTGGCTGATTTCCATGCTCGCATAGCCATATCAGCCGTTTCCTTTTTGGGGGAGTAGGATTTTATCCTTTCTATGAAGTTTATCATCAGCATTACGGATTAAGGTTGTCTGAACAGTTTGAGCAATTCTTCTGTGGACATGCTTGCCAGTTTCGCCAATAGAACATCTCTTTCGGAAGATGTCTCCAAGTTTAGCAGTTTTGAATTGTTCTGCATCTGTATATCGAGAGGATAATGCTCAATGTAGATTTGGGTAATGGCATGATCAGAAGTTGAATGCCCCATGCTTTCAGAGATATAATCCATATCCACTCCGGCATTATGCAGATTAGTAGCAAACGAGTGTCGGCACCATGTGCCGGACGGACAGATGGACTTATCCCAATTCAATGCCTCATGGCAAATCTTAATGACGCGGTCTTTCACGTTTGAGTTCTCTTGCATAGTGTATTTGCGGCGTAACTCTTCCGTTTCCGCTCCTTTTAATATATCGGGGAACACAAAACCGTCCCGAGTCGGAGGTGCAGCTATCTCATCCAAGATATATCGTAAGGGAGGGATGATAGGGACTATCACCTCTGAGCCGTCTGCACTCCGTCGGGAAGTCTTCTTCCGGTTGAAGCGGAATGCCTTGCCACCTGTCTGATAATAGTAGTTGTCGTATGTCAATCGCCCTGCATCAGCCATATTGAAACCGTTGCATAGGTATTGAGCAAGAAACAATCCCAATGAATAATGCGCACGTTGGGTATATTCTTCCGACCAATGTTCAGGATACTTCTTTGAAACAAAAAGATTATAGAGTTCCGTCATCTGATTCACGTTCAGGAAATTCTGTTTGCGCTTTGCACTCTTGGGAATGCTCACAAGCCCTTTCTCTTTTTTGTTGGAAAAAGGATAGGGAACATCTTTGAGGTAGCCTTCATGTACGCACCTATTCCATACGGCACGGCAACAACGCAAATAGATACCGGCCGTAGTGTCGCTGATTTTACCGACAATCGCACCATTTTCGTCTTTAACTCCATTGTGCATACCATCCTTCCACTTCTGAAGTTCTGCCGCACAGATGCAGAAGCCCTTGATTGCATTTTCTCCAAGAATCTTTCTGAATGATTTGAGCGAACACTCATAACTCTCTGCCGTGGTGAAACGTGCTCCTCCATCTTCTGTACGCAATTCGTGAATGACTTGCTCCCAAATACTAATAAAGGTTTGTGATTGGGTTGTGTCCTCTTTGGATAGTACCACTTCTTCACCCATGATACATTGACGTACCATCTCAAATGTCAGGATGCCGCCTTTGTTCAGGTTCATCAAGATTTCTTTGTACTTGGGGGCAATGGTATCTTTCCACTCCTTCTGAAATTTGTAGTTCTCGCTTTTACATTTCGTCGCATTGCAGATGTCCGAGAACTTTTTCTCAGTAAAAGAACTTCCAACTGTAAAGTAGAAGAACTTGCGGTCAATCGTGAAACGAAGAGATAAAGGAAACTCACACGCATTCTTTCTGCGGGTACGCGAATCCAACACGATAGAGACAGAACAGTTTCGCTCTTTGAAAAGGGGCAAAGACTTTGTCAATTTTTCCATTGCATTCATTGTTTATGTTCAACATAACCTCTGAATACAGCCGATTTGCAATGTGAGGCATACATATACAAAACGCTGCATATAACCACAGAATCCCTATCCTTTGACGGATAAAAACATTGTCGTTATATGCAGCGGTGCAATCTCGTTGTCTTCTGTCGCTGACTGGTAACCGGGCTTCTGCTAATCGGTCTCAACCCCTGAAGCAACTCTCACGTATTGTTTTGAAATAGAGTATTCTCCGACTAATACTCCCTCTACGCTTCGATTCATCGGAATGGGATAATCCTCCCACGATGGTTAGGCAAACTCACTTTTCTTTTTCAAGAAAGAGCACCATTTGGTCATGGTTCGCCATAAATGCATTGCATTTGCAAAGTTACAACATTATTCTGTAAATCAACATGCAAATGGAGTATATTTGAGTTTAATTAATCGTAAAGTGTTGTTGCACTAACAAAACTTCGGGTAAAGATATTACAGGATAGCATGAATCATCATTGAAATTCTATGTGTAAAACAGGGTCAACTCAAATAGTTTGTTTACGCATTGTTTACGCAAGGGTAAGAAAAAAGGAGTTGCGAAATTCGTAACTCCTTGATTTTGAAAGTGGACCAGCCTGGGCTTGAACCAGGGACCTCCAGATTATGAGTCTGTTGCTCTAACCAACTGAGCTACAAGTCCGGTGTTATCCTATTGGATAGCGGGCACAAAAATAGTATATTCAGTTGAAATATGCAAACCTTTCGGGTAAAATATACTGTTTGCTGCTTTGTTTTTAGAACTTATACGTACGTTTGGGGTTCTTGGGGAACCATCCTTTCTTTACGCGGTCTTCCTGTTCGAAAACTTCTTTGATCGTCCAGAACGAGGAAAAAGCAAATACACCTAAGAGGGAAGCAACCAGGATATTTTCTACACAAAGTGAAGCGGCGACGCCTCCAATGCCCAGTACAAGAAAAATCCACCAGCATTTGGTACCCCAATAGTACTCGGCCTTTACTACCACAGGATGAAACAACCCGATGATAAGAAAAGTACAAATGCCGATGAACAGTCCCGAAAGATGATATTCGTTTAAGAATTCCATAAACTATCTGTTATTTCTCCGGGCAAATGGGAATTTCCTTTTTGATGCTTTGCTCCAGTGAAATCAATGTTTCAGTAGCGGTTACGCCTGGAATTTCCTGCATTTTGTTATTCAGCAAGTCCATCAGGTGCTCATTATCACGTGCATAAACTTTCGTCAGCATTGTATAAGGACCTGTGGTGAAGTGGCATTCCACGATTTCCGGTATCTTTTCCATTTCGGCAACCACTGATTTATACATGGAACCTTTCTCCAGCTTGATACCTACATACGTGCAGGTTCTGTATCCTAGAGATTTGGGGTTCACATGATAACCGGAGCCGACAATGACGCCTAAATCAATCAAACGTTGTACACGTTGATGAATGGCAGCACGTGATACGCCACACTCAGCAGCTACATCTTTGAAAGGAATGCGGGCATTCTGAGAGATGATTTCCAGAATCTGCCGGTCAAGATTGTCTATTTTTTCCATAATATCAATTTATGTAAGTTCTTGTTTTTATCAAATAGTAAGCAAATATAGGACTTTATTTTAATTTCTCTATAAAAATGGAGGAAAAAATAGGGAAAGAGTAAAAAAGAAGCGGACGAAGCAGATGTTTTTGTTTACATCCGTTTCGTCCGCTAAGTTCATGCGGGTGAAGAAGAAATCTTCAGCCGATATTTATTTTTCGATGCCAACGAGCTCTACTTCGAATATCAGAGTAGAGAACGGTTTGATCTGACCGCCAGTTTCTCTGCCACCGTAAGCCAAGTCTTGAGGAATATAAAGTTCCCACTTAGAACCTACAGGCATCATAGTGAGGGCTTCTGTCCAACCTTTGATAACTTGGTTAGCACGGAAAGTTGCAGGCTCGTTACGTTTGTAAGAGCTGTCGAACTCAGTACCGTCAATCAAAGTACCCTTGTAGTTTACTTTCACTTTGCTGGTGTCAGCAGGAATCTCACCTGTACCTTTGGTGATGATTTTGTATTGCAGACCGCTCGGAGTAGTTACAACACCTTCTTTTCCTTTGTTGTCAGCGAGGAATTTTTCACCTTCAGCTTTGTTATCAGCATACTTAACTGCCAAAGCTTTCTCTTTGATGCTTTCCATACCTTCGCGCATGTAAGTTGTTGCAGCTTCTTTAGTCATAACGCCAGTCTTGCCTGTGATACCTGCAATGAAACCTGCCAGCATGTTTTCGCGGCTGATAGTCTGAGTAGAGTCGCTACCGAAGATTTGTTGGTTGAAACCTTCTACCCATTGTTTGCCTACCATTTGGCCGATTTGCATACCAGTCATATAAGCGAGGTCTTTTTCGCTGGTCTTAGCAGCGCCTTCGTTGAAACCTTTGATGAATTCAGCCATCTGAGTAGTATCAACACCTTGTTGCATCAGATACTGAGTTAAGCCTTCTGTACGAGCCATACCGATGGCATAAGACAATGAGTCAACTTCTGTTTTCAGATTTGCTTTCGGGCTTTGTGCAGTACAGGAAGCTAAACCTGCGCCTACTGCAAGAGCCATGATCAATGTTACTTTTTTCATTTTGCTTTTACTGTTTATTTTATTTTTAGGATAATATTTCAAGTAATTCTACTTCGAAGATCAGTGTGCTGTGAGGCGGTATCATTTCGCCTGCACCTTGTGCACCGTATGCCAGGTCGGAAGGAATGTAGAGTTTCCACTTGGCGCCTTCGGGCATGAGCTGCAAAGCTTCTACCCAACCGGGGATTACTTGGTTTACACCGAACACGGCAGGTTGTCCGCGTTTGATAGAACTGTCGAACAGAGTTCCGTTAACCAGTGTACCTTCGTAGTGGCATTTCACCTGGTCGGTAGCTTTTGCATATTTGCCTACGTTGCCTTCGTTGATGACTTCGTACTGCAAACCGCTTGGCAGGGTAATAACACCCGGACGTTGCTTGTTCTCTTCCAGGAATTGTTTGCCTTGTTCTATGCTGGCGGCATTCATTTTCTCTTCCAGTTCGGCGAAGTATTTGTTCACTATATCGCGGGCTTCTGCATGCGATATAGCGGTTTTGTTTCCTTCTAATATGTCTTTGATAGCTTGTGCAAAGTCATCTACTTCGATGCCTTTTGCACCCATGCTTAATAAATTTTGACCTATTCCAAGGCCGATAGCGTAACTGAATTTATCCATATATCTTTTGGGTTGAGACTGAAAGTGATGTATCTTTCAATCAGTTGCAAAATTACAAGTTGCAAAAGTAAGGGTTTTATTTGAATGATTTATGCTTTTAGGATTTAAATTTTCTTATATCTGTGGTAACTTTGGCAATCTTCTGTATTTTTGTAGGAAAGAAACTGCGATAAATAGAAAGGAGATTTGGCAATGAAGAAGAATTTAGTGATTTTGTCCGGTGCCGGAATGAGTGCCGAGAGTGGCATCAGTACGTTTCGTGATGCAGGCGGATTGTGGGATAAATATCCGGTGATGCAGGTTGCCAGTGCTGAGGGGTATGTACGTGATCCGGAGTTGGTGATTAACTTCTATAACGAGCGTCGCAAACAATTGCTTGATGTGGAACCGAATGCAGGACACACAGGGCTTGCCGAGTTGGAGAAAGACTTTAATGTGACGGTAGTTACGCAGAATGTGGACAATCTGCACGAGCGTGCGGGGAGTACGCATGTCATTCATCTGCATGGTGAGTTGACAAAGGTTTGTTCGAGCCGTGATCCTTATAATCCCCGTTACATAAAAGAGCTGAAACCGGAAGAGTATGAAGTGAAGATAGGCGACAAGGCAGGCGATGGTTCTCAGTTGCGTCCGTTTATAGTTTGGTTTGGTGAAGCTGTGCCGGAGATAGAAAGGGCTATCGACTATGTAGAAAAAGCGGATATCTTTGTAATCATAGGTACTTCGATGAATGTGTATCCGGCGGCAGGTTTGCTGAATTATGTACCGAGAACGGCAGAGGTGTATCTGATTGATCCGAAACCGGTGGATACGCACTCGATGAGGCAGATACATGTCATTCAGAAAGGAGCTTCGGAAGGGGTGAAAGAGCTGAAGAGTCTGTTGCTTGCTTCTTTGTGAGCTTGCAGCCTTATTCAGAAGCAGGTTTAATAATGTGAATCAGGAGTTGAAATAATGCCTCTCGGATGGGGTTATGAATTAAATGGGTCCGTGTAGTCCGCGTATCTATTTATTCATTACTTTTCTGTTATAAATCAAATTCAAATGTAGGCTTTGAAATTGTGCCTAAAGAAAGCCGTCTGGTTCCCTTAGGCACAATTCTAATAAGTGATCAGATTATGATACATTATTTGTCACCATAAAATGTATATGTCTTAGATCCTACAGAGAAAGTTATATTTAAATTTTTACCTATAACAGTTCCGTTTACTGCCTTTGAGCTGGAAGCTAATTTATAAGAGTTGTTACTCTGTGTAATGTCGAGAATCACAGAGTTTAAATGCATATCTATTTCATCGCAGTCAACGACTAAAGATACGGCAGTGTCTGACTTCCTGGTTAATGTTATGTAAGCAGTGAATTGGTCGGTATATCCCATTACGTTCAATGTACCACTATAATCTCCTGCTATAACAGTTGCAACATCTGTCGGAGCATCGTCATCGTCATCTCCGCAACTTACCATACATACGCTCATTGCCACCATTATCAGTAGCATAGATAAATACTTCATTGTTTTCATACTCTATTAATGTTTAATTTATTTTCTGCAAAAGTATGACAAAGAAGTAAAAAAGAAGGCATAACAGTGCTGCAGGAATGACACAGATTTATTGCGAATCTTGCGACAATCCTTTTTGTTTTATATACTCAGATAAGTCAGAGAAGAAATCTCTGCCTAAAAGAAGTGAAATCCGAGCGAGAAGATTAGTATCAATGCTCTCTTTCTGGAATAGGCGATAAACATTGGAACGGTCGCAAGAAAGTTTGTGTGCAAACCAAGTGATACTTCGTTCCTGTCTCTCTAATTCTTCTTTAATTAGGACACCAATAGGTTTCATCGTGAAGAAAAGTGCCGTGTAACTCCCATATCCGGCGGTTAATTATAACTTCTGATACAGGCATAATGAAAAAACGTGGGAGTCCGCATATACTTATCCCACAAGTAGGCCTCTCGCATTGCCCGGAAAAAAGGATAAGCAACACGAACAGCCCACGCCCATATACGCTATTATTGAACATGCCAAAACTTGGCATGCCCTATAACACATACGAGGTAGACGTTCCGTTGCGTTTCTTCTTTTTTCCATAAATTTTGCGAGAATTCACTTGTAGAAGAATACGTTCGAAAACGTTTTTCAAATATGTCCGCCTTCTCTTTTGCTTTATAATGCTCAAAGGGAAGACGCTGCAAAGATAGTATTTTCTATTTATAACACCTATATGAGGTGCACTTCATATTTAATAAAAATTCTCCTATCGTTCATGTATTATTGTGTAGGGGTATGGAAGCGGACTCTAAATACCTTAGCTATCCGATATTACTGCTTCGGATGCATTAAGAGCTTTAAAAGAGGAAAAGAAACTTTTGCCATATTTTGCCATCATTTTGGCACAGTTGTGCCATAGGCATGGCATAGTCTTGCCAAGGCGATGGCAAAACTGTGCCAAGGCTGTGGCACAACTCTGGCACTGTATTAGGTGGAAAGTGTGAGGCTTACTTTGAGTTTTACTTCTTCAATATCATCCGCAATACAAACCATGCATGATGTGCTACGGTGCTTACCAGCCCGTAATGTTTCGCCATGATGCGGAAGCGCTCCCGTAAGGAGGCTTTCTGATTCTGGGTGGTCATTCCTTCTTCCAGATAATCGATAAGCGTGAGGTGCGTGTTGTGCAACGTCCGTGCTTTTTTCATGATGCGGATGCACCAATCAAAGTCGGCAGAGAAGCGGTATTGCATATCGTAGGGTACAACCAGGTCTCGTTTAGCAAAGAAAGCCTGATGACAAACAAGCATCCCTTGCTTGAAACTCTTCCACGTCAGCACTTCGGGAGCGGAGAGGCGGCGCATACGGAGAAAGTGCCTTTCTTTATCAACCAGAGCTGTTTCACCATAAATCACGTCCGGCAGTTCACCAATTCCCAGGGTATGTACCGTCTGTTGCAAAGTGTCATCTTCGTGGAAACTGTCTCCGGCATTGAGAAAACAGAGGTAGTCGCCGGTTGCCAGGTTGATGCCTTTGTTCATGGCGTCGTACAGTCCCTTGTCCGGTTCGCTGACGATCTGCGTAATGCGGTCACGATACTTTTCGGCAATGGCGAGGGTGCGGTCTTTGGAAGCACCATCTATAATGATGTACTCTATGTGGTGGTAGGTTTGGGAGATCACACTTAGTATCGTGTCTTCCAATACGGCTTCGGCATTGTAAGTCACGGTGATGATGCTGAACTTGGGCGTAAGGCGATTATGCATGTCTTCCGGTTATTTTGTTGTAAACGTCAATGTACCTCTTGGCAATGGCGCGTTCCGAATAATTGGAAACAGCTTTCCGGCAGGCTTGTTCGGCGAGGGTGGCGTATTCCGGTTCGGTGAGTATCCAGTAGATGCCGTTGGCGAAGTCTTCAACCGATTTATATTGTGCCACATAGCCGTTGTGCAGATGGTCTATCATTTCCGGTATGCCGCCTACGTTGAAACCTACGCAAGGTATGCCGCAGGACATGGCTTCCATAATCATGTTCGGTAGATTTTCTTCCAGGGATGGGGTGACGAAGAGGTCTACGGAATTGTAGATATCTACCAACTGATGCTCGTTGCTGACGAAAGCGAGCGGATAAACCTTGAAAGGCAACATATTCTGTATTTGTTGCGACTGGTTACCGAAGACTACGACGCCCAATTGTTCTTTCAATTCCGGATATTTCTCCGCCAGCAGTTTGCATGCCTTAATCATGTAATCTACTCCCTTGCGGGTATCCATAATCTTCACCGAACCGAACAGAATAAGTTTACTGTCTTGCGGGAGCATGCACTTCTCTCGTGCTGCCTTTTTATTATGAGGCTTGTAGAGGTTGGTGTTGATGGGATTAGGGATATTCGTAATGAAGTGTCCGCTGAAAAGGGCACTCTTCTTGGCACGTTCTTCCAGCCAATGACTACAGGCAACGAAATTGATGTGGCGTCCTTCGTACAGCTTCTGTTTTTTTAGAAATATACGGTGGGAGAGGTCTTTCTTTCTGCTTCCGTTATGGATAAAAGGGCAATGATGGCACTCTTCTTCGTAATGCATGCATCCGCCGGAGTAGTGGCAGATGCCGGTACATGGCCACATATCGTGCATGGTCCAGACTACGGGCTTGCCCGAAGCAAGAATCTTTTCGATGTTCTTTAAAGAAAGCATTCCCTGGTTGATCCAGTGAAGATGTATGACGTCTGCTTGCTGGAATTCCGGCAAAGCGGTGATATCCGTACCGGTATTGGCTATGTCTACGGCAAAGAGATGTCTTTTGTTGAAGTGATTGGCCTTCCAGATAACGATTCGTTCCCATACGAATTTCCATACCATGCGCAGGTTATGGGGCAATTCTACTACGGTGATCTGTTCGGTTTGTTTGTCGCGCACCAGTAGTTTGGCTTTGATGCCGTTATTCTTCAGGGCTTCCATCAGGCGGCTGGCGGCTACAGCCGGACCGCCTATCTTCTCTGTAGTATTAATAAGTAGTATTCTCATTGTGTAACCTTTCTTCTGATTAAGTTCTGGTAGAGGTCGAGATATTGCTTGGCAACGACTTCACCGGAATATTTTTCGGAAACTTCGTTTCGCATGTTTTCTTCCGATAGGGTGGCTCGGGCTTCGGTTATCCCCCATCGGATACCTTCCGCCAGACTGTCCGCGGAGAGGTAATCGGCTAAGAAACCATTCTCCTTGTGACGGATGATGTCGGCCTGTCCGCTATTGCCGAAAGACACGGGAACACAGCCGCAGGCTTGTGCCTCGATTAATGTCTGACCGAATGTTTCGTAAAAAGATGCGGATACGGTGACGTCTGCAGCGGAGTACAGTTGTGAGAGTCTGTCCGTATCACCTATTCGTCCAAAGTACGTGTAGTTGACAGGGAGGATGCTGAATAGTTTTTCCGGGTATTTGATTCTGCCGAATAAGGCCAGATGGAGTTTCTCTTGCGGGAATTCTTTCTTTTCAATCAATAGCCGGATTGCCTGAATCAGGTATTCCACTCCTTTGATAGGATCGTCGATGCGGGCGGCTCCGAACAGAATGATATGTTTGTCGGGCAGGGACAGTTCTTTGCGGGACAGTTCCTTGTTCATGATTCGGAAGTCGGAAAGTGAAAGTGTGTTGGGAATAACGGATATCGGCTTCTCTTTGAGCAAAGTGCTTTGCTGCACTTGTGAGGAGAGCCATTTGCTGACTGCAACGATATTCAGTCGATTGGTGGCATTGAACAGTTTCTGCTTCTTCTTGAATGTCCGGTGTGCCAGGTCGTTTTTGCCAGGGAAACGCAGGAAGGGACAGTTTCCGCATTCGCTTTTGAACAGACTGCAGGTATGGGCATGGTGGCAGATGGCTGTACATTCCCACATGTCGTGCAATGTCCAGACAATGGGCTTACCCGATTCGATGATTTCCCGTATGTTTCTCAGTGAAAGCATTCCCTGGTTTATCCAGTGGAGGTGTATGATATCAGCTTCCCGGAATACGGGTAGTTTGGTTACATTGAAGCCGGTGTTGGCTATGGATATGGTAAAGAGGTTTTTCCGGCTGAAGAGATTGTTTGTCCAGATAACCAGTCTTTCCCATAAGAAGGTGCATTTCTTTTGCCAGTCTTTGCCTACTGAAATTACTTGTTCCGATTGGCTTTCCTTGTGGAGGACGAGCATCTTCACGTCTGTTCCCGCTGTATAGAGCGACTCCATCAGGCGTCTGGCAGCAATGGCGGCTCCGCCTGTTTTCTCGGACGTATTGATAATAAGTACTCTCATGTTGCGGAATGTTTCGGCAAAAGTACAGCTTTTACCGCTTTATATCCACAAATTCGCAGTTTTTTTAGCCAATAAAGGCGAAAGTATCTATCTTTGCAGAGGAACAAATTAGCTACAAGTTACAGGTTACGAGCTACGAGTGGCTGCGCTGCCATACCGAATAGTACTCGTCGCTTGTAGCCTGTAGCTCGTAACTTTATAATAATATGGGAGAAAAAGGTTTGAAATGGTTGGAACAGCTCTGGCAGTGCTTTCTCAGTATAGTGAAGATTCTGTTGCAGTCCAAGTGGGGTACACGTTTACCGTCTTCTTTCAGCAATCCGGATGAGTTGCTGATATTGGCTAACGGCCCTTCGCTGAACCGTACCGTAGAAGAATCCGCGGACTTCATACAAGGAAAAACTTTACTCGCTGTGAACTTTTGTGTAAGCTCACCTATGTTCGAGCGTCTCCGCCCTGAACTTTATCTGATTGCCGATCCGTTGTTCTGGATTGTTCCTGAGAAGCGAGTGCAGCTTTTCAAGACAATGGCCGAAAAAACTACTTGGGACATGAATTTCTTTGTTCCCGCCCGTGCGCTGAAGGATAAAGAATGGCAACCCTTATTGGCAGGCAATCCTCATATCAAACTCTATATTTATAACACAACGCCCATTGAAGGCTTCCAGAGTTTCTGTAACTGGATTTTCCGTAAAGGATGGGGTGTTCCCCGTCCGCACAATGTGCTGATACCTTCTATCGCCATGGGGTTACGTCTGCCATTCCGGAAGATTTATCTGGCAGGTGCCGACCATTCCTGGTTGCCGGAAATCACAGTAACAGATGATAACGTAGTATTGATGCACCAGAAGCACTTCTACGACCAGAATAAATCGCAGGCCGACACCGTGAAGCAGGAGAATCTGAATAGCGCACGACTTTATACGATTCTTTATCACATGCATGTAGCCTTCAAGTCCTACTTTATTCTCGAAGCCTACGCCCGCAAATTGGGTAAGGAAGTAATCAACGTCACCCCCGGTTCTTATATCGATGCTTTTAAACGGATGAAAATATGAAAGATGGAATAATTATTCAGGCACGTACCGGTTCCACCCGGTTGCACAATAAGATACTGCTCCCTTTCTATGGCGAACAGCGCATTATCGACATTCTGATAGCCAATATCAAACAGGCTTGTCCGGATAAGTGTATCATACTTGCCACAACCAACCGTCCGCAGGATGATGTACTTGCCGAAGTAGCCCATCAGGCAGGCGTCCTCAGTTTTCGTGGTGATGAGGATAACGTGCTCGATCGCTTTATCCGTGCTGCCGAAGTTTTCGGTGTGGATCGCTTTATCCGTGTTTGTTCGGATAACCCTTTTCTTCGTCCCGAAACTTTCAAAACTTTCTTTGCCGAACATGCCTTTTGTCCGGCAGATTATATCGCCTATGGCTTTGCTGACGGGCGTCCTACTATTAAATCTCATTTGGGTTTATATTCTGAACTGACAACGATCAATGCTCTGCGTCGTGCGGCAGTTTCCACACAAGAGAAACTCTACATCGAGCATGTCACCATCTATCTTTATACACATCCCGAAAAGTTCAAGGTGCGTCTGCTTCCTTTGCCTGCCGAGTTGGAGGGCCGTTTCGATCTTCGTTTCACCCTTGATACGATGGAAGACTTCACCCTGTTACAAGAGCTTTATGCTACTTTCTATGAAAAGACTGATCGTAGTGTTCGTGCCCTGTTGCAATTAGTAGCATCACACCCTGAATACCGTGCCAAGATGCTGGAGAATATAGCCCAAAACGAAAAATAACAGGTCACTCTGTTACATCCCTCTTAATTTTGATAGAACAATGAAGAGTACTTATATAATAGGAGAAATCGGACAGAACCATAATGGTTCCGTCGACATAGCCAAGTTGATCGTAGACCTGGTGTCCCGCCCTGTTCGTGAAGAAGTGTTCAATATAGAACTTCGTCCGATGGATGCGGTGAAACTGACCAAGCGTGATCTGAATGAGGAACTGACGGACTCGCAGATGAACCGTCCGTATGATTCTCCCCATTCTTTCGGACGCACCTATGGCGAACATCGCGCTTTCTTGGAACTGACGGACGAAGAGCATCTGGAAGTCTATAAGCATGCCAAGGCTTTAGGCCTCGATTTTGTGGAAACGCTTTGTTCCAAAGGCTGTCTCTCCTTGTTGAAGCTCTTCACTCCCGACCGCCTGAAAGTGGCAAGCCGTGACCTTACCAACTTGCCGTTGCTGGAGGTAATGGCCGAAACGAAGATACCTATTATCCTGTCTACCGGTATGGCAGGCAAGAAGGAACTGGATGATGCTTTGGAAGTTATCACTCACTATCATGATAACATTTCTATCTTGCATTGTGTATCCCAATATCCTACTCAGCCCGATAATCTGAATTTAAAGACGATTTCTTATCTGAAACAGCATTATGGTCAATACTGTATTGGTTTTTCAGACCATACCATTGGCATTGCTGCCCCTATCGTTGCTGTGGGTATGGGTGCGGAGATCATCGAAAAGCATGTCACTATCGACCGCCGCATGAAAGGAACCGATCAGCAAGGTTCGCTCGGGCCTGATGGTGTGAACCGCATGATACGTGATATCCGTATCGCCGAACGCTGGCTGGGAAAAGAAGAATTGTATATCGACTCCTCTGTGGCTTCGGCAAAAGTGAAGCTGGAACGTTCTATCGCAACGAATAAAACTTTGCATCCCGGAGATATTATTACTGAAGATGATATCCATTTGTTAAGTCCCGGTGATGGCTTTAAGTGGGCTGACCGTGAGAAGGTAGTAGGGCATAAGGTATTGAAAGAAATTCCCCGTAATGAGATCATTTATCCGAGTTCTATCATTTAACTGTTATTGAATTATGTTGCCGAAATTAGTGATTACCGATATTGATGGTGTGTGGACCGATGGCGGAATGTATTATACTGCTGAGGGAGATGTTATGAAGCGTTTTTCAGTGAAAGATGGTTGGGGTGTGATATTTTTGCATAAGTTGAACATACCTGTTGCCATTATGACAGGTGAGGATTCTTTGCTCGTGCAGAAGCGTGCCGATAAACTGAAGATTACCCGTTGCTACCTGCATGTCGGTGATAAACTGGCGAAGGCAAAAGAAGTTTGTGCGGAGATGGGAATAACCCTTGCGGATGTTGCCTTTATCGGTGATGATCTGAATGATATTCATCTGTTACGTGCTGTTGGTTTCAGTGCTTCTCCTTGCAATACGCCTGATTATGTGAAGCGGGAAGTGAACTATGTGACGCAAGCCCATGGTGGTTTCGGTGCATTCCGTGAATTTGTAGAGAAGATTCTTGCGGATAACGGTATGTTGGAAGAACTGGTGAAATACTTTTCTTAGTTTTTTACGATAAATACTTATCCACTAAACGATTAAATGTCTTTTCTGTTAGTTTGCCGACCTGTGCTTGTCGGAGGATATTCAGATATGCGGATGCCATTGCATGGTTGCTGAACTTTCCGGCAAACGCACGAATGAAGTTTTTGTCCCACTGCTGTATCAGAGTTTTGTGAATAGCGTCTGCTAGTGCTTTGTCGTTGTATTCATAGACTGGAGTCATGCACTTTTCATGATATAAGTCTTCAAAAGCATCTATACGGTCAAAACAGACGGCAGGTACTCCATAGTGATAACCTTCAATGATAGAAAGGCCGAATCCTTCGAGCTTACTTGCCAACACCACTACTTTTGTATTTCTTATCCAGCGAAATACTTCATTGTGGGGTAAGCTTCCGGTGAAAATACATGCTTGGCTGATTCCTAAGTTTTCCGCTTCCTTTTGTAATTGTCCGTTAAGGGCATCTTTACCTATCAGGCACAGTTGGCTTTTTTCCTTAATATCGGTAGGCAAGAGGGAAAACGCCCGTAGTATTTGCAACTGGTTCTTATTTTCATTGAGGTTGCCGATTGTAAGAATACGATAGGTTTCTGTCCAGGGATCATCGGTTGCTGCATTTTCTGTTTCTTCATCATCATTCAGTGCATTTGGAACAACGTATATGTTTTTACATTCCTTCCATTCATAAAGATTGAGTAATTTGTTGTGCATGCCACTGCTTACTACAGTAAGCGGCATTCCTGATTGAAGCAGACTGGGTAATAACCGTATTTCACCTTGTGTTGTGAAGTCGTCTTTGTTAGCTTGGCTGAATAATCCGTGTAAGGCAAGGGCAAACGGTTTGCCTGTATGTAGGGCAGCAGATATGAAAGGGAGTACTTCCGGTCCTAAAGAGTGGATGAAGATAACGTCCGGGTTTGTTTTGCGTATCAGATGTATATTAAAACCGATACTGATGGTGTATTTTAATAACTTGATACGCCATGCTATTGACATCTTATGCGAAGATAAGGCATGACAGATAGCACGTGGTATATCTTTCCACCGGAGATAGGTAAGTAGATACTTCAGTTTTCTTTCCAGCAAGGTGAATTGCTTCTCTCCTGTTCCAGAGTAAATTACGGTTGTGTCATTAGTCAGTGAAGAAGAAGAAACATACACTTCGGTGCCCTCGGCAGCAAGGGCTGCGGCGATTTGTGCTACCATGAGTGAAAATCCCGTATTGTAAGCTCTGGGAATACCTTTTACCGTAATATCTTGAGTAAGAAACAGAATTTTCATAGTAACTACTTATTTCGTTTGAACAGGAATTGGATACTCTCTTCGAATATTTTTGATTTCAATCTCCATAAAGCCAGGATATAGAGTGAAACGGCTACAGCTATTTTGATGAAAAGCGTTGCATAAACATTAGTGAAAAATGAAGCGGCATACCAGGCGGTACCTAATGAGAATGCTGTCAAAAGAATATAAGGGGCAGTGTCTTTCAAGATTGAAAACAAGGGCAGACCGATATGTTTATGACTGAAGTAGTGCCAGATGCCCAGCCACAATACATTGGTAGTTGTGTATACTACTAACATCGTATTGATACCGAAGGGGTAACTAAAACATACGAATAAGAGTTGGGCAATTCCCAAGGCAATTGTATTCCACATGTAAATATGGGGACGACCTATGCTGTTCATCAGATTGGTATACAAAGTGCTTATAGGCATAAACGCGCCCCATACGCAAAGAATCTGCATGATAGGTACACATGGTAACCACTTTTCGGTGATGGTGATGACAATCAATTCTTTAGAAACGATTCCCAACCCTAACATGGCAGGGAAGGATATAAATGCTGTGAAACGAAGCATCTTGCGGAATATATTCTGAAGACGTTCCGTGTCGGTGTAGGCTTCACGGAATACAGGTTGCCCTACGCTGTTAATCATCCCGTAGATGGTGGAATACCCCATAGTGGTCCATTTACTTCCCTGAGAGTAGTATCCTGCCTGTGTAATTGTATAGAATTTGCCTATCAGAAATGATAAGATATTGTTGTTGATGTGTGTAAACAAGGTAGTGAAGAATATCTTTAGGCTGAACGGAAGCATTTCACGGAGGGGTTCCATACGGAAGCTCCGGTTAGGTCTCCAAGGACAACGTAGCCATAGCAATAAAGTGTTGCAGCCGGAATAAAGGAGAGTTTGCAGTGCAATGCCCCAATATCCGAAGCCGAAGTAGGCAAAGGTAATACCCGTAATACCGGATATGATAATGGCGATGATTTGTATCTGGCTCCGTTCCTTTACCATTAAGTTGCGGAAAAAGTAGGAGGAAGGGGCTGTAGAACAACTGCCGAATAGAAATCCAAGAAAGAGTACTCTTGCGAGAGGACATAGTGCCGGAACTTCGAAGAATTTGGCTATAAGTGGTGCGCATATGAATAGCAGCAAGTAGAGCCCGGTGCCCATGCAGAAACTGAACCAGAATACTGCATTATAGTCTTCGCTTTTAATTGTTTTTTTGTTAACGATGGCCGTTACAAAACCGCTTTCGGCAAAGATGCTGGCTGTGGCAGAGAAGATAGTCAGTACAGCTACCATACCATAGTCTGTAGTAGACAACAGCCGAGCAAGAAATATGCCGAAGACAAGGTTTAGCAATTGCATGGCGCCATTACCTATGCCACCCCACAATAATCCTTTGGCTGTTTTTTCTTTTAGTGATGTTTCTGGCACTGCTTGTTCGGTTTATGATTAAGATATCATTTCTTAATTTCATAATCTCGCTCCGTATCTTGTGAGCCTTATCATGAATGCCGAATAACAATCGGGCAAATTCTTTTTGACCGAGATTGGCTTCGTTGCTGTGTGCAGAGAAATATTCTCTCAATTTTTGTGTATCGAATCCATTCTGAGCCTTTTTTGAATTCTATGACTTCACTCTCCCTTGGTAAGTGAATGAAATCCTCCAGAATTTTTATGAGTTCTTGAGTTGTTATTCGGCATTCTAAGATTATTGATTACTTCACTTCACTGCCCGGCTTCACCTCTTTCATCGTAGTAACAACCGAGAGCGTTCCGTCAAAATTCTCGGCAGAAAGGATCATGCCTTCACTGACGATACCTTTCAACTTACGCGGAGCAAGGTTGGCTATGAAGCATACTTGCTTGCCTACCAGCTCTTCTGGATTGTAATGCTGTGCAATACCGCTGACAATGGTACGGTTCTCCAATCCATCGGCAATCTTGAATTGCAGCAATTTATCAGCTTTAGGAACTTTCTGACATTCCAATATGGTACCTACGCGAATATCCAGTTTCATGAAGTCATCGAACTCAATGTTCGGGCGGATGGGGTTGGCTTTGTAGCTGGCTTCCTCATTGGCTTTCTTTGTATCGAGCAATTTCTGTACCTGTGCTTCGATAACGCTGTCCTCTATCTTTTCGAACAGTAGTTCAGGTGTCGCTAATTGGTGACCGGCTGGTAATAGATCAGTGCTGCCCAGAGTAGCCCAGTCAAAACTGTCCATATTCAGCATGTTACGCAATTTCTCGCTGCTGAACGGCAAGAACGGTTCGAATGCAATGGCCAGATTGGCAACCAGTTGCAGGGAGATATTCAGGATAGTGGCTACACGGTCCATATCCGTCTTGGCAATCTTCCAGGGTTCGGTATCTGCCAGGTATTTGTTTCCGATGCGGGCCAGGTTCATGGCTTCCTTCTGTGCATCGCGGAACTTGAATACATCCAGTAACTTTTCTACTTCTGCTTTTACGTCAGAGAATTCTTTCAATGTTTCGCGGTCGTAATCCGTAAGTTCACCGGCAGCAGGCACTACACCATCGAAATACTTTTTGGTGAGTTGCAGGGCACGGTTCACGAAGTTACCATAAACTGCCACTAACTCATTGTTATTGCGTGCCTGGAAGTCTTTCCAGGTGAAGTCATTATCTTTTGTCTCAGGTGCATTGGCTGTCAGTACATAGCGAAGTACATCTTGTTTGCCCGGGAAGTCTGCCAGATATTCGTGCAACCATACAGCCCAGTTGCGTGAAGTAGAAATCTTATCACCTTCCAGATTCAGGAATTCATTGCTCGGTACATTGTCCGGTAAGATGAAACTGCCTTCCGCTTTCAGCATGGCAGGGAATACGATGCAGTGGAATACGATATTATCTTTACCGATAAAGTGGATCAGACGTGTTTCGGGGTCTTTCCACCAGGTTTCCCAAGTGTCGGGCAACAATTCTTTCGTATTGCTGATGTAACCGATAGGGGCATCGAACCATACGTATAACACTTTTCCTTCTGCACCTTCTACGGGCACCGGAATACCCCAGTCGAGGTCACGGCTTACTGCACGCGGTTGCAAACCCATGTCAAGCCAGCTTTTGCATTGACCGTATACGTTGGGACGCCACTCTTTATGGTCTTCCAAAATCCATTGGCGCAACCAGCTTTCGTGTTGGTCAAGCGGCAGGTACCAATGCTTTGTTTCACGCATTACAGGCTTACTTCCGCTGATGGCACTTTTTGGATTAATCAGGTCTGTGGGGCTGAGGCTTGTACCACACTTCTCGCATTGGTCGCCATAGGCACCTTCTGCATGGCAGTGGGGACATTCGCCTGTAATATAGCGGTCGGCAAGGAAAGTTTTGGCTTCCTCGTCGTAATACTGCATACTGGTTTTCTCGATGAAGTCACCTTTGTCATACAGCTTGCGGAAGAATTCCGAAGCAGTGTCGTGGTGAGTTTTTGAAGTCGTACGACTGTATACATCGAATGAAATGCCGAACTCTTTGAATGATTCTTTGATAAGTGTATGGTAACGGTCTACTATATCCTGCGGCGTCACGCCTTCTTTCTTGGCGCGTATGGTGATAGGTACTCCGTGCTCGTCCGAACCTCCGATAAAGATTACATCTTCTTTTTTCAGTCTCAGATAGCGAACGTAGATATCAGCGGGTACATAAACTCCTGCCAGGTGTCCGATATGAACCGGTCCGTTAGCGTAGGGCAATGCCGACGTAACGGTAGTGCGTTTGAATTTCTTTTCCATTGTGATATATGTATCTCTTTTGTTATGAGCGCATTTTGGTGTGCAAAGATAGCAGTTTTCCACTCAAAGAAAAAGAGAAGACAATGAAATATCCAACTACATATGGCAGAAATCTATATTTATTGGTGGCTTAACTGGAATAATATCAATATCGGATTACTGTCTTCATTCCAACTTGTAAACACTTGTATGGTACTTTCATCGAGCTTGTCTATCTTTAATGCAGATTTTACGGTTTCTTCGCTGTAGTTAGAACTGCAAATTAAGTAATTGTCTGCCACTCCGTTGATAGTCAGGTTTCCCAATAGCTTGTTTTCTTCTATCAGATTAAGATTGCGTATGTTGCCATCTATTTTGGAAATCCAAAAGAATTGTGGAAGCGGGAAAGTGGACAGGGAACAGAAGTACCCATCTGGTGTTTCATAGAAAGCATTTATATCTTTAATATGCTTCATATCAACCATGAATGACCGAGAATTACTTTCTAAAGCTTTTAGTTCTTCTTCCTTAAAATATTTATCCGAAAGAAGATTTGCTGCCATATCAATGGATGCTCCGTGTATGGTATAAACTTCCGGGGTAAAACGTTGATAAAAATAAACCTTATCACCGGAACGATATAAATAGTGAGAGGAGCCTCTTGGGATTCTTTGTTCGTCTATTTCTGTCAGTGCTGATTTGAGTAGAGGGTGTACTTTCTTATCTTTTTGAGAATAAACGGCCAATTTATCTTTTACGCTGCCTTGATTGTATATTTCTGATAATACGATATGTTCTTTGTCAATTACGGCAAATTCCATAAAATAACATCCTAAATCCATTTCTTCGTATTGTTCGAAGTTATTCCCACTATATTTGATAATCCTCTGGCGGGCATTGTCTGCTATGTATAAATTTCCTGAGCCGTCCACATCAAAGTCAATGGGAGCTATGTATTCTCCGGGACCTTCTCCAACTCGATATAGTGCTTTTATAAACTTGCCGTTTTCGTTGAATATAAGAATTCCCATGTTGGCACTTTTATCGAAAATGTAGAAATGTTTATTCCGGTATAAAATTTTATCGATACTTCCAATTAATGAATTATCTGTTAATTCTAATGGAATATATTTTACTTCGCATACCGGGTTAACGTCTGATGCTTGTACGCTATCTAATTGGAAACTCATAATACTTGTGTGATCCGGCCTGGAGCTTGGCTGACAGGAAAAAAGCAAGGTGCTTAAAAGAAGGGATAGAAGTTTTCTCATATTTCAAAAGTTTGGATTGAAAGAGTGTCCGAAAGGTAAACGAATATTGCATTTGTTTTGTTGATTAACCTACCTTTCAGACACTTTCCGTTCAAATGAATTTATATAACAATTTTTTCTGTATAGGTACCAGAGTCACAAGACTCAGAACCACCGTAAGGACAGCTTCTTTGCCAAGTATTTATTGTTAAAACCTGGCCGTTTTCCAGCCTTTGAAAAGTTGCATCCTTTAGTGTATCTGTAATCTTTCTGTTTTGTATAGCACGAGGTGCCACATTTTCATTTTTCTGATTATTGGCTACAGAGATAATTGTAACTCCCAATAGGGCTACGGAAATAATAAAAAAGTTCTTTTTCATAATCTTGAGCATTTTTGAGTTAATAATGTGGTGTTTAGAACAACGTTGTTTGTCTATGAAGATGTTTTAGTATTGAAAAGTGCCGTAAAAGACTGTTGTTTTATAGGTCATTTCAATGATGTATTTTTTGTTCTTTATGTATGTTGTCATAAACGAATATGGATAATTATTTGTTATAGCAATATTATTAGAGTATATAATATTGTCCATTTCATCTTTTATCGTTATCTGGAGATTATCTAATAAAATATTTGAGTAAATATATATAGTATTATTGTCTTTTATAACAGTTGGGAAAATTGTAATAGAGCGATTATCTTGTTCCCATGTGTTTTTTTCTTTGGGGTCATCATTCCCTGCAATTTTAGACGTTATTGGAATAATAACTTCTTCTGCCCGTATTGCGGGAGAAAGATATATTACTAACAGAACAAATATAAAGAAGTAATGTACCATAACTATTTTTTTGTTACAAATATAAAAAGCTTATACTGAACTTAAGTCATAATGGAGTACGCAAATAGTACGCATTTTTGTGAATGGGGCAATAATAGTATGCAATAAGTACTCTTCTAGTTACATTGCATGAATGAAGATATCCCATTCTTCGGGGCTTCCTTCTCTCTTGAAAACCTTCTTACATAGTCTTTTACGTATAGATGTAATCGCTTGTTTCGTATGTGCAGTTATAAATGCGATTTGTGTGGGAGATAATCCTATTTTTATTAATAGGCAAACTTGCATTTCTATAGTTTTCATTGGATAGAGTTCAAGTAAGCGTTGTGTAAATTGAGTATATGTTTCGTCTATACTCTTAATCAGTTCTTGCCAGTCTTCTTTCCTAATTTTTTCTCCTTGGTCTGCCTGTAGAAATTTTTTATATATTGAAGATTTCTTTAGGATTGTAATGGTTATGCTCTTTTAATTCTTGCTTAACTATAATTTGCTCATTATTTTTTTCAATGTTTCTTTTCTGGAGTCTAAGCAAATCTTGTGTTAGTAAATTGCTTGTTTTTTCTGCAGCCTTTAAAGATTCTTCTAATTCTTTTATTTGTCTTTTGTTTTGTTCGATATATGATAGGCTTTGGTTATATTCTCCTCTTAATATTCTTTCTATTTTTTCTTGTTGAAGTAAGGTCTCTTGTTCTTTTCTTTTGCGGTATTGTTGATAAGTGACAAAAAGAAGCATGAGGAAAAAAAGAAAAGAGATGAGAATAATGTTCCATATTTTGTGATTACTGGCCTGATGCTGCAAGCGTTTATTCTCTTTTTCTTTTAATTGATAATTATATAATGAATTTATTTTGCGGACAATTTCTGTTTGAATTATGCTTCTTGCAGAATCTGTATATGCTAAATCTTTGTCTAAATACTCTAATGCTTTTTTGTATTCTCCTTTTGAACGGGCAATGTAACTTAATCCTTGGTATCCTTCTGCTTTGTAGCTGTATTTATCCATAAATGATAGTTGCGTATAATAATGGATTGCTGAGTCTAATTGATTAGTATAATAGTAATATTGTGCTGCTGTGCTATAGCGAGGAGCTAAATTAATAACATTTATTTTTTTGAAGGCAATTTGCATGCTTTTATAGGCTTCTTGATACATACCTAGTTTGGTGTAATATCCAGATAATTCACCGTTAATAATTCTTTTTAGATTTAAATTTTCTATTTTATCAGCTAACATATCTGCTCTTTTGTAATAGTATATTGCGCTGTCTACTTTCTCTTGTGTACTAAATGCTCGCCCAATATCTCGCAAATTATATATCATACTAATGCTATCTTTTGATAATATGCTAAATTGATATGCTTTGCTAAATGCTTCGGGAGCCTTATCATATATGTTTTGATAAAGGTAAAGGGTACCTATTTGACTATAAATGCGGCTCACCAACTTGTAGTCCATATATAAATATGAAGCATCAATAGCTTGGAGAAAAAAATCCAATGCTTGTGGTGCATCTCCTAAATCTCTATATACTCGCCCTGCGTAGTAGTATACTTCCGGTAGATGTCTTTTATCCTTTTTATTTTCATAATAGTGTAATACTTTTAATAGTACGCTATCTGAGGTATGTGTGATGTATGCTTTATCTTTTGCTTTTATGGTCAGTAATTGATAATATATTTGCGTTTCTTTAGGTTCTAGGTTTATACTGTCTTTAAATTGTTTTAATAATGCAAGAGTACTATCGGGATGAGTGTTTACAAGAGAATTTGCGACCTTCATAGTGTAGGGAAGTGGTTTATTGTTGCAAGAATAGAAATGCGATAATAGAAAAATAATAAATAATAATTTAGTTAACTTCATGTATGTATACTTTTGACGTTTTTATTTTTAATTATGCAAATATAGGCTGTTTCTTGTAAAGAATGGGGAAAATGGGTATATTTTATGCTAGTAATTTTTTTATTATACGTAGTACTGATAATATGCTCCACGAAAAAAATAGATAGTATTTAAGATTAGAATAAAAGTTATACATTTGCAAAATTGGGATAGCAATAAATGTTGTTCAATAAATTTCTATAGTTATTTATATAAGCCTTTTAACAATGAAACAAAATACTCTTTTAAACTCCCTTACTAAAGAAGAACTTATAAAACTCATCGAAGCCTATTCCAAAAACTGGTTGGCTATGGATGGTGTATGGTTTCAATCGGTAGAACGAAAATATGGAATGGATGAGGCCATGCATCACGATAGGGAGGCATGGAGAGTTTTTACAATCACAGAGGCAAGGAGAATCAAGCAGTTTCTTGAACTGCCGGAACATGCAGGACTGGAAGGGCTGGCAAAAGCCTTGCAGCTACGTTTCTATGCAAATATAAACAATGATGAGCTTATTTTCGGGAAAGATGGTAAGACTTTAATATATCGCACATTAGACTGTCATGTGCAAACTGCCCGTAAGCGTAAACAAATGGAATATCATCCTTGTAAATCAGTAGGCATCATTGAATATAGTGGTTTTGCGGCTGCAATAGATGAACGTATTACTTGCGAGTGCCTCAGTTGCTATCCGGATATCACTGATAAGAGCTGTTGTTGTGCATGGCAGTTTACTCTGAATGAGTAATGCGAGGAACTTTAGGTTCTGTTAGATTTATGTAGCTGTTAGTTTAATATTGCATTTTGTCCAAAGAAGAAGCGTGAAAAGTGTAGTTTATCCATGCTCCATGCTATTACTATACATCCACTTACAGTGATTGCAACGGATATGATCATAAAAAGTATTCCGGTGGGCTCAAAGAATAAAAAAGGTAGGAACATCTTGCATAATATTGTGAAAAGAGGGGAGAAGAGAAATATGACAAGAGTATTTCTACCTATAAAATAAGAGCATTGCCTGATTCCCTTGGATAGATAACTGTGTGCATATAGTGATATAATGATAGCCAGATAAGTAATAGTGATACCTGCCAGTACCCCTCTGTTCAGATTGTCTGGAAAACAGCAGAGTAGTATCATGGGGACAAGGGCAAGAAGCGATGGCTGAAAGATGCGGATAAATGGTAATTTGCTTTGTTTAATGATTACCCCTGCAAGGAAGTAAATGGCATTGGCAAACACTATAATTCCACCCCAGTATGATGCTGTAAATAGACCAAGACCAAATAATATTACCTGTGATATTGTTTTCATGCGGGTATAGCGGAAAGTCAGGTAATATAGTAGACTACAGATAATAAGCATGTGGAGATACCAGTAGGGGCCCAATGGCTTTATAAATATTTTATGCAATAAAATGCCTGAACTAATTTCCGGTACATTTTCTCTCACGGGTAAGATATGCGACATTAGTACGTAACCTGTTTCCATACACAGGTAGGGAATGAAAATCCATAATAGTTTTCTCATAAAGCTTCTGATATCTTTCTGTACATTAGTCAAATAACCGGATATGATTAGGAAAGCGGGCATGTGGAACGTGTATACGATCTGTTTTATATAAGGATATTTATCTCCTATATATATCAGATGGAAAGCAACCATTAGAAGGATAAGAATGCTTTTCAGATAGTCTAATTCTTTAATGCGATGCTCCATAGATTGAGTTTTGTATGTTATTGCAAGAATAGCATCCCGATCTCATAAAGGTAATGATTCGTGATAGTTTAATAAGTCTCATATTTGTGTGTAATTTTGTTGATAATGCTTTAGACTATGCAAAAATAGATAGCTTTTTATAAATAACAGGATAATAATACTTCTTTATGATAATGTAACTATATTTTAAAATATATATAAGTGTTATTAGAACTGCCTTCAAATCATATTTGGACCATACCCGGACTATATCAGAACCGTACTTGCTCCGTACGTTCTCCAGTCGGAAGTACCTTTGAGTGGAGAATGTACGGGGTTGGTACGGAGCAAGTATATCTCAGGTATGTCCCGTGTCGCTTTTTTAGTTTGTTTTTGGAAAGAAAGGCGTTAAAAAAAGTTTCTCATTTGCTTTGCTCGATATTTATTCCGTGTTTTGTATGACATAAAATATGTAACGTAAAGTGCGTAATACTATTTATAAAAATAGAGAAGATGAAACATGCTATTAAAGTCATAGCTTTCGATGCGGATGACACGCTTTGGAGTAACGAGCCTTTTTTTCAAGAGGTAGAACGAAAATATACAGAATTACTGAGTGATTACGGTGGTGCAGAAGAGATTTCGGCAGAGTTGTTTAAAACAGAAATGGGGAATCTGGAATGTTTGGGTTATGGTGCCAAGGCATTCACCATTTCAATGGTTGAAACAGCTTTGCGGATGAGTGGACAGAAGATTTCAGCAGAGAAGATACAGCAAATTATTCTTTTAGGTAAATCTCTGCTCCAGATGCCGATTGAATTGCTGCCTGGTGTGGAAAAAACTCTGAAAGCTTTGAAAGAACAAGGAGGGTATCGTCTGGTAGTGGCAACGAAAGGTGATTTGCTGGATCAGGAGCGTAAATTACAGCGTTCCGGGCTGATGCCTTATTTTGATCATATTGAAATAATGTCTGATAAGACCGAGAAAGAATATACTCGCCTGCTACAAGTCCTTCAGGTCGCTCCGGAAGAATTTCTGATGATCGGTAATTCTTTGAAATCCGATATTCAACCGGTGCTGTCCATTGGGGGATACGGAGTACACATTCCTTTTGAGGTGATGTGGCAGCATGAGGTGGTGGATACATTTACCCATCCCAGGCTGAAACAAGTGAAAAGTCCGATGGAACTGATGGACTGGCTTTAGTGCTTACGGTCTACATGATACTCTATTCGGTAGATATGATCGAAATGTTCCGTCCATTCGTTCGGAGCAATGCCGATCTGCAGACCGTAAAAGCGAGTACCCTTTTCACGGTGTATACTCATTTGTTCTAATAATTCCGGCTTACATTCCGGGATGCGATAATCGCTGATAAGTAAGACATCTGCATTCATATAACGGTTTTCGTCAAGCATTCTGAAAGTATCTTTCAGCATTTGGGTGGCATCTGTGTCGCCACTAAAGGGATGGCTGAAGAATTCCATTAGTTTCAATCGGTCGCGTCGTATATCAATGGTTTTGGTAGATACGGAGAATGAAATCAGAAAACATTCTCTGTCTTGATGCTCTGCGATCTCTATGAGCTTTATCAGTAGAGAATTAGCCATCTTCTCCGGTTTCCCGGTCATGCTGCCCGAGGTGTCGAGGCATACAATCATAGGTCCTTTCAGGACTGCCGGTTTTACCTCCAGACGTCTGGAGGGTTGCATGATTTCCGATTTGTAACGGAAGGTTTGCAGCTTCTGTGTGAAGTATTTCAGCATAAAGACATCTTGCAGATCATTGTCTGCATAGTATAGCAGTTCCGAGGGGAGCAGGGCATTCAGGTCGTTGCCGATGGTGACACCCAGAATGTCACTCTTTTGAGAGTGAGCCAGTTTGTAGGCACTGCCTTCCGTCACATATACTTGTTTGCTACCCTCATCGTCGGCTATTCGCCCCATGCGGTTGGCTACTTTCAGCAGTTCGGGATATTCCTTTTGCAGTTTTACAATCTTCCGGATATTCTCAAAATCTATGGTATTCCATAGCCCGTTCATCATGCTCCATGCCTGATAGAATTCTTCTTTATCCACTTGGTGCTTTTCCAGATATTCCGGTATCTTATCCAGGCTGGTTTTTAGTTTCTTTTCCAGAAAGTCCTTCTTGATATCCAGGCTTTTCTCTTTTTGCTCCTGTTGCTTCTGATGAAAAGAATCTTCCCAGTCTTTCAGCATCTTCTCCCAGACAGTAGAGTCATGCTGCTTGTCTTTATCTCCGAACATGTGTTCGTAGAACGGTTCGTCGAAAGCATTTTCTTTATAATCGTCTTTGATCTTTCTTAATAAAGCTTGCCAACCGTCCCGCTTCTCCTTAATCCAGTTCAAGGCGCTTTCCATTTCTCCAAGTTCGGATTGAGCTCTTTGCATCTGGAACTTTTCCTGTTCGAGAAACTGCCAGACAAACTGCGTGGTGATGTCATAGAATATGCGTGCCCGGACCTCATCGCTTAATACCATAACTCTGATGGAAGGATTGTTCATGATGGCCAGTAGATAGAGCAACAGGGGATCTTCCGTTTCGCCGTATAGAGTCTTGGCGCATTCTCCTGTCTGCACAAATTTCTCGACTATCTTCGTATAGAAGTGAATGTCATACTTCTTTTTGGTTAGCCCCGCCATATTGCTGCAAATTGAATTGTAACTTTTCCTCTTCGATCTCTACATTCCGCAGTCTTTTTAATACTTCGTCCGAGTAGCGGATGATTAACTCTTTATCAGTCGGTGTGACGAATAGGTTGTCCGTACATAAGGAACTGGTGAGGGCTGATAGTTGCTGGAAAAGTTGATTCAACTCGTTCCGGTAATTGCGGGGAGTGATCTGAGGCAATTTGTCGAACAGGCTTTGGGAGGATTTGCCGGATGGAGAGAGTGTTTTTTCTCCTTTTTTCCTTTGGCTCATCGGATATCGCACACCGTCTATCAACAGGTATTCTGTTCCTTCCCTGTACAGGTTTATCCGTTGCTGGGAGGCAGATGATGAGGGCGTTCCGCCCGGGTAACAACGAATGATGGAACGTCCCGGATTCAATGGGTCGGGATAGATGACAGCTTGTTTAGGTGCATTTTCTCTCTTCTGTTCTTTCAGAGCCAGATAGTCTACGGCAAAGATGTACGTATGGCCTGTTCCGTGTTCCTCTACATGGTAATAGAAGTAGTCTGTAATTTCCAGTTCATTCCTGGGGGAACAGTTGTTCTTGAAGTCTTCCAAAGCTTGGCGTACACGGCTGATCCGGATGTCGCTTTTAATCGCTTCGGTGATTTCTTCCATTTTTTCCAGGCAGGAGGTGAATAGTTCCCGGATGACCAATTGATGAATCGGCTCACATTCATCTGCCTCATTCCACAAACAATGGTATAGGGGCAGCAGGTCTGATGAGTTGACCTCTGTACGTCCGTTAATGAAAGCTGAGGCTTTCAGCAATTGCACAATGTTCTTCCAGCGACGGTCGCTTATATATACGTTTCGGGCAGTGCCTTCATCATCCAGTGGAAGCCGTTTCAGTTGGCGGCGAACGTTAGTAATGTAGTGCAGAATCTCGGCAGATAGTGAAATCCGGTTGATCTGTCCGCGCCAGTCTGCATATTCTTCTTCACTGATTTGCAGTTCTGAGGGCACGTTTATTTCTTTATCGTTGTCATCGAGCAGCATGTTGTAGAAAGTCTGTTCGTCTTTTACACAGGTGCAGATGATACGCAGCAGGAACCGGTCCCACAGGGCTTCGAGTCCTTCGCCGTGTGCAGGCAACTCGTTACTGGCGGCAATCAGAAGTTTTAGTGGTAGCTTAATTTCGCTATCGCCATTCCGATAGATTTTCTCGTTGATGGCGGTGAGCAATGAATTTTGTATGGCAGGTCCCGCTTTCCATATCTCATCCAGAAACACCACGCTTGCCGTAGGCAGATACCCTTCAATGGCACGTTCGTATTTATCAAACTCTTTCAGCCGGTTGATACTGATAGGGCCGAATATCTCGTCGGGAGTAGAAAAGCGTGACATCAGATATTCAAAAGCTTTTGCTCCCTTAAAGGCGGATTTCAGTCTGCGAGCCACCATGGACTTGGCTACTCCCGGAGGACCCAGTAAGAGAACACTTTCACCTGCCAATGCTGCCAATAGTGACAAACTGAGTTCGGTATCCTTCTCGTAAACTCCTTGGTTGATGGCGGTTAATAGTTGTTGTATTCTGTTTCTGATGTTCATAATTCTTCTTGTTTACACTTCATTTTAGATATGAAGCTTCAAAGATATGAAATCTTTATACGGAATACTGACAATTATTTTGAATTATTGCAGATAAAAAGTTATCTTTGGTGCAGTATTTTTAAAAGAACAGCATTTTACAAAAAGGATATCTAATTTAAGAATGAACATGAGAAATGCTATGAAAATGAAGGAAGAGAAGAAACGATGGTTACATTTCTACAACCGGATATTGTCCGGCGTATTGGTCTTACTTGGTTTTAATGCATGTGACGGGACGGGGGCTGATGAATATGGAACACCTTATTGTCGTTTTGAGATTAAAGGTAAGGTACTTGATGAACTACGCGAACCTGTAAAGGATGCAAGGGTTATCGTAAAGGAACTTACGTCGGATGGAGAACCGATGGGAGCTTATTACACTGATACTCTGTATACTCAAGAGAATGGAGAGTTCCGATTCTTAAATGAGCAGGCAGGTGGCTATGGTAAATACCGCTTAGTATGTGAAGATTCACCGGGTATTTATAAAGCAGACTCAACTGACATAAAAATGGAGCCGACAGGTGGCAAAGGCTGGTATCAAGGCAGTGACACTAAAGAAGTAGATTTTGTACTGAAGAAAAAGAATGAATAATCTTTCAATACGTAAACAGCTTGCTCTGGAAATAAACCGGAAGATCTGGAATAACCTGAAAGAACTGCACCCTCTGAAGCAGCTCTTCTGGGAGTGCACTTTGCGTTGTAATCTCCACTGCAAGCATTGCGGAAGCGACTGCAAACGAATGGCGGCAGTGAAAGATATGCCTGCCGAAGATTTTCTGCGTACTATCGATTCCATTACTCCTTATGTAAATCCCAATAAAGTAAGTATCATCATCACCGGTGGAGAACCCCTGATGCGGGAAGACCTGGAAAAAGTCGGTCTGGCTCTCTACCGTCGTGGTTATCCGTGGGGCATGGTCTCCAACGGGTTTTATCTGACAAAGGAACGCTTGGAACGTCTCATGGCTGCCGGATTACACTCCATAACTATCAGTCTGGATGGTTTTGCCGAAGATCATAATTGGTTGCGGGGACATCCTGAGAGCCATCACAATGCTTTGGAAGCTATAAAGATGCTGGTGCACGAACCGGAACTGACCTGGGATGTGGTGACTTGCGTTAACCGACGTAACTACCCTTATCTGGACGAATTAAAAACATCTCTTTATAAAATAGGCGTTCGCCAATGGCGGATGTTTACTATCTTCCCGGTTGGCCGTGCTGCTTCGCACCCTGAGTTCCAGCTGACAGATGAAGAATTTACCGGACTTATGGACTTCATTAAAGAAACCCGTAAGGAGGGAAAGATACATCTGAGTTATGGCTGCGAAGGCTTTCTCGGCAAGTACGAAGGGGAAGTACGCGATAGCTTCTTCGCTTGTAATGCCGGTGTTACCGTCGGTTCTATCCTGATAGACGGTTCTATCTCTGCTTGTCCCAGTATCCGGAGTGATTTTCATCAAGGGAATATCTATCAGGACAATTTTATGCAGGTGTGGGAAGAACGCTTCCAGCCATTCCGTAACCGCGATTGGATGAAAAAAGATGCTTGTGGCGATTGTTCCTTCTTCCGTTATTGCGAGGGTAACGGGATGCATCTTCGTGATGAAAACGGTAATCTCCTGTTTTGTCATTCAAAGAGATTAGTGCGTTGACCTATTTCACTGCATTGAAATAAAAGTCTCAGGATTTGTTGGTAGAATTAGTACCTTTCCGATTGCAGGATTGCATAAAAGGCGTATATTTGTCACATTGTATCCTGAACTTAAAGTGAACAAACTATGATAACAAACCAATTGCTTCGTCCTGCCAGTATTGTAGTGGTGGGAGCATCCAATAATGTGCACAAGCCGGGAGGCGCCATCCTGCGTAATCTTATTAACGGTGGCTATACCGGAGAACTCCGTGCCGTAAACCCCAAAGAGACAGAAGTACAAGGTGTAACAGCTTATGCCGATGTGAAGGACATCCCCGATACGGATCTGGCTATACTTGCCATTCCGGCACAGATGTGTCCGGATGCTGTGGAGGTGCTTGCTGCTGAAAAACAGGTACGTGCGTTTATCATCCTTTCCGCCGGGTTTGGTGAGGAAACACATGAGGGTGCATTGCTGGAAGACCGTATTCTGGAAACAGTAAATAAGTATGGAGCTTCCTTGATAGGACCGAATTGCATTGGACTGATGAATACCTGGCATCATAGTGTGTTCAGCCAACCCATCCCGCAACTGCATCCACAAGGAGTCGATTTGATATCCAGTTCCGGTGCGACTGCCGTTTTCATTCTGGAGAGTGCCGTAACAAAAGGTTTGCAGTTCAACTCCGTTTGGTCTGTGGGAAATGCGAAGCAGATAGGTGTGGAAGACGTATTGCAATATATGGACGAGAACTTCCAACCGGACAAAGATTCTAAGATCAAATTACTCTATATCGAAAGTATCGGTGATCCTGACCGCCTGTTGTTCCACGCTTCTTCTTTAATTAAGAAAGGTTGTAAGATTGCTGCCATCAAGGCTGGCAGTAGCGAGAGTGGAAGCCGTGCGGCATCTTCGCATACAGGAGCCATTGCCAGTTCGGACTCGGCAGTGGAAGCTCTGTTCCGTAAAGCCGGTATTGTACGTTGCTACTCACGCGAAGAGCTGACGACAGTAGGATGCATCTTTACCCTGCCGGAATTGAAAGGGAAGAACTTCGCTATCATTACTCATGCCGGAGGTCCGGGAGTGATGCTGACCGATGCTTTGAGTAAAGGCGGACTGAATGTCCCTAAACTGGAAGGCCCGGTTGTAGATGAACTGAAAGGAAAACTCTTTCCCGGTGCGGCTGTAGGAAATCCGATTGATATCCTGGCTACGGGAACTCCCGATCATCTGCGGCTCTGTCTGGAATACTGCGAAGAGAAATTCGATACGATAGATGCCGTTTTGGCTATTTTCGGTACGCCGGGACTGGTTACCATGTTCGAAATGTACGATGTGCTGCATGAGAAGATGCAGACCTGCAGTAAACCTATCTTCCCCATTCTCCCTTCTATCAATACCGCCGGAGCGGAAGTTGCCGCTTTTCTTGCTAAAGGTCATGTGAACTTTGCCGATGAAGTGACGCTGGGCACAGCCTTGTCACGTATCATGAATGCTCCCCGTCCTGCTACTAATGAGATCGAGCTCTTTGGTGTGGATGTGCCGCGTATTCGCCGTATTATAGATTCTATTCCCGAAGACGGATATATCCAGCCGCATTATGTGCAGGCGTTGCTTCATGCTGCCGGTATTCCTATCGTTGAAGAATTCGTGTCTTCTAATAAAGACGAAATACTGGCCTTTGCCCGTCGTACAGGTTTCCCTGTGGTGGCAAAGGTTGTGGGGCCTGTTCATAAATCAGATGTCGGTGGCGTAGTGCTTAATATAAAAGGAGAACAGCATCTGGCGTTTGAATTTGAACGTATGATGCAAATTCCCGAAGTGACGGGGATACTGGTACAACCTATGCTGGCAGGTACGGAACTTTTTGTAGGTGCCAAGTATGAAGCTAAATTCGGTCATGTGGTGCTTTGCGGTTTGGGTGGCATCTTTGTGGAAGTGCTTAAAGACGTTTCTTCCGGTTTGGCACCACTTTCGTACGAAGAGGCTTACTCTATGATCCATTCTCTCCGCGCTTACAAGATTATCAAGGGAACGCGCGGACAGAAAGGGGTGAATGAGGATAAGTTTGCTGAGATTATCGTACGCCTCTCCACTTTGCTACGCTTTGCTACGGAGATTAAAGAAATGGATATTAATCCGCTTTTGGCTACGGAGAAACATGTGGTTGCAGTGGATGCCCGTATCCGGATAGAAAAGAAGTAGCTACGAGCTACAAGTTACGAGTGACGAGCATTGCGCAGCCACTTGTAGTTCGTAGCTTGTAACTCGTAACTTGAATTCATATGAAACAGCGTATCCTGATATTCCTCATTTGTCTGATGCAGCTTCCCCCGCTTTTTTCGGAAAGCATGGATCGCTTTTTCAGCCAGTACAACTTTAAGTTTATTACTGAAACTGCAGGGTTACCCTATAGTTTTGTGAGTGATATTTTCAAGGATTCCGAGGGATATGTATGGGTTGCTACGCATTACGGAATAGGTCGCTATGACGGTTACCAATTCCTGAACTATAGTACTCAAACGGAACCGATATGTCTCAAGAACGACTTTGTTCATAAGGTCTGTGAAGACAACTTCCGACGCCTTTGGATAGCCTCCGAGGGTGGCATCGACATTCTCAACCTGGATACTTATGTTTTGGTGGAGTTGCCTGTTCCATCAGACAGTCCGCTACGAAGGTTGATGAATGAAAACGTAAGTACGGTTTACAAGGACAAGCAAGGCGATGTCTGGATTTCCGCTAACAAGGATTTGTGGTGTATAGAACTGGATGCTGAAGGAGCTATAAAGAATTACTATCATCTGGAGAGTGAGTGTGCTTCTCCGGTACATGCCGTCACCGATCTGGGTTGGACAGTTTGTGCAGGTATTGACAATGAAGTGTGCCGCATCACGAAGCATGAAGGACATCTTCTGAAAGTGGAGAAGCTGTCTGACAGCCTGGTTTCTTTCAGTGAAGACTGGCGGATCTCCTGTATGCAGGTAGACGGTGATTTACTGTGGATTGGCTCTAACCGTGGCTTATTCAAATACCACCATGCCGGGCAAAGTCTGAAACGTTATCGTTACTCCACCCACCGCCCCGGAATGCTGAGCCAAGCCTATATAACGGATATTAAACTGACGGAACGGGGACACCTGATTGTATCCACCCTTAACGGACTGAATGTCTATGATAAAGACACGGATACTTTCTCATTCATTCGTCAGACCAGTGAACGAGGGGGAGTTACCATCAACTGTAATGCCATCAACTGCCTGTTTACCGATGGTGGGACTATTTGGCTGGGTACTGAAACTGGTGGCATCAACCTGCTCTCTCCGAAACGGCTTCAGACGAAACTGTGGACGTGTGGGAGTGCGGATACAGAAAACGATGCCCCTACGCCTGTGAATGCGGTGGATGAAGACAAGGACGGGAACCTCTGGATAGCCTTGGTAGAGCGCGGCCTGATGAAGTGGAATGAAGATAGTAAATCTTGCGTCCACCATCTCTTTTCTCCCAATGACATAACCTCTGTCAGCAACAATACCCTGATGGGTGTCCTGATAGATTCCGATAACCGCCTGTGGGCATATACCTGGGGTGTGGGGATTAATGAGATCGACTTGAATATCCCCAATAACCGTACCTTCAAGCGTTATACCTGTGAGAATATTCCTGAATTGGAAGGCGACTTTATCAACAGTGCCTGCGAAGATATGATTAATCATGGAATATGGTTCGGCTCCACGCGCGGAGTACACTTCTATGACAAGCGGAAGGATACTTTCGTTCGTGTACTGTTCGATCAGTCTGACAATGAGTTTGAGGCTATCTATGCTTTACTGATTGATAGTAAGAAACGACTCTGGGTAGGTACTACACAAGGTGTCTTTATCGTAGACCTTGCCTCTTTTGCCAAGTCGAATAAACGTTTTGATTATAAGTACCTCAAATATAAACTGGATAATCCGCAGTCCACTCAACTGGAAAAGATCAACAGTATTCTGGAAGACAAAAACGGTTCCATCTGGCTGGGAGGTAACGGAAACGGCTTGTATCAGTTGACGAGCGACAAGAATAATCACTTTGTGTTCAGAAACTATACGACGCGCCACGGGCTGTCTAATAATACAATTATCGGCATGGCCGAAGACGGACAGGGAAACTTGTGGCTGACCACGAATGATGGAGTGTCTCGGTTGAATATCCAGTCAATGACATTCAGCAACTATACGCAGGCCGATGGTTTGCCCGCTACCCAGTTTTATTGGAATGGTATCCATTACTCGGAAAGGTATGATTTTATCTATATGGCAACCATAGACGGACTGGTTATTATCCACCCTGACGATGAGGCTTCACAGCCTGCGGATTCGCATGTGAAACTTTCTTCCCTGGCTATTGGTGGAAATATGATTTATCCTTCCAGTGGTGATTATCTGAAAGAAAATATCACCCTTGCTTCCGGCATCTTTCTGCATGAACGGGAGAACCGTTTCTCCATAGGTTTTACTACGCAGAATTATGGAAACAGCAGCCGTATCCGTTTTGCTTATCGTCTGGAAGGGTACGAGGAGGAATGGAACGAAACTCAGCCGGGTGATGGCATGGCCCGGTATACGGCTGTTCCGCCGGGAAACTATACATTGCAGGTTCGCGCAACGGATGAGTTGGGACGCTGGTCGGAAGAGACGACTGAAATAGAAGTCGGAATCACACCTTATTTTTATAAGTCCGGTTGGTTCTACCTGCTCCTTGTCATAGCCATTTGCATTGCTATCTATTTATTCTATAAGCGCAAGACCCGGAGCTATCGTGAACAGAAAGCACGATTGGAAAAGGAAGTGGAACTGCGTACGCAGGAACTGGCTGTCCAGAATAAGCAATTGGAGACCATGGCCCAGCACGTGAAAGAGATTACGGAAGAGAAGATTGCCTTCTTTACAAATATCACGCATGAGTTCCGCACTCCGGTTACATTGATTCACGGTCCCATTGAGCATGCCCTGAAGGAGACGCAGGACGAGGCGGTGAAGGCACAGTTACAGATAGCCGAACGGAATTCACGGTATCTGCTCTCCCTGGTCAATGAACTGATGGACTTCCGGAAACTGGACATCGATAAAGTGGTGTTGGATAAGCGCTCCTCGAATTTTGTCGAGTTCTTATCTGAGTTGCTGATACCTTTCAGGGTTTTTGCAAAGGAGAGGCAGATTGATATATGCACTTATTTCCGATTGGAGAATCCTTTCCTGATGATTGATCCCGGATATATGCGTAAGGTGCTGGTTAATTTGGTTTCGAATGCAATTAAGTTTACGCCCGACGGTGGTCGCATTGATATATTTGTGGCATCCATTAAAGATGAAGGCGGAGAGAAGTTGCTCTATATGAATGTATGTGATACGGGACACGGTATTGTGACAGAAGACATGGAGAAGATTTTCGACCGTTTCTATCAGTCTAAGAAGAGTACGAAATATCCGGTTTACGGGCAGAGTGGTACGGGTATCGGTCTTTTCCTGTGTAAACGGATTGTATACTTGCATGGAGGAGAGATTTTTGCCCGTAATAATCCCGGGCGAGGGGCTTCGTTCCGTATGTTGATGCCGTTGGTTCCCGGTGAACAAGTGGAAACAAGAGGAGAAATAGTGGAAGATCCCGGTACTGTGTACCTGCCGGATACCTTACAACCGGAAGATACACAGAAGAAAGAGACCATCTTGATTGTGGAAGATAATAAGGATATGCGCTCGTATATCCGTACGTTGCTTGTGGGCGATTACCGTTTGTTTGAGGCAGGTGATGGGCAGGAAGCTCTTGAAATAGTTCAGAAGCATACGATAGATTTAATAGTTAGCGACCTGATGATGCCTGTGATGGATGGTATGGAGTTGTCCCGCCGCATCAAGGAGAATCTGGCCACTTCGCATATTCCGTTCCTTATGCTTACGGCACTTCGCTCGGATGTGCAGGAAAAGAGGAGCTTCGAAATAGGCGTGGACGAGTATCTCTGTAAGCCTTTCGATGAAGAAGTGCTCCGGCTTCGTATTCGCAATATCCTGAATTTGCGGAAGAAGTATAAGAAGATGTTCTCATCCAGCAGCAATGTGGAAGAACTGCATGTGAAGGAAGAGTCGCGGGACAAGACATTCATTACGAATGCCGTCAACCTGATGAAGGAGCACTATGCCGATGCAGAATATAACCTGGAACGTTTTGTGCGTGATATGGGATATAGCAAGACGCTCGTCAACAAAAAAATGCAGGACCTCACAGGGCAACCTATCGGACAGTTTATGAAGAATTACCGTCTGAACGTGGCGCAACGAATGATACAGGAAGGACCTGGAGACATCAATGTTTCTGAGATAGCTTATGCTGTAGGTTTTAATGATCCGAAGTACTTCACAAAGTGTTTTAAAGAATTCTTTGGGTATTTACCGAGTTCGAAACTGGGAAAGAAATAGAGACTCCTCACTTTATATTTCTGTCTCATTCTTTACTATATTCGTCCCAAACTTTTCTATTTTCTCCTTATATAAAAAAATAAACGCTTACTTTTGCACATCACCCAGAAGTAATGAATACCATGAAAACCAAACTCTGTTTAGTCATTTTGTTAATAGTAGGTTTGTCTACTTATTTATCTGCCAACCCCGTCAACGGTCTGCTTGAAAGAATTGATAAGGGAGCATCTAAGAAATTTGTTATTGAACTCAATAAAGGTACGGACGACTTTTTTGAACTGGATCAGAAAGGTAGTAAAGTTGTTGTCCGTGGTAATAACTACGTGAATATAGCGACAGGTATCAACTGGTATCTGAAATATTATGCCGGTATCCAGCTATCATGGAACGGCATGCAGGTATCGCTTCCCCAAGTACTTCCTGCTGTTCCCCAGAAAGAACGTCACGAAACGTCCCTCTCACTTCGTTATGATTTCAACTATTGCACCTACTCTTATACGATGGCTTTCTGGGATTGGGAGCGCTGGGAGAAAGAAATAGACTGGATGGCCCTGCATGGCATCAATCTTCCTTTGGCCGCCGTAGGGCAGGAGTGTATTTGGTTCAATATGCTCCAAAAGCTGGGATATTCCAAAGAAGAAATAAACAGCTTTATAGCCGGCCCCGCCTTCTTGGCTTGGTGGGCCATGAATAATCTGGAAGGATGGGGCGGCCCCAACCCCGACTCTTGGTACGCACAGCAGGAAGCTCTGCAGAAGAAAATATTGAAGCGCATGCGTGAGTATGGCATCAAACCTGTATTTCCGGGATATTCCGGAATGGTTCCGCATGATGCTGACGAGAAGTTGGGACTGAACTTGACCAAGTCCGATCTGTGGAATGGTTTTACCCGTCCGGCTTTCTTGCAGCCTACTGATGCCCGTTTTGCCGAGATAGCAGATTTGTATTACCGGGAGCAGGAGAAGCTTTTCGGCAAGGCAGATTATTACTCTATGGACCCCTTCCATGAAGCAGAAAATGCCGCTTCGGTAGATTTCGATGCAGCCGGCCGGGCCATCATGACGGCTATGAAGAAAGTGAATCCGAAAGCCACCTGGGTAGTGCAGGGTTGGACGGAGAATCCTCGCCCTGAAATGATAAAGAATATGCAGAACGGAGATCTGCTGATACTGGACCTCTTCAGCGAGTGTCGCCCTATGTGGGGAATCCCTTCCATTTGGAAGCGCGACCAGGGTTATGAGCAGCACGACTGGCTTTTCTGTATGTTGCTCAACTTCGGCGGTAATGTCGGTCTGCACGGCCGCATGGATCAGTTACTCAACAACTTCTATCTGACAAAGAACAACCCGCTGGCAACTCATCTGAAAGGTATCGGTCTCACCATGGAAGGCTCGGAGAATAACCCCATGATGTTCGAACTGATGTGCGAACTGCCTTGGCGCCCGGAGAAATTCACGAAAGAGGAATGGTTGAAAGATTATCTCTTTGCCCGTTACGGCGTGCGCGACGAGAAGATAGAACAGGCATGGACTCTGCTTGCCAATACCATTTATAACTGCCCCTTCGGAAATAATCAGCAAGGCCCTCATGAATCCATCTTCTGTGGACGTCCTTCGATGAACAACTTCCAGGCATCGAGCTGGTCGAAGATGAAGAACTATTACGACCCCACTGTTACGGAAGAAGCTGCCCGGCTGATGCTGGAGGTAGCCGATAAATACCGTGGTAACAATAACTTCGAATACGACTTGGTAGACATGGTTCGCCAGTCCCTTTCGGATAAAGGACGCATTGTGTACAATCGTACCATTGCCGACTTCAAGAGCTTTGATAAACGCAGTTTTGCCCGTGACTCCCGGAAATTCCTGGATATACTGCTGTTACAGGATAAATTGTTGGGTACACGCAGTGAATTCCGTGTAGGTCGCTGGATAGAGCAGGCACGTAAGTTGGGCACTACTCCCGAAGAAAAAGATTTGTACGAATGGAATGCCCGTGTACAGATAACTACTTGGGGCAATCGTGTTTGTGCTGACGACGGCGGTTTGCGCGACTATGCCCATAAGGAATGGAACGGCATTCTGCGCGATTTTTACTATAAACGTTGGGCGGCTTATTGGCAAACCCTCCAAGATCAACTGGATGGTAAACCCGAAGTTAAGTTGGATTATTACGCTATGGAAGAACCCTGGACATTGGCGAAGAATCCGTATGGTTCGGCTCCCGAAGGAAACTGTGTGGATGTGGCAAAAGAAGTGTTTGAGAAAGTGTTTGGGAATGAGTGATTAGTGGTTAGTGGTTAGTGATTAACGCCCTACAGATGATGGAAAATATTCACCCCCCAATTTCCGGTTATCCGCAAAAGAAGCGCCTCTTGTCTCTCGACGTGTTGCGTGGAATCACCGTTGTCGGAATGATTCTCGTCAACAATTCCGGTGGAAAGCTATCCTACGACTCCCTGCAACATTCTGCATGGAATGGGCTGACGCTTTGTGACCTGGTTTTTCCGTTCTTCCTGTTCATCATGGGCATTTCCACTTACATTGCTCTGAGCAAGTTCCATTTCCAGGCATCAGGTCCGGTGATTCGTAAGATACTGAAACGTACTCTTGTCATTCTGTGCATCGGCTGGGCCATTCATTGGTTTCACTTTATCTGTGAGGGCGATTTCTTCCCCCTTGCCCATCTCCGGCTTACGGGAGTGTTGCCACGTATCGCTTTATGTTATTGTGCCGTTTCCTTCGTAGCTCTGTATGTCAAGCCTAAGTATATCGGCTGGATAATCGGTTTCCTTATTATCGGATATGCCGTCTTGCTCGGTATTGGCAACGGATACACCCCCGATAGCACAAATATCCTGGCAATCATAGACCGGAATGTATTGGGTGCAGACCACCTTTATCATAAAAGCCCGATAGATCCGGAAGGACTTACCAGCACCCTTGCCGCTATTGCTCATACATTGATTGGCTTTTGTTGCGGGAGGATCATACTGGCTAAGGAAGTTTTGGAACAGAAAATCCTGAAACTGTTTGTGGCAGGCTTTATTCTGATGGCATGCGGTTTTGTGCTGACGGAGGCTTTGCCGTTGAATAAGCGTATCTGGTCGCCTACCTTCGTACTGGTCACTTGCGGACTGGCTGCCATGCTTCAGGCTGTACTGATTTACTTCATCGATATGAAAGAGAAGAAGAACTGGTGCCGCTTCTTTGAGATATTCGGAGTCAACCCGTTGTTTCTCTATGTACTCAGTGAGGTGGTGGCTATTGTTATCGGTGCTACCGGAAGCAAACCGGTTATTTATGAAGGGATACATTCATTGATAGCCGATCCTTATCTGGCATCTGCCGTTTACGCCCTTGCTTTCACGTTGTTGATGGGAGCGTGCGGCTATCCACTGTATAAAAAGAAAATCTATATAAAAATATAACATGAAACGAACGATCTATACATATTGCTCCCTATTATTGGCAGCTGCCTTGCTGCCGGGTACCACTTCGTGCACCGGACGTTGTGGAACGGATGATGAGTCGCGGTTATCCTATATCGACACCCGCGTCGGCACTGCCCCCAGTGCTACCCATACAGCCGGGTTGTTCGGCAGGGATACGGAAGAATACGGGCAAACCCTTCCGGCAGTACTCGAACCCAACGGAATGAACTTCTGGACTGCGCAGACGCGTGATACGGAACAAAAATGTGTAGCTCCCTATTATTATGCAGATTCCCTGTTGCAAGGTTTTCGTAATTCCCATTGGATTGTGGGCGGATGTACGCAGGATTACGGTTCTATGACCCTGATGCCTCTCTTCGGCACACTGCGTTGTCAGCCGGAAGCACGTTCCACCCGTTTCTCGCATGCCGAGGAAATGGCGACTCCCGCCTATTATAGGGTTTCTCTACCGGATGAGAATATCTTTGCTGAAATGACGGGCCGTTCGCGTTCCGCTATCTTCCGTTTCACCTACGGAAAAGCAGGAAAAGGTTATCTGGTAGTGAATCCCAACAGTGATGAAGGTCAGGGATACATCTGCATCGATACCCTCAACAATCAGATCTACGGATACAATCCCGTTCACCGCATTTATCAGGGCTGGGGAAAATCGGCAGGGTATAGCGGACATTTCATCGTTCAGCTGCAAAAGAAGCCGACGGGATACGGTGTGTTCAGGGGAGATTCCCTGTCTCAAGGTGTCACCCAGATAGGTGATGCGGCACAGATAGGGGCTTATATAGAATTTGATGTAGCTGAAGGTGAAGAAGTGCTGGTAAAGGCAGCTTCCTCCTTTACCGACCGGGACGGTGTTTTGCAGAACCTGAAGGCTGAAATCCCTCATTGGGACTTCGGTCAGACTTGCACAGATTTGAGACAGATCTGGGAGAAACATCTCTCCGCTATTGATGTAGAGACCGAACAGCTTGCAGACAAGGAAATGTTTTACGGTGCTTTCTATCGTGCCTCTTTCTTGCCGCATACATTCAATGATGTGGATGGGCGTTATCCCTCTTTTGCGAATGGAACCCCGATACGGCAACTTCCTGAAGGAGAAATGTATTATGAAGATTACAGCATGTGGGATACCTACCGTGCCCTGCATCCAATGATAAATCTGCTTTTCCCGACCAAGGGCGGAGATATGATGCAATCTCTGGTGCATAAATATGAGCAAGGCGGCTGGTTACCCATCTTTCCTTGCTGGAATAGCTATACCGCCGCTATGATAGGCGATCATTGTATCTCCGCCATCAGTGATGCCTACTGTAAGGGCATTCGTAATTTCGATGTGGACAAGGCTTATGAAGGAATGCGTAAGAATGCTTTTGAAACTCCTTCCAACCCTGATGAATATAAAAATGGTATGGGCCGCCGTGCCCTGACTTCTTATCTGGAATATGGATATATTCCTCTTGAAGACGGTGTACCCGATGCATTCCACACGAAAGAACAAGTATCGCGTACCCTGGAATATGCTTATGATGACTTTGCCCTTGCACAGCTGGCGAAAGCTCTGGGTAAGACAGATGATTACCAGGCATTGATACAGCGTGCTGCCAATTATCGCAATGTGATTGATCCCCGTACCGGATATGCCCAGGGACGTCATGCCGATGGTACTTTCCTGAATGATGCCAATGCTTTCAATTTCGCCCGTTTCATTACTGAGGGCGCTCCTTGCCATTATACCTGGTATGTGCCGCAAGATCCGTATGGATTGATGGATTGTATGGGAGGCAAGGATAAGTATGTAGCCAAACTGGATTCCATGTTCAGCGAACAGCGTTACTGGCATGGAAACGAGCCGTGTCATCAGGTTGCCTATATGTTCAATTATGCAGGCGAGCCTTGGAAAACTCAACGTGCCGTCCGGCATATTATGGAAACGGAATATCTGAATGAACCGGGTGGACTTTCCGGTAATGACGATGCCGGACAGATGTCGGCCTGGTATATGTTTGCCGCTATGGGATTCTATCCGGTATGTCCCGGTACCCCGTATTATATACTTGCCAGCCCCTCATTCCCCAGCTTTACGCTGAATCTTGAGAGTGGAAAGACATTTACCATGAAAGCCCGCAATGCGTCGCAGAAGAATATTTATATCCAGTCGGCAACGCTGAACGGAAAGCTTTATACACGGAATTATATTACCCATCAGGATATAGTGAACGGTGGTGTGATGGAGTTTGTAATGGGGAATGAACCGAATAAAGAATGGGGAGCGGGAGCAGAAAACTGTCCGCCGGAAGTAATGTAGTTTAATTTAAGAAAGATATACTTAATATGAGAGTAAAAGCATTCTTGTTTGCCCTATGCAGCATCTTGCTGTTAGGGGCGTGCGGCACTCCGAAGACCGGAGGAACTATCTACAACATTATGGACTACGGAGCCAAAGGTGACGGCATGACCGATGATGCCGCAGCTATACAAGCTGCTATCGACCAGTGTTCCAAGTCGGGTGGCGGAACGGTACTTGTTCCGGCAGGGCGTACTTTCATGTGCAGTCCTTTCCATCTTGCCTCGTTTGTAGAACTACACCTGGAACCTAATTCCTGTCTGCTTGCCAATCCCGATGAGGCTGCCTATACATTGAGTGCTTTCCGCGATAACCGTGGTGAAGGTATGATGTGGATTTATGGTCAAGACCTGAAAGAGGTATCCATCACCGGAACAGGAGCTATAGACGGAAACGGTGTCTCCTTTATGGGTAAGGAACTGGAAGATTCTTACGAGCTGAAACCGGTGACCGACTTCGATCCCCGTCCGCATGTGCTGACGCTTATCAATATAGAGAAGACAGTGATTCGTGATGTAACCATCCGCAACAGTGCCTATTGGACGGTTCATCTCATTGGTTGCAACGATGCCTCCATTGATGGTATCTCTATTCTGAACAATCTGAAGATACGCAACGGCGACGGTATCGATGTAGACCATTCCAGGAATGTGCGCATTGCCAATTGCCATATAGAATCGGGTGATGACTGTATCTGCCTGAAGAATCGCCGCGAGTTTGAGGAGTACGGTTCGTGCGAAGACATTGTGGTGACCAACTGTACCATGGTTTCCCGTTCCTGTGCCATCAAGATCGGTTCGGAAAATATGGATAAGATTAATAACGTACTGTTCAATAACTGTATCATTAAGAATAGCAACCGCGGCATTGGTATTCAGAACCGGGATGAAGGAACGGTTACCAACGTAATTTTCTCTAATATGATTGTAGATTGTATGTTCTACTCGGATGTCTGGTGGGGGAAAGCGGAACCCATTTACGTGACTTCTTATCCGCGTGCCGTAGGTAATCATAAGGATGCCGGTTGGCGCTTTCCGAAGGGAGCTACCGAAGGACGTTGTGGAGAAGTGAGCCGTATTTATTTCACAAATATCAAGTGTACCAGCGAGAACGGTATTTTTGTAGGCGGGGATACACAGAACAAAGTGAACCATATCTACTTTGAAAACGTAGACCTGCTGTTGCAGAAACGTACTGCCTATGAGGGCGGCATTTATGATAAACGTCCGTGCGTAGGCGAAGGATTCATTTATGATAAGACGTATGGCTTCTATATCGATACGGCATCTGATATCCTGATAGATGATTGTACTGTTACCTGGGGAGATATACGTCCCGATCAGGCAGCTGAAGGCATTGGGCAGAAGGATGTTCGTAATCTGAAAGTAAAGGAATAAAAGAGTGATAACTTAAATTCGTCACGAAGATGAGACAAAGCATAATTTTTATATTGTATTTACTGTGTACTTTCACCGCTCGTTCCCAGTCCGTATTGACGCCGGAGCAGGCAGGAAGTATTTATTATGCTTATCCTGCCCCTACATCTGTCCATACCCCTGCTCCGGCAGGATACGAGCCTTTCTATATCAGTCATTACGGTCGTCATGGCTCCCGTTGGATGACAGCGGATGAACGTTATACGGAAGTCATCTGTGTTTTTGATTCCCTTTATCAATGTTCTGAGCTTACTCCTCTTGGCATGGATGTTCGTCAGCGTCTGCACAAGGTTTGGGAAGATGCCCGCGGATGTAGTGGAAGTATTACTCCCCTTGGCGAACGTCAACATCGTGAGATAGCTGAACGCATGTATCACAATTTCCCGCAAGTATTCCGGGAAGATGCTTTTATAGACGCCCGTTCGTCCACTTCTCTGCGTTGTGCTATGAGCATGAGCTATTTTACGGAACGCTTGAAAGAACTGAATCCTGCCTTGCATGTGGAGCGTAGGGCTTACCATCGGTATATGGATTATATAGCTTACACTTCTACCGAAGGTGAGAAGTTTTCTTCAGAGAAAGCTCCATGGAGACGTGGGTTCAGGGAATTTGAAAAGAAGAACGTTCGTACCGGGCGCATGATGGCTTCCCTGTTTGTGAAACCTGATGCGATAACTGATCCGGATGCCATGATGCGCAGCCTTTATTGGATTGCTGCCGATATGCAGAATGTAGAGTTGGATTTGTCCTTCTATGATATCTTTGAATATGAGGAGTTGGTAGGCATTTGGAAGACGGTGAATGCCCGCATGTACGTGTGTAATGCTGCTGCTCCGCTCAATGGCGGTCTGATGCCTCGCTGTGCTGTGCCTTTGTTGCGCAATATTCTGGAAAGTGCGGATGTTGCTATAAAGAAAGGTACTCCTGCGGCAGATCTCCGTTTCGGGCATGATACCCACCTCATCCGTCTGCTTGCTTTGATGCAAATAGAAGGATGTAGCAATCAGGAGACGGATATGGAAAAATTCCATCTTGCCTGGCAAGATTATCGGGTCTCTCCTATGGGAGCCAATCTACAAATCATTTTCTATCGTGATAAGAAGAATGATATACTGGTGAAGCTGTTGCTGAATGAGAATGAAGTAATTTTACCGATAAAGAGTAAATTTGGCCCTTATTATTCGTGGAATGTAGTGAAAGGCTTTTTGGAAAAACAGACCAGAATAAATTAAATATGAGCTGTGGGGGCAATACTCCGCATAGCTTCTGCGATACGGTGGAGGATGTCGGAACGTGCGCAACGTAAAAGTGTGGGAAGTAAAAGTCGAGAAGATGAGTTGCAGATCATTCGGATTGCGCCCAAGCGAGGTATAATCTTCCCTGCACCACACAAAACATTCCTTTTTCCCTTCCAAACTTATTAATGTAAATAAATCAGACTGCATTGATTCCTCATTGACATGCACTTACATATTTTCATAAAATTAATATCTAAAACTATTTGTTTGCTATATTAAAATCAAATATATTTGCAAGAGAGAAAACAATTATTTTATTTTTAAAATGCAAACAAATGCAATCAAATTATGAAAAGCCAATCTTTTAAACCAAAAAGTAGAGAGCC
>NZ_CABJDN010000009.1:325191-327318 GCF_902364365.1 Bacteroides intestinalis | reverse complement strand
GAGGCCCGTCTGGAACAGGACGGCGGCTACTGCGTGTGGGACATGGCCGAGGATCTCTACTACCGCTTCACGCGCAAGGAGTACGATTCCGTGCGCCTGCTTGAGAGCGTGACCGACTGCAACGGTCTGGGCATCCGCTTCGATTACACGAAAGAGGGATTGCTGCGCTCCATCACCGACAGCGCGGGCCGCCGCCTGAGGGTGGAGCACGACACGAGAAGCGGACGCATCCTTGAGATATGCGGCCCGCATCCGGAAGATCCGGAGAAAGAGATTACCCTCGCCTCCTACGAGTACGACGCCGACGGCAACATGACCCTCCAGCGCAACGCGGCGGGCGACGTGATGACATACGAGTATGCCGGAAGGCTCATCGTGAAGGAGACATGGCGCAACGGCCTTGCGTGGTACTTCGAGTACGACGGTACGGGCGTGGGTTCGCGCTGCGTACATACGTGGGGCGACGGCGGCATATACGACCACAGGCTCACGTTCCGGGAGGGAGTGACCGAGGTGCTCGACAGCCACGGGGAGCTGACGGTGTACCACCACCGTGGCGGCCTTGTGTGGAAGAAGGTCGATGCCAACGGAGGGGAACACCTGTGGCGTTATGATGACAGCCGCCGGCTACTCGCACAGACGGACCCGCTCGGTAACAGCACCCTGTACAGATATGACCGCTGGGGGAACTGCACCGACAGCTCCGACCCGTGCGGCGGCAGCGTGTCCGCCGTGTACCCCGGCAGGGGGAACCTGCGCAACCGTCCCGTATCCGTTACCACGCCGGACGGCGGCACGTGGGAGTTCGGCTATGACCGCTCCGGCAATCTGGTGAGCCGCACCAACCCCGAAGGTGCCGTCACGAAGATGACCTACCGCAACGGTGCGGTGGCATCGGTGAAAGACCCCTACGGCGTGGTGACGAGGCTCGCCTATGACCGTTTCCATAACCTCACGGAAGCCTCCGACAGCCGGGGGAACACCTCGCTGTACGGCTACGACCTGCTGGGCAGGTGCGTGAGCGTCACCAACCCCAAAGGTGCGGTGCAGAAAAGGGAATACGACCCCGTGGGCCGCGTGGTGCGCGTGCTCGACTTCGACGGCAACGACATACGCCTGTCCTACGACGGGATAGACAACCTCACCGAATACCGTGACAACGTCCAGCACGTGGAGTACGGCTACTCCGGCATGTGGAAGCTGACAAGACGCCGCGACCACCGGGGCGTGGTGAACTTCCGCTATGACCGGGAGGAACGCCTGCGCCGTGTGACAAACGAGAGGCTCCAGAGCTACGAGTTCGCCCTCGACGCTGTGGGAAACGTCACCGCCGAGAAAGGCTTCGACGGGGCCGTCCGTCATTACCTGCGTGACAGGGGCGGACGCGTCGTCAGGGAGACGCTGCCGTCGGGGACGGAAAGGGAATACGGCTATGACGCCTGCTCGCGCGTCACGCGCGTCTCATACCCCACGGCCGGCGACCCCGACCAGACCTACGCCTACGGGCTGTCCGGCAGGCTGGTGCGGGCATCGAGGGGGGAAAGCACGGTGGAGTTCGCATACAATTCCCTGGGGCTTCCGGTCCGGGAGACGGCCGACGGCAACACCATACTCCGCACCTACGACCATACCGGCAGGATACTCACGCTCGGCAGCACGGCGGGGGCCTCGCTGCGCTACACCCGCAACGCCTACGGGGAGCTTGAGGGGTTCACTGCCACCGGCGGCAGCGACGGCGCGGGCTCGTGGGAATCGGCACACCGCCACGACACGCTGGGCTTCGAGGTGGAGCGCATCCTTCCGGGAGGCATTGTCCGCTCGTTCGCCTATGATGACATAGGCCGTCTGGTGGATGCCCGCACACGCAAGGACTCGCGCACACGGCATATGCGCCGCTACCGCTGGGGCGTTGCCGACAGGCTGTTGTCCGTGGAGGACAGCAGGCGTGGCGAGACACGCTACTCCTATACCCCGACGGGGCAGCTCGAAAGGGCGGAATACCCCGACGGCAGGGTGCAGTGGAGGAAGAGCGACCAGACGGGAAACCTGTATCCCGACCCGGACATGAGGCTGCGCCGTTACCTTGGTGGCGGACGGCTGGAGCAGGACGGCGAATGGCACTGCGAG
>NZ_CABJDN010000009.1:0-325181 GCF_902364365.1 Bacteroides intestinalis | reverse complement strand
GCCGACAGGCTGTTGTCCGTGGAGGACAGCAGGCGTGGCGAGACACGCTACTCCTATACCCCGACGGGGCAGCTCGAAAGGGCGGAATACCCCGACGGCAGGGTGCAGTGGAGGAAGAGCGACCAGACGGGAAACCTGTATCCCGACCCGGACATGAGGCTGCGCCGTTACCTTGGTGGCGGACGGCTGGAGCAGGACGGCGAATGGCACTGCGAGTACGACGCGGACGGCAACCTGACGGAACGCTACCTCGGCACGGGAAGGTGGCTTGACGGCAAGAAGGACCACTGGAGATACCGGTGGAACGCCGACGGCTCTCTGGCAAAGGTGGTGCGGCCCGACAAGAGGGAGGTGGAGTTCACATACGACGCGCTCGGGCGCAGGCTCTCCAAGAGCTTCGGCACGACCGTGACGCGGTGGGTGTGGAACGGCAACGTGCCGCTGCACCAGTGGAAGCAGCACAGGGAATACTCCGTCGTGGAGGACAGGTGGCACACGGACACGGAACGCCGCGACATGACGGTATGGCTCTTCGACGAGGAGTCCTTCGTGCCGGTGGCAATGATAAAGGAAGGCAGGTCCTACTCGATACTGACCGACCAGCTCGGAACACCAACGGAGGCATACGACACCGAGGGCAAAGAGGTGTGGAGCCGGGTGCTCGACATGGACGGGAACGTCATCGAGGAGACCGGCAACAAGGGGATGGTACCGTTCCTGTTCCAGGGGCAGTATTATGACCGGGAAACAGGGCTGGCGTACAACAGGTTCAGGTATTACTCGCCGAAGATGGGCATGTATGTCTCGCAAGATCCGATTGGATTAGCAAGCGGAGAACCTAATTTTTATGCGTATGTAAGTGATAGTAATCAATTAATTGATCCTTTTGGACTTGCTCACTTGAATTCCCTTACAGCAAAAGCAAATTTCAAACTTTACATTATTTATGAAGACGCAACCAAAACAAAAGTATTAAAGATAGGAAAAGCTAAATCAGACGATGTAATGCCTACCTTAAGTAACAAGAACAGAAGGATGCATAATAGTGAAAGGGCTGCAAAAAGACAATACCCAAATGCCTTTGCAGAAGAATATAGAGATTTGGGATATACTTCTACTCGAAAAGCAATTGGAGCAGAAGCAAAAGAAGTAAGAAAGAGAAGAAATAAAGGAGAACGACTTCCCTTAAATAGGGAAAAAAAGAAATCTTATCAAAGAAATAGCTAATTATGAAATTTAAAATAGTATATAGTTCACAATTAATGAACACAGATTTTAATATTGAGAATCCAAAAGCGGAGGCTTATCTAACCAAAAAAACTAAATTTATTGATAACGATTTATTGGGAAATTGGGTTGTTTTTATTAATGTTATATATTCAAGTGCCTCGTATCTAAGTTCTATATTAATAAGTAAAAAAGGAATTACCTATACGAAAGATTTGGAAAAATATATATCAATAGACATACCCATTCCAACAAAAGAGCAAATCGTATGGGGCATTGATAAAAAATGCACTTCATATCAACCCATTTATAAAGATATTGAAAAACATAATTATATTATTAATTTTGACTATAGTAAGTTTGACAATATACAAGATTATATAGAAGCTGCTATAATTTTTGCTTTAGATAATTTATTTAAAATCGGTTTTACAATAAAAGGAACGAAAATTAAGGAGCATTGGTGAACGTTTTTGTAATTTTGGTTCCCAGGGACAAGAGTACGACAAGGCTATAGAATTAAGCTATAATCGTTTTAGGTACTACTCGCTGTAGATGAGGATGTGTATCTCGCAAGATCCGATTGGACTTGGAGGGAGAATACTAAACTTATACGGATATGTCAGTGACACCAATATAAGTTGTGATTATTTCGGGTTATATTTGCTTATTCCAAATGCACCAACATATTCAGGTGTTTACCATATCAAGCTACCAAATGGTGATGGTTACGTAGGTTCTGCTATAAATATTGGAGAAAGATTAGAATCGAATAATCATCAAACAGCAAAACAAATGATAGAAACTGGAGAATACACAATAACATTTTATGAGGTTGATATGGGAACAGCTACAACCAGGAAAGAACAAAACCATGTACTAAGGCATTTTGAACAGCAAATAATGGATGTTAGTCCTCATAATCAGAATCGTTCGCGCGCGATGAACCAGACATAGCCTATCTTCTGCATGAAATTAAGTACGAGAAACCCCATTTTCAGAATGTGATTGACTCAAAGGATATCGAGAGAGTCTTTTGTGTAAAACCGATGTTTGACAATCCTCGCATAATCCGGCAGTCCGGGGCATTTTTCCTTTATGGTATCAATGGCAATAAAAGCCAACCAGCATCACTCAACTTCAGCTACAAAGTGTACATCATCAATAAAGCGCAGAAGCAGAAGATCAGGAAGCAGCTTGAAGCCCTCGGCATAGACAAATCAACGTTGTTCCCAGAAGTCGAACACGTGGCCGAGCATATAAAGGACAAATATCATCTACCTAAGTAACCTTTCCCTCTTTTTTTAAAAAAACAAGCCGAGCTATCCGTGTAATAGCTCGGCTCTCAGCTTGAAAAAATTACATCAAGTCTTAATCTTATGATATATCTTGAACTTGCAAGCATTTCTCTACTTTGTATAAATAATACCTACATTTTATTATTACAAATGTTACTATTATACGAGAAATTACTATATGCCCTATGAATAGAATGAGGGGAAAGAGCAATACAATCAGACTTATAACAACAAACGGGAACTCAAATTCAGAGAAAAACTTATAAGTCCAATCAAAGCTAACAATTCCAACTACAAATAGCGTAATAAAAAATATAAATCTAATATTTGACCATAGATTTCTACTATATTTCCTACAATCTTCTTGATAAAGGTTATAGCCCGATATAAATAGCTCTATAACTAAAACTATCTGAGAAGTTACTAAAATATAAGTTTTTACAAGTGCTTCATGTTGAGACCCAAACATCCCGATACAAAACAAGCATAAGAAACCGTATAATCCAGCATATAATCCGATGAAACCACAACCTTCCAAATCAAGTTGGTTTTCATCAGTCAGATATTTTAAACGGCGATATGCCTTATCTAAATAGGCACTATTTAATATACATTCACTATTCTCACTTTTTAGACTCTCTGTTATAATATCATTAGCACGAGACAATACCGCCCGTACCGACAACTTTAAATCTTTCTGATATTTACGATAAATTTCAGTCAGTACATGCTTGTTATCAAGATAGTATAATCCAAAGTCAAAAGCAATTATAAATTGTATGAATGCAAGTAGATTAATACATTCTATTCCAGACATTTTTCTATTCAAGTTTTTTAGCTCTCCATTCTTCTCCGTTATGTTTTAATACATATTCAGCAACGTACTGTATTAAATCAACCGGATGGAAAGAATAGCGCAAATTCCCTTTACGATAAGTAACCGATAACATAAGTTCTTTCTTGTCTTTATAAAACCCAATAGCCTCATTATACTTGATTTCTAAGTTCTTTTGGTTTTCTTCCAAAAAGATACTATTGGTTATTTTTTTCAAAGAGTCTATCAATTTCTCGATAGAGCTTTCTACCGGAACTTTCAATAAGGTATGACGCAACTTATAATCAAACTTCAACTCTTTGTTTTTAGATTCATAGTATTCCTTATCAACAGCAATAACCACAAATTTTCCTTTCCCGATTAATTTTGCTGCGTCGGCATCTACTTTTCTGCATAGTAATTTATCACCATTAGAGATGTCTTCAGGTGACATAGAGGAGCCTTCAACAGTAAATATTAAGGGATTCTCAGATTGTTTATACTTAGAAATGTCTAACATTGAATTTTCACACGGAATCCTATCTGGTAACATTTCAAGACCTTTCAACGGAGTTACACTCAACGTAGGATCTCCAGCCGCCACACTCATAGTACCATCGGCATTCATACCGTTGGTATGCACTTCTTTCCCAAAGGCAAAGTGATAAAGATTAGATACTAACTGTTTCAATTTCAACATATTAATTAATAGTATGCGTCTAAGCGCACATTTATGATTCGCAAAGTTAGCGTTTTTTCTCATAACTCGCAAGTTTATAGGGGTTAAACATCAATAATGCCATCGTATGAGGGTCTTGCCTGAACTGTAACAAGAGGATTACACAACAGTCCTCACTCACTAATAAAACATTCTACCATAAAAACAAAAAGAATGCAATGAATGATTACGGTTTAACCTCTTTTGTTTAAAAGCCGGTTTGCTTTGCCTGTGATGAATTGAATAGCAGGATGAAAAAAGAGACTATGTAAGATAATATTTTTGTGAGGAGGGCAGCCTGTAAGCAGTGTTTCTTCTATTTTGTCGGTTAATAAATTTAATTGATTGCTTGTTAAGTTCAAGGGAAAATTCTATATTTGCGAAATATGATATCCTCCTTCTTGTCTTGAAAGCGGTCTGACTGCTTTAACCAAGGCGAAATGTCTTGGTTTTATAATAAATAATAAGATCAGCATGGCAGAATTAAAGGCAACCGTGTGCTTGCAAGGGAAGGATATAGAAGTGATTTCATCACATATTGAATTTAACCGCAAGACAGATAATAAAGGAAGGCCAGTGACAAATGTTATTGGCGGACGTATTACCATAACCGTTGAATCTACCAGAGAAACTACTATTCTTGAAGCAATGGTAAACAGTCCTTTCAAAGCGATAAGCGGCAAGGTGATTTATTACAACACTAAGGATAATTCAATCTTTCGTGTCGTGGAGTTCAAATATGCGTATATCGTATATTACAAAGAGGTTTACAATGTTGACAGGAAACGCCAAATGTATTCCACCATCACATTTTCTGCGGATATTATTATGATAGGAGACGCATATTTAAGCAATCAATGGTAAGAAGAAACATGAAATTTAATCGTATGGATATTATTGTATTAAGAAATATCACTAACTTTGTTCATTGTGGATGTGGTGATAATGGATTTGCAGCGTCGTTTACTATTTCAATATTTAATGTTCTTATTGCTACATTTTTGTTTTCCAATGGAGTTAAAATAGAATTATGTTAATAACAAAGGTATGAATACTTTGATTCTTGATTTTTTAAACAGCTATGCTGATAATACCAATCCTCAGTATGCCGTGATGCTGAAAGGAAAATGGGGATGTGGCAAAACTCATCTTATAAAAGAATGGAAGAAGAGGTTTGATGGGACCGCAGATACTGACGAGGAAATTACGCTAAAGCCCATTTATATTTCGACCTATGGAATGGATAGCGTGAATGACATCAAGACAGCTATAGATAGGGAATTAAATCCTTTCTTCTATTCGAAAACGGGGCGTTTCATAAAGGGAATTTTGAAATTAGCCGGTAAGGTAGTCTTCAAGACAAGTATGGATTTTAATGAAGACTCTAAAGAGGATGGTTCATTTTCCGCAACACTGGATTCGTTGTCGTTACTACAAGTGAAAGACGACAGTATAAAAGGTGTAAAGTTTCTGATATTCGATGACATCGAAAGGTGCCTGATAGAGATGAAGGAATTGTTAGGCTTTATCAACTATTTTGTAGAACATTGTAATTGCCATGTTGTCGTAATTGGAGATGAGAACCACCTTGAAGAACTTTCCAAGGCTGTATTGGATGAGTTTAAGGAAAAGACCATAGGCAGGGAATTTGAAATACAACCTGACATAGAAGAAGCCATCGAATACTTCCTTGGCGAAGTACCGGTATCCGATTATTTGAAAGAAATGCGTGATTTCATTATTGCCTGTTTTAAGTGTACAAAATCCGACAACTTACGGGTTTTGAGACAATGTTTATATGATTTTAAAAGCCACTTAAACAAACTTCCTCCCGAGCTGGTTGAAAAGGATAATATCTTTCTCAAAAATATTCTTGGGTCATTTATTGCAGTGTATGCAGAGTATAATAACAGTGAGAACAAAGAGGTAATTTGTAATTGGAGTAGAGATTGTCGGATTTCACTACTCCAAGATAATAATGAGGATAAGCAAAGGATACAGCATCTAAGGGAAAAATATCACTCTTTGAACAAGGAGCTAATTTATAATGTCTTAAATCCGGAGTATGTTACGGCTATTATACAATATATTATCACAGGTGCTCCACTTGTAGAATTTATTGTTACGGAGATAAGGGATAAGCAAAAAGGATTGAAACCTTGGAAAATGCTATCCGGCTTTTTCGATATGGAGCAGCAAAAACTTGAAAGTATTTGTCAGGATACTATAACATCCATATTGGATAGAGAGATAAAAGACGCTTATCAACTTGGTTATAGTATTGCGTATCTATCATATTTTCACGCTATTGGCATTTTCTATTTTATACAGGCTTATGTCTCTTTAATAAAAGTAAGAATAGCAGAGATGATTGATATCCAAACCAGTTTAGAGGAACTTTATCAGCTAAGAGGGCTTTTTATTAGTGGATGTAATTATGTAACCACAGATTCCAAGACCTCAATAACGGATGATATTGTGGACTATTTCTTGCAGAAGATGAAATCAAAGATAAATGAGTTGCCGGATCAAATGCAAAAAGCACTGCGTAATTTGACTGAAGGAACAGTAGAACAACTTATAATTATAGACAGATTGCCTTATCCAGATAAAAGTTGTACATACGAACTTCGTGCTATATTTGCATCTGAAGATGCCAATGCTCTTTTTGATGCTATCTGCAAACTAAGCAATAAAAGTAAAAATACTTTTACGCAATTTCTTGCTTATCATTATAATTTTGACTATGACCTACAAGATGTGGGAAACAGATATAAGGCAGATGTTCCTTGTTTACTCAAGTTGAAAGATTTGGTCGGTAATGAAATCAGTATATCAAAAGGGGTGGATAAACTTGCCTTCATAAGGTTAAAAGATGCCTTGATTGAAGCTATTAGGAGGTGTGAAGGCAAAAATGATACATTGCCACCAATGTAGAAGCTAAAAATGGCATATCGCAAAAAACGGATATGCGATGAAAGAATATTATCTCTATTTGACTAAAAACAGAAGATATTAATAGCTATAAATGAGAATGGGTGGTGGCGGGGAATCGGGAGGTTATAAAGGGAGAAAGGATGCCATAAAAGAGTAGAGCCGTCGGCAGACCGGAGCGCAAAAAAATCCCTCTGCCCGGTCATCGCGACCATGCAGAGGGAACGGTTAAATTATGATTATGTCAAGCAGCTTCGGCAATAGCTTCGTGTTTGGCAGCCTGTGGTTGTTCGGCCTCTTTCAGACTTTCATCAATCCTGTGCTGAAGTTCCTTACATTCCTGTTTGAGCCTTGACAGCTCATCAGCCTTGCTCCACTGGCGACAAACGATTTTCTGCAATGTAGGAATTTCGCTTTCTATCCGCTCTACCGCCTTTTGTTGCTTCTCGATAAGAGAGGGCAATTTGCTTAATGCTCCATGCGGATATTGCGCCGACTCAACGAAACCAAGCGGCAGCGCACCGCTTAGGCCGCATCGGTATTTCAACCCACTTATACCCTCTACAAAGAATGTATTGCGGTCAAACGTACCGTCCATATTATACTCGCTATGTACCAACAAGTTCAGTCCTGCATATGTGCCAACTGTGCCATACGCTCCGTTGCGGTAGGTCTTGGCTATACGGTGCAACTCCCGACCAACTTCCTCGGTACTGGCTTGCGGTAAGTTTAAAAGCAGGGTTGCCTTTGCCCCATTATACGAGTTGATGTATTCCAAATCCCTCTTGAAATCGGCCTCAGTACGCTTTGCCTTTTCGATTTCTCCCTGACCGGCAGCTATTTTACGCTCGGCACGGATGCGTTCTTTCTTGAAAATAGCCTGTTCCTTTTCAAGCTGCATAATCTTGTTGTCGAGCTTCGTCTTGTTCAGCAAGTCGTTATTGCCTGACAGAATAGCCACGAACTCGGCGAAGTTCATACCGCTGTCCTCATCCATGCCTCCCTCGTCAATACGGCGCACGGCGATTGTGCCGTTGTTAATTTGATTGATAAACATCTGCTTGTTTTTCAACAGATTAAACTTGTAGGCGTCGAGGGTCTTTTCCGTACCATAAATTACGATATCCACCACATTGTCACCCCACAGCTTTACAGTGTTGCCTTTGCGTACTGCCCTGCCATTGCGTTGCTCCATGTCAGCAGGTCGATCGGGTAGGTCAAGGGCATTACTGCCCTCTTCCCCCCTCAGAACCGTACGTGAGGGTTTCCCCTCATACGGCTCAAGCTTTTCAAAGTCTCTGTTCGTGTGCAGAGACCGGCTCATCCTACTTCTTGTTTCCATTGTTTTTACGGGATAATTTGAAACATTCATCATGAACCAACAGATTGCATTTCCGTCCGTCTTGTACGGTCGGCATTACATTCCATGCCTTATGCGTGTCAATCGGTTCACCACATATCGGACATTTCCGACCTTGCTTTTCCCATAGGTAAAGCAGGGATTTACGTCCTTTCAGCGTCACAAGCATCTTTGACTTCATTCTTTTATTGAAGTACAGGCGGCAGTCTGCGTCAAACGGATTCATGTCCCCCTTTATCTGCGTATATTGCAGAAAAGGAAACGAAGATGCCAGTTTCAACAAGGTAAGTTGGTCTTCTTTGCCGTTTGATTTCTTGAACTTAGCCGCAAAAGTCCAGCTGTTCCCTCGGATATTGTGCCAATAGCGGTCTTTTATCCACTGTTTCCCTTTCTTGGAATGACGGCGTTTAGCCCATTGCCACAAGGCGAGAAATATCTGATGGTCGATTCTGTGAAAAGAATCACGTGTCGCCCCATGCTGATAATATGCTCCCCATCCTCGAATTTTAGCATTCAACATCCTGATTAATGATTCCTGCTTGCAACCCTTATGACCTTTTGTCACCTTACGGATATTCTCCATAAAGCGTTTTTCGGCTTTCTTGGTCGGCTTGGTCAATATTTCATTGCCGAATTTGCGGATGTTGAAACCGAGAAAATCGAAACCGTCACGGATATTGGTTATCACCGTCTTTTCTTCTGATAAGGTCAGACCTCTTTCAGACATAAAGTCGGCTACCAATGGCTTGATTTCCTTTTCAAGTGTTTCACGGTTCTCGCAGGTAATTATAAAGTCATCAGCGTAACGGACAAGATTCACCATTGGCGAATATAACTTACCTTTGATTCTAACTCGTTTATATTTCTCTGCAAGGACTTTCTGCAATCCGTCCAATGTCATATTGGCAAGCGTGGGAGAGATAATGCCACCTTGTGGCGTTCCCTCCTCTGTCGGGAACATCTGTTTGTTGAAGATATAGCCGCATTTCAACCATTTTCGGAGTATTGCCTTGTCCATAGGGATGTTGGCAAGCAGCCATTCATGGCTGATGTGGTCGAAGCACCCCTTTATGTCACCCTCCAGAATCCATTCGGGAGAATAGCCTTTTCGGAGAATGTTATGGCATTGCATTACCGCGTCCATACAGCGGCGTTCCTTGCGGAAACCGTATGAACGTGAGTCGGCTGTTGTTTCCGACACTGGTTCTAATGCCATAAGGTAGAGTGCTTGCATGGCTCTGTCTTTCATTGTCGGTATTCCCAACGGTCGCAGTTTGCCATTACTCTTTTTGATGTGGACTCTTCTCAATGGCTTCGGCTGGTAGCCTCTGCGTTTGAGTTCGCTTATCGCTTGTGTTTTTGCTTCGGGTTTCTCCCATGTTTCCATGTCCACTCCGGGGGTGTTGCCACCTCCGTTAGAAGTAACTCTCTTTACGGCTAAGGCTTTTGCGTAAAAAGAGTGGGTCAGCGTCCACTGCAAGGCTTTCACCTTGTTGTATCTGCCTTCCTTCTGAGCCTTTACAATTCGTGCTTGTAGCTTTCTGACAGCCAACTCCGCTTTAGTCCAGTCTATTCTGTCCCAAAGTGTTTGCTGATTGTCAGCAGGCGCACACGATGTCTTGTTTTCGTTCATTTGCTTTCCTCCTTTTGAAAGTTCTAAAAGTTAATTGTAAAGAATCACCATTTGACAACATTCGGTTTGATTGCCTACCTAATGTCGTCACAGAAGTCTGCCCACTTTCGTGTCGGATGATGTCGCCCACATCAGCCCGTGATGTCGGTTCAATCCGTATCCGCTCCATTACAGAACGGCATTCGCTTTTTCTGTTATCTTATACCTGCACACCATTCGGCTTTCATTGCTGTCAGCTTACCTGTCATTTTTACATGACAGGAGATATACAGGCTTACCATGTTCCACATAGATAACTAACGGATAGGTTAGGTTCTGTCTCATCCTCCGGCGGTGCTTATATCCGTGTAATCCTACCATGGAGAGGATTAACCGACCGCTTCCCTTTTGGGTAGAGTGTGCCAGTATCTTACACTCTTTCGTGACATTACGAAGTTTACTAACAGTTCGCTTGCGCTAACCATACTATCCAGCCTCGCCACTCTACGGTATGATACTAACCGTACTTGACTTCCCCTCACGGTTCTGTCTTGTCTTGCGAAAGTGTACTTCGTCCCGACCGCTTAATACAACATTAAGGTGCATCGGTCGGTAGGCTACCGCTGACGGAACAGCGGGTTAAAGCTGATACCCGTAAGTATCATTCCAACAATTATCTATGCGACTTCATGTCGCACCCAAGGTATTTCAAGGTGATGCACCGCCACAGCCCTTTGTTGGGCGTTCACACCTGTGCCTAACATGGTCGTACTTCCAAAAAGAACTCGCACCTTGCCGTTGTTCATTTCTTCAAACAGCTTTTTTCTTGCCCTCTCGGTAGTGGCGCATTGGATAAACTGTATTTCATCAGCAGGAATACCGAGCCGTACCAACTTTTCTTTGATGTCGGTATATATGTTCCATTCGTTCGGTTTGTATGTACCAAGGTCGCTGAACACGAACTGTGTACCCCGATTGTCATTCGAGCGTATATAGTAGTCATAGATTGTCCTCGCACAGATAGAAGCCTTGTTATCGGCATCATCCTTGAACTTGCAACCCAACAAGCGCATATCAAGAGCCATTTTTCGGGCTACATTGGTCGCAACCAACATTTTCGCCTTGTCGAGGTTGTCAGGTTGCGGAACGTCAAGCCCCAAGTCCTCCCACTGGCCGCTACCGGCAAAAGATACCAAGCGTCCTATCATTTCCTCCTGCTCAATTGTCGGGGGATAAGAGAGGAAACGCACGTTCTTCTCAGGCACATCAAGATTTATCATGTCGGCTGTACGATAATCCGTAATCTCACGCAGGAACATTGCCAGTTCTGGTACTTTGATGTAAGTACGAAAACGCTCTTTGCGCTTCACCGAGCCTGTCACGTTCAACTCATAATCTGCCGTTTTCTTTGTGAATATGGCTGCCCACGCATCGAAACAGCTAATCCGTTGCCGTTGAAGCTCCTGCGGACGCAAATACTTGAACATCACATATAGTTCGGTCAGTGCATTTACCACCACTGTACCCGACAGAAACGTAGCCCCAAGGTCACGACCTGTACGAAGTTGGATGTCACGAATGGCGAACAAGAGGTTCATTGCCCTTTGAGAGCCTTTGGTGTTGCCGATACCTGCCACACGGTTATGGCGTGTCTGGAACATTAAGTTCTTGAAAATATGGCACTCATCTACAAAAATATGGTCTATTCCCATTGTGTGGAAGTCCACAGCATCGTCTTTCCGATTATTGATTTTCATATGCAGTTCTTGTAATTTAGCCCCAAGGTTCTGTTTGCGCTTTTCTAACCCCTCCTGCATCTTTCCGCTACGGTAACGCATAGTGGACTGCTCCAAAAATTCAAGGTTACGTTCCACATCGGCAAGCTCTTCCGTGAATATATCTATCATGGTCTCTTCTGACTGCGGTATCTTGGCGAACTGGTCGTGCGTGAGTATGATGCAGTCCCAGTTGTTGTTCTTGATTTTTGAAAAGACCTCTTGCCTGTTGGCAGGGGTAAAATCGTCCTTGCCCGGATAGAGAACTTTGGCCGTAGGGTATGCCTTGCGGAACGTATCGGCGATTTCGTGCACATTGGCTTTCAGCCCGATAATAAGCGGCTTGTGTGCCAATCCGAGACGTTTCATTTCGTAGGCGGCAACACACATTATCATCGTCTTGCCTGTGCCTACCTCGTGCCAACAGATACCGCCTCCGTTCTGCTTAATCATCCAGATAGCATCTTTCTGTGAGGGATAGAGGCTATCGTATGGAAATTGCTCGAAAGAGAGCTGCGGAAAGGTTTGTGCCGAACCGTCATAGTGCGGCCTGACATAGCAGTTGAAACGCTCATTATACACCCTCACCAGCTCGTCCCGAACCTCTATCGGCTGCCTGTCAAGCCAGCGGTTGAAACGGTCTCTAATCTCCTGTATCTTGGTGGCTGCCTCCTGTATGGCTTCCTCGTCCGGTACACGCACCTTATCACCATTGCGGTATATCTCTTTCGTGATTTCAGGTACAGTATCATGCAGGGCATGAACAAACAAATCCCCACCGTCATAGTTACGAACGAAATAGGTGTTGTAAGCCACCGGAGAGTAACTTTGCAGACGTACCATGTAGGTGTCGTTCACATCGAAATACATTACGCTTGTCTCGGTCTCGAAAAGTTCAGTTGCAAAATCGGCATATAACTTAGTGTCAATCCAACGCTCACCCATGTTAATGTCGAGTTCCTCGTAGGGTATCGCTTCGGGTGTCACATCCGCCAAAGCCTTTACAGCAGTTTCCGTCCAATCTTTTTCCCTGTCCGTGAGTTCGGACAAGTAAGAACCTATCTCCTTGCATTTGGCTATGACATTGCCTGAAAGGAACTTGCCTTTATGCTCCCACTCCCCGATAGCGGGATTGTAAAATATTTCACCTTTGAGGTCGCCGATGATTTCTTCCTCGGCACTGTCCGTGGACTGCATCAGGTAGTCCATATCAACCTTGCCGTAGAAATTCAAGCTGCTTGCCAACGCTTCAATCGGTGTCAGCCGTTTGTTCGGGTCTATCTTCTTGAACGCCACAGGTTCACGCATGATGTCGGACTTGACTAAATCTTTTCCAAGCTGCATTTCTATTGTAAAGACTTCCACACCGAGGCTGTCAAGCATGATAAACTCCTTGTTGTCGTTCTCGTGGAAACAGCCCCATTTGGCAACAAAGGCATCGTATCGGGCGTTCAGCTCTCTACGCAATCCGTTATCCTCTTTTTGTTCTTCCCTCTCTTTAATTGACAGTTCAAAGTATGCTTTGCGTATAGGGAAATAGTCTTTCGCCCTATCTGTATTGACCTTACCCTCGTCCACCGGCACAAAATCAATGGCTACCTCTTGATAAAGACTTGATTTTCGATATTGGATAGTACCCACCTGGCCCTCAAACAGTACCATTGCGCCATCTTTCATCCATGCTTCCACCCCATCCGTGTAGGCTCGTTTACCTTTTTCTACTTGTTTCATCGCTACATTCCCGAAAAGGGACATTTGCATATGTTCGCTGCCCTGTCCGTTCCCTGTGAAAAGACTTTTGCGGAAATATCGGCCAAAGTCGAGTTTCAGCAGTGCGGCGAGATATTGCGACATAGCATTTTCATTTCCCTGCCATTGGTATTTGCGCACATATTTTCCGTATTGGTTCTGTACAATGCGGCTACCTGTTGCAAGGGTGGTTTTCGGCATGGTAAACAATTTGTTAGCGTATTCGGTCATTGTGCCTATGGCGTCCGCCTTTTCCCTGCCTACTTGTAAAAACAGTTGTTCCCGTTGTGAGAGTACCGTCTTGTGCGTGTGCTTTTGGAATATCAGCAGGTCACTGCCTACCTCTATACCGCTTGTCTGCATGAAAAGCATATCGGGCAGACGGATTGCACTTATCAGGTCTGCATGATTTACAAGATATTCACGCACGAACTTGTTACCGGGCGTGTCGGCTATGCCCCTCGATGTGATGAAAGCCAATAATCCACCCTCATTCAACAACTCCATCGCTTTGACAAAAAAGTAGTTGTGTATGGTCTTGGTGGCCTGTTCGTACATACCGCCTTTCTTCCACAGCTCCGCATCGAATACCCGGAAATTGCCAAACGGGATGTTGGAGGCTATGACATCGAAAGTTGTATGCTCAAAACCTTGTTCTCCAATGGTTTCAAATGCAGCCGTCCGTGTTAGCGTGTTCTCATGGAGCAGGGAAAGTATCATCCCCGAAATGAGATCTTTCTCAATGGCATAGTCATACGTGCCGGACATGGCTATGGGCAGAAAACCGCCTATACCTGCACTCGGTTCGAGAAATGAACGCATTTTGAGGCCGTTTTCGCTGAACGTGGCGTGTATCTGCCGCACCACTGCATCAACAAGGAATTTAGGAGTGTAAAATGCTGTCAGTACAGATGCTTTGATACCCTCTATGACATTGTGTCGCATGGGTTCTGTGAAATGAGGGTAAGCATTGATTAACTCCTGCAATCTTTGTATCGGTTCTTGCATATCACCACTTATGGGCTTGTCCGTACCTATATTCAACACTTCTTTGATACCCCCGAAACCAGAATATCGGGATAAAATTTCTTTTTCTTCCGCAGTGGCCTGCCTGCCTTGAACTTGGATTTTCATTGCCGTTTCTATGGCTTCCACGTTCGCTACCAATGATTTCAATTTGTTGTAACTCATAATTTAACCTTTCTTTTTTTCCCTTTTTTCGGCCTGTTTGCGACCTTTGGGATTTATTTTTCTGCCTCCAAAAGGTGGCGGAAACAATCTGACAAGGCTGATGCGGAAAAATACGCTCGACAGACGGAGAGGAAGATTTTTGCGGCTCACTCGCGGCGGAACGCCGGCATTGGCAAGATTGGAGCAGCCTATTACCTTTGCGGGAAAATAAGTCCACGAGAGGTCGCACGGCAGCAGCAAAACGATAATAAATGACAATCAAATAGAAAGGGATGAATAAAACTGTAAAACAGGGGTGTTAAAACAGGGTAACGGACAATCGGAACGGATTGCCCGTACTATAATCGGAGGAAGGTGAACTATAAAGGGAGGTGGAATCGGGTGGATTGACCCATCTCTTGATAATTGCAGACTATTACTCTCAGAATGACGACTATATTAAATGTCGTAAAAAAATGCAACGGACTATTTTTTTTGTATCATGAGCGTATTATTCAGCAAATTAGTTGTATCTTTGTAATCGCATAGATTTTTTTGAAATGAAAACAGCTATACAGATTGCTAAAATAAGAGCAGTGGTACTCTACATCATGCAGAGTTTCACTCAAGGAGTGGACTATATAAAGTTATTTAAAATACTTTATTTTGCCCAACAGGACCATCTTGTCAAATATGGCAAAGTGATTGTCGAAGACTCTTTCAGAGCATTGAAGCATGGCCCGGTGCCAGCCTATACCTACAAGGCACTGCAAATTGCAGAAGGCAAACCCTTGGATGGGAATTTTGACGAGTTCCTTTCAGACATAGAGGTTCGTGACAAGAAGGTATATACTTCTGCCGTACCCGATATGGACTATATATCAGGTGCCAACAAACGTTGTCTTGACGCTGCTATCGCTAAATATAAGGATACAGACCCTTATGACTTGTCCGATTTGTCGCACGACTCGGCATGGGAAGAAGCGATGACACGCATTCAGGATGATCCTCAAAAGAACTTCATTACCATTATAGATATAGCCCGGGCAGGAAAAGCTACCGAGGACATGGTAGATTATATCCGAGAAAAGCAGATTGTCAAGAACGCTTTATCTTAAATCAAATGGACGACAAAACCGGTGCATTGGAAAAGCTGAAAGCTATAATGGCCAAAGCTGAGCAAGTAGAGATGTCATCAGTCAAAATTGGTGACATTATTTATGTCCCCTTGGACGAAGAGGACGGACTGATACTAAAAGACGGATATAAAGACCGTAATAAATATATTGTTATTATCGGCTTTACTCCGGAAGGTGTCGCTATCGGTGCCTTACTGATAAATTCGGAAATAGATTCTTCCAAGAGGTCGGAAGAGCTACTGGACTGCCAATATCCTTTGATGGTTCGGAACTATCGTGATATTCTGGACTATGACAGTTGGCTGGATTGTTCCGATATATTCGAACTTTCAAAATTAAAAATCACGGAAAAGAACGGTAAACTGAAAGGTTGCCTGATTTCCGAAGACAGGGAACGGGTAATGCAGTTTCTAAGAGAGACAGAGGTGTTCGATAATGCAACTAAAAGACGTTATGGCATTATTAAATAATGGCGTTAAATCATAGGGAATGGATAGAATAGGTTTAGATACCAGAATTTCAAGGAAAGAATCGTTTCTATTGGCAAATGACGGTTTGTATTTAGGCAGATTGTCGTTGAACACATCTACTCCTGATTCCATATCCAACAACGAGAATATATACGGTAGTCACTTTTCAAGTATATCTTTCAAGAATCGGTATTCCATATATGGAAGTCCCAGTTCATCGTTAAGTCCATACAATCCGAATACATTAACCCCACCAGTTATTTATTTAAGAGGTGAGAAAATCGGTTGTTTGAGTAAAAATGTGAATCTTACAAATCGTGTAGATCCGGACGTGCTTAATGACTGGATGATAAGTCAGCGATTATTTGATTAGTTTTCCATACAGAAAAATACATAAGTCTCCAATCGTAAATTGGGAACTTATGTATTTAGTAGGTCAAATGCTGATGCCGTCCTTTAAAACGACTGGAGTTATCGTTGTAAGTGATAACTTCTTCAGACATCATTAATCTCTACTTTCCAATCTTATACATATTATCACGGGAGTCAAACCGCACACCGCAAAAAATGTAGTCAGGTGTACACACTGCCCTTGCCGTGTATATATCCTTGCAGTTGCATTCTTCAAGGTATCCTGCCAAACTATCCACCATAATAGCGCAACTTAACTCCGCTGTTTGATGCTTGAACCGCCTGCCGTTTATTTCGACTAACACATAAGGGGTAAAAAAATCAAACGGGCTATTGCTTTCGGGGGATAAGATGCCAATGTCTATCAGTCTGACAGGATTTAACTTTTCGTCCTTTGCCTTGTCGTTGTCCTTTTCAATTTGTTCACGTAGCAAGCGAAGGTAGCAATCTTTCTTCGCTTCAAAAGTATGTATCGACTTAATCCACTCACGAATCCGTTTCTTAAAGTATGCCATACTATTGGAAACAAAGAGCGTTATCCGTCCGTCTATGACAAAACCGTAATCGGTCATACCACTCCATTTACCCATACATTTATGGCGTACAGGCTCCCATGTCTTGCCTCCTACAAGGGCAACAAATTCATCTACTGCTGCTTTCTCTTTCCTTTTCATTGTATATAGTTTTTAAAATTCAGGAATAGTTGCTTTCTCAATCAAAACGTTGTCGGCATAATACTCAATCGCCCCCGTCGTAACACCAATATCCTGACAAACTGTTCTGAGATAGTTTTGATAGTCGTTTCCAGAAAAGTTCTTACCACATAAGTTTTTGAAAATCATCGGAATGGATATATCGTCTGTACTCGATAGTATCACTTTGCCATTCTGCCTAATCTCTGTTTTCATAATGTTATTTTTGTTTTTATTGTTACTATTTCCCTTTGTTCAACCTGTTTGCGACCTTTGGGATTTATTTTTCTGCCTCCAAAAGGTGGCGGAAACAATCTGACAAGGCTGATGCGGAAAAATACGCTCGACAGACGGAGAGGAAGATTTTTGCGGCTCACTCGCGGCGGAACGCCGGCATTGGCAAGATTGGAGCAGCCTATTACCTTTGCGGGAAAATAAGTCCACGAGAGGTCGCACGGCAGCAGCAAAACGATAATAAATGACAATCAAATAGAAAGGGATGAATAAAACTGTAAAACAGGGGTGTTAAAACAGGGTAACGGACAACCGGAACGGATTGCCCGTACTATATCGGAGGAAGGTGAACTATAAAGGGAGGTGGAATCGGATGGATTGGCCCATCTCTTGATAATTGCAGAATAACGACTGTATTAAATCATAGGGAATGAGTAAGTCTTTTTGATAAGACAGAATGCAGTTCGGAACAGGCAACCTGAAAAACAATGGTTTTTGTTTGCTTGTCCGCCAATCTTTCGTTATCTTTGTCAAAATGAAGACAGCAGACGGTACTTTCGGGTACGGTCATTGTCGTGACATGGAAGATTCATACTCGGCTTGGAAACAGGCGGAGATTGATATACATATTATACGTTCACTGAACGTCTTGGAATAGAAAACTGACACTTATCAAAAAGACAAGATGTATAGCAAAATATTCATACTGTATGTTTATACAGCAAGGGTTTGCTTATCTACCTTTTAGGTATGGCAGTACCTCTATTCCGGAATAGTGTGGGTTCATGCTGTTCTTTAGGGTGCAAGGTGGACATAATTCTTAAAAACACATTGAATATGAAACAGATTTCCTTGCACGTGTACCAGTCCATCGACGGTTGTCCGGCTCCTTCGGACAAGCATTTTGATGCGGCTGTGGATGCCTCCAGTTGTGTGCTGATTGACGAAGAAACTTACCTGCGTATTTATATGAACCATTTAGGTTGGCCGATTACGGCGAAAGAGACTTTGGTTGTAACGAACGGCGGCATCGACCTGACGGAGAATGAACGAGTGAAGTTCATCCAAGGAGATGCAGTGGCAGAACTGAGACAGATGAAGGAAGACGGCGACGGTATGGTGGTGGCTTACGGTGAGGAAATCGGGGCTTTACTCTTGGATAACGGGCTGGCGGACGAAATCACAGTGACAACCGTTCCGGTACTAATCGGCGGCGGCGAAAAGGCATTGGAATGCGGATTGAATGACGGCAGAGCTTGGATTGTGCGGTCAAATAAGGTGCTGGTGGACGGAAAAATGAGGACGGTGTACGGGAAGGTCTAATATGACAAATAGATATTATAGCAAAAGTGCAGCAACCAATTGCTGCACTTATTTATAAAAAGACGTGCCTTAAACATGCTAAATAGGCGAAAAGTAAGGCAAGTATATTACTTTTTAAGCCGAATACTAAAAAAGGTAGAGAAAGATATAAGGAGGATGGAGCCTCCGAAGATATAAAAATACAGCAACACCAACTAAACCGGCACATAGGTAAAGCCGGGCAATACATCAGAACTAATAGCGTACTTTGCCATATCACGCTATGGCTGACAAAACAGCCTTTACATGAATGGCAAAGGAGTCACCGCTACGGCTCGGAATATGCGAAAACAAGATGGCTGTTATACGATTGAGCTGCCATAGAGATTTAGAACTTTTAGTCCATTCGCTGTAGCCTTACGATAAGTATAAAACGTACCACCCTTGGGGTTGCCGTCATACCAGGCAATAAGAGACGAACTGTGAAAAACCATATAGTCGTTGCGTCGAAGCAAACAGCCATGGTAGTAGTGTTCGCTCAGGATGATAACATCATCCGAGTTACAGAGAATAGTATCATACCGGGCTTTCATCGCATCGTTCCACCGCTCGGATTGTCCGCGATACGGTACTACGACAATAACTTGCAGACCTGACAATTCGGACTGCAACGCAAGAGCAACTTCTGCCGCCAGCATATCAAACCCCATGGCACAACCACAGTAAAAATGACGATAACCTCCAGCGTATGCCTTGGTTATCGCTGCCTTTAATTGCAGCTTCAGTTGCTTCCTGTATAGGAATGGAATATTGCGGTGTCCACTGAAGCAAACGGACACTGCCTTATCATACTTTGTCTGGGTCATATTATTTCACTTTGTAATGGGTTCTTGCGAGGAATATACCTCCGAGTACATTAGCACCAAGGCTTTCAAGCTGATTGGCATAGGTAGCATAACTCAGCCCTTTGGTTATCACATCATCAAAGACTACCACAGACCTGCCGTTGAAAAAAGCCGAATCAAACTCAATGACGTTTACCTTACGGATTTCTTTCTCTGCCTTACGGTTTTCGTGAATGGTTAGCCTCTCACCACTCACTGATACATGGTCATAACCATTGATAGCTCCCGTCAGTTCGCATACTCTTTGGCAGAATGCTTTGTAACGTATCTCGTTCTTCTTATCGGTGGATGCCGGTACGGGAGAAAATACAATGTTAGTACATGATGTTCCATAACGTTCGGTCATGTTGGCTGCCGTGCGTTGAGCAACCTCTTCGTATGCCCGTCCATCCTTGAAATCAAAGACTAACTTGCGGTCTGCTATCTCACGCTCACTCACATTGCGTATGCGTGCAGGAAAATACTTGCAGAACCATGCCTGTGGCTTGTCCAACTGTTTTTGAAGTTCTATGTCTATCGTCTTTGCCATAACTCTGATAATTTTTCTTTTTCCCTCTTTTTGAAGGCTGTTCAGCCTGCTGAGGGATATTTTCTGCCATCAACTGCCGCCCAAGAATACCGATAAGACAAAACGGCGACAAGAAATACGCTCTGACGTGTCAGAGGAAGATTTTTCGTTCCAGCGATAGTGGCGATTTGATGTTTGGTAAAAGGCGGCTTACTTTGCGGAAAATATGACTACAGCAGAGCTAACCGACAAACAGAATATGCTTTCTTACTACAGGCGGTTGTCATATAGACATGTAGAATAGGTGCAAGATTTATAAAAGGAATGGGTGGGCAGTGGAACGTCTGTGGCTTGCCGGTCCAAACTTCCCGATGAAGTGACCATACAACTTAGTCTCAAATCTGGCGAAGCGTAAGCCTTGGCAGTTTGTGACCGAGGTGTACGGTCTTTTCATGTTTGGCTTCCGTAAAGAGTCTTTCACTCACCCCATAGCAGCTCTGCTGCCATAAGGTGAGTGAATGTCTCTTGCGGACAAGTCCTGTGACGCTCCGCTGATGGTGTGGGGCGAAGCTATAAAAACAAACAGACGGCATTGCCGGTTACAAAAGAACAGATAGCAGAGGTCGCTGCAAGGACAACAGATTGGCTTGATTGACACTTGTGGCAAATGTGCCATCGTCCTTGCTTTATCCCAAAGACTGGTACACAGCATATAGCAGACTTGTATGCCATTTGCCGTGTACCGGTCAGGGCGAACATCTTCTATAAAAGTTGAGCATGTACAATTAAAAGAGGAAATTGTATGGGTAAGACTTTATGATATAAAAGTGATATGGCTTATAAATTATCGGTGCTATTTTAGATTAGTGCCACGATTTTGCTAACTTTGCAAGTGAGTGAAAACGAATTTGATATAAGTAATGAAGCCATAACCCCCATATCCGATTATGTCGAAATACACCGTAATGTTGTAAATAACCAGATTGAAACGGGCTGCTTCATTCAAATAAAAATACGATGAATGCAAGACTATTGTTCATACTCCTGCTTTTCACAATTGGGGCATTGTGGTATATTATCGGCTACTGGCGACGAAAAGCAGGAGAAGCGGCATTCGCCGCCGCACGGTTGACCGAAAAGAGCGAGGAACGTGAACGTTACTGTCGTCTGGCGGTAATGGCCGGTCATCGGGAAGCCTGCCGTATGTTCTGTCTCTTGCATCCCGAACGGTTTGATGGCCATTCTCCCCATAAGCCGTTCAAGTTACGAGGCATCCGAATCTCCTTTTACGGATATTACTATCCGTCACGATACAATGCGCTGCTCAATGATGAACAGAGGGCTTTCTGCCATTCCATCTACCAGTTCAAACAAGGAGATATACACGGAATCGAGTTCTTTAAAACGTGTATGAATGCCTTGCAACTGAAAAAGAGACCTTACCATATAATGTTCATGCCGTGTAGCAACTGGATAAAATACGGTCAACGGTTCAAACGGCTCGACTGGTACATCGGAAAGCACCGACAGGATTTAACTTCAGGACTATACGACGTTGATATTTGCGATGCACGAGAAAGCCTGCATGAGGCCAAAGGTGGAGAGAAGCGTATCCTCGAACGAAACTACCTCATTACCGGAAAAATCAAAGGGAAAGAGATTATCATCATAGATGATGTGCTGACAACCGGGCAAAGCGTGGTGGATTACAAGGAAGAGATAGAACGGTGCGGTGGCAAAGTAGTGGCGGCTATCTTCTATGGCAAGACGCTCTCCATGCCTTCGATGCTCCTTGTACAAATACACGTCTGGGGCAACCATATTGCCCATATTATTGAACGGATGACAAAGTAACCGGAACGTTTTCAGCCCTTTTCACTTCTCTTTTACAAACCTGCCAATGCTGATATACACTCCTGCCGGATGGATTGGATATAATCGAGTATAAGCGAGGGGCTGATACTCCTGCCATTGAGTTTGCAGGTGATATGCAGGTGTTCGCCGGTGCTGCGTCCTGTGGAGCCGGTAATGCCAACCACATCACGAGGATGAACTATTGCCCCTTTGACGATAAGAATTTTAGAGAGATGACAATAACTGACGGTGTACCTACCATGCCGCAAGGTTACATACTTGCCGGAAGTCTTGTCCTGTCCGACCTTCACGACCACACCCTCCATCATGGCCATCACCTTGTCGCCACGTGCGCGCAAGTCCAGTCCGCCATGAAATTTACTCTTTCCCGTAAACGGGTCCTTACGGTAGCCATAAGGCGAAGTGACCTTGATATAACGTAACGGGTAACTTACACTCAAGTAACGATCCATCCACTTTTTCTTATCCATATCTGCGGATACCGGGATACCTGTTGAAACTTCCTGTACGGAAATCTCGCTTTCGGATGCCGGTTCCGCTTGGTCTAACCCCATATCCAATACCTCCATCTTGTAGCGTGTTGGGGTAACGGCAACGGTATTGAATTGTGCTTTGGCTGGCGTGATACATAATGAGACACCCGTCATCATCAATAATAAAATCTTTCTCATGGCAGCAAAGTTAGCACGCTCTTCTTATGGTCTGTCCATTGCCGACTGTTTTCTCTCCAAATATAACTATTTAATCAATTTTGAATATGATTATTTGCGAAAAATCATATTCAAAACATTAAAAATACCACTTTATAATCACTTATAAAGAAATGTTTTAGTCATCAGATAAGAAATCGCTCTATATTTGCTGAGTATAATTTTATAACATCGTTCAGAATATGAAAAAAGAACAATTTGAGTTCAACGAACTGCCTTATCCGACATTGGCCCGCTTTGGGCTTACCCAAGAAATGATTGAAGATTTGCCCCTGTGTATCCTGAAAGAAATCGGGAAAGGCGGCTACTCGCCGGTACTGCCCATGCGTGTCACTAACGAGAATGGCGAAGTAATCGAGAGTCGCAGTCGGTTTGCCTTTATCCGTATGGATAGCGGCGAGGTGGATGTGGTCTTTTATCCCACACTGAAGTCGTCACCACTGGAATGCTACAACGAGGAGCAGCAAAAACAGTTGCTTGACGGCAAATCCATCATTGCAGACGTGGCTATGGCGGACGGACGACGCAGTAAAGCTTTCGTGCAAATCGACGAGGAGACAAAACAGGTGATGTATGTTCCGACACCCATCATCGCCCGTAACCTGAAAGTGCTGGCAGAGGTAATGCACTTAGGTACAGTAGAAGTAAACGGAATGCAGCATGGTGAGCCTCTGACGGTGGCAGTGGATGGCGAACCTGTCACGGTAGGCATCGACCTTCACAACAAGACAGGCATCCGTTTCTGCGCAGGTGACGCGCAGAAATGGAAAGAGCAACCCAAGCGTGAATGGGATAAGTACACCTTCGGTTGCTACGGTTGCTGGGTGATGAATGATGACGGCAATCTCGACTACGTTCCAGAGGAGGAATACACCGAAGAACTGTGGAACGAACAGAAGAAAAGCGGTGAGCGTAACCGAATGGCAGGTATTCACAAATAAAACCTATTTAATATAAGCGTATGGCACAACAGAAATATTATCCCGAAGAGATTCTCGTCGAGAAGATGCAGAGCGGCGAATACGGCTGGCTCGATTACATCAATCATTTTTCTGCCGAGTGGCAGGAGGAGTACGCCCATTACTGTGAGGAAAAAGGACTCACGGTCTGCGAAGATTCTGCCGCCGGGTTTGTCCGTTTCAAAGACGAACAATTGGAAGCGGCTATGAAATACGGCAACGCATAACAAGTAACCATCATAACATCAGACTATGACGATACGAACAAACACTAATCCTCGGCAGATGGACTTGCAACCCGAAATGCGCAATCTACTGATGCGTAACGGACTTCAAGCCCATGTCGCATTTGACGGAGGCGGCTACCGGCTGATTGTGCAAGGGCATGATTCACCGTTATTGGTCTATCCTATAACAGAACGACAGATGTTGGCTCTGACGGACTGGGGAACGAATACGGCCAACAAGAAAGCCTACAACATACTCACGAGTATCATAGGAAAAGATTTCTATATGCCGAAAAATTTCGTCCATGCCCGCAATGCCAACGGTCGCGTGGCGATGGGGCTACATGGCTACCGCATCGGTATCGGTGAGTACGGACACATGGGGCGACTGGGTATGCCCCCTCCATTCCTTGGTTGGACACCACGCGAACAGTGGGGTTTCCACCTACGCAGAGTTGGTGGGCAGCTTTTCTTTCCGGGGCCATCCATCGTACCCGAACGCCCAGACGGGCGCATGAAGCCCGGCGAACTGCAATCGGGTGGCTACGGCTTTTACTACAAAGGCGGTCAACAGGAGCAACCCATTGTACAGCAAGATGTATTGAAGAACTTGCAGGAGGTCATTACACCGCTTGTCAGCCGTCCGCGCAGCAAGGAACCGGCACAAGCATACAAGGAGTTGATTGCTTCACCAGTCTATTTTTCCAACGAGAAATGGTCGGAGTGCCTTACTTCGCACGGTCTTATCGTGGATATGGAACGGAGGACACTGACCGTACAATCGGAAAGTGTCAATGCCGATATGGTCTATGACCTGACGGAAGAAGAAGTGAAAAAACTGGCTACCGCATCCATCGAGGAACAACCTGTGGAGAAACGGCTGGATCTGCTGAACGGCATTATCGGAGCGGACTTTGCCGATAAAGTAACGATGGAACAGCTCAACAGCGAACAACGCATCAGTATCGGCCTGCATCCCGAAGTGCGGCATGAACTGGAAGAACGGCAGCGGCAGGAACAAGAATTATTCATGCAGCAAGAAACTCCGATGCGGCAGGAATACATACAGGGCAGTATCGGTGCAGCCGTGGACGGTCGTGACCTGCAACTACTCAACGAAAGCAAAGGCTGGTATCGTGAGGAGAAACATGGCCGGGAAGTAGAGGTCAGTGACATTGCCGTGCAACCGGCACAGACGGAGGGTAAATACAAGATGTCCGCTGTTATTGACGGACAGGTCATCAGCCACGAAATCAGCCAGAAAGACTACGACAAGTTTCTTGCTGTGGATGATTACCACCGGATGAAACTTTTTTCGAAGATTTTCAACGAGGTGGATATGAAGACACGTCCTGAAGCGAACAAGGGGCTTGGCGTGAAGATATTCGCTGCCCTTACCGCCGGTGCTGTGGTGGCATCGGAAGTCGCACATGGCTTCCATCACCACCACTCTCCGGAGTTCTATGGCGAACGTTTCAGCGGACCGCCACATCCATACTTCAAGCCCGGTGTAGATACACCGAGAGATGTGGCCATCCGTAATTTCGAGGCACAGATGAATCAAGATATTAATGAAATGAGAAGAGGGAGGTAAACCTATGAGAGACGGAGACCTTACATACGATGACTTTCTGCAACGACTAAACATCCAGGACGTATTGATTGACGCAGGGTATCACCTGAACCGTCGTGACGGTCTGCGCTATCCCTCGTATGTTCGTTTGGACAGCGACGGCAGACGTATCCGTGGTGACAAATTTATTGTGACACAACAAGGAAAATGCTGTTTCCACGCACAACAACAGAAAGTTTATAACATCATTTCCTTCATCAAGGAGCATCCGCACTTTTTCACGGAGTACCATGCGGGTATGTCTCCGGACAGACTGGTGAATCTTGTCTGTAACAGATTACTGAACATTCCTGTCACTGAACGGAAAACCCGAATAGTGAACCCTAAACGAGATGTAAAGCCATTTGACATAGCGGATTACGACATTCATAAGTTCAATCCGCAGAATCGGGAAACGCAGAAAAAATTTTATCCTTATTTTAAAAGCCGAGGTATCGACCTTTATACACAATATGCCTTCCATCGGCATTTTTATCTGGCTACGAAACATCGGGAGGACGGTGCGACCTACACGAACCTGTCCTTTCCACTAACCCTGCCCAAAGGCGACGGAGCGATTGTGGGACTTGAAGAACGAGGACGTGCCCGTATGGACGGGAGCGGCAGCTACAAAGGCAAAGCCGCAGGGAGCAATTCAAGCGAGGGACTGTGGATTGCCAGCCCTGCCCGCACTTCTCTCACCTCCGCCAAACATATCTATTGGTTCGAAAGTGCTTATGATGCGATGGCATATTACCAACTTCATCAGGCACAGAACAAGGATCTGCGAAAGGCGGTATTCATCTCTACCGGAGGGGCACCGAGCCAGCAGCAATTCATAGGAGCGATAAAAGCAACTCCCCATGCCTCACATCATCTTTGCTTCGATCATGACCGTGCCGGACAAGTCTATGCTATCCACTTTGCTCTCACTCATGCAGGCTGGAACTTCTCCACCTGTCTGTCACAAACCGGCAGACTGATTGTACAGAACAACAGCGAAGACTATTCACAGTATGAAATAGAACTTGAACCATTCAATTTTGAAAAGATTACAGCCATTCTGGGTATAAATGATGCAAAACAAAATTTGAAGAATGGGGAGCGTGACGACATGGGAATTGGTGACGGCTATCTACAGGAAATGAGAATGGTTTGTATGGATGAGTACGAAATGGCTCGTGACGAAGGTTCTGCCAGTGAGGAAGAATTAGAGAAAATGAGAAGCAATCTGGAAGCCATCGAAAAAGCGATTGATGCTTCCATTTCCGGTCCGGAAGCTACAGGATGCATCTTGTATGAATCTGCCGCAGAGGGTTATAAGGATTGGAACGACCAGCTACTCGGCAAACGGATAAAACCAGAGAAGGATAACCTTGACGATTGGGAGATCAGCGGTAAAGCCACGCTGAATCATGCCTTGTCCGATTTGCCCGAAGTCAATCCGGAACATATCCGAAACGGATTATACGACGAAGCGGACCATGAGGCTGTGCGAAAGCGTCTTGAACGTGCGGACAGAGTAATATTCTCCTTTGAAACCAATGACCAAGGAATGTCAGATAAGGGTTTTCAGGAAATGTACAAGATACGGGAAGAACTTGCCCGGTTGGAAGTGGATATAACCAATTCTCTTTCCGGAATGAGAGAAGACTTTCATTCCCGTTTTCACCGATAATCCATAAAACCTATGCAGAGAACTTGTCACAAAACCATTGTCATCCATCCACATACCGGGCAATTTGTCATCAACGAGCTGCCCACTCTCGTGCTGTGCGGCACTGTATGGGTGTACGGAGGCATGGAAGGGCTGCCATTGACAGCTATTGCCACAGTAATTGCCTTGATACTCTCGTTACTGTTACTCTACCGTTATCTCTACCTGCGGCGAATCCGTTATTGCATCGGCACGGAACAACTTGTCAGTGAATACGGTATTATCCGTCGCAAAGTGGATTATATGGAGCTATATCGTATCGTGGATTTTCAAGAGCACCAAAGCCTGCTGCAACAATTTTGTGGGCTGAAAACCGTACGTATCCTTTCAATGGACAGAAACACGCCCCGTCTTGACCTGATCGGTATCTTCCATAGGGACGACCTCGTGTCAATTATCCGTGAACGGGTAGAAACTAACAAACGAAAAAAGGGAATATATGAAATCACGAATCATTAGTCTGGGGCTGGTTGCCTCGCTGGTATGCCTGCTTCCACAGGTGGCAGAAGCCCAAATTGCGGCTTCCAATCCGTTGGAATGGACTGCATTGGCCGAAGGTAACGAACTGATAAACGGGCAGATTGAAAAACAAATAAAGGGACAGACACAAACAGCCTTGCTCCAAAACAGCATCGCTACCGAGTTCAACCAAATCCACAAGTGGGAGAAGCAGTACAACAGTTACCTCAAGACAGCAAGCGGTTACGCTTCATCACTGAAAGCCTGTACGCATCTCTACAATGACGGTGTGCGGATTTTCCTCACGCTGGGGAAATTAGGCAAGGCCATCCAAAACAATCCGCAGGGCATTGTGGCCAGTATGAACATGAACAACCTCTATATAGAAACAGCAACGGAACTTGTCTCTGTTTTTACATTGCTGAATGACGCTGTGGCCAAAGGTAGCAACGAAAACATGCTTACGGGGGCAGAACGCAGCAAGACGCTATGGGCGTTGAACGACCAACTATCGGATTTTAGCCGGAAGTTACATCTGCTCTATTTGAGCATACGGTACTATACTTTCAATGATGTGTGGAACAACGTAACGGCAGGAATGCTTGACCGTGACAACGGTGAGGCAGCTCGTATGGCTCTGTCCCATTGGCACAGGGCGGCAGCTCTCGTCCGATAAAATATATCAGTTATGAAATGGACAATTTGGATAAGTATATTACTGCTGTGTCTTACCGGTATCGGTGAGGTACAAGCGCAGAATGACCCTGTACTGGCCGGAATGATTGCAGTATATACCGAAAAGGCAGAGAAGGAGCTGAAGAATCAGGAAAAGGTCATGCTGATGCAGACCACCGGACATATTTGGACAAAAGAAGAAGTGCAGGCGACAACAGACCTGCAACGAGAGTTTAATAACTATCTAAACTCTTTCCGGTCAATAGTCTGCTATGCGGCGCAAACTTATGGGTTCTATTATGAGGTATCGAAGCTGACAGACAATATGGGCGACTTCACCAAACAATTGAAGCGAAGTCCAGCCAATACGCTTGCCGTAGCCCTATCCACACAGCGCAACAAGATTTATAGGGAACTGATGATGAACAGCGTGGAAATTGTGAACGATATACGCACAGCGTGCCTTTCGGAGAACAAGATGACGGAAAAAGAGCGTATGGAAATTGTCTTTGGCATCCGTCCAAAGCTCAAAACAATGAACACAAAGCTGCAACGACTGACCAAAGCGGTAAAGTACACGACAATGGGCGACATTTGGCGGGAAATCGACGAGGGTGCACATCCCGAAGCCGATAAACGTAGTATCGTGGACGCAGCCAAGCGACGTTGGCGACAGATTGGAAAGAATGTAAGACCTTAAAAATGTAATGATATGGGAATTTGGGATTCAATATTAAAATATGGCGGCAAAGCAGCAAAAGCTACCGGAAGAAGTATGGGACATGCTGCACTGCATCCTTCACAAACCTTACGGGGCACAGGACAAGCCGTCAAGACCGCAGCCATCGGCGGTGCAGTCGGTTATGTGGGTTGGGAGAAACTAACCACAGATAAGAGCGTGGTACATATCGTAAGCGATGCGGTCATAGGGAAATCGGCTACGGATACCCTTGCAGATGCAGCGGACGGTGTGCGAGAACTGACAAGCAAAGCCGGAGAAGCAGTCGGTTCCGTCAGCGGTACGGTAGCCGGCATAGACTCAAAACTGGGTGGAGTATCGAATTTTCTACGGCAAGTCTCCAATGGCGGAGTTTCCGATATGTTCGGTAACTTTTTCCGTAATCTCGGACAGGGTAACGTGTCGGGATTGAGTATAGCGGGACTGGTCGCAGCAGCATTTCTTATATTCGGACGCTTCGGCTGGCTGGGCAAGATTGCCGGTGCATTTCTCGGCATGATGCTTATCGGTAACAATGCCGGTATTTTCCGCACACCTGATACGAGAAGCATACAACGAATACAGACACCCGCTCTTCCCGTTGAAGAACAGACGAATAGCGGGGGGATGAAAAGATAAGAATAAGAATCAAATATAATCACATAATGAAATATACAGAAGAAATGATCCTGCAATCCGAAAGTGGATACTGTATGCCTTTTGAAGAACGGAAGGGCAAGGATGTGAAACTATCGCTCGGCTATGGCGAACAAACCGATCCGACAACGGGCAAAACATATTTTCATCATGGCATCGACTTCGATGTACGGTGCTACACGCTGGCGGCTGTCGCCAGCGGTATCGTGTCAGGTATAGGCAATGACCCTATACTCGGCATCTGCCAAACTATACGCTATGGGGAGTATGAAGTGACCTATGGGCATTTGTCAAATGTCTTCGCCCAGTTCGGACAGCGTGTCAAGGCCGGACAGACTGTAGCTTTAAGCGGTGACAAGCTGCATATCGGGATACGCTTCAAGGGTGAGGAACTGAATCCGCTGGAATTTCTAACCATGCTGTATGGGAATATCCAAGCATTGTGTCATGCTGATGGAGGCGAAGCGGCAACATCTCCCAACATGGAGATGGCACTGACCACCGATTACGAGCAGGACAGACAGGAAATAGAGGAATTGATGCTACGTTTCCTGCCCTACTACATGGAAGACTTACAGCGTGGTGCATACCGACTTCCTCCACATACGGAGCAGTCACTCCGCCATGTCTTTACAATGGGAGCAGTCAAAGAATATTTCTATGAAAATATGCCAAGTATATCCAACCCACTCGGACTGGGACATAAAGCAATGCCGCTTGCTTGTAAGGTGCAGAACCTACTCATTGCGGACTTCCTGCATTACCTTGCCCTACGGCATGGCGTGTACTTATCGACGATGGGCGATGATGTAAAAAAAAACTCTACGACGAAGCCCTGACCCATAGTGGTATCATTGACCCACTGGCAGAATTAGACATAGACATCCAGAGCTTTGACATACCGAGAGCAGTCACGGTATATCCTGACCGGGCCGGTGTGCGCTGGTGGACGAAAGCATGGTTCAATAACCGGGAAGAGGGCGAAGCATCGGTGGAGATTGAGCGAGAACAAGCGATACGCTTCATTCACGACAACATCGAGAAGGATGTATGGCTGGAAGAGTTTTATCCCAAACAGATGGAAATTTACCACAACGCCATCGAGCAGACAAAAGAGCAATTATTAATGAATAGAATAGGATAAACATATAATACACTATGGACGGAATCAAGCATAGCGGACGGTTTGCAGAAATGGAACGCCTCGTGAACGACTATTTCAACTGCCATATCGCACCCATCATGTCAAAAACGCGGACTGACCTCATACGGAATCAGGGAGAGGAAATGAAAGAATATTCCACCTCTTTAGGTGGTATTCTCAGTATGATGGCATCTTCGGCACAACCAATGAGCGACCCCTATCAAGCACTCAAGGTCACAGGCGAATGGAACTCCAAAACAACAGAGGACTATATCGAGATGTGCAAGACGGAGATTACCGGTTCCGAGGAAATGCAGCAAGACCTTGCGTATATGGCCGGGCAGTGGCGGGATACCGTCGTGCAGGAAATCGGAAGGGCACGTTACAATGAGTTGTCAGAACAGCTCGGTTGTGACCTCGCCTATGCCTATATGGACCACCGAATAGAGGAACTGATGATTGACCGGTTGGTGAAAGAACGTATGCCCAAGTCTTCCGCTGACTACATCATCCGAAAGGCTGCCGAATCGAGTCTGCTGGGATTATCGCAGACGTTAAGCCGTTCACCGCTGACCGATGAAATAGAGGCACGAGGCGAAGCAGCTTACCGCCCGAACAGATGGGAAAAAGGTACGGGATGGATGTTGGGCACAGCCGCAGATACCCTGATGATGGGTGGTACTGGTTCATGGACGACACTGGCAAAGTTTACCGGTGCAGATGTGGCTATTGCAGCCATCACCAATCATTTTGAAGGCAAGAAGCCTGATACCCTTTCAGTAGAACAGTGCATCAGTAAAGGAGTGTTCGGCAGAGACAGAAACGTATTCGACGATTTTCGCAAAGAGGCAGCCCAAATACAAATCAAAGAGAACACGGCGATTGGTACAGACAACAAGCAACTGAAAAAGAAAATCCCTGTCATGGACTTTGGCTTCATGGAATGGACACAAAACCAGAATAGCGGTTTATTGTGGCCGAATGTACAGAGCAAGGAAGAACAGAAATATGAGGAACGGTACAAGGATGTGCCGATTGTTGTTGCTCCCGGACAGGAAGAAGCCTACTTGCAGTCTTTGGAACAATGTGACAAAGCGAAAATGGTCAGGACAGAACAGGATGAAATTATGAAAGAAGAGAAGCATGAAACTGTTGTTCCTGCCAATGATGCGGAACAACATGTACAAACGATACAAAGTGCGCAAGTAGCACAGGGAAACGGTTGGGGCGGACTGCTTGGTATGCTGGGACTGGATGGCATAGGTAATATCACAGGCAATCTCGGTTATGTAATGGCCATGCTCCCTGATGTTCTACTGGGAATATTCACAGGCAAGACAGAATCATTGCATTTGGAAGACAATATGTTACCGATAGCGAGCATTGTGGCGGGTATGTTTGTGCGTAACCCGTTGCTGAAAATGCTCCTGATAGGCCTGGGAGGTATGAACTTGTTGAATAAGGCAGGACACGAAGCCTTGAAAGAACGAACAGAGGGAAAACTGAACGTAACAAATGAGAACAATGTGCAGTACCGACGCTATACAAATGAAACTCTGAACCCACGTATAGTAAACCCTGTATTGCAAGATAGTACGTTGATTGCCACGATAGACCGAGTACCGTGTACCATCCAGTTGTCACCGATTGTAGCAGAAGCCTACCGTACCGGGGCATTGCCTTTGAACACGCTGGCAAATGCTGTCCTTGCCAAGAACGACCAGCTTCGCCAGGCTGCCGCACGGAATTATGAGGACGGAAAACTGGAAACCATCGTGCGCCCACGGGGTATTCAATAATCCTATAATCAAATAAACGATGAAAGAAAAATCGCAAATCGAAAAGAAAGCCGAGGAAAAACAAATCACCTTGCTTTCTACGGCTTTGAGTGAAGCCTCGAATGCCGGTGGACACTGGCTCAACGCATCAGGAAAGGGATACCCGCGCTTCTATCCAAAGGGTGTTTCTGTCAGCGCATTCAATGCACTATTCATGACGCTGCATTCTGATAAAAATGGATGCAAAACCAACCAGTTCACGCTATTCAGCGATGCCAAGGCACAAGGAGCCTCGGTGCGTGAGAATGAGCAAGGCGTTCCATTTTTGTTTTATAATTGGAACAAGTACGTTCACCGCAATAATCCAGAACAGGTTATCAGTCGTGATGACTACATGAAACTGTATGAAGAGGAACAAAAATTATATAAAGGTGTACATAACCGTGAAATTCGCACTTTGTTCAACATTGACCAGACGACACTACCCTACGTGGATAAGGAGCGATACGAAACGACGTTGCGGCGGTATGGAAGTGCAGTGGAAAGAGGATATACGGAAGCTGACAACCGACGGTTGCATATTCAATTCAACGACTTCCTACTGAGGATGCGAGACAACCTTGTGCCTGTTCGTTTGGATGGAAGCGGTGTACCCCACTACGAAACAGATAAGGATGCGGTCTATATGCCGCGACAAAGAGAGTTCAGACATTATCACGACTATATACAGGAAGCCTTGCGGCAAATCGTGAGTGCTACCGGACACCAACAACGATTAGCGCGTGAAGGTATGGTGATGAAGAACGGTGTGGCTCCTTCGGAGGATGCTGTCAGACAGGAACGGTTGGTAGTGGAACTGGCTTCAGGGATTAAAATGTTGGAACTGGGGTTGCCAGCACGGTTGTCTGAAGAAAGTCTGAAGACAGTGGAATACTGGTGCCGGGAGCTAAAAGAGAACCCGAACTTGATGGACGCTCTCGAAAGTGACGTAAACAATGCCATCGAAGTAATCAATAAAGCGGAACGGGGCGAGAAAATCGAATACGCCACCATGCGCAACCGGCGAGACACTTCAACCATGCAGGAGCAAATGCCCAAACATTATTTTGTGTCGAACGAGATTCGGCAGCATCCGGATAAAGAAACGAAAAAAATTGTGCTTGTTATTGACCCACAGGCAAAAACCGCAGATGTAATTCTTCCAGCAGGGGCTTCTACAGAGGCAGATAACGAGATACCGGGAATGAACAAGGGACGTATCATGCGAGCGTTGCAGAAAGATGGAATCGAGCAGGTACGCTTCTACAATACGGATGGTGCATTAGGTTATCGACCCGATGACAGTTATTTTGCCGAGAAGATAATTATGCTGGCCCGGCTGAAGAATTGGGCAATGGAGAAGCTCTCCACACTGGACGTGGCGTCAGCGGTCAAACAGGCGAATGAGATCGGATTTGACCACGTAGAGATGATTCAAGATGATAAGAAACGATGGGCACTTTATATCAAACCCGAAAATAAGAGCGGATATAGCATCTATCCTGATAAAGAAGATATAAACCGCTTCTTTTCAACACTCAAGCAAGCAATGGATAACATCGGTAAGGTTCGGATGGAACTGGCGCACAAGTATTATGCGCTGGCCGAGGTCAAACCTGACCTGAAGGTGGATTTGTTCAGCAGCGAAATGCCGGAAATAGACTTGAACCGTATCCAGCGTGTTTCGGTTTTCAAAACCAAACAAGACGGCATACAATGCGTCGCAACTATTGATGGGCAGAAACAGCCTGCCCGAAGTGTCACTCCGCAACAGTGGCAGCGGATGTGGATAGCGGAAGAGCGTGACAGCTACAAACGTCATTTGGCAGCTACCTTATTCGCAGACGTACTACAAAAAGGACAATCGCAGGAGGCACACACCGGAGAGAAACAACAGAAAGAAGCAGAGTTGTGGCCGATAGAAACGGTAGCGCAGGAACGGACGGAATCAGACAACAAGGGTATTTCACCGGAACGGCAGTTGTGGGACAAACTTAAAGCGAATCATCCCGATGCCTTGCAACTGCTTCGCACGAAAGATGGTTATCGGCTCTATAACGAAGATGCGGTACAGGGTGCAAAGATATTGGGCATAACCCTAAAAGAGTATCCGGAAGGGGACATTACGGCTTCAACGGAATTTTCAACGGAGCAGCTCGACAACTATCTGTCTAAGCTCGTCCGTGCCGGGGCACGGGTTGCTATAAGTGACATGGAGGAACAAGAAACACACAGAGGTTTTCATAGATAAGGAGTAAGGAAATGAGCAAGAACCAACAATACGCAATGAAATATGCAGAGTATGCTATGGAGCAGATGCGCCGGTACGGAATCCCCGCATCCGTGACGTTGGCACAAGGCATACTGGAAAGTTCCAACGGGCAAAGCCGTTTGGCGCAAAACGAGAACAATCATTTTGGCATCAAGGCTACGCCTGCATGGATTGCCGAAGGAGGAAGGTATGGTATATATACTGACGATAAGCCGAATGAGAAGTTTTGCAGTTATGACAGTGTGGGTGATTCATACGAACACCACTCCCGTTTTTTAAAAGAAAACAGCCGCTATGCCCAATGTTTTGCACTTTCGCCCGACGATTACAAGGGTTGGACACAAAATATCGAACAGGCCGGTTATGCCACAGGCGGAGAATATGCCGAGAGTCTGCAACGGATTATAGAGCAAAATGGCTTACAGCAGTATGACAAACTGGTGATGCAGGAAATGGAGACACAGGGTAAGCGGTTCGGTACGGAACATAATCCTCTCCGAACGTCTGAAAATTCAGAGTATGGTGCGAAGTACTCATTCCCGGTAGAGCGTGAAGAGTTTCTTTTTGTTACCTCGCCTTTCGGTATGCGGCAAGATCCGATGGACAACACGAAACAACAGATGCACAAGGGAATTGATATCCGTTGCAATGGCGATGCGGTACTGGCTACTGAGAACAACGGGAAGGTGGTGGCTGTGAATCAGAATAAGAACACGCCCGGTGGAAAATCGCTGACTGTGGAATATACCAGAACGGATGGCAGCAAGGTACAATGTACTTATATGCACCTTAAGGAGGTTACTGTAAAGGTCGGTGATGTAGTACAAGCCGGTGGGAAGCTCGGCACATCGGGCAACACAGGTACACGTACAACGGGCGAACATCTACATTTCGGCGTGACAAACTTCTATGCAGACGGAACAAAGCGTGACATCGACCCTGCGGCTTATCTGACTGAAATCGCACAGAAAGGTAATATCAAATTGGAAGTGTTGTACAACGGGAACAGCCTGCTCACCCGATATAAAGGAACAGAAGAGAATGCCGCCGGCAAAAACCTTTCGCCCGACGGATGGATGAAGAAGTTGCTTTCGTCAGAGGATAGCGGTGTGGGAATGTCAGGATGCAATGACCCTATAGTAGAGATGGCGATGACAGCCTTTAGTTCCCTTATGCTATTGGCCGTACAAATCGACAACAAGAACGAGGAGGAGCAAAAGACTGCCATATCCAAACAAATGGATAGTGGACGCATCAATCTGAAATCATTATTACCGGGCATGAAAAACTGCGAACTGGCAATCAGTGAAAATGGAAAGGCTATTCTGCGAGTGAACAATGGAGAACTGCGCATGTCACGTGAGTTGACTACTGCGGAGTTAAGCCGTCTGTCGGCAACACTGAATAACAATACTCTCACAGAAGAAGCCAAAAGGATACGTGTAACCGGTATGCTGAATACGGTTATCCTCTCGGAAGCGGCTTCACAGAATTTTGAACAAGGGATGTCCCAACAGCAGGGACAGACAGAGAACCTAAAAAGATAGAAGCGTGGCGATATGGTAAAATGCGTGATGATACAGCTATGCAGATGTCTGTTCGGACTGTCCTACCTTGCCTTGTATGTCCTGCTCTGCTACCAACTCTTCGGCTGGGTAGCAACGCTCATTATCGTGAGCGTTCAACTGTTCCTTGCCGGATGGCTGATCTGGGCAATGATACGAGCACCCGATTAAGAGCAATGATTTAGCAGTTCAACAACAAATCATGGCAACACAGTTGTCGGGTGATTATGTATCACATTAAAAGACAATAGAAATGATAAAATGTAATGTTACGGTATGTGGCGTTATCGGACGTGATGCGTCGATACGCACCAATAAGGAAGGGAAAACGTTCCTGGTTTTTCCTCTTCGAGTAATGATCCCTGACACTGACGGGAAGACTATGCCTATTGAGGTGGATGTCAGCAAAGATACTGCCGGAAAGGAGGTTTCCAAATATCGAAATGGTTCCCGCATCGAGGTTTCGGGGACAATGTATCTCAAACACCGTGGTGACAAACTTTATTTCAATCTTTTTATTAACGAAATTCGTACAGCTACGGCAGATGCGAAAGATACGGTCAAGGGCGAATTAGTATTTCGAGGTAAGGTCGGGCAGCATATCGAGGAAAAAAGGGATAAGAAAGACCAGCCTTACACAATGTTTTCGGCATTCAGTACGGAGAAAGTAGAGGATGGCTTTGAATACCAATGGGTACGTTTTTTCTGTTTTGGCAAAGAACGCGAAGCATGGTTACAGCCGGGCGTGCGAGTGGATGCCAAAGGTGAAATATCCCTTTCGGCATATAACGGAAAGCTGAATGTTTCATGCAAGGTGGAAGAACTTGTACAGTATGTAGCAGATTCGTCTAATTCCAATCAGTAAAGGATATGGCCGGATATAAAAAACAGCACACGGACGGGCCGAACAGCGAAGATAAAGCATTAGACCTCTTCGCTGAAATGATGATTGAGAAAATCGAGAGTATCCGTAAGGATTGGAGAAAGCCATGGTTCACAGAAGAAGCGTTACAATGGCCCTGCAATCTTTCCGGACGCGAGTATAATGGCATGAATGCCATTATGTTGCTTATACATTGTGAAAAGGAAGGTTACAAGATTCCGCGCTTCTGCACTTTTGAGTGTGTACAACGGCTCAACAAATCCGATAAGGACAATCAGGAGAAACCTCGTGTTTCTGTACTTCGTGGAGAGAAATCATTCCCAATCATGCTGACTACATTCACCTGCATACACAAGGATTCTGGTGAGAAGATTAAGTATGATGACTACAAAAAACTATCTGATAACGAGAAGAAGGAATACAATGTTTATCCTAAGATGCAGGTATTCCGAGTCTTTAACGTGGCACAGACCAACTTGCAGGAGGCAAGACCGGAGCTGTGGCAAAAACTCGAAAAGGAGTATTCGCTACCGAAGATTGAGAACGGAGAGTATTTCAGCTTCGCTCCCGTCGATGCGCTGATAAAGGACAATCTGTGGATTTGTCCGATCAAACCACAGCATCAGGATAACGCTTACTACTCTATATCGAGAAATGAAATCGTTGTGCCGGAAAAGGAACAGTTCAAATCTGGAGAGGCGTTCTATGGAACACTATTCCATGAGATGACACACTCGACCGGTGCGGAAGGAGTTCTCGACCGTATCAAGCCGACAACTTTCGGCTCGGCAGAGTATGCGCGCGAAGAATTGGTAGCCGAGTTAGGCAGCGCATTGGTTGCCCAACGTTACGGCATGACGAAACATATAAAAGAGGACAGTTGTGCCTACCTCAAAGGATGGCTCGACGAATTGAAGGAATCGCCACAATTCATCAAGACAACTCTGTTGGATGTGAAAAGAGCGGCTTCTCTGATTACCCAAAAGGTGGATAAGATTGCACTGGAATTGGAGCAGAACATTGATGAAGAGCAAACAGTAGCACCGAAAGAAAAAGTGTATTATTCTTCCGTGGCCTATCTTCAGCTTACCGATGACACGATGCGGTTGGACGCATTCAAGGATAAGGGGGACTACGAAGGACTGCTGACTCTCGCCAAGGAGTATTATGACGGTAACGGCATTAACGAAGAATATACTTATTCTTCTCCCATACAGAACCGAGGAGACAATCTTTTGATTGAGGACAAGGATTTTGCTGTGGTGTACAATGGGAGTGTCGGGGGAACTTATGAAGTGATGCTGAAATTCACGGAAAAGGAAGTACGCGACCATATCAGGCGTTATGGTATCGAACATGCTGGAGATACATTAAAAGGGGTAGCCAAGGAGATGGCTGCGGAACAATTCGCTATCATGACACAACAAAAGATTCCTGCATTTGAAATGCCGAATGGTGATGTGCTGTATGTCAGCTATAATAAAGAATCCGACATGATAGATATCGGGCCGGTTACTAATGCGGGACTTGTCGCACAACATCGTTTCCCATACGACCATAATGCTTCGTTGGATGCCAACCTGCAAACCGTGAACGAAAAGCTGAATAATATGGAGGAATACCGGGAAGAGTTACAAGAAGCAGAGTACAGCGGCGGAATGCGCCGATAAAACGGAAAAAGATGCGGAGCTGTTTGCTCCGTACCTTTTCTTGAATTTATTTTATTACTCTAACAAATTATCTATCATAGACTGTAAATTTGTTATATCGCAATACTGATTATGTCCCCCTCTGTAATCTTTCGCGTGTTGGGCTGTCCGGATTAAGAAAGAATCGAGTTCTATTTTTACACCGCTACCCATTCGGGACAAACCGGAAGAGTGACTGATGTAAACGAATTTACCGTTACGTTCTATGAAACAAGAGGTATTATAATGCCCCTTTAAGTTGAATGTTACTTTTGCGCCAACGGCTGTTGCGTACTTGGAAATCTCACGTACTAAGGCCGTTTGGAAACTGCGGTATTTTTTTGAAACATAGACTCCTGCATCTGCAAGGATTGCGTTCTGCCATTTGGTATAAAAATTCTGTGCCATATTTTTAATATTAATTCTGTAAATAATTCTCCCAATTCTCTTTGTCAATAGTTAATTTGTTCATTTCCCAATCGTATTCCACTTCCGGCATATCAGAATAAGGGAAATACACAGTGTAGCCTATCTGTCCATAAGAACAATGTAGCGGTATAACGCAAATCTCCTGACCACAATAAGGCTGTGGCGTACAATATTTCTTCCAATCAAAACGACCTGCTGCTATATTGCAGCAAAGTAATTTTAGAGTTACTATACCTTTCCAACTCTGAAAATCTTTTTTATAACCTTTTTTCATACTACTAATGTGCTATATTATAATAAACTTCGGGTTCACTTGACACGTTGTAAATCCAGCTTCCGCAACGTACCAATAGAGCATTCTTGCCATAATAGAGTTTCTTCATTCCGGTTATACTTCCTGTTATGTGAAAGTTAGGGAAACGACTGATGTCTATTTTCTGTGCATCGCATCTGTAGAGTGTTTTAGTTCTCATTGCATTTATTTTTTTAAGTTGTTTTTTATTTCCCTCTTCTTGAAGCCTTCCGACTTTACCCAAGAGGTTGTTTCATGTGCATTTTCAACGGTGGATGCAAGAACTATGAGCAAGTAACCGGAATGAAATTTTATGAATACCGGAATCTGTGATTGCGGAAGGTTACGTCAAATTTCATTTCAGGTAGCAACAGCGGTACTTGAACATCGTTTGCCACCGTACCTTTGCGCACGAAACAAACAATGGTGCATGTCGGGACTGTGAGAATGTAATACAATTAGAACAGGTAATATAGAATCGGTAAAAGAGGCTGTGAATTGGTAACAGAGGTTCGGCAGAACATGGTCTATAAAAGTAACCGGACTGTTATATAGGAAGATGATAACCACCCGCTTGAGTTGCGGGTGGCTTTAAAAAAATTATATGGAGTATCAGAAGTGATAGTCGATGACTCCTCCGATATAGAGTATCGTTCCCGGTTCAAGCGTACAGACAAACTCCATAAATGCAAAAGATTTTTCGGCAAATGACTGGTATCCCTCTCCGTCCAAATAGAAATGATACGCAATATCCAATGGATTTTCCAATGCCTTTTCAAGTTGATAAACAGGGCCTACAAACTCCAACATATTTTCCGTCGTAATAGCTTCAGCTTTCTTACGGATGTTAGTCACAAAGTTCTCTTTCCATTGTTCCACACCACCAATGTAGCGTATGGTGTCATCACCTACAAGTTCGAACATATCTTTTGGTAGAGCAGTATTGACCAAATAACGAATATCCTCCTTACGTTCTTCGTCATCTATCTCCGCACAATAGTCATAGAAACTGCCATCTCCTTGATGGAGAGTGTCTTCATTCAGATAGTTTTCTTTTTCTATCCACATTTTAGAAATCTGAAAAATTCGGCTGTGCATAATTTTGAAATTTAAATGATTAAACTTTATTCCCTTTACTTGAAGCTCTTTCGGCTTCTTGTCAGGAATGATTTTTATGCGAAATTGACAGCAAGGAAAGGATGGATAAGGCAAGTAAACAGTGAATGGAATGAAGTGGAATACCCAAATCTTCGATATGCGGAAGGCTGCCACAAGTATCCGGGAACTGTTAGCGCAGCGTTACTTGACGACCATTCTAAAGCTGTATCTTTGCATACAAAATCTCTCAGATAAGAACTGCCGATGTGCGATATAAAGAATATCTATAAAAGACTGGAGAAGCACTCTGAGACTGTATAAAAGGACTGAAGGCGACAAAGTCTCCAATCTGCATGAAATCAGAGAAGCTTATCGGATAATGATAGTTCGCTGCACGCTGTCAGCATACCGTCATTTCGTTTTCTGCATCGGATTAGTCTTAGCCTGCGGCATATTCATAGATGTTACAGAAAGAATTGTCGTTTTCATCTTTCCGTTGTTCGGCAATAGCAAGAATTTCTGTTATTGATTCGACAGACTGACCGCTTATCACCTCAAACCACTTGAATACTTCTGTCTGGTTGACAAAATATTCCTTGTACCATTTGTCGTCTGGAGTACATAGGTCTGCAATGTACTTTTCGGGAAAGTATTTACTCTCTTGGTCATTTGTCCAGTACTCCGCCAGACCCGACTCTTCCGATTGATAGAAATAACATAGTGTTGGGAATTTCTCACATACCAGTTCAAGTGTTTCATCACACGGAAACCAAGCCGTTTCCGTTGTGAATTTCAAGAATGTCAGGCCAATAAATGTGTTATACTGTTTAGAAACGGAGTACGACGAGTAAAAAAGGAATAGGACCGGTTGTGGGAGTTCGGTGGAGCATGGCTATAAGAGTAATCGGGCTGAATATACAATACAAGGAAATGCTATCCACCCGCTTTGGCTACAGGTGGATATGTTATTGTCATTCCGCACCTCTCATGATGGTGAGTTGGTCGGGACGGTTAGGAAACCAATAAGAATCACTGTCAATATATACACATCTGCCACTATTACAGAGATTCCCAAAAGCTAAGACCTCACAAGGTCCAAATATCACTCCATAATCGTTTGTAAACGCCACCATATCTCCCACACTCAAGTCGTTTTCCGTATCCATCACCTTGGAAAGGTGGTCGTAAAACTCAATACCTTCAGCTTCACGTTCTGTTTTCCAACGCAAAAAGTCTTCTTTATGACTTCTACCGGTATGTATCGGTGATAATTCAGAAGGAAAAACCTCCGCTTCCGAAGTATCAGATGCAATCAAAATAACGCTATCCTCTTCAATGTTTTCCGGAATAGAAGCCACTTGGTAAACCCCATTAGACAGACCACTATCTGGGTCATGCCAATAAAGAAGATTACCCAACTTGATAAAATCGTATTTTCCCATATTCTTTGATTTATTATTTCCCTTTGCTTGAAGCTCTTTCGGCTTCTTGCCGGGGATTGATTTTTATGCAGGATTAACAGTGGAATAAGGGCGATAAGACAAGTAAACAGTAAATGGAATGGAACGGAATACCCAACCTTCGAATGTAAGAGCAGAAGCAGGCTTGTCCTTTTATACCTTGCAATGAGAAGGGGACTGAAAGTCAATCTTTGATTTGAGGAAGGCTGCCGTAAAATATCCAGGAACCGTTAGCATAGCGGTGCTTGACAATCGTCCGGACACTGTACCTTTGCATATAAAATCTCTTCGGCCAGATTTGCCGATGGTGCGATAAGGGAATACTCAGAATGGAAAAACATAAAAAGGGGTATCATATTATAGGCGAAATATATAACAGAGCTAATATAAGTCCTAAAAAAATATTTTTGCTATCTTTGCCAGCGTATTATATAATATTAAGAACATAACAATGGAAAAAACATTTACACAAATCTGTGAATTGTTCGATCAATTCTCAAAAGATGCCAACCTCCAGATGGAGAAAGGCAACAAAGCTGCCGGAACTCGTGCCCGCAAAGTATCACTTGAACTTGAAAAACTTCTCAAACAGTTCAGAAAAGAGTCACTTGAAGCATCGAAATAATTTTCATTCTGGTTCTGACAGTAGGAAAATGGCGAACTTCACGTGTACCATATCGAAAAAGCCTCTTCGCTTCACAGCGGAGAGGCTTCATTGATTATGACAAAGTTAAACATCAATTATGCGAAATTTCTATTTCGCTTTTGGAAAAAACAACTCCACTTTCGTATGTCTGTTGGCTTCCACGGGCGTATAGTCGGCAATTCCACCTTTGCTAACTCTGATAATCCGCTTGGCTGGTATTCCACGTTGTTCCAGTTCTGCGGTAATAAAACCTGCTCTCGATATACTCAAAGAATCATTGATACTTGATGTTCCTGTAGAACTGTCAGCAGCACCAGTTACCCTCACGGATAAACTGTATTTCTTAGCTACACGAGCCAGTTCGTCAAGATTAAGCCTCTGTGAGGTATCCGTCAGATGTGTCGTATTGAGAGCAAAAAAGAAATAGATGGGTGTACCGATGCACTCTCCATCAGCGTATGAAAGAACCGTGGAATCCATAGCGAGGGTGTCCTGATGGGCGGACTGCACATTTCGGGAAGCCGTGTAATTATATGATGGCTTTCCATTCTCTGTCTGAAGAATAGTCGTGTCAAGAGGTGACGACCCGTCCCAATAGCTATGCTTCAATCTTGCACGAAGCGAGTTCAAACCGCTATAATTATTTATAGGATATCTGCATCCGGTTATATCGTCGTTGTCAAAGATATGGCTATATGTATCGAGTAGTCCTTCGATTTCCAGAATTTTCTTTAATTCCACGAGTGTTCGCTTATCTTGATTGTGACGTCCCACATAACGCCTGTTCTCCTCCGAAAGGAAGTTGCCATAATCGACAAGCAGTTCGTTCCGATGGATGTATGGTGCCGTATCCACCGCGCGCTTCCAGCCGACCTTACCGAGATGAAAGGTGAATCCGGCAGTCAGCGAAAGCATGTGATCGCCCAGACGGTTTGGATAGCCATATCCGTCGAAATCCTGGAATGTAGTTGTGTTAGAGAGTTCCAGCATAGCACTAACCCGTTTGGAAATACGGTATTGTGTTAGTATGCCGTAAGAAAGCGCAAAGGGATTGTTCCCGTTGGTGGCGTTATGTAGCAGACCGACACCCATAAAGGGTGCAAGCCTCCAACGTACCTGTTCCTGTCGGGCATATCTGCGTCCAAGGAGATTCCACAGGAGATCTGCATGGATATAATGGTAGTCCTGCGTAGATAATTGTGCATCCTTAAACTGCAAGCCACTATAATTTACCCTTGCGCCGACCAAAGGAGTAAACCATTTGCCGACGGCGAGGCTGTACGAAGGTTTCACTCGTCCAAAAAGGTCTTCACAACCGAGAGGTGTACCAAGAAAAACTGTCGCACCTCCGGATATGCTAACAAACCAGTTGCCGGTTCGAGATGCCGGAAGTAGCACCCCGTTGAGATAGACGGGCTGCATCGGTTGAAGCAATTCCGCTACTTCATAATGAATAGTGTGTCGTACAGTGTCCTTCTGTACGGGTTGTACACTTGCTTGTGCCTGCAACGTGCAGAGCAAAGCGAAGATGAAAATAATTTGTTTCGTCATATTCCAATGATTTCATTAGTTATACTTTTAATCTGGTGTAAGGCGTATGCCATTTACCGTTTAGATTTCTTGCCGATAGTCGAGCGCATCATGCGGCTCGCCATCCTCATACAGCGAAGTGCCCATGCTCGATTGTCCTCGTCCTCGTCGCGTCCCCATTTGAGGTCACTCCCTCCGCCTCCACCACCATGTGATTCGGCAAATGTAGTGGCATCATCTACCATTCCGAGAAATAGCATTGTCGCACAGTGCATGATTTCCGTACCCCGCTCGGCGATAGACTGTACCAGTGAACCGTCAAAGAGCTGCCGTTCTGAAACATTCATTTGTGCCGATGCGTTACGATACTCGCTGATTACACTCTCCAGTAGGACGTCTTTAAACAAGCTATCCACTTTGGAGTGTACATCACGGGAATATTGATAGGCCTCCTCTTTGAGTTCTTCGGTACGTTCTTCAATGGCTCCCATATCCTTTTTCAGTTCGATGAGTTGCCGGTCAGCCGTCTGCAACTTTTCCTGCTTGTCTGCCAGTTGCCTGATGATTCCTTGCAGCTCTTTTTCCAACATTTGTATTTGGATTGCCAATTCTGCCGCATTGCCTTTGTTTTCTTTTAAATTGTACTCGGCTGCCGATAACAAGGTTTCTTTTTCAGTTTTCTGCTTTTCAAGATTGCTAACCATTGTCGTAAGCCCTTTGACTCTGCGTTCTGCCAACCGGATGTCTGATTGAAGTTCACCCAATACCTGTTGATGGAGTTTGATATTATCCTCGATTGTTGTACACTCTTCAGACAACATTCGGCGGTATTCCTCAGTCGTTCTGTGCCGTGCACCCGTTTCGGATATGCTTGTTCCTCTTGACATTCCCCACTTTGTATTGACTTCTGCGAAAAAGTCCGTATGAAGTTGTTTCATTCTTGCACTATATTCAAACTTATCCTTACCGGCGAAGATTTCCTTGTACGCAAAGCGACTATCCTTGATTGGCAGAAGCGTACAGTGGATATGCGGGTTCAATTCATCCAGATGTACAATGAATGCAGCGATGTTCTGCTCACCATATCTGCCACAAACGAATGAATAAACATCCTTGGCCCAGCGTTCAATGTCACGCTTCCGTTCGATGCGGGTATTGTCCGCACCTTTTTCAAAGTCCACCTGTTGCGTACCGAAAGCAAGTTCCTGCATTCGCTGCCGTGAACCGCCGAAGATGATATTTACCACCGTGCGGTATTTTGGCTCGAGCAGCCCCTCATTAGGATCTTTGATTCCACGGTGACTTAATATGTCCGCCATCCGTTTGGGAATGCTACGGCTTGTGTCGATGGGATGTATTTTACCTCCGGGCGCAATCTCGAAGTTCAGCCGTTTACGCGTAGGATCATAATTTCCCTTACTCATAGCGTACTTCTCTGCCTTTTCACTACGGTCACGCAGATGTTCATTACTTTGGGCGGTGGTAATCCCTTTCGACACCTGCACGTCGAGTACCTGTTTTTGATTTGCCATACGTTTTTCATATTGTTTCGGACAATCTACCGTGTCCCAGCTTGCTGCTTGTTCGGACACCCTTCCCACCAACGTCAGGCAGGTGGGGTATTAGGCTCCCCCTTCCCTTTGTTCGTGGCAGGCGGGCAAGCCCGGATGCCTTCTATAACTGGCAGGGGGGCTTCACTGGATACAAAAGTGGATTGTTGCGGTTATACATTCTGTTTTCAACCTCCAATCTGATACGTTGCCTCCTGTGCCTTTGCCGCAAATGCCAGAAAAGGCTTAAAAAGCGTTTTAAGGAACTCCCTGTCATCTTCATCATAATCGGAATTTTCATCCCTATCTACATCAAGAATAAGCCCGGCAATACCTTTCGAAGTTGCAATAAGTCCTGTCCAGTCCCCATACAATTCCAATCGGAAGTAGTCCATAAACTCTGTACTGTCATCGAATCTCGACTTACGCAGTGCCCGTTGTATAGCGGCAAATGTAATGCACTCCAAAGCTACCATACGAATCTTGACAGCTCGTTCATCATCATCCGCTGCCGGATTGATGCGAATGATACTGTCCGGAGATGGGCAGCTATCGCATATGCCAGCTTCATCCATTGCCCGACGAACAAGTTGCTCACACTTGATTCCGATCTCGTCAAGGGACACTTTGCCGATTATCCAATCGGACAATGCCTCACGTAGCTGTTCTGCAAGGTTCAACTTCTTCTGTCCATTGCAAGACTCCGTGGATTGGCTGGTTTGCACAGTCATGGTAATGATGACGCTTTTGGAAAGCCGGATGCGATTCAACAAGCCGAACTCTTCCATTACATCCAAAAAAGAACGGACAGTAGCCCTATGCCAATGCCATTCCGATGAAAGGTCAGAAACAGTCACGTGGCACTGGTTGGGTTGAAGTTCGTAGCCTTTGTTCCTTAAAAAAAGGGGAAACAAAACCTGCCAAAGATTTATCCAATAAATCACAGAAGGCTTCTGTCTTTGTTTTTCGTTCACCGACTTTCTCCTTGAGGTAGTCAAATACTTCTCTGTCTGCCAATATAGGGACAGCTATTTTCTGCTTGGTTTTCATTTTCATTTCATTTTTTAATTATTACTACTGTGCGGATATATCAGTGTTGCCGCTATCCGCATCTTGCGGCAATATCGCGTGATGATGGTCATAATAACTTTCGGCTAATAGTCTGGGGAATTTCATCCATTCAGAGATTATGCCTATGTCCTGAAATTCGGTCATAACCCGAACAGAGGGATAGAACAGGGCAGCCAAAAGAAGATAGGCGGCAGTTACCGCCGTTGTGTACAAGTGTGGAACAAAACTGATGGCCAAAGCCACCAATGAGAGTATGACAAACATACATGGTCGGTCACATAAACCTCTTAACAATCTGTCCGCTCTCCTAAATGAATATATAGTGGCACAGATAGCAGTTGAAAGAAAAACACCGAACTCGCCAACATGTCCGCTGATGTAAACATAGTGGAAGAGCAATAGCAGAATCAATACGACCTGTACATATAGTTTACGAGCCTTTACACTGTGTATCATAGCATCGTAGAACCTTACCATAAAAGAACGGTGGCTTTTGTACAATGCTAATGGCAATACGAAAAGCGTTATACAGAAGATAAGTTGTAGTATATTCCAAATCATAAATAATAGGGTTTCTCGCGTATTTGAATGGGGGATATCATCAACTCTAATTGGACAATATTGTGGGTGGCCAATAGGATGATAACTTCGGCGTCCCTCGGTGAAAGGTATATCGCTGCTTTCTTAATACGTTGCTTGAACGTATGCTCCTGCTTACGGTAGGCTGCCAATGCCTTATCCAGTTTATGTTCCGGAATTGTCCATGTCATGCCTTTGGCGTATGAGCCTTTGTCTTTGCAAGCCCGCAGTACCAACGTGCGGGAAACAATGTAATTGATATATCCGTTTCTTGACAAAGCATACTCCTTATAGAAATTGTCATCAACAACCTCTATCCATGTCCGGTATTCCCTAATCCAATAAACCATTTGTCGGTATAGTGTGTCCCGCATAACATGACCATTAAAGGAAATCCATCAAGAGATCGTCTTTGTTCTTCTTATACTTGAATGTGCCACTTTTGGAATGAAGATCCAAATCAAGGCACAGCTCGCCGTACATCTGCTCAAGAGAATCATAGATGGTGACAAGAATGCTATTTACCTTACCGTCTGCATCTGTCTTGCAATTCATCTTGAACATCTGTCCAAATGCCGGGTTGGAGTATGCACAGGTGCTATGCCCGAATTTGTCAGCGTGCGTGGGGATGTGGTGGTAGAGAGTTATAAGCTCCATATCGTCCTCAAACAGATCCATCACTTCCTCCAAATCGTAAGGGTCGCGTAGCGGGAAGGTCAGTAGGGCGTAGTCACCGTAGAATTGTGCTTCCTCCATTATCGTCACATCGAGTAGTTGCGGTAGTTGCAGAGGGACAAATGTCATAAAGTCATTGAAAAAATGTCGTAACATATTCATTTTTTATATTGTTAGAGCGTCTGTATGAAAATATCCATAAGCATTCCTGGCAGTTCAGTCAGTTGACCACTTTCCGATTGCAGGATTCGGCTCAAGGTTTTGAACGCCACAGGTGTCTGTGCCGCCATCCTGTCAAGTTGTTTCCGTTCTTTATCGGAAAGCAATGTCATAGAGAATCCGTCCAGTGAAGTATAAGGGTGGATAAGCATCCATATATAAGCATGTGCTTGCGAAGAAGTCTTGATTTTTTTGTTCCGAACATCTTCTATACAAATCTGCATATTTTGTATTTGGCGACGATTGGTGCGCATTGTCAAATAAAGCATAGCCTCCCGATAGGTAATCTCCTTTCTCTCAGCGGCAAAGAATATCTGCGAACAACACTGTTCAGTACCACGTGTGATGTCAGCCATACTCTCACCTTCGAAATCGTGCAAGTGAGAGAGGAACGCACGGAATATAGCATCTTCTTTAGTGATATAAGTAATCAGTTCATTGCGGCTATGTATGCCGTTACGGATAGTTCGGGTCAGTAACATACGGTAAGCCGCAAGGATTTCCTCTTTGTTACCCTTATGAAGCGGAAGATTATCCAGTGAGTTGAAAAACGGGCGGATTTCTCCAGCGGCATGATGCAGTTCCTCATCATTGTTATAAGGTGAGAACTCTCCTTTGAGAGCCAAAAGTTCCTGATAAGTACGCGTCTTTGAGAGGGCTAAGCGTGAGAACTCAGTGCGGATAGAATCATGCAGTCTGATACACTCTTCACGCTGATTGGAATGGGGGTGGCTGAGCGTATCATTCCGGAGATACCTAAAAACAGAGTCTTTTACTGTTTGCCATTGTAGGATATGCTTGGTCAATACTTGAAATGAGGAATCTTTCTGACGTCGTATATTGTACAAGTACTCCCTGTATATTCCGGCAGGATCGTTCGTAGCTTCAGACAATGATTTGCCATTTCTATCGCTGCATGATATCAGGCCCAATATGGCCAATGAAACGATACATCTTCCAGTCAAAAATGATGGAGTCTTGTAGTATGATTTTAAAATTTTCATATTTAACAATTCATATTTAACGATGCAAATCTATATATTATTTTTATTGTAAAAGCCCTTTTATATCGCATTTAGTATAATTTTTGGTATCATATTAATAATATGATTATCAATGAAAACAAGTGCAAGAAAAAAAGCTAAAAAAAGGATTCAGCGAGATTTTTGCCACGATATGATTTTAGATTAAAATGAAAGTGCTATATTTGCACTTGTTATCAAAACAGTGTATATTAAAATGGCAAAAGTTGGCTATATATTCAAGGAAAATAATGACAGTTTTGATGCTGAGAGAGAATGGATGCAGCGATATGGTTGTGTACAAATCGTAGAGGAAACAGTTGAACATGAAACATTGAGACCTATGTGGAAACAGCTTATGGCGAATCTTCAAAGGGGCGATGAAATAGTCATATCCAAATTCAGCAATGCTGCACGCGGTTTAAGAGAACTGGCCGCGTTCATCGAACTATGCCGTATCAAAATTGTACGTGTCATATCCATTCATGACAGAGTTGATACTCGCGGTGAATTATTCCCCGGTACGACAGCAGCCGATGTGTTGTGGATAATAGGGGCATTTCCGGAAGAAATTGCCGCACTACGAAAATATTCCGCTCATGTCGAGAAGTTACGCCAGAATATCAAAGCCCCGGCTGTGCCGAAGGTATTACCTAAAGCTGAACGAGATAAGACAATCGTGGATATGTATATCAACGGGCATTCTTTCGATGACATTTGGGCTGCAAGCGGTTTTAGCAGCAAAAGTTCTATTTGGCGCATACTCAATAAATATGGCGTAAAACTTGATCGTGGCCAAACCAGCGGTCCGCGTGTCAAACAGAACCCGAAAGAGGACGGAACAAATGAAGGTGACTCCTGATAGAATTTTCAGATAATCAGGATCGTATATTTGTTTTTCGGTTATTATTTTGTATTTTTATTATTGTTAAAACTATAAAAGTAAGACTTATGGGAGATATTATAATTGTATTGCTGGTATTCTGGGTTGTCGGCAAGCTCTTGAAGGGCGTGTTTGGCGGTTTCAGTAAAAGCAGCTTCAAAGATGATAAGTAGGCCAGCCAAGGGATGGGTAAATACGGTCAAAAAAGACTGGTTCAAGAGGCGTGAAATTGTAAAAAGGAAGTGGAATGGAATAAATATAAACGGAGCTTCCGGCAACAGGAGTCCAGGATATATCGGTTGAGATATACCCTGAATACATGTCGGATATTGTCTGTCCGGAGATGTTTAGGCTTTCCACCTATACCCCTCGTTTGTCAGTTCCAAGTATTCCTCTAATCCCGGTTTTACGAAAAAGACAATTTCAAAGGCATCGTTACTTCCGTTATCGGGGAATGTCATGTCGGTTTCTCCATTTCGGATAGTCCCTTTGCCCACGTTGGAACCAAGGTCTTCATCCGCATAGGCATATTGAAACTCGACGTCCGGAAATATTTCGGAGAGTGTTTGGATAAGCAGCGGCACACCTTCCCAAGCCGTATCAAACCAAAGCACGTTCGGTTCTTCAAAATTCTGATTAAAGGCATTCCATTTTGTACCCCAGTTAGCGATAGACCATTCATACCAAGTAGGATAACCGTATTTTCCCCAGTTTTTCAGATATGTCATTCCAAGTTGTAATGCTTCTTCCCTGACTTTTTCCTCCTGAATTTCCATCCATTGAATGACTTTCAGGTCGTCCTGTGAATTGAACGGTTTACGTTGCTGTGCTATGATATACTGCATACCAAATTCCCCAGAAGTGGACGCTTCTATCAGTAAGTCCTTTGGCATAGGGATAATGTTGTTGAAGTCAATATAGCAAGGCGTACTGTCTTCATCAGTTTTTCCTTTTAAGAAATCCATCACATTTTGTACTGTTTCTCTGTCTGCGTTTATTTCTAAACGGTTTGTTACATAATTAGGCATGATTTTAATGTTTAAAGAATTGGTTATTATTAACTTTTTTTCCTATTGTCGGTTCTTTACTGATTGAACCGTTTTGGGATTTATGGATGCGGTAAACGGATGTCGATACAGCTTCATACGGCAACTTTTCTTGCCAAATTACTCTTGCGCAGGAAGGAAGAATTTTGTAAGAAATACACTTCAAGTAGCAGGATCAAGCGCGATAGCCGACCTTTGCATTTGATAAAACCAAACCGGTGATAGGATGAAGAATAGATGGGAGATAAAATGAAAAATAATTAATATAAAAGAAGAATGCTATTCCTTTTGCAGAAATATAAAAAAGGAATAGAATGATATAATTATAAAAGAGGGACTATTATTACCCTCTCAATTATAAGAGGGTATGTTCTCAAACTCCGACCCTTATTTGTAATACTGTAATACCGCAACACCTCCGTTAAAGGTTATTACGGTATTTTTTTTGAATTATTCTTGTGTTACTTCCATAGCATTGCTGTATTCTTTGATTTGCTCCATTGTCAGCCATTCGGGTTTTTCGTTTTCTCGGAAGCTGTCGTGAATTTTCGTCATGTATTCAATTTGTGCCTTTTCAGAACCAGCCCACAAACGACGAGAACTTTTGTTTCCAAAGCCAAGATAATATTCACAGTCGGCTTGCAAACGACCCAATAACATATACCTGAATTTTAAATCGTGCTGTAATACTTCTTCTATTGTCATACTCGTTTTCGTTTTTAATTAAGTTTTTTATTTTCCCTTTTTTCAAGTCTTTCGACTTTGCCGGAAGGGTTGTTTTTCATGTGCGTCCCAAACGACGAAGCAGGAACGCAGTGCAAGGAATCGGAAATGAAATTTTATGAATACCGAAATCTATGATTTAGGAAGATTACGTCAAATTTCATTTCGGATAGCGTAGCGATACTTGGATAGCGTTCGTTCGCCGTAATTTTGCACACGAAAACAAGACCGGGCGAAAGTCTGGATAACGACAGGAAACATCAACATTCATTACATAAGGGCTGTAAAAGAGAAGCAGGCAGTTACGCTGCTATAAAAGGGAAACAAGGAAATTAAAAAAGTGGGCACGGAGCAATCTGTAAAAAAGGGGGATGCCACCTGTCTTCGGGCAAAAGAAGATACCATACCGATAGGATTTAACCGATACGGTATCTCTTTGGTAGTCATCAGTACCATACTTTCAGAAAACCATTTAAAAACATTCGATATTCGCCTCTTGGAAAATCTGCGGGGCGTGCTGATAAAGCAAAGGAAGATTCAATACCGCCATTGGATATTCCACAAATCCGCTTCTACGCTTGTAACCTGAATAGGTCGCTAAATTATTTGTCTCCAGAAACTCCATTGCATCCGGATAATGATTCACATCAATAAATGTACGGTCTGGCAAATCGAGTGCATCCATGCTCTCCAAATTGACGGATAGCACGATATACTCTGTTTCATCTTCCACACTTTGCAAAGTAAGTGCTAACCAGCCATTGCCATAAAATTGAGGCATGAGATAAAAGCGTTCTCCACGAAACTCGTATTCTTTCCGCGTTAGGGAGCTGTCCGGCTCTACCAAGCGAAAATCATCCTCTCCAGAAACAAATTCTGTTGATGGGTCGCTGACATCCACATACGTTCCATTTACATTGTGACACAAATACTCTGCATTTTCTGAACGAACAATCACAAATTGAATTTCCATACTTTTAAAATTTAGCTATTAAACATCATGTTCTTTTTTTCCCTTTTTTCGGAAGCCTTTAGGCTTCTCCAGTCGGGATTTGATTTTTACGTGCATTCAAGATTGCCTTTAAGGAAAAGCAGGCAAGGAATTTGGACAGAATTTTTACAGTTGCGGTATGGAGCGTATACGACATTTGAGCGATTGAAAATCGGGAAAGCTACTGAAAAATTGTGTTCAAATAGCGTAGCGGTACTTGAATGTTTTTCCGTGGCAATACCTTTGCACAGGAAAAAACAAGTCCTGACTGGTAGCAGCCTGAAACGAAATAATTTCGTTTTATACAAGGGTAAAACGGAGTGATAAAAAAGGGAATGACCACAAAGAGCAGCCGACAAAAGCCGGCTTTCTTTTGTTCCTGTGGGAGGAGCTGGGACATTTAATCCGTTACATCATAATAATAGCTTAGCTCGTCATCTTTCAGATACTCCATTGCATATTGACTGGCTTGTGCCCAAAGGGTATTATACAATGTCGCAATTTCCGGCCTTGTTTCATAATACTGCCATATCTTATGGTTAAGCACTAAAACCAGTTCCGTGAGATACTTGTAGTTCTCTTTCCACTCCTCAAAAGCACGGTTGAAAGTGTCCTGTATCGCCGAAAGACCAAATCGGTCAGCAATGGAAAAATCATTCCAAAAGGTTGTTTGCAATTCATAACCGTTCTCTAACATAAATTCTCTGAATGTCATAATGCCTCAAATTTTAAGATTAATATTTTATTTATTTCCCTTCGATACTTCCTGTACCGAAAGGTTGATTATTTTTCTGCCCACGGGATTGGCGGCCAGAACGGGCAAGGAGGATGCGGAAAATACACTCTTCGATATTTCGGAGAGGAAGATTTTACAGCAGCAAGTGTCAGCGGTCCTTGACAGGACGGACAGCCGGCAATCGAATTTTGCAGGGAAATAACCAGGCTTGCGGGATAGAAATATAGGGGGTAGCTGGATGGGGCTATAAAGGAGGGCCGGAGTCTAAAAAAGGAAACTGGCACAAGCGGCCACCTACAACAGTTGGGCGGGAACATTCATAAATGTGTAAAAAGGAATAGTTTCCCACCATATTTTATGCAGAATATATACGGCATAAAACACAAGTGCCGTAACAGCCTCTTGAGAAAGCGTTACGGCATTTGTTTAAGTACAGGTTACAGGCTATTTTACCTGAACGAGGTTGTCCTGTAGAGTTTTCCAGCCATACACTGCGGCCACATAGGGGTGGAGGGAACGTGTAACTTGGCGAAAACCATTCTCGTCAATTTCATAGTTGTAGATTTTTGCGGCAATCCGTTCTGCGTCGTCACGATTTTCAGCGACACGGTACAAAACATAATTCGTGCCATCATGGTGCGACATACGGCCTCGTATATCGTAGCCGTCACCGTACCACTCTGCATCATACTGTGTAGATTGTAATATCCCGGCAATGTTGTCACCCAAAATTTGATAGCCTTGTTTGCGTCCGTTCCACAATCCTAAATCTCCAAATGCAATAATGACTCCATTGACATCCTTGTTTAGGTTCTGCCGCTCATCCCCCAATTCATTATACACTTCGTCCGACCACTCTTCATCGCTGACCTTGTAGGCATCATCGTCCAGTTCTTCTCGCTTGAAATTTTGATAATACTCTCTTGCTGTTTCATCCAATAGAGCATCACTTGACCAAATTATTTGTTTCATACATTCTAATTTTTTATTTTCCCTTCCCTTCAGAGGCTTTTACCTCGTCCGGTGGGATTTGATTTTACGTGCAAATCACAAGGCGGAAGAAGGGAACAATGCAAGGAGGAAGCGGAATCCGAAGGATTTCATTTGAACGGCATTGACTGCAAATGAAACGCGCCTTGCAGGTTCACGTCCGACTTAACTTCGCACTGTAAAATTAATGGACGGCGGACGTAACCTCACTTTTGGGAAGAAATATGGTTATAAGAGGGACTGGAAAGCTGCTCAGAGGTATGGAATTGAGAGAGTCTTCTTTTTTCTATTGAAAATCGTAATCTGCCTGTTCATCAAGTGGAGCTAAGTATAACAGTATTACCGGGTGAAGATTTCATTTGGAGCTTGGCATCGCAACAGTCACTTATAAAAGTATGATGCGTATTAATCCGGTCATGAGCAAAACAAAAGCGACCAAAAGATCGCTTTGTTCATGATAAGGCAAGAATTATTTTTTGCCTTTTTTCACGGGCTTTACCGGCTTTTCAGGAACATCCTCCTTTTCGATAGGAGGATAAAACTTGACAGCCACCATAACAACACGATTGTGCTTCACACCGACCTTGTCGGTCCACTCTTCAGGCTTAAAGTAGCCTTCAATGGTGAGCATCGTACCTTTGGTCAGTTGGTCGAATGACCCAGTATTCTCGTTTTTACGCCAAGCCTCAATATTCATAAAGGCTGAAATGCGGTTGGTTTCCTCGGCATTCCTTTCCTGACGGCTTACAGCCAATGGGAAACGTGCGACACTGCTGTTGGTGAACTCTCGGATTTCAGCGTCTTTACCTAAGAATCCGGTTACTGTGAAATTGTTTTCAATCTTTTTCATGTTGAATTGCTTTTAGAAGTTATTAAATCAATTTTTACACTGCCTAAAAAGTAGATGTCGTTTAAGGGATGCACCAAGGATAGCGCGTCAATACGCTTTATTTTTAGCCACAGGTAAAATCGAAGGCTCGATAAAGGAAGATTGAAGCGGCTACGCCATTGGTCAAGACAACCATGTCGTTCCCGTCGGCATACTATCTTTGCAGAGGAAAAATGATGATTGCTTCGATAAAAAGCGATTATGGAAAATGGGAAACAAGTAAACCGGTAATGATAAGGAAAAAGAGCAAATCCAAATGTCGGCACAAAGGCGAGACATCCGTCCGAAAGTCAGTGAAGAATAGCAAAGCCAAAGCGAGACATGCCTGGCTTGAATTGAGACTGTAACAAACAGAATACCATCCAATCAGAAAAAAGGCCACTGCATAAGGAATGTGTCAGCCAAGAGTGGACAGAAGCGTAGGTAGCCCATCCTTGGAGGATAGTGATATCCGCATCGAAAAAAATGGAACTGGAAGGAAAAACGGCAGGAAGAACCAGACTTTTCACAAAGTGGTTTCCAATTCGCTTTGTGCGAATGGCTGGTTTCTACAAAAGGGAGTGGCGCAGCCAAAAGAAAAAGTTATAAAAGGAAAATGGAAGTAAGGCTGAAATGGGTGATTCCATTCCAGCCAGTCGATGATATTTGTCCAAGGTGTCATTGAAATTCAACCATCATAATACGATGCTCGAATATTTTGGTTTTGTCGCTGGGACGTCGCTGGCAAACCCAAAGGTGTCGTGCACCGTAACCGTATGTGAAATATTCATCAAGTGGAGTTTTTTTCTCCAACTGTCTCATGCTTTCACGCAATTCCGCCTCATTGCCAGAAAAAAGAATCGTGTTAATGATTCGGAAATAAAGTTCAGTTACCTCGTCACAATAGGGGCAAAAGCTGTGTTCAATTGTTACTTTCATGCTTCTTTTGATTTTTATTGTACTTCGATTATATCTTCAATTCGACCATATAGGACAGAACGTAGTGCGGTTTTGTCAATGGCATAATATTCGGCAATATGTCCGTGTTGTTTCACGAAATACCGTTTGAGAACATCGGAGAAGTCAAAACGGTAGCCCATTAAAGCGATACCTCTTTTGAAATGGCAGCACTCTTTCACATTGCGGGTGAGCCAGTTCTTTTCTTCCCGACTCAACTTGTCGCCATTATCAAGACGTTCCCGTAATTTGTAAACCTTGCTATCTTTCAGTTTTTCCAATTCGGGCACATCCCATTGGACGAATTTCATTGCTATCTGTGTCATGGTTTCTATGTTGTAAAATTGTAAAAATTACTTCATCACAGTATTTAATACTCTCTCTTTGCCACAGATGAAACGAACAGTGATTTTGTTGTCGAAATCACCGACAATCGTTCCATCCGTGTGTCTCTTATAGAATAAGCAAAGTGTAGGATAGACCATAATTTTACTTTATCTTCTTCTACTCATTCAGTTACTAATTTGACCTTCCATTCTCCCTGAGAGAATATTCTAAAGCTCACGTACTCGTCTTCAAATTCATAGGTTAGAATCTTGATATAGACTTTATCTTTGTCCTCCAACGATTCTACCAATTTTTTGATTTCTTCTTCTGGATACACCCAACGAGAGGAAAATTCTGCATCTACACTATCACCATATCGATTGGTAAATTCGCTGAAAGTGTCATCCAAGAAAGCCTCTATTTTGTCGAGGTCTGTTTTATTTTCCGTTCTTGCGTGGAAAATGTTGGTTGCATAATTTGCCATAAATACCAAGTTTTAAGTTTGTTACTTTCCCTCCTGTAGCATTTCACTTACTTTCGGGCTTGATTGAAATTATGTCGCTTCAACAGGTGGCATGGCTATGTATGCAGGGTTTCACTACAAAATACTACCTCTGCGAAGCGGAGCGTGGAGATTTTGTAGTGAACCTTCAGGTTACAACCTTGCATACAATAAAGACATGGCAAATACCTTTGCGACATAATTCCCATCGGGCAGACCGAAAGTTGATATGCGAGCATGTGGGAGTTTGCTCGGTACGGATGTGTGTAAAAGGTGGCTATGAAGTAAAAGAGTATCGCAGCGAAAAGAGAAAAGAGGCAAGAGCTTATCTTCTCTTTTGGCTGTATGGGTAGAATGGGAAAATCACAAAAAGTAACATGAAAATCCAGTTTGGTTTAGTTTGTTAGCCTTATATATGCTAAACTAAATTAAACTAAATATAGGCAGGCATTTTTGGCTGCCTGTACAAAAAAGATTATCTTTGCTACAAGCAATACAACTTCAAGAGATAATAATTTGTATTCTCTTTATGAACTGCAAATAATTTGTTAGTTAAAGTTAGGAGCAAATTCTTCGAATGATGAGAGCAGATAAAATTGCTCGGAATGCACTCTGAAAGCAAACAAACGAAAAGAAAGAAACAGAGTGCAAATAGAAAAATGAGAAATCACTTTAATTCCTATTTTTGTTCCTTATTTGTTTCTCCATTAAAATTACCTTTCTTATAACATATTGATTATAAAATATTTAAGTGTATATTTTTAAGATGGTTAAGAATATTTACCAAGTAACGGCAGACTTTCTTGTCGGGCGCGATAAGAATAATCTTTTCTAACAAGTAATTTAACTAAAAAAGACTGTTTATTGCCAAGATAAGGGTGATAACAATGTATCCCGTTTTTGATGTATCAAAGATGGAAGGTTGCTCTATTTGTATACTTCTATGAGAGCGGGATAATATGTTTTTTTCTAATGATATATTCCCTAAAGAATGAAATAAATGATTTTGTGTAAGAAATAATATCTTTTATTTGGAGATATGAGATTTTGTGTTCATCTTTGTTGATGATAAAACGCCGTTACTTGGTAAGTAATACCTCGTTCTTCCCCTTGAGTATAAATGCAATCAATTTTTCATTTTCCACATCTACTTTCTCGTTTTCAAAGGGCTTCAGGTACGTTTCTGTCACTTTGATAGAGGAGTGCCCCAATGCTTTGCTGATAATTCCGATATTTATTCCCCGATGGAATGCCAGGGTCGCCCACGTGTGTCGGGGGGTGTATGAGCTTAACTTCCCTTCTGGCAACAGTATTTTGGCCAGCTTCGCCAGTTTCCGATTGAAAGTCCTCAGCGCGCACAGGTAATGTTTGTGCAGTTCCTTACCGTCTTTTGTCTTGTCGTTCAATATAGGAAACAGATACCCGGACTCTGGGATTTTTTGTCGGAACTTTTCCAGTAGCCGTCCGGCATTCGGTGTAATCCTGACTACTATCTGCCGTCCCGTCTTGTGGCGGCAATAGACAATGAGATTTCCTCGCAGGTCCTGCTTGCGCAGGTGTGCCAGATCTATGAACGGCATTCCCCGCAGGAGGATCATCAGTGCAAAGCAGGCGTATGTGCATTGAACGTCGGGCGGCAGTGTCTCGATGTCCGTGTCGAGTATGGTTTGCGCTTGCCGTTGCGTCAGTGCACGTTTGGTTTGCGATTCCACTCCGGTGTATACATCATCGAACAGGCTGGGGGTAATCTCCGTCAACCGGTCATTCACCGCTCTGTTGTACACTGCCTTTAGTGTGCGCATGTAGGTGGACACAGTGTTCCATGCAGCTTTGCGCCCACGCAGCCAGTCTTGATACTCTTTCAGCCGTGCCACGGTGAAAACTTCTCCGATACTCATCCCTCTTCTTTGCTCTTCGGAACACGCAGTGAGGGAGTTCAGCGTGGCAGTGTAGGTGTGTACAGCAGGATATTTTCCGTCAGTTTTCAGCTTTCCGATAATTGCATTCATGTAAGAATGCAATGCTGCATTCTGTTTTTTCTTTCTCATTCTTTTACTTTAATAAATTACTTTGCAAAGTAACACAAAGAGAGTGGCAAAGTGTTTGAGAGAGGATTATTTGTTTTCTTCTCTTTGAATTGCTAAATTTGACCCGATTATAAGTATATGTGGTAGATCATGAATGAAAACGTCCTCAATAAACTGAAAATACTGGCAGAGTCGGCAAAATATGACGTCTCATGCTCGTCCAGCGGTACCGTGCGTTCTAACAAACCCGGTATGCTGGGCAATACTGTCGGCGGCTGGGGCATTTGCCATAGTTTTGCTGAAGACGGGCGTTGCATTTCACTACTGAAAGTAATGTTGACGAACTATTGCATCTATGACTGTGCATATTGCATCAATCGTCGCTCTAATGATTTGCCGCGTGCTACGCTTTCTGTCAGCGAGTTGGTAGATCTGACGATGGAGTTCTATCGCCGCAATTATATAGAAGGATTATTCCTGAGCAGTGGTGTGGTGCGGAGTCCGGATTATACTATGGAACGCCTGGTGCGTGTGGCAAAGGACTTGCGCACAGTGCATCGTTTCAATGGCTATATCCATTTGAAAAGTATTCCAGGTGCCAGTCGTGAACTGGTGAACGAAGCAGGTCTGTATGCCGACCGCCTCAGCGTCAATGTAGAAATACCGAAAGAAGAGAATCTGAAACTTCTTGCCCCGGAGAAAGACCATAAGAGTGTATATGCACCGATGCGCTATATTCAGCAGGGCGTATTGGAAAGTTCGGAGGAACGGAAGAAACACCGCCATGCACCACGTTTTGCCCCTGCCGGACAGAGTACGCAAATGATCGTAGGGGCTACGGCGGAAACAGACAAAGATATTCTTTACCTTTCATCTGCCCTTTACAAAGGACCTACGATGAGACGTGTTTATTATTCCGGTTATATCTCCGTGAATACGTATGATACGCGTCTGCCGGCCCTGAAGCAACCACCGCTGGTGCGTGAAAACCGCTTATATCAGGCAGATTGGCTCATGCGCTTTTACCAGTTTAAGGTGGAAGAAATTGTGGATGATGCATATCCTGACCTGGATCTGGAGATTGATCCTAAACTGTCGTGGGCCTTGCGCCATCCGGAGCAGTTTCCGGTAGATATCAATCGGGCGGATTATGAGATGCTGTTGCGTATTCCGGGTGTCGGAGTGAAGTCTGCAAGATTGATTGTGGCATCCCGTCGTTTTTCCAAGTTAGGTTTTTATGAGTTGAAGAAGATAGGGGTGGTGATGAAGAAGGCGCAGTACTTTATTACCTGCCATGAACTCCCCATGAAGACAGTGAATGAGATGACTCCGCAAGCTGTACGCAGCTTGCTGATCACGAAACCGAATAAGAAGAAAGTGGACGAAAGGCAGTTGTTGCTTGATTTCCACGACTAAGAGAGTTCCTTTCCATGAATATATTTGTTTTTGATAATACTTTCGAGGGCTTGCTGACTTCTGTTTTTGAAGCTTATTCTCGTCGTGTTTTTCCTGATGCATTGTTTCCGGAAGGAGAGCCATTGCCTTTATTTCATGATGAAGTCTTCACGGTAATCACCGAAGAAGAAAAGGCAAAGCGGGTATGGCGTGGTTTGCAAAAGAAACTTTCTTCCGATGCTTTGTCTTGCCTCGCCCAATGTTGGCTGGCTGAGGAACAGGAAACTCCGATACTTTTGTTCCGCTATATCTGTAAGGCGATTGATGCTCCCCGTTCCATTGAAACCAATTTTGCCGATCCGGATGTGCTGGAATTCTCGCGTATGTGGAAGCGGGTGGATTGGGAACGTCTTCGTATGCTCCAGTTTATCCGTTTTCAGAAAGCTGCCGACGGCACCTTCTTTGCTGCGGTAGAACCGGAAAAGAATGCTCTGCCACTGGCTATCGATCATTTTAAGGATCGTTTTGCCGATCAGCCCTGGCTGATATACGACATAAAACGGGCGTATGGCTTCTATTATGATTTGAAAGAAGTACGTCAGGTCACCTTTGACGAAGGTTCACGCGAGGGACATCTGGTCACAGGTATGCTGGATGAAAGCCTGATGGATAAAGACGAGAAACTCTTTCAGCAACTCTGGAAGACATACTTTAAAGCCATCTGCATCAAAGAACGGCTGAATCCGCGGAAGCATAAACAAGATATGCCTGTACGTTACTGGAAACACATGACAGAGAAGCAGTAATAAGATTATTCTATCTGTTCTACTGTCACATCCGGCCATTCCTGCATCAGTGACAGCATGTGCCCTTCGTCATTACTCCGCTTGGATTTGATAACCATAGTCACTATATACCTTTCTGTATCTCCGGAACCTAATCTTTCCATTTTGTAGGAGACTAACATATAATTTCGGGATTTAAAGCGATCGGAAACTTCCTTAAGGATATCCTTATTTCCAGTAGAGAACGTTATCATAGAGCTTTTCATCCCTACACTTTTAAAAAGGATGCTGAGCAATTCCAATCCTGCCAGAGTGAGCAGGGTAGCAGCTATACTTATTACATACATTCCGGCTCCAACCGCCAGACCGATGCCTGCTGTAGCCCATATTCCGGCAGCAGTAGTCAGTCCTCTGACAATTTGTTTTTGTAATATGATGGTACCGGCACCGATAAAACCGATACCGCTGACTACCTGGGCTGCTACACGGCTCGGGTCCAGCGAGACGCTGTTTTCTTTGATAATGTCCTGAAAGCCATATTGGGAAACAATCATGATGAGGGCACTGCCCAGCGATACTAAAAAGTGAGTACGGTATCCTGCTTCTTTGGCACGGTATTCCCTGTCCAGGCCGATGATGGCACCTAAGATGCCGGCTACTAATAGTCTGAGTACGAAATCGAAATCTAATGTCATATTGGCTCCTTTCTGTGTTTTAAGTTACTGTACTTTTTCTTTCGGCTTGCCCCGAAAGAAAAAGATACCAAAAAGAAAGAGGCACCGGCTACGTCTCCGAAGCTACTCCGGCAATGGCAGTGTCGGAGTAGCCCCGGAAGTGCAGCCTTGAGTTTTTCTTTTGGTATCTTTTCTTTTGTCTCAAGACAAAAGAAAAGTACTTAATTTATAACCCATGCCCTATTATGCGGCACCGTCTTCTTCGGATCATAGTGCATTCCCGCCTGTGTCGGTATTTTAAGAACGTATGTACGTCCGCTTTTGTTTTGTAACGAACTATCGCGCAGCCATGGGTTGGCATCCTTCAGTTGGGCGTAGGTAATGCCTTTACTCTTGGCAAATTGTGCCAGATTGTCGATACTCGTTGTTACATTGACCTCTGTATAGGGGATGGCCGGGTAAAGATGTTCCCGTTTCAGCAAAAAGCCATAGCGCTGCGGATTACTGATGATAGCTTTGGCAGCAAGCAGGCGGAACATGTAACGGGAAGTTTCTTCTACAAGCCAAAGATCTACGGCTTGATCTACGAGCTGTTTTTTCAGTTCAGAGGAGATGCGGCCTTGTCCACCATTGTAAGCAGCGGCTACGCAAAGCCAGTTACCATATCTTTGGTAGGCATCTTTCAGATACTTGCACGCGGCACGGGTGGCTTTCTCCACGTGATAACGTTCGTCGATATTGGGGTTTACTTCAAGACCGAATTCGCGTCCGGTAGTTTGCATGAACTGCCACATTCCGGCTGCTCCTGCCGGACTACGGGCAAGGGTATTGAGGTTGCTCTCTATTACGGCGAGGTATTTGAAATCATCGGGTACACCGTTTTCCTTCAATATGGGTTCTATGATGGGAAAGAAGCGATTCGCACGCTTGATGGTGAGCATGGTGGTGGAGTGCATATAGGTGAACGACATTTGTTCGCGGTCCATACGCTCACGATGATCGTAGCGTGTCAGATCAATTTCCTGTCCGGCAAAGGTGATTTTATCCGGTACGGAAGGGGAGGTGACACAATAAGGAACTTCGGATTTAACGGATTGCTGTTCAGGGTCTATCGTGCTGTGTCCAAACAGAAATGGAAGTGTGGCACCGGTGCATAGAGCAACTGAGGTAACTATCAGGATATGTATTGAGTTTTTTTTCATTTTCAAAAGTTTGTTTGGTTCGAGGTCGAATATACAATATTTACGGGAATGAGGCAAGAACTATGTTGTCTTTACAACGAATCTTAGTTCTTTATAGGCAATCTTTCCCATAACCACCGCGGGATCATTCGCCAGAAAAAGACAACTACACGGTATCTGCCGTCAATCACAATAACCCGTTTTTTCCGGTTCAGGGCACGGACGATACTCTTCGCTACCTGATTGGCTTGCATCAGCATGGGGAACTTACCACTTTTCAGTAAGTCGGTAGCGACGAACCCCGGGCGTATGTCTGTGAAATGGATATTCAAGTGTTGCATCCGGGAGAGTTGTGCCAAGGCTTCGATGTAGGTATTCTGGAAACGTTTTGTCGCAGAATAGGCCGGGGCGATGCCCAATCCTTTGGTGCCTGCAATGGAACTGATGACAGCGATGTGCCCACCTCCTTGGGTTTTGAAGTGATTGAAGGCGGCGGTCACCATGCGGGTGAATCCTTCTACGTTGGTACGGGCGGTATTTAGTTCTATTTCAGGCTTCAGTTCCGGGTTCTGGCTACCTATGCCGGAGCTGAGGAAGAACAAATCCATGCCACCTAACTTCCGGATAAGTGTTTCCAGCAGGGTGGGGGCATCCGCATCTGTTACGTCCAGACGTTGGATTACTATTTGCCCGGGGGCGGTGGCTTGCAGTTTCTCCAATGCTTCTTCCCGTCTTCCGGCAATACCGATGTGCCAACCTTGCTGAATTAGCAGTTTGGCAACTTCTTCTCCTATGCCGGAGGTGGCTCCTATAATAATGGCTCGTTTCATGCTTTCTATGTTAGTAGTTTGTTAATTGCATGTGCAGGATGGGAAAGGGCTTGCCTTGCGCATCTGTTTCATCCCGGCTTATTACTTCAAAGCCCCTGTTACGGTAGAAGCGGAAAGCCTGTTCGTTTTGTCCGTTGACATCCACTTTGCGGAAACCTCGTTCGTTTACGGCAAACTCTAATAATGTCTTGCCATATCCTTTTCCCTGTTCGTCGGGGTGGATAAACAGCATTTCTATTAAATCGTCGCTTAGTCCCAGAAAACCACTGATGCGGTTGTCTTTATTCTTTATAATATAGAGTTGCACTGCGGGGAAATAAACGTCCTGTACCAGAGGTTTGTAGTATTGAATATCTTCTTCACTCAGAAAGTGATGCGTACTGCGTACGGATGCTTCCCAAAGTTCAGAGAGTTCGGGATAATCTTTCTCCGTGGCGACGAAGATATTTGTAGGAAGATTGTTTGTTTTCATATATTCTATTGCCCGATGACGGTTGCTACTATTTTTCTTCCACCGCCACGATTGCGGAATTCACAGAGGTATATACCTTGCCAGATACCCATATTCAGTCTACCATCAGTGATAGGTATGCTGAGACTATTACCTGTCAGGGTCGATTTGGCATGGGCGGGCATGTCGTCATCTCCTTCACAGGTATGCATATAGTAAGGTTCCCGTTCTTTCACCAGGTGGTTGAAGATGGCTTCCATGTCAGTCTGGACATCCGGATCAGCATTTTCATTGATGCTAAGCCCGGCGCTGGTATGCTTGATGAACAGATGTAAGATTCCGGCTTGCGGCAGACGCGGCAGGTTACGGATTATTTCATCCGTTATCAAGTGAAAACCACGTGCACGGGGACGTAGGGTAAATTCTCTTTGAGTAACAAAACTTTGTTCCATTTTATATATTTCTATGCGTTATTATTTGCCAATATGATTTAGTATGAAAGTCTTTCTATTCTTTAGGGGCTTTATCAAGTGATGATCCGCAATACTTACAGAACTGTGCACTTTCTTCGTGTCCTCGCCTGTGACAGTTGGGGCACTCTCTTGCTACATTCTTTTCATGTCTTTTCATCAGCGATACGGAAACTATGCCGGTGGGTACTGCAATAATAGTGTAACCTATCAGCATGACACAACCCGAAAGGAATTTCCCCAGGGCGGTGACAGGAGTTATATCTCCGTAACCTACCGTGGTAAGCGTGACGCAGGCCCAATAAATACTGTTGGGAATATTGCTGAACTGCGTGTTAGGCTTTCCTCCTTCAATCATGTACATCAGTGTTCCGATAGATATCACCAGAATAACCACAAACATAAAGAAAACTGCGATTTTCTTGCTACTGTCTCGTAGTGCTGTCAGTAGCATTTGTCCTTCTATCCAGAAGTTGAATAACTTGAAGACGCGGAATACCCGTATCAGGCGGAATGCCCGTATAACAAGCAGATAGCGTGCCCCGGGAAACAGGAAAGCGAGATAAAGCGGCAGCGTTGCCAGCAAGTCGATGATGCCGAAAGCACTGAAAGCGTATTTGGAAGGTTTGGGCGAACAATACAACCGGGTGATATATTCGAAAGTAAAGAAAGCGGTCAGTAAATACTCCATAACAATGAATGGAGTTTTCAGCCATACCGGCAATCCTTGCAGGCTTTCCAGGATCACAAGTCCCACGCTAAGCAATATGCACCAGATCAGGGTAACGTCGAATAGCTTCCCGGCCGGTGTGTCAGCTTCGAATATGATGACATATAGTTTTCGTTTCAAAGCCTGATTATGCATCAGTTCTGTGAATTTATCTTTCAGTTTCATGTGTCACAATGTTTGTTACAAAAGTAAGAAAACCTTTCCGAATGAGAAAAAGGGTACTTGACTTTTTGTAACTTGCTGGAATATGGAGTATATTTGTTACCTGTTTTCACGATTTAAAAGTAAACAACCATGAATCGAATAATAACCTTCGTTATCGGGGTTTTGTTCATCATACTTAAAATAAAGAGCGTATGAATAAAGTATGTGTAGTAACAAGTGAAGCCGCCGGTATCGGTCAATGATTTATCATAATGATTATGGTTAGGATTATCAACCGTAGAAACTATTAAATATAAAAAGAGAATAATGGAAAAAGTAATTATCAACTCGTATGAGGATTTTGAAAAGCTGGTAGGCCAGCAAATTGGTGTTTCCGATTATGTGGAACTTTCGCAGGAACGTATCAATCTGTTTGCTGATGCTACGTTGGATCATCAGTGGATACATGTAGATACGGAACGTGCTAAAACAGAGAGCCATTTCAAGACTACTATTGCGCATGGCTATCTTACTTTGTCTATGTTGCCGTATTTGTGGAACCAAATTATTGAGGTGAACAACCTGAAGATGATGGTTAATTATGGTATGGATCAGATGAAGTTCGGTCAGGCGGTATTGTCGGGACAAAGTATTCGTTTGGTTGCTAAACTGCACTCATTGACAAACTTGCGCGGTGTGGCAAAGGCTGAGATTAAATTTACGATTGAGATAAAAGACCAACCGAAGAAGGCACTTGATGGAATTGCAGTATTCTTGTATTATTTCAATTAAAATTCTTTCATTATAAATTACACGGATATTCACAGATTAAGAAGAAGAGCTTTACTGAAGCTTCATTATTAAATCTGTGAATATCCGTGTAATTTGTGATGTATTCTTTATTTCTTCCTGATATATTCCTGCCACAAATGCCGAATAGCCGCTACCGGATGATACAATAACATTCTTGGCCCTGCCCATCTCATGATTTCTCTCATCTGTTCCCGCATCTCCGGTTTGTAACAATGTATGGTACAGAGTCGGCAAGTACCTTTCTTTTCTCCGAATGGACAACGTGACAACCGTGCATGTGCATATTCCAACACTTCCCTGCATTGCGGGCACAAAGTTTCGTTCCCCTCTTTCTTCCGGCAGTAGAGGCGGATCATTTGTTCCACGGTTTGTTTTTCCTGTTCGATGCGGGACATTATTTATGCTTGCCAGCGTTTCAATTTCGGAAACTCTTGCTTCATCATCGCAATAGCTTCTTCTTTAGTTACCTTCTGTTCCGAGTCTTTATTGAATTCTTCTACAAACTGGGCACAATGTTCTATCATTTCATCCATGGTGCAGTCTTGCGCGAATTTACCTTGCTGATAGCAGTAAGTACAATAATCTGCGCTGAGGCTACCGTCAGCATTTGTTCCGCATACTTCATCGGATGTGAGCGGCATTCCGCAACTTTGGCAAAATTTCATTTCCATAATAATTTTGTTTTAATAATATTAATTTATTGATTATATCTGGGAGATAAGCTTTTATATTTTTCAAAGCCATTATCCTGACTTTTATAAATGATTGTATCGATAAAATAAAGATGCCCGTCATTTCCTACTAATACATTATTAGGAAGAGCATCGAATATATCATAATTGCCATTTGAGAAAAATTCACCATCTAATTCAGAACTGAATCCCATTTTATTAAGCTCTTCTTCTATTTCGGGTTCAGTAGCTTCACGCATAGCTACAATAAATGGTTGTGAAAGTACGGCACAAACTTTTTCGGCTTTATTATATGCAAAACCTATTAGCTTATAAGAACAATCTGGAAAATAAATGTTGTGAATCCTTATACGCTCAAAAAACTGAGAGAGATTGTCATCTGAGTAGCGAAAATCATTTAATTTGTAAACAGTAGTGTTATTCTCTATTGATAGATATACTTCATTTTCAGATCCTCTATCAGAAAATATTCCTATTGTATTAATATCTTCTATCCAATACCCTCTGTCTCTTGCGAATCTTTCGAGGTTTGCAATCTGGACTCCCTTAACGACCGTTGTTCCCGCAATTGCTTGAATTGATTCAAGCACTCCTCGCGCGACATTGGATGCTTCCTCCAATAAGCAATGGATTTCATTTTCTTCGCTATGGCTTGGCGATGATATTGATTCAGTTTTTCCATATTGTTTGTTTTTATTATACATATAATGCAAAGATACTGTTTTTGTTCTTTCCTTAATTATCGTAGCAGCAATTTTTTCAGTAAACCTTCATTCAACAGGTGCACTGTTTCGAACTTTCCGTTATAGAATACAGCCCAATTATTAAAGATGCAAGGCAGTTGTTTAGCTTTCTCCAAAGTATCTATCTCTACCAACCGGAGAGGTATTTGATTGTTCTCGCAATAATTGTATATCTGTTCGATACAATTGGGAATATAGGGACATTGCACACCGTAATAGATGGTCAGTTCTTTGCCTTCAATGCTCTGTTTCCGCACGTTTGATGTGAATTGCGGTTGGGTGGCGTCAAAGGAAAGAGCTAATAATTCATATTCGTCATTGATGGTATCCACTACTTTGAAGCCATATTTCAACATGAACTTCTTTTCTGATAAGAAAGGTTTCTTCTTTTTGGAAGAAAGGAGGCAGATACCGGATTTCCCTTGCGCTTTTGCGTCGTCGATGCACGATTGTAACAATTCCTTTCCGTATCCCTTTCCTTTGTAACTGCCGGATACCCACAGGCAATAGATATAGAAATAATTATCACCAGTTACGGGAACCCAAGCTTTTTCCAACGGGGCATACTCGATGAACACTTTTCCTTGCGCATCCAGTTTGCGGAAGACATGTCCTTCTTTGATACGCTCTGCCAGCCAGTTGCGTTTATCGTTTACGCCGGTCTGGTGTTTTTTGTCTGCAATGGCGCAACATAGGTGTTCGCTCATTACGTTCTCAGGGGTCAGTGTGATGAATGCCATACTTTTATCCATTCTTGCTAATTTTGAGATAAACCATATCTTTCAGAAGCTTTCCATCTTCATACATGGGATGATCGTAGTTGTCAGTAAAAAAGTTGGGTATGCGGTGCGAGTAGGTAAATCCGCATTGTTTGTAGAAATCCTCTGTGTACGTATCTTCTGCCGTACCTACCAATAGCGTATGATAACGATCTTTGTAGTGCTCCAATAGAAATTCTATCAGCCGTTTTCCATATCCTTTTCGTTGGTAGTGGGGATAAGTGGCGATGTTCTTGATTTCATAGACTCCGTTTCCTTCATCTGTTATCACACACGCCGCCTTTAAGTCGCCGTCGTAGAGAGCGTACATTTCTCCCCGTTCCAGGTAGAGATCTATCATGGACTCTTGTTCGTCGGCAAGTAGCAGTAGTTCGAGGAACTCCTTTTTGTTCTTTAAAATAGGGACGATGTTTACCATTCGTATAGATTTAATTGTTCTTGAATCACCTCAAAGGTAGGCAATTGATATGAGAAAGACAAATTCTGCTACCAAGATGAAAAACATTATTCCGAAATTTGCTACTTATAATTAATTTCTGTTCTTTCGTACAGGAATTTATGGTTGCCCGATAATGGTCTATGCTTTTTAGTGAGAGCGAGTTTTCCAAGTCAATTCATTGGGGGGGTGGATAAGATTAAAAGTAGTCAACCTATGTAAGAAGGCTATGTGCTCAATATCAGTAGATTATGGTTCTCGATTATTCTCGCTATATTGAGAATCTTTTCTCACCGTGATGAGTATTTATTCTCATCGCATTGAGAAGTTCTTCTCATCGTATTGAGAATACTTTCTCTTTATGTTGAGAAAATCTTCATTATAGGCATCCTGTTTCCGACTGATAAGTATTGTATTGCAAAGTAATATAGGTTATGGATAAAACATCCTTTGGAGAAGAAGTATATAGCGTTGTCGCCTCTATCCCTCCGGGACGTGTGTTGACGTATGGACAGATTGCTTATCTTATAGGTAAGCCCCAGTGTTCACGTATGGTGGGGCAGGCCATGCATAACGCACCTGAGGGACAAAATCTGCCTTGCCACCGGGTAGTGAATAGTCAGGGACGACTGGCCCCTTTCTGGCCCGAACAACGGGAGTTGCTGGAAAAAGAGGGTACCGTCTTTAAGAAGAACGGATGCGTAGATATCAAGGCATCCGGTTGGGAAATACTGAAGGAGGTTATTTCTTAGCGAATATATTGATGAGCAGCGAGCAGCTTGTCAGCAAGATACCTGTTCCCACCACTCCCGTCCAGCCGAACCATTGCCAGAAGGTTCCGGCAAGGAAAGTTCCGGTGGAACCGCCAATGAAATAGGTAGTCATGAAAATAGTATTGATGCGATTGGATGCCTGCGGACAAAGGGCAAACGCACTGGTCTGATTGCTGAGCTGGATGCATTGCATACCTATATCTATCAACAGAATACCGGCTATGATACCTGCATAACTATATTGTCCCGCATAGAGCACTATCCATGCGCTGATTATCAGCGAACATCCTATATAAGTAAGCCGTTTCACCCCGACCGTATTGATGAGTCTTCCGATGGAAGTAGCGGTCAGTGCCCCGGCTATGCCGCAAAGTCCCAACATTCCTATGATATTGTTTCCCGCAAAGAAAGGCGCCTGTTCCATCTTGAAAGCCAGACAGCTCCACATGGCAAGGAACGATCCGAAAGAGAAACCTGCACGCAACGAAGCTATGCGGAGTTGGGGATACTTCTTAACGATGGAAAACAAGGATTTCATCAGTCCGGTATAACTTCCCTGGTAATTGGAAGGAAGGTCCGGAAGTATCCTTATTATGATAAGCAAACAAACGACCATCAATCCCGCGGCAATAAAGTAGATAAACCGCCAGCCCATGTATTCGCCTACAATGCCGCTTACTACACGCGAAGCAAGAATACCCGTCAGTAGTCCCGAAAGGATAATGCCTACATTCTTTCCTTTGGTTTCGGGAGTGGAATATTGTGCTGCAAGGGGCATGAATATCTGGGGTATAACCGAACAGGCACCCGTCAGCAGAGAAGCGAACAGTATCAGGTGGATATTGGGAGCTAGAGCAATGGTGAGCAGTGAGACTACCAGAATGGAAATATTTACGAGGATAATATTTCTTCTGCGGTATAAATCGCCCAGTGGAATGATGAACAATAGTCCGATGGCATATCCTATCTGCGAGCACATGGCTATCAAGTTGGCAGTGAACTCACTGATGTTCAGGTCACGACTGATGCGGTTCAGTAGTGGTTGGTTGTAGTATATGTTGGCTACCGTTACGCCTGAGATGATGGCCAGCGTCCAAAGCAGGGACGAGGGTACTCCTTGATTTTCTTTTAGTTCCAATTTCATGCCGCAAAGGTAGTAATTTCATGAAAAAGAAACATGCATAATGATCAATGATTCATATACAGGGGCATCAGACGATGGTAGGCTTTCAGATATTTCCTGAGTCTGGTGACTTCTTTTTCTCCGATGCAGGGCATGCGGCGCACATCCATATTATCCGTCAGGTCGTGAATCTTAACGGCAACGGCTATGGGATTGGAGGCACATCTTTCGACGTATTCTTCGTAATCTTCTTCATCGGAGGTCTTTGTGACACACCGCACGGCTTCAATGATTTCGGCAGAGAATCCTTCCTTCTCCAGGTCTTCGAATGTCCATTCCGTATCTTCTACAACATCGTGTAGAATACCGACAATCCTTTCTTTCAGATTCCGTCCCATATTCATTACGCGGATGGGATGATGCAGATATTCCTGTCCGTATTTGTCTTTTTGTCCTTTGTGAGCTTCGGTGGCAATAGCGATGGCATGTGAGAGAAGATGATTGTCCATAAGATTTTTTTTAGAATTGTTCGATACAAAGTTACTGAAATCTGTTATTAAATATAAGAGAGGCTTATTATTAAAATAGTATATTAACCCAATAAATGAAACAGATTATGAATATAGAACATTTTCCGGAGAAAAAAGTTTTTCAGACCGTAGTCGATGGAGAGACTGCCCGCCTGATGTATCATGTAGCTGACGGTGCTTTGGATGTGCTTCACACGATTGTACCCAGTGAAATAGGTGGTAGGGGAATTGCCTCTGCTTTAGTAAAGGCAGCTTATGATTATGCGTTGGCCAATGAACTGGTACCTGTGGCAACCTGTTCCTATGCCGTGAAGTGGCTGGAAAGGCATCCTGAATATAATGGGAAGACGGGTAAGGATTATGCGGGGGAGGGGACTTGTGCATTATAGAAACTCAAGGTCATCATATCTTGATTTTGCCATCTTCGGATTTTTCTCTATCTTGCTTCCGTTTTTAATCATTCACTAAAGAAAAACTGAATATGAAGAAATATATAGGAGCGCACGTAAGTGCGAGTGGGGGAGTTGAGATAGCTCCTGTTAATGCGCATGAGATAGGTGCGAATGCATTTGCTTTGTTTACAAAGAATCAACGGCAATGGGTGGCCAAACCTCTGACCGAAGAAAGTATTCTCGGATTTAAAGACAATTGTGAGAAATACTCTTTTGATGCCCGCTATATCCTGCCTCATGATAGCTATTTAATCAATCTGGGACATCCTGAAGAAGAAGGACTGGAGAAAAGCCGTGCCGCATTTCTGGATGAAATGCAGCGTTGTGAGCAATTAGGTCTGAAGCTTCTGAATTTCCATCCGGGCAGTCATCTGAATAAGATTTCAATAGAGAAATGTCTGGATAGAGTGGCAGAATCTATCAATATCACATTGAGTAAAACGAAAGGAGTGACTGCTGTTATTGAGAATACAGCCGGACAAGGAAGTAATGTTGGTAATGAGTTCTGGCAACTAAAGCATATCATTGATCGTGTGGATGACAAATCCCGTGTAGGTGTATGCTTAGATACTTGTCATACTTACTCGGCAGGATATGATATCGTAAAGGAATATGATAAAGTGTTTCAGGAGTTTGATGAAGTAGTTGGTTTTAACTATTTGCGGGGTATCCACCTGAATGATACTAAAAAAGAACTGGGTAGCCATGTAGACCGCCATGACAGCATAGGGAAAGGTTTGTTAGGCATAGACTTTTTTAAGCGTTTTATGAAAGATGAACGGTTTAATGATATGCCTGTTATTCTTGAAACGCCGGATGAGAGTTTATGGGCAGACGAGATAAAGTTGTTGCGTAGCTTTGAAGAATAGATACGCGGACGACGCGGACTAAACGGACGAACACGGACTTTCTTAATTCATAATAAGAAGTCCGTGTTCGTCCGTTTAGTCCGCGTATCCTTATTGATTTACCTTCACATTATTCCATTCAGATGACGGAATGATCGACTTGTCATACTCACCATCTTTCGCTTTAACATTCAGATTCTCAAATTTGAAATTCGTCAGTTTGTACTGCTCGGATGCACTTACGTTGAAAAACACATCACATTCAAAGTCTATATTACGCATTGTTACATGGTCCGAGTAAGACATCGGAACATCTTTCCGATCTTTCAGGTCAAAGAACTGAGTCCATGGTTTGATGTATAGGAAGCTTTTGGCATTTCCTTTAATATCTTCCACAAGGATATATTCATAATTTTGGGGAGTATCGGCACGCATCTTCAACCACAACAAACGGCTTGCCTGATTGATGGTACAACGACGGAGAATAATATTACGGTTATGGATAGACTCGCTACCACAAGTCAGTGCACTATGGCAGAAGCCGTACGTACAATCTTCTATAATAATATTAGTGTTACTTCCGTTGTTAGAATCCTTATCAGCCCAAGGGCCTTTTCCACCTTTAAGAGCAATAGCATCATCGTTTACAGAAAGGTAGCAGTTCTTAACCAACACATTATTGCATACATCAATATCTATGGCATCCGTGCTGGGTGCCTTAACAGGAGCAGCCGGAGAGAAAATATATAGGCCTAATAACTTCACATTGTTACATTTGTAAATGTGTGTCGTCCAGAAAGGAGAGTTGATGAGGCGTACACCGGAAAGCTGTACATCATTGCTATTGGAAATGTGTACCAGGCGCGGACGCAACTCATCCATATTCGTGCATTTCGGAATAACGGTGCGGCGCAACCAGAAAGATTTCCAATAGCGTAGTCCGTTGCCATTGATGGTTCCCTTACCGGAAATGGTGAAACCATCTACTTTGTCGGCATTAACCAGTGCGGCAAAGTATTTAAGTGATTGCCCCTCTATGCGGGTATTGATTATAGGGAAGTTGCTGATATCATCGCTACCTTTCAAAACAGCTCCTTCTTCCAGATAAAGGTGCGTTTTAGGCTTGAAAAAGAGTGCACCGCTCAGATAGGTACCTTTCGGGATGATGATCACACCGCCACCTTTGGATGATGCCTGGTCGATAACCGCCTGAATTTTCTCTGTTTGAAGTAAGGTGCTGTCATTCACCACACCATGATCAGTAATCTTATATTTACCGCCAAGGGTTTCGATATTTACAATTTCGTTCTGTCTGAACCAGTCGGGAATAAGGGTACCATCGGGGAATTTCTCTTGTGCAAAGGATGGCAGGCAGAAAAGCAAACTACATACTAAAGTTACGAATTTCATGGTCTTTATCATTAATTGAGTTAATAGTGTCTTGATCGGATCGATTTATCCGTTTGCAAAAATAGGGATTAAAATCTACATGCTGCTTATGCGGATAAGCCCATTTCCTAAGTTATTTGTTGGTTTATATAGGCTTTTTGATTCTTCCTTTCCATACAGAAAGGAAGTTAACTCGTCAACTTTTCCTCTATCCGAGCTTTTTGAAAAAGCAATAATCAGAAGTCTGCTTTTTCCATAATACACATGGGCTGCCCGTTGACGGGATGGGTGAACTCTATGGACTCAGCATGCAGATAGAGCCTTTTGTCTTTCTTTCCATAAAGCTCGTCGCCTATGATGGGGCAATGCAGGCCTGACGGATGTGCCGCATGCACGCGAAGTTGGTGAGTACGTCCCGTATGGGGAGAAAAGGCTATACGTGTATATTTATCTGTACGTTCGAGAACCTGATAATAAGTGATGGCAGGCTTGCCATATTGTGTGTCTACCATTTGCCGGGGGCGGTCCAATGGATTGGGGCAAAGCGGTAGTTCAATAGTGCCCTCATCTTCCGGGACGATGCCATCGAGCAAGGCTATGTACTTCTTCCGGATACTACGATTCTTGAATTGTGCCTGTAAGTGCTGGTGCGTCTTCTTATCTTTGGCAATGATTAAAAGTCCCGATGTAGCCATATCCAGCCGATGTACGATCATGGGACCATCTGCTTCCGGATAAGCCTTTCTTGCTAGGTCGTATATGGACGTCTGTCTCTCTTTTCCGGGTACTGAAAGCATTCCGGCAGGCTTATTAATAATCAATAGCCATTGGTCTTCATAAACTATATTCAATTTTTCATTACTTCGTTCCGCCTCCTGTTGCATAGGATTTGCTTCTACCTCTAATCCCTGTAACATGTGCCGGAGAATTGGTTCGCATTTGCCCTTACAGGCTGGATAGTAATAACCGTGATGCCGTACTTCGTTTTTGGGAGAATTACCCCACCAGAATTCGGCCATGGCTATCGGTTTCCAATGATGCAGATAAGCTTGTTGTAACAATTTAGGAGCGGCACATTCACCCGCGCCGGCGGGAGGAGTCTTATGTACGGTTTGCTCGAATATGTCGCATAAAGTTTTCACTTCTCCCCGGTAGTTCAACATTCTGAATTGTTCGAATAGTTGTTGTTGCAAGGCGGCAGAGCGGACTTTACGTTCTGCTTTCAGCTCCTGTATTTGTTTTTCCCAATTACCTGCTTCTACCTGCAAGAAGGCTATCTTCTCTTTCCAGGAGCGTTCCAATCGCTTATATTCTGCCTTCTGGAACTGGCTCTCTCGTATCAGATCAGCTTCTTCCTTTGCATCAAGCTGACCTGTTTTTCTGAGCAATTCTCTTTTTTCTTTTGCTTCTTTCAATTGTATCTTGGCAATTGACAATGCATCTTGTGCAGATTGGGTGGTTTGGGTAAGATCTGATAACAGGTCAATATATTTCTTATCCTCTTCCAGCCGGCGGATACGACGGTTGATAGTGGATATGTTTTCTTCTTCTATTTTGAAGAAGCCTTGAGGTTGCAATAAATCGTACACGGGAGGTACAAAATACGGATGTATATTCTTCCCGGCTAATATGCCCGAGAAGGCGGTTAAATAACCTATGCTTCCATCTTCGGTTTGCACTATCAGCACTCCGAACATTTTCCCCTGGCTTAATTCCTCTTGCCAGTCGCTTTGCTTGCTGAGGTAGTTTTGTACCTCTTCCGCTGCCATTACACACAATGGATGAGGAGTATAACAGAAAGGGTAAGTAAACCTTTCCGGAAGTGGAATATCGCTGATTGAAGTAGTAAAACGGTGCAACATAATGGTGCAAAGATACTACATTCTTTGGGTATCTGTGAAGTTATCCGGCAGAAAAGAATTCCTCGCTTTCATTATGATAGGGTAGGAGGAAAGTGAACCGGCTTCCTTTTCCAATCTCTGAGGCCACACTAATCTTCCCACCGAGTTTTTCCGCAATTACCATGCTGATGGAAAGTCCCAGACCCGTGCCTTGAACAAATTCATCTTGTTTGTAGAAGTGTTCGAATATCATTCGTTGCTCTTCTTTCGGAATACCTTTGCCGGTATCTTCTACGTAAATGGAGACTTCGTATGTTGAAAAATCAATTTCATAACCCAGTTTGATGTATCCTGATTTGGTAAACTTAGTGGCATTATTCAGGAAGTTAGTCATTATCTGGCTGAGGCGGTTCACGTCCGTATTGATGAAGAATGCGGCATCGGGCACTTCTTTGATGAACTCTATTTCCTTGGGTATCAATAAGGAATGTGTCAAATACATACTATCCACCCAATTATTCAGATTACACGTTGAATAGGAGAAAGTCATGTTGCCCGATTCGATACGGGAGAGTTCCAGTATATCATTGATGAGTTTCAGAAGCAATTCGCAATTTGTATTGATCGTATTGATGAAGTCAGCTTTCTCTTCATCGGGGAGGTCGTCTTCGCTGACAAGTAAGTTGGAGAACCCCACAATTGCATTCAGTGGAGTACGTATTTCATGGCTCATATTGGCGAGGAAAGATTGCTTCAGTTCTGCCTCTATCGCCAGGTCTTTTGCTCTCATGAGTTCCTCTTCTTTGTCCTTGAAGTGTTGCACATTGGTGATTAAGCCTATAATGGAGGCCGTTTCCGCCATTGCTTCCGTGGGATTGACATAACGGAGTTCATACCAGATATACCCTTTACCATTAAAGTTGCACCGGCATTGGGTGTGCGTTTTGGAATCCGGTTGGTTTTTCACATGATAAAACGTGTTCAACACATCCACTCTGTCTTCCGGATGTATCGTTTCGGCCATTTCTTGTAGGGTGAAAGCACGGAAAGGCATATCCAGATGCTCAAAGAATTCTTTATCACAGATGAAAGCATTTGTTTTCTCTATGTATTTCCAGGCGTAGATGTTGCTCTTTTCGAGTGATAGCGATAATAATTCCTTTTCCCTGGTTAGTTCCCTTTGGGCGGTGCGCTTTCTTTTAGACTCTCTGACATAGAGAAGTAGCGGATAGATGATGAAAAAACAAATGGAAGAGAGAGCCAGAACAATGATACAAATAAAAAGAGGTTTGTACTTGGCTTGGAAAGGTATCTTGATTACAATATAATCTTGTGGATGGTCTTCAACTTCAACATTGGTTTCTGCTTTCTGAATATCTTGGGGTTCAGCGTACTGGGGTTCTACCGCATGCATCTTTGTAAATAGGACAAAGAAGATCAGAATAATCGAAACTCTTTTCAGTAGCTGATAGCGTTTTTTCATAGCTGAAGAATAACTCATTTTGCAAATGTACATGAATATTTTTAATTCTTGCACAAATAAATAAAAATGTGAGAATTAACTCGTTTTATGTCCGAATAGCAGATTCTGCTTATCTTAAAAAAAAGCCATTTTAATGTAAATCTTATTTTTTTATTTTATATACTGATTTTTCGCAATTCACGGCTTGGCCAGATAGTAACATTGATGGTCGTATAAATGTCCATCGTAGGTTAACTCGGCCTGATGGAGAGTGCCTTCATAGATAAAACCGTGGCGTTTCAAAACCTGTTGTGAGCGCTCGTTATGAGGATAGCAATTTGCGGTAATGAGGCTTAGTTGGAGGGTGTTGAATCCGTAATCGAGAACAGATTGCACCGCTTCCGTCATGTAGCCCTTTCCCCAATGGGATTCATCGAGCCAGTATCCCAGCATGCGTGCTTGCGGGTTTTCACGCTTTGGATCTGGGATGATGCCGACTGAACCGATCAAACGTCCGTCTTCTTTTAGGATGATAGCCCATATTCCAGACTGGGATATAAATACGGAACGAAGGATTTCTTGTGATTCTTCTAAGGATCCGTGAGGTTTCCAGCCGGCATTGTTTCCTATATTTGGATTCTGGCAACATTTAAAGAAGGCTTCCGCATCACTTTCTTGGAAGGGGCGTAATAGTAACCGTTCCGTTTCAATCGGAGCATCAGCTTCATTATTGGTTTCTTCCTTCCTGTATACACATTCCACTCGATTACCATCCGGATCGAGTATGACGCTTTCGAAATATCCATCGCCCGAAGTCCGCGGTTCGCCGGCTATGGTATACCCATCGCTACGGAGTTGTTCAGTAGTGCGGAGAACATCTTCTTTGCTTTGGAAAGAGAGAGCAAAGTGCGTGAGTCCCAATTTGTTCTCTTCTATCGGAGTGTTTTGCACATCTGTACGGCTCATTAATTCTAATGCCGCGCCATCATCAAAATAAATGAAATAGGACTCGAAACCCTTCTTCGGATTGATGTATTTTTCATTGCTTGTTCCGTTAAAGTAGCGGATATAAAACTCTCTCAATTCTTCCAGGCGAAAAGTCCAGATGGCGATATGATGTATTTTCATGCGATATAATAGTTTGAATATCTGTTCTTTGTAGTTAATTAAAAACTACTTTTCATGCAAATATAATGATTATTCCTTATAAAAGCCTACCTTTGTGCTCTAATTAAAAGAAATGATGACATTTAAACAGATGAATATTTCGGAGCCGGTGTGCCGTGCGCTCCTTGAAAAAAACTATTCTACTCCTACTCTTATACAAGAACAAGCCATACCGGAAGCCCTGACAGGGCGTGATTTATTAGGACTGGCTCAAACCGGAACTGGTAAAACGGCGGCATTTGCCATACCTATCATAGAACAATTGCTTGCCGACCCTACATCTCAGCAGAAAGGTGCTCCACGTAAGATTCGTGCTCTTATCCTTACTCCAACGCGTGAGTTGGCAATCCAGATCGATGAATCGCTGGCAGACTATACACGATATACCACGTTGCGCCATACCGTTATTTTCGGTGGGGTAAAGCAGAAGTCGCAAACTGATGAATTGCGCGCCGGAACGGATATCCTGACGGCTACTCCCGGTCGTTTGCTCGATCTGATGTCACAAGGATTTATCCGCCTCGACCATGTGCGGCACTTCGTGCTTGACGAAGCTGACCGTATGCTCGATATGGGATTCATCCACGATGTGAAGCGCTTGTTGCCTAAACTCCCGCCCAAGAAGCAAACCTTGTTCTTCTCGGCTACTATGCCTGATAGTATTGATCGTCTGGCTAAAAGTTTATTGCGCAATCCGGCGAGGGTGGAAGTCACTCCGGCATCCAGCGTAGTGGAAATTATCAGCCAGTCCGTCTATCGTGTGGAAAAGCCTCAGAAGAAGGAATTGCTGGCACAACTATTACTCGGAGAGGCCGGACACCAGGTACTTGTATTTTCCCGTACCAAACATGGGGCGGATAATATAGCGCGCTATTTATCACGTCGTGGCATCACTTGTGAAAGTATCCATGGAGATAAGTCACAAAATTCCCGCCAGCGTGCATTGAGTAATTTCAAGGAAGGTCGTTCCAATGTAATTATCGCTACGGATATTGCGGCACGCGGTATTGATATCAAAGGTTTGGATTTGGTTCTCAACTACGATTTGCCCGATGTGCCGGAAACTTATGTCCATCGTATCGGACGTACGGGGCGTGCGGGTTGCGAGGGACGTGCCATTGCCTTTTGTTCGGGTGAAGAAGCGTCGATGTTGCGTGAGATAGAGAAACTTACAGGTATCAAACTGGAGCAACGGAAACATGATTTACCGCCTTTGGAGGAGACGAAAACAACTCCGATTGCCAATGCACGAAAGGTACAAGCGAAAGCACCGGCAGAGAAGCAACAAGGCAAGCAGAACAATAAGAGGCGGGAGGGCAGAAAGCCTGCCGAACCCTTGAAGAATACTCAGCAAGCAACGGTTGTTGCTGAAAAGCCCAAACGTCATAATCGTCCGGCGAAACCGAAATTGGTCCGCGAACCGCAACAAAAGCAATCGGCGGATAAACCGGAACAAGCATCCAGTCGTTCGGCAAAGTTGCGTTCGCGTTATGAAAATTATGAATGATTGGCTATAGTTTATCTAAACGCTTAAAGTTATCCGTTGGCGGAATTAATTCCTTTCTTTTCCGGTTATGAGCTAAATTGATACGCGGACTACGCGGACAAGGCGGACGAACGCGGATTTTATAAGGCTGAAAGCCTGAGATTACATAGCGTAGGGCAACGCCCTACGTGATTATGTATATCTCTATTTAAGCCCTGAAAGGGCGCAATCAAGCATACACGCTTTATCTCGCCCTTTCAGGGCTCAGAAATGGGGATGTATATTACGTAGGGCGATGCCCTACGCTATATAATGCAAGCCTTTCAGGCTTAAAATTCAGCCCGCTAACTTATCATTTAGCTCATTATTTTTCCGTAATGAATTAATTCTGCCAACGGACTAAAGTTGTATTTCTTGATAAATTAACTTGTAAAATAAATTAGATTTTATGCTTCTTGTTTTGTTCGAAAAGAAGAAAAAAGGTGATAGTTAAGTACATAGAAAACCTTTTTTATTCTTTTAAAAGTTTGTATATTAGCGCCTTGAAGATACTCGAAAATGTATTTTATTTTTGTTTTTAAGTGTCTCTAACCCTAAGGTGTAAAAAGCAATATGATCGAAAAGAACAAGAGTTTAAGTGTATTTCTCCTTCATTTCTTAGAGCGTTTAAATGGATGTGAATCCATTGAAAAGAAAATCACGGAATCATTGACGGATATTTGTACTTTTTATAAGTTTAAAAAAGGATTTGTCTATCAGACCGATGGTTTTCGCTATTTCTTCCTGAAAGAAACCATTGGAAATGAAGACCATTCTCTGAAGCTTCGCTTTGAGATGAGTGAAATGACCAAAATACATTCCGATCGTATGAAGGTCAAGAACCGTCCTTTTTATGCCAATAGAAACTATGAAAATTCCTTAGTTGATATTGACGTTCTTGATTTTCATAAAACGGACTCCTTGCTGGTCCGTCAATTTGAAGATAGTGAAGGAAAGATTATCGGGTTTATAGGATTTGCGGATAGGGAGAATACAACTCCTTTCACGGATGAGGAATTGCAAACCATTCATCTATTGCTGGGCTCGCTTTCCAAAGAAATAGCCGTTCGTGAGTATAAAGAACGGGAAGTGCGGGCAAGCAACACGCTGGGTAGCATCATGAACAATATGGGAGTCGACATTTATGTGAACTCTTTTGAATCTCATGATATGTTGTATGCCAATGCGTCTATGGCGGCTCCGTATGGTGGCATTAAGCATTTTGAAGGAAAGAAGTGCTGGCAGGCCCTTTATACTGATAAAACGGGCGAATGTGAGTTTTGTCCTAAAAGACATCTGATTGACGAAAACGGTCTACCTACTAAAGTTTACTCCTGGGATTACCAACGCCCGTTCGATCAATGTTGGTTTCGTGTATTTAGTGCGGCATTTCCTTGGATAGACGGCCAGATGGCACATGTCATTACTAGCGTTGATATCGACCATCAGAAAAAGATAGAAGAGGAATTAAGGATAGCCAAGGATAAGGCCGAAAATTTGGATCGCTTGAAGTCCGCCTTTCTGGCTAACATGAGTCATGAGATTCGTACTCCGTTGAATTCCATTGTCGGTTTCGCAAGTATGCTTGTTGAGGAGGAAGATAAAGAAGAGCGTCAGGGCTATATTGAAATAATGCAAGAGAACACGGAATTGCTCTTACAATTGATATCTGACATTCTGGATTTATCCAAGATAGAGGCGGGAACGCTCGATTTCAACATGGGATATTTGAATATCAGGGACTTCTGTGAAGATATATTGCGTGGTTATGAAATCAAGGAAGATAAACCTGTACCGGTTGTACTGGCTTCCGGTCTGCCCGATTATCGTATCTATACGGATAAGAAACGTCTGATGCAGGTCATCACCAATTTTATAAATAATGCTCTGAAATTCACCAGTAAGGGGCAGATCACTCTGGAGTACCATTTTAAAGAGGGTGCCAATGAAATAGAGTTCTCGGTTACGGATACGGGTATCGGCATCGCACCGGATGCGGTGGGTCAGGTTTTCGACCGATTTGTGAAACTGAACACATTCTCCAAGGGCACCGGCTTAGGGCTGTCCATCTGCCGGAGTATCGTGGAGCACCTTGGTGGCACGATTGGTGCCGAATCGGAAGTAGGAGTCGGGAGTCGTTTCTGGTTTACGCATCCTTGCGCGGAATCGGCCTGATTATGTAGTAGTCTATTATATATGAACTAAATTTATAAGCTAATGAGAAACAAAACGTGGAAGTATCTGGTTGTTACATCTGCAATATTCGTGTTATCAGCTTGTGGCGGAGGCACAAAAAAGCAAGTAAATGAGGATATTAGTATGGATAGTGTAAATGGGGTGTGCGATGGCCTGAAGACATTGCAACTGGATAAAGTGAAAGTTACCTGGATACAGGATAATGCGAAAGAGCGCCTGATGGAAAGAACGCTTTTTGCAGATGCTGATGATAGTCTGATAGAGAGTTTGAAACTACAAGGCGGAATACCTTCGTCCATAAGTGCTTTTCTGGTAGAAACGGGTGGAATCCGAATTCTGTTCGATACGGGCATGGGAGCGCCGGATAGCCGTCTGCTATCGGGTTTGGCTTCTTTGGGAGTTACCCCTTCCGATATTAAATATTTGTATCTTACCCATTTCCATGGCGATCACATCGGTGGAATGATGAAAGGGGATAGTGTTGTGTTTCCTGATGTTGAAGTATATGCATCGAAAGTGGAATATGATGCCTGGCTCAAGATGCCTGCCGACAGGAATGCGCAAGTGTTGAAAACGATGAATGCTTATAAAGACCGTTTGCATTTGTTTGAGTTCGGAGAAACATTGCCGGGTAATGTCGTTGCGATGAATGCTGAGGGACATACTCCCGGGCATACCGTGTTCCAGGCGAACAAATTGTTGGTGATTGCCGATCTTATCCATGGAGCCGCTCTTCAGTTAGAGCATCCCGAAATCTGCGCTACGTATGATATGGATAGGGAGAAGGCGGTGAAATCACGTAAGTATTTCCTTCAATATGCCAAAGACAATGGTTTGACGATGGCAGGTATGCATTTGCCGGCTCCGGCATTCAAATAGTATTTTCCAAATTGGTATTAACAGGGGGTGTTTCTTCACCCTCTTTTGATTTTTCCAAAGTTTTCGGACGCTTCATAGGCGAGGGCTTCTTTCCGTATTTACGTTCTTTTTCCCAAGCGGCTTTCCGGGCTTGGTATGCTTCGTATTGTTTTTCTAAATAATTGTCGGCCATGGTGTAATCGTTTAAAATAAAATGTTTATCGTTGGGTAGGCAATGAGAACTCTTGCCAGTCGTACTCCTGTCCGTTTTCATCGGCTACGGCAACGCGTATGATGACTTCTCCCGTCTTTATCCGTTCTCCGGCATTGATGCTGGCGGTATATTTCACACCTTCATGAGGCTTAATCTGCTCTATCATGACCGAGGGTGAAATATAGATACGCTTCATGCCCGTGATTTCGGCCACTACCGGTACTACGTTGAAAGCTGTTCTGTTTCCTTCGTTTATGATTTCGAAGATCACTTTACAATTTTCGCCTGAGTTGATTGTGTGGTCGCGATTGGCGTCAATGAAACGTATATTATGTATTCTCAGATTTTCGATAGCTGATGAATATTGGGGTTGGGGTCTGGAAGGTTGAGTCCTTTCTACCCGGTAGCTATATTCTTCTGTCTGCTTGGGGGCGGTAGCGGCATTTGCGATGGCTGCTCCGGCGATGGTTCCGACGATGGTACCAATGGCGGAACCCCGGTAGCCACCTCTCCATCCCCTGTTGCTTTCGCCAATGAGGCCTCCGATGGCGCCTCCCACATTTCCTCCGATGGATGCTCCGGCCAACACCGCGCCCGGGTCACCTGCCGCCATACGATTAGTGCTACATCCGCTACATAGCATGGCTAATGCTAATATTCCTATGAAATACGTAGTAATTCGTTTCTTCATATCTGAATCCTTTAACACCTGCTTGATAACCGTTGATTTGCCTATCTGACGAGTACCCATTACGACTTGAATGAACTTTCGCTGTTCTTTAAGCCGATTCATAATTACTTGATATTCTGATCTTTTATACATAGGGTTACATTTTACTCAGTGCACTAAGTATTTTTACTCAATACAAAGATAACAAATATATTAAATTAATAATCATGTGTTTACGAAGAAAATCCGATTTTTGCAATTAGACAAGTGTTCTGTAATACCTATGTGATCAGCGCAACTTGTGAGAACCAGATAGTTGGAAAGGTGAATTTATTGAATAAAAGTTCTTTAGAATATTGTGGAATTAGAGGATATAGTATATTTTTACGAGAAATAAAATGTAAGATTGACTATGAGTACTTTTCGTTCCATAGAAGAATTAGTGAAGAGTCTTGAACGCGAGAAAGAACTACTGAAAGAAATGTTTGCCAAACGGAAGTCGCTTTCGTTTCGTTATGATTATGCGCTTGAGATGACAGAGTATAAAGAAGAGCGTGTTCGTTATCTGATTGATTACGGTGTAATACGTGACACGGGTGACTTTCTTGAAATGGAAGATCTTTATCTGAAGTTCTTTGAAGACGTGTTGGAAGTGAATGAGGAAATTAATGTATCTTTTGTACAGGATTATCTTACACGCCTCAATGAAAATATAGATTATTATCTGAAAGAGAATAATGAAAAGCGCAAGTACAATTATCAGCGTGAAGTGAAACGCTGTCTGAAAAACATTGCTCTTACCACTGTCCGCAATGTAATGGACCTGAAAAGGAACATGGATAATACTTACAAGAATGAACCCAACTACCAAATAAAAAAAGCGAAGTTGATGAGATTAAGCGAAAAGCTCAAGAACATCTCTTTGCTAATAACTAAAAGTGAGGAGCTGATTGATAACCAGCAACCGGTCTTTTTCCGCATAGCCATGGATGTGCAAATGCGGAATGTGGTGAGCGATGTCAAACTGCAATTGAACGATTCTTATCATAACCTGCTCGAAATTCACCGGCAGATTGTCCATTACCTGAACTTGATAGACTATCAGAACCGTATCTTTGAGAAAATAAGGAAGCTGAAGTATCTGAAAGACCAGTTCCTATTGGAAGAGAACACGACTATTCGACAAGTGGTTTCGCAACGTCATCCGTTATGGATGGAACCTCAGACAAACTACCGCATAAAGTTATCAATAGATTATCTGCGAACTTCGGATGAGGCTTTCCAAGCCGTCAGGAAGTTGGTGGCACAGCAAAAGAACAGGAAGCACGGTCCGAAAAATCTGGCTGAGGCTATCCCGGAAGGATATCTGGATAATCAGTCGCAACGGATTGACGCGATAAACTTGCGGGAAGTGTACAATGCTTTTACGGCATCCGGGATGCATCTGTTTGGTTTCGTGATGAACTATCGTTTTCGCAAAGAAGTATCCCGGGGAGATAAACTGATTTATTTTTGTCAGTTGGCTTCCCAATATGCTGATGAACTCAATTTTATGGAAAGCTATGAGTGCTCGGGCGATGTGGAATATCCTTTGATTTACGTCAAATAAAACTTTTTGAACATGAAATATACCGAAGAGATTTTCAATATACTTAGTAAAGGAGGGTTTATTTCCTCTAACAGTATTTCTACTCAGGTGAAGCGTTACTATGATGCTATTGAAGAAGAATTGCCCGATTATTATGAATATTATCGGGGAATCGGACTTTATCTGGAAGGGGGAGACGGTTACTACCATTTTACGCGTAAAGAGGCGAAAGTAGATTTGGAGCGTAAATTGGAAGCTACCTTGAAATGGATTGATTATATGAGTTTCTTGAAAACCTATCATTCGGCTTTCGGTCCCGGATTCCTGTTTCGCGCTGCTGATATTGAAATTCAGATCGGTTGTGATATGGAGCTGAAGGAGAAAGCTTCTAAACTGTTCTCCGACAAAAAGAAACATGAGGAAGTAGTGGCTAAATTGATTAATGAACTGGAAAAGATGGGATTCATAGAAAAGGAAAATGAAGTGGACGGGACATATAAAGTGCTGACTGCTTTCCATTATATGGAAGAATTGATTGATTGTATCACTATATCGGAGGAGGTGCAAGATGAGATACCTGAATAAGATTGTTTTTCTGAACAGTGCCCATATTCCTTATGCAGAGGTGAAACTGGATGGCAATGTACATTTCATTGGTACGCAGGGAGTGGGGAAGAGTACATTGCTCCGTGCTTTGCTATTTTTCTACAATGCCGATAAACTTAAGCTCGGCATCCCCAAGGAGAAGAAGAGTTTTGACACGTTCTACTTCCCATATTCTAATTCTTACATCGTCTATGAGGTGATGCGTGAGAATGGAGCCTACTGTGTAGTGGCTGCCAAGTCGCAAGGAAGAGTGGCTTTCCGTTTTGTAGATGCTTCGTTTGAGAGGGATTGGTTTATCAATGAACATAATGAGGTGTATCCGGAGTGGGGGCGTATCCGTGAACGCATCGGTGGAAAACGCCAGATTACCTCGCAAATCACCGTTTACGAGATGTATCGTGATATTATCTTCGGCAACAACCGTAAGCAGGACATGACTCCTTACCGGAAATTCGCCATCGTGGAAAGTGCCAAGTACCAGAATATTCCGCGTACCATACAGAATGTCTTCCTCAACTCTAAGCTGGATGCCGATTTTATAAAAGATACCATTATCCGTTCCATGACTGATGAAGAGGTTTTTGTTGACTTGAGTTTTTATCGAAGCCAGATAAAAGAGTTTGAGCAGGAATATAATGACGTGATGCTCTGGTTTACCAAAAACAAGAATGGTGAGATTCCCGTGCGGAAGATAGCGGATAAAGTGATAAATTCGTATCGTGACTTGATTTATTCCCACAAACAGATAGATGAGGAACGTGCTGAGTTGAACTATGCAGAGAAACGGGCGTTGCAGGAAATCCCTCATATCAGAGAGAAGATAAACAAAACAGAGACTGAACGTGAACGGGCTATTCGGTTGATTGATGAATTGAGAGAGAAATATAATAAGGAAAGAGATACTCTCATTAGTGGTATGGGCGGTATTGAAACGCAGTTGAAACAGGTGCGTGAGAAACGGCTGTATTATGAACAAATCAATATAGAGGAAATCATAAAGCGGGTGGCACAGGAGGAATTGCAAAACGGAGAACTGGCACGCATTTCGACAATGAAGGAAGAACTGACACGGGCCTATCAGGATGTGTTGTCTAAATACGGCTCGTTGTTTAAGAATTTGGATGCTGATTTGAGTTTGTTCGAAAACAGCAGACAGGCTCAGATTCTTGAAAAAAGATCATCTGTTGCCGGACGTCAGGAGAAAGCTATGGCGCAGTCTCGTTCCGAAGAGGATAAAGTGCGAACGGCATCTGAGGAAAAGCTGCAAATGGTGGAGCAACGATTGGCACAACTGCGTGGCGAGGAGATGCAGATGAAATTGAGGCAGCAGAAAGCGCTTCATGAAGAACACTATAAGAAAGAAATCTCAGATTGTGAAGCTGGCATTGATGAATTGCGCAGAAGGGATAAGGAACTGGATTTGCAGATACGCCGGCAGCAAATGGATATTGGTCAACAGAGGAATGAATGTGAGCTAAAACGCAAAGAACTGGAGATGGCGGCTCAGAGGAGTATGGATGTAGTACGTAGGGAAAAGGCGGATGTTGAAGAACAGTTGCGGGTACTAGATGCATTGATAGAGAAGCGGAAAGGTTCTTTTTGCGATTGGTTGGAACAGCATAATCCCGGCTGGCAAGAAACGATAGGTAAAGTGGCGGATGAGGAGTCAGTGCTATACAATCATGAATTGAATCCCCGTTTGGCGGATGATGCTGGAACTCTGTTCGGTGTTTCATTGAACTTGTCGGCCATTGACCGGAGCATACGTACTCCCGAAGAGATAAAACAGGAACGGGCAGCGAAGCAGGTAGTTTATCAGGATTATTGCAATCAACTGACACGGTTGGCGGAGGAATTGAGTGAAAATATAAGTCGCCTGGAGAAGAAGTATTCCAAACAAATTAGGGAGATGGTAGAGCAACAGCATCTGCTGGAAGCTGAGCGAGGGCAAATTCCTTATAAGCTAAAGAATCTGCGAGCGGATCATGCCATTTGGAAAACGAAGGAAGAAGAGTGGAAAAAAGTACGGATGGAAGAATTTCAGACTGGTCTGAATGAAATAGCCCATCGGTTCTATCTGGTGGATGAAGAGAAAAAGAAATATCTGCTGGAGCGTGAGAAACAGTTGAAGGCTTGTCAGAAGAGCTATAAAGATACCAAAATAGAGCTTCAGCTTGAACTGGACCGTTATGTTGACGAGGTTCAGCGGGAGATTGATCGTCATAAGCAATTGATTGAAGAACAGAAGAGAGAACTCCGGCAGGCACAGGATGCTGAACTGAACGGCAAGGGAGCTGATATGGCAACCATTCGTAAATATGATGAGAGATTGGCGGAGATCAGGGAAGAGCTGAAGTATATCAGCGAGCATCGCAATCAGGTAGCTTATTATGAAAAGGATAAGCAAGAACTCTTTGATAAAGAATCTGCCATGCGTAGTCGGAAGAAAGAATATGAGGCCAAACTTTCGGCTTTGGATGAGCGGTTTGCATTGCGACGGGAGAAACTGCAAAACGGACTGAAAGAAATAAATAGTGCTTTGGAAAAGCTAAAGTTGGAATTGCAGATATTAGAAAGCGGATTAACGGAAGCAGATGCTTTTTTGAATGATGAAACTTTTTGTCCGGCCGGAGCGATGGAAGTAGGAGAGAAATCTACCAGAAAAAACTGTGATACTCTTGTGAAGGAACTTAAGTCGCTCATAGTCTCTTTTATCAGAAAGACGGAAGATTTCAAGAAAGCCGTGATGCAATTCAAAGGTTATTTTTCTGCGAAGAATACATTCCATTTCCGTACAGAACTGATTGGCGAACAGGATTACTATGACTTTGCTTCGAACTTATGCGAATTTGTAGATAATGATAAAATTTCTGATTATCAGAAGCATATCAGTGGACGATACACTGATATTATCCGGCGTATATCGAAGGAGGTGGGAGACTTGACCCGAAATGAGAGTGAGATTCGTAAAACCATTGGTGATATCAACGATGATTTTATAGAGCGGAACTTTGCCGGGGTGATAAAGGAAATATCCCTCCGTCCCTTGCCAAGCAGTGACAAACTGATGCAGTTGCTACTGGAGATAAAGAAATTCAGTGATGATAACCAACATAATATGGGAGAGGCGGATTTATTTTCGCAGGCTTCCCGTGAAGATGTTAATGCGACGGCGGTGCGTTATTTGTTGTCTTTCATGAAGCATTTATTGGACGATCCGGGCAGAAAACAATTAGTTTTGGCGGACACTTTTAAACTGGAGTTTCGGGTTAAGGAGAATGATAATGATACGGGATGGGTGGAAAAGATTGCCAACGTAGGTTCTGATGGGACGGATATTCTGGTGAAGGCTATGGTAAATATTATGCTTATCAATGTGTTCAAAGAAAAGGCATCCCGTAAATTCGGTGACTTCAAGATACACTGCATGATGGATGAGATAGGCAAATTGCATCCCAACAATGTGAAAGGAATTCTGGACTTTGCCAATTGCCGAAATATCCTGTTGGTGAACAGTTCGCCTACTACATATAATGTGGAGAATTATAAATATACTTATTTATTGAATAAAGATGGGCATTCTAATACGCAGGTGGTGCCTTTGCTAAAATATAGTAAGGCATGAGAAATGGAAAAGGATATATTATTACTGTGGCTGCGGCACGTAAAGTTGCACGGATGTTGAACGGTGAATCTGTGGGTTATTCTTCGTTTCCTGCATCATTGGCAGAAGAACTATTGGCAGAAGGTGTTTTGGTGCAAAGTTCTTATGGAAGGCGTGGCAGTTATCGGATATGTGATGTGGAAGGATGTCGCACTTTTTTAGCCCAACGTTATTCCATAAGCGGGAGTTTGGAGGAGTGGATTGAGATGATGTCTCGTCAGGAAGCAGTGTCGCGTGCGGAGCAGGTGGCTATGGCAGGCAATTCTAAAGTTCGGAAAACTCGTGGGTTTAAGGGGTTTCTTGTCAACAGTTATGTTCCGATAGAAGCAAGCTTGTGTGAAGAGCCTTTTGTGATTTATCCGGCGGAAGGTACTTCTGTATTTATAGAAGATTATGAGCACTTTCGAATTCCCGATGATGTGGTTGTGATAGGAATGGAAAATGGAGAGAATTTTCAGCGGATTCGTGGGCAACAATACTTATTTGGGGGCTTGAAAGTTCTTTTTGTATCCCGTTACCCTCAATCAACGGATTTGCGTACTTGGTTGCAGATGATTCCTAATCGTTATATCCATTTTGGTGACTTTGACTTGGCGGGGATTGAGATCTATCAAAGAGAGTTTTACGTTTTTCTGAGAGAACGCTCTGAGTTTTTTATTCCGGCAGATGTAGAGGAACGGCTGAAGAATGGTAACCGTAGGCTTTATGACATGCAGTATGCCCGGTATAAATTTATGGATATTATGGATGAACGCTTGTTGCCTCTTGTTGAGATGATCCATAGATATGGGAAGGGGTATGAACAAGAGGGATATATAATCGGGTAACGAGAGATGGCTGATTTTGATAATAACAATAACTGGAATCAATATTTTATGATAACAATATCTAATTTTGAAAAGTATGTTCTTCCTCAGATTTTGATGCGTGGTGAAGACTATTATGAATCTGATGCTGTGTTGGAAATAGAAGAGGAATCTCCGGGTGAATGGATTGCAACGGTTTGCGGTACGGAGAATTATGAGGTAACTGTATCGATGGAAGGGAATGAGATTATTGCTTGGGAGTGTGATTGTCCTTACGATGGAAACATTTGTAAACATGTGGTGGCTACGCTTCTGGCAATTCGTGACAGTCGAGGCAAAGCCGGTCGTTTCTTGTCAGCTAAGGAAGCAAATACACAGTTGGGGTTGTTGGGAAAGAATATGCCCCAAACTGTGAAGGATAAAGAAGTAGAACAAATCCTTTTGTTTGCGGAATCGGACAAGTTATCCGATTTTATTCAGAAATACGCTTCTTCACATTCTGATTTTAAGTCCGCTTTGTTAGAGACTTTTTTACCAAAGAGACCGGCGAAAAAGGTGGATTATCGAAATGAAATAGAGAGTTGCTTTCATTCTTCATATAGAAAGTACTTTAAGAAAGGACGATATTATGAACCTGAGTTAGACTGGAATGAGGTATCTGATAAAGTAGATGGATATTTGGCTAAAGCCACTCTGTTGTTTCAACGGGAGGCTTTAGAAGAGGTGGCGACAATTGCTCTTCAAGTACTTCGCTCTATAGGGGGGAATTATATTGACGAAGACTTTCTATATAATGATGGTGATATTGATTTTGGTATCACTTGTGGAGATGCCGGAGATTTATTACTCAAAGTAGTTCAGCATTCGGGTGCATCACAGGCATTGAAAAAGAATGTATTGAATGAAATTATCCAAATATCCAAACTGGCAACATATCGTGAATATGAAATTTTCGATATGGATGAATTGGTGCAACAGATTATGCTTTCAGTGCAATCTAAAGAGGAGGCTTTGTTGAGTGTGAATCAGCTTATAAAGGAGAGGGCAGAACGTTGGGACCTCTATAAGTTAGTGCTTCGGAAAATAGAAATATTGAAAGAATTGGGTAAGACAACTGAGGTTGAAGCCACTATATCTGAATTTCTTTATTTACCTGAAATAAGACGACAGGAAGTTGAAAAGCTACTGGATGAGAAATGTTATGAGAAGGCTATCAGTATGCTGAATGAAGGAATAGTGATAGCTGAAAGAGGAGGAAATCTTGGCACATTAAGAGAATGGCAGGAACAGTTGCTTTCCATTTATGAAGAAGTGCATAATGTCGCCAAGGTCATTGAAATGTGCCGGTTATTGTTTATTCATACGAATGGAAGTTTGGATTATTACCATAAGCTTAAGTCGTTGATATCTTCCACGGATTGGAAGGAGTATTTGAGCACATTGATGCAAGAAACGACTTTCTACGATTACTGGGGGAGTGGAAATAATAAAGCAGATATTTATATAGAAGAAAAAGAGTATGATAAATTATTTAGCTTTTTGTCTGCTGTGAAATACAGGCGTTTAGACGCTTTAGTGCAGTATGCTTCCCATCTGAATGCCACCCATTCTTCTCAAATACTTTCTTTGTTTACGGATGATCTTCGTGTTTATGCGGAGAAAAATTTGGGACGGAATCATTATGAGTATATAGCCAGGGTGTTACGGGGTATGCGGAAATTGAATGGCGGGAAGGAGGCTGTGAAACAATTGGTGGAAGAATTCAGGGTTTTGTATAAACGTCGTCCGGCGATGATGCAGGAATTGGGGGAGTTCTAGCCATATCTTATTTACCTGTTATCTTTTATTCGAACTTGTCGGAAATGAAAGCAGACTATCTACTAAACGACAGTCTGCTTTATCTTCTTTATAGAGTCTTCATTTGGTATTTGTTCCTGCTCTAACCGAAAATTGTTTTCTTGCCGCAAGAAACGATATAGATTATACTCTTCCAAAGTTTATTGAGGTAATGTTTGCAATAAAGCCGGTATTCCCTCTTTTACTAAGTGTCGATAAGTATGGAATGTCGCCCAATCATATATGACATCTCCTTTTTTCAAGTCATAATCAAGAAAATTATTTTTAGGAATCAATATTGTTCCTTGTTTTTCAATTAAAACGTAGTATACAAAAATGCTTTATTTTGCACTGCTGATAGTGCAGTCTTTCTTCACTTTTGCACTGTAAATAGTGCAAATTTGTTGTAGATGCTTGCTAACAAAAATAAGTAAAACGGGCATATTTTATGTCAACTTCTGTGTTTTTACATCGAAATAAAGCTCTTTTCCTTTTTTCAAGTACTTGGCTATATAATCTTCTTTCAAAATAGGGTATTTAATTTTGTTTAATGGAAAAAGATAGATGTCTTGAGGTTGTTCTCCGGTACCTCCCACACCCAATGCAAAAAACACGGTGATATTTCGTTCCTCTTGAAATCTTCGATAGTGATTCAGTTGCCGTTCGGTAGCAATGCGGGTGTACCCATTGAAGAAGTTCATTCTCCATTTACATTCGATGGCAAATTTAACGTCCAATTTGTCAAGGTTGACTTTTACAGTAATATCAGGGTTGCAATTTGCTTCACAGAACCTTCCATCTATAAATTTGTCTCCAGTCCACTCTTGCAAAGTATAATATTGAGGATTAAGCATCTTTACAATACATTTTTCAAAATCAATGCCATTTTTTCGTTTCCAATTAATTACTTCTGTTTCAGATTGTACACATTCTAATTCGGCTTCAATAGATTGAAATAAATCTTCTGCTTCTTTGTCTGTCAATTGAAAATAGGAACGGAACAGTTCTTTTTCGTTTTCCGTTAGAATACCGTCAGCCATTGCCATTTGCTTCAGTATTTCCAGATCGTGATTGTGCTGTATCATATCCTTTACTCGTTATAGGTGTATTTAGGAATCTACAATCAAAACTTCATCGTAATAATAGTAGAACTTTTCTCTTATGACTCTTTACACAGTTCTATGAGTTTTTCTATCCATGCCCTAAATCGGGTACATTTTTCTATTATTTTAGAAAAACCAATTTCTAATGCAATCAGGTTACCTTCCAATACTTTGTCATAATCTTCTTTGATAGCTAATATCCGTTTGGAAGGTGCACCTTCCGGGGTTGTATTAATATCTTCCGGATTATCATAAGAATTGATGATTTGTTGGGCTTTCTCTTTTTGTATTTCATCAAAGAATGAATTAAATCCTTCATTTGAAGCAAAGAGTAAAGCTTCGAATTCATGTAATTGTATGTAGGGAATGAAACGTACATCTTTAATATCATCTTTTATGCATCGCTCCATTTCTTCAACCTGTCCTATATGGCTGCTTTTTACACTCCATTTTTCTTTGTGTGGAACTTCCGGACAACGGAAGAAATCAACAAACATGGATACTATGAAATCTTTTTTTTCTGATTTCAATAACCGTTCTGCATCTTTTTTCAGATGTTGATAGTTTACAAAGCCACCCCGTCCTGTTTTGCTTGTACGTATCAGGATGGGAGTTACCTCGAAAATTTCATGCTTTTGTAAATAGGGAGCAATCAGTGTTTTGACAAACTCTTGCTCAGTTTGTCCTTCAACGATGATATAAAGTCTTTTCATGGTTGACCTCCTATCACATTTTTTTCCCATATATCACCGATGCTGTACTCGTCAATCCATGCTGCTAAGTCTTCTGCATTAAGTCTGTGGAATACAGTTTGTTTATTTTCCCTATCTACTACAATGATGTCTTGCGGTTCAAAGCAGTTGACAAAATTTACTGACTGAGTTGCCAAGATGATTTGTTTTTTTAGAGAAGCTTTCCGCACTAAGGCTGCTAGTTTGTTGATGGCTGTGGGGTGCAATCCTAATTCAGGTTCATCTATGATGACCGTTTCTGGTAATTCCGGTTGTAAAAGCAAGGTCGCTAAGGCTATAAAGCGGAGTGTTCCGTCGGAGAAACTGTTGGCATCTAAATACATGTCAGATTCAACTTCTTCCCATTCCAAAGTTATAGTGTCCGGAGATAAAGGGTTGGGTCTCAGCTTAAAACTTTTGAAGTAGGGGGCGATGGAGCGTATTACTCCCTCTATCAGCCTGAATGTCTGTGGTTCGTTCTCTTGTAATCGGTATAAATAGGCTGCTAAATTGGAAGCATCGTGCCTTAATCTTTCGTTGTCTCCAATTTTACATGCTTGTCTCATTGGAGAGTTTATGCTGGTATCATGGAAGTGATAGACAGTGAAACTTTTTAGGAATGCACGTAAATATCCACCATGCCATTTGGGGCTATGAAGGATTTCTGATTCTTCCACAGATTTGTCCCACCATGTTTTATTCCATTGACCTTCATAGTCTTTGGTCTTTTCTCCTTTTGTATTGAAGTAGTCGCCTGAATATTCAATAAAGGCTTTTTCTCCAACAGTCGGTTTTATCTCAAAAAAGAAAGCATTGGTATTCTTGAAATCAATGAGACTTCGAATGAAATCTGATTGTTTTCTTCCTTGGTATAGCATACGCTCTATTCCTCCTCTACTGAGAATATAGCTACCCAAACGTTGGTTTAACATAGCTTGAACCAGTTCAAAGAAAGAGATGAAATTACTTTTTCCTACACCATTGGAACCTATCAACACGTTCAGGCTGTTCAGCCTAATCTTTGCGTTGCGGATGGATTTATAGTTTTCTATGAAGATTTGTTCTATCATACTCAATGTTTTTATTTCACAAAGTTAGAAAAAGAAATTGTATAAGTGGTATGAGTAATGATGTTTTCTGTTGCATAAAGAAAATACAATTCTATTTTCTTTCCACCTTCTTCACCCACAAAAAATAACTCTTCAGCAGCGTCTCTTCCGGTATAAGCTCCGTCATTCCGTGCTCTTCCAGATACAACTCCGTAGCCCTTGTAAACATCATCCCGTTCTTAAACTTGTTCCTGCGCAGGAAGCGGTAATAATCCATTCTCATTTCATAGTTGATTTCCTGTTCCAGGATTTTCACGGCTTCTTCTCCTAAATAATTGTAGGTTCGTGGATCTTTCCCTACACTGGGGCAGGGTAGGGAAAAGGTGATATTTCCCTGATCCCGCCATGACACACCTTTGGGGCGGGGAGTGGTGAGCTGTAGCAGGCAACTGTAAAGATTCTGATTTTTTGTGAAACGGATGGCACCCTCTATGGTACAATGCGCGTATGCGCTTTGCAGGTAAGCCGCGAGATAGGGCTTTACCTGAATGGTAACTGTAATCATTTTGTATATTGTTTTGAAGTGAAAAATATTTCCATACGTTTGTGTACCTGTGGCGGGGAGCGTTCCTCGGAGCAGTGGAAGAAGGCAGATGTGTTACTCCGGCAAACGATGGAAAATCAAATGATTACGGTATGTCGATGTTGCTCTACGACCAATAGGTCGTTTCTCTACGAGGAAGGGTGCTTTGCCCGTAGAGGAACGCATGGCTCTTCTACGGGACTAAATCACCCGCCTCTGACCTTTGGTGCAAATATCTGTCAAATTAACATCTCTGGCAAAACTTAAAGGCGGTGGTTAAAGATAGTATTGTAATGAAACATTTGTCTTTAATGCCTGTTTGTGACGTAGTATATGCGCGTGCAATAACGTGCGAAAAAATGAATGAATATGAAGACAGCCTATTTAAACAATTTTATGAGTTCGGTGGTCACTGAACTTGAAAGAAACGGGCAGTACAGTACCGCCCATGTATGTGGTAGCGTGTTGCGGTCCGTGATGGTCTTTGATGGCGACGGTTTGCTTCTGTCCGGCATTACGCCCCTGTGGTTGAAGGCGTATGAGCATTACCTCCTCCATAAGGGCGAAAAAGGCTTGGAGTGGAATACCATCTCTACCTATATGCGTATGCTTCGGGCGGTTTATAACCGGGCAGTAGTGCGTAAACTGGTGCCTTTCGTTCCCCATTTGTTCAGGGAAGTGTTCACAGGGCGCAAGGCAGACCATCGGCGGGTATTGGAACGGGATGATATGCGGCAATTACTGGCAGAAAAGGATTTGGATATTATCTCTCCCGGTATGGAGTGGGCACGCGCATGTTTGGAACTTATGTTTCGCTTTCATGGGATGCCTTTTGTTGATCTTGCCCATCTTCGGAAGTCTGATTTGAAGGATGGCTATCTGACCTTGTGCCGCAGAAAGACGGGGATGCCGCTTTCTGCGCGTGTGGATAGTCGAGCTATGCAGTTGTTGGAGCGCTACCGGAACCGGGATGACACTTCGCCTTATCTGCTTTGTTTTTTGAATGGAAGTCTGGAAGGAATGGCTGCTTACAGGGATTACTTGCGGATATTACGCTTACTTAACAGTAAACTGCGTGCGCTTGCTCTGTGGAGGAAAGTAAAGGGTAAAGTGACATCGTACACGGCCCGACACACGTGGGCCACTGCGGGCAAGTACTGTCACATTCCCATTGAAATCATTTCCGAAGGGCTGGGACACGCTTCTGTAACTACTACCGAGGGGTACATGAAGGGGTTTGGAAATAGTCGGATGGATCGGGCAAATAAGGTTATAATGAATTACATATTTGAGAGGTAGTCTAATATGCTATTTGAAGACTAAATTCCTGATTTATAATTTTATGTGAAGAAATTACCTTGTAGGTAATGTAGATGTAATTATGGCGCAAAAGTAGATAATATATTTCTAAATCCCAAGAGAAAGATATTTTATTTGCTTGTTTACATGCATTTGTCAACCGGTGATTTATATTAGAAAACAAATACTACAGATTTTACAAGTTTTTCTTCCTGTGTATAGGTCTGGCGAATGATTATTTTCTCCTGCACCGTGCAAATTTGTATATTACTTCCCTTACCCGTTTCCGAAAGCTGAAGACGGGAAAAGGATTATTGTACACCGTGAATCGTATGTACATATAAATTCTTGTATATATCGGGCTTGTATGAGTCTTTTGTCTTGCTGTATATGTGGGTATCCGTTACCTACAAGGTAATGCCAGTGTATATAATGGATAAAACAGAACAATTATCATGATAACACCCAAAGCACAAGCTGCCATCGCAGTACTTAACGACATCTATGCGGGAGGAGACATAATCCGTGCGGATGCTTGCCAGCTTACAGAGCAAGATATGGATGTCCTGCTTTCGAAGCTTCTAAGTGCCGGACTCATAAAACTGTCTGACAAAGGAGATTCCCGTAATATGCATGTGTACAGCCCTGCACGTGACTCTTCTGATGTTTCTCTTCTCGATATCCTTGAAGCTACTGGCGAGCATCTGGATTGTAATCACCCCACTACTGAAGAATTTTACATGCGATATGGGAAAGCTGCGCAGAAACTCGGTATAGTGAACTATGTTACGAGGGAATATCTGAAAGAGATAAAGCTGTTCGAGTTGTAAACGTAATCCGTGAAACCTTTTGAAAAGAAATACTTTCATATTGTCCCTGATTATGTTGCTGTTCTGTTTTGCAGACTTGCATTCTCAGATTCTTGCAGTGAAGAGTGATCTGCTGACGGGAATACTTTCTTCGCCCAATTTCGGGGTGGAAGTGAAGCTTTCCAATCGGCTCACATTAGAAGCTGGTTTTCATTACAATCCTTTTCCGGCAGGCGGAGACAAGCGTTGGAAACATTGGTTTGTGCAGCCTGAACTGCGCTACTGGATGTGCCAGCCCTTTGGCGGCCACTTCTTCGGTGCGCATTTGTTGTACGGAGTATATAATGTGGGAGGTATGAAACTCCCTCTGGGGCTCTTTAAGGGAATACGTTCTTCAAGATATGAAGGGGACTTCATGGGGCTGGGAGTATCATACGGCTACCACTTTATTCTCGCCCCCCGGTGGAGTATCGAGACAAGCGTCGGCGTAGGATTTCTGCATACCGGATACGAACGCTACCGTTGTTTGCATTGCGGTGAACAGACCGGTGGCGAACATAAAAATTTCATTGCGCCAACCCGGGTTGCGGTATCGCTGGTATATCTGATAAATTGAGAGTTGTTTATAATTTAGTAATTTGTAATTAAACATAGAGCATGAAAAACTTAATCCGTATTCCTTTGACATTGACACTCCTGTTCGCTACGTGCTGTCTCTGTCTCGGGCAGGAGTTTTACCGGGGAGAACTATTTGTTACCGGACAACATTTTTCGCTGACGAATGGGCACCTAAATGTGGAATTGTCCGTTGACTTCGAAGGTCTGAGAATGCCTTCGGATGAGTCGCTGACCGTGACCCCCGTACTTAAAAACGGTGAATACGAGCAGGAGCTTCCTGCCGTACTCATCAACGGGGCGGAGAAACAAAAAGTATATCAGAGGACACAGGCTTTGGCGGCTGGTAAACGCAATAATGCTAAGGTACGCACTTCGCCAATTCCGGCAGTGGTGATACGCAACGATCATGCGGCCTCCCGGGCGTTTACCTATAAAGTGTCGGTGCCCTACGAGCAGTGGATGGAGCGGGCTATACTCCTGTTACGTTCACAGGAATGTGCCTGCCATGGTAAGAAAGGGGATGTTTATGAAGATAAGATAGCGGATGGAATCCGCCTGCCGAAGATGAGGGTAGCCCGGTTGGATGCGGATATCGATGCCGAGTTTCTTTCATTGGTGAATTTTATTCAGCCTGCACCGGACAAGGATACGTTGCATTGCATAACAGGGTCTGTCCCGTACTTTGAACTGGAGGGAGAACAGAAGAACGGGAAGCAACTTGGTGAGCTCTCTGAGGAAAAGCAGAACTTTGAGATTTACTACCGTCTTCGCGACGCCCTGAGGGACTTGCGGCAGGAGCGGGGTACGGAATTGACGAAAGTCAGTGTAACCGGCTATGGGGTCCCTGCGGGTAATCTGAAGAAAAACGAAGCCAACGCCCTGATACGCGCCTTGAAACTGAAGGAATATCTGCGCGAGAATCGCCTGGCAGGGAGGGCTCTGTTGGAAGTGCACTGGATTCCTGAAGACTGGGACTCTATCACTTCCTTGGTGAGGAGAAGTGATATGTTGTTGCGGGAAGCCGTCCTCGATCTTATTAATAATGTAGAGATAGCCAAAGGGCGTGAACGTATGCTGATGTCGCTTGCGGACGGTAAGCCTTACAAATATCTTGCGGAAAAGATTTTCCCGGAAGTGATGCGTGTGGAGTACAAAATAGAATACACCCGCAGGCCTTTGGATGCTGCTGAAAGCCTTCAGTTACTGCGTAGCGGAAAGCAGAGCGCCCTTCATCTGAATGAATTCTTTGCCGTGGCAGGTAGCTATCCGGTGGGTTCCACTGAATATAATGATATATTGGACCTTGCTGCAAGGCTTTTTCCGGAGAGTCCGGAAGCCAACATCAATGCAGCGGCAGTGGCTTTGAGCAAAAAGGAACTGTCTAAGGCACGTGGGTATCTGGAACCTTTTGCCACCCTTCCGATAGCCTATAATAACATGGGGATTCTCTGTCTGCTTGAAGGTAACCGGGATAAGGCGGAGGTGTACCTCACGATGGCGGCGGCCGCCGGAGTGGAACAGGCGATTAAGGCGTTGGAACAATTGAAAATTAAATATTAAGCAATGAATAATAACCATAAACGGTATAATATATGAAAACGAGTAATTATTTGTGGGCCGTGCTGGCAACAGTAACCCTTTCGCTGTCTGCATGCGGCAGTGATGAAAACGAGAATGGAATGCAGCCGAAAGAAAAGACTGCAAAACTTGAACTTACATTAGTGGGAGCACCAGCGGACAGCCGTGCTACGGGGACTCTACCCACCACCGATGAATCTCAGATCAACCGCCTGACGGTAGCTGTATTCACCGGAGCGACGGGTAACCCTGTCAATGCCTTACGGGAATTCACAGGCAAGGATATCAAAGACGCAGAGACTGGCAGTGGAAAGACGATTTCGATACTTTGCGAACCCGGCGACGAGCAAATGATCTATGTGGTAGCCAATGCTTCCCCGGCACTTTTTGCGGGAGTAACCAACCTTGCCGGGTTCAAAGCTAAGCTGATGCTTCTTTCGGAGACGACCAAGGCTGCGGGAGTAGGTGAGGTAACGGATGCACAAAAGGCCAATAACCTTCCGATGTTGGGAATAGTAAACAAACAGAATCTCACGGCGGGCGCAGAAGCCACGGCTACCGCAGAGCTAACCCGCCTTGTAGCGAGGGTATCAATAAGCAGCATCAAGACCGCTTTCGACAAGGCGGGGCAATTTAAAGATGCTACGTTCAACGTGACCGATATCTATCTGAAGAATACAAATAGTTCTGTCAACGCTGAAAAGACTGGCAGTGTTCCTATCAGTGGGAGTGACAAGGCCAATAAATACCTGTATGAAGCGGTGTCCTCCCATACAGCCAATACGGAACTCACTACTCCGTACTACTTCTATGCATTTCCGAATGCTTCGGCTACGCCGACCAAACTTATAATTAAAGGAACGTTTGATGCGGATGGAACCGGTTTAACCACTGCTCCTGTGACCCGGTATTATCCCATCACTATTAATAAGAAACAGGCGAACACCACTATTACAGGAGGAGAGGGTACAGACAAAGGTAGCATAGCAGCTAACAACCGGTACGTGCTTACTGCCGTTATCAAGGGAGAGGGGGTAGATAATGATGATACAGAAATAGACCCTGCTACTTTGCAACTTACGGTTACTGTTGCTGATTGGGCGCTTACCATCAATCAGAATGTGACTTTTGAGTGATATTTCTATGAGACAGATATGACATTATAAACCAATCCGTACCAGCTTATGCGAGTTCTCGGAATATTTCCCATCTTTCCGCTTCTTCTTATTCTTCTCTGTTGCGTTTCGTGCGTGCGTGAGGATATGGAAGGTTGTGTCCGGTATGAACTGCATGTCCGTGCGGTGGATGCGGACGGGAACGACCTTACCGGAAATGGAGTTTTGCAGAAATCGGATATCTATCTTTTTAATGAGCAAGGTTTCGTCAGAATGATTCCCTCTGAGGGCTTCTCGGACTTTTCATTTGGAGAGGACAAGGACGAACGGTTCACGCTCGTAGCTTGGGGTAATCTGAAAGAAGATACTCTGATTACTACAGAGATAGCACCGGGAACATCCCTGAAAGATGCGAAACTCCAGCTTCGGCAATATACCCACGGTACGCACATTCCGCTAACAGACCTGTTCTATTGTCGCAGAGAAATAGGGGAGATAAACACGCGGGGTGTGGAAGGAACGGATATTACGCTCGTAATGGAACGTATGGTGGCGGGCCTCAGTATACGCACACGTTATCTTGCCGAACGTTATCCTTATAACGGTGAAGCATATCGTTTCATCGTACACTGCATCGGTACGGAAATGGATTTTATGGGTGAGGCTTCGGGGGCCGGGGCCGGATACGAACCGGCTTCCGTTACCGATGCCAAGGGGGATGTCTATGCACCGCTTTTTCATATATTCCCTACCGGGGAGGGAAAACCGTTGGAAATAGACGTCTATCGGAAAGATGAGAAATTATTCACTATCACTAAAGATAATGAACTACGTCCTTTGTATGCCCCTGTGGGGCAACAGACCAACATTGATATAGACTTTCGCTATGCGGAGGTTAAGGCTTTTGTGAGTGTGGTTCCCTGGGGAACGGTCGGTCAGGATGTAGAAATGTAAGTAAAAAGTGTATGATTAGGTTATTTGAATACAAGGTATATCCGAAAACGGAAGAACCCATACCGTTTTGTTGGAAGGTACTTTTCGTACTGTTCATGCTAGGCACACTGTTAGCAATGGCGGCTGTGTGCAGTTCTTGCCAATCGGAAGAAGAGGGTATGGAGGATGTGGACATGGAGGAAGGTATGCCCGCTACCATTCGGGTGGAAGTACAGGGTGAAGAACAGGTGAATTTCGTTACCCGGACAGTCAATGAGAGTGTGATCAGTGACCTGCACATTTTGATTTATAACAGTGTGGGTGAGCTGATCGGACAGAAATACCAGACGGGTGGTTCTACGGTTACCATTAATACGCGCAGTGCTACCGGATGTACCATATATGCCGTTGCCAATACGGGTAAAGCTGACTTGTTCAAGGGATATGTCATACATGAGGAATCTTATCTGAAAAGTATGGTATATAGTCTGACTAATTGGGATGACTTGAATAAAGGCACCAATCTGCCAATGACGGGAAGCATGAAAAGTGTGAATATCAAGGCGGGGACAAACACATTGTCGGGAATACTGGTATTAACCCGTATGGTCGCAAAAGTTGAGTTAAAGATTAAAGTGAAAGAAAGTAGTGGGATTAACATTACTAATTTGAAAATTTATAATCTTCCTAAGAACTCTTATTATGTATTCGGTACAGCGGATGCGACAAGTACTACTTGGCTGAATTGCGGCGGTATAGGTCCAAATAGTGCAACCACTGCCAGCACAATATTCTATATGTTTGAAAACCGAAGAGGAACCAAAACTATTTCTGCTCAAAAGGATAAAACGACTGCAAATGCGCCTGCACATGCTACATATGTAGAAATTAACGGCACAATAGGCACTGTTACTGCAAAGTGGACAGTGTATCTTGGAGAAAATAATACGAGTGATTTCAATATCAAGCGGAATGGCAATTATACGTATAACATTACTCTGAATGATGTTGCGGCAACAGATACAAGGGTTGTTGTAGATTTTACGGGAACAGAAGATTTGAGTAGTGTAGGTACGGCAAATTGTTATCTTGCCAAGAAGGTAAATACGTGGTATAAGTTTAAAGCTACAGTGAGAGGAAATGGGGCTGCCACTGCTGCATTGATTTCTCCGACCGGAAGTGCTTTGGCTGCTAATGCTGCTATCAGTCCTGCAAGTGCAGAACTCGTTTGGGAAACCAATGGTCATGGGCAAATAATACAAGGTATGATTCTGAAAGATGGATATGTTTATTTCAAAACTGGCCCGGCAGCTGAAGGGAATGCAGTGGTTGCGGTAAAAGACGGAAGTGGTAATATACTGTGGAGTTGGCATATTTGGAAAACCCATTTTAATTTGGCAGAGATACCTACGCAAACATATCAAACGAATCCAAGAGGTGGAATGAATGGCACCATTTACGCAGATGTTTTGCCGGCAAAACGTACACTGGTTATGATGAATTGTAATTTAGGTGCAGCTAGTAATATTGCTACCAATAATGCTGAGGTTGTGAAGACGTTTGGATTGTATTATCAATTTGGGCGTAAAGACCCTTTCCCAGCAGCAAAGAACAGAGAAAGAAGAATTGATAATAATTCTGAAATAGTAGATGTTTTTGATCGAAATGGAAACAAACTTAATGCAGCTACATTGAGGGGGGAGAACTATCAAATCATAAATAGTCTGATTTCATCATCTGTACAGTCAATTATTAGCTATTCAATAAAGCGACCGTTGGTTTTTATTGTATGTGGTGAGGATAATTCTTACAATTGGATTTATAGAGCCACAAGTCAGTCAGAAGCATGGAAAGCTTCCAATCGGTTGTGGGGTGGAGAACTTAATAATGAAGCAACCAGTAAACGTCTTGATACAAAGTTTACAGGTAAAACAATCTATGATCCTTGTCCTTTGGGGTGGTGTATGCCTCCTCAAGATACATGGATTAATTTTACCACCAGTCTTTTGAATGGAGATAAAAATAGTAACTACAATATAAATATTGCAAGTTTATATAATACTCCAATTGAAGATAAGAAAAATTATGTAGATGGTAATAATTCTGGATTTGTAAGTTCCACCGGAGTTTTTGGCCGTCGTTATTATATTAATGGCAATACAGGTGATCAAGCTTTTTATCCTGCGTCTGGTTATAGAAACGGTATTAATGGACAGATCTGTGATGTTGGTGCCAGTTCATGTGCATGGTCATCATCCCCCGTCAGTGCTGATTTGCCACAAGGGGCTTGCTTGAATACAAATATTGCATGGGTGTATCCTGTTAGTAGCCATAGTCGGGCAAATGGATTTCCTGTGCGCTGTGTTAAAGAAACATCTTTGTAAGCAAATGTGCTGCTTGAGTGGCTGATAGTAAAGATATGAATAGAAATATGGTTTCTGCTTCAAAAATAACACCTATACGTTTGATGTGATAAATAAAAAATAAAGATGCATTATTTATTAAGTGTTGTACTTCGATTGAAATAATTGTTTTGTTTATATTCTACAAATGCTTTTTAATTAGTAACTTTACCGAAAATATCAATCTGAAATTTTACAATTATGGAAGCAATGAATTATGAATATCTGATTAGGGCAGTCTTTAAATGTGGACGTACAAGAAGATTTGGAGCTGATGCTGATATTTTTCGTGGTTTTGAAAGAGTATCTGTACCATTTCCTGGTCAGAAGTCAGTTGACCAGTATAAACTTGGTTTCAAAATAGGAGAAGTGGCTGCATATTTACATACAGCATTATATGAAGTCCAAGAACAATATAAAGATGATAAAATGTTTATCTCAAAAATAGATAAATGCCTTGAATATCTATATGAGCCTTCATTAGAAGATATAGATAAATGTATTGAAGAAGCGTGGATTGCGTTCAAAGAAATTGGGTTATACGCAGGATAAAAAGAAAAATAACGGGAATAGCTGGCACGGTTATTCCCGTAACTATTTAATCAGTTATTATAAATCAGACAAGTCATTTGGGGTACTGTCGTAAATAATCACCCTAAGAATTAATATTATGCCTAATTATAATCTCAATGTTTTACAACCAGCTGAGTTTGAAGATTTGGCTCGAGACCTTATCCAGAAACAGTTTGGGGTTTTTGTTGAATCTTTTACAACTGGTAGAGATAGTGGTATAGACTTAAGATTTGCAACAATAAATGGAGGTAAGTCGATTGTCCAAGCAAAAAGATATAAGGATTATAGTTCATTACTATCCAATCTTAAAGGGGAGGCGGATAAAGTTCGAAGAATTAATCCAGATAACTATTATGTTGTTACGTCGGTAGGATTGACACCTAGGAATAAGGATGACATAAAAGAGTTATTCGCTCCTTACATCAAAGACACTACTCAAATTCTTGGGTCGAATGATATAAATAACTTGTTGGGTACTTTTGATGATGTGGAGAAAAAGCATTATAAACTATGGCTTACTAGTACTAATATACTCCAAAGTATAATCAATAAGGAAGTTATAAATTGGTCGGATTTTGAACTGCAACACATAAAGCAACAAATAGCGACATATGTCCCTAATAAGAGTCTTGAACAGGCCCGAAATATTTTATCTCAATATAACTATGTGATAATATCTGGGATACCGGGTATCGGCAAGACAACTCTTGCAAATATTCTTTTATATGATTATCTAGCACATGGTTATGAGGAATTTGTAAATATTCCAGGTGATATGGATAATGCATCAAAGCTTTACGATCCCCATAAGAAGCAAGTATTTTTCTTCGATGATTTTTTGGGAGCCAATGTTTTTGAAGACAATGGCTCTGGATTCGCACAAAAATTAATATCTTTTATTCGAGTAGTAAAGAAAGATAATTCCAAGAAATTTATATTGACAACGCGTGAATACATTCTACGCGATGCAAACATTCATTATGAAAAAATCCGCAATGAGAATATAGAATTGGCAAAGTGTGTTCTCGATATTGGTTCTTATACAAAAACTGTTAGAGCAAAAATCTTGTATAACCATATTGCAAATGCAGATTTGCCAAAAGAGTATATCTCCGAATTTTTAAAAGACAAAGGATATAGATGGATTATCGGGCATCGTAATTTTAATCCACGTGTTATTGAGACCTATATTGACAAACAGCTCTGGATACAAGTGCCTGTGTCGGAATTTATGAATCGTTTCAAAGAGTTTTTCTCGAATCCACATATGGTTTGGGAAATGGCATTTGAAAATTTGAAGCCAGAGAGCCAATATGCACTTATGGTTCTTGCTTCAATGGGTGGTGAGGTTTCAATAGAAAGCTGGAATAAAGCATATTCCCATTTTGGTAAATTGACATCAGACCAGCTTCAGTTGAAGTACGATGACATTACATGGAATAAAACTGTGAAGATTCTACATGATTGTTTCATTAGAACTGGCAAATACCAAGGTCTTATTGTTGTCACATTCCATAATCCTTCTGTCAGAGATTTTATTGCTAATTATATTGAAAAGAGCGCTTATACTCAACGACTACTTTTGGAAGGTGCATTCTATCCAGAACAGTTAACCTCTCTATATGATGAATTTTTAAGTCAAAATATGCCTGAAATTTTTAGGTCCAATAATATTAGCCTTTCAGATTCAAATCTGGAAATATTAAGAGCTAAACTTATAGAATTCTTAAGCAATAATCCAGAATCATGCAAATTGAGTCGAACAGGCATAAGTTTTATAAAAAACTCCTATAGTAAGACAGCGTTTTTGAAAAGCTTTGCAGATAGATTTCCGAGTTATTTTAAGAAAATTCAAAATCAATTATTGTCAATTCTTTTAACGCAAATTACTGAAGGTAATAATACAGATTTTTTTCAAAGAATTCAACTAATAAAGCGAATGAATTGGTCTAACAGAGAAACAGAGTTAAGAGATGTGCTGAATTTGTTAACTAATGAGGATAAGGATATTGATGATTATCCTGAATTGTTGAAATTGCTGCATGAAACAGGAAATATAGATTTAATAGATAAGACTCCATTTCTTGAAAAAATGGAGGAGGAAATGATAGTTGACATGGATACAATGATAAATGGTTTCGCTGACTATGAAGAACGCGAGGAGTTATATCTTGAAATTGAGAAAAGACTTCCAGATGGTGTTGCATTAAGCCGAGCATTCTCTCACCTACAAGAAATTCGGGATTCATTGGAGGATATTCCAGATGAAAATGATGAAGATTCTTATCGAGAGTCATCTTACGATAATGAACAAGAGGATTTTATAATAGATCGACTTATGGATTCATTATTACAATAGGCAAAATTGATCTTGCTTCATTGATCATTGCATTATATATAGTGGAAGATTTTTAGGTATAAATGTGAATATTGTTCTCAATAAAAGGTGTGTTAAACAATAATGTTATCTTTGCATTCTGAATTAGCGTTCTTTTAATTTAATGTAAAACGAAGTCGAATAAAGAATTTTGCTTGTTTTCAAATTGTTATCATCTAGGAATAAATATTTATAAGTTGTTTGTTTTCGGTAAGGAAGATAAATAAAATGTCTTGCGCTGTAAATGTGAATCGCTTGACAATTTCGGCCTCTTTCGCCTAAAGTTTTATTGACTGATTGACCTGTGTGATACATGGCAAGTCAAAAAATGATTCTCCGGTGTTTTATTGCCACGCTCCGGTATTCATTTCAACGCTTCAGGAGAAAGGGCAGATAAATAGGTCCTTAGGTCTTCTGCATGGATACTGTTAAACGGTATTTTCCTCTATCAACAAATACATCTCTCCATCTCAAACCGATAATATCGCTTATCCAAATCCCGCAGAAGCAGAAAAAAAGGATTTTGTTCAAGTTGTTTACTTAGGTAAAACGGGTTGATCTTGATAATATCCACATGGACAGCAGCCTTCAAAGCCCCATTTGTTAGAAATTGCTATATCTAAATATATATTTATCAGATTGGCATATTAAAGTATGACCAGTTATTATGTATAATCGTTTGTAAAATGAAGCCTATAGTTGCGTTTCTTAATTTGTACACTTGATTTAATCTCTCGAATTTTCCGGATATACTTCCCTGTTTTCTTCCTTTTTTATGGATATGAGTTAGTTAAAGTCAGTAGATTATAACTGGCAAATGCCTTTTAGTGCAACAATAGGGTAGATATTATGGATTTAAGATACCATAGTAAGTGTTCATTTGAGTTTTATAGAAGTTGCCGCATCTTTGCAACGTTAACGTTAGCGAAGAGATTTTGAACATGATTTATTTAATTTAAAAAGAAAAAGAACTATGAGTATTTTGTATAAGAAGGTTTGGAGATTACTAAATCCCCTCGATAAGCAATCGGCAAAGAAGGTATATCCGGTAATCACTTATAAGTATGGTGTGGCGATGGATCTGAAGCAGATTGCGAAAAAGATCAGCCGACTTTCTGGTGTGAGTGAAGGTGTGGTGAGCTCTGTGCTGAAGGATTTCCGCACGGAGTTGAAAGAAGAGTTGCTTTTGGGGCGGTCGGTGAATATTGACGGACTGGGATTTTTTTATCTTGCCGCCCGTAGCAAGGGGGCGGATACGGCAGAGGCGTTTACGGCGAATGATATCACTGGCTTGCGCGTTTGTTTCCGTGCCAACAAGGAAATTCGTATTACGGCTAACGGAAGCACCCGTTCCGAAGGACTTAGCCTCAAAGATGTGGATCGCATCAATGACGAACTTCCTACAGAAGGTGGCGGTTCGTCGTCACCTGACGGAGGAATAGTGGAAAACCCACTTGGATAAAGTCTAAAGCTGAGGAGCTTAGAAATTAAAAAATGAAGAATTAAAAATTAAACGATTGTATTTATGAAGAAGTCTGTTTTGAAAAAAATACTGAAAGTAGTGATGGCTATTGTTTCGGCTGCGCTGGGAGCACTGGGAAACAATGCAATGAAGTGATGACGAGGAGATATAAGATCCGAGTTAAATAATAGATAGGGGAGTGTCGGAATTCAGGCACTTCCCTATATTTTTAATGAACCATTCCGTAAAGTAAAGATCGTAAAAAGAAGCTATCTTGCGGAGTTGGTACCGTACTTGTTGCACTGATGAGCAAAAGAACTATGTGTAAATAACGAATGAAAATGCGTAAGAAAAAACTCGTTACTTAATTGCGTTTTCGCCTGAATAACTTTACCTTTGTTTTCATAAACCTAAAAAACCGGTAAGTCATGAAATACAAACTATTAGTTCTTGATGTAGACGGAACTCTGCTCGATAGTGAGAAGAAAATCAGCAAGCGCACACTGGCCGCCTTGTTGAAAGTGCAACAGATGGGCGTACGTATCGTATTAGCTTCCGGCAGGCCCACCTATGGCCTTATGCCCATTGCCAAGGCTCTGGAACTGGGCAATTACGGAGGCTTCATCCTCTCCTACAATGGCGGGCAAATTATCAATGCGCAAAGTGGCGAACTACTCTTTGAGCGTAGGATAAACCCCGAAATGCTGCCCTATCTTGAAAAGAAATCCCGTAAGAACGGGTTCGCCATTTTTACGTATCACGAAGATACCATCATCACCGACTCGCCCGAAAACGAGCACATACGCCACGAAGCCGAGCTGAATGGCCTGAAGATAATTGCCGAAACCGAATTCTCGATAGCGGTGGACTTTGCCCCTTGCAAGTGCATGTTGGTAAGCGATGACGAAGAAGCCCTCGTGGGACTGGAAGACCACTGGCGCCGGAGGTTGAACGGAGCGCTGGATGTATTTCGTTCGGAACCCTATTTTCTGGAAGTGGTGCCCTGCTCCATTGATAAATCCAATACGCTGGGCGCCTTGCTTGAGAAGTTGGGCATCAACTCCGAAGAAGTCATCGCCATTGGCGACGGAGTTTGCGATGTCTCCATGATACAATCCGCCGGACTGGGCATCGCCATGGGAAACGCCCAAGACTCGGTGAAGGTCTGTGCCGACCGCATCACCGCCTCCAACGATGAAGACGGCGTGGCCGAAGCCGTGGAGAAGGCGATACTTGCCGAAATTCGCCCCGCCGACGTGCCCCTGGAGCAACTCAACCAGCGTGCCCGCCACGCATTGATGGGAAATCTGGGCATACAATACACTTACGCCTCCGAAGACAGGGTAGAGGCCACCATGCCCGTGGACGAACGTACCCGCCAACCTTTCGGCATCCTGCACGGAGGTGCCAGCCTGGCATTGGCCGAAACCGTGGCCGGACTGGGTTCCATGATACTTTGCAAGCCGGACGAAATAGTGGTCGGCATGCAAGTCAGCGGAAACCATATCTCCTCCGCCCACGAGGGAGACACCGTAAGGGCGGTGGCAACCATCGTGCATAAAGGCCGCTCCTCGCATGTGTGGAATGTGGATGTGTTTACTTCTACGGCCAAGCTGGTGTCTTCGGTGCGTGTAGTCAATAGCATATTGAAAAAGGGATGATCGAAAATGAATTGGATAACGGACCACAAGAGCCACCCGTTGAATCCGCTAAGAAGAACAATACCCGGACCCTTGTAAAAAGAACACTTGCGATTGCCGGTTTAGCCTTGGTTGTATATTTTTTGTACTCCATCGTTCACCTGTTTGTTTCGCCCGACCGCAACATTCAGCAAATCTACCTGGTGCCCGAAGACGCGGCATTTATCATCCAGTCCTCGGCGCCCATCGACGATTGGGCAAAGTTCAGCGGAAGCGCAACCTGGCAATGCCTGAAGCGGGCGAAAGCCTTCGAGGACGTCACCCGAAATGTGGAAACGCTCGACACCGTGGTCCGAAGCAATAAAATGTTGTTATCGCTGGTGGGCAAACGGGATATGCTCATCTCAATCCATAAAGTCCGTGCCCGCGATTGGGATTTCCTGATTGTGCTGGACATGCAAAAGGCCTCCAAGATGGACTTGTTGAAGGATCAGCTTGAAACGGTGCTCACCATGGCGGGCAGTTCCGTAACCAACCGGATGCACAACGGGATTAACATCCTCGAAATGCGCGATCCGGATACGCGCGATATTTTTTATTGCGCCTTCGTGGACAACCATTTTGTAGGTTCCTATACCTCCAAACTTGTAGAATCGGCCATCGACTCACGCAACAAGCCCCAAATCGGTCTCGATCATTCTTTTATCGAAGCCGAAAAACTGGTGTCCGGCAAAGGACTTGTCCGCGTTTTTATCAATTATGCACGCCTGCCCCAATTCCTGAATATTTATCTGGGAACCGGAAACGAGTACATCGATATGTTCAGCAATTCCATGGATTTTGCCGGACTCTATTTCAATACCGACCACAAACGGATGGAGGTGAAAGGATATACCTTGCGGAAAGACACCGCCGATCCGTACATCATGGCCTTGCTGAACTCGGGTAAGCACCGGATGAAAGCCCACGAAATCCTGTCCGGCCGGACGGCACTCTATACCAACATCGGTTTCAGCAATCCGGTGACTTTTGTAAAGGAACTGGAGAATGCACTTGTGGTCCACGACCCGCAATGGTGCGAATCTTATAGAACTTCCCGGAAGAAGATTGAAAGCCTGTTCGACATCTCTCTGGAAGAAAACTTCCTGAGCTGGATGTCGGGAGAATTTGCCATCACCCAATCCGAGCCGGGGCTGCTGGGGCACGATCCGGAACTGATTCTGGTCATCGGCGCCAAAAGCATCAAGGACGCCCGTAAGAATATGGAGTTTATAGAAAAGAAGATCAGGCGGCGCACCCCGCTCCGGATAAAGACGGTTGATTATAAGGGATTTGAAATCAACTATGTGGAAATGAAAGGCTTCTTCCGTTTGTTCTTCGGAGGGCTGTTCGACAAGTTCGAAAAACCCTATTACACGTACGTGGACGATTATGTGGTGTTTAGCAACAAAGCCTCGTCTCTGCTCTCATTTATAGAAGATTACGATCAGAAGAACCTGTTGAAGGATAATCCGGGCTTTAAAAATGCCTTCTCGTACCTGAATTCGAGCTCTACCGTTTTCTTATATACGGATGTACATAAGTTTTATTACCAGTTGAAGCCTATGATGAATGCCGTTACGTGGGGAGAGATACAATCGGACAAGGACATTGTCTACTCATTCCCCTATTGGACCATGCAGATTACGGGAGACGGCCAGTCCGCCTCGTTGCAATGCGTGATGGACTATAAACCCTATCAACCGGAAGAAGCGGCCGTAGCGGTGGTAGTGGACGATGAAGCCGACGAAGTAATGAACGAAGATGCCGAAACGGAGAAGGAGCAAATGAGTGAGTTGCAACGCTTCTATGTTGAGAAATTTGAGGGCAACGTCTTGCGGGAGTTTTATCCCGAAGGAGCGTTGAAGAGTGAAGCGGAAGTGAAAGAAGGAAAACGCCACGGACGCTATCGCGAATATTATGAGAACGGAAAACTGAAACTCCGCGGGAAATACGGAAATAACATACCCAAGGGCACATGGAAGTACTATACGGAGGAGGGAGAGTTTGAACGGAAAGAGAAGTATTAAAAAAGAGAAAAACAATGCTTGCATATACCTATATTGAACACGGAAAATTTGAACTTATAGAAAAACCGAAACCCAGGTTGAAAGACCCCCGCGACGCCATTGTCCGCGTGACGCTCGGTAGCATCTGCACCAGCGATTTGCACATCAAGCACGGTAGCGTGCCGCGTGCCTTGCCCGGAACCACGGTGGGACACGAAATGGTAGGCATCGTGGAGCAAGTGGGCGCGGACGTTACTTCCGTCAGGCCCGGCGACAGGGTTACGGTGAACGTAGAAACCTTTTGTGGCGAATGCTTTTTTTGCCAACACGGATATGTGAACAATTGCACCGATACCAATGGCGGTTGGGCGCTGGGCTGCCGCATCGACGGAGGTCAGGCCGAGTACGTCCGCGTGCCTTATGCTGACCAGGGACTGAACCGCATTCCGGATGCGGTGAGCGACGAACAAGCGCTCTTTGTGGGCGACGTGCTTGCCACGGGCTTTTGGACGGCCCGCATATCGGAGATTACCGAAAAGGACACGGTGCTCATCATCGGCGCCGGCCCTACCGGAATCTGCACCCTGCTTTGCGTGATGCTCAAGCACCCCCGTCGCATCATTGTTTGCGAGGCGGCGCCCGAGAGAATCCGTTTTGTGCAGGAGCACTATCCGGACGTACAGGTGGTGAAGCCGGAGGATTGCCGGGAGATTGTGTTGCGGAGTAGCGATCATGGCGGAGCCGACGTCGTGCTCGAAGTGGCAGGAACCGATGGCACCTTCCGTCTGGCGTGGGAGTGTGCACGCCCCAATGCCATCGTCACCGTAGTGGCCCTCTACGACCGCCCCCAGGTGCTTCCCCTGCCCGATATGTACGGAAAAAACCTGACCTTCAAGACCGGTGGCGTGGACGGGTGCGATTGCGCCGAGATACTTCGCCTGATTGAAGAAGGCAAGATAGACACCACGCCGCTTATCACACACCGCTTCCCGTTGAATGAGATTGAGGAGGCTTACCGGATTTTTGAAAATAAACTGGACGGGGTGATGAAAGTTGCGGTATCTGGTACGCGGACGACGCGGATAAGGCGGACGAACGCGGATTTTTAATTTATCAATATTGTAGCGCAGCTTTTTTTAAAGTCCGCGTTCGTCCGCCTGATCCGTGTCGTCCGCGTACCCATTTAATTCATTACTCTCTAACAAAAAGAATAAAGCCTTATGCCCATTATCGAAATCACATCCTTGTCGCACCCCGGAATCGAGGTGTTCTCCACCCTCACCGAGGCCCAGTTGCGCAACCGCATCGAGCCCGATAAAGGCCTGTTCATAGCCGAAAGCCCGAAGGTGATCCGTGTAGCATTGGATGCCGGATATGAACCTCTGGCCCTCTTGTGCGAGCAAAAACACATCACCGGTGATGCCGCCGACATCATCAGTCGTTGCGGCGACGTGCCCGTCTATACGGGCGGACGGGAGTTACTCGCCACGCTGACGGGCTATGTCCTGACGCGCGGAGTGTTGTGCGCCATGCGTCGCCCCGCGCCCCGCACGGTGGAAGACACCTGCCGGGATGCCCGGCGCATCGTCGTCATCGACGGTGTTGTGGACACTACGAACATTGGTGCCATTTTTCGTTCGGCGGCCGCCCTCGGGATGGATGCCGTGTTGCTGACGCGTAACTCTTGCGATCCGTTGAACCGCCGTGCGGTCAGGGTGTCCATGGGTTCGGTCTTTTTGCTCCCCTGGACGTGGCTGGACGGCACTCTCAGTAATCTGGCACGCCACGGCTTCCGCACCGCCGCCATGGCACTCACGGACGATTCTATCTCCATTGCCGATCCTGTCTTGACGTCCGAACCCCGGCTGGCCATCGTGATGGGAACGGAGGGAGAGGGGCTTCCACCCGATACGATTGCGGCGGCGGACTATGTAGTCCGTATCCCGATGGCGCATGGGGTCGATTCGCTCAATGTGGCGGCGGCGGCGGCCGTGGCGTTCTGGCAACTTAGGATTACGGATTAAAACTATTGCTGTTTTAATTTCGATAAGTATCATTAGGTAGCTAATAATTAGCAATCTGAAGATTTTTCGTATGACACTTTCTTTTTTGCTATTTTCGGTAGCTTGAGAGTGACTTAAAGAACGAGTAGTCTGTCACGGAAGTGCGAGAAAGGAATGAGTGTGAGGTGATAAAGTGATAAAACTTCTTTCAACCCATTATATAATAAACAAAAATATATTCTTTTGCATATTATATGATGGGTTGCTACACTACAATTAATATTTTTCTTTTCGTCTTTATTTAGCTCTTCGTGTATATTCATCCTTGATGGCGGTGAAATTTTCTTTTACCTGATTGTACTCGGCTTCCTGCTTCTCTTCCAATTCAAGATCTAATGCATATATTTCGCTCGTTATTTTATTGTCTAATTTTGTCTTTTCAGCTTGGGTCAATATATTGTTGAATCGGGAAAATAATTTCACTTTCAGATCCAATAGTCTTTTTTCGAACCGTTCAAGGTCATATTTCAGGTTGTAATCAAGATAGGTATTGGAAATATGTTTCTTTTCACCTTCTTCATTATACTCTATTACTTTCACCTTTTTCTTCACCGCATTGAAAAGGGACGAAACGGACTCATCAAAATCCTGAAGGATAAAATCTATCCATTTATTATATATATTAATTTTGAAGCGCGAAACATTGACATTCTCGGGCAAAGGATAGAATAATAATATGAAATTCATCTGCGTTTGAGGTAAAAGTTGCTGTCTCTCACCTATGTAGTTTACGGGTAGATTTTCGTAGCACATAAACTCGCCCTCATGGATAAAACCCTCTCCATCCACCAATAAAACTTCATTAGAGGCGAATGTCCAATTCTCATGTCCTCCGATGTTTTTTATGTTTAGGACCAATTTATCAGCAGTAAATTGGGATTTAGTTTTGCCATTTCCCATTGTTAACTGGGCTGGACAATCTTGATAGTATTTTTTATCTTTAATATAACGACAGTTCTTGTTACATTTTATCTCGACGTTTCTCTCGAATGAGAGGATGGTATAGATAAAGCCTTCATTTTCTTTTGGAATATTAATCTCGCTCATAAATAATGTATTTTAGTGTTTTAATTTGTAGACTATTGGTGATTAGCTGGCATGTCTATTTGCCGATGCAGCATATTCGCACTATTAATTGTCAGCGTTTTGCTCTTTTAAACGGTACAGGCCTCATTTTTACAATTACATTGAAAGTACCGGGAAATTCAATGTGCTGGTTTTCAGACTTTTCGATATACGTGTTGTACCGCATTTTTTCAGCCCATTTGCGGAAGCCTCAAATCAACTTTAGAGGGTTGATTTGATGGGTGTTTCCGCATTGGAGTTACAAATGGTTTGCTGAGGCAAATATACGCATTATTTTTATATTATCAGGTATATCACATTATAATGTGATTATAGTCCAACTTGTCCACTAATAGTATCCTGGCATCTTTAAAATCATAATAAAATGTGATTTAAGCGTTGTTTTTAGAAAAATACACTATCTTTGCAGTATAAATCACAATATAGTGTGAATATGGATAATCAGATAAACTCATTACGGGTCACTATTGGGGAACAGATACGTCTCCGTAGAAAAGAACTTATGATTACGCAGCCTGACTTGGCAGATATTGCAGGTATCAGTATTAATACGCTATACAAAATAGAGCGTGGACAAGCAAACCCAACCATTGAGGTGCTGGGTAAGATTTTAGATGTGCTGGGACTGGAAATTACTGTGGGTGTCAAACAACTAAAACGATAAGCGATGCGAAGTGCAAAAGTCTATATGAAGGGTATTGAAGCCGGAACTCTAACCGAGAACGACAATGGGAGTTATTCGTTTGAGTATGAATCGGAGTATTTTGCCAACACCTTGATGCCGGAGGTGAGCTTGACATTGCCCAAAACGGAGATGAAGTTTACGAGCGATTATCTGTTCCCGTTCTTCTTTAGTTTACTATCTGAAGGAGCAAACAAAGAGGCTCAATGCCGATTGTTGAAAATTGATGAGAAAGACTATTTCGGACTTCTTCTTGCCACCACATCACACGACACAATAGGAGCAGTAACACTAAAACCGATTGAATGATGAAACTGACACATTGCCCATCAACTCTTGTGGAAGGGTATGAAACCTATTCTCCTGTTGCCCTGAGAAATCTTTTTGCAGGCAAAAAGGTATCGCATATCCTTCCTTATGATTCTCCGGAAAAGAACGAAGAGGATAATGAGAAGTTTATAGAGAATATAGAACATATCTCAATTTCAGGAGTACAAGATAAGGAGGTTTGCCTTGTTGAAAAAGGCAAAATACGCCTATCGCAAAAGGGAGAGCAAAGTACACATATCTTGAAGCCGATTCCGCTCAGCCGTTTGCGAAGAGTGAAGGAGATTCCTGCGAACGAGAATTTGACGATGCAAATTGCTTCACAGGTTTATGGAATTGAGACGGCTGCCAATGGTTTGTGCTTTTTCCAAACAGGTGAGTCAGCTTATATCACCAAGCGTTTTGATGTTGGAGTAGGGGGCGTAAAGCTACGCAAAGAAGACTTTTCTTCGTTGGCTAGTTTGATGCCCGCAAATGGTGGAAGTAACTATAAGTATGAATACAGCTACGAAGAACTGGCCGAGCTAATACAGCGATATATCCCTGCTTGGCGTATTGAAATTGAAAAGTATTTTAAAGTTGTACTTTTCAACTTTCTATTCTCAAACGGCGATGCTCATTTGAAGAATTTCTCTGTGCTCGAAACTTCAAGAGGTGATTTTCGATTGGCTCCCGCTTATGACTTGTTGAATACACACCTGCATGTTGATGATAGTGATTTCGCTTTGAGTCGCGGTTTGTTTCGCGAGGGAGATAAATCGGAATTCTTGAAATTTAACGGTAAGGCGAATGGGCGATCTTTCAACGAGTTTGGAAAGCGTATCGGAATCAATGAAAAACGGGTGGTTGAGATAATAACTCAATTCACTACGCAATACCCACTAATCGAACAACTTATAGAGGCCTCATTTCTATTACCCAGCACCAAGGAAACCTATTTGGCAGATTATCGTCAACGTAGAAATAGGCTCAAAGATATGAAGTGAGAATTTAGAAATTACATTCTTTTTACTAACCAAGTAGTTTTCTGCATCGTATTCTATCTGCACAGATCACTTTTCCCGAATAATATCTTCGACTCTAAACTCAAAAAACATACCTGTTTAGTGGCTCTCAAATCGGGATTTTTCTATTTCTCCGTTTGACTTGCCAAAACCTCGTCCTTTTGAAGGAGATTTCGGCGTTTTTGATGATTGTCTGCCTGATGGGTGGGGATTGCTGATTTACATTATGTCTTCTCTGTTGTAATCAATACCATTATATTAGGGATAATACATAAAGCCGAATTTTTCGCTGTATTTAAAAGTACTATTATACGGCAAGTTTATTATAGATTTATGCGCATTACAGGTGAAATGGCATCTTTTAAAAGTGCGTATTGCAGGTAGTCAATATGGATTTTTATTTGCGTATTGCAGAAAATATCATTGATTTTGTATATGAATGAGATGATAAACATTGAATGGTATGATATTCAAACGTAAATTATATGACAAACTGCTTGTCTGGAAACAGCAAGCGACAGGTACTAAGGCGCTTTTGATAGAAGGTGCCTGACGGATAGGCAAATCCACTCTTGTGGAAGAGTTCGCAAAGAATGAATACCGGAGCTATCTTATGATAGATTTCAACAAAGTTAGTGACTCGGTTATTTCGGCCTTTAACAATTACATGAATGATCTCGACACCTTTTTCCTTATTCTTTCTTCGGAATATGGTGTGAGGCTTTATCCAAAAGAATCCATTATCATATTTGATGAGATACAACAGTTTCCGAAAGCCCGGCAAGCGATAAAGTATCTGGTCGCAGATGGACGGTTCGACTATATAGAGACGGGCTCGCTAATCTCCATAAAGGAGAATGTAAATGATATTACCATTCCTTCTGAAGAAAGGACACTGCTTATGTACCCCATGGACTTTGAGGAGTTTGCTTGGGCTATGAATGAAGAGCCATTGATGGTATATATCCGCCAATGCTTTGATAAAAAGGTACCTTTGGAGCAGGGGATTCACGCCAAGGCTATGCTGCTGTTCCGCCAATACATGATTGTGGGCGGTATGCCGAAAAGCCTGTCGGCGTATCTGGAGAACAACCGGAACTTCGAAATGGCCGATATGGAAAAAAGAGACATACTGACACTGTACCGGAATGATATAAAGAAGATAAAGTCTGGCTACAGGTCGAGTGTACTAAGTATATTCGACCAGATTCCGGCTTTTCTTTCTCGTTCCGAAAGACGTGTAGTGATGAATCGCATTGAAAAGGGGGCGAGCTTTCCAAAATATCATGATACTTTCTTTTGGCTCTCCGATTCGATGATTGCCAATGAATGCTTTAACTGTTCGGACCCTAACGTAGGACTTTCGCTGAATGAGGACAGAACATATGTGAAGTGTTATATGGGCGATACCGGACTACTTATCAGCCATACATTTGATGAAAATGAGATCTCTGATGGAGAACTTTACCGGGAAATCTTATTGGGAAAACTGTCGGTGAATGAGGGTATGTTCTACGAGAACGTAATTGCCCAGATGTTGGTGGCGGCCGGGCACAAACTGTACTTCTACACGCGATACAATCAAGAGAAGCACCGCAACGACATGGAAATAGATTTTATCCTGTCGAACCACAGCAAACTGAAATATAAAATATTTCCGATAGAGGTGAAATCGAATGATAAATATTCCATCCGTTCTCTTACCCGGTTCAACGAGAGTTTTCGTCAGCGTATAGGAGGGAGCTATGTGATTCATCCTAAAAACCTGAGTGTAAAGGAAGGGGTGGTGTATCTACCTGCCTATATGACTTTCTGTTTGTAAGCATATTCATTCTTGTAATCACCATTTCTGCACACTATCATTCCAGTTTGATTATGTGCAGAGAGGGCTTATCGTTCATTACACTTTTCATGTTGTTCATAATCAAACGGGCTTTCTGTTTACTCCTCAAAACAGGGATTTAGTGGAAGAGCTACAGGCTTCTGTCAGGATGGTGAGGCGTGTTGGGGCCATCTGTAAAACAGAAGGATTTAGCATTGATACTTGTAAGAAGTGTCAAGACTATATTGTACGTTATGTTATCGGCAATGCCAATAACCGCAGAGCTATGCTCGGAGTCAAAATGCTGGAATACTTCAAGAAACATGAAATGCTTTTGGCTGATACAAAACAGAACCATAAAATTTCTCTGACATTATTCCTTCAGGCTTTGGTCTTTACAAGGATAAGAAGTCACCTGATAAGCTATTTGGAATTAGTCCATTCATTCTTTTCATACCGTTACATTCTAAATTTATGAACGAATCCGTAACTAAAACTTTTAATTTCAAAGAACGCTTATGTAATATAAAACTAAGGGACATTGATACTTTATTAGAAAAAAGCATATGTCCACTAATTGGGTTACAGTACGAACCAAAAACTTCAGAAATGTGGGCTAATTTAGGAATATAGAACTCTAGGTAAATCAGTGATCATCTTAAAGTGAACGGAAGGGGCAGATGAGAGTGAATTTTCCACATTACCAACTATTCCATAGATTTTTAGAAGAAAACGGTACAAATAATGGTATTTTCAAGTTTGAATGTGTATTTTTGCAAACACGTTCACCTATATAAATAGGTCAACTAAGAGTAAAATGTTTATCATTCAACTATAATGTAGTCGAGGTGATGAATCAAAAGGATACTCTTTCACATCTACGTCTGACTAAATCTGTTAAAGCGTTTTGTGACGAAGTTTTTAATAGTATGATAACTAAATATCACGCGAAGTATTACGCAAACTTGCTTACACAAAAAGCTGTGGGCGGTGAACTATCTTCAATCTCGCAATCACTAATGAGTGCGTCTGTTGACATTAATCCACATCAGATTGATGCAGCCCTTTTTGCATTCAAATCGCCACTATCCAAAGGTATCGTTTTAGCTGATGAAGTCGGTTTAGGAAAGACTATCGAAGCTGGTTTGGTCATTTGCCAATATTGGGCTATAGGCAAACGAAAGATTATAATTGTTTGTCCTGCTGCATTGAGAAAACAATGGAGTACAGAATTGATAGATAAATTTGGTATTGACAATATTATCCTTGACACCAAGAACTATAATGAAGCCATCAAGAACGGCAGATCTCCATATTCAAAGAATAAGGCAATTATTTGTTCCTATAATTTTGTGGCTCGTAAAAAGGATGAAATATTGATGCATGGTTTCGATATATCAATCATTGATGAAGCTCACAAACTAAGAAATGTTTATCGTCAGTCAAGCAAAACATCTCATGCAGTTCGTGATGCTCTCACAACAACAAAGAAGCTGTTGCTTACAGCTACCCCCTTCCAAAACTCTTTACTGGAGCTTTATGGCTTGACAAGCATAATTGATGATCATATTTTTGGTAGCGAGAAATCATTTAGAAGTGAATACGGTTCTGGAGAAAATAATGCCGACCTTCGTTCACGATTGTCTACGATGTATAAACGTACATTAAGACGTGATGTAAAAGAATATATCAATTATACAAATAGATTACCACTGACACAGAAGTTCGACTCAACTGATGCTGAATATGAGCTATATCAAGCTATTTCTGATTTTCTCAGAAGAAACGATATATACTCAGTTCCTGCACAGCAGAAGAAGTTGACTACAATGATAATCCGTAAGATATTGGCTTCTTCAACTTTTGCTCTTATAAGTACATTGACTAATATAAAATCACGTCTCGAAAAGATGCTCGAAACGGCATCTATGCCCTTATTTACAGCAGAGGATTTGATAGACGATGATGAAGAAATAGATTTGTATGTTGATGATAACGAAGATATATCAGCCGAGGAAGAGGATGCGATTGACATTGATAAACTAAAGGCTGAGATTGAGCTATTGCAAACATTTATCAACAAAGCCAAACAGATAAAGCAAGATTCCAAATCAGAAGCTCTTCTTCAAGCATTGGATAAATCATTTGAGATGCAAGCCAAAGAGGGTGCTTCACGAAAGGCATTGATATTTACCGAATCAACAAAGACACAGGCATATCTGAAAGAATATCTTGATGCTAATGGCTACGAAGGTAAAATCGTATTGTTCAATGGTCGGGGTTCTGACCCTAAAACAACACAAATATATAAAAACTGGTGCGAAGCTAATCCTTCAAAAGTTAGTGGCATCAAATCTGCTGACCGAAGAATGGCATTAGTAGATTATTTTAGAGAATCGGCAGATATTATGATTGCAACAGAGGCTGCTGGCGAAGGTCTTAATCTTCAGTTCTGTTCTCTTGTTGTAAACTACGATTTACCGTGGAATCCTCAAAGAATTGAACAGCGCATTGGTCGTTGCCACCGTTATGGTCAAAAACATGATGTTGTTGTTGTCAACTTCGTAAATATCAGGAATTACGCAGATGTGCGTGTATTCAATATTCTTAACGAGAAATTCAATCTTTTTGATGATATATTCGGCGCTTCTGATGAAATTCTCGGTAAGGCAGACGCTATCGACTTTGAAACTCGTATTTGGGAAATCTATCAGCAATGTAGAACTGAAGAAGAAATCAATGAAGCGTTCGATCGTCTTCAAACTGACATGCAGGTTGAGATAGACGAACGCATGAAAGATACTCGCCATCAAATTTTAGAAAACTTTGATATTGATGTGCAAGAACATCTTCGTGTAGCAAAAGATGAAGCAAGTACTTTCTTAAATAGATATGAACATATTCTTTGGGAATTAACAAAGTATGTGCTTGATGGCAAAGCTAAATTCGATGATAAACAACATTCTTTCGTTCTCAAAAAGTCAGTTGCGAATTGCGCGTGTGGTAAATATGATTTATTATCACAACTGCAAGATGGTGCTCCGTATCGACTTTCTCACCCTTTAGCTCAGTATGTCCTCGACAAAGCTATGATTTTAGATACAGACAACTGCAACAGTGAAATCGTATTCAACAATAAAGATACTGGTATAAACGTAGTACTGCCTGAATATCTTAGATGTCAATCAGGCTATTTAGGCTTATCAAGACTTCAAATTTCATCATTTGAAGACGAACAATATTGCTTGTTTACTGCATTCACTGAGGATGGCAAGTTCTTAACACAAGAAGAAGCCGAAAAACTATTCCTCTGTGGTGGAATTGAAAAGATAAATACCCAAATACCTGATACTATTGTTTCTCGACTGAGTGCAAATTCAAAACAACACATCATAACAACAATAAAGAATGTGGATAGTAGAAACCTTTCATTCTTCAAAGAAGAAGAAGACAGAATCTATCGTTGGGAACGCGATGTGATTGATGGTATTGAGCAAGAGCTTGATATAGTAAAACGTAATATACGTGAAACAGAAAGACTTGCTCGTCAAGCTGAAAATATAGAAGAACGTATCAGTCTTGAAGCTAAAGCAGAAGATCTGCGCCGTCAGAAGCGTAGAAAGCGCAATGAACTTGAAAACAGGGAAGATGAAATATCTGTTCGTAGAAAAGAGCTCGTTGCTGAACTTGAGAGAAAAATGATTCAAACAACTTCATCAGATAATCTATTTATTGTCCGTTGGAGTACTAACTAATTAATAAACAACATAATGAATGAATATCAGAAGCGCTTCGTCGCATTATTGAAAACCATATTTGAGTTAGATAAGTCTGACCTTGATTTCGGTATTTACAGAATCATCAATATTCGTCAACGTGAGATTGTTGATTACTTCGAGAATCGTCTACCCAAGAAAATACAAGAGATTCTCGCACCATTTGCAAATGAAAAGACTGATGAAATCAAGCAAAAGTTGGCTAAGATAGGGTCTGATGTTGAATCAATGGGTATGACTATTGATGCTCTTCAAGACAATACTCCAAAGAAGCAAGAATATATTGCTTTGCAGAAGCAGTTATCTCAAGGTTCTGATATGTCAGCACTCGAAAGCGACGTCTATTCTGCACTATATTCATTCTTTAATCGTTACTACGACGAAGGAGATTTTATCTCTAAACGTCGTTATAAAGAAGGTGTCTATGCTATTCCATATGAAGGTGAAGAAGTAAAACTGTATTGGGCTAACCAAGACCAGTATTACATCAAGACTGCTGAAAACTTCAAGGATTATTCGTTTGTTACAAAGGAAGGGATAAATGTTCATTTTCGCTTGGTTGATGCTACAATCGAGCAGAACAATAATAAGGAAACTGACGATTCTAAACGTGTGTTCATGCTGTACACAGAAAATGATGAGCGACCTGAATTGAAAACATTCGAATGGAATGCTGAATCAAAGGAACTAATCATTCGCTTTATCTTTGACATACCTGCAGACAAAAAGAAGAACTATGTTGATGATAACTATACAAAAATTCGTGAATATATTATTGGTGTACCTGAATTGATGATGCCATTGATGTACCAAACATCAACAGACCCAAAGAAACCTGTAACTTTGATTCAGAAACATCTTAACGGATATGTAGCAAAGAACACATTCGATTATTTCATCCATAAGGATTTAGGTGGATTCCTCACACGTGAACTTGATTTCTTCATCAAGAACGAAGTGATGCATCTCGATGACCTTGACACAGATAATGAAGTACGTGCAGAAAGTTATCTTGCAAAGGTGCGTGCGGTAAAACGCATCGGTAAAGAGATAATCACATTCTTGGCGCAGATAGAGAATTTCCAGCGCAAACTTTGGCTGAAGAAAAAGTTTGTGGTGGAAACGAATTGGTGCATTACACTTGACCATATTGATAAATCTTTCTATCCGGAGATTATTGCTAATAAGACACAGATTCAGGAGTGGATTGATATGTATGCTATTGATGAAATCAAAGGAGATCTAAATACAACAGCATTCACAAATCCTCCGAGCATAGAATTTTTGAAGGAGAATCAAAACTTAATTGTTGATACAAAGAATTTTCCGACCACATTCCGTGACCGTTTAATTGCATCTATAGATAATATAGATGAGAACACTAATGGTTTGATGATAAATAGCGATAATTATCAAGCTCTAAGACTAATAAAAAATCAATACTCCAATAGAATTCAAACCATATATATAGACCCTCCATATAATACTGATGCTACACCAATATTATATAAAAATGGATATAGAGATTCATCTTGGTTATCATTAATGCAGAACAGATTATTTGAAGGAAAATCATTATTGGTTGATACGATTGGATATTATTCTATAGCTATAGATGATACTGAACTTCACAATTTATACAAAGTTCTGGAATTTACTCTTCCTAACTATAATATATTTCAAGTCATTGTTAATCATTATCCTGGTTCTGGAACAGGCAGAAGTAATGTAAGTAAAACCCATGAATACAACTTATTTGCAGTAAAAAAGAATAGTGATATATTGCGAGGAAAAGCTAAAAATGCAGGAGAAAGAGTAAGAGGGTTCTGTCGGAGTGGTACTGGTGATAATAATTTTCGATATGGCAGACCTAATAGTTTCTACGCAGTATTAGTTGACCCAACAACTCACACTATTAAAGGTTTTGAAAAACCTCCATTAATAAACGAAGACTTCCTAACCTCAAATACAAATGAAGGTTATCTACGTGTATACCCATTAGGAGCAGACGGAGCAGAAAGATGTTGGAGTTTAGGATATGAATCTGCTAACGAGTATTGGAAAAACGATATGCTATTTTGTTCTGATAACAACGTAATTAAAAGACGTTATTTTGATGATGAGAACAGAGATTTATTACCAAGCATGTGGGTAGATTCAAAGTTTAGTGCTGTTGTTAATGGTACTAACTTATTAACAAAAATGTTTGGAGACTCTGGTAGATTTCCATTTCCAAAGTCACTTTATACAGTAGAAGAAGCAATAGAAGCAGGCACATTTGACGATAAACAAGCTATTGTTCTTGATTATTTTGCAGGCTCAGGAACCACAGGACATGCTGTAATTGACTTAAACCGAAAGACTAATGGAAACAGAAAGTATATCCTTGTTGAAATGGGTGAATACTTTGAATTAGTTACCAAAACAAGAGTAAAGAAAGCTATTTATTCTTCTGAATGGGATAGTGGTAAACCAACAGAGCATAACAATGGCATATCCCAAATAATGAAATATATGCGTCTTGAAAGCTATGAAGATGCACTTTCAAACATTACTCTTGAAGAGAAAGGCTCATTCTTCGGCTCTAACTTAGGAGATGAATATCTAATAGGTTATATGCTTGATATGGAAGCAAAAGGTAGTTTACTAAATCTAGATGCTTTCATCTCTCCATTTGAGTATAATATGAAGATTACAGAAAAGAATGAATGTAAAGAAAAACGAGTTGATGTCATTGAAACCTTCAATTACCTTATTGGTCTTTCTGTTCATAGTCAATCTTCAATCTCCTACTTCTCAACCAAAGAAGCTGTTAATCCTCCATATGAGGGTGCAGTTGATTTACAAAAAGACCTTAATGGAGTTTATGGATTCCGTCAAATCGAAGGAACATTACCAGATGGTCGTAAGGCTTTAATTATATGGCGTAACATTAATCAAGATAATATTCTAGCGAGCAATGCTGCACTGGATGCCTATTTTTCGAAATATCGCATCAATCCTGCCGACCGTGAGTTTGATGTAATATATATCAATGGGGATAACAACCTTGAGAATCTGCGTCTTGACGATGAGCAATGGAAAGTGGTGCTTATCGAAACAGAATTCAATAAACGAATGTGGGAGGAATAACGAAATATGGCAAAAAAGAAAAGTTCACCATCAGTCAGCTTTGAAACCTATTTGGTTTTATTCCGTTACTTTCTTAGTGAGATAGGCACTACCGAACTGAAAAGTTTGGGTAACAAGCTCAACAGCGTTGAATATGAAGGATTGGATGAAAATGGCAATACTCATTTTCATCATTACATAGCTCAGATAGCAAAGATGAAACATTGTAGTATCACAACCGATAAGTTGCGGGAATACGATGAGAGAATTTGTCGATATACAAAAGAAATTGGAGAGAAGCGTGGTGGTATCAGTTTGAAGTATTTCCAATACATCTCGCTGCTTTTTACTGAGATGTATCTCGACAACTACTTTGCAGACAGATCAGCCTTCTGCAAGTCGCTTAACGAATTCATTGACAGGGAAAACACAAGAACACTTGGCGCTCTTACGATGGAACCATATACCATTAACTCAATGAACAAGTTAGCGTATATGTGTGCTACAGGTAGTGGTAAGACACTTTTAATGCACATCAACATAAAGCAATTTATATTCTATTTGAAGCGTGCAAAACGAATAAACGGCAGTATCGCTATCAATAAAATTATAGTGCTTTCGCCAAATGAAGGAATGAGTAAACAACATTTAAGTGAGCTTACTCTCTCTGGAATTAAAGCAAATATCTTCAATAAAGATGGTGGCGGTATGTTTAACGGACAAAATGAAGGTGTTGCCATCATTGATATGAACAAACTCAAGGAAGAAGGCAAAGTGAAAACCGTATCGGTAGATAGCTTTGAACGCAATAACCTTGTTCTTGTGGATGAAGCCCATCGTGGCATGTCTTCAACAGATGGTGTTTGGTACGACTATCGTACACGATTAAGCGAAGAAGGTTTTGCCTTTGAGTACTCAGCTACATTCAAACAAGCACTGAATGCCACATCTTCAAAAAAGGAAGACAGGCAAATGGTAGCGGAATATGGCAAGTCTATAATAATGGACTACTCTTATAAATATTTCTATGGCGATGGCTATGGAAAAGATTATCGTATCTATAACCTCAGAGCAGGTATTGATGATAATCACCGTCATTTGTATTTGATAGGTTGTTTGCTTTCCTTCTTCCAACAAGTGAAGTACTCTATTGAAAAACGAACCGAACTGATTCCTTTCAATATAGAGAATCCATTATTAGTGTTTGTTGGAAACCGTGTAACGGCATCAACATCAAAAGATGAATTGAGTGATGTTCAGGAAGTGCTATGTTTTATTGACAGATTTGTTCGTAACAAACAAGAAAGCATCCGTTGCATAGAGCAAGTGAAGTCAGAAGAAACGGGTCTTACCGATAAACATGGGCGTGATCTATTTTCACACGATTTCAATGCGTTAATAGATGTGTATGGCCAATTACCATCAGCGCAAGTGCTATATGAGGATATGCTTCATCTGATATTCAATACCGATACCGTTGCCGATGCTCCACGATTGCACATTGAAGCCATAAAGCAAGTGCAAGGTGAAATTGCAATGAAGATTGGCGAATATGGTGATTATTTTGGTGTGATAAACATTGGAGATACATCTAATCTTATTAAGGCTTGTGAGGCAAAGGGAATAGTAAGCAGAAGCGAAGAATTCGTTTCTACTTCATTATTCAATAGCATCAACGATAAAGAATCAAAGATTAGAATACTTATCGGTTCACGAAAGTTTACCGAAGGATGGAACAGCTGGCGTGTGTCTACAATGGGATTGATAAATTTTGCCAAAGGTGAAGGTTCGCAGGCAATTCAGTTGTTTGGTCGTGGTGTTCGTTTGAAAGGATATAAAGGAATGCTAAAAAGGTCTACATGCCTTGACGATACCTCAGTAAAACCTTTGCGATATATGAACTGCGTAGAAACACTTACCATTTTTGGTGTGAAGGCGCAATATATGGAGGATTTCAAGAAATTCCTTGAACAGGAAGGAGCTCCTATCAATGATGATATTATTGAAGTGACTCTGCCAGTAGTCAATCGTTATGATGAAATAAAGACAAAGAAACTTCGTGTCATAAAAGTAAAGGACGGAAAGAATTTCAAGAAGCAAGCACGACGTATGGTGCTCGATGTACCCAAAGAAGACTTCATGCGATACCTTGTTCGTAGTAAGTCGGTACTAGATTGCCGAAGCAAGATTCAATCCATTGAATCATCAGGCTCATTAAAAATGAATATTCAGGTGATTGATACAAGATTCACGATTCCAGCATCAACACTTGCCTTGCTTGATTATTATCGCATCTTTGATGAGATTCAGCAATACAAAAATGAGAAGTCTTATTTCAATATCAGCATTGATAGGAACAAGCTGAAATCTATTCTTGAAACAGATGGTTGGTATGAACTAATTATTCCAGAAAAGCAACTTGAAATAGATTCAATTCGCAAAATTGACTATGCCACAGATTATGCGATTATGGCATTAAAGTCTTATATGGACAAATTCTGCAAATTCGAGCAAGAAAGATGGGAAGCACCATTGCTTGAATTCCAAGAAATATCGACTACTGACAATAATTTTGTAGATGAATATACCTTCACCGTTACACCACAAAATAGCTTAGATACCACTGGTGAAGAATTGGATAAATTCATTGGAGATATAAAGTCTATTCTTGCAGATAATAATGGATTGAACGAATACGAAAAGAAGTTTGACTTCAACAAAAATCTGTGTCTGTTCGATTTCCGTTCTCACTTGTATGCGCCATTGGTATGCTTGAAAAAGGGAAATACCAATATACAGATTACCCCTGTCAGCTTGAATGAAGATGAAAAGCTGTTTGTTGATTATCTGAAGGAATTTACAGAGAATAATGGTGATGTACTTGAAAACAAATCCCTTTATCTTCTAAGAAATAAAAGTAAGGTGGGTATGGGATTTTTTGTTGCAGGTAATTTCTATCCTGATTATATCTTATGGATAGACACACCTGAAAAGCAATATATCACATTTGTCGACCCGAAAGGTTTGCTTCGTATTATGCCTGATGACCCTAAGATTGAATTTTACAAAACAATCAAGGATTTGGAAAAGCAGTTAGCACCGACAGCAGGTGATAAGCAGATTGTTCTCAATTCATTTATTATGTCTGCAACAAAATCAGCAGATTTGCATGAATGGTGGCATTGGGATAAAGCCACAAGAGAGGCACACAATGTCTATACTCTTGATGATGATCAATGTGTTATCAGTATGATAAATAAAATATGCCTTTTACAAAGTTAATATATAAATAGAAAACTATGTTAGGACAAGTCACTATATCTTGTTGTAAAGGGGGGGGATGTGAGGTTTTACGGGTGGAGATATGGCTGTTCGGAAGAAATGTATTATCTTCGTGGTAACCAAAGATAAATATATGCTGCGCTGATATGAAAACGAATAAGGCTGAAATATATAAAAATGCGTTCCGGCTGTTCTTACAGGACAATTACGAGAAGGTGACGGTGGTAAAACTGGAGAAAGCTATCGGATTGTCGTGCCGGGGTATCTATCATCATACGAAGGACAAACAGGGACTGTTCAAGGCGGTTGTAGATACCTATATCTTTGAACCGCACAAGGTGGAAAACAAGTTCGTGTTTGCGGAAGATATTTCATTGCGGGACTTCCTGCAAACCTATATCGAAGGGGTGGAAAGGACAATGGATTATCTAAGCAATGAACTGGGAGTAGATAGAAAGGAATGTGCCAAATGCTATTTTCAGTTCTTGTTCCAAGCGTACAAGTATTATCCGAACTTTGTGGAAAAAATGGATGCTATCTTTGAGAAAGACCAACAGATGTGGCGAAAGATAATTGATAAGGCAATCGCTTCGGGGGAAATCAGAAATGATATTGCCACGGAAGAGGTCGTCGATATGTTCCGAATGGCACATCTGGGAATGTCATACGTGCTGGCTTTTACCACGGGACTTGATACCGAACGGCTAAAACGGCAATTTGACGCTGTATATAAACTGCTGAAATGATTCTTTTGAACGGAAATTGAACATCATTCAATCTTTTATGTGATATGTGAAGCACCTTTCGGGGTGCTTTTTTTGTGTCCGCACGAAATAAAATACAGCAAACACTGTGTTTTCTGAAAGTTTGTGCTATATTTGGAAAAACAATAATGATGAAATAATATGAAACTTAAAATAGTATTGATAATGGGATTACTGAGTTTAGGATTAAATACCAATGCACAACAATACGATTACGGTGAAATAGAAAAGAAGGACTTCCTATACCATTTTATAGGAGATTCTGATTCATTGGGCTTGATTGATAAAAAGTATGTGGACGCATGGTGGAGCGTTTTGGATTCTGCTTCGATAATCCCTTTAACCCGAAAGGAAACACGAGACATTATTAAAGCCTTTAAAAGCGGAGCGTTTGATGATGCAAGTGTGATAAAACATGATGATGTTAAAAATGAAGCCGGGGAAATAATAGAATATGGTATGATAGAAAGCATATCAGTGCAAGCAGATCTTCCTCCCAAGACTTACTACATATTTGTTGGAAAAACCAAAGAACTTCCTTATAAGAATGGTCATTTTTACATGACAGACGTCACAAGTGTTTCACTCTCTAATAAATGGAAAAAGAAAGTGGATGCCATTATTAAGAAATATTGCTCTAATGAGTAGTTATCGAAAAAGAATGGATAGGAAGCGAAAAAGGATATGTGAGGTAACGGGGTATCTTTGCAGCCAATGGAATATAAAATGTATGAACCATGAAAATACTGATTATCATTATAGGAATATTGGGGATATTCTCTTCTTGTACAAGTAGAAAGGAAAGGCTTGCAGAAGGAGAAGAAGCAATTCTAAATGGGTATGAAGTAGAAAGAAACATATTTCGTCCCGATTCTTTTCCATTAAAAGGGGAAACACTGTACCTGATATTAAGGGAATATAACTTTAACAATGACGGTACAAAGAGTGCAGGCGCAGAAACCATTACCTTGTCACCGAAAGAAAGGGAAATGATTATACATGCCTATATGGGCGGACAAGGAGAAAGGCAGAAAAGGGTTGATATTGCAGATAAGAAAGATGTAAAGACGGAGAATGAGGAACAAAGACCTAATTACCCTATTTTCGGTTATTGGTTGTTTACCGACCAAAAAGACGGAACGCAAGGTCAGAAAATGTTGCCATATATGAACAATGTTTTTGATTACGGCTCTACTGATACAAAAGCAAAGTATGCATTGTTTGGTGATGAATTTTACGAAAAGGTAATTCTAACGAAAGAGGATCAGCGGAAAGTAGATTCGATTATAGCAAAATATGATTTAGGACGAAGATATGATAAAATATATCCTGTGGATAAAACCAGCCAAAGAATGTTTGCCACAATTGTTGAATATGAAGTACTTGATACCGTTACTTTTAACAAGAAGGCTATGGAAGAAGCAGGCTACCCTAATCCGGAATATAAAGTACGGGGATATTGCGATACTTTGCCTGACAGGGCTATCAAATTGTGCCAATATTATTATGACTGGAAGAATAAACAAGATGCTTTTTATCGAATAGAAGTAATCAGACCGGATTACATAATGGCTGGAAAGATTTACAGTGAAACAGGAATGATAAAGGAACAATATTGGGCTATAAATGATAACCGCCTTCTTAGAATTGGTAACACTTACCATTATGACTGTACAGGAAAACTGATAAAAACAGTTTGTGAAGATGAAGGATTTAAAATCAGCTTTCTACAATTTCAGGAGATACTTTGGAAAAATGGGTACTATATGCCGAATCATATGCAAAACGGAACAGTACACAAAGAGCGCACTATCAGTTTTGGAAAAGAAGTTGTAAAAAGAGAGGGAGAAATCCCCTGTTATATATATAGCTACATAGACTTTAATAAAGAGGTGACAATCACAGTAAACGGAGTAACCGGACAAATCATATCAAAAGAAATAAATCTGGTAGTGGACTGATAGTGAAATTGATTTAATATCGGAAAATTATAAAACATACAGACTATGAACATGAGAGATTTAGAAATTATGATACAAGAAATTAGAGATGCTTTTGTCGATATGCCTTATCCGGGTACGGAGTATATAACGAACGACTTGGAAGGGAATGATCTGGAACGAAAGCAGATACGGGAAGGGTTCAGCCGTTATGAGAACTGGCAGGATGTGCCCCGTGAATTGCTCGTGCAAGAACGGGATGCGTTGCCTTTATTTGAACCACAGGGGTTCAGGTTCTACCTTCCGGCGTATATGTTGTTCGCACTGGAAGATTATGAGGGGACAGACATGATACCCGAAAGCATTGTTCATTCGCTGACATTACCGGATGCCGGAACGGAGCTATACGAGTTTGTACGGGAAAGGCTGGTGCTGTTCAGTGAGGAACAGAGGAAGGCTGTACTACACTTTTTGGAATATCTGGAACGATGCCATGCGGAAGATTTTACGGATATATGTGTGGGCGATTGGTGTTCGGCTACTCCACGCAGGGCGATTGAAAGATGGTGCAGACTTGTTACTGACGAAATATAAAATATATGAACCATGAAAATACTGTTTATCGTTATGGGAATATTGAGTTTGTTTAGCTCCTGCTCCGGCAAAAAGGAGAAGCAACAGGAGAAGGAAAAGCTATATTCGTGGTATCCGAGTGAAAGCGCACCTTATCTTTATCCTACGACTATCCATGTAGGGTATTTCGGTATGCCGGACAAAAGTACGGTTTATATACCGAGTAAATCATTAGTTGGCAATGTATGGGGAGTGGGACAATCATTGCACGTTGTGGGTGAAGAATATAAACCCTTACCGGAAGCGATAGAGATCGTATGGTTGTCGTTTACTGAAAACAAATTTTATTTTGTTTCGGAGTGGTTGCCAAAAAACAGATTGCAATCGTTATTTGACACGGTTTGGATGAATGTGCGGAAAATAGAACAGCGATATAACGGGCTTGTTGTTGGCATGGCTCCCTATGGAATGATACAAATATGGGCGGTTGGTTATGGTAGACGGACAGAGGTTTGTTGTCTGCATGGGCCGGAAGTGCCCGTAAAGATGTCGGAATTTCGCCCTCGTGCTATTATTAGCCAAGATGAATATGTCAAGTCCACTATTGAAGATGAACCAAGAGTATATGAGAATTTAAAGAAAAATGGTTTGCCTGACAGTTTGTTGTTTGAAAATTACCGTAAACGTTTTAATTATCATATAGTTCCTGAAATAGAAATGGAAGATGTGGATTTGACACAAATTGCAGTACATTATTTCAATGGAGAATATGATGTGATTTTATGGGAAAGACTGAAAGAGAATCTATATTCTTTACAGGCTCGTCCCCGTAATATCTATATAAGTTGGACGGCAGGTAAGGATCAATATGAAGTTAGATTCGTATTTGACGAACAAATGATTCTTTCTGCTTTTGAAAAGGTGTTCGGCAGTGATTATCCGCAGAGGGATGATTTTGATATTATGGAGCTTTACGAAAAGTTGTATGGTGAAGGAAAGTTGCCGAAAGGTGATTTTACCATTCATATTGATAATGAAGGAAATCCCACCGGAGTAAGTCTGAAAACAGAGAAAGGGGAAATGAGTGTACCAACTGATAAAATACAAATCTTAGTTATCAAAAATGATAAATTGATTTATGAAAGTAGTAATTATAACGAAAGCGATTGGTGGGGGTATTAAAAAATTATACGGATATGGAAACAACATCAACATTAAGCCAAGAACTGGTGCGGGCAGCGGTGACGGCAGAATCGGAGATTGCGGAGAAGGTGCAAGCTCTGGTAGAAACAATGGAAGGAATGATACGAAGCAAGCAGGATGCGGGGGAATTTGCTGGGCTGGAACAGCTTGCCGAGGACCGACGGGTAATGCGGTTCGTGGCAGATACGCTGAACAAGCTACCGGAAGCGGTGACGTACAGCGACAAGGGTTTCGAGGCGTATGTGATGCTGGTTGCCTTGTCACGGGAAGATGCGGCACTGCGGTATGTGTTCCGGTTATCGAGTTGGTATATCAACTACGGGTGCAACAGGGAACTGCTGTACTTGTGCCGGATATTGCATATCTATCCTGAACGGGGGTATCTGAACGGGGTGTATAACCGACTGGCGCAGTATGTGCAGCAAATGAAGCGGAAACGTCCGCACTGTACCAAGAGCGAGGATTTGCCGAAAGGTGCTACGGAACTGGAAATACCTATTGCCTGTGCGAAGGTAAAGGAAATGACGGGTGAAGAGTTGTTGCAGGCAGAGGTGTATCTGGGAATGGTGAAGAATAAAAGGCTCGTGGAGAAGGTTACGAAGCATTGCATGAAGGCAAAGAATACGGGACATCTGGCTGACCTTTGCGGGTACAGCCTAAGCACTTTCCGGCGGCTGTTCCGTGAAGAGTTCCGTACTACTCCCCATGAATGGCTGAAAGGACTGCGGAAAGACAAGGTGAAGAACCTGCTCACACAAACAGACTTGCCGCTGCTGGAAGTGGCAGAGGTGTGCGGGTTTGTGTCGCAATCGTACCTGACGGAGTTCTGCCAGATGAATTTCGGGGCAAGTCCGGGTGAGATACGGAAAAATTGATAATGAAAGATTAATGATAAGTTACAATGAATATAAAAACACTTCTTTCCCATTTTATGAAAAACAAAAAAGTTGAAATAAGCGAGCTAAGGACGGTTATAGAGCAAAGCGGTAACGGTCATTTGCCTTTGTCCTGCCGTGTGGAACTGTTACAGTCCATCGGTAACGTGGAGATAGTGAACAAAGTGTTTGCGGAGTGCTGCAAAAAGGTATATCCTCTTTGGGGAAATGAGATTGAAGATACCTTGTTGCGGAAACTGCTGTGTTCGGCGGACGAATACCTTTACCACGGAAAAGGAAAAGCGGATGCCTTAGTCGAAGAAGCGAATAGACTACGTAACTATGTAGAGGGGCAATCCTGTACGGAAAATATGGCAGGATGGGCGGTAATCTCACTTTGTTATTCGATAGCGGATCATGCGGCCGCTATGCTGGATATTGATGAATACGAGGGAGAAGATGATGGTGCGTTTGAGTACGAGGTATGGAATACGGACTTTTTCGCTTCGATGGCTTTTGCCGGGGGAAATCCTTTTGTGGATGAAGGGGATGCGGGAAAAAGGCGGGAGTTCTGGTACTGGTATCTTGATACAGTAGAAACGCTGTGCCGTAAATCAGATGCGCCGCTGATCCGAATAGATGCCCCAAAGAAAAAAGAGGTGGAACAGAACACTATTCCACAACGGATACAGACCTATCAGACACCTGATATATTGCTAAAAATACAACAGATAATAGAAAAATCCACGAAAGTATTTAATAATTATTGTACGGGGAATTGGGATAGAATTATTGTAGAAGCGCATTGTATTGGTGATGTAAGAACGGAAGGATATTTTATATGTAATAATATTGTTTCAAAAATGCCTGTTTCATTAAGTACAGCGGATTTATTGTCTGAAATAAAAAATGATATGTATAAACAGGCAAGTATTGAAGGCGCATGGCTTATGTGTAAAATAGTGTTTGATACCCAAAAGAAATTTATTATTGAATTTAATTATGACAATAAGGCTTCATTGCCCAATGATGTATTTGATAACCCGGAGAGATTAGAAACGGCGTTCAAGAAGTCTCCACGAGCCAAAGGTTATACTCCGATGTGGTGGCAAGAGATATTGGGAAAGAAAGCGAAGTATTTGAAAAATACTATTATCGTGGAGCAATTCGCTATTCCACAACGGACACAGACTTATCAGACACCTGAGATATTATCTAAAATTCAAGAAGTCATAAATAGTGCATTAGTGTTATATGATAAGGATTACAATGATAAATGGGATAAAATTATAATATCTGTTCGTTGTATGGCTGTGGGGCTAAGAGCAAAAAATACTGTAATTAAAGAAGGGCAGGAACATAGAATGAAAACATCTTTGCAGGTGTTTGATATAATGAACGATGTTAAAAAGGAAATGTACAATCAGGCAAAAGTGGAAGGTGCATGGTTCTATTGCATTATTGAGCTAAATCCTGACTTGACGTATTCTATCCGATTTGTCTATGACGATAAAAGTCAGATTCCACAAGACCACTTAGTAGATTCAGATGATTTTGTTGCTGAATTTAAGAAGTACCCACGTGCAAAAGAATATACTCCATTATGGTGGCAAGAGATATTGGGAAAGAAAGCGAAGTATTTGAAAAATACTGTTATCGTGGAGCAATTAGCTATTCCACAGCGAACACAGACTTACCAAACACCTGCGATACAAGAGAAGATTCGGCAAGTTATAGAAAATTCGATGAAAGTATATAATGAAAATTATACAGGAATGTGGGATAAAATCATTATTAAAGCAGAAGGAATTGATTCTATTACTACAAATAATCATTTCATATTAAAAGGAACAACAACCAAATTTCCCGCATCTTGGAAAAATTTCGATTTAATGGAAGAAATAAAAGATGAAATGTATTCACAGGCTGACTTTGAGGGAGCATGGCTTACATGTACAATAGAACTAATGCCTAATAAAACATTTACTGTTTGTTTCAATTATGACGAAATGCTTGATAATAAAACACCTGATAACTTTAGCCATGAGTTTAAAAACTATCCACGTGCCAAAGAATATACTCCGGTATGGTGGCAAGAGATATTGGGAAAGAAAGCGAAGTATTTAGAATAACTATATCTGTAAAATCAAGCGTATGGCAAAGAAAGTAAAATGTACGACGAGCGATGTGTTCGCTATTCCGGTGTCCGAAACGGAGTTTATATTCGGAAGGGTGCTGTTTGATGTAACGAAACAGTATATTAAGATTGTGCCAGAAGAAGAAAGAGAATTAAATGATCTGGAGTTCTTCAATAAGAGTGTGCTGGTTGAAATGTTCTTGGGTGTGTACACTTCGGTGGAAGATGTGGACTTTGAGAAGAAAGCTGTTACCGGGACGTTCGTGTTTAACGATTTTCTTAGTAAATACGAGGGAGTGATAGTCGGTAAAAGAGAGGTTAATCCCATTGAAGTGAGTTTCCCGGAAGTTCTAAGTCGGTATAATATGAATGTTTATTTGGCTTCGGGTGAATTATACTTACCAATTCCAATAGATGGTGATAAATATAGAGAGATAGGTGTTTACGCATCTTCCGGATACGGATATTATAATCTAATTGTTGCTACTCTGGATTTTTCCGGGCGGGATGATTTAATTAAAGAGGATGCCAAAATGGATAATTATTTTGAGCATATAGACTTGCGTTCACGACCGGAATTAAGGAGTGAAATTTACGCATCAATTCACGAAGATACTAACCAAAATTATTATGATATGGCATTGAAATATGGCTTTGATTTAAAACGATTATACGAGCAAATTACGGGAAAGGAGAAGGCACGTGCGAAGAAAGAGAAATACCCACAGGAAATAATGACAGATGTGCGTTGGGCGTTCTATGGCGGGCAGTACGATACCATCGAGGAGTTTATGAAGGCTGTGCAGGAGTACCACGAGGAACTGGATGCGGACGGGTGGCAGCCGGAAGAGGTGGTACTGGCGTGTAAGGAAGTGACAGTGCAATACGCCTATTGGGAGGAGGAAGACGAAACAGAGGAAGATTTCAGACTGACGGCGGACGGGGACGGATTTACCGCCGGAGAATTGCTGTTTAAGATTCATAACCGGGTGGTGGGACATCTGGAAAATGAGGATCACCATTTTTTTGAAGGATTGTCACTGTACAAGGATGCCGCACCGGAAAACAGACCGTTCTATTTTCTGGGATTGGGGAGTTGATAACGTGGGGTATGCCACATCCGGCATGGTAAAAGTCGTTTTTGTGCGATTTGAGCGATTATCGAAAAAGAATGGACGGGAAACGAAAAAAGTAATATTCGGATTGCCAATAACTTTGCAGCCGTTTTTAGAAACCTAAAAAGGATTGCATGGATAAATTTTTTGATTCAATGTTACAGGAGATTGACCGATATACGGGGACGGTCAATCTGGAAGGGGAAAACATTATTCCGGGATGCCGTGAAATGACGAAGTTCCTGAAAGAAAAGATGGCTGAACTGAAAGACTTCGCACTGTCACACAAGTTTAAGGATGACGCAGAGGAAATCCGATTTTTTAAGTACCAAAAGCCGCTGATACTCGGGCGGCTGCTGTACTTCTACAAGCTATACCAGATTGAGAGTAACCGCCCACCCAACTATGAACTTGCCGCTGGTTATTACCAATGTGAGATTGAGAAACTGAAAACGGTCTTTGAACGCAGCCTTTCCTTTTTCCAGTATTACCGTAGCGGGGCTACGTACCGGGACAGCTTCTACTTCAAACGGGGACAGACGGAGATAAGCCCGGAAACGGACACGTTCATCTTCGAGCCGGAAGCGGAGCTATCCACCGGATATGACCGGTTGGTCGCCCGGCTGATTGCGGTGGAACTGCTGTTAGCCTTCCTGACAAGGCGGATGCGTGAGCCTGCGGACGGCGAGCCGTTATCGGGAAAGAAGCTGTACTGGACGGACAAGAAAGCGGCGGCGGTGGAACTGATATACGGCATCCATGCGGTGGGGAGCGTGGATAACGGGAAAGCGGACATTATCGACATTGTGACGGCATTTGAACGGACGTTCCATATTGATCTGGGCGACGTGTACCACACGTTTATCGCCATGCGAAACCGGAAGAACAGCCGGACGGTGTATCTCGACCAAATGATAGAGAAACTGCTGAAACGGATGGACGAAACGGACAGCTAACCTGTTGTAAACCAGTTACAGGATTACCAAGTTCATAGCAAGCTGCTAAAAACAGCCCAATCAAGCCCTAACCAGTGAAGAAGCGGCTTGCAGCCGCCGGAACGAGCCGAAAGAAAGCTCCCCGGCGGCTTTTTTGTGCCCGGAAAAAATCTTTGGCAAGGTGGTACGGACGTGAAAAGAAAAACAATCGAATAGCCGGACATTTGCGACCAGAAATCTAAATATCAACAGATTATGGAAGTAATAACAATCGAAAGCAAAGCCTTTGCCGCCCTCGTGGAAAAGATAGACGGGATAGCGGCATACGTGCAGGAATCCCGGCAAAGGGAGACGGAACAACAACAGGGACAGGATGAGAAGAACCGCCGGAAAGCGGACAAGTGGATGCAGAATGCGGAGGTATGCGAATATCTTGAAATCAGCCCCCGCACGCTGCAACGCTACCGCACGAACCGGATTCTCCCGTTCTCCATCTGTGGCAAGAAGATCCGCTACCGCCGCACGGACGTGGAGCAGTTCCGGGAACGCTGGATGCGGGAAACACCCGACACGCTGATTGACCGGATGGCGGAACAACACCCTTTACACGAACGAAAAAACAAGCTGTATGGTAAGAAAAGAGGAAATACTGGCACGAACGAGTAACGGGCTGGACGTGTTCCGCCACTACCTGCCCGTGAAATGGCGGGTGGGCAGGAATTTCCTGAACCCGCTGTACGAGGACAGCAAGGCGTCGTGCAACGTGTACTATGACCGCCGAAGCGGAACGTACAAGATGAAGGACTTCGGTAACGGGGACTTTTCAGGCGACTGTTTCTTTCTCGTGGCGAAAGTGAAGGGGCTGGATTGCCGGAACGCCGCCGACTTCGTGGAGGTGTTGGAAACGATAGACCGTGAACTGTGTCTGGGTATCGGTGAGGATGTGCCATCGGAAACGGTACGGGAACGGCGGGCTGCCATGCGGGTTGTTCCCGTGGCGGAAGGAAACGAAACGGTAGAGCCGAACGGGACGGAAGAACGGGCGACAGAACCGGAACACAAGCCACGCCCGTACCGGACGGTGCAGCAGCCATTCACGGAAAATGAACTGGAGTATTGGGCTGGGTACGGGATCACGGAAAAGGTGCTGAACCGTTACGGGGTGCAGTCGCTAAAGGAGTACCGGAGCGAAACGAAAGATGGGAAAGCGTTCGGCTTCACGTCCACGTCCGCAGAACCGATGTTCGGGTATGCGGGGAAATGGGGCGTGAAGGTGTACCGCCCGAAATCGGAAGTACGGTTCGTGTATGGCGGGCATACGGGGGATAACTACTGCTTCGGGCTGGAAGAGTTGCCGCCCAAAGGCGACACGCTGTTCCTGACGGGCGGGGAAAAGGACGTACTGACACTGGCGGTGCACGGGTTCCACGCCATCTGTTTCAACTCGGAAACATCGGTTATCCCCACGAAGATTATTCGCAAGTTAGTGTACCGTTTCAAACATATCGTGCTGCTGTACGACGTGGATAAAACGGGGCTGGAAAGCTCCGAGAAGCACCGACAACAGCTAACAGAGTACGGGATAAAACGGCTGGTGCTGCCACTGACGGGAGAAAAGACGGACAAGGACGTGTCGGACTACTTCAAGGCGGGACGGACACGGGAAGAGTTCGTGAAGCTGTTCCTCAAAATGCTGGACAGCCTGTACGGGGACACGATGGCGGTACTGAAATCGTGCGAGATCGACTACGACCACCCGCCACTGGCGGCGGTCAGTATCATTACCGCCGGGGACGTGCCATTAGGGACGGAAGAGAATATACTCTGCATCACGGGCGGGGAAGGTACAGGAAAGAGCAACTACACGGCTGCACTGGTAGCCGGGGCGATTCAGGAGAAGGAAACGGATACCGACCTGCTGGGCGTGCGGGTTGAACCGAACCGGAAAAGGCGTGCGGTGCTGCTCTATGATACGGAACAGAGCGAACAACAACTGTACAAGAATACAGGGCGGTTGCTACGGCGTGCCGGACGGGAACGAATGCCGGAGTTCCTGCATGTATATTGCCTGACGGGAATGTCAAGAAGCGAACGGCTGACCGCTATCATGCAGAGCATGGACAAGTACCATTATCTGCACGGGGGTATTCATTTGGTGGTAATCGACGGGGTGGCGGATTTGATACGCTGCGCCAACGACGAGGGGGAAAGCGTGGCATTGATCGACGAGATTTACCGGCTGGCGGGGATTTACCGTACGTGCATCGCCGCCGTGGTGCATTTCGTACCGAACGGCTTGAAGCTCCGGGGACACTTGGGCAGCGAGTTACAACGCAAGTCGGCGGCTATCCTCTCGATAGAGAAGGACGAGAACCCGGAAATATCGGTGGTGAAAGCGTTGAAGGTGCGGGACGGCAGCCCACTGGATATTCCGTTGATGCAGTTCCGCTGGGACAAGCAAGCCGGGATGCCTGTGTACGTGGGCGAAAAGCCCCGTGCGGAGAAAGAGAAGCGCAAGGAAAAGGAACTGGCGGAAATGGCACGGGAGGCGTTCACCCGGCAGGAGAAGTACGGTTATATCGAACTGTGCGAACTGATACAGGAAATGCTGGAAGTGAAGGAACGCACGGCAAAGGGTTATATCCGCTATATGCGGGAGAAGGAAATCATCGAAAAGGAAGGAGATTGTTATGTACACAGACCGGGAAGAGTTTGAAGGCTGGATGCAGCGGATCATGCAGCGGTTCGACCTGACGGAAAAACTGCTGGAACGGGTGCTGAAAAAGAACAGTCTGCTGGACGGTGAGGAACTGCTGGATAATCAGGACTTGTGCCTGCTGCTGAAAGTAGGCATACGGACATTGCAGCGATACCGGGCTATCGGGGCGTTGCCTTACTTCACGATCAGCGGGAAGGTATTCTACCGTGCGAAAGATGTGCAGGAGTTCATCCGTAACCGTTTCGATGCGGTGACGGAGAAAAAAAATCCGGAAAGAAAAGCAAGCGGATAAGAGTATCAACAGACCATTACCCCACGTTCACCATGTACTTAGGCGTAAGTGAAGAGTGAACGGTTGCCCTGCTTTGTCGTGAGATAAGGCGGGGCTATTCTTTTGTAGTTCGGCAGGTTTGCACTATATTTGCAACTGAAAATATGAAAGTTCATTGCCCGGCTTGAACGCAAGCGGGTTTTGATTATATAGATTGTACGTTCGCTGAACGTCTCGGTACGAAAACTGGCACTTTTCATTAAGAAACGGGATTACGGCGCAATGCACATGCTGTATGCACATACAGCGTGTCTTGCCTGTTTCGTTTCTTAGGTATGCCAGTACCTCGTACCGGAATAGCGTAATTCACGCTGTTTTTTTATGGCGCAAGGCGGGCATAACCGATAAAAAGAAAAGTGTTATGAAACAGATTACCTTGTATGTGTACCAGTCCATTGACGGATGCCCTGCCCGTGCTGACAAGCAGGTGGATGATGCTATCGGGAAAGCCGATTGCCTGCTCTTGGATGAAGAAACTTATTTAGACGTATTTATGAATCACCTCGGCTGGCCAATCACGCAAAAGGACACTTTTGTCGTGGCGCAAGCAGACTGTAACCTGACGGAAAAAGAAAGCGTGCGGTTCATCACAGGGGATGCCGTGGCGGAAATCGGACGGATGAAAGCTGCGGGTGACGGTGTGATTGTCGCTTACGGTGAAGGAATTGCCGCCATGTTGCTGAATAGCAGGCTGGCTGACGAAATCGTGGTAATTACGCTGCCGAAGGTTGCAGGGGGTGAAGAAAAGGCTTTGCGGCATATTACGGGTGACGGTGCGGCATGGGTGGTACGGTCTTGCAGGGTGCTGGATGGCGAGAAAGTAAGGACGGTGTACGGAAGGGTGTAATTTATGCGACAGTGTCGCATGAATGGGAGATAACAAAGAAAAGTGCAACAGTGTCGCACTTTTCTTGTTGAATTTAGGCAACAGTGATGCCTAAATTCAAAGCGTATCTTCGCTATCCTGTAACTCCCGGCTAAGTTTATTCTCCAGTTCTTCAATGGACGGCAACCCGGATTTAATATCTTTGGGTAATGCCTTGCCTAATTCGTAGTCTGAAATACCGATAGGCTTGTGTACATCACGCAAAGCGTATTCAGCCATAATACGGTCTTTGTTCTGACAAAGCAGCAAGCCTATGGTCTGGTTATCCCCTTCCCGGCAAAGAATATCGTCCACCGCCGAACAATAAAAATTCAGCTTGCCAATATATTCGGGCTGGAACTCCCCCCGCTTCAACTCCACAACTAAATATCGGTGCATAAAGGCATTGTACATGAGGATGTCGATATAAAAATCCTTTTCCGAAACTTCGATGTGGTACTGCCTGCCCATGAAAGCGAAACCTGCCCCCATTTGGAGAAGGAACTTCTCTATATGTTTAATCAAACCTAATTCCACGTCCCGTTCGTCGTACTCGTCGGTAAAAGTCAGCATATCGAAAATATAGGGATCTTTCAAGGTTTCTTTCACCTGCTTGGCTTGTATTTCGGGAAGGGTGGCATCGAAATTATTTGCCAGTGCGCCGTGAATATTGTAGTAGTCCTGATTGATGGCTTCGACCAGAAAGTTACGCCCCCAACCGTTTTTAAGGCACTGTATCATATACCAATACCGAGCTTTGAGGTCTTTTACCTTTTGCATCAGAATAACATTGTGTGACCAGCTTAGTTGTTTAACCGGAAGGATTAAATTTGACACTTCTAATTTGGCAACAGGTTGTTGCCAAATTGTAAGTTCTTGATTATATTCTTTATAGAACTGAATCATGCACCTGCAATTACGTGGTGAAAAGCCTTTTACCTTCGGATAATCATTCTTCAAGTCGTTGGATAACTGTTCAAGGGCATTGTTTCCCCAACCGATTTGCTTCTGACTTTCGGATAGCAGTTTGCCAATGTCCCAATACATGGTAAGCATTTCTTCATTGGCTGCGTAGATAGCCTTTTTCTGGGCGAGTGCTACACGTGCCTTGACTTGTTTAAGCAAGGTTGCATAGCTAAAGATATTGTTCTGAATTTCCATTTTATTCTTTTTATTTGAGATTAAAGGCGTTCGGGGTATTGCTGCCCTGAACGTCTGCCATCCGGTTACTCTGAAAAGGCAAAGCAACCTTTTCGGAGTGACCGACTGGCAAAGGTACTAATTATTATGGGATTAAGGGTATAATACCCGGAAATCCCGTGATCCGCCGTCGTCTATGAGTTCGTTACGGTGCAGCCAACGGAGAATTTCAGTGCCGGACTGACTACCGAAGTTACGGACACAGTACAGCCGGGAAAGGCGATACCTTTTCAGGTGGATCAGCAAATGTTCAGTTGTGAAAATGCTAAGTTCCCGACAAGCCTTGACGACACGCTGCGAGAAGCCGAGCCTATCCAACGGGGTATTCAGCAACTCACTGTGCTTGCCCGGTCTGCCCCTCTTTTTCTTCTGCTGTACATCGTCATAGATGGTATCTACCCGGTTACGCTCGAAAAGGGCGAAAAGGGATGCGCCGTCAATCATCAGGACGTTATCGAAACGGGCAAAAGCGATGTGGTTGCCGTTCATCCAGAGGGTGATGCGCTGCACGTCCGTACCGCAGATACGGGCGGCTTCTTCCACGGATAACCAGCCGTTCATCGTCTGCCGCCCTTTCCTTTTGCCTTGTCCGTGCGGGGCGGGAACTCGTACACGGTGCGGAAGTCCTTGTCGAAGGTGACGTGCGCATCGAAGGCTTTGCCGTCCTTGTTCCTGAAGCCTTTGATAAGGGATGTTTTGCCCTTGGTTACAAGGTCGGTTATCTGTTTGTCGGTAAGCTCTTTTTCGCCCTTGCTGCGGAAGATGGTAACGCCACAATCGACGTTGCTGCACTTGGCGACTTTCGGATAGAAGAGGATGCGCCCGGACTGGCATTTGGGGCAAGGGATGCGTTCACCGTCCGCAACCGATACCTGCACCTGCAAAAGTTCCTCGGTGATCTGGGCGGTATAGACTTCGATTCCCTTGCGGAACGTGGCTGCGTCCATCCCGCCCGTCTCGATGCGGGCAAGGGCGGTTTCCCATTGTCCGGTCATTTCGACATCGGCAATGCGTTTGCCCTTTACGGTATGGTACACCGCCAGCCCTTTCTCGGTCGGGACAAGATTCTTTTTGTCCCGGCGCACGTAGTCACGGGAGAACAGGGTTTCGATAATGGACGCACGAGTGGCGGGCGTGCCGATACCGATGTCTTTCAAGCTGTCCCGCAGTTCGGTTTCCTGCAACTCCTTGCCGCAACTCTCCATTGCCGAAAGCAGGCTGCTCTCGGTGTGCAGTGGACGGGGCTTGGTCTGTTTCTCCACGTTCTCCGCCGATTGCAGGGGGAAGGTTTCGCCGGGCTGCAAAGGCGGAAGGGCGGCGGCTTCTTCTTCCTCGTCCTTCTCGCCACGGACGGCACGCCATCCGGCGGACTTGATAATTGTCCCTTTGGTGGTAAAGTCGCTACCCGCTGCGGTGAAACGAACCGTTGTAACGTCCTTTACGCAACGGGCGGAGAAGGATTCGAGCAGGCGGGCGGCAACCATATCGTAAATTTTGCGTTCGTCCTCCGGCAGTTCGCCGGGCAGACATTCGGTGATAATCAGGGCATGATGATCGGTGACTTTCCCTGCGTCCACGCTGCGGCGGTTGAGTGCCGTCCCTTTCAGGGTGGCGGCATAGGCGGAGAAAGCGGGGTATTGTTCCAAAAGGGCGATGCGGGACGGGATTTCGTCGAAAACATCGTCCGAGATAAAACGGGAGCCTGTGCGGGGGTAGCTAAGTACCTTTTTCTCGTAAAGCGATTGTGCTATGGAAAGGGTTTTGTCGGCTGAAAAGCCGAGCTTGCTGTTGGCTTCTTTCTGCAAAGCGGTTAAATCAAAAAGATGCGGCGGTTCTTGGTTCACTTCCTTGCGCTGCACATCGGCAACCATGACCGTGCCCGTGGCGGTAACGGCACTAAGGGCGGTCGTTGCTGCCGGAAGGGTTTCGTACTTGTGTTCGGAGATGGCGGAGAAGGGCGTGCCGTCCTTTTCCGCCGTGATCTTTAGCTGGTAGTAGGTCTGCGGGGTGAAATCCCTGTTCTCCAGATAACGGGAACAGATCATCATCAAGGTGGGTGTCTGCACCCGTCCGAGCGAGAAAATTCCCTGTCCGGCGGCGATGGAAAGTGCCTGCGTCGCATTTAATCCAATTTCCCAATCGGCGATGGCACGGGCTTCGGCGGCACGGTAGAGGTTATCGTAATCGCTGCCGGGTTTGAGTTTATCCAGCCCGTCACGGATGGCACGGTCGGTCAGCGAGGAAATCCACAGACGGTCAAAGGGCTTGCGGCAACCGAGGTAGTTGTAAATATAACGGAATATTCCTTCTCCTTCACGACCTGCATCAGTCGCTACGATGATCCGGTCAGACTGGGCGAAAACTTCCCGGATCACCTTTAGTTGTTTGAGTACGCCGGGATCGGATTTGTACTCCTTGCCTTTCCGTATCTGGCGGGGAATGAACTTAAATTCCTGCGGGATGATGGGCAGGTTTTCCCGGCGGAAGCCCGTGTAACCGTAAGCGTCCGGCATAGCCAACTGTACAAGATGGCCGAACGCCCAGGTAACGAGGTAGTCGTTGCCTGCGAGGTAGCCATCGTGACGTTCACGGACTCCCAACACGTTTGCTATATCCTTCGCCACGGAAGGTTTCTCGGCGATAATTGCTGTAATCATAAATGTTCAATTTTTAATGGTTTGACAAAAAGTGTCCCGTCACTTAGGGCGGGACAACTGAATCGTAATAAAAAAGGGGAAAGAATTAACGGCGAACGCCCTTGCGCTGCTTGGGCTTGTCCTGCTTCTGCTCCTGCCGTTGTTCCTGTTTCTTATCCTCTTTCTGCTGCTCCTTGCGGTCTTGCTGCTGCTTCTGTTCCCCGGTAGGTTTGGTCTGGGCGGACTGCAAGGCTTCTTTGAGGCTCTTGGTCGCTTCGGTGGTTTTACCTTGTGAATTGACCGCCACCTGCACCTCGTTCTCGACTGCGGGCTTGACACGCCCCTCTTCGAGTGCGGTCTTGTAATCCTTCGGGAACATGAAAGCGGGATATTTCTGTCCGGGCTGCCATGTGATATAGCCGTGGTAGGCTTTACCTTGTTTATCCACCAGACCGGAAACCTTGACCGTCCCGCCACCGGAGAGTTCAAGCTGCGACTTCTCGGTGAGTTCCTGCTTGCGGAAGGTCTTGGGGACTTCCTGATTGGCGGTCTGCTTCTGCATTTCCCGGTGTTCGTCCATCGCCAGTTTGCCCCGTTCGCCAAAGAGTAGTTCAAGCTGCATCTTGGCGGCACTGAACTGCACGGGGGCTAAATAGGTCTTGGGCTTCTGCCCCTCTTTCGCTTTGGTCTGGAACTGGCAGACGACGGCTTCGCCCTGCTTCAACTTGGTAATTTCATCGGGGGTGAAGGTATGCCCGTTCTTCTCGGCAGGGATGCGCACCTTGTCCAGCGGGAACGACACCAGTTCGTTCGTTTTCAGGTTACGGCTGATAAGGGACGGGATTTTCTCGCCCGCCCGGTTGGTAACCTCGGCGGGATGTCCGATATTGCCAGAGAGTTTCACGGCGTCCATGTCCTTTTGGGAAAGATCGTACCCGAAAAACTGTTTCTGCATCTTGTCAAGGTCGAGAATGCCGTGGCTGCAAATGACGAGCTTGCCATCGGCGTTCTCACGCAAGGAAAGCTGGCTGTCGTTGCTGTGGGAAAGAGAACCGAGGTTGAAGTACACACGGGCTGTCTTGTCGGTCTGGAAACCTTTTAGCATCTGGTCGAGCATACCGTTCTGTTCAAGCTGCTCCCTTTTGATGCCGATGGATGCGGCGGCTTCCCAGTCAATCTTGTTCACGTCGTACTTGTACTGCGGCTGTTGCTGCTGTTCCTGCGGTTGTGGTTGCTGTTGTGGCGCATCGGTCTGTTGCTGTTGTTGTCCGGCGGCAGGTTGCGCCTGCTGTTGGCTCTGTTGTTGTGCCTGCTGGGGCGGCTGTACTTCGTACTGTGCCATGCGTGCCTGTCCTTCGGGCGTGGGATTTTGCACAGTCTGCTGGAAATCGGCGGCTACCCGTTGCACTTCCTCTTCCGGGACACGGAAGAAATGGAAACGGGTGGGATCTTTAATCTGGTTCCAGAGATTGGAAAAGAAGTTGGAGAACATATCGCCGTGGCGATCCACTTTGAGAAGGTCGTTGTTGTCCTCCAACGGGTTCTTGGTTTGTAACTTGCCGTCCTGCACTCCGCTGACGGCTTGGATGGTCTTTTCCTCCTTATCCATGACAAGAAGGATGTCCATCAACTGCTGGCTGTTGTCCGGTCTTTCGTCCATAAACTTAAATTTTTAAATGGTGAATACTAATGGTTTCCAGTGAAACCGGACGTAAATATATAGGGGAAAACATGGGTTATCAGCAAGTTTGAGGCGGGGCGTCGCTACTTGTCGTCCGGTTCGCAGGTTTGTCGTGGCGGATGGCGGGAGAACCGGAGAAGTTCGAGGTGCAAAGCAATATAAAACAAAGGGGGAAGTATTTTATCAGGTATCAGAAGAATAAAATACAGTAATTACTGTATTTTATCGGGATTTTGTTTTATATTTGGGCAAAAGGACAAATGAAGCCGTTAAATATCCTTTTGCGGACGATTATCGAAAAAGAACGGACGGGAAACGAAAAGGGAATTGAAGGACGGCGGGGTATCTTTGGCAAAAGAAAGAGGTATAATGAGATTATAAACTTAATATTTAAGCGTATGGGTGCAGTTGCAAAATTTCTTTTAACCATCACGCTAATAACTGTTATCAGCGTTGTGTTACGGATTATAGTTTCTTACTATCCGGATTATGATGCAGGGGATTTTGACTGGAAAATATTCCCTTATATCATAACAGGGCTATTCTTTCTTGCTGCCTTTCTGAACCCGGAAGGAAGCCTATGCCGTAAAGGGGATTTGATTATAGGTATCATCGCCCTTGTCCTGTCGATCATCATATCCTTTATAGCTTACGAACTCGAACACATGAGTTGGCACTAACTAAATAGTCATTTATGGAAACGATCTATCATTTCTTCAAAGAGGACAAAGCCAATGCGGTGCTATTGGTTATCGCCTGCTTGTTGCTGTGCTTTCTTTTTTACAAGGCGGCAGGAATCAAAATCAGGTTCAACAAGAAAGAACCGAGAACAATCTTTTCGTGGAGTCCGTCTGTCAGTACTCCACGTAATTACCCGGTAGAACTTCTCCGCTGCAAAGTGGGTTTCGGTAACAAAGGGGAAAGTATTCAGGTCTTTGGTTCTTTTCCGAAATTGGGTATCGGAAGAAGAGGAGCAGGTGGAGTTGATTTAAATGCTTTCGACATAGAACGTGGGTTGCCTATCCCTAATAGCCTTGATATTTTGTGGGCTGCATATACCGAGAAGAAATTCTATCAAGCAAATATCGAGTTTTCAGAGGAATTGCAAAACCGAATGTTAGAATTATTTCGAGAGGGGTACTATGGTGTCAAAGAAAAGCAACGTTTCAGATACAACAACCTTGTCATAACACTTTTGCCGGAAGGAAAAATATGGCTATACCTTGATGGCTCTCACCGTTATGCCCGTTTGGATTATACTCTACAGGCAGAAGAAGTATCAGTAGAATTAAGTGATTATGTGGATACCCGTCATAAAACAATGGATGATTTTTGTACAGGTCGATTGTCGGATTATCCCAAAGCGATTGAAAATCTATCGAAAAATGGTATTCCTAAAGGATTATGGGATACTTATGCAGAAAGATTTTCGTATGATATTCAGATTGAGTTTGAGAATGAGCAGACTGTATTTGATCCGGATTACGGGTATTATTGTTCCAATGGTGAGATGTTCGGAAGTCTTGATGATGTAAAATATTACCCTATGGCAAGGCTGAAACATTTGATAATGGCATGGAACGTTGCCGACACAGTATATGTAGGGCATCTGTTTTTTAATGAGAATGAGGTTATACACAATTATCCTGCGGCATTTGGCGATGAATCCAATCCCGATATTCGGGGGAAATTTCTGATTAAAGTCGGAGAAGATAATAACCGATTTGACATCAGCCTTAGAGTTGGCGAGAGAGAATGTAAATTTGAGGAAACACAAATTCATGTCTTTAAACGTGGAGCTAATCAGCCTAAAAAAGAAACAGTTGTATATTACAATAATCACCAACATATCCATTCGAGTGATATTAAATATATAGGAGAATAAAGATATACAAATCGGGGTATCTTTGGCAGAAAATGGAAACGGAATGTTCAACTTGAAATAATAAATAATGAAAGCAGTAATAACCCTATTAATATGTATAGCTATGGCGACTTGTTCCAATACCAGACGAGGGGCTTCTTCCGAGAAAGAGACGGGAGATATTCCTATCGCAGAACATTACGGTGATAGCTTGATCGGAAAGTTTGTCACGAACTTGTACGAGTTCAAGCTATACGACCAGCCGGAAGGAAAAGTAACGGAAGAACTTTATCCTGCCCGACATTATGGCGGACACGTGAAAGAGAAGAAAGGTGACTGGATAAGGTTTGAGGATTTACGTGCGATAAATAAACTTGCTGTTCCCTTCTCCGGCTGGACGAAATGGCGTGAAAACGATACGATACTGTTTGAAGTTTTGAAAATGCAATAAGTGTATGAGGAAATGGACTGTTTACATATTACTGGCTGTATGTTTGTCGAGTTGCGGACAGGCGAGCGGAAATAAGCAGGTAAAGCAGGGAACAGATTCTTTGCAAAATGATACTGTTGCGTTCCATCCGGTGGATTCATTGGCATACGCTTATTTGGAAAGCGGAAATATAAAGTCTGGGAGTGGTGACAAATTGGGGGCTATTGCAGAATATAACAAAGCTATTGAGATTGATCCTCTTTATATGTTAGCCTATTATAATAGAGGACTAAGTAAATCAAAAGTAGATGATAATCAGGGGGCTATTGACGATTATACTAAAGCAATTCAAATTAATCCACAAGATTATAAAACTTATTATAATAGAGGGCTAATTAAATCAAAATTAGGTGATAATAAAGGAGCCATTGCAGACTATTCCAAAGCAATACAAATCAATCCTCAATATATAAAAGCATATTTTAATAGAGGAAATTGCAAATCAAGACTTGGTGATAATAAAGGAGCTATTAACGATTATAATAAAGCAATAAAATTGAATCCACAAGATATAGTAGTTTATATTAACAGAGGAAATTGTAAGTCTGATCTTGGTGATAACAAAGGAGCTATTAATGATTATAATAAGGCAATAGAAATTGCACCTCAAGATATTGATGCCTATATAAATTTGGGTGTGGCGCAATATGAAACAAGAGATTACGAGGGAGAAATAGCTACTTATCGTCTGGCGATAAAGAACTGCTCTCCCGATGCGGATTTGTATAATAATCTGGGGCGTGCGCTGTATGACCTGAAACGCTTCAAGGAAGCTGCGGAAACATACGGCGAAGGAATAAAGGCTTTTCCGAGTGACGGAAAGTTGTACTATGGTCGTGGGCTGGCACGTAACCAGTCGGGCGATAAGGATGGGGCTTGTGAGGACTGGCACAGAAGTAGTGAATTGGGATGCTTGCAGGCTAATGCGTTGTTGCCGTTGTGTGGTAAAAAATAACAAAATTACAAACATGAAATTAAGAAGTTATGAAAATGATCTTAATATTTATAGCCATAGTTCTGGCGGGAATACTCGCCAAACCATTATTCGATGCAATTGTATCGCTATCATTTCCAACATCCGGCAAGTATGACCCGCAGGGGGGTGGGGATGGTTATGGCATTGCGATAATCGGATTCATTGTAACTGTCTTGCTGCTTGCCGTTTTTCTAACGGCACTGATTGTTGCTGCTTGTAAAATATCCAATGGATGGGTACTTACCGGGGTATGGGCAGCAATCATTCTCTTATTTGCAATATATCCGACAATTCATTTTATTAAAGAGTATCCAGATAATCAATTTACGAAAAATCGATCCAAATTGTATAAAATGCTTGCAGACGGAGCGTCTGATGAAAAAATAAAACCACTTGCAGAAAAAGTTGCCAAGAAGTGTAGCGGGTGTGCCTTTGATAAATTGGTTACATACTTCAAGTTTGATATGGCTCGTGAAATGATTGAGAATGGATATGACATATCGAAGTCAAGCTATTTATTGAGCCATATGGTAGAAGAAGACTGCTATACCGACCCAGAATTTACGAGAGCTGTTTTCCTGATTGAAAACGGGGCTGATGTCAACGGAAAGGCACTTCGTGGCACTCCGATTTTTCATGCTATTGGATGGGGAAACCTAAAATCAGTAAAACTATTATTAGACAATGGAGCAGATGTAAATATTAAAAATCAAGAGGGAGATACGCCATTGTCTTTGGCTAAACGGCTGAGAGAAGGTGAGAGCGATATTAATGACCCCCAATTTAAGGCTGACATGTTACGGCAAGCAGATGAAATAATAGCGCTGTTACTCGAGTATGGGGCAACCGAAGACAATAAATGATGCACTCGGAAAGTTGTACTATGGTCGGGGGCTGGCACGTAACCAGTCGGGCGATAAGAACGGGGCTTGTGGGGACTGGCACAGAAGTAGTGAATTGAGATGCTTTCAGGCTAATGCGCTGTTGCCGTTGTGTGGTGAGAAATAGTTGATAAATATAAATTTGTAGGATTATAGAAACGTATATTCCGCCAGCAATCTGTCTGGCCGGAATATACGTTTTTCATTTATCACACATTCTTAATCAGGTGCGAAAGTTCGGGATCAGCCTTGATTCGCTCTATTTCGTCGGCAACAATCTGCTTGACCTCGTTCTTGATGCGGTAGTAGTTCTGTTCAATCTGCTGCTGCATGGTGTCGTTGCCGTCCTTGTCGGTGAAGTCGATAATCTGCGGTATCTTCACGTAACGGGCGGTTTCCCGTTTGACCTGCTCGTTATCCACGACAATCTCGGCGTGGAAAATCTTCTGCTCGATGCGCTCGTCGAAATTGTCCGCTACCGCCCCGACAAACATACCCTGTGTCAAGTTACTGATTTTGGATGCCGGGATAAGGCTATCCATTTGGGTATTGATGGAAACGGAAGTTTCGTTGCGGTTGATAGTCATGTTTTGCCGTTTCTGCAAGACCTTGCCGAAACGCTCCGACAAGGTTTTGGCGGTTTCGGCAACTACCTGACCTGCAAAGACATTGCCGACGGTATTGCAGATCACGGCACTCTCCTTGTCGCCGTAGTCCCTTTTTAACTGACTGAAATCCTGAAAGCCCAGCATGACAGCTACCTTGTTGCTTCGGGCGGTGGCAATCAGGTTATCCAGCCCACGCATGTAAATGGTGGGTAACTCGTCTATGATTACGGCGGATTTGAGCCGTTTCTTCTTGTTGATTAACTTCACGATACGGGAGTTGTACAGACCGAGAGCCGCACCGTAAATGCCCTGCCTGTCGGGATTGTTGCCGACAACCAGCACTTTCGGTTCTTCGGGGTTGTTGATGTCGAGCGTGAAATCATCCGCCGTCATTACCCAATAGAGAGCCGGGGAAATCATACGGGAAAGCGGGATTTTGGCACTGGCTATCTGCCCCTGCAACTGCTCCACCGCCGAGGATTCCCAAGCGTCCATAAAAGGACTTAAATAGTTCTCCAGTTCGGGGTAACTGGTGAGGATGGGGAAAATATCAGCGTACTTCCGGTTCAGGAACTCTATGGCATGGGGGAAGGTGCAATACTTGCCGTTCTTGTAAATTTTTAAATACCATATAATACTGGCTAACAGAATGATAGGAGATTCTACAAAGAAGTCGCCCTGCTTGCTGATCCAAGTGCGGTTCAAATTTAACATAATCGTGTACGCACTCTCGTAGGCATCGGATATGTCGGTCATAAAGTCCGGGTGAATGGGATTGCATCGGTGGCTACCCGCCGGATCATCGAAGTTTATCACGTAGAATTTCGGCTTGACCTTGTAACCGTCCAGATTGTTGAGCAGGTGGTTGTAAGCAATTTCGGAAAGATCGGGATATTTGAAATCGTACAAGAAAACGGAAAATCCTTTCTCTATAACCTGTTTAATGTATTGATTTATAATTGCATAGGACTTCCCGCTGCCCGGAGTTCCCAATACCATTGTCGCACGAAAAATATTAACAAGGTTAATCCACCCGTCATACGTCTTTCCCCTGAACCAAAAGCGAGTGCGGAGATTGACGGAATACTCGTTCTCTTTGAGTTCAGTTTCCTGCATAAAGCTCTCGTTCTCGATATTGAACACATCTTCAAGCAGGTTGGTTTTGAGCAGGCGGGACATCCACAGTCCTGCCATGAGCAGTAGGATATATCCTGCTGTGAGGGTGGCGATGTAGAACACCGTGTTTGCTGACAAGGGTAACGGGAGTGCGAGCAGCCACCAGTTGAAAAAGAACAACAGCAATCCCGACACACCGGAAAGAATAATCTTCCGCCAAGTGATCTTCTGCTCCTTCACGCCCTTTGTGCCTAAACAGGACAAGGCGAGGAACACCACGGCAAAGAATTTCGTCCAAAGGATATTGGAGAACAGCCCGGCGGTATGCTGGAAACCGAGCAGGATTCTATCGACCACGCCGATATTGATACCCCACTCCCGGATGGACTGGTAACAGAACCAATAAATATTGATAACTACAAATAAAATACTGATAGCACGCATGAACTCCATTACTTTGGCAAGTCCACGCAAATCGTCTTCGTTTTGCATATTGATATAAATTTTAAATTGAGTAAACTAAAAAACGGAAGGCTACTGCTGCCTGCCGTACCTGCGCTTCTTCTTCCTTTTCCGCTGCTGCGGTGCGGACTGGTCGCCGGATGCACCACCCTGCACGGGTGCGAACAGGCTGAAAGCGTTTGCCACATTTTCAGCGGTACTGTCCTTGTGGTCGGGCTGGTACGCTGTATCACGTTCCTGCCATTCAGGTGCGCCGGAATGTTCCTGCTGCTGTACAGAGTGCGTACCGTCCTGCCCAGCAAAAAGCTCGTTAAATACGCCTGCTGAAAACTCCTTGCCCAGACGGGAACCGTTGAAAACGGTCTTGTCGGCATGGTCGATAAAGGTTGCGCCATAGATGCGCCCGGCTTCGTTCTGACGGAACACCACACCGATACCCTGCCGGAGCAGTTCACGCTCGAAAAGTACCCGGTCATGCCCGGCGGTCTGCATGGCTGCCGCTATGCGGGCGGCGGTGTCGGCTGTAATGTCCTTGTGCTTCTTTACCCATGCAGCGGAAACCTGCATACGCTTTTCCAGTGCGTCGATGCCTGCCTCTTTGCCGAAGATGGAAGATTTGAAGGGCTTACCTACCTTGTTACCTTCCTTATCCGTTGCCGAATAGGACAAGCCGTGATACTCCCGTCCGCCATATTCCCCTTTGACTTCATTCACCGAAATACCGTAAAGCGAAAGTACGGCACGGTATTCGCCGAGCGACTGGAAACGCCATTCACGGGCTATCGGACGAATCACGCCCGCCAACTGCCCTTTGAGGTTGCCGCCCTCGTAATTGACGGGCGACAAGGGCAGCCCTTCCTTCCACTCCTTTTTGGTTGCCGGGGTAAGGCTGAACTGTTGTTCCAGTTCCCGGCAGACGGCCATCGAACGCTCGTGTTCGTAGCTGTCGGAAATGGCATGCCCGGTTTCGTCCACCCGGACGGAAACGATATGCAGGTGTTCCCTACCGATGTCGTTGTGGCGATAGACAATATAGGGCTGGTCGCCGAAGCCCATGCGCCGCATATACTCTTCCGCCAACTTGATAAACTGCTCTTCACTCACGCAATCTTTCGGATCGGGATTGAGAGAAATGTGCAGGATGGGTTTCTCGGTCTTGCGGTTGGCAGTCAGGTAGTCCTCGAACGAACGGGAAAGATGCTCTATTGTGTAGGGGTTATCGCCCTGCGGCTCGATAATCCGGTTACCGAAAAGCACGTCGGCATGAAGCTCGTCCACCTTTAACTGGTTGTACGAAAGCACGCCGTACAGACTGCTGCCGTGTGAAATCTTGGCTATCATCGCACCGGGTATTTGGTCTGAAACTCTTCCACCAGTGCGGAAATCTGTTTGCTAAGTTCCACCAGTTCGAGGGTGTACTGCTCCAATTTATAAAGGAAAGCGAGGGCTTTCTTCTCCGAGAAATTGGATTTGAGCGCACGCACGCATTGGTTATAGTTCACGCCGATGCTGCGAAACTGGGAGTGAAAAGAGGTCAGGCGCATGTAGAAATCCTGCGTGCCCTTATCGAGTTTCACGACCTTTATCTCCCTGCCGAAGAGTGCGGAAACGATAAATTCCGCACGGGTTGCCTTTCCTGATTCATCGAAAAGGGCAAGGAAACGGGCGTTGTCCCCGTCGTCCAGACGGAACACGTAGCGGTGGCGCATCTTGTCGGATTTGGGCTTTCGCCCGTGATTGTTGGAATACTTCTTCTGACTATCCATAGTCCTATCAAATTTTAAGTGAAACATGGGTTGAAACTGCCGTATGCCGGACGGCTCTCCCCCGCAAAGGAAAATCCGACTTCGGAGGATTTTGCACCAGCGGGGCAAGGTGGTGGTGAGGCACGGAAAGCGAAGCGAGTGCCGCAGCACACAACTTGCTATTTTCGGTTGAAAATAAAATCCGTCCTACCGGACAGATTGGGGATGCCCTTGTCTGTTGCGGACTGCCGGAACAGTCCTTCGGGCGGTTACTACTCTTCTTCATTTTCATGGTTCTTGGGTTCAACGCCGCAAAGTAACAGCCCTTTTCCCGTCCGGTCATTATGCCCGGATGCGACAACTATACAAGTAGAAAGACAATGCGTGACACGCTGATAATCAAGCGGATAATCTACCAATAATTTGATATTCCTTTGCGCCGTGGAAGCGGTAAAACGGCTATCCGACCGGACGGACAAACGGACGGTCAAGCGAGTGGATAACCAGACGAACAAGCAGTTAAACGGATGATGGTTTTGCCGGACGAATAAACGGACGAATGGCTGAACGGTTAGCCGGATGATTGGCTAAACAGCCAAATGACTAAACGGCTAAACGATTAAACGGATGAACAGCCGGATGATTGGGCGAATGAACGGGCAAACGGCTGAACGCATGATGAATTAGCCGGATGAACAAACAGCCAGAGGATTGGCTGACCGATTGAGTGACTGAATGAATGAACAGATAACCGATTGCTTAGGCAACCGAATGAATAACTAATTGATTGACGATATGGATAGACAGACATTGAACGTGGCTTTCGCCACACAAAAGGGGGGCAGCGGAAAGTCCGCCTTTACGGTACTGGTAGCAAGTTACCTACATTACAATTATGGCGTGCCGCTGGCGGTGATCGACTGCGACTTTCCCCAATACAGCCTGTACGAAATGCGGGAGAGGGACAGCCGGGAGGTACTGAAAAACGAATACCTGAAACAGATGGCTTACGGACAGATGCAGCAGCCGGGGCGTGCCGCCTATCCGGTGCAGAAGTGCCGGGTGGAGCAAGCCCCCGATGTGGCAAGGGAACTGACGGCGGGCGGAAACTATGACCTGCTGTTCTTCGACCTGCCGGGAACGGTGAACTCGTCGGGCATACTGCGCACCATCGCACAGATGGATTACATTTTCGCCCCGGTGGTTGCCGACAAAACGGTGCTGGAAAGCACGCTTGCCTTTTTAGACGTGCTGCAACGGATGATGTTAGGCAAGGAAACAAGCCGACTGAAAGGGCTTTACCTTTTCTGGAATCAGGTGGATAAACGGGAAAAGAGCAACGTGTACGAAAATTACGGGAAGGTAATCGCCGAAATGGGGCTGCCGATGCTTGCCACGCAGATTCCCGACACGAAACGCTTCCGCAAGGAACTGGACGCGGAAAACCGGGCGGTGTTCCGTTCCACGCTGTTCGCTCCCGACAAGCGGCTGGTTGTGGGCAGCGGGTTGCCGGAATTGACGCACGAAATATTATCCATACTAAAATCACCTACCTATGAAGAAACAGCAAACGGATAAGCCCATCGACGAGGAACTGCTGATGCGGATGATGGCGGGTGAAACGGCAACACCGGACGGAAACGGTAGTACTGCTCCAACAGAGCCGAGAGAAACAGAAGAACCAGAAACTGGAAAGAAAGAAACTGCCGTGCCTGCGGAGAAAGTACCGGACGGGAAACGGCGCAAAGCAAAGCAGGCGGCGGACTACGACAGCACCTTTCTTAAAGGAATGGATATACCCGCCCGTTACGGTAAGCCCGTGTACGTGCGGCGTGAGTACCACGAGAGGATTGCCAAAATCTCCATGATGCTGACGGGCGGCAAAGTGTCGCTTTCCGCCTACATAGACAACGTGCTGGCACAGCACTTCGAGCAGTACCGGGAAGAAATCGAGGCGGCTTACGCCGGAAAAATAGAAAACTTATTCTAACGCCGGGAGGAACTGCCATGATACTGAAAATGATAATCTCCGTAATCCTGCTCTACTACCTTGCCGTGCTGTGGCAATACTTCCGTCACGATTTGATGCGGTCTTTTTGGAAAACGGATGCGGAAGAAGCCGACGACGAACCGGAGGAAAAAACGGAAGAACCGTACACGGTTATCGGAAAAAGCACCTACCGGAAAAGACAAACGGACGAGCCGAACGACAAGCAAAGACACGCTGATAATCAAGAGGATAAAACGGATAAATTCGCACCCGGAACGTCCGGAAACGATGCGGGAAACCTGCCGGAAACGGCTACCGGAGAACCTGCGGCTGACGATACGGAACAACCGGAAGAAACCGCCCCGGCGGATGATGATGCGGACTACTCCGACATCGAGGTAGAGCCGGAAGAGGACGAGGCGGAAGAAGAGGAATATGTACCCACGCCCGAAGAGGTGGAAGAGGAAGAAGGACTGGGGGCTTATTACCCTGACGGCAACCCCGACTTTGCCACCGGGTACACCTTCGAGGACTTGAAGAAGGTACACCGGATCATGGTAACGGACGATGCGAACGAGCAAGAGAAACAGCAAGCCCGTGAAGTGCTGCCCGCCGTGATGGGTTCAGATGTGTGGGATGAAATGCTGGATGAGTTTGAAGGGGCACGGCAACGTCTCGCCCGACTGATGAATAACAACCATGTTTAATTTAATTTTTTGAGACAATGACTAAGAAGAGAATCTTTTTGATGGCAAGCCTTGTAATGGCTGCCGCAGGTGCAATGGCACAGGGTAACGGACAAGCGGGTATCACCGAAGCCACGCAGATGGTGACTTCGTATTTCGATCCGGGGACAAAATTAATTTACGCGATTGGTGCGGTGGTCGGGCTAATCGGAGGCGTGAAAGTGTATGGGAAATTCAGCAGCGGAGATCCCGATACGAGCAAGACCGCCGCATCGTGGTTCGGGGCTTGTATCTTCCTGATTGTTGCCGCCACTATCCTACGTTCTTTCTTCCTGTAAACAAGCGGTTTATGAACTTTGAAATCAACAAGGGGATTGGCAGGAACGTGGAGTTCAAGGGCTTGGAAAGCCAGTACCTTTTCGTGTTTGCCGCCGGGCTGCTCGCCGTGTTCGTGGTATTCGTAATTCTGTACATGGCAGGCGTGAACCAGTGGGTGTGCATCGGCTTCGGCGTGGCTGCGGCTACGCTGCTGGTGTGGCTCACCTTCCGGCTGAACGCCCGGTACGGCACGCACGGGCTGATGAAAGCCGCCGCCCGCAAACGGCATCCGAGGTACGTGCTGAACCGACTGAAAATTCCCCGATTATTTACCACCAAAAACAAGAAAGAATGAAAAACGTAATGAAAGCGGCAACGCTGGAAAGCAAGTTCCCGCTCTTGGCTGTGGAGAACGGCTGCATCGTGAGCAAGGATGCGGACGTGACGGTAGCCTTCCGGGTGGAACTGCCGGAACTGTTCACCGTTACCCAAACGGAGTACGAGGCGATACATTCGGCGTGGCACAAGGCGGTAAAGGTACTGCCGGACTACTCCATCGTGCATAAGCAGGACTTTTTTATCGAAGAGAAGTACCAGCCGGAGATTAACAGGGACGACCTTAGTTTCTTGTCCCGCTCGTTTGAGAGGCACTTCAACGAACGCCCGTTCCTTAACCATTTCTGCTACCTGTTCCTTACCAAGACAACGAAGGTGCGCAGCCGTCAGGAAAGCACGTTCAGCACGCTGTGCAAGGGAAAGATTATCCCGAAGGAGATCGAGGACAAGGAAACGGTAACGAAATTCCTTGAAGCGGTCGGGCAGTTCGAGCGAATCATGAACGACAGCGGGTTTATCACGCTCCGCCGCCTGACAACGGACGAGATTGTCGGGACGGAAACGACAGCGGGCATCGTGGAGAAATATTTCTCCCTCTCGCAAAGCGATACTACGGTGCTGAAAGACATCCAGTTGAACCCGGAAGAAATGCGCATTGGCGACGACATCCTTTGCCTGCACACCCTTTCGGACGCAGAGGACTTGCCGGGCAAGGTGGGTACGGACAGCCGCTATGAACGGTTGTCCACAGACCGGAGCGATTGCAGGTTGAGTTTCGCCGCCCCGGTGGGCGTGCTGCTCTCCTGTAACCATTGCTACAACCAGTACCTCTTTATCGACAACCACACGGAGAGCCTGAAACGCTTCGAGCAGACCGCAAGGAATATGCAGTCGCTATCCCGCTATTCCCGTTCCAATCAGATCAACCGGGAATGGATAGAGGAATACCTGAACGAAGCGCACAGCAAGGGGCTGACCTCGGTACGCTGCCATTGCAACGTGATGGCGTGGGCGGACGACCGGGAAGAACTGAAACACATCAAGAATGACGTGGGCAGCCAGCTTGCCCTTATGGAGTGCAAGCCCCGGCATAACACAACGGACGTGCCGACGCTGTTCTGGGCGGGCATACCGGGGAACGAGGGGGATTTTCCTTTCGAGGAAAGTTTCTACACGTTCATCCCGCAAGCCCTGTGTTTCTTCACGGAAGAAACGAACTATAAAGATTCCTTATCGCCTTTCGGTGTCAAGATGGTGGATCGGGTGACGGGCAGACCGCTGCATCTGGATATTTCAGACTTGCCGATGAAACGGGGGATTATCACGAACCGCAACAAGTTTGTCTTGGGGCCTTCGGGTTCGGGAAAATCCTTCTTTATGAACCATTTAGTCCGGCAGTACTACGAGCAGAACAGCCACGTGGTACTTATCGACACGGGTAACTCGTATCAGGGATTGTGCGAACTGATACACCGCAAGACAAAGGGCGAGGACGGGGTGTATTACACGTATTCGGAAGATAAGCCCATCAGTTTCAATCCTTTTTTCACTGACGATTACAAGTTCAGCGTGGAAAAAAAAGACAGTATAAAGACGTTGCTGCTCACCCTATGGAAGAGCGAGGACGAGAAAATCACGAAGACGGAAAGCGGCGAGCTGGGCAGTGCGGTGTCGGCATACATCCGGAAGATACAGCAAGACCGAAGCATCGTGCCCTCGTTCGATACCTTCTACGAGTATATGCTGGGCGATTACCGTGCGGAACTGGCGAAAAGGGACATCAAGGTAAGCCGGGATGATTTTAATATCGACAACTTCCTTACCACGCTGCGGCAATATTACAAAGGCGGTCGTTACGATTTCCTGCTGAACTCGAAAGAGAACATCGACCTGCTGAACAAGCGGTTTATCGTCTTTGAGATTGATGCTGTGAAGGATAATTCCGAGCTTTTCCCGGTGGTAACGATTATCATCATGGAAGCCTTCCTGAACAAGATGCGCAGGCTTAAAGGGGTGCGGAAGATGCTTATCTGTGAGGAAGCATGGAAAGCCCTTTCCTCACCGAGTATGTCAGAATATTTAAAATATCTCTACAAGACCGTCCGCAAGTATTTTGGTGAAGCAGTGGTAGTTACGCAGGAGGTGGACGATATAATCTCGTCGCCCATCGTGAAAGAGGCTATCATCAACAACAGCGATTGCAAGATACTGCTCGACCAGAAAAAGTATATGAACAAGTTCGACGGCATACAGGCGATGCTCGGACTGACGGAAAAGGAGAAAGCGCAAATCTTGTCCATCAACCTTGCCAACCATCCCGGACGGAAATACAAGGAGGTATGGATCGGGCTGAACGGGGTGCAGTCGGCGGTATATGCCACGGAAGTAAGCCCTTCGGAATACCTGACGTACACCACCGAAGAGAGCGAGAAAACGGAGGTGTTCAACCTTGCGGAAGAGTTGGGCGGCGACTTGGAGCTTGCCATCAGGCGGCTGGCGGAAACGAAGTACAAGTAAATAATGTGCCAATGGGTAAATAAATGAATAACCGGATGTACGGGTAGCCGGATAGTTGATTGGCTGGCTGGTTAATCGGCTGAACGGTTGAACAGCCGGACGGCTGGCTAAACGATTAAACGGTTGGTTGGCTGAATGACTAAACGGCTAAACGTACAAACGGCTGGTTGTACAAATCATCATTAAAAACGAAATCATTATGAAACGATTGAATTTAATCCTGCTGCTGTCAGCGGTGACGGTGGCATTGGCGTTCGTCACTTCCTGCAAGGAAACGAACGCCGACAAACTGGAAAAGATGCGGGGCGACTGGGTAAGCACGGGCAGCAAGCCGCCCTTTACCCTTTCGGAAGAAAACGGGCAATACCGGGTAACAGTGATAAAGAAAAGCCATGCGGGAAGCACCCGGACGGAAACCTACCTGATACGGGAAACGGACGGCTACTTCTTCATCGAAACGGGGCTGGCGGTGATGCTGACCTACGACAAGGAGAAAGACCGCATACACCTGTCGCCCGGCGGAGAATATAAACGGAGTAACCATCAATTAAACAAGTAAGAGTATGAAACAGATAAAAGCGATAGTCATGGGGTTGGCGTGCCTGCTGGCAGCGGGTACGGCTAACGCACAATGGGTAGTGAGCGATCCGGGGAACTTGGCGCAAGGGATTATCAACACCGTTAAACAGATTGCGCAGACTTCGACGACTGCCAAGAACACAATGGACGGGTTCAAGGAAACCGCCAAAGTTTTTGAACAAGGAAAGCGGTACTATGATGCGCTAAAGGATGTACACGACGTGATTAAGGGCGGTGTAAAAGTGAAGAAAAGCATCGAACTGGTGGCGGATATTTCGGAAATCTATGTACGGAACTACCAAAAGATGCTGGGTGATCCGAACTATACGCCGGACGAGTTAAGCACGATCTCTTTCGGATATGCAAAGCTGCTGAACGAGAGTGCGGACGTGTTGCAGGATTTGAAAAATGTGGTGAATATCACCGGAATGTCGCTATCGGATGCGGAACGGCTGGCGATTATCGACCAAAGCTATAAAAGGCTGCTGGAATACCGCAATCTCGTGCAATACTACACGAACAAGAATATCTCGGTGAGTTACCTGCGGGCGAAAAAGAAGAAGGACACCGACCGGGTGATGGCGTTGTACGGCTCGGCGGACGAACGCTACTGGTGAGAACGGATTCCTGTACATATATATAATAAGGTAAGATGATGTTATTATCAATAGACTTTGAGAACCTGCACCAGATATTGCACACGCTATATCAGGAAATGATACCGCTATGCTCCAACCTGACGGGCGTAGCCAAAGGGATAGCCGGGTTGGGTGCGCTGTTCTACGTCGCCGCCAAAGTGTGGCAAGCCCTCGCCCGTGCCGAACCTATCGACGTGTACCCGCTGCTGCGCCCGTTCGCCATCGGGCTGTGCATCATGTTCTTTCCGACGTTCGTACTGGGCACGATCAACACGGTGCTTTCGCCCGTGGTGAAAGGCTGCCACGGGATGCTGGAAACACAGACCTTCGACATGAACAAGTACCGGGAACAGAAAGACAAGCTGGAATATGAAGCGAACAAGCGGAATCCGGAAACGGCGTACCTCGTGGATAAGGAAGAGTTCGACAAGAAACTGGATGAACTCGGCTGGTCGGCTGGCGACCTGATAACGATGGGCGGCATGTACATAGACCGTGCCGAGTACCGGATGAAACAGAACATACGCAAATGGTTTCAGGAACTCTTGGAACTGCTGTTCCAGTCCGCCGGGCTGGTGATAGACACGATACGGACGTTCTTTCTGATCGTCCTCTCCATCTTAGGGCCTATCGCCTTTGCGATAAGCGTCTATGATGGATTCCAAAGCACCCTGACGCAATGGATAACCCGGTACATTTCCGTCTATATGTGGCTGCCCGTGAGCGACCTGTTCAGTTCGGTACTGGCAAGGATTCAGGTGCTTATGCTCACCAAAGACATAGAGGCGATGAGCGATCCCACCTTTATACCGGACAGCACGAATACGGTGTACATGGTATTCCTGATTATCGGGATATTCGGGTACTTTACAATACCTACCGTTGCGAACTGGATCATCATGGCGGGCGGTGTAAGCGGTGCGAACCGTGCGATGAACACGACTGCCGCCAAAGCGGGGAATGTCGCCGCTGCCGGGGCGGGTGCTGCCGTGGGCAATGTTGCCGGAAAACTTATCAAGTAACTAAAAAATCAATCAAGAAATGGAATTTAAGTCATTAAAGAATATAGAAACGAGTTTCAGGCAGATACGGCTCTTTGCGCTGGTGTTCATCTGCCTGTGTGCGGTGGTGACGGGCTTCGCCCTTTGGAAATCGTACAGTTTCGCCGAAGCGCAACGGGAGAAAATATACGTCTTGGATAACGGAAAGTCGCTGATGCTGGCACTCTCGCAGGACGTGCAGCAGAACCGCCCGGTGGAAGCACGGGAACATGTGCGCAGGTTTCACGAACTGTTCTTCACGTTGTCACCCGACAAGTCGGCTATCGAAAGCAATATCAAACGCTCGCTGATGCTGGCGGACAAAAGCGCATTCAACTACTACAAAGACCTTTCGGAAAAAGGGTATTACAACCGGGTAATCAGCGGCAACATCAACCAGATGGTGCAGATTGACAGCGTGCGGTGCGACTTTGACAAGTACCCGTACAACGTGCGGACGTTCGCCCGGCAGATTATCCTCCGGGAAAGCTCGGTAACGGAGCGAAGCCTTGTCACCCGCTGCCGGTTGCTGGATGCCGTAAGGAGTGACAACAATCCGCAGGGGTTCATCATCGAGGGCTTCGAGATTACCGAAAACAAGGACTTGCAAACCATCAAACGCTAACGGCATGGTCGGAAAATTTATGGCAAAGGTCATTGCTGATATGCAGGACCGGGCGGACGTAAAGCTCCGCCGCCTGTGCGGGCGTATCACGCCGGATCAGCGGGTGGTGGTTATCCTTGTGATGTTCGTGGTGTTCGGCGGGTTGTCGGTGTACATGACCGTCGCCGCCATCTACAACATCGGCAAAAGTGACGGTCAGGAATTGGGGATAGAACATATCGACCAAATCCGGCTAAAGAATGACAGTATAATCAATCCTTTTAACAATCAGTAAATCATGGAAGAACAGAATCAGGAAAAAGAAACAGCAACGCAGCACGTGACGGTGAGCGATGCCGCAGCCCCGGAAACGGGGACGGAGAACAAAGGGAAGAAAAGCGGTGAAAAGGACAGGAAGCCCGCCAGAGAACTAACGCCCAAACAGATGCAGCAACGGAAAAAGCTGCTGGTGTACCCGCTGATGGGGTTGCTGTTCCTCGGCTCGATGTGGCTGATCTTCGCACCTTCGGACAAAAAGGACGAAAGCGGGGAAACGGTGGGGGCGTTCAATGCCGACATTCCCTTGCCGGAGAATGACGGGATTATCGGTGACAAGCGGAAAGCCTACGAGCAAGCCGGACTGGAAAAGAAACAGGCGGACAAGGTGCGTTCGCTGGAAGATTTCGCCTTTTCGGGCAATAACAATGCGGACGGGGTGGAACTGGAACTGCCGGACAGCGAACCGGAACGGGAGCCGTTCAAGGATTATTCGGGAAGCTCGCGGGCAGGCGGCGTAAGTTCTTCAACGGCTGCTTACCGGGACATCAACCGACAATTAGGCACGTTCTACGAAACGCCGAAGGTGGACGAGGAAAAGGAGGAACTGAAAAAGCAGGTGGAGGAACTGACAGCGAAACTGGAAGCACAGCAGGGACAGGCGGGTGGCATAGACGAGCAAGTCGCCCTGATGGAAAAGAGCTACGAGCTTGCCGCCAAGTACATGGGACAGAACGGGCAGGCGGGACAAAACGGCACAATCGTGCAAGTTCCCGTTACCGGACAGAGTACCGGGCAAGGGACGGGAAAGCCCGCTGTTGCGGTACAGGCGGCACGGCAGCAAACGGTGTCGGGACTGCAACAACCGATGAGCGATGCGGAGTTCATGCGGGCGTACAGCCAGCCGAGAAACTACGGGTTCAACACGGCAGTGGGCGACGGTTATGCTATGGGAAAGAACACCATTCGGGCGTGCATCCACCAAGACCAGACAATCATGGACGGTCAGACGGTGAAGCTCCGGCTGCTCGAACCGCTGCAAGCGGGAAACCTTGTGATCCCGCAGAACACCCTTGTTTCGGGAACGGGCAAGGTACAGGGGGAACGGCTGGATATTGTGGTATCGTCCATCGAATACCGGGGCAACCTGCTGCCCGTGGAACTGGCGGTGTATGACAGCGACGGGCAAAAAGGCTTGTCCGTGCCCTCGTCACTGGAACAGGAAGCGGCAAAGGAAGCTCTTGCAAACATCGGCGGCGGGCTGGGGACAAGCATATCGTTTGCGCAGTCTGCCGGACAGCAGATCGCTATGGACTTGACAAGGGGCGTGATGCAGGGCGGCAGCCAGTACCTCGCCAAGAAATTCCGCACGGTGAAAGTGCATCTGAAAGCGGGCTACGAACTGATGCTGTACGCCAAAGAGTAGTACTTTTTCTTTTGTCTTGATACAAAAGAAAAAGATACCAAAAAGAAAAAATCAAGACTGCATTTTCTACGCTACTCTCTTCCTACGTTTCGCTAAAGAAAAAGAACTCGCTACGCTCAAACAGCTTTTTCTTTTTGACGCTACACTGCGGTCGTTCGCTTCACGCTGCGAAAATGAGGTCGGGATGCCATGCGGATTGGATGCTATGCAGGCTTAGAATGTAAAAATAATAATAATTAAAAAGAAAAGACAATGAAAAAGATTTTTGGATTGGTCGCCCTGCTTATGGGCGTGGTGATAGGTGCGAACGCACAAGTGAATGACACGGTACGGACGGTTGCCGGGAACGACCTGTATCAAGGGATAACGCAGAAGTTACCCTATCGGCAGATGGTGACGCCTTACGGGGTGCAGGTGACGTTTGCAAAAACGGTACACATCATTTTCCCGTCTGCCGTGAAGTATGTGGACTTGGGCAGTAATTGGATTATTGCCGGGAAAGCGGACGGGGCGGAAAATGTTGTCAGGGTGAAAGCCACGACAGAAGGGTTTCCGGGGGAAACAAACTTTTCCGTTATCTGTGAGGACGGAAGTTTTTACAGTTTCAACGCCCGTTACGCCCATGAGCCGGAAATGCTGAACATCGAAATGAAGGACTTTCTGGAAAATGAGGACACGACGGATTTCAGCCATACACGCATGAATATCTATTTCCGTGAACTGGGCAGTGAAAGCCCGCTACTGGTGAAGCTGATTATGCAGGGCATCTATAAAGCCGACAAGCGGGAAATCAGACATTTGGGTTGCAAACGCTTCGGGGTGCAGTTCCTTTTGAAGTCCATCCATTCGCATAACGGGCTGTTCTATTTCCACACGGAAACGAGAAATCGGTCGAACGTGGCTTTCAACACGGACTTTATCAAGTTCAAGATCGTGGACAAGAAAGTACCGAAACGTACCGCCATTCAGGAGAGGGCAGTTGATCCGGTACGCAGCTATAACGAGGTGCTGGTAACGAACGGGAAAAGCAACGTGCGCACGGTGTATGTCGTTCCGCAGTTCACCATACCGGACGATAAGGTGCTGGTAATCGAACTCTTCGAGAAGAACGGCGGCAGGCATCAGACTATCCGGGTGGAAAATTCGGATATAGTGGCGGCAAAAGTGATTAACGAACTGAAAATAAAGTAACACATGAAAAGAGTACTGTTCATTATCATGCTCTTCGGGGTGTGCCTGCATTTTAACCAGGCACACGCCCAAAGATGCCTGCCCGGAATGAGGGGAATCCAATTCACAGGCGGACTTTCGGACAATATGCGCTGGAAAAGCGGTGACGGTTTCGGCTACCATGCCGGGATAGCGGTAAGCACTTACACGAAGAACGCCCACCATTGGGTGGTCGGTGCGGAGTATCTGGAAAAGCGGTATGACTACCGGGGAAATCTTTATCCGGCAAGCCAGTTCACGGGGGAAGGCGGGTATTACCTGAACTTCCTCTCTGATAGGAAAAAGACATTCTTTGCCGCACTGGGGTTGTCCGCCCTTGCGGGGTATGAAACGGTGAACTGGGGCGAAAGCCGTCTGCCGGACGGTTCGCTGCTCACGGACGGGGATCATTTCATCTATGGGGGTGCGCTGACGCTGGAATTGTCCGCCTACCTGACGGATAAGGTCGTGCTGCTGGTAAACGGGCGGCAAAGGATGCTGTTCGGGGGCGATTGCGGAAGATTCCACTCGCAGATAGGTGTGGGTGTCCGGTTTATGATTCGATAACTACTATAATATAATAATGTATATGAAGAAAAGATTTTATCAAATGCTCGTGGGCTGCTACATAGTGGCCGCCCTCGTGCTTGTCGCTGCCTGTAATGACAAGCTGGATATTCAAACGAAATACCCGTTCACCGTCGAAACGATGCCCGTCCCGAAGAAACTGAAGGTGAACGAGACGGCGGAAATCCGCTGTGAACTCAAACGGGAAGGACGCTGGGAAGATACCCGGTACACTATCCGGTGGTTCCTCTATGACGGAAAAGGGACGTTGAAAACGGAGGACGGCACGGTGCTGCTGCCGAATGACCGTTACCCGTTGGAGAAAGAAACGTTCCGGCTGTACTATACCTCGTTATCGGACGACCAGAGCAGTTTGAAGGTGTGGGTGGAAGATTCGTTCGGGCAGGCGGTGGAACTGGAATTTTCGTATAACAATGACAATTCGGAAAAAGAGAGAGATAGCAGCGATGGATTATTCAAAATATCTGCGAAGCAACAAGGGTGACGAGAAGTACACGCCCCGCTATGCGGTGTTGCCGATCATCAAGTATCTTTCCAAAAAGACAAAGGTATGGTGTCCGTTCGATATGGAACACAGCGAATTTGTACTAACACTGAAAGAGCATAGATTTAAAGTGGATCATTCCCATATTTGCACTGAGCAGGATTTTTTCAAGTATGAACCGGAACATTGGGACGTAATCGTTTCTAATCCTCCGTTCAGTAACAAGGTAGCGATATTCGAGCGTTGCCTTAGTTTCGGCAAGCCGTTTGCCCTGCTGATGTCTAACTTCTGGCTGAACGATTCTGCACCCTGCCGACTGTTCAAGGAGAAAGAACTGGAATTACTGCTATTCGACAAACGGGTACAGTACAATGACCTGAATAGAGTGCCGTTCGGGTCGAGCTACTTCTGCCATCGGCTATTGCTGAAGCAGATTGTCTTTGAGAACCTAACGGTAGAAAAGGGATTGAGCCGGATGCACGGTGATATGGACGAACTGGTGAAATCATTAACCAAATATAGGGAAAAAATCGAATGGGAGAAGAAATGAAACAAGTTCCTTTGGAATTTATATGCAGGCATGAGCGCACGGCAGAGGTATGCCGTGCTGCCATCGAGGAAGAAGGCTGGCAGTTGGAACATGTGCCGGAAGAGGTGAAAAACGCTCGAACTATACTGCCTCTTTCTTTACATCAATTTAAAATGAGAGAAAAAAATAATTTTATGTTCATAAGAATTTTATTTTTTATATATTTGCTTAGTGTTAAACCTTTAAATTTAAAAATATGACAAATGAACCTATAATAAATGCACGCTTTAAAAAATTTTGTGAGAATTATGAACTCCAAGGAATTCCTGAAGATGAAGCATTTGAACAATTTGTGAACATTGCGATATTGACTCAACATCAACCTGATGCATTTAATGCTGACTCTGAATTAGTTGATTTCATAGGAGTTGGAGGACCTGGTGATACTGGAATAGACGGTATAGCTATAAAGGTAAATGGAATTTTAGTTAAGAGTACTGATGAGATACGAGATATTATCTCAAAATTCTCAAGAATCAGTATTGAGTTTATTTTTATACAATCTAAAAATAAATCCCATTTCAGCGTATCGGAAATGAATTCTTTTATTTCAGGTGTCCGTAATTTTTTATCTGCAACACCAGATTACCCTTTTAATGATAAGATCAAGGAAATATATCAAATAAAAGAGTTTTTGGTTAGTGAAGACATTACTTTCTACTGGAAAGAATCTCCTATAGTTCGATTGTACTACGTTGTTATGGGAAAATGGAATAATGATCCATTACATGAAGGGACGAAAAAACAAGCAGAAAAAGATATATTATCAAATAATTTTTGTTCAAAAGTAGATTTCCAAATTATTGACAGTGAAAGATTTAAATGTATTTTAGATGAAAATGAGAACAAATTCTCTACTGTGATAGAAGTTATTGATACGATGGACTTAACCCCAGTAGAGAAAGTCGAAAATTCATGTGTGGCATTATGTAAGGCAAGTGAATTATATAAGCTACTTGTTGCAGATGGCGACGTTATACGTAAGTCTCTTTTTAATGATAATGTTCGAGACTATCAAGGTGACAACACTGTAAACTCGGAGATATATGATACAATTAATAGTGATCCTCAAAAGTTCGTTTTATTAAATAATGGAATTGCTGTTGTTTGTGATGAATTTGTTCCCAATAATAGGAAATTAAGAATAGAAAATCCTCAAATTGTAAATGGATGTCAAACTTGTCATGTGATTTATAATGCTAGAAAAGAAGGATTGGATTTGAGTGATACAACAATAGTAATGAAAATTATTGCTACAAAAAATGTTGAAATATCAAATGAAATAGTTAAAGGAACAAATAGGCAAAGTATTGTGTTAGAGGAAGCTTTTGAAGGCACCAAAAAATTTCATAAAGATTTAGAAATATTTTTCAATGCCTATGTTTCTGATTTTCAAGATAAAATATATTATGAAAGGAGAGCAAAACAATATAATCATAATCCACTTATTAAACCAATTCAGAAAATAAATCTAAGAATATTGACACAATACTTTGTGGGCTCCTTAATGTACAACCCACATCTTGCCCATAAACATGAATCAATATTGCTTAAAGAGTTTGGGAAAGATATTTTCTTGGAAGAACATTCTAAATTACCATATTTTGCAATAGCTTATGCTTTTTATACCCTTGAAGGCTTCTTTAGAAAAGGAAAATTCAGCAGAGATTTGAAGCCATTCAAAGCACATATCTTGATGATCTATTGTTGGATGGTTGCAGGAAAAAGACCGCATTTATCTCAAGAAAAGAGTATAGACAAATTCTCAGAAAGTATATTGAAAAGTCTATATAATACCGAGACCGCAAAAGGGATATTTAATGATGCTATAAATTTATTTAATACCTGTAAAACTGAATGGACTCAGCATATGAAGAAAAGTAAATATGCAATGAAAGATGTTCAAGAGTTTACAGAATTAATACTCAAAACATTGAATAATGGTAAAAAAATTAATATTTCGAAAACAGAAGGTGATATTATTAAGAATATTGGAGTAGTGAAAAAGGTTATGAAAAATAGAGCTGGTATTTATTGCGGTTATATAAAATTAAGATCCGAAGAATTCTTTTTTCATTTTTCGAATAATCCAGAATTGGATTATTCGAATCTTGAAGGAAAGAAAGTTTCATTTGAAATATCTAAGCCAGATACAAAAAGAAGGATACAAGCATTGAATATAAAAGTTATAGATTGATATTTATACATCATGATAATAAATTTGAAATAATAGTTAAGTCATTCCATTTATTTACATTGCACTATTCCAAGTTAAGTAGATTCCGGTTTAGAGATAAAAAAAAGAAAAGGGTGTTCCTTTGAACATTCTTTTCTTGAACTGACTTTTTAAAGTGGTTTCTTTGCTTCTTGTCTTTTCCGCTACGGCTCACGAAAGAAAGAAGTCCGGCAAAATATCCGGTGAAAAACAAAAGAACGGTAAAAAAGAAGTCCGGGCGGATCGCTACCCGTCCCGGACTTCCGGCGATGAAACAAAAGGAGAATGTTATGGCTTGATTTCTCCCGTTGTGACTAATTTTCCGTCTGAATAATATTCTATCTTCCCGTAAGTAAATCCCATGTCGGGAATGGCTATGTAACGTATATAGTCTGAATATTCCTTCCCTTTAAAGTTCTTTCTCGTGAGATTGTTGAAAATGACGGGAATACTGCAACCGTCCTCGCTGTGGAGTATGGTTATATTATTTTGTCTGATTTCCTGTTTCATTGCTAAAAAATTAGAAAGTTAATAAAGTGGTTTCTTTGCTATCTTTCTTTTTCGCTTCGGCTCACGAAAGAAAGTAGCGGCCGGATTGCTCCGCCCTTGCTCCCTGTTTGGTTAGGCTGCAATCCCTTCGGGTTGCTGTTGTTCTTCGGCTTGGGTGATTTCATGCCCTTTTGCCCTTGTCTTTTCCTGTACCAAAAGAACGGCTTTGCGTTCCTCGATGCGCTGGTGTCGTTTCTCGTAAACTTCGTTATATCCGCTTTCGATGGCTGAAAGTTCTTCGGGCATGTGCTTACGGGCGAAGTCAAGTAAAAGGGATGCTTCGGTATTGTTGCCGTATGCGCTTCGGAAATTGGCTATCAGATAATCCCTGCGGATGATAGTTTTTATCTTGACGGTGAGATTAGGCACAATATTCATTTTATCCTCGTCCGTGAGGTAGTGTTTCCCTTCTTCGGTGATGCCTACGGCTGTAAAATGCTCCTCCCGCAAATGGGATAGCATGAAGAAATAGAGTATCTTTTCCTCGTCCGCACTGAACTTACCGCCCGTGATGTCGGCTTCCATTATTTGCCGTTTGGTATCTTCAACCGTCTTTTCAAGGGCTATCTCCTTGTTGCGCTCGTCCTGTTTCTCCAATTTCTCCACGGGTGAAAGCGGTACTTGTACGGCTGTCCCGTCCGCTGCCTGTTCCGTCACGTTCTCCACATAGCAGAAAACAATCTCCTTTTGCCCTATCTTGGAGTAAACGGTGATTTCTCCGGCTTCGCTCCTGCGGGTGATTTCTTCCTCCTTCTCCATGTAGTCAGCCCATTGCTGCTCGTAACGGGTACGGGCTTCCTCGTACTTTTCGGTGTCGTTAAAATTCTCGGCTTTGGGTTCTTGGGGGCTGTTGGGGAAAGTGGTGTACGTTTCAAGGTTTTCGACCTCGTAGCCCAAAGCGATTAACCGTTCTATTACAGTGTCGTTTGTGGTGTAACGGTCACGGCAAAGTGAAACGTTCGGGTTCTGCTGCATGATTTGAACGGCTTTTTCCATGAGGAAAGATGCGTTCATTTCGGCAAGACACGTGCGGTTGGCGCAATGTCCGCACCCTCCGTCACAGAACAACAACAGGTTGTTCGTGTTGTGGGCGCACGTGGCGCACTCGGTCTTGTCAAAGGAGTAATACCGTAAATCGGTGGTATAATTGCTCTCTATTCGCTTGGCAACATCGGCAGCTTTCAGCCCTCGCCAACTGTTGTATGCGTTACCGTCCTGCAAATGTTTCTCGTACACCTCTTTTTGTATATCCTCACCGTATCGGCAAATCTCGGTTGCCACGCTGATAGTCAGTTCGTCCGTTTCCAAAAGGGTGGCGATTTCGGGAATTAGGGCGGTGAATTTCAGACGGGTGCGGATATAGTTCTCGTTCTTGCCGAAAAGTACCGCCAATGTTTCTACGGTGTGCCTTCCTGTTTCAATCATGCGTTGGTAGGCGTTGGCTTCCTCGATAGGTGTCACGTCCTTGCGCTGCAAGTTTTCCGTTATCGCCATTTCTTCGGCTGCCTCGTCCGTGAGTTCCGAAATAATAGCGGGTATATCTTCCATTTCTGCCATGACGGAAGCACGGTATCTGCGCTCACCGAAAACAATCTCGTAACGGTCTGTTTCCGCTATGGGGCGCACGGTGATAGGTTGTAAAACTCCCTGCTGTTTGATACTCCCGGCAAGTTCGTACAGGTTCGCTTCATCGAAGTGCTTGCGGGGGTTAAAACTGCTCGGCTGGATGTTTGCCAATGCTACCAATGTGATGTTTCTCTCTGCTGCTGATTGATTTACTGTTGCTTTCATAATTCTGTTATTTTTTAAGTTGATTAAAATTCTGTTGATAAAAATGGTTTCTTTGCTATCTTTCTTTCACCGCTTCGGCTCACCGAAAGAAAGTAGCGGGCGGATTGCTCCGCCCTTGTGAGCCTTATTTGCGGTTGTAACATACGTTTTGAAACTCTATTTTCCGTTCCATTGCATGGCGTAACGTGTAGGCAGTTCCACCCGTTGGGGTGCTGTCGTAAAATACCACGAGATAAGCGGAGTTATCCAACAGGTAGTTGTTACGTCGCAAGAAACAACGGTCTGAATATTCATCCTGCAATATTATCACCTCGTCCGCTTGGGCTAAAATAGCGTTATAACGCTGCTTGTCGGCTTGGGTGTATCGGTCTGCCTGTCCTTTGAACGGGATAACGGCTTTTAGCTGAATGTATGGAAATTCCTTTTTTGCGTTTAGAACTTCCTCGGCTGCGATAAGGTCGAAGCCGTTCGCCATGCCCGACAAAAATGTATGGTAGTCACGTTTGCAAAGTTCGGTTATTGCTGTATAGGTGTCGAAGCCTATATCTGTCAATCGCTTTTGTGTGTCGGGGCTGTTCCTTGTCATTCTCTCGGCTCGGTGTCCCGAAAAAGAAACGGTCTTTTCCCTTAACCAAAAATCACGCTCGGCACGGCATTGTATCAACGTCCTGCGTAGGGTTGTGAACTCCTGCCCGTTGGTATGGCGGTATTTGTAATCGAAATAAATTTCCCCTCTGAATGCTCCCAAACAGCATTGTTTATAAGTTTCCTCGCCAAACAGTTTTGTTTCGGCTGTTCCGTTCTTGATGAATGTCTTTGTTTCCATATTGGTATATTTTTGAATGTTATTACTTGGTTATTTCTTCCCATATTCCACGCTGTTTGTCAAAATCAACGTTGTAATAATAGGCGGTCTTTGTCTTGGGCTTCTTGCGTCCGCTGAATGTTTGGGTTTCTAATACCTTGTACCCTCTGCGGGTTTCCGCCACGACTTCACAGGTGAGATATGACAAATATTTGTGCTTGAATTTCTTTCCTTCCATAATTCAGAATATTAAAAGAATGATTATCAGCACAAAAACGATACCCACAAACAACCGCCAAACAAGGGCGAGAATGAACCGTGCCACGAAGTAAAACAGGAGTACGGCAAACAGTAAAGCGAAAAACTGCCCTGCGGTGGTGGTGAAAAAGTAAATCACTACAGACCAAAGGATAAGGCGGTAAATCAGTCTTGAAATGAGTATCGTTTTCATGTTCTTGGGTGTTGCGAGCGGATTGCTCCGCCCTTGTTGTTAATAGTTACCTTTCGGGAAAAATTGATTGTCAGCTATTAACCGAAATTTATTATAATCAGTCGTACCGCAATAACAAAGGGCTAACTCGTAAGAAAGATGTCCTTCTTCTATGTAGAAAGTGAAACATAATCCGTTGCGGGTAATCGTTCCTTTTGAATGGTCTTGTTTCTGCCATCTTATAGGTTCATTTTCAATATTTTTGAGAAACTCCGCTACTTTTTGCGCATTTTCCGTTTCTTCTTCCGCTACTTGGTTGTATATCGAAGTATAGTAGTTTATCCAGTCGTTCACTTTCTTGGCGGTGAACGTACCGATATTACACGGCTTTTCATATTGCTTGGTTACTCTCTTGATGTCGTAGCGATTGACGTTCTTAAAATGTCCCATGTCGGGGGCAATCTTGTATTTGTTTTCTTTGTATATTTTATCCAAATGAAAGCGGATGCCGTTTTGCGTGAACTCGATTTGGACACCGTAAAATTCGGGATATTGACCGCCTATCACATGATAGCCGTATTCCACACCGGGTATGTACTTCCGTATTTCCTGCATGACGGGCAACAGGTCTTTCTTTGCCTTTTCCGCCCTGTCCGTGAATAATCCTTTTGCGTTGAACTCGTTAAATTCCTTTTCTGATAGTGTTTTCATCTTCTTATGTTTTTAGTGGGTGGATTGCTCCACCCGTTTGTTAATATTCTTGTTCCTGTTATCGTTTAGGCTGCAACAGGTTCGTTTATCGGCTCTGTCACTCGCTCGGTTATCATCTTTGCAGCCTTGTTCACATCGCCTAAAATATCTATTAAAAAGGCGGGTTCTTGCTTTAGCTTGGTGAGCCAGTGTTTCAGATAGGCAGCGTTGTTGTCCTGCGGTGCGGTGACGATACCGAAGAAAGCACCGCAAAGGGCTGATGTCAGTTCGGCTACAAGTTCCTCACGGGCGTATAATTCATCCCCGAAAAAGCTGCCGAACGTGCGGTTCAGGCGTTGGGAGTTGCCTGTGCTGTGTGCCATTTCGTGCAAAAGTGTTCCGTAAAATTCCACGCCCTGCGGGAACTGCTCTTTTTCGGGGCAAACGATATAATCATTTGAGGGTACATAAAAAGCACTATCGGAATATTTCACTTTGATAGGACAATACCAATTTTGCATATATATCAGTTCGTCCAACATTCCGCACTCGATACCGTCCGAATGGTTTTCGGGCTGCTCGCCTTGTTGCATCTTGGCGAAACGTTCGGGGTATTTCTCCGCAAAATTGGTTTGGTCGAGATTGAACACATTGTAATATTTCATTTGGGGTATTACCTTGTATTCGTCCTTTTCCGCTTTGGATAGCTTGCAGTATTCCTCGTAGGGTATGGATTTGTTGCTCTCCTTGTGTACCACGAACTTGAACCAATAGTAAACGGGGAACGAGTGTGCGCCCTTGTTGATGTTCACTTCTTCGGCTTTGGCTTGGTTGAACGTGAGGAACACGGGCAAAGTGAATTTCATAAACTCGGTATAAAACAGCAGCATTAAAATGTTACCGCCATTGTAAACCGTTCCTCTTAGGTTGCGGGGAAAACCGTGTTTAAGGCTCGTTATCCACGGTTTTTGCCAGTCGCTTTTCAGACTTTCGATTTTCTTGATAAATAAATCGGTGAACACGGGAGAAATTTTCTCGATGGTGTTGTTTGTTGTCGTTGCCATAACTTTACGCTTTAAAATTGTTACTACTTGTTTTTGTTATCATCGCTTGTCGCCCCCACCAAATTTTTTCCCTTTGGCTGATTGGGAAGAACATTGACAATAATCAAGAGCGGAAAGGGAGAATTGCAATTATCTGAAAAAATGGTAAATACTACCCGCAGGGTGGAGATTTGGCATTTTTTGCGGATTTGCTTTCTCCCCCGCCTACCTTCGTCAATGTTTTCCCAATCAGCCTTAAGGGGAAAAATTCAGCCCTTTAGTAAATGGAATGAATGATAGATTACTTACCGGTACAAGGCGGGAAAGTTCTGTTTGGAAAACCGGGAACTCCGGTTTCCGGAAAAGAAAGAAATACGGGTTGGTGATTGCGGGGTGGAAAGACAACTCTTTGCCACGCAAGTATTCTTCTTTTGCCGATTTATCGGATTAGAAAGAAAAATGCTTGCGTGGCAATGTGTTATGCGGGTTGGCGAGGTGCTTTTCGTCCGGTTACGGTAAACGGACGTAGCAATCAGCTATCCGGCTTTTGCGGATGGCCGTGCGAAGGTAGTGGCGGAAACGGGCGGAAAGTTCCGCAGACAAAGGATTATCCTGTTAGTCATGGCAAAGCCCCAAAAGAGGAAAATAACGGTTGGAAAAACGGGTAAGACAATAAGGGGCTGCCGGGACAAACATCAAGGGAACTTATTCGGACGGGATGGCGCACGGAAAGTTTCGACAGCAGGCGAAGCTCCGGGTGGCAGCACGGACGAATGTGTTCCGTTTGTCCTGCCCGGCTTTGCGTTTACCTTCTGGCATGTAGCCTGCCGGAGTGCTTGAAGGGGAACGGGAAGCAGGGACAGACCTATACCACTGACGGGTGGGCGGGAGTAAATGAAAAAAAGAATGTAATGTAGGTAAAGCCGCATTTACACGTTAGGGATTGTAGGGGAAAGCCCACAGATCCGGCGAGGACTTGTAACGGAAAGCCCGACCGTTTACGGGAACGCCCCAAAAACATCTACAAATACATAAAAAAACAGAGATATTGGCTTCTACAAGATATTATAATTTACAGACAATTTATTTAGTGTACAAGAACGAGAAGCAAACTGTTATTTTTCAAGAATTAATTCAGATTTATTGCTCTTTTCAGTAACTTTGAAACCAGTAACTAATGTAGCCATGAATAAAAACATAATCAACTTTTTAAATGAATACGTCGAAATACCCAATCCACAATATGCAATTATGCTAAGAGGAGCTTGGGGGTGTGGTAAGACATTCTTCATTCATCAATGGATGAAGCAGTTGAACAACAACAAGGATGCAGACAAGTTAGAATGGCAACCTATTTATGTTTCTTTATACGGTTTGACCAATATCCAGCAGATTACAGAACAAATCAATAAAGAAATTTCTCCGTGGTTATATAGCAAAGGAATGAAGTTTGCTAAGAAAATACTAAAAGTCGCTTCAAAAATCGCATTAAAGTATGATCTCGATATGGATGGTAATGGAAAAAATGAAGGAAGTGTAACCTATAATCTGGATTCCATTCTATTATTGAAAGAGGACAATATCGAGATAAAAGGGAATAAGATTTTGATTTTTGATGACCTCGAAAGATGTGATGTAAAATTGGAAACCTTGTTAGGATACATCAATTACTTTTCAGAACACTGTAAATGCAAGGTTATCATCATTGGTGATGAAGATAAAATTACCGCAAAGGAGAATAAGGATAGTAATTTGAAGTTTAAAGATTTCAAAGAGAAAACTATCGGACGAACTTTCGAAATTACAGTAAACGTAGAAGAGACACTCGATTTTTTCATTAATGAAATATCTACTAACAACAGAAATCTTCTGTCGGAAAACAAAGAGCTAATAATCAAAATATTCCATGCCTCTAAATTTAATAACTTGAGAGTACTCCGCCAATGCTTGAACGACTATCATAGAATAGTCATGGCGTTACCCGAACATTATCATAAATCTTCTAAATACAAACTTATCATAACATCGTTATTGGCAAACTTTGTCGCTGTTTATTGTGAATATAAAAGTGGAAATACCCAGATTGGAAGTTTATTTAATAGTTTATCCAGAATGTTTACCGATAAAGAAAAAAACGAAGAACGTGAAAAAATCATGTCCAAATACCGCTTTATAGAAATAGGTAAGAAGTTGGATATTTTCAGTGATTTTCTTGTCAATGAAATTGTTTGTTACTTGGAAAGTGGATATTTTGATACAACATACTTGCGACAATATTTTGCTGCTGAAAATGCCAGTTTGAAAAGTTGGGAATACCTATATGACTATTGGAGGTTAGGTAACGAAGAATATGAAAAATATTACAATGAAACGGTACGATATTATTTGGAGGATAAAAGTACAGATTTAAAAGAACTATTTGTCATTATATCAATTCTATCGGTCTTATATAATGACAATCTTGTTTTTGTACCCAAAAAGGACATCATTGCCCAAGGTAAACATTCCATAGACAGGCTGATGGAAGGAATTTACGACATTGACGATTTATTGAATTGCAAATCAAAAGTACATTCAGGTACAAAAAGTCATAATAATGGCGGTTCTAACAAGATTTTGAGTGACCTGATTGTGTATTTTGAAAAACTGTTTGAGCAAAGATTTGAAAAATGCCCCAATAAAGTATCTGTTATGTTGGAAAATCTGACGGATGAAACATGCGAACGTTTGAGTTTGGCACTTAATGACGTACTTCCGGTTAAACAGAAATCTTATAAGGATACTTCGATATTTCAAGAGGCTGATGTTGATAAAGTTTCGAATAGTATTTTGGGATTATCAAATGAATCACGAAATACTTTCCTGCATTTCTTATTATTCCGTTATAAACTTACCTCTTCCGGCAATGAAATAGAATGCTTGAGCAAATATTGTCAATCAGATTTATCGCAACTAAAATTAATCAACCAGAAATTAAAGATAGAAGCGGCAAACAAAAGATTTATAGAAAAGTATTCTATTGAGAAAATCACGAACCTAATAGATGAAATTACTGCAAAAACAGAATAGCTATTCCTGTTCGTCCTCGAAAGCTATCGTCTTGGCAAGGAACAGACCGATTACGAATTTCGCACCGTGTTCGATCAGCTTACGGCGGGTTTGTATGAAGCCCTCTCCAGTCGTGAGCAGATCGTCGGTAAGCAGAACGCATTTGTTCTTGAAATATTCGGGATGAAATTGCAGGTTGGCGGTCTTGTCCTTCCCGTGCGTACCTTTGAGTTGGGGACGGTCTGCGGTCAGGGTGATGGCTTCGTAGCCGTCGGCTACCCCGATGTCCGCCGACAGTTTGCGGCAAAACTCTTGGTAGCGGATGCAGTTCTTTTCACGGGTGGATGCGGGAATAGGTATCAGGACGGCACGATGCTTGTTCTCCTGAATGACACGAATGCGGCTGATAGCGATGGAAAAGAGTTTGGTGGTGAGGTCGGTTACCTGCCCGGACTTGAATTTGAAAATAAGGTTGGAAATTTTCTTGCCTTCAAAAGTGATCTTGTCGTTACGACGGACGGGGCAATAATCATACAGGTATAGGCACAGGCTCCCGTCCAGACGGAAGAAACCCTGAAAACGGTTATCCAACGGGAAAAAGGCTTTGCGGAAGTCCTTGAAGAAAGTAAAGATAAGTATGCTGTTCCACAAACGGGCTTCGTCCTCGCTACCGGACTTCAAATAATACATGAAACCTGCCAAATGCCCGCTCTCGTACAAGCCCATGCCGATAGTGAGCCTTTCGTTGAAATCGCTCTGGCTGACGATGTACCAGCCGTAACGGGCGAACTGTGCCTCGTAATCGGAACGGGTTTCGAGAAGGAAATAGAATTTGCCGTCGTCCTCGAAACGGATCACGTACTCGCACCGGAGGGCGACCTTGCCTAAAATGCAGCGTTCTTCCTCGATAGTTTCGGGAACGGCAAGGAAGGTGTATTGTGCTACAAAAACGGGTTGTTCCATAGTTAAATGTATTGTTCTGCTGCAAAGGAATGGATTATCGGAGAACCGGGCAATTAAAAACGGAGAAAATATGCTGGTTGCAAAAAAATATGTTGCTCTCTGCACCAATTTACACGGTATCGGACATGACAAAGCTACATACGCAACGCAAAACAAGAACAAGCGGTACATTATTGGTATAATGAGGTTAGATACTGAAACCGGATTTCGGTTTACGGCGCATACTTTTTTGCATTGAAGCTAACATTTGGTCATAATTCTGTTCGGAGGTCTTTTTTTGCCCATTCTCAATCCACGCCAATAGTTCATCTTCGTAAAAGTAGAGTTTCTTTCCTTTCTTGTAATAGGGGAGAAGCCCTTTGCGTACAAGGGTATAGATGGTAGACTTGGCCTTTTTAATGATTCGTGATGCATTGTCTATCTCTATCAATACATGCTTCTCTGATTGCGTTGGTTGCAGCTTCAACACCATTTGTTTTAACTCAGCGACCTGTTCGATCAAATAAGTTATCGCTTGCGGTAACTTATCGAAAGTGATTTCATCATTATACATAAGCGCATCTTTTTTTAAGTTCGACGCACAAAGAAAATAAGTGATTTTACGGTGGATTCTTTCACTGGGATATAACTGTTGTAAGCTTTAATATTGATGATTGTGGCTGTATATCAGGATGTTAAGGCGTATGTAAGTCTGCCCATGTAATGTTGCCGCCCAAAGCGAGAGTAGAAATTAATATTTATAGTTTCTCCTTAATCTTGATAATGCATGCTCCTTCTGCTCTTAGTTTTCGTTTTATTGTGGAAATCTCATTCTCCTTTAGTCTTTCGGCAAATACCCGTTTAACAAAAGTTGCTGTCTCTATTCCTGTTTTCTTGAACTGGTTGCCGATATTCCAACCGAAGTGCATTAAATCTATTGATTTTAATGTAGCATCAATAGCAATGGGTGTTTTTATCTGTTTGTACTCATTCTCAGTAGCATATTGAAAGAAGCGGATATGCTCACAGAGTTGTTGCAACTCACTCTCGGTCAGATATAACGCAAGTTCTTGTACGGTGTAGGTGAGGACGTTTTCTAAAACCTTTGCTTGTTCTTGCTGAATCTTTTGCTGAGCATACTGTTTATACTCGTCGTAGTTGGGAACAGAGATTTCTCCGTTGGGTATAGACTCAATAGGCTCAACCTCCGGTTCCCATTCTATTTGCGGATACTTCTTTCTAAAGGTCCGCTCTATCACAGGCAGCAACCATACGTCAATAATGGATTGAAAGCTGAGATAAGCGGCTCCGAGCAACAAACACACTATGACAAAAGCCACAAGTCCGGAAAACTCATCCATTTGTAGTTCCGAAATCACAAGCAGGCGCACCAATACAGCAATGCTGAGTATTGATGCAAATAGAATACTGTAAATAATAATGTAGTCGTACTTTTTTGCTGCCATATTAATCAATAGTTATCATTTGTGCGCAAATATATACTAATAACTTATTGATTTAAAATTTCCGGGCTAAGTGACAGCTTATGTCGTTGAAGTAGTAGTATTTGTCTACCCTTACAAGAGGAAAATCCACAATAGCAAAAGTTGCTACTGTGGATTTATAGACTATTCAATACCGAAAAGCTTCGGCATTATCTTCTTGTTCAGAACGTGAAATTCCATATTGGGTGGCAAGTTGTTGCCAATTTGATACTACTTTCTTTGTCTGATTTATTATTTCATTCGAGGTTGCATTATCTAATCCGAAATAGGCAGCAACACTCAATGCTAATTCGAAGTCAAGAGAATTATCATCTTCTGAAATATTTAGTTTTAATCCCATGCCATGTTCATCTGGGTTGATGTCGTATGCAGGTGAGAGTGTCCAGCCTTTAGGCGTAAGTAGGAAACCATGATTGCGAAGATGGTCATCGCAATTCGATACAGCGATATTGAAAACGATGCGTCGCCATAATTGTTCGAGATTCTGCAATACCTTGTCGCAATTTCGTCCAATCCACTCTGCAAGTTCTAAATAGCTGACGCCTTCTGCTGAGTTGGTACCATCCGTATAACCCAACAATGTCATAGCAGAAGCGAAGTGTATTCGTCTTCCATTTATCCTATCAAATCGTTTTGTGAGAAAAGTATGCTGTCTGTTGCTGAACTTTTGTGCCCTACTTTCAGACATCTCAATACCGCATTTTCTTGCCATCTCTGCGATAACAGCTTCCCATGCTCCCATATCTTTGGTATCGTGTCCGCTTGGGAATTTTGCAATCCAAAGTGCTCCATTATTATCCAGAATATTTGCTTTTGGGCGAGCTCCTCCTAATGAGGAACCGGGTGCTATGAGCATATTGAGCCACTTTGCATATTCTGCATCGTCTTTCAAATTCTCTTTTTCCAGTTGAAGACTTGCATATTCAAGGTCACGAATGGATGTCCACGGTGGTGTTGCCATGGCTTTATTATTGTCCATAAATTCATCATCGGGCGATAGTTTAAATCGTAAAGCTCCCATTCGGTTGCCATCGTAAACACCTAATAGATAATCAGCTTCGGTGAGTGTTCTACTCGGTCTGTTTTCTATGCGGGCGTTGATCGCTTCCCGTCTGCGCATCAGCATACGCCCCCAACGATCCGGGGATGAATCGAGAAACATTCCAAAATTACTTTTGTCGGCCGGCAAGTATTGTTTCCCTGAGAATTGAGCTAAGTCAGGATCCAAGGCTCTGAATTGTTTGTAGGTTAGCCAGTCAGTGTTATTCTCAAAAGAAAACACTTCTTTGCCGCGTAATACTTCACTATGCAACACACCCATTTGAATTGGAGAATCGCTTTCTTGCCAATCCATATATACATATATATCTTTGATCTGTGCCATTTTCTATTTTTTTGAAGCTCGTTTTTTTACTGTTAATTTAACGTCTTGCAATCTACGACCAAGTTCATCATCTTTTGCGACTAATAAAATATCCTTGTCCAATCCAAGGACTGCTAACACACGAAAATAATACCCGATAGCGACACCCTCGTCTCCTTTTTCTATCTTGATGAGTGTGTTTCGTGATATTCCGGCACGCTCTGCAACTTGTTCTGAAGAGAGGTCACGGCGGAGGCGTGCATATTTGATATTTTCTCCTAAGGTTGTCAGCGTTCGCTGTTGACTGGGTAATAAAGCTCTTTTCATGATAATAATGTATCTAATAATGCGCAAATATAATTAATATTGTTCATGATTGCAAGCGTTATTAATCTATTTTAGAGAGATCTTATTTGCTGATTCTCGTTTCTTTTCACTTACCAGTTCCGCATATATTTGCGTAGTCGATACGTTCCGATGGGTCAGCATTTTGCTGACGGTGTAAATATCTGTTCCAGCAGCAATTTGAATGGTCGCAAAGCTGTGCCGGAAGCAATGGAAAGTGATATGTTTATTTATCTTAGCTTGCTTTAGCCAGTTTTTAAGTGGGTAATTTATCATGCTTCGGCTAAGTCCCTTAAACACTTTCCCCATTCCGACTTCTCCGCAGAGTTCAAAAGCCTCATGGCTGATGGGGAGCGTGGCTTCGGTTTTGGTCTTTTGAGTGCGGATACGAATACAATAGCCGTGGTCGGGGGCAATATCGAAGTCCGACCATTGCAGGTTTATGATATCACTGATACGAAGTCCCGTCAGACAAGAGAACAGAGAGGCCGCTTTGAGAACAGGGATGTCGCACGGTGTTGCAGCTAACTGTTTCACCTCGTCCAATGTTAGATACTCTTTCTTTACGTCCTGACATTCTATCTTATCCAGAAAGTCGTTGATATTCTCACGTAGCAATTTATCACGATACGCTATTTTTAGCAAACCTCTGAATGTGGAGTAGTACCCTGCTGCGGAGTTCAGAGATACTTTGTGCCGCGTATGCTTTAGCTGTTTGGCATTCAGCAGATAAGTTCTGAACCGCTTACATAGATCAACATTCACTTCACCAAACGAGCATTTGCCCTGCACGAAGTTAGAGAAATGGGCGTAGACCACTTTCCATTTCTGGTCTTTGCTACGCATCATTTTGGCAAAGTAGGCCAGGAAATCAGCTTTCATCTTGTGCTTGTCTAAGAAGCCGAACTCTTCATTGATTAACGACTGTACCCGGATACAGCGAATCGCTTCTGCCTTGTTCAGCATATCGTTGTTGAACTCACGCTCCATTTCATTCTTTGGGTGAGCGTAGATATAGATACCGAGATATTCCCGACGGCTCATTTGCATCGTTTCGGGGTTACGAACTGCCGGATAATAATCCAGATAAAGTGAAATTTTGTCGTTACGGATCGCTCTTTGACGTACTGTAACTTTGGTACATGTGTGTGTCATACAATTGTTATTTAAAAAGTTATACATATAAATTGGGTGGCAAAGGAAATCAGTGATGCAACGGTGACCACCATCACCGTCGAATAATTCACTCTATTTTGGGCGCTTCAAAAAGCTTATCGAGTTCAGGCCGTGATATTTTGACGTATTTGCCCACTTTTACCCGTGGAATATTGTGATACTTGGAATAATGATAAAGTTGATCACGTGTAAGGTTGAACTTCGCCATTGCTTCAGCCACCGTATAATATTGCGGTTCATCAGGCTGAGCTATTCCTTTGGCAATATCAAAGTGCTTTTTAGAGTAACTTACCATAACCCCCTCTTTCTTTTTAGGAACTGCATTCTTTGAAGCAAGCGTATAGATGGCTGCTAAACTCATACCGAATTTATCCTGAATCTCCTGTACGCTGTACCACTCAGTGATTTCCGAGTCAGCAGCTTTCTTGCCGAAATAATTATCAATATGCTTTTTACTCCAGTAAGTTTTACCACGATTAAAAGTTCGTGGAATGTTATGCTTCTTAGCAACCACAAATATCCACGAATCAACTACATTATATTTCTCTTTGACTTCGGCGGTGGTGTAGAACTCGGTGATAGGGGCAATATCTTTTTTATTTCTTTTTTCGTAGGGTTTATTCTCAATCATATTCTCAATATCGTTTCGTTTGATAAATGAAAGTCTGCTGCTGATTTTAGATGCTTTCAAATGTCCTGCTGCAACTATTTTATAAACAGCTTGCCTTGATATACCTAATAAAGTTCCTGCTTCCGCAAAAGATAAGAACTCTTTGTCCTTTATCATCTGTATGGGTTGCTGACTGATAAGAATATCTGTTTTTGTTTCAGTATCCTGAATTCGCTTGTTGCGAGTAATTTCTTTATAAGCTTTGCTATTACAGCGATGAGAACAATATCTCGTTGTTGTCTTCTGTGCGTAAAAAACTTCTCCACACCACTCGCATACCTTCTTAATTCTAATGCTACTACTTGCCATTTTTGCTCATTTTTAATGTTATACTTCGCTTTATTTCTTCCGATTTCTGTCAACCATCGTAAATCATTGTCAACCATTGTCAACTTTCTCCACGACCTTTCCAACCTGTTTTCTGTTGCAACCCTCCGAGGCTCAAATACGGTACAAAAATGAGCTGAAAAACGAGTATCAACGATGACTATCGCTAATACGAGCAAAAAGAAAGGCGCTCATAATGAACGCCTTATCAATCAATAGTAATCTATGCTAATCGTTGGTAATCACTATCTATTTTCCGATGCAAAAGTGTTGAAATATATTTTGTAGCACCATATCATTCGTCACCTCCCCCGCGATGTCGCTCAAGTGGAAGATGCACTCCCTGATGTCCTGGGCTACGAAGTCCCCGGAAAGATTGTTTGCCAATCCCTGTTGTACGCGTCCGATGGCTTCTAAAGCATGCGTAAGGGCTTCGTAATGGCGGGCATTGGTCACTATCACGTCGTTCTGGGTTATCGCAGGCAGATTGGCGGCAGCTATAAGTTTCTTCTGAAGCACATCCGTATTTTGCCTTTTCTTGGCGGAAATAAAAATACATTCGGCGTCAGGAATGATGGAAGAGGCCGCAGACAACACCTCATCAGAATGAGCCGTACCCAATAAATCCGCTTTGTTGAATACCAATATCAAATGCTTTCTTTCCAAGCGCGGAAGTATCTGCCCCGATAGCTGATTCATTTGCGACGTTGCGTCCGTTGCATCAATCATCCAAAGCACGATCTCCGCTTGTTCCAGTTTTTGGAACGTACGCTCTATGCCCAGGCTCTCAATCGTATCATTGGTTTCGCGGATACCTGCCGTGTCAATGAAACGGAAAGTAATACCGCTGATATTGGTCGTATCTTCAATCACGTCGCGCGTAGTACCGTGAATGTCGCTCACGATAGCCTTGTCCTCGTTCAGTAATACATTGAGGAGCGTTGACTTCCCGGCATTCGTTTCGCCGATGATGGCTACCGGTACGCCGTTTTTGATCGCATTTCCTACGCTGAACGAATGTACCAGTCGGGAAATGACTCCCTCTATGTGATCCGCCAGTTGGCAAAGCTCCGTTCTGTCCGCAAACTCCAACTCTTCATGGTCGCTGAAATCAAGTTCCAGCTCAATCAGTGAAGTGAAGTGTAGCAACTGGTTGCGTAGCTCCGTAAGTTCCTTGCTGAATCCGCCACGCATCTGGCTCATGGCAAGGCGGTGGGTGGCGGCAGACGAAGAAGCAATCAGGTCCGCCACGGCTTCGGCCTGGCTCAAATCCATCTTGCCATTGAGAAAGGCGCGTTGCGTGTATTCTCCCGGTCCCGCCAGGCGGCAACCGTGCTTGATGAGCAATTGCAAAACCTGTTGCAAGATATAGCTCGAACCGTGGCAGGTGATCTCCGTACTATCTTCGCCCGTGTAAGAGTGCGGGGCGCGAAACAGGCTGACAAGAACCTCGTCGATGATTTCTTCTCCATCATGTATCTTTCCGAAAGTCAATGTATAAGGTTTGCAATCCGCCAGCGTTTTACCGGATTTTGCCGGGGTGAAAATGCGACTGGTGATACGAATGGCGTCCGCTCCTGAGACGCGAATGCTTCCGATTGCTCCTCCTTGAGCCGTGGCAATGGCACAGATGGTATCCTGATTCATCATAAAAATTGTTATTTGAGTTGCAAAGATAGCCTTTTGGGGTAAAAAAAAGAACGCGATTGTATATTACTTACTCTTTTTTATTACATTTGCTTAATTTTCGTAGCCTTTACATGATACACTTTGTTATTATGGCGCAAGACAAAATAAAAATGCATGATTCCGCTTCTCTTACTACCGAGAAAGACGAGAACACGGAACTACTGAAAGAGAAATTATTGAAGGTCAACTCCGTTCTGGCTGCCCATCAGATAGCTCTCTGGGAGATAAATATCAATACCCTGGAGTGCACTTTCACTCAGGAATATTTCGAAAGTTTAGGCTTGGATAAAGTCGGCATCCGTTATCAGAATTTGGAAGAGTTCTGTAGCTTTGTGCATCCCGATGATAAGCATTTGGTGTCGTTGGATGGCTTTCAAAAGAAATTGGATGGCTTTGATGAGTCCAATGTCTTACGGGTGCGTTGCGTAGGCGCGCATGGCGAAATAGTCTGGTTGGAGGACCACCTCTTATCTGTAGAGAAAGATAAAAGTGGAAATCCGGAAAGGCTCTTATGCTATACCGTGAACGTCACCGGGCAGTGCGAACGCGAAGCACACTTATCGCGCGTGGAAGAGCGAAACCGGAAGATAATACAAGCATTGCCTGAGTTCATCTTCATCTTCGATGAAAATTTCTTTATCACCGACGTGTTAATGTCCTCCGACACCATTTTGCTCCATCCCGTTGAACAGCTACGGGGAGCGGACGGACGCACCATCTATTCTCCGGAAGTCAGCGACCTGTTTCTACGGAACATACGTCAATGCCTCGAAGACGGGGAGTTGAAGGAGATAGAATATCCCCTGGATGTGGATGATTCCGAAAGGCATTATTTCCAGGCACGCATCGCTCCGTTCGAAGATAATAAAGTGATGGCATTGATACACGATATCGGTGACAGGGTGCAACGCTCCAATGAACTCATCGAGGCGAAGCAGCGGGCAGAAGAGGCCGACCGCATGAAATCGGTGTTCCTGGCCAATATGAGTCACGAAATCCGCACTCCTTTGAATGCTATCGTGGGATTCTCTGAAATCATAGCTTTGACGGAAGATGAAGTGGAGAAAGCCGAATACCTGAACATCATTCAGAAGAATAGCAACCTGTTGTTGCAACTCATAAATGACATTCTGGACCTTTCCCGCATCGAGTCGGGAAAATCGGAAATGAACTTCCAGTTGGTCGAAATGAGCGGACTGATTGACGAAGTGGAGAAAGTGCATCGCCTGAAAATGAAAACGGGCATCCGACTGAATGTGATGCGTCCCGATGAGGAAATCTGGATTATGGTGGACCGGAACAGGATCACGCAAGTGCTGTTCAACTTCCTCTCCAATGCCATTAAGAATACCCATGAAGGGGCCATCACCCTGGGGTTGGAGGTCTGCGGAGAATGGTTGAAGGTTTATGTAACGGATACCGGTTGCGGCATTGCAAAGGAGAAATTGCCCTTGATATTCAACCGCTTTGAAAAGCTGAACGATTTTGTTCAGGGAACGGGTCTGGGGCTTCCCATCTGCCAGAGCATCGTGGAGAGATTGGGAGGAAAGATTTCCGTAGAGTCCGAAGTAGGAGTGGGGAGCACTTTCGTGATGACTCTTCCTTACCGCCAGTTTGTGCAGGGGACGGGTGAACTTGTTGAGGCCAATACTTACGTAGAGCAAAGATCAGACGGCAGGAAGAAAATTCTGATAGCCGAAGATACGGAATCTAACTTTATGCAGATAAACATTTTGCTGAAGAAGGACTACACCATTTCGTGGGTTACCAATGGCGAAGAGGCCGTAAATAGTTTCTTGCGCGAGCGTCCCGACCTGATATTGATGGACATCCGCATGCCGGTGATGAACGGTATTCAGGCTACGGAAAAGATACGTACCATTGACATCGATCTGCCTATCGTTGCGGTGACGGCCAATGCTTTCCTGATAGAACAACAACAAGCATTAGCCGCCGGATGCAATGATATTATTGCCAAACCATATACTTACGAAAGATTAAAGGAAACAATCATCAAGTATATTTGAGTGGCCATATCTTAAATTCTGTCCAGTACGGTTTTTATCAATGTGTCAATCGTATTCTTGTAGCCCGTATTGGCTTCTTTAATCAATCGGTTGGCTATGACCATGCATACCGTGGTTGCCTTGTGTCCCATCAGGCGGCTCAAACCGGCCAGTGCGGAGCTTTCCATCTCGAAGTTCGTAATACGATAGCCATTGTATTCGAAGTTCTCGATCTTTTCATTTTGCTTCGGGTCGGCCAGCGGAATGCGTAGCTCGCGTCCTTGCGGGCCAAAGAAACCACCGGCGGCAATCGTTACGCCGCGTACCATATCGTCTCCGGCAATACGCTCTATCAGTTCGGCATTGGCGTCGATCACGTATGGAGCAGGAGCGCACATATTCCCCGACCATCCCATGTGGTTCAGGAATGCACGTTCAAATGGCAGGTCGCACACTTCATTGCGCCCTGAATAGAAGTTCAGCAGGCCATCGAAACCGATGGACTTTTGCGAGCAGATAAATGTACCTACGGGCGTATTCGGTTGCAAACCGCCACAAGTACCGATGCGTACCAGTTCTAACTGGCGAAGTTGGGGCTTTTCTTCACGTGTGTTGAAGTCAATGTTGGCCAAGGCATCCAGTTCGTTCATCACAATATCGATGTTGTCGCAACCAATACCCGTAGAAACCACCGTGATGCGTTTGCCCTTATAGGTACCTGTAATGGTTTTGAACTCGCGGCTTTCCACTTCACATTCTTTATTCTCAAGGTGTGAGCCTACCAGTGCCACTCTGCCCGGGTCGCCCACCAGGATTACTTTGTCTGCCAGCCACTCAGGCTTTACGTGCAGATGAAAAACTGAACCGTCATCATTGATAATAAGTTCGGAAGATGCAAAATACTTTTTCATATTCTGGATTTTTTTGGTTGATATGTTTATAAATAGAAAACGCCGGAACGGGATTACTGTTCACCGGTTCCGACGTTTTTCTGGGGCAATAATTCTACCGGTTATTTACTCAACGGCTGGTTTGAGTTGTTTCCCGATGGTTTGGCTATGGTTTCGCGCATGGAAGTATCAGCTTCGATGTTCTTCATCCGATAATAATCCATGATGCCCAAGTTGCCGTTACGGAATGCTTCTGCCATGGCCTTAGGTACTTCGGCTTCCGCCTCGATCACCTTGGCGCGTGCTTCCTGAGCTTTCGCCTTCATTTCCTGTTCGCTGGCCACGGCCATTGCACGGCGTTCCTCAGCTTTGGCCTGGGCGATATTCTTATCGGCATTTGCCTGGTCTATCTGCAAAGCCGCACCGATGTTCTTACCTATATCGATATCAGCGATATCAATGGACAGGATTTCGAAAGCCGTACCGGCATCCAGACCTTTGCGGAGCACAAGTTTGGAGATTGAATCCGGGTTTTCCAATACTGATTTGTGGTTTTCGGACGAACCGATGGAAGATACGATACCTTCGCCTACACGGGCCAAGATAGTGTCTTCACCGGCACCACCCACCAACTGGCGGATATTGGCGCGTACCGTTACACGGGCTTTGGCTATCAACTGGATACCATCTTTTGCTACGGCGGTCACCGGAGGAGTATCGATCACCTTCGGGTTTACCGACATCTGAACGGCTTCGAACACATCACGTCCGGCAAGGTCGATTGCGGTAGCCATCTGGAAGGATAATTCAATATTAGCTTTAGAGGCAGATACCAAGGCGTGCACCACTCTTTCTACGTGTCCACCGGCCAGGTAGTGAGCTTCCAGCTCGTCGCGGGTAATGTTGCTCAGTCCGGCTTTGTGTGCTTCAATCATACCCGGTACAATGATGTAGGGAGGTACGTTACGGATACGCATTAAAAACAATTGCACCAGTGAAATCCTGACTCCCGAAACTTTGGCGGACAGCCATAGGAAGAAAGGAACATAGTGGAAGAACAGTACGATGAAGATAATGCCTCCTATCACAAGAAAGGCAGTTAGGTACATAGTGTCTACGTTCATGATTTATAAGATATTAAGTGTGAATATTAATCTTTTTTCTTTTCTACCATGATAACGCCGTCCGTAATACGGTTTACAATGATAGGGGTTTTCTCATTCAGAAATCCGTCCATGGATTTCACTTCCACAATGTTGCCGTCAATTTCGGCATTGCCGATCAGTGCCAGGCGTGTAATGGCCACACCCGTATCGCCTACTTTTACTTGATCTGCGGCCGTACGGTCCACCTTCGATGTGATATTCTTCTTCAACGCCACTTTATCCAAGGTCTTGGAGCGCATGAAGAGTATCAATGAGCCTATGCAGGCTATTGCCGATACACCGAGCGTGATGAAACCAGCCGTTGTACCCAGATAGGCAAAGGCATAGTAGTTGGCATAGATCATGCAAGCTCCGGCCAGAATTCCGGCTATGCTGATGCCCGGGATGACGAACAGTTCTACCAAGAACAGGATAACCGCCGCAACAATGAGTACAATGATGATAAGTATGTCCATAGTTTTCTATTTAAAGGATTGTTTTTCTGTATTACGCACTTCAATGGCGGCCTTCTCCAATTCAACTGATAATTGTTGTATCTGCTTTTCCAGGTCGAGTATGGCGGGAGCCAGTTTGGCTTTATCGCTTTCCTTGGCACGGGAGTACAAGGAGCGTTGCTCTTCCAATTTGTTTTGCTGCTCTTTGAAAGCCTTTTCTAATTGGAGGTATTTGCCGAACAGTTTTTTGGCTTGAGGAGATTTGAAATCACTTTGTTGATAATAAGTATTCTGGTCATCGATTACAAACTCAAACTCATGACTTTTCGTGGTTTGTGGCTTTTCATCGAATGCGGCTTGTAGTCGATGTTTGGCATCGGCTACGGCATCCTGATCTGTCCACGTATCTTTCAGAGAATGAATCCGGGCAAGTCCGATTGCTTTTTTCGGATCCATTGCTTCATAATTATATACCCGTTTGGAAGAATTTGGAATGAATACATAGATGCAAACTTTTCCTTCCGGCTGGTAGCGGTCGGAGGCAAACCATCCGAGATTATTATATTCGTCGATAACGAACATATAGTCATTATAGGGAGAGTTGAATGGCATACCCACATTTTCCGGAGTGAGGTAGGTGTTCGTATTGGTATTGTAACGGGTGACGAATATGTCGTAACCACCTATCGAATTTTCACCATCAGCGGCATAATAGATGGTAATGCCATCTGTCAATACATACGGATAGTTGGCATTGATGGAATCATTTATACTACCGGGTAGCAAGTTACCTTTGCCCCATTCGTCCTGCATTTTGTTACGCGAGAGGATGCTGAGTTTACCGTCCGGTTGGCGCTCACCATAATAAATCTTATTGCCGAGTTCCGTTTTATATACGGTAGCCTCAATTTCTGCCTCATTCTGGAAGAAATCGTTGTACATGAATAGTTTACCGGACTCAGGACTGATTTTATAAGCTTCCAGAAAACGACCTTTGTCTATTACGATGCTATCGATAATGCAAACTTCTTCAACCCCTTTCAACATGCGGAAATTGGCTTTACTTTTCTCCAATAGCTTTTCGGCTTCTGCGGTCGGCCTTTTCCGTTTGGTCAGGTCGCTGATGTAGTCTTCGTAGCATTTGATGGCATCTTCAAAGCGATACAGGTCATTGTAATTTCGCGCCAGATAGAGTTGTCCGCTGGGCACTCGTCTTTTTACGGCGGTTTCCAGATATTTCAAGGCAACTTCTGGTTCTCCTGTTTCCAGGCAACATACGCCGTACCATAAGTTATAATTTCCATTTGCCGGTTGTGTCTTTACGAGTTTCTGGAAAATCGGTTTGGCTTTCTCGTATTGCCCTTGGTTGTAGAAAGCTCTGGCTTCCTCCAACGTCTGTGCTGATACACCGACTAATGTGAGACAAAATAGAAGGAGTAAAATATATCTCTTTTTCATACTAGTTATCCAACTTACAAATTCGAATGTTCAAAAATACAAATTAATCGGGAATAATGCTGATTTCCGTTATTCTATTATGTTAATTCTTCTTTAAATCATTCTTTTCTCTTACTTTTGCAACCGCAAAGAGTAAAAGGGCTGCAAGCTACATGAGCTACGAGCAACAAGTAGCTACGCAACGTCCGCATGGAACTTGTAGCTCATAGCTCGTAACTCATAGCTTACAATCATTATGGCGCAATTCACCGAAGAAGAGAAAACCGTCCGCCGCATTGAAAAGCGTTTTAGTAAAGGGCTGGTAGAATATGGTCTGATAGAGGATGGGGATAAGATCCTTGTCGGACTCTCGGGCGGCAAAGATTCTTTGGCGTTAGTGGAGCTATTGGCAAGACGCGCCCGAATTTTTAAGCCCAGGTTTGCGGTGATTGCCGTCCATGTGGTGATGAAGAATATTCCGTATCAGAGTGACTTGGCATATCTTCGTGAATATGTAGAGTCGTGGGGAATCCCTTTTGTATTGTATGAAACGGAATTTGATGCAAGTACAGATACACGCAAATCACCTTGTTTCCTTTGTTCATGGAATAGGCGCAAGGCCTTGTTTACGGTAGCTAAGGAGCAGGGATGCAACAAGATAGCATTGGGACATCATATGGATGATATTCTGGAGACGCTATTGATGAATATCACCTTTCAGGGGGCATTCAGTTCCATGCCGCCCCGTCTGGTAATGAAGAAATTTGATATGACGATTATTAGGCCGATGTGTTTGGTGCATGAGGCTGATTTGGTGGAACTGGCCCAAATAAGAGGGTATCGCAAGCAGGTGAAGAATTGTCCTTATGAGGCGCAATCTCACCGTAGTAATATGAAAGAGATTCTACATCAGTTGGAGGCTATGAACCCGGAAGCTCGCTATAGTCTTTGGGGAAGTATGGCAAATGTTCAGGAGGAACTTCTTCCTCAGAAAATTGATAATTTAGATTAATCACCCCTTAAATATTCATCACTGAAATGAAAGGTCTTTATACGATTCTGCTTTTAATAGTGTCTAATGTCTTTATGACTTTTGCATGGTATGGTCATCTGAAGTTACAAGATATGAAAGTGATTACTAATTGGCCGCTTTATGCCATAATTTTATTTTCATGGAGCATCGCTCTTGCGGAATATTTTTGTTTGGTTCCAGCCAATCGTATCGGGTTTATAGGTAATGGTGGTCCTTTCTCGCTGATACAATTAAAGATTATTCAGGAAGTAATTACACTCATCATTTTTACGGTATTTACTACGGTTCTTTTCAAGGGTGAAAGTCTGCATTGGAATCATTTTGCGGCATTCATTTGTCTGGTACTTGCGGTGTATTTTGTATTCTATAAATAGGTAATTTATCGAAGCGTAGCTTCGTAGTGATTAGTGATTAGTGTTTAGTGATAAGTGATTAGCACCATGCGGAATACTAATCACTTATCACTAAACACTAATCACTTGTTATAAACCGTTCCATCCCTTTTGTATAGTATGTTTGAAGTTCTCCATTCTCATCCGTGTAGATAAAGCAGGCATCAATATCCGGATGGGCATCGGCAAAACGTTCGGCTTCTTCCAATCCCATCACCATGAAAGCGGTAGCATAAGCATCAGCACTCATGCAATCTTTGGCTATTACCGTGGCGGATAAGATGTTGTGTTGTACCGGATATCCCGTTCTTGGATCTATGGTATGTGCATATTTCTTTCCATCCTTATAATAGAAATTACGGTAATTGCCTGAAGTAGCAATACCCACATCCGTTACATTCAGTACCGTTTGTAATTCCTGATTGATAGATAGCGAATCATCCACCGGTTTATTGATACCGATGCGCCACAAATCTTTCTTTGGATTTTCTCCCTGGGCTACAATTTCTCCACCTATATCTACCATGAAATTTTTAATACCTTTCTTTGCGAGAAATTGTGCTATTACATCTACGGCATACCCTTTAGCAACGGCACTACATGATAGCATCATGCGTTCATCCTGCTTCACAACCTTTCCCTCATTGGATAGGGCTACTTTGGTATATCCCGTAATGTCCAGCAGACTATCTATCATGGCCGAATCGGGAAATGCGCCTTTCTTGAAACCAAACCCCCAGGCATTGGCCAATGGGGCAACCGTAATGTCGAATGCACCATCCGTTTCTTTGGAAATTTCCATACTACGACGGAATACATTCGTGAAAAAAGTGTCCGGTACAATATCCTCGTTGCGGTTGATTCGCGTAATCGTGGCCGTATCATTAAAGGGGGATAGAGAGCCGTCAAACCTCTTCAATTCTTCGTCTATTTCAACTTTCAAGTCACCATCATACTGATAGGTTATATTATAAACCGTACCGAATATCAATCCGTTTATTGTATAATAAGGTTGCGTACGGTTGTGACGTGCAAGTATCCAGATTGTTCCCAATACAAGCAGGGCAATCCACAAGAAATTTCTCTGTACCTTCTTTTCCATAAGCAAAGTTTAGTTGAAAAACAAGTGTTCTATTAATATTTTGGTTCCGATGATAATCAGGATAATACCTCCCCAGAGTTCTGCCCGTAGTCTTCGTGCAATGCCACATCCAAAGCGGATACCGAATAGTAGTCCTATAAGAGACATGGCGAAAGATACAAAGCCAATGATAGAAATAGGAGGGAGTATTTCTGAGAAATCACGTATACCCAGAAATGCAAATGAGACTCCAATGGCTAATGCATCGATACTGGTTGCAACGGCTAATGCGAGCACTACTTTCAAGCTTTTCGGGTCGTATTCTTTTTTGCAATCTTCGTCCTTAAAAGACTCTCTGACCATGCGTCCGCCCAGAAAAGCAAGAATAGCGAAAGCGATCCAATGGTCCAGACTCTCTATCAGATGGCTGAATGTGCTGGCACCTATCCACCCGAGGAGTGGCATGATAGCTTGGAATAATCCAAAGAAAAAAGCCATGGTCAGCATAGGCCGCCATAGCGTACGTTTCAGAAGAATACCACTGGCTATGGAAATAGCGAAACAATCCATCGCGAGTCCCACGGCAAGAAGCCAAATCTCTAATCCGGTCATAGTTTTAGAATGGTAGTTTATAAGTGATTGTATAAGTTACGCCCATTGTGTTGGAGCCATATTTGCCGAATCCGGGTACATACCAGGGATCTCCGTACTCTCCTGTAGATGAACTTGTGCGGAATTTGAAGCGCAATCCCCAGCCCATATAGAGCTCTTTCCATATATGTGCACGAATGCCGACACAAAATTCAAACCATTGCATGGATCCTTTCATTCCTTTGTGGTTGAAGGGTAAGCTCCCTCCCCAGATATCATCTACCTGGTTCGGATTACCAATGCCTCCGCCATAGATAGGATCATCTACCGAGAGGGTTGCTATATCATACTTGAAACTGCTCATGGCGTAACGTAGTCCCACAAACAGGTAATTCTTGAATTTCTTTTTGAAAAGAGCGTTGTAATTCATTCCGATGCGGAAATAAGGCGCATTGCTCTTGTAGTGGGTACCATTATCATTCCATGCATCGGTGCCACCATATCCAAGTTCTACTATCGGGAAGAAACGGTTTTTGAGGTTAACATCCACCGCTACTTCCGAATTTAAAAAATCACTTCCGAAAGCTTTGCTTCCGATACCCCATAAATCAACACTGACGGTCATGCCATTGTATAGCGGGAAAGCTTCCTCATCCACTTCTTTCTTTTGCTCTTTCGGCGGATTAGAGGCAGGAGGACGGTTGCTGTTTTGTGCTTGTACCGGAAATCCGGTCAACAAACAAAGCACCAGACTAATTACGATAAAAGAGCTTAAGATTTTCCGTTCCATAAATGCTTACTTCTGCTGTTTGAATATATATGGAGTCAAGTAGATGACGGCTATATGATCTGCCTGTGATGCTTTGCTTCATCTGGTAGCCGCAATCCATTGAAAGGAAATAAGGCGTATTCTTCTGGCGGATGACAATCGTATCTTTTTTAATCTTAACGTCTTTGCTATAATGGAATACCAGTACGGTGGAGTCTGGCGTATAGCGTAGTGGTAATGATAATCCGTGTACTCTCTTCTGGTTATTGAGGATGATAGAATCTGTGCCGAATGCGGTGATGGTGAGCGAGTCAAGAGTATCATTCACAACTCTTTCTGTCTCTCCGTCTATTTTATAAAGATAGCATTGCATCATCGGGCGTGCATTCATTGAGCAGTCTTCTTCTTCCGAACAGGAAGAAACGATACTGATAATAGGATAAGCAATCAGACAAAGCAATATCAGTTTTACTAATTTTCTCATAGTCTTATATTGTTTTTTCTATTTGATATTTATTTCGTTCAGGAGCATTGCGTGAAATCAGTTCGCCAAGGAAGCCGGCAAGGAACAATTGTGTTCCGATGATCATGGCGGTCAGCGATAAGTAGAAGTAGGGGGAGTCGGTAACCAAACGGTAAGGCATCCCGCTATGCATGTGATATAGTTTTGTAGTGCCTACGATGATCACCGCAATAAAGCCGAAGATGAACATAAGTGAACCGAGAAGTCCGAAGAAGTGCATCGGTTTTACTCCGAAGGCTGACAGGAACCAAAGTGAAATCAAGTCCAGATATCCATTAAAGAAACGATTCAAACCGCCGAACTTAGTCTTGCCGAATTTGCGTGCCTGGTGTTGAACAATCTTTTCTCCGATTTTTTTGAAACCAGCATTCTTGGCAAGGTAGGGGATATAACGATGCATTTCGCCATACACTTCAATGTTCTTCACAACATCTTTTTTGTAGGCTTTCAGGCCGCAATTAAAGTCGTGCAGGTTCTTGATACCGGATACTTTGCGTGCCGTTGCATTGAATATTTTGGTAGGAATGGTTTTTGAAAGCGGATCGTAACGTTTCCTTTTCCAGCCGGATACCAGGTCGTAATCATCCTCTGTTATCATCCGGTATAATTCGGGAATTTCGTCCGGGCTATCCTGTAAATCTGCATCCATTGTAATGACAACATCTCCTTGTGCCTTTTCGAAGCCACAATATAATGCCGGAGATTTGCCATAATTACGGCGGAACTTAATGCCATGTACTGCATCTGATTCTCGACTCAGTTCTTCGATAATTTGCCAGGAGCGGTCGGTACTTCCGTCATTCACGAAAATTACTTCGTATGAAAAGCCGTGGGCTTTCATCACCCGTTCAATCCATGCGTACAGTTCCGGAAGTGATTCTTCTTCATTATACAAAGGAACGACAACTGAAATATCCATCTTTCTATATTACGATTAAACTGTTTTCTATATACACTATTTCTTTATCCTCTATTTTATCTTCCTCCGATATAATCTGCCGGTGGGCGCTTCATAACGAACAAAGCGGTGGGAATGGCAAGTAATGATCCCACAAAAACATTCATCGACATCATTTGCATCGTGATTTCTATCGGAGTCAGTGAACGCACCTGGCTTAAGCCTTCCCTTAATTGTTCAATATATGCGTCAATGCCGGGCACAGCTTTATATGTAATTTCCCAAGAGTTCAACATCGTTTCATAAGAATTCAATATAAACCCTTGGTCAATAAAGCGAATATATATATAATGTGCCACGGCTGTAAGCAATGCGGCAAACATATACATAAATACGGTGAAAATCCATGCATGAAGAAAATTTATTGTCCCGCCACATACCACGTTCCGGTACATGCGCACGTAATAATACGCCATAAAGGGCACACATAAAGTAAGTCCTATAAAAATGGAAAAGAGAAATGGTACGGTGATACCCAGAGGGAACAGTATGAATTTCAAAATCCAAAAACCGCCCAAGTAAGTGCCGAACAACATGGCATATCGTTGCAAGTAACCTTTGTTTTCTGTCATCTTTCATTAGGAATAATGGCGCAAAGGTATAAATAATATTGTTTGTAGCCCGTGTATTCTTGTTAAAGTTGAAAAAAGTTTGGGCAAAGTATTGCATGTTTCATAAAAATGCCTACCTTTGCACCCGCAAACAAGAAAAATGGGTAAGTCCTATACGGCCAGCTCCCTTCGAATCCTCCAGGGCTTGATCGCAGCAAAGGTAGTTGGTTGTAGCGGCGCGATATAGTAAGCTTGCCCACCCGCCTCTTTAGCTCAGTTGGCCAGAGCACGTGATTTGTAATCTCGGGGTCGTTGGTTCGAATCCGACAAGAGGCTCAAAAGAAAAGAGATACGTTCTACAAAGAATGTATCTCTTTTTTTTATTTGTTTTTTGTAAAAAAAGTGATAGCTTTGCTTTGTAAAACCTAATATTATGATGCGGATATCCTCTTATTTCCTATATGTAACTCTTATTTTTCTTTTTTTATTCCCTTTTGGGAAGGCAGTTGCCAGTTGGAATAGCTTCATTGTTAATTTCGATAAAAGCCTTTATGGAAAAGGCGCTCAGACCTGGAAAATAGCTCCTTATGATGACCATTGGGTGTACTTTGCAAATAAGAACGGTATGGTGCAGTTTGATGGAAACGTCTGGACGGTATTTCCGATGAATAACTTTTCTGATGTACGTTCTGTACTGGCATCGACTGCTCAAAAGCGTATCTATGCAGGTGGTATTAATGAATTCGGGTATTATGAACCGTCGGAAAATGGAGAACTCGTTTATCATTGCATGTCCGATACGCTGGAAAGAGATTGCCGTTTTGTAGGTAATGTCTGGGGAATTCACGAAGCTGATAATATTCTTTATATACAAGGTGATGATCGTGTAGTGAAATATCTGAATGGTAAATACACCGCTATTGAAATGAATGCTAAAATAGATTGTTCCAATATGGTGAATGGAATTCTTTATATAGGTACTGATCATGGCGTGTGGGTATTGGTTGGAAATACTTTCTTCCCTTTACAGGGGGCTGATATTCTGGCTTCCAATCGTATTCGTGGAATTATTCCTCATAAAGGTGGTGGTGTTATTGTGGTCACTGCTTACAATGGTTTATTTTACTGCAATGGGCGCACCACAGTACCTTTTATCACTGGTGCCGAAGATTTTATGCGTGAAAATGAAGTTTTCTGTGTGGCTGCTCAGGATAATAAAATAGCTCTGGGAACTATTCATAAAGGTCTGTTATTGATAGATTGCTCCACGATGAACGTAAAATACTTTAATGAGAATAACGGATTACGTAATAATACAGTGCTTTCTGTAGCTTTTGATAGCCGGGGTAACTTGTGGGCAGGGCTGGATAGCGGTGTGGACTATGTTTCTTTAAGTTCCTCTTTCACCAATCTATATTCGTATCCTTATTCTTATGGTACAGGTTATACGGCTGCTATGGAAAACGGCTATTTGTATCTGGGAACTAATCGTGGTCTTTATTATACCTCTTATCCGGTGCGGTTGAACGGTAATTTGCCGGATATCCATCCCATCCCCCAATCCAGTGGTCAGGTCTGGAATCTTTGTAAGATTGGAGATGATCTCTTCTGCCTGCACGACCGGGGTATTTTTCAAATAAAAGGTACGAACATGTATCGGATCACGGATATCACGGGCGCCTGGTATTGCCAGGAAGTAATGGGGAATCCTGATCGTATGTTTGTGGGTGTCTATAACGGGCTTTATCTTTTGGAAAAACAATCGGGAGAGTGGCGTGTACTTTGTAAAGTGGATGGGTTTCAGGACTCGTGCCGTTTGTTTGAACAAGAATCGGCAAAAATATTGTGGGTGTATAATTCCGGTAGCATTAGCCGTGTAGAATTGAGTGAAGACCTGACCCGCCAAATTAGTGTGAAATCTTATGGTGTGGAAGAAGGGTTTCCGGTGGAACGCCAGATTTACGTTGCTAAAATAGAAGGGCGTGTTTATTTTACTACTCCTCACGGTATCTATAAATATAATGTCCATAAGGATATGATGGAGCCGTGTAATGATCTGAATAACTTATTAAATGGTGCTGTTCCTTATACCCGATTGCTGGAGTATCACGAACGTCTAATCAGCCTGAGTCCTCATGAAATATGCATAGCTAATCTGGGAACTTATAAAAGAGGAGCCAATACCAGCATTAATCCTATCCGCCAGTCTTTGCTTGAATTGGGACAGGATTATGAGGCAATCATTCCTTTGTCCGATTCGCTTATGATAATTCCCAATGAAGAAGGTTTTGCATTGTTTACGGCTCCGGAAGTAAAGCATAGGCAAGATCTGACCCATTCTGTATATATAAGGAGTATGTATCTTACTTATCCTAAGGATTCACTGGTGTATACTGCTAATTTTTTAGGAAAAAAGCCTTCCCTTCTGGTTGACTACACATCAAATTCCGTTCGTTTTGAATATGGACTTGCTTTTTTTGATTTGGATGGTGATGATATTCGTTTTCAGTATCGCTTAAATAAAGGAGTCTGGTCCGACTATACTACTGTGCGCATTAAAGAGTATAGCAATCTTTCTGAAGGTGACTATACTTTTGAGGTGAAGGTTATTTATCCGGATGGCACTACTTCGTCGGATGAACTTTCTTTCCGTGTCCTCCCGCCGTGGTATCGTAGTGTAGCTGCTTATGTCTGTTATATTATTCTTGCATTCTTAGGCTTGTGGTATATCTACCGTTGGGATGATATTCGTGTGAAGCGTAAAAAGGAGCAGGCAGTTGTAGAAAAAGATAAGGAACTGCATGAAATGGAAAAGGAGTTTGAAGCTGATAAAGCTCGCCGTGAGAAGCAGATTGTACAATTGGAAAAAGAAAAATTGGAATATGACCTTCAGCATAAAAGCCAGGAGATGGCCAACCTAATGATAAACTTTGTTCGTAAAAATGAGATGCTGACCGAGATTAAATCGGAGATCGTTAAAGTGGCTTCTTCGTTGAGAGGAGAGGGAGCTCGCGAAGGCAAACAACTCCTTTTAGTCATCAATAGCAAGATAGATTCCAATATCCAGAGTGATGAAGTTTTGAAGCGTATCGAAGATCAATTCGATTTGATTCATAATAATTTTATGAAGCGTCTTCATGCCCGTCATCCCGATCTCTCTAATAATGAACGTATGATGTGTGCCTATTTGAAGATGAATCTCTCCACTAAGGAAATTGCTCCTTTGCTGAATATCTCCGTTCGTGGTGTCGAGACCATTCGTTACCGCCTGCGTAAGAAGTTTGGTTTGGAGCGTGAAGATAGCTTGACGAATTATTTGAGTAATCAACTGTAGAGTTTGAAAAACAAGTTCTATCTTTGTCAGCGCTTTTTAATGTGCGTTTTAGATGCATAGAGCTTTCTTTGAATAATGTTTTTATTATAATAGAATATGAAACCCGATTTTGACTACAGCGAGGTGCCTTATGCCTTCGCCCATTGCTTTAACACAAAATGTCCACGCGCCGCCAAATGTCTGCGTTACTTGGTAACCTCCTACATTCCTTTGCAGCTCACCGTTGTTTGTGTTGTGAATCCTGCCCTCACAGCTTCTCAGGAAGTTGAACCCTGTTCCTTTTTTATACCTGATCGTATGAAACGCTATGCCTCAGGTATCACTCATCTGCTGGATAAGATTCCGCATGCCGAAGCTCTTGTCATTAAACGCGAGATTTATAATTTCCTTGGCAGAAATATGTATTATCGCATCAAAAACCGGGAACGTCTTGTTACTCCTGCCCAGCAGGAATACATTCGTCAGATTTTCCTTAATCATGGAATCAAGGAAGAACCTGTGTATGACACGTATGTGGAGAAGTATGATTGGGAGTAAGATCCTTGCTACTATATTAGGTGGTAACAGCTCTGCTTTTTCTCAACTATTCTCACCGTATTGAGAAAACATTCTCAATACGGTGAGAGTCTTTACTCAAAGTGATGAGTATTTCTTCTCAATTCGATGAGAATATATTCTTTCTATACAGAGAAAAAGTCGTTTAACTTAGATGGGAGTTGCTTAAAGCTTGCTCTGAATAAAGAAGAATTTCAATTAGATTGATTTTTTTGAGACTTGGCGAATTGTGATAATGAAAATATCCTTAACTTTGGCCGGATATTTTTTATAAAACACGAAAATAGCATTTTTTTTAAGATTCGCATTATGGTTGGAGATAACGACGAAAAACTAGTATGCCAAAGTTTTCATTTGACGGGAATTGATGGAAATCCGCTGGTGAGTGCATCAATTCATATTAGATACGTTGAAAGAAGACGTGAAGGGATTAATATAACCACTGATATTATTACTGATAAAAAAGGAGTAGCGGAAGTTGCTTTACCTGTAAATGGAACTGGGAGTTTTATAATCTCTCATGGGCATTACCATTGTAGGGGCCTGATAAATTTGGATGAAACGGATGTTTCTACAAGAATCAGTTTTAAAGGGTTTAAACTCGTTACTGCATCAATGACTTGTCCTGATATTCCAAGAAATGTAAAGGTCGATTTCCGGGTTTCGCCTCAGGTTGTAGCTTCTGCAGGGCAACTTAGCCATTTGCTGACTTATACTTCACCGCTTGTCAAGAATAAAATCGGTATTTGGAAAACCAGGATTTATGTTCCCAAAGGAGCTTCTTACTGGTGTTTTGGTGGAGATTCTGTGTACGCAATAGCTGATACTTTTGAGGTGAGAGAGAATGTAGAGGTAAAGGTTATATTACCTTCGTTCACTCGGATAACTTTGGGAATGAAGAATGCCCCCAGAAGGATAAAGTATAATGTACAGCTTAATCAAAATGGATTGAAAATAGGTTCCTATGCACCTGGCTCTAAGGTGTATTTGCCTGATGGTGACTATACTTGTACGATAGATTCTATGTACAAAGAAACTTCTTTCCAGAAATTTGATGTAAAGGGAGAACCGAAAACGATTTGTTTTGATTACGCCGTTCACTCTGAATGTGCACCGGTCAGGGTGACAGGCAAGGCGCCGGATATGAAGATGTGGATTCCTCTTCTGGATTTTATTCCATTGAATGCGGGCGGTTCTTGGGATAACCGTTACAGGCTGAGGATGCGTGCTTCAGGTATGCTGCCGGTGGGCACCTACGAATATCGTTCAGTTGATTCTCATTATCAGGTCAGAGGTGTATTTACTGTAGAGAAGGATAAAGAGAATCTGCTTGTTTGTGATGCGTCCAAACTTCAGCAAATCATATTTGAGAAAGAAAATAAGGAGGATGCCGGTGGGCAGGTAGAGCTGATTGATGAAACGATGTCATTAGTCGCATATACTGCAGGCGTGTCCGGTTCTTTCTGGGCTTCTCCCGGTACGTATCTTCTTCGTGGACTGAAAATAAAGACAGTGAAAGTGGTTTTAGGAAAGGATGCTCCGGCAAAAGTAGTGCTTGAACCCTGTAATATCATAGGGAAAACGGCTCTCTGTACTATTAAGCCACCCTGTGGAATTGCTTTAAGGGATGCTGTTGTAGAAATAGATGGAGAACCTTTTGTTTATTTAGGACCGGAATCTTATGCATTACATACATTTTCGGGTGAGCATATTTGTAGTGTCAAGAGGGCTGGATTTAAAACTTTCAAAGGAAAGGTGCTGTTGCCGGAATCGGCAGGTGCTTATAAAATTGAAATCGCTTTAATGCCCGATAGCAGGCCATAAGTGTTACTAAAAGGAGGGATATGAGATTTTGAACATATCCCTCGCTGTCATTTTTAGGGTTTAAGATCTTTCACTGTTTTCTCTAACCTTTCGAGAGGCATTTCTCCTGATTGTCTCCAAAGTTGTTCACCTTTCCTTATTAATATAAATGTAGGAACTGTTTCGATAGTATACAAATCAGCAAGCGCACTTTCCTGGTCGATATCAATTTGAACCACTTCAAGGATTCCTTTCACTGATTTCTTAAATTCCTCTACAATGGGTTGCATTCGTTTGCAATGCGGACACCAGGTTGCATAAAATTCTGCCATAACCCAATCAGCATTTGCCAACTTCTCTTTATTTCTTGCTTCACGTACTTCTTTCTTTTCTTCCATAATAATATGTTTTGAATGATTGATTGTTAATTCAACAATATTGAAAGAAAAAAAGTTTGTGGCATAACAATTATTTATGCTATAAAAATTGCTACTTTTGTCAGCAGAAACACGAAAGGACAAATAATATGTCACATTTAGCTACTTTGATAAATGATTTAGCGTTGATACTGATTTGTGCAGGAGTTATGACGCTATTGTTCAAGAAACTGAAACAACCATTGGTCTTGGGGTATGTAGTGGCAGGTTTCTTGGCGAGTCCTCATATGCCATATACCCCTTCTGTAATGGATACGGCAAATATTCAGACTTGGGCAGATATTGGTGTAATCTTTCTTTTATTTGCATTGGGACTGGAGTTTAGCTTCAAGAAAATTGTGAAAGTGGGCGGCGCAGCTATCATTGCTGCCTGTACCATTATATTTTGTATGATCCTTTTGGGGATTACTGTAGGTACAGGCTTTGGTTGGCAACGTATGGATAGCATCTTCCTGGGTGGTATGATTGCGATGTCTTCTACAACTATTATTTATAAGGCATTTGATGATCTGGGAATGCGCAAGAAACAATTCACGGGGTTAGTACTTAGTGTGCTGATACTGGAAGATATTCTTGCCATTGTGCTGATGGTAATGCTGTCTACTATGGCAGTGAGGCATAATTTCGAAGGAACGGAAATGCTGGGAAGTATTGGAAAGCTTCTCTTTTTCCTGATACTTTGGTTTGTGGTAGGCATCTATCTGATACCGGAATTACTGAAACGTTGTCGCAAATTGATGAGTGAAGAAACATTGCTTATCGTTTCGCTGGGCCTCTGTTTCGGAATGGTAGTTATGGCTGCCCGTACAGGGTTTTCCGCAGCTTTCGGTGCCTTTATCATGGGCTCTATTTTGGCCGAAACGGTAGAAGCGGAGAGTATTGAACGACTGGTAAAGCCGGTGAAGGATCTTTTTGGAGCTGTATTCTTTGTGTCGGTAGGTATGATGGTTGATCCTGCCATGATTGTGGAGTATGCGCTTCCGATTATAGTGATCACCTTGGCGGTAATTTTGGGACAATCCTTATTCGGTACATTGGGAGTTCTGCTGGCAGGACAACCTTTGAAAACGGCTATGCAATGTGGTTTCAGTCTGACTCAGATTGGTGAGTTTGCTTTTATTATAGCATCTTTGGGTGTATCCCTCCACGTGACGAGTGATTTTCTATATCCCATTGTAGTAGCGGTTTCGGTTATTACTACTTTCCTCACCCCTTATATGATTCGTTTTGCCGAACCGGCCTCTAATTTCGTTGATATGCATTTGCCAGCCAAATGGAAAAACTTTTTGTTGCATTATTCTTCCGGTTCTCAGACCATGAATCATGAGAGTTTATGGAAGAAACTTATTCTGGCTTTGACGCGAATCACGATTGTTTATTCCATAGTCAGCATTGCAGTAGTTGTTTTGGCTTTCCGCTTTCTTGTTCCGTTGTTTCTGGAACATATACCCGGTATCTGGGGAAGATTGCTTGCAGCAGTGGTGATCATTTTGTTTATCTCACCTTTCTTGCGGGCTATTATGATTAAAAAGAATCATTCTGCTGAGTTTGTTACTTTATGGAATGATAGCCGGGGGAATCGTGCACCGCTGGTGGCAACTATTGTTATCCGTATACTGATAGCTGTTTCATTTGTAATGTTTGTGATGGCCGGTTTGTTTAAAGTTTCTGTCGGCCTGTTGCTGGGTGTAGCGGTTTTACTGGTTACAATGATGATATTATCCCGTCAATTGAAGAAGCAGTCTATCATGATAGAACGGAAGTTTTTTCAGAATCTTCGTTATCGCGATATGCGTGCTGAATATATGGGCGAGAAAAAGCCGGAGTATGCCGGGCGTCTGCTATCCCGTGATCTCCACCTGACGGATTTTGAAGTACCTGGTGAGTCGGCATGGGCAGGGAAAACACTTGCAGAACTCAATTTCGGAAAGAAATATGGTATACATGTAGTTTCTATTCTTCGCGGAAGGAGGAGAATTAATATACCGGGAGCTTCCGTGCGTCTTTTTCCGGAAGATAAAATACAAGTTATAGGTACGGATGAAGAACTGAACCTGTTTAGTTTGGAGATGGAGAAAGCAGCAATCTTAGAAACGGATGTAGTTGAAAAGAGTGAGATGATTCTGCGTCAGTTCCGTGTAGATGCCCACTCCATATTTTTAGGTAAGACAATGCGTGAATCCGGTATTCGTGAGCAGTATCATTGTCTTATTGTAGGCGTGGAGAGGGGAGAGGAAACTTTGCACGCGCCCGATCCGCATGAACCGTTTATGGAAGATGATGTGGTTTGGATAGTAGGAGAAAATGCGGATGTGTATAAATTAGTGGGACAAAAGAATGAGAATGTCGACATGGAATAAGGATAGAAAGTTTATCTTTGCTCCGTAAACATAAATAATAAATCAAGAATATCATGAAAAGTGATCCGAAAGAATGTTTGTATTGTCAGAATAATGAGACTCTGCACAATCTGATGATTGAGTTTGCTGAATTGAGTGTATCCCGCGTATTTTTGTTTAAAGAGCAAACCTACAGGGGACGTTGTCTTGTATCTTATAAAGACCACGTCAATGATTTGAACGAATTGAGTGATGAAGACCGTAATGCTTTTATGGAAGATGTTACTCGTGTAACCCGTGCTATGCAGAAAGCTTTTAATCCAGAAAAGATCAATTACGGTGCATATTCCGATAAATTATCACACTTGCATTTCCATCTTGCACCGAAGTATGTAGATGGTCCTGATTATGGTGGTACATTTCAGATGAATCCGGGAAAGGTATACTTGACGGATGCTGAATATAATGAGTTGATTGAGGCGGTGAAGAAGGAACTTTGATAGTGATTAGGGGTGAGTGATTAGTGATTAACACCATGCGGTTATAGCGTAGCTACTAATCACTAATCACTCACCCCTAATCACTAATTAAAGTTTATTAAGTATCTTGTCCATCACCCAGTTTGTAAGCGTTGCGCTTGCTCCGTCGCAGGTACAAATAGACTTGCCTAAAAGATGATCGACAACGGCTTGAATAAGTGGCTGTTGTACATGCTCGGGGTTTGCAACAGGAATTTCTTCTCTTCCTTTTTCCGTATGCAGGGCGATGGGATCGTAAGTAAATACGGAGAAACAAATCATTCCCTTATCTCCAATAACTTCAATGCGGTCTTCGCGTGCAGAGTCGTGTGCTACAAAGCACCAGGAACCACTGCCTACTAATCCACTGTCGAACTGGAAACATGCACTTAAAGTATCTTCGGCCGGATAGAGTCCGCCACGATTACTTTTGTATCCGTTAGCTTCCAAGATGCAGCCGAACATATCTTGTAATAAATCAATCTGGTGTGGAGCTAAATCATAAAAATAGCCACCTCCGGCAATGTCTGGTTGTACTCGCCACGGAAGATTTTCTTTGTTATAATCCAGGTCCCGGGGAGGTTGGGCAAAGCGGATTTGTACATTGATAATATTACCTATCGTACCATTCTCTACTAATTCCTTTACTTTCAGAAAATAGGGAAGATAACGGCGATAATAAGCTACAAAGCAAGGAACCCCCGTTTCGTTTGAGATACGGTTGATGCGGCAGCATTCCTCGTATGTTACCGCCATAGGCTTTTCTATATAAACAGGTTTACCCGCTTTCATAGCCATGATGGCATAGGTGGCGTGTGAAGAAGGAGGAGTGGCGATATAGATGGCATTCACTTCTTCGTCATCAATCAGTTCCTGAGCATCATTATACCACTTTGGAATACCTCTTTCCTGAGCATAAGCTTTGGCTTTAGCTCCATCGCGACTCATGACGGCAATCACTTCTGAACCTTCTACCTTTTGAAAGGCGGGACCACTTTTATGTTTGGTTACTTCTCCGCAACCAATAAATCCCCATTTTATCTTCTTTTCGCTCATAAATATATAATGTGTTCTCTTTTACTCTTCTTCAAAATCAAAGTCAAAATCAAAGTCATCCATAAATTCTGGAGTAGTGAACTCCTCCAGATTCCGTCGATCTTTCTTTGTAGGGCGGCCGGCACCTTTAGCACGGTCTACGAAGCCACTGACACGGCTCATTTCCAATAATTCATACTGGTCGGGAGTCGTTACATTTTCCATCATCTCTGCAACGAGCTTTGCTCCGACACGTTTTTCAATGGCTTGCAGTACTTTAAAAGAGTAGGTAACAGGTGGTTTACGTACTTGTATAACATCGCCTGGTTTCACTGTACGAGCGGCCTTTGCCAATGCTCCATTGATGCTGATTCGGCCTTTCTTACATGCCTCGGCAGCGATGGTGCGTGTTTTGAAAATACGCACGGCCCACATCCATTTATCTATTCTTGCTTCACTCATAATTATTTATAGGAGGAAGTAGTTGTTAACTGCCAACTACTTTTTATTAAATTGGTTCATTGTAATGTCAATTCCTGCCAGGCAGAAACTCTTGATGATCTCTCCTGCTGTTTTCAGGCGTTCATCCATCGTTTTCTGATCTTCTTCGGTAAAATGTCCCAGCACGTAGTCCACTTGGCCGCCTCGTGGAAATTCGTTACCGATACCGAAACGAAGTCGGGCATAATTCTGTGTACCCAGAATAGCAGCAATATGTTTTAAACCGTTGTGTCCGGCATCGCTACCTTTTCCTTTTAGGCGCAAAGTTCCAAAAGGTAGGGCGAGGTCATCTACTATTATTAACACATTTTCCAATGGAATGTTTTCTTTCTGCATCCAGTAACGCACGGCATTTCCGCTGAGGTTCATGAATGTAGAAGGTTTTAGTAATAACAGTTGGCGTCCTTTGACGGATAGGGTAGTGGTAAAACCGTAACGTCCGTCGTTGAAAGTGGCACCTGCTTCTTTTGCCAATGCATCTACTACCATAAAACCTATGTTATGGCGGGTTTCGTGATATTCGGGACCTATATTTCCTAATCCAACAATTAAATATTTCATGTTTCTGAATAATGTTTTTAGAAAACTATAAGCTATAAATAGCTATGCTATGAGAATAGTAGTAAACGAGGAACGCGGATTACCGCAGCGTTCGCGGATTAATGTAATCTGCGTCTTCTGCGTTAACCCGCGTTCCGGAATATGTTTTCTTACGAAAGAACTGATTAGTTGCCTGCAGCAGCAGCGGCACCTCTTGCAGCACGAGTCAGCTTAACAGCGCATACAACAGCTTCTTTTGCATTCATCAATTCCAGACCTTCGAAGCTCAACTCACCAACTTTAACAGTCTTACCCAGACCCAAGTGAGCAACATTTATAGTCAGTTTCTCAGGAATAACGTTATATAAAGCTTTCACTTTCAGTTTACGCATCTGCAATACCAGCTTACCACCGGCTTTAACACCTTCTGCCAAACCTTCCATTTGTACCGGAACTTCCATAACGATGGGTTTAGATTCGTCAATCTGATAGAAGTCAACGTGCAGGATAGTATCTTTTACCGGGTGGAATTGAATATCCTTCATGATAGCGTTTATTTTCTTGCCATCGATTATGAGGTCAACTACGTAGATGTGCGGAGTATAAACTAAGTTGCGCAGACCATCAGCGGGTACAGTGAAGTGAATGTTTTCACCTGCTCCGTAGAGTACGCAGGGTACACCGTTGTCTTTACGAATAGCTTTCAAAGCTCTTGCTTGTTCCGAAGAACGTTCTGCAATAGTTCTTGCAGTACCTTTTACTTCAATTGATTTCATTTCTTTAATTTTTTGTGTTACTCTAAATTAAGTTGTTTTGTTGCTTAATTCACCATCGCACGATGTGGGGTTACCACACAATGTTGCAAAAAAGCGGTGCAAAAGTACAGCTTCTTTTTGAATTATCAAAGAGTTGGCTCTTCAAAATCTATATCAATCTTGATTTCTCCGTCCAATTCCATACCTTTTTCATTCATTTCAGCTATAGCCTCCAGTGCAGCCTCTATATTTGCATCGGCATCTGCATCTATAACATTCTCTGCATCTGCTTTTGCATTCATATCGCCTATAACTTCCAGCATTTCTTTCTGATTAATGAAATTAATAGCTTCATTCAGACCGTTCATGAACTTTTCAAAATCTTCCCTATATAAGAAAATCTTATGTTTCTCAAAACTTACCTGCGCATCTTCGCCTTCACCAGTCACCACTTTCTTGCTTTCAGTGATTGCGAGAAACATTTCATCTTTTCTGTTCTTTTTTACATCCAGATAGTAGATTCGTTTACCTGCTTTAATGGATTTGGAGAATACAATCTCCTTATCGTTCATGTCCGCTCCTTTTTTCTTTAAGTCTTCCATATTTTAGGTTTCTTGTTGTAATTGGCTTCAAAAATGACGATTTTTTTTAAACTGTCAAAAGAAAAAGCCCGGATAATGAATATCTGCATTAAAAAATGTGATTTATTTGCGTAAACTCATTAAAAATGTCTACTTTTGCAACTCGTTAACAACAGTATTGATTAATAGATTTATGATTAACAGAGTTCTTATTCGTCTTAAGATTATACAGATTGTATATGCTTATTATCAGAATGGCAGTAAAAATTTAGACTCAGCGGAGAAAGAATTATTCTTTAGTCTTTCGAAAGCGTATGACCTTTATAATTATTTGCTGATGCTGATGGTGGCTCTGACGACTTACGCACAAAAACGCATTGATGCGGCAAAAGCCAAGTTAGCTCCGACCGCGGAGGAGTTGTATCCCAACATGAAATTCGTAGAAAACAAGTTCGTTTCTCAGTTGGAAGTGAATAAGCAGTTGCTTGATTTTGCTGCCAACCAAAAACGGTCGTGGACAAATGACGAAGACTTTATCAAGGGTTTGTATGAGAAGATTATAACTTCTGATATATATAAGGAATATATGGCTTCGCCTGATAAGTCTTATGAAACAGACCGTGAATTATGGAGAAAGCTCTATAAAGCATTTATATTTAATAACGAAGCATTGGATGCTTTGTTGGAAGACCAGAGTCTTTATTGGAATGATGACAAGGAAATCGTAGATACTTTTGTTCTGAAGACAATCAAACGTTTTGAGGAAAAGAATGGGGCCAATCAGACTTTGTTGCCTGAGTTCAAAGATGAGGAGGACCAGGAGTTTGCTCGTCGTTTGTTCCGTCGTGCTATTTTGAACTGCGACTACTATCGTCATCTGATCAGTGAGAATACTCGTAATTGGGATTTGGATCGTGTAGCCTTTATGGACGTTATAATAATGCAATGTGCATTAGCGGAAATTCTAAGTTTTCCGAACATTCCTGTGAGTGTTTCGTTAAATGAGTATGTAGAGATTGCTAAAGTCTATAGTACGATGAAGAGCGGAAGTTTCGTAAATGGTACATTAGACGGAATAGTTAATCAATTAAAAAAAGAAGGTAAGTTGGCTAAAAACTGATATCTTTGTTGAGTATTAAAAACTAAAAACGAATAATTTATGAATTTAATGACCGTATTCTTGCAAGCTCCTGCCGCAGCCCCTGGTGGTGGTAGCATGATGTGGATTCTTCTGATTGCTATGTTTGCTATCATGTATTTTTTCATGATTCGTCCACAAAACAAAAAGCAAAAAGAAATTGCAAACTTCCGCAAATCGCTTCAGGTAAACCAAAAGGTGATTACTGCCGGCGGTATCCATGGTATTATCAAAGAGATTAATGATAATGATATAGTACTTGAAATCGCTTCTAACGTTAAGATTAGAATTGATAAGAATTCTATATTTGCAGCAGCTGCAGATGCTAACAGTAATCAGGCTGCTAAATAATTTTTAATAATGAGCCTATGATTGATCGTAGGAACATAAAACGCATATATTTAAAAACTGCGAGAAAAATTAAGGACTTTCTGCTCAGTGATAAGAGCAGAGAGTTCTTAATTTTTTTATTCTTCTTCTTTATAGCCAGTGGCTTTTGGCTGCTTCAGACATTAAATAATGACTATGAAACGGAATTCTCTATTCCGGTACGTCTGAAAGGAGTTCCTAATAATATTGTTATCACTTCTGAACCTCCTTCCGAACTGCATATCCGAGTGAAAGATAAAGGTACGGTGTTACTCAACTATATGCTTGGAAAGAGCTTTTTCCCTATTACTCTGGATTTTTCTGATTATAAAGGGAAGGATAACCATGTACGTATCTATTCTTCGCAGTTTGAGAAAAGATTGCTCAACCAATTGAATATATCTACAAAATTACTTTCTGTGAAACCCGATACGTTAGAGTATATCTATTCTACCGGAGACTCCAAATTAGTTCCGGTGAAGTTACAGGGAACAGTAAGTGCCGGACGCCAGTATTATATTTCCGATACAATTTGTACGCCTGATTCTGTATTGGCTTACGCACCTGCAGGTGTATTGGATACGATAACCATTGCCTATACACAGAAGGTGAAATTTGAAGATGTCTCTGATACATTGAAGAGGCAAATTCCTTTGCTTGCTCAGAAAGGGGTTAAGTTTGTGCCAGCTTCTGTGGAGATGATTTTTCCTGTGGATATTTATACTGAGAAAACTGTGGAAGTTCCTTTGCGAGGTGTTAACTTTCCTGCAGGCAAAGTGTTGCGTGCATTTCCATCAAAAGTGAATGTTACTTTCCAGGTTGGTTTGAGTCATTTCCGCCAAATAACAGCAAGTGATTTTCATATCAATGTTTCTTATGAAGAGCTTCTGAAATTAGGTTCGGATAAGTATACGGTGAAATTAAGATCAGTGCCGAAAGGCGTAAACCAGATACGCATCAGTCCGGAACAGATAGATTTCCTTATTGAGCAAGTATCTCCTGATTATGGCAATTAAGATAGGTATAACTGGTGGAATCGGTAGTGGAAAAAGTGTAGTTTCCCGACTACTGGAAGTGATGGGGGTCCCTGTTTATATCTCGGATATTGAATCCAAGCGCCTGACTGTTTCGGACTCTTTGATTCGCCGGGAACTGATAGCTTTATTGGGAGAAGATATTTATACCGGTGGAGAGTTGAATAAACCCTTGCTTGCTTCCTATATATTTGGTAACTCCGAACATATCCGTACTGTAAACGGTATTATTCATCCACGGGTGCGGGATGATTTTCATCAATGGGTAAAGCGACACGATACATATCCGATAGTAGGGATGGAGTCTGCAATTCTGATTGAAGCCGGATTTGCAGGTGAGGTAGATGCTGTAATTATGGTATATGCACCCGAGGAAATCCGTATAGCCCGTGCCATGCAGCGTGATACTGCTCCGCGGGAATTAGTGGAACGTCGTGTTCGTAGCCAGATGAGTGATGAAGATAAGCGTATCCAGGCTGATTTTGTAATTGTAAACGACGGTGAAACTCCGTTAATTCCGCAGGTTTTAGAACTAATAACTTCTCTATCTAAAAATATTGCTTACCTTTGCCCACCGAAAAAATAAAATATTACTAATAAAAAATAGAACATACTATGTTGAAGACTATTTTGTCTATCTCCGGTAAACCGGGATTGTATAAACTCATTTCACAAGGTAGAAATATGTTGATTGTAGAATCACTTACAGACAAGAAACGTTTCCCTGCTTATGGTAACGAGAAAATAATATCTTTGGGCGATATTGCCATGTATACGGATACGGACGATGTGCCTTTGAAGGATGTATTACTTGCCATGAAAGAGAAAGAAAACGGTGCAGCTGTAGTGATGGATCTGAAAAAAGCCACTGCTGATGACCTTCGTGCTTATTTGGGAGAAGTTCTGCCGACTTTCGATCGGGACCGTGTTTATGTGACGGACATCAAAAAACTTATTTCCTGGTACAACCTGTTAGTTGCTTGCGGAATGACTGATTTCGAAGAGGCTGCAGAAGTTGAAGCTACTGAAGAAAAAACAGAAGAATAAAATTAAAAACAAGCTATTCTTTTTATAGAAAAGCGGATTATGCGGGACATCTCGGATAATTCGCTTTTTTTTATGCTGTAGCTTTAATTTTGACTACTTTTTTTCTACCTTTGTTGCCATCCTGAAATGCAGGGTAGGTAGTGACCTCCCTTTACAATAATTGAAGGATAATTATAGATAAAAGCGTTTAATATTATCTTGTACTTGAAATCTGGACAATTTCACGCTATTCAAGGATAATAGACAACAAACGTTCATGCTCTGTTGTATATGTACATGTATATATAGTTCGGAGCGTGGGTTGTTGTATATTATTTGAATAGTGGCAGTCCAGAGCCCCAGGTACAATAATAACAACAGTTCCCACGCTTTTTTATTATGAATTTACTGCCTTGAGAGGGAACTTGAGGTTGGCAATGATAAGATGGAAGAACATAAGAGCGTAACAGTACAGGTAGATAAAACTGCTGGTAAGATATATGTGGGTGGAGTGTTGCCTAACGCTACGCTTTGTTTATACCATATCCGGGGAAAGGTGATCGATGTAAAGCAGGCGAAAGAAGAAAATATTTCTTTTGATTTGCCATGTGCAGGAGATTATGTGTTGGTTGTGACGCATCCCTTATCTACACCAGTTGTTAAGCAACTTGCTATAAAATGAGAAAAAGGCTGTCTTGTTAGTTCTGAAGTACATTTCATCCAGAAACAAGACAGCCTTTTTTATCTCCGTTTTTTAGGTTTAATTTTTAAATACTAACCCTTCACCGCTGGCATCGACTGTAATCGGTTTGCTACGGTCTACTTCCTGAGATAACAGCTTCTTAGACAAGTCATTCAGCAAGTAATGTTGGATAGCCCGTTTTACAGGACGAGCACCAAACTCAGGATCATATCCTACCTTCGTCAGGAATTCTATAGCTCTTTCCGTCAATATCAATTCCACACCATTTTGGGCAAGCATCTTTTGTACACCTTTTATCTGAAGTACCACAATCTGCTTGATTTCGCTTTCGGTCAGTGGCAGGAACATAATTGTTTCGTCAATACGGTTCAGGAATTCCGGGCGAATTGTCTTCTTCAACATATTCATCACTTCCTTCTTCGTTTCTTCAATTATCTGCTCCTTGTTGGTACCATTCAGCTTTTCCATCTGACTTTGGATATAAGCACTACCCATGTTAGATGTCATGATAATGATGGTATTCTTGAAGTTTACCACACGTCCTTTGTTATCCGTCAGGCGTCCGTCGTCCAATACCTGAAGTAAGATATTGAATACATCCGGATGTGCTTTCTCTATTTCGTCGAACAGTACGACTGAATAGGGCTTGCGGCGGATAGCTTCGGTTAACTGGCCACCTTCATCGTAACCTACATATCCCGGAGGCGCTCCGACCAGACGAGATACACTATGCTTTTCCTGATATTCACTCATATCGATACGCGTCATCATAGACTCGTCATCGAAGAGGAACTCGGCAAGAGCCTTGGCAAGTTCCGTTTTACCAACACCGGTAGTACCGAGGAAGATAAACGAACCAATCGGTCGCTTCGGATCTTGCAGGCCGGCACGGCTACGGCGTACAGCATCAGCGACCGCTTCGATAGCTTCATCCTGACCAATCACGCGTTGGTGAAGTTCATCTTCCAGATGCAACAATTTGTCTTTTTCACTTTGCAACATCTTGCTGACCGGAATACCTGTCCAACGGGATACAACATCTGCAATATCCTCAGCGTCTACTTCTTCCTTAATCATGGCTTTATCGCCTTGCATCATGTGAAGTTCTTTTTGAGTATCTTCGATTTCCTTGTTCAAAGCTTGTAGTTTACCATAACGGATTTCGGCTACTTTGCCGTAGTCACCTTCACGTTCCGCCTTGTCAGCTTCAAATTTAAGGTTTTCGATTTCAACCTTATTCTGTTGTATCTTGTTGACCAATGTCTTCTCACTTTGCCATTTCGCTTTGTGCGATTTTTCCTGTTCTTTCAGTTCGGCAAGTTCCTTACCGATTTGTTCCAGTTTCGGTTTGTCGTTTTCACGTTTAATGGCTTCGCGCTCAATCTCCAACTGTTTGATCTTGCGGGAAATTTCATCCAACTCTTCCGGTACGGAATCTACTTCCATACGCAACTTAGCGGCGGCTTCGTCCATCAGGTCGATAGCCTTATCCGGTAAGAAACGATCTGTGATATAACGGTTACTCAACTCCACAGCGGCAATGATGGCATCGTCTTTAATCCGTACATGGTGGTGGTTTTCATAACGTTCTTTCAGACCACGCAGGATGGAGATAGTACTCAGCGTATCCGGTTCATTGACATACACTATCTGGAAACGACGTTCCAATGCTTTGTCCTTTTCAAAGTACTTTTGATACTCGTCGAGGGTAGTTGCACCGATACTTCTCAGTTCGCCACGAGCCAGTGCAGGTTTCAGGATGTTGGCGGCATCCATAGCACCTTCACCTTTTCCGGCACCAACCAAAGTGTGGATTTCATCAATAAAGAGAATTATGTCTCCTTCTGATTTCTTCACCTCATTAATAACGGCTTTCAAACGTTCCTCAAACTCGCCTTTGTATTTAGCACCGGCAACCAATGCTCCCATATCCAGTGAATAAACTTGTTTATTCTTCAGGTTTTCAGGCACGTCACCGCGCAGAATACGATGGGCAAGCCCTTCTACAATGGCAGTCTTACCGGTACCCGGTTCACCTATTAGTATAGGATTGTTTTTGGTACGACGGCTCAGAATCTGCAATACACGCCGGATTTCTTCGTCACGGCCGATAACAGGGTCGAGCTTACCGCTTCGGGCGGCTTCGTTCAGGTTGATAGCATACTTTTCAAGTGACTGATAAGTGTCTTCACTGGATTGTGAAGTCACTTTTTCTCCTTTACGCAATTCGGTGATAGCATTACGAAGTTCACGTTCCGTCATTCCTGCATCTTTCAGGATGGTAGAAACGGTACTTTTTACAGTGAGTAATGCCAGCAGCAGATGCTCCAGTGAAACAAACTCATCACCCATTTCTTTGGAATATTGGGTAGCTTTCTGGAATACCTCATTTGTCTCGCGACTCAAGTAAGGTTCTCCGCCCGAAACTTTGGGCAAAGAGTCTGTTTGTTTGTCAAGTACAAGTGCAATCTGTTGACCATTCATGCCCAGCTTCTGGAAGATGAAGTTAGTGACGTTTTCGCCTACCTTCATTACTCCCTGCATCACATGAACCGGTTCGATGGCTTGCTGTCCACGGCTTTTGGCCAGGTTCAGTGCTTCTTGCACAGCCTCTTGCGATTTAATGGTAAAATTGTTAAAGTTCATATCTTATATCTCCTTTCTATTTTTCATTTTCAATAACACCTAAACGGGCGCAAAAGATTTGCCAATAGCCTATTTATGACAAAATTACAGTTAATAGGTGAATAATAGTGACAAAATGTCTACGTGTGTTGTCTATATAACTTTTGCCGAAACTAAGATGATATAGTGGCAAGGTTACTTCAAAATTGTACAGAAAGGAAATAATTTATTATTTTAAACAACTTATTTGTCTTAATTTCTTAATACTGAAAGGGTGTTTGCTAAACAACTGATTATCAGATGTATTATAATGATGATATCTCAGTATACGACTGAGGTAGTCTCAGTATCATACTGAGGTACCCTAAGTATCATACTGAGATACCCTAAGTATGCGACTGATCTCACAAATATATTGTTGTATAAATATTTATCATCCGTATGTGGTGCCAATGTACAAGATCATCGTCTTGCCCATGCTGGGAAAGAAAGGAAGTTAACTTGCCAACTTCTCCTCGTATCGTTTAATTTTTGAATAAATTTTATGCAGGGCTAAAAGGATTATTGTATCTTTATCCCTCAAAAAATAGAATAGAATATATTATGGCAGAAGATGTAAAGTTCGCAGAGAATGTGATACTGGTGGATGTAGCATATTTCAATGATGTGGTTAAGGACTTAAAGAGATACTTTGAATTACAGTTGGGACGCCCCTTGCAGAATATCTATGTGGAAGAATGGGCTTCTTATCTGGCACTCGATTCTGGGGTTCGTGATAAAGAAAACAATATCGGAGTACTTTTTGTACATGATGGGCAGACTGATAAATTGCTTCATTGTGATCCTGCAGATTTGAATAAAGATCTAAATGGGGTAGGGTTTACAAATCAGTTAGGTGAGTTTTCATTCACTTCTGTATCTTCTGAGGGACTTGTTTCCCGGGCGAACCTCTATCTTGATCTGCTGAATATTGCACTTGATTCTGCTGATGTGAAGCGTCTTATGCTGGTTCCGTTTATAGATGATTACGGTGCTAAACTTATGGAGGTTCTTGAAGAGCATCTAAGGGAAGCTGATCCGGAAAAATCGAAAGAAGTATTCCTTTTCAATATGGATGAACCGGCCCGTCCTCTGGGTTGCAAATGGGATTTATTGGGTTATTCCATGATGCGTGCGTTAGGCATTAAAGCCGAAGAATTGGAATAGTCCTGTTTTAATCACCTATTATTAATCCTTAATCACTAACTCCGTGTCTGATTTTCGATTAAAAGTATTTCAATCTGTGGCGAAGAATCTGAGTTTCACGAAAGCTTCGCAAGAGTTGTTTGTCAGTCAGCCTGCCATTACAAAGCATATACAAGAGTTGGAGAGTACCTATCAGGTGCGTCTGTTTGATAGGCAAGGTAGTAAAATCAGCTTGACGGAAGCTGGTAAGTTGCTGCTGGAGCATTGTGAGCGTATTCTGGAAGATTATAAGCGACTGGAATATGAAATGCATCTGCTGCATAACGAATATACGGGAGAACTGCGTTTGGGGGCCAGTACTACAATTGCTCAATACGTCTTGCCGCCATTACTTGCCAGTTTCATTAAGAAATTCCCGCAAGTAAACCTTTCGCTGATGAATGGTAATTCGCGGGAGATAGAAGCTGCTTTACAAGAGCACCGCATTGATCTGGGACTGGTGGAAGGCGTTTTTCGCTTACCCAATTTGAAATACACAACTTTTCTTGAAGATGAGCTGGTGGCTGTGATACGCACGGGAAGTAAACTGCAGGTCGGTGAAGAAATTACTCCCGAAGAATTGCTTCATATTCCTTTGGTGCTTCGTGAAAGGGGATCGGGTACATTGGATGTTTTTGAGAGGGCATTATTGCAACATAATATAAAGTTATCGTCTCTTCAGGTTTTAATGTATCTGGGCAGTACGGAAAGCATTAAACTTTTTTTGGAACATACTGATTGTATGGGTATTGTTTCCATTCGTTCCATTACCCGTGAACTCTATGCCGGACAGTTGCGTGTTGTCGAAATAAAAGATATGGCTATGCTTCGTGAATTTAGTTTTGCACAACCCCAGGGGCAGGAGAGTGGGCTCTCTCAAGTCTTTATGCAGTTTGCTACACACCATAACAACAAGTTATAGCACATAAATAGATACAATTGGTGTATATAGGTAAAGAAGCCTACCTTTGCACCCGAAAACAGAAATAATATAAATATTGATATACAAGAAAAATTATGGCTTCAATTCAAACTGCGAGTGTAAGTACTCTGGCATATCTTCAACGGAAGAACAAAATTACTTATGTGTCTTTAGTAGTGCTTTTATCAGCTTTCTTATTATTGGATTATATTCCCGGTTATTCTACTTGGGTGACACCTCCTGTCGCCTTGTTTCTGGGATTAATTTTTGCTTTGTCGAGTGGGCAGGCACATCCAAAGTTCAATAAGAAAGTATCTAAATATCTTTTGCAATATTCAGTGGTAGGACTGGGTTTCGGAATGAATCTCCAGGCATCTCTGGCTTCCGGCAAAGAAGGAATGGAGTTCACTATTATTTCAGTAGTGGGTACCATGCTTATCGGTTGGTTTATCGGTCGTAAATTTTTAAAAGTAGATCGTGATACTTCCTATCTTATCAGTTCCGGTACGGCTATTTGTGGCGGTAGTGCCATTGCCGCAGTAGGTCCTGTGTTGAGAGCGAAAGATACAGAGATGTCCGTAGCATTAGGAACTATCTTTATTCTGAACGCTATTGCACTGTTTATCTTTCCGGTTATTGGCCATGCCCTGGATATGAGCCAGCAGGAATTTGGAACATGGGCAGCAATTGCTATACATGATACGAGTTCTGTAGTGGGTGCCGGTGCTGCTTATGGCGAAGAAGCGCTGCAAATAGCTACTACTATTAAATTGACACGTGCTTTGTGGATTATTCCTCTGGCATTGATTACTTCTTTCGTCTTTAAGAGTAAGGGACAGAAAATCAGTATTCCCTGGTTTATTTTCTTCTTCATTCTGGCTATGGTATTCAATACGTATGTGTTGAGTTCCTCGGAAACCGGAATTATGATAGGAGAGGGAATTAATAGTTTGGCCAGAAAGACATTGACTATCACTCTGTTCTTTATTGGAGCTTCCCTTTCGCGTGATGTATTAAAGGCAGTGGGTATCAAACCGCTTATTCAAGGTGTGTTGCTATGGATTACAATCAGTGTAAGTACTCTGGCATATATTTATTGGTTCTAAAGAAACCACTTATTAATAAGGTGTGCGGCAGAAGTTTTTTTCTTTTGCCGCATTTTTTTTATAAAATTCATTTTCTTTGTAACAAAGTTCCGTTCCTTTACGTCTGACAAATAGATACAAGAAATAACAGGATTGAGATACAGAAAAAGCCCATGGATGCTGAAAGTTTTAAAAATGAGTTTCTGCCTTACCACCGCAAGCTGTACTGTGTAGCCTATCGGCTACTGGAGAATGCGGCCGATGCGGAGGATCTGGTTCAGGAAGCCTATCTGAAGCTATGGGATAAGCGAGAAGGATTGACGGTTATCAGCAATCCGGAAGCGTTCAGTGTCACTTTGGTAAAGAATATGTGCTTTGATTTGCTTCGTTCAGGAAAATATGTCTTATCCAAGCAGACGGTAGAATTAACTGCTGTGCAGGATATTTCTCAAAGTGATAACCTGGAAGTGCGCGATGAAGTACGGCAAGTAAAAGATATCATTGCCCACTTGCCCGAACAGCAGCAACGGATTGTGAATCTGCGTGACGTCAAAGGATGCTCTTACGAAGAGATAGAACAAGTGACCGGGTTGAATTCTACAAATGTCCGTGTACTGCTGTCTCGGGCGAGGAAAAGAATACGTGAGGAATTTAATAAATGGAATAACTATGAAAGTCGAGGAAATTGAAAGGCTGCTCGCCGAGTTTTACGAGGGGAACACTACCGAGAGCCAGGAAGAGGCGTTGAGAGATTATTTCAGAACAACGGAAGTACCTGAACATCTGCAGAAGGATAAAGAAATTTTTCTTAGCCTTTACCAAGACGCAGATAGAGATGTGGAAGTTCCTGAGGGGCTGGGGGATAAACTAAGCCTGCTGATTGATGAAAAGGCTGAGGAAGAGCAACGGTTCTTCAGTCCTAACAAGTCCAAACGCAACTGGCGGTGGATTGGAAGTGTTGCAGCTACCATATTGGTGATTATCGGCATAGGATATGGGGTTGAAAATATCGGAAGAGGTGTGTGTCCGCCTACACCGCAAGATACATTCTCTGATCCGGAAGAAGCCTATCAGGTGCTGCAAGCTACTTTAATGGAAGTTTCCACCAATCTGAACCAAGGCATTGCTCAGGTGAAGGAGACGCAGGTTGATATGAAGAAAGTAAATCAGGAAATAAAAAAAGAAATACAAAGATAAATGATTATGAAACTCAACAAAATTTTATTGGCAGGTGTGCTGCTAATGTTACCCCTGCTCTGCCAAGCGCAGAAAAATATATTCAACACCTACAATGATATGAAAGGTGTCTCTTCCGTTTATATCTCAAAGGCAATGATTGAAATGAATCCTAACCTGTTTACGAAAGATATCTATATAGGAAAGGTATCCGGTAAGTTGGATTGTGTGCAGATTCTTTCTACGATGGATAGCAATATCAAGAAAGACATGCGTAAGGATTTGCGTGCATTGGTGCAGTCCTCTAAATATGAGTTGCTGATGAAGCAGAAAGGTACCGTATCCAGTTCCGAATTTTATATTAATAGGAAAGGGGATAAAGTAAAAGAGCTGATTATGATTATTGATGGTGCTGCCAACTTGAAGTTTGTTTATCTGGAAGGCGAAATGACTTTAAAGGATATTCAGAATATCATGATGTATCAGAATACAAGTATGAATGAGGGAGGGAATGTATATCGTATCGTAGATGGTACTCTTGATTTGGCCGATTTGGGCGTTTTGAATGGTTTGCAAGGATTAGAGGGTTTACAAGGCTTGGAAGGTTTAAAGAGTCTGGAAAGCTTAAAAAGCCTGGAAAGCCTGAAAGGATTGAAGAGTTTGAAAGACTTAGGTAAATTGAAAGATAGCGAATATTTAAAGAAACAGATGGATGCCGATACCTGGAAACGATTTGAGGAAAGCATGGAGATGCTGGAAAAGCGTTTGGAAGACTTGGAATGAGGCCATCTGCTGATAGGTGTAAATAGTTTGTTGAAAGGGGGAGCCGATTCCGGTTCCCCCCTTTATTGTGAAATTATTTGTCTTTTCTAAGTGCTTCGAAAATCAATCCTTCCAGTTCTTCTGCCAGTTCCGGATTATCGGCAACCACTTGTTTGGCTGCATCACGTCCCTGTGCCAGTTTCGTTTCATTATAGCTGAACCAGGAACCGCTTTTCTTGATGATACCCAAATCTGCACCCAGATCAATGATTTCACCGGCGCGGGAAATACCTTCACCGAACATGATATCAAATTCTGCTCTACGGAAAGGAGGTGCCACTTTGTTTTTTACTACTTTTACTTTAGTCTGCTTGCCTAATACTTCGTCACCATTCTTGATAGCCTGACTTCCGCGAATATCCAGACGTACCGAAGCATAGAACTTTAAGGCATTACCACCAGTAGTTGTTTCAGGATTACCAAACATAACGCCAATCTTTTCACGCAACTGATTGATGAAGATACATGTGGTACGTGTCTTGCTTACGGCTGCTGTTAGTTTACGCAATGCTTGAGACATCAGACGGGCTTGCAAACCAACCTTATTGTCACCCATGTCACCTTCGATTTCAGCTTTTGGAGTCAGAGCAGCTACAGAGTCTACAACGATAATATCGATTGCAGAAGAACGGATCAGCTGTTCTGCAATTTCTAGAGCTTGTTCTCCATTGTCCGGTTGAGAAATCAATAAGTTGTCTACATCTACACCCAACTTGGCAGCATAGAAACGGTCGAATGCATGTTCTGCATCAATGAATGCGGCAATGCCACCTGCTTTTTGTGCTTCGGCAATGGCATGGATAGCCAGAGTCGTTTTACCGGAAGATTCCGGACCATAAATTTCAATAATACGTCCGCGGGGATAGCCGCCAACGCCGAGTGCTACATTCAGTCCGATAGAGCCTGAGGGGATTACTTCTACTTGTTCGACGCTTTCGTCTCCCATTTTCATGATAGAACCCTTGCCGAAGCTCTTTTCTATCTTGTCCATAGCTGCCTGCAAAGCTTTCAGCTTTTCGCTTGGTGCTATTTTATTTTCGTTCTCAAAATTAAGTTCGTCTTTCTTTGCCATCTTTATGTTTACGATTTTACGAATTACGATTCAAATTAGTTTATTTACAATTCTACTATTTACGATATTTATTTAGCGATTTACGATTTTAGTCTACCTCACAATATCTAACTTCAATCGTAAATCTTCAAATCGTACCTTACAGGATTTGTGCGGCGTGGTCTTTGGTTTTTACTTCCTTCGGCGTGATAATTCGCTCTATCACTCCTTCTTCATTTATAATGAAGGTGGTGCGGAAAGTACCCATATACTTACGTCCGTACATACTCTTTTCTCCCCATACTCCGAATTGCTCTACGAGTTTCTTGTCCGTATCTGCAATCAGCGGAAAGGGTAGATCATTTTTCTCTATAAATTTCTGGTGCGACTTTTCATTATCCACGCTTACACCAATTACCTCGTAACCGGCTTTGCGTAGTTCAGAATAGTTATCGCGCAGGTTGCAGGCCTGTGCCGTACATCCCGAAGTCATATCTTTAGGATAGAAATAAAGAACTATCTTTTTTCCTTTATAGTTGCTGAGGCGGATTTCTTCGCCTTTTTCATTGATGCCCAGTACTTCGGGCGCTTTATCTCCGACTTGCATAGTGCATTTAAATTTAAAAATAAAAAAATAAGAATGAAGATTTATACTTCCAAATCTTTATCAAACACCTCATGCCACGGCAATCCTTGTTTGTTTAATTGTTCCATGAACGGGTCCGGATTAAACTCTTCCACGTTCCATACCCCCGGCTTCTTCCATAGTCCTTTGAGGAACATCATGGCACCTATCATGGCAGGAACACCTGTTGTATAGCTTACCCCTTGCATACCGGTTTCCTTATAGGCTTCCTGGTGGCTGCAATTATTGTAAACGTAGTAAGTGCGTTCTTTACCATCTTTCAGACCACGGATACGGCAACCGATGGAAGTTTCTCCTTCGTAATTTTCACCCAGGTCTTGCGGGTTGGGCAATACGGCTTTCAGGAATTGTAACGGAACAATCTTCACTCCGTTATAATCCACTTCGTCGATGCGCGCCATACCAATATTTTGGATTACTCGCAGGTGAGTCAGATATTCCTGACCGAAAGTCATCCAGAAACGTGCACGTTTAATGGTTGGGAAGTTTTTCACCAAAGATTCCAATTCTTCGTGATATAAAAGATAAGAGTCACGTGGTCCGATATTCGGGTACGTCAGATCTTTATGGATTTCCAGAGGTTGAGTAGTTACCCATTCTCCATTTTCGTAATAACGTCCGTTCTGTGTGATCTCACGGATGTTGATTTCCGGATTGAAATTCGTGGCAAATGCCTTGTGATGATTGCCTGCATTACAGTCTACAATATCCAGATACTGCATTTCATCAAAATAATGCTTGGCAGCATAGGCAGTATAAATGCCACTTACACCCGGGTCGAAACCGCAACCCAGGATAGCGGTCAATCCGGCATCCTCAAAACGTTTCTTGTATGCCCATTGCCAACTGTATTCAAAGTGAGCCACATCTTTTGGTTCATAGTTGGCGGTGTCCAGGTAATTAACTCCGCTTTTGAGGCAAGCTTCCATAATGGTAAGATCCTGATAAGGGAGTGCTACGTTTATGACGATTTCGGGTTTGAAGCTATTAAAGAGAGCTACCAGTTCATCTACATTGTCGGCATCCACCTGTGCGGTCTGTATGTTAGGGTTACCGATTGCTTTTACGATAGCGTCGCATTTGGACTTTGTGCGGCTGGCAATCATAATCTCAGTGAATACATCCGGATTTTGAGCCACCTTGTGTGCAACGACGGTACCTACACCGCCTGCACCGATAATAAGAACTTTACCCATTTCTTTTAATAACAAATTACGAGTTACAAATTATAAACTAAAGGACGGAATCTTTCCGTCTCCATTTCATGATAAAAAGTATGTTTCCCTTGACGGGGAACTTCTTTTTTATTGGTGAGCAAATATAGGGTTTAATTCGCAGATAAACATTAAAATCCTACTAAATACTTTTTAGAAAAAGCCTCTATTTCTAAACAAACTGCTTGTATTTGGGTTATTTTACATATATTTTCTTACTATGAATATAGGCTATACCTTGGCATCATGCAAATAAATTTGCTTATAAGCCTAGTTTGCACTATATTTGCCCCGTAAAATTAACTTAAACAACGAATAACAATGAAGAAAGTTTTGTTTTCTTTCTGTATGGCAGGGGCTTTGGTAGCTCTGTCATCTTGTCGCTCGTCCAAGGATGCTGCGACACTATCCTCCATCAGTGGTGAATGGAATATTATTGAAATAAATGGTGCTGCTGTAGTGCCTGCTCCTAATCAGGAATTCCCTTTTATCGGTTTTGATACAGCTACCGGAAAAGTATTCGGTAACAGTGGTTGCAATCGTATGATGGGTTCGTTTGATGTGAATGCTAAACCTGGTACAATTGATCTCGGTGCCATGGCAAGCACACGCATGGCTTGTCCGGATATGGCCTTGGAACAAAACGTTTTGTCTGCTTTAGGACAAGTGAAAAAATATAAAAAACTGGGCAAGGAGAACATTGCCTTGTGCGGTTCGTCTAATCGCCCTATTATTGTATTACAAAAGAAAGCTTCTACTGTGAAATTATCAGATTTGAGTGGTAAGTGGATGATTTCTGAAGCCGGTGGTCAGGCCATTCCCGAAGGTATGGAGAAGCAACCGTTCATTGAATTTAATCTTTCAGAGAAGAGAATACACGGTAATGCCGGTTGTAATCTTATTAACGGTGGATTTGTTGCAGATAATGAGAATTCCTCTGCTATCTCTTTCCCGCAGCTTATCAGTACGATGATGGCTTGTCCGGATATGGAAGTAGAAGGTCGTGTGATGAAAGCGCTGAATGAAGTAAAGTCTTTCGGTAAGCTGGCAGGCGGCGGTATCGGACTTTATGATGCAGACAATACGCTGGTGATGGTGTTGGTGAAGAAGTAATCCGTAAAAACTGAATATAGAAAAACGGGATGTCAATATCTAATTGGCATCCCGTTTTTTAGTTTTAATGAGAAACAACTTTTAAGCCGATGATCGAACCGATCAACGTTACAATGAAAAGTAATCTCCATACGGTAGCAGGCTCTTTGAATATCAGTATGCCTGCTAATACAGTTCCCACTGCACCTATTCCCGTCCACACTGCATAAGCCGTACCAATAGGCAGGGTTTGTGTTGCTTTTATCAGTAAGAACATGCTTATACTCATAGATATTAAGAAACCGGTGAACCACCAGTACATTTCACTGCCTGTTGTTTCTTTTACCTTGCCCATGCACGATGTAAATGCTACTTCGAACAATCCGGCTACAATCAAATATATCCAACTCATAACTTTCGTTTTTTTGTGCAAAGTTCATGAATTGTTTTGACTTGTTATTTAACAAATGATAAAAAGTGATTTACCTGAATTTGGCCCGGATACGGCTTAAGCTGACTTGGGTAATGCCAAGGTAAGAAGCTATATAACCTAATTGTACTCTTTGCAACAGATCTGGAGTATGATTCATCAGGTCCCTATAACGTTCCAGAGATGTTTTGAATTGTCTGCCGATAAATCTTTCCTCTGTTTTTAACAGTTCCTGTTCTGCAAATTCTCTTCCCCAATTAGCAATGTGTATGTCCTTGCTGAATAGTTCATGCAAGGATTGTTTTTTCATTTCGTATAGTTCACATTCCTCCAGAAGCTCTATATTCTCATAGCCTCTTTGGTTGGATACATAACTTTTCATTGAGACTACTGTGTCGCCTTCGCGTCCGAACCAGAATGTAATCTCATTGTCAGCTAACTCTGTATAAGCGCGGACAATACCTTTCTTGATGAAGTATATTTTGGTTTCCACTTTATCTGCTTTAAATAAAATATGTCCTTTGGGATAAGTAACTTCAGAAATAATCTCTTTTAACGTATTCTTTGACGTTTCCGGGAGTTTGCCTATATGATCAATAATCTGATTTATATCCATATGAGTACTGTTTTATATCTTTTTTCATGGTGTCCGATTCATACCTGAAACATATCAGGTCCGTACCCGAACCGTACCTACTCCGTACCTGCTCCGTATAAAGGTACCTCTGAGTGGAGAATGTACGGAGCAGGTACGGAGTAAGTACGGTTCGGGTATGGAGTTGATAGGGGAAGAAGTGGTTAAACCTATAATGGTTCTATGGGGTTATCTTCTTCTTTTTAATCCTGCCCGTATTCTGCTCAATGACTGTGGAGTAATGTATAGATACGATGCCAGATGTTTCAATGGAACATATTGCAATAGTTCCGGGTTCTCTTCCATCAAGGTTAGGTAACGTTCTTTGGCACTTGGAGTACCATATGCCAATGTGTAGCTGTCAATGAATAGAATTTCCTGTTCAAAGATTTTCCGACCGAAGTTGGATAACTCTATGGAACTATTGAAGAGCTCTTCTAAATCTGGTTTGGCAATACAGTAAGCAGTACTTTCATTCACAGATTCGATGTTTACCTGTGAAATTTCATTATTGACATATCCCCAGGACGAAAAGGCTATTTCACCTGTTCCGGCAAACCATAGAGAACTTTCTGTTCCGTCTATCATATAATAAGCACGCCAAATACCTTTCTTAAGAATGTAGAAGTTGATATTCCGTTCTCCCTCTTTCACAATTAACTCTCCTTTGCCGAAATGATATTCTGTCATGTGTGACAAAAGTTCATGCAGGCTTTTTTCCGGAAGTCTGTATCTTTGGCAGAATTTCTTTATCATCGTTTCCATGTGGCAAAGATACTATATTTTTTTGCACTCCCTTTTCGCTCTTATATAAATAATAAGAATGAAAAGGGTGGTTAGTAACTCAGCTAAAGGAGTTGCCAGCCAAATGCCCGGGTTGCCAAAGAGCAGAGGAAGTACAAAGAAACAGGCCGTTAGCAGAACGACCCCACGTAATAAGGTAATGATAGTGGCATAGCGTGCCCGTTCTACACTTTGGAAATATCCGATAGATACGATATTGATGGCAAAGAAAATAAATCCGGTAGCATACAAAGGAAGTCCCTTACTGGCTATCTCATAGGCCGGATAACTGCGGTCGATGAACATGGAAACAATTTCTGAACTGAACAGGGCGGTTATGAATGCAAAAATAGCACCGCAACCGATGGCTGTTTTCAGCGCCAACAAGTAGGCACGGCGGACACGAGCAGTTTCATGTAGTCCGTGGTTATAGCTGATAATGGGCTGAGCGGATTGTGCAATGGCATTGTACACCATAAATATAATAGGAAAGAAGTAACACGCGATGCTGAACGCTGCTACACCTTCTTCCTGCAAATAATGGATAAATACTATATTTCCGACGAACATCATACAAGCAATAGCTACTTCGCACAGGAATGCAGAAGACCCCAAACGGCACATATATCCTACGTTGCGGCGGGTCAGCTGTATACTTTTATGAGTGAGTTTTACAGGGTAAAAGCGTAAGGCGCATTTGCGACGGGAAAGGTAGATGATTATCATTAATGCACCCACTGTAGTACCGATAGCACTGGCTATGGCTGCACCGAACATACCCCATCCGAAAGGGAAGATAAAGAGGTAATCAAGCATGATATTCAGAACGGCAGCTACCACATTGCACATCATGGCAAAGTTGGGTGAACCGTCCAAACGCAGGAAAAACATTCCCGAGTTAAGCAAGGCAGTGAACACCGAGAAGGGAACAAACCAAAGCATATACTCTACTGCCAGTGGAGTCAGGCGCTCAGAACCACCTAAAAGATGCACTACTTGTGGAGCAAATGAACAAAATAATGTAGAGGTACATATCAGCAATAGTGAAGATACAGCTATAGACTGTGTGATATTGATGCGGGCAGCTTTTACTTTTCCGTGTGATAAATGAATAGATGCCACAACGGATGCTCCTACACCAAACATTAATCCGATGCCGGTGGAGAATAACCAGAGTGGGGCTACTATATTTACTGCTGCCAGGGCATCACTACCAATACCTTTTCCAACGAATATCCCGTCTGTAATGACAAATAATGCAGAAAATATCATTCCAAGTACGGTAGGAAGTAATAATTTGCGGAACAGTGCCGCGATGTCTGTGTTTTTAAAATCAATGCTATCTCTTTCCATGATATATTAGTTACGAGCTACAAATTACGAGCTACGAGTGGCTACGCTATGATGCCGAAAGGCACTTGTAGCTTGTCACTTGTAGCTCTCAGCTTTTTCGCCGACAAAAGTAGTGCTTTTACCTGAAGGAGCGATTAACAAATGGTAATTTTCGACAGAAAAAAGGAGATATATTCTGCCAAACTGACAGCCTTTCTGCCAACCTATAAAATTACAACCTCTCTGAACATTTTGGCACGACGTTTGTCTTTTTATTGGCGTCTGCTGCTAAGGCAGGCGACTGAAACTTGAATAATAACAAATAAAATATTAAAGATCATGGGAAAAATTATTGGTATTGACTTAGGAACTACAAACTCTTGTGTTTCTGTATTCGAAGGAAACGAACCTGTAGTAATTGCAAATAGTGAAGGAAAACGCACTACTCCGTCTATCGTAGCATTCGTTGACGGTGGTGAGCGCAAAGTGGGTGACCCTGCAAAACGTCAGGCTATCACGAACCCGACAAGAACCGTATCCTCAATCAAACGTTTCATGGGTGAAAGTTGGGATCAGGTTCAGAAAGAAATTGCCCGTATGCCTTATAAGGTTGTTAAGGGTGACAACAACATGCCGCGTGTAGATATTGACGGACGTCTTTATACTCCGCAGGAAATTTCAGCTATGATTCTTCAGAAAATGAAGAAAACTGCTGAGGATTATTTGGGACAAGAAGTTACGGAAGCTGTAATTACCGTTCCGGCTTACTTCTCCGATTCTCAGCGTCAGGCAACAAAAGAAGCCGGTCAGATTGCTGGTCTGGAAGTGAAACGTATCGTGAACGAACCGACAGCTGCTGCTTTGGCTTACGGTATCGATAAAGCGAACAAAGATATGAAGGTTGCCGTATTTGACCTTGGTGGTGGTACATTCGATATCTCTATCCTTGAATTCGGTGGCGGTGTATTCGAAGTATTGTCAACAAACGGTGATACTCACTTGGGGGGTGACGACTTTGACCAGGTAATCATCACTTGGTTGGTAGATGAATTCAAGAATGACGAAGGTGCCGACCTGACTCAGGACCCGATGGCTATGCAACGTCTGAAAGAAGCTGCTGAAAAAGCTAAGATTGAATTGTCTTCTTCTACAAGTACTGAAATTAACTTGCCGTACATTATGCCGGTAGGTGGTGTACCTAAGCACTTGGTTAAGACTTTAACTCGTGCTAAGTTCGAAGCTTTGGCTCATACTTTGATTCAGGCTTGTCTGGAACCGTGTAAGAAGGCTATGTCTGATGCTGGTTTGAGCAATTCTGATATTGACGAAGTAATCCTTGTAGGTGGTTCTTCACGTATACCGGCTGTACAGAAGTTGGTTGAAGATTTCTTCGGTAAAGCTCCTTCTAAAGGTGTAAATCCGGATGAAGTAGTAGCCGTAGGTGCTGCTGTACAAGGGGCCGTGTTGACGGATGAAATTAAGGGTGTGGTATTGCTGGATGTTACTCCGCTGTCTATGGGTATCGAAACTCTGGGTGGTGTAATGACTAAGTTGATCGATGCTAACACTACTATTCCGTGCAAGAAGAGCGAAACGTTCTCTACTGCTGCTGATAACCAGAGCGAAGTAACGATCCATGTATTGCAAGGAGAGCGTCCGATGGCTGCTCAAAATAAGTCAATCGGTCAGTTTAACCTGTCAGGTATTGCTCCGGCTCGTCGTGGTGTTCCTCAGATTGAGGTAACGTTCGATATCGATGCTAACGGTATCTTGAAGGTATCTGCTAAGGATAAGGCTACAGGTAAAGAGCAAGCTATCCGTATCGAAGCTTCCAGCGGTTTGAGCAAAGAAGAAATTGAAAAGATGAAGGCTGAAGCTGAAGCTAATGCAGAAGCTGATAAGAAAGAACGTGAAAAGATTGACAAGCTGAATCAGGCTGACTCAATGATCTTCACTACTGAAAATCAGTTGAAAGAATTGGGTGACAAGCTGCCGGCTGACAAGAAAGCTCCGATTGAAGCTGCTTTGCAGAAATTGAAAGATGCTCATAAGGCACAGGATCTGGCTGCTGTTGATACTGCTATGGCAGAACTGAATACTGCATTCCAGGCTGCAAGTGCTGAAATGTATGCACAGAGCGGTGCTCAAGGTGGTGCTCAGGCTGGTCCTGATATGAATGCCGGACAAGCTGGTGGTGCTCAGGATAGTGGTAAGCATGGCGACAACGTGCAAGATGCAGATTTCGAAGAAGTCAAGTAAGTTCGGTAGATAAACGAATAATATATTATAAGAAAAGAGTTGTAGGTTAACTACTTACAACTCTTTTTTTGTCTATATGCGATTGAAGGGTTGTGATTTCTTTATTGGAGTTTGGTCTTTATTTTATTTTTAAAGTATGCGCGATATTTTAGGTCTACAATTTCGGATAGGTTTAAAAACTAAGTATCTTTGCAAAGTGCGTTCGGAAAGATTACTTTTTGAGTATCCTCTTTTTCATACTTATAGCGAATACTCTTAGCTTGAAAAACATTCATAACCTTATAAAGAAAAAACATGAAGAAATCACTCAATCACTCTGGGAAGTTGACAGCATTGGTATTTGCTTCCTTCCTATGTTTTATGCTGCCTTATCTGTCTGCGTATGCAGTAGAAGAAAACTACACCGGAATACCGCAACAAGAAACTTTAATTGTTGATGTTGTGAAAATCAATCCAACTACAGTTGACATCTTGTTTTCCAATCACCAGCGTATGACGCTCGACTTTTATGGAGAAAATATTTTCAGAGTGTTCCAGGATAATTCAGGTGGGATGCTCCGTGATCCGAAAGCAAAGCCTGAAGCTAAAATTCTCGTGGACCAACCACGTAGAGGTGTATCTCAATTGGATATTAAAAATAATGGTGACTTTTTCTCGATTACCAGCGGAAAAATAAAAGTAGAGTTTGATAAGAGCACCGCATTGATGAAAGTCATAAACCTCAAAACTGGAGCTACTGTGCTGGAAGAGGCTGAGCCTGTTCTTTTTGATAAAGAAAGAGTTACCTTGAAACTGAAAGAAGACCTTCAGGAATATTTTTATGGGGGTGGTGTACAAAACGGCCGTTTCTCACACAAAGGCAAGACCATTTCTATTGAAAACCAAAATAGCTGGACAGATGGGGGAGTAGCATCTCCCAATCCATATTATTGGTCAACAAATGGTTACGGCCTGATGTGGTACACTTTTAAAAGAGGGGTTTACGATTTTGGCAGAGAAGAAAAGAGGATTGTGAAACTGTTTCACGAAACAAACTATCTTGATATCTTCATTATGGTTAATGATGGTGCCATATCCTTGCTGAACGATTATTACCAGTTGACAGGTAACCCCGTACTGATGCCGAAATTCGGTTTCTATCAAGGACACCTGAATGCCTATAATCGTGACTATTGGAAAGAGGACGAAAATGGCATCCTGTTTGAGGATGGGAAGCGTTACAAAGAAAGTCAAAAAGATAATAGTGGTATTAAAGAATCGTTGAATGGAGAGAAAGATAATTATCAGTTTTCGGCGCGTGCTGTAATAGACCGATACAAGAATCATGATATGCCGCTGGGGTGGCTGTTGCCTAATGATGGTTATGGAGCTGGTTATGGTCAGACAGAAACGCTGGACGGTAACATTCAAAACTTGAAGAACCTGACAGATTATGCTCGTAAGAATGGTGTGGAAATCGGCTTATGGACACAGTCCGATCTCCATCCAAAGGAAGGTATCAGTGCCTTGTTGCAGCGTGACATTGTAAAGGAAGTGAGGGATGCAGGCGTGCGCGTACTGAAAACCGATGTTGCCTGGGTAGGTGCCGGATATTCCTTTGGATTGAATGGTATTACAGACGTAGCACAGATTATGACTTACTATGGTAATGATGCCCGTCCCTTTATTATTTCCCTTGATGGTTGGGCGGGTACGCAGCGTTATGCCGGTATATGGTCGGGCGACCAGACAGGAGGAGTCTGGGAATATATTCGTTTTCATATTCCTACTTATATAGGTTCAGGTTTGTCGGGTAATCCTAATATCTGTTCTGATATGGACGGTATCTTCGGAGGAAAGAATTCGGTAGTCAATACCAGAGACTTCCAGTGGAAAACCTTTACACCCATGCAGTTGAATATGGACGGATGGGGAGCTAATGAAAAGTATCCTCATGCTTTGGGCGAACCGGTCACTTCTATCAATCGATGGTATTTGAAGCTGAAATCAGAAATCATGCCTTATGCTTACAGTATTGCCAAAGAATCGGTGAACGGTTTGCCTATGATACGGGCTATGTTTTTGCAATATCCCAATACCTACACATTGGGTAAGGCTACGCAATATCAGTTCCTTTATGGGCCCTATTTCTTGGTGGCGCCTATTTACCAGGCTACCAAGGCAGATGAGCAAGGCAATGATATTCGTAATGGCATTTATCTCCCTGAAGGAGAATGGGTCGATTACTTCTCCGGTGAAGTATATCAGGGGGGACGTGTTATTAATAACTATGCTTCACCACTCTGGAAATTACCTGTATTTGTGAAGAATGGAGCCATTATTCCTATGACACTCCCTAATAATAATGTCAGCGAAGTAGACAAAAAACTGCGTATATATGAACTCTACCCCTATGGGCAGAGCACATTCACTGAGTATGACGATGATGGAGTGACTGAAGAATACCGCTTGGGTAAGGGGGTAAGTACATTAATTGAATCTAATGTCGACGCTAAAGGTGAGGCTATAGTTACTATTCATCCGGCTCAAGGTGATTTTAATGGTTTTATAAAAGAAAAGGCTACCGAGTTCAGGATCAATGTTACTGAAAAGCCTAAGAAGATTTCGGTAACTATTGGTAAGAACAAGATTAAACTTACAGAAGCAAGCAGTATGGATGAGTATCTTCAGAAAGAAAATGTTTACTTCTACGATGCCCAGCCCAGTCTGAATAAGTTTGCTACCAAGGGCAGTGAGTTTGAGAAAGAAGTTATCACGAAGAATCCACAGCTTCTCGTCAAGTTGGCTGCTTCCGATATTACGGTAGCTCCGACACTATTGAAGGTAAAGGGGGTTGTATTTAAACCGGCGAATAACTATCTGGTAACCTCGGGTTCGCTGGTTGCTCCAAAGGCACAGGTAACTGATGAAAATACGGCTGCCTACACCCTGAAGCCTACTTGGAATACAGTACAAAATGCAGACTATTACGAAATAGAGCTTAATGGTACGACCTATAGCACTATCAAAGACGCAGAACTGTTATTTGATGGTCTGAATGTGGAGACTACTTATGACTTTAAGATACGTGCTGTGAATAAAGATGGATATTCCGATTGGTCAACATTCAGTGCTACCACCCAAAAAGATCCGTTGGAGTTTGCCATACATGGCATTGTGGGTGAGACTACTGCTGACAACCAGGGCCGTTCGCTTCGCCGTCTGTTCGATTTTGAAGAAGGAGAGTTATGGCATACCAAGTACAATGAAAAAGCAGTTCCCTTCGACTTGGTTATGGACTTGAAGTCTATCAATCAGGTTGAAAAGTTCCATTACTTGCCTCGTGAGAATGCAGGAAACGGAACGTTGCTGAAGGGTACCGTTTATTGTAGTATGGATAAGGAGAACTGGACTGAAGCAGGAACCTTCGACTGGAAGCGTGATAATGAAGTGAAAGTATTCACCTTCGCTGAAGCTCCTACTGTTCGTTATATCAAGATGAGTATTACCGAGGCTGTAGGTAATTATGGTTCGGGACAAGAGATTTATGTCTTCCGGGTACCTGAAACGGAAAGTTACCTGCCCGGCGACATCAACAATGATAAGTTGGTTGATGAAAACGATTTGACTTCTTACATTAACTATACAGGATTGAGGCGTGGCGATGCCGACTTTGAAGGATATATCAGCAATGGCGACCTGAATCGTAATGGTCTGATAGATGCCTACGATATCTCTGTTGTTGCTACGCAACTGGATGGTGGTGCTGATGCCATAAGAGGTGAGAAGGTGGAAGGAAAGCTTGACATCAGCACATCGAAACAAACTTATGCCAAGGATGAACTTGTTGAGGTATTGGTGAAAGGCACCGGTCTGCGTTTTGTGAATGCCCTCAGTTTTGCATTAGCTTACGATCCTGCCGACTACGAATTTGTAGGTATACAGCCATTAGGTATGAAAAAAATGGAAAACCTGACTAATGACAGGCTTCATACCAACGGCACCAAGTCATTGTACCCCACGTTCGTAAACATCGGGGAACACGAGTCGCTTGAAGGTGACAGCGACCTGTTTGTCATTAAGCTTAAGGCCAAACGGAAAGTCACCTTCAAACTGACAGCAACAGATGGATACCTAGTGGACAAGTTGCTGAATGTGCATACGTTTTAAGAAGAAACGAATGATAGGATAAAAGAAGGTGTATCAGGGAGTGCTTGGTACACCTTCTCTCAAATAACCATACTCTCTCGCCGCATCAAAACAGGGACATTCTTCCAACCATGACTCCGGCTCTATCAGCGAATTATCATCTGGGATCTGGGGTAAATCACGGTGCCCGCAAATATGGCACATGGGAAAGTCGGTGAGCAGCGTCCTTATCAGAACAATCATGGAGTGTTTTTGCCATTCCGTGCGTGTATCTTTGGGAACTCCACGTTGATTAAGTCCACCTTCGTAACATATAGCAATGCTGTCAAGATTGTGCCCTCGGGTGTGAGCCCCGGGTTTTCGGACTGGACGTGTGCTTTTAATATTTCCATCCCTTCGGATGTAATAATGATAACCAATACCATTGAGTCCACGTTGCCGATGTGATTTTTCTAACTCCATTTCCGTAAAAGTTTCATTCTCCTTTGTTGCGGAACAATGAATAACTATCAGATGAACTGTTCTCATAGCTGTTAAATGTTTTGTAAGGTGAATAATTTACTTATTGATCGCATGTGAACAATAGTAGAGGATCAAAGTTCATATTAGCAATCACTTATTTCTTCTTTTTGTATTCTTTTATAATAAAACGGACTCGTGTGATACTGTCAGAAATATTTTGTGCTGGAAATATTTTCCTCACTTTTTTCTTCCAAAATCTGTAGGGTTTTTCTTTGCTGGACGATCTTATAAGTAGAAAAAAAAAATTGTTCACCTTTAAAATCATACGAAGATGAAAAAGTTAGTTGGAATTACAGTTGGGTGGTTGATGGCATTTTTGCTATTGGGTATTTCACCTTTGTGGGCACAGGAAGAGGCCGAGAGCTATTTCACTATCACGGGAATGGTGAAAAATAAGGATAATAAAAGAAAACTGGAGAATGTGAATGTATCTGTTCCCGGTACGAACATCGGAACCGTTACAAATGCAGATGGGGTGTTCTCTTTGAAGATAAAGGATACGGAGACTATTCAGGGATTGGAAGTTTCACATATCGGATACTTGAATTCCCAGGTTTCCCTGAAAGATAACAAAGATATATCTGACCTTACCATTTGGATGCTGCCGGCTCCTAATCTGCTGAGTGAGATTGTAATCTTTGGTAATAATGCCCGTGCACTTGTGGAAGAAGCCATCAAGAAGATTCCGGTGAACTACTCGCCCGATAAGAGTTTACTGACCGCATTTTATCGGGAGACAGTGCAGAAAAGACGCCGTTATATCAGTGTATCGGAAGCTGTGATAGATGTTGCTAAAACAGCATATAGTGACCGTGAACCCTCCAATGACAAAGTGCAGATACAGAAGGGACGTCGTTTGCTAAGTCAAAAGACAAGTGATACGCTGGCTGTCAAAGTAGTGGGCGGACCTACTCTCTCAGTTTATCTGGATGTTGTGAAGAATGGGGATGCACTGCTGAGTCCGGAAAATCTGAATTACTATGATTTCCATATTGAGGAACCTGTGAATCTGGATAACCGTATGCAATATGTAGTTAGTTTCCGTCCCAGAGTCAGTTTAATGTATGCCTTGTTCTATGGGAAGCTCTATATCGATTTTGAGAAGTTGGCATTCACCCGTGCAGAGTTCTCTCTGGATATGCAGAACAGAGTGAAGGCGGTAGAAGCGATTCTCCATAAGAAACCCCTTGGGTTACGATTCAGGCCACAGGAAGTCTCCTATCTGGTGACATATAAAGAGCAGAATGGAAAAACCTATCTGAATTATATACGGAATGAAATCCGTTTCAAGTGCGACTGGAAAAAGCGTTTATTCTCTTCCGGCTATACAGTATTCTCCGAAATGGTAGTGACGGATAGAAAGAATGATTTCGCAGCTATTCCATACAAGAAGGCTTTTAAAGAAAAACAGGTGTTCTATGATATGGTAGACGTATATTGGAACGAGGACTTCTGGAAGGCATATAATATTATTGAACCCACAGAGTCTCTGGAACATGCAGTGAGCAAATTGAAAAAACAATCCCGTTAGATTTCAGATAGTTTTTCTTATATTTGGAGATCAACAATAATTCCCGGATATGCTGAATGAACTCTTCATACTGACAAAAATAAAAGAGGGCGATATAAAGGCGTTCGAGGAGATCTTCCGCCATTACTATTCCCCTCTTTGCTGGTATGCCGCAGGCATTACGGGGGAGATGGAAGCTGCCGAGGAAATAGTGGAGGAACTGTTCTACGTGTTTTGGAAGGACCGGGAGCATTTACAGATTTTCCAGTCTGTAAAGAGCTATCTGTATAAAGCTGTTCGCAATGAAGCTCTACAATATTGCCAGCATAAGGAAGTTAAAGAGCGGTATCGCGAGTATGTATTGGCAGGTAATGTCTTGGAACAGGATTCTGATCCCCACAGGCAATTGGAATATGAAGAGTTGCAGGGACTGATTCGCCATACTCTTGATAAACTGCCGGTACGCAGGCTGCAGATATTCGAAATGCATCGTATGGAAGGAAAGAAATATGCGGAGATTGCTTCTTCATTATCTCTGTCCATTAAGACAGTAGAGGCTGAAATGACGAAAGCGCTTCGTACCTTACGAAACGAAATAGATAATTATATTCTTACGAAATGACTGAAGTGAATAAAAATAGGACAAAGACGGATGAGGCATGGGAACGGTTGTATGCCCGTTTGGATAAAGACCGCCTGCTCGTAGAGGTAGGGCAGGGACGGGTAGTGCGTCGCAAACTACTTTTGAAATGGGGAACACTGGCGGCTGCCGTAATTGCTGGTTTTGTCTATCTGGCATCTGCTTTATGGTTCGTGCCGGGAGGTGAGGTGGAAAATCTTAATCTGGTGACGCAGGAAAACCGTGAAGCATCCATGCTGGTTACTACGCTCGAAGATGGCTCTGTGGTATATCTGGCACAAGAGAGTACCTTGCGGTATCCCGAACATTTTGCTACGGACAAGCGGGAAGTGAATTTGCAGGGAGAAGCGTTCTTTGATGTAGCGAAGAATCATGAACAAAGCTTTCTGATCGAGACAGGAAAGGTACGGATAGAAGTGCTGGGTACGGCTTTCAATGTACGCAGCCATGAGGATGACTCTTTCCGGCTATCCGTGCAGCGGGGCAGGGTGAAGGTCTCGTTGAAGCAGGGAGGACAGAGTGTGCTGGTAAATGCTGGGGAAACCGTAACCTTACAGGCTCGACAATTACAATTGAGTGAAACAGGAGATTCCGATGAGTTCAGACAGTATACAAAGAATATACGCTTTAAAGATGAATGTCTGGAAGATATTCTGCGAGTGGTGAATGCTGAAGCTCCTACTTTGCAGATACAGGCGGCATCGTCGGTCTTGAATAAACGGAAACTGACTATTGAATTTGAAAACAACTCCCCCGAAACAGTGGCAGAGCTCATTTGCTGGGCATTGAACCTGAAATGTTCACGCGAAGGCGATAAACTGATTTTATCCGAATGATAACTTAACAATATAAATCATGAAACTTCATCGTTTCTTCATTCTCCTTTTAGGGCTGCTCTTCATAACCTGTAGTATGAGAGCGGATGGGGGAGATGTATTGGAACGTATGATCCGACTGCCCGGAATGAAAGGAACCGTATACTCCTTGTTGGGTAAAGTTTCGGAGCAATCCGGTTACCTTTTCGTTTATGACAGTAAGGTGGTGAATAATGATATTGAGGTAAAGACAAAAAGGAAAAACTGTACGGTCCGGCAGGCTATTTATGAAATCATAGGCGATAGGTCATTAGAACTTAAGGTGATAGGACATCACATCCTAATTCTACCTCCTGTGGAGAAGATTGCGAGGAAGAAAGCAGTTTCGGAAGAACTACCTCCACTACTGGCTTATTTCACCATAATCGGTACTTTACGCGATAAAGAAACGGGAGACCCCGTTGTAAATGCATCGGTTATTCTTCAAGGCACTTCAATAGGTAATATTACAAATAAGAATGGGGAGTTCAGGCTACATCTGCCTGACTCCCTGAAAAGTGGCAATCTTTCTTTTTCCCATTTAGGGTATGTTGCACAAAATATCGAAGCAGCTACGCTGATTGGACGGGATAATGTACTGAGTCTGGAACCCAAAATAGTTCCTTTACAAGAAGTGTTGATCCGGTTGGTAGAACCCAGGAAGTTATTGCGAGAAATGGTGGAGCGACGCAAAGAAAATTATTCGTTGGCTCCCGTTTATTTGACTACCTTCTATCGGGAAGGCGTCCAGTTGAAGAACAAATTCCAAAGTCTGACAGAAGCGGTTTTCAAGGTTTATAAAGCTCCTTTGCAGGAGATTAATACATCCGATCAGGTAAAACTATTAAAGATGAGTCGGATTGATAACCGGGAGAGTACGGACAGTCTGGTAGCTAAGATGAGAGCCGGTATTCAGGCTTGTCTGCAACTGGATTTTATTAAAGACTTGCCGGATTTTCTGTCGGTTGATGCAAGAGATAATCAGTATGTATATACTTCGGGTGACATAACCTTTATTGACGACCGATGTGTCAATGTGGTTTATTTTGAGCAAAAGCCGGATGTCAAGGGGCCTCTCTATTGTGGAGCGTTGTATATTGATTCGGAGAATGGGGCTTTGGTACAGGCTCGCATTGAGATACAGCCCAAGTACATCAAAGATGCTACGCGGATCTTTGTTGTACGGCAGGCGCAGAAGGTGAACCTGACTACACAGAAGGTGGTATATACCATTTCGTATAAACCGTGGAATGGTACTTACTATATCCATCATATTCGTGGTGACTTATATTTCAAGATGAAGAGAAAACGTGTTTTCTTCAGTAATCCGACCTTGCATACTTGGTTTGAAATGGTGACTTGTCTGGTAGATAAAGAGAATGTAACCCGTTTTCCTCGTGCTGAGAGACTGCCTACACGTACTGTACTTGCAGATGAAGAGTTTAGGTATGACGAACATTTCTGGGAAGATTTCAATATCATTCCACTGGAAGAAGAACTCAGTAAAATTATAGAGAAGGTTGCGTTAAAGATAGAAAAAATAGGTCCTCAGGAGGAATAGGATAAGCCGGATAATTGTAATTTTGCAGTCGGAATCAATAAGTATTAGTAGAAAGATGGAATTGCCTAAAGACCCGATGATACTTTTCAGCTTCATCAATATGAAATTGCGTGACTGTTACTCTTCATTGGATGAACTCTGCGATGATATGAATGTAAATAAGGAGATGATTGTAAGAAAATTGCAGTCTGCAGGATTTGAATATAGTGTCGAGCATAATAAGTTCTGGTAATTTTATAGCCATTATTTCTTTTTCCGGTGTTCTTTTTTCAGATAGAAATTGAAGCCGGCATATATTTGCAACGTACCGAATCCGTTGTTTAAGGAGAAGTTATCCCGATAATAGTCGTATGTCCTGCCCAGGAAAGAAGCGCCTGCAAAGTACTTACTATTATTGTATACCACACCTGCCCGCAATATGAAATCAATATTGAAGTTCTTGTACCAGTCGTTACCTTCTTCCGCATCCTTTTCTATACGTGACGTTTTGTAAGCAATTGCCGGACAGAGTGACAGGCAAGCCAGGCAGTTGCGTGCAAATACCCAGTTGTAGGCGTATCCAAAGTTGAGACTGATATTAGTGTATTTGATGTGCCTGACTTTCATTCCGGGATTCATTGTTTCCTGAATAACTTCAGGTAATTTAGTATAATCGAATTTTAGATTGTGGGTGGACACGGAAAGACCGGCTATCAGTGAACCCGCATTTCGTCGTTGGTTGGTAGACTGACTGAAGGCTGCCGGATATGAGAAGTGCCGGTTGTTGAAGATATAATATAAGTTGAATCCCTTCATATTTACTTTCAGTCCATTGAAGTCTTCTGAATAGTTGGAAGGAATGCGGTCGGAAAAGCCCGTAACTTGGTGTATCTTGTAATCGTTACCTGTACGCCGATAGAAAAGATCCACTCCAAATTTCGAACTGTAGAGACTTAGGTCGAATTCTGTTCCCCTGTTTTTCCCACTTTTTTTCCCAAGGAGTCCATCTGTATCGACAGACCATCCTAAAAATATCCAGCGCCAACCGAAGTAAGCTCCTATTTTGTTGCGAGGGTTGGGGGTGAACCGGAGCCGTTGAGGTTCGGGAACAGCGGTACCTACGGAATAATACTCGTAATTTGTGAAATGGTCGAGCATTAAGGCATAGTTGTAGCGATTAGGGCTTATATAAGTTGTATCGAAATCATTGAAGTTAAGGAACTTTTTCATTGCTTTAATAAAAGTCCCCTGATGCTTCTTGGTAGTAAGACTATCGTATGCGATGGAATTAATCCCTTCGTTTTGGGCAAACAAAGAGAACGGTAATAATATCCATAGACAGAAGATAAATCTCTTCCACATCAATTCTGTTTTTTTTAATTAATAATCCAATTTTCTATGCTATAAACAAAGCAAAAGAAGGAAGTGCACTGGTTCTATTTGCGAATTTAACAGTTTTTTTGCATATATCCAATAATCTGGCGAGATTGTTTCATTTCTGTAGCGGTTATGAACAAAGTGTAATAAGGTGGTAAGGTGATAGGGTGATAAAGTGGCTGCGCTATATATCAAAGAGTCTTATCCCGTTATCACCTTACCACCCTACCACATTATCACTCTTTTATTCCTTCCTGTACCGTTATAGGTAAAATGATGATTCAGTATGCCACCTCCACATATAAGCAACAAATGCTTACAAAACAAGATATTTGTGAGATCAGTCGTATACTTAGGGTATCTCAGTTCCGTACTTAGGGTGCCTCAGTCCCGTACTTAGGGTACCTCAGTCCCATACCGAGATACCATCATTATAACACATTTGATAATCAAGCATTTGCAGAAAACCTTTCAGGCCTCAAGAAATTGTAACAAACAAACTGCTTTAAATGATAAATTAGTTCTTTTTTTTCGGTATTGAACCTGATTCAGTCGTATACTTAATAGAATTTGGTTTAATCGTGTTGATAATCAGGAAGATATAGAGGACTATGTTGCTGTTGATAAATTGAGACAAATAGGCCGTTGAGGTAATAAGCTATTTCCTTGTTGCTAGCCCCATCCGTATCATCCGCGATAAAAATAAAAAGTATGTTGCCTGGGAAAGAGATGTCTTTCACCGAATCGACTCATAGCAAGATAAGGATTATATTAATTATTAACACAACGAATCCCCAATGGTTAACGAAACCGCAGAGCTTATTAAAACATGTTGTAATATGTTGTAGTTCACCCCGAAAATTTGGAGATATTCCGGAAGTCCGTATCTTTGCAATGTGTTTTTCATAGTATTAGATTTAAGGTTAACAAAAGATTGGCTGTCTGGGATAGATAGCCTTTTTTTATGCTTGGAAGTGAACTACATATCGGGTACTTTTATCTTCTCCGGATTTTCTTCACGGTACCTTTTGAAATCATTCTCTATCAAGTCTCTCAAGTCTTTAAGAAACTCTTCGCTACATTCTTCTTTTGCTAAGGAATAATAGTATTCCAGAGTTTGTAGTGCAAACTTATCTTTCCCGATCAGGGCAAATGCAGGTATTTCATTTTTAACCGCATTGCGTACCAATACTGCTTGATCTCTCATAATAAATTGTTTTTTTATACAGAATATATTATTCATGTACGTTTTGAGGAGGCAAAGATAAGAAACTTTATTTTTAACCACTTCTTTAATAAATGCAAAATGTGAACTTGCCGATTTAACTTCATCCTTTTTTCTGTTTCTAATCTAATAAAGCTAAGAAATTGAATGGATGATAAACGAGGATAAAATCCGGCAGGTATATGCTTCTGACCCGAAAAAGGGGTTTAAAATGCTGATGGATAACTTCCAGGTACCTATATATAATTATATACGGCGTTTGGTGGTATCACATGAGGATGCAGAAGATGTTCTCCAAGAAGTCTTTATCCGGGTATACCGTAATCTGGGACAGTTTCGTGGTGAAAGCTCGCTGAGTACCTGGATATACAGGATTGCAACCAATGAGAGTTTGCGCTTGCTGAATACACGAAAGGATGAAGAAGCGATTCCTGCGGAAGAAGTACAAGAAGAACTGATTGGTAAGCTGAAAGCTTCCGATTATATTGATTATGAAAATGAATTGGCAGTCAAGTTTCAGGAAGCCATACTGAGTTTACCGGAAAAACAACGATTGATATTCAACCTACGCTATTATGACGAGCTTGATTATGAAGAGATCAGCCGGATACTGGATAGCAAGGTCGATACTCTCAAAGTGAATTATCACTATGCGAAAGAAAAAATAAAAGAATACATCTTAAATAGATAGGACGATGAATAAAGAATTTGATTTTGACGATATAGGTAAAAAGACACCTTATCGCACTCCTGATAATTTCTTTGAGGATATGCAGCAAAAGGTTATGGAACGTACTTACGGTGGGCAACATCGGAAACGCCGTTTACAGATAATATTTTCTACTGCTGTAGCAGCTGCTGCAATACTGGCAGGAGTATTGTTTGTTCCGTCTTATTTACAGACGGGAGATGTACCTGCAGGAACTTCGGATATGCTGGCTGTGGATAGCGGCAGCAGTGATCCGGTTGATAAATGGATTTATGAACTGTCGGATGAGGAGTTGGAAGAGCTCGTCGACTTCTCTGAAAATGACATATTTTTAAATTAGGTATTAATAAAAAAACAAGAAAATTATGAAGACTAAGTTTATTTATGTAATGATGGCTGCTCTTTTGATTGGTAGCCAAACAATTTCTGCTCAGAAGAAGGATAATAAGGATCAGAAACAACGCCCTACTCCCGAGCAGATGATGCAGAGACAAGCTAATCAGATGGTAAAAACATTGATGTTGGATGATGCTACTGCTGCTAAATTTACTCCTGTTTACGAGGGTTACCTGAAAGCATTGCGTGAGTGCCGGATGATGAACCGCCACGAAAGAAACAGAGGAAACAATGCGGAAGCTAAACAAACTGCGAAACCTGTACCGACAGATGCGGAAATAGAAAAACAGATTAAGGATCAGTTTGCTCAAAGCCGTAAGATTCTGGATGTTCGTGAGAAGTATTATAATGAGTTCCGTAAGATTCTGTCTCCTAAACAGATTATGAAGATCTATCAGACAGAAAAGAGTAATGCGAATAAATTCAGAAAAGAATTTGATAAAAGAAAAGGTCAGAAGCACGGACAAGGAAAGCGCCCGATGCATGGAAGACCTGCTCCTGCTACTAAATAATACATTTTCATTAGACTACTTGATAGACACGAATGGGGCATAGGCATACATATTTGACTTCCCGAAACATACTATTTTATGTTTTTTTTATTATGGTCAGGTATGACTGCTAATGCTCAGTCCGGCAAAGGGAGCTTTGCCGGATGTGTTGTTGATAAAGATACAAAGCAATCGGTAGGATATGCAGCGGTGCGTTTACTAACTTTACCGGATAGTGCTTTTATTGCCGGTGTGGTAACGACGGATGACGGTAAATTCAAAATGCCGATTGTCTGACCAAAAGATAAGAAGTTACTATCGGAGATTTCTTTCATTGGCTATACTACTTTTTCTAAATCTATTCCCGCTTCATTCAGAGGTTTTTCGCAAAACTTGGGTGATATTGCATTACTTCCTGATGGATTTTTATTGAATGAAATGGTTGTAGTGGGTAAAGCACTATTAGCGGTTACTGAACAGGATACATCGGTTTTTAATGTTTCAGCCTATCGTATTCCCGAAGGTTCCATGCTGGAAGATATTATGAAATAATTGTCCGGTGGATAATTGATGGCGATGGAAAGTTGTTGATCCATGGAAAGGAAGTTATCAACAGAGTTGGTCGGATGAAACCCTATTGAACGAGAGGACTGCCTCTAATCTTTATGATAATTTCCTGTATCATCTGACTTTCATGTTACAGGTCAACCGTAAGTTCAGCCGTAAAGGGCGAAACCTGGCTTTGAAAGTGGATTATGGAACGAATGCTTCTTCGGCCGATAGGGAATTTTTTCTACTACACATTATTTTAAGAATGATATTGAGAAAGTAGTCAACCAGCGTGTTGATGATGAAGGAGACGGTGATAATTACCGCCTGCAACTGGTGTATGTAGAACCGTTGCCTAACCGTTATTTTCTTCAGTTTTGTTACAGCTATCAATACCGGGTGACTAATTCGGACCATTTCGTCTATAACTGGGATGAGGCGATGGAAGATTTTGTAGCCGATTATGATTCCTTGGCAAGTAATAGTTTTGAGACGTTATTTTATGGTACATGCTATCCTGCGATTGAATATGATGGGGAAAAAGTAAAAAACGCAAAGTCTTGAAACTTCAACAGGGTTAATTTGTTGTAGATACTCAAATTAATAAAAGAAAACTCTGAGGAATGTTTCAAAGGTTCAAAAACTTTAGAAAACTGAGGAAGTGGTATGTCGTGAAGCTGAAACTGGTTGACGCACGCCTGTATTTCGTCAGCATCTTCGTAGGATTGCTGACGGGGCTGGTGGCTGTTCCCTATCATTATTGCCTCTATTATTTCTTTAACCTGCGAAGTGAATTCTTTGCTTCCCGCCCGGAGTGGTACTGGCATATTCCTCTTTTTCTTTTCTTTTGGGCGATACTGATATTCGTATCTTGGTTGGTGATGAAAATGCCACTTATCACCGGGGGAGGTATTCCTCAAACACGTGCTGCCATTAATGGACGCATTACCTATAAACACCCTTTCATAGAATTGGTTTCTAAATTCTTCGGTGGTATTCTTTCGGTTTCAGCCGGATTATCACTGGGACGTGAAGGACCTTCTGTGCAAATAGGTTCGTATATCGGATGTCTTGTAGCGCGTTGGACACATATTTTGAGAGGTGAACGAAAACAATTGCTTGCCGCCGGTGCCGGTGCCGGTCTTGCCGCTGCGTTTGCAGCACCGCTGGCTTCTTCATTGCTTGTCATCGAATCCATCGAACGTTTTGATGCTCCGAAAACAGCTATCACCACCTTGCTGGCAGGTGTAGTGGCAGGGGCGGTGGCGAGTATGGTTTTTCCTATAAATTCTTACCATCTGATACAAGTGGCCGAACCAGGTTTTTCTTTTGGAGTCCAAGTGAAATACTTCTTATTGCTTGCAGTGATTATTTCTGTTTGCGGGAAGTTGTATTCCATGATGATGGTGTCCTTTAAGCGGGTTTATGCTACGGTGAAATCTTCGGTATATATGAAGATGTTCTATCTGTTGCTGGTTGCTTACATTATTTCCTTTATGCAGGTTAACCTGACGGGTGGGGGAGAACAGTTTCTTTTGGAGCAGGCACAGTCCGGCAGTAATGCACAGATTATGTGGGTAACGGCAATGATGCTGTTGCATTTTGGCTTTTCCGTAATCTGTGTTTCATCCGGTTTGCCGGGAGGAAGTTTTATCCCTACACTGGTCACCGGTGGATTACTGGGCCAGATTGTCGGGTTACTGGGAGTGGAATATGGAGTTATTGAACCGGAGAATGTCAGTTATGTGATGTTGATTTCCATGTCGGCTTTTCTGGTGGCTGTGATACGTACCCCTTTGACGGCTATCGTACTGATTACCGAGATAACAGGGCACTTTGAGGTATTTTACCCGTCGGTAGTAGTAGGCGGATTAACTTATTATTTTACGGAACTTCTTCAGATAAAACCTTTTAATGTGACACTTTATGAGGATATGATCAATACTCCTGCTTTTCAGGAACAAAAAAGATATAAACTATCCATCGAAGTGATGACAGGTTCCTATCTGGACGGTAAACTTGTGGACGAGCTTTCTTTACCCGAAAACTGTGCTATTATCAATATACATCGGGATGGTAAAGACGCAAAGCCCCCCGGAATACGGTTGATTCCGGGGGACCAGGTTGATATTGAATTGGATGCACAAGACATTGAAAAGCTCTATGAGCCACTCGTTAGTCTGGCAAACATTTATTGATGAGGCGTCTTACGTCAGACTGCCTATTTCGTCCAGATTCTTCTGAATATCCTGATCAGTCAGTTCATAATTCACAAGATCACCGGAGAGATATTTATCGTACGAAGCCATGTCAATCAGTCCATGACCGGAGAGATTGAACAGGATCACTTTTTCTTCGCCTGTTTCCTTGCATTTGTTTGCTTCGCGGATGGCGGCAGCAATAGCGTGACAAGATTCGGGTGCGGGAATGATACCTTCAACTTGGGCAAACAGACAACCGGCTTCGAATGATTCCAGTTGTTTGATGTCTACAGCTTCCATCAGACCATCTTTCAATAGTTGCGAAACGATGACACCTGCACCGTGGTAACGTAATCCACCTGCATGAATATTGGCAGGAGCAAAGTTATGTCCCAGTGTATACATAGGTAGCAATGGGGTATATCCGGCTTCATCGCCGAAATCATATTGGAACTTACCACGTGTCAACTTCGGGCAAGAAGCTGGTTCGGCAGCGATGAAACGTGTTTGTTTACCTTCCAGGATCTTATGGCGCATGAATGGGAATGCGATACCGCCAAAGTTGGAACCACCACCGAAGCAAGCAATTACCATATCAGGATATTCTCCTGCCATTTCCATTTGCTTTTCGGCTTCCAAGCCGATTACAGTCTGGTGCAAAGCTACATGGCTCAAAACGGATCCTAATGTATATTTGCAATTCGGTGTAGTTTGTGCCAGTTCAATGGCTTCCGAAATAGCTGTTCCTAAGGAACCCTGATAGTTGGGGTGAGCTGTCAGAATGTCTTTTCCGGCGCGGGTAGACATAGATGGAGACGGTGTAACTTGTGCACCGAAAGTCTGCATAATGCTGCGGCGGTAAGGCTTTTGTTCGTAGCTGATTTTCACTTGGTAAACAGCAGCTTCCAAGCCAAACAAGCGGGCAGCATAGGCCAGTGAAGCACCCCATTGACCGGCACCGGTTTCTGTGGTAACGTTGGTTACTCCTTCTTTTTTGCAATAGTAAGCTTGGGGAATGGCAGAGTTTAACTTGTGTGATCCCATTGGACTGACACTCTCATTCTTGAAATAGATGTGTGCCGGGGTACCCAATGCTTCCTCCAGTCCATAGGCACGGACGAGCGGAGTACTGCGATAATATTTGTACATTTCGCGTACTTCTTCGGGAATCTCAATCCACTTATCGGTCTGGTTAAGTTCTTGCTTACACAGTTCCTGAGCGAAGATAGGATATAAATCTTCTGCTTTCAGTGGTTGTTTGGTACCGGGATGAAGCGGAGGCATCGGTTTATTTACCATATCTGCCTGTATATTATACCAATAGTGTGGAATTTCTTCTTCCGGAAGGAAAAATCTTTTTGTCTTGTTGCTCATAGTGGTTAATTCTATTAAATTTTTACGAGGTCAAATGTAACTATTATTTTTAAAACAATATCTTTTTTCTTTTGTTTTTTGTCTATACGCATTGTTTTGTTTATGTTTGCCTGATATTTAATTTGGTGTCTCCATGAAGATTTATCACAAATTCTTGTTATATCAGAATAAATGGATTCATCCGTACACTCGGATCATTCTTGGAGGGGTGACTTACATAGCCTACCTGGCTTCTATTCTGTTAATTGTAGGTGTAGTATATGAACACGGCTTTACTATTTCCGAACACGAGGCTTCTCAACTGCAAACTCTCTATCGGTTTGTGTGGGGTGTTTTCCTGACGGAAGTGACTTTGCATCTTTTGTTGGAATACAGAGATACAAAGCGTGCGTTTAAGAAACTGGCTTGGATACTGATCGCCTTACTCTATCTTACTCTGATTCCGGTTATTTTTCATCGACCGGAGGAAGAAGGAGCTATTTTGTTCTTTTGGGAATTCCTGAACGGAAAACCTTATCACATTGTACTTTTGCTTATTTTTTCTTTCTTTAATCTGTCCAATGGCTTGGTCAGGTTATTAGGACGGAGAACTAATCCTTCTTTAATCCTGGCTGGTAGTTTCTTTATTATTATTATTATAGGAACAGGTCTGTTAATGCTGCCCCGCTGTACGATGAATGGAATTTCGTGGGTGGATTCTTTGTTTATTTCCACCAGTGCAGTGTGTGTCACAGGACTGACTTCGGTGGATGTGGCTTCCACCTTTACTGCATCTGGTTTTGTGGTGATTATCCTACTAATACAAATTGGTGGTTTGGGGGTGATGACACTGACCAGTTTTTTTGCAATGTTCTTTATGGGTAATACATCATTCTATAACCAGTTGGTAGTTCGTGATATGGTTAGTTCCAATTCATTGAATTCATTGCTTTCTACTTTACTGTATATATTAGGCTTCACATTGGCTATAGAAGGGACGGGAATGCTTGCCATTTGGAGTGATATTCATGGTACAATGGGAATGACTTTTGAGGAGGAAGTAGCCTTTTCAGCTTTCCATGCCATATCAGCATTTTGTAATGCGGGTTTTTCCACATTACCGGGTAATTTGGGTAACCCATTGGTGATGACGGGGCATAATCCTTTCCTTATTTATATATCCTTTCTGATTATTCTGGGTGGTATCGGTTTCCCGATATTGGTGAATTTTAAAGATATCGTACTCCATCATTTACGTCGTATATGGAAGTTCTTGCATACATGGGAGTGGGACGGACATCATTTTTACCATCTGTATAACCTGAATACGAGGATTGTACTGATTATGACTTTTCTGTTGCTGGTGCTTGGTACAGTTTTTATTGCCATTTTTGAGTGGAACCATGCCTTTGCCGGCATGTCGGTTGCTGATAAATGGACACAGGCATTTTTTAATGCAACTTGTCCGCGTACTGCCGGGTTTACCAGTGTGGATTTAACTTCGTTGGGAGTACAGAGTGTATTGATCTATATTTTCCTGATGTGGGTTGGTGGTGCAGCACAATCTACGGCCGGTGGTGTCAAGGTGAATGCTTTTGCGGTAGTTGTGTTGAATCTTGTTGCTGTGTTGCGCGGTACGGAAAAGGTTGAGGTGTTCGGACGTGAATTGTCATACGACTCAATCCGTCGTTCCAATGCTACAGTGGTGATGTCTCTTGGTGTTTTATTTGTTTTTGTTTTTATTCTGACGATGTGGGAACCTCAGGCATCTGTTATGGCACTTTTGTTTGAATGTGTGTCGGCACTGAGTACGGTAGGTTCCAGTTTAAATCTGACTCCGACCTTGGGTGATAATAGTAAGCTACTTGTTGCTTTCTTGATGTTTATCGGACGTGTGGGTTTGATTACGTTGATGTTGGGTATCATTAAGCAAAAGAAACATACGAAGTATCAGTATCCAAGTGGACAGATCATTATAAATTAGTAATTAGTAGTAAAATAAATAGTATGAAGTATATTATTATTGGTTTAGGAAATTACGGACACATGCTTGCCGAGGAATTGTCGGCATTGGGGCACGAAGTGATTGGTGCGGATGTGAGTGCAAGCCGCGTAGATAGTATAAAAGAAAAAATGGCTACAGCTTTTGTATTGGATGCAACTGACGAGCAGGCGCTTGCTGTTCTTCCTTTAAATGGAGTGGATGTGGTAGTAGTGGCTATTGGTGAGAATTTTGGCGCTTCCATTCGTGTAGTGGCTTTACTGAAACAACAGAAAGTGGAGCATATCTATGCGCGGGCTATTGATAATGTCCATCGTTCCGTACTTGAGGCTTTTGATTTGGAACGGATTTTAACTCCGGAGGAAGATGCTGCTCGTGGTTTGGTACATCTGTTGGAATTTGGTGCCAATATGGAAACATTCAGGGTGGACTCAAATTATTATGTAGTGAAATTTACTGTGCCGGAAAAAATGATAGGATACTATGCCAATGAATTGAATCTGGACAAAGAATTTGGCTTGAAATTATTAGCACTGAAGCGTGCCAAGACTTTAAAGAACTGTCTGGGCATCTCATTTACAGAACATGATGTGATGAATGAATTACCTGAAAATGATCAAGTACAAGCTGGTGACGAATTGGTTTGTTACGGACGGTACAAGGACTTCCAGAAGTTTTGGAAAGCGATGTAATTACGCTTTCCTATAGGATTTTCTGTCATCTAATATATCATTCATATTTTCTTGTGCCCATAATATCAAGGAATTGATATGGGGCAATAAAGACATGGCTCTGTCTGTAAGTGAGTATTCCACTTTCGGAGGAACCTGTGCATAAATTTGTCTCTTCACGAGTCCATCTTCTTCCAGAGTGCGTAGAGTGACCGTCAGCATCTTTTGTGATATATCTGGTATTGTCTTTTGTAATTCATTGAACCGCATGACGGGTGCCTGTGTCAGTGTGAAAAGTGTCAGTATCGACCATTTATCACTGATTCGTGATAGTATCATTCGGATGGGACAATCGATATAAGAGCTATTTTGTATATCTATTCTATTCATATCTTGCTGATTTATAAAACACTCTACAAAAGTAACTAATATGCCAATTATATGCAAATATACACCTGTGATTCTTTTATCACTTTTCCTTGCATGAGCATACGATTTGATATAGTGAATTGAAAACTGCTTTATCCAGAATTTGGTTGATAATAAACTAAATTCAGGATAAGACTGTTTTATGTATTATATTAAAATGATTTTTATTAAATCTTTTGGTTGGATAAAATTATTATGCTACCTTCGCATTTGGAATATTTTAAACAGTATTCAATGTTAACCTTGGGCATAGACTTTCATTAGGTTCGTACTCGAGCACTAAATTAAAGATACACAGTTGGTAAAAGCTTGTGCAATAAGTAGAGATTCAGATCCAGACCTTTATAAATTATCATATGTATATAAAGACTAACATGGAAGAAACGACATCTTTCAATCAGTTATATAAAGATTACCAAACATCGTTTGTCAACTTTGCCTATACCTATGTTCGTGATTGGAATGTAGCGGAAGACATTACAGCAGAAGCTATTATCTATTATTGGGAAAATCGGAATTCTCTTTCTGGTGTTGCAAATATTCCAGCATATATACTTACTGCTATAAAACATAGGAGCCTCAATTATCTCCGGCATTTACGGATACATGAAGAATGTTCTGAAGCAATCAAAAAATATCATGAATGGGAACTCAATGCACGCATCGTTTCATTGGAGGCTTGTGAACCCTATGAACTGCTTGCCAAAGAGGTACAGGAACTTATTCGGAAAACTTTGGATGAATTACCGGAACGTACCCGCAAGATATTTATAATGAGTCGCTACGAAAACAAATCTTATAAAGAAATTGCTGCACTAATGAATATGACCACTAAAGGAGTGGATTTTCATATAGGCAAGGCATTAAAACTGTTCCAGACTAATCTAAAAGACTATTATCCGATATTTCTTTTATTTTTTGCAAAATTCCACTAGGAATCATTATCCATGAAGTGCCTTATATACAGAAGGAAGGTATTTTAATATGGATAGAGAATTACTTTATAATTTTTTTAAAGGTAATGCTACTTTAGATGAGGGCATGAAAATAAAAGCCTGGGTGGAGGCGTCGGAAGAGAATGAACGTACTTTTTATAAAGAACGTGAGCTTTTCAATACCCTTTTATTACATAATCCGCTTTCTGAAAAGAAATCCTCTGTATTTAATTTTTCCATTTTTAAAAAGATAAAATCGGATGGGTTGAAAATTGCTGTTGTTGTTATTCTTACCTTGACATTCAGCCATTTGTACCAAGGATATAAAAATCGTCGGGATGATGTAATAATGAGTACGGTATCTGTTCCTGCGGGACAACGTACTCACCTCACATTACCTGATGGAACCACTGTCTGGCTGAATGCTCGGACTACTATGCAATATCCTTCTTCTTTTAATAAGAAACAGCGTGTGGTTAAACTGCAAGGAGAAGCTTACTTTGACGTAAAGAGGGATGAAGACAAACCATTTGTGGTACAGACCAGTACTTGTGATGTAGAAGTTTTAGGAACAAAATTTAATGTGAATGCATATCCTGAACTGGAGAAGTTTGAAGCTACCCTTATGCACGGTAGTGTGAAAGTTATTCCGAAAGCTAATCCTTCTCAGGTTGTTATCTTGAAGCCTGAACATAAATTATCACTGGAAAAAGGAAAACTTAGTGTTATAAGAGTAGAGGATTTTGATTCTTACCGTTGGAAAGAAGGGCTTATCTGTTTTACGGATGAATCGTTTCATAATATAATGAAGGACTTTGAGAAATATTACGGGGTAAAGATAGTGATGGAGAATGGAAAAGTGGGTGAATCTCACTTTACAGGAAAATTCAGACTATCGGATGGCATTGATTATGCTCTCCGGATTTTGCAGGGAAACATAAAATTCCGATATGAGAAAGACAGTGAAAAACAGATAATCTATATAAGATGAAATATCAGTATTAACCCTTAAACAATGAATGCCTATGATGAATGCCCTATGTTAACCTAAAAATGCCGATAAGTGTTCCCGCACCTACCGGCATCGAAATCAACACAATTTTCCTGAAAAAACTGTATTAACTTAAAAATCTATACAAAGGTATGAAAAATAACACTTTGTCGGGGGGATATTATCCTAAAAATCCCCGAATAAAACATTTTTTTAGAATTATGAGAATCACTTTATTCTTGTTGGTGGCATGTGTCTTTTCTTCATATGCCGGGAATTCGTATTCCCAGAACACGAAGGTCAGTCTTGATGTGAGTAATGTCAAGTTGGACAAAGTATTGGATGCAATAGAGAACCAAACCGATTACCTCTTTATATATAACAGTCAAATAAGTATAAATAAGCTGGTGAGTGTCAAAGTGCACGAACAGGCAGTTTCAAAGGTATTAGATAAAATATTGAAGGACACCGGCATTAGATACAAATTGGAGGGCTCTCATATCATTTTGGAAAGAAAAATAGAAGAGGTACGTGATATCCCCACTGCTGTTTCGCAGCAGCAAATGAAGAAAATTACCGGAACCATTGTTGATAAGACCGGAGAAACCATTATTGGAGCAAATGTTAAGGTACAAGGTACCGACAGAGGCACTATTACTGATATTGATGGTAATTTTAGCTTGGATGTTTCTCCAAAAGAGATCCTTATTATTTCGTTTATCGGGTATCAGGAGAAGAAAATAACAATTGATAATCAGACTCATATCAATGTAACTCTGGAAGAAGATAGTAAATTGCTGGATGAGGTAATAGTCATTGGTTATGGTACTACTTCTACACGCAAAATGGCGTCTGCCGTAACAGCCGTGAAGGGTGAAAAGTTGCAGAATCTTCCTTTCAGCAGCGTAACCGCTTCTTTGGCTGGGCGTGCTACGGGAGTCATTGTTGAATCGTCTGGTGGCGAACCAGGTTCCACACCTTCTATCTCTATTCGTGGTGGTGGTGCACCGATCTATGTAATTGACGGCGTTATTTCCGATTCATGGGATTTTAATACACTGAATCCTAATGATATTGAAAGTTTATCTATATTGAAAGATGCGGCATCTCTGGCTGTTTATGGTTCGCGTGCTGCCAATGGTATCGTAATGGTGAAAACCAAACAGGGCGGAAAGGGTAAGACTGCTGTTACTTATACGTTTAATGCAGAATTTAGCCAACCGACCAAATTATTGGAGAAAACTCGTTCTTATGACTATGCTTACAATCAGAGAGCGGCAGCCCTAAATGATGGCATTGCAGAAGAGAATATTACTTTTACTCCGGAAATATTGGAGATTATCAAAAATCAGACTGATCCTTATACATATGCTAATACTGACTGGTTAGGAGAAGGACTCAAAAATTTTGCTCCCCAATATAAGCACACGCTTTCTTTGAGTGGAAGTGGAGAGAAAGTTAATTATTACCTTTCTTTGGGGATGCTAGACCAAGGAAGTATTTATACTTCGAATGCATTGAATTATAACCGTTATACGGTTCGCAGTAATGTAAACACCACTTTTGACAAAATAGGTTTAAAAGTAACTCTGAACCTGAATGGTGCATATGAAAAGAAAGAATATCCTTCATTTTCTGCTGCGAAAATATGGGAAAATCTTTATAATCAATCGCCTCTTAATCCGGCTTATAATCCAGATGGCACCTATGCAGCTGTTACTGACCATCCGTTAGTACAAATGGACGACCGCTCCGGTTATGATAGGAATTATGGTAAGTTTATCAATACACAGGTGGCGGCAGACTGGACTTTACCTTGGATGAAGGAAGTGATTATCGGTGCTATGTTTAATTATCGTCTGAATGACTCTCATACCAAGAAGTTTAGTACTAAAGCTCCCCAATATTATCAGGACGGCACTATTTATCCGATTGGTAATCCGACATTGGATGAAGCCGGTTACTGGGGAGACTCCTACAACTTTGAGTTGAGTGCCGCTTATGTAAAGACATTTGCGGAGAAACATACTGTGGATGCAAAATTCGTGTATACAGTTTCTGAAAATAATGGGTGGAATATGAGTGCTTACAGAGGAGAATACTTATCAACGGTAGTCGACCAGTTATTTGCCGGTGCTGCAGATACGCAGCAGAATAGTGGTAACTCGGAAGAAGGCGGACGTATGGGATTCGTTGGTCGTTTGAAGTACGATTATCTGAACCGCTATATTGTGGAGGGAAGTTTCCGTTACGACGGTTCGGACAACTTTGCACCGGGACATCGTTGGGGATTTTTCCCTTCGGGTGCTATAGCTTGGGCTGTAAGTGAAGAACCTTTCTTTAAAGAATGGAATCAGCATGTGATTGATTTGATTAAGATACGTGCTTCTTATGGACAGACCGGTACAGAAGCTGGTGTTAATCGTTTTGGCTATCTTTCCACTTATAATATGGATGAAAAGAAGATTGTAATCGGAGGTAAACTGCAATCTGGATTTAGTGAAGGAGAGCTGGTTTCTCCTGAATTGTTGAGTTGGTATCAGGTTAATTCCCTAAACTACGGATTAGATATGGCTTTCTTCAAGAATCGCTTAAAAGGTACTTTCGATTATTTCTATTATGTGACCAAAGGTGGTCTGATGAGTCCGGGCGATCGCTATGTTACTCCGTTAGGAAAGAAGTTACCGCAAATTAAGTCGGAAAGTGAACAACGTCGTGAAGGTGTGGAACTGACCATGCGCTGGTCGGATACAACTCCGCGCAAATTCTCTTATGAAGTAGGATTTAATATGACTTATTTCAATACCCTCTGGAAGGTGAAATCTGATGAAGCCTTGACTTCATTGATGAATCCATATAAACGTCAGACTAATCAAACTGATTATTATGGTATTGGTTATCTGGATACGGGGTTGTACCAATATATAGAAGATATTTTGAATTCACCGCGCAGATTAGCTTCCAATCAGACTAAATTGGGAGATATAGGTTATGTAGATGTCAATGGCGATGGCAAAATTGATGGTGAAGACCAGGTACGCATCGGTATGCCGACAAAACCTCATTTTACGTATGGCATTGACTTTTCTTTCAGTTATGAAGGTTTTAATTTGTCAGGTCTGTTCTACGGTACTGGCGAACGTTACATGACGCTTGGAGACCGCTACCAGAAAGGCGAAAGTAAATATCTTTATTACCAGAATCAGTTGAACTATTGGAGACCGGATAATACGAATGCCGACTTCCCGAGAATTTCTGTAAGTTCCGGTGCAAATGGGAGTAACAATCAGGTCAGTTCTACTTATTGGATGAGGGATGGATCTTATATCCGGTTAAAGAATTTGCAGTTGAGTTATGATTTTAAATACAAACTTCTGAAAAAATGTGACTGGTTGCAGATGTGTCGCGTGAATCTTAGTGGCAGTAATCTGTTTACAATCTCTGGAATAAGTAAATTCTTCGATCCGGAAACTTCATCTACCAGTGGTGATGGATACCCCGTACAGCGGGTTTATGCAATAGGTTTAACGATTGGCTTTTAATGAGGAGGAACGAATATGAAAAAATTGAAGAATATAGTAATAATGATAATCCTTGCTGTGGCTGCCTTTGCGTGTACAGATATACTGGACAAGGGGCCACTGGACAAATACTCGGAAAACGATGTATGGAAGAGTACTGATCTTACCCAGGCATTTATCTATACTGCATTGAAAAATGCCACTGATATGATGATTTGGAAGGATAACTGGACCGATAATGAGGCTATTCTGGAAGATGGGCGTAATATTAATTTTGAATTGATAGACCGTTATTATGATGCAGGATGGAATGTATATGGGGACATCCGTCGTTGCAATATGGTGTTGGCCCGTGTGCCGGATGCACCTTTCACTGAAGTTGAAAAAGCTAATTTTATAGCTCAGGCAAAAACGATACGTGCCATGATTTACTTCACACGTGCCCGCCTGTTCGGTAAACTGATGCTGGTAGGAGATTTGATTGATACGGATGCCGATATGACTTTTTCACGTACAACAACTATAAAAGAGACATATGATTTCATTATAAAGGATCTTCAGGAAGCTGCTCCCGATCTGCATGTAGATGAACCTACAGGTGCCGTAAGTCGTGGAGTGGCCTATGCATTGTTGGGAGAAGTTGCATTGCATGGTGCTGCTTATATCGAAAATGGCCAAGACGATTATTATAAAATAGCAGCGAAGGCATGTGAAGACTTGTTTGCACTGAATAAGTATTCTTTGGACAAAGACTATGCAGGAATGTTCAATGACTATGACCATTCGTTATCTTCAAGTGAAATCATTTTGGCACAATGGAGAAGTCAGGAGAATACTACTTTCGCGGATACATGGATGCAGAGACTGGTTCCTAATATTGATCCAAGTAAACTGACTCATGAAGCACAGGAGAAATATCCCTTGGCAGAGGAATGTGCAGGGTGGCCTCAGAGGTTCCCTTCTGTTAGTCTGGTGAATGATTATCTGGTGACTGATGAAGACGGACAAGCTAAAGAATGGGATCAGACTTCTTATTATAAAGATTTCCTGACTAATGGAGGAATGGTAAATGATGCCATCTATAAGAATCGTGACAAACGTTTCTATGCTTCTATTATTTATGATGGATGTTCTTACTTTGCCAATACAGTATGGCTCCGTGAAGGTGGAAATCTTTATTATTCTTCCAAATCTACGGAAGTTTGGGGAATGCCGGTGTCGGGATATGTTTACCGGAAATGTGTTTATGAAGCCAAGCGTTTGTTGAATTCGGAAAAGACCGGATATCATTATATATTGTTACGTCTGGGACGTTCGTATTTGAACTATGCCGAAGTCAAATTGCGTCAAGGAGATAAAGAGAAAGCTATCGAATATATCAATAAGACGCGGGTGGAGCATGGTGGTTTGCCGGGACTGTCGAAGTCCATATCATTGGAAGAAGCTTGGAAAGAGTATAAACGTGAACGTCGTGTAGATTTAGTAAGTGAGGGCGACCGTTATTGGACTGTACTCCGTTGGGGAAAGACAGAAGGTCTGGAAGTTGTTCCGGAATTAACCGTTACGCAGAAATTCATGAAGATAGCTCCTGATGGGAAATCTTTCGAAATAACAGAGCTTCCGATTTATGTAAGTGATAATGAACGTACTTTTACCTCAAAGCGCTATTTGTTCCCGGTTCCACAGGGAGAGCGTGACCAGAATTCTAATTTGGACCAGAATGAAGGCTGGTAAAAGATAAAGTAAACCTTTTAAAATATTACGAATATGAAGAAATTTATAAATATAATTCTGCTGATATTCCTGATGGGTGCAGTTTCTTCGTGCTTGAAGTCAGGATTAGACGAGTTGCCCACTTATGAGGATGCTGAAATAATCAACTTGAATTTTGAATATCGTTGGTGGGATGAGGCTAATAATCAGATGGCTGTTAAGACACTTACTATCGAAAAAAACATATCGACCGATGATAACCTGATTACTTGCAAACTGACAGTTCCCGATGCAAGCGGTAGTTTTACCGATGCTATCCGGCAGGGAGTTTCGTTAAGTAATCTGATAGGTTATATGGATCTTTCTACTGCAGCCAGAATCAAACCATTGAATGGAGCACCTAAACTGGGAGAACCCGCTGACTTTTCTGCTAAGGAATTCAGGTATCAGGTGACAGCCGCTAATGGTACAAAAAGAGAGTGGACAATAAAGATTACAGATTTTGTGAAATGAGAGTAACTGTATAAAGTTGCTCAATTTGATGTTTGAAATGAGGAGGGAAGATATTTGGAAAGAATATCTTCCTTCATCTTTTAATTCATTGTATTAGTAACCCGAAATGATAGAATTATTATGAATAGACTATATATTGTTGCAATATTCCTTTTGGGGATATTATCTATGATAGGTATGCCTGTATCTGCTGAAAACGCTACCCAAAAAGTTTTTCAGGGATCTCCCGTTATAAATTCTCCGGCAATTGTGGGGAATTATCCTTCCACACCTTTCCTTTTTTATATTCCTACTTCCGGTGAGCGCCCCATGAAATGGAGTGCCGTGAAACTGCCCAAAGGCTTGAATTTGGATACCGAGACCGGTATCATCAGCGGAACGGTAACTGAGAAGGGAGATTATACAGTCACCCTTAAAGCAAAAAACACACAAGGCGTTTGCGAGAGAAAATTTATCATACGCATTGGCGATGAGTTGCTGTTGACTCCGCCTATGGGATGGAATAGCTGGAATACTTTCGGGCGTCATCTTACCGAAGAATTAGTATTACAGACGGCAGACGCAATGATAGCGAATGGAATGCGCGATTTAGGATATTCCTATATCAATATTGACGATTTCTGGCAATTGCCGGAACGAGGAACTGATGGGCATTTGCAGATCGATAGGAGAAAATTCCCACGCGGGATAAAATATGTGGCCGATTATCTGCATGAACGGGGATTCAAATTGGGCATTTACTCAGATGCGGCCGATAGAACCTGTGGCGGTGTGTGTGGTAGTTATGGATATGAAGAGGTGGATGCGAAAGATTTTGCTTCCTGGGGCGTGGATTTACTGAAGTATGACTATTGCAATGCACCTGCCGGAAGGGTAGAAGCAATGGAAAGGTACGCGAAGATGGGAAAAGCTTTACGGGCTACGAACCGTTCTATCGTGTTTTCAATTTGTGAGTGGGGGCAACGTGAACCCTGGAAGTGGGCAAAGCAGGTGGGAGGACAATTGTGGAGAGTCTCCGGGGACATTGGTGATGTCTGGTACCGGGATGCTAACCATATAGGAGGTTTGCGTGGTATTTTAAATATTCTTGAAATCAATGCTCCGTTGGGCGAATATGCCGGTCCTGCGGGGTGGAATGATCCAGATATGCTGGTAGTCGGCATTGGTGGAAAAAGTATGAGTATCGGTTATGAGTCTGAAGGATGTAATCAGGAACAATATAACTCCCATTTCATTTTGTGGTGTATGATGGCTTCTCCATTGCTTTGCGGAAATGATGTGAGGAATATGAATGACAGCACCCTGCACGTTTTGCTGGATGCTGATCTGATTGCTATCAATCAGGATGTGCTGGGCAGGCAGGCTGAGCGCAGTATCCGTTCGGATTATTATGATATTTGGGTAAAATCGCTAGCAGATGGACGTAAGGCTGTAGCCTGCTTCAACCGAATGAATTCACCACAAACCGTAGTTTTAAATGATAAGACAGTGGTGGGGTTGGCATTTGAGCAGATATATTCCTTGGGTAACCGTTCTCTGCAGAATAACAGCAATTCGAAGGAGTTGATCGTGAAACTAGCTCCTTATCAATGTAAAGCTTATATCTTTGGTAAAACAAAATAGAAGAAATTATTTTATAAACACAATTCTGATTCATTCATGAAAACACTATTTAAACTTGTCGGTCTACTGGCTATGGTAGGAATTTGGAGTTCCTGTGGTAACAATAAGGAAATGGCTAATTATCACGTGATTCCTTTGCCTCAGGAGATGACGATGACTTCCGACGGGGAGTTCACCATAAATAACGGGACTAAAATTCTTTATCCTAAGAACAATGAGAAAATGCAACGTAATGCTCAGTTCCTTGCCGGCTATTTAAAAGAGGCTACAGGTGCTGATTATGTCGTTGAAGCTGGAGTTGAAGGTAAAGGAAACATTCTTCTCTGTTTGGGGGTGGAGGCCGAAAAGCCCGAAGCCTATCAGTTGGATGTCACATCCGAAGGAATAACCATCACTGGAGCGAGCGAATCCGGCGTATTTTATGGTATCCAGACATTACGTAAGTCCATTGCTCCGGTGAAAAACAGTACTCCTGTTTTGGCTTCTGTGGATATAAAGGATTACCCACGCTTCGATTACCGTGGAATTCATTTAGATGTAAGCCGTCACTTCTTTACGGTGGATGAAGTGAAAAGTTTTATTGACATGATGGCACTCCATAATATGAACCGCCTACATTGGCATCTGAGCGATGATCAAGGGTGGCGTCTGGAAATAAAGAAATATCCGTTGTTGACGGAAGTTGGCTCTAAGCGCAAGGAAACTGTCATCGGACGAAACTCCGGTAATTACGACGGTAAGCCTTACGGTGGATTTTATACCCAGGAGCAAGCTCGTGAAATTGTAGCTTATGCAGCCGAACGCTATATCACCGTCATTCCCGAAATTGATCTCCCGGGTCACATGCAGGCTGCACTGGCAGCTTATCCGAATTTGGGATGTACCGGTGGTCCGTATGAAGTGTGGACACAATGGGGAGTATCGGACAATGTTCTTTGTGCCGGAAATGACAGTGTGCTGACTTTCATTGATGATGTATTGTCTGAAGTAATGGATATTTTCCCATCGCAGTATATACATGTAGGCGGTGATGAATGCCCGAAAGCAAAATGGGTGACTTGTCCCAAATGCCAGGCACGCATTAAAGTTCTGGGAATCAAGAGCGATGCCCGACATAGCAAGGAAGAATACTTGCAAAGTTTTATAATTAACCATGCAGAAAAAACAGTGAACAGTCATGGACGTAGGATTATCGGATGGGACGAAATTCTGGAAGGTGGATTGGCACCGAACGCTACTGTTATGTCGTGGAGAGGTGAAGGAGGAGGCATTGAAGCTGCCCGGCAGAAACATGATGTTATTATGACTCCGAACACCTATCTCTATTTTGATTATTATCAGACAAAAGATACGGAGAATGAACCGTTGGCTATCGGAGGCTATCTACCGATTGAACGTGTGTATGGTTACGAACCGATGCCTTCGTCATTAACTCCCGAAGAACAGAAATACATTGTTGGTGTGCAGGCTAATCATTGGGCGGAATATATACCTGTCTATTCGCAGTTGCAATACATGGCATTGCCCCGTTGGGCAGCCTTGGCAGAAGTGCAATGGACCAATCCGGAAAAGAAGAACTATGAAGACTTTCTTAGTCGTTTGCCGCGTCTGATTAATCTTTATGTACTTGAGGGCTATAATTATGCAACCCATGTGTTCGATGTGAAGGCTGATTTTGTTGCAAATTCTGCAGATGGTGCAGTCGATGTGATAATGACAACCATTGATCATGCTCCTATTCATTATACACTTGATGGCACGGAGCCGACAACAGTTTCTCCCATTGCCGACAGTATTCTTGTTATAAAACAAAGTTGTCCACTCAATGCTCTTGCCATCCGACCTACCGGGAACAGCCGTATGCTTACTGAAAAAATAGCTTTTAGTAAATCGACTTCTAAGCCTACCAAAGCAAATCAGCCGGTAAACAGACAATATCAATTTAATGGAATTACTACGCTGACGGATGGATTGAAAGGAAACGGTAATTACAAGACAGGGAGATGGATTGCTTTCTATCGCAATGATATGGATGTGACAATAGACCTGCAACAGCCTACAGAAATATCGAGTGTAGCCTTTACTACTTGTGTGGAGAAAGGAGATTGGGTGTTTGATGCACGCGGGTTTACAGTCGAAGTTTCTGATGACGGAGAGAATTTCACGAAAGTAGCTTCCGAAGAATATCCTGCCATGAAGGCGGATGACCGCAACGGTTTATATGACCATAAACTGACATTTGCTCCAGTGAAGGCGCACTATGTACGGGTAACAGCTCCTTCTGAAAAATCGATTCCTCAGTGGCACGGCGGAAAAGGTAATCCAGCTTTCCTGTTTGTAGATGAAATAACCATTGACTGAGAAAGGAAAAGAATATGAGAATAAGCCATCTGGTTATTAATCTTTTATTGGGGTGTGTTGTATTCTGTACGACCGGAATCCAAGTGTCTGCACAATCTGTGATTCCTGTTCCGTTGAAGATAGAGCAGAACGAGGGAGTGTTCCGTATTTTGGAAACAACGAAACTATATACCAATCTTAAAGGTGAAAAGAGAAAAATTTTGGAAGATTACCTGGTAACGCTTCCCCGTCCGTTCAATGTTGGTATGAATGGAGAAGAAGATATGCGTGAGAATGTAATCATTCTACAGAAAGTAAAGGTAGCCGGACGTGGTACTTTAAAACATCCTGAAAGCTATTCTTTGAAAGTTACTCCCCACCGGATATTGATTCAGGCAGGTACAGATGCCGGGCTTTTTTATGGTTTGCAGACATTGATGCAATTAACCGAATCTACAAGTAAGAATGAGTGGACTGTACATGCTACCTATATAGAGGATACGCCCCGTTTTGACTATCGTGGTTTCATGATGGACGTTTCCAGGCATTTCCGTTCCAAGGAATTTGTAAAGAAACAAATTGATGTGTTGGCACGGTATAAGCTGAACCGTTTACATCTGCATCTGACGGATGGGGCCGGTTGGCGGATTGAAATCAAGAAATATCCACGACTCACAGAGTTTGCTGCCTGGCGACCTCAGAAAACCTGGAAAGAGTGGTGGTTTGGTGAAAATAATCGCAAATATTGCGAACAGGATGATCCGCGTGCGTATGGGGGATTCTATACCCAGGATGATATTCGGGAATTATTGCAGTATGCTGCAGAACGGCATATTATAATAATTCCTGAAATAGAGATGCCTGCACACTCTGAAGAGGTCTTGGCTGCTTACCCTGAGTTTTCATGTGCGGGTGAGCCTTATAAGAATGAGGATTATTGTGTGGGCAATGAACAGACTTTTACTTTTCTCGAAGATGTACTGACCGAGATAATGGAGTTATTCCCTTCCGAATATATTCATATAGGAGGTGATGAGGCGGGTAAGAGAGCTTGGAGAGCATGTCCTAAATGCCAGCAACGCATGAAAGATAATAACCTCAAGGATGTTAATGAATTACAGAGCTATCTTATTCACCGGATCGAGGTATTCCTTAATGCTCATGGGAGAAAACTTCTTGGTTGGGATGAGATTATGGAAGGCGGGTTAGCTCCCAATGCAACGGTTATGTCGTGGCGGGGAGAAGAAGGCGGTCTTAATGCTGTCAGGATGGGACACCGTGCCATTATGACTCCGGGTAACTATTGTTATCTGGATAAATATCAGGATGTTCCTTCTTCGCAACCGGAAGCTATGGGCGGGTATATACCTATTTCTCAGACCTATTCTTATAATCCGATTCCTAAAGCGTTGACATCTGATGAGGCAAAACTAATCTATGGAGTACAAGCAAATTTGTGGGCTGAATACATTCCTACTGACGAACATTACGAGTATATGCTCTATCCTCGTCTTCTTGCTTTGGCAGAAGTGGCGTGGAGTGTACCCGGACGCAAATCTTATCCCGATTTCCATGCACGTGCACTGAAGGCCGTGGAGTGGTTGCAGAATCGGGGATATCATCCCTTTGATTTGAAAAATGAGATTGGCCATCGTCAGGAAGCTATGCATCCCATCAAGCATTTGGCATTGGGCAAACCGGTAAAGTATAATGCGCCTTATAATGCATCTTATCCTGCTCAAGGAGATAAGACCCTTACCGATGGTATCCGTGGTGACTGGACTTATTCGGATGGTATCTGGCAAGGATTCATTTCGCGCGACCGCCTGGATGTGACTATAGACTTGGAGGCTGAAACAGAGATTAACTCTATCAGTGCCGACTTCATGCAAATGGTGGGACCGGAAATCTTTCTTCCTGTCGAGGTCGTTATTTCCGTATCTTCCGATGGCACTGGTTTCACTGACCTGGCGCGTATTACGCACGAAATAGTGAAAACAGATACTATTGAGAGGATAGGTTGGCGGGGAGATGCGCGTGCACGATATGTGCGCTATCAGGCTCGTGCCGGCAAAGAGTTTGGTGGCTGGGTATTTACCGATGAAATTGTAGTAGAAGTTGATGCGGAAGTGCGTACGGAATATACATTAGAGAAGGGCTGGAAGTTTACCCGCGAAGATAATATCGGAGAATTCAGTAGCAAAGAGTATGATGATACCCGGTGGCAGTCGGTCGTTGTACCGCACGACTGGGCAATTTACGGACCTTTCAGCGTAAACAATGATAAGCAGAATGTAGCTATCGCCCAGGACGGACAGAAAGAAGCATTGGAACATGCCGGACGTACGGGTGGATTGCCTTTTGTGGGAGTAGGTTGGTATCGTTTGAAGTTTGATGTGCCGGAATTCTCTGTCGGTAAGACGGCGACACTGATATTTGACGGTGCCATGAGTCATGCCCGCATCTATATCAATGGGCACGAAGCCGGTTATTGGCCTTATGGCTACAATTCCTTCTATCTGGATGCCACTCCTTATCTGAAGGCGGATGGGAAGAATACACTGGCAGTCCGTCTGGAAAATGAAACAGAATCGTCACGCTGGTATCTGGGAGTCGGTTGAAAGATATGGGCTGTAATGCTATCCGTACTTCCCACAATATGCCTGCGCCGGAACTGATACGTGCCTGTGATGAACTGGGCATGGTGGTGATGGCAGAATCATTTGATGAATGGAAAAGTGCGAAAGTACAGAATGGTTATCATAAGGTATTCGATGAATGGGCGGAAAAGGATCTGGTGAACTTGGTCCGTCATTTCCGTAACAATCCGAGTGTTGTAATGTGGTGCATTGGCAATGAAGTTCCCGATTAGTGGAATGGCAATCGTGGTCCCAAGCTTTCCCGTTTCTTGCAGGATATTTGTCATCGGGAAGATCCTACACGTCCGGTTACGCAGGGAATGGATGCGCCTGACGCAGTTGTTAATAATAATATGGCAGCTGTGATGGATATATCCGGCTTCACTTGAATTCTTTCAAGTACCAAAAATGAAAGTCTTTAGTGGAATGATGACTGCTATCGTTTCTTCTACCGGTAAACCGGGAAGAATGACGCTGGAAGCAACTGGAAAGGGATTGGTGAAAGGAATACTGAATATTGAAAGTAAGTAAATGAAATGAGGATATATCGTTGTAGGCGGTATATCCTCATATTTCACATAAGACTTCTTTAGTGTAGTCCGCTCAGCCACTCTACCATCTTCGGATCACGATGTGAGAAGAAGCAACTGGTATTAGTATCCAGTGTTGCTATTTTTTTCATATCTTCTTTCGTCAGTTCAAAATCGAATACATTGAAGTTTTCAATAATTCGTTCTTTACGGATGGATTTCGGAATAACAACAATATTTCTTTGTATCAACCAGCGTAATACGACTTGTGCAATGGATTTACCATATTTGCCAGCAATGGCTGCCAAGGTTTCATTCTGGAACATATTGTTTTTTCCTTCGGCAAATGGAGCCCATGATTCAATCTGAACACCTTTCTCTTGCATGAATGCCTCTGCTTCGATTTGTTGATAGAAAGGATTAGTCTCTACCTGATTGATGGCAGGCGCGATTTCATTATGAAGGATCAGATCTACCAGACGGTCGGGCATGAAGTTGCTGACGCCGATGGAACGAATACTGCCTTCCTTGTATAATTCTTCCATAGCACGCCAGGCACCGTAATAGTCATTGAATGGCTGATGAATAAGGTACAGATCCAGATAATCGAGTTGCAAACGTTTCATGGATGCTTCAAAGGCTTTCTTCGTTTTGTCATAACCGGCATCTGATATCCAGAGTTTGGTAGTGATAAACAAGTCTTCGCGGGGGATACCACTGCGTTTGATGGCTCTTCCTACAGCTTCTTCATTACCATAAGCGGCAGCCGTATCTATGGAACGGTAACCTGCTTCAATAGCGTCATATACACATTGTTCACACAAGGCTTGATCTTCGATCTGATATACACCGAAACCAAGAATTGGCATTTCGATGCCATTATTTAATTTTACTTTCTGCATAATAACTTTCTCTTTATTAATTTTATATTAAAACACTTTACTTCCTTAATATCCTCAGGACATTGCGGATTATTGTATTATTTTAAGCTCTTTGGTTATTTGCCTACTCTTTTTGCTAACTCTGCCGGATAGCGGTCGCCTGACACAGGAATAGAATTAAGCATATCATTTATTCTTGTCAACTCTTCCGGGCTTATTTCCACATTTATACTTTGTATATTCTCTTCCAGGCGTTTCAGTTTGGTAGTTCCCGGAATAGGAACAATCCAGGGTTTTACTGCAAGTACCCAGGCCAATGCAATCTGCGCAGGTGTTACATTCTTCTCTTCCGCCAGCTTTCTCACAAAATCAACTATAACCTGATTGGCATTCAAATTCTCAGTAGTGAAACGTGGAACAATACTGCGGAAATCGTCTTTGCCGAATTGTGTGTCTTTGCCGATGTTTCCCGTCAGGAAACCTTTACCCAGCGGGCTGAAGGGAACGAAACCGACGCCCAGTTCTTCGAGAGTGGGCAATAATTCTTTCTCCGGTTCGCGCCACCACATAGAGTATTCGCTTTGAATGGCAGTCAGCGGATAGACCTGATGTGCCCGACGAATGGTCTGTACACCGGCTTCTGATAGTCCCCAATGTAGAATTTTGCCTTCTTGTTTTAATTCTTTCATGGTTTCCGCCACTTCTTCTATAGGAACATCCGGGTCTACACGGTGCAGATAGTATAGGTCGACATGATCTGTCCGCAGACGTCTGAGGGAACCTTCAATGGAACTCCGTATTACTTCCGGTTTACCAATGACAACTTGTTTACCGTCAATCATCTGAATACCACATTTGGTAGCAATGACTACATCTTTCCGATAGGATTCTAAGGCTTCACCTACTAATTCCTCGTTGGTGTATGGACCATATACTTCAGCAGTATCAAAAAAGGTGATTCCTTTTTCTATAGCCTGATGAATAAGGTTAATCATTTCTTTTTTATCAGCGGCAGCACCATAACCGTGGCTCATACCCATGCAACCTAAACCCAATGCGGAAACTTTAAGTCCGCTCTTTCCTAATTCTCTGTATTTCATAACTCTTGTCTTTTTATTGTTTTTTGATGTTGCAAAGGTAAGTCGTAAGACGTAGTTTGTAAATAGACCGATTACTGCTTTACGCACCATTATTACGGTTTTAAAATCTTGATTGAATACTTGATTGTGAGCCGTATGCACAGGTTACGGTTTCTTATACCAATATTACTGATTTTGCAATATAAGTGATGGAATGCTGAAAGAAAACTGTTATTTTTGCCATCGGATTAAATTATCAGATTATGGGTACAATCGTAAAGTTGAATACTGTTCAGGAGTATAATAGGACGATGGGAGTGGAGACATTACATCCGCTCGTTAGTGTGGTCGACTTTTCAACGTTGAGCTCCTTAAAGCATGGACGCAAGAATTTTGGTTTTTACTGCGTCTTCCTGAAACAACTCAAGTGTGGGGAATTGTCTTATGGGCGTAGCACGTACGATTATCAGGAAGGCACGCTGGTATTTGTAGCTCCGGGACAAGTGGCGGGAGTTGATGATGACGGAGAGACACTGAATCCTCAAGGCTGGGTATTGGCTTTTCATCCCGATTTACTGCGGGGTACTTCATTGGGACGTAAAATGAGAGATTACAGTTTTTTCTCTTATGAAGCCAATGAGGCTTTGCACATGTCCGAGCGTGAACGGCAGATTATCTCTAATTGTTTCGTTGAAATACAGGAAGAATTGGAGCGTGCCATAGATAGGCATAGTAAAGATATTATTGCTTCTACGATTGAGCTTTTGCTGAACCATTGCCAGCGTTTCTATGACCGTCAGTTTATTACGCGTGAAAACATAAATAAAGATATTCTGGTGCGTTTTGAAAACCTGCTCAGTGATTACTTTGAATCAGACCAACCGCAAACTGTCGGTTTGCCATCCGTGCAATATGCCGCGGACCGGTTGCATCTTTCTCCTAATTATTTCGGGGATCTGATAAAGAAAGAAACAGGTAAATCAGCTCAGGAATCCATTCAGCTCTTTGTAATAGAGAAAGCAAAAGAACGGCTTTATGATGAGAATAAAACTGTCAGCGAAGTTGCCTATGAACTGGGCTTCAAGTATCCGCATCATTTAAGCCGTCTGTTTAAAAAGGTGGTGGGGATGACACCGAACGAGTACAGGGTATAGTTATTTAATTTTGTACCCTAACAACGAACTGAACTTTTTGCAAATACCCGGGAATAACCCCATTAGTCTTCCGCCCAACCCCCATCTTTTGGGGTGGAATTTCTGGTAGAGGGCTTGGTCAATAAGTTGCAGGCGTGGTTCCCATTTTTCTATTTCATGCCCGTCTTTCAGGCAGGAGCGGATTTGGGCTTCGTGCCCCCGCAGTGAGTCGGGTTTCATATACTTGGAGTTTGCCATCATTGGCCCGCATACATCGAACCATACTTCACCACCACTGAATCGGTCGGCCAATCGGGTGAGTAATTGCCGTACCTGCTTTTCATAGAAATACATCAGTACACCTTCGATAACAATAATAAACTCTCCTTCGGGGTGCTTTTCACGGAGATCATCCATCCATTGGGTTTCCAACAGAGAACCGGCTATATAATGATCGCCTGCAGGTTCCGGTAGTAAATCATGGCGCAAGTCAATTACTTCGGGTAAATCCATCTCGTAAAACGGGGCTTTGTCATGCTCTTCAATGCGTTGATACCGGGTATCCAGTCGCAGCCTACATTCACTACGATTGGGTTTTCTCGTGTGGCAATGAAGCGTCTCTTCCGGGGTCCATAGGCGATTTCTATTTTTTGCCAAAGTTACGGTTCTTGAGTAAAGCAGGCAATACCTAAAAGTAGGGAAATTGTATTTTTACTTATACCTATCAAGAATGAAACGAATTATCAATTTTATTAGTTGTTTTTCTTAATTTGTTAATGTATGAGTGGCGCTTTGTAATAGCCTGAATATTAATGTGTTATAATGACCCTATCTCAGCATACGACTGAGACACCCTAAGTATGATACTGAGGTACCCTAAGTATCATACTGAGATACCCTCAATATACGACTCTGCTCTTGATTTGTACCTTTTGTAAATAACTATCGAAGTGGATCGCCGAATTATTACTTAAATCAAAATAGAGTAGTCATTCGCTTTTATGCCTTACTTTTTCGTTTTGATTCTTTGGTTCTACCAAGTTTCAAAAAAAATATCTTTCTTTGTAGAAAAGAAGAAATAATTTATGCTCTCATTTGATACTTATATAAGTCGTAAACTGCCTCTGGTCGGCCTGATTAGTTCAGTCTTTATCATATATCCTAATATAGCTTGTCTGCCCTGGGATATAAAATTTCTGGAAGGAGTAAGTTGTACGGGTTTTTATTGGTATTTTGTTTATCGTTTCTTTTTCTTCTGGGGGCTGATTTGTCTGTTGTTACGTTATAATTTACGACAACTGCCGACAGCACAGTTTAAGGAGCGTTTTGGCCGTAACTTCTTATATTCGTTGGCTGCTTATGCAGGCTTTGCGTCTATTTCCTATTGGATTCACTCTTATGGTATCCGTACTGATTTTCTGGGTAGTACATTGCTCTCCCAATTCTTTATTCAGTGTTCTCTGTGTACGCTGATCGGGCATATTTCCATGTTATACTCCGCACAGCGTGAGAAAGAGCGTGAGATAGAACGTCTACGTATAGAGAATCTGCAAAGCCGCTGTGATGCGTTGGCCAATCAGATCAATCCACATTTCTTCTTTAACTCCTTGAACGGAGTACAATCGCTCATCCGGAAGAAAGATGATGAAAAAACGTTGATGTATGTGCATGAATTGTCCGATATCTTCCGTTATATTCTTCAAAGTGATAAGAGAGGACTGGTTACTTTGAGGGAAGAACTGGAATTTATTCAATCTTTCCGTTATGTGATGGAAGTACGCTTTGCCAATAAACTGGTTTTCTCGATCCAAGTGGATGAGGCTATGCAGGATGAACTGACGTTGCCTGTGCTTTCACTGCTTCCGCTGGTAGAGAATGTGACCGTTCATAATATGATAGACAGTGAGCATAAAATGGAAATTACCATTAGGCTGAACGAGCAAAAAGAACTGGTGGTGAGTAATCCCATTTATCCTAAACTGTCTCCGCCTGATACGAACGGAACCGGGCTGAGAAATCTGGAAAGCCGTTTTACCTTGTTGATGAACAGGCAAATACGGATAGAATGTGATGAAAATACATTCAGAGTATATCTTCCTTTAAGTAAACAGAACTGATATCAAAATTGCATAGAGATATGAGAGTGTTGATTGTAGAAGACGAGACTGCCGCTTATGAGAATCTGGTGGATATTCTTAGCGAGGTCTCTTATGATATTCAAATAGCCGGTAATACGGAAAGCGTAACTCAAACCATTCATTGGCTGCAATCGAATCCTGCACCGGATTTGATATTTATGGATATTCATTTATCGGACGGTTCGGCATTTACCATTTTTGATAAAATGGAGTTGGAAACTCCTATTATTTTCACGACGGCTTATGACAGATACGCCATAGAAGCTTTCAAGGTGAATAGCATTGATTATTTGCTAAAGCCTGTCAAAGTGGAAGATGTAAAACAGGCGTTGGATAAATACAAAAAACTGACGTACCAGGATGTGATTCACTACTTATCCAAGTTGACTCAACTGGTGCCGACTCCTAAATACAAAGACAAGTTATTAATTTCATATAAAGATAAGCTGTTACCTGTCTGCCTGAAAGAAGTTTCATGCTTTTATACAGCGGATAAAAATACCTGTATCTACTTGAAAGACGGGAATATGTATCCATACTCCAAAACCCTGGAACAGATAATGGCTTCTCTGAATCCGGCAGATTTCATCCGGGCGAATAAGCAATTCATTATAGCAAGGAATAGTGTGACGGATATAACCATATGGTTTGATAATCGTTTGCTGGTAACGCTTGATGTGGAAACTCCCGAACGTATCTATATCAGTAAGAACAAAGCATCCGAGTTCAAATCCTGGATAGTGAATAACACGTAAGTTAGAATACGTTAATCAGTAATTATGGTATTTACAACCGTAATTTATCTACGGTTTCTATCACTAACGATTCCTATATTTGCAATTGGGAACTATTATAAAATAAAAGAGTAATTTTAAAGATGAAAAAAGAGAGATTTGTACTTGCATTCTTTACAGGCTGCTTGATTAGTGCGGCAAGCCTACAAGCACAAACCAGCAAGGACAGCACAAAGGTAGCAAGAAGTTATGCGATCAATGAAGTCGTAGTAACAGGTACGCGAAGTGAAACGGATGTGCGCCATTTGCCTATGACCGTATCGGTAGTGGGGCGTCCGCAACTTGAAGCGAGCCAGCAGACTTCAGTACTTCCGGTGTTGAATTCACAAGTGCCGGGCTTTTTCTCCACTTCACGTGGCGTAATGGGATATGGTGTAGCTACCGGTGCATCAGGGCAAATGTCTTTAAGAGGCATCGGAGGGCCCGCACAGGCCGGTCTTCCCACTACGGGATTATTGGTTTTAATTGACGGACATCCTCAGTATATGGGACTGATGGGACACCCCATTGCCGACGCATATCAGACCATGATGGCAGAACGTGTGGAAGTGCTACGTGGTCCCGCGTCTGTACTTTATGGTTCTAACGCCATGGGTGGGGTTATTAACATTGTTACCCGTAAGATGCAGGAAGACGGAATACGTACAAACATCAACATTGGTGCCGGCTCTTATGGAAGTGTACAGACCGAAGCCACTAACCGCATAAGAAAAGGGCGCTTCAGTAGTACGGTGACTGCCTCTTATAACCGTACAGACGGACATCGCGCTGACATGGCTTTTGAACAGTACGGCGGGTATGCCAAATTAGGCTATGACTTTACGGATAACTGGAAAGTTTGGGGCGATGTAAATGTCACTCGTTTCAATGCTACTAATCCGGGATCAGTAATGAAACCATATATAGACAATGATCAGCGCATTACACGTGGCATGACTTCTTTTGCATTGGAGAATCATTACGAAAAGACTTCCGGTGCATTGAGTTTTTTCTATAATTGGGGTGATCACTGGATAAATGACGGATATCAGCCAGGAGGAGAACCGCTTCAGTATCGTTTCAACTCTAACGATCAGATGCTTGGAGTATCATGGTATCAGAGTGTACAACTTTTCCAAGGCAACAGACTGACTGTGGGAGCTGATTATTTTCACTTTGGCGGTGAGGCATGGAACCAATTCTTTGATGGGCATCGTGAAACTTCGGCGAATAAGTCATTGAATGAAGTAGCAGGTTATGTAGATTTTCGTCAGGATATTGCTGCATGGCTTACACTGGATGCCGGAGCACGAGTAGATTATCATTCGCAAACGGGTACAGAGTTCATTCCGCAAGTGGGGCTGGCTTTCCATCTTCCGGAGAATGCAGAAATCAAGGCAATGGCAAGTAAGGGATTCCGCAATCCTACCATTCGCGAAATGTATATGTTCCCTCCGCAGAATCCGGATTTGAAACCTGAGAAACTTTGGAATTATGAGCTTTCTTTTTCACAACGTCTTATGGATAACCGTTTGTCCTATGGACTCAATGTGTTCTATATCAATGGTGAAAATCTCATTATACGTCTTCCAAATCCCAATGGTAGTGGTATGTTGAACCAGAATTCCGGTGAGATTGAAAACTGGGGAGCGGAAGCTAATGTAGGGTACCAGTTTAATCCGGTGTGGAGCGTGATGGCAAATTACAGCTGGCTTCACATGGAAAATCCGGTATTGGCTTCTCCGGAGCATAAACTGTATGGAGGAGTGAACTTCAGAAAAGGACGTTGGAGTGCATCTACCGGTATCCAGTATGTGAAGGGACTTTATACTGATCTGGATGCTGCGACAAAAGAGAACTTCGTGTTATGGGATATGCAGGGAAGCTTTAAGGCAACCAATTATCTGTCATTCTATGTGCGTGGTGAGAATTTGTTGGCACAACGTTATGAGATCAATGCAGGCTATCCTATGCCGAAAGCGACTTTTATGGGTGGAGTAAATATCAATTTTTAATAAGCATATTATATGAAAACAACAACTATCAGACTTTATTCACTGGATTACAGCAATGTGAAGACATATTTTGCTGCAGCCCTTTTCATTCTGGGTAATCTGGTTTTGCCACAACTTTGCCATCTTATTCCACAGGGTGGTCTTACTTTGTTACCGATTTATTTCTTTACGCTTATTGCTGCTTATAAATACGGTTGGAAAGTCGGATTGCTGACAGCCGTCTTTTCACCGGTTTTGAACCATCTGCTTTTCGGTATGCCTCCTGCGGGAGTATTGCCGGCCATCCTTTTAAAATCCGTTTTACTGGCAGTGGTTGCCGGATATGCAGCCAATCGTTTTAAACGTATCTCTATTCCTGTTTTAGCGTTAGTAGTACTGGCTTATCAGTTTATCGGGACGCTGGGCGAGTGGGCAATGGTAGGTAACCTTGCGCTTGCTTTCCAGGATTTCCGCATCGGCATACCGGGAATGGGATTACAGATTCTCGGTGGTTATTTGTTTATCAAGTATTTGGTTTATAAATGATATTCCATAAAATAAAAGTATGTTACGAAAAATCAGACTAACGTTTGCCATATTCTTTTTCGTGCTGATCACGCTTTTGTTTCTCGATTTTACGGGAACATTGCATGCTTGGTTCGGTTGGATGGCTAAAATTCAGTTTTTGCCCGCTTTGTTGGCATTGAATGTCGGGGTTGTGATAATCCTGATAGCATTGACACTGCTCTTTGGGCGTGTGTATTGTTCGGTAATCTGTCCGTTGGGCGTGTTTCAGGATGTAGTTTCATGGTTGGGTAAAAAGCAAAAAAAGAATCGCTATTCGTATTCACCTGCACTTAATTGGTTGCGTTACGGAGTGTTGGGAGTATTTATTCTGGCTCTGATAGGAGGAGTTGGTTCGTTGGTTGCCTTACTGGCACCTTATAGTTCGTACGGACGAATAGCTTCTAATCTGTTCGCCCCGGTATATCAGTGGGGAAATAATCTGCTTGCCCTGCTGGCTGAGCGTGCGGATAGCTATATGTTTTATTCTGTAGATGTCTGGATGAAGGCTGTGGGAACTTTTGTGATAGCTGTTCTGACATTTGTTATTTTGGCTGTGCTGGCCTGGCGCAACGGGCGTACATATTGCAATACAATTTGTCCGATAGGAACAGTATTGGGATTCTTTTCACGTTTTTCTTTGCTGAAACCAGTAATCGATACGAGTAAATGTAATGGTTGCGGTTTGTGCGCACGTAATTGTAAGGCGGCATGCATTGATTCTAAAAATCATAAAATAGATTATAGCCGTTGTGTGGCTTGTATGGATTGCATCGGTAAATGTAAGAAAGGAGCTATCCGCTATGAGCGTCCTCATAAGGAAGTGCAGAAACCGTTATCTGCTGAAAAAGTGACAGGTATTTCACCGGAGCAGGTGGACAATGCACGCCGTGCTTTCTTTTCTGCCGGTGCCGTATTTGCTGCAAGTACATTGCTGAAGGCACAGGAGAAAAAAGTGGATGGTGGATTAGCTGTTATTGAGGATAAGAAAATACCGGAGCGGACGACACCTATTGTACCGGCAGGTTCATTGAGCATTCGTAATTTTGCGCAGCATTGTACGGCTTGCCAGCTTTGTGTATCAGTGTGTCCTAATCAGGTTTTACGCCCATCCGGTAATCTGATGACGTTGATGCAGCCGGAGATGTCATACGAACGTGGTTATTGTCGTCCGGAATGTGCGAAGTGTGCCGAAGTATGTCCGACGGATGCGATTCATCTTACCAGTCTGGCTGATAAATCATCTATCCAGATCGGTCATGCCGTATGGATCAGGAAGAATTGTGTACCGTTGACCGATGGAGTAAATTGCGGTAATTGCGCCCGTCATTGCCCGGTAGCAGCGATAGAGATGGTTCCGTCTGAGGTAGATAATCCGGATTCTCCAAAGATTCCGGTTGTCAATGTAGAGCGTTGTATCGGTTGTGGTGCCTGTGAGAATCTTTGTCCGGCACGTCCTTTCAGTGCTATCTATGTAGAGGGGCATGAGAGACATCGGGTGATATAAAGGTGGTAATGTGATAGGGTGATAAAGTGATAAATGTTAGAAGAACAGATATGGAAGAACATAATAAAAATATAAACCGTAGGGATTTTCTGAAAATAGTGGGCATCAGTGCCGCTACAACAACGGCTGCTGCGACTCTTTATAGTTGCAAACAGAAGGATGGGGTGATTCCGGGAGGCAGTGCATCGACTCCGGTGCCTACTGATAAGATGACTTACCGCACTTCTGTGGCTCAGAAAGACCGTGTCTCACTTCTGGGTTATGGCTGTATGCGCTGGCCGACTGTTCCTTCACCGGATGGGAAAGGAGATATGATTGACCAGGATGCAGTGAACGAATTAGTAGATTATGCCATTGCGCACGGCGTGAATTATTTCGATACATCTCCGGTGTATGTACAGGGATGGTCGGAAAAATCTACTGGTATTGCATTAAAACGTCATCCGCGCGAGAAACTGTTTATTGCTACAAAGTTATCCAATTTTAGTAATTATAGCCGTGAAAACTCCATAGCTATGTATCGTAAGTCTTTCGAAGATTTGCAGACAGATTATATCGATTACTATTTGTTGCACTCTATCGGTAATGGTGGAATAGAAGCATTCAAAGCGCGATATATAGACAATGGTATGATGGAGTTTCTGTTGAAGGAACGTGAGGCTGGGCGTATCCGTAATCTGGGATTTTCTTTCCATGGTACAGTGGATACTTATGACTATGCACTTTCTCTGCATGATGAGGTGAAATGGGACTTTGTACAGATACAGCTCAATTATGTGGACTGGAAACATTCTTCGGGACGTAATGTAAATGCGGACTACCTATATGATGAATTGGTAAAACGAAATATTCCGGCAATCATTATGGAGCCATTGCTGGGGGGAAGATTGTCTAATGTACCGACTCATATTATGACACGTCTTAAGCAGCGCCGTCCGGAAGATAGTGTGGCTTCGTGGGCTTTCCGTTTTGCAGGCTCACCGGAACTGGTGTTGACGGTATTGAGTGGCATGACGTATATGGAGCATCTTCAGGATAATATCCGTACCTATTCTCCGCTGATTCCTTTGACAGATGATGATAAGGAGTTTTTGGAAGAAACGGCACAGTTGATGTTGAAGTACCCTACTGTACCGTGCAATGACTGTAAATACTGTATGCCTTGTCCGTATGGCATTGATATTCCTGCTGTGCTTATACATTATAATAAATGTGTGAATGAGGGGAATGTGCCTAAGAGCCAACAAGATGAGAATTACAGAAAGGCACGCCAAGCTTTTCTTGTTGGTTATGACCGTAGTGTGCCACGCCTGCGACAGGCAAATCATTGCATTGGTTGCGATCAATGTTCGCCTCATTGTCCGCAGAGTATTAATATTCCCAGGGAGTTGCGTCGTATCGACGGGTTCGTGGAGCAACTGAAACAAGGAACATTGTAGTATGGAATCTGTTATTAAGAATGAGAAATAATAAAAAACGTATGTGGCTTTGGATTGTGTTGGCGGTTGTAGGCATGGTATGCATTTCCGTATTTGCTTTTATTAATCAGCCGAGTTTCGGCAAGTTGCCTCAGGGAGCGCGTTTAGAGCGAATCAAACGCTCTCCTCATTACCGTGACGGCCAGTTCAATAATCTTCATCCGACGCAGATGCTGACCTCGGATGAAGGACGCGTTGGTGCTATGCTTTCTTTCTTGTTACGCAAGGCAGAGAATCTGCGTCCGGAGAATGAAGTTCCGGTTATCAAAACGGATTTGCATAAGCTGGGGCGTGATGAAAATGTACTGATCTGGTTTGGTCATTCTTCCTACTTTATCCAAGTAGATGGAAAGCGGTTTCTGGTTGATCCCGTCTTTTGCATGGCTTCGCCTGTATCCTTCGTCAACAAACCATTTAAAGGAACTGATGTCTATCAGCCGGAAGATATGCCGGATATCGATTATTTAGTGATTTCGCATGATCATTGGGATCATCTGGATTACCGGACAGTGAAAAGCTTGAAAGAGCGGGTAGGAAAAGTGATTTGCGGACTGGGTGTCGGCGAACATTTCGAATATTGGGGATATGATAGAGACCGGTTGGTAGAATTGGACTGGTATGAAGATACCGTTTTAGAAAATGGTTTTGCTGTCCATTGTCTTCCGACACGCCATTTCTCCGGTCGTGGTTTGAAAGCCAATCAGACCTTGTGGGCATCCTTCTTGATAGAAACTCCGTCACAAAAAATATATATGGCCGGTGACGGTGGTTATGATTCTCATTTTGAGGAAATAGGAAAGCGTTTTCCGGATATAGACCTTGCGATTCTGGAAAATGGTCAGTATAATGAAGGTTGGAAATATATTCATCTGATGCCTTCCAATATGGCAAAGGCAGCTAAAGAACTGAAAGCAAAAAGAGTAATGACTGTACATCATTCAAAGTACGCATTGGCAAAGCATCCCTGGGATGAGCCTTTGACGAATGAGAAGAAGATGCAGGAACAAGACTCGCTGAATATGGTGATTCCTGAGATAGGAGAAGTAATGCCGTTATAGAATTTTCATCTCTGTAATAATAGTGGGTGGCTGATATGATTGTTATGTAAAGGCAGTCATATCAGCTTTTTTGTTTTTTCCTATCCCAAAATAGTAGACTTTTTGAGTATTGGTGTAACTTTGTCAGCAGATATTAAAAACATTCTAAATACGAATCTTATGAAACAAGAAGTCTTATTCCTGCTTTTAAATGAATATGCCGACTGGGAAGGCGCTTTCCTTGCCATTTCCCTAAATACCGGGGTAATACCGGGCAGTGAAGTGAAATATATACCGAAGGTAGTTGCCCCTACATTGGATGTTGTGCGTTCTGTCGGCGGTTTTCGTACTTTGCCTGATTATAGTTTTCAAACGATGCCTGCTGACTATGCGGCATTGATTCTGGTTGGTGGTATGCAGTGGCAATCACCTGAAGCTGAACTGGTGGTGCCAATTGTGCAGGATGCATTACAGCGTGGCAAGATCGTTGGAGCTATTTGCAATGCTTCTGCTTTTATGGGAGCGCATGGTTTCCTGAACGATGTAAAGCATACCAGTAATACGCTTCCATATCTGAAACAATTTGCAGGTAGCGCATATACCAATGAAGCCGGGTATCAGGAAAAGCAGGCAGTCAGCGATAAGAATATCGTAACTGCCAACGGAACCGGACATTTGGAGTTTACCCGTGAATTATTACTTCTTTTGGATGCTGATACTCCGGAAAAGATTGATGCTGCTTATGATTATTATAAAAATGGCTTTGTGAGGTAACATTTGTCCTGTAATTAATCATATTCCTCAATCACATTACGGAATATATCTACTCCGACGATTTCTCTCGTTGAGACATCTGTGACCCATAGCCGATTGTTATGAACCAACAACTTCTGTCCGCCTTTGAATGTATAGCCGGGCACTGATTTGAAAGTCAGGAAAAATTTCTTTTTCTCTCTGTCGTAGCACCGGATACTACCGTCGGATGCTGAGATGTACATCAGATTTTTGTATAGGGCTATTCCTCTGGGATTAAATTCCAGAGGAAGCGTCTGACTGGTAGTCATTGTGATATTGTTTCCTTTTTGGATAAGAGTAGTATCGATCACATGTATTTTCCGGTTGCCGTATTGTCCGTAATCGGTGAGAAATACCAATCCGGTTGTATCTACTGCCATCTGGTGCGGATAAAATCCGTTGTTTACATCGAAACCATCCAGACTTCCACGTGAGTAGTAATTTATATTCTGATATTTCTCCGCACTCATATCACTTTGCAAAGTTACTTGCAGACCATCTTTCATGCGCACTATTATGTAATCGTCTACAATAGCCATTGCATGGGTGTGAAACAACTGTGTATTTCCATGCCCCCAGTTACGGTTTCCAATTCGGGTGATAAATTTCAGTGTATGTATATCGAACACATCGATGCACGAGCCTATATTGGCGAGATAAAGCCTCTCATTAGCTACGGAAATGGCCTCTACATAATTGTTGAATGTTTGCGTTGCACCATTGTAGGCCCATGTATTTAATGAACCTATTTTCTGATGAGCGGACAGGCTATATAATTCCACACTGAAATGTCCGCTTTGAGTATTGGCTATGAAGAGAGTATCACCGTATATATATGTACAGCCGGGCATGAATTCACCGGAAGCATATCCGAGTTTTTCTGCATTAATCACCTCTCCGGCTTTGTAAGAGTAGTAATAATGTATGGATGAAGGCTGTTCCGGTTCCACTTCCCTGATTACGTCTTCTATTTTTGTCTTTTCGCATGAGAGCAGGCATAAACCTGCTAATAGTATATATATTATCTTCATTTCTTTCTTCTTATTTCAATTCATTTAATGGAATGCTTGTCACTGTACCTGTTCCACGGTTTATCACAAAAAGAGTCTGGCGGGCCAGGGCTATTTTCTCCGGATTGCTAAAAGACTTTCCGTTTATGGTAGAATAGTCTTTTAAGATGCTTCCATCCTGGGGATTGATCTCTACAAGACATTCTGTCTTTTGATTTAAAGTCACAAACATACGACCGTCCCAGGAAACCACATCATAAGCTTGCGTTGGTAACTTCAGGGTGCGGACCGGATTTAATACTTTCTGCTCACGCATGGTAGTAAGATCATAGGCATAGATTTCTTTTTTACCAATGTGAGTGGTATAAAGTATATTGTCTTTATCTATCGTCATTCCGTATGTTCCCATTACTTCACCTACATTGTTGAAACGGCAATAGTTCGGTACGCGCATACAATTATTCGTTGTGACATCTTTTTCCATAAAGACGCAAACACGTCTTTTATCACGGATGAATACACAACCGTCTTTTACTAAAGCTTCGAAAGCATGTACGGTTTGATAGCTGCCTTCACCCCATTGGCCGTTTCCGATACATGTTATAAATTCAAGTGTCGTGGCATCAAAAACATCTGTCCGGCTACTTGTATTGGTTACATATATTTTGCCGTGGGCGGCTGTAATGCCATTGGGCTCACCGGCAAATGTTTCGGATGTGCCGTTGCGTATCCAGTTTCTGATACGTCCACAATGGGTTACTTGCCCGTTCTTTTCTTGGAAGACTTCTACACTATAGTTTCCGGTAGCATTGTTGACTATGTAAATGCGATCCTGATAGGCTGTAACATCCTTAGGCTTGAAGGTTGTTTCTGTAGCTTCGGGTACGTCCGACCATTTTAATGACACCGATAATGGGGTACCGTCTGCAATGTTTTCGTTGTCTTCTACCGGATGAAAACCGAGGCCGCCGTCTATTGCATCCAGTTCCGGATCTTCTATGACGAATGTGGAACCTACATATTTAGAACTGCCGTATAGGGTAGTCGCATTTTTACGGGTATGCATAAAACGCCGTGAGTAAACAGGGAGACGTTTCTCCTGACCTAACTTCAGATAGACAGCACGTCCCAGGGTGATCCATCCGGGACCTGTCTGCTCATAGGTCATGTTACCGTCGTGCCCGTATCCGAGGCAATGCCCTATTTCGTGGAAGACGGTGTGTATGTTGTATTCATCATCGGGATAATGTTGTAGGAAACACCATTCTGCCAGACCTAAAGTACTGCCTCCACCCAAACCGTTTACACCACTGACGTGTCCGAGAAGGTATGCGCCGTGGTTTAGTACTTTCTGCTTCAATTGATCGACATTGATGACTGTCTTATTATTATCGCTATGTAGCTTTCCTCTGTATTTCTCCAGTTCGTCTGCGAATTCCTGTGAAGAGAATGCGTATGCCAGGTTTAACATCAGAGCCACGCCTTCCCGACAATGGGCTGGGCGTATCGGATAAGCCCAGCTTCCTTGACGGCTATAGGCAGAGAAAGAAACTTTATACTGAGGTATTACACCGGTCATTTTCTTATAAAGCGGATCTTCACAGTCGATGCGTAAAGTCAAATCTGCCGCACTGATATGGGGATTAGCTTTGATCACGATTGTTTTTCCGGAAGCAGTGGTGTATTCCTTGTCTCCGGAAATCATGGGAAGCGCTTTATGAAACTCAATGAAGCCGGGCACTGTTTCAAAATCAGCCAGCAGAAATTCTTCATCGTAACCGACAATGCTTGCCCAAACTTTCATATCCTTAATCGGGCGGGGGCAGAAAAAGCGGACGAAGAGTTCCTGTTTTTCGTTGATAGACACTTGTAGTGGGGCATTGACACGGAAACTTCTTTGGTTGGCATCGAACAGAATATCTTCTGATTCCCCATCCTGTAACATTAACATGGAAACTTCCGGAGTATAATCTTCCGCCTTGACTTTTATGACTCCTTGTGTACGTTCGGGAACTGGAGAATCAATATAGTTGATGATTGTCTCTTCAGAACAACTGGCTAAGAGACTGAGAATGATTAATAAAGCTGTTAGTTTAATATTTGTCATTATGTATGTGTTTTTTTATGAGCCGGCAAAGATAGTTATTTATTCGTTTTTTGCATTCATAATCTATGCTTGTCGTATCGTTTATATCTCAGATTTTGCCTTTTTATAAGTTTGTAAGAGATATAGCTTCTTGGAACAGTATAGATCATAGAAGAATTTAGTACCTTTGCCTGCGAATACTAATGCGTTCCACCATGGAGAACATTACGTCCCCTTATAAGGAACATTGCGTCCCTCCATAAGGGGACGCAATGTTCCTTATAAGGGGACGAATAAACTTCCGTTGTCTTAGTCTTTAGTCCTTACGGAAAAGCGCCTTAGCCTTCACTGGTAACTTAATTAATCAATTAAAGAAAGAAGATTATGAGCGCTTATTATGACCTTTTTGAAAGTCCCGACGTACAGAATACGGGTAAACCTCAACCTTTGTATGCCCGTTTTATCCCCAAAGGTACTATGGGGCAGGAAGAATTTATTGACCGTGTCCATCGTTTCACGGGTATTAGCCATAGTTTGCTTCAGGGAGCAATGCAAGCTTTTACGGATGAACTGCGTGATGCCCTGGCTAATGGCTGGACGGTGGAATTTGGTGATCTCGGCTATTTCACTCCTTCGCTGAGCAGTCGTAGAGTGATGGATAAGAAAGAAATTCGTTCGGCATCCGTATCCTTGCGTGGATTGAATTTCCGCCTTAGTAAACAGTTCTTTCGGGAATTGAATGAGAAAATTACGTTTGAACGCAGGCCTGCTCAGGAAGCATCGTCCGATGTTTCCGGTACTTTATCTAAGGAAGAATGTTTGAAGCTTTTGCAAGAGTATTTGCAAAAATATCCTTGCATTAATCGTACGCAATATTCCCAACTGACCGGACGCAGCCGCAAACGGGCGATTGTAGAATTGAATGCTTTCATACAGGAAGGTGTTTTGGCAAAGCATGGGATGGGGAAAGCTGTGGTGTATATTGCAGGGTGAGAAAAATATTGTTTCATCCTGAGTAAATATTCTTTGTTTTTATTTTGTCTTCTTGTTTTTTATTACTACATTGCCACGACATTAATCAATTTCCTCTAAGTATATACTTTCCCGAAGTTTATTAATGCTTGTGGCCCTACTATCAATTTGCGATAGACTACTATGAGGTTATATCACCTGTGAATTTGTAACACAAATCAATAATGCTATGAGTAAGATATTAAACACGCTATTTTTTTGTATATTGGGGATTACCCAATTTGGCAATGTACATGGTCAAACCAATGACGAATTGAAAGCTTTGAGAGATTCTCTTTTAGAAATCAATGCGTATTCTAATGAAGTTGCTTCTTTTGTTCCGAATGTAATATTACCTTCTCCGGAAACACGTGCACTGTTTCGAAGCATTGATTATTCTATGAATAATTCTAACGGGGTAATACCTATCGAAATTCCGTTATATACAATACAATGTGGCTCAATATCATTACCCATTACTTTGACCTATTCTACTACCGGAAGGAAAGTGTCAGATGTAACCGGAGCGGTTGGTTTAGGTTGGAGTTTAAATACAGGTGGCATGGTTTCACGTACGGTATACGGCTGCCCAGATGAAACTTATAATTTTCCCACAGGACTTAAAAAAGCGAATGAGTACAATTTACGAAATTTTGCAGACTATGACTTTCTTGCAACTTTAGTTCATTTTGACAGAAGTTCACCTAATTACTCGGACCATTACCTCGATACTGAATATGATATATTTTCTTATTCAGTTGGCAGTCATTCCGGTAGTTTTGTACTAAAAGAGAATCAACCTGTAATGCTAAACGCGGCATCTCCTGTTAGGATTAACACAGGAGGAGCTTATACTACCTCCATAACAGATGAGAATGGTACAACTTATCTGTTTGATAATCCGGAGTATACTACCAGCATTTTTAAAGGATCTATCGGGCAATTAACGGACTTCAGTACTGGAACCAGCCTGACAAAAGTAACATCCTGCGATGGAAAACAAGCGATAAATTTTACTTATTCCACTTATGAGTATAATCTAGGCCCTTCTACATATGACTATTTATCAATAACGGAAAATACATTAGAAGATAGACAGGAGGGAGGTGATATGGATCGTAATACGATTCAAAGCCGATATGATAGGCTTATTAAGCCCTCGACCGTATATTCCATTTATAGGGTAAACAGGATAAGTACTATAAGCTTTCCTGGTGGAACCATCACTTTTACACAAGATAATAGTGATAAAAAGATTACTCAAATGAAGGTAAAGGATACTCAAGGCAATCAAATAAAAGTAATAGATTTTGCGTATCTTAGGCTGGAAACCGGCATATATGCGCTAAAAACGTTAACTATTAATAATGTAGAGAAGTATGATTTTGAATATTTCCCCTCACAGGAAACCACATTGTTTGGGAAAGATTATTGGGGATATAAAAATAGTAGAGGGTATTTCGGAATTACAATTCCATCAATTACTTTGGCGGATGATAAGTTTACTCAAATATTTGGAGGTACTAACGATAGATTGCCGAATTTAGGAACAACACAGGACGGTATCTTAAACAAGATTATTTATCCTACCGGTGGTTGGACTCAATATTATTATGAGCTAAATCAATACAATCTTCGAGGAATCAAATCGGGAGGTGGACTTCGGGTATCGCAGATTAGATCAGCTGATGAGGAAGGTAATCTGATTATTAAGAGCTATGAGTATAGTAATAATGGTTGCGGAACCTATATGGTTTATCCAGAGGATGCCTGCCGTCCGTCTGACGATGTTTTTGTCGAATACTACGTTCCTGGGCAAACTTACTATGGACACTACAGAAGACGTTCTTTTAATTTTGAATTTAATGATGATGTATCCTACCTTGCTAATGCAGGCATTCATTATACAGCAATTACTGAATATACCCATAATGTAAGCAAAGGAGAATTTGGTAAGACTGTATATTTTTATGATAATCCTTATGAGGCTGATGCTACTGCCGAATATCCTTCCAGAGGAGTAGTAAGTCCGGTAAAAGATGGAAAAATATTTGTGAGTCAATTTAACAGTTTCTGGAGAAAAGCTAATTTGTGGATTAAACATATTTATAAAAAAAATGGAAGTGATTATGAGCTCCAGACAGAAATAGAAAATAAATATGATAAAACTCAAATAGATAGGTTATATGGTCTTAAGATTTTTACGTCTGCGGAATTTTATAATGATTCCTCTTATGGGTTGGAGAAAGAGGGAGCTTATGCCGGATATGAAGTATTTAGATTCGCAGATTACTATATTTCAATAGGAAAAGAACAATTGATATCTTCTGTAGAAACAAATTATTTTCCGGGAGGAAACATCAAAAAGCAAACAAACTATTATTATAATGATAAGGGGCTGTTAAAGAAGAATGTCGAGAGTTTCGGGAATGAAACTGTAACCAAAGAATGGACCTATTATTATGAGAGTGAGAATGAAATGAAAAGCTTGAATCTGCTATCTCCTTTTAAAGACTATACAGTTAACTATCAAAATGGAGCGGCATCAAGCAATGTTATTGACTCCAATACATATACCTATCAAAAGTGGGGAGAAAAAGCATGGGCTCCAAGCCAAATATATACTTTTTCATCGGGAAAGGATACACCTTATGTAATTTATCATAAGTATGACGATTATGGAAACCCACTTTGGATTACTGACATCAATTCAGAAGATGTCATATATGTGTGGGGATATAATAAACAGTATCTTGTTGCAGAGATCAGGAACCTTCCTTATGCTACTGTAGATGCGGCATTGAATATGAATTCATTTTCATCCGCGGTGGTTCCAGATTACTCTAAAATAGACAAACTGCGTAAGGACTATCCTAAAGCTTACGTAAAGAGTTATACGTATAAACCTCTGGTTGGCATCACTTCAGTTACAGATGTTAATGGATTGAAGACAACCTATGAATATGATGCCGAATCCCGTTTGAAGGCTATCAAGGATCATGAAGGTGCGGTTATGCAGGAGTTTATATATCATTTTAGGCGATAACATGCGCTATATCACAAGAAACTGTTTTCTATATGATTTATTTTTAATTATGTGCTAATCTTGAAATGCTATATTATGAGAAAGGTATTCTATCTTATTATTGTGGGCTTGTCATTGCCGCTCTTTATTCAAGCACAGATGTTGAATATGAGCTCAAATCTTCCCCGCAAAGGTGACCGGTTGATAAAACATCAGGTTACCCCCTGTGAGCCTGGTAAAAAAGGACATCAACAGATCTGGGATTTTAGCAAAGTAAATTTGCAGGAGGCCAATTATGAATTGACTTATACTGAGCAGGGAACTGATACCATCATTGGTACCGAACACCGCACGATGTATTATTATCATGCCTCTGGTGATTCTCTTTTTTGTATCGGTTATGAGAACCCTACGACTTTTATCACCTATCAAAAGCCGGAACTGCTGTTTGCTTTCCCTGTCTTTCAAGGCAGTAGTGTAACCGATTATTTTGATGCTTCGGGAAACTACTGTGATCAATTGAATATTCGCCTGCGAGGTAAAAGTAGAGTAACGGCAGATGCTTCAGGAATGCTGATACTTCCGGAGGGTGACACTTTGCGTAAGGTTTTACGTATTTGTACTCATCGGCAGATTCATCAGAAAATGACTCGTAAAGAAGAAATACCTGACTCACTGGGACATACTCCTTTTATTTTAGATCGCGATAGTATTGAATATTTGTTGGCCGGTGATTCTATCCATTTGGAAACTGAGACTTGGCGTTGGTATGCCGATGGCTATCGTTATCCGGTTTTTGAAACAGTAAAGAGCACGGCTTACAAATTCGGAAAAGCTTATGAGCATTTTACCACCTCCTTTGTATATTTACCTGACGAGCAGTATTATGACTTACCCTATGATACCGATAATCAGGAACGGCGTGATTTAATTGCTGATGAACAACATGACCGGGAATGGAAAGATACCGATAAAAATACAGGTGACATACGAAGTGACCAAGTTATTGATTACAGTTATGGAATAGGAAGTGATGACAATCTATATATCACCTATGAATTGAAACAGCCGGGTGAAGTATTCTTGACGCTTTTCGACTTGCAAGGACGTCAGCTGACCACTATCCAACGCTCAAACCAGTCCACTGGTAATTATAGGGAAACAATTTCCATGAACGGTTATCCAAAAGGTGAATATATCTTGCGGATAACGGTAGGGAAAAAAGTTTATGCAGAAAAAATCATAAGAGGCTAAAAGCATCTTTCCCAACAGAATAAACCGAAAAGTTATGAAACACGCTTATTATATATTATTCATTTTGATGTGTTTTCAGGAAATCTCTATAGCACAGGTTTCCTCACAAAACTATATCCGTACCCGTACGTATAATAATGGAAGTACTTCATATATAGATGAAATTTCTTATTTTGATGGTTTAGGCCGTCCGTTTCAAACTGTACTGAAAGGTGTTAAGCCTGGCGATCCGTCTGTAAGTAATCTAGTCACTCTGAAAGAGTATGATGGTGCCGGGAGGGAAGTTAAAAACTGGCTTCCTATACCTGCCTCTGGTGAATATATAGATCCTGCTACATTCAAGAGTGGTTCCATTGCTGAATATGACAATGACTCACGGCGTTATAATCAGACAAATTATGAAGCTTCTCCTCTGAGCCGAATTACAGAACAGTATGGTCCTGGGGCAGCTTGGAGTTCCCGTCCTGTAGCAACAGCTTATCTTACCAATACGACTTCCTCTCCTTTGAACTGTATCAATTATCAGGTTAGCAGTACCGGCGGATTAACTAAGAACAGTGATTATTCTGCTGGTCAGCTGTATGTCACTAAGACGACAGATGAGGATAATAATGTGAGCTATCAATTTACGGACCAACAGGGGCGTATATTACTTACCCGGCAAATGGACGGAAATGAAACTTATGACACTTATTATGTATATGATAATCGTAATAATTTAAGTTTCGTACTTCAACCGATGTATCAGGAACCTGGGGCGAACCTGGATTTAAATTCATTTCAATATAAATATGACAGTCGTAACCGTTGCATTGAGAAAAAACTACCTGGCGTACAGTCCATATATTATGTGTATGATAGGGCTAATAACTTGATATTTTCACAAGATGGAGAACAGAGGGATCGTAATGAATGGACCTTTTCTATCCCGGATGTTTTGGGACGTACTGTTTTAACGGGAACTTGCAAGAATAGCCTTAATCATAATCTTGATCCTTTAGGAACAATAGTGGTGAAGGCTGTTTGGGAAAATATAGATAATACGAGTAAAGGATATACTATAAAGGGTATTTCTTTAACGAGTCCTGTAATATATTCTGCAAGTTATTATGATAACTATGATTTTATAGGCAAGAATTCAGTTCCGACTACAATACAGTATGTCAACCAGCCTTCCGGATTTGGAAGTAGATATACGGAGAGTGCCAATGGTTTTCTTACTGGAAAAATAACAGCTGAACTTAGTACGTCCGGAGTAGATGGTTATTTATATTCTGCATTCTACTATGACAATAAAGGGCACGTCATTCAAAGCCAGTCTACTAATCATTTGAATGGCTTTGAGAAAGAATATATTGCTTATAACTTGTTTGGAGATCCCGTAAAAAAACAACATGTACATAGTAAAGGTGCAGACTCTCATAAGGAGTTGTATACCTATGAGTATGATCATATGAAGCGTTTGATTAAAACAACACATAAACTGAATGGCAATGGAGAAGTCATCTTGTCGGAAAATACTTACAATAAAGTAGGTCATTTGGAATCCAATAAGAAGTATGGAAATACTTCCTTGAATAGTAATCTGGTAAGTACTTACACCCATAACGTACGTTCATGGCTTAAATCTGTTTCTGTCGGCACCCTATTCACCCAAAATTTGTATTATAATGAATCTTATGGCGGCAGTACAGCTCAATATAATGGTAATATCTCTGCAATGAGCTGGAAGGCGTTCGGTGACAATAACCTTCGTGGATATGCCTTTAGTTATGATGATCTTTCACGTCTTGCCAATGCAAAATATTTAGTCGATGGTTCTGCTAGCTCGCACTATAACACTTCTTATTCATATGATAAACAGGGAAATATAAAGAGTTTAGTGCGCTATGGTAAAATCAGTACCACTGCTTATGGAATTATGGATAATTTAACTTATACTTATTCCGGCAACCAACTCCATAATGTAAGTGATACCGGCACTGATCCTTTATATGCAGGAGCCTTTAACTTTGTTGATGGGAATAAGACCTCCACCCAGGAATATCAATATCATAAAAATGGTAATTTGAAGTTGGATTATAACAAGAAAATAGCTCTGATTCAATATAATAATTTAAATTTGCCGAATACATTGCAATTTACGAACGGACATCGTACGGACTATTTATATAGTGCAGATGGCGCGAAATTGAAAGTGGTACACAAGACTGCCATTGCCAATGTCGTAGTTACTATGGGTAATTTAAAAGATTTGGCAACAAATGAAGTCTCACGAACTGATAGGACTGATTATTGCGGTAATATGGTTTATGAGAATGACAATTTAAGCAAGATACTTACTGATGATGGTTATATCACTCTTAATGGTACGATACCGACTTACCATTATTATCTGAAAGATCATCAGGGCAATAATCGTGTGGTGACTTACTGGAATGGGAGTCAATGGATTGCGGAACAAGTTAATCATTACTATCCTTTTGGTGGATTGTTTGCTGAGGGTATAACTACGAGTAGTCAGCCTTATAAGTACAATGGAAAAGAATTGGATAGGATGTATGGACTGGACTGGTATGATTATGAAGCTCGAATGTATGATAGTGCTTTGGGAAGATTTATGGTGATGGATCCGATGGCAGAAGAAATGTATTCGTGGAGTACATACACCTATTGCCTTGATAATCCAATAAAGCATGTTGATAAGGATGGGAAAATACCTTTGCTTGCGGGGCTTATTGGTGGTGCTACTGACTATATTATACAGGTAGCTGTAAATAAGATTGGAGGGAAATCATGGTCTGAATCATTAACAAATGTGGATACGAAGTCTATTATGGTATCAGCAGGAACAAGTATGGCTGGGATTGGATTGGGTAATGTGGTAAATAAAGGTATAAAAGCTGTTAGAATGGCTCAAACAAGTTCAAAAGTAGCGGCTGCATTAGAAATGGCTGGAAAAGTAGTTGTAGATGCAACACTCAGTGTAACATCTCAATATATTAAGGAAGGTGAAGTTAGTGGAAAAGAAGTTGCTGTTGATGTTGGCGCTGGATATGGAGCTGAAATGGTTGGTGATTTTGTAAAATCTTTAAAGCAAAATTCACCAGAAGCTAAATTGCTATATCAACAGGCTGATCATGCAAAGAGAGTTGCTGGAGATAATCCAAGAGCATCAAGGGCTGAAAAGCTACGAGTAGCAAATGAAAAAGCAATGAAGTATGGAGATAAAACAGCAAATTCAGTTAGTATTGCTATCAGTAATATTAGTAGTAGAACAGTTAATGGGATAATCGAAGATGATGAAAATAAGTAAAAAAATTTGGATTAGTATTGCATTTGTGTTTGTAATGGTTTGGTATATGGGAAATTTCAATGCAGCACTTGATTATGTAATTCTAGTATATGGCAATCTTTATTTTATTACTGATGTGTCATGTGCTTATATGAAATTGAAGATTGTCCATTTCAATTTTCGCAAAGCAGCGACAACTAGAGAATGGACTAGATTTCTTATATCAAGTGTTGTTATTTGGTTACTTTTTTTCTTTATACGATCAGAGTTCGCTTTTTTATTAGCAATACTTTTTCCTTTGATTTTATTGCCATTACTACTTATATATGATATATGTGCAACTTATATAAGAAAGTTTTTTAATTAGTATCATTTACTAGATGTGATAATAGTTAAAAGATGTTGATTCACTTACTTGTTTTATAAGTGATGAAAACATCCAGAGAAGGTGCTAACAATAAAGGATATAGGTTATGTATATAAAAAGAAGTTTCATTTATATTTTTTTTTATGGCATTATTCTTCTGGTGGAGAAGTAAAATGAAAATAGAGGCTCTTTATAAAAAGCCAGAAACTAGTGTATAGGCTTTACTAATTTCAATAATTATCTTTGTTTTTATTTATTCTTATGAAATATATAAATAGTATAGCGGTATATGCTACATTTATTTTTTCTGTCAAAATGATGTTTTTTGACGATTTTATCAATTTGGGAGTGATAGATCAACACTATGGTGTAGTTTACTTTATATTACTATTAGTATTGATAAGTTGTAGAATAATAAATAAAAGAAAGAATGGAAATAAAGAAACTGATATATAAATTTTATTATTATTCAAATATAATAGTAGATCGAGTTTTCTGGAATTATTTTATGATTATGGTTTTATATCGTTTTGTTATCAGTAAAAAGATTCCTATTTTATTGTCTTATTTATTTTTCCTCTTACTTGGATTGTATTGGGGATATAAATTGGCAAGAGCAGCCTATGATTATTTGAAAATGCATCCAGAAGATAAATGACTTCCCGCTGGCTTGATATTAAGAGTAATAATCAGGGGAATATAAAGCTCATATTAATGTGCAATGATTTTATTTCCTCTTAATTACTCCCAAGTCACCGTTAAAGCACCACTCCACTTTTACGGCATAGTATCTTTGCAACGTGATCACAAACAAAGAACAATTTATTAACTATTTAAATTTAAAAATTATGTCTATTCGCTACGTTGTAAGTAAAAGAGTGTTTGGTTTTGATGAAAAGAAAGCTGAAAAGTTTGTTGCCGAGTCGCGTACTCTTGGAATGATTGAGTTCGATGAATTATGTGAAGAGGTGACGAAAGTGGGATTGGCTCCGAGGGGTGCAGTGAAATTTGTATTAGATGCATTGATTGATACCTTGAAGTTGAATATTAACAAGGGATTTTCTGTACAATTAGGAGATTTTGGGTGTTTCCGCCCCGGAATTAAGGCTAAAAGTCAGGATAACTTAGAGGATGTAACGGCAAGTACAATTTCTCGCAGAAAGATAATCTTTACTCCGGGTACAATTTTTCAGAATATGCTGAAGAGCGCCAGCCTGACGCGTATGGCTTCAGGGAGTACCACGACTTCCGGAGGTACAACACCTGATCCCGACCAGGGGGGTGACGGAGGTATCGAAGATGATCCGTTAGGATAAATAATCTTGAATTATTTGCCTGAATACTTGACTTCGCCTTTTGAATGTTGTATCTTTACAAGCAATAAACCTAAACATTATGATGATAGAAGATGAATTTGTGTTTCAGATCCGGACATACAAGAAAAAGGAATTAGCCCACTTGTATTGTCCTGATATAACTGAACGTTGTGCTATCCGGACATTGACTCGCTGGATAAAAATGAATAAAGAACTTTATGCAGCATTGCTTTATACAGGCTATACGCCCAGGGCACGTACGTTTTTCCCTAAGCAGGTTTCAATCATTGTTCGCTATTTGGATGAGCCTTAAACTTTGAAGGCCTGAGACTTATAAAAAACAAGCAGAAATATTGTTTTATGTTAAAGCGAAAGGTTTCATTAAACTTTTCGCTTTTCTTTTTGTCTCATAAGCAACAGGATTCAATAGGTAATATAAAAAAATAAAGAAGGTATTAGTTCAAAACGGGCGGAGCATTATCCGTTCGTTTTTTTATTTATTCCGGCTTTCCCTTGTATTTTTGCCTCTCTTTTCGTTCCTTTGTTCCGTTAATTGTAAACAAATGGCAGAATGAAAAATGTATTTTACTTCTGGATATGCATAGCCGTGTGGCTGTTGTCAGCTTGTTCTTCTCAGAAAAAAGGAGATGGGGAAGATGTGCAGGTATTGATGAAAGACAGTGTGGACGCCAGCGGTTTGCAACGTATGCAGGTGTCTGATAGTAAAATGAGTTTTACTTATAATGGTAAGGAGTATCACTCGAATGTGATTCGCCGCCCGGATGACAGTTTGCCTGTTGTAACGAATGAACAGGGAGAAAAATTTGTAGATAACCGTATTACATTACGTATAACTTCCGGTGGTAAGTCTATTGTGAATAAAGAATTCACAAAAGAGAGTTTTGCTTCATTGGTGGGTGCTAAATTCTTGAAACACTCTATTCTTGAAGGATTGGTGTACGATAAAAACACATCGAAAGGCATGGTTTATGCAGCAAGCATCTGCTATCCGCAGTCCGATCTTTATATTCCATTATCAATAACTGTATCTGCCGATGGCAAGATTTCTATAGCAAAAGAAGAATTGTTGGAAGAGGTGTACGAAACAGACAGTATTTGATAAGAGATATTCCAGAATGTTTCCTAATTTATGAGTTTCCTTTGCCGGTATGAAAATCCTGATTGTAGAAGACGAACCGGATTTGCGGGAAACAATCCGCATTTCCCTGTTGAAAGAACATTTCGTAGTGGAAACTGCTGCCGATTATTTCTCGGCACTGGACAAAGTGAATGACTACGATTATGACTGCATTTTGCTGGACATCATGTTGCCCGGTGGAAGTGGTCTGGATTTGTTGCGCGAACTTAAACGACTTCATCGTAGTGACAGTGTATTAATCATTTCAGCAAAAGATTCCTTGGATGACAAAGTAGAAGGATTGGAATTGGGAGCTGATGATTATCTGACCAAACCTTTCCATCTGGCGGAACTGAATGCGCGGGTAAAATCTGTTATTCGTCGGAGGCAGGCAAAAGGGGATGTTTCCATTACGGTGGGGAATCTGTTGCTTTATCCTGATAAACGGCAAGTGGAGGTCGGGGGAGTGCCTTTGCAACTTAACCGGAAAGAATTCGATTTACTTTATTACTTTATAGTCAACCCTAATCGTGTAATTAATAAAATGAGCCTTGCAGAGTCTGTATGGGGCGATAATATTGACCAGGCAGATTCTTTGGACTTTATTTATTCTCAGGTGAAAAATCTCCGCCGGAAATTGAAACAGGCTGATGCTACCGTGGAACTGAAAGCGGTATATGGTTTTGGCTATAAACTTTCCGAGTCATGAAACTTCTCCATTATACCTACCGAAAGCTCTCGTTACTGCTACTTCTGCTGATGGCTGCATGGGGTGTGTTGTTTTATTATGCCATTATTGATGAAGTGATGGATGAAACGGATGACACGCTTGAAAACTATAGTGAGATATTGATTAATAATGCCTTGATGGACCCGTCTGTTCTTGAAACAGAGGGGACGCTGATGTCTTTTTATAAATTCCGGCCTATATCCGAAGAAGAGGCAGAAGACTATGATGAAGAGTTCTATGACTCTACTGTCTATATCGAAAGCGAAGATGAGGATGAACCGGTGCGGGTGCTGAAAACAGCTTTCCGTATGCCGGACGGACAGTATTATGAATTGGAACTGATGATTTCCATTCTGGAACGTGATGATATGGTGGAAGCCATTCTTTGGTATCTGGGAGCACTGTTTTTACTTTTCCTGATTTGTACGTCTATCGGTACGCGCCTGATATTGCAAAGTGTGTTCCGCCCGTTGCAGCGCTTGCTGGACTGGTTGCAACAAATTCAACCGGGGAAAGAGCTTCCAGTGCTGGATAATCCTACGAAGATACGGGAATTCCAGCAGTTGGGAGAGGCAGCTGTGGATATGGGAAATCGTAGCTATAAAGCTTATGAAGAGCAGAAGCAGTTTATAGAAAATGCTTCGCATGAGTTGCAGACACCACTTGCTATTGTGCGCGGCAAAGTAGAACTGCTTGCTGAGAATGAGTCGATGACCGAGCAACAGTTGAAAGAACTGGATGAAATATACACTACATTGGGTAGGGCGGTCAGACTGAATAAGTCTTTATTGTTGTTGTCCCGTATTGAGAATGGGCAATATACCGAAACGGAGGATGTTTCTGTAGATGAAGTTTTGGATGAACTATTGCCCGATTTGATGGATATATATGAAGGAAAAAAGATACATCTGGTACGTATAAAGGGAGAAGAACCTTTCGTGATCCGGTGTAACTTGTCTCTGGCACAGATTCTGGTTTCCAATTTGGTGAAAAACTCCTTAGTACACAATCATGCGGGGGGAGAGTTGCATATTGAAACGACGCCTTCTTCATTGATTATTAAAAATAGTGGCGAACATCCATTGGATGGAGAAAAGCTATTCCGGCGTTTCTATCGCAGTATCGACGGAAAGAAAGATTCTACCGGTCTAGGACTTGCCATTGCCCGTTCTATTGCTATTTCTGCTTCTCTCAATCTGACTTATAAGTGGCAGGAAGGAATGCATCTGTTTTTGCTTGTTAAAGAATCTGAAAAGAAAAGCTAAAGGCGGATATTCCCAAATCTTTCCCGATTCGCTGTCGTTATTTGCAGTGTGAATAAAAACAAGAAATAAATTAGTAACACTTAAAAGAATAACGATTATGAAGAAGATTTTATCTATTCTCGTATTGGCTATTGTGGCCGTTCAGTTCGCTTTTGCAGGTGATGTGATTACCAAAGACGCAAAGGAGCTCCCTTTGAATGCGCGTAACTTTATCAATCAGTATTTCAGTAAACCGCAGATCTCATACATCAAGATAGACAGTGAATTCTTATCTAAGAAGTATGAAGTGACTTTGACTGACCGTACAGAGATTGATTTCGACAAGAAAGGTAACTGGACGGAAGTAGATTGCAAGAAGGGTGCTGTACCTGCCGCCCTTATCCCTGTTTCCATTAAGGATTACGTGAAAAAGAATTTCCCGAATGAAATTATCACCAAGATAGAACGTAAAGGTACAGGTATAGAAGTAGAGCTTGCTAATGATTTCTCATTGAAATTTAATAAAAAAGGACAATTCGTCAGTATGGATGATTAATGGAGGGGAAAAAGATGAAGACAAGATTTTTAATGTTAGCGATGATGATGTGTATGGCTGCTGTTACGTTCAGTGCATGCAGTGACGACGATGATGATGATAAAAGCATTAATGTTCCTGAGTCTGTGATACAAGCCCTGAAACAGAAGTATCCGAGTGCGACAGGAATAGAATGGGAACAAAAAGGAACCTATTTTGTGGCCGATTGCTGGTTGGATGGAAAAGAATCAAATATATGGTTTGATCCCAATGCCAATTGGCTGATGACGGAATCGGAAATATTCTGGAATGATGTTCCTGAAGCTGTACAGACTGCATTTGGTAGTGGAGAATATGCAAACTGGGTACAAGATGATTATTATTTCCTGCTGTATCCATTGCAGCCCATGCAATATGTGATTGAAGTAAAACAGGGAAATCAGAAGTATCAGTTATTCTACTCGGAAGATGGAGGACTGATGAATACGGTAAATGTGACGGGAAAGGATGATACGATTTATCCACCGGTAAATTAGTGATTAGGGGTTAGTGATAAGTGATTAGTGGGCTGCGCCATGTACTGCAAGAATACTAATCACTTATCACTAACCCCTAATCACTATTCTCCCATTGGGCGATAGTCCTTGGCCAATCCGCCTTCGCTGGTTTCTTTGTAGAGTGATGGCAAATCGTTTCCGGTTTCTTTCATTACTTCTACAACTTTGTCGAAGGATACACGATGCATGCCATCAGTAAATGAAGAATAAAGGTTGGCATCCAGTGCGCGGGCGGCAGCATATGCATTGCGTTCAATACAAGGTATTTGAACTAATCCGCATACTGGGTCGCAAGTCATGCCGAGGTGATGTTCCAGCCCCATTTCGGCTGCATACTCTATTTGTGCAGGGCTACCACCGAATAATTGGTTGGCGGCAGCTGAGGCCATGGCACAGGCTACACCTACTTCTCCCTGACATCCTACTTCTGCTCCAGAAATGGATGCATTGGTTTTTACGATATTTCCTACAAGACCGGCTGTGGCAAGCGCACGAAGAATTCGGGTGTCACTGAAATCACGGCTTTTAGCAAGATGATATAATACTGCCGGCATCACACCGCAAGAACCGCAGGTGGGTGCGGTAACTATTGTTCCCCCTGAGGCGTTTTCTTCACTTACGGCAAGGGCATAGGAAAATACCAACCCGCGAGATTGCAAAGACTGCTTGTATCCGCTGGCACGTATGTAATAAGTAGAGGCTTTGCGGCGTAAGTTCAATGGACCGGGCAGTACACCTTCTTGCTCCAATCCGCGGCGAACGGCTGCTTGCATGGTTTTCCAGACTTCTTGCAGGTAATCCCATATATCTTCTTCCTCACACTCCTTGACGTACTCCCAGTAACTTCTTCCGGTCTTTTCGCACCATTGTAGGATCTCTATCATGTGATTCATACCATAGATATCCGGGGTATTGACAGAAGATGCACCATCATTTTCTTCAGCCAGTGCACCACCGCCTACACTGAATACTGTCCATGCATCAGTCTCTTTTCCCGAAGCATCCAATGAAACGAATTTCATGCCATTGGGATGGAAAGGTAGAAATATTTTGGGTTCCCAAATAATTTCTACCGGAGCGGCTGGCTGCAGGGTGTCGGTAATGGCTATGTTAGTCATGTGTCCCTTTCCTGTGGCAGCAAGGCTACCGTATAAAGTCACTTTAAATGAGGAAGCTTCCGGATGTTTTTCCAGAAAGATCTCAGCAGCTTTGCGGGGCCCCATTGTATGGCTGCTTGATGGCCCTGTACCGATGCGGTAGAGTTCTTTGATTGATTTCATAATTATTTTATTTATAGGTCAACGACTGTGATTCCTGCACCACCAAACTGCACATGTTCGTCGGCAAAATGCTTGATGCCGGGAACTGTTTGCAGGTATTGCCGGATAAGGGTACGCAAGATACCTGTACCTGTTCCGTGAAGGATACGTACGCGTGACATACCTACAAGGATAGCATCATCTATAAAGTAGGTTACTGCCTGTAGAGCTTCGTCACCACGCATTCCGCGTACATCGATGTCTTGCTTGAAGTGCAATTTCTTTTCGTACATGCTGTCCTGGGTTTGATTGCTGACAAAGGTACTCTTAGTAGAGGTGTCCACCTTTTGTGGGGCGGAATTTGTGCGTTCCAAACGTTCCAGCTTAACAGTGGTTTTGATACTGCCAAAAGCAATAATGGCATTTTTGCCATTTACCTCCAATACTTCGCCCACCGAGCTCTGGCCCTTTATCTTTACCATAGCTCCCGGGGTAATGCTTGCCAGGCGCTCAGCTTCCTGTTTGGCTTTTTGGGCAGCCTGTTCCTGGGCTGAAGGAATGTTGTTTGTATCTTTATTTTTCTTTTCTTTTTTTCGGTTCTGTTTTTCTTGCAATTTTTGCATTTTGAGGGCTATCTTCTCCTCTTGTTCTTTAGAGGCAAGAGCTTCCATCGATTCACGGAACTCGGTCAGTTCCTGACGTGCCTGGCGGGTTTTCTCTTTTTCAGCCTGTGCTTCCTTAATGGTGCGGATGGTGTTTTCAATCCGTGCATTGGCTTCCTGTACCAGCTGTTCTGCTTCCTCTTTAGCTTTACGGATAATCTCTTTGCGGGATTTCTGCAGGTCTTCCATTTCTGCCTGATAGCGGGAGATGGTATCTTCCATATGCTTTTCACGCTGGCGGATAGTCTGACGTTTGCCTTCCCAGTATCGTTTATCGCGTACAATATCTTGCAGATACTTATCGGCATTAATATATTCGCTACCCACAATTTCGGATGCATCTGCAATCACATCTTCCGGAAGACCGATCTTCCGGGCTATCTCTACGGCAAATGAACTTCCGGGATTACCTATCTGAAGTTGGAAAAGTGCCTGCATCAGGTGGCGGTCGTACAACATGGCTCCATTCACTACGCCTTCATGGTCTTCGGCAAAGTGCTTCAGATTCTGGTAGTGAGTAGTAATAACACCGAATGTCAGCTTTTGGTTGAAACGTTTCAGTACGGCTTCGGCGATGGCGCCACCGATTTGTGGTTCGGTTCCGCCACCAAATTCATCTATAAGGATGAGACTGCGTTCATTGCAATTCTTCATCATTATCTTCATGTTGGTGAGATGTGAAGAGTAAGTACTCAGATCATCTTCAATGGACTGTTCGTCGCCTATATCGATGAATATACTGCTGAAGATACCGGCATGGCTACGTTCGTGCATAGGAACGAGCATACCGCATTGCAACATATATTGCAACAATCCCACTGTCTTGAGGCAAACAGACTTACCACCCGCATTGGGACCGGATATAATAAGGATACGCTGCTTTTCAGTCAATTCAATATCAAGCGGAACTACTTTCTTACCGTGTTTGGCAAGGGAAAGTTGCAGTAGTGGGTGTACAGCCATAGTCCAATCCAGTAACTGCGTATTTTCCAATGCAGGTTTTATACCTGATATTTGTAGGGAAAACAAGCTCTTGGCACGGATAAAGTCTATCTCTGCAAGGAATTCATATGACTGCAATACATCGGGAATGGAAGGGCGCAACAGGTTAGAGAATTCTACTAGTATACGGATAATTTCCCTACGCTCATCTCCTTCCAGTTCGCGGATACGGTTATTGGCCTCTACTACTTCGGCAGGTTCTATAAATACGGTTTTTCCGCTTGCTGATTCGTCATGTACGATACCTTTAATCTTTCGTTTTAATCCCGGAGCAACCGGAATTACCAAACGGCCGTCGCGCATGGTCGGGGTAACGTCTTTATCTACTACACCTTCCGACTGGGCATTGCGTAAGATGCTGTTCAGAGAACGGGATATGCTGTTCATGGTGCTTGCCAATTCACGACGAATACGTGCCAGTTCGGAAGAAGCATTATCTTTTATCTTTCCATAAGGTGAAAGTATATTATTTATTTTCTGAATCAGTTGCGGAAATGCCAATATATCCTTGGCGAGATTCCGGAGGCAAGGGTAGGGGGAGTCTTCTCCTTCTATGTCATCCTTTTCTAAAAAACGCACGATGTCCCGTATCGTTTCCAACGAACGGCGCAGGTCGAAAAGTTCCTGTTCATCCAGGTACATTCCCTCTATGCGTATTCGCTTCAGTGACGGACGGACGTCGAAAAAATATTGTGCGGGGAAGTTATCTTCCTCCTGTATGATGCGTACGAATTCTGTAACGAGGTTCAGGCGTTCCTCCACTTCTTCAAAATGGTCGGAGAACGTCATATCGGCTACGCGTTCGGCGCCTAATGTGCTGAGGCATTTTTCGCTCAACAACTGGCGTATTTGGTCGAAACCTATTTTAGGTTCAAAGTTCTGTGGATATATCATGTCGCAAAAGTACGATTAATTCGTGAAAAAAATGGCAGGAAGTTTGTAGATTTAAAAATGATTTGTACCTTTGCACCGCTTTAAACGAAAAGCCTTCCTTATAAAGGAGTTTTGGAGAGGTGGCAGAGTGGTCGATTGCGGCGGTCTTGAAAACCGTTGTACTGCGAGGTACCCGGGGTTCGAATCCCTGTCTCTCCGCAGAAAGCAGCTAAATAACGGCTGCTTTTTTATTGGAAAATACTTGTCGAAATATACAAGGAGAGGTGCTCGAGTGGTTGAAGAGGCACGCCTGGAAAGCGTGTATACCCCTAAAGGGTATCCGGGGTTCGAATCCCCGTCTCTCCGCAGGTTGAGAAGCCATTTTCTCATTTCTTTCTACTACTTTCCCTTATCTGCAAATTTGTCGGAATAATCACTTGTCTGACTGTTTTATCCCCTTTGATTTGATCTATAAGTAATTGACAAGCCGTTTCTCCCATTTTATAAGTCTGGTGTGATACAGCTGATAATTTCGGTTCTACATAATTGGCATGTTGTTCATCCGTATATCCGATGATGGCTATATCTTCGGGGATACGAAGTCTATGTTCTTTAATAACCTCTATGGCGGCAAAAGCTAATGTATCATTCATGGCAAGGATGGCATCAGGTGGTTGCGGGAGAGATAATAAAGTTTCCGTAGCTATTTTGCCTTCCTCATAATCTATCTTCCGGCAGATTACCAGTTCTTTTTCGATAGGAATGTGATTGTCGCGCAGAGCTTCCAAATAACCATGCTTTCGTTTGGTTACGATATCCAAATGATTGGCTCCTCCGATAAAAGCTACCCGCTTGCTGCCGGTATCCAATAAATGTTGGGTAGCCATTTGTGCAGATTGTACACCATCTGCTACTACCGACGAAAACTGATCGGTCAGGCAAACGCGGTCGAATAGGATGAGTGGCATATTAATGTCCTTTAGGGCGGCAAGATGTGAATAGTCTCTTGTTTCCTGAGACAGGCAGGCGATAATGCCTTCTACTCGCATATTTACCAGATTCTCGATATTCCTTTTCTCGTATTCGTATGCTTCATGTGAAGTGGTAATAATAACGAAATATCCGTTAGCTACTGCCATGTTTTCTATTCCGTTCAGGATGGATGCGAAGAAATGGGTAACGATATCCGGCACAACGACTCCGATGATACGCGGAGTGTTTTTTCGCAGACTCATGGCAAAAGGATTGGGACGGTAATTCATCTCTTTTGCCAGTTTTTTGACTTTAGTACGAAGTTCACTGCTGATTTCCGGACTGTCTTTTAGTGCCCTGGATACAGTGGGAATGGATACGCCCAATGCTTTGGCGAGATCTTTGAGTGAAGTATGTTTCTGGTATTCCATTTTAAAGTCTGCTATTAGATTCACTTACAAAGAAAGCATATTCCCTGATAAAAGATGGTATGAAAGGATGTTTTTTTTACGTAAACCATTACGTGTTGTTTTTGTACTTTGCATGCTGTCCTGAAATTATTCTTGCCCTATTTTTGCCCTATCTAAAAACTTTTAAATTTAATTGATATGCAATACCATGAAATCGGAAAGACAGGGATGAAAGTGTCATCTCTCAGCTTTGGAGCTTCTTCTTTGGGAGGAGTTTTCCATGATATTAAAGAGAAAGAAGGAATTGAGTCTGTGTTTACTGCCATCGAAGCAGGCATGAATTTTATAGATGTTTCTCCTTATTATGGGCACTATAAAGCTGAAACTGTTTTAGGGAAAGCTTTGAAAGATGTTCCGCGTGACCAATACTATCTCTCTACTAAAGTGGGACGTTATGGAAAAGATGGGGTCAATACCTGGGATTATTCTGCAAAACGCGCAGTAGAGAGTGTGTATGAGAGTATGGAGCGTCTGAACATTGACTTTATCGATTTGATAAATGTACATGATATTGAGTTTGCCGATCTGAATCAGATTGTTAATGAAACATTACCGGCATTAGTCGGCTTACGCGAGAAGGGTATTGTTGGACATGTGGGGATCACCGACTTACAACTTGAAAACCTGAAATGGGTGATTGATCACTCTCCGAGTGGTACGGTAGAATCGATCCTTAATTTCTGCCATTATTGTTTGTGTGATGATAAACTGATTGATTTTCTTGATTATTTTGAATCGAAAGGAGTAGGAGTGATCAACGCTTCTCCGCTTTCAATGGGATTATTGAGCGAGCGTGGCGTTCCTGAATGGCATCCGGCTCCTGAATCACTGGTGGAAGCTTGCCGTAAAGCAATGGAACACTGTAAGGCAAAAAACTATCCTATAGAAAAACTGGCTATGCAATTTTCTGTAAGTAATTCACGAATTGCGACCACTTTATTCAGTACGGCTAATCCGCTGAATGTAAAGAAGAACGTATCCTTTATAGAAGAACCGATTGACTGGGAATTGGTACATGAAGTACGGGAAATTATTGGAGAACAGCAACGTGTAAGTTGGGCTAATTCTTAAAAAATAGCTGTCTATATGGATTATACAATAATTGATGCGCATGCCCATTTATGGTTACGGCAAGATACAGTGGTAGATGATCTACCCATTCGTACGCTGGATAACGGACGCTCGTTGTTTATGGGAGAAATCCGTCAGATGGTTCCTCCCTTTATGGTGGACGGAGTGAACAGTGCAGAAGTCTTCCTGTCGAACATGGACTATGCGCAAGTATCTGCTGCCGTCATTACGCAAGAATTTATAGACGGTATTCAGAATGAATATCTGGCAGAGGTTGTTTCCCGTTATCCCGGTCGTTTCTTTGTTTGCGGAATGTGTGAGTTTCGTAAACCCGGGTTTCTGGCACAGGCAAAAGAACTGATAGCAAGAGGTTTTAAAGCTATTAAGATCCCGGCTCAACGTCTGTTGCTTAGAGAAGGGCGGGTGATGCTGAATAGTGAAGAAATGATGCAGATGTTCCATTATATGGAAGAACGAAATGTGATGCTTTCTATTGACTTGGCGGCCGGAGCAACGCAAATTTCCGAGATGCAGGAGGTCATTCAGGAATGTCCCCGGCTGAGAATTGCTATCGGGCATTTTGGAATGGTGACGCGTCCGGATTGGAAAGAACAGATACGGTTAGCCCTTCATTCCAATGTGATGATTGAATCAGGAGGAATCACCTGGCTTTTCAATGATGAATTCTATCCCTTTAGGGGAGCAATAAAAGCTATACGGGAAGCTGCCGAATTGGTCGGGATGGAGAAATTGATGTGGGGATCGGATTACCCGCGTACTATTACCGCAATCACTTACAAGATGTCATATGATTTTATAGTGAAATCACCCGATTTGCAGGAAGATGAGAAAAGGTTATTCCTCGGAGAGAATGCCCGGATATTCTATGGATTTACTGATCTTCCCATATTGCCATATATCAAAAACATGTCTGAATAAGAAGATAATAATACCATGAGAAAAAATACTTATACGATACCTTTGGCCTTGGTTTTCTGCCTTTTTTTCCTTTGGGCAATTAGCAGTAATCTGCTTCCTACAATGATACGGCAGTTGATGAAAACTTGTGAATTAAACACCTTTGAGGCGTCATTTACAGAAACTGCTTATTGGCTTGCTTACTTCATTTTTCCGATCCCGATAGCTATGTTCATGAAGCGTTATAGCTACAAAGCTGGCATTATTTTCGGTTTATTGTTGGCGGCATTGGGAGGTTTGCTCTTTTTTCCGGCTGCCATGCTGAAAGCCTATTGGGCCTACCTCTGCATATTCTTTATCATTGCTACCGGTATGTGTTTCCTGGAGACTGCCGCCAATCCGTATGTTACCGTTTTAGGTACACCCGAAACAGCACCGCGACGGCTGAACCTGGCGCAATCTTTCAACGGACTCGGAGCCTTTATTTCTGCTATGTTTCTGAGTAAGCTGATTCTGAGCGGTACGCACTATACACGTGATACATTGCCTGTAGATTATCCGGGTGGCTGGCAGGCTTATATACAGGTAGAGACGGATGCCATGAAGTTTCCTTATCTGATGCTGGCTTTATTGCTGATTATCATAGCTGTGGTATTCGTATTTTCTAAATTGCCACAGATAGGGAATGAAAGTAAAGCTCCTTCTTCCGGTTCAAAGAAAGAAAAGCTGATTGATTTTGGTGTGCTGAAACATTCACACTTGCGTTGGGGGGTAATTGCGCAATTCTTTTATAATGGCGGACAGACAGCGATAAACAGTTTATTCCTTGTCTATTGCTGTTCTTATGCAGGACTGCCGGAAGAAACCGCAACAACTTTCTTCGGACTTTATATGCTTGCTTTCCTTGTAGGGCGCTGGATTGGTACAGGATTGATGGTGAAGTTCCGTCCGCAGGATATGTTATTGGTTTATTCCTTAATGAATATTCTTTTGTGCGGAGTGGTAATGGTTTGGGGAGGTATGGTAGGATTATATGCTATGCTGGCTATCTCTTTCTTTATGTCTATTATGTATCCCACACAGTTCTCTCTGGCTTTGAAGGGATTGGGCGACCAGACAAAAAGTGGTTCGGCTTTTCTCGTGATGGCTATTGTCGGCAATGCATGTCTCCCTCAACTGACGGCTTATTTCATGCACGCCAATGAGCACGTCTATTATGCAGCTTACTGTATGCCGATGATTTGCTTTATTTTCTGTGCCTACTATGGCTGGAAAGGTTATAAAGTCATTGATTAAACAATTAATTTCAAATATATAAAATGAAAGCAGTTCAAATAGTCAATCCCTCTGAAATGAAGGTGGTTGAACTTGAAAAACCGGTGGTTGGTGCCGGTGAGGTGTTGGTGAGAATTAAATATGTAGGTTTTTGTGGTTCTGATTTGAACACCTTCCTGGGACGTAATCCAATGGTGAAATTACCTGTAGTGCCGGGACATGAAGTGGGCGCGGTAATTGAAGAAATAGGTCCGGATGTCCCGCCTGGCTTCGAAAAAGGAATGAATGTAACTCTGAATCCATATACTAATTGTGGTAAATGTGCTTCGTGCCGTAATGGTCGTGTCAATGCCTGCGAATATAATGAAACATTGGGAGTGCAACGGAATGGTGTGATGTGTGAGTATGCTGTATTGCCTTGGGCTAAAATAATTCCGGCAGGTGACATCTCTCCCCGTGATTGTGCTTTGATTGAGCCGATGAGTGTGGGATTTCATGCTGTCTCACGCGGTCAGGTGATTGACAATGAATATGTGATGGTCATCGGGTGTGGTATGATTGGCATAGGTGCTATTGTACGTGCTGCGCTTAGAGGTGCCGTTGTTATTGCTGTGGATCTGGATGATGAGAAGTTGGAGCTGGCTCGGAGAATGGGAGCCTCTCATACGGTTAATTCTAAAACGGAAGATGTGCATAGCCGGATTCAAGAGATTACGGAAGGCTTTGGAGCTGATGTTGTGATTGAGGCTGTCGGTAGTCCTGTGACTTATGTAATGGCTGTGGATGAAGTTGCTTTCTCAGGGCGTGTAGTCTGCATTGGCTATGCAAAAAGTGAAGTCGCTTTTCAGACCAAGTATTTTGTTCAGAAAGAATTGGATATACGAGGCTCCAGAAATGCGTTGTCGGCCGATTTCCGCGCGGTAATCAACTATATGAAGGCAGGTACTTGTCCGGTAGAAGAATTAATAACGAAAGTAGCAGTGCCCGAAAATGCATTGGAAGCAATGACGGAGTGGGTAGCTAATCCGGGAAAGGTATTCCGTATCCTGGTACAGCTATAAATCTATTTTTGAATTCTTGAAATAAGATTTCTATAAAATGTAAAAGAGGGGTGCATCCACTTTAGGAATGCACCCTCTCCGTCTTCAATAGGTCATAGTTTAGGTTGATATCTTTTCGTTTAACTTGATCTGCTATTTTTTCAAGTCCACCGTATAAGTTTGTTTTCCATCGTAAATCGTATTCACGATAATTTTTAATCCCTTCTTTCCTACCAGTTGATTGGCTATCTCTTTCAATCTGAATGATACAACTCCCCAACCCAGCGTGCGTGGCTCATCATCATAAGCATTGTGGCGGAACTCCAATGTGAGATAATCATCTTCCGAGGCAGATGCTTGCTCTGTTTGATTGACGACCAGATTCAACATGTGTTTTTTACTGCTATTATTGTTGTGGAAGAATTGATGTTCTATGTTTAGATAATTTCCTGTAATCCACAACTCGACGACATTAATACGGTCATTACCAATACTGTCGGCAGTCTCCTCAGTCAGCGGAATGATATCCTTTGTCAGAATGTCTTCTATCTGGATCAGTTTTACGTTATACTTATATCCCGGAATACTTTCTTCCAATGGAAGAAAATGAATGAAGACGCGCTGGTCGTCATTCACGGTATAATTATGTATATATGTTGTATCGCTGGGATACATCTTTTCACCGTCATCCAGATTAAAATAGTATTCCTTATCTTCAATAACCTTTATGGTACCGATTGTAAAAAGAGTACCATTAGAAGTGTCATCAGCATCACCCAGACAAGACTGTAACATCGGTACCGCTAAAAACGTAAGCAGAAGTATTACCGAATAAAATCTCAGCTTTTTCATCAATTGCATGTTTTTGGAGTTAATCTTATTTTTTTCCATGTATTTAAAAAATGCATGATGAGGGGAAATACTGCACATATGACTGTTAAAGAAACAAAAGAATTAATTTCTTGTTCGCTACGTGCAGTATTTCTATCTTTGTTGCATTTATAAGGTAAACGCGTGTCAAAGGAAAGAATGGAAGAACAGGAACTGGCAGGACGGTGCAGGCAAGGCGACAACCTTGCCAGGAAGGAGCTGTACGAGCGCTATGCTGGGCGAATGCTCAGCGTGTGCCTTCGTTATGCGGGCGACCGTGAAACGGCAGAAGACCTGATGCACGACGGTTTCCTGAAACTCTTCGATTCTTTTGATAAATTCACTTGGCGGGGTGATGGTTCCTTGCGGGCGTGGATGGAGCGTGTTATGGTGAATACGGCGCTGCAATACTTGCGCAAGAATGATGTAATAAACCAGTCGGAAGGATTGGATAACGTACCCGAAACGTACGAAGAACCTGATGCTTCGACAGTGGATACTATTCCTCAGAAGGTGCTGATGCAGTTTATCAGTGAATTGCCTGTTGGTTATCGCACCGTATTCAACTTGTATATATTTGAAGATAAATCTCATAGGGAAATTGCCCAGATGCTGGGAATTAATGAGAAATCATCAGCTTCGCAGCTGACGCGTGCCAAAGCTACTTTGGCTACTAAAGTGCGGGAGTGGATGAAAAACAATGCTTAAAGGAAAGGACGTATGATGAAAGATGATGAATTGTGGTTGAAAAAGATAAAGGAACGGTTGGATGATTACTCCGAGCCGCTGCCTGATGCTGGCTGGGAGCGATTGGAGAAGGCATTGCCGACTTCTGCACCCATGTCTGTTATCGGGACAAAGAAAAAGATTCTGTTCCGCCGTTGGGCGATGACGGCTGCGGCGGTTGCGCTAGTGGCTGTGTCGTCCGTCAGTCTTTGGTTGCTGCAAAGTCCGGTAGTGGACGATGTGCGTCGTGCGGCCGAACCGGCTTTAGCGGCTATACCTGATGTGCTGCCTGAACCTGCAGAGCCGGATGTGCAGGGAGAAGAACCGGAGTCTGTTATCAGAAGAGTGATTGAACAGGAAAGCTCTCGTCAAGCTCTTGTGGCACAACATTTGGAAACAGAAAAGAATATATCGGAAGTGGGTGCACAGATACAGGAAAAGGACACTGAAGTGCGCACAGAAAAGGCGAATGGAGACGATGTCATTCCATCAAACTCTTCTTCAACTTCTAAAGAAAAGGAGCGCGAGGTATACCGTCCTTCCAGTAGAGACAAGCTGCATTTGCCGACCGAAAAGAAATCTTCTACGAAAAATAAAGGTTGGGCGATTGGTATGTCTGTTGGAAACACAGGAGCACTTGCCATGAATACAATGGGAAATGATATGCAGTCCGGTCCTAATTCCAGTCCGATGTTTAGTGATAAGTTGGACTTGCCGGATGTATCTAATGGTGTTCTGAATATTCCTGATGGACAAGAACTTGTTTTTGAAGGTGGTGTGCCTTATCTGCGGAAAAATACCCGTCAGGTTAAAGATATCAAGCATAAGCAACCGCTCAGTTTTGGTGTATCGGTGCGGAAAGCATTGCCGAAAAACTTCTCGGTGGAAACCGGTGTGACTTATACGATGCTCTCGTCTGAGATAACTTATGAAAACAGTTCGGAAAAGACGGATCAGAAACTGCACTATATCGGTATTCCGGTGCGTGCGAACTGGAGTTTCGTTAATGATAAACGTTTCACGGTGTATGTATCTGCCGGTGGTGCAATAGAGAAGTGTGTCTATGGTAAGGTAGGAAGTGAAAAGGAAACAGTGAAGCCTGTGCAACTTTCGGTAATGGGTGCGGTAGGTGCTCAGTATAATATTAGTAACAGAGTGGGAATATATGTAGAACCAGGTGTTTCCTATTTCTTTGACGATGGTTCTCCGATAGAGACTATCCGAAAGGAAAATCCGACGAACTTTACGTTGCAGGCAGGTATCCGTCTGACTTACTAATCAGTACATAACCGTTTCCTCCAAAAGGAAATGACTATATATGTAACGGGTGATAACAATATATGTAATGCAGTATTACATATATTGTTATCACCCGTCCCTTTTATTCTTATTTCTTAGTTTACTATAACCGTTTCGAAGTATTCCTTAAATAGCTTTTCTGCACGTTCCAGTTGTTCGGGAGTGTTTTCTTTTACCTCTTTCAATTGGTAATCCCATCCCATAGCTTCGTACTTGTGTACGCCCAGGCGATGATAAGGAAGTATTTCTACCCGCTGTATGCTTTTATATTGGCCGAGATGTTCGCCCAAATTGCGAATGTCTTCCTCAAAATCACTATATCCCGGTACTAATACATAGCGTAGCCAGAAAGGCCGGTTCTGTTCCTCCAACCAGGCGCCCGTATGCAAAGTTTTAGTATTGCTACATCCGGTCAGCTTCTTATGGCGTTCGGGATTGAATTCTTTGAGATCCAGCAGCACTAAATCCGTCAGACTCAATAGTTCTTCAACTTTTTCATTCCAGATGCCGCCATTGGTATCCAAGCAGATGTGAATGCCGTTTGCTTTCAAATCTTTGAACAGAGGTATAAGCGCTTCGGCCTGTAATGTAGGCTCACCACCCGAGAATGTGATGCCACCCTTTTTCCCGAAAAATACTTTCTGGCTGATAGCCATTTGCAGAATTTCTTCCGGTGGGGTAGGTGTCCCTCCTTTTGCGTCTATTGTATCCGGGTTGGCACAATACAAACAGCGGAACGGACAGCCTTGCAGGAAAACGACGAGCCGGAGACCCGGCCCGTCGAATGTTCCCATACTTTCGTAGGAGTGTACGTTTATCATATTACATTCTTTCGTGGAAACTACGGCTGATAACTTCTAACTGATGCTCGCGGCTCAGTTTCACGAAGTTCACAGCATAGCCGGAAACACGAATAGTGAGTTGCGGATATTTTTCCGGATGTTCCATGGCATCTTCCAGCATTTCACGGTTCAGCACGTTTACGTTCAGGTGGTGTGCACCTTTAGTAAAGTAACCGTCCATCATTGTTACCAAGTTTTCAACACGGTCTTCAGGTGTCGGGCCAAGAGATTTCGGAACGATAGAGAATGTATTACTGATACCGTCCTGTGAGTCGCGATAACGCAACTTGGCAACGGAACTCAGTGATGCGATGGCACCGTTCTTATCGCGTCCGTGCATCGGGTTGGCACCCGGGGCGAAAGCTACACCCTTGGCACGTCCGTCAGGAGTAGCACCTGTTTTCTTACCGTACATTACATTAGATGTAATCGTCAGCAATGAAAGGGTAGGACGGGCGTTCTTGTAAACGGGCAACTTTTTCAGTTCTTCGCTGAAATAATATACCAAGTCTACCCCGAGGTGGTCCACACGGTCGTCATTATTACCGAAACATGGGAATGTACCGTCGATATCGAAACCTTCCGTCAAGCCGATGTCGTTGCGACGGGCTGTAACCTTTGCATTCTTGATGGCTGACAGTGAGTCGATGGCAATGGAAAGACCTGCTACACCGTAAGCCAGATTAATGCGTGGATTCGTGTCGATAAATGCCATCTGAGCCTTTTCGTAATAATACTTATCGTGCATGAAGTGGATGATGTTCATTGCCTCGTTGTAGACACGGGCTATTTCGGTCAGCACTTTCTTGTAGTTCGACATTACTTCCTCGAACTTCAATGTTTCACCGGTCAATACGGGAATACCTTTTACCATGACAGTACCGGTATTTTCGCAACGTCCGCCGTTGATGGCAAGCAACAAGGCTTTTGCCAGGTTGGCACGTGCCCCGAAGAACTGTATCTGCTTGCCGATAGCCTGATAGGATACACAACATGCGATACCATAGTCGTCGCAGTTACGTACTTCGCGCATCAGGTTATCATTTTCGTATTGGATGGAGCTGGTATCTACAGATACTTGTGCACAGAATTCCTTGAAGCCTTCAGGGAGTTCAGGTCCCCAAAGTATGGTCAGGTTCGGTTCGGGAGAAGGACCGAGGTTGTACAGTGTTTGCAGGAAGCGGAAGGAAGTCTTTGTTACCTTCACACGTCCGTCGTTGAAACGTCCGCCGATGGCTTCCGTTACCCAAGTCGGGTCTCCGGCAAAGATATCGTTGTATGACTGCATACGCAGATGGCGCACCATGCGGAGTTTGATAACGAACTGGTCGATCAGCTCCTGGGCAAATGTTTCATTGATTTTACCGTGTGCCAGATCATATTCAATAAAGATGTCGAGGAACGAAGAAACGTTACCCAGAGACATGGCTGCACCGTCTTGCTCTTTTACAGCGGCCAGATAAGCCATGTACACCCATTGCACAGCTTCCTGTGCGGAAGTAGCCGGGCGACTGAGATCGAGTCCGTAATATCCGCCCATTATCTTAATATCTTTCAAAGCCTTGATCTGCTCTGCCACTTCTTCACGCAGGCGAATGCGGTCGTCAGTCATCGGGCCGGTCAGATTGTGTAAATCTTCCATTTTGGCTTCGATGAGGCGGTCGATACCGTAAAGGGCCAGACGACGGTAGTCACCGATGATACGTCCGCGGGCATAGTTATCGGGAAGTCCGGTGAGGAAACCCAATGACCGGAATGAGCGGATCTCTTCAGTATATACGTCGAATACGCCGTCATTGTGTGTCTTGCGATAATGGGTAAAGATATCCTTTACTTTATCATCTACTTCTACACCGTTTTCGCGGCAAGCTTTAGCTACCACATTGATGCCACCGAATGGCTTGATAGCACGTTTCAACAGCTCGTCTGTCTGCAAGCCAACGATAAGTTCATTCTCCTTATCTATATAGCCGGCCTGATGTGAAGTAATAGTTGATACAGTGTGGGGGTCGAGAGAACGTACTCCGTTGTTAGCTCTTTCTTCTTCGAGTGCTTTGAGGCAAAGCTCCCAAATATGTTTGGTACGTTCGGTAGGTCCTTGCAGGAAAGAAGCGTCTCCAGTATAAGGCGCGATGTTTTTACTCACGAAATCACTGACATTGATTTCTTTGCTCCAAAGCCCGTCAATAAAGGTTTTGTTCAATTCCATAATATTCATTTTGTTAGTGGGTAATGGTTGTTATCCTAATAAGGACTGCAAAATTACTATCTTTTTTCCATATAGCAGTGCATGAATAGCCGGTTTTTATGTTGTACGACATAAAATAACTATTGTTAGGTATGCCATATCTTGTTTCCTGAAGTGTCGCATTTATGACTTGAACTCAGGGTTTTCAATAAAAAGTTGACGCTATTTACCCTCACTACCCTCACTTTTAGAGTAGATTATTAATAATTAGAATGTTAGGTCGTATCTCTTAATGGGAACGCTTGTGACCGCTTATGGGAACTGCATTAACTGATCTGTACTGGTGACTTTTCTTGATTTAGCCATATGCTTCTTCCGTTAATAAACGATATCAGTAGACATTGTTTTTCAACTTGACTGTCTGTGGAGATTTGTAAGCTTAGCTGAATCCTTTAGAAGTATGTGTAAAATTTCGTAGAGATAATATTTTTGTGCTAAAATGTTTGTGATATTAAAAAAGAATAGTAACTTTGCACCGCTTTAAGAGAAAAGCACTTCTTGAAAGAGAAGTTTGGAGAGGTGGCAGAGTGGTCGATTGCGGCGGTCTTGAAAACCGTTGTACTGCGAGGTACCCGGGGTTCGAATCCCTGTCTCTCCGCTGAACTAACCGGACAAAACCGGACAAAGAACAGCCAAGTTCCACAAATTCAACGATTTGTGGAACTTTTTTTATCCCCTTATGTCTGCCCAATCGGACATCATTTAGACCCTAAAAGACAAAGTTAGTAACCTAACTCGTACCCCCAACAACCGAAAGTCCCAAAGGGGTACACTTAGTCCGATATTGGTGAACTCCTGTCGCTATTTTGACGAGCCTGTACAAACGATATTTGTTCTCGTTTTGTGTAATTATTATAATCAGGTTTTAGTAAAACAGATATCCAAGAGTTTGCAGAGCGTTCCGCTTGCACAGCAACATACCATATAATTGTATTAATCTGTTATAAAAGGACAATAATCAGCTCTTTATCACATTCTTGCGGATTAATGTCGTAACTTGCCAAAAAGAAAAATCCCGCCTGTTTTATCCCCGAGTATAAACTATCCTAAAAAGAAATGAATCATGAAAGGTAAAGAGAGAAAGAAAGAAGCAAAGAAAGAAAAGTCAGAAAATAAGATAAAAGTACTGACTGAGTATCAGAGAGAAAGAGGGAGCAAGAGTAATAAAGGAATGAGCATAATACCTAAAGTATAATGGTGTCTGTAAAGAGAGAGGGTATTATACTGGAAGGCACTTCGCTTGAATTTGAGAATGAGGGAGTGATGAATCCGGCGGTGATTGTAGAAGGGAGTTCCGTGCACATGTTCTATCGTGCTGTAAGAGAAGGAAATCATTCGTCTATCGGGTATTGTCGCCTTGAGGGACCTTTGAAAGTCGTGGAGAGGGACACGGTTCCTTTGTTGGTTCCTGAATATAGTTATGAAAGTCAGGGCGTGGAAGACCCTCGAATCGTGAAAATCGATGGTCTTTATTACCTTACTTATACGGCTTATGATGGTTATAGTGCAGTAGGAGCCTTGGCACTCTCTTCTGACTTGAGACATTTTGAGAAGCGGGGCATTATCACTTCCCAGATCACTTATCCACAGTTTCGGGAGTTGCTTCGTACCCAGCAGGCGATTATCAGTAAGTATTTTCGTTCAGGCAATAAGCGCGAAGCAACTAATGAGAAAGGACATCCACTCTATATGATGGATAAGAATGTGGTTTTCTTCCCTCGTAAAATCAATGGGAAGTTTTATTTCATGCATCGTATCCGTCCTGATATTCAATACGTAGCAGTGGAGCGCCTGGATATGTTGACGAAAGAATTCTGGAAAAGATATTACCAGAATTTCGCTAAACGTATTTTGCTGGCACCTTATCACGACCATGAGTCGAGCTATATCGGAGCCGGTTGTCCGCCGATAGAGACAAGTGCCGGTTGGCTGCTGATTTATCATAGTGTCTACGACACTCCTTCCGGTTATGTTTATTCCGCTTGCGCGGCTCTACTGGATATTGACAATCCGGCTATTGAAATAGCCCGTTTGCCTTATCCGTTGTTCACTCCCGAGACAAAATATGAACTGTCCGGTGTAGTCAATAGAGTTTGTTTCCCAACGGGCGCCGCCTTGTTTGGTGATACACTCTATATATATTATGGAGCAGCCGATAAGTACATCGCCTGTGCGTCAGTGCAACTGACAGAGTTATTGGATGAATTAATAAAACAAATTAAATGAGAAAAATAGTATGTATCACTACCTATCCTCCTCGTGAATGTGGCATAGCCACCTTTGCCCAGGATTTGATCCGGGCTATTCAGTCAAAGTTTGGAAATTCTTATTCCATCAGGATATGTGCGGTAGAGTCCGGTACGGAGAAATATGCCTATACCCGGAAGCAAGCGGTAGAGTATGTTCTCAACACTTCGGATGCATCGGCTTTTGCTACTTTGACCAAGCAGTTGAATGAAGATTCTGAAGTTGAAATTGTACTTGTACAGCATGAATTCGGATTGTATATGGAGCAGGAAGAAGCTTTCCTTGAAATGCTGGAGCAATTATCTAAACCGGTGATTCTTACCTTCCACACCGTTCTTTCGCAACCTTCTCTTGATATGTATGGAAGTGTGAGGAGAATGATAGTTGCCTGCAAGTATCTGGTAGTCATGACGCAAAATTCCCGGCGCATTTTGTTGCGGGTGTATCATGCAGATGATGGTAAAATCGAGGTGATTCCTCATGGTACTCATCTGGTGTCATTTAAGGATAAGAATATGCTGAAGAGTTTTTATAAACTTTCGGGTAGGCGTGTCCTTTCTACTTTCGGCTTACTCAGCCCCGGAAAAAGTATAGAGACCACTTTGGGTGCTTTGCCGGATATCGTGAAAGAGAATCCTTCCGTAATCTTCCTTATCATCGGGAAAACCCATCCGGGAGTGCTGAAGGTGGAAGGGGAGAAGTATCGCAATCTGCTAAAAGAGAAAATAAAAGATTTGCATCTGGAAGAACATGTACTCTTTATTAATCAATATCTTGAATTGCCCGTTCTGTTGGAATATTTGCAGTTGACAGATGTGTATCTTTTCACTTCGAGCGATCCGAATCAGGCAGTCAGCGGGACATTTGTTTATGCCATCAGTTGCGGCTGTCCGATCATAGCTACTCCTATTCCGCATGCACTGGAGTTGCTGAGCGATGATGCCGGTATCATCTTTGACTTTAAAGACTCGGTTCAACTGGCTATAGCTGCCAACCGTTTACTTGCTGATGAAAGTCTGCGGACTGAGATGAAACTGGTAGGTTTGCAGAAGACGGCGGCCACAGCTTGGGAAAATGTTGCAATTGCTTACACTCTGCTTTTTCAGCGGACCGGTGAGCCGGAGGAAGAGTTGATTTACTCTTTACCTCCTGTGAATACCTCACATATCCGGCGTATGAGTCGGCAATGGGGGATTATTCAGTTTGCGAAAGGGAATCGCCCGGATAGCTCTACGGGATATACACTGGATGATACGGCGCGAGCACTGATAGCAATGTGTCAGGTTGTTGCCACCGGAAAAGGGAAGGTGAAGGAACGCTATGTCAGGACTTATCTGAACTTTATCCGTTACTGTCAGCAACCGGATGGCTCTTTTCTGAATTATGTGGATCAGGATGGACTGTTCACTTCGCAAAATCAAGAAGTAAGATTGGATGATAGTAATGGGAGGGCCATTTGCGCTTTAGGCTATTTCATCTCTTGTTCGGCACATTTCCCGGCTTTGTGGAAAGAAGAAGCAATGGCTGTTTTCGAACGGACATTCCAGCAGTTCAGCCGGATAGAGTCTCCCCGTAGTATGGCTTTTATGCTCGAAGGGCTCTATTACTACACCCGTGTGTGTCCGTCGGCTCAGGCAGATGCCTATATCGGGTTATTGGCTAATAAGCTCGTTCAGTGCTATCGCCGGACGGCAGGTGGAGAGTGGTTATGGTTTGAGACATATCTCACTTATGATAACGGCATTTTGCCGGAATCAATGTTGCTGGCTTATCAGGCCATCGGTCGGGAGGAGTATAAGCAGATAGCTTGGGAAGCTTTCGAATTCTTATTGAAGAAGTTATTTGTGGGAAATCGCCTTCAAGTGATTTCTAATCAAGGATGGATGCATAAAGGAGAAGAACATCATGGATTTGGAGAGCAACCGGTAGATGTGGCGGGAACGGTAATTGCTTTAGGCACATTCTATCAGGTATTTAAAGAGGAAAAATACCTTCGTATGCAAACTGATGCTTTCAACTGGTTTTTGGGAAACAACCATTTACATCAGATTATTTACAATCCGACCACCGGAGGGTGTTATGACGGCTTGGAGGAGAATAACATAAATTTGAATCAGGGGGCCGAATCGACCGTGTGTTATTTAATGGCAAGGTTAGCTCTGGTAACTGCTTATTCTGTGAAGTGACGAAACAATAGACAAGTGAAAACTGTTTCTTATCATATAACTTAAAACGGATATAATAATGAGTAAAACAGTTGATTTGTTGGGACAACAGGCAGAATATTACCTGAACCATACGTGTAAGACAATAGATAAGAAACTAATTCATGTTCCGGGACCTGATATGATTGATAAGGTCTGGGTGGATTCTGACAGAAATGTACGTACCCTTAATAGCTTGCAGGCTTTGTACGGACATGGACGCCTTGCGAATACCGGATATGTATCTATTCTGCCGGTCGATCAGGATATAGAACATACAGCCGGAGCATCATTCGCTCCTAATCCGATCTATTTTGATCCTGAAAATATAGTGAAACTGGCTATCGAGGGAGGTTGTAATGCAGTTGCATCCACATTTGGTATATTAGGGGCTGTTGCCCGTAAATATGCCCATAAAATACCTTTTGTTGTGAAACTGAACCATAATGAATTGCTGACTTATCCGAATTCTTACGATCAGGTAATGTTCGGAACAGTGAAAGAGGCATGGAATATGGGTGCGGTGGCTGTGGGGGCCACTATCTATTTCGGATCAGAACAGAGTCGCCGTCAGGTTGTTGAGATCTCTCAGGCTTTTGAGTATGCGCATGAGTTAGGTATGGCAACCATCCTCTGGTGCTATCTCAGAAACAATGATTTTAAGAAAGATGGTACAGATTACCATGCGGCAGCCGACCTTACCGGACAGGCCAACCACATCGGAGTGACCATCAAGGCCGATATTGTAAAACAAAAACTTCCTTCCAATAATGGCGGATTCACAGCTATTCACTTTGGTAAAACGGATGAAAGAATGTATTCTGAACTCGCAACTTCACATCCTATCGACCTTTGTCGCTACCAGGTTGCTAATGGCTATATGGGGCGTGTCGGTTTGATTAATTCCGGCGGTGAATCTCATGGAGAATCGGATTTGCGTGATGCTGTTGTTACGGCGGTTATCAATAAACGTGCCGGTGGAATGGGATTGATCAGCGGACGAAAAGCATTCCAAAAGCCAATGGAAGAGGGTGTTCAATTATTGAATACCATTCAGGATGTTTACTTGGATTCTTCAATAACGATTGCATAAAGTGTTTGATCAGTATAGAAGACTTTTATCTTCTATACTGATTACTTAAATGTAAAAGTGATTTTTTGAACTGTTATCCGAGCTGGGTTTTATCTCCAGTTAACCCTGAGTATATTTTCCATCCATGGTAACCGTACAAGTTTGTATGACCAGGGAATGCTATCCAATAATATATCGTATGCACGTTCCTCTACAGTTAGAATCCATTCATGTTCAGTTTTTTCTATAAATCCCGTTCTGTTCAAAAATGATTCTTGGAAGGCTCTCATTGAAGTGTTCCTCATTTTTGACCAATTAGTCTTTGTTGCTTCCAATAGAGAATCTATTGTGTTAAGTTCATCTTGATTTAGTTCCACTCTTCTGGGGAGTGGCTCATTGAAAGGATAATTTATTAACAAACGGTTGAGGAACAGATCTTTTTCATCATACTCCCTGTCTTCATTTGATATAAGGCGTTGTAAAATGAATATAGCCCGTACTTTTGATTCGTTACTATTGAGACTTCTGCGGTCTTGGCTTAACATATTAAGCCTTATAAAAAGCATTGGTAGAAATGGGAAGAGAATGACCAATCCTGCATTGGATATAGGTACGTGTTTCAAATCTCCATATTGTTCTGTACCTAAATGAGGGCTATATACACGCACTCCGGGAGCTATTACATTCTCATTTACTTTGACATTGCCACAAGTTCCTTGATCGCCCGGACCAATATCCCAGTTCCCTTTGTCGCATTTAGCTATGATTTTTCCTCCTGTAATAGTTATGTTTCCACATTTACTTTTTCGACCTGCATATTGACCGGCACCGCCTATTCCTGCAGATCCCGCGCGCCAAGAAGTCTCGTGCTGATAACCTGCATAGGCTTCTATGGTTCCACTTTCGATAATAATGTCACCACATTCGGTAGCATATCCGCATCCTATACCGGCGGCACCTTCTCCACCGTATGCAATTAATTTTCCGTCGCCTTTAATGATCAGGACGGAGTTTTTTCTTGATTGGATTGCAGCCATTTCACGACCACTGTGTAGTATATTGGTTCCTTCAAGAATTACCGTGATATGACAGTCTTCCGCAATATGAAATGCAACACCCATGTTTTCCGGATCACATAAGTTGGCATTTTGCAGAATAATTGTTGCATGTACTCCGGCAGATACTGTAATTCCATGTTTTGAATTGGTACCTGTAATAATATACACTCCTTCTTGGGAGATACGGAAAGCATCCGATTCCCTACTCATGTCTATTTTTTCATTTCTCATAAGAATAAAAATTAATATTAATATTGTATTTGTTGATTATCATATATTGATTTTCAGTCTGCTTTTAATACTTTCTGTCTTGGGTGACCGTTAGTGTTTCATAGCGATTATCCGGCAGTTTATTATTTGTATTCTTCATTTGAAGAGAGACCTCAAATGAACACAGGCAAAAATAGCTGGAAACCGGGAAATCTAAATACTAAAATCAGTAAACTAAAATAATAATTATAAGTGATTGAAATACAGAGGGGAAATTAGGACTTGGTCTTCCTGTTTTTACGATTTCAGCCTTTTTTTGATGATATGAAGTGTGTGCTAAACAGGATTCAGCCCATGTGTTTTGCGGTAAAAGCTTCAATAGTGATTAGAAAGCAAACAGGGGACCATTTGTTTTTACCCTGTGTGTGTTGCATTTTCCAATAAGCTTTATTGGGTGTTGACCTTGGCTAACGAGCCTGTCAACCAAGGTTAATCGGCTCGTTAACCAAGGTTGATAGGCCTGTTAACCAAGGTCAACACCCGACTATTCCTAAGGATAAAGAGATATATCGCTGGCTCTCAGTAGAATAGTGCCTAATATGAAATAAATAAATGCATCGTCCTTCAACCCCAATATCTGGAGAAGCTGCACGGCCCGTTCATTACCCAATTGGA
>NZ_CABJDN010000008.1:383153-383388 GCF_902364365.1 Bacteroides intestinalis | reverse complement strand
CATAGGTGTGTTGGGTACGTTGTTAGCCTGTACAGAACAAATGCTGCACGACGATAATTCGCCTACGGACGAACTCACCGTATCAGTAGCCCGAGAATGGTATGATAGTCAGTATGCTCCAATAGTAATGACACGTACCTGTGAGGAGGATGGGAAAGAATTGCCTGTAAAGCCTGATTGGGAAGGAGCTAAAACGAGTTCTTGGGGGCGATTTGAAACCGTGGAAACTCCTATT
>NZ_CABJDN010000008.1:114541-383143 GCF_902364365.1 Bacteroides intestinalis | reverse complement strand
GGAGCTAAAACGAGTTCCTGGGGGCGATTTGAAACCGTGGAAACTCCTATTCTGACGAATGGAGTACACTTGATTCTCGATTCGGAAACAGCTTTACATTGGGATCCTTGTACAAAGGTTGATTATATCTGTAATACGACAAGAATGGTGGTGCTGAAAGATAAAATAACCGGTAAAATGCGTAGTTTTGTGATGATATTCGTAGGTTCCTACGCTTATCTGAAAAATACTAGAAACATGATAAAGAATAGCTATTTATATCGTGAGCCTGATTATGATGGCTTGGTTTTATTTTATGCTATTAATGGTTTCTTTATCAATGGCTGGAGATATTCTGATGGTAAAATAGTAGGCTATCTTTCGCCTTCCTGCAATACGCAGGCAGAATCTTTCGTTTCTACGCGTGGTGTGCAACAGGTGTGTCACGATATTTGTACCACAGAATATAGCTATAATTGTCATGATGAATATGTATTGGTTGGGGGTGATATGGAAACTGGGCTTATTTATGATACAGTTACATATTGTGATCTTGTTCCATATGAAAGGTGTTATCGGGAATGTGAATTTGTGGATGATGGTAAAGTGGATCCCAATAATCCTTATCCGCCGGGTGGAGCAGGAAATCCGGAAGATCCTAATAAACCAGTGGTTGAACCTACTTATGTAACTCCTATTAAATATACGCCGAGTAGTAGTGACCATCTGGCAAAGAAAAAGTTACCAACAACTATGACTACTCAACTGCCTAATGGTTGTGTTATTGCTGTAATGGAATATGTTGATAATAAGGTTTTTAATGGGAAGTTAAATCAGGGTGATTTGTTGCAATATTATTATACACAACATGGCTTAAATATTTATAATATCGGGGTTGATTTAGATAAAATAGATGGGCTCGTTGATTGTTTTTTTAGAACTACAGATTTTCTTACTTATAGGTCTGCTATAGATGCAGGTTATGTAGTGATGACTGATATATATAGCTCAATATCAAATTCTACACATAATATTCTTATTGTAGGGTATCGGTCTGGCAGGAATTTAATTTATATGGATCCAGAAAAAGGAGAATGGAATGTTGTATCTGAATCATCTTTGGTTAAAAACTATAACATTGTTATTACTGGAGTAAAATAATTATTTAAAACTATAGTTATGAATGAATTTAAATTAAAAATGATAATTTCATTTATTTGTGTATACCTATTTGTATATACAGGAAAGGCTTTTGGACAAGAACGAACTACTCTCAGTCTTTTGGCAAATAAAGAATGGATTATGCAGTTTCCTGAGAAACAAAATTTCTCTTATAAATTAACATATGACACACATACACAAACTTATACTTTTATTTATCGTGACGGTGGGTATGTAGATAAAGTGCCTTATTATTTGTCAGATGAAGTTGCTAGTAACTTTGATTCCACAAAAGTTGGTAAATGTGAATGCGGTAAATATATTATTACACTTATAACTCCTAAAAATGAAAAGAAAAGAGTTTTAGTTTATGAAATATTGGATTTGTCTGCAGTTTATTTAAAGGTGAGGAGTTTGTCTAACAATAGTATTCTTCAGTTCAAAGTTGAATAATATTTATTACATTTATTTGTGATAATAGAAATGGGAGACATAAATAAAACTTTTCGCACTCAGGAGATCGAAACCCATGCTTTGTGTAATGTAAACATAGAAACACAAGACTCCGAGTTTGCATCTATAATGAGGTCTTCAGGATGTGGGAAAAGTACATTATTGAATATCCTTGTATTAGATGATAAGACCTAATATTATAATGAATAATGTAAATATATAACAATGATTTTTTAATAAAAACCGATCGTATTATGAAGAAAAGGATTTTGTGTTTTTTGTTTCTTGTGTGTACGTTCATTATTGTTCGTGCTGATGGTGCCGATTCACTGGCCTTGACTCCTCCTATGGGATGGAATAGCTGGAACTGTTTTAGTTGCGATGTCAATGAACAGCAGATACGGGATATGGCAGATCTGATTGTTGCGAATGGTATGAGAGATGCAGGCTATACCTATGTGAATGTTGATGACTGCTGGCAAGTGGGTCGCGATGCGGATGGGAATATTGTGGTTGATTCAGTACGTTTTCCTTCCGGTATAAAAGCATTGGCAGATTATATACATTCCAAAGGATTGAAGTTTGGTATTTATTCTTGTGCAGGGTCATTGACTTGTGCCGGACGTCCGGGAAGTCGTGGCTATCAGTTTCAGGATGCCCGTACCTATGCTGAGTGGGAAGTGGATTTCCTGAAGTATGACTGGTGTTTTGATGAGGCTCAAAGTCCTCAGGGAGCTTATCGTACTATGCGTGATGCTTTGAAAGCCAGCGGTCGTCCCATTGTATTCTCTATTTGTGAGTGGGGAAGTAGCAAACCGTGGACATGGGCAAAAGGAGTAGGACATTTGTGGAGAACTACGGGGGATATTATCAATGCTTTTAAAGGTACGGTACACTGGGGAGGATGTAGTGTAGTGGATATCATTGATAAGAATGCAGACTTATATCCTTATGCCGGTCCGGGACATTGGAATGATCCTGATATGTTGCAGGTAGGTAATGGGGTACTCACTACTGAGGAGAATCGTTCACACTTCACCATGTGGTGTATGTTGGCGGCTCCACTGTTGGCTGGGAATGATTTGCGGACCATGGATAAAGAAACACAGGCTATCCTGATGAATAAAGACGTGATAGCTGTGAATCAGGATAAGTTGGGTATACAAGGACGTCGTTACATGAAAATAGAACAATATGAAATCTGGGTAAAACAGTTGTCTAATGGAGAAGCTGCTGTATGCTTTTTCAATCGTGATGAGCAACCATGGACATTTGAGTATAAATTTGGAAAAGACAAATCTCACCTTCACTTTGCAGATATCAGACTCTGGGAATTGGAATATGATGTATACGATATCTGGAACAAGAATAAATATCTTGGAACTTCCAGCGATAATCTAAGTTTCAAGGTTCCTGCACATGGCGTTGTATTGGTAAAGTTGGCTCCTAAAAATAAAAAATGAATATAGATAAAAAATGATTGTGATGAAAAGATTTTTATTCAGTGTAATATGTATGCTTTTGGCTTTTGCCGGATTTGCCCAGGAACAAATCGCGATAAAACATGGCCCGTATCTTCAGAACCTGAAAGAGACGGAAACTACTATTGTATGGGTGGCTAATAAAGCTTCTGTTGGTTGGGTGGAAGTGGCACCCGATGATGGTACAAGCTATTACCGCTTTGAACGTTCCAGGTTTTTTGATTCTACGAATGGGGTGAAGAATGTTTCGGAATTGCATGCAGTTCGTATCACCGGTCTTAAACCTGAAACCAGCTATCGCTATCGTATTTACTCCCAGGAGGTTCTGGAACGTAAAGGAGAAGAAATCGTTTATGGCAATGTTGCAGCTCCCAGTATTTATGATAAGCGTTCATTGAAATTTACGACAAATGATCGTAATAAGCCGGCAACCTCATTTATTATGTTGAATGATATTCATGGTAATACGGATTATATTCCGAAACTGCTGAACAATGCCGGTTTTAAAGAGACGGATATGATCATCTATAATGGTGATATGATGAATTGGCTGATGGATGAAGAAGACCTGTTCAAAGGCTTTATGGATGTTACCGTAGATTTGTTTGCTACTCATAAACCTATGTATTACGCCCGTGGAAACCATGAAACACGTGGCTTGTTTGCTGCTTCTTTTCAGCACTATTTCTCCCCTAAGGAACCGCACTTGTATTTCTTGTTGAGACAAGGTCCGGTTTGTTTCATTTTTCTGGATACAGGTGAGGATAAGCCCGATTCTGATATAGAGTATCACGGCATTACAGACTATGATAATTACCGTACTGAACAAGCTAAATGGCTTTCTGAAATTGTGAAATCTCCTGATTTTTTGGATGCGAAGTTCAAAGTGGTCATCGCCCATATGCCACCCCTGCCTGATCAGGACTTGTGGCATGGACAAGGAGAAGTTTTGGAAAAGTTTGTCCCCATCCTGAATGATGCGCAGGTGGATGTTATGTTAAGTGGGCATCTGCATCAATATTTTAATAATAAGCCGACTGATAAAGTTCACTTTCCGGTTATTGATAATTCCTCAAATACAGTACTTAAAGGAGTAATAGAAGGGAATCAACTGAATATGGAAGTGAGGAATATGAATGGAGAGGTGATAGATAAAATTTCTATTATGGCAAAGTAGTGAATCATTTTACTTTAAATCTATGAATAGCATGAGTTTTGTATCAAAAAGTTTTTTTAGTTTCTTATTGTTTGTATGGGTGTGTGGAGCAATGATGGCTGAAAGTATTACTTCACCGAATGGAAATCTTCATTTAGATTTTACTGTAAATACACAGGGAGAACCGGTATATCAGCTTTTCTATAAAGGTAAGGCTGTAGTGAAACCTTCAAAATTGGGCTTGGAATTGAAAGATGATCCCGGACTGATGAGTAATTTTACATTAACCGGCACTGAGACTTCAACTTTTGATGAAACCTGGAAGCCGGTGTGGGGAGAAGTAGCGCAGATTCGTAATCACTATAATGAACTGGCTGTGACTCTGGAACAGAAAGTTCAGAATCGTAATATGATTATTCGTTTCCGGCTTTACAATGATGGTTTAGGATTCCGGTATGAATTCCCCTTGCAAAGAAATCTGAACTATTTTATAGTGAAAGAAGAACATACCCAGTTTGCCATGACTGGCGATCATCTTGCCTTTTGGATACCGGGTGACTATGATACACAGGAGTATGACTATACTGAGTCTAAATTATCGGAAATACGGGGTTTAATGGAAAGTGCCGTAACGGTAAATGCTTCACAATTCGTATTTTCTCCTACAGGGGTTCAAACCTCCTTACAGATGAAGACGGATGATGGTATCTATATCAATTTGCATGAAGCCGCTTTGGTCGATTACTCCTGTATGCACCTCAACTTGGACGATAATAATCTGATATTTGAGTCCTGGTTGACACCTGATGTCTTGGGTAACAAAGCTTATATGCAAGCTCCTTCTAAAACTCCCTGGCGTACTATTATAGTCAGTGATGATGCACGGGATATTCTGGCTTCAAAACTGACTTTGAATCTAAATGAACCTTGTGCTTATAAGGATGTCTCTTGGATTAAACCGGTGAAGTATATCGGCGTCTGGTGGGAGATGATTACAGGCATGAAGTCATGGAGCTATACAGATGAGTTGCTTGCTATGAGATTCGGTGAAAACGATTATACGAAGATCAAGCCAAACGGCCGTCATGCTGCCAATAATGAGAATGTGAAAAGATATATCGATTTTGCAGCCGAACATGGCATGGATCAGGTCTTGGTGGAAGGTTGGAATGAAGGTTGGGAAAGTTGGGGAGGAAGTTCCAGAGATTTTGTCTTTGACTTTGTTACTCCTTATCCTGATTTTGATGTAAAGATGCTGAATGATTATGCCCGGAGTAAAGGAGTAAGATTGATGATGCATCATGAAACGTCGGCTTCCGTTCGTAACTATGAACGTCATCTGGATAAAGCTTATCAATTTATGGCAGATCATGGTTATAATTCCGTGAAAAGTGGATATGTTGGTGATATCATTCCTCGTGGTGAGCATCATTACGGGCAATGGATGAATAATCATTATCTATATGCAGTGAAGAAAGCTGCTGAGTATAAAATCTGTGTAAATGCCCATGAGGCAGTACGTCCTACCGGCTTGTGCCGTACTTATCCGAATCTGATAGGTAATGAGTCTGCTCGTGGTACTGAGTTTGAACCTTATGATGGGAATAAACCCTTTCATACTACATTGCTTCCTTTTACCCGTCTAATAGGTGGCCCGATGGATTATACTCCCGGTATTTTTGATATCTGCCTGACATTCCTGAATCGTGAGAATCATGGTCAGATTCATACGACTCTGGCTAAGCAACTGGCTTTGTATGTCACTCTTTACAGTCCGTTGCAGATGGCGGCTGACCTGCCGGAAAGTTACGAACGTCATTTGGATGCTTTCCAATTCATTAAAGATGTTGCTGTTGATTGGGATGACAGTAAGTATCTTGAAGCTGAACCGGGCGATTATATAACCGTAGCTCGTAAAGCTAAAGGTACAGGCAACTGGTTTGTGGGTGGCATTACGGATGAAAATGCCCGTGTCTCTACTTTTACCCTAGACTTTCTGGAACCCGGAAAAGAGTACGTGGCAACGCTGTATGCTGATGCTAAAGATGCTGATTATGAAAAGAATCCTACTGCATATCAGATAAAGAAAGGCATTGTAACCAATAAGACTAAAATATCTGTAAAGATGGCATGTAGTGGTGGATTTGCTTTGAGTTTGATTGAGGCTATGGCAGTAGATAAAAAGGCTGTGAAGAAATGGAAGTAAAGTGGTGAAAGAAACAATTTCTTTGCAGGAATCTTTTTATCTTTGCATATCCTAATAATTAATATCTAAGTATGAAAATGAAAAGATTAAAACAGTATTTGTTGTTAATTACTATTCTGGGAGGATTATCAATCAGTGAGGCATATGCTCAAAAGAACAATTTTGCCAATTTAGCTCGTTATGCAAAAGAAAACGCTGCACTTCCAAAGCCCGTAAAGAAAGAGAAAAGAGTTGTCTTCATGGGGAATTCCATTACGGAAGGGTGGGTGAGAACTCATCCGGACTTCTTTAAAACAAATGGCTATATAGGCCGCGGCATCAGTGGACAAACCTCTTATCAATTCTTATTGCGTTTCCGTGAGGATGTTATTAATCTTTCTCCGGCTTTAGTAGTCATAAATGCCGGAACTAATGATGTTGCTGAAAATGTAGGTCCCTACAATGAAGAGTATACATTTGGAAATATTATTTCTATGGTAGAGTTGGCTAAAGCAAATAAGATAAAAGTGATTTTAACTTCTGTGCTACCGGCAGCAACCTTTAAATGGAGACCGGAAATAAAGGATGCTTCTCAGAAAATTCAATCATTAAATGCCCGTGTAGCAGCGTATGCAAAAGCAAATAAGATTCCTTACGTGGATTATTACCAGGCGATGGTGTTGGATGAAAATGGAGCATTAAATCCTCAATATACGAAAGATGGAGTACATCCGACAAGTGAAGGGTATGATATAATGGAACCAATTATCAAAAAGGCTATTGAAGATACGCTTTAAAAGGATAGATAACTCACAATAAAAACCTCCTTTCTCAATTACCATAACAGGATGAGAAAGGAGGTTTTCTTATTTATCAATTCTACTTATTTATCAGTTCGACAACTCCGGATTAGCGGCTATCGCTTCTCTTGGAATTTGAATTGTATAACGCGAATCATCCTGTTCCAATACATAGGTTCCTCCCTTGAGCACTTTCTCAATACGGGGGCGGGTGGTACGGCGTAAGTCGAACCAGCGATGTCCTTCAAAAGCTAATTCACGCGCACGTTCATCCAGAATCTCCTGTATCAGGGCTTCCTTGTTCATTGCGTTCACGGCAGTTGCTTTTACTGTATATGCTTCTGGTGTATAGCGCTTCTGCATTAACTCCAGCAATCGGGTGCGTGCCTGAGGCAATTTATCCGATTGGGCTGCTGCTTCTGCCGAATTCAGGTACATTTCTCCCACCCGGAAAGAACAACGGAAATCATCTTTTCCGCTTTTTTGGCTGAAGCGATAACCATTCTTGTCGGCAGGTTTGAAATAAGCGTCCAGACGTAAATCGCCTTCTTTGTATAAAGAAGCTAAAGCTTCTGATAGAACAGCAGCCTGTGTGTAGTTAGAGGACATACCGCGTTCTAATGCAGTAATATTTTCTACAGACTGATAGTTGTTGGGCAGGGTATAAGTTTCTGCATTGAAATCTTCCAATGTATTCTTTTCAGCAAGTATCGCTTCGGCTGCCTGATATGCACTGTCCCATTGTCCCATATATAAATATAAGCGGGCACGGAGAGCTTTTACAGATAAGGTTGTGAAACGATAAGAAAATTTCTGTTCCCAGGATTCTTTGTTAATCAGTTTCTCAGCCTCGTTGATGTCTGCAATGACCGCTTCATAAATCTGTGCAACGGTATTCTTCTTCAAGATTTCATTGATATCGCTATTCAGCTTAAGCGGCACAGCTTTTGTTTCTAATGCTCCCGGTCGGGTATAGGGCTGTCCGTAAAGATTCACCAACAGGAAATGCATGTAAGCACGGAGCAGATAACATTCACCAATCAATTGGTCGATGTCCTCTTCGCTCCCTTCATTGATGGATTTCCACTCTTCTATGGTATAGTTGACAGTGAACATGATGCTATAGAAGTTTTTCCACTCAAAGGCAGTGGTTTGTCCCGGTGCGCTGAAGTCATCCCAGCACTCAATTTTTCCATAACGATCCTGTTCCCAACTATCATCTTTCACATACAGTTCGTCCGAACGAAAACAGGCGAGTCCTCTGGCATCGGGAACGGTCTTATAGGCTGTGGCAATCAGTGCTCTGTACTCAGCTAAAGTCTGGGGGATCACCTTTCCCGTAGGTTGAATGTCAAGCATATCACAAGCAGTCAGCAATACTACGCTGCTCATCAATAACATTATATATATCTTTCTCATTGTTTTAACTCTCTATAAAATTAAAAATTCAGGTTCAGGCTTAGTGTAACAGACTTCGGAGCCGGGGTTGCATACGCGTTGGACATCGTTTCCGGATCAAGATAATTCTTGTAACTTGAACCGAATACTAATAAGTTACGTCCTTCGATGGCAATTGTAGCGGAAGTCATACCTAATTTGCGGCTGAAATTAGTAGGCAATGTATACCCTAAACGGATGTTTTGGAGTCGCACGTAGTTCAGGTCTCTGATCCAGATATCCAGGTTACGGTATATTTCATTTTGGTTTGAATACCACATATATTCATCCAGGCGTTCATTCTGGCTCAGCAGAACAGGAAAGATTGTTTCCGTGTTTTCCGGAGTCCATCGGTTCAGGATATCGCGGTTTGTATTACGTCCTTTATCAAAGTCAACGATAGAGTAGGTGGGTTGGCTGCGCACTTTTCCACCGAAGTCGAAGCTGAAGTTGACACCCAGTTCAAATGCTTTGTATGTGAAAGTATTATTGAAACCACCGGTATAAGGGCAGTCGGCTGTACCTACATAAGTGTAAAGTTCACGGCGTTCGCGGGCTGTCAGGTCAGTTGCTCCGAATCCCCATTCCTGCAATTTAAAGAACTCCATGGCTGATACGGTTTCACCTTCCTTGTTTTGGAACATGGGGTATCCTTCTTCGTCCAGACCGGCTGTTTTCAATGCGAACAATGCTCCTACGGGGTATCCCTCGCGACCTGGCTCTATGGCGTCTTCACGTAGTGCTTCTTTAAGTACCTTATTGTTATTGTATGCAAAGTTGAAGTTGGTAGTCCACATAAAGTTCTTTGTATGAATGTTACGTGTACTCAGTCCGATTTCAACACCTTGGTTCTGCATACTGGCCCAGTTGACGGTCAACATTTCAAAACCTGTTTCCAGTGGAAGCATTTGGGTTCCAATCAAGTCTACGCCCTTACGATAATAATAGTCTACGCTCAGATTGATAGCCTGATTCAATACTGCAAAGTCGAATCCGGCATTTACTGAATGGGTTTTCTCCCAACGCAGTTTCTTGTTCGGTGCACCGGAAACGTCAATCATATCTTCTGATCCTCCCGGTAGGATATTTTCAATTCTGTAGTTACCCAGAAGGTAAGGAGAGGTGTTCTTGTCAATGTTTCCCTGCAAACCGTAAGATGCACGGACTACCAGATTGTCTATCCATTTGGCATTTGCCATAAAAGGTTCCTGAGAGATACGCCACAAACCACTGACTGAATATAATGGCAGATAACGGTATTTCTTGTCTACACCAAAAAGGTCGGAACCGTCAAAACGGATACTACCTCCTACTGTATAACGATTCAGTAATGAATATGATAGGGTTGAGAAAGCAGATACGTATGCATTTTCAATGTGAGCCTTTTCATGCAATTTAAAGGCTTTACTCTCTTCAGGGAAAATAATCGGTTTTGTAGTCATTGTTTTACGGTCGAAACCATAACCGGCACTGTACAGTTTGTCTTCCCAAGTCTTACGGATCTCTGTTCCTACCATCATTTCAAACTCATGGATATCCTTGTATGTATCGCGATATTCTCCCATTGCTTTCCAAGTGACTTGGGAAAGAGAATTCTCATTGGCTTTATGAAAACCACCTTCCGGCAGATAGGTCACACCATTCTGACGATGGTTCTTCTTTTCCTTACGCATAGCAAAAGATTCCCCATCGGCTATTTTTTCGATAGATGTCTTGTCGAGTTGCAGACCGAGTTGGGTAGTGATCTTGAAGCGGTCATCAAATCGTAATTCAGCATCAAAGATAGAAGAAAGTCCGTTGATGGTGGTTTCATTAGTTACATTTCTCCGTTCTTCAAAAGGATTGAAACCAAAGTCCATGTCTACATCATTCTCTACATCAATATCGTAGTTATAGTTGCCGTTTGCATCAAAGGGTGTGAAATAAGGATTAGCCAGGCGAGAATAGAACAATGGATTAGTTAAACCATCTGTATCCGGCAAATAAGTAGAGTTCTTACGGCGATTGGCAAACATGGAAGCACCGACTTTCAATATGCTGTTCACCTTATAGCTGGTCTTCATCACTAAATTCAAACGTTCGGCAGATACATTGGGAATATTACCGTTTTCTTTCATATATCCGAAGGAAGTGTAATAAGTTGCCTTTTCGCTACCACCGGAAAGAGACAAGTTATACTCCTGTGTAAATGCATCACGGAAGAGGATATCACTCCAGTCCGTATTTGTTGCCTTTAGTCTATTGATTGCACCTTGAGCATTGGAAGACAAAGCGTTCCAACCTCCATCTTTGAAGTTTTTGAGTTCTCCCAGTCCTGAGATAATGCGATATACCTCACCTTTGGTCTCTCTGTAAGGGTATCCGGATTCCAGCAAGTCAAGTTCCAGACCAACTTTTTCTTCTGAATTAAGTAGATTCAAGCGGTCTATATTCAACTTAGGAGAATATGTCAGCTTGGAGGAGAAGTTAATAACCGGTTTTCCGACTTTACCTTTCTTTGTGGTAATCACAATTACACCGTTAGCTGCACGGGCACCATAGATGGCAGTTGCGGCAGCATCTTTCAGAACGGTGATATTATCGATATCGGCAGGATTCAGACCGGCAATAGCGGTTTGACCTATGTTATCGATGTCTTTCAATACTTCCATATTGGGAATGTTCGTTCCTTCCAATGGAATACCGTCCAACACCCACAAAGGATCTTGCGTACCATTCAGAGAGGATGTACCACGAATACGGATTTTGGCAGGAGCACCCGGAGTACCGGAAATGTTGCTTACGGAAAGTCCGGCAATCTGTCCGGCCAATGCCTGGTCTATACTCTTGGTTGCACCCATCATCTGGTCCGAGATGTCGATTTTTGACACAGCAGCCGTCAGTTTACGGCGTTCTACTGTCTGATATCCCGTTACAACTACCGCGTCAAGCATATGAGCGGAAGGTTGAAGAGTGATGTCATATTGTTTTTTGCCCGGAATGAGTTTTATTTCCACTACATCATAACCAACGTAGCTGCAATAAAAGCGGGTAATGCCATCCGGAATTGAAATAGAGAATTTACCGTCGATATCCGTAATGACACCAATAGTCGATTGATTATTCCCGTTTTTCTTCAGATCATCAGCCGTCACATAGACAGAAGCGCCTATGAGAGGCAAGTTATCCTCAGAAGAAATTACTACACCCTCTACTTGTCGCTCTGCGGCAAGGGCGTAAGTGAGTGTTCCTATTAGTAATAGGAACACGACAGATAAGCGTCTTTTCATCCGTTAAAATAATAAAATTAATACTTAAATTGAAAACTGGTTTTAAAGCCCTAATGCTGTGTTGATACGGAGAATCATATCTTTATAATGATATTTGGTTGCCACATCCGATGTTCCCAGACGACTCTGGAGTAAATCCTTGATGCGGAGCAATTCCCCTCGTTTCACGGAAATGGCATCTGAGATGCGATTCAGCTGGGAACCGTAAAAGTTCAATTCGCGGCGGGCACCCATACGATCTGAATCCAGTGCGCGGTGGGCATGCTCGTCACAACTGCAAAGGGGGATTTGGTTATCCAGCAGGAAGTGGTTATCCATTAATTTTTTGTTGATTTTGACTCCTTCGCTTTCGGCAGCAGCTGTAATCAAGGCATCTACAAAGTTTTTCTGTAAGGTACGTGTCATGACATCAGGTAGTGCACCCCGCTCCGTGGTTGCGAAGATACTGCGGTGTAAACCGTCCATCAATTCTACGGCTGTGAAAGCCTTTTTACCATTCACTGCTTCGTTTTCGAGCATACGTACCAGGCGGTTATTGGATAAGAGGTCCCAAAGAATATAAGATTGGGCATTCTTCAATACTTGTGTCGGTGCATTTTCTACTATGCCCAGCGGAGTGTTGCGAAGCAAATAGGTATATTCACCCACTTCTGTGTCGAATAACCACTTCGGGTAAGTCAATACTTCATCAAGCAAGAATTTCAAAGCGGCCTGCTGCTTTTCCTTCTCTACAAAAGTGTAAGTTTTCTGACCGTCACCTACCACTGTATTTTCCATATAGATACCCCCTATGTTGGCAAGTACATGGTATAGATAATTATTCCATTGGTTGATCACTGCATAATATAAACGTGAAGCTTCTTCATACGTTTGTCCCTTCTCTCCGGTAGTTGTCCATTTGATAATTTCGGGAACAATCCGTTTCAGGTTTGCAATGCCATACTGGGAAGAACGTACGGCATCATCACCCAGGTCTTCATTCTGTGCACGCGGATCTACGGCATCACGTACATCCTGCGCCTCACTGTATTTATAAAGACGGTCTGTATGGCGGCTCAGGAAATCATAAAGCAAATCTTTTTCTTCCTCCGGAGTTTCTTTGCCATACCAGCGATAACCGTATTCAATGGCAAAAAGATCGTAAGGACCGATATGCGGTGAGAGTGCAGTTATTCCGTCACCGGGTTGTGCCACGTAGTTGAAACGGGCATAATCCATGATGGAAGAAGAGGTAGAGTTCATCCGGTCGGTAAATGACTTGGAACGGAGTGAATCCGTGGGAAATGCCCATGACCCCATCATGTTATGACGCAATCCTAAAGAGTGGCCTACTTCATGGCAGGCTACAAAACGCATGGCGTCACCCATCAGTTCATCGGATAACTTGATGCCGCGTGCTTCCGGACGCACAGTACCTGTCTGTACGGTAATCCATTCCTGAAGCATATTCAGTACATTGTGCCACCACATGATGTCCGCTTCCAGAATTTCTCCTGAACGAGGATCCAGAATGGAAGGACCCATCGCGTTTGCCTTGGTTGAGGCTGCATAAGTCAGTACGGAATAGTTCACGTCGTCCATGTCTACCGTCATGCTGTCCGTAATATCTTTGGCGATGATGGCGTTCTTGAAACCGGCACGTTCAAAGGCAACCTGCCAGTCTTCGATACCTTGTTTGATGTATTTGCGCCAACGATACGGTGTGGAATTCTCTATGTAGAATACAATCGGTTTAGCCGGTTCCACCAACTCTCCACGCAGATAGCGCTCGCGATCTTCCGGTTTCGGTTCCAGACGCCAGCGGGTGATGAACTGCTGTTTGCTAACCCGTTGTTGTCCGTCGCTATAGCTAAGCAAAGGATTGGTGAAGTAGCCTACACGGGCATTATCCAGGCGACCGGTCATCGGTGTTTCCGGCAGTAACATCAGTGACGAACTTACTTCGACAGTTACATAGATGGAAGTCGTTCCTTCAGTCACCTTCGTTGTCAGTTCGGACGTAGCCACCACATTATTCTCGAATGACTTGATTGAGAGAATGCGTGACAGATTCTTGATGGAAGAGGTTCCCAGATTTATATTGGTAAATACATTGTTAATGCTTGTCTCTGTGCCATCATAAATATCATTCACTTTGATAACCATGGTGGTAGAGTCATTATTGAATGCCTCGATCTTGAAGCCGGCTATCAATGGAGAAATATAATTATCACGTACCGACTGGCTGATGGCATCTTCGGCAGGAGCGAGGGGAAGAGGGCGGCTTTGACGAATCAGCAACTTGTTTGTTGCTTTATCCAGTTCGAAGCGCACCATTTGGTTTTCATAATTGGTGCCGCGGTTCACTCCGGCCTCATTCAGTTCGGAAGGGACACGTTGGAGCTTGTTCACTACCAGCATGTCTCTACCCAGCAGGTTCGTCGGTACCTCAAAATAGTAATCGTTCTTTTTCTGGTACACATTGAACATACCACGGCGAATGGTGCTACCGTCTCCGGTCAGTTTCTCGTACTCGTTTTTTGATTTAACACTGTCGTTAGGTTCACTTTTCTTTTTCTTTCGGAACCATCCCATAGAATCGGGCGTAGAATTTACAGCATGCACTATAACAGGCTCACACATGAAAGCGCCTGTAGCCACTGTAGTCAGCAAAATTGTTTTAAGTTTCATCAGTTATTATCAATTATCATCATGCCCCCTCTCTACTCTATAGAATAGGGGACGACAAAGATAGTAAAACTATCTATATGAACAGATAGCTGCAATTAGTTTTGACGTTTTTTCTTTTATAACTCAAAGAGTCTTTCAATTATAAAAAAACAGTATCAGTTAGAGTTTATGCTCATTCTTTAACTGATACTGTTAATAATCTATTTTCAGTTTAAAGTCGGCTTAGTCAAATAAACTCTTGAACTTCTTGAAAATCTTTTCTTTAATTGAAGTATTCGGTTTAAAGTTGTCTGAGCCTTCCATTTCTTCGAGTGCTTTTTTCTCGTCTTTGTTAAGAGCTTCCGGTACATATACGCTAACATTTACTAATAAATCTCCCGTACCGTATCCGTTCACACTTGGCAGTCCCTTTCCGCGAAGCCGGAGTACTTTACCCGGTTGGGTGCCCGACTCAATCTTCACTTTCACCTTGCCGTCGATGGTGGGTATTTCTACCGCGCCACCTAAAGCAGCTGTCGGGAAGCTGAGAAGCAGGTTGTAAATCAAGTCGTTTTCGTCGCGGATTAGTTCTTTATCCTGCTCTTCCTCTACAAGAATCAATAAGTCACCCGGAACACCATTGTGTTTACCGGCATTTCCTTTGCCGCTCATAGAGAGCTGCATACCCTCCATTACACCTTTAGGTATATTCACGCTTACTACTTCTTCACCGTAAACAATACCTTCTCCGGCACACACTTTGCATTTATTCTTGATTATTTTTCCTTCGCCACCACAAGTAGGGCAGGTAGTACGAGTCTGCATCGTACCGAGGATTGTCTGCTGGTTGCGAATCACCGAACCGCTACCTTTACAGGTCGGGCAAGTTTCCGAACCGCCGTCACCTTCAGCACCCGAACCATGACAATGGTCACAAGGAACGTACTTTTTCAGTTTGAATTTCTTTTCTACACCGGTAGAGATTTCTTTCAGGTTCAGTTTGACCTTTACGCGCAAGTCCGAACCGCGAAAACGCGCACGTTGCGAACTTCCGCCTCCGAATCCTCCCCCGAAACCGCTGAAACCTCCTCCGAAGCCACCACTATGTCCACCGAAGATATCTCCGAACATAGAGAAGATATCATCCATAGACATACCGCCACTGAAGCCACCGAACGGACCACCGTTTCCGGCAGCACCACTCATTCCTGCATGACCGAATTGATCATAACGGGCACGCTTGTCCGCATTGCTTAGTACGTCGTATGCTTCTGCCGCTTCTTTGAATTTTTCTTCCGCCACTTTGTCACCCGGATTCTTGTCAGGGTGATATTGAATGGCTTTTTTGCGGTAGGCTTTCTTTATTTCCTCTACCGTTGCTGTCTTTTCGACTTCCAGTACTTCGTAGTAATCTCTTTTTTCCATATATATTATGTTATTCTCCTACCACCACTTTGGCATGGCGGATTACTTTGTCGTTTAGCATGTATCCGGTCTGTACACAGTCTAGAATCTTGCCCTTCAAAGCTTTATCCGGTGCGGGAATGACGGCCACTGCTTCGTGGAAATCAGTGTCAAGAGGCTTTTCCTTAGTCTCGATCACTTTTACGCCGTCCTGTGCCAATACAGACATGAACTTGTTATAAATCAATTCCACTCCTTCCTTCACGGCTGCTACGTCTGTGGCAGTTTCCATGTTTTTCAGAGCGCGTTCAAAGTCATCCACGATTGGAAGTATACTGCTGATGGTCTTTTCGCCACCGTTCAGGATCAGCTCCGCTTTTTCTTTCATCGTGCGTTTACGGTAGTTGTCAAACTCGGCAGAAAGGCGCAGATACTTATCCTTCTGGTCTTCTATCACTTTGTTTGCTTCTTCCAGCTCTTTGGCAAGCTTTTCCTCTTCTGTCAGGGCAGCTTCATCCTGTACATCTTCCGTTTGGGATTCTTCATTTTCCGCAGCTTCCTTCTGGGCAGCTTCGGACATTAACTCTTCTTCGTTGATGTTTTCTTTTTCTTTCGGGTCCATATTTCTATTCTTATTATTCTTGTAAAAAGGATTTGTTTTCATTACTGTCAAGGGTTTAAGTTAGTATATCACTGTACCAACAAAAACTTTGCCAAATAGGCAGCATTTGTCTAAAACGCCGCAAAGGTAATACTTTTATGTCAGATTGACAGCGCATTTCTACGAGTATTCATAGAAAAATGTCTATCTTTGCACCCGCAAAATACAGAGTAATAGGTATTAGGTAGTAAATTGTAAATCGCTAAAATAAGAAAATAGATCAATGATTACAGTCTCGAACGTTTCCGTACAGTTTGGAAAAAGGGTGTTGTTTAATGATGTAAACCTGAAGTTTACAAGTGGTAACTGCTATGGTATTATCGGTGCTAATGGTGCCGGAAAATCTACTTTCCTGCGTGCCATATCCGGTGACTTGGACCCTACGACCGGTTCTATTATGTTAGGTCCGGGCGAACGCCTCTCCGTTTTAAGTCAGGACCACTTCAAGTGGGATGCGCTTACGGTAATGGATACCGTAATGATGGGGCATACCGTTTTGTGGGATATCATGAAGCAGCGTGAAGTACTTTATGCCAAAGAAGATTTCACGGATGAAGATGGCTTGAAAGTTTCTGAGTTGGAAGAGAAATTTGCGGAACTGGATGGTTGGAATGCAGAAAGTGATGCTGCCGCTTTGTTGAGTGGCCTGGGCATTAAGGAAGATAAGCATTATTTGTTGATGGGTGATTTGAGTGGTAAGGAGAAGGTACGTGTCATGCTGGCACAGGCACTTTTCGGTAATCCGGATAACTTGTTGCTGGATGAGCCTACCAATGACCTTGATATGGAAACAGTGATGTGGCTGGAAGATTATCTGGCTAACTTTGAACATACAGTGTTGGTTGTAAGTCACGACCGTCACTTCCTCGATTCTGTTTGTACGCATACGGTCGATATCGATTATGGTAAGATCAATCTCTTTGCCGGTAACTATAGTTTCTGGTATGAGTCAAGTCAGTTGGCTTTGCGTCAGCAACAGAACCAGAAGGCAAAGGCAGAGGAGAAGAAGAAAGAACTGGAAGAGTTTATCCGCCGCTTTAGTGCCAATGTGGCAAAGAGCAAGCAGACTACCAGCCGTAAGAAGATGTTGGAGAAACTGAATGTAGAAGAAATCAAACCTTCTTCACGTAAATATCCGGGCATTATCTTTACTCCCGAGCGTGAACCGGGTAATCAGATACTGGAGGTTTCCGGGCTGACCAAGACACTGGATGACGGTACAATACTTTTCCGCGATGTTAATTTCAACGTTGAGAAGGGAGATAAGATTGTATTCCTTTCCCGTGATCCCCGTGCCATGACCTCATTCTTCGAAATTATCAATGAAGAAGCGAAACCGGATGCCGGAACTTTCAACTGGGGTGTCACTATTACTACTGCATACCTGCCATTGGATAATACTAAATATTTCAATACGGATCTGAACCTGGTGGACTGGTTGGGCCAGTTTGGCGAGGGTAATGAAGTGTATATGAAGAGCTTCCTGGGTCGTATGTTGTTCTCCGGTGAAGAGGTACTGAAAAAAGCAAGTGTATTATCGGGAGGTGAAAAGATGCGTTGTATGATTGCCCGTATGCAGTTGCGTAATGCCAACTGTCTGATTCTGGATACTCCTACCAACCACCTTGACTTGGAATCTATCCAGGCATTTAATAATAACCTGAAAACTTATAGAGGTAATATCTTGTTCTCCTCACATGACCATGAGTTTATACAAACGGTTGCCAACCGTATTATCGAACTGACTCCGAATGGCATCATTGATAAGATGATGGAATATGATGAATATATCACTTCGGATCATATCAAGGAATTAAGAGCTAAGATGTACGCACAGTAAATATCTGCTCTTTGAATAAAAAATATCGCCTTGCAATATTCAGTTATTGTAAGGCGATATTTTTTAAGTGATGAGTCGTTCTTATAAAGATTGAGGAAAAAAGCCTAAAAGGTTGTTATATATGTAAACTTTGTCTATATTTGCACCATGAGAAAAGAAAGAGAAATATTATACTATGAGAATTACTTCATAGATTTCTTTGAGTCATTAGATGATGGTGCAAGGAAAAAAGTCTCTTATGTGCTCGATATGCTTAAAACACAAGAACGACTTAATAAAAACTTTGTGAAGTTAATTCGTGAAGGTGTTTACGAGTTGAGAGCAAGCCATAATGGAAATATTTATCGGGCTTTCTTCATTTTTGATGATGGCAATATTGTTATGTTGTTCAATGGATTTCTGAAAAAGACACAGAAAACGCCTGATAACGAAATTGAAAAAGCATTAAAACTTAAAAATGAATATTATGCAAGCAAAACCTAAGATTGGAAGTATGGATGCCGTATTAGATAAATTATATGGCAAAGTGGGCTCACCTGAAAGAGAAGAGTTTCGCAAAGAAGCATATTCTTACTGTGTAGGGCAAATAATTAGTGATGCACGGAAGCAAGAAAAAATGACACAATCCGAACTGGCTGAAAAAGTAGGAACTAATAAGACCTATATATCAAGAATAGAAAAAGGAGTTATAGAGCCGGGGGTTGGTTTGTTTTTTCGTATTATTGATGCACTGGGACTTAAAATAGAAATCGTAAAACCTATCATGTAAGTTTGCAGAGCCTTTAAAGCTACGACCTGCTTTCATGCTGAACACCGTGACTCTGCCCCAACTTGGGGCAGATTGTATAATAGTCCTATCATATCTTTTCCCCATTCACTTTCACCATGCTTATTTATAAATCAATTTGTTCTTTCCGTCCTCTCCAAACAGATTATCTCCCAAGGTCGTAATCTTGTTCCCTGTAGCTACTACATAACGCAGGTTATCACATCCCATAAATGCGCCGTATTCAATAGCCGTCACTCCGGCAGGTAATTCCAATGTACCGCATAAACGTCCGCAGCCACTGAAAGCACGTTGCCCGATACTTTTCAAACCTTTGGGAAGCTGAATACGCAGTAAGTATTTCTTCTGTGTGAATGTATATTCGGGAATAGCTGTGGCGCTACATTTACTAAGATCTGCAGCAACGAGATTAGGCATATAATCCCGGATCAGGATAAAATCCGCTTCATCCAGTTTACCTTCTACAGTCAGGAAGTTTACATCCTTAGGTTGCAAACCGGCTTCTACCAATTCACTGGCAAGGCTTCCCATTAATCCTATCTGTACAGATACTTCTACAGGCTCACCTTCTATCACGGCAAAGGTATCCCAATGTTTCTTGCCACGGTAAGAGTCGCTGCTACCCAGAGGCACAAAAATGGCCGTAATACTATCTGCCAAGGCTTCAGACATCAGATTGGGAGCGGTCTTTTTTCGTAGTTGGCATACTTGCAGATTTGTACATCCCTTGAATGCAGCATCTTCTATATTCTTGATTTTCTCTGAGAGAATAATTTTCCGGAGCGTTGATTTTCCGGTAAAGGTACTGTCATTGGTCTGCTGGCAGAATGCATAAGCAGGTACACAATTAGGTGGATATATATAGAAGCGATCAGGAAAAGTACCGCTTTTCCCGGCATAAGTACTGATTGACGCATTGGAGATATCCAGTACCTGCAAATTTTTGAATTCATCCCGCAGGTGTTTGAAATCAATAGCGTTCAGTTTCCCGGTCAATGTAAGATGAGTGACGTTATTGGCTTCATCTTCTGTGAGCATGGATACTAAAGTACCGGGCTTGGCAACGAAAAATGTTTTGTTATTGGCTGGGTTCCCTGTATTTTGTGCAACTGCTACATAAGTACATGCAGCCAGCATTATAGTGGCGAATATTCGTTTTATCTTCATGGCTGTTACATATATGTTTAGACAAATATACGGTTTTTACAGTAAATAGCTTTCTATTTTTAATTTTATAGGTATTTTTGCCAGGGTATTAACATAAAGAAACGAAGGATATGGAATCAATGAATGAAGATGCAAATACTGTAAAGGAACCGTCAAAACTTGTCACTTATCTGGTTGTTTCGATCAAGATTACCGTTTATATATTTTTGATGCTGGGATTTACCGGAATATTGGCAGCTGTTTGCATAAAAACGCTCTCTTTTTTTAAGATAAGTGGAATCTTGGAAGAAGTTGTGATGCAGAGTGCTTTTCTGGCTGGGAGTTTTTTGGCGGCTTGGTTTTTGCTGAAGAATTGGGATCACCTTCCGATTGCAAATTTGGGATTATCCCTGAAAGGGCGTGCAAAAGATATCTTTTGGGGTACATTCGTTGCTCTGGCAATCTATGCTGTCGGATTTGGAATATTATATGCGATAGGAGAGGTTGAAATTGCTGCTGTGCACTTTAGCGCGTACGATTTACTGCTGTCCTGGATATTAATGTTGCTGGTTGCTCTTACAGAAGAGATTGCTTTTCGTGGTTTTGTCCTGGGGCATTTGCTGACCGCAGGTGTCAATCGCTTTGTGGCATTGTTTCTTTCTTCTGCATTATTTTCCCTGATGCATATTTTTAATCCCAACTTTTCTCTGATTGCTTTTCTGAATATATTGTTGGCGGGAATTTTAATTGGTTCTACCTATATATATACGCGTAATTTATGGTTTGCTATCGCTCTTCATCTTTTCTGGAATTGGCTGCAAGGTCCGATTCTCGGTTTCGAAGTAAGTGGAGGAAGATTGGGTGGTACTTTATTGTCTTTGGAATTACCGGAAGAGAATATCATCAACGGCGGTACATTCGGTTTCGAGGGTTCCATTCTGTGCACCGCGTTGATGATTATTGCTATTGTGATTACTCTGAAATTAACTTCAAAGCGATTCGTTTGCGATCCATGTCCACACTCAATACCCGAACCCGGACATGCTGGTGAATAGATACAATTTCATTCGGATCGGAAACAAAACGGTCGGCAAGTTGTGAAAGATGAATCAGGCCGTTTTCTTTAATGCCTATATCCACGAAAGCACCGAAGTTGGTTATATTACCTACAATGCCGGGAAGTTCCATACCTTCATGCAGGTCATTGATGGTACGTACGTTTTTATCAAATTCGAAAATTTGGATCGGTCCTCGCGGGTCACGTCCCGGTTTTTCCAATTCCTGCAGGATATCCTTTAAGGTAGGCATGCCCACGGTAGGAGTGAGGTACTTTTCCGGTTGGATTTTCAGGCGAAGTTCCTTGCTGGTAATAAGCTCTGCTACGCTGCATCCCAAGTCTTTGGCCATTTGTTCTACTATACAATAGCTCTCCGGGTGGACGGCTGTGTTATCCAAAGGATTTTTGGCTTGCGGGATACGAAGGAAACCGGCGCATTGCTCAAAAGCTTTGGCTCCCATGCGCGGCACTTTCATCAGTTGTTTACGCGAAGTGAATGCACCATTTTCAGCACGGTAATTTACTATGTTCTGTGCCAGTTGAGGGCCTAAACCCGAAATATAAGTCAACAGGTGGCTGCTTGCCGTATTTAGGTTTACTCCCACCAGGTTTACACAACTTTCTACGGTCAGGTCCAGTGATTTCTTTAATTTCGTCTGGTCTACATCATGCTGGTATTGACCTACACCGATGGATTTCGGATCGATTTTAACCAACTCAGCCAACGGGTCCATCAGTCGGCGGGCGATGGATACAGCTCCGCGCACTGTGACGTCGTATTCCGGAAATTCATCACGGGCAATCTTGGATGCAGAGTAAATGGAAGCCCCTTGCTCGCTTACAACAAATACCTGAATTTCCTGCCTGAAAGTCTGGTGTTTCAGAAACTCTTCTGTTTCACGACTTGCTGTTCCGTTTCCTACCGCTATGGCTTCTATCCGGTAAGCTTCTATCATCTTTTGTATTTTAGACACAGCCTCTGCGGTTTTGTGTACCGGAGCATGCGGGTAGATATTTTCATTGTGCAGTAAATTGCCTTGCGCATCCAGGCATACCACTTTGCAACCTGTACGGAATCCCGGATCGATGCCCATTACCCGCTTTTGTCCCAATGGAGAAGCAAGTAATAATTGGCGCAGGTTCTGAACGAATACCCGGATGGCTTCTTCATCCGCCTGCTCTTTACTTTGTGCGGCAAATTCCGTTTCGATAGAAGATTTCAGCAGACGTTTATAGGCATCCTGTACGGCTTCCGCCACTTGTTCTCCGCAAGCATTGTTGCTACGGACGAAACGGCGTTCCAGACGTTCCACACACTCTTCATCATCAGGGCTTATGCTGACTTTCAGCAGCCCTTCGGCTTCGGCACGGCGAATAGCCAGCAATTGGTGTGAGGTGCATTTTCTCAGTGGCTTACTGAATTCAAAGTAATCCCGGTATTTATCAGCTTCACTCTCTTTTCCTTTCACCACTTTAGCCGTGATGACAGCTTGCCGGGAGAAGGCGAAACGTACAGTATTACGTGCCTGTTCGTCTTCACTGACCTGCTCGGCAATAATATCCCGTGCTCCCTTTAATGCATCTTCCGTATCTTTCACTTCTCCTTTGACGTATGCTTCTGCACGCTTCTCCGGGTTCGGTTCCCGCTGCAACATCAGTAGAGTTGCCAAGGGTTCCAGACCTTTCTGACGGGCTACTTCTGCACGCGTACGGCGTTTGGGTTTGTAGGGTAGGTAAATATCTTCAAGAATGGTACTATCCCAGGTTTCATCAATACGCTTTTGTAGTTCAGGAGTCATTTTCCCCTGTTCGTTGATAGTGCTGACGATGGTTTCTTTTCGTTTAGCCAGTTCATTCAGCTTCTCATATTGGGTTTTGATTGCTTCAATTTGCACTTCATCCAATCCTCCGGTAACTTCTTTACGGTAACGACTGATGAAGGGAATCGTAGCTCCGTCCGCCAATAAATCGAGCGTATGGCCGATTTGTTTCTCAGAAATACTGAGGGCGGCAGAGATCATCCGGTGAAATAACTGTATCATGTTGAATCGTTTTTTGAATAATGAGCGTCAAAGGTACAAAAGAATTATAAAAAACTCAAGTTTCGCAAGCTTTGATAAGGCTTATAAATGAAAATTTATCGAAGCGAATTTTAAGCCTGAAAGGCTTGCATTATATAGCGTAGGGCATCGCCCTACGTAATGTGCATCCCTTTTTCTGAGCCCTGAAAGGGCGATATAAAGGTTGATGCTTAATTGCGCCCTTTCAGGGCTTAAATAGAGATATACATAATCACGTAGGGCGTTGCCCTACGCTATGTAATACCAGGCTTTCAGCCTGTCTTGGTCTCAGCTATTCCCACCGATAAATTATCATTTATAAGCTTTATATAAAGCTTACGAAACTTAAATAAAAACAGGCACTAAATTCCTGGAAAGTCTTTATTTGAAAAAAGGGAGCCTGTTACAGCCCCCTATATTCCCTTTCCGCATTGAAGCACGGACAAGGTTTTATCGGATTCAAATCATGATGCCCCACAATCAGTGCGCGTGGAAAAATACGTTTCAACTCACGCAGAAGGGCCAATAGTGAAGCTTTTTGTTCCAACGTGCGGGTGTCGGACGGTCGGCCTTCGGCATCCAGTCCTCCTTCGTAACAGATGCCGATGGAGTGGCGGTTATGGTTGAGGCAATGCGCACCGGTTTTTTCCGTTGGACGGCCACGATGAATCTCCCCGTCGCGGGTCACGTAGAAATGGTATCCGATGTCGCTGAAGCCACGGTGGCGGATGTGTTCGCGACGACAATCCTCAAGGCTCAGGCGCACGCCCTGAGGCGTGGCCGAGCAATGAATAATGAGGAGGGTAATCGTACGCATGGCTACTTGCAGGCGCCTAAACCTAAAGCTCCCACTATGGCGGTGGCTACGGTGATGATTACTTTGAGGACAATACCCCATACGGATTTTGACTTTTTTTCTTCATTCATGATGAGTAGATAAGTTAATAATTAGAACCTGAAAAATTGAACACTTGGAAATTTTTTAATTAGATTATCCCAACGGGTCATCTTCAATTCCCCCATCGTTTCCTCCGTCGCTTCCGTCGGGCTTATTACCGGACGGTTTGCCTTCTACGGTGTACATGGAAGACTCCTTCATCTGCCCTTCCAGGTTAATCTGTGCATTGCTCAGTTCTCCCGTGGCACGGGCACGGAGTTTCAGCCCCTTCACGTTGTTGGCCAGTGAGAAGTCGGCAGCGGATTGCGCGCCTTTCTTACTGACAATTCCCACGGAGAAAATGGCGAGGTCGTCCATTTTTACATTCTTTCCGTCCAGAATCAGCTCCTTGGTGCAAGAGACCATGTCAGTCAGCACTCCTTTGATGACGCCGGACGAGTAGGGGGTGTTGTGGTTGGACATGTGCTTGGCAAGCTTCTCAATGTCGAAAGTCTCCTCAATTACGGGACGTGCATACCAGAGACCTTTCAGCGGGCTGTTTTCGCCCGTCACTTGATACTTTTTGTAACGAATCATAGTTTGATAAAAAAATTAAGAATTAATAATTAAATATTCACGGTGTTGAACTCAACGATGCAAAGATAATACCGTGTATACAGGCGTTTGTCACTTTTGGATTGTTACGGTCGATTATGGACGGTTTCTGTCTGTTATTTATATGCGTATAGTTGCCAATGTCATGATTTATAGCTATATTTGATGAAATATAACACATGAATGTCAGATATGAATACTTTTGAAATCCGTACCTATGGGCGCACCGAACTTGCCCAGCTTTATTGTCCCAATCTTTGTCCCGAATCCGCTTACCGCAAGTTGAAGCATTGGATTGAACTTTATCCCGGCCTGTGTGATGACTTGGCCGCTGTGGGGACGTCCTCTCACTCCCGCACCTATACGTCCGCCCAGGTGAGCCTGATAGCGGCTGCACTTGGCGAACCTTAAAGTTGAGGTTGAGCGGCGTAAAGTTGAGGTTGGTACACTTGGTACAGAGGTTCACTGTTTCCGTTCGTTTCGCACACACGTGCGTATTTATGGTTAGGGCTTTTGATAAGTTCCGTTTCCATCCACACTCTCCACCAAACCGTGCTTCTGCAAGCGTTTGAGCCAGGTAGAGGCTGTTCCGGGCTTAATGCCCATCTCTTCGGCTTTTTTTATGAATTCGGCCCGTGTAAATTTCTCTTCCATGCATTGCACCAGTGCATCCCGGTCAGCATTGCCCCGGCTGGTGACTTCGGTGGCAGGTAGGAAGGAGAGGATATGGGTGGTGTGTCGGTAGAGGCTTTCGGCCAGCGAAAGCACGGCGTGGAAATCGTCGGGAGTGATGATGAGGTTCCATAAACTGATGATGTGATCCTTCAGATTGTCCGGAGAGGTATTCGGGTCGGGCGATACATTGGGTGAATCGGCTATCTCTCCATGCTCCAATACGCGGAGCATGGCCACCACTTCCATGATGCGGCAGATGTTGATGGCCAGACGCGCCACACTGCTCGACATTTCGTCACCGTTGGTCAGTCCGGAGCGTACGAATAGACTGGAGAATAACCGGTTGAATTCCTCTTTCTGCCCGTCGGTGAGGCGCAGGGTGAAAATTCCGTTCATGACGATGGCCTTCTGTTTTTCTTTCCATTCCATGCCCAGTGCGGTGAATATCTCTTCGAGATTGTTGTCGTTTCGGTCGAACTGGCTCAGCCACTGGTGTATGGCGGGCATATAGTAGAATATTTGCCGGGAAAAGAGCCCGTTTTCGGCACTGGGTATCAGGGACTTCACTTGTGCGGGGGTGCCGGAAAGAAGTACGGCAAGATAGCTCTTTTTCACTTCGCGGTATTCCCGGTCGGTGCGGCGGTTGTAGGAGAGGCTGTCGTGGTCGAAGGCCTTGCGCATGGTGTCGCTCCAGTGGCCATACTCCGATCCTATGGCGGTGGAGATGGTGTCGGCCTCACTTTCGCATATCAGGCCGGTGCCGTCAGAATCCATCAGGTTCTGTAGGATACCCGTTCCGGTGTTGTTGCCGGAGATGAGGAACATCTTGTTGGGCGGGATTACGGGAGCCTCGGCCTTTGCACGTTCTTTGCCAAGTGTCTCGTACTTTGCTTTTTCGCGGCGGTAGGATGCCATACTTTCGGCCACCTGTTTGCGGATTTCATCGTGAAGGGGTTCTACCAGTAGGCGTACCAGCGATAGCACGCCTTTGCCTGATGCGGGCAGTGCTGTGATGAAAGTCTGCAGACAGGGCGAGATCATTTTTCCTCCGTAGGCACATCGCACGTGTCGTCCCATGCTGGCACCCAGTACGGTGACGGTTCCCAGTAGCAGCACGTCGTATTGGGCACGGGAAGTGCCGTAGCTAACGATGCGGTTCAAGGGATAAGGCCAATGGGTGTGTTCGTCGAAAGTGGGCAGGGGAGAGAGTGGACTGCTGTCCAGTAGGTTTTCTTCCTCATGTGCGGATACATCTTCTTCACGTGCGTGCGTGTGTGAGGCGGAAGAGGAGTGTGAATCTTGTGTACCAAGTGTACCAAACCCGTGTGGGATTTCGGATTGGACTTTTACGCCGCAAAGTTCGGCCAGATGGAAGGCGGTGCCTATGTGTACGTCGTTGTGTCCGTTTTTCAGTGCATTGCTGAATAGTTTGTCGGCTGCTCGTGGATCGTACTTTGGTGAGAAACTGCATAAGGTCAGGAAATCTTGGCGGCCCGCTTCACTGCAGTCAGTAGCGATGGCAAATGCCAGTTGTATGTACTCCTGATAAGTGGGAGCGATGTCGGCTCCTGCATTTCTGACGGCTTCGGTCAGGCGGTGCAATGAAGATAATTGTTCCATTGGTTCTGAGTAATTTGAATTATAATTTGCGATATTGATTCGTGATCTTAATCTTCGACGTTTATTTTTTAATTCTCAAAAGTGCCCCTTCGTCATGGCAGAGGAAGCAGGAGCGTACGAGGTCTTTTCCCGATGTATCCACTCCTTTTCCGGGTTGGCGGTAGTTGCTGTCGTACATGCAGTGTACATAGTTCATAGCCCAGCGGATTCCATCTGTGGCGTTTTGTCCCGAGGTATGAGGAATGAAAGCTTTCACGCCCAGTCCACTGGGACTGATGAATGTCAGTGCAGGACACAGATACGGGTCATCAAATAATTCCTGTCTCAGGATTTCGGCTTCTTCGGTTGATTCGAGATGGTCGATGTCCACTACTACCAGTCCGGACGCCTCTTCCAGGCAGTCGCTTCGGCGACGGGTGAAGACTCCGCAGGGAGTCACGTAGGGCAGTGTTTGCTGCTTCAGGAGACGGCTGGTGTTTTCGTCACCCCACAGTGCGGCGTTTCGCACTTCGAGAGTCAGTGCAGTGAGTTTCTCGTTGGAGGTTATCAGTTTATATATTTCTTCCAGATTTATTGTCCGTAGCGGAGTAAGTGTGGCGCTCTTTATAGTTCTTCCGGTTGTTTTGTCCTTTATCGGCGAGATAGGGGGCATGAATAGTGACATTTTGAAAACGTTTTCCATTACATTTTATTTTTTTTAATTCTTTCATTTTTAATTCTTTAGTAAGGGTTTGTGTCGGGCAAAAAAAGAAGATGTCACTTTTGGATAAAGCGGCATCTTCTCATCTGCAGGGCTTAATCTTTGCCAAAGCGGGGGCAAAATTAAGTCTTTTTACAACATGTTGTTCAACACTAATTCATACCTGTTTTTTGTTGTTATTTTCTCTTTCTATTTCTCGGATTTGTGTACTTAGACTCTTTAAGTAAATCAATCAAATCCTGCCTTATTGTGTTGACTGATATTCGTTTACCGTTTTTTTTCTGAAACTTTTCTCTTTTGTGTAAAAAACGTGCAAGCGTTGCCAATCCGTTTTCTGGAGACGCGTTCAGACAATTTATCATGTAGAGCTCTAAAAATGCTTTTTCTATAATGTCCCGACGGTCGATTATTTTTGTAATCGTAGCTCCGGGTTTGGGCCCTCTTTTGGCTTTAATACCTTGTTTTATAGATTGATTACTGTTATTCTTGTTCTTTTTTGCAGTTTTTTTTTGCTGCTGTATTTACTTTATTCTTTTCCATATTTCAGATGTTTTTTAATGTTGGAATTAGTGATGGAAAAATATGTTGTAAGTTGCGAAGGTAAGTGTAAAAAGAAGAATGGGCAAGAATATCGGGATTAATGTGAATTTGAAACTTTTCTCTATGTTGCTTAATAGGTTGGTATATAGGGGGATAGATTCTTGTTTTGTGGGTGTGCAAAAAACGTTCGTTTAATGGCGCAAAGATAAAAGGTATTTTTGGAATGTGCAAGATGTTTAATAAAAATAATCTTACGAGCACTTTTCTATTTCTATAAATACCTAATAAACAAGTTATTATTCTCAAAATAAATATCATTAATATCTATTCAGATTATTATCCTGATAACGACTCCTCTTTCGTAAATATTTACACATATTAAACGAACGATTAAAAAACGATTTTTCTTTCTAATCTATTCGTTTATAGCTTTTTATCTATAAAAAGTTCCACATAACTGTTTCATTGCTTCTTTTTCCGCGACGGTAGGAAGCGCTGGAATAAAATGAATGCAAGTTAGGCTACTTAAAATAATCGCATTACATAACTTGACCGGTAGGTATTTCACTACTCCGGTGTCCCTAAAAAATATCCTGACGCGAAGTAACTTCGCGAAAATTTCATGAACGAAAGTGCTGACTCTCAACTTTCTACTCCTAACTCTCAATTACTCCACTGGTTTGCTGTTCGTGTTTCCTATAGTCGTGAATTGGCTTTGAAAGCTATTTTGGACGAGGAAAACATAGAGAGTTTTATCCCTATGCGTTATGGAATAGTAATGAAAGGTGGTAAGCGTGTACGTAAGTTGGTTCCTGCCATACATAATCTTGTCTTTATTCATTCTACTCGTAAGCGTATAGATGCTTTGAAGGATGAACTCGAGGGAAAAATGCCTATACGTTTCATTATGAATCGTGAATATTGTCGTCCGGTCGTTATTCCTGATGCGCAGATGCGTAACTTTATTCTCGTGGCGGGTAGTTACGACGAAGCAGTTCTTTATATTGAGTCAGCTGAATTGAACCTGGTGAAAGGTCAGAAAGTTCGTATCACAGATGGTGTCTTTAAAGGCGTTATCGGCGAGTTTGTTCGCATCAGGCATGATCGCCGTGTGGTCGTTAATATTGAAGGTGTCATGGCTATTGCTACTACTTTTATACCGCCTTCACTTGTTGAACCGGTGGCTATTGATTGATAATAGTATTGATAGTAGCTATTGGTTGATAATACTATTATCATCTTAAGTCTGTTAAGGGAAATTCTCTTTTTGAAATAAAACAATTTATAATATGGATTCTAATTCTTCATCATTATTTTCTTTAGCCCATCATCTTCTAACTTATGGGCTAGATGGAAGCCCCGTTTATGCGGACCAATTTACATGTTTGAATCGTGATGTCTACGAACGAGCTATTGAACTTTATAATACTCGTGGAACTACGGTCGAGGAGGAGGCTGAACTCTGTCTTGGCTTGTTGGTAGCTTTTGCTGCTACTATCTATGATAATGGTAGTAAGCAGGAATATGTTCAGAATGTGTTGGATCGTAGCTGGGAGGTGCTTCCAAAACTTTCTCCTTCGTTGTTAAAAGTTAGGCTATTGACGTATTGTTATAGTGAGTTTTATGATGAGAGTTTAGCGAAGGAGGCTCATGAAATTATTAATACTTGGAATAAAGCAGAGTTTACTTCGGAACAGTTGGAAATTATTAAAGAATTGCAAAATTTTGAGGAAAATCCGTATCCGTTTGAGGAAGTGAAAGGATAATGATTCTATTGGGAAATAGAATTTGTGATGATATGCTTGGGGAGTATTGTGGATTTGTGAAATACACCAATCATATTTCTGCAATTGTCGTAGATAGTATTTATGTCGGAGTATATAGACTTTCATAATTTTTCTTGTAGTGAGTACTAATACGAGAATTGCCAAGAATACTCTTCTGTTGTACTTTAGAATGTTTCTGTTGATTATAGTACAACTATATACAGTACCTATAGTTTTAAGGACTCTTGGTGCATCTGATTACGGTCTTTATTATGTAGTGGGGGGAATAGTAGCGATGTTCTCCTTTATCGGTGGTTCTCTTTCTTCGGGTTCGCAAAGATTTATAGCCTATGCCTTAGGTAAAAGGGATATTAAGCTACTTAAACGAACATTTGATACAACTGTTAGTATATATATTGTATTTGCTATAATTTCTTTTATTGTATTGGAAATAGGGGGGATATGGTTTTTAAATTACCAAATGAATATTCCGGCAGATAGACTTATAGCAGCTAATTGGTGTTATCAATTTTCGTTATTGGCTTTCGTTATTAATCTGATGGTTATTCCTTATATGGCTACTGTGATAGCGCACGAAAGGATGTCTCTTTTTGCTTATCTTAGTATTTTAGAATGTGTATTAAAATTAGGTGTAGCAATAGCTTTACAATACATCTTAAAGGATAAGTTAATTGTTTATGCGATTTTAATATTTGTAGTTGCGGTATTAGTTCAGGCCGTATATTGGTTGTATTGTAGATTTCAGTTTGCAGAGTGTAAGAATTATAGTTTCTCATGGAGTTCTAAGACAGGAAAAGAGTTGCTGACTTATTCAGGGTGGAATGTTGTGGGGTCTTTGGCAATCATATCGAGGCAGCAAGGCTTGAATGTACTGCTAAATTTGTTTTTTGGAACTATTCTGAATGCTGCTCATTCCATTGCTCAGCAGATATATGGAGTATTAATGCAATTTGTTAATAATCTTTATATGGCTACTCGCCCTCAGATTACAAAGTTTTACGCAGTAGGCGATACAGTAGAAATGTGGAATTTGGTATTTCGCAGTGCTAAGTTGGCTTTTTACTTATTAATGTTAATCAGTATCCCTCTCATTATTGAAATGAATACCATATTAATGTTATGGTTGGGTGATGTCCCTCAATATACTGTGGAAATCTCTATATTAATGATTATATCTATGCTTATAGAGACTCAGGTGAACCAGATTATAGCAGCTTTTCAAGCAGCGAATAAAATTAAGAGATATCAATTATATTCCAGTACTATTTTGCTTTGCAATATACCTATTACCTATTGGCTTTTGAGAATCTTGGGTGATGTTCCACTGGTGCCATACTTTGTCTCCATTTTGCTTTCAGTTTTATATGCAGGATCAATTCTTTGGCAGGCAAAAGTCGAAATTCAATTGGAACTTAATAAATACATAAAGCAAGTAATTATTAAACTTTGTCTTGTGTTTGGAGTAGCTTTTTTGTGCATATATAGCATTTCGACGCTAATGTCACCTTCATTATATAGAGTTTTGTGTACATGTTTACTTTCTATATTTCTAATTCCGTTCATAGTTTGGCTCATTGGCTTAGACAATATTGAGAAGTCATTTTGTATCCGATTACTCCGTGATAAACTTCATTTATAATAAATACTCATTAAAAATATTATTTCAATGAAAGCACCTAAAATTATTGCAGAAATAGGCTGTAATCATAAGGGCGATATGGAAATTGCTAAAGAGATGATTATGACTGCAGCTACTTATTGTAAAGCTGATGTGGTAAAGTTCCAGAAAAGATGTAATAAGGAATTGTTGACTTCTGAAGAATACAATGCCCCACATCCCCATCCAGGAAATTCCTATGGTCCAACTTATGGTGCACATAGAGAATTCTTGGAATTCTCATTAGAGCAACATTCTCAATTGCAAGAGTGGTGCAACGAGTTTGGAATAGAGTATTCTACTTCTGTCTGGGATATTACATCTGCTAAAGAAATATGTACATTACATCCTAGTTTAATAAAGGTTCCTTCTGCTTGTAATCTGAACAAAGGATTATTGGAATACTTGTGTGATAATTTTGGAGGCGAAATACACCTTTCTTTTGGTATGACAACACGCGAGGAAGAGGAACGAATTATTGCTTTTTTTGAAAGAAAGGGGCGTAACAAAGATCTCATCATATATGATTGTACTTCAGGTTATCCAGTTCCATTTGAAGATATTTGTTTACTTGAGTTGTCTCGTTTACGTGAACTATATTCTAATCGCGTGAAAGCTATAGGTTTTTCCGGTCATCATTTAGGCATAGCTGTAGATTCAGCCGCTGTGGCTTTGGGTGCCGAATGGATAGAGCGCCACTATACCTTGGATCGTACCTGGAAAGGAACGGATCATGCTGCTTCTTTGGAACCTGATGGGGTTAGAAAATTGGCTCGTGATTGTCGTGCTGTAGCAAAAGCCCTTATGTATAAAGAAAAAGATGTACTTGATATTGAAGAGGTACAGCGCAATAAACTGAAAAAGAATCAGATTAAATGGTAAATAATGGTAAGGTTGTTGGATTAATGTTCGTAAGCTTATCACTATTTATGATGATAAGTGGCTTTTTTGCAACAACTATAATAAGAAGAGAGAGTTTTTTGCTCCAACTTTCTTTTTCTGCATTGTGGTATTATACATAATACTCGCTAAATTCATGAAAAAGAATCGATATGTAGCTTTTTTCTTGTTTGGAAAGCAGTTTAATTATAATGTCAAATGAAAACTATTGCATTTATACCTGTAAGAGGAGGGAGTAAATCTATTCCTTTTAAAAACATAAAGTCTTTTTGTGGTAAACCATTGGTCTGTTGGAATATTGAAGCTTTGGAAAACTGTCCGTTGGTTGATGAAATTGTCATAGCTACTGATAGCTATGAAATAGAGAATGTGATACTTTCTCAGTCATATAAAAAAACAACTATTTATCGTCGCTCTGCTGAGAATGCTTGCGATACGGCTAGTACAGAAAGTGTTATGTTGGAGTACATAAATTATGCTCATCTTAATGAGACAAATGTTTTTATGCTCGTGCAAGCTACTTCACCTTTGACGGAGTCTAAACATTTCACTGAAGCACTAACTCTTTATTCTCAAAAAGAATACGATTCCTTGCTTACTTGTGTGCGTAACTTCCGCTTTTTCTGGAATGAGGATGGCACCAGTCTGAATTATGACTATTGCAATCGACCTCGTCGTCAGGATTTTGCTGGTATGTTGATGGAGAATGGTGCATTCTATATCAATACGGTAAAAAATATCCTCGAAAATAAGAACCGTTTGAGTGGTCATATAGGTATTTATGAAATGCCTGAGTATACAGCGACGGAGATTGATGAACCTGATGATTGGATTGTATTAGAGAATCTGATGCGAAAACATATCCTTTCAAAAGTTGAGAAACTCTCCAAGAAGATAAAACTGTTTATCAGCGATGTGGACGGAACGCTTACAGATAGTGGTATGTATTATTCTGAATTGGGAGATGAGCTGAAAAAGTTTAATACACGTGATGGCATGGGCTTTCAACTTCTACATGAATCAGGTATTAAGACAGGTATTATTACGAGTGAAAATACTCATATCGTTGCAAATAGGGCTAAAAAACTGAAAATTGATTTTCTGATTCAAGGTAAACGTGATGGAGGAAAATTAGAAGCAGCAAAAGACATTTGCGATAAAGAAGGAATCTTACTCAATGAGGTTGCCTATATTGGTGATGATAGAAACTGCTATGAATTGTTAAGTGCAGTAGGTATTAGGGCTTGTCCGGCAGATGCTTGTGAGATGGTGAAAGGAATAGATGGCATCTATCAGATGAAAAAGAAAGGTGGGGAAGGTTGTGTGAGAGAGTTTATTGAACTCCTGATATAGTAAGTATTTGTAGATGGTTCTAATATCTGATAGGGCGCATGTGGTAGCTGTCTGTTTGCAGACATGTATACTTTTGTTAGTCGGAGTATGCTATTACAATTTAGATGTATATACCTTTGAGGCGAAAACAATTCTTGAAGTGATATTTCTATTAGTAGTAGTAGAATCAATATGTATGCATACTTACTTTCATGGCACATGGAAAAATTTCGATAATCTATTTATCGGATTCTTTGTGTTCTTTTTAGGTAATAGATTATTATTTGATTTATTTACAGATGAATGGGATGTATGCTATTTTGGTTTTTTTCTATCCAGATCTGTTTCTGTAAATATCCTTAATGAGGCTATTCTAAACCTAATAATAGCTTTACTCAGTTATAACCTTGGCTCTCTGTTGTGGCGACAACGTAAAAAAAATAGAAAGAGGACTGATTATCCTATAAATTGCTTAACAAAGACTGATACTTTGTCCGATCGAGTAGTTTATACAATGCTTGTTATCGGATTTATTGCTAAGGCATATTTTTCTTATCAGATATTCTTTGCAATGTTGTCTGATGGTTATTATGCTTTGTTTAAAGAAGGGTATGATATTAATCGTAATCTGTTGATGATGTTTTTGGAAACATTTTATGAGATATCATTATTTATCATCATAAGTAGAGAAAGGAAGATGAGAGCTTGGGATAAATTAGCTCTTCTTTTTTATATAATTATGTCATTAGCTACTGGGCAGCGTGGATTAGCCATGCTTTCTATTGTCTTTATATTGTTTTATTTGTACCGTTTGGGGAAAATAAAGTTACCAATGAAAGTACTTGTAAGTATGGTGTTTGTTTTGTTCTTCATTTCAATGCTGATGAGTAATATACGAGGAGGTACAGATTCAAATATTGGAGATATATTCAGATCTTTTTTTGACTTTTTTTATACTCAAGCGGTTTCTCTTACAGTTATTGTAACTACAATTGACTATGATTCTCAAATTGATTATTCTTTTGGGGATTTATTTGGACATATTCGTTATCTGATTGAATATTATTGGAATAAAATCACTCTCCAAGATCCGGTTCCAATTGATGCGCTTACAATGCAAGCCTATGAATTTAAATGGTATGGACAATACATATCGAGTATTGCCAATAAGAGTATGTTTTATGAAGGTATGGGGTTAGGTAGTTCGTATGTAGCTCAACTGTATGCCGTGGGAAAGGAATTCGCTCAAGTGACAGGTGGCATTTTCGTAGGATATATAGCTTGCTTTTTAAATGATAATCTCCGCTCTTCAAATTTTTTACGACGTTTTTGGGCCTTTCATGCTCTGACTATATTTACATTTATACCTCGGGCTAATCTATTTGAATTCATTTCAATGCAGTGGGCTCCCTATGTGGTTTCTCTTTTCATTTATTTCTATATTGTATTTAGGAATTACAAGAAAACTTCACTAATAAGTAGCATTTCTCATGTATAAATTATCTGTTATTATTCCCGTTTATAACGTGGAAAGGTATATTGAACGTTGTGCTGTTTCACTTTTTGAACAGACTTTGCAAAATGTGGAATTTATTTTTATTAATGATAAAACTCCTGATTGCAGTATGGAGATTTTGAAGAATATTTGCAAAAGATATTCGTTTTTAAAAAGTAATATAAAATTATTGGAACACGAGCGAAATTTCGGATTGGCTACTACAAGGATTACAGGTATAAAAGCTGCACAGGGTACATATATTGCTTTTTGCGATTCCGATGACTGGGTAGAAGCTAATATGTACGAGAAAATGTATGATAGGGCAGTCGAAACTGATAGTGATGTAACTTATTGCAATTATTATGTGGAGTATAAATCAAAAACAGTGCAATCTAGCTTAAGGGCAGAAACAACAAAAGAAGGGTATCTATTGTCTTTGTTAAATGGAATCCTTCCCAACTTTTCTTGCATAAGGATTTATAAACGCAACTTACTTTTGAATAATCTTACGGAATTATATAAGCCGGATATAAATATGTGGGAAGATGTGCTGATGAATATGACGTTGGCTCTTCATTACGTTCAGACGGTATCTTTTACTCCTTTTGTTGGCTATCACTATAACCAATGTAATGAGAATGCTTATACGCAAGTGCGGAGTGATAAGTCTTTAAGTAATATGGTGGAAGTAACGAATCTAATTACTTCAAGAAGTGCTGAAATAAAAAATATCATTTTTCCTCTCATCACTTTCCGTTTGAATGCCCGATACTCTATAACATCACATTCTTCTCTAGAACGACTTAAGAATTTTAATTGGCCCTATCCTGATGATGATGCCTTTATTTGGAAAATCCCCTATATGCCATTAACTAATAGGTTGTTTCTTTTTTTTCTTCATTATCGTATGTACAAAGTTGCTTATGATTTTCTGAAATCTATTCGTAGTATTAAGAATTTTATTTTACCCAAATGAAAAAAAATATTGAGATTACCCATGTTTGCCTTGCAGAGACTGTATATTCATTAATGATATATATGCTTTTGGTAAAAGAAGAAGATCTAAAAAAAACATTCTTTTTTGTGTCTGAATCTCTTCCTTATTCCATAATAAAAAAAATGTCTTATTCCCATTGTTTTCACATACCTCAAAAGCGCTATATGAAATGGCTCTTTAGGATACAGTTGTATTGGACATCAATGTTCCGTTGGCCATTTATTAAGCATTGTAGAATTTATGGTAGTGATAACTATTTGTTTAGTTCAGGTGTAGTGAGAGAAAATAAAATGACCCTAATAGAAGATGGAGCCAGTAATTATTCTCTATTACCCTCTGATAGGAGAGTTTTCTTTTTGAAAAAGTTCCTTATGGGGAACATTGCTGCTTATGGATGTGGTGGTGTTTCTCCTAATGTTTACAAAATCTGTTTGACTGGTTTGATGCCAATACCTACTGCTATAAAAGACAAAGTGGAGATTATTTCCATAGAAAACAAATGGAATAGTTTGACAGATTCTTATAAGAAACTTATTCAGTATGTATTTGATTTTTCAATATCTGATTTAGATGATATTAAATCAAAAAAAACTGTATTATTTACTCAACCAATGTGGGAAGATGGTCTTATAGAAAAAGAAGAGGAAATTTCCTTGTACAATCAATTGCTGTCTGATTGTGATATGGAAAACTTGGTAATTAAAGTACATCCTCGCGACACCATGGATTATTCGTCTTTATTTCCTAAAGCTTATATCTTCACTAAGAAAATTCCGATGGAATTATTATCATTGTTTGGTGTGAGATTTACAGATGTTTATACCGTATTTTCTACAGCAGCTCTTGTTCTTCCATATAAAGCCAATATTCACTTCATGGGAACTACAGTACATCCTAATCTTTTAAAGATGAGAGGAAAAATAGAATATTTAGAACGGTAATTCTCTATAAAAGGCATATAATTAAATAAAATATTGAAGCATGGAGGATGTGAAATCTTTTTTTAGAAACAAGCCAAGCGCACTAATTGCACTTTCTACTTTACTTATAATTTATGTATTATTATTGTTGTTTCCTCATGATGAGTTGATTTATAAGAAAATATTGTCCAGATCTTGTTTGGAATTTAGGGTGATAGTTCATTTGTTTTGTTTATATTGCTTGATAGTATTACTCTACTTTTCATGTTCAAAATATGGTAATATTCGTTTGGGAGGAAAAAATGCAAAACCGGAGTTTAGTACCTTTTCGTGGCTATCTTGTCTTTTTATGTCAGGTTGTGGTATAGGTATAGTATTTTATAATCAAGAGTCTGTATTACATCTTCATAATAATCCATATGTGGGAAATGTGGTGGGGGCACCTGAAATTGTTGCGTATGCATTAACTATCAGTAATTGGACTTTAAATTGTTGGGCTCAGTTTGGTTTATCAGGCTTAATAATAGCCTATCTCTATTATAATCAGAATAGAAGATTGAAGTTAAGCTCCATATTGCCTATTCATACAAATGTATGGGTAAAAAGGGGTATTGATGTATTAATGGCTCTTGGTATTATTGCTGGCTTGACAACATCGTTAGGACTTGGTGTAACGCAAATAATGGGGGGGGTGAATTATGTGTTTCATACGAACCTTAATCCCTATGTATGGATATCAATCATTGCTGTAATAGCTACTTGGTCGGTTACATCTGGTTTGAAAAAAGGGGTGAAATGGTTATCAAATATCTCTATAGTCATGGTGTCTATTTTGATGATTATCATGATTTGTTTAGGAGTATTCGTTTTACACCAATATGACTTTCTTCAGTATATTGCTGAAGGAACAGGTAATTTTATGATAAATTTTTTAGATTATAATAATATGTTCGATTCTACTACAGAAGAATGGAACGCCAATTATCCCATTTTTACGTGGTTATGGTTTTCTGCGTGGTCAGCGTTTGTGGCGGTGTTTGTGGCAAAAATCTCACGAGGCAGAACTATCAGGCAGTTTATAATGGGGGTGGTATTAGTCCCTTCTTTATTTACTATACTTTGGTTCGGAATCTTTAGTAAAGTAGGGTTAAATTTTGAAGAAATGACTTATCAGTCGATGAACTCTAACATTAGTACTGCTGTATTTATTTTCATAGAGCATCTTACATCTCCTATTTTCTACAAAATATTATCGTTATTAATACTCATAATGATTTGCTTATTTTTTATTACCTCGTCCGATTCAGGATCGTATGTGGTATCTACTCTTTTGTCAGAATCAGGAAAACCTTCACAACATGAAAAGATGTTTTGGAGCATTGTTCAATGTTTATCAGCTATGCTACTTTATTGGTGTGGAGGATTGTCCTTAATTCAGTCGGCATCTGTCATGTTAGGGTTTGTGGTAATAATTTTAGTTTTAATAGGTTCTATATATTTCTTTAAAATAGTAGGAAATAATGAAAAGTAATTTGAAAGATCATAAGTTCATTTTGTTTGTGGTGGATCATTATAATCCACTTGGTATGGCTCGTAGCTTAGGCGAAGAAGGTATTTTACCTATTGTGATTCTGCATTCAGATCATCCTACCTTATTCAATCATTGTAAATATGTGCAGAAGTTACATCAGGTTTCTACTATACAAGAAGGGTATGACTTATTGCTTCATGAGTATGGAGAAGAACAATTTAAACCATTTGTACTTACTGCCAATGATGATATAACTATGTTCTTAGATCTTCATTATAATGAACTAATTGATAAATTTTATTTCTTTAATGGGGGAAAGCAAGGCGCTATCTCTCATTATATGAATAAAGAGAATATTTGCAATGTGGCTGAGGAATGTGGAATTGATAAGCCAAGAGGAGAAGTTTTAACTCGTGGTGAAATGCCTAAAATGCTTAGATATCCTGTACTTACTAAGGTTATAAAATCCACAGAAGGGGCTTGGAAGGATGATGTATTTATTTGTCGAGATGAAAGCGAACTAAAAAAAGCTTATAAGATAATTAAAGCTAACCAATTGCTGGTACAGGAATACATCATTAAGAAGAATGAATTATGTGTGGATGGTATCAGTATTAATGAAGGAGCAGAAATATGGGCTCCTTTTACATCGGAATATATTAGATTTACTTCAAAAGGGTATGGGCACTACATGTGGATTAAACCATATGCTGATGAAGTGAAAAATAAAATACAGAATATCTTGAAAAAAACTCACTATTCTGGCATTTTTTCTTTGGAATGTTTGATTGATGAAAATGACCATCTTTTTTTCTTGGAAGTTAATTTTCGTAACTCTACTTGGAGTTATGCTTATACATTTGCGGGATTAAATTTGCCTTATCAATGGGCAAAAGCTACCTTGGAAGGTCACATCGATTATAATTCGGTGCAAGTCCGGACTCAACCATTTACCGCAATGAATGAAATGGGTGATTTAAGAGAGGGGGTACTGACTAAACAGGTTGGTTTTTTTAAATGGATGAAGCAACTCAAGAAATGTGATGTACTATATCTATATAACAAGAAAGATAAAGCTCCTTTTTATTATGGTGTGTTGGGTAAGGTCTTAAATCGTTTGCACCTATGAAAAATAAATTCTTTACTTTATTCACGATGTGTCTTAGCCTAATAATAGATGTTTATGCACAAGTTCCTTATTTCGCTGCTACCGTTGGCGATAATAAACTATACGGTTACACCTCATTGAAATTTAGACCTGGAGAAAATGCACAAGAAACCTATACGTCTTTCCAATATGGATTAGGAAATTCATTTGCTACTGGCGTTGATTTATACACAGGTAATGCTGGAGCTAGTTATGCTGGTGTACTTCTTCGTTATGGAACCAAAATTAATTCGTATTTTAATGTAGGATTTCAAGCTACGCCAACCTTTGATCTAACTGAGAATATGGATTTTAGTTATATAACAACTGCAATGTATTTAAATGGAACAATTTCCAAAGATGGCAAACTCTTTTGGTGTAGTAATACTTGGTGGAGAATTAATAAAGATAGTAAAAATACTATCGATCAATATTTTTACTTGGGCTATTCGATATCTTTAAATAATGGGCATAGAATTACTCCTATGTTGGGTGAAATCCATTCTTGGAAGTTTAATCAAGATGTAGATCTTGCATTAGGCTTTTATTATACTATTAAAAATTGGAACTTCTATTTTTGGGGAAATGATTTTCTCAAGGAGAATCCAAGAATAGTTGTCGGATTAGATTTTATAATGTGATGAAGCAGTATTTGATACGATTGGATGATGCTTGTCCTACTATGAATTTTTCAAGGTGGAGAGTTATAGAGGAAATTTTGGATAAATATCATATTGCTCCTTTGGTAGGAATTGTTCCTTCTTGTGAAGACCAGAAATTGATGATAGGTGCTGAAGACCCATCGTTTTGGGAGAGAGTGTTCTCTTGGAGCAATAAAGGTTGGGCTATTGCTTTGCATGGCTACAACCATGTGTATTCTTCTACAGCTGCTGGAATTAATCCATTATGGAATCGTTCAGAATTTGCAGGGCTCTCTTTGGATGAACAAAGAGAAAAAATCAGAAGAGGGATTGATATAATGAAAAAGAATCATATTGATCCTCAATATTTCTTTGCTCCAAGTCATACTTTTGATAATAATACGTTGATTGCGCTAAAGAAAGAAAGTAATATTAGGATAATTAGTGACACGATTGCTTTCGAAGCTTATCGGAAAGATGATTTTATTATTATTCCTTGTCAATTGGGACATTTTAGAGCAATCCCTTTTGCAGGAACATGGACTTTTTGTTTTCACCCCAATATGATGAGTGAAACTGATATAAAGACGTTTGATGAGTTTATTTATAATAATAGAGATTTCTTTTATTCCTTTGATAAAATAGATTTGTGTAATGTGAAAGGTAAGTCTTTATCCAGTAAATTATTATCGTTCATGTATTTTACCTATAGAAAGGTGCGAGGGTTGAAGTAATCTTGTTTTCTTTAAATAATCTGTAGATGAAAATTTTACAAGTAATTAATAATTTTTCAAGAGGAGGAGGAGCTGAGAAAGTTGTATTTGATTTAGCTATAGCATTATCATGTCATCCTAATATAGAAGTCTCTATATTAAGTATTCAAAAGCCATCCGATGGAGAATATGTAGAAGAAATTAAAAAGAAGTATGGGATTAATACATTCTGTCTCTCAAATAGGTTGAAATCGTTTCGCAATTTATTTGCTCTTAAAGAATATTTGTGTGATGATTATGATATTATTCATGTCCATTTGTTTCCTGCTCTCTACTATATTTCCATTGCTAAAATGCTTTTTAATCCTCATGCAACTATAGTATATACAGAACATTCTACTAAAAATAAACGAAGAACTAAATGGATATTCCGGATGATAGACAGATTTATTTATTCTCGTTATAATATGGTGGCTGCAATATCATCCCAAGTAGAGAATAATTTAAGAAATGCTATTAAGAGTAACAAAATCGTAGTTATTAATAATGGTATATTTGTTAAACAGATATTGGATTCTCCTCAACTTGATTTAAAAAGGGAATTGTCCTTATCAGAAAATGTATCTCTTGTTACGATGGTTGCAAGGTTTGTGAAAGGAAAGGACTATTATACTTTATTTGATTCACTAATGTTACTTCCCAATAATGTTCATGTAGTTTGTGTAGGAAATGGCCTCCTTTTTGATGCGGCAGTGGAGTATGTAACAAGGAATGATATAATTTCTGATAGAGTTCATTTTTTGGGCTTAAGGCAAGATGTTGTATCAATTTTAAAAGCTTCTGATATTATAGTATTATCTTCTGAACATGAAGGATTTAGTATAGCTATGCTTGAGGCTATGGCTTCTCAAAAACCATTTGTTGCTTCTGAGGTAGAAGGACTTAAGGATGTAGCGTTGGACGCAGCCATTTATTTTCCATATCAGAATTCTTCAGTGTTGGCAGAGAGAATTATTGCTCTATTGAATGATTCTAATCTTTATTATTCAATGGCATCGAAATCTATACAGTTTGCTTATAAACATGATATGTCTGTGATAATGGAGAAATACTATAATTTATATGTAGAACAATTATCTATCAAGAAATAATGTTGATAACATCTTTAAGAATATGAAAGTTTTAGTTACCGGAGGAGCTGGTTTTATTGGCTCCAATCTTTGTGAATATTTGCTTGCCCATAATTATGAAGTTGTATGTTTGGACAACTTCGCTACTGGGAAGATTGAAAATCTTCTTCCTTTATTGAGTCAATACCCTACTACATTTCATTTGATAGTTGGTGATATTCGCAATTTATGTGATTGTCAAAAAGCTGTAGAAGGAGTAGATTATGTACTTCATGAAGCTGCTTTAGGTTCTGTGCCTCGTTCCATAAAGGACCCTATTACTACAAATGAGGTAAATATAGGTGGTTTCATGAATATGTTAGTGGCAGCCCGGGATGCTAAGATAAAACGTTTTATGTATGCGGCGAGTTCATCTACATACGGTGATAGTAAATCACTGCCAAAAGTAGAAGAGGTGATAGGTAAACCTTTATCTCCTTATGCAGTAACTAAATATGTAAATGAACTTTATGCAGATGTATTTGCTCGTACTTATGGAATGGAGTGTATTGGCTTACGCTATTTTAATGTATTTGGTCGTTCCCAGGATCCATTTGGTGCTTATGCTGCCGTAATTCCTTTGTTTGTAAAAAAGCTGATGGCACATGAAAGCCCTGTGATTAATGGTGATGGTGAGTATAGTCGTGATTTTACTTACATCGACAATGTAATTCAAATGAATATGTTAGCTATGACAACGACTAATCCGAATGCAGTTAATCAGGTTTATAATACAGCTTTTGGGGAAAGAACCACGTTGAATCAGTTGGTAGATTATTTGAAGGAATATTTGAGTGAATTTGATCCGGAAATAGCCAAGGTGGAGATTGTTCACGGCCCGAACCGGTTGGGTGACATTCCTCATTCTTTGGCTTGCATTGACAAAGCTAAAAAGTTACTTGGCTATAATCCGAAATATAGTATGCGTGACGGGTTGAAAGAAGCTGTCAAATGGTATTGGCATAATATTTAATCTATTCTTTCTTTTTCTCTTCTTTTTGATACTAAAATCTTTATAAATACTGAAAATCTTATGGATACAGTAAAAATTGCCGTAATCGGTCTTGGTTACGTAGGGCTTCCTTTGGCTCGTTTGTTCTCAACTAAATATGAAACAGTAGGTTTTGACATGAATAAGGCTCGTGTGGATGCCTTGATGGCAGGGCATGATGCTACCCTTGAAGTGAGTGATGAATTGTTACAGTCTGCTATTGTCAATGGCTTTAAATGTACGGCTGACATTGAAGATATACGTGATTGCAATTTCTATGTCGTGGCAGTTCCTACGCCAGTAGACCCGAATCATAATCCTGACCTGACTCCTCTGTATGGTGCAAGCACTACTGTGGGGAAAGTGATTTCTAAAGGTGATATTGTGGTATATGAGTCGACTGTATATCCGGGCGTGACGGAAGATGAATGTATTCCGGTAGTGGAAAAAGTTTCAGGCCTGAAATTCAATATAGATTTTTTTGCGGGTTATTCTCCTGAACGCATCAATCCGGGTGACAAACTGCATACGGTAGAAAAGATTAAGAAGGTGACTTCCGGATCGACTCTTGAAATTGGCAAGAAAGTGAACGAGGTGTATGCTTCTGTAATAGCTGCGGGAACGCATTTGGCTCCCACGATGAAGGTGGCAGAAGCTGCAAAGGTCATTGAGAACTCCCAACGGGATATCAATATAGCCTTTGTTAATGAACTGTCCAAGATATTTACCCGCATGGGTATTGACACTCAGGATGTACTGGAAGCGGCAAGTACCAAATGGAATTTTCTTCCTTTCAAGCCAGGACTGGTTGGCGGGCATTGTATCGGTGTAGATCCTTATTATCTGGCTCAGTGTGCACAAAGCTATAGTTATAACCCTGAAATCATATTGGCTGGTCGGCGAATGAATGACGGTATGGGAGAATATGTGGCCAGTCAAGTGGTAAAACTTATGTTGAGGAAGGGGATTCAGGTTTTAGATTCCAATATACTGATACTTGGCTTTACTTTCAAGGAAAATTGTCCGGATGTCCGTAATACGAAAGTGATAGATATCTATAAGTTTTTGAAGGAATACAATCTGAATATAACAGTTTATGATCCTTGGGCAAATTTAAATGCAGTAAAACATGAGTATGGAATTGAAGTAATTAATGAATTACCTAAAGAAAAATTTGATGCTATCGTTTTAGCAGTTGCTCATCAAAAATTTTCTGGAATTGATATAAAGGAGTTATCAAAGACGCAGTCCGTTGTGTTTGATGTTAAAGGTTTTTTGCCCAAAGATTCTGTTGATGGCAGATTGTGATAAAATGAAAAGACTTTTCTTTGTTACCAATGTCGATTGGTTCTTTATTTCCCACCGTTTACCTCTTGCTTTAAATGCTATCCGGCAGGGTTATGACGTTTATTTATTATCACGAGATACTGGAAAAAAACAGTTTTTACAGGAAAAAGGTATTCATTTTATAGATATTCCTTTTGACCGTTCTGGAAGTAATCCTGTCCATGAGTTGAAATGTATTCTTCTATTATATAGAAATTATAGAAAGTACAGACCGAATATAATCCATCATATTACTTTGAAAGCGGCATTGTTGGGAGCTGTTGCAGCAAAGCTGTCTAAACAGCATAATGTTGTGAATGCCATAAGTGGATTGGGATATAATTTTATAAATGGTCGCAATGGAGGTCTACAAAAACTGATAAAGGTTCTAATACGTATTACATTTAAAAGCAAGTACTTCTCTTTTATTCTTCAGAATCCAGATGATGTGAATATGATTAGAGAGTTTGATTTGGTTCCTTTATCTCACATTTTTCTGATTAAGGGATCTGGTGTGAATTTGAATGAATTTGTTTGTTCTAAAGCTCCAGACAGAGTGCCATTGAAAATACTCTTTCCTGCAAGAATCTTATTAGATAAGGGAGTGATGGAGTTCATTGGTGCAGCTAAACTTCTTCAAGGTAAATTCATGGGGAAGGTAAAATTCATATTGGCGGGTGATTGTGACAAAGAAAATCTTGCAGTTTTGGGAGAAGAAAAGCTGAAGGCTCTTCTTGTTACTGATTATATAGAATGGATAGGGTATCAGTCCAAGATGTTCTTTATATATACAGATAGTGATATTGTAGTTCTTCCTTCATACCGAGAAGGTCTACCCAAGTCATTGATAGAGGCATGTGCGGTAGGTCGTCCGATAGTTACAACTGATGTACCAGGTTGTCGTGAATGTGTGAAATCAGAATATAACGGCTATTTGGTTCCGCCTAGAGACATTGAAGCTTTAGCAGACGCCATTGAATTATTGATAAATAATGATGTGAAGAGAAAAGAGTTTGGAGTGAATTCTCGTCTGTTGGCAGAAAAGGAATTTTCTATAGATAAAGTAGTCCAACAGACTTTTGATATTTATCATTCACTGTATCGATAATTCTTATTAATTATATTTCTAGATAGAAAATAAGATGTTCTGTAATCCGCTTCATAATAAATAATTCTCATGAATATACTTATTACAGGAATACACGGTTTTGTGGGCTCCAATCTAGTTGTTGCCTTAAAAAAAAGTCATATTCTTTATGGTCTTGATATCGTCGCTCCTGAAAAGGAGGGAGTAGTAAAGACTTTTGCTTGGGAAAATATTGAATCAACTTCTTTTCCAATGCAGCGTTTGCCACAATTTGATGCCATCATTCATCTGGCCGGTAAAGCACATGATACAAAGAACCAGTCTGTTGCACAGGTATATTTTGATATCAATACAGGACTGACTCAGAAGATCTTTGATTTCTTTCTGGAATCTACAGCTAAAAAGTTCATATTCTTCAGTTCAGTGAAGGCTGCTGCCGATAGTGTAGTAGGGGATGTGTTGAGGGAGGATGTGATACCTACTCCAATAGGACCTTATGGGGAGAGTAAGATAGCGGCAGAGAATTATATTCTCGATAAATTAAAAAATAAAAATGAAAAATTAAAACTGCATGATGATAGGAAGCAGGTATATATATTGAGACCTTGCATGATTCATGGACCGGGCAATAAAGGAAACCTGAATCTGCTTTATAATGTGGTAAAGAAAGGTATTCCCTGGCCTTTGGGAGATTTTGAAAATAAGCGTTCATTCACTTCGATTGATAACTTATGTTATGTGGTGGAAGGTTTACTGACGAAGAATGTTGCGAGTGGCATTTATCATATGGGTGATGATGAAGCTCTATCTACAAATGAATTGATTGCTCTCATGTGTGAGGCTATGGGTAAAACACCTCATATCTGGAAGATGAACCGGAAGATGATGGAAGGTTGTGCAGGCTTAGGAACTTTACTTCATCTGCCGCTGAATACTGAACGTCTACGGAAACTGACAGAGAATTACGTGGTTAGTAATGAGAAGATTAAAGCAGCACTTGGCATTGAACAAATGCCAGTTCGTGCTGCTGATGGGATTATGAAAACGATAAAATCGTTTTCAAATTAAGAATTAACAATTAAAAATTAAGGGGGCAAGTACGGTTATGTATTACCTGATTATATTGGTTCTGCTATTTCTGGCAGAACTTTTTTATTTTAGAATAGCTGATAAGTACAATATCATCGATAAACCCAATGAGAGAAGTTCCCATACCCGGATTACTTTGCGTGGTGGCGGAATCATTTTCTATTTTGGCGCTTTGGCTTATTTCTTGAGTAATGAATGGGATTATCCCTGGTTCATGTTGGCATTGACCCTAATTACCTTTATCAGTTTTGTGGATGACGTTCGTTCCACTTCTCAAGGCTTTCGGTTAGTGTTTCACTTTACCGCTATGGCTTTGATGTTTTACCAATGGGGGCTCTTTTCTCTTTCGTGGTGGTGGATAATTATCGCATTGATAGTTTGCACAGGTATTATTAATGCTTATAATTTCATGGATGGTATCAACGGCATTACCGGTGGCTATTCATTGGTTATTTTAGGTGCATTAGCTTATATAAATTCTAAGATAATCACTTTTGTTGAGCCTGATTTAATTTATACCGTCCTTTGCTCTGTATTCGTATTTTGTTTCTTCAACTTTCGTAAGAAGGCGAAGTGTTTTGCCGGTGATGTCGGTTCTGTGAGTATCGCTTTTATTCTTCTTTTTCTGATAGGGAGACTCATTATTAAAACAGATGATTTCAGTTGGATTATCCTGTTGTCTGTTTATGGTGTCGACAGTGTTCTCACTATCATTCATCGCTTGATGCTTCATGAAAACATTGGTTTACCTCATCGCAAACATATGTATCAGTTGATGGCGAACGAATTGAAGATGCCTCATGTTGTGGTTTCGTTGATTTATATGGTGGTACAAGCAATAATAATAATTGGATATATAGGATGTTTGAACTATGGTTATATATTCTTGCTGGGGGTAATTTTATTGCTTAGCTTTATCTATATATGGTTTATGAAGAAGTACTTTAGCTTACATCAAAAGGTTTAATATCAATTGATTATATATTAATGTCGGAAAACAGCTCCCTATGGGCTGTTTTCTTTGTTTATATCTGGTAATATCTTCACAGAATACTTACGGATAAAAATGCCATAATTTCTGAAAGCGGGCAGTAAGAATATAGTTTGATGAACTATGTCTTACTGCCCGCTGTATTATTATAGTTTAAATTCTACAACTATTTTTCTATTCTTATAACTTTATTGTATATTTGCCGAAACAATTCTATATTCACTGAATGGGCTTATTTAGGAAAATAATATATAGCTTTCTGCTTTTCTTACTGATATCCCACATTGGGTTTTCATCGGCCTTTGCGGTGACTGGAGAACACCCGGTATTGATTATCAGTTCGTATAATCCGGACGCACGACAAACTTCTGGAAATATTTACGACTTTATGGAAGAATTTGAGCGACTGGGAGGGGAGGCTCCGATATCTCTGGAAAACATGAACTGCAAAAGTTTTTCTGAAGCTCCTTTATGGAAAAATAAAATGGAGGAACTTCTTGCTAAATACCGGGGAAAACGTTCGCCTGTACTACTTGTGCTGATTGGTCAAGAGGCTTGGACAGCTTATTTATCACAAGAAGATTCCATACGTGGAAATGTGCCGGTGCTGGCTGCACTGGCAAGCCGTAATGCCATTATTCTACCGGATGATTCAGTCGATCTGAAAACGTGGATGCCTGATGCGGTGGATTTTTTTAATGACTTTCCTAATTCTTCTGTGAAAGCCGGATTCGTTTATGAATATGATGTAGAAGCCAATATTAATCTGATAAAGAAGCTGTATCCAGCAACCAGGAATGTTGCTTTTGTTTCCGATAATAGTTATGGAGGTGTTTCTCTGCAGGCACATGTAGTGGCAGAGATGAAAAAACACCCGGAACTGAATCTTATTCTGCTGGACGGACGAACGAATACGATTTATACCATAAGCGATAAATTACATGAATTGCCTCCCAACACAGCATTGTTATTGGGCACTTGGCGCGTAGATATGTATGACGGATACTTTATGCGCAATGCGACTTATACGATGATGGAGGCTGCCGGCGATGTTCCTACTTTTTCTATAACTTCTGTAGGCATAGGTTATTGGGCCGTAGGTGGAGTGATCCCCTCTTACCGGGCATTGGGTAAGGATATGGCGCATCAGGCAGTTCGTTTGTTGCAGGGACCGGACAGCGACCGGGTGGAAGTAGAGGTAATTCCGAATAAGATGCAGATGGATAGCAAGATTGTGAAAGATAAGCGTTTGGATCTGTCTTTCATTCATCAGCCTATAGAAATGGTCAATGAAACTCCATCGTTTTACGAACAATATAAATATCATATCTGGACCGTTGGTACTATCTTGGTCGTATTGCTGAGTGGATTGTTTGTTTCTCTGTACTTCTACTATCATACCAAGAAACTGAAAGATGAACTGCAGGAGTCGGAGAGTGCTTTGAGAGAAGCGAAGGACCGTGCTGAAGAATCCAGCCGTCTGAAGAGTGCTTTTCTTGCTAATATGAGCCATGAAATCCGTACTCCGTTGAATGCAATTGTAGGATTCTCCGATGTATTGGCTTCAGGAGGTACTTCGGTGGATGAACAGCAGGGATATGTCGATATTATTAAAACAAATTCGGACTTGTTGCTTCGCCTGATCAATGATATCCTGGATGTTTCGCGTCTGGAGGCAGATAGGGTTACGTTTACAATTGAGAAGTGTGATGTAGTACCACTGTGCCAGCAGGTATTAGCTTCTGTCAGTCAGGCTCGTAAGTCGGAAAATAAGTATATTTTTGAATGTGATCGTGAGAGTGTGGATTTGCGGACGGATACCCAGCGTTTGCAACAGGTTATTATAAACTTACTCTCCAATGCCGATAAGTTCACCAGAAACGGTAAGATCACATTGAAGCTGGAAGTAGATGATGAGAAGAGAGTAGCTACTTTTTCTGTATCAGATACCGGTACAGGTATTCCGTTGGAAAAACAGAAACTGGTATTTGAACGGTTTGAGAAACTGAATGAATATGTGCAAGGCACAGGATTGGGCTTATCCATCTGTAAACTGACTGTAGAAAAGTGGGGAGGAGAGATCTGGGTAGATCCCGGATATACAGATGGAGCAAGATTCGTATTTACGCATCCATTTGAGATAGAACAACCAAATAAATAATTACTATGAAGAGATTTTACTTTTTCTTAGGGTGGATATTCTTCCTGACAGGAGCCGTGTTGGCTCAGGATAAAATAGTAAAGCTGAAAATTATAGAAACCAGCGATATACATGGTAACTATTACCCTTATGACTTTATACTTCGACATGAGGCAGGGGGAAGTCTGGCGCGTGTGTATGAGTTTGTTCAGAAGGAACGTGAGACTTATAAGGATAACCTGCTGTTATTGGATAATGGAGATATTCTGCAAGGTCAGCCTTGTGCTTACTATTATAATTATATTGATACCATTTCTCCGCATCTGGCTGCCGAAGTATTGAATTACATGAAGTATAATACCGGTAACATGGGAAATCATGATGTAGAAACCGGACGTGCTGTGTTCGACCGTTGGGCAGATGATTGCAAATTCCCTGTTTTAGGTGCTAATATCATTGATACGGCTACGGGGAAAACGCACTTCAAGCCTTATGAAGTATTGGAACGGGATGGTGTTAAGATTGTAGTGCTGGGAATGATTACTCCTGCTATTCCTGTGTGGTTGTCGGAAAACTTGTGGAAAGGGCTGCGCTTTGATGATATGGAAGAGACAGCCCGCAAATGGATGAAGATTATCCGTGAAAAAGAAAATCCGGATTTAGTAATCGGAATTTTCCATGCCGGACAAGATGCTCTGTTGATGGGTGGTAAATATCGTGAGAATGCTTCACTGGAAGTGGCCCGTAACGTTCCTGGTTTTGATATTGTTTTGATGGGACATGATCATGCCCGTGAGTTGAAAAAGATTAAAAATGTAGCGGGAGACTCTGTGTTGATTATGAATCCGGCGAGTAAGGGAGTGGTTGTGGCGAATGCAGATGTTACTTTGAAATTGCGTAAGGGAAAAGTAGTCGAGAAACATATCGACGGAGTGCTGACTGAGATGAAGAACTATACTGCAAATAAGGACTTTATGACTCGTTTTGCACCGCAATTTAGTGATGTTCAGGACTTTGTGTCCAAGAAGATAGGTAGTTTTACTGAAACGATTTCTACACGTCCTGCCTATTTCGGCTCTTCGGCTTTTATTGATTTAATCCATATGTTGCAACTTGAAATCACGAATGCAGAAATTTCTTTTGCTGCTCCTCTGTCGTATGATACCGAGATTAGCAAGGGGGATGTATTTGTAAGCGATATGTTCAATCTGTATAAGTATGAAAATATGCTTTATACTATGAAATTGTCCGGTAAGGAGATAAAAGATGCATTGGAGATGTCATATGATTTATGGACAAACCGGATGAAATCTCCTGATGACCATTTGTTACTGCTTCGTGAGAGGCGTCGTGAAGGAGCAGCGGATCGTGCTTCATTCAAGAACTTCAGTTTCAATTTTGATTCGGCTGCCGGTATCATTTATACGGTGGATGTAACGAAACCCAAGGGAGAAAAGGTGACTATATCCAGTATGGCGGATGGAACTCCTTTCTCTTTGGATAAAATGTATAAAGTAGCACTGAATTCCTATCGTGGTAATGGTGGAGGAGAATTATTGACTAAAGGCTCCGGTATTTCTCAGGATGAATTGAAAGACCGTATCCTGTTCTCCACAGATAAAGATTTGCGTTATTACCTGATGCAATATATAGAGAGGAAGGGTGTGATTGAGCCACATGCGTTGGGACAATGGAAGTTTATTCCGGAAGAATGGGTAGAGCCCGCTGCTAAACGGGATTATGAGTACTTGTTTGGAAAAGTGGAAAAATAATCACTATCTTTGCAGTCGCAATTTTTAATAGACTGTAGGGACGTGAATAAAAAGATAAAGAGAATTATAGGGGCTGTATGCTTGTTGGTGCTGTTTGTGGCATATCAGACAAGTATTACAGCCTTTACTCATGTCCATTACGTCAATGGAGTGCTGATTACCCATTCGCATCCATTTTACGGTAAGCACACGCACTCTAAAAGTGAACTTGTCGTTATAGGTCGTTTGTCAACTTTCCAATCTCCGGAGGTTGATGTATATGAAGAACTGCACCCCATGCGGATACTTCTGGCTGTGCTGGAAGCAGAAAAACTAATATCCTTGGTGAAGGGGAAGTCGGGGCAGATCGTTTCTCTTCGTGCTCCGCCGGCGCTCGCGGCATGATTATTCATCAGGCTTTTAGCTTGATAAGCTACAGGTTACAAGTTGCTGTGCTATACAAACTGAATATTTATCAGATTATTAGTCTACATTAATATACCGAAAGGCACTTGTAGGTTGTAGCTCGTAGCTTGTTACTCATATTTTCAATACATACATTTTTGAGCGCAAATTAATGAAAAAACATATACTTGCGTTGGTGCTTACTATGGTTTGCATCAGCCTCTATGCCGTAAATCCTATAAAGGAAGGTAACATGATTTCCGGTCACGTGATAGTGAAAGGAACAGAAGAAAATATACCCTATGCAACTATATTAATCAAAGAAAGCGGTCAGGGAACAGTCTCTAATGAAGAAGGTCAGTTCGAATTCCGTCAACTTCCTGTCGGGAAATACACGCTTCGCGTATCAGCTGTAGGTTATAAGACGCAGGAAAAAGAGGTAACTGTCAGTAAAGACTTCACTGCAGTCATACATTTCCAGATGCAGGAAGAGAGTTTCATGACGGATGAGGTAGTGGTATCTGCCAATCGTAATGAAGTGAGCCGTAAGGAAGCTCCGGTAGTTGTCAATGTGATGAGTGCCAAGCTCTTTGAGATGGTGAATTCTACAGATTTGGCAAAAACACTGAACTACCAGTCTGGCTTGCGTGTGGAGAACAACTGTCAGAACTGTGGCTTTCCACAAGTACGTATCAATGGTCTGGAAGGCCCCTATTCTCAGATATTAATAAATAGCCGTCCTATTATCAGTGCCCTTAGCGGTGTATATGGACTGGAACAGATTCCCGTGAATATGATAGAGCGTGTGGAGGTAGTGCGTGGCGGTGGTTCTGCTCTGTTCGGAGCGAATGCAGTAGGCGGTACTATCAATATCATTACTAAAGACCCTATCAGTAATTCTTTCCAGGTATCGAGCCTGTTTTCGTGCATGGATGGAAAATCGTGGGAACAATATATGGGTGGTAACGTCTCCCTGGTTGCAAAAGATAACTCTTATGGTATTGCCCTGTATGAAAGTTATCGTAATCGTAACCCTTATGACCGTGATGATGATGGTTTCTCCGAACTTGGTAAACTGAATATGAATACTTTCGGTTTCCGCGCTTACTATCGCCCTACACACTTCAGCCGTATCAATCTGGAATACCATACTACTAATGAGTTCCGTCGTGGTGGTAATAAATTTGATCTGCAACCGCATGAATCGGATATTACGGAGCAAACCAAGCACATTATTAATAGTGGTGGTGCCAGCTACGATTTATTCTGGCGTGAATATAAGCATAAGATTTCTCTTTATGGTTCTATTCAGCATACGGATAGAAACAGTTATTATGGAGCACAACAGGACATGAATGCTTATGGTAAGACGGACGATCTGACCTGGGTAGCCGGTGGAATGTATGTAGGCAATATGAACAATTGCTTCTTTGCTCCTGCTACTTTTACCGGTGGCCTTGAATATCAGAATAACTCCCTGCATGATGTCATGACTGGTTATCATCGTGATATGAAGCAGGATGTACGCATAGCCAGTACCTTTGTTCAGAATGAATGGAAGATGCGTCAACTCACTATGTTGGTGGGTGCCCGCCTCGATAAGCACAACCTGATAGACAAGTTGATTTTCAGCCCGCGTATCAATTTCCTTTATAAACCGACTGAGGATTTCCAGGCACGTTTGACATATTCTACCGGTTTCCGTGCACCGCAAGCTTATGATGAAGATTTGCATGTGACAGCTGTAGGTGGTGAAGGAGTCCAGATTAAGTTGGCTGATAACCTCCGTGAAGAGCGTTCTAACAGTTATAGTGGCTCTGTGGACTGGAGCACACATCTCGGACATTGGCAAGCGAATATTTTGCTGGAAGGTTTTTATACTGATCTGCGTCATGTATTCGTCTTGGAAGATATCGGTAAAGATGATAATGGGGATAAGATCAAAGAACGTCGTAATGGTAGTGGTGCGCAGGTATATGGAGTTAATCTGGATGCCAAGCTAGCCCATGGCAAAGAAGCACAGTTCCAGTTAGGTTTTACTGCACAACGTAGTCGCTATACGGAGGATGAGGTCTGGACAGAAGTGGATGGTGAAGATTTAACTACCAAACGAATGATGCGTACACCGGATTATTATGGCTATTTCACTTTCTCTTCCGCACCGCTGAAGAACTTTGATTTCTCTTTGTCAGGCATCTATACCGGAAAGATGATTGTTCCTCACTATGCTCCGGTAGATGCCCCGGAAGGTGCGTTCTGCAATATAGAGAAAGACCGTATGGAGAATACTCCTGATTTCTTTGATCTCAATCTGAAGTTAAATTACACCTTTGTTCTGCATGATCACATCAAGCTGCAACTCAATGCTGGTGTACAGAATATTTTCAACAGCTTTCAGAAAGACCTGGATAAAGGTGAGTTCCGTGATTCCGGTTATTTTTATGGGCCAACGCAGCCAAGAACATTCTTTATCGGCTTTAAAATAATGAATTAGGCTGAGGTCTAAATTTAATATTGCAAGTGTTTGCAAATTTATTGCATGGGCTTATGAATTTATTGCAAGAGCATAATTTCATAAGCTCTTTCTTGTATAAATGTTCCCTTTTTCTTTTTTTTAGGATATTTCGGACGGTTTTAAGCGAAATATTGTTTAAGTTTGCCACGCAAATAAGAAAGGGAGATGAAAAATATAAAAAACGTAGACATTGCAACTATTCGCCGTTTTCCGGCAATGGATTTTATTGGGAATGATTTTGCCATATTCGACAATATAGGAGATATCCCTTTGTTCGGTTATCCTACACGCCTGAATGCATCTTGTCTGACACTCTGCATGAAAGGGCATTGCAAAATACGTATCAACTTGAAAGAACATGAACTTACCGAAGGTGTTCTTGTAGTTACTTTGCCTGAACAGATTTTGCAGCAGGTGGAGCGTTCGGACGATTTCACCGGTGTTTTCATAGTTGTCTCCGGTCAGTTTATAGATGATGTGCTCCCCACGGTACAGCAGTTATTTCCTCTGTTTTTTATGATTAAAGAGCAGCCCTGTGTGCGCCTCAATCCGGAACAAATGGAGGCTGTGCAGGAGTATTATTCTTTCCTTCAAAAGAAGGTAAAACTGAAAGACAATCCTTTCCGTAAAGAGATTACTCAGGGATTGATACTTTCTCTTTTCTATGAGATATATAGCATCTATCAAGGCAATGAGCCTACTGTCAGAAAAGTAAAAAGTAGGAAAGAGGATCTTTTTGAGCGTTTTGTCCGTGCAATTACAGAGTCGTACAAACAGGAACGCAGTGTTGCCTATTATGCCGACAAAATGTTCCTGACAGCCAAGCATCTTTCTACAGCTGTAAAAGAAGTCAGTGGAAAGACTGCCGGAGAGTGGATAGACAGTCTTGTTATTCTGGAGGCTAAAGCTTTGTTGAAATCTTCCGAAATGAGTATTCAGGAAATCTCCGATGAACTGCATTTTGCCAACCAGTCTTTCTTTGGCAAATATTTCAAGCATCACACCGGAATGTCTCCGAAAGAATATCGTAAGCAATAGTACACAGTGTCAGAATATTCTTTATTTTTGCAGGTATCAAATACCCCCAAAAATAAGAAAACATGGAAAAAAGAGAAATTGACCTTGCTGTTTCCTGCTATGGAAAAGTGAAGGATGTGAAGTATGATGCCGTCATACTTCCCTGGGGCGCAACAGAGCCTCATAACTTACATCTTCCGTATCTCACCGATTGCATTTTGCCCCATGACATTGCTGTAGACGCTGCTACGCTGGCACTGGAACGTTTCGGTGTACGTTGTATGGTGATGCCTCCTGTTCCATTCGGTGCCCACAACCCCGGGCAGCGTGAACTTCCCTTCTGCATACATACCCGTTATGCCACCCAACAGGCTATTCTGGAAGATATTGTCGCTTCTCTTTATGCTCAGGGTATGCGTAAACTGATTATTGTCAGTGGGCATGGCGGGAATAATTTCAAAGGTATGATACGCGACCTTGCCTTTAGCTATCCGGACTTCCTGATTATTGCTACCGACTGGTTTAGCCTTGTTCCCACGAAAGGTTATTTTGAAGCTGAAATAGATGACCATGCCGGTGAGCAGGAAACTTCCGTAATGATGCACTATCATCCGGAGCTGGTAAATCTGTGTGAGGCAGGTGATGGGAATTCTAAGCCTTTTGCTATTCCCTCATTGAACGAAAAGGTGGGTTGGGCACCGCGCCATTGGGATAAAGCTACAGTGGATAGCGGGGTAGGGAACCCCAAGAAAGCTTCGGCTGAGAAAGGTGAACGCTATGTGAAACCTATTATTGAAAAGCTTGCCAAGCTCTTCACGGAAGTAGGGCAGGGTGAACTTTATTAAGTAAAATAAAACGGGCGGTCCGGTAAGAAATACTTTTCTTAACTGAACCGCCTTGTTGCTTATACTGAGATGAAAAGCTTACTTATCTATTGACATTAGCCATTTACCATCTCTTTTCACCATCGATTGCGTACCTTCTTGTGTTTCTCCGTTTCCGTAGGTTTGCTTTATTTTTACAGTTGCTGTGTTTCCATCTTCCGATATTTCTTCCGATAGAATCTCAATACTTTTCAGTCCACCCATTTTTTCATACTCTTTGCCCACTTTATCTCTCAGTAAGGCAACGAATCCTGCTTTTTGCTCTTTCAGTTTATCAGCAGTTTCGCTGTCACCTAAAGCAATGCCATCTACAAACTTTTCATAGTCACCTTTGATAAGATAGTTGCTATACTTCTTCATCGCATCTCCCGGACCACTGGAAGAGGAGCAAGCTGCCATCATAAACATAGCCATAACTATCAGACTAAAATAAAATACCTTTTTCATACGCTTTTTTTTAAATGATTAATGTGTATTTAAAAATAGTATATCAAACAGAGGCGCTTACTCTGTGCAATATCGTTAGGCAGGAGATAATCTCCTTTGAATCCCGGAATATTCACGTGACTGATACGTCCCTCAGGCAAGTCTATTCCTTGTTTTTTATATACGAAATCAACCAATTCCGTACAGTACATTCGCGTTGTATCTGCCAGATTATAATCATGGTCGAATAATACATGGGTATGGTATAACCGTTCTGCCCGTACTGCTGCTCTGTATGCGTTTGCAGAATCCTCCGCTATACGCATAATGGCCCCGTTAATAGCTTTTCTTTCTTCAAAAAACACTTCAACAGTTTCCATTTTTACACGATCCGGATCGTCTTTGAAATCCGGTTCGCCGGGCACAGCATGTATCACATACCATTGTCCGTCTTTCTTCTTCAGGATGCCGGTATGCGAATACGTTCCTTCACGGTCTGCAGCCAGCACCACTCTACTTGTAATCCCTGTTCCTCTTCTGAAAGCGATATCTCCATCCCGAAATAATTCCTGTGGCAATTGCAGCAGGCGGGTCTTTTTATCAGGACTTCCCTGGCATCCCGCCAGTATAAGTGTGAACAACAGTGTTATTTTTAGTAGTGCTACGTGTGGCTTCATTTCCATTAATACAAATATATGAATAACTTTGCATTGCTACACGTTTTTAAAATGAATTTTGTGGAGTGAACGAAAAAAGAGGTAACAACCTCTATACATTGTTACCTCTTTTTTAATTTATACCCTAAAAACTAATCTCTTTCCTTATAAAAACTAATTCTATTTCTTTTTTGATGGTGCAAAGTTAGAGAGTTCTTGGGGAATATGATTTGATATAAATCAAAAAAATGTAGATTCATATTGTCTTTTTACAGTATGCCCGAGCGTACCCGGCTGAGGGTTTCGGGCGTCATCAGCAAATAAGATGCGATATGTGACAATGGTGCCCGTTTGATGACTTCCGGATGGGTATGCATCAGCATGTTGTAGCGTTCGCGTGCTGTTTCGAACCGCCAGGAGTCAGCTTTCACTTGGGATACGATGAGTGAGTACTCCAGTATCTTACGGTAGAACATATTGATTTCCCAGGAGATTTCTGTCAATCTCATGAATTTATCGTAGGGGAGGAGGTATACCGTGCAAGGTTCCAGAGCTTCTGCCATCAGGCGGGTAGGTTCTTGCTTCAATGTACTTTCTATGCAGATGATGACACAGCCTTCGTAGGAAAAGTGTTCGGTGACGTCTTTACCGTTTTTGTAATAGAACTGACGCATCATACCTTTACCCACAAATACCATGTGGTGGCAGACTTGCCCTTCCTTGAATAGGAGTTCACCCTTTTCCAGCTCTTTGCGGATCAGAATATCTTCTATCAGTTTTCTACCCTCAGGTGCCATACCCGGATAACGGGAGTTCACAGTGGCATTAACTGTTTCTTTTAATAATGTATCCATAATTGTTCGCTGGTATTTATAACCGTTTCCGGGCACAAAGGTACGAAAGATTTGATTTAAATCAAATCTTAACAAACCCTTTTGTCGTCCACTTCATGCTATACCAGCGTCGCACGAAGATGGCTCCCCGGATATTTTCATCTAGTAGGAAGGCAACCCACATGCCGCAGATGCCCCATTCCAAAGGAATACCAAAGATGTATCCTAGTACGACGGCAATGCTCCACTGAACCACCAGTCCGACGTAGAACGGGTAGTTGACATCGCCGGCTGCACGTAGGGCGTTCGTGGCAAAAATATTGATAGGTCGTCCGATTTCGAGAATAACGTCGATGATGAGGATGGTGGTGCCCAGCCGGATGATCTCTTCGTTGGAGGTCAGCCAGTGGAAAATGGTGTTTCCAAAGATGGCAAGAACCGTAGAAAGTATGACGGTGATCATTACGGATTTTTTCATCACGTACTTTCCCATGAGGAAGGCGGCATGAGGTTTCTTTTCTCCGATGAGGTGTCCGATGCAGATGGCTCCTCCTTGTGCCATGGCAATACTGAAGAGGTAGGCGAACATGATAATATTGACGCAGTAGGTGCGTGTAGCCAGTGCTTCGACTCCTAGCATATTGATAAAAAAGGTAATCACTACTTGTGATGAGCTATACGAGAGTTGTTCTCCGGCGGAGGGTAGACCTACTTTCATCAGGTTCTTCAGCTCTGGCCACGGGAATGGACGGAAATAAGCGACAGGGAAACGGTGGATATGCTTGCGGAACAGGATAATGAATAGTAGTACCATGGAAACTCCGCGGCTGAAAGCTGTGGAAATGGCAGCACCTTCTACACCAAGTTCCGGGAAGCCGAAGCGACCGAAGATAAGGGAGTAGTTACCTATGATATTAAGTATGTTGACAACGACGGTTACCAGCATTGGATAGATGGCTTTGTTGGCACTGCGCAGGGAGGCGGAAAGGGTTAGGGAGATAGCTTGGAAGAAAGCGAAGGCACCTACGATGCGCATATAGTCCATACCGTCTGTCATCAAGTCGGGAGTGAGTCCCATAAGGCGTAGTATCGGTCCGGCACAGGAAAAAAGGAACAAGCTGACAGAGACGCCGATCATTATATTCACAAGGATGGATACGCCGACTACTTGGACTACTTTCTTCTGCAGGCGTGCACCGAGGTATTGGGAACAAAGAACAGAGGTGCCAAGGTTGATAACCTCGAATACAAGGAAAGTAAGCATGATGATCTGGTTGACCACTCCTACGGCGGCAACACTACTATCTGAGTGGCGGCTCAACATAATAGTATCTACAGCACCCAGCATCATGATGAGCAAGGTCTCTATAAAGATAGGGGCAGCGAGTTTGGCAAGTCGCTTTTTTAAGCTTTCCTGATGTATCATTTCGTATGTGTTTGAAATCCGGTGATGAAAAATCGCGCAAAGGTACGGAATGGGAGGGAGGGAAGAATTGATATGAGTCAAATAAATTATTTTTTTTTCGACCTTTGCTTTTGACTTTTAACAGATTACCTCTTTTCATGAAAAAAGTCAGAAAAAAATATGATGGAAAGATTTGCATAGTCCAAAAGTTTCCCATACATTTGCACCGCATTTGAGAAACAATGCAGGTTTAAGGAAGTGTGGGTGAGTGGCTGAAACCACCAGTTTGCTAAACTGACGTACGGGTAACTGTACCGGGGGTTCGAATCCCCCCGCTTCCGCAAACAGCCGGTGGATTCGTCTAACGGTTAGGACACATGCCTCTCACGCATGTAATACGAGTTCGATTCTCGTATCCACTACGGAAAATTTTTAATGCACTCTTAGCTCAGCTGGTAGAGCAATTGACTCTTAATCAATGGGTCCAGGGTTCGAGTCCCTGAGGGTGTACGAAGAATAAGAAAACTGCTCCCGAAAAGAATGAAACATTTCATGATTTTCGGGAGCAGTTTTCTTTTATACCTATCGGGAAACAGTTTTGTTCAAGAAAATACGTTTTTCAATAAAAAAATGACTTGATTTGATTTTATCTGATTTTTATTAATACTTTTGCAGCGCATATCAACAAAGTAATTCACGTATCTTAATAGGAAAGAGTATGGTTGTCATGCTTGGTGCAAAATTTTGCAATGGAATCGTTACAAAACTACGATTGTTATTTATTGTTTGTTTGTTACCTGTAGTCTTTACAGTGGCACAAACAGATAGAGAGAAGAACAGAGATTATATCTTAGTTATCAATACATATACGGAGGGCTCCGCCTGGAGCAATTATTGGTTTTCACAAGCCACCAATTACGTGAGAGAATCTTCTAATCTCTCTATTTATGCTGAACATATGAATATGCTGGATGTGAAAGACAGCGTTGCTTTGGAAAAACTCAGTAAGGGGATATTTGCGAAATATAGTGCCCATCCTCCACGTATGTTGTTGCTGTTGGGAAACTCACCATTGATGATGCTCGATGATTTCAGAGCCAAGTGGGGGGATATTCCCATTGTCCTTTGTGCTGAGAGAGATTATACAGGACCCAAGGAGGCTTATCTTAAAAAACAAATTATCCCGGTTGTTGACCGTATTTCGATTGCAAGTCTGGCTCAGGCTAATAATATGACCTTTCTGTATGCCGATTTGTTCATCCCGAAAAATGTGGAAATGATGTTCAGGATGATACCGGAAATGAAAAAGTTTATATTCGTTGGTGATCAGCGGTACGTTAATCAGGCGAATGATGCTGAAATACAAGAAGAACTGGCGAAGAATCATCCGCAAGTAAAATATCAGTTTTTCTCACCTAAAGATTTGTCTGTAAACCAGTTGCTCGATTCGCTGAATTCTATCGATCCGAAAACAACCGGTGTACTCTTCGGTTCTTGGTTCTTCAAACCTAAGATGGAAGAGGGGAACACATCTTTAGTGACAAACTCTTACCGGATTATCGCCACTACTTCTGCTCCTTTGTTTGCCCTGAAGATGGATGCGATGGATGATGAAGCCGGTATGTTGGGAGGATATAGTTATGATGGCGATCACTTTAAGGAGGTACTGACACAAACATTGAAGGCAATAATTAATGGTAAACAAGCACGTGATATTCCTTTTTATTTGCCTTCGGACGGTGAGCCTGTGTTTAATTACAAGGTGATGCTTCAAAAAGGTATACCTCTGTCGATATGCCCCGCTGATACTCTGTTTATCAACAAACCGCCAACTTTCTGGGAGCAATATAAATATGTGGTCTGGATACTTGTCTTTATCTTTATTACCGCTTTCTTTCTGTACCGCATGTATATGTTTGATCGGTATAAGAGGTTGCAGCAGAAAGAGATAGAGACGATGGCTAAGTATAAGAACCTGATTAGCTGTATGCCCATCATTTATATGCAGGAAGAGGTGGTGAGGAATGAAGCCGGGGCGGTTGTCGACCTGATCTACCGGAATGTAAATACTACATTCGAGAAGTATTTTCTTCCTAAAGAAAAAGTTATTGACAGAAAAGCGAGTGAAGTTTTCCCGGAGTCATTGTTTGAATTCTTGCCTTTCATACAGGTAGCGTTGAGTGAAAATAAAACCATTACGTTTCCATATTATTCCAAAAGGATAGACACTTTTTATGATGTGGTGTTGAGCAGAACCAATGATGATGACGTGATAGACGTGTTCTGTCTTGACAGCACTGAACTGCATAAGGCGCAGCAGAAACTGAGCTCTACTAACAATAAACTTGCGATGGCGCTGGATGTAGCCAGTATTGTACCCTGGAAGTGGGACCTGACTAATAAAACCATTCTTTGCGATATCAATCGCCCGATTGAGTTAAGTATGGAAGGAGGGGATGTGACTGAGGAACAACTGGCTGTGCCCGATGATCAATACTTCCAGAAGATATTTAAAGAAGATCGTGAAAGGGTGAGACAGGCTTATCAGGACTTATTGGAAGGGCGTTCGGAGAAAGTGAAAGAGGAATACAGGGTGGTGAGTATTGAGAACCATATACATAAGATAGAATGGGTGGAAGCACAGGCAGCCGTTGAAAAACGTGATGAAAACGGAAAACCGTTGGCACTGGTCGGGTCGTCGCTTGTCATTACCAATCGCAAGAAGATGGAGTTGGAACTGATTACTGCAAAAGACCGGGCGGAAGAGTCGAACCGGCTTAAATCCGCTTTCCTGGCCAATATGAGCCATGAGATACGTACGCCATTGAACGCCATCGTCGGTTTTTCAGGTATCTTGGCATCTACAGAAGAAGAACAGGAGAAACAGGAATATGTAAATATCATTGAGAATAACAATACTTTATTGCTGCAATTAATCAGTGATATCCTTGATTTGTCGAAGATAGAAGCAGGAGCGCTCGAGTTTACGTACTCCAACATTGAATTGAACCATCTACTGAAGGATTTGAGGGATACGTTGCAATTAAGGATAAAAACGGATGCTGTGCAGTTGGAATTCGTTTCGCCAATGGAGGTATGCCATGTCCGTACAGAGAAAAACCGAATTTCGCAGCTATTTATTAATTTGGTGACCAATGCGATCAAGTTTACAACGGAAGGGAGTATCCGCTTTGGCTATGAGCTTCATGGAAAAGAACTCTATTGCTACGTTTCGGATACAGGAATCGGTATTCCAAAGGACAAGCAGGAAAATATCTTCGGGCGTTTCGTGAAGCTGAATAGCTTCGCCCAAGGAACGGGGTTGGGATTGTCCATCTGCCATACACTGGTTGAACACATGGGCGGGCATATAGGAGTGGAATCGGAAGAAGGGCATGGCTCAACTTTCTGGTTTACGCTTCCATATGAAGAGGCTATGACAGTGGAAGAAACTCCGGAACCTCAGTATCAGCCTATTATTGTAGAAAAAGATAAGTTGACCATATTGATTGCGGAAGATAATGATAGTAACTACAAGCTGTTTATGTCGGTTTTGAAAAATGACTATAAACTGATTCATGCCTGGGATGGACGGGAGGCGGTAGAGATGTTTAAAACATACGAGCCGCAAATAATCTTGATGGACATTAATATGCCTGTAATGGATGGCTATGAGGCCACAAAGGAGATACGGAAATATTCGGCAAGGGTTCCGATCATTGCTATCACAACTTTTGCCTATGCTTCGGATGAACAACGGGTAATGGAAAGTGGCTTTGATGGCTATATGCCAAAACCTATTTATGCACGGCTGCTGAAGACACAGATAGGAAGCATTATGAAAAAAAGAATCTTATTATTGTAGAAGTTTTTTTCTTCTTTACTTAACAAGCGTGCTGTTTAACGTATACAGCCGCTTTTTTTGTGTGTCATTATTTCCTTACTCCGGGAAATACTTCCTATCTTTGCGGACTGAAATCAATAAAACGTAAATACATTGGATTGGTTATACAGTTTATTCATAGAACATTCTGCCCTGCAGGCGGTTGTGGTGCTCTCGTTGATCTCTGCTATTGGTTTGGGACTGGGAAAGATACATATCTGTGGTATATCGTTGGGAGTGACGTTCGTGTTCTTTGCAGGTATCCTTGCCGGGCATTTCGGATTGTCCATAGACCCGCAGATGCTGAACTATGCGGAGAGCTTCGGCTTGGTGATATTCGTATATGCACTGGGACTGCAGGTAGGTCCGGGTTTCTTCAGTTCGTTCCGCACAGGTGGTGTACAATTGAATATGCTGGCAGTAGGCGTGGTGTTGATCGGTACGCTGATGACACTGCTGGGAAGTTATGGGTTGGGAGTCTCTCTGCCGGATATGATAGGTATCCTTTGCGGGGCAACGACGAATACACCGGCTCTGGGTGCTGCACAGCAAACGCTGAAACAGATGGGAATCGAAGCGAATACTCCGGCTCTGGGGTGTGCGGTGGCATATCCGATAGGAGTAGTGGGAGTTATTCTCGGTATTCTGATGATACGTAAGGTGCTGGTACGTAAGGCTGATTTGGAAGTCAAGGAGAAAGACGATGTGAATAAACCCTATATTGTTGCATTCCAGGTGCACAATCCGGCAATCTTTAATATGAGTGTGAAGGATATAGCTCAGTTGAGTTATCCTAAGTTTGTGATCTCCCGTTTGTGGCGGGATGGGAATGTCAGCATCCCCACTTCTGAAAAAGTGATTAAAGAAGGCGACCGCTTGCTTGTTATCACTTCAGAAAGAAATGTTCCTGCTTTGACTGTATTGTTCGGTGAGCAAGAAAACACGGACTGGAACAAGGAAGATATTGACTGGAATGCCATTGATAGCCAGTTGATCTCCCAGCGTATCGTGGTGACACGTCCGGAACTGAATGGAAAGAAACTCGGTTCACTCCATTTGCGTAATCATTATGGCATCAATATCAGTCGCGTCTATCGTAGCGGGGTGTTGCTGCTGGCTACGGCGGAACTTACCTTGCAATTGGGCGACCGGTTGACGGTGGTGGGTGAGGCCGCTGCTATACAAAATGTGGAAAGAGTTTTGGGAAATGCTGTGAAGAGTTTGAAGGAACCTAACCTAGTGGCTGTATTCGTGGGTATTATCCTTGGTCTTGCCTTAGGAGCGATACCTATTGCCATCCCCGGTGTCAGTACTCCTGTAAAGCTGGGCCTGGCGGGTGGACCGATTATCGTAGGTATTCTTATCGGTACTTTCGGACCACGCATGCATATGGTGACCTATACAACCCGTAGTGCTAACTTGATGCTCCGTGCCTTGGGCTTGTCACTCTATTTGGCCTGCTTGGGACTGGATGCGGGAGCTCATTTCTTTGATACGGTATTCCGTCCGGAAGGGTTGTTGTGGATAGCTATCGGCTGTGCACTAACCGTGGTTCCTGTGTTGATAATGGGAGTCATTGCTTTCCGTTGGATGAAGGTCGATTTCGGTTCGGTAGCCGGAATGCTGTGCGGAAGTATGGCGAATCCAATGGCTTTGAATTATGTTAATGATACCATTCCCGGTGATAATCCTTCAGTTTCTTATGCTACGGTTTATCCCTTGTGCATGTTCCTGCGTGTGATTATCGCCCAAGTGCTGCTGATGTTCTTCTTAAGTTGAGAGTGGAGAGTTGAGGATTGGGAACGTAGGGTTGAGGATTAGGAACGTAGAGTTGAGGTTTGAAATGAATACACAAGCCCATATATAATTTGTAATTTGTAAATTGTAATTAGATATCATGAGTAATATTACCCCTGAAAGCATCATGAGCGACTTGCGTTATTTGCAGTTGCTGTCACGCAGTTTTCCGACGATTGCGGATGCCAGTACAGAAATTATTAACCTGGAAGCTATTCTGAACCTCCCGAAAGGGACAGAGCATTTCCTGACCGATATTCATGGCGAATATGAAGCTTTTCAACATGTGTTGAAGAATGCTTCGGGAGCGGTGAAGCGGAAAGTGAATGAAATCTTCGGGCATACTTTGCGTGAGAGTGAAAAGAAAGAAATATGTACTCTGATTTATTATCCCGAAGAAAAGTTGCAGTTGATCAAAGAGCAGGAAGCCGATCTGGATGACTGGTATCTGATTACACTGAATCAATTGGTGAAGGTATGCCAGAATGTTTCTTCCAAATATACACGCTCTAAAGTGCGTAAGGCGCTTCCGGCAGAATTCTCGTACATTATTCAGGAGTTGCTGCATGAATCGAGTGTAGAGCCAAACAAGCATGCCTATATCAATGTAATTATCAGTACTATCATTTCCACCAAGCGTTCGGATGATTTCATCATTGCAATGTGTAATCTCATTCAGAGGTTAACGATTGACTCTCTGCATATTGTAGGTGATATTTACGACCGTGGTCCGGGAGCACACATCATTATGGATACACTTTGTGATTATCACAATTTTGATATTCAATGGGGAAATCATGATATTCTGTGGATGGGAGCAGCTTCCGGTAATGATGCCTGTATTGCCAATGTGATCCGTATGTCGATGCGTTATGCCAACCTGGCTACACTGGAAGACGGATATGGTATCAATCTGTTGCCACTTGCCACATTTGCCATGGATACGTATGCGGATGATCCCTGTACAATCTTCGCTCCGAAGATGAACTTTGCAGACGGTAATTATAATGAGAAGACTTTACGGTTGATTACGCAGATGCATAAGGCGATTACAGTGATACAGTTCAAGCTGGAAGCAGAGATTATAGACCGTCGTCCGGAGTTCGGTATGCAGAACCGGAAGTTATTGGATAAGATTGATTTTGAAAATGGTGTCTTTGTATACGAGGGAAAGGAATATCCATTGCGTGATACAAACTTCCCGACCATAGATCCGGCTGATCCATACCGTCTGTCTGATGAGGAACGGGAGCTGATGGATAAAATCCATGCTTCGTTCATGAATAGTGAGAAGTTGAAGAAACATATGCGTTGCTTGTTTACATATGGAGGAATGTATCTGGTTTGTAACAGTAATTTGCTGTACCATGCTTCCATGCCTTTGAATGAGGATGGTAGTTTCAAACATGTCCGTATTGGAAAGAAGGAGTATTGGGGCAGGAAACTATTGTGCAAGACAGACCAGTTGATACGTACGGCTTACTTCGATGAAGACGGTACGGAGGAGAAGAGTTTTGCATTGGATTATGTGTGGTATATGTGGTGTGGTCCTGATGCTCCATCGTTTGACAAAGATAAGATGGCGACTTTTGAACGCTATTTCATTGGAGACAAAGATTTGTCTAAGGAGACGAAAGGATATTATTATACTCTGCGTAACCGTGCTGATATTTGTGAACGCATTCTTGCGGAGTTTGAGGTTACAGGACCTCATTCACACATTATTAATGGTCATGTGCCCGTGAAGATTATTAAGGGTGAGAAACCCATAAAAGCGGATGGCAAGTTGCTGGTGATTGATGGTGGGTTTTCTAAGGCATATCAGCCGGAAACCGGTATTGCCGGATATACATTGGTATATCATTCGCATGGCATGCAGTTAGTGCAACACGAACCGTTTCAAAGCCGCCAGAAGGCTATAGAAGAGGGGCAGGATATCAAGTCTAATACCTTTGTCGTAGAGTTCAATTCACAACGTATGATGGTGAAAGATACGGATAAAGGAAAAGTACTGGTGACGCAGATACAAGACTTGAAGAAGTTGCTGGTGGCGTATAGGACGGGACTTATAAAGGAAAAGTGATTTTAGTGATTAACGGTTAGTGATAAGTGATTAACAGGCTACGCTATGATACTACAAGGTGCTAATCACTTATCACTAACCGTTAATCACTAAATTTAGTATTTAAACAGCACCACTCCTCCTTCCACAATCACCCCCTTATCATAAGTGACCCCTTTGGTGTAGTAACGGCTGCCACCATAACCACCTGTTACGAATACACCTAAGCGGTCATTTAGACGATATTCCAGATTGACACGTGCCTGGAGAGCGTAAAGGCGTGCAGGGAAGCCATAGTCTTTGTTCTTGAAGTTTTCGATGTGCTGGAAGCCCAGGTCACCGCTGATAAATAATTGTTTATATAGGGGAAGCTCAAGACCTGCACGATAGAAGAGAGAGGCTGAAAACTTATCGCTGAAATCCAGATAGTGCGTACCACCACCTAAGATGGTATAGAACAGATTGTTCTTGAAACGAGCGCCTACATTCAGTTTTGTAGCATTGCCTCCGAAAAGCATTAACTGCACTTTAGTATCTGGATTGGTATTGACCAGACCTAACTGGAAACCGTCGAAACTATTCTTATAATAGTTGACTAATCCAATCTGTACACCTTTTCCTTTTCCGGCAAAATTGAAAGGGGCAACTTGTGCTCCTGTGAAATGTTCACCTACCACATTACCCAGACCGGATATCTGTAAACCTTGCATGTTTTCCCCTGTAATGTTACCCAAACCGCTGATTTGTACACCTCGCAGATTTTCGCCTACAATGTTCAGCAAGCCGGAAGCGGTGATACCAATGAAATCTTCGCCTGAAATGTTAGCTAATCCCGCAATATGTGCTCCCGAAGAATTCTCTCCGGCAATGTTCAGCAAGCCACCAATGAGAACACCACTGGCATTGTCTCCTACAATATTGGTAAGTCCGGAAAATATAACACCTTGTGCATGATTTCCTGTGATACCGACTAAACCGGACAAGGATACACCACAGAGATTATCTCCGTTCACATTGCTGATACCTGCTATCTGAACACCGCGCATGCTGCCTCCTACCAGGTTGGCAAGACCTGTAACCTGTACACCGTTCATCTCACGGTATACCACACTACCCAGTAGATTGATACCCACGCCGTTCAGACGGTTCATAGAAGAGAATAGACCGAGGTTGAAACAAGTACTTCCTACAGTATCAGTCTGCTGTGTGGACATATTCTTCCACAGGGAGAGATTGATGCCGACAGGTTCTCTGTTTTTCTTGGTTGTTTCAGTCGATTTGTTGTCTGTAGTCTGTGCAGAAAGTGTTCCTGCAACTATCAGTAATGCAATAATAGATGGAAATAATCTTCTCATTGATTTTAATCTTTAATTTCATCCGGCCAGGGCGCTAAGTTACCGGTTGCACGGAGCGTAGGACGCTGTGCATCTACCGACCGAAGGTAGTTACTTAATTTTTGTGCTAATTTCTTTACAATGCGTGGGTTTTCCATTGCCACGTCGTTTTTCTCGCTGATATCAGCAGGGACATTGAATAGTTCACGCTTACCGTCTGCAAAGTAGTAGACGAGTTTCCAGTCACCGGAACGAATGGAGCAAGTTGCTCCGATACCCGGTCCCGAAGGTCCCCAGCTATGAGGATAGTGCCAATAGATATCGCGGTCTTTTACCTTCCCTTTTCCCGTCAGCAATGACATGAAGCTGATGCCGTCCCGTTGTTGTACGGTAGTATATTTTTGAATACCTGCTATTTCGAGGATGGTAGGATAAAAGTCTTCAATCATAAGATAATCTCCGCATTTCGTATCGGGAGCCACTACACCAGGCCAGCTTACAATCATTGGTTCGCGGATACCTCCTTCATAGGCGGAACCTTTTCCACTATTGAGCGGATAGTTCTGAGTATGGAGTTCTCCGGCGCGGGTATGTGCGGCCAGTCCGCCATTGTCGGACATGAATAGGATTACGGTATTGTCTGTTAGCTGGTTACGCTCCAGATAATCCATCAGGTCTCCCAAGCTCTTGTCCATGCCTTCGATGAGGGTGGCATAAGCTGCTTCTACAGGAGGAAGCCCTTTATCCAGGTATTTCTGGTAAAAACGATAATCGGGTTGTATGGGAGTATGGATGGCATAATGAGCCATGTATAGGAAAAATGGTTTATCCTTTTGCTGTGCCTTATCCAAAGCTTTCATGGCTTCTAATGTAAGTGCTTCGCTGAGGAAAGTATCTGTACCATGATATTGCTCCAATCCGGGAACGGCAGCTAACGGACTTTTGCCATCCGGCTTATTCCCAAAATTGTTTTTGCCGTAATAACTGGCAGGTGATCCGGCTGCATGTCCGGCTATATTCACTTCGAACCCCATTGTCAACGGATCGGCTCCGGGTGTATCATTTGCTCCGAAATGGGCTTTACCGCAATGTATGGTCTGGTAACCGTTATCTTTAAGTACCTGTGCCAACGTAGTTACTTGGGTAGTACGTTCAATTCCCGGTTCCTGGCAAATGCCGTTTACATTCCATTCGGGATAGGTCATTATTGAGTCGGGTTGTTCGTGAGTGGTATTTTTACGTAATGTCCAACTGGTTACGCGATGGCGGGCTGCATTCATTCCTGTGAAAAGGCTGACACGGGTAGGGGAACTGATACTGCAGGCATACGCTTGTGTGAACATCTTGCCTTGTGTTGCCAGACGTTCCATGTTCGGTGTGTGGTAAGTGTCGTTGTAGTGTGTCCGTTGAGTCCAGAAGGGCAGAGAAGTATCCTGCCATCCCATGTCATCAACCAGAAACAAAACAATGTTCGGACGTTGCTTTTCTTTCGGCACCCCTTTTTCCGGAGATGCTGCAACCACTTCTCCTGCCATGCCCCACATGGGAATCATAGCAGCCGATATTAATAATTCGCTTTTCATTTGAGATAATACTTTAATAAAGGTTAGTCAGTTAATTACAATCTTATCCCTTCGCTTCCTGGTATAAGAATCGTTTAATGGAGCGTTTTGGAGTTTTCTCAAATTCTTCGGGATAGATTTTCATTTTGAATATCTGGCTGTATGCAGGCAGCATGGTGTTTAGCGTGGCACGGTTTTCTTCCATGACCCGTTCTATATCTGCGGTAGTCAGACCGTGTGCAAAGGCATCGTCGAAGTCCGGATATACCAGTCCGACAAGCTTTTCATTCTGCTGCACGATAATACTTTCGGCAACGTACGGCATGTTATTCAACTTATCTTCTATTTCTTCGGGGTATATATTTTGTCCACTGGAACCGAGCAACATATTCTTGCTGCGTCCTTTAATGGTGATATTCCCTTCGGTGTCCATTAGTGCAAGGTCGCCTGTATGCAGCCAACCGTCAGGGTCGATTGCTTCACGTGTGGCTTCTTCATTTTTATAGTATCCAAGCATAACATTCGGTCCGCGGCATACTATTTCCCCCGGTATATTTTCCGGGTCGGAAGAAAGAACTTTCACTTCCATACGCGGAACTGCCTTACCGCAGGAACCCGGTTTGAAGCGTGACCAGTCTTCGTAACAGATAATCGGACCACATTCTGTCATTCCATAACCTACCGTGTAGGGGAATTCTATCATGTGCAGGAATTGTTCTACTTCCTGATTGAAAGCGGCACCGCCTACGATGACTTCTGCAAAACGTCCGCCGAAAGCACTGACTACTCCTTCGCGTACAGTTGCTTTAATCTTGTCATTGATGATGGGAACTTTCAGTAATAGCTTCATGGTGGGTGTTTCCAGTTTCGGAAGCACGTTCTTCTTAATGATCTTTTCTATAATGAGCGGTACAGCCACTACAAGGTGGGGCTTCACTTCCGAGAATGCCTGGAAAATGATTTTGGGGCTTGGCATGCGGGTTAGGAAGTAGATCTGACATCCTGCCGAGAACTCGTACAGGAATTCGAATGCTAACCCGTACATGTGTGCCATTGGCAACATTGATATAATCTTGTCTCCGGCTTTCAATGGCAATACTTCGAATGCGAATGCAGTATTGGACCATAGGCTGCGGTAGGGCAGCATTACCCCCTTGGAATAACTCGTCGTTCCGGAAGTATAGTTGATGACTGCCAGTTCTTCGGGCTGATCTTTATGATATTCAATGTGTTCTTTACGGAAATTCTTGGGGTATTTCTTGCCGAACAGTTCGTTCAGATGTTCACGGGCGTAATCCAGTTTCTGTGTGCGTGAGATGAGAATGGAGAAGTCCGTCATCAGAATGATGCCTTCCAGGATAGTCATGGCAGATTCGTTGAGGTTTTCCCATACTTGGTCGCCCACAAAGAGTAATTTTGCTTCGGAGTGATTGACAATGTTGTGTACATTGTCCGCTTTGAACTCATGAAGGATAGGAACTGCAACCGCTCCATAGGTAAGTGTGGCAAGGAAGGTGACTCCCCAGTGTGAACTATTACGTCCACAGATGGCTATCTTATCGCCTTTTTTAATACCGCTTGCTTCGAAGATTAAATGTACTTTCTCTATTTTGCGGGCTACATCTTTGTATTGTAGGGTAGCGCCATTATAATCTGTCAGGGCATCAAGGTCCCAATTCTCTTTAATACTATTCTCAATGTAGGCGATAAAGCTTTGTTCCATGATATTATATATTGCACATTTATTTGAAATTTGTGCAAATATAAGGCTTTATCAAAAGAAAGCAAATTTTTAGCTAAAAAAAGCGGGATATGTATATAATTTAGCCCTGGCATATTAAAATATGGCCAGGGCTATTGAAATATTTACGATTCTAAATACCAATGATAGATGCGTTGTACGCCTTCTTCTATTTCTACTTTGTGGTGCCAACCCAGAGAATGTAGTTTTGATGGGTCGGTCAGCTTACGCATGGTGCCGTCCGGTTTGCTACTATCGAAACTCAGTTGGCCTTTGTAGCCTACAGTAGAAACAATCAGTTCGGCAAGGTTGCGGATGGAGATTTCTTTACCTGTACCTATGTTAATGTGGCAGTTACGAATATCTTTATCGCCTGGTTTATAGGTGTCTTTGAAGTCTACATGTTCCATGACGAATACACTGGCATCTGCCATTTCTTCGCTCCAAAGGAATTCGCGAAGCGGTGTACCGGTACCCCAAAGTTTCACTTCATTGTCACTGATACCATATTTAGCAAGAATGGTGAGAATATCCTCTTCGCTGCCAGTTCCGTCAATACCTTCTACGGGACGAAGAGCCAGGTCTTTGCGTATGGCATCCCAATCACCTTGTTTCAAACAGTGGGCAAGGTGTATCTTGCGAATCATGGCAGGAAGTACATGACTGCGTTCCAGATCGAAATTATCGTTCGGGCCATAGAGGTTGGTAGGCATTACAGCGATATAATTCGTACCGTATTGCAGATTGAAGCTTTCGCACATTTTCAGTCCGGCAATCTTAGCTATGGCATAGGGCTCATTGGTGTATTCCAGAGGAGAGGTAAGAAGTGCTTCTTCTTTCATGGGTTGCTCGGCATCACGTGGATAGATGCAGGTGCTGCCCAGGAAGAGGAGTTTCTTTACATTGTGGCGGAAGCTTTCTCCGATGACGTTCTGTTGTATTTGCAGGTTCTTGTAGATGAAATCGGCACGATAGATACTGTTTGCCATGATACCGCCTACGAATGCGGCAGCAAGGAATACATATTCCGGTTGTTCTTCATCAAAGAATCTGCGAACGGCAACGGCGTCCAGTAAGTCGACTTCTTTGTGGGTTTTGCCAATAAGATTGGTATATCCTTTATCTTGCAGGTTCTTCCAGATTGCAGAACCTACCAGGCCACGATGACCTGCTACGTAGATTTTGGCGTTTTTGTCTAACATTATATTTTAAGTTTTATGTATTAACTCTCTTGAGATCTCAGATACAGCTTTCTCACAAACTTCATGTCATGCGTTGCCATAATCTTCACGAGATCTTCAAAGCTGGTTTGTCTTGGGTTCCAGCCCAAAAGTGTTTTGGCTTTGGTAGGATCACCCAGCAATTGTTCAACTTCGGCAGGACGGAAGTATTTTGAATCTACTTCTACAATGACTTTTCCCGTCTTCACATCAATGCCTTTTTCTTCGACACCTTCATCTTCCCAGCGCAGTTCAATGCCTACTTCTTTGAAAGCGAGCGTGGCAAATTCACGAACAGTATGCATTTCTCCTGTGGCAATCACGAAATCTTCCGGTGTATCATGCTGAAGAATGAGCCACATACACTCTACATAATCTTTCGCATATCCCCAGTCACGGCGTGCATCCAGATTACCTAAATACAATTTATCCTGAAAACCTTGTGCTATGCGTGCAGCAGCCAGCGTAATCTTGCGGGTTACAAATGTCTCACCTCTGCGTTCACTTTCATGATTGAAAAGGATACCGTTTACGGCAAACATTCCATAACTTTCGCGGTAGTTTTTGGTAATCCAGAAACCATATTGTTTGGCTACTCCGTACGGGCTACGGGGATAGAAAGGCGTTGTTTCCGTTTGAGGAACTTCCTGTACTTTTCCGTAGAGTTCCGAAGTAGATGCCTGGTAAATCTTTGTTTTTTTCTCCATGCCCAGGATGCGGACAGCTTCCAGCATACGGAGTGTACCAATGGCGTCCGCTTCAGCTGTGTATTCCGGTACATCAAAAGATACCTTTACATGACTTTGTGCGGCAAGGTTATAGATTTCATCCGGTTGTACCTGCTGAATGATTCGAATGAGCGAACTGCTATCCGTCATATCGCCGTAATGCAGGTTGATAGTACGTTTCTGTTTCATGTCGCGCACCCATTCGTCGAAGTACAGGTGTTCGATACGTCCTGTATTGAATGAGGATGAACGGCGGAGAATACCGTGAACTTCATATCCTTTTTGTAATAAGAATTCGGCAAGAAACGAACCGTCCTGACCTGTTATTCCGGAGATTAGAGCTGTTTTCATATTGTAGGCTTCGTTATAAATTGATTTTAAGAGGACAAAATTCGTTGTTTTTTACGAGAAAACAAAACTTTTCTCATTTATATATCTTATCTACTACTAACGCAATTGCCCCGTCTCCCGTCACATTACAGGCAGTACCGAAACTATCCATGGCGATGTAGAGTGCAATCATCAGTGCTTGTGCCGATTCATCGAAACCAAGCATGGACTGTAATATACCCAAAGATGCCATGATAGCACCACCAGGAACTCCGGGAGCCGCTATCATGGTAATTCCCAGCATGAAAATAAAACCGGCAAATAACGGAAAGTCGAAAGGTATGCTTTGCATCATCATCAAGGCAAGGGCACAGGCAACTATCTTGAGTGTACTTCCGGATAGATGTATCGTAGCACAAAGTGGAATCACAAAACCTGCTATATCAGATGATACTCCATTTTTCTTAGTCTGTTCCAATGTGACAGGAATAGTGGCAGCAGAAGACTGTGTGCCTAAGGCGGTAAAATAGGCAGGCAGCATCCGTCCCAATAATTTGAAAGGATTCTTACGGACGAATAGTGCGGCAATGCAATACTGGAACACTAACAGGAAGATATGCAGCAGGAAGATCACGCCGATTATCTTTATGAATACCATTAATACGGAGAATACCTGACCCGAATGTGTCATATTAAGGAATATACCGAATATGTAAATAGGGAGCAACGGCAGAATGACTGCACTGATCATGCGGACAATAATATCCTGGAAGTCGCGGGCAGCATTCTTCAACGTATCATTTTTTAGTTGAGCAAGTCCAAGTCCTAATGTGAAAGCCAATACCAAGGCTGTCATAACATTCATCAACGGAGGTATGGCTACTGAAAAGAAAGGTAGTATACCTTGCGCTTCACTGACTTTTTCTAATGGAACTCCCGGTTCTATCAGGTGGGGAAATACAGTTACACCGGTAAAGTAAGACAAGAAACCGGAAAACAAGGTTGCCCCGTAAGCAATCAGTGCTGTAATTAATAATAGTTTTCCGGCACCTTTACCAATATCGGCAATTGCCACTGTCACTAACCCTACAATAATAAGTGGTATGGAGAAGTTCAGGAACTCACTGAAAATACCGTTGAACGTAACAAAAAAGCGTACCATTCCTTCGGGAAGAAAATTACCCAAAAGAATACCCAATGCTATAGCAATAATGATACGCGGCAGTAGTCCGATATGTAGTTTTTTCATAAACCTGTATTTAAGTTTTTCCGGTGAAATGTAGTCATGTTTGCAAAAGTACGATTTTTATTCGAAATTCATACGAACAAATGCCCTTGGCATATTGTTTCCATTTCAATGAAACAATAACAAAAAAAATGCAAGTTATGACCAAAAAAGAACAAAAGACAGACATAGGCTTAATTGGACTTGCCGTAATGGGGGAAAATCTGGCCTTGAACATGGCAGATAAGGGATGGCACGTATCCGTGTATAATCGAACCGTTCCGGGAGTAGAAGAAGGTGTAGTAGAACGCTTTACCAATGGTCGTGCCAAAGGAAAGACTATTGAAGGATATACTGAAATACCCGACTTTGTGGAGTCCGTTTCTACACCGCGCAAAATCATGATGATGGTTCGTGCGGGTAATGCGGTAGATGAGCTGATGGAACAGCTTTTTCCGTATCTTTCTCCGGGAGATATACTAATAGATGGTGGAAATTCAAATTACGAAGATACCAATCGCCGTGTGGCATTGGCCGAACAGAAAGGTTTTCGCTTTGTCGGAGCAGGTGTTTCCGGCGGAGAAGAAGGAGCGCTGAATGGTGCTTCTATTATGCCGGGTGGTTCTGTTACTGCCTGGGATGAAGTGAAACCCATTCTGCAAAGTATCGCTGCACGTGCTGCCGATGGCACTCCTTGCTGTGACTGGATTGGTCCGGCTGGTTCGGGGCACTTTGTTAAGATGATACATAATGGTATCGAGTATGGCGATATGCAGCTGATTGCCGAAGCCTACTGGGTGATGAAGAATCTATTGCAACTGGATAATGAAGAAATGGCTTCTGTATTTGCTCATTGGAATGAGGGCAAATTGCGCAGTTATCTGATAGAAATCACTGCAAACATTTTGCGTCATAAAGATAAGGCAGGTGGATATCTGATTGATAAGATTTTGGATACTGCCGGACAGAAAGGTACTGGTAAATGGTCTGTTATCAATGCTATGGAACTGGGAATGCCCTTGGGGCTGATTGCTACGGCTGTTTTTGAGCGTAGCCTTTCGGCACAGAAAAATCTGCGTGAAGCGGCTTCCAAGCAATTCGTTTGCCAACGTTCACAAGTGGTATATAATAAGCCGGAACTGGTGAAGGATATTTATTCGGCCTTGTATGCTTCCAAATTGGTATCTTATGCACAAGGTTTTGCTGTATTGCAAAAGGCATCCGAAACTTTCGGTTGGGACCTTGATCTGGCATCCATTGCCCGTATGTGGCGTGGTGGTTGTATCATCCGCAGTATATTCCTGAATGACATAGCTGCTGCTTTCGAAGCATTACAGAAACCAAAGCACTTGCTGCTTGCTCCTTACTTCCGGGACGAAATTAAAGAACTTCTTTCGGGTTGGAAGCATCTTGTGGCTCATGCCATGAAAGAAGAACTACCAGTTCCTGCTTTCTCTTCTGCACTGAACTATTTCTATTCACTGGTATCTGCGAAGTTACCTGCCAATATGATTCAGGCACAACGCGATTACTTTGGTGCACATACTTTCGAACGTACTGATGAACTTCGCGGGCAATTCTTCCATGAGAACTGGACCGGACATGGCGGAGATACAAAATCAGGTACATATAATGTGTAAGTAGTGATTAAGGGTTAGTGATAAGTGATTAGTGGGCTGCGCTGTCACACCGCATGGTACTTATCACTTATCACTAACCACTTATCACTAACCACTTGTCACTAACTACTAATCACTAAATTAAATGAGTAAATTTGTAATGATCATATTTGGCGCCTCGGGTGACCTGACGAAGCGCAAACTAATGCCGGCACTCTACTCTCTTTATAAAGATAATCGGTTGCCGGAAGAGTTTAGCATTTTAGGAATCGGGCGCACAGACTACGCGGATGATACTTACCGTGACTATATATTGAATGAACTGGAACATTTTGTCACTCCCGCTGAAGTAGGGATGAAGGAGTTCTGTACTCATTTACATTATCTCAGCATAGATCCTGCCAAAGAAGAAGGCTATGAAATGTTGGGCAAGCGTTTACAGGAAATCACAGGTGAGAAAGCTCCGGATAATTTGCTGTTCTATCTTGCTACGCCTCCTTCACTTTATGGAGTTATTCCCCTGCATCTGAAAAAAGCCGGATTGAATCGTAAACATACCCGTATCATCGTTGAGAAACCTTTCGGTTACGACCTGAAGTCAGCACAAGAACTAAACAAAATATATGCTTCCGTCTTTGAGGAGCACCAGATTTATCGTATCGATCATTTTCTCGGTAAAGAAACAGCTCAAAATATTCTTGCTTTCCGTTTTGCCAACGGCATCTTCGAACCGCTGTGGAACCGTAATTATATCGATTATGTAGAAGTTACTGCAGTAGAGAATCTGGGTATTGAACAGCGTGGCGGTTTCTATGATGGAACAGGAGCTTTGCGGGATATGGTTCAGAACCATCTTATCCAGTTGGTAGCTCTTACCGCTATGGAACCTCCTGCAGTTTTTACGGCTGACAATTTCCGTAATGAGGTGGTGAAGGTCTATGAATCTTTGAAACCTCTGACGGATGAAGATTTGAATGAACATATAGTCCGCGGGCAATATACGGCTTCCGGTTCTAAAAAGGGCTACCGTGAAGAAAAGAACGTTCCTGCCGACTCGCGCACTGAAACTTACATCGCCATGAAAATCGGTATAGATAACTGGCGCTGGAGTGGTGTACCTTTCTACATCCGCACAGGAAAGCAGATGCCTACGAAGGTGACGGAGATTGTAGTGCATTTCCGTGAGACTCCGCATCAAATGTTTCATTGCCATGGTGGACACTGTCCGCGGGCTAATAAACTTATCCTTCGCTTGCAACCCAATGAGGGTATCGTACTGAAGTTTGGTATGAAAGTGCCCGGTCCGGGATTCGATGTGAAGCAGGTGATGATGGATTTCAGTTATGACCAATTGGGCGGAAAGGCTACAGGTGATGCTTATGCCCGCCTGATAGAAGATTGTATTCAGGGTGATCCGACCCTTTTCACTCGTAGTGATGCTGTCGAAGCTTCCTGGCGTTTCTTCGACCCGGTATTGCGCTATTGGAACGAATATCCGGATGCACCTCTCTATGGCTATCCCGTCGGAACCTGGGGACCTCTGGAGAGTGAAGCTATGATGCACGAACATGGTGCTGACTGGACCAATCCGTGTAAAAACCTAACGAACACTGATCAATATTGTGAGTTATGAAAACTTATATCTATAGTACAGCTGTTGAAACGGCACGAGCTCTTATCAAACACATTATAAGTCTGATGGAGGCAGAGCCGCAAAAGATTTTCCACATAGCATTCAGCGGAGGCAGTACGCCTTCGCTCATGTTCGATTTGTGGGCGGATGAGTTCAAGGATACCACTCCTTGGTTGCGTATGCGCATCTATTGGGTGGATGAACGTTGTGTGCCTGCCGAAGATTCGGAAAGTAATTATGGCACTATGCGCCGTTTGTTGTTGGATAAAGTTCATATGCCGGAGGAATATATTTTTCCTATTGACGGCAGTAACCGTCCCGACGATGAGGCGAAGCGTTACTCCAGTGTAGTGCGTTGTCATGCATCTCTTTGGCATGGATTCCCGGCTCTCGACATTGTGTTGCTCGGTGCAGGTGAAGACGGTCATACCTCGTCTATTTTTCCAGGACAGGAGTATTTACTTTCTTCCTTTCATCCTTATGAGGTGAGTGTGAATCCTTACAACGGTCAGAAGCGTATTGCTATGACGGGCTGTTTGTTATTCAATGCCAAGCAACTGATCTTCTTCGTTACAGGCAGAAATAAGGCTAATGTCGTGCAGGATATTCTGGACTCGGGTGATACCGGTCCGGCTGCCTATGTAGCCCATCATGCATGGAATGTAGAAGTATTTATGGATGAGCTGGCAAAACCTTAGCCCATCCATAAAAGCAATTATTGAGAGGGTGATTTATTAGTTGGATGTCCCGCTTTCGAGGATGCTGACGATGGAGAACAGTGTGAAGCAGATGCCTCCTAATCCGGCCAATACACGTGCAGGGACAAAGTAAACGTCGTCCAGTGTCGCCATTTCAAACATAAAAGCAGATAAGAAAAGGCAGGTCAGTGCAGTGAGTACTGGAATAAGTGGAATGCGATTCGCCAGTTTGAAGACATTCCGCCAGATAACTGCCAGTAGGATCACTTTACTGGAAATGCTGTAACAAACCAAACCCAGACCTATCATTATATATCCGATGGAGGACTTATCAGGATCGATGTCAGTCAGTATCCAAAGTCCCCAGAGGATACTAAGTGTACCCATTGCCAATACAAGGGCAGGCCACCATTTTCGTTCCGAACCGGCATAAGTGTTCCGTATCTGGCGTGATATGGTAGCCACAAGTGCCACTAAGCTGGTGCATATGCAAGCTAATCCTGCCATAACATGTCCGGCTACGAAATAAGCAACATGAGTGCTGCTTTGTCCTAATAGCCAGAAAGTCCATACCCATGTAATTACAGCAAAGATGACTGCAAGAATAATCAGCGCATCTCCCTGTGCAGATGAGAAAGCTTTTGCCGGTACGGTATGATCCGTTCGTTTTGAATTTTGCGGGATTAGAGTGAAACGGGTGGATGCAGTGGCAGTAGTAGCTACGCATGCGGTGATAAATGCTACTCCACAGATGACGTGTCCTGCTACGAAATGGGCGGCAGTAATACCGTCATTTATATAAGTCATTCCACCGATGAAACATACTATTGCAGCCAGATAGCCGAGAATAGGCAATACGTATTTTGCCGCAGTACTGTATGTGTGGATGAGTTGCCGGATGATGGTAGCTGCAGTAGCAAACAATGCAATGCATATCATTCCTAATGAAAATACTACGGGCCCGGCAACAAATCGGTTTACGTCCGTCCCCATGTCGAGCACAAAGGCTCCGTAGCCAAAACAGAAGAGGGCCATCAGCAGTGGGATAGCCCTGAAAAGGATACTAATACCGTAATTCATAACTGTTATCGTTTTTAAGTTTTCCCTTCCAACAGCATTTCTTGTGGTTTGTTTTCAATTTTAATATTTATTTATTTCCGGTAAATAGTCTCCCGGTTCTTTTAAGAACTTTGTAGCCTGTACTTTTGTTAGTATTCATACTTACTAACAACTTAATATTAGATAATTATGTGTAAGACAAATGTATTTTTAATCACAGCGCTTGTGATTATATTTTCAGTAATACCTCAAAAACGTGTAAGAGCTTGTACACGTGTAGTTTATCAAGGAAACAAAGATATGGTGATAACAGGTCGTACCATGGACTGGAAGGAAGATACCCGTAGTAATATTTGGATCTTTCCACGAGGCATGGAGCGTAATGGAGAAGTGGGAAAGGACCCGATGCATTGGAAATCTAAATATGGTAGTGTCGTTACTTCGGCTTATGATATATGCAGCACTGACGGCATGAATGAAAAAGGACTCGTTGCTAATTTATTATGGCTGGCAGAATCGTCTTATCCTCAATGGAATGGTGAAAAACCGGCTTTGTCCATAGCTGCCTGGGTACAATATATGCTTGATAATTTTGCAACGGTGAATGAAGCGGTTTCCGAAATAGAAAAGAATACTTTCGATGTGGTATCGGATATGATGCCTGACGGTACACGTATGGCTACTCTTCATCTCTCCATTTCAGATGCTACGGGTGATAATGCTATCTTTGAATATATAGATGGAAAGCTGAATATACATCATAGCAGGTCCTATCAGGTGATGACCAATTCACCCGTTTTCGACCAGCAACTGGCACTTGATGATTATTGGAAGACTATTGGAGGAACGACCTTCTTACCCGGCACTAACCGGGCTGCCGACCGTTTTGTGAGGGCTTCATTCTATATTAATGCAATTCCTAAGACCGAAGATACACGTACGGCACTGGCCAGTGTTTTCAGCGTGATACGTAATACTTCTGTTCCGTTTGGCATTAGTACTCCTGATCAGCCGAACATATCTTCAACACGTTGGAGAACAGTTTCCGATCAAAAGGATAAGGTTTATTACTATGAATCTACTTTATATCCTAATGTATTCTGGGTTGACTTCAAGGATGTGGATTTTTCAGAGAAAGCACCCGTCAAGAAGTTGAACCTCCTTGATGGTAAGACGTATGCGGGAAATACTGCTAAAGAGTTTGTTACTACCAAGCCTTTCCAGTTCTTAGGGATAAAATAATTTAAAAAGAACAAAAAGAAAATGCACCCCTGATTAAAGGTGCATTTTCGCAAAATAAACGCCTAATTTTTATCTTCCCAGTCTATTTAGACTATTAACAACGAAAACAAATTAAATGATTAAATAAAAAAGCATTCTCATTTAATTTTCAGTTGTTATTAATAAAAGTGTCAGGAGTATGTAAATCAACTATTTGATACTTTGCTTGAGATGGGTATTGTGGAAAACAAAAGCACTTCCTGTCGTTCGCTCACGGAGGAAGTGCTTCACACAAAAACTAAACTAGACTTAACTAAACTATTCTATTGGGGGAAGTTTCACAACTTCCTTTATCTGTTCGATGCAAAGGTAAAAAAACATTTTTTAATATGCAATAGGAAATTATGTTTTGTCGACGGATTCGGATATTTTATCGACAAATGAATGTTATATTCTAACTCCTTTTATCCAGGAATGCCTGAAATACCTGTTTATAACTATCGCTGACAGGGATATACGTTTTATCGAACACAATTCGTCCGCGGTCAATAACTCTTATTTTTTCTTTCTGGACAATATAAGATCTGTGAACCCGCATGAAACGGGAAGCTGGTAATAATTCCTCCATTGATTTCATGCTCATAAGGGATAATATAGCCCGGGCACTATCTTCTGTATAAATCTTAACATAATCTTTCAAACCCTCCACATAAAGTATCTTTTTAAGCTCTATTTGCATTAGCTTATAGTCGCTTTTTACAAATATACTTTCAATTTCTTCTTTGGGTTGCTGTAATAGCTCAAACCATTGCACTGCTTTGGTGGCTGCCTGCAAAAAATCTACGTAGGAGATTGGTTTTAACAGATAATCCAGGGCATTTACTTTATAACCATCGATAGCGTATTGCTCAAAAGCAGTACTAAATACGATACGGGTATGCGGATCTACCATTTTAGAGAACTCGAGGCCATTAAGTTCTGGCATTTGTATATCGAGGAAAAGCAAGTCAACTCGCTTCTCCGGTAGTTCTTTCATAGCCTGTACAGCACTGGAATATTTTCCGTTCAATGTCAGGAACGGGGTCTTATTGACGTAGCTTTCCAATAGGTCTAAAGCTAACGGTTCATCGTCTACTATGGCACAAGTCAGGTTCATAATGTTGAATATTTAGGGTTGATAGAGCTATAAAGTGATAATGTGATATTGCTTCATCACTCTATAACCCTATCACCAATATTGATTTATATTCTTTCCCGTCGTCACTCACTCCCTGCTTCCATTCATACCGACCGGGATAGGTCAGTTCCAGACGTTTCCGTACCTGCTCCAGCCCTATACCACTTCCACTTTTATCAGCTTGGCTTTTGGGATGGTAGCTGTTGGTTATTTCACAGCACACCTGACCGGGACTTTCGCTGAAATGGATGCGGATAAAGCTGGGCTCAGTAGGGGAGATGCCATGTTTGAAGGCATTCTCTATGAGGGAGATGAAAATGAGTGGGGCTATTTCCGTACGGCTATCGGCACGGACATCGATTTGGGTCTCTACAGTCACGTTGGAGGCAAGACGGATACGCATCAGCTCGATATAGTTGCGGATGAAGTCCATTTCTTTACCCAAGGCAACGACGTTTTGCTGGTTATCGTAGAGAACATGGCGCAAAAGACGGCTCAACTCCTGGACAGCAGCTTGTGCTTTATCGCTATCGAAAGCGATAAGGGCATAGATATTGTTCAGGGTATTGAGCAGGAAGTGCGGATTCAGTTGATTACGCAAGTTTTTCAATTCAGCTTCTGTACGGCTTTTCTCTGCTTCACGACGGGCAGCCTCCACTTTTACCCAACGACCACTCATGCGGATTGCAGCCGCCAGACCAACAGTGAGAACCATTGAGAATACATCGCGCAGGATAAATATCCAACTGGGAGGTCCGGGACGCTTGGGAGCAGTGGATTTCACATAGGTATGGAAGATGAAATCCTGCCAGAAGTGTACACCAATAGCAGTGCAAAGTATAAGTAGGAAGTTCAGTATGATATACTGTTTAATTCGTCCCTCAAACAGAAAGCGAGGAATAAAGAAGCAGTAGTTTATATAAAACACGATAAGGAACGATACCGGCACTGCACTGCCATGACGCAGGTAGTCTACCCAGCTAACTGTGAATCCACTGCGGTTCATCAGTAGAAATGGAAAGGCAAAAACGATGCCCCATCCGATGATATGAATAAGGATTTCTACAATCCGGCGTGTTTTGGGCTCTTGCATAATCATATTACAAAAATAGGTAAATTTAGTGATTAGCGTTTAGTGATTAGTGATTAATTGCTATGCAGCGTAGTTAAATTCACTAATCACTAACCACTAATCACTGTTACTCGTATCTGATTGCCTCTATCGGATCCAGATCAGCTGCTTTCTTAGCCGGATACCAGCCGAAGAATACACCAGTGACGGTACAGACAGCGAAGGAGAGGAATACACTCCATGCCTGGATGTAGATGGGCCAGTGGGCTACGTTCTTCACAATGAATGAGGCACCGCAGCCGATGACGACTCCAATGATACCACCTGTAATACTAATAAGGATGGCCTCAATCAGGAATTGTGAAAGAATATCCACGCCACGTGCTCCTACGGACATACGCAGACCGATTTCGCGGGTACGTTCGGTTACACTGACATACATAATGTTCATGATACCGATACCACCTACTACCAAAGAAATACCGGCAATACATGCCAAAAGTGTGGTCATCAAGTCAGTGGTAGAATTCAGCATCGTACTGAGTTCTTGCTGGCTACGGATGGTGAAGTCATCGTCATCACTTTCTTTCAGCTTGTGATTACGGCGCAGGATGGTGGTAATTTCGTCCGTGGCATAATCTGTCATATCTTCGGAGAGGGCAGAGGCAAAGATACCTTGAAGATAGGTAACGGCCAGCATACGTTTCATTACGGTGGTGTAGGGGGCCAGCACGATTTCATCCTGGTCCATACCCATGGAGTTGTATCCTTTCGCTTTGAGCACACCTACTACACGTAGGGGAACCTGATTGAAGCGGATAATATGTCCGATAGGGTCCTGTCCGTCAGGGAAGAGGTTGTCTACAATAGTCTTACCTATGATACAGACTTTTGCTGCATTCTGAATGTCGGCTTCGGTGAACATTTCACCGCTTTCCACACTTAACTGACGAATATCGAGGTATTCGGTACCTACACCATTTACGGAGGCAGGATAGTTGTTGTTTCCGGCAATAAGCTGTCCGCTGGACGATACGTTTGGACTGACAGCTGCCAGGAAGTTAGTCTCATCCCGTAGTGCTTCGTAATCGGTCAGTTTTAAAGTCTGCATGGAAGAAGCATCTTGACGGACACCACCACGCATATCACCGCCCGGGTGAATCATGATCATGTTCGAGCCCATTTCCGATATCTGTGCCTGGATACTTTTCTTCGAACCCTGTCCGATGGCAAGCATGGTGATAACGGAGGCCACACCAATGATGATACCCAGCATGGTGAGGAAGGCGCGAAGCTTGTTGTTGGCAAGGGCGCGGAGGGCTATTTTGAAAAGGTTTGTTCCGTTCATAATTTATATTTCTTAGTCTTCATCATTTTTCGGCAATGCTGCCAGTGCCGCTGCTGCCGAGAGAATTTTCGTATTTACCGTGTCTTCCGTCACGTGCCCGTCACGCAGACGAATGTTCCGGCTGCTGTACTGGGCTATTTCGGGATTGTGGGTAACGAATATAATGGTGCGTCCTTCGGCATGTAGTTTTTGGAAAAGAACCAATATCTCAAAAGAAGTACGCGTGTCCAGATTACCTGTTGCCTCATCGGCAAGGATTACGGCAGGGTTGTTTACCAAGGCACGGGCAATGGCTACACGTTGCATCTGTCCACCCGACATTTGGTTCGATTTATGTTCCAGACGGTCGCCCAGTCCTACGGCTTGCAGAGCTTCTATGGCTCGGCGTCTGCGTTCGGCTGCTGAGACGGAAGCATTATACATCAAAGGCAATTCTACATTCTCCACGGCAGTTGTCTTTGCCAGCAAATTGTAGCTTTGGAATACGAAACCGATTTTTCGGTTTCGTAATATGGCGCGTTGAGGCTTACTCATGGTACGTACGGATATACCGTCCAGCAGGTATTCTCCACTGGTGGGAGTATCCAGGCAGCCCAGGGTATTCAACAGTGTCGATTTACCGGAACCGGACGTACCCATGATGGTGACGAACTCTCCTTCGGCAATGGAAAAGGAGATGCCGCGCAGGGCATGTACCGTTTCCTCGCCCACCTGGAAATCACGCCGGATATTTTGCAATTCTATGACTGTTTTACTCATATTGTTTTGATATTACTTTTTCTTCTTGTTATCTCCCGGACGACCAGGCATGAAGGGACTTCTTTCGTTGTCTCCCTGTCCTTCGGTTACAGTTGCCTGTTCGCTGCCTGTGCTGATTACCGCATCTGCTACGACTTGCGTATTTTCATTGATGCCACCTGTAATTTCCGTCATAATTCCGTTAGAGATACCGATGCTGACCGGATGTGCAGTAAACGTATCTCCTTCGCGGGTCCACACCTTATGCTCTCCTTCGCAGTCCTTGATTACGGCATCCTTGCCTACCAATGGAGCTGCCGGTGTAAAGCGTAAAGCCTTTGCAGGAACACTCAGTACTCCTTGCTTATCCAGTGTATAGATCGTAATGTTTGCTGTCAATCTCGGTTTCAATTTCAAATCCGGGTTGTGGGCGGAGATCACTACTTCATAAGTTACCACAGTGGTAGATGTAGTGGTACTGCTTGAACTGCTGGTTGCTCCAAGACGGATTTGTGTAACTTTACCTTCGAATACATCATTCGGATAAGCATCTACTGTAAAGCTCACACGTTGTCCTTCTTCTACATCGCCTATGTCAGCTTCATCTACATCGGCCACTACCTGCATTTGTGTCAAGTCCGCAGCAATGGTGAAGAGGGTCGGAGTTTCGAAGCCGGAAGCTACTGTCTGTCCTTCTTCTACATCACGGCTGATAACAACGCCGTCGATAGGAGAGGTGATGGTGGCGTACGACAAGTTACGTTCTGCCTTGGCAAGAGATGCCTTACTACTGTCATAGGCACTTTTGGCTTTCTGGTAGTTGTAGAGGCTTTGCTCATAATCCGTATCGCTGATGAGTTGCTTCTCGTGCAGGCCTTTGTTGCGTTCGTAATTCTTCTGTTGATATTCATATTCGGCTTTGACACCATCATAGGTTGCCTTTTGTGAAGCAAGTTCACTTTGCAGGGTCACTTTATCCATTTCGGCAATGAGTTGCCCTTTGGTCACTACCGAATTATAATCTGCATACAGCTTATCAATGATACCACTGACCTGTGTACCTACTTCCACTTCGGTCACCGGTTCAATGGTGCCTGTGGCAGTCACAGAGTTGGAAATGTCGCTACGACTTACGGTAGCCGTCTCGTATACCACTTTCCGTTTTTTGGCATCTCCACCAAATATCCAGATAGCTATGCCGGCCACAATGATGATGCCGACCGCTACGATGATAATTTTTTTCTTACTCATATCGTTTCTTTATTTATCACTAATCACTTATAATTGTATTCCTTCTCCCTGGTAGAATCGCAATAACTGTGCATTCAGTATAGCCATATATTTGGCTTGCAATGTTTCCTGTTGCGCATTGAGCAGGTTATTCTTCTCTGTCAGCAGTTCTACTGTATTCTTCATGCCCAGGTTGAACTGCTCTTGAATGAGATCGTAACTTGTCTGTGTACTACGTAGTTTCTCGGCAGCTGCGACATATTGTTGTTGTGCACTATTGGCATCTAACCATAAACTTTCAATAGTCTTGTATAATGTCTTCTGCTGATCCTGCAAGTCCAGTTCGCTGGTCTGTTTTTGCAGGCGGGCTTTCTGTACCGCACTTTTGGTTTGACGGTTGTTGAAGATAGGAATGCTCACGGTCAGACCTAATGAGTTGTTCCAGTTATTCTTCACCTGTTCGGAGAAGGAGAAATCATTGCCGTTGGCGTTCGTTGTACCGATACCGGCACTGAGGCTCAGTGTAGGGATATATCCTGCTTTGGCAATGCTGATATCCAAATCGGAAGCCTGTACATTCAGCTTGCCCGATTCTATCTCAGGACGGAAAGTGAGAGCAGCTCGATACACATCTGTTTTGGTGGGCAGGGGTGTCAGTACATTTTCATCACCTAAGACAGGCAGATAGAGATTCATTTCACTTTCACCATCCAACTCCAGAAGTTGTTTCAGTTGTAATTTGTAATCTTGCAAGGTGGCTTGTGCTGTCACTAACTGATATTTATCAGTGCTGACCTGTGATTCTAACTGTGCGAGGTCGCTCTTGGCGATACTTCCGGCCTCCAGCAACTGCTGTCCGCGATCACGTTCGGCCTGACTGACGGCAAGAGTGTTCTCATTCACTTTAACAGCTTCGGCAGCGTAGAGTATCTGCACATATATTTGTGCAATGCTCTCTTCGATAGAATTTTCACTTTCGGCTACATTGAGTTCGGCAATGCGGTTGTTCAACTTCTGCTGCTTGATGGTGTTCAGGCGCTTGCTACCATTGTAGAGGGTCCAACTGGCATCAATACCATAGCTACCGTTGTACGACGTCTTACTGGTGCTACTGGTGATGTTGTCACCATCGATAATCGTATTCGTCTCGCTGTTGGGGCGGTTCACGATACGTTGGCTGACACTTGCCGACAAACTGGGAAACAGGGCTGCTTTCGCAGTTTTCACATCCACTTCGGCGCTTTCCGCACTGATACGGTTACGCTTCAGGGTGATGTTGTGTTGCAGGGCATAGTCAATACAGGTTTGCAAGTCCCACTGAGAGGGGAGCGCCGCATCATCTTGCGATGAAGTACTTTGTACTGTGATTTCCTGCGCTGCAGTGGGAGTCGCATCCTGTGCCTGCAGTGTCGTGCTGCCGACACAGGCGCTTGCCACACTGAGTGTTATCACTGTCAATCTTCTTACGTTTCTCATATCTTCGTTATACTATATTGTTTTACGATTGCGAAGATACGGTGTCGTAAAATGCCCTGCAAAATAGATAGACGGTTCGGATTTTTTCGACGCCAGAATGCTTTTTTGTGTCGATGACTAACTTTTTGCTCTTTTATTTGTTATTTAAAATATAAAAGTTTTATATTTGTAATGATTATAAATTCTCTATTATGAAGAATACAATCCAGAAAATCTGGCGGTTTTACGTCGATGGATTCCGGGGTATGACGCTCGGGAAAACTCTGTGGCTCATTATTCTGGTGAAACTGTTCATCATGTTTTTCATATTGCGTATATTCTTCTTCCCCAATTATCTGAACTCATCTGCGGTAGGCGAAGATAAGGAGGAGTATGTGAGTAGGGAACTTATTGACCGTGCTCTTGGTAATTGCTTATAATTTCATAATTAATAACTTGATTTCTTATGCTTGAACACATCGACACTTCTCTGATTGACTGGTCGAGGGCGCAATTCGCACTGACCGCCATTTATCACTGGATTTTTGTGCCGCTCACATTGGGGCTGGCAGTCATCATGGGTATCATGGAGACCATGTATTATCGTACGGGGGATGAGTTTTGGAAACGCACCGCCAAGTTTTGGATGAAACTATTTGGCATCAACTTTGCCATAGGAGTAGCCACGGGTCTGATTCTCGAATTTGAGTTCGGAACCAACTGGAGTAACTACAGCTGGTTTGTGGGCGACATCTTCGGAGCACCGCTTGCCATTGAGGGAATTCTGGCTTTCTTTATGGAGGCTACCTTTATTGCGGTCATGTTTTTCGGCTGGGATAAAGTGAGTAAAAAGTTCCATCTGGCATCTACCTGGCTGACAGGACTTGGTGCGACGATCTCTGCCTGGTGGATACTTGTGGCAAATGCATGGATGCAGAATCCGGTAGGGATGGAGTTCAATCCTGATACGGGAAGAAATGAAATGGTGGATTTCTGGGCAGTAGCATTATCACCTACAGCGGTAAATAAGTTCTTCCATACCGTGTTGTCCGGTTGGGTACTGGGTGCTGTATTTGTGGTGGGTGTTGCCTGCTGGTTCCTGCTAAAGAAGCGGGATAAGAAATTTGCATTGTCAAGCATAAAGATAGCTGCCTGGGTAGGTTTGGTTTCGGCCGTGCTTTCCGCATGGACCGGTGATGGTTCGGGCTATCAGGTGGCACAAACGCAGCCGATGAAGTTGGCAGCAATGGAAGGTTACTACGAGGGACAGCAAGGGGCCGGATTGGTAGCAATTGGTATGCTGAACCCTGAAAAGAAGACATACAATGACGGACAGGATCCTTTCCTGTTCAGGATGGAGATACCAAAGATGCTCTCTTTGCTTGCTGAAAGAAAGATGGATGCGTTTGTACCCGGTATTGCAGATCTGCTGGAGGGTGGATATGAATTGAAAGATGGTACCAAAGCACTTTCTGCAGAAGAGAAGATAGAGCGTGGAAAGATAGCGATTGGTGCGTTTGAGGCTTATCGTGATGCCAAGTCGGCAGGTAACGAGGAAGATGCGAAAGTAGCGGCCCAAACGTTGAAAGAAAATGTAGCTTATTTCGGTTATGGATATATTAAAGATGTGAATGATCTGGTACCTAATGTACCATTGACATTCTATGCGTTCCGTGTGATGGTAATGCTGGGCGGTTACTTTATATTATTCTTTATTGTAATACTGTTTCTGGCGTATAAGCGTGATTTGTCGAAGATGAAGTGGATGCATTGGGTGGCATTGCTGACCATTCCGTTGGGTTATCTGGCCGGACAAGCCGGATGGGTAGTTGCTGAGTGCGGACGTCAGCCGTGGACCATACAGGATATGTTGCCTGTGAATGCGGCTATCTCTAAGCTGGATGTCGGTTCCGTACAAGCTACATTCTTTATCTTCCTGGTGCTGTTTACTATTATGCTGATAGCAGAAATCGGTATTATGTTGAAGGCAATAAAGAAAGGACCGGAGAATAATTAATAATTAATAATTAAAAATTAAAGTTCATGTCTTACATATTTCTACAACAATATTGGTGGTTCGTGGTATCATTGCTGGGGGCCCTTCTTGTATTCCTGCTGTTTGTGCAGGGAGGTAATTCGCTTATCTTCTGTCTGGGTAAGACGGAAGAACACCGGAAGATGATGATTAACTCCACAGGACGGAAATGGGAGTTTACATTTACGACGTTGGTTACGTTTGGTGGTGCATTTTTTGCATCGTTTCCGTTGTTCTACAGTACGAGTTTCGGTGGTGCATACTGGTTGTGGATGATTATCCTGTTCAGCTTTGTGTTGCAGGCTGTCAGTTACGAATTTCAGAGCAAGGCGGGGAATTTGTTAGGAAAGAATACATATCGCACTTTTCTGGTGATTAACGGTGTAGTAGGGCCGGTGCTGCTGGGTGGTGCAGTAGCTACGTTCTTTACAGGTTCGGAGTTCTATGTCAATAAAGCCAACATTACGAATACGGTGATGCCCGTTATCAGTCAGTGGGCAAATGGCTGGCACGGACTGGATGCATTGACTAACCCGTGGAATGTAGTGTTGGGATTGGCTGTATTTTTCCTTTCACGCATTCTGGGTGCTCTGTATTTCATTAATAATATTGATGATAAAGATTTGGTGGCACGTAGCCGTCGTTCCCTGATAGGAAATTCGGTGTTGTTCCTGGTATTCTTTTTGTCATTCGTTATCCGTACACTGTTGGCGGATGGATATGCTGTGAAACCGGAGACGGGAGAAATCTTCATGGAGCCTTATAAGTATCTGACGAACTTTATTGAAATGCCGATGGTGTTGGTGCTTTTCCTTATTGGGGTGGTACTGGTGCTTTTTGGTATTGGGAAGAGTTTGTTAAAGCCTAAATTTGATAAGGGTATTTGGTTTACAGGTATCGGTACGGTGCTTGCAGTGTTGGCATTACTGCTTGTTGCGGGCTACAATAATACGGCTTATTATCCTTCTACAAGTGATTTGCAAAGTTCACTGACGCTCGCAAACAGTTGTTCCAGTGAGTTTACATTGAGGGTGATGTTCTATGTTTCTTTCTTGGTTCCGTTTGTGCTCGCATATATCTTCTATGCTTGGAGAAGCATTGATATACATAAGATCGATGAGAAAGAGATGAAGGACGGAGGGCATTCGTACTAAGAGATTATTGATTCATTTGTTTTATATAAGGGATTGTTTTGTTCAGGACTAATGAATATAACGTTTGCCCTTAGGAATAACAGGGTGTTGACCTTGGTTAACAGGCCTGTCAACCTTGGTTGACGGCTCTGTTAACCTACGTTGACAAGCCTGTTAACCAAGGTCAACACTCTATAAGACTTACTGTAAAGATGCAAAATGAGCTGGGCAAATACCTGTTTAGTTAGCTTCTTATTTATAACTAACCTGTTGCATACCGATCAGCCGGTCATACCTCTCTCCAAAGGGTCGGTGGTAAACAAGTATCAGATATTCATTCTCCGTTTCATAGAAATTCCCCTCTGCCTGTGCGGTGCTTCCTATCGTACTTCCGGGTGCTACATACAGATACTGATAATTATATGCTCCCTGCTTCAGCAATCGGGCACACTCATAAGCGTGAGTCTCCGGGTTGTATTTCAACAGATTCTCTTCATTAAAATCATCGTACGTGAAAGCTCCTTGCAGATAAAACTTTCCCTCTGTAAGCGGGTTCTCCCATAACAGAGAGAAATGTACAAAGAAGTAATCTGCTTCCGTAGTGTTATCCACTGCTTCATCATACCGTATTACAAAACGCCCATTCTGATCCTGGTCATAACTATAATTTAGTAGGCGTGGCTGGTCCGGTTGCAGCGTGACGTGATAGTAAGGGGCATGATAGCGGATACTTTCCACACCTTGTGAGGCATATCGTGTACTTACCATTTCGAAACGGCGGTATTCGTTTCCTGCTGGAAATATTAGCGCACGGTTATGTTCGTAGCGTAACTGGTCAGGACCAACGTAAGAAGGTTGAAGATTGGTAACTTCGTTGTCTGTACGATTATCCTGTAAAACGCGTACTCTGATTTCATTCTGAGGGTTACGAATGGGATATCCCTTATGCTGGATACTGAAGCTGACTTGCTGATGGGTCTTGTTACGATCTATCTCTGTGTCACTGCTGACTTGTGCTGATATATTTACCTCTTTCTCCAATATCCGGAAACAAGTGCTGAAAGCGGGTTTATTTTTGCTCTCTGCATCATCATAAACCAACAGACGATAGTTACCGGAAAGTTTGGGACGTACCTGTTCATTGGGAAGCGTCAGGCGATAGTGTGTGTAGGGCAGAGTAGTGTTGACGGAAATATCGTGATCCTCTATCGGATTATCATTGAAACCATCCAGGTATTCTGTTTCGGAAAGGTCGGACGGGGTCCAGTCTGCATTGCAATGTGTGAGGACATACTGATAACGATGGTAATCGTGCGTGAGGTGGTCGAATGAGATTTCTACAGTTTCACCTTCACCCAACCGGATGACGGCAGGAGCCATATAGTCGTTGTTAGCGATGACCTGCACCGTATGTATATGCGGATTATAAACTTCTGTACGTTGGGCGTGTGCTCCACAACAGATAAGTATACAAATTAAGAACAATGGCAAGGCTTTCTTCATTTCTTTTCTGCTTTTTCTACCGGAGGAAATTTGGGAACTAACTTCATCAACCTTAATATCTGTGACTGTCTGCGCAGGATGTAAGCTGACGGGTGTGCGGAATCAAAACGTATGGGGTTGGGAAGGGTTGCTGCAATCAATGCACTTTGACCTGCTGTCAGTTTAGCAGCAGTGGTGTGGAACTTGTATTTGGCGGTAGCTTCTGCTCCATAAATACCTTTTCCCATTTCGATAGAGTTAAGATATACTTCCATGATCCGTTCTTTCGACCAACAGAGTTCAATAAGCCAGGTGAAGTAAACTTCAAGTCCTTTTCGCGTCCATGAAGATTGGGGCCAAAGAAATACATTTTTTGCAGTCTGTTGGCTGATGGTACTGGCTCCTCGCTTCCGCTTTCGTGTTTCATTCTCTTTCATAGCTTTTTTTATTTCTATGAAATCGAAACCATTGTGAGTAGCAAAGCGATTGTCTTCCGAAGCGATTACCGCCATCGGCAGGTGAGGAGAGATTTTATCAAAAGAAACCCAACTGTGATGCCAGACCGGTTTTTCGCCTTTAAAAATCTGTTGGGTACTACGGATAACCATAAGGGGAGTGAAGTAAACGGGAATAAAACGATAAATCACCACCGTGAGAATAGTGGAGATAAAGAAAAAGAGTATCAGATTGCGTAGGATTCGCAAAATCTTCTTCATATTTATTGTCGTGGCTTTTGTTGGTTAGTAACGACAAGCTACGAGCTACAAGCTACGAGTACTTTCGGACTGGTAGCGCAGTAACTTGTAGCTCGTAGTTTGTAGCTTATTTACCTGCTTCTGCGTTCTTAATCATCTGTTCGCTGGCATACATATAGATATCCACACGACGGTTTTGACTGGCTGTCATGCTGTCATCATACTGATTGTAGCCTACGCCTTCCACTTGCTTGAATTGTGCAGGAGAAACGCCGCAATCCTGCAGATAGTTTTCTACAGTATATGCACGGTCTTTTGAAACTTTCATGTTTGCTTCATAAGTACCTACTTTATCTGTATGTCCTACGATAGCAATGTCCGTTGTAGGGTCTTCCTTCAGAATCTGGGCCAGTTCGCGCAAAGAAGCTTTTGATGTATTGCTCAATGCTGATGAATTAAAACCAAACAGGATGCCTGATTCGAAAGTTACTTTTACAGCAGCAAGTCCGTTGGTATCGGTTACTTTCTCTACCTGTGCACCTTCAATTTTGGCAGCTTCGGCAGCTTTCTTATCCATCTTATGGCCAATGGCAACACCGGCACCTGTACCTACTGCCGCACCGACAGCCGCACCGATAGCTGCGCCCTTACCTTTACCGATAAGTCCGCCAATGATAGCACCGGCTGCTGCGCCTGATCCACCACCAATCACACCGCCTTTTGCGGTATTGTTCATCGTACTACAGCTTCCTAATAATATAGCACCGCTCAATAGCAGTACACTAATTTTCATCTTTTTCATAAGTTGTTCTTTTAAAAATGTTACTATGTTTGTAATGCAAAGTTAGATATATAACAATTATGTTGATGTTATGTTTAGGTCTTTTGTTCTCCATTTTTAGAGAATTTTTCTTTTTATAAGTATAAACCAGAGTGTGAGGATAAGTCCCTTAGCAATGGTTGTTGCACTTACAGCCCACCATATAGCATCTACACCCATTCCCATGTGTACCAGAAGCAGGGCTACGGGTATACGCATATAGTTGCATGATATACTGATGATTGCTGGTGGAATCGTTCTTCCTAACCCGTAGAATACGCCTTGCATGGTAATTTCCAGCATCATGAAGAGTTGTGAATAACCGTCTATGCGCAGAAAATCACCGCCTACGCGGAAAGCCTCCGGTTCGGGTACGAAAATGGAAAACACTTCACTTCCAAAGAAGATGAAGAGTAATGAGCATAGGGTACCGAATATGGATGTCATCCAGAGTGTAGTGCGCCAGGCCTTTTTTACTCTTGATTTTTCTCCGGCAGCATAATTCTGTGCAATGAAGGTACTTAATGCGGTAGAGAAACCTTGCGAGGTATTCCAAGTAATGGCTTCTATTTGTCCTCCGGTAGTGAAAGCCATAAGTCCGATGTGTCCCCCTTGTTCCGAAGCCGTACGTGAAAGGAACATATTGACAAAGGCAAACAGGGTGTTCAGCGTAGCTACCGGAAGCCCGAGCTTGAATATACGGTGGGTGTATTTCTTTTTAAGACGGGTAAGAAAAGGGAAGCCTCCCAGCAGATTGTCTTTATATCGTAGCTGATAAATGAAAATACCGAATACAGTAGCTTCGGATAACCATGTGGCAAGGGCTGCACCCACTGTTCCCCAGCCAAAACCGAAGATAAATAGCGGGTCGAGTATGATATTCATTATCAATCCGGTACCACTGATGTAGAAAGGTGTTTTGCTTCGTCCTGCCGCATTGTATATTCCTGTGAAAGCGGCCGATAGAAAGACGAAAGGTAATCCTGTTGAGACAATGCGCAGGTAAGTTACGGCATTCTGTGTGATATGCTCTTTCAGTTCGAATATATGCAGGATAGGATCGGCAAATAGAAATAACAGGGCTGCCCAGCATACAGAAATGAGCAGGGCAATACTGATATTATGCGAAGCGAACTGCCGTGCATCTTGTTCGCTACGAGCCCCGATAGATTGCCCTACGCTGACTTCAGAACCTACTTTATTCAGTAAGGCTATGGAACCGGACATCCAGGTGAGTATACCCACTGCACCGACAGCAGCAACTGCTTCACTGCCTAAACGGCCTACCCATGCCATGTCCGTCAGGCTGTACGCCATCTGGATAAAGGAAGTAGCCATAATAGGTATCGCCAGATTAAATAGCTGGCGATTGATAGGCCCTTTAGTCAGATTCTTTGTTCCTTGCATGATTTACAGTCTGTAAATTTCGGACTGCAAATTTACGGATTATTTGTTAATAATCACACTGCCGGTTGCTTTTCTGTCTATAGAGTTACCAGGGACCTTCTTATAAGTGACTATGCCCGGTGCATCTATACTCCGGGTAAGGGTGGCTTTTCCGTCAATCAGGTCTATGGCAGCTTTAAATAAGTGTTCATTCGGATCTCCTAAAGGAAACATTTCAATGGGAGATACAGTTTGAGCATCAACGTATGTGAATGCTTCGTCAAGTTGTACGTCCGGCGCTATTCCATCAGCATAATCAGTAAAGTCTACTGAATTGTATATTTGACAAACAATAGGGTGCATTTCCCACTTCTTGTCGTCGCTTGTATATTCCAGTGAACCGACGTTTTTACCTACAGTTGTTTCTCCAATTACCACAACATTCATAAAAGGTTCCAGGGAGTTGATCACCATTTCCGAAGCGGATGCACTGGAACTACTTACTAATACATACAGTGTTTTCAGGTTCAGGTTTTTCCCGTTTGATCCGAGTAAACTCTTGTTCGTATTAAATTGGACCTTTTTGTTTTTTTGTTTATCGTTGTATTGTAGGTAACCTAATTTGCTGCCAATTTGATTTCCCGGTTGGAGAATGGTACATAATAAGATACCGGAAGATAATGCTCCACCATTGTTGTACCGTAAATCCAAGACAAATTCATCCACTCCGTTGAAATCAGAGCCTGAGAGAGATTTTAAATGGTCGTCGTAAGACGTGTCATCATCGCTTTTCCCTGCAGTGAAATGGTTGTAAAGCAGATAACCTACTTTTTTATTTTTAGCCGGACTCTCGATGACGTTCCATGTATATACCGGATCATCTTCAACTTTCCGGGCTGATGCTAAATTTATTTTTTCATTCTGAGGCACAAACTTCTTTGTTGCCGGGTCCCATTTGGCTATTGTTAATGAACAGGCTTCACCACCGGATAATGATGCAAAATTAGTATCTGTCACCGGAGCATCATTGATTTTTGTAATCCAGTCGCCTCGTTGCAATCCGGCATCATCAGCCGGCGAACCTTTCACTACATATAGTACGAGCGCAAGTATGTCCTGATGTGTTTTATCAGCATAAATACCCGTAAATTCAAAGCCGTATGAATACTCTTCATTTATCGTACTACGCGTATTTCCTCCTGTGAGTGCTTTGATATAGGAGAAGTACTGGTGTTGGGTTCCACGAACTTTCCCGTCTTTATCAGACAATAACGATTTAAAGAAAGTTTCCGGATCATTCGCATAATTCAGCTTACCGGCTGCCGGTATTTCATTGTACCAATAGTAATGTTCGCGCATGGTATCCTCTATCCATGCCTGCGTATCAGGACGATCACCGTTACCACTTGGATCGTTATCATCCTTGCAGGCACTTAAAGAGAGACAGATAAACAGGAATAATAAAGTTTTGATTTTCATATATAAGTTCGTTTTATAGTAAACGCAAATATATGAATTTATATTCTTTATTGAGTTAATTTCCGGTAGATTATCTTTTTATTGAACACAGCTTAATACTCATTAAACTTTTCTGTGGATGAACTTTCCTTCTATCCAGTAAGTGGCATGGTTAGCCTTGAACTTTAATATGACATAGTTCGGGTCAGTCGGGCCGCCGGGAAAATGGTTGATGAACCAGTCTTGCCAAAGTTCTTGTTTGATGTCTGCATCTGTGATAACTTCTACATCACCGGTCATGCAAACACTGTCTCCCTGGGCATAGAAACATAAACCACCTTTCGGATTCTTGCGAAAATCAACTGTTTTCCATGAGTCGTTTCCGGTTGACATCCAAACGGTTGAAATACCTTCGGTTTTAACCATACTCATTGGTACAGGGCGGGGATATCCCTCTTGGTTAATAGAGGTAAGAACTACTATTTCGCTCTTTTGAAGCATTTCTGCGGCTTTCTTTTCAAGTGTTTCCATCTTTTTAATCTGTTTTGTTAATTGAATGGTGCAAATATAAGTAGCCGGAGATATTCCTTCATTGTATAAAAACGACATTTATGCTTCTACGTAAGTCAGCGTGACTTCTTCTTCCGGCGAAGGAAGGGCCAGAAAAGAGTAGGGGGTATTACCTGACATCCTTTTTATTTCTCTTGAAAGATGGGGGACATCATAGTATCCTGCATGAACAGCAGTAGATAACAGGTTATCGCAGGTAGCACTCCTCAATAAATCTACCGCATTCTTGAATTGCATAATTCTGCTGTATATTTTGGGAGTGTATCCTGTATTCATTTTGAATTTACGTTCGAATTGTCGTTGGCATAGGCAAATATCTTCCACTAATGATTGTACCGGGAGTTTTCCCTGATGACGGTTTATTTGTTCTATGGCAAACACAATCTGTGGGTCCGTTTGTAGATCATATTTGTATAAAGACTTGATGAATAATTCTTCTATTATATTTATTCTGTCTCCAAAGTTATTCTCTTCACATAGTCTTTCTGCAAACGAGGCATCGAAGAAGTTAGTTACTTCATCAGCACAAATTCTTTGATTGGTTAGTTCGTGCAGGGGTAATTGTATGAAACGTGATAATCCGGAAGGTAGAAAACGGACTCCCAGCATATGAACGGTTTCCGCATAAGCTACCAGTTCCGAGTAACTATTCATCGGTCCAATGAAGTAGGAACGGTAAGGTTTCATGGTTAGCCTACCATCTACCGTCTGTGTAGCCTCTCCAAGGGTGAAGATAAAATCCGTGCATCCGTCGGGAAGTATGTTGATGCGCATTCCATATTCGGGATTGCCTTTAAATTCCCAATATTTGTCAATATAGGGGGAGAGCAGGCTACAGGGTGGGTATTCTTTGTACATAAATTTGGGATATCATTGCACAAAGGTAATCATTGGCAGGTTATATATCTTATTTTTCCATTTCTTTTTCCGTCATATCTACTTCTCCCTGAAAGTTGATGGACTGGCGTTTTTGCATGTTTACGAAAATGGTAGAGGAGCCGTTGCTAAAAATGTCAATATCAAAATCGAATTTATCTTCCGTGCTCCGTGCCGTGAATTTAATTTTTGCTGTTCCTTTCTTATCCCAATCCAGCTTGTAGTCGGTAAGTGGAGCTTTGAAGTTAAGCCCTTCTCCGCCACCATAAGGAATTGAATAGGCCCTTCCATAATAAGGCAGATGGGATATGATGGAATCGTTCCTGATTTCTACAGAATATGGAGAAGTCAGCATCACAGATCGTCCCCTTGCAGGAAGTGCCCGGTTCACATCTATTTTATATTTCCCGGATGTGATGAGTTTTTCAACCGCTTGTTTCTTTAGCTCTTTCTTTTCTTTCTTAGTTTGTGCAGAAAGAGTCGGTATACTGATTGCCATAATCAGCAATAAGGAAAAAATAATTCGGATTGCTTTCATACATACTTATATTTTATGGGTTATATATATGAGTAACAATCAAATGTACTGATAAAGATAATCAGGTACGTGCTCTTTTAATGATATTTAGAATTATTCTATGTTTATCTCTTTCCCAGCCGATATGCAAAAGATGCGCCTAATTTGTAAGGTAACCATTCGGCGCTGGCATTTTTGCCCACATACATTTCTCCGGTGGATTTAATATAGCCTTTATATCTGGAATGTTGCCATCCATAGCTTGCGAAGAGGTCCACTGCCCAACGGTCGTTAATTTTAACTTGATAGCCTAAAGTGGCTCCGAAAGACATGCCGTTGCCTTTTTGATATTTATCATGATTGATATAATTCCATTTTGTGAATTTAAACAGTCTGTGATAACTGCCATATCCTCCCACATAGAGTCCGTTGAATGCTCCTTTAGGGTAATATCTGCCTTCTACAATTAGTTGGCCGAATCTCATAGGGTTGCCCTCGATGCTTTTCCAGGGTGAGTATACGGCATCTCCATTAAATGTCCACTTATCTGCAAGTTTGGTTTCTGCCGACATGTTCACTACGCCCATGGCCCAATATAAAGCATTCCATTTAAGTTGAGTCTGAGCCTGAACGGCAGATAAGGATAAGGCCAAAAGGGCCAGCAATAGTAATTTTCTCTTCATGACGAAATAGTTTAGATATAGTTATTTAGTTAAAGTCTTCTTTGTGTTTTGATCTGTAAGGAGCTATCAATCAGATGCTTTAGCCCGCTTTGAATAAAAAAAAGGAACTTTCAAAGTTCCTTTTTTGTGATCCGCTTGGGGCTCGAACCCAAGACCCCAACATTAAAAGTGTTGTGCTCTACCTGCTGAGCTAGCGAATCAGACCTTTATCGCTGTTAAGCGGGCGCAAAGATAGAGACATTTTTTGAAAAAGCAAAAGGATTTCTCTTTTTTTCTTATCTTTGCCAAAGTTTTGTGGCAGATTGCAAAGAGCGCTGCATAGTATTAAAGTAAATACATTATTAATATAATACACTTAAAACTTTATGGCAACAGTTGACGATAAAAAGATTATCTTTTCTATGGTAGGGCTGAACAAGACCATTCAGCAGAACAATAAGCAGGTGTTGAAGAACATCTATCTTTCGTTCTTCTATGGCGCAAAGATCGGTATCATCGGTTTGAACGGTTCCGGTAAATCTACCTTGCTGAAGATTATCGCCGGGTTGGACAAGTCTTATCAGGGCGAAGTGGTATTTTCACCGGGTTACTCAGTAGGCTATCTGGCTCAGGAGCCTTATCTGGACCCTACAAAAACAGTAAAAGAGATTGTAATGGAAGGTGTGCAGCCCATTGTAGATGCATTGACTGAGTATGAAGAGATTAATCAGAAGTTTGGTCTGCCTGAATACTATGAGGATGCTGATAAGATGGACAAACTATTTGCACGTCAAGGAGAGTTGCAGGATATTATCGATGCCACTGATGCCTGGAATCTGGATAGTAAATTGGAGCGTGCTATGGATGCCCTTCGTTGCCCGCCCGAAGATGCAAGTGTGGAACATCTTTCAGGAGGTGAACGCCGTCGCGTGGCACTCTGTCGCTTGCTGTTGCAGAAGCCTGACGTACTGTTGCTGGATGAGCCTACCAACCACCTTGATGCTGAATCTATTGATTGGTTGGAGCAACATTTACAACAATACGAAGGTACGGTAATTGCCGTTACTCACGACCGTTATTTCCTTGATCATGTAGCAGGTTGGATTCTTGAACTCGACCGTGGTGAAGGTATTCCTTGGAAGGGTAACTACTCCAGCTGGCTGGAGCAGAAGACCAAGCGTATGGAAATGGAGGAAAAGACAGCGAGTAAGCGCCGTAAAACATTGGAACGTGAGTTGGATTGGGTACGCATGGCTCCTAAGGCACGTCAGGCGAAGGGAAAAGCACGTTTGAACTCTTACGATAAATTGATGAACGAAGATATCAAGGAGAAGGAAGAGAAACTGGAAATCTTCATTCCCAATGGTCCGCGTCTTGGTAATAAAGTTATCGAAGCGAAACATGTGGCCAAGGCCTATGGTGATAAGTTACTATTCGATGATCTCAATTTCATGCTTCCTCCCAATGGTATCGTTGGTGTTATCGGTCCTAATGGTGCCGGTAAAACTACGCTGTTCCGCCTGATTATGGGATTGGAAACCGTAGATAAAGGTGAATTTGAAGTAGGAGAGACCGTAAAGGTGGCTTATGTAGACCAGCAACACAGTGACATCGATCCGAATAAGAGTGTTTATCAGGTTATATCCGGTGGTACGGAACTGATTCGTATGGGTGGACGCGATATTAATGCGCGCGCTTACCTGTCACGTTTTAACTTCTCCGGTGGTGATCAGGAGAAACTTTGCGGTGTGCTTTCCGGTGGTGAACGTAATCGTCTGCACCTTGCTATGGCATTGAAAGAGGAAGGTAACGTACTCTTGCTGGACGAACCTACCAATGACATAGATGTAAATACCCTTCGTGCTCTTGAAGAAGGTCTTGAAGATTTTGCCGGATGTGCCGTAATCATCAGCCACGACCGTTGGTTCCTCGATCGTATTTGTACTCACATTCTTGCGTTCGAAGGAGACTCCAATGTCTTCTATTTCGAAGGTTCTTATTCAGAATATGAGGAAAATAAACAGAAACGTTTAGGAAAAGAAGAACCTACCCGTGTTCGTTATAGAAAGCTAATGAATGACTGATGATTGATAGGAATCTGACAGCATAAATTATATTTTAGTGACAAATAGAAAGCCCTGCAAAAAACTTGTAGGGCTTTCTTGTTATAAAAAGTCTCAATAACTCCTATCTACTCTGAAATTTTGTAGCAGAAATGTAATACAAATCTAAATCTTATTAATTATATTTGCGTCTTAAAACAGTATTTAATATTTAATTAACACATTTAATTAACAAAAAACAGAAGTATGAAAAAACATCTAATTCATTTCCTGTTAGTGGCTGTGCTGTCTGTATTCAGTGCTGCGGCATTTGCCCAGACTACAGTGAAGGGGCAGCTTGTTGACTCAGAAACAGGCGAACCGTTGATAGGCGCCTCTGTCGTAGTAGAGGGTACTAGCCAGGGTAGTGTAACGGATATCGATGGAAACTTTACACAAAAAGTTGGGCCTAATGCTACATTGGTATTCAAGTACGTTGGATATAAAGATTTAAAGACGAAAGTTACACAGAAAAAATCTTCAGTAGATTTAGGTATTATCAAGATGGAGCCAGATGCAGTGATGCTGAATGACGTGACGATTACTTCTTCCATCGCTGTTTCTCGTAAAACTCCGGTTGCTGTTTCTACTGTCGACCCTGTATTTATTTCAGAACGTTTGGGTTCACAAGAATTTCCTGAAATTCTGAAATCAACTCCTGGTATCTATGCTTCAAAAGATAATGGAGGTTTTGGTGAATCGCGCGTTACTGTACGTGGTTTCGGACAGACTAACGTAGGTATTATGATTAATGGTGTCCCGATGAATGATATGGAGTGGGGAGGCGTTTACTGGTCTAATTGGGCTGGTTTGTCAGATGTTACTCGTTCTATGCAGGTTCAGAGAGGTTTGGGAGCTTCTAAAGTTTCTTCTCCTTCTGTCGGAGGTTCTATTAATGTCATAACGAACTCTATAGATGCAAAGCAAGGCGGTACATTATCCTATGGAATTGGTAATGATGGCTATAATAAAGTATTATTTAGTTTGTCTTCAGGATTGACTAAAGATGGTTGGGCTTTTTCTGTATTAGGTGCAAAAACTTGGGGTGACGGTTATGTCCAAGGTTGTGAATTTGATGCATATTCTTGGTTTGTGAATATTTCTAAGCGTATTGGAGATAATCATTCTTTGTCTTTGACTGCAACTGGTGCTCCTCAGACTCATAATAAACGTTATGATGAATTGACTATTGAAGAATGGGATAAGCAGAAGAAAATTAATAACGGTGTTGGTTATCGTTATAATGCAGCTTTTGGTTATGATATGAATGGGAATATTATGACGGGAACGAGTTATAATGTGTATCACAAGCCTCAGATCTCTCTGAATCATGTTTGGGAAATTGATCGTAAATCAAGTTTGTCTTCTTCACTTTATTTGTCTATTGGCGATGGTTATGGTTATCGTGGTGTAGGTGCTTCCTATTCAAAACTTTATGGTGCAACGAATGGTATTCCTAATACAAATTATCGTAAAGTTGATGGTACTTTTGATTTTGGTGCTTTGATGGAAGACAATGCAAAATCAAATAATGGTAGTATTGCAGCTCTGGCAAAGAATAAGAATACCCACATGTGGTATGGTTTACTTTCTACTTATAGTAATCAATTGAATGATAACTTTAATTTGCAAGGTGGTATCGACTTACGTTATTATAATGGTGGACACAAGGCTGAAGTTGCCGATTTATTGGGTGGTGCCTATGTTGTAGATACGGATAGAGCAAGCGTACCTTATAAGAAAGATGATATTGCATGGCAAAATGCACGTTTGGGAGTAGGTGATGTCGTATATCGTAATTTTGATAGTTATATTGCTCAATATGGAGCTTTCGGACAGTTAGAGTATACACAGGATAAACTTTCTGTAATTGTATCTGGCAATGTGAATGCTGCTACTAACTGGCGTAAAGACTATTTCTATGCAGACAATGAAGAATCTCCTAAGAAAACAAAAGTTGGTTATGGTATTAAGGGAGGTCTCAATTATAATCTGGATTCTCATAATAATATATTTGCTAATATTGGTTATTATTCCCGTACTCCGTACTTCTCAGGTGGTATTTTCTTGAACTCTCAGACTAGTAATGAGTTTAATCCGAACTGCAAGAATGAAGGAGTTTTCTCTTTTGAATTAGGTTATGGTTATGTATCTAGTCTGTTCTCTGCTAATTTGAACTTATATCGTACAACTTGGAATGATCGTACTATTCAGAAACGTTTGACTGTTGCTCAGGAAAGTTCTTATGTATATTTGAATGGAGTGAATGAACTTCACCAAGGTATAGAATTGGACTTCCAGTTCCGCCCAGTACGTAACTTGACTATAAACGGTATGTTCTCATTCGGTGATTGGACAATGACTAAAGATGGCGTATTAGGTTATATGTATAATCAAAATGGACAAGCTGTAGATAAAAATATGATGGAAGTAACTCCGGGTTCGCCTGAACATGCTAAGCTTTTGATGAATACCAAGGATATAAAAATTGGTAACTCTGCTCAAACTACAGCTGCTTTAGGATTGAATTATGAAGTAATGAAAGGGCTTCGTATTGGCGTTGATGGAAACTTCTACGGACGTAATTATTCTGATTATGATATTGCAGGATTGATCACAACTGGTGCTCTTAATGGTGATCCGGTAGATGTGGCACAACCATGGCGTATTCCATCTGCATTTACGTTTGATGCAAATATCAGTTATCGTTTCAAATTTGCAGGTTTGGATGCAACATGGAATGCTAATTGTAATAACCTCTTGAATGAACAGTATATTACGGATGCTACAGACAATGGTGCCAAAACTGGTGGTCATGGTTGGAAAGATGCAACTGTATTCTATGGCTTTGGACGTACATGGTCTATGAGTATGAAGGTTAGATTCTAATTTTATGATAGTAAAAGAATTGATGAATATGAAAAAGATATTATTAGCAACTGCAGCATTGGCATTCATGTTTACCTCATGTAATCATGAACCCGATTTTGATGGTTTTCAAGAATATACTCCGGACAATTTAGTCAAATTACAGTTGACTTATGGCGGAACTTATACGGGAGCTAACGGCTTTAATCAGGGTGAAGATAACTCTGATGATCCGAAAGCTGTAGCCAAGACTAAAATAGAAGAATGGTTGAATAAGAATTATTATACTGCAGAGAAAGGTTCAGAAGCCACAGTTAAATATAATTTGATTCAGAAAGAAACAATTGTTTCTGAAATCAGTGCACTAGATGTTGATTTCCAAAGAAATGTTACGGTATATGATGTTACAGAAATTCCAGGTTGGACTAATTTTATATTGGAAGGTACTAATACCTGGCAAGATCAAAGTTATAGTGGAAACACCTATACTCAATGTGGCAATGTAAGAGCTAATACAGTCAATTGGTTTATTTCTCCTAATACAATGATTACTAAAGGGGATTTGTTTAGCTTTGATGTTTGTACCGGATATTATAAAGGAGATGTGCTTTCAGTTCTTATTTCAGAAGATTATGTTGGAGCTGCAAGTAAGGCTAATCTGGAGAGAGCTACATGGGTAGATGTAACCTCTAGCTTTAATATTCCTAAGGAACCAGTCAGTGGCTATGGGAAATTAGCTACTGCCGGTACTATGAATATGGATAAATATGCTGGTAAGAATGTGTATATCGCTTTTAAATATTCAGGTTCTTCCTCTGTTAATACCACAATTCAGCTTGATAATATCAAGGTATCTCGTGAAGAGAGTGTGACGAATACTAATACTGTTGAAAAAGAGGCTCGTGCCAAAGTTGATAATAACGAAAGCAAGTGGACAGTGAGTTTACCAAGTGAAATTGCAGAAGTGGTATTGGATGAAAACTTTGAATCGGGTGTTGCCTATGAAAAAGTTGTTTTAAATGGTTGGCTGAATGCTTTGTTACAAGGCTCTTATGACTGGGAATATAGATCATTCAGTGGTAATTTGTATGCAAATATTTCTGCAAATAAGCACGAAGGCGTATTAGAGAATTGGCTGATGACCCCTGCTTTGAAATTAGGAATGGATATGGTATTGAAGTTCGATATGAAGTTGGGTTATTATAATGGTGATGCATTCAGTGTGATGGTTTCTGAAGACTTTAATGGAGAACCGGGAAGTATTGCTTCTTCAACTTGGACTGATTTGACTTCTAGTTTAGTGATTGATAAGTCTTCTGTAGGTGGTTATGATTCAAACTGGACCAATCATACTATAGATCTTTCTGCTTATACAGGTAAGACGATATATATTGGCTTCAAATATCTGGGTAATGGTACAAAGGGTGATAATTTGGTTTCTACTACTTATCAACTGGATAATATTTATGTAGGGATACCGAAATAAATGAAATCTTAAGTTTTATAGAAAAGGCTACCTTAGAAATTGAGGTAGCCTTTTTTTGTACTGCTCCTATTGTAAAATATAAATGTGCAGAAAATAATATAAATTAGTAATTTACCGATGTAATTTTGACTGTTAAAATCTTTAAATGTGATAATTAAGATTAGGTGCAATTTTTAATTAAAAATATTTTCCATTAGTTTTCTGATACAGAAACAGACTGGAAACGTGCACCAACTCACAGTTGCTTTAATGCTTACTTTTGCAGAGCCACATAAAGGATAAGAAAATATGAAGATATTTTTTTCCAGCACCCACTAACGACAATGTAAGACTTTAGTATACAGAACTTAGTGTCCAAAGAAATATTTAAAGGTATTGGTGTTTACTAGTTTATTATTGAGTAATTGGTATTACTACCCGAATTGCGTGCTTAGGTAGAATACATGTATCTTTTCTGCATGGTTCATGCGATTTCTTTTGCTAATAAAGAAGACAAAAGATATAATAATAACAACAGAAAAAGAAAAATAGCTGCTGATGGTTTAGTTGTTGTTGATCATGCCAGAGGAATACCAGCTCTGGTGATAGTATTAATACTCTTTATTGTTTGGAAAGCCACACTTTATCACCTCAAATGCCATAGATAACCTATAGCATTTGAGGTGATAAAGTGTGGCTTTTAAGACATGACTGCTTTTCGTGTTTGTACAGTGAGAACTTGTTTGAGGCTTAAGGAAGCACTACCTTGCATGTAGTACACTTACCTTGTGCATCGTAAGCACGCACCAGATAGAAACCACGTACCAAACTTTTTACAGGCAATGTGAAATGGTTTTCTGTATTTCTGGTGTTGCTGGTATCATATGCAACAATGACTTGTCCGCTGATATTGACAATCTCGGCACGGGTGAGTACAAAGTCGGTATTACTCACCAAAGTAAGATAACCATTGCGTGGATCACCGGTCAGCTGAAAATCAGGGCGCGAAAGAGTAGGGTTTTCGATGCCTGTAGTAGTACCCAGCTTTATGAAAGTAACGATAGGATTATGGTCGGAGCAGCGGTACATATTGTCTTCTTGCGGTTTACCTCCAATTTTAAGTGCATCAGGCTCATCGGCATTGATATGAAAAGGATGAGCATAACGTATTTGAGCATCCAATGTAGCAGTAGCAAAACTATGGTCTAAATAACCGGTTGTGTAGCTATTGTTGCTAAAAAAGGCATAGCTGTATTCATTAGGTGCATATTTTTGAAGTTCATTTATCAATTCGCCTTCTTCCAGTACTCGGATGGGATCTTCTTTGGAGTATGAATTTAAGTCGCCCACGATGAGGACATCTTCATCTTCAAAATAGGCAGTAACAGTTTTGATAAATTCAAGAGTAGCTTCAGCTTCGTGCACACGGCGCAGAACATGACTACCTTGACCATCACCTGTATCGGCATATTCATCTGGTTTATTATAGCTATTATCTTTTGCTTTCCAGTGATTTAAGCAAACGATAAAACGCTCATTATTAGCCTTGAGATCAAAAGCCTGTGCTATCTTTCGGTCAGGTAGATATCCGTTGTCAGCTAGTTTGTTTTTTTGGAGATCTCTAAAAGGAGTTACCGTATTACTGTTATAAATGAAGCAAGCCATGCCTTGATTAGCTGTTGAATTCTCAATGTACTTATATTGGTCTGTTTGACAGGCAGTGTTCAATGCAGTGCAAAGATCATTCAGTGAAGAGTTGCCAAAAACTTCAAGTAGGGCATAGATATCGGCATCCATAGCTTTCAGTGCAGCTACTATTTTGGTGCGCTGTACGTCATTAGTTCCCTTGTAGTTCTCGACATTAAAACTGACAACTTTCAAATTATAATCTTCTTCAATCTCACAGGTTATGGGACGTTCATTGCCTTGAAATTCCGGTTTCTTTGTTAACGTAATGGTGTATTTACCATTACTGTAACTGGCGGTTCCGGTCAGTTTTGCTACGGTCTGTCCGATACGACAGGTACCATTTGCATCAGTGAATGAGTAAACTCCTTGCTTTACAGTGATCTGATTATCTTGATTCTCTTTATTCTTTTGATTGAACATCTCTACACCGGGTAGATTCTTTTCTGTGGGAGTCCATAGCGGACCGTCAGAAAGAGTGATTGAACCGTAGGCATAGCTGTAATTGTTTGTCAGCGTCAGTGTATTAGTAATAGTCACTTCTTTCCCATCTAAAGCGTTCGTTTTAAAATCATCAGGGAAGATAACTTCTTGCTGTGCAAACAGCAATGCAGGTAATAAATGAATAAATAGGAGTAGTTGTCTTTTCATAAGCAAATGTTTTAGATGAATGATTTAGATTTATTTCTTTATTTTCATTTCCATCAGCACCGGGTTGTGGTCACTGCATAAGTCCAGATCAGGCGAGTAGTAGCGATACCCCTGAATGGCAGGTGAATGGAAAATATAGTCGATACGCAACAAACGCTTGAAGTAGCGGAAGGTATACATGTAACCCCGTCCACTGGTGCGGAACCCGTCTTTAAGTATATCACTTAATTCCGCATAGGTGTAGGAAGACGGCAAAGAGTTGAAGTCACCGCACACTACTACGGAGTAAGGACTGGCAAGGGCCAACTGACGGATACTGTCTGTCTGTTCGGCACGCTTCACAAAGTTGTCGTGCAAAGTGTTGATAGCACCTTGTACAACTTCCACTTCACGACGGGTGTCATTCGTATTGTTAAGACCACGTTCCCATTTCCGACGGTTTTGATTGACACTGGTAGTCTGCAAGTGGTTGTTGAGCAGACGGACAGTGTCTCTTCCTAATATGATGTCGCACTGCATGCTGCAGTTGGCACTTTGCGGATAAGAAATAAAACGGGGATTGATGAGTGGGTAACGGCTGAATATGGCGATAGGGAGCACTCCGCTGATGGAGTCTTCAGTGGGTATCAGGGCATATCGCCAGTGGGAAAATACATTGCGGATGCTGTCCATCGGAAAGTGCTGATTGTCGCCGAATTCTTGGAAGCAGAGTACATCGACTTCTTGCTGTTTCATGTAGCGGGCAATCTCTTTGCAGGAGTAGCCGGTGATCTCGGTACCAAAATTGCCGACATTATAAGTGGCTACTTTCAGATATCCATCGGCATAGTTACTACTGTAATGTCCTTCAGGGATTTTTTTTGTAAAATTGAATTGAAAAACGGAAAGTATATAACCGTAATTGAAGGCCAATGCCGCAAAAGGGATGAGGATCCAGCGACTGCGGGCAAATGCCCAACAGATAGCAACCAGCAGATTGCATATCAGCAATACAGGAAGAGCTAATCCCAACACAGGCATATATTTGGAATTAGCAGGATCAAAGTTCCCGGAAAAGGCGGAGATAATAGTAACAGTAGCCAGAATGATTGTCAGGATCACCGGAATACTGCGGAAGAGACTGTGAATTTCTGATTTTCCCATGTTTATTAAAGGAATGTTATTTTATAATATTTACCGGTTTCCCTTCCGCGTATGCTTTCAGGTTACTAACTGCTATATGTATCAGTCTCTGGCGTGCTTCAAAGTTGGCCCAGGCAATGTGTGGGGTAATGAAGCAATTTCGTGCAGTCAATAACGGATTGTCTGAACGAGGTGGTTCTTCGGAAAGAACATCCAGTCCGGCGGCATATATTTGTCCGGTATTCAAGGCATTGGCGAGATCTTGTTCATTAATGAGTGGCCCACGCCCGGTATTGATAATGATGGAGGTAGGTTTCATTAAAGAGAGACGGCTGGCATTGACCATTTCGCGAGTACTGTCGTTCAACGGACAATGCAGGCTGACGATGTCACATTCGTGAAATAATTGGTCGAGATCTGCTTTTCTGATTTCGGGTGGGAGTTGCAGACGCGATTTAGAAGTATAGGCCCATACCTTCATTCCGAAGCCAATGGCTATACGGGCAGTGTTATATCCGGTCTGTCCCAGACCGATGATTCCTATCTTCTTGCCGAGCAATTCAATAAGTGGGGTATTGTAGAAGCAAAAGTCAGGGCTCTTGCTCCAGTCTCCTCTGCTGACCTCTTCGGAGTAATGGCGTACCTGCTGGGTAATGTTCAGTATGTGGGCAAATACCATTTGTCCAACAGAGGGGGTACTGTATGCGGGAATGTTGGTGACGATGATGCCACGTTCACGGGCGGCAGCTATGTCTACTACGTTGTAGCCTGTAGCCAGCACGCCGATGTATTTCAGATCGGGCAGGGCAGCCATCATTTCGCTGTTGATCACTACTTTATTGGTGAGGAGGGCTTCTGCACCGGCAGCACGTTCCAGTACTTCGGCGGGGGCGGTACGATCATAAATTACGCATTCGCCAAACTCTTTCAATTTGTCCCAGCAAAGATCACCAGGATTTGCGGTGTAACCGTCTAATACTACAGTTCTCATTCTGTTTATGTTTAAAGTGAGTACGCAAATTTAGGGAAAAGATTTGTTTTCTTCTTATCTTTTTCTACCTTTGTGTGAATCTAAATTTGTGCTGATATGAAATCTACTCCGGAAATATTAGAAATATTGAGGCTGTATAAGCAGGTAAATGCCCGTAAATATGGTTTTAATCGTTTAGGTATTTTTGGCTCAGTAGCTCGTGGAGAACAAACGGAACATAGCGATGTCGATATTTGTTACGAAGGTAATGCACCTTCTCTTCTTACGTTAGATCGTATTCAGAGTGAGTTGGAAGAGCTTCTGGGATGTCCAGTTGATCTAGTTAGAATACGAGAGCAGATGAATACTCATTTGAAAAAAAGAATTAACAGGGAGGGAATTTATATTTGATAAGGAATTGGCATTGGATAGTTTGCATACTATTGCTTCTGCTCTACATTTTCTTTAATTTATCCTCCCCCCATAATGCTTTCATGCGTTCTGCATGTTTCTGCTCGGCAGCATTGTCTTGTGCTTCCCAAAGACGGCGGTTCTTCAACTCATCGGGCATGAATTGTTGCTTAACGAAATGACCGGGATAATCGTGCGCATACTTATAGTTATCACCGTATCCTAACTGTTTCATCAGTTTGGTGGGCGCATTGCGCAAATGTAGAGGAACGGGTAGATTGCCCGTTTCCCGTACAAGTTCCAAGGCATTGTTGATGGCCATGTAGGCGGAATTACTCTTCGGGCTTGTAGCAAGATAAATAGTAGCCTCTGCCAGTGGAATACGTCCTTCGGGCCAGCCCACTTTCATTACAGCATCAAAGCAAGCATTGGCAATCAGCATAGCATTTGGATTTGCCAGTCCGATGTCTTCCGATGCGGAGATGACGAGTCGGCGGGCAATAAAAGCAGGGTCTTCCCCGGCTTCTACCATACGAGCCAGCCAATATATGGCACCATCGGGATCGCTGCCACGAATAGACTTGATGAAAGCAGATATGATATCATAATGCATTTCTCCATCTTTGTCGTAAGCCAGGGGATTTTGTTGCAGGCGTTCGGTTACTATCTCATCAGTAATGACCACCGGATCATTGGCTTCGGAAGAAACTACAAGATCCAAAATATTAAGCAGTTTGCGTGCATCTCCACCACTATAGCGGAGCATGGCAGTCGTTTCTTTCAGTTCGATTTTACGTTCTTTCAGAATATGGTCAGTGGTGACGGCACGTTGCAGTAATTCCATGAGGTCTTCTTTCTCCAAAGACTTCAGTACATAGAGTTGGCATCGTGACAGCAATGGACGGATTACCTCAAAAGAGGGATTCTCTGTAGTGGCGCCTATCAATGTCACTGTACCTTGTTCCACAGCACCAAGCAAAGAATCTTGTTGCGATTTACTGAAACGGTGGATTTCATCAATGAACAGTATGGGGCTGCCTTGTGAGAAGAAGCGGTTGCTCTTGGCGCGTTCTATCACTTCTCGTACGTCTTTCACACCACTGGTAACAGCACTCAGTGTATAGAATGGAGTTTCCAGTTTATTGGCAATGATCTGTGCCAGTGTGGTTTTTCCTACACCCGGAGGCCCCCACAAAATAAATGAAGAGATACGTCCCGCATCAATCATCTTGCGTAGTATTGCACCTGGTCCTACTAAATGTTTCTGACCGATGTATTCATCTAAAGTTTTAGGACGAAGCCTTTCTGCTAAGGGGGTCATGTGAATAAGTGTTTAACGTTTAGTAATTAGTGTTTAGTAACCATGCTAATCATTCATCACTAAGTTGCTATGTTAGAATATCATTAATATCATAAAGCGTATGCCTCCTTTCTTTACACCTGGAATATCCGTGTAAGTGAGGCGGCGTACATATTCGATATGCAACAGTTTGAAAATGTTGTAGATACCTACGCTGGCTTCCAAATAAGGAGTGCTACCCATCACATGGCTGGTAGGCATACCGTCGCGCATAGGGAAGAGGAACAATTCGTCATTGTGGCTCTTATATGGGTTATTCTTATCCGTAAGTGTTCCGTACATACCACGGATACGGAAAGTTTCGCGCCATTTTAGCTTTTTAATGAGGGGAATACGATTGAACAGCTTCCCGTTCATATCATAAGTGATGGCAAGAGAGGCATAACGGTCATTCAGGAATTCCATATTGTTGATAAGACTGAAGGACTCATTGTGCTGGGTGATATATGAAAGGTTTGCCATGGGCAGATTCAGTAAAGGGAACGGTACCGTATTCCATTGTGCACCGGCACGGGCGGTGATGTCTAGTTTACCCCAGGAGCCAAACCAGAAACGTTTGCGGATACTGGCTTCTGTAAGATTGAAGTTGTATTCACCACCCAGCACACCTTTCAGACCAATGGTATGGGAAAGAGAGAAGATCGGAGCATCCAGAGACACCGGAACACGACGTTGCTTCGTATTGACAAATGTTTCCCCCGGAGCATAACGTAGGGTAACGCCAAGCTCAGTTGTGGTGATATCTTTGACGAATGTATTTGTATCATCCCATGAACCAGCTATGTTGCCGTCGTTCTTCCAATATTGCAATATACCGCCGGCAGGTTCGTCGTTGCGGTGGCGTGCCATAGCTTTGATGGAGAAACCGGCATTCGTTTCCAACTCATACGTCAGGGTAGCATCGCGCATATATGACATTTGGTCTACCTTTGTCCACTTCCAGCCTACAAACATATTGTCTTTATCTGTTGAGAGGTATTTGTCCATCGGAGACATGACATCGTAGCTGTAATCGAAAGCGATATAATGTTTAGGGAATTCCCATAACACATACTCACGCTTATTGAATGAATAGGCTGCCTGACCTTTATAGAACCATTTCTTATCTCTTGTACCATAAGCACCATATCCACTGAAACTCCAGTGCGGGTCGAAGTTACCGGTAGTCATACCACTGAGGCGGAAACGTGTACCGTTTACATAATTACTTGTGATACTGGTATTGATAGGGCCGAAGTCGAACTTGCTGGGATGCTTTTTGCTTCCTGTTTCCACAAAGTTCTCTATCAGGGCTTTTGCACCAAAGATAACATACTTGAAGCCTGGGATTTGTTCGATGCGATTCATAAATACGTCCATGTTACTCTCCTTTTTGGTGAGGGGAACCTGGCGTACCGAAGCCCAGTATTCATCGCTTTTGTTAAGCATATTGGCTTCCTTGATGACATTACCTTTCAGACGGAAAAGACGGGGCTCTATATCTTCAAATTTGTAATTACTGTACTTGGTAGTACGTTGTACTTCAAGCCCCTGTAAACCTTTCACGAATTGCAATTCTACAGTCATGTCGTCATCTGTCAGTACCCAGTTGCCATCCGGCATCTGTTCAAACTGCTGCACAATATCAAGATTGTCCACGAAGTTTACACCAGTCTTTTTAGGGAGGTTCATGGTACATTTTTTCACTGCATAGGTGGAGTCTTTCACGACATAGAGATGCCCTGTAAAACCAAAGTCCTGCGAGTTCTGTGGAACGAAAGTAAGGTGTACACATTCCTGGCGGTCCACCATAATAGTATCCATAAGATAGAACTTATAAAAACTGATAGCGCCTCGTCCGATAGGGCTGACGAAGCGGCGTTGCAACAGGCGGATGTCGTCATCATAGATATTGACGTCAGAGAATACATCGGTCAGGATGGTTCCCAGCATATCTCCAGTGTTGAAGAATTCTTCAATACCGCTGGAATTCATACCTTCGATAATAGTCTTTTCGCTTTTGGGACTTTTACGATAGATGGTTTTTGAAGACGTCTCTTTGATGGAAATGGGGAGAATCATCTTGTTGGTCTTAGGCGATATTTCTACCTGGTCCTTAAAGAATGAGAATTTTTTATAGATGCCTTTCTCCATCTTCTCTGGAGTGACGTCGTTCATGGACATCTTCATCTTTTCATATTTCTGGTACTGATAGAAGTCATTGGCTTCCAGTTTCAGTTCTTTCTTATTTTCGATGACTTTTCTCATGAAATCTACGGCAGGGTTATTCTTCCTGGAGTATTTCTCCTTTTGAGGTTTTACCACTACTTCAGAGAGCATGACATCAGCAGGCGCCATTTTTACATTCAGCACTCTGGTGTTAGGGGTTAGTGTGACTTTCTTGGTCACATATCCGATGGCGGAGAATGTAAGCTCATTCCAACCTTTGCGGGTTTCTACTGTATATTCTCCTTCGGCATTGGTGATAGCACCTACACCTTTTCCCTCGTATTGAACGGTGATGTACATTAATGGTTCGTTGGTCAGGGAGTCGGTAACGACACCTTTTATCTGTGCGGATGCACTATGTGCAACAAATAGTGACAGCAGAAAAAGGATGATAGTTGTATATTGTTGTTTCATATTTAAGTCAGTATGAGGGTGCAAAGGTAGCAAATTACCATTAAATAAGAAGTAAATATAATCTAAAGAAATAAGAGGAATGTTTATATGTACTCTTCTTTTATATCAAGACAAAAGAAAAAATGCGTGTTTTTTATATTTTATGTTACCTTTGCAGGGATGAATAAACCCTGTCACTGCTTAACTATAAAAGTTATATATGAAACTCCATGTTGTTAGTTTTCAAGTGCCATTCCCTCCTGATTATGGGGGGGTGATAGATGTGTATTATAAGCTGAAGGCACTGAAAGAGGCTGGTTGTTCGATTGTTTTGCATACATATAGATATGGGGTGGATGAACAACCTGATTTGCTTAAGGTGGCTGATACCGTCTACTATTACGAACGTTTTACAGGTTGGCGCTCTATGTTTTCTTTTCTTCCTTATATTGTTTACAGTAGGAGGAGTAAGTTATTACTGGAACGTTTGTGTGAGGACAATTCTCCGATTCTGTTTGAAGGACTGCACACCTGTTATTTCCTCTCAAATTCTTTATTGAGAGACAGGCAAAAATGGGTAAGGATGCATAATGTAGAGCATGATTATTATCATTTTCTGGGGAAGTCGTGTGTCTCTTGGCATGAGAAGTGTTATTATTATTTGGAAGCTTGGAAATTAAAACATTATGAGCGGATATTACTGTATGCTGATAAAATATTGGCTATTACCAATACGGATGCTGTCTATTTCACTCAGAAATATCCTTCGGTATTGACTTATTGCTTGCCTTGTTTCTTTGATAGCATTAGTGTAAAAACTGTGACGGATGTAATTCAGGATAATGAGAAGTACATATTATATCATGGAAATCTGTCTGTTCTTGAGAATGTTCGGGTGATTAATTATATTCTGGATAACTTGGTGCCTAAGTTGGATATAGATATGCAGGTGGTTATTGCCGGTAAAAATCCCGGTAAGCATTTACAAGAGAGAATTTCCAGAATTCCGAATGTATCTCTTGTTACAAATCCTTCACAAAAAGAAATGAACTCTCTGATAGCTTTTGCACGTATCCATCTACTGTTGACTTTCCAGAATACAGGAATCAAACTGAAACTGATATATTCTTTGATGAAAGGATATGGACATTGTCTGGTGAATTCGATGATGATTCCGGATCCAGGTTTTGAGGAAGTATGTACAATTGCTGACGGACAAGAAGCGCAAATTATGGCTCTCCGTGAATTATATCATATCCCTTTGATGCCTGAAGCGCTTCAATGGCGGCAACAGGCTTTAACGAAAATGGGATATAACAATCAGGTTACTTTAATTCTCCATTAATCAACGTTTGCACAATACGTTCCGCTGTACGTCCGTCCCAACGATCGGGCAGCGTGGTATGTTTCCATTCGCCATGCATCAACGTTTCAAGTACGGCGGCAAATGCAACGGGGTCTTCGTTCACTAATTCATTAGTACCTACACGCCAGGTTTCGGGATGTTCGGCATAAGAGTTGAGTGTGATGCAGGGAACGTCAAGGAAAGTAGCTTCTTCTGCAATGTTACCGGAATCTGTGATGATACCTTTGGCATGGTTAATAAGATATCCGAAGTGCAGGTAACTTTGAGGCGGTAGAATGTGTAGGTTTGGTGCAGGAATTTCCAGCGCCTTGATAGCCTTCTGCACGTATGGGTGCAGCGGAGCAATGATGGGCATACCTCCGGATTTATCCACTAATGTTTGTATCAGAGATTTAAGCACATTCTTTTTGTTCAGCAACTCGTGACGATTGAGAGTGAGCAATAGATAGCTGTGTCCTTTCAATCCCATGGTAGAGAACCATACGGGTTGCAAGAGGCGGTGACGGTTATAGCGGACAGTATCTATCAGAATATTACCTACATAGTGGATGTATTCGGGAATCATGCCTTCCTGATTCAGGTTGCGGTTAGCCACCATACCTGCGGTAAACAGATAGTCGGAAATGGCATCTACAATGGTACGGTTCACTTCGCGAGGCATATTCATATCGAACGAACGAGTACCGGCAATGAGGTGTGCGACTTTCAGCCCGCGCTTTTTGGCAACGATAGAACAACTCATGGTGGCCGTAAGGTCATCTACAACAAGAACTACCTGGGCGGGATGTGTGTTCAATTCCTTTTCGAAGGCAAGCATGATGGCAGCCGTCACTTCCGATTGGTCATGTCCGCTCACTCCAAGATAACCATCGGGTTTCTTCATGTCCAGATCAGAGAACAGAGAGGCATCCAGACTGGTATCGTCTTGCCGTCCGGTATAAATGAGACGGTATGAAATCTTCTTTCCGGCTTCTTGTGCGGCTTTAATTGCCCGGGTGATAGGGGCTATTTTCATGAAGTTGGGGCGTGCACCCGATACGATTGTTATTTTCATTGCATATAAATTGATGAGACAAAAATACGTTTTCTTAGGGAAATTATTCGTTACTTTGCCAATAATTTTAATGAATAGCAATTATAAATCATTAAACATTTAACGTTAATCATTGACTATCATGCCAACATTTGTTCAAATACTCGATTTTATAGGTACGTTTGCTTTTGCAATCAGTGGCATTCGGCTGGCTTCGGCAAAGCGGTTCGACTGGTTCGGGGCGTATGTAGTAGGTTTTGTAACTGCCATTGGTGGCGGTACGATACGTGATGTATTGCTGGGTGTCACTCCAGGTTGGATGACGGATCCTATCTATTTGATTTGTACGGGACTGGCCTTGCTGTGGGTGATTCTTTTTGGAAAACATTTGATTCATTTGCATAACACCTTCTTTATATTCGACAGCATTGGTTTGGCACTGTTCACAGTGGTCGGTGTGGGAAAAAGTATTGCACTGGGATATCCGTTCTGGGTAGCTATCATTATGGGTAGTATTACAGGTGCTGCAGGTGGTGTAATCCGTGATGTGTTTATCAATGAAATTCCACTGATTTTCCGAAAAGAAATTTATGCTATGGCATGCGTAGTAGGTGGTACGGTTTACTGGATATGCGATCTTATCGGGATACATTCATACGGATGTCAGGTGGCAGGCGGTATTTCAGTATTCGTCACACGTATTCTGGCTGTGAAGTATAATATCTGTCTGCCGATTCTCTCGGGAAGTGCAGCAGAAGTAGAAGATAAAGACAAGGATTAAAGACTTTGTTCCAAGGGCAAACTGAATAATTGCAAAAGCGAATGGAAAAAGAAAAGGGTATCACCGGAAGAAGAGGTGATACCCTTTTTAATTAAAGGAGATTCTTGTTAGAACATTGCGTCTTTCGTGTTGAACAATTTTCTTTCATTCAGTTTCACTACTTTGCCGTATTTCTCCAGCTTCTTCACGTCGATATCTTTCGGGTTACCCATAATACCGATACAGTATGGTTTACCTTTGACATTTTCTTCGTAGTACTTCACGATATCATCGAAAGTCAGCGCATCAACCTTAGGCAGATTTTCCTTGGTAGGATCATCGTTATAGCCTACGCGTTGCAGTGATCTCATGTACTCGGCTTTGTTACGGAAAGAAGGATGTGTAGTCAGCATCTCCTGGCGCATGTAACTCTTGATGTTGTCTATACGGTCAGCATTCTTTGGCATATCTGTAATCAGACCCATGAATACATCCAATGCATCGTTGGCTTTATCATTCTGCGTACCGATGTTACCGAACAAATAAGTCGGGTTGCCAGGCAATGAAGGTGTACCGATATATGCTCCGGCTGAATAAGCCATAGAACGTTTTCCACGGATTTCATCCAATACCAATCCGTTGAAACCACCAGAGAAATATTGATTGAATGCATCGCGAATCACGTCATCTTTCTTGTCGAATTTCTCCATTGGCATGAAGAAGTAGATTTGAGCCTGTTCAGCATCAGAGTTCGGCAGGAAGTAAACAGTGTTCTCCGTTACGGTAGCCATCGTTTTGTCCTGCGGTGAAGTAGTCGGTTTTTCGTTGGCAACCAGCGGCAGGTTTTTGCTGAGAACTTCATAAGCATTGTCGAAAGGCATTGTTCCGCAATAGAAGATTTCTGCTTCATAGTTAGCTGCACGGTTGATGTCACCTGTCAGCTCGGAAATCTGCAGTTCGTAAACTTCCTTATCAGTCAGTTCATCGATGTAGGATGATTTATCCTGGTAAATCATGTATTGCATAAGTGCGTTGGACAAAGCGTTCACATTTTCCTTGCGTTGCTGACGGCTACCCAACATAGAGCCTTTGATACGGCTCAGCTGCTTTTCGTCCAGTTTCGGCATCAGAATTTGACGGGCGAGGAGTTGGCAAGCTTGCGGCAAAGTTTCTTCATAACCTTCCATGGTGATGTAGAGATAGTTGCTGTTAGCACTTACTTCACAAGTAGCATTCAGTTTACCAAGCTCTTCTTTCAATTGTTGCGGCTCGTAAGCACCCATGATACCTGCATTATTCATCAGGTCTGCTGCAATACCCAGTTTGCGGAATTCGCGTTCACCAACACCGTAACGCAGTGTTAAGCTGAATACATTATTTTCCGGATTCTGTGTATAGTACATTTTAGAGCGGTCGTTCAACTGTTTGCTTTGTACGTCAGCGAAGTTGACGAACTTCTCGTCTACTTGTCCGATAGGCATGTTCTTGAATTGCGTAGCATACAGTGATTGTTTGCCTACAGGAGGTTCGATAGGTTTATATCCAGGTTTCTTAATTTTGGTACTCTTATCAAGCTTTCCTTTTTCAATGTAAATGGCAAGATAATCATTCGTCAGGTATTGCTTGGCCACACGTTTGATATCCTCTGTTGTGATGGCCATTACTTCATCTTTGTAGTTGAGAACTTGTCCCAAGTCTTCTTCGCTGATGAAAGCATTCATCAACATATGTGCCTTGTAAGTGTTAGATTCCATTCTGCGGTCGAAATCACGGCACATATTGTTCTTGATAGAATTGATTTGCCATTCTTCAAATTCACCGTTAGCTACTTTTTCGATAGCTTTCAGAGCTTTCTTTTCAGCGCTCTTGTTTGATTCGAAGCGACGTTGATTTTCATCGTAGAGAGGGATACAACGTACGATATTACGACCCTGTTCGCGACGACTGTCTGAATAAGCATAACCTTGAGTCAACTCACCGTCAATAGTCAGTTTGTCCAGTGTACCGGTGTTGCTGTTGTTGCTCAACAGAGACATGGCGATATCCAAAGGTTTTTCATCGGGGTGTCCGGAAGGTACACCTTTGTATACGAGGCATACATTGGGATAATAACCAACCTTTGCATTATATTGCTTACGACCTTTGATTTCAAGGTCGGGATAAGTTTTACGTTCGGGAGTCGGTTTAGCTTGCAGGCGTCCGAAAGTAGCGTTGATACGTCCGCTGATTTGTTTAGCATCTACGTTACCAACGAGGATGAGCACCATGTTTTCCGGAGTGTACCAATCGTTATAATAGTCGATCAGCTTACTCAAACGTGGGTTTTTCAGGTGTTCCGGTAATCCGATGATAGGACGTGCATAAGGGTGTCCTTCGTATGCTTTGCTGGAAATAAATTCCTGCTGTACGCTTCCTGGATCATCCTTATACATATTGTATTCTTCGTATACACTTTCCAATTCGGTCTGGAAAGTACGGAATACCGGGTTGATCATACGTTGTGAGTAGATTTCCAACCATTTATTGATTTGATAAGGAGGGAATGAGTTGTGATAATATGTCACATCGAAACTTGTTCCGGCATTCAATCCCTTTCCACCCATACTTTCTATCAGATTCATGAATTCGGTAGATACACTTACTTTAGCAGCTTCTACAGTCAGTTCATTGATTTCTTTAGCAATGGCTTCTTTCTTTACGGGATCGGCTTCATCCGCCATTTCATCATACTTGGCAATGATTTTATCATAAAGAGGCTTTTCGGTAGCCCAGTCCAGTGCCCCGATCTTGTCGGTACCCTTAAACATTACATGCTCCAGGTAGTGTGCCAGTCCGGTATATTCTGCCGGATCGTTCACTGAGCCTGTTCGGCAGGCCACAATACCATATACATCCGATTTGGTGTTGTCTTCCCATATATATACGGAAAGACCATTCTTCAGCTTGAATGCTTTCAGCCCTTGACCGTATGACGGCAGAGCGATAGCCATGATAGCCAGAAGAATAATGGAATTAATAATTCGTCTCATAAAATAAAGTGTTTTTAAATAAAGTGTTTTTGCTATATGTAGGCAAAACTATAAAAAAATCACAAACACTTTACGAAATCTTCGGAAAAAGATACGCTTTTTTTTAAAAAGACCACCAGAAAACTCTCAAAATGGGGGTGAAAACTGTCATTTGATAGTTTTTGCCCTAAATAAAAACAAAACTCGACCCCTCGGAAACCTGAAACTTCCCTATACTTGCAATCGTGAATTTAAAATAATTATTAACTATTTAAAAGAGCAAAGTATGAATACCTACAGTTTTAGGAAGGATTTGATTAGTGTGCAAGAAGAACTGCTTCGCTTTGCATATAAGTTGACAGCCGATAAAGAGGAGGCGAATGATTTATTGCAGGAAACCTCACTCAAAGCGTTGGATAACGAAGACAAGTACATGCCCGATACAAATTTCAAAGGGTGGATGTACACCATTATGCGGAATATCTTTATTAATAATTACCGCAGAATCGTTCGCGAACAAACCTTCGTGGACCAGACAGATAACCTTTATCATTTAAACCTGCCGCAAAACTCCGGTTTTGCAAGCGCCGAAGGAACTTATGATTTGAAAGAGATGCACCGCATTGTCAATTCATTACCTCGTGATTATAAAGTCCCCTTCTCCATGCACGTTTCCGGTTTCAAGTATCGTGAAATAGCCGATCGGCTCGGATTGCCTTTAGGAACTGTCAAAAGCCGCATATTCTTTACCCGCCAGCGGCTACAACAAGAATTGAAAGACTTTGTTTAAAAGCTACAGGTTAAGCTGCAAGCTTGACTATGAGTCTCTTACAGTGTGATTCTGTAAATTAAGCCTATATGACTTTAACCGAATAGCCCAGGGCACTGCCCTGGGTATATTTATATGTACGCATTGGTGAAGGCTGTTTGAATTGTGAAGAAAAGAAGTTGTGCTTTCAATATGATATAAAACATAACTTTTATAGTGAATATTTAGGGTGCATTTTTGACTATATGTTAGAATAAACCATTATATTTGTACTTATTAAGTTAACTTATTAATTCGTATATGTTAAACCGCTAACTACCGACTGCGATGAAAAAAGAAATTAAATTCAGTCTTGTTTACCGTGACATGTGGCAATCTTCCGGTAAATATCAACCTCGTGTAGACCAATTGGTACGTATTGCCCCCTTGATTATCGAAATGGGGTGTTTTGCCCGTGTGGAAACTAACGGAGGGGCTTTTGAGCAAGTGAATCTGTTGTATGGCGAAAATCCCAACAAGGCCGTACGTGCTTTTACTAAACCTTTCAATGAAGCAGGTATACAGACGCATATGCTGGATCGTGGTCTGAATGCTCTGCGTATGTATCCGGTACCTGCCGATGTTCGTCGTTTGATGTATCATGTAAAGCATGCACAGGGAGTAGATATTACTCGTATTTTTTGTGGATTGAATGAAACGCGCAATATCATCCCTTCTATAAAATATGCATTGGAAGCAGGTATGATACCACAAGCTACACTGTGTATCACGCATTCGCCTGTACATACAGTGGAGTATTATGCTCATGTTGCTGATCAGCTGATTGAAGCCGGAGCACCCGAAATCTGTCTGAAAGATATGGCAGGTATCGGTCGTCCGGGTATGCTGGGGCGATTGACGAAAACAATTAAAGAGAGGCATCCGGAAGTGATCATTCAATATCATGGTCATAGTGGACCGGGCTTGTCGATGGCATCTATTCTTGAAGTCTGTGAGAATGGGGCTGATATCATTGATGTAGCTATGGAGCCGATGTCTTGGGGTAAAGTACATCCGGATGTAATTTCGGTGCAGGCTATGTTGAAAGATCTGGGTTTCCAGGTGCCGGACATCAATATGAAAGCCTATATGAAAGCGCGTGCCATGACGCAGGAATTTATAGATGATTTCCTGGGTTATTTCATGGATCCTACGAATAAACATATGTCTTCTCTGTTGCTGAAATGTGGACTTCCCGGTGGTATGATGGGGTCTATGATGGCGGATCTGAAGGGGGTACATTCAGGAATAAATATGATTCTGAGAGGGAAAAACGAACCTGAACTTAGTATCGATGACTTACTGGTGATGCTTTTCGACGAAGTGGAATATGTATGGCCTAAATTAGGTTATCCACCACTGGTGACACCTTTCAGTCAGTATGTGAAGAATGTTGCGTTGATGAATGTTATGCAACTGGTGAAAGGTGAGGAGCGCTGGACGATGATAGATAATCATACCTGGGATATGATTCTGGGTAAGAGCGGACGCCTGCCGGGTGAACTGGATCTTGAGATTGTAGAACTCGCAAAGTCCAAAGGTTATGAGTTTGTAGATACAGATCCGCAGTTGAATTATCCGAATGCACTGGATGAGTTCCGGAAGGAAATGGATGATAACAACTGGGAATATGGTGACGATGATGAAGAACTCTTTGAGTTAGCCATGCACGACCGCCAGTATCGTGACTATAAGTCAGGTACTGCTAAGAAGCGTTTTGAGGATGAGTTACAACGCGCTAAGGATGCCGCCATGGTGAAAAATGGATATTCAGAAGAAGAAATTAAAAAACTGAAACGCGCCAAGGCTGACCCGATAATTGCTCCGGATAAAGGACAGGTACTGTGGGAAGTATCAGTTGAAGGTCCTTCTGTTGCTCCGTTCATCGGGCGTAAATACCAGCACGATGAAGTGTTCTGTTACCTTTCCACTCCGTGGGGGGAATACGAAAAAATACCGACCGGATTTACCGGACGTGTCGTAGAAATATGTGCCAAGCAAGGAGATACCGTGAATAAGGGTGATGTGATAGCTTATATTCAGAGGAGCGATATCTTTGCGTAATAAGTGATTAACGGTAAGTGATTAGTGATTAGCTCCTGCGGTATCATAGCGCAGCCTGCTAATCACTAATCACTTACCGTTAATCACTTATTAACCCACTTTTTTATCGTCTCTTTTAGTACCTCCTGTGTGAAAGGTTTAGTCAGGAAATCGTTGCACCCTACTTCAAGTGCTGCTTTACGGTCATGATCATAGGCAAAAGCAGTCAGGGCGATGATGGGGACATCGGGTGATAGTTCACGGATGATTCTTGTTGCATCCAGTCCGCCGAGGTTCGGCATTTTCATATCCATCAGGATGATATCCGGATTTAATTCCACAAACATATTGACGGCTTCCATACCATCTTTGGCACGCTCCAAGTGATATTCTTTTCCTAAGATGGCTTTGATCAGGATATAATTACTGTCGGTATCTTCGGCTATCAGGATCGTTTTCATTAGAGAACTTTCAGGTGTAGTCTGATTCTTTTCAGTTGTTGCTTTTTGTTCATTGGTTGTCGACCCATTCCCTTCAAATACACTTTCAAGCGTTTCTTTTTCTTCCTCTATAGCAATCTTTGCAGGCAGGCTAAAAGTGAAAGTAGTGCCTTTCTCCAATTCGGAAGTCACAGAAATTGTTCCGCCCAGACGTTCAATGATGGTTTTGCAGATTGCTAATCCCAGTCCTGTACCCTGCGCAAAGTTGTTTGCTTTCACGAACCGTTCGAATACCTTTCCTATCTTTTCGGGAGCGATGCCTGTTCCTGTATCAGTTACATGGAAAATGATATTTTCCCCTTCCTGGTGGTATCCATAACTGATACTTCCATGAGTTGTGAACTTGAATGCATTTCCTATCAGGTTTGATATAACTTGGAAAATACGATTCTTGTCCGAATCGATGCGAATATCTTCATCCGAAGGTTCAAATACTAACTCAACACCGGAAGGACAACGGAATACATGAGCATCATGAATCTCTTTACAAAGCGGATGTAGGCGGACGGGAGCAATGCTGAATTCAACAATGCCGGCTTCTATCTTTGATAAATCCAGTATTTCGTTGATGAGTTGCAGCAGACGTTCGTTGTTAGCTTCCACTATGTTGTAATATTCTTTGCGTTCCTCTGTATTTTCACTTTCGGCGATGATGCGTGAGAAACCGACGATGGCATTGAGAGGCGTACGTATTTCATGACTCATATTGGCAAGGAAAGCCGATTTGAGTTGGTCGGAAGTTTCCGCTTTTTCTTTAGCAACCATTAGTTCCCGTTTCATCAGTTCCATGTTGGTGATGTCCCATTCTATATTCAATAAGATGGGCGAGAAGTCGTTACTTTCTATTTTCATCTTCCGTTTGTCAAGGAAAAGAGGCTGCCCGGTACCATCACGTTCTTCTGCTATCCAGTGCATTTCTTGTCCTGTAGAAGCAATTTCAATGTCCTGTCGACGCTTTTCTTCTGCTATTTCCAGAGGATAGAAATCGAAGTCATCTTTCCCCAGGGCCTCTTGCATGGTAATTTCACGGTTGTACGACTCACGGTTGCGGTATAAGTATTTAAAGCTGTTTTTGATATCCTTTACAACAATGCCTGCAGGTAAATATTCGATGATCTTATCCAATATCTGGTTAAAGCGTTTGATTTGTTGTTCGTGGCTGATGCGTTGGGAAATATCCCGGCCGAATGCCCAGATTGTTCCGTAACCTTCATCACTAATGACACAATAGGCATTGCCTTCGTATGCCAGCACTTCGGGATAGAGTGGTAGAGGATTGTACATAGTGACACTCTGTTTCTTGTCTCCATTCTTGATAGAAACAACCATTTTCTTCCATTCTTCTTCGTTCCGGGCATACGAACCTATTTCATAAATCCTTAGTTGGGTGATGTCGTCCGTATTGCTCAGATTGTGGTGTTGCTTAAATTGGCGGTTGGCGAATATCAGTGTGCCATCTTCATGGGCGGCAAAGATGTCTTCCGTGGAATTATTGATGGCATGCGTCAGCAGGTTGATATCGTTACGTCTTTGCTGGATGTCGGTAATGTTCTGTATATATCCTTCCAGTGTGATATTGCCGTTTTTGCGACGTTCGCGGGTAAATGCTTTCAGGCGGATGTAGAAGACCTTTTTGTCTAAGGAGATACGATAGTCTATGCTTTCTTCCATACTTCCTTTCAGATTCCGGGTGAGCCAATTGCTGAAACTTTCCCTATCTTCGGGAAGAACAAGATTCAGATAGTCAGATAGGGGGATATTTTGTTCTTCGTCCGTACACATGATACCAGTCTGACCTGTATAACTGAATTCCTTAGTACCGGTATCATATATCCACCTGCCAATGAGGGCGGCTTTTTGTATTTCATACAGTTCCCGGTTTTTTCTTTCCAGTTCCAGTTTGCGTTGACTACGTTCCGTGATGTCACGATATTGGCATAATATCAGGTCACCATAGGGTTGCATGATACATTTGAAGAAATAATTTCTACCCCGCAATGTGAGTTCGTAATTGCGGATTGATTTTGTTTTCCGGAGCAAGACTTTCTTAAATTCCGGATAAAACTCACGGTACGTACTGGGAGGCAACAGGGCCAGTAAATTCTTCCCGAGTAGTCTCTTTTCTTTTATGAACCATAAATCTACATTATGGATAGCTATATCTACGCATACGCCGTCTTGGTCCATGAGTATCAATGTATCTGATACCATGTTCAATAGTTTTTCGGAGTTATTTGTGTCTTTCAGAATACTTTTCATGTCTTTTTGTGTATTAAGATTTATTGGTGAACAGGGGTTTTATTGTACAGCTCTTCGTGCTTTTTCCCAAGCTCCGCTATTGTTGCCTTTGCGTTTACTCAGGTATCGGAACCCCCTTATTACATTGACGTTCATAAAGAGGAAATAATAAGGAATAAAGAGTATTTTGTTTTTAATATGCTTTCTTGAGAGGATATATCCCCAAATGCCCATCATGTAAAATAGAATCTGTAGCCCCAAAATGGCGGCATAAAATAACGGACAACTGCTGGTAAAGAGTAATATAACGTTAAGAGGTAGTAGTAAGAATAAGAGGATAGGAGTGATAGACCACCGCAGAACACGATGGGATACATATTGGAAATTAAGCCAGCCATAGCGGAATGGATTCAGCAATGGACGCAATCGCCAGATAGACTGTAATCCTCCGGCTGCGATGCGTACTTTGCGTTTTTCTTCTTCCTGCATATCGGCAGAACCACCTTCGGTGGCATAAGCTGTAGCACAGTAAGCGATTGTGTAACCGCGCATAGCTATACGAAGAGAGAGGATAAAGTCATCAAGTAAGGTGTCCGTTCTCATGTCTTCGAACAAATCCCGACGTACGGCGAACAATTCTCCGGCAGCCCCTACGGCTGAATAAAGACGTGAATCGAGTGCTTTCAAAGTCGATTCATATTTCCAATAAATACCTTCTCCACCTGAAGCGGCGTTGTCTTTGTTTTGTACGGCAATACGTTTTTCGCCAGCGACACAACCTACTTTGGGGTTGACAAAAGCATGCACAATTTCGCGTAGTGCTTCCCGGTTCAGGTGTGTATTAGCGTCGGTGAATATAACGAGTGGTGTTTTGACAAACTTCATTCCCCGGTTGAGGGCAGCAGTTTTTCCCTGCCGTTGGGGTTGATGGAGTACAGTGGCCTGTGGCCAGCGTGAAAGGCGTTCATTTGTATGATCGTTACTGCCATCAGTTACCCAGAATATTTGCAGCTTCTCTGCAGGATAGTCTAAATCCAGACAGTTCTGCATTTTTTCGTCTACAACATCTTCTTCGTTGTAAGCTGCAATAAAGAGTGTGAGTTCGGGCAGCTCTTCATCAGGAGGCATGGGGTAGTGGATCGGCCTACGGAAAATTTCCTTTATCTTAACCAGAATGTATAATACAATTCCATATCCTATATAAGTGTAGAATACGATAAAAAGGCTTATCCAGAATAATATCTCGAAAGTTCTCATTATGAAATTGTCTAAGGTAAACAAATAATAATGCTCAAAAGTATAGATAATCTTTTACTGATGCAAGAAAAGGGGAAGATTTATGATTTATAATTTATAGATCAAAACGCTTCTGTCATATTGAAATAAAACAGCGTTTGGTTGTTGACTGTATTTTTACCCAAATCAAGGCGTACATTCATACGGGGCTGTACTTCAATACGTAATCCAACACCGTAGTTGGGAAGTACCCCTTCTATCTTACCGGGAGTGGGGCCCATGAATCCGCAACCCGTCCAGGCTACGAAACCTATGTGGTTGAGCATACGCTTCAGCCAGGTGCTCTTATCGGTATTTATCATCTGGCGATATTCCGCCATGACCACATGGGAAGACTTGTCACGATATTGTCCCATATAATAACCACGCAGGTCGAAAGGAGTTCCGGTAAGCATGTATTGTGTCAAAGGTACATCACCAAACACATTTTTAGTTTGTGCTGTCCAGGCAATGACTTTGCGTTTACCGACAGTTTTATATTGGCGATAGTCTATCTCCAGGCGATAAAAGTTTTCATCGCTTCCGAGAAATTTGGTATACATCATTCCACGGAAATCGAGATACATGCCGGAATAAGCGTTGGAGGGTATGTCACGGCTGTCGTAAGTCAACAGGAAGCCGAGCCCGGAATTGAAATTCTTGTAGCCTTTCTCGGTACCTCCAGCTGCCTTGTAGGACGGTTCGTCTACCAGATATTTGGCAGGTTCTGTAATATCGTCATAGTTGATGTCTATCTGTGGTCCGGCAAATATATTGCTGTTACCTAAGCGGAAAAGGAACCAGGGATTGAACTGGATACCACTGTAGCGGTATTGGCTGGTGCTGTCGCTACGAACATAATTCTTATTTGTACTGTAGCCCAGACCGTAGAAATTATCTTCCGTGTTCTTATAAGCAAACTTTCCGAAGATTCGGAAACGGTCACCTTTAAAAAAAAGTTGAGGCTTGGAAAAGAGGTTGATGCCACCATTGAACAAGAAAGCGATGGCTACAGGAACTACAGAACGCAACTGTGTAGTGTCACTGGGATTCATGCGGAAAGTCATCAGAGCACTGCCACCAAGTACTGCACCAAAATCGGGTGTATAGCTCGGACCGCCCAGAATATTATAATGCAAGTTTCGTTTTGCTACTTTTTGTCTGCGCAATTCACGCTTAGTCAATGCAGGAGCCGTATCGTTTCCAGTAATAATCAAATTCATTCCTTCCTGAGCGGAAAGTGCTGTTACAGAAAGCAGTAACGTAATAATACCTATTGTATATTTTTTCATATCATGCGAATGAGGGTACAAAGAAAACTAATAAATTTGAATTAGTTTTCAATTCAAAAGACAATAAATCTAAAGATTTTACTAAAAGTTTCAAAAAAGCCATTAATTTTGCATCTAATCAAAGAACTGACAGTGGGAATTGCCAATGTCCAAGTTCTTAGACACGGAGCAAGTACGGACTTGATAGGGGCAGACCTGTAGAAGACAGGAAAAATAGACCAATTACTATACAAACCATATATTTTATGAATAAACGAATTTTATCAGTTTTTGTTTTCAGTGCCGCTTTATTTTCCATGCAGGCACAAGACGGAAAAGGGGGAATCAGCGAAACGATGCTGAACCAGATTAAACAGAGCTATCAAGGCACCACTGCCGATAAGGCTCTTCGTAATGCCATCGGAAACAATGACATTCGTAAACTTGCACTGAATCAGGAGAATCTGACAGGAATGGATACTCATTTTTCCGTGAAGGTAAACTCCAAAGGAATTACAGATCAGAAGTCGTCCGGACGTTGCTGGCTCTTCACCGGACTGAACGTGATGCGTGCCAAGACTATTGCCGAATATGATTTTCAATCTTTTGAATTTTCGGAGATTTACCCTTTCTTCTGGGATCAACTGGAGAAAGCCAATCTTTTCCTGCAAGGTATTATCGACACCCGTGAAAAACCTATGAGCGACAAAACAGTGGAATGGCTTTTTCAACATCCTTTGAGTGATGGTGGAACATTTACGGGAGTTGCCGACATTGTCAGTAAATATGGTCTGGTACCTAAGGAAGCTATGCCGGAAACCAATAGCAGTGATAATACTTCGCGTATGGCAAATCTGGTTTCTTTGAAATTGAAAGAATACGGCTTGCAATTGCGTGACCTTGCTGCTAAAGGAGCAAAACCGGTAGCATTGGAAAAAGAGAAAACAACAATGCTCGGTACTATATATCGTATGTTGGTACTGAATTTGGGTGTTCCACCTACAGAGTTCGATTATGTACGTAAGGATGCCAAGGGTAATCCAGCGGAGACCGAACATCACACTCCGATGTCTTTCCTGAAGAAATATGGTGATGAGAATCTGCTGGGCAATTATGTGATGGTAATGAACGACCCTTCCCGTGAATACTACAAATGCTATGAGATAGATTATGACCGCCACCGTTATGATGGCAAAAACTGGACATATGTAAACCTGCCTGTGGAGGATATCAAAGAAATGGCTATCGCTTCTTTGAAGGACAGCACTATGATGTATTTCTCTTGTGATGTAGGTAAGTTCCTGAATTCCGAACGTGGTTTGCTCGATGTGAAGAATTACGATTACGAATCGCTTATGGGCACTACTTTCAATATGGACAAGAAACAACGTATCCAGACTTTTTCCAGCGGTTCTTCTCATGCCATGACTCTTATGGCGGTAGATCTGAATAAAGACGGAAAGCCTGTGAAGTGGATGGTGGAAAATAGTTGGGGACCAGCAAGCGGTTATCAGGGGCATCTGATTATGACGGATGAATGGTTTGATGAATATATGTTCCGTCTGGTTCTGGAAACTAAGTATGTGCCCGCTAAGGTGATGGATATATTCAAACAGAAGCCTATTCGTCTGCCGGCTTGGGATCCTATGTTTTCGGAAGAATACTAAACAATTATTCTCTTTCGGACAGGGAATTAATATCCTGTCAATAAGAAGTTAAGAGTTTGCCAGCAAGAAGTTAACTCCTTGTCGACAAACTCTTAACTTCTTGTAATGCTTTAATAATCAACTATTATGACTGATTTCTTTTTCTTGACTATGTCGGTAAGGATATTGTAGAAAGAAAGGGGATGTTGTGAAGGATATTCGAGAAGCTGCTGATTGCCCTTGTTGTTATCGTGTTCGTTAACGAAAGGAATTACGGAAATTTCTCCGTAATTCCTTTTGTTTTTGCTCTTTATTCACGTTCTTTTTTGCTACTTTTGCGGCAAATTAATGAAACCATTATTTTATATAAACGCATGGCAAATGTAATTAAGTTACGTAAAGGCCTTGACATCAACCTGAAAGGTAAAGCCTCTCAAGAGTTTATGTCTGTGAAAGAACCGGGATTCTACGCATTGGTTCCCGATGATTTTACGGGTATCACTCCGAAAGTGGTAGTCAAAGAACAGGAATATGTGATGGCCGGAGGACCCTTGTTTATCGACAAGAATCATCCTGAATTGAAATTTGTTTCGCCCGTTAGCGGCGTAGTGACAAGTGTGGAGCGCGGCGCACGCCGTAAGGTGCTGAACATTGTCGTTGAAGCTGCAGCCGAGCAAGACTATGAAGAATTCGGTAAGAAAGACGTGAATGCCCTGAATGGCGAGTCGGTGAAAGCTGCATTGCTGGAAGCCGGTATGTTTGCGTTCATCCGTCAGCGTCCCTATGATGTGATTGCTGATCCGACGATGTATCCGAAAGCTATCTTTGTTTCGGCCTTCGACAGTAACCCGCTGGCACCTGATTTTGAATTCGCCCTGAAAGGCGAGGAAGCAAACTTCCAAACAGGATTGGACGCTCTTTCCAAAATGGCAAAGACGTATTTAAGTATTAGTGTAAAACAAAAGGCAGCAGCGTTGACGCAAGCCAAGAATGTAACGATTACCGCATTTGACGGACCGAATCCGGCCGGCAATGTAGGCGTACAGATTAACCATATTTCACCTGTTGTGAAGGGTGAAACCGTATGGACAATCGGTGCGGAAGCTGTTATATTCATCGGACGTCTGTTCAATACAGGTCGTGTGGACATGACGCGCAAAGTAGCCGTAACAGGTTCTGAAGTGTTGAAACCTGCTTACTGCAAATTGAAAGTCGGTGCTCTGCTGACAAACGTATTCAGCGGAAACGTGACTACCGGTAGAGATTTACGCTACATCAGCGGTAATGTACTTACAGGTAAAAAAGTGAATCCGAACGGTTTTCTTGGCGCTTTTGACAACCAGTTGACAGTGATTCCCGAAGGTGACGATATTCACGAAATGCTGGGCTGGATTATGCCGCGTTTCAATCAGTTCAGTGTGAACCATTCTTATTTCAGCTGGTTGCTGGGTAATAATAAGGAATATGTGCTTGACGCCCGTATCAAAGGTGGTGAACGTCATATGATCATGTCTAATGAGTACGATAAAGTATTCCCGATGGACATCTTCCCTGAATATCTGGTAAAAGCTATCATTGCAGGTGATATTGACCGTATGGAAGCTTTGGGTATTTATGAGGTAGCTCCTGAGGATTTTGCTCTTTGCGAGTTCGTATGTTCTTCGAAGGTAGAAGTTCAGCGTATCGTTCGTGCAGGACTTGACATGCTCCGTGCTGAAATGGCCTAATTCAATTAAAAATCAAGAATTAAAAATTAAAGATGAAAGCGTTAAGAAATTATCTCGACAAGATAAAGCCGAACTTTGAAGAGGGCGGCAAATTCCACGCATTCCAGTCTGTGTTCGACGGATTCGAAACATTCCTGTTCGTCCCCAGCACGACTTCGAAATCGGGAACGCATATTCACGACGCTATCGACAGCAAGCGTATTATGTCGATGGTGGTCATTGCGTTGGTACCGGCGTTACTGTTCGGTATGTATAACGTAGGTTATCAGCATTTCACGAATACTGGTGCTACAGGTAGCTTCATTGAAATGTTTGCCTACGGTTTTCTGGCTGTATTGCCTAAAATCATTGTTTCTTATGTAGTAGGTTTGGGTATTGAGTTCGTTGTGGCTCAGTGGAAGAAAGAAGAAATCCAGGAAGGTTTCCTCGTTTCCGGTATCCTGATCCCTATGATTGTTCCGGTAGACTGTCCGCTATGGATTCTGGCGGTGGCTACTGCATTCTCTGTTATTTTTGCTAAGGAAGTATTCGGTGGTACGGGTATGAATGTGTTCAACGTTGCTCTGATTACTCGTGCATTCCTTTTCTTTGCATATCCTACGAAGATGTCGGGTGATGCTGTTTGGGTATCAGGTGACACTGTCTTCGGTCTGGGACAAGCTGTTGACGGATTGACCGTAGCTACTCCGCTGGGAGCTGCTGCTACTTCGGGGGCTGTGCCGCCATTCTCCTGGGATATGGTGACGGGATTGATACCGGGTTCTATCGGTGAAACCAGTGTTATTGCTATCGCTTTGGGGGCTATCCTGTTGCTGGCAACGGGTATTGCAAGTTGGAAAACAATGTTTTCCGTATTTGTAGGTGGTGCGTTCATGGCTTGGATATTTAATACTGTTGGGCCTGACACAGCTATGGCTCACATGCCTTGGTACGAACACCTGGTACTGGGTGGTTTCTGCTTCGGTGCCGTATTCATGGCTACCGACCCTGTAACTTCGGCACGTACCGAGACGGGTAAGTATATCTTCGGTTTCCTGATTGGAGTCATGGCAATCGTGATCCGTGTACTGAACCCCGGTTATCCCGAAGGTATGATGCTTGCCATCCTACTGATGAACATCTTCGCTCCGCTGATTGACTACTGTGTAGTACAAGGTAACATCAGCCGTCGCGAGAAACGTGCAATTAAGTCTAACAATTAAAGTACCGTAAGAAAATGAATACCAATAGTAATAGTTATACTATCATTTATGCTTCGGTAATGGTTGTTATCGTTGCATTTTTGCTGGCATTCGTTAGTTCCTCTCTGAGAACTATTCAGAATAAGAATGTGGAACTGGATACGAAGAAGCAAATACTCGCTGCATTGAAAATCAAAGATGTGAAAGATGCCGAAGCTGAGTATAATAAATATGTAAAAGGAGATATGCTGATGAACGTGGACGGTACTCTGACCGAGAACACCGGAGCATTTGCTACTGGCTACGAGAAAGAAGCTAAAGAATACCAACGCCTGCACGTATTCGTTGCAGAAGTGAATGGAGAGAAGAAATATGTATTCCCTGTTTACGGTGCCGGTCTTTGGGGTGCTATTTGGGGATATGTTGCACTGAACAGCGATAAGGATACTGTTTATGGTGTCTATTTCTCTCATGCCAGTGAAACTCCGGGTCTGGGTGCTGAAATCGCCGGACAACACTTTCAGGATGAGTTCCTGGGTAAGAAGACAATGGAAAATGGTGAAGTAACTCTGGGCGTCGTGAAGAACGGCAAGGTAGAGAAACCTGATTATCAGGTAGACGGTATCTCCGGTGGTACGATTACTTCTGTAGGTGTAGATGCCATGTTGAAAGCTTGTCTGAATAGTTACAAGAGTTTTTTAACCAATAATGATGAGGAATAAGGATATGGGACAGTTATTTTCAAAGAAAAATAGAGAAGTATTCTCAACTCCGCTGGGCATGAACAATCCTGTTACCGTACAGGTACTGGGTATTTGTTCTGCATTGGCTGTAACTGCCAAACTGGAACCCGCCATCGTAATGGGTCTTTCGGTAACAGTGATTACGGCTTTTGCCAATGTGGTTATTTCATTGTTGCGCAAGACCATCCCCAACCGTATCCGTATCATTGTTCAGTTGGTTGTGGTAGCTGCTTTGGTAACCATTGTGAGTGAAATATTGAAAGCGTTTGCTTATGACGTAAGTGTACAACTTTCTGTTTATGTAGGTTTGATTATTACAAACTGTATCCTGATGGGACGTCTGGAAGCATTTGCCATGCAGAACGGTCCGTGGGAATCTTGCCTGGATGGTATAGGTAACGGTTTGGGATATGCTAAGATTTTGATTATCGTAGCTTTCTTCCGTGAACTATTAGGCTCGGGTACATTGCTCGGTTTCAATATATTGAACCATGAATGGCTGACAAACTTGGGTTATGTGAACAATGGTTTGATGCTGATGCCGCCGATGGCTTTGATCATCTGCGCTTGTATCATTTGGTATCAACGTGCTCGTCACAAAGAATTGCAAGAAAAGTAATCACTAGTAAACAGAAAGAATTATGGAACATTTAATAAGTTTATTTGTCCGCTCCATATTTGTGGACAACATGATATTTGCATTCTTCCTGGGTATGTGCTCTTACTTAGCTGTATCCAAGAATGTGAAAACTGCTGTAGGACTGGGTATCGCCGTAACTTTCGTATTGGTGGTTACGCTTCCGGTCAACTATTTATTGCAGACCAAGGTGCTGGCTGCCAATGCTATTATTGATGGCGTTGACCTCAGCTTCTTGAGTTTTATCCTTTTTATTGCCGTAATTGCCGGTATCGTGCAGTTGGTGGAGATGGTTGTGGAACGTTTTAGTCCTTCTCTCTACGCTTCACTGGGTATCTTCCTGCCGCTGATTGCTGTAAACTGTGCCATCATGGGTGCTTCTCTGTTCATGCAGCAGCGCATCAATGTAGGTGAGAGTGATCCGAAGTACATCGGTGACATTTGGGATGCCATCTCTTATGCATTGGGTTCCGGTATTGGTTGGTTATTGGCCATTGTAGGTCTGGCAGCTATCCGTGAGAAAATGGCTTACTCTGACGTACCCGATGCACTGAAAGGTTTAGGTATCACTTTTATTACAGTAGGTCTGATGGCAATGGCATTCATGTGTTTCTCTGGTTTGAACATCTAATAAAGAAAGGAATAAAACAATGGATATGAATTTAATATTAGCGAGCATTGGAGTATTCCTGGTGGTTATTCTGCTGCTTGTCGTTATCCTGTTGGTTGCCAAGAATTTCCTGGTGCCCTCGGGTAATGTAAAACTGACTATAAACGGTGACAATGTACTGGATGTGGAGTCTGGTTCTACGTTACTGAACACATTGTCTGTAAATGGAGTATTCCTTTCTTCCGCTTGTGGTGGTAAGGGCTCTTGCGGACAGTGTAAATGCCAGGTACTGGATGGTGGCGGTGAGATTCTGCCGTCTGAGGTTCCTCATTTTAGCCGTAAGCAAGTACAGGATCACTGGCGTCTGGGTTGCCAAGTGAAAGTGAAGAGCGATATGGCTATCAAGATCGATGAGTCTGTACTTGGTGTAAAAGAGTGGGAATGCGAAGTTATTTCCAACAAGAATGTGGCTACGTTCATCAAAGAGTTCATCGTTGCGTTGCCTAAAGGCGAGCACATGGATTTTATCCCGGGTTCTTATGCACAGATCAAGATTCCTAAATATTCAATGGACTATAACAAGGACATTGATAAGAGTCTGATTGGTGACGAGTACTTGCCTGCATGGGAAAAATTCGGTTTGTTCACATTGAAGTGTGACAATAACGAAGAAACGATCCGTGCTTATTCTATGGCTAACTATCCGGCAGAAGGTGACCGTATCATGTTGACGGTACGTATCGCAACTCCGCCGTTCAAGCCGAAAGATCAGGGACAAGGCTTTATGGATGTGCCTGCAGGTATCGCTTCTTCTTATATCTTCACTTTGAAACCGGGTGATAAGGTAATCATGAGTGGTCCTTACGGAGATTTCCACCCGATATTCGACTCTAAGAAGGAAATGATGTGGATTGGTGGTGGTGCCGGTATGGCTCCGTTGCGTGCGCAAATCATGCACTTGACGAAGACATTGCATACTACTGACCGTAAGATGACTTACTTCTACGGTGCACGTGCCCTAAACGAAGTATTCTATCTGGAAGACTTCCTGCAAATTGAGAAAGATTTCCCGAACTTTACGTTCCATCTGGCATTAGACCGTCCGGATCCCGCAGCAGATGCAGCAGGCGTGAAGTATACTCCGGGCTTCGTTCATCAGGTAATTTACAATACATACCTGAAAGACCATGAAGCTCCTGAAGATATTGAATATTACATGTGTGGTCCTGGTCCGATGTCGAAGGCTGTTGAGAAGATGCTCGACGATCTTGGTGTTCCGGCTCAGAACTTGATGTTCGATAACTTCGGCGGATAAAATTAGGCAAGATTTATAAAAAACTTCGATATTTGTAGAAACTCCTGCAAGGCTACGGCTACGCAGGAGTTTTTTTGTTATCTTTGACCCGTTATCGAAAAAGAATGTTATGGAAATTCAGGATATACTGCGTAATCTGCAAATAGAACAACTCACCCCGATGCAGGAGGCAACTCGGGAGGTTTATCATGAAAATAAAGATTTGGTGCTACTCTCACCTACAGGCTCGGGTAAAACACTGGCTTTTCTTCTCCCGTTGGTACAATCATTAAAGACGAATGTGCAAGGTGTACAGGCCGTTGTGTTGGTACCTTCGCGGGAACTGGCATTGCAAATTGAAACTGTATTTAAATCCATGGGAACTCCCTTTAAGGCTATGAGTTGTTATGGTGGCCGTCCTGCTATGGAGGAACATAGGACGATGAAAGGAATCAATCCTTCAGTCATTATCGGTACACCGGGGCGAATGAACGATCATTTGAGAAAAGAGAATTTTGATGCGGGTACTGTTACTACATTAGTAATAGATGAGTTTGATAAATGTCTTGAATTTGGTTTCCATGACGAGATGGCGGAAGTTATCGGACAATTGCCTTCATTAAAAAAGCGTATATTACTTTCAGCTACAGATGCCGAGGAAATTCCACAATTTGCCGGAGTGGGAGGGGATTCCCAATCTTCAGCCTTCAGTTCTCAACTGGTTAAGCTTAATTTTCTTGATCCCGATGCTCTTGCCCCTCGTCTGAAGTTACATAAAGTTATTTCTCCCGAAAAAGATAAACTGGAAACACTGTACAATTTGCTTTGTACGCTTGGTTATCATTCCACTCTTGTATTTTGTAACTATCGTGATAGTGTGGAGCGCGTCACCGGATACCTGCAAGCTAAGAAGTTCCCGTGTGATATGTTTCACGGGGGTATGGAACAGCCTGACCGTGAGCGAGCACTCTACAAATTCCGCAATGGTAGTTGTTCAGTATTAATTTCTACCGATCTTGCTGCCCGCGGACTGGATATTCCGGGCATCGAAAATGTGGTGCATTATCATCCTCCCGTGAATGAAGAAGCCTACACTCATCGTAATGGACGTACGGCGCGTTGGGAGGCATCAGGAAACGCCTATTTGATTCTGCACGAAGAAGAATTTGTACCGGAATATATTTCTGACAATATTGATACTTACGAATTTCCGGAGGTGCTTCCTAAGCCTGCTAAACCTCGTTGGGCTACATTATATATTGGTAAAGGAAAAAAAGATAAATTGAATAAAATCGATATTGTAGGTTTCCTATATAAGAAAGGTGGAATGGCACGTGAAGACGTCGGACAGGTAGATGTGAAAGAACATTATGCTTTTGTAGCTGTGCGCCGTAGCAAAATAAAGCAATTGCTTACGCTGATACGTGGTGAAAAAATCAAAGGAATAAAGACGATAATAGAGGAGGCTAAGTAAGTTTTCTTATAAATATTCACTTTATTTGCACATATTCTTCTGAATATGAAGTAATAAATCCTCAATACTTTTAGTTTCTCTAAAAGTATTGTTCTTGATAAGTATGGATAACAAAATGGTGCATATATCCTGTATAAACCATTAAAAAGTAAGCTAAATGCGCTATTAAAATGGAATTTCATTATGAAAGGTTTGTTTTAAAGAAATATTTCCGTAATTTCGCAAGGTCTAAAGACACTAATGAACGAAATTGTATAACCAAAACAAACTTCAAATGAAAAAGCATAATTTCAATGCAGGACCTTCTATTCTTCCTCGTGAGGTGATTGAGGATACGGCAAAAGCTATTCTCGATTTCAATGGTTCAGGCCTCTCACTGATGGAAATCAGCCACCGTGCTAAAGACTTTCAACCCGTTGTGGATGAAGCTGTAGCACTATTCAAAGAATTACTTAATATCCCTGAAGGGTATTCGGTACTGTTCTTGGGCGGTGGTGCCAGTTTGGAATTCTGCATGGTACCCTTCAACTTCCTTGAAAAGAAAGCTGCTTACCTGAATACAGGTGTATGGGCCAAAAAAGCCATGAAAGAAGCCAAAGCATTCGGTGAAGTAGTTGAAGTCGCTTCTTCCGCTGAATCTACTTATACTTATATTCCGAAGGACTATACAGTACCTGCTGATGCTGATTATTTCCACATCACAACCAACAACACTATTTATGGTACTGAACTTAAGGAAGATTTGAATGTAAACGTTCCGATGATTGCCGATATGTCTTCTGATATTTTCTCCCGTCCTATTGACGTGTCTAAATATATTTGTATCTATGGTGGTGCACAGAAGAATCTGGCTCCTTCCGGTGTTACATTTGTTATCGTGAAGAATGACGCTTTGGGTAAAGTATCCCGCTATATCCCGACAATGTTGAATTATCAGACACATATTGACAGTGGTTCTATGTTCAATACTCCTCCGGTTGTTCCAATCTATGCTGCACTGCAGACTTTACGTTGGATCAAGGCACAGGGTGGTGTGAAAGAAATGGAACGTCGTGCTACTGAAAAGGCAGATATGTTGTATGCTGAAATCGACCGTAACAAAATGTTTGTAGGTACAGCTGCTAAAGAAGACCGTTCACGTATGAACATCTGCTTCGTGATGGCTCCCGAATACAAAGAACTGGAAGCTGATTTCATGAAGTTTGCAACAGAAAGAGGTATGGTAGGTATCAAAGGACACCGTTCAGTGGGTGGTTTCCGTGCATCTTGCTACAATGCTATGCCGAAGGAAAGCGTACAAGCTTTGATTGACTGTATGCAGGAATTTGAGAAACTTCATTAATAATATTTATTCACCACAGATTACTCAGATCTGCACAGATTGTTTTAGGATTAAAATCTGTGATAATCTGTGTAATCTGTGGTGAGTCTTTTTTAATATCATAAGAATCATGAAAGTATTAATTGCAACCGACAAACCGTTCGCTAAAGTAGCTGTAGACGGTATTCGCAAAGAAATTGAAGCAGCAGGTTATGAACTTGCCTTGTTGGAGAAATATACAGAGAAAGCCCAGTTGCTGGACGCAGTGAAAGATGCTAATGCCATCATTATCCGTAGCGACATTATAGATGCCGCAGTATTGGATGCTGCAAAAGAACTGAAGATTGTGGTACGTGCAGGTGCAGGCTACGATAATGTAGACTTGGATGCAGCTACTGCTCATGGTGTATGCGTAATGAACACTCCGGGACAGAATTCAAATGCTGTGGCTGAACTTGCTTTCGGTATGATGGTGATGGCTGTTCGTAATATGTATAACGGTACTTCCGGTACGGAACTGAAAGGTAAGAAACTGGGTATCCATGCATATGGTAATGTAGGTCGTAATGTAGCTCGTATTGCTAAAGGTTTCGGAATGGAAATCTACGCTTTCGATGCTTTCTGCCCGAAAGAAGTGATTGAAAAAGATGGTGTGACAGCTGTTGACTCTGCTGATGAGCTCTATTCTACTTGCAACGTAGTTTCATTGCATATTCCGGCTACCGCTGATACTAAGAACTCTATCAACTATGCTCTGGTAAACAAGATGCCGAAGAATGGTGTATTGGTAAATACTGCCCGTAAAGAGGTTATCAATGAAGCTGAACTGATCCAGTTGATGGAAGAACGTGGTGACTTGAAATACATGACGGATATTATGCCTGCAGCTCATGAAACATTTGCTGCCAAGTTTGCCGGACGTTACTTCTCTACACCGAAGAAGATGGGTGCACAGACTGCTGAAGCTAATATCAATGCAGGTATTGCTGCTGCACAGCAGATTGTTGGCTTCCTGAAAGATGGTTGTGAGAAATTCCGCGTAAATAAGAAATAAGAATGACTAGTAAAACTGCCTATAGATTTGCAGTTGTCTATCTGATGATAGGTGCTGGTGTTTTTGCACTAAGCAGCATATTCAGAAAAGAACTTTCAGATTTCGCCCTCGGCTTTTGCGAGGGCGTATCTGTTGTGTTGATATTAGGCAGTGCAATCTATTTGATTGCGCATTTCATGAAAAAGAAATCTCAATAATCCATTAAAACACACACCTTGACTTATGGCAATAATTAAACCTTTTAAAGGTATCCGTCCACCGCAGGATCTGGTGGAGCAAGTAGCTTCCCGCCCATATGATGTGCTGAACTCAGCAGAAGCGCGCGAAGAGGCAAAAGGAAACGAAAAATCGTTGTATCATATCATTAAACCCGAAATAGATTTTCCCGTAGGTACCGACGAACACGATGAATGTGTTTATCAGAAAGCTGCTGAAAACTTCCAGATGTTTCAGGACAAAGGCTGGCTGGTGCAGGATGATAAAGAAAACTACTACGTCTATGCGCAGACCATGAATGGGAAAACGCAATATGGTTTAGTGGTAGGTGCCTATGTACCTGATTATATGAATGGCGTCATTAAGAAACATGAGCTGACCCGTCGCGATAAGGAAGAAGACCGTATGAAACATGTCCGTGTGAATAATGCCAATATAGAGCCGGTATTCTTTGCATATCCTGACAATGCTACTCTGGATGCTATTATCGCTCATTATACAGCCGAAAAGCCGGTATATGATTTCATTGCTCCCGGTGATGGCTTTGGTCATACTTTCTGGATTATTGATAAGCAGGAAGACATTGATGCCATTACGAAGGAGTTTGCTAAGATGCCCGCTCTTTATATTGCCGACGGACACCATCGTAGTGCCGCCGCTGCTTTGGTTGGAGCGGAGAAAGCCAAGCAGAATGCAAATCATACCGGTAATGAAGAATATAATTACTTCATGGCCGTTTGTTTCCCTGCTAACCAACTAACCATTATTGATTACAACCGTGTTGTAAAAGACTTGAATGGCTTGACACCTGAACAATTTCTGACTGCTGTCAGCAAAAATTTCATAGTAGAAGAAAAAGGCACTGAAATCTATAAACCTGCCGGTTTGCATAATTTCTCCCTTTATCTGGATGGTAAGTGGTACAGTCTGACAGCTAAACCGGGTACTTATAACGATAATGATCCAATTGGTGTACTGGATGTTACCATTTCTTCCAACCTTATTCTGGATGAAGTTCTCGGTATCAAAGATCTGCGTTCTGATAAACGTATTGATTTCGTTGGTGGTATCCGTGGTTTGGGTGAGTTGAAGAAACGTGTGGACAGTGGTGAAATGAAAGTGGCTTTGGCACTTTATCCTGTCAGCATGAAGCAATTGATGGATATTGCAGATACAGGCAATATCATGCCGCCTAAGACAACGTGGTTTGAACCGAAACTACGTTCAGGGCTGGTGATTCATAAGCTAAATTAAAATATGGAATAAAAAAGTGAAGCGAGGATGCTCCTGCAAAGGATATCCTCGCTTTCTCTTTAAGGGTGATGCTTATTAAAATATCGTTTTCTCATCCAGTGGTCAAAGAAAAGGAACAGAGGCATTGCGATAAGTATCAGTAAATAGAATGAAGGAATTTGGATCTTTTCCGTTTCCAGTATTTCGGGCCGGGTGAAGGCTTCTCTGATTGTATTACCGAAATAAATCACTAATCCGGCAATGCAGCATCCTATTAAGAATATGGAAGCGGCTATCGTAGCAAACAGCATTCTTCGTTCCGATTTCTTTTCGCGTAAGCGTACGGCTTCTTCCACCTTCCTCATAGTATGGTAGGCGAAATTGGAAGGTAGACGAAATCCGTTTTCCTCTTTTATGGCTTTTTTCAGCCCTTTGTCTTTTTGTTCTTCGTTCATACTTCCTCTTGTTTTATGAGTAGATATATCTTTTTGCGTATGCGATACAATTTTACTTTTGCATTGCTTTCCGTCAGGCCCAGAATCAGGGCAGTTTCATTCAATGACTTTTCTTCGTAGTAGAATAAGGTAATCAAGGCACGTTCGTCTGAGTTTAGTTTTTCTATGGCTCTGTTTAATCTGATAATCATTTCCTCACTTTCATCATTAAGCGTTTCATCTACTTGTTGGTCGGAAATGTTGGCGAGCAACGTATCATCCATGGCAAAAGTATCGAATTTCTTCTTACGGGTTGCCGAAATCGCCGTATTATAAGCAATGGAATAAATCCATGTTGAGAACGAACTTTCGGCTTTGAAAGAGGAGAGATGCTGGAACGCTTTCAGAAAAACGTCTTGAGTCAACTCCTCAGCATCTTCCTGGTTACAGATGATACGGGCAATCAGGGAAAAGACCTGTTGCCCGTGTTGATTCAGGAAGTATTCGTATAGAGCAGTTTCCCCTCTCAGTATGCGTTGGATAATATGTGTTTCGTTATTCTCCATTCTGCCTTTTAGACGCAACTCCTTGTAGTAGGTTACATTATTTCTTAAAAATATTTTTTTCGATGAAATGTGTAACCTAACACAGGACACTGCGTCTAAAGTGTACAAAGGAACAAAAATACTAATTTAAAACGAAACGAATATGATGGATTTTATTATGGTGCCTACAATTTTGGCAATTATTACTTTGGGGATTTACAAACTGTTTGAACTGTTTGTATGTAAAAAGGAGCGCTTGATACTTATTGAAAAGATGGGAGATAAGTACCAACCGGATGTGGCTTGTATGCCGAAACTTTATGGTAACTTTTCTTTTTCGGCATTGAAATTAGGATGTCTGCTGGTGGGCATGGGATTAGGGTTGTTGATAGGATTTGTTATTTGCACTTCGGCAATTCCCGGCTATTTGGATAAGGATGTGGACAATTGGCGTGTTTATCGTGAGACGGTATCTTTGGTCTATGGAGCTTGTGTGCTTTCATTTGGAGGTATCGGGCTTATCACGGCCTTTATTGCAGAGTTGAAGCTCAGTAAAAAATAATCGCTGGAATTTAGGAATTTTCTTATGATAAAAAAGAGTTGTCAGTTATTGGCGACTTTTTTTGTATTGAGGGAGAACCTTAAGGATTATCTGTGTGTTACTATATAAGTAAATAACCTAAACCAGATAAGAATATGGATAAAAAAGAAGAAAAAGCTCTCGAAGATAAGAGTATGATGCAGAAAAATGCAGAAGAAACATTACCCGGACGACAATTGGGTTTATATTCCAAAGTCGATAAGAAAGAAGTGCGCAATATGGTTTCGGAGATAAATCCGGATAAGAATAGTTTGGGCAGTAGAGGATAGTTTTGGTTTTATTGACTACCTTTGGATAAGATAAGCTGCATTTCGGCAGAACTTTTTCATGCAAGCATGGAAGTTCTGCATTCAATTTGCATTATCTTTGCAGAACATTAGCCTTTCAGCTATATTGTAATGTTTAAAAATGTAGAATAATGAAGACGAAAAAACGTAGGGATGCCTTGGCGGCATTCAAGGAAGCGAATCGCTTGATAGAGATGGAACGCAATGGTGGACGTTGGATTGCAAAAGATCGTCCGCATAAGAACAAGAAAAAGTATTGTCGTAAAGATAGTAAGAAAGAGTTGTCACGTATGATCGATGGCAGCTCTTTTGTTTTATATCACTCTTTTTGCTAACTTCGTCCTCTCTAAAATAAAAAACTATGTTTCGTAAACTTGTAGCAATAGAACCCGTAAGTCTGATTCCGTCAGCAGAAAAAACACTGCATTCGTATGCAGAAAAGGTAGTGATGTACCCTGATGTTCCGGCAGGGGATGATGAAATAGTAACCCGTATCGGAGATGCCGATGCTGTGCTATTGAGTTATACTTCACAAATAAACAGGAGTGTGCTTGAGAAGTGTCCGAATATAAGGTATATCGGTATGTGCTGCTCGCTGTATTCGCAGGAGAGTGCCAATGTAGACATTCGTTATGCGAACGAACGGGGGATTACTGTAACCGGTATCCGGGATTATGGGGATGAAGGTGTGGTGGAATATGTAGTCAGCGAACTGGTGCGTTGTCTGCATGGATTTGGTCAGGAACCATGGGAGGAAATGCCCCGGGAGATCACAGGACTGAAAGTAGGTGTCATAGGATTGGGCAAATCCGGTGGTATGATTGCCGATGCATTGAAATTCTTTGGGGCGGATATCGCTTATTTTGCCCGTAGTGAAAAAGAGGATGCGGCTGCCAAAGGATATCGTTTCTTACCCTTGAGGGAACTTCTTTCTCAGAGTGAAGTCGTTTTCTGTTGTCTCAATAAGAATACAGTCCTGCTGCATGAGGCTGAGTTTGAACAACTCGGAAATAAAAAGATATTGTTCAATACCGGGCTGTCTCCAGCGTGGGATGAACCCGCGTTCGTTAAGTGGCTGAAAGGCGATAACCTTTGTTTTTGTGATACACTGGGAGCTTTGGGTGGAGCACATCTTTCAAGCCATCCGCATGTTCGCTGTATGCAGGTATCTACAGGCCGTACTCGTCAGGCGTTTGACCGCCTGAGCGAGAAAGTACTGGCCAATATAGAAGCATATAGCCGATAATGTAATCAGAAGAATACAATCGGTGATGTTATGTTAAGCAGGGTGTTCACAACAGACCACCCTGCTATTTCAGCAGTGGCGCTGTACACATCAATTACGGCATGCACCTGATCGTTCTTTATTTCCACTCTTTGAGTGTCTCCCACGAATCCGGGAGTGGATTGCATGGACATTTCCATATTCTCCGGGCCGACGGAGGCCAGTGAAGCAGCAACGGCTACATTGACTTTTGTTGGGAACATGGCTATGGCTTCGGTAGCATTTCCTGAGAAGACAACACGTTGCTCCGTTTGCAATGTCTCATCATATACAGCTGTTCCCTTCAGGGCATCAGGACCTTTTTCATTAAAGAATTTAGCTTTTGCATTTCCCATTAAAGAAGCTGTCCGCAGAACATCGAAACCGCCCGTAGCACCGGAAACGATGTACACACGCGTACCGTTCGCTTTGGCAGTCTCCATCACTTCCTGATAGAAAGCAGTGTCTGCCAGAGCACCGATAGACAAGGTGACGATGGAAGTACCGTTCTTCAGGGCGGGTAATGCAAACTCTTTCATGGCAGCAGGAGAAGCTGCTTCTACCAGATAATCCGGTTTCAGTGCCAGTAAATCTTCCGGGGTTGTACATGCTACGCAGGATTTCCCGTGTTGCTGCATTTTACTAACTATACGCTCAGCTTTTTCTGCTGTACGTGAGTAAACTCCAACTAAATCATATTCCGGCAACAAGCCATTAACAACTGCATCCGAAACTATTCCGGCCAGTCGTCCACATCCGACAATAACTAATTTTTTCATGGGGCAAAGATACCGCTTATTCATATAATCTCCAAAAACGCACGATGAGCTTATTCCGTATTTGGGTGGATAGCATAAATGTTGTACTTTTGTGGGAAAGAAGAATCATTTATAACTTATGGGACGAAAAGAAGAATATAAATTGCAGAATGAGCAGTACCTGGAGGCTTTGCGTGCAGAGAATGATATCCGGGAACTGCCTTGCGGAATTCTATATCGGGTCTTGGAAGAAGGGAATGGCGGCAATACTCCCCGTTTGAATAGCATCGTAACTGTGCATTATAAAGGCACTTTGATAAATGGCCGCGAGTTCGATAACTCCTGGAAACGGAATTACCCTGAGGCTTTTCGTCTGAATGAAGTCATTGAAGGCTGGCAGATAGCCCTGCAACGAATGCATGTAGGAGATCATTGGATTGTTTATATTCCTTATGCAATGGGATATGGTACACGTAGCAGTGGTCCTATTCCTGCTTTCTCTACTTTGGTGTTTGACGTCCAGCTATTGGGAATTGCGTAAATACGGACTAATTATGAAAATACTGATTATCAACGGAAGTCCCCGCAAGCAAGGACATATCTCGAAAATGCTGCAATTGATGGAAACGGAAGCCCGGGCGAATGGTGACGAAGTTACTGTGATTAGAGTGGCTGACCTGCAAATCCGTCCTTGCATCGGCTGTATGAGTTGCCGTGAGAAACTGAAATGTTGTTTGCCCGAGGATGATGCACAACGTGTGCTGAAGCAGATAGAAGAAGCACAGGCACTGATAATCGGTGCTCCCTGCTATTGGGGAAACCTGCCGGGACAACTGAAAGTGATGTTCGACCGCATCGTTTACGGAATGATGGGAGAGACCTCACGAGGTATTCCTATCGGCCTGCATAAAGGTAAAAAGTCAGTTATCGTAAGCACTTGCACTACTCCATATCCTTTCAATATATTCTTTAATCAGACAAGAGGAGTAGTAAAAGCGCTGAAAGAAATCCTGAAATGGAGCGGCTTTAAAGTTGTTTCAGCCATCGAGAAAGGCGGAACGAAACAACATCCCGGACTGACGGAAAGGGAAATGAAACGTTGTCGCAGAGTGATACATAAACTCTGATACGGAGACACACTTGCTTCTAATCATTTATTTCTTGCAAATATACTCGACTGTTTGCTGTATGTTTTTGCGTGCAACTTCCGGTCTCATGGCTTCTTCTAACGATATGAATGGAGGGTTAACAGAGAAGACCCCTTCAAACCCGGCTTGTTGTAATTCATCCGAATCTTCTATATTGCCGGCTAACAGGATTACCGGAATATTTTGTTTCCGGGCTTTAGCAAGTATGCCGGAAGGAACTTTTCCCATCAATGTTTGTCGGTCAGCTTTTCCTTCTCCGGTAATGATCAGGTCAGCGCTTTTTATTTTATTACTGAAGTCAAGAGCTTCCAGCATCAGTTGTATGCCGGGTTTCAGTTCCGCATTCAGGAAAGCCAGCAGACTACCGCCCATACCTCCGGCGGCACCGGCTCCGGGATGATGGGAAATATCTTTTTCCGTCGTATGGCAGATGACTTTTGCAAAGTTTTGCAGCCCTGCATCCAATGCCTCTACCATTTCCCGGTCTGCTCCTTTTTGAGGTGCAAAGACATAAGCCGCTCCTTCGGGACCATAGAATGGATTTTGTACATCGCAGGCAACAGTAAATCGGCAACTGTTTAAAGCCGGATGGACAAGAGTAGTGTCTACATGTGCTACTTTAATTAATACTTCTCCATTACCTGTCTCTAGTTCTGTACCCTCCTTGTCTAAAAAACGAAAGCCTAATGCCTGAAGCATTCCCAGTCCTGCATCATTGGTTGCACTGCCACCAATGCCAATGATAAAGTTGCGGCAACCACGTTCCAGAGCATCACGAATGATTTCTCCCGTGCCGTAAGTGGTAGTCAGCATCGGGTTTCTTTTTTCCGGCGGAACTAAAGGCAATCCGCTGATGCTTGCCATTTCTATGAAAGCTGTTTCCCCATTTTCGGAAATGCCGTAATAAGTATTGCGCCACCTCATCAATGGATCGTGGGCGGAGATCGGAACTTCCTGACCGTTGGTTGCCATAATCAGTACATCCAGCATTCCTTCGCCCCCATCGGCTATGGGCAGGCAGATAACTTCACATTCCGGGTATACGGAACGAATACCCTCGGCAGCTGCTTTTCCAGCTTCTGCCGAGGGTAAACATCCTTTAAAGGAGTCAATAGCTATGACTACTTTCTTCATATATTTAGATTTCCTCTATGTCTTCTATATCTTCCAGTTTGGCTTCGGCTTTTGCTTCTGTCTTTGTCAATTTCTTGGTGTTGTTGGCAATGACGGCCAATGCGCGATATAACTCGGCAAGCAGGCGTGCGAACACCACAATCAGGAAGCCGTATATAGGCATCAGGAAGAACATACCGGAAGGTATCGGCAGTATGTATTTGATTTCATTGGCAGCAAAGATTGCAATAACCACCGAACACAGTGTACCGATGACACCGATATAAAGTCCCAGCCATTCACCCACCGTCTGTGTCAGGTGCGATACAACAGGAATGGCAATGAATTCATTTTCTTTCTGGATAGCTTCTTTCAGTTTGTTTTTCCGGTTCATCCAGAGCAGATAGCTTCCCCATGCTCCTGCGCAAAGGATAATGAACAGCAGAATGAAAGCAAGGATTAATTTCCCTTCGGCATATTTGAAGAAGTCCATCTCGATGACCTTTGCCAGTATAAAGATAGGAAACAGCAAGTTCAATACGGCAAAGATGACGTAGAGCCAGCGGAAGGGTTCGCGGAAGAAACGACCATTGTCGATGTAACCCAGCAGAGGGTCGAGAAAGGTAAACAGCTTGTTGTTCATAGTGATAAATGTTACTTATGGGAGGGCCTTGCATGCTAAGATTATCAGTATGAGGCCCTGATACATACTCATAATCAGACTTTTTCTATGGAATGCGTCGTACTTTTGACAAACTTACGAAAAGCCTTCGAGAAAGACGAATAAAATTGGAAAATATTATTGAATGGCTTGAATATAAAGCGGTGATGAGGATGGACGATGACAATAGATAAGAAGAAAGAATGCAAAGTAAAGAGGGTTCAGACAAATAGTTGGGTTTTAATATTTTTCTGTGCGAAAAATATGGATATTGAGAAATTACGTCAAAAAACACTCAATCTTATGAACATGGCAAGCTCGTGCCACAAGACCCTAATGATGAACTTGCCTCTGTTTTGCTCGAACGGATTAAGGTAGAAAAAGAGCGTCTTATCAAAGAGGGTAAGATTAAGCGTAGCAAGAAGTCTGGTTCTTCCGATACGCTCCATTATGAGAATGTGCCGTTTGAGGTGCCGAGTTCATGGATGTGGACGATATTGGAAGAAATTACATCCACAATAGGCGATGGCCTACATGGAACGCCACAATACAATTCAGAGGGAGACTATTTTTTTATTAATGGTAACAACCTTTCAAACAGAAAGATTGTCATTAAGAATGAAACAAAAAGAGTCTCTGCTTCAGAATATGAGAAATATAAGAAGCCGTTGAATCGTTCATCAATTTTAGTTTCAATAAATGGGACAATAGGAAACATCGGTATCTATGATGACGAAAAGATAATGTTGGGTAAGAGTGCCTGTTATATTAATATGATTTCTCCCATTAACATTCAATATATGTGTATCATATTAGAATCGCGGTATTTTCTTAAATATGCTATTGATTCAGCGACAGGAAGCACTATCAAAAATGTACCTCTAAAAGCCATTAACAACTTCAAATTGCCGTTACCACCATTATCTGAACAACAACGCATAGTTGCCGAGATTGAACGGTGGTTTGCTTTAATTGACCAAATAGAGCAAGGAAAATCTGACTTGCAGACAATCATAAAGCAAACCAAAAGCAAAATACTAGACCTTGCCATACATGGTAAGCTAGTACCACAAGACCTCAATGATGAGCCTGCTATTGAATTGTCGAAACGCATAAATCCTGACTTTACACCTTGTGATAACGGGCATTATGCGAAGCTTGTACAGTTTGAAGTGCCGAAATCATGGATGTGGACAACCATAAATAAGATTTCGACTTCTATTCTTTACGGAGTTAGTGAATCTGCAAAATCAAAAGGCAGATATAAACTTCTTCGTATCACCGATATTCAGGATAATTATGTATGTTGGCAATCTGTACCATTTATAGATTATGATGAAAATAAAGTAAAACAATACTTACTACAAAACGGAGATATCGTTTTTGCAAGAACAGGTGCAACAGTTGGAAAGTCATATCTCATCGAAAATCTATCAGAACAAGTAATATATGCTTCATATCTAATTCGTGTACGAACTTATAGTCTAATACTTCCACAATATGTCAAGTATTTCTTTAAATCCGGTTATTATTGGAATCAGATTGAACAAAATTCATTTGGAGTTGGTCAACCTAATGTAAATGCTACAATTCTTGGAAATTTGAATATACCTATTCCCCCTATAGAAGAACAGAAACGCATAGTGAAAGCAATAGAGCAACTTTTAAAACAGATTAATAAGATAATGGAAAACTTATAAACTTTCCATTATAATATCAAATACTTGATTGTATTTATTTGTTATTTCTACAATGCAATGCTGCTCATTATAGAATGGAAAAGGAAGAACTAGCCTTCCTATTGCTGTTTTTGTTAGGCTTGGTAAAGTTGTGCTCTTATCTAATTTACTAAAATCAAACTCAAGACAGAAGTTATAGAAGTATAAATCGTTACTGATTTCAGAGGGTTTCATGATAAATGCAGTGTCAACATTCCCAAATGGTTCTTTCACATAAATAGGATTGTTAATAGTTCCCTTATGTCCAATTATAGTTGAGCCCGCTTCACAAAGATAGTCATCAACATATCCTATAATTCCACCACTTCCGTATATTGGATAAATTCCATTGGAATTTTCTACATCTTTTTGAGATTTTTCCATTAGTAATTTTCACGACTGAATCTACCCTGTACATAATCCATCCTTCGGGTAATTGCACATTATGCCCGATACTTAGTTATATTGCAGCTATATTCATTTATAAATTATGTAATATGGTAACAAAATTCAAAAATTATCTCGCCAAAACGAATTTGGCAATGAACACTATCACATCGTATGTATGGACGGTACAGTATTTCCTAAATCATTATGGGGAAATGAACAAAAAGAACCTTTTGACTTACAAGGGGTATCTGGTGGAAAACTTCAAGCCACAGACAGTCAATCTACGTTTACAAGGTATCAACAAGTATCTAGAATTCACGAAACAAGAGAAACTGAAAGTGAAGTTCGTAAAGGTACAACAAAAGAACTTCTTAGAAAACGTAATCAGTGATGCCGATTACAAGTTTTTCAAAGTCAAATTAAAAGCCGATGGTTACGATGAATGGTATTTCATTGTGTGGTTTATGGCTGCGACAGGTGCACGTGTTAGTGAATTACTTCACATCAAAGCTGAACACATTAAGGTGGGGTATCTCGACCTTTATAGCAAGGGTGGAAAAATACGCCGTTTGTATATTCCGAAAAACTTGCGTACAGAAACCGAGAAATGGCTTAAAGAGAAAGGTCTTATTTCAGGCTACCTTTTCTTGAATCGCTTTGGTCAACGTATCACAACTCGCGGCATTGCCCAACAGCTCAAACATTTTGCTGAGAAATATGGTCTAAACAGAGATGTAGTTTATCCTCACTCCTTCCGTCACCGTTTTGCCAAAAATTTCCTTGACCGTTTCAATGATATTGCCTTACTAGCGGATTTAATGGGACACGAAAGCATTGAAACAACTCGTATTTATCTTCGTAGAACTGCGAGTGAACAACAGAAGATCGTGGATAAAGTGGTGAATTGGTAATCACTTACCCTATCCTTAGAAGCGTATTTACTTACGCTTCTAAGGATTTTTGAATATAATTAAGAGCAGAGAAAAGTTCCTCTATTTTTTGAACTATGCGTTGTTGTTCAGCTAAGGGAGGCATAGGGAATAACCATTCGTCAATATGATTTCTACTGATAGAAGGAGAATTATCTCCTTTCATAAATTGATTTAACCCATCAATAACATAATCAGAAATCATAAGATAATAACAATATTCAGAATTAAGGATTTCAGAAATAGGGCTACATACATAAAAGCCCGTTGATGCAATGCAATTATTATTAATGACTTTGGCTATGTTGCGCAAATAGGGACGTACTATTGAGAATACAACATCTCCTTTTTGTGTATAACGGCTAGCCCGACTTGGCATATTAATTGTTTTTATAGTCTTAACTTCATTGATTATTTGTCGTTTGTTATCAATAGACTCAATGTCAATATATTGAAATTCATCATATTGAGGCTTTACAGATTTCATAGGAGAAAAAATGTTTTTCCCTTTTATCCAACACCAGCTTTGAGGTAACTTCCTATCATGCCCGTTATCACAAGGTGTAAAGTCGGGATTTATGCGTTTCAACAATTCAATAGCAGGTTCATCATTCGGGTCTTGGGGTATGAGTTTGCCGTGAATGGCAAGGTCAAGGATCTTATTCTTGGCTTGCTTGACTATACTCTGCAAATCATCTTTACCGTTCTTGATAGTTCCAATTAAAGAAATCCACTTAGCCATCTCTACTACAATTTTTTCTTGTTCCTCTAATGGAGGAATAGGTATCATTAGTTGCGATAGCTTTTGAGCATTGATATTAGACTGATTAACAGCATCTGTTTTTACATTATAACACCAATTACGATAATAGCTGCTATTCATTACAATATTAAGGTAGTCAGCAGAAATCAATAAAGGTCTAACACGAATAAGATAGCCTGCATATATGGCTGGTTGTTCTTCTTTGTAGATTGCCGTTTTTCCTACCCATTCACTACTATTTGTGCGATTAAAAAGTAAATCGTCTTTTTCTAATGAATATTGCTTAATATCTTCATCATTTGAAGAATACACTAAGTTCGAATAATCAATTGTACCAACATTAGTAATATTCCCCATTCGTAAGACAGCTATTTTACCTACACTTGAAGATTTCTCAGATGTTCCGTATTTCAATTCACATATAATATCTTCCAATTTACACCATTTCCACCCTTTCGGCAACAAGTAGGGATAATGGAGCGTATCAGAAGAACCAGACTTCTTGCTACGCTTAATCTTACCCTCTTTGATAAGACGCTCTTTTTCTACCTTAATCCGTTCGAGCAAAACAGAGGCAGGTTCATCATTAGGGTCTTGTGGCACGAGCTTGCCATGTATTGCAAGGTCGAGTATTTTTTGACGTAACTTCTTCGTATCCATATTGTTTCTTATAAATCTGCGATAGTTTGTCGCATTTATGATTATTCCTTATTAGTATTATCGGCATCCGGTTCGTATTCTTTAAACTCTTCTATCCACTCCTTTACTTTTGATTGCAGAAGAGCCTTGTTTGGTAGATAGAGTTCGTAGGCAGAGGCATAAATATTGGCATCTTTGGGGAGAGTTAAGTCTACTAATGCATCATTCTTCTTTTTACACAGAAGAATTCCGATGGTTGGCTTCTCAAAATCCTGCTTTACATATCGGTCGAAATAATTGACGTACATTTGCATCTGTCCGAGATCTTGATGGGTTAGCTTATCTTTCTTTAAATCTATAAGGCAATAACATTGCAACAGACGATTGTAGAACACCAAGTCCACATAAAAATGCTCTTCATCAAAAGTGAATCGCTTCTGCCTTGCTTCGAACAAGAATCCCTTACCCATTTCGAGCAGGAAATCACGCATCTTACTTATGATAGCACTTTCCAATTTTGTTTCACTGTATGAATCATCTACTTTTAGGCCAAGAAATTCCAGCGTAAGCGGGTCTTTGATCACATCGTCTGGTTTTTCTACTGTTTGCCCCTCTTTCGCCAGACGCATTACTTCATCTTTATTACGGCTCAAAGCCAAACGCTCATAAAGACTGGAAGCATACTGACGTTGCAACTGACGTACACTCCAATCTTGCTTTTGGCTCTCAATCTCATAAAAGTTACGCTCTTCATCATTCTTTATACGCATTAGAACGAGATAATGAGACCAAGAAAGAGTGAATGGATGAATTTGGTCTACACCGTAGACCGATTTTAATTGATTTTTGGGGATACTCCCAGTTACAGGACTATATATTTGGAAGAATTTTCTACACTTCTTAAGGGTTTCCACTGACCATCCTTCACCATATTTATCAGTTAATTTTTCAGAAATTCTTTTCAGCACCGCTTTTCCGTATGCAGCACGCTGCTCTCCTTGCTGTTCATCCTCGACAATATAGCTGCCCACACCATAGTTGGTATAAACCATTGCTGTATTAATGGTGGTCTTTACTTTTCTCCGTGATTCGTCTATTAGCTGAGATATACGTTCAAAGAGAACATCTTCTCTTTTTTGAATATTATTTTCCCCCATTACTCTTCAATGTTTGCCATTAGTTTCTGTAGTTCAGCCACAGCCTTGTTAATATTGTCACTTTTCGTTTTGATTTCCTGCATCAGTTCGGCTAAAGATTTATTCTCCTCATCTCCACCTTGTTTGATCCAGCTGATATCGAGACTTGTCTTGTCGCGTTGTAGAATCTCATTGACCGAATATTTACGCCAACGACCATTCGGATTGTTTACCGCATCGTAGGTTTCTTTACGGTTCGCCCTGTTGTCGGCTTGGTAGCATTCTACAAACTCGTTCAAATGTTGACGTTGCATTGGATTAGTAGCTAAGGTATGTTTGATATCTGTACGATAATCAAAGAACCATATGTCCTGGGTTGAAGTTCCTTTAGAGAAAAACAAAACATTTGCCTTTACTCCTTGTGCATAGAATATTCCGGTAGGTAAGCGGAGTATTGTATGCAGATTGAAGTTCTTCAGCAGTTCTTTGCGGATGATTTCACCTGCATTACCCTCAAACAGAACGTTGTCTGGCAGCACAACGGCAGCACGACCTCCATTTTTTAGCATTACCATGATGTGCTGTAAGAAATTAAGCTGGTTGTTCTTGGTCTCTACATAGAAATCCGGACGGTTGATATCCACCGATCCGGCAGGTCTTGTTCCGAAAGGAGGATTGGCAAGTATTACATCTACCAGTGTATCTGGAACTTTCTCTAAAGAATCCTGACAAACAACGGGACTCCGGTCTGTGCCAATGCCATGCAGGTAAAGATTCATGGATGCCAATGTGACCACAAGCGCTGTGTTGTCAAAACCGTGAAGGGCCTTATCTTTAAGAAAATTGCGCTTGTCTTTATCTTGTGATTGCTCTTTCATATAGTCATATGCAGCCAAAAGGAAGCCACCTGTCCCACAAGCAGGGTCGCAAACAGTTTCAGTAATCTTCGGGTGAGTTACATCTACCATCGTCTGTATCAGAGAGCGAGGCGTAAAGTACTGTCCGGCACCACTTTTCTTGTCTTGTCCATTCTTCTCTAAAATGCTTTCATAGATTGCCCCTTTTACGTCTCCATCCATCAAGAGCCATTGATTCTCATTTATCAGCGAAATCACCTTTTTCAGATAAACAGGCTTATCTATCTTATTCTGCGCCTTGGTGAAAATCGTACCTATCAGATTTTCTTCTTCACTTAACTTTTTGAGAGTGTCTTCATACTGTTTAGTCAGATCAAGTCCTTCAAGTGCTATTAGGTCATTCCAGCGATAACCTTCAGGAATGGCTGACTTTTCACCAAAAGTTTCCACATTTTCCTCATCCATCTTTAAAAAGAGGAGATAGGTCAATTGTGTGATATAGTCAGTAAATCCGATGCCTTGTCCGGCAAGGGTGGTGGCTAAAGTCCAGACTTTTTTGGTTAATGAGGCTTCTGTATTGATTGTTCTTTTTGCCATTATTATGCTATTTTTCTATAAATAATAAATTTAGAGAGTGACACCAAAGCTTCGTCAGCAGTAGCGACTCCGCCAAATGCACGAATCAGCTGGGCTGCACGAGTTTTGTCATCTTCCCGGATGTCTTTAATGCTGCAAGCTCCGTTTGAAGCTATATAGTTCACAACTTGCCGGATAATTTCAATCTGTTTCTCCGTGATATTTCGTTGTGTCTGCCCATACCAAAGGTTAAACCGTTGCTGGGCTGCCGGATAAAGGCTTTCCAATTGGTCTATCTGATGGAAGGCGAAACGTACCAACTGAATAATATTAGTCAATGCATCCTTTTCTTCTTTGGTAGAACGGGTCTTGACGTGCTTTGGATGAACGATGGTGTAGGAATTCCATAATTGTGATTGGCTGAATCTATTATTCGCCATCTTCAACCTGTTTTCCAAATCCTTTAGGAGCGAGTAGGTAATCGGGCTCCCATTATTGTTGTAAATAAGTCGCAAAGCTTCCACTTCGTCTTTATGTTCCTCGCAATATTGCTCAAAGGCAGAGGTGGTAATTTGAGCTTCTTCTATAGAAAAGCCTTTTGAAATCAAAGTATCCTCTCCCGGTTGTAGCGTATCCACGAAACCGGCATTGAGTATAAGCAGATATTCACGGGCTTCCGGATAGTTCGCAATATTGACTACCAATCCTTTTCGCTCGTTGTTAGGCTTGTTTATATCCACGTATGGAGGCAGTGAATCCTGTTCTATTGCAGTGTAAATATTACCCGATATATCTTTCATATCTGCGTGAGCTAATTCGATGAACTTATTCCGCTGGGATTGGTCGCTTTTATTATAGAGACGTGAAAGCCGGGCAGCCAATAAGCGCAAATTGTCATCGGTTAAGTTGCCGTGAGTGATACGCTCCAGCAATTCTTTGAAAGTAATCAGTTTGGTCGTTGGGCCGTCTGACGGAGGAGTGATTTTTTTATCATGTTCCGTTACTCCAACTGCATCCACCAAGAAGAAGCAGTCTTTGCTAAAAGCATTAGGAGTGACATTGCGCAACTGTTCGTCACCGATAGTACGAACACCACGTCCTTTCATTTGAATGTAGAGAGGTTCGGAAGCCACATCGCGCATAAAGAGAAGCACTTCAAGCGGTTTTACATCTGTACCTGTGGCAACCAACGTGCAAGTCACCGCAATGCGAAATTCCCTATTCACCCGAAACTGGCGTATCAACTCGTTGCTGTCTCCCGATGAATAGGTTATCTTCTGTACAAAAGTGTCATCGTTTTCATGTCCGAACACCTCTTTCGCAATACGTACGATGTTTGTCGCATGATTTTCGTTAAGGGCGAATATCAGCGTTTTGGGCAGATAGTTCATGTCTGGCTCTCGCTGAGGCTCATTAAACATTTCTGAATAGACCGCATTACGATATGTTTCAAGTACCAGCTTGATTTGAGCCGGATTGATGATGCTTCGGTTTAACTCTTCCTTCGTATAGTTTTTGGCCTCTTTATTGCTGATGTTTTCAACTTTACCTGTATAAACAGTGGCCCGTTTCAACTTGTCGCCCTCCAGGATGGCACCACCTTCTTCCGTTGCCCTCGTCTTGATGCGATAAACCCGGCAATCCACATTCACTCCATCCACGATGGATTGTTCGAGCGTATAGTTCACAATGGTATTACTGTTGAAAAATGCTTTCGTTTCCGGAACTGGAGTGGCGGTAAGCCCCACCAACTTTGCCGTATTGAAGTAATCCAGAACTTTCTTCCAGTTCCCGTAAATGGAACGATGGCATTCGTCTATGATGATCATATCAAAGAATTCAGGAGGTAGATTCGGGTTCGTTGGAAATTCTATTTCTTTGGTGTCATCGTATTCTTCATCATTATCCGTATCTTCTATATCTTCTCCTTTCAAAAGTGAGAACAAGCGTTGGATGGTAGAAATTACTACATTGCTATCCTGTGGAACTTTAGAAGAACGTATTCTATTGACGGTAAAAATAGTATTGAAAGGGTCACCGTTCTCTGTAAGACGAAACCTGCCAAACTCTCCTTCGGCTTGTTTCCCCAAGTTATTTCTGTCCACCAGAAACAGTATTCGTTTCATCGGAGTGTAGGCTAGGAATCGGTATGCTGCAAGACAAGCCGTGTAGGTTTTTCCTGCGCCTGTGGCCAACACCATTAAAGCTTTGTTTTGCCCTGAGCGAAAACTTTTCTCTAATTCGGTAATGGCTTCGTATTGGCAATCGCGCAGTCCTTTTTTACGCAAGACGGGAAGTCCTGCATAGAAGTCTTTTATACCCAGCATCCTTACAATCTCTTTGGGGGTATGTATGCGGTTTAATTCCAGATAGTCGGAATCTGCGTTGCGATAATCCTTAAATTGCACAACGTTTCCATTCGATTGATAAATCAAAGGGAGTGGTTTCATATAAGCTTGGTAACAATTAGGAACACTACGTGCATATAGTGCAGCCTGCTCGCATACAGTATTATTGGAGACATCCACTTCTTCTCGTTTGGCTTCTAATATACCGACTGCCTTTCCGTTGATAAACAGAAAATAATCAGCTTCCAAATTACCTTTTAGCAGACCTTCTTTGATCGCAACTGCTGTAATGTTGGGGGCGTAATGATTACGATCAACAACAGCCCATCCTGCGTCAATAAACATTTGGTCTATTTTTATTCGTGCCTTCTCTTCTGGTTTCATGTTCCAACAAGTGTAACTTCTGATAAATATTCTTATCAGAAGTTACAAAAGTAATAAAGAGAGCTGATATTCAGAAAATATTTTGCTAAAATCTACTTTTTACGTTTGAACTTTAAATGATCTTGTGTGAGATTAAATTGTAACTAAAACAAAAATACTATCTTTGCAGCATGAGTGAAGATACCTACAAAACCATAAGCTCCCCTTCCGAAGGGACTTACACTGAGAAGCGCAGTAAGTTCATTGCTATCGCTTTGCCCGTGCGTACTGTCGATGAGGTAAAATCGCATCTGGAAGTTTATCAGAAGAAATATTATGATGCCCGCCACGTCTGCTACGCCTATATGCTGGGGGCCGAACGTAAAGATTTCCGCGCCAATGATAACGGAGAACCTTCCGGTACGGCTGGGAAGCCGATCCTGGGACAGATAAACTCCAATGAACTGACGGATATACTGATAATCGTTGTCCGCTATTTCGGCGGCATAAAGTTGGGAACAAGCGGACTGATTGTTGCTTATAAAGCTGCTGCTGCCGAGGCGATAGCTGCTGCCGAAGTGATAGAGAAAACGGTGGACGAAGCGGTGACCTTCTTGTTTGAATATCCCTTTATGAATGATGTAATGCGTATCGTAAAGGAAGAAGAACCGGAAATTCTGGAACAGTCGTATGATATGGATTGCCGTATGACACTTCGCATCCGGAAGTCGATGATGCCGAAGTTGAGGGCGCGTCTGGAAAAAGTAGAAACATTACGCTTCGAGGAAGTGTAATGTCTCCGGCTTCCAGGTGCTCCAGTACGTTTATTTCAAAGATAAATCATTATAATGGATTTTTCGGTGAGTACCGTCGCAAAAGGGTTGTTTATAGGACTTTCCGCATCGGCATAAGGCAATCCTGCCTGTTCGTATTTCTGTTTTCCCTTCTCTGTCTATCAGTTTAAAATTACCTTCTACAATAAAAGGTCCATTGGGGGTAGCTGTAATGGCTACCATATTTTCTTCATTTTTCATGTTATCGAAAATTTAATATTTGATGTTTCAAGTAGAACGCTTCTACATGGAAATAGTTTGTTTATTCACTTTCTTTTGGAGGATTTCCTTATCTTTAAATAAAATAAGCTGCGTCTCTGCATAACTTTTTCATGCCAGCATGAAAGTTCTACCTTCGATTTGCATTATCTTTGCACACTTGTTAATTAGGAAAAAAACAATTTATTATGGCATTTGAAGCAACAAAACGTGAGTTGGGCGAACTCTATACATTCTTTCGCCTTCTGGCAGACGGGAAAGTTTCACTGGGTACACCGCAAGCCCGGAAGGATGAAACGAAATACTGGCCTATTGCACTGATACAGAGAGAGGAACACGACGGTACACGTCGTTATTACATAGAGTCGGATAATGTCCGTATAGTTAGTGGTGTATTAGAGAAAGAAGGTACATTTACTACAACTGATAAGGAAGAACAGCTCATTCCCCGTGAAGATTTTGGCGGAGCTGCCGGGTTTATTCTTGAATTATTGAAGACTACCAGCGGTTCCGACGCCATTGAAGTCCCTGAGGAATTGGAAGCATTTCTGGATGCGGTCAATATCTACGACCTGGAAGCGAAGACGGAAGACCGTACGGATTTCTCAGTAGCTTTCTGGCATCCCGAGGCTCCGTTGACAGGCTTTAATGTCCGTTGCCGTCTTAGTTCGATGAATCCATTGCTGGACGGCGGGCGTACGGCGAACCTGAAGCTGGAACAGTCGGGTATTAAATTTGCAACGCCTACGGTGAATAAGGTGAATGCCTTGCCGGAGTCTCCCACAGAAGTTACCGAACGCATGCTGATGATTGAGCGTCTGGGTGGGGTGTTGAAATACTCTGACGTAGCCGACCGTGTATTCCGTTGTAATTTGCTGATGATTGATTTGCATTTTCCTCGTATGCTGGCTGAAATGGTGCGTATGATGCATCTCGATGGCATAGCCCGTATCAGCGAGTTGACGGAACGTATCAAAGAAATCAATCCTTTGAAGATAAAGGATGAGCTGATAAATAAACATGGTTTCTATGAGTTTAAAATGAAACAGTTCCTGTTGGCACTGGTTCTTGGCATGCGTCCGGCAAAGATTTATAGTGGTACGGATTCCGCCGTGGAAGGTATTCTGCTGGTGGATGCAGAAGGAGAAGTGCTTTGCTATCATAAATCGGAGCGCCGGACATTTGCCGATTTCCTTTATCTGAATACCCGTTTAGAGAAAGGTTCGGTAGATAAGGATAAGTACGGCTTTCTGGAAAAAGAGAATGGTGTATATTATTTCAAACTGAATGTAAAGATTGGATTGACAAAAAAATAACAAGTATGAATGAAGTTTTAAAGACCATCAAGTCGCGTCGTAGCATACGCGCTTATACGGAACAGCAGATATCTCAAGAAGATTTGAATACTATTCTGGAAGTGGCGACCTATGCCCCCAGTGGTATGAATTATCAGACCTGGCATTTCACGGCTATTCAGAATGCCGCGGTATTGGAAGAACTGAATGAGAAGATTAAAGGTGCTTTTGCTAAAAGTGACGAGCCTCGTCTACAGGAGCGTGGACAGAGCCAAACTTATTGCTGTTATTATCATGCGCCCACACTTGTTATCGTATCTAATGAACCGACGCAGTGGTGGGCAGCTATGGATTGTGCTTGTGCCATGCAGAATATCTTCCTGTCCGCCAAGTCTCTTGGTATAGGCTCTTGCTGGATCAATCAATTGGGGCAGACTTGTGATGATCCGGATGTCCGTGCTTTCCTGACGAAGCTGGGTATTCCCGAAAATCACCGTGTATATGGTTGTGCTGCTTTGGGCTATGCTGCTACTGCCCCGGCAAAGGAGAGGCAACTGGCAGAAGGTACTGTGACGATCATTAAGTGATACTGAACTTTCTTTTTCTGAATTATCAGGCTGATTTCCTATCTTAGGATTTGTTTCATGGCTTGAAACAAATGGTTTCACCTATTGAAACAAAATGTTTCATGCCGAGAAACAAACAGTTTCATTACTTGGAACAAATAGTTTCACATCGAGAAACAAATGGTTTCATTATTTGAAACTGCCAATGAAATAAGGATGAAAAGGAATCGCAATGAAGAAAGAATATATCTTTCTCATTTATAAATAGAAAATGTCCGCAGGGGAGGCAGCAGTCAGGTAATTAATGAACTATACATGAAGCAATTTTGTATAATCCTGCCACCTCGCCCTTTGGACTTTTTTATTTTATTATCTTTCCATATTGATGATACCACTATCCGTATCACTGTTATTTAATCCCTTGTTTCCGGCTTTATGTTTTCTGCCGAATTCAAAAGTATAACCTATCCGGAGTACAAACATCTGTCCTGTTTCCTTTACAAAGGTTTCCGAACGGAAGGGAGCTACTTCACTGATACGTTCTTTTCCTACTTTATAATTGTTGGTAAAGGGAAACATAACACCAAACCCTGCCTGAAAGTTCTGTTTGGTATACATAGCCATGAGTGCCGTTTGGTTTTCATTCTTTTTAATCGTCTCTCCGAAGAAACTATCCTGTACTTTTCTGAACTGTCCGAGTAAAGAGAATCCCTTATATTGTAGTTGCGCCATCAGACTGTAATAGAACTGATCGTATGTGTGGCTGTAATCCAAGCCTGCCGACCAGCTACGGGTATATCCTCCCGAGGCATAGAGTGTCAGGAAGTCTTTCAACCCGAACAGTGTCGTACCATTTATCCCAATCATCAACTCTGCATTCAAGTTCTGGAATGAGCGTTGATTCTCGTCTTTTAATATTAACTTACCATCTTCTACGAAAATACTCTCCATAATGGGATTGTCGTAATATTGATGGCGTATGCTTAAGTTAGCGTTGAATTGTTTTTTGGAATAGCTGTACGACAGTGAGTTCGTAAACTGCTGGTACGTTTTCAATAACGGGTTACCACGTACGATTTGTATGGTATCTATGGCCTGTTCCACATCTGTCAGTGATCCGAGTGACGGAATGGCCGGACTGATATTGAAACGATAACGCAAGAAACCTGCTTTTTTTAGATTATAACTCAACCGTACGGTAGGCGTAAAAGTATAGTAAGCATGATCTTCATCACTTTCCTTAAACCAGGCACGCGTCATACCCACACTACCTGCATAGCTGAAATCTTTTACTTTACCCTGCACTTCAAGGAAAGCAGAGGTTTGCGATTGATCCATCTTCGATGTAGTAGGATTGGAACCTTTGTACTCGTTTTCTGTTCGCATCTGATAATGGCGGGCACCGCCGCTCAGCTTCACGTTTTCGAAACTTTTTTCATAAATTGCTTCACCGATAACGGAACGCTTGTCACCATCCACCAGTGTAAGGATATCTGCCAGTGGGGCATTCTCATCCTTATATTCTTTGTATTTCCGGTTGTTTTTGGTATGGATCAGCGTTCCTGTCACATTCATCTGAATGCTCTGCTGATGGGGTAGGGTATGCTGAAAGTAAAGATCGAGTGCCGGGGAATAACTGGATGAATGATTATTGACATACGAATATATATGGTCTGTACTGCCTACTGCCCACATTTTGTTCAACTCATTCTGATAAGGAGCATTAAACAGGTTGTTGCGGAAGATAGCATTGAAAACATATTTGTCGGTCTTTGTCAGATTGTAGGTCAGGTTCAGGTTGTTGATGAAGCTGAGTGCGGGAGATTCATCTTCAATGCCTTGCTTGATACGGTCTATGGTACGGTCGCCCAGATAGAAAGTTTCGTGTGATTCCAGTCGGCTATGATACTTGCCGTTTTTGTTGAAGTAATCTATACCCCATTCGGAGTTCTTATAGTTGAACTTTGCACTTAGGAAATTCTCTCCCCATAGGGTATGCGGCGAATCGGAAAGTTGGAAATTTACCACACCGCCTGTTTCCCGGCGACGTAAGATTATATTGACTACAGCACCCAGTTCGTCGTCACTGTATTGTTTGCCGGGGTCTTCAATAAATTCCACGCGCAGTACATCTTTGGCTCTGACGGCTGCTATTTCCTTATCTGTTACTTTGATTCCGTTGATGCGAGTTTGTACAGCTCCACCGCCACTGATGCTCATGCTGTTGGTGAATTTATCTACCTGCAGGCGAGCGATTCCCAGATTATCCAATAAGTCGTAAGCACCGAATGAACGTTTCAGTTGACTCTCGGTGGGCAGGATAATTTGTCTGTCTACCTTTTGCAGCACATTACTGGCCGATACGGTTACTTCTCCCAGGCTTACGGCATCTTCTTCCAGAAAGACATCCCCCAGGTCAAGGTTCTTGTTTAGATTCAAGAGAAGTATTTCACTTCGATAGCCTATGAAAGAAACCGACAGGCGGTAGTTTCCTGCTTTGATCTTGTTGAGAGCAAACCTGCCCTGAGTATCCGAAGTCACTCCTGTTATCAGAGTAGAGTCCGTGCCCCATAACGATACATTAGCGGCTATGATGGCCTCCTGAGAAGCGTCCGTAACACGTCCTTTGATTGTAAGGTTCTGCGCCTGCATACTGAGTACGGAGAGGACGGTCAGTAGTAAAAATAGTTTTGTTTTCATATTCGTTACTGTTAGTAGATTACTGTTTGATTAGAGATGTAAAAGACACTCCTCCCTGTCAGGGAAGATTTTATAATTTGTATTTCAGATGTTTATACTTTCGGCGTCGAGACTATGAAAGTTGGGATTGTACAGCAGAATTCAGTTCGTACACCAGAGTAAAAACTTTAACTATGATGAGCACGAAGAGGAGTCCGAAGGTAATCCATAATGCAATCTTTGCGTTTCTCTTCATGAACTGCTATTTTTAAGTTTATTATATCGTTCTATCACTTCATCTATGCTGATGCCGAGTAACTCCATGTTTAGGAATACATCGGCCAGTTGGTTATCGAAGAATTCTTTCTTTTGTATTTTCATCACCTTCTTTACCGCATCTTTTGCCAGATAAAATCCCATGCCCCGCTCCGAATAAATAATGTCTTCCGCCTGTAGATATTCATAAGCCTTCATTACGGTGCGTGAGTTCACGGCAAGCAGTGCGGAGAGTTCCCTAACCGAGACTACCCGTTCTTCCGCTTGCCACTCCCGGGTCAGTATCTTGCTGAAACAGAAGTCCACAATCTGTTGGTATATAGGTTTATTGGTTTTAAACTCCATGGCTTACAATTGTTTTTCTTTGAGCAGGAAGTAACCCGAGACCCATGTTCCGATGAGGAATAAGAGTGGAGTGGCATAATTGCAAAAAGCAATGATGGCTTCTCCCGTACTGTTCATTGGAAAGTTATATATCGGATAGGATATGTTTGCTATCCAGTATCCGTGGCTGTCGGCAGGTTCCCATAAACTTATGGAAAGTATGATTCCAAAGAAGGCTATGAAGCAGGCGCATAAGACTATAAAAGAATTTATCAGTTTTTGCTGTTTGAAGGCTATACAACCAATAAAGAAGGTACCTTGCAGCAGGCTATATGTCAGAATCTGGTCGTTTTGAATAATATGAAGTTCAATGTGATTACCAAAATGTGACAGATAGTCGGTACCCGATAAAATAAGTATTGCTTTGATTCCTAATATTAGTAGCGTACAAAATATGGGAAGTATGAGTATATACTTTATCCACAAGTGAAGGAACTTTTCAAAAGCGGAAGCGGGCAACAACAAGTAAAGGGTGGAATTGTGCTTGGTAATACTTGGTTCCAGCAGACAAGGAGCGATGCAGAGAAACCACAAGATGTAACGGCAAAAGCTATTGGCTTGCGTGTGTTCGGTGTAATAACTCATCCCTTTATTTATGTCGTACATCATACAAAGAAGGCAAATTCCCAGAACAATACCTGCGCTCCATAACAAGTGTTTTCCGGTTTCTTGCTTCTTATAATTCTCCAATAGGAAGAAACGTTTCAGATTAAAGGTTGCATTCATAATTTCTTCTTATCATTTATTCGTTCCATATCATTTTAATTCTTTCCGGTTCTTGCAGCATTGCCTTATACAGTAATTCAATATCTGTTGTATTCTCTTCTCCTTCTTCATTGGATAAGATGGAGAAATAGCCGTGCAAGTCTTGTTCGCTATAAAGACTATCTTCGGGTAAGGATGCCGTCCGGACGAAGAGTAACCGTTCACTGATTTCGTCCAGTGAGTGGTTTAATAAGATTTCCCCTTCGCCAAGGATAATCAGATGATCCAGTAGATTCTCAAAATCATGTGCTTGATGGGTAGAGATGAGCAAGGTGCTTTCATCATCCACACTACGACTGATAATGCGCTTCAAAGTCTGCCGGGAAGTGATGTCCAGTCCGTTGGTAGGTTCATCAAGCAGGGTGAGGGGAGTATGCAGGGCTAAGGCATAGGCCAACATTGCTTTCTTCTGCTGTCCGTAGGAGACAGTAGACAGTTTCTGTTTTCCGTCAATGTGTAATTCTTCCAGGTTCTGCTCAAATTCTTTTCGACTGAAATGAGGATAGAAAACTGAATGATGGGCGGCAAACTGATAAATGCTTTCAGTGGGCATCTGCATCTCTTCCGGCAGAAAGAAGTAGTGGCTCAGTAATTCCGGACTTCTTTGGGCAGAATTACAATTATCGATTTTACACTCACCTTTCCATGGGAAAAGAAGTCCGCAGATGAGATGCATCAGTGTGGTTTTTCCTACCCCATTTTCTCCCAATAATCCGTATATTCCACTACCTACTTCCAAAGATATATCGTTGAAAATAGGTTGTTTAGACTTATATCCGTAGTTTACATTCTCTATCTTTATCATAACTTCTTTGGTGTTGTACTGATGTACAACACTGCAAACGTAAATGATGCTGGTGAGAAAAGCAAGGAATAGAGACTTTAATTAATATGTTTTAGCATATTATTTTATAGAATCAGCCATACCGCCACCATGTGACATGCTGAGCCTGCCAGTACAAAGAAGTGAAAAACGGAATGCATATATCGCTGTCGGAAAGAGTAAAATACGGCCCCGGTGATGTAGCATACACCTTCGGCGATCATCCAGTAACAAGTTCCTTCGGCAACGGCATATAGTGGTTTGAAAGCAACCAGTACGGACAAGCCCATGACAATGAAACAAATGGTTTCCACATTGCTGTGTTCCTCCATTTTGCGGAAACTCACAATGGTACCGATAATGGCGCATAGCCATACGAATCCGAACAAGCCCCATCCCCAGGCACCTTCACTTCGCAGTGCAATTAGTGTGACGGGCGAATAACTACCTGCAATATGCCAGTAGATAGCTGCGTGATCCCAATTCCGTAATCGTTTTTTCCAGGGATTATGATATCTCAGTGCGTGATAAAGGGTAGAGAAGATGTAAGAACCCAGCATGCCGAACAAGTAGAGGCAGATGCCGAACGTTGCCCAAAATTCTCCGTCGCTTTTTATGAAAAACAGTGTGCCCACGATAATACCCATCAGAATGCCTGCGGCATGTGACAGTGTATTTATTCTTTCTTCTCCTTTAGTGTAGAAAAGTCCGTTATTTTTTCTGTTTCGGGTTGTATTCATTGGGTGAGATGGATAAGCAGAACATTAAAAAACGCCTCGCAAAGGTAGACGTTTTCGGGTAGAATGCAAATTTTGGGTGGATGAAAATAGGAGTCTGTTCTTCCGGGTAAAAGAAAATCCCGCTGCCTTCTTCTATCCGTCAGGGTAAGACTGGCGGATTAGAAGGGGGGCAAAACGGGACATACTATTATGAGAGTTGAGTCTTTTTATTGGTGGATGATACCTTAGAAGCACCCGTAGCACGTTGGCAACAGCTTGCGGTCGCCCAGCGTATTATCTACACGCGCTACATTTATCCAGAATTTATTTTCGCGTACGCTCTCTATCGGATAGGCAGCCTTTTCGCGAGTATAACTATGTTCCCAATTATTGGCAACCACTTCGTATTCAGGATGCGGAGCATTCACCAATACATTGTCTTCCTTATCTGCTTTGCCTTCTTTCACTTCCTGAATTTCTTCCCAGATGTTTAGCATTACATTTACGAAATTATCCAGTTCGCTGAGGCTTTCACTTTCCGTAGGCTCTATCATCAGCGTGCCGTGAACAGGGAAGGAGAGGGTAGGAGCATGATACCCATAATCCATCAATCGTTTGGCTATGTCATTTTCGCTGATACCAGTTTCTTCATGTACCTTACGGCATTCCAATATCATTTCATGGCCTACGAATCCCGTAGCTCCACGGTATACAATACCATACGTATCTTTCAGACAGGCTGCCAGATAATTGGCACTGAGGATTGCAATTTTTGTTGCACGTGTCAGTCCTTCCGTACCCATCATACGGATATATCCGTAAGTAATAGGCAGGATACCTGCACTACCGAAAGGAGCGGCAGACACAGCATTAACAGGATTACCGAATAACGGATGTCCTGGCAGGAATGGAACCAGATGTTCCGCTACGCAGATAGGACCTACACCCGGACCACCACCACCGTGAGGAGAGGCAAAAGTCTTGTGCAGGTTCAGGTGGCAAACGTCGGCACCAATAGAACCGGGGTTTGTCAGACCTACCTGTGCATTCATATTTGCACCGTCCATATATACTTGTGCACCACAATCGTGGATGATGCGGCAGATTTCGACAATTTCAGTTTCAAAAATACCGTGTGTGGAAGGATAGGTAATCATCAATGCGGCAAGCTCCTCTTTATTCTCTTCTGCTTTAGCACGCAGGTCGTTCATGTCTACATTACCCTGATCGTCACAAGCGCAAGTCACGGTAGTGAAACCAGCCTGGATGGCTGATGCGGGATTGGTTCCGTGAGCCGAAGCAGGAATCAGCACCTTGTTCCGATGTCCCTGCCCGATGTTTTCCAGATAAGCACGGATCACGCGGAGACCTGCGTACTCACCTGCCGCACCGGAATTCGGTTGCAGACTGACACTGGCAAAACCTGTAATGATTCTCAGTTCTTCACTAAGATTATTTATCAGTTCACGATACCCTTCAGCCTGGTCTTCGGGAACAAGTGGGTGCATACACATAAACTCGGGGCGACTGAGAGGTAGCATTTCTGCGGCTGCATTCAACTTCATGGTGCAGGAACCAAGGGAAATCATGGAATGTGCAAGGGAAATATCCATACGGTCGAGGTGTTTGATATAACGCATCATCTCTGTTTCCGTATGATATTTATTGAATACCTCATGCGTCAGATAAGGACTCTGACGTTTCAGGGTTTTATTGATAGTGCTGTTTACGGGAATATCTTCTGCCTTTGTCCAATCCTTTCCGGCTGCAATGGCAAAGATAGAGTGTAGTATATTGGTAGCAGCTACATCAGTGGTTTCATCGATGCTCATACCTACGTCGCCATTATCAAAATAGCGTAGGTTGACTTCCTTACTTAGTGCAATGGTACGTATCTGTTGTGCAGATACAGTATCAGGCAATACAAAACGTAGGGTGTCGAAGTATTGCTCGTTCACTTGTTTGTATCCCAGTTTGTTGATGTTCTTTTCGAGATATGCTGCAATGCTGTGAATGCGTTCGGCGATGGTGCGAATGCCTTCCGGTCCATGATATACGGCATAGAAACCTGCCATCGTTGCCAGCAACGCTTGTGCGGTACAGATATTTGAAGTGGCTTTTTCACGTTTGATATGTTGCTCACGGGTTTGCAGGGCCATACGATAACACAACTTTCCGTATTTGTCTTTTGACCAGCCAATGATACGTCCCGGAATGTTACGTTTGTACTCGTCACGCGTAGCGAAATAACCGGCAGACGGTCCGCCATAGAACATCGGTGTGCCAAGTCGTTGCGTAGTACCGAATACAACGTCAGCTCCCCATTCTCCCGGAGGTGTGAGCAGGGCAAGGCTCAGAATATCGGCGGCTACAGCTACTTTGCAGTTGGCGGCATGAGCTTTTTCTACAAAAGTGCGGTAATCTTCCACATTTCCACTTGCATTGGGATATTGCAGTATGCAGGCAAAAATATCCGATGTCATTTCCATCTCGGAATATTTTCCTGTGCGTATTTGGATACCTTGCGGGATGGCGCGTGTAGTCATTACTGCCAATGTCTGCGGGAAAACGCTTTCGTCTACAAACACGACGTTTGCACCGGATTTCTGCATATCGCGTGGACGCAAGGCATACATCATAGTGACAGCTTCGGCGGCAGCAGTGGCTTCATCCAGCAGGGAGCAGTTGGCGAGCGGCATACCAGTCAGGTCGCAGACAGCTGTTTGGAAGTTCATCAACGCTTCGAGGCGTCCCTGTGAAACTTCTGTCTGGTAAGGAGTATAAGAGGTATACCATACAGGATTTTCAAATACATTCCGTTGAATAACGGCGGGGGTGATAGTATTGTACCAGCCGAGGCCGATATACGTAGTGTAAAGTTTGTTTTTGCACGCCAACCGGGTGATGTGTCGGCCGAACTCATATTCTGTCATGGGCTCGGGGAGTGCCAACGGTTCTTTCAGCCGAATGTTTGCAGGGATGGTCTTATCTATCAACTCATCCAGACTGCCGACTCCTATTTTTTGGAGCATTTTCTCTTCGTCTTTCTCGCTGATGCCGATGTGGCGGCAAGCTAATAGGTCGCTTTTCATATCTATATTTAATTTAAGTTTATCTGAAGAATGGGTTTTCTGCCTTTTCAATGCCGATGGTAGTCGGAGCACCATGTCCGGGATAGACTATTGTCTCATTGGGCAATACGAACAGGCGGCTGCAGATATGCTCTTTCAGTTCGTCGAAGTTGCCGCCGGTGAGGTCGGCACGCCCGATGCTACCTTGGAAAAGTACGTCTCCGGAGAACATACAGTGGTCTGCAGCGCAGTAATAAACAAGGCTTCCCGGTGAGTGTCCCGGCACGTGAATAGCCTCTAGTGTTGTATTCCCAAAACTGATGATGTCTCCATCATGCAGGTAGTGCCCTATCGGCGCAGGCAGTTCGTTCCAATGGAAGCCAAACATGCGGCTTTGTTTCGGAGCTTCATCAATCCAGAATTCATCGGCCTTATTGGCTTCTACTTGCAGACCGAATTCTTTAACCATGAAAGCGTTTCCAAAGATATGATCCAGATGCAGGTGCGTATTGAGGAGATGTTTTACGTTCAGTCCATTCTTGATGATGAAGTTCTTCAACGCTTGTTTTTCCTCCTCATAATAGCAACCGGGGTCTATCACGGTAGCTTCAAGGGTGTCGTCCCACAGAACGTAGCAGTTCACGGGGAACATATTAAACTCAAACCTTTTTATTTTCATGATAGGTATATGTTAGTCATTATTTCTGTGATTAAGGCGTCACATAAACCACTTTTTTCGTTTCAAAGAATTCCTCCTCAAAATAGTCTTTCAGATCATACATCACGGTCTTGTTCTTGAAAGGCATAGCCTCATTGGCCAACTCGCCGCCTTTCAGACAAATCAGTCCGTTAGGCAAAGCATTCTGTTGTTTGGGAGTGATATTCTTACGAATGATTTTCAGTAAATCGGCAAGCGGCATTACAGCACGGCTTACAACGAAATCGAATAACTGCTTTTCCTCCTCAGCCCGGGCATGGCGGAAAGTGACATTTTCCAGTCCGATGCTGTTGGCTACTTCCGTTGCTACGCGCACCTTCTTTCCAATACTGTCGACAAGGTGGAATTTCACTTCAGGAAATAAGATAGCAAGAGGAATACCGGGAAAGCCTCCTCCTGTTCCCAGATCCATGATATGGGTACCGGGTGCGAAGCGGGTAACCTTGGCTATACCCAGTGAATGGAGTACATGATGTTCGTACAGGTTCTCGATGTCTTTGCGTGATATGACGTTTATTTTTGCATTCCAGTCTGTATAGAGGTCATAGAGGGCCGCGAACTGTTGCTTCTGCGTCTCTGTGAGGTCCGGGAAGTACTTTAAAATGATTTCCATGCTTGTTATTTATGATTTTAGTTCTCGTTTCTCACTTCGTTCAATACCATTGTATCATCGCTCAGTAAATGCGACATGATTTCATAAGGCAGAGTGATTTCTACCGGTCCCATCACATAGGGAGCGATTTCATAAATATTATAATAGAAAGTGATTCCTTTTTCACTCAGGTAGAAGTTCTCGGTTGGTTCCAGGTCTCCGGTGCTTGTATATCCCATTTCTTCTACTTCCTGGCGTGTAGTGGCCTTGTTATCTGCCATGAGTTGGTTCCACAGTAAGTCAGTGAGCGTTTCCTGATATTCTCCTACAAAAATATCGTCCAGGCGTATCGGACTCAAAGTACGCAGGTCCATATTGAGGAAAGTGGACATATAAATGCCATGGGCGCCTCCGGTAAATTCATTGTAGTCAATGCGGTAAACCAGCAGATGCTTTTTGTAATATTGCACATGGCCTTCTACACCTTTGTAATAGGAGTACCAGGCACTTATGGATACTGAATCTTCTTTTTCCGCTTCATCTTTGGCATACATCGGTTCCAGATCTTTCAGATAATCCTGAATATAGGTTTCTTTATAAGCTTGCACAGCCTCTTCGGGTGTCATCGTCATGTACTTATCGCCGAAACAGGCAGAAAGGAAATAGGTATTGAGGCTATCTTTCAGTTTCTCGTCGGACGATTTACTGGCATAGGCAAAGTTGATGGTAATGTTACATCCGGGCTTTGCTGTATCTCCGAACAGGTGGGCAGTCTCATTTACCTGTATACTGTCGAACTCCAACGCACCGGCGTTTTTGTTCATGGTGTTACCACAAGAAAATAAAAAGCCACTTGCCGCAAGTAGAATGACAAGTAGGCTGACATATTGCTTTTTCATTTGGACTTTCTTCGTTAAATTCAACATTTCGGTTTCAGTTCGCTATCGACAAATATAGGACATATAAACGAATAGAACATATAAAAAATGAAAAAATAATAGGCATAAATGCTTTTATCTACCTATCTTTGCATCAGATATGAAGAGACTTCGTTACATATTGGCAGTATTATTGTCCCTGACGGTTGTGTATGCAGGGGCCGGAGTTTCTATTGTCCACTATTGTTGTGCACGTTGCGCCACAGAGCAGGCATGCTGCACCAATGGTTGTGCTAAATGCCACAAATCTCATCATAATCCGGAAAAATCTTGCAAGGATGAAGGCTGTACGGCTACTTTCTATAAGGTAGACCTTGTGAAATACTCGTGTGAAAGCCCTGTTATAGCCGTACCTGTTATTCAACTTCTCTGTGAAGCATTGCCGGATTTCCAGTACTCCTTGCCTACGGGTGATTTGGAAGAGGTGTTCTATAATGTACCTCCACATCCTGACAGTTCGAGGCAGTATCTGGCTCTTTATTCTGTTCTCATCATTTAGAATTCCCTTATTATGGAGTGAATCTGCTCCTGTACGTTTGAAAGACCTTCATTTCTTTCAAATATGGGTCGGTACTGTACCCTAACCATACCAACTCCGTGTCAAGTCCATACCAAGTCCGTACCAAGTCCAAGCGTATAGATACGGAACAAGTACGGACCGGATAGGGAGAGAATACGGTGCAGGTCATTTAAAATGATTGCAAGAACTAATAGAACTTTAAGAATAATGAGATTTTTATATATTTTTCTTTTTCTCGCCATAACCTTGAACTTGCAGGCGCAAGTGACAGGTGTTGTAAAAGACACTGCCGGAGAACCCATTCCGGGTGCAAATGTTTTCTGGATGAATACAACCGAAGGTGCAACCACTAATGAAGACGGTAACTTCTCTATTCATAAACCTGCCCGTAGCCATATGCTTGTAGTTAGCTTTATCGGATTTGAAAATGATACGGTACATGTGGATAAGGGCAATCAGCAACTTGAGATTGTGCTTCGTGAAGGAGTGGAATTAGGTGAAGTGAATATTGTAACCCGTAAAATGGGTACTATGAAGTTACGTTCCAGTGTGATGAACGAAGATATGATCAGTAGTGCCGAACTGACACGTGCAGCCTGCTGTAATCTGGGCGAGAGTTTTGTGACAAACCCTTCCGTCGATGTAAGCTATTCGGATGCTGCCACGGGGGCCAAACAGATTAAATTACTGGGGCTCTCCGGCACTTATGTACAGATGATGACTGAAAATATTCCGAATTTCCGTGGGGCAGCCGCTCCTTATGGATTAGGATATGTGCCGGGACCGTGGATGCAGAGTATACAGGTCAGTAAAGGAAGTTCATCCGTGAAGAATGGCTATGAGTCTATAACCGGACAAATTAATGTAGAATTCAAGAAACCTCAGTTGCCGGAAGCGGATTGGGTGTCGGCAAATCTTTTTGCCAGCAGCACAAACCGGTATGAAGCTAATGCGGATGCTACAGTGAAGCTTTCGAAGCGCTGGAGTACTTCTTTACTGGCACATTATGAAAATGAGACGAAATCTCATGACTCCAATGATGATGGTTTTGTGGATATTCCGCGTGTGGAGCAGTACAACTTCTGGAACCGATGGGCGTATATGGGCGATCATTATGTATTTCAGGCAGGTATAAAGGCTTTGCATGAAACCCGTAACAGTGGTCAGACTGCTCATGGACAGACACCTACTCATGATCTATATGAAATAGGCATTCAGACAAACCGTTACGAAGCCTTCACCAAGAATGCTTATATTTTCGATAAAGAAAAGAACACGAATCTTGCTTTGATTCTGCAGGGAACCTTGCATAATCAGGATGCCACTTACGGACGTAAACTGTATGATGTGGACCAAAGCAATTTCTATGCTTCGTTGCTTTTTGAGACGGAGTTCAGCAAGCAGCATAGTCTTTCCACGGGATTAAGTTTCAATTATGATGGTTACGATCAGCATTACCGGCTGACAAATCAGGTAGAAGACGGATTGACGAAGAAATTTGTGAAGGAGTCTGTTCCGGGAGCATATGTCCAGTATACATTCAATCTGAATGATCAGTTGATGTTGATGGGCGGTATCCGGGGAGATTACAGCAGCGAACATGGTTTCTTTGTTACACCGCGTGCACACGTCAAGTATAATCCGAATGAGTATCTGCATTTTCGTTTGTCTGCCGGTAAGGGATACCGTACCAATCATGTATTGGCGGAGAATAACTATCTTCTGGCAAGCAGCCGTAAAATGAAGATTGCCCCTCATCTGGATCAAGAGGAAGCGTGGAATTACGGAGCGAGTGTATCTACTTACATTCCTGTTTTTGGCAAGACACTGAATGTGAATGCCGAGTATTACTATACGGATTTTCTGAAACAGGTGGTTGTTGATATGGATAGCAATCCGCATGAAGTGGCCTTTTATAATCTGGATGGACGTTCTTACTCGCATGTGTTTCAGGTAGAGGTAAGTTATCCGTTTTTCAAAGGTTTCAACCTTACGGCAGCCTACCGTCTGACAGATGCGAAGACCACCTACAATGGTAAACTAATGGAGAAACCACTGACCGGAAAGTATAAGGGCTTATTGACAGCTTCCTATCAGACACCTCTGGGATTATGGCAGTTTGATGCTACCCTTCAGTTGAATGGGGGTGGAAGGATGCCCGATCCTTACGAACTTGCTGACGGCAGTCTTTCGTGGGAACGCCGTTATGGAAGCTTTCAGCAACTTAGTGCCCAAGTAACGCGTTATTTCCGTCGCTGGTCTATTTATGTCGGTGGTGAGAACCTGACGAACTTTAAGCAGAAGAATCCGATAATTGATGCCTCTAATCCATGGGGAGAGAACTTCGATGCTACCATGGTGTGGGGACCGATGCATGGTGCTAAGGCATATATCGGGTTGAGGTTTAACCTTGCAAGAAACTAAAATCTAATTTTATATAAACTCAAAATAAGGAGATATTTATGAAAACAAAAAGAGTGATGGCTGCCCTCGTAGTAGCTTTATTGAGTGTAACAGCAGTGATGGCAAAAGATATCCGTACCGCTGTTTTTAAAGTTTCACAGATGCATTGCGAAAACTGTGAGCGGAAAGTGAAAAGCAACATTAAATTTGAGAAAGGAGTAAAAGAATTCTCTACAGACTTGAAAACAAAAACTGTGTCTATTACCTACGATGCTGAAAAGACAAATGTAGACAAACTGAAAGCTGGTTTCAAGAAGTTCAACTACGAAGCTGAGTTCGTTAAGGAGGCGAAGCAAGAGGATAAGAAGTAGTCGAACAAACAGCCTGTAGAGATTGTTATTTACTGTATGAGTATGGGCTGAATGATAATTTGCAATAGGCATATAAGCCTTTCAGCCTGTTATATTATCATTCCTCCCATTCTTGTACAATTATCAGCTAATTTTGATAAATCATAAAAACAATATATATGGCTAATTTAAAGAAACAGACGTTTCCCGTACTGAACATGCATTGTGCGGGATGCGCCAATAACGTAGAAAAGACCGTTCGCAAGTTGGTGGGCATTACAGATGCTTCGGTCAACTTTGCTTCCAATACACTGTCTGTCTCCTATGAGACGGATAAGCTGACATCCGGAGAAATTCGTGCTGCCGTACTGGCTGCGGGCTATGACCTCATTATTGAGGAAGAACATGCCGAAGAGCGTCAGGAGGAAGAACAACAGAAGCGTTACCGCCGCCTGAAAGGGCGGGTGATAGGAGCGTGGTTATTTGCTATTCCTCTGCTGTTGCTTTCCATGGTCTTTATGCATGTACCCTATTCTAATGAAATACAGATGGTATTGGCTATTCCAGTACTGGTGTTGTTCGGTACACCATTCTATACCGGTGCCTGGAAACAGGCTCGTCTGGGACGCAGTAACATGGATACCTTGGTTGCACTGAGTACATCCATTGCTTTTCTGTTTAGCGTTTTTAATACCTTTTTCCCCGATTTCTGGTATAGCCGTGGCTTGGAGCCTCATGTTTATTATGAAGCTGCTGTGGTTATTATCGCTTTTGTACTGACAGGTAAGTTGATGGAAGAGCGTGCCAAAGGTAACACTTCTACTGCCATCCGCAAACTAATGGGATTACAACCCAAGATAGCCCGCGTGGTGCGCAACGGTAAGGAAGAGGATATTCCTTTGGAACAGCTGAGAATTGACGACCTAGTCAGCGTACGTCCCGGTGAGCAAATTCCCGTTGACGGCTTTTTGACCGAGGGTGATTCTTATGTTGATGAAAGTATGATCAGCGGTGAACCTATCCCGGTAGAAAAGAAGACCGGTTCGCATGTATTGGCTGGAACCATCAATCAGAAAGGTTCATTCATTATTCGTGCCGAGAAAGTGGGTAGTGAAACGGTGCTGGCGCGTATTATCCGTATGGTGCAAGAAGCACAGGGCAGTAAAGCTCCCGTACAACGTATTGTGGATAAGGTGACAGGTATCTTTGTTCCTGTAGTATTGGGCTTGTCTGTACTGACATTCTTTATCTGGATGTTCTTCGGTGGTGTAGATATGCTTTCCCATGCCATGTTATCGGCGGTTTCCGTATTGGTGATTGCTTGTCCCTGTGCATTGGGGTTGGCCACGCCTACAGCTTTGATGGTAGGTATTGGTAAAGCTGCCGATCATCATATTCTGATAAAAGATGCTGTTGCGTTGGAACAGATGCGAAAGGTGAATGTGGTAGTGTTGGATAAGACCGGCACATTGACTGAAGGGCATCCCACTGTTACCGGATGGTTATGGGCACAGCCGCAGGAGGAACACTATAAAGATGTTCTTCTGGCTGCCGAACTTAAATCCGAACATCCGTTGGCAGGTGCTATTGTGACTGCTCTGCAAGAACAGGAGCATATCGAACCTGCAGCTTTGGACAGTTTTGAAAGTATTACCGGAAAAGGGATCAAAGTCTCTTATCAGGGTATTGAGTATTGGGCAGGCAGTCATAAGCTATTGAAAGATTATCATGCCGCTCTTACTGATGTATTGGGAGAGATGCTGGCCCAGTATGAATCGGATGGTTGCAGTATCATTTACTTTGGACGTAAGAATGAACTGCTTGCCATTGTAGCTATCAAGGACCAGATAAAAGCTACTTCCGTTGAAGCTGTCCGCGAACTTCGTACTCAGGGTATTGATGTATATATGCTGACGGGAGACGGAGAACGTACTGCTTCTTCTGTTGCCGCACGCTTGGGTAATATCCAATACATTTCTGATGCTATGCCAGATGACAAGGAAGAGTTTGTCCGTCAGCTCCAGCTTCAAGGAAAGACGGTGGCGATGGTAGGCGATGGCATCAATGACTCACAGGCTTTGGCTTGTGCCGATGTCAGCATTGCCATGGGTAAAGGAACTGATATTGCTATGGATGTAGCGATGGTAACCCTCATGACTTCGGACCTATTACTATTGCCGAAAGCATTCAACCTCTCCCGGCAAACTGTACGTTTGATTCATCAGAATCTGTTTTGGGCATTTATCTATAACCTGATAGGCATTCCTATTGCAGCAGGACTGCTTTATCCCATCAACGGATTGTTGCTGAACCCTATGCTGGCAAGTGCCGCTATGGCGTTCTCCAGTGTATCGGTGGTATTGAACAGCCTTCGACTGAGATACTAACTATTTCTATATTCCAACGGACTCATCCCCATGTGCCTCTTGAAGTACTTTCCAAAGAAAGAGGCACTGGGGAAGTTCAGTGAATAGGCTATCTCCTGGATAGTCATATCTGTAGATTTCAACCGTGCCTTGACGTCGATGATGACTACATGTGAAATGATATCAAGCACATTCCTTCCAGTTACTTGTTTTACGGTAGTGCTGAGGTGCTGCAGGGAGATTCCCAGTTTGTCGGCATAGAATTGGGCACGCCGTTCCGTCATATAGTTTTCAATAACCAGTTGCACGAATTTATGGCAAATCTCCTCCTTACGGCTTTTGGCAAGAATGTTTTGCGGACGACGGGCATAGAGGGTATTAATTCCCAGCAAAATGCTGTGAAGTACGCTTTGTGCCATTGCTGTACTGGTGGGGTGAGAGATAGATATCCGGGTCAGTAATGCGAAGTAATCTACAAAATAAGAGGCTATGGTATCGCTCACATTGACAATCGGATTGTCCCATATTTTGGAGAATGAACCCATAGTAGCTTGTAGCAGATTGATGCCATTGACACAGTGGGCGGAAAATCCTGCAAAGCAGAGCCGGACTTTTTCTTTTTGTTCATTGAGCTGTATGATAGTGCCCGGCATCAGGATAATCAAATCATTCTTTTTGATTTCATATTCCATCAGATTGATGGATGCCTTGATAGTTCCTTCGGTGCATAATGCGAAAATGCAAGCCTTCAATCGACACGACTGGCGATAGAGATTCAGAATATCTTCTGTAACATCTCTCCATGCCAGCATTTCGACCGGCAAATCTACTTGTGGGAAGTTATGTTTCATCTTTTTTCATTTTGCTGTCGGCAAATATACGATTTTATCCCTAAAATCTTAACTTTGTCGGCATGAAACTGAATGTCATAGATTGGAATATCATTCCGTATGCTGATGCATGGATCCGGCAGACGGAGTGGTTTGATGCTCTTGTTCGCGCCAAGCAGGCGGGGGAGGAGTATGAAAATCACATTATTTTGTGTGAACATCCGCACGTTTATACTTTAGGCCGTAGCGGTAAAGAAGGAAATATGTTGCTGAGTGAAGAACAGCTTCAGAAGATAGGAGCCACGCTCTATCATATCGACCGGGGCGGAGATATTACCTATCACGGGCCGGGGCAGTTGGTGTGTTATCCTATCCTGAACCTTGAAGAATTTTCTCTTGGACTGAAGGAGTATGTGCACTTGCTGGAGGAAGCAGTCATCCGTGTGTGTGCCTCTTATGGCATCACTGCCGGAAGATTGGAGAAAGCAACAGGTGTGTGGCTGGAAGGGGATACGCTACGTGCCCGTAAGATATGTGCCATTGGTGTGCGTAGCAGCCATTTCGTCACCATGCACGGGCTGGCACTGAATGTGAATACAGATTTACGCTATTTCAGTTATATCCATCCTTGTGGATTTATAGATAAGGGAGTCACTTCACTTCAGCAGGAGCTGAAACGGGAGGTGCCGATGGGAGAGGTGAAACAGCGACTGTGCAGGGAATTGCAAGAATTACTTCATAGATAAAAAACAGACCATCTATTCATAACGAATAGATGGTCTGTTTTTTTATTTCAGCCATTTGTCCAGCCATTCGAAGAATGTGCGCTGCCAGAGGATACCATTCTGAGGTTTCAGTACCCAGTGGTTTTCGTCCGGATAGATCAGCAGTTCGGCAGGAACGCCACGCATTACGGCAGCATCAAAAGCAGCCATTGCCTGGTTGGCAAGAATGCGGTAGTCCTTTTCGCCATGAATACAAAGGATAGGTGTATCCCATTTGTCTACAAACTGGTGTGGAGAGTTGGCGAATGTGCGTTGAGCCACCGGATTCTGCTTTTCCCAGTATGCGCCACCCATGTCCCAGTTGGCAAACCATTTTTCTTCAGTTTCCAGATATTGCATTTCCATGTTGAAGATACCATCATGTGCGATGAATGCTTTGAATCGCTTGTCATGATGTCCGGCAAGCCAATAAACGGAGAAGCCGCCGAAGCTGGCGCCTACACAACCGAGACGGGCTTTGTCTACAAACGGTTCTTTAGCCATTTCGTCGATAGCTGTGAAATAATCCTTCATACACTGACCACCGTAATCACCACTGATAGCCTCATTCCATTCTACTCCGAAGCCCGGAAGACCGCGGCGGTTGGGAGCTACGATGATATAATCGTTGGCAGCCATAATCTGGAAGTTCCAACGATAGCTCCAGAACTGACTTACGGGGCTCTGCGGACCACCTTCACAGAATAGGAGGGTAGGGTATTTCTTATTCGGGTCAAACTGCGGCGGATAGATTACCCATGTCAGCATCTGTTTGCCATCTGTAGTTTTCATCCAGCGAGCTTCAACCTTACCCATTTCCAATTGCTCGTAAATCTGCTTGTTTTCGAAGGTCAGTTGCTTTGCCTCGGCAAAAGCATCACCGTTGCGGGTAGCAGATACGGCATAGATTTCATCGCCCATGCTCATAGAATGGCGTAAAGCTATTACTTTATCTTCTGCAAGGGCAAGGGAAGCATAGTCATACATGCCGTCTGTCAACTGTGTAACTTTATCATTGGCAGCAAGGTCTACATTATAAATCTGCGTTTCACCATGCCAGACACCAATGAAATAAATGCTCTTTGAGTCCTTATTCCATAAGAAACCATCTACATTCGATTCAAATTCCTTGCTGACGAAACGTTTCTCACCTGTTTCCAGATTCATAATGAAGAGGCGGTTTAAATCTGCTTCATAACCGTCACGTTCCATGCTCTGCCAAGCAATGTATTTACCATCGGGAGAGTATTGAGGATTCGTGTCGTAACCTTTGTTTGCTTCGGTGATATTGTCTGTCTTCTTAGTTGCAAGATCATAGATGTAAATATCCGAGTTGGTGGAGATAGCATAAGCCAGACCGGTCTTTTTACGGCAAGTATATGCCACCTTGTCTCCGGCAGGACTCCATGCCAGTTGCTCGATGCCACCCCAAGGTCTCATCGGGCTTTCATAAGGTTCTCCTTCCAGTATATCTTTTATATTACTGATACTGTTTCCATCAAAATCGGCTACAAAAGGATGTGGAGCACCGGTTACCCATTCATCCCAGTGTTTGTACATCAGGTCAGTAACGATGATACCCGTTGCTTTAGGCAGATCGGGATACTTATCCGCGGTACTTTGTTTGGTTTTCACTTGTGCAATGAAAAGTAACTTCTTGCCGTCGGGGGAGAAAGAATAACCTTCGATATCACCATCATATTGCGTTAATTGCTTGCGTCCGCTACCGTCCGGGTTCATTTCCCACAACTGGCTGCTGCCACCTTCATTGGAAAGGAACGCCAGTTTAGTGCCGCCTTTTATCCAGTTCACTTCGTTCTCCTGCCAAGGGGTATGGGTGATTTGTTGGTTGCCTGTTCCATCTGTGTTCATCACAAAGACTTCACGGTTACTCTTGTTCTCCGGCACACTGTAGTAAGCTACCGTGTAAGCAATCTGCTTTTCATCGGGAGATACGGCTACACCGCCGATACGCCCCATGGCCCAGAGAGCTTCGGGAGTCATGCGCTTGCCTTCAATCTTGATGTCCGACCGCTCGATAAGCGGTGCTCCGGCTTGCCCTGCGTCTTTTGTCCCGCCGCAGGCAGCCAATGTCATAGCTGCTGACATAAGCAATAAGTTTACTTGTTTCATATAGGTTGTTCGTTACAGTTATTTTGCGACAAATATACAAATTATATGCGTTTCTCTTGCCATCGTCCCCGTTTAATGTAATTCCAGCAGAGTATTAAAATGAATGTGGAATAAACCATTTCAGAGGTCCAGCAAAGAGCTACATCCAGTTTTAAATAGAGAATGATGTAACTGATGTAGGCTACGTAGATGACCAGAGTGATTAACTCCATCACCAGTGCCGTGCGTGTGTTTCCGGTTCCCGATACTGCCTGGAAATAGACGTTGGCGGGCACAAGGAACAGATATGTGGAACACATCACCCAGAGTGAATGTACTGCCGCATCCTGCAAATCCGGCATATCTGTGTAAATACCCAGTATCAACTTAGGGAATAGAGAGAACAACAGTGCCAGCGGCAATACAAACATATAGCCGAGGCGTATGTGTTGCCGGATAGTTCCCGCCACGCAATCTTTCTCGCCTGCACCGATCAGGTTGCTGACCAGTGAACCGCACGTAGAGGCAAATGCCATGAGTACCATGAATAATATACCGGACACATTACGGATAATATTCGTCACAGCCAGTGAACGTTCGCCCAGATGTTCTACATAAAGGAAGAACAAGAACCAAGTGGACAATGAAAAAAAGTTCTGTATCATTGTCCAGAAGGAGACGTTCAGCATACGTTTCAATACTTCCATGCAGAACTTTGGAATGCGGTCCAGTCCATACTTCTGGCAGTCGATGTGGTAGCGGGTATATAAGATAAAGAAGACCAGTGAAACGAGTTCGGCAAGTGATGAACCGATAGCAGCACCGGCAATGCCGAGAGCCGGAAATCCGAATTTACCGAAGATCAGTATATAGTTGAATACTACGTTACTCAACACCATTACTACAGAGTTTAACGTCAGCGTCTTGGTCTGCGTTGTGCCCAGGAAGAAGGCGCGGAACATAACTCCACTGAATGAGAAAAATGCTCCGAATACGCGCCAATTCAAATAGCTGGTGGCTGCTTCGTAGATATGCTCCGATGCTACGATACGTTTCAGAATCAAGGGAGAAAAGCAGTAGGAGAGGATGAACATAACTACAGCCAATCCTATCTGGAAGTATATGCCTTGATAGAACAGGTTTCCGATTTCCTTGTATTGCTGTTCTCCATTGCGTCGTGCAATAAGTATCTGTGCTCCGATGCTGAAGCCGAAAGCAACCATGAATATTACCATGTAGAAGACACCTGCAATGGCTGATGCTCCCAATTCTACTTCGCCTACCCGTCCCAGGAAGGCTGTGTCTGTCATACCTATCATTTGTTCCATCAGCAGACTGATGAGAATCGGATAGGCTATCATCCAGATCTGTTTGTTGGTGTATTTAGTTTTCATTTGACTTATAGTTATAGTAGTTATAAGAGAAAGAAAGCCGGACAATTACATCAATTGCCCGGCTTTTATTATCAAGTGATGAAAAGCGGAGACTTACTTTTTATTCTGTCTCTCTTTCAACAACTGTTCCTGTTGTTTCTGCATTGCCTCCAGGCGGGCAGCAAAGCCGGTTTTTTTAGCTTTCTTCGGATCTTTCTTTCGGGCTTCCAATTGGGCAAGGAGCTTCTCTTCATTCGTAGTTTTACGCAGAATGAGAGTAGTCACCACACTAATTAATGTCGATATGAAGTAGTAATAGTTCAAACCTGAAGGATAACTGTTCAAGATGAACAACATCATAATCGGCATGAGGTATGTCATCCACTTCATCGCTGCCATCTGAGGGTTTGCTCCGGTATCCTGTTGCTGCATCATGAACTTGGAGTTCAGAATGTTCACAACCGTCATCAGCAAGCAGAACAAGCTGAGGTGACTCCCCAGGAACGGAATATTGAATGGGAAGTTGATGAAAGCATCGTATGTTGAAAGGTCATCAGCCCACAAGAAGCTTTGTTGACGCAATTCGATAGCACTCGGTACAAACATAAACAAGGCAATCAGAACCGGGAACTGTACCAACATCGGCAAACAACCACCCATTGGGCTCACCCCATACTGGCTGTACATTCCCATAACTTCCTGCTGCTTCTTCATCGCATCTTCCTGCTTAGGATACTTCTTGTTGATCTCGTCTATTTTCGGTTTCAACACACGCATCTTGGCGGAAGAAATATACGTTTTCCAGGTAGCCGGGAATACGACTGCTTTTACAATCAACGTCATCAGTAACAATACGATACCCATACTCAAGCCCCAACCGGACAACCAGTCGAAGATATTGATGGTAAACCATTTGTTAATCCAACGAATCAATGGCCAACCCAAGTAAACCAAACGGTTCAACTCCCATTTTTCTTCACGTCCCTTATCCAGCGCAGTTAGCGTCTTGTAATGGTTCGGGCCGAAGTAGAAGAACATTTGTGTAGGCTGTTTACCTGTCGGGTCAAAGCTTGTGCTCATTTCGGCAGAGTAGTCTTTGATATATCCGCTACCTTCTCTTTCCATTTTGGAAGCTAACTTTGTTTTCTCAAAGTCAGCATCTGCAATGAATACCGAAGAGAAGAACTGATTCTTGAAAGCAATCCAGTCCAAACGTTCCGGCACTTCCTTTTCATCATCCTTATTAGCAGATAAGTAGTCTGTACCGTTTCCCAGCATCTTATAAGTCAACTCAGACAAACGGTTCTCGTATACATAACCCTTTTCAATCTGGCGGGCGCGTTGTGCCCATTCAATATCTACATAGTTATTGCTTGCTGCCAATTTATCTGCCATACCTTTAGCTTCGATACTAAAGTCTACCAGGTAAGTATTGGGATGCAATGCATACTTAAAGTCTATATAACTTGCACTGTCGGCAGACAGACGCATCGTTACGGTGCTGTCCGTACGGTTTACAGTGGTGAAGTAATAGTCCTTAGTCTGTATTGTTTCCTTTTTATTATAAAAAAGGAAATTCATGGAAACATCGTTTCCGGTGAATAAGGTTACAGGAGTTTTCTTGTCCTGTTCCATATACTCTTTCAATACAGCGGAGAATATGGAACCGCCTTTGGTGCTGAGGGTCAACTCAGCCACGTCGTTCTGAATAGTAATCAGCGAATCTGTTCCTTGGAGAGCATTGAAGAAGAGTGAAGTAGAATCCACTGTTTCTACATCTTTTTCATTTGCCAATGCTGCATCTGCTTTGGCTTTCAGTGCTTCTTCACGTTGCTGTACCAGCGCAATGGAATCATAATAACGCTGCTGTGCTTCCAATTGCTCTTTGCTGGGGCGACTCAGAAAACTGAAGCCGACTAACAAAATTGCTATTAAAACAAGACCTGTAATGGTGTTTTTATCCATGAATAATTTCTAGTTTACAATTTTATAATTATTGAAATAATCTTATTTCTTTGCTTTTTCCTTTTCCTCGAAACTTTCGACAGATGCTTTAATGAAAGCCACGAACAACGGATGGGGATTCAGTACCGTACTGCTGTATTCCGGATGGAATTGAGTTCCGACAAACCACTTTAGTTTCGGTATTTCTACGATTTCTACCAAGTCTGATTCCGGGTTGATACCTACACATTTCATGCCGGCAGCTTCATACTCCGTTTTATACTGGTTATTGAATTCATAGCGATGGCGGTGGCGTTCCTGGATGTGTTCTGTTCCATAAGCCTCATAAGCCTTGCTGCCTTTCTGCAAAATACATTCGTAAGCTCCCAGACGCATCGTTCCACCCATATTGGTGATGGATTTCTGCTCTTCCATGATGTCAATCACATTATGCGGAGTTTTCTCATTCATTTCGCGTGAATCAGCATCAGTATATCCCAGTACGTTGCGTGCAAATTCGATAGCAATGCATTGCATTCCCAAGCAGATACCGAAAGTCGGAATATCATGTGTGCGTGCATATTTGATAGCTACGAACTTACCGGCAACACCACGTTCGCCGAATCCCGGGCCAATCAATATACCTGCCATGCCTTTCAATGCTTCCGCTACATTTTCTTCCGTGAGCTTTTCACTGTTCACGAAGTCTACAGATACCTTACGGTCATTGTACGTACCGGCTTGTGACAGGGCTTCACGGATGGATTTGTATGCATCCTGTAAATCATATTTGCCGACTAATGCGATGTGCAGCGGTTCTGTATTTTCCGCTTTATGACGACGCTCAAGAAAAGCACGCCACGGACCCAGTCCCGGTGTGTCGCCTACAGGCAATCCCATTTTCTTCAATATTGTTTCATCCAGTTTCTGAGCCTGCATCAGGATGGGAACTTCGTAGATGGTAGGAGCATCGATGCTCTGCACTACTGCGTTTTCATCCACATTACAGAACAAAGCAACTTTCTTGCGTACGTTGCTGCTCAGTTCATGTTCCGTGCGTAAAACCAATATATCCGGCTGGATACCTGCACTCTGCAATTCCTTTACGGAGTGTTGTGTCGGTTTGGTTTTCAATTCACCGGCTGCCGTGAGGTAAGGCACATAAGTAAGGTGTACACACAATGCATCACGTCCCAGTTCCCACTTCAACTGACGGATACTTTCCAGATATGGCAAGGATTCGATATCACCCACCGTACCACCGATTTCTGTAATTACAAAATCGAATTTATATTTGTTACCCAGCAACTTTACGTTTCGTTTGATTTCGTCCGTGATATGAGGAATGACTTGAATGGTCTTACCTAAATAATCACCACGGCGTTCTTTATCGATAACGCTTTTATAGATGCGTCCGGTTGTGATGTTATTGGCTTTTGTAGTCTGGATGCCAAGAAAACGTTCGTAGTGGCCTAAGTCAAGGTCAGCTTCATGTCCGTCTACAGTCACATAACATTCTCCGTGTTCGTAGGGGTTTAAAGTACCCGGGTCAATATTGATATACGGGTCAAACTTTTGAATGGTTACTTTGTAACCTCTTGCTTGTAGCAATTTACCAATGGATGAGGCGATGATACCTTTACCTAAAGATGAGGCAACGCCACCGGTGACGAAAATATACTTTGTTTCTCCCACAGCTATACTGTTTTTAATATTATTGTTTTGTTTGGTGTGATGTACACATTTGTGTATCTATCTGTCTACACGTGAGACTTAAAAAGCGCAAAATTACAAAAAAAAGAGGAAGTACATAAAGTTTCGGCGAAACAATTATTAAAAAAGCATGTTTTCTTTTTCTTTCTTCATTTCTATGTTTTCTAAACATTTTAATTTAATTTTGCGCTCAAAACATAGATTTTAGGGCGTTATGAAGAATAAATTTTTATCTTTATGGGCAATCGCTGTGCTTTTTTCTTCGTCGGCTATGGCGCAGAATTCGGTGAAGCCTGTATTAAAAACCGGTGGAAAAACGGCTGTAGTACAAGCGGATACTTTATCGGACTTAATGAAGCAATATTTTGTTTTAAAGTTGAAACCGGGTAGTGTTACCCGGCAATTGGATACAGTTTCCATATCCTATGAAAAATATTTCGGGGTTTTAAATTACCTGAATGATCCTTCTACTCCGGAGCGTTACATTGCGGACAATCCTAATTATTACCGTTTGTTTATCCCGTTGACTTATTATAATTCTCCCATGGAGAGAATTTCAACACTGAAATGGAAATTCCAGCCTTTCGATACGACGAAAACTTCTGTAAAGGAACCATTGCTGTTTGATGAAGCTCCTTTTACTTCGAAGAAACGTGCCAATGAGGTTGTAGATCGCGCGTTGTTATATCTTTATGCTAATGAAAATCCACGTAAGATTGTGGCATGGGAAGATGAAATAATGCAGGTAAAGAGTTTCAAGGATAATATTGAAAAGGAAGTTTCCTCTAAACCTTCTGTTATCAAATTGTTTGCTCAAGAGAATATGGCCAATGTAAAAGAGGATGTAGAGGTTGTAATTCGTAAGCCCAACTGGTGGGTAACGGGTGGAAGTGGTTCTTTGCAGATTACTCAGAATTATATTTCAGAAAACTGGTATAAAGGTGGTGAAAGCACAAACTCTTTCCTGGCGAATCTGCAGTTGTTTGCTAATTATAACGATCGCGAGAAAGTACAGTGGGAAAATATGTTGGAAGCCAAGTTAGGTTTTGGCTCCACTCCTTCGGACAAGTATCACGATTATCTGGTAAACACTGACCTGTTACGCTTGTATAGTAAAATGGGTATTCAGGCGGCTTCTAATTGGTACTATACTATTTCAACTGAATTTAAAACTCAGTTCTGTCATGGTTATAAGGCGAACAGTGAGAAATTAGTTTCAGCTTTCTTTGCTCCGGCGGACTTATCCACCAGTGTCGGTATGGACTATAAGTTGAAAAAGAAAAAGTTTAGTCTGTCTGTTTTTATAGCTCCATTGACTTGGACGATGCGTTATATAGGTAATAAAGACGTGAATGAAGTGGACTTCGGTTTGGAGGAAGGCAAGAGTGTACGCCATAACTGGGGTTCACAAATACAACCGACATTGGATTGGACAATTATTCCTTCCATCGTGTTGAATTCCCGTCTGAATTATCTGACCAGTTACGAATGGACTCGTGTAGAGTGGGAAAATACAATCAATTTCATATTGAACCGTTATCTCTCTACAAAACTGTATGTACATGCACGTTATGATGACAGTAGCAAGCCGACTACAGGAGACAGTCACTTCCAAGTGAATGAGATTCTGAGTTTTGGTATCAATTATAAGTGGTAATTATAGATCTTGATATAAATGTAGTAAATGAGGCTGCTTCCTTTAAGGGGGCAGCCTCATTTATAGTATCATTTTGTCATTGTGTGCCAATCAAAGGCTCTACTCCTTATTTATATTGACAGATGGATTCTCTGCTTTACTTTAAATGACAGTGCAAAGTGATATATCAATCCGTGTTTTAAAACAGCTTTTTTGATTTTTTTTGCAGAAAAAATGAAGAAAAATGGTTAAAACGGGAAAAAGTGCATTATCGTACACATAAAAAAGCAGGTGAAAGCCTTGCAGTTCACAAATAATGCGTAAATTTGCCGCAATTTGTAATGCACAGTTTGCAAAATGGCAGATATTATAAAACATCAAGGTATTGTGGAAAACATAAACGGTTCTCATGTTGTGGTGAGAATTGTCCAAACATCAGCTTGTGCAGCGTGTAGCGCTAAAGGACATTGTGCCTCGGCTGATACCAAAGAAAAAATGATTGATGTAATCAGTAATGATGCATCTTCTTACCAACCCGGTGACCGGGTAATCGTCTTCGGAGAGTTATCAATGGGGATGATGGCGGTGTTACTGGCTTTTATAGTACCTTTCTGTGTTCTGATTATTTCCCTCTTTATATTTATGGCTATCTGGAACGATGAACTTCTCTCTGCGATTGGTTCGTTAGTTCTCCTTATACCTTACTATTATATATTATGGCTGAATAAAACACGTATGGGAAAGAAATTTTCTTTTTCAATAAAGCCGATAGACTAACTATTAGAACATTAAAATAAATAATTAAATAAATAACTAATTTATGAATGTAATTCTGATTGCAGTGATTTCATTGGGGGCTATAGCGCTGGTTTCGGCTGCTATTCTGTATGTCGCTTCCAAGAAATTCGCCGTGTATGAAGATCCGCGAATTGCACAGGTAGGAGAGGTGTTGCCTCAAGCAAATTGCGGTGGATGTGGTTACCCGGGTTGTAGCGGTTTTGCCGATGCTTGTGTAAAAGCAGGTTCGCTGGATGGAAAATTCTGTCCGGTAGGAGGGCAACCTGTTATGACGCAAATTGCTGAAATCCTTGGTTTGGATGCTACTGCTGCCGAACCGATGGTTGCGGTTGTGAGATGTAACGGAACCTGTGCCAATCGTCCACGTGTAAATATGTACGATGGTGCGAAGAGTTGTGCTATTGCAGCTTCTCTTTATGGTGGTGAAACAGGTTGTAGTTTTGGATGTCTGGGCTGTGGTGACTGTGTGGAAGCCTGTCAGTTTGATGCTATCCACATGAATTCTGAAACAGGACTTCCGGAAGTGGATGAAGCCAAATGTACTGCTTGTGCTGCTTGCGTTAAGGCCTGTCCGAAGAATATTATTGAAATTCGCCCGCAAGGCAAGAAGTCACGCCGTATCTATGTACAATGCGTGAACAAAGACAAGGGTGCTATAGCACGTAAGGCTTGTACGGTTGCTTGTATCGGTTGTGGTAAATGTGTGAAAGTTTGTCCGTTCGAGGCCATTACGCTGGAGAATAATCTGGCTTACATTGACCCGAACAAATGTAAATCATGTCGTAAGTGCGAAGAAGCTTGTCCGCAGAACACGATTATCGCACTCAATTTCCCGCCACGCAAGCCGAAGGCGGAAGGTGCTGCTCCGGCTGCTGCTCCAAAAGTAGCTGCTGCACCAAAAGCCACAGAAACTTCTAAGGTAGCAGAGGCTCCTAAGGCTGTAGAAACCCCGAAAGTAGTTGAAACCCCTCAGGTTGAAACTCCGAAAGCGGAAGCTTAATAATCAAGAAGTAATAAACGACTAAAATACAGAATTGTATGTTGAAGACATTTTCAATCGGTGGTGTTCATCCACACGAAAATAAACTTTCAGCACATCAGCCCATCATCAAGGCGGAAGTTCCTGCCAAAGCTGTGATTCTGCTGGGACAGCACATCGGTGCGCCTGCAAAACCACTTGTGGCTAAAGGAGATGTGGTGAAAGTCGGTACAAAGATTGCTGAACCCGGTGGTTTTGTATCTGCAGCCATCCACTCGTCTGTCAGCGGTAAGGTTGCTAAAATCGATTCGATTATCGATGCCAGCGGTTATCCGAAGCCAGCTATTTTTATCGACGTAGAAGGTGACGAATGGGAAGAAAGCATTGACCGCACTGAAACTTTGGTGAAGGAATGTAATCTTACCTCTGAAGAAATTGTAAAAAAGATTGCCGATGCCGGTATTGTAGGTTTGGGGGGTGCTTGTTTCCCTACTCAGGTGAAACTCTGTCCGCCGCCTGCATTCAAGGCAGAATGTGTGATCATTAATGCCGTAGAATGTGAACCCTACCTGACAGCTGACCACCAGTTAATGCTGGAACATGCAGAAGAAATTATGGTAGGCGTGTCTATCCTGATGAAGGCAGTAAAGGTTAATAAGGCATTTATCGGTATTGAAAATAATAAGCCGGATGCTATTCAGTTGATGACAAAAGTTGCTTCCAGTTATGCAGGTATCGAGGTGGTTGCCTTGAAAGTGCAATATCCGCAAGGAGGTGAAAAGCAGTTGATTGATGCCATCACCAACCGTCAGGTAGCAAGTGGCGCATTACCTATCTCTACAGGTGCCGTGGTACAGAATGTGGGTACTGCATTTGCCGTATATCAGGCTGTACAGAAGAATAAGCCATTGTTTGAACGTGTGATTACCGTAACAGGAAAATCGGTAGCAAAACCCTCCAACTTCCTGGCACGTATCGGTACACCAATGAAGCAGTTGATTGATGCTTGCGGTGGTTTGCCCGAAGATACGGGTAAGATTATCGGTGGTGGCCCGATGATGGGAAAGGCGTTGATAAATACAGATGTACCGACTGCCAAAGGTAGCTCTGGTATTCTGATAATGAACAATAAGGAAGCCAAGCGTGGTGAAATTCAACCTTGCATCCGTTGCGCGAAGTGCGTGGGTGCTTGTCCGATGGGATTGGAGCCTTACTTGTTGTCGGCGCTTGCTGAACATACTGAATTCGAGAGAATGGAGAAAGAAAGAATTATGGATTGTATCGAGTGCGGTTCTTGCCAGTTCACCTGTCCTGCGAACCGTCCGTTGCTGGACTACTGCCGTTTGGGTAAAGGTAAAGTAGGGGCGATCATCCGTGCACGTCAAGCTAAAAATTAACGAAGTATGGAAAATAAATTAATAGTATCACTTTCGCCCCATGTCCATGGTGGTGACAGCGTGAAAAAGAATATGTATGGCGTGCTCATTGCATTGATTCCTGCATTTCTCGTATCACTCTATTTCTTCGGACTGGGTGCGCTGATTGTTACGGCTACATCGGTGGCTGCCTGTTTGTTCTTTGAATGGGCTATCGGCAAATTCCTTTTAAAGAAAGAAACCACGACTATTTGTGACGGTTCTGCCGTAATCACAGGTGTGTTGCTGGCATTCAACTTACCTTCCAATCTGCCTATCTGGATTATTATTCTGGGTGCATTGTTTGCAATAGGTGTCGGTAAAATGTCTTTTGGCGGACTGGGTTGTAATCCGTTCAACCCCGCATTGGCAGGCCGTGTATTCCTGTTGCTCTCTTTCCCTGTGCAGATGACGAGCTGGCCGGTTGTCGGACAGTTGACTTCTTATACAGATGCAACGACGGCAGCTACCCCTCTTAACCTGATGAAGCAGATTGCCGGTGGAAATATAGAAGCCTTAAAAGATTTGCCTTCTTCTTTTGACTTATTGATTGGTAATAATGGAGGTTGCTTGGGTGAAGTAAGTGCCTTGGCATTGCTGTTGGGATTGGCCTATATGCTTTGGAAGAAAATTATAACCTGGCATATTCCTATTTCTATATTGGCAACAGTATTTATATTCTCAGGTATCATGCATCTGGTGGATCCGGAAGTATATGTATCTCCGGTACTTCAACTGCTTACAGGTGGTTTGATGTTGGGTGCTGTCTTTATGGCTACGGATTATGTTACTTCTCCGATGAGCAAGAAAGGGATGCTGATCTATGGTGTGTGCATTGGTCTGCTGACAGTGATTATCCGTTTGTTCGGTGCTTATCCTGAAGGTATGTCATTCGCAATCCTGATTATGAATGCCTTTACTCCGCTGATAAATACATATTGTAAACCTAAACGCTTTGGGGAGGTAGCGAAGAAGAAATGAAAAAGTTAGAATCATCCTTGAAGAATATGTTGCTGGTACTCACGGGCGTTACTGCTATTTCCGTGGCGTTGCTGGCATATGTAAATGAGCTGACTAAAGAACCTATTGCACAAGCCAATGCAAAGACGTTGAGCGATGCAGTCAGTGCAGTGGTTCCTGGTTTTGATAACGATCCGATTGCAGAAAAGAAGGTGCAGGCTGTGAACGGCGTGGATTATGCCGTATATCCTGCAACGAAAGACGGACAATTTATTGGTGCTGCTGTAGAAGCCAGCTCAATGGCATTTGGCGGTGAACTGAAAGTACTGGTCGGTTTTGATGCAGAAGGAAACATTATAGATTATTCTTTGTTGTCGCATGCGGAAACTCCGGGATTGGGCTCCAAAGCTGCCGATTGGTTTAAAGAAGGCAATAAAGGAAGCATCAAGGGAATGAATCCGGGTAAGGCTCCTTTGTCTGTTAGCAAAGACGGGGGACAGGTAGATGCTATTACCGCTTCTACCATTACTTCACGTGCTTTCCTGAATGCTGTGAATGCTGCTTATGCTGCTTATGCGGGTCAGAATGAGTCTGATGCTGCTACGGGCGCTACACAAAAAGTTGTTGAACCTGCTGAAAACGCAGTCGCTGAGGCTACGGATTCCATCAGCGCTAAATAAAGAAAGGAGTAGAAGATATGAATAATTTTAAAGTTATGATGAACGGGATTATTAAAGAGAATCCTACGTTTGTACTCCTGCTTGGTATGTGTCCTACGCTGGGTACTACCTCTTCCGCCATCAATGGTATGGGTATGGGACTGGCAACCATGTTCGTGTTGATTTGCTCTAATGTTGTAATCTCGGCTATTAAGAATGTTATCCCTGATATGGTGCGTATTCCATCCTTTATCGTAGTTATCGCATCTTTTGTAACGTTGTTGCAAATGGTGATGCAGGCTTATGTTCCTGCTCTGTATGCTACACTGGGTCTGTTTATTCCGCTGATTGTGGTAAACTGTATCGTACTGGGACGTGCCGAAGCTTTTGCTGCAAAGAATACTCCGGTAGCCTCTTTCTTCGATGGTTTGGGAATGGGGCTTGGTTTTACCTTGGCTCTTACTCTGCTGGGTGCCGTACGTGAGTTTCTGGGAACAGGCAAAATCTTCGATCTGGCCATTCTTCCTGAAGAATACGGTATGTTGATATTTGTACTTGCACCGGGTGCGTTCATCGCGTTGGGTTATCTGATTGCATTGATTAACAGCTTGAAGAAGAATTAATAATGGAAAATTAAAAATTAGAGATGAGAGTAGCAACTACTTTTAATTTTTAATTTTTAAGTCTTAATTTTGAAAACTATGGAATATATATTGATATTTATTTCGGCAATCTTTGTTAACAACATCGTGTTGTCACAATTCCTGGGAATTTGTCCGTTCCTCGGAGTATCCAAGAAAGTGGAAACTGCATTGGGGATGTCGGCTGCCGTAGCATTCGTACTTACTATTGCTACTATAGTGACATTCCTTATTCAAAAGTTTGTTCTTGATGCTTTCGGTTTGGAATACCTGCAAACAATAACTTTCATTTTGGTAATTGCAGCCTTGGTTCAGATGGTAGAAATCATCCTTAAAAAAGTATCACCTTCCTTATATCAAGCACTGGGTGTATTTTTACCTTTGATTACTACAAACTGTTGTATTCTTGGTGTGGCCATTCTTGTAATTCAAAAGGATTATGACCTGTTGACAGGTGTAGTTTATGCATTCTCTACTGCTATTGGCTTTGGCTTGGCATTGACACTCTTTGCGGGTTTGCGTGAACAGATGAGTTTGGTGAATATTCCGAAAGGCATGAAAGGGACTCCGATTGCTTTAATTACAGCCGGCCTTTTGGCTATGGCTTTCATGGGATTCTCCGGTGTAGTAAAGATCTGAAAAAAGAACATTCGGTAATAGATAAGGGGGAGAAGAAATTCTGCCCCTTTTTAATTTAAACTAAAAAAAATACTCTTTTTTCTTTTTATCTAAAATAAATTTCCTTAAATTTGCCGCCACAACGATGATAACCTATAAGAATAAATCATTGATGAAAGAAAAAATCTTAGTTACAGGTGGAACAGGTTATATTGGTTCACATACTGTAGTAGAACTTCAAAACGCAGGTTATGAAGTAGTGATAATAGATAATTTGTCAAACTCTAGCGCCGATGTAGTTGATAACATCGAAAAAGTATCAGGTATTCGTCCTGCATTCGAGAAATTGGATTGTTTGGATTTCGCTGGTCTTGACGCTGTGTTTACTAAATATAAAGGCATTAAAGCCATCATCCACTTTGCAGCCAGTAAGGCTGTAGGCGAGTCGGTTCAGAAACCATTGCTTTATTATCGCAATAATCTGGTTTCATTGATTAACCTACTTGAGTTGATGCCAAAGCATGGAGTGGAAGGTATTGTGTTTTCTTCTTCTTGTACAGTTTACGGTCAGCCTGACGAATTGCCGGTAACGGAGAAAGCCCCGATTAAGAAAGCTGAATCTCCTTACGGTAATACGAAGCAGATCAATGAAGAAATCGTTCGCGATACAGTGGCTTCAGGTGCTCCTATCAATGCAATTTTACTGCGCTATTTCAATCCGATTGGTGCGCATCCGACAGCATTGCTTGGTGAGTTGCCCAATGGTGTGCCTCAGAACTTGATACCTTATCTGACCCAGACCGCTATCGGTATTCGTGAGAAACTGAGCGTCTTTGGTGATGATTATGATACGCCCGACGGCTCTTGTATACGCGACTTCATTAATGTAGTCGATTTGGCAAAAGCACATGTTATCGCTATCCGCCGTATCTTGGAAAAGAAACAAAAGGAAACAGTGGAAGTGTTTAATATCGGAACGGGACGCGGTCTTTCAGTATTGGAATTGATTAACGCTTTCGAAAAGGCAACCGGTGTGAAACTGAATTATCAGATCGTCGGTCGTCGTGCGGGAGATATTGAAAAGGTATGGGCCGATCCTAAATTCGCTAATGAAGAGTTGGGTTGGAAAGCTGTTGAAACCATCGAAGATACATTGCGTTCTGCATGGAACTGGCAATTGAAGCTTCGTGAGAGAGGTATTCAATAAGCGATAAAAGAGATTTTTGTTTTTATTAACAAATAAGAAATGAACAAATGCTTCCCCGCATTTGTTTATATGTTGCAAATCAGCCTGACGCTGTTTATGTATATGTGAATATCCGTAACTAGTACTTATGCCTCCCCGGCATAGACAGGTAAGATTGCATAGTAGTTTTGTCGTGTTTTATTTTGTGTTTGTGTTGTGAATAAGCCTTGTCGGGAGACAGGGCTTATTTTTTTTCGCATCAGCGAACAAAAAAAGAGGCTTGAATTCAGCCTCTCTGATTATATATGTGGATGATTTTTATCCGTTATCTCAATATGCCTTGATATACAAATGCTTTTTCTCCGAAGTCTTCTTTTGCTACTTTATCATTTTTCGGTTTGAACAACCCGAATACAGATGAACCGGATCCTGTCATTGCTGCATATATAGCCCCTGCCTCATACAGCTTCTCTTTAATCTCTTTGATAGCGGGAAATTGGGGGAATACGCTTTCTTCGAAATCATTCACCATTCGTTCTTTCCATTCTTCTATAGGGCGCTTTATAACCTCTTTCAATGGAATCTCCTGCCGATGAGGTTTTATCCGGGCAAATGCTTCGCGTGTAGAGACAAAAATATCCGGTTTCACTAAAACAATCTGATATCCTTTTAAGGATAAGGAGATAGGAGAGAAGATGTTTCCTATTCCCTCTGCATAAGTTGGGGTGTTCCGGATGAAAAAGGCGCAATCCGCTCCTAATCTGGCGGCATACTCTTCTAAATTTTCATCCGACAATTTCAGGTTGAACTTCTCATTCAGCAATTTCAGCATGTAAGCTGCGTCCGATGAACCGCCGCCTAATCCCGCACCGGAAGGAATATGCTTGAACAGGTGAATATCTATGGGAGGGAGATTGAATCTCTCATCTAAAAGCTTATAAGCTTTCACTACTAAGTTATTTTCTGCTTCTCCTGCAATTTCCAATCCCGCCTGATGCAGACGAAACTTCTGCGTGCTTTCATTCAATATATTGACTTCTAACGCATCTTCTACGGGGACGGGATAGAATACTGTTTCCAGATTATGATATCCGTCAGGACGCTTCTCTACAATGTTCAGCCCCAGATTTATTTTGGCATTCGGAAATGTTATCATGGTGTTTTCTATTTTAATACGTTAATCCTACTATCCACAGAGGCAGTTTTTTACCTGTGGCATATTCGATGTTATCAGCAAGAATAAAGGAATCCGGTAGGTCGGCAATCTGCTTGAAGGTCTTGTCTGCTCCTCCTACTTCGAATGTATATTTGTGGTCGACAACAAAATCTCCCTGCGCTTTTCCGTATTCTATTTCGTGATTAACCGAAAGCTGGCTCATTACAAAAGTCTCTCTTGCTGTACTAATCTGTACAGATGTAGAAGCAATGGCATAGAGCAAGTTCGGGTTCTGGAGATATATTTTGTCCGGTTTCTGCATCTTTTTAACTGAGGTGAGATCAGAATACAGTAATTTAAGCAGTTCTGCACGATCCAAATTTTGGAGATAAGTAATCACTGAGTTTCTGGTAAGTCCTATAATCCCTGCCAGCTTGGTGATATCGACTTCATAAGGAACAGATGAAGCCAAAATGCTCAATAGCGCTTTCAATTTTCTTACGTAGGCAGGAGCTACTCCGCACAACAGAGGCATCTCCTGTTCTAAGATGAAGTTGACTACATTTTCAATATTCATGTAGTAATCTTCCCGGTTGCCGGTGAAGAATGGATAGTAACCGTCATGTAAATACTCATTGAACATTTGTACAGGTCTGCACTGTTCGTTAATGCCTTGGCAAATCTCGCCTGCATTCCTTAGTACTTCTTCTAAAGAAGCGACCGGAATCCGAATATTCTTATAGAACATCAAAAATTCGCGGAATGATAAGCCATACATATTGTAAGGCAGGCATCTTCTGGAAAGGTCTGCATCTGCATTTAGTATATTGAGTAGGGATGAACCGCTGAAGACAATCTGCATAGATGGATACAGATCATAGATTTCTTTAAGCTCTTTGCTCCAAGTAGGGTATTTATGAACTTCGTCCAGAAACAGATGTTTACCTCCCTGAAGATAGAATTTTTCTACAAGCTCCAGTAATGTGTGACTGCTGAAATAAATGCTGTCGAGTGTACAATAGAGAGCTATCCGGCTTCCGGGTGAATAATTCAATTTGATGTATTGTAGCATTAAAGTTGTTTTCCCTACACCGCGAGAACCTCTGATGGCAATCAAGCGGTTGTTCCAATGAATCTTATTCATTAGCTCTCTTACAATATTGGTGCTTGTTTGCGCCAACATTCTTTCTTGCTTTAAAAACAGGCTATCCATATTCAAAGTGATTTATGTAGCAAATATACGAATTTGTTTAAAGTAAAAAGCAAATTAGCTGGATATTTGTTTAAAGCAGAAAGCAAAATCTAGATATTTTTGTTTATAAAAGAAAGCAGTTTGAACTTGATTGATTTGAAAATAGTAAAAAGGTTGCTCTTGGGGGAGAGCTAACCTTTTTGAGATCATTTAGTTCTGCAGTAGCTTTAAGATATATTTTCCCGGCATAATAATCCGTGCCTTCATCTGTGGTGAACTGTTGATGTCATAGATGATTTTCCAAATTTTGCCTCCCAATCTTCCGAAGTCCGTCAGTCTGAGAATGGCGTTTTTCTCTTTTATGGATGCAACTTTTTGCCGTTCCAATTCTGCTATCAATCCTTCGTAGTTGTGCGTCTGCCTGTTGAGTGCATACTCTGGAGGAACAAGAAGAATCTCCTCATTCTTCACTGTCTCCCCTTGGGGAGATATAGAGGGGTCTGTTTTATTTTCTTTATTCTCTTTATTTGTTGCTAAAGCGTTGCCTGCCTTTGCATCTCTGATTTTCTGTTGGTTAGCCAGTCCTCCATGCTTGCCTGCCTCTCTGTTCGCTTCGCGCTTGGCTTCCAGTGGTCTCATCCGCAGGATAAGCCCGGGCGATGAAAAGGCTGTATCGTCCACCTCAAAGAGTTTATAATTGTAGATAATTCGCTTCGAGGTAGTCACTGTCACTCTCATCTTTTGTGCCAGGATAGGCAGTACCCTCAGATCGGCTTTATATCCGTTCTGTAACCTCAGGAATTCAAGCAGCATCCAGTAGATGCCATATCCTTTCATTCCTTCTTTTTGTATCATCATCATAATTTTAAAGTTATTGCCTGCATTGGCATCATGTAATAAATATGAATCCATAATTCTTCATTCTTAATTTTCATTCTTCATTTAAACAATCGGTCTCCATTCCAAGAAGTTTTCAATCTGGAAAGTCCTCCATCCTTGCTGTTCCATATCCCAGTATGCTACATGGTTTTTGATGCGCTCAATATCATATTTCTGATGGAAATCGGATTCATAATAAATAAGTGTTCCTCTTGCCATGTAGAATTCGCCATTTTGTTTTCTGTAGGCTATCAGCGCACATCCGTATGGCATGTACTCGGTCAACTGTCGGATGCGTAGGGTCATCCATGCAATGGTTTCTTCGGATAAATCGGTTTCTTGCCTGATAAGTTTTTTCCATAGATTCTCTACTCTCTCATTTTTCGTTACATACTTCTGTTGGTGCCCCAACTTTTGTTTTTCCATTTTTGTACTTTTAGTTATTTGTAAATTGTTTATAATCAACCTTCTGTGATGGCTACACCCTTTGCTTCGGATAGCTACACCCTTTTATGCTTAGGGCTACACCATCCGGGTGAAAGGGTGTAGCCCTTCCACTGTCAGGTTGACGGGGCAAAGTTATGTCCTTTCTTTGGAGTAAACTATCAATGATTTATCCTTACATCATATCCATAGGGGTCTATGTGTTCCGTATCTTCCTTTTGTATCACTGCCCAGATCTTTCTTAGTTCTGTCATTAAACTGCTTAGTTCCAGTGGAATATCTTCTCCTTTTTCGTGTTTTAAGCCATCACCCGATTCGTGTAAATGCATTCCCAAATCGCTTATGGTGTTGATATTTAGGCCTCTGAAATAGCCTAATTTGAAACTTCTTAGAACTCCTACATACATGTGAGTTTTTGCACCTGCATAATACCGTTCAGCCAGTAAATTTTCGTCGACTATACTAATTCTGCTTACTGTTCTGTTACTGCTTTTTCTCTGATTTTCAACTTGATGTGACCTTTTCTTTGTGTCAGATCCATTCTGATTCTCTTTTTTTTAAATCTTTCATATTGAATAAATTTTAATTAAATATTTAACTGATATTCACAGTTAAAAATGTTGCAAAAGTAGAAAATAAAGTTCAGATATGATAATGGGGGGAAGAAAAGTGAAAAGAATGTGATTTTTTGTTGGATTCAAATAGCTGTAAATAAGATTGGTAACTTCGTTTTTGAAGCTGTTTAAAAAACGTTCGTTTAATGGACGCAAAGATAGAGGTGTTTTTGGAAACGACAAAATGTTTGATAAAAAATCTTCTTGTGATTACTTCTTTTATACGATAATATTCTGATTATGAGCAATAAGATGGGAGTGAAAATATCAGTTAACATCTATTCATTTTATTGTTTTCTTCATCTCCCACTTTTAAAAATAATTGACGTCCATTAAACGAACGTCTAAAAGACATTTTTTGTTTGTGACTGGTTCGTTTATAGCTTTTTACCTGTAAGGTAATGAACTGCTATAGAAAATCTGTAGGCAAGAAGGACGCAAAGCTTGCTATATTCTACATAAAGCGTTCGCAAATGGTTGAATTTCAAGTGTATGCAAGGAATTCAAAGCCCCGAGAGAACACCCTTTTCTGAAATAATCATAAAATGGAAGTGGAGAAAGAGAGCGAAATATGGTATGCCATGCGTGCTACTTATCGCAGGGAGTTGGATGCTATGCGACTACTTGAAAAAGAAAAGTTAGGTTGCTTTATTCCGATGCAATATAAGATTAGTATAAAGAAAGGCAAAAAAGTTCGTGTTTTAGTGCCCGTCGTTCATAATCTGGTTTTTGTTCATGCCTGTCCTTCTGAAGTGAAGCGTGTTAAATCACAGCTCACATACTTGCAATACATAACTGATACTCGCAGTGGTCAGAAAATAATTATCCCCGACAACGAGATGCAGCGTTTCATCGCTGTTGCCGGTACCTACAACGATCATCTCTTGTACTTCCAACCCGATGAACTGAATTTGTCCAAAGGCACCAGAGTCCGCATCATTGGTGGTGATTTTGAAGGGCAGGAGGGGCTTTTCTTGAAAGTGAAAGGTGCACGCGATCGTCGTGTGGTCATCGAAGTACAAGGTGTTATTGCTGTTGCTATGGCGACTATCCATCCGGATCTTATAGAAGTAATCGAATAATTAACAGCTGTCATTTGCTGGCTGGTAAATCATAAATTTGAAATCATAAATAGTTATGACTCTTTCCGAAGAAACATTTGCTCTTCAGCGTGCAGCGCACGAACTGATGTATTTAGGTATGGACGGGAGTCCGGTCTATAGCGATGACCTTTCCCGTCGTAATGGTGAAGTTTATCGTTTGACCACGGCTTTGTATAACTCTGGCGCTAAAGGTTCTACTACTGAAGAACAGACAAATGTCTGTCTTGCACTGCTGATGGGTTATAGTGCCTCGTTTATTGATCACGGTGAAAAGCAGAAGCATGTTCAGGAAGTTTTGGATCGTTGCTGGAACATTCTTGATGCTCTTCCAGCCTCGTTGTTGAAACTTCGTCTGCTCACTGCCTGCTATGGTGAAGTATTTGATGAGGCTTTGGCTGACGAAGCTCATTCGATTATTGCTTTATGGGATTCTACAAAGCTTACTCTTGAACAATATGAAGCTATTGCAGAATTTCAAAATGTGGTTGACAACCCTTATCCATGGGAGTATATTGATGAATGAAAAGGGAAAATCTGGATTACAAGAATTGAACCAGACGTATTTAACGGAGAATTTGTATAATTAGTTAGAAACATCCAATTACTTTTATTTCTCGTTTTTGTGCTTTGAGACTATTTTACTTTAATATAGATCGATGCTTTGATTTATTCATCAATAAAGAACTCTTTAATATATGATATTTCAGTTTACAGATATGATTTTTTATATAGAGCCTGTGGTATTGAGGAGGATAAACTTTAGTCTTATATGTGATTAAAATGGTTTAATAGTAGAGAATATATGAGCCGGAAATTGGACTACGTTAATTTGAATTTTAGGTTGAGATGCTAGCTATATATCCACTAACTATACAATGAATACTTGATTTTTTATTCGATTATTATAAATATTCTATGATTATTAATTGACTTATGATTTATACTGTTAAAAAACTAAAAAAACACATTGAAAGAAGATATAGAAAGTCGTATATTGATAAGCTGTCTTTATTATTACCTCATGATATTAGTATAATAACTAATAATTGTTTGTCAGGATTAATGTGCCAAGATATTGGAATTCAATACAATTCTCCAACGGTAGGTCTTTATTTTTTTTATCCAGATTATATAAGATTTTTAGAGAATATTGATAAATGGATTCATATACCTTTGGAGTTTAAAGAAAAGTCTAAATACGAATTAGGTAGAATTAGGTATTTGCAAAGCAAGAAAAAATATCTTATTGGGGTATTGAGTGATGGAATAGATGAAGTTGAAATAGAGTTTTTACATTATTACGATGAAACAGAGGCAAGGGAGAAGTGGAATAGACGATGTCAGCGAATTAATGTAAATAAAATGTTAGTTATTGGAAGTGAGTTGGATAGTTGTTCACAAAAAGATATAGAATGCTTTTCTCAATTACCTTATAATAATAAAATCTTTTTTACTGCCCATAATTATAAAATAGAAAATACTATTTATATGAAAGAAATGGAGAAACAGGGCTTTGTTAATGCTCCTGCACGATTGAGCTTAATTTATAAATATATGTTAGCACATTTAGAAAGGTGTCCTTTTGTTTGAAAAAATATCTGTATATAATTAAACTCATCCAAATTAAAAATTGCCATACATTGAATAATGTTAGTAATTTCTCTTAAGACTAATTTTTCGTAATTAGCCAGATATAAATTCTATAAGATGAAAAATAATAAGTAATATATATGAAAACTATAATGCTTGTTTTTGGTACACGACCAGAAGCAATAAAAATGGCACCATTAGTAAAGGAGTTTCAAAAGAGTGCAAAGAATTTTAAGACTGTAGTGTGTGTAACGGGACAACACCGCGAAATGCTCGATCAAGTATTAGATATCTTCGATATCAAGCCTGACTACGATTTGAACATCATGAAGCAAGGTCAGGATTTGTATGATGTAACAGGTCGGGTGCTTCTTGGTATGCGTAATGTTCTGAGGGAGGTAAAACCTGAGATTGTTCTTGTTCATGGTGATACTACAACATCAACTGCTGCCGCTTTGGCAGCATTCTATCAACAAATCCCTGTTGGTCACGTTGAAGCAGGTTTGCGTACCCATAATATATATAGCCCATGGCCTGAGGAGATGAATAGGCAGATAACAAGTCGTATTGCTACGTATAATTTTGCGCCGACTCTTCGAAGTCGTGATAATCTGCTCAACGAAAATATCGATAATAATAAGATAATAGTCACGGGTAACACTGTTATAGATGCACTATATTGGGTTGTTGAAAAGATAAAAAATAGTAATATACTTACTTTCAAATTGAGTAATGAATTATATAAATTAGGTTATAATGTTAATCGGTTAGATAACGGTAAGAAGCTTGTACTTATCACAGGTCATCGTCGGGAAAATTTTGGTAATGGTTTTGTTAATATCTGCATGGCGATCAAAGAAGTAGCTAGAAAATATCCCGATGTGGATTTTGTTTATCCTATGCATCTGAATCCTAATGTCCGTAAACCCATTCATGAAGTCTTTGGAAGTGAACTTAGTAATCTTGGAAATATATTTTTTATAGAACCGCTGGAATATCTCAGCTTTGTATATTTGATGGAAAAGTCAAATATTGTATTGACGGATAGTGGTGGTATACAGGAAGAAGCACCTAGTCTTGGAAAACCAGTTCTTGTTATGCGTGATACGACAGAGCGTCCAGAGGCTATTGAAGCTGGTACTGTAAAATTGGTAGGTACCAATTATGATACCATTATTGATAATGTTTCAGAACTATTAGAGTGTGAGGAATTATATAATAATATGAGTTGTGCTGTAAATCCCTATGGTGATGGAAAAGCTTGTAGTAGAATTTTAGAGACATTACTCAGCAAATAATGAAAAAATATAAAATTGGATATACGACTGGAACATTTGATTTGTTTCATATAGGGCATCTCAATATTTTGAAAAAATCGAAAGAGATGTGTGATTTTTTAATTGTCGGTGTGAGTACTGATGAAGTGGTTCAAAATTATAAACATAAAGTCCCTGTTATTCCTTTTAGAGAACGTATGGAAATAGTAAAGTCCATTAGATATGTTGATCAAGTTGTGCCTCAGTTATCTATGGATAAATATCAAGCTTGGTCTAAACTTCATTTTGATGTAATGTTTCATGGAGATGATTGGAAAGGTTCTGATTTATATAATGATTATGAAGTTAAATTCAAAGAAATAGGAGTTGATATTGTTTATATTTCTCATACGAAAGGAATAAGTTCTTCAAAAATAGCTGATGAAATAAAATATGGTAAGTAATATTCCTGCTTTATTTTTAGGCACATATCAGAATTCACCTAATTTAGCAAAGGTTGTAGAAACAGCTTTTCAAGAACATGTTTATGGCTTTGACACTGCTCCTAGCTATGGTACGGAAAAGATATTAGGAAATATTATTAACAAAAATTTATTTAAGTATCAAGTCGATAGAAGTGAAATTTGGATTAGTGACAAAATTGATTCATGGCAAATGTATGCAACGAAAGGGTGTATAGATAAATATGTAGAAAAGGCCTTATGCTTAATGAATCTTGATTATTTTGATATTCTTTATATTCATTGGCCACAACCTGAGTATTTTATTAATACATGGGAGTCATTCATTAAAATAAAACAACGTGGACTGGCTAAATATATAGGTTTATGTAACGTACATAGAAGACATATTGATCTGATTAATGGTCAGACAGGAATAAAACCAGATTATATACAAATAGAGAGACACCCTTTGAATACATGCGCAACAGAAATTGCGTATTATTCAAAATTGGATATAAAAGTACAGGCATATTCTTCTGTTGGGAGAATGGATAAGCGACTAATAGAAAATAGTGATTTAATTAATTTAGGTAAGAAATATAACAAATCAATCCCTCAAATTATATTAAGATGGCATATTGATACAAATATAATACCAGTATTTATGAGTAATAAGCCAGAGCGAATAAGGGAAAATAATAATATTTTTGATTTCTCTTTAAAAGAATTTGAGATAGAGAAAATAAATTCATTGAATATTGATTATAAATTGTTTGTTGAATCATTAAGTAATCCAGGAATATGACTAGATGTAAGATGTTATTGTTGTTTTCGTTTTTTATCTTACTTCTGATTATTAATGTTTGTTTGGCGTTTGTAGTGGGTATTATACTTATAGCAAACCTTTATGTTAGGAATCGATATATGCGGAGAAGGTTCAATCCTTGGCATGATAAAAGAAGAAATTTTGAAACAATTGTCATAGGTGATAAATATAATGTAAATAGGCTGTGTATAAGTATTGATAAAACTTTGGAGGAGACGATTTGGGGACGCAGTTTATATGCTAGTTTTCATATTCTACGAACATACTTTAGTTTATTGAAAAATGACGGTAAAGTGTATATAGTTTATCGAGAGAAATATTTGGAAGATTTCTCTCCAATTGATATGTCTATAGTTTATCATCCGGTTACTCTGTCTATTATAGGATGCAAATATTGGTTTATAGAGAGAAAATTTCCCATATTTTTTATGCTATTATATTGGTGTAAAAGAGTGTTTCGTATTTTTACTGCTCCTAAAAGAGATATAGAAGCTTCATTAATTTCACAAATCAAACTATTCTGTGAAGAACGTCAAATACAAGTTGAATTTATAAAAATATAATAGTATGGATTTTCATTATTCAAAAGAGAAGAATGTTCAAATAATTATTTCATTATTGAAACAATATGGAATAAAAAAGGTGATAGCGTCGCCAGGGTCAACAAATATTTCCGTGGTTGCAAGTATGCAATATGATCCATTTTTCGAAATGTATTCATCTGTGGATGAAAGATCTGCGGCATATATGGCATGTGGACTGGCAGCAGAGTCTGGAGAGCCGGTGGTATTGACTTGTACAGCAGCAACAGCATCAAGGAATTATCTCCCAGGTTTAACTGAAGCATATTATCGTAAGCTTCCGGTTCTTGCGATCACATCTACTACCCCATTAGCAAATATAGGTCACCATCAGAGACAATCTGTGGATCGTTCTTCTATACAGAAAGATATTGCAAATTTAAGTGTTCTCATACAAATTGTTAAGGATGATTTGGATGAATGGGATTGTGTAGTGAAAGTTAATAAAGCACTGTCAGAACTTACTCATAGGAGTGGTGGACCTGTTCATATTAATCTTGAGACAGAATATAGTATGGACTTTTCTGTTGTGAAACTACCAAAAGCTAGGATAATAGTACGGATAGAAGGCAAGGATATGGGTAAAATGCCACAAATGTCCAAGGGTAAAATCGGTATAATTATTGGTTCTTATGATAATATGAGTGAAGCATTGGCTGAATCGATTGAACGGTTTTGTGCATCTTACAATGCTGTTGTTTTCAAAGATCATACAAGTCATTATTATAGAAGATATTCTATCAACTATTCATTATTAGGTATTCAAGAGTTTTATCAATCTACAATGACAAATATTGATTTACTCATTCATTTAGGAAACGTATCTGGAGATGATTATTCTATTGGGGCACTTTCTAAAGCAAAAGAAGTGTGGAGAGTTAGCTGCGATGGAGATATGATAGATACCTTTAAAAAACTCCATTATGTTTTTGAGATGGATGAGAAGAGCTTTTTTGACTATTACTGTACTGATACGAAGAATATTAGCTTTTATGAAAGTTGTATTCAAGAATACGACTCTATTTTAGAGCGCTTTCCAGACATTCCTTTTTCCAATTTATGGATTGCGAACCAATTACATCGTGTAATACCTAAAAAATCACGAATCCAACTTGGAATTTTGAATAGTCTTAGAGCATGGAATCTTTTCCGACTCGATGATTCTATAAGAATATATTCTAATGTTGGAGGATTTGGAATAGATGGTGGAATGTCATCTCTAATAGGTGCTTCCCTTTGTGATAAAAATAAACTGTATTTTGGAATATTTGGTGATTTACAGTTCTTTTATGATATGAATGTGATTGGTAATAGACATATTGGATCGAATGTTCGTATTCTATTAATTAACAATGGACGAGGAATAGAGTTTAGAAACTATCATCATCCTGCTACCATATTTGGTGCAGCAACTGACTTATATATTGCTGCCGCTGGTCATTATGGTAATAAGTCTAGTAAACTTATAAAGCATTATGCAGAAGATCTAGGCTTTGAATATATATCTGCAAGTAGTAAGGATGAGTTCTTTAATATTTATAATAAATTTGTGAGTCCAGTTTTAAATGATAAGCCTGTTATATTTGAGGTGTTTACAAACACAGATGATGAGAGTGAAGCTCTTAAATTAGTAAGACATATTGTAGTAAATCATAAAGATTACGCTATTAGAACTGTCAAAGATGTAGCCAAGCAAATACTTCCTTCCGGCGTCATTAATCGTATGAAAAAAGTAATAAAATGAGAAGCTATGTTGAAACAGATAGCTAGAAATATATTGGGAGATAATATCGTAAAACGAATTAATACAAAGATACAACGATTTGCTATGCTTATGTATGGAGAAAAAGCTATTGCGGAATTTGATACAGTTTTCAGAAGTTTAAAACTAGACTATTGGCTAGCATTTGGTACCTTATTAGGGGCATATCGAGAAAAAGATTTTATAAAAAATGATGATGATATCGATACTGCAATGTATTGCACTGATATTACTCCAGAAGTTATAGATAAACTAGAAGAGAAAGGGTTCATATTTGAGCATGCTATTCTTACGGATGATAATTTGTATTGTCAGATTTCATTTAAATATCATGGTGTTTCTTTCGATATATATGGTTTTAGAAAAGGACTTTCGAGTGAGAAACTTATCACTGGATTTATTCCAAGAGCTTTGCATGATAAAAATTGGACAGAAGCTTTTAATTTGAATAAATTTAAGATTCTCCTCGTAAATATGAACTATGATGGATTTGTTGATACACATTTTAAGAACCTGATAGTGTCTATACCTCGTAACTCTGAAGTATTTTTGAGGAAGCATTATGGTGATGACTTTATGACGCCGATTCCTGGTAAAAAAGGAAGTAGCAGAGAAACAATATGCGAAATTCCTATTGAAAAGTTGACGGCTTCCATTGTAACAAGGGAGCAATTATTTGAACGTTTAATCAAATGACAGGAAATTCATTAAAAAGTAAAACATTAAAGGGGGTGTTTTGGAGCGGAACTGATAGATTTTCGTATTATATAATTCAGTTCGTCATTAACATTGTGATGGCTAGGCTATTATCCCCTAAAGACTATGGGTTAATTAGCATCTTAATGGTTTTTATTGGTTTTTTTGCAATTTTGGTTGATGGTGGATTTAGTACGGCTCTTATTCAGAAGAAAGATAGGAGTGAAACTGATTTTAATACAATTTATATTGTAAATGTAGTAACATCAGTACTATTATATTTTCTTTTATTTGGATTATCTCCGATAATAGCTGAATTTTATAAGGAATCATCTCTTGTGTTACTTCTGAGAGTTCTGTCGCTTCAGCTAATCCTTTCAGCTTTTATGTCTGTTCCGTTGATAAAGCTTACTATAGCTGTTGATTTTAAGAAGATAGCTATTGCAAGTATTATTTCTGCCATTGTATCAGGAGTTGTAGGAATTTTTATGGCATATACTGGATGGGGTGTTTGGTCATTGGTATTTCAACAGCTAATGCTATTATTTATTAGATGTATATTGTTGAATTTGATACAAAAATGGAAACCGATAATGTTGTTTTCTGTCCAATCATTTAAAAAAATATTCTCATTTAGTTCCAAGCTGATAGCATCATCGCTTATCGACCAAATATATTTGAATCTTTATCCTCTTGTTATTGCAAAGTTTTTTTCAGCAAGAACTTTAGGTGTATATGCTAGAGGTGAACAGTTTGGGAAGTTACCTGTTGTATTGCTTAGTGATGTGTTCATAAGGGTAACATTACCTATTATGAGTTCTATTCAAGATGATACGGAACGGTTGCGAAATTTATATCGCGAATATATACAGGCATCGTCGTTTGTTGTATTTGCAATTATGTTGTGGCTATTTATAATTTCCAAACCATTGATTTTACTTTTACTTACCGAAAAATGGATAGACTCTGTCCCTGTGATGCAAATTTTATGTTTGGCAATGATGACATTGCATATAAGTGCGATTAATAGGAATCTTCTTTATGTAAAAGGGCGTTCAGATTTAGCACTCAAGTTGGAGGTTGTAAAGAAAATATCTGCTATTATCATTTTTTTGATTTCTATAAATTTTGGTTTAATAGGTGTTTGTATAGGGCAGCTCGTTTATGGGCTTTATGCTCCAACTTTGAACTCATATTATACAAGATATTTGATTGGAGTTAGTTATTTAGAGCAACTCGTTGATTATGGGAAATTTATGATTATTTCAATAGTTTCTGCATTATTACCTTTTTGTTTGGTCTATCAGATTAATTCATATTGGTTGCAGATTTTTATTTCAACAGTATTGTTTTTTAGTATATATATATCAATTAATGCTGCCTTCAGAACACGTCCATTCTATTTGTTGCTTCCAATAATAAAAAGAATAATAAAAAGATGAGAAAATTGATTATATTATCATATGACTATGAGTTATTTTTTGGTGATCGGTCAGGAACGGTAATCAAAACACTAATTGAGCCGACGAATCTATTGTTGGCTCAATTTGAAGAATCAAATTTAAAAGCTACTTTCTTTGTTGATTATTTGATGATTAAATATCTTGGACGAAATACTGATGAACACAGTGTATTAGATTTGCGCCTGATTGAAGATCAAATAAGGGATATTGTTCAACGAGGGCACCGAATAGAACTCCATATACATCCCCATTGGGTTGATGCCAAATATAATGGTGATGGAACTTGGAATTATTCTGATTTTTCTCATTATAGTCTGAATTCTTTTACAGAAGATGAAATTACTGAGATGTTTATAGAAGGGTGCAATATACTCCATTCTATTATCAGAAATGTTGATTCAAATTATCAAATTGTTGCATTTAGGGCAGGAGGATGGGCTATTCAACCTTTTTCTCTTTTGAAAAAAGCTTTCTTATGTACTAATATTCGTATTGATTCATCAACTAGTTATGGTATAAAAAATGCAAATAAAGATTCCTATTATGATTTTACAAATATTCCAAGGAAGAGTGTTTATAGATTCGAGAATGCCGTTGAGATAGAAGACGTAGAAGGTTCATTTATGGAGGTGCCGATTTCTTCATATTATCGTTTTATTTTTTATAAATTGTCTGATAGAATCTATCGACGATTCTCTTCGCAAATGGCTATTTATGCGGATGGAACGCATTTTAGAAAATCAGATCAACTTAAGACGAAATTACATTTCTTTAATAGATCAATGTTTAATACGACATGTGTGTCTACCATTACAGCAGTAATGTCAACACTATTGAGTAAAAAACGTCTTTTAGTATATATTGATCATCCCAAAGACTTCACAATGGGAACCTTAATTTCGTTAAAAATCATATCTAAATTTGTTCAATCAATAACATATAAAGACTTATTATGAAAAATAACATGAAATTTGTAGTTATAACAAAATCAGATTTAAGATTTATACCTCCTGTCATAAGTGTATCTTATATTTTGAAGGATTTAGGGCACAATGTGCATGTTATTACAAGTGGTGCATCCGATTCTATTATAGAACAAATGAGGCAGAGGAATATTACGATGGATATTTATCCTTATGCAACAGCAACACACATATTAGGGAAAATTTGGGAGTATTTAAGGTTTAGAAAATTAGTAAAACAAAGATTGGAAGAGCTGTCGTTTGATTATTTATGGATAGAAGGAGCTACAACAATGCGTTCTCTAGGGAGCTTTATTAAGAAATATCTATATATTCTACAGATATCAGAGTTGCATGATAATTCAAGGGCGCAGCTGAAAACTATAGGAAAAGTTATTCATCAAGCCAAACTCGTTTTTATGCCTGAATATAACAGAACAGTGTTTTATCAAGTTTGGTTTCATTTAAAGAAACGACCGATTACATTACCTAATAAACCATATTTTATACCTTCTCAAGAAGAGCTCGGATCTTTGAAAGATAAGTATAAAGAGCTGTTGACGATTTTTAAATCGTATAAGGTTATATTATATCAAGGAATGTTTTTTGAAGAGCGTGACTTGTCGAATTTCATTCGAGCAATAAAAGAACTGGGAGGTGAGTACAAACTAGTTCTTCTTGGAAAAGGAATGGACATGCTTCGAAGATATAAGGAAATAGATAATACATTAGTTCATATTGAGTTTATTCCTGCACCAGACTATTTAGTATTTACCAGTATGTGTTATTTGGGAATTGTTACTTATGATTTAAGATCCTTGAATACAGCCTATTGTGCACCCAATAAGATATTTGAATATGCGGCATTTGGCAAACCAATAATAGCTAATAATATTCCAGGGCTAAAGCTTATAGGTGATTTACATGCAGGAGAAATAGTTGATGAAAATAATGTTTTATCTATCAAAAAGGCCATATTGCAAATTGAAAAGAATTATACTTCATATTATAGTGGAGCATTGGACTGTTTTAATAGTATAGATAATAATAACACTATAAAGCAATCATTGAAATTATTAGATTAATGGCTGGCACGTTTAGGAGCAAGAAATATTCTATTGCATTACTATCCCTTATTTTCATAATAAATCCATTCTTTGCTTGTATATCTAGTATTGCAATGTTGAAGAATAGTAATCTAAATGTTAAATTATTGTATTTTTTTATAGCGATATTTATAGGACTACTTGCATTTACACAATATTCACCAAATGGTGACATATCACGTACTTACCATATTATAAATTCTATAAGTGATTTTTCCATTGCAAATTTCTTTATTTATCTTGTTACTGATAGATATATTATTTATACAGCTGTAAATTTTTTGATAACAAAAATTGTTGGAAATGTACAATATACATCATTGTTTTGGGGATTTCTCATGTATTATATATGTTTTCTAACAATACTTAATTTAGAAAAATATTTTGAAAATAAGAATGAGAAAAAACGCTTTGTCTTATTATCTGTTGTTTTTTGTTTTGTCATTTTTGTAGAAACTATGGAGGTGATGAAGCAAGCTGTAGCAACATCTATAATGTTCTATAGTTTTTCATATTATTTGCTGGATAAACGATTGAAATGTATAGTTGCTTTTATTTTATCTTTAGGAGTTCATTTCTCTCCTCTGTTTATGTTACCCTTATTTTTTATTAAAAAAATGAATTCTGCTTTTATTTATATTATGTTATTATTGAGTTTTTTATTGCGTAATATTAATTTAATGGAGATATCTACACAGGTGTTAAATTGGGTCGGGTTGTTTCCTTCAGTTGCATCAGTGGCAGATTCTTATACAGAACAAAATTTTAATAATTTTTTCTCTAATGCACCATATTTTCAATTTACATTTGGGTTCTTATGTTCAATAGTCTTGTTAAATCGTATTTTAGTGAGCAGAAGCAGTGATATTATAGATAAAACATGTCTTATTTTCATAATAGTGTTGAATCTTAACTATTCTAATAATCATAATTTTACAAGATTATTATTGTTCTCTTTTCCAATTTATATAATGATATATATGAATATTCTTTATAGGCTGAAAAATTCTATTACAAAAAAAGTATTAATACTATTCATTTTATCTATTACTTTTTTCCTTCAATTTTGGTTTTCTTTTGGAAGATTAGGTACAGATCCCTTAAAGTATCAAACTAGTTTTATGAATAATTCAATAGTAGAAATAGTTATTTCTCCTTTATATTCATACTTGAATTATAAGGTTCCTGTAGATTAAGATTAATAATAAAAAGAATTAAGATGAACATAGCATTTATATACTCTAGTATTACGATAGAAAAGGTAAATAATAGATACTATCATAATTTTCTGAATGATATTATCTCACGTTATTCTCAATTCGGTTCATTGGCTGTATGTGTTTCAATGGAAGAAAAAAATAGTAGTAATCTGAATGAAATAAATTTTTCTAGTATAAAATTTATTGAGGTTAAAAAGGAAAATAATATTAGAAATAGAATTAATCGTCAACATAATAGACGTGCAATAAAGAAGGTTGTTGAAAAGTGTGATCTTTTAATTGTGCATATTCCTGATTCAGTTGGAGATATGGGAGCTCGGTATGCTAAAAAGTTGAGAAAACCGTTTCTTGCTGTCGTTATTGGTTGTGTGTGGGATTCTCTCTGGAATCATAGTTGGAAAGGAAAGCTATTGGCAACCTCGGCTTTTTTCAACATGAAAAGAACTGTATGGGAAGCTAATTACGTGATATATGTAACTTGTCAATTTTTGCAAAACAGATATCCGACAGCTGGAAAAAATATCGGATGCTCTGATGTCGTAATTGAAGAGAATAATGAAAATATATGCTTGAAACGAAAAGAGCGATTTACTTATTTAAACAAGTCTGATAAAATAAAAGTTGCTACGATTGGAAGCCTTGACGTTTCATATAAAGGGCAACGTTATATTATAAGAGCATTGAAAACATTGCTTCAAGATGGATGGAACTATCATTATTATTTGATTGGTGGAGGTGAGGGCAAAGCATTGTTGAAACTTGCTAAAGAATTAGGTGTTGAAGATCATATTCATTATTTAGGAGTACTTAAGCATAGCGATATTAATGAGTGTCTTATGAGCATGGATATTTATGCACAACCATCTAGACAAGAGGGACTTCCGCGAGCTGTTGTTGAAGCAATGAATGTGGGTCTTCCCTGCATCGGTTCTAATGTTGGAGGGATACCAGAATTGCTTCCTCAAGAACTTATATTCGATGAGGGAAACGTTGCTGGTATTGTAAAGTTGCTTGAAGTTACTCCTTGTTCTTGGTGCAAATATGTGGATTATAGCTTTAATAAAGTAAAGGAATATGATTCTAAGATATTGGATAATAGAAGAAATGATTTTTTTAAAATGATAGTTTCAGAGATATTAAAAGAATAAGTAATAAAAGTTCTTTTGAATTTATGAAGAAAACTGCTTGTAAAAATAAAATATTTTTTTGAATTTGTGTAAAACTATACAATAATGGATAGGTCTTTTTCATTCCAAAATAAATTTGGATTAAAAGTATTGTCTTGGATTCAGCATTATAATCACTATAAATATTGGAAACGTCGTGATATTGTAACTTCATCCAGTAATAAAACGCCTTTTTTTATAAAGTTATACTATCTTTATTATATAAAAAAAATAGATGCTTATCATAATTGCTCTTTTGGTACGAATCTAAATTCTGGTGCATTTTTTGCAACGCCTCCTCATCTTCCACATGGACCAAATGGTATCATTATCGGGCATGATGTTTGTATAGGAAAGAGATGTACTATATTTCAGCAAGTCACAATCGCTCATGGTGATGTGAAAATATCTGACGATGTGATGATTGGTGCTGGTGCAAAAATACTTCCAGGAGTTATTATTGGGAGTAATGTGAAAATAGGAGCGAATTGTGTAGTTGTAGAAGATGTTCCCGATAATGCTACGGTAGTGTTACCAAAACCACGGATTATTTGTAGAAATTAGGGATATGATATTTGTTGGTATAACAATTTATTTATCTATATAGTTAGAACGTTTTTTGTGACGTGATTAAAAACGAGATTCTATCACTGTTTTATTTTGTACTTCTTGGATTTATTCTATTAGAATTAGACACATAATAAGATTGTTTTTTATACTCAAAAAGCGGACAATATTGCTGATATAACAAAAGTGGGAGATGATAATCCTCTTAGTCGCATAAAGAACCTGTTTTTCATTGTATAAGCAAAATATATATAATCATATTTTTAGGTAAATGTACAAAATAATTCGTCTTACTACCATTTCAGGCAGTTTATACTATCTCTTAAAAGGACAATTACGTTTTTTATCGAAGTATTATGAAATAATAGGTGTAGGCTCTGATTTTAATACAGGCAAACTGCGAGAAGTATCTGATCGTGAGGGCGTGCGTTGTATCGATATACCTATGTATCGAGAGATTTCGTTGCTGAATGACATGAGATCTCTAATAAAGTTAATAAAACTGTTTAAAAAGGAACAACCTTATATTGTTCATGCCAATACTCCTAAAGCCAGTCTGTTGTCTATGATAGCGGCTTGGATAATAAGGGTACCTCATCGTATATATACTGTAACAGGTTTACGTTTTGAAACAGCAACTAAAAAAATACGTTGGTTACTGATCATAATGGAAAAGATTACTTGTTGGTGCGCTACGAAAGTGATTCCTGAGGGAGAAGGTGTGAAGAAAATGTTGATTACTAATGGTATTACGAAGAAACCATTAAAGGTGATACTGAACGGTAATATTAATGGAATTGATGTAGAGTATTTCTCGCGTTCGGCAGAAGTCATGTATAAAGTAGAGACTATAAAGGAAGGGGGGACTTTTAATTTTGTATTTGTGGGGAGAATAGTCAAAGATAAAGGGATTAATGAGTTGGTAAGAGCTTTCTCAAAATTGATATATATCTATCCCGAAATAAGGTTACATTTAGTTGGGAGCTTTGAGCGTGAATTGGATCCGCTTGATGAAAATGTAGAGAGGATGATTAGGGAAAATGAGGCAATTATAATTTGGGGATTTCAGCCTGATATTCGTTCTTTTCTTGCTGCTTCTGATGTTTTTGTATTCCCTAGTTATCGGGAGGGTTTTCCAAATGTAGTGTTACAAGCTGGTGCAATGGAATTGCCTTCAATTGTAACTGACATTAATGGTTGCAATGAGATTATTCAGGATGGTGTAAATGGTAGGATTATTCCGCCGAAAGATGAGGAGGCTTTGTATGAAGCGATGAAGTGGATGTATGAACATCGTGAGATGGAAGTGAAAAAAATGATTCCATATACTAGACCAATGATTGTAGAACGATATGAACAAAAAAAACTATGGGAGGCATTGCTTGAAGAGTATAACAGTTTGCTGTAGTTTTTAATTTTTTTTATTGTTAATATTCAATGAATGTATGCAAATATCAAAAGAGTGTTTTTCCTGACTCTTTGATTTTATAATTATAGATGTCGTTTGTCAATGTGGATTTTTGGTTGAAATATAATTGTGAAATAGATGCAACGGTAGCGAAAGCTTATATTAATATCATCAATGTGATAGATAAGTTGTGAATTAGAGTGATATTATACAATAAATTCGCAGATAAAAGATAAAGTAATGTTGGTTTATGTGGTGCTAAACCGTAAGAATTTGAATTATTATAGAAAGATTTAATGATATGTACAAGAATTTCTTGAAGAGGGGAGTTGATCTTATTATTGTATCTTGTGTCTTGCTAATCGTCTGGTCAATATTATTACTCATTTCTATCTGGCTTTATTTTGCCAATAAAGGTACTGGCACATTCTTTATGCAAGAACGTCCGGGTAAGTATGGCAAGATTTTCAGAGTTATTAAATTCAAAACAATGACTGACGAACGTGATGAAAATGGCAACTTGTTGCCAGATGAGAAACGTTTGACAAAAATAGGAAAATTCATCCGTTCCACTTCCATTGATGAATTGCCACAGTTGATTAATGTATTGAAAGGCGATATGGCTTTGGTAGGTCCCCGCCCTTTACTTCCCCAATACCTTCCTCTTTATTCCGAAGAACAGGCTCGCCGTCATGAAGTCCGGCCAGGCATTACAGGATGGGCTCAAGTGAACGGTCGTAATGCGATTAGTTGGACAAAGAAGTTTGAACTGGATGTATGGTATGTCGATCATTGCTCTTTTCTACTTGATATGGAAATATTATTTATGACAATAAAGAAGGTGTTTATAAGGGAAGGCATCAGTTCTGATACTTCCGTTACTATGGAACCTTTTACTGGAAATAATTAAATTAAAAAATGAAAGATATTGCTGTTTATGGAGCTGGCGGCTTTGGACGAGAGGTCGCATGCATTATAAAAAAATGTAATGAAGAAAAGAACCGTTGGAATTTTATCGGATTTTTTGATGATGGCAAACCTGTCGGTAGTGAAAATGAATATGGGAAAATATTGGGTGGTATTGAGACCCTAAACAGTTGGAATGGACAATTGGATATTGTGATAGCAATAGGTACGCCGAAGATTGTAAGAACTGTTTTTTCCAGTATAACCAATACTTCAGTTGAGTTTCCCAATATAATTTCTCCTGATTGTCTATGGCTGGATAAAGAAAAAGTCTTTTTAGGGAAGGGAAATATTGTAATGTGTGGCTGCATAATCAGTTGTAATATTCATATAGGTGATTTTAATATATTGAATTGTGGGGTCAGCATAGGACATGATGCCAGAATTGGAAATTTTAATTCGATGATGCCTGCTGCTAGAATTTCAGGATTTGATGAAATAGGGGATGGGAACTTCCTGGGAGTTTCATCGATCCTTTTGCAGGGGATAAAGGTCGGTGAAAACGTGACAGTCGGTGCAAATAGCGTGTTGATGAAAGATGCGAAAAATAGCTCGACCTATTTGGGAAATCCGGCTAAAATAATCTTTTAACATATATGTGATATGCTTCCAGATTTTAAATTTCACCATATAGGTATAGCTGTTTGGGATATAGAGGAGACAGCCCTATATTATGTTGATGCTGGATATATGAAGGCAGAAACGGTTATTGATGAGATACAGAATGTAAAAATTTGCTTTTTAACGAAAGAAAATATGCCAATGTTGGAGCTATTAGCACCTGTAGATGAGAACTCTCCTGTAAACAGGATCTTAAATAAGATGGGAGTGTCCCCTTATCATTGTTGCTATTTAGTCGACGACATGGAAGATGCTGTTTGTCGTTTAAAAAAGAAGAAGTTTGTCCCTCTAATAAAACCAGTGGAAGCATGTGCTATTGATGGAAAACGTGTCTGTTTCCTATTTAGTAAGACAGTTGGTTTAATAGAATTAGTTGAGTCTTAAATGGTTTCATTATGAAGTATTTTGTTTTTCGCAATCACACCTTAGAGAATCTTTTTGGTACTACGGGGATAGGTTATTCCGGTTATGACGATATCTCTTATGTTGCTCCAGATGCTGATTGTTATATTTGGTTTTATCAGGTTCCGGTTAAGTTCGATAGGGGAGCCTTGTCGGAAGAGGTAAACGGGTATTTTAGTAAGCTACGAATGGTTTACGATCAACTATCTTCCCATAAGCAACTGATAGTGTTTTCTTTGGAAGACCTTTATGATTTGAATTTTTACAGTACGGATTATGACTTAAAAAATGCTATTATAAGATTTAACACTGATGTTCGTGAGTTTGCGAATGAACATCACAATGTGAAGTATCTTGATTTTTCGGAATTCCTTTCCAGTTATCCTAAAGAACAGTGGATAGATTGGAAATATTATTTTATTTCCTTGGCGATAATAAATCCAAGGCTAGCCGGAACTTTCCGCAAATGGTTTGTCCGTAAGACAGAAGAGTTTACTTTAAATAGGAAGAAGTGCTTGGTGCTTGATCTGGATAATACTCTTTGGAATGGTATACTTGGAGAGGAAGGTATTGATGGAATCGAAATAGGAGGAGAATACCCTGGAAAAGCTTTTCTTTATTTTCAGGAGGCTCTTATAGAGTTAAGCAAGAAAGGGGTCATTCTGACGGTTTGTAGCAAGAACAATGAGGCTGATGTTCTAGAGGCATGGGAAAAGAATCCGTTTATAAAGCTCAATCAAACATATTTCTCGGCATACCGAATAAATTGGCAGAACAAAGCCGACAATATAAAGGAACTAGCTCAAGAATTAAATATAGGTTTGGATAGCTTTGTATTTGTGGATGATAATCCCACAGAACGCGAACTGGTGAAACAACTTTTACCTATGGTAGAAGTTCCTGATTTTCCTGAGCAGCCTTATCTGCTACCATCGTTCTTTTCAACTTTGGTTGAACGCTATTTTCGTATATATACCATTACGGAGGAAGATGAAAAAAAGACGGAACAGTATAAGGCGAATATAAATAGAAATCAAGAAAGAAAGAAATTTGTGGATATGGGTGCTTATCTTGCCAGTCTTGAAATAGAAATAACAATATCAGAAGCAAATGAATTCAATATTCCTCGCATAGCGCAAATGACTCAGAAAACAAACCAATTTAATTTAACTACTAAACGCTATACTGATACAGATATTTATGGTTTTATAGATGAAGGCTGGAGCGTTTATTGCATTAGTGTCAAGGATAAGTTCGGAGATAATGGTATTACTGGGACTGTCATGCTAGAACCACTTGCCGATGGAATGAAGATTGACTCGCTACTGTTGAGTTGCAGAATATTAGGTAAGGGAGTAGAGTTGGCGTTTATACGTTTTATTTTGAATCATTTATATAATCGCGGTATAACGAAAATATATGCTGAATACTATCCAACCTTGAAGAATGTCCAAGTAGCCGATTTCTATGAAAGGCTTGGATTTGAAGGCTTGGGACAAAGTGAAGATGGCGCAAAAACATATATACAATATTTGTCAGGAAATTATCAAATAGAATCATATTATAAAATAAAAATGAACTGATATGGATGAGAAGATATTAGAAATCTTGAAACTAGTGCTTGAGTTGAATAACATTGATAAAAGTTGCTCTCAAGCGAACTGTGAAAAATGGGACTCTTTGAAGCATTTAGAATTGATGGTAGAGATCGAGTCTGAATTTAATGTAGAACTGGAACCGGAAGAAATAGCGAAGATGAAAAGCTTTGAGGATATAAAGAAAATACTTCAGCAATACAGATAGAAATTATTCATTTCATGACTTTTGTTGATGATTTTCGTGCAAGTTTTTAACTTGAAAAATATGTCTAAATTATTTTGTTGGTTATTTGTGCCATACTATTTATGGCGTAAATAACCTTTCTTTTATGCTCTCGCTTTTCAAATTATTGTTCTTTTAATCATATAATTTCATGGACAAGAGAATTTATCTTTGCCTCGCTCATATGAGCGGCAAGGAGCAAGACTTCATACGCGAAGCCTTTGATACAAACTGGGTAGTTCCTTTGGGGCCCAATGTCAATGCTTTCGAAGACGACCTGAAACATTTTGTGGGTCAGAATAAGGAAGTAGTCGCATTGTCGGCAGGTACGGCAGCCATCCATTTAGGTTTAATTCAGCTTGGCGTCAGTGCAGGTGATGAGGTAATTTGCCAGTCATTCACTTTCTGTGCTTCAGCTAATCCGGTGGCTTATCAGGGGGCTACGCCTGTATTTATCGATAGTGAAGAAGATACCTGGAATATGGACCCTGCTTTACTGGAAGAAGCTATCAAAGACCGAATTGCGAAAACAGGTAAAAAGCCCAAAGCTATTCTTCCTGTACATCTTTATGGTATGCCTGCCAGGATAGATGAGATTTGTGCTATTGCTGCGAAATATGATATTCTTGTATTGGAAGATGCTGCCGAAGCTTTAGGTTCTGAGTTCAAGGGACAAAAGTGTGGTACGTTCGGTACTTTTGGTGTGTTGTCTTTCAATGGAAATAAGATGATCACTACTTCGGGTGGTGGTGCGTTAATCGTTCCTAATGAAGTGGCAAAGAAGCAGACCATGTTTTATGCTACTCAGGCTCGTGAACCTTTCCCTCATTACCAGCATGAAAAGATCGGTTACAATTATCGCATGAGTAATATCTGTGCGGGTATCGGCCGTGGTCAGATGACTGTGCTGGAAGATCATATTGCCCATCACCGCCATGTGCATGATCTTTATGCAAAGGCTTTTGAAGGTGTGGAAGGTATTACACTGAAATCTAATCCTGACGATCGTTTCAATGCTAACTATTGGTTATCTACGATTCTGATTGATCCGGAGAAGACAGGTACTAACTATGACGAAGTTCGTGTGCAACTTGATGCTAAAGGTATTGAGACCCGTCCTTTGTGGAAACCTATGCATCTTCAGCCTGTCTATGTGAATAATCCTTGTTATGTGAATGGTGTTTCAGAACGTTTATTTAATATGGGGTTATGTATCCCTGCCGGACCTTGGGTGACGGATGAAGACGTAGCGTACATCGTGGAGCAAATAAAGGCATGTTTGAAAAAGTAAATCATAACGCTTAGGTATAATATTCATTTATAACTACTTACAACTTTTCTCAGAAAAACCGCTCTCTTCACTCATTTTCCTGCTTTTATTAGAGATTTAATCCTCACCTTTGCATCAACGTTGATCAACAAAGTGAATTAAAAACAGAATTTAAATCTCTAAATGAAAAAGTATGAGTGTAATTTTTAGAACGGTAGAGAGGCCGTCTGACCCTCGGGTTGAGAATTCTCCCAAAAAGTTTTTCCCTCAGTTAATAACTTTAGGACAGAGCGTGGACTTGGCATTTATAGCCCAGAAAATGCAGGATCGTTCTTCGCTTTCTATCGGTGATATCCGGAGTACTATGCAGAACTTCGTGGAGAAGCTGAAAGAGCAGTTGCTGGAAGGTAAAACTGTAAATATTGCCGGATTGGGCGTATTTATGCTGGCTGCAAAATCTAAGGGAGAAGATAAGACTGAAGATGTGACCGCCAAGAGTGTGGAGAGTGTTCGTATCTGCTTCCAGGCCAACAGGGAACTGAAGATAACCAAGACTGCTACCCGTGCCGGTGAAAAACTGGATTTGGTCAGCTTGGATGATTATCTGAAAAATTTAGCTAATGTTCCATCAGGAGGTGGTTCAGATGGTGGTTCAGGAGGTAATTCGGGTGATGGGGGAATAGAAGACGATCCTCTGGGGTAATTTCCAAAGCCAGCAACTTTGGAAATTAAAGAATTAAGAATTAAAAATTCAAGACTGCGCAGTCTGTTGATCGCTGAATATTAATCATTAAAAAACGATTCTCTTATGAAAAAAACGAGTTGGAATGTGATATTGAAAGTCATTATTGCCGTAGCCAGTGCCATTGCAGGTGTGATTGGCGGTCAGGCAATGACCATCTAAGAATAAGTTTGATATAAACGTAAAGAGCTGTTTTCGAATTTCGGGAATGGCTCTTTTTTTGTTTGGTAGAATAGGGATGATTTTGATTAATAAGCGTTATCTTTGCCATCCCTTTATAATTCATAGTATTTAAAAATGGCAGAACAAAAAAGAACTCCCCGAAGTAACTCCAAGGCAAAAGTGCAGCCTGTAACTGACTACGGACGTATACAGCCGCAGGCGCCGGAATTGGAAGAAGCTGTGTTGGGAGCATTGATGATTGAGAAAGACGCTTATTCATTGGTAAGTGAAATTCTTCGCCCGGAGTCTTTTTATGAACACCGGCACCAGTTGATTTATTCCGCTATCACCGATCTGGCTGTGAATCAGAAGCCGGTGGATATCCTCACGGTAAAAGAACAGCTTGCTAAACGTGGTGATCTGGAAGAGGTGGGCGGACCGTTCTACATTACCCAGTTAAGTAGTAAGGTTGCCTCTTCGGCACATATTGAATATCATGCACGTATCATCGCGCAGAAAGCATTGGCACGCGAACTGATTACGTTTACCAGCAATGTTCAAAGCAAGGCTTTTGATGAGACTCTGGACGTGGACGACTTAATGCAGGAAGCTGAGGGAAGACTCTTTGAAATTTCTCAGCAGAACATGAAGAAGGATTATACACAGATTAATCCGGTTATTGCTGAAGCATACCAGTTAATTCAGATTGCAGCTGCCCGTACTGATGGTTTGAGTGGTTTGGAGAGTGGTTTTACCAAACTTGATAAGATGACTTCCGGTTGGCAGAGATCCGACCTTATTATTATTGCTGCCCGTCCGGCAATGGGTAAGACGGCGTTCGTGCTTTCTATGGCAAAGAATATTGCGGTGAATTATCGCAATCCGGTAGCTGTGTTTTCGCTTGAAATGAGTAACGTACAGTTGGTAAATCGTTTGATATCCAATGCGTGCGAAATTCCGAGTGAGAAAATCAAGAGTGGACAGCTGGCAGATTATGAATGGCAGCAATTGGACTATAAATTGCGTGACCTTCTGGATGCGCCGTTGTATGTGGATGATACTCCTTCTTTGTCTGTATTTGAGCTTCGTACAAAAGCCCGTCGTCTGGTGCGTGAGCATGGAGTGAGGATTATTATTATCGACTACCTGCAGTTGATGAATGCAAGTGGTATGTCGTTTGGTAGTCGTCAGGAAGAGGTAAGTACCATTTCGCGTTCGTTGAAAGGTTTGGCGAAGGAGTTGAATATTCCTATTATAGCCTTGTCGCAGTTGAATCGTGGTGTGGAGAGCCGTGAAGGTGAAGAAGGTAAACGTCCGCAGTTGAGTGACTTGCGTGAATCGGGAGCCATTGAGCAGGATGCCGATATGGTATGTTTCATTCATCGTCCTGAATATTATAAAATCTATACATCGCAAGATGGTACTGATTTGCGTGGTATGGCAGAAATTATTATTGCTAAGCATCGTAATGGTGCGGTAGGTGATGTTCGTTTGCGCTTTATCGGTCAGTACACCCGTTTCCAGAATCCGGAGGATGATATGGTGATTCCGCATCCGGCAGAAGGAGGCGGAGCTACTTATGGCTCCAAAATAAATGCGGTAGGTGATGGCAGTATACCGCCTCCGGCTGAGTTCGCTCCTCAAACAGATAATCCGTTTGGTGGGGTGGGGTCGGATGGACCGTTGCCATTCTAAATTATCGGTAAATTAATATAAGAATTTTAATATTACAGCCGGAATTACTGTTTATCATGTAGTTTCGGTTGTTTTCATTAATTTCTTATCGGATAATTCCCTGTCATCCAAAAAAACTTTGTAATTTTGCGGGTCACTTTTGGAAACAATAAAAAATTAATGATATGAATATCTCTTATAATTGGTTGAAAGAGTATGTCGATTTCGATTTGACACCGGAAGAAGTTGCGGCTGCATTGACTTCTATAGGTCTGGAAACAGGTAGTGTAGAAGAAGTGCAAACAATTAAAGGCGGACTGGAAGGTCTCGTGATAGGTGAAGTGTTGACATGCGTTCCTCATCCGAATTCAGACCACATGCATGTGACTACTGTAAATTTGGGACAGGGAGAACCTGTACAGATAGTGTGCGGTGCACCGAATGTGGCTGCCGGTCAGAAAGTGGTAATTGCTACTTTGGGTACAAAACTCTATGACGGGGATGAATGTTTTACGATTAAAAAGTCAAAACTCCGTGGTGTTGAGTCCAACGGCATGATTTGTGCTGAAGATGAAATAGGTATCGGTACGGATCATGCAGGTATCATCGTTCTGCCCGCTGATGCAGTTCCGGGGACTCTTGCCAAAGATTATTATAACATAAAGAGCGACTATGTGCTGGAAGTGGATATCACTCCGAATCGTGCCGATGCTTGTTCGCATTATGGTGTAGCTCGTGACTTGTATGCTTATCTGGTGCAAAATAACAAACCGACTTCTCTGAAGAGACCGTCTGTAGATACTTTCTCCGTTGAAAATAATGATTTGGATATCAAAGTTACAGTTGAAAACAGTGAGGCTTGCCCTCGCTATGCCGGTGTAACAGTGAAAGGCGTAACGGTTAAAGAAAGTCCGGAATGGTTGCAGAATAAACTCCGTATCATCGGACTGCGTCCTATCAATAATGTAGTAGATATCACAAATTACATTGTTCATGCATTCGGTCAACCGTTGCACTGCTTTGATGCGGATAAAATTAAAGGTGGTGAAGTTGTAGTGAAGACGATGCCTGAAGGTACTCCGTTTGTTACATTGGATGGCGTGGAACGTAAATTATCCGATCGCGACCTGATGATTTGTGACAAGGAAAAACCGATGTGTATTGCCGGTGTATTCGGTGGTTTGGATTCCGGTTCTACGGAAACTACCCAAGATGTCTTTCTGGAGAGTGCTTATTTCCATCCGACATGGGTTCGTAAGACAGCTCGTCGTCATGGGCTGAATACAGATGCTTCTTTCCGCTTTGAAAGAGGCATTGATCCTAATATCACTATTTATTGCCTGAAACTGGCTGCCATGATGGTGAAAGAACTGGCCGGCGGTACTATTTCTTCTGAAATAAAGGATGTTTGTGCTGCTCCTGCTCAGGATTTCATCGTAGAATTATCTTATGAGAAGGTGCATTCGTTGGTAGGTAAAGTGATTCCGGTGGGGACAATCAAGAGCATTGTTACCAGTCTGGAGATGAAAATAATCAATGAGACAACAGAAGGATTGACTTTGGCGGTTCCCCCTTATCGTGTAGACGTGCAACGCGATTGTGATGTTATTGAAGATATCCTCCGTATTTATGGATATAATAATGTAGAAATACCGTCTACGCTGAAGTCTAGCTTGACTACGAAGGGCGAACATGATAAGTCTAACAAGCTGCAGAATCTGGTAGCTGAACAGTTGGTTGGTTGTGGCTTCAATGAGATTCTGAATAACTCTCTGACACGTGCCGGCTATTATGACGGTATGGAAACTTATCCTTCCAAAAATCTGGTAATGTTACTGAACCCGTTGAGCACAGATCTGAATGCAATGCGTCAGACTTTGTTGTTCGGGGGGCTGGAAAGTATCTCTCATAACGCCAACCGTAAGAATGCCGACTTGAAATTCTTCGAATTCGGAAATTGCTATTATTTCGATGCAGAAAAGAAGAACCCCGAAAAGTCGTTAGCTGCTTATACAGAGAATTATCATCTCGGATTGTGGGTAACGGGTAAGAAAGTATCCAACTCTTGGGCACATGCTGATGAAGAAAGTTCTGTATATGAATTGAAAGCTTACGTAGAAAATATTTTCCTCCGTTTAGGGTTGAATATGAGAAATCTGGTAGTCGGTAATCTGGTGGACGATATTTATGCTACTGCCTTGTCTGTACAGACTAAAGGTGGAAAGCGTCTTGCTACATTCGGTATTGTAACGAAGAAGATTCTCAAAGCTTTCGATATTGATAATGAAGTATATTACGCTGATCTGAACTGGAAAGAGTTGATGAAAGCTATCCGTTCTGTAAAGATCAGCTATACGGAAATCTCCAAATTCCCGGCTGTGAAGCGTGACCTTGCCTTGTTGATCGATAAGAAGGTGCAGTTTGCGGAGATAGAAAAGATTGCTTATGAAACTGAGAAGAAGTTACTGAAAGAAGTATCTCTTTTCGATGTTTATGAAGGCAAGAATCTTGAGGCCGGCAAAAAATCGTATGCTGTCAGCTTCCTGTTGCAGGATGAAACGCAGACACTGAACGATAAGATGATCGATAAGATCATGTCGAAACTCGTGAAGAATCTGGAAGATAAGTTGGATGCAAGACTTCGCTAATTGATAGTTAAACAATTAATAATTAAACATTAAAATATAATTCCAATGGGAAGAGCATTTGAATATAGAAAAGCTGCCAAATTGAAAAGATGGGGTCACATGGCAAAGACCTTTACAAGACTGGGTAAACAAATTGCTATTGCAGTAAAGGCTGGTGGCCCGGAACCGGAAAATAATCCGACTTTGCGTTCGGTTATCGCTACTTGTAAGCGTGAGAATATGCCGAAGGATAACATTGACCGTGCTATCAAGAATGCAATGGGTAAGGACCAGAGCGATTATAAAGGAATGACTTATGAAGGATACGGTCCTCATGGTATTGCTGTATTTGTAGATACATTGACTGACAATACTACCCGTACAGTTGCCGATGTACGTTCCGTATTCAATAAGTTTGGTGGAAATCTGGGTACTATGGGGTCATTGGCTTTCCTGTTCGACCATAAATGTATGTTTACTTTCAAGAAGAAAGACGGCATAGATATGGAAGAACTCATCCTTGACCTGATTGACTACGATGTAGATGATGAGTTTGAAGAGGATGAAGAAGAAGGGACAGTCACTATCTATGGCGATCCGAAGAGCTATGCGGCTATCCAGAAACATTTGGAGGAATGTGGTTTTGAGGATGTCGGTGGTGAATTTACTTATATCCCGAACGATACGAAGGAGGTAACTCCCGAGCAACGTGAGACTCTTGACAAGATGATAGAGCGTCTTGAAGAATTTGATGATGTACAAACGGTTTATACCAACATGAAACCGGAGGGAAGTGAAGAGTAATGAAGTATACTTATAAGACTCAAGGTACATGTAGTTCTCACATTGAATTGGAAATAGAAGATAATATAATAACAGATATCGCGTTTTGGGGAGGTTGTAACGGTAATTTACAAGGTCTTTCCCGTTTGGTAAAGGGAATGCCGGTAAATGATGTGATTTCCCGTCTGGAAGGGATTCGTTGTGGAAGACGTTCGACTTCTTGTCCGGATCAGTTATGTAGGGCACTGCATGAAATGGGATTCTAACTAAATCCCTGTACTTTAAAAAATATAGGTTGGCCCTCGGTATTGCACAATGCCGGGGGCTTCTTTTTTGAACAGAAAGTGTGGCTTGCTTGTTATTATTTCGTATTTTTACGCCATAAAAAGAACGAACAATGAAAAATATTCTGAAAGACTTGAAACGTAGGGACCACAAGCGGTATTTGGGGGGGCTGGACGTTTTTAAATATATTGGTCCCGGACTCCTTGTTACAGTAGGTTTTATTGATCCCGGAAACTGGGCTTCTAATTTTGCAGCGGGTTCCGAATTTGGATATTCCCTGCTTTGGGTGGTAACTTTATCTACGATCATGTTGATTGTATTGCAACATAATGTGGCTCACTTGGGGATTGTTACAGGTTTATGCTTGTCGGAAGCTGCTACGAAATATACTCCTAAATGGGTTTCTCGTCCTATTCTGGGCACTGCGGTGCTGGCATCCATATCGACTTCCCTTGCCGAGATACTGGGAGGAGCAATTGCCCTGGAAATGCTTTTTGATATTCCCATTATATGGGGAGCTATATTGACAACCGTCTTTGTCGTCATCATGCTTTTTACGAACTCATATAAGAAGATAGAGCGTTCCATCATCGCGTTTGTTTCAGTTATTGGGTTATCCTTTATTTATGAGTTGTTCCTGGTGAAGATTGACTGGCCATTGGCTGTAGAAGGATGGGTGACACCTGCTTTTCCGGAAGGAAGTATGCTGATTATTATGAGTGTGCTGGGAGCAGTGGTAATGCCACATAATTTATTCCTGCATTCGGAAGTAATACAGAGCCATGAGTATAATAAGCAAGATGACAGTTCTATTCGTAAGGTTTTGAAGTATGAGTTGTTTGATACGCTTTTCTCCATGATTGTGGGATGGGCTATCAATAGTGCTATGATATTGCTGGCTGCTGCTACTTTCTTTAAAAGTGGTATTCAGGTTGAAGAACTGCAACAGGCAAAGTCTTTGTTGGAACCTTTACTTGGAAGTAGCGCTGCAGTTGTGTTTGCTTTGGCCTTGTTGATGGCAGGTATTTCATCTACCATTACAAGTGGTATGGCGGCAGGTTCTATTTTTGCCGGTATCTTTGGAGAATCCTATCATATCAAGGATAGCCACTCTCAGGTGGGCGTAATCCTTTCATTGGGCATTGCGTTGTTGCTGATATTCTTCATCGGTGATCCTTTCAAAGGATTGTTGATTTCGCAAATGGTGCTTAGTATTCAGTTGCCATTTACTGTTTTCCTGCAAGTGGGACTGACGTCTTCGCGTAAAGTAATGGGGCAGTATGTTAATAGTAAGTGGAGTAGTTTTGTACTCTATGCTATTGCGGGAATCGTTACCGTATTGAATATTATGTTGCTGATATCTGAACTAGTATAAACCAAATAAACGATCATATGAAAATTATTACATATAATGTAAACGGGCTGCGTGCAGCTGTTAGTAAAGGTTTACCGGAATGGCTGGAACAGGAACAAGCTGATGTAGTATGCATTCAGGAAACCAAATTGCAACCGGACCAATATCCGGAAGAAGCATTGAGTGCATTGGGGTATAAGCATTATCTCTATTCTGCGCAGAAGAAGGGGTATAGCGGAGTTGCCATCTTGACTAAAAGAGAGCCGGACCATGTGGAATATGGCATGGGGATAGAAGAATATGACAATGAAGGCCGTTTTATCCGTGCCGATTTTGGCGATATATCCGTCGTAAGTGTTTATCATCCTTCAGGAACGAGTGGTGACGAACGCCAGGCATTTAAGATGGTGTGGTTGGAGAAGTTCCAGGAGTACGTGACGGAGCTGCGAAAATCACGTCCGAAACTTATACTTTGCGGAGATTATAATATCTGCCATGAACCGATAGATATTCATGATCCTATTCGTAACGCTACTAATAGTGGTTTCTTGCCCGAAGAACGGGAATGGATGACGCGTTTTCTGAATGCCGGTTTTATCGATACTTTCCGTGTGTTGCATCCCGAACAGCAGGAATATACGTGGTGGAGTTATCGTTTCAACTCCCGCGCAAAGAATAAAGGATGGCGTATTGATTATTGTATGGTGACCGAACCTGTTCGCCCGTTACTGAAAGAGGCGCGTATTCTGAATGATGCTGTACATTCTGATCATTGTCCCATGTTGTTGGATATAGAAGGCTAAAAAAAGGATAGGGTAATGTTTGAAGAAAGAATAGAGAAAGCGGTAGAGTTTTTTAAGAGTGGTTATAATTGCTCCCAGTCTGTGGTGCTTGCTTTTGCCGACATGTATGGATTTACGCAAGAACAGGCGGCGCGTATGGCAGCTTCCTTCGGTGGAGGTATCGGGCGTATGCGTCAGACTTGTGGCGCTGCATGCGGTATGTTTCTGCTTGCCGGACTGGAAACCGGAGCGACTGATCCCAAAGATCGTGAAGGAAAAGGGGCCAATTATGCAGTAGTACAGGAATTGGCTGCCGAGTTTAAGAAACGGAACGGCTCTACAATTTGTGCTGAATTATTGGGGTTGAAGAAGCCGGAAGGAGTGTCTACTCCCGAAGAACGCACCGACCAATATTATGCTAAACGTCCGTGTGTCAGGATGGTGGAAGAAGCTGCCCGCATTTGGGCGGAATATCTTGAAAACAGACCGTCTATTTAATGTAAACAAACCATCAGTTTCGATTGAATGAATCATTCTTTTTGGTCTGACCTGCTGAAAAAATGCTCTTTTTATGACATATAACATAAAAAAACAGATAATAATGTGTTATATAACATAAATATAACTATCTTTGCCGCTGAAATAAAATCTGAACCTCACCAATGAGAGAATTTAGATTAAAGCATGTATAACTAAAAACAAAAAGAAAATGTTAAAAGAAAAAGCTGGTGAAACTGCAGGAAAAATTTGGAGTGCTCTGAATGAGACTGAAGGTTTAACTGCTAAACAAATCAAGAAAGCAACTAAGTTGGTAGACAAAGATTTGTTCTTGGGCCTTGGCTGGTTGTTGAGAGAAGACAAGATTTCGACTCAGGAAGTAGAAGGCGAACTGTTTGTTAAGTTGGTTTAAGAGAGAGTGACATTTATCTTATAAAAAGAAGCGTTGGTACATTTATATGTTATCAACGCTTCTTTTTATGTTCTATTCCATTGGTGAGAGAGAGGTCTAGGGAGCCAGTCTTTCCTGTTTCCAGCTACCATCTTTCTGAAGTATATACTGAATGCGGTCGTGCAGGCGGCTTTCCCGTCCCTGCCAGAATTCAAAGCGGGTAGGAGTTACGGCAAAACCACCCCAGTTGTCGGGACGGCTGATTTCATGTCCCGCCAGTTTGAAGACCTCTTTTACGAAAGCTCGCATAATCTCCATACGGCTACTTATCACCTGGCTTTGCGGAGATATTCTTGCCCCTATCTTGCTTTTATAGGGTCTGCTGGAAAAGTAAGTGTCCGACACTTTGCCGGGGCACTTTTCGGCTTTGCCTTCAATGTGTACCTGCCTTTCCAATTTGTGCCATACAAAAGAGAAGGAAATATATGGGTTGCCAGCCAATTGTCTCCCTTTCCGGCTTTCATAATTAGTAAAGAATATAAATTTGTTGTTTTCCACTCCTTTCAGCAGAACGGTGCGTGTAGAGGGATGTCCTTCGGCCGAAACAGTTGCTACTATCATGGCGGTGGGCTCGTCCGCATTGTGGGCAATGGCATCATTCAACCATTCTTCGAATTGCTCAAAAGGATTGTCATTGATAGTACATTGTCTCAATTTACCTTTGGTATACTCTTTTCTGATCTCGGATATTTTAGTTTCCATATTTTCTACTTTGTTGTTGTATTTGGGGGATGCAAGAGTGATCCCTATTATTTCTGTGTCGGATAAAGCGGATTGCCGGATTCATCTACTTCGGTCCAGTCTTTGATGCTGACATTGGGGAACGATACGGAATTTCCGTCTATGATGGCACTGAAGACGTACGAAAATCCTCCTGCCAGTTTACCCGGAATGGGAATGCCTACGGTATAGGTACGCGGAGTCGTTTCTCCGTCTGCCAATATCTTTAATGTCAAAGACATGGGGCTTGTAGCTTTTGTCGGTAGGACGATGGCCTGCGTGAGAAAACCGTTTTTCCCCATAGTGAGCGGAGTGGTATCATAGGTAAAGGTGGATTCAATAATTCCGGTCTGTATATCGAGAGTGGCCCCCGGGGTGGGTGGAAGTATGCTTGCTGAAATCAGGCTGTCCAGTTTTATACCGTCGCCGGCTGACAAATCAACTACAACCTGAGTGGCGACATGTTGGAATACAATGGGCATATGGATTTGTGACGTTGTGACGTCCTGATCCAGATTTTCCCACCATAGGTAGTCAATACCATTCTTTAGCGGAGCGGATATTCCATCTATCAGGTCTGGAGGATAAACGGATGAGTTTTCAGAAAACGCATACATATTATATGATCCGTTACTCAAATACATTTTATATCCTTTCAATCCGGTCAATACACCTGCGGAAGCGGTTGAATACAAACCTTCGGCAAAAGGGGCATCGAAATTCCTGTCTGTAGTTTCAAAGGCATAAATCTGACTTACCAGACCTTTAGGCATGGGCGACATGGATCTGGTTACTTTACGACTTTCGAGTGAAGCGGAAAAGGTGATGAGCGCATCTTCTTTCTCTGGAGGCTGATTGTTGTCGGATTCATTGTTTTCGGGCGATGAGCCATAAATGATTATCTCATTCTTGGAGCATCCGGCCAATAATAGGAGGGAACACGCAAAAATAATAAATTCTTTCATTTCAGTTATTCAGTTTAGGTTATTATGCATACATAACAGTGGGATGATAGAATAGTTTTAGGATATATAGACATTTACGACCTTGGATATTAAATAAATCACTTTCAAAACCTCATATTTTTCATTATCTTTGCGCCCGCAAAAGGAGGCGAGCCCGTTGCGAGATATTACCATTTTGTTTTGCGACTGTACTACGAGTTATTCAGCCTCATTTTGTAATATACTTATTTATAGATAGATAATTGTAGAAAATGAAGAATATACGTAACTTTTGCATTATTGCCCACATTGATCATGGTAAGTCTACTTTAGCTGACCGTCTGCTTGAATTTACCAACACCATACAAGTGACCGGAGGACAGATGCTGGATGATATGGATCTGGAAAAAGAGAGAGGTATCACCATTAAGAGCCATGCTATTCAGATGGAGTATACGTACAAAGGTGAAAAGTATGTTCTGAATCTGATTGATACTCCGGGACACGTAGACTTTTCGTATGAAGTTTCCCGTTCTATTGCTGCTTGTGAAGGTGCGTTGCTGATTGTAGATGCTTCGCAAGGTGTACAGGCACAAACGATTTCCAATCTTTATATGGCAATAGAGCATGATCTGGAAATTATTCCGGTTATCAATAAGTGCGATATGGCGAGTGCCATGCCCGAAGAAGTGGAAGACGAAATTGTAGAGTTGCTTGGTTGCAAACGTAGTGAGATCATCCGTGCTTCCGGTAAGACGGGTATGGGCGTAGAAGAAATTCTGGCTGCGGTTATTGAGCGTATTCCCCATCCTAAAGGAGACGAGGAAGCACCTTTGCAGGCTTTGATCTTCGACTCCGTATTCAATTCTTTCCGTGGTATCATCGCTTACTTCAAGATTGTGAACGGAGTGATCCGTAAGGGAGATAAGGTGAAATTCTTCAATACCGGTAAAGAATATGATGCCGATGAAATCGGTGTGCTCAAGATGGAAATGGTGGCGCGTCAGGAACTGCGTACTGGTGACGTGGGATACATTATTTCCGGCATTAAAACCTCTAAAGAGGTAAAGGTGGGAGATACGATTACCCACATTGCCCGTCCGTGTAAAGAAGCTATTGCAGGTTTCGAGGAAGTGAAGCCGATGGTTTTTGCCGGTGTGTACCCCATTGAGGCGGAAGACTTTGAAGACTTGCGTTCTTCTTTGGAAAAGCTGCAATTGAACGATGCATCACTGACTTTCCAGCCCGAATCTTCATTGGCACTGGGCTTTGGATTCCGTTGCGGATTTCTGGGACTGTTGCACATGGAGATTGTGCAGGAGCGTCTTGATCGTGAATTCGACATGAACGTGATAACTACTGTACCGAACGTTTCTTATAATATTTACGACAAACAAGGGCATATGACAGAGGTGCATAACCCTGGAAGTATGCCCGATCCTACTCTGATCGATCACATTGAGGAGCCTTATATCCGTGCTTCCGTTATCACAACTACAGATTATATCGGTCCCATCATGACCTTGTGTCTGGGTAAACGCGGTGAACTGGTGAAGCAGGAATATATTTCCGGCAATCGTGTGGAGATCTATTATGACATGCCTTTGGGAGAAATTGTGATTGACTTTTATGATAAGTTGAAAAGTATCTCGAAAGGATATGCTTCTTTTGATTACCATGCCAGCGGTTTCCGCCCGTCCAAGTTGGTAAAACTGGACATTTTGCTGAACGGCGAACCGGTGGACGCTCTTTCAACACTGACACATTTCGACAATGCTTATGATTTGGGACGCCGAATGTGCGAGAAGTTGAAAGACCTGATTCCGAGACAGCAATTTGATATTGCTATCCAAGCGGCTATCGGAGCTAAAATCATTTCTCGTGAGACGATTAAGGCGGTGCGCAAAGATGTTACGGCGAAGTGCTACGGTGGCGACGTCAGCCGTAAGAGAAAGTTGCTGGAGAAGCAGAAAAAAGGAAAGAAACGTATGAAACAGATTGGTAATGTGGAAGTGCCGCAGAAAGCGTTCCTTGCGGTGTTGAAATTAGATTAATATAAAAAAGTATAAAAGCTGATTCATATTAGTCCGGGGATTGTTCTCTTTCTGTAGGACTGTCTTGACAATCCCTTTGTTTTGAAATTTCTAACTAATAATAAATGAGAAAAGTTCTATCGTTTTCGGCCTTCCTGGTGGTAGGCCTCTTTATAGCGCAATATCTGCCTGCATGGTCAGGAAGTGATTATGGTACGGTGAAAACTGTATCAAATGTGTTGCTGTATATTTGCCTGGGATTCATTATGATTAATGTGGGACGTGAGTTCGAAGTGGACAAGTCCCGATGGCAAACATACGCAAAAGATTATTTCGTTGCTATGGCTACGGCCGCCATGCCTTGGTTTCTGATCGCTATTTATTATATTTTCGTTTTACTTCCGCCGGAATACTGGAATAGTTGGGAGGCATGGAAAGAAAACCTGTTACTGAGTCGTTTTGCGGCTCCTACTTCCGCAGGTATACTATTTACTATGTTGGCTGCCATCGGACTGAAGTCCAGCTGGATCTACAAGAAGATTCAGGTGCTGGCCATCTTTGATGACCTGGATACGATCCTTTTAATGATTCCTTTGCAAATTATGATGATCGGGCCGCGCTGGCAGTTGCTGGTTATTATCCTTATTGTCTTTCTGTTGCTTTCCTTCGGTTGGAAGAAGTTGAGCAAATACAATATGCGGCAGGATTGGAAAGCCATTCTGTTTTATTCCGTTCTGGTGTTTGCTGCCACTCAATCGCTTTATCTTATTACAAAGAACTTATATGGAGAAGATGCCAGCATTCATATTGAAGTCCTGCTTCCGGCATTCATTTTGGGTATGGTTATGAAGCATAAAGATATTGATACGGCTTGGGAACGTAAAGCTTCAACCGGAATTTCATTCATCTTCATGTTCCTGGTTGGTATGAGTATGCCTCCGCTTCAGGGAATCAGTCTTCCTGGTGATACGGGGCTGGCCTCAGTAACCGGTTCGCAGGAAATGATGCCTTGGGCACTAATTATTGTACATGTGGTTATTGTATCGTTACTTTCCAATGTCGGTAAGCTGTTCCCGGTATTCTTCTACCGCGACCGTAAATTGAGCGAACGTCTGGCACTTTCCATTGGTATGTTTACCCGTGGTGAGGTAGGGGCAGGAGTTATTTTCATTGCGTTGGGTTACAATCTGGGTGGCCCGGCATTAGTAATTTCTGTGCTTACTATTGTATTAAATTTAATATTAACAGGTATATTTGTGCTCTGGGTTAAAAAACTGGCGTTAATGAGCTATCAGGAGTAGCTTATTAACCGTGTCAGGCATCCCTTTGCAAACCTAATACTTAAATCGAACATATGATTATTTTACGTACTGTGAGAAACTTTTCGGCACTGAATGTGGTGGCGAGTATTTTATTATTCCTGACGGCTATTCTGGCAGCTATTGTTGCCAATTCTTCATTAGCTCCTGTTTATCAGAGCTTCCTGTCGCAGGAGTTGCATTTGCGTATTGGTGATTTTAACTTGCTTTCGCATGGCGGTCATAATCTGACGATGATTGAATTTATCAATGACTGTCTGATGACAATCTTCTTTTTAGCCGTGGGATTAGAGATAAAGCGCGAGTTACTGGTAGGAGAATTGTCCTCTTTCAGGAAAGCTATTCTGCCGTTCATCGCAGCATGTGGAGGAATGATATTTCCGGTTTTGGTTTATTCATTTCTGGTAACTCCCGGTACTCCTGAAACGCAAGGTATGGCTATCCCTATGGCTACGGACATTGCCTTCTCATTGGGAGTGCTTAGTCTGCTGGGTAAACGCGTACCATTAAGCCTGAAGATTTTCCTGACTGCTTTTGCTGTAGTAGATGATATTGGTGGTATTTTGGTGATTGCCATTTTTTATAGTTCCGAAGTTGCTTACGGTTATTTGATTGTAGCCGCCATACTTTATGCATTCTTATATTATATGGGAAAGTTTGGTATGACGCAGAAGATCTTCTTTCTTTTCTTCGGTATTATTATTTGGTATTTATTCTTGCAATCCGGCATCCACAGTACAATATCCGGTGTGATACTTGCATTTGTGATCCCCGCCCGTCCACGACTGGATGCGGGTAAATATATCCGGCGTATCCGGGCTATTATCAGTTCTTTCCCGGTGGTACAGTCTGATAACATTGTGTTGACAAACGAACAGATTGCTACATTGAAGCAAGTGGAGCGGGCTTCGGATCGTGTGATAAGCCCTTTACAATCTTTGGAGGATAACTTGCATGGAGCTGTGAATTTTGTCATTCTTCCTTTGTTTGCTTTTGCCAATGCAGGAGTCGTTTTTAGCGATGGCGGAGAAGTTATAGGGAATGTAGGTCTTGCTGTTGGTTTAGGTCTCCTTTTGGGTAAGTTCTTGGGTATTTATCTCTTCACCTGGCTGGCTATTAAAAGCGGACTTACCCGTATGCCCGAAGGCATGAACTGGAAGAATATTGCGGGAGTATCGTTGTTGGGTGGCATTGGATTTACAGTATCATTGTTCATATCCAATCTTTCTTTCTCCGGTGCTTATCCGGAATTGCTGAACCAAGCTAAATTCGGTGTGTTGTGTGGTACCATTATTGCCGGAATACTGGGATATGTGGTACTGAACCAGGTATTGCCGAAGAAAAAGAAAGCATAAATAAGAGTATGAAACCTATCCTCGTATTGCAAAAGAAGTTTCATTGCTTGAAACCATTAGTTCCAAGCAATGAAACTCTCTGTTTCAAGGCATGAAACTTCCAGTTCCAAGCGGTGAAACACTTTGTTTCAAATGATGAAACACTTTGTTTCTTGCAATGAACTTACATTAATGACTGAATGTATTTAATTCCTTTTAAACTGCAAATACTCCTTGCCCTTATACTTCTTCTCTTTTTCTATATATAATAGGTGTATTGACTACCTACTAATAATATTAGTTAAACTACTTCTTTTGTTAGTTTAATAACTAATAATATTAGTTGTTTGTTTAAAACTAATTCCTATCTTTGCACTGTTCACTCAAGTAAACTTGAAAATATTATGAAACGATTGACTGCTAAAGAAGAGGAAATCATGCAAATGTTTTGGGAGCATGGTCCGATGTTTGTTCGTGAATTGCTGGCTTTTTATGAAGAGCCGAAACCTCATTATAATACTGTATCTACCTTAGTTAGAGGATTAGAGGAAAAAGGCTTTGTGAAATACAAGGCCTATGGTAACACATATCAGTACTATGCTGCTGTTTCCGACAAAGAATATAAGCGTTCTGCACTGAATGATGTCGTAGCCCAATACTATAATAACTCTTATACCAATGTTGTATCTACATTTATTGAAGAAGAAGGTATGTCTGTAGACGAATTAAAAGCGCTGATAGCAGAGATCGAAAGCAAAAAGTCGAACAGATAGAAATAGAGTTATACTCGGCAAATAAATAGATCATGGGAACTATATTGTTTTATATATTTGAGTCTACCTTATGCCTGACAATCCTGTACTTTCTGTTCAGATTGTTTTTCAGGAAAGATACGCTGTTCCGTACGAACCGTTTTTTGTTGCTGGCGGGAACGATGGCGTGTATGTTACTTCCATTGCTGCAAATAGATGTTCCTCAATATACAACTTTGCAGCTGCCAATAATTACTGTAAGACATTTATTGACAGAGAAGGAAGTAAGTGCTCAAATGGAAGGAGGAACTGGTGAAAAACATTTGTCCGAAGAAACAAGTCTTTTGATGGCAGAAAAAGGGGAGAGGATAGAGGGAGGTCGTGCGAATGTGATTCATGTTATTCCTGTGATCTGGCTGTTGGGCGGTTGTTATTTTATCGGAGCTTTGATAGTGCTTGCTTTCCTCTTGCTTTCTACCATCCGTATGCGCCGGCTTATCCGGAGCTATCCTGCCTGTAATTGCGGGAAATATAAGTTGGTCATCTGTCCGGAGAAGATGGTCTCTTTCAGTTGGGGGCATACAATTGTCCTGTCACAGGAGGATTACGAACGGAATCCCGGAGAAATCCTGTTGCATGAGCAAATGCACCTGCAACATAAGCATACATTGGATTTACTTTGGATGGAATGTATCGTTGTATTCCATTGGTTCAATCCTGCCGCATGGCTCCTGATGCGTGAACTTCGTGAAGTGCATGAATACGAAGCCGATAACGGCGTTATTAATAATGGCATTGATGCAACAGAATATCAACTCTTGCTGGTGAAGAAGTCCGTGGGCACAAGGCTCTACTCTATGGCTTGCGGGTTCAATCACAGCAAACTTAAAAATCGTATCACAATGATGTTAAAAAGAAGAACAAACAATTGGGCACACTTGAAGCTATTGCTTTTTGTGCCTGTAGCTGCCGGAGCGCTTTATGCTTTTGCGCAACCGGAAGTTAAAAAGACAGTGGGACAGGTGATAAACAACCCTGTAAGTGTGAAACTAGATTCAGTCCAGGAGGGTGAATTGCAACAGTTGGAGGCTTTTTTCGAGCGTAAAGCAAACGACGCTATGGGCGGAAAGAAGGAGTATAGGCCCGAGAAGCCAATGCGGATTTGCAGCTTTTTTGTGAATATGAATAATAAGATGATGCTGGATCAGGAATTGATTAAGGAATATGATGTAGAAACCTTGTCGAGCCGATTTACCAATTTATTGATGAAGTCATACAAGGAAGCTGTAAAGAAAGATGAGAATCAGCTGCTTGTGCTATCTGTGATATATGACCGTGGTTCGTCATCCACCGCTATCACTTCTTACCTGCGCACCATAAAAGAGGCTTATCTACAAGTTCGTGGAGAAATTTCCGGAGACTTAGGTGGAGTTTCCGAAGCTCGTTTGGATAGTTTGCTTCCTATATTCGTTTCTTTTAGAGAACCTAAGATTTACAGTTCTAAATATAAGACGGCTTCGGATATATTTTTACCCATAGAAGTATCTTTGTATCCGAAAGGAGGTACAAGCTCAGTGATAAAGCATCCTTCTCTTCAGGAATTGGAATTGAAGCTAAAGGATTACCAAACGATTGCCAACAGCGATGGATTATCAGTGGGACTGAAGTTTGATAAAGATGTTACTATGGGAATCGTGGAAGATGTGAAAGAAGTTATTCGGACAACTTTATCCCATAAATAATGCTTTACTGAATAAAAACATATACTCGGATTATAACGAAACAGCCGGCTTGTTAATTCATAAACAAGCCGGCTGTAAGTTTATAGATGTACGATAAATACTTTTATCTGATTTTAATTTCGCAATTGTCAAGGCTCTCGATGATCGCCAGAGACTCCACATGAATACCTTGCCCACGAAGTTCGTCACCTCCATGCTGAAAGGCTTTTTCTATGATGAAGCCCATGCCCACCAGTTCGGCCCCGGCCTGTTTCACAAGTTCCATGATACCTTTGGCAGCATTTCCGTTGGCCAGGAAATCATCGATGAAAAGTACCCGGTCGCCCGGACGGAGAAAGTCTTTACTGACACATACATCATAAGAGCGTTGCTTGGTGAAAGAATAGACAGAAGTAACCAGCATGTTCTCCATTGTACTCGGCTTTTTCTTTTTTGCAAAGACTACGGGTAATTCCAATAAATAACCTACCATAATGGCGGGAGCGATACCGCTGGCTTCTACCGTGATAATTTTGTTGATAGGGGTGGAGGCAAAGCGTCTGACGAACTCCACACCGATGGATTTCATCAGGATAGGGTCCATCTGGTGGTTGATGAAGTTATCTACTTTCAGTATGCCTCCGGGGTAGCATCTTCCATCTTTCAGGATACGGTCTTTTAGGATTTTCATGTTTTATATATCTTAATTTGGATTGTCTATTTGTCCTGTCCGTTTTCTTCCTCCTCCGTTTCCTCTTCTTTGGGCAGCAGTCTTGCTGATATTCGCTTTTTAGGAGTCAGACTCATATTACGCAGCAGTTCGGCCTGTCTTATCACACTGCCGTTGCCATCCGAAAGCTGGTTATAAGCCTTGTCATAATCTCTTTGCAGTCCGCTCAGATTGTCACCGATGCGCAGGAATGTATCTGTAAATCCGGCAATCTTTTCGTAAAGCAATGTACCTCGTTTGATAATATCCTGCACATTCTTTACTTGATTTTCCCGTTTCCAGAGATCGAGGGAAAGGCGGAGCGCACTGATCAGATTGGTAGGACTCATCAATACCACCTTTTTATTATAGGCATATTCCCATAGGTTGGTATCCGCTTTGATAGCCGTCAGGTAGGCAGCTTCGGTAGGGATAAACATCATCACAAAGTCCGGCGCTTTTGCATCATAATGCGAATAATCCTTCTGACTGAGTTCATCCACATGTGCCCGTACCGATTGTAGATGTGCTTTCAGCCAGCGAGCCTCTTCCTCTTTGTTTTCAGCGGAATTGTAGGCGGCATAGGCAGTCAGGGATACCTTAGAGTCGATAATCATTTCCCGCTCATCCGGGTACCTGACAATAATATCTGGCTGCATTCTCTGACCGCTTTCTTCGTTGGTCAGCATTTCACCCTGTTCGTTTTTCAGGAATTCCTGGCGGAAATAATGTTCGCCTTCTATCAGGCCGGAAGCTTGCAGCAGTCGTTCCAGTATCATTTCTCCCCAGTTGCCCTGTATCTTGGAATCACCTTTTAGCGCACGGGTCAGGTTGTTGGCATCTTCGCTGATCCGGTTGTTCAGTTCTACCAAGTCTTTGATGCGTTCTTCCAGCGAGAAACGTTGTTTCGACTCTTTGTCATATACTTGTTCTACCTTTTCCCGGAAATCTTTCAGGTTTTCCCCCAGTGGGCGGAGTAAATTGCTGAGATGCTCCGAATTCAGCTTGGTGAAGTCTTCTGTCTTGCTTTTGAAAATGCGGTTGGAGAGATTCTCAAACTCCGTGCTCATGCGTTTGTGCAAGGCTTCTGCTTCTTCAGTTTGCAATTTCAGGCGTTCTTCCCATTGCTTCTGCTGCTCTGCCAGTCTCAGGTTGAAAGATTTTTCCTGCTCCGCTAGGCGCTCGGCTGTGATGGTTTTCTCACGTGCAATCCGTTCTTCTACCGTACGGTTCAGCAGTTCTTCCCGTTCGCGGGTGGCTTGCAATTGTGCTGATAATGCGGCACTTTTTCGTCCGGCTATCAGATACCCTACGCCGACACCTACTATAAGGCCGATAATTAGAAAAACAATATCCATGTTTACTCAGTCAATATCTCGTTGCCGTTTTCGGTAATCAGAAGCATACTTTCCCATTGTGCCGAGGGCAGTCCGTCGTCTGTGCAGACGGTCCATCCGTCCGCTTCGTCAATAAAGACTTCGTAAGTTCCCATATTGATCATCGGTTCGATGGTGAATGTCATTCCCGGAACGATAAGCATACCTGTGCCGCGCTTGCCGAAGTGCTCAACGTCCGGTTCTTCATGGAACTTGATTCCTACGCCGTGTCCGCACAGGTCGCGTACTACACTGTATCCGTTTTTCTCCGCATGTTCCTGAATGGCTGCACCGACGTCTCCAAGCCGTGCCCACGGTTGTGCTGTCTGTACGCCTATGTCACGGCATTCCTTTGCCACCTGTACCAGGCGTTGCATTTCCGGCTTCACTTCTCCAATCATATACATTCGTGACGCATCCGAGAAATATCCTTTATAAATAGTGGAAACGTCCACATTCACAATATCTCCGCTGCGCAGGAACTCTTTCGTGCTTGGGATGCCATGACATACCACGTCATTGATACTTGTACATACACTTTTGGGGAAACCTTCGTACATGAAAGGGGCAGGTATTGCATCATGATCCGTTGTAAATTCATAGACCATGTGGTCAATTTCCGCGGTGGACATTCCTTCGCGGATGTTTGCAGAAATGTAATCCAGCAGTGCGGTGTTGATTTTGGCACTTTCGCGGATACCCTCCAGTTGTTCTTCAGTGCGCAATAAGTGGCGCGACGGTAGTTTATAACCTTCCTTTTTATAGTGTTGAATCTTCGCTTCTACTTCGTCGGAATAGTTTTTAGGAGCAAACCGGACTCCTTTTATGAACTTTTTCATTGTCTTTTTCTATTAATAGTTGCTACAAAAGTACACAATAATATAGTGTACTTGTACTTGTAGGCACAGAAAATCGTTCCTTTCTTTGTCACAATACCTATTTATAGGGTCCTCACTGTGCTGATCTCACTTCTTGAATTATCGATTCGCTTTACCTGAATTTGGGTTTTGATCCGCTCGCGCAGTCCTTCTACATGGCTGATGATACCCACTTTCTTGCCGCCCATCTGGTGCAGTTTCTCCAGTGTGTCCATTACTGTGTTCAGATAATCACTGCTCAGGGTTCCGAATCCTTCATCAATGAACAATGTATCTACAGACAGGCTGTGCCGGCTGAGTGAAGACAAACCGAGTGCCAATGACAAAGAAACCAGAAAACTCTCTCCACCGGACAGTGTACAAGCTGGACGTGGTGTGCCTCCCTGATAAAAATCGCGCAGTAGGATAGTGAGTGAACCTGCTTGGCATTCCAATTCGTAGCGTTTGGTGAGATGTTGCAGGTAGAAATTTGCTCCATTGAGCAGTTCTTTCAGTACAAAACTTTGTGCGATGTTTCGGAAATTCTTTCCTTTCTCGTCACCAAAGTGATGGCAAAGACGGTCCCATTTCAAATACACTTCCCGCAATTCGTCCGCACGTTTCTTCTCGTCCTTTATCCGGGCGATGTTCTTAGTGTTTTCTTCCAATTGGATTTTTAGCCGTATGAGGGCCTGATTGCTTACTGCAATTTTCTCATCTAAAGCTATGATAAGGCTGTCCAGACTTTCAAGGTTTTCTTCCTCTTCCATTTCCGGTTTTTTGCTTTGGTGTTCTTCCAGTTGTCCGGTTGTTAGTTTGAAAGCTGTTTGTGTGGCTACTTCTTCTTCTTTAAGCCTTTGTTGACCGGTACGCAAGTTCTCTATTTGCTCGCTATAGTAGGAGGAAAGAGCAACGAGGCGTGCTTCGTTCATATCCGGATGTATAGTATAGAACGCTGTAAGGTTGGCTTGCAGCTCGTCGATGTTCTTTCGGACAGATGAGATGTTTTGTTTCAATCCGCTGACTTCGGAGTTCAGGGTATTCCATGCCATTCCCAGATTTTTGATTTCCATCTTTTCCTCTATTGGCAGTTTTTTCCATTCGGGAAATGCTGTGTAGATCAGATCCTGCGTTGCTGATATACTGTCCAGCTCTTTCTTTATGAGGGAAATGGTTGCTTTTAATTCCGATTGCCTGTTCTGTGCCAGTTTATAATGTACTGTAGACTTTTGTAAGCGTTCGATAAATGAGGTAGGAGCAGTATTCCATTCTGTTTGCCATCCTTTCCAAAGAATAAGTGGGCTGACACGTTCCAGTGTGGTGCGAATGATATCCTTTTCACTTTCGGTTAGCGAATGTTTATTAGTGATATCATTTTTTAGTTTCGTCAGATTCTTGTCAGCAGTATCGAAAGCATTTCGGGCGGTCTCCACTACTTTCTGATGTCCATCCTTTAAGTGCTGCAATCGGGAGATATTGTTGGAGAGGATTTGTACTTCGTTCAACCTGGCATTGATGTCTTCAAGGTGCTGTTTATTTTCTTGAATTTGTCTTTCCAGGATATCTCTGGTATTATTTGAGATTATTAGAATATTACACTGACGGCATGTTTCTTCAGCTTCAGTTTGAATAAATTCATATCCTTTCCGGGCTTTATCTGTTGCCAGACGACTCCCTGCTATCATATCCTCATAAGTTTTGGTCTCCGTCCGGTTACTATTCAAAGTTTGTTCTGCTTCCTTGTATTCTTTCTCTTTTGTCTCCAGCGATTGCTGGATAGGGGCAAGTACAGACTGAAAATCTTCATCCTTGCTGAGTGATTCTATCTTTTGGCCACATACCGGACACATATCTCCTACAGAAAGACGGGCACGGGCTTCTTGTGCCCACTCTTCCACAGCTTCTTTTTGTTTGTTGTAGAGCATTTTTATCTCATCGTAGGCTTTCTTTTTAGTGTCGAACCTATTTCCCAGTTCTTTGTGTTGGCTTTTGCTGGTTTGCAGCTTTATTTCCAGAGATTTCAGGCTTTCTTCTGCTATGTTCAAGGCTGCTTTTTTCTCTCCTAATAGTATCAGGGTATTTTGAGCTTTTAGCAACTTTTCCTTAGCCGTTTCCAATACATTCTTCTTTTCCTGTAGGACATTTCGATTCATGGATTCAAGCCGGGCATTCAATAAGTTTATCTCTTGCTGCTTAATCTGATTTTCTTCATTTTTCCGGTTGAAGTCATTTTCCTTATTCGTGCGTTCCTGCTCCCGGACAGGCTGCTGCCGGGACAATTCTGCTATTTGTTTTTCGTAGGCAGCGATGCGTGAGCGAGCAGAAAGCACAGCATTCAGGTCTGTAACGATGGATTGACTTTGCTCGAACATAGGTAGGAGCGGGGCGTGAGTTTGCAGATACTCTTCGGCAAGTATTAGTTTAGCTTGCAATTCTTTCAGATTTTCCTTCAACCAGGAACAGCCACTACTGAGGTAGATGAAACTCTTTTTCAACTTCTCAGTTTGCTCTCTGTCTTTTTCCTGTTGCTGTTGTTGCTGTTTGAGAGAAAATAACCAGTTACGGGCATCTGCAGTATTATTCCAGTCTTTTATCAATAGTTCTTTCTGCAGGAAGTCATCCGATTGCAATTGTTCCTTTTTCGTTTCCCAGTTCTTTTGTTGGTTTTCTTGAGTGAGGATCAGTTCTGCAAACCGCTTCAGCCAGTCACGTTTCAAGACTGCTGTATTCTTTTGTACGGTATTTCCATTGATATCAGCATTTAGTGTAGTTGTAGTTTCGGAGATTTCGTTTATCTCTTCATCAGTCAGCACATGGATACCTTCCAGTTTTTGGTTCTGATTCTCATATTCTATGCGTTTCTCTTTGGTGATGGCGTAAATCTTTGCACCTATTTCAGAATAGATTCCGGTACCTGTCAGTTTCTCCAGGATATCCGATTTTTCACTCTCCTTACTCTGAAGAAATTTGGTGAAATCTCCCTGTGCCAGGAGAGTAGTACGGCAGAATTGTTCAAAACTTAACCCTATAGCTGCTTGTATTTCGGCCTTTATTTCATTTTTCTTAGTGATTTGGAGATTCGTTTTCCGATTCTCTAATGTCCACTTTGCATCTTGAATGGCACCCGATGCTTTTCGGTGTGCACGGGCTACGTACCATTTGGCAGTATAAGGTATCTCGTTTGAACCGGTGAACTCCAGTTCCGTCCACGCCTCGTTAGTATTTCTGCGCATCAATTGGCGGCTGTCGTTTATTGATACATCCTCCTTTTTAGAAGAAAAAGTTTGCCCTATGTCCCGATACTTTTCGTTTTCTGCCCGTTCCATGCGCGGCGTTTCATTGTAGAGTGCCAGGCAAATGGCATCGAGTAATGTAGTTTTGCCGGCACCTGTCTCCCCACAAATCAGAAACAGGGATTCTTCGCTCAGTGGTCCATTCTCAAAGTCAATCACAGCATCTTCTATAGATGCCAGATTTTTGATAGTCAGTTTTTGAAGTTTCATGATTCACTACAGATTATAGGGAATTAATGCAGAATGCTTTTCTCTTTTACCTTTTGTACGACGCTATTCATCAGTTCGCAGAGTTCTTCATCCATTTCTTCTCCTTCTGTTTCCTGAAAATAAAGTTTTGCTATTTCCAATGGGGACATTTCCTGCATTTCCTGAATAGAGATATGCCTGGTTTCATCATCTGAAGTGTGCTTCTCCCGATTGGGTTTGATATAGCAGAATTTGCAGTTTTTCCCTTTTACCGCGCTCGATGCCCGTTCGTTGCAGTCGGGCGCCAGATAATCTTTTATCAGAACATTCAGGCGGATATAAGCCGGTTTGTCATCCGGGTATTCCTCCAGCAGTTTTATAGCTTCTTCAAAATCTACTGCTTCCTTGGGTAGCGTGATGAGTGGCATCGGATTCTCTATTTCAATTGTTTTGATCTGAGGTGCTTTTTCTCCTTGTATTTCAACAATGGAAACAGAATGTGGATAAGCCTCGTCGAAGCTGACAGGCAGGGGAGCGCCACAATATCGTGCACAATACCTGCTTCCTTTAATGTTCTGTGGGCAATGGATGTGACCGAGTGCCAGATAATCGTATCCTTCGCCCATTGCACTGATAGGGACATATTCTATTCCGCCTACGGTTTCGTCATGCCCGGTTTGGTCGCTGCCTTCTATGGAAAGGTGTGCCATCAATACAACAGGTAGTCTTTCCGCATTCATTTTTTCTACTTCGTCCTGCAATGCCTGAAAAAAGCGTGCTTGCCGTTCTTCGCGGGGTGTTTCTGTGTCCAGTATCGGGAAGTTTTGCGGATAGACGTGAGGTACGGCGATAATATATCCTTTTAGTATTCCTCTGTCGTTTTTCACTTCCACGATATGTTTTTCCAGATTGACTTCTTCCTGGTTTCGTTCTATGTTTCCTACTACCTTTACACCGAAATGGTTCCACAGGCTACTGTCTATCTCTAATTTAGAACTGCTGTCGTGGTTTCCGGCAGTTACTACAATTGTCATTCCGGGGTATGCCCTGTGAATTTCGAGCATACCGTCTGTGTACATCTTCTGGGTACTTGCCGATGGGGTGGAGTAGTGGTAGATGTCTCCGCTGACTACCATTGCATCCGGCATTTCTTCTGCCACAATGCGGGTTAGTTGTTTCAGGAATGCTTGTTGCTCGCGACTGCGGTCATAGTTGTATAGTGTATGTCCCAGATGCCAGTCGCTGGTATGAAGTATTTTCATGATTTTACTGTTTTCTGTTCTCAAAAGTACGTAGAATATGGAAGATACGCAATTCTCTTTAAAAATCTCTTTACTAAAAACTGGGAATTCTCTGATTTTTAATTAGTTTTGCAATCTAAATCTCTCTATGATGTAGGCCTTTTGTTCCTTGTGTGGTAAAGAATGGATACACTTGTAGACTAAACTGTAATTTCGATGAAATATTTGCAAATAATAATCAGAGTGTTTATTATATTAGTTGTTTTTCTTTCGAATGCTGTTAATGTATTTGGTGAAGTCTCCTCAACATTTAAACCCGGAAATGAAGATAGAATATTGATTCTCAATTCATACAGTGGATCTTCCCGTTGGAGTAACGATTTTATTATCCCCATTTATAATTCTTATCAACATAAAAACTCTCCGTATGTAGTGGATGTGGAACATATGGGCGGGCAATTTATGCATCTGCAAAATACGGAAGATTTATCAGAATACAAAGAAAACCTTTTTGGAAAATATGCAGACAATCCTCCGAAACTCTTGGTCCTCTTGGGTAGTGCCTCCTGGGGCTTGCTGAAAGAGAGTATAGAAAAGCAATGGAAAGATGTTCCCATTATTCTCTGCACCGAGACGGATTATGTAGGTCCACAAGAGGCCTATTTGCATAGGCGAGCTATTGCGGCGGAAGAGAGAACACCTCTGACAGATTATCGAGGCAACCTGTCGCTGACCGTGTTTCATGTGCCTGCCTATCTTAAAGAAACTGTTCTGTTGATGCAGAATCTGATGCCTGAAATGGATGAACTTATCTTCTTGTCGGATGCCCGTTACATAAGTGCTCAGTTTCGCTCGGATTTAAAAGAGATTGTGAATAAAGACTTTCCGGAGTTTGAAATAAAAGATTATGTTGCCGGTGAAATGACTACCGATGAATTGGCTGATTCACTGGCTCATGCAGAGGAGAATAGTGGTGTTCTCTTTTGCTCATGGTATCAGGAAAATGCTCAAAAAGGGAATGCTGTATTGACCAATAATATTTCCAGAATCCTCAGCTATTATTCTTCTTCACCTATTTTTTCATTAGACAATACCGGATTGCAACGGAATGGTTTGGTAGGCGGTTACTTTTTGGATGAGAAGACAATCGGAAGGAAAATTACAGAAATAACTGCCGGCGTTTTAGCTGATAACAACGTGAAAGGTGTTCGTATGGTGAATTGTGGAACTCCCACTCCTATGTTCAACTATTATGATCTTACAGAAGCCGGATTGTCACCTAAGTTGTGCCCTCCTAATTCTGTTTTTTATATGATGCCTCCTTCTTTCTGGGAGCAACACAAATATAGTGTCATTTTGGGAATTACCACAATTTTGATTTTGTTTATGTGGATGTGGTTGTGGTGGTTGTATAAGAGCAGAAGAAAGCAAGCCGAACAGATAAAGTTGATGACCAGCTATCATAGTTTGTTTGAGAATATGCCCATAGTTTATTTGAAGCAACAGCTGGTTTATGATTCTGCCGGAAAGATTGTAGACTACATCACAGTGGAAGCAAATCCCCGTTTCGAGAAATACTTCAAATCTATGGGGGAGGTCATTGGTAAAAGAGGAAGTGAAGCAGATCCGAAAGGTTTTGAAAGGATGTGTCACCTCTATAGTATGGTCAACTCTACTCAGAAGGAACTTTCATATCAATACTATTACGAAAATATAGGTAATTATTTCAATGTAATTCTGACACCCTCTAAGCATAAGGGATACGTTGATGTATTCTGTGTGGACAATACCGAGTTAGCCGAGACACAACAGATGTTACGATCTGCTAATCATAAATTATCAATGTCGCTGGACGTGGCTAATATTGTTCCCTGGAAATGGGATTTGGAGAAAGGTACTATGCTTTGTGACGTAAACCGCCCGGTAGAGCTTAGCCATGATGATAGCATGATGAACGAGGAACAACTTTCCGTACCCGATTATCAATATTTTGCCAAAATTTGCAAGGAAGACAGAGACCGAGTAAAGAGGGCTTATAAGGAGTTGACGGAAGGTAATGTTTCTAAGATCAGAGAAGAATATCGCGTGATAGTTCGTAAGAATGGAATATCGCGTTATGAATGGGTTGAGGCTCAGGCCACTGTGGATAAGAGGGATGAAAAAGGTAATCCGATAACTTTGGTTGGTTCTTCTCTCGTGATAACCGGACGAAAGAAAATGGAAGAAGATCTGATTATAGCAAAGGAGAAAGCTGAAGAATCAAATCGTCTGAAGTCTGCTTTCCTAGCCAATATGAGTCATGAAATACGTACTCCACTCAATGCTATTGTCGGATTTTCCAGTATCTTGGCAGATACGGAAGAGCAGGAGGAGAAAGAAGAGTATATCAATATTATTGAGAATAATAATACGCTATTGTTGCAACTGGTCGGAGACATCCTGGAGCTTTCCAAGATTGAGTCCGGAACATTGGAATTTGTTTTTTCCGATTTAGATCTGAATGCATTGTTTAAGGAGATAGAAGAATTTGCCCAACTTCGTCAGAAGAATGAAGCTGTCCCCATCCGATATGTACCGGAAATGCCGGACTGTACTGTAAATATCGAGAGGAACAGGCTGACGCAGGTTATGACGAATATGCTTAATAATGCTATGAAGTTTACTTATAGTGGAAGCGTCACTTTCGGTTATCGACTGAAGGATACTGATTTCCTTTATTTTTATGTTACGGATACGGGATGTGGAATTGAAGAGGATAAGAAAGATACTGTTTTTGGTCGTTTTGTGAAACTCGATTCTTTTTCTCAAGGTACAGGATTGGGACTGTCTATCTGCCAGAGTGTTGTCGAAAATTTGGGTGGTAACGTAGGCGTTGAATCTGAACCTGGCAAGGGCTCCACTTTCTGGTTTACTCTTCCTTATCATCCTGTGGAACTCAAGTCGACGAGAGAACAGAAAGAGCACCGGTTAAGTAAAGTAGAGAAGCTCACCGTTTTAATAGCTGAAGATAATGAAAGCAATTTCTTGTTATTTGAATCTATTCTGAAACGTAAATATAACATTCTTCATGCTTGGGATGGAGAAGAGGCGGTAGAATTGTTTAAGAAATACAATCCTCATTTGATATTGATGGATATCAATATGCCTAAAAAAACGGGCTACGAGGCTACACAGATCATACGTGAAATATCACCGACAGTTCCTATCATGGCAGTAACGGCTTATGTCTATGCAGAAGATGAGGAGCGCATCCTGAATAGTGGTTTCGATGCGTATACTTCTAAACCTATCAATGCACAGAAATTGCAGAGTGATATTGTAGATTTGCTTAAAAAGCAGTTGATCTTCATGTAATCTTATTCCGAAATTGAGCATAAAAAAGAGCTGTACTGTATCCTAAAGGCAGGATTATACAGTACAGCTCTATTTCTTTTATATCAGACCTTATCTGATTACTATTCAGTAATACAAATTGCTACACGATTTTCATTATTATTAGAGAAAGGCTGAACCTTATCTCCCTTAAAGTCTACCATGATTCTGTCGGCAGAGATACCTTTTGCTTTCAAAGCCTTCTCAACAGCTAAAGCACGTTCTTTGGAAAGTCGTAGGTTAATAGCTGTTGTACCGGTTCCAGCGTCTGCATATCCGCAAATAGAGACTTTTACATCTGCGTTCTTTTGCAGGAATGCAACCAGATCAGCTATTTTACTTTCTTCAGAAGAACGTATAACAGAAGAATTTATATTGAAGAAGATATTTTCAGTCAAAGGTTTCACTTCCTCTTTTTTCTCCTCTACTGGTGCAGGAACATAAACTGGTTCCGTCTCTTGCTGAACTTCCACTACTGTTTCTACGACCTCCGGAGTATAAGCAACGACAGGTTTTGCTTTTTTGCCACTTTTTCCGAACTTGAATGTAAAACCGGCCAATGCATTAAGCTGCCAGTCGGCATTGTCAGCCTTCTTGGAGTTGAATTTATCCGACACGACATTGGCATTCACTTCAAGATTGAAAGATACATGGTTGCTCAGACGCAAATTTGCACCCAATCCTCCACGACCGGCTACAAATACCTTTTTGCCGCTCCAGAGATATTGCATGCGGTAACCTGCTGCATCCAGTGCAACAGCATCGTCATTGTTGAATCCACCGGCAAGACCTACTCCCAAGAACATATAAGCGTTGAAGAAACGTTTTGGATTATAGTGGCAGAACAGGTTGCTCAGGTCAAGTGTGGCATCTACGTTTCCTTGTAGATAGTTGAATTTATAGGAATCGTCAAGTGCTGCCCATTTACCTTTTGCTTGCCAGCCACTTGCACCGGCACGTATTCCCCATAGAGGAGTAAACTTGTATCCGACAGAAAGAGCTGCTGCAGGAGAGATCAGGTCTTTAAAACTGGCCTCACCAACAGTTTCTGCAGCACCTGCCTGTACCTGCATATACCAATGAGGTTTGAATGTTGTTTTACTTTCTTCTGTGACTTGTCCGGAAGATTGAGTATTTTGTGCCAATCCGGCTAAAGTGCTTAGGCATAGAGCCATGAGCATAAAACTTCTTTTTGATTTCATATTCGTTTGTTTTTTAATTTTTTGAGTTCGCGAAATTAACTATTATTTGTTAGATTTACACTATATAACAAAAAATAAAGGATTTTGTTTGCGTTGTAACGTTCATAGGAAAGGATTTTGTTGGCTGGCATATAATTAGTTCATAATCAGTTGTCTGGGATGGCTACACCCTTTACTCCGAATGGCTACACCCTTTTGTGCTCAAGGCTACACCATTCGGGTGAAAGGGTGTAGCCCTGTCACAAACATGATTTTTACGTAATAATCTATGCTGTTTTATATATCTTAGCTATCTTTGCCTACTAAAATATTTAAAGCTACAAGAATATGTTAGGTCGTATCATTGCAATGGTCATAGCTGGAGTGATTATAGTTTATCTGGTTCGTTGGATAGATAACTTTTTCTCCGGATTCCGAAAATGAAAGATATAATAAGCCCCGAAATTTATCATAAGTTTCGGGGCTTATTATGTTCTATTTCTCAATCCATTCTGTTATCTTCTCCGATAGCGGATCAGTTGTGGAGCCATAGGAGGCTACCCACTTTCCATTCTCATCTATCAGGAATTTATGGAAATTCCAGCCAACTTTTGCGTTTTCCACACCGTTTTCGCTTTTTTCGGTAAGCCATTTATAAAGAGGAGCAATGTCTTTTCCTTTAACAGAGATTTTTGCCATCATAGGGAAGGTAACTCCGTAGTTCAATGTGCAGAATTCTTTGATTTCCTCATTACTGCCTGGCTCCTGGCTCAGGAAATTATTGGCAGGAAAGCCTATTATTACAAAATTGTCTTTTCCATATTTTTTATATAACTCTTCAAGTTTGGCATATTGCGGAGTGAAGCCACATTTGGATGCTACGTTAACTATCAGTACTTTCTTTCCCTTAAAGGTGGAAAGTGACAAATCTTCTCCATCAATCGTCTTGACTGTGAAGTCATAAAAGCTTTTCTGCTGTGCATGGGCAGCTATTACTGTTATTGCCATAAATAGACTTATAATAATTGTTTTCATATTACTGTTCTGTTTATATATAAAAACAAAATGAAGACATGAATAGTTTATTATTGGAATAAAAAAAACACTACCTTTGCACCCCGGTAAAAAGATTAGTTTTTTGTAGGTAAAATAGGTATGAAGAAGAGTCTTATTGCATTAGCGTTCGGCACCTTGGGATTAGGGATTGCCGAGTTTGTCATGATGGGCATTCTGCCTGATGTGGCTAAAGATTTGGGCGTTAGTATTCCTGTGGCAGGGCATTTTATTTCTGCATATGCTTTGGGGGTATGTGTCGGGGCGCCCACTCTGATCTTGGCCCGTAAACATCCACTGAAACATATTTTGTTGGCGTTGGTGACTCTGATAATGGTAGGGAATATCTGTGCAGCAATGGCGCCTAATTATTGGGTATTATTACTGGCCCGTTTTATTTCCGGACTTCCTCATGGGGCATATTTCGGTGTGGCCTCTATTGTTGCTGAAAAATTGGCTGATAAGGGTAAAGGCTCTGAGGCCGTATCTATCATGATTGCCGGAATGACTATAGCCAATCTTTTTGGAGTTCCATTGGGAACATCATTGAGTAATGCTATCTCATGGCGGGTAACATTCTTACTGGTGGGTTGTTGGGGAGTGATTATCCTTTATTATATCTGGCGTTGGGTACCCCATGTCGAAGGTTTGAAAGATACTGGTTTCAAAGGACAGTTCCGTTTTCTTAAAACCCCGGCTCCCTGGCTCATTTTAGGGGCAACAGCACTGGGTAATGGCGGAGTTTTTTGTTGGTACAGTTATATTAACCCGTTATTGACGAATGTATCCGGATTCAGTGCCGAAAGCATTACCGGATTGATGGTATTGGCCGGTTTTGGTATGGTGGTGGGCAATCTGGTGAGTGGGCGTCTTTCTGACCGGTATACTCCCGGAAAAGTAGGTACTACTGTGCAAGCTATGATTTGTGTCGTACTGTTATTGATATTCTTCTTGTCTCCTTATCCGTGGTCATCAGCATTATTGATGTGTCTTTGTACTGCCGGTTTGTTCGCGGTTTCCAGTCCGGAACAAGTGTTGATTATCCGTGTGGCAAAAGGTGGAGAGATGCTGGGAGCGGCTTGTGTGCAAGTGGCATTCAACTTGGGAAATGCCATCGGTGCGTATGTTGGTGGGCTTGCTATCAGTGGCGGTTATCGTTATCCGGCACTGGCAGGAGTTCCTTTTGCCATGGTTGGTTTTATTCTGTTTCTGACCTTCTACAAGAAATATCAGGCGAAATATTAAAACATTTCGATATCTTTTCGTATTTTTGTCCACAGGTATTAACTAAACTTGATAATTATGAAAACTTTGAATTGCGTAAAAATATTATTGCTATGCGTCTTTGCTGTTGGTTTATTGTCTTGCGGGGATGATGTATATTACACGATGGAGAATAGTGACAAAAAGCTATGTGACAGAACCTGGATAGATGAATATGAAACGGATGAGGGTTTAACATGTACTTATCAACTCAGATTCTTTAAAGATAATAATAAAGGGCAGGAACTTACAACCACCTATGATACCGGTGGAAAAACGACTGTCGACAGAGAGTTTTCCTGGCGTTGGACAGATGATAGCAAGGAAGCTTTAAGACTCACTTTTTCAGATGGAAAAGTAAAGTACTTTGAGAATGTATGGGTACGTGATCATTACCTTAGCGGTAAACTGGACGGAAAGGTGCTGATGATGACAGACTCCAATTATACGAAAAACTAAATAAATAAGCGAGATGAAAAAATATCTATATTTTATATTTGTATGGGTGTTTGCCCTGAGCCTGACATCATGCGAAGATGATGATCAGTATAGTATAGAGTCAGTAATCATAGGACGGGCATGGACAGGAGATGTAGGTATGTATGCTGAGAATGGTGAACCTATTTTCAGTACATTTACTTTTTGGGGAGATGGATTTGGTGAAGAATACCAGTACTATTCATCTGATGGAGCTCCTTATGATAATTTTCGTTTTAAATGGCTGTGGGAGGATGATTACAATAATAATCTAATATTAGATTATGGTAGGGCAGGTGTATCTTATATGGATGATGTTAGAGTAACAGGAAATCAGTTAAGAGGTACATTCTTCTTGACGAGTGATTCTCGAGGATTTAATTTTATACTGGGAATGGAATAAAAGATTAGAAAATATATAATAATAAAATAGGCCACTTTATAAAAGCTGCCTATTTTATTATATGCTTTCTTATTTCTTCAGAAACAACTTTTTAAAATCATTCGGATAAGGAGTTTCAAACTGCATCAATTCTCCTGTAACCGGGTGATAGAAGCATAATTTGAAGGCATGTAGCGCCAGGCGTCCGATAGGATTTACTTCTTCGAGTCCGTAACGCCCGTCCCCAACAATAGGATGTCCTAAGTCTTGCATATGCACCCGGATTTGGTTTTTACGTCCGGTTTCAAGATTTAGTTCCACAAGAGAATAACCATTGGCACGCTTAATAGTGCGATAATGTGTAATTGACTTTTGTCCTCCGTCATCTGTCGGACTGGAATATACGTAAAGGGTGCGATCCGTGAGCCAGGATATTATACAACCGGCATTCTTCTCCAGCTCTCCCGCAACTACAGCTATATAACGGCGGTCGGTTACAATCTCATGCCAATTATCACGCAGTGTGCGCTGTGTTTTTTCATCTTTTGCAAACATCATTAATCCGGAAGTATCACGATCGAGGCGGTGGACAATATAAACGTTGCTACCGCGTCCATTAGAGCGTTGCACATATTCATTTAGAATATGATAGGCTGTACGTTCCTTCTGGCGTTCACTGCTGACTGACAGTAAACCTTGCTTCTTTTCCACCACTATGATATAGGCATCTTCATATACAATCTTCAGCAAGTTGTTATGAAACTCCTTTTTACCCTTATCACGGCTAATCTGTACTTTCATGCCCGGTTTTAGCGGAAAATTGTATTGAGTGGTTATCACACTGTCTACAAATACCACTCGTTTGCTGAGCAATGATTTTAGTTTGGTGCGACTGGCGTCCGGCATCTTGGCTGCCAGGAACTCCATAAGTTCCATCGGTTCGTTTACTGTGTAGTCCGTATATTGAGTGCGGGCCCGTGCTATTATTTTTCCTCTTGCCACGTTGATAGTGATTAATGGTTAGTGATTAGTGATTAATTCTCAGTCTTCATTTCTTAATTCCAGAAGCACTACGTTTTCTACGTGGTGAGTATGTGGGAACATATCTACCGGCTGTACGGCTTTTACTTTGTATTTTACGTCGAGCAGTTGCAGGTCGCGTGCCTGTGTGGCTGGATTACAACTTACATATACAATACGTTTCGGTTCGGCAAATAAGATAACGTCTACTACATCCTGATGCATACCGGCTCGAGGAGGATCGGTGATAATAACATCCGGTCTACCATACTGGTTGATGAAATCCTGTGTTAGCATATCTTTCATATCACCGGCAAAAAATAAGGTATTCTCGATACCGTTGATTTCTGCATTTACTTTTGCATCCTCAATAGCTTCGGGTACATATTCGATACCGATAACTTGGCGGGCTTGCTTGGAGACAAAGTTAGCAATGGTTCCTGTACCTGTATAAAGGTCATATACCAGTTCCTTTCCGGTTAATCCCGCAAAATTGCGTGCTATCTTATAAAGGTTGTATGCTTGTTCGGAATTGGTTTGATAGAACGATTTAGGACCTATTTTAAAACGTAATCCTTCCATTTCTTCAAAGATGTGATCTTTACCTTTAAAAGTATATACATCCAGGTCGGTAATAGTATCGTTGCGCTTATTATTAATAATGTATAGAAGAGAAGTTATTTCGGGAAATGTATCAGCAACATATTGCAGGAGTTGTTTGAACAGTTGCAGCTCTTTTTCTTCTTCTTCTATTTTTGCAACGAGGATCACCATAAGTTCCCCGGTAGTGGAGGTACGGATAATCATATTGCGCAACATCCCTTCCTGAGTACGCAGATTGATGAATGAATAATCATGCTCGTAAGCATAATCGCGTACAGCATTCCGGATACGGTTGGATATGTCATCCTGTAACCAGCATTTCTCTATAGCCAGTACTTTATCAAAAGCATTGGGGATGTGGAAACCTACAGCATTCATTTGATCATATACCACATTTTGCTTAACTTCTTCTTCCGTCAACCAGCGTTTGTTAGAAAAAGTGTACTCCAGTTTATTTCTATAGAACTGTGTTTTCTCAGAACCGAGAATCGGGGAAATCTCCGGAAGTTCAATTTTTCCGATGCGGGTAAGATTGTCTGTTACTTGTTTTTGCTTGTATTTGATCTGTTCGGAATAAGGGAGAACTTGCCATTTGCAACCACCACATACCCCATAATGTTGGCAAAATGGGACGGCTCTTTCACGAGAATATTCGTGGAACTTCACTGCTACGGCTTCAGCATAATGATGCTTTTTTCTCTTAATTTGCAGGTCTACTATATCTCCGGGAACGACATAAGGTACGAAAATAACCAAATCATTGACCTTTGCGATGGCTTTTCCTTCGGCAGCCACATCCGTTATTGTCACTTTCTCCAGTAGGGGAAGTTCTTTTCTATTTCTTGCCACTTTTACACCAGTCTAATAAATTATTCTGCAAAAATAGACATTTTTTCGGGAATTCTCTCTATGAAGTGAAATATTAAAGATTGCAATGTCGAAATTGCATTTTGATAGAAAGTTTTTTCTCAAAAAGTTTTCTAGTATGCGAAATATACTTAGATTTGCGAACAGAAAAAAATCACAATCGAGAAACTTAAATTTATATTATGGACAAGAAAAGAGTTTATACCTTTGGTAACGGTCAGGCAGAAGGAAAGGCCGACATGAAAAATCTTTTGGGAGGTAAAGGTGCCAACCTTGCCGAAATGAACCTTATCGGGGTTCCGGTTCCTCCTGGTTTTACAATCACGACTGAGGTTTGTACCGAATATAATGAGATGGGGCAGGAAAAAGTTGTTGCTCTGTTGAAAGGTGAAGTAGAAAACGCTATAGCAAAAGTAGAAGAATTGATGTCTTCTAAGTTCGGCGATATAGAAAATCCATTACTGGTTTCAGTGCGTTCGGGCGCTCGGGCTTCTATGCCGGGTATGATGGATACGATCCTTAATCTGGGTCTGAATGATGAAGTAGTAGAAGGATTGACACGTAAAACAGGTAATGCACGTTTTGCATGGGACTCTTATCGTCGTTTCGTACAGATGTATGGTGACGTGGTATTGGGTATGAAACCGACTAATAAAGAGGATATCGATCCATTTGAAGCCATCATTGAAGAGGTGAAGCACGCAAAAGGTGTGAAGCTGGATAATGAACTGGAAGTGGAAGATCTCAAGGAATTAGTGAAGAAGTTTAAAGCTGCTGTAAAGGAGCAAACCGGAAAAGACTTCCCGGCTTGTGCTTATGAGCAGTTGTGGGGTGCTGTTTGTGCAGTATTCAATTCTTGGATGAATGAACGTGCTATTCTATATCGTAAAATGGAAAGTATACCCGATGAGTGGGGTACAGCCGTTAATGTTCAGGCAATGGTATTCGGCAATATGGGTGAGACTTCTGCTACAGGTGTTTGCTTTAGCCGCGATGCCGGTACAGGTGAAGACTTGTTTAATGGTGAGTATTTGATTAATGCGCAAGGTGAAGACGTTGTGGCAGGTATCCGTACTCCGCAGCAGATTACCAAAATCGGTTCACAGCGTTGGGCAGAACTGGCAGGTGTTAGCGAAGAAGAACGTGCAGTCAAATATCCGTCAATGGAAGAGGCTATGCCGGAAATCTACAAAGAACTGGATACTCTGCAGACTAAGTTGGAAGACCACTATAAAGATATGCAGGATATGGAATTTACCGTTCAGGAAGGTAAGCTTTGGTTTCTCCAGACGCGTAACGGTAAACGTACCGGTGCAGCTATGGTGAAGATTGCAATGGATTTGTTGCATCAGGGCATGATTGATGAGAAAACTGCATTGATGCGCTGCGAGCCCAATAAATTGGATGAATTGCTCCACCCTGTGTTTGATAAGACCGCTTTGAAACAAGCCAAGGTTTTAACTCGTGGTCTTCCCGCATCTCCGGGTGCTGCTACAGGACAGATTGTCTTCTTTGCAGATGATGCTGCAGAATGGCATGCTGCCGGTAAACGTATTATAATGGTACGTATCGAGACTTCTCCCGAAGATTTGGCGGGTATGGCTGTTGCAGAAGGTATTCTTACTGCCCGCGGTGGCATGACTTCTCATGCAGCTGTGGTTGCCCGTGGTATGGGGAAGTGTTGTGTGTCGGGCGCCGGTGCTTTGAATATTGATTATAAGGCTCGTACCGTAGAAATAGATGGCGTTCTGCTGAAAGAAGGCGATTATATTTCATTGAATGGTAGTACAGGTGTAGTTTATAAAGGTCAGGTAGAAACAAAGGCTGCTGAACTTTCAGGAGATTTTGCTGAATTGATGGATCTGGCTGATAAGTATACGAAACTTCAGGTGCGTACCAATGCAGATACTCCTCATGATGCTGCTGTGGCTCGTGATTTTGGTGCTGTAGGTATCGGTCTTTGCCGTACGGAACATATGTTCTTTGAAGGTGAAAAGATTAAAGCTATGCGTGAGATGATCCTCGCAGAAGATGCAGAAGGACGTCGCAAAGCTTTGGCCAAGATATTACCTTACCAACAAGCAGACTTTAAGGGTATCTTCCAGGCTATGGAAGGTTGTCCGGTAACTGTTCGTCTGCTCGATCCTCCTTTGCACGAATTTGTTCCGCATGATTTGAAGGGACAACAAGAGATGGCAGATGCCATGGGTGTTAGTCTGCAATATATCCAGCAACGTGTAGAATCACTTTGTGAACATAATCCGATGTTGGGACACCGCGGATGTCGTTTAGGTAATACATATCCTGAAATTACTCAGATGCAGACACGTGCTATCCTTGGTGCCGCTCTGGAACTGAAGAAAGAAGGTGTGGAAACCCATCCGGAAATCATGGTTCCGCTGACTGGTATCTTGTATGAGTTCAAGGAACAGGAAAAGGTGATTCGCGAAGAAGCTGCTGCACTTTTTGCTGAACTGGGTGACAGCATTGACTTCAAGGTAGGTACAATGATTGAAATTCCTCGTGCAGCTTTGACTGCTGACCGTATTGCTTCTTCTGCTGAGTTCTTCTCATTTGGTACAAATGACTTAACGCAGATGACATTCGGTTATTCACGTGATGATATTGCTTCTTTCCTCCCGGTTTATCTGGAAAAGAAGATTCTGAAAGTAGACCCGTTCCAGGTTCTCGATCAGAATGGAGTAGGACAGTTGGTACGTATGGCTACGGAAAAAGGTCGTGCTATCCGTCCGGATTTGAAATGCGGTATTTGTGGTGAACATGGCGGTGAGCCTTCTTCTGTAAAATTCTGCCATAAGGTGGGTTTGAACTATGTTAGTTGTTCTCCGTTCAGAGTGCCCATTGCACGTCTGGCAGCGGCGCAGGCAGCTATTGAAGATCTGAAATAAAAGACTTCATAAATCTTATATTTATAGGCTGTAAACCTTTTTCAGAAAGGCTTACAGCCTATCTTTTTTAGAAGAAACATGTATCTATTGATCAGTTATTTGTTTTTTCTTTAGTATATTTGTGCCCACATATAGAATTAGGATCACCTTTATCTTTTAATAACCAATTTTATGAAGCCGGATTTTGCAACATTTTATATTTTAGGGGCATCAGATTTTTATCAAAGGAATGAAATACTCTTGCTTTGCTTTGGAGTAATTATTTTATTACTTCTGGTCATTATGATTGTGGTGTCTATCAACAAGACCAAGAGGTTGAAGACTTTGCAACAATTAAATGAAGTAGCGGAAGAAAGTAATCAGCTGAAGAATGCCTTTATTGCTAATATGACCCATGAGATACGTACGCCACTTAATGCGATTGTCGGATTTACAAATGTACTTGCTGAGACTGATAATCTGAGTAGGGAAGAACGAATGATTTTTCTGAAAGAAATCAATGACAATAAAGATTTTCTTGTTCAGATGATTAATGATTTATTGGACTTCTCAAAGATTGAGGCCAATACAATGGAATATAAAGATGGAGATGTGGACGTGAATGCTTTGATTCAGGAAATGTGTGCTGCTGAGAATGCGCATCCTCGTCCATCGGGTATTTTGATTGAGTTTGTAGAGAAACTTCCTCAATGCCGTTTAATGATAGATCGGGTACGCTTTGCACAGGTTATTAATAATCTGGTGAAGAATGCTTTGAAGTTTACAGAACAGGGTAGTGTGAAGATTGGATATCGTCGTTTGAGCAATAATAACTTTTATTTTTACGTAGCTGATACCGGATGCGGTATTGATGAAGATAGTCGCCGGGCTATTTTTGAACGCTTTGTGAAGATGAACTATAATATTCGTGGCACAGGTTTAGGTCTTTCTATTACGAAATCTATTGTTGAACACTATGGTGGTGGCATTGGTGTAGAATCTAAAAAAGGAGAAGGCTCTACATTCTATTTTACTTTACCTGCTGGGGTCGAATATAAAGAATATGGGAAGTTCTAATAGAATTTGAACTTTTTAATCCGCCATTTCCTTTAGTTTCTTAAAGTGGCGAATGACACCTAAATAATCTCGATCTGTACAAACATTGAATTTATTCCATAAATCACCAAGTACTACTGCACCTCCAAATCCGAAATCTTTTATCTCCAGAATATTGTCTGGAGTAATTCCTCCTAAAGCCATAACTTTAGTATCTATTATTCTTTCTTTTCCAGCTGCGCGCAATTCTTCCGGAGTATAACCGGAAAGAGTACCTGTTTTGGTGATACAGTCATAAACGGGACTCATAAATACATAATCATAAAAATGCTTTTTACTTTTTACTTCTTCTACAGAATGGCAAGTACAGCTGACATGTCCTGAGTAATCATGTGGCTCATTAGGATTACGTGTGTTCAGATGAATGCCCATGAGGTCAAACTCTTCCTTTAAATAGAAATGTTCGTGAGTAACAATGCGTCTATGATATTTTTCAGGTATTAGCGTCAAAAGTCGCTCGGAATACATAGCAGGAGTTTCCGGCTTCCGCAGATGCAAAATATCCAGCCCTTCTTCAAAGAGTGCTGTAATGATCTTGTCCTCTTCCACAAAGAATGTGGGCGCTGTGACTACGATGAGCTTCATTTTTATTTGTTAAACGTTTATGTTTAGCAAAGTTAATGATAAATGCTTTCAGTAGGTAACGTTTTTCTTTAAAATATGTTAGATTGAAACACAAACGCACCTATGGGAAGTTCTTATTCCCGTAGGTGCGCATTAAAAAAGAGTTTATAAGGTTGTTGCTGCTTATTTCAGTCGATTACCCACTACGTCCCAGTCGATAATACTCCAAAGAGCATTTACGTGGTCAGCACGGCGATTCTGATAATCAAGATAGTAAGAGTGTTCCCACACATCGAAGCCTAACAATGGAATAAGTCCTGCACGTACAGGGTTACTGCCATTAGCTTCTTTGGTTATATGAAGTTTTCCGTTCTTATCTACTGATAACCAAGCCCAGCCAGATCCGAATAATCCTACGGCAGCAGCTGTGAACTCCTTTTTGAAGTTATCGAAGCTTCCAAAATCGCGTTTAATAGCTTCTGCTAATTTTCCAGTTGGCTCACTATGAGCAGGTTTGGGAGAAAATTGCAAGAAGTATAAAGTATGGTTCAGAACTTGTCCTGCATTATTGAAGATGGCTCCATCCGGTGCAGTGGCTACTATGGTTACTAAATCTTTATTTTCATACTCTGTACCCGGAACCAGGTTATTGAGGTTATTTACGTATGTTTGTAAGTGCTTACCGTAGTGGTAATCTATAGTTTGCTGACTGATTACAGGTTCCAATGCATTGTTTGCATATGGAAGTTTAGGCATTTCGTATGTCATAATTATAAGCATTAAAGATGTTAATAATGTATTCATAATTTGTCTTGAATTATGTTTCTGTTAATATAACGTTTGATATCCAATAAATGTTCTTCCATATCTATAAAACTTTTTGAAGATGTAGAATGACTTGTTGCAGAAGTGCGTAATAAATAGGAATTTACGAACTATTTTTTGAAATGTAATATGCTATCTTAATTATTTTAGTTCGTATACATTGTATGAATCTAAAAAGAATCCCTTAATTTTGCATACATGAATACGAATTATATCGAAGAACTGAATGAAGGACAGCGCGCAGCAGTGCTCTACAACGAGGGCCCGTCACTGGTTATAGCCGGTGCTGGTTCCGGTAAGACGCGGGTGCTGACCTATAAAATAGCCTATTTGTTAGAGAATGGTTATCAGCCATGGAATATATTGGCTTTAACTTTTACCAATAAAGCTGCCCGTGAAATGAAAGAGCGTATTGCTCGGCAAGTAGGAGACCAGCGGGCACGTCATTTATGGATGGGTACATTCCATTCCATATTTTTGCGTATTTTGCATGTGGAAGCCGTAAATATAGGTTTTACTTCACAGTTTACCATTTATGATACGGCGGACAGTAAGAGTCTGGTGCGTTCTATTATAAAAGAAATGGGCTTGGATGAGAAAGTGTATAAACCGGGGAATGTACAGGCACGTATATCCAATGCGAAAAATCATTTAGTTTCACCTGCGGCGTATGCATCCAATAAAGAGGCATATGAGGGCGATTGTGCAGCTAAGATGCCTGCAATACGTGATATTTATCATCGCTATTGGGATCGTTGCAGGCAGGCGGATGCAATGGATTTTGATGATTTACTTTTTTATACTTTTATACTGTTCAGGGATCATCCGGAAGTGCTGGCGCGTTATCAGGAACAGTTTCGCTATATTCTGGTAGATGAGTATCAGGATACTAATTATGCTCAGCATAGCATTGTGCTACAGTTGGCAAAAGATCATCAGCATGTTTGTGTGGTAGGAGATGATGCCCAGAGTATTTATTCTTTCCGGGGAGCTGATATTGATAATATATTATACTTTACTAAAATATATCCCAATACAAAAGTCTTTAAACTGGAACAAAACTATCGGTCTACACAAACTATTGTTTGTGCGGCGAATAGTTTGATTGAGAAGAATGAGAGGCAAATACGTAAGGAGGTTTTTTCGGAGAAAGAGAAAGGGGAAGCCATCGGTGTGTTTCAGGCATACAGTGATGTGGAAGAGGGGGATATTGTAGTCAATAAGATTGCGGAACTTCGTCGCTCGGAGCATTATCCCTATTCGGATTTTGCGATACTTTACCGTACCAATGCACAAAGCCGTGTCTTCGAGGAAGCGATGCGTAAGCGTGGCATGCCATACCGTATTTACGGTGGATTATCCTTTTATCAACGTAAGGAGATTAAGGATGTGATAGCCTACTTCCGACTGGTGGTAAATCCGAATGATGAAGAAGCATTTAAACGGATTATTAACTATCCGGCTCGTGGTATTGGTGATACGACAGTGGGTAAGATCATTACTGCAGCTACTGAGAATGGTGTCAGTCTTTGGACTGTGTTGTGCGAACCGTTGACATATGGGCTGAATTTCAATAAGGGTACACATTCCAAATTACAGATTTTCCGCGATTTGATTTTTGGATTTCTGGAAGGTGTAGTGGATAAAAATGCTTATGAAATTGGTACGGAAATTATCCGTCAATCCGGTATCATTAATGATGTCTGCCAAGATAATTCTCCGGAGAACCTTAGTCGTAAAGAGAATATCGAGGAATTGGTCAATGGTATGAGTGATTTTTGTGCGATGCGTCTGGAAGAAGGTAATCCTAATATATCGTTGACTGATTTTCTTTCGGAAGTTTCACTGTTGACAGATCAGGACTCGGATAAAGATGGAGATGATGAGAAAATCACACTTATGACTGTCCATTCTGCCAAAGGATTGGAATTTAGGAATGTATTTGTGGTGGGAATGGAAGAAAACCTTTTTCCCAGTGGTATGGTAGGGGATTCACCGCGTGCGTTAGAAGAAGAAAGACGTTTGTTCTATGTGGCCATTACCCGTGCAGAAGAACATTGCTTTCTTTCATATGCCCGCACCCGTTTTCGCTATGGAAAAATGGAATTTGCCAGTCCCAGTCGCTTCCTGAAGGATATAGATATTCGTTTTCTGCGTTTGCCCCAGGAGGCAGGGCTTAATAGCAAAATAGATGATGAGTCCGGATCATTTCGTCGGGAGAATAGCACTGGTTTCTCTCGTTCGCCTCATGTACGCGAATCATTTTATAATAAGGAAAAGGAAACTCCTCAGCGTCCTAAGCAGCAGATAATTGCTCCGAGTGTTCCACGTAACCTGAAGCGGGTGACTTCATCAACTCCTGTTTCTTCTTCAACTTCTGCTTCTGCGATAGCAGTACAACCCGGACAATTGATTGAGCACGAACGTTTTGGTCTGGGAGAAGTTGTGAGAGTGGAAGGTGAAGGGGATAATGCTAAAGCTACCATTCGTTTCAAAAATGCGGGTGATAAGCAACTTTTATTGCGCTTTGCCCGTTTTAAAATAATCGGATAAAAAAGAAAATATGATAGATTTTGATCGTTTCCCTTCTCCATGTTATATCATGGATGAAGAATTATTGAGAAAAAACCTCACGTTGATAAAAAGTGTTGCCGATCGTTCCGGAGTAGAAATAATTCTGGCTTTTAAATCATTTGCTATGTGGCGCTCATTTTCTATTTTTAGGGAATATATCGAGCATTCTACGGCGAGTTCCGTATATGAAGCGCGATTGGCATTGGAAGAGTTCGGCAGTAAAGCTCATACTTACTCTCCTGCTTATACGAAGGCTGATTTCCCGGAAATCATGCGCTGTAGTAGCCATATAACCTTTAATTCTTTGTCACAATTCTGCCGTTTCTATCCTACGGTGGTAAAGAAAGGAAGTGGAATTTCCTGTGGTATTCGTATCAATCCTGAATATTCAGAAGTAGAAACAGAGTTGTATAATCCTTGTGCTCCCGGAACCCGTTTCGGCATAACGGCAGATTTACTGACTGAAACCTTGCCGCAGGGTATTGAAGGGTTTCATTGCCACTGCCACTGTGAGTCTTCTTCTTACGAGCTGGAACGTACGCTTAAGCATTTGGAAGAAAAATTCTCTTATTGGTTTCCGCAGATAAAATGGCTGAATCTGGGTGGTGGTCATTTGATGACACGTAAAGATTATGATGTAGAGCATCTTATTCATTTATTGAATGATTTGCATAGCCGTCATCCTCATCTGCGTATTATTTTGGAGCCAGGTTCTGCTTTTACCTGGCAAACCGGTGTTTTGACTTCCGAAGTAGTGGATATTGTAGAAAGTCGCGGCATTCGCACGGCTATTCTCAATGTTAGCTTTACCTGTCACATGCCCGACTGTCTTGAAATGCCTTACCAGCCCGCTGTATGTGGTGCTGAAATGGGAAATAATGGCTGCCATGTATATCGTTTGGGAGGGAATTCATGCCTGAGTGGTGATTATATGGGAGATTGGAGTTTTGATCATGAACTACAAATCGGAGAACGCATAGTCTTCGAAGATATGATTCATTACACTATGGTAAAAACAAATATGTTTAACGGAATCCATCATCCTGCTATTGCTATGTGGACAAAAGATGGGAAGGCTGAAATATTCAGGCAATTTTCTTACGAAGATTATCGGGACAGAATGAGTTGATAATCAAAAACATGTCTTCAGAGTGGAGGAGATGTCTAGTTTTCTTCGCGAAAAAAACGGGCGGAATGTTTGCAGGTTTGGAGAAAATATCTACCTTTGCATCCGCAATCGCGGAAATAGCTCAGTTGGTAGAGCATAACCTTGCCAAGGTTAGGGTCGCGAGTTCGAGTCTCGTTTTCCGCTCAAGTGCATAGATTGCAATTACCTAATGCCCAGGTGGCGGAATTGGTAGACGCGCACGTTTCAGGTGCGTGTGTCGAGAGGCATGCAGGTTCGAGTCCTGTTCTGGGCACGTTAGGTGAGGCGATTTTAGTTCTTTGAAAGTATGAGATGGTATGGAGAGGTGGCGGAATTGGTAGACGCGCTACTTTGAGGTGGTAGTGACAGAAATGTTGTGGGAGTTCGAGTCTCCTCCTCTTCACATAGTCGTCA
>NZ_CABJDN010000008.1:0-114531 GCF_902364365.1 Bacteroides intestinalis | reverse complement strand
TTTGGAGAAAATATCTACCTTTGCATCCGCAATCGCGGAAATAGCTCAGTTGGTAGAGCATAACCTTGCCAAGGTTAGGGTCGCGAGTTCGAGTCTCGTTTTCCGCTCAAGTGCATAGATTGCAATTACCTAATGCCCAGGTGGCGGAATTGGTAGACGCGCACGTTTCAGGTGCGTGTGTCGAGAGGCATGCAGGTTCGAGTCCTGTTCTGGGCACTAACTCTTTGTGAAAGGAGAGTCATCTAATGCGGAAATAGCTCAGTTGGTAGAGCATAACCTTGCCAAGGTTAGGGTCGCGAGTTCGAGTCTCGTTTTCCGCTCAATTCTCATAATAATCTAAGAAATTAATAATTAAAAAGCCCCGTAAACAGTAAGTTTACGGGGCTTTTTAATTTCCGTATATTGTTATTCTTTCTTTTCGAGTGAGAATCCTAACATCATGCCATCGTAGCTGTTTGCCAGAGAGCTGATTGTTTTTAATGTTGCACTACTACTTTTGCTGGAAAGGAAAGTAATAAGCTTTAAAAGTTTATCAGATTCGAACAGCAAATCCATATTGCTTGATGTGCAATTGACTTTGGCATTCATATTTATCAGTTTAACGAACTTCATGACTACATGTTTTTCGGTAGCATCATATGTATAGGTACCCTTCAAGGTTTTGGCTCCCAATTTGACGTTGAATGTACTGTCGGCCGCAAAGGTAAAACTCATTTGTCCGGGTTTGATGCCTACTTTACTTAATTGTTCGTTGAGTTTGGCTTCGGCTGTAGTAGCGGCTACTGTACCACCGGCTTTCATTAACAAATTATCTGATTCAAATTCGATGGCAGAACCGGTATAGGACCATGTTCCTGTCATATCAACGGTGTTTTTACCGGTAACGGCACTGACTACCTTTTCTACGTTTTCTTTATTGAATAAATCTTTTAGCGACTGTGCCTGACTATTGGCAGGCACCAGAAGTAAAGTGACAATAAATGTCACTGAAAATACACTCTTTTTCATATAACTATTACTTTATTTGGTATTCAATTCTTTATTGATACTCTCTATATAATCTAATAACTCTTTCTTGCCCATTCTGTTCTCAGAAGAGGTCACAAAATATGGGGGAAGTTCTTCCCATTGCTCTTTTAGTTTTTTCAGATACTGCTGAATATTACTGTTCAGCCTGCCTCCTTTCAGTTTATCGCCTTTGGTAAAGACGATGGAGAAGGGGATTCCATGTTCGCCCAACCATCCCATGAATTCGATGTCGATGACTTGTGGATCGAGCCGTGAGTCGATAAGCACAAAGAGATTTGTCATCTGTTCACGTTCCAGAATATAATCTTCAATGATGCGCTGTATCTGTGATTTTCCTTTTTGTCCACGTCTGGCGTAACCGTAACCAGGCAGATCGACTATATACCAACTTTTATTAATAAAGAAGTGGTTAATGAGCATTGTTTTTCCCGGAGTGGCGGAAGTCATGGCAAGTCCTTTACGCCCTGTCAACATATTGATAAGGCTGGATTTCCCAACGTTGGAGCGTCCGATAAAGGCATATTCAGGGAATATTCCAGGGGGGCATTTTTTAACGTCTGTATTACTAATAATGAATTCGGCGCTTGTAATCTCCATTTTTCTTGTCAATTTTAGAAAGTTTCTTACTCTTTTTATCTGTATGGAGAATCTTTTAACAAAAATCTCCCATTGTTTTAAAAATATAGCGGACGTCTTTTAAAACATTACCTTCGTTTTCTTAGAACTTTATACCTTATTCAAGGAGCCACTTGTGAGTCGTAGTACGTAAATACTTACACTTCTTGCCGGCTGTTTCTCTTTTTCTACGTGTGCAAAGGTAGCACTTATTTCAAAATTTCGTGTTCAGAATGCAGAATTCTAATTATCTTTTGAGAAGATAAGCTGCATTTTAGCAGAACTTTTTCATGCTTGCATGAAAGTTCTGCACCCAATTTGCATTATCTTTGCAAACAATAGTTGATTTTTAAGTATGAATGGACAATTTTCCTCGATATTATTGGAGAAGGCAGTGAGTGAATTTGCCAAGCTGCCCGGAGTGGGACGAAAGACGGCTATGCGCCTGGTGTTGCATCTTTTGCGACAGGATACGGCAGTAGTGGAGGCTTTTGGTAACGCTATTGTTACGCTGAAGCACGAAGTGAAATATTGTAAAGTCTGCCACAATATATCGGATACTGAGACTTGCCGTATCTGTGCTAATCCACAGCGGGATGATTCTATTGTGTGCGTTGTGGAAAATATCCGTGATGTCATGGCAGTGGAAGCTACGCAGCAATTCCGTGGGCTTTACCATGTGTTGGGTGGCGTCATTTCACCCATGGATGGGGTGGGGCCAGGCGATTTACAAATAGATAGTCTTGTGCAGCGTGTATCTGCAGGTGGAATAAAGGAAGTTATCCTGGCACTTAGTACTACAATGGAGGGTGATACAACCAATTTTTATATTTACCGTAAATTGGAGAAACTGGGTGTGAAGTTGAGTGTCATAGCTCGTGGTATTTCTGTTGGTGACGAACTGGAATATGCTGATGAGGTGACATTGGGACGTAGTATTGTGAATCGAACTCCTTTTTCCGGAACAAATTGAATTATTAGTTATTAAGTTATTAGTGCATGGAAGATCAGATAAAACACGTGGCAGTTCGTTTAAAAGTTATATTTGTAAGCTTTTGGTTGCTGCCGATTCTGTTAATTATAGTAGGTGAAACAGGTGGGGAATGGGTAGGCATGTATGCTGCTGATGTACGTACTACTTATTTTGCTGAAACATTGGTTATTTTGCTGGCGGCTATTTGTGTGCCTGTATCCTTAAAATTATTTGCATGGGTGCTTACGCGCAAGATCGACAAGGTTAGTTTGCCCGAAGCCTTGTATTTGTATTCTTTCTGGAGCAAAATTCGTATCGTACTTTTAATGTTACCGGTGTTGGTGGGCTTTGCCGTTTATTATCTCATGTTGAGTAATAAAGGAATTCTTTGTGCTTTTATAGCTCTAACGGCTTCCTTGTTTTGTTTACCCGGTGAAGGACGCTTGCGTAAGGAATTGCATATTAATAAAGAGGAGGAAGCATGAAACTCTCCGTTGTCATAGTCAATTATAATGTTAAGTATTACCTGGAACAGTGTCTTTGTTCCTTATACAGGGCTATTGACAATCTTTCAGCCGAGATTCTGGTAGTGGATAATGCCTCTATGGACGGTTCTGAAGCATATATCACTGAGCGTTTTCCGAATATCACCTATATCTATAATAAAGAAAATCTGGGCTTTGCCCGTGCCAATAACCAAGCAATTTGTGAGTCGAAAGGGGAGTATGTGCTACTGCTGAATCCTGACACTGTATTGTCGGAACAGACATTGGAAGAGGCAATACTTTTTATGGATGCTCATCCTGAAGCCGGGGCTGCTGGTGTGAAAATGATAACGCATGACGGACGCTTTTTGAGGGAATCTAAACGTGGATATCCTACTTTGGCGGCAACTTTCGGTAAATTGTCCGGTTTGGGACGATTGTTTCCGCACTCTAAAAGTTTGGGTGGTTATTATTGTACTGCTTTGGATATGGATGGCGTTCATTGGGTGGAAGTGCTGGCGGGTGCATTTATGTTGCTTCGTCGTTCAGCATTAGATAAAACCGGATTACTGGATGAAGATTTCTTCATGTATGGTGAGGATATTGACCTGTCTTGCCGGATAGAAGAAGCAGGATATCAAAATTATTATTTGCCTTATCCAATATTGCATTATAAGGGAGAAAGCACATCGAAGGATACTTACCGTCATGTGCGTGTATTTTGTAAGGCAATGGATATTTTCTTTTGTAAACATGGCGAACGTTATGGTGTTATAGGGCGTTGGCTGGTGCGTGTGGGTATTCATCTGCAGATGTATGTTCGCTTGTTTGTACTTTTTGTGCAGCGTTTGTTTAGTTTTCCGGTAAAAGAGACGAAAATCTCTTTCCAGAAAGGACAACGTTTTCCTCGTTTTCTCATATTTGGCGAAGAAGCAACCATTCATAGCTTGCGCGTACTTTTAAAGCGTAACGGATTGGGTGGAAAGCATCACTTTGTCATAGCCAACGAAATGTCTGCTGTAGATGGTCATGGAAGTCCATTCATTTCACTGAAAGGTTTCACGCATGTAGTGTATGATTGTCGTGCCTTTTCTTTTTCAACTATTATTCGCTTGTTGTCCCATCATCGCAAAATGGGATTGAAACTTGGTATTTATAACCCGGAGAGCCGTGTACTGGTTACTCCTGATAAATGTTACATCTGAATGAAACACACCTATTTTATAAATGACCGTATTCGTCTTCGTGCTATGGAGCCGGAAGACTTGGAACTTATTTGTGAGATGGAAAATGATCCTCAACAGTGGGATATCAGTAACTTTACAGTACCCTATTCGCGTTATGTTATGAAGCAATACATGGAAAACTCACAGTGTGATATGTTTGCTGATAAGCAACTGCGTATGATGATTATGCGTCTTGAAGACGGTCTAACAATTGGTACGGTTGATATAACAGACTTTTCTCCTATGCACGCGCGTGGAGAAGTGGGTATCGTGATCAGGAAAGAGTTTCGTGGAGCAGGCTATGCAAAGGATGCATTAACATTGCTTTGCGAATATGCTTTTGACTTTCTGCGTATGCGACAATTATTCGTTCACATCGCTACAGATAATGAAGCAAGTATGCGCTTGTTCGCTTCATGTGGCTTTGTTTCTTGCGGATTGTTAAAAGATTGGCTATGTATCGAGGGATGTTTCAAAGATGTTGCATTATTACAGCGTATCCGGCATGATTAATTTAGTGTAGGAATTTGTGGAAAGCGTGACCATATTTCATACTTGCCTCCCAGCTGGCCCAATACATTTTTCCATAACTCTGCACTCCCTTTTTCATCCATAAGGGAGGCGATGCCTGTTGAACCTATCAGCCAAGTATTTTCTTCTATTTCTTGGCATAATTGATCATGTTCCCAACCGGAATAGCCCAGGAAGAAACGTATCTTTCCTTCGATATCGTTACCTTGTAAAATATAACGGCGGATGGCATCAAAGTCTCCATTCAGATAGACCCCTTTTCCTATTTGGAGCGAATCTTCCACATCTTTCAGGGTGTGAAGATAAAATAGAGTGTCAGTACTTAATGGACCGCCTTTATAGATAGGTATACTGCTTATATCTTTAAATTCTTTCAATACATCATTTAGGCGTAAAGGAAGTGGTTTGTTGAGTACTAACCCCATTGTACCATCTGTAGAGTGGTCTACCAGCAAAATAACAGAACGTCCGAACATCTCATCATAGAGGAACGGCTCAGATATTAGTACTTTTCCACGTGAGGGTATCACATGGTTGGTTTCTATTTTAAATATGTCTGCATTAGTGTCCATGCCCCTAATATACATACAAATCCTCGAAAAACAAATATTATTTCTCTTTTTTCACGAATTGATATAGCTTATATGTTATATAACAGGTTTTAATTGAAAAAGAAATTGGTTACATTTGCAGATTGTTATTTCTTTATTGCAAATTATGAAACTTACTATCTATAGTTATATCTGTTTTTTATTTTTTAGTTATTTTTTTTTATACAGTAGTTCTTGTTATGCTTTTGTTGTAAACGATTTGGAGAGTCGTTTGATTGTAGTCTCGGCGCAAAAAACTGTCACAGGATGCGTTGTAGACGAGGATGGTGTGCCCTTGGCGGGGTCTACAGTCTTAGAAATAGGTACTTCGAATGGTACGGTTACCAATATGGAGGGAAAGTTTGAATTGACTGTTGCAGACGATGCTATGTTGAGGTTTTCTTTTATGGGATATAAAACCCAGGAGATAAGTGTGGGCGGAAAGACTTTTCTGAATATAACAATGGTAGAGAATGCTGTAGAGCTGGATAAAATTGTTGTGACTGCATTAGGCATTGAGAAGAAAGAACATTCTCTTTCTTATGCCATGAGCCAAATAAAGAATGAAGAACTGACCAGGGTTAAAATGCCTAATTTAATAACATCATTGACAGGTAAAGCTGCTGGTGTGCAGATAAATCAGGTCTCATCAGGTTTGGGGGCTTCCGCGAAAGTGAGTATTCGTGGAATCCGTTCGGTGGCTGGTGAAAATCAACCTCTTTATGTAATTGACGGTGTTCCCATGCTGAACTCAAGTTCTGAGCAGGCTTTCAGTGCCATAGGAGGAACGGCTAATGCAGGGAATCGCGATGGTGGTGATGGTATCTCAAATTTAAATTCAGAAGATATTGAAAGTATAAGTATCCTGAAGGGCGCTCCCGCTGCTGCACTCTATGGAAGCCAAGCAGGTAATGGTGTGATTTTGATTACAACTAAGAAAGGTAAATCACAGGGACAGCGTAGTATTTCATTCTCTACCAGTCTTATGTTTGATAAAGCTGTTTCTTTGCCTGAGATGCAAAACCGTTATGGAGTCAGTGAAGTTATAGATAGTTGGGGTGAACGGCAAAATTTGCCAAAATATGATAATCTGAAAGATTTCTTTTCTACAGGAATGACGTCTATCACTTCGGTCTCTTTAAGTCATGGCAACGAAAAAATACAAAATTATTTCTCGTATGCTAATACTACCGGTAAAGGAATTATTGATAAAAACCGTTTGTCGAAACATAATCTTACATTCAGAGAAACTTCTACTTTGTTTAATGATCGTCTGAAGTTAGATGGTAGTGTAAACCTGATGCGGCAAGTTACTAAGAATAAACCGACGGTGGGCGGATTTTATATGAATCCGTTAGTCGGTCTTTATCGCTTTCCTCGTGGGGAAGATATGACATATTACAAGGATAATTTCGAAATATATGATGAGAGTAGAAATTTGAATATACAAAACTGGCATACCTCTTATGATGACTTTGAACAAAATCCTTATTGGATTGTGAATCGTATACAAAGTAAAGAAGTACGCTTGCATGCTATAGTATCCTTATCGGCAAGTTTCAAAGTGAATGATTGGCTGACAGTACAGGCTCGTGGTAATGTTGATTGTATCAATGACAAGCTTCGTCAAAAATTCTATGCTTCCACAGCTCCGGCTTTAGCAGGTACGAACGGACGTTACATAGAAATGGATTATCAGGATATCCAGTTTTATGGTGACCTGATGCTTATGATGAAGAAGCAATGGGGTGACTTCTCTGTGAACGGCGCGCTGGGTACGAGTATCAATGACAAAACCACCAATTCTACTCGTTATGACTCTAAGACTGCTTCATTATATTATGCCAATGTTTTCAATCTGGCAAATATAATAATGAATGGTTCTGCTGCCCTTGATCAGAAGATAGATGCCCGCCGTCAGCTACAATCCTTGTTTGCCACTGCCCAGGTGGGATACAAAGAAAGTGCTTATATTGATTTGAGTGCCCGTAATGACTGGGCATCCACTCTTTCACATACCAAACATGAAAAACGGGGATATCTTTATCCTTCTATCGGAACATCGCTGATCTTGAGTCGCTTGTTTACATTGCCGGAATGGGTGTCATACGCTAAGGTACGTGGAGCTTATAGTATGGTAGGTAATGATATTCCTCCATTCATGACATATTCTCTGTCTCATATAACTGCCGGTGGTGAGTATTTGGCAAATGATGCAGCTCCTTTTAAAGAGATGGAACCGGAAATGAATTATTCGTGGGAGGCTGGTGCTGAGGCGCGTTTTTTGAATAGTCGCATTGGTTTTAATCTTACTTTTTATAAAACGAATACTCGCAACCAATTCTTTAAATTACCTACATTGGCGGGTGATAAGTATGCTTATCGATATGTGAATGCTGGTAATATTCTGAACCGTGGCTGGGAAATTGCATTGGATGCAACACCAGTGTTGACGAAAGATTTCATGTGGAGTACCACTCTTAATTTTGCAACTAATAAGAATAAGATTGTCGCTTTGCATGAAGAATTGAAAGAGTTTGTTTACGGACCTACCAGTTTTTCTTCCAGTTATGCTATGAAGTTGGTGAAAGGTGGTTCTATCGGTGATATTTATGGAAAGGCTTTTGTTCGGGATGCTTCAGGTAATATTGTATATGAGACAGAAGGAAGTAATGCCGGATTACCTAAAATAGAAGGTGACGGGAATACGGTAAAGGTAGGTAACTCTAATCCGAAGTTCCAGATGGGATGGAATCATACACTTTCTTATAAAGACATCTCGCTTTATTTCCTAGTAGATTGCCGTTGTGGAGGGAAAGTACTTTCACAAACGCAGGCGGATATGGACTTGTATGGTGTATCGGAAGTTACAGCGCAAGCTCGTGATGAAGGCTATGTAATGCTTGAAGGACATCAGATAGATAACGTAAAGGGATTTTATAAGATAGTTGGTGGACGTGCGGGAACAACGGAATATTATATGTATGATGCTACAAATATCCGGTTGAGAGAGCTTTCGTTATCATATCAGTTACCTGCCTCCTGGATGGAGAAATCTAAGGTTTTGAAGAAAGTACAACTGTCATTTATAGCCCGTAATTTGTTCTTCTTTTATAAGAAGGCTCCTTTTGATCCTGATTTGGTATTGTCTACCGGCAATGACAATCAAGGTATTGATGTGTATGGAATGCCTACGACACGTAGTTGGGGCTTTTCATTGAAGTGTGAATTTTAATGGATGAGGAGAAAAGTGGAATGAAAAGATATAGTTGGATATTCGGGGGGCTACTATTATTAGCTTCGTGTACAGGTGACTTTAAAGACATTAATACGGATTTATCCGGGGTGACGGATGAAGATTTGCAGATTGATTACAATGAACATGGTATTCGTCTAGGCATTATCCAGCAAGGTATTTATTTTAATTATGATTATGGAAAAGGTAAGAACTGGCCTTTTCAATTGACACAGAATCTGAATGCCGATATGTTCAGTGGATATATGCATGATGGTAAACCGCTGAATGGAGGAAGTCATAATTCGGACTATAATTTGCAGGATGGTTGGAATAGTGCTATGTGGGGACATACTTATTCGTATATTCTTCCGCAGATATACCAATCGGAAAATGCAACTCGTGACAATCATTCCGGCTTTTTCGGAATAACAAAGATTCTGAAAGTTGAAGTGATGCACCGGGTTACGGATTATTATGGTCCTATTGTGTATACACATTTTGCCGATCCTGATGCAGGATATGCACCCGATACACAGGAAGCTGTTTACAAAGAATTCTTTTGTGAGTTAGATACGGCTGTGACAGTTCTTGCCGATTTTGTTGAGTCGAATCCGGAAGCTGCTGAGTTCTCCCGTTTTGATATATTGATGGATGGTAAATATACTTCGTGGATTAAGTTTGCCAATTCATTGAGAATGAGACTTGCCATGCGTATTGCATTGGCGGATAAGGAAAAATCACGTTCAGAGTTTCTCAAAGCATTTAATAATGAATATGGAGTGTTGGAAACGGAAAATGAACTGGTAGCTGTCTCAACTCAGAGTGGATATACCAATCCGCTGGGTGAACTTAATCTGGTGTGGAATGAAACTTATATGAGTGCTCCTATGGAATCTATTATGAACGGTTACGAAGATCCCCGGAAAGCTGTTTATTTTGCTACTTGTCAGGATAAGGCATATACGGGACAATATCGTGGTATCCGGCAGGGGACTTGTTTCTCTCATACTTCTTATCTTGGTTTATCTAAATTGCAAGCCACTCAAAAGACAGATGCTATTCTTATGACTGCAGCTGAGGTTTGGTTCTTACGAGCAGAAGCTGCTTTACGGGACTGGACAAGTGAAAATGCCGGTACCTGTTACGAGAGAGGGGTTACTGCATCTTTGCGTCAACATGGTATATCGCAAACAGCAGATTATTTGAATAGTGATAAATTGGCTGCTGATTTTGTGGATACATATGATACTGAAAATAATATAAAGGCACGTTGTACAGTGTCTCCAAAGTGGATTGAAACAGCTGGCCGGGATATAAAATTAGAAAAGATTATGACTCAGAAGTGGTTAGCGATGTTTCCGGAAGGATGTGAAGCTTGGGCGGAACAGCGTAGAACAGGATACCCACGTCTTTTCCCTGTACGCTTCAACCACAGTAAGGACGGTTGCGTCGATACGGAAATCATGATACGTCGGTTAAATTTTCCCGGAGGTTTACAAACGGAGAATCCGGAGCAGTATCGTGCATTAGTCAATGCTTTGGGTGGGGATGATAATGCCGGTACCCGTTTGTGGTGGGATACCGGCACTAACTGGTAAATTTATTCTTTCTATTTACTTATTTCACCGGATGGTTTTCTGCAAAGATTGCCATCCGTTCTTCTAATTGCGCGTATTGATGATCCTGAATGAAAGAAGTACAAGCGCGTAAACCTTCCTGGTGGCTACCTGTTGTAATCAGTGATATGGCACTGACACCATAATACATCAATTCTTTAGCAAGTTCTCCACTGGTCATACCCGGATAGCCAATGGTAAAGTAGAAACCATCGGCAACAGGATTACCCAAATCATTGTCATATACCAAATGGAAACCATGACGAAGGAAAATTTCTTTTAATTTGTGTGCACGTTCACCATATATCTTTACCTCATCAAGGAAGTTGTATTGCCTTTCGTTAGCAGCTTTCAACATGGCAGCAAGTGCGTATTGTGCAGAGTGGCTGGTACCTGAAGAAAGAGCATAAAGTACCCGATGAATGAATACTGTACCAAATGTGCCACCTCCGTATCGCTTGGTGAGTCCAGGGTAGGAGCGATGGTACAATTTGTTTGAGATGCAGCTTACTCCGATGCGTTGTCCGGCATAACTGAATGCTTTAGAGCCGGAAATAAGCAATACATAATTGTCTGTATAATGTGCCACTGACGGTTGATAAGGCGGTTGGAATGGTTTGCTCAAATCCTGGCGGAAGTCCATTGCAAAGTAAGCCAGATCTTCCAGGACAATTACATCATACTTCGTGGCAAGTTCTCCGATAATACGCAGTTCTTCTTCCTTTAAACATATCCAACTGGGATTGTTAGGGTTTGAGTAAACAATAGCAGAAATATTGCCTTTCTCAAGATAGCTTTCCAGCTTTTCTTTTAGTTTGTCACCACGGAAGTCATATACATCAAAGGTTTCAAACTTTTGTCCCATGACCACCAACTGTTGTTTTTGCACAGGAAATCCCGGGTCGATAAACAATATCGTATCTTTCTTTTCATCACATTGACTGCAAGTAAGAAATGAGGCAAAAGTTCCTTGCATAGAACCGGTAACTGGTACACACCCTTCGGGCTTTAAATCTACATTAATGAAAGCTTTGATAAAACGTGAAGCTTCTTCTTTCAGGGCAGGTAATCCATTGATGTCGGGGTAGAGACTGGCAATTCCTTTCTGTAGTGCTTCGATTTCAGCTTTCACACCTACTGCCGAAGGAGGCAGACCCGGTACACCCATTTCCATTTTTATGAATTCTATACCTGACTCAGCTTCTGCTTTGGCAGCAATTGCTTTTACTTCGCGGATAGTAGCCTTTCCAAAGTCGGCAATTTGAAATGCTTCGATGGTTTCGTCTATCAACTTACGTTCAATAGGAGTATTTCTCATGGTTTTTCTCGCTTTTGGTTCATTTTGATTTGTTATTCGATTTTTTTTCGTCAGACAAAGGTAATATAAATATCTTATAATCAAGCTTAGTTTAAAAAAGATGAAAAATATTTCTTCCAAGCTATTGCAGGTTTCAAAGAATTGTCTACCTTTGCAACCGCAATCGAGAGAGATAGCAATTAAAAATGAAATTATGGTGCGTTAGTTCAGTTGGTTAGAATACATGCCTGTCACGCATGGGGTCACGGGTTCGAGTCCCGTACGCACCGCGAAAGCAAATAGCAAAAGAAAGCAAAGCTCTGAAATTCAAGGATTTCAGAGCTTTTTCTTTTGCTCTGCTTCGGCAAAAAATAGCAGTTTTAGGCAGTTCTCACGTGGCTTATTCGTGGGACTTTTTGAAAACAGTTTTTGCTCCCACGAATTGACGCATTTGTCTTTGATTGTCAGCTTTTTGCGTAGCTGGTTTTTGAGTGTAACAAACTAATTTTGCACCACTTAAAAAACAAAGAATTATGGGAGCAGTGAAAAGAAACACACTAAGCGTATTGTTCATCATCAAGAAAGCGAAACTTCTGAAAAACGGTGAAGCTCCTATTTGTATGCGCATCACCGTAAACAAGCGAGTAGCCGAAGTTATGATTAAACGGAGCATTCCCGTAGATTTATGGAATCAGAAAAAGGAATGTTCCAAAGGAAAAGACCGTGTAGCCACCGAACTGAACCACTATATAAATACGGTTCGTGCCAAAGTATTACAGATACACCGTGAACTGGAAATAGACAACAAGCCAATAACAGCCGATATAATAAAGGATTGTTTCTACGGACGGGACAAAGTACAACGTAGTTTATTGGAAGTTTATGCGGAGCATAACGAGAAATGCCGTGCCCTGATTGGTAAAGAATATACGGAAAGTACCGTCACCAAATATGATACTTCCATAAACCGCCTGAAAGAGTATATCCGCAGTTGTTACCACCGTGATGATATAATGCTGGCAGAACTGGACGGACAATTTATCCGTGATTTTGATTTTTGGCTGAAAACTGATAAGCATTGCCAAAACAACTCTGCATTGAAACATTTGAAGAACTTGAAAAAGGTTGTCCGCATTGCTTTGGCTAACGACTGGATAAAGAAAGACCCGTTTTACGGCATCCACTTCAAGCAGGAGGAAGTAAATGTTGAGTTCCTTTCACGTGAGGAACTGGATATTCTGATGAACAAGGAATTTGCTATCAAACGTTTGGAGCAGGTAAGAGATATTTTTGTCTTTTGCTGTTTCACTGCACTTGCTTTTGTTGATGTACAGCAATTAAGTCGTGAACACTTGATAAAAGACAATAACGGTGCTTTGTGGATACGCAAGGCACGGCAGAAAACCAATCAGATGTGCAATATCCCCGTTTTATCCATTCCTCAAAGGATATTGAGGAAATATCAAGATAATGCAGAGTGTATAAAGAAAGGTGTGCTTTTACCTGTAATCAGTAATCAGCGCATGAATGCCTACTTAAAAGAAATCGCTGATTTATGCGGCATTACCAAGCGCCTAACTACTCATGTTGCAAGACATACTGCGGCTACCGTTGTTTTTCTCGCCAATGATGTATCAATGGAAAATGTATCTAAAATTTTGGGGCATTCCAATATCAGAATGACACAACATTATGCAAAAGTTTTGGATAGCTCTATTATGCGTGATATGGCAAATGTAGAAAGAAATTTTCTAAAAGGGTGAGAATGTACTTTTTCCGAAGCTGAATAAAACATTAACAAAGGTAAGCTCCGTATTCCGTCCGTTCAAGCCCAAGCCCTAAAGGGTTTGAAAGAAAATCTCCACGCCTGCGCTACGCTCCGGGTAGTATTTTCTTCCAAAGGCTTGCACAGACGGACTACTACACTGATAGAGTTAATGTTCTTAGTCAATTTCAGAAAAAAATGTGTTTTTTAAGGGTAGCAGATTATTCCTGCCGTTCCTTGTTGTAGTAGGTCTGCAAAAGCCGTTCTATATCGCTTTGACGGTAGATTATTTTGCCTTTTATCTGAATGTATGGGATAATGCCCGTAACTCTCCATTCTTGCAGCGTGCGGATGCTTACTTTCAAATATTTGGATGCTTCCCGGTTGCTTAGAAACTTTTCACCGTTCAAATGCGGTCTGCTTTCCTTTGCCAGTCGGCTGATACCGTCTAACATTCTATCCATAGACTGAAAGAAATCCTTAATTATCCCACTATTGCCGTTTATCAGTTCCATCTTGTTATATCGTTTTATTGATTTATAATTGGTTTGAATGATTGACATATTTCACCTGTCAGTTACGCAAATACTCGCCATAATAAGAAATGGAAAGGCTGTCTTTTACCTCGTCATAGCCGATATAAAGCCGTTTAAAGGCTGAAACGATGAAGTAACGGCTATCTTCCTTTTGTATCTCGTAAGTGGCAGGTTGCGCCTGTCCGTTATCCGAAACATGGAGCATCGAAAGGAGATACTTCTTCTTGCTTTGGTATATCATCACCGTAGGATGGAGATTAAAACTTTCCCATGTACCGACAATAGCCGGTAGGGTGAAAAATTGGTTTGTTTCTGAATTGACATCTTGTTTTCTTTTCATAAGGCGATATTTATTTGTTGGTTGGTATATAGTTGTTTTCCTTTCCTGAAACTTGGTTTATCGTACATTCTGCAACCAGTTTTTCAATATCGGCAGATTTGTAGTACAGTTTATTACCGATTTGGGAGTAGCCCAATTTACCACTGTCCCGATAGTTCTGTAAACTTCGGATGCTGATACCGAGCAGGGCACACACTTCACGACCTGACAACCATTTCTCCGGCTGACGGGTATTTTCTCTGCAAATCCGTTCCACCTGACTGACGAAACCGGAGAACCGCCCGCACACCTGTTTAAAGGTCTGTTCCTCAATAGTTACGATATTCATACGTCTTTCTCTTTTGGCTGGTTGAAGATTCCTTTCTGCATTTCTTCCCGGTAGAGAACTGAAAGAACATCATTGTGCGTACTTAAATGTTCTTCCAGTACGTTATCAATGAAATTTCCGATGCTTACTTGTTTGCCCGTAATCACGCCTACAATCTGCATGATATGTTTCTGTATCTCTCCACTTATGTACACGCTTTGACGGTTGCAAACCGTCCGCTTTTTAAGGAACACCGATTTATAGCTTTCCAGTTCCTTACTTGCTATTTCCTGTAATGATTGTTTTACTTCTGCCATGCCTTCAAATTTTAATGGTTTATAAATAGGTTGATTAATTTCTGATACTGATTGAAAGGGAACAAGCCGATTTTATAGCAGTATTGCTATACTTCTAAACGGTTCTCAAATATGGTTTAAAGCCATATTCAAACTTTGTTTGACTGCCTTATATATTGCTACCATTCAATCAATTTTCAGCAAAGAAAAGGGTAAAAACAAATGCTTTTAAAAATGGGGTTACTTTGTCCGTTTATGTCCCAATTTGGCGTAATAGGGCATATTTCAGAGGTAAATTGCTGTCTGTAATTTTGTAACCGACAAACAGACATAGGAGGAAGCCAAATCGCTTGCTTTTGTAATCTGACCATAGGGAAGATTTTTGTTATCACATGATAACAGCAAGTTGTGTTTTGAGGCCCGCACTTCGTTTTTTGTGCCTCAAAACCTTGCCACCTTAAAAGGTGGTTGGTTTTACTCCGAAGTCGTAAAACCAGTAAATAATTATAATTATGGAACAGAAAAAGAAGTCATTTAACAAAGGTGGGCGCAAGCCTAAACTTGACCCACGAACACACCGTTATTCCCTGAATTTGGACGATGTGGAGAACGCCAAGTTCTTAGCCTTTTACGACCAGTCAGGCTACAAGGTAAAAGCGCATTTCATTAAGAACTGTATTTTCGGGAAGTCGTTTAAGGTGCTTAGGATTGATAAAAGCAAGGTTGATTATTACATTCAACTCTCCCAGTTATTCAGTCAGTTCAGGAGTATCAGCAATAACTATAATCAGGTAGTGAAAGAGCTTCATTCCAATTTTGCGGAGAAGAAAGCACTTACTTTGCTTTACAAACTGGAACAATACACTGTTGAACTGGTAAAGACGAACCAACAGATTATTGCGCTTACCAAACAGTTTGAAGCATCTTATAGGGAAGAGGGAACAATATCAGCAGGGAAGTAAATACAGACTTGCCAAAAGAAAAACATCCCGAAACTGCCACGTGTACAGCTCCGGGATGAATTTCACTCTTACTTATTCGCTCCGTGTTCTTTCTCGAACTTTCGGAGCGTGCCCACATCGAACCGTTCCTTTATGAACTCACGCACATCGGAAGCCCGATAGTAGGCTTTTCCGCTAATCATCATAAAGGGCAGCAGTTTCTTGCTTCTCAATCTCTGCAATGTCCGGGTACTGACTTTGAATAACAGGCATAAATCCTGATTATCCAAAAGTTTGTCATTCGGCATTACTTCTGGGTTGGTTTGCAAATTTTTTACATCTTTGCCTACTTCTTCCAGTTTATCAAGTAGCTTTTGCATCCAGTCTTTGAACTCGTAACTATCTACATACATATTGCTTCATTTTTCTGATTATACATTAAGATTGTCAATCGATTGATGAAGCAAAGTTCGGAAAAGGGAAGCAAAGAAAATGGGGGAATGGTACACCTAATCCCCCATAAATAATTTGTAGTACGTTGATTATCAATACAACATAAAATTCCTTTTTACAAATGGTTATAACCATTATCTCTGCTCTTTTTTATAATAGCGACTTTCAAGCTATCTAAAAATTCTGTTATCTTAGTAGGTTTCCTTTTGATAACCGCAATTTCTTTTTTGTATATATCTCCAAAATTAATGTTGAACATCTTTTCAAAAATCCGGGCAACATCACTTAAAAAGATGTCTTTGTTATCAATCCGAACTATTCCATCTCTGATATAAAAAATACCACAAACCAATTCCATTATATCTACGATTTTAATAACCTCATTGTTTAAGTAGAATGGAGATTTCCAATCAGATTCTATATTGATGAAAAATTTTGGATATTCCATTTGGCGATAGATTAGTTCTTGTTCCATATTTATCAAAGACAAAAGTTTATCAAGATATATGATTTTCAGTTTGCTATTTTCAGTAGGAGAGGTTTCTTCTAATGCTTTTATTGTTCCGAAATCTATATAACTCATATTTAATTGCCTGATACGGATTTTATTATCATGCTCTCTATTGAGATAATCGAATAAATCTTCAACAAATTCAAGATATGCAGAAGTTATTTCTTCTATTACAGCTTTTTCCTTTTGGCAAGGATGCTTTAGCAATTTATATATTTGCTTTTCTGTTAAATCCCATTTTGGCATAATCTTTCTTAGAAGACAATGTGTAATTGTTTTATAAGTTTTTTGCTATCTTCTGCCATTTTTTCTGCCTATGCTTATAAAATTTAAGCGTCCACCAAGCGGCAAGAGCTGTTAAACCACCTGCATATAAATCGACCATATCTGTATATCTTGTAACATTAGGAGAAACATCTTCCATGTTGATATAATGATTCCATATAGTCACCTTTTTATTATACTCATTTGTTACTATCTCTCCTGTGCTTTTATCCATTTTGATTACATTTATTGTATGTTTTCCTACTGGAATAAATCCATGTAGGAACATTTTAAAGCAAAAAGATTTTCCTTCTTTCCAAGTAGGAGAAGTATTATCATAAGATATAAAACTGGCTTTTGGCTTACAAATTTCTCTTAAGGTATCAATATCCTGAATTTTACACCAAATATTTTCCCTGTTAGCTTCAAACTCAGAAGTAACAACTACTCTACGCCCTACAACCTCTTTTCCGCTACGTGTCATTAAACAAATTTTCTTTATCATACTACATGAATTAAAATATTAAACATCTATTTATCTTATACTTATACTGATTTCATTATCTTTGTGCAAAGATAGAAGCAATAGACTCTAAAGGCAATAGTCATTTATAATGAGAGAACGTGCAAATGTCTAATAATCAGATATTTTTAAAATATGATAATTGAGGAAATTGAGAAGCAAATAATAAACTTACTCCCGACATCAAACATACTACTTGATGAGGTAGACTATTCCATTCTCGAAGAAAGGAAAAAGGACTGGAAAAAACTCTCGGAAGTTACGCACAGTATTGTGTTGGCGTTTGATTGCTACACAAAAAAATTCGTATTTGTTTCTGATAATATTCCTGAATTATATGGGCTTGATTCCCATAGATTGTTTATAGACGGGCATCAGCCAGTAGTAGAGGTTATACATCCGGATGATATATACTACGGATTACTTGTAAGAAAGAAAATCTATTCAATATTGAGTTCGTTCTCCAATGAAGAAAAAATGAACTATAAAGCCATTCATGAAATGCGGGTGAGGAATCTACGAGGTGAATATATCCGTATAATAGAGCAGGAACAGATTGTTGAGTTAGATAGATCAGGCAACATTTGGCTTATGTTGTCAGTTATTGATGTTGACGCAAGCCATGAATCAGAAATTATTAAAAGCCACCTATATAACTTTAAAACTGGAGAACAGATTTTTATAGATTTATCTGATACATTGGATGAACCTTTAACAAATAGAGAGTTGGAGGTTTTGCGTTTGATGAAGCAAGGCTTGTTAAGTAAAGAGATAGCAAATACTTTGAAAGTTAGTATAAATACCATAAATAGCCATAGACAGAATATATTGCAAAAGCTAAAAGCCAATAATTCGATTGAGGCTGTAAATTTTGCTCAAAGGTTAGGTTTGTTTAATAAATAAGAGTAATTATGAAATGAAAAGACAAGTTTTATCATAATCTGATTATTTATAAATAATCAGATGGAAAGCTCCTTAAGTTGTTTACACCAATCTTGAAAATATAAAATTAATCGATTTATATCATTTTTATCAGGTATAATACCATTATGCGCAATAATATTTCTAACTCTTTCAAGCTCTTCAAATCGTAGTTCTATGAATTTTAAATCAGCAATAAAGGGTGTGAATAAATTTTCGTATTTTCGTATAATTTTTAATAAATCACTCCAATCCAAATAAAATAGAGGGGATGTCCCTCGTTGGCAAATCCATTTCAGTTTTTGCTCACGCGACATGCGTTCTTCTACTTTCTTTTTAAAATCTGTATTTTTTATAATATTCCACCAGTCCTCACCAAAATTTAATGAAAATATTTTCAATATAAAATGCCTTGCAGAATTTTCAAAACAAAAAATAATTAGATACAATTCTGCCATTTTATGAGCATTTTCAATATCTGTATTTTCTAAAAAAGGAGTATTTTCTAAAGATATTTGGAGTTGAACTTTCGTTTCATCTTCAAATAAATGGTTGAATTTCTGGTCTAATACCTCAAGAATAGCTCTATTGAGTTTATAATTACCATTTTCACCCTTTGTTATTCTTTTATCTAATCTTAAATGTTCTGATAATCGAAATTTATTATATTCTGGCAAGTGAGCCTGTTTAAAATAATTATTTATTTCATTTATAGATATTGAATTTCTATTTGATACCTTTTGGTGATACCAAATTATTAAAACAGCAGCATCTATTTTTTTCTTTTGAAATGCAATTTCAGAAGCTTTGCAAAAGTCATCAAATTTCAGTTTCATCATTACTTTCTTTCTTTTTTCCTCTCTTGCTTGTACGTGAAGTACCTAATTTCCATTTATCTTCTATTTCAGGATTTAGGACTTCTAATAAAAATTCTTTAGCCGCATCTCTTCCCGGAGCCTTTAGTTCAACTTTATCTTCCTTTACACCTACTAAATTATTATTAATTAACCAAGTACGCCAATTGGAATCTTCTAAGCTCGCATCTCTTAAAATTTTAGTTAAATCTATTCTTTGAACTTCTTCAATACCTAATTTATATTGATAATACATAAATAGCAATGTCAATCTTATACCCGCATCTCTTTTAGATTTAGCTTTCAATCTTGTTTCTTGTAAGGATGTTTTTCCATTGCTATTTTTGAATACTTGATTAAGTTGTTCCAATTCATCGTCTACGACTTCTACCGTATCTATATTCTCTCCTTCACTACTATTATGAGGAAGTAAGCTTGCAGAGATTTGTGTCTTTGATTTAAATGTATTTTTAACAGGTAATTTGTCGTTTATAATCAATCCAATAGCTTCACCTATACTACCACCAACTGTATCAGTAAAGCATGCTTTAAAAGAACGTGAATTTTTAGTCTCTGAAAATTCAATAGTATTCATATTTGCATTAACTTCTATATTCAATGCTTTTCCACAATTAATACATACCTTTGCATTGGGAAAGAGGGGTTCATTACATTCTATACACCTAATTTGTTGGGTACAAAATGGGCAAAATTTAGCGTTATCTGGTATATTCTGTTTGCAATAAATACATTCCATAACAATCTGAGTGTTTAATTAATAGCACAAAGATATGTAATTTTTAGATATGTTAAAGTCTTTATTATGCAATATTTCATTAAAAGCCTTGTTTTCGCAGAAAATTATTATCTTTGCAGAAACTCAAACAACCACCGCAACACCAAGCAATCTAAAGAATTGCACACGTGGGGTTATTAGTGGGAGAAAGAATTAAGAGCTTGCTAAGATATTGATTACGTGAGGAATAAAACTAAGGTTCATCTTCCGTACGCACCGCAATAAATATTGAAAATCACCCAGTTTTACACTCAATAATGTAAAGCTGGGTGTTTTTTGTTTTAAATGTTAGTATATCGTTTAATTTAGGGGAAGTCTTCTGAAAGCAATTTATATTACTATGGTGTCATCTGGGAGGTTTGCGGCATTCCGTAGCCTATTTCTCGATTGGGCATGGAAGCATTAAGCGCTGAAGTGTGCAAAAGATGGATAAGTTCTTTTCTGCTCATTTTTTTCTGTTCTAATAAAGTAGCACATAATCCTGCTATAGAAGGTGCTGAGAATGAAGTACCTCTGCGAGGAGGTTGTACATAAGCACATATATCAGGTTTTATATATTCAGTTCCTTCCCAACCAAGAGAACTATAATCGGCGCGGGTCATACCATCATCTTCTACAGCCCCTACGGCTATCACTTCCCGAACATCTGCTGGGAAGTTGTTATAACGCCAAGGTTTGTTGCCCTCGTTACCCATGCTTTGGATAAATATTAAGTTAGGATTGGCTTGAAGAATACTATCTACAAAACATGAAATGCGGGATGTATGTCCGTCAAGCATCTGAACAGAATATCCGTCGAAATCATCAAAAATTGTATAGCCACAAGAAGAAGTTATTATATCTATATTATGAGTCAGTAACCAACGTATCGCATTCATCATGCGTACTTCCTCCAGACGTGGTTCGGAATCAAAATCATCTATTTCAGCTAAATAATATTCAGCATTCCATGCCAATCCTTTTATGGTGTCTCCTGCAAGTTGTCCTCCTATACATGCACAAGAGTATGCTCCGTGGTCCCTTTCTCTGCCAGACTCTTCCTTAAAAAAATCCAAAGTATCTCCATCTATAAAATTAGCATAGGCGGTTACATGCAAGTTTTTAGTCCAAGAACGTTGCCTCAATCCCCCAAATCCGGTATCTAATACTCCAATCTTAATACCACGTCCACTAAGGTTTAATGAATCATAGACTGAATCTATCATCATAGCGGGTACAGCTGTATATACCCGTCCCCCGATAGCTACATAATGTTCTGGCGGGTTTTTAAAACTATTGCGAGCTATGAAATAACCTATCACACCAAAAACTATGAACGAAAACAGAAGTATTCCACCAATAATCAAGATGATTTTTTTTCGTCTTTTCATGTTGGTATTATGAAGAAAAAACTTTTTTATTATGTCTCTTGTTTATCATATCATATATAATGATTGCAAAAATACCAAAAGCGCAACTCATAAACAAGCAGAATTGCGCTTTTGTTAATTTACTGGGAATTATATTTTAATCTCCTTCTTAGTCTGTTTCCTTTTTTTGAGTGTGGCTTACATCCAGCTTTTCCTTATACATTCTTTCTCCAATGAATAAATGATTGCTTATCAACCTTATCTTTTCCTATCAGTTGTAAATTGTATGAGTTTAGCCCAGCGTAGCGATAATCGCCATAATTAATGTCGCCTAATAAATCTATATTCATTAGTGCCCGAACAATTTTTGATCCGCATTGTTCTATTTTCTCGACGATACATTTTCCTCCTAAGAGGTTCATAAGCAGATAAGCTGAAACTTCATAAGCACACCAGCCACATTCTTCCAGATACAGATGGATACAACTTTCATTATTTTGCTCTTTTTTGAGCACTTCAGAAACTTCTTTTTTCATGGTTATCTTTTTATTTACTCGATTTTAGAATCCGGGCAAAACTAACACCCCTTTATTAGAAACAAATATTTTAGTGATACGGTTTTGCAGGGTATTTAAACTATTCAGATAATTAACAGTATAAAAGAGATCGTAACAAAGAAACTTTGAAATCGGGCTGTCAGCTACGTAAATAAACACTATTTTTGCATAATGAGATTCTTAGTATGCACAGATATTATACTTGATATATAAAACACAATGGAAACATCTAATTTTAAAGAGGAGTTTGAGAAAATATTGATGAGTGAAATTATTCCTCTTAAACGTGGAGAACCTACTTCACCGGAGGCAAGTGGACTGTTCTCTAAACTCCATGATTTGGTGGCAAAAAATATACCTTCAAAACTATATCGATATCGGAACTGTCAAGAGTATAATTTAGATTCATTTAGAGATGATGAAGTCTATGCCGGTAATCCTCGTAATTTTAATGATCCGTTTGATTCTTTGGTTTGCTACAATAAAGAGGAGATACTAAAGAATTATGAGGAAGTGCTGAATAAAAACTGGTTTCTTTATACACTGAGTAAGATAAATAGTTTGGTTGAGGAGGATATGAGAAAAAAGTACCCTGGAGATCCGAAGATTGATAAAATTGCTAAGGAGATGCAATGCTTTAATTTTTGGAAGGGGGAAGAGGATGAGGTAGCGGATCAGATACTGCGTGAGGCTTATTATGAAGGAACTACATATGGCGATAAGGGCATTTATAGTGATAAAATTAATGAATATCTTGAATTTATCGGGGATTTATTAGATCAATCAGTGGAGAGTGTAAAAGAAAGCTGTAAGATTGCATGTTTTACAGAGAGAAAGGATAATATGCTGATGTGGTCACATTATGCTGATAGACATAGCGGGTTTGTGTTGGAATATGATATAAAGCAAGTTGTTTTTCTAACAAGTGATACGCAACCCGGTAGTCACCCGGCAATACTTTTTCCGGTAATCTATTCAGATAAAAGACTTGATGCAACTCATATAGGAAAAAGTTTAATGGATGATTTTCTTATAAGCCTTAAAGGAGAAAATAATAGCAGTATTGCTTTGCCTGACGTATTTATTTATTTGAAAGTATTTTTGAATAAAGCGAAATGCTGGGGATATGAAAATGAATGGCGATTGATTTGTCCGGGTTCTTATGAAAAAGAATCTGTTAAAGTTATGATGAAGCCTACAGCCATTTATTATGGCAATAATATATCTTCTGCTGATAAGGCAAAACTGAGCTTATTGGCTAAAGAGAAGAATATTGCTGAATATCAGATGGCAGTAGAATATTATAATTCAGAATATAAGGTAAGTGTCTTATAGGTATTTGTCCGGTGGGTGACCTTACTTTGTTACTCTTTCTGTTCTTTCTGATTGACGCATAAACAGTGATTTAAGGCCATCATAAAATCCTGGGAGTGCAACTGTACCATGTACCTCTTCCGGGAACTTTTTGAATACAACGCGTAAATGTTGATTCTCCATATCCGGAATAATTTTCATATTTAAGCTGTCGGCCAACGAGAATTGCACTAATTTTACATCAGGGCGTTGGCGCGTGGCAAAAGCAACATATAGCTGTTTTCCGGAATAGTTCTTTTGCCTGATTTTTATTTCCGCTTGTTTTAGAAAAATGCCACGATCCCACCATAGACTGGGATCTATTGCTATAAACGCTTCGAAAGATTCAGGATGATCAAGTAATGTCTGTAGCGTGAATAAAGCGGCATATGAGTGTCCTGCTAAGAAGTGACGGCCACTACAGGGAACTTTTCTTTCTACTTCCGGACGCAGTTCTTCTGTCAGGAAACGATAGAATTGCTCTGCACCTCCTCCTTGCGGTTTATCTTCTGGGTGAATGCTGCCATCTCGTCGTGCAGACGAGAAGGTAGGAGTAAAATCCCTTGTGCGGTCTGTATTCAGGATGGCAACAACAATACAGGGAGGCAAGGAAGATATTCTTGAGGAAGAAAAAAAGCGCGTAAATCCTACTACGGAGTGAAAAAAGACATCCCCATCCAGTAAGTAAAGAACCGGATAATCTTGAGCAGATTCTCCTGGTCGTTGTTCTGGTTTATAAATCCAATAGGATCTTTCTTCGTTTAATATATTGGAAAACAAAGAATGGCGGTTTCCTATATTAATTGAATCCTGCCCATATACAGGTAGGGAAAATATACATTCTATCTGAATGAGTAATAATAAACAGAGCTTCTTCATCTATCGTAATTTCTTGTGCAAAGATCGAAGAAAACATTCGGTTAGGCAATCCCTATTTCTGGGTATTTGCTTGTGTATTCTCGGAGGTTGATTAGAGTAACTGTCTCGATTTCATCTCCAGATATTTATTAATTACATCAATAGAGAGATTTTCGGGCGTGGTCAATAGAGAATAAATGCCATGCTGTTTTAGTGTAGAGACAATTAAACGTTTTTCAAAGGCAAATTTTTCGGCAATAACATGGCGATAGTATCCTTCCGTATCTGAGGCAGGAGTAGCAATATAGGCTTTCAAGTCAGCATCTTCGAAAAACACTACCAGCAGGCGGTGCTGTCGATTTAGTTGTTGCAGGTATGCTAACTGTCTGTTCATGCTTCCCATACTGGAGAAGTTGGTGTATAAAATCAAAAGGCTACGTTTGTTGACATGCTTGTTCAGATGTACGCATAAGGAAGAAAAGTCCGTTTCACTGAAAGTAGTTTCTTGACTATAGAGATTTTCAAGCAATGTCTGCATATGTCCGGGACGGCTTGATGCCGGTACGAAGGTATCGAAATGTTCATCAAAGGTTATGAGCCCGGCTTTGTCTTCTTTCCGCATGGCAACGTACGAAAGAACTAATGAGGCATTTATCGCATAGTCAAGTAAGGTCATTCCACGAAAAGCCTGTTGCATAACCCGTCCCTTGTCTATCACACTATAAATTTGCTGGGAACGTTCGTCTTGATACACATTTACCATAAGCTCGTGCTTGCGGGCACTTGCTTTCCAGTTTATCGTGCGATAATCATCGCCTTTTACATATTCCTTTATCTGCTCAAACTCAGTGCGATGTCCTACGCGACGGATACGTTTTATACCTAATTCCGTAAGATTATCACTTATTGCCAGCAATTCATAACGATGTAACATCAGGTAGGATGGATAGACTTTGATATCTTGGGTATCACCACAGGTATAGCGGCGCGAAAGTAATCCCATCCGGCCTTGTACAAATACACGAATCCGTCCAAAATTATAGATTCCCCGATGGGTGGGTCGTAATTGATAGCTGATAGTTTTGCCTTCATTTGCCTGGAGCTTTATCTGGAAATTTATATTTCGTTGCTGGAATATAAAAGGTATTTCATCAATGACTTCCACGGATATTGTATACGGATAACCGCTCTCTACCCGAATGTTCACCGTATTTTCATCTCCGTTTGAAAAACGTGATGAACATTGGCGAAATGCCCGTATACCATGGACGTGGTAAAGCATATATCCTTCCGCTAATACGACCAGGAGCATGACAAAAAGCATCCATTGCCCGAGAACAAAGAGCGGAGCAAAAGTATACCCGCTACTCAGTAACAGGATAATCAGGCTGAGGGCAATATAAAAGCGTCGGTTTAAAATCATTTCGGTACTTCTACCTTATCAATCAGGCGTTGGGTTACTTTTACTGGCGAATATCCTTCCATTTCGGCCTCTGCAGTCAGAATCAGGCGGTGCTGGAGTACGTATGGAGCAACAAATTTTATATCTTCCGGTGTTACGAAATCACGTCCCTGCAATAGAGCGTATGCTTTAGAGGTCTGCAGCATAGCGACAGATGCACGTGGAGAAGCTCCCAGATATACGGCTTTGCTGGTGCGCGTCTGCTGTACAATCATGGCAATGTATTGAAGCAATGTACGATCAATAAATACCTGGTTCATCAGCTTGCGGAGAGATAAGAGCTCTTCTTTGGTAATGGTAGAAGCGATGTCCTCCAGTTTCACGAATGCGGCATTTGTATGATGGCGTTCCAGGATGTTTATTTCTTCATCCAGAGTTGGGTAGTCCATTGTTATTTTCATCAGGAAACGGTCGAGCTGCGCCTCGGGTAGTTTATAAGTACCTTCTTGCTCTACAGGATTTTGAGTAGCCAGAATTGTATAAAGCTCCCCCATAGGATAAGTCATTCCGTCAATACTGACCTGACGCTCTTCCATTACTTCGAACAGGGCAGCCTGTGTCTTGGCCGGAGCACGATTGATTTCATCCACCAATACGATGTCGGCAAAGATGGGGCCCCGATGAAAATCAAAGTCATTGGTTTTCATATTAAATACAGTTGTACCCAGTACATCGCTTGGCATTAGGTCCGGAGTAAACTGAATACGGCTGAAATCCGCATCAATCAAGCGGGCAACCAGACGGGCCAGCAGTGTTTTTGCTACTCCCGGCACACCTTCTATCAAGACATGCCCATTTGCTAAAATGGCAGTCAATACCAAGTCCACCATTTGCTCCTGACCTACGATGACAGATGCAATCTGGTCTTTCAACTCTTGTATCTTCTCGGAAAAGAGAGTCAAATCTACTCGTTTTTCAATATTCTCTTCCATAAATTTCTTCTTTATATATGATCTATTATTTCATTCATCTTATTAATAAAATACTTCATCTGCTCTACAGAGATGGTGCGCCCTCCATAAATCACTGGTCTGACGGAACGGATAAACTCACCGATCTCTTCTGTATTCATACCGGTCTTTTGGGCTATTCTGCTGAAAGAGTGTTCGTCATTTGCTACTTCCTCTATATCTACCTGAATTTCTCTTCTCAATTCTTCTGCAAAGTAGATGTACTTTTTATGCACCAAGTCGGCATGATCTTTCTTTTGAAAATAAAGAGTTCCTATCAGTTCGGTAAATTCCAGCGATTTGTTTTCCGGCTGGTGGATGACAGGAATTACCCGTTGCCTCCTTCGGGCGGTGAACACCATGAAGAGGATAATGGTGAACATTGTCAAATACAAAGCCCATCTTAGCGGTCTTTGAGAAAGGAAATACCGGAAAGGGGACATCTGTATTTGAGCCGTTTGCTTCATGTAACCTTCGGTGCGGACAATGGGTAAATCTCCCATTTGGGATAATAGGCGGAAAATGTAAGTTGCATTTTTTCCATCTAATACTCCATAATTAGTAAAGAGTAGGGGAGTGGAGATCAGGATTATTTCGCCTTTTCCCCATGGATAGGACAAGGCAACCGGGACACTTGGAATACCCTTTTCTGCCAGTACCTTAGCCGGAAGCGAATCGGGCACGAGGTAAGAAGAACACAATTGAGGATAGAAATTGAAAGATTGCCGGGAATATACGGCAGAATCTCCTATCCAGAAGAGAGTATCTTTCTCCAATGATGCAGCAGCATATTTTTTTAATAATGTCGGGCTAAAGTAGGAATAACTACTATTAAAATCCAATGTATCTTCTAAACTTCTGTTGAAAGAGTTACTCACCAGCATAATCTTATTTCCCCGTTTTGCAATCTTTAGTATTGCTTCTACATCCACATCTGTCAGAGACAGGTTATTAGCGGCTACTAATATGCCTCTACGAGAGATTGTGTCTTCCTGTTCCAGTTCGTAAAAGGTTTTTCGAGATAAAGAATACCCCTTTGGTAACGACGTAGACAGCAAACTGTCGAAAACGGCACATCCGAAAGGTTGTTTATCGTAGTGGCTGAAACTAGGAGCCCACACAAACTTTTTGGGTAATCTACATTCTATCGCGAACATTAAGAGTAAAAAGACGGCAATACAGATGATAAACAAGTGATTTCCTTTCATACAACGCCTCCTTTCTTGACTTCTCCCTGTAAGGACTGCATGGTCTGAAACAATTCTTCCGTTGCTTCAAAGTTTCCATAGCGTACCCGCAAAAAGTGATGGGTTAACCTCTGAAATGCAGGCATCCGTACTTCATAAATATATTGTGTAGGCGTTTTGTAGAGTTGCCAGTCAATACGTTTTTCGTCACTGAGTTGTTTCAGTGTCTGCAAATATAGCAGTCGGACTGCTTCCCTGTAATCGTGGCGGGAAAGGGCAGAGGCTATTTCTTTGGCAAAATCAACTCCATAAATGGTATCTTCCCCTACAGTGTAAGGTAAAGCATTCTTGCGGGAACGTATGAATATTGCCGGATTTTTTTTATAAATGAACCAGCCGATCAGTAGCAGTAGGAGGACAGCAATACTTATCAGAATCGTTTTTGAATAATTTTCAGCAAACTGACTGCCGAATATACTCTGCAATATTTCTCCGAACCACCTGTTGAGCCATTCGAATATATTCACTTCGGGGGCTATCAACTCACGGTTGTAGTTGTAGTCTGCGTCAGATTGCCACACAGCAAGCTGCGTAGTATCACAAACCAATGTATCAGCCGGAGAAAGAATCATTTAAATTGATTTAGAGTTTGTCAAAGTTATCAATGTCACTTTCTATCGTTACACTATCCATCTTTTCGGATGCATGTCCGTATTGATAAGCTAATCCCACAAATGTAAAAATCATTGCCAGATAAGTACCGAATGCCTGCACAATGGCCAGTAGATAGAGCATGAAACTATATCCTACTGATACGGTTGCTTCACTTCCTACGTCACTCATAGTGAAGAGCATTTTCACAATTGTAGCTACATACCAGGGCACCAAGGTGACTCCCTGTAGTATGCCGGCTATGATTCCCATAACTAAAGAAATAAGGAAGATACCTCCCCAGGTAGCAAAGCCCAGACGGAAAGTTTTCTTTAATGCATCCATGATGGAAATATCTTCGAATAGGTAGATAGGTGCCCAGAGGGCAAGTGGTAGGGCAAGAAGTACTATGATAAGAGCAAACAGATATGCGACAGGGAGGGATGCAATGCTTAAAGCGCCTAATACAAAACTGACACATACTGTTAACAATAGTCCGAAAAATGCTATGATGAATAGTCTTTTGATATTGTGGAACAACATAGGAGTCAACATTCGCAAGGTCACTCCTTGCAAACGTTCTTCACGCTCATTATAGGTCCGGATCATTGCATAAATGAGGGAAGCTTGCAATACCATCCCAATGATACAGATGAGTACAAAAAGGCCATAGTATGAGAGGAATGAAATCAAGAGAGCGGCATCGGAAGAAATATCCATGTCCGCTGCACTCATCATTCCTTTCATCATCCCATTCAGACTCAGGGCTTGGATAAGGCAGAGTGGTAAAAGTAGATATGTGGTAAACTTCAGCATCAGCTTCCAGTTCTCCCTTATAAAATCAAAAGATGCGTTTAACTTCTCTCCGAAAGAGCGTTTCACATACATTGCAATTTTAGGCTTTTGTGATTCCATGTCGTTTCTTATTAGGTAAATAAATATAGTAAAATATAATAAATGCAAGAGAAATAAGGATCAGGCCGAGTCTCAGTATGTCCGGTAATTCGGTATGGCGCGTGATGAAACTTTCGATAAATCCTGCCATTATGAATATGGGGATTGTACCTACAACTATTTTCACTCCTCTTTTGGCTCCTCTCTTGAACGATTCCAGTCTTGAATATGTTCTGGGGAAAAGCCATCCATTGCCCAAAGCCAGTCCGGCAGCTCCGGCTACAATAATAGACCAGATTTCAAGTGTCCCGTGCAGCCATATGGCAAGCATGGATTCTCCAAGTAAGCCATGCTGGAAAAAGAACATCTGGAATGCGCCGATCATAACTCCATTATTGAAAAGCATATATCCTGTACCAAAGCTTGTTAGGATTCCCATGGCAAAGCAATAGAAGGAAACCATAATATTATTTAGTGTGATTCCCAGGAACATAGGAACTTCGGAAGAGCCGTTATACACTGCCATTGGCTCACCGTTGGCTATGTTATCCAAAGTCATGTCCACATAGCCGTTCCCCAGAATCAAACGGACAAAATCGAGATCACCCGCTGCAGAAACTGCTCCAATCAGCACGCTGACGGTAAAAATGATAAATGAAACCAATAGTTCCCGACGGGCATCATACATGATCTGTGGGATTTCTTGTGTCCAAAAGGTGATGATCCTCGTCCATTTCTCACGCTTGTTTTGGTAAATCTTGTTATGTAGTGCAGAAGCAAGGTTGTTCAGGTAAATGGAAATACGTGAAGTAGGAAAGTGCGTTTGTGCAAACGCCAGATCGGCAGTGAGGTCCGTATATACATCGGCAAGCCGGTCGGGAGACAAGTTTGTTGCTTGTTCCACTACCTTCTCGGCTTCTTTCCATTTATCGATATTCCGACGGATAAACGTTACTTCTTTCATGCTTTTCCAAAGGTTTCAAATAAGTTTTGTCTGAAATCAATAACAAAAGTAAGAGAATAATGATATATTTGCAACGATATACAAAAAATCTTTAATCAGAAATGGCAGAAACTACAATTATTACCGGGCAATTTGTTCGTATCAGCCAAACACCTGCGAGTATTGGTGAACGACTCATTGCGTTGGTGATCGATTTTATTCTGATAGGATTCTATGTATACGCAACGGCTACCCTGCTTTCTACACTCCGAATCTCGTCAGATTTTATAATGATTCTTATTATGATTGTAGTCTATCTGCCGATATTAGGCTATTCGTTTCTATGTGAAATGTTCAATCATGGACGAAGTTTCGGGAAAAATCTGATGAACATTCGTGTAGTGAAGGCAGACGGTTCTACACCCGGCATTAGTTCTTATTTGCTTCGTTGGCTTCTCTTTCCGATTGATAGTCTGCTTACCGGTGGTTTCGGACTATTGGTGGTATTATTAACGAAGAATAGTCAGCGAATGGGGGATCTTGCAGCCGGGACCATGGTGATCAAAGAACAGAACTATCGCAAGATTCATGTCAGCCTTGATGAGTTTGATTATCTGACGAAAGATTATCGTCCCACTTATCCACAAGCAGCCGATTTGTCGCTGGAACAAATAAATGTTATTACCCGGACATTGCAGGACGGCAAGAAAGACCGTGTGCACCGCATTGCACAATTGGCAAAGAAAGTCCAGGAACTTCTTACTATAACTCCCCGTGATGGTAATCAAGAACAGTTTCTTCAAACAGTTCTCCGTGATTATCAGTATTATGCATTAGAGGAAATCTGATATTCTTAGTCTTTAGAAAGTTTCACCACAGGAAACCATTTGTTTCATGCCTTGAAACCGTTTGTTTCTCGGTGTGAAACACTTTGTTTCAAGTAATGAAACTGCTTGTTTCACGCCGGGAAACAAATGCAATGATGGCTATATAACTAAAAGAAGCCCCGGAACTTTTATCGTTAGTTCCGGGGCTTCTTTATATTCATTTCTTAATTACTTCTTTGTTTTAATGGCTTTTTCAATTTCTCCCAAATTGTGTCGGGCAGCTTCATTACCATTCTGTGCAGCTTTGGTAAATTCTACTATGGCTTGTGCTTGATTGCCGCTCAGTAAATAGTAGATGCCATTGTTGTTGGCATATTCAGCAGTCTGCTTATTAGATTTATCCAGGTATTTACGTGCATCGGGCAAGTCTTTCTTAGATAGAGCTACAGCGGCTGCATTCAGGTTGGCTACTTCGTCATCAGGATACATACGGACGGCAATATCGAAGACTTTGATAAAATCGTCACCACCCTTGGGATAGGTATTTGCTACCAGGTACATCTCGTTCAGACTAAGATACTGGGGCTGTGTTTTGATGATTTCTTTCCCTTCATCCACCTTGAAATTAGCAATGGTATAGTCTATGCGGCAATTCACCTTGCGGAGTGCCGGATATAAATCTTTCAGCATTTCACGATAGGGGATACCGCCACCTACTCGTTTTATTTCCTCTTTCCGGCGAGCTATGTCGGAGGTATTATGGATTATGTTGAGGAATTCTGTTTTTTCTTTCATGTTGGAAGCTTCCAGTGCCTTTACCAGTCCTTCCCAGTTTTCACCACCAAAGGAAACATTGTAGAGTTTGGCAGGAATCTGTTCGTGTGTGGACAAATAGGTTTTCAAGGCTTCAGCACGGCTCTTGGAGAGTTGTTCATTGAGCTTCAATGGACCTTCGGGAGAGGCGAATCCTTCAATGTAGACACCTGTTACGGTCAGTTTCTTATCGTTCTGTATCTTGTTGAACATTTCCCGGATGTTCCGTAACTCAGTCTGATTATTCATAAAATCCGGTAGAATGACAGACTTGCCTACGGGGAAATCAAGATGCGCTTCATATTGTTCGCTACGTGCTTTCACAACTTCAGCTTTAGGCTGAATGTAAGAGGGGATAGGCTGTAAGGCTGCAAGACGTTTGGCTTCCGTAGAAACTCCGTTCAGGATCATTTCCTGTGTCAATACTTCCTGGTGTCCGCCGCATCCACATAAGTCTTCTTCCAGATTGAGGTAAGCATTCTCCATCCATGGTTCGTAAGGGATGACCTGGGTGTAGTTCAGAACTTCCTGAGTATTATAAGGTATCTCCATATTGGTTGCTTTATCCAATGTCATGGCACGGAGATAAGCTTTTTGCCTTCTGCGTCCATTGATAACGATTTCGGGTAATACGACGTTGTTGTCCGGACCTGCCAGTACGGGAGTTAATGTCAAAGTACGGTCGTTGCCGACTTTCAGGTTCCGCATATCCATCTGCATGCTTATGTAGAGTGACTCTCCCTGTTGCCATAGGGAGGCATTGGTGATGTTGATGGCATCTTTATAGAATTTTTGTGCACGGGCCGGAAGTACGGCAATGAGGCACAAAACGGAGTATATCAGTATCTTTTTCATGACTATATTATTTTATGACGTATATGATGTTTAATGCTACTTTGGTAGGGCCAATGTAGTTCTTGTGTCCGCTATCGAGTTTGCTTCCGCATTTTCCGCAGTTGTACTTATCGTAGTCTATGCGGGCATAGCCTACACCAATTTCAGCTTCCATACTCCAACGCTTGTTCAGTATCCATTGGTATCCGTATGAAATGCCGGCTCCATAAATGTTGCCTTGGTAGCGTTCGTGTCCCAAACCTAAGATGTTGAGGTTGCTGACGTTTGCTTCTGCATAATGGGCGTGGACGCCAAAGAAATGTCCGTAAAAGCGCTCGCACAGCCAATAACGTAGTTCGGGCTGTACCAGCCAGTGCTTGATTTGTTTGTGATCCGAGAATTTCCAGGGATTGTAGTTACCGGATACATCAAGGGTTAACTTTTTGGAGAGTCCGACCTCAAAACCAAGGTTGGCTGTCGTAGTTGCCCAATACAATGCATTGGTTTTTATTGCAAATTTAGGCATGTAGTGGCTCTTATCTTGCCCGTACATACTGTTGGTGTATGTGAACATCAGGGCTGCCAACAAAAGGAATTTAATAGTTTTCATATTTTCATTATATTATATTATATTATCGTAAAACAATAGCCGGATTTTGCAGTAACTCTTCCACTTTGTATGTGGCGGAATAGCCATAGTTTCTCAGAGTGAAAGTAACTACATCATTCAATTTGGCTCCGGCGTATATAGTAGTTGAATAAGTACTGGTCCGGCTGGCTGTAAAACCAGCTGCAATGCCGGTGTCCGATGAAGTTACGGTATAACGGGGGATATTGAGCAAACCGTTATTCTGATAAACCTGTATCGTATTTCCGACAGTTACTGACTGCGCCAGAATATTCTCAAAGCCAATGGTCGTAGGACTAAATCCGGGAGCAGATAGTATCAGTTTTTCACTACTTAAAGCCTTTTTTGAAGTAAACGTAACGGTTTGCCCTCCTGAAGGCTGTGAAGTGTAGGTATATTGATAGCCACCTGCAACTGCTGTCCATCCGCTTTGGGTGGTTTGCAGATTTTGAGTTGCAATAAACACCGTTAACGGGTATGTGGGCGGATAGTCCGGATATGATGGAATAGTAAACATAAAGCTGGCTGTATTGTTCACGCCATAGTTCACCGTATTGTCTCCATTGACAGAAACGTTGGTAAAATGCCGTGCTTTTACTACTACACTCTTTGTCTGGAAGATTTCATTGGCTATCAAAACTGTTTCATCACTATTCTCAAGACTGGTACGGAAATTCAATACTTTAGTTCCGGGGCCGGTAGCCCAATAAACATATTGATACCCACCGTTAGTATATTCCAGTTGTAGGTTCTTGTTCGGTTCTACCGGGTAAAGGTTGCCTGTAGTAATGGTACACTTCAGCGGATACAGATAGTAGGGGATTGTTGAGGGTATTGTAAAGCTCAGTGCTACATCCTGATCACGGGCAGTGTATATTTCGGGTGATAAGCCGGCGGGATCGAACGAATACAATGCGCTGGATATAACTGTGATACTACGTGAAAGTACTCCTGCCTTGACGGTGATTGTCGCTTCGTATTGCCCTGTAATAATACGGGATACATCGGCAGAAATATTACCGTTTCCGTCATAGGCCAGGTTGTGAAGTATACTTCCCTGGTCTTCTGCTATAGATACACTGATCTTTGAATTATCGGTTACGCCGTTCACTGTATACTGGGCTGATACTTTCAGGGTACCTGCCTGAGTGAATAGGAAATGCAGATTGCTAACCGTCAGTACATTGTTGTTATTGTCGGAGATAGAAGGAGATTCCTTGAATATCTCGGCATAAATGTTATTGGAAGGTTCCGAAGTTTTTGCATCTGCAAATTCAGTACTTCCGTTTGCGCTCTCACTAAAAGATTTTATCACAATCTTATAATGATAATTCCTCATAACCGGATAGGGGTTCTTATCTGTATCGAGAAGTTGTATCTTGTAATAAAGTTCCTCGGTTTTTCCTGCCAATTTCCCTTTGAGGATGATATATGTCTGATCGTTGGAGAAGTTTTCATTCTCGAACATATATTTGGGCTCCATATTACAGTCAGCAGCGTTCTGGTCAGTCTTGGAGATAGGGTTACGCGGCAAGGTCGGTTTACCGTCTATTAAAGTGAATGGAGTGGTAGGAGCACTCGGATTGAATGGAGCTATGGTTCCGCTACTTGTATAGTTACAGAGCGCATATCCCGTTACTTCAAAGTTGGTTGCTTCATTCTCAACGGTTACTTTGGCCAGGTTACGGTAAAGTGTGACATTGGGGCTGTCGCTGGGTGAAGAGATTGTTTGTCTTCCCCAGAAAACTAAATTACTGCTACTCAATGAAGGTATTATTTCCCTTTCATCTTTTTGCATGGCGGCACGTTCGTCAAAACTATCCCATTGGGAATAGTTGGCAATGAGGTGAATGATTCTTGAATCATCGGGAATGTTTGCCTGAAATGTTCCGGTACCATTGCTATTACTGCTCAGGAGGGAGGCATGAGCCCGTCCAATGAATAGTCCGTTGGTATCGAAGGTCATTAACCAAAGGTCATTAACCGCATTTTCATTTATGGCGGCACGGGTGCGTACAGAGGTATACTCAGGCATATTTACCGAGAATTGGAAGACGGTCTTATTGTTATTTCCGGTCGGTGGATTGCTGAGGCTATCTTCATCGGTGCATGAGGTCAGAAGAAGACCGAAGAGTGCTATAAGGTAGGTTAATCTTTTCATACTTTTCTAATTTTAATTCATCAGTACTGTTTATCGAATGTCGCGTACGCATCGAACAGATGCATTCAGGGGACTGAACTTTCCACCTTCTCCGACACGGGGATCCATAAAATTAACAGCACCGTTGGCATTTGAACTCCAATAATAATTTCCTTCGAGGATACCTTTTACTTCACAAATCCGGATATTTTGTAAGACATCTATGAGGTATATCTCTGCTTGCGTAGGCATACGCCAGTCAGAGTAGGTTTCTCCGGTGGTGGCATCCCGTTCTACATAATCCCGGCATTTAGCTCTTGATACGGTGTATGTGTCTGCCGTTGTCGTACCATGTTGTGAAGCAAGCATGAAATGCGGAGAAATCCTCCGGTTGTTTTCTTCAGTGTCTATGGCAGCGTGTTCACTGTCGGTCAATGGATAACCGAGTACGGCATTATCGCGTATATAGGAAGCATAGGATGCACCTAATGTGGGATTGGCCGCATAATGGGAATATCCGCTACCGAAGTCTTCGTCAAACTCATCCGGATTGGGAAGAGTAGAGAAATCGGCAACGAAAGAGTTCATTATATACATCTTTGTATTATTCTGTCCCTGGCTTCCACCGGGAGCATCAGCTGAGATATCGGACCCGATATAAAGGGCCGGATATTGGGAGACAGTAATATTTTGAGTGAGTCCGGCACCATTTGCTACCTGAAAAGCTATATCCTTAGCTAAAAAGTTTTCAGGAAGTGGACTTGTTATAGTTACGTTGCCGGATTTTGCATTTGGGGTAACGGTAATATTTACCTCTTTTCCTCCGTTGGAAACTGTTGTTCCATTCACTGTAATCTGCTTAATCACTACGTCCGGTGTAGATGACTGGAAGGTAGTGGTAAACTGTGTACTGTTGGGCATAGAAATCTTGGTATCTTTTACATAGATGAAGTTAATACCTTCTACAGAAACAAGTACTTCATGGGTACTCCAATCTTGTATAGTATATCCGGCATTCAGCTGAACTGCGGAATGAGGATCGGTATCACCGGCCTTGTCTATGTTCACCCGGATATCATACAAGCGGTTACGTTCCAGTTTATAGAGGCTTTCCGCCTGGTTTGTACTTCCGTCGGGTAGACGATAGTTTACTGGAATTTTGTAATAGTTCTGGTCTATAGTATTACCACCGGCATCCTTTACCGGGACGTTGATGAGTACATAAGTCTCCCGGTCTGCATCCTTCGTCCAGTCGTTGGCATAGGAATATAGAATGAATTGATTGTTGTTACCTGCACCCGTATTTTGTTCCGTAAATGAGTTCATGCTCTGCAGACTGGGAATGTCTATATTTCCATCTGCAATGGATGAGCCACTGGCGGCATAGTTAACCATCTTTTTAGAAGGTATTCTATTGTCTATGGAGGTGTAACCGTTTATGTAGTTCAGGCTTATTCTTATTTTTGCGGCAGCACGTTTGAGAACGACTGGAATTTCTTTGTTGATAACGACTCCGTCATTCAGTACCATTGTTTGTTTGCCATCCATTAAGAAGGCATCCTGTTTCTTATCGGCATCCAGAGTAGGAGCGGCAAGTGCTTTCAGTTGTGGGAGAGACAGACCTGCAGTTGGAATCGTCTCCGTACTGTTGGCTACTACATAAATAGTATGGTTGATATTTAGATCGAATTTCTCTTGTTGGGCAGTCAACAGAGCTACATGTTCCTCCGTTCCGGTCAGTTCGGGAGAAAATGTGAAATGCTGGTAGAACAGACATTCATCTGCACCTTCACGGTATATGAAAACATCCAATGATTTTATTGTATTCTCATTGAGTGCCTCTTCACCCGGTTCTTCTGTTGCACGTGAAATTGCGGAACTGGGCATAGATAGTTTTAGAGTAATTCCTCTTGCCGGTTCTATTCCTGTTGATTCTATCGAGGAGTCATCATCGCAAGAGGTGAGACCCCAGAATAATGAGAGTATCAACGGGAGAATATATAGTTTGTTTCGTTTCATAATTCATCTTATTTATATTCGGTTTGACTGATTAAGATATCCGTATCACTGTCGCCCGGAAACTGGCGGGTACCGTTGCTTTGCTTCGGATTAATTTTGAGTTTGACACCTCCTACAGTTATATAGAAGTAAGTACTTTGGGGATTTCCGGCCCATCGTTTAGTGGCTCCTATCTTTATAGTATAAGCTTCACTACGGGATATACCTTGGGATACTGCCTGAACTCCGTTTATGGCTTCATTGGTATTGAACGTAAAATCAAGTCCATTGCTTAAAGTGGCTGTCCACATAGCGCCGGCAGGGGCTGTCAAGCTAAAACTGTAATTGGCATAAGAGGTCTCATTATGAGCTTCTCCATTTGATATATATGGAAATTGTACGATGCCGGTTGTGGCTCCAGTATCATTGCCATTATAGGGTTGAAGCTGATAATTATCATCTGTAACTGCTTGTCCGATTTCAGAATAGGTGATATCCCATGGATAAGGAGTTGTTTTTACTATTAACTGGTTATCCGGATGGTCGAGCATGGCTATGACACGGTAGACCGTATTATGTAGCAAGCTGTATTTATGGTTTGTCTGCCCATTGTCGGTTAAATACCCTTTGTAAGTGTAACTTGTTCCATCAAAAATTGCCTTTATACGGAGGTAAGGAGTGTTAGCATCCGGTATACCACCGGGAACCATATTCCGATAGGTATAGAATGAAGCATGTGCATTTGCCGGTACTATGCCTGATAAATCGGATGGCATGAGCTGTAGAGGTGTCCCTCCAAGAAATTCCTGAGAGCTATTCCGCAAATTTGCAGGTGTTGGCGTAGTTGTTGATTCCAAACTGCAATTGGTATTGAGTACTTGGTTTATAAAATCGATGGAGGTGACCGCTACGTCTGTCTTCTCTAACTCCCGGTTCTTAAACATATAGATATCTACTCGTGCTGCAAGTCGCTCCATGGGAACTTCAGCAACAACATATTCACTATTGATTGCAATTTCTTTCTTCCCGACCATCAGAAGATTGTTATCAGCAAAAATAGTACCGGATACAGTCAGGCCCTCTATTTGCTGCAACGTAAGTTCAGTGGTGATAGGAGACGAAAATGTTTTATCCGGATCGTTGTAATTAGCAATTGCGTAAATTACCTTCGTTTGTGGGGACACATTCGTAGAACGTGAAAACTCTTGTAGCTTTTGCGGAGTAAATTCCGGAATCAATTCCGAATATTCACAGCGCTCGTCTGCTTTATTGAATATATAAAGAGCCAGACTTGAAAAACTACCTTCGTCTCCATTAATCAAGGCTGCGTTTGCTGAAGTTGTTTTGATCAGGAAACTTAGTCGGGCTTGATCGTTGCCTGTATCTGGTAATGAGGTCTCATTTTCACTGCACGAATACAGCAAGAATGTCATTACAAACAGTTGCAAATATATCCGGTATTTTGTTTTTAGCTTCATATATATAGGGGATTATAGCCCCGGTCTGATCACTTCTTCGTCCCAGGGTTTTACTGTGATGGAGGTTCCATTAAAACGGATGCGGATACCCACTGTAGCTTCATTGATACCATCTACAGTAATATTATTGTCTTTCATGAAGTCCTTCAATTGCATGGTGTATAGTTCCTTATCGGTTTGGTTATCTTTCAATCGGAGAAATACTTCATTATCATTATTAAATCGTAGTACGTTGAACTTAGCTCCAAACTTTTGTGTGTTTGAATCGAAGTTAATCAACGGGAAATAAGAGATATGTTCGTTGGAAAACGTTTTGGTGAAATCCACTGTTGAACTTAAGTTACCCATTTCCATTCTGATGGGTAAAGTCGTCTCACGGGTATTACTGACTTCTAATCCTTCCAGTTCTATCTGCATCTTTATATGTGCACTACCGAAGAAAACAGTATCAGTTTTATATCCTTCATTGGCGATTGTTATTTTTCTTTCTCCAAAATACAGGCTGTCATTGGTTGATATCAATTCTTTTGTGAAATAATGAGGTGCCCCGACTATACTGTTTTGTAGGGTGGAACCATCATTTATTCTCGTGTCGTTGAGTGAATTTCCCCAACATACTATGTGATATTGCCCACTTGGCAAGTTTAAGGTAGTGCCGCGTTGGCGGTTCAGTTCGTTTTTGTTAAGTACTGCTTTTTGTATGCACACATTATCCTGATTGTATACATACATATCTACCTTATCTATTTTTTGCGGAAAGATTTCCTTTATACCATCACCCAGGTAGCTGAAGTATAGAGTTGTCTCACAATCGTCCAGATCTTCTTTTATGCATCCTGTTACTGTTGCCAGTAACAAGATGTATAGAATTATGTCCTTTCTCATGTTCTTTATTCAGATTAATGATGAGGCTTATTGTTCCAGATCGAATCCCGGAGTAATTGTTTGCTCATTCCACGGGGCGATTGTAACATGTACCAACACATTATACTGTATATTACCTAAATCATTATCCAGCATTGGTATAAGCTCGATTTCCATGTTGTAAATTGTTCCGGGTTTAAAATCTGCGGCAGTCATTTCCGTATTTACCTCTTTATAATACTTTGTCAGGTTGGCAAAGCGGACGCTGCTTGCTAATCCGGGGTTAAACACTTCAGTATCGCTTGATTTAAAATCGGTGATATTTAAATCAGAAAGATCTATATGAAGCTGTGGCATAGCTGTACCCGGGAAGAAATTAAAGCCGTAACATTTGCCTGCCAGATCTAATGGTAAATTACCATAAGTACCATCTGCATTATAAATATTGTAACTGGCGAATGATGCTGCATCTATAATAGGATTGGTGTCGAAGGTCCACATTCCATTTTGGATGTGTTTCTCAAACGTAGAATTCAAGAGCAGATTATCCATTGTTCCCGGAAGGTTATAGGTGTTGTAGAAGTTATTCATATATATACCTTTTACATTTCCTGAGAAACCTGTCCAGGTGATCGTTGCTTTTTTGTCTGTTCCATCAATGTTTCGGGTAAAATCGAAACTGCCGGCATTCTTAAATGAAATCTTTGTGATTTGCAGGCGGGCAACAATAGGGGCTATCGTAATTTGTGCAGTATAGGTCTTTCCTGCGGTTGGAGTAGGATCGATTGGTTCATTTTGAATCGGTGTCAAATCATCGTCCATACCATAATATAGTACTCCACTACCTTGCTGATCTGCCAGTTTGGTATTTATCACATTGTTATTTACGGCGTTTCCCGGATTTCCGTAAACATACACTTTAGAGACTGACTGGGGGATATTGATAAACTTCAATCCTTTAGCCGGATCAGTCAGTTTATTCCAGTCTGAGTTGAGAACTGCATCTTTAGTAACTGACTTGGAAGTGATGATCTTACCACTGGCGTCAGTCAGATTGATTAATACACTGTTTACATTTGGTGCATTTGCTATGATGATATCTGATGGGGAAGAAGCCCTTGTTTCTATTCCACCAAGTGATACTGAAAGGGATTTTATTTCATTCTGTGAAATGGCGATATCATCTTCTTTGTCACTGCAAGAGAATAATAGCATACTTGCTACTCCTGCCAATAATAACTGTTTAATTTTCATGTCTTCAAATAATAACTGTTTATAAATATTCCCAATACTTTGTTGTTTACGTACGTCCAGTTGGGAGCATTACAACAATGGTTGCATAGGAAAGTTTTGAATGTAGTTACTATTTTCTATTGGAAATAATCAAAAAGGGGATCTTTTTATGAATTTTATCCAATATTGTATTAGTTACAACTTTTGTTAATTGTGCCAGATGAGTTAATCTTCTTTTGAAGATATTGAGGCAAGTAAATATTATGCCTGCCTAATACTGTAATATCATAAAATAAGTGTTGCTTGAAAAGTTTGTGGATTAGGAGATGAAAGCTAACTTATAGCATAGGGTTATGAGGGAAATGGGTATTCCAATCTGAATAAATAGAGTATCTCAATTCCCCTCTTCCGGGGAAGAGGAGACTTTAGATAGCATTATTTAATCACTTTACCTGATTACCCCCATAAGCACAATGATATTTTGATAATTTGTTGATATTTATCAATTGTAGTAGGGCGTTTTGTAACTCCTTGATTATTAATTTGATATGGCAGATGCTATTCAGTATACGACAGAGCCCTATTCAGTATACGACTGAATGGCATTCACTATACGACTGAATTAGGTTCAGTGTACTACTTTTCTTTAACCATATGTTGTTTGTAAATAATATATAATATGATTCTGTTCTTGTTGTAGTTCATAACCGTACCGTTTTAAATGAAATATTAGTTTTTCGAAATAGAAATCTTGTTTTTAAAGCCCAATTTGTTTAATGTTGAGATATGTATTTACTAAATAAGAACTGGTCAATAAAGTTTGGACAGATTGGATATTTTATTAATTTTCTTTTGTTGATATATTGCAGTGTCCGACAGTGTGTCAATCTGCGGTAACTACCTTGGCATGCAATTCAATAAGTAATTTTATGGAAATATACTGTAGTTTAAGATTAAGTGTTTAATAAATATAATTTTATTAATTTTCCTGATTCTTTATTGTCTCTATTCTTTTTTTATTTAATTTTGTCTGCACTATTTTATGTGGGAATTAAACTCAAACCATAATAAATAACAGATAGCTATGACACAAATAATAGAATTACAAGGTACGGAGAAACGGTTGTATCAACTTGTAGCTCCTTTAGTAATGAATCCGGAAGTCTTAAAACAGAACTATAATTATCCTTTCCGTACGTCGGAAAGTTTTGTGTGGTTTGTTGCAGTGGATGGAAAAGAAGTTGTAGGTTTTATACCGCTGGAATATAAAAAACGGGAAGCAGTTATTAATAACTATTATATAAGGAATAATAATGCAGAAGTATTAAAAGCTCTTTTGGAAAAGATCATAGCCAAAATGGATGAAGATAAACAATTGAGTTCAATTACATTTGTAGAGCATCAGGACATATTTAAGGAATTAGGCTTCTCAGTAGATAAAGAGTGGAAGCGCTATGTGAAAATGAATAAGGAGAATTAAAAATGGAGGAGGCTCAGAAGAATGTATATGAATTAGCACAAGAACGGCTACATATTATATTTAAGGAGTTTGATAACATCTGCGTGTCTTTTTCCGGAGGGAAAGATAGTGGTGTATTACTGAACTTGTGTATCGACTATATCCGGCGTAATAATCTCAAGCGGAAACTTTGTGTTTACCATATGGATTATGAAATCCAGTATAGCATGACAATTGATTATGTAGATCGTATTCTGGAAGCAAACAAGGATATTTTGGAAGTCTATCGGGTATGTGTGCCTTTTAAAGTCACCACTTGTACCTCTATGTATCAGAATTACTGGCGTCCCTGGGATCCGGAGATGGAAGAGATATGGGTGCGGCAGATGCCAAAGGGAAGTATGGACGTAAAGAGCTTTCCCTTTTATACCGATGCAATGTGGGACTATGAATTCCAAATGCACTTTGCCAAGTGGTTGCATGAAAAAAGAGATGCGGTTCGTTCTTGTTTTCTAATCGGGATTCGTACACAGGAGAGCTTCAATCGCTGGCGCAGTATTCATCTTGCGCGGAAATATCAAATGTATCACAGCTATCGTTGGACTTCTAAGATAGGAAACGATATTTTCAATGCATATCCTATATTCGATTGGAAAACGACGGATATCTGGGTAGCTAATGGAAAATTCGGATGGGATTATAATCATTTATATGATTTATATTATAAAGCTGGCGTTAACATTGAACGTCAACGTGTAGCAAGTCCATTTCTATGTGAAGCTCAGGAAAGTCTCCGGCTTTATAAAGTGATTGATCCTACTACCTGGGGTAAGATGGTGGGGCGTGTGAACGGGGTGAACTTTACTGGAATTTATGGCGGAACACATGCTATGGGATGGCAAACCGTTCGCTTGCCGAAAGGGTATACCTGGAAAGAATTTATGCAGTTCCTGCTTTCTACATTGCCTGAGAGTACCCGACGTAATTACTTGAAGAAATTGACCGTTAGCATTGAATTCTGGCGTACGAAAGGCGGATGCCTTAGTGAAGAGACCATTCAAAAGCTCAGGGATGCCGGTGTGTCGCTGGAAGTAGTGAATACTACTAATTACAAGACACATAAGAAACCTGTGAAGATGGACTATTTGGACGATATTGAAATTTCTGAATTTCGTGAGATTCCAACTTATAAGAGAATGTGTGTCTGTATCCTGAAAAACGATCATGCCTGCAAGTATATGGGGTTTGCCTTAAACAAAGAAGAAGCATACAAACGAGATAAAATAATGGAACAATTCAAAAATATGATGTTATGAGTGTAGATCAAAGTCCGGTATATGCTGTGAAAGCTGTACCTTTGGAAAAAATAGTGGCGAATGATTATAATCCCAACATCGTGGCGCCTCCTGAAATGAAACTATTGGAGCTTTCTATTTGGGAAGATGGTTTTACGATGCCTTGTGTATGTTACTACGATAATGAAAATGACCGTTATATATTGGTTGACGGATATCATCGTTATAGCGTATTGAGAAGTTCCAAACGTATTTATCAACGGGAAAATGGTTTGCTGCCTGTAGTGGTGATTGATAAAGAACTCTCTAACCGCATGGCGTCTACCATTCGGCATAACCGTGCGCGCGGTTCGCATAATATAGAGTTGATGTGCCACATTGTGGCTGAGCTGGATAAAGCAGGCATGTCCGATCAATGGATTATGAAAAATATTGGCATGGATCGGGATGAATTACTCCGTTTGAAGCAGATTTCCGGTTTGGCGGATTTGTTTTCGGACAAAAGTTTTAGTATTCCTAACCCGGTGGAAACACCGGTTCCCGAAGAATAAAATGCCCAAAATGGGCATTTTTGTTTCTATTATGTTCTTTTGTTATCCTTAACAAGTGAAATATCCTGTTACAAACTTGCATAAGTTAACCAAATCTCCTAATTTTGCCAACATAAACAAACGAACAGGTTACATGTGTCTTCGGACATTATAAAATTCTTACATGAAAAAAATATTGGTTAGCGGAGGTGCCGGGTTTATAGGGTCGCACTTATGCACAAGGTTAATAAATGAAGGGCATCATGTCATATGTCTGGATAACTTATTTACCGGTGTAGAAGCGAATATAGAGCATCTGAAGAACAATTCTCATTTTGAGTTTGTGAATCATGATGTGGAATTTCCCTATCTTGTTGAAGGTCTTGATGAAATTTACAATTTAGCTTGTCCTGCATCACCGATACATTACCAATATGACGCGATCAAAACGATTAAGACTTCCGTATTGGGAGCTATTAATATGTTGGGATTGGCGAAGAAGACAAATGCTAAGATTTTACAAGCTTCAACAAGTGAAGTATATGGTGATCCGGTAGTACATCCTCAGGTAGAAAGTTATTGGGGAAATGTGAATCCGATTGGCATCAGATCTTGTTATGATGAAGGAAAACGTTGTTCTGAGACTTTGTTTATGGATTATCATCGTCAAAACAATATTCGTATTAAAATAATTCGTATCTTTAACACGTATGGTCCACGGATGTTGCCGAATGATGGTAGAGTAGTTTCTAACTTTGTTGTTCAGGCACTGCAAAACCATGATATAACAATCTATGGGACAGGGGATCAGACTCGAAGCTTTCAGTATATTGATGACCTGATAGAAGGAATGGTGCGAATGATGGATACGGAGGATGAATTTATTGGCCCGGTAAACCTTGGAAATCCGAATGAATTTTCCATTCTTGAACTAGCTGAAAAAGTCATCCAATTAACAGGATCTAAATCGAGGTTGGTATTTAAGCCGCTTCCACATGATGATCCGAAACAGCGCCAACCAGATATTACGCTGGCAAAAAAGAAACTGAATTGGCAGCCAACAATTGAATTGGGAGATGGTTTGCAGAAGATAGTGGAATATTTTAAGGAATATCGTTATAGAAATTAATAGATAAATGGGAAAACAATATAGTATAAGATGAATATGGAAATAAATCCTTCTGAGTACAAGATTCTCATCGTTGACGATGTGATGTCCAACGTTTTATTGTTGAAGGTACTCTTAACAAATGAAAAATTTGCTATCGCTACGGCAAGTAACGGTCGGCAAGCATTGGAGCAGGTAGATAAGGAAAACCCGGATTTGGTGTTGCTGGACGTGATGATGCCGGACATGAGTGGTTTTGAGGTGGCACAGCATTTGAAAGCAAACCCTAAGACCGCAGATATTCCTATCATCTTCCTGACTGCGTTAAACAGCACGACGGATATTGTAAAAGGTTTCCAGGTGGGAGCGAATGACTTTATCTCCAAACCTTTCAATAAGGAAGAGCTGATTATTCGTGTAACCCATCAGATTTCGCTGGTAGCTGCCAAACGCATTATTTTGAATAAGACTGAAGAACTGCAACGTACCATTGCCGGACGTGATAAACTTTATTCGGTGATTGCTCATGATTTGCGTTCTCCTATGGGTTCTATCAAGATGGTGCTGAACATGCTGATACTGAATCTGCCGGCTGAGAAGATTGGTGATGAGATGTATGAGCTGTTGACAATGGCAAACCAGACGACAGAAGATGTATTCTCATTGCTGGATAACTTGCTGAAGTGGACGAAGAGCCAGATTGGTAAGTTGAATGTAGTATATCAGGATATTGATGTGGTAGAAGTTGTGGATGGAGTTATAGATATCTTTAATATGGTAGCTGGTCTGAAGAAGATTACAATCCGTGAAGAGAAACCGGAGAAACTGGCTGTATCCGCAGATATAGATATGCTGAAAACCGTGGTACGCAACTTGATAAGCAATGCTATTAAGTTCAGCAACGAAAATTCTGAAGTGTTGGTAAAACTGGAGGAAAAAGATGGTATGGCGGTAGTTAGTGTGCAAGATCACGGTTGTGGTATTGACGAAGAAGGACAAAAGAAACTGTTGCATACAGATACACACTTCAGTACCTTCGGTACAAACAATGAAGAAGGTTCCGGTTTGGGATTACTTTTGTGTCAAGACTTTGTTGTGAAGAATGGTGGTAAGCTGTGGTTTACTTCCCAAAAAGGCGAAGGTTCTATATTCAGCTTCTCACTTCCGTTGAAAAAGTAAATATTGTATTAAAGACAGACCGTCTGTTTCATGCAAACAGACGGTCTGTCTTTTTATCGCCTGCATAGCTCTCTGAAATCACAGAACTCACATTTCTTGGTATCTTCAGTTTGGGTGAAAGCTTCTTCCGGATTGTATATTTCTTGCAAAAGAGTTTGCAGACGTTCACGAAATTCATCTTCATAGAAAGCAAAGTTGTTGACCGGTATCTTGGGTTGGCGTGCTTCTCCCATTTCAATAACAGGGGAATACGTCTCTGACGCTGCACGATGAATATAAAGTAGGGAAGGGGCTACCTTCAATGACTGCTTGCGGCACATAATAGAAGCATACAAGAAAGTCTGGAAAATGTAATTCGGACGTCCGTCGGCGGGTGTGAATAGTTGCTTGATATTTTCGGGTGTCTTTGGGCTACCTCCGGTTTTATAGTCTACTATACGCAAAGTGTCATCTTTGCTATCTATACGGTCAATGGTACCACCGATGTTCAATGCTAACTTTCCTTGCGGAGTTTCTATTTCTATAATTTCCGTTACCTTCTTTTCCATGCCTTCCATAAAGAAAGGTGCATATTGCAGATCGTTGCGCAGTAGTTGGCGGAGATAAGATGTGATTACTTTTGCATTGATAAGCTGCGTACCGTTATATTCCGGCTTTTCGGTGAGGGCTACGTGGAAGAACTCCTCTTTAAAAGCGGTATCTACATAGTTCTGCAATTTTATATCATTGCGCAATACTTGTTCCAAATCATCTTTTCGAATTTCTTTTCCGTTTGCAGTCAAATCTTTATAGACTAATTCGGCTGCACGGTGGAAAATTGTACCAAACAGAGCAGAGTCTATTTCAGCGCTTACTTCATCGGGAGCCTTTAAACCAGTTACATAGCGGTAATAGAATTTCAATCTGCAATCCAGATAGGTATTAAGTGCTGAAGGTGAAAATAAGGATCGCGGATGACGGTTTACATCATATCTTTCGTACATTCTTGTTATGATTTCCGGTGTTTTCTCAACGCGAATTTCTCTGCCACTTTGGGGAGATTGTCCGGCTTCAAGGTATTCTCGTGAGATGGTGTGCGGAGATTCAACAAGGAATTGCAACATGAAACGAGACATTTCTCCGCGATTCAATCCTTCCGAAGCAGTATTATATAATAAGGTGACATTTTCGGCACGTTGTATCAGGCGGTAGAAGTAATACGCATATACGGCATTCTTATGTTCGATAGTAGTCATGCCGAAAGCTTTCCTCAGATTGTATGGAATAAAGGAAGAATCACCACCTGCTTTGGGTAGCTGCCCTTCGTTGAGAGAAAGCATAATAAGATTACGAAAGTCGAGATTACGTGTTTCCAATACTCCCATCACTTGCATACCAATAGCAGGCTCGCCATGGAAAGGAATGTTTGAAGTGGCAAGTAATCGGCAGAGCAGACGTCTCAATGTGTCAATTTGTATATTCAATTCTCCATTGTCAATCAGGTTTAGCAGACGGTTGATGAGAGTATAACTTTTAAATAGAGACTCCCGATAAAGTTGGTTGAAGATATCATCTGTTTTTTGTTCTTGCCGATAGAGGACAGCAACTTCGCGTAACATCTCCGTGAGATATTGACAAAGGGCTGAAATACCCGTTTTAGGCGTGAATATTTGTTCCAAAAAAGTATCTTGCTTTAGCTCGGAAGGTAAAGGGAAGAATCGGTTGTCTCTCGTTAATTGTTTCTCTAAACCTTCTGCAGAAGTGGAGAGCTGACGTGTATAAGGATGCTTCAGTACAGACTGTACAGCTTCGTATTGATAGCGTCCCGTATCTCTGCGATAACCTGTAGTCTGTAATTCGATGAGTGCACTGACGAAACTGTATACGGGTGTTTGTGCCAAAGGAAATCCCATCGTTATATTTACATTCTTTACTTCAGATGGAATGGAATGAAGTACAGGTAGCAGAAGTGCTTCGTTACAAAGAACTACTGCATTTTCTTTCTCTTTCACAGGAGTCTCCGGTAGGTCTCTTCTCGTTACGGAACGTATCCATTCCGGTAGATAACGTGCTTGTGCATTCTCAGTCGGAGCAGAGATGAAACGTACATTTTTAGGTTTCCGCAATGTATCAAAAACAGCTTCCGACAATTCGTTGGGGAATATTTTCAGATTACGAAGAATGAATTCTCCTGCCTCGTGTGTGTAGGGAGGTGTATTTTCACGGGGCAGGCGGGTGTAGAAGACATCATAATCCCAATAAAATAATGCTTTTCCGGCCTCGCGCAAGCGTTCAAAGAACTTGGTTTCCACTTTGTTTAATACGTTGAAACCAACAAAAACGTAATGCTCATATTTTAGTTTATCCGGCTTTAATTCCTCCATTACATAGCGGTACATCATGCCTTCGTAAGCAATGCCAAGTTCTGCAAGATTGTGGCGGTAATGGTGATAGATATCGCCTAATTTATCCCATAAAGAAATGAATTTCTCCTTAAGCTGTGTCCGGCGTTCGATAGAGAAATTTTGGAAAAACTGACGAATGGCTTCTTCCTGTTCGGAATCGAGGAAGTCGTAATCGTCCATTATATTTTTTAAATCCTGCAGGTTAGAGAATATCCGGTCAGCATCTACAAGATTCTTGTCCACGTCGTCGAAATCACTGATAAGTAATTCTCCCCAGAAGTAGAAATCATCGAGTGTTTCTTCGCTGCGGGTTTCTTCACGGAAGACTTTATAGAGTTCGCATACCAACCGGATAGGGTCTCCGGATTTCCACGGGGAGAGTTGCCGGAACAGTTCGCTGATACTGACATAGGCAGGCGACCATATAGGGCGGTCGCTTTGCATTGCCAGATGTTCGTTGAAGAACAGGCTGGCACGTTTATTGGGGAAAACAATGGCTACTCTTGAAAGATCGTTTCCTATCTTTTGGTAAAGGTCTTGGGCTACTAATTGGAGAAATGTTTGCATACTAACGTTGTATCTATACTTTTTCTATTAAATCTTCTTCCACATACCAAAGGTATCCTTCTATGTTTTCTTTCAGATACCCCATGCGAGTGAGCAATTGCATATATCCTTGCACTTGCTTATTATACTTTTTATTTTGTTTTCCGAATTTGAAATCTATAACGACGATCTCATTGCCGCGCATCATTACACGGTCGGGTCGGCGGGTACGTAGTTCACCTCTTTCCTGCCAGATGATGTCACATTCATTGAACAGGTACCAGCTCCCCGAATACCAGTCTTGAACTTGAGGAAGCGAGAATGCATGATGGGTCAGTTCCCGAATTCTCTCTTCTGTTTCGGGTTTTCCGATAATACCTTCAAAGACGAGTTGGTCAATAGCATTATCAATATCTTCCTCTGTTTCAATGGCTGAGAAAAGGGTATGTAAAAGCCGCCCCCGGTTTATGAAGCGATTGTCGGATTCTTCTTCATCAACTCCCTGGATAAAGTCCGTAGAACGGTTCGACTGTCGGAATTCTATATCATGCCTCATGCTTTCCATGTGTACCGGGAGTTTGTCAGGCTTTTGTGCAAGGCGGTTGGCAGAAGCTTTACGGGCTTCGGGTAGACGGTCATCTGTTTCTGTGTACTTTGATGGACAGAGTTCTCCACTCTCATAAGGTTCTTCTTCATTCCAGTTTTCATCACCTTCCCGAGCGGCTACTTGTGGCAGAGCATTTGCCAATAATTCCGACATGGTACCTTTTTGTCCTTTCTTGCACCAGAAAATTAGATTCTTTCCGGCACGGGTAAAAGCTACATAAAGTAGGTTCAGATTATCCACCCAGAGTTGCAGGCGTTCATCCAGATAATTTTGCCGATATACAGATTCTGCCATGGTAGAGGAATAATTTACCGGAACGATGTCGAGTGTACTGAATGGTGCTTCCGTAGGTGAACACCATATCAACTGATTATTAGTTTCATTCTCGAGCTTCCAGTCACAGAAAGGAATGAGAACGGTATGAAATTCCAGTCCTTTTGATTTATGAATGGAAAGGATGCGGATGCCGTCCATTTCTCCACTGGGGATAGTCTTATTACATAATGTCTCGTTCCAGTAGCGTATAAATGCGTCCAGGTCCGAAGAATTATTTTGAAGGTATTCAGTGACAGCATCGAAGAAGGAAAAAAGATAAGCATCCTGCTCTTCAATCCGTTTCATTTCAAACAGGCTGAATAATTCTTCCAACAATTCGTAAAGTGGCATTAACCGGAGAGTTTCCATACCAGTGACGAATGCTTCGGGCAGTGCTTCTTCAGGTTTCGTTGTCAATAAGCTGTCCCAGTCGCTTCCCTGTTTTTTGATTCCTAATTCATAGTTCATCATGAGTGATGCACATGCTACTTTGTCTTCCGGATTGGATAAGTAGCGTAAGGCATCTATCAACATACAGATGGCCTGTGAAGCATCCAGTCGGAATGCCTCGTCCGAGACGACAGACAGGTGCATGGTCTTGTCAAAATAGTCAGCAATGGGAGGGATGTTTTTATTTTTGCGTACCAGAATGGTGATATCGTTTAGCTTCACGCCTGCTTCCAGTAACCGTTGCACTTCTTCTCCTAACGAGATAATGGTGAGTTCTGTATAGTCATGCTCTTCGTCCGGTTCCAGAAAGGTCGCTTTAATGTATCCTTTAGCTTCCGTTCGTGGCGATTCCTGGGCAACATCTGCATAAGCCCGTTGCAGGGGATGACAGTCTTCTTGCAGCTCTTTCAGGTGGAGTATATTTAGATATTCCACAGCTGCGGTAAATAAGTTATTATTGAAGCGGATGACATTCGTTTCACTTCGACGGTTGGTCTTTAGTGTTTCTACACGTACCGGAAAAGGGAAAGAAGCATCTTTTGTACCCAGCGCGTTCAATATCCCCCAGTCGCCGTTTCGCCAGCGATAGATAGATTGTTTTACATCTCCCACGATCAAACTGTCCGCTCCTTGTGAAAGACCTTCAAGTAGTAGAATTTTGAAGTTATCCCATTGCATCCGGCTGGTGTCCTGAAATTCATCGATCATTACGTTTCGTATATTGGCACCGATTTTTTCGAATACGAAAGAAGAATCCCCATCCCGTACCAAATTATGGAGCAGTGCATTCGTATCTGATAGTAGGAAGCGGTTATGTTCCCGGTTCAGCTCACGCACTTCTTCGTCAATATGGGCAAGTAACTGTAATTTATTCAAGTGTTGCAGGGACAGTCGGCAACTATTTACGATCTTGTTGTTTCTTGGTCTGAAAGTTTCAGCATCCTGTAATAACGGGAGCAAGCTTGTTTCGGCCAGACGAATAATATCGTTTTTCTGCGCAGATGTTTTGGTAGTCCAGTTTTTTGCATCATCCAGACTGTTCTTCAGTGTGGCATTCACTGTATCTTTATCTGATAAACGCCCATCCCGCAGTTTGCGAAAATAGCTGCCTATACCTCGTGCCCCACCTTTCAGATCTTCTGGTATGAGGGCATGTGCTTCCAGTTCGCCAATGAATTGGTCGTAGAAACCTTTCATTTGTTCCAGGGCTTCCGTTTCCATTTCCCTCAGTTCGTTGCGGTATAGCTTGATAGTATTGGGATCTTTTAGTTGTTGGCGGAGTCCTTCACCTTGTTCTATATAACCTTCATCGAAGATATTCCAGCCAAAGCGTTTGATTTCATTGGATACATTCCAGCGTTTATCATCGGCAATGCGCTCGTTGATATAGTCCAGTAGCCAGGCCAGTACGGGAGAGGATGGAGTTAGTTTTTCTATCAGGCTATCCACGGCATCACTCAGAACTTCGGTATTATTCAGTTCGATATTGAGGTTAGGGCTTAGTTCCAGTTCGCGTGCCAGATTACGCATCACGGATTGGAAAAAAGAGTCGATGGTTTCCACCCGGAAACGACTGTAATCGTGCAACATGTACTGTAAGGCGGTTCCGGCTGCCAGGCGGATATCGTCTTCAGGCAGATTCTTCCGTTGTAAGTCTTCTCGGATACGGTTCAGGTAGGGGGAGGATGCCGGGTCGCTTACCCAGATTCCGTAAAGTTGTTGCAGGATGCGCTCTTTCATCTCTGCTGTGGCTTTATTGGTGAAGGTTACGGCAAGTATTTGCCGGTAGGCCCTTGGGTTGAGTATCAAGTGTTTGATGTACTCTACTGCGAGCGTAAATGTCTTTCCAGAACCGGCTGAAGCTTTATATACTAATAATTCCATGTAAACTTACGAGATTGAACTTTGGTACAAACATACGCAAAAAGCATGAATTAGAGGGTATGTCTATGGCAATTCTATCTGTTAATTTTGATTCAAACGAGGGGTATGGATATAAAAAAAGGAGTACCGCTGTACTCCAACCTTTGTTAACCTTAAATCTAATACTATGAAAAACACACTGCAAAGATACGGACTTTTGGAATACTTGCAAATTATCCAAAAGAAAAAGTATGTTTAATAACATTTATTAGCCAAAATGGTTTCTTATTCTATTTATTTTAAGAAAAGGTGCAGTTTCTTTCATCTTCTACCTACCAACTCCGTATCAACGCCGTACCAAGTCCGTACCAAGTCCAAGCGTATAGATACGGAGTAAATACGGACCTGACACGGTTCGGATAAGTGGGAAGAGAGAAAGCAATACTGATATGCTATGCTTTCTCTTTCAACAGATCTTCCATTTTCAGCAATTCGTCACGATATTGTGCTGCTTCGATGAAGTCGAGCTTCTTGGCAGCCTCCTGCATGAGTTTTCTGGTACGTTCGATACTCTTTTCCAGTTGTGGGCGAGACATGTATTGCACAATAGGATCGGCAGCAATACTGGCGGAACTTTCTTGCTCGACATAAGGACGGGGAGTAGTTGTTCCTTTTTCGGTAAAGCTATTTTCCAATGCAGTATTGGGTGCAAATACATTGAGGTTCTTCGCCTTTTTGATTTGTTGGGGAGTGATACCATGTTCCTCATTATATTTTAGCTGCTTTTCACGGCGACGGTTGGTTTCGTCAATTGTCAATTGCATGCTTTCTGTGATACGGTCGGCATACATGATAACCATACCGTTTACATTTCGGGCAGCACGTCCGGCAGTCTGCGTCAGTGAGCGGTGTGAGCGTAGGAAACCTTCCTTGTCTGCATCAAGAATTGCCACGAGTGAGACCTCCGGCAGGTCTAATCCTTCACGCAACAGGTTGACACCAATAAGCACATCGTATAACCCTTCACGCAAATCGCTCATAATCTTTACGCGTTCCAATGTATCTACATCGCTATGGATATAGTTACACTTCACATTGTTATTCAGCAGGAATTCCGTCAACTCTTCTGCCATGCGCTTAGTAAGTGTAGTGACCAGCGTACGTTCGTTCTTTTCGATGCGAATCTGGATTTCCTCCATGAGGTCGTCTATTTGATTGTTACTGGGACGTACTTCGATAATCGGATCCAGCAAGCCGGTAGGGCGAATAACCTGTTCCACAACAATACCTTCCGACTGAATCAATTCATAATTGGCAGGTGTGGCACTTACATAAATTACTTGTTTTGCCATCTCCTCAAACTCCTCAAATTTCAACGGACGATTGTCCATGGCAGCCGGAAGGCGGAAACCATATTCTACAAGGTTGATTTTACGGGCACGGTCACCACCATACATGGCACGTATTTGAGGGACGCTCACATGACTTTCATCTATAACGATTAGAAAGTCTTCTGGGAAGAAGTCCAATAAACAATAGGGACGACTACCGGCACTACGACCGTCAAAGTAGCGCGAATAGTTTTCAATGCCAGAGCAATGACCTAATTCGCGTATCATTTCCATATCATATGTTACCCGTTCCTGGAGGCGCTTTGCTTCAAAGGGGCGTCCTTCGCTTTCAAACCATTGCACTTGTTTATGCAGATCATCTTCTATCTCATGGATAGCCCGCAGGGTGGCCTCTTTGGAAGTCATGAAGAGGTTGGCTGGATATATTTTGTATGCGTCGAAACGAGCGATGGTCACACCGCTTATCGGATCGACTTCTTCGATACTGTCTACTTCATCTCCCCAGAAAATAATGCGCAGCAGATTATCTGCATAAGCCAGATAGATGTCTACCGTATCTCCCTTCACACGGAAGTTACCGCGGTTCAGATCAATATCATTGCGCACATAGAGGCTGTCTACCAGACGGCGCAGGAAAACATTCCGGCTGAATGCCTTTCCTTGTTGTACTTCTATCACATTCTCATAGAAATCTGACGGATTCCCCATACCGTATATACAAGATACAGAAGACACTACCACCACATCTTTCCGACCTGAGAGTAAGGAAGAGGTGGCTGCAAGCCGCAGTTTGTCTATCTCATCATTGATGGCAAGGTCTTTTTCTATATAGGTATCCGAAGACGGTAGATAAGCTTCGGGTTGGTAATAATCGTAATAAGAAACGTAATACTCTACAGCATTATTGGGGAAGAAAGCTTTAAACTCACTGTAAAGCTGTGCTGCCAATGTTTTGTTATGGCTCAATATTAACGTTGGTTTATTGATATTGGCAATCACATTGGCTATGGTGAACGTCTTTCCCGAACCGGTGACACCAAGTAATGTTTGTGCAGGAACTCCTTGGAGTACGCCCTCAGTGAGCTCTGCAATAGCTTCCGGCTGATCTCCGGTTGGCTTATAGGCGGATGTTAATTCAAATTTATTCATTTTCTCTCCTTATGGACGGCAATATTCGGGAAAATACTTGAGATAAACAAAATTTTTTTATTCCTTTGCAGGAAATAAGAATTAATAATAACCATCAATGTAATACAACAAAGACATGATTTGGAATGAAAGCATCGAATGTATGGATCGTGAAAGCCTTCGCAAAATCCAGAGCATTCGCCTTAGAAAGATCGTGGAGCATGTTTATCACAACACTCCTTTCTACCGTAAGAAAATGCAGGAACTGGGAATTACCCCGGACGATATTAACAGTATAGACGACATCGTAAAACTTCCTTTTACTACAAAATACGACCTACGCGATAATTATCCTTTCGGACTTTGCGCTGTACCTATGAGTCAGATCGTACGTATCCATGCCTCGTCTGGTACAACAGGAAAACCTACTGTAGTGGGATATACCCGTAAGGACTTGTCTTCCTGGACAGAATGCCTTTCGCGTGCGTTTACAGCTTATGGTGCGGATAGTTCCGACTTTTTCCATGTAGCTTACGGATATGGCTTGTTTACCGGTGGTCTGGGTGCACATGCAGGTGCGGAGAACATCGGTGCTTCCGTTATTCCGATGTCGAGCGGTAACACTGAAAAGCAGATTACTTTGATGCATGATTTCGGTTCTACGGTGCTTTGCTGTACGCCTTCGTATGCACTTTATCTGGCGGATGCTATTAAAGACTCCGGTCTTCCACGCGAAGAGTTCAGGTTGAAGATTGGTGCTTTTGGTGCAGAACCTTGGACAGAGAACATGCGTAATGAAATTGAAGAAAAATTAGGTATAAAAGCCTATGACATATATGGATTAAGTGAAATAGCCGGTCCTGGTGTGGGGTATGAGTGTGAATGTCAGCATGGCACTCACCTTAATGAAGACCATTATTTTCCTGAAATCATCAATCCGAATACATTGGAACCTGTGGCTCCGGGTGAAACGGGTGAACTGGTCTTTACGCATCTGACTAAAGAGGGTATGCCTTTGTTGCGTTATCGCACCAAGGACCTAACCGCTCTGCATTATGACAAATGTACTTGTGGACGTACGCTTGTTCGTATGGATCGTATCCTCGGTCGTAGTGATGATATGCTTATTATTCGTGGAGTCAATGTATTCCCGACTCAGATAGAATCTGTTATCCTTGAAATGCAGGAATTTGAGCCGCATTACCTTCTGATTGTAGACCGTAAGAACAATACCGATACTATGGAATTGCAGGTTGAAGTGCGCCCGGAATACTATTCGGATGAAATTAACAAGATGCTGGCATTAAAGAAGAAAGTGGCAGCTCGCCTGCAAAGTGTGCTTGGACTGGGAGTAGATGTACGTCTGGTAGAACCTCGCAGTATTGAACGCAGTGTTGGTAAGGCTAAACGGGTTATCGATAAACGTAAACTGTAATACTTAAAACCTAATCATTATGGTAGCAAAACAACTTTCTATTTTCCTTGAAAACAAGTCTGGCCGTCTGACCGAAGTGACTGAAGTGCTTGCGAAAGAAGGTGTCAATCTTTCCGCTCTCTGTATTGCCGAGAATGCTGATTTCGGTATTCTTCGTGGCATTGTATCTGAACCGGATAAGGCATATAAAGCTTTGAAAGATAATCATTTTGCAGTGAATGTAACGGATGTGGTAGGCATTAGTTGTCCCAATATTCCGGGCTCATTGTCAAAAGTCTTGCGCTTCTTGTCCGATGAAGGTGTTTTCATCGAATACATGTATTCGTTTGCTAATGGTAACACCGCTAATGTTATCATCCGTCCCAATGACATGGAGAACTGCATCCGTGTGCTGACTGAAAAGAAAGTGGACCTGCTTGCAGCAAGTGATTTGTATAAATTATAATGACCGTTATTTTCGACCGTTCATTATCCCGTTTTGTCGTGAATAGACGGGCGTTTGTCGGTCAATGTCTGGTTTTTGAAAAATTAAGGTTCGTATCGTTGCTTTATTCGATGCGAACCTTTATCTTTGCACATTATTTGAAAAGCTAAGAATGAAGAAGAATATCTTAATAACTTTGCTTGCAGCAATATTGTTCTCCTCGTGTGGAGAGTACAATAAACTGTTAAAAAGCACCGATTATGAATATAAGTATGAGGCGGCAAAGAACTACTTCGCAAAAGGGCAGTACAATCGTGCTGCAACATTGCTTAATGAGTTAATTGCTATCCTCAAGGGTACAGACAAAGCAGAAGAATCCCTCTACATGCTGGGTATGAGCTATTATAACCAGAAAGACTACCAAACGGCAGCTCAGAGTTTTGTCCAATATTATAATGTGTATCCTCGTGGTACGTTTGCCGAATTGGCACGTTTTCATGCAGGTAAGGCATTGTATCTGGATACCCCGGAACCTCGTCTCGACCAGTCTGGTACTTACAGTGCTATTCAGCAGTTGCAGATGTTCATGGAGTACTTCCCACAGAGTTCAAAGAAAGATGAAGCTCAGGACATGATATTCAAATTGCAGGATAAGTTGGTGATGAAAGAGTATCTTTCAGCCAAAATGTATTACAATTTGGGTAACTATTTGGGAAATAACTATCAGTCTTGTGTGATTACTGCACAAAATGCTTTGAAGGATTATCCTTATACGAATCTTCGCGAAGATCTGTCTATCCTTATTCTGCGTGCCAAATTTGAAATGGCCATATATAGTGTGGAAGATAAGAGAGCAGAGCGTTATCGTGAAACGGTGGATGAATATTATGCTTTCAAGAATGAGTTTCCTGAAAGTAAATATATGAAGGAGGCCGAGAGAATCTTTAAGGATTCCGAGAAGATGTTGAATGAGGATAAGCAAACAGATATAGGATAATATTAATTTAGATATTTATGGATTATAAGAAGACTAATGCTCCTGGCACCACGGTTACCCGTGACATGATGGAGTTGTGTGCAGATACCGGTAACGTGTATGAAACCGTAGCTATTATAGGTAAGCGTTCGAATCAGATCAGTGTAGAGATCAAGAATGATCTTTCTAAGAAACTGGCAGAGTTTGCTTCCTATAATGACAATCTGGAAGAAGTGTTCGAGAACCGGGAGCAGATTGAAATTTCACGCTATTATGAGAAGTTGCCGAAGCCGACGTTGATCGCAACGCAAGAGTACGTTGAAGGTAAGATCTACTATCGTAACCCGGCTAAGGAAAAAGAAAAATTACAGTAAATGAAATTACTACGGAGGTGTGTTCAAGTAAAGTTTGCTTGGACACACCTCTGTTGTTTTAATAAGGAAAAGAACAATGATACAACGTATTCAATCTATTTATTTATTGATAGTGACAGGTTTGCTGATAGCAGCCATGTGTTTGCCTGTAGGACAGTTTATTGCTTCAGATGGAGTAACTGCATATGTTTTTAAGCCGTTGGGTGTGACGCTGACGGATGATGCTTTCCAGTCTACATGGGGCTTATTCGGAATCTTGTTTTTAAGCACAGTCGTGGCATTTTGTACCATCTTCCTCTTTCGTAACCGAATGTTGCAGGTTCGTATGACGGTATTCAATAGTATCTTATTAATCGGATATTATGCAGCATTTTTTGTGTTTATGTTTATGCTGAAAGATGATTTGGATGCAATGACTTTCCAGTTAGGTTGGGCTCTTTGCCTTCCTGCTATTTCTATCATTTTAAATTATCTGTCTTTCCGTGCTATCTATCGTGATGAGGTAATGGTTAAAGCAGCTGACCGATTGAGATAAAAAGAGGTCAAATAAAAGAAAGCGTCCCGGGACTTCTATATAAAAGTCCCGGGACGCTTTCTTTTATCTATCTTGGAATTATTTCTTGAGATCGAATAGGTAAGTTATCTTAGCCACTATAGTGCCATGTGCCGAACGTGAGAAATAGTCTTTCTTGGTACTCTTATAAAAGTCGGATAAGGCATAATAGTATCTTCCTTCTACAAGGAAATTTCCGGCTTTAGTACGTAGCTCCAGTCCTGCACCACCCGTAATACCATAATCGAATTTATTCTCCACATCTTTATCATGTTGTTCCGGGGTTGTGAAATTTTTCCACGCATCGTTTTTCTTTCTGGTATCGCTAATAAAGAAGCCTATTTGTGGGCCTGCATGGATGAAAAATTGTACTCCACGGTCTTTACCAAAAGCCAAATGTGCCAGAAGCGGGATTTCTACATAATTCATTGTACGTGTATATTCCAGTTCTGGGTGGTCTTCATCAAATTCGCTCCAACCATGCTGTGAGAAATTTAATTCCACTTGTGCGCCACAAATCATACTGAAATACTTTTCGGAGATATAGCGTGCTGTCAGACCGCCATTGATGCCCATCAGGTTTTTTTGTCGGACAGTAGGAGAGAAGCTGACGCTATTGATATTGATACCGCCGTTGAAACCTACTGCTAAGTTATGGCGTTGTTCGCCTATCTGTGCACGGCCGGGCAAAGCCCATATGGTAAGTAGCAGGATGGCTCCTATAATGCTTTTTATCTTCATTGTCTTTGAGTTTAAAAACTTCTGTTATCAATCATAATCCAATTTCACCAATTCGTAATTTTTGGTGAAGCGTACAAAGAATACTTTCTTGTTGATGAAGCCACCCCAATTGTTTACGCGTTGGAACTTGAATCCGGTTTGAATAGGCACCAGATCCATGAGTTGCATATTTTTCTCTAACTCGGAACCATAGCGTGACAAACCTTTCAGGAAGAAATAACCGGTATCAAAGCCTAACATTCCATATTTGGGGTAACGCTCATCCATCTCTTTACCATACCATCTGCGGTAGTTCTTGGTGAAGCTGATAGCCGCAGGTAGCAAATTGTTGGTATAGAATGATGAATAGAAGTAAGTATCCAGTTCAAAGAATGTTTCCAAATGATCCTTGGTGTAAGTTTGCCATTCCGGATAACCGAACAGATGGATGTTACTTTCCGGATTCTCACGAACCAATAGGGTGAGTTGAGGTAGTATTTTTATCAGAGTCACATTGCTTCCCGATGTAGGGATGAATATATTTTCCCGATCGGGACGCAGTACCGTTTTCAGGGATTCTACCGTTGCATCCTCTTTCAGAGATTTCATTGGAATAGAGCGATTCTTCAGTTCGTCCTTTAGTCCTTTGATAAATTCGGCTTTATCTTTTGTGCCTGTACTGGCCTCTATAAAGATGACATTGGCATTCGGGAATTGACGAACGAAGTGGTCGTATACTTCTGAGTAAAGATATGACTGGGGAGTGTTAATCTGATAGATGGTAGGGTTGCGGAATACACTATTGTCTTTGGATGAAAACGGTACCACCAGGCGGATATCATTCTTTTGGGCAAAGTCTGCCAGCGGTTTGATTTGTTGTGGATAAAACGGGCCGAAGATAATATCCATATCCTTCATCTCCTTCTTAGAGAGGATTGGACTTAGAGAAGCATTCTCAGGGCCGGAATTATAAGCGTACAAATCAATAGAAACTCCGCTGCGTTTCAAGCTATCTACTGCCATGAGGAAGCCTTCATAATATTCTATCACACGAGCAGCCTCACTCTTGGAAACATCCAAGAAAGGAAGAATTAGGGCAGCTTTAATCGTGCTGAAACGTTCTGTTGCTTTCTTGTTCTCACTGAATAATTGGGTATCACTGGGCACTATCTGCGGTTGGGTAGGCTTCTCTACTTGTGCAGTAGGATAAGGAATACAGAGAAAAGTACCTTTCTTTATTTGATTTTCGCCTTTCAGTTCCGGGTTGGCTGCTATCAGTTCTGCTTCGGAAATACCATACTCGCGACTGATACTGTAGACTGTTTCTTTCCGTTTAACTTTGTGCATATCCCGGCAACGAGATTGTACAGGTCCTTGAATCAAGGGAATTGCAGGCTCATTAACGGGTTCTGTAGTAACTATGCTTACTTCGCTGGCAGAAGGTATGCGTATTACCTGTCCGATGCGAAAATTCTCGGCACTCAGTCCGGGATTGGCATCACAAATGGCTTTGGCAGACACACCGTACTTGACGGTTAGCCGATAGAGCGTTTCACCTTGTGCTATGGTGTGAAAGGTCTCTGTCTGAGTGTTGGCAGCCGTACGTGGAATGCGTAAAGTGCGTCCTACAAATATTTTTTCATCGCTTCCTGGATTCAACTTCACGATGTCCGACTGTGTGACACCATACATACTGGATATGGAATAAAGGCTTTGCCCTTTTTCAATGGTATGCAAAAAATATGACTGGTTCTCTTGTGCAATTGCTCCGAGACTGCATGCACCGGCGAGCAACAGGGAGCAGAAAATCCGGTTAATCGTTCTCATTCGATATCGTTGGTTTACGTTTACAATTTCCCAAAGTAGCTGCAAAGGTAAGGATTTTGCCTAAATTTAACGAAAGGAATGCGTTAAGAAATAATATTGTGCATTTTAAAACTGAAAAATCTTATGTATCCGCTGATATTAGCTGGGAAACCGTTATTTTTGCAGGTATTATGCGATGCGGATTGTTTTCATATATCGGTTGTGTGGCGATACTGTTGTTCGGGTATTTACCGGTGTGGGCTGACGGGGGAAGGACAGGACTCTTAGAAGTGTCTCCCGTGGCTATTTTGCTTTCCGAAAACGGAGCAGCTCCGGAAGAGAACGTTTCTATCTCTCCGGATGATACCTATACGGGGGCCGCTCCTCTTGAATTTCGTTTTATGTGGAGAGATGAAGACTCCGGGGAGCCGTCGGATGAGACTGCAAACTTCCGTTATGAATGGAACTTCTCTCGCGACGCAGCTTTCAATGATATTTTCCTGACGCGCTTTGATGCTGAAACTATTTATAGTTTTCAGGAGTCCGGTATGTTTTATGTCCGTCTGATTATAACGGATATTGAGACGGAAGAAACGAATACTTCCGGTACTTTCATGATCCGCATTACCGAATCGGAGCTTAAAGTGCCGAATGCTTTTTCGCCTAATGGCGACGGAGTGAATGATGTGTTTCGCGTAAAGCATAAGTCGCTGGTTCGCTTCAATGCGTATGTTTTCAATCGTTGGGGACAGGAACTTTACCGCTGGGGATTGCAGAATATTGATGCGGGATGGGATGGTACTGCGCATGGAAAGAATGTTCCCGAAGGTGTTTATTTTATAGTGATAGAAGCGGAGGGAGCAGATGGAGTTGATTACAAGATTAAAAGTGATATTAATATATTAAGATAAATGACAGAAGAAACAGAATACATCAATGTATATGGTGCGCGCGTGCACAATCTAAAAAATATCGATGCGGAAATTCCCCGTAACAGTCTTACCGTTATTACGGGACTGAGCGGAAGCGGCAAGTCGTCGTTGGCATTCGACACGATTTTTGCCGAAGGACAGCGTCGGTATATCGAAACCTTTTCTGCGTATGCCCGCAATTTCTTGGGAAATCTGGAGCGTCCCGATGTCGATAAGATTACGGGATTGAGTCCGGTAATTTCTATTGAACAAAAAACGACGAATAAGAATCCCCGTTCTACAGTCGGTACTACGACGGAAATTTATGATTATTTGCGTCTGCTTTATGCCCGTGCCGGTATAGCTTATTCTTATCTTTCGGGTGAAAGAATGGTGAAGTACACTGAAGAGCAAATTCTCGATCTTATTCTGAAAGATTATAAGGGCAAGAAGATTTATATTCTCGCCCCACTGGTGCGTACACGTAAAGGACATTATAAGGAATTGTTCGAGCAAGTACGTAAAAAAGGATATCTCTATGTACGTGTGGACGGTGAAGTACGTGAGGCGCTGCCCGGCATGAAACTGGATCGTTATAAAAACCATGATATCGAGGTAGTTATCGATAAACTGATTGTGACGGACAAGGATGATGTTCGTCTGAAAAACAGTGTGGCTACTGCTATGCAGCAAGGTGACGGCTTGTTGATGATACTTGATTTGCAATCCGAAAATGTTCGTCACTATAGTAAGCGGTTGATGTGCCCTGTTACCGGATTGTCCTACCGTGAGCCGGCACCCCATAATTTCTCATTCAACTCTCCGCAAGGTGCTTGCCCTAAATGCAAAGGATTGGGGGTTGTGAATCAGATTGATGTGGAAAAGGTTATTCCCGACCGGGAACTTTCTATATACGAAGGAGCTGTCATTCCATTGGGTAAGTATAAAAATAGCATGATTTTCTGGCAGATTGCCGCTCTATTGGAGAAATATGAAGCTACCCTGAAAACTCCTGTTAAGGAATTGCCGGATGAAGCCATTGATGAAATCCTCTATGGCTCGGATGAGCGTATTAAGATTAAAAGCTCTCTTATCGGTACTTCTTCCGATTATTTTGTAACGTTTGAGGGAGTAGTGAAGTATATTCAGATGTTACAGGAAAAGGATGCTTCCGCCACTGCGCAAAAGTGGGCGGAACAGTTTGCTAAAACTACTGTATGCCCTGAATGTAAAGGGGCGAGATTGAATAAAGAAGCCCTTCATTTTCGTATCCATGATAAGAATATCTATGAACTGTCTTGTATGGATATCAATGAGCTTTACGACTGGCTGATGAATGTCGATCAGTATCTGGATAATAAGCAGAAACAAATTGCTGTTGAAATATTGAAAGAAATCCGTACCCGTCTGAAATTCCTGTTGGATGTCGGATTGGATTACCTTGCTCTTGACCGTGGCTCTGTAACCCTTTCCGGCGGTGAGAGTCAGCGTATCCGTTTGGCTACTCAAATCGGTTCGCAATTGGTGAATGTACTCTATATTCTTGATGAGCCGAGTATTGGCTTGCATCAGCGGGATAATCAGCGGCTAATTCATTCTCTGAAAGAGCTGCGGGATATCGGTAACTCTGTCATTGTTGTGGAGCATGATAAGGATATGATGATGGCAGCCGATTATGTGATTGATATGGGCCCGAAAGCCGGACGCTTGGGTGGTGAGGTTGTTTTTGCAGGAACTCCAAAGGAAATGTTAGAGACGCATACGCTGACATCACAATATCTTAATGGTGAACGTGAGATAGAAATACCCCAAAAACGTCGTGAAGGTAATGGACATAGCCTTTGGCTGCGTGGTGCACGGGGGAATAACCTGAAAGGGGTGGATGTGGAATTTCCTCTTGGTAAGTTGATCTGTGTCACTGGTGTATCTGGTAGCGGAAAATCTACGCTTATCAACGAAACATTGCAACCTATTCTTTCGCAGAAGTTCTATCGCTCGCTTCAGGATCCTCTGGAATATGATAGCATTGAAGGATTGGAAAACATAGATAAGGTGGTAAATGTGGACCAGTCTCCGTTGGGGCGTACACCGCGTTCTAATCCGGCCACATATACGGGAGTCTTTTCTGATATTCGTAATTTGTTTGTAGGCTTACCGGAAGCCAAGATACGCGGTTATAAACCGGGGCGCTTCTCCTTTAATGTGAGTGGCGGACGTTGTGAAGCGTGTCAGGGAAATGGCTACAAAACAATTGAAATGAACTTCCTGCCCGATGTGTATGTACCCTGTGAAGTCTGCCATGGCAAACGCTATAATCGTGAGACATTGGAAGTGCGCTTCAAAGGAAAATCTATTGCTGATGTACTGGATATGACCATTAACCGTGCAGTGGAGTTCTTTGAAAATGTGCCGCAGATTCTGAATAAGATTAAGGTGATACAGGAAGTCGGTTTGGGATATATAAAGTTAGGACAATCTTCCACCACACTTTCCGGTGGTGAAAGCCAACGTGTGAAATTGGCTACGGAACTTTCCAAGCGAGATACAGGAAAAACCCTTTATATCCTTGATGAGCCTACTACCGGACTTCACTTCGAAGACATTCGTGTACTGATGAATGTACTTAATAAACTGGTGGACAAAGGTAACACAGTGATTGTCATCGAGCACAATCTGGATGTTATCAAGATGGCTGATTATATCATCGATATGGGTCCTGACGGTGGTAAGGGTGGGGGGCAACTCCTCAGTTGCGGCACACCGGAAGAAGTGGCGAAAAGTAAGAAGGGATATACTCCTAAATTCCTGAAAGAAGAATTGAAAGGATAAATTATGAAAATCAATAAAACAAATGCAGCAAGGCTTTTGGACAAAGCCCAAATTGCATACGAACTGATTCCCTATGAAGTGGATGAAAATGATTTGAGTGCTATTCATGTGGCTGATAGCTTGGGGGAGAATATCGAGCAGGTATTCAAAACTCTTGTACTGCATGGTGACAAGAATGGTCATTTTGTTTGCGTCATTCCTGGCGAACATGAAGTGGACCTGAAGCTGGCTGCTAAGGCTTCCGGTAATAAGAAGTGTGATCTTATTCCGATGAAAGAATTACTTCCTTTGACGGGATATATTCGTGGTGGATGTACTCCTATCGGCATGAAGAAACCTTTTCCTACATACATTCATGAATCTTGCCTCAATTATCCTTATATCTACATAAGTGCAGGTCAGCGTGGCCTGCAGCTTAAACTTGATCCAAATGATTTAATTAAGGAGGTTCATGCTGAAGTTTGCATCCTTTTTCATGACTAATTTCACTTTTTTACAGGTTATTTCAGCAAAATGTATATATTTGCATTTAATAAACGAAAATCAATCTAATTACTAATTTAAAAACTTATATCTATGTTCAAGAATCATCCTAAAGGTCTGGTCGCAGCTGCTATCTCCAATATGGGCGAAAGGTTCGGTTACTACATCATGAATGCCGTATTGGTACTGTTTCTCTGCTCCAAGTTCGGCCTGAGTGACGAAACCAGTTCCATTATCTACTCGGTCTTTTATTGTGGTATCTATGTACTGAGTTTGGTGGGCGGTATTATTGCCGATAGGACACAAAACTATAAAGGAACAATCATGTCAGGATTGATAGTGATGTCATTGGGTTATGTCATTCTGTCTATTCCTGTATTATCTACTGCTGAAAATATTGGTTGGTTACTTCCTTTGACTTGTGTTTCTTTGTTTTTCATTGCTTTCGGTAACGGACTTTTTAAAGGAAATTTACAGGCTATCGTAGGTCAGATGTACGACAATCTCGAAAAAGAAGCTGAGAAAAAAGGACCTGAAGCCTTGAAGCTGGCTAAAAGCCGTCGTGATTCTGGTTTTCAGATATTCTATGTATTCATTAATATTGGTGGTTTGATTGCACCTTTTGTTGCTCCCCTGCTCAGAGAATGGTGGCTGAAGGTTCATAGCATGATGTACAATGCTGATCTGCCTGCATTGTGCCATCAATATATTAAGGAAGGTGGAGATATGGCTTCCGATAATCTCTCTAATTTAAATGAACTGGTTGTCAAAGTGGGAGGTACGTTAACAACTGATTTGAGCGTTTTCTGTACCCAATATCTTGATGTATTTAATACAGGTATCCACTATTCATTCATAGCTTCGGTAGTAGCTATGCTTATTTCTCTTTTCATTTTCATTGCGTGTCGGAAGGTATTCCCTACACCGGGTAAGAAGGAAAAACAAGAATCAGTGACTTATACCCCTGCTGAGAAAGCAGCCATGGCAAAGGAGATAAAGCAACGTTTGTATGCACTGTTTGCTGTATTGGGTATCGTGATTTTCTTCTGGTTCTCATTCCATCAGAACGGACAGTCACTTTCACTTTTTGCCCGCGACTTCGTAGTAACCGATAGTATTGCACCCGAAATTTGGCAAGCTGTCAATCCATTCTTTGTGATAGTACTTACCCCGCTCATAATGCTCTTCTTTGGTACACTTGCCCGTCGTGGTCAGCAAATATCTACTCCTAAGAAGATTGCCATCGGTATGGGTATTGCAGGACTTGCTTTCTTATTCCTTACCATTTATTCGGCAATGCAAGGTTACCCCTCAGGTACTGAATTCAAGGCAATGGCTGATTCTGCCAAAGCAGGGCTGAAGGCTGGTCCGTGGGTGCTGATTGTGGTTTATTTCTTCTTGACCGTAGCTGAACTTTTCATTTCGCCGCTGGGTCTTTCATTTGTTTCTAAGGTAGCTCCCAAACATATTCAGGGCTTGTGTCAAGGCTTGTGGCTGGGTGCAACGGCAATAGGAAACCTCTTCTTGTTCCTTGGCCCTATGATGTATAATAAGATTCCTATCTGGCAGTGCTGGACTGTGTTCTTTGTTATTTGTCTTGTGTCAATGGGCGTTATGTTTGGCATGGTAAAATGGTTGGAACGAGTAACGGAATAATTAGAAATTAAAAAATAAAAATTAAAGGCTGCGCAGGATTCTCTTTTGAACTGCGCAGCCTTTAATTTTTTCATTCTTTTATTAAATCTCCAGCCCCATTATAAAGTCATTCATATAATATCCGTTTCCTATCGGAAAATCCCCTTCCCTCAATTTCCTCATTCCCATGCGTTCGTAGAAATTCAGCGCTTTATTGTTACGGTTCACGTTCAATTCCATCAGGCATGGACTGGGATGTACTTCCTTTATATATTTGACAGCTTCATGAAATAAGAAGCTACCGCAATGTGATCCTTGAAAAGAGGGGAGTACATATATTTTCTGTAAGTGAAATAAATCTTCACCCTGTTGTTGCACAGATACATAGCCACACACTTCGTTGTCCTTGTATCCAATGAAATATACATGTTCTTCTTCTTCCATTTGCTTGCGGATGTTCTCTATGGAGTACATCCATTCCATCATGTAATCATTCTGTTCCGGTGAAAGGATTTCCTTATAGGTCTCCGGAAATATCTGCCATGCAAGTTTATGAATCAACTCACAATCGGCTGTAGTTGCTTTTCTGATAGTTAACATAGTCTGTTGTATTTATAGCTTTTCCGCAAAGATACATTTTTCTCTTATATGTTATTCTCTTCCTTGGTGCTTTATTAATAAGGTGTGTATAGATAATGGTGTTAAATAAATGAAATATAAGGTACTTTGCATTGCATAGTACTAAGATAATACATATATTTGTGTCATACAAAGGGAAGCTCTATTTCAATTAGTTGCTCTCTTTACTATATAACAGAAAATTGTAGAATCGTAAATCAATAAGAGATGGACGTAAATAATGTAAAGTCGCAAATGCGTAAGGGCATGTTAGAGTATTGCATCATGCTACTGCTTCATAAAGAACCGGCCTACGCTTCGGATATCATCCAGAAACTAAAGGAAGCCAAGCTGATCGTAGTGGAAGGAACGCTTTACCCGTTGCTCACTCGTCTGAAGAATGACGATCTGTTAAGTTACGAATGGATAGAGTCTACACAAGGACCGCCACGTAAATATTACAAGCTCACTCCGAAAGGGGAAGTTTTTCTTGGAGAGTTGGAAATCTCCTGGCGTGAGTTGAATGAAACAGTGAATCATATAGCCAACTATTAGATTCAAGATATTAAAAACCTCGTATCAGTATAAATTTTAAAAACAAATAGCAATGAAAAAGACATTAACCGTAAATTTGGGCGGAACTGTTTTCCACATTGATGAAGACGCCTACCGCCTTTTGGATAACTATCTATGCAATCTGAAACTGCACTTTAGAAGACAAGCAGGTGCTGATGAAATTGTAAATGACATCGAACTCCGCATCTCTGAACTTTTTTTGGAGAAGCTGTCTGCCGGCTCTCAGGTTATCACTATAGCCGATGTAGAAGAAGTAATCAATCGTATAGGGAAACCTGAAGAGATGGAGACGGGGACGGAGGAGAATGCAGCTTCCGGTTCCGGAAATACGAAGGGTGCCTCCGGTGAAGGTTATGGTTCCGGTTCCTGGAATAGTGACAATGATTCTTCATATACTTCAACCCGTCGCCGTCTGTATCGCAATCCGGACGATAAAATGCTGGGTGGCGTGATAGGGGGACTTAGTGTTTATTTAGGCTGGGATTCCACTTGGTTCCGTTTGGTTCTTGTTTTTTGCGCAATTTTTGGTTTCAAGTTCTTGATCCCTATCTATATCATTTGCTGGATAGTGATTCCCGAAGCTCGTACGGCGGCTGAAAAGTTGAACATGCGTGGTGAAGCTGTTACGGTAGAGAATATTGGAAAGACTGTAACTGATGGTTTTGAGAGAGTTACAAATAATGTAAACGACTATATGAAGTCTGATAAATCTCGTACTTCTATGCAAAGGACCGGTGATACGTTGTTAATGATTGTCGGTTGGTTCCTGAAGATTTGTCTGATTATTGTGGCTATCATTTGCAGTCCGGTACTGTTTGTTTTCGGTATTGTATTTGTGGCTTTGCTCTTTGCCGCTATTGCAGTTGCCATTGGTGGTGGTGCAGCATTGATGTCCTGGTTCCCGGCTATTGATTTTGTACTACCTACATCTCCTTTGTCAGCCATCGTACTATATATTGCAGGTATCCTCGTAGTGGGTATTCCTCTGGTTAGTCTTGTTTTCGCAATCTTCCGTCCGGTGTTCAATTGGCAACCTATGGTATCTGGGTTGAAGTGGACATTGCTCATTCTGTGGATTGTTAGTGCTACCATCTTCTTTATCTGCTATACCATGCAAGGATTTACATTCCCGGAATTGCTGATGCGAGGGTAACAGATTGTTATTTTAGTTTTTCTGGGGGCTTGGAGATAGTCTTGAAAATATCTCCAAGCTATTTTTATTAATCATAAATATAAATACTATGAATCGGACGCGTTTTTATTATCTTGACTTATTACGGGTTTTCCTTACTATGCTGGTGTTCTATCATCATTCTGCGGTTGCTTTCGGAGCTTCCGGTGGATGGTATTACATATCGAAGGAAACAACTACCGGCCTAACTCAAGGCTTGCTCTCAGCATCTATGGGCATTGACCAATCCTATTTTATGAGTCTTTTCTTTTTTATCTCTGCCTATCTGATGCCCTTTTCTTTTGATCGTAAAGGAATGAAATCTTTTATATACGATCGTCTCAACCGTTTGGGTATTCCTCTTTTGATTTATAGTTTTCTAGTCAATCCTCTATTAATATATTGGATATACGGTGTATGGGGTAGACCGGGTTTTGGACCGATGTGGTTTGTATTTACACTGTTGATTTTTGAATTGAGTTATGCTGTTTATCGCCATTTTTGTACAAAGCGGTTGGCACTGAATTGGAAATATCCTACAATAATGGGTATTCTTCTATTTATGGTAGTGACGGGTGCCGCAGCATTCCTCATTCGGCTTTATGTTCCTGTAGGAAGTGAGGTTTTAGGATTGCAGCTGGGGTTCTTTCCTTTATATATAGGTATGTATTTGTTGGGAATTGTGACGCATCGTAATCACTGGTTGGATAAAATCTGTGTGAAGAATGCATTTCCTTGGTTTCTCATAGCAATTCTTTGTGGTGTTCCTTCTTTATTGATTGTAATGAGTAGTTTTTCAGAACAGATGGATTTATTCTCGGGTGGATGGAATTTGCAGGCTTTATTTTATGCCCTTTGGGAACCTGTTATGTGTGTGGGTATTTGCTATTTTCTGTTAGCATACGGGAAGGCTCATTGGAACAAACCGATGCCTTTGGTTCAGAAATTGTCCACTGATAGTTACGCGGCTTATTTTATTCATCCGGTAATTGTAGTGGGTTGTGTGTTTATTATGGAGCTTTTGCCGGTTTCTCCTTTGATGAGATTGGCATTGGTTTGTGTGGTGGGCATTCCGTGTTGTTTTATTGCGGCAAGAGGAGTGAGGTTAGTGCTGGGAACGGTTGGCGTGAAGATGTAACAAAAAAAGGGAGTTCGAAAAATTTGGAACTCCCTTTGTGTATAATCATCTCTGATTTATTTCTTCATCCTTAGCACTCTGATTCCTGTCCAGTTATCATTATTCTGTAGCATTTGTCCTAAAGCCACTTTCGAAACAACCACTTTCTTCTCTTTAGAAGAAGCATGCAGCAGACTTAATTTACCGTTTACATAGAAAGCAATACCCATATGAGCTACATCCAATCCCGGAGTATTCGTTGTAATAGCAATGATATCACCATTCTTTATCCAAGGCAGACCATTAAACGGTAGCTTATCTTTGGGGATATAATGGAATTCCTGACCATTCAATGACTTCTCGATCTCTTTCATTTTTGCTACATTCTCCGGAGATTTACTCAGCTGCTTGTACAGTTCCGGATGAGAAGACATGTAGGAAAGAGAAACTTTCTGGGTGTATGGGCTGTAAGCTGTCGTTACGTCTTCCAGGAAACCGTTACGAACACCATTGTTTACCCAGTCTGCAATGTAGTGCAGGCGTGAAGGATAACCGTTGATTTTTCCATCACGGTAGCGGATCTTTTGCAGATTGGTAGCAAAATCGCCTTCAGCTACCTGTCCGTCTTCGGTAGGAGAGAGGGTCATAGCAAGAGTATATTCTACAAAAGTGGTGCAGTCCACTTCATCACAATTGATGATAAGTTCTTCTTCACCATCGGTAACTTCCAACGTATGTGCTACGTAAGGAATATCCAGAAAATTTATTCCATTGTTCAGCATGGCATTGTCTTTTTCATCTGTCTGAGCACTGACAGTAGCTACACAAAGCGCACTGAACAGGAGGGTAATCATTGTTTTCATTGTTCTTTCGTTTATTAATATAAATAAAAAAGGATGTCGCAAAAGTACGACATCCTTTTCATAAATCCTTAATTTGGACAGATTAAATTTAATATTGATAGATTAAATTTTTGTAATCCGCCTTTTTGTCAAATGGTACGATGGAGAAGCCGTATTCAATGGCATTTTCTACACCTGGACGAATCAGATACGGTTCGTGTGCTATAGCTCCCCAACTGTTATCACCACCTACCCCCATCATACGATAGTCGATAAACATATCTACCTGTTTTACAGGTTGTGGGTCGGTGAGGTGACGATGATTCGTTTCGTTGGTACGTGGAGCACCATTGTCGATGGTTTCGCCGCTATCCAGACTTCCAAGCAGATAGTTGGAAGCATTCAGTTCAAACGTACGGTCGGCAATGAAGAGTAAACCGGCTTTTTGCTTAGTGGTGAGTGCACACCAGTAAATATCCGTACGATGCTCATTTTCTTGCGGACGGATGTACGGTTCGTACAAGTCCTTTATCGGAGTAGTATATTCTCCGATAAACTGGGAAGTGCGACGATCACGATAGTTCTCTTCCGGACCACGGCCGTAGTAAGTAAGGTCGTTTAATATTTCCGATAATTGCATGCGCAAACCTACACGGGGTATCATCGGAGTTTCCGTACCTTCGGCTACAAAGCGATTATCCACTTTGATAATGCCATTGGCAAAGACTTTATAGGTAATTTCCCACTGCGCATCTACTTGCGGAAAACGATAGGTAACTTTTACAATAGACTTGTCACCATCTTTAGAAACATTGAACGACTCTGCCTTAGGTGTCTGGTAACTGGCCTCGCGCCATGCTTTCAGGCGAGTGGGAAGTTTTGCTCCGTAATCATTATCGGTAGGTGCACGCCAGAAGAAAGGTTGCGGACCTTGACCGTTATGGATATACTCTTGTTTCTTATAGATATAAGAGGTCAGCAAGCCGCTTTGTTTATCAAATGTTGCCTTAAAATCATCACCGCTGAAAACAACCTGTGAAAAGACTTCATCTACTTTAGCGGGATCCATGCGTACCACTTCTTTCTTAAAGAACGGATGAACATAAGTTTGTTCACGTGCAATTACCGTACCAACCGGTAAGAAAGGTTCTGCATTACGTATGGTTGCATAGAATTCGATGCGTACATCTCCCGTAGTATTCTTTTCTTTAGGAATACCTTGCAGGAATGCACTGGTGGCCGTCTTACCCGGAGCAGCATTGATATTGTCCATCTGACCTTTATAAATCTCTTTTCCATGATCGCGAACGACATAATGGAAATCATATTTATTCAGATCAGTAAATGAGAAGTCATTGCGTATCTGCACTGTGCAGGTTTGCGGATCGAACTTAATGAATTTAATGTTCTGATAAACCTTACCCATTTCAATAGTCTGGGGCTTTATACTGCGGTCGGGATAAACTACACCATTGATACAGAAGTTGCCATCGGAAGGAGTTCCTGTATCGCCGTAGTCACCACCATAATTCCAGTATTTGCGTCCGTCACTGGTCTTGGCGGCAAAGCCTTGATCTACCCAGTCCCAGATGCAACCACCCTGCAATATCGGATATTTCTCAATCACATCCCAATAATCCTGGAAGTTGCCAAGACTGTTACCCATAGCATGAGCATATTCACACAGGATAAGCGGACGAGTCATTTCCTTATTCCGGGCATACTTTTCAATAGATTGGGGAGAAGAGTACATCGGACAATAAATATCCGTATTCCATTCTAATCCGGCACGTTCGTACTGGATAGGACGGCTATCGAGCATCTTCAGCGTATTATAGGTAACGTAGAAGTTCAGTCCGTTTCCGGCTTCGTTACCCAGTGACCAGATGATTACAGATGGATGATTCTTATCGCGTTCGTACATATTCATGGTACGGTCGAGGTGAGCATTCATGAATAACGGATTGTTACCCAAAGTACCACCTACATTGAGGTTATAACCCATACCGTGGCTTTCAATGTTTGCTTCATCAATTACGTACATGCCATATTGGTCGCAAAGTTCGTAGAAACGTTCCTGTTGCGGATAGTGGCAAGTACGTACGGTGTTCACATTATACTTTTTCCAGAGTTCGAAATCCTTGATCATAAGATCTTCCGGAACGTAATGTCCTGTGTATTCATTATGCTCATGTACATTCACGCCTTTTACAAGGATAGGCACGCCATTCACAAGCAGTTGCTTATCCTTAATCTCTATCGTACGGAAACCTATCTTGCAACTGGTAGCTTCTATTACTTCGCCATTGGTGCGCTTCAGGCTGATGACGAGTGTATAAAGATTAGGTGTTTCAGCCGTCCAATGCTTTACACCACGGAGAGTTTTTTTCGTGAATTCTACTTCGGTCTGATCACCTTCCACACGGGTGGAGGACTGAGTTACTTGCTGATCCTGGTCATCAAGTAAGCGATAGGAAACTACATAAGGAGACTTTATATCACTTTCGTTCGTAAGCTTCACTTTCAGTTGCAGGATACCATCCTTGTAATAAGGATCCAGCGGAGTCTCTACCTTGAAGTCTGCAATATGGATTTTGGGCGTGGCATAGAGATAGATATCACGCTCTATACCGCTGATGCGCCAGAAGTCCTGACATTCCAGATAATTGGCATCTGAGAAACGGTGTACCTGAATGGCAATCATATTCTTGCCTTTTTTGACCATGGCGGTAACGTTGAAGCGGGCAGGAGTTTTGGCATCCTTGCTCATACCTACAAACTTGCCATTCATGTAATAGAAAGCAGCACCGCGCACACCGTCTGCACTGAGGAAGATTTCTTTTCCATCCCAGTCATTGCCAACAACGAAATCACGGCGATACGTACCTGTCGGATTCCAGTCTTTGGGTACATAAGGCGGATTAGGCTTATCCCAGTAAGGTTCGTACCCCTTAGAACAGAACTCGTAAGGCTGGTTGACGTAGATCGGAGTACCGAAGCCCTGCAATTCCCAGTTACCCGGCACATTGATGTCCGGCCAACGGTTCACCTCAGTACGCACGTTCATGAAGTCTGTGGGACGGTCGGCAAAGTTCTCCACATAATTGAACTTCCATTTCCCGTTGAGGGATAGACGGTTGGCACCGTTCGCCCGGTTATTAACGATAGCATCTTCTTCAGTAGTGTACGAAGTGAATGTACTTCGGGGAGCCTCTTTGTTGATGCTGGTCAACTTCGGATTGGTCAACTGGTCGTAACGGTCCTCTTGTGCCTGAAGGGCCAAGGGTAGCAATGCGAGACAGGTGATAAAAGTCAGTTTTTTCATTGAGTTACTATATTAATTATTTTTTCTCGAATTTCACCCCGTCACGCAACCACTTCTCCAGTTCTTCTGTCCACTGGCGTTTGTAAGTGAAGTTATCGCGGAAGCCCCAGCCATGTCCGCCAATGGGGTAGATGTGCATGGAAACGGGAACTTTCTGTTGGTTGAGAGCAAGGAAGTAGCCGATACTATTCATGGGCGGCACAGCACCATCGTCGGCAGAAAGTACGATGAAAGCTTGTGGAGAGCGGGGAGATACACGACGTTCCAGAGAATACGCATCTTCCAGTTCCTTGGTCGGGTTATCACCAAGAAGGTTCTTGCGCGAACCTCCATGAGTAATACCCGGTACCATCGAGATTACCGGATAAAGCAATATCTGAAAGTCCGGACGCGTTTCATCACTACTGTAAAGTGTAGAGAGAGAAGCAGCCAGGTGTCCTCCTGCCGATGCACCCATAACGCCTACCTGATTCGGATTGATACTCCATTCTTTGGCATGCTGGCGAATAATGCGGATAGCCTGTTCTGCATCTGAGAGGGGCACTTCGCGGTTCCCGTTCGGCATACGATATTTCAGGACGGCATACGTGATTCCCTGTGTGTTGAACCAGGATGCCATGTCGTGGCCTTCGTGATTCATGGCCAGTCGGGCATATCCGCCGCCCGGACACATCAAGATAGTCATGCCGTTCGGCTTTGCCGGACGATAAACCGTGATGGTAGGATTAACGACATTGGCCACACGGCCGCCATCCAAGTCTTCCTGATCTCCTGTCAGGCCATTCGTATTAGGAGCACCGTTGGGCCACAAGGGTATCTCAACGGGCTTCTGAGCAGATAGCAGAGTTGACATAAACAGTGCTGTGATAAATAAAATTGTTCTCATTGTATTTCTATTATTTGGTTTTCATCGAAGCCTTGATGAAGTAAATGATCAGCAATGCATAAGCACCCAATGCCAGTACTTCGGACCACGTATTGTTTACCCAGGCATCATTCACCAGATTGATACCTCCGAAACGCATTGCTGCACTGACTACGCCCATAAGCGCACCACCGGCAATGAAACCGGATGCCAGCAACGTACCCTTTTCGCCACGTTCTGCATTGAGAGCAGCATCTTTGCTACGGCTGGTTACGTACCAGTTTACAGCACCACCCACAACGAGAGGAATGTTCAGTTGTAACGGAATAAACATACCCAATGCAAAAGCCAATGCGGGAATTTTGAATGCATTCAGTACGATAGCAAGTACTGCACCAATGCCGTAAAGCAACCAGGGAGCACCCACGCCATTCATTAGCGGTTCGATAACTGCCGCCATTGCATTAGCTTGCGGAGCAGCCAGTTGTCCGCTGGTAAATCCGTATGTCTTATTCAGGATAATCATTACACCACCTACGGTTGCAGCTGAAACAATCGTTCCGAGGAACTTCCAGGCTTCCTGTTTGGCAGGTGTGCTACCCAACCAATAACCGATTTTCAAGTCAGTAATGAAACCACCTGCCATAGACAGTGCCGTACACACAACACCACCCATTACCAATGCGGCTACCATTCCCTCCGGACCTTTCAAGCCAACAGATACCATCACTACCGATGCCAGAATCAATGTCATCAGCGTCATGCCGGAAACCGGGTTCGTACCTACGATTGCAATGGCATTGGCAGCCACAGTCGTAAACAGGAAAGCGATACCTGCCACCAACAAAATAGCTACCACAGTATGTAGCAAACTGCCTTGCATCACATCGAAGTAGAAGAATAAGAATACCAGTAACAGCGTTATAATAGAACCGATAGCAATAATCTTCATAGAAATATCGCGCTGAGTACGCTTCATGCTGGCTTCTACATTGGATTTTCCACCCATCTCCTTAGCTGCCAGTCCTACGGCACTCTTGATGATACCCCACGACTTGATGATACCGATGATACCGGCCATAGCGATACCGCCGATACCGATGCTCTTGGCATAATAATTGAAAATTTCTTCGGGAGCCATGCTGCCTACGGTAGCCACAATTGACGGATTCCACTGGTTCAGCACGCTGTCGCCCCAGATCATGGACATTCCCGGAATGATAATCCACCATACAGCCAGTGAGCCGGCACAGATGATAGAAGCATATTTCAGACCTACAATATAGCCCAAACCAAGTACGGCCGCACCTGTATTCACTTTGAATACCAGTTTTGCTTTATCAGCCAGCATCTCGCCAAAGCCGCATACGCGTGTGGTGAAATTTTCGTTCCACCAGCCGAATGTGGCAACGATGAAGTCATACAAACCTCCGATAATACCTGCCAGCAGCAACGGTTTGGCTTGGCTTCCGCCTTTCTCGCCCGATACCAGTACTTGTGTGGTAGCTGTTGCTTCGGGGAAAGGATATTTGCCGTGCATGTCACTTACAAAATATTTGCGGAACGGAATGAGGAAGAGAATACCCAACACACCTCCCAACAGAGAGCTGATGAATACTTGGGTGAAAGTAACTGTGATTTCTTCCGGATAAGTTTCTTGTAGAATGTATAAGGCGGGCAAGGTAAAGATGGCACCTGCCACGATAACGCCGGAACTGGCGCCGATGGATTGGATAATGACATTTTCTCCTAACGCATTCTTACGTTTGGCTGCGCCTGATACGCCCACGGCAATAATTGCGATGGGAATGGCTGCTTCGAACACTTGTCCTACTTTCAATCCCAGATAGGCTGCCGCAGCCGAAAAGAGGATAGCCATAGCGATACCCCATAATACAGACCAAAGGTTAACTTCCGGGTACTTCTTGTCAGGGCTCATCAACGGGTTGTAGACTTCGCCCGGTTTCAGTTCGCGGAATGCATTTTCCGGCAGACCGGTCAATTTCTCTTCTTCTTGTTTCATAGTTTCTTAATTGCTTTTATGTTTTATAGTTATTATGTCGTCAATTAATTGTTTATTTTATCCAAATCAGCTTCAAAGAAAGCAAAAAAAAAGGAGAATTGAAAAATTCTCCTTTATTCTTATATATAAAGATGCTTATTTTGCATCTTTCGGTGTCATATCTCCTTCTACAAAGAGTCGCATCATTTCTGTTTTGGCATTCGTGCGCAAAGTGATGGACTTTTTGAAGTGTCCCGGATATTTACCTGTTCCGTTGTAAGTAATCTTAACGGTTCCGGTTTTGCCCGGCAATACGGGTTCCTGGGTATATTCGGGAACTGTACATCCACAGGAAGCTACGGCCTGATGTATCACCAGCGGAGCGTCGCCCACGTTAGTGAATGTAAATACACAACTTACCACCGGATCGTTTTCGGAAAACGTGCCGAAGTTGTGTGTGGTCTTGTCAAATTTGATATCAGCTTTCCCCTGTGCCGAAACGTAACCAATGCTCAGTACGAGCATAAACATATACAATGTAAGTCTTTTCATGTCTATAAATCTTTTGTATTACACAGTGGGCAAAGGTAAGGCATTTTTGTGAAAATTAATCCAATGATGTGCGAAATTGTATTAAATGCGCCTCAGAAGGTGCTGTGGCGTATGATTAATAGTGAAAAATAAGGGAAAGAGAGTGCCGAAATCAGCTCTGTATCATGCAGATATTTCTCTTTTTCTGTTCCTACGTTCTCGAAATAGTGATAATCATATTCGGGATGGAGATGAATGCAACGGCGAATTTCTTCAGTACATTGGGAAAGTTTCATGATGACAATAGTAGTCTTTTCCTTCATGTGTTTTTCTATTTCTTCGGCGGTAATGATACCGGGAATGACGGTCAGGCGTTCCTCCTGGCTGGCAATGTGAAGTCCTGCACAGGCACTTGCTGCGATGAAGGCTGGGATACCGGCAATGTGTTGCACAGGGATGTTGCGGGCTTGCAGTTTCTCGTAGATATAGTGGACGGAAGAATAGAAACCTGCATCTCCTTCGGCAACTATGCAGACTTTTTTATTTTCTTTATGAAGAAGGGAAGCTTCGCCATACACTTTATCATAAGCTGCAAAAGCTTGTTCCCGTTTCTTATTCATTGGCAATGCAAAGCGGGAGAGGGCAGTATCTGGAATATCCAGCGCATGCAGTATATCGGCAGCGCGCGAGGAAGTCCGTCCGTTTGTGGTGCGAGTTTCAGGACAAAAGATACAATCGGCACTTTGCAGTGCTTTCAAGCCTTTCAGGGTGATAAGGTCCGGTTCACCGGGACCGAGAGATACGAATATGACGGGGTTGGACATTTTGTTAGTGATTAACGGTTAGTGTTTAGTGATAAGCATCCCCATAAAAATTTTTATGGGGATGCAAAATTGGGGATTTTCTGAATATAAAACAAAATAAAACCCGATTTCTTGTTTGTCTACCTTTTCTTGCTTACTAAAGTCAAACGCTCTGATGCAACGGTACTTTTTAATGAACCGAATGCAATAATAGCCTGCTTGCCAACCTGATGCTATCAATATACTTGTCTGCCGATCAATGAAGCAAATGACCTGTACCAGAAAAGATTAGCATGTAAAGTCTGAAAACAGTTGGAAAAAACGGCTGAAAGACTTGACTTCACCTTCCTGATGTAGTATATTTGTAGGGCTTTGAAGAGAACATAACTTTAATAGTAAACCTAACAATTTGGCAAATGATAAAATCTAATTTTTCTTTCCCGGACTTTGGCGGATATGTATTATTGCTGCCGGTTCTCTTGTTTTAGTAATATAATTTTGTTGTTTAGAATTGGGATATCCGTTCTTGGAATAATAACATACGAAAAATGATAAAGGCGATACTTCCTCATTAGGATTATCGCCTTTTTTGTTTGTATTTATCGCTTTTTGCTTTTTAAGTACCCCTTTTACGTTTTTAATAAACGTTGGGTACATTCTTTAAAAACGTTTCTGTTATTCTTTAAAAACGCTGTTTACGGTTATTAATAGGGTGCTTGTTTTTGTTTCGATTTATTATTGATGATGAACTTAAAATAAAGTTCCCTTATTACCGGTAATTGGCGATGGCTTACTATGTCCGTGAACTTCTAATTATGCGGATTTTATTAGGAAAATATTTATTGATGTTGTACCTTTGCCAGTGAACCGATGTACAAAAAAGGAGGATAGACATGATGCCGCAACAACGACTTTACCCCATAGGAATACAGACTTTCTCGGAAATCCGCAGAAAGAATTACCTGTATATTGACAAGACGGAATATATGTATCGCATGACGCATTCCGATTCTAAATACCTATTCCTGAGCCGTCCGCGCCGTTTTGGCAAATCATTGCTGGTGTCTACGCTTCATAGCTATTTTGATGGGCAGAAAGATTTGTTCGAAGGATTGGCTATCGAGAAACTGGAGGCGGAATGGACGCAATATCCGGTGCTGCATTTTGACATGAGTACGGCCAAACATCTGAATAGAGAAGATTTAGAATTGGAGTTGAGTCAGAAGCTCTCGATTTATGAAGAAATATATGGAGTGGGAAAAGCGGATGAAATAAAACCCAACCAGCGTCTGTTCGGCTTGATACAACGTGCTTTTGAGCAGACCGGTCGGCAGGTTGTCGTCCTTATCGACGAATACGACGCTCCTCTTCTCGATGTGGTTCACGAAGAGAGGAATCTGCCTGTTCTGCGGAATGTGATGCGTAACTTCTACAGCCCGCTGAAAGCCTGTGATCCCTATTTGCGCTATGTCTTCCTGACCGGTATCACAAAGTTCTCCCAGTTGACCATTTTCAGTGAGCTGAACAATATCAAAAATGTCAGCATGGATAGTTCGTATTCCGCTATTTGCGGTATTACGGAAGAAGAGATGTTGACACAGATGGATAGTGACATCGATTGGCTGGCCACACGCATGGAACTGCCCCGCGAGCATGCTCTTGCACAGTTGAAGCGCAATTATGACGGTTATCATTTCACCTGGCCGTCGCCCGATATTTACAATCCCTTCAGCTTGTTGAATGCCTTTGCCGACGGTAAAATGGACTCTTACTGGTTCGGTAGCGGCACGCCCACCTATCTGATTGAAATGCTGAAGAAATTTGATGTTCTCCCTTCTGCAATAGGGGGTGAAGAGGTGCTTTCTTCTGATTTTGACGCTCCCACGGAACGAATGGAAAACGCCACTCCGTTGCTTTATCAAAGTGGCTATGTCACCATCAAAAATCACGATAAGGAGACTGATCTTTATTTGCTCGATATGCCCAATCAGGAAGTTCGTATCGGCCTGATGCGCAGCTTGCTGCCCAATTATGTGGAACGGTACACGCAGAACACCAACACGATGATAGCCAAGATGTCGGTTCCCATTCGTAACGGGCGGATGGACGAGGCCTTGCAGATGTTGCAAACATTTCTTTCTACTATTCCGCAGTGCGACAACACGAACTATGAAGGACATTATCAGCAGATGTTCTACATCATTTTCAGCCTTCTTGGCTATTATGTGGATGTCGAAGTGCGTACACCTCGCGGTCGCGTAGATATAGTACTTCGTACACAGACTACGCTCTATGTGATGGAGTTAAAGCTGGACCGAAGTGCAGAGGTCGCCATGAATCAGATAAATCTGAAGAATTATCCCGAACGCTTTGCATTATGTGGATTGCCGGTAGTGAAAGTAGGCATTAATTTCGATGGTGAACGAAAGACACTGAAGGACTGGAAAATAGAGGAAACTATTTAAATTCTTCTCACTTTTTGAAATCATATCATGATAGATTATCAATTAAATACCCGTCTGAATGGGAATTTGGCAATGACCTTTTGTTTCCATGAAAATAAAGCACTGCAACAGGATACTACTTTATATAAGTTCATTTGGGTGCAGGGTGGAACCTTAACTCTGGAGATAGACCATATTCCCATACAGTTGGAACAGGACGAAATCATAAGTCTTACTCCTTTGCAGCATATTGAAATTAAATCGGTGGAGGGAGAGTACCTCACTTTCCTGTTCAACAGCAATTTCTACTGCATATTCGGTCATGATGACGAAGTATCCTGTAACGGTTTCCTTTTTCATGGTTCTTCCCGGGTGATGAAACTGAAACTTTCGCCGGAACAATCCGCCAACCTGAATGACATTATTCGTATCTTTCGGCAGGAGTCCGCTGTTCGCGATAATCTGCAAGAGGAAATGTTACGTATCATTCTCAAACGTTTTATTATCACCTGCACCCGCATTGCCCGTGAAAAGTGTGGCGTCACGCCGGAACAGGAAAAAGCCTTTGATATCGTCCGCCGTTTTTATATTCTGGTTGACCAGCATTTCCGCGAAAAGAAGCAGGTACAGGATTATGCCGACCTGTTATGCCGTTCCCCAAAGACACTCTCCAATTTGTTTGCCTCCTGCGGAGTGCCTTCTCCGTTGCGCATTATCCATGAACGGATAGAGGCGGAGGCCAAAAGATTATTGCTTTATACCACTAAGAGCGCCAAGGAAATCAGCGAACTGCTGGGCTTCGAAGATTTGTCCACTTTCAGCCGTTTTTTCAAGAAAATGACCGGTGAAAGTGTATCGGATTTCCGAAAATCGAACGTAACGGGAAATATTGCCAACTGATACGGCAGAATTGCCATTTCACAGCCCGACATAAACCCCGATTTTTGCATCAGAAAACAAAAACAATTCATTAATGCAATAATCGTATGAAAACAAAATTACAATCCATGTTCGTGGCAGCGCTGACACTGGCTGCATCTACTCAGAAATTAGGTATCAATCTTATCCGCGTGGCAATTCTGGTTATCTTCGTTTGGATAGGCGGGTTGAAGTTCTGGAATTATGAAGCGGAAGGCATCGTGCCGTTTGTGGCAAACAGTCCTTTTATGAGTTTCTTCTATACACACGATGCTCCCGACTATAAGGAGTACAAGTTGAAAGAAGGGGAATTTGATGCGGTGAAGCATGAGTGGCACAAGGAAAACAATACGTATGGCTTTTCTCACGGGCTGGGCATTCTTATCATGACTATCGGCATTCTTACATTCCTAGGCATCTTCTGGCCGAAAGTGGGCTTGGTAGGAGCAGGGCTTGCCATTATCATGACTCTCGGAACGCTTTCTTTCCTTGTCACCACACCCGAAGTATGGGTGCCTAATCTGGGCAGTGGAGAGTTCGGTTTTCCTTTATTGACCGGTGCCGGAAGATTAGTTATAAAAGATACAGCCATTTTGGCCGGTGCAATTGTTATATTAGCAGACAGTGCGAAAAGCGTACTGGAACAACTTAAAAAATAGAGATATGAAAAAGTATGATGCCATTATCATTGGTTTCGGCAAGGGCGGAAAGACCCTGGCCGCCGAATTTGCAAAACGTCAGAAGACGGTTGCCATTATAGAACGTTCGGATCACATGTATGGAGGCACTTGTATCAATATCGGTTGTATTCCTACAAAGACGTTGGTACACCTGGCTAAGGAAACTCCGGCGAAGGCTGCGTGGGAAGAGAAAAAGGCGTATTATCGTCAGTCCATTGGCCGTAAAGAAGAGGTGACTTCCTTCCTGCGGAATAAGAACTATCATAATCTGGCTGATAACCCCAATGTAACGGTGTATACAGGTGTCGGATCGTTTGCCGGTCCTGATGTGGTGGAGGTACGGACGGAAACGGAAGTCATTGAATTGCAGTCTCCGCAGATATTTATAAATACCGGTGCGGAAACCATCGTGCCGCCTATTGATGGAATAAAAGAGAATCCACGCGTGTACACCAGCACTTCCATCATGGAATTGGAAGAACTTCCCGAGCGGCTGGTAATCGTGGGTGGAGGTTATATCGGTCTGGAATTTGCTTCCATGTATGCCTCCTTCGGTTCGAAGGTGACGGTACTTGAAGGGTATTCTGAACTGATTGGCCGCGAAGACAGAGATGTTGCTGCCAGCGTACAGGCCGTATTGGAGAAAAAAGGCATTGTATTCCATCTCAACGCAAAGGTACAATCCGTGGAGGGTGCAACAGTGATTTATGAGGATGCTGTAACTCATGAAATCCATCACTTGGAAGGAGATGCTATCTTATTGGCAACTGGGCGTCGTCCGAATACTTCGGGGTTGAACCTGGAAGTTGCCGGCGTGAAAGTGAATGAACGCGGGGCCATTATTGTAGATGAATGGCTGCGTACTACTAATCCGACCATTCGTGCCATTGGCGACGTGAAAGGCGGGTTACAGTTCACTTATATCTCATTGGATGATTACCGCATTATCCGCGAAGATTTGTTCGGTGCAGGAGAACGGCGCACAGACGACCGTGAGCCTGTGAGTTATTCGGTATTTATGGATCCTCCTTTGGCGCGTGTGGGACTGAGTGAGACGGAAGCCCGTAAGAAAGGTCTGAACGTAAAGGTGAATATACTTCCGGTAGCCGCTATTCCGCGGGCACGTACTTTAGGCGAGACTGACGGGTTGTTTAAGGTGGTGGTGGATGCCAATACAAATAAGATTCTGGGATGTTCTTTGTTCGGACCGGAAACGAGCGAGATTATCAATATTGTATCAATCGTGATGAAGACAGGACAGGAATATACTTTCCTTCGTGATTATATATTTACACATCCCAGCATGAGCGAAGCGTTGAATGATCTGATGAATTTTTAGGCGTTTTTATATAGTAGGTGTTCGGGCACAAATTCGGTTAAATTATTGGACGGGTATTTGCGTATCTCCCCAAAAATAACGAATATTGTGCCCGAATTCTATACATCTTTATTGTCATGAAACGAACTACTGCAATAACCGTCTCCCTTTTAAGTCTTTTATGTGTGGCTTGCGGTCCGAAAAACAAACAGAACCCTACTGATCTACAGGCTACCACAGCTTCTGTATCAGCCACAGACTCTATTTATCCGGTCTACGCCCAAGGTTTTGAGGTGAAATATCTTCCCAACCATGTCCGCTTGGTAGATTTGTGCGATCCTCAAAATGAAAGCAGTAATACTTTCCATTATGCGTTGGTGCCCCGGGGGACGAAACCTGAAGGAATTCCTTCTGATTATACGGTGATCGAAACACCTGTGCGTAGTGCCATTTGCATGACTTCTTTACAATTATCCAATTTCATCAAACTGGAAGCCTGCGATAAGGTAGTGGGAATTACCAGTACGCGACATTTGTTCAATAAAGAAATGAATGAGCGCCTGAAGTCGGGTAAGACGGCTAAAATAGGAATTGAAGGTAACTTTGATAATGAAGTGATCATGAGTGTGAATCCGGATGTCATCTTTATCTCCCCTTTCAAGCGTGGCGGATATGATACGATGCGTGAAATCGGAATACCTTTGGTTCCGCACCTGGGATATAAGGAAATGACTCCGCTGGGACAGGCGGAATGGATTAAATTCATCGGCTTGTTTATCGGACAGGAAGAGGAGGCGAATGAAAAGTTTGCTGCTATAGAAAAGCATTATAATGACCTGAAACAACTGGCTGCCGATGTGAAGAAGCGTCCGGTAGTATTTAGCGGTGAGATACGTGGAGGAAACTGGTATGCAGTAGGTGGTAAAAGCTTTTTGGCCGAATTGTTCCGTGATGCGGGAGCCGATTACTTCTTGAAAGATGATCCCCGTTCCGGTGGTGTTACACTGGATTTTGAAACTGTATACAGCCAGGCGGAGAGTGCCGATTACTGGCGTATTGTGAATAGCTACGACGGTACATTCTCTTACGATGCCTTGAAGTCCCTTGATCCCCGTTATGCCGACTTCCGTGCATTCCGTGACAAAGGCGTAATTTATTGCAATATGCGCGAGCAACCTTTCTATGAAAGTATGCCGATGGAACCGGAAGTGGTGCTGGAAGATTTGATTCATGCATTCCATCCCAATCTGTTACCTGATTACCAACCGAAATACTACGCACGTTTGCAATGAAAAGACCGACACTGCTCCTGATGCTGGTGATACTGGCATCCATATTCCTGTTTTTCTTGTTGAACCTGCTGTTAGGCTCTGTCCACATCCCTTTTCGTTCCGTCTGGAACATCTTATGGGGGAATACGGATGAGTCTATTATCTGGCAGAATATCATTTGGAAATCCCGTGTGCCGCAGGCATTGACGGCATTGGTGGCGGGAGCGGGATTATCGGTGAGTGGTTTGCAGATGCAGACGGTTTTCCGGAATCCGCTGGCAGGACCGTCGGTGTTGGGTATCAGTTCGGGTGCCAGCCTGGGAGTAGCTTGTGTGGTATTGCTATCGGGAGCGATGGGTGGTGTGGCACTGAGCAAGCTCGGATATATGGGAGAAGTGGCGTTATCTATTGCAGCTATTATCGGAGCACTGTCCGTGATGGCACTTATCGTATACGTTTCGCAGAAAGTAAAGGGAAATGTGACGCTGCTGATTATCGGTGTGATGATTGGTTATGTGGCAAGTGCCATTATCGGCGTATTGAAATATTTCAGTGTGGAGGAAGATATTCGTGCATACGTCATTTGGGGACTGGGTAGTTTTGCCCGTGTGTCGGGTGACCAGATGATACTGTTTGTCTGTATCATGGCGGTCTTGTTGCCACTCTCGTTTCTGCTGATAAAGACAATGAACCTGTTGCTGCTGGGCGATGGGTATGCACGGAACCTGGGGCTGAACATCAAGCGGGCACGCCTGTTGGTGATCTCCTGTTCAGGTGTACTGGTAGCAATTGTGACGGCATATTGCGGTCCGATTATGTTTATCGGTCTGGCTGTTCCCCATCTTTGCCGGGCTATATTTCATACATCCGATCATCGGATACTGATGCCTGCCACATTGCTGGTAGGGGCTTCGTTGGCGTTGGTGTGCAACCTCATAGCCCGCATGCCGGGATTTGAAGGAGCTTTGCCGGTGAACTCGGTGACTGCTTTGGTAGGTGCTCCGGTGGTGGCATCCGTGCTCTTCAGGAAACGCAAAGGGGAACTGGAAGAATAATTGAGAATTGAAAATAAAGAGGTCTTGAAACAGGAAACTATACATATTGAGAAACTATCCATTGGCTATCCCGGTAAAGGAGATGTGAAAGTCGTGGCAAGCGATATTTGTGCCGGAATCAATAGCGGGGAGTTGACTTGTCTGCTGGGTGCAAATGGGGTAGGGAAGTCTACGTTGTTGCGTACACTTTCCGCATTTCAACCGAAGTTATCCGGTGAAATACGTATACAGGGAAAAGAGATTGGCTCTTATACGGACAAACAGCTTTCAAAAGTGATCAGTGTAGTCCTGACTGAAAAGTGCGACATCCGCAATATGACTTCTGTGGAACTTATCGGTCTGGGACGCAGTCCATATACCGGTTTCTGGGGAACACTCTCCAAAGAAGATAAAGAGGTCGTGAACCATGCTATCAACCTGGTTGGGATATCTCACCTGGCACATCGCATGGTGCATACACTGAGTGATGGTGAACGGCAGAAGGTGATGATTGCCAAGGCACTGGCTCAGGAAACTCCGGTGATTTTCCTGGACGAACCTACTGCCTTTCTTGATTTCCCGAGTAAAGTGGAAATGATGCAATTGCTCCATCAGTTGAGCCGGCAGACAGATAAGACTATTTTCCTGTCTACCCATGATCTGGAACTTGCCTTGCAGATTGCGGATAAAATCTGGTTGATGGATAAGGTGAACGGGGTGACTATCGGAACTCCCGAAGACCTTTCACTGGATGGAACCCTCAGTAGTTTCTTTGCCCGTAAAGGAATTGTGTTTGATCTGGAGACAGGATTATTCCGGGTGAACAATGAGTATACTTCCCGGATCCGTATTGTCGGGCACGGACAAAAATACGCTATGGTGCGGAAAGCTTTGCAAAGAAATGGTATTCTGGCAAACCGAAACGTGGAGTCGGACGTTTATATTGAAACGGGAGATTTGAAAGGAGACGGTACTTTTGTACTGCACCCCGTAAACGGCGAAGCGGTGACTGTGCGAACCATTGATGAACTGCTTGCAGAGATTGTAAAGATTCTATGAGACATTCGACAAAAGATAATTATCTCTATCTGACTACTACCCCGGTACCCCGTCTGATAGTATCATTGGCTGTACCTACGATTATCAGTATGTTGGTTACGTCATTCTATAATATGGCGGATACGTACTTTGTGGGGAAGATCAATACCCAGTCTACGGCGGCTGTAGGTATTGTGTTCTCGGTCATGTCCATTATTCAGGCGGTGGGCTTTTTCTTCGGACACGGTTCGGGGAACTATATTTCGCGGAAACTCGGTGCGCAGGAGACTGGGAATGCAGAGAAGATGGCGGCTACCGGCTTCTTCTGGGCGTTGTTTATGGGTATATTTCTGGCAGTAGTGGGACTTATCTTCCTTACTCCATTGTCGCTGGCATTGGGCTCTACACCTACTATCCTGCCTTATACGGAGAAATATCTGGGCATCATATTGCTGGGCGCACCTTTCATGACTGCTTCGTTAGTATTGAATAATCAGATTCGCTTCCAAGGAAATGCAGCGTATGCGATGGTAGGAATCGTATCGGGTGCGGTGATTAACGTGATACTGGACCCTATCCTGATTTTTGGCTTCGATATGGGGATATCGGGGGCCGCGTTGGCTACGGTAATCAGTCAGATATGTAGTTTCTCCCTGTTATTGTATATGTGTAGAAAGGGTGGCAATATCCGTGTCCGTTTCAGGAACTTCACACCTTCATTAGCTTTCATTAAGGAAATTATCGGCGGTGGTACTCCTTCGCTTGCCCGTCAGGGATTGGCGAGTGTAGCTACTATCTTGCTGAATGTGGCTGCCGGGGCTTATGGAGATGCGGCTATTGCAGGCATGTCTATTGTCACCCGTATTGCAATGTTCATTAATGCTTTCCTGATAGGTTTCGGGCAAGGTTTCCAGCCGGTATGCGGTTTCAATTACGGTGCGGGATTGTATGCGCGTGTTCGTCAGGGATTCTGGTTTTGTGTAAAGGTGGGATTCATCTTCTTGTTGGTGTGTGCGCTGGCAGGCATGGGATTTGCGGAGGATATTGTTTCTTTATTCCGTAAGGGAGACCCGGATGTAATTGCAGTAGGGGCTGCTGCCTTGCGTTGGCAGTTCATTACTTTCCCGTTGGGTTCATGGATTGTGATGAGCAATATGATGTTGCAGACGATTCGTAAACCGGTAAAGGCCACCATTATTTCTTCTGCCCGCCAAGGATTGTTCTTTATTCCGCTGATTTTTATCCTGCCTCATTATCTGGGTTTGCAGGGTGTGGAAATGTGTCAGGCTACTGCTGATCTTCTGACTTTCATTCTTGCCATACCGTTGACATGCAGTGTACTGAATGAAATGAAACGAAAGCAGGCGGAGCTGTTGTAAATCAGAACCGGTATCCTACGGTGAAGAACGAAGCGAGATTCTTGGGAGAGAATTTCTCAATGCCGGATGATTGCAGTAGGTTATCCAACTGGTCGTTTACCTTGATCATTCCCAACTGAAGCTCTGCTCCGAATATGAATTTGTGATATTCGATGTTGAGGCCGAACATAAGGCCGGCATCGAAGCGTTTGTTTCCCATTTTGTCATCTATCCGGTTACCGAAAGTATCTATGCGGAATCTGTAGCTTCTGTTAGGGTTGTATTCACTACTGTAATCATATTCCTCCATCTCACCGGATGTCTTTCCGCCTACGCCATAGGCAATATACGGACCGGCACTCAGGGAAGCACTGTAATTCTTTCCAAGGTTGAGGCGGGCGGCCATCATGATGGGGAGCTGGATATACAACTCATTCATGTTCACTTTTCCTACATATTCCACTTCTTCACGGGCACCTATCGATACAAAGTTCAGTGATGGTTGAAACACCCATGTGCGGTTGAGTTCATAGTTCATGCCGACACCTACTTTGTAGGCGATGCGTGTATCACTTTCTACATTTTCTCCATTGAAGTTGGAGGTACCGACTCCGGCTTTTACTTGGAAGGAGATAGGGGATTGGGCATTTGCTCCCAATGCTATGATTGCAAAGAAAATAGTGAGAATAGTCTGTTTCATTACTTGAACCTTGTAAGGGGTTGATGTTTATTTGCTCGCAAAGATATAAATTATATGATTACATACAATTCCTGTTGGGAGAATATTAGTTAGCTACGAGCTACAAGTTACAAGTTACGAGTGGCTGCGCTATATTCCGAGCGGCTCACGACGGGGATCCCATACATCCTGTGTGCAATCTCAATTCCCCATTGCTGTTTGCAAAAAGCGGCAATCTTGCGTAGCTCCTGAGTAGCTTCAGGATAAGTCTTTATTTTCATAGTGTGCGCATGAAGTCTGCTAATTTGGCGTCTTCTGTTTCAGAATCAATCACATTTCCTTCGATGATCGCTTTTTCTGCTTTATCAATTCGCTCATGTAATTCATTCATTGTATACGGAATCATGCTTTTTGAATGGGTATGCCACAAAGGTAGTGTTTGGGAAAGAACACACAAAATGTTATTCTATAAAGTTTTGCCCAAAGGGGATGAGCTACACAGCTAATTAATAGAATTTCCTGATCAGCCAATCTACCAGACTAAACGGTAGCATAGGTTTAATGCGTGCAAAGAATACTTGTTCCCACGGACCGACTTTTGTGCGGAAAGCAGGGCGGCGGCTATTTACCAGTTTGCAGATTGCTTTGCCTAACTTTTCCGGTCGGCAACCATTGTTTTCAGATTGTTCTACGTTTCGCATGGCTTTTGCAAAACTCTCCCCATATTGCGCATGGGAGAGGGAAGTCTGGCACACTTGCCGTTGCGCTGTGAAACCAGTCTGGAAATCTCCCGGTTCGACTACGCAAACTTGGATGCCTAACGGTTTTACTTCCTGGTAAAGCGCTTCACTATATCCTTCAATCGCGAACTTGGATGCACTGTAGAAGGCTTGAAAAGGAACGGCAAGGACACCTGCGATGGAACTGATATTTATGATTCGTCCGTGTCCTGCTTTGCGCATGAAAGGCAGCACCACCGCACACATACGGACGGCACCCGTGAAATTCGTATTCATTTGGTGTTGTATCTCCTCCTCGGTAGTGAGTTCGATAGCTCCGCTGATGCCCATCCCGGCATTGTTGACAAGTACATCGATGCTGCCTTGCTCTTTCAGGATAGTAGATATGGCATTGGCTACCGATGCAGGATCAGTAATATCCAATTGCAACATTTTGAAGCCGGAGTTATCGGAAACTGCTTTCCGGCTGGAGCCATAAACTATATGTCCTTGTGCAGCCAACTGCGTAGCAATGACTCTTCCAAAACCGGAAGAAGCACCGGTGACGAGGATTATTTGGGGGTGTTTCATATTTAAGCTTTTTAATTTAAGTTTCGCATGTAGCCTGAAGGACTTTCATTATATAGTGTAGGGCTTTCAGCCTGACAGACTACATGTAAAACCTGTTTTTTTATTCTATGTAATTGTTTTCCCTTCTTCACTAATGAGCAGAATAGTCAGTTCTCCTTCAGGTAGCAACGGGTCGCAATATTGATGGCACAGTTCGAGCAAACGGGAGCCAAAAGCTTGCAAATCTTCGGCAGAGAGCAATGACCATAACTCACGGGCTAAAGTTATCTTTTCGATAACTGCAAGTGTTTCTCCTCCGCATCCGGCAGAAAGGGCCACTTCACGTAAGAAATCCTTATTCATCGTCACTTGCTTACTGTGCGTATCCAGATTGCCTTCTGCCAGCTTCACGGCTTTTCCTATCATGATACCCAAAGTCACTGCTTTGATTTCCAAATCTGCGGCAATCTTTATCGTATCTCCAATGAAGTTTCCGTAATGAATAAATGCCTGTGCAGGCAGTTCGGGATAGTACCTCCGGACATATTTTTCACTCTTTGCACCCGAATTAAGGACGATGCGCGGGCTTCCTGTTGCCCGACCTACTTCCATGGATTTGCGGATGGAATCTACAAATGCTTCGGAAGAAAAAGGTTTCACGATACCCGAAGTTCCGATGATAGAAATACCACCCTCTATACCCAGACGGGGATTAAAAGTCCGTCGGGCTATTTCTTCGCCACCCGGTACGGAAATAGTGACAGCAAAAGGATTGGGTTGTTTGGAAATGCCAAGTCGTTGAAGGCATGCCTTTACATTGTTTTCAATCATTTTGCGGGGAGTAACGTTGATGGCAGGTCCTCCTACTTCCAATCCTAAACCCGATAGGGTAACAATGCCTACGCCTTCGCCTCCACAGACAATAACGGTATAATCATCAGCACCAAGTTCTGCGGGTGTTGGATCGTCAAAACGGAAAGGCACGGCAACATTGGCCTTGATCTGCATGCCATTAGTTACATCGGGGTCATCACCTGCATCTTTGATGACAGTGGCATCTGCCTCCAGCATCCAGTCATCGTTTATACAGCTGGGATGCGGGTAGAGTTCTTGCTCTTCGACGGGAACATAAATGGTTTCTCCGTTAGGGAGAATAACAGGGAATTCTTCGGGTCGGGGCTGGCGTTGAACATTGAAAATATCCCAGGTTGCAGCTACAGCGGCCGCGGCTGCACAGGTACCCGTAGTCAGACCACTACGCAAAGGGTAAAAATCGGGCAGATGTTTTTCAATCATCCGGCGTAGGCCATGCTCACCGTTCACTATCATAAAACTTCCGGGCATTGGCGGACGACGGATTGCAAAAATGCGGATACCTTCCTGAAGGGCAGCTTCCACTTTTTCATTGAATCCTCCGGAAAGTCCGCTTTCCTTTATCAATATGGCTTCGGGATGAAGTTGCTGTAACAGGATGCGTTCGTCTTCGCCTGCATGGTAGTAATGCAGATATTTTTCGGGAAAACCTTCACGTTCGGCCAGACGGCGGGAACTCTCGCGGTTAAGGATGCGGAAGTAACAACAGGTACTTTCCTGCCAGAGAGGCTTTAGCTTGGCAATGCTTTGTACGCCTGTCAGTGCCAGGAGGGTGAAGATATCTTCTTTCTTGATTTGCCGAATGGCATCTTCAAAATCTTCGCACCAGATGATGTGTTCTTCGTCACGTGGCGGATAAATACGTTCGAATCGGATGACAAGCAGGTTCAGGGTATAGGCTACTTTCTCTACGGTCTGGTGCAGTTGTATGGCAAAGGGGTGGGCGGCGTCTACCAGTAATTGAATGTTATGTTCCCGGCAACAGCGCTCCAAATCCAGTTCGTCCATGGCACCTTGCAGGCGGATACCGTGGTGCATAGTTACTTCCTGTTCGTCTCCTTTAGTAGAGTAGTAGAATGGTTTTCCAGCTTCTTCAAGGGTACGTGCAGCGATGCGTCCTTCGGTGGTTCCACCTAATATTAATATCATTACTTTTAGGTTTTAGTTGAACAAAATGTGATAATGTGATAGGGTGATAAAGTGATAGTGGGATAACACTCCGTGATATATAATACAGCTACTTTATCACCCTATCACATTATCATTCCCTTCTTATCTGCGGAAGAGATGTTTGAATTCATGGGCATAGAGCCGGGAAAGGCCTTCGCGGTTGTCGATGGCTTCACCTACGACAATCATGGTGGTGAGCGTCAGGTTGTTCTCTTTCACAATCTTTGCAAGGTCCTTCAACTCTCCTCGATAGATGCGCTCGTCCTTCCAGGTAAGGTGGTAGCAAACGGCAACAGGGGTGGTTTCGGGATATTCCTGTAAGAGCTCTTCCTGCACCTGTTCGGCAATGCCGGCGCTGAGGAAGATACACATGGTGCTTTGCGAGCGTGCCAGCAGGTGGAGCTGTTCGCGTTCCGGCATGGGGGTGCGTCCTTCACCGCGGGTAAGGATGATGCTCTGCACTTTCTCAGGAATGGTAAACTGAGACTTCAGCGCAGCGGCAGCAGCCTGGAAGGAAGAAATGCCCGGTGTGATGTGATAACTCATGTGATGCTGGTCGAAATAGTTCATCTGTTCCTGAATGGCACCGTAGATGCAGGGGTCGCCCGTATGCAGGCGAACTATGAATTTGTCTTCATCATAGAATTTCTTCATCAGTGCAAACTGTTCTTCCAAGTCCATAGAGGCTGAGTTGCGGACGGTAGCACCCGGTTTGGCACAGAATGTCAGTTCGCGGGGGACGAGACTGCCGGCGTAGAGGATAAGATCTGCCTTCTCCAGCATTTGCCTTCCACGCACGGAGATAAGGTCGGGATTACCCGGACCAGCGCCGACGATTTCGATGTGCCCTTGACGTAGGTATCCATTCTCGATGGCGATGGCGAAGGTGGATTTATTGCTGAGACCTTTGAATTTTTCGGCATATAGCACACCGTGATGCGATGAGAGTATGGCCGCTGCTTCGCATACACTGGGCGTGCCCATGTACTTTTGTACGGTGGTGCTGGGATTGGGAACTTCTACCTGACTCAGTTCTTCGGCCGTATAGAAGCGGACGTCGACCAGTTTCTGTAATTTTTTTATCACTTCTACGTTGCGTTTCACATCAATGGTGGCTACTTCTTTGATGGCTTGCCCACAGATGTTTTTACCGGGTGCGCCTACAACGAGATTGACGAATAGTTCTTCGAATTCGGGGGGATCGAGTGCGAGCCCGAGGCCGACATGCAATATTCTAGGAATATACTGTATGTGGGCTATTGCGGGGTCGAAGAACATAAAGGGACTGACGATAATCAGCAGTTTGTACTGGCTGAGATCCATGTCGCTGCGATGGTAATAGACGTCGACGTGTTGGGGGCGGGTACGTTCCAGGTAGTCAGTGCCTTCATCGCGGATTTCGAGTAACAGGGCGGTACGGTATTTGTTGACGAAGAGGTTAATGATGACGTTGAATTCCTTGGTTCTCTCGTTGTAATTGGTGCCGTCCCTCATTTGAAGTATGATACTGTTATCATCCTCATCTTCATCCTCTTCATCCTCATCGTACTCTTCATCCTCGTCCTCGTCGTACTCTTCATCCTCATCTTCGTCGTACTCTTCATCCTCATCTTCATCCTCGTCGTACTCTTCATCCTCATCTTCATCCTCGTTGTACTCTTCGTCCTCATCTTCGCCGTACTCCTCTTCTTCTTCATTGTAATCTTCCTCCTCATCGCTTTCTTCTTCGTCGTCGAGGAGTTCTATATTTTTATAGTATGCGTGCGACATACCTACCAAAACTTCCCAACCGAACTCTTGTCCGAGGGTGTCAAGAGCCCATAATCCGCTATTGTCGCTCAAGGTACTGATGACGGGATTCGCCCCTAAGATGTGGGCGACATCTTGGGTGATTTTATTGGCTTGCCCGATGTGACCGGACAATACGGATATGGCATTGCGTCCCATGCTGTCCACGCAGATCACGGCCGGGTCGGTATGCTTATCTTTTACATGGGGGGCAATGGTGCGGACACAAATGCCCATGGCACAAATGAAGATGAATGCATCATATTCGTCGAAATTCTCTTCTATGAAATCGGAAAGGGATGAGATATAAGTGCAACCGGGAAAGTGTTCGAGTGTGAATATTTCAGAGTCGTTCATTTCTTGGTGCAGTGTCTCGGCCAGGGTGAGGCTGTTGCCTGTTACTAAAAGGATAGCTGTTTTCATATCGTTGCTTTCATTATTTCTATAGGGTTAAAATTGTTGATGATGATACGCAGGGAGGAATGTAAGGTCATTCCTGCGGCATGAACTCCTTGACGAAATAGCTCCTTACTACTTTCGGACACGGAGTTGAAGACGATGCAACCGCCGGGCTGCAATACTTCTTTCAGGCGTACCAGTATATTTTCTAATTTTCCACCGTGTCCGCCGATAAAGACAGCGTCGGGGCGGGGGAGAGCTCCCAGATCAGTTTGCAGGAAATCTCCGATTAAGGCTGTGATTCCCGGCGCACCGAAACGGCGGGAGTTGATGCGCATCAGGTCTTCTCCTTCGGGACGTATCTCGAACGAAACAACCGTAAGATGCGGGAATTGCAGGCGGGCTTCGATGGAGACAGAACCTGTGCAGAAACCTATATCCCAAAAGACACGGCGGCGATTCAGTTCCAATGCCTGCAAGGTAAGGAGGCGGATCGGAGCTTTGGTAATCATGCGGGCACGTCCGTCCAAGTGGGCAAATTGTTCATCGGGAAGACCGAAGGGGCGGGGCTGTTCAGTTATAGAGGGCTGACTATCTATAGAGAAGAAAGCTTCCTTGCTATGGGTGTCGTAGCTTACCGTATACGGGTGTCGTAGCTGATCGTCTATGGGTGTCGTAGCTGACTGTCTACGGGTATCGTAGCAGAGCAGCAAGTTATTCGGATGCTCAAATGTCTCTTTTTCAGCTTCTTCAAGACTCATCCGACGAATGCGCTCGCGTTCGGGATTGCCGAGGTGTTCACCGATGTACATCGTGTAATCGATGTATCCGTATTCCAACATTCGCGCGGCGATAGTGGCAGGGGTATGCTCCCGATCTGTCAGTACACCTATTTTGTGAGCACGTTCTATGAGTGCTTTGTCCAGTTCCTGCCACGGGCGTCCTGTCAGAGAGACGGTACGCATATCGTTGTAGGGCATCACCAGCCTGTGCGCTAATGTTTGCAGGGAGTTGAAAGCCGGATAGAGACGTATCTTTGCATCGGGCAGTTTTCGTTTTACCGTATTGGCGAAGCCGAAAAACAGGGGATCTCCGGATGCAAATACGACAATAGATGCATCGGAAGCCTTCTTCTCAAAGTCTGCAAAAATGTTTTCGTATTGGGCGAAGACGTTGTCCAGTGGAACTGTTATGGAAATCCATTCCGCACCTTCCGGAAGTAACTTCTCTACAATCTCCCGATGCCGTAAGCCGCCGGAGAATACTTTTCCTTCCCGTATATGCCGCAGCACTTCGGGCGGGAAGAAAGGTTCCCGGTTATCGTCCATGCCTATAATAATAAAGTTTCGTATCATAGCGTATCTATTTACACATCCCGTCCTGGCCTTAACTGTTCCGCATCATTGTAGCACAAGATTGCATTCACCAGCGTTGCAGCCAAATTACTTCCTCCTTTTCGTCCCTCTACTATCAGTTTGGGTATTTCCATGAACGGCTTCACCATGTGCTTGGATTCCTGTACGTGTACAAAGCCCACAGGCGCGGCAATAATACCGCTTGGTGCAGCCTTTCCTTTACGTACCAGATCACAAAGTTCCATCAAAGCCGTCGGCGCATTACCGAATACGAACAAGGCATCCGGATGTTCCTCCACCGCCAGACGTATACCGGCTTGTGTACGGGTGATCCCTTTTTCCGTTGCCATTGCCGCTACCTGTTCATCGGAAAGATAACATTTCACTTCTACCCCCAGCCGTTGTAAAGCTCCTTTGCGAATACCGCTGGCAGCCATCGTCACATCCGTAACAATCGTTTTCAGCCGACCGTCCGTTATTTTCTGATAAAGCTTTTCCACAGCACCTTTGTCCGTATACAACAGCTTTTCCATTTCAAAATCAGCCGTGGTGTGGATGGCGTGCAGCAAAGCCCATTTATGATCCAGAGGAATATTCTTATTCTTTAGTTCCGACTCAATGGTCCGGAAACTTTGTATCATAATGTCCTGACCTATCCCCTTAGTCGGTTGTTCATCCTTATCCGGACGGTTATAATATCCCCGGGGAGTAATGAACTTGCCGTTCCACGCATAAGATTGCGAGTTACCGATCAGGATGACCGTAAACATATCCACTTCTTCGGGATTGAAATCAGCGAGTGTCGTCAGATGCACTTCCTGTTCCTCCCGTCCGGCTTGGCGTACATAACCTACCGGAGTCTCCGGAGCGCGTCCTTCTGCGAGAAACAGCTCTTTCAGTCGATAGAGTTGCCAATACCGCCCTTCGCTTTTCGGATTGTATACAGCCGTTACGAAATCAGCCATGGCTGCCGCACGGATGCGACGCTCGATCCGTTCCCACGGTGTCATCAGATCGGAAAGGGAAATCACACAGAAATCATGTCCCACGGGAGCACCCAGCAGTGAAGCCGCTTTCTGAAAAGCACTGATACCCGCCAAGGCAATCACTTCGACGTTGCTGTTCCGTTCCCGCTTCATCTCGTAAATCAGCGGAGTCATTCCATAAATCCCTGCGTCACCGGAACTGATGACACAAACCGTTTTTCCCTGTTCTGCCAATTCAAATGCCTGTTCCGCACGAGTGCGTTCCCGCTTCATACCCGTATCTATACATTCTGTTTCAGGGTGGAGATAAGGCTGGATAAAACGGAAATAATATTTATATCCCACTACTACATCCGCTTCGCGAACCGCTTCCAGAACCGCAGGCGTAATGTCTTGTTCGCTGCCCGGTCCGATGCCGGCAACTATTATCTTTGGCTGTTTCATATCGCTTATATTTCTATCATGCAAAGATACATTCTATTCTCTAAATTTCGGGTATAAAAGGGTGTAAAAAGGGCTACACCCTTTGCCTGGAATGGTGTAGCCATCCGGGGCAAAAGGTGTAGCCATAAGAGGGAAAGGGTGTAGCTATTTCAGCAACGCCTCAATGTGTTCCATATATAACTTCCGGATAGCGGGTTGTTCGCCTAGTCCCTGCATACGGACATTGGTCTGATAACCTGCCTTTTCCATTTCCGGTTTCCATACTCCGACGATGTCTTCTTTCGTATGATTGCCGCATACCAGCAACAACGGTATCAGTGTCACTTGTTTCGGGCGTGTCTCCTTCAACTGTGCCAGTGTAGCGTCCAGTGTAGGATAACCTTCGATGGTGCTGACGTGGAAGTTTTTCAGTCCGTGGGCTTTCATCATATAGTCCAGCATGGCGTAAGTGGCGGTACTTGGCAATTGATTGCCGTGTCCCACATAGATGACGTCCTCTTTCTTTCCGGGCTGTTCCTGTGTCAGAATTTCGATGACCTTTTCGCAATCTTCCACTGTATAAAGCAATGGATTACCCACTTTTATTTCTTTAAAGAAGGGTTTCACGCTCTCCGCATCGCGGCGGACGGAAGTCATTTCACTTCCTTCAATCAGTGTTGTACTCTGTATCAGTACACGCGAATATCCTTCGCTTCTGAGTTTCAGCAGTGCATCTACCGGACTGTCTTTATGAACGCCTTGCTTCTCCAGCCTGCGCCGAACAATGGGAGAGATATACGCTTCGCGCACTTCAAACTGCGGAAAAGTTTCTTTTGCCTCACGGGTGATTACGTCGAGCGTCAGTGCACGTGTATCAGGGTCCGAACTTCCGTAATGGGTAATGAGAAGGGCAGTCTTCTCCCCCTGTGCAGAGGAGAAGAGGGCCACACTCAGTAAACAAAGAGTGATGAAAAGATGTTTCATGTCAATAATAAGTTGTTATGCGTTAATTCTTTAGTTTTAAAGTCAGACTCACCACCAACATACGTCCCGGTGAGTACAGGGTGAAGTTCTTCGTCAGAGGTCTCATATCCCTCTTGTTGAAGATATTGTCGATACCGATACCGGGTTCCAGGAAGAAACTGCTGAAGCAATCGAAGGAGTGGCGGGTGTTCAGGTTCCAGATACCGTAACCCGGAGCATCTCCGTCGGCATCTCCCGGATAGTAGCATTTGCTTTGCAGACGGCCGTTCAGGTTGAGGTTCATGGTGTAGTCGCCCCATGAATGTGCATAGTTTCCACTGATGGTTGCCGTGTGGCGGATGCTGCGTTGAATGTTTTGCCAGCCTTCTTCACCTTTACCACGGGCATAAGCGTAGGTATAGTTACCATTCAGCGTAAATCCGGCGAACGGATTGCCTGACAAGCTCACCTCAAAACCACGGACGGTAGCCTTTTCAAAATTGATGTATTCTTTCAGGTTCACATTCTTGGTAGATGATAAGTCTGCCAGTTCGGGGAATTCTTCTTTCAGTTGCTGCTGGGCCTCAGCGGACAAATCATTGAATGCGGTTACTTTGGAAGACACCATATCTGTCAGATAATTCAGATATCCCGTAACGGAGGCACTGAAACGGTTGGTGCGGTATTCCATATTGATGGAGTAGTAGTTGCTGTGTTCAGGCTTCAGGTCGGCGTCACCGATGGAGATGGTGTATTTGCTACCCATTTTCTTGAACATGCTGTAATACAATTCGTCTACGCCGGGAGCACGGAAACCAGCTGCATACGTGGCACGTACGTTGAAGTTTCCAATATTGTACATGGCTGCCACTTTCGGGGTGAAACGTCCGCCTGCCTGTTCATGATAGTCATAGCGTGCACCGACGATGCCCGTGAAGTGATCCCACAGTTTTACTTCATGCTGTCCGTAGCCCGACAAAGTATATACTCCCTTGTCTACATCGGCATCGGGACGAACAAGAATGTCCTTGCGGTAGTCCACTCCGAAGACAGTAGTACTGTTGGTGGTGAAACCGAAGATACCTTTCAGTTCGGCATCATGAAATTTCTGTCTTTTGGTGAATGCGTAGTCCCCCGGTTGGTAATCACCGGCCGCCAGCATATATTTGTAGCGCGAAGTATAATTGTTGCCTACATAATCCAATTGGATGGAGGAGCGTTTGTTCAGTCTGTACTTGGCTCCTGTACCCCAGTTGTAGCCTTCGTAATGCGTATTATAATCATTTCCGCCTGTCATGCCGTCACGTTTGGCGGGGCGGTCGGTCATGCGCCAGTAATATCCGCCGTTGGCATAGAACGAGAGTTTTTCCGTAGCATCGTAGGTGAATTGCTGAGAAAAGTTATTCATGCTGTAGCCGATGGAAAGCTGATCGAGGGTTTCAATCAGGTCATCATTCTTGTCTACGGTCAGGCCACTGTTCTGCCAGCCATCCGAGTGATCGTATTTATAAGCAGTGTAAGAGGCGAGCTTTCCTTTGGCAATGTCCAGGTTGAGGCCTTGTGAAAACTGATTCTTTCTTGTATAGCGGCTGTTGGTGGTGAAGGAGATTTCATCTTTCGGCTGGTTGGTGATGATGTTGATAACACCGGCAATCGCATCCGAACCATAGAGCGAAGAAGCAGCTCCGTTCAAAACCTCGATACGCTTCACACGGCTCATGTCTATCTGGCTGATGTCGATATTACCGCTGATATCTCCCGTGACCTTACGTCCGTTAATCAGTATCAGTACGTATTTATTGGAAAGTCCGTTCATCATCAGATACGAACCCATGGCATTCGGGGAGAAGGAGAGAGAGGGAACCATCATGGTCATGGCTTGTTGGAAATCCGTGATTCCGGCACGTTTTATCTCGTTGGCGGTGATGACGGATACCGGTGCCGGAGTATTTTTCAGTCGCTGGTGCGTACCCGTACCGGTTACTACTACAGGATTCAAATCCACAGTTTTATCTACGGAAGTTTCACCTTTATCAGCCTGTGCCCATGCACCGGCAGCGATACTTCCCATTAAGAGAGTCGTTAATAATCTTTGCTTTATCATAAAATTATCGTTTGTTTGGAAATGCAAAGATATGGGGAAGATGAGGGCAAGAAAATACCCACTGATGGGTATTTCTATTGTTAAAAACCCTTGTTTATAGGTATGGACTCTTTAACTTTTATTCAAAGGGTGACGGATATCTATCGTTATTCCGGAACATAGATAATTTCTCCACTTTCCAGTTGGTAGGCTACACCGACTTTTTTCCCTCGCTTGCCGGAAGTTTCCTGTTCCTCGCTGGGAGTGTATCGTTTGATTTCCTGCCCTTCTTTCGTAATGATTTCCATATTCTCTTTTCCGGGATTCTTTACCATGGTAAAGTCTTCTTTGGAAAACATTTCGGTCATGTTGAAGCGGGAGACGAGGGCAACCATCAGTGCGACGGCAAAGACCATGGCTACATCAAAAAGGTTTGCTACCGTACCCATCGGGTCGGAGTCCGTTTGGTTGTGAAGCAGTCTGTTTCGTTTCATATTTTTTTATGGGGCTGAAGGTTATTCATTGGTTTTGTTTCGCAGAGTCTTGTCCAGATATTCCAGATCATTTATTTCACGGGCATACCAGCGTTGTTTCACTTGCAGAGTAATGACGCCGACTGCGGCAATCACCATACCGACCACGGTGGTGGCAAAGGCTACCTGCATATTGTAAGCCATTGAGGAAATATCTCCTGTAGCCAGCCCGACAAGGGCGGGACCCATCGGGATCAGTGTTCCCATCAGTCCCAGCATCGGGCCGAGTTTGATGAAAGTGCGTGAGCGTCCCAACTCTTTTTCGGCGTCTACTTCGAAGTTGGCAAGCAGGCGTTCGCAGTAGGCGGCGTTATCACGGTGCTCGGCAAGCTTTTTCAGACAACGGAGCATAGGTTGTTTCCCGGCTTGGGGCAAGCTCTGCAACTGTTCGTTAATGTTTTCAGGAGTGATGCTTTCCAACATTTCGGAGAGTTGCTTTTGCAGTTTCATCCGTTGGTAGAATTCTCCGAAGAAACCTCCGGCAAGGATAATGGCGCGGAGGAAGAACAGGAGTAATAATACGATGACCGGAACAAGTAGTCCGTTGGATATCCAGAAGAGTGAGTTTGAGATGGTTTCCATAATGATATTTATAATTTTAGTAGTTACTGTTTATTTAGTAGCCGGTAGCTATGATGCTCAGTACGACTATGAATATGTTTACGATAAAAAGGATTTCGAAGCGCAGGGCTTTATCTCCCAATAGGATTTGTAGTAATCGGGCACCGATACCGATAAGTAAGAATGTGGTGGTGGCTACTATCCACGAGAGCATATTGAAATCAATGCCCGGAAAAGAGAACAATAATTCAGCCAGTACATTGCATAGTACGCCACCTATCAATAAACCGGGGTAAAGGTGGAGCAGGAAGGTGATGCTTCGTTTGAATGCAGTGTCTCTTGTACGCATTCCGGAGAAGCAATCGAAGCAAAATGTTATCAGGATGGCGGCTTCCAGTGTGATGCAAACAGATACATTCAGCATTTTCTCCCGGGAAGCAAAAAAGGCTGCTATTGCTGTCTTAGATTGCTCGGTTACCCAAGGGGTAATGAGTAAAACAAATAGGGCACAACATAGTGCTGTCAGCCACGTTCCCCAACGGGGATAGAAGCCGACCTTCAGCAGGAAGCTGAGGGTGATGAAGATTGCTAATATGGGAATGACGTAATTCATAGTTATTGGGTGAATGGTAAATTGTTAGTGATTAGTGTTTAGTGATAAGTGATTAGTGGCTGCACTATTACTCCGCATGGTGCTAATCACTTATCACTAAACACTAATCATTATGAAGTTATTTACTTTTTCTTCTTTTAATTAATGCAACCAGTCCAATGAACACCACCAGTACCACGCCTCCAATCACTAATCCGTTTGTCGTACGTTTCTGTGCTACCTGTTCCGGTGTCAGCTTCTTTTCTTTCAATACTACATCTTTTCCATTGGCCGAAGCGGCTTCATATACTGCTTTCATATCCTGATTGAATTCCTGTCTCTCTTTCGCATCCAGATTATCCGCAACGAACGACTGTAATTGGGCATTGTCGCATACAAACTCCGTGCAGGCGGCACCCTTCTCACGGGTTATCTGTGCATGCAGTGCAGCTGTTGCTTTCAACTGTTCAGGGCTTGCTTTCCAATAGCCTTTCCGTGCACTTTCCAGCATCACCGCAGTCATAGCCTGATAGGATGCCGGATTCACCCGAAGAAAATAATCCTGTATTCCAAGTTTATTTTCATCCTGAATGTACATCCGGTACAGGTCATTAAAAATCTCCTTATCCATTGCAGACGGACGCATTACATGCCAGCCAAAGATATTGCGGAAAATCTCTCCGAACATTTGTGCCGAACCTGCACCGCCTTTCATCCGTTCCTGTATGAATGTCGGATTCAGTATCGTAGTCCGCGTCTCCACAGCAATAGCCTCTTTGGTCTCCTGCATACGGCGGTTGGTACGGTTACGGTAATCGGCCATATAAGCATCCGGTTCTTTACCCGTCAGTGTTTTTACAGTAAGAGATAATCCGCCGGTGAATTCATATACGTGGTCCAATGAAATAGGTCCCCACGTATTACTCTGCCGCGGCTGAATCACTACATCCGTTTCGGAGAGGGCAGAGGCAAACAAATCTTTCTGAACCTCTCCCCAGTTATCCTCATCACCATAAGCGGCACCCATATTATTGAGATACCCTTGGGCGATTTCTTTTTCATCCTCCCATGATCCGCTATGCTCGGTATATCCCATGATTCCTGTACTGTAACCACTATTGACAGGACCAAATACACGCATCACAGACATTTCCCGTGCACGTTTTGGAGAAGTCCCTTTTTCCACCAGTAACTTTTCCTGTAACACTGTTCCCGATGCCACATAGTTGGGATATGCTTCGTCCTTTGCTTCCGATGCCAGGCGAACCGCATCCGTCAGTAACTTCAGACGTGAGCCGGCTATGTCGCGAAGCTGTCCTGAGACTTGTATCACTACATTAATACGTGGTCGCCCCAGTTCTTCGCTGGGCACAAGTCTCAAATCTACTACGCGTCCTTGTCCGTCGCGTACAGGCTCCACACCCAGCATCCAGAAGACTTGTGCCAGCGTAGCTCCTTCGGTTGTGATAAATTCACCTGCCCAGAAAGTATAGCTCACTTTCCGCGGATATTCCCCATGCTTGCCGGTGTATTGTTTCAGGGTTGCTTCCGCCAGGCGTTTTCCGTCTTCCCATGCACGTGGATTAGGGGTTGTTTCAGCATTTACGCTATACATATTTCTTCCTGTGGGCAGTACATTGGGGTTCAATACCGGATCTCCACCCGGAGCGGGCAGAACTGTTCCTCCATTCAGGTCACGCACCATTGCGTTGAATTCATTGGCAGTAGAAGCTATTAGTTGTTCGCGATAGCGCAATGCGGGGCGAAGGTCCGGGGCAATGGCAGCCGTATCACGAGGCGGATTCTGTAACATAGCCGTCAGTCGTTTTTTTGCCGTTGGCAGATAATGGTGGGCTATATATGTAAAGTCTTGCAATTGTTCCGTAGTAATCTTGCCTTTATCCCGGTCAGCTTTGGCCGTTTCGTAAGCCAGGGCATCTGCACTGACGGCAAGGGTGGTTTGCAGTAAGTCACGTTCCGAATAAGGTTCACCCATCGTGTAGTATGCACCCAGCATCTTCTCATTAGCTATTTCTTCGGTAAAGGCATCCAGACGTTCCAGTTCTTCGGCAGTATAGGGTTTGTCCGGTACGGAATCCAGTTCCAGGTCCCGGTGAAGTCCCAGACGAACAGTCTCTTTCTTGACGCGCATTCCCAGCATACGATGTCCTTCCGTTCCTTCATCCAGAAGCTTATGAATATCTTCCAGTAATTGGTTATATCGCTGTCTCATGCCACTTTCCGCATAAGGCGGAGTCAGATGAGTGACGAGTACAGCATGTGTACGCCGTTTGGCAATAATGCCTTCTCCTACGTTTCCCGTAGTATAGAAATAGAAATGCGGCAGATTACCTACCAGTGCTTCCGACCAGTCCGCCTGTGATAAACCCACATTCTTTCCCGGGGTATATTCCAGGTTTCCATGTGTGCCGAAGTGTATCAGTGCATCCGCTTTAAAACCTTTCTGCATATACAGATAAGGTACCAGATAGCTGTGAGGCGGCGCTACGGGCATGCCATGTACCAGTTTGAAATCGTCGTCTCCCAATGCCGGACGGGGTTGTGGAAACAATAACACATTGCCGAATCGCAGGCAGGCAATGGCGATACTGTCTTCCGTGGCTAATAAATTGCCGGGAGCGTCTCCATAACGGTCAGTCACTTCCTTGTACTTTTCCGGCAGGATCACTTCTTTTGCCCAGGTTTCATATTGTCCGGTAGACAGCCATACAGGGTGTGCTGTTTTCAGAAATTGTTCCTGTGCCCCTTTGGCATACGAACCCATGACAGAACCGTCACGGTATATCCTGTTTCCGAATTCTTCTACGGTGGCAGGCAGGTTGCTTACGTCATATCCTTCATTGCGCAAGCGTTTCAGGAAATTATAAAGAGAAGGAATCACCTCCATACCGCTTGCCAGCAAGGCATCTTTACCGGGTGTCTTGAAGTAGCAGATGGCGACGCGTTTGTCTTTGTTGGATTTATCGCGAAGAGACATATATTTGCTGATATGCTCAACTAAGGCATCCATCCGTTCCGGTTCCGGTGTATGCAGAATGTAGCCTTCTTCATTCTCATTTTGTGTGGAAATACATAAGGGGGCCATGCCTCCGTCTATTTCGGGTACTACTACACGTGCCGTCAGTGTACCTCCACTTACGGGTACGTTGGGATTCAGCCATTCTTCACGCGGTTGTACCAGTGGGAAAGGCATGAAGAGGGGAATATTTTCCTGATGTAACCAGTTAATGAGCGAGTCATTTCCCAGACGTCCCATAGGCAGATAAATCAATCCGTCGGGATGAAGGGTACGTATCAGGTCTTCGCGTCCCTTACCGCTACCGGTGATGGGATAAATGTTGAAACCTGCCTGTGTCAGACGGGAGATCAGGGTATCTACATGGGCGCGGGTACCTTCCACAGGAAAACTGATGCCTGAGATAAAAGCAAGATTGCGCCCACCTTCGTGATAGAGTTGCTTTTGTTTCAGATATTCAGTCAACTCTTGTGGAGTTTTGAAGTATTGGCCGTATTCCTGATGATAAAACAGGTTGTTGGGCAATTCTACGGGATTTCCAAAAGAACGGTCCCCCAGTCGATGGGGAGTGGAGATGTGTCGCAGGTAACGCAAAGCATTCCTGTAGTTCTGCCTGCAAGCATTTTGGAAATACATTTGCAGGGTCTTCTGTTGTTCAGGGGTGATATTGTGGTTGACGATGAAGTTGAAATGTCTTAGCGCATTGGTAAAAACTGGAACACCTTTGGCAGCTACCCGTTCCAGTTCCGCTACTTGCGTTTCGTCCAGAAACAATCCGCGTCCGTACATCATGATGGCATTATAGCCGGAAAGGTCTTTCACTTCTTCCATCTTGATACACTTCACGCGAATATGGCTGCAATCATTATTCAGTGCGATGTCTGCTGCTTGTGCGGGCAGGGGATTGATGATGAGGATGCGGGTAGGTGCCCACCAATAATTGTAGGCTGCAAAGCAAACGATGACCACGGCGATTATGCAGCCAAGGATTATTCCTGTTCTTTTCTTGTTCATAGTAAGCGTTTTTGTTTTTTGCGACATTTTCTTCGAACATAATTTATGCTCAACACTATGCCGGTTACTGAAGTTACTGTTCCACCAAGTAGTAATATCCATAGTACTGTCTTACGTAAAGTGGTATTTGAATTCAAACCCGGCAGACGCATCCGGTGCATAGCCGTATAACTCCAGTATTTCCAACGGGAAGATGTATTGACATAACGAATGATACCTGTTTCGGGATGAATATAGAAAACACTCCGGTCAGGATCATCCACCGTTATTTTCCAGACGGGAAGTTGACTTCGTCCACGATACATACTACTCATATCGCGGTAATAAGTTTCAAAATGGTTCAGTAGTGTCATGTGCAGCTCCGGACGTTGATGTGCCGGAATACTGTCGGCAGCATATACACTTTCCACACCTTCCCGAATTTCTTTTTCCTGAAGTTGCAGAGTATGTGGTACACTATCCGTAGCATCAATATATTGTTCTCCCTTTCCATCTTTAACGGTATAGTAGGGATGTTTCCGGAAATTGCTCCATTCTATCTGCCGCGCTTCCGGGAAACTGGTAATCACGGTGCGATAATCCAGCGTGTAATCTTCTGGTTGGGGCGCCTTTGCTTGCAGTGTACGTAGCGGACTGCTCTTCAAAGCCGGTTTATGAATCCATTCTGGAATGTCGGCAACGGACATCATGCCACTGAAAGTAAAGGTCAATACGAATATTCCGAAAAAAATGCCACTGACATAGTGCCAATGATACCATTTCTTCCGGTAAGGTGAGAATCCTTGGCGATGACTCTTACGTGTCCTGCGCCATACGTCGACTGTAACCCATATCCCTGCAATTACCATAAGGCAACCTATGCCGGATAACCAAATAACGGTTTTACTCCACAACGTGGCGTCTTGCCGTAGCCAAGTGAAATACACCCAATGGGGAATAGCTCCCAGCCATGCCCAGAAGCGTTCGTTCCTGTTGGAAAGTTGTAATACTTCTCCGCTTTGTGAACTTATGTAAAGCTGTGTTTTTGCATCATCTGCAAAATGTATCTTATAAATGGGCATTTCCTTTTTCAGTTCACCAAAAGGTATCCACTGATCCAGTGTATGTAGGGTGTCAATGTATGCAATGGGGGAGGCGGACCATAAGGCGGCTATTTGCCGGATATGTTCATTGTCGATTATCGACAAGGTGTCCGATGAGGTCAGGTGAAGTTCATGTATTCCTTTGTTGGTACGGATATGGAAGATTGTTTGCCCCAGACTGCGGTCTAAGGTGAGTTTTCTCACTTTTTCTCCTTTGGGCAGACGTGAAAGGACAGAAGTGATATCAGGCAGTGAGTCGCCTGAGGCGGAGAGTAATTCTTGCTTTTGTAGTTTTTCCTTTGCACTGACACGTGGAAAGCGGTGGTACATCATCACAAAAGCGGAGAGGAACCACATAAGAAATAGGATACAAAGCAGTGTGCCCAGTATCCTATGTAAAGAGTACATTAATTTGTTAATGATATTCATTTGTTATTCCACATCTTTTCCGGCAGCATATCCGACCTTCTTTTCCATGATATCCAGTATGCGATGTTTCAGCATAAAGCGGATATGGTTGATGAAAATTTCCTGTATCTCGGGTACTTGTCCCAGTCCTTCCATACGGACATTCACGGTGTAGCCTTCTTTTTCGAGTGCTTCCTTCCAATCTTCAGCGATGTCATTCTTGGCATGATCTCCGGCTACGAACATAAATGGTACCAAGGTAACTTGTTTCGCCTTTCCGGCTTTCAACTGTGCCAGCATTGTTTCAAATGAAGGATATCCTTCGATGGTACCTACGTGGAAGTTACTCAGTCCGTTAGCTTTTAGCATATAGTCCATCTGGCTGTAAATGGCGGTGCTGGGAGTATAGGTGCCATGACCGACAAGTACGAAATGCTCACCTTTCTTAGCGGATGCTTTTTGATTTTGCGTATTGGTGAGTCTATTATTCAATATTTCAACTACCTTTTCTGCATCTTCCACTGAATAGAGCAGGGGAGTGCCGATACGGATTTCCTTAAAGAAAGGTTGTACACTCTCCATATCTCGACGAAGTGACTCCATCTCTACGCCGTCAATGATGTTCGAGCTTTGTACAATAACATGTGTGTAACCTTCACTGCGTAGACGGAGCATAGCATCCAGCGGAGTTAGTTTCTCGATGCCGCGTGCTTTAAGACGACGGATAATGATACGGGAAGTAAAGGCTTCACGCATTTCCAAATCAGGGAATGCTTCGCGGGCTTTCGCATTGATAACGTCAATGGTTAGGGCACGAGTATCATCGTGTGTAGTACCGAAGTGTACCATCAGCAGGGCGGCTTTATCGCCGGGTTTCATACTTGCGAGCATATCGCTTGCTACGAAGTTTTCCCCTTCGTGGGCGGAGCAGAGGAGGGGGAGGTTGCAAAGAAGTAAAAGGATAAATAGCTTTCTCATAAGAAGTAGAAATGATTATTCGTTTTCAACGACACGTATCATGTCGAAGTAGAATTTACCTTCCACTTCTGCTCCCTTTTCTACGGTACCGGTTTTAATGTCGTATATATAGATAATGGCGTTGGCATCCTCTTCTGTATCTACACCGATGTAGGCTTTATCGTTAAAGATAACGGAACGTTGCGAGAAGCGGCCACCGCTGTAAGCAATTTCTTTGCCATTGTAGCTCAGGCGAGTTTTGGTTCCAGTAGTAAGGTCAATGATGGCATAGTAATGTGAGAATGCATCAATAACTGTAGGTTTCTTTATTCCTGCAGCAGCAGCTTTGTCGCTAATAGGTGCATTATCGTTGCGAGCATATACCAGAGCTTTGTTATTTCCTAAATACTGAACAGTCATCAACTTACCATCTGCATTGGAATAACCATTGTAAGAGGTATCAAACTCTGTTTCACCTGCTTTGATACGCAGCAACATACCTTTTTCAAGACCGCTTGCTTCTTCATGGAAACAAGCCAGATAAAGATTACCAGCTTCGTCATACGCTACACAGTCCTGCATCAATTCTCCGTAAGCACTTCCTGCCATTTCACCTTCAACGGGAGAAATAATATCTTTTTCCACCTTCATAGTTGATGGGTTGATGATGGCTGCATGAAAATTAGGCTCTTGTTCACTTGCAACAGTTTGGCCTGCCTTTTCTTTCCAGTAGTAGAAGTAATATAATTTATTGTCTGACTTGCGGTAGGTGAGAATACCTGAACTTGTCAGCTTTGTCCAGTCGGTAGGAGCGGGTATAGTTACTTCACCTTCATCAAGGATAGTTAAATCGTCTGCTTTCAGTTTCGTATAAAGAACTTTATTCTTGTCGCCGTTGGTGGACATGATGACGAGTGTATTATCGTCAATCCAGGCATGTGTGTAGGAACGTACCTTATAAGTATTAGTCTTGAAAGGGCGCTCTGCAATCACATCGATTTTATTATTCTTGATCTGATACTTTACGAAGCGGTCAGCGGAACCAGGGATCTGATAATAGTATTTCCCTTTTGAGATAGACTCCATAGAGTAATCTCCGAGTTCCGATCCTACTCCTTCAACGGTGATGACACCTCTATCAGCCGTCAATGTACTGGTACTAGTGACAATGGTAGTGTTTTTACTGCTCATGCCGCCATGCTTACCTACGGTTACAAAAAGGTCGAAGTGATAATCACCTTCATTGATACCCGGATCTGGAGTAGGAGTAGGATCATCATCAGAACAAGCCGTAAATGAGATTGCCATCATGGCAGCCATAAAGGCCAAGAGTGTAAATTTGAATTTTTTCATCTTGAATAATTATTAATGATTAGTTAATGAATAATCGGAACTTGGCAAAAAAAGCGCGTCCGGGTTTCTGCAACTTATAGTTGTCATAGGCTGTCTTGTCGAGGAAATTGGTACACTCTAAAGCAATGTTGTAGCGTCCGCGTTTCCATGAGTAGGTAATATCAGCATTGCAGATATGTTGAGCCGGAATGCGTGCCTTGCCTTCAGTGGCACCATAAGCCTCCCACAAAAGGTAATACCAGTGTATCCACTGATAAGTGCAACCTAAGCGTAGCTTGCTTTCTGGTAATGCCACGTTACGGAAAGTATAATATGCTTCCGCACTACCAAACAACCAAGGACGGTTGGGTACACGGTTGTTGTAGGTAGCCGATGGTTTTCCGCCATTCTTGTACTTCTGTTGGTCGCGGGCATCTTGATAGCTGACGTTGCTGGCAAGCTGCAGCTTACCTTGCCAATCGTAGCGTACCTCTCCTTCCACACCCTTAATGTGGACTGCGGGTACATTGGTATATTTCATTGTACCTTCTTTTTCAGCAACTTCGCTCTGAATATAGTTGTCAACCTTGCGGAAGAATCCGCTTGCTTCGTAGTAGAAGGTATGTCCGGTACCCGGATGCCACGTACCGAATAGACCGGCATTGAAGTTATCACTGTTTTCCGGTTTCAGTGCTACGTTGGCATAGATATTAGTACCGTTTCCCAATAGTTCGCGTGCGATGGGAAGTCTCACACTATGCTCATAGGACACTTTCACGGCTAAAGCTTCCGCTGCAGTGTACCGAAGTCCGACACCGTAGCCTAGATAGTTCTTGGTTGTGGAACCTTGTACCGCTTCAGAACCGGTCACGCTAGGCTGATCGGTCTGCCGGATATTCGGGTGATTGATATAATCCTTTATGAAAAACACATTCTCCATCTTGCCATCTAATAACGACTGATTGTAGGAAAAGCCTAGGATATGTTTGGTCACAACATCGTTGGATGGCTCGAAAGTAGTATCTAAATCATCATAACGGTCGTTGCCGGTACGACTCAGATGATAGTTCAAGTTAAAGTTATGATGATTGTTCAGTTTATAATCCAGGTTGGCTCGAACCACAGTCAGTGGGCGCTTATAATGGCGCATGGATCGTTCTTTGCCCATAATTTCATTACGCTGGCCATCTATGTATCCACCATCCCAGTAATATTTTCGGTAGGTGGTGTCCACGGTCAATGAGTGATCCCAAGTCTGGGAGAGAGCTGCATTCAGCTGCATATTCTTCAGAATGAAATTACGCTTCTGGTAATGTGCTGAGATATTCCAGGCATCTGAGTTCTTTTCTGCCATTCCATATACTTTGTCTTGAACAGAACCCGTCTGTAATTCTTTATCTGTCTTGGAATAGGAAGCGGAAACGAAGAATGCATCTGCCCATGACTTGTTGGCAACTCCTACCTCTATTTGCCCCAGTAAGGAGAAATAGTCATCGTGGAAGCGTTTAGGATTACCATATATGAAATTGTCACCACTCTCATCCCGCATTTGCACGTCTTTCATCCTATAATCATTCTTTGAATAATTTACTCCCACAGTAGGTCGGATAATCAGTCCTGTTTTAGGTTCTACAAATTGTGCATTCAAGTCTGCTTTGTGCGTATGGAATGAACCGATGCCATAAGAGACATCCAGATAATTTTTCTTTTCTTGTTTGGTTATAATATTGATGGCACCACCCAATGCATCCGTTCCCAAGCTGGCAGGAACCACACCTTTATATATTTCAATCCGGTCTATAATATTCACCGGAAGATTAGCAAGTGAAACTCCACTTCCTTTAGTGTCCAACGGCATTCCATCTAAAAAGTAGCGAATAGAATTGCCGGATAAACCATTTATAGACAAATCAAAGTCTGAACCGACACCTCCTTTTTCTCTCACCTTAATGCCTGTTGTACGGTTTATCAGGTCATTGAGGTTATTTAGCGAATTTACTATAGGTTTTATATCGAGAGCATTGACGGAAAAAACTCCTTCTTTCACTTTCTGTGTCTGTGTCTTTCCATAAACCTCAACGGAGTTCAGAGTAACAGCACTTTCTTGTAATGTGAAGTTGAGTACTTTGTCCTGCTGAATATCCAGGGTGTTTTTTACAGTTTGATAGCCTACTAAGGATACAACCAATGTACGTTTGCCAGGTGAAACTTTCAAGGAGTACCTGCCATTATCATCTGTATAGGTTCCGGATGAAGAATTCTCAATAGCAATGGTTGCTAATGCTAAAGGTGCACCATGTTGGTCTGTGACTTTCCCTGATAGAGTGAATTTATTCTGTGCTATTATTATCTGTGACAAGCAGGTAAATAATAACAGTACACATACAATCTTTTTCATTTATATCCTTGTTAACGGTATTTATGACTTACCTTCGGGAATATATGTACAAGGAGAAATGATTTCTTTATGTGCAGAATAAAGAATGCCAGACTCGATGTTTTGTTGCTTTATTTCCCGAAAGCATTAAAACTATGTTGTTTCTGGCAGGTCTTCTGACTTATTCCATCTTAGAACGCCTTCCCATCCAACTTACGGACAGTGGCACAGAGTGTTCCAAGACTTGGAAGGAACTTACAGCAGCGGGTCTGTTCAGGAGTTTCACCTGATTCCCTTTTCATCACTTACCCCGTAGCGTAGGGGAAGTGAAACCAAAACTGCGGCAAAGTTATAAAAAAAGTTAGTCCGAACAATGGACGTATCTGAAAATGTTTTTATAATATTAAAAGAGATACATATTGGAATGTAATGTATTTGTGTCTTTATAAGATAATAAGATGTGAAACTTTAAAGAAAGAACAACCAAAGTGTATATAAAAAAGCATCAAATAAATGAATCATAAATAAAAAACTCTATATTTGCAGTATGTAATTAATACGGTACTTTATGACGACAGGAGAACGTAAACAACTTTTGTTTCAACGCCTAATGGCGGTAAACGATGAACGGCTATTAGAAGACATTGAGGCATTATTAAATAATCGTTGTCCGGATGATGTTCTATACTTTTCTTCTGAACTGCGTGATAAGATTGATAATGCTTTGGAACAGATGCGGTGTAAAGAGGTTGTGTCTACTGAAGAAATGGAAAATAGGCTAAGTAGATGGAGCGGAAAGTAGAATGGACAGAAGCGGTACTTCTGGAAATGAGAGAAATCTTTGAGTTTTATGATGAACGTAATGGTACATCCAAATACAGTGAATCTCTTTTTCGACAGATAATAGTTTCAATAAATCGAATTGCAATTAATCCTTTGTTGGGGCATATGACAGAGTATCCTCACGTTCGTTATGTGGTGGTGATCCCCAATTATTCTGTATTTTATTATTTTGCAGATGATGTTATAACAGTGTTAGTATTGTGGGATAATCGTCGTAATCCGGCTCGATTGACTTATATTCTTCACGACTCAGCTCCAATGTATTTATGTGAAGATTTAGAGATTTATAAGTAGGTGTGTTGAGTGTTATCTGCACGAAAACTTTTATAAAAAAAACTTGCGGCTGCGAGAGCCTGCGCTTGTACAAGTGTGAACGTTCACTTGTACA
>NZ_CABJDN010000007.1 GCF_902364365.1 Bacteroides intestinalis | reverse complement strand
CCGTTTTTAGAGGAAAGCCTCCATATCGATTGATATGGGGGCTTTTTGTATTTATACCCCCTACTGTTCTGTTCAATTCTCCTCCTCCTGGAGGAAGAGTACCTGCAGGAAGAGGTGGTAGGTAAACAATATACTACCTATTAATAATAAGAATAAGGAACCTTTTTCTCACCTACTCCCCTATCTTTTGTGTACTGATGGAAAGAATATTTAGTGCTGTTTTTGCATTTTAATTGCATACTTATAATAGAATATGCATTGTTGTATTATCTACGTAATACCACCGGATTATAGTTCCGAATCAATGATTAAAACTACTTAAAATCAGGAATTTATATCTTATCTTTGCTTTCGTATTTGATGTTTTATTCGTACCTTTACTTCGTCTTAAAAGGTACTATAAATCCTTTATTTACTGAACATTATTTTTTTTATTAAAAGAAAATTCGATTTTAGTAAAACAAAAAACAGTCATTAGCTGTTGTTACTAATAGAATTGAAAGCGACATGAGAACAACTGTAAAGACATTTTTGGTATTTGTGCTACTTATGGTGACCTATAGTCTCAGTAGCAGAGCCGTCAACTTTACGGGGATGGTTGATAAAGCAGCATCTACATGTGAGGTGAGTGCTTCTTCATCATCATTAAAGAATGCTTCTTCGGATAATGTCGCTAATAATACACGAAGCTTATTTACTAATTCCAAGTTTATGTGGACTACGGATGCAGAACTTGGAAACAAACCTATCTCTGAAAGATATTCTTTTAATCCCTATCGTTTTCGCAGAGCTGTTGAAACAGCATCTTTTATGAGAGGTATTTTGATGATTTCTTCTCATCACAATTTGTTGGTACACGACCAGTCTAAACTATATTATTCAGATAAAGATCCGCATTACACTTCTTTTAGTAGTGAATACTACATCTATACTTTGCGGCGGATTGTGATTTAAACTTCCTTTTACTAGTTTTTCCTTTTTCCCTTTACTCCTTTCCCTAAATATGGCTGAAAGTAGGTGACCTTTTACAACCCTATGTCTTGGGGTGGGTTATACGGGTGTTAGCGGCGTGTTCATGCTGTGAAGGGGAGAACTATATCCATGCGCATAATTTTTAAAAATCAATTTTAATACAAAACCCATTTAAATTTTTCATCATGGAAACTATTCAAAAGAAATCTGCCTCTTTTAAAGGCATCAAATCCGCCGGTTGGGTAATCGTAATTTGCTTTATCGTTGCCGTGCTTATTTTTCACTTTGTGTTGGGAAATCCCTCTAACTTTATGAACAATGACCCGAACAATCATCCGCTGCCAGGGAACTTCCTCGGTACTATCTATAAAGGTGGATTCATCGTTCCGGTTATTCAGACTCTTTTGCTGACTGTTATTGCACTGAGTATTGAACGTTACATTGCAATTGGTGCTGCTTTCGGTAAAGGTTCATTGGCTAAATTCGTTGCTAGCATTAAAGCTGCTCTGGCTGCTGGCGATATGAAGAAGGCTCAGGAACTTTGCGACAATCAACGTGGTTCTGTTGCTAATGTAGTAAATGCTACTCTGAAGAAGTATGCTGAAATGGAAAATGATACGACTCTTGCCAAAGATCAGAAGTTGCTTGCTATCCAGAAAGAGCTGGAAGAAGCTACTGCACTGGAATTGCCAATGATGGAGCAGAATTTACCTATTATCGGTACTATCACCACTCTGGGTACATTGATGGGATTGCTTGGTACGGTTATCGGTATGATCCGTTCGTTTGCCGCTCTGGCTGCCGGAGGTTCTGCTGACTCTATGGCATTGTCACAAGGTATTTCCGAGGCTTTGATTAATACTGCTTTCGGTATCTTGACTGGTGCACTGGCTGTTATCTCCTATAACTATTATACCAATAAGATTGATAAGTTAACTTACAGCCTTGACGAGGTTGGTTTCTCTATCGTGCAGACATTTGCAGCTACGCATAAGTAAATCGGTCGAACCCTTTTAAAATACTACAATTATGGGTAGAGCGAAAATAAAAAAGAAAAGTACGTTCATCGACATGACGGCGATGAGTGACGTAACTGTATTGCTGCTGACATTCTTCATGCTGACGTCTACGTTCGTGAAGAAAGAGCCGGTACAAGTTACCACTCCGGCCTCCGTATCCGAGATTAAGATCCCGGAAACGAATATCCTGCAGATATTGGTCGATCCGGACGGAAAAGTGTTTATGAGTCTGGACAAACAGTCTGACTTGCGCGAGGTGCTGGAAGCAATGGGGCAAGAATATGGGGTGACTTTCACTCCGGAGGAAACTAAGAAATTCTCACTGGCATCTACTTTCGGAGTGCCGATGAAGAGTATGAAGAAGTACCTTGATTTGCCGCAGGATCAGCAAGACGCTGTGTTAAAGAATGAGGGGATACCTACCGATAGTATCGATAATCAGTTCAAAGCCTGGGTGCGCAATGCCCGTGCAACGAACAAAGATTTACGTATCGCCATTAAGGCGGATGCCAATACTCCTTATTCCGTAATCAAGAATGTGATGAACTCACTTCAGGACCTCAGAGAGAACAGATATAATCTGATCACTTCTCTGAAGACTACTTCTGAAGACTAACAGAAAGGAAATATTATGGCTGAAATACAAGAAAGCGGCAATAAGAAAAAAGGCGGAAAAAATAAGCAAAAGAAAATGACCGTCAGGGTGGACTTTACACCGATGGTGGACATGAATATGTTGCTGATTACCTTCTTTATGCTTTGTACTTCACTGAGTAAACCTCAGACTATGGAGATAAGCATGCCGAGTAATGATAAGAACGTCACAGAAGAACAGCAGTCGAAAGTGAAGGCTTCACAAGCTATCACATTACTGTTGGGAGGTGACAATAAATTGTATTATTACGATGGAGAGCCCAACTATAAGGACTACAGTTCGCTGAAGGAAACAACCTATCAAGCGGACGGTCTGAGAGCAATGCTTTTGCAACGTAATAGAGCTGCTGTAAATGAAGTGAATGAACTGAAACAGCAGAAACTGGATCTTAAGATATCAGAGGAAGAATTTACGAAGAAACTGGGTGAAATTAAGAGCGGAAAGGATACCCCGACCGTAATTATCAAAGCCACCGATGATGCTTCGTACATGAATCTGATTGATGCACTCGATGAAATGCAGATATGTAATATAGGTAAGTATGTGATTACGGATATCGCCGAAGCCGATGAGTTCCTGATAAAGAACTATGATAGCAAGGGAGAATTGTCGCAGAACATTGCCGAATAATGTGTAACACCTAAAAAAGTAAGAATATGGCTAAAGTAGATTTAAGTTCTTCGGAATGGTGTGACCTGATATTCAGTGGCAAGAATAAAGCCTATGGTGCTTATCAGTTAAGAGAGAAATCTCCGAAGCGTCATAACATTGCTGTGATACTGGTGATTGTCATCGCATTGGTAGGATTTAGTATCCCTACCTTGATTAAGATGGCTACACCGAAACAGAAAGAAGTGATGACCGAGGTGACTACCCTATCTCAATTGGAAGAACCGGAAATTAAGCAGGAAGAAATGAAAAGAGTGGAGCCGGTTGCTCCCCCGCCTCCTGCACTGAAGAGTTCTATCAAATTTACCGCTCCTGTCATCAAGAAAGATGAAGAAGTGAGAGATGAGGATGAAATTAAGAGTCAGCAAGAATTGACAGAAACCAAGGTAGCTATCTCTATTGCTGACGTGAAAGGTAACGACGAAGCAAACGGTAAGGATATTGCCGACCTGAAGCAGGTGGTAACACAGGCTGAACCGGAACCTGAAAAGGTTTTCGATATGGTGGAGCAAATGCCTCAGTTCCCCGGTGGTCAGACAGAGATGATGCAGTTCATCAGCAAGAACATGAAGTATCCGACTATCGCTCAGGAAAACGGAACACAAGGCCGTGTAACTTGCCAGTTTGTGGTAGGTGCCGACGGACGTGTACGTGATGTGAATGTGCTGAGAGGTGTAGACCCTTATCTGGACAAAGAAGCTGTCCGTGTGATCATGTCTATGCCTAAGTGGATTCCCGGTAAGCAGAATGGTAAAGCAGTGTCGGTGAAATATACGATACCTGTTGTGTTCAAGCTACAATAATGTGTGTGTTATGAAAACGGTGAAACAACTTCAACTTTTAGGTTTGGCGGTGATACTGGTTTGGGTGTCTGCCTGCCAAAATAAGCCTAAGGACGGACTGACGGATACGTACACTTCCGGCGTGATAGCAATTGCTGCTGACGAAAGTTTCCAGCCTATCGTGCAGGAAGAGGTGGATGTTTTTGAAGGTGTATTTCCTTTGGCAGGAATTGTGCCCCGTTATGTGACGGAAGTAGAAGCCGTCAATCTATTGCTCAAGGACAGTCTGCGGTTGGCAATCACCAGCCGCAGACTGACACCGGAGGAGATGAACTCTTTCAACAGCCGGAAGTTCTTCCCGCAGGAGATAAAGATTGCTACAGATGGGTTAGCGTTGATTACCAATAAAGATAATCCTGATACGCTGATTACAGTGAATGATATTCGCGACATCCTGACGGGAAAGGCCACACAATGGAGAGAAATCTATCCGGCATCCCAGCTGAAGGATATTCGTCTGGTATTTGATAACAAGAATTCCAGTACCGTTCGTTTTGCTGTAGATTCCATTTGTAAGGGTGCTCCATTGGCAGACCAGATAAAGGCGTTGAAGACCAATAGAGAGGTCATCGACTTTGTGTCAAAGACTCCTGATGCCATCGGCATTATCGGCGTGAATTGGCTGAGCGACCGCAATGACAGTACTGGACTCTCCTTCAGCAAAGAAGTACGGGTGATGTCCGTCAGCGCTGCCGACAAGGCAACTCCGGAAAACAGTTTCAAACCCTATCAGGCATATTTGTTTTACGGTGATTATCCGTTGACACGCAGCATCTATGTCCTGTTGAATGATCCGCGGAGTGCGCTTCCGTGGGGATTTGCCTCCTTCCTCGCTTCCGACCGGGGACAGCGGATTATTTTAAAGTCGGGATTAGTACCCGCTACCCAACCGGTACGGGTGGTGAATATAAAAGATAAATAACTAAAATGAATGCTATTATGAAAACGATGTTAGTTCTTAGTATGGGAGCGTTGCTGTTGGCCGGCACACTTTCCGCACAAACGCCTGTACCTGAATGGCAGGCTGGGGTAGATAAAATGAAAAGCCTGATTCAGACAAATCCTGCACAAGCTTCTGAAGAAGTAGGGGAATTGCTGAAAGGGAAAAACAAAAAGAATGTGGATCTTGTAACTTCCGTTGCCCATGTTTATCTGGATGCCGGAAAGCTTACCGAAGCTCAGGAGTACCTGGCAATGGCAAAGAAAGCCAATAACAAAGATCCTAAGGTGTCTGTATTGGAGGGTGATATTGCCCTTGCACAAAAAAATATAGGGCAAGCTTGCCAGCTTTATGAGCAAGCTATCTATTTTGATTCGAATTGTAAGGAGGCCTATCTGAAGTATGCACAGGCCTATAAGTCTGCCAGTCCTGCATTGGCCATTGAGAAGTTGGAACAACTCAAAGCTTTAGATCCGAATTGCCTGGAAGCCGATAGGGAACTGGCGGAGGTGTACTATTCCAGCAATCGTTTCGGCAAGGCTGCTGAAATGTATGCTAAGTTTATCGATACGCCTCTTGCTACGGAAGATGATATGCTGAAATATGCTTTTGCATTGTTCCTGAACCATGATTTCGAGAAATCATTGCAGGTTGCTCAGAAAGGTTTGCAGAAGAATGCCCGTCACGCTGCTTTCAACCGTCTTGTCATGTATAACAATACGGACCTGAAGCGCTATGAAGATGCGGAAAAGGCTGCTCATGCTTTCTTTAATGCTTCGGACAAGGCTGATTATTCTTATCTGGATTACCGTTACTATGGCGCCTTATTGAGTGCATTGAAGAAATACGATGAAGCTATTATAGAATATGGTAAGGCATTAGAGAAAGATGATACGCAAGTGGACTTGTGGCGTGAAATCTCCGATGCCCATGAAATGAATAATAATTATGCAGAGGCTATTGCTGCGTACCGTAAATATTACGATGCATTAGCCAAAGACAAGAAGACTCCTGAAACATTATTCCAGTTAGGACGTCTTTATTACGGACAGGGCACGTCTTCGGACTCGCTCGCCGTGCAGCCTGCCGACCGTAAACTGGCATTGCAGTCTGCTGACTCTGTGTTCACCCTTGTTTCCGAACAAGCTCCCGACAGTTATCTGGGAGAAATGTGGCGTGCCCGGACCAATTCTGCCATGGACCCCGAAACTACTGACGGGCTGGCGAAACCTTATTACGAAAAGGTAATGGACATGCTGCTGAGTAAGAATGAACCGAAGTATAACTCTGCGTTGATAGAGTGCTACAGTTATCTGGGTTACTACTATCTGTTAAAGAGCGACTATCCTACTTCGAAAGAGTTCTGGAATAAAATTCTGGCTATAGACCCCACCAATGCTACTGCCAAAAAGGCGTTGGAAGGCATCAAATAGCAACAATTTTAGTTGTTTGTCGTGTCGGGAGGAGTGGAGAGTGATTCTTAGCTCCTCCTTTTTTTATGTTTTTTCTGTAAATGTTTGGATTATTAAAAAGATTGTCTACCTTTGCGGTGTACTAATAAACTAATACACTAATATTGGGGATAGCAAGGTATCAGATACCAGTTGACAAGGCCTTCTCCTTGTATCTTGTTTCCTTGCCACCTATAAAAACATATAAGTATGCTACAGGTAGAAAATATTTCGTTCAGTTATCGTCGGGGCAAAAAAGAAGTCTTGCACGATTTTTCGCTCTCGTTAGAGAGAGGTAGAGTATACGGGTTACTGGGAAAGAACGGTGCCGGTAAATCTACACTGCTTTATCTGATGAGCGGTTTGCTTACTCCCAGGAGTGGGAAAATAATGTATCATGATACCGATGTACGCCGTCGGTTGCCTATCACACTACAGGACATGTTCCTGGTTCCCGAAGAATTTGAATTACCTCCTATTTCTTTAGTCAGCTACGTGGAATTGAACAGTCAGTTCTATCCCCGTTTCAGTAAGGAAGACATGGTGAAGTACCTGCATTACTTCGAAATGGAGCAGGATATCGATCTGGGAGCCTTGTCTATGGGGCAGAAAAAGAAGGTTTTTATGAGCTTTGCATTAGCTACCCACACTTCACTGCTGATTATGGATGAGCCGACCAATGGTCTTGATATTCCGGGTAAGAGCCAGTTCCGTAAGTTTATTGCTTCGGGCATGTCGGACGACCGAACTATTATTATCTCTACCCACCAGGTGCGGGATATTGATAAGATACTGGATCATGTGGTGATTATGGATAACAGCCATGTTTTGCTCGATGCATCCACTGCCAACATCTGTAGTAAGTTTCTTTTCGTTGAAAGCGATGAGCGCGAATTGGCAGAAGCAGCAATTTACACGCTTCCTTCCATACAGGGCAATTTCCTGATGTTGCCGAATACGGATGGTGAAGAGTCGGAGATTAATCTTGAATTGCTGTTCGGTGCTGCGCTTACGGACCCTGAGAAGATAAAAGGAATGTTTCACCCTAAACAGAATGAACAATGATACGCGATACCTTTTTTAGTGCACCCCGTTTTGTGAACTTATGTCGCAAAGAAATGGTGGAGAGTTGGAAGGCAAATTTGCTACGCTTCGTAATGATGTACGGTATAATGGCGATTGCTTTCGTATGGAACGGATATTTCCAATACAATTATCTACAGGCAGATGGGAGAGTGAGTCAAGATCCTATCTGGAATTTCGAGTTAGGAGCTTTCGTCTGGGCACTTGTTATTATGGGGCTTTTGAGTGCTTCGTTTATAATGGAGCGCATGAAGACTAAAACGAATCGGATAGCTATGTTGATGATTCCTGCCACAATGTTCGAAAAGTTTTTCTCACGTTGGCTGGTATTCACTTTCGGTTTCCTTATTGTATTTCTAATAGCTTTCAAACTGGCGGACTGGACACGTGTAACAGTTTATATGATTAGTTATCCCGAGTTGAAAGGTATAATTGCTTCTACTCCACTTTCCCATCTGGTGGGAAAAGGACAATTCTGGACAGTTTTCGATGATTGCAATTATTTCATGTTGGGAGTAAGTGCTTATTTCTTTGCACAGTCCCTGTTTGTTTTGGGTAGCTCCATTTGGCCAAAGAATTCATTTGTGAAGACTTTTTCAGCTATTGTTGTGATTGCTATCGTTTATATAGCGATAGGTTCAGTATTAGCGAAAATGCTATTTGAAGGTCGCAGTGGTGGAGTAAATCAGACCGTATCGGATGAAACGATGACACTCTCATCTACGGTAATCTTTTTCGCAATGGCCGTCTTCAACTGGGTAGTTGCCTATTTCCGTTTTAAAGAATCCGAAATCATTAACCGCTGGTAAGTATGAATTTTAAAGAAAGTAAAGCCATCTATCTTCAAATAGCAGATCGCATTTGTGACGAGGTGCTTCTCGGGCAATATCGGGAAGAGGAACGCATACCATCCGTCAGAGAATATGCAGCTGTGGTAGAGGTGAACGCCAATACGGTGATGCGCTCGTACGATTATCTGCAATCGCAGGAGGTTATCTATAACAAACGTGGTATCGGCTATTTCGTCGCTTCCGGTGCTCGTGCGTTAATCCTTTCATTGCGTAAAGAGTATTTTCTCAAAGAAGAAGTAGATTATTTCTTCAAGCAGATGTATACCCTCGGTATTTCGGCAGAAGACATGTCGGCTATGTACCGGGAATTTAGTAAGAAACAAAAATAAAGAAGAAGATTATGAAACGAACAACTTATATAATATTTGGAATGTTGCTTACCGGATTGGTTGTGGTGTGCGCTGGCATATTCTACGCCTCTATGCAAGTTACAGGTTGGGATAATATTTTCCTGGATATTAAAGGAGAAAAGAAGACTGTTCAACTACCACAGTGCAAAGTTATACAGATGGTGGCGGTTAGAAATATCATCGCTACGGGTGAGGGTGAAGAAAAGGGAATAAGAATGCCGGCATTTGGAGAGCTTCCTTTGAAGATTACTTCTGGTGAAGCCGGACAAGGATTTTTCACTTATGCTTCCGGTATGGATGAATTTATGACGATGAATTCAGTTGGAGATACATTGCGTATCGTTTTTGATTTTCCTAATGATAAGCTTGAAAAGAAATACCAAGACCTGTATTGGCTTAATTTACGCTCCGAAGAGATAATTATAGCTTTGCCAGATCACGTACAGTTCTTACAAACCAGTCTTGAAGCCCAGAAAATGACTGTTGAAGGTTTGACCCGTGATTCATTGTCTCTGATGGTGCAAGATTATGCTACCATAAATGATTGTAACTTTAGAGCTTTAACAGTCCAGAATGGTGCATGGTTGTTTAATGCTGGTAAAGCAGATAATTTGCATCTCCATCTGAACGGAATACGCAGTTGGAATGTGAATGCAAGTTCGTTCCACGTTGATACGGAATATCTATATGCTCATGGCAATCAAAGATGTACTCTGGAGAAGGGGGAATGTCATCAGGTAGTTTGGATGCCTCAGTCGGAAGGCGCTTCATTGGATATAAAACTGAAAGAAGCAGCAACAGTAGTTGTGAAATAACGATAGGTATTATCAGGATACAATAAAAAAAGACCGTTGAGAAACGGTCTTTTTTTATTTAGTTGCGGAGATCCGACTCGAACGAATGACCTTTGGGTTATGAGCCCAACGAGCTACCAACTGCTCCACTCCGCGATGTTTAACGGGTGCAAAGGTACGGCTTTTTATGAAACAAACAAATAAAATCCATCTTATTTTTACTAAAAAATGTAATGTGTAGCCTAACTGATTGATAAGTAGCCCTATAGTAAATATGCTTTTTTATCCTCTTCCTGTGACCGAATGTTAATAAAATCTGCGTTTTCTTGTGTGATATACAGAAAAGTTATACTTTTGCTCAAATTATTAAGCAATGTGCAATTATTAATATATGGCCGTATCGAAGACAAAAGCTAAATTAGTGGATGTAGCCCGTCAGCTATTTGCAAAGATGGGTGTTGAGAATACCACGATGAACGATATCGCTCTTGCTTCTAAAAAAGGTAGAAGAACGCTTTATACCTATTTTAAAAGTAAGGAAGAGATCTATATGGCTGTTGTCGAATCGGAGCTGGACATCCTTTCGGATATAATGAAGCGGGTGGTAGAGAAAGACATCTCGCCCGATCAGAAGATAATCGAAATGATTTATACCCGCCTGGATGCTGTGAAAGAGGTGGTGTACCGGAATGGAACACTCCGTGCTACCTTTTTCCGTGATATATGGCGGGTGGAGAAGGTGCGAAAACGTTTTGATGCCAAAGAAATACAGCTTTTCAAGGATGTTCTCCGTGAGGGCGTGGAGAAAGGGGTGTTTCAGGTTGACGATATCGACATGACTGCCGAATTGGTGCATTACAGTGTGAAAGGCATTGAAGTGCCTTACATACGTGGGCATATAGGTGCTAAACTGACCGATGAAACACGTGGACAATACGTTGAGAACATCGTGTTCGGGGCACTGCGTAGAAAAGAATAACTTTAATCAATAATTAAAAAAGTATGGGATTATTAGATGGAAAAACAGCCATTGTAACTGGTGCTGCACGCGGTATCGGTAAGGCTATCGCATTAAAGTTCGCTTCTGAAGGAGCAAATATCGCATTCACTGACTTGGTGATTGATGAAAATGCAGAGAATACGGCAAAGGAAATTGAAGCAATGGGCGTGAAAGCTAAAGGTTATGCTTCAAACGCTGCTAATTTTGAAGATACTGCCAAGGTGGTAGAGGCTATTCATGCAGACTTTGGCCGCATCGATATTTTGGTAAACAATGCAGGTATCACCCGTGACGGTCTGATGATGCGTATGAGCGAGCAACAATGGGATATGGTTATCAACGTTAACCTGAAATCCGCTTTCAATTTCGTTCACGCTTGTACTCCGATTATGATGCGCCAGAAAGCTGGTAGCATTATCAATATGGCTTCTGTAGTAGGTGTTCACGGTAATGCCGGACAAGCCAACTATGCAGCTTCCAAAGCTGGTATGATTGCTTTGGCTAAATCTATCGCACAGGAATTAGGTTCTCGCGGTATCCGTGCCAACGCTATCGCTCCGGGCTTTATCCTGACCGATATGACTGCTGCATTGTCTGACGAGGTAAGAGCCGAATGGGCAAAGAAGATTCCTTTGCGTCGCGGCGGTACTCCCGAAGACGTGGCAAACATTGCTACCTTCCTGGCTTCTGATATGTCTTCTTATGTATCAGGACAGGTGATCCAGGTAGATGGTGGTATGAATATGTAAGAAAGCGTATGACTGTCGTATACGAGGACAATCATATCATTATAGTCAACAAGACCGCTTCCGAGATCGTTCAGGGAGACAAGACGGGAGATACGCCGCTTTCGGAAACCGTAAAGCAGTATCTGAAGGAGAAATACCAGAAACCCGGTAATGTCTTCATCGGTGTTACCCACCGGCTGGACCGCCCCGTGAGCGGTCTTGTTGTATTTGCCAAGACCAGCAAGGCGTTGTCCCGCCTCAATGAAATGTTTAAAACCAGTGAGGTGAAGAAGACTTACTGGGCTATCGTAAAGAATGCTCCGAAGGAGCCGGAAGGAGAACTGGTGAACTATCTGGTGCGCAATGAAAAGCAGAACAAAAGTTATGCTTATGATAAGGAAGTGCCGAAGAGTAAAAAGGCTATCCTGCATTATCGGTTGATAGGTAAGTCGGATAATTACTTTCTGCTGGAAGTGGATCTGAAAACCGGGCGGCATCATCAGATACGATGCCAGTTGGCAAAGATGGGATGTCCTATCAAGGGAGATTTGAAGTATGGCTTTGCCCGTTCCAATCCGGATGGAAGCATTTGCCTGCATGCACGCCATATCAGTTTTGTGCATCCGGTATCTAAAGAAATGATTGATGTGGAGGCGCCTGTGCCGCAGACGAATCTTTGGCAAGGCTTTCAGATGGTATAAGAAAGAGTTTACTATAAAATAGAAATGCGCCAAAAGACAGGATAGTCTTTTGACGCATTTCTATTTATGGCTTTACCCTCTTATCAGAAGCGTGGCTTCACATATTTATCCTGAGAGGACGTAAAGTGCAATCCCGGTATGCTGTTACTCTTTCTTGGGAAGCTGATGGACTTGATAAGCGAATAATCATCCGCATCCAGTGCATAATATTCGTCCGCATCGGCTGTTTTCACACAAACCGTCCAGTCGAACATATTTCCGAAGACAGACAGGGCATCCTCTTCAGGGTTGAAGGAAGGAACTCCGGTCTTGATCACATCATACGTCTTATTGTTCAGCACATAGAAGTTGTTATCCACATCCGTCAGGAAACCCAGCGTCTTGCGGTCCTTGAACTCCGTGATGAAAAGATACTTCGCATTTAAGCCTTCCGGCAGGGAAATAGCACGCACATACGGGCGTCCTTTCGTCTGTTTCAGATGGAAAAGTTTTCCCTCATTATCCAGAATCAGATAGCCTTCATCGTACTCCTTGCGAGTAGTGGGATTACCGGCCAATCGGCGGGCAGGGAATTTAAACCCTTTCTTCACCATAGCCTCTGTGAACAGTTGGCTTTTGTCCGTATCTACCGTATTGGTTTTCATACCGATAAATTCAATACCTTTCGAGGTGACGCGGAATACATCATCGGGCATACTCAGGTCCACACGTCCCGACATACTTTCCAGCAAAGGATAAAGCTCTATCTTGGAGGCATTGATATCCGAAGCTGCCGAGCGGAAGCTGAAATTTGTAAGCTGCACTTCGCGCGGAGTGACGGCAACACCATTGATGCTGTCCGGAAACCGCTCATCCGCCATAAGCTGGCGCATGTAGAAGAACGGGAGAATACTGTCCGTCTGCTCCTGTGTATATACGTTGCCGGACTGGTCGCGTCGTACCACGCCTTTACCGTCTTCATTGCCCATGGAGAGGAAGTCGCCGAGGACACTGCTGTACATGGAGAAAGGAACCTTCGATGGCTTTGCCGCAAAGAAAGAATAACACCAAGGCAACTGCCAGATAATGAGCAATGCAATGGTGATGTATAAGAATATTTGACTAAAACGTTTCATTGTCTTTTTCGTTCTTAATAGTGAATGTATAACCTGTTAATCTTGTTCTCCTGCCTTGAACCGTGCAATGGAAAGCCATGAGAGACTTGCCGTGAGCAGGGTGTAGATTGCCAGCCAGGGCAGGAAAGCGTTGTAGGCTTCCGGTGCCGGAGCCAGGAAGAAGATACGCAACAGCAATACAGAGATTACCAGATTGAGGACGCGGCGTTTCCAGGTCGGTTCCAGGCATATCCATGAAATCAGAAGATAAGCGGCAATACCTGCCAGATACCAGGGAAGAGCTGTCAGCAGAATCCGCGAATAAAGTTCCGGAGCCAGGACGCCTTGCATGTAAACCGTCATCAGCAGGTAGTTGGCGGCAAAACAGATAAGTAACACTACCAGTCCGTAGAGCAGCATCAGGTTAATCATCCGCAGTTGCGGGTAGGGCAGATGCAATGTCAGTTTCAGGCATTTATGGTGCATTTCGGGTACGAATTGTACCAGAGCAAGCAATATCCCGACCAATAGAGGAATAAATTCCAGTAAATCCACGAATACGGTATCACGTGACAGCATAACTTCCCAAACGTGTTCCACGCCTTTCATGCTGGCAACACGGTTGATGCGCAACATCGAGTAGCCGGCAAAACCGAGCGTAACCAGCAGTGCAAGCAACAGATACCAGCGGGTTTTAATCCATTCTTTATAAAATATAGCGTTCATAATAGTTATTAGTTATTAATGTGAATCAGGAGTTGAAATTAACTCCTTTCTTTCGGGTTATGAACTAAATGATAAATAATCTTTTAGACGCAGATGACACGGATGACGCGGATCTTTTTTTTATCCACTTTTATAGTGCAGCCTTTTAAATCCGCGTTAGCCGCGTCTAAAAAATAATATACCGAATGGCGCTAATCACTTATCACCAAACACTAATCACTTTTATTCCTTTCTTTCCCGTTATGAATCTGTTTCAACTACTGATTCGCATTATTAGTATTTTCCCGTCAGTCCGATAAAGGCATCTTCCAGGTTTATAGTCTCGCATTTCAAATCGCTGTAAGGCATTTGAAGGGCTTTGAAGCGGTTTTCCACTTCTTGTTGAGGCAGGAACGAGAAGGTTTCCAGCGTGTTTCTGATAAGAGACGGATGGTAGAAGTCTTTATCTTCCGGCATCTTGTAACCTTCGGGCAACGTGCAGGTATAGCGGCGTATCGTGTCCAACAGCTCCTTTACGGGCTGCTGGATGAGGATACGTCCGTAATCCATGATGATGCAGTCGTCTACCAGACGTTCCATATCCTGAATGATGTGTGAGGTCAGGAAAACAGTTTTGTTTTCCGAGCGGGCATAGTCACGCAGATAGTCCACGAAGAGGCGGCGGTAGCCGGGGTCCAGGCCGAGAGAGAAATCGTCCAGTACCAGCAATTCCGGGTTTTGCGCCAGGATAAGTCCCAGTGCCACTTGCGAACGTTGTCCGCACGACATACGCGAGATGCGTTGCCCGGGAGCTACTTTCAGTTTGTCCATCAGGTCGTAGTACGCTTCTTTGCGCCACTGTCCCGGATAGAAAGCAGAATAAAACTTCTCGATCTCCCGGATGGTCATGAACTGATATTGCACGTGTCCCTCGATGAGCAGGCCGATGTTGCGGCGTGTTGAGGGGTGCATCGTCTGAATGTCCTGTCCGAAGATGGAACATTGGCCGGAGCGGGGTTTCAGGTAACCGCTCAATATATTGATCGTTGTGGTTTTTCCTGTACCATTCTTCCCCAGCAGTCCCAGAATGCGCCCTTTAGGCACGCTGAAGCTGAGGTTTTCGTAAATTAACCGTTTGCCATAATAGTGCGTCAGGTTATTGCATTCAATGATATTCTCCATTGATATCTTTTGTTTTTAGTATTGAACCTATTTTAATTACTCGTTAGCTGCATGGATTGATCCCGAAACTCCTGTAGGTAATTCTGTTTACCCCAAATGGTAACTCCATTTACACGCCGAGGTAAAGGCCGTTACATACCGAGGTAAAGAGCGTTACAATACGGGGTAAATGTCGTTACATCCTGCGGTAAATGCTTTTACCTCTTGTTGTAAATGCTTGGTAAATGCAATGCTTTGATAATTAGGCTGCTATCCAATGTTTATACCTTCAGGCTATATGCGAAGCTTGAGTCGTTTATAGAAATAGAAAAAGTAGCGGAATCAGTATACCTGCTGCAAGTTCTATACCTCCTCGTCCCCACAAGCCTTTTGGTCCTTTCAGCATCACCATTCCCGTGACGGTAATAATGATGAGTCCTACGGCAAACACATCTGCGAAGTGAGTCCACCATCTTCCGGGATTGTAATGCAGCTTGGTCAGGGCGCTTATCAACGGACGACGTGTCAGCTTCTCGTAAACGGCTTGCTTGGTCTGCAGATTGACCATCAGGTTGGAACCGCCTTTCAGGAATACCTTCATCTGGTTTTCCTTCGGGAAGTAATGTTTGGTATAGTTCTTTTCTTCACCGAGTGGTGCCAGCAGCTTCAGGACATCATCCTTTTTCATTCCGGCCTGCGGCGGCATCACTTCGGTAATGGTATATTCCTGTCTCTCTACCGAGTAATTGGGATTGATCGTATTCCGGTGGTTCATCACAATTCCGGAGATGGCATATATCAATACCATCCCCGAGAAAAAGAATGAGAGGTCCCGGTGGATTGTCCGGCTCCATTTCCGAAATGCGGTTCCCGCCTTACTGAATTTCATAGTTGGCGGCTTCCATATAATAGAATGACAGATAGGGCTTTCCTGATTCGGCCTGACGCTTGGCTATTTTGGCGCGGAAGTCGGCGATACGTGCTTCGGGCGTATTGGCTGTTTCGCCGCGTGCTTTCTTCTCAGTGCTGCATCCGGCTTCGCCTTCACCGTGCTTTTCGGCAGCGGCAGCTTTCAAGCGTGATTCCCATTGTTGCAGATAAGCTTCGTCCACACGTTGTTCTTTCAGGGTTCCGGTGACGCGGACGATGCTGTTGACACACTTCGTATCGAAAGAACCCAGTTTGGCTGCTTCTACACGGATGGTCTGTGTGTCGTCGCTACCCATCAGGAAGATTTTGGTGGCGCCGTGCTTGCAGGCATGTGTACATACGCCTTCGATGGTAACTTCCTGGTCGGTCAGTGACTCGGCGTTAGCCAGAAGATCGTCTATTTCCATTGCACCGGTGGTCTGTTCGGTGGTTGCGGTTTCTTCGGTGCTCTTCTGCTTGTTGCTGCAAGAAGTTCCGATAAAGAATAACGCCATGATGGCGGCTGCGATTGATAATGTTTTAGTTCTCATTGTTGTTTTTTGTTTTATTGTTAATCATTATTGTTGTTAAAAAGTAACTCCCAAAGTCCACGTCAGTTCATGGCGTTGACTCCCTTTCAAATATTCCACGTCGAATGCTTTAGTCATGGCGTAGCGGATAGAAGTATATCCTTTCATACCTTTTGCACCTATTGCATGCGCGTATTTGAAGCCGATTTCCCCTTTCAGCCGTTTGCAGGTAAGGTATTCAAATTCTTGGTACAGAAACGTATCCATACTTTTGGGGGCGGACTGGCTCTCCGACGGAGTGGCATAGGTTCCGTCTTTTAGGGCGTTTCCATTACCCGAAGCGTATGTTCCGCCTAAATATAGACTATACATATCTTTTGAGCGACATATGTTGCGTTCACCAGACAAATGAAATGTTGTGGAGTTGATATCCTGTTTCCGGTAATACGGATACATAGAAGCTGTAAGTTCTCTGCTGAAATAAGAAAAGCTGCCTTTTGCCACCCATGCAGGACATCCGTCTGTTACCAAAAAGTTACCTGTATATTCAGCACTCAGATTCAAAGTGGTCTTGTCTGTGGTATCCAGCGTTCCGTAATAATCTACATTATTGATACCACCACCTTCATTGTTATACCGATAAATATTCTCGAAATTGTTCAATGTTTCTTGTTGGAAATCAATGTGCAGGGAATGCAAATTTTTCCGTTCTTGTAAAGTTAGTGTTCCGTTATACGACAGTATATCAGACTCATGTTCGCTATAAACTACCGTGGCAGGAGATTTCTTACCATAATATCCACTACGTGATTTATAGGCAAATTCATTAAAGAATTGAAGTTTTGGAAGAATGTGCCATTTCAATTGTAAGGCTCCTCCATGGTATTCATTGAACAATGGTTTTTCTTCACCTTCTTTTGTATATCCGTTTTCTCCGAATTGTTCCATAACCCCGAAGAAGCCACCGTAACTGGTCAGTGAATTATATATCTGGTCAGTAGTGCCATACATATCCAGTAACAGTCCCTCCGTACTTCGGCGATAATAATAGTTTGCCCCCAACTCAATTTGTTTGTTGAGTAGATAACTTACTCCGACAGTCACATTCATATCAAGTAGTTTGTTGACATGACGCAAGTCCTTTTGCTTGGCATAATTGGCAGCAGTGTAATCTACCTTTCCTCCGATCGTTATCTTTTTTGAGAGGTCGGCACTGACGGCTCCTACCAGATGATAGTTTTCCAGCTTTTTATCTCCCCGATTTTCATCGGTGTATTCTACGATGTCGAAAGGAGTATTCTTCGGATTGATAAAATATGAACCACTCATATTTTTGCCTGCAAAGTTACGGTAGTCTACTTTCCCGTAGAATACTACTTTGGAATTGAGACGATAGAATGACTCCACCTGAGCACCGAATTCCAAGCTATTGTCCGACTGGAAATAATCAATAAATTCTCCGTTCTGTTTATCTACGTATACCTCTGCTGTAGTGATACGAGGGATAGACAGTGTATGTAGTCCGGCGGCATTTTCACTATTAAGCCAGGCTTCCGATTGCTTGATATACGGAAGATTCTTCCAGCCAATAGAGTCGGAATATTGCACTGCAAAGACGGAGCAGATAGCTCCGCTAAGCAGTGTGAATAGGAGTATTCTTTTATTTATAAGCATCAATACTGGGCTGTTTTCGTAGTTTAATTGTTCAAGAGAGGCAGTTTTAATCTCTCAAAGAAGCTTGTTTACGCTGGTGGAAATCATTTGTCGAATTATTCGTATCCTGGTAAATGATACGTGCTCCATTCTTCAGAGATGCCTCGGCGTCTATGCCACTTGGATCAGTGCTTCCATCTGTTCCATAATTATAGCTGTAAACCAGTTTACCACTATTTCCTTCCACTGCTTCGGTAGCTTGTTTGTCTACGTTACGGTATGAAGTGTAGCCCTGTGTATTGGTCAGGACTGTGTATCCAGCATCAATAGCAGGCGTCAGGCGCTTTTGACTTTTGGCGAGTTGTGCTTGACTGAAGACTTCAACCGCATCCAATATCCAGTCTGTAGGCACCTTTGCACAGCGCGATGCGGCACTGCCTTCTTTGCCCGCTGTATAATGGTAGTCGGGTGTACTGGCAAAGGCTTCTGGAGTTGTATTGTGAGTTGAGAAGATAAAAAATGCTGGAGAACTGCTACTTAACGCCCATGCTGTTCCTTGTCCGTATTTGTAAGCCATAAAATAGTTGGCGGTAGGAATACTTTCCGAAGGAGTGGGGTAATAGTTTGTCAGACTAAAATCTTCAATATCATACGTACAATAATCTGCATTGCTTAAATTTACAGAGTTAGAATAAGTTAATGTGTGGTTGATGGCTCCGTTCAGAGCTATAACCACTTGTTTCCCGGCTTCGATGGTTAAGTTTCTGGGCAAATACCAGATTCCACATCCGGCAGGAATGTAATTGTCGTTGGCATAGGATAGTACTCCGTTCTCATAATCATTGGTTGTAGCGTTTGCATTGTATGGGTTGACCATTCCTAAGCAGAAGTTCTCCAACGTAGCCGCCTGCTCTGAATTGTTATATAGTATAACATATTTGTCATATTGATAATTTCCGGAACTGTCATCTTTCTGACATCCGCCTACATACAACTCTTTGATAATAACTTGTCCTGATTTGGATTCTGTTAAGGCCACTTCTACGACACTGTCACCAGTCCACGTTTCCGTTACCGTGATGCCGCTTTTAACTCCGTTCAGTATGAAGGAGTAACCGTTTGAAACGCGTTTTTCGGAGGCAGAAGCTTCATAGATGCCTGCCGGTACAGTGAAAGCAGCTTTACCATTGGCATCGGTGGTAGCATCATAAGTAGTACCTGTACTTCCGGTCAACTTAACCGGAACTCCTTCTACTGCACTTAATTCACTTCCTGACGGATAAGCCAGTTGTACAGTCACCTGGTAGGTCTTGTAGGCATCATTCTCATCATCGCTGCACGCTGCGCAAAAGAGTAATACACTAAGAATTAGAAAAGCATACTTTTTCATTTTCATTTCTATTTTAATTAAACACTTATAATTTTAGTCTGATTGACAATCCGTAGTAGAACTGCGGAATGTATGAACTGTTGTAGAGTGATGATTCCTGATTGTTTTGTGATGATTTCACCCGCCCCATGTGGTTGAAAAAATTATTCGCATAGAATGAAATGGAGGCAAAATCTCCGATCTCTTTTGTCAGGTTAATGTTGGCGGAGAAATACGAGGAAATCTTGTTGGGGTTAAAATAGTAAGATGTACTCGATTTAGTTACGAGTTTTGCCAGCTCATTATATAACGCTGTGTCATTCTCCTTTGCCCATGCAAATTTCTCTGCAAAAGGTATCCGGGTATCCGGATCTTCCCACGTAGAGTAATAGAGCGGGTAAACAGCTACATATTTGTTTTTTCCGTAGATATCATAATCAGTACTAAAGTAATCTCCGGCATTCTCCAGGGCAAAGCCTCTACTTTCTCCGTTGCTGTATTCCGACAAATTCTTCTTATAATTATAGAAGGAACCTTCTATTCTCATAGAGAGGATCATTCGTATTTTGGGAATATGCGTTGTGATAGTCAGATTCATATTTAGCTGTTTAGACAAGCTGCCGTTAGAAACGGAAGCAGAAGCAGAAGAGGAAGTAGAGGTTATGGAGGAACCTCCATAATAACCCACATACTTATATGGGTTGCCATCAGCCATATTCGATGCTGAGCTTGGCATCCATGCAATCAGGTTTTCTTCTATACCTTTATAATAGTAATAATTTCCATCCAGGCGGACTGATGTTCTCAGTGCGGGGATTTGTGCGAAATCAATAATCCAGTCGAGTCCCATTCTTTCTACCGGTGAACCGTTTCTATATTGGATGTTCGATTTGAATGTATTGCGGGTATTATAAGATAATTCTTGGCTTGGGTATGCACCTGTTTTATCTGTAACAGTAACGATACCTGTCTGCTGGTCAATGCTGTAAACCCTGTTTGCCGAAGGAATTTCGCAATTATTCAGATGCTCTTGAGTAGTCAGATTATAAGAATAAGGTGTGTATACATTTGTACGCATGTATGGATTATATGTTTTGTTCCGGAAAGCTGATACTGAAATCCTTGTTCCTTTGATGGTGGCTTCCATACCTATCTCTGCTTGTCGGGTATATTGCCACTTCAGATCGGGATTATAGATGGCTTTTGAGGGAATCGTGCTGTAAGCATAGAAGGTGGTTCCGTCACTCATGGTTCCTGGAGCAAAGGCCAGTTTGTCCGAGTAAGAGGGTGATGGGTAAAGGACTTCAAATGAAGGTAGTTTTACGGATTTACCTACACCGCCATATACATTTAAATCGCTGACCCATTTATCTGCATTCTTCCATAATGTATATTGCGCATTGAAACGTGGAGAGAAACTATTTGCTGTTCCGTATTCGGAATTCTTGATATAGGTGATATCCGAACGTACTCCTGCTGTCAATTCCAGGGAAGAAGAGTTCCCTCCGAGAGGAAGTGTTATTCTATCTTCCAGATAGCCTGCTATATTATTAAGGAATGGTAATTCATCATAGCGATATTCACGCCAGGTAGGTGCATAGCGCATATCATCGTAATAGAGTCCCCGGCCTTTGTTACCGCTACTATTCAGTTCCGCCCCAAGCATGATTCTGTTGGAAATCTTTCCCCAACGTTTTGCCCAGTCGGCTTTTAGTTTCACTGCATAGCTGACAGGTTTGTTATCGGTATATGCCAGTTGATACCAGTATCCGGTAGGACTGAGGATAATTTCAGCATTTGGATTCTCATCATAGTTACTTGCTATGAAATATCCTTCCTGCGTACTATGAATAAGGGGCTGTGTGGATGCGCTACTTTTATTGGTGTTTACTTTAGACAGCTTGTCTGAGTATGACATGGAGGCTGTCAGTGAGAGGTTGGTTATCCATGGTCTGTTCAACAGCCAGTTCAGTCCGATGTTTCCGCGAAAAGTGTAATCGCGTGTTTTTGTATAAGTATCTTTAAAAGCATCCGGGTCGGCTTCAGAATTGTAACCACCTATGTTTCCGGTAAAGCCCGCATTCAGTGAAAGTGGACGCTGTGCTTTCCGGTTCAGGGTATTAGAGTAAGTCAATGTTAAAGAATTGCGATCATAGGCAGTATGTGGAGAGGCCAAGTCAGAGGTTGACTTTGTGCGTTCCAAACTGGTATTAATTGTACCTGCTCTGTCTCCAAGCAAAAAGCCTTTACTTATGGCAATTTGTTTTGTTTTAGGTTGGGTGGCCAATTCGATGATAAACGGTGTTTTCCCTTTCCGCGTATTTATTTTTACGATTCCGTTTGATAAATCTCCATATTCCACAGATGGAATTCCAGTAATAATTTCTACCGATTCAATGTTTGAAGAACTGATATTACGCAAGCCTGCACCTTTTGTTTCGCTCATTTCCGAGTTGTTTTGCAGGCGCACACCGTCTACTGTGACAGCAGTACCGAAAGAAGCATTTCCCATTTCGCTGCTTCCGCTTCGTAGAGCGATACGTTCGTCAGAGCTTGCCAGATTCTGGTCACCGGTTGATTTACCGCCCGGTAATAGAGTGCTGAGACTGCTGACATTTAATATTTGTGCATGATCCAGAGTGGCACGATCTATTGTATATGAAGTTGTTGGGTCACTTGTTTTTTTCTGTGCTGTAACCACCACTTCATTTAGCGTCAGATTGCTTTCCTGTAGTGTGATTAGTAGGTCTTCGATGTTTTTCTGTACATCTATATCCAATGTCTGCGTAACGTATCCCAAATATTGTGCAGTGATTTTTACTTTGCCGGCTGGTACTTGATTGATAGTGAACGCTCCTTTTTCATTACTAATGGCCCACAATTCGTATCCGGGCAAGTATACTGTAACGAACTCCATTGGAGACTTGTTCTTGTTATCAACAACCCGTCCCTTAATTGTATAATGCTGGCAGAATCCTGATTGTATAAAGCCTAAAGTGAAAAGAAAGAATAATATATATCTGTTAGCCATCGGGGATGTTATATTAAAACGGTAGTGCTACTACTATTTTTTTTGCAAAGGTAAAGAGATGGCGACAGGTAGGAAATCGCTATTTGTTGGTAATTTAAGGATGTCGTTGGGGGATGAAGTACTTATAAGTAGGTATTTGAGTTTCTGCAAGAAAATAGATGATAGGGTTGGGACTAGAAACGACAAAAGCCGTTCCCCAGAATAGACAAGTAGGGAACGGCTTTTATGTCAGTGTGCTTACTATTATTCAGCAGGCTGTGCAGGTGTTTCCGTTGCAGGAGTACCGTTGGCGGGAGCGTTGGCTGCGGGTTGTTCAGCTTTCGGTTCCTCTGCCTTTGGTTCTTCTGTTTTGGGTTCTTCCTTGGCAGGCTCAGCGGTTTTGGGCTCTTCAGTATTTCCCGTTGCCGGTTGTTGCTGTTGAGTTTTTACCGGGTCCTGAGCGTTTGCCACGAAAGAACCACCACAAACAAACATAAACAGGGCTGCTACTAATACTAACTTTTTCATAATCATTTGCTTTTTATAGTTATACTAAATATATATTTTATAGTTAAGGGTTTAGGTTTCCTTTTTTTGATTTAGGAAGCTTGACACTTACATAAAATATAGTTGCAAAGCACGTGCCAGTGAGAAGGGTAATCGGGTAAGTTGTTGATTATTAGTATTATTGAAGGTTTTGGAATATGTGGTACAGTGTGGAATTGTGTGGAATTGTGTGGAAAGTGTGGAATCAGGTGTGGAAAAATTCCACACTAAGGTGCTCTGTTGCATACCAAGTCCGTGTCAAGCCCGTACCAACGCCGTATCAAGTCCGTACCTATTCTAACTGTATAGATACGGAGTAGGTACGGACCTGATGCGGTTGGGAAACGGTGCGAAGAGCCTTTTTAGCTCTCTATTTCGTAAAGTTTTAGTTTATTATACAGGGTTTTGCGGTCTATACCCAACAGTTGAGCTGCCCGGCTCTTGTTATTTCCCGTTTGCCGTAATGCTTCAATTATCTGATGTTTTTCTGCTTCTTCATTACGCAATGGCAGACCTACGTGAGGATGAGTGATTTGTTGCAACTCGGTCAATTCTTTCAACGTGATAAGTTGGTCCTGCGCTAATAGGGTGGCACGGCGTACCACATTCTTCATCTGTCGCAGATTTCCCGGCCAGTGGTATTCCAGCAAAGCTCTGGATGCTGCATCATCGAATCCGATCAATTGTTTGTCCAGTTCCCGATTGGCTTGGTCGAGGAAGAAGTTGGCAAAGAGAAGGATGTCTTCTCTCCGGTCCTTGAGTTCGGGCATGCGTAGGGTGAACTCATTGATACGGTGGAACAGATCCTGACGGAAAGTTCCTTTCTCGATGGCTTGTTCCAAATCTTCATTCGTAGCGGAAACCAGGCGCACATCTACAGTGATTTCTTTATTGGAACCTACCGGACGGATTTTTCGTTCCTGCAAAGCACGTAACAGTTGTATCTGAACTTCGTAACTGAGATTACCTATTTCATCGAGGAAGATGGTTCCTCCGTTGGCTGCAACAAAGGCTCCTGTTTTGTCTGTCAATGCTCCGGTGAATGAACCTTTGACGTGTCCGAAGAACTCCGATGCGGCAAGTTCTTTAGGGATGGAGCCACAGTCGATGGCGACGAAAGGCTGTCCGGCACGCTTGCTGAGTTGATGGATACGGTGGGCTACATATTCCTTGCCCGTTCCGCTGGCACCATTGATCAGCACCGACATAGTGGTGGGGGCAACCAGTCTTACATAATTATAGAGTTGTTTGGCTGCATCACTTTCTCCTTCCAGATAGTCGGAAGACGGAGTGTTGCCTGCATTTTTTTGATGGGTACTTTCTCCTTTCCCGGAACTGGGGGCTTGTCTGGGAGAAGCAGCGGGTTGTTTCACAGCCTCACTTATTTTCTTTAGAAGTTCGTCTGGATTTACAGGCTTGGCAACGTAGTCGCTGGCACCTAATTTCATGGCTTGCACCGCCGATTGTATATCAGCATAGCTCGTCATCATGATGAGTGGAATGGACAGACCTTGCTCTCCCAACCACTTCAACAGGTCGATGCCGTCCTTGTCGGGCAGACGCAGGTCGGACAAAATCAAGTCGGCACCCTCTGTTCCCAAATGTTTCTGGGCGCGGGCGATACTGCTGACGGAAGCTACCTGAAAGCCTTTTTTGCCTAACCAGGTCTTCAGCATCATACCGTAAGTAATGTCGTCTTCAACGATGAGTATAGATTTCATTGCCTTATCTTTTGTCTCTTTTAAGACACAAAGGTAAACCGATTTGTCTGAAAATCGTATATTTGCAAACTTAATTTAAATAAAAAGCGTTATGAAGAGGAATTTCATCGTATTATTAACCATACTGATTTGCAGCGTTACAGCTTGCCAATCGGGACAAAAGAAAGATAGAAACATGGATCAGGAAACTAAATTGAAGATTGAAACAACTGCGGGTGACATTATCGTGAAACTGTATAATGAGACGCCGCAACATCGTGATAACTTCATCAAACTGGCGGAAGAGGGTACATACGAAGGTACATTGTTCCACCGTGTCATCAAGGATTTTATGATACAGGCAGGCGACCCTGAGTCAAAGAATGCTCCGAAAGGAAAGATGCTGGGTGCAGGCGATGTAGGTTATACTATTCCGGCTGAGTTTGTTTATCCGAAGTATTTCCATAAGAAAGGTGCATTGTCGGCTGCGCGTCAGGGTGACAATGTGAATCCGAAGAAGGAATCATCAGGTTGCCAGTTCTACATTGTGACGGGTAAAGTGTATAATGATACTACGTTGCTGGGGATGGAGAACCAGATGAATCAGAATCGTCTGACTACTGTGTTCAATGCTTTAGCACAGAAGCACATGAAGGAAATCTATAAGATGCGTAAGGAAAATGACCAGGATGGTCTGATGAACTTGCAGGATACACTGTTTGCACAGGCTGAGGCGGAAGTTGCCAAACAACCGGAATTCCACTTTACACCGGAGCAGGTGAAGGCTTATACTACGGTAGGTGGTACTCCACACTTGGATGGTGAATATACTGTGTTCGGTGAAGTGATCGAAGGCATGGATATAGTAGATAAGATACAACAGGTAAAAACGGATCGTAGCGACCGCCCGGAAGAGGATGTGAAGATCAAGAAAGTGACAGTATTGGACTAAACTGTTGGTGAAATTAGTTCAAAACAGATAGGTACGCGGACGACACGGATTAGGCGGACGTCCGCGTACCTATTCTTTAATTCCACCAATAAGTAACAATCGCTATTTTATGAAAATAAATAAATATTGTCTTAATAACGGTCTGCGACTGGTGCATTACCAGGACCTCAGTACTCAGATGGTAGCACTGAACATCGTCTATGATGTAGGTGCCCGAGACGAAGATCCCGAACATACCGGCTTTGCCCATCTGTTTGAACATCTGATGTTTGGCGGTTCTGTGAATATACCCGACTATGATGCTCCTTTGCAGTCGGCAGGTGGAGAAAACAATGCCTGGACGAACAATGACATTACGAACTATTACCTCACCGTCCCCAAGTCGAATGTAGAGATTGGCTTCTGGCTGGAGTCCGACCGTATGCTGGAGCTGGCATTCAGTGAACAAAGCCTTGAGGTGCAGCGCGGTGTGGTCATGGAGGAGTTCAAACAGCGTTGTCTGAACCAGCCTTACGGAGATGTGGGACATCTTATCCGTCCGTTGGCTTACGAGGTGCATCCGTACCGCTGGCCTACCATCGGGAAGGATTTATCGCACATCGAACAAGCTACACTGGAGGAAGTGAAATCATTCTTTTACCGCTTTTATGCACCTAATAATGCCGTGCTTGCCGTTACCGGAAATATATCATGGGAAGAAGCTGTTCGATTGACAGAAAAATGGTTCGGCCCGATTCCCCGCAGGGATGTGCCTGTGAGACAATTGCCGCAGGAACCCGTACAGACACAGGAACGCAGGCAGGTAGTGAAACGTCCTGTTCCCTTGGATGCGCTGTTCATGGCCTATCATATGTGTAGTCGCGGGCATCCTGACTATTACGCCTTTGACATCCTTTCAGATATCCTTAGTAACGGACGTTCCAGTCGCTTGAACCGTCGGTTGGTGCAGGAACAGAAATTATTCTCCGGCATAGATGCTTATATTTCGGGAACGCGTGATGCGGGATTACTGCATATCAGTGGAAAACCGTCGGCCGGAGTGTCACTGGAACAGGCTGAGGCCGCTGTACGTAAAGAGTTGCAGGAGTTACAGCAAGTGGCGATAGAAGAAAAGGAATTGGAGAAAGTAAAGAATAAGTTTGAATCCACCCAGATATTCGGGAATATCAATTACCTGAATGTAGCCACAAATCTGGCATGGTTCGAACTGACCGGGCAGGCGGAGGATATAGAACGTGAGGTGGAGCGGTATCGCGCAGTGACGGCAGAGCAGCTGAAGGCAGTTGCACAAGAGGCTTTCCGTGAGGAAAACTCGGTGGTATTATATTATGAGAAAGATAAATGAATAGATTAATTGCTACATACAAGGGGCACTATAAAGCCCTCTTTTACTTAGGGCTTCCCATCGTTATCGGCCAGATGGGGGTCATTGTTCTTGGATTTGCCGATACCTTGATGGTGGGACACCACAGCACGGCCGAGTTGGCTGCCGCTTCTTTCACCAACAATCTTTTTACACTTTGCATTATTTTCAGTACCGGTTTCTCTTATGGACTGACGCCTGTGGTGGGTGAATTCTACGGCAACCGTCGTTTCATGGAGGCCGGACAAGCTTTGCGTTCAAGTCTGCTTGCCAATGTGTTGGTGGCACTGTTGCTGACGCTTATCATGACTGTCGTCTATTTCTGTGTGGAATACATGGGACAGCCCGAGGAACTGCTTCCCTTGATAAAACCCTATTTCCTGATTCTGTTGGCATCCCTGGTATTTGTTATGCTATTTAATGGCTTTAAGCAATTCACGGATGGCATCACCCAAACACAGACAGCCATGTGGGTGCTTCTTGGTGGAAATGCATTGAATATCGTAGGTAACTATATACTGATTTACGGAAAGTTCGGTTTCCCGGAATTGGGGTTGTTGGGCGCGGGTATCAGTACCTTGTTTTCACGTATTGTTATGGTCATTGTTTTTGCACTGATTGTTTTCCGTAGTCGCAGATTCTTAAGATATAAGGCGGGATTCTTCCGCCTGGGATGGTCGAAACAAATGTTCAGAAGACTGAATGGACTTGGCTGGCCTGTTGGTTTGCAGATGGGCATGGAAACGGCTTCATTCAGCCTCAGTACAATCATGGTCGGTTGGTTGGGAACCATTGCTTTGGCGTCGCATCAGATTATGCTTACTATTTCTCAGTTCACCTTTATGATGTTTTATGGGATGGGGGCGGCGATTGCCGTTCGTGTCAGTAACTTCAAGGGGCAGAACGATATGGTGAATGTCCGTCGTTCGGCATATGCCGGTTATCACCTCATCTTGGCAATGGCAGTGGTGCTTCTGAGTATCGTGTTCCTATTGCGCAATCATGTGGGGAGCTGGTTCACGGATAGTGTGGAGGTTTCTGCCATGGTGTCTTCTTTGTTCCTTCCATTTTTGGTTTATCAGTTTGGTGATGGTCTGCAAATCAGCTTTGCCAATGCCCTGCGCGGTATTGCGGACGTAAAACCGATGATGTTCATTGCATTTATTTCCTATTTTGTTATATCTTTGCCTGTAGGATACCTATGTGGTTTCGTACTGGGTTGGGGTACGGTTGGTGTATGGATGGCTTTCCCATTCGGACTGACGAGTGCAGGTATTATGCTTTGGCTGCGTTTCCGTTATAAAACGAGATGAGGGAAAGTGATATTAACCCCCTGTCACTATAATAATATAAAGTATGAACAATGTCTCCAAGAAGAAGATAGCTGCCGGTTATGTGGTCCTGTTGGCAGTCTTGTTTTATTCCCTGTTCTTCGTGCGTCGGGAAATGGAGAACCTTATGAGCTCGGATAATAGCGATATCTTGCGTACAGATAGTCTGATAGGGCTTTTGCGGGAAAAAGATGCTAATACGGTCCGCTTATTGCGTACGTTGAGCGAAGCCAATGACAGCATGATTTCCGCTCGAGAGGTGGAACAGATTATAGCTGAACAGGATACCATTATCACCCAACAGCGTGTGCAACGTCGTGTTACTGCCCGTCGTGATACCGTTGTGACACAACCTAAGAAGAAAGGTTTCTTCCGCCGTCTGGGAGAAGTTTTCGTTCCACCACGCAAAGATTCTGCTGTCCAGGTACAAACTACCCTTGAAGTTGCTACGGATACTGTGCTTGATGCCTATAATCCTGTTGATTCCCTGCACGCGAAATTACGTACTGTTGCCCAGCAAAAGAAAGCAACTAATAGTGTGATGCAGCGTCGTAAGCGAATTTTGCAACGCCTTGATCATGCGCTGAGTGCTCGTATTGATAGTCTTTTGAAAGGATATGAACAGGAAACTCTGCTGCGTGCCCGTGAAGAGGCTGAGTATCAGAAAGCAGTACGATATCGTTCTGCTACGATTATTTCAGGCATTGCTGCGGGGGCTGTTGTGTTGTCCGTTATCTTTCTTGTCATGATTTGGCGGGATGTTACCCGTAGTAACCGTTATCGGCGTCAATTGGAAGAGGCCAATCGTTTTGCCGAAGAGTTGCTTGCCTCCCGCGAAAAGCTGATGCTTGCCATTACTCATGACTTCAAGGCTCCCTTAGGTTCTATCATGGGGTATGCTGATTTGCTCTCCCGGCTCACTGTCGACGGACGGCAACGCTTTTATCTGGACAACATGAAAACCTCCTCGGAGCACCTGCTGAAACTTGTTACCGATTTGCTCGATTTTCATCGCCTCGACTTGCATAAAGCTGAGATAAACCGTGTTACTTTCCATCCTGCACACCTGCTGGAAGAAATATACGTCAGCTTTGAACCGTTGACTTCTGCCAAAGGATTGTCTTTGAAATGTGAGATAGATCCTGAACTGAAAGGAACCTTTATCAGTGACCCTTTACGCTTGCGCCAGATTGTTAATAACTTGCTTTCCAATGCAGTGAAGTTCACTTCGGAAGGTGGCATTACGCTGACTGCCTGTTTTGTGCCGAAAGGTGATCCGGCTTTCTCCGGAAATCATTTGAAGCTTTCTGTTATTGATACGGGAAAGGGAATGGAACCCGGTGACCGTGAACGCATCTTTCAGGAGTTTACCCGTTTGCCGGGAGCACAGGGGGAGGAAGGATTCGGCTTGGGATTATCTATTGTCCGTATGCTGGTACAACTGCTGGAAGGGCGTATAGAAGTGGATAGTGTGCTCGGAAAGGGGAGTACGTTTACGTTGCGGGTACCTTTGTATCCGGTGGCTTTGAATGATACTTCCGGAGTGAATGAACAGAAGAATGAAGATTCTGTTTTACCTGCTCAGACTTCTGCCTTGCATATCCTCCTGATTGATGACGACCGTATTCAGCTCACTCTCACTTCTGCTATGCTTGCACAGAGTGGTATTACTTCTGTTGCTTGTCTGCAATTGGATGAACTATTGGAAGCCCTCCGTACTGATACTTTCGATGTATTACTTACCGATGTGCAAATGCCCGCCATGAATGGTTTTGACTTGCTGAACCTGTTGCGTGCTTCGAATATTCCGCAAGCTAAGACTATACCTGTGATTGCTGTGACTGCCCGTAGTGATATGCAACGTGAAGAGTTTCTGAAACATGGTTTTGCCGGAAGCTTGCACAAACCGTTTATGGTGAATGAACTGTTTGCTGAATTGGATATTGAAAGGAGGGAGACAGATCTTGTTACTTCGCAGAATTACATAGAAACGAATGTTGTACAAACGGATAAGATTTTAACTGAAGCTGCTTCTGCATTAAATTTCTCTGCCCTCACCGCTTTCTCTGGCGATGATTCTGCTGCTGCAACATCTATTCTGGAAAGTTTTGTTACAGAAACACGTCTGAATGTTGAGCGCTTGCGACAGGCATTAAATGCTGAAGATACAGATGGAATAGCTGCCATGGGGCATAAGATGCTTCCTCTGTTTACTTTATTGGGAGCTAATGAACTTGTTGCTTTATTGAAAGAACTTGAAGCCTCACGCGGACAAGTATTCAGTGAAAAGATAAAAGAGAAATCTTTCTCAGCACTTGCTCAGATTGAAGATATCGTAGCGCAGGTAGAGGAATAAATAGCCTTTTTGTCTTCTACATCAACCAAATGTCGTTAGAATTTGTTTACTTTGTAACGATTTTAACACTGACTATCGATTGATGTCCTAATGAGAAGAAAATGGCTGAAATGGGTGGTGTGGATACTGCTCACCCCTATAATATTGTTTGTAATACTGATGGTATTGCTTTATATTCCTCCCGTACAGAACCTGATACGGAAGCAAGCTACTGCCATCGCATCCGAGGCAACGGGTATGGATATATCTGTTGAACGTATCGACCTCCGCTTTCCGCTGAACCTGCTGGTACGCGGTGTGCAGGTGATTCAGCCTGTACAGGCAGATAAACAAATTTCCTCTGCTCCCGGCGACTCCCTTGCCGTGAAACAAACTCCTGATACTCTGCTGACACTGGAAAGCCTGAACGTACGTGTGCAGGCATGGCCGCTGATACGTGGACAAGTAGAATTAGATGAGGTAACTGTGAACGGAGTTTTTCTGAACTCTGCCGATCTGATAGATGGTATTTGTATACGTGGTGTGCTGGGGCGCTTCTTCCTCGAAAGTCACGGTATAGACCTGAAAAAAGAAGATGCCGTCATCAACCGTGTGGAACTGAGTGATACTCATATGCTCGTTGTGATGAACGACACTACCACTGCCGAACCGGACACCGCGACTACTGCCCTTAACTGGAAAGTAGCCTTGCACAGGTTGGCACTGAAAAACGTTTCCGTCGATTTGCAAATGCCGTTGGATTCCATGCGTCTTGCTGCCCGTCTGGGCGATGCGGAGGTAGATGATGCGGTTGCTGATCTGGGCGGACAGATGTACGGTCTGAAGAAATTTGAATTGAGCGGTACTACGGTGAACTATGATACGGGTAGTCAATTGCTCAGTGCCATTAATAGCCTGATAGATACCGGTAGTCTTGCGGCTACTGATAGTACCGGTGTGAAACCTGCTCCCGGCTTTGATGCTTCGCACATAGCCTTGAGGGATATTCGTATTGGAGTGGACTCCGTGCTTTATCATGGACGGAACATCAATGCCGTTATCCGGGAATTCTCCATGAACGAGCGTTCCGGTCTGAGCATTACTTCATTGACGGGACGGGTATTTGCTGATTCCACTGTCATTCAGGTGCCTTCTTTAAAACTGCTCACCCCACATAGCGAAATGGATTTCACTGCCCAGACTTATTGGGAGCTGGTGGAAATTCCCACTTCCGGACGGCTCTCCGCCCGTTTCAATGCCCGCATCGGCAAGCAGGACGTGATGCTTTTTGCAGGTGACTTGCCTGATACATTCAAGGATGCATATCCTTTCCGTCCTTTGACTATCCGCGCCGGTACGGAAGGTAACTTCAAGCAGATGCAGATTTCCCGCTTCAACATCGATCTGCCAGGGGCTTTTACCCTGAATGGTGGTGGTGAAATATGGAATCTTACTGACAGTCTGACGCGCAACGGGAGCATTGATTTCGATATCCGCACGCAGAATCTGAATTTCCTTACCGGGCTGACAGGCGTCACTCCGGATGGCTCTATCGTAGTGCCGGACAGTATGCACTTGGCGGCACGACTTGGTTTGGATGGTCCCAATTACGATGCCAGTCTGAAGTTAAAAGAACGTGAAGGGGTGTTGACTTTGCTGGCCCGTTACAACACTTCTACCGAAGCCTATCAGGCAGACCTTCATGTGGATGCCCTGCAAGTGCACCACTTCCTGCCTAAAGATTCTATCTATAACCTTTCAGCCAAGGTTACCGCCAAAGGAAAGGGATTCGATCCCGCCAACCACCGTACTTTAGCCGCTGTACAAGCTTCTCTCGGCGAATTACAATACGGACACTGGAATATCTCCGGTATCGACCTGACAGCCGGACTGAAATCCGCTCTTGCCACTGTACGCATGACCAGCGATAATGCCCTGCTGAAGATGCAGGCGGATGCTGATATGCGTCTTGACCGTAAATATCTGGATGGTAAGGTTACTATGAATGTGGAGAATGTCGGTCTACATGAGTTAGGTATTTCTCCCAAACCATTGCAGTATCCTTTCGCTTTCACTCTCGGTGCCGAAGCGCGCCATGATTCTATCAAGATGAGCATGGATGCAGGCGACCTCGACTTTCAGTTCCGTGCCCGCAGCACCTTGCAGAAGCTGATGGATCAGGGTACTGCCTTTGCCGCACTTCTTAGCCGGCAAATAGAATTGAAGCAACTCGACCATGCGGAATTACGGAGAGCGCTACCCTCAGCCGGTATGCAACTGAAAGCCGGTAAGCAGAATCCTGTCAGTTACTTCCTGGCAACAAAGGATATTTCCTTTGATGATTTTATCCTTCGCTTCGGTACCACGCCCCGGCGCGGTATCAACGGGCGTACTGCCATACATGGCTTGCGTATGGACTCCTTGCAACTGGATACCATTTTCTTTGCCATCAGCCAGGACACTGCACGCATGAAGTTACAGGGGGGTGTTATAAACGGACCGAAAAATCCGCAGTTTGTCTTCCGCAGTACACTGACGGGTGAAATCCGCAACGAAGATGCCGAACTGACCCTGAATTATGTGGACGCCAAGGGAGATACCGGACTTGATCTCGGTATCAATGCCCGTCCTTTGATAGAGGGCCGGGGCCGGGGCAATGGCATTGCCTTCCGCTTGACACCTGCCGAGCCTATCATTGCTTACCAGAAGTTCCGTTTCGTAGACAATAGCGACTGGATTTATCTGCACAAGAATATGCGCGTTTATGCCAATGTGGATATGGACAGCGATGACGGACTCTGCTTCCGCATGCAATCTGACCGTTCCGACACCGTCTCCCTACAGAATATCAATCTGGAACTCGTTCGTTTCCGCCTGGATAAACTAAGTGGCATTCTGCCTTATATGCCCCGTATCACGGGACTTTTCTCTGCGGAAGCAAACTATATACAAACGGCAACCTCACTGCAAGTTTCCGCTGAAGCCGGTGTGGAAAAGCTGACTTACGAACAACAGCCGGTAGGTAACATCGGATTGGGCGCCACCTGGCTCCCGGGTGATAAAGGTACGCACTATCTGAATGCCTACTTCCGGTCGGAAGACCAGGAGGTAATGACTGCTGATGCCGTACTGACCCAGAACAACGGGCGCGATTCGCTTGAAGTCAACACTACTTTCGAGCACTTCCCACTCTCGCTTGCCAATGCTTTCATGCCCGACCAGGTAGTTACCTTTACCGGTGACATCGATGGTGGGCTCTATATCAGTGGTGCCATGGAGAAGCCTAAATTGAGTGGTGACCTCTCACTGGACAGTGTATCTGTCTATGCCCGTCAGGCAGGGGCACGTTATTGGTTTGATAATCGCCCGCTGAAGATAGAAGATAATCAACTTATCTTTAATAAGTTTGCTATATACACTACCAGCCGTAATCCTTTTACGATAGACGGGAACGTAGACTTCCGCAATATGGAGAATCCGACGGCGAAGCTGAACCTGCGTGCACAGAATTACACGTTGCTCGATGCTCCCCGTACCAAGGAAAGTATGATTTACGGTAAGATCTTCGTAGATTTGAATGCCACAGTACGTGGCCCGTTGGATGGTTTGACCATGCGTGGAAACATGAATCTGCTGGGCAACACAGATGTGACTTATGTGTTGACTGACTCTCCTCTGACAGTAGAAGACCGTTTGGGTGAACTTGTTACGTTCACTTCTTTCACGGACACTACTTCGGTGCGGGCAACAGAGGTACCTACCATGTCGCTTGGCGGTATGGATATGTTATTGTCTGTGCACATTGATGATGCCGTGCGTTTGCGTGCCGACCTCAGCCCCGACCGTAGCAGCCGTGTGGAATTGGAAGGTGGAGGTGACCTGAACCTGCAATATACTCCGCAAGGCGATCTTACATTGTCCGGTCGCTATACCCTGATCGGTGGTATGATGAAATACGCCTTGCCCGTTATTCCGCTGAAAGAGTTCCAGTTTGTCAATGGAAGTTATGTGGACTGGACGGGTAATCCGATGAACCCTTCGCTCAACCTGACGGCTACGGAACGTGTACGTGCTTCTGTGTCCGATGGCGATGATGGCGGTTCGCGCATGGTGAACTTCGACGTTTCCATCAGCATCAAGAACCGTTTGGAAAACCCTGATTTGAGCTTTAACCTGAGTGCTCCCGAAGACGCCACTGTACAGGGCGAACTGGCAGGAATGAGCGTCGATGAGCGAAGTAAGCAGGCTATCACCATGCTTGCCACCGGTATGTATCTTTATAACGGTGGAAAAGGTGGTGGTCTGACCATGGGCTCTGCGCTGAACAGTGTATTGCAAAGTCAGATTAATGCGCTGACCGGAAACCTGAAGAATGCTTCCCTCAGTGTGGGCATCGAAGACCGTACGGCTGCCGAAACGGGGGACAAACAAACGGACTACAGTTTCAGATACTCTCAGCGTTTCTTCAATGATCGTATACAGATTGTAATCGGCGGAAAGGTATCTAGTGGCGCCAATGCAACGAATGACGTAGAATCGTTCATCGATAATATTTCTTTGGAGTATCGTCTGGATAATAGTGGTACACGCTATATCCGCGTGTTCCACAACAAGAACTATGAAAGTGTGCTCGATGGTGAGATAACCGAGACAGGTGTCGGTCTTGTGCTTCGCCGTAAGATGGACCGCCTGAGTGAGTTGTTCATATTCAAGAGAAAGAAGAAAGTAGAACCTGTGAGCGAATAGTGTAAAAGAAATAACAATAGCGCAATTTAAGAATTAGTATAGCGCAATGCCACAACCCCATCATTCTCAATTCTCCTCCTCCCGGGAGGAGGAGTACCCGAAGGGGGAGGTGGTAGGTGCATCACCTTATAATATATAGAAGAATCAAAATGAAGAAACTCGTATACATCCTCCTTGCAACCCTGCTTCTGGCAGCCTGCTCCACTACTAAGCACCTGCCCGAAGGCGAAGTGCTCTACACCGGTCAGAAGCCGATGATTGTAGAGAACCGCTCCGATACCAAGGTAGGCGTGACCGCTATGGAAGAAGTGGAAGCCGCGCTTGCTAAAGCTCCTAATAACTCCCTGCTCGGTAGTTCCGAATATCGCATCCCTTTCCCTTTCGGGCTGTGGGTGTACAATGGCTTTGTGAAGTATAAGAAAGGCTTTGGCAAATGGATATTCAATCGCTTTGCCGCCACTCCCGTGCTCATATCCTCCGTTAATCCGGACATCCGACAGAAAGTAGCGACAAATATCCTGCATGATTACGGGTACTTCAATGGCACGGTAAGCTATCAAACGTTCGTTAATCCCAAGGACAGCCTGAAAGCGAAGTTGCAATACACGGTAGATATGCGCAACCCGTACTTCATTGATACCGTTTATTATCGGGGTTTCAATAGTACGACGATGCAGATTATCAACCTCGGCCGCCGTCGCTCCCTGATCAGCCCGGGTGAACAGTTCAATGTTACCGATCTTGATGGTGAGCGTACCCGCATCAGCGGTTTGTTGCGTAATATGGGGTATTACTATTTCCGTCCCGATTATCTGACTTACCAGGCCGATACAACCCTCGTTCCCGGTGGACACGTCAGCCTGCGTATGATTCCTGTTCCCGGTATGCCGAAGGACGCCGAACGCCCCTTCTTTGTAGGTAAAACTAATTTCTACCTCCACGGTCCGCAAGGGCAAACGCCGAATGACAGCCTCTATTACAAGACTTTCTGGATACACTATTACGATAAACTGAAGATACGTCCAAATATGCTCCACCGCTGGCTGAACTACCAAGGCTACCAACGGAAGCGCCAGGAACTGGACAAGGGAGGTATGCGCCGTCGTCCGGAAAAGTTGTATAGCCAGTATCGGCAAACCCGTATTCAAGAGCGTCTGGCAAGTGTAGGTATTTTCCGTTATCTGGAGATGCAATACACGCCCCGCGATACGGCACTCGTTTCCGATACGCTGGATGTGAATATCCGTGCCATGCTGGATAAACCCTATGATGCTGAGCTGGACTTTAATGTCACCATGAAGAGCAATAACCAGACCGGTCCTGGTGCCGCCTTCACCGTAACGAAGAACAACGTTTTCGGTGGTGGTGAAACCTGGAATGTGAAAGTGAACGGCTCTTATGAATGGCAGACGGGTAAGAACAGCAGCTCGCTGATGAATAGCTACGAGTTGGGATTATCTTCTGCACTTACCTTCCCGCGCATCGTCTTCCCTCGGATGGGTACCAAGGAATATGACTTCCCGGCTTCCACTACCTTCCGCGTCTATATAGATCAGATGAACCGTGCCAAGTACTACAAACTGCTTGCTTTCGGTGGAAACGTCACGTATGACTTTCAGCCTGTGCCTACCCGGAAACATAGTATTACGCCCTTCCAACTGACATTTAATGTGCTGCGCAATCCGACTGCGGCTTTTGAGGAAATACAGGCTCAGAACCCGGCTCTTTACATCAGCCTCCGTAATCAGTTTATTCCGAAGATGGAATATACCTACACTTATGATAACGCTTCTCTTCGCAATGTACGTAATCCCATCTGGTGGCAGACTACACTCGGCTCTGCCGGTAACCTGACCTCGCTGATTTACAAGGCATTCGGACAACCGTTCAGCAAGGAAGACAAGAAATTGCTGGGAGTGCCTTTCGCACAATTCCTGAAGCTGAATTCGGAGTTCCGCTATCACTACAGGATAGACAAGAACCAGATGATTGCTTCCCGTATTGCAGGAGGAGTAATCTGGTCCTACGGAAATGCAACGACTGCGCCTTATACCGAACAGTTCTATATTGGTGGCGCCAACAGCATCCGTGCCTATTCTGCCCGCAGCATCGGCCCCGGTGGTTATCCACCCGATAAAGAGAAAAAGTATTCCTATATCAACCACGTGGGCGATATCCGTATGGAAGCAAACGTGGAATACCGCTTCCGTATCCTCGGCGACCTGCACGGAGCTATCTTCCTCGATGCAGGTAATGTCTGGCTGATGCGTAAGGATAAAGATCGTCCCGATGGACAGTTGACGTTGAAGAATTTCCCGAAACAGGTTGCTTTGGGTACAGGTGCCGGTCTGCGTTATGACTTGGACTTCCTTGTATTCCGTTTCGACTGGGGAGTGGCACTGCATGATCCGTATGATACAGGTAAGAAAGGATATTATAATATTCCGAAGTTTAAAGATGGCATGGCATGGCATTTTGCTATCGGTTATCCGTTCTAACGGTGGGTTTTGTACGATAGAGCTAAAATATGAACCAATTGTCTACCTTTCTTGACTTTATTTTTTGTAATTTTGCCCCGTAATCAAAACAAGGATACACTAACCTTTTTAAATAATAACTAAGTATGAAACCAACTTTATTCTTATTGGCAGCCGGAATGGGCAGCCGTTACGGTGGCTTGAAGCAATTGGACGGACTGGGTCCGAATGGCGAAACTATTATGGACTATTCAATTTATGACGCCATTAACGCCGGATTTGGTAAGCTCGTTTTCGTAATCCGTAAGGATTTTGAGAAAGACTTCCGTGATAAAATTATTTCCAAATACGAAGGTCATATCCCGTGCGAATTGGTGTTCCAGTCTATCGACGATTTGCCCGAAGGCTTCACTTGCCCCGAAGGTCGTACGAAACCCTGGGGAACCAACCACGCCGTAATGATGGGTGCTGATGTAATTCAGGAACCGTTTGCCGTTATCAACTGCGACGACTTCTATGGTCGCGATTCTTTCCAGGTAATGGGTAAATTCCTTTCTGCACTGCCCGAAGGTTCAAAGAATGTATATTCAATGGTAGGTTTCCGTATTGGCAATACGTTGAGTGATAGCGGTACTGTATCTCGCGGTCTTTGCGGTACGGATGCCAACAACTTGCTGACTTCTGTTGTAGAACGCACTAAGATTCAGCGTATGGATGGCGAAGTGAAATACATTGACGATAATGGCGAATGGACGGCTACTCCCGAAACTACTCCGGTAAGCATGAACTTCTGGGGCTTTACTCCCGATTACTTCGCATACAGCTTCGATTTCTTCAAGAGCTTCCTGAGCGATCCGAAGAATATGGAGAACCTGAAGAGTGAATTCTTCATCCCGTTGATGGTAGATAAATTGATTCAGGACGGTGTCGCTACATGCGAAGTCCTCGATACTACAAGCAAATGGTTTGGCGTAACATATCCTGAAGATCGCCAAAGCGTTGTAGATAAAATCCAGGCTTTAGTGGATGCGGGTGAATATCCTGCCAAACTGTTTTAAGTCTGGAGAACTTTGCGAAAGCAAATTTAAAATTAGAAATAGAAGGGAGTTATCATCACGATAATTCCCTTTTTTAATTTCACGGCAATACATCTTTCTACCCGAAGATAGAGATCTGACAAGTAAAGCATATAGCCTTATCACCTGTTTGATGCTTTGATATGATCCGGTTCATTGAGATTGGCATCTATTCCATCTGGTAGAGAGAGAACTAAGTTGGCACGGGTTTGAGGGGAAACTTCGAGAGTTGAAGACTGGGAATTGTTCTGCATCCCGCTTTGCGGTTTCAGAGCCTACTTCATCATTTTCCATAAGGAAGTCGGTAAGGGTATCGGCATTGAAATCCGTTCCTTCCACATGTTTCCAAAGAGGGGCTGCTGTAGAGTTTAGACTAATGATATTGTTAAAATCTACATTTCTTGATTTTCATTATTCGTACTTATTGGGTTGTTACTCTTCTGATTCTTCTGAATATCGCCAGTAGCCATCGCCTTACAGGGGTCAGTTTCAGCCACCAGAAAGAATAGCGCTGCCAGACACGGCCATTGCATGGATATTCTTTTTCTTTACGGATGGCAGCAATCATTATTCCCATGACATCGTCTATGTTCGTTTGTTCGGTTATCCGTATATTACCGTCGCCCTGCAGTGTTAGCTCTTTGCCGTTGCGGCGGGTGATGCGGTGGAAAATGATACGTCCGTTCGTATCTCTGGCGAGTACGACCGTATTCAGTTGCAGATCGTTATCGGTAAAAGGACCTAAAACAATGCGGTCGCGACGGTCCACAAGGAATGGGTTCATACTATTTCCTCTGACTGTCAGGGTTACGGTATGTCCTTCGCTGATGAGGCGTGCTATTTCGGGCAACAGTACCTCGTTGGGGATGATTCTTTTTCGTCCGTTATCTATCATAATATTGGTTTAGCTACGAGCTACAAGTTACGAGTGCCTTTCGGTTCATAGCGCAGCCACTCATAGCTTGTTACTTAATTGTATTAAAACAAATCTCCGTTGCCTCCCTTGCCCGGCAAGCGTTTCAGAAAATACACCGGAGTATGGGTAGCAAGATATTTCACTGTCTCAATGACACCATTATTCAATTCCCTCGCTTCCTTCAGATTAGACACGACGGCAATAACGATACGAATGTCCGTGCTGGACTCTCCCGTTGAATCTCATTCATCGGAGCCTGTTCCAGTCGTACAAATGCCCCTACAGGAACAGAGTCATTCTTGTAGCAAGGCGTCTTTCCGCTCCAAAGCGAACCGTAGACTGTGGCTTCCTCTGTTTCCCGGTTGAAGTGTGCGATGGGATTATCGTCGTTCAGCAATTCACAGCCAGGGATATGCTTCAGTCACAACCCGCTAGATAAGGTCCTACTTGATAAACCTGCGCGTTACGCTTTCCTTTCATAATCTATAATATTTGATGTACCGGTGTAAAGGTAGAGGAATTCTTCTGATTGGACAACTGAATTTTACACAATATTACAGGTATCGGTTCATTTCTCCAGTCTTTTCCATTTCGGTATGTTCCGGGGATGCTATATCTTTGTAGGCAATGAAATCATTAATCTTGAATAAACCATGAAAACTGTACTTATCTGGTTGGCTTTGTGTTTCGGCACCCTGATGACCACCTGTGCCAATGGAACGGCTTACCTTTTTTCTTATTTCATCAACGACAGCAGAGACGGACTGCATCTGGCTTATAGTTACGATGGTCTGAACTGGATTGCTCTGAACGGTGGCAAATCTTACCTGACCCCTGACGTGGGGAAAGATAAACTGATGCGTGATCCGAGTATCTGCCAGGCACCCGATGGCACCTTTCACATGGTCTGGACTTCCAGTTGGACCGACCGGATTATCGGCTATGCCTCTTCCCGCGACCTGGTTCATTGGAGCGAGCAGCGAGCCATTCCCGTCATGATGCACGAACCGACTGCCCACAATTGTTGGGCGCCCGAACTTTTCTACGATGAACCATCGCAGACGTATTATATCTTCTGGGCAACCACCATTCCAGGCCGTCATAAAGAAGTGGCAACCAGTGAGAGTGAGAAAGGGTTGAACCATCGCATGTACTACGTAACCACGAAAGATTTCCAGACCTTCTCGAAGACCAAGATGTTTTTCAATCCCGATTTCAGTGTCATTGATGCTGCCATCGTGAAAGATCCGAAGAGCGAAGAACTGATTATGGTGGTGAAGAATGAAAACTCCAATCCGCCGGAAAAGAATCTCCGCATTACCCGTACCAGAAATCTGGCGAAAGGATTCCCTACTAAAGTTTCCCCTTCTATCACCGGAAACTACTGGGCGGAAGGACCTGCCCCCTTGTTTGTGGGTGATACGCTCTATGTTTATTTCGATAAATACCGCGACCACCGTTACGGTGCAGTCCGTTCATTGGATCATGGCGAAACTTGGGAAGATGTGTCCGATCTGGTTTCATTCCCTCGTGGCATCCGTCACGGGACGGCTTTTGCTGTGGATGCCTCCGTTGTGGAAACTTTGATAGCAAACCGTAATTATAATCCTCTGATTCCCGATAATCTGGCTGACCCTTCGCTTTCTAAGTTTGGCGATACCTACTACCTCTATGCTACCACTGACCTGGACTATGGCCTCGGTCGTGCCGGAACGCCGGTAGTGTGGAAGTCGAAAGATTTTGTGAACTGGAGCTTCGAAGGCTCGCACATTCAGGGTTTCGACTGGGCGAAAGGTTATGATTGGGTGAATGATAAAGGGGAGAAGAAAACTGGTTATTTCCGTTATTGGGCTCCCGGAAAGGTGATTGAGCAGAATGGTACTTACTATCTCTATGTTACCTTTGTGAAACCGGATGAAAAGATGGGTACGTATGTCATGATAGCAGACCGTCCGGACGGTCCTTTCCGTTTTGCTGAAGGTAACGGGCTTTGTGCTCCGGGAACGGAAGGTGCGGATAGTCCGTTTATCGTAAATGACATTGACGGGGAACCTTTTATTGATGACGATGGCAACGGTTACCTCTTCTGGCGCCGTCGGCTGGCTGCCCGCCTTTCTGCAGACAGGCTTCATATAGAAGGTGAACCGCTGACTATGCAGACTGCCCGTCAGGGATATTCCGAAGGCCCGTTGATATTTAAACGGAAAGGTATCTATTATTATGTATATACGTTGAGTGGAAATCAGAACTATGTCAATGCTTATATGATGAGTCGTGAATCTCCGCTTAGTGGTTTCGTCAAGCCGGAAGGTAATGATATCTTCCTCTTCTCCGCTCCCGAAAACCAGGTTTGGGGTCCCGGTCACGGAAATATCTTCTATGACGAAAAGACGGATGAATACATCTTCCTCTATTTGGAATATGGCGACGGTGGAACTACCCGCCAGGTATATGCCAACCGGATGGAATTTAATGAAGACGGAACCATCAAGACCTTAGTACCCGATATGCGTGGCGTAGGCTATCTGTCCGCCCCTCAGGAGACACGCCGGAATCTGGCGTTGCAGGCTGACTTCCGGGCTTCCAGTGAGAAAGATCCCCGTACGGCGGTGGTAGACATCGAGACACAACCGAATGATCCTTTGCCTGAGAAAGTCTCGGTGAAGAAATATACCCGTACACATACTTATCAGGTTGCCCATGTAGGCGATGAATCGAACGGAACCTGCTGGATGGCTGCCGTTACGGATAGCAGTCCGTACATTACGGTGGATTTGAAAGAGATACGTAACGTTGGCGAATGTCAGTTCTATTTCACCAAGCCCACCGAAGGGCATACGTGGCGACTGGAGAAGTCTGCCGATGGTAAGTATTGGCAGGCGTGTGCCGAAGAAAAGAAACTTCAGGTACGATCTCCTCATGTGGCTGTGGGTATCGGTGGGGCACGTTATCTCCGCCTGCATATTCTGCGGGGAGATGCGGGGTTGTGGGAATGGAAAATATATGAATAGGTGATCCGGATTAAGATTTCGGTCAGAACCGTTCAATCCAGTTTTCTATTGTGATAGGGGAAAGGTGGTTGAGATGCTTCACGTTTTCAGTCACCATTACAAAGCCGCCGTGTATGGCGGTCGCCCCTATCAGAATATCAAAATCATCAATTAGTTCTCCTCGTGCACACAGTGCCGCCTTTTGGTCGGCAAAAATGGGCAAGGCATCGTAGATGGGCATTACTTTGAACTGTGAAATAAAGTCTGCTGTTTGCTTCAAGTGTTTCTCTTTATTACCGCTGCGCGAAACTCCATAAAGTAATTCGGCGACAGTAATTTCTGAGATGTAACAGTTCTTCTGTCCCACTTTCTTTATCTTCTCATCCAATTGGTATCTGCCTTTCATGTAGAAAATGCAGATGTTGGTATCAAGCAAGTACTTTTTTATTCGTCAAAGGATACTATTTTGCGAGTGCGGTTGCTCGTTCTTTCCTTGCAGATGTTTTCTTCCATATGGTCTGTTTCGGGATCATCGGCCCATACACCAAAAAGATCTTCCAACTTTCCGTTGCCGGTTCTGTTCTTAGCTTCTTTCTTCAATATGGAGTCGGTGAGCATCTTTATCAGATGTAGTTTGGCTTCATCGCTCAGTGACTTCAGCATATCGAAGTAGCTACTTGCCAGTTTAAGGCTCATATCCATAACTCATCTCCTTTCTTGTTGATTTATAGTGGCAAAGATAAAGTTTGCCTGTGGCTTCTGCAACAAATTACGGGGAAAATATGTTTCCTCCGTCACCTTTCCGAAGTCTCTAATATTTATAAGTCAGCATCAGACGCCCTTCCGAAGTATTGGAAAATACATTGGCGTGATACCTGTATTTGGTATCGCGGGTGTAGTTCATAAATGTGCCGGTGAGGTACAGTTGCTTCCGTAATTTCAGGTCCAGCCGAAGGCCGACTGCATGGAGAATGGCCTTCGAACGGTCGCCCTGAGCATTGAGCGTTTTCGGTTCCACTTCGTCCCAGTTGATGTCTTGGGGATACCCTTTCCAGGTGAACATGTGGTAGACTTCGTAGATGGTGGATATGGCAAGACGGTCCTTGTAGGTGAAGTTCAAGTTGAGTTTGCTACTGTAGCCGCTGGCCAGGTTATAGATGCGCTCGTCCACTTGATAATAGTCGCTGAGGGCACCTCCCAGAAGGATGGCGTTAAGGTAGGCGTAACCGTCTATTCCCCAGTTTCGTTTGAGGTTTCTTTTGTAGATGAGGCCGCCGCCCACGGAAGCGGGTGTACAGAACTTATAGGGTACTTTTGCTGATACTGCCGATATAGTGTCCGAATCGTAGTAGTCGAAGTGCTGGTACAATCCCAGGCTTAGGTAGTGCTTTGAGGTGTTCACCAACTCTTTGGCTACCAGTCGGCCAACGATGTTTATCTGTCCCAGGACCGGTTGATCTTTCTGCCAGTTCAGGTTCGCCTGGATGGAGAAATAGTCGTAGGGTTTGGTATCTTCCGCATCGAAGCGGTCGCCGTATTCGATGTTGATTTCGGAGGCCAGACCCACACCCTTGTCCAGAATCTCGTCTTTCAGTTCCAAGGTACGTATACCCAGAGATACATCCACACTTACATCGGGTACACCGAATTGCTTACCCGAAGTAGAACGCCGTTTCCAGGCATCTCCGTTGATAATACGGGTCAAGCCGCGCATGGGGGACACCAGGAATCCGGCAAACTCCAGTCCGAAGCGTGACCAACCGGTTTTCCGGTCGTCGAGGATGAGGTCGGAAACCCTGTAGGTCACTTCACCCAGGGCCATACCGCCGATGGGGGTGGCAATGATGTCGTTGGTAGAGGGATATTCGTTCTCCATAAACATCTCCCACATGAAGCTGCCGCCGAAGGCGAAGAGGCCGGACTGCCAGAAATTATATCCGTTGGACCGGGCAGAGTTGAAGTACAGACTGCCGTGGTAGGGGTGCATGAACATATTGGTCTGCATGGCGTCATTGTCCCACACGAAGCCATGTTTGATGTTGTCTTTGATGGTACGCCCGTTGATGTAGGCAAAGTCGGCCTTACGGATATAGCGGTCGAAGGTCCAGACGCCCATATTGATACCGAAGACCATGGTGCCCGCCTGAAGCCCCTTTTTGTGGGAGTAATAGTCTATATCGAGCGAGTCGGCAGGTCGGGGAGTGGCTAAACGGTGGCGGATGGCGAGTTGCGGATAAGCCACATTAACGGCTATCAGGAAAGTGAGCAGAGTCAGCAGTAACTTTTTCATGACGCAAACTTAGGGATTTTTATTAAATGCACGTAGTTGTATTTTTCGCAAAAAGTCTCTAGTACTTCTTAATGAACTCGTTTGCTGCATAAAAGGTTCGCTAAAAGGGTACTTTTCTGTATACTTGTTTCTCTGAACCGGGCAGAGAGGGATTGAAAAATAATGGCTTGTGGTGCACGAGTTTGGGGGAGTTTATTTATCTTTGTCGCAACTGCTACGGTGAAAATGTTAGCAACTCTAAATTCTTAATAAGAATATGCTGAAGGAGAAACAGCTTTATATTATCAGTGGTTGTAATGGTGCCGGCAAAACAACGGCATCTTATACTGTTTTGCCCGAGGTGTTGCAATGTAAGGAATTCGTGAACGCTGATGAGATTGCCCGTGGCTTGTCTCCTTTCAATCCTGAGGGCGTGGCAATTGATGCAGGTCGTTTGATGCTGAGGCGTATTGAAGAATTGATGCGGGAAGGGGAGAACTTCTCGATTGAGACAACACTTGCCACCCGTTCTTATGCCCGGCTTGTGAGGCAGGCGCAGAAGAAAGGGTATCAGTCAGCCTCATCTACTTTTGGCTGAATTTGCCGGAACTGGCAATTAATCGCGTACGCCAGCGTGTCAGTGAAGGCGGGCATGATATACCGGAAGAAGTTATACGCCGGCGCTATCAAGCTGGGATAAATAATCTGTTCGGCATCTATATGTCCTGTGTAGACTATTGGCTGTTGGCGGATAATAGTCGGGAGAACCGCGTTATTGTTGCTGAAGGCGGTCCCAGTCTTCCGATACGGATGTATGAAGTAGAACTCTTTAAAACCATAGAAAGTTATGTCAAACGATGAGTGGAAGGAACTAAGCGAGAAGTTGCACTATGGGTTGGCACTGGCCGAGCAACGTATGCTTGAGAAAAAAGCACAGCGGAACGAAACTGTGATAGTGGGTACACCTGATGGTGAAATAAAAGCCATTCCTGCCCGCCGTCTGCTTCGTAAGGCAAAGCAGCGCAAGATGAAATAAATATCTTCATTTGCTGGGAATGCAGAAACAATCGTTCTTCTTCTGCAATCCTGTTATCTTACCGAATTCCGAAACATCTGCGGCGTCACTCCCGTATGTCTCTTAAAGAACTTATTGAAGAAAGCGGCATTATTGAACCCCAGACTCAGCGCAATATCCTTCACCGGCGCATTCTCCGTGCGTAGTTGCGTCTTGGCGTCCATGATGAGCATCTTATTGATAATCTCCATCGCTGTATGTCCCGATTCCTTTTTGACAAGCCTGCAAAGGGCGGATGGCTGCATATTCATCTTCTTGGCATAATACACCACTTGGTGCTCATGGGCATATTCCTCATGTACCATCCGGACAAAAATTTGGTACTGATGGAAATGCCTGCTGCCCGGCGTCTCTTTCAGTTTCGCCTGTTCTGGACAAAGTTCGGATACCCCCTGCAACATCAGACTTAGGAACGACTGCAATACAGCTTCACTCAACTTCTCCCCAACCTCATTATAAAGGTGTGACAGAAAAGCAAACATCTCCATACAAAGTGGAAAAGCCACCTCCGACAGCGAGAAAACATAATGCTTGCCGATAACGTGAAACTTATCCATCATATTCTTGCCCATTCCAGCATTCTGGATCAGTCGTTGCGAGAACATGACAGCATGTATCTTCACATCATCCGACGTTGCTTGCAATTGGATGAAGCACTCAGGCGGAATCGCTATCATCTCATTCGCCCGAATCCGGTATTGGGTATGATTAATAATTGTTTTCAGTGAACCCTTGCTGCAAAGGGCAAAAAGACCACCTTCCGTCTTATAAGATTTCTCCAATAATGGCTCCAGTTCATTGACCGTGATACACTCGTAGGCAATGAAGTCTGCATTTATCTTGAATTTAGTAGCACTCATATCCTGTCTTTTAGGTTTGCAAAATTGAAAGATATTGATATATAATCCATAGAAATAACAGTTAAATTCAACTTTCCATCCTTTCTAGCCCAGTTAAAAGATGTAAAGGTGTGAACGATGGAATATATCTGCACCAAAATGGAATATTGATTTCTTCCCGTTTGCTTGTCACCTATTCGTTTAAGCCCGACCTTTGCCATCAATACGATAAACAATAAGCTTTATGAATCCCGATATATCTCAGGAAATACGGATAGTGAACGCCATTGCTGAACAATTGTTTGATATATGGCCTGTCAGCATTGCCATGATTGATCTTGAAGACTGCATCTGGCGCGTGAACAAACAGACAAGTGATGAACTCCAGTTGGATGCGGACATCGTTGGAAAGCCTGTCGTCGATCTACTGGAAGTAGTGCAGGATAAACAGAATGTACTACCCCGTTATTTACAAGAATTACACGAAGGTTGCCAACGCATTATCCCTCTGTCTTCCAACTGTTTCATACATGAACTGAAGCGCAACATCAGTTTCCTAATACAAGGCGCTTTGATTGGTGTGTACGATGGAGACCGACTGGCACGAATTGTACTCTACTATCGCAATGTGCTGGAAGAAAGAACCCAAAAACACCTGCTGAACATTGCCTTAAGCCGCACGCAGATATTCCAGTGGTCATTCGACATGGAACGTAACCTCATGATTATCGATCCCCGCTACTTTGAATACCTGGGTATTCCCACCCGCGACTATACCCTCACCCCCGAAGAATTTGCCTATCTGATACATCCCGATGACCGCCAATCGGTATTTGAAGCCCTGACCTTGCAACTGGGCGGAAATCTTTACGAATCCCCTGTTGAATATCGCCTCCGTCGTGACGATGGCAGCTGGGAGTGGTTTGAAGCCCAGTCCACCTACGTAGGTCAGTTGAAAGATACTCCTTTTCGGATTGTTGGCATCTGTATGAGTACCCAGAAGTATAAGGATATTGAGACTAAACTGAGCGAAGCCCTGCATAAAGCCCGGCGCAGTGATGAACTGAAAAGCATCTTCCTTGCCAATATGAGCCACGAAATACGCACCCCACTTAATGCCATCGTAGGTTTTTCCTCCCTGTTGGCTTATGGAGAATCAGACCTGACCAAGGACGACATCATCGAATTTACCTCTCTGATTGAAAAGAACAGCCAGTTGCTGATGGTCCTGATCAGCGACATCTTGGACCTCTCCAAGATAGAGTCGAACACCATGGAGTTCAACTTCTGCAACATCTCCCTCCATCAAGTACTGAATGAGATAGGCAGTGCACAAAGCATGAATATGAAGAAAGGTGTGGAACTACTGCTGGATTTCCCCGGACAGGAGGTTGCCATTTATACCGATCCCACCCGTCTGAGTCAGGTTATCAATAATCTGGTGAACAATGCGATTAAGTTTACCTCCGAAGGAAATATCCGTATAGGCTACCGGCCTGCCGCCTCCGATTGTGTAAATATATTTGTGGAAGATACCGGAACAGGCATGTCCAAAGAAGTAATTGAACATATCTTCGACCGTTTTTATAAAGGAGACGCCTTCAAACAAGGCACAGGACTGGGACTTGCTATCTGCCGGACAATCGTCGAACGCTTCAAAGGGAAGATCGAAGTAGCGTCTACACCCGGAAAGGGTACACGCTTTACAATCATCCTGCCACTGAAAGTAGAAGAATAAAGTGCTCTTTTATGCAGAATTGATGCAATAATATAGGCTTACGATGTCATATCCCGCTGGAAATCGTTACCTTTGCAGCCCTGAACGATAAATTCATTGACACTATGATATCAGTAGAAGGACTGAAGGTAGAATTTAATGCAACCCCTCTGTTCGAAGACGTCTCTTACGTAATCAACAAAAAAGACCGCATCGCCCTGGTGGGCAAGAATGGAGCGGGCAAATCCACCATGCTCAAGATATTGGCCGGACTACAGCAGCCCACTTCCGGCGTCGTTGCCATTCCCCGCGAATGTACTATCGGTTACCTGCCGCAGGTGATGATTCTCAGTGATAAGCGTACCGTGATGCAAGAGGCGGAACTGGCTTTCGAACACATCTTCGAAATGCAAGCAGACATCGAACGCATGAACCAGCAACTTGCCGAACGCACCGATTATGACAGCGAAGAATACCATAAACTCATCGATCGTTTCACTCACGAGAACGAACGTTTTCTGATGATGGGCGGCACCAACTTCCGTGCTGAAATAGAACGGACCCTGCAAGGTTTAGGTTTCAGCCGCGAAGACTTCGACCGCTCCACCAGTGAGTTCTCCGGTGGTTGGCGTATGCGTATCGAGCTTGCCAAACTTCTGCTTCGCCGGCCCGATGTGCTGTTGCTCGACGAGCCTACCAACCACCTGGATATTGAGAGTATTCAATGGCTTGAAAACTTCCTTTCCACACGTGCCAATGCCGTGGTATTGGTGAGCCACGACCGTGCATTCCTCAATAACGTCACCACGCGCACCATTGAAATCACTTGCGGACAGATTTACGACTACAAAGTGAAGTATGACGAATTCGTCGTACTGCGTAAGGAACGTCGCGAACAACAACTCCGTGCCTACGAGAATCAGCAGAAGCAGATAGAAGATACCGAAGCCTTTATCGAGCGCTTCCGCTATAAAGCCACGAAAGCCGTGCAGGTGCAGAGCCGCATCAAACAACTGGAAAAGATAGAACGCATCGAGGTAGACGAGGAAGATAACTCTGCATTGCGCCTGAAGTTTGCTTGCAGCAGCCGTAGTGGAAGCTACCCTGTCATCTGTGAGGATGTCCGGAAGGCCTATGGCGACCATGTCATCTTCCACGATGTCAACCTGACTATAAACCGCGGCGAGAAAGTGGCATTCGTAGGTAAGAACGGTGAAGGTAAATCCACTCTGGTAAAGTGTATCATGGGAGAAATCACCGACTATACCGGTAAGCTCACCCTCGGTCATAATGTACAGATCGGCTATTTCGCCCAGAACCAGGCACAACTCCTGGATGAAAGTCTGACAGTATTTGATACCATCGACCGCGTAGCCGTAGGCGATATCCGCCTGAAGATACGTGACATCCTTGGTGCTTTCATGTTCGGTGGCGAAGCTTCCGATAAGAAGGTGAAAGTATTGTCCGGTGGAGAGCGTACCCGCCTCGCAATGATCAAACTCCTGCTGGAACCCGTGAACTTCCTGATACTGGACGAACCGACCAACCACCTCGATATGCGTTCGAAGGATGTACTGAAAGATGCCATTCGCGAATTTGACGGTACAGTCATTTTAGTAAGCCACGACCGTGATTTCCTGGACGGACTTGCGACTAAAGTATATGAGTTCGGTGGTGGAATAGTGAAAGAACACCTCGGTGGCATCTACGACTTTCTGCAAAAGAAGCAGATAGAAAGCCTGAACGAATTGCAGAAAGCACCCGCACTTTCTACCTCACCCTCCGGTGGAAAAGAGAATACGGATACCGCCACTCAGTCTTCCGGTGCCAAGCTTTCCTACGAAGAACAGAAGGAACTGAACAAGAAGCTCAAAAAACTGGAACGTCGCGTTGCCGACTGTGAATCGGAGATAGAGCAGACCGAGTCCGCCATCGCCATCCTCGAAGCCCGGATGGCAACTCCTGAGGGAGCTTCGGATATGGCCCTTTACGAGCAGCATCAGAAACTGAAGCAACAACTCGACTCTGTGATGGAAGAGTGGGATGCCGCCTCTACCGAACTGGAAGCGGTCCGGAAAGAACAATAAAACTTATAACATTATTTTATATCTTATGAAAGTAACTCATTATTTACCTTTAGCAGCAGCTTGCCTTATGATGGCAGGATGTGGCGCGGGCAAGCAGCAGACTGAAATGACAGCCGGTATTCAGCTTGCCAATCTTGACACAACTGCCCTTCCGGGGAGTAGTTTCTATCAGTACGCCTGTGGCGGTTGGATTGAAAACCATCCACTTTCACCTGAGTATTCACAGTACGGTTCTTTTACAGAACTTGCCGAGAATAATCGTAAGCAGATACAAGGTTTGATTGAAGAATTGGCTGCCACTCAGCACGAAGCAGGCAGTGTAGCGCAAAAGGTAGGTGACCTCTACAAGATTGTTATGGACAGCGTGAAGCTGAACAAGGAAGGTGTTGCTCCTATCAAAGCCGACCTGGATCAGATTGCTTCCCTGAAAGATAAAGAAGCTGTTTATGCTTTGCTCGCCGATCTGCGCAAACAGGGCATCGGTGCTTACCTCGGCCTCTATGTGGCTGCCGACGAAATGAACAGTAACGAGAACGCCGTGCAGCTTTATCAAAGCGGCTTGAGCATGGGCGAACGCGATTACTATCTGGCTACTGATCCTTCTACTACCGCTATCCGTGATGCCTTCCGTACTCATGTACAGAAAATGTATCAGTTGGCAGGTTTCGATGAGGCTACTGCCAAGAAAGGTATGGAAGTGGTTATGGACGTGGAAACCCGTCTTGCCAAAGCTTTCCGTTCTCGTACCGAACTGCGTGACCCGCATGCCAACTACAATAAGATGAGCATGGAAGAGGTGAAGAAGAATTATCCTACTTTCAACTGGGACGCTTACCTTTCAGGTCTTGGCCTGACGGATGTGAAGGAAATCATTGTCGGCCAGCCCGCTTCGGTAGCTGAAGCTGCCAACATCCTTAACACTTTACCTGTTGATCAACAAGCCCTTTACCTGCAATGGAAACTGATTGATTCTGCTGCCAGCTTCCTGAATGACGAGATGGCTCAACAGAACTTCGACTTCTACGAACGCACCATGTCCGGAACGCAGGAAATGCAACCCCGCTGGAAGACTGCCGTTTCTGTAGTAAGCTCCGCACTGGGTGAAGCCGTAGGACAGATGTATGTAGAGAAATACTTCCCTGCCGCTGCCAAGGAACGTATGGTATCTTTGGTGAAGAACCTTCAGACCAGTCTGGGCGAACGTATCAACAACCTTGCCTGGATGAGCGATGAAACCAAGCTGAAAGCACAGGAGAAACTGGCTACTTTCCACGTGAAGATCGGTTATCCTGATAAGTGGAAAGACTACTCTACGTTGGAAATCAAAGACGATTCTTACTGGAACAATATCAAGCGTGCTAACTTATGGGGATATGCCGAAATGGTTGCCAAAGCCGGCAAACCGGTAGACAAGGACGAGTGGCTGATGACTCCGCAAACCGTAAACGCTTATTACAATCCTACAACGAACGAAATCTGTTTCCCTGCCGGTATCCTGCAATATCCGTTCTTCGATATGAATGCTGACGATGCCTTTAATTACGGCGCAATCGGCGTTGTAATCGGTCATGAGATGACACACGGCTTCGATGACCAAGGTCGTCAGTACGACAAAGACGGTAATCTGAAAGACTGGTGGACGGAAGAAGATGCCAAGAACTTCGAGAAACGTGCCGATGTAATGGTTGCTTTCTTTGACAGCATCGAAGTTGCACCGGGGGTACATGCCAACGGTCGTATGACGTTGGGTGAGAACATTGCCGACCACGGAGGTTTGCAGGTGTCTTACCAGGCATTCAAGAAGGCTACTGCCGCCGCTCCGCTGGAAATGAAAGACGGTTTCACTCCCGAACAGCGCTTCTTCCTGGCTTATGCCAATGTTTGGGCAAACAATACCCGTCCCGAAGCCATCCTGCAATTGACGAAGATCGACGTGCACTCTTTGGGCAAATGGCGTGTAGACGCTGCTTTGCCGCATATTGCTGCATGGTATGAAGCATTCGGCATTACGGAGAAAGATCCGATGTATGTACCGGTAGAAGAACGCATCTCTATCTGGTAATAGTTTCACCTGATGAAACCGTTTGTTTCATTACTTGAAACAACTTGTTTCATGCCGAGAAACAAACAGTTTCATTGCTTGAAACAAACCGTTTCATGCGGGGAAACAACTTGTTTCATTACCTGAAACTAACAAGCTCCTCAGAGCGGAAGATTATGAACTAAGGCAGTAAATCCTAAACAGGATTGCTGCCTTTTTTAATTATACCTAATTTATTGTGTTTGAGTATGTGTGCAAATAAACATTTTTAGTACCTTTGCACATCAAATACTTATATACGCAATTCCATGTCTGAAACAAAAAGAATTAAAACCGCTTTAGTATCGGTTTATCATAAGGAAGGTTTGGACGAAATCATCACCAAACTGCATGAAGAAGGAGTTGAGTTTCTGTCAACAGGCGGAACTCGTCAGTTTATAGAATCACTGGGTTATCCCTGTAAAGCAGTGGAAGACTTGACCACGTATCCCTCTATCCTGGGTGGACGTGTGAAGACCCTGCATCCGAAAGTGTTCGGTGGTATTCTCTGCCGTCGCGGATTGGAACAGGATATGCAACAGATAGAAAAATATGAAATTCCCGAAATAGACCTCGTTATCGTCGATTTGTATCCGTTTGAGGCTACCGTAGCTTCCGGTGCCGACGAGCCGACTATCATCGAGAAAATAGATATAGGCGGCATCTCACTGATCCGTGCTGCTGCCAAGAATTACAATGATGTGGTTATCATCGCTTCCCAGGCACAATACCAGCCGTTCCGCGATATGCTGATGGAACATGGTGCTACCACTTCGCTGGAAGAACGCCGTTGGTTTGCCAAAGAGGCGTTTTCTGTTTCTTCTCATTACGATTCAGCCATCTTCAACTATTTCGATGGTGAAGAAGGTTCCGCATTCCGTTGCTCTGCCAATAATCAGAAGACTTTGCGCTACGGCGAGAACCCGCACCAGAAGGGTTACTTCTACGGAAATCTGGAAGCTATGTTCGACCAGATTCACGGAAAGGAAATCTCTTACAACAACCTGCTCGATATCAATGCAGCCGTTGACCTGATCGATGAATTTGAGGAGACTACGTTTGCCGTATTGAAGCATAACAATGCTTGCGGTCTGGCTTCACGCCCCACGGTGCTCGAAGCATGGAACGATGCATTGGCCGGTGACCCGGTTTCCGCTTTCGGTGGTGTGCTCATCACGAACGGGGTGGTAGACAAGGAAGCTGCTGAGGAAATCAATAAAATCTTCTTCGAAGTAATTATCGCCCCTGATTACGATGTAGACGCATTGGAAATCCTGGGACAGAAGAAAAACCGTATTATTCTGGTTCGCAAGCCTGCCGCACTGCCTAAAAAGCAGTTCCGTTCGCTCCTGAATGGTGTGTTGGTACAGGACCGCGACCTGAACATCGAGAAGCCTGAAGATTTGAAAACTGCAACCACGAAAGCACCTACCGCACAGGAAATAGAAGACATGCTCTTTGCCAACAAGATTGTGAAGAACAGTAAGTCCAACGCTATCGTACTGGCTAAAGGCAAGCAATTGCTGGCAAGCGGTGTGGGACAGACTTCACGTGTGGATGCTTTGAAGCAGGCCATCGAAAAAGCCAAGAACTTCGGCTTCGACCTGAAAGGTGCCGTGATGGCATCCGATGCTTTCTTCCCCTTCCCCGACTGTGTGGAGATTGCCGGAAATGAAGGTGTAACCGCAGTTATTCAGCCGGGTGGTTCCATCAAGGATCAGCTTTCGTTCGACTATTGCAACGAACATGGCATCGCGATGGTGACTACAGGAATTCGTCATTTCAAACACTAATTAGATTTATGATTTATAATTTATGAGTTATGACCGCTGAACAGCAAGAATTGCAAGCACCCTCATAATCATCCATAAATTATAAATCATAATTCATAAATCATAAATGTACAATGGGATTATTCTCTTTTACGCAAGAAATAGCGATGGACCTTGGTACCGCCAATACCATTATTACAACCAATGGTAAGATTGTGGTGGATGAGCCTTCGGTGGTAGCTCTCGACCGTCGCACCGATAAGATGATTGCCGTGGGTGATAAGGCAAAGATGATGCACGAAAAGACCCACGAAAACATACGTACCATCCGTCCGCTTCGCGACGGTGTAATTGCCGACTTCTATGCTTGCGAGCAGATGATACGCGGTTTGATAAAGATGGTGAATAATCGCAACCGTCTGTTTTCCCCTTCGCTCCGTATGGTTATCGGTGTCCCCTCAGGTAGTACTGAAGTGGAGCTGCGTGCCGTGCGCGACTCTGCCGAACATGCCGGCGGACGTGACGTCTACCTGATTTTCGAACCCATGGCTGCCGCTATCGGTATCGGTATCGATGTGGAGGCGCCGGAAGGAAACATGATTGTAGATATAGGTGGTGGTTCTACGGAAATTGCCGTTATCTCCTTGGGGGGTATCGTAGCCAACAACTCCATCCGCATTGCGGGTGATGACCTGACTGCTGATATTCAGGAGTATATGAGCCGCCAACACAATGTGAAGGTCAGCGAGCGTATGGCCGAGCGTATTAAAATCAATGTAGGTGCTGCCTTGACTGAACTGGGTGAAGATGCTCCGGAAGATTATATCGTTCATGGTCCGAACCGCATCACGGCTCTGCCTATGGAAGTACCTGTATGTTATCAGGAAGTAGCGCACTGTCTGGAGAAATCCATCTCGAAGATTGAAACTGCTATCTTGAACGCATTGGAAAATACACCTCCCGAATTGTATGCCGATATTGTGCACAATGGTATTTATCTGGCAGGTGGTGGTGCATTGCTCCGTGGACTCGATAAGCGTTTGACTGATAAGATTAACATTCCGTTCCACATTGCCGAAGATCCCCTGCATGCTGTTGCCAAAGGTACGGGTGTGGCGCTGAAGAATGTGGATCGTTTCTCATTCCTGATGCGGTAATAAAGGCATATGCGAAATTTACTGAACTTTCTTATTAAATACAACTACTGGTTCCTCTTTCTACTGTTAGAGGCAGCCAGTTTTGTTTTATTGTTCCGCTTCAATTACTATCAGCAGAGTGTGTTTTTCACATCGGCCAATAGTGTGGCGGGGAAAGTTTACGATGTTTCGGGAACTATAACTTCTTATTTCCATCTGAAATCTGTCAATGAGGACTTGCTCGACCGTAATATGTGGCTGGAGCAACGAGTGGCATTCCTGGAGAAAACATTGAATAATAAAGGAATGGACTCTGTCCGGCTTTATAGCCTGGAACGGCTTGAACCGGAAGAATACCAGATATTCAAAGCGAATGTCATCAAGAATAGCCTGAACCGGTTGGATAACTATATTACTCTTGATGAAGGATCTGCTGCCGGAATCCGTCCGGAAATGGGTGTGGTAGATGCTAATGGAGTAGTGGGCATTGTCTATAAAACTTCTCTGCATTACTCTACCGTTATTCCGTTGCTGAACAGTAAATCGAGCATCAGTTGCAAGATTGTAGGCAGCGACTATTTCGGTTATTTGAAGTGGGAATATGGAGACTCTCGCTTTGCATATCTGAAGGATTTACCCCGTCATGCTGAGTTTAACTTGGGCGATACGGTGGTGACAAGCGGTTACTCCACAGTATTTCCCGCGGGAGTTATGGTGGGAACGGTGGATGATATGTCCGATTCTCATGACGGGCTCTCTTATCTGTTGAAGATAAAACTGGCTACGGACTTCGGGAAGGTGGGCAATGTGCGGGTGATTGCCCGTACCGGACAAGAGGAGCAGAAGCTGCTGGAGAAGGAAGGGGAGAAATGATGGGATTGATTAGTGATAAGTGTTAGAGTGATTAGTGATAAGCAATTAGTGGGGTAACCTTAATTGTCAATTGTCAATTGTTAATTCAATAAGAGGTGGTCATCAATTATCTGCATAAAATAGGTTGGTTTATCGGTTTGGTACTATTGCAGGTGCTGATACTGAATAATGTGCATATTGCCGGATATGCCACTCCTTTTCTATATATCTATCTCATACTGAAATTCGAGTCGGAAACGCCGCGGAATGCTTTGATGCTGTGGGCGTTTTTTCTGGGACTGACGGTGGATATCTTCTCGGACACACCGGGGATGAATGCTGCGGCTACGGTGGCTCTGGCTTTTTTACGCCCTACTTTCCTGCGTTTGTTTGTACCGCGGGATACGCTCGAAAACATAGTTCCTTCGATCAAATCGATGGGGATTGTTCCTTTCCTGAAGTATTTGATTGTTAGCGTTTTTATTCATCATGCAATATTACTTACCATAGAATTCTTTTCGTTCGCCCATATCGGAACATTGCTGCTGAGAATTGTGGCAAGTACGTTGCTGACTGTAACCTGTATCATGGCTATAGAAGGAGTGAAGAAGAAGTAAGATGGCAAAGGATTATACACTCGAAAAGCGGAAATTAGTGATAGGTGGGGTAGCAATTGTGATTGTTATCATTTATATCATGCGTCTTTTTGTGTTGCAAATCATGACTGATACTTACAAGAAGAACGCAGATAGCAATGCTTTCCTCAATAAAATCCAGTATCCTTCGCGCGGTGCGATTTATGACCGCAATGGAAAGTTGCTGGTGTTCAACCAACCTGCGTATGACATCACATTCGTGCCGCGAGAGGTGACGGAACTGGATACTCTCGATTTTTGCCGCACACTGAATATTACGAAAGAACAGTTGCTGAAGCGAATGAAAGATGTGAAAAACCGCTGGATGAACCCCGGTTATTCCAGATATACGCATCAGGTGTTTATGACGCAGCTCTCAGCGGAAGAGTGCGGTGTATTTCAGGAAAAGCTTTTCAAATTTCCGGGCTTTTATATTCAGAGGCGTACGATCCGGCAATATACTTACAATGCTGCCGGACATGCTTTGGGAGATATCGGTGAGGTTTCAATGAGAGATATTGAGGCTGATGATTATTACATTCGCGGTGACTATGTAGGTAAGCAAGGTATAGAAAAGTCATACGAGAAATACCTGCGTGGTGAAAAAGGAGTAGAGGTTTTGCTTCGTGATGCGCATGGACGTATTCAGGGGCATTATATGGATGGCAAATTGGACCGGCCATCGATACCGGGCAAGAACTTGAAATTAGGATTGGATATTGATTTGCAGATGTTGGGTGAGCGTCTGATGAAGAATAAAATCGGTGCAATTGTGGCTATTGAGCCGGAAACCGGAGAGATTCTATGTCTGGTATCTGCACCTAATTTTGATCCGCATCTGATGATCGGACGTCAGCGTGGGAAAAACCATAATATGTTGCAGAAAGATAAACAGAAACCGTTGCTGAATCGTGCGATTATGGGTGTTTATCCTCCGGGGTCTACTTTTAAAACAGCCCAAGCGCTGACATTCTTGCAAGAAGGTATCATACAGCCGTCCACATCGTTTCCTTGTTCTCATGGATTTATTTATGGAGGTTTGCGTGTAGGATGTCACGGACACGGATCACCACTTCCGTTGATACCAGCTATTGCCACTTCATGTAATGCTTATTTCTGTTGGGGGCTTTATCGCATGTTTGGTGATAAGAAATACGGTTCGCCGCAGAATGCACTTACTGTATGGAAAGATCACATGGTTTCTCAAGGATTTGGTTATAAGCTGGGAACTGATTTGCCGGGTGAGAAACGCGGATTTATTCCCAATGCAGGTGTTTATGATAAGGCCTATCGTGGATCATGGAATGGATTGACGGTAATCAGTATTTCTATCGGTCAGGGTGAAGTTTTAAGTACACCTTTGCAAATGGCAAACTTAGCGGCTACCATTGCCAATCGTGGTTATTTTGTGACTCCGCATATTGTGAAGGATATTCAGGATGCAGAATTGGATAGTACCTACCGGGAACGTCGTTACACTTCTATCGACCGCTCTTATTATGAAGAAATTGTAGAAGGTATGCGGGCTGCCGTTACGGGAGTTACCGGAAGTGCTACTTGCCGTATAGCCGGAACTATCCTGCCGGGTGTAGAAGTCTGTGGAAAGACGGGTACGGCACAGAACCGCGGACATGACCACTCTGCATTTATAGGTTTTGCCCCGATGGACAAGCCGAAGATCGCTATTGCTGTTTATGTAGAGAATGGTGGTTGGGGTGCAACTTATGGAGTACCTTATGGTGCTTTAATGATGGAGCAGTATTTGAATGGAAAACTTTCGCCTGCCAGCGAAGAAAGAGCGGAAGAAATGAGTAATCGTGTGATAATGTATGGTGACGAGGAGAGATAGTATATGGAAATCACTGGATTGGGTAACGATCTGTGTTTACTTGATTCTGATTGCATTCGGTTGGTTCAGCGTTTGCGGGGCAAGCTATGATTATGGCGACCGTGACTTCTGGGATTTCTCCACTCGTGCAGGTAAGCAATTGGTTTGGATCATTTGCTCTTTCGGATTAGGCTTTGTATTATTGATGCTTGAAGATGACATTTATGATATGTTTGCCTATCTGATTTATATAGCGCTTGCCATATTACTTGTAGTCACTATCTTTATAGCCCCTGATACGAAGGGATCGAGGTCGTGGCTGGTCATGGGGCCGGTAAGTTTGCAGCCGGCGGAATTTGCCAAGTTTGCTACGGCACTGGCGCTTGCCAAGTATATGAATTCCTATTCGTTCACCATGAAGAACTGGAAGAATATCCTGATGATGGTTTTCCTTATTTTGTTCCCGATGATACTTATTATCTTACAGCGTGAGACTGGCTCAGCATTGGTATATACTGCTTTCTTCTTGGTTCTGTATCGGGAGGGGATGCCGGGTGTGGTTCTGTTTTCCGGATTGTGCGCGGTAGTTTACTTTGTGGTAGGCATTCGTTTTGATCAGGTGTTTATTGCCGATACGCCGACACCGATAGGGGAGTTTACTGTGCTCTCGATGGTCTTGCTGTCTGCGGCAGGAATGGTGTGGGTTTATAAGAAGAAATGGGAACCGGTACGCAATATATTGTTAGTTACCATTGGAGTGTTACTGATCGCTTATTTTATATCGGAATATGTGACTCCGTTTAATTTGGTTTGGGTGCAATGGGGACTGTGTGTGCTGGTGGTTGGGTATCTTATTTTCCTTTCGTTAAGTGAACGTCATCTTAGTTATTTCCTGATAGGTATGTTTGCTATCGGTTCTATCGGTTTCTTATATTCCAGTGATTACTTCTTTAATAAAGTATTGGAGCCTCACCAGCAGATACGTATCAAGGTGGTATTGGGCATGGAAGAAGACTTGGCTGGTGCCGGGTACAATGTCAACCAATCGAAGATAGCTATCGGTTCCGGTGGTCTGACAGGAAAGGGATTCCTGAATGGTACTCAGACTAAGCTGAAATATGTACCCGAACAAGATACGGACTTTATTTTCTGCACAGTAGGTGAAGAAGAAGGATTTATAGGTTCTACTGCCGTGCTGCTCTTATTCCTTATATTAATACTCCGCCTGATTGCTGTGGCGGAGCGGCAACCGTCTACGTTTGGTCGGGTCTATGGTTACTCGGTCGTTAGTATATTCCTGTTTCACCTATTTATTAATGTAGGTATGGTGCTGGGATTGACGCCTGTGATAGGTATTCCGCTGCCATTCTTTAGTTATGGCGGTTCTTCGCTTTGGGGATTCACCATCCTGCTGTTCATCTTCCTGCGGATTGATGCAGGACGCAAAAAGAGACTGTCAGCGTTTTAGTTTGATTCCTACATCGTTGATTCCGGGAAGGACTTCGTCCGGTAGAAGGTGTATAATCTTGAAGCGGTAGTCTCCGGCTTTTCCAATACGGATGAATCCTGCTGGGAGTGTTGATTGATATAGCCCACCCCAGCCATCTCCTAACCAGATACCTGCATTGTCAGCAAGTCGCAGTTCCAATGTATCCCGCTTGATGTTTTGGGTTTCCGGGCTGTCGTAGTAGATAAGTAGGGGCAGATTCTGATACGGATAATTATTCCGGTTTCTTACTTCTACGGATACATTGTAGAGTGTAGCGGAGTCCGCAACTGAAACATTGAAGAATAGCGTGTCATTCCGCTGCCAACCTTCCGTTGGCAGGGATTGAAAAGAATGATATACAGTCTGCTCATCGCAGGCTGTGTAGAAGCTTGCGATGAACAGCAGTATCAAACTCTGCAGGAGAGATGTTTTATTCTTGAGCAGGTTTTTCATTTCCGGCTGGTTTCTCTCCTTGTGGTCTGGGGGGATTGTTGGGGCGATTCTTGGGTCTGTTGCGCCTGGGCTGTTCTCCCCGTCTCTGATCACCTTGTTGTGGTCTGGGCTTGTCAGTTTGTGGCCTGGGTTCACCTTGTGGGCGTGGTCTGGATTGTTGATCTCCGGGTTGATTCGGATTTCCTTTTTTCTTTTTCTTGCGGTTGTTATTACCGCCGTTTCCGTTTCCACTACCGTTATTTTCTCCGCCGTTTTTACCTTTACGGCTACGGTCGAAGCGTGTTAAGCTTTCCTGTTCCAACAAATCTATCGGCTTCTTGGGTTCCACCTGACGTGCTTCTTCTACAAGACTTTCGGGCTTAGTGCCCCGTTTGTTCATACCGATAATCTCAAATGCACGCTTACCACTGATTGTTACCAGATTGGCAGGAATGTTCTTATCGGTAGAGTAGGTAATCTGATTGCTCAGAATATCTGCTTTAAAGAAATAGAAAGTACCGTCTTTGGTTTCCAGTTCGATCTCTCTGGAAGGAAGACGTTTTTGGGCTTCCACATAGCAGTCCACTTCATAGTTGAGACAGCATTTCAGTTTGGCACATTGTCCTGCCAGTTTTTGCGGATTGAGAGAAATGTCCTGATAACGGGCGGCGCTTGTTGATACTGACACGAAAGAGGTCATCCAGGTGGCACAGCAGAGCTCGCGTCCACAAGGACCGATGCCACCGATTCGTCCGGCCTCTTGGCGTGCACCAATCTGCTTCATTTCAATGCGGACATGAAAAGCATCTGCCAATACCTTGATCAGCTGGCGGAAGTCTACACGCTCGTCGGCAATATAATAGAAGATAGCTTTGTTACCGTCTCCCTGATATTCCACATCCCCGATTTTCATGTTGAGATTCAAGTTGAGGGCAATCTGCCGGGCGCGTATCATGGTGTCGTGTTCGCGTCCTTTGGCCTCATTATATTTGTCCATATCTACCTGTTTGGCTTTACGGTAGATGCGCTTGATATCAGCCTCAGACTTGATGTTGGCTTTTCGCATTTGCAGCGGAACAAGACGTCCGGTTAGGGTCACTACACCGATGTCATGTCCCGGCGTTGCTTCTACGGCCACGATGTCACCCTTTTCAAGAGGTATATGGTTGCTATTGCGGAAATACCCTTTGCGGGTATTCTTGAACTGAACTTCTACCAGGTCGCTTTCTTCTCCGTTTCCGGGAATGTCGGCCAGCCAGTCGTAGGTGTTCAGTTGCTTGTCTTGCCTGCCGCAACTTTTGCAGCAGAGACCTCCGCTTCCGTTATGTAGTTTAAAATCCATTTTTTTATTTATGATTGAGATTACTACTATATATCTGATTTCTACTGTTTCAGTAGAACTATCATTTTCAATGAAAAATCAAAGAAGACCATCCTTGCATTTACATTTTGCTCGATATGTATCTGCGCTTCACTCAATTCATCCATCATTCCCATTACATTCCGTTCGTTGATAAAAGGGGCGAAACGGGTAGCGAAGTTTTGTTCGGGCAAAGTCATGTAACTCATCTCTTTGCAATGCAGGTTATAGATGAAATTCTCGCGTATCATACGCTGGGCGTATGTCAGGAAGTTCTTCTGCCGTTCGCGTCCCATGCCTGCCAGTTGCTCACTCCATTGCTTCATTTCACGTATCTTCCGTTGATAGGAAAGACGCATGAGGCTGACAAAGAGTTCAAAGAACAGTTCGTTTTCTTCGTTCAGGTGGATGGTTTCCAATGCTTTGATAAAGTCACCGTTTGCAAGATGCGCCAAGGTGAAGCTATCATTAGGACGTACACCGTACTTCTGTTGCAAGGCGTTGGCAATATCCGTTTCTTCTATTTTACGGATGTTGAAACGTTGCGTACGGCTCAAGATTGTCGGCAGTATCATGTCCGGAGCTTCGGATATCAATAAGAATACTGTCTTTTCGGGAGGTTCTTCCAGAAGCTTCAATAGCTTATTGGCACAAACTACGTGCATTTTCTCCGGTAGCCAGACGATAGTAACCTTGTAGCCGCCTTCGCTCGATTTCAGACTGAGCTTGCGCACTATCTCGTCACTCTCCTTTGCATAGATAATGGCTTGTCCGTTTTCAGCATCCATCTCGTTTAGCCAGTGGTTGAGACTGAAATAAGGGCTGTTCAGCACCAGATGGCGCCAGTCAGCTATGTAATCGTCGCACACTTCTTTCTTCCCTTTTTTTACGATGGGAAAGACGAAATGCACATCCGGATGTACCAGCTTATTCCACTTTATGCAGGAGGGACAAGTACCACAGGCATCTGTATCTGTACGGTTCGGGCAACAGATGTAACGGGCATAAGCCATTGCCAACGGAAGTTTTCCCACTCCCGATGGGCCACAGAAGAGCTGAGCATGAGGAATACGTCCCTCTTGCACTTCCTGTCTGAGTCGTTGTTTGGCTGCTTCTTGTCCTATTACCTCTTTGAAAAACACAATATTATATATGGTTTTATAATTTACAACTAATGTTACTTGATTTCGGCCTTAGTATACCAGTTTTGCAACTTCTTTTATACTGTCCACTGCACCGATGGAGTAGAAGTGAATACTGGGTACTCCATGTTCCACTAATTCCTTACATTGCTTAACACACCATTCGATGCCTACTTGTTTGGCTTCTTCATCCGTTTTGCATTTCATCGCTTCGCATGCCAGTTCTTCGGGCAAGTCCACTTTGAAAGTCTTGGGTATCATGCTGATTTGAGATATCTTCTTGAACGGTTTGATACCTGGAATGATGGGAATGGTAACTCCGGCTTTCCGGGCACGTTCTACGAAGTCGAAGTATTTCCGGTTATCATAAAAAAGCTGTGTGACGGCATATTCTGCACCGGCTTCCATTTTCTTTTTCAGCCAGTAGATATCAGTGTCAATATTGGGAGCTTCTTCGTGTTTTTCGGGATAACATGCTACACCATAGGAAAATGGTGTATTGGTCACTTTCATTTCCGAACCATCTACGAAGATGCCTTTATTGAAGTTGTTAATTTGTTCCTGCAATTCAGTGGCATGATGGTAGCCATCGCCTTCGGGAGTGAAGGCAGACTCATGTTTTGCTTTATCCCCACGTAACACCAGCAAGTCGGTAATACCCAGGAATTGCAGATCGAGCAGTACATATTCCGTCTCTTCGCGGGTGAAACCACTGCAAAGAAGATGCGGAACTACAGTAATATTATATCTGTTTTGGATAGCGGCAGCTACGGCAACAGTTCCAGGACGGCGGCGCAAGCGATTGCGCTGAAACAAACCGTTTCCCAGATCTTTGTACACATATTCGCTGCGATGTGTGGTGATATTGATGTATTTCGGGTCAAATTCCCGTAAAGTATCTATGGTGTCGTACAGCTTTTCGATGCCTGTGCCTTTCAGCGGTGGCAGTATTTCAAAAGAGAAAGCTGTCTTCTCGTTGCTGTGTATCAGGTCGATAATTCTCATTTCTTTTTCGTTGTCTTTGTTCGGTGAACAAAACTAATTTGTACATTGGGAACAAAAATACGAAAAAGAAATGAGATATGCTTTTTTTTGTTGGGCTATTCTTTTAGACAGCGTATGGAAAAGGCCTTATAGTAAGTTTCATTTTTAACATGGGTTGCAGCAACAGAAAACTTGGTGCTGCTTCCGGTGAAACTTATAGATTGTTCTGGTATGCTATTTTCTGTCTCATTTAGTGTCCAGTAGCATACTAATTGTTTTTGGGATATATTTTTTCCTGCTCCCCAAATACCTACGGGATATGCTGAAAAACCAGTTAGATTAGAACCTGAGTCAATTGTGTCACCCTCTTTTAATACTTCCCATTCTCCGGTTTTTAATATCGAAGCGCCGTCTTTGGTATATTCTTTTAAGGCTTGCCAATCATCACTATCTGGGATTTTCCATCCTGCAGGTGCCAACTCTCCCTCAAGTACAGCTTCTCCATTATAAAAATATGTTTCTGTACTCTGGGGTCTGAAATAGCCAGGGCCTTCTCCCAACTGAGCTTTTTTATTCAATGTAGTTCCATTCCTGTACGCCGTTGCACATAAATCTTCTCTCATCCAATATTGAGTGCCTATTTTTACGATTGGATACTCATAAGTGTTTCCCTTTCGTATATCCCTGATGGTATAGCTGGCAATATCTATGCTGATTGGATCCTCTGTTTCTTCCAGTAAGATTTCACCCTTTTCATTAAGATAGAATTTGTCAACAGACTGGAGATTCCCTTCTGTATAAGCAAAGGGACTATCGTCTGTATTCCAGTTTATGCTTCCTCCACTTATCGCTCTTTCATCATCCAGTAGTTTCAGAACAACACCTTTACTCAGATTGCTCGTTTCATCTTCTTTCACCGGGTATGCAACAATTGCTCTCGAAATTATTTGATCAGATTTTAGATACTCTTTACAAACTTCTGCCATCGGCTTACCGTCATGATAGATTCTGTATATGTTCGATTGAGAGAAAGTGAGTGCCGCCAAATGAATAGCTGTGATGCCGCCGCTGTTATTAGTATCTTTGCTATCTCCGGGCAGCCAGTCTTCAACTGTACTGGTTATTCCGGTAAGAGAATGGCTGGTTGTCTGCATAGCTTCGATGTCGATTTGACATTGTGTGCTTCCTGTCATATTCAGTTTTGGCATTGGGCAGGTATATATTTTCCCGTTCCATTCCATTATGAAAGATTGAGCGTTAGCATCAGCGTCTTGTGGTATGATGATGAATTCTTTTCCTGTTAAAGTCCCTTTTACTATGTTCCATTCACCATATGGGATGATGTCTGCTTCCTCTGTTAAGTTTATAAACTTGTCTGTATCAGTATTATATTCTGCTTTAGTTTTGAAGCCTACTGCAATAATCTGAGGATTCGCTTTATATATCTTTGTTATATCTTCTCCAGTGCCGGCTGTGATTGTGATTTTTATCTTGGTCAACTTATGCTTGTAATGGAGTACGACTGCATCTTCGCTGCTTTCTACATTTTTCGCGGAGGCTATCATGAAATCGGATATGGAGAGAGCTTTTGTGCTGCTTTGGTCGGTTTGTACAGATACAGGAATGGTAGATTGGCCTGTTTTTATTCCGGTTGACTGATAGGGGTAATAACTGATAAAATTGAGTGTTGCATCTCCTGCCGGATAGAAAACGGTCTTTTCAGGGATGAATGCATTCTTTTCCCCACATTCCAGTTGTAAATTGTCAATGTAACGCTTTTCTGTAATTGGAGTAGATGGAAGCATTGCATATAAACCTACTTTATCTCCTTTTTCAAAGGCAGTATTAGTCACACGTGTATCGGCCTTACTGACTTTTGTGGTGAAATTGATGGGAATAGTGCCGGGAACAGGATCGGGAGAAGTTTCTGGGTCTAATTCATTGACACAAGAACTAAATAAGAAAATGATACAGAATGAGAGTAAGGTCAGTCTGTTGTTTTTGATAGTTGTTTTGTTCATAATAGTATGATTTTTTGTGAAACACGACTGTCGCATTTCAAATTAATGTGTTAATTAAAGCATCGGAATATCTGGGGTGGATAAGGACCATAATTGGTATAGGAAAGTCAGTGGCTTTGGGATGCTAATTAAGTGAATTCACGCTTGAACTCCGGCTCTGTTCCATCTTAATGTTTTTCAATGTTCATTAACTTTACGGGCGGCAAAGGTAGGATAATATTTTAAATACATGAAAGGAAAGATGCCTTTTTGTTGATAATTTTATCTATAATGCTTTGTATGAAGAAGATAAATAACTTGAAATAGCTCTACATTTTCATTCTTTCGCGGGAGATTTCAAAATTATCACGTACCTTTGTACTCTAAATTAAAGATAATCTGATAACTTATGCCATTAAATTTACCTGATAAGCTGCCGGCGATAGAGTTGCTGAAAGAAGAGAACATATTTGTTATTGACAACTCCCGCGCCACGCAACAGGACATCCGTCCGTTGCGCATCGTTATCCTGAACTTGATGCCTTTGAAGATTACCACGGAAACTGATCTTGTGCGTCTGCTCTCCAACACACCGCTTCAGGTGGAAATCTCGTTTATGAAAATCAAGAGTCATACATCAAAGAATACGCCTGTAGAACACATGCAGACGTTCTATACTGACTTTGAAAAGATGCGTGGTGAGAAGTACGACGGTATGATTATCACCGGTGCTCCTGTAGAACAACTGGATTTTGAAGAGGTGACTTACTGGGATGAAATAATGGAAATATTCGATTGGGCGCGTACGCATGTCACATCCACCCTTTATATATGCTGGGCTGCACAGGCCGGACTTTATCATCATTATGGAGTACCCAAGTATGCGTTGGATAAGAAAATGTTCGGCATATTCGAGCATCGTCCTTTAGATCCGTTGCATGCTATTTTCCGTGGTTTTGATGATATGTTCTACGTACCCCATAGCCGTCACACCGAAGTACGGAAAGAAGACATTCTGAAAGTGCCGGAACTTACTTTGCTTTCGGAGTCGGAAGATGCAGGCGTACACTTGGTGGTAGCACGTGGTGGACGTGAGTTCTTTGTTACCGGACATTCGGAATACTCTCCACTGACGCTGGATACGGAATATCGCAGGGATGTGGATAAAGGTCTGCCCATTGAAATACCTCGTAATTATTATGTGGATAATGATCCGGACAAAGGTGTGATGGTACGTTGGCGTGCCCATGCCAATCTGCTGTTCTCTAATTGGTTGAACTATTTCGTTTATCAGGAAACTCCGTACAATATTAACGATATAAAGTAGCTACAAGCTACGAGCTATGAGTGACAAGACCTTGCGGTCTATAGCGTAGCACTCGTAGCTTGTAGCCTGTAACTTGTAACTAAAACGATATGATAAAGCAACGGAAGATAGAGCTACTGGCCCCTGCCAAGAACATGGAATGTGGCATTGAAGCTATTAACCACGGTGCGGATGCAGTGTACATTGGTGCGCCTAAGTTTGGCGCACGTGCGGCAGCCGGCAATTCGTTGGAAGATATAGCTGCTTTGGTGGCTCATGCCCATTTATATAATGCCCGGATTTATGTGACTGTCAATACCATCTTGAAGGAAGAAGAACTGGCGGAGACGGAGAAAATGATTTGGGATTTGTATCGTGCGGGAGTAGATGCCCTCATTGTGCAAGACATGGGAATCACTCGCTTAAACCTGCCGCCTATTCCCTTGCACGCCAGTACCCAAATGGATAACCGTACACCGGAGAAAGTACGTTTCCTAGCAGAAGCCGGTTTCCGGCAAGTAGTCTTGGCGCGTGAGCTTTCCCTTCAGGAAATCAGCCATATTCATAAAGCTTGTCCGGAAGTGCCGTTGGAAGTATTTGTACATGGGGCACTTTGCGTTAGTTATAGCGGGCAATGTTATGTCAGCCAGGCTTGTTTCGGACGTAGTGCCAACCGGGGAGAATGTGCGCAATTCTGTCGTTTGCCTTTCAGTCTGATGGATGCCGACGGAAAAGTAATTGTACGTGATAAGCATTTGCTATCTCTCAAAGATTTGAATCAGAGTGATATCCTGGAAGAGTTGCTTGATGCAGGTGCTACTTCGCTCAAGATAGAAGGCCGTCTGAAAGATGTCTCTTACGTAAAGAATGTTACGGCTGCTTACCGCCAAAAGCTGGATGCTATCTTTACACGCCGTAAAGAGTACGTCCGGGCTTCTTCCGGTACTTGTAATTATATATTCCGTCCCCAGTTAGATAAAAGTTTTAGTCGAGGGTTTACGCATTACTTCCTGCACGGACGCAGTGAAGGAATCTTCTCTTTCGATACTCCGAAATCCCTCGGTGAAGAGATGGGCACCATGAAGGAACAACGCGGAAACTACCTCACAGTAGCCGGATTGAAATCATTCAATAACGGTGACGGTGTTTGTTATATCGATGAGCAAGGACGCCTGCAGGGCTTCCGTATCAACCGTGTAGATGGAAATAAACTCTATCCGGCAGGTGAGATGCCCCGTATTCGTCCGCGTACTGTGCTTTACCGTAACTACGATCAGGAATTTGAGAAGTTGCTGGCACGTAAGTCTTCCGAACGAAAAATTTCCGTATCCTTGCTTTTGGCAGATACCGCCTTCGGCTTTGCTCTGACTATCACGGATGAGGATGATAATAGCGTTACACTTTCTTTCCCTTACCAGAAAGAACTTGCCCGTACTCCGCAGGCAGATAACCTGCGTACCCAACTCAGTAAATTGGGAAATGCTCCTTTTGAAGCTGGAATATTAGCGGATAATCGTTCGTCCGAAATAAATTCCGCCATAGAAATCCGTTTTTCAGATAATTGGTTTCTTCCCGCTTCCGTAGTAGCCGATTGGCGCCGTCAAGCCGTAGACAAGCTGATTACCGTTCGCCGTATTAATTATAGGCAAGAATTGGCAGTCTGGAAACCTACAACTCATGCTTTCCCTTTGCCGGTAACTTCTTCTAAGGCAACAGCTTCCGCTACTTCATTAACGTACCTCGGTAATGTAATGAATACCCGTGCCGCCTCTTTCTATACCGATCACGGCATTGCTTCCGTAGCTCCGGCTTATGAGAGACAGTCTGTACCGGGTGCTGTTTTAATGTTCTGCAAGCATTGTTTGCGTTATAGTATGGGTTGGTGTCCTACTTATCAGAAGGGGCGTTCACCTTATCGGGAGCCTTATTATTTGCAAGGAACTGATGGTAAGCGCTTCCGTCTGGAGTTTGATTGTAAGAATTGTCAGATGAAAGTATATGCGGAATAAGAGAGTGAAATATGATTTGGAAACACGGATTGGTTCAGAGCAAAGTAGAAGATATAACTTTATCTCTTTGCGTACATCTGCACTGATCTGTATTTCTTTGTTTTTATGTTTCAGTTTTCTTTCCTGTCGTTACTCCCGTCCCGATCTGGACGATGAGGGAATCGGTGATAAAACCCGCGATTCTCTAACGTATCTCTATGAACGGCATTATACGCTGAATACGAATCTGGAAGTGGTGCAAGACTCTGTGGTACTTGCCTGTCTACCGGTGAAGGATTGTTACAATACCCTTTATAAAGGGGACCGTGTGGTAGTAGCAGAATTTGCCGTTCACTCTACGGATAGTGTGGATAGTATCTGGGTCAAATTGGCTCATTCCCAGGAGATACAAGGTTGGATAGGGGAGCAGGAGATGATGCAAGCTTTTGTTCCTACGGATAGTATTTCACAATTTATCTATCTGTTCAGTGATACTCATGCTTCTTATTTCGTAATTATTTTCGCCTTGTTTGTTGGTGCCTGGGTTTTCCGCCTGTTCCGCCGTAAACAGTTGAAGATTGTTTATTTTAATGATATTGATAGTGTATATCCCTTGTTGCTCTGCCTGTTGATGGCATTCAGTGCTACGGTATATGAGACGATGCAAGTCTTTGTGCCCGAAACATGGGAGCATTTCTATTTTAATCCTACACTTTCACCTTTTAAAGTTCCGTTTATCCTTTCGGTCTTTTTGCTGAGTATCTGGTTGTTTATTATTGTACTATTGGCAGTACTCGATGATTTGTTCCGCCAGTTGACTCCTGCTGCTGCCGTATTCTATTTGTTGGGGTTGGCATCTTGCTGCATCTTCTGCTACTTCTTCTTTATACTGACTACACAGATTTATATTGGCTATATTTTTCTTGTTTCTTTCTTTGGGCTTTTCCTAAAGCGAATGTGTGCTACGCTTGTCATTTATCGCTATCGCTGCGGGCGCTGCGGACAGAAATTAAAAGAAAAGGGACCTTGCCCAAGCTGTGGCGCAATCAATGAATAACTTTTAGTAAACCGATATTAGGGATATGGACTAATAAAGGTCAATGACTTTCAGTGAGAGTGAGGGGACTACAAATTCTTAGTCTTCTCACTACGTTGAGAATCTATTCTCGGCATGGAGAGTATGAATTCTCGATGTAGTGAGAAAACGTTCTCCCCTTATTGAGAAAAACGTCTCACGCCTTTGAGAAAAAATCTCGCATGCATGAGACGTTTATGAATCATATGAGTCCTTATTTAAAGGAATATATTCCTCTTTCCCGATGTATTTAGAACCTGCAACGTAGCTCGATTCCTGCCTGTATGGGGCGGCCTTTCTGCATGAATCCGTTGCCCATGCTTTCAAAGTAGAAAGCAGCGTAGTCTTTATCCAGTGCATTGCGAACCCAGAAGTCAATCTGTCCGTTGCCTTTTTGCAGGCTGAGGCGTCCGTTCAATGTGCCGTAGAAGGCTTGGCTGACATCATTCTGCTCGGTCCAATAGATACGTCCTGCACCGGTATAGTCGGCATTAACCTGAATGCGGTCCAACCAATGTCCCGGGGTGATGCGGAACATGTATTGTCCGCCCAGGCTCAGGGTGTGCTTCGGAACAAAGGGAACATAGTTTCCATTATAATCTACAGGTTGTGTTTCTCCGTCTATCTTTGTATTGGTTGCATACTCTTTGAAAGTAGCATATGTATATCCATAAGAAGCGTTGACAGTAAATGCAGTAGTAAGAGCAGCACGCAGGCTTGCTTCAGCACCATAACTATGACTCTTTCCTGCATTTACAGTAATACGCCCCAAACCATTTTCTGCGAATTTAGCAATCTGTTGGTTGCGTGTATCCATATAGAATGCAGAAAGGTCAGCAAGTAAACGTCCTTCCCAAAGTGTGAGGTGGCTTCCAACTTCGTAGTTCCAGGTGTACTCCGGTTTATATCGGGTAGCCTCACTTACTTCCGGCAATTCCTTCTTCATCTTTTTAATCATGGCGGAGAAGCTGCTGAATTTAGGATCAGTCATAATGGCGTCCATCATCGAGTTACTGAGCACTCCTGTTACGAGATCGGAGAACATCTGAATGTTATATCCTCCTGACCGATATCCGCGGGCGGCAGTTGCATAGATGTTATTTCCTTTTTTCCATTCATATTGCAGGGCAAATTTCGGTAATAGTTGAACGTAGTCAGTCGATTCTTTACCCAGATAGACTGCGTTTCCTTCCAAACCCTGGCTCTCGAGTATCTGAGGATTTGCAGGATTTCCCATTTTCATGGAGAAGTTAAAGTTGGTGGTTGCGGCTGCTGAATTATATTCCATCTTTATTTTCTCGTAGTCCATTCGCAGACCAACGGTTGCTGAGAGACCTTTGACAAATAAGTCATTGAAGGTGGATTGATGGAAAAGAGCACCGCTCAAAGTTGGTGTGTCGAAGCTGCCGCTGACAGGTAGGCTTTCATTGTTGATTCCCAGGTGCATGACAGGAATGCCCGGTATACCCATAGATGCGAGACCATCGAAAACACTATTTGCATTGTTTTCAATAACCGATGTGATACCATCCCGGTGAAATAATACCGGTCCGTCTGTGTGCAGTGCCTGATAAAATCCGAAGGCCCCTGTTGTCCATAACCAACGGCGGTTAGGCTTTGATTTCAGAACGATTTCTTCCGAGAAAGTATTTATTTTCTGTTTCTGTTCTATATTAAAAATATTAGCAGCAGAAAAGTCCTGGTCCATGAACATACGGTCGCGAAGCCACTGGTATCCGGTGACAGCACTCAAGGTGAAATTTTGTGCCTGATATTCCAGGTTCAGTCCGGCATTCAGCAAGTTGCGGTAATAGCTGCTTTCTTCATCGTAAGCAACTTTGGCAACTTCCCCGTTTTCCTTATTATAAAGTCCGTATGGATAGCCGCCCTGATCACTATATTCATAACTTACGTTGAAGTCGAGTTTCCAGTTGTCACTGGGCAGATAGATGGCACGCATGCGGCCACCGGCAGATTGTCCTTTGTCTATTTTATCGTTATTGCGTGCCGCATTGCGGAAGAATCCGCCATCATAATCATAAAATCCTCCGGCAGAGAATGCAAAGCGTTCATTCATCCGGTGATAGTGAGTGACGGAAGTATTGTATTGATTGTGTGTACCTGCTCCTATACGGAAGTCGGTACCTTGATAAGAGAAAGGAGATTTGGTATGTACTTTGATGATTCCTCCCATCGCATTCCGTCCGTACAGTGTACCCTGCGGACCGCGCAGCACATCAATACGCTCGATGTCAGAATAATTGAAATCGAATGCGGATTTATCTATATAAGGAATATTGTCAACATAGAGCCCTACGGAGGGAGTATTGATACGCGAACCAATGCCGCGAATGTAGACGGCAGATGTCAGTCGCGAACCGTAATCAGGAATAAATATATTCGGGACAAGTGCTGTCAGATTCTTTATGGAGTTCACTTGTGCAGCCTGCATGTCTTGTTGCGAAAGTAAGGTGACGGCATTGGGCAGCTCGCGCAACTTACGGTTTTCTTTAGGTGCTGCAATGATGAGAACCTCTTCAACGTCCACTATTTTCAGGGTATCCACTTCTTCTGCCGCAATGTTTCCTATGGGTAGGAGTGCCAAGGCAAAAATCAACAATTTACTCTTATTCATTCTTTGTCTTTTATGATAAATGATAATTTAACGAAGCGAAGCTTCGGTAAGTGATAAGCGATTAGTGATAAGTGATAAGTGATTAGCACCATGCGGAATAATAGCGCAGCCCGCTAATCACTTATCACTAAACCCTAATCACTAATAAATTATCATTTATAGGTTTCTGGTTGCAAAGTAAGAGCATTTCCCTTGTCTCCGCAATCCTCATTTATTAGGATTTAGATACGGTCTGCTTCGACGTACCCGTGCATTACTGCATAAATCGTCAGTCCGGCCACTGATTTAATGCCCAGTTTCTCCGTAATATTCTTTCGGTGGGAGATGACGGTAGTCAGGCTGATATTCAGTTTATCGGCAATTTCTTTATTGATGAGTCCTTTGGTTATCAGTACCAGTACTTCTATTTCGCGGGGAGAAAGATCATGTTCGCTGTCGGCGTGAGGATTACCGCACGGATGCGCTGTTGCACCATGGGGATGTCCGTGAGGGTGGCTATGAGAATGTCCGCCTTTGTGTCCGAACTGATGCAGTTGCAGGATGTTCTTTATCAGCGTTTTCTCGTCCTGATAAATATTCAAGGTCGGTATTCCTGCCAGTTGAGGCTGATTGTCACCGTTTGCCAATACAATGGTCTTGGGCTTGCGCGGCAGGAAAAAAGCAGTATGCTCAAAATAGATCTGTGCTGAAACAAAATAATGCGCATACATATCGGGGGTATCGTCCATCAGTTCCTCGAACGAACTGAATACACGGATGACGGCCATCGGGATAATTTCTTCCAGAAGGCTTTGTAATCCCATACATGATAAGGTGTTGGAGTCAGCAATTGCTATTTCGGGAGCTACCATAGTATTTCTTAAATTTCTGCAAAAGTACGGATAAATTTTAGGATGTTGGCTATTGTGGCTGAAAAACAGTAACTTTCCTTAATAGGTTGCTATAGAACTTTGCGCTCTTCTCTTTTGTTGTTAAGTATATAATTTACTTAATACTACTGATTTATGAAATATGATATAGCTATCATCGGCGGTGGTCCTGCCGGATATACGGCAGCCGAAAGAGCGGCTGCAAACGGGCTGCAAACTGTTTTGTTTGAAAAGAAAGCTATTGGCGGTGTTTGTCTTAATGAGGGGTGTATCCCTACCAAAACTCTACTCTATTCCGCCAAGTTGTGGGACAATATGAAGGGCGCGTCCAAATATGGCATCTCTGTGCCCGACGGTTCGTCATTCGATATGAAAAAGATTATCGACCGTAAAGATAAGATTGTGAAAAAGCTGACCGGTGGTGTGAAGATGACGGTCAATTCGTATGGTGCTGTTATTGTGCCGCAGGAAGCCGTTATTGTAGGGGAGGCGGACGGACGTTTCCAGCTTTCGGCTGCCGGCGAAGTATATGAAGTAACCTATCTGTTGGTATGTACAGGTTCCGATACATTGATCCCTCCCATTAAAGGATTATCTGAAATTGATTATTGGACATCAAAGGAAGCATTGGAGATCACAACTTTGCCCCGTTCACTTGTCATTATCGGTGGTGGTGTTATCGGGATGGAATTCGCCTCTTTTTTCAATAGCATGGGTGTGCAGGTGCATGTTGTTGAAATGATGCCCGAAGTATTGGGCGCCATGGATAAGGAAACCAGTGGTATGCTGCGTTCGGAATATCAGAAGCGTGGGGTTAATTTCCATTTGAATGCTAAAGTAATTGAAGTGGGCAAAGAGGGGGTCACTATTGAAAAGGAAGGTAAGACTGCACTTATCGAAGCCGAAAAGGTACTCGTCAGTGTGGGTAGGAAAGCTAACTTGTCCCAGGTCGGTTTGGATAAACTGAACATTGAACTGCTGCGTAACGGTGTGAAGGTGGATGAGCATATGCAGACTTCCCATCCTCGCGTTTATGCCTGTGGTGATATTACCGGACACTCTATGCTGGCACATACTGCCATTCGTGAAAGTGAAGTTGCTGTCAATCATATCCTGGGAGTGGAAGACCGTATGAATTACGATTGTGTACCCGGTGTGGTGTATACCAATCCCGAAGTAGCGGGAGTAGGTAAGACTGAGGAAGAACTGAAAGCATCCGGTATCAGTTATCATGTGCAGAAGCTGCCGATGGCCTATTCCGGTCGTTTTGTAGCCGAGAATGAATTGGTGAACGGGCTTTGTAAGTTGATATTGGATGACGATGATCGGGTGATAGGCTGCCATATGCTGGGAAACCCAGTTTCCGAATTGATTGTTCTTGCCGGACTTGCCGTGCAGCACGGATATACAGTGGAAGAATTTCAAAAGACTGTTTTTCCGCATCCGACGGTCGGTGAAATCTTCCATGAAACTTTGTTTGCATAATGTTCTGTATTGATAATCGCTGTACGGATATCTATTTTAATCTGGCAGCAGAAGAGTATTTGTTGAAGCAGAAGCGAGGTAACTTCTTTATGCTTTGGCAGTCGGAACCTTCCGTAGTGATTGGGAAACATCAGAGTGTGGCGGCGGAAGCGGACGAGAGGTTTCTGGATGAAAAGGGAATAACCCTGGCACGCCGTTTTTCCGGTGGAGGGGCTGTATATCATGACCGAGGAAACATTAACCTGAGTTTTATTGAAACCGTAAAGCAGCCGGACTTTGTATATTACCTGCAACAGGTCGTTGATTTCCTCGAAAAGGTAGGCGTTTCAGCTTATGCTGACCAGCGTCTGGGTATTTATGTGGACGAACGGAAAATATCAGGTAGTGCGCAGTGCATACACAAAGACCGTGTGATGTATCATTGTACTTTGTTGTTTTCAACTGATCTGGATACGTTGAATGCGGCATTGAATGGCGATCCGGATGCGGAAAACCGTTTGCCGGGCTCTCGTACTATGCGTGCAGTACCTTCTGTACGGAGTGAAGTTGCTAATATAAAAGAGTTTTTGTCTGACCCTATGGACATCAAGCGTTTCATGCATTTGCTCTTTCACTCCTTTGTGGATGATGACGATAACCGGATTTACCGCTTCTCTGCCGGAGATATGGAAGCCATCGAACGGTTGAAAGCGGAAAAGTATGCTTGCAAAGAGTGGATATATCATAAATCCGCATTAACTTTTACTTAAGTTAAAAACTTACTACTCAGTTGTTTGTTGTATATATAATGAACTGAGAACCTAAAACTCAACTATATGTCAAGATTTGAAATAAAGATGCCCAAATTGGGTGAAAGTATAACCGAAGGTACCATCATCTCGTGGTCGGTACAAGTAGGAGACGTCATCAAGGAAGATGATGTGTTGTTTGAAGTAAATACCGCTAAGGTTAGTGCCGAAATACCATCTCCGGTAGAAGGTAAAGTTGTGGAAATTTTATTTAAGGAAGGAGACACCGTAGCTGTGGGTACAGTGGTGGCTATTGTCGATATCGGAGGTGAGAACTCCGAGGATGAGGGTAGTGTAGAGACTCTCCAGAGTTCCGCTACTGATGAAAGTGTTGCGGTTGTTTCTAAGGCTGCCTCAGAGGAAACTCCTCAAGTCAAGGCTGTAAAATCGGAAGAAGAACGTTGGTATTCGCCTGTAGTCCTTCAGTTGGCTCGTGAGGCCGGCATTCAGCCTAAAGAACTGGATACTATTCCGGGTACCGGATATCAGGGACGGGTGAGCAAGAAGGACATCAAGAGTTACATTGTCCGGAAACAAAGTGGCGGTACCACCACGGCACAACCTGCTGCTAAGCCAAGTCCGCAACCTGTTGCAAGCGTTGCGCCCCAACCGGTAGCTACAGCACCTGCCCGGTCGTCTGCTAAACCTGCTGCAACTCCTGAAGTACAACGTACTGCACCTGCTTCCGGCACATTCTCAGCAGAAGGTGTTGAAGTGAAAGAGATGGATCGTGTACGTAAGGTGATAGCCGACCACATGGTGATGTCTAAACATACTTCTCCACACGTGACCAATGTTGTGGAAGTGGATGTAACGAAACTTGTGAAGTGGCGTGATAAGAATAAAGATGCTTTCTTACGTCGTGAGGGAGTGAAACTTACGTATATGCCTGCCATCACAGAAGCTGTGGCGAAGGCGCTGGCTGCTTACCCGCAAGTGAATGTATCGGTAGAGGGATATAATATCCTGTTCAAGAAACATATCAATGTCGGTATTGCCGTCTCTCTGAATGATGGCAATCTGATTGTTCCGGTGGTTCGTGATGCCGATCGTCTGAACCTGAACGGACTTGCCGTAGCCATTGATTCACTGGCACTCAAGGCTCGTGATAACAAGCTGATGCCCGATGATATTTCCGGCGGTACTTTTACGATTACGAACTTCGGTACATTCAAGTCTTTGTTCGGTACACCTATCATCAATCAGCCTCAGGTGGCCATTCTGGGAGTAGGATTTATTGAGAAGAAGCCTGCCGTAATAGAGACCCCGGAAGGGGATGTGATTGCCATCCGCCATAAGATGTATCTGTCCCTTTCTTATGACCATAGAGTCGTAGATGGTTCATTGGGTGGCAACTTCCTCTATTTTATTAAAGATTATTTGGAAAACTGGAAAGAATAACTTAATACCTTGATAAGTATGAAAAAGTACAATATAAAAACCACAGATGTGGAACTGCTGAAGAAATGGTATTACCTGATGACGCTGGGGCGTGCGCTCGATGAAAAGGCGCCCGCTTACCTGTTGCAGTCCCTTGGCTGGTCCTTTCACGCTCCGTATGCCGGACATGACGGCATACAGTTGGCCATCGGACAGGTATTTACCAAAGGAGAAGACTTCCTTTTCCCTTACTACCGTGATATGCTGACTGCCCTTTCTGCCGGAATGACGGCAGAAGAACTTATACTGAATGGCATCTCCAAAGCTACTGATCCGGGAAGTGGCGGACGCCATATGTCCAATCACTTTGCCAAACCCGAATGGCATATCGAGAATATATCCTCGGCTACAGGTACGCATGATCTTCATGCAGCCGGTGTGGCACGTGCAATGGTATATTATGACCATAAAGGAGTCGTCATTACTTCACACGGTGAATCTGCCTCATCCGAAGGCTTTGTCTACGAAGCTGTCAATGGTGCCAGCCTTGAGCGCCTGCCCGTTATTTTTGTATGGCAGGATAATGGATATGGTATATCTGTTCCGAAGAAAGACCAGACGGCAGCCCGTAAAGTGGCGGATAACTTCTCCGGATTCAAGAATCTGAAGATTATCCATTGTAATGGAAAAGATGTGTTCGACTCCATGAATGCCATGACTGAGGCCCGTGAGTATGCATTGCTGAACCGGAATCCGGTAATCGTACATGCCAATTGTGTCCGTATCGGTTCCCATTCCAACTCTGACAAAGATACTTTGTACAGGGATGAAAATGAACTGGCTTATGTGAAAGAGGCTGATCCGTTGCTGAAGTTCCGCCGGATGCTGTTGCGTTACAAGCGTCTCACCGAAGAAGAGCTGAAAGAAATAGAAGAGAAAGCAAAGAAAGACCTGGCTGCTGCCAATCGTAAGGCGCTGACAGCTCCCGATCCCGATCCTAAAACCATTTTCAACTATGTATTGCCGGAACCTTACGAACCGGAAAAATATAAAGATGGAACACATCGTGAGACAGAAGGAGAGAAGAAATTCTTTGTAACTGCCATCAATGAGACGCTGAAGGCAGAGTTCCGCCATAATCCTAATACCTTCATCTGGGGGCAGGATGTTGCCAACCGGGATAAAGGGGGCGTGTTCAATGTAACCAAAGGAATGCAACAGGAATTTGGTGAAGCTCGTGTATTCAGTGCACCTATTGCCGAAGATTATATTGTCGGCACAGCAAATGGTATGAGCCGTTTTGATCCTAAAATCCGGGTAGTGATAGAGGGTGCGGAATTTGCCGACTATTTCTGGCCTGCCGTAGAACAATATGTGGAATGTACCCATGAGTATTGGCGCAGCAACGGACAGTTTGTTCCTAATGTAACTTTACGTCTGGCTTCGGGTGGTTATATCGGTGGTGGACTCTATCACTCGCAAAATCTGGAGGGCGCTTTGGCTACTTTGCCCGGAGCGCGGATTGTTTGTCCATCCTTTGCCGATGATGCTGCCGGATTACTCCGTACAAGTATACGTTCCCGTGGGTTTACGCTGTTTATTGAACCGAAAGCATTATATAACTCCGTAGAAGCAGCCACCATCGTCCCTGATGATTTTGAAGTTCCTTTTGGGAAAGCTCGTATTCGTCGTGAGGGCAGTGATCTGAGTATTATCACCTATGGCAATACAACGCATTTCTGCCTGAACGTTGCCGAACGTTTGGAAAAAGAAGGCGGTTGGAGTGTGGAAGTAATTGATATCCGTTCTTTGATACCGTTGGATAAAGAAACCATTTATGAGTCTGTAAAGAAGACCAGTAAAGCCTTGGTGGTTCATGAAGACAAAGTCTTTGGTGGTTTCGGTGGTGAGATAGCAGCCAGTATTGGTACAGACTTGTTTCGTTACCTGGATGCACCGGTGCAGCGTGTAGGCTCTACCTTTACTCCTGTAGGCTTTAATCCGATACTGGAACGTGCCATTCTGCCGGGTGCAGATAGAATTTATGAAGCAGCCAAGAAGCTGTTGGAATATTAATTTAATAATAAGTCATTATGAAAGAGATAGGATTATTTTATGCAATGAATGCTGCCAAAACTTCTCATATCGCAGAGAAAATACGTGAGAAGCTCGGACACAAAGAAGTAGAAATGATTATGATAGAAAAAGCCTGGCAGAATGATTTTCAGGCCTATGACAAACTGATTGTGGGTGCCTCCACCTGGTTTGATGGTGAATTGCCTACCTATTGGGATGAAATGATACCGGAGATAGAAAGTCTCGACCTGAAAGATAAGAAAGTCGCCCTCTTCGGGCTGGGTGACCAGATCGGTTATCCTGATAACTTCGTCGACGGACTGGGAATACTGGCTGATGCCTTTGAAAAGGCAGGAGCTACCCTTGTAGGATTCACTTCTACTGAAAACTATTCATTTAATCAATCAAGGGCCTTGCGGGATGGTAAATGGTGTGGGCTGGTGATTGATATAGAGAACCAGTCGAAACTCACGGATAAACGTATAGCGGACTGGTGTGAGCAGTTGAAAAAAGAATTCCTGTAATATGGTGAATGAGGTTGTGTCAAATAAAGGCACAACCTCAATTCTTATCAGACAATTCTTAATTAGTGTCGCTTAGTTAACTTGAAGCAATCGATATCCGGTGCCCAGCCGAAGCTGTTTCCCATACGGATTACGTTATTGCCGGTTGCCAAAGTCACAGGAATGGTAATCGATGCAACTTTTTCTTTGTCACCGCTATTCAGGTCTTTTATTTCCGTCTTAGTTCCATTAACAGATACTTCCAGCTTTCTGCTCTTATTACAGCTATAATATACGGTCATGTCATATTCACCTCCTTCTTCACTGTACACTTCTTTCCACTCGGCTATGTTCTCTTCACTGCCTCCGATATTCGATACTTTCATTTTGCCGGAACAGGCCGGAGATGCAGCGTAGAATATCTGTTTGGGATTTTTGCCTAAATCATCGTAGCAAGGTAAATAAGCCCACTCTGCTTCATAAAAAGCAGGTTCAAGGCGCTTTTCTGCTTCCAGTCTCCATATTGCAACGCTATGTGGCGGTAGTGATAACCGGATATAGTCTGTCATCTCTTCCAAATCCTCACCTTTTATCACATCGCGGACTTTAATCTTTCCGCCCAATTCAAGCTTTTCAAAGGGGACATTGAAGTCATATATTGTATCTGATGGGTTGTACAAAGCCACGGCACGCACAAGTCCGCGTTTTTGCTCAATATCCTTCACTAATACATATTCTTTATCTTCGTGCTGCACCACATAAGCCTGCAATCCCAGCGGATCTTGGTTCAGAGCTATCAACTCCTTGTTTTTCAGCAAAGCCAGAGATGGTTCGGGGATGGTTGTCATATCGCAACCGATAAGTAGCGGCGAACTCATGATACACCACATCCCAAAATGTACTTCTTCCTCTTCCTGTTTCAATCCACGACCGATTTCCAGCATATCCATATCATTGTAATGTCCTTCACCGGCATAAGCTGATAGGTAGAGATTTTTCCGGATAATGGTCTTTATGGCTTCCCAACGAGGGCGTACATCCGGGCTGATACGCCAGGAACGCGCCATGCTTTTGGCCCAGGTACCTGGGAAAGCCCATCGACAAATATTAATGGAAACATCGGTGCGTCCGGTATTCTTGATAGCCTCGCAAATGGTTGCGTAACGTTTTTCTTCATCGAGTCCTAACTCTCTGCCACCGCAATAATCTATCTTGATGAAGTCATAGTTCCATTCTTTCAGATAAAGGTCCATGTCCTGCTGCTCGTGTCCGTAAAGTCCTGATCCTACGCCATTGGCATCATTATCATAGATAGAACCACAAGTATTGTCGCCTGCATCCGAATAAATACCTGCTTTCAGACCTAATGAATGGATATAGTCGGATATAGGTCTCATCCCGTTAGGAAAACGTTCAGGATGTGCATGCATCTTTCCGGTTTCATCTCGCCAACCGAAGAAACCATCATCTACATTGATATATAGATAACCGGCATCTTTCAAGCCATGAGCAACCAAAGCATCTGCTTGTTTCTTTATCAACTCTTCATTGATATTCACATGATAAGTGTTCCAGGAACTCCAACCCATCAAAGGTGATGGGAAGGATTCCGACGTGATCTTTTCATTTGTTGATGTGCAGGAGCTTACAGCAAGTATAAGAGCCAGAAGTCCCCCTGTCATTAAATGTCTTTTCATAAGTATTTGTTTTTTTATGTCCGAAAGTTAATCAATTATTTTGAATTTGTATATACCTGCCTTTCTTAATGTTAATAATTTGCCTTTTCCTTTGGTGATGACTCTGGCTATACAACCACTGGGAATTTCGATTGTACTGTCTCCGGTTGCGTTAAGTCTTACACTGATAAAGCCTTCTTTGACGGGAATCCTTGAGGTTATCCATTTGAGGTGCAAAAGTTCAGGCTTAATGGTATATTCATTGGGCTTTTCTGCCGATTGGCTGAAGCCAGTAAGCCCATTTAAGACACCTACTACCGCAGGCACTCCATTGGCACCGTGGCAAAGGCTTAAACCATAAGGACGTCTGTAAAACTTCAGTTGTTTGGCTCTTGAAGCCTCTGTCTGGAAGTTTTCGGGAAAGCGGGTATGTCCTTGATCCATCCAATCGCCGAATACACGGTACATGAAATCCCATAACTCCTTTACCCGTCCTGCCTTGGTGATAGAAGGCGGCTAATTGTCCCGGATACCACATATAATTACTGTTCCATTCTTCCTGGGAAGGTGCTGGGATTACTGTGGCTTTAGAATCTAATAAAGGGTCGAATTCTTTGATTTGCGCATAACAGTTAATGGTGGTTACCCAAAAAATGCCTGCTATTAATTTTAGTCTTTTATTCATGTCTTTAATAGATATAGTTTATTAATTTTTCAATGTGTTTCTATTGTTACTTCTTCTAATTGATGATTGTTTTCAGGCGAAGAGTTCCTTTTAAACCCGGTGAAGTAACTTTTAGTTTCACTTCACCTGCTTCCCGGTTGCTTCGGAGGATAATTTGCATACGTCCTTGATGCATTCGTTTGGTAGTAATGCCATTAAAAAGGTCAGGTGTATAATGGTCGCCGTTATCCAATGCTATTAATCGGGCAGAACCTTCTATTTGCAAGGTAAGCGGTTCGTTGTATGTCCACACGGGGCGTCCTTTTTTATCAACTGCTGTGACATTGATATATTGCAAGTCCATACCATCGGCTTTCCAGTCGGTTGGTGTTTCCGCTTCTATCTTGAGTGCTACAGCTTTTCCTGCACTTTCAATGCGATGACGAGCAACTTCATTTCCATTTTTATCGCGAGCAATAGCCTCCAGTGAGCCACCATTGCCATATGGGACATCTTTCCAATAGATCATATTACGCAGATTGATCTTTGTCGTATCGTTTTGCTGAGTGCCTATACTTTTGCCATTTACCAACAGCTCTACTGAGTGGGCATTGGTGTAGGTGAAGAGCGACTGTTTACTGCCCGGTTCATAATTCCAACGTTCATTAAGTGCCATGCGCCCCACTATCACGTCATTCCAACTAACGCTCTCGGCACCGGCTGCATCTACTACGCCAATATGCACTTCCGGAACTTCCGGCATGAAGGCAGATTTGATAAGATAAGCCTGTGGATAAGGGTGTATGGTGTGATCGAAGAACGAATAATTCCATCCTTTTTTGGGCCATTTATTGGATTCTCCCCAGTATTCGACCGATCCCCAATAAGCTATACCTACCGTACGTTTTCTATCCATATTATAGAAAGGCTCCAGTAGTTTGTTAGTCTCGGCTTCACTTTGAAACAGTATGAGGTCTGGTTTATGCTGAAGATAAGCAGCGTACTTGTCAGACTGATAGTTGAATGAAGCAACTTCTGTGGCACAAGCCAGTTCGGGTGGAACAAGGTAACTGTCGAAGTCTTTGTCGTGGCGAGTGATGGCACCGGCACGTGCAGGGAACATTGCAACTGTTGTCAGACGGCTGTCATCAAAACGCTTCACTAATTGGTTGAAAATGCGATAGGTAGTGATCCCCCAATCATTAATCCCTCCAAAACCGGCCCATCCTTCACGAATTTGCAACTCGTTACCCAAACTCCAGAGGATGATTGATGGACGGTTACGGTCACGTTTTATCCATTCTATAATCAGGTCAGACCAAATCTGAGTGAATGGGCGGCGACCACCCCAATAATCATTATCACTCCATTTATCTGTTAATTCATCTACAATGAGCATACCTACGCGGTCTGCAATGCGGGCAAAACTGTCACTGTAGGGGTTGTGTGAGCAGCGAATTGTATTATAACCGAAAGCTTTCAATTGTAGCATCATGCGTTCAATGGCCCTATCGTAAGAAGCAGCCCCTAATGCACCGAGATCATGGTGGTTGGCATTGCCTTGCAGGAATATCTTTTCTCCATTAAGCTTGAAACCAAATTCAGGTGAAAACTCCAACTTGCGGACACCGAACTGTTCCGTAATACTGTCTACTACCATGCCATCTGCCACCACGACCACATCTGCACTATACAGTTGTGGTGTATTGCACGACCAGAGTTGCGGATCCTTCAAAGTTATTGCAGGTAATTTCAACTCAGTACAAACTTGGTGAGTATGTGCGGGCATGGTATTCTGGGTAGAACCTACTACTTTTCCTTCCGGGTTACGAACTGTGGTGCGAACCAATACTTCATGTTTTTGCCAACCATCTACTTCCACTTGTATGGCAACTATTGCTTCATCAGATGTGACTTCGGGAGTAGTAATATAAAGCCCGTGTCGTGCTATATGGATAGGATTTTGTACTTGCAGATAAACATCACGGAACAATCCGCCGCCTGTATACCAGCGGGAGCCTTTTTTAGGACCGGTAGAAGCATATACAGCCACCACATTTTCTTTGTCAAAATGCAGATAAGGAGTAAGGTCTGCTTCAATGCCTACATATCCGTAATCTGTTGAGGCTATCTTGTGCCCATTCAGGTAGACATCACCCAAGTAGATGATTCCCCCGAAATCCATCACTACGCGTTTTTCTTTCCATAATTGATCTGCCTGGAAAGTTTTACGGTACCATCCCTCACACATAGGCTTAAAGCCACGGGCACCACCACCAGCTTCCGTCCATGGTTGTTCAAATTGGAAATCGTGTGGCAGGTCAAGAACACTCCAGGAGGAGTCATCTAATGAAGGGGAGGCGAAATCAGCATTCTTATTTTCTTCTGTAACTAACTGAAATTTCCAATTGAAATTGAAAAGTGTTTTTTGCTGCGATACAAATTTTTCTAAAGGTGCATTCACCAAAGGGGCTTTTTCCTGCACATTCTGATATTGTGCCATAATTACACTGCTTGGAATAAGCATTGATAGTAAAGTAATAAGAATGTTTTTCATCGAGTACATTATTATATAAAAAGATTCAAGTCGAATAAATTCAACTGGTTGTTATTTTATTGTTTTGCTTGATATTTATCATTATACAAATGTCGGAACTTCAAGAAGGTTAGAGAATGTATTTCAGTTCAAAAAACTGTATTTTTGTACGAAAAGTACTAGTAGACTATAAATTAGTATATACCTGTATTATTTTAGCTCATAATGGTGATTGTACACCTTAAACAAAAAATGAGGGCTTAGAGTGCCCTCATTTCTTGTGGTATTTAAATAAGTGTCAGAATACTTCTCCCGGCTGAGGCCAGTTGGGGGTAGGTATGTGCATTTTTTGCATTTCTTGATCGAACTTTTTTACTATTTCCGGGTGTTTTTCTGCAAGGTTGTTTGTTTCTTCCGGATCTTCTTTCAAATTATACAATTCTAAGGGTTGGTTAGGTCTGATGGTTACACATTTCCAATCTCCTTTTCTGGCGGCACGCTGTTTGCCTGGGAATTCCCAATAGAGTAAACGGTTGTTTGTATCAACCTGTTTTCCATAAAAGAGAGGTAAGATATTTATGCCGTTGATATGCTCTGGCAAATATTCCGTCGCCTCAGCCAGTGCAGCTAATGTAGGCATTACATCAGGGAAATAGATGATATTATCAAGTGTTTGTACAGGAACTTTTTTCGGTTGGTTTACGATGAAAGGTACTCTGATTCCCCCTTCGTAGAGCATTCCTTTTCGACCTTTGAAGCCTGCATTGCAATTTAATACCTTAATAGGAGCCTGAATAGCTGCTCCATTGTCCGAGGCAAAAATAATCAATGTGTTCTTTCGTAGGTTGAGTTCTTCCAATTTGTCCAATAACCGGCCGATGGCAACGTCCATATGAGTAATTAGTGAGGCGTAGCGTTTAGTGTCCGGTTCCCAAGTTTCCTGTCCTTCGTACCATCCTGTTTGATCTATGTTATAAGGTTCATGAGGAGCGTCAAAAGCTAAGTAGAGGAAAAATGGGTTGTCTTTATTCCTCTGCACAAAGGCAATGGCATCATTGGTGCTCAAGTCATTGTTGTGGATGCCATGTTTTCCATCTGCATTTTCAGGGATATGGATGAGCGAATCGCCATGAAAACGGTAATAGGGATAATAATAAGGAGAATTGCTGTGCACTGTAGAGATAGTCCACCCATAGAACTCATCAAATCCGCGATGGTTGGGTGAGGCCTCTTTTTCATAGCCGTCCAAATGCCATTTGTTTACTAGACAAGTCCGATAGCCTGCTGCGCTTAGTACAGTGGCAATGGTCGTATCTTGTTGTAATAGGTTAGCCCTTCTGACGATTGTGGAATCACCGTTTGGATTTATTTTGATTCCGGCAATGCCTTCAGCTGTACACATATTATCTCGTATACGGGTATTTCCCGTATTTTTTCCTGTCATTAGTGCACATCTTGATGGTGAACTGATACCACTTCCTGCGTAGCATTGGTTAAACCGTGTTCCTGTTTCGGCTAATCGGTCAATATTTGGAGTTTTCACATATTGATTTCCATAGCAGGACAAGTCACCATATCCCATATCATCAGCTAAGATGAAAATGATATTCGGTTTATCAGGGGTTACTTCCCTGTTCTTGTCACCGGCAAAGATTATTTGCGGTATAATGATGCCAGCAGCACATAGGCTACCGGCAAGAAGATTACTTTTCATGTTTTATAAATAATAGTTATTAATATAATTCGTTCTGTTTCCAGTCGCCTGATAGTTGAATCTGGTCGTAAGGAATGCCGAACAAGATAGCGGCAGATGAACCCGTCCACTTCCATGTGCCCGGGGTACCGGTGGCATCGGATGCGTTGTTTACAGTCATACCATTATTGCCGGACTGAAGAGTGGGATTGAGCCCTTGTATACGGTGGGCAAAGTGATTTTCCATCACTTTCGTAATTCTTTCTCTACGAACCAAGTCATACCATCTGTGCCCCTCGAAACATAATTCCAGCATTCTTTCATTTTCGATGGCTATATCCATCTCTTCTTGTGTAGCGGCAGTTGTATTAGCCAGTCCAGCGCGTGTCCTCACTTGATTCAAGTAGTTGGCGGCAGATTCGGGGGCTCCTATTTCGTTTAGGCACTCAGCGTACATCAATAAAACATCTGCAAATCGGTATATGATGTTGTCGTTACCAGATGCGCAAGTTGTCATACCTTCATTTCCGAAATCGAAATATTTCAATGTGACGGGGAGGTAAGTATATCCTTCCTTGGTTACGTCCACCTCTTCGCTGGCTACAGATACATATTCGTTCGTATAAATTCCGTTATAGACTAATTTCCGGAAACGTTGGTCATTGCTGTTGGCTTTGAATGTGTTGTAGAGCTCCCACGTCATCAGCATGCAACTGGTACCTTGTGAAGTGGTAATGGTTGATTTTGTCCCGTCCGGATAGATGTAGGCGGGTTGGGTAGAAGGTGTAGCTGCCGGTATGGAGCGTCCCATAAGCGGATTAGCTACTACCGTTGCACCGTTGTTGTATTGAGCCGCAAAAATGATCTCTTTTCCCATGGGATTATCCGAAGCATGGATTCGTAGAACATCACTTTCCAAACCGAGTTTCTCACCATTTTGATTGGCATAGGTTAGTATGTTTTCTATAGACTTTTGGGCTGAGGTGAAATCTTGTAACGTCATGAAGACATCAGCTTGCATGGTATAGGCTGCTATTCTTGTTGCTCGTCCTTTCATGTTGTCGGCAGAATAGTTGTCGGGAAGATTATTTATGGCAGTTTTCAAATCTTCTTTTATTAGGTTATAGACTTCGTCCACGCTACTCCGTCCATAGCTGTAGAGGGTGGAGTAGTCCTCAATTGGAGTTTTAGTAACAGGTACCGGTCCAAAAAGCCTTACGAGCGTGAAATAAGCATATGCTCTGAGGAAGCAGGCTTCACCTTCGTATTGTGTCCTGTTTGCTTCAGTAGCATTGTCCAGCTTTAATAGGATGTTGTTGCAGCGGTTTATCATATTGAAACAATGTTCCCATATCTCACTGGTGATTCCTAACGTTGCATCCCATGTACTTTCATTCAGGTTAATGTGATCCACAGAATTGTTTTTCTTGTAGTCGTATCCTTCGTCTGTAGCCAGGCTGTTGACGTAGTTAACGTTTAATGTAATGTCTTGTAAATGGTAATAACCATTGAAGAGTATGTTTTGCAATTCGGTATCATTTTTCAGATAAGTTTCCATCTGCATGGAATCGGTAGGATAGCGATCAAAAAAGCTGTCACTACAAGCAGTATAGACAAGACTTGTCATGGAAATGATTGCAAGCGATATAAGTTTATTGAGAGTTTTCATACTACTGCGTTGTTTTTAAAAGTTAAAATTAAGGCCGAAAGTAAAAGTGCGTGAGATGGGATATCCACCGAAGTCCACACCATTGTTTGTTGCGGAGTTTCCTTCATAGTTTGCTTCGACAGAATATCCCGGATATTTATCAAAAGTCCACAGATTCTGTACGTTGGCACTGATACGTAACCCCTCTATACCTATTGTTTTACAGAACTTCTTCGGTAATGTATATCCGAGGGATATATTGCGGATACGCAGGAAGTCTGCGTCATAAAGGTATCTTGTGGAAGGTCCGATGTTGCTGCCCAAGTTGTTTGTACCGGCCTTGTGTGATGTACCGTTTCCGGTATTAGTTGGTGATATCCAACGTCCCAGCCCGGACTCTGCCAGTACATTATCATCGTAACGGTTCAGTGAGAAAGCACGTGCAGCCGCATAAATTACATTGCCGCCACATTGCCCATCGATAGTAACAGCCAGGTCAAGGTCTTTATACTTAAAAGTATTGGTCCAGCCAAAGGTGAAATCCGGTTGGTAGTTTCCTACCAATTGATAGTCATTGACGTCGATGGTGCCATCTTTTTTGTAGTCTTCAAATATTAAGTCGCCAATGCCTTGCGTACCGTTTGTGGCATATTGGGTCAAGTCCTCTTCCGTGTTAAACGTTCCTATTACTTTGAGCATATACATGTCACCCATCGGTCGTCCTACATAGTTCCTTATCACGTTGCCCCATTTGGTACCTGCTTTTGCGTTGGCAAGTTGGTTTTGGTTATTGGCAAGCGACAGAATTTTATTGTTATTCTTTGACCAACTGAGTGTTGTTTCCCAAGAAAACTCTCCTTTAAATGGGGTGGCGGAAATTTGAATTTCTATACCTTTATTTTCTATTTGTCCGGCATTCATGTAAACGCTGCCTGATATGCCGTTGAAGTTGGGGATATTAGCTGGCATCACGATGTCACTGGTTCTCTTATAGAAATCTACAACAACATTAAGGGCATTGAATATGCCGATGTCGAATCCTAAGTCTATCTGTTTATTCTTCTCCCATCCTAACTGCCTGTTTGAATAGCCGCTGGGGTAGTAGGTCGATATGGCTGTATTGCCGAATACCACATTTTGGTCGGAACTAATGCTGGATATCCATGCGTAGTTGTTGCCTATCTGGTCATTGCCTGTCACCCCATAACTGGCACGGAGTTTGGCAATGTTGAGCCAGCTTATGTTTTTCATAAACTCTTCTTCCGTTAGGTTCCATGCCAACGAACCGGAATAGAACCAGCCGGCACGTTTGTCCGGTCCGAACTTACTGGAGCGGTCACGACGGACAGAACCAGAAAAAACATATTTATAATTATAGTCATAAACTAAACGTGCAAACATAGCATCGAACACATAGTTTGAGCAATTGGAAGACCCCGTCCACAGTGCCGCGCCGTTTACATTGGTGATGGATGTATTATTATAGGCGATAGGGTTATCGGAGTCTGTTCGATCATCCTGCTGTACATCAAAGTCACTATTGTATTCGAAGTCATATCCAATCATGGCATTCAGGTGATGCTTTTCATTGAACATAACATCGTAAGTTGCTGTTGTGGACCAGTAGGTGTTATAGCCGAAACCGGACATACGATAGCCATCAATGCTGGTTAAATCAGGTGTAGATTTGTTACCTGTGTACTTTTTGCCCAGCAGATAAGCAGATTGGTAGTAGTCTTTTTTGGCAGAGTTGGTTGTGAAGTTTATTGATGAGCGCAATGTCAATCCCTTAATAGGTTTCACTTCAAGATAAGCGTTGGACATCGTGCGGATGGACCATGTGTCATTCCGGTTTTCCATCAAATTCGCAACGGGATTGCGGAGTTGGTTGTTGAGACCTAAGCCGGCATAATGCTGGGCGATTTGAGTATAATCCCCATTAGGTTGATAAACGGGGAGTATAGGTGGCATTGACAATGCTTGAGCGATTACGCCTGTTACGTCTTCGGTATTTCCACCTGTTGGCTGCTGAATGCGCTTTTTGCTATAAGTTGTGTTCAAGTTTACGCCAAGTTTTACCTTTTTGGATAGACTAGCTTCAAATCCTCCTTTTATTCCCGTTCTGCGATAGTAAGAGTTCAGTAAAATGCCATCTTCGTTTTGGTAGTTTGCAGAGAAGTTGTATTTTAAGGTTTCCGTTCCTCCTGTTATGGTGGTGTTACCTCTGTAATTCAGTGCATTGCGGAAGATGGCATCCTGCCAGTTCGTATTCACATAGTTTCCGCTCTCTCTCATCTGAACCAGTTGGGGGAAGTCTTGAATGGTTCCGTTGTTTGTACGAGCTTCAATAATCATATCCATATAGTCATTTGCTTCGAGTACATCTACATAGTTTTGAGCCTCGCTCCATCCCACCTGTGTGGAGAAGCTGACTTTAGCTTTTCCTGTTTGCCCTTGTTTGGTAGTAACAATAATAACGCCGTTACCTGCCTTGGAACCATAGATTGCAGATGAAGCCGCGTCTTTCAATATTTGTATGTCGGAAATATCGGCAGGGTTGATATTGTTGAAAAGTTCTGCGTCTGTTGTCGGGTAGCCGTCAATGACAAATAGAGGGTCGTTTCCGCTATTGATAGAGCCGGAACCACGAACGCGGATTGCCGGTGCGGCACCCGGTTCACCACTAATTTGTTGTAAAGTGATGCCTGATGACATGCCTACAAGACTTTGTGATATATTCGATGTCGGCATGTCAGATATTTTTCCACCTTTTACTGTTGAAATTGCAGTGGATACTGAACGTTTTTGTATGGCACCATAGCCTACTACTACTACCTCATCCAGTGTTTCCGTATCTTCTTCTAGTACTATGACAAGTTCATTGCTTCTGTCTACTTTGATTTCTTGTGTGATATAGCCTATATAAGAAATGATTATCGTTCCTTGACTGTTCAATTGCAGGCTAAAGTTTCCATTAAGGTCAGAAACTGTACCGTTTGCGGTTCCTTTTTCAATGATTGTTGCACCAATAATAGGAATGCCGTCTTTGTCTTTCACAATTCCCGTTACTTTATTGGTCTGTTGAGCAACGTCACCTGCCTTCTCCTTACTCATCAGCACGATATTCTTACCTTCCATGGCGTAATAAATATCAGTACCTTCAAATACTTTATTCAGAACTTCAGCTACCGACTTGTTTTCTGCATCTACTTGAACAGTGCGTTTCAGATTGACTTCGTTCACCTTGTATACGAACAAATAATCTGTTTGCTTTTCTATTTCATGGATAACTTTAGCTGTCGATATCTTATCTGCCACAACAGTCACTTTCATTGTTTGGGAATAAGATTCCGTGGCAAAGGTTGTTCCAACAAATATAAACAGGATTAAGGCTGTGATTTTCATAATATGGAATAAATGTTTAATTTCTACAATAGATTCCTGATACAAAATATTTTTCATATATTTGCATTACTAATTTTAGGTTTTTACTTAAGATTATTAGAAAAAACTGTCAATGCGTAATTGACTACCCATGGGATGGTGTTGCAGCACTGTCCCATTCTTTTTTATTCGAGTGTGTTACTTCATAGGCAAAACGATTTTAAAAGGTTAATTAATAGTGATTACATTCTTCTCGTCATCTTTTTTGTAGGTAAATTTATTATTCAGTCTGAGAACTTTTAAAACATGCTCTACTCCGTCTCTGGTTCTAAATTTACCTGAATAATGATTGTTTAATATTTTAGTATTGTTTACAATAATGTCTACTCCGTAATATAGCTTTAGCTTTTCCAGCATGTCTTTGACGGATACATTATTGAAACAAATCAAGCCTTCACGCCACAAAAAGTGTTCGGGGTCTTTGATTCGTTCTTTTATCAGTTTGTTTCCTTTTAGACTTACCATTGTATTGGGTTCTAGTTTCATCCTGTTCATTGTAGTACCGGGGCTTAAGATTTCTACCGCTCCTTCCAGTAAGGCCGTTTCCCAGATGCTATCCGTTGCGTAGGCCATGACATTGAATTCCGTACCCAATACTTTGACGTTACATTTATTTGTTTCTACAATAAAAGGCTGTTTTGCATTTTTAGTTACTGCAAAGTAGCCCTCACCATCCAACTTTACATTCCGGACATCACCGGTAAAATGTCCCGGAAAGGTTAACGTACTTAGCGAATTCAGCCATACTTTAGTGCCGTCTGCCAACATTAGTTCGGCTCGTTGTCCGGCAGGTACATGTATGGATTGTAGTGATTCACTTTGTTCTGTCTGATGTTTTTCGGACCAATAGTGTGTACCTAGCAGAATCACTGCAAATATTGCCGCAATTTTTGCAGTCTCTATCCAAAGTGTACGCAATGTAAAGTTCTTTTTTAATTGCTTATTTTCTGTTTTTACTGGTTCTGTGCGCCATAGGGCAATATCATGTAGCTTGCGCTGTGCCATATATTCGCGCATGTTTTCCGGACTTTCTTGCATCCACTCGGTAACACGTTGTTTTTCGGTTTCAGTGGCATTGCCGGATATATATTTTTGAAGTAATTCGGAATTCATTCTTTATTGTGTTTTATATAGTAACGACTAAAGTGAAAACAACCCTAAAAGAAAATTGGAAAAAATGAAAAAAAAGATTTCTGCTCTCAAAAAGGTAGAGATACATGGCTGAATTTAATAATAGAAGAAGAAATAAAATAGAGGAAGATAATCTTTTAAGGTTATCCGTAATGCCTTTAATGCTTTTGATATATGATATTCTACTCCTTTTATGGAAATTCCCATCTGTTCGGCAATTTCTTTATTGGACTTGTTTTCGAATCGGCTTAGTAGAAATATCCGTCGGGTTTGTTCAGGGAGTAATTTTAATGTTTCCCGGATGATACTTTCTACTTCATCCGAGAATATTTCATTGGGATCGCATGACTCTAAAGTTGAAATACGAATAGAAAGTTCCTGTTGATGCCAATCGACCATAGATTCAAAAGCCGTGCGTTTGACTTCTTCGTGCTTCAGATAGTCCAAAGCTTTATTCTTTAATATGGTAAGTAGGAGCGGCTCTATATAATCTATTTTCTCTGTTTTTAATTTTTCCCATAATTTAATCAACGACTCGGAAGCAATATCTTCTGCTGCCAAATCATCATGAACATATGATTTGGCAAAGAAGAATGACTTCTTGTAGTAAGAAGTGTATATCTCATTAAAAGAATTTACGATAGCATTGCTCATTGGTATGTCAGTTGTGCTTCTCATTATGTACATTAAAAAGGTATAGCAAAGTTAGCAATAAACATCCATATAACTTTATGCACTGTTAGAAAATCATTTGCTTTGATAATGATATTTTGTTAATGTGCTAGCTATCAGTGAACTGTATTTACCGACAAGTTACCTCTTTATGTAAAAGCATTTACCGCAGGATGTAACGACCTTTACCCCTTATTGTAACGCTCTTTACCTCGGCATGTAACGGCTTTTACTCCGGCATGTAAATGAAGTTACCATTTGAGATAAACGGTGTTACCGTGAAAGGAAAACAATTGTTATAGCTTGAAGTAGTTAGCTACTGCTTCTGCACATCGTTCCCCATCAATGCCGGCAGAAACAATGCCACCTGCATATCCTGCTCCTTCTCCACATGGAAACAATCCTTTAATTCTTACATGCTGCAAAGTTTCCCTGTCTCTTATGATCCGTACTGGTGCAGAGGTTCGTGTTTCCACACCAATCATTACCGCTTCATTAGTCAGGAAACCGTGGCTGTATCGTCCGAACTGCTGGAAACCTTTGCTGAGTCGGTCAGTGATGAACGGTGGCATCCAGAAGTGTAGGGGTGAAGAAATTAGCCCCGGAGCATAGGAACTTTCCGGTAAATCATAGCTCAATTTCTTACGTGTAAAATCCTGCATACGTTGTGCAGGAGCTGTCTGACGCATATTGCCTTGTTGCCAGCAATTATATTCTAATGCCTCTTGGAAATACATCATGCTGAGTTGGGGATAGGCAACACTATCATCCTGTGTAGCTGTTTTTCCATTTTCTATCTTCAATCCTTCGTTCTCCAAATCTTCCGGCCTCAATTCAACTACCATCCCTGAGTTGCTCCAACGAGATCCACGGTTGCTGGGACTCATTCCGTTGACTACAATCTGTTGCGGTCCACTGGCGGCGGGTACAACAAAACCACCCGGGCACATACAGAAACTGTATACTCCTCGTTCATCTACCTGATTTACAAAGCTGTATTCGGCGGCAGGCAGATATTTTCCCCGTCCGTTTCTGTTATGATATTGTATCTGGTCGATCAATTCCGAAGGATGTTCCAAACGTACACCGACTGCAATACCTTTAGCTTCAACCTCCACTTGATTGGCAGCCAACCAACGGTACACATCCCGTGCCGAATGCCCTGTTGCCAGGATCACCGGACCCAGAATTGTTTGTCCTGTATGGGTTTCGATACCTTTTATTTCATCTTCCTCAATAATTAAAGCTTCCATACGCGTCTCAAAGTGCACTTCTCCGCCACATTCGAGAATTGTATTCCGCATATTCTCTATTACACGTGGTAGTTTATCCGTTCCAATATGCGGATGTGCGTCTACTAATATAGCTGTAGAAGCACCATGCTGACAGAATACGTTTAATATCTTATCTACATTTCCACGTTTCTTGCTGCGAGTATAGAGTTTCCCGTCCGAATAAGCACCTGCGCCTCCCTCACCGAAACTATAATTAGATTCCGGATTCACTGTGTGCTCCCGGCTAATCTGAGCCAGGTCTTTCTTCCGGTCACGTACATTTTTTCCGCGCTCTACGATGATGGGGCGAAGTCCCAGTTCTATCAGTCTCAGTGCAGCGAACAGTCCACCGGGACCGGCACCCACGACGATGACCTGTGGCTTTCCTTCTACATCCTTATATATAGTAGGTTGATATTCACTATCTTTGGGCATTTCGTTCAGATATACCCGTACATTCAAATTGACGAAAATAGTCCGTTGCCGGGCGTCAATACTACGTTTCAGGATTCGTGTTGCGTTGATGTCCTGTACATTCAATCCTTTTTCATGTACGAGGTACTCCTTCAATCGTTGCTCATTGGCGGCTACTTCGGGCAGCACGCGTAGTTGGTATTCTTGTATCATTTCATTTTAAAATAAGTGACAATGCCTGCGCTGACACGTAGTCCGCTCCAGTTTGCATCATAAGAACTCTTCATATCTTTATTCCCTTTCAGGTGCAAGTTTCCGGTGGGATCCCATTCGTAGCCTACACTTGCGATAATGGCTGCAAAGGTAGTGATTTTATAGCGCACTCCTATGGCAGGTTGCAAGAAGACATTGATACCTACCAAAGTCTGTTTATCTTCCTGTACCTGTGAGTCTACACGCACGTATTCCTCCATCTTGGAGGTATTGAAAACGATTCCTGTAGACAACTCAAAGAATGGACTGACTCTCCCTTGCAGGAGGTGAAACCGGTAGAATGTTCCCAATAGGTTTCCGCTATTCTTCACTTTTAGTTTGTATTCCCCTGTAGGGTCGGCCAGGTGATTCTGTCCGCTTGTATTCTGGTGGCTGAAGGTGATACCCATCTGATGTTGTTGTACCTGTATGCCGGCCCGGAAGTTATGCGTAAAGTTCCCTGGAAATTCATCGGTGGTTTTTACTCCTTTCAGGCTACTGCTGGCTGCATTTTTCAGAAGATCTTTCATGTCGGACATGCTATACAGCCCATACCCGATATTATACTCCAGCGTAAATTCTTGTGCTTGCATACTGGTGATTGCCAGTATCATGCAGGCTAATGCCATTATAATCTTTTTCATGGTTTCTCTAGATAAGGTTCTATATTCAGGGCAAATCCTTCCCAGCACGTCAAGGTGCTGTTGAAAAGGCGTGGATAGATAGCTTCGCTTTCCAGCCGGAATAATTCTTCTCCATTCTCATCTGTAATGATAATATAATGAGGTATTTGGAACAAGTAGTTTCCGGTTGCCGGATCAATGTTGCAGAAAACGTATTCATCTCCTTTGGAAATGGTACGAACAATCTTTCCGCTTTGGCAATTCAGAATAGAAATTTTGTTGTTCTGATCCATGATAATAAGTTCGTGGGGATGGGTTGGATGAAAGAAATAACTGCTGTAGTACTGCGAATAAAAAACAGTTTTTCCTCTCTCAAAGTTCTGTAAAGGCGTGAGATAGAAACCATAGGTAACCACAGGCTCACACAGGTAATTTTCGTTTATCAGGTAATTCCAAGGCTCAGGATAGTCTTCCGGGGTAAAATTGGTTCCCGATAAGGATATGGTCTTTTCAAGTTGTCCATTATCTGCATCATAGAGGTATACCTTGGAGAGGTAATTATAATACAGTGCCAGTTTGTTGTCCGATGTCAATAATATATCTTTGGGTACATAACCCCTTTCGGGATAGTCTATCTTGGCAATGGGGTTTAAATCTTTGCCGGAGAAGATATAAACCTGGTCGGAATAGTCTACAGCTATCTTGTCGGAGTTGGGTGATGCGGCAATAGGCACTGCACTACTTTTGGTTTCTTTAAATTCCGCTATTTTGGTCAGCGAAGGAATGTTGTAAGAGTTCACCTCTGCGTATTGACTGGTATATAAGATATTAGAGTAGAGGCTATACAGGCGATTCAGTTGGCCTCCATTCAAGAACGTATCTACTCCTGCATAGCTGTATCCTTTCATTAAGGAAGGAAAAAGTTCGTTGCCGGCTTCATCCACTATTTGTACCTCTATATATCTGTAGGGACTGCCAAACAAAGGTGCGGGCAAAGTGATGCTGGTTTCCTTGGTCTTTTCAACTATAACTTCTCCATTGTTTATCACCTTGAAGTAATACTTTTCCAGATTGAATGTCCAGTGAATCGTGACATCGTTCAGTGAAGTCTCTTCGGGCTCCTGATAGAAAGTCAATTGAGGAGTAACGAAGCGGGCAGGCCAGCTCATTTCACCTTCGTATGTTTGTCCATTGTAAACTTGGTCTCGTATACTTTCGCCTTGCTTTAGCGACTTGGTGGTAATCTTACATCTCACCTGAACGTTTCCCGTCAGGTTGTTATTGTAAACCTGAAAGCTGCCTTGTGGAGTATTTCTCTCGGAAACCAGATTATCGCCAATGTAGAAAGAGGCGGAGACAAGCTGAGACTCCGGGGTATTAATGCTATAGTTCACATCTATACCTTCTACTAATAATAATTCTCCGGAGCTGCTTTGCTCTGCATCTAACTGTATCTCTATCGGTGTTTCCAGTGGTAGCAGTTCGGCGTCCACGTAGTTGTTGTCGTGCAATTCTACTTCGCAACCGCAGAGCGAGAGTAGGATCAAAAGTGACAGATAATGTAATTGCTTCTTCATAGTCGTATTATTGATTATTTCTGTTTTTCTTTATCCGAATAGCGTCCTGAAGGCTTCTTCCACCTTTCTCACCGGTATCAGTTCTATCTTGAGTTTCTTCGTATCTATTCCTTGCAGATTGTATTTCGGCAACACGAACCGTTTGAATCCCAGTTTCTCTGCCTCACCGATCCGTTGCTCAATCCGGTTCACCGGACGTATCTCACCGGACAAACCGATTTCGCCTGCCATACAAACTTCCGGTTCGATGGCCGTATCCATATTGCTGGACAGTATGGCACTGATGACAGCCAGGTCTATCGCCGGATCATTCACCTTCAATCCTCCGGCAATATTGAGGAATACATCCTTCTGCGCCAGTTTGAAGCCCACCCGTTTTTCCAATACAGCCAATAGCATATTCATTCTCCGGATATCGAATCCGGTGGCCGAACGTTGCGGATTGCCATATACCGCACTGCTCACCAATGCCTGAGTCTCAATCAGGAACGGGCGTACTCCTTCTATGGCTGAGGCTATGGCTATGCCACTCATTCCTTCATGGTCCTGACTCAACAACAATTCCGAAGGATTGCTGACTTGGCGTAAGCCATCCTGCCGCATTTCATAAATCCCCAGTTCGGCAGTACTGCCGAAGCGGTTCTTGATACTGCGCAGGATGCGGTACATATAATGCTGGTCACCCTCAAACTGCAACACTGTATCTACAATATGTTCCAGTACTTTAGGTCCGGCAATGCTGCCTTCCTTATTAATATGCCCGATAAGTAATACCGGTGTGTGCGTTTCTTTGGCAAAGCGCAAGATACTTGCCGAGCATTCGCGTACTTGTGCAATACTGCCCGGGGAGGATTCAATGCTTTCCGTGGAAATAGTCTGTATAGAGTCGATGATTACCAAGTCTGGATGGGTATTCTTGATGTGAACGAAAATCTGTTCCAATGACGTTTCGCAAACGATGAGGCAATCGCTGGAGCTATGCGATAATCGGTCGGCACGTAGCTTTAACTGGCGGGCACTCTCTTCACCCGATACATAAAGAACGCGTTTTTCAGGGATATGAAGCACAGTTTGTAGTACCAAAGTTGATTTACCAATTCCCGGTTCACCGCCAATCAGTACCAGAGATCCCGGAACCAATCCGCCTCCCAGTACCCGGTTCAACTCTTCATCATGCAAGTTGATACGTGGTTCATCATCCGCTTCTATCTCACTGAGAACGATGGGCTTTGGCTTTTCTGTCTCTATTCCGGATACCGGACGTTTGTTTACAACTTCTTTTCGTATCAGTTCTTCCACATACGTGTTCCACTCTCCGCACGACGGACATTTGCCAACCCATTTCGGAGACTCTTGTCCGCAGTTGCTGCACACATAAACCGTTTTTTCTTTTGCCATAAGGGAATTTACTTGCTGAATGATTGGCCAAATATACAAATTTAGCTGTTTACTTATCTGATTCAGGGATTATTTATTCTGATAGTATATGTGGGTTTGTAAGAATTTTCACTATCTTTGAGTCGTATCTGGGTATTACTAAATCCATGTCAAGCCCGTGTCAAGTCCGTACCAACTCCGTATCTGCTCCGTATAGAGGTACCTTTTTACGGAGCAGATACGGAGTTGGTACGGACTTGACACGGAGCAGATAAGACCTTAAACTTTGGTGTATTCCCTTTTAGATAGTAGTGATTTCTCCCGCCATTGGAGTACGCATCCGTTCCCGTACCTCATCAGGCGTATAACCGTGTCCCAGCAGGAACATCAGTTTTGTGACCGCAGATTCCGTCGTACTGTCATATCCGCAAACCACTCCTGCCTGCATCAACTGATAGCCCGTTTCGTAACGTTCCATCTCTACGGTTCCGGCACTGCATTGGGTGACGTTGACAATTACTATTCCCTGTTCGCAAGCATTCCGCAGGCGGCGGATGAACCATTCCTTACGGGGAGCGTTTCCCGAACCGTATGTTTCGAGCACGACCGCTTTCAACCCTTCAATGCCTAATATGCTCGACACCACAGTCTCCTGAATACCCGGGAAGAGTTTCAGCACAGCAACGTTCGTATCCAATAGATAATGTGGCTTCAATTCACGTTCCATTTCCTTGAAGCGGATCTGCACATTATTATATTTAATATGAATACCTGCTTCTGCCAATACGGGATAGTTGAATGAACGGAATGCATTGAAGTTCTCTGCGTTCATCTTGATGGTACGATTGCCGCGCATCAGGTGATTCTCAAAAAAGATGCAGACCTCGGGTACAAGCGGATTGCCTTTTGCATCATGTGCACTGGCTATTTCAAGACTGGTAAGAAGATTCTCTTTTCCGTCCGTGCGGAGTACTCCGATAGGGAGCTGTGAGCCGGTGAGGATGACAGGCTTGCTCAATCCTTCCAACATAAAGCTAAGGGCAGATGCGGTATATGCCATCGTATCCGTGCCGTGCAGAATTACAAAACCTGTGTATCTGTCGTAATGGTCACTAATGATATGTACCAGTTTGCGCCAGGCTTCCGGGTCCATATCCGAAGAGTCCATCGGAGGATCGAACTGGTAAGTATCGATATGGAATGTGAAATTTTGCAGCTCCGGTACGTGCTTTTTCAGTTGCTCGAGATTGAAATTCTCTAAAGCACCCGTTTCGGGGTTTTCTATCATCCCGATGGTTCCACCGGTATAGATTAGCAAAATGGAAGTTATATTTGGACTCATACGCATTCTCTTACGATAATTTAGTGCAAATATAATGATATATCTTGAATTTAATATCAAAATGTTATAAAACTATGCCAATGGTAGTGGAATGTTGTATGGTTATGTGTGAAAATGACACTTCGCTCTTTTGCATATTTCTGTCTCTTTTGAGGCCTTTCTATATTTTTATTACAAAAAAACCACAAAATGTGATAGATTGAATGTTTTTATTATTACTTTTGCGACACTTATCAATAATGAACGAAACAGAGAGTATGAACAAGTACTATCAACATACAGTCACATCCATGTGCATGACCATGACCCTTAGGGGTTAATGGATAGTATTTGTGTTTCTACGTGTTACACTATTTTTCAGCAGTTTTTCTTATTTAATTCAAGTCAATACAGGTATATACGTCCTGTTCCCGACACATTGTATCAACCTTATCAATAGTAATAAAGGATATGAAAGTAATAAAATTCGGCGGAACGTCCGTAGGTTCCGCGAACAGTATTTTGAGCGTAAAGAGAATTGTAGAAGCAGTAGAAGAACCGGTAATTGTGGTGGTTTCCGCACTGGGGGGCATCACAGACAAGCTGATAAACACGTCGAAAATGGCGGCTGCCGGTGATGCTGCTTACGAAAATGAGTTCCGCGAAATTGTTTACCGCCATGTGGAAATGATTAAAGAAGTGATTCCCGCAGGTGAAGGGCAAGTGGAACTGCAACGCCAAATTGGTGAACTGCTTAATGAACTGAAAGATATCTTCCAGGGTATTTATCTGATAAAGGACCTTTCGCAAAAAACTTCCGATACGATTGTCAGCTATGGCGAGCGTTTATCGTCCATTATCGTTGCGGAGTTGACGGGAGCCAAATGGTTTGATTCACGCAAGTTTATCAAAACTGAAAAGAAGCACTCTAAGTATGTATTGGATACCGAGTTGACGAATGAATTGATTCGTGAAACATTCAGCACTTTGCCGAAGCGTGCACTGGTACCGGGGTTCATCTCTACTGATAAGGTGACGGGAGATGTTACGAACTTGGGGCGTGGTGGTTCCGATTATACAGCTTCGGTTATTGCGGCGGCATTGGATGCCGACCAATTGGAAATCTGGACGGATGTGGATGGTTTCATGACTGCAGATCCGCGTGTGATTTCTACTGCTTATACTATTAACGAACTGAGTTATGTAGAGGCAACGGAACTTTGTAACTTCGGTGCCAAGGTAGTATATCCGCCGACTATTTATCCGGTTTGCCACAAGAATATTCCTATTTTAATAAAGAATACATTCAATCCCGAAGGAACGGGAACGATTATCAAGCAGGAAGTATCTGATCCGCGTACGAAAGCGATTAAGGGTATTTCTTCTATCAATGATACCAGTCTGATTACTGTGCAGGGGCTGGGTATGGTAGGTGTGATTGGTGTGAACTACCGCATCTTTAAGGCACTGGCAAAAAATGGTATCAGTGTGTTCCTTGTATCCCAGGCATCTTCGGAGAACTCTACGTCTATCGGTGTGCGTAATGCGGATGCCGATCTGGCATGTGAAGTGCTGAACGAGGAATTTGCCAAAGAGATTGAAATGGGAGAGATTTCTCCGATACAGGCAGAGAAGAACTTGGCTACGGTAGCTATTGTAGGTGAAAATATGAAGCATACGCCGGGTATTGCCGGAAAGCTGTTCGGTACGTTGGGACGTAACGGTATCAATGTGATAGCTTGTGCTCAGGGTGCCTCGGAAACAAATATCTCATTTGTAGTGGATGCCAAATCATTGCGTAAATCACTGAATGTTATCCACGACTCATTCTTCCTGTCGGAATACCAGGTACTGAATCTATTTATTTGCGGTATCGGTACGGTGGGTGGCAGCCTGGTGGAACAAATCCGTTGCCAACAGCAGAAACTGATGATGGAGAATGGATTGAAGCTACATATTGTGGGGATCGCTGATGCTGACCGGGCCATGTTTAGCCGTGAAGGCTTTGATCTGACAGATTTCCGTGCAGAACTGGCAGAGAAGGGCAAACCGAGTACGCTGGAAACTTTGCGTGACGAGATTATTAATATGAATATCTTCAACTCAGTATTTGTAGACTGTACGGCAAGTGCGGCAGTTGCTTCCTTGTACAAAGACTTATTGTTGCACAACGTTTCTGTAGTGGCTGCCAATAAAATTGCCGCTTCTTCGGAATATGAGAACTACCGTGAACTGAAACAGATTGCCCGCCAGCGTGGTGTGAAATACCTCTTTGAAACGAATGTAGGCGCGGGACTTCCGATTATCAATACGATCAATGACCTCATTCATAGTGGTGACAAGATATTGAAGATTGAAGCTGTACTGAGTGGCACGCTGAACTATATCTTTAATAAGATCAGTGCGGATATTCCTTTCAGTAAGACCATCAAGATGGCGCAGGAAGAGCGTTACTCCGAACCGGACCCGCGTATCGACCTGAGTGGCAAGGACGTTATCCGTAAACTGGTGATCCTGGCACGTGAAGCCGGTTACAGACTGGAACAGTCGGATGTAGAAAAGAACCTGTTCGTACCCGATGATTTCTTTGAAGGTTCACTGGATGATTTCTGGAAGAAAGTGCCGAGCTTGGATGCGGATTTCGAAGCCCGTCGCAAGGTACTGGAAGCTGAGAACAAGCATTGGCGTTTTGTTGCTAAACTGGAGAATGGCAAAGCATCAGTCGGCCTGCAGGAAGTGGGTGTAAATCATCCGTTCTATGGTTTGGAAGGTAGCAACAATATCATTCTGCTGACTACGGAACGTTATAAAGAATATCCGATGATGATACAAGGATACGGTGCCGGTGCCGGAGTAACGGCGGCAGGTGTATTTGCGGATATCATGAGTATTGCAAATGTTTAATAAAATGAAACATATAATCATATTAGGCGATGGAATGGCGGATTGGCCTGTGGAGTCATTGGGCGGTAAGACGCTGATGCAATATGCCAAGACGCCGTATATGGATAAACTGGCGAGCATGGGACGTACGGGACGGTTGAAGACTGTTGCCGACGGTTTCCATCCCGGTAGTGAGGTAGCGAATATGTCCGTTCTGGGCTATGATCTGCCGAAAGTTTATGAAGGACGAGGACCTCTGGAAGCTGCCAGCATCGGTGTAGATCTGAAACCGGGCGAGATGGCAATGCGTTGTAACATCATTTGCATTGAAGGCGATCATATTAAAAACCATTCTGCCGGACACATCACAACGGAAGAAGCCGATGTATTGGTGAAGTACTTACAGGAACATCTGGGCAATGAGCGGGTGTGTTTCTATACAGGCGTGCAATATCGTCATTTATTGGTGATCAAAGGTGGAGATAAACGTATTGATTGTACGCCACCGCACGATGTGCCGTTGAAATCTTTCCGCCCGTTACTGGTGAAACCGATGTCGGGTACGGAGAATATAACAGTTCTCGAAGGCGGTGCAGAACTGACTCCGCAACAAACTGCTGATTTGATTAATGATCTTATCCTGCGTTCACAGGAGCTTTTGAAAAATCATCCGTTGAATCAGAAGCGGATGGCGGAAGGGAAAGACCCGGCTAACAGTATTTGGCCCTGGAGTCCCGGATATCGTCCTAAGATGGAACGTTTGTCTGATAAGTTTCCACAAGTGAAACGGGGGGCAGTGATTTCTGCTGTAGACCTGATCAATGGTATCGGATATTATGCGGACTTGCGTCGCCTGACAGTGGAAGGTGCAACGGGCTTGTATGATACCAATTATGAAAATAAAGTGGCTGCCGCACTGGAAGCCCTGAAAACGGATGATTTCGTCTATCTACATATCGAGGCCAGCGATGAGGCCGGACATGAAGGGAATGTGAATTTAAAACTACTGACGATTGAGAATCTGGATAGTCGTGCTGTAGGTCCTATATATGAAGCCGTGAAAGATTGGGAAGAACCGGTAGCTATTGCCGTATTGCCCGATCATCCTACTCCATGTGAGCTCCGTACACATACCAATGAACCGATCCCTTTCTTCATCTGGTATCCGGGTATCGAACCGGATAGTGTACAGACCTTTGATGAAGCGTCTGTTTGCGAAGGTAGTTACGGTTTGATGAAAGAAGATGAGTTTATTAATGAATTTATGAAAAGCTGATTATGAAATATTACAGTACCAACAAACAAGCTCCCGACGCCAGCCTGGAAGAGGCCGTAGTGAAGGGACTTGCTGCCGACAAAGGACTTTTCATGCCATATAGCATTAAGCCTTTGCCACAAGAATTTTATGATAGTATTGATACTCTTTCTTTTCAGGAGATTGCCTATCGCGTAGCCGATGCTTTCTTTGGGGAAGATGTACCTGCCGAAACATTGAAACAAATCGTTTACGATACATTGAATTTTGATGTTCCTTTGGTGAAGGTGACGGAAGATATTTATTCACTCGAACTTTTCCATGGCCCGACGCTTGCTTTCAAAGATGTGGGTGGACGTTTCATGGCCCGTCTTTTAGGATATTTCATCAGAAAAGAAGGTAAGAAACAAGTCAATGTGTTAGTTGCTACCTCTGGTGATACGGGAAGTGCGGTTGCTAATGGTTTCCTCGGTGTGGAGGGGATTCATGTATATGTGCTTTATCCCAAAGGGAAAGTCAGCGAAATACAGGAGAAACAATTTACGACTCTCGGACAGAATATCACAGCCCTTGAGATAGACGGTACATTCGATGATTGCCAGGCATTGGTGAAATCTGCTTTTATGGATAAAGAACTGAATGAGCATCTGCAACTTACCAGTGCCAATTCCATTAATGTAGCACGATTCTTACCGCAGGCTTTCTATTACTTCTATGCTTATGCTCAACTGAAGAAGATAGGCAAGGCGAACGATGCCGTTATCTGTGTTCCGAGCGGTAACTTTGGAAATATCACTGCCGGATTGTTTGGCAAACGTATGGGATTGCCTGTGAAGCGTTTCATTGCTGCCAATAACCGTAACGATATCTTCTATCAATATTTGCAAACCGGAGTTTATACTCCACGTCCTTCTATCGCTACCATTGCCAATGCTATGGATGTGGGCGATCCGAGTAACTTTGCGCGTGTGCTCGATCTTTATGGTGGCAGTCATGCAGCTATTTCTACTGAAATCAGTGGTACCACTTATACTAATGAACAGATTGCTGAAACGATGCGTGAAACGTGGAAGGAATGTCACTACCTGCTTGACCCACATGGAGCCTGTGGTTTCCGTGCTCTGAAAGAAGGATTGAAACCAGGTGAAACTGGCGTTTTCCTGGAGACGGCGCATCCGGCAAAATTCCTCGAAACCGTGGAAGGTATTATCGGCGAAACCGTAGAGATTCCTGCGAAACTGAAAGCTTTTATGCAAGGTGAAAAGCAAAGTCTGTCGATGACAAAGGAATTTGCTGATTTCAAAAGCTATCTGTTGTCGCTATAAGAAGCGGAATTTCTTTAAGCAGGAAGAAATAAAGGCCCGGAAACTTGACTTTGGCGTTTCAATATAGTATATTTGTAACCGTAATTTTAACTCAGATTCAAGTTTAAATTAGCATAAGAGGAGGAGCATTGCTTCTCCTCTCTTTTTTTATCCCATCTGAAATGCCACATTTGATCTTCCCGAATGCCACATCTTAATGACTGAAATGCCACACTCTAACGGGCAATTAGTGTGGCATTTACCCGATTGAAGTGTGGCATTTGCTTCATTCAACTGTGGAAAATACACCATCTACTTGTGGCAAATGCATCATCTGTTTGCATGAAACACATGATGCGTTCGGGGGATGCAGACCATCTGTTTCAGAGGTATGCTACTAGCAAGGGCAGCAGTGATAAACCACTTGCCGGAGTTAAGAATGCATAAATCTGCTCTTGACAAAAAGTCGGCAACTACTCAAGGATAATATTATTATAACATGAAAAAAGGCCTCTGCTAACTATGTTGGATTGTTTTTTGTACCTTTGTACCCATATTCATTAATATTGCGAACAAGGAGTTGAAATAGACTTATAATGGAAAAGAAAAGAAGTGATTAGTGTTTAGTGATAAGTGATAAGCGCCATTCGGTATATTATTTTTTAGACGCGGATGACGCGGATAACGCGGATTTAAAAGGCTGCGCTATAAAAAAAATAAAAAAAGATCCGCGTCATCCGTGTCATCCGCGTCTAAAAGATTATTTATCATTTAGTTCATAACCCGTAAGAAAGGCATTTATTCAATTTCTGGTTCGCATTAACCATAAACAAGATAAAAACATGTTTGTATCGTCAATGTCGTCCGAAGAGTTATATGCTGAAGCAATGAAAGATTTTTCAATATTGCAGACCAAAATCGATTTATTTATGGATCGTTGTGGAAAGCGCTACAGGCAAGAACACTTTATCGGAAGATTTACTAAAAGAATGGTAGTTACGACAAAGCGGAATAATTCTTGGACCATTGCCTTTCTTACTCTCAATGAAGGTATTGCACTTCTTATTTACGCTCCGATAACAGGTCAGGAAACTTGCGGATATATTGCATTATCGAGCAATAGAAATCCTCTTGTTCTGGAGTATACTCCACATTTTATGCAGAGATACAGAGAACGTTACCTCAGGTATTATAATCTGGAAACTGGTAATTATAATGCATTTGAGTATTTTAGCTTGAAAAATAATAATACTCTTTATGTCAGGCAACCTGATAATTCATATTATTTTATATCAGAGCAAGGTGTCATGATTGGCAGACTGGTGTCAGAACGCATGATAAGTCACAGGACTTATATCGGAGATGATAACCTGTCTCTCCGTAAAAGGGTTATTCTTGATGAAGAATACAAAACCCTTTGTGCTGCAAACGCACTTCTCCGTTTACCTGATAATTTGAATTTGGAGACAGTACGTAATGTTGCCAGTCAATACAACTTGGGTGATGAGTTCACACAAAAATGGTATGCATGGCATGCGATGGAATTTGTTCAATCATAATCCGTTACTTTTTTTACATCTCATTCCTTTTTAGGGATCACCTTCAGTTCCCCCATTTTTAGTCGGTTGTCCCATAGTACAACAACTTCTATCTTCTTGAGGCTATGTCGATAGAAAAGTGTATATCCCGGGTGAGGAATGATGTAGCGTATATTTTCTACTTCTGTTGTTTGTCCGATGAACGGATTCATACTGATACGGTGTAATATGTTCTGTAATTGTACATAGAGCACTTCACCAACCTCATTATTCCCATTCTTTAGTTTTAGTATCTGGAATGCTTCCTTCAACTGTTTCTTGGCGACGAGCGACCATATTACTTGCTTAGCCATTCTGCTACCTCCTTGTTTATTGTTAAGTTATTCTGTCCTTCGCGGTTATCCAATTGGCAGCAGGCAGTTTCAACTTCCCGGCGCAGTTGATGAGAGAATATGAGCACTTGTTCTTTGCTCTTAGGTTCATCTTGCGTTTCGGTACGCAGTGTGTCTTTTTCTTCTTTACTTTTCATAGGGCTATTCTTTTTTGTTTTTCATAGAACATCCTAAAGATACGAATAGTTTTGGAATATCCATGCACGTTGAACAATTTTCTTTTCTCTGTGTTGTCTGCCTTGAAACCAAAATTGCGATATCCGAATGAAAGATAAGAAGCTGGAAGCCAATTTAAGTTTGGTAGTCTCGCGAATATTTGCGGGATTGAATATGAATGCCCTGAAATTCCTGCTGCCCGTGTGGATGGGGGCATTGACGGGTGTTACGGTACGTTGTATTTTTGCTGCTGTGGCGTTCTGGCTGACAGGATGGTTTGTGAAAGAAGCACCTATCACACGGCGGCAGCGTATCGGGTTAATTTGCTTGGGGGCATTCGGCATGTATGGTTTTATGTTCTGCTATTTGCTGGGTATCAGTAAGACGACACCTGTCAGTAGTGCCATATTCAATTCCCTGCAACCCATCTGGGTGTTTCTTATCTCCGTTCTCTTTCTGCACGAACGGGCTACACTGATGAAAATTATCGGTATTTCCCTCGGTTTCGGTGGTGCATTGCTGTGTATCTTGACCCAAGGCAGCGATGACTTGGCACATGATGCCTTTACAGGTAACATGTTGTGCCTGCTCAGTTCGGTATTTTTTGCCATTTATCTGATTCTGAGTAAGAAATTGCTGGAAGAGATCGGCTTGGTGACCGTAATGAAATATGTGTTTGGGGGCGCGGCGCTGTCCGGTCTGGTGGTATCTACTATCCTGGGCTGGGACGCGCCGTTGTTCGCCGACGCAGCACATGGAACTTGGCACTGGATGCCGTGGGTGGTTCTGGCATTCATTCTTATTTTCCCTACTTACCTTAGTTATTGGCTGATGCCCATCGGATTGAAATATCTGAAGACAACCGTAGTGGCCATGTATGGCTATCTGATACTGATTGTGACGACTGTCGTTTCTTATATCGTGGGGCAGGACCGCTTTACTTGGGAACAGGGGGTGGCTATCGGGATGATATGTTTGAGCGTGTACTTTGTGGAGGTAGCGGAGAGGAGAAAATAGTGATTAGGGGTTAGTGATTAGTGATTAGTGCCATGCGGAATAATAGCGCAGCCCACTAATCACTAATCACTAATAGTTTATCACTACCAAGTATTCCCCTTCTGCGTGAATGGTGAATTCTGTTTCCGTGCTTTCGTTCAGTGTACCTTGCCACCAGTTGGTGAAGTCGCTGAGAGGGTATACCAAGCCTTCACCTCGCAGGTGATGGGCGCCAAAGTTTATGATTGAAATCTGTTGGCCCGGCTGGCTGGGAAAAGAACAGGTATCATGGCAGGGAATGAAAATGCCATAATCGGTCAGCATGCGGACATGAGCTCCGGTACGCATATAATCAATGAGCAGGCTGATATTTCCTAAAGTATGGTCTTCCCGTTTGCCTGTGGCTCCTACGATAGCGATGTTTTTTTTACCTTGTGATAAAAGGAAGTTTACGGCTTTAGTCTGGTCGTTGGTTTCTTGGTCGGAGATGTAATGAAGAATATGACTATATTTCCGGCGGCTCTCTTCACTCAGGGAATCTCCGTCACCGATAATAACATCAGGTACGTTGCCGCAATCTATATAAGCATCTGCACCGCCATCACAGCAAACGATATAAGGAGCGTTTGCCAGTACCTGCAAAGGTATGGGATGGGCCGGATAATCACCATTGGCTAAGATTACTGCTTCCGGTTCACCACAGAGAATGCAGAGTTCCACTGAATTTTTATTATTATTTTCTTTCATCATTGTTTCTTTTATCACCTTACTACCTTATCACTCTACCACTCTTTCCATCATCCTCTTCCATTTGAAGTAGCCAAAGATAGCGATTATTGTATAAAGGGCATACAGTCCTGCTGTGAAATTGAGGTTTTTGTAAACATAGAGCCCTGCACTGACAATGTCCACCACAATCCATGCCCACCATTGTTCTACATATTTACGTGCCAGCATCCACATGCCTACGATACTGAGGGCAGTGGTGAAAGAATCAAGCCAGGGTACATTACTGTTGGTGAAACGAATGAGTATCCAGGCAATGCCGACAAAAGTGACGGCGAATACAATGCCGAGGGGCAGGTAATATTTTATCGGCATACGGGTAATGGGAAGTTCCTGCTGTCCTTCTTTGATACGTAGATGGAGTTTTCGTTTTACAAAACTGCCGTATTTCCACATCATCCAACCGTAGATGGCTGCCCCCAGATAATAGATATTTATTCCGAAATCAGCATACAGTCCGGCATCGTAATAGACGAAAATGTAGATAGCAGGCATGATGATGCCCGCTATCCAAAGATAGATATTCGCCCGGTATTCTAACCAGAGGTAGACAAGACCGACGATGGTTCCTATAATTTCAAGAGTTTGTTCCATATCTTAAAAACTCAGCGTAATATGTGCCAGCGCATTGATACCTGCATTAGGATAGTAGGCTGCGTAATTGGAAGTATAGAGCAGTTTACTGTCTTTGTCCTTTATCTGATTCTTTCCATGGCCTTCGTATACAGCACTTCCCGATGCATAACCATTGCTTTCGTATGTTTCGTCAAACAGATTATAAACTGTCACACCTACATTAACAGATTTCAATCCTTTCAGTTTGAAAGTATATCCGAGATTCAGGTTGCTCACACAATAAGCATCCAGTGTACAGTCCTCTTGATGAGCATTGTTTAAATATTGCTTGCTGACATATTGCGTTTGCAAAGATGCATTAAAACCTTTATAATCCAAAGAGATGAGACTATTTGCCATAAAGTCCGGTGAAAAGGAGATGGGAGTAGTGCCGATATATCGGGTTGTCTGAGAGATGCCCCAGCTTTCGCTGTACATATCTTTCCAGTCCTCATTCACATCACTTAGATATTCCGTATAATTCTTGATGCGGTTACGGCTCCATGTTGCGTTTACATCCCAGCGCAGCCAGTTTGTGATGCGTGCACCTGCCATCAGTTCAATCCCCATACGATAACTGTCCTTCACGTTCTCTGCTACGGCTTCACCAATTTCATTCAATTGCCCGTTCAGTACCAATTGATTTTTATAATCCATGTAGTACAGGTTGACGCCTGCATTGAACCAACCTTTACGGAACGTATATCCCACTTCGTAATCGAACATCCGCTCAGATTTGGGCTGTGCGGCAAATAAGTTATCAGTATAGTTATTGCGTGTCGGTTCCTTATTTGCCACACTGAAAGAGGCATAAAGATTATTATTATTGTTTATCTTCCAGAATATGCCGGCTTTAGGGTTGAAGAAGCTGAAATCTTCGTCAATATTCAGCGGTTGCAGATGTGCCGGATCAGCTGTCCAGTCCCATTTGTCATTATTGCCGTTTATCTTATAGCGCAGATAACGATATTGCATATCGGCATAGAAGTTAACTCCATCCAGTATTTCATAATTTATCTTAGCGTAGATGTTGCCATCCGTTTTCCGTCCGATGTTACGATAATATTCATGGTCAGGATTCAGTTCACCCAAATAATTCTTCACCCATACCACCTTGCCGTTATGGGTGTTTTTGTAATAATTCAGGCCACCGCCGATGGATGCATCCAATTTGTCTCCTTTATAATCGAAAGAGAATACTCCACCACCGAAACGGCTGTCTACCAGTTTACGGCGTACAAGGTCTGATTTCTCTATGGTAGTACCGTTTGTTTCAAAGGTTACCAAGCCATATTCTATCAGTGTACGCTTATTCTTATATTCCTCATAATAACCGTAGCCGTCTGTATAGTGTAGCGCTATGTTCAATTTCCACGAAGTAGACAATATCTGATTCAATAACAATTGATAATGCGTCTGGCGATAATAATCTATCTGGTTATCATAAAATCCGATTACGTTTCCATTATCATCTTCTATGGCGCCATTGGGATTATATTTGCGGTCGTTTTCCAGTGTTTCCTTATCCAGACCATCCCAGGCATGATAGGTTTCTTCTTTTCCCCCAAAGGTGATGAATTTTATAGTAGTCTTGTCTCCATAATATCCTCCTTGTACAAAGTAAGACTTCAGGTCGGCACTGGCGCGGTCACGGTAGCCGTCACTGTGGATATTAGATAAACGTGCATCGAATCCCCAGCGTCCATTAATGAGCCCCGTACCTACTTTTACGGTTTCTTTATGTGTATTGAATGAGCCGTAAGAGCCGGAGAACTCCGCATACGGTGTGGGCAAAATGCCTTGTGTTTTCATATTGATACTGGCACCGAACGCTCCGGCACCATTAGTGGAAGTTCCCGCTCCCCGTTGAATCTGCAAGTCCTGAAGTGAAGAGGCGAGATCGGGAGTATTTACCCAAAAGATAGAATGACTTTCCGCATCGTTCATGGGTATACCATTAGTGGTTACGTTGATGCGTGTAGCATCTGTTCCGCGTACTCGGATGCTTGTGTAACCGATACCTGCACCTGCATCGCTTGTTGTCAGTACTGACGGAGTAAATGACAACAGATAGGGGATATCTTGCCCGAAATTCTGCTTTTTAAGTTGTTCTTTACTGACATTGGTAAACGCCACAGGTGTGGTTCCCGTGGCACGGGTAGAGATAATTTCTACTTCCTGCAGGCTTATCACCCGCAAGCTGTCTTTTTCATGCGTCTGCGCACAGACACCCAGCGTTGCCATCAACAGGCAGGCCGCCATTGCATGTTTTCTCATTACAATTTTAACTATTAAAGATTAATACAGAAAAGGGGAACTTTTCTTCTTTTCCCTCCGCCGGCACTACCCGGATCAGGTCAATGGGTATGATCTCAGCCCGTCATATTAGGGCACCCCTTAGTTGAAATCGGGGGTAAAATTAAGCGTTTTCGCTGAAACACGCAAATCGAGTGAACGATAATCGGAAATATTTGTTACTTTTGTAAACCGGTGGGTGTTTCTCAATCCCGTTGGGAAAGTATAATTATTAACTTCAAACGAACAAATATTATGTTATTATTTTTACAAGCAGCGGCTCCTGCAACTGAAACTGTTGTGGAAGACGGTTTTAGTAAATTGCAGGTATTTCTCCAACAGTTGATAGACTGGGGAGTAAATGCGGGTGGCCATATCATTGGTGCTGTATTGATCTTTATTATAGGACGTTTCCTGATTTCTTTCCTTAATAAAATGTTGGCCCGCTTATTGGCTAAGCGACATGTGGATGCCAGTATCCAGAGTTTTGTAAAGAGTCTGGTGAACATTTTGCTGACTATCTTATTGATTATTGCCGTTATCGGTAAGTTGGGAGTGGAAACGACTTCATTTGCTGCCTTGCTGGCATCCGCCGGTGTGGCTATCGGTATGGCATTGTCCGGTAACTTGCAGAACTTTGCAGGTGGTCTGATTGTATTGCTGCTCCGCCCTTATAAAGTAGGTGACTTGATTGAAAGCCAAGGCATCACGGGTACGGTTCGTGAGATTCAGATTTTCCATACGATCCTGACTACCGGTGATAATAAGATTATTTATATCCCGAATGGTGCGTTGAGTAGTGGTACTGTGACTAACTACAGTCGTGAAGCTACCCGTCGTGTAGAATGGATAATCGGTGTGGAGTATGGCGAAAACTTTGATAAGGTGGAAGAAACGACCCGTCGTATCATTGCCGAAGATAAGCGGATTCTCAGTGATCCGGCTCCTTTTGTTGCCCTTCATGCACTGGATGCCAGTAGCGTGAATGTGATTATCCGTGCCTGGGTAAAAAGCGAGGATTATTGGGGAGTTTATTTCGATATGAACAAGACCATCTACTCTGTATTCAATAAGGAGGGTATTGGTTTCCCTTTCCCACAGCTGACGGTACATCAGGCAAAGGATTGATAGTAGTCTGGAATTGATTACCGTAAATGAATAAAGGGCATAACAAATTGTTGTTATGCCCTTTATTCATTATAGTTAATACTCGTGATATTTTTTATTGTAAATCACATTTCATATACTCCGAGTTCTTCCTCTATGGCTTCGCATTCATCTTTCTCTATATGTAGTAAGCGATTGATTTCCCTTCGCTTTTCGATATCAGTGAAATAACTTTCTACTACGGTATACAGGTCGAACCCTTTGGTGGAACCTGCTGCCATGTCTAATGACTCTACCATTTTCTCTACTTCCCTGTGAATGCGTTCCTTGTTGATGAAATGCAACTCATTACTATGAATCAGATACTTTTCCATGATCGTTGGTATTTAAAGTTCTATTGATATAACGTCTGTCGTGAACGGTTAGTTCATACAAAGGATGATAATTCATTCCGGTACCGGGGAATTTCCTGATACATCTTCTTTGCTTTTATCAGGATTTCAATAGAATATTTTCGCTATAAAACGATGTAAGCAATAAGTGTTCTCTTTCATAAACTAAAAGTAAATTTTATAACTGATATTCGGAATCATACCCGATCCGTCTTCTTTCTCTATCTTATGGGTCTTTTCGTTGTACTGGTAAAAGTGCATACCTGTGCGCATACCTACATTTAGCATTTTAATGGAAAACTCATGAGATATTTTCCTTTTGTTGATTCTATAACTGAAAGAAATATCACCATTGAGAGAAGGATCAAATTTCTTGCTGTAAGCTCTGGTTTCATCAAATTTGATATCATGTTCTATCAGGCTTTTCTCTTCGTCTACAGGAGTGTAGCGGTCGCCACCTTGGAAGAAGATACGTCCGTTAAGGCTTAGTACATTTTGTTTATTACGTCCCACCATCCATTCTTTTCCGGCAAGTACGTTTAGGAGGTAGTTTTTGTCTAAACGTGTGTTGCGCCAGATATGGTCCCCGGCTTTGTATCTCGATTTAAAAAGAGAAGCCGTTATCATATAGTAGAAACCATTTTTCATGTATTGTTCTAATGTGATGTCTATACCGTAGTTCACTCCGGAACCTCTATTCTTTAATATTCTTTCCAGGTAGAAGCTCTGATGGTTGATGATAGAAAAGGAAGAATTCTCTTCAACGGGAATACGGAATAAATATTGATAATAGGGTTCCACTTTTAAGTGCATATATGAGTTGATATTCCAGTCGTATGTAAGCCCAAAGTGATGAGCCTTTGAAAAATTCAGGTATCTGTTGGATTCAGTTTTTCCATTGACCTCTTGTTCCACAAAGTAGTAGTCAAGTCTTTCTCTTCGACTATGCAGACCGTATGCCAATGCCAGGGCATGTTTCGGATTGAAAGTCCATTTAAGAGCTGCTCTGGGTTCTACGGTCCAATTCTTATTTAGGGTGAAATACTGCGCAGTGATGCCCAGACTGGTGGTAAGATGATTATTTAGGTTGATGACAGAACTGCTGTATGTTGAGAACACACAACTTTCCCCATTTCCTTTTGAGATCTGTTCCATAGGTATATCTAAACCGAAATTGGGACTGATCTTGTAATCCAGATCGTATTTAAGTCCTGTGATTGTGATACCTGTCCGGTTGATGTGGCTGGAGTTGAACTTCTTGTTCAGATAAGAATTGAAAACTATATCCCATTTGGAATTCCGGATATCTCCTACATGGACCAGTTTATCGTCTTCTGTCACCTGATCAGCTTCTGTATGGTCTTTTGCATAAGTAGCGGCTAATGAAGAGCGGATATAAGTATCCGCATTGATAAGATACTTGTGAGTAATTCCTCCTGCTGCTTTATCAAAAGTAGTATTTCCGGATTGCCGGTCACCTTGTGTTTCCCATTCATTACGGTCGAGAATCTCCGGTTTATAGCGGTCAATCAGTCCGATCCCCCAAATAGAGAAAGTTCCTGCCTTCCGGGTAGGAAAATTCAGCTTGAATGACAAGTCCTGATATTTGAGATTTATGTCATTTCCTGTGGCTAAGGAAGTGGTAGAGAAACGGTAATTAAAGATATAGGAACTTCCATGTTTCCTGCTTATCGGACCTTCCGATGCCATGTCAATACCCAGAATACCCAACTGAAATGTATGTTCGTACTTCTGATTGTTACCATTTCGTATTTGCATGTCGAAGATACCTGATAACGCATTGCTGTATTCGGCAGGGAACGCACCGTTGTAGAAATCGGAGTTACCGATCACCTGTGTACTCAGGGCCGAAAGAAAACCTCCACCCAGTCCGGTAAGGTCAGCGAAGTGAGTAGGATTAGGAATTTCTACACCTTCCAGTCTCCATTGGGTAAACTGGGGTGAATTTCCTCTGATAGCTACAGCGTTGGTTCCTACATCTCCTGCCACACCTGCAAATGCAGAACTCAGACGTGCTGGATCATCAAAGCCATTGGCGAATCTGCCTGCCTCTTCCATACTGATCATACGTCCGCCGGTAATGGCCATTGCATTCAGGGGTTTATCTTTCTTTATCTCCGGTTGTATGACGACTTCCGCCAACGAATGAACATTCTCATCCAATGGGATTTCCATATATACTTCCTTGGAAGAGGTTACAGGTATTTCATTGAAAATATTGGCATTATATCCTACATAGGAGGTTTGTATATTGCATCGTCCCACAGGAACATGGTCTATCCGAAATCTTCCCAGACTATCTGTTGTACTGCCCAAAGAACCGCTATTCATAATTCTTACAGTAGCAAACTCTATGGGTGCATTGGTTTTGGAATCCAGTACGATTCCTCTGACTGTTTGGGTCGGTCTCTCTGTTTTTTCCTTGGTGGATTTCTGTAGTTCGTTGTCGGATGGAGTGATAATGATATGGTAGCCTGTTATTTTGTACGAATACCGGGTGTCTTTCAGGATTTGCGATAACGCCTCGTCAATACTCTGTTTTTCTAATGACAGGGATATTTTCTTCTTTACATCTACGGTCGACAACTCATAGGCTATGCTGTATCCGGTTTGTAGTTCTACCTCGGAAAAAGCTTCTTTCAGTGATATGTTTTTATTCTGTATGGTGATTTGCTTTCTGTCATTCTGTGCTGTGGCATTAAATGAGAGAAAGGCAAAAAATAGAAAAAGGAGTATCTTATTTATTTGTTTATTAATGGTTATTCGGTTCATTATTGTACATTTTTATAAGATAAGCTGCATTTCGGCAGAACTTTTTCATGCAAGCATGAAAGTTCTGCACTCAAATTGCATTATCTTTGTATGGTTGATACTTTATTTTAGTTCACTTTCAAATAGAGCATTAGCATTTCAGAACCGGGTTGAGGGTCTCAAGCTGCAATCCGGTTCTTTTTCTTCATAGGCAGTTTCTTTTTATTGTTTTTTGATTAGTTCTACTTTGTTTCCTTGCTTCTGATAACTGAAGCCAATCATCTCACTTAATACAGACAGTATTTCTTCCAGATTTTCATTTTTAAGGAATCGGACGGTATATTGTTTGGAGGCAGGAATGTTCATTGTGTGATTGATAGTCACATTATAACGTCTTTCTAATGTTTGCAGGATCTCGGTGAAAGGTGCATCGGAAAATATCAGTTTGCCCGTGATCCAGCCATCTGTATCGGTTGGGGAGACTTCGGTAATGTTGACGGCGGATGTTTTTTTATCGTATGTCAACTGTTCATTAGGCTTTAGTATCTGTGGGTCTTGAGTGGGAGGGATAACTTCAACTTTTCCACTTGTCAGGGTAGTGGTCACCAGTTCATCATCAGCGTAAGCCTTTACGTTGAATTTAGTTCCTAATACTTTAACTGAGAGTTGGGAGGTTTCTACAATAAACGGTTTACTTGTGTCCTTCCGAATAGAAAAATAAGCTTCGCCATCAAGGTGTACAAGGCGTTGTACTTTCGAGAACTCTTTCGGATATTTGACTACAGTTCCCGCATTCAGCCATATTTCAGAACTGTCCGGTAATAAGAAGTGTTTCTTGTCACCGTATGCAACTGATATTTCAATCCATTTATTTTGTGTGGAGGTATAATATAGATAGCCTCCTGTCATCATAAATAGTGGAATCAGAACGGCTGCAATACGTGCCAATTTCTGATAGAAAGGTCGGTGAACGATTTCTTTATATCCAATTCTTTGATTTACTCTGTCCAGTACAAGTTCAGTGTCCGGATCGGTTTTTGCTTCCAGTTCATTCCAATATTCCAGTGAGGCTTTTTCTTTTTCCTCAATATTTTTATCTTTAATAATCCATTTCTGAACCCTTTCTTCTGTATCGGAAGAGAAACGTCCGGATAAGTATTTCCTAATAATTCGAGTGATAATATTCTTGTCCATCTGGCTGCCTTTTATAATATATACAGCTAACAGATGAAAAGCTCAGTAAGAAAACAGAACTTTTTTTCTTTTTTTCTTTTTGGGAGTAGACTTTCTTTATTAACCGAGAAAAGGAACAAAATTATCTGCACCTTACTAACTCCATATCTTCTCCACACCAGCTCCATATCAACTCCACTGTTTTGTTCCCCGTATAGGAGTGGAGCAAGTGCGGACTTGATATGGATATGGAGAGCTTTTGACCAAGATGAGTTATCGGATTGATTCGTTTCCTAACTCTATTGTGCAGGATGCTTATACCAATCTTTGTTAGTTTTTCCCTCAGACTTTACCCAATCGTTGAATTGGGGATAAGCTAAGTCTATTCTTACACTTTCATCGGGTGTGGGGAAATCCTTAATACTTGCCAAATTCAGAGCAAAGGGAAATTTAAGCCTGTTCATTACGTAGTAGAGGCCTTCATCAGGGCGTGAAGCATCGCTGCCTGAACCGAATAGACTGAAATCAGCCTTGTCTGTCGGAGGATATTTTACCAAATGTACTTCTCTTCCTCTACCTTTGTCCGATTCTACAAAGATAAATGGATTATATGGAGGTACGACATTTGCTTCCTCAAGATCGTTCAATTCAAAACTTATTGTGATTGTCTTTTCAAGTACCCCTTTGATGTCATCGAATAATAAGAAAGTAGGATGACTTTGTCCAGGCTCCTGATTAGCTCCCTGCATATATTGGGATTGTTCGGTTCCGTCTATTGTTATATTACTTACATCACTGGATGAGACACTACTCAATTGGAAGCCAAATCCTGATTGGAGTGTACCACCATTATGACGTGGAATGAATTGATTCTCAATTTTATATACTCTATTGTTAACCGTGTTCTTGTATACTTTGCATGAGTAGTCTACCATCACATCATTCATGTCATAGTCTCCCATCCATGGCCAAAGATCTTCAAAGGTCAGTGTACCATAGTATGTAGTGAAGTTCTCCGTGTTACTCGGTGGATTTCCGACATCCGGTATTGTAGGTGTGTTGCTTTCGTCTATTGCTCCCTTCTCTTCTATTTGCAGATAGAAAGTGGCGTCATTGTAACGATAGTCATTATTATCCTCAAATCCGATAGCTACAAGTTGGTCAGAGTCTGGCTCTCTTAATGAAATACTTCGTTGTATCCCATCCGAATTTAGGTGGGGAAGTGAGAAGCTATTATATCTTCCCTCTACTTTATGTATAATATTTCCTGCATTGAATCCCATTCCTTGCAACCACCATCCGATGGTTACTCCTGCCGGAAATTCATCCTGGAATTTTTCTCCGTCCCAATATTTCAACTGCACCCTGTCTCCACTAACTAATGCTCCTGTCGCACCTTTTTGGGCAATAGACGTGGCACTGGGGAATGCAATGATTCTCTGCACTTCCGATACACTTTGGGGTTCCTGTCCGGTAGGGTAACTAAAGTAGCCGACACTGTTGTTCCAGGCGGCGGAACTGCTGATGAAACATAAGAAGACTTTTGTAGATTTTATGACTTTTATCTCAGAGCTAACACCAGGAGCGAAAAATGCTTTTCCATAATCTCTTTGCTCCATAGCAGTTCCATTGTATTTGACGAAGATCTCATTTATGTTATACAACGTTTTTGCATCAGGCAGTACTCTGCCGGGTGTTAGATAAGTCGGAGTTCCGAAAGCGCTCCAGTCACCCAAGGTCAGCCAGCCGTCAGGATATTGATGATTGTTAGGTGTTAAGGCTCGGGTTGTTGCTTTTGCAATGTATTTCTCCTGATTGTACATGATAGAGTTATCAGTAACTTCTAACTGAATGGGAGAAAGTGTGCCGGCATACTCTGAGTATAACCAGACCTCCGACAGAGCAGATTGAATTTGTATCTCTCCGGAAAATTTACCATCTTTATCTGTGGCGGCACGATAAATAGGAGAGATGTCTTTTTTGATAAGTTCCCCGTTTTCATTTTCTATTATCGGATTTTCGTCGTAGAGGTCGAATAAGACAACATAGTCTTTTCCTTTGAAGCCATAGTCCACAGACAGGTTTATCTTCTGGTTTAAGTCAAAATCGAAGAACTGGTCTGCTGGAATTTTAACATACACATCATTTTTTTCTAAACAACTTGTCGCCAGTAATAGTGTCGAAGTTATGCAAGTAGCAATAAATAAAAATCTTTTCCCCATAAAATTATAAATATAATAATCTGCAATGATACGAAGAAAAATGATTCTTTGTTGTTTTAGGTGAATATATTTTTTCTTAACCTCTTTTTAAGGTGTTAAAAGAACGAATGGGAACTGCTTATAGCAGTGAGCAAAAGAAGCATGAGATTGTTTTTCGAATTTCCTTCAAAGCGAGACTTAACTGGCTTTCTACATTTCTTTTGGTAGTATTCAGTTGTGTTGCAATCTCTTCGTTGCTTAAACCTTCGTTGCGGCTTAAGATGTATATCTTCTTCCTTTGTTCCGGCATTTTTTCTACTGTATCGTCTATCAGTAGTCCGAGTTCTTTGGCTATCAGGTCTTCTTCCGAGGTGGAACTACATTCTTGCTTTTGGATATTATTTAGATAGGCATCTTCTACATATTTATGTTTCAGGAAGTTGATGGCAGAGTTTCTTGCTATTGCATGTAAGAAAGAATCAAATGATTTTGAAATATCAATAGAATGACGGTTTATCCAAAGGTTCACAAATAAGTCTTCCGTAAGTTCCTCAGCATCTGGACCCGACTTGATGTAGCCATATATAAAGGCTTTCGTCTTACCATAATAAGTGATAAAAACTTCTTCGAAAGCCTTGTGGCTACCTTGCTGCAAGGCTTTCAGAGTTTTGATATCAATCTTATTGCTCATTTATAGTCCAGTTTTGTTTTTTGACAGGAGCAAAAGAAGTGATTATTTGTTTTATGCAGTTATTCTTTTGGATTAATTAACCATGTCTATTTTATTTTCTATATTCTTTCTTGGGTACGATCATTCCTGCAATGTTTTCATATAACTCCTATTTCAAAAACTTCTTCAGTGGACAATCTGTAGTTTTTAATCCTTCTGCAATACTTCGGGCATTCATTTGTGCTCCTTTCAAAGAAGTGTGTGTATGATCCGTATTGTAGAAAGCTGCGGCTTTCTCAGGGCCTACTTTTTGGAGTTTATCGGCAGATAGTTTATTCAGGTCTATAAAGTAAGCCCCGGTTGCCTCTGCCGCTTCACGTGTCCACTTTCCATAACTCTCGGTATTGCGCTCTATTTGTCCGTCTTTCCATTTATTGCGGGGTGTATGGCTTAAAACAATGGGAATCGCCCCCTTTTCTTGAGCATCCATAATAAATTTGCGGAGATACCAGCCAAAGGTATAGACTACTTGGTATTTTCCAGTCTTCTCCATTAAGAAGACTTTACTTTCGTTTCCTGAACCATGTAGCTCACCGCGGGCTTTTCCTGTGTTGATATCTCCTCCGTCATTGTGTCCGAACTGGATTAATACAAAATCTCCCGGTTTGAGTGCATTATAAACTTTGTCCCAACGTCCTTCGTCCAAGAAAGTACGGGCACTACGTCCTGCCATAGCACAATTCTCTACCGATATTTTTCTCGGATTAAAGATCTCGGCTATTACGCTTCCCCAGCCCCACATACCATTTTTATCATCATCTTTGTTTTTGACTGTACTGTCGCCAATGGTGAATACTACCGGACATCCTTCTTTTCGGCTGGAACCAGTGATTGTATCTTGTTCAATTGGTTTCAGATAGTTAGCCAGTTCCAGACCTGCATATTCCCGAATACCTTCGGCGGCAGATTCAGCATTTACTTTTGCTCCGAAAGCACTGGTGTGAATGCGGTCTAAATAGAACATATACTTGACTTTTTCCTTGCCGAATTTCTCGAATTTACGGGCAGTGATATCATTCAGATCAATGAATGGAATCTTTTGTTCTTCGGCTATTTGCTTGGCCCATAGACCAAAAGTGTGATTGACGCGTGTGATAATCGTACTATCCTTGTCTTCCCAAGCATTGCGGGGAGTCAGAGAGAATAGGATAGGATGGGCACCTTTTGCTTTTACATCCTGTACGAAACGGCGCATATATTCTCCGTAAGAGTATACGGTTTCCTGTACTCCGGTTTCCTGAATAGTGACATTCAGGCTGTCTTTACCGATACCTGGTATGGAGGCACGTGCACGACCGCTATCATAAGGCCCGTTGTCGTTATGTCCCAGTTCAATAATAACCCAATCTCCTGCCCGGACACCTTTAATAACATCCGGCCAGAGACGATTATAAAAGGTACGACTGCTTGTTCCACCCAGTGCATGATTCTCTACAGTGATTTTATTTGAATCGAAATGATCGCCGGCATAATATCCCCATCCCCATTGTCCATTATTACCATTTCCTAAGGTTCCGGTACGCATAGTAGAGTTACCCACTAAAAATAAAACGGGATTATTCCCTTTTCTACTTGACCCTGCTACAGGTCTTGCTGTGTGGGCTTTATTTAAACTATCCAGTGTGTTGTCAATAACTTGGTTGACGTCTTTCATGGGTGCAGTAACCTTGTTCTGAGCTTGTGCAGACAAGCCAAAGGTAAATGTCATACCTACTATCAAATAGCTGTAAAATGTGTGTTTATCCATTTTTCTATAACCTTAAATTCTTTGTTTGTGCAAAAGTAGGCGAAATATAGGTTTCTGTAAATGGAATATTATTCATAATTACTGTCTTTTTGTACACTCAAGTGGGATTCTTTTAAAATAGAATCCCCAGTTTTATTGAAATTGAGTTGTGATGGAGCTTTTCCTGGAATCGATTGTCGGGTTGAAGAAATATCCACCATTTACATCTTTTTCAGGAGCAAATGAATAACTTACATTGCAGGTAATGAACTGGCTATTTTAGGTGGTATAGTTGTTCTGAGAACTATCTTATCTGTCTTCCTGAATAGAGAAATCAAGGATATGGAGGCTGAAAGCGAAAAAGATCGTAGAAAGTGAAATTCTTTATGTTAATTGTTAACATAAAGAATTTGAATAGTTAACAACTTCCTTCATTCTATTAAACCATGTTATAAATGTCCCCGTTTAGTCTTGGAAATTTGGAGATATCCTGAAAGTCCGTATCTTTGCAATGTGTTTTTCATAGTATTAGATTTAAGGTTAACAAAAGATTGGCTGTCTGGGATAGATAGCCTTTTTTTATGTTGGTATGTTTACTTTATACTATCTCTGTATAGTCTCCCATCATAGCTTTTATATTTAGTGTCACTGTACATGCAAACTAACATATCGCTATAATCCCAAATTGCTTTATTGGCTTCCTGAGATAAGTTGGTAGCTAAAATGCCGCTCCCCAATATACCCGGGTTACAAGGAATCGTATCTTTTCTGATTGAATTCATGATTAACTCAATACAGGTATATTCTTTGATGTTTTCTTCCTCCAGTCTATTCACTATATATTGGTTAATGTGTATTTTGTCATTTTCAGTCATAAAACCGTACCACAATAGGCATTTCATACCTGCTTGGGTTGCTTGTATTAATACATCCAGATAGGTTGTTCCCGATATTCCCTTTTTATCAATTTCATAAGGATCGATATGGAGGAAGGAAGATTGGGAAAGTGAGGGTAGTAGTTTTATAACCCCTTCGAGCGAATCCGTATGACAGGTCTGGATATGTGATTCTAATTTCACTTGTTTGGCATAGGATTCTATATTTTCTAAAGCATCTTTTTCTATATCAAAGAGTAGATATTGGGATGTTCGTTCTGCCAATATATTCATAGCTAAAGCGGGAGAGCCTAAATAGTTTCCTTTTGCCATTTCTGTGCTTTCCAGCTTGTAATAAGAAGATTCCCTCAAAGTTTTTTCTTCACGGGCTTTCTTCAGGAAATGGTAAATGCCGTATTGCTGTTCCGGGGTATGCGCCATTTGATAAATGGCGGATGCTGAATTCGTTTCTATGTATATCTGCGGTTTTTCGATTTGAAGGACCTCACAAAGCACCAGGTGCTTGAATACATCAGCTTGTTTCCCATAATGAGTGTAAGTTGCCATACTTTTATGATTTATGTTTATGACGACAAAATTAAGCAATATAAAGTGAAAAAGCCTTGACCAAAGTCAAGACCTTTCGTTATACAGTTGCTTTTTTCGTATTCTGCTGAGGGTTTCGGGAGTTATGCCAAGAAACTGGGTTGTTTCTTTGAATGAAAGCTTTTCTTGTAAACCGGGGCATCGTTTCATTAATGCATGATAACGTTGTTCCGGAGTATCGCAATAAAATCCTAATAGTCGTTGGTATATTTCTGCAAACATGGTTTCGGCTATTTGCCTTCCTAATCGTTGGGTGTCCATGTCTGTTTCCCGGAATTGATTAAGTTTGCTCAAAGGGAGGAGACAAACCTCACATTCGGTAGAAGCTTGTATCGTGACTGTGGAAACTGTCTGTTTTATGAAAGAAGGATAGTCACAAACAAAATCATTTAGCTCATAACCCGAAAGGAACTAATTTATCATTCCAAGCAGTTGATTTGTTGCAATTTCTTGGTATTAAAAGGATTTTTTTTAAATACCTGATTATCAGATGTGTTATAATGATGGTATCTCAGTATGGGACTGAGGTACCCTAAGTATCATACTGAGATACCCTAAGTATACGACTGATTTCACAAATATCTCATTTTATAAGTATTTCTTATTCAAGTATGGAGGTGTCATACAGGATCATCATTTTTGCCTATAACGCGTCAGCAAGACATTAATTCAACTACTGATTTGCATTATTAATAGAAAAGTTCTGGATTCCGGAGGATTAATGTGTTTTTAATTCAATATTAATTCTGTTTCGGCTTACTTTTTAATGCTGCCCCGTTTACTTTGCAGACAGGAAAAAACAAATATGTCTAATACCTAATTAATAGTATTCTTAAATGAAACGAAATGCAATTTTATTAAGCTTGTTGACGACTTTGTTCTTGCTGCCGGGAAAGGCAGTGGGGCAAACCACATCGAGCGATGGTAAATTGGTGTATAATTTCCCGTTTGCACCAAGTGAGGGTCTTGTAAATAGGACAGAAAAGGAGTATAGGAAAGAAGTTTGCCTGAATGGTTACTGGGATTTCCAACCTGTGGCTTTGCCGGGTAGTTACGTGCAAGGTAAAGGAGTGGCACCGGAATTATCGCTGCCCAAAGAAGGTGCATGGAGTAAAACCCGTATAAAGATTCCTTCTCCATGGAATATAAACTCTTTTGCTAACAGAAATGTAGAGGGACCTGATCATCGCAACTACCCGTCTTATCCGAAAGAATGGGAACAAGTGAAAATGGCATGGATGAAGAAAACAGTAACTATTCCTAATGACTGGAATGGTCAGCAGATAAAATTATATTTTGAAGCTGTAGCCGGCTATACTGAGGTCTATATCAATAAAGAAAAGGTTGGAGAAAATTTTGATCTTTTTCTTCCATTCAGCATAGATATTACGAATAAGGTAGCTGCAGGTGAAACCGCTGAAGTATGGGTGGGAGTTCGTAGTCAATCTTTGTTTGAAAACAACTCTACAATTGGTCGTCGCATTGTTCCTGCCGGTTCTATGTGGGGATATCACATTGCCGGTATCTGGCAGGATGTATACTTGTTGGCATTGCCTAAAGTACATGTGGAAGATGTATATGTGAAACCGTTGGTTTCAAAGAATATGCTTGAACTGGAAGTGACTGTACAGAATAATACGGAAAAAAAGACTGATCTGCAACTTCAAGGTAAGATTAATGAATGGGTAAACCTGGCTGGGACAGATATTAATTCAGCTCCTGTACCTGCATGGGAACTTGGACAGGAAGCTTTGAGAGTGGTCCCTGTTAAAGTTAGTATCCCTGCCAATGCTTCAACAAAAGTTGTGTTGCAGGTTCCGGTATCCGGTGAGTTGAATTACTGGACTCCTGAACAACCGAATCTTTATGCCGTATTGCTTTCATTGCAGGCTAAGAAAGAAACCCTTGATATGAAATATGAACGTTTCGGATGGCGTGAATGGACATTGCAAGGCACCACACAATACCTGAATGGTAAACCTTATCAGTTGAGAGGTGATTCCTGGCACTTTATGGGGATTCCGCAAATGACACGCAGATATGCGTGGGCATGGTTTACTGCCATTAAGGGTATGAATGCTAATGCTGTTCGCCCTCATGCACAGATTTATCCTCGTTTCTACATGGATGTAGCTGACGAAATGGGTATCTGCGTATTGAATGAAACTGCTAACTGGGCGAGTGATGGTGGTCCGAAACTGGATTCTGAGCTCTTCTGGGAAGCATCAAAAGAACATTTGAAACGTTTTGTACTCAGAGACCGTAATCATGCCTCTGTCTTTGGTTGGAGTATCAGTAATGAAAATAAACCGGTGATTTTGCATGTTTACAACAGACCGGAATTGATGCCTCAGCAGAAGAAAGCTTGGGAAGATTGGAGAGACATCGTTCGTGCAAACGACCCGACCCGCCCATGGATTTCTGCTGATGGAGAAGATGATGGAGATGGCATCTTACCGGTTACAGTAGGTCATTATGGTGACATGAACTCAATGAAACATTGGGTTGGAATAGGTAAACCTTGGGGAATCGGTGAACATAGTATGGCGTACTATGGTACACCCGAGCAGGTTGCTAAGTATAATGGTGAAAGAGCTTACGAATCGCAGTTGGGACGTATGGAAGGATTAGCTAATGAATGTTATCATCTCCTTGGTAACCAGCGTGATATGGGGGCTTCTTACAGTACCGTTTTCAATATGGCATGGTACTCTTTGAAACCGCTGCCGTTGGGAAAGAAAGATATGACTACAGAACCGGATATCAATAAAGATGGTATCTTTTTCACTGAATATAAAGAAGGTGTACCGGGTGTGCAACCGGAACGTGTAGGTCCTTATTGTACAACATTCAATCCGGGATATGATCCGAATCTACCTTTGTATGATCCATGGCCTATGTATGATGCTATGCGTGCAGCCAATGCACCGGGACACCCTGCTTGGTCTGCTTATGCTGATATTGACAAAAAACAATATGAAGCACCGACAGCTACTCCGGCAGAGAAATATAAAGAAGTGATTTTCATAGGCGGAGATGACAGTAAATTGAAAGGTATTCTGGATGCGCAAGGCGTGAAATTTGCTGCAAAGATTACTGCACCTGCACGTATGATCTATATTGTAGATGGTACTTACACTTTGTCTGCTGCTGAAAAGAAGAGTATGTTAGCTAATATTGCTAAGGGTGCTGATGTATGGATTTGGGGATTAACACCTCAGACATTGAATGTATACAATGAGATATTGCCTCTTCCGGTAGCGCTGGACAACCTTAAACGTTCTTCTTTCCTGCCGGTTCAGAAGTCATGGATACGCGGCTTGAATAACTCTGATTTCTATTTCTGCGAACTTCAGAGAGCTGACGCTTCAGAATATTCATTAACAGGTGCGTTGGTAGAAGAAGGAGATGTCTTGCTGAATGCTTGTAAAACAGATTGGAGAGCTTGGAATAAACGTCCGGAGGAAATCAAAACTGCCAGTACGGTGCGGAGTGAGTACGAATGTACAGCTGCTACTCCTGTGTTTGTGAAGTATCGGAAAGATGCCTCTTGTTTCTATATCAGTACCCTGAAAGAATTCACTAACTCTGAAAAGGGATACAATACACTGGGAGTGATTTTAAAGAATGCCGGTATTGATTGTAATGAGATTGAAGTAAAATCAAATGAAGTCTTCTTCTTGCGTGATAATCAATTGGTATTTCCGGTTGCAGCGAAAGAAAAGTTAGTGAAAAAAGCGGATGGATGGGCCTTGGATATCTATGTATTTAGTCCGCGTCCTTTGGATGACTTGCTGATTGAACCGAATATGCCGAAGCTGACTTTGGTTGTGAAAGCAAAAGAATGCCAGCTTGCTATTAATGATAAAGCATATGCAGCCGCTTCGCAAAATAGGCATGAGGCTACTTATAAAGAACTGCCCTTGCTGCAAGGTTGGAATAAGGTGAGCATAAAAATAGGAGAAAGAGATAAAAATGAATTCAGTGGTAACTTTAAATGTGATAACAGAAATGAATTCCTTTCTTCGTTGAAGATTATGTATATTAATCCTGAAGCTAAATGATTATAGATAATGATTAGAAAGATGTAGTTTTTAATAGGTTCTTTTTCGATAAGTTCAGTGTTGCAATCCAGTGTAGTGCGAGATAATTCGCATAGCACTGGATTGCTTATTTTATTTTTTATTCTTTATAGTTATGGCAGCTTATGTTATCTTTAATACTTGGTTGGATGGCCGTTCTTGCATCAATACCATAACATCTGTTGTTTTGTACAGTGTTATGATGGATTGTTATATCTTTGCAGTTATTCATTTGCTTTTCGATAAATATTCCATTTTCTCCATTTCCTTCAGCGAGGCTGTTGATTATAGCTATTTGGCTACTTTCCGCGCATCGTATGCCTGAGAGTCCATTACGAGCCATCTCCGAATGAGTTGCTTTTACATTCATACAGAAGGTAACGTTTATGCCATTTCCATAGGGAGAGGTATCAAAACGACTACTTGTTATTTCGCAATTGGTAATGTATGATAAATGAAGATTGTGGTGAAATCCGGCACCCGGCACTACACTGGCTCCATTATCACTGAAATCACATTGGTGAATGCGAATGTTTTTTCCACTGACTATTGCTACACCATTTTTTGTGAAATTCTGTACTGTAATATTTTCCAAAACAACATTCTGTATACCATCTTTCTCTTTGGATTTGAGAATGATACCTTCCCGGCTGGGAGCATTCATATATGAACGGCTTCGACGGTCATGATTAGGGTCGGCATTTTCGATAACTTTAGTGGCGCCTTCTATTAAAAGATCGCGAATGGTGACATCAGAAAGGATATCTTCTCCGTTAATGATCGCAGTTTCAGTACGTGGAGAGGGAAAGATTATTGTTTCACGTCCCTTGCCGGCAAGGAGAGTTCCACTGTATATTTTAAGAGGAGCATCCAACGTATGTACTCCTGCTTCCAGAATAATCCATTTACCAGTATTTCTGTTAGAGTTTATAGCCTCTTGTATAGATTCTCCTGGTTTTAGATGGATACTATTGGCAGGGAACTGTTTCGATTTACCTTTTAAAGCCCCGATTACAGTTGGTTTCAGAAAGTTATCAGGTTCTCTATAGATAGAAGGTTGTGTAGAGACATTAGAAATTGGAGCTTTTACAGCTGTCAGAAAGCCTACTGACGATTTGGAGCGAGTGTGTTCTTTTATCGCTTTCTCAGTATATGGCAATATTACACCTTTTACTTTTTTATAATGATGATATATAGATTCATAAATATCCCTGAATTTATCGTTATCTCTCTCTGTAAAAACTCCAAATAAATCGATATGCTCTCCTAACATGAAGCGTGCGGTATATTCGAATCCTTGTGCTAGCCTATCATCGGCTACACTGTAAAAGTCTAACCCCTGCGTGTTGGCTGTTTGTGCAGCTTTGGCAAATTCACCTATGCCCAATTGTACATGTCCCCAGTCTCGTGTAGTTTCTTGACATTGCCCTCCGGGATAGAGATACCGGGTGATACCAGAATTTCCTTCGCCCCAGTAAAATCTTTCTATTGCACGGTTGAATATATTATGGTTATCAGTAAAAATACCAATACACATGATGGTACTAATCATGGATGCATCCCAGTTGCCATTGGCTTCAGTGAAAAAGTCTTTGATGGTGGGATAAAAGACTGTAAGAACCATTTGTGTAAATTGTTGCAAGTCTTTGGAGGTCCAACCGGAATCGGTATATTTTAGGATCTCAGCAGCATTAAGATAGTAATATCCGAAAAGTCCGACATTCAATTTAGCATTGTTTGCATCGAATCCGCGGAGCAGGTAGCTCCATGCATTCAAAATGTCGATGGCTTTTTGCGCATAAGCTTTGTCCTTAGTAATATACCACATCAATGCATGATTATATGCCATCTCGGCACTTTCGGAGAATTCACGCCCGCCGATGCTATTTGCACCGTAAGGGCCAACAGATATTTCTGTACATGGGCTGGGAATGAAATCTAAAGAGGCTCTTTTCTTTAAGTTTTCGTAGGCTGTTTTCCAAGGCTGTACGCCTTTTAGTGCCATTTCGCGCATATAATCAAGATCTTGTTTACTTTGCGCCATTCCGGGATGTACAAAAGCTTGAGTCAGGAATTCCGCTTTGGATTCCTTCTCACTTGAGGCTGATATGCTATATATTGAACTGCATAGCAAACATACCAATAGGAATATTTTCTTTTTCATGCTGTTTATGTTTCTGTATTTTTACCAGTTGTCGGTTCTGAATGGAGCCACGGGGATACCATGGATATTGAATACACTTGCCTTTGTGTAGTTTTTATAGGCGTATCGAACAGCAACTGGATTTGGAACTTTATCACATGATACAGCGAGTCGAGTGGTTTTAGTTTCTATTTCAGCATAGGCAGGGTAGAAGATTTTATCTTCACCGGCAATTTCGAATCCTTCAAGTGGAGTCCACATCGGACAGAGTCCACGTTGTGCATTATCTACATTGATATATATCTTATTGCCAGATATTTCCATTGATTTATAAATGGGAGTGGCGTAACCAAATCCTTCCCGTCCATATGTTTGGGAAAGGGCCCAAAGAGCCAAACGATTTCCCACAGTTTCTTTATCCATAGGATGAATGAATACCGGATGTCCGATATCCAGGGTAGTGACCATTCCACTGTTGGGAATATCTTTCATATTTTGCTGTTGAACTTCACGCATACGGGCTGCTGAGGTACCATCAGCACTTTCGTAATTGAAAGGTGCTATTTCCACGAAATAAAAAGGAAATTCTCCAATACTCCATTTATTGCGTAGGTCTTTGACAAAAGCTGGCATTAAACTTTTGTATAGGTCTGCATTATCGCGGTTGCTTTCACCTTGATACCAGAGAAAACCTTTTATAGTGAAATTTGTAAAAGGTGCTATTTTCCCATTATATAATACGCAAGGGGTAGCTGTGATATTTTTTATAGGTTCATCATTGTCGAGTATAGATAAGTCAATGCTTTTGAAGGGTGTTATCGCTTCCCGGCTCATCCATGCTTCTACTTTAGAACCTCCAAGTGAAGACACGATGATACCGACCGGTACTTCCAGTACTTCCTGGATATATTTGGCAAAAAAGTAAGCAGCTGCGCTTGTGTGAGATACGTTACTTGGACTATTTTCTAACCATTCGCCTTTGCAGTCTTCCTGTGGAGTTTTGCTGAATTGTCGTACCCATCTTCCATCTTTAGAGTCGGTGTTATAAATACGAATAGGAGTAGATGCTTTAGCTTTTGCAATAATGTCATTTGTACCCTGTGTTGGTTGGCGATCGAAGCCACTCATGGGCATTTCCATATTTGACTGGCCAGAGCAGAACCAGACTTCACCTATTAATATATTTTTTAGTGTTAGGGTTTCTCCATCGCTGAATGATATCTCGTAGGGACCACCGGCTACTGGTGTAGAAACAATTAATAGCCATTTCCCTTGTTGGTCAGTAGCTGTTTTATATGACTTATTATTCCATGATGTTTTTATAGTAACGAAAGAGTTTTCTTTGGCTTCACCCCAAAGTTTAACATTGGATTGTTGTTGTAATACCATGTTGCTGCTAAGTACAGAGGGCAGTTTGACTTTGGCTTCTACAGATGTAGAGATAGAAAGAAAATGTACTAATAGTAAAAAAGTAAATAACGATCTTACTTTCATGTGATTAAAAAAAAGTTTTTTCATAATACAGTTTTAATTTGATAAATAGAACGATCTTTTTTATTCTTTGTAGCAAAAGTAAATTGAAGATATTACTTCCTTGATTAATTTGTTATTAATTTACGCATAATATCAGTTTAATTGAGCTCTAATTCCAAATTCTCGTATCCTTTATTTGTAATGGACGATTTTTTGTTACCTTTGCAGTATGTTCTTTAACGACATACTATGAAAAGTAAATTGCTAATTTGGATATTATTATTCTCTTTTGGGTATTTGGAAGTGTTGGCTTCTATAGATTATGGCCTTCATTTCAAATCTCATTCTGTGCCTGGTAATGAACGTACTTCTTTGTCTCTTGATGAGAATGTTCCTTTCCATATAAAAAATGAATTTATTATTGATTTTCAAATGTGGGTCCGTAATGAACCTGATTTTGGTGCTATTCTTCATTTGTGTACCAATGAAAATCAATTTCTTCATTTTGTATTTGCAGCAGGTGACAATAATCGAAATTTTCCAGCTCTTGTATTCAATGAAGGGATGTTTGCTATTAATACCAATATAGAAAAAGGTAAATGGACCCCTGTCTCTTTGCATCTTAATATAGAAGCAAATCAGATTGATTTGAAGTATGATAGTAAGGATACTACAATGGTAGTGCCTTTGCGTGGAACTAAGGATATAACGGTCTCGTTTGGAAAATCTCCATATTTTTCAGCCGATGTAGCTCCAATGAATATTAGAGATGTAAAGATTACCCGTGATGGAGAGTTGATTAGATATTGGAAGTTATGGAAACATAATGGTGATGTTTGTCTTGACGAAGAAAAAGGAGCTGTGGCATTGGCATCTTATCCTTCATGGTTAATTGATAATCATATTGAGTGGAAAAAAATATATGCGGAGAAAACATCAGACCGTTTGGATGTTGCTTTTAATGCCCGTGATGCCTTGTTCTATCTTGTGCGACAAAATAAAATAGACATATTAAATGGTATTTCCGGTAACCGGAACGAGGTCTCTATTATGGAGGGGTATCCGGCTATGGAATATACAGATCATATGATTTATGATACACTGACTAATCAGTTATTGTCTTATTCTTTACACGAAAAGTTGGTTTCAGCTTTATCTGTCGACGAAGGGAAATGGAGTCTGAATGAAAGACATTTGGATGAGCCTCGTTACTACAACCATGCACGTACGTTTAATCCATCTGATTCTTCATTTTATTTTTTTGGAGGATATGGATTCTATCAATATAGGAATAACCTGTATCGGTTGAAAGTGGGTATGAAACAGGTTGAAGAAGTTGCATATACCCCTGTTATTTCTCCTCGTTATTCATCTGCAGCAGCTATAGTAGGCGATGAACTGTATATTTTTGGTGGTCGTGGAAATAAACAGGGAAAGCAAGAATTTAATGCTCATTTTTCTTATGAGTTGTGTGCCATTAATCTGAAAACGGGAAAGTCTCGTAGTGTATGGAAGAAAAAGCAATCTACGGATATGTTGTTGATGGCATCTTCCATGTACTTTGAACCTTCGGACAGTTCTTTTTATGCTGTTAGTCTGAAAGACGGAGGCAGCCTTTGGAAGGTTTTCATGAATGATTCTGCTTGGGTAGAGATATCGAAACCTATTCGTAATGATTTGGTTCATCAGGATTGTGATTTTAGTTTTTATTCGTCGCCTGCCTATCATAAACTGTATCTGGTGATGGATAAGATTTTGAGTGACCGTACACATGATGTGGCTATTTATTCTATCAATACTCCTTTACTGAATGATAATGAAATTGTGCAGAGGGTGAATAAGGACTCTGCTTCGGTATGGTTATGGTGGTCATGTGGTATCCTGTTGTTGGCAGGAGCAGTATTCCTTTTATACCGGATAAAATGCAGCAGAAAGAAAGTCAAATTTGAAGATACCCAAGAAGATAATACTCAGGTGGAGGTTCTTCCTGTTAATGAAACGGTAGAGGAGGTTGCTGTGGTAGAAAAATATTTTGATCGCAGTCGTTCGGCAATCTCTTTGTTGGGCACATTTAATGTTCGTGATAAAGATGGTAATGACATAACAGGAGCTTTTACACCACGATTGAAAAGCTTGCTTATATTGTTGGTGCTTTATACGGAAAAAAGTAAGCAAGGCATCTTGACTAAAAAAGCTACAGATATTCTGTGGTCAGACAAAGAGGAAGAGTCTGCTCGCAATAACCGTAATGTGACTTTGCGTAAGTTGCGTATATTGTTAGAAAAAGTAGGTGATGTGGAAGTTGTCAGTGATGCGGGATTTCTGTGTATCAGATGGCATGAGGGAGTATTTTGTGATTATCGGATGGCGTTGGATTGTATTCGTCAATTTAAGGAAAATGGTGATCATGGAGATGACAAGCTCCTGAATCAGATATTGGAAATCTTATTGTATGGTCCGTTGCTGTCAAATACCATTGTTGATTGGTTGGATGAATTTAAAGATTCTTATTCCAGTCTTTCTATTGATTTGTTGAGGAATTTGTTGGATGTACAGCGCAATAATTATGATACAGTACTGCGTATTACTGATATCCTGTTCTTGCATGATCCTTTGAATGAAGAAGCTTTGGCGGCTAAATGCTCTATTCTTTTTATACAAGGTAAAAAGGGTATTGCAAAGAGTGTATATGACCGCTTCTGCAAAGAGTATAAAGATTCATTAGGAGAGGAATATAAGATCCCCTTATGCAATTTATATAAATGATAATTTATAAAAATAAGAAAAAGCGCTTAATCATAACAATTAAGCGCTTTTTTAATGTCCAATTAATAAAGGATGGCTCTGTTTTTTAAGACTAAGGCTTTTATTTTGCATTCGTGGAAGTATTCTTAAAATCCTCCAATGAAAAGTTAAACTGATGTCTAATTTAGTCTTTAAACTATGAAAAAGTACTTGTTGATCGGATTATTTTTATTAGGTCTGTTTATCTATCCTATTAAGGCCATTTCAGGTAACACTCCTGAAGAATTATATGAGAGTTTGCAAAAACGGTTGGCTTCCGGTTGGAATACCTGGGATACCCGTAGTGTGCTGACTCATGTATTTCTTCCTTATGGTTTTGCTGTCGACCTGAATATGATGGATACAGATGGAAGTCGTGTAAGGAAATTCAGAATCGGAGATAGGGCTAAAGGAGCACCATTATTACAGCCGGGACCTCATTCTTTTGATGGAGCGTATACCAAAATGACCATAGATTGGAGAGGATATAAGTTGCAGGTAGAAAGTGCTGCTATAGGACTTAAAAACGTAATTCTAATCAGACCACTGGCTGAGACGAAGAAAGGAGGACGATTGGTGGTTATCCCTGAAAGTCTTTGGAAACGGGGCAATACACTTAGCGTGGATAGTTTAGGATTTACATTGGCATCACGTGATAAAGTTGTTGAAATCAAAACTTATATAGAGGGTGAACTTCTGGAAAAAAAAGGAAGGGAGTTTATTCTGTCTTTAGATACTCCGGTTGCTATCTGTTGCGGAGAAAATATGGAATTGGATGAGGCAATTGCTTTCATTAATGACCGCGCCCGGGATTTTATTAATTCTAATCAGAAAAAATTTGGTGAAAATTATGATTGCTATAATGCCATGCAGAGTGTTTTGGCTTGGGATAATATATATGATCCTGGCATTAGGAGGGTGATTACTCCTGTAAGTCGGATTTGGAGTTCCGAATGGTTTGCCAGTGAAGATTTTGGTGGTTTTACACTGTTCTGTTGGGATACCTATTTTGCGTCGATGATGCTTGCTGTTAGCAATAAAGAATTGGCTTATGCAAATGCTGTAGAGATAACTAAGGCGATAACAGAAAGTGGATTTGTGCCTAACTGCTTTTATAGCAATAATTTTAGATCAAGAGATCGTTCTCAGCCACCTGTTGGTTCTTTGGCTGTCTGGACATTATATAAGCAATATCAAGAAAAGTGGTTCTTGGAGTTATTATATAAAGAATTGCTAACCTGGAATCGCTGGTGGAGCCGGAATAGAGAGGATGGAGGATTATTATGCTTAGGTAGTAATCCTTATGAAAAGGTTACTTATTTCAGGTCTGAGTTTGATACGGATTGTCACTATGGCGCTGTTTTGGAATCAGGATTGGATAATTCTCCAATGTATGATGGAGTACCTTTTAATAAGCAAAAACATTTGCTGGAGCAGCATGATGTAGGCATGTCTTCTTTATACATCATGGATTGTGATTATCTGGCTTTAATAGCGGAAGAACTTGGCTATAAAAAAGATGTAATCGAACTTAGAAAACGCGCGGAATATTATCGCAATAATTTAGCAGGGTTGTGGGATGATAAGACTGGATTTTACTATAATCGTTCTACCAGAGATCTGAAATTTAATTACCGTACTTCACCCACTTGCTTTTATCCATTGCTGGCAAAAGTACCTACAAAGAATCAGGCTGAGAGGATGATAAAAGAGCATTTGCTGAACACTGATGAATTCTGGGGGGAGTACGTAATTCCTTCTGTACCTAAAAATGATTCTGCATTTAAAGATAATGAATATTGGCGGGGACGCATTTGGGCACCATTGAATTTTCTGGTATACTTAGGATTGAATAACTATGAATTTCCGGAAGTGAGACATGCCTTTGCCGAAAAATCCCAAAAATTATTATTGAAATCCTGGTTGTCACATGGATATGTCTTTGAGAATTACAATGTTCTCACTGGTGAAGGTGATGATGTTGTGCGAAGCGATAAGTTCTATCATTGGGGGGCATTGCTGGGATATATCGCTCTTATAGAGAATGGAGTTGTAAGTAAGTGTAATTAATAATAATCGATCATGAAAAATATAATTTTGATTATCAGTTTTTTGTTTTGTACAGTTTCTATTGTATATGCCCAGAAACTGCCTTTTTTAAAGGATTCCTGGAAAGGGGATATGACCTTCGTAAAACAAGAGAAAGGAAGGTTGAAGATAGCATCTGTTGCTGTACCCGAAATATGTTGGCATTTAGATGCTTTTCCCAAAAAGGTGAGTATGTATAGAAATGTGCAATTGAACGACGTGAATAGAACTGTTTGGTGTAGTTTTCTGGCGTTGAAAGAAAAAGGAAATTCGCGTTTAGGCCTTTCATTTGAGAAAGGCAATAGTGAAAAACTATTTGTTGCAGTCAAACAGACACAGGAGCCGCAGTTGGTTGTGGTGCGTATCGATTTTTCTGAAAAGGCTGATAAGGCATATGTTTTTTATAGCCCTACCGCAGCTTCTGTTCCTGATTTGGAAAATGCCGAGTATACTTTATCGGGTAAATTTGATTTTGACCGCATTAGAATCATAGCAGAAAAAGGGAGCAAAGGGATTTTTAGCGATGTCTCTTTGGGTGAGAATTATCAGGATGTAGTACATCCTAATGTCTTACAAGTTGTAGCCAAGGAAGGACAACCACAAACAGTTCTTTCCTGGGAAAAGAAACAGCAGGCTTTATGGATTCAGACTTCGGGCGGAACTTTGTATTTGCAACCCTATAATATAAGAAGTGTACATGTGATGTTCGGCTCTGAGAATGAAATAAAAGAATATAAGAGTTTTGCCGTAACGCAACAGGCAAAAGTGGCAGAGTTTAAAGTGGAGGATACTCAGGAAGATATTGTATTACGTTCTTCCCGTTTAGTTGTTACTGTGAATAAGAATAAAGGGTATATCAGTCTACTTGATGAGTCTGGAAAAATTTTATTGAAAGAGTTTCCGGAAAAAGCGAGAATGAATATGTGTGGAGATTCTGTCAATGCATATTGTAAGTTCCAGTTACGAGATGAAGAGGCTTTATATGGTTTGGGGCAGTTCAGAGATAACTTAATGAACTTGCGGAATGCCAAGCGGGAACTGGTTCAGTTTAATACGCAAGCTGCAGTACCGGTTATTTATTCTACTGGTGGTTGGGGATTGTTTTGGGATAATCCTTCCCGGACTATTTATACAGACAATAGTACCGGTATGAGTTTGGCTTCTGATTACGGTAAGATCGTTAACTATTATCTTTTTGTAGGTGATAAAATGGATAATTTGGTAGCTGCATATCGTTCTTTGACGGGAGGGGCTCCGATGTTGCCCGATTGGGCTTTAGGTTATCACCAAAGCCGTAACCGTTATGCTACGCAAAAAGAGGTGATGGAGATAGCTAAAAAGATGAAGGAAGAGGATATTCCTGCAAGTACTATCTTTATAGATTATCATTATTGGGGTAAGTATGGAACAGGTTCACATAGGTTTGATGAAACTTTATTCCCTGATGTTCCTTCAATGTTGGACAGTCTTCATAACGTTTATGATATGAAGGTAGTTTTGACAATGTGGCCCTGCTTCAAACCGGGTATCCCAAATTATAATGAAATGTCACAAAAAGGGTATATATTGGAAGGAGCCAAAGCTATTGACGGCTATATATATGATACTTTTAATCCGAATGCAGCCAAAATGTATTGGGATAAGGTTTCTTCTTTAGTGGACTTGAATATCGATGGCTGGTTTTTAGATGGACCGGAACCTGACCATGTAGCCTCATACTTGCCACTTAATACTTATGCCGGACCAGCTCAGAAGGTACGAAATGTATACCCTTTGGTTCATGCATCACATTTTTATGAAGGAATAACCAAAGCTCGTCCCGGTATCCGTCCTTATATGTTGACCCGTTGCGCGTGGGCTTCCCAACAAAAGTGGGGAACGGCTGTGTGGTCTGGTGATATTCCAACGACATTTGCCGAATTACAAACACAGGTAGCAGCAGGATTAAACTTTACAGCAACAGGAATCCCCTATTGGACTACAGACATTGGTGGTTATTCAGGAGGAGACCCTTCTAAAAAAGATTATCAGGAATTGTTTGTACGTTGGTTTCAGTATGGAACATTTTGTCCCGTTTTTCGTTGCCATGGACGTCGTTATCCGGGAGATACGAAAGCACCGAATGAGTTATGGGCATACGGACCAGAAGTACAACGTATCTGTACTGACTTTATAAAGTTGCGATACCGGCTTTTGCCTTATATTTATACCCTATCAGGTAAAGTTACTCACGAGCATTATACACCAATGCGCTTACTGGCTTTTGATTTTGCTTATGATCAAAATGTATTAGACTGTAAAGATCAGTTTATGTATGGACCTGCTCTCCTGGTTTGCCCCGTTTTGGAGGCAGGAGCAACTTCCCGCTCTGTATATCTGCCACAAGGATGTACTTGGGTAGATTTCTGGACCGGTGCAATCTACCAAGGAGGAACTACAATTACTGCAGAAGCACCTCTGGATAAAATGCCTTTGTTTGTGAAGTCTGGTTCTATCATCCCCTATTATACTTCTGTTGAGAAAAATATTAATGTTGATGTTCCGCTTGAGATTCATGTCTTTGGTGGGGAAAACGCAAGTTTCAATTTATACGAAGATGATGGTGAGACGTTGAAATATAAAAATGGCAATTATAGTACTATTCCGTTTAAGTGGAATGATCGTACAAAGGAATTTATAGTTGGAGAACGCATCGGCGACTATGCAGTAAAAGACATGGACCTTATCATTAAACTCGAAGGTAAAGATATGATAAAGAGGATAAAATATAGTGGTAAAGAAATAAAAGTCATATTGAAATGAGTCTCAGGAGATTTATAATAGTTATTTTCTTTTTCTTATCTTTCTTTGCAAATCTTTTTGCGGGTGGAAGTGTTAGGGGGTGGATCATTCTGTCTGACAATATGGATCGTGCTATCCGGACAATAAAAACAGCAAAAGAGTATAATATAAATCAGCTTCAGTTGTCCCATGAGATCATTCATGATTTAAAGGCCATTAAAGAAGAAAAGGTATGTGAACAGGTTAATAAACTCATTCGTCTTGCACATTTAGAAGGTATTGATGAAGTGTTGCTTTGGGATCATAGCTTATACTCTCTGGATTATTATCCGTCATGTTTTAGAACGGGACCTAATGGTACAATAAACCTGGATAATCCTAAATTTTGGGAATGGTTTAAAGATGACTATCGCCGGATGCTCAACAGGGCTCCTGAAGCAGATGGACTTGTGCTAACGTTTATTGAAACTGGCGCTTATGCGGAAAAGCAGTACTCGGTGAATATGAAAAAACCTGAGGAAAAACTGGCAGCTGTTGTAAACGCTATTTCCGATGTAGTTATTGGTGAAAGAGGAAAGAAACTCTATATTCGTACTTTTGCTTATTCGGAAGAAGAGTATAAGAGTACTGTTGGATGTATAAAGCATATAAAGAGTGATAAGGTCATTTTAATGATGAAAGAAACCCCTCATGATTTCTTTCTGACACATCCGGATAACTCTTACATCAGAAAGATGAATAGATCTACGATTGTAGAGTTTGATTCTGGTAATGAATACAGTGGGCAAGGCGTTGTAGCTAACACATGGCCTGAATATACTATGAAAAGATGGGGTAGCTATATTAACTGTCCTAATGTTACCGGATATGTTGCAAGGACGGATCGTTATGGGGATACCAGCATAGTAGGAACAGCTAATGAAATTCAGTTGTATGCACTGAAGCGGATGACGGAAGAACAAACTGTATCTCCAATGCAAATCTATAATGAATTTATTACGTCGAGGTATGGTGAGGATGCTTTGTTGCCCATTAGAAAAGCGTTTCAAAATGCATATGATATAGTCACATCTGTTTTTTATACCTTAGGAACAAACCTAACAGATCATTCTTCTCTAAATTATGAAAATAATAAATGGGGATATAGCAGGCATGTGTCTGGAAGATGGATTGATCCGCCTATGGTTCTTGTTAAGCATGATATAAATAAAACATTTCATTATTGGAAAGATATTATAAATCATATTGCTCCTGTACACTTTAAGTCATTATCATCTCTGTTAGCTGTTGAAGTGAAGACCGTTTTTGATAATCAATGGATAGAACCTGATGAAAAAATGGATAGTGTATATTATAATTATATTCTAACGGAAAAACAGTATGGAGTTAAACTTGCTTCCGAAGCAGTCGCTGAAGTAGAAAGGGTAAAGCCTTTATTAGAATCTGCGGCATATAATGATTTATACCAACTGTTTTATCGTACTTATTTGACTGCATGTTTGCATGAAGCTGTATGTACGGCGTATTATGGTTCTAGGATCTATGGCAGAGCTAAGCAATTTCATCCTGTAGGTTTGAAGGAACGTATTTTTTTATCTCTGAAAAAGATAGAACAAGTTTCGGAGGATATGAATTTGTTGGTGAATGCATACCCTATCGGTCAATATAACTGGTTGAATGATGCAAAAACCGCATTAAAATACAGAGATAAGGTTTTGAAAATATTGAAGGAACATGCTTCTGAATCTGATATTACTGAAAGAAGCTTATCGAAGGCTGAATATTTCTCTTGAATAAACAATACTAATGAAGGAACTACAGAATCACAGACATTGGGCAATTTATTTTTTTTGAATGGCTTCGTCAGGAATATGGGATGCAGTTGGATATATATGCTTTTGATGCAGGGCTGATTGATGGTAAGAATATTTATGAAAGTATAAATTCCCAACGATTTAAGAATAAATTCCCTAAAGGGTTGGAATCTACTTATCTAAAAGCTAAACAGAATGGAGTACGTTTAGGGCTTTGGGGAGGACCAGATGGTTTTGGGGATACTTTGGAGAGTGCAGGAAATATTCTCCAGACTTAATTCTTTTGAATCGCCGTTTAGGGTTGAAAAAAGCGGAACAATGGCAACAACTTTTTTGTGGGAGGGCAAAGAGAGCTATATTGATGTAAATTCATTCAATACATGTGCAGCTCCTCACAATAGGGTAGGAGCATTGGGAAGAGGTCTTGTACCCGATTTGAAAAGATTAACGGAGAACCATGAGGTGCCTTTCTTCCTGTTTGGATTATTGGGAAGATGAACTTGTCTTACAGGCATTTAATAGGTCTTTGTTACTTTCTCCTCAAATATATGGCAATCCTTGGTTATTGTCAGATAGAGAGTTTCCTAAATTGGAGAGAATTTTTAATCTGCATCGGAAGTTTTCAGGTTTATTGGTAGATGGTATAGAACTACCTCCAACCTATGGAAAGTATGCTGTTTCGATTATTTGTTTCAGATCATTCTATATGTTGGTAAAGAAGCAATTAATCTTTTAATTTAATTTAAAATTAAGCGTCAGATAAGCGCGATATCACTCAATTTTTAATCTCAGGCATATAATTTTGCCATATCAAAATGATAATAATAGGTTCTTTTGAAGGTGAAAAATACAAGATTGAATTTGGGATAACAATTTAAAAAAAGATAAGTAAACTAAAAGAATACATAACTTTAAAAGAAATGCATATGAAAGATACAAGTTAACCGGAAACATATCCTTCCTACTTATTTAATCTAAGGGATACGTTATTTGATGAAAAACAATTTTAAAAGTGAGATTATGAAACACATGAAAAACAAATCTAATTTTGTGAAAGTTAGCAAATACACTTGTTGGTGTATGCTAATGATGTTCTTGATGGTGCTTACTCCGATGCGTGCACAAACTTCTCGAAGTATATCCGGGCAGGTTGTTGATGAATTAGGTGAAGCTATTATTGGTGCTAATGTGACTGTAGTTGGAAATAAGTCATTAGGTACAATAACTGATATTGATGGAAATTTTACTCTAACAGTTCCCCAAGGAACAACGTTGGAAGTTTCTTACATTGGTTATGTGAATAAAAAAGTGGTAGTGGATAACAAAACCAGCTATAAAATTACTTTGAAGGAAGATGCAGAACAGCTGGATGAGGTCGTGGTAGTAGGATACGGTACGCAGAAAAGAGTGAATCTAACAGGAGCAGTGTCTGCTATTACTAATGAAGAACTGGTTGCTACTAAAAGCCAGAATGCTCAGAACATGTTGACTGGTAAAGTTCCTGGTGTTCGTGTAATTCAAAAAACATCTGAGCCGGGTGAGTTTACCAACCAGTTTGATATCCGTGGTTTTGGTTCTCCATTGATAGTAGTAGATGGTGTTCCTCGTGGCAATTTGCAACGTATGGACCCGAATGAAATTGAGTCGATTTCTGTTTTGAAAGATGCTTCGGCTGCTATATATGGTGTACGTGCGGCTAATGGTGTTGTCTTGATTACTACAAAGAAAGGTGAAAAGAATAAGCCGAAGATTGAATACAACATGTATTATGGTATTCAAACTCCGGCAGAAATGTTGGAACCAGTAGGTGCTGTAGATCGTATGAGACTATTTAATGAAAAGTCAATGCGTAATCTGACAAACCCTCAGCTTACTTATTCAGACGAGCAGATTGAAGAGTATTTGAATGGAACATTAAAATCTACTGATTGGTATGATGCAGTAATTCGTAATTCAGCTCCCCAGCAGCAACATAATGTTTCATTAAGTGGTGGAAGTGAAAAAACTGATTATTATGTAAACTTCGGTTATACGGATCAGGAAGGCTTTTTCAAGTCAAAAGCAATGGATTATGACCGTTATAATCTTCGTGCAAATTTAAATGCCGAAGTCGCTAAAAATTTGAAGGCTTCGATTAAGATAAATGGTATAATTGATAGCAAACAACGTCAATACTTATCAACATGGGAGGTTTATAAAGCTTTGTGGCGTGCAAGTCCTAATGAGAAATTGTATGCTAATGATAATCCGGAATACTTTCAAAAGATGTCATCTGACCAGCTGAATCTTTTGGCAGCAACAGACCCTGATGTTTCCGGTTATAATAAGACAACAAATAAAATCTTCCAGTCTACGATGGAACTTGAATATGCTGTTCCATTTGTAAAAGGTCTGAAGGTGAAAGGCATGTTCAGTTATGATACTTCTATAGCTGATAATACCATATATAAGAAAGAGTATAATGAGTATACTTATAGTGAAGCAACTGATACTTATACTGCTTATGCTATGCAGTCGCCAACTAATCTGGAACGTTATTATGGTAACTCATGGACTACTTTATGGCAAGCTTCTGTAAGTTATGAAAATACTTTTGCATCAAGTCATAACGTATCTGGATTGCTGTTATTTGAAGAAGCACATAGTGTAGGTGATAATATCCGTGCAGCTCGTGATTTTTCTATACCTTTACCTTATTTATTTGCGGGTAATTCTGCCAATCAGCTTGGTACAGCTAATGCAAATGGATTGACAGAAAGTGCTTCTCAGGCACTGGTTGGTAGATTTAACTATGATTATAAAGGACGCTATCTGTTAGAGTTTGCCTTTCGTTATGATGGTTCTTCCAAATTCCCATCACATAGTCGTTGGGGCTTTTTCCCAAGTGCTTCTGTAGGATGGCGCATGAGTGAAGAGAGTTTTATAAAAGACAAATTACCTTTTATAAACAACCTGAAACTTCGCGGTTCTTATGGTAAGATGGGTGATGATTCCGTTGCTGATTACCAATTTATTTCTGGATATGATTATCCGAATACTGATGGTGATAGATATAATAAAACTCCGAAAGGATATTTTTTCAATGGATCATTCATGAATTCATTAGGTTTTCGTGCTGTAGCCAATCCTAATATTACGTGGTACACCGTTAAGACTCTGAATGTGGGTATCGATGCTGATTTGTGGAATGGATTATTAGGAATTTCTTTTGATTTGTTTCAGCGTGACCGTGATAATTTGATGGCTAATCGTATTGCCACTATTCCAGGGACATTCGGTGCTGCAATGCCTAAAGAGAATTTGGAGAGTGACCGTACAAAAGGTTTTGAAGTTGAGTTGAGACATCGTAATCGTGTGGGGCAGGTAAATTATAGTGTTTCTGGAAACATTGCTATTACTCGTTCCATGTGGCGTTACAAAGAACGCACCCCGTCAGGTAACTCCTATGATAACTGGAGAAATAACTTAACTAACCGTTATAATGACATTTGGTTTGGTTATGGTGCAGACGGCCGTTATACTTCGTGGGAACAAATTGCTAACTCTCATATATTTGCAGGTAATGCAACTCTTCCTGGAGATTATGTTTATGAAGACTGGAATGGTGATGGTACAATTGATGATATGGATAGATATCCTATCGCTACAACTACTAATTCTACTGCTGCTAATTTTCAGGATAAGAAAAATTATCCGTTGATGAACTTTGGTTTAACTCTTTCTGCTCAATGGAAAGGTTTTGATGTTAATATGACTTTCCAAGGTGCTGCAATGTCTTATGTATCTTATGGCGAACAGTTGTCGGCTCCGCTACAATTTAATGGTAACGCTTTGGATATGTTCTTGGATAGATGGCGTCCAGTTGATCCCAAACAAGATCCTTATGATCCTTCTTGTCAATGGATTTCAGGATATTATTCTTATGGTGGTACAACTCCGGATCTTAATTCTGAATTCTCTATTCAGAAAGGTACTTATCTGCGTTTGAAGACTGCTGAAATAGGTTACACTTTGCCGAAGAATTGTTTGTCATTCATAGGTATAAAGAATCTGAGAATTTATATGAATGGATATAACTTGTTCACTATAACAGGTGTGAAAGGTGTCGATCCAGAAAGACCAGCTGAACTCTATGGATATATGTATCCGTTGAATAGAACATATAACTTTGGTGCAAGTGTTACATTTTAAGTAAAAGGAGATTATAGAATGAAAAAGCTAAGAAATATATTGATGTGTGTTGCTATAGGAGGTATGTTTGTAGGATGCCAAGATTTGGATATTCCTCCTAAGAATATTCTGTCGGGAGAAGACATATATAATGAAGGTGGTATTACTGCCTATATGGCTGGTTTGTATAGCCAGTTGCCGATGGAAGATTTTAATATGTCAAATGATGGTAGTTACAATGGTTTTTATAATTGGAATTGTATTATTTGGGATATGCTCAGCACTGGTGAAACTGTAAATCGTAATAACACAGGTATTTATATTCCTCAAAAAGAGTACTGGAGTATGGGTTATAAAACGATTCGTCAAGCCAATGATTTAATTGCCAATCTGCCTGCGTATGTCGGAAAACTGAAAGGTGCTGAATCATGGATTGCTGAAGCAAAGTTTATTCGGGCTTATGTATATTTTGCGATGGTAAAACGCTATGGCGGTGTACCTATTTTGGAAACCCCGCAGGAAATGACTAATGACGAGAAAGCATTGTGGGTAGCGCGTAGCAGCCATGAAGAGTGCATAGACTTTATTCTTTCGGATTTAGATTATGCCATTGAAAATTTAGGTAAAACAAAAGTTGCAGGCCGTGCTAATAATACTTATGTGGCAGCAGCTTTCAAGTCACGTGTTGCTTTGTATGCTGGCTCTGTTGCCCGTTATGGACAGACATTTAATTATTCTGGAAGTGAAAGTGGCAAAATGCTTACCGGTATTCCTGAAGGAAGAGCAAACGATTACTTTATGCAAGCCTATAAAGCATCCAAAATTGTAGAAGAAGGTGGTTATAAGTTATATGAGGGAAACTCTGATAAAGAAGCCAACTTCCGTGAGATATTTGCCAATGCTGATAAGAGTGATGAATCTATTCTTATTCGGCAGTATAGTAAAAATGACTTTGTTCATAGTTTTGATGCTGTATATTGTCCGCCTCGTATGACCGCAACTTATGGTGACCGTTATAATGTAACATTGGATTGGGTAGAACTGTTTGACGGCCTGCCTATTGATCCTGCAACGGGATACCTCAAAACAACGGATGACGATGGTAATTATATTGTCTACAATGATGTTAAAGACCTATTGGACAATGCAGAACCTCGTTTAAGGGGCTCTATCTTATTACCTGGACATACTTACAAAGGGGTTGAACTGGATATTCGTTTTGGTATAATAAAGGAGGAAATAGATCCATCTACATCCATTGCCAAGTTTATAAAGGATGATGGACAGACTACAGTCAATTATACAAGTAATGCTTGGTTCAAGAATAACGTTTTGACAACAACCGAGAATGTAAAAGAACAAAAGCCTTATGAAACTTCTACGGGTATGAAACTTAATAAAAGTGGAATGGATGGTCCAGCTAATGGTGGAACGAGTAATACACTGACAGGCTTTCATGGAGCTAAATGGTTGAATTTGAACTGGACAATTGCCGAAACACAGTTACATAGTTCTACACAGTCTTGGATTGATATTCGTTATGCTGAAATATTATTGAATCGTGCCGAAGCTGCATTGGAACTTTACCAGAATGGCGTTGCTACTATCGATGGAAAAGATATGCAACAGGATGCTTACGAATGTATCAATAAGATACGTTCAAGAGCTGGTGCTGAGTTGCTGACCAGTCCTGCAGAACTATCCAATGTATCACGTGATGGCATTGAACGTGGTCAAGGTATCCGTTCGTTTGTATTTGCTCCTAATGAAGGTATGCATATTATCCGTGTAGAACGTTATAAGGAATTGGCTTTCGAGCATAAGATTTATTGGGATTTGCGTCGTTGGTTTACTTTCGATTCACAAATTTATCAATATCGCCGTAGAATGCTGTCTCCATTCTTGTTTGCCAAAGGAGCAACAGTAAATGAAGCAGGTAATCCGGTGGGTAAGTATATTTTTGATACCCGTGTTTGTGAAAGAGCTAATAACTCATTGACATTTGCTACTAAAAATTACTATGATAAGATTCCTGATGGTGAACGTAAGGTAAATCCGTTACTTGAGCAAAATAATCAGTATTAATTAGAAAAAGGAAAATAGTATGAAAAAGATATTTAATTTGCTGTTAGTTACTGCATTAGTTTTAGGCTTTTCATCGTGTGAAAAGGATAATTATGATGCACCGGAAGCTGGTGTCTTCGGGCAGGTTGTAGACCATAACGGTAAACCTTTGCAAACAGCTATGGGACAAGGAAGTATGAAGATACAGATTACAGAATTGAGTTATGCGGGTGGCGATGAATCGATCGTTGTGACGAATCAGAACCTCAATATGAGGCAGGATGGTTCATATTCCAATTCTAAACTGTTTGCAGGTACTTACCGTATGATTCCGTTGGAAGGCGCATTTTATCCTTATGATGTAGAAGGAGAAACGGTGGAATTGAAGAACGGGAAAATGACAGAACGTAACTTTACTGTTACCCCCTATCTGGAAGTAGAATGGGTTACGGAACCTTACTTGGCTTCTGATAATTTCTTGAAATGTGCAGTGAAATTTAAGAGAATAGCAAAAGAAGGAATTGCTATGCCTGATGTAAACAACATACAATTGTATATTTCGCATACGCAATATTGTGGAACAGAATCTGACGGAAATTATACTCCCGGTTCTGTGAAAATAACTAATGATCAGGAGGGCACAACTATTGAGTTAACTTCTAAAGCTGCTATTAAATATTCCAATACCTATTGGGTAAGAGTAGGTGCGTGCTGTAACGACACTTACAAGAAGTATAACTTTACTGATATCAAGAAAATCGATCTGAAATTGAATTGATTAAATAAGTAGGTAGGTAAGTAAGGAGGGTATTTGTTTCCGTAATAAGTGCCCTCCTTCTTTTTTGAACAAAATTTTAGTACTGCTTTTTGGTCATAAACTCTTTTAGGGCGTATCAGGGTCGTACTTTCTTCGCTCTTATACATAACTAAAAATAGTGAAGCTGGTACGAGGAGGGGGTATACATGATACAAAGCAACTCGTTTTGTTCTATTTGTCGGTTGTAAATCTGGTTAGGGGATTGCACCTTATATCGAAGCTGATTATTATGGCAACATAACATAGTTTAAAAGTTTATTGGATGTTTTGTAATGGTATCAGCTACGATTAATTACTTTTTAATGTCTAATTAATTATTTATTTCACTTTCTGTTAATGAGTCGAAGCTATATTTGCAGGAAATAATATTATATTTTAATATCATGAAGAATTTCTATATAGCCTTTTGGACTGCCGCATGCCTTTTGATTTCATCATCCGGATATGCGCAATCTGAATGGAAAAATAATTTCTCTGATCAAGGAGAAATACTGAAAACAGTGGGACGGGGTGAATGTAGCATTGCAGACGGGGTGTTCCGTTCAAAAGGTTCTTATGCTTGTTTCGGTAATCCTGAGTGGAAGAACTATACTATGTCCTTTAAAGCGCGCGCTCCCCAAGAAGCAGAACAAGTTCAAATTTGGGCCGGTTTTCGTGCCAACAACCGTTTTGACCGCTATGTAGTTGGTCTAAAAGGTGGATTACAAGATGATTTATACCTGATGAGAATGGGATATATGGGTACTGATGAATTTATGGGAGTTCGCCCGTTAGGATTCCATCCTGTGCCAGGTCAGTGGTATAAATTAAAGGTAGAAGTATGTGGTAGTCGTATTCGCATTTTCTTGAATGATGAAAAAGAACCACGTATGGATATTACAGATAAAAATAGCAATTTAGCACCCTCCGGTCCTGTGACTTTGGGAGGAGGTTGGATTGAAACTGAGTTTGATGACCTTGTAGTTACTCCTCTGGAAGAGGATGCATTGAAGGATGTGAAGGTTACAGAATATCGTAAGGTAGTAACACCACAAGAGAAGGAAAATAAGCGTCAGTTTGAGAGAGCAAACTATACCTCTGTTAAAGTGAGTGAACTGGAAGAAGGACGCACGGATATTTCGTTGAATGGAAATTGGCTTTTTATGCCCGGATATCAGTTGGATAACAAAGAAAAAGCAATATCTACTACAACGGATGATAAAGATTGGCATGTAATGTCTGTTCCTAATTTCTGGAATCCTATTCGTATTTGGTTACATGGCGAGACTATGCCTTCACCTACAGGAGCTCAGCCTAAAGGAGTTTCTGATACATACTATCAGCAAGAAACAGATCGTTGCGAAGGTTATACTTTTGATTATAGGAAAACAAATGTAGCCTGGTATCGTCAGTGGGTGGAATTGCCTGCTAATATTGAAGGTAAGAACATGACTTTGACTTTCGATGCGGTTTCAAAGGTAGCGGAGATTTATATTAATGGGGAATTGGCTGGCTCACACATCGGTATGTATGGTGAAATACAGGTAGATGGAAGCAAGTTACTGAAACCTGGAAGAAACTTGGTGGCAGTGAAAGTAACACGCAGAGCAGAAGGCAGTTCTTCAGAAAGTGGTAGTGCTGCTATTGATTTTTTCTATTCTTCTGTTCGTGAAAGTGAACAAGAAGGCGGAAAAGTGTCTGTAAAGAGTAATATTCTGAAAGATATTGCCCATGGCTTTTATGGTGATGATCCTGCAGGTATCTGGCAACCGGTGAGGTTAACTATTACCAGTCCGGTAAAAGTAGAAGACATATTTATAAAACCAACTTTAGAGGGGGCTACTTTTGATTTGACAGCGAAGAATCATGGCAGTAAGAAAAGCCAGTTCGATCTCTATACTGATGTCATAGATAAAGAAACCGGTTCACTACTTTACAGTGGCCTTTCTTTGCCTAAACTGGTACTAAATGCTGGCGAAGAGAAGGTGTTTACTTACAGTGTGAATAATTTGAAACCTCGACTTTGGACGCCTCATCATCCTAATTTATATGACTTCCGCTTCCGCTTAGTTGCTGCCAAGGGTGCTGAACTGGATTGTATGACAGAGACTTCCGGTTTCCGTACTTTCGAAGTAAAGGAAGGATTGTTTTTCCTGAATGGTAATCGCTATTGGTTACGTGGTGGAAATCATATTCCGTTTGCTTTAGCTCCAAACGACCTGAATCTGGCCAATACTTTCATGCAATTGATGAAGGCTGGTAATATGGATGTCACTCGTACACATACTACTCCATGGAATAAACTCTGGATGGGAGCTGCTGACAAAAATGGTATTGGTGTTAGCTTTGAGGGTACATGGCCCTGGTTGATGATTCATTCTACGCCGTTGCCCGATGCAAAACTTATTGAGATGTGGAAAGAAGAATTTCTCCGTCTGTTGAAAAAGTATCGTAATCATCCTTCACTACTCTTTTGGACAGTGAATAACGAGATGAAGTTTTATGATAATGACAATGACTTGGAACGTGCTAAAGAGAAATACCGTGTAATTTCGGATGTAGTGAAAGAAATGCGCCGTATAGATCCTACACGTCCTATCTGCTTTGACTCTAATTATCAAGCTAAAGGTAAGGATAAGAAATTTGGAACAGACTTTATGAATAGTATAGACGATGGAGACATTGACGATATGCATGGTTATTATAATTGGTATGATTTCTCTGTATTCCGCTTCTTCAATGGTGAATTTCAGGAACGATATAAAATGCCGGATCGTCCGCTCATCAGTCAAGAAATGTCAACTGGATATCCTAATAATGAAACAGGGCATCCAACACGCTCTTATCAGTTGATTCATCAGAATCCACAATCATTGATCGGTTATGAGTGCTATGATTTTTCTGATCCGAAGTACTTTCTTACGGCGCAGTCGTTTATTACAGGTGAATTAGCCGAGACGCTTCGTCGCTCCAATGACCAAGGATCGGGTATTTTACACTTTGCATTACTCACCTGGTTCCGTCAGGTATACGATTATCAGAAAATAGAGCCGTATCCCACATACTATGCTCTGAAACGTGCTTTGCAACCAGTACTGGTAAGTGCCGAATTGTGGGGGCGCAATCTGTATGGTGGCGATAAACTCTCTACGCGTGTTTATGTAGTAAATGATCGCGAGGATGGTACAGAACTGAAACCAACTTTGCTGCGTTGGGAAATTCAGGATGAAACAGGAAAGAAACTAGTTTGGGGTAGTGAAGAAGTTCCGGTGGTAAAACATTACGGACGTCATTATATTGAACCAAGTATTCAGCTGCCTACCAATTTACCAGCTGACAAGATCAACGCTAAATTAGTATTAAAGCTGACAGAGAATGGATTACCTGTATCTGAAAATGAATATCATTTAGTGTTAGCTCGTAAATCCTGGAATATGAATCAAATCTCAGAAGGTAAGAAAGTGGTTCTTTTGGATAAGGATGGCATGAAAGATAAACTTGATTTCTTACATGTAAAATATCAAACGGTATCTTCCATAAAGGAATTGGTTAATTCTAAACTGAAAGCTGACCTTTGCATTATCTCAGGATTGACTGAATGTACGGATGAAGAAAAGGAACTGATTCGTTCTTATCAGTCAAAGGGGGGTAAGCTTCTTTTGTTGAATAGCAAAGAGGTTGCAAAAAACATTTATCCTGAGCATATCACAGGTTGGATTATTCCGACAGAAGGTGATATTGTGAATATGGAACGTAATGATGCTCCTGTGTTCGATGGTATTGATGTATTGGAACTACGTTATTTCAACAATAATAAGAGAGAAATCCCTTTGGCTTGTAATGCTACTCTGAAAACGAATCGGAATGAAAATTTGGTAGAGTTGGCAGGGCAGATGAAGATACATGCTTATATTGATGGAGGAAAACCGGAAGACCGTATTCGCAAGATAGATTCGATGAGAGGCTTTACTTTAATCCAGATAAAGGATGGAAAGGGATTGGCTACTGTTTCTACAATGTGTACGGAAAAAGCTGATACAGATCCGATAGCAGGAAAGTTATTGGTGAATATGATATCAGATTTGTTGAAATAGCGGATACTAACCCTTAAGTCTGTTTAAACTATTATAGTCAAAATACTATGATGAAGAAATATCTTGTGATTTTTTGTTTGAGTGCTGTAGCCATTTGGGCTACAGCACAAAATGAGCCTTATAAGAATCCGAATTTGTCGCCTTCGGAACGTGCTTGGGACCTATTGAAACGAATGACTTTGGAAGAGAAAATCAGTCAGATGAAAAATGGGTCTCCGGCTATTGAACGTTTGGGAATTCCAGAATATAATTGGTGGAATGAAGCACTACATGGAGTAGCACGTGCTGGAAAGGCAACTGTTTTTCCGCAGGCAATAGGGCTTGCTGCTACTTTCGATGATCAGGCTGTTTATGAAACTTTTGATATTGTTTCCGATGAGGCCCGTGCCAAATATCACGATTTCCAGAGTAAAGGCGAAAGAGATGGTTACAAAGGATTGACGTTCTGGACTCCGAATATTAATATATATCGTGATCCACGTTGGGGACGGGGTATGGAAACTTATGGTGAAGACCCCTATCTTACCTCCCAAATGGGATTGGCTGTGGTAAAAGGTTTACAAGGTGATGGTACCGGGAAGTATGATAAAACGCATGCTTGTGCAAAGCATTATGCGGTACATAGTGGTCCGGAGTGGAACAGACATAGTTTTGACTCCAAAAATATTTCCCAACGTGATTTGTGGGAGACGTATCTGCCTGCTTTTAAAGCTTTGGTGAAGGAGGGAAAAGTGAAAGAGGTGATGTGTGCCTATAATCGTTTTGAAGGAGAACCATGTTGCTCGAACAAGCAGCTACTGATTCGTATCTTGCGTGAAGACTGGGGATATGACGATATCGTTGTTTCAGATTGTGGAGCTATTGGAGACTTCTATTACCCTAATCATCATGAAACCCACCCTACAGCAGCTGCAGCTTCTGCTGATGCGGTTGTATCCGGAACGGATTTGGAATGTGGTGGTAGTTATTCTTCTTTGAATGAGGCTGTACAGAAAGGACTGATTTCAGAAGAAAAGATCAACGAATCTGTGTTTCGTTTATTGCGTGCTCGTTTTCAGTTAGGTATGTTTGATGATGATATGTTCGTAACTTGGTCCGAAATTCCTTATTCAGTAGTAGAGTCAGATGAGCATGTGATCAAGGCTTTAGAAATGGCGCGTAAAAGTATGGTATTGTTGACTAATAAAAACAATGTCTTGCCATTGAGTAAGTCTATTCGTAAAGTAGCGGTATTGGGGCCTAATGCTAACGATTCGGTTATGCTTTGGGCAAACTATAATGGTTTCCCAACCAAATCTATTACGATTCTTGAAGGCATTAAGAATAAACTTCCGGAAGGAGTAGTGTGCTATGAAAAAGGATGTGATTACGTGAATCCCCAAACTGTATTCAGTTATTTTGACTGTTGTTCTTATAATGGTAAGAAAGGATTTAAGGCAACTTTCTGGAATAATAAAGAATTGGAGGGGGAAGCTGCAGCAGTTGGTCACTTTAGCGAGCCGCTTAATTTTGGTAATGGTGGTAATACAGTATTTATGCCAAGGGTAAAGCTGAATAATTTCTCAGCACGTTTTGAATCGGTATATATTCCGAAAGAATCAGAAGAAGTTTCTTTTATTATTTCTGCCGATGACGGTTCACGTTTGTATATTGATGGCAAAGAAGTATATTCAGATTGGCATGATGGGCCTGCAAAAGAGCAGATATATACTCTGAATGCAGTGAAAGGTCAAAAATATAAGGTTGTATTAGAATATTTTCAGGCTGGTGGAGAAGCCTCATTGAAGTTTGATATAGGTATCAAAAGAGAAATAAATTATAAAGAAGTGGCGGATAAAGCGGCTGAAGCAGATGCTATAATCTTTGTTGGTGGTTTGTCTTCCTCATTGGAAGGTGAAGAAATGCCTGTAGATCTTCCCGGTTTCAGAAAAGGTGACCGCACCAATATTGATCTGCCGCGTGTACAGGCCGAAATGCTGAAAGCTCTGAAGAAGACAGGTAAACCGGTAATTTTCGTAGTATGTTCTGGTAGTACACTGGCGCTACCTTGGGAAACTGAGAATCTGGATGCGATTCTTGAAGCATGGTATCCAGGTCAACAAGGTGGAACGGCTGTGGCCGATGTTCTGTTTGGCGACTATAATCCTGCCGGACGTTTACCACTTACTTTCTATGCTTCAAGTAATGATTTACCCGACTTTGAAGATTATGATATGAGTAACCGTACCTATCGTTATTTTAAAGGTAAAGCTCTATTTACTTTTGGACATGGTTTGAGCTATACTACTTTTGATTATGGTAAGGCGAAGGCAGATAAAACGGTCCTTCGGATAGGTGAGGGGATAACTTTAACGATACCATTGAAAAATACAGGTAAAATGGCTGGTGACGAGGTTATACAAGTCTACTTGCGCAATACAGGTGATAAAGAAGGTCCCATTAAAACTTTAAGGGCTTTTCGCAGAGTCAACTTAAAAGCAGGTCAGGCAGAAAATGTACGTTTTGAATTACCGGTCTCAACATTTGAATGCTTTAATCCTGCAACAAACCGAATGGACATTCTTCCTGGTAAGTATGAACTACTTTATGGAGGGACTTCGGATGAGAAAGCCCTACAAAAGTTGACAGTGACATTGAAAAAGTAAAATAAGTTCTCCTATTAATCTTTAATACTGATATGAATAAATATTTATCACTATTTTTTGTCTTTTATCTGCTTTGTAGCTTTTCTGCCAATGCAGGAGAGGGAAGATGTACTATCCCATTAACGGGAGGTGGCTGGTCGTTATGGTTCGATAAAGAAGCAGAGTGGCAGAATGATCGCCTTTATCTGCCTAATGAAATCACAGACTTGTCTATACTACCTGTGAATGAACCCACGGGTGGTTGGCAGGTCTTAAATCATAATCCTAATGCTGTTCCTGTTGAGGTGCCGGGTACGGTAGAGGAATATCTTACCAGTACTGATAATCCTCGTCCGGAACACTTCCGGGGAGTTAGCTGGTGGTACCGTAAAATCAAGATTCCGGCAGATCAGCAGGAGAAGCGCTTTATCATCTATTTTGAATCAGTCCGTATGCGTGCGGAAGTTTATCTTGACGGTAAGTTGGTAGCTTATGACTTGATTGGTGAGACTCCCTTTCATGTAGATATTACTGATGAGGCAAAACCTGGGACAGAGCAGTTATTAGCGATACGTGTAACTAATCCCGGAGGAAATTTCCATTGGCAGGATTTTGATATATTGAAGTGGGGAGAGTACAACATTCCTCCTGCAAGAAGTTTCAGTGGAATAATCGGCAGAGTTAAGTTGGAAAGCGTGAATCCGGTTTTCATTTCTGATATCTATATGCAGAATACTCCAGAACTGACTAAGGTGAATGCAATCATATCTTTTACCAATGAAACACTTTCCAGCGTGAAACAGAATGTAGAACTGGTAGTGAATGAAAAGGCTAATCCCGATAAAGTAGTATTCCGACAAACTTTGAAGAATCTCTCTTTTCCTGTAGGAAACCGTGAAGTAACAATTCCTGTTAATGTTCCAGACGCCAAACTATGGGATCTTTCTACTCCTGAATTATATACCTGTAATGTACAAATAAAGAAGGGTAAGAAGACGCTTGACCAAGATAAGAAAGATTTTGGATTCCGTTGGTTTACTGTTGATGGAATTGGTAAGGATGCAGTATTGCGTTTAAATGGACGGCGTATCATGTTGAAAAGTGCAATCAGTTGGGGATATTTCCCTGTGACAGGATTAATTGCAACAACCGAAATGGCCGAGAAACAAGTACTTACAGCTAAAAAACTGGGGTTGAATATGCTGAACTTTCATCGTTGCATAGGTAGTCCTGTTGTTCTTGAAAAGGCTGACGAGTTAGGGCTGTTGTACTATGAAGAACCGGGTTCTTTCCATTCGGCTAATCATGAGCCGTTTATCCGCACTATAGTAAATGAGAAGTTGAAGCGAATGGTTTATCGTGATCGTAGCCATCCGAGTTTAGTTATTTTTAATCTGATTAATGAGTTTGGTGGTCCATTGACGAAGGATAAGGCACTTGTAGCTAAACGTATGAATGATATGCGTGAGGCTCATGCCGTAGATCCCAGTAGAATTATGACATTTACATCGGGTTGGGCAGGAAGCGAAGATAAAGAAGAGGACTCAAAAGCGCATATGCTACCATTTGACACCACTTTATATAGAAAAGGCTGGTTCGACAACCACCGTGCAGGAGGACCGGAAACCTATGTAGAAAGCTATTATAAAGGTCCTAAAGATAATCTCATGTATACCACTAATTGTACGGAAGTATTTATGAGAGGTGAGGAAGGGGCTATTTCTACTCCTCCACGTATTCAGTTGATTCATGATAAAGTTGAGAGTACAGGTAAAACTGGTTGGGATGGACTTTTCTGGAAGAGTCAGTATAAGGCGTTTACTGATTATTTTCAGGCTAAAGGGCTTGCCACCTACTTTGGTACTCTTGATTCTTTAACTCGTGCAATGGGGAATGTCTCTTTTGAGCATCAGGGAAGACGTATAGAAGGTATGAGAATGCAGAATCTTGGTGATGCTTATATGGTAAACGGTTGGGAAGCAATGCCTTATGATAACCATTCTGGTATTGTAGATATATATCGTAATCCTAAAGGCGATGCTTCTATATTAGCATACTATAACCAGCCGCTATATGTAGCCGTGGCCTCACGTAATCAAGTGGTTAAACTTCCTGGTACTGCAACGGTAGACTTTTATATTGTAAATGAGAAAAACTTGAAGGGTGATCATACTCTTGAGATTAAGGTGATTGCTCCCGATGGAAAAGTTGTTTATACCCAAAATGAAAAGGTGAATATCGAAGGGGGAGAGACTTTTGGACAGCTTCTATTGGAGAACGTAGAAATACCTATTGATAAGACAGAAGGTACTTATCATATAAAGGCTAATATAAAAGCCGGTAATCAGCAGATATGTGCCCAAGGGCACGATGAAGTAGTTGCCGTAAGTTGGAAAGCTACTGATTTGGCAGGTAACGGCGCGTATTACGGCGGTGAAAATGATAAAGTTGCTGCTTTCTATAAAGAAACTACCGGTAAAGAACTTCCGGTTTTCACACCACAACAGGCTGCATTGGATTGGCTCATTGTCAACCGTTCATCATTGGATGCTCCGGTAGCTGTTGCTCCTAATTACTTTCAGGATAAGACGGGAAATTCTACTTTGAAAGTTACTTGGTATTATGATAATGATATGAAGTCTGTTGCCTCTGTAAAATCTGATACAGAGATTAACCGGACTTTTGTGGGAGGTGCCCAACCGGATGAATCCGTTCCGGCTAACCAACCTTTTTCCGTTGTGTGGGAAGGTGACATATATCCACTTGAGTCAGGACAATATTTACTGGGAGTGGAGACGGACGGTGGTGTGCGTTTGTATGTTGACGGATTACAATTGATAGATGACTATAATAATAATTCTCTGATAAAGCAAAACCGGCCGGTTGTTATGGAAGCAGGTAAGCCGGCTAAAATCCGCTTAGAGTATCGACTAGGTGGTCAGGGTGGTCAGATACAATTGAAGTGGTCTCAGCCAAGTGCAACTACTATTGCTCCACAAAAATTGTTTGATCGTGTGAAGAATGATGGAACTACATTGATTTTGCTCGGTGCAACTGAAACTTGGATGCAAGCTGTAGCAGAGTATACAAATACTGTATATAGTGGTTATTACAATGTTGGAAAGAATTGGGTTGGTGGTATTCATTTTGTAAAGGAACATCCTTTGTTCGATGGGCTTCCTGTGAATGATGCTCTCAACTGGCCTTATCAATCGGTAGTGAAAAATGGTGACCGTAGATTTGGTTTCCGTATGCAAGGAGAAGAATTGGTGGTTGGTTCTTATCGAAGTACGCCATTTGAGTTGGGAACAGCAGTGGGAGTTATTCCATGTGGAAAGGGAAAAATAATATTCTCTTCATTGGATATTGTAGATAATTTGGATGATCCTTCCGGACCGGCAGAAGTGGCTCGGAAGATATTGTGTAACTATATTAAATACTCTTTATATCGGTAGTCTTTCCACTTTATAACAATCAATAATTATGAATCGAAATTGCAGAATGACAAAAGTGTTTCCTAAGTTGTGGATAACGGTTTCAATAATCCTGATGACGATGTTTCCCGTGAATATCTCTTGTGCGCAAACAAAACAGCAAGCCCCACAGCAAAGTATTAAAACCATTTATCCGACAAAGGATTGGGTTATATCTGACTTTGTTGTGACCGAGTTTGGAGCTAAGGCCGAACCTGGATTTGATAACAGGGTTGCTTTTCAGGCGGCTATTGATGCCGCATATAAAAGTGGTGGAGGTGTGGTATATATACCTGCCGGAAATTACGAATTCCGTAGCACACAAGTTGGTACTAAAAATGTCAGAGTTCGCCAAGGTCGTTCGGAAACAAAGACAGATTTCCATTTCGAGTATGTTTTACGTCTCCATCCTGGTGTACAGCTACGGGGTGATTGGGCTGATCCGGAGGCTAATAATGGGAAAGTTCTTGGAACGATTCTTGAAGTTCGTGTCGGCAAGGATTCACCGAATTATGATGGGAGCGTTGAAAGTTGGTGGAACGATGGTCAAGCAGGAAATGCACTTCGCACAACCTATACAAGCATAGCTGATAGATTCATAGAAATGAATGCGGGAACCGGGGTAACCAATCTTTCCATCTGGTATCCCGAACAAGATATTAATAATGTAAAGCCATATCCATGGACGCTGTTTCAGACTCAGGGAGATTGTGCCACGATAGAGCATGTTACTCTTGTGAACTCTTATAATGGTTTCAATTCTGCACCGAGTGAGTTGCATTATGTTTTGAACAGCTACATGACTGCTCTGAATAAAGGTATTGAGGTGCATGTATGTACTGATATCGGTCGTATTGAAAATGTCAGTATAAGTCCTAAGTATTGGGCTAATTCAGGCCTTCCGGGATCTCCCTCTCTTGCTGCTGTAACAGCCTATACAAAAGCGAACGGAACAGGGTATCAAATGCATCGTTCGGACTGGGAATATGTTTCTTACCTGCATGTCTCAGGTTACAAGACTGGTGTGTGGATAGGACGTGAACCCGGTTTTGCCGATGCACCGAATGCTCAGTTGTACGAGGTTCATGTAGAAGATTGCGGAAACGGATTGTATGTTGAGGATGTCAACCCTTATGGTATACTTATTTCCAACTCTTCATTCAGAGCTGGTAAAGAGGATAATGCTGTGTACTTTTACAAAGACTTCAGTACTTCCGTACAATTCAATGGAGTGGATTTCAGTGGAGCTATCGTAGGTGATGGTGAAGATGGGGTCGTATCGTTTGAAAGTTGTACATTTGGCGAATACAGTGATTATGCCCTTAAGATGAATAGCGGTAATGTATTGCTGTCTCAATGTGATTTTAAAAAGAATATCGGGCATATATATCTTGGCGCAAATATGCATACTTTGAAATCTGTTAATTCAGGTTATAAAGGCAGGCTGAAGATTGATAATCACAGTACTTCTGCTAAAGTAGAAGTTGTCACAGGGCAAAAATATGCTTTCGCCCCCATTCCTAAAAACATAAAGACAAATATAGACGTACATCCAAGGCCGGCATCAGATAAAGTTTTGAAAGCAGATTTAGCGAAAGCAACTGGTTTTAATAATAATCGTCCGGTAAAAGATATATCAGCAGAACTGCAATCTGCATTGGATGCTGTGAAAGCTGCTGGTGGAGGTACGCTCTATTTGCCAGCCGGAAGATATTTGGTGGATAATCCTATCAAAGTTCCTTCGGGAGTGGAATTGAGAGGATCATGGGATGTACAGCATCATACACAAAGTGGCGGAACTGCCATATTCACCAATTATGATGGTGGAGCTGCAGGAGAAAACGGTTCTTCACTCATACAACTTGAAGCTAATGCAGGTATCAGAGGTATTACGCTGGCACAGCTCAATATCGCTTCTGACGGTTTCAGTGTTGATAATCCGAGAAAGACTCCATTCTTGATACAGGGACAAGGTCCCAAAGTGTATATTGTTAATGTAACCATAGCTGTAGGTGATAAAGGTATAGATTTGGCTTCATACGATACGAGTGGACACTATGTCGATTATTTGGGTGGTGTACCTTTAAGGGCAGGCATTTGGGTTGGCGGTGGAGCCGAAGGGGGATTCATTCGCAATATGCAGCTAAATCCTCACTATGGATCAAGGCTTCCAGAAGGAGGGCAGGGATATCCGGCAGTATTTATGATGCGTTTTGTACAATCCAATTGTAGTGCACTTAAATTTGCAGACGTTAAGAATCAGACTATTTTCAATAACTTCGTTTATGGTTCGGTATACGGAATACATTTTCTGAAAGATGCAATAACAGGCAAGTATCCGGGGGAAATGACTGTTATAGGGCATGGATCTGACGGATGCACTTATTCTTTGTTTGTGGAAGATGCGGATAAGAATACTAAGATAGTTGCTGTTAACTCTGAGTTAGTTAATACAAAGATTCCGAATGAACCGGTCAGGTCATACGTTCTTATGGGAGATAAAGTCAATACTGATAAAGTACATCCGGATGCCAAACTTATCTTGTACAATAGTGCATTTTGGGGTAGTCCTGTTTTTGGAGCAATCATAAACAATGGTATTGTGTCCTTTCAACAAGCTAATTTCTCGCGTTCTGGTACACAGGGTGTAGATGTCAGAGGTGGAAAAGCACATGTGTTCACTTCTTATTTCGCTCAAAAAATAACAGAAGGAACTAACGGAAGTGAAGGCTATGCAAGGCTGGGTATGCAGGGTAAATCGATAGAGTTCACCAATAATTATTATGTTTCCGGATTCCTGTTTAATAAGTCCGGAGAAGGACTGATTTATGGTTCCGATAAGAAATAAGTGTTGCAGGACAGTAACTTCATTTACATACCGCGTTAAATGCTTTTACATTGTAGGTGAATTGTAAATGCTATCTGGTGGTAATCGATGAGTTAACGAAATGTTGTAGGCAAGGTTAATTCGTTTCTACTCAAGAACGAATTAATTTTGCCAACGCTATTTTAAATGTTTGATACTTATTGTGTTGTCATTATTTTTTTTAGGTATGCCAGTTCTGAATAATAATATTTCATTTAAGTGTTGCTTGTTGGGAGTTATTTTCTTGTTTGGGGAAGTCGTTGATCTTAGATCTCAAACGGTAGTGTTCTCTGAACTATCGGCACTTTGTTCAAAGTGATGGGAATTGATATAGATAAGAAAGACGTTCAAATAAAAACGCTATTAATGTTTCATTTTAATTGAAAATTAATTGTCAGATAAGCGCAATGTACCTGAAGGTTTAATTCCCCACCTTTACTTTTGCAGAAGGATGAAAAAATAAAAATAGGTAGAAAGTATTATAAATAATAGATATAAAAGATAATTCATTATGAGGAATAAGTTATTCGTTACATTGGGTATACTGGGCATGAGTTTGTTGGTTTATGCCGGTCCCAAACATTCTCAGGAAACTTCTTATCCAAGTTACAAAGGATTAATTATGGCGGGGTATCAAGGATGGTTCCGTGGACCGCAGGATGGGACCAATCAGGGATATGGGCATTATGGAACCGGAAAATTATTTGATGAAAAACATTGTACCATTGATGTATGGCCTGATGTAAGTGAATATCCGAAAACGTACGAAACTTCCTTTAAACATGCTGATGGAAGAAAAGCGCGTGTGTTCAGTTCAGCGGACCAATCTACTGTGGATTTACATTTTAAGTGGATGAAAGATTATGGAGTAGATGGGGTGTTTATGCAACGTTTTGTTGGATATACCCGTGGTAATCAGGAAAACTCTGTACCTAACCGCATCTTGGCAAATGCTTTGGAAGCTGCTTCGAAATATGACCGTGCTATAGCCGTTATGTACGATCTATCTGGTTTGAAGAAATCCGGTGAAGACTGCTCGATGATTATTGAAGATTGGAAGCGTCTGGTGGATAAACTGAAAGTAACGAATCAAGCGGGTAAAAAGACCTATTTGCATCATAATGGTAAGCCTGTTGTAGCGATTTGGGGTGTTGGCTTTCCCGACCGTCCCTACAATATCAGGAATATTGGTATGGAACGTTTAATAGACTTCCTACAAAATGATCCGGTATATGGCGGTTGTACGGTTATGTTGGGTGTTCCCACTTTCTGGCGGAATTTAGAATCAGATTGCATTAATGATCCCTATTTGCATACGATAATTAAGAAAGTAGATATCGTCTTGCCATGGACAGTTCAGCGCTTTTCTCCTCTGTTACATAACGATATGGATCGTTATCGTGATTTGGTTATTGGAGACATTCGTTGGTGTAAAGAGAATGGGGTAGACTATGTTCCTGCCGTGACTCCGGGATTTAGCTGGCATAATCTCAGTAAGTTGGAGTTCCCGGATGACGTGAAGCCTGTCGGCAGTATTCCACGTCAAGGAGGGCGTTTCTATTGGCAACAGCTTTCAACAGCAATGGTGGCAGGAGCTGAAATGATATATGTTGCTATGTTTGATGAGGTCGATGAAGGTACTGCCATATTTAAATGTACGGGAGATCATCCGGTTAGTGATACAGCCAAGTTTATAGATATGGACGGACAACCTTCTGATCATTACTTGTGGCTGACGGGAGAAGCTGCCCGTATGCTTAGGAAAGAAATGCCATTGACATTTAAGATGCCTGTAAGAAATTAAACAATGAAGCGATATCAGTTAATGATGACTTTACTTGCATCCTTTTTGTTTCTAACGGAAGGGGTGCAGGCTAAAATAACATTACCCGCTTTTTTCTCGGATGGAATGGTGTTGCAACAACAAAGTTCCGTTGCTATTTGGGGGAATAGTGACAAGAAAAAACAAAAAGTTACGGTAAAGACGTCATGGGATAACAGGAAATACACGGTAGCTGCTGATGAATCGGGGCAATGGAAAGTAAAGGTGGAAACCCCTGTATATGGTGGTCCTTATAGTATAGAGGTCAGCGATGGTGAAACGGTGTCTATTAATGATGTATTGATTGGTGAAGTATGGCTTTGTTCAGGTCAGTCTAATATGGATATGCGTGTAGGTGGGCGTTATAGCGATCCGGTGATTGGTTCATTGGATGCTATAGTTACTTCTGAAAATCCCGAAATCCATATGTTTACAGTGGGGAGTAAAATGACGTCCGAGCCCCTGACTGACTGTGAAGGTATTTGGCAAAAAGCCTCTTCAGAAACGGTCCCCGATTTCTCGGCTGCCGGATATTTTTTTGCACGTAAGCTGAATGAGGTACTCAGGGTACCTGTGGGCATTATCCATGCCAGTTATGGTGGTTCGCGGGTAGAGGCTTGGATGAGCAAGGAAGCGATAGAACCTTACAAAGATTTAGAGGATGTACACAATGCTTCCATTCTCTATAATGGAATGTTGAGTCCGGTTGTAGGATATGGCATACGGGGTTGCCTGTGGTATCAGGGAGAAGCCAATGTAGATGCTCCCGATTTGTATACCCAATTGTTTCCGTCATTGGTAAATGATTGGCGGAAGAAGTGGGGAATGGGAGAATTCCCTTTCTATTATGCCCAGATCGCTCCATTCAATTATAATAAAGGTGAAGGAAAAGGAAAGAATTCAGCTTACCTGCGAGAAGCTCAAACAGCATGTTTGAAATTGATTCCTTCATCCGGTATGATCATTCTGACTGATATCGGCGATGCGCGTACTATACATCCGATGGAGAAAGAAGCGGTAGGCAATCGCTTTGCATATATGGCGTTGGGGCGGACTTATGGTAAGAAAGGTTTTCCTACTACCGGTCCGTTATATAAGTCTATGCAGACGGAAGGAAATAAGATAACTCTGTCGTTTGATGAAATGGGCAAGGGGTTGACTACGTATCGCCAACAATTGACAGGGTTTGAGGTAGCCGGTGAGGATAAAGTATTTCATCCTGCCAATGCACGTTTTGGCAAGGATGCACAAACGGTTATTGTTTCAAGTCCGGTAGTGGAACAGCCGGTGGCTGTACGGTATGCTTTTAAAGATTATATAAAAGGTACTCTTTATAATATGTCCGGTCTTCCGGCATCTTCATTCAGGACAGATAATTGGTAATATATAGGATATCATGAAAAACAGAAAGAATTTATTTAGAATAGCTTGTGCCGCATTGTTCCTTTTTACTGGATTACCCCAAAATAGTCGGGCTCAAGAACCTTCCAAAGATTATTGGAACATACGTACCCAATTAACCCCATTGCGTCTCCCTCCTCCATCGGTTGGTTATAAACCGGAGTACCTGGATCTGAACGGAGACGGCAAACCGGATGCCATAAAGTCTGTTACCCACAATGACATCCCTATCTTGTGGCTGGACGATGACGGCAATATGAAGGAAGGTGACCTGGAAGGTGATATGGTGAACGACTGCTTGTTGATTGACCGTAATCGGGATGGAATTTACGGAGGTCAGGGAGACTTGATCATCGACTGGGTAGATACAGACGGAGATGGCAAAGCAGATATGCAGATTGTCATTGAATACCCGAAAGAACGTACAGGGGAAGTATGGCCTAACGGACATTATATGATAATGCTCGATCTGGACCATGATAATGTTTTCAATTATATCAATTGGAATAACTTTACTCTTCAATGTTGGGATCGTAGCGGTTTGTCCGATTTCTATGAGGACTATAGTGGTCATTCTGCTTTCATGAAGATACATACTTCTACGTATGATATGAAGGATTTGCGCTTGAACTGGGAGAATCCCTTCTTGTTCTATGATCCGGATAAAGACAATAGGACAGAAATGGCTATTCGTTTATTGGATTCTCCTAAGATTCACGATCCGAATGCTCCCTCTAACAGTTATGTGAATCGTCAGGTAGAAGGACGGGTAGATTGGGTGTCGCTTTCTGTGGATATTGATAACGACAATGCCACCGGTAATGAGTTTGACTTTGATTTCACTATCGGTTTCCAGGGCGAAGGTTTTGATTATATGGATCAGGTTCACCCTATCAGAAACCTGCGTGGAATGCCCGAGGCTGATAAATTCTTTATGGACCCCCGTTATCGTCAACTGACGGAATTAATATATCCGGATCATGACAGTGCCCGGGAACTGATCTTCCAGCGTGGTAAGTGGAACCGTATCAACTTTATCTATGATGAAGATGATGATTGCAGCCGTTGGGAACGTGTAGAGTTCTATGATCCCAAAGATCCGTTTAAGGTAGGATGGAATAAGGGTGGTATCGACAACAACAAACAGAGTGATGCTGCCGGTGACCGTGGTGAGTGGGACATGGATAATTCGGGTAATGCGCAGCTTTATATCAGCCGCTTTGACGGTCGCCTGCACTTGTATGGAGCAGAAACCGGAGTTTGGCGTATTGATCAGAATGCGGAATACTTCCAGGGATGGGACCGTATGTGGATGGGCTTTCGCGATCCGAAACAGTTTGCTACGGTACTTTATAGCGACCGTGACAATAATGGTTTCTTCGATCATATTGAATATGACCTCGATGGTGATACAAAGATGGAGACCGTGATTGACTTTAAAGAACTGGGTATTGACGATGCCTGTGAGGTGATTGATATTTCCAAGTTTACTTATAATGATTATGTTGCTTTAGGCAAACGGATGTCTGAAGATATCTGGAAGAATGCCGGGCAAGCCGTTCAGGTGGCACGCCAATATGGAGTAGAACCTTTGTGGTATGCTAAATGGATGCAAGCTTCAACCACACGCGAGAAATATAACCGTGGTTACTGGTTGCAATTCTACTTATACAAAGATCTGGAGAATCTGTTTATCCGTCAGGGCGATGCTGCCAAGCTCCGTTTGTTGAATCAAGCTTATTATTCCGGCGATTGGTCAATTGTAGCCAAGAAAGGCAACGAAGGTTTTTATTTCTTTTCTGATGAAGATGTTGCTGCTATTCGCTTATCGGTAAAATCACAGTGGGGAAAGAAAATCATAGCCGATTTGGAACAGAAAGTGAAAGAAAGACGTAAGCATCCGTTGGAAGTGCCTAAAGAAGAAGGAGGACATTTTCATGATTACTTCTGTCCGGTACATAATCTGCAATTTACTTTCCGTTGGGATAAGCCTTTGGCACAATATTGCTCGGCTTGCGATAAAGAGTGGATTGGAAACAACCGTTATGACTGGGCGTGGATTTATGAAGTACACATGCTGAACAGAGATTATATGTATCAGTGTATGTATCTTTATCTGGCCACCGGAAAACAACAATATGCTGATTATATCCGTACCATGTTATTGGATTATGCAGGTAAGTATGCCGGTTGGTTCGAGCATAACTCAGGTAGGAAAGCCACTGCTCAACATAGTGGGAAAGCATTTGCTCAGAGTCTGGATGAGGCCAACTGGGCTACTAAAGTGGCAATGGCCTATATGGCTGTTAAACCAGTTTTATCAAAAGAGGAAGTTCAAGCGATAGAAGAAGGATATCTGCAACCTGCCGCTACTTTATTGTTGCATCGTCCGGCCGGGGCTAACTGGCAGATGTGGCATAATAGTGGATTGGCTGCTTTAGGCATTGCTTTGGAAAATGACTCTATTGTTGATGTAGCAATCAATAAGGATAAGTATGGCTACCACTACCTGATTGAAAAACATAAAAATAACGATGGCTGGATAAATGAGGGATCTCCCCATTATCATTATTATCCGCTGGAAGCCTTGCTGTTCACTGCTAATGCAGTAAAATGCCGGGGGATAAAACTGTTTGATAAGGATTTGCACGATATGTTTGTGGAACCGGTAAAGGGGACATATCCAGATTTATCTTTCCCTGCACATAGCGATGGATGGTATGGGGCTAATCTTCTGTCTCAATCAGCCTTGTATGAGGTAGCAAATGCTCGGTATAACGATCCTTTCCTGAAACGTGTATTGGAACTGACTTATGCTCAGAAAAAGAGACTGGATCCCGAAGCTTTGCTAAGTAACCAGTTGATAAAAGCATCCGGAGAGAGTCTGTTACAACAGAGTTATTCGTTTAATACTTCCGGTTTCTGCTTGTTACGTAGTGATGCACGTACTGTTGTATTGAAATTTGGTGGAGAAGGTATCGGACACGGTCATCCGGATAAACTTTCCATTACGATTCATGATGGTAAGAATGAGCTGGTATCAGACTTCGGAACTTCCGGTTATGGAGTTCCGGATTATTTGAAATGGTATAAGCGTACTCTTTCGCACAATACGGTGACTGTGGATGCTAAGGATCAGAAAAGGAGTGTGGGTAAACTTTTGAAGTTCAATCCCCGTTCTGACGGAGGATATGCTGAGGCAGAAACCACTACAGCTTATCCCGGAGTCAGGATGAAACGAAGCCTGGACTTAAAAGGTACACATTTGCAAGATGTATATACTTGTACATCCGATTCTTCTCATTTATACGAATATGTCATCCTGTTCAATGAAAAACCGATTATGGATGGACAACCTACAGCAACTACATTGACAGGCAGCGAAGTACACGAACGGATTCATAATACTTTCTCCTATCCTTATAAATCTGGTTTTACTTGCCGTACTTCTTCTGCTTCCGTACAATTCGGCATTCCTGAGGGAGAAGTGGTGGAAGTGGTATTGGGCGAGGCTTCGGGAATACCGGCCAATCCAACCGTTAAAGATGGACCGGGTGCGGGAGATGTAGCAGTAAAGCCTTGTTATCCACTGATTATCCGTATGAAAGGGAAGGCTATGAAGGTTGAAGCTAATTGGAATCTTACACGTATCAAGTAACGACTGATTGTTAACATATAAATATTTGCTTTTATAACAAAAACATAAACATATAATTTTATGAAGAATAAACTCTGCATGCTGTTGTTGGTCTCAGGAATCGGATTGTTTTCCTGTGCAGAAAAGAACCTCCCAAAGGAGTATACCGATAGCGTGAATGTATTTATAGGGACTGGTGGACATGGGCACACTTTCCCTGGTGCAACTTTACCTCATGGAATGGTACAGTTGAGTCCGGATACCCGTCTCTTGGGCTGGGATGCTTGTTCCGGCTATTATTACGACGATACTTCCATCATGGGCTTCTCTCATACTCATCTTAGTGGAACGGGTATTGGAGATTATGGCGATATACTCTTTATGCCCGTAGTCGGCGAGAAACCTTTGATTGCCGGAACGGCAGAAAACCCGGATGAAGGTTATCGTTCTCGTTTCTCTCATGAACAAGAGAGTGCCCGGCCGGGCTATTATCAAGTACTGTTGCAGGATGATTCTATCAATGTGGAACTGACCGCTACTTTGCGTGCAGGCCTGCATCGGTATACTTACCCTAAGGCAAGTGATGCCCGTCTGATTGTGGATATGGAACCTACCATTCATGGTCATCAGCATCCTGTTACTCAGATTCGTGTGGTGAATGATTCTACCATAGCAGGAATGAAATATACTGTTGGTTGGGCTAAGCGTCACTATGTATATTTCTATGCAGTGTTTTCCAGTCCGTTTGATTATAAATTGTATTCGGGAACTGAGTATCAATCGGATAGTACATCTGTAACAGTCAATACCGCTAAGGCAGTGATTAGTTTTAGAAATCTCCCTGCTGACGGACGTGTATTGGCAAAGGTCGGTATCTCAAGTGTGGACGAAGAGGGTGCCCGATTGAATGTAGAGGCTGAAATCCCCAATTGGGACTTTGAAGGTGTCATGAAACAGGCGAATACTGCCTGGAATGAAGCCCTTGGAAAGATTGATATCGAAACTTCGGACAATGATAGCCGTACTGTATTTTATACTTCACTGTATCACGCATTTATCCAGCCGAGCCTGGCATCCGATGTAGATGGGCGTTACCGTACAATGGGACATGAGATTAAACAGGATGCTTCTTATACAAATTATACGGTGTTCTCTCTTTGGGATACTTTCCGTGCAGCTCATCCTCTCTATACCATCGTTACACCGGAGCAGAATCAGGCTTTCATTCGTTCACTGCTTCGTAAGTATGATGAGGGTGGCATCTTGCCTAAATGGGAACTGGCTTCTAATGAAACCGGTACTATGATCGGTTACCATGCCGTTTCTGTCATAGCCGATGCCATGATGAAAAAACAATGCGATTTTGATGTAAAGAAGGCATTGGAAGCGTGCATACGTTCATCAGTATATGATACTACGGGTGTCACGCCGATGATGGATCGCCAGATTCTGAATGGGAAACTGATGCCTGTATCCATTAAATATAAGAATGAACTGGGATATATTCCTTGCGATAAGGTAGGTGGTTCTGTTTCACAAGGATTGGAATTTGCCTATAATGACTGGCTGATAGCCCAGATGACGAAGGAGCATAACCGTAAAGACCTTTATGATAAATATATGGAGCTTTCCAGGAACTATCGGAATTATTTTGATCCGGAAACTAAACTGATGCGGGGACGTCTGAGTGATGGCAGTTGGATTACTCCTTTTGATCCGGCATCCGTGCAACGTCCCAGTAATTACGTAGAGGGAAATGCATGGCAATGGGCATGGTTTGTTCCGCAGGACGTAGAAGGACTGATGGAACTGGTTGGGGGACAGAAATCTTTCGAAGCCCATCTGGACACGCTGTTTACTACAAGTTCCGAACTGACGGGTGATCCGAATGCCGCTGCCGATGTTACCGGGATGATTGGGCAGTATGCACATGGCAATGAACCAAGCCATCATATTCCATACCTTTATAATTATGCCGGTGCACCTCGCAAGACACAGGCTTTAGTAGACCATATTCTTCGTACACTCTATCATAACGATCCTAACGGGCTTTCCGGAAACGAGGATGTTGGACAAATGTCTGCTTGGTATGCATTGAGTGCTATGGGATTCTATTCGTTCTGTCCGGGCCGTCCGGTCTATGAGATTGGCCGTCCGATGTTTGATAAAGTAACTATTCATTTGAGTGATGGAAAAGATTTTGTAATCCAAGCGAAGAATAATAGCGAAGAAAATAAGTATATTCGCTCCATGAAGTTGAATCGTGAGGAATTGGCGGAACCAAGATTCTCTCATTTCGACTTGATGAAGGGTGGAGAATTAATATTGGAAATGGAAAACTAAAAAGATGCTATGAAAAGAAGAATTGCTTTATGTATTGCTGTATCGCTTTGTGCGGGTGTGTATGCGGGTAATAATCCCGGTATATATAAGAAAGGCTGGATTGATTTTAACAAGAACGGCGTGAAGGATATTTACGAAGATCCTTCGGCACCGATAGAGGCAAGGGTAAAAGACCTGCTGTCGCAGATGACTCTGGAGGAGAAGACTTGCCAGATGGCTACTTTGTACGGGTCCGGCCGTGTACTGAAAGATTCGCTTCCTACCGAGAAGTGGAAAGATGAAATCTGGAAGGACGGTATAGCCAATATCGATGAACAGGCCAATGGTTTGGGACGTTTCGGTTCTTCTTTATCATACCCTTATGTGAATAGTGTAGAAAACCGGCAGACCATTCAGCGATGGTTTGTGGAACAGACCCGCTTGGGAATACCTGTCGATTTCACCAATGAAGGAATTCGCGGACTTTGCCATGACCGGGCCACCATGTTCCCTGCCCAATGCGGACAGGGGGCTACCTGGAATAAGGAATTGATCAGTGAAATAGCTCAGGTCACCGCTGAAGAGGCTAAAGCGTTAGGTTATACTAATATTTATTCTCCTATTCTGGATATTGCACAAGATCCGCGTTGGGGACGTGTAGTAGAGTGCTACGGAGAAGATCCTTTTCTGGTGGGAGAGCTTGGAAAACGGATGATTAAAGGACTCCAGCAAGAAGGACTGGTTGCCACTCCCAAACACTTTGCAGTATATAGTATACCTGTCGGTGGGCGTGATGCCGGTACCCGTACCGATCCGCACGTAGCACCGCGTGAGATGCGGACTCTTTATATCGAACCTTTCCGCAAGGCTTTTTGCGAAGCCGGAGCATTGGGAGTCATGAGTTCGTATAATGACTATGATGGTGAACCGATTACCGGAAGCTATCATTTCCTTACTGAAATACTTCGCCATGAATGGGGATTCAAAGGATATGTAGTGTCTGACAGTGAAGCGGTAGAATTTCTTTATTCCAAGCATCAGGTGGCTGCCGATGCTGTAGATGGAGCTGCCCAGGTAGTAAATGCGGGACTGAATGTGCGTACTAACTTTACTTTGCCCGAGAACTTCATTCGTCCGCTTCGGCAGGCTATTAGTGAAGGAAAGGTTTCCATGCAGACGATTGATAGCCGTGTAGCAGATGTGTTGCGGGTGAAGTTTGGAATGGGGTTGTTTGATAATCCTTATAAGGGAGATGCAAAACATCCTGAAAAGGTGGTGCATAGCAAGGAACATCAGGCAGTATCTATGAGAGCTGCTTTGGAATCTATCGTTTTATTGAAGAATGAGAATAATATCTTGCCACTCTCCAAAGATTTGAAGAAAGTAGCAGTGATTGGTCCTAATGCGAATGAAGTGCAGAACCTGATTTGTCGTTATGGTCCGGCTAATGCTCCGATAAAGACGGTATATCAAGGAATAAAAGAGTATTTGCCTGATGCAGAGGTTCGCTATGCAAAGGGAACGGACATTATTGATAAATATTTTCCGGAGAGTGAACTTTATGAGGTACCATTGGATCAGGAAGAACAGGCTATGATGGATGAGGCTGTAGCCTTGGCTAAGGAATCGGACGTAGCCATCATGGTGCTGGGAGGAAATGAGAAAACGGTACGTGAGGAATATTCCCGTACCAATCTGGATTTGTGCGGACGACAGGAAAAACTGTTGCAAGCTGTATACGCAACGGGCAAACCTGTGATCTTGCTGCTGGTAGATGGACGTGCCGCCACCATCAACTGGGCTGAGCGTTATATTCCGGGTATTGTACATGCTTGGTTCCCGGGAGAATTTATGGGGGATGCCGTGGCACAGGTACTTTTCGGTGATTACAATCCGGGTGGTAAACTGGCGGTAACCTTTCCCCGTTCGGTAGGGCAGATACCTTTTGCTTTTCCTTTTAAACCGGGTTCCGATTCAAAAGGTTTTGTACGTGTTACCGGTACGCTTTATCCCTTCGGATATGGTTTGAGTTATACTACTTTTGCTTATAGTGATTTAAAGATAGAGAATCCGGTCATTGGTGTACAAGGCAGTGTGAAGCTGAGTTGTAAAGTGAAGAATACAGGAAAAGTTGCGGGAGATGAAGTCGTTCAGCTTTATCTGCATGATGAGAAGAGTTCTGTGACTACATATGTAAAAGTATTGCGTGGCTTCGAACGTATCCATCTGGAACCGGGCGAAGAAAAAGCGATTGACTTCGTACTTACCCCGCAAGAGATGGGATTATGGAATAAGGATAATCATTTCGTAGTAGAACCGGGTACATTTGCTGTAATGGTAGGAAGTTCTTCACAAGATATCAGGTTGCAAGGGAAGTTTGAAGTGAAATAATCGCTATCTTTGCTATGCGATATGAACCATAGTATTTAATCACAATGAAATGGCAACTTTGTAAATAGCTTCGTTTGGTATGGTAGGGCAATAGTTAAGTCTGTTGCCCTATTGGGTTGTGACCGTCTCCGTCACAAGATATTGAAATACTAAACATACAAAAAGAAGTAATTACAATGAATACGAAAACATATCCGCGTACCAACGATTACCAGACTATCTATCTGAATACCATTATCAACAATCCGAATATCATAGTTGGTAACTATACCATATACAATGACTTTGTAAATGATCCGACTCAATTTGAGAAGAATAATGTACTCTATCATTATCCTATCAACCAAGACCGCCTGATAATCGGCAAATTCTGTTCTATTGCCTGTGGGGCAAAGTTTCTTTTTAACAGTGCCAACCATACATTGAAATCCTTGTCCAACTACACATTCCCCTTGTTCTTTGAAGAATGGGGATTGGATAAGAAAAATGTAGCCTCAGCATGGGATAATAAAGGTGATATCATTATAGGCAATGACGTCTGGATAGGTTATGAAGCCGTTATTATGGCAGGAGTGCATATAGGAGATGGAGCTGTCATCGCAGCCCGGGCAGTGGTAACTAAAGATGTTCCTCCCTACACCATAGTAGGAGGAACACCTGCCAGGAAAATACGGATGCGATTTGAAGAAGAGACAATCGCCAAGCTGCAACAGACACAATGGTGGAACTGGCCTGTTGAGAAGATACGTCAGTCCTTACCCTATATCATGGATGGAACGGTTGACCGACTTCCTTAATTCCTCTCTCTGTATCAGAATCATATCTCCATCTTTCACTTTATGTTTCTGGGGCGGTTTGTTGCCTGAAATCGTAATTATACCGTCTTCGAACATACGTTTCACCTGATTGGCAGAGAGTGAGAAGCATCTTCTGATTAATGATGATAATTTGAGATCAAACTCAAACTCGCACTTGATGTGGATTTTGATAACCTCATTGGATAGATTCAGCAGATCTTCCAATGAGGTATCAGGACCGACTTCATATTCTACGCTACCATAATCCAGTCTCAGGTTATTCTTTCTCTCCATTTCAGTAGAAAAAGCATACTTCCAGGCCGCATCTTTATCATTCATTGAAAAACTATGGAATAATGTCTTATCAATCAAATCCGGTTTACTGCGTGATAACAAAGTGAGGTTACAGGTGTTGTCGCACTTCACACATCTGTAAATCAACCATACATCTATGTTCTTCTTTTGAGCATTCATCCTGAACTTATCGCTACAATAAAATCGGTCACTATCGCAGTGACTGCATTTCTTAATTAATAAAGGGGTATTCTTCACCTTTACTTCCCATGTAATTGTTGTCTCCATAAATAAGCTATTGTCTTTCTTTGCGGGTTAAGTAATTTTCCGGCAAAGTTGGATATTAGCCATTTGCATAATTCACAAGATGTCACAAGACGCTATGAAATATTCTTTGTTTATCTGTCAAGTTCATCCATCATTTGGGTTATTTTCTCTTTCAGTTTATCCAGAAATTGTGTCCTGCTTTTCTTCCTGTTCCTGATTTCAAGAAATATCCGGTAGAAATCACCAATCTCAATATCAAAAAGAGTTTCGCAACAGAAAGCGATGTCTTTCAGGTTCGTGTTACCATTATTAAAGCATTTTCCGGCATATAGCGCATAAATGAATTCTACCAATGACACCTTACTTTCCGTCCATTGCAATAGTTTGCTTTCTATGATGGAAGTGAATTTAAGGTGTAGTTTTTCCGATAACGCATCAATCTCTGTGGAGAGATAATGAGTGAGTAGCTTATTTGCTAAGATCTCTGCTACGCTGGAATCATGCAAAGTGGAAAAAGAAGTATCTCTATCCAACGAGTGGCAGTGAACATTTGAAAGGATATCATAATGCTTTCTCATGAAATACAAATGATCTGAGTCGGTTTTACCGGCTTGATAATAGTTATAGAAATTCTTGTCCGAAGAGATGTTCTTCAGACTTTCATATTCCTCCTTCAGGTATTTATATTGAGCTGACGGTGATTTCCCGATCCGATTCTTTTCAATCTGATACAGACGGATATAAAATATCAGTAGACCGGATATTTGTGGTTTCCGGACTTTAAAGAAAAGAATCTCTTCCTCGGGATTGACAAACTGATAGTCCGCAATGGTTGCTTTTAGCCGGACGAGTGAAATCTGTATGAAGCCGACTATTTGCTTTATCTTATCAAGGATATCAATATCTTGTTGCTCAATTCTTTTGATTTCTACTTCTATGTCTTGCTTAATGTTCTTTACGAAATTCTTCATTCGCATTCAGCGCATCCATAACTTTCAGGCGGTTGCAGCGAAACCTGCTAAAAGTCTGAATAGCAAATTACAATTGCCTTGCAGAGACAATGTAGTTAATACTAAAAATGATAAAATGAAAAACCTGTCTGAATAAGAATTATTCAAACGAAAGAAATTAGCCTGTGGTTTGTGAGGCTAATATTAAGCAATAACAAATTTAAGAATTGTGCCCAAAATATTTGCTTTTAGAATTCGGGGCAAATATAGTTCTTTTTTTGTAAATCCCCTAAATCTACAGTCAAAATGTAGATTCAGAGGATATTGAGTATAAAGAGTATTGAATTGAACTATCAGAATATATATTGTATACCGAACTGGTAACCGATATACAATTGTTGCAGTTTTGTAGACTCAGCCTTTTTCCATAAGGAATGGTTCGGGAATATTTTGCTGTTGCTTACATCTTTGGTCATCATATAGTTTATGCCTACCCCTCCGAATAACTCAATATGCTTCCCGATTCTGAAGGACGGTATGAGCGAATATCCAGTATTCAAGACAGGTTCATCCGAATCGTTTCCGATGGTTGAGGCTTTAAGTTCATTGTTAATCCTGAACCAGGAAGTAACAGGAATATGAGCACCGAATCCGCCTTCAGCCACCAATGAGCTATTCTCTGTTTTATGGTTATATCCAACACCTATAATGCCATAAGTGTATCTGCCGCCCGAACGGAATGTGGCTATCGTACTTCCCAATGCATCATAAGTGACAGCAACCCCCATCTCACCATTTTTAATGATGTTGATTAATCCGATGGGACAGTCACTCTTATCCGCTATATTAACCAGTCCGGCAAATTGTATGCCATTGACCTCTTTTGCAATGTTGACTAATCCGGCAATCTGCAAACCGTTTACTTCTTTTGCAATATTTACTAATCCGGCAAATTGGAACCCGGTCATTTCAGAAGCTGTATTTGCCAGTCCTGCCATCTGGAAACCACTGAACTTATTCTTATTTATATTAGCCAATCCCGCAGACTGTACTCCCTGTCCGTCATTTCCTACATAGTTTGAAAGCCCTGCCATCTGAAAACCTTTGGCATCATTCAGAATAATGTTTGAGATTCCTCCCCAGGTGAATGCCTCCTCATTTCTGGAAACACCTACAAGTAAGTTGAGTGAAACAGTATTCGTATACTGATACGAATAGGCTCCATTGGTACTCAGGGGTGGGACAAAACTCAATTGAAATACGGTTTTCTTGTCTTCATTGGATTGAGCAAACAATGCGCTATAAACTAATACACATAGTATTAAAACTAAAATCTTCTTCATCATTTGTTTTTTCTTTGTTACTAATCTTTATATTTCTATCATCTTGATTTCGGTGACAAAGGTAAGTCTAAATCATTCTTCCCTAAAGAGTTTGTAGACGAACCATGCTGTTTCTTATGACGAAATGATGAATATGAGTGATTATTTCCATAATTTCTTTGGTGTGATAAACCAATCCTCAACATGCGATAAACTAACTCTCAGAATGCAAGAATCTATTTTCGGAAATGCATAAAACTATTCATACTATAGCTGTTGTTGAATCTTACAACAACTGTGTTATTATATTACAATAGATATTGTTTTATCTTACAACAGTTGTTGTAAGAATAAAAATGTGTATTTTGAGAATTAGTTTCTTGCATTGTGATGATTAGTTCTTTGCATTGCGGTATATTAGTTACTTAACTTAAGTTCCACAAGCGCAATGAGCCTAATCATTCTTTCTTGAAAAGCTGGTAGACGAACCGCGCTGTTTCTGTTTATTCCAACTCTGTTGCACAGATATCAATTGTCCGCAGTGCGTCCGAGACTGTAGCCGGGGTTATCCCCTGACATTCTATTCTCAGTATCTTTTCCCAATCTTCAAAGTCTACATTCCATATATGAATCTGCGGGAAATGGATGAACAATTTCTCTATTCTCTTTATCTCCTGCTCCTTTTTTATAGAAGTCCGGAAAATTAAAATATTGTCTGTCATTGCGATAATTTATTTTATACCACTTTATATTATTTAGTCTGTTTTAGTCTTTCTGGAAGCACTTCGTTTGATGCAAAGATAAGCTGAATAATCTTCTCGTAAAAAGTTTGTAGACCAACCTGCAGATTCCTTATGACGAAATTAAGAATATGAGTGACCAACTTAAAAAGAGAGAAATTTAAAGAAGCTTTATCGGTATACAAATATCAACGATATGCTTATTTTCAGGGTGAGTCCGGTAGCTATTGTGATACAGTTCGTACGTACATCCTCAGAAATAGGGTGTAGAGGCTCTTGTTGTTGGCACCGAAACTTGCTATTCGCGTTCTGTTTTTGCAACCTGAAAGCCGATTGGAGATAAAATTGTATCTTTGTTATTCATTTTAACCACGACATTTCAGATGGATGGTAATTATCATATATATACCGATCTCTCTGCCCTTCCAGCAGATGAGCATGAAGCGTATTTGGCGGAAGGGTTTAGTGGGGTTTGTACGGGTGGGACGGCTGTAATAAAGGTTTTTTCAGTCAGTCGGCAGGTATCTAAAAACGACCTGGTGACAATTTTGCCACTGCAGTCGGTATCGGTCCGTGAGGTAAGTCCCGATTTCTCCATGACTTTTTTCAAAATCGACAAAACAATGTTTTTGGACACCATGAGCAGTTTGGGGAAGATCACACCTGATTTTTTCTTTTATATGCGTAAGAATTTCCAAATCCGGTTGAATCGGAGTGAAGTTCTGAGGTTTCTTGGTTTCTGCCGTGTGATTGATTTTCGGAACAGTTCTGATGATCCTGCTTTCCGAAGGGAGACTATTTTGCATTTGTTACGTATCTATTATTGGGATTTCTATGTTCATTTCCAGAAAACGGTAAACCGAGGGGCAGATCTCGTTCCATTGAATTCTAATAAGGAAAGTATTGCTTTCCGGTTTGCAATGTTGGTCTATGAACACTATAAGAATCACAAAGAAATGGCGTTTTATGCAGATAAACTGTGCATTACGCCTCAATATCTGACCCGGACCATTCAGGAGGTAAATGGTCAGTCGGCCCGCGAGCTGCTTGCAGATCATGTTGTGCTTGAGGTAAAGGCACTGCTTCGAGATGCAAATCTTGAGATAAAAGACATTGTACGGCAGACGGGGTTTTCAAACCAATCGTCGTTGAGTCGCTTTTTTCGCCGATATACGGGGATGTCTCCGACAGAATATCGGCGTACAATTCACATTATTCGATAACAACAAAACCAGAGAAATGGAACGGCCGGAAACACTAACTTGCAATGAAGGCGGTGCAGCATTTGCAAAAGAGATGCTGGAATTGCTACATGAACAGATATTTTTGACAGAGAGCGTGTTCGCCCGTCTGCCGATGGGGGTGGAAATTTATGATACGACAGGTGTCCTGCGTTGTTTAAACGAGAGGGCACGGCTTATGTACGGTGTCGAATTCGATGCGGTGATAAACAAAGTCAATCTGTTTGACAGCCCTTATGTGGATGAGAAACTTTTAGCGAGAATTCAGTCCGGGGAGGATATAGTGCTTGAATTTGAGTATGATTTTGACCGGGTAAATCAGGAGTATTTCCGTACTTGCAACAAAAATACCATTATCTACGAGGTCAAGATTGTATCGATAACCAATAAGAAAGGGATTATTGTAGGCCATATGCTGCTTACCAACGATGTGACTTCTACCAAAGAGGCGGAGTATCGTACGGAGGAAAGTAAGAAAAATCTGGAGATGGCGATGGAGGCTGCGAATATGTTTTCGTGGGTATACGACGTGCGCAAAATGGAGTTCGGGGTATTACATGGAAATCCTGTTTTCGAGAGTGGTATGTCCTTGGAGCAATTATTACCGATGCTTCATCCGCAGGACTGCACTCCCTTAAAGGAACTCTTCTCCAAATTGATAAATGGAGAAATCGGGCAAGGACAGCTTACAGTACGTATTTTCAATGAACAGGAAGGAGAATATCGGTATTACGAGAGCCGTATGCGGCTTTCAACCGAACATCTGGGTAAATTGCAAATCGTTGGAACCCAGTTGGATGTGACCGAAAAGATACGAATGTCGAAAAAAACGCAGGATCTTTTGGCTAAACGTGAACTGGCCATGAAAGTCAATGATATAGTTCACTGGGATTTCAATGTGCAAATGCAAAAATTCGAATCTTACAACGACCCGGTTAATGATTATGCTTCTGACAAGTTGGTATCTTTGGAGGAGTACTTGAATGTGATTCATCCTGAAGACAGATCTTTGGCCAATGATGCCTTGCAGTCTATGCTGTTGGGGCAGAATATGAACATCAATTTTACCTGCCGCATTCAGACCAAGTATGATGATACATGGCAGTACTGCAATATTACGGGAGTTCCTTTTGAATTTGGAGAGGCCGGAGAAGTCATCCGCTTTACCGGATTTAGACAGAATATTTCTAAGCTTCATCAATTGAATGAGGAGCTTAAGGAACGGAATTACAAAATGGAACTGACGTTCAAGACCGTCGGTATGTCTTATTGGGATTACGATGTGGAGACCCGCCAATACCGGTCGTTCAATGATCCGGTAAACGATTTCAATCCCGAAAAAGCAATTATGCCCGAGGATTATCTGAATGCTGCTCATCCTGAGGATACGGAACGTGTTCGTGAAAATATGGTCGGCATGTCTATTGGGCAGTATAAGGAGTTCTCGCTTCAGTATCGCTCCCGTACCAAATGGGATCAGGATTGGCAAACACTTATTGTTACCGGTCTCCCGTCCGAACGTGATAAGAAGGGAAACGTCATTCGCTATACCGGCATTGCTTTCAACAATACGAAGTGGGAAAGAATGGCTCAGGAGTTGAAGGAAATGAAGAACAAGGCTGAACTTTCCGATCGGCTGAAATCGGCATTTCTGGCTAATATGAGTCATGAGATACGTACGCCGCTGAATGCTATCGTCGGATTTTCCGAATTGCTGGTTGATTGTGACGACCCGGATGAAAAGGCGGAGTACTGGCATATCATCGAGTCCAACAATGACTTGTTGCTGCGACTAATCAATGACATTCTGGATCTTTCGAAGATTGAGTCGGGAATTATTGATCGGAAACGGGAACGGTTTAACTTGACGCAACTGTGCAATGAACTCTATGTGATGATGCGGTCGAAGATTCTGAACGCTGACGTGGAATTGCTTCAAGATAGTCCTTGTCCGGAATGCTGGATTTTTCTCGACAGTAACCGGCTTAAGCAGGTATGGATGAACTTCCTGACCAATGCGATAAAATATACCAGGTCGGGATATATCAGAATGGGATACTCCGTTGAAAAAGGAGGTATTCGGATTTATGTGGAGGATACAGGGGCAGGTATCCCAAAAGAATTGCAGGATCGGGTTTTCGGTCGTTTCCAGAAGCTGAATGAATTTGTTCAAGGTACAGGACTTGGATTGGCAATCTCCCGGGCAATTGTTGAAGCTGCGGATGGAGAGATCGGATTCACTTCTGAGCAGGGGATTGGATCGACTTTTTGGGCATGGGTTCCGTGTGAAATCTTCCAATATGGAGATGTCTGTTGTTCGGAAACATCTCTTCCGAACTGTCGTCCCGTATCTGGCGAAAGTGGTGACAGGAAGTTCAAAATACTGGTGGCCGAAGATAGCGATAGCAATTTTTTGTTAGTGCGGAATATCCTTAAAGATTATGACTTGTTACGGGTGACTAATGGTGTGGAAGCTGTTGAGGAGATTCGTAATGGGAGGTTTGATTTCGTGCTTATGGATTTGAAAATGCCTGTCATGGACGGTCTGGAAGCGACTCGGAAAATTCGGGAGTTCAATAGTGACATCCCGATTATAGCACTTACAGCTAATACTTTCGATACCGACCGTGTCAGCGCTATAGATGCCGGATGTAATGCTTTCTTGCCCAAACCGGTAAAGCGGAAGCAGTTGCTTGAACTTTTCTTGGAGAAATAGAACTTTCTATAAGATTAAAGATAGATTGATGTAAACGGTTCATAACTATACACGATTGGCTTTCCTTTAATAAAACCTTTATGGTAATCATATATGAAATTTAACTTGATATTGGGGATGTCTGCCTGGATGTGGCAGGGGTATTTATTGTTTTTCGTTTTATTCTCCACCCTGACACTTCAGGCACAGAATAATTCTGCAGTGGGTGTCGGTGGTAATTGTCTGCTCATTATTAATACTTATACTTCGGATGCTCCTTGGAGCAATGGTTTCATTGAGCCCGTGCAGAAATGGATGAACGAAGCGGATCTTCCGGTTTTGATTGAGCATCTCAATATGCTGATGGTTGGAAATGCCGATGATTTCACTATGGTTGAAGAATCAATTTTCCGGAAACATGCCAATCATACCCCTAAGGCCGTACTTCTGCTGGGGAATCCGTCACTGCTCTTGAAAGAGGCTATCCGTGCCCATTGGGGGGATATTCCGTTGATTTTGTGTGCGGAGGACGATTTTTACGGACCTCCCCAAGCTTATATCGAAAAAAAATCAATCGCCTGTGAACAGCGTGTTCCACTCTCGACTCTCTCCGACGAATATAACCTGACCGTGTTGCATGCAAAGATGTTTCTGAAGGATAATGTAGATTTACTGCGGCACCTGCTGCCTCGGTTGAAGGAAGTGATATTAATAGGGGATGACCGTTATGTCAACCAGCAGCTTGATTGTGACATGAAACATCTTATGGCAGACGAATATCCAAACCTTGAATATTGTTTTTACTCAGCGGAGAGTATGACATTGGACAGTCTGTTATTTCGATTGAATGATATTGATATCCGTACCACTGGAGTGCTTTTTTCCTCTTGGTTCAGTAAATTCGAAATTGCAGGTCAGCCTGTACTTAATGCTAACTCTTATCGGGTAATTGCTAATATGAATGTTCCGATTTTCGCCCTTAAAGGTTCGGTGATGAACAATAGTGGAATGCTTGGAGGATGTATTTATGATGAAGAAGAGTTTCTGGCGCATCTTAAAGAGACCCTTTTATCAGTCGTTTCCGGAACTCCTGCGCGGGAGATTCCTTTTTTCATTCCTTCCGGGTCAATTCCTACATTTAACTATCTTGCATTGCTTCAAAAAAACTTTTCCTCAAAGCAATGTCCAGCCAACAGTGTGTTTTTCGGACGCCCTGAGAATTTTTTTCAAAAATATAAATATGTATTCGGAGGAATATTCTTTGTTATTTTGTCTTTTGTTCTTTTTCTGTCTCACCGTATCCGCATATTAGCAAAATTGAATGAAGTGCAACAAAGGCAGGTGGAAACAAGCCGGGAACTGAGTACCTTGTTTGAAAACATGCCGGTGGCATATATGAAGGCGAAACTTCTTTATAACGAAACAGGTGGAATAGCGGATATGGAAATCCAGCGTATGAACGGGCGTTTTATGATGAATTTTGCTGCGGATGAAGTAGTTGGAGGCTATAAGGGAAGTGAACTTTTAGGTTCTGATTTTGTCATGACACTGCATTTTGCAGAGTTAGCGCATATAGAAAACAAAACCATTACGTATACTCAATATTTTGCAAAGCCGAATATCTATCTTAATATTGTAGTGGCTCCTGCCGCCCAAAAGGATTACATTGATATCTTCTGTGTTGACGATACGGAACTTTATCGTACGCAGCAAAAGTTCTATGATACCAATTGTAAGTTGGCGATGGCACTTGATGTAGCCAATATCATACCATGGAACTGGGATTTGCAGAAACATAGGATACTTTGCGATGTAAACAGCTCTATTGAGTTAGGCTATACGGGAGTGAATGTCGATGCGGAGAAGTTCTCGGTTCCAGATACAGAGTATTTTTCTAAAATTTTTAAAGAAGATAAAGAGCGGGTAGAACACGCCTATCGTGATTTGATCGAAGGTCGAATAGGTAAAGTGCGTGAAGAATATAGAGTCATATCCCGTGACAGGAATGGGTACAAAATGGATTGGGTGGAAGCGCAAGCTACTGTGGAAAAACGTGGAGCTGATGGCATCCCTCTCACTCTGGTAGGGTCATTGCTTGTTATAACTCAGCGTAAGAAGATGGAAGAGGAACTAATCAAAGCACGTGACGAAGCGCAGGAATCGAACCGTCTGAAATCTGCATTCCTTGCAAATATGAGCCACGAGATACGTACTCCTCTGAATGCTATTGTCGGATTTTCCAGTTTGCTCAATTCAACAGCGGAGAGTTGCGAACGAGAGGAATATATTAAGATTATCGAAAACAATAACGAACTGCTCCTGCAACTTATCGGTGATATCCTTGATTTGTCTAAAATAGAGGCTGGTACACTTGAATTTGTAAAGGTACCGGTTGATGTGAATGCATTGGTGAAAGAGATTGTCAAAGCCATGCAAGTAAAGGTTGATATAAAAGGACTTATACTCCGCTTTACTCAATGCTTGCCCGAGTGCATTATTCTGACTGATCGCAACCGTTTGCATCAGCTACTGGTTAATTTATTGACTAATGCCATTAAGTTTACGGACTCAGGGAGTATTGTAGTAGGATATTCTTTGCAAGAGAACGGAATGCTGCGTTTTTTCGTTACCGATACCGGATGCGGCATTCCTTCGGAGAAAAAGGGTGATATTTTTACACGCTTTGTAAAGTTGAACAGTTTTGTCCAAGGGACAGGATTGGGCTTGTCGATTTGTAAAACTATCATAGATAAGTTGGGTGGAGAGATTGGTGTGGATTCAGAATTGGGTAAGGGTTCGACATTCTGGTTTATGATACCTGCCATTCCTGCTGAAAGGACCGAAAAAACAATTCAGGAGTATACACTTAAGGCTATTGCAAAAGATGATGTCACCATCTTGATTGTTGAAGATAATGTGAGTAATTTCAAACTTTTCGAAACCATCCTTCAGACAGATTACCGTATTCTTCATGCTTGGAACGGTGTAGAGGCGGTCGGGCTGTTCAGACAGCATAATCCACATATTGTGCTGATGGATATTAGTATGCCCGAAATGGATGGATATCAAGCTACCACTGAAATACGTAAACTCTCTTCTGAGGTACCTATTCTCGCTGTAACGGCTTACGCTTATGCCACAGACGAAGAGCAGATTCTCAGCCGGGGATTTAATGGCTATGCTTCTAAACCGGTTAACCCGAGTGTATTACGGTCAAAAATTGTCGACTTACTCAGTACGAGACTGATGCTGCTGTAAGTATGGTTCTTCTTCAGGAGGATGCCGGTAAGTTTGAGATGACTGAAACCTAACCTTTTTTAGTGTGCTTTAATGGTAATCGTGGGAACAGCTTCCTGAACCGTACCAATTGTGTCGTAATATTGCTTCCGGCTACAATAAACGTCACAGCCAGGATAATCAGTACAATTCCGCAGCACAATCTGGGTGTCAGGCTTTCCCCGAAGATCATGACTCCGAAGAATACAGCCGTTACAGGTTCCAAGGCTCCGAGGATGGCTGTAGGGGTTGAACCTATATATTGCACGGCTTGCGTAGTACAGAGGAAGGATATGGCTGTAGGGAAGATAGCCAATGCAATCAGATTCCCCCATAAATACCATTTATCGACAACATGCAGGCTTTGCCCGAAATCTACACGGACCAAAAAGAGCGACAGGCCGAAAAGCAATACATAAAAAGTAACTTTCAGTGTTGCCACATCTTTTAATATCGGTCGGTTTACCCCTACGATATAGATAGCGTAAGAGAGGGCCGATGCCATGACTAATCCGACGCCAACCAGACTAAGCGTTGTACCGTCTCCTCCTTTATATAGTAATCCAATACCACTTAAAGCCAGAAAGATACATAAGACTGTTTGTAATGTGACTTTCTCCTTGAAGGCGACAGCCATAATCAGTGCCACCAAAATCGGATAGACAAACAGTATCGTTGAGGCAATACCGGCTTCCATATAGTTATAGCTTTGAAACAGGGTAAGAGAAGAAATGGCAACCAACCATCCCAGTATGACTAACGGTACTATTTCTTTCCGTTTCAGACTGAAACTTCTGCCTCTCGCTTTGAGCATAATCCCCAGGATGGGAATGGCAAACAGATATCTGAAGAAAAGAACAGAGTCCGGATTCATACCTTCCTTATATAGCGGAAGGGTAAAGAGGGGATTCATGCCATAAGTGGCGGCAGCAACAGCTCCCAATATATATCCTTTGACCTTTGTATTCATAAACACTAAATAATTTCTTAGTTCTGGTTTTCTTTGGGGCTGCAAAGGTAAATTTTTCCTTTATATATTATCATTGCAAACTCCTGAATTTTTTGCTTTTTCTTGCCTTGTCTGACTTCAATTTTTGTATTCTCAAAATATTATTTACCTTTGCGCCATGACAAAGACATTCAAATCGGATTTGGTTTAATAAACAATCTGTGTTTCTGATACAGATTGTCCTTTCGTTTACTCTCGGATAACTCCTTTCGAGAGTAGTTTTCTATTATTATAATTCAAATTTAATCTGCGTACAATGATGAAGGCATTGTTATGCTTTCCGTGTATGCAAAATACATTAAGAAAATGAGTAACGAAAATAAAACAATTCACGATTTCGAACTTAAATTAATCTGTGACTTCTTCTCCAATATGGAACGCCAAGGACCCGGAAGTCCTGACGTAACACTGAAAGCGCTGAGCTTTATAGATGGTCTCACCGACAAATCCCTTATCGCCGACATCGGTTGTGGAACAGGAGGACAGACAATGGTATTGGCCGGACATATTTCCGGGCAGATCACCGGACTTGACCTTTTTCCCGACTTTATTGATATCTTCAATCGCGATGCAAAGCAATCAGGTTTGCAGGACAGAGTGAAAGGCATTGTCGGTTCTATGGACAACCTTCCTTTTCAGCATGAGGAATTAGACCTGATCTGGTCGGAAGGAGCCATTTATAATATTGGTTTTGAACGGGGGCTGAATGAGTGGCGTAGATATTTGAAACCGGGAGGATATATTGCTGTTTCTGAAAGTTCGTGGTTTACTGACGAACGTCCTGCGGAAATCAATGACTTCTGGGTGAATGCGTATCCTGAAATAGATACGATTCCCAATCAGGTAGCCAAGATACACAAAGCAGGTTATCTTCCCGTCGCCACATTTATTCTGCCGGAAAATAGCTGGACAGAACATTACTTTGCTGCAAAGATTGAAGCTCAGAAAATCTTCCTTCATAAATATGCGGGAAATAAGATCGCCGAAGAATTCAGTTCGCTTCAGTTTGATGAAGAAGAACTATACAGTAAGTATAAAGCATTCTACGGTTATACATTTTTCATTGCAAAAAAGATAGAACAATGATTCATTTGAATAATTACGGTTGGAATGACAAGTTAAGCCAACTAAAGCAAGAGTCAACATACAATGCTCTTACACATGGCCGTATATCCATCGTACACCGCACATGCTACGAGGTCGTTTCAGAAAACGGGCTGTTTCAGTGCGAACTGACGGGGAATATGATGTATGGAAAATCAGACTTTGAACTCCCTTGTACCGGTGATTGGGTGCTTTTTCAACCATTCGACGAACATAAAGGGATTATAGTGGATATGCTGCCTCGTGAACGGACTTTATATCGCAAGAAAAACGGAACGGTTGCCGATAAACAGGCCATTGCCTCGTATGTTGACAAGGCATTTATCGTGCAAAGTCTTGATGATAATTTCAATGTTCGCAGAGCCGAGCGTTTCATGGTTCAGATGCAGGAAGAGAATATTAATCCTGTATTGGTGTTCAATAAGGCTGATTTAGGGTTTGACAAGCAGAAAGTTGAAGAACAGATCAGACACATTGCCCGTCAGATACCGATGTTTTTTACAAGTATTCATCAACCTCAGATGATTCTCCAATTACGGGAGTCTATATCGGCAGGCGAAACGGTTGTGTTTGTCGGCTCTTCAGGTGTAGGGAAAAGTTCTCTGGTGAATGCGCTTTGCGAGAAATCGGTATTACTAACGTCTGATATCAGCCTGTCCACGGGAAAAGGAAGACATACTTCTACTCGTCGGGAGATGGTATTGATGGACGGTTCAGGTGTATTAATCGATACTCCGGGCGTCCGGGAATTTGGCTTGGCCATTGATGATCCCGATTCTCTTGCAGAGGTATTGGAGATTTCAGATTATGCTGCATCATGTCGTTTCAAGGATTGCAAGCACATCAACGAACCAGGATGTGCCGTTTTAGAAGCGGTAAGCAGTGGCGTATTGGACCGTAAGGTTTATGAAAGTTATCTGAAACTTCGACGGGAAGCGTGGCATTTCTCTACTTCCGAACATGAAAAGCGTAAAAGGGATAAATCTTTTTCAAAACTCGTGGATGAGGTGAAGAAGCGTAAAGCAAATCGATAATTTCTATATGGGCAGTGCAGTATTCCTTTAGTGGAATAGCTGCACTGTTTTATATGTATACTCAATCAAATCCGGTTAATCTTTCACTCCCATAAATCGGAAAGCTTGTGCCGGTTTAAAGTCTTTCGTTGCATTACCGTGGTAAGTTTCCCCATTGGCTATGGACAATTTAAGTACCGGTGCTCCTTCTGACAGATCCAATTCCTGTAAGTTTACCCAAAAAGTATTCGGTGTCAGGCTTGACTCGAAGAAATAGCGCAAGTTCTTACTATCCGAAACCGTTCTCCATTGTGTCGTGGATATTTCAGGAGATTCGGGAGTCGAGATACCATAAGGAACTGAAGCATTACGGACAACGCTGAATACGCTTGCAATCGCGATTCTCTGATCATCAGTTTTAGGGAGTGCATCTATGTAAAAGCTGGCTCTCGCGAAACGGTCTGAGGGGCGATTGGTTCCGGGCAGGAAACTTAACCCGCCAATTGATTTCCAATATTCGTTCAGTGCTAATTGTTTATTGTAGGTAGGGGAATTTGTCATCACTTTATAGTCCTTACTATGGTAGACGGTCAGTTGTCCACCTATATACTCGAATATTGCACAATCACTTGTTGCATCAGAGATTGATAGGTGCAAAGTAGCCAGGCGAGAGCCGTCGGGCATCTTATCGGATACCACTTGGAAGGTGTTTTCATCAATGAAACTAACAGCCTCATCTACGCTGGCAAAGTTGTCCAGCATATATTGTACCCATGCTGTAATGGCAAGTCCAGGTTTACTTTTATCCCTTACCGGATATTCGGTTTCGGGTAACCACAGTAGATTGGCCACTAACCCCTTTTCATTTATTCCGTCCGTGCTGGCTATTTCAAAAGCAGAAGCCACCACACTACCATACTTGGATGTCCATTGTAATGAGTTTACTCCGGTTTCTCCATTTCTTTCCATTCCTTTCGGAAATACCCAAAGATTGCTATGCATCTCTGTTTTCCAGTCCATTGAACGACCGGTTACTACCATTTTATTGGTTCCTGAATATACTACTCTTGTACACATAATGAAGTATTTATATATTTATGATTTGAATTATCTGTAAGTATCAATCACCGGTTACTATGTCTACCCTTCCGCTCAGATCAAGAAGAGAATCCATATTCGTTGTTATACTTTTATATCCAGACAAGAACATAAGTATATGAAAACGGTTCGGCGGGGATATTTGATTTATGAATAATAAACACAGAAATAATTTTCAATACATGCTCGTTCGTTAATCGGAAACGCATCAGTGCGATAAGCATTTGCAGAAGTGAAGAAAATCTTTAGCCGCTATTTAAATAAGCTATACGAAACTCCCAGATTGAAGAAAGGAACCATGTTCCGTTTCATTTTCACCAATGGTTCCACTTCTGTCTGGCCTTCTTCGTTTCGTACTTTTATGCCTTTTCTTGTATCGCTGTAAAGTCCGGCCATCATCACCATGGAAGCTCCTGCGCGTGCAACCAGATAAAAGTGTTTGTTAATGATGTATTCGTAAACGATTTCCGGATTTAAAGTAGCTTCGCTGAAATAGCAGATGTCCGGCACATTCTTCAGGTTGGGTTTCATGTAGAAATTATCACTTGTCATGGAAGCTCCGGCGGAAAAACGATGACTGTTCAGTTGGTATCTCATGTAAAATTGGCTTGGCATGGTGATGTCTACGCTTAGATTCGGATTATTGAATCGATGCCAGTAAGAAATGATAGGCATAATCGGGATACTACTGAATAAGGTCATCCCCATGATGCCGGCTGTGAAAGTGGTAGTCTTTGTATGCTTGAAAATCATTACGGCAGACAATAACCCTTGTACTTTGCCAAAACCTTTGTCCCAACCGTCTGCAATTACGGAGGCGGATAGAGCCAGCGGTTTGTTGAATACATTAATATAGTAGGTACCATTCAGTCCTCCGGCAAAGTAGTCATACCCGTCTTGTGAAAATATAGCTGACGTAGCGGAGTGGGTTTTCTCAATCGCATCGAACTGATAGCTTCTGTATTGCACATTGGCATACAACGATACTTTCTTCAATTTCAGTACAGGGATCATGGTAGAAAAACTGATCTTGTGCAGGTCGCGTCTTTTTCCTTTTTCCAGTTCATTTCCATCTTGTGTAAATGTATAATTGTGTGCCCACTTGGTTTCCCAGTTCAGGTTTACAGTACGATACATAGAGAAGTTCTTGGCAAGAAAGTTTCTGAAATCTTGAGCCAGTGAATCGGGGATTTTCTGTGCCTTGACTGTGCAGATGCTGAGACACAACGCTACTGTAATAAATATTTTCTTTTGCATTTCGTTTTTAAATAGATTTGTTGAATTTTTTATATTTTTCTCTACTCATTTGTTGATTTATAAACTGGCGCAAAAGTACAGGGGATGCTGGCCGGGAGAAAGGTCTTTTGGATGGAATGTTGGACGAAAACACTTACTAGTTTGGCTTATCTGTTTTTATAGCCTACTTTTGTTGTCAAAAACACATATATGAAGAATCTTATATCACTGAACTGGCGTTCCAAGTTGGAAGGGATGGAGAATGTGAATTTCCTGAATGACGACTACTATATTTACAGAAATGAGAAAGTAGAACCACATACGGGGCCTTTCAAAATGGATATGACTATTTGTGGCATTTGCCTGAAAGGAGAGTCTAAAGGGAGGGTGGATATGATACCTTTTGAGATTAAAGCGCCAGCCATATCCATCGTTTTGCCGGGTCAGATAATAGAGCATGAATATTGTTCTGATGATTTTGAAGGGATTTATATACTTATGTCTGAACGATTCAATGAGAGCCTGAACTTACCTGATCGGTTCTCGAATTTCCTTTCGGTGCGTAATAAACCGGTCATACCACTAACAGATAAACAACTGGATGCCATGCTGACTTATTGTAAGATGGTACAAAGTGTAATCAAAGTGACAGATAATCCTAACCGTATGGAAATTATCCGCCATCTCACCATTGCTTTCTTTTATGGATTGGGTTATTACTTTCATAAACTGCCCGATGGTACTAAGGAAACGAGAAGTGAAGTCTTGATGCGGAATTTCCTGAAGCAAGTACAGGCATTCCATAAACAAGAGAGAAAAGTGGAATTCTATGCAGACAGGCTTTGTCTGAGTCCTAAATATCTCTCGCAGACCATTAAAAGTTATAGTGGAAAAACCGCAGGAGAATGGATCGATGAATATGTAGTGCTCGAAGCCAAGGTACTGTTAAGATCGACCAATATGACCATACAGCAAATAGGTGACGAACTTAATTTTCCGTCCCAATCCTTCTTTGGTAAGTATTTCAAAAGACTTACAGGAATGTCACCGAAAGCGTATAGGGAATAAGATTTCCGTTTCCTGTAAAAGCCGCCCCATTACTTTGGGGGCGAGTGGAAATTCTTGTACCTTTGCACTCGTTTTTAGAAAAGAAGAATCACGATGATCAATAAATATGAAGAACGTCTGGGAACCGAGCGTATGTTGCCACTGGTTTTCAAGATGGCGCTTCCGGCAGTAGCTGCACAATTCGTCAATTTGCTTTATAGCATTGTCGACCGTATCTATATCGGACACATACCAGGCATCGGGACGGATGCATTGGCAGGCGTAGGGGTGACAATTTCTCTCGTGGTATTGATATCTTCTTTTTCAGCAATAGTGGGCGGTGGTGGTGCACCGTTGGCTGCCATAGCCCTCGGGCAAGGTGACCGCCAGCGTGCCGGAAAGATATTGGGGAATGGTTTTACCCTGCTGATTCTATTTACTTTAATTACTTCCTTCATTGCCTATACTTTCATGGAGCCTATCCTGCTCTTTACAGGTGCTTCGGAACATACATTGGGTTATGCGGTTGATTACCTTTCCATTTATTTGCTGGGAACTGTTTTTGTAGAGATTTCCACCGGACTGAATTCCTTTATCAATGCGCAGGGGCGTCCTGCCATTGCCATGTACTCTGTCTTAATCGGAGCTTTATTAAATATCATTCTTGATCCTATTTTTATCTTCTGGTTTGATATGGGGGTGAAAGGTGCTGCTTTGGCTACGGTGATTTCTCAGGCTTGCAGTGCCGCATGGGTACTGTCTTTCCTGTTTTCCCGGAAGGCTTCTCTGCCTTTGGAGAGGCGCTATATGAAGTTGAATCGGGGAATTGTTGTTGCGATGTTGGGACTGGGAGTATCTCCGTTCATTATGGCCAGTACAGAGAGTTTGGTGGGCTTTGTGCTGAATAGCAGCTTGAAAGATTTTGGAGATATTTACGTCAGTGCGTTGACGATATTACAGACTTCGATGCAGTTTGCCAGTGTGCCGCTGACGGGGTTTGCGCAAGGCTTTATTCCGATTGTAAGTTACAATTATGGGCATGGTGATAAGCAGCGTGTGAAGGATTGTTTCCGTATTGCACTGATCACGATGTTCTCTTTTAATCTGATTCTGATGCTACTTATGATCCTGTTCCCGTCAACGGTTGCATCAGCTTTTACAAGTGATGAAAAGTTGATAGAAACGGTCCGTTGGACCATGCCTGTCTTTCTGGGTGGTATGACCATTTTCGGCTTGCAACGTGCCTGTCAGAATATGTTTGTTGCATTGGGGCAGGCTAAGATATCCATTTTTATCGCTTTGCTTCGCAAGGCTATTCTGTTGATTCCGTTAGCACTGATACTGCCGCATTATATGGGAGTGACCGGAGTATATGCGGCTGAGGCTATATCCGATGCTACGGCTGCAATTTGCTGTACGCTGTTGTTCTTTTGGCAGTTTCCTAAGATTTTGGGGAAGATGAAGACGAGATAAGTATATTTGTGTGGAAGATAAAATAGTCTTTATATTTTGATGCTATAATTCATTATCTTATAGAGTTAGATTAACTTTATCAACAAGTGTTTTATATTTTCTTTTAATTTTGTGTATAAACAAAAGTTGGAAGAATCCTTATTCTTTTTTTATCGAAATGACTATCTTTATGCGAGATATTTATATGTCAAAACAAAAGGTTTTAGTCGTATGGTAAAGAAAAAAACTCATATAGACTTCTGTCATGAATTGAAAGCACAGAATTTAAAAGTTACTGTCTTGGGAACATACAAGGATTACAACTCTAAAATTGATGTAAGATGCGATAAATGTGGTTGTGAATGGTCGCCGCGTGCAGGAAGTCTATTGCACGGACATGGCTGTCCCAGGTGTGCCGGAGTCAAACTGAAATCTCATGCGGAGTTTGTGAAAGACTTAAAATCCCTGAGAGATGACGTTATCATAACTGGCCGGTATGTGAAGGCACTCGAAAAAACTAAATTCAGATTCTTGAAATGTGGACATGAGTGTGATATCACTCCTGCACATGTTCTTAGTGGCAGGGGATGTCCGGAATGTGGACGATCCCAGAAAGGAGCGTCTCAGCGCTTGACGATGGAGATATTTTTGGAGCGTCTCCATAAAATCGACCCGAATTTTGTTGTCAGCGAAGGTGCAATGTATATAAACAATCATACACTTATGCCGCTTGTAATGCCTGCGGATATGAGTATCAAATAAGACCTCATGATGTTCTGAACCAACGTGGCTGTCCTAACTGTCACAGGTCCTGCACCTCCTTTTTAGAACAGTTCATATATCACTCATTTGCTCATATTCTGGGCGAATCTAAAGTCATGTCAAGAGAAAAAACGGTGATAGGAGTTGAATTAGACATATATGTGCCTGATTTAAAAGTAGCCGTAGAGCCCGGTTCGTGGCACTGGCATAAAAATATGGTAGCGAAAGACTGGGAAAAGCATCTATTGTGCAAATATAAAGGCATCAAACTCATAACTATATACGACCACTATGATGATGCAACAGCTCCTTTCGATAATTGCCTGGTGACACATTGCGATCTTGTTTCTCGCCGGAATACAGATAAACTGATTGAAATAACAAAAAAGATTCTCTCCGAATTCGGATTAAATTCGAACCTTGGTACAAGTGAGTGGGAAAAAATTAAGAAGAATGCTCAAATTGATTCAAGACGAATGAGCACTGAGGAATTTAGAGAAGAACTGTCTAAAATAAATGATAAGATTGAAATTATTGGTGATTTTGCAGGAGCTAATAATAGAATTAAAGCACAATGTAAAGTCTGTAATCATGAATGGCATGTGAGACCGTCTTCTTTACGTTTAGGTTCGGGATGTCCTAAATGCGCCGGTACTTTAAAAATGACACATAATGACTTTGTTGAAAGATTAAATTCATTACAGCCCAATGTTATCCCTCTGGCAGAATATATCAATATTGATACTTCTATAAGAATAAAATGTAAAATATGTGGCTATATATGGTTTACCCAACCCTATCATCTTGTAGCGAAATATAATAGAACCGGCTGTCCGAAATGTGCCAATAAAGCACGGAGAACCCATGATGATTTTGTTGAGGAAATCGCAAAGCTGTTGCCTACAATTAAAGTTATAGGAACCTATGTAAGCAGGAATAAACCCATATTAGTACAATGTAGTGAATGTGGTAAGACCTGGCAGGCATATCCGGGAAATTTATTGCGGGGAAGCAGCTGTAAAAGCTGTAAATTCAAGAATACAGTGCGACAAAGAAGTAAGAAGATAAGGTGTATCACCACCGGAGAAATATTCAATACATTTAAAGAAGCTGCCGAAAAATACAATATAAGCTGCTCGACAATCTGTCTGTGTTGTAATGATAGCTCTAAGTATAAGCATGCCGGAGGATTGGAGTGGGAGTATACTATACTGTGAATCACGCTTTTTCTATGTTTTGGGCTTTACTAATTTATAGCCTTTGATATTTCCAGACGAAATCTATTCAAACCAAAGTAGGAAGAAAACCCCATCGTTTCCTTCCTACCCGATTCTTTATTTTCAGAAGTTTTTTTATTATGTCACAAAGACCTTTTTCATCATTTCTTCTTCATTTCCTATTTATGGTGCTTCCGTCACATTAACTGTTACCGTCACCTTCTTTGCCGCATCCGACAGATTCTGTATCTCAAAGGTTGCCTCCGCATTTGCCGGGAATGGTCCTGTGGGGAAATCCTTTGCATTTTGGTCCAGCGTCAAGGTATAGTCTATAGCTTCAGTACTATGTCCTTCCGTCTTATCCGCTTTCAGCCAGGCAGGCAAACCTACAATCCGGCTACCGCCTTTGGCAGTCACAGTAAGTTTCATGGACGAGGTGGTTCCGGCATTGGCCTGTTTCTGCATGCTGAGTGTCCCTGTGATCACATCCGGTGATTCACTTCCGGCAGTGTAGGTATTTGCCGCATCCGGTTCCGACGGTGTCCCCGTTGCCGCAGCAATTTCCGGTACTCCTACGGCTGCTTTCACTGCAATCTGGCTTTCTTCGCGTCCCGCCTTGCTGCGCAATAAGATGATGGCTTTCGGGAAAAGATTCCCTGAATAGCTATCGGCTTTTGACACTTTACAAGTATAAGATGCCGATCCGGCACGGGTTACCGGTGTGATTTCCGTCTTTAGCCACTCGGCACCGCCACCCGCGGAACTTGTATAGACAATGCTGCATTCCGCTTCCGAATTGCTGGTGAAAGGAATACTGAAATACTCAGTCTCATCCGGGGAGACGGTGGCTGTATTGTTACCCGCAATAGTGGTTGCTCCCACTCCTGTCAGTGTCCCGATAGCCAGCTCATTTTCCGGCTGATACTCAAAGTCCCCGCCATCCGTCCAGTCCGAAACGGTGATGTTCACATCCAGCTTGAACGGGTCGGCGTCGGTGACGCGCACCGTGTAGCGGTGGTTAGGCTTCACCTCGATGTAACCACCCGTACCCGCTACCGACTGCTCAAACTCTACCATGTAACTCACCTCCTGCGGTATATCCGTCTGGTTCAGCGCATACTTTCCCTTGATAATCAGATACCCCTTGTCGGCAATCGGACTGGGATAACTGTAGAAAGCCCCTGTCTGTGTACCCTTATTGGCATTGGCGCCGTCAAAGTCACGGTCGGGGTAGGTGATAAGCGTCTTGTCCGGATCGGCATCTTCCACGGGAACCACCGGGAAGAAGGTAACGCCTTTGCGGCCGTGCCCCATCGATACACCGGTGATGGTGAGATGTGACAATTTCTCGTCATTGATGATATCGAAACGGGAGACGATACGCGACAGCGTCATATTGATGCGGGTACGGGACCCCATACTGATATCCCGCAGGTCGAGCGCAGGACTGTAGGAACCTACCATCGGCAGGGGTGTCAACAAGATGTCCGTATCCGTGGCAGGATCCAGCAACGGAGTGGTAAAGGTGAGGAAATCCGTTTCAGTGGGAATACCCGCTTTGGTCACAATGTTATAGTCCGCACCCGGTGAACTCTGTTCCAGCGCTACGAAATTGGTGTATTCTGCTCCGGCTTTCAGCAATTTCGGCTGATTGGCAATGCAGTAGAATTTGGTGAACAGGCCTTTCTTGGGGCGCAGGGTGGCGAGTGCTATATTGTAACCCTCCACGGTCAATATAATTTTCGTAGCGTTAGGTATCGTAGAACCGTCCGAACGGTAACAGAACCGTTCCTGATAAGTATATGGCCCTTCCTCCTTGTCCGAAGAGAACACATAAATATCCAGCGAAGTGATTTCATTCTCTTCGGTCGTGGCGATGGGGGCATCGGCGCGGGTAGTGCCTGCCGTCTTTATGTTCAGCTTGTTCTGAAAGCCGAGGATGATTTCGCGGCGCGTCGGGTCATTGACCAGCGGGTCATCACCGGGAGTAGTGGCCGACGGCACTTCCGCTTCGCTGCACCCCGCAAGGGACAGGGCAAGCAGGCCTATCACCCATGCGGAAAACTGTTTTCTATTTTTAATCATAATCTTATTGTTATTAATGGGTTACTGAATTAAGGAGCTACAGCAGCCGCACTCACCAGCACTGTCACGTCTTCCATGCCCGAGATATTATTTTTCAGCACAATCGGCGCGGCTGTGAAGTCGGTTACGGCATCCTTCACGGTCAGGGTGAATGTCTGGCTGCCGGTAGCATCCGTCGGAGCGGTTCTTGCAAAGGCGGTGGTCTCGGCAATGGTGAACCAGGACGACAGCGTGCTTGCCGTCACGCCTTGCGGAGAAGTAATTTTCACCTCAACGGTGCTTCCGTCAGTGCGGGGCACATCGGTAATCTTATAGTTATTGTAAGCGGCTCCGCCTGTTGTCCCCGTCAGTTCAATCGTTGTAATGGCAGGATCGAGCAATTCCACCGTCAATTCCAGTGTCTTGCTTGCATCTCCCAGATTGATAATCTCGAACTTGCTGTTTACATCGCTGGTTGCTGTCACGTCTTTCAGCATAAGCGTGTAGTACTCTTCCACCGGAGTAGAAACAGGAACATCCGTGGCGGGAGTACCCGTCGTGCTTGGCGCAGGGCCTGATTTGCTCTTCGAAACTTCCAGCCAGGGAAGCTGATTATTCAATACTAATTTCGTTCCGAACGGACAGCTTGCCCCGAGTGTGATGCTGCTCTTGCTTGTTTTATACATCGTGAGTTTACCATTCGCCTGATCGTATAAGTTGAAGTTCCCCGTAGCCGCATCCGGTGTGGCAAAATCCAGTACCGGTGCCGTGGCGGGCGGTACAATGGCCAGCGTAGTGTAAACTGATTCATCCTGTGAAGCCGATTCATTGGCCAAGGTCAGTGTAACGGGAACATAAGGAGTGGCGGCAGTCAGCGTATATTTGAAGGTCATGGTAGTGGTGGTCACTCCGTCTACGACTTCCGACTTGTAACTGGTATCGTCATGCTCCAGCCAGTCGATGTCCCATCCCGTTGTGGTGCTGAACTTCGGCTGTACCTTGCCGCTGGCCGTAGCGGTCAGTGTGATGGTTTTCTCCGTACCGTCGGCCGTCACGCTGATTTCTTTGGTGGCGACGTCCGTATCGGTTCCTTCCACATTCAGGGCGGTTACTACGGGCGCGGCATTGTCGGGTTTTACGATGACCCCGCCGCCACTGGTCCAGTCCACAATTTCAAAGAAGGCGGTGATGGTGGCTTCCATCACTTCCTTGATGTGCAGGGTGTAGCGGGTGTTGGCCACTACGTCTATGAATGCAGTCGCTCCGCCGGTATCGGGAGCGCGCTGTATGTCGAGATGGTATTCCACGGGCACAGGGTCTTTCTGCATCGGGTTCTGGTATTTGCCTTTGATGATGAGGAACGCCTCGTCCGTGTCTTTCAAAGGATAGGTATAGAGGGCGCTCTCCGTCACTCCCTGATTGGCTTTGGGCAGCATCAGATAGCTGCCTTCGGCTACGGGGTACTTAATGAGGCTGGCAGTACGACCGGCATCATCCAGTGTGGTCAGCGTCCCCGGCATCACGGTAGCCTGGTTGCGTCCGTTTCCCAGCGCGACGCTTTCAATGATCAGTCCCGTCTTGGCGGATTCATTGTCGATGTCGAAGCGGCTCACGCGGCGTTTCAGTTCGATGTTCACCGTGGCGATATTGCCCAGTATCTTCGTTGTGCCGCTTCCGGTCATTACTAATGGAGTGCCCAGGGCGGTGCCTGCCGGTTCCAGTTTGGCGGTACAGTACTTTTCAAAGTCCGTGGCTTTCGTGCCGGCGGTTTCTATGGCTCCGGTGGCGGCGTTGGTTTTCACCGCTACCAGAGGGTCTATCGGGTCTCCGTCGGCTTTGTAGAGTGTGGTGCTGTTGGCTACGCAATACAGTTTCAGGTTGGGGATGCCCTTCAGTTCCGTCGGGAAGATGGAGGCCTTGCGGGCGGTTCCGGCACCGCTCAGTTTGAAGGTTTTCGCTGCGGTGTCGTCCTGTGCGGCGGCTTTCCACGTTTCCAGATACTGGTAGTCTCCGCCGTCGGCGGTGGCTGCAAATACATAGATGTCCAGGTTGTCTATCTGGTTCTCACTTTCGGAAGCGATGGCGCGGGTGTATTCCTGCGACTCTCCTCCGCCACTAAATACGAGACGGATCTCTTTGCCTACTCCTTTTCCCGGAGCATCGTCGGTGCCAAGCTCCCCCTGGCTGCATCCTGCAAGCAGGGCCAGCAGAGCCGACATCCAAAGAATGTTTTTCGTTTTCATCATTTGTCTATACTGTTTTTGAAAGTTAATAATCTTATTGTGAGGCATTTCCCGGGCCGTACTGCTACGGGTGGCGTAGACGGTCAGCTACGCCGGTAGTAGACGGCCGTCTATGCCATCCGTAGGTGGCCACCTACGCCTGCCGTAGCAGTACGGTTGCCGCCGGACTATCCTAACGGGTCCTCTTCCAGACCTCCATCAGGACCGAGACCGCCTCCATCGGGTGCTTTGCCTATATAGATGGTTTTCATCACGCTGCGCGGCACTTTCAGCATGGTCTTGCTGTTGCTGCCGAATTGTGTGGTTACTTTGAGTTCATACGTCCCGTCCGCCAGATCGGCAGGGATGATGAACGTCAGTTTCGAGGGATCGTTTGTCACCCAAAGGTCTTCGGCTACTTTGGTTTCCTTTCCTGAACTGCTTTTCAGGGTGATACCCACTGACGGGTCGGTTCCCACCACTTTCAGCTTGCCGCCTGTGAGGGTGAAAGCACGTCCTGCCGTGGCTGAAGCATCCTGTGCACGGGTGGAGGCATCCTGCACGCCGCCGATGTACATGGCGCTGCCTTTCTCACCGATGATGCCCACTGTGGTTGCCTTGATGGCTTCCCGCAGGTCGGCGCCTACGTTGAAGTTCACCACGATGGAGTTCTTTGCCGGATTCCAGGTGGAGTTTTCTATGACGCCGCGGAAAGCGACTGAGGCGTAATACAATCCCGTGTTCACACTCATACCGGTCATCAGCATGCGTTTGATGATCCGCTTTTGCAGGTCGAAGACGTGGCGGATGGTTTCTTCACGCAGGCCGGAGTCCTCCGCTTTCAGTTCGGCGATGATGCGGTTTTCGTCCGCACTGCCGATGGATACGGGGACGAGGATCATGTCCTCTTTGTTGTCCACGGTTACGGTATTGTCCGCCAGTTGGCCGTTGATTTGATACTTGATTTCGTTTGCCATAATTTATAAATATTTATAATGAATACTATCGGTAAAACCGGAGTCTTGCCGTTGTTAATAATTCGAATAATTATGGCATGAGGAATGAGTCTCTTGGAGAAAAGCCGGGAGGGAGTTTCACAAAAAAATCATTCCAACATGCCAAAGAACGAAAGCTCGTTTGACATGTTGGAATGATTTTATAAATATAGGGTAACGCTTAAAAGTCAGGCGTTAGTGTGCGATGTAATCAATTGATCAACAACTGCTATTAATTTTTTTGCAGGTTCAATCATTGGAGATATATCCTCTTCAGTAACATTATAAATACAATTATAATCACCTTTTTCGCGCATAGACTGTAATTGGGATAGTAAACGTCCCAGTTCTATGTCTACTAAGTTGGTTCTAACAAAATGCATCCCAAATAGATTGACTAATCCTTCATGGCTTTTGAATGCATATCCATACTCTATAAGGAGTGCAGAAACGGCATGAAAACAAGCATAATAAAGACGATTAGCTACCACTTCCCAAAAACAGAGAGTGACATTACCTTCCGCTTGTTTCAAAGTGGTACGGGCTTTTTCCATCTGGAAAATGACTAGACTTTTTCTTTCTTCATCCGATAGTTTCATAATAGTGCTACTCCTTCCTCATTTACGTTTTTATAGAATGGTGTAAAGCTACTGGCTGCCCACTCCTTAAGAGTATATAGTACAGGATTGATGCGTTCGTTCAGGTCCCATCCTAAAGCGGTGAAAGGGAATGAAACGTTGTCATAGTCTGATTTCTCCAGTTTATCCTTATCTAATATGATAAGCACATCCCAGTCAGATGTTTCATCAGCATCTCCGCGAGCTCTCGAACCATACAACAGAACTTGTGCTCCGGCAGGTAAATTAGTTTTTGCTATCTTCTTTAAAGAAGAGAATACTTTGTTAAAATTGCGTTTCATAATTCAACCTCCTTTATTTTATCAATAATCTTATTGTTTTGATGAAGGCTTTACAAAGATAATCATAATTTCTATTCTCAGCATCCCGAAGAACAGGTTTTTACGTTTTTATCAAAATGTATATTCTATTTATAGAGACACTTTTGTGCATTATAAAAATCATTCCAACATGTCAAAGAACGAAGGATTCTAAATCCTAATATTAGAGGCAAGCGGATTACAAATTCGCTTGAATGTTTTTTTAAAAAGGTCTGCAATAGAAATAATAATGATTCTCTGTTCTATGGGGATAGCCATAAGCTGACGATGTAAAGCCACTATAAATGTCAAGGGTCCGTGCTGATAAATCACCACCGTATCCATCCTTTGACCAATGTCGTCCAATGTTAAAAACTTGTTTTTGAAGAGAATTAAAATTAATGCTGTAAGAAGCAATGTCATCATAATTAGTTTGAGATCTACCGGAAAAAAGTCTGTATTGATCCATTGTTACGAAGCTCCATCCTGAAGGTACGGAACTATTGATGCTACTCCACGTTGCCTCTGTATGCGGTGAATAAATCCAGTAATTATTCAGTGCATAAGTTGTCATTCCGTACACAACAGGTGAACCTGTCCATTCATCAATTTGGTAGTCGGGAAATCTGACATCATCTGCTTTAAACTTAAAATAGTATAGATTTTTTGCAGTTTCATTGATAGTGACATTCTTAAATGTAAATTTGAAAGTGGTAGTAGTTCCCGACGTTTTACTTTCCTGGTTTACGGTCTGATAGTCTTTTGCACGTGAATCTGTTGAGCTTTCATCATAACTATAAGTTGTACCTCCTTTAAATGTCACCGTAAAATTAGTTATTCCCCAAAGGTTTGTATCTGTTGTAGATAATTTCATGTCTACGTCTGTTGCTGCCCGTGTGAAGGTTATTCCGGATTTGTTTGCTGTAAACGTGGGCAATGATGATTTAAAAGTAACCGCAATTGCTTCTTTTTTTGTATCATCCGATAAGTTTTTTACATAGAGTGTTCCACCGTTCGCATCACTAAGTGAGAAACTGCTTGTTTGGTACTTTATTACATAATTATGCTCTTTCGTATTAGATTCCGCAAGGTCAGCTTCTACTCCTCCGGGTAATTGTAATACACTTCCTCCCAAAGAGTATATTTTCAACGTTGCTGTAGAATAATAAGACGATTTCAACTGATACAAGTTCAGTGATTTACTACTTGATATATATGAATTAGCGGAAGGGTCTGTACTGACTACCTCAATTGTGGGTGCTTGGAATTCTCTCGCAATATTCACTGTTATTCCTGTTCCTCCGGAAGCGTTTGTGAATACGATTTGCGTATCATCGAAACTTGCTGCGTCCTCTATCAGTTTGAAAGTGAAACTTGCTGTTTTACTTTCCGGTGTGCTACGTGTAGACACCGGTGTAATGTTTTCCAGCCATGACGGGCACTTGCTTATGGTAGGTTTACTATAATTATCCATTGTTAGGGTGAATTGCTTGTCCTTGATGACAGGCATAGTAAGCGTGGCGGTGGTGGCTGTTATAGATGAAAGGCTGATTCCTGCGCTTTGATTTGTTATTTGTAAGTTATCGAGTCGATTAGGTAGTAATTTCACTTTGATGTTCTCGGCTTTTGTCTCGTCCGAACGATTTTTCAAGGCTACGGTGATTTCTTTTTCAGTCAAGTCGGTAGCATCCGTACCTGCCCATTGGAAAGTATATTCCTGCGTGGTGTGCGGGCTCGAAGCCGGACTGACTGTGATGCCCGCATCAGCAGGAATCTCTATCTTGCTGCCGCCCACGGAAGTGACTACTATCGTACCTGTGGAAATTTTGGAACTGACTGTCTGTACCAGATAGAGTGTATTGTCTACTGCATTCCAGTTATTTACCCCGTCGGGGCTCATTGCAGCACCTGTGGGTTTTACGATGGGGGCACTCAAAGTAGCGTCTATATCTATAAGTATCACTTCCTCACCGCCTCCTGCCTTGTCCATCAGGCAGAGAATGCCGCGGGGATAGTTGTCGCCTGTATAATTCTCATTAAGAGTTACTTTGTATTTCACTTTCTGCGTGGCTCCTGTTCGTGCTGTGGTAACAGGGATTTCTTCCAGTTTCAACCAGTTGTCAGCAGTGTTATTACCATAGTAGTTTAATTGCGCTTCGACTCCTGCATTGGAGCCGGTGGTAGCGGTAAAACTACTTCCTGTTTTAAGTGCCAACGTGATGATACCGGTGTTGATGTCATAAGTCGTTTCTGTTGCGGGTAGCAGGTCTGCTACGATGACAGTCTCCAGCCCATTTTCGGGTTCGTAATCATCTATATAGTCACCCGTTTCCCAATCCACCAAACGGATATTGGCTGTCAGTTCAAAAGGGTCGGTTTCGGTTATCTGCACCGTATAGCGGTGATTGTGGTTTATCTCGATTAGGCTTCCGTCACCATCGGTCACACGTTCGAAAGGGATGCGATAAGATACTTCTTTCTTTTCATCCGTCAGGTTCATGGCATACAGTCCTTTCAAAATCAAAAATCCTGCATCTATGGCTTTACATGGGTAGCAATAGAAAGCTTTGGTGGTAGTTCCTGCGTTAGCATTCAGTCCGTCGAAAAGGCGGTAAGGGTATGTAATCAGTTGGCCGTTTGTGGCAGGAACATCTCCTGTCGGACGAATGGGGAACAGTGTTACACCTTGTCTTCCGTTTCCCATGCTGATATCCGTGATAGTAAAATGAGACTTCGTAGCATCGTTTACTATATCGAAGCGTGCCACGGCGCGAGTGAGTGAAACATTCAGTCGCACATAAGTTCCCATACTGTATTCGCGCAAGTCGGTAGGCTGACTGTTGGCACCGGACATGGGCAGCGGGGCAAGCAGGATATTGGCATTAAAACCGGTGGGATTTAAGAGCGGGGTATTCAATTTAATGAAATCGCTTTCGGTAGGCGTTCCGGGGCTTGTTACTATATCTCCCGGTACACCGGATTGTGTCTGAGAACTTTGCTGTAACGGGGTATAATTCGTGTATATATTTCCTGTGGCATCATTCATTTCGGTTTGATTGGCTACGCAATAAAACTTGGTGAATAAACCCTTGCGGGGGTAGAATACCACATTTATTTTCCCGGCGGCCTCGTCCGCTTTCAGTTCGAGAGGGGAAGTACCCGCGGGCAGGGTTCCGGCATCCGAACGGTAGGCGAAACGTTCCTGAAAGGTGTAAGGCCCTTCCTCTTTATCACTGCCGAAAGCATAAATATCGAAACTTTCAATGCGGTTTTCATCCTCCTCGGCTATACCGTCGCGGGTGACAACCCGGCTTTCGGGCGTACTGTTTACAAGGATCAGCTTGTTTTGTAGAGAGATTACCACCGAACGGCGGTTAGGGTCATTGGCCTGCGGGTTCTCCGGTGTTTCGGGAGTGCCGCCTATTGTTTCCACTTCGGAGGTGCAACCAGCCATCAGGCAGGACAGTATCACCAATGAAAAGTGCAGAAAGAATTTAGCGAATGTTTTCATGCTTGTTACTTTTATGCGGTTATTACTTATTTCCATTCCTCGTTCTTTTTATTCTCTATTCTGTTTTCTGTTTTTCGTTCTTTATTTTTCATTCTTCATTTTCTTCAGGTTCTTCCTCGCCTTTTCCGGTTCTACGCCCAGTGCCTTGCGAAACCATTCTTCCGCTTTCTTCCGGTCACCTTCCAGATAGGCCAGCACACCGAAATCATTCCATGCACGCGGATCATCGGCCACCTTGTTCAGATATTGCCGTGCGCTTACCGGATCACCAGCCATGATTACCGCCGAAGCAGCATTGATATTGGCCAGCACATCGTCCGGGAAGTGGTAGGCGGCTATCTCATAAATTTCACGGTATTGCTCCGTGCCGGGGCGATAGAATGCGGCTACCCGGTACATCTCCTGCAATGATAGCAGGCGGGGATGGGTATATATCAGACTTGCCGCCTCTTCGATATTGAAAGCGCGGGCCTCATAGCCCACCGTGATACGGATACGTCTCAACTGCGGAAAATAGCTTTTCAGTAGTTCCCGATATACGGTTCCTCCGTGCATATCCATCAATTGCTTTTCGCGTCCTTCAAAAATGCCGGTTCGGGCAATGAGGGACAATACTTCGTCACCGTGATTCATGGGGTGACGTTGCAGAAGTTCCACCAATCCGTCCCAGTCTTCGGGCACGGAAGAAACTTTATAAAGATCGTGCCCCGGTGCATACGTGGCACGCATATACTCCTTGAAACAGTGTGCGCGGTTGGAAGCCAGCATTTCATTATCCTTATATATCCCGTCGGGCGAAGCGTAACCGCAGATGGAGATACTCGAAATATTTGCCAGATTCCCCTCGGTAAGTGGACGCATCAAGCTGTCCAGTTTCTCCAGTTCGGGGTGGTTGTTGTGGAATTCGCGGCGAACGTCATAAACTCCGGTAGGGTAGTCTATATATAAGGTGGCACTTTCCGAACGGTGTTTCTGAGTTTCCATATCGGGGGTGAGGTAAGTCACCATGGCTGTACATTCGGCACAGGGCATACAGTCCGGTCTGCTTGGAGTTTCCTGTCGGTTGGTGGCATTTTCATGTCTTTCTGTAACTGCCTGCGGGATTGCCGTCTGCTCCGGCAGATTTACAGCCTGTCCTTGTGAAACGGCCATTTGCCCCTGTGAAATTGATACCTGTCCCTGCGGAACATGGAAAGGGCTTGTCAGGGCAAGATCGGTTATCACCGGCTCTACTCCGAGCATCTTCATCCGGCAGCAATCCCGCCGTTCGCGCATCAATACCAATGAAGCGTGTTCCATCCATGGGCTATAGGCAACGGATACCTTATAAATAATGCTGTCTTTCCGGTTTCTGTCATAAAGCGTACGGTAAGGAGGCAAATAGCCGGGAGACGGTTGAAGCGCCTGCCGCCTGTGGTCGGCACGGGCACGGCGACGTCCGCTCACTACCACAGCGGGCAGCTCTTGCAGACGCCCTGCGCCACGAAGCACGGGGGTGAACAGATAAGCCTCCGCATTCCCCGCTTTTGCATCACTCAGATTAAGCAGCAGTTCTATGTGAAGACTGTCTCCCTGCGTAAAGACATGCGAACCGAGTGTTAAAGTTCCGCCCGCCCATGCTTCCGCAGTCAGCAGTACCCCAACCAGACATCCTATTATTTTCTTCATCCTTTTCATCCAGCCTCTTTAATTTTTAATTGCCTTTTTATCCCAGTCCTCCGCCTTCCGCCCAGTCCGACGAACTGAGCTGTGTTACCACAATCTTCTGCCCGATGGTTACCAGCAGGTCAAACTCCTGTTCCGTGTTTTCATCCAGATTGACAGGCAGTTTACGAAAGAATAGCTGCAAGTCAATCTCCTTCATAATCCGCTCATTACCCCGGTAGATGCTCAGCAACGGATGTGATCCTGATGTCAGGCGATACGTTACCAATTCTCCCGTCAGTTCATCGTTATAGTTCATCGCCGCCTTGGCCTGATGCCATATTACCGGGCTGCCTATGGAGGGAAATGTGAAAGCTCCGTCACCACCGGCCAGCGGTATGTCGTAACCTGCCGGAAAGCCGTATTCGCAAGGCACGCCCCGCAGGCGGAATGTATAGCCTCCCGTTCCTTCCGCCGGATAGTATCCGTCTTCCCAATGTACGGTAATCCGGAGGACGGCGTGGCAGTGGGTCAGGTAGACGGTCCGGTTCACAGAATTTCCCGTAGTGGGAATTTCAAACGTGCTATATCCATAGTATAGTCTTTCGGTATTCGGTCGATATTCGCTTGTGGATGTTCCTGGGGGTGTTCCCGTAGCCGAAGTCATTGCCAGTTCACGGATTTGTGTCACGCCGGGTTGGGGTGCGGGTACTACATCGCTTTCATATCCCCAGTTTCCCCATGCCACGAGGGTATATCGTCCGGGAGTTAACTCTCCCTGCCAATACTCCAGGCTGTCACCTTTCAGTAGCCGGATGTCCTTCAACACTCCGTCCGCATCGAAAAGGAACTGGTGGATGTTGTCCACATACATGGAGAGTTGTCCGGCGTCGGGCCTGCCGGCATAGCGGTAATTCAGCCGTACATTGTAGGGACACACTCCCGGTTCGTCAAAATCGAACGTGCAGGAGGTGCAGAACCATAGTATGCAACAGAGGATTACCATAACTTTCATCGTATGAAATAAATGAGTGACACACCGGCCCGTGTAGGCCCGAAATAATTCCTTTTATAATGTCCCATGCGCTCGCCGCAGCCTGCGCACCGGTATTTATCATATTCCATGCGGGCATATCCGCCACCAATTACGGCTTCTATCGAGAAGCGGTCGCCCAGCACCCAGTGGTAACCGTAAGTGATGCCTCCGCCATACAGGTCGCCCCGGTAAATAATGTCTTCCATGCCCGAAAAGAAAGGGATCTGGCCTACGTTGTAGTAAGCGTAATGTCCGTGGACTCCCAGGAAGTGTCCTTCGAACTTGCGGCAAGGCCAGTAGCGTAATTCCGGTTGTATCAGGTAGAGATTCAGCTTCATATCATTGCCGAACTTCCAGGCATTGTAAGCCCCGTTCAGTGCCATTGTGAAATGACGGCTGATGCTGGTTTCCACTCCTGCATTGGGTGTGGTAGTTCCCCACAATAGCAGGTCGGTACGCAATGCCACGCGTTGGGCAAAGGCAGCGGTACTCATCAGACTGAGCAGCAGGAACAGCAAATAAAGTCGTTTCATGGCAATTCGGATTTATTGCACAGTTTAGATATGGGGTATGGAGTTCTCGATAAGGCATTCGCTCACGGGAAGTTCCGCTATGGAAATTTCCATCAGATAAAGGCGTGTCATCTGATTGACAATGCCCAGTTTGCGGGCTGTTGTCCCATAACAGGAATAGAATTTTTCGTCACTGGGGCGATTGAAGTAAACGCCTTCTCCCAATGCTTCAAGAATGGAAAGGAGGTTGATTTGATGATATGCACAGGCAAGGCGGTAGGATTCGGGGTGATTATCCGGCTGATTATCCGGTCGATTTTCTATCAGTGCTATCAGGCGTCCTTTTGATAGCTTTTGCAGCAGGTACGTAATTTCGGAAGGCGAAGGATTAAGGGAAGTACTCAACTGGTAATCCTTATACTGTATGTCGTGCAGTACCGCCAGGGCGAGTTTTGTTCTGAGTGTTAACATATAGCGCTTGCTTTTTATGTAGATTATTGTCTGTTTTGTTTGGAATGTTCCGATTCCCGGTAGGAAACGGAACGGGCGCTACCGTAACCATAAATTAGGCGGATAATAATCGTCCTTCCTAACTAAAAAGGAAGACAATTACCAATTTTATCTTCCTGTATTCCTCAATTTTATAATGAGATGCTCCGTATTAAGGTATGGGTAAGGGGAACTTTGTATTCAAACAAAAAAAGTGAAAGCTTTTTAATCAATACAAAGAGCTTTTCCACTGATATACTATATTATTACAGGAATATAATATTTATTGACATGACTTTTTGAGACAAAATCTAACTTTCAGGATGAGAGAGATGTTTTTGTCGTGTCTGGTGTTGTAATTTAACTGATTTTTTACAGAAAACTGGGAAACTTCGATAAGTATTTCCTGCTTTCCTTGTTTATCTCAATTGTAAGTCGTTCCTTTACCGCCGGAATCGTTCCGTTTCCTACCGGGAATCGGAACAGAAGTATGAAGCTCATTCTTAGTGCTTTTCCTCACTTTATAGTTTCCTTTTTCTTTCCTCTTCCATTCCTTTGCTGCCATCGGATTAACCAATGCTGCCATTTGCAAATTCACCACCGCCAGTTGTTCATCAGAGAACGACCTCAAATAAGTATGTGTTATCTCTTCCGAAGCATGGCTCAATCCTGCGCTAATTTTGGCTACCGGTATATCCTCATTATATGCCAGAGTCGCCCACGTATGCCGTACCACGTATGAAGTCAGTCTCACCCCCGATCCTAATCGTTCAGATAACCGATACAAATGTTTATTATAAAGTCGCAAGGCACTCTCATATTGTTTCCTCTCCTCAGGTATACTTCCCGGTTGGCGTATAATCCTTAATAAATAGGGTGAACCCGAATCATCACATAAATACCTCTCGATAATTTCCCACATCCACGGTTCAAGCGTAATCGTCAACATCCTCCCCGTCTTACTACGGCGATAGCAAAGCACATTATCCTGAATATCCGTCTTCCTCAAATAAGCCAAATCAATAAAAGGAATCCCTCGTAGATAATAAGAAAGAATAAACAGATCCCGTGCCACCCCCAAACTTGGTGTATCCTCCAAATCAGCATCCGCCACCATACGAAGCTGTTCAATACTCAGCGCCCTTTTCCTCGTCTCCTCGTATCCCATAAACACCTCACAAAAGAGCCGCTTAGCGTCTTTCAGCTCTTTCTCCTTTTCTGCTTCCCGACAAATGGTCCGCAATGCTCGGAAATAGCACGCCGAAGTATTACGCGAACATCCCGAAGCCCACAAATAGTGTTCAAAGCCCAAGAAAAATCCTGCCGTCAATTCTTTAAAAGTAACTAACTCCATATTAGCAAACTCTTCCAAGCTATGCAGCATACTCCTGCAAGTATGCTCCGCCGAGAACTTAAACAATTCCCCAAAACTATCCGCATGAGCCACAATACCCTCTTTTAATGTCTTCATTTTCATCATACTGTTCTTTTTATTAATGATTATTCCCTCCCAAACCCCACTCTCCATTATTTGTTTTGGGTAAGAAAAGAGAGAAACTTCAAAAGTAAGAACAGAGAAGATAATCGCTTGTCATGAAATGCGCTAGTTTGTTTATGAGGAATACTAATAGAAGTATATTTTTCTCTAGAATAAACTTAATGGCAAAACTTGATTATAATTAGGTTTTAGGAAGGCTCAAATTTTATTTTAAAGATATTGTATTGATACTAAGCTTTTATTTTATATTTGTTAAAAATGGAATTCAAAGGAGGACTAAGACTATAATATTGTAGAAATTAGCATTGTAAAAATGCTCTGATCTGGTACTCATGAGATGATATAGAGAAGTAGGGAGAAGAGAATGTTATTTATAAATAATCCTGTTTCTTTAAATTAAAAAACGGTTTATTGTATTTTTTCGTTAGTTGGGATAAAATTACTCATTGTTGCATGCGGTTCAAAGATGTAGTTTGCATGCTAATATTGCATAATAGTTTAAATAAAAATCAATATGCTAAGATTTAAAATTATAGTATCGAAAAATTATGGGATAAAACTCATATTAGTTGGGCTTATTTCTTATTTTTGCAAAACAGATTGTAGTCTTTATAATCGTCATCTTAAAAGATTCCTTTAATAACTTTATAAAAAGAGCAAAATGAAAGAACAGGATATTCAACACATTATAAACAAGCTGAATAGAGCTAAAATAATTTTTCTCAAACTTATTAAAGCCAATGATGTAGGTGCAACCGGTGCTCATCAGGCTGGTTTTCACCTCCCTAAAAGCTCTTGGAGACTGTTTTTTGATTCCCCGGGAGTAAAAGGATATAATAAGGACAAATATGTAACAATCCAATGGGGGAGTGGCCTATACACGGATAGCCGTGCTATTTATTATGGTAAAGGAACCAGAAATGAATATAGATTAACACGTTTTGGACAGAATTTTCCTTATTTGAAGGAAAATAATATTAACGACATACTGATAATTATAAGAAATCCAGATGATTCTTATGAAGGTTTCGTCATATATAAAGAAAATATCCCTTTCTTCAAACTAAAATCTGGATATAGTGAAGATAGTTTCAATACTATTATAATAAATGATAATAATAATAAAGAAGTTATCCCTCATGAGTACGAGATTGAGTTCCCTCCCGAGGAATATAGTTCGAATGAATTATTACAAAGTGTTGAGAATGAAGAGATAAGGCAAAAACCTTTCAGGCCCAAAGCACATATACTTAGTTTATTGGGAGACGAGCTAATAAAAAGTCCCGTTATGGCTATTTATGAACTTATCAAAAATGCGTATGATGCAGATGCGAAAAAAATAGATGTAAACTTTAATAATATAGATTTATCAGGGAAAGCTTTTATATCTATTGAAGATGATGGTATAGGTATGACATCTGAAATAATTGAGAATGTGTGGTTAGAACCGGGAAGTGATTTTCGCAAACCTGTAGATACTTCCACATCGTTAAGAAAAATAATAAAATCTCCACTGTTTCATCGCGTTCCAATGGGCGAAAAAGGTATTGGACGTTTTGCTGTTCACAAACTGGGAACAGAGATAACACTTATTACTAGACCATTACTTATTACAAAAGATGAGAATGATAAAATTCTGGCGACCTCACTTGCTAATTATGAAGTACATTTATCAATAAATTGGGACTCATTTGGTTTATCCAAACATTTATCTGATATTCCTGTTACATGGAAAATTAAAAAAGATCCTACGGCTTTTAGATTTAGAAATAAGAGTGGGACCTATATAGAATTACGAGGTTTAAAAGAGAACTGGACTAAAGGTATGGCTAAAGAATTAAAAAGTCAGACTATTTCTATGTTATCTCCACGTCTCGAAAAAGATCAATTTAAGATTAACTTGGCTTTTGATAATCAATGGTTGCAAGATTCTCCTTCGACTAAAGAACTTTTGGAAGAAGCACCATATAAAATTACAGTATTTGTAGATCAAGAGTTCAATGTAACGTTTGAATATGAATTTTCTTTGAAAAATAATGATAGAATTGGTAAAAGAATAATCAAAGAAGATAAGCATTACGATAGAAATATAAAAAGCTCTTTAAGACCTTATTTGCGCTCTTTATATGTGCAGCAAGGATATGATAATATTGAAATAGAAGTTCTTTTACAGGAATTTGATGAGGATTTAAAATCACTGCCATTTGGTAGTGTGTTATTCGAATTTTTCTCGTATGATTTAGACTCGACTTCCATGAGAGATTATTCCAGTGATAGTAGACTTACTAAAGCTATTTTAAAAGAACACGCTGGAATTAAAGTCTTTAAAGGTGATATGCGTGTATTTGATTATGGTGAAAAAGGGAATGATTGGTTGGGAATTGACTTAGAACGTATTCAAAACAAAGAGTGGTTTTCAAATAACCAAAATATAGGATATGTTTATCTAGATCCGGAACGGTCTGTCTCACTTATTGAAAAAACGAACCGTGAAGGTTTTATTCATAACAAGTCATTTGATTTCTTTTATATTATACTAAGATATCTGCTTACAGAATTTAAGAATATTCGTTCTACTGATCGAAATAGATGGCTGAATTACAATCGGAAAACAGCTGAAAAGAATTTTGAATCAAGAATTAATAGTTTTAAAGAATTAGTTTGGAACTCTGAAATTGATACAGATGATAAGAAAGAAAAGATAATCAAAGAAGCTGAAAAATTAGAAGAAAAATACGAAGAAGATACGAAAGTTTTGTTAATACCAGCAGGGGTTGGTATGACGGCTTCAGTTGCATTACATGAAATTGAAAAGCTTGTTCCAAGAATGGAAGAAACTGTTCGCCAAAATTTACTTGATAAGGATATTATTAAGGAGCAAGTAGCTGAATTAAAATTATACACTGAAGGTATTATTTCTGTATTAAGAAAAGGAGGAAATGGAAATATAAACATTAGTGCTACGATTAAACGCGCTGTTAATAATTATAAATTTAAATTGAGCGATCGAAATATCAAGGTTCACTTTGACCTAGATGAAACCATGGATAGTTTGAAAGTTGAGAAGAGATTTTTTACCACAATGCTAATGAATCTTGTAGATAATAGCATATATTGGCTCGACACCGTTTATCGAGAAGAAAAAGCTATATATATCAAATGTTTCAAAAACAATGATATAGCAACTGTTATTATTGCGGATAATGGTCCTGGATTTAAAGATGACATATCCGAAATCATTCAACCTTTCTTTTCTAGGAAAGATGATGGAATTGGTATAGGGTTGTATTTAGTAGACACAATTATGATGAAATATGGAAAATTCGACATAGTAGATGAATCCGAAGTAAACAGTTACGGAATCCCTAAATTTTACAATGGAGCTATCGTGAAACTTGTATTTAATAAAAACTAATATATGAATTATTTTGAACCAAATGTCGTTATTGTAGACGATAAACTTGATGAAATCCAAGGCATAATTACATATTATCAAAAAAATGGTATTGGATGTAAATATTATAATGCAGATTTATCAGACGGGGATGATTATCCGGAAAACGAAATGTCAGATGTTACATTTCTGTTTTTAGATTTATTCTATTCAGACCACTTTGATGTGGAATTAAGTACTAGTTGGGTAAGGTCAATTATTCAGCCGGGAGCATTCTATGTGTTGATACTATGGACTAAAGATATTTCCAAGAAAAGTGTTATAGAAGAGCGATTAAAGGAAATGAATTTGATGCCGTATTCCCTTATTATAAAGAATAAAGGAGACTATGCGATCAATAGTTCTATGAAATATGACTATACAAATTTATTAGTATCCATCGATCAAGAATTGAAGAAGATTTCTGCCATTGAAGAAATTCTCATTTGGAAGAACGCATTGAAACAAGCTGCAAACATCGTACTTGGAGGCTTAATTTCTGAGAGGACACAAGAGTTTACAGATAAGCTTAAAAAAGTCATAGAGAGCCATGGGGGAAAAAGCATTTCAAATGCTTCTGAACCTATGTTAAAAAGATCGACTTTGTTTGAGGCCTTAAATAATGTTTTATTATCAAATATTCCACAATTTGATGCAAACTTTGAAATTTCAGATGAGAATAAAAAAGGCTTATATGATCTATCTTCAATAACAAGCAATACAATTGATAGAAAATTAAATAGTTGGTTTCATTTTAGTTTAAGAAGTGATTTAGAAGGAAAAACGCTTCCTGGCATCATTGCCAAAAATAAATCGTCATTGTTAAAGCAACTTTATTCAATAACGGATGATGAAATTGTAAGAGAGCTTATATCTCCTCAAGTCAGCTCCGCAGGAACAATCATAGAGGATATAGTTTTAAATATTACGCGTCCGTGTGACTATTCCCAGAATAAATACGGCAAGAATCTTAAGCTATTAAGTGGTATAATCATAAGACACCCATTAAGAAAAAATAACGAAAAGAGAGATATAAAGCTTAATGATAAAAAGTATAAATGCATATTAAAGTTTGACCACTTATATCATAATGATATAGATGATGATTTGACTTTAATATTTGACCTGCGATACTGTTTTTCAATACCTGTATCAATTTACAAGAAAAGTTTTGATAATAAGAAGATGCTTAACAGAGAACTCCTGTCTGATATTCAAGTTACATATGGTAATTATGTTTCTCAATTAGGGTATACTAAAATTATTTAAGAAAATAAGGTTACACATAATAATTATGATAGAAAATGGCTGATGTTCATTCAAAACTAATACGTAGTTACAACATGTCTAAGATAAAAGGGAAAGATACAAAACCTGAGCTAATGGTACGTAAATATCTTTTTAGTCATGGATTTCGCTACAGAGTGAATGTAAATGTTCTTCCAGGAAAACCTGATATCGTACTTCCTAAATACAAAACAGCCATTTTTATTAATGGTTGTTTTTGGCATGGGCATGAGAACTGCAAGTTTTATGTATTACCTAAAACCCGTACTGAGTGGTGGAAACAAAAAATAGATAGAAATAAACAGCGAGATATAGAAGTTCGTGAAAAACTACGCTATATCGGATGGAGGACAATGGTTATTTGGGAGTGTCAGTTGAAACCACGGAATAAAGACAAAACCTTAGACGCGATTGTTTCCGCTTTAAATCAGGTCTTTATTGATAAATATAAGATAATTCCTAAAAGATATTCCACATCTAAAGATAATCTCAGTATAGTAGCTGAGGAAATCTCTCCTTATCAAATTTTAAAGAAGGATATTGATGGCAATGAGGGATGAATAACTTTTAATATATTTATTGCTAAATCGTTCATCCATTTTCCATTAACATGGTTCTTACTAATTGTTCTGAAACTACAGTAATCAAAGGGACTACTACAGAGTTGCCACATTGACGATATGCTTGTAAATCAGATACACTATTAATAATATAATTGTCAGGATACCCCATCAACCTAGCACACTCACGTGGTGTAAGCCTTCTTGGATTCATTCCCTCGCCTTGTGGAATTAAGATCTCAGATCCATCTTTATAATAACGGGCACTTAAAGTGCGACTTATGCCATTTAAATCAACCAAGCCATAACCAAAACCATTTCCTTTTGCTTTATGTTTATCTGCATAAGTTTGCAAATATTCCCATAAATTATTTGTAAGCGTGTATTTTGAATCTGTTTCAGCTTCTAAAATATCTCTGATTTTTCGGATTGGTTCTCCTAGTTCAGGAAAAGAAAAATTTTCACGACCATGATACAATCTTTTATCAAATCCTACAATCATAATGCGCTCTCTATGTTGAGGAACAAAAGCTTTCCCATCCATTACTTGATAATGAACAGAATATTCAAGTTCTTCTAGGGTGTCTTTGATTATTTTAAAGGTGTTCCCTTTATTGTGCGAAACGAGATTTTTGACATTTTCCAAATAAAAAGCTTTAGGCCTATGGCGGTTAATAATATCGGCTACTTCAAAAAATAGTGTACCCTGCGTTTTATCTTTAAATCCAGTTTCTCTACCTAAACTTTTTTTCTTGGAAACTCCGGCTATGGAAAAGGGTTGACAAGGAAACCCAGCGCAAAGCACATCGAATTGGGCTGGAATATACTGTTTTGTCTCCTCTTTCGTTATATCCCCAAAAGGCATCTCACCAAAATTCGCCATATAAGTTTTCTGTGCAAAGCTATTCCATTCTGATGAAAAGACACATTTGCCTCCTTGCTCTCTCATTGCCAAGCGAAATCCGCCCATCCCTGCAAATAGGTCTATAAAAGTAAATCTATAGTTGACAGGGTCGGGGAAAGGTATATGAAAGAAATCCCCAAATAAACCTGCCTGTAAAGGATTATAAAGAATGCTATCTGCTATTTCTATTTTGGGAAATTTATACCCAATATATTCTCGGAGAAACTTAATCGCTTGCTGGCGAGAAGACTCTTTAACCAGTTCTCCGTTATGCAAATAATGTGTAATCAATGCCAATTGATTATTATAAGATTTTGGACCATAAAAATGAATTTGTAACTTTTCTCCGGGAGCTTTTATTACTGATATTTTTTCAGGGAAATTCTTCAATTTTATTTCTTGCAGCATATTATGATATCATTATCTATTAATCTATCTGCAAAGATAGAAAATTTATAATTGGCAAACAGCTCGTTTGCTAATAAAAGACTAAAGAAAACAACTTTTATGCAAATCTAAAATTAATGATTGTATTTTTTTCTTTTTTATTGGCAACATTATTTGTACTTGTGGCTGCAATAAGAATTATAACCGTAAAGTACCTGTTATCCTTTTATCTAAAGTGGTCTTCTGTATATCATTATATTCTCTTATTGATTAGGATGATTATTCTTTCCCGATTGGGACATTTAGCTTTTGGTGTGTTATTTTTGAAATCTCATAGTTTCTCTTTTAATAGATATGCCCAAACTTTGATGCTTTCGCTTACCATCTTGGCAAATACAAACCATTAGCGGATGTTTACCATTACTAAGAACTTTAGATTTGTAACACAAAATATTAACTGTTTCACTCATACGAATTTTCGGTTTATATCAAAGAGCGAAAAATGTAGTATTTGAATGAAAAAAGCAGCTATCTAATTTAGATAGCTGCTTTTTTCTCAGTGATCCGCTTGGGGCTCGAACCCAAGACCCCAACATTAAAAGTGTTGTGCTCTACCTGCTGAGCTAGCGAATCAAACCTTTATTGCTGTTAAGCGGGTGCAAAGATAGGTACTTTTATTTAATTTGCAAGGAATATGAGGAAAAAAGTTTGCATTATTTTTCTTCTATACCCTCTATTGGTTGATCTTCAGTGGTTTCTGCCTTATAAATATTTTCTTGATTAATGATGTATCGTTGATAATAGGAGAGCATCAGAGTGGTAAGCGGCAAAGCTATAATCATACCCAGCATTCCCATTAACGATCCCCAAATGGATAGGGAGAGCAGAATAATAGCCGGATTCAGACCGGTAATCTTTCCCATGATACGGGGAACGAGATAGCCATCTTGTATGATTTGTACTACTATAAATACAGCAGCGGCCGAAGCTATGATGATCCAGAAATTATCACCGGTATCCGCAGCTTTCAGAATGGCAAGCATGATGGTGGGGACAAAGCCGATGATTTGTAGATAAGGCACCATATTCAGCGCACCGATAAATAATCCCAAACCAATGGCCAGCGGGAAATCAATAATCAGAAAGCCGATACTGAATAGAATGCCTACGCACAAAGCTACTAATGCCTGTCCGCGGAAATATCTGTTCATGCCGTCTTTTACATCATTCAATATGCCGGTTACTGTTTTCCGGTATTTCTTTGGCATCAGGTGTGCCCAGCCTTCGGAAATACTTTCGTAATCAAGCAGAATAAACACTATATATAATAGGATAAGGAAGACGGTGAAGAACCCGAATAAGAGGTTGATAGACTCCGATATAAGCGACCATAGTTTAGGAACGGTTACTTTAAGGGCATCCAATATATTCTCCTGGCTGAACATTTGCTCTAGGATGTGAAGGTCGATATTCTGCCGGATAAATTCGGAGAGGGTAGTGGGGACATTGCTTGCTGTATGAGTGGTGCTGAAGTACTCTATCAATAAATCCTTTACCCGCAGGAATTCCTGAATCATGGGCGGCACAAGCAGATAGAATGCAACGCTTCCTATAACGCTGAGAGTAAACAAGGCACAAAAGATAGATATTATTCTGTTTTTTAGCCGTAGCTTATGCTGGAAGAAGCTTACCAATGGATATATCAGATAAGCAATAAGCCATGCAAGGAAGAACGGAAGCAATACGCCGCTCAATCGCTTCAGGAGCATTAATACCCCAATGATGATAGCACCGAGAATGACAGCACGGATAAAACTGTCGAATGTAATTTTCTTACGTTCCATAAGACTTTTGCTTTTTATTTATAGTTTATCCACCGGCGGCAGTCCGGTCTCCCTTTATTGCCCGCAGATAACATTCCCGGCAGAGGGGTTCGTATTCGGCTGTTTCTCCCAGAAGGACTTGTTTGTCGTTCTTGACAGTGCGGTGTGAGAAGGAGGCCAATTGCCCGCACTTCACACAAATAGCGTGTACCTTGGATACTTCATCGGCAATGGCGCAAAGTCCCGGCATAGGACCGAAGGGAAGGCCGCGGAAGTCCATATCCAGACCTGCTACAATAACACGTATGCCATTATTGGCAAGCTCATTACACACATCAATCAGACCATTATCAAAGAATTGCGCTTCGTCGATACCTACTACATCGATTTCTGAAGTGAACAGCAGGATACTTGCCGATGAATCAATCGGGGTAGAAGCAATGGAATGGCTATCGTGAGATACGACCTCTTCTTCCGAATAACGTGTATCAATGGCAGGTTTGAATATTTCTACGCGTTGTTTGGCGAATTTTGCGCGTTTCAGACGGCGGATCAGCTCTTCCGTCTTACCAGAGAACATTGAGCCGCATATAACTTCGATTCTTCCTCTACGATTGGTTTCCTGTATATGGTCTTCCGAGAATAATACCATTGTTCTAAAATGTTTATTTTAGCCGCAAAAATAACACTTTTAATGGCTTTCCGATATTTTTTCATTATTTATTTCTACATTTGCGGCATTAACATTTGTGATGCGAAAGGAAATGCAGACATTATTGGACGACATAGAACTGGATATTCAGGAACTGAAATATTTAATGCAAGTTCTTGCAACAGACGCCAACCCTACATTGAAGGTAGTAGCTAAACGGAATATACAGCAGATGCGTGCACGACTGGATGCTTTGCAGAAACTGCTGGACGAAACTCCCGTAGAGGTAGTTGCCATTCCTGAAGCTCCTGTCGCTCCAGTGGTTATTCTCGAATCGGTCGCTGCTCCTGAACCGGTTAAACCGATTCCTGTAGAACCGGTCGTTGTTGAAATCACCAAGCCGGTAGAGGTCGTATCTCCCAAGCCTGAGTCCACGCCCAAACCCGAGCCTGAACCGTCCGCAATAATATCTTCTGCATCGCCTATTTTAGCAGAACGGATAAAACCGGCCACTGATCTGCGGCATGCTATCAGTCTGAATGACTCATTCCGCTTTGCCCGTGAGATTTTTGGCGGTGATACTGCCCGTATGAATGAAGTGATACGCCAATTGGGGGCTGCTCCTTCATTGGAAAAGGCATTGGAACTCTTTTCTTCTACCGTTAATCCTGATGAAGAAAATGAAACGGTGGTTGATTTTATAGAACTTCTTAAGAAATACTTCAGCTAAAGCAATTACGGATATGGGAAAACTTTATGTAGTGCCTACTCCGGTAGGAAATTTGGAAGATATGACATTCCGGGCTATTCGTATTCTGAAAGAGGCGGATTTGATTCTTGCCGAAGATACGCGCACTTCCGGAATCTTACTGAAGCATTTTGAAATAAAGAACGCAATGCAATCCCATCATAAGTTTAATGAACATAAAATGGTGGAAAGTGTTGTTAATAGAATAAAGGCGGGTGAAACTGTTGCGTTAATATCGGATGCAGGTACACCGGGAATCTCTGATCCGGGCTTTCTGGTAGTGCGTGAGTGTGTTCGCAACGGTATTGAGGTACAATGTTTGCCGGGGGCTACAGCTCTTGTGCCGGCTTTGGTTGCTTCGGGCTTGCCAAATGAAAAATTCTGTTTCGAAGGTTTTCTTCCGCAGAAAAAAGGACGTATGACACGTCTGAAGATATTGGCAGAAGAACGTCGTACCATGGTGTTTTATGAGTCTCCCCACCGTCTGGTGAAAGCGCTGACTCAGTTTGCAGGGCATTTCGGTGCGGAACGTCAGGCATCTGTATCCCGGGAGATCTCGAAGATACACGAAGAAACGGTGCGTGGCACTCTGACTGAATTGATTGAGCATTTCACAGCCAATGACCCGCGTGGAGAAATAGTAATAGTAGTAGCAGGAATAGACGATTAAATAACTTCATTAACCAACGTAAAACAAAAGCGTATGAAAAAGTTAGCAGTTTTAATTGTATGTGCGGCCGTTATGGCATCGTGCGACGGCTTGTCAGGTGGAAGTAAAGACCAACTGAAAGCTGAAAATGATTCTCTTTTGATGGAACTTACTCAGCGTAATGCTGAACTGGATGAAATGATGGGTACTTTCAATGATATCTCTGAAGGCTTCCGCCAAATCAATGCCGCCGAAAGCCGCGTAGACTTGCAGCGTGGTGCGGTTTCAGAAGGTTCTTTATCAGCTAAGCAGCAAATAGCCACTGATATTGAATTTATCCAGAAACAAATGCAGGAAAACAAAGAGCAGATCGCTAAACTGGAAGCTATGCTGAAAAGTAGTAAGAATAACTCTACCCAGTTGAAGAAAGCTGTAGAATCTCTGACCCAGGAGTTGGTAGCCAAAACCCAGCGTATTGAGGAATTGCAGGCTGAACTTGCCTCCAAGAATATTCGTATTCAGGAACTGGATGCAGCTGTGACTGGCCTGTCAACTGACAAAGAAGTGCTTACTGCCGAAAATGAAGCAAAGGCCAAAACGGTAGCTGAGCAAGATAAGGCACTGAACACTGCTTGGTTTGTTTTTGGAACAAAAAAAGAACTGAAGGATCAGAATATTCTGACAAATACCGGTCTCTTCCAGAAAAAGCAAGTGCTTAAGGATGGTGACATCAATAAGGACTATTTCACTCAGGTTGATATTCGTACAACGAAAGAAATTAAGTTGTACTCCAAGAGTGCAGATGTCTTGACCACTCATCCGGCAGGTTCTTATGCTTTGGAGAAAGATGATAAAGATCAGCTCGTTCTGAAGATTACGAATCCGAAAGATTTCTGGAGCGTATCCAGATACCTGGTTATCCAAGTAAAATAACTTAATTAAATTATAAGAATGGCAGGGAAGGGTTATCCCTGCCATTCTCTTTTTATATGCAATACAAAAATATCTTTTTCGACCTGGACGATACTCTCTGGGCCTTTTCTTTTAATGCCCGTGATACATTTGAGGAAATGTATCGCAAATATGAATATGATCGCTATTTTCGGTCTTTTGAACATTTCTATGAACTCTATGAGAAGCGTAATATCGAATTGTGGGCAGAATATGCAGATGGAAAAGTGACAAAGGAAGAATTGAATCGTCAACGTTTTCTCTTTCCGCTGGAGGCAGTAGGAGAGGGGGATGCAGCTTTAGCGAAAGCTTTTTCTGATGACTTCTTTGCGGTTATTCCTACAAAAAGCAGATTGATGCCCCATGCGCAGGAAGTGCTGGAATATTTGGCACCTAAATATAATCTTTATATTCTCTCCAATGGGTTCCAGGAACTGCAATGCCACAAAATGCGTTCTGCCGGAATTGACCATTATTTCAAGAAAGTAGTTCTATCAGATGATATTGGTATCTTAAAGCCATGGCCCGAGATTTTCCATTTTGCCATGTCGGCTACCCAGTCTGAACTGCGTGAATCGTTGATGGTAGGTGACAGCTGGGAAAATGATATAACGGGTGCTCAGGGAGTAGGCATGCATCAGGTGTTCTATAATGTAACGGGACGTACCGAGTTTCCATTTAAGCCTACTTATCAGATTACAGATTTGAAAGAGTTGCTCCAATTGTTGTGACATTGAGGGATTAGTTGTAATTTTGTCAGCGTAAACACATAATTTGCAGCTATGGATACTATTTTACCTTTCGCTTTGCTTTGTTTCACTTCTTTCTTTACGTTGACAAATCCTCTCGGGACTATGCCTGTCTTTCTGACCATGACCCATGGAATGACGGATAAGGAGCGGCAGTCTGTAGTGTCTCGTGCTACATTAGTGGCTTTCATCACGATTATGATCTTCACCTTTGCTGGTCAGTTCCTGTTCAAGTTCTTTGGGATCTCTACAAACGGATTTCGTATAGCCGGTGGTGTCATCATCTTTAAAATCGGCTTTGATATGTTGCAAGCACGTTATACACAAATGAAATTGAAAGATGAAGAGATTAAAACTTATGCTGATGACATCTCTGTCACCCCTTTAGGAATTCCGATGCTTTGCGGTCCCGGTGCCATAGCAAATGCCATTGTGTTGATGCAGGATGCCCATACTATCCAAATGAAAGGTGTACTGATTGGTATGATCGCCTTTATCTACTTGATTACATTTTTCATCTTGCGCGCCTCTACACGGCTGGTAAAAGTCTTAGGGGAAACGGGAAATAATGTGATGATGCGCCTGATGGGACTTATTCTGATGGTAATTGCTGTGGAGTGTTTTGTGAGTGGAGCAAAGCCGATATTGGTGGATATTTTGAAAGAAGGAAGTCTAACTATATAATAGAAAGGATGAATTCTTGATTTCTCAAATGAATTCATCCTTTTATTTGTACGGATATTTAATGTTTTGGATTGTACAATACTTTTAGAGTATTCTTACCTTGTCTTATGATATATAGTCCACTTTGTGACAATGGAACGGTTGTTTGTGTTCCTTTTACGCTCGTTATCTTAACTCCCTGACTGGAGAATATATCAATAACTTCGCTGGAATTTTCACTTGTAATCTCCAAGCCGGTATTTGTAGGAATGACTTTTAACCCTCCAAAAGATTCAGTTTGCTCAATACCTGTTTCTACATCTTTAATTGTGAAAACCAATCTTAATTCACTGTTAGTAAACTGTTTCCAGGTATCATCTTTACGGTAACTTCCTATAGCATAGTATTCTCCAGCAGGTAATTCGGGGTTTCCTGTGATAGTGATAGTGCTGGAAGTATTACTTGGTATTACAGTATAGTCGCTGATGCGCGTGTAAGGGAGTAATGCTCCGTTCTTACGTATATATATAGCAAAATCATCTTCATATTTTAAACCTTTATTTTCGATTTGTATTTTGAAAGATATATCTTTTCCTTCTACAGCTTCACCAATAAGTTCTGCAGGAGCGAGTTGATACAAATCGGAACTGTTTTCTATACTGTTTAGCAGGATACTATTAGCAGTAATCTCTACACTATAACAGATGCTTCTACCTTCCAGACCGCGTAACATGCTTGGTACTTTTTCACCTTCCTTTTGTGAGGCAAAATGAAGTTGATATTTGCCGTTAGGTACAGTAGGTGGAATTGTGCCGCTGAATGTGATGCTATTCCAACCACTTCCTACATCAATGTTGGAAATAGAAGAGGGTGTTGTAAGAAATGTGATGAACTCATCTCCTTGATATAGAGCTAATCCGATAACACCACTCATAGGAGTAGAAGTGTTCCATATTTTAGTAAACTTTGCACTGATACTTTCATTTCTTTCATATTGATTTTTTGTAATATCCATGCTTCCCTCTAATGTAAAGCCACTAATAACTTCTCCTGTTGTCTTCGGTTGTACAAGGAGCATAATATATTGCATATTATTATAGGCGCCACTTCCACTTCCTGTGCCGCCTGATCCTGGATTCAGGGAGCTTAAGGAATAATATCCATTTGCATATCCGCTCCATCCCCAGTTAAAATGATACATGTCATTCTCGTCACAGCCATCCAATACGAATGCATGACCTCCTTCGGTGCTTTGTCCACTGTATAGAATAGGGCGCCCGGCAATCAATTCTTTTTGAATCATATTTTTCCAGCGTCCTTCAGTATTATAATCACGTCCTTCAAAGTATATATTAGGATTATACCCGAAGAATTTCGTCAGGGCACTATATTGCTTGAAGATGCCTGCCCCACTACCGCCGGCTGCACTTAAGTTATAATCCATATCCATAGCTACACCACAGTGGAGCATCAATTCGGCTACAGCTTTCTTTTGTTCCTCAGTTGCTGCATTTGTGTATTGAGGCAGCATCAGATCCCATTTATAGTTGGCTTCTTCAAAGTTTACGGAAAGTGATTTTTTTAAAGTTGCAGTAGTGTAACTGTAACTACCAATTCCTTTTTGAGGATATTCATAATATTTCATAACCATGGCCAATGCCGTAGCAGCACAGCCGGTAACGGTGAGTTCTCCTTTTTCTTCTGGACAATCCAGATTATAAGGATTTCCTTGGTCCCATTCAATTTTGCCTAAAAGTGGGGCTATTGCCGGTGGAACAGCCCTTGTCTTCAGGTCTTGACTTTCAGATTGGTTCTCGCCAGAAATACTCTCCTGATTTATCTGCTGCATTTCGGTTGCGTAAAACTCCAGCCAATATTTAGCATTAGGAGGTAATTGCTTCATATCTATATTGCCTCTGTCAGAGTATGCTAAGATCTCACGTGCACAGTCGTTGCCTGAAACGATGATAAATCCATTGTCTTTTTCTATGTTAATGATATAATAAGCTGGATAGATTTCAGGACCACGAGTGATTGTTATCTCACTGTTCATTAGTTGAAGTTGGGGTGCATCGTCAGATTTTATTAGACCATGAGAGGCTACGAAAGCTTGCGCGATTTCTAATGCTTGCTTCGGCGTACGCGGTGTGGCATAAAGCCAGCAAGAGTACAAAAGCATAATGATGAGTGAGAGCTTTGTTTTCATAAAATGAGGTTTTAATAAGATTATATGAGCAAGAAAGGCTATCCCATAAAAGATGAATGGAATAGCCTTTTTCTATTATGTACCTTTTAATTAACGTACCATTTTGCAATCATAGTATTGGAACCAGACATATTTAGAGTAATTACCTGCATCATCCATAATGGCACCTGCGACTCCACTGTCGAAAGTGATGGTTTCAAAGTCATCACTCCACATTCCAGAAACGTTAGCCCAGCTAAGTCCTGCTGAACTCAATGAAGCGAAGCGCACACTTGCTGTGAAACCTAATCCGAAATCCATATTGTCAGCGATAGTTTCATTACATATTATTTGCAGACCGTTTGAAGAATATGACATCCTCCATGTAACATAATCTTTTCCATTAAATTTCGTACAATTATATCCATCTCCCTTTTCGTTCATCTCTACTACTACAGGGAATGAGGCGGCTACTCCTTTACTATCCACGGCTTGGAAAGTCCAGTCTCCGATCAACTTATCGTACGGGTCAACTACTTCCTGAATGTTTACCTTGCAGGCACCTGTTCCGATACTAGCTCCTTGAGCGTTTGTTATTTCTAATGTAAATGAACGGTCAAAGTTATCTTCTTTAGTCGAAACATTTAGGTAGATTTCAGCATTTACTGTTTCCACATCTGCTGGTACTCTTATTTTTTCAGAAGTAAGAAGAACGGTCTTATCATTTTCCACAGAAATGCCACTGGCATTTTTAACTGTTACAGTCACTTCTATAAGTCCACTATGCTCTCCTGTTACTGTAATAGGAACTTGAATACTGCTGACATTCTCTTTCACATCTATTTCACTTTGAGAGAATCCCACAGTAGCATTGCCCGAATTCATATTTTCGTCATCATCGCTACAAGCCGCAAATGTTAGTGGCAAGAGCATCATTGCTAATAATTTAATATATTTCATAAATACCTTTCTTTAATGATTAATAACCTGGATTCTGCTGCCCAGCTAATTGTGGATTCGTTTCCATTTCTGCTGATGGGATAGGCCATACCAAACGGTAGTCTCCTGCCGGATATGAAAGATTTCTTCCATTAGGAACGATAATGTTATTGATAGCTGGATTTTCCGGGTGATCAGGATTACGTTGGAAGCCAATGCCCCAACGGCGTAAATCGCTCATACGGAAACCTTCTCCGATCAATTCCTTCAAACGCTCGTTGCGTATTTCTTGAATCAATGCCTGACCACTATAATTAATCTCTTCATAGCCAGTAATACGCTTACTGCGTAATTCATTGAGATATTTATTAGCCAATGTCGGGTTAGTAGTAGCAGCAGCTTCTGCAGCAATCAAGTAAATTTCTCCCATACGGAATACCTTAGGCATATTTATATAATTGGGAGTCGCAGAAGTTTTTAAACTTTCATTACCCGGAAATTTTTTGAATACATAAGCTTGCACATTGTTACCATCTACTGCCAACTTCCATACAGTAAAGAAAGCATCGAAACGAACATCACCTTCATCTTCATACATACTCAGCATATCGAAAGTAGGAATGTAATCAGCTCCATCCAGTTTAGTACTTAAATAAGCACCACCGGTAGAAGAACCTAATTCTGTAGTACTCATGAATGGGCGGAAGATAGCTTCAGTACCTTCATCTTTTGTCCACATAGCTTCATAAGCTTTAATTTCTGCCAATTTATAGATCTGAGATTTGATGATTGTTTCAGCTTTTGACAGCGCTGTTGTATTGTCACCTTTCAACAAAGCAATACGTGCTTGCAGTGCCACTACTGCATAAGAAGAAAAGTAGGCAGCATTTGGAGCTATAAATTCATTGTCGGTTTTCTCGTACTCAAGTAATGCGTTATAGGCATCGGTTAAGTCGTCATTAATTAATTTATATGTTTCATCCTGAGTGCTACGTCCCGGGTATTTACTGCTATCGCCGGTTGGATTATAAACCGTCACCAAAGGCAAACCTTTACCTATTGTTTGTGCAATACTTGCTGAGTAAGTTTCGCAATAATGATCAATCAACCAGTAATAGCAATAAGCTCTTACAAATTTAGCTTCACCATCATAACGAGTCAATTCTGTACGTTCTTCTGCAGTATATTCATTATTTGTCAGCATCTCATCCATCTTATTAATGATAAAGTTAGCTGAGTTGATAATTGAATATAAATTTCCCCATATAGTGGCGATATCTCTTGTTGCCGAGTTTATATTTCCGTTAGAGAACTCACCGATACGGTTTCCGTTATTACTAACTCCATGGAACATATCCATCTGGATTTCCGGATAGTTAACATATCCGCCGGTGGTGAGACTTCTCATACTTGAGTAGAGGCCGTTGCGGAAACGGCGACAGTCATTCAGATTCTGGATGGCAGTATCATTATCAAGGCTTCCATAAGGTTTCTTGTCCATATCGCAGGAAGTCACCAATGCGCCCACCATTAATAGTGCTAAAAATATTTTTTTCATAATCATCTTTTTCTTAATTAAAATGTTAATTCAACACCAAATACGAATTGTCTTGTATTAGGATATCCGAACTTAATCAAGTTGATATCAGGTTCAGGGTCATAACCGGTGAAGTTAGTAAGTGTCCATAAGTTACGGCCGGTGAAGAAGATGTTGAAGCGTTCGATTACACCGCTGTGTTTCAATATAGACTTCGGCAGTTCATACTGAACGGTTACATTCTTTAAACGAAGGAACGAAGCGTTCTCTACCAAGTGATCATCCATCTGAATAGCTTCTGTTGATGCCGGAATATCTGTAATTTGTCCTGGCTTAGTCCAGATATTCAACATGTTGGTAGATTGGTTTATAGAAAGTCCCTGTGCTGCGTTTTCAATGAAGAATCTATCGTTACTAATCAGGTACTTTTTGCCGGCCCAAGTAAAGTCAGCACTGACAGAAATTCCTTTCCAGCTAAATTCTGTACCAAAACCTCCATTCAACGGAGCATATCTGTCTTTGCCAATTAGAACCGCATCTCTTTCCTTATTATATACTTTGGTCAAATTGCCGTCTTTATCATACCATATTTGTTTACCATCACGTGGGTCAACACCAGCTCTGCGCACAAAGTATAATTCACCAACTGAATGACCTACTTTGTATTGCAAACCATAGTCGGGCAAACTATATTCATCACGTCCATTGAATAACTCGGTGATCTCATTCTTATTATAGTTGAAGTTAGCTCTGAATCCCCAGTAGAAATTACTATTCTGAATGATATCTACTTTGAAATCCAAATCAACTCCTTTATTAACCATAGCACCAATATTTCCGGCACCAGAGCTAAAACCAGTAGTATAAGAATAAGGTATATCCATTAATAAGTCAGTTGTCTTTTTACGATAGAAATCTACATTAGCAGTTAAGCGATCGAATATGCGGAAAGACAGACCAGCATTGACACCTGCAACTTTTTCCCAAGTAAGGTCTGTGTTACTAGCTTGCGAGATTCCCAAACTACCTTCACTGTTGTAAGGACTACCGGAGCCAATTAAACCATAGTAAGCATAATCACTAATACCGGAGTTACCAGTAGTACCATAACTAACCTTCACTGAAAGTTCATTCAGCCAATCTATGTTGTCCATGAAACTTTCTTTTTTCATATCCCACATAGCACCAACTGACCAGAAATTAGCCCAACGACCATCTTTAGGGAACTTAGAACTTCCGTCACGACGGAATGTCAGATCCAGATAATATTTGGAAGCGTAATTATAGCTGCCAGTAAAGAACATAGAATTGAATACAGTTTCTACTTGTGTATGTGTCAAGTCATCTTTAGGTGAAACAGGAGTCGGAGCTTGCGTTAATTTCATCTGACGGGCATCTGTATGGCCTTCAGTAAATACTCCAAAACTTCTGGATTTAGCGATGATAGATTCCTGTCCGGCCAGAACGCTTACATTGTGGTCGTCGATATTGAATTTATATTCAGCCGTATTCGTATATGTAAATGCATAATATCTGCTAAAGCTTTCCTGGCGGTAACCGTCTCGTGCGGGAACGCTAGTTCCCATTGGTGTTTTGAAAGCTTCATACGGAAGTCCGATGTTTGATAGAGTCATATCATATGCATCGATAGATTGCTGTGCTCTTACTGTTAATCCTTTAATCGGAGTAAGTTCCTGATAAAGATTGATGTTGGCAGTGACAATTCTTCTTTGTACATCACGGTTGTCATTAACAAAATTAGGCGTAGTCAATCCACTATAAAGAAGGTGGGTAGCTCTATCTCCCCACTGGATGTTGCCGTTATCGTCGAATGTATAAAAACGAGGTGAATCATAAGGCAATGCAAATCTGGCAAAAACAGATGGACTACTTGAATAAATACTTGAAGATTCTGTCTCATTATTCGTTTCATACTGGCTGTAGCCCAAATTCGATTGTAGACCTACTTTTAACCATTCTTTTACACGTGTATCAAAGTTAAAACGCAGTGCTTCGCGACGAAGGCCCGACTGTGCAATGATACCCTCTTGCTCATGATGATTCAAAGATAAATAGTAAGACATGTTAGAACCGCCACCATTGATAGCTGCATCTAATGTATAAGTTGGTGCATGGCTATCAAATACTTCATCACGCCAGTTAGTATCTATACCATATTTTTCTACTCTATCCTTAATGGTTTGTGGAACAGGACTACCTACTAATTCTCGGAATTGGATGTACTGAGAAGAGTTCATCATCTCAACGTTGTCCTGAACCATACTTGAAAAACCATATTGAGCACGTAAAGTAACATTGGCCTTTTGATCAAACTTACCCTTTTTACTGGTAATTACAATAACACCGTTTGCTGCACGTGAACCGTAAATAGCTGTTGAAGAAGCATCTTTCAATACTGTGATGTTCTCTATATCACCAGGATTCAATGAATTGAAAACAGATGATGAAATCGGAGCACCGTCCAAAATGAATAGCGGAGTATTACCTGCATTAATGGAGTTTACACCACGTAAACGGATTGTAGCAGATTTAGATGGGTCACCCGAACTGGACAATACTGAAAGACCGGAAACCTGACCAGCTAAGGCATCGGTAAAGTTGACTGTGGGATTCTTCTCCAATTTCTTTCCACCAACCGAAGCAACAGATCCTACCACAGAACCTAGTTTCTTACCAGTTCCATATCCTACAATAACAACCTCGTCAAGTAGTTCTGTATCAGGCTTCAATGTGATCTTTACATGAGAAGCAATTGCCACTTCCTGTGGTTGCATGCCAATGTACGAAACCTGCAAAGTCTTCGCAGAACTTGGTACGTTCGGTAAAGTAAAATCACCATCTACACCGGTAATAGTACCAATTTGAGTACCTTTTACCAATACAGAGGCTCCAATAACTGGCTGCCCATCTTCTTCAGAAATCACAACACCTGTGATGGTCTGAGTTTGGGCAGTTACTAGGCCTATTCCAACAAAAAGACAGGCCAATAACAGCATTAATTTTCTTTTCATAAATTCTCTCTTAAAGTTTAACTTTACATTAATTGTTTCTTTACTCTAACAAAATGCAAATATATTAATAAAACTGAAACGAACAATTATTTTGTTGAAAAAACCTTGTAAATCTATCAATTTGTTAACTGAATGCTTGTTTTTATGCTTAACAGCAGCTTTTTTGCACTAAAAAAACCTAAATGACTATTTAAATGCTATCACTATGAAGCCCCTTCTTGACTGTTATTCCTTAATACGCCCCTTCTCTTTTAAACAAAAAGTGTTAATAATGCATGTCGGAGGAATAAAATTGAAAGCCATTTTACGTAGATTTACCTTTTTTATAAAGGAAATACAAAATAGAAAAACTCTTTTGGGGCATAGTTTTGCAGATATTAAGCCTTATTTAGTTCTTCTATAGCACATTATCCCGTCTTATTTGTTCATAGTATTAACTAAAACAACTAATGATGAACAAGATTATTTACAGTTTGGTGTACAACAGGAAAAAGAGCCTTAACAAGAAAGGTATGGCTCTGGTGCAGGTAGAGGCCTATCTGAACAGGAAAAAGAAGTATTTTTCGACAAAAGTCTACTTAAGACCCGACCAATGGGATGCAAAGAAACTACTAGTTAAAAACCATCCTAATGCAGACGCTTTAAATCGATTAATTTATGAATTTGTCGCAACGATAGAAAAGCGTGAACTTGAACTCTGGCAACAGGGTAAAGCTATTAATTTGGATGTTCTAAAAGATGTACTTTCTGAAAAGCAAGAGCAGGAAGATAAATCTTCGTTTATTCCCTTTTTTAAGCAAGAGGTAATGACTTCCGGCTTAAAAGAGAGTACTAAACGCAATCATTTGTCTACGCTTGCTCTCTTACAAGAGTTTAAGAAGAATGTAACATTTTCCGATCTAACTTTTGAATTTGTATCCTCTTTCGAATACTTCCTGCAGTCAAAAGGATATCACACCAATACGATAGCCAAACACATGAAACACTTGAAACGCCATATTAATGTAGCCATTAATAAAGAATATATGGATATACAAAAATATGCCTTCAGAAAATATAAAATTAAAACTGTAGAAAACGGCCATACACATTTGTCTCCGGAGGAATTGGAAAAATTAGAGACCTTGCAATTGACAGGACGCTATACGAAATACCAGAAAACTTTAGACGCTTTTTTGTTCTGTTGCTATGCTGGTATGCGGTATTCTGATTTTGTAAATATGAAGCCTGATAACATTGTAGAGATGCACCAGGAGACATGGTTGATATATAAATCTATTAAAACCGGTACTGAAGTTCGATTACCACTATATTTACTTTTTAGTGGAAAAGGAATTCTGATTTTGAATAAATATCAGGCAAACCTACAAGACTTTTTCCATTTAAGGGACAACTCAAATGTGAATAAAGAACTAATAATAATTGCCCGGTTAGCAGGATTGGCTAAAAAGGTATCATTTCATACTGCTCGACATACCAATGCTACATTATTAATTTATAATGGTGTCAATATCACAACTGTGCAGAAGCTTTTGGGACATAAGAGCGTGAAAACCACACAAATATACACGAATGTAATGGATGCGACAATAATAAGTGATTTGGAGAAAAATCACTCCTTGGTTCATCGTAAAAAGGGGAAATAAACTCCACTAAATTTAAGGTGTAATTATTTGCCGTGAAAGTTTAAATTTTAAGGCTAAATGAGTTACACCTTTTTTTAAGTTCTGCATATTATACGCTTCCTACTATTTTTGTTCTAATTCTCTCCTTTTCCAATACCCTGCATTACCCTCTTTCTAAATTTAGAGAGTAATATATGGCAACTTGTCAAGGTAGACATAAACTAAAAGAGTCTTTCACTAATTTTTCTTTAAAGAAACTTGCAAACTTGCAAAACTTGCAGGGCCTCTCACACACACACACGCACGCACGTACATAATAAGTCGGTGATAATCGTTCTCATAGAAAGATCCGTCTCCTTGCTGTCTATTGCTGGAAACGATGAGTGCATTCGAAGCCAAGCTAAACAAACTGCTGAGTTCTGCTTCCGGATGCAAGAATGAATATCCGTACCTGCAAACTTTAGTCATCTACGTGTTTGTTTCCAGAAAAGGAACATTGATGTGCGGCTGCCCGAAAACCCAAATTTATCGCGCGCGTATACGTGTGTGTGTGAGAGGCCCTGCAAGTTTTGCAAGTTTGCAAGTTTCTATATTTTCCCAGTTGAGAAAATATTTCTTTCCAACTGGGAAAAAAACTTTTTCCAACTGGGCAGCATTTACACACGCTTTTGACCAGTTATACCTTTGCCACTAAGTTACGTAGTAGTTAACTATCGACCTAAAGCCAATAGGAAACGACTGTTACGTGGCCTCGTTTTTGAAATATTCCAACAATATATTTCATAAGATCAAAGACGTTTATTCGTATTTTTGGACACAATAACACGGTTAACATTTTGTACATTTACATCTTAGAAAAACTTGCAGTATCGGATTTTTGCATCTTTTTTGCGGCTGCATAATGCATAATGCTTTCATTATTAACAATGTAAGTCTAATGTGCGGGTTAATATAGGTAACTGTAATCACATATATAGTTATGCTAATGTTCATATTATAAGCATTTTGATAAATTGGATTATTTTATGCCAGAGTTCTACATGGTCCGTCTTGCTGCAGATTATCAGTAAAATACACCGTGCTAAGTTCTGCGAAAACGCTTCAGATTACGTATATTGGTATGCAAGCACAAGACGTTGCAATAAAACCGAATGTAAAGGTTATTATGAAGTCGGATACTGAAATGTTGGATGAAGTAATGGTTATAGCCTATGGTACCACAAAGAAAGAGTCTTTTACTGGTTCTGCGGAGGTTATCAAGTCTGAGAAATTGAAAGAAAGACCTGTGGCAAACGTTACGAAAGCATTGGATGGTATGGTTGCCGGTGTACAAACTACTTCAGGTTCAGGGCAGCCAGGATCAGGCTCTTCTGTAGTCGTCCGTGGTTATGGCTCTATCAATTCATCACAATCACCGTTGTATGTAGTGGATGGTGTTCCCTATGATGGTAACATTTCAGCAATCAATCCTAATGACATTGAAACGATGACAGTTCTTAAAGACGCTTCTGCTGGTGCTCTTTATGGTTCTCGTGGTGCGAATGGCGTGATTATGATTACTACCAAAAAAGGTAATTCCGGTAAGGTAAAAGTGAACTTGAAAGCAAATTGGGGTGTTTCCTCACGCGCTATTCCACGTTATGAAACGATGGACGAAGCCGGTTATTTAGAAACAATCTTCCAGTCATATAAGAATAATCAGATTATCAACGGTGGAGTTTCTCCGGAGTTGGCGGGTGTTGCTGCATTAGAGGCTATGAAAAGTGGATCCACTGCTATGCTGGGCCAGAATGAACAGTATAACCCTTTTAATTATAGTATTACAGAACTGATCGATCCTGTGACGGGAAAAGTACGTAGTGATGCCAAATTAAGATATAGTGAAGACTGGATGGATGAAGCTTTAAAAAGCAATCCTTTACGTCAAGAATATGTTGCTTCGTTCAGTGGTGGAAGCGACAAAACTAAATATATGTTTTCTTTAGGCTATCTTGATGAAGAAGGTCTGTTAAAGACAACAAAATTCAATCGGTATAATGGACGTTTGAATATAGACTCTGAAGTTACGAACTGGTTAAAAGCTGGAATGAGCGCCAACTACTCTCGCAATGAGAGCAATACAGCTGTTGAAAATTCATCCGGTTCATCCAATGTTTGGTACAGTGCACAATTAATGGCTCCTATTTTCCCTGTCTTTGAGAAAGATGCCAATGGTGCTACGATTTATGACAATTTGGGAAATGCCGTTTTTGACTATGGTAAAAACAGACCAGCCGGTGCCAGTTCAGAGTGGAACACAATTGCTACCTTATATGATGATATGTATTCTACTCAAAGCGATAACCTGAGCGGACGTGTATATACAGAATTAGGTGATTTGAAGAACACATTCCTGCAAGGATTGAAATTCTCTGTTAATTATGGCTTTGACTTAATCAATTCAGCTGGAGCAACTTATTATAATCCATATAACGGCAACTCTGTATCCGTAAAAGGTACTATACAGAAAGCTACTGCACGTACATTCAGCTATACTTTTAATCAATTGTTGACATACGACAGAAAGTTCGGTGATCATCATTTTGAAGCTTTGGTTGGACATGAATTTTATAAATACAGATATGATTATTTGTCAGCAACCAAGACGGGATTCCCATTTGGTGGACTTTATGAACTGGATGCAGCTACAACGATTACAGGAGCATCTTCTTATCAGAACAATTATGCAGTTCAATCTGTGTTATCACGTTTGAATTATGATTTTGCCGATAAGTATTACCTTTCTGCTAGTTTCCGTACCGATGGTTCTTCTCGTTTCTATAAGGATAACCGTTGGGGTAAATTCTGGTCAGTCGGTGGTAACTGGCGTATCTCTCACGAATCTTTCATGAGTGACATTACTTGGATTAATAATCTGTCATTAAAAGCCAGCTATGGTGTACAGGGTAATGATGCCATATTGAATGGTACCAAACAGAATTTTTATGCTTGGCAGTCATTTTATGATTTGGGTTATGCAAACTCGTCGATGAGCGGTGCAGCCGTAACTTCCTTGGAAAATAAAGAATTGAAATGGGAGAAAAATGCTAACCTGAATATTGGTATTGAAGCAAAATTGTTTGATCGTGTATCTGCTACTATCGAATGGTATCAACGTAAGACGACAGATATGTTAATGTCATTCCCAATGGCAACTTCACTCGGTTTTGATGGCTACAACAAGAACGTTGGTAGTATGCGCAATACAGGTATTGACCTCACATTGGGAGTTGATATCTTTAAAGATACTCCGTTTACCTGGAACTTAACGCTCCTTGGCTCTACGATTAAGAATAAGGTTTTGCAACTGGCAGATAAACCGGAAATCATTTCCGGATCTTATATCATTCGCGAAGGTGAGACTTTATATTCATTCTATACTGCAACTGCCGCTGGCGTTGATCCCGCAACTGGAGAACAACTGTATTGGGCATGGGATACCGATGAAAACGGAGTTAAGGGCAAAAAGTATATAACTAACGATATGGCCAAGGCTACTGCATGCAAAGAAATTCAGGGTAGCCGTATTCCTGATTTATATGGTTCCATCAATAATACATTCAAATATAAAGGATTTGATTTGAGTATCCTTTGTACATATTCTATTGGTGGTAAAGTATTGGATGGTATTTATAATACCTTATTATATGGCAATTATGTAGGACAGGCAAAGAGTAAAATGCTGGAACGTGCATGGAGAAATCCGGGGGATATCACAGACATCCCACGTATTGAAATCGGAAAGAGTTACATTGTTACTGATAACAGTTTGATTGACGCTTCCTATTTTGCTATTAAAAATATTGCTTTAGGATATTCTCTACCTTCAAAGTGGATGAAATCTATCGGATTCGATTCTGCACGCCTGACTGCAACGGCAGACAATGTTGTGTTGTTCAATCACCTGAAAGGTATGGACCCTCAATATAACTTCACTGGGGGAACGGATTTTGGTTACGTACCTGTCAGAACAATTTCATTCGGAATTGATATCACTTTCTAAACCTGATTAAATAATATAAAAGATGAAAAAAGTATTATATATATTTTCTTTAATCGGCCTTCTTGCATTCTGCTCATGTGCCGATGAATTGAATACGGAACCGACTGACAAGGTATCAGGTTCTACGATATTTGCAGATGCAAGTAGCGCAGAAACTGCTATAAATGGTGTATACCGTATGTTATATGTAGCAGGGTGGAGTTCAAACTGGGGCTCAGAAAACTGCGGACAGACAGCTATCCAATTGCTCGGAGATCTGATGGCTGAAGATCATTTAATGAAAGAGCAGGGACAAGGCTGGTTTTATGAAGATTATCGTTTGAATGTTCATGGAGACTATTCAAATAAAGCTGGACGTCCTTATTCTATTTGGAACTTCTATTATACTATTGTTAGTAATGTAAATTATATCATTGCTTCAGAAAACACAATGGGAGGCGATCCGGAACTTAAGAACAGCGTTGTAGGGCAGGCCTATGCCATGCGTGCGTTTGCCTATTACTATCTGATACAATTGTACCAACAAACGTATAAAGGACATGAGGATGCACCCGGTGTACCTTTGTATACAGGGGCAACGGTTGCCGGTTCGGAGGGAAGCCCTCGTGGAACCGTTCAGGGAGTTTATACTCAAATCAATTCTGATATAGAAAAAGCTATTGATCTGTTAGGAAGTATCAGTAATAAAGTGCAAACGCATGTATCTCATATAGATTACTATGTAGCTAATGGCATAAAAGCCCGTATCTGCCTTACTCAACATGACTATGCAGGTGCTGCGACAGCAGCTGCTGAAGCCTTAAAGAAACCTTCATTGAAAGTTGCCACTATAGCCGAATTGGGCGGGAATAATAGTGTAAAAACAGCAGATGTTTTATGGGGAATGGAAATTATAGCCGATCAGTCCAGTGGTTTTGCAAGCTTCTTCTCGCATATGGATGCTGATGCACCGGGTATGTATGCTTCTAAAGCACGCCAATGCATAAGCACAGGGTTGTATAAACTGATTTCTGATACAGATGAGCGTAAAACAGCGTGGTTCCGTGGGGCCATTCCTTCTGATGAAGAAAAGGCAGCTTCATCTTATACGAGTTACTGCCAAATTAAGTTTAAAATGGCAGATTACACTACCCGTACGGGTGATTACTTACTTATGAGAGCAGAAGAGATGATATTAATAAAGGCTGAAGCCGAATGTCATCAGAAAGAATATGGTGCTGCCCGTACCACAATAAAAACTTTAGGAAACGCGAGAGATAGTAAGTTTGAGGAACGTTTAGCTGCCCGTACAGATGCAAATACTTATAATTCTGACACTAATGCTCCTTTGGAAACATTAATGGATGAGATTTTATTCCAACGTCGTGTGGAACTTTGGGGTGAAGTAGGACGCATCTTCGATATGCAGCGTTTAGGTTTGGGGTATAATCGTAATTATGAAGGCTCTAATCATACAGAGAAGGTAACGACAAAGAACACTAATGCCGCTTCTCCATTATTTATCCTTCCTCTGCCGCAGTCTGAAATAGATGGTAATGAGAATATTACCTCTGCGGATCAGAATCCTATAGTTCAATAATTTATAAACCTATATAATGAAGGAAAATATGAAACTATATACAATAAAGAAATATGCTGCTATATTGCTCTGTTTGGCAGCTTTTACCTCCTGCGATACAGATGTAGAAGGTACGAAATATGGTGTAAACGGAGTTGAAGCAGCTTTTGCATCTACTCAAATGAATGTGGAAGTAAGTGCTGAAGACAATGGTATCATCCGGGTTCCCGTGTATCGCGGAAATACAGATGCAGAGGCTTCAGTCGGTATTAGCATGGATGAATCTACAGTAGAAGAAGGTGTATTCACCTTGAAAAGTTCCAATATAGCCTTTGCAAAAGGCGAAGCAGTGGGATACGCAGAATTAGCTTTCGGTTCTATAGATGACTTGAGCGCTACTGGCAAATATGAGATTGTACTGACCATAGATGACAAGGATGCATTGTCACCTTCTAAATCCGGTGAAATAACTGTAACTGCTCAGAGAAAGTTGACATGGGAGGATTACGGAACCGGGATATATACTTCAGAACTTTTCGGCCAGGCATGGGAACAGCCTATATTGAAAGCTAAAGAAGGTAATATATACAAGTTGCCGGATTGTATAACAGAAGGATATCCCATGGTCTTTACATTGAGTGAAGATGGCCAAACTCTGGTTAATTGGGACTTACAAGCTACTGGATATAAACATGCTACTTATGGAATGGTGTATTTCACTCCTACCGACATGCAACGTCAAGGCAATAAGTTGTTATTCGCAATGCGTGGAGCTGTTGCTGTAGAAGGTGGGTATGGAATTTTATACAGTGGTTTTACAGAAACATTAGAATTACCGGAATAATTGTTTCCTACTACTTCTGTTATTGGGGAAATAAGTTTGTAACAGAGTATATCTGATACAAAAGATATGAATAAGGCTACCTCATTTTTATCTTGAGGTAGCTTTTCTTTATAAATTATACTATTTAGTTTTCGCTTTTCTGTTTTTCTTGTCTCTTGTTCTTTTAAATATTTTTCTCTAAAAGGTGAATGATGACTTTTTACTGAAAAATATATACTTTAAATTATATTTGCCTCTATACATGAACTGCTAATCAGAATTAACTTTCAATTATTTATTATTTTGTACATTCGTGCAGTGAATTAAACGCACAGTAATTGTTTAATAGTTCATTTATACTTTAATGAAAGCGGTATATTGCTGAAATTCAATATAATACTTTCTAAATATGGGATAATACTAGTAGAATTTAATGAATTCATGTATATATAAAATGCTTATATACAAATAATTATAAAATAGGAAATACATAATATTTAGTTCTTTAAGACATGCTAATTAGTTGATTATTAATAAAATAAACACCGCATTAGTTCTGCGAAAACGCTTCAGATTTCGTTTATTGGTATGCAGACACAGGAGGTTGCAGTCAAACCTAACTTGAAGGTTGTAATGAGAGGCAATGCCGAAGCTTTGGACGAAGTTGTGGTAATTGCCTACGGTACCGCTAAAAAAGAATCATTGACAGGTTCTATTTCGGTAGTTGACAATAAAAAGATCGAGAAACGTATTACAACCAGTGTGACCGGCGCACTTGAAGGTGCCGCACCGGGCGTACAAGTAAATAATACCTATGGCGAACCGGGACAAGCTCCCGAGATTCGCATCCGCGGTTTCGGTACATTGGTGTCAGGTGCTTCAAGTCCTCTGTATGTAGTAGATGGAGTTCCTTTTGATGGAAATATGGCCGAACTAAACTCTAACGATATTGAGAGCATGTCCATCTTGAAAGATGCCGCCTCAGCTGCATTATATGGTAACCGTGCTGCTAATGGTGTAGTCCTCATTACGACCAAAAGTGGACGTAATACTAACAAACCAAGCATTACACTACAGGTAAATCAGGGTATATACAACAGAGGTATTTCTGAGTATGAACGTCTGGATGCAGACCGTTGGATGGAAGCAAGTTGGATGGCCAAGAAAAACTCTATGATGAGCAATACCGGGATGTCAGAAAGCGAGGCGGCCGCATATGCTACGAGCCACCTAATCAGTGAGTCCATCGGTAGAAACATTTATAATGCTGCTGACGATAAACTGTTCGACAATAACGGAAAGCTGATAGCTACTCGTCTGACTGGTTATGACGACCTTGACTGGCAGGATGCCATTGAACGTAACGGACATCGCCAAGAATATAACTTGTCAGCTGCTGCATCTGGACAAAAATATAATGTATATTCGTCCGTAGGCTATTTGAATGAAAAAGGATATGTGAAGGCTACCGGTTATGAACGTTTCTCAGGCCGTATCAATACTACTTATACTCCCAACAAATGGTTTAAGGGAGGTGTAAATCTTACAGGATCTTGGACTAAACGCAACTATAATAGTAATGCCAGCGGTAATGCGTATGCCAATCCATTTTACATAGCCCGCTATATGGCGCCGGTATATCCTGTTTATTTACACAATGCTGATGGCACATATCAATTGGACGCTGCAGGAGACAAAATATATGATACTACTTCCCCTTATTTAAGCAACCGCCATATAGCATATGAAATGTTGTTCAACAAGCAGGAAAGCGTACGTAACGTATTAGGCGGACAAGCTTTTGCCACAATCTCATTACCTTATGGAGTGTCATTGACTGTAAAAGGTGACCTAAATAACAGTACTTCCAATAATAAGAAGTACGACAATCCGGAAATAGGTGACGGTGCTACCAACGGTGGTCGTTTGACTAGCTATGCTTACCAGTACAGAACCACGACCTTGCAAGAAATCGTAAATTGGAGCTACCAGTTCAATAACGTACATAATGTTGAAGTTATGGCAGCTCACGAAAGCTACAGTTGGGAACGTAAATATACAGCAGGAATGAATACCGGCATGGCAGTAGATGGAAATCTTACTATGGGTAACTTTCTCAATAACTCTTATTTCGCAGGAAGTGATGATGAAGACAAAACGGAATCTTATCTGGCACGTCTGAAATACAACTATGATGATCGCTATTTCTTGGAAGGTTCGTTCCGTCGTGACGGTTCTTCACGTTTCCACAAAGATAACCGTTGGGGTAATTTCTACTCCGTAGGTGCAAGTTGGAACATGAAACAGGAATCTTTTTTGCAAGATGTTGACTGGTTAGATGCATTAAAACTGCGTGCTTCCTACGGTGAAGTGGGCAACAATATGGGCGTCAGCCTTTATGGACATATGGCTCTTTATACTATCGACAAGAACGGTGGTGAAGCTGCGTTGGTAAAACAGTCACTTTCTGCACCGGATATTAAATGGGAAACGACTCAGACCGTAGACATCGCTGTAGAAGGACGTCTGTTTAACCGCCTGAACTTCCAAATAGGCTACTTCGACAAGCGCTCTAAAGATCTACTATTTGAGGTTCGTCTGCCGCTTTCGGCTGGCTCTTATCCTTGGGTTGCTGATACTGCCCCGATGAACCTGACACAATACAAGAATATCGGTACCGTTTCCAACCGTGGTTGGGAAATCTCTTTGAATGCTGACATTATCAATAATAACGACTGGAAATGGAACCTTGGCGTGGACGCTACTTTCTTGAAGAATAAAATTGTGAAACTGCCTGACGGAAAAGATATTCTGCACGGTATGCAGAACTATTCTGAAGGGCATTCCATCTACGAATGGTACACTTACCACTTCGAAGGCGTGGACCAGATGACTGGTACTTCTCTCTATACACTGGATCCGGATAAGAAGGCTACTGCCGAAGAAGCTGGTGCATTGACTACCATCAATGGTACAGATTATGCCACTGCCACTTCATACGCCAAACGTGATTGGGCAGGTAGCGCACTTCCCACAGTCTATGGATCCATCAGTTCGGCGCTTTCTTGGAGGAATTGGGATTTGAATATGTTGTTCACCTATTCTTTAGGTGGCAAGACATATGATGGCAGTTATGCTAGCCTGATGGGAGTATCCGAATCAGGTGCTTCTGGTAACGCTTACCATAAGGATATCCTAAATTCTTGGAAAGAAGTTCCCACCGGTATGACAGAAACTTCCGCCAACCGCATCAATCCGAATGGAACTCCGCGTGCCGATTTTCATAAGTCATCCGACTTGAATGCCGCCAGCGACCGTTGGTTAACCAGCTCTTCTTATTTGGTTTTCAAGAATTTGAACCTGTCTTACAGTCTACCTAAGAGTTGGCTGAAGAACATGGGATTGGAAGGGTTGTCGTTGACTGCCGGTGTAGAAAACCTTTTTACACTAACCTCACGCAAGGGACTAAATCCGCAATATTCGTTTAATGGAGGTTCGGATGATACGTATGTGACAGCCCGTGTATATAATTTCGGTTTGACTGTAAAATTCTAAAGATATAACCATATAATTCGTATTAGAAATGAAAAAAATACTCAATAAATTGTTCACAGGTAGCCTATTGGCATGTATGGTGTTAGTGTCCTCCTGTGCCGGTGACTATTTGGATACCGCTCCCACCGATTCAACGGGAGCATCCGATGCCGTAGGGACCACGGCAAATGCAATGAAAGCATTGAACGGTATAGCCAAAATTATGACTACACAGCAGTATTATTTTGGTCAGGGATTTGCAGGCGAAAATAACATCATGGCTCATTATGAAAACTATCCGAGCGAGAATTACTTATATAATATGTATGCTTCCGGATGGTCACCTATTCATAATCAAGAATTCCATACACGCACTAACTCTATTTATGACGCATACGCATGGTACTACTATTATACTATCATTGGTAATGCGAACACTATTCTTGCCAATATTGATAATGCTGAAGGACTTCAAACTGAAAAAGATTTTGTCAAGGCTTCAGCACTGACTTTCCGCGCATACGCTTTCGAAAAGTTAGTGCACTATTACTGTTGGCGATGGCAGGATTCCAATAACGGCGCTTCACAAGGACTCGTGCTCCGTATTGATGAATCCACTGGCGGACAAGGCTATGCTACTCTGGCTGAGACGTATGTTCAAATCTACAAAGATTTGGATGAAGCAATTGCCTTGTATAACCAGAGTGGTATGGACCGTGATGCCGCACAAGTATGGATGCCGAATGTAAATGTTGCTCATGCAGTCTATGCTCGTGCTGCTATAACTAAACAAGATTACACCAAAGCTCTGTCCGAAGCCAAACTCGCCCGCCAAAACTATCCGCTTATGAGTAACGCTGAATATCAATCTGGTTTCTGCAATCCGACGAGTGAGTGGATTTTCGGTTGTTTCGGCGGTTCGCAAGAAAATAATTGGTATTGGAGTTATGGTACTCAGTTTGCTTGTAACGGATATTATGCGAGTGCAAACAATACTGGTGCTGGGGCCATTGGGCGTGAGCTTATTAACCGCATCCCGGACAATGATGCCCGCAAAGCGCTGTTCTTGACAGAAGACAAATTCCCCGGCTATGATTTTAATGATGGCTCAGCCATGGATTTGACTTACGGTATTCTTGGACTGGGTAAAGGCGAAGAAGCTGACTTGCTTTGGGAAGACGCTGCAGAGTATTGCCAGAGAATGGCGGTAAGTGGACTTGCCGCTCCTTATCAATCTGGCTATATGTATTTGGGCGGACAGTTGAAATTCTATGTATTTGATACTCCGGGGGTAAGCTATCTGCCTTTCATTCGTTCATCAGAAATGGTATTGATTGAAGCGGAAGCCAACTACTTCTTGAACAATGAACCGGATGCACAAGTTGCTTTAATAGAATTAAACGCTACCTCTGGACGTAATCCTGAATACACTTGCACGAAAACCGGTGAAGCCCTCTGGAACGAAATCATGGATTATCGTGAACTTGAACTTTGGGGTGAAGGCTTTGCCTGGAGTGATTACAAAAGATGGAATCGTTCTGTAGTGCGTAAAGGATTCGCTGATGGAGGTAATGCACATATTTCCATTGCGAAAACGATTCCAGCTGATGGTGCAAACAAATGGACTTGGGATGTACCCTTGAATGAAACCGATTACAACGATGAATTGAATCTTGCAGGAAAATAATTCCATCAGAACATATTGGCGGAATTAATTTATTACCATACCGATATGAACTATAATTCCGTCAACAGGTTTTACTGGACTTATAAATAAAGTGTTTTGTTTTAGTGGAGGGAATGTTCAATGACATTCCCTTCATTGCTGTTTTATTATGAAATTGGTTAGTTGAAAAGCATCATTCCTGTTAAAACGGACATTAAATGCCTTAATAATTGATTCTGTAATCAATACACCACTTGGATTTAATTATACAGCTCAAGACGAGGTAAGTATTATAACTTTTCCATAAGACTCTAATGAAAAGTGATGTATAGAAAAAAGAACTATAAATTGCCTCCATCCTGTTAGTAATTAGCCTTAGTTATGTTCTAAATCATCTTGAAGTAAACACAATTTTACTATTGTTTATAATTTTTCTTCTGACCTTTAGGTAATAAGAAATAATGTAGGTACAGGACTTTTTGAAGTGGATAATAATGAAGAGATAAGGTTTATCAATAAATATCCAGGCCAGAATGGAAGATTACCGGTTAATAATGTACGCGTTACTTCGCTTATCAGATATCTACTTAATAGCAGCTGAAGCTGCACTGAAAAAATCAACTCCCAACTAGAATAAAGCTGATTTCTATTTGAATAAAATTCGGAAACGTGCAGTTTCTGAATTAACTTTGAAAAAAAGAAGAAAGGAACTGGTCATGGAAAGTCATCGCTTCTACGATACTATGCGACTGGGATTAACCCTAAACCGTGAAAAAACACCAGGTGAAGGCACTGATCATTACTTAAATTCAACGGATTTAATATCTCCGAACTGGAATGATTACAGAATAATATTAGCTATTCCACAAGCAGAAGTTGATGTTAACCCTAATATTCAAGGACAACAGAATCTGGGATACGAATAAGGTCTTCTTAAAATAAAGTTGTTTTAGATAAAATGCCCCCTAAAAGTTTTATATAAAACTTTTAGGATGTTTTCTTATATTTATTTTCTCTAATTAAACCTGTAATTCATTATTATATAAGAGAATAAATATTGATTTAATATAGGCTAATTGCAAGTTAGAATAAATGTTCTATTTATCGTTTTTACCGATACAGTTATTTGTTGTTTGTGAGAATGAAATTGTTCGTATTAAACTCAACTGCATATAATACTCTTTTGTTGAAAAATCAAGACTAGATGGTAGTTTATTGATATGCATGCAATTTACCAATCTGGTTTGGGTAGAAAATTTAAGTATTTCATACATTTGAATTTCTACCTGAACCTATAGTATTGGTTTTATCGCTCATTTATATTCACAATCAAACAGTAACTGACTAATTACTAGGTGTTTGAAAATCAAACAGAAGAACTTTTAGGTAGATACAAATATATGCTCATGTTTTGTATATATCTAGTTACTAGATATTTAATAAATTATAATTGTCTTGATTTGAGTTCTGTAAATATATATTTATTGTTGATTATCAACAAAATGCAACCTACTTAGTTCTGCGAAAACATTGCATATTTCTTACATTGGTATGAAAACGGAAGAAGTAAGTATCAAACCGCACTTAAAAGTTACGATGAAAATCGACAGCGAAATGCTTCAGGAAGTTGTGGTTACTGGTATGCAGCGTATGGACAAACGTCTTTTTACTGGTGCTACATCAAAATTATCTGCCGATGATGTAAAATTAGACGGCTTGCCTGAAATAAGTCGTGCACTGGAAGGGCGTGCTGCTGGTGTATCCGTTCAGAATGTCTCCGGTACATTTGGTACAGCTCCTAAAATCCGCGTACGTGGAGCTACTTCTATTTATGGTAGTTCTAAGCCGCTGTGGGTAGTAGATGGGGTTATTATGGAGGATGTTACCGAGGTTAGTGCTGATGATTTGTCATCCGGTGACGCAGTTACGTTGATTAGTTCAGCCATTTCAGGATTGAATGCGGATGATATTGAAAGTTTCCAGATTTTGAAAGATGGATCGGCCACTTCTATCTATGGTGCACGCGCAATGGCAGGTGTAATCGTTGTAACAACAAAGAAGGGTAAAGCTGGTTCCAACAAAATTAGTTATACCGGTGAATTTACGATGCGAATGAAGCCCAGCTATACCAATTTCAATATCATGAATTCACAAGAGCAGATGGGAGTATTCAAGGAGATGGCAAATGCTGGCTACTTAAACTTCTCAAATGTTTATCGTGCATCTGACAGTGGTGTCTATGGTAAAATGTATCATTTGATTAATGACTACACTTCAAGTGGTGGCTTTGGTTTGCCCAATACAACTAAGGCAATCAATGCCTATTTGCAACAAGCCGAGTACCGAAACACAGACTGGTTTGATTATCTGTTCAATAGTTCTGTTTCACAAAACCATGCGATCAGTATGTCAAGCGGTACAGAAAAAGCCTCTTATTACACATCACTTAGTGTCATGAACGATCCGGGATGGACCAAACAAAGCTCGGTTCAACGCTATACAGCCAATGTAAATGCCTTGTATAATATCTACAGCAATTTATCATTGAACCTGATAGGAAATGCTTCGTATCGTAAACAAAAAGCTCCCGGAACTTTAGGTTCGACACCTAATTATGTAACCGGAGAAGTATCACGCGATTTTGATATTAATCCATATTCGTATGCATTAAATACTTCACGCACATTGGATGCTAATGAAACCTATGTCCGCAATTATGCTCCGTTCAACATTTTGCATGAACTTGAAAACAACTACATGGACTTAAATGTAGTTGATATGAAGTTTCAAGGAGAATTAAAATGGAAAATACTCAAAAATTTAGAAGCTTCTGCTCTGGGTGCTTATAAATATTCTACAACGACACAATCACACTATGTTAAGGATTACTCTAACCAGGCTTGGGCTTTTCGTGCAATGGATGATGCTACCATGCGTGATGCTAATCCCTGGCTGTATACCGATCCGGACAAGGTGAACTCTCTACCCGTCAGTGTATTACCGGTAGGTGGATTTTATCGTGAAACAAAATATGGAATGAATAGTTGGGATTTCCGTGGAACATTGAATTATAACGATGTATTTGCAGAAGATCATATTATCAACCTTTTCGGCGGTATGGAAGTGAATTCTATGGACCGCACGAAAACATGGTTTAATGGTGTAGGCATGCAGTATGAGATGGGTATGCTCCCTTCTTATGACTATCAGTACTTTAAGCAGGGTAATGAAGAGAACACAGATTATTATACTGTAGAAGAAAGCCGTTCACGTGAGGTGGCATTCTTCGCAACAGGTACTTATTCATATAAAGGACGATACACCGTTAATGGTACTATCCGCTATGAGGGTTCCAATAAGTTAGGTAAGAGTCGTTCTTCTCGTTGGTTGCCTACTTGGAATGTATCTGGTGCTTGGAATGTACATGAAGAAGCATTCTTTGAAGATTTACGCCCGACATTATCGAACCTGACTTTAAAAGCATCTTATTCACTGACTGCAGACCGTGGTCCGGCAAACGTAACCAACTCTCGGGTAGTGATTAGTAGTTTTAATCCTTGGCGCCCATTTACTTCAGTGAAAGAGTCGGGGTTACAGATTGACGACCTTGAGAATAGCGAACTTACTTATGAAAAGAAACACGAACTCAATATCGGTGCTGAGATCGGTTTTCTGGACAATCGCATCAATTTAGCAGCCGATTGGTATAAACGTGATAATTATGACTTGATTGGCGCTATTAATACAATGGGTATTGGTGGACAAGTGATGAAGTATGCTAATGTAGCAAGTATGAAATCGCATGGCATAGAGTTTACATTGTCTACACGTAATATTGTAACTAAGGATTTTAAATGGAATACAGACTTCATCTTCTCGCAAGCTAAAAATGAAGTAACTGATTTGGAAACCAATACCCGCATTCTGGATATGGTGATTGGCTCTGGTTTTACAATGAAAGGTTATCCTGTACGCTCTTTGTTCTCTATTGATTTCCAAGGGTTGAACGAAGAAGGACTTCCTACCTTTATTAATGAAAGTGGAAAGCAAACTGTAACAGAGCTTAATTTCCAATCGCGAGTAAAAGACTATTTAGTATACGAAGGACCTACAGATCCGACCATTACAGGCAGTTTTGGAAATACCTTTAGTTATAAAGGTCTTAAGCTGAATGTCTTTATGACCTATTCATTCGGTAATGTTATTCGCCTAGACCCGGTTTTCAAAAACTGGTATTCTGATTTGGCAGCCATGCCCAAAGAATTCAAGAACCGTTGGACGCAGTCGGGCGATGAGAATACGACTAATATTCCTGTTATTGCGGACCGTCGTTTGAATCAGGAATATAATCATTTGAGTTATGCTTACAATGCTTATAACCGCTCTACTGCACGTGTGGCTAAAGGTGACTTCATCCGCATGAAAGAAATCTCATTATCATATGATTTCCCCAAATCCTGGATTGCACCATTAAAATTCAACAACTTATCACTTAAGCTACAAGCTACCAACTTATTCTTGATTTATGCTGATAAGAAGTTGAACGGACAAGACCCTGAATTCTTCAATACAGGTGGTGTAGCAGTCCCCGTACCACGTCAGTTTACGCTAACCTTGAGATTAGGAATTTAACCATTAAAAAGAGAAAAAACATGAAACATATATATATAGCACTTATAGGAACTGCATTCTTGCTGGGTTCCTGCGATGACTTCCTCAATACGATGCCAGATAACCGTGCTGAGATTGACACGGAAGCAAAAGTAACATCTATACTTGTATCTGCTTACCCAGACAAGACCCCTGTCCTTATGATGGAATATAGCAGTGACAATGTAGTGGATCACGGGCCTCAGTACGCAGTCAATTATAAGGATCAAGAGGAAATCTATTTGTGGTCAGATATTACGAGTGATGGTAATGATGATCCACGTTACATGTGGCAAACTTATTATAGAGCCATAGCAGCTGCCAATCAAGCTATACAAGCAATATATGATTTGGGTGATCCCGCCAGTCTGGCTCCTCAAAAGGCGGAAGCTTTGATGTGCCGTGCTTATGCCCATTTTGTATTAGCAAATGTCTTCTGTTTACCTTATAACCCGGAAACAGCAGATAAGGATATGGGAATTCCCTATTCTGAAAAACCGGAAACTCAAGTAATTGTGAAATATGAAAGAGGAACCATGACTCAACTTTATGAAAAAATCAATGCGGATATAGAAGCGGCTTTGCCATATATCAGTGATGATGTTTACACTGTCCCCAAATATCATTTTAATAAAAAGGCCGCTTATGCTTTTGCAACTCGTTTTAACTTATTCTATGTGAAACCGGATAAGTCAAACTATCAAAAGGTAGTTGAATATGCAACACAAGTATTGGGAAGCAACCCAGATAGGGTACTGCGTCAAATGTCCAATTATATTCCACTTGGAGCAGGCGATGTGACAAATGCCTACGTGCAGGCAAGTGAAAACTGTAACCTTTTAATTATTCCGGCATATTCCGCTGCTGGACGAATCGGCTCCGGAAGTGGCCCACGTTACAATCATGGGCGGGAAATAACCACTTATGAGACTTATTGGGCCGAAGGTCCATGGGGGTCTTCAGGTTCCGGCAGTTTCTTGATTCTGGGTAGAAAACTTTATGGTTCGAATCAGACTGTACGTTTCCCGAAATTGGATGAATTCTGGGAATATACAGACAAAACATCCGGCACAGGTTATGCGCATATTGTATTTGTTCCATTTACAACAAACGAAACATTACTTTGCCGTGCAGAGGCTTATACATTTTTAGAGAAATATGAGGAAGCTGCTGCCGATTTAAATAGTTGGCAAGTTACAAATTGCCTTTCTTCGTATGTTGATGATAATGGCATGCCCCATACTTTGCAAACATTGACTCGTGAAAGCATTAATGAATTCTGGAATGGTATTAAATATTGCCCTGTACCATCTATGGCTGATGGAGGTAGTGATCGTACTATTAAAAAAGAGCTTCACCCTCAAGGATTTACTGTAGCACCTGGTGAACAAGAGAATTTTATTCAATGTGTATTGCACATGCGCCGTATTGAGACAATGCATGATGGACAACGCTGGTGCGACATTAAACGTTATGGTATAGAAGTAGCGCACAACCGTTATGGATTGGCTACAGATATATTGAAAGTCGGTGATCTGCGTCGCGCCATCCAGTTGCCTTCGGATGTTATTGATGCCGGTTTGGCTGCCAACCCAAGATAATAACCTTTAAAAATGAAATGATTATGAAATATATAAAACTATTTTTATTGATTACATTCACTTTGTGCTTAGGGGCTTGCAGTGAAGATGATCTTGACTCAAAGAGTATTTTTGATACGGAAGAGCCGGAAATGAATGAATTCGACAATTGGCTGATGAAGAACTATGTAAAGCCTTATAATATCAGTTTTAATTATAGATATGATGACAAGGAATCGAACATGGAGTTTAACCTGGTTCCTGCAGACTACGATAAGTCTATAGCTTTGGCCAAAATGATGAAATATGTCTGGATTGATGTTTATAAAGAAGTAGCTGGTGATGAATTCGTCAAAACGTATTGTCCACGAGTGATGCAGTTGTTTGGTTCTCCGGCGTACTATCCTAACACTGGCAGTATTGTGATGGGTACCGCCGAAGGAGGAATAAAGGTGACATTGTATAATGTAAACGTAATTGATATTGAGCATCCGTATATTGATATCAATAGTCCATTTCCTGATAAGAGTGGCAGTACAACAGATTTGAATTATTGGTTTTTCCAAACAATGCACCATGAGTTTACCCACATTTTGCAGCAAAAGAAAAACTATGATACAGATTTCAATTTAATTTCTGCCGGTAATTATAGAGCTACGGACTGGATTAATCTGAAAGATTCTGATGCACCTAAATCCGGTTTTGTATCTGGATATGCGAGTAAGGAAGCAAATGAGGATTTTGCAGAAATTCTTTCTGTTTACATAACTCGCACAGAAGCTGCTTGGCAAAAGTTATTAGCAGCCGGAGTTGTTGGTGAAGATGAATCTGGTAAACAGGCCATCCTTGATAAGTTGGAAATTATAAGAGAATATTTAAAAGGTAGTTGGCAAATAGATATTGATGAGTTACGTAAAGTCGTTACCCGTCGCTCCGCAGAAGTAGCTACTCTTGATTTAACAACACTTAATTAGAAAGTAATATGAAAAAAATATTTAATTTATTATTTATATCGCTTGCCGTCGCTCTTTATTCATCCTGCACACCGGAAGAGGACGATTTATTTAATGATTCTTCTGCCAATCGTATTGAAGCGACACTAAAGGCTGATAAAGAGGTATTGACAAGTGCCAAGAATGGTTGGTTGATGGAGTACTACCCTTCCGCAAACCTAACTTATGGAGGTTATAATATATTAGTTTCATTTGCAGAAGATGGTACAGTACAAGTAGCAAGTGATATATATGATGCTGAAGCAAAGATTGCCAGTACGTATGTATTAAAGCAAAGTGCCGGTCCGGTATTGAGTTTTGACACCCACAATGAAATTATGCACTTTTTCTCAGATCCACATAATCCTGGAGGAATAGGCAGTGATGGAAAAGGTATGGAAGGAGATTTTGAGTTTACTATTATGGAGGCCACTAAGGATAAGGTGATACTAAAAGGAAAGAAGAATCTTACCAAAATCATAATGACTCCATTGGCTGAAACAGTTGCATGGAAAGATTTCTTGCAAGGTGTTCAGGATGCAGATGAAGTGTTTTCTCAATTCATAGCTTATAAATATACAGAAGGAGATTTTAAAGCGGATGTTACAGTTTCATATAGAAACCTTGCAATAACTTATACGGAAGGTGATAATGATGTTACAGTAGAAGTACCATACATTATAACGACTGAAGGAAATATTAAATTCCGTGAGCCAGTGGTTTTGAATGGCAAGTCAATTGAGGAATTGAAATATCAGCCTGATGAAAAGTATGGTACCTTTTCTCCGACAAATGGTGTAAATGCCCTCTTTACTCCAACTTTCCCACTTAATTATCTTTTGCTCAACAATGACTGGTATTTTGCAATGAGTGGATTAGGAGATCCTCAAGCTATTGCTAGGTGGAATGCTATAAAAACTCAAGTAATGCCCGCATTAGGGCTCCCTTTGGATTATGCATTATTTACACCATACGATGCCACAACTACCGCTTTTTATTGGAGTTGTGGCGGTACGGCAGGATTCTTGCTTTTCAATAACAAAACTGCGGGCGACAATCAGGTGAACTTTACGTTTGCTTCCAGAGGTAATAATTTTGGAGTTACTTTATGGAATGATTATAATTGGAGCTATATGGTTTATCCATTTAATGGAAAGACTTTCACTTTGTCTGCCGACAGTGATGAAAATCCTACTGTAATAACAATGACAGATAATTCTAACTCTAAGAATACAATCAAATTATATAAAGAGGAAATATTAGATCCATTCAATAAGTAGAGACTTCTACCTTATAAAGTATACTTGGGTATGTTACCCAAAGTGTTTTTAATTAAAGTGTTTTTAAGAAGGTGCCTGTGGAGGTGCCTTCTTTTTTAGTACATCCAACATGAGCGTACGCTATAGGAGTATAAGTCCCGAATGAGCCCTAATAGTGGGGAGCCAATAACAGGGGAGCCATAGTGATGTACTGATAAAGGTCTATATAGTTCTTGATGTCTGCAAAGCCTACTAGCTCTTTGTCTATAAAAATAATATTCGCTTCCGATATCTTTTCTTTTATTATATCTGATCATTGCTGTCCCATTAAAATCTAAAATAGTTCTTTGAAATATTTGAAATTTAGTTAGTTACAGATGTTTTTCGATTAAACGGATTTCGATTTGCACCTTTGCTTCTCTAAAAGGAGATTTGCAAATGCATAAAGATAAATACGTTTTCGCTCAACTAGTGTCATTCTTGGATAGGAATAAGTTCAACTATATTGTACGCAAGTATGATGGCGACAAATATGTGAAGCACTTCACTTGCTGGAATCAACTACTTGCTTTGATGTTTGGTCAACTTTCTAATTGTGAAAGTCTGCGAGATTTAATAGTTGCGCTTGAAGCCCATCATTCCAAATGTTATCATTTAGGAATGGGCAAAAACGTATCAAAGTCATCGCTGGCACGAGCAAATCAAGATAGAGACTATCATATCTTTGAAGAATACTCTTACTACCTGGTTGGTGAAGCACGACAAAAGCGTGTTAATCATATTTTCAAACTTGGCGGTAACGTTTATGCCTTCGATTCGACAACTGTTGACCTGTGCCTTTCAGTCTTTTGGTGGGCTAAATTCCGCAAGAAGAAAGGTGGTATCAAAGTGCATACATTATATGATGTAGAAACGCAGATTCCTGCATTCTTTCATATCACGGAAGCATCCATACACGATTCTAAAGTTATGATTGAAGTTCCTTATGAACCAGACTCTTATTACATCTTTGACCGCGGTTACAACAACTTCAAGATGCTGTATAAGATTCATCAGATTGAAGCCTACTTCGTTGTCAGAGCAAAAAAAATCTCCAGTACAAATCCATCAAATGGAAACGTAGGCTGCCTAAGAATGTGTTTTCAGACGCAAGCGTACTTCTGACTGGATTCTATCCTAAACAATATTATCCAGAGCCAATTAGGCTGGTTAAATATTGGGATGAAGAACAAAAAAGAGAGTTCATATTCATAACCAATGCGATGCATATATCTGCACTTCAAGTTGCCGAACTTTATAAAAATCGCTGGCAGGTAGAGCTGTTTTTCAAATGGCTCAAGCAGCATCTTAAAATCAAACGATTTTGGGGTACTACAGAGAACGCTGTTCGAATACAGATATATGCTGCAATATGTACTTACTGTTTGGTGGCAATCATTCAACACGATATGAAACTGGATAGAAGTACATACGAAGTGCTACAAATATTGAGTATCTCATTGACTGATAAAACTCATCTGAGAGACCTCTTTGATAAAACTAAATTTCAAAATGACAAAGAACGATTAGGACCAAATGGGCCAAGTTTATTTAATTTTTAATTTGTCCCAGTTTTAATGGGATACTAGTGATATCTGATATTTGTAAAAGAATATAGTTCTTACCTATTCTATACTGACCGATTATCACTTTTATTAATCCTTTCCAATAAATGGTTCTATTCTATTGGTGTATAGAGGGCGCGATATATAAGTTTTCATATTCAATCATTAGTGTCCCATTAAAATCGGGATACTAATGAGAATATGTAATAAAGATAAATCTGAGACTTTTAAAAAGGTAAGTTTTTTGATCTTAAGATTGTTTTGTTGATAAATAATCTATACGTAAAATGCGAAGAATACTTTTATAAGATGTTCTTCGCATTTTTGTATAGATATATTATAGACATAAGTAAATTATCTTGCATAAAATAACAATATAGCAACTTGAGACTAATTATAAATGTTTCAGAAATAGAATTGTCAATAGGTATGCATTTGTTTATCAACTGGTTATATCTTATCACAGAGCAATATTGGGTAGAACGTTATTAAGCATGAATGTAATGAATGTATATATATACATCTAATTATCAGCGTAATATATAAATATACCTTCCTAATAGATAGTTCCTGTCAAGTATGTATATCGTTGATGTACAGTATGTTATTTTAGTGGTAGTTCTGCGAAGACTTTGCAGGTTTCGTATATTGGTATGCAGACACAAGAAGTGGCAATTAAACACAATCTAAAGATCGTGCTTAAGGCAGATGCTGCTATGCTTGATGAAGTAGTAGTAGTGGCTTATGGTGCTGCAAAAAAGAGCTCATTGACCGGTTCTGTTGAAATAGTAAAAGCTGATCAGTTATCCAAAGTACCGGTAAATAGTGTAGACCAGGCATTGCAAGGTAAAGCAGCAGGTGTGCAAGTAACTGCTGCAACTGGACGTCCAGGTGCCAGTGCTAATATTAAGATTCGTGGTACAAGTTCTATCTCGGCCGGTAGTGATCCACTATTCGTAATCGATGGTGTACCTGTTTCTTCTGCAGATTTTGCAGCACTAAACTCGAATGATATTGAATATATGTCTGTATTGAAGGACGCATCTGCAACCGCGATATACGGTTCCAGGGGTTCTAATGGTGTTATTCTTATCACAACCAAGAAAGGTCAAAGTGGTAAAACTACAATTGACTTAAAAGCCATCTTTGGAATTTCCACCAGAACTTTATCTGATAGTGATTTTACAATGATGAACGCACAAGAAAAACTTACTTATGAACGTCAGCTAGGTATTGGCCGCGGTTCATCTGGTGGAGCTAATGGTGGAGCAATGACTGATGCTGAAATTGCTGCTGTTCAGAACACAAACTGGGCTGATGAAATTTTCCGTACTGGTACTACACAATCTTATGAATTGAATGTGGCAGGAGGTACTGATGCAACTCGTTTCTATTTGTCAGGTCAATATTTTGATCAGGATGCTATAGTACCCGGTTCTTATCTTAGAAGAAGTACATTGCGTGCTAATCTTGAGCATAAGATTAAAGATGTGGTGAAAATTGGCTTTAATTCTTCTGCTGGTATTTCCAAGGAAGGTTTATTGAGAACAGACCGTAATGCTTTAAATCCGTTCAACTATATATTTAATGCTAATCCTTATGATGCTCCTTATAACGAAGATGGTAGCTACAATACTGATATGAAAGTTGCTGGTAATCAAATTAATATCTTCGAGAATATTGCTAATAATCCTTCAAGCTTAAGTAAACTTAAAATTATTGCAGCTTTCAATTTGGAATGGAGAATTTGGGATCAACTCAAATATACAACGGTAGCGGGTATAGACTTTACCCAATATCAAAACTACCAATTTAATAAGCCCGAATCTCAGTTATCACAGATTTTAGGTTCGCCTTATGGATATCGCAACGACCGTATCCAGCAACGCTCTACTTGGGTGTGGACGAATATGTTGAGTTATGACAAAACCTTTAATGAAGTTCATGCTATAAAAGCCGCTGCTGCAATGGAGGCTCAATCCAGTCATTACCGTACATTAACTGCCTCTGTTAGTGGCTTTGCTACTGGCAAATTGGATGCAATTTCCGTTGGAGCTACAGATAAAGATGTGGCTGGAAATACCACTGACTGGAGAATGCTTTCGTATTTGGCAACAGCTGGTTATACTTATGACAGTAAATACATTATTGATGCAGCTATTCGTTGGGACGGTTCTTCACGCTTTGGAGCAGATAACCAATATGGTATGTTCTGGGCTGTAGGTTTAGGTTGGAACATGGAACGTGAATCATTCTTGCAAGATGTAAGCTGGCTTACTCGTTTGAAAGTACGTGGTAGTGTAGGTACCAGTGGTAATAATAATATTGGTGATTATGCGGCACAAGGAGTATATGGTTATGGTAGCTATAATGGTGCATCAACTGCTTATCCTGCGCGCTTACCGAATCCTAATCTGTCTTGGGAAAAGAGTATGCAAGCATCTGTGGGTTTGGATGCATCTTTGTTCGACTCACGCTTAAACGTTACATTTGATGTTTATCAACGTAAAACAACCGATTTATTACTTTCAACTCGTTTGTCTATGACTTCAGGTTTTTCAAGTCGTATTGATAATGTTGGTGAATTAATGAATAAGGGATATGAATTTTCTATCAATGGTGACCTCATTAGAACAAATGATTGGAAACTAACTTTAAACGGAATGATTTCTCAAAATAAGAATGAAATCAAGAAGCTATACAAAGGAAATGATATTTCTATTGGTTGGAATAACTTGATTAAAGAAGGTTATCCTATCAATATCTACAAAATGGTACGTTGGGCTGGAGTAAATCCTGCTAATGGTGATGCGTTGTATTATACTGCAGATGGTAAAATTACCAATACATACAATTCAAATGACGCTGTCGTTTTGGATGGTAAGACTCCTGATCCGAAATATTTTGGTTCATTCGGTGCAAATCTTTCGTATAAAGGATGGGAATTAGCCGCTGATTTCTACTTCTCTGGTGGAAACTATATTTATAATCATATCCGTTTCTTTACGGAAAGTGATGGAGCACAGTATGGTAACAATCAAGATAAAAGCATGCTGTATGATCAATGGAAAAATCCGGGAGATATAACCAATGTACCTAAACAAAGCATAAACAATAGCTCTTATCAGTCTACCAGATATTTGGAAGATGCATCTTATTTGCGCTTGAGAAATTTGACCTTGGCATATACTTTCCCAAAACAATGGCTTAAGGTAGCCCATGTAGAGAAGTTGCGACTTTTTGCACAAGGTTTGAATCTGTTTACTGTAACAGGATTTAAAGGACTTGACCCTGAGGTAGGTGATTCACCAGCAGGTACAGGTACAGGTGCCACAGGTGGTGTGCTTGACTTTAGCTACCCGGCTTCCAGAACAATCATGTTCGGTATTGAAATAGGTTTCTAATTATTTATGAATTTCAAAAAAAGACACTCGTATGAAATTAATTAAAAAAACAATAATACCAGCAGTTGCTCTTTTTAGTTTGTCATTGACCGGATGTTCTGGTTTCTTGGATACCACTCCTCATGATTCTCTAAATAGCGACAATGCACTAGAGTCTATACAAGACTTTGATAATACGACCAATAGTGTATATGAATCAATTCGGTCGGCATCTTATACTACAGAATTTATGTTGATGGTGCCGGATGTTATGTCTGATAATCTAACGTTGAATCGTGATGGACGCTTGATTTACAATGAGTTTGCCGATTTTAAATTTTATGCCGACACATATGGAGTGACAGGAATGTGGTCTGCTGCTTATAATGGTATTTTAGGTGCTAATGAAGTTATTACCCGTCTGGATGGCATGGAAACAGCTGAAGCAGACAAAAAATTAGCTGCCAACCTACTGGCCGAATGTCTTGCTTTACGTGGCATGATACATTTTGACTTGGTACGTTTATATGGTAGAAACTATCAGCAAGCTTCTGATAGCGATTTAGGAGTTACCTATAAAAAAGATACGGAAACCACTTTTCCGGCACGTAATACTGTGAAAGAAGTATATACATGGCTGGTGGAAGATTTGGAAAGAGCAAAAGGGTTGATGACTGATGATTATAATACTAAAATCAATTATCGCTTGAATAAGAAATCTGTTTGTGCTATCCTGGCGCGCGTGTATCTGACGATGGGTGAAAATCAATTGGCTGTAACAAATGCAACAGCGGCTATTGCAGGTGATGGTTCTGATATGGCAGATACTCAAGGTTTCAGTAAAGTATATACTACCAGTATGGCAGTTCCTGAAGTCTTATTCCGCATAGCACTTAAATCAGATGATGGAATTTTGCCTGGTAACAGCTGGGGACAGGGTGCTACAACCAGTTATGTAGGTAATTATTCTGTTTCTTGCGGATTAAGAGAACTGTATTCAACAACTGACTGTCGTAATTCTGTTATCAAAATGGTTACCAGCGAAAGTGGTGATTGTAATATGGTATGGAAGTGGGCTAATGGTGGTGCTTCTGCTGGTCTGGTTGATATTCCTCTTATACGTACTGCCGAAATGTACTTGACCCGTGCAGAAGCTAATTACAATTTGAAGCAATATGCTCCTGCTTTAGCAGACTTGAATATTGTACGCTCAAAACGTTATTCAGATTATGAAGAAGGTAATGAAAGTGGTGAGAGCCTGGAAAAAGCAATCCAATTACAAAGACGTTTAGAATTGGCATTTGAGGGGCACCGCTTCTTTGACCTGAAACGTAGACATGAAGATGTAGAACGTGACGGTTTAGGTTTCCTAGCAGATGGTACTGGTGCTCCCGCTGGTGCTCAGGAAGTATCAGCTGATAGTCCTTACTATCTCTTACCTATTCCACAAAGTGAAATAGATGCTAATGAGAATATGGTTCAAAACAAGTATTAATTTCTAAAAACGGAAACAAATGAAAAAATTGACATATTTAATATTGGCTGCCGGATTGTTGTTTGCTTTTGCCGCATGCGATGATAACGAACCGCAATCGTTCAGAGCGGCAGACTCTAATGCAAGCTTTCCGACTACGACAGCTTCTGTAGACGAGAATGCTACCGAACCGCTCGAAATTCCCCTTGCTTTAGCAGGGATTAAAGGCAGTGGAAAGGTAATAGTAACCCTTACGGCTTCTTCTGAAGGAGAAAGTAATCCAGCTATTGAAGGGACTGACTTTGTTATTGAAAACAAAGAAATAGTTTTCGAAGATGGTTGTGGAATACAAAATGTAATTGTACGACCGATAGATAATGATATTTTTACCGGAAAGAAAACTTTTAGAATTATAATCTCAGCAACATCTCCTAAATTATTGGAATCTGCACAGAATAGTGTTCTTGTTACGATTGTCGATGATGAACATCCATGGGCAGCTATAATCGGAACCCATAATATGACCGGTATTTCTGCTTTCGATGAAGTTACTCCGGTTAGTGTTCCGGCTTTAATTACTGCTTCCGATGAAGATACTAACGTGTTGAATGTAGACTTTGGTTATGGAACTCTTGCGAAGATGAGTGTGGAAGAAGTTGATGGTGAAATTGTAGTTACAATGAAAGATAACCAATACATAGGTCCGATGCCTAAACCTACAGGTGCATGGAATCGGTACTTCAGAGCTACCCACGTAGAAGGCGAAGACTTGTATACCATGGGTGCTTTAGTCGGAATCTTTGATAATGGAGTGATCACATTTGAATATGGATTTGGATTCCAGGCAATTCATCCAACCACAGGTGCATCTGGTGGCTTCTTTACCTTACTAATGGATGGCGTTATATCTACGAAAGTAAATTAAATCCTTCCCTATAGTCATTTAAAATAAGGTCACCTATTGTTAGGGTGACCTTATTTTGTTTAAAATCAATGATATGATAAAGAAAAGATTACTCTTGATTTGTTTCTGGTGCAACATCTTCTGCTGGATGTATGCTGCTCCTTTTAGCTTTCTTGAAACAACAGTTACTCAACCTGATGGAAGTCAATTAACGCTATACGCTTCAGGGGATGAGTTTTACCATTGGGTGCATGACAAAGATGGTTATACTGTATTGCAAGGAGAAGATGGTTACTGCTATTATGCTGAAAAAAATGATATGGGAGAATTGATTCCTTCACCGTTTTTAGTAGGAAAAACATCGATAACTGATACGGAGCTCAAACCTTGGTTGAAAATTTCCAAAGAAAAATATGATGTTCGTCGTGAACGTTTGCAACCTTTATCACGGACAAGGGGAATGTTTCAACCTCAATACGCTTCTCATAAAAAGCCTCTGAATAATATTGTAATATTTATATCTTTTCAGGATGCTACTACTTTCTCAAAAAAGAGAAGTGTATACGACAGTCGTTTTAACAGTACTACCTCTTCTACAGGTTCTCTTAAAGATTATTACTTAGAAGTTTCTTATGATAATTTGACTATCCAGTCTCATTTCTTTCCACATGCTGATTTAGAAGCTAATAATGTAGGATATGTAGATTTTCATAACAGAGGTTTCTACCGGGCTTATAATGCAACGACTAATCCGGATGGATATAAAACTAGTGAAGAGTCTACAATGAGAGAACATAATCTTGTTCAGAATGCAGTTGATGCAATGAGAAGTATTATTGAACAAGAGTTTACTCCAGATGAAATAGATAATGATAATGACGGATATGTTGATAATATCTGTTTTGTTATTCAGGGAAATAGTGACGGATGGAGTGATCTATTATGGGCACATCGTTGGTCGCTTTATACAAAAGAATGCTATATACATGGCAAGCGTGTAATGGATTATGTTTTTCAACCGGAAAACCAAGTAACCGTTAATACCCTCTGCCATGAAATGTTTCATGCCTTAGGGGCTCCGGACTTATATCATTATAGTGAAGAAAGTAAAAGTCTAGACCCTGTTGGTGCTTGGGATTTAATGAATAGTGGCTGGTGCCATATGGGAGCCTACATGAAGTGGATGTATGCAGGTAAAAGTTGGATTACTGAAATTCCGGAAATTACAACCACTGGTAGATATTCATTGGTTCCCCTTTCTCAAGGCCCAGATAACTCTTGTTACAAAATAAATTCATCCAATGCGAATGAATACTATGTTTTGGAATATAGAAAGAAAGAAGGAAAATACGAAAAGAACATTCCAAGATCCGGTTTATTAATTTATAGAATCAATACAACTGTATCTAATGGTAACCGGAATGGTCCTCCTGATGAGGTCTATATCTATCGCCCTTATGGTTCCTTAGTTGAAAATGGTTTTCTAGATGAAGCTGCTTATCAAACAAACGCTGGAGCAGTTATGACGGATAAAACTTATCCGAAACCTTTCTTATCTGATGATAGTGATGGAGGATTACGTATCACAAACTTAGTTGTTGAGAATGATAAACTTAGTTTTGATATTAATATCACTACTACAGGTGTTGAATCAGAACAAGAAACAAGTTCTTTCAAAATATATCTGGAAAGCAAAACGTTAATAATTCATTCCAATGAGTTAATTAAGGATATCGTTATTACAGACCTCTCTGGAAGAGGTGTTATGAAATGGGATAATATAACTCAACCAATATCATTGCAACAGCTTTCTTCTGGAGTCTATATTGTTTCTGTTACTTTAGCTAATGATACGACGTATCAACAAAAAATCATTTTAAAATAATAATAGTATGGCGTCTATTTCTAATAAGATAATTGTATTGTGCTGCTGCTTTGTAAGCACTACTTTTGTTTGGGGGCAAAATGGTAAACATTTTGTTTTTCCCGAATATCAAGAAGGGCAGATTGTTTATAAAAACAAGAAAGTTAACAAAGTAGAGTTGAATTATAACAAGGCAACTGAAGAAATGATCTATCCTGGTTCTGACGGTAAGAAAATGGCTCTTCATCCTATTGACCAAATTGATACTATCTATTTTGAAAAGAGGAGTTTTATTCCTTCAGGAAATAGTTTTGAAGAAGTTTTATTGTCAGGAAAGTATCCTTTGTATGCATCCTATCACTGTCGTTTGAGTATTGGTGCTCAAAATATTGGTTATGGTAGTTCTTCTACAACGGCTATTGATAATATTTCCTCTCTTAATACGGGTGGAGAAATGTATCAGTTGAAATTACCAGAAAATTATAAAGTGGAACCATATACTATATACACCATAGAAATAAATGGAAAACGTGAGCGTTTTAGGAGAATAAAAGAAGTTATAAAAATATTCCCTGAACGAAAGAAAGAAATCATGAATTTTCAGAAAAAGAATAAGTTGAAGAATGATAACGAGGGGATTATCCAGTTAATTCAATATATTTCTTCTCTGTGATTTAGTTGGTTCTGATAGAAATAGTGGACTTTACAATAAATAAATTACACATAAAGCGGGAGGCATATTCTAAATGATATGCTTCCCGTTTTTGTTTTTGATTACAGCTATATAGATAATTATTTTCAAACAATATGCTATTTAAAAGACTTTTAGTTGCAATTTAATAATGCAAATTACGACTATACATCTATTTATATATTTAATAATTAGTAAGTTAGATTTATTATTAGGATATATGCGGTAGATCATGATGATAATCATATTAATATATATGTCTTATAATCAATATAATATTATATACAAATATTCGAATTTTGAGTTCTTTCTATTTTGGTAAATCTCTGATAACCAATTAAATAATCGTGTTGTAGTCCTGCGAAGACTTTGCAGATTTCGTACATTGGAATGCAAGCACAAGAAGTGGGTATTAAACCTACTGTGAAGGTTATTATGAAGTCTGATGCTGAGATGCTTGACGAAGTAATGGTGGTTGCTTATGGTACCGCAAAAAAATCTCAGTTTACGGGATCTGCTTCTACTATTAAAGCTGATAAAATAGCAGAGCGTCAGGTTTCCAATATATCGAATGCACTTTCGGGACAGGTGGCCGGTGTACAGACTACAAGTGGTAATGGGCAGCCGGGTACAGGGTCTACTGTACGTATTCGTGGTGTTGGTTCTTTGTCTGCAAGTAACAATCCGTTGTATGTAGTGGATGGTGTTCCTTATGATGGTGATATTTCAGCTATCAACTCACAAGATATTGAGAGTTTGACGGTATTAAAGGATGCTGCTTCTAATGCATTGTATGGTGCACGTGGTGCCAATGGTGTAATTTTGGTGACTACTAAAAAAGGAGCTACGGGAAAAGCAACTGTAAATCTGGATGCTAAGTGGGGTACTAACCGTCGCGGTGTGTCTAACTATGACGTTATGACTTCTTCTCAGGAATATGTGGAGAACTACTACACAGCAATGTTGAATGGCTATGCTGGTGGAGATCCCAATAGAGTATTGTCTAATGGAATGACTGGTAATCAGTATATTAATTCATTACTGTTTTCTAAGGATGGTTTGGGATACCCTGTTTACACAGTGCCTAATGGTGAGGGATATATAGGTGTAGACGGTAAACTTAATCCGAATGCTAAGCTTGGTCGGGTGTATGGAGATTACTATATTACTCCTGATGATTGGGAGAAAGAACTGCTTGATAATGGTAACTTACGTCAGGAATATAACGTAAACATTAGTGGTTCTACTGAAAAAATGAACTATTATATGTCAGCCGGCTATCTGGATGACAGCGGTCTCATCCCGGGCTCTTCATTCTCTCGTCTTTCGTTCCGATTGAAAGCCGACTACCAGGTGAAGGAGTGGTTGAAAGTAGGTGCTAATGTTGCTTACTCTAATATTGTGAGCCGTTATCCTGATGAACAAACTACTTCAGGAAGCTCTACCAACTTATTTTATATAACTAATAATATTGCTCCTATCTATCCTTTGTATATCCGTAATGCAGATGGAAGTATCAGGAAAGACTCTCGCGGCTTTACAATGTATGACTATGGTAATGGTATGTATACAGATGGTACTACAGCTTTGAACCGTCCATTCCTTTCTCAATCTAATCCGGCATCTGCTTTGCAGTTGGATAAGAATGAGTATAATATGGATATCTTGAGTGGACGTGCTTTTGTAGAAGTATCTATTATCGAAGGATTGAAAGCAACTGCTAATTGGGGTATGGATCTGGATAATACGCGTTACACTGAATTGATCAACCCTTACTACGGACAGTATGCTGGTAATACCGGTGGTGTGGTAGGCGTTTCTCACAGTCGTGTATTCAGTATTAACCAACAGTATTTACTGACTTATAAGAAGAACTTCGGTGACCATAACATTGATTTGCTGGCAGGTTTTGAATCTTATGATTATAAAAATCAATCATTGTCCGGTAGCAAACAAAAAGTCTACAACCCGACTATTGTAGAATTGAATAATGCTATTAATACTCCGAGTACAAACTCCAGTACTGCTAATTATGCTACAGCAGGTTTTTTGTTCCGTGCTCAATATGACTATCTGGAAAAATACTTTGCAAGCGCTTCTTTCCGTCGCGATGCTTCTTCACGTTTCCATCCTGATAATCGCTGGGGTAACTTCTGGTCTGTTGGTTTAGGTTGGTTGATGAATAAAGAATCATTCCTGCAGCATGTATCTTGGATTGACATGTTGAAGTTCAAAATCAGTTATGGTGCACAGGGTAATGACAATATTGGTAATTACTATGCTTATCTGGATCAATATACGGTTTCTAACAGTAATAATGATTTTGCCTTAGCTCTTTCTTATAAAGGTAATAAAGATATCACTTGGGAAACTTCTCACAGTTTCAACACAGGCTTTGACTTTGAGTTTTTTAAAGGACGTTTGAGCGGTACTGTTGAATACTTCAGTCGTAAGACTACCGATATGTTGTACAATAAACCAATGAACGCTTCTGCCGGTTATGCCAGTATTCCAATGAATGTGGGTTCTATGACTAATAAAGGTGTTGAATTGGATTTGAACGGATTATTGATTGATACAAATGATTTGACCTGGCGCTTGAATTTTAACTTGACTCATTTCAAAAACACCATTAATGAACTGGATCCTTCATTGAATGGTGAGATGATCAGTGGTAGCTATATTTATCGTGAGGGTGAATCCAGATATCAATTCTATCTGCGTAAGTATGCAGGTGTAGATGAAAATGGAGTCGCACAATACTACAAGGATATTACGGATGCGGAAGGCAATGTAACCGGACAAGAAAAAACTACGGATGCTCCGAATGCTACCCGTTATGCAACCGGCGATATTCTGCCGAAAGTATATGGTGGTTTTGGAACGAGCTTGAATGCGTATGGATTTGATTTCTCTATCTCTTTTGCTTATCAGTTGGGTGGACGTATGTACGACAATGGTTATGCATCTTTGATGAATTCAGGTACCGATCCTGGTCAAAACTGGCATAAGGATATCTTGAAAGCCTGGACTGCTGATAATAAAGGCTCTAATATACCTCGTCTGAGTGCAACGGACCAGTATGCCAACTATTTGTCTGATCGTTTCCTTACTAAGTCTGACTATTTGAGTATCAATAGCATAACGTTGGGATATACTTTGCCAAAAAGCTGGGTGCGTTCATTGAGTATTAGTTCATTGCGTGTTTATATGTCAGCTGACAATGTTGCTCTGTTCAGTAAGCGTAAAGGTTTCGACCCTCGTCAGAGCTATACAACTGCCAGTGCAGACGTATATTCTCCTATCCGTGCTATTTCGGGAGGTTTATCACTTTCATTTTAATCTAAAACAAATATAGAATTATGAAGATTAACAAATATATATTACTGCTTTCTGCAACCATGGTGGTGGTTTCTTGTGATCTCGATAAGTTTCCTGAAGGAAGCACCGTGACACAAGACCAGAAAAATGAGGTGGTTGAGTTGCTGCCAGACCGTATTTCTTCTGAATTGAATGGTTTGAAAACAGGTCTTTATTCTCATACAAACCTATTGACCGATTATAATAACCACATGGACTATGGCTTTCCGGCAGCTTGTATGATTTATGAAACAGCCGGACAGGATTTGTTGACTTTGAATGACCAGACCGGTTATAATAAGTTTATCAGTTCTCAACGCTTATTAGACAGAAATATTACATCTACATTTAATGCTTTTCTGTGGAAGCTATATTATAAGCATATGAAAACTGCTAATGATATTCTTAAAGCTATTCCGGCAGATGCAACAGACGCTTCTTTAAAGAAATATCGTGGTCAGGCATTGGCTTCACGTGCTTTTGATTATTTACAACTTATTCAGACTTATCAGTTGACTTACATAGGTCACGAAACTGCTAATGGGGTACCTTTGGTATTGGAAACAACTTCTGATACTGAGTTAATGAATAATCCGCGTGCAAGTGTACAACAGGTATATAGCCGCATTATGGAAGATCTGGATGAGGCCATTACTTTGTTGACCGGTGCTTCTGCACGTGCTGATAAAGCTGAAATATCAGTAGAAGTGGCCTATGGTTTGCGTGCCCGTGCCAACTTGTTGATGGGTAAGTGGGCGGCAGCAGCTTCTGATGCAGCTAAAGCTTATGGTACTTCCGCCCCTTATTCTGTTGCAGATGTAAGCCAGCCTACTTTCTATAATGCTACAGATAATGCATGGATCTGGGGTATCGTAGTGACTACGGAAGATTATCTGGCAAAAACCGGTATCGTGAACTGGCCTTCTAATCTTTGTTCACTGACGGGTATGGGATATACAACGGCTGCCAGTGCTACTGACGTGGCTTATCGTCTCATCAACAAGAATTTATGGGCTAAGATACCGGAAACGGATGTACGTAAGGGCTGGTGGGTAGATGAAGATCTGCACTCGCCTGTACTGGATAATGGACTTGGTGAAGACTATGCTTACTATTGGGCGAATGGTATGTTTAATAGTGGAACTTTCCCCAGTAAATTCTCTCCTTATACAAATGTGAAGTTTGGTCCTGACAATGGAACTTTTGCAGATACGGATAATGCGCAAGACTGGCCTTTGATGCGTGTTGAAGAAATGAAATTGATTGAAGCAGAAGCTCTTGGCCGGGAAAACCTGGCTACCGGTAAGCAGAAATTGGAAGAGTTCGTAAGACAATATCGTGATCCGTCTTATACTTGCACAGCAGGTTCTTTGGATGCATTTATCGATGAAGTTTGGTTCCAGCGCCGTGTTGAACTTTGGGGTGAAGGTTTTGCATTATTTGATATCTTGCGTTTAAAGAAACCTATTATCCGTCAAGGGGCTAACTATCCTATCAACAGTACATTTGCTGAGATTGCTGCTGAAGCTCCTATCATGATTTACCGTATTCCTGAAGCTGAAACATCAGTGAACAGTGCTATTACAGAGGCTGACAATAATCCTGCTGCAATGGCTCCAACTCCGGTGAACTAATAAGTAAATAGAAAAAGGGAAGGGTGTATTCGAATCTGCGGATACACCCTTGTTTTTTATTGATATACAAAATAGTAGATGAAAATATTTGCAAAGTAGCGAATTTCAGTAACTTTGCAATTTCCTTTTAATTATTCTAATAAATGATGCCTATGAAGAAATTACTACTCCTGTCTTTAGTTCTTCTGTGTAGCTTAACAGCATGGACGGCTCAGCGCTCTCCGGAAGAAGCTCTTTCTATTGCTCGTTCTTTCTTTATGCAGTCATCCGAGGTTGTAACCCGTAATGCTGGTGATATTCAGTTGGTGGCAGTTTCCAATGATTTGCTAAAATCTGTATCTACCCGTAGCGTGGAAGGAACAGCTTTTTATGTTTATAACCATGGACAGTCTGCCTATGTGATTGTTTCGGGTGATGACCGCATGAAACCTGTATTGGGATATTCTGATAGAGGTGCTTTTGTAATAAACAACTTACCTCCTAATATACAAAGTTGGCTGGAAAGTTATAATGCTGTATATACGGCTTTGGCCGGTGGTGAACAAGTGATAAAAGAGCCTCGACTACTGACGCGTGCCGTTTTTCCAGAAACGGTTGCTCCTATGTTGGGCGATATCAATTGGAATCAGGATGCACCTTATAATAATGCTTGCCCGTTAGTGCAAGGAAGCCGTTGTGTGACTGGCTGTGTAGCCACGGCCATGGCAATGATTTTAAAATATCACAATTATCCAGTAAAGGGTAAAGGTAGCTATTCCTATAAGACTTCATCAGGATTTGAATATTCCTTTGATTATGGGAATACGACTTTTAGTTGGGATAAAATGTTACCTCAATATGTTGACGGCAGCTATACGGCTGAGCAAGCAAATGCTGTTGCACAGTTAATGTATGCCTGTGGTGTTGCAGTTGATATGGATTATTCCCCTTCCAGTTCCGGAGCTTACTCTTATAAAGTGGGGCAAGCTTTAATTGATTATTTTGGTTATGATGAAAATCTGGGATATATATCTCGCGAGTATTTCACTTCTGAAGAATGGATGAATATGATCAAGACGGAACTCAGTGGGGGGCGCCCTGTACTTTATAATGGTGCATCCAAAGACGTAGGACATGAATTTGTTTTTGATGGTTATGATGCTCAAAATATGGTTCATGTTAATTGGGGATGGGGTGGTGCCAATAATGGTTACTTCGAAGTCGTTTCTCTGGATCCATCATCACCGGGTATCGGTGGAGGCACGAATCTTGGCGGTGGTTTTATCTATCAACAAGGAATGCTCATCGGCTTTGAACCTCCTACGACATCTTCAAGTTATACTTCTCATTTTTTTCTCTCAAAATTAGAGGTCAGCAAAGAAGAAGTTAGTAAAGGAGAAAATTTTGATCTTACAGTTACTGAGATGTATAATATGAGTACGACTTTTAAGAATGGTCATTTGGGATTCATTGCAGAGAAAGATAGTAAACAATCTGTTTTATGGAGTGCATCCTTAGGAAATGTAAAGACTAATTTAGGAATCCCAGAGCATACTTTCTCAAATATTACAATTCCCAACGATTTGGCTGATGGAACTTATGCATTGTATTTAGCAACGAAAGATGTGCGTGAATCCTCTTGGAGCCGTGTACGTGGTGATTATGGTTCGGAATCCCAGTTCACACTTATTGTTGCTGGCAATCAATGTACTCTTACTCCATTTACGGGTAACTTGATATTGCAGAAAGATTTGGATGGAAGTGTAGAAGTCTTGCATAATCTATATAGTGGTTGTAAGGGTGATTTCAAATTATTACTTTCCAATAATAGTGCAACAAGTGAATTTTATGGTTTAGCAGGCGTAATGTTTCTCACTACAGATGAAAAACCGCAGATCATAAGTCTAACTGGGTATACTCAGTTAGAACTAAAACCAGGTGTGGATAATGAAGAAATAATTATTTCCGGAAATTTAGTTTCTAATCTAACAAAGACGTCTACTAATATTCCTGTCGGAGATTATTATATTTGTCCAGGTGTGCAATGGGGGGAATATGTATATGGTATCGGCGAGAAACTGTTGCCCGTCACTGTTAATAGAGCATACGGAACCTCTAATTTAGTGGTAGACAATGCACACTTGGAGAAAAATCAGCTTCAAGTAGGAGAAAAACTTAGGCTGATGGCAGACTTATCACTAAGTGGAACTGGCAATGTATATGATAAAACCTTGATGGCAGCGATTTTCACTGTTGGTCAAAGTTCAACCTCTAATTTGCATTATGCAGACGTTTTTATAGAAAAAGACCAACCTTTTGAATTGAAGATGGAAATAGAACTACAAGTAGAAGAAGGTAATTATAGCGTTAGTTTATATAAACCGGAATTGTTGGGAGGATATAATGGGAATCACCCACTGTGCAGTTTCAATTTCTCTGTAGGACCGGCTACTGGTATTGAAGATGAAGTTATTAATACGAATGGGATAATTATCTACCAACAACCTGTAGAGGATGTTCTGTATATTCGTACGACTAATATTGTTAAGATAATTTCTGTCTATAATCTGTCCGGACAACAGATGATACAGCAAAAAGAGTCCGGAGATAAAAAAGAGTATTCTATACCAGTAAGAGGGTTGACTGCAGGTTATTATATTGTAGTATTGCAGTCGGTTGATGGTAAGATATACAAGAGCAAATTTATGAAACGTTAGACTATATATTTATAGTATGGAGGAACGAGGCTATTCTATTAACTTAGGATGGCCTTGTTTGTTATATTCTAATGAACGATTTGCACTCTAAAACGTTCATTTGCGATAAGCTCATCAAAAAAAAGTATCCAAAATCATCTGACGAACCATATATTTCAGTAATTTTGTCTTTCTAATGAACAACAAGATAGTGATTTGTGTCATTCGTTGAGGTGCTACTAAAACAACTAACCCCTAACTATATGAGGTGTACACTACTCTTTCTATTTATTCTTCTTACAAGTCGGCTTCTTGCTGATAATGTAACAGCAGAGCAGGCTCATGCTTTAGCTACCGATTTCTTTAAAACGAATGTTCAAACCCGTAACACTTCTGCATCACCACAGCTGCAATTAGTTTGGGATGGAGAAGATTTGAGTACCCGTAGTACAAGGAATCTTCCGGCTTTTTATGTTTTTAATAATACCGACCGGAAAGGTTTTGTTATTATTGCCGGAGATGATGTGGTTATGCCCGTATTGGGGTATTCTTTTACGGATAACTTTGTGGTAGATGGGATGCCTGCTAATCTGAAAAGTTGGATGAATGGGTTGAAAGAGCAGATCAATAGAGCCAGAGAGACAGGACTGAATGCTTCTGATGTTGTATCCAAAGCATGGAGAGGATTGTCGGATATGACTGCGGGAGACGTGGTGAAACAATATGAAACGGCAAAGTGGGATCAATTAAGTCCCTATAACTTCCTTTGTCCTGAAATTAATCGCATCCGAACTGTAACAGGTTGTGTTGCAACGGCTGTAGCTATACTTATGAGATATTATCAATGGCCGGATGCTGGTACGGGAACTCTTCCGACTTACAATTATACAGCACATATAAATGGAAGAGAAATTTCCCAGACAGTGCCAGAAAGGACATTAGGCAATACTTATGCGTGGAATAATATGCCACTTGAATATGATTGGAGTTCTTCAGAAGTTACCAAAAATGAAGTTGCAACTTTGATGTACGATTGTGGTGTTATGGCTCAGGCTGAGTTCAATATAGCTTCTGCCGGTGGTACCGGTGCTGCTACATTGACAGCAATTTATGGATTGGCTGAGTATATGAAGTACGATAAAAGTATGTTGTGTCTTCGTCGCGAATGGTACTCGGATACAGAGTGGATACAAATGTTGGAAAATGAAATAATGACAGCAGGTCCTGTGCTTTATGGGGGAGCTACTCTTAGTAATGAAGGGCATCAGTTTATACTGGATGCATACACAACAGAGAATTATTTCAGAGTAAATTGGGGATGGAGTGGGCATAGCAATGGTTTCTTTCTGATTTCCGCTTTAAATCCGAATGAACAGGGGGCAGGCGGTAGCACTGGCGGTGGTTTCATTGCGAATCAAGATGCTTTGTTTGGGCTAAAGCCGGCAAAAGGAAATTCAAACTATCAGACTTTGTTGGGGATGCTTGCTGGAAAAACTGGCAGTGGAGAATCTTACTCCGGTTTGATAACTTCTGAAACTCAGTTTAATGTAAATACTAATTTTACTGTGAAATGCGGCTTTTTCTGGAATCTCGGATTAATTCCGTTTTCTGGAAAAGTAGCTTTAGCTATAGTTGATAAGAATCAGAATATTAGAGAACTTATATCAGGTACTTCATCTATTTCAAGCATGAAGACATATGGTGGTATGGCCTTTACGTTCCCTTGTAAAATCTCATTGTCTCCACAACCCGGAGATCGTATTGTTGCAGTCTACAAAGGAACAGATGATACTGATTGGAAAATTGTTCGTGGTGGTCCTGACACTACGAATGAGATTATCATTAAGACCGATCCTACCCCAATAATCGAGACCGAACAAGAAACTCAGTTTACTGTTTATAGTGATAAGCAACAAGGAACTGTGATTGCCCATTTGCCGGAGAATTCCCATACGTTGAATATATATGATGTAAATGGACGTTTATTGAGACAAATATTGTCTGAAGGAAAAGAAACTATAACTTTCTCTTGTCGGGAATATCCTACGGGAGTGTATATATTGCAGGTTATAACAGATAAGGGATGTCAACAATGTAAGTTTTTAAAATGAAAAAAGAAATTAATATTGTAATAGCGGCTTTACTTGTACTATTGGCAGGTTGTCGCTCTGCGAAAAAAGAAACAACGGTTACATCGGATATGCAAAAGATAGAAATGAATTCTATGGCGATTACTCCACAACTGACTGGTGGTAGTCCAGCCTCTACTTCACCAATAGTCTATGTCTATAAGACAAAGGCTGATTATTTACATCGGGTACCGGTTCTAATGGATGAGGCTCGTACACGTATCTTGTCCTATCCCGCACCCGGGGATTTGAAAATGGGTAATGGATTACGTCTGCCTACTGTTTTAGATAAAGGCTACTTGCTGGATAATAAAGGAATAGGTCCTAATGTGGCTTTTCTTACCTATACATATGAAGAGTATAGCCAGTTGCCCACAGCACCTTCCATGGACGATTTGATGTCACATATTCTTGATAAATATCCTTTATTGGAAATACATGCATGTGGTCGTCGTGCTGATTATAAAGACATTGTTCCAGAATTAAATGAGAAAATAGCAGAAGGAATTCTGCAAAAATAATTATATTTGTCGCCCAATATTTAATAAATAGGTATAGTAAATGAAAGAATTTGTAATCTCCGAAGTACAGGCAGAAACGGCGGTATTAGTTGGTCTCATCACAAAAATGCAGGATGAGCGTAAGACGAATGAATACCTCGATGAACTGGAATTCTTGGCTGAGACAGCCGGGGCGGAAGTAGTGAAACGATTTACTCAGAAGCTGGATCAGGCACATTCTGTGACCTACGTCGGCAAGGGTAAACTGGAAGAAATAAAAGAATATATCCGGAGCGAAGAGGAAGCCGAACGGGAAATCGGTATGGTGATTTTCGATGATGAACTTTCCGCGAAACAAATACGTAATATTGAAGCGGAGTTGAAGATCAAGATATTAGATCGTACTTCGCTTATTCTCGACATATTTGCCATGCGCGCACAGACAGCCAATGCAAAGACGCAGGTGGAACTGGCACAGTATAAATACATGCTTCCCCGCTTGCAACGTTTGTGGACCCACTTGGAACGCCAGGGTGGTGGTTCCGGCGCCGGTGGTGGTAAAGGTTCCGTGGGACTTCGTGGTCCGGGTGAAACACAGTTGGAAATGGACCGTCGTATCATCTTGAACCGTATGTCATTGCTGAAAGAGCGTTTGGCAGAGATTGATAAGCAGAAGGCAACTCAGCGGAAGAATCGCGGGCGCATGATTCGTGCGGCATTAGTGGGATATACCAATGTGGGTAAATCTACATTGATGAATCTGCTGGCGAAGAGTGAAGTCTTTGCAGAAAACAAGCTGTTTGCGACATTGGATACTACGGTGCGCAAGGTGATTATTGATAATCTGCCGTTCTTGCTTTCAGATACGGTTGGTTTCATCCGTAAGCTGCCGACAGACTTGGTCGATTCTTTTAAATCAACTCTGGACGAAGTGCGTGAGGCGGATTTGCTGTTGCACATTGTGGATATTTCACATCCTGATTTTGAAGAACAAATAGAAGTAGTCAATAAAACTCTGGCAGATATCGGTGCATCCGGTAAGCCTATGATACTTGTTTTTAATAAAATAGACGCTTACACCTATGTGGAGAAAGCGGCTGACGACCTTACCCCCAGAACAAAGGAAAACTTGACACTCGAGGAACTGATGAAGACTTGGATGGCAAAGATGGAGGATAATTGCCTCTTTATCTCTGCCCGCGAGAAGATCAATTTAGAGGAACTGAAGAGTGTAGTTTATGCGCGTGTAAAAGAATTGCATGTACAGAAGTACCCTTATAACGATTTTCTTTATCAGACCTACGAAGAAGAAGAGGAATAACTATCTAAAACTTGTTGGTCATGAATTACAGACATTTAACCGAAGACGAGATACTTCGGTTGAAAAGCCAGTCGTGTCTGGCAGATGATTGGGGGAAAGTAACGGTAGCAGAAGACTTCGTTACCGAATTTGTGCATCATACCCGGTTTTCGGGAAATGTACGTTTAGGTGTGTTTCAATCAGAATTCACATTACCGGGAGGAATCAAGAAACACTCCGGCCTGCGCCATGTGACGCTACACAATGTCTCCGTAGGAGATAACTGTTGCATAGAGAATATCCAGAATTACATTGCTAATTATGAAATCGGGCATGATACATTTATTGAAAATGTGGATATTATCCTGGTAGATGGTTTGAGTAAATTTGGTAATGGGGTAGAGGTATCCGTGCTGAATGAAACAGGTGGGCGTGAGGTACTTATCAATGATAAACTTTCTGCGCACCAAGCTTATATTCTGGCGCTTTACCGTCACCGTCCGGAACTGATTTGCCGGATGAAGGCTATCACTGATTTTTATTCCAATAAGCATGCTTCTGCAATAGGTAGCATTGGTAACCATGTCATGATACTCAATACAGGGTCTATCAAGAACGTGCGTATTGGAGATTATTGTCACATTTGTGGGACGTGTCGTCTTTTTAATGGAAGCATCAATAGTAATGAAGAAGCACCGGTACATCTTGGTCATGGGGTCATTTGTGATGATTTTATCATCTCATCCGGTTCGCATATAGATGATGGGGCGATGTTAAGCCGCTGTTTCATAGGGCAGGCTTGTCGTTTGGGGCATAACTATTCGGCATCGGAATCTCTCTTTTTCAGCAATTGTCAAGGAGAAAACGGTGAAGCATGTGCCATTTTTGCCGGACCTTTCACGGTGACGCATCATAAATCCACTTTATTGATTGCCGGTATGTTTTCATTTATGAATGCCGGTTCCGGATCTAACCAAAGTAACCATATGTATAAGTTAGGCCCTATTCACCAGGGAACTTTGGAGCGTGGTGCTAAGACTACTTCCGACTCTTATATCCTATGGCCTGCCCGTGTGGGAGCTTTTTCATTGGTGATGGGACGCCACGTCAATCATTCCGATACATCCAATCTGCCTTTTTCCTATCTGATAGAACAGAATAATACCACTTATCTTGTGCCGGGCGTTAACTTGAGGAGTGTCGGAACCATCCGTGATGCGCAGAAATGGCCGAAACGTGACGGGCGTACCGATACCAATAAGTTGGATTTCATCAATTACAACTTGCTCAGTCCTTATACCGTACAAAAGATGTTCAAAGGGCGAGAGACTTTGCAGAATCTGCGCCATGCTTCCGGAGAACTTTCTGATATTTATTCTTTTCATAGTGCTAAAATCCGTAATTCAGCGTTAGTGAAGGGGATAAAGTTCTATGAGATAGCTATTCATAAATTCCTCGGGAACTCTGTAATCAAGCGTCTGGAAGGCATTGATTTTAAAAGTAACGAAGAAATACGTGCCCGTCTGAAACCTGATACGGTGATAGGTAGTGGTGAGTGGGTAGATATTTCCGGATTGATAGCTCCGAAGAGCGAGATAGATGCTTTAATCAATGATATAGAGTGTGGTAAAGTGGACCGTCTGAAGTCTATTAATGCGGAATTCGAGAAGATGCATCAGAACTATTATACTTACGAATGGACTTGGGCTTATGAGAAGTTAGAAGAGTTCTATGGTATCAAGCCTGAGAATATTACGACGGCAGATATTATCCGTATTGTAGAAAAGTGGAAAGAAGCTGTAGTTGGGCTGGACCGTATGGTGTACGATGATGCTAAGAAAGAATTCTCACTGGCCTCCATGACGGGCTTTGGTGCCGATGGTTCGCGTGCAGAGAAAGAAATGGACTTTGAACAGGTGCGTGGAGATTTCGAAAGTAATCCGTTTGTCACTGCTGTGCTGAAGCATATTGAAGATAAGACGGCATTGGGTGACGAATTGATAGATCGTATGCAGCAAGTAGCATCATTTTACTCTAATTAAAGAAATATTTCAATAATAGTTCTTACCTTTGTGCTACGATTCATTAATTTAATTTACGAGTAATTATGGCAACAACACCTCCGTTCCACTATCAACCTATGTTCGAGCATGGGGAAGATAAGACTGAGTATTATCTGCTTACAAAAGACTATGTATCCGTAAGCGAGTTTGAAGGAAATCCCATTCTGAAGATTGAAAAGGAAGGTCTTACAGCAATGGCTAATACGGCTTTCCGCGATGTGTCATTCATGTTGCGCCGTTCGCACAATGAGCAAGTTGCTAAGATTCTGCGCGACCCAGAAGCAAGTGATAATGACAAATATGTAGCACTAACTTTCCTGCGTAATGCAGAAGTAGCCTCCAAAGGTGTGCTTCCTTTCTGCCAGGATACCGGTACGGCTATTGTTCATGGTGAAAAGGGACAACAGGTATGGACCGGATATTGCGATGAAGAAGCACTTTCATTGGGTGTCTACAAAACATATACTGAAGAAAATCTGCGCTACTCTCAGAATGCTCCGTTGAATATGTACGACGAGGTGAATACAAAATGTAACCTGCCCGCACAGATTGATATCGAAGCTACCGAAGGTATGGAATATAAATTCCTCTGTGTGACTAAAGGGGGTGGTTCGGCAAATAAGACTTATCTCTATCAGGAAACAAAGGCAATCCTGAATCCCGGTACATTGGTTCCTTTCCTTGTTGAGAAGATGAAAACCCTGGGTACAGCTGCTTGTCCTCCTTATCATATTGCTTTCGTCATTGGTGGTACTTCTGCTGAGAAGAACCTGTTGACTGTGAAGTTGGCATCTACTCACTACTACGATGAATTACCAACTACCGGTAATGAATACGGTCGTGCTTTCCGCGATGTAGAACTTGAAAAAGAAGTACTGAAGGAAGCTCATAAGATTGGTCTTGGTGCACAGTTTGGCGGTAAATATCTGGCTCACGATGTACGTATCATCCGTTTGCCTCGTCATGGTGCTTCTTGTCCGGTAGGTTTGGGCGTTTCCTGCTCTGCCGACCGCAACATCAAATGTAAGATCAATAAGGATGGTATCTGGATTGAAAAGCTTGACAGCAATCCGGGTGAACTCATTCCGGAAGAAATGCGTCATGCAGGTGAAGGAGCCGTCGTTAAGATAAACCTGAACCAACCGATGGCAGATATTCTGAAAGAACTGACTAAATATCCGGTAGCCACCCGCTTGTCACTGAACGGTACGATTATCGTGGGACGTGATATTGCTCATGCTAAGCTGAAAGAACGTCTGGATCGTGGCGAAGACTTGCCACAATACATCAAGGATCATCCTATTTATTATGCCGGTCCTGCTAAAACTCCTGCCGGAATGTCTTGTGGCTCTATGGGCCCCACTACTGCGGGACGTATGGACTCGTATGTAGAGTTGTTCCAGAGTCATGGTGGCAGTATGGTTATGCTTGCTAAGGGTAACCGTAGCCAGCAGGTGACGGATGCTTGTAAGAAATACGGTGGTTTCTATCTTGGCTCTATCGGTGGTCCTGCTGCTATCCTGGCACAGAACAATATCAAGAGTATCGAATGCGTGGAATATCCCGAACTCGGCATGGAAGCTATCTGGAAGATTGAAGTAGAAGACTTCCCGGCATTTATCCTGGTAGATGATAAAGGCAATGATTTCTTTAAGCAACTGAAACCATGGAATTGCAGTAAGTAAAAGATATTTTTTCTATCAATTAAGTGAAAGCTGTCCCGAAGAAGTTTATCAACTCCTTGGGACAGCTTTCTCTGTTTATTCTCACCTTGGTGAGTATCTATTCTCTATTAAGTGAGTATTTCTTCTCAATACGCTGAGTATCGCTTCTCTATTTGCTGAGCATTTTTTCTCACTATGGTGAGAAAAATGAGGATACTAATACTTATCTTTACGCCTTCAAAGTCAGATTAATCTTATTGATAATATGGAAACTACTACCTGCATTTCTCCGAAGACGGATTCTCGTGTTGTTTGGCTGGATGTCGTTCGACTAATAGCGATGTTTACCGTGGTTTGCTGTCATTGCACAGACCCTTTTAATTTCTATCCGGGAACGGCTCCCAATATTGAAGACATCAAGTTCTGGGGAGCTATTTATGGGGCAGTGTTACGGCCCTGCGTACCCCTGTTCGTGATGATAACAGGGGCTTTGCTGCTTCCGGTGCGTGGTGATGCATCCGTATTCTATAAGAAACGTATTCCGCGTGTGTTCTTTCCTTTCCTTATCTGGTCGGTGATTTACAATCTTTTCCCTTGGATTACAGGATTGCTGGGAGTAGAGCCGCGGGTGATTCTCGACTTCTTTCCGTATTCGGGTGAAGAAGTAATGCGACAGTCTCTGGCTGTCAGCATGGGATATATTGCAGAGTTCCCCTTTAATTTTTCCATTCTTGATGTACACATGTGGTACATTTATTTGTTGATAGGGCTTTATCTGTATTTACCGATATTCTCCGCCTGGGTAGAGAAAGCTTCAGAGAGAGCTAAACTCTGGTTCTTGGCTGCATGGGGAGTGACACTGCTTATTCCTTATTATAATGAGTTTGTTGCGCAATACCTGTGGGGAACTTGTTCATGGAATTCATTCGGTATGCTTTATTATTTTGCAGGCTTCAATGGATACCTGCTTCTGGGACATTACTTGCGGAATCATGACTGGACGGGGCGGCAGTCTGTGTTAATCGGTATTCCTATGTTTGTGGTGGGTTATGCGGTTACTTTCTTTGGGTTCCGTCACATGACGGCGTTACCTGAGTTTACAGATGAAATGTTGGAATTGTTCTTTACCTATTGTTCACTGAATGTAGTGATGATGACCATTCCTGTATTTATGTGGGCAAAGAAGGTGAATATCCGTTCGGAGAGGATAGTAAAAGCATTATCCAATCTGACGCTTTGCGGTTTTGGAGTTTATATGATACATTACTTCTTCACCGGCCCGTCAGTGGTATTGATGCGGGCGGCAGGTGTTCCGTTGTGTTTGCAGATACCTGTCGCCGCAGTGGTTGCATTTGGTGTCTCTTGGTTCCTGGTGGCAATGGCATACCGTTGCTTCGGGAAGAAGACAAAATGGGTAATGGGATAGTCCTGGAAGACTATCCTATTCAAGGTTCTTCTTCATAGTCAGGCGGTTTTCACCGTCCAAACGCTGGTACGATACTTCATTCATGATGCTTCGTATGAGGAATATACCCAGTCCGCCTATGGCACGCTCTTCAATGGGGATAGTAATGTCCGCATCAGGAGCGTTGGTGGGGTCGAAGGAGAGGCCTTTGTCTGTCAATAAGAAAATTAGCTGTCCATCTGTCATGCTGGCTTTCAACCGGATTTCCTGATGCTCTTCCAATGGATAGGCATACATGATAACGTTACTGACAGCTTCTTCCAGAGCCAGGTTGATGTGCATGGTTGTTTCCGGTGATAGAGACAGTTCAGAACAGAGTTCTTCTACAAAGGTTGCCAATGCTGTAATTTCATCCAGTTCGTTGGTTATTCGGATCTCTTTTTCCATGATATTATGCTTTTGTTATGTTAGGTTCGTAATGAATTAATAGGATGGTCATGTCGTCACTTGCTTCCGCCTCTTGTACATGAGATGCGATGGAGCGAATCACAGTATCTACTACAATGCGTATATCGCAAGAGGCGAGTGGAGCCAAAGTAGATAACAGGCGGTCTTCCCCAAACAGTTCTTTGGAAGTATTCTCGGCTTCAGTTACTCCATCTGTATAGAGGAAGAGCCGGGAACCTTTCTCAAGAATGATTTCTTCGTCGGTGTATTCCATGTCTTCGAGTATTCCGACGAAGAGCTGTATCTTTGATTGCAGCAAAGTCGACTTTCCATCAACTCCAATTATGACAGGCGGATTATGCCCGGCATTGCAGAATCGCAGGCTTCCGGTTTTCAAATCCAATATACCGATAATGAGTGTGATGAACATGTTTGCTTCATTGTTTTCGGCAATGGAGTGATTCATCTTAGTCATAATTTCGGCAGGTGAAGTTACCTGTTGGGCGAGAGTACGGAATAAGCTGCGGGCAATGGCCATGAACAATGAAGCGGGAACGCCTTTACCCGATACGTCACCAATGACGAAATAGAGCCGGTCACCATCGATGAAGAAATCATAGAGGTCGCCACCCACTTCTTTGGCGGGATGCAGTATGGCGTGCAAGTCTACATCGTCCCGTTCGGGGTATGGCGGGAATATTTTGGGGATCATTCCCATTTGTATTTCACGCGCTATGGATAGTTCGCTTTCGATGCGCTCCTTGGATGCTGTGGTGGTGCGTAGTTCCGAAACATATCCCGATAGCGAGTGTTGCATGTAGACTAATGAGTCGTGTAAATCCTTTATCTCGTCTTTTGAATGTACTTCGGGTATCTCTACATCGAAACGTCCCGTTGCAATGGAACGGGCTGATTCGGAGAACTTTTTAAGAGGACGTACCAGTCTGTATATAATCTGATATATCAGTGGAAGCAGTACCAACATTCCTATAAGGAATACATAGATAATGCGGTGTGAGGTCCGATCCAGACTATGAAGAATCACCTCGCCGGGACAGACGGTGCATATAGACCAGCCGCAATTGGGTATGGCTGTGTACAAAGCGTATGAACTTTGTTTGGCGCTATCGAACTGTACTGTGCCGGTAAGTCCGTCCAGCATGTTGTGCCCAATTTCTTCTTCTTTGTTGTCATTATTACTAAGCGCTACGGAAAAGATTGTTTCGTTCATTATCTTTTCCCGGTCGGGATGGGTGAGGAAACTACCGTTCCGGCTAAGCAAGAAGGTATAACTGGATTGGTAAGGTTTCAACTCATTTACCATATCGGTGAAACGGGACAGGGAAATGTTGGCTGTGAATATGGCGTACACTTCTCCTTGCTGGTTGCAAAGGGGAAGTGAGTATGTACTCATAATCGTGTTTCCACCTCCCGTGTCATAGTAAGGTTCACTCCAATAACTCTTTTTCAATAGTTTGGGTATCAGAAACCAGTCCATACAAGGATAATCATAGTCTGCCCCGCCCAGTTTCAGAAAGTTTATGATTTCTTCCTCTCCTTCGTTGATGCTGAAGGCATAGGGCATGAAGTATTTCCCTTTCTCTTTATAGTATTCGGGAATGAAGGCGATGCCGCTTCCCACGATCAGACTGTTATTTTTCACAATAGCTGTGAGAATGTCACTTAACGAATCGGGAGTGCTCAAGTTCTTTTCCACAATCCAAACGGATTGTTTGAGGGTCGCTTCTACAATCTGTAGCTCTCCGCTGATTTGCGTAGCCGTGTTCTGGAGTAATCCGTGTGCATGGTCAATGGCATCTTCCGTTATCTGCTTCCGGCTGTAATTGTAGAACAGCATCATGATGCAGATGAAAACTACCAGCGTGAACGATAACACGTAGATACTTAGCTTGGTAGCAAATGAAGGAGAAGAAATATGTTTCATGTGAATGATTGTATAATTAAGGTATATGAGAGGATGTTCACTTTACAAAATCTTCATAACGGATACTGGTTTTGTTTAAGTCTCTTGGTGCCAGTATCTGTACGGCACGTTCAAAGCCTTCCCGGCTGAGGCGATAACTACGTTGTCCGCTTTTTCTGTCTATTTGCAGGCGGAGTACTTCTTCCAGCATTTTGCGTTGATGATAACGGTTGGTACCTACATTACCTCGTTTCACTTCTTCCATAACCATGTCGAGGGCTTCTTCCCGATGTTCATTGGCCCATGCCCAACCGCGTATGCTGGCTTTGGCCAGTTTATGGACGATTTCCGGATATTGATTATAAAAATCCTCTGTCACATATAACCCGTCTTCGGGTAGGTTGTATCCGTAGTCCGCAAAACGTGTGGAGTATATTGAATCGACATTCATGCCATACTCCGTTAATTCGAGGTATTCATTATAGCTTCCTACCAGACAAGGATCAGCGGCTCCGGAAAGGAATATGTTGACTCCGCTGTTGAATCGTATCCATCCGGTTTGTTGTAAACCGTAATGTTCTGCCAGTCTGTCCAGTAACTTCTGACTTAAGTGATTCCATACGGCAATCTTCCGGTTGTGTAACGATTCCGGGCCTTTTATGGGAGAATGGCTGATGAGCATCAGACTGTTCTCTTGGGAAGTTTGCATAATATTCACTATACGTGCACCATTTAGCCACTCCATAAAGGCATATGAAAGGTTCATGATTACCACCGGGGCACGCCCTTTTTCCATAAACGAAAAAGAACTTTCCGAGATGGCAGGGTGTTGCACGCGCACATCAATTCCTTCTTCTTTATAAAATCCCAGTTTGTCTGCTACGTAGTAACCGGCAAATTGTGCTTGGGCAGTCCATTTCGGAGTGAGTGTAATGCCTTGTGCCTGTACCCTGCATGGGGTAAGTGACAAGGTTAATAAAATAGTGCTGAAAATAAATATTTTCATCATGATTATTATCGGATATTAAAGAGAGAAGTGCAGCCAGTCATTTCAAAAATATTCTTGATTTCCGGCTTCATGGCTTCAATAATAAGGCTTCCACGGTTTTTCTGTACACTCTTTTGTAGAATCAAGAAACAACGTAAGCCGGAACTGCTGATGTAAGACATCTGCTCACAATTGATGATAATATTGGGATTTACTTCTTGTAACAAGGGTTGTATAGCCATGCTGAAATCACGGGCATTGGCAGTATCCAGCCGGCCTTTTATATCCAGCACGATGATACCGTCCACTCTACAAATGTTTGTATCCAGCAGGGCATCCGGTTTAAAGTCTATATCCAGCCGCTTAACTAAAGTCAGTAGGTTTTGAGTGCCAATAGTCCGGTAATTCACTTCGTCCATTGTACGGTGAATAAGGAAATGGCCTAAACCTTTGGTTAGCTGTTCTTCGAGCGATGGCTTTACGTCCGGGTTGCTTTTCTGGAATGGGTCGACTGCAACTCCTTCATCTGTAATCTGAAAAGTCAGTTTTCCGGGAGTGATGTTTGCTTGCAGTAGAATTTTACCTAATTTGTCGTCCGGATAGGCATTTTGGATGATATTAGCTATGATCTCTTCAATGGCGAGGTTTATGCTCATCGCAATTTCCGATGGGATGTTTAGCGATACTCCTAACTCTTCCATAAATTGGGAAATGCGACTGATTTCATTCAACTTGTTGTTGATAATAATTTCCTTTTCCATATTCTTTTGTTGATGTATTATGATAATGTGTATAGTAGTTTGGTAAAACCATGCAAATATCATTTTTTCCATCTACAATGAATCACTTTATACGTTTAAAAGCGTCCCACTTTGGCAGGAATAGCCAGAATGGTACTTGATACTATCTGAAAGTGGTACTAAAAAGATTGTATATCTTGCTCATTAGTTGAGAAGTTTTATATCTTTGCGCCGGATTAAAATACAATACAAACAAATACTTGTAAATAAAAAAGCGAAATAAAAAATGACCAGTGTAATAATGTTATTTATTGAGCTATTGCTCGATATTGTCGGTCTTCTTACAGGAGGAAGTATCTGGAAGCGTTCATCGGAAAGAGGTATTCAGCGGGCTTGGGGAATGTTGGCTACTACCTTGTCGCTTCTTCTACTTTGTGATAATATAGAATGGATGTGGCTTTTCAGTCGGGGAGTAGAAGATATACCCCGTTTTGTAGAGGTACCTATGGATCACCTCTCTATCTGGCATATTGTTCGTGTGATATTCTTTTTCCAGCTCTTTTCTCTTTTTCCCATTGCTTCATTGCAACCGGGATGGATGTCGTTGACGAGGATTGTCAATTACTGTATTCCCATATTGCTGATTGTTTGCATTGCTTGCTGTTATCAGCTTTTCAACGGGCATTATACCTTGCTGAAATCCTTTGCAGATATCTGGAGAAATTTAGGTGAACAGGATGTTATAGTCAGATTGATTCTGTTTGTTATCAGTGTGCTGACACCTTCCCTAAATTTTCTTCTTCCTTATTTGAAGCGATGGATACCTGTACGGCGTAAACAGAGTAGGGGGATGTATATTTATATGGGATGTTTTGGACTTATCATGTCCGGCTATATCTGGCTGATGTTGGGAACCAGTGGCTTATGCTTCAATCTTTTCGGTTATTTTGTTATATTGCCGACTATTTGTTTGAATGTACTTTATTTGCGCAATGACAACCCGCTCTCTTTGCCTCCGCTGCCGGCAGATGATTTAAGTCCTAAAGAGATAGATGCTATAAAAGAAATAGAGGTATCGGCTGTAGTACTTGAGCTCAGTGAGAAATTACAGGTGCTTATGAAAGAACGTACTCCTTTCACCAATCCTCAATACTCGTTGCAGGATATATTAACAGATGTGGGAACTAACGAGCATCGGTTTAATAAGGCTTTACGCTACAATGGTTTTTCAGGTTTCCGGGATTACATCAATTTTAATCGTCTGCAATACTTTAAGGAGCAGGCTACTTTACGGAAAGAGCTGACAGTGAAGGAGCTTATGTTTATGAGTGGATTTACTTCCCGCTCCAGTTTCTATCGTTATTTTGCCAGTATAGAGAAGATCTCTCCGAGTGAGTATATAGATAGGCTTCAGCAAGAAAGAGAAATCCCTTCCCCGTAGGGAAGGGTAGTAGTAGGGGCTCTATTGTATCTTATTCTTTTTCTTCCATTGCTCGTATTTCTTGAATACCTTCAGTCCGTCACTGTTATACCAGCTATAACCGTTCCGGCGTTCGTATCCTATTTCAGAGATATTGAACTTCTTTACTCCGTCACGGTCACTGAAGAAGGGTTGATTGTTTTCTAATGTATAGAAGCGTGCCCATAAAGGAGGACAGTCGGTACATGCAACCATGCGATAGTCTTTCTTGCCTTCATCATTCGTGAAGAATTCTTTTTTTAGTCCTTCTATTTTGGAAGCTTTGAACCATTCAATCGCATTTTCTATGCATGTGATGACTTCTTGTGAAGGGTTGGGCAGGGACATTAATAAAATGACGATTTCGTCAGACTCTTGTCCACTCAGGGAAGGTAACTCATAAGCGCGTGCTTTGGCGGGAGCGAGGGTATGTTCATCATGCTGCGCACACCATACAGTCGGTTTGCCATTCAGTACTACCTGAGTTTTTAAAATACATTCTACACCTTTGTCGAAAGCGGCACGGGCACGGTCACAGATACTGTCGGGAACATAGGTGTAGGGCTCTTTCTTTTCATATACTTCACGCAGCAACTCCATGACATTTATCATCGCGTTGTCATTGTAGGTGATATGTGTATAGTAACCTTTAGGGCGGGGCCAGAATTGAGGCCAACCACCATTGGGATATTGTGCTTTGAGAATGTAGCGAATACCATCCAATGCCCCATCTTTGTATTTCTCAATATGGGTGGCCAGATACAAGCGTGAGAGATATTGTATCTCTGTGCTGGTAGCATCATTATCTATGGTACTTTCGTTTACTTCGTCTTTAGAGGCAAGTACATCTTCTAACTCCTGTTGAGTAAGTTCGGCAGGCATATAAATGTTTTTGGGCCAACCTCCGGTAGTTTGCTGGTAAAGTAAAACATTGTCACCAATGCGGATGGCTTCGTCGGTTTTAAAGAATTCGTCGTTGAACTTGGGGGCCATCTTTACCCAAGTCTTGTACGGCATTTTTTCTTTGTAGTTTACGGTTTCTTGTGCAAATAGGTTTGCCAGGCAGATTAGAGCCAGGCAACACAGGCAAATCTTTTTCATGATCATTGTTTTTTATAGTTCTATGATGGCAAAAGTAGAGGAAAAAAACTTGCCTGATGGGGAATAATTGTTCTATTCCAGGTATTTTGTTACCTTTCCACTGATTTGCAACAAGGAAATCTCACAAACTTTCGTATTGTATTCCGCAGAAAGGATTCTTTCCTCCGCATCCAGAAGACTCTTTTGTGCTTCACGCATTTCGATACCGGAAAGGTTTCCCAACATATAGCGTTCCATGGCAATTTCATGATTCTCTTTAGCGGCTACAAGGTTCTGACGTTCCAGGTTTAGCATTTGCAGGTTATTCTGGTAGGCTTGCCACAAATTACTCAGGTCGGCACGCAATGCCTGTTCCAGTTGCTCCCGTTCCAGTCGGGCATTCTGAATGGCAATACGCGCATTGTTACGTTCCCGGCGGCGATTCCCATCGAACAGGTTGAAGCCGATGGTCAGACCAAAGTTTGCTCCGAGATTACCACGCTGGATATTGGTAGCAACATCATATTTATTGAAAGTATAGCCATAACCCCCATTCAGCTTCAGATAAGGGTAGTCGCGAGAGCAAACCTTCTTGTAATCCAGTTGTGCAAGTGTATTGTTTTGATGGGCTCTCAGCAGGGAGGCATTCGTTTGCAGGGTAGCATTCCAAAGCTCTTCAAAGTTCAGACTGCCGTCTACGTTGATAAGGCTATCCTGGACAACAATAGGTTGGTCCACATCTTCATTTGCCATCAGTTCGTTCAGTTGGATACGGGAGGTATGCAATAACTCTTGCTGCTTCATGTACTGAGCACTGTCGGCATTGAAGTCCACTTTTGCCTGTTGGTAATCCAGACGGGAGAAGTTACCGATGTGATAACGCTCCTCTACGATACGTAAACGTTCTTTGGATAGAGATACGGCGTAGCGGAAATTATTCAGGCGGATTTTATGTTGCAGGTAGTTGTAATATTCCGCTGCAATATTGGCTATCAAATCTTCTACGGCAATACGGGTGTTTGTTTCACCTTGTCGCTCCAGTTCTTTCAACCGTTGGTAGTTGGCAGTGATGTTGAAACCGTCAAAGATAGTCCAATTCAGATTGAGGCCTACATTCATGGCCTGGTCGAATACACCATTCTCTTTGAGGTGTTCTCCGGTAGCACGCACTTTACTGTCAGTGTTATCAACAGTTCCTTTATAACTTGCTGACAGGTCAAGTGTCGGCAGATAGCCGGCGTTGCCCAATGTTGCATTGTTCTTGGAGACTTGTTCCTCATTACGGGTGATGCGTAACGAATAATTGTTTTGAAGTCCGTATTCCAAACAGGATTTCAGTGTATAAGATTGAGGCATCTGCGCCTGCAAAGCAAGCGAGGTGCAACAAATCGTTATGAGGGATAAAATCGTACGTTTCATGATTTCTTTAACTTACTGCGGTTAGTGGATATATAGCTATATATGGCAGGTACGATGTACATGGTCAGGAATGTGGATACTAACATACCTCCCACTACGGCCGTACCCATGGCAATACGCTGATTACAGCCTTCACCCGAAGCGAATGCCAGCGGTATCAGTCCCAGAATAGTAGAAGCACTGGTCATCAGGATAGGGCGCAGACGTTGTAGTGACGCATCTTTGATGGCTTCCATCTTGTCTTCTCCGGCTTCTTGCTTCTGATTGGCAAATTCTACAATGAGGATACCATTTTTCGCTACCAGACCAATCAGCATAATGATACCGATCTGGCTGAAGATATTCATCGTAATGTCGCTGAAATACATGAATACCAGGGCACCTGCAATGGCCAAAGGCACGGTAAGCATGATAATCAGCGGGTCCTTGAAACTCTCGAACTGAGCTGCCAGAATCAGGTAAATCAACAAGATGGCCAGTACGAAAGCAAACATCAAACTGGAAGAACTCTCCCGATATTCTTTAGAGTCTCCGGTCAATGCAGTACGGAATGTATCGTCCAGTGTTTCCTTGGCTATTTTATCCATTTCATCCAATCCCTGTCCGATAGTCTTTCCATCGGCAAGTCCGGCGGAAATGGTGGCGGAAACGAAACGATTGTAACGGTATAACTGCGGTGGAGCAATACCACCGGTCAGTTCAATCAGGTTGTCCAACTGCACCATCTCTCCTTTGTCACTACGGATATAGATACCTTTCAGGTCGGCAGGTTTATTACGCTGTTGACGGTTGATCTCTCCTAATATCTCATATTGCTTTCCGTTCATATAGAAGTAACCCATACGCTGACCGCTCAATCCGTATTGCAAGGTTTGTGCGATATTGCGTGTACTTACTCCCATGATACTTGCTTTATCACGGTTGATATTGATACGTGCTTCGGGCTTGCTGAATTTCAGGTTTACATCAGCCATCTGGAATACCGGATTTTCATAAACTTTGGCCATGAATTCCGGTAGTACCTCTTGTAATTTCTCGATATTGGTAGCCTGTAGTACGTATTGCACCGGCATACCTCCACGACGTCCGCCGAAAGAGGAAGACTGTTGTACGAAAGAGCGTGCCATAGTTTTCTTTTGTACCGCCCGGGAAATTTGTTCCGCTACTTCCATCTGTGTGTAATCGCGATCTTTCATGTCTTTCAATGTGATACGCACATTACCGCTACCGCTTGATACACGCGCAGTAACAGACTCTGCATCCGGAAGTATGGAATCTACCAGCTGATTGATGTCTTCTGTGTAATCCCGTATATATTCATACGTCACACCTTCAGCTCCACGCGTGTTGATGCTGATTTGCGAACGGTCTTCAAGGGGGGCCATTTCTGCGGGGATAGCATTCCAAAGGAATACAATGATAAATAAAGTACCTAATACAAGAGGCATAGCCAACCAGCGTTTGTGCAGGAAGATCTCCAACGATCGGCTATATATGCGGTTCATTCCTTCAAAGAACGGTTCGGTTTTTATATAGAACCAGTTTTTCTTTTCTTGTTTCACCAGCAATTTGGTGGCAAGCATGGGTGTGAAAGTCAGTGCGGCAAATGAGGAAATGATTACCGAACCGGATACAACGATACTGAACTCACGGAAAAGCCGTCCCGTCATACCATCCATAAATACAATGGGGAAGAATACGGCTACCAATGTGATGGTGGTAGAGATTACGGCAAAGAAAATTTCCTTAGCGCCTTCGATACCAGCTTCTTTTGGGGGCATTCCACGCTCGATGCGAACATAGATATTCTCCGTCATAACGATAGCATCATCCACTACAAGCCCCACTGCTAATACTACCGCCAGCATGGAAAGCACATTGATGGAGAATCCTGCCAGGTACATCACGAAAAATGCACCGATAAGCGAAACTGGAATTACGATACAAGGTACCAGTGTAACGCGCCAGTCACGCAGGAAGAGGAAAATAATAATGATAACGAGGATAAATGCCACATATACGGTTTCCTTTACTTCGTCAATGGAAGCACGGATAAATTTGGTGTTATCAAAACCGTAAGAATATTGCACGTCTTCAGGAAGGTCTTTCTTCATTTGTTCCATGCGTTCGTAGACGGCATCGGCAATTTTAATATGATTGGCACCCGGTTGCGGAATCACAACGATACCCACCATAGGTACCCCATTCATCTTCATGTAGCTTTTTATATCCGCCGGACCTAATTCTGCCCGTCCGATATCACTGAAGCGAACAATGCGGTTATTATCTTCCCGCAAGATCAGGTTGTTAAACTCTTCTGCCGTATGCATCAGTCCTAACGTACGGATGGTAAGCTCCACCGTATTACCTTCGATACTTCCGGACGGGAGTTCTACATTTTCTTTATCTACTGCATTTTTAACGTCGATAGGAGTAATGCCATAACCTGACATCTTGATCGGATCTAACCACAGGCGCATGGAATAACGCTTTTCTCCCCAAATACTAACGCTACTAACGTCTGAAATAGTCTGCAATTGTTCTTTTACAGTGAGGTCGGCAATTTCACTCAATTCCAACAGAGAACGTTTATCACTTTGCAATGCAACCATCAGGATAGGCATAGCATCTGCATCTGCTTTTGATACCGTAGGCGGGTCACAGTCACGGGGCAGGTAGCGTTGAGCCCGTGAAACTTTATCACGCACATCGTTCGCAGCAGTTTCCAGGTCAACGGATAGTTCGAATTCTACCGTAATACGGGATGAACCTTGCTGACTGACGCTGGACAAGGAACGGATACCCGGAATACCATTGATATTTTGTTCCAGTGGTTCGGTAATCTGGTTTTCAATAACATCGGCATTTGCACCCGGGTAGGAGCAAGATACCGAAATGATAGGATTGTCCACGGACGGATATTCGCGAACGCCGAGGTAGCTGTACCCGATAATTCCGAAAAGCAGGATGATAAGGGTAAGCACCGTGGAAAGTACCGGGCGCCGTATACTGAGTTCAGATATATTCATAAGGCATCCGGTTTAATAAATGTTGTCCAAAGTTACAGGGAGTCCTGTACGGAGTTGTAATGTTCCTGAAACTATAATCGTGTCCCCTTCCTGTAAACCTTGTAATACTTGGGTTTCGGCTTCCGTACGTATGCCGGCTTGTATTTCTACAGGCTGGGCTTTTCCCGATTTATAAAGGAATATCTTATCTTTACCCATCTCCGGAACAATCGCTTCGGATGGAACGGCAAGGGCATCCTGAATCTCGTTTTTGCTTAAACGAATGTCCGCATAACGTCCCGGCATCACATGACCGTTGGCATTGGGATAAAGGGCACGTAAAGTCAACGTATGGGTGTTTTGATCCATTCTGGATTCCCGGGCATAAACTTTAGCGTGGAAAGTCTCGAGCTTACCTTCAAGTCCGAAGTTTACTCCTGCACCGATTTTTACATCATTAGCGTAGCGCTCGGGAACGGAGAATTCTACCTTCAGCGGAGATACTTTAGTAAGTTTAGCTACGATGGTTGTAGGAGAGGCGTAAGTTCCTACACTGACTTGGCGCAAACCAATCACACCGTCGAATGGTGCACGAAGCTCGGTTTGTGCAATGTTTGCCTCTATCAGGTCTATGTCTGCATTCAGGGTTGCCAGTTCTGTTTTCACCTGTTCATAGGCTTCTTTACTGACTGCATCTCTTTCCAACAGAGCGTTTTGGCGGAATACGCGGTCTTCTGCTAATTTCAGTTGGGCAACAAGACGTTGCAACTGTGCTTGCAAGGGGCGGTCGTTTACTTTAGCCAGTAATTGCCCTTTTTTTACTTGACTACCTTCCTCAAAATTAATTTCTATAATTTTACCGGAAGTTTCGAAAGAAAGATCTACCTCTTCATCAGGCAACAAGCTACCACTGATTTTTATTTCATCTTTCAGCAGTTGAGGTTTTATGATCTTTGCGTTTACATTCAGTATTCTCTTATTATTGCGGTTAGTGCTCATAACTTTGTCTGCAGCCGCCAATTCTTTGTTCTCCTTAGGGAGTTGAGAATAAATACCCCCACCTATTAGTCCGGCACCGATAAAAATGATGATGCCCCATTTAACTTTCTTATTCATGTATCAGTATTAGTATTACGTCAGATTATGTCAGCATGAATTTGGACATTTTGAGAACAGGAAGGTTTAATATGAGATGCGTTAAAAAAGGTGATAAAGTGATGGTGGCTTTAATATGCTGCCCGGTATTTCCCTTCCTCCTTGTCTTCCAACATATTGAGGTAAGAGCTATAGCGTGACTCGCTGATATAATGTTCTTTTACAGCTTCCCGTACGGCGCAACCCGGTTCCTGGCGGTGAGTGCAGTTGCCATAACGGCAGTCTGCAGAGAATTTGAATATCTCCGGGAAATAGTGCCCTATCTCTTCCTCTTCCATATCGAATGTGCCGAAACCTTTGATACCCGGTGTGTCGATAATATATCCGTCTCCCGGAACGGGAAACATTTCAGAGAAAGTAGTGGTGTGCATACCTTTATTATGATAGGTGGAAATCTCACCGGTTTTTACGTCTTGTTCAGGCAATATTGCATTGATAAGGGTTGACTTTCCCACACCGGAATGCCCGGAGAAAAGTGTTACCCGGCCTTTTAATTCTTCCTGAATTTGTTCTATGCCCTCACCCGTTTTGGCCGAAACTTTAAAACAGGGATAACCGATGGTAGTATAGAGATTGATAAGTCCGTCCAGATAGTGAAGCTCATCTTCATCATAAGCATCTATTTTATTAAAGATTATCTTAACGGGTACGCGGTATGCTTCAGCAGAAGCCAGAAAGCGGTCAATGAAAGTTGTGGAGGTTTCCGGATAATTGACCGTAACAATAAGCATGCTTTGGTCAAGGTTGGCAGCAAGAATATGTGATTGTTTAGAAAGATTGGAAGCTCTTCGGATAATGTAGTTTTTCCGGTCTTCTATTTCGCTGATGAAAGCAGTTCCTTCCGGATTCAAGATAATTTGCACATAATCTCCCACAGCTACCGGATTGGTACTGCGTATGCCTTTGAGACGGAAGTTACCTTTGATTTTACACTCCACACATTTCCCCTCGTCGGTCTTTACCAAATACCAACTACCTGTATTTTTTATTACCAGTCCCTTCAATTTAGTTGAGAGTTGAGAGTTGAGAGTTGAGGGTTGAATATGTGAGTAACTCTCAACTTTCAACTCTCAACTCTCAACTGAATAATTATACGGTCATGATTTCTTTATCCTTTGCAGCCAGCATATCATCAATCTGTTTGATATACTTATCGTGAATCTTTTGCAATTTTTCTTCACCACCCTTTTGTGCATCTTCTGCCAGACCGTCTTTAACGGATTTCTTCAAAGCATCAATAGCATCACGGCGAGCATTACGCACACTCACTTTAGCGGTTTCACCTTCACCTTTACATTGTTTGGCGAGCTGTCTACGGCGTTCTTCTGTCAGCGGCGGAATACCGATACGGATAATCTCGCCGTTATTTTCGGGCATAATGCCGAGACTGGAGTCAATGATTGCTTTTTCAATTACCCGGAACATGCTTTTGTCCCACGGTTTGATAGCGATACTACGGGCATCCGGAGTATTTACGGCAGCTACGTTGTTGATAGGAACCATGCTTCCGTAAGAATCCACACGGATACCGTCCAGCAAACGAACGTCTGCCTTTCCGGCACGGATGTGAGCCAATGCTTCTTCCAGATACATAACGGCCATATCCATTTTCTCTTGCGCTTCATCTAAGATGTCGTTTACGTCTCTCATATTCTTCGGTTTTTGGAATTGTACTTTAATTGAAACTTTGCAAATATAATTATTTTCACCACAGAGGACACTGATATACAGAGTTTTTTCAGAGAAAATTAGTTGTGTACCAGTGTTCCGATCTCTTCTCCTTGCATTACTTTCTTCAGATTGCCTACTGTGTCCATGTCAAATACAATGATTGGCAGATTGTTTTCTTTACACATGCAGGTGGCAGTGAGGTCCATAACTTTCAGACCGCGTTTCAGAACTTCATCGTAAGTGATCTCGTCAAATTTAGTGGCAGTAGGGTCCTTCTCCGGATCAGCAGTATAGATGCCATCTACGCGTGTGCCTTTCAGCATAACGTCGGCTTCAATTTCAATACCACGTAGGGAAGAGCCTGTGTCGGTAGTAAAGAACGGATTGCCTGTTCCGGCAGACATGATAACCACTTCGCCTGCTTCCATAGATTCGATAGCTTTCCATTTATTGTAAAACTCACCGATAGGTTCCATGCGTACGGCTGTCAGTACACGTGTCTTCACACCGGTAGCTACCAGGGCAGAGCTTAATGCCAGGCTGTTGATTACCGTAGCGAGCATTCCCATCTGATCTCCTTTCACGCGGTCGAAACCTTTGTTTGCGCCACTCAATCCGCGGAAGATATTACCACCACCAATGACGATACCTATCTGGACGCCCAACTCATGGATTTCCTTGATTTGTGCTGCATATTCGGCAAGGCGCTTTTCGTCAATGCCATATTGTTTTTCGCCCATCAGGCTCTCACCACTGAGCTTTAATAGAACTCTTTTATACTTTGCCATTATGATATTACATTTAGTTTTTGCAAATATACGCTTTCTGTCTGTAATGATTAACTTTGGTACAAGATTTTTCTACTTAAAACTGCCTGCATGATGCCGCGCAGAGATAAGTAGACGATGAAAGCCAGCCAAAGGGCATGATTTCCCATCCACTCGTGTAAGGAGTAATAAACGAGGAAGAAACTGGCTGAGGCGGTCAGCATTGCATAAAACATTTGCCGGGTGGCAGTGGCTCCGATAAATATTCCGTCCCATAGGAAAGCTGCGAAGCCTGCAAGTGGGATAGCCAATACCCAATAAAAGTAATTTCCAGCTTCCCGGATGACAGAAACTTCATTGGTGAGCAGACCCAGGAATGCCTTGCCACCAAAGAAATAAAGTAATGTGAAGCCCGTAGAAAGTCCGATTCCCCAGATAAAGAGCTGGCGAACGGTACGGTGCAATGCCGGACGGTTGTCCGCACCGATATATTTACCAACCAACGCTTCACCTGAATAAGCAAAGCCATCCATTATATAAGAAAAGAGAGTAAATAGCTGCATTAGCAAAGTGTTGACTGCCAATACAACTTCTCCTTGTGCTGCTCCGGCGGAGGTAAAAAACAGAGTGACAATAACCAGGCAGAGGGTCCGTAGGAAAATATCCCGGTTCACCTGAAAGAAACGTAGCATAGCTTCTTTTTTCAATATCTCCTGCCAGGCAATGCGTTCTTTCAATTTGCCATAATATCGCCTCCATAATAATAATGCCATAAAGAATCCCGCATATTGGGCTGTAAGTGTCCCCAAGGCTACCCCGGCAACTTTCATATGGAACAAATAGACAAAGCAAAGGCTTGCAGCGATGTTCACAATGTTTTGTGTAATGGCAATGTACATTGGGAAACGCGAATTCTGCATACCAATGAACCAACCGGCAAAACCGTAAAGTCCCAGCATGGCAGGAGCTCCCCAAATACAAATTTGGAAATAGAGTGTAGCCAATTGTTCTACTTCCTCTGTAGTTTGTATAAAAGTAAATGCCAGTTTACGGATGGGATATTGTAAAGCCATCAGAATAATGGCAATGAGCAATCCTACTCCAACGGATCGTAATAAAAGTCGGGTAACTTCGTCCATATCGTGTTTGCCGTATGCTTGTGACGTCATTCCGCTGGTTCCCATCCTTAAGAATCCAAAGATCCAGTAAATGATGTTGAATAGCATTCCGCCCACGGCAATAGCTCCGATATACGCTGCAGATCCCAGATGGCCTACGATTGTCACATCAATCAGTCCCAGTAGTGGAACTGTGATATTCGAAATGATCGAAGGTACAGCTATCTGAAGTATTCTTCTATTGATAATATTCGGAGTTTGAGCAATCATTTTAAAGCACTGATTTGTTCTATTTATCGACAAAGGTACTCTTTTTGCCGTAAATGGTAAAAAGGCATTTGATAATAACAATTTTTATAATACATAATGTTCTAAAAATGAGTATATTTGCGGAAACAAAAACTAGGTAATATTAATAAGCGATGAGAACCTTAACCTTACTATTTTCATTCATGGTTGCTTTCCCTTTTGTGCTCTCAGCACAATCAGCCGGGGAGTTGCTTCAAAAGGTGTCTGCTGCCTTATCTGAGGGGCAGGATGACTATGCGGTGAGTCTGTTTCGCCAGTCGGTAAAGGCTGGGGCAGATCAGACTGAGATGTTTTATTGGACTCAGGTGGAGAAAAACAGTGCTGTAGCTCCGCGTTTGGTAAATGAGTTGGCTACTTATTATAAACATAAGCGGAATTATGACAAAGCTTATTTGTTTTATAGAGAATTTCTGCAGTATCATTCAGACGATGTTCCTGCTCTTGTATCGTGTGCTGAAATGGAGATGATGCGGGGTAAAGAAAAAGATGCTGTAAAAACTTATGAGAAGGTATTGATACTTGATGCTAATAATTTGCAAGCTAATATTTTTCTGGGAAATTATTTCTATTTACAGGCAGAACGTGAAAAGAAAAAGTTGGAAGATGATTATAAGAAGATAACTTCTCCTACACGAATGCAATATGCCCGTTATCGTAATGGGCTTTCTGATGTCTATTCTAACGGCTATTCCAAGGCAAAAGATTATTTGCAGCGGGTGTTGCAGCTGTTCCCTTCGACGGAGGCAGGAAATACTTTGGAAAAGATTAAGAAGTTAGAAGCGGAAATTAAATAATAGAAATAACTTTATTTTGAGACGATTCTTTCTAGTAATGTTTTATTTGACAATATGACAGATGCATATCCCTTCATTCCTTTTTGTATGAAGGGATTTTCTTTTAGTATGATGATAAATGAGAAATAGTTTTTCTTGTTATCTGTTATTACTTCCGATGAAACATATGATATGGTTCCATGTTGATGGCCATATTCTCTGGTATTAAAACCTTCTAATTCTATTTCAACACTCATGTCTTTTTTAATTTGTGTAACGAAGGTATAGGGTAGCAAACCTTTGGCATATATATACTTATTGTCACTTTCTTCCATTATGACTTCTCCTTCAAGTATTTCTGGATATGGAATAAATGCAGTGGCAACCAATAGTAATGCCACAATTGCCCCCATAATGCCAATTCCACTGCGTATTAATATCGGAGGTATTTGCCCAATGATTTTTCTTACTTGTTCACTTCTGAGTTCTACGTTTTCCATAATTCTATTTTTTTATTTACTTACCTAACTCTAATTGATTTTTTACAAGGTTGTAATAAGCTTTTTTATTAGCAACCAGTTCTTGATGTACTCCGGTTTCTATGATCTTTCCTTTATCTATTACTACTATTTGGTCTGCATTTTTTACGGTACTTAGACGGTGGGCTACAACGACGACAGTTTTTCCTTTATAAAAGTCCAGTAGATTTTCGACGATTACTCGTTCATTATTTGCATCTAGTGCATTGGTGGCCTCATCTAGAAAGATGTATTGCGGATTTTTATATACAGCACGTGCTATCAGTATTCGTTGCTTTTGTCCTTGACTTAATCCTACGCCATCTTGTCCAATGAGGGTGTTGTATTTTAACGGTAGATGTCTGACGTACTCATCTATGTTGGCGATTCGTGCTGCTTCGGCTAATCGCTTCTTATCTATTTCTTCGTCGTTTACTGCGATGTTTCGGGCTATGGATTCGGAGAAAATTACTCCATCCTGCATCACGACCCCACATTGCTTACGCCACCATTTCATATTGAATCGTTCGATATTGGTTGTTCCGATATTGATTTCTCCGTCCAGCACATGATAGTATCCTAACAACAACTTTATAATAGTTGTCTTTCCGCTACCACTAGTACCGACGATGGCGGTCACTTTTCCTTCAAGAACGGTGAAATCTACTCCATCCAGGATTTTGTAGGGTGCATGTGAATCATATTTGAAGTCTACATTTTTTAATCTTAGGCTTTTGTCTTTGCTTTGAAATTCAATGAATGCATCTGGATTGCTTTCCTCATTCTCCATTTCGTGAATCTCATTGATACGTTCCAAGCTGATTTTTACATCTTGCAGCGAGTAGATAAAACTCATCAGTTGCTCAATGGGTGCATTCAGTTGCCCGATGATATATTGTACAGCAAGCATCATACCTAACGTCATTTGTCCACTTATCACGGCTGTTGCCGCTACTACGGTAATTATAATGTTCTTTATCTCGTTGATAAGGATACTGCCTGCTTCTTGTGTCTGCTGCAGTTTCAGAGTCTTCATATTGGCATCGAAAAGTTCGGCTTGTACGTCTTCCCATTCCCAACGACGGCGTTGTTCACAGTCTTGTAGCTTAATCTCTTGCATAGCTGTGATGAGTTGATAAGTCTTATTGCTGTTTTTGGCTTGTTTTTCGAAGTAGAGGTAGTCTATCTGTTTTCTACGTTTTAGGAAGAGGGTGATCCAGATGGAGTAGGAGATACTACCCGCAAGAAAGATGCAGAATATTAGTAAATTATAGCATAGTAATACAAATCCGAAAACAATAAAACTGAGTAATGAAAACATGACACTGAGTGTTTGTGTGGTGAGGAATTTTTCCACTCGTTTATGATCACTCATTCGTTGCAACAAGTCGCCCATCAATTTGGTGTCAAAAAAAGACATTGGAAGTTTCAATAGCTTGATGAAGAAATCACTCACTAATGATATGTTTATTCTCATGCTAATGTGCAGCAATATCCATCGGCGAATGAAATCGACGGCTGTGCGGCTGACAGTTAACATGAGTTGTCCTATCAATATCAGATAGATAAAGTTGAGATTTTGATGTTTGATGCCAACATCTACAATGGCTTGTGTAAGGAAAGGGAAGATAAGTTGTAAAATGCAGCCAATCAATAAACCAAGGATGATTTGGCCGAAGTAGTGGCGGTATTGACGGAAGTAATTGAAGAGGAAAGAGAAGGAACTTTTTTCACTCTTATGCTCTTCTTGTTTTTCATAGAAAGAAGAGGTTGGTTGAACGCAGAGCGTTACGCCTTTCTCTTCTCCATTGGATAGGGTACTAATCCAATATTTTTTTAATTCCTGTTCAGTATAAGTGACCAATCCTTTTCCAGGATCAGCAATATAATATTTATTTTTCTTTAATCGATATAGTACGACAAAATGATTCTGTTTCCAGTGTAAAATACATGGTAAAGATATTGTGGCAAGTTCTTCTATTGGCATTTTTCCAGCGTCGGCATTTAGGCCTAATATATTCAGGGTTTTACTAATCCCCAATAAAGATACACCTTCTGATGTAGCTGGGCAATATTTAGATAAAATATCCAAATTGTAATCTTTACCATAATATTTGCAAATCATCTGAATGCAGGTTATACCACATTGCATGCTGTCATGCTGTTTAAAGCACTGGAAAGTTTTCATATTATTTCTTCAAATATACACTAACGAAAAATTCTCTTCCTCGAATCATGCGGGTATAGCCTACACTGCTCAGATCATTGTATATGGTATATGCATAGTTTTTCTTGTTGAAAAGATTGGAAACTGTTGCAGAAAGTTCCATGTGGCTGTTCAGATTATAGGATAATTTGCCGTCTGCTAGTATCATACTCTTGAATTGTTTCCTAGCTATTTCATTCCGATAATATTCACCTGTCCCTTGTATGTTCCATCTTTTACAGAAAGATGCTGTTAGTGATAAGGCATGTTCCCACTGGTTGAGCCGTTGCTGAAACTGATTGTCTATTTTTAAGTGGTTTTGACTGTAACTCAAGCGGTATTGCCAATTTAGAACCTGTCCGATGCGTCCATTCAAACGTCCAGCTACACTATAGTTTTCTTGTGTATAGTTAGTAGGTATTCCTTCGGATAACATCGTGCGGTTATTATTGCGAAAGATAACATTTAGTCCGGCTGTTCCTTTCAAAAAATCAACATTGTAGCTTATTGTTCCGAACACGGTCCATGTGTCACTCCGGGAGGGCGTTTTGCGATAACTGCGCAGGATATAATCGCCAATGAATTCTTGTTCCGACAAATAGTCCTGACTGTTCCACGATTTCATTACCATGATGTTGGCAAACAATCCAAGCATGGGCTGTTTGAAGTTTAGGGAGGTTGAAAGTGATTTACTTTCAGAGGTGGAGTAAAAGTCCATGCCTCTTGTCAGGGTACGGTAGTCAGTCAATATCAGCCCATTGTATAGTGAGTGCAAATCGCATTCTTTGGGAGTGATTCGTCCGCGCAATAGGGCATAGAGATATGGGGAAATATACCATTTGATACGTAAGGAAGGTGATGCCATCCAATCATTCTCATTTTTTATCTGGTGAGAGAAAAAGTAACGGTAGTATCGGATAGGGCTCTCTAATGTAAATTCTACCCGGTGGTATTGGTATTCCAGTTTGGGCGTAACATAAAGTTGGATGTTATTGGTGCTCCATCTCTGAATGTTTGTACCCAATGAGTCGGGCACTCCTGACAGCTGACTGTCAAGAGTACGGAACTGCGCTTTTGCACCTCCTTCCAAAGAAAGTGTCATACCTTGGAAATGAAAACCATAGGTTACTTGTTCGTGCGAAAAGAAAGAGTACTCGTCCGTTCTCTGCTTACTTGTCCCGTTGCGGATTACGGTCAGTTTTTGAGGTAAGGTGTTCCACGCGTTGATACTATTGAAAGTGATGAGATGACTGCCCCATCGCTTTATCAATTTGAAGTCATTGCTTATTTTCCGGTTTGGCAGAGAAGCGTGTTGTCGGTTGGTAAGACTTCCGGCGGTAGCCAACTCCACATCATTCCATTCAATATCCGTTTTCAGGCTGTTTTGCAGGTAGAATGTCTCTTTGTTTCCTTCAATACTCACTTGGGCAGTTAATTTATGGCTATGTTCCACCGATTGCTGTTCTTCCGTTATCAGACGATCTCCTTCCGGCAGGTAGTAGGTGGTAAGGGCAGAAGTCTGTCCCGTATTGCGTTGGTTGAGGTAATTCACTTGTGCGCGGCATTCCCAGTCTTGCTTTATCGCCCATAAGTTGCTGGAAGAGAATAGGTGCGAACGACTGAATAATGTCCGTTTCTCTTCCAAATTAGGTGTCCGGAGGCCGCTTATCTGGATATAATCGGCAATATCGTTTTCTTTAGCTGTGTAATTATTTACTTCCTTCTCTAAACTCTTTCCGATATTATTACTTTTATAGAGGGTAATGTTTTGAGTTCTTTGTTTCATCCTCATCATGAATAGTTCTGCCATCCATAAACCGCTTTGTGGCTGTTCCGAAATACCTCCTGCTGCTAAGGCGTTAATTATCCATTTAGCTTTAGCCTTTTCTTTCAAGCGAAGGTTTACTGCTGCTTGGGATGAGAAACTGACTCCTTGTAATACGCGAATGGGTTGGTGGTCTTCTATGATTTCCACAGAACCTACATCATCGGGAGAAATACCATTAGTGGCGATGCCATATTTCCCTTCCAACAAATCTTTCCCTTCTATATAGAACTTGTTGATAGCTGTTCCGTTATAGGTAATTTCGCCGCTTTTTGCAACGTCTATGCCAGGCATTTTCTGTAATACATCACCTATCGTTTTGTCCTGTATATCCTTGAAACTGGCCACATTGTAAATTAGTGTATCTCCTTGTTCTCTTATTTTTTGTGCCTTTACTGTTACCTCTTTCAGGTGCGTGACAGCTACCTCCATCTCTACCCTGAATTTGTTAACATTCCTCTTTAGTTCCATTGTCTGCGGCTTATATCCCAATAAGGACAGATGCAGTAAGCAATTTTCGTAATCAGTTTCCTTTATAGGTATTGAAAACTCGCCCTCAATGCTTGTTTGTGTGTATCGGATGATGCTTGAAGTGGTTTTGCTTTTCATGACAATCAACACATTGGACAATGGAGTTTGATCCGCTTTGTCCGATACATGTCCGATTATGGTATTTTGAGAAAAAGCATAATCAAGGCAGAAAATGAGGAGCATGAATAGTAATAATATGAGGCGTTTCATGTATTAGAGGTATTTAGGACATTTATAATATCATGATCATATATCATATAGTATAAATCGTTTAAGGTATATTCTTGTGGAAGCCGTATGTTGTTTATAAAAATAGTTGGGTACTCTTTTATTCCTATTTCTTTGGCATAGGATATGTGCTTTTCTAATATCAGTTCGGCATTTTTGTTAATTCCGTATTTTGATAGTTTCTTGAATATTGGGGTCTGGTCATGATTATACCATTGTTTTATAGCATTTAGGAATTGTGTCTTATTTGAAATGAATAAAGCAATAAAATACAACTCTACTATATAGCGCCTATTGTTTTCTGTATTTTGATCAGTTCCGGCAAAATAGATTTTCCATTGTACTTTCTTATTATGAATGAATAGGAACATGTTCTTGACAATTTCTGTGCAATGGGGACAATGAGGACTAATCCAAGTTGTAATAGTTAAGGGGGCATTGGGGTCTCCAATACTAAGTCCATATTCATCTTGACGTATTACTGTTGCTTTATTAATGAATAAATTGAATACAGAAGGTGTGCGATGTATTCTTAAAGAATGTATTTTTTGTTCGATATATTGGCTTTTAGTTGTGGAGTACTTCTTTAATAAAATGACAGCTAATAGTATTAGTGGAAAGAAATACGAGATTTGAAAAAATGGTGTTATAGTATTTGTAAAACTAAAATCTTCTTTGATAAAGAAAAGACAGGCTTGCAATATTATAATAGAATCTAACGAAAGGCATAGAATACACCATTTCTTTATATAAAGTTGAACGGATAGGGAATATAAGATGAACGGACAGCTAATGATGAGTATTGCTGAATATGTTTCACTTGTGTTGATATTAAATGGATTATATAAAAGGGAAAAAGAAAAAAATAATGCTGTTCCGAAATATACTAGTCCTAAATCAGCTAAAGTAATATTACCGAAACGTGAAAATTTTGAATGTGCTACACTGTCACAATCAATATGTTTTCCCACTTTACATATTTTATTTAATACTGTTCCACGCTTTCCTTTTTCATGTGCAAATATGATATATGAGCTATAAAGACCTATGATATTTAAAGCAACAATTGCTAAGTTAATAATATTGAAAAAAGGGATAGCAAATAAGCAAAGTAAAGTTATATAGATATATATGCATCTTCTGTTTATACTAATCTCTTTATCTGTACTATATAGAATGATACCATCCCATTTTTTTAGAAAAGTGTCAATACTTTCTTTGTAGAAACGAGAATTTGCTGTATTATACCATAGAATATTATTACTGACTATTTTTTTTATGAGAATTATATTGTCTGTTGTTTGACCTTTCAGATGAGCCAAGAATGGCTTGTTTAACGTTGCAATGTCTTCAAATTTTGCCTTTATGACATTACATTCTATTTCAATAGAATGGAGAGTACGATATAAGCTCAACATTGTCGGATATGCAGGAGATGATTCCAATAAGATTTGCACATCTTCTTTGTGAATGCTACTTTTGTAAAGCTTGCTGTAGCAATAGAGCGTATCTGTCAAGTTGCATTTGTTAGACATCATGATGAGTCGTATTTCTAGTGATAATCAGTTTCTTCAAAGTCGTAATTGCGATGTTTTAGTTCTTTCTTTCCTTCAGAACGTTTCAATCCGTACATTGTACTCATTCTTTCGGTCGGATCGGTATGTAACTCTTTGTAACGGGTCTCTAAATATTTTTTTCGGGTAGTTTTTGCCCAGTCATGTCCATAGAAGTCATAAATGCCTACTGGTTGTATTCCTTTGCTTACTAAGCCTGTAGCTGTGAAACTATAGTCTTTGTCTTTGTCATAAGCTTCTAAAATCAGCCCTGGTAATCCACATAGTTTCCACGGTCCTTCACTGATAGGAATGTCAAAAGTGAACCAAGCATACCAGACTCGTCCACGATAATGACTAATGGCTAGTTGGCAGGAATATTCCAATATTACTTTAGTGGAATCTTTTAGTGCCCATTGTGGTTTTTCCCACTCTTCCTCATAGGTCCAATTCATCAGAGCGAAATGATTGAATACTGTCACCTTGTTTTCTGGAAAATTCTTATAAACATACTCATGGAAAACCCCGCTTGGACTTTTTCCTCCGGTTTTTCTTGAGTATTCTATAAACATCATGGCTCTTTTTTTTCTGTCTGTTCCTAACGAATCCCACCGCAATTCTCTTGGGGAATAGAACATGCTACTGTTTTTCCCGATTCGGAGTCTTGCCGGTTCTGCTTTATAGTCATTTTTCCTATCTAATGTGTCAGTTACTACACGTTTGTAATATTCACATTCTAACACTGCAGGCTCAATAACTTCTACTTTCTGTGCATATAATATGTGAGTTGTTAAACTGCAGATAAAAAAGATGATGTATTTTACTTTCATTTGGAATCTAAATCTATTTATATGAAAATGATATTTCTAAAATCCAATGCATAATGGACTATAATTAACCACAGGGAGCACAACAAATTGTATGAATTGAACTGTAATATTTGAATTATCAGTTTGTATTATACAAGTTGACGTGCTCTCTGGGTGAAAAACATGAACTTTTACAAACATGCATTGTCAAATGCTTCATTCCAGCCATCCCAATCATAGTCAGGATCATTTCCATGAGCATTTCCTTCTGCAATGACTAAGTCGCATGCACTCAGTTCCATTAATTTACCTCCCATGATGGCAAGCATTTCTTTTTCAGTAATCTTTTCCATAATTTAAATTTTTGGTGGAGTCTATTGATCGTTTTTTCGCAAGAGTAAGTGACTCCGTTTTCTTATCTCTTGGTGGCTCTTTTGTACATTAGATATCGTCTTAATTGGAAAAACATCCATAAAAAGAATCATTTCCTATTTTAAGTTCCAATATATAGTCATCTTTTAGTAAATCAAATACCTCAAACGTGTGGCATCGTGAATTTACTATACTGGTATTAGAATATATTACATTGTCGGATTGATCTTTTATAACAATCGACACATTCTCTATTGTTATGTTTGAATAAATACGTATTGTATTTCCCTCAATGGTAGCAATGGGATTTATAGTGATGGAGCGTTCGTCTTCTACCCATTCGTCATTGTGATTGATGTCGTTGAGTGTTATTACCTTTTCTTCTGCTAAAATACTATGGCAACATAAAAGGCTAATAAGTAGTAGTAATGATTTTATCAGTTTCATTGTTCCAGATTTTTGGTTTCTTAATGCTACAAAAGAACACACTTTTTTTATATTGTAAGTGTTTTAAAGTAAAAGATGTGTGTGCATAGTAGTGTGCAGTGAGAATTTGTATGTTGCACACAGTGTGCAGTTTTGTCTATGTGATTCACAATGTTATGATGAAATTATCCCATTCTTCAGGTTTCCCTTTTTTCTGGAAGATTCGGACGTATAATCTTCTACGTGTTGAAGTAATGGTTTCTTTGGGATGCTCGGTCAGTTTGGCTATTTCAGAAGGAGAAAAACCGCCTTTGATGAGCATACAAACGTGTAGTTGAAATTCATTGAAGGCATAAATACCCTTTAACTTTTCGAAGAAATTTGGATATATTTCTTTCAAGGTGTTTTCTAAGGTTATCCATTCTTCAGTGGTGATGAATATACGTCCTTGAGGATCGAGCAGTCTTTTCTTGAGTAATTGGCATATGTCGGAATCGAACAGGGATTTTTGTGCCTTTTCTTGTTTGCTTTGCTCTATTTCTGCTCGGCGTGTTTCTTGGCAGAGCAATTCCTTTTGGTCTTGTATTTCTTTTCTTAAAATTTCGTTTGCAGAATTCATATCGTTCAACTTTTTCTCCAATTCTCGGATTTGGGCATTGTTTTCCTCTATGAATTGTTGGCTCTTTTTGTAATTTTCAACTTTCATTTGTTCAGCCTTTTGAAGCTGATACTTTAGTTCTTGTTTTTTGCGTTTATTATACTGATGGTAGCTAAAGAAAGAGGCTATGACAACTGCAAATCCTATTAAGCCATATTTGAGGTAATCGGCCTTCTTTTGGTTTTCATTCTTCAATCGATAATTTTCTTTTTCTCGTAAATGGTAGTTATATAATGAGTGCATTTGGTGCAGGCTTTCCGTATAAGTGATTTTTTGAATAGAGTCAACACATTGAAGGTATGCTTGAATGTGTTGTATGGCAAGCAGACAATTGTTTTCCTTCATTGTAATCTCTGCCAAACTGCGATGGGCATTTTCTTTGGCGTAAATAGTACCAAAGTCTAATAAAGCTCTATAATAATAAACGGCGGAATCTGTCATTCCTATTTTATGATATAGTTTTGCTGCAATGGAATAAATACCACTTTTATTGGAATGTTTAATGTCAGTCAGGGCATCTTGCAAGGCAATTTTTGCTAAATCGTACTTTTTAGACTGTATGTAAAGGCCAGCAATCTGGCTTTGTACCATGTTGATGAGATCTTGTCTTTTCAGTTCTTTTCCCAAATCATACGCTGCTTGGTAGTAATAAATTGAACTATCTTTTTGATTTATATCACGATAGGTACCAGCTATATCTCTTAAAGTATAAATAATACCAACGCTGTCTTTTAAATCTATGTCACATGCATATTTTTTCTTGAATATCTCCAATGCTTCATTATATAAACCTTGATATAGAAACAATGTTCCCATTTGACTGTAAATATAACTTTTAAGTTTATGCTTTTTGTTTTTTGGGAGTGTCTCTAAGGACTTTTCAAAATAGTCTAATGCCTGTGGTGCATCTCCTAAATCCCTATACACTCGTCCTGCATAGTAGTAAGCTTCCGGCAAATGCTTTTCATCTTCTTTCTTTATATAATAATGTAGTATAGGAAGTATCAAGCTGTCTGAAGTATGGCGTATATATGCTTTGTCGTTTGCTTTGATGCAGAGTAATCGATAATACATTTGCGTAGACTCTGATTCTGTCTTTATGTTGTCTTCCAGTGTTTTTAATAGAGTAATAGCACTATCCGGCTGTATGCTTGCCAAACTGTCCGCTATAATCAGTGATTGCGGGTAAGGTTTTCTGTCACATGCGTAGAAGCATAGCAGTAGGCAGGTTAGTAGTATGAATCGTGTGTTTGTTTTCATACCTACAAAGATAGTGTTTCTTTGGAAAATATTTTATTTTCTTGGCGATAATGTATTCTATTTTTGTGGCTGAATAATAAATCAGTGGTAGGTAGGTGAGAGATCCATAATGCTTTAAACATATTATTCTACATTTATTTCAAAAAAGTTCAGCCCATTCATTTCAGAGTAAAAGCTTCAATAGTAATTGAGAAATACATAGGGGGGCATTTGACTTTGCTCTGCTTGTTTGGTGTCTTGGTAGTAAGTCTGATTGGATGTTAACCTTGGTCAACAGGCTCGTTAATGACGGTCAACAAGCCGATCAACCAAGGTTAACAAGCCTGTTGACCAAGGTTGGTGTCCAATCATTCCTAAGGGTGAACGGAATGTTTCTTAAGAGTAAACAAAATAATCTCTTATGTTGAACACTCCACTGACCAGCTATTTCAGTCAAAACCACATGATGACAAAAGGTGACTTCCAAAGGATATGCGGTATGATGAAAACGACTGCAATGGGGCATATCCGCCATTTACGCGGGGAAGGAAGGCTAAAAATATTGGATTACAGACTCGTCCGATATATGCACTAAATGTAAAGTATTGTGTTGTAATAAAGGTAGTTATGACGTAAAATGTAAAAATCGGGCGTGAGAGTAGGTCACTTACTCTCACGCCCGATTTTTACTCTCACTCACACCTAATAGTCTAATTATCATCAATCTATTTTAAAAGTGAGGGTAGTGAGGGTAAGTTGATACTAACTTTTAGTTGTGCCTTGAACTCTAAAGAATATATTGTACTTCCTTAAACAAATATCCACGTTCCTTTCCTGCCTGGTCTTCAAGAATAAATCGCCCATCCGGTTCTACGCGTAGCAAGTGGGCAATGAATTCGCCGTCCGCATCTGCATAGCGATGAAAGCCATTCCGACGGAATAGGGAATGAGCATAACGGGTGTTGATTAAGTCTGCTGTTTTACCTGAACAGTCTGTTTGCAAAAGGGTATAGTACTCTTTTATTCGTTTCATAATATTGGCAAGTATCAGATATCGGTCATGATCTTCTCCTGTAATCTGTTTTAGAGATACCGGATTAGGGGCATTGCTTCGGAAAACTTCCTGATTGATATTCACTCCGATACCGGAAATGCTGCGTCCGATATGATGTCCTGAAAGGTCATTCTCTATCAGTATGCCGCAAATCTTCTTTTCATTCCAGTAAATGTCATTCGGCCATTTTATGGAAAAACCTTCAGCCCATTCATCCAATTCTTCTTTGATGGAGAGTGAGATGAGCTGGGAAAGAATGAATTGTTGACGCGCTTCAATGAATGTAGGGTAAAGTACGAAGCTGAATGTAATGTTTTTACAATCTTCCGATTCCCAACTGTTGCCACGTTGTCCTTTACCGGCAGTTTGGCGTTCGGTAATCACCGTCATAAATTCCGGAATATCGGTTCCTTGTTCATCGCAAAGTTGCGTTAAGTGCCGATTGGTGGAGTCTGTTTCCATTAATACGAGGAGGGGAACAGGAAATTTCGCAGAGGGAAGATGTACGTTGGGCTCTTTATTCATGTCAGGGTAAGGCTTCATATTCGGCACGCATTTTCTTGGTGAACTTCTTTAAGACTTCCTCATAAGCATGGTCAATGAGACTCTTTATCAACTTATCGTCTGCATCTCCATTAAGAAAAACCTGATTCCAGTATTTCTTATTAAAATGATAGGCGCCTTCGATGGCTGAGTAACGTTCGCGCAACTCTATGGCATACTCAGGGTCACACTTCATGCAAATTTTGTTGGAGGACTCCAGATCAATCAGTACGAACATTTTATCCATAACTTTCATTACAAGTGAATACTCATCGAATGGAAGGCATTCTGTGACTGCTTTCTTGGCTAAGCAGTATTCGCGGGCAGTTTCTATATCCATAATAACTTCCAGATATTTTTAATTGTTATTAATCTCCCAGTAACCGGTTCTTGCAGAACCTTTGCGTAATAATTTTCCGGATTGTTTAAGTTTTGCGATGATACGTTCACACTGGCGTGTGCTAATTCCTAAGGTTTCAGCTATTTCCTTAGTTGTGATATTCGGATTATGTAAGATCAATTGTATGACTTTCAATTTATTATAGCTGATATTGTTATCAATATTGCCGACATCACCGACATTATCACCGACATCACCGACATCACCGACATTGTTACCGACATTTGTGGGGATAGTTTTATAGTTTTTCTTTATAAATTGTACTTGAAAAGACAGGCCGACTTCTCTCCACTTCAATTCTATTTCAGGGTATTCCCTCAATTCTTGGGCAACAAGCTTAAGGCCATTTCCCCACTGATCAATGATTCCTATGCGCTTGAATACGGGAGCAATGACTTTATTACGTGCATCCGACTGACGACTTTCCATTGCGGAATAATCAATAGATGGCGGTAATAAACCGGGACTACTGATTTCAATCATGTCATCGTATATAGCCACTTTGATGTCTTTACCTGTTAATGAATAGTCACGATGAACTACAGCATTACGGATGATTTCACGAATAGCTTTGACTGGATATTCCCAACGAGATACAGTATATATGCCTTCGACTGTAGCACTTTTGTTGATGTGTCGCAGAACAAAGTTATACGCTTCTTCAGCTTGCAAGCCTATATGAGTAGAAATGCTTTTTTGATCGATAAATTCTTCTGTTCCTATCCCTTTAAAACGTGCGCATTCTATTTTGGCATTAGGAAAAAATGATTTACGTAATGAATCGTCTGAAAAAAGAATGAGCGCATTGGTGGGGTATTCTTTATCTTGTTCTAATTTTATTAATTCAAGCTTCCTTAAAACTTGCAGATTTATTTCTTCTTCAGTTTTTTCCTTATACAGTTCTTTGAAACCATCAATGATCAAACTGCTTGCAGGCTTATCCATAATAATTTCACTATCAAAAGATATATTTCTGCGTTTACGTTCTAATGATGCAATGATAGATTCATCTGCTAATTTATTAGTAGAACCTACACGGATATATGTGCCTTTCAATTTTCCTTTCTCTTTCAGATAGTAAGGAGGCATGCTGCCCCGATATATGCAAATACGAATAAGATGCTTTTCTTCTACAGAAAGGAATGAAACTTCTGGTAGAATAGTAGGATAACATCTATCATATATCATATTACTGATTTGTTCCTCTATCTGAGTTAATTCATTTTCTGGTAATCCAATGATTTGACGTGGCTTATCATTAATCCCTATATAGATATCTCCACCGGCATCGTTGGCAAAAGCTACAATGGTTTTGGCTATATCCGAATTTGTAGGAAGTTCACCTTTGAATTCCAGACGTCGTCCTTCCGGTTGGGCTATGAGTTCGTTTATATTCATTTTACTGCAATTTATAATTCAGAACATTGGCGGATAAAATGCATCCTTAATATGTTCTATTTCAAATGCTCCAGCTTTGCCGACCGCGGTGATAATATCAAAACGAACAGGAATATCTATACTGAAATGCTTGATATATGCATCGGCAGCCACTACAATGTGGCGTATTTTCTGCCAATTAACGGCATCTTGCGGTTCGATGTATTCCGTATTGCTTCGTGTCTTTACTTCCACTACAATCAGCAATTCATCTTTGACTGCCACAATGTCCAGTTCCAGATGGTTTTTGCGCCAATTACGGTGGCGAATGACATATCCATTGCGTTCCAGATACGCTACTGCGGTGTCTTCTCCATCTTTTCCAAGGGTATTGTGTGCTGCCATACCTGTATTTATCCCTATTTTAGCTGTTTCTATGCAAAAATACGTTTTTTCTGCTTTGTATTTACAGAAGTAAAACTAATTTTGCAGTAAATATGAGAAAGAGAGATAAAACGTGTGCGAAAGCAACACCCGAAGAGCCGAAACGTGAACAGCGCATCGTATGTCTGATGAGCGAGGAAGAGCTGCGGATTGTAGACCGTTATCTGGAGAAGTACAAGATAACGAATAAATCACGCTGGCTTCGGGAGACTATTCTCATGTTTATCCATAAAAATATGGAAGAAGATTATCCGACTCTTTTTGGAGAACATGATATGCGTAGATAAACTGAAAATTAAAAATTAAAGGTAAAAGGGTGGTGGACGATAACTTTTATATGAAGCAAGCACTTGCAGAAGCACGTAAGGCGGCAGAAAGAGGAGAGGTGCCTGTTGGGGCGATTGTTGTTTGCAAAGAGCGTATTATAGCACGTGCCCATAACCTGACAGAAACATTGACAGACGTGACAGCCCATGCTGAAATGCAAGCAATTACTGCTGCTGCTTCTACCCTTGGCGGAAAATATCTGAATGAATGTACTCTTTATGTTACGGTTGAACCTTGTGTCATGTGTGCCGGTGCAATAGCCTGGGCGCAGATGGGGCGGCTTGTATTTGGTGCTGAAGATGAAAAGCGTGGATATCAGCGTTATGCACCACAGGCATTACATCCGAAAACGGTAGTTGTGAAAGGGATTCTTGCTGATGATTGTGCTGCCTTGATGAAAGATTTCTTTGCTGCAAAACGGCGTTGAAGTCTGAAAAATTAAATTATGCTTTCATTTACTTATTATTATCTCCATTTTACACGATAACAAATCGTCAAAAAGAATATGAAATCGTCAAAATACTTTTGAAATAGCAATAGTAAGTTGTTGTTGTTTAGTTGATTGTCTTTTTCTTTTAGAAATATCATTTTTAGAAATCATATTCTGCTCTTTCTGTATACTTTTGCCCTCACCAAGTTCACTTACATTTGTAGCTATATGGACGGATTGTAAGGAGAGGTAATCGAAGGTAGACTGGTTAGGCAGTAAAATAATGAAAGTTTGAGTTAATCCTGGCAGAGGACTTCTTTGCCGGGATTCTCTTTTTATATTCCTTTTTTAATTTTACTACGTATTTTATCCGTATATTTGGAGGCTTAACAGATACTTAAATACATTATAATAATGGAATATCATCGCATATCTTTTATACACGACGACACAGAGTATTCATTTATTAAAGCTATGAATGAAAGATTGACGGGACATGCCTTGGTGTCAGCCTGCCGGATGGAGGTTCAAATTTATATGAAAGAGCATAAATTGAAAGGTAAATACATCCTTACCGGTATGGCTAAAGTCTGATTATTCTTTAATTTCTTCAAAATCCACATACTCTCCTTCATCTTTAGAGAAGAGTTTTTTGTGTTTTCTATGAATATTATTCCCTTCAGAGGTGGTTTCTTCGTCAGTTTGAGAGGAAGTGTTTTGTTGCTGGCCACCTGAGTAAGAATAGCTTTGACCGGATTGATAAGTGCCGGAGGAAGAACGACGCTTTCCTCCCAGTCCGAAAATAGTCCGGAGAACGGTGCCGATGATACTGAGTCCGATGACCAGAATAACGACTATGATGATAAATATAAATCCTAAGATATGAAACATGGGCTAATCGTTTTATATATTGTTCGTCTTACGAACGATAGTACAACAACTGTGCCAAAAGATTTGTTTAGAGTTTCTTTCTAACAAACCAGCATAGAATGATGTACCAACCTATGACAGCTGCAAGTCCTACGAAAATAAGTAGGGGAATACTGACTATCAAAAACAAATAACGGATTTTATTTTCTTCCCAAGAGAGGTTCTTTAATTTGAAAGCAAACATTGGAAATTCGGAAATCAGCAGCAGGGAGAATAATACAATACAGATTAGTAATCCATACAGAACTATCCCGCCTTGTATCAGCCAGTCATGGTATTGTGCAGCGGCTGCTGCCCAAAACAATGTATTGGCTGGAGTATTCAGTCCGATGAATGAGCTGGTTTGGCGTTCATCGATATTGAATTTAGCCAGACGCAGTGCTGAAAATATGGCAATGAGAAAAGCAAAATAGGGAACATATTCCTGAAAGTTGCTCATCCAACCGGGGTAAGTCGTCTCACGCAATAAGGAGAATACGATAACTGAAGGTACTAACCCAAAGCTGATATCGTCCGCCAGGGAGTCCAATTCTTTTCCAATGGGAGAAGGGGCATGCAATACCCGCGCCGACATTCCATCGAGGAAGTCGAATACAGCACTGATAATGATAAAAGTCAGAGCCCAGTCATACTTGAACTCGAATGCCATAACACATGCAATACAGCCAGAGAACAGATTCAGACATGTCAGTGTATTGGGGATATGGCGAGTAATACAGTTAGCCATTGCTTAGTTATTTTAGTTTGGCTATCACGGTCTGGTTTCCTGTGGTGGTTTGTCCCATTTTTACAAACACTTCTGTGCCCAACGGGAGATAAACATCTACACGAGATCCGAACTTGATAAAGCCCATGTGTTCATCGATATAACAGTCTTCACCGGGTTCAGCATAAGTGACGATACGTCGTGCCATAGCTCCGGCAATCTGACGAGCCATTACTTCTACACCTTCGGGAGTTTCAATCACCACTGTAGAGCGTTCGTTGTCGGTACTGGCTTTCGGCAGCCAGGCTTTCATAAACTTACCATTATGGTGTGCCACCTTCTTTACGGTTCCGTCTACCGGATACCAGTTGGCATGTACATTGATGACGCTCATAAAAATAGAAATCATAAGACGACGGTCGTGAAAGTACTCGTTTTCCTCCACTTCTTCTATGACTACTATTTTGCCATCGGCAGGTGCCACCACAATCTTTTCGGTGTCTTCCTGGCCAAATAGGCGAATAGGGCATCGGAAGAAATTCACCAGCATTCCATACAGGACGATACTGACCACCGCTACGATATAGAATGGCAATTTGCATTCCAGTCCAAAATAGAGGACTGAATTGACGGCCAATAGCAATAGTAAGCTGCCGGCCAGTGTATGTGTCCCTTCGCGGTGAATTCGTATCTTTTTTAGCTTCTTTAGTCGACTCATCTAATGTTGTTTTATTCTCTTGAATACAAATTATCGGCAAAAATAGGCTTATTTTGAAAATCTAACAAGCATTTGGAGAGAGAAATGCATCTGTTGATAACTTTTAGGGAAATATTTTTGTTAGGTCTTATATAGGTTGTACTTTTATGCTCTTAATTGAAAGGAGATATTTATGCAGGATTTTGTTCATTTGCACGTTCATACCCAGTATTCCTTACTCGATGGTCAGGCCAGCGTAAGTGCGTTGGTGGACAAGGCTATGAAGGATGGAATGAAGGGAATAGCCGTGACTGACCACGGTAACATGTTCGGCATTAAGGAATTCACTAACTACGTTAACAAAAAGAATAGCGGACCGAAGGGTGAGATCAAAGATCTTAAAAAACGGATGGCCGGTATTGAAAGCGGCGAGATTGCTTGCGATGATAAGGAAGCAGAACTTGCTGACTGTCGTGCGAAGATTGCGGAAGCTGAAAATAAGCTGTTCAAACCAATCATTGGTTGTGAGATGTATGTGGCTCGCCGTACTATGGATAAAAAAGAAGGTAAGCCCGACCAAAGCGGTTGGCACTTAATTGTATTGGCGAAAAACGAGAAAGGCTATCATAATCTGATTAAGTTAGTATCCAGGGCTTGGACCAAGGGCTACTATATGCGTCCGCGTACCGACCGTAACGAATTGGAAAAATACCATGAAGGGTTGATTGTATGTTCGGCTTGTATTGGTGGTGAAGTGCCTAAGAAGATTATAAATGACCAGCTGGAAGATGCGGAGGAAGCCATACGCTGGTATAAAAATCTTTTCGGTGAAGATTATTATCTGGAATTACAACGGCATCGGGCTACTATACCGCGTGCCAACCATGAAGCTTATCCGTTGCAGCAGAAGGCAAATGCCAAATTAATGGAGTTTGCAAAAAAATATAATATTAAGCTCATTTGTTCCAATGACGTTCACTTTGTGAATGAAGAACATGCTGAGGCACATGATCGGCTGATTTGTTTGAGTACCGGTAAAGATCTGGATGATCCGAATCGTATGCTTTATACCAAGCAGGAATGGATGAAGACGAAGGCAGAGATGAATGAACTCTTTGCAGATGTTCCTGAGGCTTTGTCCAATACCCTTGAAATTCTGGATAAAGTAGAATACTATTCCATTGACCATGCACCTATCATGCCTACTTTTGCTATTCCTGAAGACTTTGGAACAGAAGAAGGCTATCGGCAGAAATATACTGAGAAGGATTTATTTGATGAATTCACTCAGGATGAAAATGGTAATGTAGTGCTGGATGAGGATGCGGCCAAAGCTAAAATCAAACGTTTAGGCGGATATGAAAAGTTATATCGTATCAAACTGGAAGCGGATTATCTCGCTAAATTGACTTTTGACGGTGCTAAGATTTTTTATGGAGATCCCCTGTCTGATGAGGTGATGGAACGGTTGAAGTTTGAGCTTTACATCATGAAGACAATGGGTTTTCCGGGATACTTCCTCATTGTACAGGACTTTATTGCTGCCGGGCGTAATATGGGAGTTTCGATAGGTCCGGGTCGTGGATCGGCAGCCGGTTCAGCGGTAGCATATTGTTTGCAGATAACGAAAATCGATCCCATTAAATATGACTTGCTGTTTGAGCGTTTCCTGAATCCCGACCGTATATCATTGCCTGATATCGATATCGACTTTGATGATGATGGACGTGGAGAAGTACTTCGTTGGGTGACGCAAAAGTACGGCCAGGAAAAAGTGGCGCATATCATTACTTATGGTACAATGGCTACCAAGCTTGCTATTAAAGACGTTGCCCGTGTGCAGAAACTTCCTCTTTCTGAGTCTGACCGTCTGGCTAAATTGGTTCCTGATAAAATACCCGATAAGAAGTTGAATCTGCGGAATGCCATTGATTATGTTCCTGAACTGCAAGCAGCGGAAGCTTCTCCCGATCCTTTGGTGCGCGATACACTGAAATATGCCAAGATGCTAGAAGGCAATGTGCGTGGTACCGGTGTGCATGCCTGTGGTACGATTATCTGCCGTGATGATATTACTGACTGGGTACCTGTAAGTACTGCCGATGATAAGGAAACGGGTGAGAAGATGCTTGTTACCCAATATGAAGGTTCGGTAATTGAAGATACAGGTTTGATCAAGATGGACTTCCTGGGATTGAAAACATTATCAATCATCAAGGAGGCTGTGGAAAATGTGCGTTTGCATCGTGGAATGGCATTAAATATAGATAAGGTGCCTATTGACGATCCTGTTACTTATAAATTATATAGTGACGGGCGTACTATCGGTACATTCCAGTTTGAATCTGCCGGTATGCAGAAATACCTGCGTGAGTTGCAGCCTTCTACTTTTGAAGACTTGATTGCAATGAATGCCCTTTATCGTCCGGGGCCTATGGATTATATTCCGGATTTTATCGACCGTAAACATGGGCGGAAGCCGATTGAGTACGATATTCCTGTCATGGAGAAGTATCTGAAGGATACATATGGTATTACGGTGTATCAGGAACAGGTGATGCTTTTGTCACGTTTGTTGGCGGACTTCACCCGTGGTGAGTCCGATGCTCTGCGTAAAGCGATGGGTAAGAAGCTGCGTGACAAACTGGATCACATGAAACCTAAATTTGTCGAGGGCGGACGTAAGAATGGGCATGATCCGAAGGTACTTGAAAAAATCTGGGGAGACTGGGAGAAATTTGCATCCTATGCTTTCAATAAATCTCATGCCACATGCTATTCATGGGTAGCTTATCAGACTGCATATCTGAAAGCGAACTATCCGGCAGAGTATATGGCAGCTGTGATGAGCCGAAGTTTGTCGAACATTACTGATATCACCAAATTGATGGATGAATGTAAATCGATGGGCATCAAAGTTCTTGGTCCGGATGTGAATGAGAGTAATCTGAAGTTTACTGTTAACCCGGAAGGAAATATCCGTTTCGGTCTTGGTGCAGTGAAGGGAGTAGGCGAAGGCGCTGTACTGAATATCATGGAAGAGCGCGAGAAGAATGGTCCTTTTAAAGGTATATTCGATTTTGTGCAGCGGGTCAATCTGACAGCTTGTAATAAGAAGAATCTGGAATGTCTTGCTTTGGCAGGTGGCTTTGATGAGTTTCCGGAATTGAAACGTGAACAATACTTTGCCGTGAATTCCAAAAATGAGGTTTTTCTGGAAACTTTAGTACGTTATGGTAACCGTTATCAGGCAGACCAGGCAGCGGCTGCCAACTCTTTGTTCGGTGGAGATAATGTAGTGGACATTGCTACTCCCGAAATACCTGAAGCTGAACGCTGGAGTGATCTGGACCGGTTGAACAAGGAGCGTGATCTGGTAGGCATTTATCTATCTGCTCATCCGCTGGATGAATATTCTGTAGTATTGCAGCATGTATGCAATACACGTATGGCTGAGCTGGAAGATAAAACAGCACTTGCCGGACGAGAGATAACGATGGGAGGTATTGTGACTTCTGTGCGTCGGGGAATCAGTAAAAATGGTAATCCTTATGGCATTGCGAAGATTGAAGACTATTCCGGTTCGGCTGAGCTTCCGTTCTTTGGTAATGACTGGGTAACCTATCAGGGATATTTGGGTGAACGTACCTTCCTTTTCATTAAGGCTCGTTGCCAACCTAAACAGTGGAAGCAGGATGAGTTGGAAGTTAAGATTACTTCTATGGAATTGCTTCCGGATGTGAAAGAGAAACTGATTTCTAAAATTACTATCCTGATACCGCTTTCAGTGTTGAACCAGGCTCTGGTTACGGAGCTTGCTGCACTAATGAAAGGGAATCCGGGTACAACGGAACTCTATTTTAAAGTGAGTGATCCTGATAGTAAGACGGTAGTGGACATGATTTCCCGGCCTGTGAAACTTTCGGTAGGACGTGAGTTAATCTCTTATTTAAATGATCGTCCCGAACTGGAATTCCGGATAAATTAGTTATCTTTGCTTCCGTAAATAATTTGACAGTAATCATTAAACATTAAATAATTAATCATTAACGCAATGGCTTTAGAAATTACAGACAGCAACTATAAGGAAATCCTTGCAGAAGGTAAGCCTGTAGTGATTGACTTTTGGGCCCCTTGGTGTGGTCCTTGTAAGATGGTAGGTCCTATCATAGAAGAATTGGCAGAAGTGTATGAAGGACAGGTTCTCATCGGTAAGTGTGATGTAGATGAGAATGGTGATGTGGCTGCTGAATATGGTATCCGTAACATTCCTACCGTATTGTTCTTTAAAAACGGTGAGTTGGTTGACAAGCAGGTAGGTTCTGCTGGCAAATCTGCTTTTGATGACAAGATAAAAAAGATGCTTTTATAGGAGCATAATATAATAAGGTATTAACCCTTAAAAAAACTAACTGTTATGGGACTGGAAGACGATTTCTTAAAGGATGATCTCGATGACGAAAAAACCATCGAATACATCAAGAATTATTTGCCGCAGGAGTTAAAAGAGAAATACTCCGATGATGAACTCTATTATTTCCTCGATTTGATTGACGAGTATTATTCTGAAAGCGGCATCTTGGATGCAAAGCCGGATGAAGATGGATGCATCGAAGTCGACTTGGGGCAAATCGTAGATTACATCATCAAAGAAGCCCACAAAGATGAGATGGGTGAGTATGATCCGGAAGAAATTCTGTTTGTAGTTCAAGGAGAACTGGAATATACGGAGTCATTGGATGATGATGAAGAATAAGAAGTTTCAGTTAAGTAAAAGAGAAGTCCGGACAGTTTGTTCGGACTTTTTTTGTGGAATAATTCCACACTTGTAGAGCGAATTCCCCACTCACATAATCCTTTGTTAAAACTTTAATGATTTGACTATGAATAATAAAGGTATAGCCATCGAACTTTGGCACGCTGGTTGTGTTTTTTATTTATAGGGTTTTTAACATTAACATAAACAGAGAGCTTATGAAACCGTTTTTTAAGAAGAGAGAATTCAGAATAACGAAAAAACAGGCAGTGATTGCCGCAATTGGTATAGTACTGTTAGTAGCGATTTACTGGTTTATTACTCATCGCCCGGCACCTGCACCGGATCTTCCGGTAGTAGCTGTGGAACCGGTGACACAAGATGATGTCGAAATCTATGGTGAATACGTGGGACGTGTTCGTGCTCAACAGTTTGTAGAAGTGCGTGCCCGCGTAGAAGGATATCTGGAAAATATGCTTTTCGAAGAAGGTACTTATGTGACGAAGAATCAGGTTTTGTTTGTTATCAATCAGGATCAGTATCGTGCTAAAGCGGATAAGGCTCGTGCACAGCTGAAAAAAGATGAAGCACAAGCTAAAAAAGCACAACGTGACTTGGAGCGTATTCGCCCCTTGTATGAACAAAATGCTGCCAGTCAATTAGATTTGGATAACGCGGTGGCTGCTTATGAAACAGCAGTGGCCAGTGTTGCTATGAGTCAGGCCGATCTTGACCAGGCAGAACTGGAACTTGGATATACAGTGGTTCGCTCTCCGCTGGCCGGGCACATCAGTGAACGGTATGTAGACCTTGGTACATTGGTCGGTACGGGCGGCAAGTCATTGCTTGCCAATATCGTGAAAAGCGATACGGTACTGGTAGATTTCAGTATGACAGCATTAGACTATCTGAAAACCAAGGAACGTAACGTGAATCTGGGACAGAAAGATTCTACCCGTTCCTGGCAGCCGAATATTTCTATTACACTTGCCGATAATACAGTTTATCCTTTCAAAGGCTTGGTCGACTTTGCCGAACCGCAGGTTGATCCACGTACCGGTACTTTCTCTGTTCGTGCCGAAATGCCTAATCCGAAACACGTATTGCTTCCGGGCCAGTTTACTAAAGTGAAGCTATTGCTGGATGTGCGGGAGAATGCAACAGTGGTCCCCCTGAAGTCTGTTATTATAGAAAAAGGTGGTGCCTATGTGTTTGTTATGCGTCGTGATTCTACTGTAGAACGTCGTTTTATAGAGTTAGGACCGGAATTCCAGAATCAAGTAGTGGTGGAGAGAGGTTTGGTGCCGGGTGAAACAATAGTGGTAGAAGGATACCATAAACTGAGCCCGGGGATGAAAGTTAAAGTTAACAATGCCCTGTTGAAGAAAGAAGGTGAAGAGGGAGGGGAGAGCGTATGAAAGTAAGTTTCTTTATAGACAGACCGGTATTTTCGGCTGTCATCTCTATACTGATTGTCATTGTGGGTATCATCGGACTGACGATGCTTCCCATTGACCAATATCCGCAGATAACACCGCCGGTGGTGAAGATTAGTGCTTCGTATCCCGGTGCCAGTGCACTGACGGTATCCCAAGCGGTTGCTACACCTATTGAGCAAGAGTTGAACGGAACGCCGGGAATGCTCTACATGGAGTCCAATAGCTCAAACTCCGGTGGTTTTTCAGCTACAGTAACATTTGATATTTCTGCTGATCCTGACTTAGCAGCGGTTGAAATACAGAACCGCTTGAAGTTGGCGGAATCCCGTCTTCCGGCAGAGGTGGTACAAAACGGTATATCTGTAGAAAAACAGGCAGCCAGTCAGTTAATGACTATCTGTCTGAGGTCCTCTGATCCGAAGTTTGATGAGATCTATCTGAGTAACTTTGCTACATTGAACGTGCTCGATTTACTTCGCCGTATTCCCGGTGTAGGTCGTGTGTCGAATATTGGTAGCCGTTACTATGCTATGCAGATTTGGGTGCAACCGGATAAGTTGGCAAACTTTGGACTGACCGTAGCCGATTTGCAGAATGCTCTGAAAGATCAGAATCGTGAATCTGCAGCTGGTGTATTGGGACAACAACCTGTGACAGGATTGGATATTACCATTCCTATTACAACGCAGGGACGTCTTTCTACAGTAGGACAGTTTGAGGAAATCGTAATTCGCGCTAATGCGGATGGTTCCATTATCCGTTTGCGTGACGTGGCACGTATCTCATTGGAGGCTTCTTCGTACAATACGGAGAGTAGCATCAATGGTGAGAATGCGGCTGTGTTAGGTATCTATATGCTTCCGGGCGCCAATGCTATGGAAGTGGCGGAGAATGTGAAAAAGGCAATGGATGAAATCAGCAATAACTTTCCTGATGGATTGAGTTACGAGATTCCATTTGATATGACTACTTACATTTCAGAGTCTATCCACGAAGTATACAAGACTTTGTTTGAAGCATTGATACTGGTGATTATCGTAGTATTTTTATCATTGCAAAGTTGGCGTGCTACCCTTATTCCGATTGTAGCAGTACCTATCTCTCTGATTGGTACGTTTGGTTTCATGCTAATATTCGGTTTCTCTCTTAATATACTTACCTTACTTGGATTAGTACTTGCTATTGGTATTGTGGTAGATGATGCTATTGTGGTGGTAGAGAATGTGGAGCGCATCATGCATGAAGAGAAACTGCCTCCTTACGAAGCTACAAAGAAAGCGATGGAAGGATTGACGGGAGCAATTATTGCTACGTCTCTGGTACTGGCAGCTGTGTTTGTACCGGTTAGTTTCCTCGGTGGTATCACAGGGCAGCTTTATCGTCAGTTTACGGTGACAATTGTGGTTTCCGTATTGCTTTCTACAGTTGTTGCGCTGACTCTGAGTCCGGTGATGTGTTCATTGATATTGAAACCGGAATCTCATAAACGGAAGAATATTGTATTCCGCTATATCAACTACGCATTGAATACGGGTAACCGTAAGTATGTTCGCCAGATTTCACGTGTGATAGGTAATCCCCGCAGGGTACTGAGTGCATTTGGTGTGATACTGGTGGCTATTTTGCTGATAAACCGCCTGATACCGACCAGCTTCTTGCCTGTAGAAGATCAAGGATACTTTAAAGTGGAATTGGAATTGCCTGAAGGTGCGACACTGGAGCGTACGCGAATCGTATCGGAACGTGCTATAGAATATCTGATGTTGAATCCGGCTGTAGAGTATGTTCAGAGCGTAGTAGGTAGTAGCCCCCGTGTGGGTAGCAGTCAGGCACGCAGTGAACTGACGGTTATCCTGAAACCGTGGGGTGCACGTGACGGACAGACTATCGATGAGGTAATGGCTCAGGTGAAAAAGGACTTGCAGGAGTATCCCGAGTGTAAAGTATATCTTTCCACACCGCCGGTTATCCCGGGACTGGGAAGTTCGGGTGGTTTCGAAATGCAACTCGAAGCACGTGGAGATGCAACTTTTGATAACTTGGTACAAGCAACAGATACGTTGATGTATTACGCTTCACAACGCAAGGAATTATCCGGGCTATCATCATCTTTGCAGGCAGATATCCCGCAGCTTTATTTCGATGTAGATCGTGATAAGGTGAAACTGGCAGGTGTGCCGCTGGCGGATGTGTTTTCAACCATGAAAGCTTATACTGGTTCGGTATATGTAAACGACTTCAATATGTTTAACCGTATCTATCGTGTATATATCCAGGCGGAAGCACCTTACAGGGAACATAAGGAAAATATCAACCTGTTCTTTGTACGTGGGGCGGATAATGTGATGATACCGCTGACTTCCCTCGGAACTACTTCATATACCACGGGGCCGGGTAGCATCAAGCGTTTCAATATGTTCAACAGTGCTGTGATCCGTGGTGGAGCAGCCGACGGCTATAGTTCCGGTCAGGCAATGGAGATTATTGAGCAGATTGCCCGTGAGCATTTGCCGGAGAACATAGGTGTGGAATGGAGCGGACTTTCATATCAGGAGAAGCAGGCCGGTGGACAGACGGCAATGGTGTTGGCACTGGTATTCCTGTTTGTATTCCTCTTCCTGGCTGCCCTTTACGAGAGTTGGACAGTGCCGATTGCGGTATTACTTTCATTGCCGATTGCCGCATTGGGAGCTTATCTCGGAGTATGGGCTTGCGGCTTGGAGAATGATGTCTATTTCCAGATCGGGCTGGTTATGTTAGTCGGACTGGCAGCAAAGAATGCAATCTTGATTGTAGAATTTGCTAAGGAACAGGTAGATCGTGGTGCGAATGTAGTTAAAGCAGCCTTGCATGCATCACAGTTGCGTTTCCGCCCTATCTTGATGACATCTTTGGCATTTATCCTCGGTATGCTGCCGATGGTGATTGCCAGTGGACCGGGTTCGGCAAGCCGTCAGGCTATTGGTACTGGTGTATTCTTCGGAATGATTCTGGCTGTAACGGTAGGTATTCTTTTAGTCCCGTTCTTCTTCGTACTGATTTATAAGGCGAAGGCAAAAGCGAAAAGCGCGAATATTAAGAAAGTTACGAAGCGATTTAAACGATAAGTTATGAAAAGAAAATATACAATATATGGTATGATGATGTTAGTGGTACTGGCGTTCAGTTCCTGCCAGTTGGGTAAACACTATGCACGTCCGGAGTTGAATTTGCCGCAGCAACTTGACTCCACAGAACAGGACACACTTTCTATTGCTGACCGGCAATGGTGGGAACTCTATACTGATACCACGCTGCAAGCACTTATTGAGCGTACTCTTGAATATAACAAAGATATGAAAATTGCTGCTGCCCGGGTAAAGGAGTTGGCCGCAATGAAACGCATTGACTTTGCTAATCTTTTCCCACAAGTCAGTGGAAAGCTGTATGCAGATAAGGAGGCAGAGAACTATGGCGGAGATAATTACAGTTCGGACCGGAGTTATGAAGCCAAAGCAATAGTCTCATGGGAAGTGGACCTTTGGGGAAACCTGCGTTGGGCAAAAGATAAGAGTATGGCAGATTTCTTGGGTTCGATAGAAGCACAACGGGCACTGAAAATGAGTCTGGTGGCAGAAGTGGCTCAGGCGTATTTTGAATTGGTAGCCTTGGATAACGAATTGGCTATTGTGCGGCAGACACTGAATGCTCGTAAAGAGGGAGTTCGTTTGGCAAAGCTTCGTTTTGAAGGTGGACTGACTTCAGAGACTTCTTATCAGCAGGCACAGGTGGAATTGGCACGTACTGCGACGTTGGTACCGGATCTGGAGCGAAAGATTTCTATAAAAGAGAATGATATTGCATTCCTGGCTGGTAATTATCCGCAGAAGATTGCACGTTCAGTATTGCCGGAAGAAGTGAAATTACCGGAAAGCCTTCCTGTTGGACTTCCTTCCACATTATTGGAGCGTCGTCCGGACGTACGTCAGGCGGAACAGAAGCTGATTGCAGCCAATGCATCAGTGGGGCTTGCATATACCAATATGTTTCCTCGTTTGGCTTTGACAGCGCATTATGGTTTGGAGAGTGCTGAGTTCTCGGATTTCCTGAAATCACCATACCATTTTTTGAGTGGATCATTACTGACACCCTTGTTTGCTATGGGAAAGAACCGCGCAATGTTAAAAGCAAAGAAAGCAGCTTATGAACAAGAGGTGTATTCTTATGAGAAATCAGTATTGACAGCATTTAAGGATGCGCGGAATGCCATTGTGGATTTCAGTAAAATCAAAGAGATTTATGAATCGCGTCTACAACTGGAACAAGCGGCACGGAGTAATGTAGAGTTGGCTCAATTGCAGTATATTAACGGAGTGATCGGATATTTGGATGTGCTGGATGCACAACGTGGATATTTTGATGCACAGATAGGTTTAAGCAATGCGATACGGGATAAGCAGATAACGTTGGTGCGGTTATATAAAGCACTTGGCGGAGGATGGCAATAGGGGCTTAACCAGTTTTTATTTTTTTAGGTGCGGATTACACGTAATCCGCACCTAAAAAGTTATACCGGCGGTGTATTCAGAAAGAAGAACACCGACATTCCGATAAGAATAACTCCCAGTACACCATAGAATAACCGGGCACGTTTTCTTCCCACACTTTTTACAGCGAATTGTGTATTGCGGGCAGTGAAGAACCACTCCCAGTCCAATATTGCTGCCAGTAATGAAATAATGCCGGCTACTGCAAAGATGCCTTGTACGATGTATTGACTCATAAGATATTAGCCTTGGTTTTCCATTGTCAACTTGCGTGAACCATCTTCCAGTTCTTCGATGGTTACTTTCACTGTATTGCCCGGCAACAGTTCTTCTACCAACTCCGGCCATTCAATGAAACAGAGTGCCCCACTGTAGAAATAATCCTCATAACCCATATCATATACCTCTTCCAGCTTCTTGATACGATAGAAATCGAAATGGTAAATGAGTTCTCCCGCTATGTCTGAACGATACTCGTTGATAACGGCAAAGGTGGGTGATGTAACGACATCTTCAACACCCAGTTCCTGACAAAGTGCTTTGATAAAAGTAGTTTTACCGGCTCCCATCTTTCCATAGAGAGCAAAAACAGTGTTGTCGCCCATTGCAGCGATAAACTTGCGGGCGACTTCATGGATATGGTCCAGAGATTGAATTTTAATTTCCATATTAGATTGAATTTACAATTTACTTTCAGCTTCGTCCGCTCAGTGTGATGAGCGGGATTATCATTTCCTCCATCGAAATACCTCCGTGCTGGAAGGTATCGGTGTAGTAACTGACATAATGGTTGTAATTATTGGGGTAGGCAAAGAAATCACGTCCTGTGGCAAAGATATAGCGCGTACTCACATTGGGTGAGGGAAGGTGTATCTCGGCTGGGCGGGTGATTTCGAATACCTGTTTGGGGTTGTATGCCATATTGCGTGATAGCTTGTAGCGTAGATTGGCATTGATTTCCTTACTGTTGCTCTGTACTTTTACAGGGTTATCTACGCGGATACTGCCGTGGTCGGTCGTGATAATGACACGATATTGACGGGATGCAAGTGCTTTCAGAAGATCGCTCAAGGGTGAATGGCGGAACCATGAAAGGGTAATGCTGCGATAGGCAGCTTCAGTAGAAGCGAGTTCACGTATCATTTTACTCTCTGTACGACTATGGCTCAACATATCGATGAAATTGAACACGGCAACGTTTAAGTCATTCTGTGCCAGGGCAGGGAGTTGTGCCAGTAAGCGTTCTGCACCGGCTGCATCATTGATTTTATGATAAGAAAATGTATCGTTGCGGCGATAGCGCTCAATGATTGTACGTATCAGTGGAGCCTCGTTCAGGTTTTTGTTTTCTTCTTCGTCTTCATCTACCCACAATTCCGGAAACAATTTGGCTATTTGATCAGGCATCAGACCGGAAAAAATAGCGTTACGGGCATATTGTGTGGCAGTGGGCAGAATGCTGAAATAGAGTTGCTCGTCTATATTGAACAGACCGGATAATTCGTCGGCAAGTACGCGCCACTGGTCGTAACGGAAATTATCGAGCACGATGAAGAAAACCTTCTCGCCTTTGTCCAGTGTCGGGAAAAGAATACGCTTGAAGAGATCCGGACTCATCAGAGGACGATCGGCAGGCGCATCTTTAGCTGATACCCAATCTGCATAGTTCCTTTTGATGAATTTCGCAAAAGCACTGTTGGCCTCTGTTTTCTGCATGGCAAGCATTTCGCTCATGGGGCTGTCTGTTGCTTCCAGTTCCAGTTCCCAATAAACAAGGCGGCGATATAACTCCATCCAGTCGGTTGCCGTTAGTGAGTCATTAATCTGCATGCCTATCTTACCAAAACTCTGCTGATAACCGGTTTGTGCGGCTTCGCTGACAATATCCCGGCGGTGTAGGTTCTTCTTTAGCGATAATAATATTTGATTGGGATTGACGGGCTTGATCAGGTAATCTGCAATTTTCTGGCCGATAGCCATGTCCATGATATTTTCCTCTTCACTCTTGGTGATCATGACCACGGGGACGGTGGGGCAGATATCTTTTATCAAAGCCAGGGTTTGCAGGCCACTCAGCCCAGGCATGTTTTCATCCAGAAAGATCAGGTCATAGGTTGTAGCACGGCAACGGTCCAGTGCATCCTGTCCGTTGGTTACGGTGTCTACTTCGTAACCTTTGCCTTCCAGAAACAGGATGTGCGGTCGCAGCAAGCTGATCTCATCGTCTACCCAAAGGAGTTTATCTTTCTTCATAACACTACTCACTTTTTCAGTCCTCAAAGATAACACCATTTTCCGGGTCATCCTCTTCCGTAGGCAGATTTTCTTCTTTCTGTCGTTCTTCTTCCTCTGTTGGCAGGTTCAGTAGTGGCTCATCCAGCGTGTAACCTTTTAACTCAGGTTCAGGTATGGAAGAGAAGTGTGCACGGTAGAAGGTATCGTAATCGTCGAAACTATACTGTTTAATCAGTTGTTCGTAGTTGGCTTCTGATATGAGTATGGCACGCATACCACTGAGTCGTGTAGCCATTTCGGGATTGGCATAAAGACGGCGGAAGTATTGTTGTGCCTCATCGTAGTTACTGAATGGTCGGATTTGCAGCATGCCGATACCTCGTTCGTGAGCAAACGCAAGATCGAAGTTCTTCACCAGGAAAGTGGAGAAGTTATAGCGTGCTACTTCAAACAGTAGCATGTTCTCATTTACCTTTCCTTCTTCGTAAGCCAGGATAAAAAGGAACGGCGTATTGCGCTCTGTACTGAATGCGCTGTCCGGAGGAAGAATAGCGCCACCACTCAGACTATCGCCCGTTAACTTGCCAGCCTCGGCAAGTTCAGCATTCCGCCGTTGCCAGATGGAACCAAATGTATGACTGTCGCGAGCCAGCAGACGTCCTTCCTGTACCCCTTTCAGAATATGGGCAGCCAGATCAGTGATTTCATTTTGTGGATATTGCTGTACAAGTGCCTTCAGGATAGCAAGGAACTGATCGGTTTCTCCTCCCTGTAGCCGAGTGACGGCATTGAGGAACATAAATTTGGGACGATGCTGCCCCAGAGGGTATATCTCGGCAGAAAGATGTTCGGCTGCACGCACAGTGGTTGTATCACCCAGTTGGAAATGTTTGTAAGCACGGGCATAGAGGGAGTCCTCACGTTGTTTGCCATATACGGCATTTTCTGCAAAGTCCGGGTCGGCCAGTGTCTTGGCATAGCGGCTTTTGGGGAACCGGGCGATAAGTTCGGCCTTATATTTCTCTGCACGTTGCAGGGCAGGAAGTTCTCCATAATAATTTAGAGCCAGTTCGGTCAGGAATAACTGATAATATGCTTCATCCGCTTGTGCAAAGTCAGGGAACTGGCGTACCAGTCGTTCAAACGCAGCTTCTGCCCGTTTGAAATCCTGCATACGATCCTTGAAAATCATTCCGGCACCATATAAGGCTTCTGATAACAGTGTGTTTGAGGCTTGCATAGCTTCTTCTGTCAACGGAATTTGTGCCAGATAGTATTCCGGGCGGTGAGTATCACCGGCAATGCTGTCGGCAGTGTTCTTTTCGTTTTCTTCTTTCTGGGGAGTGGAAGAATCGGTAGTTTCATTTCCCCGATTGCCATGGATTGTGTCTTCTTTAGCAACACCTTCTTCCGGTTCGCTGTAATCTATCGCTTCAAAATCGTCCAGTGCAACTACTGTTTTATTTTTCCTTCGCCAGTTATCTTCCAGCTTTCTGCGCCCCCACAAGCGTTGGAATTCAGCTTTTCCTTGCTCTACCAGTTGAGGGTTATAGAAATACCAGTCTTGCTTTCCTCCTATTGAAGGTTGGAGGGTCTGTGGGGTAGCGACTGCATTTTCCTGTCCCGGTCTGCTGATAATTGAAGTAGCAGGTAATTGACTTTCTGCTTCTTCCCTCATCTTTTGGCGGTTTGCCTCCCGTTCAGCTTCTTCTGCAGCTTTGCGTTCAGCTTCTTCCCGGGCTATCACTTGTGCTATGATTTTCTCTATGGCTGCCATTCGCTCTGTTTCCGGCAGTCTGGCAAGATGTTGTAAGCTATCCTGTAACTGTATGGCATTGGTATGTGGTACCAGTTCGTCCAGGATCTCTGAACGATTGGTGATAGTGGCATATTCCCGATGGGTTTTGTCTATCAATCCTATCGCTTCGGCATAGGCTTTTTGTGCTTCGGCATAACGCGCTTGCTGCCAGTACAAATTGCCCAGTGTAAGTTGAAGAACTCCTTTCTCCACACCGTTCCGAGTGCTCTTTTCTATTCCCTTGTGATAGGCGGCAAGAGCTTGTACCGTATCTTTTTCGGCAAGGTATACATTTCCCAATGCATAATAAATCTGATCGAGGTATTCTTTGTTTTTCTCATCCTTGCTGAGGCGCAATAACTTTCCGGTAATCTTACGACTATTGGCAGTGGGCATCACTTCCGTCTGACGGATGCGGGCACTTAACGCCAGTTCGTACGGTGGATTAAGGCGGATTACCTTGCTGTACGCCTGATAGGCCTGTTCCGGTTGTTGCAGCGTTTGATAAGTCTGCCCCAGGAGATAGTAACATCGTGCTTTCTGCTGCTTGTTCTTTTCCTTCCTGGCTGTCTTTTCGAGATGGGGGATTGCTTCTCTGTATCGTTGGCTACCTAATAGGAAATTTCCTGTGGCCGAAGCATATGGAACAGCCAGCGCTGGTGGCAAGCTGTCATTATTTACCCTGTTTAAAGCATCTTCCGCATCATATTGCCACCCCAGCGCAGAGTAGCAACGGGACAACCAGATTAAAGCTTCAGAAGTGATATTCGTCTGTCCGTCATAGAGTCGTGCAATATAAGAGAAGGTTGCGGCCGCTTCCGGAAAGTCTCCCTTCTGATATTGAGCTTTGCCCAATAGCATCCAGGCACGATTAATGAAAGGATTGAACTCCCGGCGTGCCAGCCATTTCTTGTATTCATCCGTATAAGCCCGTCCCGGTTTACGGATAGGGCGTCGTTTGATGGAATGCTGGCGAATGGCTTTTTGTGCTTTCTCAATGGCACGCTCATAGTCGGAAGTGCCGATGCCTGTAGTCTCTTTATTGCCTATGGGATAGAGGGGGAGCATCTCCATGTAGTTATCTTTGTTCCCTTGTTGTTGTGCCTGCAATCCGGCTTTGTAAGCCTCGTTTCCGTTGAAGTATACGTTATAACGGGTGGTTAGGGCATGATAGAAGCGTGTACCGGCTGTGTTCTTTCGGGTGGAACATCCGGCAACGAGCATCAAAGTAACTAAGATGCCAACGAGGAGGATTGCTTTGCGTTTCAACTATACCAGTAGGTTTTACGGGTTCTGCATTTTCTGCCGTAAAGATAAATAAAAACTCTTTCCCAGCTTACATACTACATATATAATGATGGAAAAGAAGATGATAGCCGCCCCGGAAGGAACGTTCAGATAATAAGATATCATTAATCCGCCCAGGCAACTGAGATAACCGATGCCAATAGACAACCAGATAATACGGTGGAAACGATGTGTAAACAGATTCGCAGTCATTTGCGGGATGGTGAGCAGGGAAATAACCAGCACGATGCCTACCATACGCAGGCATGCAACAATGGTCAATGCAATGAACATCATCAGTACATATTCGAATATCTGTACGGGAATACCTTGTGAACGGGCAAATTCCCGGTCGAAAGCAACATAGATGATCGGGCGCAAATATAGGACAAAGAAGATGGCTAATATTACTGCAAGTCCCGCCAGCAGGGCGATGTCTCCTAATGTAATCGTTAGTATGTTGCCAAATAGGTAAGCAGAAAGATCGGGTGCAAACCCGGGTGAAAGGAAAGTAAACATGATACCCAGTGCCATACCCAGCGTCCAGAATACAGCGATAGCTGAATCTTCACGCATATCATTGCGCTTGCTAAGCCATTCCACTCCAAAAGCCGACAGCACAGCAAACACACCAGCAGCCAGTATGGGAGAAATGCCTGTATATAATCCCAGACCGATGCCTCCGAAAGAAGCGTGCGTCAGTCCGCCACTGATGAATACCAAGCGTCTCGTTACGATATACGTACCGATAAGCCCGCAAACAATGCTTGCCAGTAAACTGCCGATGAGGGCATGTTGAAAGAAGGTGTATTGTAGTAGCTCCACTTTAAGATCTCCTTTCTCCTATAATCAGAAATATTTCATCCTTGATATTGTCCGGTAGTGCTATTCCCCGTAATTGCAGACTGCGCACCCACCCGGCAACGTCGGTATCCTGCATTGTATAGAATACGTCCCTGAACTCATCTTCCTGTTCGGGAGTGTAGTCTTCGGGAGCAATGCCAATGTATCTGTCTAATTCTTCATCATCATAGTACTCTATCTTTTTGCTGACGGCAGCCAACAGGCTGTCCCGCTCGCATACTTCATGCTGTCCACAACATTCCGCATCAGCCTCTTTCACTTCGGGCATGGCATCCAGTTCTCCGCGTTCTATCTTTTTTTGCAGACGCTGGTTACGGATGTATCCTGCCATAAGGGCGATACAGACCAGTACAATAAGACTTATAATTAATATCAACATAGCTTATTCCTCAATTTCAATTCTAAACCCTGCTTGTTTCAAATCTTTCCAATATCCCGGATAAGACTTGGAAACCACTTGTGGCTCAGCAATCTGTATCGATGGTACCAATAGAGAGGCAGGGGCAAAAGCCATCGCCATCCGGTGGTCTTCGTAAGTTGCAATCACGGGACTGACTTCCGGTTCACAACGTTCACCGTTCCAGATTAATATACTGTCCTGTTCCGACTCCACCACATATCCCAACTTATGTAATTCTGTGATAAGTGCCTGAATACGATCAGTTTCCTTTATCTTCAAACTTTGTAATCCGCTGAAGCGGAAAGGTATGTTCATTAAACAACAAGTCACAACAAAAGTTTGTGCCAGATCGGGTATGTCCACTAAATCTTCCTTTAAGCGGGTAACGGGAGTTCCTATCTTGGTTAATACCACTCCCCGGTCAGTATATGTAGTCCGTACGCCGAGTTTGGTAAATATCTCTGTTCCCCGGCTGTCGCCCTGATAACTGCGTGGGAAAAGTCCCAGTAGTTCTACTTCTGTTTTTGCAGCTTCTTCTTTGCTGTCCTGGCTCAGGGCAACCATTTGATACCAGTAGGAAGCACCGCTCCAGTCACTTTCTACCGTGAAAGGTATGTCTTTGTACTGGCCCGGACGGACGGTAATACTGCTTTCGGAACTCCATGCAGCGTCTGCACCGAATTCTTTCATCAATTGCAGAGTCAAATTGATATAAGGACGTGAAATGATTTCTCCTGTCAGGTTCAGCCTTAATCCGTTTTTCAGAATAGGGCCGATCATCAGTAAAGCGGATATGTATTGTGAACTTACATTTCCGGCAAGGCTGATTTCTTCGCCCGTCAATATTGTGCCTGTGATACGCAAGGGAGGGAAACCTTCGTTTCCGGCATATTCTATTTGTGCTCCCAACTCGCGCAAGGCGTCCACCAGAATACGTATGGGGCGTTGTTGCATCCGCTCAGTACCTGTAATGATGCGTGTGCCGGGTGTTACACTCAGATAAGCCGTGAGAAAACGCATGGCGGTTCCGGCAGCAAGAATATCGATATGCTCGGGATTTCCGTCCAGGGCTTTTATCATGACGCAGGTATCGTCACAATCACTCAGATTGGTAGGCGTGATATGTCCTTGTGCTAAAGCATGTAATATCAAAGCACGGTTGCTGATACTCTTGGAAGCCGGGAGCTGGATAGTGGTATGCAAGGTGGCAGGTGCCGAAAGTTTATAGCGCATAGTTGTATTCCTTCTTAAACGTAATAGCTGGTTTACAGGCTACAAAAGTACGATAAATATCTGAATAAAGAAACTTGATTTACATGACTTCAGGGCAACCGCACCAAATTTTCAGGGTAACTGCACTGAAATTCCTTTCTTTCGGACGGGTTATGAATTAAATGGGTCCGCGTCGTCCGCGTATCTATTTATTCATTACTTTTCCATAAGCACAATGATATTTTAATAATTTGTTGAGTTTTATTAATGGCGGAGGCGCTTTTTAACTTTCTGATTATCAATATGATATTTCGTCCCCTGTTCAGTATACGACAGAATGGCATTCACTATACGACTGAATTAGGTTCAGTATATTACTTTTCTTTAAACATTTACTATTTGTAAATAATATGCAATGTTATTTTGTTTCCTCCTCTACAAACAGTACATCTTTCCTGAAATCAACTGGCGATATACCTGCTTTCCGCTTAAAGAACTTCCCAAAAGAAGACTGGTCGGAGAAATTGAGGGTGGTGGCGATTTCTTGTACGGAAAGTTTGGAGTGGGTTAACAAGTTACGGGCTTCACTGAATAACATTTCAAAAATGAAGTCACTTACACTTTGCCCTGTTACGAGTTTCACAATCTGCGTCAGGTGATGGGCGGATAAGTTCAGTTGGGCGGCGTAAAAATCCACTTTATGCTCTTTGCGATAATGAGTTGCCAGTAACTCGATGAATGATTTGATGATACTTTCATAACGGGTCAGGCAACCATTCGTATGTGGCAGATTAGTTCGTTCAAGGATATCGCTTAAATCGAGATAAAAGGCGAACAGGCGGTTCAGGATAACTTCTTTGTGATAGAAATGCTCTGTCCGGTCTATGTTCTTATTGATGCTGATCAGTCTTTCGGCTAATAAGCCGGCATGTGAGTGCTCCAGGGGGACTACCGGTTCGTTGTATAATCGTACGCCATATTTAGTCCGTCGGTAAATCATATCGGTGGAATCCATCTCATCTGTAAAAGCTTTGCTGACAAAGAGGCACTGGCACTGGAAATCATCACTGCATTCTCCAAAATGGAACAAATGGGCAGAAGACAGCAGTAGGAGGGTATCCGCTTGAATATCATACGTCTTGTAATTGATTACCGTATGTCCTTTTCCGGATAAAACCAATAAGACAATAAAGGCATCCAAGTGAATGTCTGATGAAAATTGTTCTTCTGCTTCCCGTTGGCCAATGGTGATACAACTGATTTTCTTTCGTGTATCATTTCTGCTACCACTGATGATAGGGAGTTCACAGATGTTTTTTATACGTATGGAAGAGGTCATTGGAGGTGATTTTATTGCAGTACAAAGGTAGCGGAAACCTTTGAAATCTCCAAATTAAACCAACTTTGCCAAATTTCGGATTTCTCTTTAGCAAAGAATTAATCCGACCTTTGCAGCCGTTTTTGAGGTAACAATTTAATAGGCATTATGAAAAGATTAAAAGAATTATTTGTCTTTGTTTGGGCGCTGAACATCTCTGTTGCATCTGCACAAACCTTTCAGAAGATGACAATTGAAGAGATGTTTGAGATGGCGGATGCCAATAGCCGCAGTATCCGTACATTCCGTTTAGCAGAAGAGGAAGCCGGGCAGGCGGTGAAGGTGGCTAAAAATGCGCAACTTCCTTCGATTGATGTATCCGTTTCGGCAAGCTATCTGGGCGATGCCTGGTTGGCAGACCGTGATTTTACAAACGGTGAAAATGCTGCTATGCCACACTTCGGCAATAACTTTGCAATAGAGGCTTCGCAGGTCATCTATGCAGGTGGAGCCATCACAAGCCGGATTGCCATTGCTAAATTGCAGCAGCAATTGGCAGAATTGGATAAAGAGAAGAACAGGCAGGATATCCGCTTCCTGCTGGTAGGAAATTATCTGGAGATGTACAAACTACAGAATCAGGCAGAAGTATATCGGAAAAATATAGAGCAAACCCGAAAACTGGTGGAAGATATCAATGCCAAGCAGTCGCAGGGACTGGCTTTGAAAAATGATATCACTCGTTATGAATTACAATTGAAATCCCTGGAACTGGCATTGACGCAGATTGAGAATAGTATCCTCATTTTAAATAATCAGTTGACCACCGTACTCGGCTTACCCGAAGAAACGGTGATTGCTGTAGATACTACTTTGCTGGGGCGACTTCCCAAACCTTCGGAAGAGGCCCATTGGCAGGAGACGGCAGTATTGAGCTCTCCTGTGCTGCAACAGATGAAACTGAATATCAAGCAGTCAGAATATAATGAACGGATTGCGAAGGCGGAACGCTTACCATCCGTAGCTCTCTTTGCCGGTGATAAACTGGACGGCCCCATTACGATTGAAGTACCGCCTATTAACAAGAATCTGAATTACTGGTATGTGGGCATAGGATTGAAGTTCGATATAGCTTCCACCTTTAAATCCGGGAAGAAAGTCCGTCTGGCACGCCTGTCCACCCAGCGTGCACAGGAGAGCGATTTGTTGTTACAGGAGAATGTACGGACAGAAGTGAAGGCGGCATATATTCGTTTTTATGAGGCTTTTACCATTTGTGATACGCAAGAGAAGAGTCTGGAACTGGCGGCACAAAATTACAGTGTGGTGAATAACCGCTACTTGAATGATCTGGCATTGATTACTGATATGCTGGATGCCAGTAATTCTAAGTTGAATGCGGAGTTGCAATTGGTGAATGCACAGATTAATATACTTTTCAACCTCTATAAGCTGAAGAAGACAGCGGGATGTCTGTAAATTGTCGGCAATTATATATGAATGAAAACTAATGAATTAAATAAGATATGGAACGCAAAAAGAAAAAACTGATTTATAACGTAGTGGTTAGTCTCTTACTTATTGCCGGGCTGGTGTGGGTATGCTCTCATTTCGTCCACCTCGGCAGCGTAGCTTATACTGACAATGCACAGGTAAAACAGCTGATTGTCCCCGTCAATAGCCGTGTGCAAGGCTTTATCAAGAAGATCTATTTCGATGAATACCAGGAAGTGCGCAAAGGTGACACCTTGGCATTGATTGAAGATTCCGAGTTCCGTTTCCGTCTGGCACAGGCTGAGGCTGATTTTCAGAATGCTATTTCGGGAAAGAATGCAGTGGCCACCACGGTACATACCACTCAGAATAATATTGCCGTATCCGATGCAGGTTTACAGGAAGCTAAAGTTCGCCTGGACAATGCCGAGCGCGAATATCACCGATATAAAAACCTTTTGGCACAGGATGCTGTCACCAAACAACAGTACGATGCTGTGCAGACAGATTACGAAGCATCCAAGGCACGTTATGAACTTCTGCTTCGTCAGCGCCAATCTACAACTTTAGTAAAGCAGGAGCAGACCCACCGTCTGGAACAAACAGATGCAGGTATCAAACTGGCGCAGGCTGCTTTGGAACTGGCGCGCCTGAATCTTTCTTATACCGTTATCCTTGCTCCCTGCGACGGAACTACGGGACGGAAAGAAATTCAGGAAGGGCAGTTGATACAACCCGGGCAGACTTTAGTTGACGTTGTTGACGAAAATGAAAGATGGGTAGTAGCCAATTACAAAGAAACTCAGACTACCTATATCCGGGAGGGCCAGCCAGTAGAAATAGAAGTGGATGCCGTACCCGGAATTGTTTTTAAGGGTATTGTGAAATCTATTTCCCGCGCTACGGGTGCCAGCTTTTCTCTTCTACCGCAGGACAATTCCGCAGGGAACTTCGTAAAGGTGGAACAACGTATTCCTATCCGCATTGAGTTCTCTACCGGTAACCGTCCGGAAGATATGGAGCGCTTGCGTGCCGGTATGAATGTGGAGTGTGTAGTAAACTATTGATATTATGCACGAAACAGGACCTTTTTCCATTCCGGCTATCCGTGATTTTGTACCTCCTAAACTGCGCCCCTGGATTATCATTGCCTTTGTCATAGTCTTCCAGTTCTCCGGTGGTCTCTATTTGGCGGCAGTCAATGAGATGGTTGGCTCTACGGCATTAATGCAGGAGGACATTATGATGGCAGGTTATGCTTCTATGGTGGGCATGGGGTTGACATTTGCCATCATGTTCCGCCTGAAGTTCCGTTTTACTTCGAAGGCTTCGTTGATGACGTGCAGCATTGCCCTGATTATTTCTAATCTGATATGTATGCATACACATAGTATTCCTGTGCTGGTAATCACCTGTTTCTTTGCAGGTATCTTCCGCATGTGGGCCACGTTCGAATGTAATTCTACCATTCAATTATGGCTTACTCCCAAGCGGGATCTATCGGTATTCTTCTGCTTTATCTACCTGCTGGTGCAGAGTTGTATTCAGCTATCGGGATTGGTAACAATCTATACGGCCTTCTGGGCGAAGTGGGAGTATATGCATTGGTTGATTATTGGCTTGTTGCTATTGGTGATGCTGGTTACATTGTGGTTATTCCGTAGTTATCGCTCCTTGCCGAAATTACCGTTGTTCGGTATCGATTGGTTGGGGGCTTTGATGTGGGGACTTGTGCTGTTGTGTATCCTTTTTGTCTGCGTGTATGGGGAACATTATGATTGGTATCAGTCTTTCCAGATACGTACGGCAACTATCATCGGTGCCCTGATTCTTGTATTGAATCTGTGGCGTGCATCTTTCATCCGTCATCCGTTCATTGCTTTGAAGACGTGGACGTATCGCGCTGTTTGGCTTCCTTTTATACTATATATAATAATAGATATTTTGCTGGCACCATCACATCTGTTCGAACATGTCTATATGGAAGGCATATTGGGGTATGATGCCTTGAATGTAATTTCACTCAACTGGGTGGTTCTGCTGGGGATTGTTGTGGGAGCGGGCTTTACCTTCTTCACTTTCTCCCGTCGTAAATGGCGTTATAAGACAATGACGGTGATTGCATTTTCTTCCATTACCGGGTATCTGATGTATTTCTATTTCGGTATTGAGTATGCTTTACCAAAGGAGACCTTGTTTATACCGCTGTTTCTGCGTAGCTTCGGGTATGTGATGATAGCTATTTGTTTCCTTACAGTATTGTCTCGTGTTCCCTTCCAGCATTTTTTCCAGGCGGTGTCTGTGCAGTCGTTTGTCAGTGCCGGATTTGGTGGAGCTCTGGGCACGGCCATTTTGGGACATGCTCTGAATGGGGCAATGAAGAAGAATGCAATGCTGCTGGGCACTGGGTTAGATCATGTGAACCCTTTTATCAGCCGGATACCTGCAGGAGAGTTATATGGTGTTGTACAACAACAGGCCCTGATGGTTTCAATGAAAGAACTGTACGGCTGGCTTGTTCTGTTAGCATTGTTTTGTCTGTTGGTGTTCCTGGTTTACGAAAGTGACATTCGTCCGTATAAAGTACTGCATCCTACTTACCGCTCTATTCGCCGTTTTGTGAAGCATGAGTTGCGTATGGACAAGAAATTGGAAGCCACAGGTTAAGTTGAGATTTTTTTGTTCTTGTATTGGATAGCTTTGAATAAAATAGGTAGGGAGAATAAAATGGATTATTCTTATTTTTGCAGTCCGAAAGTGGACGTATATTCCACGAAATATATAAATTAAGTTTATATGGGAAAAGATAATTCAAAACTGTTCATTCTTATTTTATTGGGCATGCTGACGGCCTTCGGGCCTTTTGTTACGGATATGTATCTGCCAAGTCTTCCGGTTATGGGAGAATACTTCAACACGAGTTCTTCAATGGTCCAGTTGGGATTAACTACCAGTATGATCGGACTGGCTGTCGGCCAGATATTCTTCGGACCTTTGAGCGACCGTTATGGCAGGCGCATACCGTTGCAGGTTGCCATGTGGTTGTTTATCGTATCAACAGTGTGCTGCTTGTTTGCTCAGAACATCCAGCAATTCGTTGCTTTCCGTTTGATACAAGGTATTGCCGGGGCGGGAGGTATCGTAATAGCCCGTTCCATTGCTACGGATAAATTTTCAGGTAGAGATCTGGCAAAGATGTTGGCGATTATTGGTGCTATTAACGGTATTGCTCCCGTGGTAGCTCCTATTATCGGGGGAGTCTTTACGGAAGCTATCGGTTGGCAGGGCATTTTCGGTATTTTACTTGTGCTGGGGGTATTGCTCCTGATAGGATGTATCCGTTTCCGGGAGTCGCTTCCTAAAGAAAACCGTCTGGCTACGAAGTGGGCGGATACCTTTCACAGTTTCAAGGTAGTACTTAAGAATAAGCAGTTTGTTTGCTATGTGTTGCAACTGGCTTTTGCACAGGGAGTGCTGTTTGCCTATATTGCATCTTCCCCCTTTATTATACAGCAGCACTATGGTTATTCCCCTTTTGCTTTCAGCGTTTGTTTCAGTATTAATGCCATAGCTATCGGTGGAGCGGCGGCATTTTCTGTAAAGTTTCGCCGACCAGCGAACGGAACACTGATTGGCTGTATGGGTATGCTTATCTTCTCCTTGCTCGAATGTGCCGCATTGGCTTTAGGTTGCAGTTTCTGGATTTATGAACTCCTGTTGCTGGCAGTTCTCTTTATGATGGGAATGACGTTCACTACATCTACTGCATTAGCTATGGAGTGTGAGCGCGACAATGCCGGGACAGCCTCAGCATTGTTGGGGGCTGTCTGCTTTTCGTTTGGTGGCATTGTCTCTCCTTTAGTAGGTATTGGAAACATTTTGGTTTCCACGGGGGTAATATTTGTCATCTGCTCTCTTTGTTCCCTTTCCTGTATTTTACTGGCTTTGGGCAGAAGGCGGGCAAGACTTTATTTTGCATTCAGTACATCCCAGAAACGTTGAGGCAGGTGGATATTGGGCACGTTTGCAGCTTCTTTAAATAGAGGAGCAATTTCTTTCGGGGCAAAACCGGCAATGCCGCATCCTATTTCTGTAACAAGGAAAGTGTATTGTGAGTGTTCTTTAGCAAAGCGGATAAATTCATCTACATAAGGTTTGATGGCTTCCGGTTCTCCGTGCATAGTCGGAATACCATAGGTCTGTCCTTGCAATCCGGTTCCTTGTCCCCAGATGGCTCCCCATTTTTTCCATGCCAGATAAGCGGCTCCGCCACCATGTGCGCCTTCCAGATTACTACCGAAAACGAATATCTCGTCCGGGTGTAGTTCTGTGATACGATTAGAGGTAATTCTTGTTTTCATACTCATGTGATTAGGTCATAATTAATTATTTTCTCTTTTTCTTCATTTTTAAACTCTTGCTTTTCAGCAAAAGTAACCTTTAGGTAACTATCTTACTTGTTTGTAACTTCTTGTTTATAAGTAAAATAGTGCATAGCTTTGCACTGTCGGAAAGTCACTGACTGCATTGCGAAGTTAGTGAAAAAACTGATGAATGCAACTATCTTATAAACAATTTAAAAACAAAAAACGATGAAAGAGCTTACAGTAAAGAATTACAGGACCGCAGAAGGTCAGAAAATTAGTCAGGGCGGTAATGAATTTACAGTGAAACCGATTGTTGCGCAGGCGGATGTGAACCAGTGCCGTGTGAACTTTGTAGAAGTGGAACCGGGTAGTTTTGCCTATGGATACCATTATCATGAAACGGATGAAGAGGTATTCTATATTATCAGCGGTACAGGTATCGTTCGTACCATCAATGGAGATGTAACGGTGAAAGCCGGTGATGCTATTACTTTCCCTGCGGGTCCGGAAGGTGCGCATGTTATTCGCAACGGATCGGATACGGAAAAGCTGGTTTATATTGATTTCGACACAAATAATCTTCCAGAGATTGTACACTTCCCTGATACGAACCAGGTGATGGCTTATGGAAAATTCTCTAATGGAATTTATGATAAGAAGTAGGGGTATGATGAATAAATTAATTGCTACTGCGCGAAAAGGTTGCGTAGTAGCAATGTAATCTTCTGATTTTTATTGTAACTTTGCGTAATGCATTACTCTAAAAAAATGGTATATGAAAATTAGAGAATGGCTTTATATGAGAATTTAGGTTTCAATACTTATTAAAGATATCGTTATGCATTTTAAGTTATAATAGAAATATGGAAATAGATTTAACGACTCCCGCTCTGCTGTTTTCGGCAATTTCATTGATTATGCTGGCTTATACCAATCGGTTCATGTCGTATGCTCAATTGGTACGTACATTGAAGGAACAGTATCGGGGAAATCATTCGTCAGTAACCGCAGCACAGATCGCAAATCTTCGTAAACGCTTGTATCTGACACGTGCCATGCAGGTGACGGGAACAGGCAGTTTGTTGTTGTGTGTTGTAAGTATGTTCTTTATTTATATACAGCTCTATCTTGTATCCATCTATATTTTTGGATTGGCAATGGTGTTATTGATTATTTCTCTGGCTATTTCTGTATACGAGATTTATATTTCGGTGAAGGCTTTGGAAATACATCTGGATGATATGGATGAATAATTGCTTCTTTTTATTTGCTCTCTGTCCAGCGGTTATAATGAATATTTTCCGGTTTCCATTTATCTTTCGGAAGTGGATTCTCGGCTGGATAGCCGATTGGAATTACGTTTAGGGGAATGATGTCTTTAGGCAATAGGAGTATTTTCTGTACTTCTTTTACCCGTTCTTCTATAGGGTAAACTCCTGACCATACGGCCCCTAATCCTAAACCTTGTGCAGCCAGCAGTAAGTTTTCTGTTGCAGCCGAAGCATCTTGTACCCAGTACTCCATACCTGCACCACTGATAGCTTTATTTAAATCTCCACATACTACGATGGCCAGTGGAGCATCCTTTGCCATTTTGGTATAAGGAAGGGTAGAACTCAATTCGTTTAGAATCTCTTTATCCCTGATGACAATGAAAGCCCAAGGTTGTCTATTGGTTGCTGTGGGAGCAGCCATGGCAGCTCTTAACAGCTGCTCTATTTTTTCATCTTCTACTTCTTGTGGTTGATAAGAGCGGATACTGGTTCTTACATGTATGGCTTCAAGAACGGAAAGTTTATCATTTTGTTTCATAATAGGTTCCTCCATCTTATTAGGTTGATTTGGTCTCGGTTGAATAGATAATGCAGTTACTACTATAACCAAGGCAAGACTGAAAGTGTTCAGTACATATTGTGTCATTTGTCCTTTAGGTTTTCTGGAGAAATATACAATGATCAGGGTGCACAGTGCAATGCCTGCCAGTAAACCCAGGAAAAGTATCCAGTCAAACCTGAAAGCAGTTGCAGGCTTGTCGGCCGAATGTTCCTTTGCATATTCCATTGCCCTGTGGATGGACTGGATAATAGCTACCGAAGATTCTGTAGCTCCGGATATTCCGTCTACTTCTTTATTGATTGCTTCTTCCGGTGATAGATTATTCCATTGTTGCAGCAGGTCACTGTTTCGTACCTTGGCAAAGTAACTGGGGGTTTCAGAGTTTTCCAATGCCACAACTTTTGTAATGCGGTTATCCTGCATATAGACCTCAAGAGGGATATTTCCTCCATATCCGTTGATATCTTTCGTTATTTTTCGGGTAGATATTATCTGTACTCCTTCATCCGTATGCCGTAATATATCGGAAGTTCCTGTAGAGTTTTCTGTTGCATTTTCCTCATCGGAGAGAATGCTCCCGAACTTGTTTCCCTTACAAATTGTTACTGCCAGAATCAGGAAAAAGCAAGTTGTCAGGCTTATAATGGTTTGGACTTTCAATGTTTTCATATTTAGTTGGTATTTATATCGTATGCAAATTTAAGGGGAATTTTGTTGAAAATAGCAAGTACCCACTAAAAGTAGTGGGTGGTTTTGCTTTATTTATCATAAAAGCAATAGATAGTTAATGTTGATATATTTTTTAGTTTGTGTGAGCTTTGTGTTATGTGAGGTGTTTTATAATGATTTTATTTATTTGGTTTTATTCTACCTATTCGAAGGGGGGATGTTGTTGTAAATAAAGGTGTTACGAGAGCCGAGAGCGAACTGAATGATGCGTTGATTACGGCTGTCTATAATTTTCGTCCGGAAGGGATTAGGAATACGCCAAGTGATTGCCATACTGAGTGTTCTGATTTGATCGTTGGAAGCGAGGAGACTGAAGTCTGGATTACTTATGTGGGTAATGGTGGTGCTCATCTCAATAACAGTTTGTACTATTATACCTATACAGATGAGGTCAATGACTATCGAGATCTGGATATTGTCCTGACTTAGTGAATGGCAGAAACCTATTTTTTGTGCATCCAACTCGAATTATAGTTTTAGTATATAAATGCTTGATATAATACTAATTCCTTACGATTAATTAATATTCGAGGCATAGTCGTATATTGAGGGTACTTCAGTCGTATACTTAGGGTATCTCAATATCATACTTAGGGTACCTCAGTCCTATACTGAGATTAGACTATTATAACATCACTGATAACCAATTAGTTATTTTTATACTGAAATGAAATCATTTAATCAAGTATATATTTGTTTGGCTTAAACCATAGTTGCAATAATCTGGATAAACAGTATAAGGAATACCATTGCAATAGGATAAACCGTAGCGTAAGCTACACTCGGAATGTTACTGTCAGTCATAGAGTCTGCCGCTGCAAGTCCCGGAGTACTGGTCATACCACCGGTGATGGTTCCCAATAAGTCGAGTATACTGATTTTGAAGACAAACACCCCAACAAACACAGCTACTAACATAGGTACCAGCGTAATAGCAGCACCTACTCCAAATAGCAGCCAGCCGCTTTCCTGGAAAGTTGCTACAAGATTGGTACCAGCCGAGGTGCCGACTTCGGCAAGGAAAAGCAACAATCCCAACTGACGCAATAATTGGTTAGCAGGTCCGGACATAGACCATAGAATAGGTCCTGTCTTACCAATTGCACTTAAGAACAGAGCCACAATCAAAATACCTCCCGTCAATCCTGGAGAGAAAGATAAACCACCGGGGAAAGTAATATTCAGTTTGCCGAACAGTACTCCTAAAACAATACCCATTGCAATAGGGAAGAAGTCTGTATCAGATAGCTTTTTAGCATTGTTTCCCAGTAAGCGGGCCAATCCTTTAAGTCCTTCTTTTTCTCCTACCACCATCAGTTTGTCGCCGAATTTCAGAGTTAAATCCGGTGACGGAGACAGGTCGATGCCGCTTCGGCGGACACGTGTTATCGTACATCCGAAGTTTTTCATCAGGTTCAAATCCCCCAATTGTTTATTAATCATATCCTTTTTGGTCAGTAATAAGGATTCGATTTCCTGTGTGTCTACCAAAGGTAATTCACCTTCTTCGCGTTCTCCAACTAAGACCGAAAGTTGGTTCAGAGCTTCTTCACTGCCTACTGCCTGTATGTAATCGTCTTCGTGTAACACTGTCTGAGCTGTAGGGATGGAAATGACATCATCGTGTTTATGGCGTGAAATAACAGCTCCTGTCATGGTCCGTGCATTGATTTGCATCAGGCTACGATTGAATACGGCAGGGTTTGTTACACGATAAATACAGGTAGTCAGTTCGGGAAACTGTCCTCGACGTTCTTTTTCCAGTCGGCGGGCTTCCTTATCCAGATCAATGCGCATAATGCGGGGAAGCAGCTTTACAAACAGGATCACACCGATAACTCCAAACGGATAAGCGATACCGTAGGAAATGGATGCCAATGGAGAATTTGTACTGTCGATGGCTACGGCAAGTCCCGGTGTACTGGTCAGTGCACCGGCTATCAATCCTACTACACTGGGGGTATCGATGTCGAAAAGGTATTTGAGCCCGACAGCAGTAAGGGAAGCCGAGCAAATAATCAACATAGTGATTATGATCAGGGTCTTACCTTTACTTCGGAACGAGTCGAAGAAACCGGGACCGGCCTGAATACCGATAGTAAAGATGAAAAGTACCAATCCGAAGTTTCCTAACTCTTTAGGAATGACTACACCGAAGTGTCCAAAGAGAAGAGCAATGAAAATAACTGCGGAAACGTCCAGAGATAATCCTTTAATTTTGATTTTTCCCAGCATGAAGCCCAATGCGACGATGAGGAAGAGGGCGAAATAGGAGGAATTAAGTAGGTCAGCAAACATGAATTTAGATTATTTGTTGATTTTGCCGCAAAGGTACAAAAAAGGAGCCAAATTCATAGTCTGGCTCCTTAATAATCCCTATCTATTGTAGTGCTTTCAATAATTCTTCTACTGCTACTTTCAACTGTGTATCTTCGCCTTTCACGATTGTTTCGGGCGAATTGGCTACTTTTATATCCGGTTCCAACTGCGTATTTTCCAGATAACTGCCATCGGGCAAGCGGTAACCAATCACAGGAATGCCGAATACCAGTGTCGGATCTTGCAGACGTTCCCATGATACGCTGGTCATAGTGCCCGGTACAGGCATACCTACCAGTTTGCCCAGTTTCTGATGGCTGTATACCCATGGTGTACCGTGTGCATTGGAATAGTTGGCCTCGCACGTCAGCATGATGGAAGGCTTGTTCCAGCGGCGGCTCGGCATATCGCAGGCTTCACGGCCGCGAACCACCTGTGTGAAGTATTTCTTGCCGCTGAACAGTATCTCTATATCTTCATGCAGACGACCGCCTCCGTTGAAACGGGTGTCGATGACAATACCTTCACAGTTGTTGTATTTTCCTAAAATGTCCGAGTAGATGGAACGGAAGCTGTCATCACCCATTGATTTGATGTGCACGTATCCCAGTTTACCGTTCGACCATTTCTCAACATCTGCTGCACGTTGCTTAACCCAACGTTCGTAAAGTAATGTACTGAGTTCGCTGTCTCTGATAGGGATTACTACCTCTTCCCAGCGTTCTTTCGTCTTGGGATCATACAATGAAACAAGTGTTTTCTTTTTTACTTTGTCATTGAGAAGCACATAATAATCAGCTTCGGGAGTGATTTCTTTACCGTCGATCTTTTCAATAACGACACCGGCTTTCACCTTTGTAGTGGCTTTGTCGAACGGACCTTTTTCTATCACTTCAGCAATGAGCATTCCTTTATCTTGGTAATTCCAGTCAAAAAGTAGTCCCAGGCTGGCTGTTGGTTCACTTTGTCCGTCCGGATAGAAACGGCCTCCGGTATGGGAGACATTCAACTCGCCCAGCCATTCACTCAATAGTTCGGCGAAGTCATAGTTATTATCGATGTGTGGCAGGAACTTGCGATAGGCAGCCGTCATGGCGTCCCAGTTGACCCCGTGCATGTTGGTATTATAGAAACGTTTCTGTTGTTGCTTGTATACATGGTCGAACATGTATTCGCGTTCGGCGGCCAGATCCAGTTTCACTTGGGCAAGATATTTAATGGGCTTCAGGTCATTGGAAGCCATGTTCATCTTCTGCATATTCTTACCGTTCAGAATGAAGAGAGTCTTCCCTTCTTTATCCATTTCCAGGGAGGTCCAGCCGGCATCTACTTTATGGAGCAACTTGGTCTCTTTCTTGTTCAAATCCATCTTCCATAAGTTACGACCGCTTTCGGTACTGGCCAGATAATAGAGGGTTTTTCCGTCTTTGGAGATGAGGGTACTTCCCATATTAGATGAGTTTGGTGTCAGGCGTACGATGCGGTCTTCTATGTTTTTCAATTCCACCACGATATCCTTTACCTTGCTACTGTCTTTTGCAGCAACCTTTTGCCGGTCGGAGTTTGCTTCTTTATATAGTTCGTAGTCTTCTTTGCTCAGGCTGAATTTATCGTATGCATCCTGATTCAGGAATACTAACATAGCATCGTCCAGCGAACCCCATGAAGCATGTGCACGCATACCGTAGCGTTCGGTAGTGAAAAGAATGGCATTGCCATCGAGCGCAAAACTGGGTGAACCGCTGCTGTATCCGCTATTGGTTAGGTTGATGATCTCGCCATTGCCTTGTGCACTGACCAGACCTATATCCGAATATGGATCGTGCTTGTTTCCGATAAATTCCAGTGTGAACCACTTGCTGTCCGGAGACCATGCATAGTCGAACCCTCCGCCTGTGCTGTACCAGGTAGAACCGTCGGTGATCCGGCGTACTTTCTTGGTTTCCAGGTTGAGTACCATCAGGCGGTTGCGGTCTTCAATGAAGGCCAGTTCCTTACCATCGGGTGAGAATTGCGGGTGCGAACGTTCTACGGTGGTAGAAGGCAATAATACCTCTTCCTTTATTAAAGTTGCATTCGGAAAATTCGGATCTTCTTCCCGAACTATTTTAGCCAGATAAATTTGCCAGTTACCACTACGTTCACTGGCATAGGCCAGCGTCCGGTTGTCCGGGGCAAACGAGAGACCATCTTCCTCTGCTGCTGTATGTGTAATCTGTTTGGTGGTGTTATAGTCTGTCGATGTTACGAATACTTCACCGCGCACAGTGAAAGCAATTTGCTTGCCGTCTGGTGAAACTGTAGCGGAGGTTGCTCTATCCGGATATTTCAGATAAGCTATTTGTGGCTGGTCGTCACGAATGATTTCTACATTTATCTTCCGGGGATTCGAGCCTTCCTGCTGAGTATAAATCTCACCATCGTATCCATAGCACAAGGTGCCGTTGTTACTCATTGAGAGGAAACGCACGGGATGGGTTTTAAAGCTGGTAATTGTTTTTATCGATTGGGGTTGCGAAACCGGGAAAGAATATACGTTGAATGAGCCGCCATTACGTTCGCTCAGGAAGTAGACGGTTTGTCCGCCCGGTGATACTATCGGATTGCGGTCTTCGCCTGCATGCTGGGTAAGGTTAGTGTGTGAACCTGTTTTGGCATCATACATCCATACATCGCGGGTGATGGAAGAAGTATGATGCTTTCTCCATTCGTTTTCACCTCCCTTGCGGTCCTGATAGAAAAAACGGTTGCCGGACTTATCAAAACATACCGCTTCGGCAGGAGTGCCCAGTACTTGTTCAGTGCGTCCGCCGACTGAAGGAACTTTGTAGAGTTCAGTCATGGCGGCTGAAGGAAAGAGGGCACTGCTTGCCGGGTCCTGAATAGATGCTGAGAATAAAATATATTTGCCGTCCGGGGTAAAAGCGGAGGGTAGTTCAGTAGCTGAATGAGTAGTCAGTCGCTGGGCTGTTCCGCCATTTGCCGACATGATGAAGATATCGAAATTTCCGTTTCTATCACTGGCAAAGGCTATTTGTTTGCCATCCGGTGACCATATCGGAGTACATTCGTAAGAGTCTTGCGTAGTGAGTTGTGTAGCTGTTCCGCCCTTGGCAGGCACTTTGTAGATGTCTCCCTTATAACAAAATGCGATTTCTGTCCCGTCGGGTGAGATCTGTACGTCACGCATCCAGAGGGGAGTGGTTGCATAGCTGGTTATTGCCGCAAAACTAAGGGCAATGTAAGCAATAAGTTTCTTCATAAGTATATTAAATGTGTTTTTATGCAAATATAGGTATTAGTCCGTAAAAACGAAAAAGGATAGTCTGATAATTTGATTTATTTTTACTGCTGGTATATTTGCAGGTATGGCTAGTCGGTCTTTATCCTTTGAATCCTCACGATATACCAACCATTTATGCTATGAAAGAGCAAATGCTTGAGCATCTGGAAACTCTACCGGAGGGGTTAAATAATGGTAATATTGCTATTGTTCGCTTGTGGATAGTGGTAGTTTTGCTATCTTTGTGAAGTCAAGCAACAAATCATAAGATAATGAAAAGTACAGAATTACACCGGATGTTCATTAAGAAGGGATGGAAGTTCGACCATGCGGAAGGAAGCCATTACTTTTATAAGAATGAAAAAGGTGAATTAACGGAGCCTGTTCCTTATCATGGGGCTAAAGAAATGGGTAAGGGGTTGGTTAATAAATTAATCAAGAAGTATGGGCTTTGATTCCCGTACTTTCTAAAAAAGAAAGGGTAGGATTATGGAAAAAATTATTGTAGTGATTGAGAAAAGCAAGGATTTTTACGACGGATATTCGGATAATTGTGACGGTATCTATGGCGCGGGTGACAGCATACAGGCTGTAAAGGATGATATTCATGAGGCAATTAGATTGATTAAGAAGAATTTACCTGTAGAACAATGGCCGGAACAAATCAAAAGCGAGTACGAAATTGAATTTAAGTTGGACGTAGCGAGTTTCTTGGAATATTATTCAAAGTTCCTTTCTTTAGCTGGTATGGAGAAGATTACAGGTATCAATCAAAAGCAGCTTTCCAATTACTTGAATCGTCGTTCTATACCTCGTAGAGCGCAGGCGGAACGCATTTGCAGCGGACTTCATTCATTTGCGAAAGAATTATTATCGGTAACACTCTGATTTGTTGTTTGACACCACTTTTTGGAGTTTTTTCAGAGGTCTTCCATCGTGGAGACCTCTTTTTGTGTGTCTAAAAGTGAATGTGTACGAGAACTTTTTGCGTCAACCACCATTAGGTGGAAACTCGTAAAAAAGCAAAAAGCATCGATAATCTTACGATTATCAATGCTTTATCGGTAGTCGGGATGACAAGATTCGAACTTGCGACCACACGCCCCCCAGACGCGTACTCTACCGGGCTGAGCTACATCCCGAATTGTTTTAATTGCGGGTGCAAAAGTACGTATTTACAGGGAAAGTGCAAATTTTTTAGCTTGTTTTTTTGTATAAAAAGTGATTTTAATTCTCTTGTTTGCGTTAATATGCAGATAGCCAGTGGTATATCTTCTATTTGTGTAGTGATTGCATTATCCTTTATTTGTATTGAGTAGTTTTTAATGTTTTAGAAATGTTTTAGAAATGTTTTAGGGAAGATGTGCTTCGAAAGTGGTATATATTTCTTCTAAACAGACGTTAAATAGTTCGTTTTTTTATGACTCTCTTTGGGCTTATTCAAATTCTGCTTATCTACTTTTGTGACACATAAAATAATTATTAATTAAAAAATAAAATGCTTATGGCAACATTTAAAGTTTTGCTACATTCTGCTAATAAGAGAAAAGATGGCACTTATTCGGTTTCATTAAGAATCATAAAGAATATGAAGGCGAAGTACATATCACTACAGCTCTATGCTAAAAAGGAAGAATGGGATGATGTAAATGAACGTTTTAAATGTGATAAACGCGTTTGTCCTAACTACAAAGAGTATAATGCGAGGATTATCCAACTATTAGCACGTGCTCAGAAGGTTGAGCGGGATTTTGAGTATGATAAAGTAGATTGGACATTGAATCAATTTGAAGATGCCTTTCTGTATAAGAGTAAGCAGGGGAAATTCCTAGAATTTGCTTTATTATGTATCAAGGATATGAAAGATACTGGGCATATTGGAAATGCTAAAGTGTGGGAAAAGGTTATCTGCAACATGAAATTATTTGATAAAAAACTGTCTGCGCGCTATATGCAAGAGATAGATATCAAATATGTAACTGCCTATAATCAATTTATGGAGAAGAGAGGATGGTCTGGCAATACTCGTAAGCATGATATGAAGACCTTAAGAGCAATTTTGAACCGTGCCATTGTGGCAAAAGAGTGTTCTTCTACTTTTTATCCTTTTGGGAAAGGTGGCTTTTGTATTTCTGCTTTGGAAGAAGAAACTCGTAAACGATATTTGCCACAGGAATATTTGTTAAGAGTGATGAATACGAAGTTTGAGAATAAGCCTAGAGAAGTTGCAAGGCGCTTGTTCTTGTTCTCATATTTTTGTTATGGAATGAGTTTTATTGATATGGCTAACTTGAAGAAAGAGAATCTTATGATGGAAGGTGGAAAAGAATATATAGTGTATAAGCGTCATAAAACTGAGCATAGTAAGAACACTAGATTTATTAGAATTCCTGTGACTGACAAACTGAAAAGAATGCTTTTGTGGTTTAGGGAGAACACTGTTCTTATAGGAAATTATCTTCTTCCTTTAGTCTCTAAAGATTATGATGGTGAAAAATTATATGATCACTTGAGGCGAAGATTGGCTCGCTATAATGAACGATTAAAAAAAATTGGTGAGGAGTTGGGCTTTACAGAAAAATTGACTAGCTATGTTAGTAGACATTCTATGGCAATGACGTTACAGTCAAATGGAGTTTCTCGCGAAATGATAAGTCAAGTGATGGGGCATAAAGAGTTAGCAACAACTAATACTTATTTAGATAGTTTCGGTGATACAGAGGTTGAGAGAATGACTATAAGTTCATTATATAAAAATGCAGTTAGTATATGAAAAAGAAGATGTTTGAGAATTATTTGGCAAAATTGGCAACAACTAAAAGTTGCATTGATATTGCAGAGATGGAACGTTATATTGCAGATCATATATCATATTGTAGAAATTTATTGGATAGAGAGATTCAGTATGTAGAAGAATTAATAAATAATCGTTACGAACGCTATGGAGTAATAACAGAGGAGGATGAAATAGAAGCATGGAAGCAAGGATATTATACCTTATGTAAATTAGGCGTTACTTTGGATGACGTTCGTAGGATGATTGAAAAAATAGGTTTTGAAAAGGGCTCTTCAATGGAAATTAGAATTCAACAAGATTGGAATTATACTGGGCATTTGTTGAATGATTATTTACAGTTGGAGAATGCTAATCTACTTACTTATTTACAATTACTAAAAGCTAGTCAGCAACGAATACAAAACAAAAAGATGTATAGTACTTATTCGGATAAGCAATTGGATGCTGTTTATACTTATTTATGTAATAAAGAGTGGATTTGTCCATCAGAGAATGGGAGCCGAGATTTTCAGAAGATATTCAGGGCTTGTGGATTGGATGTTACAGAGAAAATTAGGATTAATACAAATAGAAATGGTGCTAAGGCTTATTTACGTGTGGTTATTGAAGTCTTAACAAGTGGCTTCTCAGCTACTTTAGTGAATCAGTACTTTTGTGATTGTGAAGGTAAAGACCTGAAATTGGCTTCTCATAATCGAGCGACTTCATATGATGATGGTAGGAATGAATTAGTGGAAGTTCTTGCGATGAACACCTAAACATCGTTTTGCGATTCTTTTAAGTCGATATATATGTCTGATATTCAGTATGTATATGTCGATTTTTTTTGCTGTTTATGTCGCATTTGTAATTTGGAGATATTCCTTCTACTCCTTTATTTTGCAGCATAATTAAAAAAAAGATGGCAAAGGAACAAAAAGTAAATAGCTTAACCGTTACTGAATTGAAGGAGCTAATTAGTGAAGCCTTGAATTCATGTTTTAGTGAAAGGAAAAGTTCTGATTCTGAAATTATTGGAATTGATGAAGTGTGTGAAATAACAGGACTGTCGAAGTATACTATTTATAAGAAAACTTCGAATAAGGAAATGCCTTTTTATAAATCAACTATGGGCAAAAGGTCTGTTTTAAGGTTTAGACGTTCTGAAATTGAAAAATGGGTTTTAAAATATCGTATAGAAACTGTTGATGAGTTTCTAGAAAAACAGGATGGCTTATAATAATAAGTAAGATAATATTATTAAAATAAGAATATAATAAGGAGTATAGGAGATAGAGTATGTATGATACAGTGAAATTTGTATTATTGGAAAATGATTTAGATAATGAAATTTGCTTCATGGAAGAAGTTGTTTGTAGGATAAATATAGAGAAATGCTCTGTTAATAGAGTGGTAGGATATCTAAAGAATATGAGAGTGGAGGTGAGAGGAACAACTTTGATAGTAGAAGGTAGTTTGACTAAATGGTTTTTGGGTAATAATTATGCGAGAACTCTGGCTCTATGGGAAATTGGAGCAACAATAAAAAGTCTAAGTAGGGCTTTGAATGTGTCTATTGAGAAAGCTAAAGTGACTAGAATTGATGTTGCATTTAATTTTTGTGTGAAGAATGAACCGTGGCTTTATATGAAGCGGTTGCTGTTTCTAGAGTCCTACTATCGTTCTAATATAGAGAAAAGTAGCCTTTATTTTGATAAATATGATTCGCAGCTATTGTTTTATAATAAAGTCACAGCTTTGAAGACTGAAGAGGATGCAGAGTCTATTCAGGGAGTAAAGAATTTTGAAGGACAAAATGTATTGAGGTATGAATTTCGTATAAAGAAAGTGACAAAGATATTCGGAGAGGTGAGAGGAGAAATCCTGTTTGATTCTAAGTTCTGTTTACTATTGCTGAATAAGTGGTATATGTGTTACATGAATATAGATAAGCAATTTGATGAAAGTTCATTGAGGTTTGACGGTGTAAGGCATCTTAAAGAGTCCTGTGTTGCTCAATGTATGTCTGCAATGAATATGTTCGACTTGGTAGAAGAAGCTTTTGCCAAAGGCAATATTAATAGTGCTGAGAAGTTTGCTATAATAAAGGAATTGCGGAGGATAGCAGATCTTTGTTTTGATAGAACACAAGTTTCGTTGATAAATGAATTCACGACTGAAATCAAGAATACGTATATAAACATGAAAAGAATATATAGTGTTGTTCCTTAGCATTTGGAAGTAATGAATATGTGGATTGATGGTTAAGAACCTTTAGAAGTCTACTTATTAAATATTCGTTTTTTGAAGGATTGTTTTGTTAGATGGAGAATTCCTCAGCTTGGTAGTTGAAAATGGAATATAGCGTGTTAAAACGATGATTTTGAAAGTTATATTATTGTTGGTTTTGATTCTTTGAGTTGGCTCTATTGAAATAGTATTTGTTCTTTCTGCTAAAAGAGTGCCTCTTTTCCTCTTTTATAAAAAATTATATAATGACAATTTGGATAGTCTATTTTAATTAAATATATTTGTGTCTATATAAAGTTAAATATGCTATACACAGCGTATTTATGTGGTCTGTTGGGAATTAATAAGAACAAATATTAGGATTATGGAGACTAAAAAGAGTGGTTATAACACGGGGATTGCGAGTGAATATTTGGTGTTGTCTATGCTGTATCGTTTAGGTGCAGATGCTTATATGACAATGGGTAATAAGAAGAGTGTAGATATTTGGATTATAAAGGATGGTGAGCCAGATGTTTCAATTGATGTAAAGTCTGTTCGTGCTTCTGATTCTATTCCAGTTGGCAATGTGAAGGCTAAGAGTGATCATTATGTTGTGTTTGTGATATATAATAACAAATTTGAAGATACTCTTGTCTTGCCTGATTTTTATATTGTTCCTAGTAATAAGGTGGTGGAGTATAGTCGAAAGTTTAATGGTGGTCGTATAAATATATTTAAGAAGGATATTGAACAGTATAAAAATGCTTGGGAACAGTTGGAGCTTCCGAATATAAGTACGAAATTTACACTTAGTGAGGCAACTGTAGAATGAGCGTGAATATTTGTGTAAAGCTTTAATTAGGTGTTGATATATGGAGACACTTTTATACTTGTATTTTCTTGTGATGTTGATCACATGGATATCTCTAAGTTCATGTGTATGTAAGACTGCGCGAAGGTTAAATCGTGATGGGGATGTCTGGTTTTTGTTTTCACTATTCTTCTCACCTATACTTGGTGCCATTATGGTACATTGTCTTGGTCCTATTAAAAAAGAAGAAATAGAAAAACCTGCATGGCCTAGCGATGAAGAAAAATTGATGAAGAAAAATGAAAAAACACTTGAAGAGTTGGAATACGAACGTATTCAGCGTGAGGCTGATGAGAGAATTGCCGAGAGAAAACGACAAAAAGCTAAATCCTTGACATAAGATAGATCTTTTAATTATAAATTAAAGCTAATATGGAAAATATCAGTAAAAAAGGAATAAAAGCACCTCTTTGGGGAGGAATAATATTGTTGATAATGGTGGTAGCGATCATCTTGGACCTTTTTTCTGTAAAATTGCCCGGGGATGTCAATAGACAGTCTAACGTTTTAGATTATAATGATACTATTTTAATTGCTAATGATAGTGTTAAAGATAGATTGTACTCTGAACATGGTTTACAAGTTTTGAAAATAACTTATGATAAATATCATGATGATTGGATTTTTAAATTAAAAAATGTAGCTAATCATACAATTGGTGATGCTCGAGAATTAACTTTGAAATTAACTTATAAAGTAGTTGATTTGAAGACTGATGAAATTGTGAAGGCAGACTATTCTTATCTTAGATTTAACAAATTTCAACCTGGAGAAATGGTACAGCTTCATCCTTATATTGGCTGGAAAGCTTATATTGGAGTGAAATATCGAGTGGATTTTTGGATAGAGAATCTTCCGATGAAACCTTACTTTTTGAAATTGAATTATTAAGTATAGTATTAACTATATTAGAACATATATGATAGGTGCTATTGCAGGAGATATTATTGGCTCTATATATGAGTTTGATAATATAAAAACAAAGAAATTTCCTTTGTTTGGTAAAGGGTCAACTTATACGGATGACTCTATAATGACTATTGCTGTTGCCGACTGGTTGCTTCATGGTGGCAATTTGGTGAAAATAATGCAGTATTATGGGAGAAAATATCCTTCTCCTATGGGAGGATATGGAGGTCGTTTTGGAAGATGGTTGTCTGAGATCGAACCGAAGGCTTATAATAGTTGGGGAAATGGGGCTGCTATGCGTGTTAGTCCGGTAGGTTGGTGCTTTGACTCTTTAGAAGAAACTTTGAAAGTTGCAAGAAACACAGCTATTGTTACTCATGATCATCCAGAAGGTATAAAAGGAGCACAAGCTACGGCAACGGCCATTTTTTTAGCTAGAAACGGAAAAACTAAAGAATTTATAAAGGAGTTTATAGAAGCACTCTTTGGATATGATCTGAATCGTAGTTGCGATGATATTCGTCCTTACTATAAGTTTGATGAAAGCTGTCAAGGAACAGTACCTGAAGCAATTATTGCTTTTTTAGAGAGCGATAGTTATGAGGATGCTATAAGACTGGCTGTTTCGTTAGGTGGCGATAGTGATACATTAGCTTGTATTGCAGGTGGAATTGCAGAGGCTTTTTATATATATCAAATGCCTTATGATATTGTTGAAGAAGTATGTAGAATACTGGATGTGGAATTGCTGAAAATTGTTGAAGAATTTAGAAATAAATATAGAGGGCTCTTTGTTCATCCCCGATGGAGTGATCCAGGTATAGTAAGTATCGTTCACTATCCTACAGAAGAGGAAAAGAAGCAGGGAACAAAGATTATGTGTGATGATTTAGTTGACAATATAGAGAAAATGAGGAAAAGCTGAATTTTGTAAAAAAGTAAATAATGCATTCAGAGCTTGACTAAAAATAAGATGACTATGGAAAAAGAGAAAAACATGCTTGTGGTTATATGGCTGCTGATGACTGGTTTGAAATAGAAGATTATTATACAGGTCGCAAAACTACAATGGAAGATATAGCAGCAATAGGACCTGAAGGAAGAAAAGCATTTAGAGAAAGACCCTCTAATCCCTATTTTTCTAAGCCTGATCTGTCTTTATATGACGAATCTTTATATGATGGAACTAAAATAAGAGAGTAGTTGCACTTTTCTATGTATGTCTAGGGTGCCATTTAATGAGTAGTCTGTTGAATGGAATTTTTGTTTTTGTGATTCTCTTTATGAGAGAAGGAATAAAATCGTGTATTGGTGAAAGATGGGGATAAGTGATAGGGAATGCTTACATGATATAGATATTATATGGATGTGTCTTAGGAGTTTTTTGTTGTTTAAAGCAGAAGTATGTCTGATCTTTATAGTGCATTAAAACTAATAAAACTATGAGACCTTTAGATGTGAGTTTGTACTTGTTTGTATTAAATTGTAACGAATGTTTTAGGAAAGTTGTAGACATGTGGAGAGAAATGAATAAACGAAATTACTTAACTCTCTGTATATCTGCTTTTAAGTCTAAATTATTGAAAATAAGTCGGTTGATTCCCCCAGACGCGTACTCTACCGGGCTGAGCTACATCCCGAATTGCGGATGCAAAAGTAGTGCTTTATTTTTAAATAGCAAACATTTCTATTTATTTTTATGTCACTATAATCTGACTGAATAATACATCTTTCTTATTCTTAATTTGTTATGGTATAAAGTTTGCTCTATTTTAGAATTAGTATAAGTAGTGCTGTAACCTGTCATTTGCTCGTAACTTGTAATTTTCTGCTTCTATAATATTGTTTTTAAAGAGAAATAACTCGCTGAGATTGCGAATCTCTTTATTACTTTTGTATTATCAAAAAGCGGATGCATACATTATAAGTAGAAACTATGAGTATAACAGCTAACAATTTACAATCATTCCGACCTTATCATCCAGGTGAATTGGTAAAGGAAGAATTAGAATGCAGAGACATAAAACAAAAAGACTTTGCAAAAAAGTTTAGTTTGTCTTATTCAGCCTTGAATGAGGTGCTTAATGCAAAACGCCCGATTACTACAGAATTTGCCTTGCTTTTGGAGGCTGCTCTAGGTATCAATGCTGATTTACTTGTAAGAATGCAAACTGATTATAATATGCAAGTGGCGCGTAGGAATAGTTCTCTCCTTGAGAAATTGAATAATATAAAGAAAATTGCTGCTGTGTTTTAGCATTGGTAGTGCAATCGCTTTGTAGTAAACAGGCTTTTTCGAAAATTTTAATTATAGATTATATGCAGATAATAGGACGAGGAGTAAAATTCCAATTTTACTCCTCGTCCTATTATCATTCTACAGAGCAGTTATCGATTCTTCTTTCAACTTCTTCAATAATCCTTCTACGTTTTGAAGATGGTAACATAAGATGCCTTCCAGCTGTTTCAGAAAACCTACGTTGCTTGCCAGTTGTGTAATGAATTGCAAATGCCGGCCTATTTCCCGGTTGGCTTGTAGGAGAGTATTGTGTGGGAGGGTACTATATAATTCAAGTTTCGTATGTAGCCTGAGTCTTGCCACCGTGCTGGCACAGCGTTGCCAATTAACTGGCAAAAGCCGGCATCTTAATGTTGGAACTGCAAAATGTATTCCCGCAAGAGGAGGGGATATGGTAGAAGGCGTTATATCCCCATGCACTCTCTATAGAAATCGAACATTTCGAATATCGTATCTTTATCAGCCGTTTGGTTCAGACAAATGTCTCCGACCTCTTTCAATAACGTAAAGTTTATGACACCGGCGGTATTCTTCTTATCGTGCTTCATCAGTTCATAAAGCTGGTCGTACTGCTTACAGTTAAAGGCAAAACCACCGTAGTTCTCTTTCACAAACTGAATGGTCTGGCGCATTTTGTCTTTCGGAAAACCTACTTTTATATAAGAAAGGTATAGTTCGCAAACAATTCCCCAGGCAACGGCATAGCCATGCAGTACAGGGTGTCCTTCGGCAAGGGCAAGGCTTTCGAAAGCATGTCCTACGGTATGTCCCAGGTTCAGGGCTTTGCGGATGCCATGTTCCAGCGGATCTTGCTCCACGATGTCTTCTTTTACTTGTACGGAGCGACCTACCATTGACTTCAGGGCTGCGTAATCTATCTTGTCCGTATCAAAAGCCAATAATTCTGCCAGGTGTTCCGGAGTACTGATCAGTCCGTGCTTCAACATTTCGGCATAGCCGGAGAAGAAGTTATGGGCGTCGAGGCTGCGCAGGAATTCTGTTTCAAGGAGTACGCTGGCAGCAGGGGCGAAGACGCCGATTTCATTCTTCAGTCCGTTGAAGTTGATGCCTGTCTTGCCTCCTACGGAAGCATCTACCATAGCCAGCAGGGTAGTAGGGATATTGATATAAGCAATGCCCCGCTTAAATGTAGAGGCGGCGAAGCCACCCAAGTCGGTCACCATGCCACCTCCCAGATTGATAAGCAATGAATGGCGCGTAGCTCCCTTTTCACTCAGGGCTTGCCAGACGGAAGCCAGGGTTTCGAGGTTCTTGTGTACATCTTCGGCACCGATAATGATTTCCGTTGCTTCTTTCAATGCCGGAATGTTGCTGAGTTGTGGCAAGCAAAGGCGGTGCGTATGCTCGTCAGTCAGGATAAAGAGCTTGTCATGGGGGCAGTTCCCAATGGCAGTTGTTAAGCTGCTTTCCAGTTCTTCGCAGAGGATTACTTCTTGTTTACTCATGATGTATTTGTCTTTTTTTGCTCTGCAAAGATAATGCAAATCGAGTGCAGAACTTCCATACCGGCATGAAAAAGTTATGCTGAGATGCAGCTTATCTTCTTTAAAGATAGGATTTCTCTGCGAAAGAAGTATCTTTGCAAATCATAAAACTTACATCACTCGGATAGATATTTTAGACTTCATAACTTATAATTTATAAAAAATGAAAGCATTATTACCGGTATATTGCCGCCTGTTAGGATATTTTGTGATAGCATTGGCATTGTTTCTCCCCTTTCTGATGTTGATGATAGGGAAAATGACGGATGGTAACCTTCTGTTTTATAAGGAATGCTCCAAGTTGTTGATGATGATCGGTGCGCTGATGATTCTGTTCGCTTTTACAAAGAATGAAAGCAAAGAAACGGAACAAATACGCAATCAGGCTACCCGTAATGCTATATTCCTGACGGTGCTATTCATCTTTGGCGGTATGCTCTACCGGGTATGGAAGGGTGACATCGTGAGTGTGGATACTTCTTCCTTTTTGATCTTCCTCATACTGAATGTTCTTTGCTTGGAATTTGGTATAAAAAAAGCGACGGTTGATAGGCTATTTAAGCGGGATCGTCGATAATTAGAATATTTTATTTAATCCTCATTAAACTTTTCCATTGAAAGCTTGTCAAATGAAACAGTATAAAAACAGACATTTTGTTTCATAAAAAACAGGCGCATGAAAAAAGTAATCATCGGAACAGTGTTATTGCTGACAACCGCACTTTCCGCTTTCTCACAGACTAAGAACATTACCGTAGCGGGGCGTGTCATCGAGGATGACACGAAAGAACCCGCAGTACAAGCCACAGTACAGTTACTTTCGTTACCGGACAGTGCATTTGCGGCGGGTATCGCCACTACAGCACAGGGATATTTTACCCTGCCCAAAGTAAAGGCTGGGAAGTATGTCTTGAAAGTTTCCTATATCGGCTTCCAACCGACAATGCTTCCTTTGCAACTGTCGGCTCAAACTCCCAATAAAAATGTAGGTACGCTGGCTCTGAAGACAGATGCCGTGATGCTGGCAGAAGCAGTGGTTACTGCAGAAGCTCCACAAGTCACTGTCAGCGAAGATACATTAATGTATAATTCATCAGCTTATCGTACACCCGAAGGTGCTATGCTGGAAGAATTGGTGAAGAAACTTCCCGGTGCCGAGATTGATGACGATGGTAACGTGAAAATCAACGGTAAGGATTTGAAGAAGATTATGGTAGACGGAAAGGAATTCTTCGGCGGAGACGTGAAGACGGGTTTGAAGAACTTGCCTGTGGACATGATTGACCGGTTGAAGACTTATGATAAGAAATCGGACCTGGCACGTATCACAGGTATTGATGACGGTGAAGAAGAAACCGTGCTCGACCTGACTGTAAAGAAAGGTATGAATCAGGGTTGGTTCGGTAATGCCGATGCTGCCGTAGGTACTGAAGATCGCTATGCGGGACGTTTGATGTTGAACCGTTTTGTAGATAAGACACAAGTTTCTTTTATTGCCTCTGCCAACAATGTGAATAATCAGGGCTTTTCCGGTGGTGGCGGTGGGCCGCGTTGGCGTCGTAACAATGGTTTGAATGCTCCTAAGGAACTGGGACTTAACTTTGCTACCGAAACTGCCAAATTGGAGTTAGGCGGTAGTGCCCGTTACAACTACAATGATGCTGACATTGCCAATGTCAATTCATCCGAGCGTTTCTTACAGAATGGCAATTCATATTCCAATTCAAACTCTCTCAACAGGAACAAGAATTCGACATTTAATGCTGATTTCCGTTTGGAGTGGAAGCCGGATTCAATGACGAATATCATCTTCCGTCCGAACTTCTCTTATGGAAAGACGGATAATTCTTCCAGTTCCTTGTCGGGGACCTTCAATGCAGATCCTTACAATCTGGTTACTAACCCGAATGACTATCTTGATTTTGATGTGATAAATAATGAGGACCCGTTGAAGGATATTCGTGTGAATGCTACAAACACGGGGTCGCTTTCCGATAGCAAGACCGTTTCAACGGATGCTACTTTGCAGATCAACCGCAAACTGAATGATAAGGGACGTAATGTTACATTCCGCGGACGCTTCGGTTATGGAGATAATGACAATAACCAGTATACGGAGTCGATGACACGTTATTACCAGATTCCTACGAACCCGGACTCTACGTTGATCCGTAACCAGTATATCACTACGCCGACGAATGACTATAGTTATAGTGCACAGATCACGTATAGCGAACCGATTGCGCGGGCCACTTTCCTGCAATTCAGTTATCAGTTCCAGTATAAGTACAGTGAGAGTGACAAGACGACTTTCGACTTATACAAGATCAATCCGGAGTGGGGAATTGGCGACCCGTTGCCAGTGGGGTATCAGAATCATGCGGTAGATAGTTTAGGTAAGTATGCCGAGTACAGATACTACAACCACGATGCTTCTGTATCCTTGCGTTTCATCCGTGAGAAGTACCAGTTGAGTACCGGTGTTTCTTTCCAACCGCAGAACTCCAAACTGTCTTATAAGAAAGGCGACTATATGATTGATACGACGCGTTCGGTATTCAACTTTGCTCCGAATATAGATTTTCGTTACCGTTTCTCGAAAGTGAGCCAGTTGCGCTTCAACTATCGCGGACGTACTGGTCAGCCCAGCATGGAGAACTTGTTGCCGATTGTGGACAACTCTAATCCGCTGAATATCCGTGTTGGTAATCCGGGCTTGAAACCTTCGTTCACGCACTCTATGCGTTTGTTCTACAATACGTATAATGCAGAACTCCAACGGGGTATCATGACTCATGCCAGCTTCTCGGCTACGCAGAACAGCATCAGTAACAGTACCGAATACGATGATCAGACCGGTGCGCGTACTACTACACCGAAGAATATCAATGGTAACTGGAGTGCTTTCGGTATGTTTGGTTTCAATACGGCATTGAAGAATAAGAAGTACACTATCAACTCATTCACCAATGTCAATTACCAGAATAATGTGGCGTTCTTATATAATCAGGATACCAAAGTGGATGATAAGAATAAGACAACAGGGTTGACGTTGAGTGAGCGTTTGAATGGTGCTTACCGTAACGATTGGTTTGAATTCGGCTTGAATGGTTCTATTTCTTATACTGCTGAGCGTAGCAAACTGCGTCCGGAGAATAATCAGGAACCTTACACATTCTCTTATGGTGCCAATACTCAGTTGATGGCTCCTTGGAACATGACTTTCACTACCAATATTGCTAATCAGAGCCGTCGTGGTTATACGGATGCAAGTATGAACCGTAATGAATTGATCTGGAATGCACAGCTTTCGCAAACCTTCCTGAAAGGTGCGGCTACTGTCAGCCTTGAACTCTATGACATTTTGAAACAGCAAAGTAACATCAGCCGTTCATTGACAGCAGATGGCCGTTCGGTTTCCGAATATAACGGTATCAACAGTTATTGCATGGTACACTTCATCTATCGTCTGAATATCTTCGGTAGCAAGGCTGCCCGTGAAAAGATGCAGGGTAGAGGTGGATTCGGTGGTCATGGAGGCCCCGGCGGACCTGGTGGTCGTCCCGGCGGTTTTGGCGGCGGACGCCGTTTCTAAAGTTTCCTAACCAGTTTTTGTTATAAGTTTCCCCTTCCATTTGCTACTCTGTTGAAGAAATGGAAGGGGACTTTTTTTGATTTTCCTTTTAAATAAACAGGAATTCTTTTATTTTCTCTATATTTGCTTTTGTGATTGACTGGAACTATATACTCAACCAAGTAGCTACCGTCGCCTTTGATATTATTTACTTTGGCGCTATCATCGGAACAATTGTTGTCATTATCCTCGACAATCGTAATCCGGTGAAGACGCTTGCATGGATACTGGTATTGATGTTCCTGCCTGTTGTGGGGTTAGTCTTCTATTTCTTTTTCGGACGAAGCCGCAGGCGGGAGCGCATCATAGGGCAGAAGATTTATAACCGCCTGCTGAATAAACCGATGGTGGAATATCTGGCGCAGGATGCCACTACTTTGCCAATGGCTTACAGTCGGCTTATTTCCCTGTTCCGCAACACGACCCAGGCATTCCCTTTCGACGGTAACCGTATCGAAATCTATACCAATGGCGGCTCCATGCTGCAATCCTTGTTGAGGGAACTGCAGAATGCCCGGCAACATATTCATATTGAATTTTATATCTTTGAAGATGATGCTATCGGGCGTATGGTACGCGATGTATTGGTAGAGAAAGCGCGGGCAGGCGTTGAAGTGCGTCTTATCTATGACGATGTAGGGTGTTGGCATGTGCCCAACCGCTTCTATGATGAAATGCTCTCGGCAGGTATTGAAGTGCGTAGCTTCCTGAAAGTACGTTTCCCTCTATTCACCAGCAAGGTGAACTACCGTAATCACCGTAAGATTGTGGTGATTGACGGGCGTGTGGGATTTGTAGGTGGAATGAATTTGGCAGAACGATATATGCGTGGTTTCTCATGGGGCATTTGGCGCGATACCCATCTTTTACTGGAAGGTAAAGCGGTGCATGGTCTGCAGACTGCTTTCCTGCTCGACTGGTATTTTGTTGACCGTACTTTGATCAGTGCTTCCCGTTACTTCCCAAAGATGGAAGCGACCGGCACTTCTTTGGTGCAGATTGTGACGAGTGATCCCATCGGTCCCTGGAAAGAGATTATGCAAGGATTGAGTATGGCAATTTCCGGTGCAAAGAAGTACTTCTATATACAGACTCCTTATTTTCTGCCTACGGAACAGATTTTGGCCGCTATGCAAACTGCAGCATTGGCAGGAATGGATGTGCGCCTGATGTTGCCTCTGCGTGCGGATAACCGTCTGACGCATTTAGGCTCCTGTTCATATTTGGCGGATGTATTGCAGGCGGGTGTAAAAGTCTATTTCTATAAAAAAGGCTTTTTGCATTCCAAGCTGATGGTATCGGATGATGAGCTTTCCACTGTTGGCTCTACCAATGTGGACTTCCGTAGCTTTGAGCATAATTTCGAGGTGAATGCCTTTATTTATGATACAGAAACGGCATTGCAAATGCGGGAGATCTTTCTTCTGGATCAGCGCGACTGTGTACAAGTCTTCCTTAAAAACTGGGTGAAGCGTCCCTGGTGGCGGAAAGCTGCCGAGAGTGTGGTGCGCTTGATGGCACCACTGCTATAAATCTGAAGCTTGCTGTTTGAAGAATGAGAAGTTTACACTTCCATATACCCGCCGTTCCACAAAGTTCGGATGATTCTCAAAGTTGTCTTTCTTGCCGTGTTCCAATACAAACAAGCCTCCTTCTTTCAGCAGATTATTTTCAAAGATAAGATTGGGAAGGGTTTCCAGTCCTTGTAATTCATACGGAGGATCGGCAAAAATGAAATCGAACTGTTCGCGTCCCCCTTTGATGAACTTGAATACATCGCCACGGATGGGGATACAAGTATCATCCTTCACTTCCTGCATGATTTTGCAAATGAAAGCGTGGTGATCCCGGTCTTTTTCAACGCTGATTACACGATCGCAACCGCGTGATACCAGTTCTATACTGATGCTGCCTGTGCCTGCAAAGAGGTCGAGGGCAGATACACCATCTTCAAAATCCAGATAGTTGGCAAGTACATTAAACAGATTCTCTTTGGCAAAATCTGTTGTGGGACGTGCCTTGAAGGTACGAGGTACGTCAAATCTTCTTCTTTTATATATTCCGCTGATTACTCGCATAGGGTTATGGCTTGTAGGTCGAGGTTAGTGGCAGGGTTCATGACGAATACCTGCCGGATGAATTTTCGTAGTTCACTGAGCAAAGTTTCTTTGTCGAACAACTCACCGGTAAGATGTAGTTCGTCGCGTTCTTGTTCGAAACCAAGCTGTTTCCATATATATAATAGGTAATAGATACGGTCTGCTGTCTGTTTGCACTCAAAAGAGTTGGCAAGGAGCAGGTGATTGCGGTCGTAGCAATATAGTTCGGCAGCATCTTTCCGTAGGTGCACATACATTTTCCGACTGTTTCCCAAACGGCTTTTACTGGAGAAGTGTTCAATGAATGAACTTGCCTGTGAATAAAACCTCACATCAGGATATTGTTCGCAAAGAAACGAACGGGCACTTTTGTCCATGCTGAACAGTACTACGGTATTATTTTTCCGCAGAATGTTGTATTGTATAACTTCATTCTCCCGTTTGGGGTGGTTATGGTAAAAGAGTATTTCCGTTTGTTCGTCCTCGAAAAATTCCAACGGTACAAGGGTAAAGCGTTTACTTGCCATGAGTATATTTACCCGGCGGTAAGGATGTTTTAACCATTCTACTTCGCGGAAAGTCTGCTTCAGGTTGGCTGTGAGTGAGAGTGATTCTTCAACTTTACGGTCAAAGAAAAAGAGTTCACCCTCATTGAGAGGGTTGAATACAGAAAAAGAAAATCCATCCGCACTGAGGCGGATGGATAACGTATATTGTTCCGATTTACTAAAGTCAATCGTTTCTATCATACAGAGTTCAGGATAGGAATTATTCCCAGTTACCTGCGTTATTGTTAGCAGTTTCCAAGCTACCGATCATCAGACCGCAGTATTTACCCAATTTGGTTTGTACATCCTTCATGTTAGCAATTTCTTGCTTGTCCAGACCGTTCAGGTAAGTTTCGTACGGAGTCTTAACTTCGAGCAGACAGAAAGGAGCACCGGATTTAGCTGTATCATTTCTGATAGCCATTTCGAACTGTGCACCACCGCCGTAAGGAACATATCTCATAGAGTCAGGATTGAAACCTTTAGGGAATACTGTATCCAGTACGGCAACCCACAAAGTATCACGTTTGAAGTTTTCCAGACCGGCTTTCTTTACTTCATCGTATTTTCCTGTTTTCTTTGCTTTGTTGATGATAGCAATAGCTTTCTTTTCTGTCATACCGTCTTCCAACTGCTTATCATTCAATTCACCTTCTTTGTAGATGAAAGGCAACTTCTGGTTTTTAACAAAGTTGATCAAAGTGTCGAAACTTGCCGTGTACTGTTGGTGGTTCAAGTTACGGTACTCCTGCTGTGCTTTACGGATGTCCATTAAGCGGGCAATAACTGCCTTCTCTCTGTGCTTTCTTGCCTTTTCGAAATTAATAGGACCCATAATGCTGGTATAGCAGATGTAGATCAGTACCACTGCACACAAGCCTAAAATGACATTAAATACTGTTTTCATGATAAATATGTTTTTTAGTTGTTATATTCGTACCGCAAAAATAAAATAAATAATTCTAATGGCGATAGTTCCTGTAACTTTTTTCTATTACAAAAATGATAAATAACTATTTAGAAACGCAAATTAAGGAAAATTTTCCTTATGAACCAACTTTTGAGCAAGAAATAGTACTAAAATCATTGGCTACCTTCTTGCTATCTCCCCGTAACGATGCGGTTTTTGTGCTGCGCGGATACGCTGGTACGGGAAAAACGTCACTGGTTGGAGCATTGGTACGGACATTGGATAAGTTACAACAGAAGTCAATTCTGTTGGCTCCTACAGGGCGGGCGGCGAAAGTCTTTTCTGCTTATGCGGGGCATCCGGCGTTTACTATTCACAAAAAGATTTACCGTCAGCAATCTTTCTCCAACGAGGTGAGTAACTTCTCGGTGAATGATAATTTGACTACACATACCTTATATATAGTGGATGAGGCTTCGATGATTTCAAACGAGGGTTTATCCGGTGCTGTGTTTGGTACGGGGCGTTTGCTGGACGATCTGATACAGTTTGTTTACTCCGGTACGGGATGTCGTCTGGTGTTGATGGGCGATACAGCGCAGCTTCCTCCGGTGGGTGAGGATCAGAGTCCTGCCTTATTTGCTGAAGCTCTGAAAGGATATGGACTGGAAGTGATAGAGGTCGATTTGACGCAGGTAGTGCGTCAGGTGCAGGACTCCGGTATTTTGTGGAATGCTACCCGGCTGCGCCAACTTATAGCCGAAGATACCTGTGGGAGTCTGCCAAAGATAAAGGTGTCGGGCTTCGCTGATATAAAAGTAGTTCCGGGCGACGAACTGATAGATACGCTGAGTACTTGCTACGACCGTGACGGGATGGATGAGACCATTGTTGTATGCCGTTCCAATAAGCGGGCGAATATCTACAATAATGGTATACGTGCGCAAATCCTTTGGCGGGAAGATGAATTGAACACAGGCGACTTGCTGATGGTAGCAAAGAATAATTACTACTGGACGGAGAAAAGTAAAGAAATGGATTTCATAGCCAATGGTGAAATAGCTGTTCTTCGCCGCCTACGCCGTACACGTGAGTTATATGGTTTCCGTTTTGCGGAGGTTTTGCTCGCTTTTCCTGATTACGGGGACTTTGAGCTGGAAGTTAATCTGCTGCTGGATACCTTGCATACTGATGCACCAGCTTTGCCAAAGGCAGACAATGACCGGCTTTTCTATGCCGTACTCGAAGATTATGCTGATATTTCCATGAAGCGCGAAAGGATGAAAAAGATGAAGGCGGACCCGCATTATAATGCCTTGCAAGTGAAGTATGCCTATGCCGTTACTTGCCACAAAGCGCAGGGCGGGCAATGGAAGAATGTATTTCTCGATCAGGGGTATATGACGGATGAGTATCTGACACCGGATTATTTCCGCTGGCTATATACTGCTTTTACCCGTGCTACAGGTACTTTGTATCTGGTGGATTATCCGAAAGAACAAATACTATAAATCGTTGGAACTAAAAAAAATATCTGTTCTCATGCAGTAATTAACTATTTGCTGCATTTTCATTATACGAATCCGATATAAAAGCTAAAACAATGAGACACATCTATTCTATTTTAATGTTGATTTCACTCTTGTTTGTAGGTACTGCATGCGAGGATGATTATCGTGATATAGTGTTTTTTACGGGTGATGCGCCTATTTATCAAGTTGGCACCTGTGGGAATATGTTTAGTTCTGCGAATCTCTATCTGAATAAACCGGAAGGTATTATTGTCGGTGTGGATGGTGGAGACGGTAACTATTCCATAGTGAACGGTGACGATGCCATAGTAACTGCTGCTTTTGTAAAAAGTGAAAGTGGGTACCAACGTATACAGATTATTCCTAAAGCCGAAGGTGAGACGGGAATTACGGTAAGAGATGGTAGTGGTTCTTCAGCTTTACTGAGAGTGAAGGTAGATGAATGCCTGAAATTGGTTTGGTCTAAAGTGAAGGATGGTATCGTGGTTACCGGAGAAGCTACAGAGGAACAAAAGAAGAATATTGCGGATGCATTCACTGACTTCTTTACCGTAAAGGTGGGAGGACGTTATGAGATGATACCGGATAATGAATCTGAAATGTTGGAAGAAGGAATCTTGCGTGTTCGTCCGGATGATTCTGCTATTGCTCCTTTCATAGGACGATATGAAAGGATTCCGGTTGTTGAAGATGAAAAGGAACGCTTAGGTCTGCTATTTGAATATAATGGCGAAAAGCATCTTTATACTTTCAATGGTCCTGATCTGACCAGAACGTCTGTAATGGAATATATGGACTTTTGGGAAAATGTTACCGAGAACTGTCCGGTAGAAGTCCCGGCGGGATGTAAAGTTTATCATGTGGAACGCTTGAAGCCATATGAGGGAGTGGTGAATAATTGAAAAAGATATACTAATCTAACCTTTTTTGTCAAGAGAGAATTTATGTTTGTTTAACGGGACGGGAGGGCTTCGGCTTTCCCGTTTCTATTTTCTGCAAACAGATGGTGTGTTACCCTTAAACGGATGATGTGTTTTACCCAAACAGATGGTTTGTTTGGGGTGATTACATCGTTTGTTTTACTTCATTACATGGTATGTTATCCTGTAAAACATACTATCTTAACTCATTTTCACTTCTATAGATACAAAAAAAGAGGAGAAACATTCGCTTCTCCTCTTTACTATATATCTTCCCGAAACTAAATCAGGATTACATTGACAAAGATACGACATCAGGATGTCAAAGTCAAGTCTTTGGCTAGTTATTTACTTGCACAGGCGAATAATAATCCGCCTGCCTTCACAAGTCAATTATTAAATTCCGGCCAGTTCCAGTACCTTTTCTATTGCTGCATTCAGTCCGTCAATGTTCTTTCCACCTGCTGTTGCAAAGTGAGGTTGGCCGCCGCCGCCGCCTTGAATCAGTTTGGCAGCTTCTTTCACCAGATTTCCGGCTTTCAATCCGCCGGCTACGAGGTTGTCGCTCAACATAACTGTCAGCATCGGCTTTCCTTCATTGATGGTTCCGGCAACGAAACACAGGTTTTCTGTAATCTCGCCACGCAGTTGGAATGCAATATTCTTAATGCTTTCTGCAGGTATCGGAGCACAAATCTTAATTACCTTTATGCCGTGGATTTCCTGCATGTTTTTCAGCAATCTTTCCTTTATCTGTGCCTCTTTCTCCCTCATGAAGTCTTCCATCTGTTTCTTCAATCCGGCATTCTCCTCAATGTACTTGCGGATGGTTCCGGCCAAGTCGGGGGCATTGTTGAAGAGAGCTTTCAGATCTTTCAGGGTATCTTCGATGGTGTCCATCAATTCTTCTACGCGTGCACCTGTGTAAGCTTCGATACGGCGTACGCCGGCAGCAACGGAGCTTTCAGATACAATCTTTATCATGCCGATGTTTCCGGTAGCGGCAACGTGTGTACCTCCACAGAACTCTACGGATGAACCGAACTGGATAACACGCACATGGTCGCCGTACTTTTCACCGAACAAGGCGATAGCACCCAATTCTTTGGCATCTTCAATAGGAATATTACGATATTCCTTCAAAGGTATGTTAGCGCGGATTTTAGCATTCACCAGATGTTCTACCTGGCGGATTTCTTCGTCTGTCACTTTCTGGAAGTGAGAGAAGTCGAAACGCAGTGAGTCGGGGCTTACTAAAGAACCCTTTTGCTCTACATGCTCGCCCAGTACTTCGCGGAGTGCAGAGTCCAGCAAGTGGGTAGCCGAGTGATTGGCTGCACAGGCAGCACGTTTGTCGGTATCTACGCAAGCCATCATCGGAGCTTCCGGATGTGCGGGCAATTTCTTGGTGATATGTATCGGAAGGTTATTTTCCTTCTTTGTATCAATTACTTCAATCGTTTCGAATTCGCTGACTAATACACCTGTATCACCTACCTGGCCACCGCTTTCGGCATAGAACGGGGTATAGTCCAGTACAATCTGATACAATGTCTGGTTTTTCTGTTTCACCTGACGGTAACGGAGGATGTTTGTTTCATATTCCGTATAGTCGTAACCTACAAATTCAGTTGTTCCTTCTTTCAGTGTAATCCAGTCGCCGGTTTCTATGGCAGCGGCATTGCGCGCACGTTGCTTCTGTTGTTGCATCTCGGCGTCGAACTCCTTGATGTCGGCAGTCATACCGTTTTCACGGAGAATCAGTTCCGTCAGGTCGAGCGGGAAACCGAAAGTATCATATAATGTAAAGGCATCTTTACCACTGATTTCTGTCTTTCCGGCAGCTTTGGCGTCAGCCATCGTCTTATCCAGCAAGCGGATACCGGTTTCCAGTGTGCGGAGGAAGGAGTCTTCTTCTTCTTTAATAACCTTGCTGATCAGTTCTTTCTGTGCTTCCAGTTCTGGATAAGCTCCACCCATGTTTTCAATCAGAACCGGCAGTAATTTATACATGAATGCCTGTCTCTGTCCCAAGAATGTATAACCGTAACGAACTGCACGACGCAAGATACGGCGGATTACATAACCTGCTTTTGCATTCGAAGGCAATTGTCCGTCTGTGATAGAGAAAGCGATTGTACGAATGTGGTCGGCAATCACACGCATGGCGATATCTTGTTGGTTGTCTTTGCCATAAGTGGTGCCTGCCATATCAGCGATGGCTTTCAATATAGGCTGGAATACGTCCGTATCATAGTTTGAAGTCTTGCCCTGTAGCGTGCGTACCAAACGTTCAAAGCCCATACCCGTATCTATAACTTTGGCGGGAAGTCCTTCCAGGCTCCCATCAGCTTTACGGTTGAATTGCATGAATACGAGGTTCCAGATTTCGATAACCTGCGGGTGATCCTTGTTCACCAATTGGCTACCCGGAACTTTGGCTTTCTCTTCTTCCGGACGTGAGTCTATATGTATCTCGGAACACGGACCACACGGACCTGTATCGCCCATTTCCCAGAAGTTATCATGCTTGTTGCCGTTGAGGATGTGATCTTTCGGAAGGTGCTGTTCCCAAAAGGCGGCGGCTTCATTGTCACGTTCCAACCCTTCTTCGGGGCTGCCTTCGAATACGGTGGCATAAAGGTTTTTGGGATCTATCTTCAATACCTCTACCAGATATTCCCATGCCCAGTCGATAGCCTCTTTCTTAAAGTAGTCACCGAACGACCAGTTACCCAACATCTCGAACATGGTGTGGTGGTACGTGTCGTGTCCTACTTCTTCCAGGTCATTATGCTTTCCGCTAACGCGCAGACATTTCTGCGAGTCCGCGACTCTTTTATATTTCGCAGGGTGGTTGCCCAAAATAATATCTTTAAACTGATTCATCCCCGCATTAGTAAACATCAGTGTCGGGTCATCTTTAATTACCATCGGAGCCGAGGGCACTATCTGGTGGCCTTTGCTCTCGAAGAAACTCTTGAATGAGTTCCGGATTTCATTTGCAGTCAACATACTCTTCTATTTATCTTAATCTGTTACTATCTTCTATTCGCTATTATCTACTAACTACTTGCTACTTAGTATTAATATTCTTGAAAAAACAGCGCAAAGATAGCTTGTTTTTATTACTTTTGCCGTATTAATGAGCGAAATATTTCCAAAAGATGCGCAAAGTTTACTACATTTATAATCCACAGACGCAGACTTATGACCGTATTTACCCTACTGTCCGGCAACGGATGGTGAGTCTCTTGCGCCGTTTGTTTATCGGCATGGGCTTAGGGGCAGGTAGTTTTATAATTCTGCTGATTATCTTCGGTTCACCTTCGGAGAAAGAGTTGAGGAAGGAAAACAGCCAACTTTTAGCGCAGTATAATGTGCTTTCCCGTCGTCTGGACGAGGCAATGGGGGTGTTGCAGGATGTGCAGCAACGTGATGATAACCTGTATCGGGTTATATTTGCGGCTGACCCCATACCTTCGGCTATCCGTCAGGCAGGGTATGGCGGCACTAACCGTTATGAACACCTGATGGATATGGCAAACTCCGATCTGGTAGTGAATACAACTCAGAAAATGGATATGCTCAGCAAGCAACTCTATATCCAGTCGCGTTCTTTCGATGATGTGGTGGATATGTGCAAGAGCCATGATGAAATGTTGCGTTGTATCCCCGCTATCCAGCCTGTTTCCAATAAAGACCTTCGCAAAACAGCTTCCGGTTACGGAACGCGTATCGATCCTATCTATGGAACTACCAAATTTCATGCAGGTATGGACTTCTCGGCACCTTTGGGTACGGATGTTTATGCCACAGGAGATGGTACGGTGATACAGATGGGGTGGCAAACCGGATATGGTAACCGGATTGTAGTAGACCATGGATTTGGTTATCAGACTGTATATGCGCATTTGCGTGATTTCCGTACTAAGGTCGGAAAGAAGGTGGTACGCGGTGAAGTTATTGGCGGGGTAGGCAGTACGGGAAAGAGTACAGGGCCTCACTTGCATTATGAAGTTCATGTAAAAGGTCAGGTAGTCAACCCTGTCAACTATTACTTTATGGACTTGAGTGCTGAGGATTACGACCGAATGATACAGATTGCTGCCAACCACGGTAAAGTTCTCGATTAACAGCTATGGATAAAGACCTGAAATTATATTATTCCATCAGTGAAGTAGCCCAGATGTTCGATGTGAACGAGTCCTTGCTTCGTTTCTGGGAGAAAGAGTTTCCACAACTTTCTCCGAAGAAGGGAAGTCGTGGGGTGCGACAATACCGCAAAGAGGATATTGAAACAGTGAAGCTGATCTATCATCTGGTGAAGGAACGGGGAATGACATTACCCGGTGCCCGCCAGAGAATGAAAGACAATAAAGAAACCACTCTCCGTAACTTTGAAATTGTAGATCGCCTGAAAGCGATTCGTGAGGAGTTGATCAGTATGAAGAAAGCCCTTGACGGATTTACTTATGAACAGGTGGATGAACTGAAAAAAGATATTCAGCAGGGATAAGAAACTATTATAAATGAAAAGCGGATTGAAAACTATATGGCGTAGAATTCAATCCGCTTTTTAGTATAGAGACTGCTTTACTTAGAATTCGAAACCAAATTTGATTCCGATGCCATTTATAGACTCATTATCATAGTAATAATGGCTGCTATAATAGTATTCGTAATCATATTCTTGATATGCGTATTCCAGTTTAAGATTCAGTGCCATCTTTTTAGCAAGAGCGAAGCGTACACCTATACCAAATGTAACAAAAGCCCCTTCTACATCACCAGCGGCGTAACCACTTTTAATATCAGCAAACGGAGTAATCTTGTTTTTGGTGAAATTGGCTCTGAAGCTGGCAAATATGGGAACAGAATATAAATCAGCATCTGTATAACAATTCAATCCCAAACCACCTCCGACAAACAGATAATTATTAAACTGATAACCGTGTGTGGTTGATAAAGTAAATCTGTTAGCATCATAATCGCTTAGGTCGAAGATATAACCGGTTTCAACAAAACCCTTATAACCTCTCAAGGTACTGCTCTTTTTTCCAAAATCTTGGTGTCTATTCTTAGATGCACCTACCTCTTTTGTGATTTTCTCAACTTCATTCATTGGATAGGCAAAGATACTTCCATCAGCAGTTTGTATTTTCAGCGAACTGTTGGGTATTTGCTCAATGATAATACCACGGATGATACTTCCGTTTTTCAGATAAACAACTTCAGTGTAATTTTGTGCTGCACAGTGAAGGCTGATACCTACTAATAAGGTAAATAATAATAGTAATTTTTTCATCGTCTTTTGTTTTTAGTATATTCTTGTTTTATAGATTGTTTATAACTTTATAAATAGAACCAGCCCAATAATTGCGTAATCCAAAACCTCTTGCTTTACCACCTGTTGCCCAATCTTGTATTATTTCTTTCGTATCCGTATTGAAGAATACTACCTGATAAGAGCCGTATGCCTCTGCTTTGTTCAATAATTTAGCAATGATAATCAGTCCAATACCTGGTTTGTTTTGCGTGGGAAGTGCTTTCACTATTTGTTTAATCTGCTCTTCACTTAACGTATAGCTTGTATCAGTCGTCATCAATTCTTGTGGATTGATTGCTCCATTTACCTGATTGACTGCGTCAAGTGAAATTTCACTGACTCTTACTTTTAACTTCTTGCCAACATCATATTTCTTGGCTTCGGTGATAAATAATTGGTTAATTTCATCGAATGCCACCTTAAATTGTGCCGGGGATTCTGCTGCACCAAATACTTTGGCCGCCGAATAGTCCACTCCATAGAAATTGATACTTTCAGTTTCTTTAAGGAAGTTCTTGTTTTGTCCGAAGCAAATTATGCTTGTTGCAAGGAACAGAAGGGTGAATAGCTTTTTCATACAATTAATAATTTAGAATCAGTACTCAGTTTATAAATTTGTCAAAATTAGAAAATAGTTATCGTAAATCAAAGAATTTAATGCTTTTTCTACTCATCGGAGGCATTTGTATCTGGGCAATGTATTCTGCCGGTTCGAACCGGATAGTGGGAGCTACCCGTATTTTAGAACGGAATAAATCTTTAATTTCTTTGGCAAAGCTTTCGCTGTTCTCGTCACTGCCAATCCGAATCAAGATCTCGTCTGTACCTAACTTATTGGTATACACTTCAACAACATAGTTTTTTACCCGTGGAATATCATCCAATATGTCGAATAATGCAGGTGGGTACAGGGTTGTTCCTTTATATTTTATCATTTGGCCTTTTCGTCCCAGCACAGAACTTAACCGGATGGTATTTCTGCCACATGCACAAGGTTCCGTATATTGGTAACAGATATCTCCGGTTTTAAAACGAAGCAAAGGCATGCCTTCCACCCCTAAGGTGGTAATGGTTACTTCTCCCGGTTCCCCTTCTTTTACCGGAAGGTTCTTGTCATCCAGAAACTCTACAATGATAAGCTCGGGTTGCAGGTGTCCGCCATGGAATTCAGAACATTCGGTGAAGGACGATTGCATTTCCGTAGAGGCATAAGTGGAATAGAGTTGAAGTGACGGCCACTTTTCGCTGATACGTTGTCCAAGGGTGTTCAATGTAAAGTCAGGGTTACGCAGTGCTTCGCCGATACATACACACTTCTTCATAGAACAGGTGTTATGATCAATCTGATTTCTTTCGGCAAACTCTATCAGTTTAATCAGGAATGAAGGAACTACCATACCACAGGTAGGGTGAATACGGTGAATGGTATCCCATTGCAGTTCCGGTATACCGTTGCCTACACGGGCTACTCCCATACCGAGCTCTCTGGCTCCCAAGTAGTAGGCCAGCCCTGCCATGAAGCGGCGGTCTATGGTGGTCATCAGTTGCAGTATATCGTGTCGGCTGCATCCGGCAGTATTGAAAGACAAATATTCGTTGTATGCCAGACGGTCCAGGTCTTTGGAGGTCAGTACAAAAGTAACCGGATCTCCTAAAGTTCCGGAAGTGGTGACATAGTCGATAATATTATCCGGGTCTACACAGATGAATTCACTGTTATGTAGTTGCAGGTCTGTTTTGGTGGTAACGGGAATTTGTTGGAGGTCTTCTATCTTCTTGATCCGGGTGGTGTCTATGGAATGTTCTTTGAACATTTGCTGATAGAAGCGGGAATGTGCCTGCAAGTAAGCCAAGGTTTCAGTGAGTCTGGCTTCCTGATACAATTTAATCTCTTCAGGAGAATGAAACTGTATGTCTGGATTCTTTTCCATATTATTGGTTTTTATTGATTTTTTGTTGGATTCGTACTTTTTCTGCTTGTTTAGGTATGGGCATTGTTAGTGCTTTCTGCCAATAGGTCATGGCGGTATCAGTTTGTTGTATTGCAGCATAATAATCTCCCAATACTTCGTAAACGTAATAGAATGAAGGATTGGATGCCTCATAAAGATTCAGGACCTTTGTTTCTATTGTTTCTTTCCGTTGGATCTTTTCCCGGATGAGCTTCGTAAGGTTTCTATAAGCCATGAACTGTTTGTAGTTTGCTTGACTGATAAAGTTGTCTTCGGGAATGGTCAGACTCAAAGTGGCGATTTCGTGATGGAAATCTATGGTATCGCTGAATATTTTGTTCAGATCGTATGCCATATACTTGCCGCATTGCCAAGGAGAAGTGGAAACATACATGATTTGTTTCTCCGGCAGGAAAATAACAGAGTGATGGGCTATGAGTTGATTGATAGCCATTTCATTACCCATGCCCAAATCAATATTGTCCAATCCTTTTTGGTTGCGGAGTATGGAAGCAGCTTTCATCGGGTCGATAGGCTTATTCTCTTTCAACAGTTCTTGCAGACGGGCAAAACGATAGGGACTATCGGAAGTCGCAATGTTTTCCTTGTTGCGTTCATCGTTGCGGAAAGTATCTGATTGATAATGGTTGGTACAAATAATCTGATTACCGCTACTTGTAAAAAGTGCCGTCTTTTCCGGTGACTTTTCAATGATAGCGGCCCTGCCATCCTGTGCAGAACCAATCAGTATGGATTCGGAAACAAATGTTTTCCGCTTCAAAGCGATGGCATAAGCTTCATCAATTGTTGAGGCATATTGCAGTATCTCTCTGGTCAGGATAGAGATAGGAGTGGCGGAAGCAGTCGGCATGTCCGATTTTGCAGCATTGATAGTCACCGTGAGCCCGGTTTCATTCATACCTGAAAGTACACCGATCATACCCGGCCAACCTACAGATGCAAATTTATAGCCTTGCTCGGGCTGATAAAAAGATACCAGTTTGTTGTGTGCAAACTTATCCCCCATGTAAAAATCAAAATTGCGTCCGATGACGAGGGAGGAGTCGGCACTGTTTTCTCCCCAGGTGGCAAAGGAACTGCAACCTACCAACATGTAATCTTGCATGGCATGTCCCAGATCGTGAGCCGAATGATAATTGAGCTGGCGCTCGTAGGGAGTGCCGATAAAGTCGTATTCATGGGTACAGGAGAGTGAAATGCCATAAATCTCATCTCTAAACTCTTCCGGGACATTCTTCCCTAAATTACGGTTGAAAAGTACGATGAAGAAGCGGAGGAACTTAAGATAATTGTCGGAAGGTACAATCTCGCGTATCTGGTCAACAAAAACTTTCTCCTGATAGTATAGTAAATCAGAAGAAAGTTTGCCTATAGCCTCACCGCGCTGGAATGCGTCGCCACTCACCTTCAATTCCCACAGACCACTGTTGCTTTGCCGCAGATAATTGCCCGCATATTCCCGAAGACTATCTGTCTGTACCAATTCTCCGTTGGCTTTGGGAGTGTAGTCGGGAGTCAGCATATCTGCGGAGAAATAGAGTATGCTAACAAAGAGGATGATGGCAAGGAGAAGTACCCCTATGCCACATGCCGTATATTTAATTGTTTTCTTTAATATCTTATGCATGGCCTATTCGTTTAGCTAAATATTCATGTCCGAGTAATTCGCCACAAGTGATGATGGAGGTTAATGTTACTCCTAAAGCACCGTGGACGTTCAGATTTTGTCCTGTGAGAAATAAGTTCCCCAGTTTGGTTCGGGTGGAAACAAAACCGATTTGCGGACATTTGTAATCTTTGATAATTCCATAGGCAGAACCGTCACAAGTACCCGTAAAGTCTCTGTAGCTAAGTGGAGTAGTGGTATACATTGTCTCGATGTGATCAGTAAAATCGATTCCGTGACTTTTGATGAACTCTAACAATTGCCTGGCTTTTTCCATTTTGAAGGCTTTATAGTCTTCACCCCGTTGTTCGGGAAGTGTATTCTGCCAGACGGACAGTTCATCTATATACATGGGAGTCAGAATGGAGATGACGTCTGCATAATCACTGTTGCGGGAAGATGCTTGTGTGGAGATCATGCAATTGGTGGTATATCCCATGTTGACTTTCTTATCATACCATACATCGTTGTCTCCATGCAGATAGAGGTTCTGATTCAGATACGGATAACTTTTCTCTTTCATGATCAGGTAGAGAGTGAAAATGCCGTATGTATTTTCTAAAGAATTAATACGGGAGATATAGGCATTTTTGATACAGCGGGTCTTGTCCAGCAAAGTTAATGTTTGTTTGGGGTGTACGTTAGAGATGATGTATTTGCTTTCTATCCGCTCTGCATGGTTTATCTCTACCCCTGTTACCTGGTTGTTCTCTACAATGATACGGGTGACTTCACTGTTGTTCAAAACTGTTCCGCCATGAGTGCGAATCACATTGATCATCTCAGAGGCCACTTGCATACTTCCGTCAATGAACCGATAGGCTCCTTGTATGTAGGAGTTGTTAATCATGGCATGTTCATAGAAGTTGGAATGTTCTCTTAAACCACCATACAGAAGTGCCGAGCCGGCCAATACTGATTGCAAATCAGGATTGGTGGTAATCTTATCTATCATTCCTGCTGCTGAGGTATTGAAGAACTTCATTCCTTCAGTAGAAATAATACCTTTCTTCAGATTGTCCACACTGATCAGGTTGCCTACTTCTTTCAGTGACGTTGTATATTGCCGGAGATTTTCTTTTTCGTGAGGAAATGATTGGCAAAGGGTATCGATAAAACGTTCGTATCCCATTGCGTAATCATATACGCGATTCTTATAGAAAATCTTATCAAAAGCACTTTCATCCAGTTTCCGGACTTTGAGGTGATCCATGATTCCTACATACCGGAAAAACTGATTCATGACTTGTCCTTCGTCCAGACTACCTATATAATGAATTCCTGTATCCAACAAATGTCCTTTCCGGCGATAGGTCTGAAAGCATCCTCCAAACAGTTCGTTCTTTTCGAGCACACATACGTTATACCCTTCTTTACTAAGTATGGCTCCACATTCAAGGCCACCTAATCCGCTTCCAATGATGATGATGTCATACTTACTCATGGTAATTGCTTTTTAAGTATATAGATGGTATTCGATGTATATTTATCGTTTCGGATAGTCTTTACTTCCATTCCACACTCCCGGGCTATGCTCTGAATTTGAGCTTCGGAAGTGAAGCAGAGCTCATTCGTTGTGCGGTTGAACTTGACAACTTGGGTAGAGAGAACTTCCGTGAGGCGGGTTAACCGATGTTTATGAGTCTCAGCGGAATTTCCATCACGTACGATAATCATTCCTTCGGGACGAAGAAGATTGGCGCATTTCACTAACAAGTCATGTTGATGTTCATAATTCATGTAATGCAATACGTCATTCAGGATGAAGACATCACTTTCCGGGAACTCATAAACCGATGCGTCAGCATGTTCAAAGCGAAGGTTTTCACCACGAAGCCAACCGTGTTGAGCTATAGCTATTTTATCTTCGTCATAATCGATTCCTAATATTTGCCTTTCTTTGGATATCATAGACAGCATATAACACAGAGGACCGAGGCCACAACCGATATCCGTAATCTGTCCTTTCATCGGAATCAGTTGATTGAATAACTGGTAATTGTGTTCCATCTTTACTTTGATGCGGATGTACCACTCGATGACAGGACTTTTATAGATATAGTTCAGTACCAATGCCTCATAAAATGCCGGATTCGCCGGTGTATTCTTTTCCAGGCAAATACGTGCATATTCTTCTTTCATGTAGGAAGAGATGCGCTTGGTACGTTCCTGATAGGTCGTTCCGAATGAATCATCGTTATAAAGTATGCGAGGCAATATTTTAGAGTAAATAATGCCTTTGCGGACATAGAAAGGTTGTGCCTTGGCTATAATCTCTCCATTGCCGTATAGCAGAATAGGAATAATATCCAGTTGCAGAGTTTCTGATAAATAGAAAGCACCTTTATGAAAACGTTTCATCTTGCCGTCATAGGTTCGGGTACCTTCGGGGAAGATGGCGATGGAGTATCCTTCTTTTACTTTTTCCCGCATCCGTTCCACACAAAGTTCATATCCTTCGTCTACATGGAAGAAACTTGCATATTGAATGATTTTTCCAAATACCGGAGAGTTCCATACCCAGTGATTGGTTATCATGATAATCTTCGAGGAAAAAGATAATAACTCCAGGATATCAATGAAAGACTGGTGGTTAGCTATTATGATGGCCGGTTTTTTGAATGTCTCGTTAGTTACGTTGATGTGTTCTTTGCGTACGAATGTTGCCACTACCAATATACCTTTGCAAGTAATGTTGATAATCCGGCAAACAAGCTGCTGCTTATAACTGCGGCGTACCGGAATGAGGTATAATAAGAAAATGAAAATTCTCAGAATGATGCATCCTGTAACGAAAAGCATGAAAAGGATGATCGTACGGAGTAAACCTATCAGAGTATACGGGGGTAATCCCTTAGCAGCCGGTTTAGCAATAAAGAACTGGAAAATAATAGGTTGTATGGTATAAGCTACTAATACCACTGCAGCCATTCCAAGGATGGAAATCAGTGAAATGGATTGCAGGGCGGGATGTTTGGCAAATACTAAAGTTCCCATTCCCACAACGGCTGTGAATGCAGAGAAGAAAATAGCTGTCTTATGGGAATTCAGGATCGCTTTTCCTGTCCGGTATTTGTTTTGGAGGCCATCCATGATGAAGATACTGAAGTCGTCTCCGATACCGAAAATGAAAGTAGAGAGGATAATATTGATAATGTTGAATTCGATACCCAGAATCCCCATCAGGCCCAAAATAATGGTCCAGCTGATAAGCATAGGCAGGAAACTGATCAGGGTTAATTCTATACGCCCGTACGAAATCAATAGGGCCAGGAATATAAGGAACGAAGAAATATAAAGTATCAGGTAAAAGTCGTTATTGATGGCAGAGACCCATTGATTAGTGAAATAACTCCGGTCGAAGACTACAACATCCGTATTATCCTTGAATTGTTGATAGACTTCTTCCTTATTATCATCAGTGATGCGTACCTGGGTAACGAGCATCGTGATGGAGTCAGCACTTGTTTGCCATTCGTTCAGTAGGGTAGTGGCAATGCTATTTGTATCGTCCTGATAATTATAGGGCTGGAATGGGTGTTCTAACCATTGGTAAAATGCATTGAAACTACCTTCCCTGAAGTGATAGGTACGGGCGGCGTCTTCTATGTATTTACGGATAGTTGATATCTTTCCCGACTCTCCCCAATACTGGTTCCATTGTTTCAGACGCTTTTGCTGTTCTTCCGGTGAGATAAGGAATTGCTCGGCAGAAGCATACGCTTTAATGAGTCCTTGCTCTTTAAAAGCGGATAAGTGCTGGTTGGTATTTGCATAACTATTGAGTGCTTCTGTCATGTTCTTACCTACACTGACAAAAAGCACAGTTTTCTCTTGAGCATTGAAAAGCTGTTCCAGTTTAGCTTCTGCCTGTTTCAAGTGCTGAGGTTCATAGTTTAGGCTCATCATGTCTTCGTTAAACTTGACTTTCTGTGAAGTAAACAAACCGATGAGGGTAATAATGACGATGCCGCCTACTAACCATTTGTTCTTTTCATAAGGATAAGCATTGATTTTTTCTATAAAGCGTAAGACCCTGCCTTGTTTCACATCAGCTTGTCCTTTCAGGAAATGTGGAAGGTAAATAAGACAGAAAAGAGTAGTACCGATAAGCGCTAGGGAAGCAAACAGACCGAAATCGCGCAGTAATTCGGAGGTGGTAAAAGTAAGACCGAAGAATGCACCTATTGTAGTGAAACTGCCTACTGTAAGTGGATAAGTTATTTCTTTAATCAATTGCTGGACAGTAGAAACATGATTTTGATGGGCCAGCATGTGTATGGAATAACTCAGTGCAATACCCAGAATAGCCGAGCCGGCACCTACGGCAATTGCAGAGATATATCCCTGAATAAAATAAATCAGGCATAAAGCGAACAATCCCCCAAATAAAACGGGAGTGACAATGAGAGGGATTGATTTCTTGTGCTTAAACACCAGCGAGATGAAAATAATGATAATCAGCAGTGCGATCGAAGAAGTAATAATAGTATCCTTTTTAATCTGTCGCGCATTATAGACACTGACAGAGGGACCTCCAAAGTAAGATGCGTGAATGGAAGGATACTCTTTCTGAACCTGCTGAAGTTCATTTTCAAGTATTCGGATCAGATTCTCATTTTCACCGGTACTTCCTGTTCCGAATACCGGAGTCATAAACATCAGTAATGTATTTCCCTCCTTCGAAAAGATGTGTCCGTTGTTGATTTCATAATTGGTTTCCAACTGAAAATCTTGCAGATGCTTTAAGACGTTATTCCCAAGTCCTAACGGGTCTCTTTGTATATAACTTCTCAATGCTATACCTGCGGGGGAAAGAAGGTTGGTATAGTTCTTTCGCATCACGGCTTCTATGCCTTCCTGCGTTAAGAGTGAGTCGAAGTGCTGATAGTCTTTTTCCGTCAGGAACAGCGGAAGATTTTCATAAACAAAATCTGTTGCTTTTTCAATGGTTGTTTCATCTACTTCCGAAAAGATATCTTTAATCCAGGTTTGGTTAGACTCTTCTAATAAGTTTTGTTCCAGTTGGTCTCCGGCCTCTATCATTAAATCCGGAGTTACTGTAGAGTCGGCAGGAGAGATTAAGATGATAATCTTATCCTTTATTTTTAGATTATCAAATACCTTGGTGATGTTCTGGCTGTTCTTCGTATCAGGAAAGAAACGGGTCACATTCTCTTCAAACCTGACTTGCCAGGCGAAGTACCCCATAAAAAGGACACAAACACAGAGTGACAAGTAGAAGAGGACTTTGTGTCTTTGGAAATAATTATATAGTCTGATAAAGAATTGAGTCATGTTGTTTTCGGCCTTCTGTATATAGTAAGCAGGCTGATCGTTATAATACCTGCCAGTATACTACAAGCGGTTGCAAAGATAACACTTCCAATTAAATATTGCTCTAAAACCGATTTCACATTTTCAAATGATATGTTGGTAAGATGAAGCTCAATCGGCCTGCCCAGAACTTTACATCCTGTCAGGTAACTGCCATATAATAGGAAGGGAATCATGGGAGGAATACTGATATTAGCCGCTACAATAGCTATTACTTTGTTGAGTTTAAGCACATGAGCCAAAAACAAAGTGGCAAGCATCTGATATCCCCAAATCGGGACTATTCCCATAAATACACCTAACATAATGGCATAGGTAATCTTCAGATTCGATTCTTCAGACTGTGTAATGTGAGTCCGGAAGAATTTCCGGCAATTGCTCCAGGTTAGTTTCCGGAAGAAGTTACGCGGATAAATCCAGAGGAAAGTAATGAACACTAAGAAGGTATTCAATATGCTGATGCGGGTGAAATCCCGGAAAGGACGGAAGTGGGAGACACGTTCTTCCTGGGGCGGATAATAGACATGTATGGGTATATTGCGGACTGTGGTTCCTCCCCATACTGCAAATACCAGTGCTTCAAGCTCAAATTCATATTTAGCGGTATAGTAGAATCTCTGCACATTGATTTTATGTAATGGATAGAGCCGGTAACCCGATTGGGTATCCTGAAGCTTTACTCCGGTTTCAAGTTTAAACCAGAAGTTGGAGAATTTATTGGCAAAAGTATTCTTGCCCGGCATATTGTCCGAAGTCAGGTTACGGGCACCTACCAGCAACGTGTCCGGTTCTTTTTCTATTTCTTCCATGAAAATAGGAATGTCCGAAGCAAAATGCTGTCCATCGGAATCTATAGTGATGGCATATCGGTAACCGGCTGCTTTGGCCTGTTTTAATCCGTTCTTTAAGGCGGTTCCTTTTCCTTTATTGGTAGGATGGGTGATGATATGCAGGTTCGGATAGTTTTCCAGAAGAGTAGGGGTGCTATCGGTAGAGCCGTCATTGACAATGATGATATCTTCTACATAGAAGAGTACATCTTCAATTACGGTAGTCAGCGTCTTTTCATTATTGTAGGTAGGTATAATAACTACAATACCAAGTTGCCTGGCTTTCTCATGCCATAGTTCCTCGCTACGTTCTTCCATATTTATTTGCCGATTAGTTGTGCTTTTAATTTGATACAGATACCTTTTGAGGATGCTCCTTCAGCCAGAATCTGGAATGTACCCGTTTCGTTTTTCTTGATAGTCAATGAGAGCTTTAATTCCGGTGTTTCATTCGGATTAATAACAGAAAGAAACTTGCATGAGGCTATCTGCTTGTATTGCAGAGGAGCTTGTTGTATTTTCTCTATGCACTCTTTTATCATTTGCAGCATACAAACGCCCGGAACTACGGGCTGTTGTGGAAAGTGTCCGTTATAAATAGCATGTTGTGGGTTGAGCATGACTTGCACTACCCGGTCTGTTTCATTGATATGCTCAGAGTGCGTGACTTTATAGAAATTGGGAAGAAGTTCAGCCATATTAGTTTGGGTTTTCTTTTAATTTGTCCAACTGTATACTTAGTCGCAACCAGGGATGTTTGATTTTTATCTGCTCGGGATGTCCTGATGCGAACTCCGATAGATAGAATACTGATTTTCCGAATCCTCTGCCTGTGATTCTTTTTTCAAAGGTACCGCTTTTCTTTTTGATGCGGATATTCTTTCCACTTAAAAATAGATTCTTGAAGTCTGTTTCCAGTAATAGCAGCATTTTCTTTTTCTTCATGGGCTCTATGCAGCTGTTGACGTGAAATTCATTTTCCCGGAGTGAAAAATCAAAAAGACTGAGGCCGAAGTAAGTAGATGCCAATATTCTTATTTCATTATCCGGCAATTTCCGTACAATTAATAAACCGCTGAAGTGATGCTTCATGAAGTCTAACTGCATATTGTATTTTTGCGAATATTCTTCAGCGCAAATGATAGGTGTCACATAAGATGTGGCATCTCCTGCTATTGTTTTTGAGGAGCCGCAGGAAGTGAATAGATACAGAATAAAGATCAGATTAGCGAATAGAAAACTTTGTTTCATCTTTCAAAGCATTAAATCTCTTGTTGTAGAACTCATATTCCGTATAATTGGTGGCTGTTTCGGAAAGACGCAATTTGTAAACCGACATATCTTTCTTATCCAGATATATTTCAATTTCCGAAATGTAGGCTTGTATGGCTTTATTGACCGGCTTAATCTTCACTATATAATAGGAATCATTTTCAAAATATTCCAGTTTGTAATCGGAAGACATTTTTGAGAGATCGCCTATCATGCAAGCTGTGAGCATATCTTGCATTTGATTCATCATCTTATTGGCAGTTAGGCTCATAACGCTCTTTTTACCGTCCGATATAATTTTAAGCCGGGAGTCGTTTATCACTATTAGGTAGTTGACGGGTTGGGCGTATTCCATACGTATTTTGCCACTCTTTTGATAATAGAATTTTCCTTTGGAGGTTACCTTCTCATCCAGAATATCCAGGTACTTCACTTGTGTAAAGTCACTTTCAATGGACTGCATGGTTTGTGCTTCCTTTGCCAGACGGTTTTCAAAATCCTGGGTATGGATTAGCTTCTTCATTGTCTGGGCATGGGTATAGGAAATACCCAATATGATTGATAATATTATTAGTATGGTTCTCATAATGCTTTTATAACATGCTGTCCAGACGGACAACTGTATATCCCTGTTCTTTAATTAAGTTAAGTATCTCTTTTAATAACAGGTCACTGTCCGGCATCCGATCGTGTAGAAGGATGATAGAACCGGGGCGTAACCTTTTCTGAATACGCTTCAAAACTTTCTCTTTGGAAGGTTGCAGTGTATCGAGTGTTCTGATATTCCAGCCAACAGGAGTGTATCCCAATATGCGGACAGCTTTTGCTATAGTAGGATTCGTGACTCCAAACGGTGGGCGGAATAACTTGATTTTCTGCGAAGTTACTCGTTCTAATGCAAACTGGCAAGCTTGCAAGTCTTTTTTCATCCTCGACAGGCTGTACAAGGGAAAATGATTAGTGTGGGTAAAAGAATGATTACCAATCAGATGTCCTTCGTTGATGATTTGTCGGATCAACTCTTCATTCTCTTGTACTTTGTGACCGATGCAGAAGAAACAAGCCGGTATTTGTTGTTCTTTGAGTACTTGCAATACTTTGGGGGTTTGTACCGGGTCCGGTCCATCATCAAAGGTGATAGCTACAATTTTCTTTTCAGTCTGTTTCTTGCAAAATACCTTGAGATAGATGTTAGAACGGATGTTGCAAGATGCGTAGACTAGAAAGATAATCAGTAATGTGATCAGGATTTCCACTATCATTGTCTTTTCCGGATTAAAATAAGTGAATGGTTAATGGAGTGATAATGATTATATATCAGAACTGTCTGTCCCGGATTTAGATTTTCTTCAAAAGTTTTAGCCACTTTCCATAAAGCAAAGGAAGATGCCGTAGGATATTCACCACATTCATTCTTAAAGGTAGTGCATGTTGCTGTGGGAAACAGGCTGCTTTCTATATCAGTATACAGGGTATCTTCTTTCGGGTTTCCATTCTTACCGGTAACCAACCAATCGATTTGTCCGGCTGTTAATCCATTGCTTTGCAAAAAGCGATGAATCTTTTCAGCTACTTCCTGTGTACTGTTCGCATGAATAAAAGTCGATATACCGGCAAGTTCTGCTAATGTGGATTCGGTGGCTTCCCTTCCCAACAAGAAGAACTGGGCACCTTCGCCTGCTTGTATGCCTCTTAGCAGTCCCAGGCGTTGTTGTATAGCGTGGCTGTTAGGGGTGATCTCATCAATAGCTCCTACAAGGACATTTTCGTCACCTTCCCAGATTCTCATCATACCGTCCAATAGTGCACTTTCGAAACTTAATCCCCGGTGCACATACGTCATGTTGTAAGCATGTATCTGGCGGAGTAATGCTATTTGGGCTCCGATGGTGTTGAAGGTTGACTGGATAAAGGGTGTCGGATTCAGTAGTTGTTCTTCATTCTCAATAATTGTATTCAGAAATTTCTCTGTATCTGCCAGGCATCCGAGACCGGTTGCGGTGATGATCGCATGTACTTTTTCGGAAGGTAGGCTACTGATGCATTCCAGTCCGCAGGCAACTCCCATTTTGATGATCCGGCTCATACGCCTCCGTAGTGCGGCATTTGTGATAATACTCTTGTAGTCCGGTTCGTTGGCGGATAAATAAGGGGATTCTCCGGAAGCAGTATCCGCGTGAATAGAAGCAATATGATTGATATAGACAGGTTGCATCATTTCTCTTTTAATGTGGAAAACAGGATCGAAGAATCATTTCCACCGAATCCAAAAGAATTCGATAGTACATTACGAATGGGTAGTCCCTCGCGGAATGAGGTTTCGGGCATCAACATGTTTTCTTCTATAGGTTCTTTGAAGTTCAGATTGGGATAGATGAAACCATGATATACGGAGAGAACAGAATAAACCGCTTCAATTCCTTCCGAAGCTCCTAATGTATGACCGATAAACGCTTTGACAGAACTGAACGGAGGAATTTTATCACCAAAAATCCGCCGGATAGCAAGTCCTTCTGAAAGATCATTACTTGGAGTTCCTGTGCCATGTACATTGATATAATCAATCTCTTCGGGAGGAATTTCACTCTTAGCTATGGCTTCTGTCATAGACCAGAATGGTCCGTTTCCTTCGGGTGAACTGCCGGTCTGATGAAAAGCTTCATTCACATTCGAATATCCGCTTAATAAACAATAAGGCTCTTTCCGGAGTAATTTCTCTGATTGAAGCACAATATATCCGGCTCCTTCTCCTAAGTTGAGGCCTGCACGGGATGCGTCAAATGGACGGCAGTGTTCCTTATCCAAAATCATAAGTGAGTTGAAGCCGTTGAGGGTAAACTTGCACAAGGCGTCCGTACCTCCTACAATGGCAGCATCCAGTTGACCGTTCCTGATCATGCGGGCTCCTAACATGATAGCATTAGCTGCTGATGAGCAGGCTGTACTGATAGTGGTTACAAAGTCATTTATTTTCAGATAATCCGCTATCATTTCAGTACTTGCACCGCAGTCATGAGAGATGACTTCCCGTAATCTTCCTTTTCTATTGTCTTTTTTAAAGGCATTGTAGAAATGCTCACTCAAGTCCATGCCGCCTACAGAGGTGGAAGATATGAGACCTACACGCAAAGTCTTCAAATCTAACCGGGCGTCATCGACTGCTTCCCGGGCAGCTAACATGCCTAATAAGGCTGTCCGTGAAAACGTTTTTTGTATATCTAAAGAGAGCAACCGTTTTAGTTCTTCATTACTGTATTTTACTTCTGATACGGGTACATCCAGTTCCGTAGGGAAAAGAGTTACTTTCCCCATACCATGCTGATGTTTTCTGAGTGAAGCTATATTTTCTGCAACACTCAGACCAATACCTGAAACAACACCTAAACCGGTTACATATATCCTCATTATTTCTTATTTTCAGAGATATAGTTAGCTAATGTACGTATTGAGTAGAAAATCTGTTTTCCTTCTGCAGGATTCTTTATTTTGATTCCATAATTACGCTCTAAAATAAGAATAATCTCAAGTGCATCAATAGAATCGAGCCCTAAACCACCGTCACCAAACAACGGCTCATCAGGATTAATCTCTTCGGGTGTGACTTCTTCAAGATTCAGTTCTTCTATTAATTCTCTTTTTAGTTTTTCAATTAATTCTTCCATATCAATGTTGTACTTCTATTAATTTAAAATCAGCTTTATACTCTTCCATTAAAAGGTTGCACCATCCGGTGATGCAAGCTTTTAAATTACCTTTCTTCATTACAATTCGTGCATATTCTTCCAATTTGTCCGCATCGAATTCTTTTTCTATGAAGAAAGTATTTTCTCCTTGTATTTTATGACGGATACATATCTCACCAGCTACAACGTTAGGCAGAGTGTATACAAATACCGTCGGACTGGCTGCATGGTCACCTCCCTGATTGATAATCATCTGATGACGAATATCTGTATTCAGTGAAGCGGCAGCATTAACCAGCAATATACCTATTTCTTCCGGTTGAAAGCTTTTCTCTTTCAACAGATATTCAACAGCAGTATATCCCAGTTTGCAAAGGTCGTCCATTTTGTAGAATTTCATGTTACTTCCACCTGTATTTTTATATGCTTCGCGGATAAACTGCGCAAAGTTTGGGGCAGATGATGAAAAAACGGTCTCTCCATTCATACGTAAACAGCTATTTTCAATGGAAACAGTTGCGGTTGTATGAACTGTCACCGGTGATTGTACTCTTGAGGACTGTTTCTGATATGCGGGAAGTGTCAATACGATAGCAGCATTACAACCTCCGAAACCGGATGCTGTTTTGATACAATGCTTCATGGGTATTTCCTGATGGTCAGCTTGCACCAGAATAGGCATGCTGACGCCGGGCTTTTCATAGCCTAATGTACCGAATAGTACGTTTTCCTTTAGTTCGTGAATACAGATAATAGATTCAATCACTCCCGATGCCCCTAAAGTATGACCGAAATAAGATTTCAAACTATGAACCGGAACGGTTTCCAATCCGGCTAAATGAATAGCTTTCGATTCCATTTCATCGTTATAGACAGTAGCTGTTCCATGTGTATTCATGAAACTAATGTCTTCGGCAAGAACTGCGGCTTCTTCCATGGCCTGCCGTATGGCGAAGTAAAGTCCGTCTCCTGTGCGTGACGGGCCTGAAATATGATTGGCATCGTTACTAATGGCTCCTCCGGACAGGATGATATCCGTATCGTTTCCTTCCGAACTCAGCAGGATAGCACCACAAGCCTCTCCTAAATTGAGTCCGTCTCTCCGGGCATCATAAGGGCAGCATCTTTCGGAACTGATGGATCTGAAAGATAGAAATCCGCTGGTAATGAAGTGAGAGAGGATATCACCTCCCGCTACTATGACTTTTTTGTATCTGCCGGATTCGATCCATCGCTTTGCCACAATCAGAGCGGATACTCCTGATATGCAGGCATTAGAAATAACTTCTACCCGGTTGCCGGCCTGAAAATATTCGCTTATTCTTCTCCCCATTTCCCATAGATGAACTCTGATATCAGGCTCATCAGGATGATTGGCCAACAGGTCGATATTACCTTTAGTGGTGGATAGGATGAGACCGCAATCTTCATCCGCCAGATTCATTTCGGAATGGGACAGAATATCCTGAATGGCGAGTATGAATAGTTGTTCCAGGCGTGTGTACGTACCCAAATTCTTTGCTCTTTCCCATTGTTCCGGTTGAATCGTGGCAGCTAATATAGAGGTATCAGATATGATTCCTGCTTCATGCCTGGTGATTCCGCTCCGATATTCCCGGATTGCTTTTATATTCTCCCGGGTATTTGCTCCTAAAGAACTGATCAGAGTATCAGCTGTGATATATACAGTTATTGGATGTTCCATTTCTTTTTCCACTCCTGATAAAAAGCCGGAGTTGCTAACTCCAGCTCCCTGTTAGTATTTAGAAAAACCTGAGTCGTACTTCCGGTAGCAACGATATTGTTGTCTGTAGCCCGGTATAGTACATATTCGAATTTAATCTTGGCAGCTTCACAAGAAATGTATCGGGTTTCAATGATAACTTCTTCACCGAAGGATAAGGATTGCTTAAATTGGCAGTTTAATTCAACGATGGGTACCATATATCCTTCACTGTAGATATCCTAAACTATAATGCTTCCCGAAAGACTCCCTTCCATCCTCAAAATAGCGTACATATTCACCATGCCATACGATTTGCATGGAGTCTATTTCGCTGAAACGTACCTTTATTGTGGTGCGGTCAATGAGTGCAGGTGTATGCAGATTCGTTTTTTGCCTCATTTCTTATCTAAAAATATTTTCATCCGGCATTCTGCAATCACTCCTTCCGTAGTGCTTACACAAGCAGATACCAAAGTAATGTCGAATACCTCCTGAATAACCGTAATTTCAGTGAATAATTCCTGTCCTGTCTCCGGTAAACGGTGGAGGGTTAATTTATCTACCGAACCGATAAACCCTAAGGGTAGCGGTTCATTTTTCTGTAAATAGATATATCCGATTCGTGCCGCTGCCGATTGGGCTATGTGCTCGATAATACCTGCTTCCTGCAATTTACCTTCCTGGCAGAAGATATTATCGTCAGTGACTGTGAGACCTGAATAGGAACAATTATCTTCAATGCCACAGAATGAATCTACCATAATGATTGGCGGTCGTTGTGGTATCAGGTTCAAGATTCCTTCACCGGATATGATAGGAGTTCTTTTCATTTCAGCTTACATTTTACAATACTGTGTCCCAATCCCAGGTTGTCATATATTTCCTCTATTTCCAACCCTGATTCTTGAATGCACCGTGCCATATCGTCGGAGTGATACATTTTGCTGTTACCATTTGCCATAGCAGTAAAGTATATACTGATCTGTGTCAGGCAGTAGGCAGCTGTTTCGAACTTCTGTCGGTCCCAGAATGTTTCCATAATGTAGAGTCGCCCTTCTGTAGACATGGACTGAGCAGCTCGTGAGAGTATACTGATAACTTCTTTCTCAGAAAAGCAATCCAGAAACTGACTCATCCAGATCGCATCAAAACCTTTCGGGAAAGGTACATTTTCATCGAGAAGATTTACACCATGTCCATGAATACGCTCGTGGCCGGAAATATTTTCCGTCTTTTGTTTCATCATTTCCAGTTGTTGGGGTAAATCCATAATGGTAACTTCTACTTTCTCGTTGTATTGCACACATTTAGTAGCCCATCTCCCTGTATTACCTCCTACATCGAGCAGAGTTCGGGGAGAGTGGCTGAATACGATTTCGAGTGCCTGGTCGAAAGAATTGTCCGAATAAAAATGGTCGAATCCGAACCAGCTTTTCTGCACTTGCTCGGGTAAACTGGATAATCCTTCGTAAATCGTGGGCCAGTTTCCCAGTTCTTTCAAACCTTCGGGGCGACCATTTACCAAAGCTTCTTCCAGATGGAACAGACCTTTGTAATTGACGTCCTGATTAAAATTCATGTTCACTTGTGCCATCTCATCGTTCAACAGGAACCATCCGGCCTTTGCCAGTATATATTGATCGTCTTTTACCAATACAGTACCTATGGTGAGTGAGGCTTCCAGTAGAACTTGTGCTGCATATCTGGATAATTCGGTTTTCCGGCTGATCTGTTCCAGTGACAGACCTTCCCGGTTGTCGGAAAGCAAGCGGAAAATACCGAATTTCAGCATCAGGCGTGAGACCTGAAATACGACGGGGCCAAAAGCGATTTCCTGGGCCAATCGCTGTGCTTGCACAGCGGTGAATCGCTCTTTGGCATATCTCTTTTGTAATGAAGGGAATAGTTTCATTCTGTTGATTTTTGTTTATTCAGACGGCTTCCAGAAAGAATAATAGTTAAACCATTGTTCGGGATATTGGCCGATTATTTTTTCCAGAGCATTCACATATTGTTCCAATAATAATTGTTCTGCTCTTTTCTCTTTCGAACCGGACACTTGCTTCGCAAGTATAAAATGGAAATGATAGGTTTGTTTAGCCTCCCGCATGGCAAAATAGAAGACTACCGGAACTTTCATCCGCGATGCCAATAGGAAAGGACCGATTGGAAAACGTGCTTCGTGTCCCATAAACCTGCAAATCAGCAGTTTGTCTGCATTCAGATAGCGGTCTCCTTGAAAACAGACATATTCTTTATGGTCCAGTGCTTCTGTAATTTTGAATATATGTGCCAGATTATCTTCGTTGACCGGTATAATCTTGTAAGGTTGCTGCTGCCCGTTCTTTTTCAGTATTTCTTTAATCTTTTGATGTTCGGCATCGTACATCACCACATTCATTTTCTTGCTGTAGTCGTTGAAAAAAGGAGTTCCGATTTCCCAATTACCAACATGTGCGCCGATCATGATTACTCCCTGATCTCCATCCAATACATTAAGAAACTCCTGATAGTGGTTGAACTTGAAATGATATTTGTCGATCATTCCATTTCCAATGGCTACCTTGTCTATAAGTATCTGTCCCAAACGATAATAGTTGTTCAGCAATAGTCCCACCGACTGTATGTGGTTCCGTTTTAAGATACGACGGGCATATTGCCAGATACTCTTTGTTGCTTTCGGAGCGAACGGAATAAAATAAAGAACAATCAGAGACAGAAAACCATAAGCGGCTTTTACACCACAATACCTGATCAGGTAAATGAAAAACAGGTATCCGGATACACCGCCGCGGGTTTTACCTTTCCACATCTTGTTTATTCGTTTTTGTTTTCGGCCATACGTGTGATGACGAGATTATAGAAGTCCTGGAACGTTTTGATTCCGACAAAATCTTGTCCGGTTACATTAAAACCGAAGTTCTTTTCAATCAACACTACCATATCTACCAAGTCCAGACTGTCTAACTCAAGGGTTTGCATGAGCGGAGCATCAGGCTGGATAAGATCGATATCTACTTCAAATTCTTCGGATAAGGTTTCTCTTATCTTTTCAATGATTTCTTCGTGGGTCATACTTATATTACTTTACTTTTTTAATAATTAATGTAGAATTGGTTCCTCCGAATCCGAATGAGTTTGAGAGGAATGTATCAAATTCCATATTTACTCGTTGGGCAGGGATATTAAGTTGGGCAGATGCTTCATCCGGCTCTTCGAAATTCAGATTGGGAGCAATGAAGTTATTTTGCATCATTAGAGTAGAATAGATTACTTCACTGGCACCCGCCATCCACATTTCGTGACCGGTCATAGACTTGGTGGAAGCCACATACGGGCGGTGTCCTTCAAATACTTCCGCTATGGCTTTGGCTTCATTTAAATCACCTATCGGTGTAGAAGTGGCGTGCGCATTGATGTATTTAATTTCATCCAATGCGATTCCGGCATTCCGGATGGCCATTTCCAATGAACGCTTTGGCCCGTCTATATTAGGAACAGAAATGTGATCTCCGTTGGATGAAAAACCGTAGCCGATAATTTCTGCCAGTATGGGTGCTCCCCGTTTAACAGCCGATTCATAACTTTCCAATACCAGACTGGCGCCACCTCCGCTGGGTACAAGTCCGTCCCTGCTTTTATCAAAAGGCCTGGATGCTTTCTGGGGTTCAGTTTCCCGATTGGAAAATGCACTTAACCCGTCGAAACTACCTACTGAGAATGGATTCACTTCTTGCGCGCCACCGCAAAGAATGCAGTCCTGCAATCCCGATTTGATAAGCAGATATCCCATGCCAATGGCGTGGGAACCGCTTGCACAAGCACCGGAGATTGTGAAGTTTACTCCTCTGAGTTTGAAGATGACCGACAGGTTCATCGACACAGTTGAATTCATCGATTGGAAAATAGAACCGGAACCTACCAGGACCGTATTCTTCTTTTCCCGGATAATATCCACAGCATTAATAATCGGTACAGTGCTACTATCATTTCCATAGAGTACTCCTACTTCGTTCGCTTCCAGGAATGCTTCATCGATACCTGCATTTTTGAAGGCTTCCACACTTGCCAGATAGGCATATTCTCCTTGTTCAGGCAGGCAGAGACGTTTTCGTCTGTCCAGCATCTTTTTAAGATCAGGGCGTTCCAGCAGACCAGTCAGTGCAGAAATATACCCCATTTCTTTCCGGTGGGGATCGATGCCGATTCCCGATTTACCGTTATATAATGAGTCTGTTACTTCGCTCAGATTCTTGCCGATGCACGAGTAAATTCCCATTCCTGTAATGACAACTCTTCTCATGTATGCAGTCCTCCATTGATTGAAATAACCTCACCTGTGATATAAGAGGCGTTGGGGGAAACTAAGAAACTTACAAGATCAGCTACTTCTTCCGGTTCGCCGAAGCGCCCGGCAGGGATGTGCTTTTTCCATTCGTTTTCACTGATGTCTTCGGTCATTTCCGTACGGATGAATCCGGGAGCCACCGCATTGACGGTCACGTGCTTCTTTGCCACTTCCTGAGCTAATGCCTTGGTAGCGGCAATGACACCCCCTTTAGCAGCAGAATAATTTGTTTGTCCGGGCATACCTTTGATGCCTGATAGCGAAACTATATTGACAATGCGGCCGAAACGTTTGACTAACATGTTTTTAAGCAATGCCTGGGTGACATAAAAGAAGCCATTCAAGCTGGTATTCAGTACTCCGTTCCATTCAGGTTCGGTCATCCAGAGCATTAAATTGTCTTTGCGAATTCCTGCATTGTTAATCAGTACTTCAATATATTCGTCCGGATGTTGGGCACTCCATGTGTTTAAAGCTTCGGATACTGCTGCCGGGCTGCTTACATCGAACTTTAGTAGTTCTCCATCTCCTCCTTGCTCTCGAACGAGTTGCAGGGTATTGGCCGCTTCCTTATCATTACTTTGATAATTAATCAGCACGGTATATCCTTTTTCTGCCAGTTTGATACTGATAGCACGTCCTATGCCCCGGCTTCCGCCTGTTATTAATGCGTATTTCATTTATAAATTGAATTTCTTATTTTTCAAGTATTCATTCATAGCCTCTATTTCCTTATACTTAGGAGTATCTTGGGAAAATACAGGGAAGAATGCCCGGATTTCATTGTACACTTTGCGTGATTCCGTACTCAATTGATCTTGTATCTTTAAATAATCCACCGCCTGTACAATCCCCATAAATAGAATACTCATAACTTGATAAGAATTCTCAATAACTGTTTTGGTTATTAATGCAGAATTCGTTCCCATGCTCACAATGTCCTGATTGTCATTGTTGTTAGGGATACTATGCACATACATTGGATTGGATAGTGTCTGACACTCTGCAGTAGTGGAAGTTGCCGTGAATTGCGAAGCTTGCAATCCATAGTTCAGTCCCAACACTCCCAGATTGACAAATGGGGGAAGTATTCCGTTGATACGATCATGGAACAGATAGTTCAACTGGCGTTCACTTAGCATCGTCAGTTTAGTAATAGCAATTTTTAATTTATCCATTTCGAAAGAGACGTAATCACCATGAAAGTTTCCACCATGATATACATTTTGGGTTTCCGGATCAACAATCGGGTTGTCACAGGCTGAGTTGATTTCGTTGATTAATACCTCTTCCGTATTTATCAATGTGTCATAAACTGGTCCCAGTATCTGTGGAGTACATCTTAGCGAATAATAAGGCTGTACTTTATGTTCGAAGATCTTTTCCTCGTGTTTCTGTCCATACAGTTCGTTTTCTCTCTTACGTGTGCATTGGCTGTCCGACATCCAGGCTCTCATAGCCTTAGCTATTTTCTGCTGTCCTTTATGAAGCTTAGCATCGTTTAACGGCTGAGAAACAAAATCATCATAGGATGCGGCAATCTCATTCATCATTACTGAGGCGCATACGGACCAGTTTAGTAATTGGCGTGCATAAATCAGATTAACAATGCCGATACCCGTCATGACGGAAGTACCGTTTGTTACTGAAAGCCCCTCACGAATATGTATAGAGAAAGGTTTGAGATGATTTTTCTCAAGCACTTGGGCGGTAGGTTGTAGTTGCCCTTGATAGAACACTTCTCCTTCGCCGATTAAAGTCAATGCTATATGGGCTAATTGCACTAAATCGCCACTGGCACCTACACTACCGTGTTCCGGTATATATGGAAAAATATCCAGATTAATGAATTTAACAAGCAGTTCTACCAATTCGGTATGTATACCTGATTTCCCTTGTAGAAAGGTGAATAGCCGGGCAATCATTGCTGCTTTTACATAAAGTGGAGGTAATGGTTTACCTGCTCCGGTAGAGTGACTTCTGATGATATTATATTGTAGTTCTGTTAATGATTTATCCTCAATTCTATATTGAGCCATAGGACCGAATCCTGTATTTATTCCGTAAATAATTTTATCACTTGAGAAATCCTTCAGAAAACGGAAACTCTTATCTACTTCTTGAATACATTCATCAGAAATAATCACCTTCTCACCATTAAACAGTAGTTTCTGGAGCGTTCCCAAATTTATATATTTGCCAACTATCATAGTATACTTCATTGATATATATTGCAAAAGTAGCTATTTTATATCAATAATGAGCGCCTATATAAGATAAAACTTTTTTCAGCAAGGTGGTTTTGTTAAATTGAATCTATTGTAAATAATGTTATTCAGTAACTGCTTCCAATAATTTTATCTCATTATTGGTATCATTCGTGTTACAGGTTCCATTGAATTTAGCTTGTGATTCTATCTCCAATTTACTGGTATAAATATTACCTTGCATCACGCAATTAGCTTTCAGAGTGAGTTCTTCCTTTATATAAGCATCACCGATGATAGTTCCATGTAGACAGGCATGTGTACAAGAAAGATTTCCGTGTATTCTTCCTTCGGGGCCGATAACAATTTTACCCGTACATTGAATATTTCCTTCTACGATTCCGTCGATGCGCATATCTCCATCGATAGAACAATCACCTTTTATTAAACTTTGACAGGAAAGTGTGGTTAATTTATTACTTACCTTGTCGTCAATTCCTTTTTTCGAATTAAACATATGAAATGTACTTTTATAGTTTTATGCTTCTACTCGGGTTACTTGCTTGATATTCTGTATTTGTTTCAAGTTAGTACTGATAGTCTTCACATCATCCACGTCATGCACATATAGCTGGATGTTTCCTTCAAAGATACCGTCCGTTGTTTCGATGGATAGTTTACGGATGTTTACGTTCAACTGGCGGGAGATGACTTGTGTTACTTCGTTCAGTAATCCCATGGCGTCTATGCCTTTGATATAGATATTCACCAGGAAAGATAGCTCTTTGTGTGTATCCCATTGCGTGGCAAGGATACGGTTGCCGTAGCTGCTCTTCAGCCTTGCAGCGACAGGGCACTGGCGTTTATGGATAATAATCCGGTCATTTTCGTCGATATATCCCAATACATCATCACCCGGAATAGGATGACAACACTCTGCCATGATGTAATTTTTCTGGATATTCTCTTCCGTCAGTTTCAGGATTTGCTTAGTATTGATCTTCTCCTTTTCCTGCGGTATCTTTTCTTCAACAGGTTCTTTGCTGTCTTTATTACTGCCGAATGAGAATGTGAGGAATTTCTTCCAATTGGTTCCTTGTTTTTCTTTCAGGGCATTTTTATCCAGATCACCCAATACGATTTTTCCATTGCCGATAGCTATGAGCAACTCATCCCTGTTCTTCATGTTATGAGCTTTCACAAGTTTGTCAACCAGCATGTCGTCCAATCGCAGTTCTTCTTTTTTGAAAAATTCGTTCAGAAGGGTTTCACCTTCTTTCTGGTTTGTTCTTTGTTCTTTGCGCAGGATGGCAGCTATCTTTGCGCGGGCACGGGCTGTAGTGGCAAATACTTCCCATTCCGGCTGTACCCGTTGTGATTTGGATGTCAGAACTTCCACCTGGTCACCACTTTGCAATTTATGGCTGAGTGGTACAAGTTTATGGTTTACTTTTGCGCCGATACAATGACTACCTATATCTGTATGCAGGGAAAATGCAAAATCTAACGCCGTAGAGTTCTGTGGCATGGTTTTGATTTCACCTTTAGGGGTGAATACAAAGATTTCCGATGCAAACAGGTTCAATTTGATAGTGTCGAGGAAATCAATGGCATCAGGTTGCGGATCATCGAGAATTTCCTTGATGGTGCGTAGCCATTTATCCAGCTCGCCCTCATCTTCGCTACCACCGCCTTCTTTGTATTTCCAGTGTGCGGCAAAACCCTGTTCGGCCACGTCATTCATGCGCTCACTGCGGATTTGTACTTCGATCCACTGTCCATTGTTGCCCATGAGGGTAACGTGTAGAGCTTGATAGCCGTTTGCTTTGGGGTGGCTCACCCAGTCGCGCAGGCGATCGGGGTGGGGCTTGTATATTTTAGAAATAGAGACGTAGATATCGAAACAGTCATTTAACTCTTCGTCCGCGTTACGTGGTTCAAAAATAATACGTACGGCAAGCAAGTCATAGATTTCTTCGAATGGTACATGCTTGGTCTGCATTTTGTTCCATATGGAATAAATGGATTTGACACGTGCCAGGATACGATACTTCAGTCCCATCTTGTCCATCTGTGCACTTATCGGAGCAGTGAACTCTTTGAATACTTTATCGCGTTCGGTAGCCGTAGCAGCCAGTTTATTTTCTATTTCTTGATATTCCTCAGGGTGTTCGTACTTGAAACTCAGGTTTTCCAGTTCGGTCTTTATCTTATAAAGTCCTAAGCGGTTGGCGAGTGGAGCATATATATATAAAGTTTCACCTGCAATTTTGAATTGCTTATTTGGAAGCATGGAACCCAGCGTACGCATATTATGCAGACGATCCGCTATCTTGATAAGGATCACACGTATATCATCGGACATCGTCAACAGCAACTTTTTGAAGTTCTCTGCCTGTGCCGAAGCCCGGTCACCGAAGATACCACCGGATATTTTGGTCAGTCCGTCTACAATCTGGGCGATTTTCGGGCCGAATATATTCTCTATGTCCTCTACGGTATAGTCTGTATCTTCTACCACATCGTGCAGTAATGCTGCACAAATGGATGTAGACCCCAGACCTATTTCGGTGCAAACAATCTGTGCCACAGCCAGGGGATGCATAATGTAGGGTTCGCCTGAGCGGCGTTTGATGCCCTTATGTGCCTGGTTGGCAAAGTTGAATGCCTTTGTTATAATTTCAATGCGTTTACGGTGCTTGGTTGCCAAATAGTCGTTTAACAGTTGCTGGAAAGCCTGTTCAATCATTTCCTCTTCGACTTTTTCTTTATCTTTCTGGCTCACATTCTCTTCCATATCCCTGTCTCCTTTCTTCTATTGCTGCAAAAATAAGCAAATTTCAACACCGTGCAAGCGTTTGTGCTCTTATTTATATATCTTCAATTGCTTTCCGGCAGAAATTTTGGTGTTATGCAACCCATTCCAACTTTGAAGTTGTTTTACGGTGACTCCATAGCGGCGTGCAATAGTACCCAATGTTTCGCCATTTCGTATTTTATGATAAGTCAGATTTCCACTGCCGGTTGTAGCGCGTCTTGCTGTAGAACGGGGTTCGGAGATGGCTACGGTTCTACGGTTTTTGAATAATTCACTCGCACGGTGGGCATAAATAGTATCCTGATTGTCGATAAATGTACTGATGTAATTCATGGGCAGGCGAAGGGTTTGAGCTTTACTTTCACCGGGAATTATACTCTTCTTAAACTGAGGATTAAGACTCTTAATTTCTTCCATACTAACGCCGCAGATATCGGCAAGCTGTTCGAAGTGTAAGTTTTTTGTTACTTGCACAGTGTCTGTAGCATCGGGGATATTAGTTTCCATGGGACAGATGTTGTGCTTACAATAATAAGTCATCACATAATTGGCGGCAATGAATGCAGGCACATATCCACGGGTCTCTTTGGGCAGGAAATTATAAATTTCCCAGTAATCAGTTTTACCACCGGCACGGCGGATTGCTTTGTTGATAGTACCTGGTCCGCAATTGTAAGCGGCGATCACCAGATTCCAGTCTTGATAAATGGCGTACAGGTCTTTCAGGTAGCGGGCAGCTGCCCACGTGGCCTTAATAGGATCACAACGTTCGTCGATAAGACTGTTGCTTTCCAATCCGTACATCTTTCCGGTAGCCAGCATGAACTGCCACAAACCGGAAGCACCTACACGGGATCTGGCAGAAGGATTCAGCGCAGATTCAATGATAGGTAAGTATCTGAGTTCGAGCGGTAATCCATAGGCGTCGAGTGCTTCTTCGAAGATGGGCATATAAAAGTTGCAGGCGCTCAACATGAATGATACGTTATTACGTAAACGTCCTGTGTACATGTCGATGAATTTACGTACAATCTCATTATAAGGCATTTCCATTACGGCAGGAATACGGCTGAGACGGTCGATATAAACAGAGTCACTAAAGAGCGGGTTCTCTGTGGAGGTACTGCAATCTTTGCCTAAATCAATGTAATTCTTGGCTTTCCAGTCATTGAGCAGGCTGTCCAGCGGATAAGTCATACTTTGGGGAAGTTCAATGCTTTCCTGGCGTTCTGTTCCGTTGTCACGGATCACTACTTCTACACTTTCCTGAGCTTGCGCCTGGAAGGCGAAAAGTGATAGACAAAACAGAAACGGAGTAGCGATAAACTTCTTCATATTTACAGATTTATTCTTCATGTGTGATTATTCTTTGGTATAGCTTAATTCATTAAAAACGGAAACTGCATTGCACCCCGACAGATTTGTTGGAGCTGCCTATACTGTATTGACTGTTGATTACGGCAGGTTCTACCCGCATACTTAGGTCGGGGGTTATATCGAAATTGGATAGTTCCGCATCTACATAGGCATCAATAACCGATATCAGGTAAACACCTATGAAAGCGAAAATACTCAGGTCACGATAGCGCCTGTACGTATCCTTTTGCTTTCGGAGGGTTTCTGTTATTTGCGTTTTTGGGGTTCTGTCCAAATATCCGGGTGGCAAAAGGTCATGAATACTGTTGGCTTCCCAGTTGCCAAGAGCGGCATCTTTATAGGCCTGCATGTAGTCTTTATACATCTTGTTGTTCCAGGTTAGTGCATAAGCACATCCTGCAAATCCACCATATATAATAGGTAACTTCCAGAATTTACGGTTATAGATTTGTCCACCACCGGGGATAACCAGGGCGAGCCATGTTGCCTTGGTCGGGTTGGGGATAAATACTTTCTTGTTAAGTGCCCCGTTTATACTGTCTGTTGGTGTAGGAGGTACTTGTGGGGTAGTACTGGAAGTCATTTCCAGCAGACGCTTTTTGTTTTCGGCAGCAATGCTGTCGGCTAAGGCAATGCTGTCAGCAGCCGAAACCCGTTGCAGGGCAGATTCTGTTTGTGCATTCAGGCTGTCCAGAGCTACTTGCGGCAGTCTTTTCAGTGAGTCTGCATGTTCCAATTGCTGCCGTTTGGCAGCAGCACGCGGACGGTTCTGCCCATACACAGCAATCCCTGCCGTCTGCACGAAGCAAAGCAGCAGGGCGATACACCATTGATATGTTCTTGTTCCTTTCGTCATTTATTTTTTAAGAGTATCGAGTATGCCGATAATACGTTCCAATTCTTCTTCGTTATTGAACGGGATACTGATTTTACCTTTTCCTTTCTCCGAACAGGTCAACTGCACTTTGGTACTGAAGAAGCCTGATAACTGCTGTTTCAGCATGTTGAATTCTTCCGGCAGTTTTCCTCGTTTGGGAGCTATTTTTCGTCCGCCGCTTTTCACGGCTTCGCCTTCGCTCAGGGATTTTACTATTTCTTCCACCTTACGTACGGAATATCCGTGCTCGATGATTTCTTCGAATATCTTCACTTGCAACTTCGGATCACCCAGTGTTACAAGTGCACGGGCATGTCCCATGTCTATCTGCTTGTTCTGCAACGCCATCTGAATGGGGGCGGGCAGTTTCAATAAGCGCAGGTAGTTGGCAATTGTTGTACGCTTTTTACCGACACGTTCGCTAAGGCGTTCCTGTGTAAGCCCGTATTGTTCCAACAGATGCTGGTAGGCAAGGGCTATTTCCACAGAGTTCAAGTCTTCACGTTGTATATTCTCGATAAGCGCCATTTCCATGACGTTCTCGTCATCGGCAGTGCGGATATAGGCGGGAATACTTTTCAGTCCGGCGAGTTGTGAAGCACGGAAACGGCGTTCGCCTGCGATGATCTGATATTCGTCATCCGACAGCTTGCGTAGGGTAATGGGCTGAATGATACCTATTTCAGATATTGAGTCGGCAAGTTCCTGAAGCGCTGTCTCGTCAAATTCATGACGGGGCTGGTTCGGGTTGACGACAATCTTCGACAACTCTATTTCGTTGATGGAAGAAGAGCCTTCGGTCTGCACTTCGTCCATTGAAAGCAGGGCGTCCAGCCCGCGTCCTAATGCATTTCTTTTTTGTGCCATGGTTCTTCGTTTTGAATTAATTATTACGGCTGATCAGTTCTTTGGCAAGTGCCATATGATTCTTGGCTCCTGTAGAGTCTGCATCATATAAGATGGTAGGCAGACCGTAGCTGGGAGCTTCACTCAGCTTGACGTTACGCTGAACGACAGTGTCGAACACCAGTTCCTGGAAGTGGCGTTTCACTTCGTCGTAAATCTGGTTGGCCTGGCGCAGACGCGAGTCGTACATCGTTAGTAGGAAACCTTCAATTTCAAGTGCCGGATTCAGTTTAGACTTGATAATTTTGATGGTATTCAATAATTTGCTGATACCTTCCAGTGCAAAGTATTCCGCTTGTACGGGGATAATCACAGAGTCGGCTGCCGTCAGTGCATTGATGGTAATCAGTCCCAAAGAGGGCGAGCAGTCTATCAAGATATAATCAAACTCTTCCTTCAATGGGGCGAGTACTTCTTTCAGTATCTTTTCCCTGTTTTTCAGATTGAGCATTTCTATCTCGGCGCCCACCAAGTTTATGTGTGAGGATATCACTTTCAGTGTCTCAATCTCCGTGTCATGGATAGCTTCGCGAACATCGGCCCGGTCGATAATGCATTCGTATATAGTGCATTCCGCCTGCTTGATGTCGACACCCAAACCGGAAGAGGCATTTGCCTGCGGGTCTGCGTCCACAACGAGCACTCTCTTTTCCAGGGTAGCGAGTGAAGCTGCGAGATTAATCGTAGTCGTAGTCTTCCCTACACCGCCTTTTTGATTTGCCAAAGCAATAATTTTTCCCATAATCTTAGTGTTTATTGGCAGCGAAATAAGTGATAATTCCGTATTGCGCCTACTAAAAAAGAGAAAGATTGCAAAATCTGTTGATAAGTCGCCCTTTTTGTTAATAACTCCGGGCCGTTTTATTTCATTCCGACTCGTTCCGGCGCTTTTCGTTCTCTTGTTTAGCTCGCAAATATACGTAATTATCTTGAAATGAAATACCTTTTTTGTCTCGCTTGCAGAAGATTAAGATTTGTTTTAAGTGCTTGTCCGCATTTTAGGTGTGGCTTGTGCGAATAATCATACCGTTCGGCACTTTCTCTCTTTCATCGGCTTTAGGTCGTTGTGTGTAAGGTGTTGGCACTGAAATATCCGCTTGTGGACGGCTTTCTGTTCTTTCAGTCTGTTACCGTATTGATGTCCTTTGCTTCGTTTTCCGGCGTCTTTGGGGGCCGTACCCGTTCGCGTTCCAGTGTTTCGGGGCGTAGCATTTCGTGGGGGAAGTACTTGCTCAGCGGGTAACGGAAGAAATTCATGTTCTGGCGTAGCCTTCCCACTAACATGCGATCCGGTTTGAAGTAGATGCGTGAAACCCGTACCTTGCCCGGCATCACGTCGTCGGGATGCTCGAAGCCCTCGCTTGTTATGGCGAGGTTGAAGGAGCCAAGTCCTCTGATAGTGACGGACTCTCCCTCGCTGAGTGCTTCCTCGATGTATTTGGGTAGGTCCACCAGTACGCTTTGCACGTCGCCTTCACCCATACCTTTGCGACGGGCCATGCGTTGCGCCAACTTTTCGGTTGTTACTCCGCCACGTGGTTGTAGGGTACGTTGCACAGCGTAGTACAGTTGTTTCATTCCTTCTTTGGTGCTGAAGAGTTTCTTCCTTACTAAATAAATCATTCCCATATTCTTGTTCCTGTTGATTGATGTTGTTAATAGCATCTATGTTTCTCAATGTCAGCTGCATAGTACCTTAGCGCCTGGAACTCATTTCCCTATAAACTGTAGTTCCCTTTGCTTTGCTGCGCAAGATGGCATCTTGAGCTGTTTAAGATGGTATCTTATACCGCACAAGATGGTATCTTGAACGGCAAAGGTAGCCATGCTTCAGTAGATATGCAAGCTTTTTACGGGGGAAAGGTAGGGAATGTGTCCGTGATGGGTATGGGGATGCTTTGTGGTGAGGACGTTAAATAACCGAAACTTCTCCTTCTTTTGCCATCTAAAGTGGGAACTCCTCTTGAAAATGTGTATATTTGCAATAAACTCCTCTTGAAAATGTGATTGTATGGGGAAAACTCCTCCTGATTTTGTGAATGAACAAGCTTTGAAGTATGGAAAGAGATGCATTGGAACAACTAAGGGCGTGGAAAGGAAAGAAACGCCGCAAGCCTCTGATAGTGGAGGGTGCAAGGCAAGTGGGGAAAACTTGGTTACTGAAGGAATTCGGGCGTACATGCTATGGGCAGGTGGCTTATGTCAACTTTGAGGAGCAGAAGCACCTTCGTACCCTTTTTGCAGAAGACTTTGATGTGGATAGAATCCTGCTGGCCATCCGTACTGCGACGAAAGTGGCGTGTGAGCCGGGCGAGACGTTGATTGTGCTTGATGAGATACAGGAGGCGGAGAACGGGCTGACCGTCTTGAAATATTTTCAGGAAAATGCTCCGGAACAGCATATTGTTGCGGCGGGTTCGTTGCTGGGCATCGAACTGCACAAAAAGGAATCATTCCCAGTGGGAAAGGTGGACTTCATGACTTTGCATCCATTGAACTTCCTTGAGTTCCTGAAAGCTGTTGGTGACAAGGAGCTTTGCGGACTGCTGTCGGGCAGAGACTGGCAACTGGTAAACACTTTTGCCCATAAGTTTGCCGAACGGCTTCGGCAGTATTATTTTGTGGGCGGCATGCCCGAAGCGGTGCTGGCATTCAGCGAAGAAGCCGGTTGGGAAGAAGTGCGCGACATTCAGAACGGAATACTGAGGAGTTACGACCGTGACTTCTCCAAGCATGCTCCGGCAGAGATTGTGCCGCGTATCCGGCAGTTATGGAATTCCATTCCGGCACAACTGAGCAAGGAAAACCGAAAGTTTGTTTACGGGCTGGTGAAGGAAGGAGCCCGTGCGCGTGAATACGAACTGGCACTTTCGTGGCTGTATGATTGTGGACTAATCCACCAAGTCTTTTGTGTGAAGGCTCCCAAATATCCGCTGAAAGCCTATCAAGAGTATACTGCTTTTAAACTCTTCACGGTGGATGTAGGGTTACTTTCCGCTATGAACGGCATTGATGCGGAAACGTTGTTGCATGGCAACGCTATCTTTACGGAGTTTAAGGGGGCATTGACCGAGCAATATGTGCTTCAACAGCTTGTGCAGCACGAACCTTATTATTGGGCTAAATCCAACTCGCAGTCGGAGATAGACTTTCTGTTGCAATATCAGGGAAGCGTGGTTCCTATAGAGGTGAAAGCCGAAGAGAACCTGCAAGCCAAAAGCCTTCGGCTGTATGTTAAGGAATATCAGCCGTCGTTGGCTGTCCGCACTTCTATGTCCGCTTATCGGGAGGAGGAATGGATGGTGAACGTGCCTCTTTATGCGGTGGGAAGCTTCTTTCGTTAGGGAGATTTAGGTATTGAAAGCAGGAGCCGTATCGTATTTTTAGAAGGAATAAAGCTTTTTGATAAAAATGCCGGGTGAATAATTTTGTAATATTGTATGTATTATCTAACTTTGATGCGATAAAATATATGTTTAATCAGTGAAGCGGATTGCCTATGGAAGAAGACAAAACTCTGATGTAGAAAGGAGATATCCTTTTTGAAAGTAGCCTGACAGGATGCCGGACTATGTGATTTTTAATTATTTCTATTTATTAATAACAAACAAAGGAAAAGCGTTTCCGTTCTTTCTATACATATTAGAGCTTTAGCTCTTATTACTTGGTCCTGAAAATCGCCAATTGGAAAGCCAAGGAGAATAAGATGTTGAAGTTCACGCTCTATGGGCGTGAACTGTTTACACTTATTCCTTGGCGCGGTGTTTGGCGATACCTCAGGACTGGATAGGTTGAATGGTTCCGCCTTTTTTTGTATCATAATTCAATATAATATGATGCATTCTGATGTAAAAATGCCGAAAAGCAGTTCTGGTATCTGCAATATTCTAATAGCTGTTTTGGTTTTTCTAATCTTTCTTTTTGCTCCATTGGCTCAAACCGTAGTAAATGGAGAAGTTCTTGAATCTTTTACTGTTGCGGAAAATATCGATAAAGGTTCCGGTGGCTTTTATTTGTTCCTTATTTTTCTAATGATTGTTCCTGTATTGGTTCTTGGAATCTTGAAGTTGAAGTTGCCTAAAGTATTTCAACATTTTGTTGTAAGTGTGGTGGACTTTTATTATAGTTTTAGTTTCTGTATTGGCCTTGTTCTCATGGCTTTTGCTCTTGGCTCTCAAAACGCTGAGACGTCTTATTGGGGACATGAAGTGAGGCAGGAAATGGGAATAGGGCCAATCTTATTGGTATTATGTTCATTGCCCTATTTCGTTACGGCTTTACGTTATTTTTGTTCGTTCTATAAATGGTATCCGTTGCAAACTCTTTTTTGGGGGCTGCATCCGGTACTTAATATCCTTGTTACTTTGCTTCTGTCGTTTGTCGCTGTCAAGCTCATTCCTGATTCTGCCGGTGATGCGGCATTAAAGATTGTCGGTGTAATTATAAGTTGGGGAGTACTATTTGTTGAAATTTGGCTGTTAGTTACTTATCGTAAAGGATGGAACCGCAGACTGCGTGCAAGAATGGAACACAATCTTGGAAATGCTGAAAGGGATTCATCCAATGATAACCCTCAGTCTGTAACCCCACCGGCTCGAAAAACGGTGGAAGTCCCTGCTTCGTCTGGCGGCTCACACAAGAAATACTATATAATAGGCGGCGCGTCAGTGTTGGTGATTCTGTCTGTTTTGTTCTTTTGTTTGAAGGGTGGAGAGACTGTGGAAGTGGTAAATGTGCCCGCCATTAAAGAAACCCTTTATGAGGGAAGGGTTGGAAAATCAGAAGTGCAAATGTGTTTAAAGCAGGAAGGCGATTCTTTGTATGGCACCTATTTCTATAAACGGAACAAGCAGGATATTCAGTTGAGTGGGAAGATAGAGGAGGGGCGTTACGTCATCAATGAATTTGTTGGGGGAAAGAATACCGGAACATTCAAGATGGATTATGGAGTGTATGATGGTGAATGCTTCTTTACAGGAAAGTGGACTAATGGGAAAAGACAGGTCAATATTTATTTGGACGAAATGGAAAGTCGCATCCTACCCTCTACCGATGTGGAGCACCCATTGGTCGGAGAGTGGCGGACGAGGGAAGATGCCAAAGCATTTGCCCATGCGCAGTTGGGCTTGTATAATCGGGATATTGAAGGAGCTTATGGAATCATTAAGATAATGGCCAATGATTGCCTATATATATTGTATGTGGACTCCATCATGAAGTCAGAGGGTTGCGATGCGTTCGTACATACTTATGAGCAAAATCTTACGTTGCATTACTTGCCTTCCGACAAAAGCCTGCGGATAGAGACGGAGAAATGGGGCACTTACAATCTGTATATGGATTTTAGGGATTTGGAAAAACGGCTGGCGGATAGGAAGGCTCTGCAGAAATCTCTTTCGGAAGCGTCGGAGTCCTTATCCGAAGCTGAAAGTTCTCAGGAGGCACCTGAACAGTTAATCATAGTAGAGGATGAAGTTTCCGAAGTGCCGTATATAGCTCCTGTTGAAGAAACAGATAAGCGTGAGGAAGCGGAGAGGGTCAGACTGCAAGCCGAATTGGCAGCTGAACTGCGCAAGGAAGTGGAGGCGGAAGATCCTAATAAGATATATGACAATGTAGAGGTGATGCCCGAATATCCCGGCGGACACGTGGCATTGATGCGCTATATCGCACAGAATGTGGAATATCCTCAGGTCGCGCAGGAAAATGGTACGCAGGGAAAAGTAGTTGTGCAGTTTGTGGTGGACACGGACGGAAGTATCATCAATGCACATGTGCTGACAAGTGTTGATCCTTATTTGGATAAAGAAGCTCTTCGGGTTATTAAGTCAATGCCCCGATGGACACCGGGAAAGCAGAAAGGCAAACCCGTCAGAGTGAAATATACGGTTCCTGTTAATTTTAGATTGTCATAAGAAAATGAAAAAAAGTTTGATAACAATATGTTTGGCAGTAGGCATAGCTTTGCCTGCTGCTGCCCAGTCTACTCCTATCAGGATAGGGGAGAATGCCAAAAAAGTGATAATAAACAGGTATGATACCAACTATGCCTTTCACGATGGTCTGCTTGCCGTGAAGAATGAGGAAACCTACTTGTGGGGTTTCATAGACGAGCTGGGGAATAAGGTGATTGATTACCAATGGAGTTATAAAAGTTTCGGTTATCCAAAATTCGGTGGTGGAGCTTGCTTGGTATGCAAGTCCGGTCGTGACATGTGGGGGCGCACTGAAACTTGGTACGTCATAAATAAGCAAGGACGGGCTATAAAACTCAATGCGAAGATTGTGGATTCTGCTCCTTTCAATAAAGATGGTTATGCCTTGATTGTAAAGACGGTGAATGACCGGTACTCCAAGTGTACTTACATTGACAGACAAGGCCGTGAGGTATTTCCGGCTCTTGCTCAAACTATGCTCACTGTGGGAGCGCAATGCCCGGAAGAGGCGCGTCCCTTCTCCAATGGTTTGGCGGCTTTCTATGACATGGATAAAAGGCGTTATGGATTTTTCAATAAGGCTGGTAAGATCGTTTGCCCGGCTATCTATTTGAAGGTACAAGATTTCTGTGAAGGCCTGGCTGCTGTAAAAGTGACCGAGAATGGCGGACGCTGGGGATTTATTGACGTATCGGTCAAGATGGTGATTCCTGCAAAATTCAGTAAAGAGCCTTATCCGTTCCGTGAAGGGAAGGCGTCTGTTGCAAAGAGAGAAGGCGGAGTGGTGATGATTGATAAAACCGGAACAGTGATAAGCCCCGAGTTTAAGGACATCCGCAACTTTTATTTGGGATATGCCTACGCACAATGCAAAGGCAAATCGTGTATGGATATTGTTGACGAGAACTTTAATGTAGTCAGGTCGCAGTTGGACAATAAAAGATTGGATCCGGCCAGGCGGAATGGCGAACCTATTGAGTTCATCAATGGCTATTCCACTTGGTCGGGTAGTCCGGGAGCTTCTTTGCCTTTCCTGCTGAGTCCTATAGGGAAAGTGCTTCGCTTTAGCTCTGATTGGGGAGAAAGTATAGATGTGGAGCATCGTACAGAGAAAGTCATTCATGTGAAACTGAAAAAATACGATGGTTTCATTGATTACGACGGGAACATTGTGTTTTATTTTGCAGAAGATGAGTTTTAGATAATTCATGATGGCCAGCTGTTTGTGTTGTATATAAAAATATAGGGTTTTTGTATCGTATACGAAACAAGAATCCTATATTTGTTTGCGCGTATAAAAACAAGCAAAGAAGATGAATCAAGAACTGATGAAACAGATTATAAGTTAAAATCAAGAGTTCATTCAAAATAGTGAAAGGATTACAAAAATATTGGCTATACCTATATATTGGTAAAAGCCGGAGCGGTAACACATATTAAGTATCAGAGTTTGCGTTTTTAGTCTGAGATACATATCTTCGCAGCCTATTCAAATACTTGTCAATTAAAGAAGTGAATAACAGCAGAAAGAAGAGGGCAGTTTTAGCGTGGGTGTTGATGATGGCACTTATGCCGTTCTTCGTGGTGAAAGCCTTTCACCATCACGAGGAAGAACATGCTGCTTCCTGTTCTCATGCCGATCACCCGCGTCATTCGCCCGATGATTGTTCAATTTGTCACTTCTCTCTTTCTCTTTTCACGGAAGCGCAATCCGTTGACTTCCATTGTATCTTAACGCCCATACCTTTTGAGCAGGTTGTTCACCAGGATGAGATAGTTTATGCACTGTCTTATTCACATCACCTGCGCGCGCCTCCCACAGCTTGATTACATAGTTGATTTTTAGTGGAGACGGGCTTTCTTGATAGCCTGCCTCTCATTGTTTTATTCTAAAAGATTGTAATCAATGCGTATAGGATTTATTCCGGGCGTGTTAGGGGTGTTGTGTACAGCTCTTTCCGCCCATGCGCAAGAATCCGATTTAGTCCGTAATGTAGCTTTGCCTGAAGTAGTGGTGGCGGAAACCTACCAACAACTTCAGAATAAGAAGACTGCACTTACCCTTGAAGTGGCTGACCGGGATTTCTTGCGGAAACATTTTACAGGTAACTTTATGCAGGCGATGGAGAATATTCCGGGCGTGCAAGCTATGGATATCGGTTCAGGATTTTCCAAACCGATGATCCGGGGAATGGGCTTCAACCGGGTTGCCGTATTGGAGAATGGTATCAAACAAGAAGGTCAGCAGTGGGGAGCAGATCATGGTCTGGAACTCGATGCTTTCAATGTAGATGCCGTGAATGTGATGAAAGGTCCTGCTTCGTTGCTTTATGGAAGCGATGCCATGGGTGGAGTGATTGACATTGCTCCCGTACAGGTTCCGACAGAGAATATGCTGTTTGGTGATGTAACGCTTCTGGGAAAGTTTGTCAACGAGACTTTCGGTGTTTCGCTGATGTTGGGCATCAAAAAGAATGCCTGGTATACGAAGTTGCGTTATTCTGAACAGCGATTCGGGGATTACCGTATCCCGGCGGATACGATAATCTACCTGACTCAGAAGATGCCGGTCCATGGTCGTCGGCTGAAGAATACGGCAGGGTGGGAGCGTAATATCAATTTCTTTACCCAATACCAAAAGAAAGGGTATAAGTCGAATTATGCCGTGTCCAATGTATTTCAGAAGACAGGTTTCTTTCCCGGTGCACATGGAATTCCCGATGTGTCGCGTCTGGAAGATGACGGTGATAGCCGGAACATAGAGCTTCCTTATAGTAAAGTGAACCATCTGAAAGTAACTACTCATCAGCAATATGCCTGGGAGAAGTTTATCCTGTCGGGTGATATGGGTTATCAGAATAATCATCGTGAAGAATGGAGTGCATTCCATACCCATTACGGCAGCCAGCCTTTGCCGGAAACAAATCCGGATAAGGAACTGGGGTTTAATCTGAATACTTTCAGCTTTTCTGCGAAAGGGCGGCTTATCGGTTCTTCTTCCTGGGAACATCAGATGGGATGGGATTCTCAGTTTCAGAGAAACACAATTTCAGGCTATTCTTTTCTACTGCCGGAATATGAGCGTTTCACTACCGGGGTATCTTGGCTTACAACGTATCGTCCGGACAATGTACTTGCTGTTAGTGGAGGTATACGGTATGATTATGGGCGTATGCGTGTTTTTGCCCACGATGATCCGTATCTGGCAACTTATCTGCAAGAGCAGGGCTATAGTGATGAACAGGTGGAATCCTACCGTTGGAACAGCCGTCGTGCAAACAGAAACTTCGGAGACTATTCTCTGTCGCTGGGAGTGGTGTGGACACCTTCTGCACAGCATCAACTGAAGGTAAACGTTGGGCGGAGCTTCCGTCTGCCGGGTGCGAATGAACTGGCTTCGAACGGGGTACATCATGGTACATTCCGCCACGAACAAGGGGACGCCACACTTTCTTCCGAGCAAGGCTGGCAAATGGATGCTTCTTATCAGTTGAAGTACGGACGATTGTCTCTGTATGTTTCTCCGTTCGTCAATTGGTTCAGCAATTATATTTTTCTGCGCCCTACGGGGGAATGGTCTGTATTACCCCATACAGGACAGATTTATCGATATACGCAGACGGAGGCATTGTTTGCAGGAGCGGAGGCAGGTGCAGAGGTTAGTCTTTCTTCTGCTTTCAGTTATCGCATATCCGGTGAGTATGTCTATACCTATAATTGTGATGAACATATTCCTTTGAGCTTTTCTCCGCCTGCCACTTTGCATAATACGCTGACCTGGCAGAAGAAACGTTATATGCTGTATGCCGAATGGCAAAACATAGCCCGTCAAAATCGGGTGGACCGTAACGAAGACCGTACTCCGGGTGCGAACCTTTTCCATATAGGTGGCTCTCTTGATTTACCTGTTGCCGGAAATAAGGTGGAGATCACTCTGACCGTCCGGAACATATTCAATACGCGTTATTACAATCATCTCAGTTTTTATCGCAAAGTGGAGATTCCCGAACCGGGACGAAACTTTCAATTATTAATTAAAGTACCTTTTAAAAAACGATTCAAATGAAAACAAAATTTTATTTCCCGATGATTCTTTCCCTTTTAGTGATGGTTATGTCGTTGTTTACGGCTTGTAGTGATAGTGATAATCCGCTTAGTGATACCACAAAGCCGGTAATTGATCTTAATTCACCCGCCGAAGGTCAGGTCCTGGCAATAGGTAGTGAGCACGGTGTGCATTTTGAGATGGAGTTATCGGATGATGTTATGCTAAAATCGTATAAGATAGAGATTCATAATAATTTCGATCATCATTCGCACGATACCCGGGTTACGGGGGCTACTGTGGATTTCACCTTTAACAGGTCGTATGATGTATCGGAACAAAGAACGGCGCATATTCATCACCATGATATCGTGATACCCGCTAATGCTACTCCGGGAGATTATCATCTGATGGTTTATTGTACGGATGCTGCCGGAAATGAAGCTCATGTTGCACGTAACATAGTGTTGAGTACAACGGGAGGGAATGACGGACATCATTAAGAAGAGAATGATTAGGGGTTAATTACTTTATTACTCATAGGACCTTTTTGCAAAGCCTTCAGCGCTGCATAGTAGCATGATGAATTAAGGAGGTATCCAAAAGGAATTAATAGATTAAGTGTACGGATTTAATATATTAAGTCTTCGAAGCTTGGTATCCGGTTCTCTTTTGCTATTTTTGCACTGAAAATTAGGATAAATATGGAAAATCAGAGACCTTTGATATTAATATCCAATGACGATGGAGTCATTGCGAAAGGTATTAGTGAGTTGATAAAGTTTCTCCGTCCGTTGGGAGAAATCGTAGTAATGGCGCCGGATGCACCACGTTCGGGAAATGCAAGTGCGTTGACAGTGACCGAACCTATTCATTATCAGTTGGTACGTAAAGACGTAGGACTTACGATTTACAAATGTTCCGGCTCTCCGGTAGACTGTGTGAAGCTTGCCTTCCATACAGTGCTCGACCGCAAACCGGATTTGGTAGTCGGCGGTATCAATCATGGAGATAATTCTGCTGTGAATGTACATTATTCCGGTACGATGGGAGTGGTGATTGAAGGTTGCCTCAAAGGAGTTCCCTCTATTGGTTACTCTCTTTGCTGTCACGATCCAAACCCTGATTTTGAACCTTCGGGCCCTTATATCCGCGAGATTGCCCGTCAGGTTCTGGAAAAAGGACTGCCACCGTTGACTTGTCTCAATGTGAACTTTCCCAATGTAAAAGAGCTGAAAGGTGTCAAAGTATGTGAGCAATCCAAAGGACAGTGGACGAATGAATGGGAAAATTTTGCACATCGTGGCGATACTCATTATTATTGGCTGACCGGTGAATTCCAGAATACGGACCCCGATAATGAGAAGAACGACCATTGGGCACTCGATAACGGCTATGTAGCCATCACTCCAACTACGGTGGATGTTACGGCTTACAATCTTATTGATGAGTTGCAATCATGGTTCTAACTATAATTATCAATTGTCAATTGATATGAAGTATTACTTGATTGTCGGTGAAGCTTCCGGTGACCTGCATGCGTCTCACCTGATGGCTGCTTTGAAGGTAGAAGACCCGCAGGCGGAATTCCGCTTCTTCGGGGGAGACCTGATGGCGGCGGTTGGCGGAACGATGGTGAAGCATTATAAGGAGTTGGCATATATGGGATTTATCCCTGTGTTGCTGCACCTGCGTACCATCTTTGCCAATATGAAGCGATGTAAGGAAGATATCGTTGCCTGGCAGCCCGATGTGGTGATATTGGTGGATTACCCCGGTTTCAACCTAAGTATAGCCAAGTTCTTGCGTGCGAAGACACATATCCCTGTCTATTACTATATCTCTCCGAAGATATGGGCTTGGAAAGAATACCGTATCAAGAATATCAAACGGGATGTGGATGAATTGTTTTCTATCCTGCCGTTCGAGGTGGAATTCTTTGAAGACAAACATCACTACCCGATACATTATGTAGGTAATCCTACGGTAGATGAAGTGACTCTCTTCCGTGCAGAGCACCCTGAAACCTTTGACGATTTTATTCGTGAAAACAACTTGGATTCTAAGCCAATCATTGCTTTGCTGGCAGGTAGTCGGAAGCAGGAAATAAAGGATAATCTGCCCGATATGCTTCGGGCAGCTTCTGCTTTTCCGGAATACCAGTTGGTTTTGGCTGGTGCACCCGGTATTTCTCCCGATTATTATCACGAATATATAGGTGATGCGAAGGTGAAGATTCTTTTCGGTCAGACCTACCGCCTGCTACAACAAGCTGAGGCGGCATTAGTGACTTCGGGGACTGCTACATTGGAGACTGCTTTATTCCGGGTGCCGCAAGCTGTTTGTTATCATACGCCGATAGGAAAAGTCATCTCTTTCCTGCGCCGCCATATACTGACGGTGAAGTACATTTCGCTGGTAAATCTGATTGCGAACCGTGAAGTAGTGAAGGAACTGGTAGCTGATACAATGACAGTTGAACAAGCACGTGCCGAACTGGAACGTATTCTATATGATAAAGATTATCGACAGCGAATGCTTGATGGATATGAATACATGACAGCACGCTTGGGGGATGCAGGTGCTCCGAAACGGGCGGCACAAGAGATGGTACACTTACTACGAAAGTGATTCTTCTTACATAATGAAACCTCTTTGGTTTCAAAAGACCATAAAATTGTTAAAAGTGATAAAGCCGGTGCAGTAATAGCCCGGCTTTCGTATTTTATAGTCAGAACATGCGATATTTTATGAATTAACAATTATTACGGTAACAAACAAGAGGACTTTAATTATGAAGAAATTACATTGGTTATTTATGATGATGTGCCTGGCGGTGCTACCTGCCTTGCAGTCATGCGATGATCTCGACAGCGGATACTCAATCGGGGACTTTTCTTATCCGAACTGGGCTACTATACGTGTAAAGGGGAATACTTTCTATATGGAGAGTGATACTTGGGGAACGCTTTGGCCCATCAATACGGATATGGGTTGGTATCAGCCGGTAGACGGACAACGTGTGGTTACGGTGTTCAATCCTATTTATGATAATTATGAAGGATATGACCATGCTGTGAAGATCTTGCGTCTTGAGCATGCCCTGACGAAAGTAGTGGAGTCGTTGACTGCTGAGAATGAGGAAGAATATGGTAACGATCCGGTACTGATTTATAAGGGAGACCTGACGGTCAGCGGTGGTTATATGAATATTGTCTTTATGCAGAACTTGCCGAAGGACCCGGATACGAAACATCGTATCAGTCTGGTACAACCTGCTGGAGCTACAGAAGATGCTGTGAGTGAAGATGACGGATATCTCCACCTCGAACTTCGCTATAATAACTACGGTGATGTAAGTGGACGCCGTGCTGCCGGATTAGTATCTTTCAATCTGAAAGAAGTATTGACTCCTGAGATGAAGGGTATCAAGCTGAAACTTAATTCGGAAGTGAATGAAGAAGTAGAAATAGTATTTGAAAAACAATCAAATAATGCTGAAGAAGCTTCGAACTTAGATTTCTCAAAGATGCAATTGAAGTAGAGTAAAGTGTTTTGTGTGAAGCCGGGTGAATGTGAATTCCTCCGGCTTTTTTTATTTTATAATAAGGTCAAGACATAGAGGTAGACCACTGCCGCGGGGATTGCCAGCAAAGCGCTATCGAAGCGGTCGAGCATTCCTCCGTGTCCGGGCAGGATATGTCCCGAGTCTTTAATACCTAACTGGCGTTTCATCAGTGATTCTGTCAGGTCTCCCCATGTGCCGAATATAACAACGATCAATGCCAGTCCTGCCCATTGCCAAACAGGCATGAATGGGAAGTAGTGTGCAAATACAAATGAAGAGGCTATAGAGAATACACCGCCACCGATGCTTCCTTCCCAGGATTTTTTAGGGGAAATACGTTCGAACAGGCGATGCTTGCCGATCAAGGAACCTACACAGTAAGCACCTGTATCGCTCAACCATATAAATACGAAGATAGAAAGCGGCAGGATAGGGTTATAGGTCACACTACTTTCTGTGGGGCTATACTGGAAAGCCAATACATTGAGTAATGCAAACGGCAGTGCCACATATAACTGACTCAACATAGAAAAAGCCCAATTGCCGATAGGATTCTTCTTTTTCAGATAAAGTTCCGTAATCATCAGGTAAAGCAGTAATGCCAGATAAGGCAGGAATACCTGCGCTCCGATGGTTGACTGGCAGAAACCCATAACGGCCAGGAAGAGATAAGCGCCTCCAAGGGCGGCGATCGTCTTATTGATTTGTACTTCACCGCTTTGGTTTATCAGGTGCCCAAATTCGTGTACGCTCAGTGCACCGATAATGGTGAACAGGATACCGAATGAAAGGGGGCTGTATAGGATACAGCCCACCAATACTACTACGAATAACACACCTGTGATGGCGCGTTGTAAGAAATTGCTTTTCACGGTAATTCCGTTTTTTAGTTCTTTATTCTTTTGCGGGTCGCTCTACAGAAACTTTGGTTCCTTCTGCGGAAACCTTTGTATTACCGGTTTCTTTTCCGCTTTCAACATTGTTTTCCTCTTCCTCTTTTACTTCTTTTTCGCTCTTCGCAGCTTCTTTCGCAGCTGCTTCTTCAGCTTTCTTCAAGTCTTCTGATATCTTATTGGCACTGATTTCCTCAGAACGGGAAGCCCAGGGGCGTTTTCCAAAGATTTCTTCCACATCTTCTGCGAAGATCACTTCTCTGTCTATCAGTAACTGTGACAGTCTCTGGTGTCCGTCCTTATGATCGGAGAGTATCTTCTTGGCACGCTCGTACTGTTCGTTCACCATGTTCTTAACTTCCTCGTCAATCAGTTCGGCAGTCTTTTCACTGTACGGACGATTGAAAGAATATTCTTCGTTATTGTAATAACAAAGGTTAGGTAGTTTCTCGCTCATACCGAGGTAAGCGATCATACCGAAAGCCTGCTTCGTCACACGCTCCAAGTCGTTCATGGCGCCGGTTGAAATACGTCCCAGGAATAAGTCCTCGGCAGCACGACCACCCAGTGTGGCACACATTTCATCAAGCATTTGTTCTTTGGTGGTGATCTGGCGTTCTTCAGGTAGATACCAGGCAGCACCCAATGCACGTCCACGCGGAACGATGGTTACCTTGATCAGTGGATTGGCATATTCTAATAACCAGGAGATGGAAGCATGTCCCGCCTCATGGATAGCAATGGAACGGCGTTCTGCCTCAGTGGTAATTTTCGTTTTCTTTTCCAAACCACCTACGATACGGTCTACGGCATCGAGGAAATCTTGCTTACCTACGAATTTCTTGCCGTGACGGGCAGCGATAAGTGCTGCTTCGTTGCAGACGTTGGCGATATCAGCACCGGAGAAGCCCGGAGTCTGGCGTGCCAGCAAGTCTACATCTACCGTATTATCTATTTTGATAGGACGCAAGTGTACACCGAATACTTCTTTACGTTCGTTGAGGTCGGGGAGGTCTACATGTATCTGACGGTCAAAACGTCCGGCACGCAGCAAAGCTTTGTCCAGTACGTCTACACGGTTGGTAGCAGCCAGGATGATTACACCACTGTTGGAACCGAAACCGTCCATTTCAGTTAATAACTGGTTCAAAGTGTTTTCGCGTTCGTCGTTACCACCCATTGCGGCAGCTTTGGCACGAGCACGTCCTACGGCATCGATTTCGTCGATAAACACGATACAGGGTGCTTTTTCCTTTGCCTGACGGAATAAGTCGCGCACACGGGATGCACCTACACCGACAAACATTTCTACGAAGTCGGAGCCGGCCAGTGAGAAGAACGGTACATTGGCTTCACCTGCCACAGCTTTGGCAAGCAGGGTTTTACCTGTTCCCGGAGGGCCTACAAGCAGCGCACCTTTGGGAATCTTACCACCCAGGTCTGTATATTTCTGCGGTTCTTTCAGGAACTCTACAATTTCTTCTACTTCTTGTTTGGCTTCGGCAAGTCCTGCTACATCCTTGAAAGTAACTTTCACAGGAGTTCCTTTTTCAAACAGTTGGGCACGTGACTTACCGACATTGAATATGCCGCCACCGCCGCCACCGCCACCACCGCTCAGGCGGCGTGACATGAAAATCCAGAAACCAATAAGGAAAGCAATAGGCAGAATCTGCCACAGCACTACACCGAAGTAGTTCCGCTTCTTTTCGTAATTGATGGAACCGTCGAAATGCTGTTCGTCTCTTTCCTTTTGCAGAAAATCTCCCAGACTCTCACGAGAGGGGGCCTCGGTAGTAATCATCGGATTCTTACCTACCCGGCTGGAGTCTGCCTGGAATACATTCTTCACATATTGCGGCTTAATATACGCTTCTACCGAGTTATCATCGTAACCGATGATTTTACTCATATAACCGTTGCGTACATATTGCTGGAATTCGTCATAAGATATGTTTTTCGTACCTGTACTATTCTCGTTGGTCAGGTACAAGCCCAGAAGCATCATGGCTATGATCATATACAGCCAGTTCAGGTTGAACTTGGGCATATTAACCTTATTGGGCTTTTTGTTAGCGTTATTATTATTGTCCATAGGGCTTATTAATCAATATCAGGTATTTTGGTTAATTTGGCGTCGGCCCAGAGATGCTCCAGGTTGTAGAAGTCTCTCGTTTCGGGCAGAAAAACGTGTACCAGTATGTCAGAGTAGTCCATTGCTACCCATTCGGCATTGCGTAACCCGTCTATCGCAAATGGTTTACTGTTGGCACCTTTGCGTGTAAATTCTCTTACGGATTCTACAATGGCGGTCACCTGGCTTGGGGAGTTTCCCTGGCAAATGACGAGATAATTGCAGATAGTATCGCCAATTTTAGAAAGATCTGCTATAACTATATTTTTTCCTTTTTTATCTTGTATACCTTCGGTTATTTGTTGAATGAGTTTCTTTGTTTCGTTCATTACTTATTATTAAAATTAAACAGTTGACAAATATACGCTGAATTCTTGTATGAAACACCTAAAAGAGGAAAAGTCTTTTAATTTTTGATTTTTTTTAGGTATATATTTCTTTGGCATACGGCATCTTAGCAGAATTTAGAGAAAAAAATATGCGAAATTGTTTTGGATTATCAAATTCTTTGTATCTTTGCAACCGCAAAACGGGAACGACCTGTTATTGGGCTATGGTGTAATGGTAACACTACAGATTCTGGTCCTGTCATTCCTGGTTCGAATCCAGGTAGCCCAACGAAGAAAAGCTGTGAATATAATAAGTTCGCAGCTTTTTTTTATTTCTCTCCCCTAAAAATATAAAAATAGCCCCAACTTACAAGAAGCTGAGGCTATCAATTTATCATCTAAAAAGTTTTTTTATTCCCACTCTATGGTAGCATTGGGTTTCGGGGACATATCATAGCAAACACGATTCACATGTTTTACTTCTTTCAGGATACGATCTGTGATTTTCATGAGGATAGGCCATTCTACCGGTTCGATAGTAGCGGTCATTGCGTCAATTGTATTGACGGCGCGGATGATAACCGGCCATTCGAAAGAACGGGCATTGTTGCGCACACCAACTGACTTGAAGTCAGGTACCACGGTAAAATATTGCCATACTTTCTTATCCAATCCGGCAATTCTGAACTCTTCACGCAAGATAGCGTCGGACTCGCGTACAGCCTCCAGACGATCGCGTGTGATAGCGCCCAGGCAACGAACACCCAGACCGGGACCAGGGAACGGTTGGCGATAAACCATTTCATAAGGCAAGCCCAGTTCGACACCACAAGCACGTACTTCGTCTTTGAAAAGCTGGCGAAGTGGTTCTACAAGTTCGAACTGAAGATCCTCCGGCAGACCGCCTACATTGTGGTGAGATTTCACCATCTTGGCTGTTTTTGTTCCGCTTTCTACGATGTCGGGGTAGATAGTTCCCTGACCTAAGAAGTCGATTCCGTCCAGTTTGCGTGCTTCTTCTTCGAATACGCGGATAAACTCTCCGCCGATAATCTTACGTTTCTGTTCGGGATCTTCCACACCTTCCAGTTTAGTAAGGAAACGCTCGGTAGCATCTACATAAATGAGGTTTGCTTTCAGTTGGTTACCGAACATTTCTACTACATCTTCGGACTCACCTTTACGCATCAGACCATGATTTACATGTACGCATACCAGGTTGTCACCAATTGCTTTCAGTAAGAGGGCTGCTACTACGGAACTGTCGACGCCACCGGAAAGAGCCAGCAATACTTTTCTGTTGCCTACCTGACGACGTACCAATTCAACCTGGTCGTTCACAAAGTTGGTCATGTTCCAATTAGCTTCAGCCTTGCAAGTTTCGAAAACGAAAGGCTTAACTGCTGCTTTGATGGCTTCGATATCATCCGTGAACTGTGGCAGTTTCACTGCACAAGTTGCTTTGTCGTGACCGGCAGCTATCACAGGGATTCCTGCCTCATAGATGGACGGATTTACATCGATAGCAACGCCGTCTACTATGTTACATGGTCCACCATTAATAATAATACCCTTTACGTTGGGTAATTTCTTCAGTTCTTCAACGGTTATATCATGAGGGTAGATCTCACTGTATACACCTAACGCACGGATGGCGCGAGCCAATACCGTATTTTCATGACTACCCAAGTCAAGGATAACAATCATGTCCTGCTTCATCTGATTCTGGTTATTTTTAAGTTATTGTATCGTTAATTATTCACTTTTGTTTTCAAACGGTTTGCAAAGATAAAGATTTTCAGAGAGACTATAATGTATTGATTCTCCAAACTTTCAGAACAGAACCGCATTTTTTTGCATACAACGATAATTATGAACCCATTGGCGGAACTAATCTCTTAGGGAATGCTAATGAAGTGACCAGCACGGGGATGAGGTAAAGATTGCTAATGACTATTTTTTTTGTTAGCTTGTTGATAATCAATTGATAGCATTTACCAATGATTTACTGCAAGATGTAAAAGCATTTACTGCCGTATGTAACGGCCTTTACCCCAGCATGTAACGGGCTTTACATCGGTATGTAACGGCTTTTACCCCGGCGTGTAAATGGAGTTACCGTGTGAGGTTAACAAAGTTATCATTTGGGGAAACGGAATTTCCATGAAAGGAAGCAACTGCATGCTTATCCGCGTTGTTGTGGATTTATAATGATTGATTTTGCTTTATATTTAGTAATTTTGCGGCAATTCTATTCAAATAATTAAAACTATGGCAAAAGAGTTAGAACTCAAGTATGGCTGTAACCCTAATCAGAAGCCGGCCCGCATTTTTATGCAGGAGGGTGAACTGCCTATTGAAGTCCTGAATGGACGTCCGGGATATATTAATTTTATGGATGCCTTAAATGGATGGCAGTTGGTGAAAGAACTGAAAGAAGCTACCGGTATGCCGGCGGCGACTTCATTCAAACATGTGAGTCCTGCAGGTGCAGCTATTGGCTTGGAATTGGATGAGATCATGAAAAAGATCTATTTCGCAGATGATCTGCCGCTTTCTCCGTTGGCTAATGCATATGTACGTGCCCGTGGTGCTGACCGTATGTCGTCTTATGGCGATTTCATCGCTTTAAGTGATGTTTGTGATGCAGCAACCGCCCGTTTTATTAATCGGGAAGTATCAGACGGTGTTATTGCTCCGGGATATACGGATGAGGCGCTCGAAATCCTGAAAAATAAGCGTAAAGGTACTTATAATGTAATTAAAATCGATCCGAATTATAGACCGGCACCGATTGAGCGCAAAGATGTGTTTGGAATTACCTTTGAACAGGGCCGTAATGAAATAAAGCTGAATGGTGATGAGCTGTTTGCTAATATTCCTACTCAAAACAAAAGTTTTCCGGATGCTGCAAAGCGTGATTTGATGATCGCTCTTATTACTTTAAAGTATACACAGTCCAATTCCGTATGTTATGTGAAGGATGGGCAGGCAATCGGTATCGGGGCAGGGCAGCAAAGTCGTATCCACTGTACTCGTCTGGCCGGAAATAAAGCCGATATTTGGTATCTTCGTCAACACCCGAAAGTACTGAACTTACCTTGGGTAGAGAAAATCCGTCGTGCCGACCGTGATAATACAATTGATATTTATATCAGTGACGACCATGAAGATGTGCTGGCTGATGGCGTTTGGCAACAGTTCTTTACAGAGAAGCCGGAAGTGCTGACTCGCGAAGAAAAACGTGAATGGCTGGATACACTGAGAGGAGTATCCCTTGGTTCAGATGCCTTTTTCCCATTTGGCGATAATATTGAGCGTGCTCATAAGACTGGTGTAGAGTATATTGCCCAGGCAGGTGGTTCGGTGCGTGATGACCATGTAATTGAAACCTGTGATAAATATGGGATTGCTATGGCGTTCACTGGTATCCGTTTGTTCCATCATTAATAGAACCTGAATATAGATAAAACAATAGAGGCTGTGTTAATTGCTAACACAGCCTCTATTTGTATGTGGGTTTCAATTATTCGGCGCTACGAATAGAATCGTCGATAACTTTAATTTTCTGTTTTACCAACTCAATATCTGCTTTCAGCTTTTCTACTTTGCGATTCAATTCTGTCAGCAGGCTATTGCCTTTCTTAGAAGAAGTTGTCAGGAAACCGAGATTATTCTCGTATGTCTGCAATTCGTTCTTCATGGCATCTGCCGCACGTACCAGTTTTTCACGTTCACGGTAGAGCGACTGCGGACTACCTTCCTGGATATTGCTGATATTGGATTTGAAGTTATTCAGTTTCTTATTAGCAGCACTGATGTTGAAATGGTCGAACAACTTATCCACTTGTCCGTGGTATTGTTTGTATAAACGGTCTTTTTCCTTGAAAGGCACATGACCGATGCTGTTCCATTCCTTCATTAATTCGCGTACCAACTGTGTGGCTTCATTCGTATCCATATTCTCATCAATAGCACCTAGCTTTTCGATGATTTCTTTCTTCTTGTTCAGGTTATCTACTTCAACGGAACGTTGAGAAGAAGTTGCCTTGTTTTTTTGCTCAAAGAAGTGGTCGCAAGCCGAAATGAAGCGCTTCCATATTGCATCAGAATATTTCTTTGCTACCGGACCGATCGTTTTCCATTCTTTCTGCAGTTTGGTTAGCTCGTCAGCAGTTGCCTTCCAGTCGGTACTGTCTTTCAGAGCTTCGGCTTTTTCGCAAAGGGCACGTTTCTTATCCAGATTCACGTTCATACCTTCTTTCAGAGATTTAAAGAAATCTCCTTTTTTGCGGAAGAATTCGTCACATGCTTTACGGAAACGTTCGAATATCTTTATATTCATCTTTTGCGGTGCAAAACCGATGGTTTTCCATTTGTTTTGCAAAGCAATGATTTCCTGTGTCTTATTATCCCAGGCAGCAAAGTTGGTCAGCTCATTATAGTCTATCGCTTCAATGATTTCGCAAATTACTGTTTTCTGGTCGAGGTTATGCTGCTCCACTTCTTTCAACGCTTCGAAGTGTTGCTGGTGGCGACGATTTACGGCAGTGGAAGCTGCTTTGAAGCGGTTCCATACCTCGTCACGCAATTCTTTGGCAACGGGACCCGTATCGCGGAATTCCTGATGCAACTTCTGTAACTGATGAAATGCCGATACTACATCCGGTTCTTCTGCCAGTTTTTCGGCTGCTTCGCATAGATGTGTTTTTATTTCCAGGTTCTTCTTGAAGTCATATTCGCGGAATTCATTGTTCAGCTTCAGCAAGTCATAGAACTTCTCTACATAGAGCTGGTAGCTCTTCCAGAGTTCGTTGACTTTAGCTTGTGGAATCAGTTTCACTTCATTCCACTGTTGTTGCAACTTCTTGAATTCCGTATAGGATTTGTTGGCATCATCGGGTGATTCTACCAGTTCTTTCAGTTCCTCGATTATGGAAAGTTTGATTTGCAGGTTCAGCTCTTTCAGTTTTTCTTGTTCGGCTGACAATGCACCTCTCTTCTCTTTAATGACGGACATGATGTTCTTGAATTCCTCTTCAACAGCATCTGCTGTCGGAATGAAATTCTCTGCTGTTCCCCCGTTTTCGATGAATAGTTTCTTTGCCGCTTCCTGTTCGGCATTATGCAGCTTATAGAAAGCCTGTTTCAGGCCATCTATTTCCTGTTTGCCGGCATTTTCCACATCCGCGGAAAGCTCTTTAAGCTTGGTCAGGATTTCTTCCTTGTTCGGTTTCTGTACAGCTTCTACCGCCTTTTCTTCCTGCGTTGCTTCTTCAGCCGGAGTTTCGGTCAGAGCCGGCTCTGAAACCTCGGCTGCTTTCTTTTCTTCTTCTAATTCTACCGCCTTTTCGGGGAGATTAGTGTCATGAGTGTCCATCATTGTACATACGTTTTAAGAAACGGTTTTACCCGTTCGGGTTACATTAGGTCACAAATTAATGAAATAAAACAATTACTTCATACTTTTTTCCTGAGTTTTTTTTCTTTTTTCTTGTTTTAGGAGAGAAGTACGGTAATTCCCATATATAACATCATGCCTATGATGTCATTGGTAATCGCAATAAACGGACCGGTAGCGATGGCTGGGTCTACCTTCAACTTTTCCAGCGTCATAGGAACCAGCGTGCCGAAGATAGATGCAAACATGACTACGGCAAACAGACTGATGGAAACGGAATAGGTGACGGTGGCGGTTGCACCGAACCGGGCGAAATTATATATATACACTAATAGAGAAATTATAGTAGCATTGATAAGAGCTACTACAGACTCTTTTGTGACTTGTTTGAAAATATCTTTGGCATCCAGTGAGTTGTTGGCAAGGCCTTGTACGATGATAGCCGAAGACTGGGTTCCCACGTTTCCACCCGTACCACCGATCAGCGGGATGTAGAGTGCCATTTCGGGATGGGCTGCAAAGGTTGCATCGAAGTTTCCTAAAATCATGGAGTTACCGATACCACCGAGCATACCAATAATAAGCCACGGTAGGCGGGCGCTCGTCTGACGCATTACGTTATCATCCGTTTCTACATCCTGGGATAAACCGGATGCTAACTGGTAATCGCGTTCCGATTGTTCACGAACTTCGTCCATGACGTCGTCTACGGTGATTTGTCCTACTAACCGTCCGATACTATCTATAACAGGAACGGCTACTAAGTCGTACTTTTCGATAATCTGTACTACATCATCCACGGATGTGTCGACGTGCACAGAAATCGGGTCTTTCCGCATCACGTGCTTCACCTTTGATACGGAAGGGGAGGTGATCATCTTTTTCAGCGGGAATACTCCTTGCAGGCGGTTTTCATCGTCAATGACGTAAACGTAGTAAATTTCATCCAACTGTTCAGCTTGCTGACGCATCTCTTTCAGACATTCCGGCATACTCCAGTTTTCATTCACGATTACCATTTCCGTACCCATCAAACCACCGGCAGTGTCTTCATCGTACTTCAACAGATCTACGATGTCTCCTGCCTGTTCAATGTCTTCAATGTGCGAGAGAATTTCTTCTTGTTTCTCTTCATCCAGCTCACGCATCAGGTCTACAGCGTCGTCCGTGTCCATGTAGTCCACGAAGCGCTTGGCAATGGTTTCAGAAGGAAGTATTTCAAGGAACTCTTTACGGACATCCTCATCCATTTCCATCAATACGTCTGCTGCGGTTTCATTATCCAGCAAACGGTATACGAACCGTGCTTCCTCCGGACTCAGATCATTGCACAGTTCGGCAATGTCCGCAGGATGTAAGTCTATCAGGAGCGTTTTGACGTTTTCAGCGTCTTTTTGCTCAATGAGGTTTTTGACGTTGTCAATGTATTCTTCGTCCATTTCCATAATCTTCCTCCTCTTGCTTTAAATGATAATTTACCAGTGTAGCGCTGGAGCTCTGCCTGCTAAATATCATTCATTGGTTTCATTACTTTTTTCTCTAATCTTTTTCAAAGCCTGCTCAACTTGGTTAGTCAGATCTATGAATTGTTGTACCGATAGTTGCTCCGGTCGTTTATTGAATAAAACATCTTCCGTCAGTGGGCAGTCTTTGCCAAGTATGGGTTTTATCGAATTTCTCAGGGTTTTACGGCGTTGATTGAAAGTGGTCTTCACCACTTGCTTGAATAGCTTTTCATCGCAGCCAAGGTCTTGAGTCTCGTTTCGTGTCATGCGGATGACAGCGCTTTTCACCTTAGGCGGTGGGTTGAATACATGCTCATGTACGGTGAAAAGATATTCCACACGATACCATGCTTGTATCAATATACTCAGAATGCCGTATGTTTTGCTTCCGGGTCCGGCAGCAATACGTTCGGCTACCTCTTTCTGTATCATACCGGTGCAACAAGGTATCAGTTCTTTATTATCCAACATCTTGAAGAAAATCTGGCTTGATATATTATAAGGATAGTTTCCAGTCAGTACAAAAGGCTGCCCGTCGAACAAGCGTTGCAGATTCATCTTGAGGAAGTCATCTTCGATGATGTTATCTTCCAGGGACGGGTATTCTTCACGCAGATAGGCAACAGATTCATAATCCAGTTCTACTACTTTCACCGGACGTTCTTTTTTTACCAGGAACTGGGTTAATACCCCCATGCCCGGACCCACTTCCAATACAGGAAGTCCGGGACATACGTCTACGGTATCGGCTATGTCCTGCGCCACTTTCAGATCCTTTAAGAAATGTTGGCCGAGAAACTTTTTAGGTTTTACTAGTCTCATTTATCCACTAAATCATTACTGTTGCACTCTCTTTGCTCCGCAAATATAGGCCGTACTTTAGCATTAAAAATAAGTAAGCTTCTTTTGTTCTGCTTCCTATTTGCACTATCTTTGCAGCTCGCAAAGGTAATCCTTTTCGACGAAGAATAACGAATTCTGCATGAATAAACTATTAAAAAAGACACTGAAGATCCTTTTGCCGGTCGCTTTGGGCGGTTTTATCTTGTATTGGGTGTATCGAGATTTTGATTTTGCACGCGCCAAAGAAGTACTTCTGCATGGAACGAACTGGGGATGGATGCTGTTTTCGTTATTTTTTGGTGTAATGAGTCATGTGTTTCGTGGCTGGCGTTGGAAACAAACACTTGCCCCGCTTGGAGCTTATCCCAAATCAAGTGATTGTGTGGATGCTATCTTTGTTTCTTATGCTGCTAATCTTATTTTGCCTCGTGTAGGAGAGGTTTCCCGTTGCGGAGTACTTGCCAAATATGATGATGTTTCTTTTGCCAAATCGCTTGGAACAGTGGTAACGGAACGTTTGATAGATACATTGACCATCCTTTTGATTACCGGGATTACTTTTCTGATACAGATGCCTGTTTTCCTTCGTTTTTTTGAAGAGACGGGTACCAAAGTTCCTTCGCTGGTGCATCTGGTGACGTCTCCCTGGTTTTATGTTGTTCTTTTTAGTATCATTGGTGTATTGGTATTACTCTATTTTCTTTTGCGTATGCTTTCTTTCTTTGAGAAAGTAAAAGGCGTGGTGTTGAATGTATGGGAAGGGGTGATGTCATTGAAAAGTGTAAAGAATATACCACTTTTCATTCTCTATACCTTACTTATATGGATATGTTATTTTTATCACTTCTATATCACTTTTTATTGCTTCTCTTTTACTGAGCATCTGAGCTTTCTGGCAGGCTTGGTGATGTTTGTGGGCGGCACTTTCGCAGTTATTGTTCCTACTCCTAATGGTGCAGGTCCCTGGCATTTTGCTGTTATTACCATGATGATGTTATATGGTGTCAATGCTACTGATGCAGGAGTTTTTGCGTTGATAGTGCATGGTATACAGACATTGTTGGTCATTGTACTGGGTATTTATGGATGGTTGCATCTGTCGTTGGTAAATCGGTCAAAATAGATTCGTTAATGTAGGGTTCGGGTGTTTCTTTGTGCTTATTGTAATGTTAGTTTTTCACAGGAAAAAGTTTAGGTTCTTGCATAGTTTGGGAATAAAAATGTATATTTGCGAAAACTAACTTTTAAAATGTTATGAGTACAATCTTGCAATTAGCTCCACAGAATGTGTGGAAGCATTTTTATTCGCTGACTCAAATTCCCCGTCCGTCCGGACACATGGAGAAGATAACCGAGTTCCTTGTAGACTTTGGAAAAGGCTTAGGTCTGGAATCATTTGTCGATGAAATAGGCAATGTTATCATTCGTAAAGCTGCTACTCCGGGTATGGAAAACCGCAAAGGCGTCATTCTTCAGGCGCACATGGATATGGTGCCTCAGAAGAACAATGATACTGTTCACGATTTTACAAAAGATCCTATTGAAACCTATATCGATGGCGATTGGGTGAAAGCTAAAGGTACTACATTGGGGGCAGACAATGGTCTGGGCGTTGCAGCTATTATGGCTGTGCTCGAAGATAACAGTCTGAAACATGGCCCTCTGGAAGCCTTGATTACGAAAGATGAGGAAACAGGCATGTACGGTGCTTTCGGCTTGAAGCCGGGTACACTGAAAGGTGAAATCCTGTTGAACCTTGATTCTGAAGATGAAGGCGAATTATATATCGGCTGTGCCGGTGGTATCGATCTGACTGCTACATTGGAATATAAAGAAGAAGCGCCTGCAGCCGATCTTGTAGCTCGTAAGGTTACTTTGAAAGGCCTGCGTGGTGGTCACTCCGGTTTGGAGATCAATCAGGGCCGTGGAAATGCTAATAAGCTCTTAGCTCGCGTAGTGCATGATGTCTTGATTGAGTTTGATTCTCAGTTGGCAAGTTTTGAGGGTGGAAATATGCGTAATGCTATTCCTCGTGAAGCATGTGCTGTATTGGTGTTTAATCCTGAAGATACGGAAGGACTGGAAGATTATATTAAGGAATATGAAGCACAGATCAATGCGGAATACGCTCCGATTGAAAGCGGCATTACTCTGACGATTGAATCTGTTGATCTTCCTGCAGCTATTGTTCCTGCGGAAATTCAGGATAATATGATTAATGTATTGATGGCTTGTCAGGATGGCGTGATGCGTATGATTCCTACTGTACCTGATACAGTGGAAACTTCTTCTAATCTGGCTATTGTTATTATTGGTGGTGGCAAAGCAGAGGTTCGTATCCTGGCACGTAGCTCTTGCGATACAATGAAAGAATTTCTGGCTGACAGCCTGACTGCTTGTTTTGCTATGGCTGGTATGAAGGTGGAATTAAGCGGAGGTTATTCGGGTTGGCAGCCTAATGTGGATTCTCCTATTCTGCATGCCATGAAGTTATCTTATAAGCAGCAATTCGGTGTAGAACCGGCAGTGAAAGTAATTCATGCAGGTTTGGAATGTGGTATTATTGGTGCTAACTGTCCGGGGTTGGATATGATTTCCTTCGGACCTACATTGCGCTCTCCGCACTCACCGGATGAACGTGCTTTGATTCCTACAGTTTCCAAGTTCTATGATTTCTTGGTAGCTACGTTGGAACAGACACCGGAGAAGTAATTAGTGTTCTATTATAAGGAAGGCGGTGAAAATGCTTAAGCATTTTCACCGCCTTTTTCTTGTTCTGTATTTGTTTATTATAACGTATAGCCTTTTCTTCTTTTTGAGTAGTTAGAGTGAATGGCTATAAAAAGAGTGAGGCTGTCTCCCACCGGGGACAGCCTCACACAACAACATTTTACTTTTCACGATGGTGAAAAAAAGGACTATTCTTCACAGAGTAGTTGTTTCATTTAAAAAAAAGTATGCCCCGAAGGACATACTCTTTTTTATTTAGTATCTAATCTTACTTAGTACCAGGAGTTCCTGAGTTAGGAGCTACAGTTACTTCATAAACATTAGTCAAAGTCTTCCACTTGTAGCCATATTCAACCGGGATAAACAGCTTGTATGCCTTGTTAACCGGAGTACCGCTATAGTTGTAATAAGTCAGAACATCTTTCAATTTACCATCAACAAGTTTCTGTTCGTACTTAATCTCAACGTTTGCAGGCAAGCTACCTTGAGTGTAACCTTCAACAGGTTCCAAGTTACCACCTTCAGGTTTCAAGTTGGTCTTGATCTTAGTTACATCCAAAGTGCTAGAGCCAGCTACCAACGGCCAACCTGCTTCTCTTACTTGGTAGAACTCATACAGTTTTTCTGCTAAGTCACCCTTGCCAGTCTTAGCAACAACCTGGTTGTTGTCATTCCAAGAATAGTAAGTGAATGCATCAGTTACATCAATTGTACTACCTTCGTTCTGAGCATCGATGAAGTTCTTAATTTCACCCTTCTTAACCTGCAACGGTTCGATGATGTTAGCTTCATATTGCTTAACTGTAGCTACATTCTTACCATTACCACAGATGTCAGCAACCAAGTTGATAGGAACAAGCTTACCAACCAATGCTTTAGCAGCTTCTGTCGGCTGATTAGTAAAGTCAGTAACAGGATGAGCAGGAACTGCTTCTTCCAACTTAATGTTGTAAGTTTGTTCACTTGCATTCAACAAGTTAGCAGCATGATTAACGATTGTAGCAGCCAATTGACCGTTGATCCACAATTCAGTATCATTGTTCTTCAACGTAGCTGTGTATTCTGTACCGTCTTTCCAAGTATACTTGTAGTTAGCAATTCTTGCCTTGTCAAATACGAATCTTACACCCAAGTCATTGTAATAGATACCATTAGAGTTAGCTCCCATAGTAGCACCAGCTTGTGCAGGACCGAAAGAAGGATAGTAGAATTTCTTACCAGCTACATTCTTGTCAGTGTAATATACTACACCTGCAGCACCGTCAGTCGGTTTCTTATATCTGTCATCCAAGAAGCCATTCAACAGGTCAGTATAGATGTTACATGTCGGGTTAGTACCTGTAACTGCGTTCCATGCCGGGTTAGATTCCTTAGTACCGTAAACGATCGGATTGATATTGAATATCTGATATTCTTTGTCACCCTTCCAGTAAGTACCCATATGGCCCCAAACGTTCAGAGCAGGCATGTAGATAGTTCTTGTCATTACAACTGTAATGTCAGCATTGATACCCTTAGGATCTTTGTAAGTCACAGTCTTAGTGAATGTCTTTTCTTGCTGAGTAGGCCAGAATACGCCCAGATCAGTTTCAGACAATGTCCACAAGATATTGTGAGATTCAACACCTTCTTCAGGATTAGCAATATCTATAGCTGTACCAGCACCTGTACCATCTACGAACTGAGTATAGATAGAATGGAATTCATTCTTAGTCATACCACCAGTCTTAGCCTTGTCGTAGATCATTGTATTCATCATTTCTGTATTAACACGGTTTTCAACAGTGCAATTGAACAGAACAGGCTGGAATGGAACAGACAGAGTCTTACCTTCCATAGTCCATTTAATCTTGATATAACGTTGAGCGATCAAGGCGTTACCGTTTTGAGTATCGATCAAAGATACGCAAACGATAGGCTCACGACCTACAGCTGTAGCTGATTCAGGAATGGTATATACTTTAGATGTCATGATACCACTTTCAGGAGAATCGATTTGAGCAAACTTCTGTTGGTCAGTCTTGTTTGTATTATCGTTCTGCGGAATGTAAGCAGCATTAGCTAAACGGAAGCGGAATGCCAAACCATAGTCAGCATAATTATCCAGACCTTCATGTTTGCTATGATCGTTATTGATATCGCTTACACAAACTTTCACCAATGTTTTCAGATCAAGAGCTTTGTCGTAAGGCTGATAAACATCAATAAGAGAATTTGCATCAGACTTATACAGACAGATAGAGTCATGATAGTGAACATAGAATTTGCCGTTAGCATCAGTCTGAGTTTCATCAGCAAAGTTACCGGTAGTTGTCTTGCTGTAATCAGTTCTCATGTTAGTAAGGTAAGGCAACTTGATAAGTTCCTCGATACGAGCATATTCAGAGTTTACATAAACACCATCAATCTTACCAGCTGCAAGATCCTTAGCTTCGTCTTCTGTGTAGTTAGCTTCTGCAATAGGAGCTTTCAAAGAAGCCATATAGAATGATTCCTTAGTACCAGTCGGATTAGAAGTCTTAAGCTGTGTATTCAAGAAGCTCTTTTCTTTCTTGAATGTAACTTCCAATACACCCTTTTCGTCGATACTATATCCAGTAACTTCAATAGGCTTATTGTTAGTAATTTCAACACCTGCTCTGGTTATGATGTTTTCAGACTTCAAACCATCGAATGAAGGTAATTTGATATCCTGAGTACGGATACCTACACTCGGACTTACATGGAAGTAAGCTTTGTTCTTTTCTGTAGAAATGTAATTAGCTTTGGTCGCTGCATCAACGTGGTCCAAAACGGGCTGCGTTGCATGTACTTCTGATTCGTGATCAGCTACTACCTGATACTTCTGCGGAGTATATTGCAAAGTAGTGAAAGTGATAGCAGCGATACCATTAATATGAGTAGTCGGTATTACAGCCAGACTAGTCAAACGGTGACCGATCAGTTTAACTACTTCATCAGTCAAAGTTTGAACCTTTGTAGATAAAGCTTGCAACTTCTCATCAGTAACAAAATCTGCTTCGAGCTCTTTTTTCAGAGCAGCAACTTTTGCTGTTACATCATCCAAAGAAGCTAATTTATCGATTTGCTTTTGCAAATCAGATTGTGCTTTTTCCAAAGCTGCTTTCAGAGCTTCGATTTCTGCAGATGAGCCCCCTTGTCCAGCTTTGTCCAATGCTTCTTGAGCTTTGGTCAGTGCTTCTTCTGCTTTAGTCTTAGCAGCAGTTGCATCAGTCTTAGCTCCATTGATGGCAGCCTCTAAAGCACTTACCTTAGAGTTCAATTCATCAAGTGAAGCTTTCTTGTCCAGTTGTCCCTGCAGGTCCTTGATGTCATCATCGTAGTCCTTACAAGACGTGAACGTTCCTGTAGAACCTACCATTAAAGCTCCGAACAGGATTGCACTTAGAAATTTTTTGTTCATAATAAAAAAACTTTAAATTTA
>NZ_CABJDN010000006.1:468911-486869 GCF_902364365.1 Bacteroides intestinalis | reverse complement strand
GTTTTTTGAAACAATTTTGTAACTCGTTGATTGATAAGGATGTTGTAGAACATATTTTTGAAAGGAAGTGTGGGCGGACACGGAAGGGCACACATTATATATATACGTGTGCGCGCGAAGGGGGAATTGAGATAGCAGGGTTATAGATAGGCAGGATTCTGAGGCGGGGGATCTTGCAAAATAGTGGAAGCATGGAAGCAAGGACACTCTTTTATCCATTCTTCCGGTTCTATTTCACCATTATGGTTCAGGTCGGGGCTAAGATCACGATGGCCCACTACCCTACTGCCGGGATAATCTTTTAATAATAGCATGACCAATACACGGAGGGAATGTTTCTGGAAATCGGTTCTCGTATCGGAAGCACGACCGTTCGTATCCAACCCGCCTTCATAACATATACCTATTGAGTGCGCATTGTAGCCTTTCGCATGTGCACCGGGCGTTTTTACCGGACGAAGACTTTTGATATCCCCGTTCTTCCTTATATAATAATGATAGCCTGCGCCGGAGAAGCCCCGGCGCAGGTGGTCTGTGGTTAAATCATATTCCGTATAGCAACGGTCAGCGCGGGTGGCGCTGCAATGAATCACGATTAAATCAATTTTTCTCATAGATAAAAGATTATGCTGTCATCGCATGCGCACTCAGCGCACCCAATACAGCAGAAGCTACAGCAATTACAATTTTCAAAATCTTGTCCCAAGTCGTTTTCTTCATAAGAGAGTTTTTTTAGTGATTAGCGATTAGTGATAAATGATAAGCAGGCTGCGCAGCCTTTAATTTTTAATTCTTCAATTTTTAATTTCCAAAGCCTCCGGCTTTGGATCCTATCCCAGCGGATCATCTTCAATCCCGCCGTCGCCGCCGGAATCACCACCGCCGGAGTTGCCACCGGAAGAACTGCCATCCTTATCTTCCGGTTTTTCCAATGCGAATGTTACATTTGCAGGGCTTCTGGTTACGGCATGGCTGTTATTTACCAACTTCAGCTCCTTGTCCGGAACAAAACGGATATTCACCCGTTTGATATTCTTCACGGTACACTCTGCCGAAGTAGCTACTCCCGGACAGCAAAATGTCATATGAAACGTACCAAACAGGTTCAACTTCACCTTGTTCCCATTAGCCAGATTTTCCTGAACCTCCTCTACGAGAGCTTCGATCACATGTTTCACATCTCCTTTCGTCATCGCACAACTTTTCTGTATGGCGGCGGCAAGGGTATCCACATCCACAGTCTTGCACGTACCGGGTTTCTGACGGAGATAGAAAAACAAGGGAGACGCCGAATCAGTCACGATTTTTCTGCGCATATAGCGCTCTACGGTTACATCCATAAGTAAAACAAATTAAGTTAAGGTTTAAGTTATTATTACTCTTTCAAGTATGATACAAAGATACAACATCAGAGGGCGGAAGTCAAGCTTATTACTAAATATTTCTAAACAAATAATGGCCGTTTTCAACCGATTCTAACCATATCACTTCGCATGCTTCATCAGCCATTCATCAGGCGGGATATAATCCCCCATTTTTGTCAGACTGGAGTTATGTCCGAAATAAACATCACCCGTTTCACCATTCCTATGTTTCGCAACGATCACCACACCAAGCCCGTCAGAAGGATATTTACTCTTATGTTCCGTTTTCAAACCATGCAGGGCAGGACGATACAGCAACATTACCATATCCGCATCCTGCTCGATGGCACCACTCTCGCGCAAGTCGCTCAAAAGAGGCCGGCAATCGGGACGTCCTTCACTCATACGGTTCAACTGACTGAGCAACAATACCGGTACATCCAGTTCCTTAGCCATTAGTTTGGCCTTACGGGTGGCTTGCGCCACTTCCTGCTCACGATTGCGATTGTTCTGATCAGACTTCATATCACAAAGTTGCAGGTAATCCACGATGACCATATCACATCCTCCTTTACTTTTCAGCATACGAGCCACCGAGCGTACATGATCCATACTAATCACCGGACTATCTTCCACCCGGATGGGAAGCTGGGAAAGCTGGCAGGAAGCCTCACGCACCTGGCGCAATTCGCTTGTGCCGAGTTGCCCTCTGCGCAAGTGTGAGGCATCTACATCTTCGGCAGCAGCAACCAGCCAACGGTCTCCCAAACGCTCTCCCTGCATTTCCAGACTGAAAACCACTACCGAATGTCCCGCTGTTGCCGCTGCCCTGGCCAGATGCAATGCAAAGGCCGTTTTTCCTGCTGCCGGGCGGGCAGCAATGACATCCAGATCTCCCCGCTGCCACCCCGCCGTCAACTTGTCCAGATCCGAAAAACCGGTAGGGATACCGGTAATACCATTCCGGCTCCCTTCCACGCGTGCTTCTACCTGTGCCAGAGTATCTTCCATCAACTGGCCCATTGTGCGGAGATGGTCGGCAGTTCCCATCTCTCCTTCAAGGTGGTCGAGCAAATCGTGTATGCCTGCCAGCACATCTGCTATATCCACGGACTCGTCGGAAGCCGCAGCCAGTAGTTTGTACGAACCCAGAATCACTTCACGGCGGACATACATCTCACGCAGTATGCACGCATGATATTCCAGATGTGCCCCCGATGCTACGCGTGAAGCAAGCCGCACCAACGTATAAGGACCGCCCACCTTCTCCAGATTACCACACGAAGCCAGTTCATTCTTCACCGTAAGTATATCAATCTGTTTCCCGGCACGAAACATGGCCTGAATGACAGCAAAAATCATCCGGTTCTGTTCGTTGTAGAATATTTCGGGACGCAACTTATCAGCAACCAGGGAGATAGCTTCACTCTCCACCAAGCAGGCACCGAGCACAGCCTCTTCCAGCTCGGCATCCTGCGGATTCAAAATTCCTTTTTCTTTCATCCGATTTTTCAATTATCTATCGCTCGTATTCAGTTATCATACTCGTCCTGAAACAACTTATCTGCCAGATACTTCGCCGCCTGCCTGCAAAACTTCGTATCGCGCAGATGAAAGAAATACTCGTCAATATGTTCCAAAGCCTGTTTCCGTTCGTTCTGCGATAATTTCTTCCACTCCCTGAGGGCGCTTTCCCGATTCTGCCGGGCCATACGGGTGGTTTCATGATATTCATTCCAGAACTGGCCAAAGCTTTCCTCCACGGCAGAATCACCCTTTTTTCCGGTCTGACTTTTACCTGTCCACACGTCGTAGCCCGGTATGCGGATATGACTGGCACAGTCACCTTTCACTTGTTCAATGTTACCCTCGGCAACGAGTCTCATGAAGTAGCGCCGGGTTCGCCCAAGGCTCCATCCTAAAATTTCCGCCCAATGGCTATAGGAAATAACTGACTCTCCACGTGCACAAACCACATTCGTATTCACACGCTTCACTACTGCTTCCGCATAATTGACATATGTCAGTATCCTCAAAAAGGCTTCCATATCTCCACTTGCTTCATGGTGTTCGTCAAATGCTTTCAAAAGTAAAGCTCGTGGTATCATAACATAACCTGTTGTTCCTAAATTTCTATCCATTTTTTATCATTGTTTTTGTTAGCGAGCACAAAAGTATGACAAGAAATCTATTTTCCGTCTCCCGCTTGTTTAGGTTGGTTGCAATCATCCGATACAGGTTCGTATTAGTCTAATAAGTTTCGTTAGGGAAAGTCTATTTATAACGGAATGGAAAAGAACAAAAGTGATTAGGGTTTAGTGATAAGTGATTAGCGCCATTCGGTATATTATTTTTTAGACGCGGATAACGCGGATTTAAAAGGCTGCGCTATAAGAAGTATAAAAAAAATCCGCGTCATCCGCGTCTAAAAGATTATTTATCATTTAGTTCATAACCATATAGTAATGAATATATCCTGACAAAAACAGCGAACTTTTTTTGAACTGGTTTGTGGACTATATAGTAGACTGATTATCAAAAGTCTACCCATTCCGGCAAACAGCCATCCGTACTATCAACCGTACATGAATAAGTAATATAAGAAACTAAAAGAAGGATATATTAAAATATATCCTTCGCATTTCCGGAGATTGAGACCAGTCTCCTTCTCAACTAAACGGCGGCTTTTCGAGTTCCTCTTTCGCCTGATTGGGAACACCCAGATGCCGGATCACTATCGCAATCTGTAGTGGGGTCAGTGTGGTGACCTTATCGGTGTACTCCGCCTCCAGCAAGTCTGCATATAGTTGCGGTATCCCCTTAATATGTTTTCGGAACGAACGGATGGACGAACTGTTGTACTCACACGGATAATACGCCTGTGCCACTTCGGACAGAGGATGGCAGCCTTGAAGCAGCCAGTCAAAATTTCTTTCTTTCATTATAATTTAAAAATTAATTAGTACGGACTATGCATCCGTCTTTTAAAAATATCGGGCGCAAAATTACAAAGAAATAAAAAGTCAAAAAATACGATATTCACAAGTTGAGTATCACCTTCCCCGTTCTTTCTTAAAATAAGAAATCACTGTAGCCGGACTGACAAAGCGGCGGTTCGGAATATGCAAACAACTTTCAAACAAATAGCGAGAACAGATGACATAACAGAAATAGGTATAATTGAGGTGTTGTATATGCATACGGTGCTGGATACGATCGTAAGCACGGGAAGCATATATAAAGAATTCTTTCACTTCTGTACGTGAAATAATGCGATGCCGGCGACGTTGTTTCCTGACATGTTCCATCATGGCCAGCACGTATTCTATTTGTCTGATATTCTCTGCATTATTCTGCATACTGCACAATAAATTTTCCATCCGTTCCTGTTGGCGGGCATAGCGTTGTTTGGTACGTTCAAGCCTCTCTTCCAATAGTTTTTTTGTCATTAAGTTCATACTTTTCTTTTTATTAGTTATTAATTTGTATTTTAAAACACAGAAGACGCAGAGAGTGCAAATGAATACAATTTATCCTGTATTCATCTGTACTTCTGCGTCTTCCGCACCCTGATTTACATCAGGCAGTTCAATCACCGCTGAAGCGGAATCTTATTCTATTTTTTCCTGTACACAACGGGTGGTGTGGGCGTCATAATCTCGTAATTCACCTATTGTCGGTTTTAAATTACCATTGCTCCCATTTACATTAAAAACAGACGATCTCTCTATTGCAGAGACATATCCCACCACTCCCACATTGTTCAATTGATATATAGCAGGTGGATAACCTGTAAACCGCACATAAAACTTATTACCTGTATCATCATATTTAAGCAATATTCCACCATCATTTTGCGCACTTGTAGGAATCACAGTTGCATTACGATTTACCAGAACAGTAAGCTCGCTTTTCTGAGGAACCCGCCAGCCGGCAGGACATGGATCATGAATAGTCTTGGTAGTGCCCCATAAAGGAAGAGGGTTGTCCGTACACCATTGATACCCCCCATTTCCAGCAATGGAAGCCGGATTCCGGTAAGCTGTTTGCAGTGAAACCGCCCCGCTTCCAATGGATTGGGGGACCACCGCATGAAAACCATCCGGTTTATACCTGTTCATGATATGCTTGGGTGGAGCGTCCGCACTGAGCGTAAACTTATAGACAATGGGTAGTTTCTGCGTCGTATAGCTACTTGGGAATGGGTCTTTACGCCCCTTCTGAAAGTGAAAGCCATTGTTGCGGGACATTGTCAGCATATCTTTCGGAATGGCGTCGAAAGCTGCCTCGTATGCGCCCAAATTCCGATCCATCATAATAGCGGCAGTAGTACCGTCAGAAGAACTGGCCGGTACCAATTTCAACTTCCGCTTCGTCTCCGGTGTCAGCACCGTTTCGGTTCCCGAGGCATCGGGATGATAATCCGTCACCCACACATGCCAGCTCCAAAGGATATTTCCCGTACCATTTTCCCCGTCGTAAGCGGCAATCACACCACTTCCGCCAGATGTGTTGGCTGCTGCGCGACAGTAAATAAGGCACTGCCCCACTCCATTGGCGGGAACCAGTGTTATGGATGAACCGTCCGTACGCTTTATATCCACAATGTTGGTATGGTCGTCGTCACTGTTGGCAATGCCCATTACAGGATCACCCACATCACCGTTTTCCTTAGTCTGCCAAAGTAATTTCACGGATTTTATCCCGGAACTACTGCACCACTCCACCAGTTTGTCATTCGTTACAGAGTTCCCACCCTGCTGAAACGAAAACGGATCGAAGCAGAACGCAGCACCCGGTGTAACCATGAAGCAATTGGCAGTGGGGATAAGATTATTGTTATTTTGGGAGGCCGGTATAGGGTCGATATACGTTACTCGTCCGTCATTTGCAGGAATACCTGTATGATTGAAATTCACGGTATAATTGTAATTGGTGTTACCAAAAACATTGAAATCCGATGCTTCCCTGCCACCCAGATAAACACGATAGTCCAATTTCTTCTTCATATCTGTTTTGTTCACTGCCACAAAATTCACAAAAGCACTTCCCTGGGGTGCATTGGCTTTCGTGCGTAGTATCTCCGAAGTAGCAGCAGAAGAATTGCCACGCGCATTGGCAGGAATCCAGCAAGAATAAGTGCCACTGTTACCCGCCGAAGGAACTTCAATCGTAGTGAACTGCTGGATAAGAGACGGATAGGTACCGTCGTTTTCATCCGGTGCATCTACCACGGTATATCCCAAAGGTACGCTCTGAATCAAAATCTGCTTCATATCAAAATCACTGACGGTATAGGTCCATTTCACTGTAAGACGGGTTGCCAGACGTTCCAGTCGGAGGCGGACGTCATAAGCTCCATCAATACTCTGGATGATGTACTTGCCTGATTCCTGCACCACTTTCACATGTTTCAGATGAAGTACATAGGGCATCTTGTTCATGCTTGACTGGTCCGTCGGGTCTATCCGGCTAATCACTGTAGAGTCAGCGGTTATATTTTCCTGCACTTTCTGTAAGGTTCTGGTTCCCAATTCAGTTTTAACTGTTTTACCGTCTCCGCGTGCCACGATCACCAGTTGGCAGTCGTCACTTACCTGCAGTGTTACATCCAGGGCTGTGCCGATGGTGGCTTGCGCAAAAGTCGTACCTGCCAAGTATGTACCTGCGGAGTTGTACTGCCTGATCTCCAGGTTATATAAGGCATCCGGAGTGAGTTCGGTAACATCACGGGTTAATACTTGGGGGCACAGGCTCGCGCTGAAGGCGGTTATACCGCCTTCAGCGCGAGCCCGAGGCGAGCCCGAGGCGAGCCCGAGGCGAGCCCGAGGCGAGCCCGAGGCGATTTCATATCCGTCGGTTTCGGGAGCGAAATCGAATGCCAGCGGCACCGTCACCAGTTTCTCATTATCCACCGGGATTTCCCCCTCGGTTATCTTATCCTCACATCCGGCCAGCCCACTCATAAGTGCAACCAGCCCTAAAAACATAGTAAAAATACTTCCTAATTTCATTCGTTTCATATTTATATCAATTTTAGAAAATAGTTCATTATCTCCAAAACAGACGGTCTATTCACGACAAACAGACCATCCGTTTCACTGTTACAGATAGTCTGTTCTGCATAAACAGACCATCTATTTTTATTCTTCATTCCTGCATACAGCGCAGGCGATCCGGAATATCGAAAAACAAGCCGTCCCGCCTCATGCACTTCTGTGCACGGGGCGGGACGGAAAACAATATCTTATAATCTAACTACCTGAATTATCGGTTCACCAAAACAGGCTTTCCCACTATTTCTTCAAATTTTAACTTCCTTGCTTTCTCTGCAACTCAATTACAATCTCATCCGTCAGATAAGCCGAACTCATCAAATGCAAATCTCCTCTCCGTTGTGATAAATAAGTATACGTGTCACTCCCGTAGAAAACATCAAGCGCCTGTTCCTGAGAAAGGTTCAGGACAGAAATCAGCCGTTCTACGATAGACAGATATTTAGCTTGCAAAGCCGGGTTTGCATAAGGTGCCGGAGATTCTGACACTCCAGTCACTAACCGGACTTTCTCGACAAAATGCAAATGACGATTGATGATCTCCTGATTCACAATGCAAATTTGATTATTCGGTTCCTGATGTATAAGGCGCATTAATGCTTCTTCACGTGTATAGTCGCCCCTCAAATATAAATCAATGACACGTACCACCCGATCATCTGCAATGCCGCCTTCAATCAAATCATACTCCTGCCACAATGTGTGCCCGCTACGGCAGGCTGTCACAAAATCAAGCCAGGCAGCATCATACGCCTCGAAGTGCAAGCAGCGGTATCCGGTATCTGCCATCACCGCATCCATATCCAACTGATATACACTGAGCCAGGCTGCGGAATGATCGCGTATATCAGCTACACGCAATGCCCAACGTTCTGCCTGAGCACGAATATCAGTAACGTAAAATCCTACACCGAAATCAAGGTTCGGACGGCATACACCTGCCAACGGATTCTCTACCGGACAAACCGAACCATGGTATACGGTCAGCATCTCTCACCTCCTTCCGCCATCTGATTATAGGGTACATACCCCTCGGGCAACCACTGCGCATCACGGTAAAAAACATATTCCAACAAAGAATCGACAATATACGTTTCTCCTTGCGTATGCAAAGTGTCGTAATGTGACTTCACATAATTCTCCAGCGCACCTGTCGCTTTCAATTTACGATAGACTTCCGAACCGCAACGCCCCAACCGGACAGCCGTACTTTCAACGCAAAAGATGATAAACTCAAGTAACTTATCTTCTTCTTTCATGCTCTATTAATGAACTGATTCTATCAACAGGTAAAAAATAAATGCTTTATAATACAGCAATCTCTTCAACTGTCAGACCGGTAATCTTAGAGATTAATTCACAATCCAAACCTTCTGCTTTCATTTTACGGGCATTAGCCAAACGCTCTTCTTCACGTCCTTCTTCACGTCCTGCCGCCCGACCTTCTGCACGACCTTCTGCACGTTCAGTATAGATGTTATCACGGAGAATGACAATATTATCCAAATGCCGATAATAGGCTTTCAACTCATCTTTTGTCATCCTGTCTATCTTCAGGTGTTCACGAACCTCCTCCAAACCGGGAGCGGTAGCGCTGTCGGGAATATCGCCTGTATTCAAATAATGAATCCATTCCTCTAACGGGCTTTTGGCAACCTGATTGAAATCATTCACCTTCAAAATATAATATTCAGGATAAAGCTGACTGACAGTATCGACACTGAAAGTCTGTTTCTGGAAAGGCGTCAGTTCCAGAATATCTCCTTCATGGATACCACGAAACTCCGTTTTACCATGATATACAATATCCTTTCCATTACCTAAAGAGAAATATACGATATTGACACTGTACACCTTACGCACCTTATCATATCCTTCGCCGCGATTGATATATTCCGTCAGTTTTTGGGATAATCCGAAAAGTATTCGTTGATAATAAGCATACTCATTATTGTTTTGTATCTCAACTAAGATATGTTCTCCTTCTGAATTTTCAACTAACAAATTGACTCGAAACCTCTCGCATATATCATCATCCATGTTCCGTTCGGTCTCCAAGGTATTCAATATCGTTATATTTTCTTTTAAAAGAGTAGTCAAGAATCCCTCCAGTACTCCCCAATTGGCTTTATTGCGCAACAAGCGCTTCATAGCCCAATCGAAACGAATATAATTACCTGCCATCAGTTCGTCTCCTTTCCCTTGTTTTGTTTTCATGTCAACAAAGGTAACAGGAAAATGTTGAATATCAAACGGTGAATAAATATTTATTTTAACTCCCTTTCCTCGTATATTAAATAGGATGAGACAAAGATACTTTCTCTACAATCCACTTCTCAATATTCCGCGTCTTGTTACTGAAATTGACACCAATCTTAAACAACTGCCGGCCGTCCTTCTCGAAAGGCTGTGCATAGCCTTTCTCGTTAATCTGCGCCATGGCCTCCTCGGCGGTGCCGTCCAGCTTGAATTCCATCACATAGATGAAACGGTCCGTCTGCAACACCAGGTCAATGCGCCCGTCCGAAGTGTGGCGCTCTGCATTGACGTAGAACCCCAACAGTTTGTAAATGATGAAAAGCACATTCTGATAGTGCAACTCCAAGTCACTCACCAGCTCGTAAGGGGTATCCGCAAAGAAACTGCGAAGACGGCTGAAGAAAGAGTCAACGTCTCCGGCACGCAACTCCTTCACGAACTTTTGTATCTCAAAAGGAGCCTCTACTTTACTGAGCCGGGTATAGAAAGGTACCAAAAACTTGATGAAACCTTCTTCTACCTCCCTATTCGGGAAACCGAGACGATAAAGGCCGAATTCCTTGTCGTACCCTTTTATGGTGAGATACCCACTCTGAAAAATCATAGGAATGGGGTCTTCATCACCATAGATACTATTCAGAACATCGGCATCAGTCTGTACGTGTGCCATACGTTCCAAATCGTAATGACTACGTTGCAACAATTCCACGAGATAGGTAGGCGTACCTGTCTCAAACCAGTAACTACCGAACTTCATCTTATAGAAAGTGTTCAGCACGCTGAAAGGATTATAGATGCCTTCCGTATTCTCAACGAAATGGTAACCATCGTAACACTCTTTCAGTTCGGCTGCAGCTTGCTCGTAAGTCATCTTTTGTGCGGTGGCCAGCTCATACAATTCTTCTTTCAGATTCTCATGTATTTCCCGCTCCGTCATTCCACAGATAGAGACAAACGGTTCGTACATAGAAATATCATTCAGATTATTCAAGTCACTGAATACGCTTATCTTACCAAACTTCGTAACTCCCGTCAGCAAAGCGAACTTGATGCAGCCGTCCAAAGTCTTCAATACCCCGTAAAAGGGTTTCAGCATGTTGCGGAACTCACGTTGCAAGGCTTCATTGCCGATGGCTTGCAACATAGGTTTATCATACTCGTCCACAAGGATGACGACACGTTGCCCCGTCTGTTGATAAGCGCGCTCAATAATTCCCGCAAAACGCAATGAAAGGGAACGCTCGGACGGATTAGCACCGTAGAGTTCTTCCCATTTGGCCAGTGACTTCTCCAGAATGTTATTAAGACTTTCGGGAGTATCATACTTTTCAATATTGAGGTCAAGATGCAGGATAGGATATTCTATCCAGTCCTTTTCCAACTTTTCCATCGCCAACCCGGTGAACAGTTCCTTCTTCCCCAGGAAATAGGCTTCGAGGGTAGAAATCAGCAAACTCTTTCCGAAACGACGCGGACGGCTCAGGAAATAATAACGTCCCGTCTTCACCATTTGATAAATCAAAGCCGTTTTATCTATATAGAAATAGTTATCTCTACGAAGACTTTCGAAATTCTGAATACCAATAGGATAAATCTTGCTGCTCATACACATTGCTTTTTACATTGTTTACGTACAGCAAAGATAGCAATTGTTTTCCGTTATTCCAGCATGTCAAAGAGCGAATGTATAATAGATTTAATTCTATTCTTTTTCTTGTATGCAACGCACATTATGGGCGTCAGCTATCTGCCAGAACATACCAACCAAACGAGCATAAATAGCTTTACTGCCACCTAATGAAGCCCCCCAGTTCACAGAGAATCCAGAGACTCGCGTTGAATTGAAGCCACCAATCCCCCAGACATTAGCATACAAACCGATATAGTTGAAAGCATTGACTGTTTCCTGATACCCGGTAAGACGATAGTAAGTAGTGTTATCCGTAGCATCATATTTTATCAATACTCCACCATCATTGTATATTCCGGCACCTGTGCCCTTCTTCCAATAATCGGCATAACCCACATCATCTGATGCCGGAACCGAACGCAATGCAGCATTATCAGCGTATCTATCGGATGCACTACCTGCATAATTGTCCGAGAATAAATGAAAAAAAGTAGTGTATTCCGGCACACGCCAACCTTGCGGGCAAGGATCGTATAATGTTTTCGACGCCGACTTATTCGCTCCCCACAGAGCCGCATTCACATAGCTATTGCTTGTTGCTCTATCGTAAACCGTAGTCGGTATTTTAAATGAATATTCCAGCTTGTCACTGGAAGTGGCACTCGTACTGCTACGCGGAAAGAATGTATATCCGTCCGGTCCATACGCATTCTGCAAACCGTCCGTCGGCGTGGCAGATCCGCTTACGATCGCAACGGAATTTATACTTTTCGTGGTATAGCTGCTCAGGAACGGGTCTTTTCGTCCCCACTGGTAATGCAATCCGTTGGCACGAGATTTAGCTACTTCGTCGGCGGGCACAGAGGTATAGCCTTCCAGCGCACCTAAGTTGCGATCCATCATCGGAAAGCTACTGATGTCACTCCTGTAGGTATATTTTTGCTTTCGCTTCGTGCTCGGCTCCAACACGGTTTCATTGCCGGTCGCATCGGGTTTGTAGTCGGTGACCCAGATGTGCCAGCTCCAAAGAATCTCATCTTTCACGTCGTAGGCGGCAATCACCCCGTTTCCGCCCCCTTTGGCAGCAGACGACACGCGACAATAAATGCGGCATTGACCGGCAGCCGTGGCAGTATTCATTTTGCTGAGAGAAGTCCCATCCGCAGTTTTCAGAGCTTCCACGATATTGGTGTGGTCGGTCGCACTGTTTGCTATGCCAATGACAGGGTCGCCCACGTCGCCACTCTCACGGGTCTGCCAAAGAAGCTTCACATAGGCGATACCACCCCGATTTCCGGCCCATGTAGTGAGGCTTGAGTTTGCAATATCCGCTCCATTCTGACGGTATTTGAACGGATCGAAGCAGAAAGCTCCACCCGGCTCCACCATGAAACAGTTGGCGGTGGGGACAAAGTTATCATTGCTCTGCGAAGCAGGAATAGGGTCGATGTAGGTGATGCGTTTGTCATTCAACGGGATAGACGTATGGCTGAAATTCACCTGATAGTTGTAGTTTGTATTACTACGTAGATTGAAGTCGGTGCTTTCGCCGGTGCCGACGTAGACGCGATACTCCAATTTTTTCTTGCTATCAGCGGTGTTTTCGGCAGTGAAACTAATGAAAGTACTGCCTTGCGGAGCAGTATCTTTATAACGTGTCTCGTCCGTACCAGCTTCCGCTTTTGTACCGCGCACATTGGCGGGAACCCAGTAAGAAAGTGTCCCGGACGTTTTGGTGGCATCGGTCGTCGGGATAACATAGGTTGTAAACTGGCTTACGATAGACGGGAAACAGCCCGCATTGTCGGGCGCATCCACCAGCGAATAATTCATGGGAACGGACTGCAACATGATTTGTTTCAGTTCGAAGTCAGCCGCACTGTAGTTCCAGGTTACAGTCAGACGTGCCGCCAAGCGTTTGAGGCGCAAGCGGACATCGGCAGATCCTTCGGGGCTTTGGATAGTCCACACGCCACCGACCTGTTTCACCTGCACATGTTCCAGATGGAGCACGTAAGGCATTTTGTTGATGTCGTCCTGTTTCGTCGGATCGATATCCTTAATGGCTGATGAACTGACTGTCATATTCTGTACTTCTTTCAATGTTTTGGTTCCTAAAGTTGGCGCGATTCCTGTTTTTCCGCGGGCAATGATTACCAAGTGGCAATCATCCCGGTCGGCCATGGGCACTGTGATGGTTTGCCCAATGGTGGTGGACGTGGCAAAATCCGTTTTGCCGCCTATGCGGGCACCGGTAGTACTGTCATACTGATGCACTTCCAGGTAATACAAAGCGTCCGGAGTATCGGAGAGATCCGAGCGGGTGCTGACACTGGGGCAAAGGCTCGCCTCGAAGGGGGCAATGCCCCCTTCGAGGCGAGCCCGGAACGGGAGCCCGGAACGGGAGCCCGGAACGGGAGCCCGGAACGGGAGCCCGGAACGGGAGTATAACCATCCGCTTCAGTGGAAAAATCCAAAGACAACAAAACCGGAACCTGTTCGTGTTCATCAACCGGAGTCATTGGAACATCAATACTATCATCGCAACTGGAAATGCTGCAACAAAAGGCTATCAGCCCTAAAAACAAATAAAAAAAATTGTTCAATGTCTGTTTCATATCATTATAAAATTTATATCATCCATACAATTGCCGGAACATAGGAAAACAAACCGTCCCGCCTCATGCACTTCTGTGCATGGGGCGGGACGGAAAACTTAATGACAATTATCTTTTTTTCGGATATATCCTCCTAAATCAACTTCGCTTCTCTACAATCCACTTCTCAATGTTTCGCGTCTTGTTACTGAAGTTCACGCCAATCTTGAACAGTTGCCGGCTGTCCTTCTCGAAAGGCTGTGCATAGCCTTTCTCGTTAATCTGCGCCATGGCCTCCTCGGCGGTGCCGTCCAGCTTGAATTCCATCACATAGATGAAACGGTCCGTCTGCAACACCAGGTCAATGCGCCCGTCCGAAGTGTGGCGCTCTGCATTGACGTAGAACCCCAACAGTTTGTAAATGATGAAAAGCACATTCTGATAGTGGAGTTCAAGATCGCTCACCAACTCGTAAGGGGTATCCGCAAAGAAACTCCGAAGACGCTTGAAGAAAGCATCAATGTCTCCGGCACGCAACTCCATCACGAATTTTTGTATTTCGAAAGGAGCCTCCACTTTGTTGAAGCGGGTATAGAAAGGTACCAAGAACTTGATAAAACCTTCTTCTACCTCCCTATTCGGGAAGCCGAGACGATAAAGGCCGAACTCCTTGTCGTACCCTTTTATGGTGAGATACCCACTCTGAAAAATCACAGGAATGGGGTCTTCGTCGCCATAGATACTATTCAGGACATCAGCATCAGTCTGTACGTGCGCCATGCGTTCCAAATCGTAATGATTACGTTGCAACAATTCCACAAGATAGGTAGGCGTACCCGTCTCAAACCAATAACTGCCGAACTTCATCTTATAGAAAGTATTCAGCACGCTGAAAGGATTATAGATGCCTTCCGTATTCTCAACGAAATGATAACCATCGTAACACTCTTTCAGTTCGGCAGCGGCTTGCTCGTAAGTCATCTTTTGCGCGGCAGCCAGCTCATGCAATTCTTCTTTCAGATTCTCATGTATTTCCCGCTCCGTCATTCCACAGATAGAGACAAACGGTTCGTACATAGAAATATCATTCAGATTATTCAAGTCACTGAATACGCTTATCTTACCAAACTTCGTTACTCCTGTCAGCAAAGCGAACTTGATGCAGCCGTCCAAAGTCTTCAACACCCCGTAAAAGGGTTTCAGCATATTACGATACTGCTGCTGCAAGGCTTCATTGCCGATGGCTTGCAACATAGGTTTATCATACTCGTCCACAAGGATGACGACACGCTGTCCCGTTTGTTCATAAGCCAAACGAATGACATGGTAAAACCGTTCTTCAGGCGCACGATCGGAATAGGGGCTGCTATAGGTCCGCTCCCAGATTTCAAGATTTTTGTTCAGTTCCTCAAGCAGAGAATCGGCATCTTCATAGTTACGGGCATTCAGATCAAGATGCAGCACCGGATAATTTATCCAGTCCTTTTCCAACTTTTCCATCGCCAACCCGGTGAACAGCTCCTTCTTCCCCTGAAAATATGCTTCGAGGGTGGAAACCAGCAAACTCTTTCCGAAACGGCGCGGACGGCTCAGGAAATAATAACTCCCCGTCTTCACCATTTGATAAATCAAAGCGGTTTTATCAATATAGAAATAACCATCTTTACGTATCTTCTCGAAATTTTGAATACCGATAGGATAAATCTTGCTGCTCATACACATTGCTTTTTACATTGTTTACGTACAGCAAAGATAGCAATTGTTTTCCGTTATTCCAGCATGTCAAAGAGCGAATGTATTCAAATTACTTTGAATTATTATTTATCGTTAATCAGCCTTTTCCTGCACGCAGCGAAGCGGATGGGCGTCAGACTGGTACTTAGTTATGATAGTAAACAATTCACTGGAGGTTCCTCCTGAATTAAACCATCCTGCATAGGAATTATAGCCATTATCAGTTCCCTTATTTCGGGTCCATATCGTACACAAGTCTCCAATAAACTCGAATGTATTCATGTATCTGCCATAACCTGTAAACCGGAAATAAGAGGCATGCCCGCCATTCAACTGTTCGAAATAAAGCAGATAGCCGCCATCGTCATTTCTCGTATTATAATTCTTTATATTATTGTTAGGCAGACTGCTTCCATTCTGATTCACAGCAGCCAGATCAACCCGGGATATAACTCTCCACCCGGCAGGACATGGGTCCCAAACAGGTTTATCCGTTTCATCCCATCCTTTGAATGATGCTGATGCGATATTTGTCCAGGCAGGGCCTTTGCTACTGGCAGCATAAAATACAAGCGGCTGCCGGCAAGATGTCTGGTAACTGATTGTCCCCGATTGTCCTCCATTCACCACGTATGTAATCCCATCCGCCGCATAGCGGTTCAACATACCTTCGGGAGGCGTAGATGAATTCTTATTATTAATTACGCTGATCTTTTTAGTCGTATAGCTACTTGGGAACGGGTCTTTGCGCCCCCACTGATAATGAAAACCATTGGTCTTGGACATTTCGACAAAGGAAGTCGGAGCTTCATCTACATATCCCGCCATTGCTCCCAAATTACGGTCCATCATCGGAAGTACACTTGCATTGTTCAGCGAAAAGAGCAGCTTCCGTTTATTAACCGGCTCCAAGACTTGTTCACCTCCACGGGTATCCGGCTTATAATCCGTCACCCAAACATGCCAGCTCCAGACAATGTTTCCCGTACCATTCGGACCGTCGTATGCAGCAATCACTCCGTTGCCTCCGGTAGTGTTGGCGGCTACACGGCAGTAGATACGGCATTGCCCTTTACCATTGGCGGGCACCGTATTGATATCACTATTATCTATCGTTCGTTTGATGTCTACAATATTGGTATGGTCGTCATTACTATTGGCAATCCCCATTACAGGATCACCCACATCACCGTTTTCACGGGTTTGCCAAAGTAGTCTTACCGATTTGATACCTGTACCGGCGGTGCCATACCAGCCCGTCATTTGTGAATTAGTGATCTCTGTTCCGTTTTGCTGGAATGCGAAAGGGTCGAAGCAGAACGCACCGCCCGGCTCCACCATAAAGCAATTGGCGGTGGGCACCAGATTATCGTTATTTTCCGAAGCAGGAATAGGGTCGATATACGTCACTCGATTATCACCTGTAGGGATGCCGACATGCGCAAAGTTCACGGTATAAGAGTAATCCTTATTACGATACATATTGAAATCCGTAGAAGGGCCGGAACCGATATAAACACGGTAGTCGAGCTTCTTCTTTCCGTCAGTTGTATTCACGGCTACGAAATTGAAAAAGGTACTGCCTACAGGAGCATTCGCTTTCGTGCGCTGCGTTTCCGTGGTAGCGGCAGCACTTTCGCCACGTACATTGGCGGGCACCCAGCAGGAATAAGAACCATGTGCGGCATTGGCATCCGCAACAGGTATTTCAAGCGTGGTGAACTGCGAAACGATGGAGGGATAGGTGTCGTCAGTCTCCGGCTTATCCACGATGGTATAGTTCAACGGTACACTCTGAATCAGGAGTTGTTTCAATTTATAATCTGTAACACTATAATCCCACGTTACAGTCAGACGCGTAGCCAGACGTTTCAGCATCAGGCGCATGTCGTAGCTGCCGTCCGGACTCTGAATGATAGCTTTACCATTGACAACGGCTACCTTTACATGCTTCAAATGAAGCACGTAAGGCATAGCGTTCATGCTCCCCGCAGCCGAGGGGTCAATCGCATTTATCACGGAAGAATTTACTATCATACTTTGTACTTGTTCTAATGTTTTTGTTCCTAAAGCCGTCACTGCAGGACCGTTGCCACGGGCTACCAATACTAACTGGCAGTCATCAGACGCCTGCAAAGTGACGTCCAGACTTGTGCCGATATTGACGGTGCCGTAATCATTTCCCGTCAGGTGGTTTCCGTTGACGTCGTACTGACGGATTTCCAAGTTATAAAGATAATCCGGAACGTCAGTCGAGGCACGAGTTATCACACCGGGCAACAGGCTCGCGTTGAAGGCGGTTCTACCGCCTTCAACGC
>NZ_CABJDN010000006.1:0-468901 GCF_902364365.1 Bacteroides intestinalis | reverse complement strand
GGTTCTACCGCCTTCAACGCGAGCCGTTGCGGCGAGCCGTTGCGGCGAGCCGTTGCGGCGAGCCGTTGCGGTACAGTTCACCAATGGATTCTTCGGCAAAGCCGAAACTCAAAGGTACTGTGACCAGTTCTTGCCCTGACACCGGAAGCACCGGATCATCTATCCGGTCATCACATCCGATAGTACCACTACATAGGGCTGTAAGCCCCAAAAGCAAATAAATATTTCTTTTAAATATCCGTTTCATATATTCTTGTTTTAAATTATCAATTTTAGCATAGGAATAGCAGAAAACAAGCCGTCCCGCCTCATGCACTTCTGTGCACGGGGCGGGACGGAAAACAATATTTTATTAAAAAAATTACTTAAACAGCATTCTTTCTATAGTCTCCACTAACTCTAATGCTTGGGGATATAATGCCGAAGTGGTCTCTTCATCAAAATAAATAAAATCTTCATAATCACCAATTTGACTATTATCAAATAGATCCGTATAAAAATAGTCAGTTTCCTATTGATAAGTAAACTTTCAACAAACTATTTTACTCTCCTCCCACTGGTTAAATAAAGGGAATGAATTCTCTACACAGTGTGGAGAAAATCTCTTTATATACAAAATTTCAGCACAACATACATAGTACAAGATAGAAGACTAAATACATTTGTTTTCCGTTATTCCAACATATCAAAGAGCGCATCATAAAAGAAACCATCAAGGCTTCTTCCGAATATTATCCTGCACACACCTCACTGAAAAGCCGAATTTCCAGTCGATAGGATGTGTAACTGCAATGGCATTATCCTGAATCTGATAAATCAACATACCACTCGTAGTCTTCGTTCCATGTTCAGAAGTCCACTGATAAACTGTACTATTCTTTTTATCCCGGTAAGTGCCATTCATTTCACGAAGCGAAACGGCAGGAAAGAATATGGATTTATCGCCATCCGGACCTTCTGAAGTTCCATAGTAAATAAATCCTGAACCCACAAAATCCGGTTCTTGTACCGCACCGGTAATGGAAGATATGGTAGAGCCATTGTAGAACATTATGTTGTTGAACTTCGGTTTAATCGATTCCAGTGCTCCGGTAGTACCATCATTGGCTCCGAATCCTATCCACATACAATACTTGAATGTACCATCATCGCTAAAGATAGAAGAATTGTATGACAAGAGAGCCGATTGCGTAATACCATTGGAAGGAACCCTCCATCCTTTAGGACAAGGATCATAAATAGTTTTAGGACCATCCCCATTCCAATTATAAGATATGGCAGGATATTCATTATTCGTACCTGTACTATACGTCAATGGATTTTGTATTAGCTGTTCTACCGAAGTCAGTTTTTGTTTTTTTACATCCAACGGTTCACCCACTTCATCAAAAATAGTCTTTGTCTCTTTTGTTGTGCCGTCTGCTGCAGCAAAGAACGGATCTTTGCGCCCTCCCTGATAAAGCAAGCCGAGAGTACGCCGTCCGTCAATCTGGTTATCTTGCATGCCTGCCTTGGTAGCTCCCAGATTGCGATCCATAATGACACATTTATAGAAAGCTCCGGCAGCATCCGTCCACGAAATACCCTGATATACCTGTACCGCACCACCTTGAGTCGCATTCCGGGCATCGTTGATAGCAGCCTCGCGAGTAGCTCCATCCGTTATTTTACTTGCATCCAGCCCAGCCGGTGCATAGTCGCTAATCCAGATATGCCAGCTCCATACAGTGACACCTGACTGATTTACAGCTTCTATCACTGCATTTCCTCCCTTGGTAACAGGTACTTTTACGTGTACCAGTGCTTTATTTAAATCTCCGATATCAGTAGTATTTACCAAATTGGCATGATTATCCTTGTCTACAACATATCCCAATACCAAATCACCAGAGGTTCCGGTATCTTTCGTCTGCCACAATACCCGGACATGATCGATAGCCTTATCAGCAGACAATGTAGCACCATCCGTCAGATAAGTATTCCACCCATTCGTTCCTGCCTCGTGCTTATAAGGGTTAAAGCAGATATTCGTACCCGGCAGCATCATCAGGCAGTTGCTGGTGGGCACAATATTGGTACTGATTACCGGAGTCTGATCCAGCAATTGGATACGGCCATCCCCACGATAGTCAGTGGAGTTGATATTCAGTGTCCAGGTATAATCCGTATTTTCCAGCAAATTAAAGTCCGTAGAGGCATCACCACCCAGATAAGCCCGATAATAAAGACGTTCATTCTTAGTAGAATTATCTACCACCACTTCTGCATACGAAGCGGCATCGGGGGCATTCTCTTTCGTACGATAGTAGGAAGAAGAAGCGGCGGCTGAAGTTCCGCGTGCATTGGCAGGTATCCACAAGGTTTTTGAACCTGCCGCCAAGTCACCGGGATCGGTCAAACGGAAATAGTCAACAAATTCTACGATTGCAGATGGATACGTCATTCCCCATTCTGTTTGTGTAGCGGCCGGAAGAAGCCGGAAGGCTGCAGGTATCTGGCAGAGGCGGACCTCTTTGACAGCATACGCATTATCCGTCAACTTATTATTCCATGCCACCGTCATCTTGGCAGCCAGGCGTTTGAGTAATAAACGGGCATCGTATGCACCCTCCACACTCTGAATGCCCTCGTTCGTTACTTTAACATGAGGTAAATGGAGGAGATAAGGCATTTTGTTGATATTGATGCCACTTGCACTTGTACTGCCATCGGTAGGGATAGCATCGAAGTAACTTTTATCCAGAGTCAACTTCTGGAGTTCTGATATGCTATTGCCAAAATTGAGAGAACCATTGTCCTTTCCACAAGCCACAATCACCAATTGGCAATCATCCAATGCCGTCAATGAGAGGGTCAGTTTCTTATTCAAATCCGTAGCCCCCGAAAAGCTCTGGCTTTTCTTCAATATTCCATTACTATCATATTGCATGATGCGAAGTTCATACAACTTGTCAGGTTTCATCCCTGCATCAGCTCTTGTATGTACCATTGGCACCGGTTCAGCACTGAAAGCACCGTCCTGCGCCATGCCATTGCTACGTGTCGTCCCGGAAGGTGTATAACCATCCTCTTCGTCAGCAAAACCTAACGAAAGAGAAACAGTTACCTGTTTTTCTTCCTGTTGTGGTGACGAGAATCCCAGTTCGTTTTCACAAGCTGTAATTCCTATGAGTAATATGAGACCTGCCATAGGTCCCATGATCTTCTTCTTTATCCCAATCATATCATTCAGGTTTTAAAAATCCACCACTTTATCAATCGTCTCCACCTTATCGAACACCACCACATTACCATTCGTAATGGTTACCCGCACATCACCACTGTTGGCGCCGCTGATCTGCACAGTAATTGTATAGTGGTAGCCGCGGCGAACATTGTAATCATTCACCAGATTGCCGCCCAGATACAAACGATAACGGACAGAGATAGGGCTTGTGGCAGTCGGATCAGCACTATTATAACTGTACCAGTACGACCCGAGCAGATCAATATAGGTGCATTTCGACAAGTCACCACCCGCCTCCGGTTTGCCGTCACTACCCAATGTAGGCGCCTTACCATCGGTTTTAGGACCGTAGGCATTGAGGTTTTTCTCTTGGAAAGATTTGCCGCAACCTACTCCGCGAAGATTTTCGGGCATATAGAAAGTATAGGTACCATTTACACTAAGACCATTATCGGTGGCGTCAGTATCAACCGGATAAGTATTGGTTATTTGATCTGCTGCCGGATAAGCACCGACAGTTGTTCCGGCACGGCTTTCAAGAGCGAATGATTCAGGTAGATTATAAGCCGTTATAGATTGAAGGGTGAATCGTGCGGGAGAAGCCACTTTATTCGTCCACTTTACATCAATCCAGCTATAAGCATAGCTCAAACCGGCCAGAAGAACCGCTTTACCACTTGTATCAGTTCCTTTAAATTCTATGTCATCCGAAACCAGATAATTCTGCTGGCTTTTATAATTCGAATAGCTGATTACGATGCCTTCCAAATCTACTTTTTGAGCATTAGTATTTTTGGAAAAAGCCACCAACTGACTTTGGCTTTCACCGAAATTTGCAATAATACGGAAAGTTCCGCTTACATCCGAAAAATTACCCGTTTCTACCTGTACAAGTGCTCCGCTGGTTCCAAAATTACTAATCTTAGTACTGTCATAACATACAGCATGCAACATCTTTCCATCTGCATCGAACTGCACCACCCATACATCGTTAATACTAACGCCACCGATAGATCCGGCACGGGTATCTACCGACAAAGCCGGAGGCAGACTCAAATAAATACTGAGTCCTCCACTCTCATTCTCAACTGGTTCCGAAGATTCGCAAGCCACAAACAGGAAGATGGCAGCAACACAAAGAAGGGTTATTATCTTATTCATAAGCATACACTGTATTTTGATCAATCTTTTCCCAAATCCTCACCGGTCAGATTGGACGTTGTCCATTCACGAATGGCAAGCGTAAGATCGGAAGGAACAATTGCACCGTAAAATGTCAGTGAGAAATCAAACTGATACGTCATTCCCGGCAACAAGGCTTTTTCAATAGTGGCAAAATAGGAATCGGTAGAGGTTTTCGTCAGACTGCCATCTTTATATTTCACTGTCAGATTCACATCAAACTTCATCTTTTGCGTTCCACCTACAGGCAATAGTACACCGGGATCGCTGGTGCGTTCCTTGGTAACATCATAATCCAAAGTATTATTTGAATCGAACTTTTCAAAAGAATAGGATGCATCGGCAACAGTAGTAGCAGTCGGCGTCTCCCAGGAAGTATTATTCAGTTTATAGATATAACTTCCGTACAGGCCGCTCACCTTGATGTAATTCACAACCAACGCCGTAGGAGTCACCGGTTGCATGGAGTTTCTTGCCTTCACAGTGGTTATCACCTGTGCCCCCATGCGAGTAAAAGGTTTGGGCAGAGACACCAGCATGGTATTGTCTCCCGTTTTATCCGGTTGCACCACAATGCCTTCCAACTTCGTGTACATGAAGTCCTTTCCGTTGCTTACGGTGAATGCTCCGCTGCTATCCAACTCCGGCACTTCGGTAGAAGAATTGTAAGATACCAGATAAAGATCGTACGTTCCACGATACAGGGTCAGACTGCCTGTAGCCTTGCCGGGTTTTGAAGCATCTGCTTCACTGGGTTGGACAGTGTAGTTTTTACTATCCAGCGGAGTTCCCAGATTCGTACTTCCTGCCGGAAAGGCATAGATACGGAATATCTTACCGATTGCCATATCTTCTGATGTAGAAGCAGCATCGGCACGTGTCACCGAGGCACTATACATATCGAATGTCAATGTCACAGGTTCCCCCGGCTCCGGATCGGGAGCAGTATCCGGAAGCACTGCATCACCGGCATTGCATCCTGCCAGCAATATTCCCAAAACAAAGCCGGAAAATACCGGAAAGTGGGAAGCTAAATTTAAAAATTTATATCTCATAAGTAACTTATATTCCAATTCCCGTATTCTGATTTGCATCACTCTTCCATGCGTCAATCTTTACATTGGTCAGACTGCCGCCCATCTTATCCACCGTAATGGCGTAGACATAATGATAGCCTGCTTTCCATTGCACCGCACTCACAACTGCCGTTTCAAAAGAACGGGGAGTGACACTGCCGTCAGCTTCGGTGACATCCACCGTAAGGCGGAATGAAAGGCGCGTTTCAGCAGCACTCATAGGAGCTACCAAAGAACTGACATTAGGGTCTTTTTGCAAGGTACTCAGCACTACCGATCCTTCCAAAGCGATGGAATTGGTAGATGCCAGACCGTTCAGGGTTCCAGAACTCAGATTCATAGTACCACTCGAACCCATTTGCAAACGGCTGGTGCTACTTAGCAGTTCTATTTTCTTCAAAGTCAGCGTTTCCTGTACATTGGCAGACTTCGACACCCGGAAACTAACCTTTGCCAGAGCATGATTCATGGTAAAGGTAACCGCACGGGAAGCAAACGTAGCCGTCAGCGGGGTGGCACAAAGGTAATCTACCTGTTGGGAAGCATTGAAATTGTCCGCTACCACCTGAACAGGTACGGAATGATTGCCGACGGAAGAATTTGTGACCGATAGATCCGACGGAGCAAAGGCATATAAACGATTGGGGGGAGCTGTATTCGTCACTGTTATATCGGGAGGAGTAGTTGAACTCCATGTTCCATTCGCCAATTCGTACACGGATTGGGCATTCGTTGACAGTGCTGCATGCCCATTATCGGTGACATACACACCGATTTTAGTCAACTGGGCAGCTCCCAGCGCACGAGTGACCGAAGGATCGGACAACTCCACCGAACGTAATTGCAAAGCATTTCCCTCAGTGCCCGGTTCCGGTACACCATCTCCGTCACAGCCCAAGAATACGAGAGCTGCTACGGAAGCCAACAAGATATCTGTATATTTCATTTTCATCATTTTTTCTCGTTCTACTTTGTTACACCGGTCAGGTTGCATTGCCGGCATCTTCTTCACCATCAGTAGTACTGAAACCCGGAAGAAATTCCGTCACGACTACGCTGGTAAGGTTCAACTCATTCGTTCCGGTAAACGTGTATTGATATTCGTATCCCGCCTGAAAGGTCAAGCCACTGCCTTTCTCCTGATAAGTACGGGTCCCAAAGGGGCTTGCCGTCACCGAAATGAGATAGGACGTGGCAGCATCGGGTGAAAAGATACCTGAATAGGTATGGCGTCTCACGGCTTCGGAGGTTTTCAGTAATGTGATGGTTTCCTCGGTAGTTTTATTTCCACTACAGAGTCCCTTTCCGGTAACCTTAGCACTTCCACTACTATTATCAACCTGAAAACTTACAATAATCGTAATTTTACAGGCAGCCGGTGCAAAACTGAAACTGACACGGTTTCCGGTGGCAGCGGCTGTAGCAGTCAGCCGATTGCTTTTCCAGAATTTAGTAGGCGTGCTTTGATCTGCCAGTATACTTGAAAAATCATTGGGAAAAGTGGCTGTAAAAGTCTCCCCATTACCCGTTGTAGTCATCGGAGTAGTGGACACAGACGGGGTCCAACCTCCGGCTGCCGTCCGTTTATAATTGACGTCGGTTGCTCCTTTTGATATTTTAATCACATCATCGGTCACAAATTTCTTTTTATCATAATCCGATAGATGCGGGTCGTCCGCACGTGTTTGGGGATTACCGATTTCGGCAGATACTTCCAACGGCGTAGCGACGCCTGCACCGTCCTGTGTACACGATGCGAATATACCCGCCATCAATAACAGCAGTAACCGGAATTGTGACCGGACACCCGTGTAGTTAGTATATATATGAGTCTTATTCATCATGCTTACTTTTAATTAGTCAAAGTCCCCATTATGTCTGCTTGATACCGTCCAGTCCTTTATTTCGGCCTGACCTACCGGGACAAGAATATTATTCTGCAGTTTCAGTGTATATGTATAGCTGGTTCCCTTTGCCATGACACATTGTACAGTAGCCTTATAGGTGAGACCATACGTATCTGTTATTGTTATTGAAATGTCCGTATTCGTGGCTTGCGGATAGATCACTGCACACCAGATGTACTCGGAATCGACAGGGCGCAGCATATTGATACTTTCAGCAGCCGTACTGCTGCCTGTCCGCAATCCGGTTGCCTGTACGGTCATCCGGCTGAAAACAGGCAATGTATTCACACCGGTAAACTTCAGTGTCAGTTTCGCATTTTCATGATTGAAGGCATTCGTGCCTGTAAATTTCACTTCAGCACCCGAAACAGGAACTTCGGGCGTACGGAGGTAGTTACTTTTCAGGAAATCCGCTTTCTTCTCCTGGCTTGCCTGGATGCCATCATAACCGACCGGGAAAGAAGCACGATACGTCACGGCAGGAAGAAAACCCAATTCACTACCTGCGGGTGCTTTCCAACTACCGGCTGCATTCAGGGTATATCCGGAGGATGCCAGCAGGGCAGTGTTACGTGTACAGGTTACATTGATCTGGTCATCGGTTCTGAATTTACTCAGATCGTAGTCATTGGCAGGTGCAGCATCCCCCAACCTATCTGTAGATGAAGGGGAAGCGGAAGTCCCGATCTCGGCAGTAATGGTGAGCGGAGTGCCTGACGCTACCGGAATACCCGATTGCTCGTCGGTGCAACCGGATGCCAGTAACAGGAAGCCGGAAGCGATATAGGGCAGTATATTTAAAATCTGTTTCTTCATTGGTTCGTTTCTCCTTTCGTCGGTTTATTCTATAACGGGCGGCACGTCCTGCGAGCCTCCGTCCTTTTCTGTCCAAGCTTTTATTTCAACACTTTTCAGGGTGATGTCATTCTTGTCGAGTTGCAAGTTGTAGGTGTAGCGATGTCCTTTCTTCCACTCACCGTTGAACAGGGCGGCGTTGGCGGCGGTCAGGGTGCGGTCGTTGGTTGACGCAGACTTTTGCCCTAATACGAGGTTCAGGGATATCGGGTTGGTACTGGTTTCGTCTTTAGCTTTCGGGGCAACCAATCCGTAAGCTACCGGTTTCGGGGCACCGATATTACCCGGAAGTTGGGAAGTTCCTGCAATTGCGGTAAAAGTGATGGTGGCTGTTGTGGCAAGAGTGATCGTACCGTCATTCAGTGCCAAGGTGCCGGCTGCATTTGCAGCACGGAAAACGGCTGTGCCCGTACCGGTGGTAAGACTGATACTTTTCACATAGTCGTACTCGCTATCGGGCACGCGTCCGGCTTTGTATTCGATGGTGAATACAAGTTGTGCTAAGGCGTGTTGCAGATAGACGGTTGGGGAGGCATTATTTGCACTTACAGTGATGGCAGTGGCATCGCCTGCAGTATTGCTTGCTGAACCGTAGAGGTAATCGATTTGTGAACAGGCAGTGGCGCTTGTGCCGTCGAAAGTTTGCGCGGCAGGTAAGAGTAAAGGTATGATCCGGGTGGTTCCGGATTCTGTGGGAACATCAGTTCCAATAACCGGATACCAGGCATAGAGGCGTGCCTGTTCGGTACGGAGGTTGAGTTTCTTTGCTCCGGTCCAAGTGGTACCATTTGTGGTGGTAAAAGTAGTATAAACCATAGCAGGATCGGCATAGGCGGTATGACCGTCGGTACGGGTAAGGTAAACGCCTATTTTATTTACCTGTCCGGTTGTTGTACCCGTTTCATTCACGATGGAGCGGGCGGAGACATTGGAGGCTGTACTGAAAGAGGGTTGCAGAAAGACAGGAGTATCCGTGTCGGACAGGCAACCATCGTCGGTACACCCGCCTGCAAGCAGGAGGGTGCAAAAGACGAACAGGTAAAAGATTGAGAGTTTATTCATATATGAAATAGAACTAATAAATTACTTAATATCCAAAGTGCCACCGACTACATCAACCCATTGCGTTACTGTAATAGTACTTATGGAAAGTTCCGTACCACTTAATTTCACTGTATAGAGATGATTTTTTCCGGCAAGCCATGCACCGCTATTATCGGAAGGTGGTGTCAGATTCACAGAATAATCAGCTCCATCAATGGTGAAGACGGCTTGAATGTTACCAGTACCGATGGAAGTAGAAATGGGTAGCACCATGATACTGAATCTTCTGGCACCGCTATCAGCAGTTCCTAATGTATAACCATCTTTAATAGTACGCGTATAGGTTGCATCTTGTGCAGTACCTTCTGTAATTACACCAGTCGTAATATTCATTTTGGGATTAGTACCTTTGCTCAAAGTAGTACCGGTCGCATTTACATCTTTCAGCACAATCTTTGTTAACTTACCTACACCTTCATAATCGGCAGCTTTGTAAACACGAAAACTTACCATAGAAAGAGCATGCTTCATGACCAGTTCCACACCTTTAGTTTGATTTGATTTATTTGTAACACCTGTAACTGACGTTGCATACATACAATCCACTTCACCAGTGGCGGCTGCTATGGGAGTACCATCTGTTGCATTATCAGTAGCAACGATTTCCGCACTGGTTTCCAAGAGGGTAACAGGAATAGTCAAACCTGTATTATCATATTTAGTAGCAGTAGGATAATAAGCATAAATAGTAGCCGCTTTATTCGTCAGGTATATTTTATTATTAGTATCGCTATTGCTCCAACCGCTACCATACGTATATACTGCGTAATTATTACCTTTATCACTCGTATAATCATCTCCCGTAGCATATACCGCCACAGTAGCACCACTACTGAACGCAGCACCATCTACTACCCCGCGTGTCAGTGTCACTCTTGGAGAAATCCGTAATTCCACCGGGTCGTTGTTTTCAGCAGTTCCGGTGTTTTGATCATCGCCACATCCGGCAGTCAGCAACAGACCGGAAATAAGGGCGAGATTCATCAGTTGTTTGGTTTTCATTATTATTTTCTTTTTATCATTCATAATAGTTCGTTTATTCATGCTATTATGGAACTAAGTCCAGATCATTATCTACCGATACCAGTTCCCAAGGAGTTACTTTCACAGACAAGATACCCAACTCATTGTCAGATAGCTTCAATGTGACTTCATGGGAAACTCCCGCCTGAAACATTCCATCCTTAGAGGCACCGGAGAAAGTGATCGGAATATTCTGGTAAGTCCCCGTCGATGTTTCCACATCCAATGTATAGACATGGCCCGTAGTCAATGGAGGAAGTAACAGATCACCCAACGCAATGGTAGTGCCATTAGCCGGAACATCTATGCCCGCACCGCCCTCACCGGGAAGTAACGAAAGACCTTTCGTGCCACTGAATGCAGGAACACCCGTTGCCAATGGCAATGTCACGGCACTTTCCGCTTCGTTTACCTTCACACGAGTAATCTTCACTGCCAAGCCACCGGTCTGCTTCTTGCAAGCCTTCAACTGCAAGCGGGTCAGCAGATGTGAGAATTCCAACGGCTTGTCATAGCTGCCGTTAGTATTCCCGGCAAAGCGGTCACCGTCCCACTTGTTTCCACGTATTTCCGGTGCATACAGCAAATCTTCCTTGCCTGTGAGTGTATAAGATACATTGCCACTACTATCGGAAACACCTGTCGGAGAAATTGCCACAGCATACAGCCAGCTACCCGTTTCGGGATAGACCGGCTGCACACCGCTCTGCAATTTCCAGGAGACGCTACCATTCGTACCGACTGTTACGCCATGACTTCCCTCATACTTCGCTGTAAGCCCGGAATAGCCTCCTTGCCTCGTGGTAAGCATTACGGTGGCATCGAAAGCCTTTTCCGGCAGGTTGTCGGCACGAGTGACGGAAGTCTGAATCAGGGCATCCCCGCCGGCACACAAATCCAACGGAACAGCCTCTTCTACAGGAAGAGAAACGTCGGCCGAACAAGCTGCGAGAAAACACAGGGAAACTGACAGCACGAAATGAAACAAAAGGTGAAAACGTCTCATGAGTAATTCTTTAAATATTTTATAATTCAGCAGTACCGGAATCGCCTACAACCCACGGAGTCACGGTAGCAGTAGTAGTAATGTTAACAGCATCTGCTGCAGTGGCCGGTTCCTTCATGGTAAGGGTGATTTTATGAGACTTACCTGTTGTGGTAGCCAAATCGGAATCTCCGTTGACAACACGGATATTATTGAAAAGCTTTTCAGCACCGTCTACTGTAATAGTCACATCCAGCAGTACTTGAGTAGACTCTTTTATCATAAACGGATTTCCCACTGCAGTGGCTGTTTCAGCAATAACAGTTTCGGTGATACCCGGAACAGCCAAAGTTGTCGCAGAACTCCAAGTAACATTACCGTTTGCAGCATCTACTGATTGGGGTACAGCAACTTCTTGTACAGCAATGCTCTTCAAAGCAATACGTTTACCATTCCATTCACCGCCACCGGCTACTTTATCCAGTTTAATCTCAAAATTCAATTGAGTAGTTTGATGGGTAAATTTCAAATCACAGGAAAGTGCTGCTGCGCCTCCATTACCTACAGTTATTGCCGGAGCATACATGACGTCCTGCGTACCATCTTTCTGGCTAAAAGCAACAACAGTTCCGGTATTGGCAACCTGACCGGCAGGAGATACACCGGCAACAAATGAATTCGTACTGTTATCTGTATGATAATAAAGTACCTGATTCAATGAAATCTCTTTGGTAGTGCCTACAACGAAAGAGGCTGCCGAAACACTGGCACGGGCAGTCAATTGTTTAGAGCCATCAATCACATTTTTATCCACTTTAGTAAATCCACTCCAGTCCGAAGGGGTATCACCGTCGCATCTCAAAATAGTGGCGGTCACACTGGTGCCATTTTCGGCTACTGCGCGTGACACTGCACTCACGCTCTGACCAATACGGATGGGCACTGCATTTACAGGAGAATCCGGCAAATTACTCTGGTCACTTTCACTGCATCCTGCCGCAATCAACAAGGTCAGCAGAGCTAAACTCAATTTTGTTTTCATATTCTACGTCTTAATTAAATGATTAATAATTTATTCGTTTGTTTATATAGTAGTTACTATCAATACTTCACTCCCAGCCGGGAATATCTCCGCTACCGGAATCACCTGCTTCCCAAGGTACAATGGTAGCGGTAACTCTGACAGATACAGGATCGGGAAATGTGGGAGTCGGCAATTCCACTTTCACCGTATAGGCTATGCCGCCTTCGCCCTCGCCACCCTCGAAGCTGATAGCCAGGTCATGGTATTCAAGATCGTGGGAACGGTCATCGTCAACGGCAATCACCATATCGAGTGTGAAGTCGGACTGAGGTTGCACCAAGGCATAACCAGGAAGCTGCAATACTCCGCCTGTAAATGGAAGCCCTTCGGCATCGGCTGCGGCCGAATAGATAGGCACAGGAACCGTGGCATCGCCATAGGATAATGCACCGGTTTGTAAAGCCAGTGTGACTTGTCCCGCCAATCCATTGAGTTGCAGAGAACGGACACGAAGGGAAGGTATATCATCGCCCTCCAAATGAATGGCAAAACTTAATTTCGTCAACAGATGATTGTAAATCAACGTCCCTTTACTGTCGGAAGTAAAAGGTGAAGAGAGGGAACCATTTTGTTCACCACTGAGCAGGAGGTCTTCGTCTCCGGTAAGGGTAAAAGTCAATGTGCCATCGGCAGCCATCGGTACAGGAGGATAGTAACCACGCAGATAGAGCGAAGTACCATCTTCGGGATAATAGCGTACAGGGGTGAGAGTAATCTCGTTTGCCGTGGCGATACCGTCCCAAGTAGTGGTATAAAGCCCGGAAGAGGTGCCGCAGGCAATGCATACAGGGGTAGCATCGAAAGCATCGACCGCCGCACGGGTATGAATACCAGTATAGAGGCGGATAGCCACAGGATCGGGAGTATCTTCGGACGAGTGTTTAGCACAACCGGTAAAGGTGGTCGCAACAAGAAGTAGCGGAAGCAGCATGCCACAAAGGTTGCCGAGAATTATGGGTAAATTCCTTTTCATTATAGATCGATCAGCTTGATTTCAGATAAATAAAGTCGGGTCATCTGGTTAATGACTCCCAACCGATGGGCAGCAGCACGGTATTGCAGATACATCTTCTCCTTGGTGGGTTGATTGCAATTCAAATGTTCATCAAGAGCTTCCAGAATATTCAGCAGGGATATATCCTTATAGTCGCGAGTTAGTTCATAGGAAGAAAGAAGCCCGGATGATGGAACTCCTTTACGATGAATCAAACCGGCCCTCTCAAACTTAGTGAGGATGTCGATCAAATCTTGCGGCGCAATAGTCAATTGTGCTGTGCGATATGGTATGCCACCAGCATAAATGTCGTATAATACGGCGATAGCTGTTTGTGTCAGTTGTGTTAGCATAATTATTGTCTTTAACCGTTACTTCGTAAGTAACGGAAGCACGCAAATACGGAAAATATAAGGTGTTATAGGAATACGGCGGGCGTCTAAAGAGCAGAATACGCAAAAATAAAGCGTAGAATATCACAGGTCCATGTTGAAAGTGAAACGTGGAAAGGAGAATTTATGTGTTTTCTCATAGCCGATAAGCCGGTAATATGTCGATTTATAATTTGTCTTGGTTGTTTGAGTCGTGTTTTCAGTTAAATATCAGTCAAAATTATTATTTATAATTTGTTTTTATTAAAAATTTAATATCTTTGCAGCAAGATTATACATCCGTTACTTACGAAGTAACAGCAAATTCAAGCTCCACTCCACACTTTTTTTCTTCCAGTAGAAATGTAATCAATTATCATCCGGTTTGCTTTTTCAAGTTCATCTCCTCCAAAACTTTTCAGATAGGTACGAGTAACTTCCAGTGAGGAGTGTCCCAATCCTTCGGAAATGATTTCTTCCGGCACTTGGCAGTACTTGGCGAGTGTAGCCCATGTATGGCGTGCGGTGTATGAGCTGACTTTCACCCCTTCTACCCCACACAGTCCGGGAAGTTTGGACAGTTGCAGGTTTAAATCGCGAAGTTTCCCCTGATATTCTTCGAAAGCTTCTTTTTCCGAACAGGTGCCACTCAGGATATTAAGAAGATAAGGAGAATCTGCTTTATGGTTACGGTAGCGTTCAATCAGTCTCATAGCTTCGGGAAGCACCTTCACGCATAGTTCCGTACCCGTCTTCTGGCGATGGCAAGTCAGCAAAGTATCATTCAGGTCCGCTTTATGCAGATGCGCCAGGTCAGTATAAGGCATCCCTTGCAACAGCACCATCAATGAGAGAATGTCTTGCGCTTGACGAACCTTCGGCGGTAACTGTCGGCTTCGGGGCGTATGCACCAACTTCTGCATCTGTGAAGCTGTAACTGCCAGCTTTTTTTCCGAAACTACTCCTGTCTTCAGGTTTGCAAACAGACGGAATTCACCCGCCACCAATCCACGGTCCACTGCCCTATTGTAAACCGCACGCAGCGCACGGATATAAGTAGAGATAGTGTTGTAACTCTTCTGCAAATCTTCCAGATAAGTCTGGAAGCGATGCAAAGCTCCCCTGTTCAGACCTCCCCAGAAGATTTCACCACCTCCCACGGATTGGGTAAATGCCCGTAGGGCATACTTGTAGATATTAGCAGTGGCGAAACGCCCCTCCTCCTGCAACTCTACAATGACTTCATTCATGAAGCCGGTTAAACTGTTTTGTTTCATAATCAATTGTATTAAAAATAAAAAGCACCACACGAACAATGTCGTGCAGTGCTATGTTTAAAATGATAGGATTTATCTGTCGATTCTTATGATTTTCTCTTAAAATGTTATTTTATGATCCATTGTTCTATGTTCCTGGTACGATTACTAAAGTTCACCCCAATTTTAAATAACTTACGGGAATCGGATTCAAAAGGTAGAGCATATTGTTTTTCTTCTATTTGCCGCAATGCTTCTTCGGCAGTACCTTCGAGCTTGAATTCCATAACATAGATATACTTATCTGTTTTCAGCACCAAGTCTATACGTCCCTCAGATGTATGATACTCTGCTTCCGTATAGAAGCCTACCAACTTGAAGATTATAAACAGCACATTCTGATAATGAAGTTCCAGGTCACTGACAAGCTCATAAGGAGTATCGGCAAAGAAACTTTGCAAACGACGGAAGAAAGCATCGGGTTGCCCACTCTCTACTTCACGAACAAACTTTTGTATCTCAAACGGAGCTTCCGCTTTGTTAACCCTTGCATAGAATGGCATTAAAAACCTTATAAACCCTTCTTCGACTTCTCTATTCGGGAACCCCAAACTGTAGGTGCCGAAACGAGAATTGTATCCCTTAATTGTCAAATATCCGCTTTGATAAATCACAGGTATGGGACTATCATCATCATAGATACTATTCAAGACATCCACACTGGTTTCTTCGTGAGTCATCTGCTCCAGATCATAATGATTATGCTTCAGCAATTCTACGAGATAAGTAGGTGTCCCAGTCTCAAACCAATAACTACCAAACTTCATTTTATAAAAGGTATTCAGTACACTGAAAGGATTGTAGATCCCTTCAGAATCTTCTACAAAATGGTAGCCATCGTAACACTTCTTCAACTCGACACAAACTTGTTCATACGTCATCTTTTGTACCGTTGCCAGTTCATGCAAATCTTCTTCCAGATTATCATGCACTTCTTTCTCCGTTAATCCACAAATAGAGACGAACGGCTCATCCATAGAGATGTCATTCAGGTTATTCAAGTCACTAAAGACACTGATTTTACCAAATTTAGTTACTCCCGTCAGCAGAGCAAACCGGATACATCTGTCCATCGTCTTGAGTACACCATAAAAAGGTTTCAGGGTATTACGAAATTCGGTCTGAAGCTCTTTGTCTCCAATAGCCTGCAACATAGGCTTGTCATACTCGTCAACAAGGATAACAACACCTTCGCCGGTTTGCTTGTAAGCCCGCTCCACTACACCTGCAAAGCGCAGAGCAAGAGTTACCTCACCCGCACCGGTACCATAAATGGCTTCCCACTCTAACAATGCCTTATTCAGAATATCGTCAAGGCTGTGGGGCGCATCATATTTCCCGATATTGAGGTCCAGATGCAAAATCGGATGTTTTTTCCATTCTTTCTCCAACTGTTCCAAAGCAAGTCCTTCAAAAAGTTCGCGTGCACCCGAGAAGTAAGCCTCTAAAGTAGACAAAAGCAGACTCTTGCCAAAACGCCGCGGCCGACTCAAAAAGTAATAGCTACCAGTCTGCACTAATCTGTAGATCAGTGCCGTCTTATCAACATAAAAGTAACCGTTTTTACGAATCTTCTCAAAACTTTGTATGCCGATCGGATAGATTTTATTACCCATGATTTGTTCTCCTTTTAACGTTAAACGACACAAAGATAATAATGTTTTGTGATAGACAGTGTGACAAAATGAAAAACCTTGCGACAGATAGGGTAAATATCAATTCAATTATTTATCTTTGTTAGCTTTTATAAGTTAGCATACAAAAAACAATAACTACAATGAAAGAATTTTTTAAATTTACGCTTGCCACCATCACAGGTATTATCGTGTCATGCGTTGTGTTGTTTTTCGTCAGCATCCTGATACTGTTTAGTATGCTGTCTTCGTCGGAGTCTGAAACACAAGTACGCAAGAACTCTGTGATGATGCTCGACATGAGAGGTATGCTCTCTGAACGCAGTCAGGACAATCCGTTCGACATGTTCCTGAGTGAAGATGAAACCACTTATGGTTTGGATGACATTCTGTCGTCTATCCAGAAGGCTAAGGATAACGAAAACATCAAAGGTATTTATCTGCAGGCCGGTTCAATGGGCGCAGGTTTTGCTTCCATAGAAGAAATACGCAAAGCACTGGCTGACTTCAAGACCAGCGGTAAATTCGTAATAGCTTACGGCGACCAATATTCACAGCGTCTGTATTACCTGGCAAGTGTAGCCGACAAGGTGATGCTGAATCCACAAGGTTCAATCGGCTGGTACGGTCTGGCTTCTACTCCGGTTTTCTACAAGGATTTGTTGTCTAAGATTGGTGTGGAAATGCAGGTATTCAAAGTAGGTACTTACAAATCGGCTGTAGAACCGTTTATCTCTACCGAAATGAGCCCGGCCAACCGCGAACAGGTAACTGTATTTCTGGATGGCATCTGGGGACAAATGTTGGGCGACATCTCCGAATCAAGACGCGTAAGCAAGGAGAAGTTGAACGAAGCTGCCGACAAGATGCTGATGTTCTACCCTGCAGAAGACTGCGTGGAATATGGACTTGCAGACACCTTAATATATAAGAATGATGTACGCAACTATCTGAAAACTCTGATAGGCATAGATAAAGATGACCGTATGCCGGTACTGACTCTGAAAGATATGGTAAACGTAAAGAAAAACGTTCCGAAAGATAAGAGTGGAAACATTGTTGCCGTGTACTATGCGTATGGTGCCATTGATAGCGGAAGTTCATATGCTGATAGCGAAAATGGAATCAACTCTGAAAAGGTGATCCGCGACTTGCGCAGACTGAAAGAAGACGAAGACGTGAAAGCGGTAGTGCTGCGTGTGAACTCTCCGGGTGGTAGCGCTTTCGGTTCGGAACAAATATGGTATGCAGTGACCGAGTTGAAGAAAGAAAAACCGGTAATTGTATCTATGGGTGACTATGCTGCATCAGGTGGATACTATATTTCTTGTAACGCAGACAGCATCGTAGCTGACCCGACCACACTGACGGGTTCCATCGGTATCTTCGGTATGTTCCCCAACGTGAAGGGACTGACAGACAAGATAGGCCTTTCATTTGACGTTGTGAAGACAAATACATATTCTGACTTCGGAATGATGGGACGTGCACTGAATGATGGTGAAAAGGCTTTGATGCAAAATATGGTGAACGAGGGTTATGAACTGTTCGTGAAACGTTGCGCAGAAGGCCGCGGCATGACTACGGACGAAATCAAAAAGATTGCCGAAGGTCGTGTGTGGACAGGTGCCAAAGCCAAAGAACTGGGCTTGGTAGACGAACTGGGCGGACTGGACAAAGCATTGGAAATGGCTATCGGAAAAGCCGGACTGGATGCTTACACCGTAATGTCTTACCCAGGCAAGAAGAGTTTCTTCGAAACGCTGATGGATACGAATCCGGGTGGATATATCCAATCTCGTATGTTGAAAGGCAAAGTAGGTGAACTTTACAATCAGTTCGACTGGCTGAATAACTTTGAGAATTACGATAAGATTCAGGCACGCGTTCCGTTCGAGTTGAACATCAATTAAAGAAAGGAGTGGATGGAAGAACCGCTGGTTAAGATACACTATTGGCTATACCCCATCTCGTGGATTTACGGGATGGGAGTATACTTGAGAAATAAACTCTTTGATTGGGGATATTACCAGTCAAAGAGTTTTGATGTACCTGTGGTATGCGTCGGAAACCTCGCTGTAGGCGGAACTGGCAAGACGCCACACACGGAGTATCTTATCAAGCTGTTGCAACAGACAGGAGCAAACGTTGCCATGCTGAGCCGCGGTTATAAACGGAAAAGCAAGGGATATGTGCTGGCTACGGAGAAAACAGACGTGAAGCGCATCGGCGACGAACCGTATCAGATAAAAACCAAATTCCCGGATATTCGGGTAGCTGTAGATGAGAATCGTTGTCATGGCATCGAACAACTGATGAAGTTGGACAATCCCAAAGTGGATGTAGTGTTACTGGACGATGCCTACCAGCACCGACATGTAAAGGCCGGACTGAATATACTGCTGACTGATTTTCACAGGTTGTTCTCGGATGACACCCTGCTTCCGGCAGGACGATTGCGTGAACCGGAAGACGGCAAAAACCGGGCGCATATCGTGATCGTAACCAAATGTCCGGAGGATATCAAACCAATAGATTTCAATATCATCACGAAAAGGCTGAAACTGTATCCATACCAACAACTTTATTTCTCCTCATTCCGATACGGAGCACTGACACCGCTTTTCGGCAAGAAGCGGAGAACTCTCACATCGCTGGAAAAAGACGAACAGGTGTTGCTGGTTACAGGAATCGCTTCACCCGCACCCTTGGTGGAAAAACTGGAAGCATATACGCCGCATGTGAACATATGCCAGTTTGACGATCACCATGATTTCAATAACAAGGATCTGCAAATGATCAAGGAACGCTTCGAACACCTGGAAGGAAATAAAAAACTGATAATCACAACAGAAAAGGATGCAACAAGGCTGCAACATCATCCGGCATTGGCCGAAGCATTGAAACCGTATCTATACGTTTTGCCTATTGAGATAGAATTTTTACAAAATCAACAACATATATTTAACCAAAATATTATTGGCTATGTTAGAGCTCATTCAAGAAACAGCAGCTTACCTAAAAGGTAAAATGCACACACAACCAGAGACAGCAATTATCCTCGGAACCGGTTTAGGCAGTCTCGCCACCGAAATCACTGAGAAGTATGAAATAAAATATGAGGAAATCCCGAACTTCCCCGTATCGACGGTAGAAGGACACAGCGGGAAACTTATATTCGGAAAGTTAGGCAACAAAGATATCATGGCAATGCAGGGACGCTTCCATTACTACGAGGGTTACTCAATGAAAGAAGTAACATTCCCCGTACGTGTGATGCGTGAACTGGGAATCAAAACCCTGTTCGTTTCAAATGCCAGTGGTGGTACGAATCCTGATTTTGAAATCGGCGACCTGATGATTATTACGGATCATATCAATTATTTCCCGGAACATCCGTTACGTGGCAAGAATATTCCGTATGGCCCGCGTTTCCCGGATATGAGTGAGGCGTATGACAAAGAGCTGATCCGTAAGGCAAATGCTATTGCAGCAGAAAAAGGAATTAAGGTGCAACATGGCGTATATATCGGTACGCAAGGCCCGACGTTTGAGACACCGTCCGAATATAAATTGTTCCATATCCTCGGTGCAGATGCAGTAGGTATGTCTACAGTGCCGGAAGTGATTGTTGCCAATCATTGTGGCATCAAAGTGTTCGGTATCTCCGTGATTACCGACCTCGGTGTGGAAGGCAAGATTGTGGAAGTAACGCACGAGGAAGTGCAGAAAGCTGCCGATGCTGCACAACCGAAGATGACGGAAATTATGAGAGAATTGATAAACAGAGCATAATCATGAGAACAGAAATATCAAGCCTCGGTGAGTTCGGTCTTATCCGCCGCCTTACCGAAGGCATTGAACTGAAGAATGAATCGAGTAAGTACGGTGTAGGCGACGATGCCGCCGTACTCTCCTATCCTACCGAAAAGCAGGTTTTGATTACTACTGACTTGCTGATGGAAGGTGTACATTTCGATTTGATTTATGTCCCACTGAAACATTTAGGCTATAAGGCGGCTGTCGTGAACTTCTCCGACATCTATGCCATGAACGGTACCCCGAAGCAGATAACGGTTTCCCTGGCTCTCTCCAAGCGCTTCTCCGTAGAAGATATGGAGGAGCTATATGCAGGTATCCGCCTGGCATGTGAGGAATACGATGTGGATATCATAGGTGGTGACACTTCTTCCTCGCTTACAGGACTGGCAATCAGCATCACTTGTATTGGTGAGGCAGATAAGGATAAGGTTGTCTACCGGAATGGTGCCAAAGAGACTGATCTGATTTGTGTGACCGGTGACTTGGGTGCGGCATATATGGGTTTACAGCTATTGGAACGCGAGAAGGTGGCTTTAAAAGGGAAGACTGATGTGCAGCCTGATTTCTCTGGAAAAGAGTATCTTCTGGAACGTCAGCTAAAACCGGAGGCACGTCGCGATATCATCGAGAAATTAGCGGAAGAAGGGATTCAACCCACTTCCATGATGGATATCTCGGACGGTTTATCTTCTGAATTGCTACATATCTGTACGCAAAGTAAAGTAGGTTGCCGCGTTTACGAAGAACATATTCCTATCGACTACCAGACAGCTGTCATGGCAGAGGAGTTCAACATGAACCTGACTACATGTGCACTGAACGGTGGCGAAGATTATGAATTGCTATTCACCGTCCCCATCTCTGACCACGAAAAGATCTCTGAAATGGAGGGTGTGAAGCTGATCGGTCATATCACGAAACCGGAACTGGGTTGTGCGTTAATTACCCGCGATGGTCAGGAATTTGAGCTGAAAGCCCAAGGCTGGAACCCGCTGAAAGACGAAACGACCGAAAATGCAGAAGCTGAAAAGGGAGAAAAATAAAAAAAACACTTTTTTTATTAAATTATAAACGCTGATACTTAGTCACATAGGCAATTATCAGCGTTTTTTATCTCCAAAGCCCTTGCACAATCCAAAAGTTTCACTACCTTTGCAACCGCAAAAGAGAAACAATGGTGCCATAGCTCAGTTGGTAGAGCAAAGGACTGAAAATCCTTGTGTCCCCGGTTCGATTCCTGGTGGCACCACTTTAAAGAAAAAGCGTTGTAAATTAATAATTTACAACGCTTTTTCTTATTCTACCGATTCACTTCTGTTACTATTTTACAGCAACCTGAGTTCATATCCTTAACTGCTACCATAAGACACAGCCTTGATTTTGACATTTAATTACGTTTTTAAGTATCAAGTCTATAAAAGTTTATACAACATTCATCATCATTTTACAAATATAAAGATTTCTCTCTGATTCACAAGAACGATATACTCCAAAATGCAGTAAGACAGAATTTTATTGTAAAACCCGACAAATTCAGAAGGCAAATCACAAAGTAAAAATATCAAAGTTAATCCTCTAAAATTATTTTTCTCAAACAATGGAAAATCACGAAAAAAAGCAGTAGATTTGCGCCATTACAAAGTAGCAACATATTATGCGACATTTACTAACTGCTATATTTATACTTATTAGCTCGACAGCGCTTGCCACCAATCTGACCCAGGCAGCAGATAGTCTTCTAGGTGTTTTAAAAAACTCCCAATCCCCTGAACAAAGAATTCAAGTATATAGAAACCTGGCGGACATATATATAGAGAACCCTGAAGCTAAAGCTTACCTATTGAAGATGTATCAGGAAGCATCAACAATCAAAGACAGAAAGAGTATGATGAATGCACTTGATGATATTCTTATTGCCGGAATCAACGATTACAATAAGGATACGGTAGCCAAATATACTGAACTTTTTGAAAAGATGGCAACCGAGGAAGAACTGAGAAGTTTATTGCCTTTCTATCATATGCGTACTTTCGACTCACGGTGCTACTCAGGAGAAAGAGACGAAGCTATCAAAGAAGAAATAAGTTTCCAAAATTCAAAGAAAAATGCCAAAGAAGATATCTACAGCCAGATAGCATCGGCTTATAATATGGGTACAAGTTTCTATATGAACAATCAATTCGTAAAGGCAACTCCTTATTTGGATAAGGCTATGCAACTTGCAGAATCACTCCCCGAAAAAGATAAATATATCTATAAGAAATTCATTATTTGGAGAGTATGTTTTACATATGCACAGACCGGAAAGGGTAAAGAGGCTGTGAAAATCATGGAACAGCTCATTAATATGGTAGAATACAAATATAAAACTGACTACCAAAAACAACGCCCATTCTATAATATTGACTTATATCTTCTTCAGTATTATTCATTTATGATTAGTAGCCTGCCTGATCTGACACTGGAACAGGAGAAATCTTACTGGAAACGCATTCAGGAAATCGGCAAGAGTCTGACCAATGACCTGGATAAATACAATTACTACCTTTGTGTCAATAACTATTACTCCAATAATCGCACAGAAAGAGATTACCGCAAAGCAATATCAGCCAATGACAGCCTCATTAAATTTGCGACAATATTGGCTCCACAGAATTTACCGGGATTATACAACATCAATTCTATGACTTATGAAGAAATCAAAGATTATCAGAACGCGCTGAAATATCTGAAAATTTCACATCAGATTCAAGACTCACTAAGTACAGAAGCTACACACAAGCAACTCAATGAATTGCAAGTAAAGTATGATATGAATGCGCTCAATAATGAGAAGACTATGCTGGAAATTAAAAATAAGAAGACCATGCTTATTTCTCTCAGCATTTTATTGATAATTGTAGTTGTCATTTGTACCTATTTATATTTCTCCTGGAAAAAAGAGAAAAAGATGAAGATGGAATTGAAAACATTACATCTCAAAGCGCAGGAAAGCGAAAAGATGAAGCAATCGTTTATCAACTCCATTTGCCACGAAATACGTACTCCGCTCAACGCTATTGTCGGATTCTCAGATCTGATCATGAATGAAGAGATAGATACGGAAATGCGAAAAGAGTTTCCTCAGGAAATTCAAAAAAACACAGTGTTGTTGACAAGTCTCATTAACAGCATGTTGGAAGTTGCAAATCTGGATGTTTCCAAAGAGAAGCTTCCATGTCAACCCATAGATATTAAGAATATCTGTGTACATGAAATGGAGCAACTTAAGAAAAAGGAAGGTATAGAATATAAATTGGAGATTACGGAAGAAAGCATGATTATTCAAAGCAATGCTCAATACCTGACACAGGTAATTGAACATTTGTTGAATAATGCCAATAAATTCACAGAAAAAGGCCAAATCACCTTGGGATATAGAGTGAATCAATCAAAAAAGGAAATCTCAATATATGTCAGCGATACCGGTTACGGAATCCCGCAAGAGAAGCATGAGGAAGTATTCAATCGCTTCTCCAAGCTTGACACTTTTATGCCCGGCAACGGACTGGGATTGTATCTCTGCCGGCTCATCACAGAACGACTTGCCGGAGAGATAAAAATAGATCCTGCATATAAGGAAGGTACACGAATGATTGTTACTCTACCCATCAAATAGAGATACTGATCCTTATCGATGCTACTTCATTTTCAGGTATATGTAAGATTGTACACCCAAGAGAATCACAAACAGATACTCAGCCGTCAGGTATACCGGAAGGGTAACTGTGAAACTATAACTCAGCAGATACAGGTAAACCAGATAGAAAGCAATAGTGGAAATCTGAAAAATAAATGCAATCCGGGTATTGCCTGTACCTGTAACTACATTCATAAAGACATAGCCGGGCAGGGCAAATGTATAATTCAATAACATTACGATAAACGGATAATAGGCAAGCTCGATTAATACTGCATTATCCGTATAAAATCCGACAATCTGCTTATTTAAAAACATAGCAATAATTATCAGGGGAAAGCCAACTGCATATCCTAATCTGAGAATTTTACCACAAAGCCGGAACATACTTTTCCCCTCTCCCGCACCAATCAGATTACTGACCAATGAACCGGTAGTAGCTGCAAAAGAATTGACTATCACAAAGAAAACAGTAGAGATACTCCTGATTATATTGGATACAGCCAATTGTACTTCACCCAATCGCTCAATAGCCACAAAGAAGAGAAACCAGGGAGCAACACTAATGAAAGCATGCATCATGCTCCATACAGATAAATGAGAAAGTGACTTTAATAGTTTTCCGTCGTAAACAGGTTTTAATCCCAAACTCTCCTTATTCATTTGCAAGTAAGTATAGATAGCCAGCATCAATAGCGAACCGGCTTCAGCCAGTGAAGAAGCCATTGCCGCTCCTGAGATCCCCAGATCAAAACTGAAAATAAACAAGTAATTACAAGGGATATTGATAAGAACTGCCATAATAGCTGCCCATGATAATACTCTCGTTTTCGTGATTCCAACAAAGAAAGCGCGAAATGCGAGAAATGGAAAAGAGAATAACAGGCCGAAACATCTCCATTCCAGATAATCGACCGCAGCTTCGTAAATCTCTGGTGAACGGATAAAATACTTCAGGATAACAGGTGACAACACATAGGAAGTGAGACTCAAAAAAACAGCCAGCCCGCTCAGAAAGAATAAACCTTGGAAAAAGGTTTTTCCCGTTTCTTTGTATCTTTGTTCTCCGTTCCTGCGGGCAATCAGAACTTGCAAACCCAGACTAAAACCAAAACCCAGCATATAAATGGCCAGATAATAAACACTTGCAAGTGCAGAAGCTCCTAACTCCACTTCGCCCACATGCCCCAGAAAAACCGCATCAGTAATATTGATTAATTGCTCCATCAGAATGCTCATCATTACAGGAAAGTTGATGAGCCATATTTGTTTATAGGTATAATTCATTGTTCAACTAAAATAAACGTATGTCATACAACTATATACATAGCTGCATGTCATTCGATATAAATAAATCAGATATGGAAACTCTGTGACGAACTACAGAAATCCGTCAAATAGCCGAATAGTTTTTATTGGAAGATGCTATTCGTGGAGCGTAGCTATATACAGAGTTGGTATTTCATAAGTTGAACAATCGTTTTATTTGAATTTCGCACAGCAAATATAGGAAAAATAATCAAATAGAGCTATTTTTAGACAGATGACTACTATTCCGTTTCCCTGTTTTCCCCTACATTTGCTTTCAGACTAAATAATACAAATGACAATATGAAAAAAATCTTTCTCTTCTTATTTTTTATCGGATATCTTACCGGATGGCCAATGTCGATGAAAGGCCAGAATCATGAAACATCCACTTTTAAGAATCCTATCATCTCCGGATTTCATCCCGATCCCAGTATTTGCCGGGTAGGAAACGACTATTACCTGGTAACTTCCAGTTTCGAATGGTTTCCCGGAATTCCTGTCTTTCACAGTAAAGACCTGATGCATTGGCAGCAAATAGGATATGTACTGAATCGTCCTTCGCAACTACAAATGAAAGACGGATTGAGGCATTCAAACGGACTATGGGCTCCTACCATTCGCTATCATCAGGGTAAGTTCTATGTCATTTGTACGGCTCAGCAAGCCGGCGGTAATTTCTATGTCACTGCCGACAAACCGGAAGGCCCTTATTCAGAACCTGTCTTTCTAACCGATGCTCCGGGTATCGACCCATCTCTCTTTTTTGATGAAGATGGCACTTGTTGGTATACGGGCTCCATCAATGACACACCGGAACAGGACAAATACCTGAACGAAGACCGCATCTACCTGCAACAACTGGATTTAAAACAAGGTAAACTTATCGGTGAGCGATACATTCTGACCAACGGACATGCTATCAATGCTCCTTACTGCGAAGCTCCACACATCTATAAAATCAACCATAAGTATTATCTGGTAGTTGCCGAAGGGGGTACTTGGGAAAATCATGCTGTAAGTGTATTTACTGCTGATAAAATAACCGGACCTTACACACCGGGATATGCCAATCCGGTATTAACACATAGGCACTTAGGAAAGAACATCGATATCACAACCATAGGGCATGCCGATTTGGTACAGACTCCTCAGGGAGATTGGTGGGCAGTTATGTTGGGGGTTCGCCCACTCAAAGATTATACCATGTTGGGACGTGAAACTTTCCTTACTCCTGTAAGCTTTCAGGATGGATGGCCTGTTTTCAATCCGGGAGTAGGACGTGTACTTGCTACTGAAAAGGCTACCGGATTGCCCCCTGTAGTATTTAAGAAAGAACCGGTAAGAGACGAATTTGATGAAGATTCATTGCGTTTCTGTTGGAACTTTCTACGAACACCTTTTGAAAAATGGTATCAACTGGAAAATGGCAAGCTGATTATTAATGTACGTCCTAATTCCGTTAGTGAGGACACCAACCCTTCTCTGATAGCACGCCGCATTGAGCACTTCAATTTCACGGCACAACTAAGTATGGAGTTTAATCCACGCAAGCAAGAGGAAGCCGGCATGATTGTTTTACAAAATGGAAGCCATCATTATAAAGTTGTTCTTTGCAAAGACTCAAACCGCAATGTAATCAAATTAGTGAAAAGAGAAGGGGGAAAAGAAGAAACTGTAGCTAACATTCAATGGAAAACAAAGAAGTGTTTCATCAAACTTGTGGCACAGGGATTGGATTATCAATTTTATATAGGCGATTCTGAAGAAAACATGCAGGCATTGGGCAGCAAACAAGACGCAAGTCTCAATAGTTCCAACAAAGCAGGTGGTTTTATAGGACCTTTCATCGGGATGTATGCCAGCAGCAACGGAGAAAAATCATCCAATAAAGCCTACTTTGACTTCTTTGAATATCAAAGTAATGAATAACGCATAACTTTAAAATATAAAGAAAATAACAAAAAAGCAGGATAGACATACAAGGATAAACAGTTACTTGTTATACTTTTGCAATAAAGAACTATCCTGTATGAAACCAACCGACATTACAAGAGAGGAAATGTGGGCCAGACAGAATTTATCTGCTGCCGATATTGACTATAGCATCTGGGAGCGTGATAAATTAATGCTCCACCAGATGTCTCATCTTAACCAGAGCTGTACCTTTGTGGTGGATGTATATAAGTTCAGATATGCCTTTGCCTCCTCCAACTTTGTGGATTTACTGGGGTATGACAGCCATAAGATAGCTACATTGGAGAGACAGGGAGATTATCTGGAATCTCGTATCCACCCCGATGACCAACAACAATTGCAAACTTTGCAAGTTCGGTTAAGTCAATTCATTTATAGTCTGCCTCCGGAGCAGAGGAATGATTATTCCAATATCTACAGTTACCGGGTACGAAATGCCAAGCAGCAGTATGTACGGGTTATCAGCAGGCAACAAGTTTTAGAAAAAGACAGTACCGGGAAAGCATGGCTCATACTCGGGAGTATGGATATCGCACCGAATCAAAAAGATTCGGATCAAGTAGATTGTACTGTATTAAACCTAAAGAATGGACAGACTTTCTCCCCTACCTTACTTACTACTCCACAAATCCATTTGACACAGCGTGAACTGGAGATTTTACAGCTTATCCAAAAGGGGTTGTTGAGTAAAGAAATAGCTCATAATCTCTGCATCAGTATTCACACGGTTCATATCCACCGGCAAAATCTGTTGCATAAATTAGGAGTACAAAATTCGATAGAGGCTATCAATGCAGGATTGGAGTTGGGGCTACTAAGCTAACCCGTAAAAATACATTATTTACGGCATCCACGTTATAACGCCTGTTGCCGGATGTTGGATTCTCCATTCCATAAATTCCTCATAACTGCGTATGCCATCGCGGATAACAGCCACGTAGTATTCCACTCCCATAATCTTTTCCGACTCAGGAGTCTCATATTTCAGTTTTAAAATAGCATACTTTGTTTCTTCAGTCAGAACAGCAGAAAGTCGTTCGGCGAACTTTTCAAAGTAGCCGTCATACCGGGAACCTTCCAGAATATGAATCATATCAATCTGCCAAAGCTCATTATCTGCATCCCGATACCAGGCATGCCACTCCACACATTCCGCCTCAGTATCCAACAAATTCTTATGTTCCATCTTCATAAAAGATTTATTCTCTGTCAATTTTACCATTGCTTGAAAACTGTCAGACAAACAAAACTGTGGGGTATAAATATGAAAATCAATATCCAGGTGTTTCATCAATAACCCCGTATTCAAAGAGCCTACGAGATTTACTCTGGCACCCACACTTTCCCAAGTCGGGATGATTTTTGTGTCTTCTATTATTTTCCAGGCTTTCTGCTGATTCCGCCTGGCAAGATCAAGGATATCCATATTTTTTCTTTTGAAATGACTTGCAAATGTAGAAAAAAGGATGGATATATAGCTATAAATAGCTATTTAATAATCTGACAATTTGGACTAACTTTGCCACTCTTTCTAAACTTTTCAGCTAAAAAATTAAAAGAACTATGACATTTTATCAAACAAAGCAACAGGAAAAAGTACACTTGCAACAAGTTATCGATATCATAAATGATACAATTCACAACACCAATACTTCAGTCAAAGAACATGTAGAAACCTTACAGGAATATAAAAATTATATCTGGTCGAACAAAGATATCGATCCTCATGAAATCCGTTCCATGCGCGAGAGTATCCTCAATCATTTTGCACTGGGTGAAAGTGTGATTGATAAACGCAAGCGGCTGGGCAGGATACTGGACATTCCTTATTTCGGAAGGATAGATTTCAAAGAAAAAAAAAACGGTGCCAACATTCTACCTATTTATATAGGTATACACACATTTTATGATTCTCAAAGCAAGATGAATCTGATATATGACTGGCGCGCTCCTATTTCCAGTATGTTCTACGATTATGAATTGGGAGAAGCAACTTACATCTCTCCTGTCGGTGAAATCAGTGGAGATGTTTCCCTCAAACGTCAGTATCGCATCCGCAAAGGCAAAATGGAATACATGATAGAAAGTTCGCTGACGGTTCACGATGAAATTCTCCAGAAAGAACTCAGCAGTAATGCAGACGATAAAATGAGGAATATCGTTACTACCATCCAGCGGGAGCAGAACCGGATTATTCGCAATGAGGAAGCCCATATATTAATTATCCAGGGAGTTGCCGGATCGGGTAAAACGTCCATTGCCTTACATCGCATCGCTTACCTGCTCTATACACTGAAAGGGGATATATCTTCAAAAGACATACTGATAATCTCACCTAATAAAGTTTTTGGCGATTACATCTCGAATGTCCTTCCCGAGTTAGGAGAAGAAAGTGTACCTGAAACCTGTATGGAACAGATTCTGTCGGGAGTTCTTGAAAATAAATACAAATACCAGAGCTTTTTTGAACAGGTAACGGAATTACTTGGAAAAACGACTCAGAGTTTTATAGAACGGATAAAATATAAATCCTCCTTTGATTTCATTTCGCAGCTTGATAAGTTTATTCTCTATATGGAGAATAACTATTTCAAAGCTATAGATGTAAAACTCACCAGGCACATCACTATTCCTTCTGAATATATTGAAGAGCAATTCAGACGCTTCAATCGCTATCCCATGCGTCAACGATTCGAAGCAATGACGGATTATATCCTGGAAATGATGAAGATACAATACTACTTTACGGTTACCACCGCCGATAGAAATTTGTTGAAGAAAGAAATAAAGAAAATGTTTGCAGGTAACAATGATCTTCAAGTTTATAAAGAGTTCTTTGAATGGACTGATAAACCCAAACTATTCAAATTACGGAAAAACAGAATACTGGAATACACTGACCTGGCCCCTTTAGCATATTTACATCTGGCTTTAGATGGAAATATTACCCAATGCCGTGTCAAGCATCTTTTAATAGACGAGATGCAGGATTACTCTCCGATTCAGTACAAAGTTATCCAGAAACTTTATCCCTGCCGGAAAACAATTCTTGGAGATGCCTCCCAGTCTGTCAATCCCTATGTTTCGTCAACTGCCGAGATAATCAGAAAAGCATTCACTATGGGCGAAGTAATGAAGCTGTGCAAAAGTTACCGTTCTACATTTGAGATTACGGATTTTGCACAAAAAATTCAAACGAATAATGAATTGGAGCCCGTCATGCGACATGGTGAATTCCCTTCAGTCCTACGATTTGAGAATACAGAAAAGGAAAGCTCCGGTATTATTGACCTGATTTCAACCTTCAAGAAATCCGGTTATAATTCACTCGGAATAGTATGTAAAACTGAAGCACAAGCGAAAGACCTGGCAGAAAGCCTACAGATATATACTGCCGAAGTTTATTTTCTATCCAATCAAAGCTCTGCTTTTGTGAAGGGTATCATCGTTACCTCATCTCACATGGCAAAAGGATTGGAATTTGATGAAGTAATCATTCCTCATGTCAATGACAAAAACTATAACTCAACTATTGATAAAAGTATGCTCTATGTGGCCGTAACAAGGGCAATGCATAAATTGACACTAACTTACAATGGGAAACTAAGTGAATTCGTTCCTGATTTTAAACTTTAAAAAAGAAATTTATTCCAGTTTCTTTCCAGATTCTCCTTCTATATTTGCAATATCATAATAAACCAAAGTATTAATTATTAAAAATAGAAGAATATGAAAAAGTTAGTTTTGTTATTAGTATGTATGTTCACGATGCACACAATGGTTATGGCGGATAATGATAAACCCATTCAAGTCAATCAACTTCCAGCAAAGGCTCAGACTTTCCTCAACACTTATTTTAAAGATCACAAAGTAGCATTGGCGAAACAGGAAACGGAATTGTTCTATAAGAGTTACGATGTAGTCTTCACCAATGGAGAAAAAGTTGAATTCGATAAGGCGGGAGAATGGACAGAAGTTAAATGCCAGCAGAGTGAAGTTCCTGCACAAATCATCCCGGAAGCTATCCGCACCTATATAAAGACTAATTATCCGGATGCTAAGATCGTACAGATAGAGAAAGATAAGAAAGAATATGAAGTGAAGCTGTCTAACCGTTGGGAAATCAAGTTCGATTCGAAGATGCGGGTAATTGATATCGATGACTAAATAAAACAGAGTAATCTGCGAGAAGTCGCACAAACGAAAATATTTTTGTTACATTTGCAGCCGATTAACAAAAATAATACCGGCTATCGGTTCAATACCGATAGCCCAATATCATGAGGAAAAGACGACTTTATAGAACGACTATACGCTTCCGGAAATGGAGCCGGAAAGCCTATGCTGCATTTGCCAGCCTGGGCCGTTGTGTCACTATTGGTTGTCTGCCCAAAAATGTAGCAGATTGTTCTCTTTCCAAACAAAATTCCGGAACATCGGCCGGCTACAAAAGCGGCGGACAAAACCTGGAAGATACAGATAACAGTAAAGGACAGGAAACGGATATAGGCATACCATTGGGATGTGAAAACGGATTGAGGACAATGCTTGAAATCTTCGGTTTCAAAGGATTGCTGCCTGTATTGTGTCCGACTACCATCGGTCCTGAAGAGAAGAAAGATATAAACACTATTATAAATAAGAGTGGAACACAAATGACGCGGATCATGCAAATGCTGTTTTCAGATTTGCACGACCCGCGTCATTTGTGTTTTGTATTCTCCTAAAAACAACGTAAGAATATGACAGTAGAAGAATTGAAAAACAAAGTACTGCAAGATGTACCCATCACACAGGCAGAAGCTGAATGGCTGGCTACACAGCCGGATAAGAAAAGCCTTTATGAAGCGGCACACGAAATTACGACCGCACGGGCATCACAGGAATTTGATATGTGTTCCATCATCAATGCAAAATCCGGCCGCTGCCCTGAGAATTGCAAATGGTGCGCACAATCATCACACTACAAGACGAAAGCGGATGTTTACGATCTGGTAGATAAGGAGGAATGCCTGCGTCATGCACTACACAACGAATCACAAGGCGTGGCACGCTTCTCATTGGTAACCAGTGGACGGAAACCTTCAGGAAAGAATATGGAAAAACTGTGTGAAGCAGCACGCTATATGAGGCAAAAAAGTTCCATTCAACTCTGTGCTTCACTGGGATTACTGAACGAAAACGAACTACGTGCCTTGCATACAGCAGGCGTGACGCGCTACCACTGTAATTTGGAAACTGCCCCAAGCCACTTCCCTACCCTGTGCAGCACACATACGCAGGAAGAAAAACTACAGACACTGGCAGCCGCCCGCCGCGTAGGAATGGACATCTGTTGTGGCGGTATCATCGGTATGGGAGAGACAGCTGAACAACGAATTGAATTTGCCTTTACATTGAGAGATTTGGAAGTACCTTCCATTCCCCTGAATCTGTTGCAACCCATCCCGGGAACACCGCTGGAAAACCAAACTCAACTGACAGAAGAAGAAGTGCTGACCACCATTGCTTTGTTCCGTTTCATCAATCCGACAGCTTATCTGCGATTTGCAGGAGGGCGTTCTCAGCTGACAAAAGAAGCTGTGAAAAAATCCTTGTACATAGGTGTGAACTCTGCCATCGTGGGAGATTTGCTGACTACTCTCGGATCTAAAGTTTCGGAAGACAAAGCGCTGATAGAAGATGCGGGATATCGTTTCAGCGACTCACAATTCGACAGGGAACATTTATGGCATCCTTATACATCGGCCACCAACCCACTCCCTGTATATAAAGTGAAACGCGGAGACGGGGCAACCATTACACTGGAAAACGGACAGGTACTCATAGAAGGCATGTCTTCCTGGTGGTGCATGGTGCACGGATACAATAACCCGGTACTGAATCAGGCTCTCCGGGAGCAAACGGAAAAAATGTCGCACGTCATGTTCGGTGGACTGACACATGACCCGGCCATAGAACTGGGTAAATTACTGTTGCCACTTGTACCGCCATCCATGCAAAAGATATTTTATGCAGACTCAGGTTCGGTAGCTGTGGAGGTAGCTATGAAAATGGCTGTACAGTATTGGTATGCCATAAGTCAGTCAGCTCCGAATCGAGCACATCTGGCTAAAAAAAGTAATTTTGTAACCATCCGGCGCGGTTATCACGGAGATACCTGGAATGCAATGTCCGTATGCGATCCCGTGACTGGAATGCATTCCCTGTTCGGTTCGGCATTACCGATACGGTACTTTTCTTCCCGTCCGCAATCACGGTTCGATGGCGACTGGGATGCGGATGATGCACTGGAACTGCTGGATATTATAGAAAAACATCATGAGGAACTGGCAGCACTGATTCTGGAACCCATCGTTCAGGGTGCAGGCGGCATGTGGTTCTATCATCCGCAATTCTTGCGGGAAGCGGCCAGAATATGCAAGGAATATAATATATTACTGATCTTTGATGAAATAGCCACTGGATTCGGACGTACAGGTAAGATGTTTGCTTGGGAATATGCAGGCGTGGAACCGGATATTATGTGCATAGGAAAAGCACTGACGGGTGGATACATGACTCTATCTGCAGTACTGACCACAAATGAAGTAGCGGATGCGATTTCCAATCACGCACCGGGAGCTTTCATGCATGGCCCCACATTTATGGGAAACCCACTGGCATGTGCAGTGGCATGCGCCTCCATACGCTTGCTGACTTCACCCAAATATGACTGGCAGGGAAAAGTGAGCCGCATTGAAGAACAGTTGTGGCGTGAACTGGAACCAGCACTACTACTTCCGCAGGTAGCAGATGTCCGTGTATTGGGTGCCATCGGAGTGATTGAAGTACAAGACCCAGTAGACATGGCCTGGATGCAGAAACGATTTGTGGAAGAAGGCATTTGGGTACGCCCCTTTGGAAAACTGGTATACATCATGCCACCGTTTATCATAGAACCGGAGCAATTGACAAAGCTGACAAGCGGATTGTTGAAGATTATAGGAGAAATGGAATGAGTATAATAGAGCAAATGCAGCAGGAGCTGCAAGAACTGAAAGAAAGCAGTAATCTGCGGACATTGCCCAACCTGATCCATGAAGGACAGGATGTCATCGCAAACGGACAGCGAATGCTAAATCTTTCCTCTAATGATTATCTGGGACTGGCTACAGACCGGACCTTACGGGAAGAGTTTCTGAAAGAACTGACAGCCGACAGTTTTTTGCCAACATCCTCCTCATCACGTCTATTGACAGGTAACTTCACCATCTATGAGAAACTGGAACAGACGCTCGCAGAACTCTTCGGAACTGAAACAGCACTGGTATTCAACAGTGGTTATCACGCTAATGCAGGTATTCTGCCTGCCGTAAGCGACGCACAGACCCTGATACTGGCAGATAAACTGGTACACGCAAGCCTGATTGACGGTATTCGACTTTCAACAGCAAAATATATCCGTTACCGGCATAATGACCTGAAACAACTGGAACGATTACTGGCTGAAAATCATGCAGCATACAGACAGGTGATTATCGTCACCGAAAGCATTTTCAGCATGGACGGAGATATAGCCGATCTGAAAGAACTGGTACGACTGAAACATATGTATGAGAATGTGTTACTCTACGTGGATGAAGCACACGCTTTCGGAGCGCGAGGTGAACAAGGACTGGGTTGCGCTGAAGAAGCCAGATGTATTCGGGAGATTGATTTTCTGGTAGGGACTTTTGGCAAAGCAGCCGCATCAGCCGGAGCATATATCGTTTGCCGGCGCACCATTCGGGAGTATCTGGTAAACAGGATGCGGACACTTATTTTTACAACAGCTCTTCCTCCGGTAAATATCGCATGGACTTTGTTTGTTGTGCGGCGATTGGCCGGATTCAGGGAGCGAAGAATACATTTAAAAAACATCAGCAATATCCTTCGCAAAGCTTTAAAAGAAAAAGGATATACTTGTCCGAGTGACAGTTATATAGTACCGATGATTGTAGGGAAAAGCTCAGACACGATTCTAAAGGCGGAAGAGTTACAACGGCATGGTTTTTATGCCTTGCCGGTACGGCCTCCTACAGTTCCGGAGGGGACATCACGCATTCGTTTTTCGTTGACGGCGGAGATAAGGGAAGAAGAAATCAGGGAATTGATAAAAATAATTATATAGATACGCGAATGAAACGGACGAACACGGATTTTTATTTTTCATCCGCATCGTCCGCGTACCTTAAAAAGCATACAGGATTATGAAACAAGTTTATATAATAAAAGACAGGCATCCCCGGCTATTGCTATTTTTTGCCGGTTGGGGAGCCGATAAAACGCCATTCAAAGATTATCAACCTGCGGACAGTGATTATATGCTCTGTTACGATTACCGGACACTGGATTTTGATGCTTCATTACTGAAAGGATATAAGGAGATCAATGTCATCGGTTGGTCAATGGGTGTATGGGCTGCATCTCGGGTAATGGATAAATTACAGGAAGCAGATCTCATAATCAAAAATAGTATAGCCATTAACGGTACTCCCTATCCTATTGATGATATGTGTGGCATTCCATCCGTTATTTATCACGGAACCCTGGAAGGGTTGACAGGTCCTTCCCTGAATAAGTTTCTAAGAAGGATGTGCTTCAACGGAGAGGCATTCAAAGAGTTTCTGAATATTACTCCCAAACGACCATTGGAAGAACTGAAAGAAGAACTGGCAGAAATAGAACGCATGTATCTCGCACAACCTGCCATCTCGTTCCATTGGCAACAAGCAGTAGTGGGAAGTAACGACCGTATCATTCCACCCGACAATCAACTGAATGCCTGGCGTAAAGAAGAAGAGAATAACCGGAAAAAGATACGGGTACATTATACGGAAGATGCTCATTATCAAGTTGAACTGTTCCGATACTATTTGCAGGATATATGGACAAAAGATTGATTGCAGAACGATTTGCCCGTGCACGGGATACCTACTCACGCGAAGCACGGGTACAGCAACAAGTAGCCGAGAAAATGTTACGGCTACTGACAGAGCATACTTTCCTCTTTCATCGTATTGTGGAATTTGGATGTGGTACAGGCAGTTATTCCAGGTTATTGTTGGACAAGCTAGAACCGGAAAGTTTGCTGCTGAATGATCTATGTTCGGAGATGAAAGAATGTCTTGCTGATTTGCTTCCACAAAATATGGTGCAATTCATTCCCGGAGATGCCGAAGCCTTGGACTTTCCCGAAGGAACGGATTTAATTACTTCCTGTTCTACACTGCAATGGTTCAATGATCCAGAAACGTTCTTCGCACGTTGTCATCGTTTCCTGTCAGAAGACGGTTATTTAGCTTTCAGTACTTTTGGCACTGAGAATATGCGCGAAATCCGTACACTCACCGGACATGGGCTTGAGTATCTGCCGATAGAAACGTTGAAAGAACTGCTTGCTCCTCATTTTGAGACTGTATACGCGGAAGAGGAAATAGTTTCTCTCCCCTTTAATACTCCACTCCAGGTATTGCAACATCTGAAAGAAACCGGAGTAACAGGAACGGAAAAGAAAGTATGGACACGAGGACGGTTACAGACCTTCTGCAACGGATACACAGAGCAATTCAGTCGGGAAGATGGAAATGTCACTCTGACGTACCACCCTATTTATATTGTCACACGAAAGAAAAACAAATAAAGCAATGGAAAACAATGTCTATTTTATCAGTGGTATCGACACAGATGCCGGAAAATCTTATTGTACAGCTTATTATGCCTGTGAATTGATTCGCAGCGGTAAACGTGTTATCACACAGAAATTCATCCAAACAGGCAATAGCGGTCATTCTGAAGATATAGACCTGCATCGCCGTCTCATGGGAATTGGCATGACAGAAGAAGACCGTGAAGGATTGACCATGCCTGAAATCTTCTCTTATCCTTGTTCTCCCCATCTGGCGGCACGTATTGACAACCGTCCTATTGATTTCGGGAAGATAGAATGTGCCACGCAAGAACTTGCCCGACGTTATGATGTGGTACTTGTAGAAGGTGCAGGCGGACTAATGGTACCACTGACCGAGGATTATCTGACAATTGATTACATTGCAGAAAAGCAATATCCGCTGGTATTCGTGACTTCCGGGAAACTGGGAAGTATCAATCATACATTGCTGAGCTTTGAAGCAATCCGCAACAGAGGGATACAACTGGACATGGTGTTGTACAATCTCTATCCTACCGTGGAAGATACTACGATACAGGAAGATACGATGCAATATATCCGCCGGTATCTGGATAAGTACTTTCCGGGAAGCAAGTTTATAGTGGTGCCCGTAATATAGTTACAAGCTACGAGCTACAAGCTACAAGTGCCTTTCGGTAGGTTAGCTTAATGTAACGTAGCAACTTGTAGCTCGTAGCTTGTGTAACTTGTAGCTTCTTATTTCCCGAACTTACGCGTATAATCATATTTTTTGTGTACATTTGCAACACAAAAAACGTCATACGACCACATGGAAACATTAACATTCAATACTACAGAACAAGCATTACTTGCCGCTGTCGGTATCCTTTTTCTGATTCAACTCCTTTATTACTTTTGTCTTTATAATCGTATACATATCCGTAGCCGTGCCGTAAAGCGAAGTGATATACATTTTTCACAGGAATTACCACCCTTATCGGTCATCATTTATGCTCGTGAAGAAGTGGAAAATCTGCGCCGGAATCTGACCGCAGTACTAGAACAGGATTATCCGCAATTTGAAGTTATCGTCATCAACGATGGCAATACGGATGAAAGCGAAGATTACCTGACGCTGCAAGGAGAAAAGTATCCGAACCTGTACCATAGTTTTGTTCCAAGCTCTTCACGCTATATCAGTCGCAAGAAACTGGCCATCACTCTTGGAATAAAAGCAAGTAAATACGACTGGCTTGTGTTTACCGAAGCAAACTGTCTTCCCGAAAGTAACCAATGGTTGCGTACCATGGCACGTAATTTTACTTCACGTGCACAAATCGTATTGGGATACAGCGGATATGAACGTGGAAAAGGTTGGCTGCACAAACGGGTATCTTTCGACAATCTGTTCACTTCCATGCGTTACCTAGGCTATGCATTAGCCGGCAAACCTTATATGGGTATCGGTCGTAACATGGCTTACCGGAAAGAGTTATTCTATTCCCAGAAAGGCTTTTCAGCACACCTGAACCTGCAACGCGGGGATGATGATTTATTTATCAATAAAACGGCTACCTCAGAGAATACACGAGTAGAAACAGATGCAAATGCAGTGGTTCGCGTGCAACCCGTTTTCCGTGCTAAAGACTGGCGGGAGGAGAAAATCAGTTATATGGCCACAGCACATTTTTATCGGGGAATACAGCGTAATTTATCCGGCTTTGAAACAACTACACGTTTACTGTTTCATGCAGCATGGATAGCTGCTCTGGTAATTGGGATACTAAACTTTCACTGGTTAGTGGCTGGTATTGTATTTCTGATATTCGCCTTACGATATACTATGCAAGCTTTGATTATCAATAAGACAGCAAAAGACCTCGGAGAAAAACGGCGTTACTTCTTTACCCTTCCGGTATTCGATATTTTACAACCAATGCAATCACTTCGCTGGAAGCTTTATTGCCAGTTCAGAAAGAGAAGTGATTTCCTAAGAAGATGACTATTTTCCAATGCCGCAAGTTAGCATTTCAAATGCCACATCTCAATAGAACAAATGCCACACTTTATCACCCACAAAGTGTGGCATTTCACTTGTTGAGGTGTGGCATTTAGGACGATAAAATGTGGCATTTCTATTCGTATCTCATAGAATTGGCAGGATGGATGCGTGTAATCAGGAAAGAAGGTCCTAAAAGCATTAGGACAGATACCAGCAGAGTACCTATATTCAGCAATAAGAACAGCAGAATATTGAAAGATAAGGGAACCGTATCCATATAATACGTCTCCGGATCAAGTTTGAAGATACCAAACCATTTTTGCAGGAAGTAGAACGCCAGTCCGATGGCATTGCCCCATAACATACCTTTTCCGATAAGAAAGACTGAGAACCAAAGGAATACCTTACGTATGGTGGTATTATTAGCACCAAGCGACTTCAGTATGCCGATCATGGAAGTACGTTCGATGATGATAATCAATAAGCCGGACACCATAGTAAAACCTGCGACACCTGCCATCAGTATCAATATTACCCAGATATTCACATCCAGGATACTGAGCCAGGCAAATATCTGTGGATTCAGTTGCTCTACGTTGCGCACGCAATAGTCTTCGCCGTACTTATCCTCTACTCCGTCCAGGTCTGCAGCAATCTGATAGGTAGTTTCTTCAAGGCGATCATAATTGCGTACCTGCAGTTCTACACCGCTCACTTGTCCCGGTTCCCAGTTATTAAGACGATTTACAAGATATAAATCAGTAAGGAGAAAAAGGTTATCGTATTCCGAGAAATTAGTCTGATAGATTCCCACAATCTGCAACCGGCGAGCACGGATATCATCCTGTATATAATAAGTATCTATCTTATCTCCGAGTTTCAATCTCAACTTCGTAGCAAGCGCCTTAGAAATAACTACCCGATTGGAAGACGCTGTATCACTGAACTGTGGTAACTCTCCTTCCACCAGATGTTCACGGAAAAACGCAGGATCAAACTCAGGTCCTATCCCTTTCAGGACCATACCTTGAAAATCTCCGGCTGTCTTTACCATGCCCGGTTTGGTAGAATAGCGCTGCACATGCTTCACCTCAGTATATTCGGATAGAATGGAGATGACACTGTCATTCACCACCACAGGACGCGTTTCATAGGAACGTGCAGCATCCGAATTCGTAATCTGAATGTCCGAACCAAAGCCAACTACTTTACCACGCACTTCGTTCTTGAACCCCACAATCACCGACACCGTGATAATCATCACTGCCAGACCGATAGCAACACCTATCAGAGCAATGAGCACGGCAGGACGGGAAATTTGCTTTCCGGCATCGCTGTCACGGTAAATACGTCGGGCCAAAAACAGGGCTAAACTCATGTCATAATAATTATAGAGATAGAACACAAATTACGCAAATAACACAAGTTCTTTAATCTAAAATCTATGAATTGTGCAATTTGCGTAATTTGTGTTCTTCTTACGTATTTATTCAACTCGTCCCGGATACTCCTCTAAAGCCTTTGAAAGCACAAAGAGCGCACGGGTCAGATCTTCCTTCTTCAGCACATAGGCTATACGCACTTCATTCCTACCGGAACCGGGAGTAGTGTAGAATCCGGAAGCAGGTGCCATGAATACAGTTTGTCCTTCATACTCGAAGTCGGAAAGACACCAGGCACAGAACTTATCGGAATCATCCACCGGAAGTTTTGCCACAGTATAGAATGCTCCCATAGGAATAGGCGAATATACGCCGGGAATACGGTTCAGTCCGTCTATCAGACACTTACGGCGTTCTACATATTCATCATACGTATCACGCAGATAATCTTCATCGGCATCCAGAGAGGCTTCGGCAGCAATCTGGCCAATCAACGGAGGACTGAGACGTGCCTGGCAGAACTTCATTACAGCATTACGGATTTCCGCATTCTTCGTAATCAAAGCACCGATACGGATACCACACTCAGAGTAACGTTTGGATACGGAGTCAATCAGTACCACATTGTCTTCAATGCCTTCCAGATGGCAGGCAGAGATATAAGGAGAACCCGTATAAATAAACTCACGATACACTTCATCGGAGAAGAGGAACAAATCGTACTTCTTCACAAGGTCACGTATCTGGTTCATTTCGCGACGGGTATAAAGGTAACCTGTCGGATTATTAGGATTACAGATCAGGATAGCTCTGGTGCGCTCGTTAATCAGTTCTTCAAACTTTTCTACTTTAGGAAGCGAAAAACCTTCTTCTATCGTAGTGGCAATGGTGCGTATCTTGGCACCGGCAGAGATGGCAAACGCCATATAGTTAGCGTAAGCCGGTTCGGGAACAATAATCTCGTCACCCGGATTGAGGCACGCCAGGAAGGAGAACAATACCGCCTCCGAACCACCGGACGTAATGATGATATCATCTGCCGTCAGTTTGATGTTGAACTTATCATAATAGCCCACCAATTTTTCACGGTAACTACGATATCCTGCACTGGGACTATATTCCAGAACTTTCCGGTCGATATTGCGTATTGCATCAATCGCGACTTGCGGTGTGGGCAAGTCGGGCTGTCCGATGTTCAAGTGGAATACATGCACTCCCCTTTGCTTGGCTGCGTCAGCCAGAGGAGCCAGTTTTCTAATAGGAGACGCAGGCATCTCCGTTCCGCGAATAGATATTGCTGGCATGTCTAAGTATTTACAAGTTGACAAATAAATGTTAATGATTGACGATACACTTTCATTATACGCAATCAAAGGTGCAAAAGTAACACTTTATTTGAAATGACGGGAGAGCATTGGCAAAAAAGTTTAAAAACACTAGCTATGACTTAAAAGATAGTGATGAATTCAAAAGAAATTGTACCTTTGGATATCAAATCGTAAATCATATACAATGCCATGGTATTAAACTTGATAACATTTGCATCGTTGCTTCATAAACAAGCATCCGTTCTCAGCTCTCACGAACTTATCCTAAACGAACTGGAGAAATATTTCACTGTAAATATCGTAGAATATCAAAACATAAACAAACTTACTAAAGATGATTTCAGCCTGCTTTTCATTGCTACCGGCGGTGTAGAACGGTTGGTTATCCAGCACTTCGAGTCTCTGCCCCGCCCTGCAATCTTACTGGCCGATGGCATGCAAAACTCACTCGCTGCCGCTCTCGAAATCTCATCCTGGCTACGTGGCCGGGGAATGAAAAATGAAATCCTCCACGGAGAACTGCCCGAAATCATCAAACGTATCTTCGTACTCCACAACAACTTCAAAGCCCAACGGGCACTCTCCGGATCGCGTATCGGTGTTATAGGCTCCCCCTCTTCCTGGCTTGTTGCCAGCAATGTAGATTACCTTCTCTCCAAACGGCGCTGGGGAATTGAATATACGGACATACCACTGGAACGCGTTTATGAGTATTATAATCAGATAACTGATGATGAAGTAGGCGAAGCCTGCGCCACTTTTGCCGGTAAAGCACTTGCCTGCCGCGAAGCAACACCGGAGGATCTGATAAAAGCAATGCGCCTGTATCGCGCCATTAAACGGATTGTGGAGGAAGAAAAACTGAGCGCACTCACCCTGAGCTGTTTCAAACTGATAGAGCAAACCGGAACCACCGGATGCCTCGCTCTCTCCCTATTGAACGATGATGGCATCATTGCCGGATGCGAAGGTGACCTGCAATCTATCTTTACCCAACTTGCCGTAAAAGTACTGACCGGCAAGGCTTCTTTCATGGCAAACCCTTCCATGATCAATGCACGCACCAACGAAATCGTACTTGCACACTGCACCGTGGGTATTGCACAAACGGAGCAATACATTATCCGCAGCCACTTTGAAACAGAAATGGGTATCGGTATTCAGGGAATCCTTCCTACAGGACACGTAACTCTGGTAAAATGTGGCGGAGAATGTCTGGACGAATATTACCTGAGTACAGGCACCCTGACCGAAAATACGAACTACATCAATATGTGCCGCACACAGGTACGCATAAAGCTGGATACACCAGCAGAGTATTTCCTCAAAAATCCATTGGGAAACCACCATATCCTGATACAGGGGAATTACGAAATACTACTAGATGAATTCCTGCAAGCAAACGGATGCAAAAGAGTTGAATAATACTATTCATTAAAATCGGGTACACGTACTGTAAAGCGTGTACCTTTTCCTAATTCAGAAGATACGTTTATTTCACCTCTGAAACGCTCTACAATAGTCTGGCAAATACTCAGTCCCAGACCGGCACCCTGCGTAAAGCTATCCACTTTATAGAAACGCTCGAATATGCGTCGCTGATTCTCTTCCGAAATGCCACTTCCGGTATCTTCCACAAAGAAAACGGTGTAGCCCGGGTCTTCTGTCTGGAAACCGAAAGTGATAGAGCCTTGAGTAGTGAACTTCTTGGCATTGTTGATGAAGTTGTTAATCACCTGTTTCAGACGGACAGAATCCGTTATTATCGATTTACTCTCACCTTCGGGCAACTTCATTACCAGTTCCACACCCCGAGGCATACTCAGGCGCTGAGAGTCATAGATCTGCTGCATCACAAACGTGAGGTTGTATCCGGCAAAACGGAAATCCATCGAACCGGACTCGATACGGGACAAATCGAGAATATCATTAATCAATGCCAGCAATAAGGTACAGTTCGTATTGATCGTATCCACAAACTGTTTCACTTCTTCAGGACTGAATGCCTCGATGTCCTTCAGCAAGTCGGAGAAGCCGACAATAGAATTCAGCGGGGTACGGATTTCATGACTCATATTGGCAAGGAAAGCCGACTTCAGAGTATCAGCCTGCAAAGCTTTGTCACGGGCTGCTATCAGCTCTTCTTCGGTAGCCTTATAACGCTGGATACTTTGACAAACACCCAGTACCATATACGGTGCCTCGGAATCCAAGCCGTTGTAAGAAGCACTACGAAATTCCCACCATTCATATTTACCCTCTCCGCTACGCATACGGAAACTCATCCGGGTATCCATTTCCTCACCTTTGAAAATGGCAGTGAAATGTTGATGAGCCTCTTCCAAATCATCCGGATGGATAAAAAACTCCAACTCTTTCCGCAAGATAGTCTGCTTACCGGGAAGCCCGAAGTAATCAAGCAATGCACCTGAAAAATGGAAACTATGTGTGCGTATGTCATATTGCCAAGGATATACAGAACTTGCGTCCACAGCCAGATTGAAGAAGCGTTTATGCATTTCTTCCTCCGAAATATTGCGGCAACAAATAGCCATACCTGTCATCTTGTTCTTGGAATAGATCGGTACAATCTCACCGGAAACAGGGAAATAGGTTCCTTTATGAATTTCCTGCATGAAAGCCTTTTCCGGAATAGGAATTACACGACGCTCTGTCCTCACCTGTTTCAGTAAAGATTGCAGAATGTCCTCTCCGTTTGAATAAATGTGAAAGATGGAACCCGCCATCTGCCCTTCGTAAGAACGTGCCGTATGAGTGTCAGGGTCCAGTTCGAGCATCAACATCAAAGCACGGTTGACAAAATGTATACGGAAATCCGTATCATAGGTAATCAGTCCGTCACGAATAGAACAGAAGATATTATCAAATTCATCACGTTGTTCAACCAGACGATTCTGTATCAACAGACGTGTCTGGGCGTGCATACGACGACGGGATTCATGACGGTTCAAGCGATAGAGCCAGATTACAAGGAAGACCAATGATCCAACAACAATAGAGTATAACAGCACAAACCAAATACGATAACGCTCCATCAAAGGCGCATTCATGATAATGCCACTATCACTCACTTTATCAGCGTTTACTCTAAAAAAATCCAACTGCTTGAAGTCATAAAGCAGCCTACCTGGAAGATCCACAACTCCTATCACAGAGGGTAAAGCACCTTGCAAAACCTGAGCCGCACACTTGCCCGCCGCACTGGCCCCTTCATAAGGTTCCATATCATGCACACAGAATACTCCATTTGTCAATGCAAGACTTTGCCCGGCAAACACCGGAGCTTTAGAATTCTTTCCAATGAAAGAAAGGAAAGGTGTCCATTTGGGAGCAATGACAATACGATTATAAGCATTATAATCATAGCAGATGGAAGAGATAACAGGATTGGGAGCTTGTGCCTGCACATTCATTACTTTCAACTTACATTCAGGATGAAACTTTTGGTAATCAGGCCATGCACGCTCTAATTCAGCAACCCCTCTAAGCCCTAAAAGACTACTGTCCGAAACACAAACAACTTCTGTACGATTGGGAAATATATGACGTGCATTTTCGAGCAGGTGTACAAAATCAATCTTGGATGTATACCCACAAACATTGGGCAACTTCGACATCAGTTTTTCATTGGGATACTTAATACCCGATACAACAACAGGTAACTTATAGGGTAAGGAATCCCCACAATGCATCAAGGTATAGAAAGCCTCATCACTGGCAGTAATAATAAGATCTGTATTTCGCTGGCGCGCCCGTTCACAAATACGCCGCATGATGACACACTCTGATGAAAAAGCCCAGTAATCGGCATCCAGATATTCTGTTGTAACTTTCGCTTTTATACCTCCACGTGACAGACCATCACGCACTCCTTCCGTCAACCGGTCATTCCAGGGAGTACGATGATTATATGACTGGATGAAAAGCACGTTGTATGTACGTTCTGCAGCGGAGAAGTGTCCGGCAAATACAATGCAGGGAAACAATCCGATGAACATAATGAGGAGTAAGCGTCTCTTCATATCTGAATTTTCTTCTGTTTGGATAAATGTGCTATGACTTTTCCTCGCAAATATACGGATTATATTGAAAAACAGAACAGAATGCACCTTTTCTTTTACCCTATGCAAAAGAAAAGGTGCACATATAGAAGAAAACCTGACTATTCGTCGTGTAAGGCATCCGCCGGTTTAACTCGCATCGCCTGTGCAGCAGGGAAGCAGATACCGGCAATTACCATCAAAGTCATAAGAAAGAAAGTGAATAATGAGACTACAACAAAACGAAGTCCGGTAGCATCAGCCTGTTCTGTCATTATAGCTTCCGCCATAACCAGATTACCGCAAATAATCAGAGCCGGAATAGCAGCCAGCACCAACAACAGCAACCCTTCTCCCAACAACCGGGAACGTATCCGGGAACGACTGCTTCCCATCGCCATACGCAAAGCTATTTCACTACGGCGGTGACGAGTACGGAACCAGAAAGTACCCATCAACCCGATAAAAACATTGAAGCTAAAGAATATAGCGATAAGCCGTGCACTACGGATATACGGAGTAATCCCCTCGGATGCATCACGCTCCGCTTTCTGTTCATCATAGCTACGAACCTCAAACAAATAGAACGGAGCAACCTGCAACTGAGGCGTCATATCACGAAAGAAGCGGGTCGCAAAATCATTCGTATCAGCTTCGGGACGCACGCGAATGGAAATAAAAGGAACAGCCTGCATGCTATAAAACCAATCAGGAAGAGGGGTCAGAATGAAAGATTCATAGCGGGCATAATCATCTGTTTTCTGATGGTCGCATACGGCAGTCACCCGGTATCGGAGACTGCTACCTGTATAGTAGTCGAAAAATTCCTTCCCTAATACTCCGTTATGAGCGTGAAAAAGACTGTCAGCCAGCTCTAATGTGATGACAGCGGGCAATGGAGTGACAGCAGGATTCCACTCGACTGAAGCAAATGACAGCGAAGAACCGGAGGTACTTTCAAAAGCATTCATATCTGTAGAAAACATTCCTGTACCTTCTTGTATCGGAATCCGCATTACATCAAAGTATTCAGGAGATACATAACGAATATTAGCATCCTTCACACTTATACTGTCTGTAGTGTATCCTTGGAATACAGTGTTTCGAGTATAAGCATCAGAACCAAGCCAAATACTGGCACTCTCTACATCCGGATTTTGTTTGATACGACGAAATACTTCCTCCATAGGCTTGAACCAGAAATTTTGCAAACTATCTTCGGAAGAACAAAGCACCAACTGAGTGGGATTCGTGGAAATACGGACTTTATATACATGCTCCAGATCATACCCTTTAGGCTGACGTTCTGCATAAGCAAAGGCATAGAGCATGTCAAGACAATACCATAACAACACGAAAACAATCAGCAGTTCTGCGAAGATCCAACCGTTCAAGCGGCGTTGGTTCCAAATTTGGGTCAGAATGGACTTTATCATAATGGGTTATCTTTAGTTTTTAAACAATCATTCTCCGCAGATAACTTCTGCTATCGGACGGCGAGTGGCATTCCATGCCGGAATAAATACGGATAGCAAATTGAAAAGCAGACATACGCCCAATACCATCAGGAATACAGCAGGCCGTAGGAAAAGCCAAATGCTAACCTCAAAGTTTCCACTGGTATATCCGCCTGCCAACATCCAATCTTTACCCAACCATAACAACAGGCATGAGAGCAGGAATCCCAGTAATGCACCGATAAACGCCATCAGCAAGTTCTCAATCAGTAACTGTGACATCAAGGTCAGACGACTGGCACCATAAGCTTTGCGCACCGCAAGTTCCGACAGACGACGTGACATCTGGGAAGAGATAAGTCCACTGACATTGATTGCAGGCACAATAAGTAAAATAAGTCCCAGAAAGATGCAAGTAGCCATAGGGTTAAGAAAATCATCACGGAAGAACTGGCGCTCAGCATAAGTACTCAGGTCGGGAAGTGCCAACTCATATTCAGTAAGTGACGCATTCAAGCGATCCAATGAACTTTCTATCTGTTGTTTCATTTCATCCAAACTGACATCAGGTTTACACAACACCATCGCTTCAAAGCCACCACGCAAACCTTCACTCCCCCAAGCCGGGTCTTTAGTATAGTAAGGCACCCACACCTCGCCATAAGCGAAGGTGAAAAGGGAACTTACATCTTCCGTAACCCCTACTACACGTTTGGGACGGAAACCGACAAAATAGCTCTTGCCAATAGCTTCTTCAGCAGAACCGAAAGCTTCGCGTGCCAACCGCTCGGCAATGACAACAACATCCGAACAAGCATCAAATTCTTGTTGATCGAAAGGACGACCGGCTACGAAACGAATGTCATAAAGACGCCAGAAGTTCAGATCGACACGACGCTTCTGATAACGGTTACCTTTCTCGGGTGAAGCACCGCAATACTCCATGAAAACATAGCTGGTATAAGTAACAAGTTCCGCACCGGGTAGGTCCTCGAAAACACGACTGGCAGCCTGGTAAGACATGCCAGTGTTTGCATTACTATGGTCTGCCTTACGATAGCTATAACCATAAGACGAATAAACCATCCGATCACGATGCGATTCGGGACGAATATTGGCAGTCTGAATGTCATAAACCATGTAGACTACCATGGCAAAAGCAATACTCACCGCCGTACCGATGATGGAAACGACGCTGAAAAACGGATTTTGTCGCAAAAGTGTAAATGATTGTCTGATTATCATTAGGTATATTTTTTCTAAGAAAACAACACTATTCGTCATGAAGTGCCTCAGCAGGTTGTAACTGCATGGCTTTATAAGCAGGATACCAGATGCCGACTACAATCATCAACGCCATAAGCAACCACGTAAGTATAGCTGCAATCAGGAACCGGTCGACTGTAAATTGCATTTTACTGATATCCACCAACTCGGCAATACCCACATTAAAAGCAATAATCAAAGCAGGAATGGCAGCTACCGTCAAGAGTAATATGCCTTCTCCCATCAAGCGCAGAAAGATACCGCGACGACTGGATCCCATTGCCATACGTAACGCCACTTCACGGCGACGATGTTGCGTACGGAACCAGAACGTACCAATCACTCCCAAGAAGATATTCAGCATCAGGAAGAAAAGGATGCAAAGCTGTGTCTTCACTTCGTTCACATCTTCAAGTTCGCTGATGTGACGAATATCGCTGAAAGAAGATGCCTCCAACAGAAAGATATTACCTACCCTATATAAACGGTCGGCATCTGCCATAAGTGCATCTACAAAGTCGTTGTCCTCATTAGGAGAGACACGGAGACTCACCTGAACATAGCGCACGTTACCCAGCTCATTAATCAGCTCATCTCTATTCAGATTATGCCCGATAAACGCCCCACCCCATTCGTGCGATGTTTCAAAATGAGAACGGCGTACAGGAACGGCAATGGCAGCAATACGACGATGATACCCACGATCGGGATAAGTCAGAGCCACTTCACGATTCAATAGCGGACGTGCATCGGGTAAATCAAGTACTGGATAATCCTCAGTGACATTGGACGTGATAATCATGGTTTGGTCGGAAATAGCAGCAGCCAGTTGCTCGGAAGAGCCTCCATCAACTGCCTGATAACGGAAAACACGATAGAAATCCGGATCAGACCAAACCAGATAAGCACCCACATGAATACTATCCTGCAAATAAAACTGAGCGCTGTTACTTCCCTCATTATAAGGGTAACAGTTCTGTGAAATGGAGACAGCCTCCACACCCGGACGATGCCGTAAACGCTCGGTTACCTCAAGCAAAGCATCTATATTATCCTCAACTGTGAGTTCCGGATTATAAAGCGCCGACTTGGATGTCAAGGTACTGAAAGACAAGTTATAGCAATGTTCCGTATCAAAGCCCATCGGAGCGCGATAAACACGCGCAGTGACAGTAACCCAGTCTACAATGTACCAAAGTACAGCAAAAACCAGCAGTAACTCCACGAGCAGAAAGAGGTTACTTCGCCATTCATTTTTAATTTGTGTAAGTAGATTCTTCATAGCTATCTTTGGTTTATTGCATCAGTAATATTCATCCGCGACGCACGCCATGCAGGAATACCTGCAGAAAGTACATTCATCAGGAGGCAGAATGCGAAAGCTGCTATAAAAGCCCACGGTGATAATAACATACCGGGAGTCAGTGCTGTCTCTCCACTGAGGTAGGCATTCGTCGAATTACTGAAAAGAAAATCATTCAGTAGGAATGTGGCTGCATAACTCAATGCTAATCCGACAACACCGGCCAGCAACGTCAGCACTAAATTCTCAAAGAAAACTTGCCGCATCAGTTCACCGCCAGTAGCACCGAAAGCCTTACGCACACCTATCTCCGCCATACGGCGACGCATACGTGAAAGAGTCATGCCGGATAAGTTCACTGCCGGAACCAATAATAAGATAGCGATAACGATACCATAACGTAACATAACTCCGGGAACATCAGGTTCAGCGTACCAACGACGATAGAGATAAGCCAGTTGTGTATCGGGTTGCCCGCGATAGAAAATCTCTACATCCCGTAATCCGTCATTATACTTTTGGCGTAAGAGTTCTGTTTCCTTTCGGATCGCATCAAAGTCCGCCGATGAGTGGGCAAGGATAACCGCATGCATAGGCCCCATCGTGTCATCCCGCCAAGAGAGGGATTCCGCATCGGCTGCAGTGTAAGGTACCCATATCTGTGCATAAGCGGACGTAGCAAGCATAGACACGTCTGCCACAACACCTGCAACTGTGTAATCTACATAGTTTAATTGCACCGTATGCCCGACAACATCGGTAGTACCAAAGAGTTGGCGGGCAATCGTAGCACTCAGCACGGCACGCGGTAATCCGGCATCACAATCAGCACGGGTAAATCCTGCACCACTGAGAAAACGGAAACTAAAAACGCTCCAGAAAGCTTCATCAGTCTGTACCATATCAGCAGTAGCTTTCGATCCGGCAGGCACAGATGCACGCACTTTGCCAGCACTACTGACTAAAGTCACGGCTTCGGGCGTAGTCAACGCACGGAAACATTCACGTCCAGTACGCACTGACATAGAAGCATTAGCCGATTCATTGTCCGATTTCCCTTTCAGCTTAACGGACATATAAGGTACGTAGAGTGTACGTGAACGATTCACTTCAGGCTCACAATCTACGAGACGCACCTGGAAAGTAATGACAAGCACCATAATCATACAGATGGCCATTGCCGTACCTAACACGGACACCCAAGTAATGATAGGGTTCTCGCGCAAGTGGTAGAGGGCTTGAAGGAAATAAAGTCGTATCATATTTTAAAGTCATTTAATCGTCATGTAAAGCCTCAGCCGGTTGTACCTTCATCGCCTTACGTGCCGGAATACCAATGCCGATGGCAATCATCAGAGCAATCAACACGAAACTGATAAGTGCACAGAACAATAATCTGTCCCACTCCAATGTAGTACCGTTTCTCCATGAATTCAATTCCATGTGTGCCAGATTCCAGTCTATAACCAATGCTACAGGCGTAACAACTGCCAGCAACAGCAAACCTTCACTCAGCAATCGGCTGAAGATAGCACGGTCCGTCGCCCCATGGGCTTTGTGCAATGCAATCTCTGAACGACGTTGCTGGGTACGGAACCAGAATGTGCCAAGCAATCCGAGGAAAATATTCAAAAGCAGGAATCCCATACCCATTACATAGTTACGGATATCATTGGTCCATGCTTGCTGGAAGTTACGGCGTATATCATGGAAAGAACGAATTTCTGAAATAAAAATATTACCTATCCGAAACTGGGATTCACTGTCTGCCTTCAAACGTTGAATGAAATCATGATCCTGCCCCTCACGAACACGGACACAAAGTTCCAGGCCTACATAATAGAATGACTGTTTGCATAAGAAGCAGTACGAATAACGCGCCTGGTCATAGTCATGATAACGCACATCTTGTAATGCAGCCCCCAAACGATAGGTTCTTGTCGTGTCACCAAAAAGTTGAAAGCGTTGACCTATGAATTCAGTCATCTTACGATTATATTTATTATAAAGATTGTTAGAAGTAAGAATTTCACCGCGCTCCAGCATTTCAGCCATTTGTTCGGGCGTCTCACCTTGTGCACCCTGATAACGGAAGACACGGACAAAGTCGGGGGTCACCATGCGACGGATAGTCCAACCGGGAGAGTTCAACGTGTCGATTTTCACCTCTCCACTACTGTTACTTCCATTATAGGGATAGGAGTTCTGTGAAAGGCTGACAGCTTCCACTTCTGGGCGGCGACGCAACCTTTCTACCAGTTCAGCAATATCATTGTGAGTATCTTCTGATTTCCGGTCGACAATGTAATCCGGACTCTTTGGCGTCAGTTCGCCCAACTCTATCAGGTAACAGTGTTCAATGTTGAATCCGCGGGGTTCCAGATAGGTAGCCGCACGGGTGTATAGGTAGTCCACCACATACCACATCACTACGCTCACCACAAGCAGCTCTAACGCCAGCCAGAGGTTGCTGAGCCATTCGTTCTTTATCTGTACAAGAAGTTTCTTGGTCATTTTCTTTAATGTTTAGTGATTAGTGATTAGTGCAGGCGACCGCCCAACGCATTTACAATTCCCACTCTCGAAGCACGCCATGCCGGAAAACCGCTACTCAATAAGTTCAGCAGAAAGCAGAACAGCAACGCCCAACCAAAAGTCGATGCATGCAGTAATATGCTGGCATCCACAGTGGGAGGGCTCAATGTCTGACTGAATTCCTGTGCAAACAATAGTGTGTTGCCCAAGTAAGCAAACGCTACGCTCAACAGCAATCCCAAAGCACCGGCCAGCAGTGTCACAACCAGATTTTCAGCTATAATCTGTCCCATCAATTCCAACTTTGTTGAACCGAATGCACGGCGTACACCTATCTCTGCCACACGTTGGCGGAGTCGGCTCTGCGTCATACTACTCAGGTTTATAGCAGGCACGATCAGCAGGATTATGAAAATAATCATACGCTGGCGACGATGCTGATCCAAGTCAGGCTCCTGATTGGCACTGAAAGCGATGGAACTTTTCTCCTGGTCATAAGGGCGATTACGGTATATCAACTCATAGCCATCCTCACCAATAATACTATTGTACTCTTGTCTGCGACGTTCCGCTTCTGTACGAATGGCATCAAAGTCATCACGACTCCGGGCCAGCATAGTGCAACTCATCATACCCATATGGGCATCACTCCAAGTGTCCTTAGTTATTTCCGTCGAAGTATAAGGTACCCATACTTGCCCGTAAGCAACATTGGCCAGTGTAGAAACATCTTTCACCACGCCTTCTACTTTATAGGGTGCATGGTTCAACAGAAATTCACGCCCCACAGCATCTGTAGTTTGAAACAGTCGGCGCGCTACGCTCTCCGTAATCACTGCTACGGGTAATCCGGCATCGAACGTTGCTTTATCATAAGGTTTTCCGGCAGTGAAAGAATAATCAAATACATGCCAGAAAACATCATCCGTCTGCAACAAGTCAATGCCCACAGCCGGTTGTCCCGGCAAATTGACAGGTGTGGAAACAACCATGCAAGTGTAGATAGTCACTGCTTCGGGTATTTTTAAAGATTGAAAACACTCGCGTGCTGTCTTGACACTCATCGGTCCGTTACTGCTTCCACCACCCCAATTCTTATTCGTAATACTCATGAAGTGGACATGCAGAAAGCGGTCACGGTTGCTCTCCGGAGCAAAAGGCGCCACCTTCACCTGCTGCATCATCACCACCAGCATAATGAGGAAAATGGCAAGTGCCGTACCGGCTATGCTGACAGCACTTATCAGCGGTTGTTGCCGAAGCTGTGCCCAAGCCTGAGTAAAATATTGCTTTATCATTATTCTCCAATCTTCAGATTACGTGTATTCACTCCACCAATACCACCCTTAGAAATATCTGCCTGACGTGCCTGCCCACTTAGAGTAACGCTACCTACACCTTCCATGCTGGCACGCAAACGATCACAATCCACATGGATATCAGCTTTACCCACACCTTCCATCTTTACAACGAGAGATTTACAGGTCAGGTCTTTCACATTCACTTTACCTACGCCTTCGATCTCGAAATTGACATCATTCAGCTTCAGTGCACCTTCACAGTTGAAAGAACCTACACCAGTAAACTCTACATCTTTCAGATCGGGTGCACTCAGATAAATAGTCACACCTTTGTTACGATTATTATCACCATCTTTCTTATTTTTAAAACCAATAATCAGGCAATCTCCTTTTACCTCCGTAGTAGTAGTGGTTACATACTCTTCTCTACCTTCTATTTTCAAAGAATAAGAATTACTCTGCGTAAAATACACCGTCGCTACAGACGTTACCTTTACAGAAGAAAAAGCTTCCACCTTACGAACTTCGCTTACCTGCGGGTCCTTTTCATTAGCTGCATATACTGTGCCGGCTACTGCGGCAAATAATAAACTCAAAGTTATAAATAAAGTCTTCATAAGTTTTGCTATTTAAAATTGTTTCTACTATTTCTCTTTTCTATTCTTCATGTAAAGCTTCAGCCGGCTGTATTTTCATCGCCTGTCGCGCCGGAAACCAAATACCCACCATCACCATAAGCGCTATCAGGAACCAAGCCCCTAAGGAACCAAGCAGGAAACGTACAAAATTCCACTCTACCGGCCAGGTAGAAATAAGTTCCGTTCGTCCGATGGTAAACTCTGCAATACCTATATTATAGCAGATAATCATGGCAGGCAGTGTTACTAATGCCAGCAACAATAATCCTTCGCCCGCCAGTAATCTGAACACCTGATTCTTTGTACTCCCCATTGCCAGTCGTAAGGCGATCTCACTGCGACGGCGGCGCGTGCGGAACCAGAAAGTACCTATTAACCCCAAAAATACATTCACAAGTAAGAAGAGCACAACGATAGCCTGACTGTTCACTTTATCCGTATCGCCGTTCATGACTTCAAATTGCAGTTGTTGCTCAGTATAAGGCACCGCATCGGCTACAAACAGATCGTCTACATCCAGTCTGGGTGCAATCTCACGAATGAAATTTGTACGATAGTCGGGGCCATCGGCAACAGGCTTCACACGAAAAACGATTTGCGCCCAATCATCGGTAAACTGTGTTTTTATCAGATTCTCATCTATGCGATAGAAGAAACAGACGGCATCACTTCCGTAGCGATAAGTTCTGAAAGCTTCTATCTTTCCACCCTGCGTGACGACTGATGTAGAGTCACCGTATTTACTCAATGGTGTATCCAGCGAGAACGTTGGCATCCTTTTCTGAAAACGGTCGAAAGCAGCCTGGCTCAGCATCACATTGTCCCATCCCGAAGGGGTCTTCGCAAAGGGACGTTGCGGATCATCGCTCATGCGGAAGACGTTAATGTATCCGCCGGTAGCGTTGATGATACGTGCATTTACTCCTATAGTATCTTGCGCAGCCAGTGAATTGTAACTGTTGCTTCCATTCATCGGCAAACTCCAGTAGCACAGGGTAGCTGCTTCAACGCTGGGTTCTTGCTCCAGTTTCTGCAATGCACGCAGATATCTGTCGGCATTTGTCAGCGTCGTGTCATTGGTTGGACCACCTATAACCGTGGTGAGCGTGTAAACGTGGTCAATGTTGAAACCAAGGGGACGGTAAAAAGTATATTTGAGGCAACCCAGTGAGTCACAAAGGAACCACATCACGATGAACACCAGAAATAACTCAGCCAATACCCAGCCATTGCTACGTAGGCGAGACCAAATCATGCGTAGATTATGTAGTATGAATTTCATAAAGTTCTTCTCCTTCTATTTATCATTCAATGAATCCACAATCGTACGACGGGCAGCAAGCCAAGCAGGTAGTCCCGCACTCAGCAAATTAATCACCAGACAGAAGACAAAAGCCAACACAAATACCAGTGGACTAAACAATGCGTCCATGCTCAGACTAAAATCACCTGCCGTACCAATATTTTGGCTATTAGTGAATAGCCACGTACGCATAGCGTAGACAGCAAGGTAACTGAATATTAATCCTACGATGCCTCCTATCAATGTCAGTACCAGATTTTCATTTAATATCTGGCGGATAAGTGTGCTATTCGTTGCCCCGAAAGCTTTGCGCACGCCTAACTCGCTGACACGTTGTTGCATACGACTATTGCTCAGTCCGCAAAGATTCAGAGAGGGTACCAGCAGAATGATGAAGAGGGCAATGGCATATTGCAAATAAAGCATCGGCAGATCCGGTCCTACATTAGCCCAAACATGGTTCACATGCGCCACAATATTGTCAGGCTGCTCCATAATGTCTATCTGCATTTCTTCCATACCGGCATTGATATCCTTCACCCGTTTCTCTACTCCTTGCTTTATGGCGGGAAAATCATCAGGAGTACGTGCCATTACTGCAATAGTCTTTCCGCCACTATAACTCCAATAGCCGGTTACTTTCAGTTCATCAATATGGTATAGCCCCCACACTTGGGCATAAGCATCCTTAGCGGTGACGGAAACATCCTTTACAACTCCGATGATACGCGACAGTTCTCTGTTCAGCAATATTTGTTGCCCCGTAACCTCCGTAGTTCCAAAGAGTTTTCGGGCCACAGAAGCGCAGATCACAACCGATCGCATGTCTCCTCCCCGATCAGCCTCAGTAAGCGCCCTTCCAGCAAGAAACTGCATACTGAATACTTTCCAGAAGTCAGGATCAGTATTCACTGCATCCACCTTCAAGCGATTGCTTCCATCGGCCAGAGACACCAGTGCTACATTTGTCTTAGTGAATGCAGTGCAAGCTTCCACTTCAGAAAGCGGCTGTATACACTCTTTCATGAAAGCAGCTGAAGGGGCATTATAATTGTTCCAATCCTTATTCTCCTTTCCCTGCATATGCATGGCAGAGAAATACAGACATCGACTGCGGTTCACCTCCGGTTCCAAGTCAGCATACTTCGTCTGCCAGGTAATCACGATAGCCATAATCATGGTAATGGCAAAAGCCGTACCCAATATGGATATAGTGCTCAGCAACGGATTCTGCCTCAGAATCGTAAAGGCTTGACGAATAGTTTGCATCATAATAATTACGAGTTACAAATTACAATTTATTTATTCTACCTGGCGTCCGTCGAAGAAGCGTACCGTACGACTGGTCTGTTTAGCCTGCTCCTCATTATGGGTTACCATTACGATTGTACGCCCGTCTTCCTTATTCAACTGATGCAACAGTTCCATTACCTCAGCACCCATCTTAGAGTCCAGGTTACCGGTCGGCTCATCGGCAAGGATGATCTCAGGATTACCAATAATAGCACGGGCAATAGCTACACGCTGACACTGACCACCGGAGAGTTGTGTAGGCATGTGACGCATACGATGACTCAAACCAACCTTCGCCAGCACCTCTTCTGCCAAATGGCGGCGTTCCTTTGCAGAAACCTTTCTATACAATAAAGGAAGTTCTACATTATCAAGCACATTCAATGAGTTAATCAAATGGAAAGACTGAAACACAAAACCCAGCTTCTTATTACGGAAAGCAGCCAATTGCTTATCCTTCATACCATCCGTACGAGTACCGTCGATCTCAATTATCCCGCTCGTCGGAGCATCCAAAAGCCCTACAATATTCAGCAATGTGGATTTTCCGCAACCGGAAGGTCCCATGATACTGAGGAATTCTCCTTTTTCAACTTCAAGGTTCACATTTTCCAATGCCACGGTTTCAATCTCATTCGTACGATAAATCTTGTTTATCTCAGTCAATTTAATCATAATGGTAAGTATTTAATTGTTATTAATTGATTCAATTCGTAATTTATTTGTTCTTCACATATATTAATCAAATGATATGCCAAAAAAGACATATACTCATTATCAGCTAATTAAGTTCACAAGCATGTGTCCGAAAATGAACACCCTGTTCGTTTTCAGTTGTCCGCTTCTATCCTATTCGTCACGCAAAGCCTCAGCAGGCAATATCTTCGCTGCCCGAGTGACGGGTGCATAAGTACCCAATAAAGCAATAACAAGTAATATCACATAAGTCAATATGCTGACTATAGAGAAGTGCGTATACGGCTGATTTTGCCAGTAATCGGGATTTCCATTCTCAGTAGGATTAGCAAAGCCGGACATATAGACACGATGTATTGTTAACGGCAGAGAAACGATAAATGCTATCGTCACCAACAACCATGCTTCCATAAGGAACTGATTACAGATACCTTTTTGGGTAGCCCCCATACTCCGCATCAATCCGATGTCCTGTCTCCGCGCATTACAACGTATCCAGAATGTGCCCACCATACCGAGGAATACACACAACAAGGCAAACCCCGCCAGTGAATATTGCAGACGCAAGGTATTCGTCACTCCACTCTCATTTTCATATTTGCGACGGATATCTGTAAAACGTCCTAACTTCGTAAAATAGAAATTACCAACGTTGAGTTGTGGAACTACTTCCGCTTTGAAACGTTTCTCAAAAGCAGCAACATCCACATTCGGCTTTAACCGGAAAGTCACCATATACATCCGCTGAATCCATTTATAGCCCGGAATCTTGCCATCTACCTCTATCAGCAAGTTACCCGGCTGTTCATTAATCCGGTGTTTATAGTCCTGCAACACTCCCATTACCTCGTGATAGGTACTGTCATAATACCTCACTTTCTTACCTACCGCATCCGTAGTACCGAAGAGGTCGTTTGCCATACGTTCTGAAACAAAGACTCCCTCACGGGCGGCACAGTCTTCCGGCAGGGACATTATTTCACCACTTTTGGCATCCTTCATACCGAATGTACGAAATACATCACCACCTTCTGTCTGTATGAATTGGTAGTATTGAGAATGTACCTTTATAGTATCATTAAAGTACTCTCCGCCATTCCACGAATTACAATTTGGAAAACTTGCATTAGTCACCAAGGCAAAACTTTCCACTTCGGGACAGTTCTTCACCAGACGGGTGATGCGATACAGGTTTTCCTGTTTGATGGCAGTACTGTCCTGCGACTTGTCATAGTTGCCATGCTGTTCGTCATAGTAGTCCATATAAAGAGCGTATGCCCGTTCCTCATCATAGCCGGGAGCAATAGCGAGATTAGACGTCAACACATAAATAGGATCAATTACCGTCCAAAGGAAAAAGCTCACGACAACCAGTTCTACAAATATCCATCCATTCTGCCGACATTGATTCCATAACTGATGTCTTATTATCTTCATCATAGCATATTAACGTTTAGAGTTCAACGACTGAGTAATAGTACGGCGCAATGCCCATACCGCAGGAATAAGTGCGGATATGAGATTAAGCAACACACAAAGTCCGAATGCCGTACAGAAAACCATCGGATTGAAAAGCATCTCAAATGAAAGGAAAGGAGTCTTCTCAACATCCGTATAACTGTCAAAAAGGGTCAGTATCCAATCACTCGCCGTCAGCACAATCAGATAAGAAATCAGCAGGCCGAGCAAACCGCCGATGCAGGTAAGCAGAAGATTTTCCCACAGCACTTGTCCGATAAGGCTTCCGTTAGTCGCGCCATAGGTTTTGCGTACACCCAACTCAGCAAGTCGTTCGTCCATACGCGAAGACATCATACCGCTCAGGTTCATAGCAGGGATGAAAAGCAGAGCAAGCAACATATAAAGATATACTCTCAACTCGGATGCCAGATCGGGAGCTCCGCATGAATTCACCCGGAATGTACTGGTCCAGTAATCATCAGGTTGCCCCATAAGGTCATTCATATATTTAGGAGCTGCAAGATTGAATTTTCGGAAAACCTCACGCACTTCTTCCTTCAAAACTTCTTTATCCGCAGCCGTAGGTGCCGTCATGTATATTTGCGCATTGCCTACCAATTTTCCTGTATTGTCCGATACAATCCAGGAATTAAGCGTTATCGGCATCCATATATCTCCAACGGAAGAAGGTGTAGCAGCAGAAACATCGTCAACCACACCGCAAATCCGGTATTCCTGCGCATCCATTTTAAAATATCTGCCTACAACATCATCCACAGCAAACAATCGCCTCGCCAAACTTACCGGAACAACCACTTCCCTGCGTTTTGCATCGACATCTGCTTGTGTAAAAGGCTTGCCGTACAGGAAATGAAATGTAAAGACCTGCCAAAATCCTGTATCCGTATAAAGCGGAGCAATACCTATAGGCTCATTATTATCCGGAACCTCCACATAATTTTCGCGATAGTTACTTGATGTGGCACCAATAGCATTCAGGTGTGGCAAGTCCTGCAACATCTTCACGACATCATAACTGACACCGGAACAGTTCCAACTCTTGTCATCATTCTTGGGATAAGATTTCATCATTTTCAGCACTATCATCCGGTCGCGGTTATACTCCGGATATATAGCTGCAAACTTTACGTAGAAGATGATAAACATTGTCATGGAAAGAGCTATTGAAAGCCCTGTACCCACCACATAGATACCAGTAAAGAGACGATGCTGCTTTATCAGCGTCCAGGCCTGTTTCAGATAAAGTTTAATCATAGTATAGTCATATTTTTATTATTCGTCACGTAATGCCTCTGTCGGTGGGATACGACTAATCTTACGGGCAGGAATATAGATCCCGATCAATACCACCGCCAACAGAATAAAGAAAACAATGAATGATACGATGAGGAAATGCTGCGCGAAATCCGTGATCCAACATTCATCAATAATTTGCCTCCAGTTGTTACCTCTCTCCAGTCCTTCTTTAACAGCATATTGCAAATAAAGCAAGCAGCCTGTCAATACAGCTACAAACGTCAGCACTGTTCCTTCACCCATCAACAAGCGGACAATATATCCCGGCGTACCGCCAAAGGAAAGCATAACCCCCACTTCTTCGCGACGAGTACGTGTCTGTAACCAGAAAGTACCGATAACACCCAAGCAAAGATTAATTAAAAAAAATGCCGCCATTGCCAGATTACGCCGATACAGCGGGGTAACATCATAAGACTCATTTTTCGTTATCAATGCTTCATAAGACCGAACGTTACGGGCAAAAAGATTACCGACCCGCAACTCTTTCACCATCCACGGTTGAAAATCATGCAAGAAACGCTTCATACTCACATTCTCTTTCAAACGAAGCAATATCCGCATATCATCGTAAGCATCTTCCATATCAATAGATATCAAAGGACGAAAAATGACAGGAGCCGGACGGGAATCGCTGGTTGCTTTAAAGTTTCCCACTACACCGATAACCGGTGAATAAATTGTATCGTTCCCCTCTTTAGACCAACAACGCTTATTACCCGCATTTTTAGTGTGGAACAAATGTTCAGCCGTATTTTCTGTCAATACGATGTCATTTTCCGTATAGTCATAATCCGATAATTCTGCTGGGGTTCTGCCTCGTTCGGAGCGAAAGCCATAAGTTTCGAAGAAATTCGTATGAGGTATAAACTCCATAATCATTACCGGCAAATCCAAGGTATCACCTTCCGCACGGATGGCTGTATTGCTATTCCCCGTCGAATTGGGATAAGCGAAACCCAATACCGGAGCAGCTGATTCTATGCCGGGATAGTCCTTTACCAATCGTGTCATATTAAAGTAAGATTTCATAATCATAGCCGAATCCTCAGCCTCTTCATTATAACCGGGCGCTTGTGGCTGCAAGGTACTGAGAGTAACAAAACAAAGGCGGTCAGTATCATAACCTAAAGGAATACTACGGTCATACGTCATCACGATAACCGGGTCAAGGATAATCCACGTAACAATACTGACCAGAATCAATTCCGCCAGTAACCAGCCATTACGGCGACGGCGTGCCCACAGGTTCTTTAATATAAGTTTCAGCATAGTCTTTATCTTTTTTCATTCAGTGAATACACAATCGGCTTCCGTAACGCATACCATGCCGGAATCAACGCTGATAATAAATTCAGCAAGATACAGAACAAAAGAGCAACAGCAAATACCACCGGGGCAAACAGCACCTCCCCGGAAACCAGCACATTCACTCCTTCCGGAACCGGTTCGGCCCAGTCTTCCAATATCATAAATACCCACTCACGACAAGTATACAGAGCAAACCACGCCAACAATAATCCCAATATACCACCCAACAATGTCAATAAGAGATTCTCCCACATCACTTGTGAAAGCAATCCGCCACGGCCGGCACCGAATGACTTACGCACTCCCATTTCCGACAAGCGGCTTTCCATACGACTCGCTATCATCCCACTCAGATTCAAGGCAGGAACCAGCAGGAGCACCAGCAATATTAAAAGAAGATAGCGTATCTGTGCCCATACACCGGTAGTCATACTAGGATAAGGTTTAAACAATCGCTGCAAATGGGATGTAGGTTGTTCCCAAAGATTCACCTGCCACTCATCCGCATGCAACAGATTTTCCTTACGGACAATTTCCTGAATTTCGGCACGCAACGCTTCAGCTTGCGCATCGTCCTTTACAAGAAAAGTAACGCCAAATGCACCTAGATAAGGTATTCCATAATTGGAGTCACGATATTTAGGAATTACACTATAAGGGATATAGACCTGCGCATAAGAATCCGAAGTCAGATAACTTGCACTACGCACAACACCACAAACTCGATAATTGACATAATCCAAACTAAACGAGCGTCCCACCACACCTTCGGTCATGCCAAACAGGCGACGGGCCAGTTCTTCTGTTATGACAGCCGTACAGATACCGCTTTCAAGGTCAGATGTAGTAAAAGCCTTACCTTCCGAAAAATAAAATGGATAGATGCAAAAGAAATTCGGGTCAACCAACTTTAAACTTACTGTAAAATCCCCGCTACGGTCGGCCGGTTGAATATAATTGTCATCTGACCTGTTATTCATAACCCCCGAAACAACCTCAGCATTCTTCAACGGATAAAACCACTCTTGTAATGCCTGATAGGAAACGGCCCATTGAAAAGTCTGTTTATTCTGCTCCGTTCCTTTTTGAAATCTTGCAGAAGTCAGATAAAGCGTTTGCATGCGATTCAACTCTGGATAAACCGGGGCTACCTTGACGTAGTAAATCACGGCTACAATCATAGTCATAGCAATAGCCAGCCCTGTACCGACTATGTAAAGAGTACTGAAAAGCGGATTCTGCTTCAACAAGACCCATGCTTGCTTCAAATAGATTTTTACCATCCCTGAATATATTAAGTAGTTTATTTATTCGTGATGCAACGCTTCAGCCGGTTGCTCTTTCATAATCCAGCGTGCCGGCACCGCAATGCCCAATACAATCATCATTGCGAGAGCTCCCAATGAAATAGCAAAATCTACAATCCAACGACCTGCCGTATAAGGAACTTTAGCACTCAATAAATCCATGTGGTGGAAATTGAGCACAATAATAATGATAGGAATCAACGCCAGCAACAGAATTAATAATCCCTCCGCATTGAGCCAGAATACAATCCGCCCCTTCGACGCACCGACAGCCATACGCAATCCTGTTTCCGAACGGCGTGCCTGTGTACGCATCCAGAAAGTCCCGGTAACACCAAAAAACACATTCAGCAACAAGAAAGCGACAACGAGTTGTATCATTTGCCAATCCGTTATAGCATAATCTATACGGTCGGCACGCATCTCTTTAAAACCTGTTACGGCATTTACATAGATATTGCCGGACGTCAACCGTTCACCCAAAGAAGCAAGCCATTCTTCCATCTCAGTCTGTGTCATATCACGTTTCATGCGTAGCGAATATTCCAATGAAGAAGGACGATACCACTCGAAAAGCTCTTCCATCGTAGAACCAGAAGCTTTAATATAGAACGTGGGAGTAGCCGGTTCAAAATCATTCTCACGAATAGTAGGGGCAACAGCCAGCACAGGCGTCCCGTCCAGTTCGCCGGTATTTACCAACCGGCCGCGCGGTTCCTTCCCACCGAAAAACTTCTGCGCTACCTTCTCCGTCAGGATAACCTCATCTTTTGCCGGATTTTCCAGTTCGCGTATCTGTTTTCCATTCACGTCATGAATGCCGAAAACTTCAAAGAAACCGGCATCACCCAGTTGGCGGTGCAAAGATTCCGAATAAGCATTGACACTATCCGCACCTGCCGGTTCAACGCTCGTCCACGAATTGCCCTGACTGTAGGGGCAACTGTAAAAGCTGCATCCCACAGCTTCCACCTCACCGGTATTCATCAGGCGTCGAGTCAATTCCGTGATACGTTCCCAACATTTGGCTCCACGTTCGTCCTCGCCTGTATAACCTTCGTTACCAGGTTCCGTTTCCTCCAGATGAAGCCGCCAGCAACGATTGATATCATAACCTAAAGGCTCATTATAAAGAGTGTATTTACTATAACCGCCATCCGTAATCATAAAGACAGCCAGTAAAACCAATGCCATTTCGGCAAATATCCAGCCATTTTGTTTGCGCTGGTTCCATATCAGAGTGATGAGATGACGTATCATGGTTTATTCTTGATTATTCAACGATTTGACAATGTTATACTTTCCAGCACGCCAGGCAGGAATGCCGGCACACAGCAGGTTCAGCAGGAAGATAAAAAGCAAAGTCACCAGAAATGTTTCCGGACGTATCAGCATCTCCGCATTGAATTCCGTACCCGATGGGAAGAAGATGTCACGTGTCAGCAGCAAGACACCTATGGAGAGCATCAGTCCGAATATGCCGCCAATAAAAGTAATTATGAGATTCTCATCGAGGACCTGGCGGAAAACGTTACCTGCTGTCGCTCCGAACGCTTTACGAACACCTATCTCTGCACGCCGTTTACGAAAGTTGGTCAGCGTAATGCCAATCATATTGAGCGCCGGAAGCAATAATAGTAAAAATACGAAACCGCCTTGTTGCAAAAACCAATTGCCATAGGGAATTTCATTAACAAAACCATTATTATCGGTTACCAACAGATCCAGATTAGTCATCGGCCCGTTAAAGAAGCTGACAGCATATTCCGATGTATTCGTATTCAGTTGTTTAGTAACCTTTTCCACTTCTGCACGGATAGCAGTAAAATTATCGGTGCCATGTGCCAGCATCACAACATTGAAAGGACCTACCAGCCCCTCATACACATTGGCAGCCGTCTCCATAGCGGCACTCGAATTATAGGGCAACCATACATCTGAATAGGCGTAACGGGCAGTACGAGGTACATCTTTCACCACACCACATACCGTGTATTCTGTCCGATTAATAAATAATCTCTGTCCTTTCACCTCCGTCTTACCGAAGAGGCGGCGTGCCAGTTTTTCACTGATAACTGCCTTACGGATGCCACTTTCATTATCTTCGTACGTAAAAGGAGCGCCATTCAGAAATGTGTAATCGAATATTTTCCAAAAACGTTCGTCTGTATAGGTAGCCCGGTATTTTGTAAAGGTACGCTTGGCAACGGAACTAACGGATACCGTGCTACGGGCATAGCCACTCACCTCCTGCGGGGTTTTCAGATTATAGAAAAGCTCACGTACCACACGTTTTCCCATTCCCCCATTATTCCAGTTTCCATCATTACTTTTTAGGAAAGAACGGGTTGCAACAATGTGCAACATACGACTGCGCTCTGTCTCTGGTGCATATTCGGCCAAACGCACTTGTATCACAAGAATAATCATCATTACAGCGGTAATGGCCAGTGCCGTTCCTGCAATAGAAAGTCCGCTGACCAACGGATTTTCTTTCAGCAGGCTCCACGCTTGCTTTAAATATATTCTTAACATATCCTGCGTTATTTAGGCTAATTCAACTTCAGCTTATTCTTATTTTTATACTGGCTCATGTCGCTCACTACCACTTGATCGCCCGGCTGCAAACCACTGATAACCTCTACAAACTCGAAATTGCTATCGCCCAATTGCACTTTACGCTTCACTATTTCTTTATCAGAGTCACGCACAAAGAGGTCATATTCACCACGTCCTACATAATAAGAAGCATTGGCAATCCGCATCACGTCTTCTTTCACGGCATTCATCACATACACATCCGTCTTCAAGCCCGAACGTAAGCGGCGGTTATTATCCTCATTCAGTTGTACTGTGAAAGAGATCACTCCATTTTTTGACAAAGGAGTCACACTGCTGACCGTACCTTCCAATTTCTCACTGCCAATCTTTACAATCGCTTTGCCACCGGCAGCCACACGGTCACCATACGTATCTGCAATTTCACCTTCCACCTTGAAATGGCTAAGATCGGAGATTACAGCAAGCTGGCTTCCTTGAGACACCTGCGCACCAATTTGGTTATTAATATAGGTAAGGATAGCTTTGCGCGGAGAGCGAACTTGTGCATCATCCAATGTACGCTTCATCTCGGCAAGACCTTTACGGAAAATACTGAAATCCAGCTCCTGAACTTTATATTCGGCAGCAAGTACTTCCTTTTCATTGTCATACTGCTGTTTCAGCTGCTCATATTCCAACTGTGCTACATTATAGCTGAGTTCCGCCTGACGCACTTTATCCGTAGTTCCCGAACCCAAGCTGTCAAGATATTGCTCATTGCGCAATTCCACTTTCTTACGGTTCAACTGCATGGCCGATACTTTAATCTTCATTGCCAGATCATTCAGTTTGGTCTGATTATTCACTTTGAGTTGGTTCAGCTTATAGCTGCGCATTTGCTCTTCATCCAGCAATTTCTTGTAGTCTGTCTCCACGCTCTGCAAGTCGAGCTTCAAAATCGGCGTGCCTACATCTACACTATCTCCACCTTTCTTATATATCTCTACAATACGGGTATTGATAGGTGAATTGATAATTTCCTCAAAAGCCGGCACCACTTTTCCCGATGCACTGACACTAACTTCAATCGTGCCTTTATCTACTGTAGAAAACACCAAGTCTTTCGTTTTCACTCCCGTACGCAAAAATGAGATGAGTACGCTGATAACTATTATACTTACCACGCCGATGCCGCCGTAACGGATAATTTTCTTATTGCGTTCTTTATTACGCACTTCTTTCGGAATTTCTCTGTCCATGTTGAATATTGAGTTATTTATTATTTTATCAGATTTCAGCCTGTTCCGCTTTTAAAAACGAACAGGCATATTATTCACATTATTTATATATACTAAATGCGTGCCAAAAATGTAAGTAGCTGATAACAAGTAAAAAAAGAGAAAAGCAGGGTGTCCGATATCGAACACCCTGTACATTTTCGGATAGGTATATAACACTTTAAAAGGTTCATCCCATGCATTTTGCATCAAAAGCTTCAGCGATCAATTTATAACAGACAAGTAATCGTCTGCTTTTGCCCGGCTTGTTTGGTAACTCTATAATAAGTATTATCAGGTGTCAACCTTGGTCAACAGCTCTGTCAACCTTGGTTAACGGGCCTGTTGACCAAGGTTGACAGGGCTGTTGACCAAGGTTGACATCCAATTATTCCTAAGGATAAGTACAATATTCATTAGTCGCGAACAAAACACTCCCCTGATACAAAGCGAATGAATAATGGAAAAGATTTCATGAAGAACTTTAATTGAAGAAAGGCGCTACATATTCCGAAGATTTATTCTGTACAATAATTCGGTTCATATTGTATTTAATCACAACCGTTTTTGTTTCCTTATTCATTTCAAAAGCATCCATATCCTGATTCAAAGGAATGAAAGAAGGAATCTGCGCAATAGTATATTCTGCTGCCGAAGGTGTATTGGCAGCTTCCGTTTCACATACCGGAAAACGAATACCCAGATCGGCAGCACGTCTGCCTTCCGCCATAAAAATTTCCTGTCGCATCAGGTAGAGTACTTCTAAAAGCCCATCGACTGTGGTCGGAGTATCAATCATTGCTTCTGTAACGGAAGTACCGGAAATATAAAGAACAGAAATCAAATGAGGTGCCTGACGGTCGAGCACAAGTCCGCCTCTGAATTCATCCTCCGAAGATGCAGCCACCCGGTATTCCGAACTGTTAGGATATTCTTTATACCCCCCGTTATAACGGCCTTCCAACTGATCACTTATATCTGTCGCCATCGGACGATTTCTGACGAGTGTCAGCAATGTTTTCAAAAGACTCTTTGCTCCGTTTAAATCATTGTCAGCTAAAGCTGCCTCAGCCAAAATCAAATAGGGCTCTTCCGCTTTAGCAATACAGATAGGACGTGCCTCTCTTGCTTTAGTCTGAAAATATTTCGGGTCAAGGAAATCCAGGCGAGGCAATGGCTGGAAATTGGTGCCATAAATATATCCCTGAATAGAGCTTATCACACCATTCTCCCCATCAAATGTTACTTGTTTTGTGAAATCTGTTGATAATGCCAAGGCATTATCGGCGTACTTCACTGCATTTACTTTATCTCCCAGCCGATAATAAGCACGGGCTATCAAGGTGTTGATAAATGCCGTTTCATCCGTATCACTTGTAAATTTCAAAGCTTCCGTAAATGTAGAGATAGCCAGATTTAGGTTCTCTTTCCAGCCTTTCACCTCTCCCCCATTTTCAATAGGGAGCGCCCGGAAATATTCTCCTGCCAGAAGATAAGAATATCCCTTGATATAATAGAGATTATAGCGTTGTTCATCTGTAGTAGTTGCATCGGCCTTAGCCACCACCTCTAATCCCTGGATCGCCGTTTCCCGCAACGTACCTACATGGCGTTGCAAATTGGTTACATCTATATCCGTATACAGAATCGTGGGAAAATCGAAAACCTTACTACTCTGACTATAGTTATTAAAATAATTATCGGAGAGTATTTCAGTCAGTTCCACATACGAACCGATAATCGTGGCAAACGAGCGGTTGGCTCCGTTTACCCAGGTACTCATAGCATTAGGAGTTTTCAGAAATGTATCTTCATCTACATTCGGATTGATGATCTCATTCGGTTGCAAAAGTTCACAAGACGAACAAACACAAGCCAGAGAAGCTATCAACATATATTTTTTTAATTTCATATCTATATTTATTTACGAGTTAAACTAATGATTAAAAAGAGACACGTATCGTTCCTACATACTGGCGGGGAGTGGAATAAGAAGAGTAGTTCAATCCACCTACTGCTACTGCACCTTGCGAACGGGCACCTGCCAAGGCAACTTCCGGGTCTACCGATGAGGCTGTAAAGGCAAACGGATTATAAACATTGAAAGCCAGATTGACTGATTTCAGATATTTTTTCGGCTTATAATCATAAACTATTCCGATATTCCTGATTTTCAAGAAATCTGATTTCTCTACGAAAAAGTTAGTGAAGTTAAGCCAGTTAGCACCCTGGTCAAGTCCTTCCAATGCTTTCTCTGGAATAGCATCGTCTTTCAGACCCTTTGAGAAACGGAACTGGCGGTCGAACGAATGTACATAAGCTCCATATTGATAATCACCACTGAGCATGAACGAAAGATTCTTATAACTTGCCGACAAAGAGAAGTTACCATAAGCTGTAGGAAGTGTAGAACCCAGGTTCTGTAAAGGCAGAATTTCCTTCAGTGAGTTATCCGGATTCAGTACGGCCTTATAACCACGGATGAAACCTACCGGTTCTCCTTCAGCTACCACCGTTTGAACCGTTCGCGAAGAGAAACCGCCAATAGCAAAAGGCACTGCATTACCAATACTCAGTACTTTATTATGATTCGTATTATAAGATGCATTCAGGCGAACATTCCAATCCTTTGTATCCACTATTTGCAGCCCTATGCTCAATTCAATACCTTTATTCTCTATTTCACCGACATTAGATAAATAATTGGCAGACTGACCGGATGAAGGAAGGGACGGGATACTGAAAAGAGCGTCTTTGGTCAGAGCATAATAATAAGTAAATCCCAGATTCAACACACGGTTAAAGAGCACAGCATTAAAACCGGCTTCATACGAATGTTTCTTTTCGGGTGCCAGGTCCGGATTTCCATATTTACCAAAAGAAGCGGCTTGCCCTCCCTGGAAAGAATTGAACGCCACAGTGCGTTGATATTCAAAAGCAGGAGGATAACTACCGGCAATACCATAGTTGGCCAGAATACGGAAACTGCTTACAAGATTATTCTCTTTCAGTCTCTGCATAAAAAGTTCTTCGGAGAGAACATAAGAAAGTCCCACTTTGGGATAATACTGCCAGCCTACATTGTCACCAAAAGCAGTATTATAGTCCGAGCGCAATCCCAGATCAATGTAATAGCGGTCCAGGAAACCGATATTTTCCTGAATAAAGTAACCGTAATTATACAGATAGCTCAACCATTCATTAGAAGTTAATGTTCCTGCACCCTCTATTATCTGGGCACCATCGCGTACGTTTGTTCCATTATATACCGACTGGTGGTCATAAGTGCTAAAGAACTGGAAGCCTGCTGTAGAAATCAGACTAAAAACATCTTTATAGCGATATTTATGCTGTCCGTTCAAATCCAGAGTCAGACCAAAATAGTTGCGGTCGAAGTTGGAAATGCTTCCTGCATCTGACGTTCCTTCCGGTTTCTGTTGGGTGTGAATCAGATATTCATTAGTTATGATGTTCTTATTGGTGTTCAATCGATAATCAACTCCTAATACCCCTTTGAAAGTCAGATTAGTCAGGGGAGCATAACTCAGAGATTGAGAAGTCTGAAAACGCTTTACGGACTCACGGTTGTTTTGCAACGCTTCCGCTTTCGTAACAAAAGCCTTCATCTGAGCAAAAGTATAATCATCCAATGCATCCAAATCAGCGCCATAATTCACCAGTTCGCCCGCTGCATCCGTATATCTGAAGTTGGTAGCCGCAGCACCTTCTGTAAACCACAATCCGGTATATCCTCCCTGATTACCGTTGCGACTTCTCGCGAAGTCCTGTATCACCATACCAAATGAATTCTGATATTCAAATTGCTCATTGAACTTCATTCTCGAACCGAAACGCAAGTCATATTTGCGATCCTCGTTACCGTTCTTTATCAGAGTTCCCGTACCATTACTCATGCTACCGCCAAAACTATAACCGAACTTTTCTGTTCCACCGTCAAAACCAATGCGGTACTTCTGCGTAAAGCCTGTCTGATGCAACAGTTCTTTGGTACGTTTAAAATGATAAAACTGGGAAGAAGCAATATCCGCCTCCAATTGAGTTTCGGCAAAGAACGTGGTCTTCTGCTCTGCTCCTTTCTTTGTGAAAATCTGAATAACGCCATTGGCTGCATCCGAACCGTAGAGAGTAGTAGCCGCACCACCCGTCACATACTCAATGTGATCGATATTCTCCATCGGAATATCACCGATAGAACCGGTCACTGCGCTGTTTCCGCTTAATGAGTTATTCAAAGTTGCACCTGTATTCATATTGTCCACACGCACTCCGTCTACATAAATCACGGGAGTAGAGTTAGAGAAAGCGGAAGACAACCCCCTTGACTTTACCAATGAAGTTGCACCCGCCTGGCCGCTGGACATCGTTATCTGCACATTGGGGAGAGCATTTTGCAATACCTGATCTATACGCCCCTGTTTCATGCGTTCCAGTTCTTTACTGCTGACAGTAGTTACATTCGATGATAACCGGCGTTTCTGCACTTCAGCTCCTTGACCGGTCACCACAACCTCATCCAGCTTGAAGTTGTCCTGATCAAGTTCCACTTTCAATTCCTCAACCGGACTCATAGCAACCATCTGCGTTTCGTATCCTATATAAGACACCTTCAACTTGCTACCCTGGGCAGCAGTTATCTGAAACACTCCATCCATATCAGTAATGGTACCTACAGACGGATTATCATTCAGAACCAACGTTACACCTGCCAACCGTTCCCGCGTCTTCTTATCAAAAACAACTCCCTTCATCCTGACTGTAGAAGCTTTTCTGGAAACTTCCTTTTTGAATATCAGAATCGAATTATTTTCAATCTTATACCCTATTGTAGCGGGTAGCAATTTCTCCAAGACTTCTGTTATTTCCGCATTCTCTGTCTCAATACTGATTTTTGTATCTGCATTAAGCACCTGCGAACTATAGGCTACCGTCAGCCCTGTCTGTTTCGTAATTCTGGCGAAGATTTCCTTTAAGGCAACTTCCCTACACTTCAGAGTTACTTTCTGAGCAGCCATAACAGAAGCCAAGCTCAGAAAAAACATTAAAACAATCAAAATACCTCGTTTCATTTTTATACGTTAAATGATTAATGAAATTAATTCAATATGATCTTTATACGTACTATTGACACAAAGGGGGAACTAAAGTGTATAACGGGAACATGTCTTTTACATGTCAATACTATTTCATCCGTACCCGGACGGTATCTCCCTTCTGAAAACGGACTGGGGAGATTATTTCAAGTGTCTTCATCACTTCTTCCAGAGAAGCCTTCTTCACACATAAAGTATAAGAATACTGATAAACAGCCGTATCTTCAATGCAGAAAGGAATCCCATAATGCAAATCCAATTCTTTCAGCACTTCCTTCATCGAAGTATTCCGAAAATCGATCTCTTGTTCTTTCCAACGAATAAGCCCGTTTCCTCCTTCCTGTAATTGAAGCATACAAGCATTTTTCACTTTATCATATATAAGTGATTCACCCGGACGCAAAGAATATTCTTTCCGGTCACCATAAAGTAGATCTACCTGCCCCTCATCCAGTTCAACTGTGATGTCCGGCTCACAAGCATAGGCCTGTACATGAAAAGAAGTTCCTGTCACCCGAATAGAAGCCTTATCCAAATCGACAATGAAGGGTCTGTGAGAATTCTTGCTCACTTTAAAATAAGCCTCTCCATCCAAAGTCACCCTCCTGTCCGTCAAACCGAATTTATCCGGATAACGAAGATGGGAACCGGGATACAAATAAACACGGGTACCATCTTGAAAAGCAATTTGCATCCGTTCTCCCTTCGCCACATGGATATCCTGATAAAACGGATGTTCAAAAAGAGAAACCTGCGTATTAAGATAGAGTAATATAGCTACAACTGCTGCAACAGGTGTCATCGCCGCCACCACTTTTAAAGTTAGTACAGCAAAACGTTTTCCCGAAATCTTCTTTTGCAGATTGCAGAATACCCTTTTACGAGATTCTTCACAGATACTGTCATCCATATCTTCTCTTTCCTCAAAGAAATCGGCATCCATTTGCACAGCAAGATACGCCTGCCCTTCATCCGTAGCAAGCCAACGCCCCCACTCTCGTGCCTTTTCCTTACCGGCTTCACCGGCAAGTACCTTGTTCATCATTGCATCTTCTACTGTATTCATCAATATAATTCTTTGAGGTAGTATTTCAATAACTGTATGGATTGCGTATAATAGTTCTTCACTGTCCCCACCGGCATATTCAGTTTATGAGCTATCTCTTGATTATTCAACCCTTCATATATTTTCAGCAGACATATCTCCCGTTTAGCTCCCGGCAGTTGCTTTACAGCCCGGTAGAAGCAACTCAGTTTTCTTTCTTCCTCCAGCTTTTCCTGCAAACCGTCGTCTGCAATATCATTTTCCTGCTGAATGTTTTCATATTGCCTGACTATCCATTCATTCTTATCACGAATCATATTCAGAACATGATTCTTCGCCATTGTATAAAGGTAATTTTTCAGACTCGCTGTAATGCAAACAGAAGAACGGGATTCCCATAAACGCAAATAGACCTGCTGAACCACGTCTTCAGCAAGTTCCCTGTCTTGCAAGTACCTGCAAGATAAGGAGTATAGCATAGAGTAATACTTATTGTATATCTGCGTAAATGCATCCTGACTGCCTTGCCTTAGCAAGGAAAGCAAGTACTCGTCCTCATAAAAAGGGTCGCTTGTTGCCATAACCGGAATATTTTAAAAGAAAGTGCAAAAGTATGCCCATGAGAAGGACTTTCCGGTTACAAGCAAATTATATCTCTGTTACAATTGTCTGCCATATACTAAAAATGACTGCCTATAAGCAGTCATTTTTAGTATATGCAATCTATTTATCTTAATCTTAACCTGTCGCCTACTTCCGGTATATATTCATCATCTTTCCGGTTCATCTTATACAGGTTCTTCAGCCGTATACCGTACTTTTGCGAAATGGTATGCATGGAATCGCCATCTCTCACGATGTAAACCGTATGCGGCTTAGAGGCTTTCTTTTTCTTACTTTTCAAATAGATGATATCACCCGCTTCCAATGTATAATCCTTATGCAGGTCATTATACTTCACAAGCTTCTTCCAACTGATATCGAACTCCTTGCCCAATAAACGGAAAGTATCGCCGTCACGAGCTACGACATAGGCTATATCATTAGCTATATATACCTGATGCGGATTAGCCAGCCAAGGTTTCTTCTTCAGTTCTTTCTCCCAATTACGGTTTTCACGATTACTCATACCGCGACTGTCATACTTATAAAGTTCATAATCCTCTATAATCGTTATCAAACGGTTCGCATAAGAGGGATCAGTAGCATATCCGGCTTTCTTCAAACCACGTGCCCAACCTTTATAGTCCGTAACCTTCAAATCGAACAGGAATGCATAACGCGCACCCCGCTTCAGAAAAGCAGAATGATCTTCATAAGAATCTCTGGGATTACTGTAAGCCCGAAAACATTCATTGCGGGCATCGTCATCGTGACGCACTGTGCGCCCACGCCAGTTATTACCGCACTTAATACCGAAATGGTTATTACTTTTGCGTGCCAATGCACTTTGTCCGGCACCACTTTCAAGAAGTCCCTGAGCCAGAGTAATACTGGCAGGTATCTTGTGTTCCTTCATTTGTTGTACGGCAAGCGGAGCATACTTCTCTATATATTCCACGTAACGGGCATTCTTGCGCTGCGCCTGGGCGGAAACGGTACAAACCAGAAGTGCCAGGATTGCAGTGAGTCTGATAGCGTTCATTCTATTCATAGCAATATAAGTTGAGGTACAAAAATCTTAAAAAGAATTGGAATTACCAATCTCTTTCCTAACTTTGTAACATTAATTACAATATACCTTACTGCCTTATGAAAGATTTGACCTTACAAATTGACATTAAAATATACGATTATAGTGAATTAAGTGATGCCGACCGCCAACTCATAGATTCAGCGCGTGAGGCTACCCAACGTAGCTATGCCCCCTATTCACACTTTTCAGTAGGCGCCGCTGCACGATTGGCAGACGGTACAGTTGTCACAGGTACCAATCAGGAGAATGCAGCTTACCCGTCGGGACTTTGTGCCGAACGTACCACTTTATTTTATGCAAACTCCCAATATCCCGACCAGGCAGTAGAAACTCTTGCCATTGCCGCACGCAATGAACGGGATTTCCTGGATGATCCGATTCCTCCCTGTGGTGCATGCCGCCAGGTAATGCTTGAAACGGAAAAACGCTTCAGGCAACCCATGCGCATTTTACTTTTCGGGAAAAAAGGTATCTATGAAATGAAGAATGTAGGTGCTTTGTTACCTCTATCATTCGACGCATCTTCTATGGAGTAATCCTTCTGATTTATTTAGTTTCTTTCTCTATCCATTTACTGACCATCCTGCGTAACTCAAGTGGCGAAACAGGTTTGGTCAAAAAGTCATTGCAACCCACATTGAGTGCCAATGCCCTATCATCGTCGTAAGCAAATGCCGTAAGTGCAATGATGGGCACCCGGGCACCGCCCTCCCTTAACATAACGACTGTATCTATTCCGTTCATACCCGGCATCTTCATATCCATAAATATAAGATCAGGAGATTGAGTATTGAAAAGCTCTATAGCCTCATTACCATCATGTGCTCTCAGCAGACGATAATCCTTCCTGAGAAGTGCCTCGATCAGTAAATAGTTGCTGTCTATATCCTCGGCCACCAGAATCAGAGGTTTATAATTTCTTGAGATGATCTTTATAACCTGGTCACCACCCTTTGTTACAGCATCCGAGTCCAATGAGGCATCAAGCGTATATGGATGTGTGAACCAGAAACACGAACCTTTTCCCTCGCGGGAGTCTACTCCAATCTCTCCTCCCATTCGCTCTACCAAACTCTGGCATATAGACAATCCAAGACCGGCCCCCTGAGAGAACGAGTCGAGTTTCACAAAGCGACTGAAAATTTCATGCTGCTGTTCAGCAGGAATACCCTTACCAGTATCCGTCACACAGAAACGCACCTGAGTGTCATTTTCCAATCTATAGGAAAGAGTAACCGATCCCTTGATCGTAAATTTCAAGGCATTCGTTACGAAATTAGAAAGCACCTGCATGATTCGGTTCTTGTCGGCATCAACCATTATCTGTGGCGAGCTTTCGTCAAAACGCAGTACAACCGCTTCCTCATGTTTTTTGTGTGAACAAGTGGAAATTACCTCACGGCAAAGTCGGGGCAAATCCACCCTTGTTATAGTCAGCTCCACTGTACCGGCCTCTATTTTAGAAATATCCAGAATGTCAGAAATAAGGTTGAGCAACAGTTCGTTGTTCTCCTCTACCAAAGACATATACGATTCACGCTCATCATCATCGGCTTCGGCAAGCAAGCTCGAGAACCCCACAATAGCATTCAGAGGAGTACGTATTTCGTGGCTCATATTAGCAAGGAATGCCGATTTTAGTCTATCTGACTCTTCTGCTTTTTCCTTGGCCTGAATCAACTCCAATTCTACCTGCTTACGGGTAGTGATATCAGTAGCCAATTCCATGATTGCCCATCGTCCGTCAAGCCACTTTATCGCCATACTCTGAATGGTATACCAGCGTTCGGTAACGGGATTGTAGTCTTCCCAGAAATGAACACCTGTGAACTTACGGTTGGCATCGAGCAACTGCGGTTTCGGGCAATGCGCACACAAACCGTTCAATCCTGCATTCAGCATTTTCCAACATTCTGCATTTTCCGAAACCTGCCCGGCTTCTTCCCTGAAAGGTTTGTTTGCAAAGAGTACCTTCTGTGTATCATAATCGCAAACAAAAATATTGGCATTGATGTTATCCAATACCTTTTGCATAGTTCGTTGAGACAATTGCAGGGACGTTTCTACCTGCCAACGTTTCGTAGCGGTAGATACAATTTGCGATATCTGGCTCATTAATTCCACATCCTTTTCATCCCACTGCTTATTCCAGCAAAAGTTAAATGACAGGAAACCGAAATGTACCCCTAACTGCGACAGAGGAAAAACAGCAATGGCTTTTACGCCTTGCACCTCAAGCATCTGGGTAATAAAGGGGTCGAGCGAATAGATATCGGACGTACAGATGATATGATTCTTTTCGAGCATGTCAAACCATGGCTTTCCCGCTTCAATGGTCATACTCCGCAGATAATCTATGGCCGGCTCGATACCATCGTTGCACCATTCGTTGGTGCATCCGTACGTGACCCCGTCAAGATGGTTTTCCCATGTTGCCAACCGGTCAACACCGGTATAGCGACCTATTTCAGCAAGTGCCATATTCATGGCTGTAGGTATGTCCGGTTCCAGTTGTAATATTTGCAACACTTTTATGAATAATGCCTGCCGCCGGTTGGTTGCTTCCAGATTTTCTTGAATGGCAATCAGGTCCTTAGATTTTTCTTCGACCATTTGTTCGAGCCGGTTACGGTACTGTTTCAGTTCCATGCCGACTCCTTCTTGTTCGGAATCAGTAGATTTCATACGAGATTTATTGAGATAAATTAAGTATAATGATTAATTGTTCTCTGACGAGATACACCCTATATTTTGCAAATATATGGTTTTATTTAGCAAATATATGGTTTTATTCTACAATTTAAGAAAATCTTCTTAAAAACGGTATTTTACCTAAAAGTCTAATAATCGAAGGCTTATCGAAATACTCAGAACATCCACCTTTTGATAGTAATATTGCAATATCCAAAAGAAATACCTATCTTTGCGCCCACTAACTAATAATTACTACGATGAGAATTTCCAAGTAAAGACAAACATTTCGGTAAACATCACTTTTTACATGCTTTATAATTCAGAACGCTGAGCATCACAAACGTGAATGTTTAGCCAATACTGTGTTTGTCTATCCCCTCCACAATCGAGATTTTATTGTATCCAAAACACTTTTTGATACAGTGTATTCACCTCTTTAAACACAGTATTTACCATGAGTATTATTATCAGAGATCTTAGCTATATCCATTCCGACAAAGAAATCTTATTCCAACATTTGAACCTTGTTATCAACCCGGGAGACAAAATGGCACTGACCGGAAACAACGGTTGCGGAAAATCCACTTTAATGCGGATTATTGCAGGTGATTTATCTGCTACAACCGGGACGGTCAGCCACCCGGAACATCTCTATTATGTGCCTCAACATTTCGGGCAATATGATGACCGGACCATTGCACAGGCTTTAAGGATAGATGGCAAACTGGAAGCCTTACATGCCATCCTGAACGGAGATGTATCTGAAAAACATTTCACCACACTGAATGATGACTGGAACATTGAAGAACGTGCCCAAGCTGCCTTGTCGGCATGGGGAATGGATGGTATTCCCCTCTCCCGTCTGATGGACGGATTAAGCGGGGGAGAAAAAACACGTATCTTTCTTGCCGGCATGGAATTGCACTCACCTGTCGCTATTCTACTGGATGAGCCAACAAACCATCTGGATGCAACAGGACGGCAACGGTTATATGATTTCGTACGGCGCACTCCGGCCATTGTACTTGTTATCAGCCATGACCGTACCTTACTAAACCAATTACCTGCCATTTGTGAATTAGCCTCTAACGGACTAACTTTCTATGGCGGCAATTACGATTTCTTTAAGGAACAAAAAGGAATCCAACTGAATGCCCTACAAGAGCAACTGGAAGAAAAGCAAAAAGCCCTGCGGCTTGCCCGGAAAACTGCCCGTGAATTAGCGGAACAAAAGGCAAAACAGAATGTACGGGGTGAAAAGGCTGCCATCAAGAAAGGCATTCCCCGCATTATGATGGGTGCTATGAAAAACAGGGCGGAAGTAAGTACTAATAAACTAAAAAGTGTACAGACCGAGAAAGCTGAAAAGTTACAGCAGGACATGCAAAATATAAAAAGTACTCTTCCCTTTGCAGAGAAATTAAAAACAAATTTCAATGCCTCCACTCTGCATGAAGGTAAGATATTGGCTACTGCAAAAGAAATGAACTTTCAATATCCGGATGCTCCCCAACCCATGTGGATAACACCGTTAAGCTTTCAGTTACGGAGTGGCAACCGCTTCTATATTGAAGGCAATAACGGCAGTGGTAAAACTACATTGCTAAAGCTGATTTGCGGCGAACTTGCTGCCGTCAGCGGAACACTTGACCGTATTGATTTCAGCACTGTTTATCTGGATCAGGAATACTCTCTTATCCATAATGAATATAGTATTCTGAAACAGGTTGATCATTTCAACCATCGTCATCTACCGGAGCATGAATTGAAAACTATTTTGAACCGTTACCTTTTTCCAGTAGCTACATGGAACAAGCCTTGCAAATTGCTTAGTGGTGGAGAAAAGATGCGTCTCTCTTTTTGTTGTCTGATGATTGCAGATAATACCCCGGATGTCTTCATACTGGACGAACCGACCAATAACCTGGATATTGAAAGCATCGAGATTATTACGGCAACCATCCGGGACTATACAGGAACGGTAATCGCCATATCACATGATAAGGAATTCCTGAAAGAAATAAACTGTAAATCATGGGTTAAGTTAGAAAGCAAATAGCTTACTACCTTTCTTTCTCTTACTTACTACGAAAGACCTACCAGTTGTACAACTCATGCAGCCTGAGTTATACAACTTGACACATACGAGTTGTACAACTGGTAAAATCTTCGTAGTAGACAAAACAGGAAGAAGCCGCAAGTATAAAGGTTCTTCCGTTAAATCATAAAAAAAGTACTATTTTTGCACTTGAAGTCATATTAAGAATCACTTCAGCAGCAAGAAGAAAAAGATTATAAATCAATATATTATGGCAGGTATCAAAGATTTAGAGACATTATTATCCAGTATCGATCCTGTTCTGGATGAACGCAATTTTGTTTTTTGTACTTTTCCCGAATTCCATAGGGATGACATACATCAACTGAACCCCATCGGCTTCTTCCATGAAAAAGAGGGACTGACGCTTATCATCACCCAACAAGAGGCTATCGATAAAAATATAGATTATGAATCCGTTTATAAACTCATTTCCCTGAATGTCCATTCAAGCTTAGATGCTGTTGGGCTAACGGCTGCATTTTCAGCAAAACTGGCAGAAAAGAATATTAGTGCCAATGTGGTTGCTGCATACTATCATGATCACATTTTTGTACCTGAAGAAAAAGCAGAGCAAGCTTTAGCCGCTATTTCCGAGTTTCGTCTACAAACCCATCCGGTTCGTCTCAAATAAAAGAGTAGCCTATAGCAGAGACCTATCTTTGTCGCATTAAACTCAAAACGATAAAGATGGATAAAACTAAAGTATTAGTAATAATCGCATTACTAATTTCAATTTGCTCTTTCGGAAAAGAAGTTTCTAATATCCCCGGACAAGCATCAGTCGATGATGAGAATATCCCACAAAGTAGTGGGCGTCCTATACAAACACTACGAGGAGTGGTTAATGACCGAGCGTCGGGGCACCCTATACCCTATGCAACGATACAGTTGACGGACATTCCGGGTTTAGGGATGATGTGCGATAGTCTCGGACGTTTCGCACTTCCCAAAGTTCCGGTAGGCCGCCATTCCGTGCAAGCTTCGTTTATGGGATACGAACCGACAACTGTGCGGGAGATTTTGGTGACTTCCGCTAAAGAAGTCTATCTGGAAATAGCTTTGCTGGAAAGCGTAAACGAACTGAGCGAAGTAGTGGTGCATGCACACAACCGGAACGAAGCAATGAATAAAATGGCTGTCGCAGGAGCACGTATGCTCAGCGTGGAGGAAGCAAGCCGCTATGCAGGCGGATTTGATGATCCGGCCCGATTGGTTGCCTCATTTGCCGGAGTAACGCCAAGCGTTTCCAATAATGGTATATCCATCCACGGTAATGCCCCGCATTTATTACAATGGCGACTGGAAGATGTGGAAATTCCAAACCCAAACCATTTCGCAGATATCGCCACTTTAGGAGGTGGAATTCTTTCCTCACTCAGTGCACAGGTTTTAGGAAACTCAGATTTTTTCACGGGTGCTTTTCCGGCAGAATACGGTAATGCCGTTTCCGGCGTCTTCGACATGAAACTACGCAACGGAAACAACCAACGAAATGAGAATACATTCCAGGTAGGCATCATGGGAATAGATTTCGCTTCCGAAGGTCCGTTAAGTAAGAAGCGTAAGGCTTCGTATATCTTTAATTATCGCTACTCTACTACCGGATTACTGAACGTAGACTTAGGTGGAAAGATGGACTATCAAGACCTGAACTTCAAACTAAACTTCCCTACCCGACACGCAGGTACTTTTGCCGTATGGGGTACTGCATTGCTTGACAAATATAAAAGTTCACTCGAAAAGAATCCTGATAAATGGGATTATCTGGAAGATGCCGGACAAGGGCGCTCCACCCAGTACATGGCAGCCGGAGGTGTTACTCATCGCTACTTCTTCAATGAAAACACCTTGCTGAAAACCACACTTGCCGGAACTTATTCCGACCAAGAGGCTATTCAAACCACTTACGACAGAGAATTTAATCCTTCACCTTACATCGATCAGAACAGCAGAAGCACGAACCTGATACTGACTTCATCACTGAATCGGAAAGTAAGCAACCGTTTTACCAACAAAACCGGATTCACCTTCACGCAAATGTTCTACAATATGAATTTCGAGCTTGCTCCATTCATCGATCAGCCGTTGGAAACAATCTCAAAAGGAGATGGAAACACCAGCCTGATTTCAGCCTACAACAGCTCTGCATGGGGAATAAACGACAAACTAAACCTGAACTTCGGACTGCACGGCCAACTGCTTACACTAAATAACCACTGGACCCTTGAACCGCGTACCAGCCTGAAATGGCAAACCAATACCCGAACTTCCTTTGCTTTGGCTTATGGCATGTACAGCCGTATGGAAAAGATGGATGTTTACTTCGTAAAGACGCAAAGCACCGGTGACCAGTCAGTAAACAAAAACCTAGATTTCACCAAAGCACACCATCTGATGCTTTCATTCGCCTATAAGGTTTCAGAAAATACAAGCTTGAAAGTGGAACCTTACATTCAGTTTCTATACGATGTACCCGTCATGCGCGACAGCTCCTTTTCGGTACTTAACCGAGATGAATTCTTCGTGGAAAACGCTTTAGTGAACAAAGGACGAGGACGCAACTTCGGTGTAGACTTCACTTGGGAACGGACACTAAACAAAGGACTTTATTATATGATAACCGCCTCTCTGTTCGACTCCCGTTATTGCGGTGGCGATGGTATCTGGAACAACACACGTTTCAACCGGAAATATGTATTGAACGGACTGATCGGCAAAGAATGGATGCTGGGACGCAACAAACAAAACATTCTCAGTGTCAACATGAAGCTTACCCTACAAGGTGGAGAACGCTATGCTCCGATAGATGTGGAAGCAACAATGGCCCACCCCGACAAAGAAGTGCAATATGACGAAACGCGGGCATATTCCATTCAACGCTCTCCGATGCTGATTGGTAATTATACGGTAAGCTACCGCATCAATAAACGACGTGTATCTCATGAATTCTCCGTGAAAGGCCTCAACTTTACAGGTAGCAAAGAGTTCATTCAGCACCTCTATAATATAAAAACAGGAAAGATAGAGGCAAGTGAACAGAAAACAGGTCTGACCAATATCAGCTACAAAATAGAGTTTTAATTTAGGATAATCCTGTGTTTTATATGAATTTATTCTATCTTCGTCACCTCAAATGAAAGATATTCCCATGAAAGTAATACCTATTATAGGCGATGATAATTCTTTTCTATATCGCTTCCTCGTCAGTTCACGCTTCCGGGTAGCCAGACATACTACTGTCGTCGTGGCACTGTTTGTCATAGCTTGTAATCTGGTATTATTCAGCTGTCAGGGTTATATAGAGATATTGGGAAAGTGGACCTATCTTCTCATCTTCAACATGTTTCTGCTCTACGGTGGCATTTTTTATTTCAATTTGCTCTATCTGGTACCCCGTTACTTGCTCAAACAAAGATATCTGACGTATATTCTTTCCCTGTCAGGTGCTTTAGTTATAGTTTTTATCTTTCAAGCTACACAGGAGTATATTGTATCCGATATCTTCTCTGTACCTAATATTTACGTGGGATATTCTAAGGTGGCATTTGTGATGGATTATCTTTCCTCTTTCCCATTGACGCTTCTCAGCATCATGGGCGGCGGTATGACTGTCCTGTTGCGGCTCTGGATACTGGAAAACCAACGGGTGATGCAACTGGAGAAAATCAGGTTACAGTCCGAAATAGAACATCTGAAAGAACAAATTAGTCCCTCCATGTTATTCCGAGTACTCCACCATTCAGGAGAGCAGGCATTGGTGAACCCGGGAAAAGCTTCGGAAATGCTAATGAAACTGAGCCAGATACTCCGTTATCAGTTGTATGACTGTAACCGGGAGAAAGTGCTGCTAAATACGGAAATTAAATTCCTTTCTAATTATCTGGAACTGGAACAACTTGTTTCGGATAAATTTGATTTCCACATGAGTGCCTCGGGAGAGACAGGACGTACATTTGTATTCCCATTGCTCTTTATACCTTTTATCCAATACACAGTAAAACAAATAGAAATACAGGAAGAACAATCCGCATCCATTGAAATTCATTTACAAGCGAAAGATGAGACCATTCTGTTCAACTGTCAGGTATCCATATCTTGTCTGGAACCGGAGCAGGAATTGAATAAAATCCGGCAACGCCTCGATTTACAATACGGAGAGAACTATCGGTTGGAATTAAATAATCAGAGCATTCTGCTTGAATTGAAAGGAGGTGGAAAATGATCAATAACCGTTTTACCAGTTTCCTGCTTGCCCCACGCTACCGGATGGCAAGGCACTTGTTTCTGCAATTCGTAGTATTCATGATTACTGTAAACATACTCTGGAATGTCCCCATGCGCCCACTCAGTCTCCCTCAAAGGTTGTTGGGATGGGCCATCTATTTTATTTCCATTGATACTGTTTTCTATATCAATCTTTTTTGGCTATTCCCTCGCTTTCTGCTGAAAAATCGCCTGTTGATGTATGTGCTCGGTGTATTCGGAGTCAGTCTGACAGTTATTGTAGCTGTAGCCATATTCCAAGTTTTCACTATCGACATTTCGGTTCCCGCATCCGATAACAGCCTATTTCCTATCGTGGTAAATGCCATATCGGGAGTATTGGCCATGGGATTTACCGTAGCCGGAATGTCTGCCATACTCCTTCTTCGCCACTGGATACTCTATAACCAGCGGGTAGATGAGCTCCAATCTGCCACCCTGCATTCCGAATTGAAGTTTCTCAAGAATCAGATAAATCCTCACTTCCTGTTCAATATGCTGAATAATGCCAATGTTCTTATCCGGAAGAATCCCGCAGAGGCATCCAAAGTATTATTTAAACTTGAAGATTTATTGCGTTACCAGATGAATGACAACTTCCGCGAACATGTGCCTCTCCGCTCTGATATCCGCTTCCTGAACGATTATCTGAATCTGGAAAAAGTACGGCGTGATCACTTTGATTACAATATCACTGAGGAAGGTAGTATCGATGCCATACAATTACCGGCTTTACTGTTCATTCCTTTTGTTGAGAATGCCGTGAAACATAATTTCGACAGTGAACATCCGTCATACGTTCACCTCTTCTTTAAGGTTGAAGACGATCAACTGGAATTCCGATGTGAGAACTCCAAACCTGCCGTAGCAACAGGCAAAAGCCATGTGGGTGGAATCGGACTAACTAATATCCGACGCCGGCTTGAACTCCTATACCTCGGTCGCTATTTGCTGGAAGTAGCCGAGACGGAAAACAAGTATGTAGTAATTTTAAAACTGGATTTATGAATTGTATTATAATAGATGATGAACCACTGGCACGCGAGGCCATGGAAATGCTGGTGCAAGAAAATAAAGAGCTTTGCCTACTGGGCATGTTCAATAATACCGTATCCGCCACACGGTTTATGGAAGAACATTCTGTCGACCTTATCTTTCTGGATATTCAGATGCCGGGTATCACCGGCATAGAATTCGCGCATACCGTCTCCAAACGGACACTTATCATCTTTACTACCGCCTATACGGAATATGCACTGGACAGCTATGAAGTCGATGCTATCGATTATCTGGTGAAGCCCATAGAACCGGAACGTTTCCAAAAGGCAGTACAGAAAGCCCTCTCCTATCATTCATTATTGATGAAAGAAGAGAAAGAGGCTATTGAAACCAATGTTTCTTCCGAGTATTTCTTCGTGAAGTCCGAACGAAAATACTTCAAAGTAAACTACACTGATATTCTCTTCATCGAAGGATTGAAAGACTATGTAATTCTTCAACTCCCGGAGCAGCGCATCATTACCCGCATGAATATGAAAGGCATCTCCGAGCTCCTGCCCCAAGATATGTTCCTTCGGGTAAACAAGTCGTATATCGTTAATACCCGTCACATCGATTCATTCGATAACAATGACATTTATATAGGTAACTATGAGATTGCCATAGGCAATAGCTACCGTGATACATTCTTTGAAGAATTTCTAATGAAAGGAAAAAGAAAAGGATAATATAAAAATAATGATGTACATTTGTATTCCGAAATAAGCAAATTAACAGGTTTATAGATATGATACAAATTCGTCCCAGCCAGCTTTCAGACTTAGACCGCCTGATGGAGATATTCGATCATGCCCGCAAATTTATGGCATCTGTAGGAAACGGAAACCAGTGGATCAATGGCTACCCACAGCGTGAACTGATTGCCCGGGAAATCACCGCCGGACATTGCTATGTATGCGAAGATGAACATGGCAAAATCGTCGGAACATTCTGTTTTGTTCCGAGTCCCGATCCTTTTTATGCCATCATCGAAGACGGAGCCTGGTTGAATGATGATCCCTATTATGTGATTCACCGCATCGCCTCCGACGGAAGTTACAAAGGCATCGGAGATATCTGTTTAAACTGGTGCGCCAAGCAATATCCAAGCTTGCGTGCAGATACGCATAAAGACAATATTATCATGCAAAACCTCCTTGTGCGCAACGGATTTATCCGTTGTGGGACGGTTTATGTCTCAAATGGGACACCCAGAATTGCATACCAAAAAATATCCCGATAATCTTCGAAATTTTTCTGCCAGTAGGAAGATAGAAAATGATTTTTTTTATCTATGTTTGCGCCTTGAAATAAGTAATTTCAAGTAATAGCAACAGAGTATGATAGAAAATCGTCTCAGCCAGCTTTCTAACTCAGCTATGCAGCATGTCATCATGCAGCATTTGTTTATACAAGACGAATGTATTCGTTGTAGGATGATTCATGCAACAAACACAGCGGCACGCACAACATTTCTCAATTAGCAATCCTTAGCCAGTATTTTTTTCACTTGTATAAATGCATCTTTATGTGTGTATTTATGAACTTAGATAAATAACAGCTCAAACGCATGGAAAAAGAACAGAAACACTCACTTGCAAACGATATTGCCGAACATGTTAAACTACAGCAGCAATATGATAGTCTTTATAACCAGAGTATGACTATCCTCAACTCACTTCCGGTAGCAGTAGCAGTCTACAACGCTGAAGGAAAAATCCTGTATTTCAACGAACGTTTCTGCCGGATATTCGGGACAGATATGGAAGAGATGGCAGAAAGTCATCCAAACATATACGACAGTCCGGTGGTGACCGATGAAATAAAAAATGCAATAAAAGCAGGATTACCCATATTCACTTCTTTCCCGTATGATTTTGGAAAAGTAGATGGATACATCACTACCGTCTATACCGGTATTCGTCACCTGGAATGTAATGGACAACCCATCCATAACTCAAATGGAGAACTGGCAAGTTATGTCATCATCATGGAAGATATCACAGAGTCTTTGGAGAAAGAGGAAATGCTTCGTCAAAGCCGCCTAAAAACAGAAATAGCCATAAAAACAGCAGATATTATGCTTTGGGAGTTTGATGTTAATTCCCAGCTGTTTTTCAGTGACAACGAGCCTCTGAACGGATATGACAAGTCTCGTCCGGTATCAATGGCTCTCTATCTGGAGACGATTCATCCTGACGAGCGTAAAGAAATGGTCGGCATAATGCAAAGAATGAGTGCAGGTGAAGACTTCACATTTTCATTCGAAGGACGTATCAAGTTATTCGGCTCTTCCGAATGGCAATATTGCTTCGTCAATGGTTCACCATACTCTTATAGCGAAAACGGACAGGTACTAAAATATGTAGGTACCCGTAAAAACAACACAGATATCCATAAAAAGAAACAACTTCTGGATAAGATATTGAATAATCTCCCCCTCTCCATCCATATCAAAGATATAGAAGACAACTTCCGTTATGTATTCTGTAATGAAGAAAGTAAACGTATGTTCGGTACAAGCGAAGATACGACAACTTACGATGTTATGGACGAAGAACAAGTGGCACGTATTCAGAAAACGGATCTTGAGGTATTCAATACCGGTACTCCTTATCTGGGTCTGGAACGGGTAAACCTGAAAGATGGGCGCAGCTATGATACAATCGTGCGTAAGAGCGTTATCGAGGATGACGGAAAACGCCTATTGCTGAATACCCGCTGGGATCAAAGTCTGCAAAACGAACTTAAACGCCGCGCACAGATTCTGTCAATTACTTTGGGAGCCATGAACGCCTTTACCTGGTTCTTTGAACCGGACAAAAACAGGATAAGTTTTGGCGAAGGGTTCAATGAAGTTACCAAAAAGGCTCCAGATATCTGCTCAGTAGAGAAATTCCTGAACTGCGTGCATCCTGACGATAAACAAAAGTTCAATGATTCCCTGCAAGCCATCGTCGAACAGGAAAATGGCATTTGGGAAGTGGAATACCAGCTCGATTTAAACGGTGACGGAGTTTATCAATGGTGGCAAACCCGTGGTATGCTCGAAACAAGCACCCTGAATGATGCTCCCTATAAATATATGTTTGGTATGACCATCTGCATAGATGCACATAAACAAGCAGAGCTAACATTACTGAAGAATAAAGAGGAACTGAAGAAATTAGTCACTCTGAATGAATTAGTACTCAACAATACCAATTCCGGATTAGCATATATCAGTCGTGACTATCGCGTGCAATGGGAAAATATCTCTTCCTGTTCAAAAAGCTTATCTTTCGAGGCCTACAAACAAGGTGAATTCTGTTATAAAAGTGCTCACAACAGGACCTCACCGTGTGAGGAGTGCATATTAACACGTGCTTTCCAATCCCGTCAGACAGAGCTCATCAAATTCAAGCTTGACAATGCACACGTTGTCGAAGTATATGGAACTCCTGTTTTTCTTGAAGATGGTACAGCCGATGGTATAGTCATCCGCGTAGATGATGTAACCGAACGTGAAGAGATGATTAAGGAATTACAGATAGCCAAAATGCATGCCGAGCAATCAGACAAACTTAAATCTGCTTTCTTAGCCAATATGAGTCATGAAATCCGTACGCCATTGAATGCCATTGTCGGTTTCTCCGGACTGATGATGTATGCAAGCGATGAAGAGAAAGAGGATTACATGCAGATTATCAATAACAACAATGAGATGTTACTGAAACTAATCAGTGACATCCTCGATTTGTCCAAGTTGGAAGCCGGCTCTGTAGAATTGAAATATGAGGAATTCGACCTGACGGATTATTTCAACTCCATGTTTGCTTCCATGAGACAGCGGGCTACAAACCCCAAAATACAAATAGTAGCAGTCAATCCTTACCAGCACTGTTTGGTTACTCTCGACCGCAACCGTGTTGCACAAATCATTACCAACTATGTAACCAATGCCATCAAATATACCCCGGAAGGAACTATCGAGATGGGCTATGAATACAGAGAAGAAGGAATCTATTTTTATGTAAAAGATTCGGGAATCGGTATACCGGACGAAAAGAAAAACAAGGTATTCCACCGGTTTGAAAAATTAGACGAATTCGCACAAGGTACAGGTTTGGGGTTATCCATTTGTAAAGCAATAGCGGAAGCAATGGGAGGCAATGTAGGATTTGAATCTGAGTATGGCAAAGGATCATTATTCTGGGCACTGTTACCCTGCGAAGTGGAAATACCATCTGAAATTACCCTGCAAAGAGCAGAAGAAGCAACCTCATCAGATAAAAAGGATGTTGCTACGGGAACCTCACTAAGTAATACTCCAGGACGTAAAACGATTTTGGTTGCTGAGGACATTCAAAGTAACTACCAGTTAGTATCAGCTTTGTTGCGGAAACGTTTTAATCTGGTGCATGCAGCCAATGGTCAGGAAGCTATAGAGATACTGCATAAACGTCACATAGACCTGCTACTCATGGACATGAAAATGCCCGTCATGGACGGATTGACAGCTACAGCTGAAATTCGTAAATTCAATGCAGAACTACCTATTATAGCCCTAACGGCACATGTTTTTGAAAATGACCGCCTGACTGCCATGGATGCAGGATGCAACGAGTATCTTGTTAAACCCATAGATAGAGCAAAATTAATAGCTGTATTGAAAAAATATAGCTAATATATAATCTTTTAAACAGATATTTTATAAGGAATGGAGAATAGTAAAAACCAAAACCCTACGCAGTGGTTCGTCTTTTTTAAAGACCAACTGCTGCTGAAAAAAGAGAAAACAGAAAAAGGAGAAATAAAATACAGTGTACCTTATGGTACAGAACTACCGTTGAATCCCGGTGCAGGTAGTACGATTCACGAAGTATTTCTACCTACGGATGAAATGGTACACACATTCGCCATCGAACAACTCGTTGTGGAAACGGAAGAATGGGTTATGGTCAATCTCCGGGGCTCCTATGAATATATCACCTTGGATGAATATAAAGCTGCCGGTAAAGCATATCAAATATTGTATTGGGATCAACACAGCCGTTTTTGTCCTGCATGTGGCATGCCTACGGAACACAAGACACCTATCATGAAAAAGTGTCCTTCGTGTGCCTACGAAATATATCCTCCCATCTCCACAGCTATCATCGTGTTGATACGTCGTGGAGAAGAAATCTTACTGGTACATGCCCATAACTTCCGCGGAACATTCTATGGCCTGGTAGCCGGTTTTCTTGAGGTAGGGGAAACTCTGGAACAATGTGTACAACGTGAAGTAATGGAAGAAACCGGATTGCGAGTGAAGAATATCACTTATTTCGGCAACCAACCCTGGCCCTATCCCAGCGGATTAATGGTAGGTTTTATTGCCGATTATGAAAGTGGAGAAATCAAGTTGCAAAAAGACGAACTCAGTGCCGGAGCATTCTATTCGAAAGAAAATATGCCGGAAATTCCACGGAAATTGAGCATAGCACGAAAGATGATAGACTGGTGGCTAAGCAATAATTAAAAGACAAAAAACATTCAAATAAAAACAGATTGCGGAGGACATGCATTCAACAAACGAACAACTACGAATGAAACGACTCTCATTCACATCAACCAATTAGCATGCAACCGCAATCTGTATATCTTCTCATCTCCCGGTCATCCGACCTTCATCAAATCATTCTAAATATATCCATCAGAAACAAAAGAGGATAATGGCAATTTATATCAACTGGTGCTTTCACTATTGAAAACGTTCTTACGCCACTAATTGCCAAAATCCCCTTCTACCATCCTGATGGATATTAACTAAGGTTTAGGTTAGGTTTATACGTTGCATATAAAACGGCATTTAACAGAGAATGATTTCAGAGTTGACTTAAAGAAAGCAAAAGAACCTTAAAGCGGAAAGAATGTCCACGCTAACGGATAAAAAACAGAAAAGGTGCAACCCTTCGCAGGATTACACCTTCCCTTCTGCCTATCAGCAGTTTATCTTTCTCAAATACCGAGTGACTTGCGTACTGCTACCACTTTCTCTTCTGCTTCCGCATCAGCACTGGCATAACATTTCGGACAACCCATTTCACCCTTCACCTCAATGTAGAACTTAATTTTCGGTTCAGTACCTGACGGACGAACAGAAATCTTTGTACCGTCTTCTGTGAAGTATTGAAGCACATTTGAAGCTTCCGGCATATCCAGTTCACTAACCTTTCCCTGGGCATCAGTAATCTTCAACGTCTTATAATCCTTGATCAGTTTAACAGGTGAACCTCCGATTTCCTTCGGCGGGTTAGCACGGAAATTATCCATCATGGCTTTGATTTCATCTGCACCGCTCTTACCGGGTTTCACTACGTTTACAGTCGTTTCTTTAGAGAAACTATATTCTACGTAGATATCCATCAGCACGTCATACAGTGTCTTGCCCTGATCCTTAGCCCATGCACAGATCTCAGCCAGCAGTGAACAAGCAGAAACGGCATCTTTATCACGAACAAAGTCTTCTGCCAAGAAACCATAGCTCTCTTCACCACCACCGATGTATTGCTGCTTACCTTCGCTCAAACGGATTTCACGTGCGATCCACTTAAAACCAGTGTAGCAATCACGCATTTCAATCTTATTCTTATCAGCTACAGCCTTAATAAGTTCAGTAGTTACAATGGTCTTCACAATGAAGTCATTCGGCTGCATCTTACCCATTGCAATACGGTTCTTGATGATATAATACAGGAAGATCAGACAAGTCTGGTTACCATTGATAAGTACCCACTCACCCTTATCATCTTTACAAGCCATACCTACACGGTCAGCATCGGGGTCGCTGGCCATTACGATATCAGCATCGATCTTCTTCGCCAAAGCGATAGCCATAGAAAGTGCCTCAGCATTTTCCGGATTAGGAGATACCACTGTCGGGAAATTACCATCCTTCACCATCTGCTCGGGTACACAATTTACATTTTCAAATCCCCATTCTTTCAGAGAAGCAGGAATCAATACACGGCCTGCACCATGCAGAGGAGTATAAACAATGCTGAGATCTTTCTGACGTTTGATCACTTCCGGATCGATAGAAATAGAATGAACCATATCCAGATAGATCTTATCCACATCAGCACCGATAATCTGAATCAGGTCTTTATTACCCTTAAACTTAATGTCAGCTACTGTCACCTTATTTACTTCATCAATGATAGCGGTATCGTGCGGAGCAAGTACCTGTGCACCATCATCCCAATAAGCCTTATAACCGTTGTATTCTCTCGGATTATGGCTTGCAGTGATATTGATACCACTTTGGCAACCGAAGTGACGGATAGCAAAAGAAACTTCCGGTGTAGGACGCAAATCATCGAAGAGATATACTTTAATACCGTTTGCAGAGAAAATATCTGCAGAAATCTGAGCAAACTTATCGCTGTTGTTACGGCAGTCATAACCTACCACTACAGAAATCTGTTCTTTATCCTTGAAGCATTTGTTCAGATAGTTGGAAAGTCCCTGTGTAGCAGCACCTACCGTGTAAATATTCATACGATTGGTTCCTGCACCCATGATACCGCGCAAACCACCTGTTCCGAATTCCAAATCCTTATAAAAGCAATCTATCAGCTCGGTTTTATCTTCGTTCTCCAACATGCGTTTCACTTCCGCCTGAGTTTCGGCATCATAAGCCGGGGTGAGCCATCTCTGGGCTTTCTCAGTTACCTGTTTGATAAGTTCCTGATTCTCCATATAATTATTGTTATTTTAGAGGTTAAAATATATCTGTTATTTGTAAGACACAAATGTAGGCGAATAAGTTCAAATATCCTACATTTTCATGAAAGATTTACACTGTATTGTACAGATTTCACAGGAGAAATGAAGTTCCTGTGAAATCTGCAACAGGGCATTATTCCGGCATTTTATAGCGGTCACCGGTTTGTTTTACATACTCTTCCAGGAATTCTTTCGGGTATCCGGGACGTATCACACCAGCCGGCTGACCGATGGAATTACGTTCGAACTTACCATCTTTCATACGCTTCACTACACCATCGTTGTATTTTACGATAAGGAATTCACCCAGACGTTTCCAAGTATCGAGTGTGCTTTGTGCAGTCATATTGGTATAGTTAGTCAGGAATGCTTTAGCCTGGGCAGGATCTTTGGCATACAGTTTGGATGCAGCAGATTCAATACCTTCCTGCGCATCATTGAAAGTAGTTTCCATTTCCGACTGGCTTGCACGTACATCCTCAATCATCAGATCATAGCGAGGATAAACCATATTCGCCACCCAATTGAAAATCCAGAAAGAAGAATTCCAGGAGAAAGTGATATAGTCGGCACCATCTACGCGTGAGTAGCATACAGGCACTTTATCCGTGCAGCAATATACAGGTGTGAACACCGTCATATTGGCATCATCCGTACCGAACCAAAGTACACCACCGATAGCGTCAGGCATAGAAGAACGCATCTGAGATACAAAAACAAAGCCGGACTGCTGAGTAGAAATAGGACGTTCATTAAAATATTCCTGGTCGTTCACCTTGAAAGAAAGCGGAGAAAGACGATAAGGTGTGTGGTAAGGGCCTGCACCGAAATCCTTGCTGATATCCAGCGGAGTACCTTCATAATGGTCGCGCATGGCATTCTTCACATCCTGTACGGAGATTTTGCGGTTTGCTTTCAGATAAAGCGGCATTGGCTGATCTGTTTTACCTTCTATATACGGAAGGAATTCTTCTCCGCGATCGGTAAACATATTGAAATAGCTCCATACACGGGCTTCACAGTAGCGGCGTGCACCGAAATCCAGAGGAGCATATGCATCTGCAAAACTGAAATCCTTATTCACGCCGGTAAAGTAACCTTTTTCGCGGGCAAAAGAAATCACATCGGAAGAATAAAGACAATTATTCTTGTCGTTCATATCGAACTGGTGGATACGGGATTGGTTGGCATGAGCAGAGATGCAATCATCCGGAATACGTACAGCTACCCATACAGCACCACGCACACCGGGACCTTTACCTATCATTTCCATAATCCAGATCTCATTAGGATCGGCAATAGTGAAAGACTCACCACTGCTGTAATAGCCGTATTCCTGTACAAGATCGGTCATCACCTTAATGGCTTCACGGGCAGTACGGGCACGTTGCAATCCCAAGTAAATCAGACTGCCGTAATCAATAATACCGGTGGTATCCACCAACTCCGGACGACCGCCGAAAGTAGTCTCGGCAATAGTAAGCTGGAATTCGTTGATGTTCCCAATAACATTGTAAGTCTGGCGGGCTTGCTCTATCCGGCCCAGATATTTGCCGGTATCCCACTCATGTACATCCATCAGAGTGCCTTTCTTATGTACACCGGCAGGGTAATGATATAACTCACCGAACAACCCGTAGGAGTCGGCAGAATAAGAAACGATGGTAGAACCGTCTGTAGAGGCATTTTTACCTACAATAAGATTGGTACAAGCCAATGCATTTGCCACGGCTACCACCATACCTAAGACGGAAAGAGTCAGTCTTTTACTTTTCATACTTCAGTTATATTAATTATTAAATCAAATGTCGCACATAAGCCGCTACCTACCAAGTCCGTATCAACTCCGTACCAAGTCCGTGTCAAGTCCGTAGTTATAGATACGGAGATGGTACGGAGATGACAGGGTTCAGACACGGGGGTATTTACCAGACAAACTCAAACTTTTCTGTTGTCTGATTCCCACATCCATCCGTTACAGTCATTTCCACAACATGTTTGCCTCCCTTTTTTACATGATTCGAGTCGAGTTCGCACACCAGATTCCCACTGATGGAATTGGGTTTGCCAAACAAGGCATACTTGCCGTCTATGGTTCCGCGGTAACTGCTGATACCGGTCTCTTCATCTTTTGCTTTGAATACGATGCGCCCTGTACTTCCCCATTGTTTCGGATTAAGCGGAGTAATTTTAGGCGGTACGGTATCAATGGCAACAGTGTAAGTACCCAATTCACGGATAGTGGTTTTCATGAAACCATCTTCATATTTACCACCGATACTATACTTCTTACCACGGCTAGCCACACCTGCCACATAATATTTCGTCATATCTTCTAACGGACGGCGGCGCAATCCGATACTTAATTCGCAACGACCATGCAAAGGTATGCGTGTATCATTCAACTGATAGGTGAAAGCGATATCCCCACTATCAGCCCGTACGGTATAGTTCAGGTATGCGTCGTCATAGAGCATTCCCCGGGGGATAACCAGATTCAGGCCAGGTTCTTGCAGGATGTTCACCTTATCCCAATGGAAAATATATTTCTCCCGATGTTCCACAGGTTTCATTTCCGTACGCTTTCCATGTACGGTAAAACGCACCTTTGAGGTGTTTCCCAATGCATCTTTCAGTGTATATACAAAGTGATAGGGGCGTTCTTCATTGATCTCAATCAATCCCCGGTTACCATTGGAAGCATGCAGCATACGCAATGTATTTCCAGGCTCGATGAAAGACTTCATATACTGCCCATACGTCCACGAATTTATCATCCGGTTTTCGTTTTCCGAGAAACGGTCTACCACACTACGGAATACTTCCACACTATCTACTTCCAGAATGACAGTATGTACTCCGTAACGATTGCTCACTCCGTCCATATAATCATAGGCACGAATAGCTGAACCTATCAGTCCCCAGGCGGTAATCGGCTGTTTGGGATTAAGAGGAAAGGCCCGATGCTTCTGGTTTCCTCCCACCACTCCCCTGCCCGGCTGTGGAAAGAGCATAATACCTTCGGCACGGGGAGCTGTATTGTCTTTCACTTTCTTCTTAAAGAAGGGTAACGGGTCGATATAATCGTCCGTATCCGCCTCAAACATATCCAAGTGCAGGTGCGGACCGAAAGAATAACCGGTGTTACCACTCAGAGCGATAACTTGCCCTGCCTTTACAGGATATTCACCCGGTTCGGGTGTAATCTCCACTTCCCATGACTCCTTTTCATATTGCAAGTCTTCTACCCTACGGGCTACATCGCCCACAAAGGCACTAAGGTGTCGGTTGATGGTTTTATATCCATTATTATAGGCTACATCGAGCACATAACCCGAACCATGTGTGACACGGATACGCGAAATATATCCTTCGCCCAAGGCATGCACCGGTTTACCGATAGTACCTCCTGTTTTGAAATCCAGTCCGCCATGAAAGTGATTGGCACGTATTTCGCCGAAGTTCCCGGAAAAAGTAATGGGGAAATCAAAAGGCGGAGTAAAGGTAGCATCCTGTGCATGAACAGCAGCAGGAATCTGCACTCCACCGAACAATAATAAAAAAGATAAATATATAGTAGATTTGGTATATCTATTCATAGGTGTAATCTTTGTTTTTAAACGCAGGCAAAGATAAAAAATATCCCCATCTTTGCCGCAATAAATATCATAATTGTACTTGCATAATTCCCCAAAAGACATATCTTTGCAACGCAAACTATATAATAAACACTTATACAAACACCTATGAGCCATACAACTTTCACCTACACATGCCTTGTTTTAGCAATACTTATTGCCATAGGCTTTATAATAATGATTATCACCATACGTCGTTTACGCAAGGCACAAAAGCAACTGCAAAAAGAAAACAAAACAGATGACCAGGAAAAAAGATATGACTGGTACAGGCACTAATCATTTCATATTCATACATGAACAACCTCCTGAGCAAAATATTGAAACTCAGTGGGCATCCTATTATTTCAGATTAAAACCTGTATAAAAATACTGTTGTAAAACACCTACTCCCAAAGTACATCGAAACACGGAAATCGCTACATTGCGACATGTTTAACCCCCAATTAAAATTGTAAGGTTATGATTATCGGAGTACCTAAGGAAATCAAAAACAACGAGAACCGTGTAGGAATGACCCCTGCCGGAGTAGCCGAGTTGGTGAAAAGAGGTCATACAGTGTATGTGCAGGCATCTGCCGGTGCAAACAGCGGTTTTCCTGATGAAGAGTACACTGCAGTGGGTGCGAAAATGCTGCCAACCATCGAAGCTACATATGCCGCAGCTGAAATGATTGTGAAGGTGAAAGAACCTATCGCCCCCGAGTACAAACTGATTAAAAAGGGTCAAGTGGTATTTACCTATTTCCACTTCGCCGCCGATAAAATACTTACCGAAGCCATGATAGAAAGCGGTGGCATCTGCATCGCTTACGAAACCGTAGAGAAAGAGGACCACTCTCTCCCATTGCTCACTCCCATGAGTGAAGTGGCCGGACGTATGGCTACACAGGAAGGTGCACGTTTCCTGGAAAAGCCGCAAGGCGGAAAAGGGAAATTACTGGGTGGTGTACCCGGCGTTCGTCCTGCACGTGTATTAATTCTGGGGGGCGGTGTAGTAGGAACCAATGCTGCACAGATGGCTGCCGGAATGGGTGCGGAAGTACTGATTACCGATATTAATCTGACGCGCCTGCGCTACCTCAGTGAAGTGTTACCAAAAAATGTAAAAACTCTATATTCTTCTATGCATAACATCAGGATGGAATTGCCCAACATAGACCTCGTGATTGGTTCCGTACTGATTCCGGGAGATAAAGCGCCACATCTGATTACCAAAGATATGCTGAAGATGATGAAACCCGGAACCGTTCTCGTGGATGTTGCCATAGATCAGGGCGGATGCTTTGAAACCTCTCATCCTACCACCCACAGCGAACCGACGTATGTAGTGGATGGTATCGTGCACTATGCGGTAGCTAATATTCCGGGAGCAGTACCATTCACTTCAACTATGGCACTGACGAACTCCACACTACCCTATACTGTGGCTTTGGCAGACAAAGGCTGGCGAAAAGCATGTAAAGACGATCCCGCTCTGGCACTGGGACTGAATGTAGTGGAAGGTAAAGTTACTTATAAAGCTGTAGCGGATGTATTCGGACTGGAATATGAACCGATTGCCTTGTAATAAAAGAGCTTCATTCAGGAGTTTAGTAAGATAATAATCTATTTATAACGTGCAGGTTGAATTGATCGGCACGTTATTTTATGTTCCTTTTTCTCTCTGTGATTCTTCACGACATGTTCAATGTGTCTTGGAAAACCAATCCTTAAACTCCTGCACACGTGCCTTGCTCACCAGTACTTTTTCATCTGATACCTTGCAACGAAGATTAATAGACAGGCGATTGTTAAACCATAAATCAATATCCTTAATTGCCTCGCGGGAAATCAGGAATTGCCGGTTGACACGGAAGAACAGAGAAGGATCTATACACTCTGTTATCTCATCCAGTGTTTGTGGAAATGTGTATTCCTTGCCATCGACAAGAACAACCTTTACTTTACAATCCTGAATATAAAACAACAGAATCATATCTACCGAAACCGGCAGTAGTTTATCCCCTTTCACCGGAATAAGAAAATGCGCTTTATAGTTTTCCTGCTTTTTCAGTGAATGGATTAACTGCAACAGGGTATTGTCAGGAGACTGCATTTGTTCCGAACCATGTAGTTGTTCCAACTTATGGAAAGCTTTTTTGATGTCACTTTTGCCAATAGGCTTCAATAGATAGTCCACACTGTTCACTTTGAACGCACGAAGGGCATACTCATCATAAGCAGTAGTGAAAATAATGGGACAGGTGATATCCACATGACCGAAGATTTCAAAAGCCGATCCGTCCGCCAAATGGATATCCATAAAGAGCATATCCGGCATAGAGTGTATGGCAAACCAATCCAGTACGGCTGCAATACTATCCAGAGTGGCCTCCAATTCCACTTCCGGTTTCACTTCCTGTAACAAAGCTTTCAGGTTGCGGACTGCCGCTTTCTCATCTTCTATGATAATAACTTTCATGAAACATTCGATATTAGGGGAATACGTATAGTAAACTGCTCGTTCTCGCTGATTTGTATCTCCCGTTTGTAAAGCAAATGATAGCGCTTTGCAAGATTTGCCAAACCGATACCAGTTCCCGTAGTAGCAGTCAGTTTGGGTTGCACAGGATTGGTAACGATCAATTCTTCTCCTTCGGTATAAATACGGATATTCAGTGGATGTCTGTCGCTTATTTCATTGTGCTTCACTGCATTTTCTATCAGCATCTGAACCGCCATAGGAGGCAGATAATAATTGGCATATTGATTATCGATACAAATGTCAAAAGAGAGATTATCCTCAAAACGCATCTTCAACAAAAAGATATAGGCTGACACAAATTCTATCTCATCCTTCAGAAACACACTTTTCGAATCATTTCCCTGCAAGGTGTAACGCAAAACACGGGAGAGTTCCTGAATGTATTCCTGCGCCTTATCCTGATCTTCACGTACCAATGACCGGAGAGTGTTCAGAGAGTTAAAAAGCATGTGCGGATTCAGCTGATTCTTCAAAGCCTCATACTGGTTCAGGATGTTCTCGGCCTGCAATTGCTGGTTTTCTACAACGACTTCCTGCTGACGCCGGATAAGGTAGGATATATAACAACTTCCCGATACGGTACAGGTTATTATAAAATCACGCAAAGGATGCAAATAATGATGCACCATAGCATCAATGGCCGGAATATCGAAAGTGTGGTGCAGGAATACAAAACATTTCCCTAACAAACTGCTTAAAATCCAAGTCAGTATCAATGACAATATCATCTTCTGCCAGGTGATTTTTACAGCCGGTTGATTAAAGTGGAATAACAAAATGTTCACCTCAAACAGAATCATAAGAGAAATGAAAGTGAAAAACACTTCGCTTGCCACATCAGCAGGTCTCATGCCTGGAAACAGTGTCTGGCTCTCGAAGACATCAAAGAGAGAAACCAGTTCCGGGAAATGAATTAATGTTGCCACGGAAATGGAAACGATGAGTATGAACAGAGTATACCGATTTTTCATGCTTGCTGTATTTTGCACACAAAGATACATTTTATTCTATCGCGACCTTATTTTTTCAAAGATAAGGAATCTTTCTTTCCAGCAGAAGCCTGCTCTTTCATAATCCTCGCTGTGACGTACATGCCTGGACGGAATTGGCTGTCCACAGTATCTACCCTGGCATAGACTTCAACAGAACGTGTATCTTCATCCACTTTCTGCCCGATAGATATCAAAGTAGCCTTAAATACAGTTTTGCCCATTCCGTTTACACGAAATTGCACCGGATTTCCCACTTTCATATCTGCCAGATCCTTCTCATAGGTTGTCAATCTGAGTAAAGTCCGGCTTTTATCTACTATTTCACAAAGAGCATCTCCTACATTCATATATTTACCGACATTCATTTTCACATCTGCCACATAACCACTGATCGGAGCTTTAATCTGCAAAAAAGGTTGAATGCCCTCCTTCAGCAAAACTTCAGGTTCAACTTCCAGTAATTTCAACTGTGCAGCTGCCGCCTCTACACGACTTTTCATTGAAAGGTAATCTGCCTTACTTTGCTGAAGTTTCTTTTGGGAGGCAGCTTGTTCGGCAGAGAGAGCTTGCTGGCGAAGGAATTCCGCTTCCAGAAACTCAGTCTGCGCATGACTGTCCAGATAAGTCTGTTGTAAAGTTATAAAATCGGGATTTTCCAGAGTTGCCAATACACTCCCTTGCCGAACAGGTTCGCCGGGCAGCAAAGAAGTACTTTTAATTACCCCACCCATCGTAAGCGAAACGGTCGCCATTCGTTGTGGGGGAATAACCATTGTACCGTTAAATGATACCTGATTAGGTTTTGAAGTAGCTGAAGTGATGGCATCTACTTGAATGCTATCCGTAACGTTTTCTGCTATGGCAACGGCAGTAGCTTCTTCTGCCGGTTGTGCTTCTTTGTTCTCGCTGCATGCTGTCAGTATCAGCAGAATTAAGGGGAAAATTATCTTTTTCATCGTCATCATTCTATTTAAAAAGTTCGTATTCAAGGGCTGCTATATTGTATTGATATACCGTTTCAAGGTATCCGCGACGGATGTCACGCGCCACATTAACAGCTTGTATAAATTCAGTTATATTAGTTTCGCTATGTTGCAACTGCAGGTTGGCTACCTTCATCAGTTCATCTGCTTCTTTCAACGCCGATGTTGTATAGTAGCGTAAACTTTCAGACTGGCGGCGTAAACCGGCAATAGCTTCCGACACCTTATTATATAGATTATGTGTATTTGTCTCCGCTTCGGTTCTTGCTATAACAGCCGCCACTTTTGCCTGTTTTATCTTACTATGCCGCGGCACGAAATAAACCGGAAAGGAAACTCCAACCATCCACGAATTCAATCCTTTCAGCGGAAGGATATCCTGGCGTACGTAACCGAAGGACAGCTCAGGAAAAAATCGGCTTCGCTCCACATTTAGTTGTGCTTTGGCCTCATTGGCCTGACTCTGAAAATAATTCAGGTGAACTTCCGAAAAAGACGGTTTCCGATAATCTACCGGAAATTGCACCAATGCCGTATCCACCGGAACTAATGGATGGTCTGCATAACAAACCCAATTCAGCCGTGACAAAGCCAGTTTTTCTTCTTCCTGTGCCTGAAAAAGGCGATTCTTCATATCCGCCGCCATACTGGTGGCCATGTTTTTCTCCAGCAGAGTTATTTCTCCCTGGTGATAACGCAACTCACCCATACGCTGCAATTGCTCAGCCAATTTGTTCTGGTCATTGTATAAAGCACAAAGATTGCAAGCATACAGATAATATGCCCATGCACGCTTCACTTCCGCCACCACTTCTTTTTCAACGATTTGCCGGTAGAAGGTCCCCGTTTCAACCTGCCTGTTCACCAAGGCATTCTTATAAAAAGGAGTCAATAAAGAGCCCAATCCCTGGGTTACTTCCCACTGCTTGTCTTTTCTAAGCTCACCATTCAATTGTCCCCACGAATAGTTCATCTCGGTAGAAGACAATTCCAGTACTTCTCCCCTGCCCGCCTTTACTTGGCGGATTGCCGCAGAAGCTATTTTCAACCGGGGGTGATTCTGCTTTGCCAGTTCTATGGCCTGATCCATTGTCACTTTCTCCTGAGCTTTCGCCGTAAAGGGCAGCATAACAGCCAACAACAGAAAGAAGAACAAGAACTTTTTCGCAGAGAAACGGCGTTTCCATACCACTGTATAGCTTACAATCTGATAGAAAACAGGAATAATAAGCAGTGTCAATACAGTAGACACAATCAGTCCGCCAATAACTACGGTAGCCAACGGACGCTGTACTTCGGCACCGGCTGAGGTGGCAATGGCCATAGGAACAAATCCCAGCGAAGCAACTAATCCCGTCAAGAAGACAGGCCGCAACAAATGAGCGGTTCCGCGGGCAATCACCCGTCTGGTAGAAAGAGCATACATAGTTTCTTTTCTTATATCGTTAAAGTGATTAATCATTAAAATACCATTGAGAACCGCCACACCGAAGAGGGCTATGAAACCTACCCCCGCCGAGATACTAAACGGAAGACCACGTAGCCATAGTGCCAAGATTCCGCCAATCAATGAAAGAGGTACGGTGGAGAACACCACCAATGTGTAAGTAACATTTTTGAAAGCGAAAAACAATAATAACAGAATCAGCATCAGGGCTACCGGCACGACAACCAGCAAAGTATTGATGGCATTCTGCAAATTCTCAAATTGTCCGCCATATTCAAAATAGTATCCGGGCTTCAATTTAATATTCTGGTCCAGTGTCTTTTGTATATCCTGCACTACCTGCTGAATATCCGCTCCACGCACATTAACCCCAATTACGATACGACGCTTGGTCGCATCCCGGTTAATCTGTAACGGACCATTCACCAAATCAATGGTGGACACCTCACTCACAGGTATCTGAATGCCTTCATTGGAACGGACAAAGAGTTTATCCAGATTCAAATCGGCCACTTTATCCTGATCCAGACGAACCACCAAGTCAAAGCGACGCTCATTCTCAAAGACCACTCCACTTACCTCTCCGGCATAAGCCGTACGGATAATGGTATTCAGTTCTTCTATATTAATGCCATAGCGGGCAATCTTTCCACGGTTATACTTCACCACCAATTGGGGCAGCCCCATTGTCTGTTCCACAATTACATCCGATGCACCGGGCACTTTTTCTACAAAAACAGCAGCTTCTTTTGCCTTCTGATAGAGTTCGTGTGTGTCTTCTCCATAAAGTTTTACGGCAATATCTGCTTTGGCTCCTGTCATCAGCTCGTTAAAACGAAGCTGGATGGGTTGAGAGAAATTAAATTCTGCACGACTCGCCAGAGGTTCAAGAGCTTCTTTCATCTTCTCTACCATTTCGGCACGACTGGTAGCATTGGTCCACTCCTTGAAAGGTTTCATGATGATCATTACGTCGGCATCTTCTACAGCCATCGGGTCTGTCGGAACTTCCGCCGTACCTATCTTCGCTACCACATGTTTTATTTCCGGGAGTTTATTCATCAAGAGCTTCTCTGCCTCATTAGACACTTCAATACTTTCGCTCAATGAACTGCCGGCGGGAAGTGTCATCTGCATAGCAAAATCTCCTTCATCGAGTGTAGGGATGAACTCTGCGCCCAGACGGGTGAAAAGAAACAGAGAAATAATCAGAGCCGCAAACGCCGTTGCAACAGTTTGCCACTTAAAACGCAGGCAGAATGTCAAAGCACGGGCATATATCTTATTTAATCTTTCAAAGAATTTATCAGCAATGGTCGGCTTCGTCACAATGTGATGTTTCAGGAACAGAGAAGCCATCATCGGGACGTAGGTCAGCGACAAAAACAGGGCACCGATAATACAAAATACCAGCGTCTTAGCCATCGGCGTGAAATACTTTCCTTCAATTCCCGTCAATGTCAGTATGGGGAAGAATACAATCAGAATGATGAATACGGCAAATGTGGCGGAGCGTACCACTCCTGAAGCACCTTTCTCTACTTCCACATCCATTTCTTCTGCCGACAGGGTACGGCCTCTGAACTTCTTACTGTAGATATGCGCCAGTATACCCTCCAATATGACAATGGAACCATCTACAACAATACCGAAGTCTATCGCCCCCAAACTCATAAGGTTTGCAGAAACATTGAAGATACGCATCAGAATGAACGCGAACAGCATCGCCAATGGAATGACGGAAGCCACGATCAGTCCGGCACGTACATTGCCCAGGAAAATAATCAGTACCAGAAACACAATTATCGCACCTTCTATCAAATTGTGAATGACGGTAGAAATGTTACGATTTACCAGCTCCGAGCGGTTCAGATAAGGTTCGATAGTGACACCCTCCGGCAAAATCTTCTGTATTTTTTCTACCCTTTTCTCCAATTCTCCGGTGACGACATTGGCATTGGCTCCTTTCAGCATCATGGCAATGCCACCTACACATTCGCCCTTGCCATCCATTGTCATGGCTCCGAAACGTTTGGGAGCTCCGAAGCGTACCGCACCAATGTCACTGATACGGATAGGAATGCCATTGCGATTGGCTACCACTATCTGCTCCACATCTTTAGTACGGCTTATCATTCCTTCGGAACGGATATAATAAGCACGGTTTACCTTCTCGATATAGCTGCCGCCTGTATTCTGGTTATTCTTATTCAAGGCTTCGAAAACTTCTCCGATAGTGATATTGAGGGAGAAAAGCACATCCGGATCAACGGCTACTTCATATTGTTTCAGATAGCCTCCGAAGCTGTTAATCTCAACAATTCCCGGGATGCCGGACAATTGCCGCTTCACAATCCAGTCCTGAATGGTACGAAGTTCCATGGCATCATATTTATCCTCATACCCCGGCTCCACTTTCAGCACATATTGATATATCTCGCCCAGTCCGGTGGTGATAGGCATCATCTCGGGCATACCCAACTCGGAAGGTATCTCACCGGCCACACTCTGTATTTGCTCGTTCACTAACTGGCGGGCATCCAGAGTAGGTACACTCTCTTTAAAGACTACTGTCACCACCGACAGCCCGAAGCGGGAGACGGAACGTATTTCAGTGACATTCATAATGTTGCTCATGGCAATTTCCACGGGCATTGTGATAAGTTGCTCCACTTCCTGTGGCGCCAAGGTTGGTGACACGGTAACAATCTGTACCTGATTGTTTGTAATATCCGGAACGGCATCTATAGGAAGTGTCAACATGGAATAAATTCCACCAATCAAAAGAAACAAAGTGGTAAGCCCCACAAAAAGCTTCTTTTTTACTGAGAATCGAAGGATAGCGTCGAACATGTTTTATACTTTTGGTTTTTACACAAAAGTAAGCTATCCGCATTAGACACAGAATGCCTGTGTGCTGAACCGACTATTTTAGTAATTCAACCGTCAATATCAATCATTGAAGTGAAACTACCGACTTACAACTTATCCCCGAACAGAAAATCTTTCTTCCTCCTATAAGCCCATATCAATGCAAGTATCGTAATGCAAAGGTTAAAGATAAACGGAAACTCCTGCGAACGTACATGAAACAATGATTGGAAAAAATCTACGATAAACGGGCAAAGCAACACAGCCAGATAATTCATTGCCATCACAAAAGCCAGTGCCAGCGTGGTTTTCTGGGGAACAGCCGTATCCACCGTTTTATCATAAATCAACGGTTGAATAACCCCATAGCCCAATCCCACCAGTATGCAGCCCGGTATGATCAGCCATTCCTTGGGAGAAATCCATATCAGTGCCAATCCCAGTGCAATACACAGCAGGCTGTAGAATTTTGTCTTCTCCTTCAGATACTTTACAACATGTCCCAAAAAGAAACCGGGTGCCATAATAGCAAGGAAGAAAAGGGAAATCATCATTCCCGAGTTTCCACTGGAAAAGTGATGTGCCTCCATCAGGAACGGAAGGTTGAACGTCACGATCAATACGATATAAGTAGTAAGCCCGTAGAAAAGCATCAGTTGCAGCAGATGACGGACATGAATACCATACTTACCGGGGATAGCGGGAACAGCCTCTTCTACCGATGAAGAAGTATTGGCAAGAGATTTATCCGATGACGTGATTTGTGCTTCGCCATCCGCATTTTCGTCTTTCAGATGGATGGTGAGTATGATGGCTACCAAAGGTAGTAAATAGACCAGGAAAGGCAGATGCCAGTTCACTTCTGCCAGATAGCCGGTAACAGCGGTTGCCACCACCAGCGTAACATTTGTAATGGCGGAACTGTATCCAAACTGCTTCACCCGATAGGTTCCCGTGAAATAACGGGATATCAATCCGGTAGAAAGCGGAATAATCAGTCCCGCACCAATTCCCAGCAGGGCGCTGACGGCTATCAATTGCCACATTTTTGTGGAAAACAGGTACAGCACCCCGCTCGCGGCGAACATCCAGAGCCCCGCGCGTAACAGACGGACAAAGTCGCGTTTCTCGGCCAACTTGCCCGCCAACAAAATAAAAGGTATAATCAATAACGACGGCAAAGAACTAAGCATCTGAATATCCAGTTCCGAAGCATCAGGAAAAGTAGTGGAAAGCTGTCCCAGAATAGGAGAAACAGCCAGTCCAGGCAAAGAGGTCAATGCAGAGATAGACCAGATGCCGATCAATGTAATAAGAGGAATGGTTCCACGGCCGGTATTGATTTTCATATACACATATATATTTATAGAGTTTGAAATAGTGCAAGAGAAAACAATTAGGGCTATGGAAAGTTCAAAGAAAGAGGAAAGGATAAATAATAATTTAGCGGTGGAAGAATGGATACGCGGACGACGCGTATCCATTCTTCCACCGCTAAATTATTATTGACCTTCCCTTTAATAAACGCCAAAATATGTAAAACGCCGGAACTTTCCTCCGCAAACACCGTTGTTGTGGGAAATTCGACGGGGAAAATCCCCGCCGCCTAAACCTAAACTAAAACGTTAGTAAAATGGAAGATGTAAATTTCAGAAAAGGTGATGCCAAAACAGAAGTGTTTGGATCAAACAGAATGTTGCAACCCTCTCCGGTAGAGAAGATCCCTGATGGGCCTACTACTCCCGAGATTGCTTATCAGATGGTAAAAGACGAAACTTTCGCTCAAACTCAACCCCGTCTGAACCTGGCAACTTTCGTTACCACTTATATGGACGATTACGCCACCAAGCTGATGAACGAGGCGATCAACATTAACTACATTGACGAAACGGAATATCCCCGCATCGCCGTGATGAACGGAAAATGTATCAACATCGTAGCAAACCTGTGGAACTCTCCGGAAAAAGATACTTGGAAAACAGGTGCGCTGGCCATTGGTTCAAGTGAAGCATGTATGTTGGGTGGCGTGGCAGCCTGGCTGCGTTGGCGTAAAAAACGCCAGGCTCAAGGCAAACCGTTCGATAAACCTAACTTCGTTATCTCAACCGGTTTCCAGGTAGTATGGGAAAAGTTCGCTCAGTTGTGGCAGATTGAAATGCGCGAAGTGCCTTTGACCCTTGACAAGACTACTCTTGACCCGGAAGAAGCCTTAAAGATGTGTGACGAAAACACCATTTGTATCGTGCCTATCCAGGGTGTGACATGGACCGGACTGAACGATGACGTAGAAGCACTGGACAAAGCTCTCGATGCATACAACGCCAAGACCGGTTACGATATTCCTATCCACGTAGACGCTGCCAGTGGTGGTTTCATCCTGCCGTTCCTCTATCCTGAAACGAAATGGGACTTCCGCTTGAAGTGGGTTCTTTCTATCAGTGTCAGCGGGCATAAATTCGGTCTCGTCTATCCGGGTCTGGGTTGGGTTTGCTGGAAAGGCAAAGAATATCTGCCCGAAGAAATGTCATTCAGCGTAAACTATCTTGGTGCAAACATTACTCAGGTGGGATTGAACTTCTCCCGTCCTGCTGCTCAAATCCTGGGTCAGTACTACCAATTCATTCGCTTAGGATTCCAGGGATACAAAGAGGTACAGTATAACTCACTGACCATCGCGAAGTATATCCATGATGAAATCGCTAAGATGGAACCGTTCGTCAACTATTCAGAAGAAGTGGTGAACCCGTTGTTCATCTGGTACATGAAACCGGAGTACGCCAAGAATGCTAAATGGACGTTGTACGACCTTCAGGATAAACTGTCGCAACATGGTTGGATGGTACCGGCGTATACCCTGCCTTCTAAACTGGAAGACTATGTCGTAATGCGTGTGGTAGTACGCCAGGGCTTCAGCCGCGACATGGCAGACATGTTGTTGGGCGACATCAAGAATGCTATCACTGAATTGGAGAAATTGGATTATCCTACTCCTACCCGCATGGCTCAGGACAAGAACCTGCCGGTAGAAGCGAAAGTGTTCAATCACGGTTGTAAAGCTCACAAAGCAGCGAAATAATCAAGGGAACAAATCAACAAAGGGACAAGCTAACTCGTCCCCTTGTCAATTCTAAAAAGAAAACTTATGGATAAAAAGATTTCAATCTCTCAACTAAAAGAGGTTGCCCAAGAAGCCTATGAACAGGTGAAGGGTAACACCGGGGGAAAAAATGCCGATTACATCCCCTACCTTGCCAACATCGACAAGAATCTGTTCGGCATCAGCATCTGTCTGATGAACGGACAAACCATTAATATAGGTGACACTGACTACCGTTTTGGTATAGAATCTGTTTCCAAAGTACATACAGCCATCCTTATCCTCCGTCAATACGGAGCACAGAAGGTGCTGGATATGATTGGTGCAGATGCTACAGGATTACCTTTCAATTCCATCATCGCCATCTTGCTGGAGAATGACCACCCCTCTACCCCATTGGTAAATGCGGGTGCCATCTCAGCATGTTCTATGGTTGAACCTGTGGGCGATTCGGATAAAAAATGGGAAGCTATTGTTCAGAATATTACTGATTTGTGCGGTTCAGCTCCACAATTGATTGATGAGCTGTATAAATCGGAAACGGCTACGAACTTCAACAACCGCTCTATTGCATGGTTACTGAAGAACTACAACCGTATCTACGATAATCCGGATATGGCACTCGACCTGTACACCCGTCAATGCTCATTGGGTATCACTGCCGGGCAACTGGCGGTTGCTGCCGGAACCATCGCCAACAGCGGTGTAAACCCTGTCACCAAGAAAGAAGTGTTTGAAGCTTCATTAGCTCCGAAGATTACTTCCATGATTTCTACCGTAGGTTTCTACGAACATTCAGGTGACTGGATGTACACTGCTGGTATACCTGCCAAGAGCGGTGTGGGTGGCGGAGTTATGTCTGTACTGCCCGGTGTATTCGGCGCAGCTGCATTTGCACCTCCTTTGGACGAAGCAGGGAATTCTGTTAAATCACAACTCGCCATCAAGTATATCATGAACAAATTGGGTTTGGGCGTGTTCAATGGTGACCGTGTGACTATTGTAGAATAAGACAATCTCTCTTTTTCATAAATAAAAGGCGTCGTCAGTCCGGAGAGGATAGGCGGCGCCTGTACTTTTAAAAGTTACAAAAATGAAGCGCACAACTTACGTACCTCATTCCAGCGTTCTTGTGTGCGCTGATCGGCACGCGCCATCTGCATATTGTAACGGGTCTGCATATTGAGCAACATCTCAGGGTCAAGTCCCAAAGCCGCTTCAAATAGCAAAGCAAGTTCCGTATTAACCGAACGCTTGCCGTTCAGTACCTCATTCAGTTGTGAATACGAAATTCCCATTTGGCGAGCCAAGGCACGCTGCGAAATTTTCCGATATTCAATTTCGTCTTTTAATATCTCACCAGGATGCGTGGGGCAAAACGGGGTGAGTTTATTTGCAAGCATAGTCATACCTTACTTATTTATAATGATTGGACAATTCTATAACATTACATACACTTATGATAGTTTCAGCATCTGCTACAACTCTGACTGTAAATTCTATGCGATATTTTGAAGTAACCCGTATGGAAGAAAGGCCTTCCTTATCTCCTATTAAGGTTTCATAATTCAAGGAGTTGTGTTTATACAAAGACTCAACACTATTCGATGCAATCAGCGTATCAATACATCTTTTATACCTCTTTATCACATCTGGTTGAAAGCGATGTTTCTTATCACTACATTTACCGGAGACATAAAGTTCTTTAAGATATTCTTTATCAAATGTAACTAACATAAGCGGTCGTTTGTTCGTTACAAAGATAGAGAATTTAATTCAGATGTTCACTAAATAGTGAACAATCTTTCAGGCTTCTTTTCATTATTCCTCATCCTAACCACATAATCCGGATAATATTACTTTATATCCCCTCCCTGCAACTGCTTATAATATTCTTCTTTCTCCTGATTCCTCTTCTGCACCAGACTCGTCACATATACTGTAAATATCGGGAACATCATCATCCCCAATGCCGCCAACAAAACCGACAACACACGCCCCGTCACTGTCACAGCAATAATATTGGACCCAACCGTCGTTACATCCATAAACGCCCACCATAAAGCATCCCCATAGCCTGTAACTAATGTATTTACCCCATGCTCCATAACATAAAAAGCCAGACTGGAGAAATAAACCGTAGCAAGCAAAGTCGTCAGGTAAGTAACAAACAGACCGGATGCCTTATTATACGTCAACCAGCCTACCACAATGGCCAACGCATAGCCACCGCGCACTAAAGGAATAAAACGCAATAAATAAGTGATTTCCTCGGAAAACGTCCATCCGGCCCAGGAAATAATGCTCTGGTAAGGGATGGCTACCAGAAGAAAAACGAAGTGAGTAGCAAAATAACGTCCTTTATGCTTTGCTAAAAACCACTCCAAAATAAAGTCCAGCAAAAACAGGATGCACACGGCAAACTGAACCTTCATAAATACTGTCTGGGTATAGAAAGGAATACCCTTGAATGTATCTACTGAAATACTAACCACTAAAAACAACGAAAGTAACAGAATCACAATGTGTAAGACACCATAAATTCCCTTCTCTCGTAATGCAAATTCTGAAAGAGCCATTTTCATAATAATACCTATTATTTATTCTGATTTAATATATTACTGATTTCTGCCTGATTGCCCTAAAACGTCTTGCACAAGGCATTTGTTTAAGTGTTAATTTACCAACTTTCACTTTATCCCTGAAAACAACTCTACCGGGTCGTTGTTATAGAGACTGATTTTAAAACATATTTTTCACCTAAAACCTTAACTTATGGCAAATATTAAACAAACAGTGAAGCTGGGTGTGTTCACCCTCGCAATCATGAATGTAACGGCAGTAGTATCCCTACGTGGACTACCTGCCGAGGCCGTGTACGGAATGAGTTCGGCCTTTTACTATTTATTTGCAGCTATCGTATTCCTTATACCGACGTCACTTGTCGCTGCGGAATTGGCTGCGATGTTCCAGGACAAACAAGGTGGTGTGTTCCGCTGGGTAGGAGAAGCCTACGGTAAGCGGCTCGGTTTCCTTGCCATCTGGGTGCAATGGATTGAGAGTACCATCTGGTACCCTACCGTATTGACATTCGGTGCTGTATCCATCGCCTTCATCGGAATGAACGACGCACATGATATGTCGTTGGCAAGCAACAAGTATTACACACTCGCCGTAGTGCTCATCATCTACTGGCTCGCCACTTTCATCTCATTGAAAGGTATGGGATGGGTAGGTAAGGTAGCCAAAGTCGGCGGTATGGTTGGTACCATTATCCCGGCAGCCTTGCTGATTATCCTGGGTATCATCTATCTGGCTACAGGGGGACACTCCAATCTGGACTTCCACAGCAGCTTCTTCCCCGATCTGACGAACTTCGACAACGTCGTACTCGCCGCAAGTATCTTTCTCTTTTATGCCGGTATGGAAATGGGCGGTATCCACGTTAAGGATATAGAAAACCCCTCCAAGAATTATCCGAAAGCAGTATTTATCGGTGCAGCTATCACAGTTATCATTTTCGTACTGGGTACTTTCGCACTGGGTGTTATCATTCCGGCCAAAGACATCAGTCTGACACAAAGCTTGCTGGTTGGTTTCGACAATTACTTCAAGTACATCCATGCTTCCTGGTTATCACCGATCATCGCTATTGCACTGGCATTCGGTGTGCTGGCAGGTGTATTGACTTGGGTTGCCGGTCCGTCCAAAGGTATTTTTGCCGTAGGTAAGGCAGGTTACATGCCCCCGTTCTTCCAGAAGACAAACAAACTGGGTGTACAGAAGAACATCCTGTTCGTACAAGGTGGTGCTGTAACAGTATTGAGCCTTTTGTTCGTAGTAATGCCTTCCGTACAGAGTTTCTATCAGATCTTGTCACAGTTGACAGTAGTTCTTTACCTTATCATGTATATGCTGATGTTTACAGGAGCTATCGTATTGCGTTACAAGATGAAGAAGTTGAACCGTCCGTTCCGTATCGGTAAGGGTGGTAATGGATTGATGTGGTTCATCGGCGGACTCGGTTTCTGTGGTTCTCTGTTGGCATTCATTCTGAGCTTTATCCCGCCCAGTCAGATTTCAACAGGTAGCAATACAGTTTGGTTCTCTGTATTGATTATCGGTGCCATTGTTGTAGTGGCAGCTCCGTTCATCATTTACGCTTGCAAGAAACCGACTTGGGTTGATCCGAATACTAACTTCGAGCCTTTCCATTGGGAAGAACAGCCAAAAGTTGCAGCAAACGCAGCAACAGCCACTGCAACAGCAGCAGGCACAACAAGCACAGCTACGGCAACACCAACTGCAAATCCTACCGTAAATACAACTAGTACAACAAATAATTCCGGTACACCTAAATCATAGGGCCGCAATCGGAAAACATAAAAATGGGACTGTACAGATTGACGTACAGCCCCATTTTTTATTTTGGACGGGGAATGGATACGCGGACGAGGCGGAATAGGCGGACGCGTATCTATTAATTTATCGCTATACCGACCTCTCCTATACAACAAAATTCGTCCCATGAGATGAATCTTTTCGCCTCACGAGATACTTCTTTTTATCTCGTAGAACAGATTTTTTCATCTCATGGGACGAATTTCGTCGTCTCATGAAGCTAAATTCTTATTCCTTTAGCGCATCCCACGCTCTTTTATATCCTTCCGTCAGTTCCTGCATCACTTCAGCAACCGTCTCTATCTGCTTACCGTAAAGTAGTGCAGAGGCCTGACCAATCTCTAGTTCTCCTTCTTCCAGGTCTCCATAGAAAATCCCTTTCTTGGCACGTCCATGAGCCAGAAGAATACGAAGTTCATCTTGTGTAGCCCCCACTGCTTCGGCCGCCTCTACAGCATCACGGAAATTATTCCGCACTAAACGCACCGGAGCAAGCTTCTTCAACAACAAGCGGGTATCCCCTTCCTGTAAACGCAGACAATATTCCTTAAAGTATTCATGAGCAGAACTTTCCTGAGTCAATGCAAAGCGTGTACCTATTTGTACTCCTTCTGCTCCCAGCACACGGGCAGCAAGCATAGCCTCACCTGTAGCAATTCCTCCGGCAGCAATCAATGGTAAAGTAGTAGCGGCACGTACGGCAGGTATCAGGCACAAAGTGGTAGTCTCTTCCCTTCCGTTATGCCCGCCGGCTTCGAAGCCTTCGGCAACAACAGCATCCACACCCGCCTCTTCGGCTTTCATCGCAAAGCGGGAAGAACTGACCACATGCACCACTGTCACTCCTCGCTCTTTCAGCCATCCCGTCCATTTGGCAGGGCTTCCGGCGGAGGTGAAAACTATGTTGACTCCCTCTTCTACCACTATCTGCATGATTTCTTCAATCTGCGGATACATCAATGGAATATTGACTCCAAAAGGATTATGCGTAGCAGCATGGCACTTACGGATATGCTCACGTAACGTTTCAGGATGCATGGAACCTGCACCAAGCAAGCCCAATCCACCCACATTACTTACTGCCGACGCCAAGCGCCAGCCACTGCACCAAACCATACCACCTTGTATTATTGGATATCGGATTCCGAAAAGGGAAGTAATTCTGTTCATAGTTTTTCCGTTTAGGGATTATTAAGGAGAAACAAGAAAAAAGGATGAAAGGTTCGGAAGAAAAGACGAATTGTAATAAAAAACACACCCGGAAATACAAATTTACAACATACATATCACCGGATGTTCAAATTATACAAATCCCTAATTCTTAATCGTCTTGACAGCTTCTTTACCCCGCACCGTTACCGAGTCCCCATATGCACGTAACACTTCCAGCGTACGGGCACGGCGCTTACGCCCCTTGACGTTCCAGAATTCTTTTGTAAAAGGCGTCATAAAATCACCGACGAATCCCAAACCGCCACTGGCGCCCTGCCAGCTACCTACAGCCATATTATTAGCCCGTTCTGTCATTCGGTAGCGCATTCCGGTTGCCTCTATTTCATCCATACTTTTCCGGAGACCTTTATCTAAAGGAGTTTTTGCCCAATCGGAATAAATGCGAAGTCTTTTAAGTTCATAGAGAGGATCCCCTCGCCACGTGTCCTTATCTATTTTAATTTTCTTCTGATACACCGGATCCCAGTTATACTTCGTATTTGCTGTATATGGACGCAAAGTAAGAACAACTTTCTTCTTCGGTGTATTTGGTATTTCGGGAAGTGTTGTGTTGAAATCCAGCCATTGTTTCTCCATTGATATCTGCTGTTTGCCCAGAGGTTCCTGTACTCCCATCTCTTTCAGAACTTCCGGATTCAGCTTAATCTCTCCTTCTCCATCCAGTAGACGGCGCAATCGCAGAGAGTCCTGAGGTGTCCAGTTCTGAGCGCAAACGGGAAGGACTACTACTAAAAGCAGTCCGATTATAGTGCAATATTTTCTCATTTAATTTATTTTCTTACCACCACATATATCCGCTTCCACAAAGCGGTTCATCATAACAAGGGTCTATGGTCCACATCGTACGGGGGTATTTGCGGTTTTCCCACCAGCGGCGATAACGGGCGGAAGCATCCAGAACTTCATCATCCGATAAGAAGTAAATGCCTTCGTAATTCTCTGCATCCACATGTACCATTTTGCACCCCATCGAAGCATTCTGCCCCAGACGGATTGTTTCTACTGTCCACAAAATGCACTCACCTAAACGAAGCTTGCCACCTGCGGAATAAGAAACCGGAGCCAACGGGAAAGAAGGGATTACCGTTAAATCTTCGGCATACTTCAACAAGTCCCCTATGTCATCAACAGTAAACCGAGGAATAGTGTTCAGCCCTTCCGGACTTTCGACAGAATATTTTCCGGCCTTCAGTTGCTTGACGAATAAATCCACGTCAGGATTATTGTAGTCCAACGTCTCTTCCGTACATGACACAAAAGAAAGAGAAAAGAAGAATATCAAAATGGCCATTACGGCACGTATATTAGAAATTGCTTTCATTGTTGCATTGTATTAAGGTTAATATGTCATACGAACACCGCAAAGTAGATTAAGGTTCGTTGGACGTTCCGTTCGCAGCGTTTTTGTTTGCGAATCCGTATCAAAATGATGAGATACCGTAGGCTCTGCAAACAGAGCAATCCGGTCGTTCAACTTATAACGGACTCCCAGACCTGCCGCAACGGAAAGTTGTATGGGCTCTGCTCCAAAACCATTGTCCCCGGCTCCGGCTATGCATTTCTCCGCAGCACCACCCAATGTAGCGTAAAAGTCTACTTTAGAATTACTTACCAGCACCGCATTCAGTTTTACCGGAACAGCCAGTGTGTGTATCGCATGGTCTCCGTCAAGACGGTTGTATTGCAAACCTGCCTCCAGAGAAAAATGTTTGTTCAAACGACGTTCAGCAGAAACTCCTGCGGTGAACGGCATCCCGAAATCTCCCTTTGGCAACGCTGTACCTATACCTGCTTTGAAAGCCCATTTTTTAGCGGAACCACCCGCATTGGTAATGGGGAGCGTCTTATCGGAATCTGAACCAAACTCTGTATTTGTAGCTGCGGGATCAGTAGCCGTGGCACGATGATTATTTTCATTCCTTGATGAAGCTGTTTGACCATACATTCCGTTACCTTGGTGGTGATTGCCATATACGCGTTGGGAAATTGTAATGGAGACAGTGACTGATACAGTCTCTTCATCATCACCATTCGCAGCAAGTATGCCTCCGGATGATACTGGTACAGGATTCTTATGACCAGGATTTTGCGCTGCAGGTTTAGTCTCATGAATAGAGGGGAATTTTTCCTGCACCACATCTCCATTCAAGTTACCTTCCGGCGTCAGCGTAGCCACCTTGGTGAATGCTTCCTGAATCTCATCTTTCGGAGAGAAGTACCAGAATGCAGCGGAAGCAGCTCCAAGCACTAATACTACAGAAGCAGCCGCAGCCACCCGGTAGAAGCGTGGAGTAAGGACAGAACGTTTCTGTTTCTGTCCAGACAAGTTCCCCGCCTGTCCGAAAGCAACAGCTGCAGAAGTATTAGTTGCATCGGTTTCAACTCTTGACAGGTCGCCTTTCAGCTCCTCCCAAAAGCCATCCCGCACCGTCATCTCTGCACCAGAGAGGCGACTGCGGAACAAACCGGTTATTTCATCATTTCCTTTCATACTCTGTATATTCTTTAATTCTTTTTGCTAACAAATTCTTGGCGCGATGCAGTTGCGAGGTGGATGAATGTACCTTAATCCCAAGCATTTCCGCTATCTCCTTGTGTGATTTCTCTTCAAACACATACAAGTTGAAAACGGTTCGGCATCCATCGGGTAATTCTGCCACAAATGCCATCAACTGCTGTTCGGAGAGGCGGCTACCGCTATCGGCTATACTTGCTTCGTCGGGTATGTCGGGCAATTGTTCTTCGTTCACCACCAGTTGGGTGATACGCTTCTGCTTTCGCAGATAATCTATTGCTTGTGTCACCATTACTCTTGTTACCCACGTTGCCAGCGCACATTCGCCCCGGAAAGTGAAATGGGTAAAGATCTTGATGAACCCATCGTGCAGTACGTCATGCGCGGCATCTTCGTCGCCCGTATAGCGGTAGCATACCGCAAGCATCTGCCTGGAATAAAGGGTATACAGCTCCTTACGCGCGGAATTCTTTCCTGCCCGGCAGCCCTCTATCAGTTCTATTTCATTTTCCAATGTCAGTGCTCTTTTTTACGGACGCCTCTTCGCGTCGTTTGTTAGTTAGACGCAGCTTTCCGTAGAATGCTGCAATGTAATATCTAAAAAGAAGTTAAAGATACGGAGATTATTTATACTTTGCCTTCAAGGTTTGGATTTGCCTGTCGAGCAATTCATCCAATTTATCAAAGTCGTCCCAATTCAAAAAGCCGGGAACCATTATGACAAAATTGTTAAAGTTGTTATGTCCCAAAAGAAATAAGACTTCATCCCGATAATTCCTGTCGCTTCTCAAAACATCTTCTGTCTTCTGAGACATAGCAGTACCCATAATTACATTAGTCTTCGCTGCATAGTAATCACTGACATCTTTCCTTCTTCTTTCCAATTCAAAATAAGCTTGTAACACATCTTGCAGCAGACGTTTGTCAGGAATGTATTGCATCAGCGAGGAACCTTTCAATACATCCAATGCATCCGTTCTATAAAAGAACTCGGCTATATTGTTGAAGAGTTTATCATACTTCCATAAAGTATCCATAGGTATTTCAGATATATCCATTTTACGCTCAAGCAACAAAGAACTCATGTGTATATCTATATTCAGCAAACGCCTTATATCATGCAATTCTTCTCTATTGTGTTCCAATTCTTCCGCTACCAACTGCATCACTGCCCGTACTTCCTTCTGGCGAGTATGCTCGGTAAGTTTATCGCTTCCCCAAAAAGTTACAATGATACCTGCCGCCACGATGCTGAACTGACGGAAATAATCTCCCAGCCTCCAGTCTTTAATCGCAGACTTTATTTTATCTATTTTTCCCATAAGTATTTATCTTGAACCATATTTCTGTTCAATGGCCTGAATCATTTCATCAATCTTTTGCTCCACACCTTTTTCATATCTGGAATGGAAATACTCCATAGGTGTTCTCATGAAATTGCGTACCGTTTTATCCGAAAGATATATCTCCCACATTTCATAACCGCCCTCCAACAACGAGTTAAACTGCTCGTCGGTAAGTGACAGATGGAAAGGGTTAACAGTCTGCTCCTTCATGTCATAATATTGGGTTATGAGGGTTCTAAAACTTTCCAACGTCTCATACGCTTCAATTAACGACAACAGAAATTCCTTATCTGATATCTTCTGCATCAACATCGAATTTTTAAGCAAATCCATCGCATTCCGGCGACAAGAGAAAACACGGAAATGCCCCAAAACAAACCCAAATTGCCTTAACGAGTCTTCGGGTATCATCCGGAACTTCATATCATGTTCCATAAGGAGAGTAGAAATACGTTTATCCTTATTAAATTCCGACATAACATCTTCAAACTGATCCCGATTGCTTTTCAGTTCATCCCTAATCAGCAGCATAGTAGATTTAATATCTTTCTGCTCAGAACAACGGGTAACCAGTTCACTGCCAACAAAGGTTATCAGCACACCAATCACCACAATAGAAGTTTGCCGTATATACTCGCCAGGCTTCCAATTTCTGATAGTCGTTTTTACCTTCTTCCAATCTATCTTTCCCATACTTCTTAAATGTACCAGAAGTAAAAAGCCTCCCATAAAGATTGAAACTTATGAGAGGCTTCCTGCTATTTTCTAAATACGGCCTTCCGCCCTTGTCAACATGCCTTAAAACTCATATCCAGTCCTTTTACAGAATGTGTCAGAGCACCTACAGAGATAAAGTCTACACCACATTCGGCATAGTCACGCAGTGTATCGAAAGTGATACCACCCGAAGACTCGGTTTCATAACGACCACCCACCATATCCACAGCCTTCTTTGTCATTTCAGGTGTGAAGTTATCAAACATGATACGGTCTATGCCACCAAGATCAAGCACTTGTTGCAATTCATCGAAGTTACGTACTTCAATCTCTATCTTGAGGTCTTTACCTTTTTCCTTGCAATATTCTTTAGCACGATTGATAGCCTTGTCGATGCCTCCGGCAAAATCCACATGATTGTCTTTCAGCAAAATCATGTCGAACAGTCCGATACGATGATTTACACCACCGCCAATCTTTACAGCCATCTTCTCAAGGATACGCATACCGGGAGTAGTCTTACGGGTATCGAGCACACGCGTATTCGTACCTTTTAGTTTCTCAGCATATTTATGCGTCATGGTAGCAATGCCACTCATGCGTTGCATAATGTTCAGCATCAGACGTTCTGTCTGCAACAGAGACTGCACCTTGCCTTCCACTACCATTGCTATATCGCCCGGCTTCACCTCAGCTCCATCATTGATGAAGACTTCTACCTTCATAGTAGGGTCGAAACGACGGAACACTTCTTTGGCAACTTCGATACCAGCCAGAATGCCCGGCTCTTTAATCAAAAGTTTGGATTTACCCATCGCCGTAGCGGGAATACACGAAAGGGTGGTATGATCTCCGTCACCTATATCTTCTGCAAAGGCGAGATCTATCAGCCTGTCAATCAGTTCTTCTTCCTTATTCATTCGTTTTATCTATTCTTATTTGATGTATAACATATTTGTTCTGTACTTTTCTGAAGAAACAATTCACTCGAAAGTTTCCATTTGCGGTTCCCAAAGTACCGATGATGAAACTTGATTCATCTCGTTTTCCTTCGTGGTTCACATTGAAGCTGCTGACTTTGTTCTCGGCAAAAAAATTAGCCATAGTTCCTTCTGCCGTTTGCCTGTCTGCATTGATCGTGCGATTATGGATAATCAGATCCACCTTATCACCCAGATACCTGTTTAGTTCCTGAGAGTTTCCCTTCTTGAAGGCCACAACCACCCCCACAGGCACGTCCTGAGCAAAGATCGAGGACACCCATAAGAAGAGGCAGGTCAACAATAAAACTGCTCGTTTTTTCATAATCACAAGTATTAATGATACGCAAAGGTAAGCATTTATTGTAAAATACAATAAAAAAGCGCTAATTTTGTGCACAAATCAGAATGTAAGCAGCATGAAAACAACATTACTCGTCGTAGGAAGAACTGTAGAACAGCACTTTATAACTGCCATTAATGACTATGTACAGCGTACCAAACGCTACTTATCCTTCGAAATGGAAGTTATCCCGGAATTGAAGAATACGAAAAATCTTTCAATGGAAGTGCAGAAAGAAAAAGAAGGGGAATTGATATGCAAGGCATTCCAGCCGGGCGACGTGATTGTATTGCTGGACGAAGGGGGAAAAGAAATGCGCTCCATAGAGTTCGCAGACTATATGAAGCACAAGATGAACACCGTAAATAAACGGCTTGTATTTGTTATCGGTGGACCGTATGGTTTCTCACCCAAAGTATATCAGGCGGCACATGAGAAAATGTCCCTTTCTAAAATGACTTTCTCGCATCAGATGGTGCGGTTGATTTTTGTAGAGCAGTTATATCGAGCCATGACTATACTTAATGGTGGCCCTTATCATCACGAATAACTAACCCCAATTCTCCTCCTCCCGGGAAGAGTACCCGAAGGGGAGGTGGTAGGCAAACATATTCTCAAGACCTTGAAATTTGAAATCCCGTCCCTGACAGCGCCATTTCTACAAATCGTGCGCGAGGGTTCGGAACATTCTGCGTCAGTATCTCCCGGATGCGCAATGCAGCCTGCGGATCTTTCGCCACCATATACAAATAACCTCCCCCACCTGCACCGGGCAGTTTATACCCCAGTGTATAATCCTTAATCTTACTGATAATTTCTTCTACCGCCGGGGGATTAGTACCACAATCCAGAGCTTTATTCTGCATCCACGTTTTACCGATCAATGCACCATAGGTCTCAAAGTCGTTCCTTTGAATAGCTTCTGCCATATCCAATGCATGCGCCTTCATATCTTCCAATATAGCTAAATGGGTAGATGAATTAAGGAACATGGAACGCACAATCTCTGCCAGAATGCCTTTAGCAGTACGTGTAATTCCCGTATAATATAATAGGTGGCAGTCACGATATTCAGGATGGGTAAAGAGATGTTCGGGCAACCAGTGTATCAACGGATTCTGTACAAACCCTGTTTCTGTTTGTAACAGTTTGATGCCTTGCAATACTCCGCCATACTGATCTTGCCAGCCACCACCTGTTGTCAACAACTGTTCCAAAGCAAGTGTACGACGGCATATTTCATTCTTATCCCACATCAAGCCACAGAAATCGCTCAAAGAACCTAAAACCGTAGAGGCCAATATAGAACTGGTTCCCAAACCCGAGCCAGCCGGAATAGCGGACAATAAAGTAATCTCTATACCTGTGCCGAATGCCTGCAACTGTTTCTCTAACGAAGGATAAACCACTTCTGAAAACACCGGGCCAAAACCGGCCAACGTCAATGCTGCTTTCGGAATAGAGAAAGGAGAACCAATCTTGCAGTAATCCTGCAATTCCCCGAAAGTATTCACAACTTCCATTGCTCCCATATCAATAGAGCGCAAATCAATGCGATACTCTTTACAAGGCTTCACATAAACTTGCAAAGGAGGTTGACCATTCAATTCAATGGCCAGATTCACAACATTTCCACCCGCAAAAAGAGAATATGGCGGAGTATCTGTCCAGCCACCTGCAACATCAATACGCACAGGACTACGTCCCCAAACAATCTGATCGCTATATACATTCAGATGCGGGCTGCTTTTCTTTTCATACAAATCAAGAAGTAACCCTTCGCGCAATAGTCCGAAAGCCTCTTTTTCATCATTCTGAAAGTCTTTTCCGTTCAGTTTGTCTATCTGCGCCCGAAGCATCCGGTTATGGATACGCTGCATCTGAGGTGCATCGGCCGGTAACACATCCGGTTTATCTATCTCCAAATTGTGGAAATTCCCGGCAACATCAGCCAAATCCAATTGATAGAATACACTCTTTTCATAATTACGTGCCAGCAATTCCCAATTGCCTTTCCTGAAACTCTCGCGCTGGACATATAATTGACGTAAATCAGCTTTCGCTGAGATTTCATCGGCAGAAAGACGTTGACTCTTCAACCAGATTTCCTTGCCTTCTGCCAATTCCGGTTCCGAAGTCATCCAACGAAGTACTTTGCCCATCTGTTCTATATCTTCTACTGCTGGAAAGATTCCTGCAGCCTGTAAGTCGTCTTTCCTTCCGGTTACATCATCCGGAGTCAATCCACGTTTTGCCAACCAATCAATAAAGGGCATTCCCAGGAACAAAGTCTTTTCATCCCGGATATCTCCTTTAGATACATCATCAAAGCCATACGGACGAACCGCCCAATGCTTCTCCGCAAGAGGCACAATGTCTACACACACTCCATCCGGCAGTACCAACGTCCAGTCATTTCTCGGTACGCCTGTAATAATTTGCCGGGAACCAATCTTCCACGATGCACCAACAAAGCTATTTTCAATCCAAAGGTTATCATTATTAGAAGAAAGAATTACCCCTATTTCTGCATTCTGCACAAAGATTGCAGGATTTGGTTTTACTTTCCGATGCATAATCTGACGTTGATCGTACACTTTATTCTGTAAAGTAACAGTTGAGGAAAGCAATTCACGGCTCGTTCCATAGTGGTAGAATTCACCACCCGGTAAGGGCAAAATAGCCACAGACAGCTTATTCAACTCATCATCAATAATGCGCGGGTGGTTACCCAAAGACAAGCCGAAGTCTGAATATAAATCATAGTATTTCAAATCAGAATATGAAGCATCTTTCTGTGAACGTTTCATCAATAATTCCACCGCCCGATCGCTCAGCAACCAGATACCTATATCCATCAGAAAGAGATGAGTCTTGGAAAGATTTTCCAACTCTTGCAATGAAGGCTTCTGCAACATAAAATCCAATGCTTCCGGCTGTTTGCGGTCAGAAACAAACACCCCATGATGTGTTGCTAATACCGGATCGACCCAGAGTCCATAACATACCACATCTGCATCCGGTATATCCTGCAAAGGTTTCTCGGCACGAATATAGACATCACCACTCGCAATCAGTGTACGCAACTTTTCCGGTGCCCGTTCCATGATTTTCTCATAAAGTGGAACTTGCAAGGATAATAAGTTTTGTCCCAGCTTCTGCCCGCGTGCCCAGCGAAATACCGGTATCGGGGTTAATATCTTTCCGGAGGGAGCATATCCCGGCAGACGGCGGCTTTGTCCACCGGCATGCAACAGGATACGTTTCTCTGTTGAGTGTTCTGTTTGTTGGTTTCTATACCATTCGCGCAAGAGCCAGGTTGTTCCCCCACCCGATCCCAGTTTCATTCCTACAGGATCAGAGGTACAAAACCATTCCGTACGGTCTACATTTTCCAGTTCATAGAATGCCGACACAAGATTAGGCGGCAAGGATAATAATTTTTGCATATCCGATTGCTATAATGCTTAATATATTAGCTGCAAATTAAAGCAATCTTAAGCAAAATCCACGAAAAATTTTAATGATTTTGAAGATGAAGATAGAAATATCCCCGTACGACGAAAATAGAAGCGAAACTTAAGCGTAAAGCCTATACAAAGATCTCCTATATCTGTTCAATTAAAGAAGGATGGATAAAAGCTGTAGCCACAGCCATAAGACCCTGAATAACAACAACTACACGACGATCATCTTTTATACGAACAAATTCACCTTCCACACCTTCAAAAACGCCACCGGTAATACGAACACGCTGTCCTCTCTTCAGATTAATGGTAGTGGGATCTAAGTAGACAACCTGCTGATCGCAATTACCCGCAACAGCTATGAAACTCCGCATTTGTACATCCGGAATCGTAATAGGTTGTTGAGTTTCGCAATCCATGATGTACCGAATTGGAAGAATAGCTCCTTTGGCCTCTTTTATCTCTTCAAGTTGCTTTCGGGTGGAGTGGACAAAGACCAGATTATGAATAGCAGGAACAAGCTTGCGGATTTTACGTTCATTCCTCACAATATACTCATAACGCATTGGAATAAAATTTTCGATTTGCTTGCTGTCCAGATATTTTTTTAAGGCCAACTCGCGGCTATAAGTAATGCGCAGGGGATACCAATTCAGATCGGCGGAGCTTGTATTCACAATAGGATTTTTTATATAGCATTTAGACTTTTACTATGTATGAACTAATAAATTAGCCACAATAATGCAGACTTAATCGTTCATCCAACGGACGCAAAGTTAAAGCGTAACAATGAGAATACAAAATATTGCGATAAAGAAAAAGCAGTTCCGAGTAAAAGCTTTTCCATGAAATGCAAAAAGTTGACTTCCCGTTGACAAGAAGTTAAGAGTTTGTCAACAGGAAGTTAACCCTTTTTCTATTTTTCCAGCATATCTACTACTTGCTGTAATAATGCAGGCATTTTATGATTGGAATTCTTAATCGTATGAATCTGCTCTTTTCCTTCCGCAGTCAGTGAGAAATACATTTGGCGTTTATCGACTTTACCGATAATGCGGGCAATCAACTTCTTCTCCTCCACAGAGCGTATTAGCTTGGAAGTATTAGAATGAGTAAGTCCTAATGCCTCTGCTATTTCTCCGGAGGTGAGCCGGGGATTATCCAGAAGTGCACAGAGCAACATCCCCTCATTCAACGAGAGGTTGTATTGCTGGATAAACTGGGTTTCAAACTCGGCTATCGCCCGATAAACATCACGAATTTTACATAAATCCTCCATATATTCTCTTTTTTATTTGTTAAATAACAAATTACTAGATAAAAAGGTTGACATTGGCTTTATCTGCCCGCTCCATGTAAGTAGCAACACCACCGATAGTTACCTCATCCAACAGTTCTTCACGACTGATTCCCATCATATCCATTGACATTTGGCAGGCTATAAATTCTACGCCCTGTGCGAGAGCCTGAGAACGGAGTGATTCCAAAGAGTCCACCCCTTTCTGTTTCATAAGGAAGCGCATCATCCGGCTACCCATGCCAAACATATTCATTTTGGATAACTTCAATTTCAAAGAACTGGAAGGAAGCATCATGCCAAACATCTTACCAAAAATATCTTTCTTAACTTTCGGTTTCTGCACTTTCTTCAGAACATTCAATCCCCAGAAAGTGAAAAAGACCGTAACCTTCTGTCCTGTTGCCGCAGCACCATTTGCCAGTACAAAGGTAGCCAAAGCTTTGTCTAAATCATCACTGAAAAGGATCAAAGTTTTTCCCCTACCCGCTATTGCTCCGGCAGACGATGGACAAACAGCAGCCGGATCACCTTTCTCTATAGTGACCATATAACGGCCTTTTTCTTCATGACTTCCTATCAGACGGTTTCCCGTCGTATCACACCATGCTGAAGCATCACGTGCAAATCCGGCATCAGTTGCCACAATCTCCACTTGTTCTCCCGGAGCAAGAGTATCCATTGCCTTCTTAACTTGCATGATAGGCCCCGGACATTGCAGGCCACAGGCATTAATTTTCAATGGCCCTTTAGAAGAACTCACCGTAGATTCTATTGAATTAACTTGAGGTGTGATAACTTTATCGGGTACAGGTACAGGTGTTACTGCAGCAGAATAGAGCTTATATCCTCCTGAGAGGTTACGCACATTCCGATACCCATTCCCCATCAGGATACGTTGTGCCAGATATCCACGCAACCCTACCGCACAAAACAAGACAACCGGCTTGCTTGTAGGAACTTCCGACATACGATCTCTTAAATCATCCAAGGGAATATTAATTGCTCCCGGAATAGAACCGAAAGAAAATTCCTCGGGAGTACGGGTATCTATCAACATGACTTCATTCTTCTGCTGTACCAGTTCACGCCAGGTAATAATGGGCATTGCACCGCTTATTATATTAGAAGCCACATATCCTGCAATAGCAATAGGATCTTTAGCCGAAGAGAACGGAGGTGCATAAGTGTGCTCTGTTTTCATCAGATCGTAAACCGTCCCGCCCCGCTTAATAAGTCCGGCAATCTGATCGATACGTTTGTCCACTCCTTCATAACCAATGCACTGTGCACCATATAATTTTCCCGTAACAGGATGGAAAGTTAATTTTAAAGTCAGTGGCAATGCATCCGGATAATAGCCTGCATGAGAAGCAGAATGGGTTACAGAACTCTGATATTCCATCTCCCATTGCTTCAAGCGCTTAGCAGCAAGCCCTGTGGAGGCAACAGTCATATCAAAGACCTTGGCAATAGAAGTACCAATAGCACCTTCATAAGAAACTTTATTGCCAAATACCATATTATCAGCCACGATACGTCCCTGACGATTGGCCGGATTAGCCAGATAATTAAGCCATGGTTTTCCGGTCAGCGGATGCGGATATTCAATTGCATCCCCTACGGCATAGATATCTTTCTCAGAAGTTTCCAGATACTCATTCACCCAGATACCTCCGGCTTCTCCTATTTTTAATCCGGCATCTTTGGCCAAAGCAGTTGCCGGACGTACACCGATAGAAAGCAACACCATATCTGCCGGAATTGTCTTCCCACTTTTCAAGAAAACTGTAATACCTTGTTCTGTGCGCTGAAAATGGGTTACTCCTTCTTCCAAATAAAGTGAAACACCCTTCTGAACCAGATGTTGATGAACAGGAGCAGCCATAGAGAAGTCGATAGGTGCCATTACCTGATTGCCCATTTCCACTACAGATACAGAGACTCCTGCATGATGCAGATTTTCCGCCATTTCCAAGCCGATAAACCCTGCACCAACTACGACTGCACGTTTTACAGCATGTTCTGTGAGATAAGATTTAATACGGTCGGTATCTTCAACATTACGAAGGGTAAAGATTCCCTCTGAATCAATGCCTTCCAACGGTGGCCTGACCGGAGTAGCTCCCGGTGACAACAAAAGCTTATCATAAGTTTCTTCATATTCGCCTCCGTCAACCGTACGAACCGTAATGGTTTTATTCTGCGGATGAATGGCAATCACTTCATTCTCTACACGCACATCCACTCTGAAGCGCTGACCGAAAGAAGCCGGCGTCTGCACCAGTAACTTCTCACGTTCGTCAATCACGCCACCAATATAATAAGGTAGACCGCAATTTGCATACGATATATACTTTCCCTTCTCTAATAAAAGGATATCAGACTTTTCATCTACCCTTCTCAATCGTGCCGCCGCTGTAGCTCCCCCGGCAACACCTCCAATAATTATATACTTCATACTTCTTTATTTTAGTTTTGATGGTGCAAAGAAAATAATATTTTCTTAAATAAAATAGTTTCCGCTGGAAAATAATGTTAAAACACAGCACAACAGTACAATAACCAAGAGAATTACTATCATAAAGCATGGAACATACAGAGAAGAAGAAAGTTCATAAATGCAAGATATAAGTTAACAGGAAAGTACACACACATTTGTTTCAAGGCATATTTATGCCTCGAAAGATCATATAACAACCCTAAAAATCGAGAATTACCAACCGAGTTTTTCGAAACCGGCAGATGTATACCACTCAGTAGAACGGTATGCCTTATCAGTGGCAGTATTAGAAGTTGAAGGAATATAACAAGATACACCGTTAGCTCCTTCCATAGAGAACATACTCTGGGAAAAACCAGAAAAGTTCATAGGAGTAGTAACCCAATATGCTACAGCAGAATTAAAAATCTGTTTCCATGCTTCATAAGCATTATCGTCAGTAATCATTCGCATCATGCCCACCAGATCATAATACCCTACATGACCATCCTGATATCCATCAGAGCCACGACGTTTATCATAATCAAATACTGATTTACGAAGTGATGCATTATCAATCGTTCCAGATAAAATTTGCTTTGTCAAGACAGCCAGATCAACTAATGGCTCGGTTCTCAAAGCACATACAGAAGCACCACCAGTCCAATTAGTATTCGAAATTCCATTACCCTCATCATATTTAACTGCATAAGGTTCATAATAAGCCTTGGCTATATCTACTGCCGCATCTTCTGAAAAAAACATAGCAGGTACTAATTCATCATACGAAGCACCGGGGCCTGGTATCTCTGTTGGAGAGCCAATGCAATAATCCGTATAGTCACGCAATTCATAAGCGACCTCTACCGATTGCATAAAACAAGCATCAAACAGGATAAAATCAAAATGAGGAGTAACCTCCAATATCTCGACAAACTCAGAAATATTCATTCTCTTATCACCGTTACCTATATCTTGCCCCACCCAGCGGGTGTTGGCGCCTAACGGATAAGGAAGCCAGCCGTCACCATGCGACCAGTAAACCAATCCATAACTATCAGCCTGATATTGAGTATTTGAGAAAACAGCTGCAAAGACTTCCTGCGTTTCAGATACACCTACCGAATTACGACTAGAATAGGTCTTTACTACCTTTTCTACAATTGTCCCATTTTCATTTTTCAGTTCAAGCAGCTGAGGAGTTCCACCCTTATCTATATAAACCAGGAAATTCACATCAACATCTTCCACTTTTGCCATACCTACTTTCATTTCCTCAAAGTCCAGCGAAGCAAATCCAGAAAGGCTGTTATCTGCAGCAACATATACTAGCACCGTGCGACTACTCTTAAGTGGATCGCCCGGTTCAACAGTTACCGTACAAGTAGCAGTTTTCCCACCATCCTCAGTAATGACAGTAATCGTAGCTGTTCCCGGTTTTAGAGCTCTAATCTTACCATTGGCATCAACCGTAGCAATATCCGGATCACTTGATTTCCATGTTACACTCTGATTGGTAGCATCATCCGGAGTAATGGTAGCAGACAAAGTCACATTCCTCCCCTCTTTTAACGAAAGGGCGCTCTCATTCAATGCAACGCTTGTTACAGCAACGATATCCGGCTCCTGTGGATGATCTTCACAGGCCACAAACAATACAGAAAAACAAATCCACAGAAGAAAATCAAGTTTAGTTCTCATGGTTACAAGTAATAATGGATAGCTCCTTGTTTCAGCAAGGAAGTGAAGCCGACTATTCTTCCGGCTTCTTGAAGCGGAATGCATCAGGGTCGATAGGCATCAACACTATCGATTTATTCTTCTTATATTTACCTTTTACTTTTGCAGACTCTTTCTCCAACTTCTTTTTATTCTCAGAGAAATAAATCATGCAAGTATAATCAGGGCATTTCAAATCAAATTCCAAGTAATTCTTTAACTGATACGTATAAAGATCACGTTTAGGCAGGAAACCACCTTTGTCCAGCTTAATACTATCCAACACCTGGATATCGGTAAAATACACTACCGTGTCATTGAAAGAGGCAGCAACACCGAATGCATACACAGCCTTTTCCTTGCCTTCTTTTCCTTTTTTGAATGAGAATGCCGAGCATACCATAAAAACCAACGCTACGGCAAAAAGTATACGAACGTATTTCATAATCTGTTTTTTGTTATATGTTGGCGGCAAAGATAATGCAAACCGAGAGCAAAATAAAATGAATTCATTCATTTTTTTATGCTGAAGCGCAGCTCATCTTCACTTTTATGGTAAAAAAACAAAAAAACCGATGATCATAATATGACCATCGGTTTTTAATTCTTTCTATTTGTCGGAAATTGATATTTCTTATTATCCCAAATAAGACTTGAGCAATTTACTACGATTACTTTGTCTTAATCTTCTAATTGCTTTTTCTTTAATCTGGCGTACACGTTCACGGGTCAAACCGAATTTGTCGCCGATTTCTTCCAATGTCATTTCTTGTTGTCCGATACCGAAAAACATCTGTATGATTTCTTTTTCCCTATCGGTTAACGTAGAAAGTGCTCTATCAATTTCCCTCGCAAGAGACTCGTTCACCAAAGAGCGATCCGCCATAGGAGAGTCGTCGTTTACTAACACATCCAGCAAGCTGTTGTCTTCTCCTTCCACGAAAGGTGCGTCCACCGAAATATGGCGTCCGGATACCTTCAATGTATCGGAGATTTTGTCAACAGGGATTTCCAGTTCATCTGCCAGCTCTTCGGGAGACGGGCGACGTTCATTTTCCTGTTCGAACTTGGAGAATGCTTTGCTGATCTTGTTCAGCGATCCTACCTGGTTCAACGGAAGACGCACAATACGCGACTGCTCTGCCAAAGCCTGCAAAATGGACTGACGTATCCACCATACAGCATAACTGATGAATTTGAAACCACGTGTTTCATCGAACTTTTCGGCGGCCTTGATCAGTCCTAAATTGCCCTCGTTAATCAAGTCGGGCAAACTCAAACCTTGGTTCTGGTACTGCTTGGCCACAGATACAACGAAACGCAGATTGGCACGTGTCAACTTCTCCAGTGCGATACGGTCACCCTTACGGATGCGTTGAGCGAGCTCTACCTCTTCTTCGACAGTTATGAGGTCTTCGCGACCGATTTCCTGCAAATACTTGTCAAGAGAAGCGCTCTCTCTGTTAGTGATACTTTTTGTAATCTTAAGTTGTCTCATTCTTCTAAAACAGATTTGGGTTGCAAAGTTACGACATTTAATTTAGTTATAAGCTAACTTGCCCTAACTTTTTTATCTTATTCACTATAGTATTATAAACAAAAAGAATGCCGACAAGTTAGTTGTCGACATCCTTTTTCTTCTTTGTTAGCTAATATTACAATCTTCTTACCTAAAAAACATACCTTTTTATTCTTGAGTCAAATCTACCGCATAATTAGCACGTTTACCTGACGGGAACATACCTGTAATAAAGAGTACCTGATCCGGAGACTTCGTAGCTTCCTTCAGTACCTTTTCCAAGTCCTCTACAGTTTTCATCTGTACGCCATTGGCTTTTAAGATAATGAAGCCTTTACGGATACCGGCAGCTCCCATCTTGCCACTGTTAACACCTGTTACTTCAAGACCATAACCCAGATTCAGTTGTTTCTTCAATTCATCAGGTATAGGACGGAAAGCTGCACCAAGAATATCCATTCCTGCATCTTTTACTACTTTTGTAGTACCTTGTTCATTCTTCAGCGTCACTTCAACAGTCTTTTCTTTCTTATCGCGTATCAATTTCACTTTAACCTTATCACCGGGACGATGTTTTGCCAAAGCTTCCTGTAAATCGGCAAATTTATGAATAGGTTTATCGTCAATACCGATAAGAACGTCATCAACCTTGATATCGGCACCTGCAGCAGAACTACCTTCTACGATTTCTCCTACTAAAAGGCCATCAACAACACCTGATTTTTCACGAGCCTCTTTTTTAAATTCACTCAATTTCTTGCCACTCTTATCTACCGGACGTTGAGTATCACCCGGTTCTTCTACAAGCGGAGTAACAGCAACACCCAGTTTTACACGTTGAACTGTACCGAATTGTTTCAAGTCAGCAACAACTTTCTTCATGATACTGGTAGGAATGGCAAAACCATAACCCGTATTTGATCCCGTCGGAGAGAAAAGAGCAGCATTGATACCAATCAATTCACCGCGTGCATTTACCAAAGCCCCCCCACTATTACCTTGATTAATAGCAGCATCAGTCTGGATGTACGACTCAATGCTTTCCGTACCAGTCTGCTGCCCCATTCCTAAAGAGCGTGCTTTAGCACTAACAATACCTGCAGTCACTGTAGAAGTCAAATTAAACGGATTACCTACAGCAAGCACCCATTCACCAACTTTCAATGCATCGGAATCACCTACCGGAATAGTAGGAAAATCATCTCCCTCTATTTTAATCAAGGCAAGGTCCGTGACTTCATCCGTACCAATGATACGTCCTTTAAGCTGACGGTTGTCATTCAGCGTAACACTGATTTCATCCGCACCGGCAATTACGTGATTATTCGTTACGATATATCCGTCTTTAGAGATGATAACACCGGAACCAAAACCTGTACGTTCAGGAGTCTGAACCTGTCGTCTTTGTGTACCACCCCGACCACCAAAAAATTCACCGAAGAAATCAGAGAACGGGTCTCTAACTTCTACTTCCTGAACTTTGGAAGCTTGAGTAGAACGAATATGTACCACGGCGTGAACTGAATTTTCTGCTGCTTGCGTCAAATCTACAGGTTGCGCATCAACGGCATTATAAGAGGCCAAACGTACGTTCGGATTCTGCTGGAACATATCACTAAATGCAGCAGTACTATCAGCAGGCATATTTTTTTGCAGCATCTTATAGGTGGTTAAACCTGCTACTCCTGAACTGAGAAGTACAATAGCTGCAACCCCAAGAATGTTTTTTGTTGTCTGTTTCATACTTAATTTCTATTCTTTTAATTGTTAATATTCAAATCTCGTTTAACATTTCGACGTTAAAATAACGACAAAAATCGTTCACTTATTCCGCTTGTCACTCTTTTTTGTTCTCTTTTAACAGTGAACTTTTGGGGCTTAACAGCGGTTAACGGCAAGACCTGACAATTTTACATTTATGCACGTTTACTGACGTGAAAATAAGGCAGATAGACGTTAAAACAAGGCAGACCATCTATCTGTTTGAAATAGATGGTCTGTCAGGGGCAAACAGATGGTCTGTTGAGGGTAAACAGATGATGCGTTTGGGGCAAACAGACCATCTATTTTCATAGAGGAGATATATCCTTAATTATCAAGGTATTCTATATCCATGTGATAATCCCATTTCGGGAAGTAAAGATTGCCTCCCTCCCATTCCACTTCACCACGCTGGAAGTCGACGGTTTCACTGCGGGGATATTTCTTTTCGGGCATCAAAGGCATACCGTAGTCACTATTCACAATCATACGCCAGGAGTCGATCCCCCCCAGGAAGAAATATTCTTCGTCTGCATTACGGGCGAAAGTAGGAATACCAAATGATTGATCTACAGGCACCCAACCGATACCTTCAAAATAAATCTCTGCCCAGTCGTGCAAATTCCATGCTTTGGGATACATCATGAAACCGCTTTGGAAATGCGCAGGAATGCCACTGATACGACAAAGTGTAATGAACAACAGACTAACCTGACCGCAATCGCCCTTATTGTTATCCAGAACATATTCGGGGATATTCTCTATTGTAGAGTATTCACGTGCAGAAGCCCAGGGGAAGTTATCATTCACCCAACGAAAGATGCGTTTAGCCTTTAAGAAGGGATTGGTTTCACCCTCTGTCAATTTGGCAGCAAGCTGATGCATACGCGGTGAAAAGATGATGTGCTTCTCACGCTCGGCCGTATATTCCTTATATATAGAGGAGGTTGTGTCATACGGCTGAACATCTTCCGGCTTCAGATTATGCCATTCAGCATTGGCAGTATACTCAAAGCTTTCGGAGAATACAGTCGGTTCATCCTGCACAGCGCGTTTTTCCATATAAAGAGTGCTGTGAAGGCAATCCTGCGAGGAAAATGTATATTCCGGTTCGCTGGCAGAAATAAACCTCACATCCTGTTGTCGTGGCTGGTCAGTACGTGGATAAGGAAGCCAGCAACGAATCAACTCTCCGGCAGGAACAGCATTGATATCTACGGTAATAGTATAGGTGACACGCATCCGTTTGGGGGCGGTGATAGGATTACCATTCTTCTTCACACTTGCAATAACTTCAGGCAGATTTTCCATATTCACCTTTTCACTTCCACTAAAGGAAACACCGTCTTTTGCAACTTTTATCTTATAACAGGCAGAGTCCACGCGGAATAAGTTAGGTCCGGCATTGCGGAAGTAACGTTTCTCGCCATCCAGTGTCATACATTCCAAAGCCTTGGAAGCTTCCCATTGACGCATTTGCTCATCAGTAACATCAGGAATATACTTGCGGATGTAGTCTTTCACTTCAGTTTCTGTACGAGAGAAATCGGTAAGGAGACGTTGATGCAGGTCTTCTTCCCAGGTGTAAGGCTTGTTTTCGGGTTTTGTTGTACAAGCAGTTGCCAAGAAGAATAGAGCGGCGGTATACAATACTTTTTTCATAATGATTATTTTTATAGATGATGATGGAACAATACCACTTTATAGTTTCACAACTCCGATACCCGGCAAATCGGGCAATGTAATCTTACCCTTTATCACTTCCATTCCTTTGAAACGGTCGTTAGCAATAAGCAGATTGCCATCCAGATCGGCAAAATCAACTGCGGGAGAGAATTGAGCGGCGGCCGAACATGCACACGATGTTTCTGTCATACATCCCACCATCACTTTCATACCCAAAGCACGCGCCAATGTCACCATCTTCCAGCCCTCGCGCATACCTGTACATTTCATCAACTTAATATTGATACCATGAAATGCATCCTTCAAACCAGCCACATCACTCAGTCGTTGCAAAGATTCATCGGCAAAGATAGGCAACGGACTTTGCTGCGTCACCCAGGCAATGTCATCCAACTGGGTCTTAGGCATTGGTTGTTCAATCATGACAATTCCTTTTTCATGAAGCCAATGTATCATGTCGATGGCATAATGCTTATCCGTCCAACCCTGATTAGCATCTACTGCAATAGGAAGACTGGTTACAGAACGAATGGTTTCAATCATCTCCTTATCATTCTCACGCCCCAGTTTTACTTTGAGGATATTGAACTGATTCGCACATTCCTTCGTTTTCTCACGTACCACCTCGGGTGTATCAATACCGATAGTGAAGGTAGTAGAAGGGGCTTTGTCCTTATCCAGTCCCCAAATCTTATACCACGGGGCTTGCAGCAATTTTCCCACAAGATCATGTAAGGCGATATCTACAGCAGCTTTAGCAGCAGCATCTCCCGGCGAAAGTTTATCCACATAAACCAGAATATCTTCCAACTGGAAAGGATCGGGGAACTGCCCGATGACATCCTGCACTTTCTTCAGGAAAGCCATTACACTTTCCATTGTACCCAACTCTTTCTGCAGATAGGGCGGCATGGATGCTTCTCCATAACCGGTAATTCCATCATATTCAATCTCCACTTGCACATCAGGAGTTGTGGTGCGTGAGTAAGTAGCCACCGTAAATACATGACGCAACTTCAACTCATACGGGAAGAAACGCAATTTCATCCTGGCATTCACACCACTTTTATTGATATTGAACAGAGACGGGGTGCTTTCCCCTGCAAACACATTGTTAATAGCCACACTGGAACCTAATGCAGCGAAAGCCGCTGTTTTCAGGAAATCTCTTCTGTTTTGCATATGATTCGTTTTTAAATTATTAGATGATGATGGGAGAATTACGGATTATTCATAATAAGGGTTTGTTGCCGTTGTATTCAGGGATTCTTCCTTATTTATATAAGGTAACACACGCGTAGCAAACAACAGCCGTCCGAGGTTATATTCATCAAAGAGTTCGTCGGCAGGATCAAAACTACTGACATGCACATCTCCCTGTGAATGAATGAACCGTTTATCCCCAATATACATTCCCACATGCACCACACGCTCTTTACGATCTGCCGTAGCTTTACGGCCGAAGAAAATCAAATCCCCCGGTTGCAGGTTACCAAAATCAGGAGCAATATCAATATGCTCGCCCACATAAGCTTGTTGCGAAGCATCACGCGGAATGATAATATCATGTATGAACAGAATAGTACGCATGAAACCGCTACAATCAATTCCTTTGGAAGAAGTACCCGCCCAAAGATATGGAACGCCCATTAATGTGTGTGCCGTATGGATAATACTGGCAGCGTCTTGCTTCAAGGAAGCCCGCCATTTACTTTCCGGCATAGAGATGGATTTTGAGATATACCCCGTCCGTCCATCAGGATAAACAACCTTATAGTAAGCTCCTTTGCTTCCCTCCCACTTCAAGCGGTTACCTGCAACCACATCAGAAACAGTCTGGGAAGTTTGATTAGGTTCGGAATACACGAAGCCGTAATGAGAAGTCACCACAATTTTCTCTGCTGCATTCCAGGCATGAAATTCTTCTTTAGTTACCGGATGAATACCTACACGGTGTACCCAGGCAATGTAATTATCCGGTGTCTGAATGCGATACCAGCCATCGCGTTGCAACACGCGGATAGGCATCCCCATCAATCCCTGCGTCATCATTTCGGATGAAAAATCCGGTTCTACACGAAGATTGGATACCGATACATTAATGATACCATATGTTTTTCCTTCCAGCCCAGCCTCATCCGGCAATACCTTCAGACAGTCCATCACTTTATAATTGGCTTTCGACAATCCATTGAGAAGAGCTGCTTTCGCTTCAGGAGAGGTGGTTACACCACGTAACATCACATTTTTACCGGCAAAGGAATAATCTACATCAAAAAGTGCCACTCGTTTGTCCGGGGCATACTGACGTTTCAAGCTGTCGGATAACTGTGCCACATCGGCAGGAATAGCCCTGTCCCCGACTTCCGAAGCCACCGAACATAACGAAGCGAAAAGGAACAGGGATACGATAGGAATAAGTCTTTTCATTAGCTAAAATGATTTGGGGGTTATTAAGTATTAGCAAAGTTAGAAATAATTTCTATTTTGGTTATATATTTTCAGGAATATTAAGATATAGTTTTAGAATGAAACCCACCATCTCCGTATCAAGGCCGTACCAAAACCGTACCAACTCCGTATCAAGTCCGTATCAAGTCCAAGTGTATAGACACGGAGCAGGTACGAGGTTGATGTGGATCAGACAGAGAGTAGATAAAACATTGATTATGTCCGCTTGCAAAGAAGAATAAAAGGAGGAACAAACGCTTCATTCTTCAGAAGAAGTTAAAAAACTCAGCAAGGTTTTGTATCCGCTGGCATAAAAGTCGTATCTTTGCCCAACAAAAGCAGTTGGTCGGTCTGTCGCTTGCGCTTCGGCGCACGAGGAAAGTCCGGGCAACACAGAGCATCCCACTTCCTAACAGAAAGCTGTCCGCGAGGGTAGAGTAACGTAGAAGAAAACAACCGCCTGCGTCTTCGGGCGTCGGTAAGGGTGAGAAGGTGGGGTAAGAGCCTACCAGTCTTGTGGCGACACAAGGGCTGTGCGTCTTGGGAGTTGTAAGGTCATGTAAACCGACGCTATGAGAGCTGCTCGCTCCATGTCGGAGGGTAGACCGCTAAAGCTTGTATGGTGACATACGGCTCAGATAAATGATGGACACCTTGATGAATAAAGAATTAAGAATGAATAATGAAGAATTCTTCCTGAAAACAAGGAACAGAACCCGGCTTACAGACCGACTGCTTTTTTTTAATGAAGAGCTGAGAATGAAGAATGAAGAACTTCTGCATGATACAACAATTGGTACAACAATTTGATAGAGTTCTCCGTTCTATAGTCTTAATTCTTCATTCCTAATTCTTCATTCTTCATTGATTATGAATAAACGTATTACTGCTCTTTGGAAATTCCTGACATACGACATTTGGCGTATTACGGAGGACGAAGTCACTAAAACGACCTTCTCCCTCTATAATATTATTAAAACAATCTATCTATGCATTAACCGTTTCACTAAAGACAGACTGGTAAATAAAGCTTCTGCACTGACTTACAGCACACTGCTCGCCATTGTTCCCATTCTTGCCATCCTGTTTGCCATCGCACGCGGATTCGGCTTCGACAATCTTATGGAAAGCCAGGTGCGGATGGGATTTGGAGGACACAATCAAACGACGGAAGTAATCCTGCAGTTTGTCAATTCTTACCTGTCGCAGACTAAAAGCGGCATATTCATCGGAGTGGGTTTAATCATGTTGTTATGGACGGTTATCAACCTGATCAGCAGCATTGAAATCACGTTCAATCGTATTTGGGAAATAAAAAAAGCGCGAAGTATGTACCGTAAAATCACGGACTACTTCTCCATGTTCTTACTGATGCCTATATTGATTGTAATTTCGGGTGGTCTCTCTATCTTCATGTCTACCAGCTTAAAGTACATAGAAGACTTTGTTCTGCTGGCTCCTATCCTGAAGTTCCTGATACGCCTGATACCTTTCGTACTAACGTGGTTTATGTTCACGGGACTGTACATCTATATGCCAAATACCAAAGTTAGGTTTAAGCCTGCACTCATCTCAGGAATTCTTGCAGGAACGGCACACCAGGCATTCCAGTTTCTCTATATCAGTGGTCAGCTATGGGTATCACGCTATAATGCCATTTATGGTAGTTTTGCCGCACTCCCTTTGTTTCTGCTTTGGCTTCAGATATCATGGACCATCTGCCTGTTTGGCGCAGAGCTGACCTACGCAGGACAAAACATCCGGAATTTCAGCTTTGACAAGGATACCAAAAATATCAGCAGAAGGTTCCGGGATTTTGTTTCCATTCTTATCATGTCTCTTATAGCCAAGCGGTTTGAAGAGAATATTAAGCCGTACACTGCCGAAGAAATGTCCGAAGAATGCCAGATTCCTATCCGCCTGACGCATCAGGTGCTATACGAGCTACAGGAAATCAACCTGCTGCATGAAGTGGTAGATGAAAAAGACGAGGTAATCGGTTATCAGCCTGCAATGGACATCAATAAATTGAATGTCGCACTATTGTTGGACAGACTGGATACGCACGGTTCGGAAGATTTCAAGATCGATAAGGAAAAAGAATTCAGCGATCAATGGGATGTACTGATGAAGGCACGCGAGGAGTATTATAAGAGTGCGAGCCATGTACTGCTGAAAGACCTGTAAATTAGTGATTAGCGGTAAGTGATAAGTGATTAGCAACGCGACCATAGCGCAACTTGCTAATCACTTATCACTTACCGCTAATCACTAAATCAGTATTTATTGTAAGAAACCACCTTTTCTTTCGGCTTTCTTGCTTTCTTCCGCTTCTCTTTCACGGAATAGCCAATGGTGATAACCAACAGCAATCGCTTGGAAGACGGAATACCGGTCAGCTTCTTGATTTCTTTCTCATCAAACCAACCGAGAATACAAGAGCCCAGTCCTTCACTCTCAGCAGCCAATGTGATATGAGCAGTGGCAATGCCAATATCTATTAAAGGGAAATACTTGTCTTTAATCTTTGCACCCAGAAATGAAGTTACGTTCATTGATTCCTCCACCACCAAAATGTGTACAGGAGCATCTTTAGCGAACTTATTCATTCCCAGTCCGGCAGTAGCCTTACCTACTTTGACGGAAAGCTCCGGATCATTGATTACAACAAACTTCCACGGCTGCGCATTACAAGCCGAAGGTGCCAGACGAGCAGCTTCCAATATCCGTTCCAGCTTCTCAGGCTCAACGGGACGGCTCATATCATAAGCACGGTCGCTCTGCCGGGAAGCAACTAACTTCAGAAAATCTTCCATATCTATTAGTTAAACTGTATCATCCGGCTGATATACTTGCCGATAATATCAAATTCGAGATTCACTACACTGCCCGCTTTGATATCGTGGAAGTTCGTATGCTCGAAAGTGTAAGGAATAATAGCTACCTGGAAAGTATCGTCTGTCGGGTTGCACACTGTCAGGCTTACCCCGTTCACGGTTACCGAACCTTTGTCTACCGTGATATATCCACGCTTGGCCATTTCCTTATCGAAAGCATACCGGAAGGTAAAGTAATAACTTCCTTCGGCATCTTCCACATTCATGCAAGTGGCAGTCTGGTCCACATGTCCCTGCACAATATGCCCGTCCAGACGGCCGTTCATCATCATGCTGCGTTCTACGTTCACTGCATCCCCAACTTTCAGAAGCCCAAGATTAGAACATTCCAATGTTTCCTTCATGGCAGTAACCGTATAGGAATCCTCCGTCATGCTGACTACCGTAAGGCACACACCATTGTGAGACACACTTTGGTCTATCTTCAATTCATTTACAAATGAGCACTTGAACGTGAAGTGTACGTTCTCTTGTTCTTTTACCAATGCCACGAGGGTGGCGCATTCTTCTACTATTCCGGAAAACATAAGTCTATTTATAATTTAGTGATTTACAATTCCTCATTCTGGTGGTACAAAGATAATGCAAATTGAGCGCAGAACTTTCATGCTTGCATGAAAAAGTTCTGCCGAGATGCAGTTTATCTTCTCTAAAGATACGAAATAAATGGGACATAGGTACAAAAAAAATGGAGCTTTTCTAAACCCGTCTGATTACCAAACAAATACGTAAATTGTTCTTTATACTTGTACTTCAATTAGCCCGTAAGAACATCACAAAGATAATTCATTTATAGGAAAAATCAAGTAGTAAATTACATGATTACTTCCCTTCTTAATAAAAAATCCAACTACCACTTCTGATAGCTGGATTCTCTGTTCTGGCTATGTTATTCACTTAAACCATATTCTTGCGTTTTTCTTTATTTCTACCTTTGCGAACTTTCCCAGTGCTGCTACAAGTGCTTTCACTTCGTCTGCTGTTGGCTCTGGTATTTTTATCTTTCTATTGGTTTCATCATTGCTTTTTTGTTTGCAATGATAATAAAAAAAACAGCAAATGAATTGCTTCAAATGCTGTTTTCTTAATTAGATGATGTAGTACTTACTTCCTCTTCCAAGTAGTTTCGTAACCATAGTCACGGTCTATAGTTTTCATGATGCTACCATCAATAGTAACATCGTAACTATCAATCTCATCTTCACCTGCATGCTCCCCATAGTTAATAACCAATATAGAAGTCTTGCTATCATAAGTGTAGGTGAAAATCTATTAGACGATTATAGAGCTCTGCAAAAGATTGATATTGAAGATGTTATGTCATAAAAGGAGTTCGTGTATTGATAACAAAAAAGCCAGCTAACATTACGCTAGCTGGCAACTAATATCAATAACTAAAGATTAACTATTTTATTTTCTCATTTAATATCTCCATAAAATTATGCTTCTGTGCTTCCTTCATAATACTGTCCACATCTCTTTTTTCTGTTTTCTTTAACATTTTAGCTAATTTTGTATATTCAGTTCCTTGATTGTTCTTCTTAATAATCCAGTCGATGAAGAATCCTTTAGCCAAGAAACGATAAGTAAATCCTGCATCTAAACCAGCTTTAATAATCCTCTCTGCTCTTTCAACCACTTTTTCAGGCTCATTACCCACATGCTTCGTAAGAGTGTCTTCTCCATATTTACACGCATCTGCCAGTACCGATTCTTTTATATCAGTAGAATAAGTCAGATACTTACTAAGTGTTGTCAGCTTAAATCCACCATTCGGTAACATATCATCTACTTCACCCTTTTTTACTTTTTGATGTTGCATATCCATATACTTAACTATGAACTTAAAAACCTCATTATCGGGATACATAGCCACTGCTTGTTTAGCGAAATCAGCTTTATCCCACTTTACAGATGTGTTATTTGCTTCAGTAATAAGAGTCTGTATGAGTATCTCATTATTCAATGGATATCTAGCTTTTATGTGTGCAGGGGCTTTAGGCGTATATTCTTGGGGCTTATCTTCCTCGTTCCTTCCATTCTTCTGCCATTTCCTCGCTGCTTCTTCATACTTCTTCTTGCCACATCTGTCCTCTTCTCGAAGTGCCATTATAGCCATATACCTGTGCTGTCCATCAACAATTGCCAAATACTCCTTTGCCTTTTCTTTATCTATCGGAAGTCCAGACATAGGGTCTTTCAAACTTAGACCTTCATTTATTACATCTTCTCCATCGACGACTTCCAATTCCGATAGTTGACCACATTCCGTAATGGACTTCATTTTAGCTTTCACATTCGCTTTATCGATGTCTCGATTGATACCACCAGCAATAAAAGCAACTTTCTTTCCTTCGTTCAATTCTCTTGATTCCAGAGTAAAGATTTCATTCTTAATACTTTCTTTTGTATCCATATATTTTTGCAGTTTTTAGACTGGTGCGCTCCAGCTTTATTTATTTTTATACTGCAAAGATTGCCCTTTAATCGGAGAACTAAAAGAAACAAAAAAATGCGCATTTTCTGTTCCCCTACTAAAAGCACCAATTAATCTATGTTTTTCATGCTATAGCCCAAAATCAGACAAAAAAATCCTGCCTACCTATTTCTTGAGTAAAGTCCAATAGAAATAGGCAGGCAGGATCACCCCTAGCACGAAAAAATTCTCTTTAAAAATAGAATGAGTTCAGTCTTCTTATCTCCATATCTTTATACCGCATTAAGATAGTCTTTAGATATTCATAACTTACCTTCACGCTTTCATTGCTTATGATACCAGTAAGGTATAATAGATGTGCAATAACCATTTTCTCCTTATCTGAAAGGTTTGCCCCCTTCTTTCTTTTCTCCTTCACCTGCTCTTGGTGGTTAAAAGCGGAAATGATCATCTTGGAAAAATAATAAGCCAACACTGAAAAGGAATCTGAACTCTTACGAGTTATATCTACGAAATGCCCGTTAGGCAAATTAGTCAAGTCATTATTTTCTAATCCGTCATCGCAGAATTTAGCTATGCAGGCTATGGCATTATTGTTATCAATCACGATGTTTTTTCTGCCCATTTTCAAGGTTATACTTATTGGTTCATTGAAAATAGCTCCAAGCATACCACTGCCTGTATAGTTACTATAGATCGCATCTATAAAGCCTCTTATGTGCTCAACAGGAGACCTGTTTACCTCAATTCCTTCCATGCAAATTCCCCAACTATAGTCATAGCAAAAGAGCAACAGATACCAGAACTCCTCACTATCCAATTCCAATGCTTTCAGATAGCCTTGCAGTTCTTTATCCTGCATATATTCCTCTACTGTGAATTTATGTCGCAACTTACGTGCGTTATACCTTCCTTTAAAAATATCTGGAGCTTGCGAAACTGCCATGTAAGATTCACCTGTATTCTCGTTATAATCAAAGTCTGGTGCATATTCTTGAGCTACAGGATATACATATTCAAGTAGTTTATATTCCTCTACATTATATTGGAAAGAAAACTTTTCTATTGGTTGCATCATTGCTTTTTTATTTGCAATGATAATAAAAAAACAGCAAATGAATTGCTTCAAATGCTGTCTTTATTATGATATTATGCCAATGTTACTTAAGGCGCTTCAATGTCATTGTGTAGTCCTTTCCATCTTCTTCATCTGTATAAGTCCATTTCATTAAAGCATTATCGGTAATACTCATGCGCATTTCTTCAAAACCATCTCCGTCTTCATAATCAATATATATGATTGTATTGTCTGAATTGATTTTATATGTTATTGTTGAAGAATCTTTCCCACTGTTATCTACCCATTCAAGTAAACCTGTTCCATCTGAATAGAATGTATAGATATCACCAATGTCATTGTATTCTTCATCAGAGGTATCACCTGTTACCTCCCATGTACCTATATATAGTATTAGATTGCTTATCATCTTCATCATCATCGTCACTGCAAGCCATAAAATTCACACTCATAATTACGGCAATTACTGCCATTCCAATAAATCTTAATGTTTTCATCTTTATAAATAGTTTATGCCTCCATGTTCCCTATAGATGCTGTTAATAAGTAAGTTCTGAATAAGTGTGAGGAACACAGCGATAGCTGCACACTGTTTTAATAGTTTGCTACATTAGAGAATAGAATATCTGTTTCTTGACTTGTATGTATTATAGTCAGTGTTCCCTACTGACTGTTATACAAAAAAGAAGCGTGGGAACTATTGTTATTACTGCATTGAGGCTCTCGACTGCCCTTCTTCAAATAATAAACAATAGCCCACGCCCTATGAAATTATATAGTCTTCCCATTAGCATGAGAAGTATATAACAACATACAAGCGTGAGCGTTCTTGCCTATTATCTTTGAAGAATGAAATTGTCGAGATTTCAATGCAAGATAATATCTTAAACGCTCTTTGTTAACTAATAAGTCCTTTCAGCCTTAACTCATTAAGTACCTGAAATTGCTGCAAAGTTACGAAAAGTGTTTATATTGGCAAGAACTATTGTTCATTAAAAGTTCATGTTCTGATAAATTGATTCTTAATTCTCTGAACTGTAGAAATACCAATACCCTGTAGTTTGGCTATGTTTCTGACTGAATAGCCTTTCTTTAGTAAAGCTATGGTATCTCTGTATTCTTCCAGTTTCTTTTCTTCCGTCTTCATACTGCCTTTCTTTCTTCCCAGCTTTCCACCTTTGGCAATATAGTTAGCCCTTCCACTATTTAAGCGGTATTGTATGTTTGACCGTTCTATGTTTCCCATCTCTGCCAACATAGTAGTCAATACTGAAACAATGGGATTGACCTTGCCATCAGCTTGTAATGTGTAAAGTCCCAAGTTCTGTATATAAACAGATACCTTTGCCTCATGCAGTACTTCTAAAGAGCGAAGAACCTGTAATGTACTTCTTCCAAGTCTCGAAAGCTCTGATAATAACAGATAGTTGACTGAATGAGTAGTGCAATAATTCAAGCAATTTGTAAGAACTTGCCTTTCCTCATTCTTCTTTGCACCGCTTATATGTTCCTGGAATACGTTCACGATTTCTATATTCTGAGAAACGGCATACTTCCTTAAATCCTCTATTTGCCTTGTTGTGTCCTGTCTGTCATTTGACGAACTGACACGGGCATATATCACTGCTTTTGTTTTCATATTATTCAAAGATTAAATTGATAACAGAAAGAAGCGTATTCAAACCACCTGTACAGACTTATTTGAACACATTCATTTTTTGATTTCATTCTCATACCGTTCATATCTCCTTTTCACTGGTCTACTGTTATTCATCCACTTTACAGGTGGCTTTTCTGCCTCTTGTTTTATAAAGTTTGGAATACATAGGATTATCAAAATAAGCGGTAGGCAACCAGTGAACAATGCGATTATCAGCCAAAATAGCCAAATGAATAGTTTCTTATAAAACATGATTCTCAATTTTAAGTAGTTAATAAAAAGGGGAATACTCGTATTTCAGAATATTCCCCGTTTCAATCAATCAATAAACCATCTATATTTATCGTCTCCATGCAGAGCGGCATTTATGCCTATTGCCATCTCTGTAGCATTATAAGCCCTATCCAAGAAACTGTCTATATAGCTGTTTTTATTTGCACCTGTCAGTAAATTGTAGAATTTCCACATTGATAAGTCACTTCCCAAGCTGCCAAAATTCTCATCTTGAATATAAGACTTTGCCACATTATTAATCTGACTGTCAGTTAGTAACATTCTTGGTATGGCTTTCTGTTGGCTCTGTGGTAATGATTGATAAAGTCTCATTCTCCCAAGTAATTGGCAAAACTGGTGTTCCGTTAAGTAAGTATTGCCTAAAGTCTGCATCAAATGTATGTGCTTGGCTGGATCATAACGATTGAACATTTCCAAAACGGCACGATACAACTCATTTGTATTAGTGACTTCCAAACATGAAAGATACCCGTCAGTTGATACACACAAGTTCGTACACACCTTACAGGTAAAGCCTATGAATACTTTAAATCGTTCTGCTGTCTTCTTACTGTATAAGTTCGTATGGTTATACGCACGAACTCCACCAATAGTAAGAGTCAACCTGTTACCGTTTACTGTCTCATAGATAGTAGGTATTTCAATCACAAAAGCACACCTTTCGTAATAGATAGTCTTATCACTTTCCAGTAATTGATTGGCAGGCTTATGAATTGCTTCGGGTATTCTGCCTTTAATAACATGAGACACACGAATATCAGGCAATTCTATTTGTTCACCTTGAAAGAATGTCCTTGCAGCGTCTTGCACAGTTTCAATGAAAGCCACATGTGATAAGGTAGCCTCATTATCCTTTGCGAATACAGGGATAATGCAGTCACTCTTTAGATGATCCAAAGTAGCCTCCATAGTATTGGCTTCAATGAATAACGGTCTCTTTTCCTTTGTGGGTTGTTCTTCCATTACTAAAGTAGCGTCTTCTGCATACTCACCCAAATTTAAACTTCTTCTGTTCTGTGGCAAATTGCCAATAACTAAATTTCTCATAATGAATTAATTTTAAATGGTTTATAAATTGATAGGATGAAGCAATGAATATTTTCATTTATCTTCAACTATTCTCGGGGGGGGTTAGAGGTTACTGTGAATTCGTGCTTATAACTAACTCTACACGCTCTTTTTTGTCACTTTTCAGTTCATAAACCTATGAGAAATAACTCTATATATATTTCTTCTTTAGCAATGATGGGGAGGGGTATCTTTATATAAGTACCCGTACTTTATCGTGCGCATAAATGTATAATTTCATAGGGGTGGAAGTAGTCACGACCACTACAGAAAGTGGTATCAACATAGTGGCAATGTTTCAAGAATATGCACCGTTCGTTTTTTTACCTGATTTCTTATTTGTAAATTTGTAGTACACAAGAAAGAAAAATATACATGTTCCTGAATAGCTCATATCTCCTAATTATGCTCATTCTCAGGAATTATAATCTTTCACCTTTCAATCTTCCATAGATAAAATTCAGCTAAATAGATTTAATGGTAGTCCTCTATAAGCATTGTATTTAGAGTGACTTTTTCATTTTGTAGGATAGTGGCAAAAAAACGGGGTATTTGGCGTCTACTCCGTCGCTTGCCACTTTTCATTTTTTATATTTATCCCATCTATGCCAACAATATACACTTATCAGGATTTACGTGAATTAGCCTTGAAGAATAACATCAGAGACAATAAAGTCCATATTGGCGTATGGATACAGACACAAGGTTATCGCAAACAAAGAAGACAGATTAATCATATTAGAAAGACATTTTATTTAAAAACACAATGACCACTATCAGAATACCAATCGTACCCAATGCCATTACTACCTTTACGGATGAAACAGAAGAGCACTGCATCCGTTATAAGACAACAATTCAGATAGATAAAGCACCATTGAAGATTTCACCTGAATTGCTTGCCCGATTGATAAAAGCCGCCTCAGAACTTGACCTTACTCCCAAAGGACGGCTTGTAAAAAGGCATAAATACAATCTAAAAGCTAACTATTACATATTTAAATAAACATTTTAATATTGTTACGTTTTCGCCAAGTAGATATAGATTCATCCTCTGAAGACAACAAATTCGAATACACAGTTAACGTTTCCCCTAAAAAAACATATTCACAATCTGTATATATTAGCTCTTTCTCATGCCATTGTTGTATTAGCTCTTCAGCCTTCTTATCATTGTTTTTGCATAAATATTTTACAAGATTACAGAATATCTGTTTTTTTATGCCACCAAAATGTTCTTTAGATATATATTTTTCATTAGAAAATATGTCATATAGAAAACTTTCATATACATAAGAATATTTTCTGAATTGCATGTATTTATATTTTTCTGAAGCTTTACGATATTCCTTTTCTATCTGTTCTGCATACAATAACCTCTCACAACGACATTTTTCTTTTTTCTCTGAAAAAATTCTCTTAGCTAATTGATAATCAAAATCATCTCCATATTTATCTAATCGAGAATATTCAATATCCTCATGTGGCATCCCTTCTGCAGTGAAATAATATTTAATATCAACAGCCCTAGGCTTATGTATTTTACTATATTCTTCTGCATAAACATGACTATAGACGGCTATTTTTTTGAAATATTTATATTCGGCAATTTTGCTTATCACAAATTTAGTCAACATAAGCACAGCCACTAAAATACAAATCCACAAATAAATAATCATAATATATTTATCACTTTAATATAACTAGCAATATTGCAATGTGTAGGCAAAAATAGCACAATATTTATTATTTATATTGTGTCTTATAGATAAATATTTTATAAGCCTCAATTATTGACTATAATAGTAGGAATATAATAATTGGCATACGAAAATTATCTTATTATCTAATCTTTACAAGACTATAGACCCTCTTATTGATAATCGCTGTTTTTTTAATTCAATATTCAGAATAGCTTTTTTGAAATATTCCCAGTGTGGTTCTTCTGGAAGTGTAGGAAACCTATTAGGCAGTAAAACATTTCTAATATATTCATTAAATTCCAATAAAGGTTCTTTTTTCTTCTTAGCTTCCTCTATGTGCATACTCCATTTACTAAAGATGGCAGGTGTAAGCATAGTAAGCCCTTCACATTCTATAGACTGTCCTTTCCTGTTAAATTCATACCTATTAGGTGGTACTGCTCCTTTGTCTAGGCAGTGTTTATATATGGTATTATATACTATATCTTCACAGGTCTTTTCTGTATTCAGTAAAAATGAATCCTCTAGAATTATGTAGCCCCGTGGTATTGGCTTTATCAATCCCATCTTCTCGCATTTATTCAATAAGCTTGTAGCTTTCTCTCTACTTATTTTCAAATCGCTAGCTATAGATGATATATTGGCTTTGCCTTTTCGACTATTTGCTGTATAAATCTTAGTAGTGCCAAGGTCACACAAACAAGCCAAACGAATTAGGAAGCCTTTAATTTCATTGTCAATATCTGTTCTGTAGATTATACTAGGCTTTAGATAGTAAAATGTTTCTGGATCATGGAAGTAATATACATTCTTCTTTCTTCCATCCCCATCATAATGTAAACCAAGAATCTTTTCAATTTCTGCCCTGTCATTCTTATTACTAGGGATTAAAGTCCTTATGGATAGTATATCTGTATATTCTTTCAGCTTTTTAATATAGCCTTCGACTGTGCTTTCTGGTAATTCCAATTCATCTTGTATTCTCTTTTCACCAATGGCAGAAGCATTATCTTTATTACATTTAGTTCGTATGTAGTATAATAGCAACACTTCCATATTGGCACTCTTACTTTGAGGTATAAGAAGTAGATTATTGTTTACCGTTATATAATTCATCAGTAGCTATGAAGTTATGGTTGTCAATCAAAACAATCTCTTTCTTTTCTTTTTCAATCTTCCTGTATCGTGAAGTGCCAAAATATATTTTGGCTTCCTTCCTGTTTACAAACAATTTTCCAGTTGGTATGTGCAATATCATATATAAAGGCGATATAGAAGGGTTATACCCTATGGGTATTCGTATATTAATATTATTATATTATCCTTGAGAATCTGACACTTGAAAAACGAGAATCTGACACTTCATATAAATCTTAGTTGGGTTGAGTCTGTGGTGCATAATACATAGTGTACACCTTCTTCTTTATCTGTTTTCTTGTTTTAATATAACCTTTCAGACTAGCCCACATACCAATGCTGACCTTATTGTCTGAAATGCCCTGTAATAATGCTTTTTCTCTGATTTCTTCATACGTAAGTAGCTGCATGATGAATTTGAGGGTTAAAGAGTTGATATATGACGAATCTTTGGTGTGTACGTATCTAGTAGTATTCTTGTAATCTATTGATACAAAGATACTAAACTATAGACAGCCCACCAAATGATAGTACCACAAACTGAAAAAAACGACTAGAAGTGAAGCTAAAGTTATAATACTGCCTTTCTCGTATTATGAACTATGGAAAGGTAAATGATTCCCATCACAAGCTTAGTTCATACAGAAAATCATTCAGACTCATCTATTTCTTCAAACTTAATTTTTTTCTTCTTCGTATCCTTTCTAAGAATAAAATTTCTACTAGTAGCACTATCACTCAAAGATACTTCTAAACCAGTCCTCTCTATAGCTTTAGCAATCGAATGAGCGTCTATATCATCTTCTGCCAAACTTATTAAAATACTACTCGCATCTTCCATTTTTTGTTCCGCTTTTTGTTTCTTTATATCCTCATTATAAGTCTGCTTTACTGTGTCAATGATAGCTACAAAGTTATTAACATCTTGAGCCGTCACTTTCTGCTCAGTTGATTCCTTCTTAGTTTCAGATAGTACTTTTCCACTTTCTTTTTTAAGAATAACATTTGCAGCGTCATCAGACGTTATCTTAACATATTTCTGAAAGGACTCAATATCATTATGCCCTGTAATCCTCATTATAATACTAGCATCATATCCACGTTGTAGCATATTACTAACAAATGAGCGTCTTGCCGTGTGAGTACCAATAAGTTCATAAGCTGGCACTTGCTTCGTGGTTACTTCTCCTCCTCTATCTTCTGTAACATTATGTAATCTTGTTATACCTGCCTTCTCTCCAATCTTCTTTAAATAATTTAAAGCCGTTTGGTTGGAATAAAGAGGAAAACCTGTCTTATATTTATCAAGAATCTCTATAGCAACAGGCAGAAGAGGAATTGACACTCTATGAGTTTTTTTCTCTTGCACAATTTCTATCACCTTTCCTGTCCCATTAGGAGCGTCTTTTATAATACCATCATTAATTGACTGAGTATCAGCAAATCGTTGTCCTATCCAACATTGAAGTACAAATAAATCCCTTACCTTTTCTTCTACACCAGTTAATTGCAGAGCATAGATTTTATCTATTTCATCTTCTGATAAATAGATTTCGTTATCATTACCTTGCCTACTTTGAGGCTTCTTATACTTATCGAGTTTGGCTTCATGAATATCAATCATACCTTGCTGCTCTTCCAAGAATACAGATTATTTTCTCTACTTTATTACCAACTGTCGTAGTTTTAGTTGTTTTACCTTTACCTACCTTCTTATTAAAGAGATACTGTTCATAATCTTTTATTAATGGCAGATTTATATCAATGAAGCTAATAGGGGATTTACCTGTGTCATTTATAAACTCCTCAAAAGATTTAATCTGCTTCACATAATCACTTCTTGTACTGTCTTTTATAGTCTTATCTAGAGCCAGTGTATTACGTAACCAGTGTATTGCATTTACAGCTTGCTTTTTTTTCTCCATAATAGTATCTTTATATATGAACCTCTTTAGAATTTCAATACTATCCTCAATTTCGCTAGGATTATCACAAAGATAATGTTTATACTGTAAAAATCTATTCTTAATCTCTATAATTTTCTGGTTTACAATAGTATTATTAAGATTATCAAGTTCACTTATCCTACAACTAATATAAGCTTCTTGTTTCTTTTCATTCCAATGGTCAGGATATATCTTAACACCTGTAGCCAGTTTTACCTGTTTTCCACTTATTCGGCACACCAAATAAATGTTCGTAGGCTTATTAGCTTTCGGTTCTCTCAGATTAAACCTAACCTGTAGCTCATTGAAAAAAAACTGCTCTGCCATAACCTTGTTATTCAAATCCGTTCTTCAAATCTGTTCTTTAAACTCGTTCTTCAAATCCGTTCTTTCAAGGTTAAAAGCACATTGCGTAAAAGATAGTATCGCATCCCAGAGTACTGGATAAGTAGGTTAATCAGCATGAGTATAGAGCAAAAAAAAATGGAGCTTTTCACAAAGCCCCATTTTTCAGTTTTCAATAGGTATTAGTTTTTTTTTAAGGTAAAAAGATTGTTTTCAGGATAACGCTGCAAATATAGCGGCTTTTCGAGATACTTACCAAATTTAAAAACATGTCTTATAACATCTTTTTGAAATTTCTTTGGTTTTATTACCACTTATGTAGCCTTTCTACACCCGCAATCGTTTTCAATGGACAAATATATATCATTTTTCTAACAAACACTAAATTTTATCTAAAAAAGAGCTTATTTCTTAGTTAAAGGGTAATGTTCGTCTGTTTTTCCGCTATGTTTTAACACTTTTGCATCGATAAAGAAGACTATTTCTTCTGCAATGTTAGTGATGTGGTCGCCGGAACGCTCCAACTTACGGAAGACACTTACCAGGTTCAAACAGGGCAGTACAGTCTCGGGATGCCGGGCAATGTAGTCTGCTAAAACAGTAGTAGCTTCTGCATTGATTTCATCCAATAAATTATCTTTAGCAAATACCGAAGTCGCCAAATCCTGACTTTCTTCCTGAAGAGCTTTCTTGGCAAGCTCCAGCATAGCAAGTACCTGCCCCTGCATTTCTTCCAGACGCAATCGTTTCAGAAGTTCCGGATCAAGAACCGGTTCCTTACAATTCAGAACGAAGCGGGCAATGCCCTCGGCAAAGTCACCAAGACGCTCCAGATTCGTATTTATCTTTAGCATGGCAAGCACAAAGCGCAGGTCAATGGCTACAGGATTATACAAAGCAATGATATCTTCAACATCGCTGTCTATCTTCAATTCCAAGGCATTCACACGACGTTCGCGTACCAGTACCTGTTGCGCCAGTTCGCGGTCAAAGGTCAGCACAGCCTCCCCTGCCCTGTCGAGCTGGTTATATACTAAGGTCCACATTTCGTCTATTTCTTTTTTTAGCAAGACGAGTTCCGATTCGATAAACTTTACCATAAATTTCTATTTTAAGATTACTTGTATCATCAATTAAAGGAAGCCTGCGGTTCCTTTTTGTTTCTCCACAGGAAACCTTTTGTTTCATTACTTGAAACTGTTTGTTTCATGCCTTGAAACATTTTGTTTCATTACGGGAAACACATTGTTTCACGCCGGGAAACAAATGCCTACCCGAAGCGTCCCGTAATGTAATTCTGAGTCTCCACTTTATCGGGGTTCGTAAATATTTTCTTGGTATCGTCAAACTCCACCATTTGCCCCAGATAAAAGAACGCTGTTTTATCACTAACGCGAGCAGCCTGCTGCATATTGTGTGTAACGATAACAATCGTATACTGCTCTTTCAGTTCGTGAATAAGTTCTTCTACCTTAGCCGTAGAAATGGGATCGAGTGCAGAAGCCGGTTCGTCCATCAGCAACACGGAGGGAGATACAGCCATGGCCCGAGCTATGCAAAGGCGCTGCTGCTGTCCGCCGGAAAGGGCATAGGCAGAAACTTTCAGCTTATCCTTTACCTCATCCCACAAAGCTGCCCCTTTCAGGGATTCTTCTACACGCTGGCGGATGAAGCTACTGTCTGTCACGCCATTCACGCGAAGTCCATAGGCCACATTCTCAAAGATGCTTTTCGGAAAAGGATTAGGACGCTGGAATACCATACCTACCTTCTTGCGAAGTTCATCTACCTGAATATCTTTTCCATAGATATTCTCTCCGTCGATATGAATCTCACCTGTCAGGCGGGTATTGGGAATAAGATCGTTCATGCGATTGAACAACCGGAGGAAAGTAGATTTGCCACATCCCGAAGGTCCGATAAATGCTACTACCGAACGTTCTTCTATCAACATGCTGATACCTTTCAAAGCATGGAAATCTCCATACCAGAAGTTTACATTATTTGCTTCTATTTTACCAATCATTTTGCTTACTGTTTTATTCCTGTTAGTTCATCTTTACTTTTTTCTCGAAATACTTCCGCAAAGCATTCGCCAGAAGGTTTACCAAAAGGATGATTACGATTAAGACCAGAGCAGTGCCATAAGCCAGCGGAAGCTGGGCATCCATATCCGTGCCACTGGTAGAAATAACATACAGGTGATAAGGCAATGCCATACACTGGTCGAGTATACTTGTAGGGAGTTGCGGAAGGAAATAAGCAGCACAAGTAAACAGGATAGGTGCAGTCTCACCGGAAACACGTCCCAGAGCCAGAATCAGCCCCGTAATCACATTAGGCATTGCCATAGGCAGAATAACGTGCCAGATGGTCTGCAACTTAGTGGCCCCTAACGCACGGCTTCCCTCACGCAAAGTATCGGGAATGGCTTTCAACGCTTCTTCTGTGGTACGGATAACTAAAGGCACACACAGCAATCCCAACGTAAGTGAACCGGCCAGGATGCTATCGCCAAATCCCATATAGTTAACAAATAAAGCCATACCGAAAAGACCAAAGACAATGGAAGGTATGCCGCTCAGGTTATTTGTCATCATACGGATGAACCGGACTACCCAGCCTTTCGGCGCATACTCATTCATATAGATTCCACTCATCACTCCTACCGGGAAGGCAAACAGGGCACTGCCTATCATCAGATAGAATGTTCCGACAATAGCGGGGAAAACACCTCCTGCCGTCATACCGTCCGTGGGGGCAGTAGTCAGGAACTCCCAGCTAATAACTCCCACACCTTTATATATGATGAAGCCGAGAATGGCAAAGAGTATCCCCACCACTGTCAGGCTCAGCAAACGGAATGTTCCGAATGCAATACGTTGCGAAAGATGTTTCCTATCTATCATACTTATTTTTCTTTTCTCTATAAGACATTATCTTTTCCGGGCTGACACAGCTTCTACCGTAAAGTTTATCAGCAAACTAATAAAGAACAACACTACACCCAAAAGAAATAAGGCTTCATAATGCGCTCCCCCGGCAGGTGCTTCTCCCAATTCCGCTGCAATCGTTGCAGGTATGGTACGCAACGGTTCCAGAATGGTATGCGGTATGACTGCCGCATTACCTGTCACCATCAGTACCGCCATTGTTTCACCGATAGCACGCCCGATTCCCAATACCACACCGGAAGTGATACCTGATACGGAATAAGGTATCACCACCTTATATATGGTCTGCCATTGCGAAGCTCCCAAAGCAAGGCTGGCTTCCCGCATGGCACGGGGACAGTTGCGCATGGCATCTTCCGTCACCGTTATAATCGTAGGCAATGCCATTATGGCCAACACAATGCTTCCCGCCAATCCACTTTCACCCACAGGCAGATTGAATACTTTCTGGATGAATGGTACAATCACAATCAGTCCGAAGAAACCATAAACCACCGATGGAATACCACTCAGCAACTCAATTATCGGTTTCAGCAGATTACGTATCCTGGAATTTGCCACTTCGGACATATAGATAGCAACTGAAAGCCCAAAAGGCAATGCTATCAGGATGGCAAATAAACTCACCCACAGCGTACCGGTTATTAAGGGTAGAAAGCCGAATTGTGCGGCGGGTGTAGCAGTCGGAAACCATTCCGCCCCCGCAAAGACGTCTTTCACCGAAATGGTGTTATCCTGCAATAAGTGCACGGAATCCGGATGGACGATAAACTGCTGTGGTACAAAAGCAATAATGCCCGGCGTACGTTCCACCAGTTCGGTAATCTTTACTCCAGCATGTTCATAAGCTGCCCCCAGTTCTTCCTCGGTATAATACTGAGTGATATCTTCCAAACGGAAAAGCCGGATGGGCATATCCTGCCCTCCGACTTCATTCCAGTTTGTTATCTCCTCATCGAAAACATCCTTTATCTGAGCTGGGGTTAGCTCACTTACCTTATTATCTTTATTCAATGCCAATACATATCCTTCTTCAATTACCCGGCTGTTGAATAGTCCCAACGCCTCGGAAAAGAGAAACAGGATAATGAGCACAATGGTGATGCTTGTTACAAAACCGCTACAAGCTAACACTCCTTCTACTATTTTCTCAAAAAGCTTCTTCATAAATGCCTATTGAATTTCGTATGCAAAGAAACCACGTCGATGTTAAGAGAGTGTGACTAAGGTTTGAAAGAAATGTTTCAAACATATTACAAAAGCGTTACAGCCTCCAAAAACACAAGTTTTGTAATTAGATTGTAATGCGCTATTGTTTTATTTGCAAGCAATAAACAAATAGAATAATATTTGGGTTCTATTATCACCCACTTTTGAGTATAATAAAATTCATTATAAATAGAATCAGAAACAATTTTTGAATAAAATGAAAACAATAAGTATTATCCTATTCCTGACATTGGCTGTAAGCAGCCTACAGGCGCAACGCATCAAAGGCAGTGACACCGTACTACCTGTAGCACAACAGACTGCCGAAAGATTTATGGCACTCAATCCCGACGCCCGTGTTACCGTAACCGGTGGTGGCACCGGAGTAGGTATTTCCGCTCTATTGGACGGAACGACAGATATTGCCATGGCATCCCGCCCCATTAAATTCAGTGAGAAGATGAAAGTAAAGGCAGCCGGAAAAGAAGTGGAAGAAGTAATCGTAGCTTACGATGCCCTTGCCGTTGTGGTTCACCCCTCCAATCCCGTAAAGCAACTGACGCGCCAACAACTGGAAGATATCTTCCGGGGTAAGATTACGAATTGGAAGCAAGTGGGTGGAGATGACCGTAAAATCGTGGTGTACTCTCGCGAAACATCTTCGGGTACTTATGAATTCTTCAAAGAAAGCGTTCTCAAAAATAAAAATTATATGAGTAGCAGCCTCTCTATGCCTGCCACCGGTGCCATTATACAATCTGTCAGCCAGACGAAGGGAGCAATAGGATACGTAGGATTGGCTTATCTTTCCCCTCGCGTCAAATCACTGTCCATTTCTTACGACGGGACACACTTTGCTCCACCTACTATGGAGAGTGCTACAGATAAGAGTTACCCCATTGTGCGGCCTCTATACTATTATTATAACACAGAAAACTCCGAACAAGCAACCCCTCTCATTCATTTCATCCTTTCACCTGCAGGTCAGGAAATCATTAAAAAGAGTGGATATATTCCCGTGAAATAAGGATATACGAAAAAAATGTCTTACTTTTGTAGCTCGATTTTTAGAATATATACATACCAATTATGGCAGATATTAAGAGCGAAGAAGCAGGCGAAAAAAAGAGCCTCAACTTCATTGAACAAATTGTTGAGAAAGACTTGAAAGAGGGTAAAAATGGTGGTAAAGTGCAAACACGTTTCCCACCGGAGCCCAACGGATACCTCCACATCGGACATGCCAAGGCAATTTGCCTTGATTTTGGTATTGCAGCCGATCACAATGGCATTTGCAATCTGCGTTTCGATGATACGAATCCGACCAAAGAAGATGTGGAATATGTAGAAGCTATCAAGGAAGACATCCAATGGCTGGGTTACCAGTGGGGTAATGAATACTACGCATCCGATTACTTCCAGCAATTGTGGGACTTTGCCATCCGCCTCATTGAAGAAGGTAAAGCATATATCGACGAGCAGACTTCAGAACAAATAGCACAGCAAAAAGGCACTCCTACCCAACCGGGTGTGGAAAGCCCTTACCGTAACCGTCCGATAGAGGAAAGCCTCTCCCTGTTCAAGAAAATGAATACAGGTGAAATAGCAGAAGGCGCTATGGTGCTTCGTGCCAAGATTGATATGGCAAACCCGAATATGCACTTCCGCGATCCTATCATCTATCGCGTAGTGAACCATCCGCATCACCGTACTGGTACAACGTGGAAGGCCTATCCGATGTATGACTTCGCTCACGGACAAAGTGACTACTTTGAAGGTGTAACGCACTCTCTCTGTACATTGGAATTTGTTCCCCACCGTCCACTCTATGATCTCTTTGTAGACTGGGTAAAGGAGGGTAAAGATCTGGATGATAACCGCCCCCATCAGTACGAATTCAACAAGCTGAATCTCAGTTATACCCTGATGAGCAAGCGCAACCTGCTGATTCTGGTAAAAGAAAAATTGGTGAACGGATGGGATGATCCCCGTATGCCGACTATCTGTGGTTTCCGCCGTCGCGGATACTCACCTGAGTCCATTCACAAGTTTATTGATAAAATCGGATATACCACATACGATGCACTTAATGAATTCGCCTTGCTGGAAAGTGCTTTACGCGAAGATCTTAACACCCGTGCAACCCGTATCTCGGCAGTAATGAACCCGGTGAAACTGGTTATCACCAACTATCCTGAAGGAAAAGTGGAAGAACTGGAAGCAATCAATAATCCGGAAAAGCCGGAAGAAGGCAGCCACTTCATTGAGTTCAGCCGCGAACTGTGGATGGAACGCGAAGACTTCATGGAAGATGCTCCGAAGAAATACTTCCGTATGACTCCGGGTCAGGAAGTACGCTTAAAGAGTGCTTATATTGTGAAATGTACCGGTTGCAAGAAAAATGAAGCCGGAGAAGTAGTTGAAGTATATTGCGAATATGATCCGAACACCAAAAGTGGTATGCCCGAAGCTAACCGTAAGGTGAAAGGTACCCTGCACTGGGTAAGTTGCAATCATTGCCTTGAAGCAGAAGTACGCCTCTACGACCGTCTTTGGAAAGTGGAAAACCCGCGTGACGAATTGGCTGCCATACGCGAAGCTAAAAACTGTGATGCACTGGAAGCAATGAAAGATATCATCAATCCGGACTCACTGAATATATTGCCTCATTGCTACATTGAAAAATATGCCGCCGGCATGAAACCGCTTACTTATTTACAGTTCCAGCGCATCGGATATTTCAACGTAGATCCAGACTCCACACCAGAGAAAATGGTATTCAACCGCACTGTAGGCTTGAAAGATACCTGGGGCAAAATAAACAAATAAAAATAGGATTATAGGAGTAAACAATTAATGAGCAATAAAAACCTGCTGTCCGGCAGGGACAAAGAGTTACAGGAACTTGCCGAACAATATGAAGCGGCAATGGCCGAAAACAAGCCGTTCTATCAGGATGCGGATGAGTTGGCTGACCTTGCCGACTGGTATGGAACAAAGAAAAAGTATGATAAGGCTTTCGAAATTGCAGAATATGGATTAAAACTGCATCCCGACAGTACCGAACTTATGATCGAATATGCATACCTTCATCTGGATAGTGGTAAAAAAGCAAAGGCACGCGAAATCATTGAAAATCTTCCCGATACTTATTCGCCGGAAGCAAAGGTGGTACGTGCCCACTTGTTATTAAGTGAAGGTAAACTGGATGATGCCGAACAGTTACTCGACACGATTGAGGATAAAGATGATCTGGCAAACGTAGTAGATGTATCCTATATGTACCTTGATATGGGGTATCCGGATAAAGCCTTGGCATGGCTCGATCCGGTAAAGGAAGAATACTCTAATGAGGAGGCCTATATTGCCGTAGTTGCAGACTGTCTTTATGGCAAAAGCATGACCGAGGAAGCAATTCCCCTGTACAACCGACTTATAGATATGAATCCATATTCGGCTCCTTACTGGTTCGGATTGGCAAGATGTCACTTTGAAGAGATGAACTTCAACCAAGCTATTGATGCTTGTGATTATGCATTGGTGAGTGATGATGAATTTGCAGACGCCTATGTAATGAAAGGACATTGCTTCTACCAGTTGGGTAATGAAGATGCTGCATTGGAATGTTATCTGAAAGCAAAGGAACTTCATGGACTTGCTCCCGAATTTATCTATACATACATCGGATTATGTAAAGTATCCAAAGGAGAATGGGAGGAAGGCTATGAAAATCTTGAAAAGGCAATTCAGGAAAATGAAACTGACGAAGCTCTTTCTCCAATGTTGCCTAACTTATATGCCAATGCAGGGCTATGCCTCTCCAAGATGGGGAAGAAACGCAAAGCACACCAGTATTGTAAGAAAGCACATAAACTGGCACCGGAAGACCCGGAATCTCTCTTGATAGAAGGTCGCATATACATTGAAGAAGGTGACTATGACAAAGGAATAAAGCAATGGGCAAAAGCCTTGAACTGCTCTCCCACTGCCGACACCTGGAATGAAATAGGTATGCATAGCATGGAAATTGGTTATCTGGATTATGCCAAGATAGCTTTTGAACGTGTCAGCGAATTGGAACCGGACTTTGACGGTATCAATGAAAAGCTGACGGTACTTTACATGACGCTGCATGATAAAGAGAACTTCATAAAGTATAATCAGAAATGCCCTCGCCCGTTCGATTTGAAAGAACTGGAGAAGATGCAGATGCTTATGGAAAGTGAAGACCGGGAAGATTTAGCTGCTTATATGCAAAACATTATAAAAGCATTGCAATAAAAAGAAATAGAGAGTAAAGGAATCTTTACTCTCTATTTTATATATACCCTCAAGATATTTATTTGCTACCTCTTATTTAGCACTACGAGTAGAAAGCTTTTCCAGGAAATATACCAGAAAGAAACCTACTATCATCAATACTACAGCCTCAACAACATACTGATTGGGCAGAATATTGCTTTCAACCAATGGCTTCACTACCCCATGATTATCAGTAAAAGTTTCTATAGTTTCTTTCCAAGGCCATACTTTGTTTAGTGACCCCAACATGAAACCTGTCAATACAGCCAATGTAATATTGCGGAAATGCTTTAATGCGTAAGAAAGAATACGTGAGAAAGAAGTTATACCAATAAAAGCACCCACAAAAAACACTAATAAAACCGTTATATCAAGTGTTTTGACAGCTTCCATTATAAAGAAGTACTTACCTAACAGTACCAAAATAAAACTTCCCGATATACCCGGCAATATCATAGCACAAATGGCAATCGCTCCACAAAGGAATATAAAAAATAAGTTAGAAGGAGTTTCAGCAGGAGTTGCTACCGTAATATAATATGCAACTGCCACACCTATAATAAATGCCGGAATCGTTTTCTTGTTCCATTCCTTTATGTCTTTTCCTACAAACCATGTGGATGCCAGTACCAGTCCGAAAAAGAAAGCCCAAACCATAACCGGATGGTCCGTAAGCAACCATGTGATAATTTTAGCTAATGAAAATACGCTAATTCCAATTCCCACCAGCAGAGAGATCAGAAAATTACCGTTAATCGCTTTCCAGAATGCTCCCCATTTTCCTGTGAAAAACAACTTTAAATTTTTTCCGTTAATGCTTTTTATCGAATCTATCAATTCGTCATAAATACCTACAATAAAAGCAATTGTTCCCCCCGATACACCGGGAACCACATCGGCTGCTCCCATTCCCACACCTTTCAGCATGAGTAGGGCGTAGTCTTTTAAACCTCGTTCCATCTTTTTCTTTATCAATTAACCTATTAATACTTGATTTATAGGACGCAAAGTAAAACAAAAAAAGCCAGTTACTCACTATAAATCAATCAAAAATATCCGAAAAACACATTGGAATTTTATACAACAGTTGGATACGGGTATAAAAAAGAAATGGTGTATAATAGTCTCACGACTACTATACACCTGGTCTTTTCTAATTGCTTATTAAAATCTGAGGTTTACTACTTTACAGCCTCTATTGCTTTGTCATAATCCGGCTCCTGAGTAATTTCAGGTACCAGTTCAGTGTATGCAACCTTTCCATCCTTACCGACAATAACTACTGCACGCGCCAGCAAGCCACCCAATGGTCCATCTGCCATACGCACACCGTAACTTTCATCAAAATCAGAGAAACGGAAATCAGACAAAGGAATTACATTTTCAATACCTTCCGTAGTACAGAACCGTGCATGGGCAAAAGGCAAGTCTTTGGAAATCGCCAAAACCACGGTATCAGGCAGACTCGCTGCCAGCTTGTTGAACTTGCGCACAGATGTTGCACAGACACTGGTATCCAAACTTGGAAAGATATTCAATATTACATTCTTCCCTTTCAAATCTTTCAAAAAGAAAGAAGAAAGATCTGTTTTTACTAACTCAAAGTCGGGAGCAACTGTCCCTACTTTTATAAACTCGCCGATAATCTTAACCGGCTGTCCTTTAAATTTTGTTGTAGCCATAGTTTTCTTGTTTTATATGCCTATATAACAAACGAACTGTTGGAAAAGTTCGCCCAAAACTTTTCCAACTGCAAATTGTTACTCTCACAAACATGATTATAATAACCATTTAAAATTAAATTTGCATGAAAACTTTATTTGACGAACTTCAATACGAAGTAAAAAACTGGTGGATGTCTCTCCTACTTGGTATACTCTATGTAGTAGTTGCTATAAGTCTGATGTTTGCTCCGTTCAGCGGTTATGCGGTTTTGAGTATTCTGTTCAGTATCTCTATGCTGTTCAGCGGTTTGTTAGAAATTTCTTTCGCCGTAAGCAACCGAAAGAATGTTTCCAGCTGGGGTTGGTATCTGGCAGGCGGTATCATCGACATGATATTAGGTTTCTATCTGATAGCTTATCCGCTGTTAAGCATGGAAGTAATTCCATTCATCATCGCATTCTGGTTAATGTTCCGCGGCTTTTCTTCCATCGGCTATGCCATGGATCTGAAAAGATATGGTACCAGAGACTGGGGATGGTATATTGCCTTCGGCATATTAGCTGTGATTTGTTCACTCCTCATTCTGTGGCAACCGGCAATAGGTGCCATGTATGCTGTCTACATGATCTCATTTGCATTCCTTATTATCGGATTTTTCCGCATTATGTTGTCTTTTGAATTGAAGAATCTTCATAAGCGAGGAAGAAGTATGAAAGATAAAAATGAAGAAAAAGAAATTCCAGTAGAATAAGTAGCAATCCAGCCCGGAAAAACGAGTTGACTAAAGAACCTGGCAACAGGAACTTGCCAACTCGCTTTTTCATTAGTTACACTTCAGAAAGCGGTGCATGGTGGTTCTGGATACCCCCATTTGACGGGCTAATTCCGAACAAGAAACCCCTCGTCTGGATTCACGCATCAAACGTCTTTTATTCTCACGGAGTACCCGCATTGCAGGACAGGTTCCTTTTTTACGGCCTAACTTGACACCTTCCTGTTTTCGTCTTGCCAACGCTTCCTTAGTTCGCATGGAAATCAAATTACGCTCTATCTCCGCCATCAATCCAAATGCAAACCCCAATACTTTACTGTTAATGTCATTTTGAAAAACATATCCCTCTTTCGTGCTGTACAAAATAATTTCTTTCTTTATACACGAATTGAGAATAGTCATGATTTCCAACAAGGTACGACTCAATCTCGAAATCTCCGTTACAATCAACGTATCCCCCCGCTGCATCCGGTTCAACATCCCCGACAGCTTTCGCTCCTTACTACTCACACTACCACTCACTGTCTCAGTGTACCACTTGTCAATCTTCAATCCATTTTTCTCTGCAAAGCGCAGAAGTTCTTCACGCTGATTAGCCAGAAACTGCTTTTCTGTACTCACTCTTAAATAAGCTACTACCATAATTTTGTTGTTTTTATAGGTTTAACAGTGCCAAAGAACAGCAATAACAGTGAAAAATCACAATATCATTAAGCAATGAAATACAGCAAGTTCGCGCACTTTACCCCTTTTATTTTACATCACTTATTTCAAAGATGGCAAAGCAAATTATGTAGAAATACACATTTCCATACCGGAAGCTGGTTATAAAAAGAAACAAGAAAAAATCTTCTTTCTTTTCTATAATAGACAATTTTTCCTTTTCAGCTTCCCACAAGTCCTAATATTGAGTTCTTGAAACGTTAATTATCTAATTATGAATCCATTGCATTTACCAACTGCTCACATCATAATGTAAAAGCATTTACCTCAGCATATAACGTTCTTTACTCCATATTGTGACAACCTTTACCACGGTATGTAACGGTCGTTACCGCGTCATGCGAACAGGATTAGCATTGGGGATAAAAAGAGTCATCATGAAAGAAAACGCCGCATCTCTGTAAGATTTCAATTCCGCTCTTCCCATAAAAAAATGAATAGATTCATTTTATTCTACCCTTCGTTTGCATTATCTTTGTGGTCAGTTTTATAACAAGAATATAAATTCATAATTAAAAAACAAAGAAATTATGGCAATGCATACATGGTTTGAGTGCAAAATCCGTTACGAGAAAGTAATGGAAAACGGAATGAACAAGAAAGTAACCGAACCTTATCTAGTAGATGCACTCAGCTTCACGGAAGCAGAAGCACGTATTATTGAGGAAATGACACCGTTTATTTCAGGAGAGTTTACGGTATCGGACATCAAACGTGCTAACTATAGCGAATTATTCCCAAGCGAAGAAGAAGCCGCAGATCGCTGGTTCAAATGCAAACTGGTCTTCATCACTCTGGATGAAAAGAGCGGAGCTGAAAAGAAAACATCTACTCAGGTATTGGTACAGGCTGCCGACCTTCGTGATGCCGTTAAGAAGCTGGATGAAGGTATGAAGGGTACAATGGCCGATTATCAGATTGCTTTAGTGTCCGAAACACCTCTTATGGATGTATATCCATACAGTGCAGAACCCAATGATAAACCGGAGGTTTAATATATATTAGTATCATGAATATTGCAGATAATCTTCAACAAGTGCTGAACGAACTACCTGAAGGAGTGCGATTGGTAGCTGTTTCCAAATTTCACCCCAATGAAGCGATAGAAGAAGCCTATCGCTCCGGGCAGCGAGTGTTCGGTGAAAGTAAGGTGCAAGAAATGACTGCCAAGTACGAAAGCCTTCCCAAAGACATTGAATGGCATTTTATCGGGCATCTGCAAACTAATAAAATAAAGTATATTGTACCCTACGTAGCCCTGATTCACGGCATTGATTCATACAAACTTCTTGTTGAGGTCAATAAACAGGCCGAAAAGGCCGGGAAAGTGGTCAACTGCCTGCTACAACTACACATTGCAGAGGAAGAGACTAAATTTGGTTTCAGTTTTGACGAATGTCGGGATATGTTAGCGGAAAGTGAATGGAAAACTCTCAGTAACATACAATTATGCGGCTTGATGGGCATGGCGACAAATACAGACGACAATGAACAAATAGAGAAGGAATTTTGTTCATTAAGTAGCTTCTTCAAAGAAGTGAAAGACTCATGGTTTGCCGACACAGAGGCTTTTCGGGAGTTGTCCATGGGAATGTCCCACGATTATCACCAAGCTATTGCGGCTGGCAGTACTCTGATACGCGTAGGAAGCAAAATCTTTGGAGACAGAACGTATTAATCATTATTCATTAAACATTATTACCATGGCAACATTAAAAACTACTTTTGCCGGGTTAGAATTAAGAAACCCGATTATCGTCAGCAGTTCAGGCTTAACTGATAGTGCTGAAAAAAATCAGAAATTCTATGAAGCCGGTGTCGGTGCCATTGTTCTGAAATCTCTTTTCGAGGAGCAGATCATGATGGAAGCTGACTGGCTTGGAGATCCGAATATGTACCCGGAAGGCAGTGATTACTTGGTAGAATACGTCCGCCAGCATAAGCTGTCTGAATATCTGGAATTGATTAAAGAGACTAAGAAAGTATGTCCTATTCCTGTTATTGCCAGTATCAACTGCTATCAGGATGCTGAATGGGTAGGCTTTGCACAACAAATGGAAGCTGCAGGCGCCGATGCTATAGAGATTAATATTTTGGCGTTACAAACAGGTGTTCAGTACAATTACGGTTCATTTGAACAACGTCATATTGATATTCTCAGCCACATCAAAAAGACAGTTCGCATTCCGATCATCATGAAGTTAGGTGATAATCTGACTAATCCGATAGCTCTGATAGACCAGTTATATGCCAACGGAGCCGCTGCTGTCGTATTGTTCAATCGTTTCTATCAGCCGGATATTGATATCGAGAAGATGAAGCAAATCTCAGGAAATGTATTCAGCACAGGAGCTGATCTGGTTAAGTCTTTACGCTGGATAGGTATTGCCTCGGCAGCAGTAAGTAAGCTGGATTATGCAGCATCAGGCGGTATTCATTCTCCCGAAGGAATTGTAAAAGCAATTCTTGCAGGAGCTTCAGCAGTAGAAATCTGTAGTGCATTCTATCAGAACAGTTATGCGCTTGTAGCAGAATATACCCGTTTCCTGAATTTATGGATGGATCGTAAAGGAATGGAAACAATCTCTCAATTCAAAGGAATGTTGAATGTTAGCGATTTGAATGGTGTGAATACCTTTGAACGTACTCAGTTCATGAAATATTTCTCCAGCAGAAAATAACAGGAACCACACAACATATCATTATACGTAATGCCCCGTAACATATATTGTTAGTGTATCTAACATATATTGTTACGAGGCATTACATTTATTACTACTTCCTTACAGGATATATTTATTTAATCCGGTTTCTTGTCCAATGCTTCGAAACACGAATTCTTACTGATAAATTCAGGAACAATATCCTTCATAGCTGACACAATCTTCATCTGATCATAAGTATAACTAACGTCTATCAGTTTTTGAATGCGCTCTTTTACTTCGTCATAATCGTATTCACGGACTGTTGCAATCATGATCTTCTCATGGTAGGTCGGTTTAGTCAACTCTTTTACATTCAGCAACTCTTCATAAAGTTTTTCTCCATGGCGTAGTCCTGTAAACTCAATCTTCACATCCGTACGTCCTGAAAGACTGATCATACGTTTGGCAAGATCTACAATCTTCACCGGCTTACCCATATCAAAAATATAAATCTCACCCCCATTTCCCATACTACCGGCTTCAAGTACCAAGCGGCAGGCTTCAGGAATCGTCATGAAATAACGGATTATTTCAGGATGAGTAACAGTCACCGGACCACCACGTTGTATCTGATCACGGAAGCGGGGAATTACAGAACCGTTGGAGCCTAATACATTGCCGAAACGCGTCGTAATGAATTGGGTCACATGCCCACCTTTCTGTTGCAGTTTTTTAGCCAAAGACTGTACATAAATCTCACAAATACGTTTGGAACACCCCATCACATTTGTCGGGTTTACAGCTTTATCAGTAGAGATCATTACAAACTTCTCAGCTCCATATTTCACAGCCAAATCAGCAATAGTACGGGTTCCATACACATTAATCTGAATAGACTCTGAAACATTATCCTCCATCATCGGCACATGCTTGTAAGCAGCCGCGTGGAAAATATACTGAGGTTTATATTCTCTAAAAATATCTTCCATACGCGTAGCATTGGAAATATCTGCAATAATCGTTTCCGCATCAATATCACGCCAACGATCCTGTAACTCCAGACGAATATCATGCAACGGAGTTTCTGCCTGATCTACCAGAATCAACTTATAAGGATTGAAAGAGGCTACCTGACGCATAATTTCACTACCGATAGAACCGGCAGCGCCGGTTATCATCACTCTCTTTCCTTCCAAATGAGAGGCAACTTTATGAATATCGATTTCAATAGGATTACGTTGCAAGAGGTCTTCAATCTGTATTTCTTTCAGTTGAGTACGGTTCAAAGTCTGCCCACTCCATTCACTCAAAGGAGGCGCAGTCATTAATTTGATGTTATGAGCCAAAAGACGGTCAGCCATATCTGATTTTTTCAGTTCCTCCATCTTGGCAGGCGAAATAATAATGGTATGCACATCACGATCGTTCAGTACATCAATTAGCGTCTCGTCATTGGGAAATACTTTCACTCCCATCATCACTTTATTTATCAGCTCCGGCTCATCGGCTATGAAACCACGTAGACGATAGTGATTACGCAAATTTACACGCAATGCTTTAGCAATATTGACTCCTGCCTCCTTAGCACCATAAATAAAAACATTGGCACTATGACTTCCATCGAAATTCAGAAGTTCATAAAACATCTTCACAACAATACGCGAACAAGACATCATGGCAAAACTAATAATATATGCCATGAAGAATACGCTCACAGGTGCCAAGCGAACATCCATGTAGCTTGATAAAAGTACACTCGAAATCATCAGCAGCGCATAAGACACTGTCAATGCAACGAAGATACGCATAATATCTATAAACGAAGAAAAGCGCAACACGTTGGAATATGTGCGGAACACCCGAAAAAATACTAAGTTGACAATGACTGTACATACAATCGTTTTGTCAATAGTAGAGGATTCCAGAAAAATACTCCGGAAATCATATCGAAGTGCATAAGCCAACAGGCTGGATACAACGATTATCAATACATCGATCAACAGAATAGTCCAAATCGGCAATACCTTTGCTGAGAGGTATCGATGAAAAAATTTATGCTTCATTTCGTTTGACAGTTTTGTTTTAGGCGAGGCAAAGATACATTATTTTTTATCAAATATTGGAAGAAAAAGATAAAAATGTGTGATAAAATTAAATGGCGGCAAAGTTACATATATAACCTTGCCGCCATATTTACTGCCTATAAAGCTCTGTTACATCAAATTACTAGCTAATTCACTTAGCTGACTACGTTCTCCTTTTAACAAATTCACATGAGCAAAAAGATTCTGATCTTTCATACGGTCAATCATGTAAACCAGGCCATTGGACTGGCTGTCCAGATACGGTTGGTCTATCTGTTGGATATCACCGGTGAACACCATCTTGGTTCCTTCGCCAGCACGGGTGATAATCGTTTTTATTTCATGAGGAGTCAAGTTTTGTGCTTCATCAATGATGCAATAAGTTTCACTCAAACTACGTCCACGAATGAAAGCTAATGCCTCGATTACCAGCTGCTCGCTTTTCTGCATATCTTCCAAACGTTTTACTTCAGTAGAATTAGAAGCAAACTGACGTTTAATGACATTCAGATTATCAAACAAGGGCTGCATGTAAGGTGCCACTTTCTCTTTTGCATCCCCCGGTAGGAAACCAATGTCTTTATTGGATAGAGCAACAATCGGACGTGCCAGCAGAATCTGTTTATAATCATTCATCTGACTAAGGGCAGCTGCTAAAGCCAGCAAAGTTTTTCCCGTACCAGCTTTACCCGTCAGAGCAACCAACTTAATATTAGGATCAGTCAACACTTCGAAAGCAAAACTTTGTTCAGCATTTCTGGGTTCAATACCATAGTTCTTTGTTTTATTTACCCGGCAGATGGTATGTGTAAAAGGATTATAACGCGCAAGAACACTATTCCTGTCACTTTTCAGGATAAAACATTCATTCGGATGGATAATATCTTTAAAATCAAACTCACTGATATCCAGTCCTTCTCTGGAAGAATAAATCCGGTCTATCAAAGCAGGATCAATTCCTTCGAATACCTCATTTGACTTTTCAAATATATCCACATTTATCACCTTGTCGTTGATATAATCTTCGCAAAGCAGTCCTATGGAACGTGCTTTCATCCGGAGGTTCACATCTTTAGTCACCAAGATCGTTTTCATATCCTTCTTCTGGCGCGTCAGCCAGTCCACTACAGCCAGAATCTTATGATCTGGAATACGCTCGGGGAATGAGTCGAACACATCCGGAGCATCCACCGAACCGGCTATCACAAATAAACTTCCCAGACCTTCGCCCAGGGAAGCACCTTTATTGAAAAGATTGTCATCGGTAACTAAATCGAGTTCACGGAGAAATTCACGGGCATTGAAGTTTATCTGTTCATTCCCTTTCTTGAATTTGTCCAATTCTTCAAGAACTACGATGGGAAGATAAATGTCGTTCTCTTGGAAATTCTTAAGACAGTTATAGTCGTGAAGGATCACATTCGTATCAATCACAAAATTTTTCTTTGTTCCCATACTCTTTTAGATTTAAATTGTTGATATATTTACCTCCAAAGCGAAGATAAGCTGCACTTCGGCATAAAAAATGAACAAGTTCATTTTATTCTGCTCTCAGTTTGCATTATCTTTGCAGCTTCTAAGATAGGAATTAAAAAGAGAGAATGGCATGCTTTCTCGTTAAATATTTTAAAAGATGGATTATCAGAACACTTTATTATACTTATATAACAGTGTCCCCATGTTTCAACAAATGGGAAGTTCAGCATACAAGGAAGGTTTAGAGAATACACTGACACTGGACGAACATTTCGGACACCCGCACCAGCACTTCCACAGCATCCATGTAGGGGGAACTAATGGAAAAGGCTCATGTTCGCACACACTTGCCGCCATTTTGCAGGAAGCAGGATATCGGGTAGGACTTTACACTTCTCCACACCTTGTAGACTTCCGCGAGCGTATTCGGGTGAATGGACAATCCATCCCGGAAGAGTATGTAGTCCGATTTGTGGAAAAAGAACGAAATTTCTTCGAACCTCTGCATCCTTCTTTCTTTGAATTGACTACTGCTATGGCATTCCGTTATTTCGCCGATGAACATGTAGATGTAGCAGTTATTGAAGTAGGACTGGGTGGAAGACTGGATTGTACCAATATTATACATCCTGATTTATGTATTATCACCAATATAAGTTTTGATCATACCCAGTTCCTCGGTAATACATTAGAAAAGATAGCAAGCGAAAAAGCCGGTATTATCAAAAGCGGAATACCCATTGTAATCGGAGAAACCACTTCCGAAACAAAACCTGTATTTACAAAAAAGGCTCGCGAAGTGGATGCGCCCATTTTCTTTGCAGAAGAAAACAAAAAAGATGATTACCCCGGATTGGAATGTGAGCTGAAAGGATTATACCAAGCTAAGAATACCCATACTTTACTCACAGCCATCGCACAGCTACAGCAAGCCGGATACAATCTGAGTGAGCAGGCCGTCCGTGGTGGTTTTGCTCATGTCTGTGAACTAACCGGCCTGATGGGACGTTGGCAGAAATTGCAGGACACCCCTACTCTGATATGTGATACCGGACATAATGTAGGTGGTATCACATATATCACAAAGCAGTTAAAACAACAATCTTACCGAAAGTTACATATGATTATAGGGATGGTGAATGACAAAGACATACGTGGTGTATTGGCATTACTGCCCAAAAACGCTGAATATTATTTCACGAAAGCCAGCGTCAAACGTGCATTACCCGAAAATGAACTTTCCCAGCTTGCTTCTGAAGCCGGATTACAAGGAAGTTGTTACCCGGATGTCCCTTCCGCTGTGCAGGTGGCACAAGAAAAAAGCCTCCCGGAAGACTTTATCTTCGTAGGAGGCAGTAGCTTTATTGTTGCTGATCTGTTAGCGAACCGCGATACACTCAATCTCCACTAAAGCATCTTTCGGCAGAGCTTTCACTGCAACAGCCGAACGAGCAGGGAAATCACCACCAAAATAGGTGGCATATACTTTATTCATATCTGCAAACAATGACATATCTTGCAGGAAAACAGTAGTTTTGACAATATTTTCCATTGTCAAACCTGCTTCTCCAAGGATATGCTTAATATTCTCCAATGACTGGCGGGCCTGTGCTTCAGCCCCTTCTGCCATCTGTCCGGTAGCTGCATCAATAGGCAACTGACCAGATACAAATATCATTCCATTCGCTTCGATAGCCTGGCTGTAAGGACCGATAGCCCCCGGAGCTTTCTGACTGCAAATTACTTTTTTCATTCCAATAATATTTTAATATTCAACAATTTATGATTTATGCAAGAAAAAAACAGATATTCCATGCAGTATTCTGCAACTTCATGCATTTACCTAATAGGATTATACACAAAAGAAAAATTCACTTATACCTGTTTTAAAAACCTAGACTTAGCTAATTCTTTTTTGACACGGGAGTTTCCCGATAAAGGCTCGGCTTGTGAAAGCAGAGCCTTTTTTACAGACATATCATCTGTATTACAACTACTTACAATGCTTCTCAATCAAGGCATCAACGTTCGGATCACCCAGTTCTTTTGCTTTCGCAAAACTAGCACAAGCCTCCTTGCTCTGCTTCAACTGCAATTGTGCAACTCCCATCAAACGATAAGCTTCAGCATATTTAGGATCAATTGTCAAGGCATCTTTCAGAACTTTAATGGCTTCTTCATTTCTACCCACACGAATATTCACCGCAGCAAGTTCCGAACGATAAGTCAACTCATTCGGATTGAGTTCAATTGCTTTTGCCATATCATCCAACGCACGTTGGAATTGTTTTGCTTGGAAAGCGGCTTGTTCACGGTAATAGTAGAACACATCGTTCACATTACCACGCACAGCTTTATAATATTCATCATAATCAAGCATTGCATTACGCCCCTGTCCGGCATTCATGCGCGCTTGGGCACGTTCCAACAGATAAGGGGCAGCATCTTCAGTGTACGGCTGCAGGCAATGTGCTATACAGCTATCCATCAAAACCAGCACTTCTTCCGGAGCGGCTTCCATCAATTCTTTTGTCTTAGCAGCACTGAAGAATGTAGCAGGAGAAACAATATTGGTTTTATTTACTTTCTCATAGCTGGCAAGAGCTGCTGTATAGTCTTTTTTAGCAAACTGAATATCTCCTTCCAACTGAACATAAACCGGAAGTTCCTCAATTGCTATTGCTTTACGAACTTCATCCAATGCTTTGTCATATGTCCAATCTTTATAGGTGGTTTCCGGCTTAGTCAACTGATAATTATAAATTAATTTGGCACGATTGAAATATGCATCATCTTTCTTTTGTGCTACTTCAAGTGCTTTATCTATATCAGCAGCAGCCTTATCCATCGAACTTATTTCTTTCGACAAATACATTTGACTGTTGGCACGACGAAAATAACCATCGGCACTGTTAGGATACTGGGCAATAAAATCATTCAGCAATTCGGCATATTTCTCCGAAGTTTGCTGTGAAGAAGCCATATAAAGATATACCAGCGCTTGTTCTTCTGTATCGGGCAACGCTTTCTTAATGCCAATACTTGATAAAGCATGATCATTAAAAGAAAGAGGACTGATTTTCTGAGCCATAGCATAATCAGCGCCTACTGCATAGCAAATGGTAGCTGTATCTTTTCCTGAAGATTTCTGTGCAAGACCGAAAACTTGTCCGTCAGCAGTCATTACCGGACAACTCACCATCTTGTCTTTCAGATGCATATCAAGCGTATAATAATGGTATTGTCCATCTACCTTAGATTCTTCTTTCACCTGTCCGGTAGTATAAGAACGGTCCTTTTGTGTAGAATAAGGCAACAAGTAGACACTTGTACCTACAGTCGGAGCCGTAGGAGATACCACTAATGCAGGTACTTTTTTTCCTGAAATCGCTACATGGAACTTCACAACATCATACATGTCGTTTGCTCCCATGATAACTTCCACAGGCATTTGTTCACCCTCTGAATTAATGACTACGGCACGTTGCGCACCTTTAAACAGACTATAATCAGACAGAGCCATTCCATCCTCGGTAACAAAAAATCCGTTTCCCGTATTGAGTATCTTATCACTCTCATCGTACGTAACTACCGAGAAAACAGCACGCTTGGCTTTTTCCACCCATTTGGGTGCCTGAGCTACACTCCACTGTGCCAGCAAACAGAGGGCGAGCGTCAACAACAAGTTCTTTTTCATATCTTAGTTGGTTCTTTGTTTCACAGCTTCATAAATCAAAATACCTGCCGCAACAGAAACATTGAGCGACTCGATAGTACCCAGCATCGGGATTTTCACCCATTCATCACAAAGAGCCAGATTCTCATAAGAAACACCTTTATCCTCAGCTCCCATTATGATACACATCGGTCCTGTATAATCAGCCTTAGTATAATCATAGTCCCCTTTTTCTGTAGCTGCTACAATACGAAAGCCACTATCTTTGAGATATTGCAATGTAGTCTTCAGGTTCTGCTCACGGCAAACCGGAAGAACATGTAATGCCCCGGCAGATGTTTTCATAGCATCAGCATTTACCGTCACGCTTCCTTTAGCAGGAATAATAATAGCATCTACTGCTGCACACTCACAGGTACGGGCTATGGCACCAAAGTTACGAACATCAGTCACACCATCCAACATAACGAACAACGGATTCTTGCCTTCTTCGAAAAGGAAAGGCACCAGGTCTTCTGCCTTCTGATACGTAACGGATGAAATAAAAGCAATCACCCCTTGATGGTTCTTACGGGTAATGCGGTTAATGCGTTCCACCGGAACACGTTGCACCGGAATCAAAGTTCCTTTTAGTGCAGCAAAAAGTTCTTTGGATAAATCGCTCTGAATGTCTTTCTTCACCAGAATCTTATCGATTTCCTTTCCTGCCTGTACTGCTTCTATCACAGCGCGAACGCCGAAAATCATTTCACTCTTATCAACCATCTTTGAGAAATTAAAATTAGAAATTAAAAATTAAAGGCTATCTTTTGATACCAAGAAGCGCCTTTGCATTATTCAAAGCAGCTTCTGTCAAAGTAGCCCCACTGAGCATATGGGCTATTTCCTCTACCCTCTCCTCATCTGCCAGACGGCGTATGTGGCTATTGGTTTCGGTTTCGTTATCTTGCTTATATACTTTATAATGTGCACATCCGCGCGCAGCAATTTGCGGCAGATGGGTAATACTGATTACCTGGCGATCCTGTTCGCCCATTTCTTGCATAATATCTGCCATACGATCGGCAATCTCACCGGATACTCCTGTATCTATTTCATCGAATACAATAGTGGGCAATTTCACCGCACCGGCTATCATAGCCTTGATGGACAACATGACACGTGCAATCTCACCACCGGAAGCTACCGATGAAATGCTTTGCAATGCGCCGTTCTTATTGGCAGAGAAAAGAAAGTTTACAGTATCTTCACCGTGTACACCAGGCTCTTTTCTCATTCCCATTTCCACCTGAAAACGCACATTAGGCATACCCAACGGAACCAAACGGGAAGCCATCTGCTTCTCAACTTCACGGGCAGCACCAGTACGGGCTTTGGTAAGTACAGAAGCCTGCTTTTTCACCTTATTATATAAGGTATCACAAAGAGTTGTCAACTCACCGATACGTTCATCATAAGAAGTAATGGCTGCCAACTTTGCTGCATATTCCTCAGTAAGTGCCAGCAACTCTTCTACGGTAGTTACTCTATGCTTTTGCTGTAAGGTATAAATCAGATTCAACCGATCGTTCACCTCTTCCAGACGCTCAGGGTTAAACTCGACATCCTCTTCCTGAGAAGAAACCTCCTGAGAAACATCTTTCAATTCAATATATGTACTTTCCAGACGTTCAGCAAGTTCAGTAGCCGGAGAATAAACTTTTTGCAGACTAAGCATTGTATTCAGACTTTCCTTCAACCCAGCCAACAAACTACCTTCATCAGAAATCAGCAACTGCCCGACACGGAACAAACCGGCCTTTATTTCTTCAGCATGACTCAATGTATCCGTCTCTTGCTCCAGTTCTTCCTGTTCACCTACAGATAAATTCGCTTCTTCTAACTGTTCCAACTGGAAACGGATATAGTCTTCATCTGCTTTATTCTGCTCAGCACGAGCTATAAGATCAGTCAAGTCCTGTTGTGCCTGCTTCCATTCTCTGTACAAAGATTGATAAGCGGAAAGTTGTTCATCATTATGAGACAATATATCGAGTACATTCAACTGGAATCCTTCTTTATTCAACAAAAGATTCTGGTGCTGAGAGTGCACGTCAATTAACTGTTCCCCAAGCTCTTTCATTTGTACAAGCGAAGCCGGAGTATCATTGATAAAGGCACGACTCTTGCCGGATGCATAAACCTCACGACGCAAGATACACTCTTCTTCATATTCCAGTTCATTCTCTTCAAAAAAAGGCTCCATACCATAAGTTGAAATATCAAAACGAGCCTCAATCACACACTTCGATACACCCTGGCGAATGGCCTTTACTTCGGCACGCTGCCCCAGCAACAAGCCGATAGCACCTAGTATAATAGACTTACCAGCACCCGTCTCACCCGTAATAACAGAGAAACCTGCACCAAAGCTAATATCAAGCTTTTCTATAAGCGCGTAATTTTGTATGTAAAGCGAACGTAACATGATTTATTTACAATTTTAAATCTTACTCACTTCCTATTATTGTTTTATCTTTTCCCACTCGGTAGCCAGCGAAGGATTGATAGAAGAAAGCAGTTCACAAACCTCTTCTTTTTCCTTCATTGCAGCACGAGAATAAAGATTAATCAATTCATCTTTCTTTATTTCAGTAAACAAACCGGGCAATGCCGACATAGGTTTATTCTGCTGCGCCTCTTTCAGACCGCTAAGCATAGATGTTATTGTAGCACGGGCACGGGTAGCATTCACTGAAAGTTCATCCATACCTGTACGATGATACCCATACATCAATTTGCGCAAAGGCGTCATACCATCTTCCAGATAATCGGAAACCAACGCATAACGATTCCGACTGCTATCGAACGCTTTCCAACCGGTTTCACCAAGATTCTGTGCAGCTGTTACAATATCTTCAGCCGCCCGAAAAACCTCCGTACCACCTTGTGGAGCCATTGTATCCATGTCCAGTCCGATAATCATATAAGCATAGTAAGCAATTACTGCCGTCAGATTACTGTCAATAACATTATCCCGCAGTTCCAGCGGATCAAACTCACGATAGTTGAAAGCAACATCCGTATCTTTAAAGCTAAAAACTACCGTCTGGTAACCGGATTGCCAGACAGGACGTGTAGACTGTATAATCAACTCACATTTCCAACGCCCGTCCGCCTCATTATACTCTTTCACAGTCAAGTTCATAGAGCAACGAATCCGTTCATTCATTTCATACTGTGCCTGCGTCCACCGACGGGTATTGATAAACTCCATCAAAGCATTTTCAAGCGTAGTGAAAACCTGTGTACTCGTACCTTGTATCTGAGAATAATTCACCGTAAATTTACAATTCAATTCCTGGGCAGCAGACTTTAACACCACCACAACCAGAAGCAGAATCATATAAAGTGTCTTATTCCTCACTAGCTATATTTACTTATTCTTCAATACTTCCACCAGACGATCTACAATATCCGCAGCTACTTCCGCTTTTGATTTCAACGGAAAGTCCGTCTTACTTTCAGGGTCGATGATACTGATTTTATTCGTATCGTACTGAAAACCGGCTCCCTTATCATTCAGGGAATTCAATACGATAAAATCCAGATTCTTCCGTTGCAATTTATCTTCAGCATTATGCAGCTCGTCATTCGTTTCCAAAGCAAAACCTACCAGCACCTGGCGATCTTTCTTCATCTGTCCCAGACAAGCGGCTATGTCTTTCGTAGGTTTCAAACGCAACGTCATTTCCTCTTCCTTTTCCCGCTTTATCTTAGCATCAGCAACCTGTTCCGGTGTAAAATCGGCAACAGCAGCCGAAAGAATAGCAGCATCAGCCTCCATAAAAAAGTTACACGCTGCATTATACATCTGATCTGCTGATTCCACAACAAACCAATTTGCCGGATATTTCAATTGCTGTTGCACCGGACCTGATATCATAATAACCTTAGCTCCACGGGCAGCACATTCATCAGCAATAGCAAAACCCATTTTACCGGAAGAATAATTTCCGATAAAACGCACCGGATCAATCTTCTCATAAGTAGGTCCGGCAGTAATCATAATGGTCTTACCACGCAAATCACCTTCTTTTCCGGCAAAATAATTCGCCAAATACTGAATAATGACTTCCGGTTCTTCCATGCGTCCCTTACCTACCAGATGGCTGGCAAGTTCTCCCGTACCCGGTTCTATAATATGATTTCCGTAAGAACGAAGCGTATCCAGATTCTTTTGTGTAGAAGGGTGGGCATACATATCGAGATCCATGGCAGGTGCCACAAATACCGGAGCTTTAGCCGACAAATAAGTCGTTATCAGCATATTGTCAGCCACACCGTTGGCCATCTTGCCAATCGTTGAAGCAGTAGCCGGAGCTACAAGCATAGCATCCGCCCATAAGCCCAGATCCACATGGCTATTCCATGTACCGTCACGCTGGGTAAAAAACTCACTGATAACCGGTTTACTCGTCAGTGCCGAAAGCGTAATTGGAGTTATAAATTCTTTCCCCGCAGGAGTAATGACAACCTGTACCTCAGCACCTTGTTTTATCAATCCCCGGATTATATAACAAGCTTTATAGGCAGCAATACTTCCGGTTATACCTAATACAATTTTCTTACCTTTCAGTGTATTCGCCATGATACTCTACTTATTGGTTAATTCACGTAGACGAATCTTAGTCAACATTGCCTTGGTATTCAGTGTAAAGTCGCTGTTCAGTATCCAACTATAATAGCCCGGATCACGCTTCAATACATCTGTCACCGACATCCCTTTGTATTTTCCAAAATTGAATACTTCCACACCATTATCATCATAAACCATACGTCCTGCGAAATCCACATTCTTGTTAAAGCTGGAATATTCAGCCAGGAAAGCGATGTCATTCTGCAATTCCGGATAACGGTCCAGCTGTGCCATCAGCACCTCATAAGTGGCTTGTGTATCAGCTGCCGCCGTATGTGCATCCTCCAGATTCTTTCCACAATAGAATTTATAAGCAGCAGAAAGTGTACGTTGCTCCAATTTATGGAAAATGACCTGTACATCCACAAACTTACGGCGGCTCAGGTCAATATCTACACCGGCACGAAGAAATTCTTCCGCCAGCACGGGAATATCAAAACGGTTGGAATTAAATCCTGCCAAATCACATCCTTCTATATCATTGGCAATGGTACGGGCCACTTCTTTGAAGGTAGGGCAATCTGCCACATCCGCATCATAGATACCATGAACGGCAGAAGCGCCTTCGGGAATATGCATTTCCGGATTAATACGAAGTGTTTTTGCTTCCTCATTACCGTTGGGGTGTACTTTGAGATAACAGATTTCAACGATACGGTCTACATTGATACTCGTTCCGGTCGTCTCTAAATCAAAAAAAACAATCGGGTTTTTGAGGTTTAATTTCATTATTATTATAAGTATAAGCTACAAGCTACGAGCTACAAGCTATAAGTGACTACACTATGTCCCGAAAGACACTCGTAGTCTGTAGCTTGTAGCTCGTAGCTATAGCAATTATTAATCATTCAGCATCATCGGCATCAGCAGCATCAACAAATCCTCATTTTCTTCTTGTTCAACGGGGATGATGACACCTGCACGTGACGGGTCTGCCAGTTCAATTATCACTTCATCAGCAGCAATATTATTCAAAATATCAATCAAGAAAGTTGATTTAAAACCAATACTCATCGGATTACCATCATACTGGCAAGCCAATGTCTCTTCAGCAGAAGTAGAGAAATCGATGTCCTGGGCTGAAATCACAATCTGATTGGGCTGCATACGCAACTTGATAAGACTACTTGCCTGTGACGAGAAAATAGATACACGACGCAGTGCACCTACCAGCTGCATACGGTCCACAGTCACTTTATAAGGATTATTCTGCGGTATTACTGAATTATAATTAGGATAACGTCCTTCAATCAGACGACATACCATGCGGTATTTCTCCAATGTAAATACAGCATTACGCTCATCGAACTCAATAACAACCTGTCCTTGTTCTTTAGGCAACAGGTTCTTAATCAACGAAGCCGGTTTTTTAGGCAGAATAAATGCTGCACGTTCATTACCTTTGGCCGCTAATGTTTTGCAACGCACCAGTTTGTGACCATCAGATGCCACCATTGTAATATCTTCTGTGGTGATATCAAAATAGATACCATTCATCACCGGACGAAGTTCATCATCAGCCGTAGCAAATACGGCACGATTAATGCCACCCAACAATACGGATGCTTCCATCTCTACACGTACGGCATTATCGCCCAGCATAGCCGATTGAGGAAATTCATCGGCATTTTGCCCCATCAGACTATACTTACCGTTTTGATACTGTACTGTGATTTCCAAGGAATCAGTATTCACTTCAAACGACAGCGGTTGCTCGGGAATTTCCTTCAAAGCATCCAGAATTGTTTTAGCAGCCACGGCAAAACGTCCGTCAGCATCACTTTCATTCACTTCAACTGATGTTACCATCGTCGTTTCACTATCCGAAACAGTAACCGACAATGTTCCATCTTTCAGTTCAAAGAGGAAACAATCCAAAATGGGCAACGCATTCTTCGAATTAATCACACGGCTGATAGCCTGTAAATGGCTGGAGAGCGCAGTACTCGAAACGATAAATTTCATATGTTCTGTGTATTTAAGTTTTATATTATTCCCTATTCATACTATATCTTCATAGTATCGGACAAAGTTACAAAAAAAGATCTTCCCACAACAAAGAAAATTAAGAAAAAACGCCCGGAACTTCTCCGGATTTCCCTAAAAAATTGTAACTTCGCCGCATCATTTAAAAAGAATGCAATGGAATTTACTGGAAAAATTATCGCTATACTCCAGCCAAGAGGCGGAGTGGCAAAGTCGGGCAATGAGTGGAAAGCACAAGAATACGTGATTGAAGACCACGGCCAATATCCCCGCAAAATGTGTTTCGATGTTTTCGGAGCAGACAAAATAGAACAGTTTAACATCCAGATGGGTGAAGAACTGACCGTATCATTTGATGTAGATGCACGCCAATGGCAAGACCGTTGGTTCAATAGTATCCGCGCATGGAAAGTAGAGCGTGTCAGCGCTGCAGCTCCTGCCGGTGTACCGGGTGCACCTGTTCCGCCACCGGCACCGACTGCTGCACCGGAATTCTTGGCAGGTGATGCTAAAGATGATCTGCCGTTCTAAAGTATATAAAATTTAGGTATAATAAAAAAGAGGAGAATTCTCCTCTTTTTTATTATATAATTACAAGTATTTTGAACCTCACATTTACCCTTTGTATAAAAGCACCAAATTCGGATATACCACCTCTTCTACACAAGTAAACTGTATGGAAAGTATAAAATGGCGGAAAAACTTCGCTTGACGAAAGAAAAAGTTAGGTATCAGACGTACATATGTTTCCGGTTGCTCTACCATCCTTTCCATATCCACCATCATCACAAAGCTATACGATGGTGAAAGACTTCCTATTCCTTCCTCGTAAAGTGCCGTATCATCCAGCACCTCTCCATTCTCCATAGCATCTATATAGGCAGTAAGACTAACCACATCCGGTGCCATCAACAAATGCCCACGATAAAAACAGACATACGTATAAAGAGCCGATTCTGTGATACCTGTTAACTGAGTCAGTAAAGTATTTCGAGGCAATACATAATAACGGTGTCCCCATGCTTTGGGATAAAGATGATAATCAGGACGTTCCTGCGGAACAGGAGGTGCATCCACTTCCTTGGGAGAAGTGTAAAGCAATGATTGCAAACGACGTTCAGCCTGCGACATATTCTTCACCGGAACACTCATCACTGCACATGGATACTCACTTAATGTATCTTTCGGCTCGAAGAGGCAAGAAATCACCTGATCTCCCGCATAAGTCTTCAGAAAGTCCATCCACTCCTCATCCCTCTCTTTGATATAATCGGAATAAGTAGCTTTGGCATATTCCTGCTCTGCCGTAAAACTGCACATGGCATCCATATCTGAAATAGCCCAACAGTCATAAAAGAAAGTAGAAAGTGGAAGTTGTTCTCCCGGAAACCCCTCCACCGGCTGCTGATGGCGTAAAGCATTAATAAAAGTGCGTGTAGTGTCCGAGCCATGGCTGATACCTGAACAATAAATGGCAGTTTCATTCAGCTTCAAATCAAACTCCGCCCAACTTCCCAAATAGGTTTGCGAACGAATGCCATCCGTATTTTTCCCCATATCTACCGACTTGATGCGCACATACACCGTAGCTTCCACATTCGTATTCTTTCCTGCATGCATCAGCTTGAATGAGGGCATATCTATTAACGATTTCTTAGAAAGTCGTGCATCAATCACTTGTTCTACCAATCGTTTCTGAAAACTAATTGCCAGAAAGTCCGGCGTGAAATACGCCGCCAAAAAGCGCCCCTCAGGCATAGGATAAATACTAATCTCTTCACCCCTGTAATCAAAGAATTTAGAAGGAAATGCACTGGAACTATATTTCCTGATAAACGACTCCACCAACTCATAATCGCCCGAACCCAGACTGCAATACAACACCTGATTCAATGGGTTATCCGGTTCATGGAAACTGATAAGCATTTTATTCATCTGCTTACTAAGACCATGCGGAGTATCATCGAGCAAGGTATGCAGATAGTTTTTCAGATAGACAAAGAGTTCGGAAGCATAAAGGAAGTGATTATCTTTGCTGCAACTCAGTTGATTGATACCATCAACCAGCTCAGCCATACGATCTGTCTCCAACACAGCCATTGCACTTTGAGGGACTAAAGTATAAAGATTAAAATCTTTCTGACTCTCCACCTCATTCAACCTGAAGAATGAATACACCCCGAACCCCGTACATAGCAATACTATGGACACAATCACGGCAATTCTTATGATAAGACGTAACTTCATGGTTTTTCAGGCATCAAGTTTCGGCAAAAATAATTATTTCTACTAATAAAACAAAACAAATGTTTCAAAAACTTTAGTAGATATAAAAAAGTTTTAGAATGCCTGTACCTTAAAACTCAATTTCCATACCGTCAAAGGTCAAATGTACATCGGGCGGAAGCTGTTTTTCAAGCTCGGCATGCAATCCGGCATGATGACTCATATGGATAAAATAAGTTTCCCGTGCGCCAATGCGCTTCGCCGTTTCCAATGCTTCGGAAATACTCTGATGCGTAGGATGCGATTTTACACGTAAGGCATTCACAACCAGAACATCCAAGCCATGTAATTGTTCATAGGATTCTTCGGGCATAGTCAGCATATCTGTAATATAAGCCATACATTTACCGATACGATATCCCAGAATAGGCAGACGTCCGTGCATCACCTGCAAAGGGATAATCTCCGTATTATTGATGAAGAACGTTTTTCCGGCTTCCACTTCCTGCAAAAAAATTTGAGGAACACCCGGGTATTTATGCTCCAGAAAACAATAGGGCATCCGTGCTCGCAAGTGAGTTGCCGTATACTCATCGGAGTATATAGGTATTTCACCGAAACGACAAAAAGGACGGAGATCATCCAACCCACCTACATGGTCATAATGTTCATGGGTAATCAGCACTCCATCTATTTTTTCAAACGAAGCTGCACGCAACATCTGCTCCCGAAAATCCGGTCCACAATCAATCAATATCACCGCATCATCCGTATGCAACAAAGACGATGCACGCAAACGGTTATCACGCGGATCGGCAGAAGTACAAACTTCACACTTACAACCTATTTCAGGCACTCCTGTCGATGTTCCGCTCCCTAATATTCTTAGTTTCACGTCTATTACCTATTAATTATCAATCTTTCAAATAAAATTCACTTCGGGATGAATGTCAATACCAAACTTCTCACGAACTGATGCCCGTACAGCATCCGAAAGTGCTACAATGTCAGTTCCCGTTGCCCCACCCCGGTTTACTAATACCAACGCCTGCTTATCATGCACAGCGGCAGGTCCCAGCGCCTTACCTTTCCAACCGCACTGGTCTATCATCCAGCCTGCAGGAATTTTGATCCGGTCAGTCCCCATCTCATAAAAAGGCATTTGAGGATACTCTTCCTTCAAAGCCTCAAAGACTTCACGCGAAACGACAGGATTCATAAAAAAACTCCCGGCATTACCCAGCAGTTTCGGATCAGGCAATTTACTTTCACGAATATCAATGATCACCCGGCGCAATGTTTTCAAATCTACTTTCGGATATTTTTCAAGCTCCTGGCGGATCGTACCGTAATCCAGCGTATAATGTTCTTTCTTACTCAAAGAGAAACAAACATACGTGACAAATACCTGCTTCATTTCCGGATTTTTAAAAATACTGTTCCGATATGAGTAATTACATTCATCCACTTGGTAAACATATTTCGTTCCTTGTATGTTCACCGTCTCCACGGAAGAAATCAAGTCTTTCACCTCTACACCATAGGCACCAATATTCTGTACAGCTGCCGCTCCTACCTCACCAGGTATAAGAGACAGGTTCTCAGTTCCGTACCAACCACGTTCCGTGCAATAGTCCACGAAATCATCCCATACCACACCGGCACCTATACGCACCAAAACCTTTTCTTCATTTTCAGCCGTTACTTCAATGCCACCAATGCGCGAATGCAATATCACCCCTTCATAATTTCCAGTAAACAGCAGATTACTCCCTCCGCCAATATGCAGATAAGGAGAAGTGATACACCCGTCGGCAATCAACTTCTCCAATTCTTCTACCGAACTGTATTCCAGAAACACGGCAGCTTCCACATCAAGTCCGAATGTATTCGGTATCTTCATTTAATTTTTAATTATTAATTATTAAATGCTCGTATCCTCATATTTATGTAATTCCCACTCTCCGCGATGTCTGCGGAAATAGAAGATATTGGTATATCCATTTCCAATCCCGTTCACTTTCAGGATTTTCGTATTTGAGTTATCACTATTCTTCTGTCCATAATTGATATTGGATAGTTTATCCACAGGCAATACAGGGCGGAAAGCATACCACTGGTTCAAATCAAGCGTAGTCTCCAAAATAGAAAACTCATCATCCGGATCTATTGTGATATACTCCAAAGGTTCCCGGATATGTCGACTCTGATAAATGCTGTCGGTTACAAAGCGAGAGTAAAACGCAACGAAGTCTTCATTTTCCCCCTGCTCTATCTGGCGAAGATTGATAGCTTCCAACATCCATACCCCCTTAGTACGTTCAAAATAGTATTTCTTCACCATACGGTTTTCAAGAAAAATCCATTCCACCTGTACAGAAGTGAGTGCAGTATCTCCCACCAACTCCAGATCATCTTCATCATCAAAGAGCAATGTATAATAACTCTGCTGGGTAAACAAATAATCATGTTCCCAATCCTCCTTCTCTATTTTCGAAGGTGTATCGACGTTGTAAAAAGGCAACGGAAATTTGGTCCGCTGCCGTTGCAGGGCATCATCCGAAGCATAACTATAGATAAAATCATCAAATGATTCATCCGCTTCTATGGGCTTAGGGCCGTTATCCTCTTCAACCTCCGGCACAGTATCAACCTTATGTGAAGCAGAATCCACCAAATTGGTGATTGTTGCAAAAGGGTCCATCTTCGTTTTCTTGTTGCCGCATGACATCAAGAAAACGAGAAGAAAGAACCCCAATCCTATTTTTCTCATTCTTTACCGAGACCTCATCAGGTCACTTATTTAATTTAGCTCTTAACTTTTCAAGCATGTCCACCGTCATGGACTCTAAATCATACTGCGGTTTCCAATCCCACTCTTCACGAGCACAGGTATCATCCAGACTATCAGGCCAACTGTCAGCAATAGATTGCTTCAATGGATCAATTTCATATACCATTTCAAAGTCGGGCACATGCTTCTTGATAGCCTGACAGATCTCTTCCGGATCAAAGCTCATAGCAGCGATATTGAAAGCATTCCGATGCTTCAGACGTGCCGGAGCAGCCTCCATCAATGAAATAGCTGCATTCAGCGCATCAGGCATATACATCATATCCATATAAGTACCAGGTTTCAAAGGACATACAAACCTTTCACCTTTCACTGCGGAGTAAAATATATCGACTGCATAGTCGGTAGTACCTCCACCCGGAGGGGTCACATTGGAGATAATACCCGGAAAACGAACCGCACGGGTATCTACACCATATTTAGTATAATAATAATCACTCAATAATTCGGTAGTTACTTTGGTTACACCATACATTGTACGGGGACGCTGAATCGTATCTTGCGGCGTCTTCACATGAGGTGTAGCTTCTCCGAACGAACCGATGGAACTCGGGGTAAAGACTGCACAACCATACTCGCGCGCTACTTCCAGTACATTCCATAATCCGTCGATACCGATTTTCCAAGCCATGGCCGGACGACTTTCAGCAACCACCGAAAGCAAAGCAGCCAGATTATAAATCGTATCAATCTTGAATTGGCGTGCTACCACTTCAATAGACTGACGGTCGGTCACGTCAGCAATAGCTGAAGGCCCTGACGCTTTTAACTCCCCTTTAGGCATAGCACTCGGAATGTATCCAGCGATAACGTGGTCATCCCCATAACGTTTACGCAACTCCAATGTGAGTTCCGAACCTATCTGTCCGGTTGCTCCAATTACCAAAATATTCTTCATACGACTTATTTATAAGGTACTCCTTACTTAGAGACGCGCAAATATACATACTTTTTTTTCATTATTCTATCATTTTGCTATTGTTATTTGAAGAAAAATCGTGTCCTTTGTATCGTTTAGTATTAAGATGACAAACTTTTAATTTATAAAGCTATGTACGGGAAAATGAAAGAACACCTCAGCAACACACTTGCTGAAATTAAAGAGGCCGGACTCTATAAAGAAGAACGCCTGATCGAGAGTGCGCAACAAGCCGCCATCACCGTAAAAGGGAAGGAAGTGCTGAATTTCTGCGCCAACAATTACCTGGGTTTGTCCAACCATCCGCGACTGATTGCCGCTGCCCAAAGGATGATGGATCACCGTGGCTACGGCATGTCTTCCGTACGCTTCATCTGTGGAACACAAGACATTCACAAAGAACTGGAAGCTGCTATCTCCGACTATTTCAAGACAGAAGATACCATTCTCTATGCTGCCTGCTTCGATGCCAATGGCGGAGTATTCGAACCCCTTTTCACTGAGGAAGATGCTATCATCTCCGATTCACTGAACCATGCCTCTATCATCGACGGCGTGCGTTTGTGCAAGGCCAAACGCTACCGCTATGCCAATGCTGACATGAGCGAACTGGAGAAATGTTTGCAGGAAGCACAGGCCCAACGTTTCCGCATTGTTGTAACAGATGGTGTATTCTCCATGGACGGCAATGTAGCTCCGATGGACAAGATCTGTGACCTGGCAGAAAAATATAATGCCCTGGTCATGGTAGACGAATCCCATTCCGCAGGCGTAGTAGGACCCACAGGACATGGCGTAAGTGAATTGTACAAGACTTACGGTCGTGTAGATATTTATACCGGCACATTGGGTAAGGCATTCGGCGGTGCCATGGGCGGATTCACCACAGGACCGAAAGAAATTATCGACCTGTTACGTCAACGCAGTCGCCCATACCTGTTCTCCAACTCTGTAGCTCCGGCCGTAATCGGCGCAAGCATCGAAGTCTTCAAGATGCTGAAAGAAAGCAATGCCCTGCATGATAAGTTGGTAGAAAATGTAAATTACTTCCGTGAAAAGATGACTGCTGCCGGGTTCGACATCAAACCGACCCAAAGTGCTATCTGTGCCGTCATGTTGTACGATGCCAAACTTTCTCAGATTTACGCTGCCCGTATGCAGGAAGAAGGTATTTACGTCACCGGATTCTATTACCCTGTAGTTCCGAAAGACCAGGCACGTATCCGCGTACAAATTTCTGCCGGACATGAAAAAGAACATCTGGATAAATGTATAGAAGCATTTATTAAGGTAGGAAAAGAACTTGGAGTATTATCGCGCTAAAGCGCGATAAGCTACGAGCTACAAGTGACAAGTTACAAGTTGCTGCGCTGTATTCGTGAGCGAATAATTATTTGCCAGACTACCATACCGGAAGACCTTGCAACTCGTCACTTGTAGCTTGTAGCTTTTATCACCGGCAATACCACCGTAAACCTGCTTCCCTTTCCCAACTCCGACCACAGTTCGATTCTTCCTTGCAATTTCTCTACAATCACCTGGCAAATGGAAAGCCCCAAGCCGGCTCCCTGTGAAAATTCATCCTGTTTATAGAAGCGACTGAAGATCATCTTCTGTTCCGAATGTGCAATTCCCCTTCCGGTATCTTCCACATAAATGGCAACCTTATCCTCATCAGAAAGATAACAATATCCCAGCTTAATATACCCTACCTTAGTAAACTTGGAAGCATTATTCAGGAAATTAGTTAGCACCTGTGTCAAACGTCCCTTATCAACCATTACTTCCACTTGTACAGCATTCAATTCTTTGATAAATTCCAGTTGTTCAGGGATTAGCATTTGATGAGTAGTATAAATACTGTCGACCAAATCCGAAACAAGACACTTCTCATATTCAAACGACATATACCCGGACTCAATACGTGACAATTCCAGAATATCATTAATCAACTTCAGCAATAAATCACTATTCTTATTTATACTACCGATATACTCCAGTCGTTCCTCCGGATTCAGTTCATCATCAAGCGCCAATATATTAGAGAATCCCACAATTGCATTCAACGGTGTACGTATCTCGTGACTCATATTTGCCAAGAAAGATTGCTTCAGCTCAGCCTTTTCAGCCAGTAGTCGCGCTTCTTCCAACTCTTGTTCACGATCTTTAATCGCTTGTATATTCAACAATAATCCGGCAGCTTTATATCCTCCTCCCGGCAATATAATGGTCTTATAACGAAATTCCCACCACTGATATCCTTTTCCATTGAAATCACAACGCACCTGAGAGATGACCTTACCTGCCTTAGAAATATTCCTCCAATACCTCTTTACCTCCTCCCAATGGTCCGGATGCATACATGATAGCAAATCTTCAAAACTAAACGATTTGGATATCATATTCTGCGATTTCCAAAAATCTTTTTCAAAGATAAAGTGATCATTTTCCAGCCTCCATGCAAATGTATCACTGCCCTCAATAGCTAAGGCTAATGTTTCTTTCTCATTTTCCAATTCATAAAGGGCACGCTTCTTTCTGCCTTGTTCACGACGATAAAGGAAAAAAAGCCAAACAAACAGTGTGGAAAGTGAAATAATAATCACCAAAACTCCTGTTCCCCATAATACCGGATATTTCTCACGGAAAGGAATATTTATAATAGTACATTCCTCCGGAATCCTTTCTTTGGAAATACCTCGCTGCTGCATCACATTCCAATCTATCACATATTTCTTTCGGCTCTCCCTAATAGGTATATCCGAAGGCTTTTCGCCATGCAAAATACGTACAGCTGCGCTCACCTCCTCTTCCGCCAGAATCGGAAATGTCGTTATATATCCGCCAAGCAATTTTTCATTATATCCGAATGCCTCATTGATAGCTGTCAGGCTGGGACTCGCACAAATATTCCCGATATTGACAGTCGTATAGTCACGCTTCATCTGGAGGTAACACATTCCTGTAGAATATTTACTCAATGTCCAGATAAAATTGGCAGTCTCCTGCCTTTTCCCAATCCGTACCGACAAACTGGAAAAACGTGCATACCCAGGCTTTCTGGGATACTGTAATTGTTTTTCACGAGGCAATCCCGTGTAGCCCACCAGGCAAGTCACCTTCTCATCTTTCAACTGCTCCTTTATTTCTTCACGTATCTGTCGGTCAATATACGTAGAGTCTAGCACCGTAAACAGTTCCACTTCTTCACCAAACAGTTTTGCTCCCAGACGTATATTTCTCATAATATCCATTCGGTCATGAAAGCCCGTTGCGTTGGGATACTCTTTTAGTAATTCCCAGTTCGGATAATTCACTCCACCAAAAACAATAGGAACCTCCTTCACTAAAGGATGACTGCACTTAAATAGTGAATAAGCAGCCTGATCATCATTCACCAAAATAATTTCAGGCTTCCACCCCTCAGAAACCGAATCGAGTAATTGATGCATACGCTTCAGTTCCGGTTCTTCTTGATAGGCTTCACAGTCCAGATATACAATGCGAATATCCGCATCCACCCCATTTCTTCTGAACTCTTTATCTATAAATCGATTAAAATCAGGATAGCCGATATAGCTTTCCTCATAGGAATGTACGATCAGAATCCGCCTTTCTTCCCAATCCGAGCAACTACTCAAAACGAAAAAAAACGGAAGAATTAATACATATATACACAGGAGGGCGTTTTTCATTATTCAATACCCTAATTTACGGTGGAGCAAAGGTAGGATAAATCATTAATAATCCCAAGAAAACAAAAAAGAAGCTGTCTAAAAAAATCAGACAGCTTCCCTACTTAGCAATTCTATATCAAAAGATTATTAACGTTCGCCCAATTTCACATCTACAAAGAAGACACCAGTTGCACCAGCTCTCTTAATCATATCAACGATACCTGAAGCAGTAGCCTCTTCTTCTACCTGTTCGCGTACAAATCCCCAAAGGAAGTCCTGCGTTGCTTTATCTTTTTCGGCAGCAGCCACATCCACCAATTTGTCAATCATTTCAGATACACGGCATTCGTGTTTGTACACCTGTTCAAAGACTTCCAGCGGAGTACCGAAATCGTTGGGAACTACATCCAGCTTATCAACTTTGGCCTTACCGCCACGTTTAATTACGTAATCGGCCAATGCACAGGCATGTTCGTTCTCTTCTGCCCACTGTTTTTTCAACCAATGTGCCATACCACAATATCCTTCTTTCTCCATATAGAAAGACATAGCTAAATACATGTTAGCCGACCACATTTCAGCTGTAATCTGCTCGTTAATTGCATTTTGTAATTTTTCAGTAATCATAATCGTATTTTTAGTTAAATTGAAATCATTACAAAAGTAACAATGATACACAGACATTGTTCATTTGATAACATTTTTTATATAAAAGATATCAGATCGAGGAGCTACTCCCTGCAGAATTGCTACAACATCGATATATGAACGCTCATTAATCCACACTTCAACTCTATTATTCAAAAAAGAAAGCGCACAAACCTATTATTAGGAGGCTTGTACGCTTCGTGTATATATTGGTAATTTTACACCAGTTCGTCCGAAGTATACCCCTGTGGCAACTCACGACAGTTATAGCTCGAAGCCATTATCTCACCATAAGCACCGGCAGAACGCAACGCTATCAGATCTCCGCGCTTCACTCTATTCAAATCAACAGCTTTTCCGAAAACATCCGACGATTCACAGATAGGCCCTACCACATCATACGCCTCAACTGTATCCTCGGAAGTAATATTCTCTATCTTATGATAAGCCTGGTACAATGCAGGACGAATCAAATCCGTCATACCAGCATCAAGGATGGCAAACTTCTTATTTGCTCCCTGCTTTACATAAAGCACCTGTGAAATAAGTGAACCGCACTGCCCCGTTATGGCACGCCCCAATTCAAAATGGAGTGTTTGATAAGAACGAAGTTTCAGATGCTCGGCATAAGTAGAGAAGTAATCCTTAAAATCAGGTATTGCCTGACGGTTGGGATGCTTATAATCAATACCCAGTCCACCGCCTACATTGATATGCTCGATGCGGATGCGACGAGCTTCCAGCTTGTCCTGCAATTCATTCACACGATTGCACAGGGCAACGAAATCACCCATATCCAATATCTGCGAACCAATGTGGAAATGCAGTCCGATAAACTTCACATTCTTCATCTCCAAAGCCACTTCTATCACATGATCCATGTCTTGCATGCTAATGCCAAACTTGTTTTCCGCCAGTCCGGTAGTGATATTGGCATGAGTATGAGCCCCCACATTCGGATTGATGCGAAAAGCGACATTAGCCACTTTACCTTTAGCCGCAGCCAGTTCATTGATAATCTCCAGTTCGGGAATGGACTCTACGTTAAAACAGAAAATATTATAGTCCAGACTTTGGTTTATTTCCCAATCAGACTTGCCCACTCCGGCAAAAACAATCTTATTTGTAGGAAAACCTGCCTTAACAGCAGCACGCACTTCTCCTCCACTCACACAATCGGCACCCAGTCCGTTCTCACGGATAATAGAAAGCACCTTCGGATTAGCATTTGCTTTCACAGCATAATGTACCTCAAAATTGCCATACTTGGCGGCTTCTGCACGTACACAAGAAAGAGTGTCGCGCAACACCTTCGTATCATAATAATAAAAGGGGGTACGCAACTCACGGAATTTATCAATAGGAAATGTTCCTTTCATACTTCAAACTTTGTTTATAAAGAAAGGAACGCAAATTACGCGAATCACACAAGAGCCTTTATCAGGGAATTGTGCAATTTGTGTAATTTGCGTTCCATATCATATTATATCTGTACTTTCTTATTTCTCTTATTCTTCGTTGAACAGTGCATCACTAAGCGATCGTAATGCCTGATTCTTATCGCACTCACGGATAAGGAAAGAAATGTTGTAGTTACTGCCACCAAATGAAATCATTCGTACCGGTATGTCGCGCATGGCATCCAATGCTTTCGCTTCAAAACCTACATTTTCCCACTCCAAATCACCTACCACGCAAACGATACACATATCCTTATCCACCGTTACAGTTCCGTACTTTTTCAGGTCATCCAGAATCTCGTTGAGATGCTTCGTATTATCTATAGATACAGATACTCCTACCTCAGAAGTACAAATCATATCGATAGAAGTCTGATAGCTTTCGAAAATTTCAAAGACCTTGCGCAAGAAACCGTGAGCAAGCAACATGCGGCTGGATTTAATCTTGATAGCCGTAATGTTATCTTTTGCTGCAACTGCCTTGATTTTGCCCTTCTCGGTATCATTGGAAATCATAGTACCGGGAGCAGTCGGGTCCATCGTATTCAGCAGACGCACCGGTATGTTGGCATACTTGGCGGGCTGTATACAAGTGGGGTGAAGAATCTTCGCACCAAAATAAGCCAACTCAGCAGCTTCTTCAAAATGAAGATGACGCACAGGAGCAGTCTTGTCAACAATACGCGGGTCATTATTGTGCATACCATCAATATCGGTCCATATCTGAATTTCGGAAGCATTGATAGCTGCACCGATCAGAGAAGCAGTATAATCGCTTCCTCCACGTTGCAGATTATCTATTTCTCCGTAAGCGTTGCGGCAAATATATCCTTGTGTGATGTAAATCTCAGCACCGGGATGCAATTCCAACTGCATCTGAAGTTTCTCCTTAATATATACAGGATCGGGCTCCGCATTCTTATCGGTACGCATATATTCCAAAGCCGGAAGCAAAATAGACTTCACGCCACACTCTTGCAGGTAATAGTTCATCATGGCGGTAGAGATCAGTTCTCCCTGTGCCAGAACCACTTTCTCCTCAAACAGCGTGAAAAGGTCTTTGGTATAAGAACGGATGTAGTCAAAATGAGATTTAATCAGTTCCTGACCTTTCTGTTTATACTCGGGAGTGGAATACAACTCATTCACATGCTGTTTATATTTAGCCTCCAGCTTGTTAATGATTTCGTTGGCACCCTCCGGATTTTTCTTGTACAGATAGTCCGAAATTTCCACCAATGTATTAGTTGTTCCCGACATAGCCGAGAGTACAACTATCTTCTGTTCACCATCAGTGATCAATTTGGCTACTTCCTTTATCCGCGGTGCAGAACCTACGGAAGTACCTCCAAACTTTAAAACTTTCATTTTCGTTCCTGTATTAAATGATTATATATTATTATTTGTTTCTTCTACAGTCGGCATCATACCCGAATACTCGGACGTTACGTCTGTTATCTGATGACCAGCACAGCGATATACCTGTCCCGGAAACTCGTGAAGCAGATGAAGGTTATGCGTAGTCATCAATACCAGTGAGCCACCCGTGCGGCTGATGTTATGTAATAGTCCTACAATGGCACGTCCTGTTTCCGCATCCAGATTACCGGTCGGTTCATCCGCCAAGATAATCTCCGGAGAGTTGAGCATAGCACGGGCAATAACGATGCGTTGCTGTTCGCCTCCCGAAAGTTCGTTAGGGAACTTATATCCTTTATTACCCATTCCTACCTGCATCAGCACTTCAGCAATACGATCTTTTATTTCCGATTTGTTTTTCCAGCCCGTAGCCTTCAATACAAAAGCAAGATTATCGTTCACCGTACGGTCCGTCAACAGTTGGAAATCCTGAAACACGATGCCCAACTTACGACGCAACTGTGGAATATGCTTGCGCTTAATACGACTCATATCATAACCCAGCACCATTGCTTCGCCGGCAGTAATATCCAGTTCTCCGTAGAGAGTCTTTAGCAAACTGGTCTTACCCGAACCGACCTTACCGATCAGATACACAAACTCTCCCTTCTGCAGCTCGAGGTTTACCTCATTCAGCACGCACAAGTCCTGTTGGTGTACTTCCACATCTTTATATCGTATCAGCGGTTCAGCCATTCCCGTTTAATTATTAATTTTTAATTATTTAGTGTTTCTTCCACGAAGCGCTATGGCGTTCCTGCAATTCGCGTGCCAAATCTTCCAAACTGTATCCTTTGGATGTCAGCAGCACGATGAGGTGGTATATCAAATCGGCTCCTTCATAAATCAACCGTTCATCAGTTCCGTTGCAAGCTTCGATCACTGTTTCTACAGCTTCTTCACCCACTTTCTGTGCCATTTTATTCACACCTGACTCAAACAGACTGGTTGTGTAAGAACCTTCCGGCATCTCCTCGTGACGCTTAGTTATAAAATCCTGAAGATGCTTCAGGAACATTACAGGCTGTTCATTTTTCTCGCCCCAACATGTATCCGTACCTGTATGGCAAACTGGTCCCACAGGGTGTACCTGAATCAGCAATGTATCCTGATCACAGTCTTCCTTGATAGAAACGACATTCAGGAAATTACCACTCTCCTCACCTTTCGTCCAAAGACGGTTCTTGGTGCGGCTGAAGAAAGTCACTTTACCGGTTTCTACCGTTTTGTCGTAAGCTTCTTTATTCATGAAGCCCAACATTAACACCTTAGCGGTGTCTGCGTCTTGTATGATTGCCGGAACAAGTCCGTTCATCTTATCAAAATCCATTTTTATATAATTACGAATTACAATTTACGAATTACAATGCGGTATAAGCATCTTATCATCCCTTACACCGTTCGCATCGAGATTCCTTGGGCGCAAAGATAAGATTTTAAATCGGGAATTTTAATTTCTCCGAAATGAAAAACACTGGCTGCCAACGCTGCATCTGCTTTTCCTTGCAAAAACACATCACGAAAATGCTCTTTTGTTCCTGCTCCGCCCGATGCAATCACCGGAATAGAGAGGTTATCAGACATTTCAGCAAGTGCTTCATTGGCATATCCGGTCTTTACGCCATCATGATTCATGCTGGTGAAAAGTATTTCTCCGGCACCACGTTCCTGAGCTTCTTTGGTCCAGGTAAACAGCTCCTTATCTGTTTCTACACGGCCTCCATTCAGATAGCACCACCAGCCTTTTTCGGTCTGTTTGGCATCTACCGCCAGCACACATACCTGTGAACCGAAGTTCTTAGCTATTTCATCAATCAGTTCGGGACAGCGAATTGCAGAAGAATTGATAGAAATCTTATCTGCACCAGCATTCAGCAGACGGTCTACATCACTCAATTCGTTGATACCGCCACCTACCGTAAACGGAATACTGATATTGGCAGCAATGCGCTTTACCAACTCTGCAAATGTCTTGCGACCTTCAAAACTGGCTGTTATATCCAGAAAAACCAACTCATCAGCACCTTGCTCACTATACGCGCGTGCCAGTTCCACCGGATCGCCCGCTTGACGCAAATTGACGAAATTGGTTCCTTTCACTGTTTGTCCGTCTTTGATATCGAGACAGGGAATAATTCTTTTCGCTAACACCTCTGTTTTGTTTTAACGATTTATATTCATGAGGATATATATAATCTAAATCTAACTCAATTGAGAATGATTTGTCAATAATCCTACATCATTCTTTCAATTTCCTTCAGAGTAATATGCCCTTCATACAGAGCCTTACCAAAAATTACAGCCGGTACTCCAGCCGCTTCCAATGCACGTATATCTTCCATACTGCTGACCCCCCCACTTGCTATCAGGTAAAGGTCAGGATGTTGTTCCAGCATTTCCTTGTACAGTTCAATAGAAGGCCCTTGCAACATACCGTCACAACTAATATCCGTGCAAATTACTTTCTGAATACCTTTCTCTACATATTCTTTCAGAAAAGGGAACAATTTACAAGCACTTTCGTCCTTCCAGCCATTCACAGCTATCTTCCGGTCTTTCACATCCGCACCAAGAATTATCTTCTCACTGCCGTAAACTTCCAGCCAATGGCAGAACAACTCAGGATTTTTCACCGCAATACTGCCGCCTGTAACCATCTGCGCCCCATTCTCAAAAGCTATCTTCAAGTCTTCATCACTTTTCACACCACCACCGAAATCAACGATCAGGGAAGTCTGTGAGGTGATTCTATTCAAAACATTATAATTGACTACATGATGAGAAGCCGCTCCGTCCAGGTCTACCACATGAAGCCGGCGAATACCGTGTGCCTCCATTTCTTTGGCCACTTCTACCGGATTTTCGTTATATACCTTCTTACTGTCATAGTCACCTTGCGAAAGGCGTACACACTTTCCGTCGATAATATCTATTGCAGGAATAAGCTCTATCATATATTCATCTACTTAATTATAATTCTAAAAAATTGCGCAAGATACGCTCTCCCACACCTCCACTTTTCTCCGGATGGAATTGGGTAGCGTAATAATTATCCTTATGCAAGGCAGCGCTAAACGGTTGTATATAGTCCGTCACAGCAGCCGTATATTCATTGACGGGAACATAGAAGCTATGCACAAAATAGACAAACTCTTCTTTTGTAAAGCCTTTGAATAAGCCACTGTTCGTCTCTGTGAGCGTATTCCAACCCATGTGAGGCACTTTATCCTCATGCTTCTGTGGAACGAAACGCTTCACTTCCGTATCAAAAATACCCAGACAGTCCACATCTCCTCCTTCTTCAGAATGGCGGCACATCACTTGCATACCCAGACATATCCCTAGAAGAGGCTGTCTAAGCTCCTTTATCAATGCATCCATACCACTGGCACGCAGAAACTTCATGGTTGTTTCCGCCTCGCCCACACCTGGAAAGATCACTTTGTCCGCCGCACGCAATTCATCTTTATCCGCCGTTACCACAGCTTCCACGCCCAAACGCTTCAGCGCATAATCCACCGAATAGATATTGCCTGCATTATATTTGATAATCGCTACTTTCATGAATATACCTTAACTAAATATCACTGTTTTATTCTTATATGCCAGTACCTTGCGCTCAATATGCTTCTGCACGGCACGCGAGAGAACAATCTTTTCCAGGTCTTTCCCCTTATTTACAAGATCCTCTACAGCATCCTTATGAGTGATACGAACCACATCTTGTTCAATGATCGGCCCTGCATCCAGTTCCGTTGTTACATAATGACTGGTAGCACCAATGATCTTCACACCACGCTCAAATGCTGCATGATAAGGTTTTGCTCCCACAAATGCAGGAAGGAAAGAATGATGAATATTGATAATCCTATTAGGATAGGCATCAATCATCCGTTCTGAAATCACCTGCATATAACGCGCCAGTACAATAAAGTTCACCTTATGCTTTGCCAGCAATTCCATTTCTTTTTTCTCCTGTTCTTCTTTAGTCTCCTTTGTAATAGGGAACAAATAGAAAGGTATTCCGAAACGTTCGGCTACATGTTGCAAGTCGGGATGGTTGCTTATAATAAGAGGAATCTCGACGTTCCACTCTCCTGCCGTATAGCGTGCCAGTAAATCGAACAGGCAATGTGACATCTTAGACACAAATATTGCCATGCGTGGTTTCGTATCCGAGAAATAGAGACGGAAAAACATTTCATATTTCTGTGCGTACAGCGTAGCAAAATAATCTTCAATTTTCTCTTGCGGTATCAGGAAGTTCTTCAATTCCCACTCGATACGCATGAAAAAGATATTCTCCACATGATCGACATATTGGTCCAGATAGATAATATTTCCCTTGTTTACCGTTATAAAGTCTGTCACTTCTGCCAGAATTCCCGGTTTGTCGGGACAGTGAAGTAACAGTTTGGCCGTTTTCATCATCCTAAATTATCGTTTTTATCGTTTTCAAATTACAATTTTCTCGATTTGAGTTTGCAAAAATAACGATTTATTGTAAAATAACGAAGTTTTCGAGCAAGAAGTTTAAATCAAGCAACAGAAAGCTTCGTTTTCATTACAAAACCATCCCAATCCCCTTTCACAAAAAGCTCTGCAAGAACTTATTTTTTTTCATATTCCAATGTTCTCAAAATGAGGATATAAAAGGAAAAGTGATAAAATCAAGCAAAAAAATTTCATCATAGCTATTGCAGGTTTCAAAGAAATGCCTACCTTTGCAACCGCAATCGAGAGAGAAAGCAATTAAAGAAATGAAATTATGGTGCGTTAGTTCAGTTGGTTAGAATACATGCCTGTCACGCATGGGGTCACGGGTTCGAGTCCCGTACGCACCGCTTAAAACTCTGAAATCGAATGATTTCAGAGTTTTTTTTCAGTATACCGGATGACTCCGTCTAATAGCAATTACATTCCAAACCTCGATGTATCCACTTCTTTCAGATTCTTTTTCTTATACCCTCCAAAGCGATAAATGAAATTCAGAGTAAAAGCCCGCGAATAGAAAGCACTGTTCATATCTAAGTCTTGTCCCTTGAAACGAACTTTAGTCTTAGGCATCCCTGTATTAAGAATATCATTACAACGAGTGGAAAGGCTCATCCTGTCGTTTGCAAAACTCCATTTCAGTCCGGCAGTAAGATTAAAGATAGATTCAATATCGAATGTTCCTTGTATAACCGGCGTTTGCACATTCCCCATCAATTCAAAAGCCAGATTTTTATTCACTTTAAAAGTATTATCCAGCATAGCACTGAACATCCACTTTTTTCGATTGAAAGGTATATCAAAGAAATCATCACAACGTTGCCTCATCTGCATACCGGCTACAGTCAATCGAGAATCCAACCAATTTCCTGTTTTGAAAGGTAATATGATATTTGCTCCCCACAACTGCATATAGTTCCAGTTTGTATTTTTATAAATTAGCACCAGTCTGTCGGTAGATTGATAAGGAGTTTGTATAAAGTAATCTGGAGTATGCATAAAGAACAGGTTAAAAATATATTTTTGCTTCAAGATATAACTCCCGTTCAGATTGTAATTAGTCATAGGTTTCAATCCCGGCGTTCCCCACAGTTCAGTGTACCCGTTGAGATAACTAACAGACGATTGCATATCCCAATAGCTCGGATACGTCTTATCTGTAGATAAGGAGAATTGGAATGTATGCTTTGGCGTTTTAAAGTAAGTCAGCGATGCCTGTGGATAAACCGCCCATTTATGATAATTGCCAATAGTATAATATTCTCCCGTAGCCGATACTGAGAACGAAACTCCTGTCTCGTAGTTTTTACTGAGTGACACATAAAAATTAGTAGTCTGCTCTTTCAGATCGGAATACATATTCTGAGTATGAATATCCCCCACTACCTTATCATAAGTTTGAAAATCACGATCTTTTGCAAACCGATAGGATACCCCATATCCTAAACTCCACCCTTTAGATAATGGATGCTTTTGATCTGCATAAATAGAATAGCGATCTATTCTTTGTCCGCCAACCATTGAAAAACTGCTTTGCCTGCCATCCTGATAGTCAGCATAGAGGCTTTGATGATTGTCGGATTTATAATGCGTATAATCACCACCTATTTCAAGCCCAAATCCTGAATGATACTGCAATGTGACATTATTCATCTGCGTATCAAGATATTTATCTACATTACTGGTTTGATAATTTCCTGTCGTTTCGCTACTATTATGCTGATCGGGGCTATAACTGCCTGTATATATCACATTGATTGTATGATTGTCATTGAAATTATATTCAAATGCAGTTCTGAAATTGTGATTCCAATACTTACTGCGTAATTGCTCATTCTGACTGATATCGTACCGTTCATTTTTCAGTGTATGCCTGGAATCGAGGTCTATATATTCCATATTCTTCACATCATTCGCTCCATACATCACATCAAAAGCCATCCTGGGTGTCGATATACGGAAATTCCCCTTCATGCCACCACTATTAAAATATTGATTCTTATAATCAGCACTTACTTCTCCTTGAAAAGAATAGTCATTCGAGCGTTTTAAAACAACATTGATAACCGCTCCCCGTACATGATATTCAGGGGGTGCACTATACATTACTTCCACTTTCTCCACCCTGCTTACCGGCGTATTACGCAAAAGAGTTTCAAGCTGCCCGACATCCATTGTGGTAGGTTTTCCATTCAGGATTACAGTCAGATTTCCTGCACCGACCAGAGTCATTGCCCCCTTACTTTCTTGCACTCCCGGTAGCCTCATCAATGCTTCATAGGCATTATTCACTACTTGCTTTTCAGACAAAACAGCGAGATTATAACCTAAACGTCCATTCTCCACTTTCACAAATGGGCGTTCCGCCTTTACCACCACTTCATCCAAGGCATAATCCTGAGGCTGTAACTGAATAGTCCCGGCATTTTTTCCATTGCCGGTTACTTGCTTCGTATGAAATAAAAGATGTTGGATAATCAAGCGGTATTTTTCTTGTTGACCATTCAAAGTGAATATACCGTCAGCGTTTGATATAGACGCATCTATATAAATAGAGTCTACCGTTTGCAATACAATGGTTGCTCCCTCTATGGGGCGCTGTTCGCTGTCTATTATCTTGCCGTTAATGGTTTGTCCCCAAACGGCTGTTTGAAAACTGCCTACTACAATATAGCTGATTACAGATAAGATTACTTTATTCAATCGCATCATTCTATGTCATTTACAGATACTAATGTCACCATTAGTTCGGATTACAGAAATTTCATGTTTTGATTTCTCTGTTTATAGACGAAGCGAAAAAATCATATTTGGTTTATAAAGAAGAAAAACATTTAATATTCTTAAATATAAGATTCACTCATAACCCTTGATGTATCCATTAATATACGCTCGCTGCCTTACCAAGTCCGTACCAACTCCGTATCAAGTCCGTACCTGCTCCGTATCAACTCCCAATAAAGGTACCTTTATACGGACCAGGTACGGAGTTGGTACGGAGCAGACACGGTTCAGGTATGTTTTAAATATTATTTCAGAGTTTATTCAGCAAATGTGCCTGTAGACATAAAGACTACCGAATACATAAAATAATCCTCACCCTCTGTCTGCGGTTGTTCAAACAGTTGTTTATAAATAGGCTCCGGCTCAGGTCCGAAAAGCAAATCTGCATCCGGAGTGTAAATACCACAATACCATACAGGAGCCGCTTTCATATTAAAGCGCGGAATGCCTTCTATTACAAATTTATAAAACCCAACCTTATCGCCATCTTTTACGACTCTTGTCAGCCCTCCGTAATTGGTACCCATATTATATCTCAACCCTTTTAAAGGAATATATCCATCTTCAACCAGGTTACCCTCTGCAAATTTCTTCGCTTTACAGGTAAAAGGTATTTCATATTCACCACCTTCGGGAGACAGGATAAAAGGATTAGGACCATCTACTTTTATAGTGTATTCATACTCTACTTTTGCCTTCGATATTACATCTATCAATTTGTAGACAATGCTACTTCCATCAGCAGGAGGATCAACCAAGGTTCTTTTCTCAACCCATAAAGCATACTCATAGCCTTTTTCGTAAATGAAATCAGCAATTCCTTGAAAATCCAGCGTTTTGTAGTCGCTTTCACTTTCTTCTTTCACCAGCATACAATCGATGGGAGAATCACTTCCCCAAGGCTGATAAGTACCTGTTTTGTCAGAAATAAGCATTTTTACAGTTTCTACCTTGTCTTGCGGTTCATCATCACTACAAGCAACAAAGCCAGTGATTGGCAGGATTAATAGCAATAATCCTAATAAGCGTTTTGTCTTCATAATGTTTTCTTTAAGTCTAGTTTTGTAATTATGCAAAGATATACAAAATCTCTTTAAGCTTATTATAAACAAAGCCTTTTATTTCTCTTCTCAGAAGAAGCTTGAATAGAATTTTAAAGGAGATAGGCTATATGAAGATATAAAAGCGTACCTTCGTCAACAGAATGAGATATCGAAGAATAACAACCACCGGAGAAATCCGGGAAAAAAAGAAAGATCGTAGGCAAACTATATATGTCTGGCTGATAGTAATTGTGATCGTGGCAATACTTACCGGAGTGGGTTATCTGGCCACTCCCAGTACTTCATTGCTCCAGCAAACAGCATTTCGTGGTATCAGCTATCGCCCACTCACGGCACTCGTGATGCTTTTCACTGCCATTCTTATCATTGTTATTGGTGTACTACTGGCAGATAAATACACAAAAGTCGGATATTACCTGAAGACCATCGCCTGTGGCATTGTTATAGGAATGCTTTTTCACAGCATGGGTATCAATCTGTTACTGAATATGAATCGTTGGTTGGCAAGCAGGACTCCCGTACGCAAAGAATACAGAGTAACAGAAATCCGTTTTCTAATGCCCAATAAATTGGCTCGTTATCGGACCATATTGCCTGAATGCAGAATTCTGAAAGCTGTCGACCAGGATAATCCTGACGACTGCCTTTACTTCCATGTCCCCATAGATGCACAAGTAGCCATGGGATGTATATTGCATGTTACAATAAAAAACGGTATCTTTGGGTGGAAAGCAGTGGATGAACTGGCGGTAGATTGTAAAGAACTACATGAGTATGTCAAATAAGAAACTCAAAATATTATATGAAAACCATTTAAATCACCGGATATGAAAAAACACTCCATTCTATTCCTTTTAGGATTTATCTTTCCTATCTGCACCCATGCTCAGGACATATCCGGAACATGGAATGGAAAGTTGTCGCTCCCCAACGCTTCCTTGACTATTTGCTTCAACCTGCAACAAACCGAGCAGGGATATACCTCTACTTGTGACAGTCCCGATCAGAATGTAAAAGGCATTCCGACAGGCTCCACACTCTTTCAGGATTCGATTTTGACGATTCAGATTCCTGAGATCCGTGCCTCTTACAAAGGAAAGCTAGAGAAAGACGGCAAAATATACGGAGACTTCACACAAGGACTTAGATTCAAACTAAATCTGGAAAAAGGAGAAGTAGCCAAACCTAAACGCCCCCAAGAACCACAACCGCCTTTCCTCTATAAAGCAGAAGACATTACTTTTGAAAATAAAGAAGCCGGAATCACACTTGCCGGCACTCTGACGCTTCCTGAACAGGGAAAAAAATTCCCGGCAGTAGTATTGGTTACCGGTAGTGGCGCACAGAACAGGGATGAGGAAATAATGGGACATAAGCCATTCCTGGTAATAGCAGACTACCTGACCCGTAACGGTATAGCCGTACTTCGCTGCGACGACAGAGGCGTAGGAGGCTCAACAGGCGTTTTTGCAGAAGCCACCAACGAAGATTATGCCAGCGATGCAGAAGCAGCAATCAACTACCTGAAAGGTAGAAAAGAGATTAATCCCAAACAGATAGGAATCATCGGTCATAGCTGTGGCGGAACCGTGGCTTTTATATTGGGTGCCCGTAACAAAGATATTGCTTACATCGTTTCAATGGCCGGCGCTACCATAAAAGGAGACAGCCTGATGTTGAAACAAGCAGAAACAGTTAGCAAGTCAGGTGGCACCTCCGATGCCATGTGGGAATTATACAAACCCACATTACGCGCCCGTTATGCTATATTGGCACAGGACAAAAGCACTGAGGAAATTCGGAAAGAGCTATATGCCAACATTATTGCAACACTGCCACCCGTACAACTGCAAGACCCAAACATCGCCAAACAAATAGAAGTTGAGATGAACGGAATGCTCTCCCCGTGGTATCTTCATTTCATGAAATACGATCCGACCCAAGATTTAAAGAAGATAAAATGTCCGGTACTGGCTGTCAATGGAGATAAAGACATACAGGTAGATGCAGACATGAATCTCAAAGCTGTGGAAGATTGGGTCAAGTCTAACGGGAACAAGAAAGTTACCACCAAGAAATATCCCGGTTTGAACCATTTGTTCCAATCCTGTAAGACTTGTACAATTATGGAATACGGGCAATTAGAAGAAACCATCAGTCCTGAGGTCCTGAAAGATATGACAGAATGGATTCTGCTGAATTGTAAACATTAGAGTTTTGCAACGCATAAGAAAGGCCGTATCAGAATAAATGAAATTCTTTTATTGATACGGCTTTTTTCTTTACTTAGATTTTCTTTCCGATGTAGAATGCATAACCATAAAAGTCTTTATACTTATAGTATAATTGTTGTTCATGGCGCTGATTGGCAATCAGTTCTTCAGCAGCTTGGTTACCTTTATATTTTCGTAGGAAGTCCTCTTGGGCTTCAACCTGCGGCATATAGAAATGTTCGATCCAGCAATTTTCCGGTATACAGAAACAGGCTACAGGGATATATCCGGCCTTCTGCATCTGTGCCAGCTTATTGGGAATCGTATTTATTTCAGGATAAGCATCCATCCAGAAATCATCGATCTCAGCCGGACGTTCGTCAGTAAACCATGACACCTCTGATACAGCAATATAACCGCCTTTCTTCAAAAACGGACGCCATAGATTCAACCCGTATTCAAAACCAATATTATAGATGGCTCCTTCCGACCAGATAAGATCTAATTCTTCATTCCGGAACGGGAGTTCATCCATTGATCCAATAATACCTTTCACTCTGTCCTGAAGGTTAAAGTGCTCGGCATTACTATTGAATTGGTTGATAAAATCAGGAAACAAATCAATGCCTGTAATTTGTCCCGGGGCATGTTGCGCCAGCGTAATCGTCTGGCCACCTGTGCCACAACCCAGATCAGCAATCAGAGATTTATCCGTAAGCCCCTCAACAAAGCTAAGAGCCTTGATTGTTGTTTCAGCACTTCCCGGTCCCTGACGTTCTACACTTGAAAAGTATTCGCAGATTAAACTAAAATCGAATTCGTGAATAGATTTATTTTCGTTACTCATGATGCCCACAGTTATTTACTTACCGAATCCTTCTTAACTTTAAACATCCAACATTTTTTTATACCTCCACAAAGATAGGCAGACTTTTTATTCCTGCAAATTATCGGAAGAGAAAAAAGAAAGCCGCTTTTTTCAAAGCAGCTGTTGCAGAAGCATAATATCTGTTACTTTCGCTATAACTATAATTTAAGTTGCTATTATATTTTCCTTATTTTCTGACACTCAGGACAATAGTAAACCGATCCTCCAAGATAAGCTTCTTTCACAATCACACTGCTACAGCGCGGACAGGGATTCTTCCATGTTTTGGAAGAAAGAATCGTTTTATACCCTCCCTCATTTCCATAAAGATCCGTCTGGGTATCACGACCTCTTCCGGAAGTCATAGCCATTAAAGTATCCTTCAGAGATTTAAAAAGTACCCCTTTCTGTCCATCCGACAAGTCAAGCACTTTCTGTTTCGGGTGAATCCCGGCATTGAACAGAATATCCTGCGTTACCCCATTGCCTACACCCGGAATACGTTGTTCGGTAGCCAACAGAGCTTTAGCCGTCAATGTCTTTTTGGCTGAAGCAAATAATTTCTCAAATTCCGCTTCCGTATAAGCATCACTCAGCGGGGAAATACTTTCACGGCTTATCGTATAATATTTATTGTCGATAACCCCATCGGGATAGGCACTGATAAAGCCATACATGGCAACCGTAAATACAAGAAACGATTCATCTTCAAAAGTCAGCAGCAATTGGTAATTGGCAGGAACTTTATCACCCGGATTATAGTAACGTGCGCTCACCCCGTCACCGATATTCATTATCACATTGTCCGACAGGTAAAAATCGACAAACATCCCATATCCTTTAGACGACAGAATCGTCTTTCCGACGAGCAACTTTCCATACTCCAGTGGATCGCCACTATAGAACGTGAACTTATGAGGCTTGGTAGCATTGAACACTTGCGTAATCGTTTTACCACTTAAAACATCATTGGCTTGCTTACTCAGTGTAAGTACTTCTGGCAATTCTAACATACTTATATCATTTAATTATTTATCAATAGGAATATAAATCTCCGTCAGCAATCCCTCAACCGGCGTTTCATCCGGTGAATTGAGATACACCTCAAACGTCAACGGACGTTTCTGATGATACATACTGTAAGGAAACCATTGATTATAAATCGTCTTATAAAATTCAGGTAAATCAGAATAACTGCCTTTATACCTGAAAACAGCGTACATTCCTCCGGGTATTTCCCGAAGCGATAATTTCCCCTCGGACTTGGCACTCCCTTCAACAAGAATCCCGATATAGAACCGCCGTTGTTCCATCGGTGTAATCAAGGGATTATCCTGACTTATACTCACAAAAAGACTACTGGGAGCATTCTGCAAATGAACTGCTTTATAATGCAGTAATTGCTTCCAGATCGTGGTGTAAGCATATTTATCACGAAAAGTATCACCCACTTCTATGCAAACAGCTTTCAGGGTATTGATACGCATAATCTTAGCCTCGGGCATGCTATCCGGTTCTTGGCTCGCATTGACAGACTCATACTTTTCGCGATAAGCCGACATGGAAATGCCAAAGTGCTTTTTAAAAGCCTTTGCCAGACTGAACTTTGTCTGATAATTGGTCTGCATACCAATTTCCTCAATGCTCTGTCCGGTAGTTATAAGCAAATGGGCAATGTATTCCAAACGCAGACGCTGGATATATGTACCAATATTCTCTCCGGTAACATTCCTGAAAACCTTTCGGAAATGGAAAAATGAGAGATTGACAATCTTAGCCAACTGCTCTGGATCGATTTCCTGAAAGAGGTTTTGGTCAATATAAGTCCGAACCCAATTGATAGCTTCATAGTGAACATGTTGCGTCATCTCTTTCTGTCGCCAGCGTTTCAGGGTGGGAAGACGCTTGTTCAATAAGGTTCTTAATTCTTGTGGAGTATAGTCGGTTCCCGAATACCAGTTGTATTTATCGGTATATTTTACCCAGATATCCACCATCTCATTCATAGAGATATCCACTGTATAACTCCCGTCTTTCAGGCAATAGTAGCAATACTCGTCACTGTAGGAGTGATCGGCATTGGTGCCTAAATACTCTTCCACATCGAAACGGAGGGGCATCCCACAACTCTGGCAATATTGCTTATCTGCTATTTGTTCCATGCTACAAAGATACGAAGCTGATCCAAAATACAGTTATCCAAAATAGGTATCTTTCATATCCTCCACTTTCAATCCGTCCACTGAATACCGAATTTCAACCAGCAGATTATGCAACCTGTCCGGAAGCACTTGCCTACTGCCCTTTCAGAGTAATATCTTTGCCGGAAACAATTTATAATAACCACATGAAAATTACTTTTAAGATTCTATTGACACCATTGCTTGTCATTCTTCCGGGCTTAAGTTACGGACAGGGCTATATCAGCAGCGATTATATGCCGGCAAGTACCCTTAAAGATGATGCCGGCAATAAATACGGGTCGGGAGATTTACTTATTCTATCCGGCAGGTATACTCTGCCGTTCTCTGTCAGACACAATGAAAAAGGACAAGTAACGGCATGGTCAGCAACCCTCAATTGTTCCTATGGCATTCTCAACAACAAAGGACCGGCCAAAGAATTAAACCCTGATAATATACTGAACAGCAGTTTAAATATATCACACATCAGGCCCTTGTCCGATAGATGGAGCATTATCGCTTCTTTAGGTGCCGGAGTCTATGCTTCACCCAGTGAAATAATGATAAAGAGCGTATTAGCCAATGGTGCCGTTGTCTTTGTATATAAGCTAAGGAACAATCTTGACCTCGGAATCGGGGGTGGGCTTACCAATTCATACGGTATCCCGATGATATTACCCATGATATACTTCAGCTGGAGGAACACGGGCAAATACGAGCTTAAAGTAGACATGTCCAGCGGTATAAAAATATCTGCCGCTACCTGGCTGAACAAGAAATTTAAGGTAGAACTCACTGCTATCGAAATGGATGGCATGTCGGCCGTGATGAGCATAGACGGAAAGTCCAAAATCTATTCAACGGTAAGCATGAAATCTTATATAAGTCCGTCATTCTACATAAGCAAGAAGACGAGCATTTATCTGGGCATAGGTGGCAACTGGATACGTAGCGCAAAAATCTCAGACCGTAGTTTCAAAGGCTTTATCGAAAACTTTAAAGAAGACGATGGGAGCTGTAATTTCGGCACCTCCTTACGTTTTACGGCAGGTTTCCGGTGCGGCTTCTGACGAAAACAGACATTTATTCTCTAAAAACTTACATGGCAGAATAATATATTGTATTTTTGACAAAGAAACAGTAATACCCTAAAGAACAGAATCAGTATGACAAGATATGTATTGGTGGAAGATGAACGGTTCGCCTATGAAGAAATGAAACGGATGATGCAAATGTTAAGGCCGGACTATCAACTGGTAGGCTGGGCAGAAAGCATTGAGCAGGCAGTCTTACTTCTCAGACAGAACAAGATAGACCTGATGATTGTCGATATACGCTTATCCGACGGACTTAGTTTCGAGATTTTTGAGCAATGCCCCATTGATATACCTGTCCTCTTCACAACGGCCTACGACGAATACGCCCTGCAGGCATTCAAAGTCAACAGCATTGATTATCTGCTGAAGCCCATTGAAGAAAATGAACTGGACGCAGCATTGCACAAGTTCGAACGAAACCATTCGCTACATTCCACCACTCCCCAATACAAGAAACTGGAGACCGATTACTTGGCAGGAAATAAGAAAAACCGTTTTTTAGTCCAGATAGGAGATACTTTCCAGTATGCTGAAACCCATGAAGTCGCTTTCTTCTACAGTGAAGAAAAGTACACCTACCTGCATCTGTTCACCAATAAAAGGTACATTATCAATTACTCATTGGATCAACTGGAACCAATGCTGGACAGGGATCTCTTTTTCCGCGTATCGAGAAATTGCATCTCCAATATAAAGGCCATTCAAAAGAGTTCCAGGTATTTCGGCAGCCGTTTAAAGTTATATTTCCGCCCGGAATGCCCGCATGAAGTATTGGTCAGCCGCAGCCGTGCGAACGATTTTCTGAAATGGATAGACGGTACTTTATAAACTACGCTGATGAAACATAAGAAATACATATTCCTCTTTATCCTCACGATATCAATCTCTCTATTTGTTATCGGCTGTATCTATAACATAGTCAGCGGAAAGCCTTTAAAGATAAATCTGGCTTATCAGTTTATCATCAACCTTCCGCTATGTATAGCACTCGGATTTATTGATTTCGGAGTAATCAATTGGGTATACAAGAGATTAAAATCCACAAGTAATGTAGTCAGAATTTCTATCGACTTGTTATTGACCACCTTTCTCAGCGTTTCATTGGCAGGAATCCTGAACTGCCTGTTAGCCAGTCCGGAGATGTCAGGTTGGGATATCTTTAAAAGCTCCCTGCCTGTAATCCCATGGAACTGGATTGCCGTCTTCCAGATTGAAATCTTTTTCTATAACCTGCAGCAGACGGAAATGGAAAAGCGGCTGGCTGTTATTGAAAAAGAAAGAGCTTTGTATCAATTCGAAGTACTAAAGAACCAGATTAATCCGCATTTCCTGTTCAACAGTCTCAACGTGCTTGCTTCCTTGACCTATCAGGATGCAGAGAAAGCGAACCTGTTCACCAAGAAATTATCCACTGTCTATCGCTATCTGCTCACAACTCACGGGCAATTAAAAGTCACGCTGAAAGAAGAACTGTCATTTGTCGACTCATATCTGTATCTGGAACATATACGTTTTGGAGATACCTTGCACATCGACATAGAAGACAACGGAAAGAATCATAACCGCTTTGTCATCCCTGCAAGCATACAAATGCTTGTGGAAAATGCCATAAAACACAATATCAGCACCACCAACTCCCCCTTAATAATCCACATCACCATTGATGATGAAATGATTATTGTTTCCAACAACCTCCAGTTGCGCAACTACGTAGCTAAAAGTGGAACAGGGCTCAAGAATCTGCAACGCCAATATGCCCTATACAACCGGCAAATTGATATATTTCAAAACGAAAAGGAATTTGCAGTCCGAATTCCTTTTCTGGACTGAGGAATCAGTCTATCACAAAGCTTTCCGATTTGAAGCCACTGTAATATCTTCCGGAAATTGCCGTGAATTTCAGGACGCAATAGTCGGGATCGGTCACGCCTTCCGGATAATACATCGTGTCCCCTTCCCGCCATATCATCTCCTTACTGACACTATCTGTCAGCACTTCCATTGTGCCGCGCAACATGACACCTCTGAAAAACCTTGCATCACAGAAGTAGATACAGGCATGATTATTTTCCCTGTATTGCGCAACACGCATTGACGAAGTGTTCGTTGTCAGATAAATAGTCTTTATCCCTTCCCTCTTCCTGGGTTGCAGCATAGCCTTGATATTAGGAAAGCCCTCTGCATCCACCGAACCGATAAAAGCTGTTTTCAGCTTATCCATCATACCTCCGACTGTCTTTTCCGCATCTCTCATAATCTTATTATTTTATGGGTTATTATTCCGCAAAGATAGGCCCTCAAGGAAAATACAACGCAATAAGAACTAAGGGAGAAATGACACTTTTTACGGTTTATGCTCTTTCCGGTAAGACAAAGGTGTTTCTCCCGTACACTGACGAAAGCAACGGACAAAGTAGGAAACGGTTGAAAAATGCAGTTCGAAAGCAATTTCTGAAATAGGCAGTTCCGTATAGACAAGCAGTCGTTTGGCTTCCTCCACAACTTTATTCTGAATGTATTGCTTTGCACTGATTCCCATAGCTGAACTGACAATTTCATTCAGATAGTTTGGTGTGATGCATAGCTTATCGGCATAATATTGAACAGAGTGATGTTCTCTCAAGTCAGCCCCTACCCACTCCATGAACTTGCTTATGCGGGTATTGCTTACCTCTTTATGAGTACTGCCGTCAGACAACATCTTTTGATATGCCCGGTCCAAAAGCATGAGAGCCTCATAAAGCAATGCTCTCAATACATGTACATCGTTTTGTTTATACGAATCGATCTCTGTCTTAATATCACTCAACAATTGAAGCATACGTACATAAAGCTCATTCGACAAGTGCAGTCCGGCAGATTTCCTCCCCACATTGAAGAAAGAAAGATGCTGCACAAACAACGGATCTTTAAAGAAGGAAGACAGAAACTCATCCTCGAAGATCAAAGCATAGCCATTTACAATGTGGCCGGTATCCCAATTCCGTATCTCTCCGGGTTTGGAAAACAGTACATCACAGGGAACTGCCTTATGCGTTTGATTATCGATAGAAAAATTACCTTCTCCCTCTGTAATGAAAGTAATATCATAGTAAGTCAATGTGTGCACAGTGCCCTTGGTCAAGAACCTTTTTACGTACTTCAGTTCTACGACATCCACTAAAAGTTCGCTTCCGTACTTAGTCTTATAGAAAGTATACCGGGGAATTGAATTTTTCATTGAAAAGGTTCTTACTCTAAGGATCACATTACTGCATGCAAATATATTGAATCTTACGGAAAAACTACTTATTTATTCCCATCGATACTCTTCATTCACAGTATGTTTAAATTCAGTAAATCCTTTAAATCGAGCTTGAATATGTATTTCTATTTCCACAGTATAAATATCATTTACGGTATTTCCCTTAAACTGTTCACATAAATTGATTTTATAATCCTTATTCTTTTTAGATTCTATAAAGATTTCATTACTACGCATTTTAAAAACATAGTTAGTGGATGAGCTTAATATCTTTCCTTCTATATCTTTATAGTTTATCTTATAGTATGTTCCCGATCCAGGAGCATCATCCATACGAGGTTCAATGATAGCCAATTCATCAAATTGATTGGTTAAATTCAAATTTACAATTTTAGTTTGCTTATCATAAGATAATTTATAAGCTATTTGAGCTTGGCTAACTAATGAAAAAAACAGCGACAATGCAATTAGTAATGTTCTCATATTTTACAGTCTTTTACGTGAAACGATTTTCATGATTCAAATTAAGTGATTTACTGAGGCTCTTACGCCTACCAATAAAAATATAAAGCCCGATTAAAGGATGCTTATAAATGTTTCAAAGCGTTTGCTTTTACCTACTACGACAATATTTTCCTCTTTTATTAATCTAACAGAAAAATCTATTGTTACAAATATATCTTTCATACTCAACCAGTTTCTTTTATTCTTTAGATTAATACCAAAATATTTTTCTTCATATGGGTTTATCCAACTCATAGGACGAAATTCTTTCAAAATATCAGCCTTTTTATCATACTCTATCAATAGAAACATCCCTTCACCAGAAACAGGACTTTGTGGACTCTTCCTAAGGTAAACAACACTTCCATCAAACTCATTTGTACCAATGCGACCATTGAATATTCCAAATGATTTACTACTCTCATTTTTTACTGTTATGAGTAAAATTTGTGTTTCATTTTAAAAAGAGACATCTACCTTTAATTCATTTTGAGAAAAACACAAAACAGGAACGACACACAACATTATTGTATAAATAGTATATTTCATCATATATATAGTTTATTTACATTATACTCCTTTTGAAAGAATTTCCGTAAAATTACAAAATCAATCGAAAGGATTTTTTTACTTTAGATAATCTGTTGTAACTTCCTTGAAGACCCATTTTTTGTGCTTCCTTTGGAATTTGATTTTTATGAATACTTTAGTCTGCTTATCTGCATAGTTTTTGGCATATACATATGCTCCTGATTCTTTCAATTCTATTCGGACTATTTCTAAAACCTGGGTGGATGATAACTTATCTGCTTCCTCCCTGGTTACAGCCTTAAAAATAGAATAGTCATTATTTGAAGTAAATTTATTCTTAATCAAATAATGAAGTTCAAACTTCTCAGCCAAAGCCGTGACAATGCGTGCAGTAGTGCGTTCATCCGGCAAAGTTACTTTCTCTATTCGATGCATGACGACATTATTGGGTAAGACGAAATCGCCTTTTACAGCTTTTCGGATTACCAGACGATTGTGCTCTTTACTGGATTTCAAAACATCCATCTCCCATAATGCCATATTTTGCTCTGCATTTAGAAAAGTAAATGTGATAAAAGCACGATGTTTACCAAACGGATTATGCGCTTGCCGGAGATAAACATATTTATCAGACTTCATCAAGTCGCCACGATCGCTAAATAAAAATCCTCTTTGTTTGTAATTGATGCTATGAGAGAAAGCTTCTCTCATCTTTATAGGAATATGCATACTGGAAAAAAGAATTGAATCACCGACTTGATATTCATAACGACCAACTAATTGATTAAATATCATTTTTGTAATTTTCTTGGAATACTTTCGTTTTTCACTCTCTACAGGATGTGACCTCATATCCGAATTAACTCTTTCTACTTCAACTAATTCTACTGTAAAAATGGTGTCACAATCTACTGATTTCCATTGCCAACATCCTTCAAAACTACCCATTTTATAATTTGTCTCATCTGTTATATAGGCAGGAATAAGCTTGTCATCACCTACCCAACTTATTTCAGCTCCATATATTATTGTTGGTTTATATATAATAGTCCATTCCGGAATCTTAGCTTCCACGTTCACCTCATTCAATACATAGTTATTCGTTTGTAGTTGTATTTCGCCTAAATGAACATCAGTATTATTTATAGGCAAGGGAATTATTTTGGTTATCATTCCGATAGCCCTAAACTTTAATATATATTCCCCATTAGAGATTGCTTCATATAAGAAACATCCCAATGAATCACTAACAGTAATTGCTAAAGAATTAATAGTATCCGTCGAATGATAAAGTAGTATATGAATATCGGGCAGAGGCAAATGTTTTTCGTCTGTAAGTTTGCCATCTATAGTATGCTGAGCATAAGATAATAAAGGCAATAAAGTAAAAATTAAAAAGAGAAAGTATCGATTCATAATAGTTACAATGAAGTCATGTTCTCATTTGTGATTATTTGCTACTTATCATTACTAAAAGCCATATAGAACAAAATCTTATTTCGGCTCTTGTGCCCACCAATAAAATATATAACTCAGCATTTTTCCCTCTGTAGTAAGAGTGAACCATATATCTTTCTTAAGCTCTATTTCAATCTTACGATAAACAGAAATAGGAATTTCCGCAAAAGGATCGGACTTATGAAACTCAAAACTTACTTCATCAACTCTACCTGTACTTGAATTTATATACATAATTATATAAAAATCATGCCCTTTTACCTTCTGTTTTTCACTATCAGAGAATGCAGCATTTACAATAGATTTACATTTAGAACTGGTCCAATTGTCATCTTCAAACAGTTCAATGCCTGCATCTGTTTGTGCAAAAGATTCACCTGTACTTTTATAAACAGGATAAACTTTAATCCATTTATTGCTTTTATTATAAAGTGTAACAAACCCAGAGGCTCGTACATCACACTGATAAATATAGCCATCTTGATTGAAAGTTTTAGTAGTGGTATAATAATTCGTCTGTGCATACATATATGTAGCACTGAACAGTATACTGATAAAAATAATTAAAGTTTTCATTAGCAATTTATTGTTAGTTTCTTTAAATTCGTAAAATTTTCCAATCCTGGTCTATCATAATCAAAGGGATATTTATCCGCTGGATAATAGTTCTCATGAAAAGTAGGTACCACCCTATTTGCAATTTCAAGTTCCAATTCTCCAACACTCTTTCCGGACCGTATATTTCCTTTATGATCAACTATATTCGTCAAATTTTTAATTGCAATTCGCCGTGGATCAGTATTATCTCTTTTTTCCCATTTGCTTCCTGGATATTCCGGTAATCTGCTTGTATAAAGATACTGTGCATACCATGCTTCTATTTCTCCGTTCATATTAGAACCTTTATAAGAAGAAAGTGTCTCCTGATAAGCCCTGTAAGCATGCATCATTTCATGGAATAGCTGGTTACTTTCCATTTGGCTACCAAGGGTAATACCCGCCGTTGACCCATTCCCACTAAATAAGCCGTCTGACCCATTACTAAACTGAATAGTTAAAGTCTGACCATTAAGAAAACTTGCCAAGCCATTATACAATGCTTCCCCCATGCAGTCAGCTAAAATCTTATCAAGCATTTTCTCCAAAACTTTCCAGTTAGCCTCAGTCATATTCGAATTGCGAAAAATCTTTTTAGCTTTTGGAGTATTATTGCTCCCAGGTTTAACCGGATAAGTTTCATTACCTGCTCCTCCCGGAGGATAAGGATTATTCCACCAGTTGTCATCATCATCATTATCACTTGTACTATCTTCAACATAATGACAATCTTGATAAGATGTTGTATAAGGTATATAATCACAATATTTTACAATATCATATATTAAGCCAGTTTCCATATCACCTCCAACAAGCTCATATTCATCGTGGCAATCCTGCCTATATTCTGTTGTATATACATCATGACAATCTTGATAACCACGAGTCTGGACTGAAGATTCACCTTGTTCATTATATGAAGGTGAAATATAGCCCACAAGTTTTCCATTAGAGTATCTCCAACCATTGATAAAGGTACCATTTATCGCGTAATACAGTACCATTCCATCATAATCGGGTTCTCTATAGAGATAGCTGTTTCTTCCCATATTCCGACTACGCGTCAAATAATCATACGATCCTACAAATACCATAATGAAACTTCGAGTTTTATTAGTTACCAAATCTTTCAATACAACCATTTTTGTTGTATTACGGATATAATCAGCTTTCATACCTGGTTACCAATGCTTTGCAGTTTCCTCATCAAGGATTATATGCATTCCTTTACTTAAAGTAGGAGTTTCAACAATTTCAAAACGTCCCCTATTACTTTCTTTGGCTTTATCCCAATATGGTTTTATAGCCAGTTCTTTTCCTTCTCCACCTGAAGTACGTGTCGTTACAACTGGAGCATAATTACTTTCAAACCACTCTTTAGCTGCTACTGATGTGAGTTCTCTATTTTTATTTTTCGAACGTCTTGTTGTGGACCTTTCATCATCCTGCAACATGTGATCAGCGCAGGCAAATAGCATGCAAAGTATTCCTATACATGCTAAAATACGCCATTTTTTACATTTTCCAATGTTTTTCATGCTTTTTCTTTTTTCATTAAACAATTATTTTAGTTCATCTTCGAAGATTCTTCTTAAATCACGATGCAAATCGAAGGTACTAAAGCTGTAAACTTTTACATCTTCAGTAAGTATGTCGTGGGCTATTGCTACTGCTTCTTCTTTTCTACCAGTTTCATTGTATAAAAAAGCCAATTTCCCACGAGGCAGTTGTAGGGAAGGCATCATATCCGATGCTAATTTATAAGCTTCTTCAGCTTCTTTCCAGCGGCTCTTTTTTTTAAAATAATCTCCTTTCATAAGTAATAATCCCGGTGTAGGAAAGCTCCTTTCCAAATAATCTGATATGCGCAAAAATTCAATCTCTTGATGTCTCATTTTTGTTAATTGACAATAGAGGTAAGCGAAATTAATATCGTCAATCATTTCTTCTTGTAACCGAACAAAAATGTTAGAATCTTGAGAAATAGATTGAAAACTTTGAGAGTCTAAGCAAGTGTATAATTCATGATAGGAAGTCCATTTATTCCAAAGTTTCATACCTAAAAAACTACTTGTACCACATATTACTATTATTACAATTTTAGAAAGTAGCCTATTTGTACCCGAGAACTCATATGTAGTTCTAAAGTTTTTATTTAAATAGCAAGCTATAGCAATAATCCATAAAGCTTGTATAGAAAATACTTGATCTGGATATCCAAACATACCCCAGATTACTATTCCTGCAAGAAAAGCTTTGAACAAAACACAAACAGTAGTCCGGTTGGTAGATAAAAAAAGTATCCAAATAATAAAAGAGGAATAGATAATTAATCCAATAAGCCCATATTCCACAGTTATACGCAATGGCTCATTAAAAGCAAGATGAGTACTTCCTGCCAATCTTCGTTCTTCAGGAGACGCAAATGATTTCATGTAGTCCGCTTGATAATATAGATAGTTTGCAGCAAAACCACCTTTTCCAAATCCTGTTAAGGGTTTATCCTGTATCATTCTACAACTTATCTTCCATACCAGAAAGCGTCCATTAGCCGACTGTGGCTTTAGTTTGTATAGCATTCCGATAGAAATCAAAATTACAAATAATACCCCTGCTGAATAGTATAGCTTTATCTTTCTTCCCTTCCCATTATTCCTCAATTTTAGATAAAAACAATATAAGACAGATACAAACAGTGCTAAATAGGCAGCACGAGCATAGGTTAATATTAAAAGAGGGATACAAAATAGAACAACTGTAATTATGAATACCAGAAAGAATTTATGATTTATCAGTGATCTATAAAACAGTATAATACTGTTTAGAGCTATACTCAACAACAGGCTTAGTATAATAGCAAAAACTGCCGGATTATGAAATGGACCTGTTATGCGAAAATATTCACTATTAGAAGGGATATATTCAAAATATTGCAAATATCCCCATATCGTAAGTAAAACAGCAGTACCCAGCAAACTTTTAAAGATAATAATATAATGTATTTGCTGCAGCAAATGACTAGCAATAAATAAAGACAATAAGCATAAATATCCTATGTTCCATATAGTATTCAGATGTGAAAAGTCTATTACATAAAGTAACAAGAATAAGAAGCAAAATATATTCAATCTAGAAAATTTGATATCTTTTTGAGGTGCAATAAAACATAAAAAGCTTATTATAAGAGATATTCCAGCCATTCCAAAAACTGCAAATGTTTTAGGATGGTTGAATACCTCGACTGGTATACCAGCTACAGACATAATTATTAGTAAACCTAATAACAATGAAATTAAGTAATTTATTTTGCTTTTCATTTTATATTAACTACAATAATACAGTATCGATATGCAAAAAATATTGTTTTTCATTAATATAGAAGAAAGGAAGTTCCTCTTTGCCTTCTGTTAAATTCCGCAGCCAATACAAGGTAGCTACAGGAACATTTTCAAAATCCAAATATTGATGTTCTGCCCGTAATACTTTATGTTCTTTCCATTCACCATCGTAATAAAGAAGCATATAACTATTACCGGGAACAATCATGTTATTGGCATTGCGAGGCACAAAACGAATACTTGTTATTTGTACAGGCGTTTTAAAATCCATGCCAATACTTGCTGCGCCGACATACGTATTATAATTATTATCAAAAGCATATTCGGGTTTACTGCCTGTCCGTATCGGAACTCCATTTATACGATAGAGTTGACATGATTTTTGCCGTACCAATTCTTCTTCTGAGAAAACAGGCAAAGCCGTAGGAATTGTACAATTATGATTTGGAGAATAATTTCCAAGAAACTCCATATGTGCAATATTTACAGGTTCACTATTGGAAGTGCAAAAGCGATAATAGCGATATTGCTTACAATTCTCAAAAGCAATTTCTTGTAAATAAGGTACAGGCATCTCCTTTATGGTGCAAAGTGTATCATATTCCCCTCGCTCTTGATTACCTCCCAGTAGGCAAGCGCCATTCAATTTTTCATAAAAAGTTTTCATTCTTCTTTTTTGTGGATACTTGCGTAGCAAATGCATCCTGATTTTTTGAGAAGTATCACAATTCAATGTCAAATACTTTAAATCAGACCATCTTCTCTGTTTGTTAAATGATAGTTTTCCATCAATTACAGACACATCTACTACATTCCGAGGTAATTCATTCGTTGTTAAAGGTTCAGGTATATCTTTTGATATTGAGGATGAATAAATGATAAATGGTTCAGCTATAGGTAGCATATTGTCTGCATCATAACAAACCGGAAAAAATAAAGTATTTAAAGGAACTTGTTCGAAGATAATCTCATGTTTTGAATGATCTATTTTCCCCCAACCTACCGGAACTAATTTATTATCGACAGTAAACATCGCTAAATAAGCTATGTTATTATGGCTATCTACCTTAAAGGGTAATCGTAAAGTTATTGTCTGATGATATCTGAATGTTTGATCACTAAGTAGTGGAGTCTTAAAACTTTCTGGAATAAATTCATCTTCATCAGCCCAAAAGTAAGGAGTGTTTTTTTGTGCTCCATAGGTCTTACGGTATACCTTTCCTGCATATTTAATATCACTTTCCCAATCTTCTCTGATATTATTATCTGGTGCGGTATAAGGTTGTAATATGCCAATGGAGTCAGGAGAAACACACCAAAAATGTCGATTATCCCGATCGGTCCATTTAGGGGTAAATTCGTATATCGTTGGAATGCCGCAAGCACGAAGAACATTACAACTCCAATTTGTCATATTATGACAATCCATTTTAAATTTTGGCACAAACAGATCATAGATACCTAAATGTCCTTTAGGTTTTGTATGATGATTTATCCATCTACATTTATCTACATAAATTTTATAGTGTTCAATTTGTGTACGGATAGAAGCAGTGTCCACTAATAAACTCTCGTACATTTTACGTATTTCACTACGTTTATGCGCTAGATACTCATTCGTTGTTCGATACGGAAGAATGAACTCTTTAAAAAAATCAAAATCTTTTCGATAGTCATATTCATTTGCCTCCCAAATTTTAATCGCCTCCTCAATATTATCTATTAAAAAGTTCGACTTAACAGTTTGCAAATCAGAAAGGTGAACACCTGACTTAATTTGTGGAGCTGGCAATGTATTAAAAATTTCACCTAAAGTCAAACGCAAAGAATCATATTCTCGTCCCTTATATTCTTTCTGTTCGTTTAGAGGTATTTTGCTAAAAATACCTCTATAAAGAGAATCTGTATGTATGAAATAGCTATTATACAAACTGTCTAATACAATTTCATCTTTACTTTCGTGGTATTGCATATTGGTTATTAGAAAACATGCTGATTCATAAGCCACTTTACCTCGGTCTCTAAAATGATTAAGAACAGCTTCAAGTTCAGGCCGATTATTACCTGCTAATACCAGTGCTTCTTCCAAATCTGACGAACGGAAATTACAAGATGTTAGGACAAATAACAATATGCCCCATAAACGTATTAATTTCATGATATGGAAATTTATTTCAGAATATTATTGGTCTATACTAAATTCTCCCCATAAAAAGAAATATATAGAATTTATCATAATCTGATATTCCCCTTTATTTTTCGTGTTTATATCAATTATTATATCAGGTTGATTATGATTCCCAAAATATATGTATTTGCCAGTACTTTTATCAATGATAGCAATTTTAACATCATTGACAGGACATGCAAAATTAACATACACACAATTTCCATAAAGAAAAGCAGTAGCAGCAGATTGTCGTACAGGAGTACGCGCAATGCCCTCATCAAAATCAGTATCATCTCCTTTCAATGGTATATCTTGTTTAGAAAACTTAGAAAAGTCATCGACGGGAGAAGTTTGAGAATAGATCTCTGTATTACAACATAAAGTTGCAAGAATGATAAAAAATAGAATTGCATTTTTCATATCTTATTTTTTTAATTTGCCGCAAAGTTCAAGCAAAATTCATTATAAAAATATTAGAGTGATATGTTAATGCATAAGAACACAGAATATAACTATTTAATAATCAACAAACTGCTAAATTACTCCTGATGATTATTCCACTTTTTCCGTCAAATATTTCTCAATATTTCTTTGAGCTTTATTGTATGTTCCATATCCATTCTGCGTAATATAGACTTCTCTTTTTTATATACAGCATCTACACTGCAACCAAGGATTAGTGCTATTTCAGAGAATTTGAATCCAAGTTTTATGAGACAGCAAAATCTGATATCATTATCTACTAAAGAATCATATCGATCTACTAAACGTGTGGTGAAATTAAAAGATACCAAATCTATTTCTAATAATAACTCCTCCCAATCTTTTTCTTCCAAATTCATTTTACCAGTAGAGTTTTTAGCATTTTCATCTTTTATATACAGTAATCGTTGATAAATAGGAGTGTCTTCTATTAGTCTCTTAAACTTAATACCTTTCAGCTGTTTTATTTCTTCTTCCTTTTGCTCTAATAGCTCTTTCAAGTCACTAACAATATGCCTTTCCTCTTCCAAAAGTCCATTTAAGCAACTATTTATTTGTAGTTGTTTAATTCTATCACCTTCACTTTCTGCGCATGATTGTTCCAAAAGATTAATTTCATCACGTTTTTCCTGTAAAAGTTGTTCAAGTGCACTTTCTTTTATCTGGATATCTTGCTGATTTAGTAATGATAATTTAACTTTATGTTGTTCTGTAAAGTGCCGCCAAACAATGCTGCTGATTGCAATCAATAAAACTATGGATAATAATAGTATATACAATCTATAGCGAGACATGAAAGTCTCATATTGATATACAGACTGATGATAGAACATATCTTTTAATGTTGCAATAACCTTAGCAGGATATTCTTCCTTTATTGCAGAATCTTTATAAACTATGTATGCATCTTCATATTGCAATGCCTCTGAATATCTCCCTTGTATTCTAGCCACATCAGCCAATCTCATATAAGCTCCATATTTTGTATAATAAGATTTGGATTGCACTGCCTTTTTTAAATAATAGGTAGCAGAATCATATTGTCCTTCTTTATAAAAACTACTTCCAGCTATCAAAAAAGAAGCATAGTACTTCGCTGTATCGGATTCTATGATGAAAAAATTGTGTACAGTTTCTATCGCTTCTTCCGTCCTTCCCATATATTGATATAATGACGCAAGAGAATATAGCATTTTCTTTACCAAAGGAGTGTTACCGCCAGAAGACAATATTGTTTGAGCTTTCAACAGTTTCCGCTCTGCCTCCAAATAGAAACCTTCTCCTCTTTCCATACAAATATCTGCTCTTTTGATGAGGCTTACTACCCATCTCAACGAATCTTTATGTTCACTCGCCATTCGTTCTGCTTGTTGATATACAGAATCGGCTTCTTCAAGCAATCCATGTGTATAAAATAAGTGTCCCAAATTAGATTGTAATAAGCATAATAGATCATAATCTTGCGTTTTGTTTGCCATGGGCAATGCTTTCATAAATTCGCGCACAGTTCCAATTACATCTTTATTATCCTGGCACACACGCCCCCAGTAATAATGTGCTTTTGCACACATCGATTCATTCTTTGAATTATCGTAATATTTCACAGCTATACGTATCAATGAATCATCAGTATGACGAATATAATTTTTATCGTAGGCCTGAGTTAATAACAAAGCATATCTGGCTTGTGAAGCCGGTGTATATAAAGATTCCGGTGAAACAGAACCAAGAATTTGCAAGGCACTATCATAATATAACTTTCTAATCAATGTGTCTGCATAAGCCAAAATTTTATCCTGACTATTTGTCGGACGTGGGGTACAAGAAATGAATCCAACCCCCATAAGCAATAAAACATATAATATATTTTTCATAAATTACATAATAAGGAACATTACCTCAAAAATAAGAAAAAATGCAATATAACGGTTCTAAATACTTATCACAATCTCACCAAATAATACACCGTCCCCCTATTCGACTTCTTACAAGGAATATCCAATTTCTTCAGCGAACGACCGAAGTGCCCTATTTTGCTGACCGACAGTTTATCACGGGTTTTCTGCTGTAGATAATTGAATATCTCCATTGCGGTCAGCCATTCCCCTTCCCGTTCTTCTTCCGTCACCCGGAAATAGCAGTGGAAAAGCTGTTCGAGCGGACTGATCTGTTCAAAATCCCGGTTGGTCTCTTTCAGTATAGCTTCGTCCTCATCATTCAGCCAGTAGCGCTCACCTTTATAAATGGCATCCATGGCCTGAGCATACAATTGTTTGTAATTAATGGTGACATTCGTATCAATAGGCGCAGTCACTTCGATACAGATAAAACGGCGGCTGCCGCTGGGATCGGTAAGCAGGTCCATCTGATTACTGGTACCGATAAACGAGGCATAACGGCGCACTTCCTGGATGGTAGCACCGTAAGGTTTCCGCAAATTTGCCACAGGTTTCTGCAAAAGATGTTTCAGAAAACCCTGCTGGTTGGAGCTAATCTGATCAAACTCATCCAGGTTCACCAGCAGAAAACGCCCCAGATAACGCTCCGCATCCTGTTTGCTTTTAAAATCAAGACTATCCGTATATCCGAAACGCAGTTCAGGCGGCAAAATAATGCGACAATAGGTAGATTTACGATACCCCTGTGCCCCAACCAGTAATGGCGATGTACTGTTTCCATGTTGGCGGTCGAGCCCACGCCAGTGAGCCACCATACTGAGAAACCAGCGATAAAACAACTCCCGCCAATGCGGATTATTGCATGGCACAAGATTGGCAAGTGCCCGGATGCGGTCTTTTCCGTCCCAGCGCCCCACGCTGCAAAGGTATTCTTCAACAGGATTGTACAAAGACACATACTCTGATGTCAGATAACGCTCCACGTCACGGTCCCAGGCACGAATTCCCTCTTTCAGGGCATTAATCGCCACGGTATTGCGTACCCTCCGATCCACCGGTCTGAAATAGAAATGAATGGAATCCCGCTGACGATATTCCAGATCGTTCAACACCGTGTTATAACGAAACTCATAGCGCCGTTCCATAAACTCTTCCAGACGCAAAGCGGTATCCTGCTCCGGAGTCAAAATAGTTTTAGAGCCAAAGCCCTTAGACTCTTGGTAAATATTATGAACCATAGCACGTACCGTTTGCTGCTCCGCCTGTGCATAATAATGAATAATCGTCTGCCTCACAACTTCCTCTTCCGGTATGCCCGCCTTGTAGCAATACTCCGCAAGGCGGACAAGCAACGGTTGGAGGTCGTCTCCCCGTCGCCAGTTCTCCATATCCCGGAGCGCCTTATCGAGGGCGGTTTCAAAAAGCATGGTGAAGGTCTGCGATGTTTCAAAACCCGGTTCCAGCCTCAGCAACGGATTTTTCTCAGCCAACTGCCGTTGCCGGAAGGTCTGTTCGCCGGGCATGGAGAATGGCTGCTCCAGACAGAAAGGTACCGCATGAGGATTGTATCCGGGATGTTCATCGAGCGTCATCCGGCAGCTTTGCATCAGTGAAGGCTCTTTCAAGGCAATAGGAAACGGGAACAACGGCTGATAGCAACTCACCGCCAAGCGATAGGCATGGGCATGAAACAGCGTAGCTTCCTGTTCACGCTTCGGCAAGTTTCCATCCGGTAAGGCGAAACACACCCATATTTTCACACTCCTTCCGCTGGAACCGCAAAAAGCGGCAAACGTCTGGGGAAGCAGCATCGCCTGACGTTTCACCAGTTCGGCTTCCGCCAGTCCGGCCAGCTTCTTCACTTCAAGCTGAACCAGACCATTGTATTGTTTCATTCTTCGTCCCCCGTCTTTAGTACGGGCATACTCCACGGCAGGATAAATACGTGGAAGTTTATCAATATGAACGAATATAGAACCGCTACTTTCCAACTGAGGGATGGCGGTTCGTAATCCCGTTACATACCCGTCTCTGGTTTCCGTTTTCATCTTCTCCATCAGCACGTTGGCATCATAAACAGTCATCATCTCTCTGCCTGCATCTTTGTCATGTCTTATTGAAGTGATTTTCATGTCATTATCTGTTTTGAATTTTATTTATATAGTATAATACCATTAAAGAACTACAAAGATACTGCTCCAGAAAGCGAAAGTCAAGTATTTAAGCATATTATTCTGCATTTATTTCAAAAAAGTTCAGCCTACACATTTTGCAGTAAAAGCTTCAATAATAATTGATAAATACACAGGGAATCACTTGACTTTGCCCTAGTTATTTTGTATCTTTGTGGTAAGTCCGATTGAGTGTTAACCTTGGTTGACAGGGCGATTAACGCAGGTCAACAGGCCGAGCAACCAACGTTAACAGGCCTGTTGACCAAGGTTGACACCCAATCATTCCTAAGGGTAAACGGGATGTTCCTTAGGAGGAAACAGAATAGTCCCTAATGTAAAACAAATTAATACCTTATAATTAAAACAAGCAACTATGGCAATCTTATTTGAATGGTACGAAAACCCGGTGGCTCCCAACCAGCCACAAGAAGAAACGAAACTTCATGCACGCATCACACTGAACGGAAAAACAGGAACCGACCGATTGCGACGCAAAATCCAGGAACGTTGTTCACTGACGGAAACGGATGTGTCGGCCGTGCTCGACGCCCTGTCTCATGCAATGGGTGAAGAACTGGCGGAAGGCAGGCAGGTACATCTGGATGGTATCGGTTACTTCCACCCTACCCTGGTCTGCACGGAAGAAATAAAAGAAGATACCAAACGGAAGAATACGAAAGTAAGGCTGAAAGGCATCAAATTCCGGGCGGACCAGGAACTGAGAAGTGAAATCGGAAATGTGAAACTGAAGAATATAAAACACAACGGACACTCCAACAAATTATCGGATGAAGAAATAGACCGCCGACTGACCATCTACTTCAGCCAGCACCACATGATGACAAGAAGTGACTTCCAAAGGGTATGCGGCATGATGAAATCGACTGCAATGGGGCATATCCGCCGTTTACGCGGGGAAGGAAAGCTAAAAAACATCGGATTGCAGAACCAACCGATATATGCGCCAAACGTGGGGTATTACGGTATAACAGAAGAAGTTATGATGTAGAAATGTAAAAATCCGGCGTGAGAGTAAGCGGCTTACTCTCACGCCGGATTTTTACCCTCACCCACACTTAATATTCTAATTATCAATAAGCTATTTTAAAAGTGAGGGTAGTGAGAGTAAACCGAGCCAACTTTTTATTGAATCTTGAGCAACATTAAATTATTGTTAATTACCCTTTCATACATCGAACCATGTTTCAAAGATTATGTTGTTACAAATGAACAGCAACCTTAATTATGAATTTAAAATAATGAATTATGAAGAAGAAAATTAAATTTTTAAAGAAAGAATCGCTGTTACGTTAATGAACGGGATTCGAGAAAGAGTAGATTATATGATTAAACTAACTTTAAACTTAACAATAATCAAAGCAAACAAGAAATCTGCAACCTAACCCTCCCGCTTTATTCCTGAAAAGAGCAAACAAATAAACTACTTCAGGGCATGTTATATTTTATTGTATCAACTATTAATGCATTTCAATTATGAAAAAATCAATTATTTTATCAGCATTTGTTTTAGCAGCATTGACTGCAAATGCCCAGACTACCGTACAAGGCAGCAAATTCACAGACAATTGGTCTATAGAACTAAAAACCGGTATTATAACTCCTGTAAGCCACAGCGCCTTCTTCAAGAATGCCCGCCCGGCTTTGGGAATTGAGTTTACCAAGCAACTTACCCCCGTTTTCGGACTGGGAGTTCAAGGCATGGGATATATAAACACCTCGAACAGTAAGACAGCTTTTGATGCTTCAGACCTTAGCTTATTGGGTAAAGTCAACCTGATGAACCTGTTCGCAGGCTATACAGGTGTTCCCCGGGTATTTGAAGTAGAGGCCGTAGCCGGTGCGGGATGGCTGCACTACTATATGAATGGTTCCGGAGATATGAACTCCTGGTCCAGTCGTTTCGGCATGAATTTCAACTTCAATCTCGGAGAAGCTAAAGCTTGGACGATAGGTGTCAAACCGGCATTGGTATATGATATGCAAGGCGACTACAACCGTAGCCGATTCAATGTGAACAATGCCGCCTTTGAACTAACAGCGGGTGTAGCTTATCACTTTGGCGGCAGCAACGGAAGCCATCACTTTACCTTGGCTAAACTCTATGATCCGGCCGAGATAAGCGACCTGAACAATTCTATCAATAATCTTCGCTCACAAGTGAACGAGAAAAACGGTCAGATCAATGTCGACGCACAGAAGATCAGTGCACTGCAACAAGAAGTAAACAATTTACAGAACCGGGTAATTCCTGTTGAGACGATAGTGGAAACCAGCCGTATTCCGGAATCCATCGTTACTTTCAGACAAGGTAAATCTACAGTCGATGCCTCTCAGTTGCCAAATGTGGAACGTGTCGCTTCTTACATGAAGAAACACGCAAATACAACAGTGGTGATTAAGGGATACGCTTCACCGGAAGGTAGTGCCGAAGTCAATGCAAGAATAGCTAAAGCGCGTGCCGAAGCCGTAAAGACAATCCTGGTCAATAAGTATAAAATCAGCCCGTCACGTATTACCGCCGAAGGTCAGGGAGTGGGTGACATGTTCACAGAACCAGACTGGAACCGGGTTAGTATCTGTTCTATTATTGAAGATGCCAAATAAACAAAATTAAAATCCCCCTCGCCACAGATAGTTGTAGCGAGGGGGATTTTTAGTTTATGAGAGTTTCGACACACCCTCATTTCTTATTCCATTATTTAAAGTATCCTACAGGATGATTCAACATAGGAATCTGACTATCTTTCAGTCTTAATACTTTCTTCAACTGAGTGGCATCCATCGAACCTCGCGGCACTGTAGCCAATTTGGCATTAGCACAGAATAAAGAGATATTCTGCGAAACGATACCAACGTCCATAGCTCCAACCACCTGATTTTGTGGTTTCTGAGCATCGCCAAAGAGGGAAACATCACTAACCAGCACCAAAGATACCGGAGCCATTTTTGCAAAAGTCTGACCACCGGCAACAGCATCGCGATGATCTCCTTCGGAAACCAGATTTAACTGATGATTTTTCGCATCGTACACATAGCTCCCTTCGGGTAATATCACGTATACATCTACATCCTGCTTATTCAAAGCTGATGGAGCTGTCCGCTTTCCAGACTCCGGACGATTGATTCCGTTAGCAGCCCACAACAAATCCGACAAGTCAGCAAGACTCAATGCTTTCGAAGCATATTCGCGTGTAGACTGGCGTTCAGACAATGCTTTCATTACCGTACCGGTACGATTCATATTGGGCTTTGGTAACTTAACTACCTTATCAGCAGCGGAAGCTGCCACTGAAAGCGCTAAACAAACTAACAATAGTTGTACTTTTCTCATAACTGTGGTATTTTAAAAGTTGAGAGGCAAATATACAAAAAAACAGAAAAAAAGCATTATACTTGCAATCTAAAAACACACTAATAGCTGACTAAGATTATCATGTTATTAAATCTAACAGAAGAACAAATCATACAATTAGCCCCGGATGCAGCCTCCGTAAAAGCCGGAAAAGGGCTCGCGACAAGAGCCAAGTGGGTGTTGCTGGAACACAGTGACCGTGCTATATGGGGACATTGCCAGGGAAGCGGGAAAACTCCATACCAGACCGTAATCGATACAAAAAACGTAGCATTCAAATGTTCCTGTCCCAGCCGGAAGTTTCCATGCAAGCATGGATTGGGACTCTTATTTCTATATGCCGCACAGGCTGAGCAGTTCAAAGAAGCGGACGAACCGGCATGGGTGACTTCCTGGCTTTCCAAGCGGGAAGAAAAAGCCGAAAAGAAGGAACAGAAAGCCAAAAGCGACACGCCTGTAGATGAAGCTGCACAAGCCAAACGTCAGGCTATGCGCCACCAAAAGGTGCTGAACGGTATTGATGAACTGGAGATTTGGCTGAAAGACCTGCTACGCAACGGGTTAATCAATATACCGGAACGGGCTTATACTCTTTTCGACGGTATTGCCCGCCGTATGGTCGACGCCCAGGCTCCCGGACTTGCCAATCGGTTGAAAGCCATTCAGGAAATAAACTTCTACGAGGAAAGCTGGAAATACAAGTTAACCGACCAACTCGGAAAACTCTATCTCCTGATGAAGAGTTACCGGAACCTGGACCTGCAACCGGAAGAGTGGCAACAGGAAATCCGCACACAGATAGGTTATCCGCAAGCAAAAGAAGATGTGCTGGCGGGTGAAACAATTACCGACCAGTGGCTGGTACTCCATAAAAGAAGTCAGAAACTAAACGAGCTGAATAATGATATTTACTGGCTATACGGATGCCGGAGCAATCGCTTCGCCATCTATCTCAGTTTCACAGCTCCCGGAACCTTGGCGGAGTTCAATCTTGTTCCCGGCAGTACCTACGACGGAAAACTCTGTTATTATAAAGGAGTAGGCAGTCTTCGCGCCTTGTTCAAAGAATGTGAATTATCCGAAGAAGCGGTTACCCCGCATTTCTGTGCGAATCTGCAAGAAGCGACCGCCCGATACAGGGAAGCCCTGCAACAGAACCCATTTGCCGAAAATGTACCCGTATTAGTAGAAAATCTACGACTGGCTGTTCAAGGGAAACAACTCTGTGTTCAGGATGCAAACAACGAACTGATGCCTGTGCAGATGCAAGACATCACCCGAACAGACATTTTATCCGTCACGGGTGGAAAGCCGTTTGCCGCCTTCTTTCTGGCAGACGCCAATTGCTGGGAGCTAAATTCAATGTGGTATCAATCTGACTATTATATTTGGAGAGATGAACGTAACTGAACCAATCATTAATGCAGCCTTATTGGGAACCGCTGCCAAAGAATTCATTCCAAACGGTTTACCGGAAACTCTGGAAGAAAACTTCCGGTTGCTGCAAGAAAAGAGCGAAGATGCGGAAGATGCTTTCTATCAGTTTTCAGCCCTGACTTTCGCCTACAGCCGTGCCGGAATGGAACCGTTACCTGCCGGAGAAGCTATCGCCATGAATGAAGCTCCGGATGACAGTCTACCTTATTTCGACCGGAATATCGGCGACCTGCTGATTCAGATGGTCAATGAACAGAACCGGCATCTTTTATTATATGCTTACCGGAAAGCTGTCCGGTGCAACAAGCTTATTCCGCCATTCTATCTGCGGACACTAATCGCACATGCCTACGACCGCAATAATCCCGATAAGCACGAAGAGCAAGCACTGCTTTCTTCCTTAACAGGTAACCGTGGACGCTGGCTGCTTACCCATATGGGATTACCGGACTGGGGAGATACCGGAAACGAAACTTGGGAAACAGCCTCGCATGAAGAACGGAAGCGGATGCTGCAACGCCTGAGAAAAGAGAACCCCGGACAAGGGCTTGCCTTACTGCAAACCGAACTGAAAAATGAATCTGCCGCCCACCGCGACGAACTGATACAATACCTGCGCACCAATCTGAGTAAAGCGGATGAAAACTTCCTGCAAGAGATTGCCACTACCGACCGAAGCAGTAATGTAAAAGAAACCGCCCGTCGCCTGTTATGCAGTCTGCCCGACTCGGAACTGGTAAAAACATACTGTGACCTGCTGCGTGGAAAACTTCATTATAAGATGTTGCTGGGCTGGTCGTACGATAAAATCACCTTTACACCTGAAATGAAGAAATTGGGCTTGGAAGAGGTCAGTTCCAACAAGAAAGAAAAAGATGAAGAGTTTCTGCTCCGCCAGCTCGCCGAACGTGTACCGCTCAGTTTCTGGGCAGAGTTCTACGACTGTTCACCGGAGAAAGCCGCCGCAAAACTGGCAAAAAAACCACCATTCGGTTCCTACTTCAACTTATGCCAGCCGATAGAAAACTTCGGTGACAATCTGTGGGCGTATCAAACCCTGAAAGAAGATTCAAATGAAGCCTACGCCTCTTCGCTGATGGGATTACTGACGCCGGAGCAACGGGAGGAAATCAACTTCCAGACAGACAGCAAGAGCAATTATATTCCCGAATCCTGGTATAATGCGGACGGAACGCAATGGGGAATAAAATTCTCCACACGGGCTTTACAAAGATTGTTCCATAGCAATTATTACTATTATCCGAAAGAGATGGCAGAACGCCTGTCGCTATACTTTCCTCCGGAGATGTTACCCAAAGTGGAACAACAGGCAGTGGCATACGATGCCGACCACGCCATTGCCAAATTCTGCCGACTGACAGCGGAGTATATGAGAATGAAAGAAAAAATAAACAGCTTGTTTAATGACAATAAATAATACAAAACAATATGAGTACCTTACTTAGACAACATGCCGAACAGCAATTCGCAGAAGAGCTGCACGAACTGAAAAAGAATGAAACAAACTCTGTTCCCGAAAATTGGGAAATGTCTCCGCAATCGGTAGTCACCTACCTGATGGGTGGCAAACTGAAGAACGGATTTGAAGTTTCACCTAAATATATAGGTAACCGCCGCCTGATGGAGATAGCAGTAGCTACCCTGGTAACAGACCGCGCATTGCTGCTATACGGACTTCCCGGTACGGCGAAAAGCTGGGTGAGCGAGCATATTGCTGCTGCCATTTCCGGTAACTCCACACTGATAGTGCAAGGTACTGCCGGAACAGGAGAAGAAGCCATCCGCTACGGTTGGAACTATGCCCGACTGCTGGCAGAAGGACCCAGTGAAGGTGCACTGGTGCAAACCCCAATTATGAAGGCTATGCAGGAAGGCAAGATAGGACGTATCGAAGAGTTGACACGTATCGGCTCTGACGTGCAGGATACTCTGATCACGATTCTTTCGGAGAAAACACTTCCGGTTCCGGAGTTGAATAAAGAAGTACAAGCGATACGCGGTTTCAATATCATTGCAACAGCAAACAACCGCGACAAAGGAGTCAATGATCTGTCGAGCGCCTTGAAACGGCGTTTCAATACCGTTATTCTCCCTTTGCCGGATACGATTGACGAAGAGATAGACATTGTACGCCGCCGCGTGGAAAGCTTTGAAAAGGTGATGCAACTTCCGGCAGAGAAACCGGCACTTGAAGAAATCCGTCGTGTAGTAACCATTTTCCGTGAATTGCGGCAGGGAGCTACCAATGATGGAAAGACGAAGTTGAAAGCACCCAGTGGTACATTAAGTACGGCCGAGGCTATCTCGGTGGTAAATAACGGTCTGGCCATGGCAGGTTATTTCGGAGACGGACAGATACATGCCGAAGACCTTGTTTCGGGCATTCTCGGAGCAGTGGTGAAAGACCCGGTACAGGATAAAGTGGTATGGCAGGAATATATGGAAACAGTAGTGAAGAACCGCGACGGATGGAAAGATATCTACCGTGCATCAAGGGATATGATCTGATACCTCCCACTCCATCATACGAACTAAAAGATTAAAAGAATGGCAATTCACTTATTAGGAATAAGGCATCACGGTCCCGGTTCATGCCGGAACGTACTGGAATACCTGCAAGAGCTTCAGCCCGATCTCATCTTGCTGGAAGGTCCGGCAGAAGCCGAGACTCTGCTTCCATGCGTGCTGAATGAGCAGATGGAACCACCCATCGCCTTACTCGCCTATCAACCCGACCAGCCACAGAATGCGGTGTTCTATCCATTTGCCGAATTCTCTCCGGAATGGCAGACGATAGTTTACGCCCTGCGGAACGAAGTACCGTTACGCTTCTTCGATTTACCACTGGTACATTCGATGGCGCAAAATCAGGAGCCCCATAATACAACCGAAGAGCAACAGGAGGAGATTATCCCCACCGTATACAGAGATCCTTTTGACTATCTGGCAGAAGCGGCCGGATATACAGATGGGGAGTCATGGTGGGAAACTACCATTGAGCACCGCAAAGACAGTGCCGATGTATTTCAGGCTGTGAAAGAAGCCGTAACCGCATTGCGGGAGGAACTTCCCGAACATACCTCTCCCCGTGATCAGCTCCGCGAAGCCTGGATGCGTAAGATGATCCGCACGGCACAGAAAGAAAACTTCGAACGCATCGCCGTGGTCTGTGGTGCCTGGCATGTGCCCGCCCTCGAAAATATGCCTAAAGTAAAAGAGGATAACGAACTGCTGAAAGGACTGCCCAAAATAAAAATAGAATGTACCTGGATTCCCTGGACATACGACCGGCTTGCTTTCCGCAGCGGATATGGAGCCGGTATAGAATCTCCGGGCTGGTATCACTATCTTTGGCATCATCCGCAGGACGACGGTACACTCTGGATCAGTCAGGCTGCTTCCCTTTTCCGTAAGAAGAATATGGATATCTCCGTAGCCCATGTCATCGAAACTGTGCGTCTGGCACAGGTTACGGCTGCTTTACGCAATCTCCCCGCCCCTTCACTGGCTGAGTTTAATGAAGCCATCACCACCGTCATGGGCTTTGGCGACGATATCCTTTTACAGATCATCAAGGAAGAACTTATCATCAGTAACCGTCTGGGACGTGTTCCCGATGATGTACCCAAAGTTCCCTTGCTGGTAGATGTGGAAAAGGCTCAAAAACGGCTGCGTGTTCCATTTACAGCCGAAATCAAAGAGCTGACTCTCGACCTTCGTAAACCGAATGATCTGGATAGAAGTATCTTCTTCCATCGCCTGCACCTGCTCGACATAGATTGGGCAATTGCGGGCGGTACTGACGGTAAAGGTACTTTCAAAGAAAAATGGACACTCTACCACAAGCCGGAACAGATTATAAACATCATCGAAAAGGCTATCTGGGGAAATACACTGGAAGAAGCAACGCAGAAGTTTCTGCTCAAACAGACGAAAGAGATACGGCATATTCCGGAACTCACCCGGCTGCTCGACCGGGTAATTCCTGCCAATCTACCGGACTTAGTGGAGGCCATGACGGTGCAACTCGACCGCCTCTCGGCTGCCTCCACTGATATCATCGAGATGATGGAGGCAGTACCCGATCTGGTAAATATCGTCCGCTACGGCAATGTCCGTAATCTGGATTTCTCAAAGGTAGGCGATATGCTCCAAGCTATGATTGCCCGTATCCTTGCAGGTGGAGTACTTGTTTGTATCAATATAGACGAGGAGGCCGCTACGGACATACTCAACAAACTGGTGTCTACGGATTACGCAGTTTCCACTCTCAATGATCCGGAACTGAACAGGATGTGGCTGGAGTTTATCCGCCAGGTGCGTACATCCGTTAATGTACATCCGCTGTTGTCCGGCTATGCCACACGGCTGCTGAACGACAAAGGAGACATTTCAGCCGAAGAAGCGCAGAATACCCTTAGTTATTATTCTTCCATAGGTAATGCTCCGGCGGATATGGCCTACTGGTTCGAGGGTTTCCTCCGTTCTTCCGGTTCCATTCTGCTGCTGGATGATAATTTGTGGAACCTGGTAAATAACTGGGTATGTTCGCAGGAAAAAGAAACCTTCATGGAACTGCTTCCCATACTGAAACGCACGTTCAGCGAGTTCAGTCCCGCAGAACGCCGGAAGTTGGGTGAGAAAGCCAAGGCGGGCGGCGCAGGCGGCATACAGACTGCAACAGCCTCAGCAACTTCACACAATGAAGAGGAAGCTGTGAAGGTGATTCCCTTGATTCACCGGTTATTAGGAATTGAAACGAAGTAAAGAGAAAACAATGGAAGAAGAATATCTGAAAAGGTGGCGCCTGATACTGGGCGGAAACGAAGCCGACGGAACGGGTATCACACTGACACCGGAAGAGCAACGCATCGACCAGTCATTAGAAGCCGTATATGACAGCGACCGCCGCGGAGGACTCGGATCATCCGCCCCAAAGGTAAGCCGCTGGTTGGGAGATATCCGTGAGTTCTTTCCGCAGACTGTGGTACAGGTCATTCAGCGCGATGCCATCAAACGACTGAATATCACCTCACTGTTGACGGAAAAGGAAATGCTTGAAACGGTAGTGCCGGATGTGCATCTTGTAGCTACACTGATGTCACTCAGTCGGGTTATTCCTGAAAAGAATAAGGAAATGGCACGGCAGGTAGTCCGCAAAGTGGTGGACGAACTGCTACGCAAGCTCTCCGCCCCTACCCAACAGGCTGTGACGGGAGCGCTCAACCGTTCTGCACGGCGGAGAAATCCACGTTATAACGAGATAGACTGGAAGACCACCATCACCAAGAATTTGAAAAACTACCAACCGGAATACAAGACTATCATCCCGGAAGTCCGTATCGGTTACGGCAGAAAACGAAAAGCAATGAAAGACATCATCCTCTGTCTGGACCAGAGCGGTTCAATGGGGACATCCGTCATTTACTCCGGAATCTTCGGGTCTGTACTGGCTTCCATTCCGGCAGTGAACACGCGGATGGTGGTATTTGATACGGCTGTGGTAGACCTTACCGATGACTTGCAAGATCCGGTAGACTTACTCTTCGGTGTACAGTTGGGTGGCGGTACGGATATCGCCCGCGCCCTGACCTATTGCCAAGGAGTAATCACCCGTCCGCAAGATACGGTGCTGGTACTGGTGACCGACTTGTATGAAGGGGGCGATCCGAGAGAAATGCGAAAGAAGTTCGTATCACTGGTGAATAGTGGCGTGCAACTTATCGTACTGCCCGCCCTGAATGATGACGGAGCACCTTCTTATGACAGGGACCATGCAGAATTTCTGGCAAATATCGGTGTACCTACCTTTGCTTGTACGCCCGATAAGTTCCCCGACCTGATGGCGGCGGCACTCAGTAAGCAGGATATAGGAATGTGGGTATCGCAGAATGTCAAGAGCACTTAGTTTTGTGACAATCTATATTCGCAGGGAGATACCCCTACCAGTTTTCTAAACAGGTTGCTGAAATATTGTACGCTTGGATAGCCCAATTTTTCAGCAACCGAACTTACCGTATAACCTTTGCCTAATAGCATCTCCTTAGCGACTTCCAGCCTTTTCAACTGGAAGTATTCATCCAGATTCTTCCCCGTTTCAAACTTCAACAAATCACTGAAATAACGGGGAGATAAATGAAGTATATCTGCGCAGTATTTTGTAGAGGGTAATACACCGTTTTTCAATTGTCCGGACTGGATATAGTCATCCAATGCAATATCCATCTTATTCAATATTGCCTTATTGACTTCATTCCGAGTGATAAACTGACGGTCATAGAAACGGGAACAATAATCCAACAGAAGTTCTATATATCTTGCAATCAAGGTCTTGCTATGACAGTCTATTGCATGTTGCAGTTCCTTATCAATATTGTACATACATTCAATTGCTTTATCCTTTTCGCGCAAGGAAAGGTGCAACGCTTCATTCAGGTGATAAGAAAAGAAAGAGTAATTCTTAATGTTCCGCCCCAATGAAGTGCCGCAAAGCAAGTCGGGATGAAAAGCCAACAACCAGCCCTTTGGGGGAAATGCCTTTCCTTCGTTGATATTGATGAATTGTCCCGGAGTCAGGAAAATCATTGTTGCATTGGAATAGTCGTAATACTTACGCCCGTAGATGAAATCCTCACATTCGCATTCCAACAGTAAGATGGTGTAGAAATCGAACTTGATAGTACGCTGCATCACATTGGCTTTAGATAAATCAATGGCGCTCACCAACGGATGTAAGGTCTTATTTCCCAAACAGCAATTGCACTGGTGTACGGTCTCTATGTTCAATATATCCTTTTTCAAAACTGTACATTTTGCAGTCTATATTCATTGGGCGTACAGCCGACACGTTTTTTGAACAGGCGGCTGAGGTGTTGCGGATATTGAAATCCCAAGGTGTAAGCAATCTCGCTGATTGTCTCGTCCGTTTCAACGATATGTTCTTTAGCCAGTTCGATCACTTTCATCTGAATATGTTCCTGAGGTGTCATACCTGTTTCTTTCTTAATCATGTCACCAAAATAATTGGGCGAGAGATAGATTTTATCCGCAAAGTATTTCACGGACGGCAAACCATCCTGCACAGGAAGATTGCTTCTGAAATATTCATCCAGAAGTTGCTCAAACTTGGTAAGAGAGTCTTTATTGATGCCGCTCCGGGTGATGAACTGGCGTTCATAGAACCGCATACAGTAATTAAGTAAAAGCTCGATATTCATGGCAATCAATGCTTTACTATGCTTATCGATAGGATGCTCCAGCTCGATGCTGATCTTTTTCAGACAATCCATCACGGTCTCTTTTTCCTGATCGGACAGGTGCAAAGCCTCGCTTACTGAATAAGAGAAGAAAGTATAATCCTTTATTGTCTTTCCGAGGGAGGTTCCGCGAATCAGGTCGGGATGAAAGAGGATGCCGTACACTTCTTGCTGCACTACATCATTCAGCATCTCTACTCCGGCAGTCTGACCGGGAGCAAAGCAAACGATAGTTCCTTCCTGATAGTCATAATGCTGGCGACCATACTTGATATCACAGTTCTTAGCTCCTTTCAGAAAGAGTGCATAAAGGCCATAAGTCATTTGGATATGATTAACCGATTTGGTTGCTTTGGTAAGATCCACCACACTCACCAGAGGATGCAGGGTTTCCAATCCGTAGAGACTGTTATAGTGATCTACATTATCTAATTTTATAACTCTATCCATATTCATAAGTATTTGAACTGCAACAAAGATAGAAATTATTTCGATTGAGAAATCAGGTATCTGTAATTGGGGTTGTCATATCCGTAATAAGGGTACAAGTTTCAGGAAAGAGGCTTCTTTATCTGTTGGCGGAATTAATTCAAAACAGGAAAATAATGAGCTAAATGATAATTTATCGGGCTGAATTTTAAGCCTGAAAGGCTTGCATTATATAGCGTAGGGCATCGCCCTACGTAATATACATCCCCATTTTTGAGCCCTGAAAGGGCGAGATAAAGCGTGTATGCTTGATTGCGCCCTTTCAGGGCTTAAATAGAGATATACATAATCACGTAGGGCGTTGCCCTACGCTATGTAATCTCAGGCTTTCAGCCTTATAAAATCCGCGTTCGTCCGCCTTGTCCGCGTATCAATTTAGTTCATAACCATATAGAAAGGAGTATATTTTGTAAATTCACTATATCAATCTGAAGAAACTGTATTTGGGGTTATCATATCCGTAATTTATCTACAAAGGAATCACTGCATTTCCCCGACCTTTGCAGTACAAAAAAGAAATATATGAAGAATAAATTCAAACTCAATTCAAGCACCCTACTTGTATTCATCCTCACAACCGGTGTATTCGGAATAATCAATACCGAAATGGGTGTGATTGGAATTTTGCCCCTGATAGCCGAGAACTTTCAAGTAACTGTTCCGGAAGCAGGTTGGACGGTCAGCATATTTGCACTGGTAGTAGCAATATCCGCTCCCATCACTCCTTTACTGTTTTCGGGTATCAACCGGAAAAAAGTGATGGTACTGGCACTGGGATTATTTACATTAAGTAATATCATCTCCATGATGACCACTAATTTTACGGCATTGCTGATATCCCGTGCACTTCCGGCATTCCTTCATCCGGTATATGTATCTATGGCTTTCACGGTAGCGGCAGCATCTGTCAGTAAGGAGAAGGCACCAAAAGCAGTAGCAAAAGTATTCATCGGCGTATCAGCAGGTATGGTGCTGGGGGTGCCGGTGACGAGCTACATTGCAAGCGAAGTTTCGTATTCAATGGGCATGTTATTCTTCACCGTTGTAAATGCATTGGTACTGGTTGCAACCATCCTGTTTGTACCTTCCATGCCGGTCAAAGAGAAACTGTCCTACGGTACACAACTCAGTATATTAAAAAAGAAAGTAGTCTGGTACTCCATTCTCGCTATCACGCTGATTAACGGAGCCTTATTCGGATTCTTCAGCTATATGTCTGATTACTTGAAGACAATCACCGGGGTTTCGTACACCGTAATCAGTACAATGCTACTGATTTATGGACTGGCCAATATAATAGGAAATGTAATAGGCGGAAAGCAACTGGCGGTCAATCCGGTACGTAGTATGATAATGATTCCTTTGGCACTACTGGCCTTTTATATAGGAGTATTCGCTTTTGGGGAATGGCTTATGGCAATGGCAATTATCATTCTGATCCTGGGGATTCTGGCGGGATACGGACAGAACACCATGCAATACATGATAACGCATGCAGCTCCCGAAGCACCGGATTTTGCCAACGGACTGTATTTGTTGTCTGCCAATCTCGGTACTACAGTAGGTGCAGCCGTCTGCGGATTGTTTATCACCTTCTTCAATACGCGTTATTCCGTCATCGGCTCTTTGATATTCCTTGTTTTAAGCATTGTATTCGTCGTATTAAGAATACGTGCCACACAATCCGCAAGGCAAATCAGAATGGAAATGGCTGCATAAGAAATAAGAAGTGGTTTTAACTTTATAATATAAAATGATTATGACTAAGAAAGTATTGATTTTATCATCCAGCCCTCGTCGTGGCGGAAACTCTGATACCCTTTGCGACGAATTTATGCGAGGAGCAATTGAAAGTGGTAACGAAGCAGAAAAGTTTTTCCTGCGTGACAAGACAATCCATTATTGCACAGGATGCAGCACATGTAGCCTGCACGGAAAACCTTGCCCGCAGAAAGATGATGCGGCAGAGATTATAGAGAAGATGGTGGCAGCCGATGTAATAGTTATGGCTACACCCGTTTATTTCTACACGATGAGTGCACAGATGAAAACGTTGATAGACCGTTGCTGTGGCCTCTATACGGAAATGAAGAATAAGGAATTTTATTTCATAGTAACCGCTGCCGAAGATGATCGGAAACTAATGGAACGTACCGTGGACACTTTCCAGGGATTTCTGGATTGCCTGGAAAGTCCAACCATCAAAGGAGTTGTGTATGGAACCGGAGTTTGGCATGTAGGTGAAATAAAAGATAAACCAGCCCTACGGGAAGCTTATGAAATGGGAAAAGAAATAGAATAATTTATAGGATTTAAAAAAAGAAGAAGAATGAGTCATTTTAGAATTTACATTCCTACCCGCACCTTGTTTGGTACCGGTATGGTGAAGGAACTTCACAATCAGCAATTGCCCGGAAAGAAAGCAATGATTGTTATTTCAAACGGTCGCTCTACCAAGGATAACGGATATCTGAATACAGTAGAAGCCGAACTCCAGCAAGCAGGTGTTGAAACTGCCGTATTTGACCAGGTAGAAGCCAATCCGTTAAAATCGACCGTAATGGCGGGAGCCGCTTTTGCCAAGGAAAACAATTGCGACTTTTTAGTTGCCCTGGGTGGTGGAAGCGTAATGGACGCCTCCAAAGCGATGGCATTCATGACTACGAATCCCGGCGATGTATGGGATTACATCAGTGGTGGAACCGGAAAAGGACAAACGATGGTAAACAAGCCCCTACCCCTGGTTTGCATTACCACCACTGCCGGAACAGGTTCCGAAGCAGATCAATGGGGCGTTATCACCAATGATGAGACCAATGAGAAAATAGGCTTCGGCGGTTATGATGAACTTTTCCCGGTTCTGTCTATTGTCGATCCGGAGTTGACGAAATCTGTTCCGCCTAAGTTCACGGCCTATCAGGGATTTGATGCGCTGTTCCACTCTACAGAATGTTATATCTCTAAAACTGCCAGTCTGATGAGCGATATGTATGCATTGACCGCTATTGAAAATGTAGCTAAATATCTACCGCGTGCAGTTGCCAACGGAGCTGATATGGAGGCTCGTGAAAGAGTCGCATTCGCCAATAATCTGTCCGGTGCGGTAATGACCTTTTGTAGCACTACTGCCGAACACTCTTTAGAACACGCAATGAGCGCTTATCATCAGGAGCTGCCACATGGTGCCGGATTGATTATGATCTCCAAAGCATTCTATGAATTCTTTATAGAGAAGCATGCCTGTGATGAACGATTCATCAAAATGGCACAAGCAATGGGTATGCCGAATGCTGATAAACCGGAAGACTTTATCACCATGCTGGTAAAACTTCAGGAAGCTTGTGGAGTGGCAAACCTGAAAATGAGTGATTATGGATTTACGCCCGATGAATTTGATACCCTTGCCACCAATGCCAAGGAAACAATGGGCGGATTATTCCTTGCCAACCCTTACGAATTGAAACACGAAGACTGCGTGGAGATTTACCGCAAATCGTTTCGTTAATTCATAAAACCAGTTATTATAAGAGGCTGCATCCGAGTCAAATTCATGTTCTAAACGATAATGAGAAACATGAATTTATCTTCCGATGCAGCCCCTTTTGTACCCGACAAACAGAATCTGTAATCCGGGTTATTATGTCCGTAATCCGTCTACAAGGAGTAACCCATTTCCGCCGTATTTTTGCAATATAGAAAAAGACAATCAATCATTTAATAAACAACAAGCAAAAAAACTTGAATAATGGAACTAATTAAAGACACTCATTACGAAGGTGAACGCCCTTTGTTCGCCACTCACAATCTTCATCTGGAAAACGTAACAATCCATACCGGTGAATCTGCCCTGAAAGAATGTAGTAATATCGAAGCTGTAAATTGCCGTTTCGAAGGAAAATATCCTTTCTGGCATAACGATGGTTTCGTTGTGAAAAACTGCCTGTTTACGGAAGGAGCACGTGCTGCCCTCTGGTATTCCAATAATCTGCAAATGACAGACACTTTGGTAGAAGCGCCGAAGATGTTCCGTGAAATGGATGGTATCCGGCTGGAAAACGTACAACTGCCCTATGCACTGGAAACCCTCTGGTTTTGCCGGAATGCAGAGTTGAAGAATGTAAAAGTAGACAGAGGTGATTACCTGTTTGTACACGGTGAAAATATCAGGATTAATGACTTTGAGATGAATGGTAACTACTCTTTCCAATACTGCAAAAACGTAGAAATCCGTAATGCGGTAATCAATTCAAAGGATGCTTTCTGGAATACGGAAAACGTGACGGTTTACGACTCTGTATTGAATGGGGAATATTTAGGCTGGCATTCCAGAAATCTGCGTCTGGTGAACTGCAAGATTTCAGGTACACAGCCGCTTTGCTATGCTCACGATCTGATTATGGAAAACTGCACGATGACAGAAGATGCAGACCTCGCTTTTGAATATAGTAGTGTGCAGGCCACTATCCATAGTCCGGTTCACAGTGTAAAAAATCCACGTACAGGAAGTATCACTGCCGAAAGTTTCGGAGCTATAATCCTGGATGAGAATATAAAAGCACCGGGCAACTGTGAATTGAAATTATGGGACGACCAAACCTGTTTTGACTGATTAGATATGAAATACAATTTTGATGAAATCATTCCACGCCGGGGTATGAACTCCTACAAATGGGATTCTGCCAATGATGCCGACATATTGCCAATGTGGGTAGCCGATATGGATTTCCGTACAGCCCCAGCCGTAACAGAAGCACTGAAAAAGCGAGTAGAACATGGTATCTTCGGTTATGTCCGCGTACCTGACAGCTATTATCATGCGGTAATCCACTGGTTCGACAGACGTCACAATTGGAAAATAGAGAGAGAATGGATGATCTATACAACTGGAGTAGTACCGGCTTTGTCAGCAGTCATAAAAGCCCTGACGGATCCCGGTGATAGAGTCCTGGTGCAGACTCCGGTGTATAATTGTTTCTTTTCTTCCATCCGTAATAATGGTTGCGAGATGATTTCCAATCCATTGATCTATGAGGATAACACCTATCGGATTGATTTTAACGATCTGGAGAAGAAAGCGGCAGACCCGAAAGTAAAATTACTGTTGTTGTGTAATCCGCACAATCCGGCCGGAAGAGTCTGGAGCAAACAGGAATTAATACGTATCGGTGAGATTTGCCTCCGGAATGATGTACAGGTAGTGTCAGATGAAATACATTGTGAACTGGTCTTTCCGGGATATACTTATACACCTTTTGCATCCCTTTCTGAAGAGTTCCTGATGCACTCCGTCACTTGCACATCACCCAGCAAAGCTTTTAACCTGGCCGGACTTCAGATTGCAAACATCATTTCCGCTGATGCCAATATACGCAGGAAAATAGATAAAGCCACCAATATCAATGAGGTTTGTGATGTGAACCCATTCGGTGTGGAAGCATTGATAGCCGCCTACAATGAAGGGGAAGAATGGCTGGAAGAACTAAAAAGTTATCTATTTACCAATTATCAGTATCTGAAAAACTATTTCAATGAACATCTACCGGATTTCCCCGTACTTAAATTAGAAGGTACTTATCTGGTATGGGTAGATTGTTCGGTGTTGAAGAAGTCATCAGAAGAAATCGTGACGGCTCTACTGAAAAAAGAAAAGGTCTGGGTCAATGAAGGCAGTATGTACGGGGAAGACGGAGACAATTTTATCCGTATCAATATTGCCTGTCCACGTCAACAGTTGGCTAAAGGTTTGGAAAGACTGAAACATGCCTTCGGATAACTTTCTTAAAATCTCCTATAACTATATAAAAATGGACCTTCATAAAACCATATCATCAATAAGTGTTTCCGTTTTTCCGGATAATTATAAAATAAATAGTCTTCATCTCAATCGTCCCAAGCTTTCATATATCCATTCCGACTATTTATCAGTGCAAATTTATTCGGATTAAAACGGGAACGTTTTCTTTAATATTAGTAACTTCGCAAAAACATACTAAAAATTTAAAATATCATGGAATACAGAATATTAGGAAATACAGGACTATCAGTTAGTGTCATCGCGCTGGGCTGTGAAGGTTTTATGGGAAAGACGGAAGAACAGGTACATTCGGAAATGAACTTCGCCATCAGTGAAGGAATTAACTTTATCGATATGTATACCTCAAATCCCGATCTGCGCAGTAATATCGGCAAGGCATTGACCGGACGCCGGCAACAGTTTATCATTCAGGGACATCTATGTACTACTTGGGAAAACGATCAGTATCTGCGCACCCGTGATGTAGAAAAAACAATTGCCTCCTTTGAAGACCAGTTGACACGTCTTCATACGGATTACCTTGATATTGGTATGATTCACTACGTAGATAGTGAAGAAGATTTCCATGAAGTATTCAATGGTCCTGTCATCCAACTGGCCCTGCGTCTGAAAGAAGAAGGTAAAATTCGCCATATCGGACTAAGCAGTCACAACCCTACTGTGGCAAAGTTGGCTGTAGAAAGTGGATTGATTGAAGTACTGATGTTCTCCATCAATCCCTGTTACGATTTGCAACCACCCAGCGAAAATGTAGATGATTTATGGGCTGATGAAAGTTATGCCCATTCCCTTGAAAATATAGATCCGGAACGTGAAAAACTTTATGAACTTTGTGAGCAGAAAGGTGTAGGTCTGGATGTAATGAAAGCCTATGGCGGCGGAGACTTACTGAGTGAAACGAACTCTCCCTTTGGCAAAGCTATGACACCAGTGCAGTGCATTGAGTATGCGCTAACCCGTCCGGCTGTTGCTTCCGTAATGGTCGGTTGCAAAAGTTGCGATGAGATGCAAGCTGCAATCAACTGGTGTAATGCTACTAAAGAAGAAAAAGATTACACCCCAATTATGGCAGGTCTGGAAAAGTTTAGCTGGCAGGGACATTGTATGTATTGCGGACATTGCGCCCCTTGCTCGGTAGGAATTGATATAGCGAGTGTAAACAAGTACTATAACCTAACCATTGCCCAGAATGAAATACCCGAAACAGTACGCGAACACTACAAGACGCTCTCGCATCATGCCTCGGAATGCATTCAGTGCGGACAATGTGAAACGAACTGTCCCTTTGGAGTAGCCATCATCGAACAGATGGAAAAGGCTACGGAAAAGTTCGGATATTAACAAAACGAACGTTGCTTTACTTTCCAGGCATAAAGCAACACCACGATAAACGAAAGCAACGGAACGATAAAAGAGAAAGACATATTGGTCTGATCAGCCACATACCCCATCATGAGCGGTCCTACCGCTCCTCCGATGGGGGACATCATCAGATAAGAAGACGCACGCTTCGTATAGTTACCCAATCCCCTCAATGAGAGAGCGAAAATCGTGGGGAACATAATAGCTTCGAACACATATCCCAGAAAAAGAGCTATTAATGACAAAATGCCCAGATCAAGAACTACCAAAGACGTACTGACCACCGTTCCTATTGCACAAACGAACAGCACTTTTTCTGCCCGGATATACCGCATAATCCAGCTACCGGCAAAACGTCCGCACATAAACAGTCCCAGACCACCGAACGAAAGTACTACAGATGCATCGCGGGCATTCATCCAGCCGTCATCCACCACATAATTGATAAAGAAGCTGTTGATTGATATTTCTGCAATCTCATAGCAAAACAGGCTGATAATACCGAAGATAAACAGCTTGTGCGACCAAAGCCCGCGTGCACCGTTTTCTCCGACTTCTTCTTCATCAGCTTCATGAACAATCTCCGGCAGGCGTATCTTATAGAATACCAGAGCAACTCCCAATACAACGATCCCCATCAGTGTGTAAGGCAATGATATATTGCTTTCGCCCCCTTCCGAGAACAATAGCAATCCCCCGATAAGCGGACCGCAAATACAACCCAATCCATTGAATGACTGCGCCAGATTCAGGCGACTGGCAGCCGTTTCCCGGTCGCCTAATTCCGTCATGTAAGGATTAGCCGCTGTTTCCAGAAAAACCAAGCCACAGGCTATGACAAACAGGGAGAACAGAAAAAAGTTGAAAGACATCCAATATTCTCCGGGAATGAAAAGCAGGGAACCTATGCCATAAAGCAACAGACCGAAAACCACTCCTTTCCGGTAACCGTACTTATTGATAAACAGTCCGGCAGGAATAGCCATCACGAAATAACCAAGGTAGAACATGACCTGTACCCATGCCGAATGGGCACGCGTAATAACCAGCACATCTTGAAAGTGTTTGTTCAGCACATCTAATATCGCATGTGCAAATCCCCATAAGAAGAATAGGGAAGTTACCAGAATAAAAGGAATCTTATACTCCTTCTTTACCAAATTTTGCATACAGAACTCTTTTATAAAGAAAACCACTCAAGGTTTTCAGCGCGCAAAGATAGCCAAGAAGTTTCATAATACGACAGTTTTACCTAAATTTGTGCCCCAAATTCAAAACCTATGTAATTTTCAATATAATAACGAATAAAGCATCAACAAGATGAATACATACATGGAAACTCCGCGTCTGATTCTACGCGATTGGAAAGAAGAAGATATTCCTGTCTTTGCCGGAATAAACAGCAACGACCAGGTAATGGAATTCTTTCTCAAAAAGCTATCTTATCAGGAGACTCTTGATTTCTACCACCGTATCCAACAAGAATTTACCGCCAAAGGATACGGGCTGTATGCAGTAGAAAAGAAAGAAGATCACTCGTTTATCGGCTATGTAGGATTGCATGGAGTTACATTCGATGTAGATTTTGCTCCCGCCATAGAAATAGGCTGGCGACTGATTCCCGAAGTCTGGAACAAGGGATACGCCACAGAAGCAGCTTTAGCCTGCCTGGAGTATGCTAAGACTGTATTGAAACTCAAAGAATTATACTCCTTTACCTCACTCCCCAACAAGCGTTCGGAACGTGTGATGCAAAAGATAGGTATGGTAAAAACTAAAGAATTCGATCACCCGCTCGTGGAATCCGGCCACCCTCTGCTCCGCCACGTCCTATATAAGATAGAGTTTTAAGCCCTCTAATGCTAATAAACAACAATTATCGCTTTTTTATTAATAAATCACGAATTAAAAGTTGCCATTCCCAACTATTGTATTACCTTTGTCGCAGTTTGAGTTACGAATCGTTATCGTATAGTTCTTCTTTTTATCCTTATTAAGCAGACCTCTCCTTTAATTATCCCCTCACTCTTACACTAATATTTATTTAATTAAAATTTCTAATGAACATTTACATTTCAGGTTTAAGCTTTGGCACAAATGATGCTGACTTGAACGAATTATTCTCAGCGTATGGAGAAACCTCTTCAGCTAAAGTTATCATGGACAGAGAATCAGGAAGATCCAGAGGATTTGGTTTTGTCGAAATGACAAGCGACACAGATGGACAAAAAGCAATTGACGAACTTAACGGAGCTGAATACGATCAGAAGACTATTTCAGTAAGCATCGCCCGTCCTCGTGAAGAAAGACCCCGTAACAACGGCTATAATTCCAGACGTTATTAATGTCTACCCCACAAGCAAGAGCAGAAGATCAAACTTCTGTTCTTGTCTTTTTTCAACTAAAACAGCAATACAAAAAAAAGAACATCGCTAAACGAATAGAATACCCGGAAGTATATTTATCCGCTTACAGTCTTGTTACAATATCAGTTTTATGAAGCCATTTTTTATTGGAAATATAGAAATAAAAACACCTATCATACAAGGTGGAATGGGAGTCGGAATCTCATTGTCCGGCTTGGCATCAGCCGTAGCCAACGAAGGCGGCATTGGTGTTATTTCATGTGCAGGTTTAGGTCTGCTGTACCCTAAAGGCAAAGGCAACTATACCGAAAAGTGCATTTGCGGACTCAAAGAAGAAATCAGAAAAGCCCGCCAAAAAACAAAAGGAATCATCGGAGTAAATATCATGGTGGCCCTTTCTAATTATGCAGAGATGGTACGCACTGCCATAAACGAAAAAATCGATGTAGTCTTTGCCGGTGCAGGACTTCCCCTCGATCTACCCCTATACCTGACACCGGAAAGTAGAACAAAGCTGGTACCCATCGTATCTTCTTCAAGAGCAGCCAAGATTATATGTGACAAATGGCAGAAAAACTTTGATTATTTGCCCGATGCCATAGTAGTAGAAGGTCCTAAAGCCGGAGGACATCTGGGCTTTAAGAAAGAGCAGATACAAGATGAGAAATACGCTTTGGAATCTTTGATACCGGAGGTTGTAGCAATTGCAATGAGCTATAAGGAAAGAAAAGATATTCCTGTAATTGCCGCAGGCGGAATCTCTACAGGCGAAGATATTGCACGGTTTATGCAATTGGGAGCTTCAGCCGTACAAATGGGAAGCATTTTTGTAACAACCCAAGAGTGCGATGCTTCACAAACCTTCAAAGAGGTTTATATCCACTCTAAACCCGAAGACGTTCTCATTATTGAAAGTCCCGTAGGAATGCCCGGACGAGCCATTGACGGAGAATTTATCCGCAATGTAGAGAAAGGACAGGAAAAGCCCAAATGTTGCTCGTTCCATTGCATCAAGACGTGTGACTATCAGAAAAGTCCCTACTGCATCATCAAAGCACTGTATAATGCGGCCAAAGGAAATATGAAAAGAGGATACGCATTTGCAGGCAGCAATGCTTTTCTCTCTGAAAAAATACGCAGCGTAAAAGAAGTGATAACCACATTGAACAATGAGTTCCTTTTAGCAACCTGCCAATTAGCCCCAGCGAAAATGAAAACTTAAAAACAATTCGATATGATGAAAAAGAGTATTGTCCGACCAGAGACCAATCAGTTAGCAGAAAACGCTCTTAAAGAGCATAAGAAAAAAGTTGGAGAAGTTATTCTTGTAGCAATTACTCCACGAACAACAATTGAGCTTCCGGCCAATCTATCTCAAGCTGAAATAGCCGAACGTGTAGAACTTTATAAAAAACTGCACAGTTCCAAGATATAATTCAGTTGATTTTTCATCGATTGACAATAATACAAAAGCCCTGAAGTTTCGCACTTCAGGGCTTTTTCAGATCATTCTCCTATCAATAGTCTGCTTACCGCAACACTATTCATAGCCCATTCATAGGTGTAGACCTCATCGGCTTCAGGAGTATCCGTCATCCGGCATCACTGGTACGTTTCATGAAAAGTAAATTTCGTTCGGGCAGTCAGTTGTACACTGAGGATATCTAAGGGGAGTCTGGTATTCGGATATCCCTATCCCCCTACTCCTGTCACTGTCTTCAGCAAATAACCTATCAGAAAACTGATTCCGGCCACGGAGAAGCTCAACACCGCCATCTCCGTGAAACGGCGTTTAAAGCTTTCATTACGGGCAATGGCATAATAATAGTTGAAAAAGGCTATAATCAGCAACGCCATCACCAGCATGATGCATAAAGCCAGAACAGGACTTGACAATAAGATAAACGGACCTACCAAAGCCACTACGGTTATGATATAAGCTATCCCCGTATAAATAGCCGCCTTAACCGGACGCTTATTATGAGTCTTTTCTGATTTAGTGGAAAGGTATTCGGAAGAAGCCATAGAAAGTGCCGCTGCAATCCCTGTAATGCTGCCGGTCAGCGCAATCAGTTTCGTATCATTCAGTGCCAGTGTGAAACCTGCCAATGCTCCGGTAAACTCCACCAAGGCATCATTCAGTCCTAAGACTACCGAACCCATATATTGCAAGCGCTCCTCATCTATCATTTCAATAAGCTTTTCTTCATGGTGCTGCTCATCCCGCGCCATCTCGGCAAAGTGTTCCATACTCGGGTATTGGGAATACACCCCACTCGTTTCTTTCTCTCCCAGTTCCAGACGACGAACGGCAAACGTGACACCCAGCAGACGCACTAACCATACATAAAAGAAAATTTCAAAACGATTAGGACTGACATCTTGATGAGTATAGCCTCGCAATGTGGCATAGTGCCTACTTTCATCCTCCGCAATACGTTGCAATATCTCCCGGTTATGAGGATCCTTTTCCTTTGTCGCTAACTTCTGGTATATAATACTCGATGTTATTTCCTCCTTCTGAAAACCAATCATTCTTTTTATTAATTCTTGTTCAGTCTCTTTCTCCATACCTTTTATTTTAAGGATATACTAAATTATAAGTTAATTATCAGGTACAACAATCCAAGCAGTAATTGTTTCCGGTCAGAATGATTTTTTAATAAAACATAGAAAGCTGATCGGTACGCAGACTCTTCATTTCCCGTTCTTTAATAACTGCATCCTTATCCACTTCCCCGATTAGCATCGGAGAATCCTTATCGTGTTTACTCCGGTTAAATTTCGCCGTATTATAATTACCTTTAATGGCATAACAATAAATACAGCCATTGAGGCAGCTTTCATAAGTGCCGATGTCAATACTTTCCACACAACGGCAAATTTCCCGCTGATTCTTATCTTTACGGGCAGCAATAGGATATCCGATAATTCGTTCAATCAACCTATTGTCAACACATACTCCACTCGAAATACCCCAATGAGATAAGTCGACCTTCGTTGTACAAGTATCTAACTCCATCGAACATTCATCCGCAGTCTTCTTAAATGAAATGGCCATTGAATCAATATCTTCCTTTATCAACGGCTCGATATGAAATTCACGGAGAGAGGCACGCACATGTGGATAATGATCAATAAAACCCAACATGCACTTTTCAGTATAATCATGCAAAGCAAATGCCATTTCAGCAAATTTGTCCTGATGAAAAGTAACTGTGTATTGTTCGTTCGTAAGAATAGGATCATATCGCCACAGCACTTTCTCCCTTCCTATTTTATCAGAAAGGCGTTTGAATGTATCTATACGCTTTTGAAGTGGCGGCAGTTTACTTTCAAGTTCCGTTCCGTACGGATTCAGTGTAAACTGGAAATAGTATTTATAGTTCTGCAATCTGTCCAGTTTATCAATCATCGGTGCAGGATTCTTCGTCCAAAAGACAACACAATCAATAACAGCAGGGTCCAGGCTGACCCTGCTGATCATATTAGGATTATACGGATTAGGCACCAGAACATACCTTTCTTTTATCCGGTTGAGAAACCACTCCGAATAAAAAGCAGGTATATCCGTCCTGCGACTGGCACTGATGATCATCTTCCTACCTCGTTATTTGTCGGAAGATGGGACTACGTAATCTTCTTTAATAAATTCGTCATATACCCTCTTGGGATGGTCGAAATGAGCCACACCTGTACGATCTTCATTAAAGTTCTCGCGTCGGAATTTTTTCAGTTTCAAATTGTCTTCAGCATACTCTCTAAGTTTCCTCTTTTCACTCCCGTACAAAGAACTATCCAATACCTCGGACTCCAACAAACCTTCCCTGGGAGTAATGGTAGGCAATAGATTTTGTTCCAGCAGTCCACGATAAGCACCATTGTACTCACACCAAACATTATCGCCCAAAACAAACAAGCGATACGTGTAGTTTGACCATGCCGTCTTGATGATAATCTCGCGGGCATAGATTTCTACTGTCGCCTCCGAATTGTAATTCGGATCACGGATGACAACCAACTTTCTGCCTGAAATATCCTCTTTTACTAAAGTTGTCCATCTCTCACAATTCAGGATCTCTTCGATAATTTCAGGTAGTTTTTCTCTAATCTCAAAATGTATTCTCATATTCTTTGCCTGTGGGTCAGGACTTTCTTTACTACCCCCCAATTTGATATATGCTCCTAAGATAACAAGAATTTGTCAGAAAAACAATAAAAAATCCGTTATCTATTTGCCATCCGATAGATATTTTCCATATCATCGCGATGTAAAACCTTCAAATTTCCGGTTGTTGCACTACCACCGGAACTGCATTTATCAGCCATAAGTTTGATTTCTTCGTCAGTGGCCTGTCGCCCTATCAGCTCGCAAATACTAACCGGCATTCCAATTGCGCGATAGAAATCTTCCATGGCTTCAATACCTGCCAAAGCGGTATGTTCGGGTGATTTGAAATCATTCGTTACACCCATCACATTCACGGCAAACTGAGCGAAACGGGTTACATTCTCCTTGTAGACATAGCGTGCCCAGCTTCCCCAAAGAGCTGCCAGACCTGCACCATGTGCTACATCGAATAGTGCACTCAGTTCATGTTCAAGCTGGTGCGTTGCCCAGTCACCGGTTGTTCCGCATCCCGTCAAGTCATTGTGTGCCAAGCTACCTGCCCACATAATTTGGGCACGATGTACATAATTCTCCGGTTCCTTCAGTACTTCAAAAACGCTATCTTTTACCGTACGGAGAATACTTTCAGCAATGGCATCAGTCACCGTCATATCGTCATCATGAGAGAAATAGCGTTCCATAGTATGCATCATAATATCCGTTACACCACAAGCTGTCTGATAGCTGGGCAATGTATAAGTCCGTTCCGGATTCATCACAGCAAACTTGCAACGGCACAGGTTATTGGAATAACCTTTTTTCAAATCACCGTCCTCATTAGTTATCACGGTGCTGTTACTCATTTCACTCCCCGCAGCAGGAATTGTCAGCACGGTAGCAACCGGCAGACAAGCTTTCGCATGGACTCGTCCCATATAAAAGTCCCATACTTCACCCTCATAAGGTACACCGAAAGCAATCGCCTTCGCAGAGTCGATCACACTACCGCCACCTACAGCAAGAATGAAATCAACCTTTTCTTTCCGGCACAGTTCAATACCCTCGTGCACTTTCGACAAACGTGGATTAGGAACCACCCCGCCCAGTTTTACGTAAGCAATGCCTTCTGCCTCCAATGCCCGGCATATTTTATCCAGCAAACCGGAACGCTCTGCACTCTGTCCGCCATAATGTACCAGAACTTTAGTGCCGCCATATTGATTCACCAATTTCCCTGTTTTTTCTTCCGATAATGCTCCAAACACAACCTGTGTGGGTGCATAGTAAATAAAGTCTTTCATCATCAATTTCGTTTTTTATTCTGATACAAAGATAAGCATATTGAGGGTAGAAAGGTTCATAGAAACTATAACTTTTCATTATCTTTGCACCGTAATCACCGACTAACTAATCCGATAATAAATATTATGGCATTTACCAACAATATTATGATCGTCCGTCACAGATTGCTGACAGAGCTGGTAAAACTGTGGAGGGATAACGAACTTGTAGAGAAAATAGACCGTCTTCCCATTGAATTGAGTCCAAGAAGGTCAAAGCATGCAGGACGCTGTTGCGTACATAAAGAACGCGCCGTATGGAAATACAAATCACTGCCGTTACTGGGACTGGATATGGAAGATGAAAAAGATGAATTAACCCCATTATCAGAGTATGCAGCACATGCACTGGACCGTGCAGAAAACGGAACGCCGAAAGATAACATCATGTGTGTGATTGATGAAGCATGTTCCGCCTGTGTACAAATCAATTACGAAATCACCAACCTTTGCCGCGGATGTACTGCCCGTAGCTGCCAGACCAACTGTCCGAAAAAAGCTGTCCATGTAAAAGAAAGCGGACAGGCATGGATAGATCATGATGAATGTATCAGTTGTGGAATTTGCCACAAAAGCTGCCCTTATCATGCTATTGTTTATATCCCCGTACCTTGCGAAGAGGCTTGTCCGGTGAAAGCTATCAGCAAGGATAAGAAAGGTATCGAACACATCGACGAAAGCAAATGTATCTATTGCGGCAAGTGTCTCAACGCTTGTCCGTTCGGAGCAATTTTCGAAGTGTCACAGGTATTCGATATCCTGCACAAGATACGCAAAGGAGAAAAAATAGTGGCCATTGTAGCACCGTCTATTTTGGGACAATTCAAGACTACCATTGAGCAGGTATACGGCGCCCTCAAAGCTGTGGGATTCACTGATGTCATCGAAGTGGCTCAGGGAGCTATGGATACGGTCAGCAACGAAGCACATGAATTGATAGAGAAGTTGGAAGAAGGACAGAAGTTTATGACCACTTCCTGTTGCCCTTCCTACATCGAACTCGTAAACAAACATATTCCGGGCATGAAACCTTATGTTTCAGGCACAGGTTCACCGATGTATTACGCAGCACGCATCGCCAAGGAGAAACATCCGGATGCTAAAGTAGTTTTCATCGGTCCGTGTGTAGCCAAACGTAAAGAGGCCCAGCGTGATGAAGCTGTGGATTTTGTTATGACTTTCGAAGAAGTGGCATCAGTATTGGACGGACTGGATATTCAGTTGGAACAATCGCAACCTTATACCATGTCGTTTGCATCCGTGCGCGAGGCACATGGATTTGCCCAGGCTGGTGGCGTAATGGGAGCAGTAAAAGCCTATCTGAAAGAAGAAGCTGACAAAATCAATGCCATCCAAGTAGCTAATCTGGATAAGAAAACCATCGGTTCATTGCGGGCGTATGCCAAATCGGGCAAAGCACCGGGGCAATTTATAGAAGTGATGGCATGTGAAGGTGGCTGTATCACCGGACCTTGTACGCACAATGAGATTGCCGCAGGTAAACGTCAATTTGTACAAGAATTAGCTAAACAGGAAAAGACGTATTGAAATTGATGAATAGGTACGCGGACAACGCGGACTAAACGGACGAACACGGATTTAAAAGGCTACGCTTATTGATAACTAAATCCTCGTTATCGTGCGTCATCTGCGGACGAAAAATAAAAATCCGCGCTCGTCCGTTTAGTTCGTGTCGTCCGCGTATCCATTAATAAAATAACATGAAGAATCTGATTGACCGATTGCATAGTGAACGAAGCCTAAGTGCTGAAGAATATAAAGCACTACTCCTTTGCCAAGACGCTGATACTTTAAAGTATCTGCAGGAGCAGGCACGGGAGGTGTCACTTGAACAGTTTGGCAATCGGGTATTTATTCGTGGGCTGATTGAGATTACCAACCACTGCCGTAACAATTGCTATTATTGCGGTATACGGAAAGGAAATCAATCTGTTCTCCGTTATGAGTTGACACGGGAGGATATTCTGGAATGTTGTCGTGAAGGATATACCCTCGGTTTCCGGACTTTCGTCTTGCAAGGTGGTGAAACATCCTCCGTAAAAGATGGTTTTATCCTTGAAACTGTTACGGCTATACGTCGTGAGTTTCCGGATTGCGCCATCACACTATCATTAGGCGAAAAGTCCCGTGAGACTTACGAGCATTTTTTCCGGGCAGGTGCCAATCGATATTTGCTCCGCCACGAAACGCATAATGAGGAGCATTACCATCATCTGCACCCCGACAAGATGTCTATCAGACAACGCCTGCAATGTTTGGCATGGCTGAAAGAAATAGGATATCAGACAGGAACAGGTATTATGGTAGGCAGTCCGGGACAAAACACCGATCATCTGGTGGAAGACCTCCTTTTTATAGAGCAATTTCATCCTGAAATGATAGGAATCGGTCCTTTTATTCCGCACCACGATACCCCGTTTGCAGCATGCCTGCCGGGAAGCATGGAGATGACTCTGAAACTTCTTTCCATCTTCCGGTTAATGCATCCGAAGGTGTTATTACCCTCTACCACAGCATTAGCAACGCTCGCACCGGATGGACGAGAACGCGGAATACTGGCAGGAGCCAACGTAGTAATGCCAAACCTTTCTCCCCCGGAACAACGGAACAAATACTCACTTTATGATAACAAAGCCTCTTTGGGAGCCGAAGCTGCAGAAGGCTTACAACAATTAGAAGAAAAACTGACGGTTATCGGATACCGGATATCGAAAGAAAGAGGAGACTACTAATCACTAATCACTCACCCCTAATCACTAAAAACGTGTATAATGTAAGTTCAAAGCAGGCAGAAGAGTTCATCGATCACCAGGAGATACTGGACACGCTGGACTATGCCCGCACCAATAAAGACAACCGTGCCCTCATTGAGAGTCTGCTCGAAAAGGCAGCCTCATGCAAAGGTTTGTCCCATCGTGAAGCCGCTCTACTGTTAGAATGCGACCAGCCCGACCTGACGGAACGTATCTTCCATCTGGCACGAGAAATTAAGCAAAAACTATATGGCAACCGCATCGTAATGTTCGCCCCGTTATACCTTTCCAATTATTGTGTGAACGGATGCGTTTACTGCCCCTATCATGCAAAGAACCGCACTATCGCCCGCAAGAAATTATCACAGGAAGAAATACGCCGGGAAGTGATAGCCTTGCAGGATATGGGACACAAACGTCTGGCACTGGAAGCCGGCGAAGACCCGCTACGTAATCCCATCGATTATATTCTGGAATCTATTCAGACCATCTATGGTATTCATCATAAGAATGGTGCTATCCGGCGGGTAAACGTGAATATTGCCGCTACAACGGTAGAGAATTATCGCCGGCTGAGAGATGCAGGTATCGGTACTTACATTCTTTTTCAGGAAACCTATCACAAGGAGAATTATGAGACCTTGCATCCCACAGGTCCTAAAAGCAAATATTCCTATCATACCGAAGCTATGGACCGCGCCATGGAAGGTGGTATCGACGATGTAGGTATAGGTGTATTGTTCGGACTGAATACCTATCGATACGATTTCGTAGGATTATTGATGCATGCCGAACATCTGGAAGCGGCATTCGGTGTCGGACCGCATACAATCAGTGTACCCCGTATCTGTCCGGCGGATGATATTGAAACAAAAGATTTCCCCAATGCCATTTCTGATGAAATGTTCTGCCGCCTCGTTGCGGTAATCCGCATTGCAGTGCCTTACACCGGAATGATCATTTCCACCCGTGAATCGGAAGCTGTACGACGCAAGGTATTGGAATTAGGTATTTCACAAATCAGTGGCGGCTCACGTACCAGCGTAGGCGGATATGCCGTACCGGAGACGAAAGAAGAGAACTCGGCCCAATTCGATATCAGCGACCGCCGCACACTGGATGAAGTTGTAAACTGGTTGCTCGATCTGGGACATATCCCCAGTTTCTGTACGGCTTGTTATCGTGAAGGGCGGACGGGTGACCGTTTCATGTCTCTTGTCAAGCGGGGACAGATAGCAAATTGCTGTCAGCCCAATGCTTTGATGACTCTGAAAGAATATCTGGAAGATTATGCTTCACCCGAAACCCGGGAGAAAGGTATCCGCCTCATTCATGAAGAGATGGAGCGCATCCCGAATCCGAAAATCCGGGAAATAGCTTTGCAAAACCTGCATGAGATAGAGGAAGGGAAAAGAGATTTCAGATTTTAATTTATTACCCCCCTTAATATTGAGACTAATGAATCAGACTCCTAATGCCAACCGCCTGCACATCGCCCTCTTCGGACGGCGAAACAGTGGAAAATCCAGTCTTGTCAATGCCTTGACGGGGCAAGATACCGTTATTGTCTCCCCCACTCCCGGCACTACTACTGATCCTGTGACAAAAGCAATGGAAATTCATCCACTCGGTCCATGCCTTCTTATTGACACTCCGGGATTCGATGACGAAGGCGAGCTGGGAGAAATGCGCGTAGAACGCACATTGAAAGTTATTGGAAAAACAGACATAGCCCTATTGCTTTGTGAAACCGGAGACGCACAGGAACAGGAATGGCTTCAACGATTGAAGGAACAAGGCATCCCTGTCATATTGATTCTGAACAAAGCTGATGTACGCCCCAATACTACAGAGTTGGCAGAACAGATAAAAGTCAGTTGCAGGCAACTTCCCATCATCGTCAGTGCCAAAGACGGCACAGGTATCGAAGCCATCCACCGCGCCATTCTGGAAAAGTTACCTGCCGATTTCGGAGAACAAACCATCACCGGAAGCCTCGTAGCAGAAGGTGATGTAGTAGTGTTAGTCATGCCCCAGGACATTCAGGCACCTAAAGGACGACTTATCCTTCCCCAAGTACAGACAATCCGCGAACTTCTGGACAAGAAATGCCTGATTATGAGTTGTACCACAGATAAGCTGAAAGATACACTATGCGCACTTGCTAATCCCCCCAAATTAATTATCACAGATTCGCAAGTATTCCACACCGTATACGAACAGAAACCGGCTGAAAGCCGACTCACTTCCTTCTCCGTACTCTTTGCCGGCTACAAGGGAGATATACACTATTATGTAGAAAGTGCATCCGCCATCGACCGACTAACGGAACAATCCCGCATATTGATAGCCGAGGCCTGTACCCATGCTCCACTGGCAGAAGATATCGGCAGAGTAAAAATCCCCCACCTGTTGCGTAAACGAGCAGGTGAAGGATTACAGATAGATATTGTCTCCGGAAATGATTTTCCTGAAGATTTATCCCCATACAATTTGATTATCCACTGTGGCGCCTGTATGTTCAATAGAAAGTATGTACTGAATCGCATTGAACAGGCACGTGCACAACAAGTACCCATGACAAATTATGGGGTAGCAATTGCCTACATCAGTGGAATACTAGACAAAATAGAAAAATAATGAACCACTCTACTCCAGTTCCTCCAGCACCTTCTTCACATCCACCGCCTGAAGCCTCCCATACACCTTCTCTCCAATCATCACTACGGGTGCCAGTCCGCATGCTCCTACGCAACGCAGGCAATCAAGTGAAAACTTCCCGTCCGGTGTCGTCTCTCCGACTTCGATGCCCAATACGCGCTTGAATTCTTCAAGCAATTTCTCCGAACCACGTACGTAGCACGCCGTTCCCATACACACCGAAATAGGATGTTTACCTTTAGGAGTCATCGTAAAGAAAGTATAAAATGTTACCACACCATACACACGCGACACCGGAACATTCAACTTCGCAGCAATCAGGCGCTGCATCTCTTCCGGCAGATAGCCGTGCAGATGCTGCGCTTCATGAAGTATATTGATAAGTTCGCCCGGCTGGTTGCCATGCTTGTCACAAATAGCACGCACTTGTTCGGCAACGTCACAGGCTAATTTGATATCTGACATAGTTTCTCCGTTTTAATAAGTTAATCAATCGCCTTATTGAAATAATGCGTATGTAGCAACCGTTCCGCAGTCTCACTCAGCGGCTTACCCAGATATTCCTCATACAGAGTCTTGATGTACGGATTCTCGTGCGACTTACGCAAAGGCTTCTGTGCATCTTCCCGGTACAATGCATTGGCACGCGCATACAACACTTCCGAGTTGCCATGATGCAACGGTTGCCCGCCACCACCGATACAGCCTCCCGGACATGCCATAATCTCAATCACATGATACTCATTCCGTCCATGGCGAATATCTTCCAGCAAATGACGCGCATTACCCAGACCATGAGCAATACCCACCTTCAATTCAAAACCATCCAGATCAATCGTTGCACGGCGCACACCGGCCAAGCCACGTACTTGTTCAAAGTTCACATTCTCCAATATCCGTCCGGTATAAATCTCATAAACCGAGCGTAACGCCGCTTCCATCACACCACCGGTCGTTCCGAAGATGACACCAGCACCTGTCGAAGCTCCCATCGGCTGATCGAATTCCTTATCCGTCAGTAGCGTAAAACCTATGTTAGCCCGTCTGATAAGTCGTGCCAGTTCACGGGTGGAAATAGAATAATCCACGTCCGGACTGCCATCTGTCTTAAACTCATTGCGGTCGCACTCATACTTCTTCGCCAGACAAGGCATAATAGATACCACTACCAGCTTTTCACGCGGAATACCCATCTTCTCCGCCCAGAATGTCTTGGCAATGCTACCGAACATCTGCTGCGGCGAACGTGCCGTAGAAGGAATATCAAGCATATCGGGGAAATGATGTTCAAAGAAATTTACCCATGCCGGACAACAGGAAGTCAGGATAGGCAGGCGAACAGATTTATCCCCATTCATATAACGTGTCAGGCGATTCAATATCTCGGCACCTTCTTCCATGATGGTAAGATCGGCGGCAAAGTCTGTATCAAATACATAATCAAAACCCAATTCACGAAGAGCGTATACCATCTTTCCCGTTACCAATGTCCCGGCAGGCAATCCAAATTCTTCTCCCAAAGCCGCACGAACAGCCGGAGCTGTCTGTACAATAACTACCTTATCCGGATTTTCCAGATCCAGCAACAAGCGGTTAGTATGATCGCGTTCCGTCAATGCCCCTACCGGACAAACAGCTACACATTGTCCACAATAAGTACATTCACTATCGCTCATCATCTTATCGAAAGCCGGAGCAATCGTAGTATTGAAACCACGGCGAATGGCTCCCAAGGCGCCTACCGTCTGCACTTCATTGCATACACTCTCGCAACGTCTGCAGAATATACACTTATCCATATTCCGCACAATGGACGAAGTGACTTCACGCTTACGAGGCGAAAGCTCCCCACCATTATAAGGCATCCGCCGGATATTGAAACGTAATGCCAAAGTCTGCAACTCACAGTCACCGCACTTCGGACAGGTAAGGCAATCATTCGGATGATCCGAAAGTATCAGTTCAGCCACCACCTTGCGGGCATTCATCACACGCAAGGTACTGGTACGCACCACCATTCCTTCTGTACAACGGGTAGCACAAGCAGGAGCCAGATTACGGCGTCCTTCCACCTCCACGACACAAATACGGCACGAAGCCGGATTATTCTTAACGCAAGTACCCTTCAAATCAATATGGCAAAGGGTAGGTATATCTATACCTATTTTCCGTGCAGCTTCCAGGATAGTCGAGCCTTCGGGCACGGTAATATAATGGCGGTCTATTTGCAGGGTTATTTGTTTTTCTTCCATAGCAGTAGTTTTTAGCAGACATTGATTGCTTTGAATTTACAGCGTGCCATGCACATGCCGCACTTGATGCACTTGTCCGGATTGATGACATGCGGTTTGCGCACATCACCCAGAATGGCATCCGCCGGACAATGTTTAAAGCAAAGATGGCAACCGATACATAGTTCCGGATTAATGGTATAAGTCAGCAATGATTTGCACTGCTTCGCCCGACAGGTTTTATCCCTTACATGCTCCACATATTCATCATAGAAGTTATTGAGCGTAGACAGTACCGGATTGGGTGAAGTCTGTCCCAACCCGCACAAGGCAGTATCTTTTATCACCTTTCCCAAGGTAGAGAGTGCATCCAGATCTTTCATCGTACCTCGTCCTTCGGTTATCTTGTTCAGCAGTTCCAGCAAGCGCTTGTTACCAATACGGCAAGGCGTACATTTTCCGCATGATTCTTCCACCGTAAAATCAAGATAGAAGCGTGACACAGAAACCATGCAATCATCCTCATCCATCACAATCATACCACCGGAACCCATCATCGAGCCTTCCGCCAGCAAGTTGTCAAAGTCAATCGGTGTATCCAGATGCTTTTCTGTCAGGCATCCCCCCGAAGGTCCACCCGTCTGCACTGCCTTGAATTTCTTTCCGCCCTTAATGCCACCGCCAATTTCATAAATCACCTCACGCAGTGTCGTACCCATTGGCACTTCTATCAAACCGACATTATTAATCTTACCGGCCAAGGCAAATACTTTTGTCCCTTTCGAACGTTCCGTACCGATAGAAGAGAACCACTCCGCTCCCTTTGTCAGGATAATAGGAATATTGGCAAGTGTCTCCACATTATTCACATTGGTCGGCTTGCCCAGATAACCGGCTTCGGCAGGGAAAGGAGGTTTCAAGGTAGGTTCGCCGCGCTTTCCTTCCATAGAGTGAATCAGCGCAGTTTCCTCACCGCATACGAATGCTCCCGCACCGTAACGTATTTCAATATCAAAACTGAAATCCGTACCGAATATATTTTTTCCCAGCAACCCGTATTCACGTGCCTGGGCTATAGCTATTTTCAATCTTTGTATGGCCAGCGGATATTCAGCCCGGATATAAACCAATCCTTTCGGAGAACCAATGGAATAACCGCAAACTGCCATAGCCTCAACAATAGAGTGCGGATCACCTTCCATGATGGAGCGGTCCATAAAAGCACCGGGGTCCCCTTCATCGGCATTACACACCACATATTTCATGTCGGCTTTCTGCTTATTGGCAAACTCCCACTTCAGTCCGGTAGGGAAACCACCACCACCGCGTCCGCGAAGTCCGGAACGTTTTATCACGTCAATCACTTCTTCCGGCTTCTTATGGAGCAGGCTATCTGCCAATGCCATATAGCCATCCAGTGCAATATATTCCTCAATGTTTTCGGGATCGATGAAACCACAGTTACGCAAAGCGATGCGCATCTGCTTCCGATAGAAATCCATGTGCTTGGAGTCACTGACGGTTTTCTCCGTCTTCGGATCGATGTAGAGCAGCCGTTCTATCTTCCGCCCCCCGATAATATGCTCTCTGACTATCTCGTCGGCATCATCAGGAACCACCTGGGTATAGAAAGTGTTATCAGGGATAATCTTTACGATAGGTCCCTTTTCACAAAAGCCGAAACAACCGGTAGTGATAATGTCCACCTTGTCGGCAATATTATTTCTCTCGAGTGCTTGCTGAAGACGTTCAGCAATAATGTGGCTGTCGGATGCCTTGCAACCTGTACCGCCACAGATCAGAATTTGCAGATGCTCGGTTCCCAATGCCAACCCACAGCATTGCGCCGCAACCGTCTCATTGCTTTCTTCGCGTAGCAAGAGCGTGCCTTCTGCCCTTTTCTTGATAATTCTCAGATCATGGATAGTTAGTACTTTCATTTTGTAATAGATTTGGGGTCGGGAACAAAGATACAAAAAGACTTGAGATTACAAAAGGAAAGCAATAAAGATTGCAGGAGGGAGAATACGAGGTTATAGATTACAATATGATATAATTCACAAATAACAATATATAAGTATTCACGAAAAGGATATTCACTATTTGTAGGTATTGCTCCATCTCCTCATTTGTGCGACCTTTGCAACAAAAATTAAGAAGATAATTATGAAAATTGAAAAGATTGTAGCCCGCGAGATACTCGATTCACGCGGTAACCCCACGGTAGAAGTGGACGTAGTTTTGGAATGTGGTGTTATGGGACGTGCGGCCGTACCATCAGGCGCCTCAACCGGTGAACACGAAGCACTGGAATTACGCGATAAAGATCCGAAACGCTATGGTGGTAAAGGAACTCTGAAAGCCGTAGAAAACGTAAATACCATTATTGCTCCGGCCCTCATCGGCTGGTCGGCATTGGAACAACGTGCCATTGACAAGAAGATGCTGGAACTGGACGGTACTCCTACCAAATCAAAATTGGGTGCCAATGCCATTCTGGGTGTTTCTCTGGCTGTAGCCAAGGCTGCTGCGAATTACCTCGACATACCTTTATACAGATATATCGGCGGAGTAAATACTTACGTTATGCCTGTCCCCATGATGAATATCATCAATGGAGGTTCACATAGCGACGCTCCCATTGCTTTCCAGGAATTCATGATCCGCCCTGTAGGTGCACCTTCTTTCCGTGAAGGCCTGCGCATGGGTACTGAAGTATTCCACGCCTTGAAGAAAGTATTGCACGACCGCGGTCTGAGCACTGCCGTAGGAGATGAAGGAGGTTTTGCCCCTGCATTGGACGGTACTGAAGATGCACTGGATTCCATCATGGCAGCTATCAAAGCAGCAGGCTACGAACCGGGTAAAGATGTAAAAATCGGTATGGACTGTGCATCCTCTGAATTCTATAAGAATGGAGTGTACGACTACACTATCTTCGAAGGTGAGAAAGGTAAGAAGCGTACTGCAGATGAGCAAATTGATTACATGGAATATTTGATTAATAAATACCCGATTGACTCTATTGAGGACGGAATGAGCGAAAACGACTGGGACGGCTGGAAGAAGCTGACCGAACGTATCGGCGATCGTTGCCAGCTGGTAGGAGACGACTTGTTTGTAACAAACGTAGAGTTCCTTGCCAAAGGCATTGCTATGGGCTGTGCCAATTCTATCCTCATTAAAGTCAACCAGATCGGCTCGCTCAGCGAAACGCTGGATGCTATCGAAATGGCTCACCGCCACGGCTATACCACGGTTACTTCCCACCGCTCCGGTGAAACGGAAGACGCCACTATTGCCGACATCGCCGTAGCAACCAACAGCGGGCAGATCAAGACCGGTTCGTTAAGCCGTTCCGATCGCATGGCTAAGTACAACCAACTGTTGCGCATCGAAGAAGAACTAAACGGACTTCCAGTATACGGCTACAAAAGAATAAAATAATGCTTTGTAGTGAATAAGTCATAAAAGCAAATGCGGGTGCCTGTGAAGGTACCCGCATTCGCTTTATACAATATGAATAATAAAAAAGGTGCCCATGCGAGCACCTTTTTTATTGCGTATATAACTTATTTCTGAACTTCCCCTTTTTCATTGAAAAGGACCGGATTCTCTGTACCGGCTGCATCCACCAATGTAACCTTGTAAGTCTTAGTTCCATCCTCAGCCACTTCAACGGCTGCTTCTTTGATGGTCGCTTCCGAGTAGTTTTCTTTAATGGCATCCTGAACTGCTTGCGGGAGTTCTTTTACATCAATCGGTTTAAACTCGTTGATCATCGTTGCGATTTCAACGTCTGATACCATGTTGTTAGCAAATGCCACTGAAGTACCCAATCCCATTACCAATGCTACTGCTAAAAATAACTTTTTCATAATTCTAATTGTTTAAGTTAAACATTTCTTGTTAGCTCTTACATAATATAGTGCAAGACGCATGCCAAAGCTATCACCAAAGCAGTATTTAACTGTATATCAACCACTTAAACAAGGAATAGTATAAAAAGTATTTTCCTGTTTTGAGTATTTTTTCCACAATTATGTAGAAACCTGTCTACAATAAACTACAAGTTACTTCATACAACAGCCTTTTATTTGCTCTACAATATAAGCCACATCTTCATCCGCCACCCAAGGACCGGCAGGAATACATAAACCCATATTAAACAAACGTTCAGAAACACCATTCACATAACAAGGATTAGTTGCATAGACAGGCTGAAGATGCATAGGTTTCCACAAGGGACGGGTTTCAATTCCCCGCTCATCTAGTTTACGCCGGACCTCATCATAATTAGTACCGGTCTTCACTGGATCTATCAGAATAGTAGACAGCCAATAATTAGCATTGAAACGACCATCAGGATTAGATTTCAACGTTATACCATCCACACCTTCAAAAGCATTCTCGTAAAGAGCATGTACATGGCGGTGATGCGCAATATGCTCATCCAGCACAGTCATCTGACCACGACCGATACCCGCACAAATATTACTCATACGGTAATTGTAACCGATCTTTTCATGCTGGTAATGAGGGAAAGGTTCACGAGCCTGCGTAGCATAAAACATGGTCTGCTTCTTGGTACTTTCATCAGGAACAATCAAAGCTCCGCCACCCGAAGTAGTGATCATCTTATTACCGTTAAAAGACAACACGCCAAAGGTACCGAAAGTACCGCATTTCCGGCCATTAAACTCAGAACCTAAAGCTTCCGCAGCATCCTCCAGCACAGGGATTTCATATTTAGCGGCTATCGCGCAAATCTCATCAATCCTGGCAGGCATACCGTAAAGATGAACAGGAAGAATAGCTTTCGGCTTCTTACCTGTCTTTGCGATTCTGTCTTTGATGGCTTCTTCCAGCAAAACAGGGTCCATATTCCAGGTATCCTCCTCACTGTCGATAAACACAGGTTTAGCTCCCTGGTAAGCTACAGGATTGGCTGACGCACAGAACGTAAACGACTGGCAGATAACCTCATCACCGGCTCCTACACCAAGTTGGATTAATCCCAGATGGATGGCCGCCGTACCCGCAGACAAAGCAACAACTTCCTTATCCTGTCCTACAAAATGTTTCAGTTCATCTTCGAAAGCATTCACGTTGGGGCCCAAAGGAACAACCCAGTTAGTATCGAAAGCTTCCTTTATAAAAGCCTGCTCCTCGCCGCTCATGTGAGCAAGGCAAAGATAAATTCTCTTGTCCATAAAATTATATGATAAAAAAAACTATGATAAGTTTTTAATGATTTTACACCTGTTCCCTACTGCCAGAACATTGTCAGGAATATCTTTTGTAACAACAGAGCCGGCACCTATCACACTCCATTTACCGACTTTTACACCCGGAATGATAATTGAACCAGCACCAACCCAAGTACCCTCTCCTATTTGTACATTACCACAAAGAGTGCAATGAGGGGAGATGTGCACATAATCCTTTATTACACACTCATGATCCACTGAAGCTCCCGTATTGATGATGCAATGCCTCCCAATATGAACATCCGATTGAATAATAGCGCCTTGCATCACTACTGTACCCTCACCAATCTCGGTTTCATCAGATATAATTGATGAAGGATGAAAAGATCTACCGAAAGTCACATTCAGGCTCTCTGCTATTTTCTGACGGATGTTATTACTACCGATACTGATTATCAACGGTCCCCGGACTTCCGACGAACGTAATACGGGATAACCAAGAAGGTTATGAATCGCTTCATTATCATCAAACAACGCTTCAACGGTCTCATTATTTGCACGTAATATATCAATGATCACTTTGGCATGACCACTGGCACCATATAAATACATTATCTAAAGTTTCAATTGTTTCCGGTAAAAGGCTCCATTGTTACGGAAGTATCCGAACTGATACCCTCCCGTACAAAGACTTTCTTTATTGTAAGGAATATAATTTTTAAATCCAGTAAAAAAGAACAATGATCAACATACCACACGTCCAGTTCAAACTTCTTTGTCCAACTGATGGCATTGCGTCCATTCACCTGAGCCCATCCCGTAATGCCCGGACGAACTTCGTGTCGGCGAGCTTGTTCCTTTGAATAAAGAGGAAGATATTGGGGAAGTAAGGGACGGGGACCAACTAACGCCATATCGCCTTTTAATACATTGAATAATTGGGGAAGCTCATCTACTGAAGTAGAGCGCACAAAACGTCCCACTTTTGTTAAACGTTCAGCATCCGACAATAACTTACCATTCGCATCCCGCTTATCCGTCATCGTCTTAAACTTGATAACCTTGAAAATCTTTCCATTTTTGCCCGGACGCTCTTGCGTAAAAAATATTCCGGTACCCTTATTGGTAAAGTATAACCAAAGCATTACAAGTAGCAGTATCGGCCAAATAACAGCCAACACACAAAAAACGACTAGAAAATCTATCAATCGTTTTAAAAAAAAAGAATATATATTCATTTGGATAGTAATTGATATTCTGCCAACAATGCTTCCCAAACTTTATGCTGCTCATACCGTTCCACTATCATAGGCCTGGCTCGTTCCGCCATTTTCTGAACTTCGTCATTTCGATGCTCATAAAACCATTTCATTACGTCATAAAGAGCATTTTCATCACGCGGAGGAATAATTCGACCATTCACACCATCTTGAATGATTTCATTACAACCGGTAATATTTGTTGTTATACATGGAATACCCAAAGCGCCTGCTTCCATAAGCACCATTCCAAAACCTTCTCTATATGATGGCAAAATAAAGACATCTGAAGCACACATAAATGGTCTGACATCCTTTTGACTTCCCCAATAATGAATGGAAGGATTCGAGTCTATCTCAGTTTTAGTATTTTCCTCTATCGGATTATCACTATCCTCAAATGGACCAATCAATATCAAAATTATATCATGATATAGACTTATTAATCTTTTAAAAGCGGATACTAATTCGTTTATACCTTTATCTTTTACAATACGCCCCGCGAAACTAAAAACGAACTTATCATCCAAATCCGCAATAGAAGAAATAGCTTCGGTAGAAATCATTTTTCTATCAAATTTAGTAACATCAATGCCATTAGAGCTTCCGTTTCCTACAACTTTTAGCTTAGCTATCTTACAAATTCTATCAGCCACCAATGTTGCTTTCACCCCATTGCTCACACAAAGCACCTCTGTTGAGCAATAGCAAGAAATACGCTCCATCATTTTTAAAACAGACTGCATTAAGCCACTAGATCCTTGGTATCTAAGTCCATGACACATATAAATTCTTACAGGTACGCCAGTTAGTTTAGCAGCTATCATTGACAAAAAACTTCCCTTAGGAGTATTGCCATGAACGATGTCCGGCTTATTTTTTCTGAAGAAGGAAATAATTTTTATGAGACTTTTAAAATCATGCAGAAGAGACATTGATCTCACCATCGGAATATAGTGTGTCTCAACTCCTTCCGTCTCGCCAAATTTTTCAAGGGCATCTCTATCGGATGAAATGGCAACAATTTCAAAATTGTTACTTAAATATGCCAATTGTCCCCTAAAAAAAATCAATGATAAAGGAATGGTAGTTACGATATAAAACAACTTTTTATTTCTCATTTGTATAAAGTTTGTCTACACTGTTATCCTTAATTTGGAGGATTTTTTGCACAAGCACCAAGCATTACCTTATCTCTATTTTACGATGGAGATAAGGTATTGATAAAACGATTCTCTTCTTTGCTGAAGAACAGAGTCATAATAGCTCTTGGCAAATTCATAGTTTCTATTTGCTTGTTTGTTTGTCATGTCTATATGGTTCAGTAAGAGCTCTATTTTATTTGCCAAAGCCAGTGGGTCATCAACCGGAACCAGCATTTGTTTGTCCAACAATTCAGGAATACCACCCACTTGTGTTCCAATACAAGGTAATCCCATTGCCATAGCTTCAATAAGGGCCCGAGGCAGTCCTTCCGTCCTTGAAACTAAAAGAAATATATCTGATTTAGATAGCTGCCTAATCACTTCATTGGATGGGACATTACCCATAAAACAAACCTGATCCTTAATATCCAAATTATCTGCCAACTCTGCCATCAGAGCTTTATAGACTCCATCTCCCAACCAAGTCAGATGACATTTAATCCCTCTATCTTTTAATTTTCTGATTGCGTATAACACTACATCTGGCGCTTTATACATTTGCTCCAAAGAACCAACCGAAACTAAGTGATAGATATCACGTTGACGGAACTCTTTTGCGATGGGGGGTAATCGGTCAACATTAATCTGAACATCGGAAGCTGACACCTGAAACACTCCAGATAGAACCGGATACCTGCGTTGCAATGTATTTTCAGTAACATATAAAGCTGCTGCCGATTTCTTCACAGCTTCTCTCAAATAATAGTAGGAGTAATAACGAAAGAAAAAGCGGAAAGAATGATTCAAGGCACCCTGTGCAAATACATCCCAAGGATCCCCTACTACCTCAACTCCATAAGGTATCTTCTTTTTCTGCAACTTTCCGATAACAAGATTCCCAATCTGTCCGGGAACTCTACAAATATAGACTCTTCCAGGCTCTATATGCTTACTTATTACGCCAATCAAATTAAATCGGACTTTCATATATTGAGAAGGCCCAATATAATATGGTAAATCTATGAAAGACACCCGTTCACTTGATGCCAAATAAGTATCTCTAACTTCCACACAGTCATCAGGAAGCACTCTTGCCATAACATAGATTCTATCAAAAACGTTCAGATAACGAGACCATAAATTATTAGTCAGACTACCATCCAAACTATACACCGAATTATCAGAACGACGTACAAACCGTCCTTCCGTACAGAAAACCAAATCCACTACATTTAATATTTATGAAAAACTGAAAATGATTAGAAACAAATTACATATATTTTCTTAAAAATATAGCAACATTCAAATAGATAGTCAACAACGAATACCAATGCCTCTTAGACAGATAAAACACAAGCCTATCCGGCCATGGTAACTGAGTTGAGATAATATCTACTTCCGTATACCTATTCACAACTTCCTTCAATAAATATCCATTTTTATATACACTTTTCAGAAGATGTAATTTCAGATACAACTTAGATTGCAGCATCACTGTTTTGTAATCTATATCTTTATCTGAAAAAAAAGAAGCAATATGTTCATTGGCCGCACAAACCTGATTCAAAGAGTTTAGATTCAAATTACGTGTATACGAATTCGCATTGTATTGAATATAATAATAAAGAGGTACATCTACTTTAGCTATTTTTTTCGCATTGTAAATTAAGCAGGGCAAAACAGAATAATCTTCTCCAAAGTTCACTCCTTCTACAAATCTGACATCACAAAATAAGTCTTTCTTAAATAGTTTTCCCCACACGCTCAATTCTACTTGCCTTTTTAGCACTGACTCCAAATACTGCTGAGGGGATTCAAATAATGGTACTTTATGCATGATCATTTTCTTCTCGTAGACAAAGTATATATCTGCAAGTACTATATCAGCACCTGTATCTTGCATTCTCTGAACAAGAAGGTTGACTGTATCCTTATCAATATAGTCATCACCATCCACATACATTATATATTCACCCAATGCTTGTTCAACAGCCGTATTTCGAGCAACAGCTACACCACGGTTTCGAGCATGAGACAGTATCCGTACATCCTTAACTCTTGAAGGATATTGTTGCATTACATTTCTCAATATAGAAATACTATTGTCACAACTACAATCATCAACAAATATAAACTCAAGATTCTTATAAGACTGTTTAAACAATGAGTGTACACAATTCTCAATATACTTTTCTACATTGTATATCGGAAGAAGCAAAGAAACTTTAGGACAATTCATTACAACTATACTTAGCCATGAGAAATTTATAAATAATAAAAACAGGAAATACAAGACCTATTAGATTTCCCCATATAATTTGTGGACAAAAACAAATAGCCAATACACACCAAAAAGCCGCATATAAATAAACAAAATTGTTATATATTCGATTATCCGATATTCCCTTAAATTCAAATATAAATCCTAACCAAGTAAACAAGACCGTGAAAACTGGAGAAAAAAGTATATTAAAATAAATAGCACCAACCGCAGTCATTGGAATAATCTGGGAAGTATTGTCAGAATACCAATCTAATAAATACCTGTTGAAATAATAATTAATTCTATCTGTTTGATCTATAGAGCTTGCAACAGAAGGTATTGAGCCTAAAAAATCATTGATAAAAGTCGAAAAAGTAATTCTATGAACAAACATTGGATTATTCTCCATTTCAAGAGCTTGAGCCACCAGATTAGGTCCTGAAAAATAAGATTGCAATTGCCCCATCATAACCTGAAAGAAATCTATATACATATTTTCCGAGTACTGAAATGCCCAACTAAATTTATATAAAGTTATACTTATAATCGTAGTCAAACTAACCAAACTTATTGGAAAAATAATTTTTCTGACTCTTGAACCAAACATTTTCGAACACAAGTATAGGGACAATAAAAGAAAAAATAAAATTGACCAACGGCTTGTTCCTGTTATCAATCCAAGGAAAAATAATATCAACAATACACTCAGATAATAAAATAATCTGTTAGAGCCTTTTTTATACATATAGTATAAAAAAGAAAAGGTAGAAAGAAAAAAAACATACTTCCACCAAATTACGATCACTCCCAAACTGACGGCTGTATCCTGTCCTTCAAAATCTTCTGCCAGGACAAAAAGGTTCTTCGGAATAATATTGAAATTAGGAACAAAAGACAAAATAATCCCTACCAATACCACCCCCCAAAAAATAAGTATCACTCTGCTATTACCATTCTTTATTCCTTCCGAATAAACATATTCTTTTCTTGCCGATATATAATACTTAAGAAATAGAACCCTCAAAAGTACAATACAAATCATCTCATAAATAATCAGCATTACAGCCATATTAAAAGAAGAACTTGCCACTGAAGGACCTATGGTATCAAAACTTTGAGAAAGGCACAACGATAGTGGCATCACAAAATACTTGATCAAACATACCACAAAAAAAAGATGGTAAGCTGGCCCATGAAATTCTTTATACAGATTCTCTATCCTTCCTAAAAAAGAAAAACTAACAAGGTAACTTAAAGCAAGCAATAATAAAACTGCTGTTTTACCTCCATCTGTATTTTGATCACAAACAAAAAAACAACTGACTATCCAAATTATAAACATCAAAAAGAACAGAGATGGTTTACCTGTGCCTATCTTTTTCATTTAATAATAAATTTTCAAATCTTCCTCATTATTTTTTCACTAATGCAAAAGAAAGTTCTCTTGATACTGATACCTGATGAAAGTATCAAGTATTTCATCATTAAGAAATAGTTATTCTTCTTTAGATAATAAAAAGAAAGGCTTACTAATAATGGAACTCTTAACTCCTTTGATGCCGTTTTATATTGTTTTCCAAAAACTAAAGGAACCTGTTTATGATGCTCTAAACTTCTAATAATACGATTCACATTATAGGCAAAGACCATACCTCCTTCATGGCGCCTATACACAGACATCACCTCTTTCATTCCCACTATTTTCCCACAACTGGCTGCAAGCAAAAACAAAACAATATCACCATATATAAAATGAGGATTCAGAAAACAATCAGAACGTCCAGATTCCAATATACTTTTTCTGAATACAACTGAAGCAGTAGGTACTATCCAATTCCTATAAATTTCTAAACCGCTATATTCTCTGTCAACAATATTAAAGAAACAGCAATCCTCTTTTTGCCCATCCGCCCAATGCTCTATTACATTATGAAAACACATTGAATATTCAATATGTCTCTCCAATAAGTCAACCTGCTTTTGCAACTTAAGCGGGTCTGTCCAATAATCATCTCCCTCACATATAGCAATATACTTTCCTGTACATCTTGGCAATTGAATTCCACTAAAAACTTTATTTCCTAACGACCATTGATTTTCCCGTTGATAAATAGGTTTTATTAAAGTTGGGTATTCTTTTTCAAATTGCCGTATAATATCAGCCGTTTTATCTGTGGATGCATCATCGTGTACCAAAATCTCATAGCGATAATTAATCTTTTGAGCGACCAAACTTTGTAAACACTCTGCTATATATTTTTCATGATTATATGTTTGGCATATAACGCTAACCATTACAATATCATTTTCAATCATACTCTGGATATTCTTATTGAACCGAAATTTTTATTTGCTATTTTGATCTCTGTTCCAAAATCCATTGACAAAGTTTTAATCTTTTCTATAATTGCCAAATCCGAAGTCAACACAGGAAGGCCTTTTAATCCTCTCTTTCCTTTGAGCATAATTTCCACCGGATATAATCTTGCTTCCAGGAAGTCTATACCACAATTTACACTTACAATTACACTTTTCCACACATCCGGTTGAGTACACAGTCCAATCATACCGTTTTTGCTCCTGATACTCATAATTTCACCTACACCGGTAACAGTTTCCCGAGTTTTACAATATTTCCGATAAAACTCCTCAGGCAAATACTCTACCTCCTCATGTTGGAAAATAAAGTTTCCCAATCCATGAAAAATAAGACTTGAATGGTAAGCCTCTATTCCACGTACAACATGAGGTCCGTGGCAAACGACGATATTAGCTCCTGCATCAACACATTCATGGGCAAATATTTTTATGAATTCTGGTGGAATCTGCTTATTTCCGTCAGTAAATTGATGAGAATGTATACTCACTATCACAATATCCGATTGATATTTAGCATCAGCTATTTCAGCAATTGTCCGTTGCAAATCTCCTTCATTAGGAAAAGTATACACCCTATTATCTACTCCTTCCTTAAATTCGTATATACCAAATTTAAAATTCTTGTTATCCAGAAGATATCCTTCCTTTATCGCTTGATTATGATAACTATTAATACCGATAGCTTTTGATATATCCAATAATGCCTTATAATTATTCTTATCCAATTCATATACAGCCTGATGTCTCAACGGAGCAACTCCAGGTCGTCCTTGCATATCTTGATTTTGAGGTCCGGCAGCATAAGAATCATGAAAAGAGCTTGTTACTCCAATTAAAGCAATACGCCCCATAGAACATTCAAAATAAGCAGGTTTACTCGCCTCTGCCAGGTTCTCACCAGTACCGGAAAAAGGTATATCGAACTCATTTAAGTATTTAGCTGTTGCCAACAAACCTTTATGACCATAATCCATTGCATGATTATTAGCTGTATTAAATAGATTAAACCCCATTCTCTTCAAATCCAATAAACAGGAAGGAGCAGCCATAGCATACCCTCCTCCTGGAAAAGCTTCCGGATAACCTTCATTCCGATGGATCGTTGTTTCCAAATTAGCAAATCTGCACTCATGCTGCTGCAACAACTGTTGTATTTGCTCAAAACCGGAATAGGATTGAATCGGTAAACGTTTGCTTATAAAAATATCCCCACACAAGGATAAAGTCAGCATTGATTCCTTTTTATCAATCATTATTTTTCATTTAATATCAACAATGGCAATTCTTCCAAAGATTTACTACCGACTTTCTTTTCCCTGAATTCAAAACAGGAATATCATCTACATATTCAATACTAATATCCGAATCATCTCCCAATAGTCTTTTTAGCTGTGTTAGTATTTCATCACTCGATGTTTTTTCCAATCCGCTTTTACAATTAACAGCTAACTTTAGTACATAGTGGGATGAAGTTTTCTGAATAAACTGCCATTGACAGATCATCTCATAATTTTTCAGAATACGGGCTAAAGCCATTGGAAAAATTGGTTCACCCTGAGTGTTGTAAATCATATCCAGTCGACGACCATACAATTTTGAAATATAAGGATTTTGGGTTGTTTCATCCAACTTCATTATGCAATTGTCTCCATTATCATATCGAATAATCGGAAAAGCATAGTTAAACAAATCTGTAATCACTAACCTCCCAAGCTCTCCATATTCAGCAGGTTCATCACTATCAAATTTCAAGACCTCAAAAAAATATCCAGATTCATTCAAAAAGAATCGGCGTTCATTATCACCCACACGTTCCTGTGCTAAAATGCCATTTTCTTCATTAGCATATTGAGATATGATGGGACAACCAAGATTCTTTTCAACCAGTTCACGAGTAGAATCAAATAAAGTTTCACTACCTGCAATAATTATTTTTACAGAAGGTAATTTCAAATGATGCTCACCAACATAACGAGCCAATAAATCGAAAGAAGAAGCATATCCACGCAAACATTTAGCCCGAACGCTCCGTATAGTCTCACATAACATCTCTAAATTTGTTTCATTCAAATTAGAAATATCAAAGGGAACTATGTTTTCCCAGAAGGACTGACCTTTAGATTTGCTTTGCCATTTAGTCCAAATACGAAGTTGCACCAATTTATCATGCGATTTGAAACCAACTATTTCACCAAAATATTTCAACTCAGCTAAGCGACGTTCCCTTTTACGAGTATCAAAAGGCACAGCAAAGGGAGTTCCCGTCGAACCTGATGTTCGCTGAATATGATATTTCCCACTACACTGCCACGGGTTTTCTTCCTCCGGTATAAAAATTTCGTCATAATGCTCCTGTAATACTGATTTATTTACTACAGGAAAATCTTTCAATTCCAAGGAATTTATATTTTTATAGAATCGGGTATTTTTCACTGCATAGCGCAATAAATCAGTCAACATCCGCTGTCTTAAGAATTGAGTTTGCGCACCATGTTCTTGAAGATATCGTACATTCATATAATGAGAACGAATTTTACCTCCCCGAAAGAAATCCCTGATCCAAAAATGATAACGTAAAACACTCGAAAGGATAGTCATATAATCAAATTTCACGAGCCGGATTCCCAGCTACCCGTTTATTAGGTTCTACATTCTTTGTAACTACAGCTCCTGCACCAATCAAGGCACCCTTACCAATATAAGAAACCTTCCCGGAAATAATCGTTGCACCGGAACCTATAAAAGCATAATCTTGCATGGTTACATATGCTCCCAACACAACATTACTAGCTATAAAACAGTGTGCTCCCATTCGACTTCCATGAGTAATCAGATCGTTAGAGGAAACAACACTGTCATCGCCGATAATCACATCCGGTGAAATCACACTATTAGCATGAATAATTACCCCTTGACCTAATTGGGCATAGCGGGATACAATCGCAGAGGGATGAACAAGGGTAGGAATAATACCAGCATTATCCCGGAGTTTATTATAGAGCCGAGAGCGAATTTCATTATCACCAACACTAATAGCAAATTGTTTACCGGATAAATCTGATGTAAACAATTCATCATGCGTCCCTACTATTTTATATCCAAAGTACAATTCACCTGTCCTGCCTTTCTCATAATGGTAGAGCCCTGCTACATGATATCCGCATTTTTCAATCAAGTCGATATACACTACAGTATTATGTCCTACTCCCAATATATAAATATCTTTCATTTGATTATCAAAGACAGAATACGTTCTATTTCATATTTCCGAATGTCATGATACATCGGCAAACAAATCACGCTGTCAGCAATCCTATGCGCCACAGGCAAATTTTCAGGTCTAGCAGACTCTAATCCCCGATATGTAGAGAATTCACTTATTAAAGGATAAAAGTATCGCCGACCTAAAACATCACCTTCCTTCATTTTAAAATAAAGTTCATCCCGAGTCATTCCATATTCTTCAGAATCGACAAAGATGGGAAAGTAAGAATAGTTGTGACGAACTCCAGGCATATCTTCCATAAAACGGATACCTTTTACTTCCTGTAAAGTGTTCCGATACAGCAAAGCTATCTGACGCCGGGAATCAATAGCTGCATCTACTTGCTTCAGATTAATTAAACCATAAGCAGAACGAATCTCATCCATTTTCCCATTAATTCCAGGTGCAATAATAGTTGTTTCCCCAGCAAAGCCGAAGTTCTTTAAGTAGTCAATCCGCCTCTTCATTTTCTCATCATGACAAACCAAAGCACCACCTTCAATAGTATTATAAACTTTCGTCGCATGAAAACTTAACGTAGACATATCACCAGCTTCTAAAATCGAATGACCATTCACCTCTACACCGAAAGCATGAGCTGCATCATAAATGACTTTCAAACCGTATTTATCAGCAATCTCCTGAATACGTCCTATATCACATGGCTTTCCATATACGTGCACAGGCATAATAGCAGTTGTTTTAGGTGTAATGGCTGCCTCAATCTTTGAAGGGTCAATATTACACGTTCCCGGATCAATATCCACAAAGACAGGTTTTATGCCATTCCACCACAAAGAATGACTGGTAGCCACAAAGCTGTAAGGAGTCGTAATGACTTCTCCCGTAATGCGTAAGGCCTGCAATGCGCACATCAAAGGGAGTGTACCATTTGTAAACAAACTTACATAAGGTACTTTTAAATAATCACATAAGGCTTTCTCCAGTTCCTTATGATAATGACCATTATTTGTCAACCATTTACGCTGCCATATATCCTCCAGATAAGGGAGGAAGTCATCCAAAGAAGGAAGTAATGGAGAAGTAACCGTAATTACTTTATTTTCCATATAAAATTGAATAAATTATTTTTTTCGGCTCAATAAAGAGAGAATAATGTGCTTAACCTCCAGATACTCTTCCAGCCGCAACCGTTCATAAATAAATATAGACAGAACCAATCCTAACAAACACTGTAATAATAAAAGAAAAAACATAGGCATATTTACAAAAGTCAGGCTCCACATAGCCAGAGCAGTAATTCCCGAAACGAGTAAAGTAGGAAGTATATCTTTTATTTGTTTCCACGTAGGATAATTTATCAGGTCAGCCGAATAATAGCTATTCAAAAAAAAAGAAATAAAAGATGTCAGGACACTCCCCCAAAGCATACATTCAATGCCCCAAAACATACCAGCCACAATAGGTCCGACCGCTATTATCTTTTTTATTATTTCCAAATTCAGAAATAAATCTGAACGACCTTTTACTTGAAGAATATTCAGATTTATAGCATGAAGAGGATAAAGCATGCCAGCAAAACAAATAATTTGAAGAAAATAAACAGCCTGTAACCATTTCTCTCCTATTAAAACTATTATTAAAGGCTTAGCAATGGCGGCCAAACCTATCATACAGGTAAATGTTATCAGCATAGTAGTTTTAATTATACGGCAATAAGCATCCTTTAAACGTTTAGGATCATTTTGTATAGAACTCAAAACAGGATAACTGACACGTTGAATAACATTAGTCAAATTGCTAGAAAAAATATTTTTAAATTGATCAGCACGAGTGTATTGCCCCAATTGGACAGAACTATAAAAATGACCGATAATTACATAATAAATATTTTTATATATTGTATCAATTAAACCAGAAATCAAAAGCTTGGATCCAAACCCAAACATCTCTCTGAAACTATCTGCTGAAAATTCCCATACAGGACGCCAGCGACAATAAATCCAAAGAAAAAAAGTATTAAATAACTGTCGGGAAAGCTGTTGACCAACCAAACTCCAGACTCCTAACCCATAGAACGCCATTCCTATCCCTACAACACCACTGACAATAGAAGATATTAGAGAAACTTTTGTTTGAGTTTTAAAATCAATATTTACAACAAGAATAGTTCGGGGAATAATCCCTAATGCATTTATAATTAATATCCAGCTTATAACTCTTGTAACTTTTATTAGTATCGGCTCCTTAAAAAAAGAGCTAATAACAGGCGAAACAATATACAAAATAATATATAAAAAGATACTTATTGCCAGATTAAAATAGAAAACAGTGTTATAATCAATCCGTTTTATCTCACTTTTTCGAATCAAAGCATTAGAAAAGCCACTATCTATAATAGAAGTGGATATGGCAATGAAAATGGTTATCATTGCCATTATTCCATATTCCATCGGAGTCAATAAACGAGCAAGAATCAGTCCAACTAAAAAAGTGATACCTGAATTAGCTATATTATCCACAAGGCTCCAGGTCATACCATGTACTGTCTTTCTTTTTAAAGATTCTGCCATCTAAATCCAAAATGTATAATAATTTGATATTCACCTATCGTTTACGGAAGAAATCAAAAGCCATAAATACATAGAAGAGTTTTCTAAATGTAGTCCAACAGTGACCTCCATCTGGTAGAAGAGCAAAAACATTGTCCGAACCATTTTCCCTCAAAGCTCTACTATAAAATTTAGGAGTATCTCCTGCTGAACAATCAGCCGTGCCATTAGCTATAAATGTAAAATCCTCCTCACCTGTTCCCAACACAAAGTCTTCCTCTTTTGGTATCCATGGTTCCGTTATGCCCCTTGAAGGTTGATACAAAAGTATGCTGGTAGGACAAAAAGCACCCACATACCTGAATGTATCTTTAAATAAATAAGCATTATAAAGAGCAGTAGTACCTCCCAAAGACAATCCTGCTATTGCTGTGTTGCCCTTACCCTTCTTCACCTTATAGTGATCCTCCACATACGACATTAGTTCCTTCAACGAAGCCTTAAATCGATAAAAGTCGTACGCTTTTGTCTCCGTACCCGAATACATCATATCGGGCATAACAACAATCATATCCGGAATTAGCCCATTACAAACCATATTTCCAATAATTTGCTTAATACGCCCCTGATCAGAATGAATCCATTCGGAATTTATACCTAAACCATGATATAAATATAATACGGGATACTCTTCTTTACACTCCTCTTCACATCCCTTTCTGCATTTCTCAGAAGGCAACAGTATATTACACGTTACATCCCTTTCCTTACATTTACATGTAAATTGAGTTAGAACCCCATAATTATTGTCAGCATCATATTGCACCGGTATGTCATTTGTCTTTATGACAACCTTGTTATTTTGCTCCACGATAAAATCTCGTATAGTAGTAATATTATCCACTTCCTTTTGAGGTAGATTATGAATCTTTCCCCAATCAAAACCCGCATGATTAAAATCCTCTGCAGAGCGAATGTGACTTTTAGCTTCATTTGAATATAAATATACAGGATCAGTATTATTCCCTTTTATCAAACAAGCATTTTCTGAAAGAGGAATACCAAGAGGTATTGAATCCAGTTGTCTTTTTCCTATAAAGTGTACTAAATGACGACTTACAAACAGAGCATCATAAACTTTCGCATTAGGAATCAGATGACGATGTCCTCTTTGGACTAAATAAATAGAACTGCTATTGTGACAAGCTATCAAACTACCGTTATCTACAATAAACTGACACAGAGGCATATCTTCATTTTCTTCCGGCATATTTGCCGGATTCTTACTTTCAAATTGCTCAACATCTTTCATAATATTAAATTATAAGTAGTTTTTCATTTTTAAGTACAAGGTAATGGGGGGAAGACGATTTTCATTCATCAACGTATTCCCATGGATAGGGATTATCCACTACATTCTGAAATTCTTCAATAGCTTCTTGCTGTTCAACAGTAAGCGATATAGAATCCCAGGAAGCAATGATAGTACGACCTTCGTCAGCCAAAGGCTCATCGAACACCTCGCCATAGCAGGCGGTAAGTAGGCGAAGTTTCAGCAGCGAAGCAGGAAGAGCATCAAGAATATCCCAACAACGATCCAAGACCTCCTGGATATGCTTTTGTTTTTCACCGTGATCGATGAACGAGGCACTATAGCCCATCAGAAGAGCGAGACAAACGTTCGCCTGTTCTTCTACAGTGAAACCTTTGACACCGGAGTTATACAAAGCAGTAGTCAGATGATAAACTTCAGCGTTACGACGGGAAAGGTCGTCGCTATAGACCGGATTCCCGTCCATACCTAAATACATCAGATCGTGCGCTGCACGCTGAAGAGCAAGTGTTTCTTCAGAAAGAGACATAATGATTTATGATTTATAATTTATGATTTATCAGCCGTTCAATAGCAACCGCCGATCGTCAATTATTTGATTACTTCTATAAGATCCGGATGGATGGTGGCAAGCGCAACGGCAATAACACCTTGTATCTCGATAACTACACGACGATCACGTGCGCCTTTTACTTTCAGAAAAATACCTTCCTGACCCTCGAAGTCACCGCCCGTGATACGAACTTTTGTACCTTTGGACAAATTCAGTTCATCAGGTTGGAAATACATGAGATGATCATTGTAAGTACCAGCTACAGCAATAAAGCGCTGCATTTCGCTATCGGAGATAATGATCTTCTGACCGCTACGGGTATCCGTAATGTATTGCAAATAGCTTACCTGTGATTTGATACGCTTTACCTCGGAAGGACGGGCATGAACAAAAAGCAAGTTATATACAACCGGAACCAAAACGCGGACTTTCTTACCTTTCTTGATGCTAATCTTGTATTGCATGGGAACGAAACAACCCATTTTTTCCTTTTCAAGTAGACGCATAGCATCAGGCTCTCTACGGTATGTGGCACGCATTGCGTACCATATTTCGGTCTCTTTGTCCGCTTCCATATCAGGGGGTATTTCAGAAAAGTATGTTCTCCCGGGGCTTTGAAATTCTTGCATAATCCTGAATTTCAATCACTTGCGAACACTTTATGTAAGATACGGCAAGTGTCGTGTTCCTCTTGCCCATTGATTTTTCGTAGTTGTTCATTACCTTATTTATTATGGAAGGTAAAGAGCTATAAACAAATGAATTAAGAGAATAATTTGTCTTTTAATCGTTCGTTTAAAAGACAGGTTGGAAGGCTGTTTTAACACTAAGATTCTTTCAATAAGAAAAGAATCGCAAAATCACAATTCTGCATCAGAGACAATCATCTATGTATTAGTAATATATATAGGCAAAAGGAAAATATTTCATTTTTCTTTATCAGAATATTTTGTTGTTTCATTTCTGGGTATTATCTTTGCGCACATTAAACGAACGATTAAAAAACACCATCATTTACGACAATCATTATTTACACCACATTTATCGTCCTACCCCACTCCCTATTTTCATCATCCTTAAAGTACTATCCCGAAAGCCCCTCAAGGAATACATTTCCATTATAATATTGTACCCGCGCATACACACATACAGGCGCGTATTTCCCTACTTTTTCTTTATAACCTGTTACACACATTCTATTAAGCAATAGGTAGCAGGTCCCCATACCTATTTAGCATTTTGTGTGTAACACATAAGACTGCAAACATTCACTTTTTCAGACGGGAATAGTAGATATTACAGTTAGAACAGTTAATTTTGCTTTCGAATAGCGAATTTAAAACAAATTACCAACTTCTAAAATTGTGATTTTATGACTAAAAAAACACAATCTTGAGCATTGAGCTCAAATGCAGGGATGCCTATGACATCGAAATCGAGAGAAAAGAAGACAGGATCAATATCCTGTTAGTTGAGAATGAAGCGTTTGGAGAACGGATTCTGGTACGGGCAGAAGAAAGGAAAGAATTCCTCACTCCATGGATAAACATGCTTATACACCACAAAAAAGAAACGGGAATCAAAGGAACGATGGATCTGGCAAAGAAACTGGAGCACATCGCGTGCTTTGAAAAGGGAAAGCATGAAAAAGGAGATCTGGCACTGAAAAGCATTAATACTGAAATCATTAACCTGAGAAAAGAATTTCAGGAAAAAGAGGAGGAAACAAGAAAAAAGAAGAAAAAGAAGTAGACATCCAAGATTGTGCAAAAACGCCTTTTCAGTGAAAAAAGGCGTTTTTGTCATTCAGAATATTATCCCTTATTTCGAGCCGCCATAAGGCAGACTAAAACAAACTAAAACCAAATGAAAGATATTCCGGTTACCGCATACAGCGGATTCAGCAACGTCAGGGGAGAAATCACACTCCGAGAAGTGATTGAGCACATCACAAAGGGACTGCATGCAAGACATGTATTCAAAATCAGGATGCTCGTCAACCAGGGAAAGACGGAAGAGGCGAACAATGTGAAGAAACAGTTGCCGTTCTATACCGTCACGGCAGGATACAAGGAGAAAAGGCAGGCCTACAGCATAACAAACTATACACATGTCACCCTGCTGGACATTGACGACCAGCCCGAAGAGAGGCTGGAAGAGCTGAGAAAGAAAATCAATGGAGACCCCAACACGCTGGCTTCTTTCCTCACCCCAAAAGGACACGGATTCAAAATCTTCGTATTCCTGAAAACCGACTGCGCCATACAGCTGCGGAGCGACCTGCCAACAACGGAGAAAATAGAGTTCCACACTTTGGAAAGGCATCACCTGGCCATGTACAACGCCTGCAAGGAATATTACGAAAACCTGCTGGATGTGGAAGTGGATGGCAGCGGAAAGGACATATCAAGGGGATTCTTCACCTCTTACGACGACAAGGCATACCTGAATGAAGGACTGCTGAAAGAGGTGGACGAGACACTGACAAATATCATTCCACCCGAAAAGCCACAGCCGGGGAGAAGGAAAGTGATAAGTGGTAAAGTGGTGAGTGATAAGCCGGAGAATGAAGGGAAGCCCAAGAGCGGGAATAAACCGGAGGGCAAGAAAGCAGAGGCCGGTAAACCGGAAGCCGAGCCGTGGGAAAAGATGGAATTCAACAAGGCGGTGCTCTCAGTAAAGAGAATATCAAAGTTTGAACCGGGAAACCGGGACAGCTTCATGTTCGCACTGGGCAACAAGTGTTATGCAAAAGGACTGGAAGAGGAAACAGTGATACGCCTGGCACAAGAAAAGTTAGGCAGTGAGGAGTTTGATGTGGCGGCACCCATACGAAACGCATATATTTATACCGACAAGACGTATGAGGCGCTCGGGAGAAAGCAAGAAAAACCGGACACCATAAACCAAGTACTCGACTTCCTGAAAACACATTATGACTTCCGAAGGAACGTGATACTGGACCGCCTGGAATACCGCAACTTCAACGAGAAGGAAGAAAGATGGAAAGGCAGGTTCCGCCCCATGAGGACAAGGAGCTACAACGCCATCTTCCTCGACCTACAACTGGCGGGAATCAAGTGCTTCCGAAATTACCTCCAGACGGTCATTGACTCTTCATACCCCAGGGACTTCAATCCCTTCACGGAGTATATCGGAAAACTGAAACCATGGGACGGAGTGACCGATTACATCGGCCAGTTGGCGGATACCGTACAGGCCGAAGACCAGGAGTTCTGGAGGAAAAGTTTCAGGAGGTGGTTCGTGGGAATGCTGGCCTGTGCATTGCAGGACGACACCGTGAACCATCTGGTAATCATACTCTACTCCGAACAGGGAAAGGGAAAGAGCACATGGATAAGAAGGCTGCTGCCGCCCGAATGGAGGGAATATTACCGGAACGGAATGGCCAACCCCGAAAACAAGGACCACCAGCTGCTGCTCAGCACCCACCTCATCATCAACATGGAAGAGTTCGAAGGGGCAAGGGTCGGAGACCTGGCGGGGCTGAAGAGGGTAATCACACAGGAGAGCGTCACGGAACGGAAAGCGTACGACGCGCAGGCGTACACCTTCATACGGCACGCATCTTTCATTGCCAGCACCAACAGCCGCCAATGCCTGCAGGACATAGGGGGAAACAGACGGTTCCTGCCCTCATCCATCATTTCACTGGATTACAGGACGCCCGTCAATTACGAGGGAGTATACGCGCAGGCGCATGCCCTGCTGAAGCAGGGGTACCAATACTGGTACGAAGGAGAAGAGATAGACGAGCTGAACCGCCACAACGAGCTGCACCGAATGAAGGATCCGGTAGAGGAAAACCTGCTCGTATACTTCCGGAAGCCGGAGCCCGGAGAGACCTGCGTGAAATGGATGCCCGCAGCCACCATACTCAGCAAGATAGCCATTTACGGAAAGATACAGGTGAACAGGCAGACGATACAGATACTGGTGATGTCGCTCGAAAAATACGGGTTCAGGACAAGAAGGAACAGTCAGGGAAGCACCGAATATGAAGTGGTGGACCTGCAAAATGATGAAGTGAACAACAGATTCAGGAGTTGAGTTATCATATAATGTAACGGGTGATAAGAATATATGTAATGCAGCATTACATTATATCTTATCACCCGTTACAGATATTGGCATTTTCTTTACAAAAAGTACAAATCTTTCTATTAGTTGGGGGCAAAGCCTTTAAGGCTCACCGAGATACTTGAATATAAGTTTCACTTCAAGGGGCAGATAAGAATGGCGGTTCTTGTTATAACCCGCTTCCTTCAATTCCGCCATCAGTTGCCTGTTAGCATAAATCCACCGGCGGAGAAGCTGTAGGGCGGTGGTAATACATACACCGGGATTGTAAAGCATGGCTAGGTCGGCTTTGGTATAAGCGCGGACAGGGACTTTTTCATCTAAGTTTTCTTCTTTCATAAGTTTGTTTTTTAGTGATTTACATGGTATAAAGGTACTCATTTACAGCGACAACTGAAAGGAATAAAGAAGGTATTACCTCTCATTTACATTCTCTTTTTTTCATACAAATTCAAATAGCTTCAAGCGGAAAGTGGAAGGGAAAAGAACGGGGTATATTTGCAGTGTCCAAAGGGGAAAAGAGCGAAAATCTTCCGGCAAGCCCATGATGGCGGAGTAAATTAAGAAAAGCATGAGAAGAGGATTCGGACAGCTTTCCCCCCGAGGATCATTAAATAACCTTGTTTTTTTAACTTTTAAAAAATTATTAATTATGGGAGTACCATTCAAAAAGATTCCGCGGAAAGATCCGCGAAAGGAGGATGCGGTAGCAAAGTTTTATCCGCAACTGGTGACGTTAGGGGACAATGCCGACCTGGAAGACGTGGCGTACGTGATGAAGGAGAAAAGTTCACTCACCTTGGGAGATATCAAAAGTGTAATTACCAACTTTGTAGAAGCGCTGATTGACAAGCTGTATGGCGGACAATCGGTGAACATCAAGGACTTCGGGGTTTTCAGCCTGTCGGCACGGACCGTCGGAGTGGAGAAAAAGGAGGATTGTACGGCTAAGAACATCAAGGCCGTGAAAATCAATTTCCGACCATCAACCACCATCAGACCCGACGTGACGGCAACACGTGCCGGACAGAAAATTGACTTCTACGATCTGGAGGCATTGGTTAATAAGGACGGAAGTTCGTCTGGTGGTCAGGGAGGCTCCGGTGCCGATGGTGGCATTGAGGAAAATCCGCTGGGGTAAAATATCATTAATCATTTAATCAAAGAATATGAAAAAGTCAATCTGGGATAAAATTCTCAAAATTGTAATTGCGGTAGCTTCGGCTATAGTAGGAGCACTCAGTGCCAACGCTATGAATGTGTAAAGAGGTAAGATAAATACTCTCTAAAAGTAAATAAGGCTGTTTCTTCAAAGAGGCAGCCTTATTTACTGCAAAATAAGGTTTAGCTATCAAAACTCAGAATGGTCCGTATAATTTTGCATGATAAAACTATAATTTACAACAATAACAGAAAAAGTAAACCGTTAATTTTGATTAATATACAGTTCAAAAGTTAAGCTTAAAACACTTTTTCCCCAGCCGCCACGACAACGTTTTTTTTATTTCCGTTGTCGCAGTGGGTAAGTTTGCCTTATTTTGTATTCAAGTCAAGTGGAGCATTTACCCATCTTTTTAATTTTGGAAAAAAATATTTCATATTATCAAGCGCTGCCTGTTGGTCAAAATCAGGGTCGTCTTTAAACAACTCTTTCATGTGTTCCAAACTGCTTTTAATCATTTCATCCATCGTTGTTTCTTGAGTAAAAGCTCCATCCTTGTAACAATAAATACAGTAATCGTTGTTTTTACTGCCATCTTTGTGGGTAGCTATCACTTCTTCTTTTTCAAGCGGCATTCCGCAGCTTTGGCAAAATAGTGTATCCATTTTTTTTATTTATGTCTTTTCAGACGTTTATATTTCATTTAACCTCTCTAAAAATACAATATTCTTATAATGTTTACAATCTGTTATTTCCGCTCCATTCTCCGCAATAAAGCGTTCTTTAGCTTATCGAGAAAAGACGTAGGCGATAGTCGTATTTTAAGTCCTCCGAAAGTTCGGGAAATATTGCTGTCTAACTGAATGTTAAATACATTCCGAATGTAACTGTGAAGTTGCGTAAGCGCCACATCACCGAATATCCCGGCACTATCCCATGCTATGATCTGCTCCTGTAATTCAGCTTTGCTCCCTCTCCATGTTTATTTTACTGCTGGAAAACCATCTTCTCAATCTTCGCATCGACCTCTTTTTTTAAGACTGGAAGTAAATTGAAGCATGTCTGTTTTACAATAATTTTATCATTTCAAACTGTTTCCCTGTCGGCTCTATATCCTTAGCCTTTAGAAAATCGGTAACAGAGTCGCAGGATGTGTCTGTATTGATAATTTTGACTGAAGTTCCTTCATTCGCTTCAAGCATCTTCTGCAACAGTAGCGAACCGATACCCCGGCGACGGTATCGCTTATCAACCGCCAATTGGGTAACGTCGCCAGATGCAGGCTCGAAAACGCCGTATCCCATTAAGTTGCCTTCGACAAAAAAACCAATGTTCAGGAAATCTTCGGGCGAGCGGTTTATACTTTCGATACTATTCTGCCACGAGGGTTTGAAGTCCCAAAATGTGGGAATAACAGGATGATTGTTAATATCAATTTCTTTTATATGGTGGAAATCTGTACGCTTAACCACGTTCTTTATCTGTCCCGTCGTAGCACGGAAATAGTAGAACTCCCGCGTTACCTCAAAACCAATGTTACGATAGAGCGAAACCGCACCTGTATTGTGCTGCAACACTTCCAGCAAGTATTCCTTAATGCCCGCCGCTTTCAGATCGGGTATTGATTCCTCGAATACTTTTGTAGCCAAGCCCTGTCCGCGATAATCTTTCAGTGTTCCGGTTCCGGTGTCATAGGCGGTAAGTGTTCCGTTGAAATTTCCGATACCATTGCAGGTAAAAGAAACTATCCTGTCCGCATCGAAGGCGGCAAAAGAGAGCTTCGGGTCACACCCCCGCCGCTTCATCATCTTCCGGAGTTCGGTTTTATTCAATTGCACTTCATAATCGGCAAAAGCTTGTTCAAATGCCTCGAACAGGTCGTCGTAACTGGTATTTATTAATGATTTAATCTCCATAATATTGCTTTTGGGCGTAAAGATACGCAATCACCGGAGCCATTTCATTGACCTATGTTAAGAGATTTAAGCCTACTCAACGATTCGGGTTTGACACCCAGATAAGCGGCTATCAAGTATTGCGGTACATGTTGTTCAACTGCGGGATAGGTCTGTAAAAGCAGTTTGTATCTTTCATAGGCGTTCTCCATAAGAAATGACGTTTCCCGACGGCATTTACGAATTAACAGGTTGTCGGAAACATATTTGCCGAACTTGTACCACTCACTCGATTCGTTCAACAACTGGTCGTAAGCGGAGCGGGAAAGTATGATAAGTTCGGTATCTTCCAACGCCTGTATATTGCCGATGCAAGGCTCTCCGGTAAGGAAACTACCATATGCGACGACAATGGAGCCAGGGAAATAGAAATCTTTGATAAATTCTTCAGCATCCTTTTCGAGATAGGAACGTAGTACCCCTTTCTCAATTATGCCCAAGCAATTGCAAACTTTGCCTTGCTCAACAAAAAACTCTTTTTTCTTCAGATGTTTCGTCTCTGTCAAGCCGATGAACCTGTCGCACATTTGACCAGACAGATTCAGGTCGTTTTTTAGTATATGTTCTATTGTATTCATTTATCTGATATTTAGCGACAAAGATACGGAATCAGACGGAAAAGAAGTTATCATAAAGCTATTTAAATATCCTAGCATTTTTCTGATAGCCCTGCATAAAACTCTTTCATATCGTTTAATTTTACTCATTCTTCTAATTCAATTATAGTATTTTTATTCCAACCCAATTTACCCATTGCTTTGTGTAATGGGTAATATACCAACGGTACAATAACAAGGTTAAGGATTGTCGAGCTGGTTAATCCACCGGAAGATGTGGGACGTATGCAGCAAGGTACACAAGAACTAAAGTCTGCATTCCTGGCTAATATGAGCCACGAAATACGCACACCGTTGAATGCTATCATAGGCTTCTCCAGCCTGCTGACCACCACTGAGAATGAACATGAAGGGGGCAAGTTTACCTCGAAAGGCATCTCACAAAAGGATTAAAGTAAAATATTCTCATTTTCTTGCCCTAATCTGAATTTTCTTTTTCTGCCGTTCCTTTTCCCCTATACTCACTCGGACTGACCCCGAAGTGTTTCCGGAATACCTCTCTGAAATATTTTGCATCGCAGAACCCGGTCATATCCGCTATTTCCGTAATGGAGTGGCCGCCTTCTTTCAACATTCGGGCAGCACACTGCATACGGATGAGACGAACATAATCTGCCGGAGAACAATCAGTCAATGCTTTCACTTTATTATAGAAACTGCTGCGGCTCATGTGGTGAAGTGAACAAAGCATATCTACCGTAAAATCCGGATCGGCCATGTTCTTCTCCACATTTTCTCTGACAGAAGCAATGAATTTCCAATCAAGTGTATCCCGACACCCTTTCGGCCATTTTTCAGTTTCGAAGTCCGGACTGCCATACTTCTTATGCAATAAGATTCGATTGACAATCAACCGGTTGACACTCGCCTTCAGTATGCTGATGCTGAAGGGTTTCGCCATGTAATCATCCGCACCTATCTTCAGCCCTTCCAGCATGTTTTTCTCATCTCCCAATGCAGTCAGCAGAAGCACCGGGATATGAGATGTTTCAATATTACCCTTGATGGCGGCACATAATTCATCTCCCGACATTTTCGGCATCATAATATCCGACAGCACAAGATCCGGCTTAAACTCGGGCAGGATTTCAAGAGCCTCCTTTCCATTGTGACAGGACTGTACCAGATAATCCTCACCAAGCGTATTCATCAGATAAATACGCAAATCGTCATTATCCTCCACGATGAGGATACGCCGGGAAGAAGCATCAACCTGCTTGGGCACAACGGTCGAGAGTGCCGGCGTAGCAATTTCCGGTATACTGATAGATTGCCCAGTAGTTGCGGATATGATACTGGCTTTACAAAAATGTTTGTTTCCCTTAGGAAAAATGATTTTGACTAGTGTACCTTGCTCCGCCGTACTTTCTATAGCAATTTTTCCACCATGTAAACGCACCAGCCTATGCACCAATGCCAGACCGATTCCACTACCGCTGACCCTCAAGTTGATAGCATTACTGCCCCGGAAATAGGTATGAAAAAGCCCTTTCTGCTCATTGCGGAGAATACCGATTCCGGTATCTTTCACCTCAATGCCCCAACTATCCTCATATTCTGATGCACTGACATATACGTTCCCGTTTTCCGGCGTATATTTCATGGCGTTCGACAGGATATTCTTCATGATAGAATCCATTTTGTCCCTGTCAAACCACACGTTCAGGTATTGAAAATTACTTTCGTAAGTCAATCTGATATGCTTGATGTTTGCATATGCATGAAATGTGTCACAAATACCGGATATATACGCACCCAATTCATACTCCGCAATATACATGTGTGATGAATAGGTGTTGATACGTTCAAAATTAATAAGATTAGTCGTAAGCCGTAAAAGAACATCCACATTTCTCAGAGCCATGCTCACATGTCCCTTACCTTCCTCATTCACCATATCTTTGTTCCATAGTTCTTCCAGCGGAGCCTTTATCAAAGTCAGAGGCGTACGGATGTCGTGAGCCGTATTTATAAAGAAGCGTGTCTTTTCCTCCGAAATTCTCTTCTGTTTTCTCAGTGTAATGATACGGTACAAAATCACACACGCCAGAATAGCCAATATAATATAACCGGCTATAGCCCACGGAGTAGCCCACAACGGAGGAGATATAATAATCAACATACTGCGCTGTTCATAACACTTGTACTTTTCCTCGTTAGACACGGAACGTACATGAAGCATATATTTACCCGAAGGAATATTGGTGAAACGTATCAGACCGTCGGAAGAAGGTGCAGTCCATTCATCATAAAAACCCTCCAACCTCCAAGAGTACAAAATGTTAGAAGGATAGTCGTAATTAATGGAGGAAGCCCTCAATGAGAAAGTATTCTGTTCATATTTCAGCTTCAAGACTTTCGTATCGTTAATATCCGTTTCAAGAGGTGATCCTTCATCACCGGGATATACAGTCTGATAGGATATATTCAGATCACTAAGCAACATCGGAGAAAAAGTTTGGACCGGTATGTGCATATCCGAAGGAAAACCAATGACACCATCATTGCTTCCCAAGATAAAACGGCCGCTACTATGCAGAATACCGGCACCGGGATTAAAACAGACACTCATAAGCCCCTGTTCACGAGTCCAATTATTGAATGACATCCTGCGGGGCGAAAAATGAACAATCCCATTTTCCGTACTAAGCAATAAATCTCCGTCCGGTTTAGGAAGAATTGTATAGATATTGTTGGATATCAGGGCACAATTATCTGTATAATACTGAGCGAAGGCCTCTTCTTTGGGATTGTAAAGCACCAGCCCGGAACCACTGGTACCTATATACAACACACCATCGTCTCCCTGATACAAGGAATGGATATGCATAGATTCCACAGGCATATCGATACTGCGGTATTTTCCGGAAAATTTGTCAAGCAAATATAGTCCCGACGAAGTGCCAATCCACATCGAAGAATCGTCTTTTTCACGAATACAGGTAATAGAATTCAAACCGGGATAAAGGCGAGATTTCCCACTTTCAAGATCAAAACATTTCAGATTGTAAAAACCGCCTGACCAGATGTTACCTTCCGAATCTTTCCTTATATCACGAATATACTGGTCGGGGCGCAGGTCTAAATGAAAGAAAAGAGAAGAAGCAATATAATCAACCGTAAGGGCACGTTTATCTATCTGGTAAAGCCCGGAGGTAAAACCACCTGCCAGGATGATTCCGGGTGAGATTTCACAAAGTGTCAGGAATATATGATTCTTATCTTCCAGTTCATGATCAAAAGTGCTGAAAAAGGAATGCCATTCCCCCGTAGCGGAACTATACAGGCTTATGCCGTTGCTGGTACCGAACCAAAGGTCGCCGTCACTATCTTCAATGACATCATGCACCTGATCATTGACTAGCGACTGACGGTTGCCAACCGAATGACGGGTCCAGCGGTAGCCACTGTAACGATTGTCACGGATGGTTATTCCACTGGGATAATTAGCCATCCAGATGCGGCCATCATGGTCTACATAAACATCGTTTATATTATTACCATTCATTCCGTTATGAATACTGTAATCTGCTACAATATAAGGAATTGCATGACATGTATCAATATTCATACGATAAATACCTTTCCCGTCGGTAGCTATCAGAATTTCTCTTTCCCCAAAGGGGATAATACGTTTGATATTCACGTCACTAAGGGTTTCATCCGACCGGTTTTCCAGAGAAGTATTGAGATCACAAATCCACACTCCCTGTTTAAAAGTACCGACAAACAGTTTCTTCAAATCAACTGAAAAGAACAACTCGCTCACCGGTGCATGAAGATTATATGCCGGTGTGCACGAAAGTAACGTACGAGACTCATCCAATACCGCCCGATACAACCCGGACTCCGTACCTATGAAGAAGTTTTCCCTATCTATCTGGGCAATAGAAGTGACATTGCTGATTATACTGGATGATAATTGCGATATCTTTTCCGTACGGGTATCGAACAACGCTATCTGTTCCTTACTGCAAAGCCAGATACGTCCGGAATTATCCATATAACTATAAGTAATATTCGGAGAAGAGATTCCCTTTTCCGGTAAAGGAGGCATATACACTTGTTCAAACCGATCTCGTCCCTGCTCATAACGGAAAATGCGGCCTTTCCGTCCTGTTCCCCACAACACACCGTCAGCAGCCATATAAAGCCAGTTCAGACTAAACTGCATATTGAGTTTCTGTCCCTTATCCATCAATTCATAGTGTTTGATTTCCTTTCCATTGTAGCGGTCCGGACCTTCCTGAGTAAGGAACCACATATATCCTAAAGAATCTTGTAGGATACGATAAACTTTCTGACTGCCCAGACCATCCTCCATGCTTATGTATTTATATGCCTGGGCTACACATACCTGAGTAAAAAATACGAGTATGGCAAACAGCATGGAGGTTTTTCTCTGTTGATAAAATCTTCTCCTGTTCATCACAGTTCGTGTGTTATCATCCGAGGGTTCCTGACTCCGAATCTTATCAGGAATCCCAACAGTTTAATATTAAAATATGAGATTAATATGCAAAATTAACAAAAAAGGCAGAAAAGTTCATAGTATAAGACAAGTTTTTTTCATAATACACGTCATTTTTTATCGCTATTACCATATTTTTCTGATGACACATAGCATTGCACAAAGCATCATGAGCGCAGCATCCCGTGAAGGTGATTGAAGTTATGAAGATATTGCTGAATGATTTGAAAGTAAAAACGGTCTTCACTTATTAAAAGCGTCACTTCCAAACAAATAACATATCAGGTTCAGCCCCTTATTTTTTTCAAATCAACTCATAGCTGGCACTTTGGATAGGCATATCCAGATTGTGCAGTACTTTTTCCAGTAAAATACCCTCCCGATTGTCATACTCATACCCAAAAGTAGCGCGAATGCCCTGAAGAATGAATTGCGTGGCACGGTCCAAAGCAATAGGAAGACTGTCCCCTTGCAATAAAGCACCGGTTATGACACTTGTAAAAGTATCCCCGGTCCCCGGATAATGGGCCGGCAAATACGGGCAAGTAATTTTCCAGTATCGATCCCCTACCCGATTATAAGCATATACCGAAGTCTTGTGACTTTCTTCGTGAACAGGAACGCTTGTTATAATAACCACCTGAGGACCTGCATCAGATAAAAGACGAAGGTAAGATTTCAATTCTTCATCCGTATTATCTGCTTTATAAGGCTTGTCCATCAGATAAAAAAGTTCAGTGAGATTTGGGGTGATCACATCCGCCTTCGTCGCCAGGTGGCGCATTTCGCGAATCATTGATTCATCAAAGTTTGTGTATAGCCGTCCGTTATCTCCCAATACGGGGTCAACTACCACCAAGCTGTCCGGCTGGCGGAAGTCATCAATGAAATCCGAAACAATCTGTACCTGACGCGGAGCTCCGAGATATCCTGTATAGAAAGCATCAAACTGTACATCCAGCTTTTTCCATTCGGCAATAATTCTGGGCATTTCATCCGTCAGGTCAAGAATAGAAAACTCCGGATATTGCGTATGACTGGAGAGCACAGCCGTAGGTAAAGGACAAACCTGAAAACCCATGGAAGACAAAATCGGGATTACAACCGTAAGGGATACACGCCCAAAACCAGACAGGTCATGAACGGCAGCTATTCTCTTTACTTTGTTTGTATACATTTTGGTTACTACATTTTTCTTTCACATAAAAAAACTCCCCGCAAAGATAATCTTACGAGGAGTAAACAACAAGCTAAAAGAGAAAATGTTTGATTCAATTAATGTTTAGGAATTAAGCAAGTATCAGTATTTGTGCAGTAAGCACACGTAAAAACATGGTAAGCGGATAAACAGTGGCATATCCCACCGCTGGAGCATCACACGAGGTCAGATCATTGGTCAGCAATTTCTCTCAAGCCCGGCAGAAGGAGGCTGCCCGAAGATATTATGCTGAAGTACACTGATTACGACATTGTTTTTCAGGAGATACCGGATGAGGTGACATTGGCAATCAACCTTTCGAACTGTCCGAACAGGTGTAAAGGTTGCCATAGTCCCTATCTGCAACAAAATGTCGGAGAAGCACTGACAGAAGAAAACCTTTCCATACTTTTACAAAAGTATGGAAAGGCTGTTACATGCGTCTGTTTTATGGGTGGAGATGCAGATCCTTATGATATAGCGTATTTCGCAGAGTTCCTCCAGAGACAACAGATTGCTCCGGTGAAAGTAGGCTGGTATTCCGGAAAACCGGAATTACCTGCAGAATTCCCCACACAGAATTTCCAATATATCAAACTCGGACCCTACATGGAAAACCTCGGCGGTCTGAAGTCCGAACATACCAACCAGCGGCTTTACAAGATTACACAGGGAAAAATGAATGATATTACCTACCGATTCCGACAGTGAAAAACATTCTTTTGACAGCAAAGCCCTCAAAATATAAAAGTTATCTCTATATTTGCCCACTGAGATTTTAATAAAAAATAGAAAACAGGAGCAAAAAGATATATGAAAGAGAAGCCAAATATTGACTGTGAGAAATATCGCCAAATTGCGCAAATGGCCAAAATGGGTTGGTGGGAATCAGATCTGAAGAATCGCCAATATATTTGCTCAGACTTTATAATTGACTTACTCGGACTCGAAAGTGGCCGAATCAGTTTCGAAGATTTTCACGGAAGAATACGGGAGGATCATCGTAGGCGACTCAGGAATGAATACTTTTCGCTCACAAACATAGAAACCTATGAGCAGATGTTCCCCATCCGGGCAAAAGACGGGGATATATGGGTGTATTCTAAAATCAGCTTCAAACAACCAGATGAAGAGGGTTACAGAAATATGATAGGATATCTGCAATGTATAGACAAGCAGACCGGAGAGACGAATGAGAATATTGATTTCCTTCAGGTAAATAGCTTGCTTTATCAACAAAACAGTCTTTCTTATTCATTGCTCGCTTTTCTGCAATCGGATGATATTACGCAGATCATCAATAAAATATTGGCAGATCTCCTCAAACAAACCAAAGGAGACCGTACCTATATATTTGAAATAGACAGGGAACATAAAGTACAAAGCTGCATTTATGAAGCAACAGCGGAAGGAATATCTCAGGAACAGGATTTCCTACAAGATGTACCTTGGGATGATTCTCTTTGGTGGGATCGCCAAATCTCAGAAAAGAGATCAATCATTCTGAATACATTGGATGATATGCCTCCCGAAGCAAAAGTTTACCGTGATACCCTGGAGATGCAAGATATTAAATCGGTAATAGTGGTCCCTCTCCTATCGAAAGATAAGGTATGGGGATATATGGGCATCGATATGGTCAGAACGCACCGCAGCTGGAGTAATATAGACCATCAATGGTTTTCATCTTTAGGAAACATCATCAGCATTTGCCTCCAATTACGCAAAGCGGAGCTTCAGGCTAAAGAGGATCGCCGCGCATTGGACCACAGTGAAAAAATCCTTCGCAATATTTATAAAAATCTGCCGGTAGGTATCGAGCTTTACGACAAAGACGGATATCTGGTAGATATGAATGATAAAGAACTTGAGATATTCGGCTTGACGGATATGAAGGAAGCATTGGGGGTATCACTGTTCGAGAATCCTAATATCCCCGAAGATGTGAAAGAAAAGTTGCGTGCCAGAGAGAATGTGGACTTCTCGATTAATTATGATTTCTCTAAGATCGACCGATACGTCACAAGTCGAAGAAAAGATGTTATCAATCTTCAAACCAAAGTGGCTCTGCTTTACGATTCGCAGAATCAATTCAGCAATTACCTGTTTATCAATATAGACACTACAGAGACTACCAGTGCATACACCAAAATACAAGAGTTTGAACATCTGTTCCTCTTAATAGGCGACTATGCCAAAGTGGGGTTTGCTCATTTTAATGTAATGACAAGAGACGGGTATGCTCAAAATACGTGGTATCGGAATTTGGGTGAAAAAGAGAATACTCCCATGCCTCAGGTTATCGGAGTATATTCTCATGTTCACCCGGAAGATTGCGCTGTCCTGAAACAGTTTGTAGGTCAGGTTAAAGAAGGGAAAGCCACAAGTCTAAGTAAGGAAGTACGCGTTGATAGAGGTAACGGAAAATATTCGTGGACCAGTATAAATGTAATGGTCAGAGATTATCGCCCTCAGGATGGAGTTATTGAAATGCTGTGTATCAACTATGATATCACTCCCTTGAAAGAAACAGAACAGAAGCTGATCATTGCCCGTGACAAAGCCGAAGAACTGGACCGTTTGAAATCTGCTTTCCTTGCCAATATGAGCCATGAAATACGTACTCCGCTCAACTCTATCGTTGGTTTTTCCAGTCTGCTGGCAGAAACAGACGACAGGGAAGAACGCCAGGAATATATCAAAATAGTAGAAACAAACAATGAATTGCTTCTGCAACTGGTTTCTGATATTCTCGATCTTTCGAAGATAGAGTCCGGGACATTCGACTTCGTACGCTCCAATCTGGATGTAAACGAAAGCTGCATGAAAATCATCAAATCGATGGAGATGAAAGTACCGGAAGACGTGGAACTGGTCTTCGAGAAATATATGCCCGATTGTCATATTTATACAGACAAGAACCGATTCATGCAGGTCATAACCAATTTCATAAACAATGCATTGAAGTTTACGAAACAAGGCACTATAGCTTTGGGATATGAACAGACGGCACCTCATGAAATCAAATTCTATGTACGTGATACAGGTTTCGGAATTCCCAAAGAAAAACTCGATAGCATATTCGAACGGTTTGTGAAACTTAACACCTTTGTACAGGGTACCGGTCTCGGACTTTCCATCTGCAAAAGTTTAGTATCTCAGATGGGAGGAAAAATCGGAGTGGAATCAACCGAAGGCGAAGGTTCATGCTTTTGGTTTACTCATCCGTATTAATCATTTTATTTTGTACCTTTGCGTCCTATTTACATTAGAGACGCAACCATCATGCAACAGAGTACACAACGCCCGGTAAGCTCGATAGCTTATCCGATATTGATCGCATTAAGTATTTCCCATTGTCTAAACGACTTATTGCAATCCGTCATAACCGCCACGTATCCACTTTTCAAAGAGGACTTGACGTTGAGTTTTGCACAAATCGGATTGATTACCCTGGTTTACCAGATGTCCGCATCGGTGTTCCAACCCGTATTCGGATTATTTTTTGATAAACGCCCGTTTGCCTGGACACTACCGATGGGTATGCTGTTCACTATGACGGGGATGTTGAATCTGGCCTTTTCCACGAATCTTTATTGGGTATTGTTCTCGGTATTCACGATAGGTATAGGTTCTTCCGTACTTCATCCGGAAGCATCGCGCATCACTTCACTTGCCTCCGGAGGCAGAAGAGGATTGGCACAATCCTTGTTTCAGGTAGGTGGAAACCTGGGAGGATCATTGGGTCCGTTACTGGTAGCTTTAATTGTAGCACCTTATGGCAGGCACAACATCGCATTATTCGCAATTTTATCAGTGATAGCAATCATGGTAATGATACCTGTCGGTAAATGGTACAAAGGATACATTACCCGGATGAAACGTGATCATATTGCCTTGCAACCTCATATGCAGATGCCTTTGCCTATGGGGAAAACGGTTCTTTCCATTTCTATCCTACTGGTACTTATCTTCTCCAAATATATTTATATGGCAAGTTTAAGCAGCTATTACACTTTCTATCTGATTGATAAATTCGAAGTAAGTGTGCAGGACTCCCAGCTTTACCTCTTTGTGTTTCTTGTGGCTACAGCCATCGGTACACTGATGGGTGGTCCTATCGGAGATCGTATCGGAAGAAAGTATGTCATCTGGGGTTCCATCCTCGGTGCTGCACCTTTCAGTATGCTGATGCCTCATGTCGGCTTGCTTGCCACAATTATTATGAGTTTCTGTGTCGGCCTGATTCTTTCATCTGCTTTCCCCGCCATCCTGTTATATGCGCAGGAATTATTACCCAGTAAACTGGGACTGATCTCCGGATTATTCTTCGGATTTGCTTTCGGAGTGGCAGGTATTGCCTCGGCTGTATTGGGAAATATGGCGGATAAGTTCGGCATCGAAGCTGTTTATAATGTCTGCGCTTATATGCCGTTACTCGGATTGGTTACCTGGTTTTTGCCTGATCTGAAGAAAAACCGTAAGAATACCTGATTAGTATGAAGAAGCTTATAAAATCATCCAAATGGGCAAGACGGATCAAATGGTCTATCCTGACCGGCACAATCCTCATATTTGCAGTAATAGTTTGCGCTAATTACGCAGTACGCCATACTGCAAAAGCGTTTATCTATCAGAATATCGATTCTATTCCCCAGAATAAAGCTGGTCTTCTGCTTGGAACCTCTAAACTATTACGTTCCGGACTCCCCAACCAATACTTCCAGAATAGAATAAAGGCAACGGTAGACTTATATAAAGCCGGTAAAATAGAAGTGGTTGTAATCAGTGGTGACAACAATCGCGAAGGTTATAATGAACCGGAAGATATGAAATCGGAACTGATGTTACGCGGTATTCCTGAAGATAAGATTTATCTGGATTATGCAGGATTCCGCACTTTAGATTCCGTAGTTCGCATGGAAAAGATTTTCGGACAGAAAAGCTTCACAAGCATATCACAGAAATTTCATAACCAACGTGCCATTTACATTGCGCACGCCAAAGGATTACAGGCCGTAGGATACAATGCCGAAGACGTGAATGCTTACAGTGGTTTCAAAACACAACTCCGGGAGAAGTTTGCCAGAGTTAAGCTCTTTCTGGACTTGTGGACCGGCAAAAATCCGAAGTTTCTGGGAGAACCAGTAATCATTCAGTAACCCCCACTCCATCATACCTATAAGTGGTTAGCTACAAAGAAACATTTCATTATTTGTGGGTATTTCATAACCCCCTCTGATGCCGTTACTTTGCAACCGTACAAATTAAACCATTTTATAGTATGAAGAAAATAGGAATATTTTATGGTTCCTCAACCGGAACTACACAAGGCATTGCCGAAACAATCGCTTCTAAACTTGGTGTTCCCGCATCTGATGTAATCGATGTCAGCAAAATGAATGCCGACATGGTAAAAGAATACGAAGTTCTTCTTTTAGGAACTTCCACCTGGGGTGACGGTGAATTGCAGGATGACTGGTATGATGGCGTTAAAGTGTTGAAAGAATCAGACCTGAAAGAAAAAACAATTGCCCTGTTCGGTTGTGGTGATGCTGAGTCTTATTGCGATACATTCTGCGATGGCATGGGTATCATATACGAAGATATCAAGGATTCCGGTTGTACCATCGTTGGTAAGGTATCTGCAAAAGATTATTCTTTCTCCTCCTCTATCGCCGTCATCGACGGTATGTTTGTCGGACTCGCTCTTGATGACATCAATGAAAGTGATAAGACGGAAAAACGTATCGACGCTTGGGTGAACGACATAAAAAATCACTTGGCATAATTTTCTCTTACTCCATAGCCTTATGACAATATCTGACATTAACCCGGTAGAATTGAAAGAGAAGATTTTATACTCAAGGCAATGTTAGGTTATGATATATGCGCGCAATGCGAACGGTACTGTGAAAGAAAAGTCCAGTGCGCTTGATTAACTTTGCATGTGTTTAGTTAGTTGTTTTTGTAGAAAATGCCTGCGGATTCCGTAGGCATTTTTATTATATCATCCGAAAATAGAAAGATAATCAGGCATAGCTATGCATACCGCCCAGCAGATAATTTACTCCGAAGTAAGTCATCAGCACCGTAAGGAAAGCCAACACCATATAAGTATGAAAGAACCGGGGTTGCCGAAAGACGGCAAGCGATTGTCCGTGGAATGCCGCACCATAGATTAAAAAGGTGATCAAAGCCCAGACTTCTTTCGGGTCCCAGGCCCAATAGCGCCCCCATGAAACGTTCGCCCACACAGCACCAATAAAAATCCCCGTCCCCAGACAAAATACTGCCGGATAGAGCATCAACCGACTGAAAAGCATCAATTGCTCCACACGGACCTTACGCTGTTCCTGAATCTCCGAATCGATTGCCTTTTTTCGCCAGCCTCCTATGCAGAATGCGAGTAATCCATTTAGCATCATAAAGGCAAACATTGCATAAGATACCATAATCAGAGAAACATGGATACTTAGCCAAGGAGAAAGCAACACAGGCATCAGAGGAGTAATTTGAGGATTGTTCTGCCCAAGATAAGCTACCAACAAGGCAAAACCCGAAATAAGTAACCCAAAAGGCAACGTAAAAGAGAAGCGACGCCGGAATATGCATGCAAGCAGAAGTGTACACAGTGCCATAAACTGCATGGTTTCATATCCATTACTCAACGGAATACGTCCGCCAATATACCACCGCAAACAGTAGCCAAAGAGTTGAAAAAGAAATGCCGCATAAAGTGTAACTGTAAAAACGCTCCATGCCTTACCTGCCGAACGATGCATGCTGCAATAAAGTAAATAGAAAAATGCCAGCATCCCTACAGTCAGATTGAACATGAACAACAGTTTGCTGAATGGAATGCGATTGTACAATATTTCAGCCTGCACCTTTACGTCAGACAGTGGTTTTATACTCCCATCTTCCGGTAAAGGACGGATAAGTGTTCCACTCCGTAACATCAGTATCAATCCTACCTTTTCGTCCGTTTCCATGATAGCCTTTTCCAGCGAAGTCATTTTCATGTGTGGCTTTTGTCCTCCTTTCCAAAATTCCTGCAAGCGATAGTTTTGCCCATCAAACAAATCAGTAAGACGAGCATAGGAAGAAGGTAATTGGAGTAAATGACGAAGTTCCGCACTCTTTATATAAATCATCGGTTCATTCTGCCAAACCTCCGGACGGAGTAACCAACCTCCGACAACCTGTTCGGGTGTCATGCCACCATAAGAAGATTTCCCGGTCAGTTTCAATACAAAGTCTCGTGCAAGGGTATTAAAAGGTACTACGCGATCATGATAAATCACTTGTTTGGAAGCCAGACTATCCGCCTGTCTGAGTGCAAGTGCCGGAAGACTTCTGTTTTCTGCTTGCACCACCATTCCCGTAGCCATGAACAACCACATAAACATTCCCCCTTTTCGAAGCAACGGATGCCTGAGCAATCTACGGAATTCCCCACTATGACTGACAAGCATCCACAACATGGAAATACCCAGCAAAATATATCCTGCATACGTAATCCCTATTCCCCACGGATCATAATTCACCGACAACCAGCTCCCCTCCTTATCATCATCAAAAGAAGACTGGTAAAAGCGATATCCCTGACGGGAGAGGATACGATTCATAGAAACTGGTTCCGCATCCCGAATATAACTGACATAATCTGCCGGAGCTTCCGTCCCCGGATAATACTCCACTCGGAAACTGTCCAGACACAATGTGAATGGTAATTCGATTACCCGCTTACTGTCTTGGTCTATGAAAGTTCCCACCTCAGTACCTACAGTGAGATGCATATATCCTTTTTTGCTGCATGAAAATGTAATCATGGCTCCCACCAAGATAACGAGGAAGGAGCCATGCAACAACAATGTCGGGAGATGCCGCCACAACTGCCGCTTAACCAACACGGCAACTGCCAATGCGGCAAGTACTCCCCACAAACAACAAAACCAAACTGTATGATAAACATACTTTTCTACAAACTCTGTTCCGTGTACATGCTCCACAAAGGTCACCACAGCGAGCAAGGCCACCAGACAGATATATAAAAAGATGAGACTTTTCTTCAAATTAAAAAGGCGCATATTCCTTATTCTTCAAAGCCTTAACTCCCATACATTCCATTTCGATCAACCATCCGGGACGACATACAGGCGCATGTACAAAAACTTTAGGAGTATCCGGAAAACGCTTGTCATACATACTCTTCACAACTGCATAGTCTGCAATGTCACGCAGGTAAACAATCATATGTCCCAAATCATCAAATGTACACTCAGCCTCTTTCAGCAAGGCTTCTACATTTTCCCACATCCGTTCCGTCTGCCTGCGGATGTCACCGGGGTATACCACTTCCCCTTTATTGTTGATACTTGCTGTACCTGAAATAAACACTTGACGCCGGTCACCGTAATCGACATACGTTCCGCGTTCAAAGCTGACACCATACTCATAAGTAGGATTCAGATGCGTAGGAGCATAAAGGAAGTGTATCTGTTCCGGCTTTAAGCCTGCCACAGCATAGGTATCCATTTGTACCAATACTTTGGGATCAGCATGACGTCCGCCGATACCTGTACTGGCAATATAGTGTGTCTTTTCCGTCAGATTCTGAGTAACAAAAACCTCATTACGTGCCTTTACCACACCGGCATAATTCACATCTACATTCTGTACGAAGAACCAGGTACGAATACAGTTATCCGCCAATTTACATCCTTGTTCCATAAGTTGCATCACGTAGTCATTCAGCAACAAACGGGTCTGGTATTCAGAATTAGCAGCACGATTGAAAGCACTGCCTCCCCACAGGTGGCGATACGCATTGTGCTTTACTTCAAATAGTCCGTTGTGCAACACTTGTGTCTGCACATTGGTCTGTAAATAAGCCCACAAAGCTATTTTCGTCCCATCCAAAGGGGGTTGCTCTACCACGGAAAGAGCACAGTCGGAACTTTCGGTAGTGATAGCCAGCAGGAGGTCAGCCTGATTGGCGGTATCACTCAGGAAATAACGTTTAAACACAGCCATGGCACCTTTTAGTTCACCCGTAAGCAAATCATCATAGGCATTGACTACTGCATTTAATTGTTCCTCATAAGTATCTTCCGGCCGGATTGAGTGAATCATTACATGAAACTCTGAAACACCTTCTTTTACTTCATATTTAAAAATCTCGGTTAATGTATTCTCTGATTGGTTGGTTTGTTGTTTTTTGTTGTTCATTTCCAATATCGTTTACTCGTTATTCAAAAAAATTCCTTCGTTTATCCAATTATCTATCAGTTTCAATAAGGGTTGCTCATCTTCTGACAGCATATCGGTATGGTTCATACTCGTATCACCAGCCCTGTTCAAGACCAAATGTAGAAAACTCTCTTCCGCACTGCCGGGCTTCACCAATAGTATATCACTATTCTTATGCGCCGGCTGGTTGACCAACGCATTATAGCTCTTACCCTCCGTCAGAAATAAATTACCCGATGCAGAACCGGTCTGCCCATGACACGCCACACATCTTTTATCGAAAACCTGTGACTGGATAGAACTGAACATACCCACGTCCAGTGTTCCCACATCCATTAATATGGTATCTGTGATAGCTGTGAGTTCTTCATCTTCCATCGTCTTAAATTCGACTATGCATTCGCGCAAACGACTGATAACACACAATTTGAGTGATTTCACATCATCACTGATACCTCCCAGTGTCATAACGATATCTGTTCCGTCGGCTACATTGACTGGTAGTGATTTCGTTATAACGGCGTATTCACTTTTATCATTGAAGCCTGCCACAACGACACTATAATCGTCCGTCCAATTGCTGATACCACTGAAACGACCGGTCAACTTCATAGCACGTCCACCACGCTGTATATTGACCTCCTTCTCATAGATTCTTCCATCATCACATGAACAGAAGCAGAGTGTCATCCAGATAGCAGCAAAGAATAATATACATTTCTCCATAACTACTCTCTTTGTTTTTTAGAAAGTATATTGCAGCATTACTGTTGCAGAATGAGTAGCCAGACCTAAATTATCATTATCGCGGTCGAGCTGTGTATCGTGACCCGTACGGGCAATATACTGGTACATAGCCTGGAGTTTCAGGTTACAACCCTTAAAGAAATAATTCATACCCACAGCCGGCATATTCAAAAATCCGTCATCGCCAGTACCGTTACGGTTAAAGAAGTCATAACGCAAGGCAGCCTGCAAACGGGGAGCAATAAAGTAGCCGCCCTGTACATAACCACCCAGGTAATTGTAGCTCTCATTGATCTTCTGGCGATCCGTAAAACCTACATTCATATAATATGCTTCGGCACCCAAATACAGTTTGTTCTTTAACATGGCAAATTCCACTCCCACACGGGTATCATTGGTACTTTCATTCTCACTTTCCACATTGATTGAAGCCGATACACCGAACATGATCTTATCTTCATTCAAACGATTGGGATTACCTTGGGTGGACGGCATCACACCTTTAGGCATATAAGTAAAGCGCCCCGCATACAGTAAAGAAGGAATATGCCAATCATCACTCAGAGTTTTTGTTGCTGTATTTACAGAAGAACCGGTGCCATTAAATAAACCTACTTCATAGCCAAATTTATCAGCTACCAATCCATGAATTTCAACACCGAGATCGAAGCCGGTACCAATGTTAGGCGTTACCGCATTCAAAGAATAAGGCAGAATGACGGCAGAAGTCAATGATACCGGCAACTGCGGCAACAATGTTTCGCCCAACGTCGTCAGATAAGCATGCGAGAAAGGTGTTTTGAATTTACCGACACGCACGGCAAACTGTTTTTTAAGTTGTACATCGAACCATGCTTGTTGAAGCAATGCTCCCCCACTGGCAGCCGCATTGATAGAAAGATTAAAGGCTACTTTACCAAAAGCTTTACCGGTGAAACCCAATACAGCATAGGGAATTGAGAAACCGGAATTAGCTACATTATCCTGATTATATGCCTTATCCAGACCTTCATCATCATACCAATTGAAATTTGCACAAGTCTGTACCAACAGATAGGGTTTGAATACAAAGTCTCCCTTCTTAGTTTCTATCGTAAATCCCTCTCTTCCGGCAAGTGACACTACACCGTTTTCTGTATCTTCTTCATGCTGTGCCATAGCAGCCAATGAAAGGGCAGCCATTACAACCATTAAAATTATTTTTTTCATAATTGCTTGTATAATACTTATTGGTTTTATTGTTCGTTATTTGTTTTATAATGATTTCAGGAATGCGATCAAAGCATCACGATCTTCTTTACTCATCTTTTTGAAAAGGTTCTTCGATGCTTCACCTTCACCACCGTGCCACATGATAGCCTCAACATAGTTGCGGGCGCGTCCATCATGCAGGAAGTAAGTATGACCGTTCACAGTTTCCTGCAATCCGATACCCCAAAGCGGAGTCGTACGCCATTCGTTACCACGGGCCAAACCGCTTACATAGTTATCATTCAGTCCTACGCCCATAATTTCAGAGCCCATATCATGAAGCAGAAAGTCCGAATATGGATGAATTGTCTGACTACCCAGCCAGGGAAGGCGGGTTCCATTCAATAGTACAGAACCACGTGGCTTTGTGTGCAAGGTAGTTACATGACAGAGATGGCACTTCGCCTTATAAAAATTCTGCTCACCCCTGATCACTTGTTCATTATTCACATTACGGCGTGCCGGAACACTAAGGCTCTGCATGTAGAGATCTACATTCTCCATTTCTTCCGTAGATACATCCAACTGGGCATAAGAAAGTCCCATCATACTGCCTTGATTTACTTGTGCCTGTCCTTCGCAGATTTCTTCGGGATAGCGGCTGTTCGTAACTCCCATATCGCTGGAGAAACCAAGTTCCACTGTCAGGTCAGCATGCTGTGCTTTATTGCCGGACAAGCCTAAACTTCTCACTCCTCTCTCGGAGATATAGTTGCAACGGCCACTGATACCGTATTCCGGATAATTGCTTTTAGCAGCCAAAGCTTCAATTTCAGTGGGATCGAGCGCCATCATCTGTCCCATACCTACGTGGCGCAGAGGAATACGCACTGTACAGAACAGGTCCTCGGGTTTGATGCTGTCCGCATACCATTCATAAATGGAGTAATTGGGTTTGCAGAGTTCATACGTCTCACCATCAGGGAACTGGAAAGTCTCATAGGTATATTCCACTTTCAGTTTTCCCTCGGGCTTCACACCATAAATAGCCTGATCATGAAGCACACGTCCATAATCCTGAAAGAAAGCTCCATTCTTACGACTAATATAAACCAACATAGACGAAAAGCCGGAGCTACCGGAACCGCCTTCACTCCACAAAGTAGGTTGCGTACGTCCGGCATTTCGGTGACAGCTACCACAAGAATAACCGGCATAAACCGGTCCCAGTCCTCCACCTATTCCATTACTACTGGTGCGGATATCATCATACAATTTGTCACCACGGGTGAAACGTTTATCGTATGCCCCTGTTATCCAGTCAGCAGACCTGTCATAAGCATAAGAGGAAGTCAGGAAGTTGGTAGCAGTACCGGCAGAGAGGGCAAAGCCGGCAGGTACTTCTATATCATCCACATCAATTCCATCATTTTCGCAGGCAAACAATGCCAGAAGCGAAAAACAGATTGGAAATGAGTATTTTAATAAGCCATTCATTCGTTATTGAATTATTATTGCAAAATACGTAACTAACATTTATCTTTTTAACGCAGATGTTGCGGAAGCAACAGAATATTCATTATCCCGCTGTTTCCGCAAAATCTTATTTCTAACAAGTAAAAATCTTACTGAATGGTACGAGCTTCACCATCTTTGAAGATCAGATATTCCAAAGTGTGGTAACCACGCAAAGCTTGTGCACCGGCAATTTTATCATCTTCTTCATCATAGTCACCATCCCAGTTCAAGTCTGAATAGTTACCGGAAGTCAGAATCTGTACGATACCATCCTGATCGAGTGGCCAGCTATCCATATTGGGGTCAAGACCTTTGTCGGCAACCGGACCAAAAAGGAATGCCTCACTGGTTTCCCACGGTGTACGAGCAGCAAGCCATGCTGTGGCACAAGCCTTGAAGTTAGCATTGCTGGGAGAAGTACGGAATGTTTCAACAGCATCGAAAAGAGCCTGATTTCCCGCTTTCAAATCAGAATAAGTAGGTAATACAACTACATCCACATAATTTCTTACGACTTCGGCCAACACTGTTTTATCAATACTTTCGATACAATTCTTCAAACTTCCCTTGAGTACTCCCTCTAAAGTGGCACAAGCTTCCATAGCACTTACTGCTTCCGGACTATTGATATTGTTACGGAAAGGACTCGGGATAGCCCAAATTGCTGCTGCTGCATCATCAATCGCTTTTTTCACTTCAGTATCAAGATTAGCATTTACTGCAGCTACTGCTTTTGAGAGAGATGACTCGCTAATAGCTCCTGTACGTGTTCCGTAATAAGCATTACGAATAGAATAGATATTGTTACGATAGTCTTCACGAGAATGCCAGCTATACCATGACTCTACAGCATACAAAGCCTTTTCTTCATTGTTATGTATGAAAAGATCGTAAGGGTCACCAATTTTGGCAGTACCTACTTCATTGGCAATGTCTACACAGCCGTCAATCAACTGCTCAACACTTGTCAAAGCATCTTGATTCTTAAAGAAATCTGCATAGCTTCCACCTTCATTGTATTTAACCGCCCAGTCATCATAAAGAGCAGTAGCATCATTCACCAACAATTGTGCAACTACTCGCATGTAATTCCCCCAACTACTTGCATTCTCTGCCGTATAGTCAAGATTTTTAGCGTCTATAGTCGTAGTGTCATCATCACTACAAGCCGTAATGGAACACATCATGCCCAATGAAAGAGCCGACAAATAAAAAAACTTTTTCATATTACTTAAACATTAAATTAATTATAAATACCTATTTGAACTATCTCTTGGTAAACCAACCGACATAAGCTATGCCGATAGCAAATTCATTTTCATTGTTATATTTAGTCGATCCAAATACTTTGTTCGTACCAATATGACGGGTAGTGTAATCGGCCTTCACAACCAGATTCGGCAATGCAAACCAGTTAACTCCTGCCGTCCATTTGCTTACCTGACAGCGTTTCTCCATTGTAGCAGAACCTTCTGCCTCTTCCTGCGGGTTGTAGTATTCATAACGGGCATAAGGATAAATAACCGGACATTTCTTCTGCGAGAAGAAAGCACTCAGGTTAAGACCAGCCTCCAAGCCATAGCACAGGGCATTCTTTGCTACATTACGCATAGCACCGTGATAATAATTGGAGTTATTAGAAAGAGTAACCTTGCTAATCTTGGAAGAATTCTCTAAATCACCATAAATGATATTACCACGAGCGGTAACATATTTATTTTTATACTGTGCATCGGCAGAGTAGATTTTCACTGATGAGCGGCCTACGCTGCTATACTTATAATTCTTATCTGCATTGGCTGTCACGTCATTACAATAGTAAAAAGCAGCACCTACACGCAGTCCCGGTACCCCTTTATAGTCCAGACGTGCTACATAAGCAGGTGAAGTAAAGTTATCTTGTTCAAAGAGTCCCTGCTTACCACCGGCTACCCAGTTATCGCGACCGAATCCATCAGCATTCAAGCCGGCAACAATCATTGCCTGATAATCAAAGCGCGCATATCCTTTACCAAAAGAGCCGAAGAATTCCAATCCTGTCTCATGCCAGGTAGAAGGAATAATTGTGGTTTCACCCTCAGGACGAGATGTTCCGAAGAAGTTGATAGGCTCATGGTGTGCATTGGTCAATCCCATAGGTACAATCAAATGACCGGCACGAACGTTGAAAGCCGAATGTATCAGACGGGTAATGTGAAACTGCTCAAGAGCGACTTCTCCACCCTTTTCCATTTCTGTTTCATACTCACCGTTTTCTGAATTCTCAAGTTCTGTTTCAATACCTACACCTCCTGCTTCAAACTCAATTTCAGCACCCAGTATCCACTTGGAATTAAACTTGTAGTCAAAAGCCAACACAAAACGAGGAATTGCAATGGTATTGCGGTGATCACTGTTATCTACCCCACCATAGAAACGATTCGTTCCGTAGTTCATAAACTTTGCTACCATTTCTCCGTATCCACCGAAACGGAACTTTTCGTAGTCGTCATCTTTTGTTACCTGTTTTATTCTCTCTTTCTTTGCCGTAGTTTCAGATACCTCTTCTGTTGAGGTTACTTTTTCAGGTTCATTAGCCCGTAAAGTATTGTTAAAAAGCAAGAAACCTAAGGCGAATAAGCAAGTTAATTTTCTCATCTTTTATCTTAAATTTTGTTGGCGCAAAGGTAGAGGGAGTTAAAAAGGCGGGCAATACCCAAATATGAGTATTGTGTTATTAAAAATAATAACATGTAGGTACTTAAACGAACACTATTTCTTTTTGTTCTTTTTTACAAAACAGTAATTCACTAAAAAGACAGCCGCAAAGATCACAGCAATCCAGATAAAACTAATAAATATCAAATAACGGTTATAAATGTACTCTCCCTCTTCAGGAACATGATTAAGCATACATAGCAAACAGTTACACTGAGGATTATCAGCATCATGCGAAAAGTAAGAGTACAGTAAAAAAGATAAGCTACCTGCAAAAAGAATAATAATAGATATTATTCCCCATCTCTTACAACTTAAAGGTCTGTCAATTGCCTTTTTGTGGTTAGTTAGTTTCACCATATAGCAGTTTATAGTTAGATTGTACGCGCAAAGTTGCATGCTTTCAGTGACCTTGGCAATACCCAATAATTGTGATTTTTATAAAAATATAACAAAAAACCATCATTAATGGGTATTTCAAAAAACGCGGATTCTCCCCTACTTTGCAGTCGAGAAATAAAACTTATGCAATACCCTAAAGATGACATACAAAAAGAAATTTTGAAAGCTGCCGAAAAGGTATTCCTCGAAAACGGCTTTCCAAAGGCTTCCATGCGTGAAATTGCGCAAGAAGCACAGGTAGGGTTGAGCAATATCTATAACTATTTCAAAAATAAGGATGATATTTTCTGTACGGTGGTACGGCCTGTAATCAGTGCATTCGAAAGGATGCTGCACGAACATCACGGTCGTTATGGAGCAGATATCATGGAGATGTATTCCACAGAATACCTACGATATGTGATAGAAGAGTACATGACATTGATACAAAAACATCGCAAATTGTTGGTATTGCTATTTTTCCATGCACAAGGTTCTTCACTGGAAAACTTCAAGGAGAACTTTACCGAACGCTCCACATCACTCGTGAAAGAGTACTTCAGAGATATGAAAGAGAAACATCCGCAAATGAATATCAATGTAACCGACTTTTCTATCCACCTGCACACGGCATGGATGTTCACCATGTTTGAGGAATTGATCATGCACCGAGTCGGGATAGAAGATTTGGAACAGATAGTCACAGAATACATCACATTCGAAGTAACTGGTTGGAGAGAGCTTATGAAAATATAAGCTCTCTCTTTTTTTGAATAAATCTGAATATTGTTCGTTTTTTAAAAGTATGATAGATTATGAAAGAGAAACTGAAAAAGAAAAGAGGAATCGCCCGCCTGTTTGAAATTGCAGGCGAGCGGAAAGGGCTGCTGATCCTGGCTGGTATCTTGTCGGCAGGAAGCGCTACGTGCATGTTGGTTCCCTACTGGTCGGTATACCGCGTATTGCAGGAATTACTGCTTCACGCCAGTGATTTAGAAAAAACAGATAGCGAGATACTGATATACTGGGGATGGTTTGCCTTCTTCGGACTGATCGGAGGATTATTGCTACTTTATGCGGCACTGATGGCCTCACATGTAGCAGCTTTCCGTATCCTATACGGATTACGTATCAAGTTATCGGAACACATCGGACGCTTATCGTTAGGATACCTGAACGGTACATCTACCGGAAGCATCAAGAAAATTATGGAACAGAATGTAGAAAAGATTGAGAACTTCATTGCCCATACCATCCCCGACCTTGTGAATGTATTGGCTACGGTCACTCTGATGTTTATCATCTTCTTCTCCCTGAATGGCTGGATGGCTGCGGTCTGTCTATTCTGTATTGCATTGAGTATAGGATTACAATTTGCCAACTTCTTCGGGAAAAAAGCACAGGAGTTTACTAAAATCTACTTTGATACACAGGAACGAATGAGCGCCTCAGCCGTACAATATGTACGCGGCATGCCGGTCGTGAAAATCTTCGGTCAAAGCGTCCGGTCATTCCGCCGTTTCAATAGTGAGATTGAGGCGTATAAAGAATATGCACTGAAAGTATGCGATACATACGAACCCGGTATGGTGGTCTTCACCATATTACTGAACTCACTCATTACGTTTATTCTGCCGATAGGTCTACTATTACTGAGTCATGAGCCACAAAATCTGGCATTAGCTGCTGTCTATCTATTCTTTATTATTATGGGCCCCGGAGTAGCCTCCCCTATTTATAAACTGATGTTCCTCGGATCGGGTACACGAGAAATAGACGAGGGCGTAGAACGCATTGACCGTATCTTTGCCGAACCGCCCGTACCGGAAGCACAAACGCCGCAAGTACCTGCCGGTTATGACATTGAATTCCGCAAGGTTAGTTTCGCTTATGAGAATAAAGCGGAGACAACTCGTACCGAAGCGCTGCGCGACATCACCTTCACAGCACGTCAAGGTGAAATTACGGCACTCGTAGGCCCCTCAGGTTCAGGAAAGTCTACAGTAGCCAATCTGATTCCCCGCTTCTGGGATGTAACGGAAGGCGAAATACGGATCGGAGGAGTCAACATCAAAGATATTCCCACTGAAAAGTTGATGAACATTGTTTCCTTTGTTTTTCAGGATAGCTTCCTTTTCTTTGATACCCTCTATGAGAATATCCGGGTAGGAAACTCCAGTGCAGGACGTGAGGAAGTGATAGCAGCCGCAAAAGCCGCACAGTGCCATGAGTTTATAGAAAGCCTTCCGCAAGGTTATGAAACCCGCATCGGAGATGAGGGCGTCTACCTTTCCGGTGGTGAGTCGCAACGAGTCTGTGTGGCAAGGGCCATCCTGAAAAATGCTCCTATCCTGGTGCTGGACGAAGCGACCGCTTTTGCCGATCCCGAAAATGAATATAAGATGCAGCAAGCTTTGCAACATCTGATCCAGAATAAGACGGTTATCATCATTGCACACCGCCTCTCGTCCATCATTTCGGCACAGCAAATCATCGTACTGAACGAAGGAAAGCTCGTACAGCATGGGAAACACGAGATATTAAGTAAAACGGAAGGATTATATAAGAATATGTGGGACGCTTATACGGATGCGTTCCGCTGGGAACTAAACAGTAAGAAGGAGGTAAAAGAATGAATGCAATAGAAAATATTACGATAGGGCACACCGAACGCCTTCGCAAACCTGTGGGCTACACGATGCTTGCCAACCTGGTAAATATTGTCCCATTCTGCCTGTCTATCGAAGCAATCAACGTGATATTCCGTGCTTTCGATGGCAGCGGAACGCCGTTGGACACTCAACGGCTCTGGACTATTTTTATCCTGCTTGTAGTGTATGTATTTGTCATGGCATTGGCAGAAAGGGCTTCCTACCGCGCCAATTTCCGGGGTGCCTATGAAATGAGTGCCGCAGGACGTGTCAGCCTGGCAGAGCATTTGCGGAAACTCTCATTGGGTTTCCTGTCACGCCGCGATCCGGGTGATCTTTCGTCCATGCTGATTACAGACTTTACCATGGCGGAAACAGGTATTTCGCATCACCTACCCCAATTGATGGGTGCACTGGTGATGCCTGTACTTGCCTTCCTCGGCTTGCTATGGATAGATTGGCAAATGGCCGTTGCCATGTTTATAGCCCTGCCACTTGCCGTGGGAATATTGCTGGGCAGTACTTACCTGCAATACAAACTGAGCGGCAAACAGATTACTGCCAAAATCAATGCAGGCAATCGCCTGGAAGAGTACTTGCAGGGAATACGGGTAATGAAAGCATATAATCTGCTGGGCGACAAGTTTGTCCGTCTGAAGAATGCCTTTGCCGAACTGCGCCGTGCCTGTATCCGCCAGGAAGCATTGCTCGGCCCGTTCATACTGCTTTCTGTAACGTTGATACGGGCAGGTCTGACGTTGATGATACTTTGCGGTACGTACTTGTTGATAGGAGGAGATTTGTCTCTGCTCACGTTCGTTATGTTCCTCGTTGTCGGTTCCCGCGTCTTCGATCCGCTGACTTCGGCACTGACCAACTTTGCAGAATTCCGATATTTCTCCATTGCCGGAGGGCGTATACTAACGCTGATGAACGAACCGGAAATGCAAGGGAGTAAAGAGGCCCCGGAAAGTGGCGATATTACTTTCAATCACGTATCATTCGGCTACCAGAAAAAATGGGTACTGCATGATGTATCGGTAACACTGCGTAAGAATACACTCACCGCTCTGGTAGGTCCTTCGGGGAGTGGAAAAAGTACCATGCTGAAACTATGCGCACGTTTTTACGATCCGCAACAGGGACAGGTTTTATTTAATGGAGTAGATATGAAAACCCTGGAACCGGAATCATTGATGAGTCATATCTCAATGGTATTCCAGAATGTGTATCTGTTTCAAGATACCATTCGCAACAATATCCGTTTCGGCAAAACCGACGCTACGGACGAAGAAATAGAAGCAGCGGCCCGCAAAGCATGTTGCCACGATTTCATCATGCGATTGCCCAAAGGGTATGATACGCAGGTCGGTGAAGGCGGTTGTACCTTGTCCGGTGGAGAGAAGCAGCGCATTTCCATCGCACGTGCTATATTGAAAGAAGCTCCCGTAGTACTTCTGGATGAAGCAACGGCTTCACTCGATCCGGAAAATGAAGTGGAAGTACAGCGTGCCATCAATACATTAATTGCAGGACGTACGGTAATCGTGATTGCCCATCGCCTGAAGACGATCAAGAATGCAGATAACATCATAGTATTGGAGGAAGGATGCATTGCCGAACAAGGTAAGCATCAGGAACTACTCGATAATAAGGGGCTATACGCCAAGCTATGGAATATACAGGAAAAGACATTGGGGTGGAAGTTGTAATTTTCAAAGACCACTCAAGAAAATCCTACTAAAATAATAATTCGCCCCTACAAATTAATCACGATATGATTAACTTGTAGGGGCGGGAATTATCCATCCGAATATACTTCAGAATTTATTAATCATTTATGATAATTGGAACATCTTCAAGTCATCTTCCACATCACTGATGGTACCTATCTGAAAAGTATCTACCAAGACTTTTGCCACATTGGGCGACAGGAAGGCAGGCAGCGTAGGCCCTAAATGGATTTTCTTCACACCCAGGCTCAACAAGGCCAGTAGTACGATAACGGCTTTCTGCTCGTACCAAGCAATGTTATACACAATCGGGAGTTCGTTGATATCATTCAGTTCGAACACTTCTTTCAGTTTCATTGCAATGACTGCCAGTGAATAGCTGTCGTTGCACTGTCCTGCATCCAGTACACGTGGAATGCCGTTGATATCTCCCAGAGGCAACTTATTGTAACGATACTTGGCACAACCTGCTGTCAGGATGACTGTATCTTTAGGTAACGCCTTGGCAAATTCGGTATAATAATCACGTCCCTTCATACGTCCGTCGCAACCTGCCATAACTACAAAGCGACGAATAGCACCGCTCTTCACGGCATCCACCACTTTATCTGCCAGTTGCAACACCTGATTATGGGCAAAGCCACCGATGATTTCTCCACGTTCTATTTCCGTAGGCGGTTGGCATTGCTTAGCTATCTCGATAATTTCGGAGAAATCTTTTCTACCTTCGGCATCTGCCTGAATGTACTTGCAACCGGGATATCCGGTGGAATTTGTTGTAAACATACGTTCTTTATATTCAGCATTTGCCAACGGGGGAACAATACAGTTTGTTGTAAACAGGATAGGGCCATTGAAGGTGGTGAACTCCTCACGCTGCTTCCACCAGGCATTTCCATAGTTGCCTACGAAATGGGAATACTTCTTGAAAGCAGGATAATAGTGAGCAGGAAGCATTTCGCTATGTGTGTACACGTCGACTCCCGTACCTTCGGTTTGCTTCAATAGCTCTTCCATATCTTTCAGGTCGTGGCCACTTATCAGAATACCCGGACGCTTCCCTACTCCGATATTTACTTTTGTCATTTCCGGATTACCATAGCGTTCGGTATTCGCTTTATCCAGTAAAGCCATAGTCTTCACACCGTATTCTCCGGTCTGGAGCACCATCTTCACCCATTCGCCTGCCGGAAGTGATTTTGTGGCAGTGGCGGCCAAAGCATGTTGCATAAAAGTATGGATAGAAGCATCGTCATATCCCAGACGCATGGCATGTTCCAGATATGCCGCCATACCTTTCAGACCATAGGTCATCAATTCTTTCAGGGAACGCAGATCTATGTCGGGTTCACGCAGCACACCCACGCTTTCCGCCTTGGAAGCATACTCATCACGTCCGCCCTGCCATTGCAATTCGTCGATTTCAGGCAAGGAAATACCTTTTTCTGTGGCTTCTTCTATTAAACGGTTACGCAATGTCATACCTTTATCCACCCTGTTCAGAATGCTTTCATCATCGAAGTTAGCATTTGTAATGGTACAGAATAAGGCATCCACAACAAAACGGTTCACTTCGGCAGCCACGGGATGTCCGGCGTTGCGGAACTCATCAGTAACGACTGATATTCCACGTACCACGAACATCAGCAAATCCATTGCCTTTGCTGTATGACTTTCTTTTCCACACACACCTTTCAAGATACAACCGGTGCCTTTCATTGTTTCCTGGCACTGATAACAAAACATTTTAGCTTCCATCATCTTATTCTTTTTATTTAGTTATAAAATATATATTCCTTCTCTTTTAAGAAGATAAGCTGCATCTCAGCATAACTTTTTCATGCAAGCATGAAAGTTCTGCATTCGATTTGCATTATCTTTGTGCAAAGATGGAGAGTTTATGGCAGGTAAATTGTCACGTATGTTACACCCAATCACAAAAAACTTAAAAAGAATGGAAGCACATATATTATTACAGATGCCATTATTTCGAGGCATAACAGAAGAAACGCTATTAAAGTTCGTTCTGTTGCACCAACATACTCTTAAATCCTACAAACCAGGAGAGTTTATCGCCATGCAGGGAGATATTTACCGTTCTCTCTATATTCTATGCAATGGAACAGTGCGTACGCAAATGGTCAGTGCAGAAGGAAAACAACTCACTATAGAGACCCTCCGTGCCCCGAAACTTCTTGCACCGGCTTTCATCTTTGCTTCCGAAAACCGTTTCCCGGTGAATATCGAAACCCTGGAAACCTCGGAAGTATTGATTCTGAATAAGGATGCTTTTCTGGAGTTCATGCACCAGTACCCGGTCATCATGCAGAATTTCCTGAAGTTGATTTCCGACCGGAGCTTGTTTCTATCCAAGAAACTAAACGAATTTGCCTTACAAAGTCTGAAATCAAGATTGCTCAATTATGTAAAGATGCATGGAGGCATCGGTTCCCAACAGGAAGTAGCACATATACTTGGGGTAGCCCGTCCGTCATTGGCACGTGCCATATCTGAATTGAGCAATGAGGGTTGTATACAAATAGAAGGAAAAAAAATGTTTATTGACGAGGAGAATTCGAAGAAATACTTTTAATTCTACTTTTTCATCGTATCTTTGTACAACCAACTACCTAATATAATGAGGAAAATAACATTAACCGACAAACATCAGGAATTACTTTTCCAGATTCCGCTGTTCCGTGACCTTCCCCTTAATATCAAGCATTCGTTGCTCGACAGATTGGATATCTCCCTGTACTCGGTCGACAAAAAAGATATCATTGCCACCCAAGGAACACTCTGCAAAAAGTTATATGTATTGTTGGAAGGAAAACTACGGGTAGATATTATTGACGGATTGGGAAATGAAGTCATGATAGAATATATCGTTGCAGCACGTGCATTCGCCACTCCTCATTTATTCAGTTCAGACGGAGTGCTGCCGGCAACCTTTACTGCTATAGAAGACAGTACCCTGCTCACCGCCAGTAAAGAGTCCATGTTTAAGCTTATCAGTGAGGAACCTAAGATATTACACAACTTTCTTTGCATCACGGGCAACTGCAATGCCTGCACAGTATCTCGCCTGAAAACTCTATCACGGAAAACAGTGCGCGAACGTTTCGTTGTCTACTTACTGGAACACAAGAAAAAAAATTCTTCAACAGTCAACATCATCCACAATCAGGCAACCCTTGCCGAATATCTGAATGTAACCCGCCCTGCACTATCGAAGGAAATTAATAAAATGATAAAGGAAGGAATTATAGAGATGGATGGAAAGACAGTCCGTGTTCTGGACGAACCATCATTAGAAAAATACGTATGAGGAAGCTCCCCATACGTATTCTCTTTTATCTATCTTTACCACTTCACAAACAATACTCTCGGATTGATATTTACTGAAACCCATCCCCAGTCTTGCCAGCTTTTGTGATTACCGCCTTTCACGACATCCATGGTTTCCGTTCCGCGCATGAAGGAATATCCGGCAGAGAGTTTCACATCTTTCATCACCGACCAGTTAATCTGGTAATCTACTTCCGAACCTAATGCTTTCTTCAGATTCGGCAATTTCGCCGCAGTTGAAAAATGGTGGTAGTTCAAATCCATATCCACCTTATTGGAAGCACGGAAACGTACACCCAGACGTTTATCAAACAGCCCGGGAGCATATCCGTTTTTAAAGTCGGATGCGTAGAAATAATCCATAGCTCCGTAAAACTTGTGGTGTGTGCCATACAGAGCATTGAATGCCTTGTACTTGTCACCGTCACCGCTGTCTCCGCTTAGATAATCCACGCTTGCCACTACGGTCCAGGTCTTGTCAATGGCATAAGCGGCCTGCAGGCTTGCCATAAAGGCAGATACCTTTTCTACATTCAGGTTCTTACCCATCTGGTAGTAGAAAGCACCGTCCACATTCCAGCCGTTATCCTTATAAGTAATATAAGTACCCATCGTTTGCAGATAGCGGGTATGGGATTCTTTAGTTGCTGCATCTCCGGTCTCCAATCCCAGATTCATGAGCAATAAGGATGCATCAAAGGGAGTATAATCGGATTTATAGTGATACCAGAGTGTCTGCATATTCTTGTAAGGCTGTGCTCCGGCCTGCACATAATAGGTACCGCCTATCTTAGTCTCGTCATTCTGGTTGAAAGCGAGGATAAGATGCAATTGGTTGTTGGGGTCGGCATAACCCAGTTTCAATGCATCATGATAGCGTCCGGCTATGTTCCAATCCAGTCCGCCCAAAATGCGTTCGTCATCGTACGAAAGGGTCTGACGACCTAATTGTGCAAAGAAGTTTTTACCGAAATTCAGTTTAGCCCATGCCTCGTTCATGATGAAACGCCCATTCTTGTCAATCTGCGGATCTTGTCCCCATACCCCCACATGCTGAGCCGAGATTTTCATTTGCAAATCAGAACGCTTGTATTCCATAGACAATCGTGCACGGTTATTGATGAATCCCGCAGGTTCCGCTCCTTCCTCACGGGGCATCAGAGCACCATTACGATATTCCGCACGAGGCCTGATCTGGATGGACATTGTAAACTCATTCTCTTTTTCTGTCGTTTGCGTATACGCCATGCTTGGCAAAAGCATGAAAAGCATTGCCCAATAAGTAGTTTTCATAATGATTATCAGTTTAAATTATACGTATGAATGCTGACTCCCTGTGCAGAGGGCAGATAGTTTATGCCGTACCAGCACATTTGCAGCAAAACAAATGATATCAGAAGTAAAATTAAGGCCTTACGATGTAACAAAGGTTTTCCAAGGCGGAAATGTATATAAATAAGATAGGAGAACCAGGTAGCAGCAGCCCATGTCTCTTTCGGGTCCCACGACCAATAATGTCCCCACGCCTCTTTTGCCCATACAGCCCCCGACAGCATGCCTAATGTCATAAATGCCAGTCCTACATAAGTCAGATTATCGCATAGATCCATCTCCCGGCTGTCAATCGGCTTCTTCTTGAGCCAAAGCAGGTAAATAGCCATCACGGTAGCCGCACCCAGCATAGCATAGGCAAACATATATACGATGACATGCGGCGTAAACCACGGACTTTGTAAAGCCGGCATCAAAGTTTTGTTATGTATTTCCGGTTTAAAGATATTGATGCAGATAAATACCAATGACAGGATAAAACTGAAACTGAGTATCCACTTATACCTCCAACGGCTGTATGTGATGAGTCCTGCCAGTGGAAGAAAGAAAGAGTACCACAGGCGCGTCTCTCCCATGGTCCGCATAGGCGGACGTTCCAGGGAAATCCACATTCCCACAATGAAGCAGAAAAAGATAGCAAGTCCTATCAAGGTAAGCCCGCCAACAACATACGGTTTTCTTCCGCGCCAAGCGGCAAAGGCACCGAATCCCCAGAAGTGCAGGGCGGCAATTGAAAATGGTACAAAATAATCCCACGTCATTCAGCATCCTCCTCTTTTCTTTTTTGTGCGTTAACAAACAGACAGATAGCTCCCAACACCATCATGATAATGCCCGTATAGACAGCAGGCAGCCACGGATCACGTACCAATTCAAACACACTAATATCGCTCCAACGCCCTTTCGTATCATCATAACTCAATTGATAAATATTCCATCCGGCCACATTCAGAGGATGGTTCACTGCAATCGTATCTTCCACCTGTTTGCCGTCTTCCGTGTAAACTTTCACTGTAGATGCAAAACGCTGCGGCTCGCGTTCAGGCATGATAAGGCTTGTCAACGAATCCAGACGCAATGCTTTATATGGGAAAATAAAACTACCGCAACTTACCCACCCCTCCTTTGCAGCTTTTGTCTTTTGATTGATAGCCTGCAAATAAACGGCATACGTGGCTCCCATCGAATGGAATTCGGTAAACTTCACCGTATCTTCTGTAACCACGGAAGCCGCCCAGGGAATCGTTTGCCGGATAGTCACCAGCCAATCGGCCAGCTGCCCATCCGTTACACCTTCTTCCAGTAACAAATGTTCCGGTGCTCTCTCAGGCAGTGTACGACCCGTTTCATTATCAATCAACATCAGTTTCGGAGGATACTCGTCAATCGTGAAGTCTTTCAGTTCAATGGCCAGCGGAAGTTCTATCAATTTACCGTGCTCACCCATTGCACGCCATTCAGCATTATCTATCCGGGTGGTCATTTTCAGCCGCTGCATATCGGCATTTCCCAAGGTTGCCGTAATCAGGGCAATGAACAGCCCGGCATGATTCAAAAGGAAAGCAAACTTCTTCCATCTGAATGGAAATCCGGCACGAAGCGTAGTCAACCCCAGTACAGTCACCATCCAGATATAAAGTAATACAAAAGGCCATGCTGAAAGCATTCGTGAAAAGCCAAGCACATCCGCCGGATGACCGGAAGGGAGCTGACGAATAAGTCCCATCACCACCGTAATGCCCGCCACCCATAAAAGAGAAGAGACAGCCGATGTATAATGGCTCATCCAACCGAAGAAATAAACACGTTTGCGCAGGCAATGCATGGCAACTATTCCGGCTATATATAAAACCAGAACAATGATGTTCACCGGATAGGCAAACAGACTCCAATCTATTTCACCGATTGTAATCTGTAGCAGCCATCCTGTCACCAACAGTCCTGCGCCTATCAGGCATCCTTCTTTAAATCCCCACGGTCTGATCCACATATCTCTGTTTTATTTCTGAGCCAGGCGACCGTTAGCTTTCGCTTTTTCCAGCCACGCAGGTACAGTAGTTTTCAAGAATTTCTCTTTAGCAGCTCTTTCCGCATCCATGTCGAGGCCAATGTATTGTTGTGCTTTCTCTTTGGTTGAAATGTCCGGCATCGGCACATCATCCGTAAAGCCATGCTTAGCCAATACTCTTGATACAGCCAGACGAGCCTGCATAGCCTTGTCCAATCCGTGTGAAAGGATACGCTGGATTTCCTGCGGAGCGTGGAAAGAACCACCGTGAGAAGCCACACCGAAATCCCAACGCCACTGCGCCTGACGGATAAGGGCAAGTACATCTTTCATCTGATCTTCCGTAGCACCCTTGTCCCATGCAAACTTAGCCTCGATATGAGCCTTGGCAAGTTCCTGTTCCAAACGGTTACGTATTTCGTTAGCCTTACGTTGGCGTTCGTACACATTGTTACGCAGTGTTGCTTCACTTTCACGATGGCAAGTCTGACAAGTGCGGTCTATCATCGCCAGCGGGCTTTGAATATGGTGATCGCTGAATTTCACACCACCTTCGCTCTTATAAGGCATGTGGCAATCTGCACATGACACACCTCTCTGGCCGTGAATCCCCATCTGACAGATTTCATAATCAGGATGCTGCGCTTTCAATATCGGAGCACGGCTCAGTTTATGAATATAATCATAGAAACCTTCATTATCATAATAAGCCTCCATATCTTCCACAGTAAAGCCTTTATCCCAGGGGAAAGTCAGGTACTTACCATCACCCTTGAAGTAATATTCCACGTGGCACTGCGCACAAACCAGCGAGCGCATTTCCTGCGGAGTAGCTTTCGTAATATCTCTGCCTTGACGTGCAAAAGCCTCGATCAAAGCAGGACGGCTGATGTGCAGGTTCATATTTTCCGGTTCGTGGCAATCGGCACAACCGATAGGATTTACAATCTCATCGCCCATTGCTCCCCACTTATTATTATAGAATGCATCCACACCGATAGCCTCCATCATACGGGGAACATCCGGGCTCTTACAAGTCCAGCAGGTAGACGGTTGCGGACCATCTTCGGGAGTAGCAGGTGCACCCGTACGAAGACTTGCTGTAATATCCTCTATCGCATGCATATGGCCACGCGGAGTCGAATAATCCTTTGAGAAAGCATATCCTGCCCACAAAACCACCATTTCAGGACGTTGTTCCAATACATCGACTGCAATGTTTCCGTTGAATTCACTCTGGAAATCCGTCTTCGCTGTTTCCGTCCAGGTCTGATATTCGCGGGGGAAATCACTTTTGAACACTTCATTACGGGCTTCAATGCCTGTAATAACAGTCCTGCGGTTATTGAACACGCTTTCTAATTCCGCCCGCCTCTCCGTCAGTGCGGAAACACATAATCCTAATACAAACACGACTACCATCGAACCACCGAACAGCAGCCAGCCTTGCCATGATTTCAATTTCTTTTCCATAAGTATATTGATTTTATTTCATTATTTCTTAAGCATCTTTTGCAGCCAGTCCGGAACGGGCGATTCGGGATAAGGTACCAGTGCATTGGGAGTAGATGACAACGAATTGCTTCCGCCATGAGGCACATCCCGGTGACAATCCCAGCATGCCTTACCCTCGCCTACCTGAGACATCATATAATCTATTTTTCCGGTTTTCACAAACTCCGTATTCAACTGCGTATGGCAACGAATACAGTTGTTCATAATCACCTCTGAACTGGCTTCATGCGCCCTGATAACCTGCGGCTCGCTCTTTGTCAAAAAAGCAGCCACATGCTTCATACCGTCCATTCCTTTGAATGTCCATTTCTTAACGGCATTCTCATGAGGAACATGACAATCATTACAAGTGGCATCCCGACTATGTGAACTGTGGAACCATGTAGCGTAGTAAGGTGCCATAATATGACAGTTCACGCACGCCGACGGCTCATCCCCTAAGTAGGTATGCGCCCGCAGCAGATACATGAACAAGCTTCCCCCGCCTACCACAACACCGCAGATAATTATCGCAGCCACTTTCCATTTGTATGAAGGTAAAAACCTGTTTATAAATGACAATTTCTTCATAGGAAATAGTATTTTTCACAAAAGTAGGGGCTTTATTTTTAAAAAAGTGTAATAATGATTACATATTTTACATAGTCTTGCGCTATCTTTGAAGAATTCAGTTGAGTGATTATCCACCCTCATCCGTATATTCTTTAAACACCTAATGTTATTGATAAAATATGAAAGCACTTAGTTTATTGATATGCCTTCTCTTTTCAGGGATATTACAAGCTCAGGAGGCGGCAATCGCCTTCCAGCAGCAATTGCCGAACAGCCATCCACGTTACCTGACAGACAGCAATGGTAAAAGTGAAACCCTAAATCTGATAGAAAAAGAAGATTGGGCAAAAGACGTATTTGAGAAATTGAAAAGGCGCACCGATCTTTATGCTAACCTGACAGACGCACAGCCGGACTGGTTACTTTCACGTCTTGCCATGTATTGGAAGTCTCATGCTACGGATGTATATATAAAAGGTGAAACCTTCGACCATGCCGGAGGTGAAAAAGCGCCGGCACCCACCGTTCGCTATACCGGCACGCGCGGCACATTTGCCACCCACGGACGTCCCCGTCTGGAAGATGTAGTGCCATACGATGATGATGCGGAAGGAAATGTTACATTCTGTAACAATGCCCTGCCCGGCCGCCCAATGGAGAGTGTACATCCTTCTAAAACCGGTCGTAACATTGAGAGTCTGAACCGAGAAATCATGGGTATCGCCCGTGATGCCGCCTTCCTTTACTGGCTTACCGGAGAAGAAAGATATGCAAAACTTGCCGCCGGAGTATTCGATACCTATATGACCGGTATCTATTACCGGAATATCCCCATCGACCTCAACCACGGACATCAGCAAACCCTGGTAGGCATGAGTTCTTTCGAGGTTATTCACGAAGACATTCTTTATGATATCGTTCCCCTTTACGATTTCCTGTATGACTACCTGAATGCCCGGCATACCGACAAGATGGATATATACGCAGGAGCTTTCAAGAAATGGGCAGACAATATCATTGCAAATGGTGTTCCTCACAACAACTGGAACCTGATGCAGGCTCGCTATGTCATGAATATCGGTATGATACTGGAAAACAATAAGCAATATGCCGATGGTAAAGGACGCGAATATTACATTGATTATGTACTCAACCGTTCCAGTATCCGCCAATGGAGTCTGAATAAATTAGCCGATTATGGCTTCGATCCGAAGACAGGTATCTGGGCCGAATGTCCCGGATACAGCAATGTAGTACTGAATGACTACACCAGCTTTGCTACCCTCTTCGACCGGAATCTGAATTATGACCTGGTAAAAGCAATGCCGGTTCTTTCTAAAGCGGTAGTCGCTACTCCGCAATATTTATTCCCCAACCGGATGATCTGTGGTTTCGGCGATACCCACCCGGGGTATCTGAACACCAATCCTATATCCCGCATGATACGAAATGCACAGCACAACGGTAAAAAAGAACAGGAAGAATATTTCACTGCCATGCTAAAATGCTTCCATCCCGATGCGGGAAAAAACAAAGACAATAAAAAAAGTGTCCCCGTTTCTATCAGTTCTTTCTTTGATGAAAAGCCATTGGAACTGAATCCCAATATCGAAGCCGGAAAAATAGAACAATATGTCTCTCCCCTCTTCTATGCACCGAACGTTTCCTGGTTGGTACAACGAAACGGAATGAATCCCCGTAACAGCCTTATGATATCTCTGAATGCCAGTGAAGGAAACCACATGCACGCCAATGGCATATCCATGGAACTTTATGGTAAGGGATATGTTCTGGCTCCCGATGCCGGAATCGGCCTTTACTTATACAGCGGACTGGATTATCTGGAATATTATTCTCAATTTCCCAGTCATAACACGGTTTGCGTGGATGGCATTTCCAGTTACCCGGTTATGAAAAGTAATCACTCCTTTGATCTTAAATCCAGTTTCCCTGTTTCTTCCGAACCGGGAAAAGCTTTCACTTCCGTAACCTATAGCGATGTTTCTTTCCGTGAACCGGAAAGCCGTGCCGACCAGACCCGTATGATGAGTATCGTCACTACCGGTCCGGAAACCGGTTACTATGTAGATATCTTCCGCAGCCGGAAAGAACGTGGTGGTGATAAAATGCATGATTATTTCTATCATAATCTGGGGCAAACCCTAACACTGACAGGCACAGACGGTGCAGACTTGAATTTGCACCCCACCGAAGAACTGGCCTTTGCCGGTGCTCACCTTTATGCTTATTCTTATATCTATGATAAGAAGTCGGCTACTACCGACAAAGACATAAAAGCTACATTTACCATTGCCATGCCCGACAAGGATGACATTTCAATGAACTTGTGGATGAAAGGAGAAACAGACCGGGAAGTTTTCACCGCCTTGTCTCCCATGACGGAAGGTTTGAGCCGTACCCCGGGGATGCCATATAATATAAAAGAACAGCCTACCCTGACATTTGTAGCCCGCCAGAAAGGAGAAGCCTGGAACCGACCATTCGTCGCTGTCTATGAGCCTTCATCTGTAAAAGAACCCGGCTGCATTACCGAAGTAAGTTTCCCCGAAGTAAAAAGTAAAACGGAAAACAGTGCCACCAGCATATGTGTTGTACAGAAAGATGGACGTATAGATTATATCCTATCATCAGATAACCCCACGGATATCTGCACCAGTGGAAAAATGAGTGCACAAGCCACCTATGCTTTATGGGGAAATAAAAAGGGCGATGATTGCACCTTCTTTTTAGGACATGGAACTTTGCTAAGTACCCCGAATGTAGTTATCAAGGCGGAAACTCCCGCAGATGTATTACTGGAATTCAAGAAAGGGGCATGGTACTACACTGCATCGACTGATTGCACCGTCAGTATTCAAAAGAAAACGTACAAGCTAAAAGCCAATACAGAGGAAAAGATATTGAAGTAGAATTTTATTTAATGATTAATTGATTGTATTATATAATTAGAAAAAGAAATAGCAAAAGCATCAAGGTTATATCAACTTCCTATCGAAACCTTGTCAAGTCCGTATCATCTCCATGTCTATAGCCAAGGAGAAGGTACGGACTTGACAGGGACTTGGTACGGGCTTGGCATGGACTTGGTCATAAAACAACAGATCGGCAGAGGATTTCCGCCCTCTGAATTATCATTCTAAACCTAAACGTTTTCGTTCTTTTTCCTTATATTTGCTTGCAGAAACATAATACATAGAAACGAAATATAATATATAGTGAAAAACATATCAAAATATACCATCCTATTATTCCTACTGTTTAGCTTCCTGCCGGGCTATTCCCTCCCCTCTGTATTCCGGGGACTGTCCGTCACCGAAGGACTGTCCGACTTAGTAGTGAATGCACTTTATAAAGATTCCATTGGTTATGTTTGGATAGGTACCGGCAATTCTCTGGAACGTTTTGACGGCACACGCCTGAAACATTTCCTGATTTCGGGAGCAAATGAAAAGATCAAGCGAGTCAATGCCATTGCCGAAATGGAAGGCAACCAGATATGGATGGGAAACGGCATGGGACTTTGGCGGGTGAATACCGAAAAAGATATTCTCGAACCGATTGCTGCCGAAACATTACACTACGGTGTCCGCACACTTCTACCCGATGGAAAAGGTACTTTATATATAGGTAGCGAAGCCGGTCTGTTTATCTATAAAAACGGGAATCTGGACCAGGTACTTATAGACCCCAATGTCCTTTCGGCCTCTAATGTCATCACCGGACTCACTCTGGGTGAAGAAGGTCTTCTCTGGATATCCACCAACGACGGACTTTATTCCCTAACATTGGCTGACAAGAAAATTACCCCGTATCATAATATAGTAGAGGACAAACATTTTTGCTCTTACAATAACATCACCCGTATTGGCAACGTAATTTACCTGGGTACAATGGGGCAAGGCATCATCTGTTTCGACATACAGACGCATAAGTTTAAGCATTTTGTCGACGTAGGCTGTAATGTGATATCTTCCTTATCCAGTGATGGTAAAGATATGTTGTATGTGGGTACCGATGGAAACGGGGTTCATTTCATTTCGACCCAACAAATGAAACTTCTACGCTCTTTCCGCCATGAACCGGGAAAAGAAGAAAGTATCCGGTCCAACTCCGTATACTCACTTTTGGTAGATCGTGACGGCCTCATCTGGATAGGCTTCTATCAGCTGGGACTGGATTACAGCCTATACCAAAGCGGACTTTTCTCTACTTACAGTTATCTCCCGTATTTTGACTCCAAAGATATGCCCGTCCGCAGTATCGCAATCACTGAACATGAAAAGTTAGTCGGCTCCCGCGACGGTTTATTCTACATAAACGAAGAGCAACGGCGTTTCAAAAACTTTAAATCTCCCGAATTGCGTTCCAGTATGATCTTCTGTATCTACAAGTTTCAGGATAAATACTATATCGGAACTTATGGCGGCGGCATGTACATATTCAATCCTGCTGATCTTACTATCCACGACTTCGAACCTGGTGAACCGCAACCTTTCATGCGGGGACAGATTTTCTGTATAAAGGCTGATGCAAAAGACCAATTGTGGATAGGTACCTCAATGGGGCTCTATTGCTATAAGGATGGAAAAAGAATCAAACACTACACCAGTGCCAACTCCAAACTACCTGAAGGGAATGTTTACGAAATCTATTTCGACTCCACCCATAAAGGATGGATTTGTACGGAAAATGGCATGTGTATCTGGGACCCCTCTTCCGAAAGTCTGAAAACCGACATCTTCCCGGAAAACTTTATTCATAAAGAAAAGATCAGAGTTGTATATGAAGACTCCGACCATAATCTTTATTTCCTGCCGGACAAAGGCAGTATGTGTATATCCGATCTCTCCATGAGCCGTTTCAGAAGGTTGCAACCTGATACACAACTGGAAGGAAAAGATGGTATGTTCATATTGGAAGATGACGAAAAATGGCTCTGGATAGGAACCAATAACGGACTCTACCGCTACGACAAGAAAGAAACTTTTATTCCTTACAATTTCATAGACGGTATTCCCAGTTCTATTTTCACATTGTGCCCTCCCGTACAGGACCAGCAGGGCAATATATGGATGGGAAATTCCAAAGGTCTGATTTATATGAATTTCAAGGAAAATAATCAGATGAAAAGATACACTTATCCACTGACTATTACAGATATTTACGTCAACGGAAAGAAGTCGCTTCATCCTGTTATTGAAAGTGGAAAAGTTCCTGAAATACAACTTGAATCTTCCCAAAACAACCTGACTTTTCATTTCTCCGGTTTTACCTATACCGAACCGGCTTATATGACTTATGAATATAAATTGGAAGGTGAAGATGAAGACTGGCAGATACTGACCGGAAAGTCGGAAATTACTTATTATGATTTGTCATCCGGAAACTATCTTTTTAAGTTACGTTATATCGGAAACCCTGATTCTGAAGTATGTACAGCTGTCCACATTACCTACCCTGTAGAAACATGGAGTATTATTGCTATCTCTATAGCTTTAATCTTTATCGGATATATCTACTATCACCGAAAAAGGAAAGCTCAACAAATCAAAGTCATTCAACCTCAATTGCCGAAGGAAATACAGGAAGTTGAGAAGCAAGAAAAGATAGCTGAAGTAAAATACAAAACCAACAAGATAAGTGTAGAGGAATGTCAGCACCTGACCGAGAAACTGGAAGCCCTGATGCACCGTGATAAGCCTTACACCAACCCCGATTTGAAAATAGCTGACCTGGCAACTATGCTCGGCAGATCGGCCCATACCCTATCCTATCTATTCAATCAACATTTGAATCGTAATTATTACGATTACATCAATGACTACCGTATTGAGGAATTCAAACGTCTTATCAATGAAGACGAGTATTCCAAATATACGCTGGGGGCACTTTCCGAACTCTGTGGTTTCAGTTCACGCGCCTCTTTTTTCCGCTACTTCAAGAAAGCTACCGGCATCACTCCCAATGAATATATCCGGAGTATCGGAAAGAATAACAACGAATAATCCATAATATTAAGATATACTTCATTATTTTCCGCAATTATCTTTCAGTATATTGAAAGATAATTGCTATTTTTGTTGCAATAAACAGAAAGAACATGGAAAAAAGAGTTATTAAAAACTTGATAATAGAAAAGCAACGTGAAATTCCTCAGATGGAACTCATGCCCAGAACGCTCGAACTGGAAGACACATGCAACTATGTATTTGTCGGATTACGACGTGCCGGAAAATCCTATCTCATGTTTCAGCATATACAAAGTTTGTTAGCCACAGGAAAGGCTACAATAGAAGATGTGCTTTATATCAATTTTGAAGACGAACGAATAGCACCTATACAGGCAGAAGAACTCAACTTACTGTTGGAAGCCTATCATGAAATGTACAATAACAAACCACTGATCTATCTGGACGAAATTCAGAATGTAGCAGGTTGGGAAAAATTTGCCCGCCGACTGGCAGACTCTAAATATAAAGTGTTTATCACTGGAAGCAATGCGCAAATGCTGAGCAGGGAAATGTATACCACACTCGGCGGAAGATACATCCCAATAGAAGTCTTTCCCTTTTCTTTCTCCGAATATCTGCAATACCACCAATTCTCCTTATCACACAATTGGGAGTATGATATTTCAGTAAAAACAGATTTGGTGAAATTGTTTCAACCCTATTTCTACTATGGTGGTTTTGCTGAAACATTTCCACTCAAAGATAAACGTTCCTGGCTGAACTCCCTATTCCAAAAAATACTTTTGGGAGACGTTATATCAAGAAATGACATACGAAATGAAAGTGCTATCCGCCTGATCGTAAGAAAGCTGGCAGAAAGCGTCATGCAGCCCCTGGCATTAGCACGTATTCTGGGAGTTATCAAATCTGCAGGTTGCTCACTGTCGCACAATACACTTGTAGACTATCTGCAATATCTGAGCGACGCTTATCTCATTTTCGGAATTTCCAACTATTCTGATAAACTAAGTGAAAAGGAAAGCATCAAAAAAAGATACTTCTTCGATAATGGCTTATTGAATACTTTCATCATCGAACCGGAAAGCAAATTACTGGAAAATCAAGTGGCCATTGTCTTAAAAAAGAAGTACAGTAATGGTTTATACTACTATAACAAGAACGTAGAAGTAGATTTCTATATTCCGGAAGCAAGAACAGCCATACAAGTATCCTATACTTTATCGCAAAGCGATACCCGCGAACGCGAAATCAAAGCACTTCTTAAACTTTCTCAGGTATACCCAGTCGACAAATTGCAAATCATCACATGGGAAGAGGACTCTGTTATTGAAGAAGAAGGGCTTCACATCGAAATACTCCCCTTGTGGAAGTGGCTTCTCGAATAAAGATACATCCAAATTCCTTCACAGAGTCTCAAATTATTAGTTGACACTATGAGTCTCAAATTATTAAGTCGCTATTTATTAGTGACTTAATTTATTTTTAGTCCAACTTAATGAAGTGAGATTTGTTAAGCCCTCTAAAGAAATGTTTTCTATTTTTTAGCTTTTATATTTGCAATCGTAACGCTAATGTAAAACGTAACCAAAGTCTGAAACATGGAAAACCCAACGATGACATCCACTCAATTAGTAGCCGACTCTTACGCGAATTATCATCGCTCTGTTTATCTCTATATCTATTATAGAATAAATAGTAAAGAGGAAGCCGAAGATTTATCTCAAGACGTATTTCTGCGTCTGATGGACTACAAGAAAATGCTTCGTCCGGACACCGTGAAATATTTCATTCACACCATAGCCCGCAACCTGGTGAACGACTACTTACGCCGCCACTATAAGAAACAGGAAATAACCTCTTATATGTATGAGCATGCAGTAACCTACACGAATGAAACCGAAAGTCAGATTATTGCAAAGGATTTACTATCCTTAGAAAAGCGTAAACTACAAATGCTTTCCGATCAACGCAGGAAAGTCTATGTACTGAATCGCTTTCAAGATAAATCTGTCTCAGAAATTTCCATGAGTCTGAATATCTCCCATCGTACGGTTGAGAACCATTTGTTCGCCAGCCGTAAGGAGATACGAGAATTCATCAAACAATGCATCTAATTAGATTAATTATAAGACTCTATTTTAATTTTAAATTTAAGAATTATGAAGAATGATTTTCTAAAGTTCTCATCGAAAAGAAATCTGCTCTCTGCGATGATTATTTGTTGCCTATCTTTCGCGTTTAGTTCTTGTGATGACGAAGAAGGGCGAATCAAAATTGATGATTCGGCACCAGCCAAAGTCACCAACATTACTGCGACTCCCGGTCCGGGAGAGGTCATGCTGTCCTGGACTAATCCAAGTTCCTCCAGCTTTATGTATACAAAAATAGAATATACAAATGCAAGAGGAGAAAAGAAATACACAATGGTATCTAAAGAAAAAGCCAATGAAAACAATGTTTCCACAGCCACAATCAAAGGCTTTGCAAATACCAATGAACAAAAGTTCGAAATATTTGCCTGCTCTGTAAGAGGGAACAATGCTGGAGCTGTTGAAGTATCTCAATCACCAGGTAGCCCTGCTTTCCTAGAAGTAGTCAAAACTGTCAGTCTCGAACCAGTACTCGGTGGTGTACTTGTAAATTATGAAAACAAGTATAACAGTACTATTCTGATAGCATTGAACTTCTATGAAGCAGATAATGAAAGCAAGGCAGGCTCCATCAAGTTTGAAGCTCCAGCCAATTCGAAAGGTCCACAACTCGTAATGCTTACCAACGACAGCAGCAAAGAGTTTTTGAATGGCGAATGTATTGTCAAAGTCAGTGCTGAAGATGAATACGATAATGCATCAGAAGCCAAAGAATTAAGAGCAACACCTATACCTGCCGTAAAGTTCGACCGTAGCAACTGGAGTTTCCCCGGATACAATGAAAATTCCAGTGATGGCACTATAGGTTACAGTTCACAAGAAGCTATAGGTGAAGGCGACAAAGACGGTTTAAAGAACGGACGTGTAGCTTCTATGATAGATGGTAGCCTGAACACTTACTGGCATGCTTCATGGAAAACTCCTTCAACCAGTTATCCGCATTGGTTCATCCTTGATATGGGTAAAGAAGTCACGATAGCAAGTGTGGAACTAACACGCCGCCAAGGTGATGCCAGAGGACAAAAAGGGCAGATAATTTATACTTGTACCGAAGCCGGCGCAACTGATGCAAACAATCCGGACAGTTGGAGATGGGTTGATCATGGTTCATTTGTCTTTAACCCGAATATTGATGTTCCGCAATCCTGTGGTTTAACGACAACGCCCAAAGCCAGATATATCAAAGTTTATTTCGGAACAGAACATAAAGGCAGTGGCGCTCAGGCAATGCTTGCCGACCTGAACGTATATGGTGCCGAAGAATAAATCTAATACTAATAAGTAAACATATTTATATCATGAGAAAAAGAATCATATTTGCGACAGCTTTATGCCTGACAATAGCATCCCCTGCATATAATGTTCAGGCAGCAACAAATGTGGCACAAGAAATGAAGCAAGAAGGTACCATACGTGGTAAGGTCATTGATAATACCGGAGAACCCGTCATCGGTGCCAATGTCACGGTAAAGGGCACGACTAACGGAACCATTACCGATATAGACGGAAATTTCACTTTAACCAATGCCAAAGGAACTTTAGTGATTTCCTTTATTGGCTATAAAACCGTGGAAGTTCCCATCTCAGGAAAAAACACCATCAATGTCAAGTTACAAGAAGATTCCGAACTATTGGATGAAGTAGTTATCACCGGTTATGGTAGTGCCCCGAAAGCATCTTTAACCAGTGCCATCACACAAGTGAAAGGTGAAGATGTATTCAAAAACAGAGGTATCGCCAATACGACTGTAGCTCTTCAAGGCGAAGTTCCGGGATTGGTTGTAACACGCAGCTCTACCCGTCCGGGTAGCGAAGGAGCTGCAATAAAGATTCGTGGTGATGTTTCTTTAAATGGTAATGATCCGCTGGTCATCATAGATGGCGTTGCCGGTTCATTAAGTGAATTGAACTCTATGGATGGCAATGATATTGAAAACATTTCTGTACTGAAGGATGCTTCGGCTGCTATCTACGGTGCACGTTCCGCGTCCGGTGTAATATTGGTGACTACCAAACGTGGTAAAAAAGGTAAAGCACAGGTATCTTACAGCGGTACTGTCAGTCGGACTATTAACGGTATTCAGGCACCTCTTACTAATAATCAAGAGTGGTTGGACATGTTCTTTGAGGCACAATATTATGATACGGCTGCCAGTAATCCGAATCTGACAGATCCTCGAGAAATTTATCAAAATATAAACTGGTGGATATTTAATAGTTTTGGAGGAGGATCAGTAGCAAAAAATAGCAAAGGTGAATGGAAACCAAACTACAAAGATATTGATCCAGATACCAATGCTCCTATGATGTATAAAGGTGACAAACTCTTCAATGCTTTACGAACAGGAAGATCTCTTTTTGCACAAAACGGGAGTAAGATTGAAAGTTGGATGCCTAACAACTATATGTTGGATGCATTCTATGGACAAGCAACGTCACATAAACATTCAGTCAGTATTTCCGGAGCAGATGAGAAATTTGCATATAGAGCCTCTTTAAGTTATAGTGATGCTCAATCACAGTTAAAAGTAGCCGAAGACGGTGAAAAGAAATATGGAGCGCGTTTGAATACGGATTACCAGCCGACTGACTTTTTAAAGTTTGAAACAGGTATGTCCTACGAAAAAAGAGATGTCACAACTCCAAGTACAGACGTAGGCGGTGGATATTTTGATCCCTGGTTCTGGGCTCTATTAAATGAAAACGGAGATGCTTATGATACTTTCAGCGGAAATCGTAATCCCTATGGTGGGTTGCTACAAGGTGGTCGGAACAACACTTCACTCGCTACTTTTCGCGCTACGGGAAAGGTAACATTCGATTTTGACAAATGGGTAAAAGGATTCGATATTTCAGCCACCGGTGCTTATAAACTGGTTCGTGAAGATTATACGGAACAGAAAAACGCAGTACAATATTATGACTGGGTAGGAAATCCAACTGGCAATAAGCAAGGTCCCGGTTCACTGAAAGAGCAAAACAAAAAATGGGAAAATGTTACTTTGGGAGCATTTGCCAATTATGACCGTACATTTATGAATGTTCATCATGTAAAAGCTATGTTAGGTATGTCTGCTGAACAGGAAACTTACAAACAAATTGGTGCAGTACGTAAGATGGGTCCCCTTTATCCCGGTTCCGATTTGGTCGACTTGGATGTATGGGTTAACGGTACCAACAATGAAGCCTACGGTGGACAAAGTTCATGGGGATTCGTTTCTTATCTTACCCGCTTGAACTATGACTATGCCGGTAAATACTTGTTTGAGTTCTTGGGACGTCGTGATGGTTCTTCCAAATTAGTGAAAGAACAGCGTTGGAAAAATTTCTATTCGGTTTCCGGTGGCTGGATTATCTCAAATGAAGACTTTATGAAAGATTTTACTTGGTTGAGTAACTTGAAGCTACGTTACAACTATGGCAAAATGGGTAGTGTGAACGGCATCGGCAACTACGAATCTTATGCACTTATCAAAACTGAAGGTACTTTACTGGGTGTCAGTCCTTCCTCCCATACCTCATTAAAACTGGATGGTATGCGTTCAAACGAACGCAGTTGGGAAACGATTGAAAGTCATAATGCCGGTATAGATATTGCTTTTCTGGATAATCGGTTGAGCGGGTCATTCGATTACTTCGTAAAGACCAATACAGGCATGTTTATCAGTGTTACTTATCCTTCTATCCTCGGAGCCGGTGCACCCAAAAGTAACGATGGCAAGTTCCGTACAAAAGGTTGGGAAGCAATGGTAAACTGGAGAGATCAAATCGGCAGCGTGAAGTACAATTTAGGTTTTTCTTTGGCAGATTATAAATCAAAGGTATTGCAATTTACAGATATGACCAACGTTCCATTTCCGGGAAGTTTAGGTAGTGGTGACCGTATTGAAAACTGGAATGGCAATGCAAAGAATTACTATCTGGTAGGCAGATCCCTAACACCGGTTTACGTATTCCAGACAGACGGTATTTTCCAGACTCAAGAAGAAGTCGATGCATATTATGAAATGTATTATTGGAATGCCGATCACACCGCACCGAAAGCAGGTAACATCATTCCTGCACCAGCTGATTCGGGTACCGGCCGTCTCCGCCCGGGTGCTCGCAAGGTGGTCGACCTGGATGGTGACGGTGTCATTACAAAGGATGACATTTATTATGCAGGTGACAGAGACCCACATCTTACTTTCACTATCAAAGCCGGATTGGAATGGAAAGGAATTGATGTTAATGCCTTCTTCCAGGGAGTGGGAAATCAAGTGATTTTACGTCAAGGTCAGATACCATACCTTTGGAGGACTAACTACGTAATGCAAAACAAAACCTATATGGGTAAGACATGGACTCCAGACAATCCCAATGCTGAATACACTATTGCCTCACGTGATCAAAATTTCAACTCATGGAATTACCAATATAAAGATATCAGTTTACAGAAAAACAGATACATCCGTCTGAAATCACTGGTAGTAGGCTATACCCTCCCCCAACAGTGGACAGCTAAAGCCGGACTAAGCAGGGTACGACTCTATTTCTCGGGTGACGATTTGTGGGAATGGACCAAAGTTAAGGACGGCTACGATCCTGAATACGGTGCAGAAACCAATAACTCTTTCCCGTTCAGCCGTTTACTGTCATTTGGCGTAGATGTAACTTTCTAAATGAACCCTTAAATACGAAAGATATGAAAAGTATAATAAACAAAATATTTATAGCTTCGGCATTGACTCTTTTTTTGTCAGCTTGCAGTGATTTCCTAAACAAAGAGCCTTTATCGCAGGGCACGGAAGCAATTGTCTTCAAGACTCCTGAGCATTTCGAACAGGCAGCTTATAATTTATACGACCTGTATGGGTGGGATTATAATGCTATGGATCGCAACCTTGATATTTCAGGTTTGGGAAGTAACGGTGGTGGTACTGCTCCCGAAAGTAGTGGCAGTTGGGGAGGCCCTTATGGGCAAATCCGTAATTGTAACATCTTGCTCGAAAAAGCGCAGACTTATGCAGGAGATCAGAGTGCAATAGCTCATGCTGTAGGAACTGCTTACTTTTTTCGTGCTTGGCAATACTTTAAACTTTTGAAAACATACGGAGGGGTTCCTATTGCAGACCATTCTCTGGATTTATCGGATCCCACACTGCACGCTCCTCGTAATAGCCGTTATGAAGTAGCCAATTTTATTATCAATGATTTGAAAACAGCTATTTCATTACTTACGAAAGAATCAAAGATTCCCGATGCAGACAAAGGAAAAATAAGCAAAGAAGCCGCCCAAGCTTTCCTGGCAAGAGTAGCTCTGTATGAAGGAACGTGGGAAAAGTATGTACCAAACATAGGATACGACCTCGATGGTGACGGTAACAATACAGGAGCGGGTACTGTAAAGCCAGAAGGCTATCCTTCTGTAACGGATTTGCTGACTCTGGCAAAGGATATGTCAAAAGAAGTTATTAAAGAAGCTGAAACCGGAACTTACAAGCTCTGGAATGAATGCGACTCATTGAGTTATTTCTATCTCTTTAACATTGATGACACGGATGGTAATATTCCTAACTTCAAAAGCAAAGGAAAAGCTACTAACAAAGAATTTATCATTTATAAGAAATACGATTACAACTTGGGAAGACCGAATAAAAACATATCGCATACTGTCATTGTAGGTTTAGCCACGTCTATCAGCCAACAGTTCGGCGAATCCTTCTTGTGCCGCAACGGTCTTCCTATCCGTATCAGTTATACCGGTGACATGGCAAATGCGCAGAATAACCCGCAGTTTGGAGGATATAAAACATTCGTCAGCGAATTCCGCAACCGTGACTATCGCTTTGTAGGGTGTACCACTTCTATCCCTGACCGTACATTCTGGAGCAGTCGTACAGAAGACGGACGTCAATTAACAGCTGCCGGAAAGCCTTATCCTGATCCGGTTTTCCCTCAAAGCAATGACGTTTATAATCCCAGTGACCCTGCCTACAGTAGTTCTTGCGCCGTATTTAAACCCACTCTGCGCAACAATAGTACCGCTACCGGCTATAGTAGTCGTAAATACCTGATCGAAGGAGCCAATCGCCCAACTAATACGGAATCGGCAGACTATCCCAACCTTCGCTTAGCCGAAGTGCATTGCATCTATGCAGAAGCTACTTGCGAGTTGGGTAATGGAAGCATTTCTGATGAGGAGTTGAATTTCTCAATCAACAAGAATCGCGCCCGTGCTGGTGTAGCACCCTTAACTAATGCTTTGATTGCCAACATTTGGGATGCAGGGTATTGGGATTACGAACAGAATAAAACAGTTTGCAAAAAAATGACTATGCTAGATGAAATCCGCCGTGAACGTACTTGCGAACTCTTTGGAGAAGGTCACCGTTTGGATGACTTGAAGCGCTGGGGTATTGCACATATCAATTTGGTAGGTCAAAAACTGGGGCATTACGTACTTGGAACAGCTTATGAAACTGAAAAAGCGAATGATGCCACTTATTTCGGAGAACCTTGTTACTATCCCGAAAAATATCCTCTTAGATATGGCATTTACGAAGGAACAGGTAAAAATGATCCTGATTATGGACGTTCCATAGCCAATGACCCAACTACCCTAACCTTTGGACAACGCGATTATCTGACTCCCCTACCTTTGGACCAGATGCGACTGAATACAACTCTGAAACAGAATCCAGGGTGGTGATGGTTAAAATAGAATGATTATTATATAGATTAAAAATAATAGCTTTATGAAAAATTTAAAATATATTCTGGCATTCGTGCTTCTATTGCCGTTTTTAGCGTCATGCGAAGACGATGAAGTGGGTAATCCTAATGTTAGTTCTCAAGACTTTGTAACAGTCAGCAACCGTACGGCCCGTCTTTCTCTGGACAATACATCCGGCATGTATGTATTAGATGAATATGTGAAAGCCGATACACTTAATTATGAGACTTGCATTTTCATGGTTGACCGTAAGGTAGATCAAGAAAAAGTAAAAGCCTTGGGTAATGTGACGGATGTAGTCTTTAGCGGTACAGGCATGAAAACGGATTATCGACCAGCCGAAGCACAAAATGGTAAGAAATGCTATTTGATACTACTGAACAATATTGCTGCAAAGAAAAATCAATAACGTATAATTTAACGCCTGCAATTATTCTTGAATGATTAATTGCAGGCTATATTTCTTAATTTTAATCTTTTTAGTATGAAATATTATAAATTCAAGGGGGGCATTTTGCTATTATTAGCAGCAATGATTAGCGCATGTAACAATGAAAGTAATTTCTTTTTAGAAGAAGGCCAACCAGTAACAAGATCAGCTATATATAGTAATGAGAATGACTCCACGGAGTATGAAACAAGGGTTATCTATGATAGTAATTTGCGGTATATACTTAATGATTATCGTTGGAATAAGAAATCATTTAAGTATTATTTTCTCAATAATTCCTCGCAAATAGATGGCTTGGCTGCTCGTGCAGCCGTACAGGCTGCCTTTTGGGAGTGGAGTAAAGATTTAAATGTGTCATTTTACGAAGTTAATTCAAAGAATGATGCAGATATTGAAATTGGTTGGTTCAGTAATTCTCCTCATGAAGATAATTGTTCTTTTGATGCTAGCGCATTGGCACATACTGTTACAACTTATAATAGAAATACTCATATTGTTGTAAAACAACAACTTCATTTTAATGAGAATTATTCGTTTGACACTACTGGAAATACGCATGACTTGATGAGCGTGGCACTTCATGAGATTGGTCATGTTCTTTGTATTGGTCATTCAAACGATTATTCTGCTGTAATGTATCCTTCTTATAAAGGTGTACAAAGAACTTTATCTAAAGACGATTGGTTAGCAGGCTGGAGTATGTATCCATATCAAACAAATTTTAGAATAGAAGGTAATACAACTTTTGAAGACAATGCTGTCTATACAGTGACAGGTTTGCTTCCGGAGTATTCAATCGACCATTGGAGTGTCAATTGCGAATATTCAAATACTTTTTATGCAATGGACACCAAAACAGAAACAAGAGAGTTTATAGATCAAGATTTAACTTTAACGAATTGGTATCCTAATTACCGACTGCAGCAATATACATTGACTGCAACAATTAGAAATAATAAGTATAATGTTATTCTTTCTAATATGCCAGTTTCTTATATCACATATAATTGTTATCCTTCATCTTCTTATGGAGAATTATGTTGTAATACTCAAACTCAATATATCATTATACAGTCGAGTGGAAGTAGTAGTGAAAAATTAGATTTTGGAACAAATGATAATTTAGATGCCCAATTAGTTTATTTAGAAGACAATGGTCCATTGTGCTATTCTTCAGTGAATCCTAATTTTGGATTTTGGATAAATAGTCGAAAATATGATTATAGTGGAAACATCAAATTATATAAAACAGATATAGACCAATATGGCTATATTGATGTAGATGTATATTTTGGAACAAGAAGTGAAAGATTTAGTATAGCTGTCCAGCAATAATATCTATATTATTTTATAAATATACTTACTAATATTTCACAAAATTCATTTGAAAGGGCGTCATTAATAGACACCCTTTTTCTAGAAAAACTTATTTTCCATCATATTATTTGAATATACTTTCCCCAGCATTCGTATATTTGCATATCTCAACTTCAAGCATAAAACAGTTATCTGGAATATTGAATAGGTGAATTTCTTTTCTCGTTCGTATCATAAATGAAAGAACTATTATATAACTATAAAAATGAGACTAAATAAATTTATTGCTATAACAAGCATCCTGTTGGGTACCACCCACAATGCAAATTCTCAGAACCAATTAGTTACCTATCCGGCACCGGAAGGAGCCGAACTCATGAACGACTTCACCATCCAGGTAAGAGAAACAGGAAAAGACTGGAAACCGGTAGATACCTATATGGTTAAAGTAGATGAAGTGCGCGGTACTAAACATCAGGTAGAAAAAGCCTCCATGAGCTATTTCGACTTCTCCGGCGAAGTGGAAGTATCGGTAACCTTCAACCATGGCACTATTCAGACAGGGTGCGTTCGTCCACTCTCTTACCAAATCACTCCTTCCATATCCGGCAGCACCATGACCTTCAAACTGGATCGTCCGCGTAACTTGTCGGTAGAAGTGAATGGAGATATATTTCATAATCTCCATCTGTTTGCCAATCCGATAGATAAGAATAAACCTAAGAAAATAAAAGATAAAAATCTGATCTATTTCGGCCCGGGCATACATACTTTCCCGGGTGACACGCTAAATGTACCATCCGGAAAGACTGTCTATGTAGCAGGAGGGGCAGTAGTGAAAGGCCTTATCCAGATAGTCAATGCACAGGATGTGAAAATATTGGGAAGAGGAATCGTGATTCCTGACCGCTGGGCCGGACTGCGCATTGTCAATTCCAAGAATGTAACGATAGAAGGCGTAATCAGTACCCAGTGTCCCACCGGAGGCTCAGACAGCGTAACGATACGGAATGTAAAAGTCATCAGTTCCTACGGTTGGGGAGACGGACTGAATGTCTTCGCCAGCAACAATGTACTGTACGATGGTGTATTCTGCCGTAATTCCGACGATTGCACCACAGTTTACGGCACACGTATGGGTTTCACCGGTGGCTGCAAGAATATTACTATGCAGAACTCTACCCTTTGGGCGGACGTGGCACATCCCATATTCATCGGTATCCATGGAAACACAAAGAATCCTGAAGTTCTGGAAAACCTGAATTATATCAATATAGATATTCTGGATCACAAAGAGAAACAACTGGATTATCAAGGCTGCCTCGCCATCAATGCGGGAGACAACAACCTGATCCGTAACGTTCGTTTTGAGAATATCCGGATTGAGGATTTCAGACAAGGGCAACTGGTTAATCTACGCATTTTCTTTAACGAGAAGTACTGTACAGCCCCTGGTAGAGGCATTGAAGACATTTTGTTTAAGGACATCTCCTACACGGGAGAGAATGCGGAAGTTTCCATGATTATCGGCTATGATAAAGAACGGAAAGTGAAAAACATTCGTTTTGAGAACTTGCAAATAAACGGTGAAGTGATTTATGATGACATGCCTAATAAGCCTAAATGGTATAAGACCGGAGATATGGCACGCATCTTTGTGGGCGAGCATACGGAAGGGGTGACATTCAGTAAATAACCGCTTGAGAGATATGCAATAAAGATTATATACTTATATTTTTCATCCGCAGATGACACAGATTTCACGGATCTGTTTTTTAATTAAAATCCGTGTTTCTGCGTCATCTACGGATGAAAAATAGCTTATAGAAGATTATTTTCCTCTTCTCTGTCCTCTCTGAGGTCTCATGCTCTGATACTTCTTATACTGTTCATCGGTCAGAATCTTTTTTAGTTTTGCATCCGCCTCATTACGCTTCTTCTCCATTTCCTCGCGTGAAGGTCTTTCGCCCGAAGCATCTCTGTTTGGTCTCATTTCCTCCATTACTGCCTTGAATTCTTTAGCCTGAGTTTCATTCAGTCCCAGGTCAGTTACCATCTGTTCGATGCGTTTTGACGGATCAGGACGTTCGCCTCTGTTTTCCTGTGCCATACCTACAGCCGTCCCCAAAAACAGGGCAAGGGCCAAAGTTAAAATTTGCTTCTTCATAATTCTATTCATTTAAAAGTGAGTTAATTCCATTCTATTTATGAAACACGTATCTATGACAATATTTCCGGAATATAGTTTAATCCATAAATAGAAAAATCGACTAACAGAAGTTTTTTATCGATGAAAAAGAAAGTATTTATAACCAAAGCTTTACCTTTACATAAAAAGGAATTACTTTTGCATATATCACTTACCTTCAATTACAAACTATGGCCCGAAAATTATTACTTTTCCATCTGCTATCCTTCTGCTGTCTGCTTTCGGCAAATGCAACCGGACAGATTCCCGATTTAATCATCATCGGAAAAGACACCCTGATGCTACTGGAATGTCCCATAGAACATGACTCAATCCTCCGCCGACAAGTGGGTGAACGTTTATCTAACGAAAACTCCAGTACAGATTGCTGGAGAGGTTATCAAGCTCTGTGGCAGATTGAAAATGGCGAGTTAAGCCTTATACAAATAGAAGACGGCAAAAGCCTCTATACCCACATTCCTAAAATAACGGTAAATATGAACGGCATTTTCGACAAATACCGAAACAAAGAAGGGAAAGTGATAGCTACCTGGTTCAGCGGAAAACTAAAAGTAGTTTCCGGCAAAATGATTCATTATGTTCACTTCGGATTTATGCGGGAACACGAACATGAGACGGACTATCAGGTAGAACAAGGAAAGATTATTTCGCAGACCAGCTATCAAAACTCACTAAAGAAAGGAACGTCTATAGAAGAAGTGATGTCCTTTCTCACGACACAATTCAATGGAGACCGTTTTCCCGAATTAGCTAACCGCAGAGTATTCGTTTATATTAATGTTTTACCCAAAATGGATGGCAGTATCGACCATGTAAAAATCCATATACACCCGGATAGCATTACAGAAGAACGTAAGAAACTCTATGCGGAACAGATAGCTACGGCACTGCATAAAGTCCCCCGATGGGATGTGCTTACCGTACGAAATGAAATATGGGAAGTGGCAAATACGGAAGCATTGTATTTATGGAAAGGAAAAGGCTGCAAAGCCCTCTATCAGAAAGAACAGGTAATGGATACTTTACTATACAACGATACCGTTTATGCCTTGCGGGGATTTCCGCTTCAATATGATATGAACCTTTATGAAAAAGTAAAACCCTATTTAAAAGAAGAATGGAGAAACGATTGCTTCCGGGGCTATACCGGACAGTGGAAAATAGAGAACGGCAAGCTCTACCTTACTAACTTATTTTACGGAATAAGCACCTCCCCTCTCCCGCTCGACTCCATCTTCGGTACAGCGGACAAGCAACCGATAGAGGCTTCCTGGTTTTCCGGAGAACTCTATTTGATATGCGGAGGCAGGCTCATAGACAGTTACGGATTTAGGGATGTATTTAAAAAGGAAATATTCTGCGAAATAAAAGAGGGAAAAGTCATCCGGCAGAAAACTTACAATAATTCGTTCACCTTGGGAAATAGAGAAGCTTTGAAACAATGCGAGGAGAAACTACAGGCAACAGAGATATGGAGTAAATTCCCGGAACTGAAAGGAAAATCGGTGCATTGCCGCTATCAGATAAGCCTGCGACCGGATGGAACAACCGATTCAACTACCTGTACCGCATATGTGAATGGATGTGATTGGAGTCAAGGTCCCCAAAGATACCATGAAGAAATTACCAACCAGGAACATCCGTATATCCGGATTTTCAAGAAAGCATTGCAAACTGTTCCTCGATGGGACGTTCTGTATATCCGTGATAAAATCAGGGAATATGAAAATTGGATAGATGGTAAAAGATGTGACGATTAAATAAAAACAAGATTCAAGAGCTACAACTCATCATCAGGTATTAATTTGTTTTGCATTAGGGACTATTCTGTTTCCTCCTAAGGAACATCCCGTTCACCCTTAGGAATGATTGGGTCTTAACCTTGGTCAACCGCCCTGTTAACCTTGGTTGCTCGGCCTGTCGACCTTCATTAACGAGCCTGTTGACCAAGGTTAACACCCAATAAGACTTACTATAAAGACACAAAAGAAGCAGGGCAAAGTCAAGTGACTCCCTGTGTATTCCTCAATTACTATTGAAGCTTTTACTCTGATATGAAGGGGATTTCAACTCCTACTCCACTTTATCATTCAGGAAACTTTCAAGCTGCCTTGCATAATTAAATAGAAGGTTATACAACTAAGAGCTAATCGTTGAAATATAGACAAATATTCAATATTAAAAGACTGAATAAAGTCTAAAACCAAAGGAAAAATAGAGTTATTTTAGGTCAAAACCAAAGCTAAAATAAAAACATTTAGGACTAAAACCAAAGCTAAACTCAAGAAGAAAGAGCTCCACATTTTTTTTTGGCAACAAAACATAGAAAAACACTGAGCGTTTCCTTTCATTTAGGAAAGAATTTCATATTTTTGTCCTAAATAAAAGGAAACCCCATGAGAAAAGATGTTATTAAGTCGCTTTTTGCTATCAAGCAGAGTGAAATTCCTTTCGATGTAATTGAACGCGATACAAAGTTACCGATAGATCGCAAAAAAATTATCACTATCCCCGGTGTACGGCGCTGTGGTAAATCTACTTTGATGGAGATTGCCATAAATACGCTTGTCGAAAAAGGTGTGCCAAAAGAATATATTCTATGGTTGGGATTCGATGATGAACGTCTGAGAAGTATGACATCCGAAGAATTGGATGATGTCATTGCTTCATATATGGAAATGTATCCCAATATACCTATTAAAGATGTATATATGTTCTTTGATGAAATCCAACTCATCAAGGATTGGGAATATTTTATATTGCGAGTTTACAAAACTTACTGCAAAAATATCTATGTATGCGGTAGCAATGCAACAATGCTCTCAACGGAACTGAGTTCGGCATTGAGAGGATATCCACTTGAATATGAAACATATCCACTTTCATTCAATGAGTATTGCCGTTTCAGAGGAATCAGTACAAACAGCTACCTCGAACAGGACAGGGCAAAATTGAGAATCGCTTTCGAAGAATATAACCAGGAAAGTGCATTCCCAGAAATTGTACTGACCACCTCCCAATCAGAACGATTGAAACTATTGCATGGCTATTTTGATACAATGTTATTGAAAGATTTGGTTGAACACTACAAAATATCAAATGTAAGTGTAGTAAGATATTTTGTAAAGCGTATTATGGCGAATCTCACAAAACCGACATCAATAAATGCAATATATAAAGATATCAAGTCACAGGGGTTGAAAGTTGGCAAAGATGATCTATATCTATGGGCAAACTACATTTGTGACATATTTATGTTTGTTCGTATTTCCAAATATGATCGATCTTTGATTAAGGAACAAAAATCACTCGATAAGTATTACTGTATAGACAACGGCATACGGGGTGCAGTACTCCTGCCGCAAAGTAATGATAACGGAAAAAATTTAGAGAATACTGTTTTCATGCAACTGAATCGGACAAAATTACCCTCAGATAAGATTTCTTATTACCAGAGTAATGGTGAATGTGATTTTGTACTCCAACGCAATGATGCCGTAGTGCAACTGATACAAGTAACCTGGGATATGTCAGATGAAAATACTCGCGAAAGAGAGATTGGCGGAATTCTGGAAGCTTCAACTGCAACCGGATGTACCAATCTGCTTATCATCACCAAGGATGAAGAGACAGTTATCGTACGAGAAAGTAAGCAAATCAGTGTTGTGCCAGCCTGGAAATGGCTATTGCAGAACAAGTCTATTTAAAACTAAAACCCAAACAGAATTCTATTTGCCAAATAAAAATAATTAGCAGAATAGTGAAACAAATCTATGTTTTCATTGTTGGATTGTGAAAAAAACGTATCTTTGCAACAGAACACGCGACATGTGGTATATTATATATCTTGCATGTCCTCTTCCGGTACCAGTAAAATGTGGAAATTTAACTAAAAAACCGGATGAGCGTAGCCTGTATCAATTATTGGTACGGGCTTACTCTTCCTATTTTTAGAGGTATCCACATACCTACTGGTAGGGAAGGTGTAACGCCCCGTACCTTTATAATATAAAACCATTATAGCCGTATAGGGATTGATTTAAAACTTATAATCAAACACTATATGGCTAATTGGGTATCTATAAAATCAGTAGCCGAAAAATACGGCATACCGGAAGAGCAAATCCACGAATGGATCAGGCTCCGTTATTTGACATGTTCTTCTATAGACACAGAACCTTACGAAGACGAGAATCCGTTAGTAGATACTGACGAACTTGACAAGGCTCTTGAATTTAACTCACTAAAATCTTGTCCAGATGATGCTATTATGGTGAGAGTGCGAAAAGAGCACTTGAGTTGGCTCTATCAGGAGAGAGCACGCTTAGAAAAAATCAACAACTGTTTATTTGAGATCAATGATTATCACACCCAACGGGAAGCTGAGTTGGAAGAGAATTTTAAAAAGTTGATGAATTATACCAATGAAATCCTCGCGTTACATAAGAAAATGATAGAAGATTATGAGAACATGATGGAAAATCACGAGAACATAATGAAAGATTGCAAGAACATGAAGCTTGAGAAAGGGAGATTTTGGTCTTCCCTCTGCCACTTGTTTGTCACGAAAAAGAACAAAGCCCTCATCTAACCAATATATACCCCGTTTTTACAATCCTTTTCATCTTATGAATACGGAGCTCGTGATGAACTCCGTATTCTTTTTTTAATCACATACTGTATGTTCTTCACGCAGCAGCACACCTTCTTTCCATTCTTCCATCTTTACGGTAGGTGCACCTCCCTCCTCTTCCATTCCTGCAAAATAGAACCGTTGTTCCCTGCCATCCTTCAGTATTACAATCAGTTCATCTGCCGAAGGAGCAAATACAGACTGTACGCTATTCTCTTTTTCAAAAGGCTCTATGACAGTCAGGTAACGAACCTGAGCAGCGTCCATGCGCACTCCGAAAGTAATGCGCCTTTCAGCCTCATCACCCAGAGGATAATCTCCACCGATAACTGTTTTCAGACGGACGGCCTGAAGCCCATCCAAATCAAAAGTATATTGAGCAGGAGTTTCAAAACCTGCATTCATTGGTTCGGCAGGAAGCCCCCAACTGTAGTTCTCTCCACTGATATTGATGCGGCCATCGGCATAATCCCGAGTATTCCCAAAAGGATTCTCCTGCACGTTATCCTTGACAACCGGAAGATCGGCAAGGCGAATTTGTTTACCGTCTTTCGTTTCCAGAATGGCTTCTGCCCAGAACAGAGTTTTAGAACGGTTGGCATGTTGAGTGGCGGAGGACAGAGTTAGTTTCCGGATACCCGTAATATCAACATCCACCTTTCCTTCGCCCAGAATCCAGGCACCGAAACTGCCTTCGGCAAGTAGTTTACCATCTCCCTCTACCGTGTACTTCAGGTTGCGCTGCGTTCCGTGATCCTCGGGAGCACGTCCGGTGTAAGCAATCCGTTGGGTATTGGGCCAGGCATTATAAATATCCATGTAGAGATAGCCCGGCTCACCATACATACGCGTGCCCCGGTTATCAGCTTCGGGGCCGAATTTAGTCAGGAAGCTGGCTTTCAGAGTTCCGGTTACGAAATATTGATTGATATCAGTCACTAACGGTGCGGCACTCAGGGCATCGGTATCCAATTGTGCCTGATGGGAAATGAACTCTTTCTTATCGGCAGACAATCCTAACAAGCCTTTTATCTGGAAAAGAAGATCGAAGCGGTGTTGCTTGTTCCCGGTACTTTTGTCATAATCTGCAAGAACCACATAATCGTCCGTCACAACCATCAGTCTGCGTTGGAAAATAGGTTCGGTAAATCCTGTCAGCACTCCGAAGCCGGGATGCTTTTCGGGTGTGGGGAAATAACGGGCTTCCCACTCTGTTTTTTCTTTGAAATCCCTCGGTCCACGCATACTGTGCCGCAGTCCACCATAAGCGGGATAACTCCATGCTGCTGTTCCCTCTACACAACCGGCCTGAAATAAATCACCCGTATGGAACAGGCTACGCTTACTATCATCGGCTTCCTGCTGTTTCAGATCAACGGTAACCATATTTTTGGAGATACTGCTCTGTACATAGAAATTATACATATAGGGAGCATAGCTGTACCACACCATCTCCGGATTGTAGAAACTACGCCCGTAACGCATCAGTGAAAGCATGGCAGTACGGTCGAAATGTCCGTGATAGCCACCGTGTGTTCCGTACTTCAAAACGGCCTGTATCTTTTCGCGCGGCTCCTTCTGGGTGGAACGCAACATCAACGCTCCCGCATTGTCAGCATAAGTTCCCCGGACATCTCCCGACTCTACCTCGGGCAACTCGGGTACTCCATAAATCAAATCATTCCGTTTGGGAGACATCCGTATAAAAGCGGCATAGCGCGGATCACGGAAAGCATAGTATGCCATCTCGAAACTATCACCACCCACTTCGCGTTCGGTGGCGTCATTGATTCCGAATATCCAGCCCCGGTAATCGAGGAAAGGCAGAAGAGCATCCGACATCATTTTGATAGTGACATAAGGCTGGTGGATAGGACCGCGAATACGAAAACTGTGTCCATGATGAAGATTACGGCTGTCTTCACGCTCATTGGCCCCGACTTTCTCATACTCGGGGGTAAGATTATAATCAACGGGAAACTTTTCCGTCAGCAGGGAATATCCGAAAGGATTCAATGCTAACCCTATTTGTATATATTCGCTCGCTACCCAAAGGTTATAACTGACTGTACACTCGTACCACCATCCATCGGGCATTGTATAAGTACGGAACTTATCCAGCAGGCAGGAAGGCGCATAAAGCACTTCATCCACCAAGTTGAAATCCTGCATGACCAAAGCACAGAAGAAGACTCCCGTCAGTTGGGAAACCGCCCAGTTGGCTCCGCCCGTTGATTTATAACGCAGATATTGGTCGATGTAAAGCCGGAAGGTGTGTTCTATCTGAGCTTTTTCCTGTGCGTTCAGGATGTTGGCATCCATAATCAGATCATAAGCCTGCGCCAGATGCTGAAAGAAGTGCCCTTCCTGTACACTTGCCTGGTTGGAAGCTTTTCGGGTTAACGGAAAGCCGGTCTGATAATCGCTGATCATCAGCAGGAATTGCTTTACCTTATGGGCAAATTCCGTTTTACGTGTCAACTGCCATGCGATGGCATTATTCATCAGACCGTGCTCATGAGTGGTTGCACATAAATAAGGAATACCGTCGCTGTTAGCAGCATAAAGAGGACGCAAGGGCACTCCCCAACGTTCTGCATCCTGCACATAACGTTTTTTGCTCTCCATAGCCCAGTCATATTTTTCCGCTTTTGCGCGAACTTCTTCCCATCCTTCCGTCGTATGGATTGTAAACGGATGCGGCATACTACGCAAAGTGGTAAACGTTGATGTCTGCACAGCAGCAGGATTGGCAGCAGGCAAAATCTGTAGTACCTGTTTTTCACGGCCTCCGGCGGGAATACCCGGCGGTACCACCACCTGTAATTCCACTTTCCGTTTCTCACCCGGTGCCAACTCTATTTGTGCCGGTTCTACTGTAACCGGAAAAGCTTCCCAACCATATTTAGGAATGGAAAAAGAAACTGTTTGTGATTTTGATTCACAATTAGTAATCCATACCGGATAAATAACTGTTTCTCCAGCTTCTCCCGATTTGGAATAAGAGTCGGCTGTTACCTTCACCGAGTTTCCTTCTACCAGACGGGTAGAAAGTAATTTCACTTTACCGCCATGCTTTCCAGCAAGACGAACAGCAATGGATTTGATCCGCCGTATAGTGCTCTGTGAGGCTTTCGGAGTATCAAAGACAGAGAAAGGTACGAATAATCTGCCGTCGCCATTCTTTTGTTTTTGCAAGGTTAACCGGACTTTGCGGGTATCAAACGGATTGTCCTTTTTTTCCGGTTTTCCGAGCTTCAAGGCATTGCTTGAAACAAGTATTTCAACGGGTATATCGTCTGTGCCGGATAACTTCAGATTAAGTTCAAGACCATAATAAGACATCAGATCGATCACGGAATTGTCAGTATATGGATGTCGGGGGCCATCAGGCTCCGTATAGATAAAAGTTCCGTCGGAGGTACAAGTCCAATCGTTTGTAACCCCTTGCCAATTCTGTTTATCAGCAAATAAACCGGTCTTCAGCTTTTGGCGGACAATGGCAACTGCATAAATCTCGCCTATAGATGCCGACTGATCATATGCTTCAAAGCGGACAAGTGCAGAAGTCCCATTCTTCAACGCTTCCGCCGGAATGGGATATACCACTTCAAATAGTCCATGCCGGTTACGGTTGAGCCCTTCGGTATACAAGAGGGTATCATTGACAGATATATTAAATAAGAAATTCTCCCCTTTTCCGGGTTTATTCTCGCCGGAATACTGCACAACCAGCAACTGCGGAACGGTATCCGCTTTCATCCGGTAAATGAAAGCCTTTCCTTTTCCACTGGCTTGAACAGGGTAGTTCGATGTATAAACTACGTCTACAATATACGGTACATATCTTTCGGGCAATGTACTTTGGGCAGCTACATATAAAACAATCAAGCTATACGCCACTATCAATAATATCTTTTTCATCATAGTATTTATCATGGATGGTTTCAATATAGTACGAATCAAGTAAACATATCACTCATTTTACATTTACAATTATGATATCAGGAACAGAATGAGTGTTATTTATCTTTAGTTCGTATTTACATAAAAGGAAGCGTACAAGTAATTCCAGATAAAAAGGTAATATAAATATCATGAAACAACTTTTATTCTTTATTTTTCTGGCCCTGATGGTATCCCGGATGGATGCACAGGAATATCCGAAAGCAATCTTACCGGGCGATTATCCCGACCCCTCCATCATGCGCGACGGGGAGGATTATTACATGACTCATTCACCTTTCTATTATGCACCGGGATTCCTGATCTGGCACTCCCAGGATTTGATGAACTGGGAACCTGTATGTCGGGTAATGCCGGAATACGAGGGCTCTGCCATGGCTCCCGATCTGTTGAAATATAAAGGGAAATACTACATTTATTATCCCGCAGGAGGTACCAACTGGGTAATCTGGGCCAATGACATCAAAGGTCCGTGGAGCAAACCGATCGACCTAAAAGTACGTGGCATAGATCCGGGGCACATTGCCGATGAGAACGGAAACCGCTACTTATATGTGAACGAAGGAGAAGTAATTCAGTTGACAAACGACGGACTGGGCACCATCGGAGAAAAGAAACAGGTATATGAGGGTTGGATATATCCCAAAGAATGGGATACGGAATGCATGTGTCTGGAATCGCCCAAACTGAATTACCGAGACGGCTACTATTACATGACTTCCGCCCAGGGAGGAACAGCAGGTCCGGCAACCAGCCACATGGTGGTTTCCGCCCGTTCGAAGAATATCACAGGACCATGGGAAAATTCTCCTTATAATCCGGTGGTACATACTTACAGTGCAACGGATAACTGGTGGTCGAAGGGACACGGTACACTGATTGACGATGTAAACGGCAACTGGTGGATTGTATATCATGCGTATGCAAAAGGGTATCACACTCTGGGACGTTCCACGCTTATCGAACCGATTGAATGGACACAGGATGGCTGGTATCGCACCAAGTCGACAGCTACCCCGATCACTCCCAAACAGAAAATCAAACATGGTTTAGAATTATCTGATGATTTCAATGGGCCGGATCTCGGACTGCAATGGACATTCTGGAAAGAATATGCTCCCCAATCCCTGACATTCGAACAACAAACACTGTGGATGAATGCCAAAGGAAAAACTCCCGCCAATGCCCGCCTTCTGCTGGCTACCGTTGAAGACAAGAATTATGAAACAGAGGTGGAGATAAACACAGGAAATGGAAATACAGCCGGTCTGATTCTCTATTACAATGAAAAAGCTTACGCCGGAATCACCTCTGACGGAAAAAGCTTTACCATCCATCAAAATGCAGAGAAGAGCTTCGGACTTCCCAACAAGATAGGCAAACGCTTCTTTGCCAAAATTCAAAATCAGGGAAACATCATGCGGGTTATGGTCAGCAAAGACGGTAAAGAATGGAACACTTTAGCCGAGAATATAGATGTCTCCCAACTGCATCATAACAATTATAAAGGCTTCTATGCGTTGCGCATCGGATTGCTTTCCGCCGGCAAAGGAAATGCGGGATTCAGGCAATTCCACTATGCAATAGTACCGAAGTGATAAAAAAAATATGTCCGTACAAAACAAGAAAAGAGCATACAAACTTTTGAACGAAATAATCCGACTTTTGCAAGCAGTTACCACGAAGGACAAGCAGTGGGATTGGCTGCGGATGGCAATCTGGTAACCTTTTGGCAAGATGCTGAAAAAGATACGGCTCCTTACTGGATACTGGATACAGAAAAAAGCCTAACTTTGCATGAAATCCAGATTGTTTTTCCTTCGTCTGCCGTATATTGCTATACTGTAGATATTTCAGATGACAAACAACAATGGCTTACCGTATCAGACAAACAGAATACAACCAAAAGCGTACAGCAAGTCTTGTTATCTTTTAAGAAATAATCAGTAAATGCACGTTTTGTACGTATCCGCTTCTCTGAGAAATCGCCTGCTGCCATTTCCGAGGTCATTGTGAAAGGAATTGTACGCGAATAAAAATAATAAAGTAATATTTCATGATACAGAACAAGTTATTTTCTTTTATAGGCTTTCCAATCCTTTTTATATGGATTGTGTTTACTTTGATTTCTTGCACTAAAACGCAACCGGTAACCCTGAAGTTGTGGTACGCACACCCTGCTACAAACTGGATGACATCTGCTTTGCCCATCGGTAATGGAGAATTGGGAGCCATGTTCTTCGGTGGTGTGGCACACGAGCAAATACAGTTCAATGAAAAGACATTATGGACAGGGAGCACTACTGAACGTGGTGCCTACCAAAGCTTTGGTGACCTATATATTGATTTCAAGAATCAGGACAGCATAGCAACAGAGTATCGTCGCGAACTCTCATTGGATGATGCCATCGGTACAGTCAGTTATCAGCAGAATGGTGTGCAATATCTCCGGGAATATTTCGTCAGCTATCCAGACAAAGCGATAGTTATGCGCCTGAGTACTCCTGGAAGTAAAGGGAAGCTCAATCTTACAGTTAGCCTAAGTGATGCACGCCCCGGAACTCACTTGAAAGTAGATAAAAGCTCCATTTTTTTACATGGAAATTTAGACTTACTTTCCTACGAAGCACAACTGAAAGTACTTAATGAAGGAGGAACTTTAATCTCCGATTCAGATAAACTGAGCGTCGAAGAAGCTGATGCAGTCACACTTCTATTGGTTGCAGCCACGAATTTCGATCTTTCTTCTGCTACTTACGTAACTGAAACAGCAGAACAATTGCACAGTCGGCTGACCAATAGCTTGCAGCAGGCCACTACTAAAAATTACGAAGAGTTAAAAGCCGCACATCTCAATGACTATCGTCCACTCTTTAGCCGGGTACAACTGGACTTGAATGCAGAACTACCCACTATTCCTACCGATGAACTGGTACGCTCACATAAAGAATCTCTCTATCTGGATATGCTCTACTTCCAGTATGGACGTTATCTGATGTTATCTTCTTCACGTGGAATGAATTTGCCTAATAATCTGCAAGGTATTTGGAACAGCAATAATACTCCGCCTTGGCAATGTGATATTCACAGTAACATCAATATACAAATGAATTACTGGTCGGCTGAGAATTGTAATCTTACAGAGTGTCACCAACCCTTCCTTCAATACATTGCTACTGAAGCTCAACGTCCGGATGGCAGTTGGCAACAACTGGCACGCAGTGAAGGACTCAGAGGTTGGACTATCAAAACCCAAAGTAATATATTCGGATATACAGACTGGAACATCAACCGACCGGCCAATGCCTGGTATTGCATGCATCTGTGGCAACATTATGCCTATACATTGGATATGGATTATTTGAGCACTATCGCCTTTCCTGTAATGCGCAGCGCATGCGAGTACTGGTTCGACCGATTGATACCGATAGCTGACGGTACTCTTGTTGCTCCGAACGAATGGTCTCCTGAACAAGGCCCCTGGGAAGATGGCGTTGCATATGCACAGCAACTTATCTGGCAACTTTTCAGTGAAACAACGGAGGCTGTGCAGGCTTTGCAGGAAGCAAAAATTCCGATAGATGAGGATTTTGTCATTGAACTGACGTCTAAATTCAATCAATTGGACAATGGTGTTACAATAGGTCCCTGGGGACAAATTCGTGAATGGAAAGAAGATAAACAACAACTTGATACCTTAGGCAATCAACACCGACACTTATCTCAGTTGATCGCCCTTTATCCAGGAAATCAAATATCCAATCTGCAAAACATGGAATATGTCGATGCAGCCAAGAAGACATTAGAATCGCGTGGAGATTTAGGGACAGGATGGAGCCGTGCTTGGAAAATAGCTTTCTGGGCACGTTTACTGGATGGAGATCATGCCTATCGCCTACTCAAATCAGCACTCAGTCTTTCAACTATGACTGTTATTAGTATGGATAATGATAAAGGAGGAGTTTATGAAAACTTGCTTGATTCTCACCCACCTTTCCAAATAGATGGTAATTTTGGTGCCACTGCGGGTATTACTGAGATGTTGTTGCAAAGCCATCAGGGATTTATACAGTTACTACCGGCATTGCCTACAGCATGGAAATCGGGCTACGTAAAAGGATTGCGTGCAGAAGGCAATTTTACCTTTACTTTTGAATGGGAGAAAGCAAGACTTACAACCTGCTCCATACAGTCCGGAGCAGGAAGCATCTGCCGTATTTATTCTCCGAGCTCCCGAATTGAAGCAGTGAAAAGTATAGATGGAAGTACAGTGAAAGTAACTACAGACGATGAAAATATGTACTCTTTTCCTACAGAGAAAGGTGTAACTTATACTCTTTCACTACAGAAAAACATATAAAACAATAATCCTATGAAACTGATTACAACTATTTTATCAGTCCTTTTCAGCTTATCTATACAGGCACAGTTAGTGACTTATCCCGGCACACTGAGTACCGGGATGCCGCACAATGATGACTATACCGTACGCGTGCGCATCCCTGGTGGTGAGTGGAAAGATTTGTTCGAATATAACGTACAGGTAGATATGGACAAAGTGCAGGATGCTTCCATGGTGCAATTTGATATGGGAAGTCCTGTAGAAGTAATGGTGAAGAAGAACAATGGCACTGTGCGCGAAGTAGCCATACGCCCTTTGAGTAAAGGTATTGAATACAAACAGATACAAAACACCATTCTTTTCACTCTGGAAAAGCCACAATATCTCTCCATTGAGTTTAATGGTGACCGACTGCACAACCTGCATCTTTTTGCCAACCCGATAGAGACTGAAAAGTATGAAAAAGAAACTAAAGGAGTAATGTATTTCGGTCCGGGCACACACCGTCCCAAAGACTTACCAAACAATCAGATGCGGATACCAAGTAATACAACCGTGTATCTGGCCCCCGGAGCTGTGGTCAAGGCAAAACTCGTGGTAGACAAAGCCGAGAATGTCCGCATCATCGGACGGGGAATCATAGACCACGCTGTACGGGGCATTGAAATCACAGATTCCCAAAATATATGTATAGATGGCATTACAGTAGTGAATCCGGACCATTATACCGTATTCGGAGGTGGTTCCACAGGAATTACGATTAAAAATCTGAAGTCCTTCAGTTGTAAAGGATGGAGTGACGGTATAGATATGATGTGCTGCCGCCAGGTACTTATTGACAATGTCTTTATGCGCAATTCGGACGATTGCATTGCTTTGTACAATCACCGCTGGAACTGGTGGGGAGGTTCATCTGATATCACCGTGCAGAATTCTATTCTTTGGGCAGATGTGGCACATCCCATCAATGTAGGCGGTCATGGCGATCCGGACTCACCGACAGGAGAAGTGATAGAGAATCTGACTTTCTGTAACATCGACATTCTGGAACATGATGAGGATGATCCTATTTATCAAGGTTGCATGACAGTGGATTGTGGTGATAAAAATCAGGTTCGCAATATTCTCTTCGAAGACATCCGGGTAGAGAATATTCAGGAAGGACGACTGTTTTATGTAAAAGTACGTTTCAACGAAAAATATGATAAACAGCCGGGAAGCGGTATTGAAGGCATTACTTTCAGGAATATTACATATACAGGCATAGGAGAAAATCCATCGTTGATTCAAGGACTGGACAAAGAACGAACCGTGCAAAACGTGACGTTTGAAAATGTAGTAATCAATGGAGAACGGATGAAGGACTTGAAAGGAATAGTAACCAATGATTTTATAAAAGGCATCAAGATAAAATAAGCAATCATCGAGAAATAACAGAAAATAATTGTCCCAGTGTAACCTTATTACTATTTTAGCGTCTCAGATTATGAACCAAATGAAAAACAAATAATGGAATTTATCAACTCTTTATGCCTTGGCGGCATAGCAACCAGTATGCTCCTGAGCGGATGTACCCAGAAGAGTATTACTTTAGAAGGTAAAGTAACGAATACATCCGGCGCTCCCATTGTATATAACATCACTACAGATGGCATTTACTTACCGAACAATATTGATACTTTACGCTTAAATGCCGACAGCACGTATCAGATTACCTTACCTGTAAACGGGAGTGAAAAGCTGACTCTTTTTCTATATGGTAAGCGAAACTTAGGTAGTATCTATCTTGCTCCGGGAAAACAGACGCTTGATATCGATGCTTCCAAACCGAATGAACTAAACCCGGTTGACGGCTTGACGAAAGAAAATGAAATACTCAAGAAGTTGGCTGATCTGAATGAAGACGTATTTAATCTGCGTGCACGCCGGGGAGATATCTTTAACGTCAGTAAGGACACGGTTGCCTCATCCGTATATCAAAAGCTGACAGACTACGCCACTACATTAGAAAAAGAAGTGGCAGGAGTGGACGATCAGCTCAGGCAGAGAGCCATACAAGATATACGTATACAGGCTTTAATGGCATATATGAATCAGTATTTCGGTAACTACCGGAGAGGTTCCGAAACGGTCAAGAAGGAATGGGACGATGCTTACGCCCGGATGTTGGATTTTGCAAACGTCGGTCAGGCTGAAAGCGTATTCTCTCCTGCATTTGCAGATGTCGTATCGAATATGGCAGGCATAGATCTTTTCATGAAACATGAAAGGCGCACGAATGATGACAATGAACGCAATCAGCTTTTATTCGATTGGTATAAAGCAAATCTGCAAGGCCGGGTACAAGAGGTGGCAATGGGACTTCTCATTCTGGAAGATGAAAGCCGTGAGTATTTTGCAACCGGCATTCCTGCATTGTATGAGGGATTCAAGACATTATATCCCCAAAGCGTGCTAATGCCGAAATTAAAAACAGCGATGCAGAAGAACAAAGCGTTCAATGAAGCCGAACTTCCGAAAGACATTCATATATTGAATACGGACAGTGTACGCACCTTTAAGGAAATTACTGACTTATACCCGGATAAAGTGATCTTTATCGACGTATGGGCTACTTGGTGCGGTCCTTGCCGTGCTTCGTTTGCACACGTCAAGCCTTTGCAGAAATATGCTGCTGAAAATGATATCGTATTATTGTATGTTTCCATCGATACTCCCCAAAAAGCTGAACTCTGGAAAAAGATGGCAGGACACTATAACTTAAAAGGAGAACACGTCATCATCAACGAAGCCTTCAAAATGGAAATTTATGAGAAGTTCGGACAGAATGGTATGCTGTCAATTCCGCATTATGCCATTGTCAATAAAGAAGGGGTACTACAATTCCCATCGGCAGCCAGCCCGGAAGATATGGATAAGTTAACGGAACAACTGAAAGAAGCCTCTAAATAAAAGATTATTAACGAATACTAAGGCTCACCGAAATATAACAAAAACAGGCTGATTCCACAAATCTTATAAGATTTGTGGAATCATTGTTTTAAATCCCTTATTTTTGAGTGAAGCTTATTCCTCGTTCGTATTAATACTGTAAAAAACAAAAAAACATGAATAGATATAGACTGCTTTTTTCGATCATCCTCTTGCTGTTCTTCTCTCCCTGTTTGCGGGCAGGGGAATGGCAATGGTCTGTGACCCTTGACGGATTCGTCTCTAATGAAACGAACCGGAATCCTACGGCTTTCTTGTGGATACCCGCTGACTGTATACAGGTAAAAGCAATTATTGTAGGACAACACAATATGAGCGAAGAAACTCTTTTTGATAATCCCCTTTTCCGCGAAAAGATGCAGAAGCTGGGAATCGGCTTTGTATGGATAACTCCCGGTATTGATCAGCAATGGGATGTATCGAAAGGCACACAACAGATATTTGAGAAAATGATGGTCGACCTGGCAGAAGTCAGCGGATATAGCGAACTGAAGAATGTCCCCATCGTTCCCATAGGCCACTCGGCTATGGCTACCTATCCCTGGAATTTTGCAGCATGGAATCCGGAACGTACCTTGGCTATCATTTCCCTGCATGGCGATGCTCCGCGTACGAATCTTACCGGCTACGGGCGTGAGAACCTGGAATGGGGACGTACCCGTAATATAGATGGAATACCCGGACTGATGATTGAAGGAGAATATGAATGGTGGGAAGCCCGGGTAAATCCGGCACTGGCCTTCCGCATGATGTATCCTGAAAGTTGCATCTCATTTCTGTGTGACGCAGGACGGGGACATTTCGATGTGGCAGATGAAACAGCCGCATACATTGCTCTATTTCTGGAAAAAGCTATCAATCAACGACTGACGGATGAAGTAACGAAAGACGGTAAAGTAAAACTGAATCCGGTAAACCCAACCAAAGGCTGGCTGGCAGAACGCTGGCATCCCGATCAGAAGAAGCGAGTCAAAGCCGCCCCCTATTCACAATATAAAGGTGATCCTCATAATGCTTTCTGGTATTTTGACCGTGAAATAGCGGAAGCGAGCGAAGCACGGTATACACAAAGCCGCGGAAAGAAAGAACAGTATCTGGGTTTTGAGCAAAACGGCAGTTTACTGACATACGACAAGAAGCAGCATGTACGTGTACAGCCCCGCTTCAATCCGGAAGCCGATGGAATCACTTTCCACCTGAAAGCCGTATGTACGGATTCCCTGAGAACCAGACTATCTGATGAGCATGCAGATGCAACACCGATAATCAGTCGCATCTGTGGACCAGTAGAAAAGGTAAATGACACCACATTCATGGTATCTTTCTATCGGATGGGTATGAATAATCCGCGCCGTACCGGTGATATATGTCTGTTGGCAAGCCAGACAGGAGATCGGAAGTATAAAAGTGCTGTTCAGGAAGTCAGTATCCGCATCCCCTACCGGAATACGGAAGGACAAAGGCAGTATATATTATTTCCAGGATTACCCGATGTGAAAGCGGAAAGCGGTTCTTTATCTTTAAAAGCCACAAGTGATTATGGACTGCCCGTCTCTTACTACATCAAAGAAGGTCCGGCTGAAATAGAAGGAGACCAAATTGTATTCACTCCTATCCCACCCCGCAGTAAATTTCCGGTAAAAGTAACGGTAGTTGCCTGGCAATACGGTATTGCAGGCAAAGTACAGACGGCTGAACCGGTGGAACGTAGTTTCTATATTTCACAAACTATCTCAAACATTATATCCCTAAAAAGATAGAATACATTGAGTATCCTCATATCCCAAATCGTATTTATATAAAAACAATAAATACGAAGATATGAAGACTATCGACTCAGCAATTATTATGTTAGCTCTCACTTCTTCCCTCTTTGCAGACAATGGCAAGGAACTGAAGCTGACATCTCCTGACGGGACACATGAAATAGCATTTTACCAGAAGCAGGTTTCACCCGCGGTAAACGAACTTTGTTATCGGGTAGATTACAAATCACAACCTGTAGTCAATGAATCACGTGCCGGGCTGGAACTGGACAACCGGATATGGGAAATGGCTCTGGGAGCACGAAACCTAAAACAGCCTGCCTGCTGGATGGACAATCTGGAAGTGGACTCTGTGACTTACCAACCCGAAACTGACATCACCTGGCAGCCGCTTTACGGTGAACGTAGCAGTGTACGCGATCATTACCGGGCCGGCGCCCTTTATCTCTCCAAGAAAGATAACTCCGGCTACCGACTCAACATTGAGGTGCGTGCCTATAATGAAGGAGTAGCTTTCCGCTATTTCTTCCCGGAACACCCAAAGGCTATCTTTCATAAAGTAGTAGGTGATCTCACAGAATACGCCTTACCGGCAGGTACAAAAGCATGGACCGAACAATGGGCACAGGCTTTCTTTGAATACCTGAACATTGATGATATCAAACATCCGGTAGAACGTGCCCTTACGCTGGAACTCCCGAATGGTAAATGGGCTGCACTCGCAGATGCTGATGTAGACGACTGGTGTCTGACCAAATACCTTGCCTCCACAGACAAGAAGAATACACTGACTTCTGTAATGTATAGCCCTGTGGATGTAGTGACTTATTATGCCACTCCCTGGAAGATAGTCATGGCAGCCGACAAACCGGGTGAATTGCTGGAACACAATGATATCATCCAGAATCTGAATCCACCGTGTGAAATTGCCGATGCCACCGCATGGGTAAAACCAGGCAAGATTATGCGCGAAACAACTATCACAACCGAAGGAGCTATTGCAACCATCGACTTCTGTGCAGCACATAATATCCCGTATATGCTTTTCGACTGGCAATGGTATATACCCTGTACTTCACATGACGGGGATGCCACAAAAGTGGTTGCCAAACTGGATATGCCCCGTGTTATAGCTTATGGTAAGGAAAAAGGAGTTGGTATCTGGGTGTACGTAAACCAGCATGCACTCATGAAGCAAATGCGTGAACTTTTCCCATTGCTCCGCGAATGGGGAATTGTCGGAGTGAAATCCGGTTTCGTACAATACGCCAGCCATCGCTGGGCAACTTGGATGCACGACATGGTTCGCTTGGCGGCAGAGAATCATCTGCTGATGAATATCCATGATGAATATCGCCCTTCAGGCTTCAGCCGTACTTATCCGAATTTATTAACTCAGGAAGGCATTTGTGGAAACGAAGAATTTCCCGATGCAACTCATAATGTCACGCTCCCCTTCACTCGTATGATAAACGGTGCAGCCGACTATACGATCTGTTATTTCGACAAACGGCTGAAAACGACTCATGCTCACCAACTGGCAGCATCGCTCGTGTTCTGCAGCCCTCTGCAAACTATATTCTGGTATGACAAACCATCGTTCTATCATGGAGAACCGGAAATAGAATGGTTTGAGAACTTGCAAACCGTGTTTGACGATACGAAAGTATTGGATGGCGCTCCCGGCAAAAACATAACAATGGCACGCCGGAAAGGTCAGGAATGGTTTGTTGCAGCAATGACCAACAATGAAGGTTCTGAAGAAGAAATACCTCTCACGTTCCTCGATAAAGAAAAGAATTACCTCGCCTGCATCTATACGGATGGGGGAGAAAAGATAAAAACAAGTACACAGGTAAAATGTACTTATCTGCTTGTCAATGCTTCACAAACCATGAAGTTCCAGCTGAAACCCAGTGGTGGAGCTGCCATAAGACTGGTACCTATAGACAGGCAGGAAATGAAGAAGTATAAAAAGTACAAAGGAGAAAGATTATAAAATATGATATTCCATTGAGTGAATAAACAGATTCGCTCGTATTAATAGGCAAATAACACATTAAGATTATTTTCAGTAGATAAAGGTAAGAATTTGTTTAGGTAAAATCTTTGTTTTCAGGATATTTTAAAAGGTAAATAAAAAGATGAAAAAGATATTTCTGCTTACTACATTGCTATGCGTTGCCTGTTGGCAGGCGGAAGCCCAATATGTATCCAAAGCCTGGGTATCTGACCAGAAGGATGGCACATACATCAATCCGGTGCTGCATGCCGATTATTCCGATCCGGATGTCTGCGCGGCAGGTGAAGATTTTTATATGACGGCTTCCAGCTTCGGATGTGCTCCCGGTTTGCCCATTCTCCATTCCAAAGATCTGGTTAACTGGAAATACGCAGGCTATGCGCTGAAACAAATAGAACCCATCGAGTTCTTCAATGCTCCCCAGCATGGAAAAGGTGTTTGGGCACCATCCATCCGCCACCATAATGGAGAGTTTTATATCTATTGGGGAGATCCGGATCATGGCATCTTCATGGTAAAGACCAAAGATCCGACCGGAGAATGGGAGAAACCGATATTGGTAAAAGCCGGTCGTGGCATGATAGACCCTGCTCCACTATGGGATGAAGATGGAAAAGTATATCTGGTACACGCATGGGCAGGAAGTCGTGCCGCACTGAACAGTGTTATCACAATCTGTGAGATGAATGCAGAAGGAACAAAAGTGATAAGTGATCCGGTACTGGTCTTTGATGGTAATGATGGAATCAATCATACAATTGAAGGTCCCAAGCTCTATAAGCGGAATGGCTACTACTATATTTTTGCCCCGGCAGGCGGAGTAGCAACCGGATGGCAGTTAGTATTGCGTTCGCGGAATATATACGGTCCTTATGAGAAGAAGATTGTCATGGCACAAGGTTCTACCGACATCAACGGTCCCCACCAAGGCGCATGGGTTGATACGCAGACAGGGGAATCCTGGTTCGTTCACTTTCAGGATAAAGCCATGTATGGGCGTGTCGTTCACCTGAACCCGATGAAGTGGGTAAACGACTGGCCTGTAATTGGAGAAGATAAGGACGACGATGGTTGTGGAGAACCCGTAACCCGTTATAAAAAGCCCAATGTAGGCAAGGATTACCCGGTAGAAACACCTGCGGACAGTGACGAGTTCAATACTCGTCAGTTAGGACTACAATGGGAATGGCATGCCAATTATCAGGATACATTCGGATATACTTCCGACCTGGGATTCATCCGTATTTACGGACATATTCTCTCCGAAAACTTTGTGAATTTCTGGGAAGTGCCGAACCTTTTATTGCAGAAATTCATGGCAGAAGAGTTCACAGCAACTACCAAACTAAAAGTTTCCGCCAAAATGGACAGACAGCAATCCGGATTGATTGTAATGGGCTGGGACTATTGTTACCTCGGAGTAGAGAAAGAGGGCGATAAGTTTATATTAAAACAAGTGACTTGCAAGGATGCAGAGCAAAAGACACCCGAAACAGTCACTCGCCTGGCAGAATTACCTGCCAGCAGAAAGTACGAAGCAGGTTTGTTTCCCAACTACGAAAGAGACATCTATCTACGCGTAAAAGTGGAGAAAGGTGGTATCTGCCACTTCTATTACAGCCTGGATGGTAAGAAATATAAAGTTATAGGCATACCTTTCACAGCCCGTCAGGGAAAATGGATAGGTGCCAAAGTAGGATTATTCAGTACCACTCCTTATGGTAAGGAACGGGGATGGGTAGATGCCGACTGGTTTCACATAGATAAATAAAAAGACTGATTATATGAAAACAAAAGAACTACTGTTCGGTGCATGCCTGTGCATGCTTACAGCTTGCAACATGCCCGAGAAAGGAATGAATGTGGATGTATATGAGGCGCTGGATTACTGTGACGCCCAGGTACAACGCACTTTAACAGAGCTAAAAGCAGCAGAAGGTACTATCGACTACTCGATGATGCCCCGTAACATCATGGACAGCCTCAACACCTGGCATTGCCGAAAAGCAACAAAGGATGAATGGTGCAGTGGCTTCTGGCCGGGAATTTTATGGTATGATTACGAGTATACCGGCAAAGCAGCCATAAAGGAAGAAGCAGAGAAATTCACCGAACCGTTAAAGTTCCTGTCACAGATTCCGGCATACGACCATGACTTGGGCTTCCTGATCTTTTGCAGCTATGGCAACGGGTATCGACTGACGCATAATCCGGAATACAAACAGGTGATTCTGAACACAGCTGATTCACTGGCAACCCTGTTCAGACCTCGTGTAGGCACCATACTTTCATGGCCACGCAATATAGATATGTTCAGTGGACACAATACTATCATGGATAATATGATAAACTTGGAAATGCTTTTCTGGGCTGCCAAGAACGGAGGGAACCCATATCTGGCAGATATAGCTGTATCACACGCTGATAAAACTATGAAATATCAGTTCCGTCCCGACTACACCTCCTATCATGTAGCTGTCTATGATACTTTGACGGGCGACTTCATAAAAGGAGTTACGCACCAGGGATATGCAGACAATACCATGTGGGCACGCGGACAGGCGTGGGCGATTTATGGATATACAGTAGTTTACCGGGAAACGCTAGATCCGCGGTATCTGGATTTCGTGCAGAAAGTGACAGATGTATATCTGGAAAGATTGCCGGAAGACTATGTGCCATATTGGGATTTTGATGATCCCAGCATTCCAAATGCTCCACGTGATGCTTCTGCTGCATGCGTGACAGCTTCTGCCCTGCTGGAATTATCCACCTACCTGCCAGACAAAAAAGGAAATGAATATAAGAATGCCGCCATAAAAATGCTGAAAAGTCTAAGCTCCGACCAGTATCAATGCGGCAAAAACAAACCGGCATTCCTTCTTCACTCCACCGGACACTTGCCGAATAATTCGGAAATAGATGCCGCCATCATTTATGCAGATTATTATTATATCGAAGCCTTAGTTAGATTGAAGAACTTAATTGAGAATAAAGCTGTCATATAAGAACAACGCTTTCCCCTCTTACTGTTTTGGTTTGAGGGGAAGCGTAAACCAAAACGTAGAACCTTCTCCCAATTTAGAATTCACTCCGATTTCTCCTCCCATATTCTGAATAATGAGTTGGCAGATAGGTAAACCTAAACCGGTACCCTGCTTAAAGCTATCCAACTTGATAAAACGTTCGAATATAAGATGGAGTTTATCTTCCGGAATACCAGTTCCCGTATCAGTTACATAATAATAGATGTCTTTCTCACGTACTTCATAACCATAGCGGATACTACCGGTTGATGTAAATTTACAGGCATTAGTCAGGAAGTTCAAAACCAATTGCTGAAGTCTGTTTTTCTCAGAATAAACAATGTAATCATCCGGCATTCCCGGCTCAAATATCAGATCAACTCCACTCTGCAAACGTGACCCTACAACTCCTCTCAGAGTTACCAATACCCCATTTAATCCAAATTCCGAGTAATATAAATCAAGAACTCCGGCCTCTATCTTAGATAAGTCCAGAACATCATTGATCAGTTGCAACAAGATACCATTATTTTTCTCTATGATGCTGACATACTCCTTCTTCTCTTCTTCGTCTTCAGTCATTGTCAATATGCTGGAGAAACCAATAATAGCATTCAACGGAGTACGAATCTCATGACTGATATTAGCAAGAAATGCGGATTTAAGACGATTAGATTCTTCCGCACGCTCCTTAGCAGCAATCAGTTCACGCTCTGCCGCTTTACGCTCCGTAATAAACAATGATGACCCCACCACGATCAAAGGGTTTCCTCTTTCATCATATTGTTCCACAAAGGCACGGGCTTCCATCCAGTCTTCCGAATCGTTGGGCTTATCCGGACGATGAACGCGGTATTCTTCTTTAATTTTATCAACTCTATTGGCACGTACATCCTTAAAAACTTGCCGGATGCGCTCTCTATCTTCCTCGCAAACAAAGGTTAGATAGTTGTTGATATCAGTCGTATAGGTCATTTCCGAAACTTCTTTTTTACCCTGTTCTATCGGTTTGTAAGAACTATATGTTATTTCATCCGTCCGTAAATCCCATTGCCAAGGTAGCAAATCAACAACCTCTAATGCCATAGCCATTTTAGAGTGAGTGAAACGCTGATTTTGCTCTACCAACTGAAGTCGTTCCAGAATCTTATTCCGGCGAAGTTGGAAAAAGAGAACAACTAACAATAAAACAATGCTGCCTACTACCAAAGCAGACTGGTACTTTTCAAGGAAGGTAGGAGGAGCATTTAAATAAACCGTTCCCAGAGGACAGTTTTTAGGGGATAAGCCAAAATCCACCATGTAAGGATAGTTAAAAAGAACCATGGACTTCGGATTATAATATGGGATATCCCGCGCTTGCTTGCCGTCAGCTACAGCATTAATCATCTTAACTATTTCCTCACAGTACAGGTTCATATCATATACACACCCACCAATGATAGTCCCATCCTCCTCAATACTTGAAATAGAAGAAGATAATGCGAAAAACGGGCAAGGCAATATAGAGTTGGCAATCACTTTGTAAGAGTTTGCCATCATAAGCATATTACCCGCAAACATACGTTTGTGGAACCATGAAGCAAATAGAATACCAGTTTCTTCCGGAACCACCCTCCGCAATGTATCCAGCAACTGATCCGGACTCCAGGTACCGGCTGACAGAAACTTATAATCAAGATCAGAATATTCTGTCTTAATCAGTTCAGTGAGTTGCTGGTCATAATCAATATCACGGTCAGTCTGGTCACCTATTAACAGTAAACTCTTCATCTTCGGGATCATACGGCGCATCAACCGGACACTTTCAGGAATAAAAGCACGCGCAGCCAAAAAAGTCATATTATACTCATTGTGCAAATCTTCCAAGTAGATACGATCTTTATATGGAACTATCTGATTGTATATATAGGTAGAATCCGGTCCTATATATCTACTTTCAGCACATACTATCAAAGGTATATCTCCCCAGTATTTACGTATATCATCGCGTAATATCAAAGGAGCATTTCCCAACATCAATACCGCTTTAGGTGAATTATGACCATAAGTAGAAAAAAGATTTTCTTTATATTGATCCAATATTTCAGGTGTTTCTATAGTCAAAATATTCATATATTCTACTTTCATACTTATATCTTTCCGATCATACTCTTTTTGCATGATGTGTGAAATGATAGTCTGACTCCATGGGGCACCCGATACATAACTGCTGATAATCAGCAAATCAGTACCAGAATTCTCTTTCTTATCATCGGCAGACGCCAGAGTAGAAAAAGATAAGAGGAAAATAAGTAAAAAATATCCTATATGTAGTATTTTCATGATTGCACAATTAGTCTTTTAGACTAACAAGTCAAGAACCGCTTTTGTTCAAGAATGGCAATTTTGTCCTGTGGAAATCAATATAATACCAGAAAAATATTTATACTTGCATTCAATAACAATCATAAAAAAATAATTCAATAAACAGTAATGGGAGTGTTTCTTGTCACCCCCATTGCTGTTTTATTCTCTATTCATCAACCGATGCTCCGCCATGCCTTCATACTTTGTATCCGGACGCCCGTAATTAGCATAAGGATAAATGGAAATACCACCGCGTGGAGTAAAAACGCCTGTAACTTCAATATATTTAGGATTCATCAGGCGAATCAAGTCTTTCATTATAATATTCACACAATCTTCGTGGAAAGCACCATGATTGCGAAAACTGAAAAGGTACAGTTTCAGGCTCTTGCTTTCCACCATCTTTATATCAGGAATATAACTGATACGGATTTCTGCAAAGTCCGGTTGCCCGGTTATAGGACACAGGCTGGTGAATTCCGGACAATTAAAACGTACCCAGTAATCATTCTCGGGATGCTTATTATCAAAAGCTTCCAGCACTTCAGGAGCATAATCCTGCTTATATTCTGTTTTTCTTCCCAAAAGGGACAGTTGGTCTTTTAATTCACTCATAATATAAAGTTTTAGCATTTACGACTTAAATACTTCTCTAATCCTTCACGGCGTAACTTACATGCCGGACAATGCCCGCAACCATCCCCGGGAATACCATTATAACAAGTCAGGGTTTTATTGCGTATCAAGTCAAGTACTCCCAATTTATCTGCCAATGCCCAGGTTTCAGCTTTATCGATCCACATCAGCGGAGTATGAATTACAAACTGTTCATCCATAGCCAGGTTCAAGGTCACATTGAGCGATTTGATAAAGGCATCCCGGCAATCGGGATATCCACTGAAGTCTGTTTGTGACACTCCCGTCACAATATGATTGATGCCATGTTCACGAGCATACACGGCAGCAATACTTAAGAAGAATAAATTGCGCCCCGGTACAAACGTATTAGGAAAACTATCCGTCGGCTTTTCCTGATCCATTACCATGGTAGTGTCCGTCAAGGAATTATGTCCCAACTTACCGATGAACGATACATCCATTACTTCAAACTTCACATCGGCATCACGAGCTATTTCCCGTGCCAGTTCCACCTCCTTCTCATGTTTCTGTCCGTACAAAAAACTCAGGGCAACCACTTTTCTGAATTTACGTTTTGCCCAAAACAGACAAGTGGTAGAATCTTGTCCACCACTAAAAACGACTAATGCAACTTCTTTATTCACGCTATTTTAAATATCTTTGATTTTCAATATATTATAGGAAATATCCTCATCATACACATCGCTACCGTCTATCCGTTTAATAGCTGCTACTACACGGATAGTGACCGGAAGAATCAATACTTCATACAAGGATTTCAATACGATCTGAATACACATCATTACAAGCAATTCACGCCAAGCAATAATACCACCAAAAGCTACTGGAAAGAATATAAGAGAATCCGCCGTCTCCCCTACTATTGTCGACCAAATAGCACGGGCAGAAAAGTTTCGTCCACCACTTGTCACTTTCATACGGCTCATGACATAAGCGTTGAGAAATGAACCTACCAAAAACGCGGTCAGACTTGCTACAACAATACGCGGTGCCATCCCAAAAACAAAATTGAAATGGGCTTCTCCTTCCCAAAACGGTGCAGCCGGTAGTGCAACGGCTATCAAGCCAAGCATTACCACAAAGAAGTTCATGGCAAAACCACTCCAGATAATAAGACGTGCTTTACGGAAGCCCCACACCTCAGCAATGCAATCGTTTATAATATAAGAAATAGGGAAAACCAATAATCCGGCTGTAACGGTTATACCAAAAACCTGAATAACCTTGGTTTCAAGAAGATTAGCTGCAATTAGGCAAACATTAAATAAAATACCCAGCAGCATAAAAGGCACAGATACTTTTTGCTTCATAAATCCTGTTTTTTACGTGGTGTTCTAGAATACACGACCGCTATTCACGGTATCTTACATTTTAATCCGAGTGCAAAGATACGATAAGTTTCTAAAACAGACAAACATTCCTTGTTTCCAGAATAAATACGTTCGCTTTAATATTCGAACCGTGCCAAGTCCGTGTTTGCTCCGTATCTATACAGACGGACCAGACACGGAGTTGGTACGGGCTTGATATAGACCGGGTACTATTCAGATGAAACAGTAACACCTCTAATAATTAAGCTAAAAGAATCACTAATCCGCCAACTCCTCCAATGAGTAAACATTATACTTTTTAACTAAAAGTAGAGAAAAGCATAGCCCATTCATCCCATCATTCATTTCAATTTGAAGGGCAAAAATAGTTAACGAACTTTAAAAGCAAAGCTAAAACAAAGAAATATACGAACATAAAACAGCACAACTATTAATATAACAACATGATTATTAAATATATAATATCAAAATAACACATTTTTCAAATATGCAAGCGAGTTGTATCTAAATCAATATTTTATTCACGCAAGTTTCTTAAGCAAATAAAACGACATATAACAGTTATTAATATAGCTCACCATTTATTTTAAATAATGAAAATACGGATTATATTTGGAGTAGCAAGATCAGATAAGACATAAAATAACTTCTGATTCAGAATGCTGCAACACCTTAATTTATAATATCAACCTAAGAAAAACAAATGCTTATGAAAAAGGAAACAATGCACCCAGACATTCTATTGTCCATCTCATTTTCTATCTAGTTTATTTTATATTCCCATTTAGCTTTAAACAAAAATCATCAAATCATGAATGAAAATCGCGAACGAGGAACACTACATTACAAATTCCTCACCACTATTGCCATTGTAGCTTTACTAATAGGAAGCAATACCGCCCTGGCAATCGGTACTAATTCAGAAGGTTTATCTGAAATTGCAGAACAGCTACAATCGCAAGTCATCAATGGCACGGTAACAGATCAGACAGGCGAACCTGTTATCGGAGCAAGTGTTCTGGAAAAAGGAACAAACAATGGTATTATTACCAATATAGATGGTAAATTCTCTCTTACCGTGAAAAGAGGTGCTACTTTGGTAATCTCTTTCGTCGGATATAAGACACTGGAAGTAAAAGCAACACCCAAGATGGAAATCACGCTGACAGAAGATTCCGAATTACTGGAAGAGGTAGTAGTAGTTGGCTATGGAGTTCAGAAAAAGAAATTGGTTACCGGAGCTACCGTACAAGTAAAAGGTACTGATATCGCAAAGCTAAATACAACGGATGTTCTGGGGGGGCTGCAAAGCCAGGCACCTGGTATAAATATCACATCAAACGGCGGTTTCCTCGGACAGGGATTTAAAGTCAATATCCGCGGTCTCGGAACCAATGGTAATTTTTCTCCTTTATATGTAGTAGATGGAGTGGTCAACGGCAGCATAGATGGTCTAAGCCCTGCCGACGTTGAATCTATCGATGTACTAAAAGATGCCGCATCTGCTGCTATCTATGGTTCACGTGCCGCCAATGGCGTTATTCTCATCACTACCAAGCAAGGCAAAACAGGTAACTTTGAGGTTACTTACGATGGTTATTATGGTATTCAGAATCTTCCTAAAATCGCCACCCTGTTGAATGCTAAGGAATATATGATGATAGAAGATGAAATGCACATGATGGATGGTACTTCACTTCTGAACTGGGAAAAATGGTTACCGGCAGCTGATTATAAAGCTATTCAGGAAGGAACCTGGAATGGTACCAACTGGATAAAAGAGATCTTAAATAATGATGCTCCCATCCAAAGCCACTCATTGAACTTCACCGGAGGTACAGAACGTTCCAACTTCTCTATTGGTTTTACCTACTTCAATCAGGAAGCTACCATGGGAGCTCCCGGTCGCATTGCCAGTATGGACAGATACAATGCACGTATCAACTCTAATCATATTGTCAAAAAGATAGGGAACCTTGATGTACTCAAAATTGGGCAGACCCTTAATTACAAGTACCAGCAGACTGCAGGTTCTTTTGCTACCAGCGACATTTATTGGAATGGTACACGTGATATGTTAACCACTCCCCCATTGATGCATGCCTATAACAGTAAAGGAGAGTACTACTTATATGATGATGCACAAGAAGAAGGGTATGGGGAAAATACCACAAATCCAATAGCGTATATGGATTACTACACAAGTCATGCCTTAAGCAAAAGCCATTACTTACAATCCAGTTTTTATGCAGAGCTGCAACCAATCAAGAATTTACGAATCAAGTCACAATTCGGATACATCTTGTCTGCTTCAAGTTATCGTTCTTATATCCCCAGCTATCGCCAGTTAAGTCAAAGCCTGACGACACAAGAAGACAGGGTAACTCAGTCCATGTCACTCAACCACCGCTGGTCCTGGGAAAACACAGCCAGTTATAATTTCACCATAAAAGACCATCATTTTGACGCGGTAATCGGGCAGAGTCTTGAAAAATACGGAATGGGTGACTCCATGAGTGCCAATGCAGAAGGTTCTGAATTCTCAGACTTTAAACATGCATATCTGAGCAACATAAAGTACGATGATAAAAATAAAATTAAGACTTTAACAGGAGCTCCCGGAGCAGCAGGGCAAATGGCTTCCTTCTTTGGTCGTATAAACTACAACTATAAAGAAAAGTACATGGCAACCGCCATTATGCGTGCGGATGGTTCCTCTATTTTTGCCCGTGGTCATCGATGGGGATATTTCCCGTCTTTCTCGGCAGGTTGGGTCATTACAAACGAAAGTTTCATGCCGAATCTCAATTGGCTGGATTTCTTAAAACTGCGTGCATCCTGGGGACAGAATGGTAATAACGCCGTGAACACCTTCGAATATATATCACGTATCACTGCCAACAACGGCAATGGAGGTTATTCATTTGGCAACTCCATGGATCAGGTTTCTATTGGTTCCTACGCATATAAGCTGACTAATCCGGATCTTTCATGGGAAACCCAGGAACAGCTCAACATAGGCCTCGATGCACGATTCTTCAATGGACGTCTGGCGCTCGAATTCGACTGGTATAGAAGGTTAACCAAAGACTGGCTTATTACCCCACCCGTACTCTATTCATTCGGTTCAAGTCCGGCTGCCATCAATGGCGGAGTTATTCGGAATACTGGATTTGAAATCGGCCTTCACTGGAACGACAACATAGGTAAAGACTGGAATTATGGTATCAATCTGGCTCCTGCATTCAATAAAAACAGAATTACCGAACTTCCCAATGAAGATGGTATCCTCCATGGACCGTCGGGCAATTTATGGAATGCATCCGACGAATGTGCACGCGGAGAAATTGGAAAACCTTTAGGATATTTCTATGGCTACAAGAGTCTCGGCATTTTTCAGAACCAAAAACAAATAGACGAATACAAAGGTGCTAAAGAAAATGGTGCTCAAACACAACCAGGAGATGTGATCTGGGCAGATGTCGATAAGAATGGAGTCATTGACTCGAATGACCGTACAGAAATTGGTAATCCCCATCCGGACATGACACTTGGATTCTCTTTCAATGTCAGCTGGAAAATGATTGACCTATCGGTTACTACTTATGGAGCCTTCGGCCAGCAAATACTTAAATGCTACCGGGATTATGCCAGTTCTCCATTGCAGAACTTTACCACAGACATCCTGGAACGTTGGCACGGAGAAGGAACTTCCAACAAGTTACCACGCCTGGCAAGCACTGGTGGAAGCAATTGGTCTAAAGTTTCCGATATTTATGTAGAGAATGGAGATTATCTCAAAATCAAGAATATTACAATCGGAGTTGATATCAAGAAGATTTTCAAGAAAATCCCTCTGCAGCAGCTCAGACTTTATGCTACAGTCCAGAACTTATACACCTTTACCGGATATTCAGGTATGGACCCCGAAATCGGTTATGGTAGTGATTTTGGTTGGGTACAGGGCATAGATTTAGGATACTATCCGGAAGCTCGCACATGTATGCTCGGTTTAAATGTCAAATTCTAATAATATGAAAATATGAAAAAACTAATATATATACTATCTGCACTTTTCATACTCACGTCATGTGAAAGTTTCCTTGACACTGAGTTACTTACAGATAAAACAACAGAGAACTTTCCGGAAACGGAGAAAGATGCCAACCAAATGTTGACGTCTATCTATGCTAAGTTATTGTTTGAAGATCCTGAAACATCTTCAGAATACTATACAGCCCAATTGGCCAGTGATGATTGCTTAGGCGGTAACCTCTCTTATTCCGGCAATTGCGCCACGAACTTCTTGCTTTATCAAGGAAACTTGAACAGCAGACTTGGCATCTGGGACCGTTGTTATCAACTCATCAATCGTGCCAACAATACGATTAACACGCTCGATAACGTAAAAAGCTGGTCAAGTGAATCCGAACGTTTACGTCACTTTGGCGAAGCTTATTTCCTCCGGGCATGGACCTACTATGAATTAGTAAAGATATTCGGCGGCGTTCCCCTTCGTACCACGATTGAAGCTGTAAACCTCCCGCGGGCATCCGTTGACGAAGTATATGCCTTGATTGCTTCTGATATAAAGAATGCAATTGAGATGATGCCTAACCAGATATATCCGGCCGGGAATGCCATGGCAGGCCATGCTACCAAGTATGCAGCCGAAGCACTTGCAGCGCGAGTATTTCTATTCTATACCGGACGTTATGACAAGAAGACTTTACCTCTGACTCCCGAAGGCGAAATCACAAAAGAACAAGTTATCAGTTGGCTGGAAGACTGTATAGATCATTCCGGACACAACCTCATTTCTGACCAACGTAACCTATGGGGCTACACGAACTCTGCCACTAACAGTACCAGCTCCAAGAAGCAATATGCATATGCAGTGAAGCATAAACTCGCCTGGGATGGAAATTCTTCAATTGAAACACTCTTTGCCAACAAGCACAACCTGACCTCCACATGGACCTACACATGGTTTGCCAATACATGTGCAATGTTCTACTCCCCTTCCGGTGACGATGCCGACTGGAAAGAAGAAAGTTATCCGTTCAATTTTGGTTGGGGCGCAGGCCCGGTATCTCCCAGTATGGTTCAGGACTGGAAAGAGTGGTCTAAACAACAAACATTCTTGGATGGATACACTGAAGACCCGCGTATTTCCGGTTCTATTTGGTCATACAAGGCTATGGACCCCAACAATGAAGGAAATGTTTTGGCAGACTTCCGTTTAGATGATTCGGAACCCGCATATACCGTTTCTTACCGCTATTACGAGCAGACCGGATACTTCAACAAGAAATACATCAACATTAATGCATATAATAGCAACGGAGTACTCGAAGCTTTTGGAAAAACATTACATCCGGGCATATCCAGCCAGACCTCCCCGCAGTTACTGAATATCACCGATCTTATTCATATCCGCTTTGCCGATGTACTGCTGATGCATTCCGAATTGAAAGGAGATGCAACCGGTTTGAACAGAGTACGCCAACGTTCCCACTTAGCCCCTATCTCATACACGCTGGATGCACTTAAACAGGAACGCCGTTGGGAGTTTGCTTTCGAATCCATCCGTTGGTGGGATCTGCTCCGCTGGTCCGGCCCAAGTCTGGAAGAGGCAGGAAATGCACTAAATCGCCAGACAGGCTTTGAGGTTATCAATGCCGCCGCTCTCACGCCTATGGTCAAGTATGATTATAAGAAGCGTCTACAGCAAACCCAGGGTTACTGGCCTATACCTCAGATAGAAATAGACCGTTCCAATGGTGTGCTCGAGCAAAATCCGGGTTGGGGAACTGATGCACAATTCAGTGATTGGACAAAAATGTAATGCCATTTAAAATCTTAATGATATGAAAACATTAAAAGCTATACTATTATTATTCGCGGCAATGGCTATAGTCACAGCCTGCGACCCTATGGAAGACGAATCCTTACGCGATAAATACATTACTAATGCCGGAGACCCTATCAGCAAGGAAGAACTGAACAACATATTATCCGTCACCCAGCCTATTCCCAACCAGGATGACGCTGTAGAAGGAGATCAATATGTAGTACTCAAAAACAACCGTCCTGAATTGGGAGGTATCTGGCACTATGGAGTCGGCACAAAGATTTCCGGCAGCGATAATGATACGATCATATATGGTGCCAACGGAACTTATGAGATATATTATGAAGCTATTTCTAATGGTAAAATTGTAACCAGTGATATCTTTACCGTAACGGTCACCAATGTGTTTGACGAATGGATGGGCCTCTTTACCGGAGCCAAAGACAAGGCAGACGCCAATGCAACCAAGGCATGGGGATTCCGTGAAGTAAAATGGGGATCGGTCTGCAACATGGGGGCACATGGCGGATGGAAGTATACCAGTTCAGGATATACTCCGGAGTCTAATTTTGCATGGTGGGGATCAGTTAATCTTGCACAGGCAGGAGATCAGAGAATAGTATTCGAAATACAGGACACCAAGCTGAAGACTTATGATAAAAGTGGCAAATTACTGAATGAGGGAACGTTCCTCTTCGACCGCGAACAACCGGAAGATTTGGTTCAAGGCAGACTTACCACTAATATCCCCGTTATTGGAAGCAGTTATGATGACCTCGGCCAAAGTAAAGGGAAAAACAATGTATTCTGGATACTTACATTGACTGATGAGTATATCACTCTGTATCACCCGCAGAAATACACAGGTGGAGGTGACTGGGACGACTATGGTTGGTATGTATATTATGAATCCAAAGAATAATGCCTTATGAAAAAGATTATATTTATTGTAATAGCTATTATATTAGGACTAAGTTCCTGTCACGATGACGACTACATAACCGGTATACCCAGTTTTGGACCTCCGGAAGTGAACAACATGGCAGATAGAGTGAATGGACGCGTCGCATTAGGCTATGTGACCTACTATGGCAAAATGCTTCCCGACCCCACTTACATGACGCATATCAATTATGCTTTCGCCGAACTTTATGTTAAGAACAATGTCTATCAGAAGTTTGACTTGCAAGGTAACAAGGAACGTTTCAATCAAGTGAAGAAGTTAAAAGAAAGAAATAGCAATTTAAAGATATTACTCTCTTTTACAAATAGTGTCTCTAATACCGGTAATTCCCAGGACGGAGGTTTCTCCGCCCTGGCAAAGAGCGCTGAGATGCGCAAACAATTCGCTCAGGATTGCAAGAAGTTCGTTCAGCAGGAAGGCATAGACGGTATTGATATCGACTGGGAATTTCCCGGCATGACTTTCGGCAGTAACGCCTACGACCCGTTGGTTGACGTAGAGAATTTCACTCTGTTAATGAAAGATCTGCGCGAAACACTATCAAGTTCCACTTTACTGACCTACGCCGGGTATTGCAAGAACAAGCAACCGCAAGGAGCAGGATGGAAGTATATCGATGTGAAAGCTGTAGACCCCTATGTGGACTTCGTCAACATTATGACATACGACTTAGTGGGTGCCCCCGGTCATCAATCACCATTGAACAAACCAAGTGCCACCTGGGATTGCCAGCGTTCTGTCAACGAATATCTGAGTGCCGGTGTACCTGCCAATAAATTAGTTCTGGGTATTCCATTCTATGGAAGAGCACATTTCAACTCCGGTGGTTCTATCAATTACAGAGACATTGTCGACTTAAGCGCGGGAGAAGGCTATGTCATTGATAATTGGGATGAAGAGGGCAGCGTTCCGTACGTTACCAAGAACGGAGTATTCTATTGTGGTTATGACAATCCACGAAGCATTGCCGCAAAAGGTACATGGCTTTTAGGATTAGGCATGAAAGGTATGATGTTCTGGGACTACGATGGTGATGATAACCAGGGAACACTGCGCAATGCACTCTGGAATGCCGTAATGCAGGAAGACAAAGACGCCCAATTACATGACTTCATAAACAATTCGGATGGTTACAAAGCACTCGTCACCAGCTGCGACAAGATAATCAGCACCGGTCAATACATGGCGGGAACACTGATAGAGGAAACGACAACCTATCCTAATTATGAAGGATACCCGGTTAAGCTTTACGAATATTCAACCGGCAAGGACGTGCAAACCGGCGTTCAGAAAAAAGGCAAGGTATACATGCTCAATCCTACAGCCGAAAAGCTTGCAACCTGGATTGCAACTGCCGTATGGAAAGCGAAAGGTGACACTGATACGGATGCGATGGCAGCGGTATTGAAGCATATACAATTGCAGTCGGGAGCTCAGTTCCCGATATGCGGCATTGTATATGAAGACATGGACAACTCAGGATATTATCCTTATCTCTTCAAGGACGGAGTCACCGTGTATGCAGCAGACCGTTCCAAGTGGGCTACCGAAGATCCTGCCCATCCGGGAAATTACAGTTGCACGGACGATCAACTCAACTACGATGTTAAGGTAACCAACAATGACCTGAACACATATACCGGAACCTATGCCCGCATTTGCGGTACCCTGCGTGAAGATTATAAAGCATACGGCGGCACCGTTGATGTAGGAACAAGTGATTCTAAAGAGACCCGCAGCATTAAGTGGCTCGATGTGGTACGCGACCTTTATAAGGAAGCTTGGAACTCCAATGAAAACAAACTGATTACAGCATGGGCCAAAGCAAACTTGTAATACTCTAACTTAACACGGATACAGGAGGTTGTTCCACCCACCGGATGATTTTGCGATCTTCATTCATGAGTGAAAAAACATATAAATGGAGCAACCTCCTTTTTCTAAAGATAACAGAAAAGACAAACCGATATGAATAAACATTTCTTTTATCTTATCTTACTATTTTGCATCAGCAGTTGTCAGCCGATAACGAAGAAAATGATGAATATCGAAGGAGTGGTATCTTCGGAATACAACGGACAAATCATATATTTGGTTCCACGCCCCCATCCCACTCCGGAAACAGTAGATTCTGCCTATATTGTAAACGGAACTTTCTCCTTTTCCATTCCGGCAGATTCCGCTATTTACGATATTGTTATCAGCAGGCGGGCAAATGCACCTATACAACGTCTGCTCATTGTGGCAGAAAAAGGAACGCTGCATACCAACATGGGTATGAATAGTTCCGGAACCGGTACCCCACTCAATAACCAACTGCAACACTGGAAAGAACAGATGGAATCTGCCGGTGAAAAAGCAGCCTTACTATCGCAGAAAATCAATAAAAACAAAAAAGACAGTACCATTACAACAATCCTGAAAGGACAAAGGGATAGCATCTACGAAGATTTTGGTGACTCTACGTTCTGTTTCATTAAACAGAATCTGAATCCGTTAGGAGGATACTTATTCATGACGCTTGAGCACATGTTCAATGAGCAGCAAGCCAATGATTTAAAAAGACGTGGAATAGAAAAATGGAAACCCGAACCATGAGAAAACAAATAGACAGTATCTTTGTCTCCCTATTCTTTATAGCCTGCTGGATATTCTTCTTTTACTTCTATCCATATCATCTGCACTATAAAGAACAGATAACACTATGCGTACTCCAACCGGACTTTCTACAAACATACTTACAGAAACCGGCATTCCTGACCGAAATCTGTGGCGATTATCTTACTCAGTTTTTCCTGTGGACAGGTGGAGGAAGCAGTATATTAACCCTCACTTTTGTGTTCACCTGGCTGGGACTCCGGATAGCATTACGTAAGACCGGTATCACCAGCCATACATCCCTCTGGGCATTACTGCCCATAGTTGCCGAATGGGCATTATCCTGCCATTTGGAATATCTTCTTTCCATGTCACTTGGACTGATGTGCAGCGTCTGGGCATTCTTACTGTCAACATTGAGCACATCAACACGGACGAGGGGAATACTCCACGTAGTTATGCTTACCATCCTCTATTGCGCCGGAGGAGCACACTTCTTTGCATATGTCATTTTAGCCATAGTTTATGAGTGCAAGCACTTCAACAATTACAAGTTGTCCTTCTTCCTTCTACTCATCTCCCTCCTCATACCTATCGGAGGTAGTTATTTCTATTTTTTAACTCCCCGCCAATCATACTTCTATCCATTGATAAGCGGATACATGCTGCGTCAGCCTTTTGTCTTCCTCCTGACAGAAGGTTTTCTGCTACTCTCCCTCCTGCCGGTTTTTATTTTCCGGCAGTGTAAGCAATGGATTGCACTATTTACAGTCCTTACCCTGGGTACAATTACCATAACCAAAGCATACAACGCCTCCGAAGAAAAGACACTCGCCTTTTCATCCGAAGCCTACTTCGGACACTGGGATAAAGTAATCCGGCTCAACAAGACTAACTCCTACCCGACCTATCTCAGTGCCTACTACACCAATCTTGCCTATGCCCGCCAAAACAAGCTCTGCGATGAACTAATGCAACATTATCAGCCAGCTTTCCATGGGCTTTTACTACAAACCAACGAATCAACAGGCTATATATACGCCATGGCAAGTCCCGATGCCCTTATGGAATGCGGTGACATGGCACAAGCCCAGCACTCTGCCATGCTTGCTATGACATTTACCCCGCATCAGCGTTCTTCGCGCATGGTACGGAAACTGGCGGAAATTGCCATTATCAACGAAGATTATTCAGTTGCCCAAAAGTATCTACGCATGTTGTCCCATACTTCCTTGCACCGGAGCTGGGCAAAGGAGCGATTGGAACTTATTAAATCCGGTCAATGTGATTCCATCCCTTACTGGACCCATAAACGCCGGATGCTTCCGCAACAAGATACGTTGTTCTCCGCCAATCAATGGCGTACTGCACTGGCTAATTTAATCGAAAGCAATCCTCAAAACAAGATGGCTGCCGACTACCTTTTATGCTTCCACCTGTTGAATAAAGATCTGCAGCTTTTCAAGAAGGATTATGACCGTTACTATTATCCGGCATTCGGTTCGCTTCCATCCCGTCTCTATCAGGAAGCATTGATAGCATGTATGAATGAGAAAGAAAACCCGCAGGAACAACTGAAGCATTATCGCATCTCTGCTAAAGTTTACAAAGACTGTCTGCAATACCTCTCCATATACGAAGATGCCAAAGGAGACGGGCGGGCTTTGGAAAAGTTATTCGGAAAAACATATTGGTTCTATTACTATTATGCACAACTGAAACCATGAAAAGATCTATCATCCTGTTCATTGCAACCCTGACGCTTTTCTCCTGTGGAAAACGTTCACTTCAGGATTACACCGACTGTCCTGAACAGCCGCTCCTGTTTCCTGACTATACAGACATCACCATACCTTGCAACATCGCTCCGCTGAACTTCCAGCTGGAAGGTGCGGCAAACCTCTCCGTTATTATCCGGGGAAAGAAAGAGCATCAATTCGACAGCCAGTCCTACAGGCTCCAGTTCCCCATGAAGAAATGGAAAAAGATGCTTGCGGATGAAAAAGGGGATACACTGTCAGTGTCTGTCTATGCCTATATCTCGCAGCAAAAAATACATTACAAAGATTTCTACTGGTACATCTCGCCCGACAGCATAGACCGATACCTCAGCTACCGCCTGATAGAACCGGCTTATGAGATATGGAACATGCTGCAAATTTGCGAACGTAACCTTGAGAATTTCGACACCCGTCTTCTGGCCGATAACAATATCACAGATCGTAGCTGTATCAATTGCCATACATCCAACCGTGCAGCCAATCCCACTACATTTATGCATGTGCGTGGCAGTAAGGGAGGTACAATTTATAGTCGTGACGGGCAATTACGGAAAATCAATACCAAAACAAATCATACAGCTGGTGCTGTCTATGGAGAGATTTCCCAAGACGGGCGTTTCGGCATATTCACCACAGCCGAAATTATCCCCATTCTGCACAGCTATCGTACCGAACGCCTGGAAGTTTTCGATAAATGCAGTGATCTTATCCTGATAGATTTTGAACAGGGAACGGTTACCGATAACCCCGGTATCAGCGGAACGGAATATCAGGAAACCTTCCCTTGTTTCTCTGCTGACAACCATACCATCTATTTCTGCCGGGTACCCTATATCCCTCAGCCGGACAGTACCCGTCATATGCGCTATGATCTCTACTCCATCTCCTTTAATCCTCAAACCGGACAATTGGGTGATAGTATTCACGAAGTCTTCAGAGCTTCACCCGAAGGGAAATCCATTAGTTTTCCCAAATGCTCACCGGACGGCAAATACCTGCTGTTCTCCGTATCCGATTATGGTACTTTCCCCATCTGGCATCCGGAAACTAACCTTTGGATGCTGGAGCTTTCTACCGGAAATATTGATAAAATGGAAGAAACAAACGGACGGTACTCTGATTCCTATCATTCCTGGAGTAGTAATTCCCAATGGATAGCTTTCGCCTCCAAACGAGACGACCGGGTATATGGGCGTCCTTACTTTGCCCATGTATCCCAAGATGGAAGCGTAAGTAAAGCGTTTCTTCTTCCACAAGAAAATCCGGAAGCTTATCTGAATACGTTCAAGTCTTATAATATACCAGAACTTTACAATACAGCCGAGATGTATGATGCCCATGAATTGCAAAAAGCCTATTTCGGTAAAGAAACGGAGAACCTCCACTACAAATCAATCAAAAAATAGCATATCTGTCATTCTCCTACTCAACCTTTTTTCATTTAGGTTGTTCAATGGGCATTCACCAAAACCTAACTTAATAATGAAGACAATCTTTAAAGTAATGTTTCTGCTGTGCGCCATCGGCCTCGTTCCGTCTATGGCCAAAGCACAAGAAAAAGTGATTATTGACGACGAAGCATCTAACGGCATCGTCATGGTTACCATCGACAAAGCAGGCGACGAGATCGTCCGTATCATGAACGAATCACAGTTCAGATACATTCACGACCCACAGGCACCCCGCTTCCTGTTGATGGATAAAAAAGGAAAATTCGCCCTCGGTATCGGAGGATATGTACGTGCCACTGCCGAATATGACTTTGGCGGCATCGTAGACAACATGGACTTCATCCCTGCCTACATCCCGAATGCCAGCAAAGTAAAGAACCAGTTCCAGATGGATGCAAGTACTTCCACCATCTTCCTGAAACTGGTAGGACATACTAAGCTGCTGGGTGATTTCGTTGTGTACACTGCTGGTAACTTCCGTGGTGGGGACAAGGTATTCCAGTTGCGAAATGCGTACATGTCGTTCCGCAATGTGACAGTAGGTTATACCTACGGTGGTTTTATGGATTTGGCCGCATTGCCGTCCACTATCGACTTCCAAGGCCCTAACGGTGCTACTTTCTATCGTGCCACTCAACTGGCTTACACTTACAAAGGCTTAAAGAACTGGCGATTCCATGCATCCATAGAGGTACCCAGTGTGGATGGCACTACAAACGATCAACTCAGCGTAGCCCAACAACGTATGCCGGACTTCACCGCTTACGCCCAATATGGTTGGGGAGCTAACAGCCATCTTCGTGTAGGTGGCCTCGTTCGCAGTATGACATACACCAGCACGCTCAGCGATCATGCATCCGACGTTACCGGATGGGGTATACAGGCATCTACCTCATTTAATCTCAGTAAGAAATGGGAAATCTTCGGACAGGCTACTTATGGAAAAGGTATCGGACAATATCTGAATGACATAAGCAATCTGAATGTGGACATCGTTCCCAATCCCGAAAAAGAAGGAAAGATGCAAGCATTGCCTATGCTGGGCTGGTTTGCCGGGGCACAGTATAACATCTGCCCGAAAGTGTTTGTATCCACTACTTACAGTATGTCCAGATTGTATTCGGAGAACGGTTATCCCAACGATCAACCCAGTAGTTACCGTTACGGACAATATCTCGTAACCAATGTATTCTGGAATGTTACTCCGAATATGCAGGTAGGTGCTGAATACCTTCGCGGCTGGCGTACAGATTTCAATAATTCAACGCACCATGCCAACCGGATGAATTTGTTGGTACAATATTCTTTCTAAATCAGATATATAAATCAAGGAAGCCGCCTCAAAACAATGTTTCGAGACGGCTTCTGCTATATATAAAGTAATTATGAAATCAGAATCTGTAGTTGATACTAGCACCAAACACCTTGTTTGTACGACTATAGATATTTGTACCGCTCAATCCGGTATTATTATAGTTCTGAGATTTTTTAGTATAATCATCGTAGGTAGTCCACATGTAGCCAACGTTCAGGGCAGCTCTTTCAGTTAAATTCAACTTGGCACCAAAACCCAGAGTATAAGAATCACAAGAGAAACTGGTGTCACTCTGGTAATTGTCAGACAATCCATAGTCTGTAATCTGACCTCCACAACTCAAAGTCAAATGTTTGGTCACATCCCACTCAATACCGGCCAGATATTCGTTTGTTCCCTTTGTCAGATACTTCTGCTTACCACCGGCCATTCCTGCACTTTTATCATCAAAAAAGTGGTATTCTACAGATGCGCGCAATACCGGAAGAAACTCATAAGAAGCAGCTATAGAAAGCATGGAAGGGATATCATTTGGAGTATTCACACCATGCTTGTAATCAGCCAATTCACTTTCAGCAGCACCAATCATACGAAGCGAGTTCGCTTTAGTGGAATTTTCAATATTCAGGTTAGTCATGAACTCATACTTTGCACCAATATTCAGCTTACCCCACTTGGCATCCAAGCCGATAACCGGAGTAAATCCCCATCCGGTCTGATCACAATCCAAGTCTATGCCGATAAGCTCCGTACCAACAGGTATCGTTCCTCCGGCAGGAGAAGGCAAATCTACGGCAGCACTGGCTTTCAATGCACCCTGGTAACCACCGGTAAAGTAGTTCATCCGACCACCCGCAAAAGCAGAAAGCCATTCCGTTATCTTATAAGTCAAACCCAACTGTACAGAGTAGATGTACTGCTTGCCATCCATGTAGCTTTTCAACGAATAGGCATTGCTTGGAATTTTTTTGGCTCCCAATCCGCCTATCACCATAGCATCGAACATGGGAAGACCGTCGTCAAACGAAGCCTTTCCTCCGCCACCGGTAATACCGAAAAAGCCGGAGAGCGTCCAGTCACCCATCTTATAAGCGGCAAACAAACTGGGAATGACAGGCGCAGATGCCTTACCCTCATAATACTTATTCAGCCCCAGACCTTCGCACGAAGCATCGATATTCCTTGTTTGGAAAGCACTTTGAATACTCAAAGACATGTGAAAACCGTCATTGGGCAAAAAGGCCAAACCTGCCGGATTAGACAAAGCAGCGTCTATTTCAGTGGTAGCACCACGGGATAGCATACGAAGAAAAGCGGCATGCTGATTTGTATTCGTAAGGAGACCTCCTGCAAAAGTTGAAGTTGAAACGATTAGCAACATAAGGCTAATCAACGAAAATTTTCTCATCTAAATCTTTTTTAATTGTTAGCGGGCGCAAAGTTACAATAATATTGCACACCAAAAAGTCTTTTGTGCAAAAATATCAGATTGAGCCCATAATTAATTGAAAACAGAAACTGTTTCTAATGAAACTGATATAAATAAATCAGCACAATTCATTTCCGCCTCTCCTCCCCCTTCCACACCTCCGTATCCTTTCATTCATAGACATTAGCGGGTGGAAGGGGTATTAAGAAGAGACTTATTCAGCAACGTTCATTATCCTATCATATATAGTGCACAGATAGCATCTGCATATAGGATATACTTGTTTTGCCATAGGAATTGTCTACTGTTTACTATCATCAACAAGTATGTTGACGTCTGTCAGTAATCTTATTGACTGATATTGACATATCTATTGACAGCCGTCAACACTCAATATTGCCTTATACAAAACAGGACAATGTACTACCTATCAACGAAAAGAGCCATATCCCCATCCTTCCACCCGCTAATGCCTATAAAACAGCACCTATGTTTCTGAACCTTATTATCTATACGCGTGTTATATTATATACAATAAATTCTAAAAACTTCAGAAGTTATGGCATATACAGTTGCTTTTTTCGGCACCAAGCCCTACGACGAGGCTTCGTTCAATGAGAAGAATAAAGAGTACGATTTTGAACTTCGTTATTATAAAGGTCATCTGAACAAACACAATGTGATACTGACACAGGATGTAGACGCTGTCTGCATATTTGTGAATGACACCGCAGATGCGGAAGTACTCCGCATGATGGCTGATAATGGTGTTAAACTACTGGCACTGCGTTGTGCCGGATATAATAATGTAGACCTGAAAGCTGCTGCAGAATGTGGCATAACAGTAGTACGCGTACCTGCCTACTCTCCGTATGCCGTAGCAGAATACACCGTTGCCCTTATGCTATCGCTGAACCGGAAAATTCCCCGTGCTACCTGGCGTACCCGTGACGGTAATTTCTCTCTCCACGGATTGCTCGGTTTTGACATGTATGGAAAGACAGCCGGCATTATCGGTACCGGAAAGATTGCCAAGAAACTGATTATGATTTTGCGAGGTTTCGGCATGAACATACTGGCATATGACCTATATCCTGACTATAACTTTGCCCGCGAACACCAGGTGGTATATACCACACTCGATGAACTCTATCATAGTTCGGATATCATTTCCCTGCACTGTCCGCTTACGGAACAAACCAAATACCTCATTAACGACTACTCCATCAGTAAGATGAAAGACGGCGTAATGATTATCAATACCGGACGCGGACAACTGATACATACCAATGCACTGATAGAAGGACTGAAGAACAAGAAAATCGGTTCCGCCGGACTGGATGTATACGAAGAAGAAAGCGAATATTTCTATGAAGATCAGTCCGACCGCATCATTGATGATGATGTACTGGCACGCCTGCTCTCTTTCAACAACGTGATTGTAACTTCGCACCAAGCCTTCTTCACCCGCGAAGCACTGGAGAACATTGCCACTACTACTCTGCAAAACATCAACGACATCAAAAATGGAAAGGTATCAGAGAATGAAGTGAAAATTCAGAATTAACAATAAAGACAGTCAATAAATAAATGCTAACATTCGACTATAAACATTTTCATAGTCAGTTTGTTACTTCGGTATATCAAATATTTAAAGAAAGGAATAAATTATGAAAAAAGTAATAGACAAAGCGGAAAGCCGTGGACGTGCTCTATATGATTGGCTCGACAGCCACCATACATTCAGTTTCGATACATATTACAATCCCCGCCGTATGAATTTCGGTGCATTGCGCGTATTGAACGACGACCGTGTGGAAGCTGGTAAAGGCTTCGGTACCCACCCGCATAAAAACATGGAAATTATCTCCATTCCCCTGAAAGGAAAGCTGAAACATGGCGATAGCAATAAGAACAGCCGCACCATCACCATAGGAGACATACAAACCATGAGTGCCGGTACCGGTATTTATCACAGTGAAATGAACGGCAGCGATACCGAACCGGTAGAATTCCTGCAAATCTGGGTAATGCCGGAGAAGCTGAATACACCGCCCGCCTATCAAGATTACGACATCCGCCCGTTCTTGCGGAAGAATGAACTGGCACTGATCGTTTCGCCGGATGGCGATGCCCCTGCCAAGATGTTGCAACAGACATGGTTCTCCATCGGAGAGATAGAGGCGGGAAAAAAGATCGGCTATCACATGCACCAATCCCACGCAGGTGTGTATATCTTCGTGATTGAAGGTGAGGTGAAGGTGGATGATACCGTACTTTCACGCCGTGACGGCATGGGCGTATACGATACCCACAGCTTTGAGCTGGAAACCCTGAAAGACTCGCACATTCTGCTGATGGAAGTGCCGATGTAAGTCTTTTAGATAAAAATAACAGCAAAAACCAAAGGTTTGTGTAGCGTTTTTCGTAATATTGCGCTATAAATTAACCCGTGCATGAAACTTGATTACATTTACCATAGCGGCTTCGCGATTGAAGCGGACGGAGTGACGGTCATTATCGATTACTACAAAGATTCCTCTGAAACGGAATATAATAAAGGGATCGTTCATGACTATCTGTTGGGAAGACCCGGAGAACTATATGTACTCTCTTCCCATTTTCACCCCGACCACTTTAATCGCGAAGTTCTTTTATGGAAAGCCGAGCGCCCGGATATTCACTATATCTTCTCCAAGGACATCCTGAAACATCGTCGTGCCACGCGCGAGGATGCCACCTATATTAATAAAGGAGATGTGTACGAAGATCCGAATATCCGTATCGAAGCATTCGGTTCCACGGACGTAGGTATCTCTTTTCTCATTGACCTGCAAGGTGTCCGGCTCTTCCATGCCGGAGACTTGAACAACTGGCATTGGAGCGAAGAATCCACTCCGCAAGAAATCCGGAAAGCGGAAGGTGACTTCCTTGCCGAAGTGAAATGCCTTCAGCAAACCGCCCCGTCGGTAGATGTAGCTATGTTTCCAGTGGACAACCGCATCGGAAAAGATTATATGAGAGGTGCGGAACAATTCGTGGAACGGATAAAAACTGCTATCTTTGTACCTATGCACTTCAGCGAGGAATACAAAGGCGGAAATGCTTTCCGGGAGTTTGCCGAAAGCAAAGGTTGCCGTTTCTTGTCCATAACCCACCGGGGTGAAAGTTTTGATATTAATCAATAAAACATACGCATTATGAAAAATTTGACACACCTCCTTTTTGTACTCTTATGCATTTGTCTGCCTGTTGCAGTACATGCTCAAAAAGACAAAGACGACGATGATGATGACAGCAAGTATCTAGCGGGCGCAGTACCCGAAGTAGATGGCAAAGTTGTATTTACCAAAGAATTCAGTATTCCCGGTATGTCTCAGCAAGAGATCTTCAACCGCATGCAGAAATGGATGGAAGCACGGCTGAAAAAGAATGAGAATAACAGCCGCGTAGTCTATACGAACCCGGAAGAAGGACAAATAGTAGGTACGGGAGAAGAATGGATTGTATTCAGTTCAAGTGCACTCTCACTGGACCGTACAAAAATACTCTACCAACTGTCCGTGGTTTGTGCACCCGAGAAGTGCACAATGGAAGTTGAAAAGATTCGTTTCAATTACCGTGAAGGAAAAGAGAAGTATACGGCAGAAGAATGGATCGTAGACAAATATGCACTGAATAAGGCTCAAACCAAATTGGTGCGCGGACTTGCCAAATGGCGCAGAAAAACAGTCAACTTTGTAGATGACCTCGCTCTTGGAGCAGCAGAAGCCCTTAGCGCAAGTACTGCCAAGAAAACTGCCGAAACAGAGCAACCGGAAACCAAGAAAGAGGCAAAGAGCGCTGTAAGCTCAGGTCCGATAGTGATTGCTCCTAAAGCTGAAGTAGAAGTAAAAACTCCGGCTGAAACAACCAAAGTAACCGTTGTACCTGCTACCCCGCTTACTCCGGCCACTCCTGTTGCTTCTGGTACAGTGCCTGGCTATAAAGAAGTAGCTCCGGATCAACTACCGACGAATGCCATCCAAATGGGTGCAGGCAAATTAGTACTTGTAATTGGTACAGATGCTTTCAATATGACCATGATGACAGCTAATGCAGGTGGTTCATTGGGCAAATCTTCAGGTAAGCCTGTTATCTTCAGTTTCCTTTCACCTGATCAACCTTACGAGCAGATGGAAGCTGCAGAAACTTATACCGTTCGTTTCTATCCGGCAAACCAAACAGAACCTTCAGTTGTTCTGGAATGTAAGAAGATGCCTTCACAGGCTCCTATGGAAGGTCAGCCACGCATGTATGTAGGCGAAATTCTAAAGGCATTCGTAAAATAATCACTAATAACTAATTACTTAATTACGTGGAAATAAAAGCTAAATTCGATCATTTTAATATCAACGTCACCGATCTGGAACGTAGTATTGCTTTCTATGAAAAAGCATTGGGATTGAAAGAACATCACCGTAAAGAAGCCTCGAACGGCTCTTTCACGCTGGTTTACCTGACAGACAACAGTACTGGTTTCTTACTGGAACTGACCTGCCTGAAAGATCATCCGCAAGCTTATGAACTTGGAGAGAACGAAAGCCATCTATGCTTCCGCGTTGCCGGTGATTATGAAGCTATTCACCAATATCACAAAGAAATGGGCTGGGTATGCTTTGAAAATACAGCTATGGGATTGTACTTCATCCATGACCCGGATGATTACTGGATAGAAGTACTTCCGGCAAAAGGATGAAAAAATGATAAGATGGTAAAATGAAAAATGGTAAGATGATAGGATTGTATTTCCTCATCTTACCATTTTTCATTTTACCATCTTATCATCTTATTTATGACGATTCGCTCTTTTCTTTCGTATGTCCGCCTTCATCTTGGCAGCACCGGAACCATGTTTTCCGGTAATATACGATTTCTTTTTGGCCTTAGTCTTTACCTTTCCATCTTCCTTGGGCTTGTCTTTTTTTCCTTTAAAGACGATACCTCCCATTATTGCATCTTCTATACTCATATATTCGTTTTCTATTATTATATTATAAGCCAGGGTACAAAGATAATAATTTTCCCACACTTTTCTGACATCTATGAGATACAATCCTATTTACTATGACAATGGGAAACAGACTGTGATACAGGCTTTCTCACTTTCAATCGTATAACTACCGTGGAAGATCTCAATGAACAGACGGTTGATATCATGCTGTATCTGGCGTAATCTATCCGGTGATGATGCAGACAACGGACTTCCGATAACCACCAATTTAATTTCTTGCTCACCACCCACCACGATCAGTTTATGAAACTTACTGCTGTCAATGCGGAGCATCAACGACTCCACATCGTGTTCAAAAGTTACGGTAGCGAGATTCCCCTCCTGCATACCCGCCATATAAACCGCATCCCGACAGAGTTGCACGACATCATACGACTGTACATCAAAGCGCATCATTCCCGATTCCAGACGTGATAAATCAAGCACATTGTTTACCAGTGTTATCAGCTTTTCTGCATTCACTGTAATACTGGATGAATACTCAGTTCTCTGCTCGGTAGAAAGCGTATCTCTTTCTACCGACAATAGTTTGGAGAGATGAACAACACTATCAAGAGGTATCTTTATATCATCGACTATATTCTTCAAAAATATATCCTTCATGTGATTGGCTTTCCGGGCAAGTTCACTTACTGCACGGGTCTCGGCTTCGTCTTTCCTCAGCAAAGAACGGAAATACAGAGTACGGACAGTAAATACCAATATTATAATAAGGAGTACATATTCCTTTTTCATATCCTAACTCTTCAGCATCCCCCTTCATCTGTTTAGCCTGCAAAATGGCATATTCAATATTGCCTCTGGAACATTGTAAATCAAGCGCTGCCTCCCAGGCGGAAAAGTAATATTCATAGGATTTCTGGCGATAACAGCATTCTTTCAGAACTGCCAACCGCCGTTCCATTTCCGGCAAATCTCCACGATATTGCGAATAACGGAACACCTCATGGGATAACATCAATTCAAGACGCCCGTTACCCAAAGCTCTTGCTGCTTTCAGAGCCGAATCAACAAGTTCAATGGACCAGTCTGCCCTGATGTTCTGTTGATACATATCTCTCAGGTACTCTACGCGTACCGTATCTGCCGGCATATTATGATATATCTTAAAGATACTGTCGCGCAAGGTTTGTTCCTCAGGAGTCAGTCCGGCTGAAACACGTAGTACAGAACCTAATAATATCAGTAGAATATAAAGTCTCCGCCTCATACATCACTCCTTTCTACCAGGGGATGGATAAAGACGAATGCTCGAAGATCCGGCAAGTGCATTCAATGGCAATCTGACCTCATGACTCATATTGGAAAAGAAAAGGCTTTTATTCTTCACTGACTCCTCGGCCATGATTCTGGCCTCCTCCAGTTTCTTTCGGGAAATGGTGAGTTGTTTATTCTGCCGTCTGAAGAAAAAGAAACAGATTAAAACGATAGAGCTTAGAAGCAAAGCTATCCCGATGAAGTAAGAGAGCAGACGGTTGGCCTGTTCTTTATTCTTCAACTCAAGCTCGTCTATCTGGTAAGTAGCACGTAAGTCTTCAATTTCTTTGCTATAAACATGTTGGTAGACAGAATCATACTGATTGCTCAACTTTTGATAAGTTTGACAGGCTTCCTCATAATTCCCCTCTTCTGTTGCATGCTGTGCCTTTTGCCTCAATGAAATGCTGTCAGAGGCTGTTACGCTAAAAGCAAATAGTCCCCAGAACAGTATCAAACCCTAAAGTTTTATTTTCATTTACTTGAAATTACATAGTTTCAATAAGAAGTATATATACGATCTCCGTCATATGTACGCTACAAAGATAGCTTTTTTCTACTAATAGACTGCATTTTTCGTATCTTTGCCGACAACTTTTAAAGATTGAATAGAATGAACACTATGCTGCTTACTGCTGATAAAGACCCAATGGGTGCTGCTATTGCCGACTACAACAAACGACACAAGGCCGAACGACTGCGTGTTTTTTCTTCACAATTCGATGAGGATGAAATTCCGGTAAAGGAATTGTTTCGTACGGAAAAGCAGATGCCTCTTTTGGAACGTACTGCCCTACAAATGGCTACGGGAAAGATCCTGGATGTAGGAGCCGGAAGCGGTTGTCACAGCCTTGCCTTGCAGGAAGCAGGCAAAGAGGTACATGCCATTGATATTTCGCCACTTTCAGTAGAAGTTATGCAACAACGCGGCGTACGGCATGCCACATTGCTCAATCTGTTCGATGAGCATTTCCATGAGACATACGACACGATATTAATGTTGATGAACGGCTCGGGAATCATCGGCAAACTGGAAAATCTGCCTGCCTTCTTCAAAAGGATGAAGCAATTGCTACAACCCGGTGGCTGTATCTTTATGGACTCCAGCGACCTGCGCTATCTGTTTGAGGAAGAAGACGGAAGTTTTGTGATCGACCTGGCAGGCGACTATTATGGAGAAGTAGATTTCCAGATGCAATATAGGGATATCCTGGGAGAGTCATTCGACTGGCTTTACATTGATTTCCAGACACTCAGTCTTTATGCGGCCGAAAATGGTTTCCAAGCGGAGTTGGTAAAAGAAGGAAAGCACTACGATTATTTAGCCAAGTTGACCTTAAAATAAGGTCAACCTGGACTTTCTGTTTGTTATTTCTTTGACAACATTTCGTCAATCTTCTTCGTTAATGCAGCAAATTCCTTCTCATTGTACAGGCGGGTCAGTATTACAATGCGCCCATCTTTATCAATCAGTACATTGCGGGTAATTCCGGCATTGCGAAGCGCATATTTGGCAAAAATATCTGCACCGGGGTCTAAGCCCAAGGGATAAGTAATGCCAGTCGACTTGCCGAACGCAATTACTTTGTCCAACGGTTCATCACGGTCTATGCCGATAAGGGCAAATGCAGAATTATCTTTATGCTTCAACCAGATATCCTTTTCTATGAAAGGCATTTCTTTACGACATACTCCACACCAACTGGCAGTGAACTGTAACATCACCACTTTGCCACGGAGTTCGGAAAGGGTAACCTTCTTACCGTCTGTCAGGGTAATGGTAAAGTTGGGAGCCATCTCCCCTACTCTTACAATGTAGCCGGTGCTATCGGCAGTTACTTCCTGTGCTTTGCCCGATAAACTACAAAGGACAAACAGGATAAACATCAAACTCTTTACTACTTTCATTGATCTTATACTTTTAAGTTATTCTCAAAACGGGAACAATAACGGAAGTACAAAGATCATCACAATTCCCATAATTATCTGTAAAGGCAAACCAACTTTAACATAATCCATGAATGTATAACGTCCCGCAGGCATCACCAAAGCGTTGGGTGGAGTAGAGAATGGAGAAGCAAAACACATGCTGGCTGCCACGGTTACGGCAAACAGGAATGGATATGGACTCAAATCCAATTGTATGGCAGCCTGGAGGGCAATCGGAGCCAAAAGTACTGCTGTAGCTGTATTACTAATAAACATAGTCATCAGCGAAGTAGTGAAATAAATACCTGCTAATAACACATAAGGCCCGTAACTACCCAATCCGTTTACCAATGACTGAGATACCAAATCGGAGGCTCCGGTCTTTTCCAGCGCCAGCGACATGGGCATCATAGCGGCAATCAATACAATACTTTCCCAGTTAATAGTTTTATATGCCGCTTCCACATTCCTGAAACAGCCAGTAAGCACCATTAGCAGACCTGCAATCATTACTGCCGTTACCGGGGCAATAGGGATGAAGTCGAACATCATCATTACCACCATTCCCAACATGATTATGGCAGCAACAGGTGCTTTATGATTCAATGTTACTTTAGCAGCCTCAGCAAGCGGTTGTCCAAGTACTACCCAATCGGAGGGATCTTCACTCAAACGCGCTATATTCTCCCATGTTCCCTGCACTAACAGCACATCTCCCGAATGCATCTTTTCATCTTTCAGATTTTTCAGGATATACTGGCGCTTGCGTTGGATACCCAGGATATTCACACCATATTTTTCCCTGAAACCTGAATCTTTTACCGGCTTATTTACCAGATTGGAGGCAGGCATCAATACAATTTCAGCAATACCTATTTCTGTAAATTCCAGTTCTTCACTTTTTGCTTCTACCGTACCTTCCGCTGCATGGGTATCCAGCAACTTTAATGTATTTTCTTCGGCAAAATGTTCTACATTGGTAAAATCACCCAGTACATACAAAATATCATTCTCTTGAATAACAGTATCAGCAGCAGCCATTTCCTGGCTCATCGTCTTAAAAAAGTGACGACGGGAAGAGGATGACTGACGCCGAACTTCCATTATACCTACATTATAGCGTTGTGGAATACTTAATTCCTGTATAGTCTTTCCGGTTAAAGGCGATTTACTTTCTACCTGTACCCGACACAAATTCTGAAACAGTTGGTACTCTCCCGCCAATTCTTTCAACGATTTGTTCTTTTTACCCTTACGGTCCTTGTCACCTTTCTTAGTCAGGAAAATCTTACTCAATGGAATTAAGATTATCAATCCGACAGCCACACAAACCAATCCTACAGGAGTAAACGAGAAAAATGTAAGAGGTGTATATCCTGCAGAGGTCAATGCTTCCTGAATTACAAGGTTCGGCGGTGTACCGATAAGCGTCATCATACCTCCCATACTACTGGCAAACGCAAGCGGCATCAACAGGCGGCTGACATTGATCTGCGTCCCCATAGCCATACTGACTACAATGGGAAGCATCAAAGCTACTGTTCCGGTATTGCTGACAAAAGCACCGATGAAGGCAGTCACCAATACAATAAGAACGAAAAGTTTCAACTCACTGTCACCAGCTAACTTCAGAATACGACTACTTATCATCTTTGCCAATCCCGTCTGAAAGATAGCACCGCCCACAACGAACAATCCTATCATCATTATAACAACAGAATTAGAGAAGCCAGTCAATGCTTCTTCCGGGGTCAGAATGCCGAATATAATTAGTAACACCAAAGCACAAAGCGCAACTAAATCCGAACGCACTTTGCCACTCATAAAGAATATCGCAGAAAGAAATAAAATAATGAGAGTAATATACATATAGATATAAAATTTGTCTGTTATTAAACAATCCAATAGAGTATTTTGTTCTAAGGCGTTGCAAATATCACAAAAATCAAGACAATAGACAATAGAGTGAATCCATTTTGAACTAAATAAGCGACAAAAATCTCACTAAATTATAAATAAAAGCTAGATTATTAACATTATATTTATAACTTTGAATCCGGGAATGCTATTATAAAATTACGTCTTTCATCAGTTAAATTCTATAACAATAATGGGAAACGACAACACTATTACAGGCATCTTCAATGGGACAGTCCATCTGGAATACCTACCATGTATTAATTATGCAATGATACACAACCATGTGCCCTCATGCAATTTCTGCGAACTCATGAACAGTGATGAAGTCGACTGGAATAACATCAAAGTATCCATAGACGGAGAACTTATTAAATACTCAGAAAGCATTCTTGAGATAATTCCACCTGGACAGAACATACAAATCAACAATCTGGAAATATCACCTGAAAATGGAAAATTAATCGAATTGACAGAAGGCATCGATACTACCTTTCATCTGGTTGTTATGATTTCCGGTGAGATAGCCCATCAGCAAACGTTTCCTATCAAACTGATGGCATACGATCAGTGGAGCGGCTCCAGTATCATGCCCGAACTCTTAGCTACATTTGTTACTCCCAATCACCCCATACTTTCAAGAATAAGCGTAAGGGCCTCACAATTCCTCGAAAAGTGGACCGGAAATTCCGCCTTAGACGAGTATCAGACACAGGACCCCAACCGAGTACGTGCACAGGTAGCTGCTATTTATGAGGCTCTCCGGTCTGAGTCTTTAATATATTCTACGGTTCCGGCCAGCTTTGAAACTTCGGGGCAGCGTATCCGCTTGGTAGATAATGTACTCACCAGCAAGCTGGGTACATGTATAGACCTGACTTTACTCTATGCTTCCTGTCTGGAGGCAAATGGCATTCATCCTCTTTTAGTCTTATTGAAAGGACATATATTGGTAGGCGCATGGCTTACAGAAGATATTTATCATCAAACCGTAGGCGATGATGCTTCCTTTCTACTCAAAGGGAGTGCAAATGGCATCAGCGACATTGTATTAGTTGAGACAACCGCAGTGGCATCCTCTCAAAACATCTCATTTGAAGAAGCCGCTACAATGGCTCAGAGAGAACTTAAAGAAGAAAACAGATTCGAGCTGTTTATCGATGTATATAGGTGCAGACTGGATAAAATCCGCCCATTGCCGCAACGCATAAACCATAACGGTGAATGGCAAATAGAAAACAGTGGAATAGAGCATGAGAACGTAACCCAAAGAATACACCAACTGGACCGGTATGAAATAAAACTGGAGGACAGCAAGGATGAAATAACCAAGCAGATTATTTGGGAAAGAAAACTGCTGGACTTTTCTCTACGTAATAATCTGATCAACATCCGGCTTGGCAGAAGAGTCATACCATTCATATCTTTCGAAATTGACCATCTGGAAGATCATCTGCAAGCCGGAGAAAACTACCAGATATTACCCAGTCCTGCTAAAAGTAAAATAGAACCTGGTGAGACAGGGCTCTATGATTCTTCTTTATGGAAAGGGAATTTGGAAAAATTAGTAATCAGCGAACTGAGAAACAAAAAACTTCGTTCTTATCTGACCGAAAGCGAACTTCAGAACTCACTCAAATTTGTATACCGTACATCGCGAACCGCCATCGAGGAAAATGGCGCCAATTCACTGTTCCTCGTTTTAGGAGTCCTGAAGTGGTACGAGTCTTCTAAGAGTGTGAAACCACGCTTTGCTCCTATCTTACTGTTACCGGTAGATATTGTGCGTCGTGGAGGCTTAAGTGGATATATCATCCGCACCAGAGACGAAGAAATCATATTGAACATAACGCTCGTCGAACTATTGAAACAACAGTTCAGTGTTAATCTTTCCGGGTTGAATCCGTTGCCAAAAGATGATAGTGGGGTAGACCTGAAAAAGATATTCGCTACGATTCGCACCTGCATCCGTAATATGAAAGGTTGGGACGTAGTAGAAGAATCCATGTTGGGGTTATTCTCATTCAACAAGTTTGTCATGTGGAATGATATTCATACCAATGCAAGCAAAATGAAAGAGAATGCCATTATAGCCAGTCTGATGGAAAATCGCATTCAATGGCAAGATACAGCTCCGGAGATTGACGCCAGAGAAATAGACAAAAATCTTGAACCTATCAATTTTGCCATTCCTGTTGACGTTGATTCTTCGCAGCTTGAAGCTGTCATTGAATCAGGAGAAGGAAAGAGCTTCATATTGCATGGTCCTCCGGGAACCGGCAAATCGCAGACCATTACCAATATGATAGCCAATGCTCTGTATAAAGGGAAACGTGTGCTATTCGTAGCGGAAAAGATGGCGGCACTTTCTGTAGTGCAAAACCGTCTGACCAAGATAGGATTAGATCCATTCTGCCTGGAAATACATTCCAATAAAGTCACTAAATCCCATTTTCTGGCGCAGCTTCAGAAGGCTATAGAAGTCATTCATATCCAGTCTCCCGCTGAGTTTGAAAGCACTTCAAAGCAATTATTCGAGCGTAGAAGAAAACTGATCGATTATATGGAAGCATTGCATCATTCCCATGCTTCCGGTTTCTCTCTTTACGATTGTATTACACACTATTTATCGATACAAGGAGATGAATTGTCTATCGACTTTTCTCTGTTGCCCGCCATCACGAAGAATCAACTGACAGACTTTTGCGAAAAGATCCAGGAACTGGATACAGTTTTTCAGATAACAGGACATCCGCAAGACCACCCACTAAAGGGGCTGGAGCCATACGAAACTTCCATAGAAAGCTCTCAGAAACTACAAGCCGGAATCAGGCGCTTTATAAATTTATTCACCTCAATTACCGCTAACAGAAAGTTGCTTTCAAATAGCCTGGGAATCTCGATACCTGATAATTGGGATGGGATCAACTGGATGGGCAAGATAAGTAACCAACTTCTATCCATCCCATATCTGAACAAAACGCTATTGGAAATAGGTGGCAATACCGATTTGATAGAAGAATGGAAAGATGTTGTCCTGTTCGGCCGTAAACGAGACCAGTTACAAGCTGAACTGGGCAAAGAATACGCACTTCAAATTCTGGAAGAAAATGCATTTACCCTTCAGCAAGAATGGAAAGATATCGAAATGAAATGGTTCTTACCTAAATTCTTTGCAAAACGTTCTTATCTGAGAAAGCTCAGACTTTACAATACGAATTTGCAGGCAATGCAAATACCAAGCCTGTTAGAAAAGCTCAATGCTTATCAAAATAATAATAAGGTCATTCAAGAACAATCTTCCGAATTGTCATCTTCTTTCGGTTTCTTAGGAAGAAAGAACAAAGAGAAATGGAATGATATTGATTCTATACTTAAGAGTCTTCCGACGATTTACAACACTTTATCGGAATATGCAGCAATAGTTCAACAGCCATTTGCAGAAGTTCTGAATCAATTTGCAAATAAAATTAGTATTGACTGGAACATATTCCAGCAGTCTAATGAAAACACATTCAAGCAATTGATCGATACATCCAGCGAATTGAATACGGTTCTCAATGAAATTAAAGGTTTATGCTACATACAACTGCCGGATAATAATCTTGAAATGAAACTACCGATTCTACTGAATACCTGGTTAACTCACTTCAATATGATTAAAGACTGGGGACAATGGTGCATCCGTAAGAAAGAATTGGAATCTTTACATTTAACCATAGTTATCAACTATATAACAGATAAGCATAAAAGCGGATCGGAAGCTGCTGATGCATATATGAAGGGCATTTATCACCAATTAGCGCTAAAAACCATTGATGCAGATGAAACTTTGCGTCTTTTCAACGGATTGCTATTCGAAGAAATGATCAGCAAATACAAACAGTTGACTGTAGACTTTCAGGAGTTGAGTAAAAAAGAGCTGTACTGTAGATTAGCGGCCAAAATCCCATCACTGACAATGGAAGCCGCCTCCAGTTCCGAAATAGGAATTCTAAAAAGGAATATTTCAAATGGAGGACGCGGCACATCTATCCGGAGAATTATAGATCAGATACCAACTCTGTTGCCCAAGCTATGTCCATGTATGTTGATGAGTCCGATATCAGTGGCTCAATATATAGATCTGGATGCAGAGAAGTTCGATCTTGTTATCTTCGACGAAGCATCACAGATGCCTACCAGCGAGGCAGTCGGTGCAATAGCCCGCGGCAACGCATTAGTAGTAGTAGGTGATCCCAAGCAAATGCCTCCGACAAGTTTCTTCTCCTCTTCACAAGTTGATGAAGAAGAGGCTGAATTTGATGATATGGAGAGTATTCTGGATGATTGTATCTCATTATCCATTCCATCCCGTTACCTGACCTGGCACTACCGGAGCAAACACGAAAGTCTGATTGCTTTCAGTAATTCCCAGTATTATAATGGAAAACTATATACCTTTCCTTCTGTGGATGACAGAGTTTCAAAAGTACGCTTAGTTCAGATAGATGGTACGTATGATAAAGGACGTACACGCAGCAATCATGCCGAAGCGGAAGCCATTGTGAAAGAAATACTGAACCGGCTACGTATACCTGAAGTTCCTGAAAAGAGCATAGGTGTCGTATCCTTCAGCCAGGTGCAGCAAAATCTGATAGAAGATATGCTCATTGAGGAGCTGAACAAATATCCTGAATTGGAAGAAAAAGCTTTCCAAAGTAATGAACCTATTTTCATCAAGAATCTAGAAAATGTGCAAGGTGATGAACGGGATATTATTCTTTTCTCTATAGGATACGGTCCGGACAGGAACGGCAATGTATCTATGAATTTCGGACCATTGAATAATCAAGGCGGTGAACGTCGTCTGAATGTAGCCGTATCGCGCGCACGTTACGAGATGATTATATTTTCAACCTTACGCTCCGAACAAATAGATTTAAAACGCACAAAGTCCAAAGGTGTGGAAGGCTTAAAAAGATTCCTTGAATTTGCAGAACGCGGCACCTCACCTGTTCCGGCCATCCAGCTCCAGAACCTGCAACAAAGTAATCTCATCACTTTAATTGCACAAGAACTTACTCAGCGTGGTTATAAAGTGGAAACTCTGGTAGGGCGGTCTAATTTTAAAGTAGATTTAGCGATTGTTAATCCGCTGCAACCAGACACATATATTCTGGGAATCTTATGTGACGGAAGAAACTATTATGAAACAAAAACCACCAGAGACCGTGAAATAGTACAACCGAATGTCTTGCAAATGCTCCACTGGAATGTGATGCGTGTATGGTCTGTCGACTGGTTTGAACATAAGGAGAACGTCGTGAAGCGCATTATCAAAAAGCTGGAAGATTTAAAAAACACAAAAGTAGAAGAACAGCCTCCCCTCCTTCCGGCAGAGAATAATGTTCTGAAAACATTCAGTATAGAGAATGAACCTGTTGTAGAATTGGTGAACAATCGAGAAAAAGAGTATACATTCGCTAACTTGCCCGATATCGGTTACAGTACAGATATCGATACCGTAATAACTTCTTCCTATCAGGTTAAAAAACAACTTCAACAAATAGTCAAGATTGAACAACCTATAACAAATACTCTACTATATAAAAGGATATTACGAATTTGGAATCTGACAAGAGTTACCACCCGTTTACAGCTATTTATCGACAGTCTTCTTAAAGATGCATATAAAGACCCTTTATCGGGAGATACTATAATTTACTGGGAAGATGAAGAGAAAGCTAAAGACTGCGACTTTTACCGCATCAACTCCAAACGCGATATTCTGGATATTCCAATCCTGGAAGTAATGAGTGCCGCCCGCTATGCCATAGAGCAACAAATATCCATGCCGACTGAAGATCTGAAACGGCTGACTTCCCAACTTCTCGGTTTCAGTAGGAAAAGGAACAATCTAGATATGATAACGGAACAGGCCATACAATTGCTGATTGACAAAGAAATATTCAGCCATGCGAACGGAATGGTATCCATGAACAATTAGGGTTCATGGCTACTTTCTTACGAAGGGGAAACAGGATGAAAAAGAATGTCTGCCTAATAGTCTTCGATAGTGGAATTTCCGAATATATCCTTTTTAATCATAATCGTATTACCATTATCATCTTCAATAATCGTATTACCTAAAATGTCTTTTTTGACTGTTTTTATTTTCTTGACTGACTATCGAATATTCGTAACTATCCTCTATAGAATTAACACTATAGCTCTTCATTATATGGGGAGCTAAAACAAACTGAACTGTAAATTAGGATAAATAGAATCTTTTTCATGGCATATTTCTTTGGGGTTGTAACAAAAATAATATGGGAAAATGATAACTAACTGATGAATTCTATATATATTGATAGGAAAAAAACCAAAATTAACACTTTTCATGTGCTACAATCGTATCGTTTTAGGAGGCTCGGACTACATTCGGTCTACACTTGCACGATTTTCTACCCAAATGGCAGGGTAGCTAAGTTACTGAAGGTCAATAAACAACAAATGCCCCAAGTATTTCTACTCAGGGCATTTTGTTCGTTTTGAGGTTCCTGGCGGATTCGAACCGCCGTACACGGTTTTGCAGACCGCTGACTAAGCCACTCATCCAAGGAACCAATCTTTTCTCATTTGCGGTTGCAAAGGTAGTACATTTTTTGAGAACTCCAACTATTCGCAGCAATTTTTCTTCTTTTCTTTTTTCGTCGCACTACACTCTGCACGCTTCTCATCCATCAATCGCTTTAAGTCACAACCGGTTACGCAATTTGCACATGGGTTACCATTTCCTTTTGTCCGGCGAAAAAAAGCATAAATTCCCCATCCGATCCGGACAATACACAACAGTAACAGGATTGCAACTATCCATTGTTGCCAATTCATCATACAAATAATCCTCCTATTCTATAAATGGCAAATGCCATTACCCACGCAAGCAGCGTGGTATACACTGCCGTAAATAACGCCCATTTCCAGCTACCGGATTCTTGCTTGATTGCTACAATCGTAGCTATACATGGGAAATAGATCAATACAAACACCATATAACAGAAAGCTACCAACGGTGTAATCGGAATACGTTCGGCAAGACTTACGGCATCCGCTTCAGCATCATTCGTATAAAGCACCCCCAGTGTACTTACCACTAATTCCTTAGCGCCCACACCTGAAAGTATACCGATACCAAGTTTCCAGTCAAAACCCAAAGGTTCAATCACCGGCTCCATAGCCTTTCCTATCTGTCCGATGTAGGAATTCTCCTGCTGTTCGGCAACCGTCTCATACGCATCATGGTCAGGATAATATCCCAACGCCCATATTACGATGGAAGCTATCATGATGATGCCCCCCATTTTACGAAGATATTGCGCACCTTTCTCCCAAGTATGCCGGAAAATAGCCTTTGCTGTCGGCAAACGGTAAGGTGGAAGTTCCATTACGAACGGAGTATCATCCCCTTTCACCAAGAAACGGCTGAATAAACGCGCCATCAATATCGCCAACAAGATACCTATTGAATATATTAATAACAGTATCAAACTACCATTGTTCGGGAAAAACGCGCCTACCAGCAACAAATAAATAGGCAGGCGAGCACTACATGACATCAACGGATTGACGAGCATAGTAATAAGTCGGCTTTTACGGTTCTCAATAGTGCGCGAAGCCATAATAGCAGGTACATTACATCCGAAACCCATAATCAGAGGAATGAAGGATTTACCATGCAGCCCCATCTTATGCATAATCTTATCCATGATAAACGCGGCACGTGCCATGTAACCGGAGTCTTCCATAAGCGATATGCAGAAATAAAGAATAAGGATGTTCGGCAGAAAGACAATCACACCACCAACACCACCAACAATGCCGTCTACCAACAAGTCTTTCAATGGTCCGTCCGCCATATTGGCATGTATAAAATTGCCGAGGGTTTCTACCAACCACTCAATACCCATCATCGGGTATTCGCCGAGCACGAACGTCCCCTCGAACATAAGATACATGAACAGGAAGAAAATGGGGAATCCCCACACACGGTGCGTTACAATGGAGTCTATCACACGGGTAGTATGTTCTTTATCCAAATGATTATCCACAAAGGTTTCTTTCAGCGCACCGGATATAAAACCATATTTAGCATCGGTAATTGCCTGATCGCAATCCTCATTCAGCACGTCTCGAATACGGCGACTTTCCTGATCACGGACAGCAATGATTTCTTTGCCATTGGGTAAAGTTTTAATCAACGTTTCCAAGTCCGGATCATTCTCCAAAAGCTTGATGGCAAGAAAACGGGTGGAATACTTATGACGGATATCTTCATTCTCACTAATCACCCGCTTCACCTCTTCAATGCTGCGTTCCAGTTCGGGACCGTGATTAATGTGAATATGACGATAAAATCCATGATGACGCACCTCTTCCTCTTTATGAGCTCCACCGGTATAGCCGGGCACATATTCCCGATGCCATTCGCGCAGGTCATTCAACACTTCGGTACGTACTTTGCCTTTTTGATCGAGGAAGTCAGCACCTTCGTAAATGCTGATAACAACATGAAAAAGATCTTCGATGCCTTTACCCGTACGCGAAACGGTAGGAACCATAGGGACACCAAAGAGTTCACTCAGTTTCATGTAATCCAGCGTGTTGCCACTGGCTTCCAATTCATCATACATATTGAGAGCCATCACCATACGTACGTTCATATCAATTAGCTGGGTAGTGAGGTACAGATTACGTTCCAGATTAGATGAGTCTACCACATTGATAACAATGTCCGGAGTTTCATCAATAATATGATGACGAACATACATTTCTTCAGGACTATATGCTGATAGCGAATATGTACCGGGCAAATCGACTATGCGGAAATGATAGCCCTGGAAATTAAAGTAGCCTTCCTTGGCATCCACTGTAACTCCACTGTAGTTACCAACGTGCTCGTGTGAACCGGAAGCAATGTTAAACAGAGAAGTTTTTCCACAGTTTGGATTACCTACTAAAGCAACATTAATGGTACGGCGCTTACCGAGGGCGATCCGTTTCAGTTCTTCTTCACCCGGATAGATATCTTCACTCATTCCCAGATGATAATTCGGTTTTGTCACTTGCTCTTTCGCCTCATGTTCACTGAGTACTTCAATCATTCCCGCCTCCTGACGACGCAAAGAGATTTCATACCCCATTACTTTGTATTTTATGGGGTCTTTCAGCGGGGCATTCAGCAAAACCTCTACGGTCTTGCCTTTAATAAAGCCCATTTCTACAATTCGTTTACGGAAACCGCCATGCCCCAGTACTTTAACGATTACACCCTTTTCTCCAGTTTTTAATTCGGACAAACGCATAGTCTTCTCTCTTTCTTTAATTTGGATGCAAAGATAAATGATTTGTATTTAGCCTACAAATTATTTAGATTGTTTTTAAATAAGGAGGGAATATCCTCCATTCTCCACTTTGTTCCGAAGAATTAGAAAGAATTTAATCCGTTAATATTATCTTTGCACCATTATGAATAAAAAGAAAATAGCGCAATATATTGACCAGGAGAAGCTTTTCACACGAGAAGACAAAATACTGGTAACACTGAGTGGCGGAGCGGACTCAGTAGCTTTGTTGCGTCTACTTCTTGATATGGGGTACACCTGCGAGGCGGCACATTGTAATTTCCATCTGCGGGGCGATGAATCGGTTCGAGATGAAATGTTTGTCCGCGAACTATGCTTGCAACTGGAAGTTCCGTTATATATCCAACATTTTCAAACTACGGAAGAAGCGGAAAAGCGCCACATATCCATTGAAATGGCAGCGCGGGAATTACGTTATGCCTGGTTTGAACAGCTCCGTCTGCAACAAGGCGCCGATGTTATTGCCGTGGCCCATCATAAAGATGATAGTGTAGAAACTCTCCTGCTCAACCTTATCCGTGGAACAGGCATCAACGGGCTATTGGGTATCCGCCCCAAGAACGGAAACATTGTCCGTCCCTTGTTATGCCTCGACCGGAAAGAAATAACCGAATACCTGCAAGCAATCGGACAATCTTACGTAACGGACAGCACCAACCTGCGAGACGAATATACGCGCAACAAGATACGCCTCAACCTTTTGCCCCTTATGCAGAAAATCAATCCCTCCGTAAAAGAAAGCCTTCTCCGCACCGCAGAATATCTGAATGATGCAGCTCTCTTATATAAGAAAGGCATAGAAGAAGGTAAGCGGAAAGTACAAACCGGACAAGACATTCTGATCAGCGCTTTGCTACAGGAGCCTGCACCGGAAACTTTATTATTTGAAATTTTATCTCCATTAGGATTTAACGCTACACAAATCAAAGATATTTTCAACTCCCTGAATGGGCAACCGGGAAAGATATTCCTCAGCAGAGGATGGCGTGTGATTAAAGACCGGAAGTTTTTACAAATAGAACCGGTCTGTTCAGAAGATACTTCAACAGTATTCTCACCGGATGATCCTGCCCTGCCCTTTCGTCTGATAATGGAAGAATTAGAAGTCACGGATGATTTCGTCATTCCCCGCGACCGAAATACTGCTTGCTTCGATGCAGACAAACTAAAACAGCCCCTCACTGTCAGACGCTGCCGACAAGGCGACGCATTCGTTCCTTTTGGTATGACCGGGCGAAAAAAAGTCAGCGATTACCTTACTGATCGGAAGTTCTCCCTTTCCCGCAAAGAACAGCAATGGGTGCTTTGCAGCGGTTCCCATATCATTTGGTTGATAGGTGAACGTGCTGATAATCGTTTCAGAATAGACGCTCAAACACGGAAAGTTATTATCCTGAAGTTTATCCCTTAATTAATTGTAACAAGTATCTTTTAGAAAGTGATATGACAACTAATCCCTTTTTCTTCTTTTGAGAAATAAGGAGAAACAAATATATTCTTATACCGCTTACGGAAGAAAGTTTTTGTAATAGTTGGATAAAGCCAATAAGCCGCCTGGGTACTCAGTATTCCGATTCCGGCTCCGGCAAGCACATCTGTCAGCCAATGGCGATTATTGTACATACGAAAGAAGCCTGTGCCGGCAGCTACTGCATACCCGGCAACACCTATCCATGGAGAAACGTCCCAATATTCCTTACGCAAAAACTCCGCACCCATAAAAGCGGTTGCGGTATGCCCCGACGGGAAGGAGTTACGACTACTCCCATCAGGACGTTCTACACTGGCTGTCATTTTAAATGTGTTTACCGTGATACCCATTAGCGCATAGGCAGTGGCGAGGATTATGATACGATCCGTAAAGCTATGCCTTCCTTTTACACCACACAAATTCAAGCCATAAACAGCAAGCATCGGAGCATACTGCGAAAAATCATCAATCGTGAATTTACTGTCAATGTTTTCCCGTAGCTCATCGCGTAGCTCCCGGTTCTGATATTGCAGCCAATGGCTTTCCAGCCCGATGACCCCTACTCCAATCAAAGCTGCAGGCAAAATGACCTGCCGGATGCGGAAACGATAAGAGTTATTATCCATTACCCGAACCGTATCTGTTTTGGCAGAATCCTCCTGCGCCTGTCCGATCACTGAAAATGCACAAAGAACAAGCAATATAAGAATTTTACATACTCTCATCATATTCTAACTTCGCAGTGTGTTTTATACTCTTGTTTCCACCAAATGTATAAGAAATGCCGACATAGAAAATACGGGGATTACGGCGTTTTCCTACTTTCTGTTTCAATTCGGGTGTATCAAGCCTATACGACTTCCGATAGGTATCGAACAAATCGGTAACCGAAGCCAATACGGAAAGATTGATACTCGGGATATCATACTTCATACCCAGATTGATGCAAGAATCGGCATCTCTACGACCTTGAGGCACCAGTGTGACAGAACGATAACGTGCATTGAGCTGCATCATATAATGTTTGAACGCCATAAAGTTGGCATTGAACAACGTGCTCCATGAGAAAGTATTCCTGTGTCGTGAAAAGCCCAACTTTTCTGCATTGATCTGATTGAAATATCCGTTTGCATTCCAGATAAAAGAGAGCCAACGATTGATAGAATAACTCCAGATCAGCTCCAATCCTGCATTGTGACTCTGATCCAGATTCTCTTTAGTAGTCAGCAGTACGCCACCGTCTATACAGCGTGATACTTCGGTAATCTGATTGGTAAGATAGCGATAATAGACTGTAGTCATCAACGATGCATTTGTATTATTGTGCCACAGCCATCCCGCCTCCACCGAATGTATCTTCTCCGGTTTCAAATCAGGATTACCCGCCGAAAGACTGAGTGGATTGATACGCTCGGCAAATGGATTCATATCACTACCTTCCGGACGGTTCACACGAAGGCTATAGCTTAGTTGAAGTTCATTCTGCTCATTCAGTTTGCGGGAGGCATGTAATGTTGGATAAATATTGGTATAGTGCTGCTTCGTGATGCTGTCAAGAGAATAAAGATTGTTCCGGATATCAGCATATTCTCCACGCAGTCCGACCATAAGGCTCCACTCTCCCGGATTCATTTCTAAAGTAGCGAAGAAAGAATGAAGGGTGCGATGATGGGTAAAATCACTTGTACGGTCAAAATCAGGAATGAAAGCCGCGCCATCCCAGTTCTCCACATGATAATTCTGTTCGGCACGAAGCGCCTCCAGCTCATAACCCGCAGACAGTTTTGTCCGTTCCGACAAATGATGCCGCCAATGCACTTTTCCGATATGCAGATAATTGGCATCCCATACCCACTCATTATCTTTGGTGTCATTCTCCATTTGCATAGTAGAATATTCATTCTGTTCGTCTTCACTTTCGGAAGAATAAGTATAGTTCACGCTCCATTCATTGCCCTTTCCATAGGTGTGGGCATAGAGAAGGTTTCCTTCCCACATGTTCTCCCTGGCATCAGCCCTGCGATTGCGAAAATAAAAGTCTTCCAAATGATGATTTATATCTTCCGTAACAGATTCTATACGCTCACTTCGCAGGAAATGACGGCGATTATAGCTTCCTGAAATTTCCATGACATCATGCGCCGAAAGATTTGCTCCCATTCCAAGTCGTAATGTGTGCGACACGGGACGACCTGTGCCGAAAGTCGTCTGATTGATATATTCCGTGGGCGATGTACGATTGTCAAAAACACTACGGTCATAGCGATCTTGCCGGAAGGCATAGCCACCAAAGAAGTTTACCCCATTGATGCCGTAATTCAAATTAACTCCAGCATTGTAACGGTTGTGGCTACCGGTATTTGCCGTTAAAGTGCCATTCAGTCCCGCCTTACTCTCCTTTTTCAATACGATGTTGATAATACCGCTCACACCATCGGGTTTATACTCTGCCGAAGGATTAGTAATTACCTCAATACGTTCGATACTGTTTGCGGCAAGTTGATTCAGAGCATCAGTCCGTGTCCTGCCACTCATCAGTGCGGATGGTTTTCCATTAATAAGGATAGTCACATTCTCATTACCACGCAGGCTGACCGTACCTTCCAAATCCACCTCCACCGAAGGAATATTCTGCATCAAATCGCTTACCGAACCTGCCGAACTCATCAAATCCTGTTCTACATTAAATACCCTACGATCCAGTTTGGGCACAAAAGTGGATTTTCGCCCGGCTACCACCACCTCATTCAACACCTGACCTTTATCGTCAATCCACAATACACCGACATCAACCGTCTGATTGCCATTGCCTATGGCAAATATTGCAGATCGTGTTTCACCATAACCGACATAGCTACCCACCAGATAATATCGCCCCGTTGGCACATCTTCCAGCTGAAAGCATCCGATAGAATCTGTCATGGCTCCCGTCACAAGTTTTTGGGTTGTTGCCTCGTACAAAGCTATCGTAGCGAACTCCACCGGTACTTTATTCGTTTTACCGCTTAATATTCCTGTCACTTTACTGCCATTTCCTGCAGCGAATGCAATCGTAGTCCAACAAATGACCACGACGCCTAAAACAAATCTTTTCATACCTTTTTCTTACTTTTATCTCAAAATTCTGAGGCAAAAGTAAAAGGCAAATTAGAAGACATTTTGAATATTACTGGGGAAGACAATCTTTTTAAGGAGAATTTTTTAGAATACGTCAACTGATTATCAAAAAGACGTTGACGGAATTTATTCATTTCCCGTTAGAGGAATTTACAACTGCATAACGAGCTATTTTCCTACTACGACTGATCTTAGTGGAACACCAAGTGTATTACCACACAGATAGTTATGCTCTTTACAGCACTCCTATATAGCTCATATCGTATTAGTAATAAATAAATAGATACGCGGACGACGCGGACCCATTTAATTCATAACCGAAAAGCTTTGAAATAATTTCGCCAACAAATTACCTAACCTACATAATTCATACGCAGGAGTTAGAGGAGTTAAGCAGGCTAAAATGCACTGAAAACACATGGTGATTCTCTTCGAAAGCGTATTGCACCCTCCATCCATGGTAGTCGCAAATGGCTTTTACAATAGAAAGTCCAAGTCCATTCCCAGCCGCCTTTGTATCATCAGCACTGAAACGATGAAAAAGTGTACGGGCATCAAGAGATACCCCATCCGCCGGATTACTGACCGCAAAACAACTATCGCAAAGCAAAAGTCTAATCTCTCCATCCATTGCAGCAGTATGGCGAATGGTATTGACTACAAGATTATTCAACAGGCAACTTAGCAGAATCGTGTTTACCTTGTGCACAACATGACACGTCCGCTGGTCAAAAAAAGAAATGTTCAAATCACTGTGCAGTACATTGTAAGTAGGCATTGCCTCACGAATAAAGTTGCCTAAGTCGACCTCCTCCATCTCTGTGTACTGTGAATTCTCTATTTTTGCCAAGAGCAGCAAATTGCGGTTCAAATGTTCCATCCGGGTGTTGAGATCGTAAAGATCGGAAACAAGACTCATTGACCGCTCGTCCAGTTCTTCCTGCATCAACAAGTCCAGTTTACTGCGAATAATAGAAATAGGCGTTTGGAGTTCATGCGAAGCATTCTCGGTAAACTCTTTCTGTATACAATAAATCTCCTTATCTTTCTGCATCAGCTTTGCCAACGAATTGTTGAACCGGACAAATTCTTTTATTTCGGTTTTCTGAAACTGAGGCACTGTACTTTGCGCCAAGTTGAACTGTTCTGTCTTCCGCAACGTATCATCAAACGGCAACCACAGGCGATGTGTAATGAAACGCATCATAATAAACAAAGCAAGGCTCAAGACCAGAAAAATAAGCAGGAACTGAAGCATCATTCCCACCATAATATCCCGTTCTAAATCAATAGGTGGAATAGACGTCCCCAATTGCACCGCCTCGATAATATCTATCATATCCTCCGCATAGAAATACTTGGTGAGCAGGAAAAACACGGGAGTGGTCAGTATGAAGATCGCCACCGTACAGACAAGGAATCGGGAGAGTGTTTTATTCAAAAGACTTCTCATGACTCTATAGTCCATTTATATCCGGTTCCATAATATGTTTTAATGCAATCCGCCATACCCACATCCGCCATTTTCGCTTTTAAGTTTTTGATGTGGGCATAGACGAAGCTAAAGTCATTCATCATATCCGCCATGTCGCCGCTAAGATGTTCGGCCAATGCGCTCTTAGAAACAACGCGACGACGGTTTTCAATGAGGAATAACAAAAGTTCATATTCAGTTTTGGTCAAATCGAGTGTGACAGTTCCGACACTAACCACCTTACCGAGCAAATCAATACTTATCGGACCATTCTGTAAAGTATTACTGTTCGTAAAACATTTCCTCCTCAACAAAGCAAAGATACGCATACTCAGTTCCGGCAGATGAAAAGGCTTGGCTAAGTAATCGTCGGCACCGATCTTCAGTCCCGCCACTTTATCGTCCAAAGAATCCTTTGCCGACACAATGATGACTCCCGTCTGAGGCGATGTACTTTTTATTTTTCGCAGCACATCCAATCCATTTCCTCCGGGAAGCATTAAATCCAGCAAGATACAGTCATATTCGTAGAGTTCTACCTTCATGGCAGCCTCAGCAAAGGAAAAGGCTTGTTCGCACAAATAATCTTCCCGACACAGAAAGCTCACAATGCTGTCGGACAATTCACGTTCATCCTCTACTATCAATAATTTCATAGTTCCTAATTTTAAATACAGACACAAATGTATCGGAGAATTCTGTAGAAATTCTGAATGAAAGGAGTTTATTGCATGTAGGATTTAACTATAAAATAATCCGGCCCTCTTTCTGCCGCACAAAGCAGTCTGAAAGCAGTGAAGCAAACGGAGTATCATACGTACGCGCCTTAAACGAACATCCTTTGACGCATGCGCAACACTTTATGCACTTTTCGGCAATCGTATTGCATTCGTCACCTTTCAATATAGCTCCCGAAGGACAATGTACAGCGCAAACACCACAATGCGTGCAAAGTTCCACATTCACTTCCGGTACACGCGGCAAAGAAACACCACTTTTACGCAACTTTATCACCCGGCGCAGAAACTTGAACAACGGCAGAAAAGGCTGACGCGGGCGCTGAATACGATTCACATCCACCGGATACAAGTGTTCCATGTCAGTGGCGGCATTTATTTTCGTCCGTATCTTCGCACCAAATTCCTCCGCATATTGCAAATCATTTGCATCCGGACGTCCTGGGGCAATCGGATGTTGTTCCGTACTATACGAATGTTCTCCCACAAAAGTAGCTCCGGCAATGACCTTGAAACCCTGGGCAGAAGCAAATTCATCCAACTCTATCAAAGCCTTTTCATACGCGCGGTTACCATAAACCACTACCAGCACAACCGGAGCTCCCGATGCATGAATACCCTGCAAACGCTCCATAGCCAAAGGAGCTACCTTGCCGCCATACACCGGCACAGCAATAACAGTCAGTGTATTCTCCGGAATATCTACTTCTGCAGCATGTAGTGTTAAATTCGTAGTAGCAACATTTGTTAGTCCTGTTCCGCGAACAATTGCCTCGCCAACTTGTTTAGAAGTACGAGTAGGCGAAAAATAGATGAAATGAACTTCGTTTATATCCATAAATATATGCGCTTTTTCTTGGTTTATCAAGCAAAGATAAAGTTTTAAAATTAAAAAAAAGACGAATTGTTTATGAAACCAAAAATATTTATTACCTTTGCACCGTTGAAACATTCTGTAAACTCCTAAGTGCGGGTAGCTAACAGTTTTCCGGTTCAATAATAAATATCCCATAATCATTATATTAAATAAAGGTATATTTGCCACGTTGCTTGTGACGACAACCGCAGCCGTGTGAACATATCTGTCCAATAACAAAAGAAATTTTAAACCATTCACATATATACTGTATGTATAATATCATTCAATTGAACGACAAAAATTTGTCGGAACTTCAATCTATTGCCCAAGAACTGGGTATTAAAAAGACAGACTCACTAAAAAAAGAAGAACTTGTTTACAAGATACTTGATGAACAAGCCATCGCAGGTGCTACCAAAAAGGTTGCTGCTGAAAAGCTGAAAGAAGAGCGTAAAGTGGACAGACAACAGAAACGTACCCGCGTGACCGTAAAAAAAGAGAGTACTGACAAAGTCTTCACCGCCAACAAAAATGGCGACCTCACTAAGGCAAAAGCTGAAGCTTCAGCAGCAGCCGCTAAAGTACAACCGGTAGCAGAAGTAGTAAAAACACCGGTAGCAGAGGCTCCTAAAGCACCGGTAGCGGAAAAAGAAGTAGCTGTAGCAACTACAGCAGCTCCTGAAAAAGCTGAAACACCTAACTCTACAAAGCGCAAACCGGGACGTCCGCGTAAAACTAAGGTAGAAGAAAAAGCTCCCATACCCGCACCTGTACCTGTTGCAAAAAAGGAAGAACCTAAGAAAACTGAACCGGAATTGAATTTTGAAACAGAAGCGCCTAAGGTTAGCAAGAAAGTCGTAGTGGAAGACAGTCCTATCTTGTCAGAACCCGAAGATGACTTCATCCCTATCGAAGACCTTCCGACCGAAAAAGTGGAACTTCCTTCCGAACTTCTCGGCAAATTTGAAGCAACTAAAGCTGAAACACCCGCAGTTCCTGTAGTTGAATCTGTTCCTGCCAATCAACGTCCGCGCCTTCGCCCCCGGGACAACAGTAATAATGCTCCTTACAATAATAATAATCGGAATAACAACCCACGTCCCGTACAACAGCAGCGTCCTGCACAACAGAGTGCTAACAATGAGAATTATTCTCCCGCCCCCGAACGCAGACTTGTGGTTGAACGTGAAAAAGTATACGAATTCGATGATATCCTGACCGGTACAGGTGTATTAGAAATCATGCAGGATGGTTACGGATTCCTTCGTTCTTCCGACTATAATTACCTTTCTTCACCGGATGATATTTACGTATCGCAATCTCAAATTAAACTGTTTGGCCTGAAAACCGGTGATGTCGTAGAAGGTGTAATCCGTCCTCCCAAAGAAGGTGAGAAATATTTTCCATTAGTAAAAGTGGAAAAAATCAATGGGCGTGACCCGGCCTTCGTACGTGACCGCGTACCATTTGAGCATCTCACGCCATTATTCCCCGACGAAAAATTCAGATTATGCAAAGGTGGCTATTCAGACTCTATGTCTGCTCGCGTAGTAGACCTCTTTGCTCCTATCGGTAAAGGCCAGCGTGCATTGATCGTGGCACAGCCTAAAACCGGTAAGACCATCTTGATGAAAGATATAGCCAATGCTATCGCAGCAAATCATCCGGAAGTCTACATGATTATGTTACTTATCGATGAACGCCCGGAAGAAGTAACCGACATGGCACGCACTGTAAATGCTGAAGTCATTGCTTCCACTTTTGACGAACCTGCCGAACGCCACGTGAAAATCGCCGGTATTGTGCTGGAAAAAGCCAAAAGACTGGTAGAATGCGGTCATGATGTAGTGATCTTCTTGGATTCAATTACACGTTTGGCACGTGCTTACAATACAGTATCTCCGGCTTCCGGTAAAGTACTTTCCGGTGGTGTGGACGCCAATGCACTTCATAAGCCCAAACGTTTCTTCGGAGCTGCCCGTAATATTGAAAACGGTGGTTCACTCACTATTCTTGCTACTGCCTTGATTGATACAGGTTCCAAGATGGATGAAGTTATCTTCGAAGAATTCAAGGGTACAGGTAATATGGAATTGCAGCTCGACCGCAATCTGTCTAACAAACGTATCTTCCCAGCTGTCAACATTGTTGCTTCCAGCACCCGTCGTGACGACTTGCTGCAAGACAAGCAAACGTTGGATCGTATGTGGATACTCCGCAAATATCTGGCTGACATGAATCCGATTGAAGCTATGGACTTTGTGAAAGACCGCATGGAAAAAACCAAAGATAATGACGAGTTCCTAATGAGCATGAATAGCTAAAACTACAGCTAAAAAAGACAAAATCAACAATAAATAGGATTATATATACAAAAAGGGCGAGACATTTTCGGATATCTCGCCCTTTTTATTTATTTTTGTCGCAAATAATCAGATTTCATTATATAAACATTTAATTAATCAGGTGAGGCTCAGTAAAACGATCATACTATTTTTGTTGATGCTATTTTACAGTGCTTACTACATCCAATCGAAAAATATGGATTTGGTAAATGAGCGTACACACCTAATGGAGTACTTGATGGATAATAATCTGGCCTATTCTCAAGAAGTCAGATTGCATGATATCACCCAGTGGGAAGACGAGCTTGTTGACGCATTTCGTAACAAGAAGGACTATAAACACATGTTCCTCATGCAGCAAATGGCTGCCTATGCACTTGTATCTGATGGACATGTCAATGAAGCATTGGAAAAAGCAAATGCCATGCTACAGCAAGCTACCTTAATGAAATATGACATAGGAATAGCCATATCACACTATGCCATTGGTGATACTTATCTCAATGCCAATATGAATAATGAAGCTATTGAGGAATATGAGATAGCCATACAAAAGCTATATAAAATTGCAGATTCCGAAAAATTACAAGAAAAAGTACTCATCCAATTAATCCCCACACTCATCAGATCAGGACGATTAAACGAAGCTAAAGACTATTTGGAGCAGATGGAGCAAGTAAAAGACTATAGACATAGCCGCTTCATAGAAAATATCTTTCAAGCCTATTATTATCTCCACGCAAATAATCTGGAACAGGCTCGGGAATACATTCAGGAGGCAGAAGAATGGTATGAATATTATCCATTCTTTTTTCACAGTTCTATTTTGAAATACATCCAAGCCGAATATGCCAAGCAAATCGAAGATGACGAACAAGCCATAAAATTATATAATGAACTGACCATTAGCACCAGTAGCGCCAATGTCTACAACAGATATCTGAAGATGAAGAATTCATTGGCACGGCTGTATATCAAACGTGGAAGAGCCAAAGAAGCATGCGAGATATTTCAGGATATCAATGCCGCACGAGATTCTATCAATGCGCGTAACTACTCCTCGCAAATTAATCTGTTGCGAACCATATATCAGGTAGACCGACTTGAAATGGATAATCAAAATGAACGTAACCGATTATTGTTTTATTCTATCATGGGGTGTATCCTTATTTTAAGCATATCCATTGCATCGGTACTCTACATCCGTAAGATCAATAAACGACTGATAGCATCCAGGCTAAAACTGGAAAAAGCACGGCAAATTGCAGAAAATTCCATCCGCACCAAGAGCGTTTTTCTGTCGAATATGAGTCATGAAATACGCACGCCTCTAAATGCTTTATCCGGCTTCTCTGCTATCCTGACGGATGCTAATATTGATATCAGTACCCGGCAACAATGCAATGAAATCATTCAGCAGAATTCAGATTTACTGTTGAAACTCATTGATGATGTCGTAGATCTTTCTAGTCTGGAAATCGGCAAAATGCAATTTCTTTTCGCTAACAATAATGCTGTAGCTATATGCCGGAATGTAGTGGATACGGTAGAAAAGATAAAACAAACATCCGCTTCTGTACTGTTCCAAACTTCTTTAGAGAACTTGGAAATCTATACAGATGAAGCACGTCTTCAACAATTACTAATCAACTTACTGATTAATGCCACTAAATTTACCACAGAAGGAAGTATTACTCTTTCATTAGAAAAACAGTCAGAAGAAGTTGCTCTGTTTGCCGTATCAGATACAGGTTGTGGCATAGCCCCGGAAAAACAGGGTACAATATTCAATCGTTTCGAAAAGCTGAATGAAAATGCGCAAGGTAGTGGATTGGGACTTTCCATTTGCCAACTGATTGTGGAACGTTTCGGTGGAAAAATATGGATTGACCCCGAATACAAGAATGGTTCCCGTTTCCTGTTTACCCATCCTATTGCCTCAACTGGCAGAAAGGAGGTATCAGAATGAAACGTCTCTTATTTATAGTAGTCCTTTTACTTCAAATCTTTTTCACATTTGCAAACAGACCAATCAAACGATCATCTGTTACCGATAGTCTTATAACAGAGTTGCAAACACTTCCACATGACACGACCAGACTAAAATTACTCGAAAAGCTTGTGCTTACGGAGCAGAATTCTCCGCATTATATAGAATATGCAGAAGAAATGTTCAACGAAGCGCAGCGTCAAAAAAATGCTAAATACATCTGTAGCAGTACCTATTTTAAAATTCTATATTACTATAATAAAGAAAAAATAGACAGCGTCAGTAAATTGGTTGATTATGTAAAACCCATTGCTGAACGCATGAAATACTACCGTTTGTACTTCAACGCACAAAAACTGCTTATATATACCTATATTTATAGCGAAAAGTATGAATATGCCATCAATGAAGCATTGGAAATGCTCAAGATAGCAGAAGAACTGGATAATGTAGATGGATGCATAGCTGCATATTCATGTCTGGCAAGTGCCTATCATGAAACCAATCGCAAGAAAGAAGAAGGAGAAGCGCTACGCAAGGCCTATCAATATGCTTCCGAGCAAAAGACAAGCAGTACGCAAGTCAATGTTTTGGGCCAACTGATTATGTTCAGCAATGACCAAAATGATTATAAAAAACTGAAAGTATATTTAGATGAAAACAAGCAGCTAATGGAGGAAATGTTAGCCTGGGACCCTGACATGTACGAGTCTTATTTCAACCTCTATCTATTTTCAACAGTATTCCAGTCCTACTACTATACAGGTATAGGAAAAACCGACTCTGCCCAATATTATATAAAGAAGGCACAAGATTTCATAACTCCTCAAAGTTATCTCCCTTACATAACCATGTATCATGATGCCTATGCCAAGTACTATCACCACACTAAAAATTATCAAAATGCATTAGTACACATGGATTCTACTCTGATATATATGCAACAATCTAAATCGGCATTAACGGAATACGCCAAACAATTATCCCGCAAAGCTGATATCCTGCTGGAAATGGGCCAATATGCAGAAGCATTACCACTATACGAAAAATCTAATCACATTCAAGATTCATTGACTGCTGCCATATCAGCCAAGCAATTGGAAGAAATCAAAGAAATATACCATCTTAACCAGCTAGTATGGGAACGCGGGAAACTCAGGAATCGTGTACAAACCAGTATTCTCCTGAGCCTTGGAATCATACTTGTGCTATGTATCACTTATATGCTCCGCATCAACCGAATACGAAAAGCATTGAAAATTTCAAAAAAAGAGACCCAGAAAGCCACACGTCAAACAGAGCGGGCCAATGAAATGAAAAACCGTTTCTTGTCTAACATGAGTCATGCCATCCGGGTTCCTCTGAACGGAGTATTGGGTTTCTCACAAATCATAGCAAACGAAGTGGAAATTGACGAGCCTACCCGTAAAGAGTATGCAGACATCATTCAGCAAAACACTGAACAGCTAATGCGTCTGGTAAACAATGTTCTTGATCTATCCCGTCTGGAGGCTGGTATGATGAAGTTCCAATTAAGTGACTATGACATTGTACAACTTTGCAAGGATTCCGTAGGAATGGCACAAATGCAGAATTCAACCTTGCATATTCATTTCCACAGTGACATTGACGAGTATATTGTTTATACTGATACAAACCGGATGATGCAACTCATCGTCAGTATTCTTACTTGCCCCTCTCCATCTTTCAAAGAAGAACGTGATATCCAATTCACTTTAGATAAAAATGGAGAAATATTATGCTTCAAGATCACGAACTCTCCATTGGCAGACCTCAATTATGCCAATCAGGACTCTGCTTTACGTAACGATGTCAACCTTTTATTACTGAAACACTTCGGTGGTACTTATCAGGTAATCCATGACAGTAAGGAAGGACCGACTATTCTTTTCACTTATCCTGCTACCTCAACTGAATAATATTCTTGCCTCAAAAGAAGGTAGATACAGGGATTTTTTGTACTTTTGCGCCTCAATAAGAGTAATTTGTAATTTATAAATAGTAATTATATCATCATGTTCGATAATTTAAGCGAAAGACTGGAAAGGTCGTTTAAAATCCTGAAAGGTGAAGGAAAAATCACCGAAATCAATGTTGCGGAAACCCTGAAAGATGTACGCAAAGCACTGTTAGATGCCGACGTTAACTACAAAGTAGCCAAAACTTTTACAGATACGGTTAAGGAAAAGGCATTGGGACAAAACGTGTTGACAGCCGTAAAACCCAGCCAATTAATGGTGAAGATCGTGCACGATGAGCTGACCCAGTTGATGGGTGGCGAGACTGCAGAAATTGACCTGGAAGGAAAACCGGCTGTTATTTTAATGTCTGGTCTGCAAGGTTCCGGTAAGACAACTTTCTCCGGTAAGCTGGCACGAATGCTGAAAACAAAAAAGAACAAGAAACCGTTGTTGGTGGCTTGTGACGTATACCGCCCTGCCGCTATCGAACAGTTGCGCGTATTAGCAGAGCAAATTGGAGTTCCAATGTACTCTGAACCGGACAGCAAGAATCCGGTGAAGATTGCCGAAAACGCCATTCAAGAAGCTAAAGCGAAAGGATATGATGTAGTCATTGTCGATACAGCCGGACGTCTGGCAGTAGACGAAGAGATGATGAACGAGATTGCCGCTATTAAAAAAGCAATCAATCCGAACGAAATCCTGTTCGTAGTAGACTCCATGACTGGTCAGGATGCTGTTAATACGGCCAAAGAATTTAATGAACGTCTTGACTTTAATGGTGTGGTACTGACAAAATTAGATGGTGATACCCGCGGTGGTGCAGCTCTTTCTATCCGTTCGGTGGTGAACAAGCCGATTAAGTTTGTGGGTACAGGTGAAAAGTTGGATGCTATCGATCAGTTCCATCCCTCACGTATGTCAGATCGTATTCTTGGTATGGGTGACATCGTTTCATTGGTGGAACGTGCCCAGGAGCAGTACGATGAAGAAGAAGCAAAACGCCTGCAAAAGAAGATTGCCAAGAATCAGTTCGACTTCAACGACTTCCTAAGCCAGATTGCACAAATCAAAAAGATGGGTAACCTGAAAGATCTGGCTTCCATGATACCGGGTGTAGGTAAAGCTATCAAGGATATTGATATTGACGATAATGCGTTTAAGAGCATTGAGGCCATCATCTATTCGATGACTCCGGCAGAGCGCAGTAATCCGGCCATCCTGAACGGTTCGCGTCGTCAACGTATTGCCAAAGGTAGTGGTACGAATATTCAGGAAGTAAACCGCCTGTTGAAGCAATTTGACCAAACCCGCAAGATGATGAAGATGGTAACGGGTAGCAAGATGGGCAAAATGATGCCGAAGATGAAATAATAAAGATAAACTGCAAGCATACCAATCCCGCTAATTTCATATTTTAAATGAAGTCAGCGGGATTGTTGTTATATTCGGTTATTTACTCTATATTTGCGATACTCTTTTAGAACTCCAATGCAAGATAAATTATAATCAAAACAAAAATATTTATATGACATTAATTGATGGAAAGGCAATCTCTGAACAAGTAAAACAGGAGATTGCTGCAGAAGTAGCAGAAATAGTGGCAAAAGGTGGTAAACGCCCTCACCTTGCCGCAATTCTTGTAGGCCACGATGGTGGCAGCGAAACGTATGTTGCTGCCAAAGTGAAAGCATGCGAAGTTTGTGGATTCAAATCCAGCCTCATCCGTTATGAAGCGGATGTTACGGAAGAAGAGCTCCTTGCTAAAGTACGTGAATTAAATGAAGATGTAGATGTTGACGGATTTATTGTACAGCTCCCATTACCCAAGCATATCTCCGAGCAGAAAGTGATTGAAACTATCGATTATCGTAAAGATGTAGACGGATTTCATCCCATCAATGTAGGTCGCATGTCCATAGGATTGCCTTGCTATGTATCAGCAACTCCTAACGGCATTCTTGAACTACTGAAACGCTATCAAATAGAAACTTCCGGTAAGAAGTGTGTAGTATTGGGGCGTAGTAATATCGTCGGTAAACCAATGGCTGCACTAATGATGCAGAAAGCCTACCCGGGAGACGCCACTGTAACCGTATGCCACAGCCGTAGTAGAGATCTTGTAAAAGAGTGCCAGGAAGCCGATATCATCATCGCCGCATTGGGGCAACCCAACTTTGTGAAAGCTGAAATGGTAAAAGAAGGCGCCGTGGTTATCGACGTAGGTACTACACGTGTGCCGGATGCTACAAAAAAATCAGGCTTCAAACTTACTGGAGATGTCAAGTTTGATGAGGTTGCTCCGAAATGTTCATTTATCACTCCTGTGCCTGGCGGTGTAGGACCGATGACTATCGTTTCTTTGATGAAGAATACATTGCTGGCTGGCAAGAAAGCAATATATCAATAATAAAAATACCGAATACCGGAAGGAGACTATTGTGACCACTTGACTCCTTTCGGTATTTATCTTATCCAGTGGAAACCTAATCCACTCAAAGTCATGAGACAAACAATTCCTCTTGCATTACTTTTCTTCTTTATATCGTGTTGTAGCACAGCACAGGAACAAGTGGTGCCGGAATCCACTGACACAATCCCTCCTGCCAAAATCACTCTATTATTTGTAGGTGATCTGATGCAACACCAAGCCCAGCTTGACGCCGCACGTACAGATAAAGGGACTTATGACTACTCTCCCTGCTTCTCTCTCGTAAAAGAGCAAATCAGTGGGGCGGACATCGCTATCGGCAATTTAGAAGTACCTATCGGTGGAAAACCTTATAGTGGTTATCCGGCTTTCTGCGCACCTGATGAATATTTATATGCCATTAAAGAAGCCGGCTTCAACGTTCTATTAACAGCTAACAATCATTGTCTCGACCGCGGTAAAAAAGGTTTGGAACGTACAATCCTAATGTTAGATTCCTTACGTATCCCCTACACCGGAACTTATAGAAATGAAGAAGAACGCTGTCAACGATACCCATTACTCATTCACAAAAATGGTTTTCGAATTGCCCTTCTTAACTATACCTATGATACCAATGGAGTTAAACCATCCTTTCCCAACATAGTGAACTATATTGATAAGAAAATCATGTTACAAGATATCGATACAGCACGATCATGGCAACCTGATGTTATCATTGCCTGTATGCATTGGGGAAACGAATACCAATCGCTACCCAGTCGCGAACAGCAACAATTGGCTGATTGGTTATTGAAACAGGGCGTTACCCATATCATCGGTAGCCATCCTCATGTTATACAACCTATGGAACTACGCACTGATAGTATTACCGGAACACAACACGCTGTAGTATATTCCTTAGGGAATTTTATCTCCAACATGAGTAAGATAAATACTGACGGAGGACTCATTTTCACATTAGAATTAGAAAAAGACACCACAACATCTACCTCCCCACAAGTTCGAGTACAACGTTGCGAATATAATTTGGTATGGACAGCACGTCCCAATCTCACCAAAGAAAAAAATTATGTGCTTTATCCTATAGATTCCACATCTATTACAAAGCTCTCGGAAGCTGCACGTAACCATCTGAATATCTTCGTCAAAAACTCCCGAAAGCTCCTCCAACAGCGCAATGCAGGAATTAAGGAGAATAAAAAATAATGCAGATTTCAATAAAATATTTCGCCAAATATTTGCAGTATCAAAGATAATACCTATCTTTGCACCGCGTTTGAGAAATGACGCAAACATGGTGACTGTAGTTCAGTTGGTTAGAGCGTCAGATTGTGGTTCTGAATGTCGTGGGTTCGAGTCCCATCAGTCACCCAAAAGAAAGAGGAAATTCAGCAATGACTTTCCTCTTTTTTGTTGTATATCAGGATTTTGAGAGGATTAATCCGAAAAGATGTCGTAAAGAACCATATTACAAGTAACGTTTTAAACCTACAAGTAGATAGAGTTTGTTTACCCTAAGATTATGGCAACATTTAAAGCAATCATTAAAAAAGAAAAGATGCGTTCCTATAAGACCTGGGCACAATCAAGCAAAAATGATAGTAGAAATCCATCCTATTATCAAAGATTTAGTTAATAAATATAGAGGTAAAGATAGAGTATTCAACTTTTATGAGCGTTTTTCTTCTATGGCTGATTTAAACCGTGCTATCGACATTGGTTTAAAAGAAATCAGTAAAGAACTTGATATTGAAAACTTCAATTCTATGCGGCCAGGCACTCAATGGCAACAATCGCAATAAACAAAATTGGCATAAGTAAATACCTAGTGAATGACATGTTAAATCATGTAGATACCTCCATGAAAATAACAGAGCTTTATTATTTTAGTTAAAAACTGTAAGTTCCACCGCATTCTTATCGTTTGCAGGGGTATTATCATCAACCAATGGCAGAAGTTCCTCTACTCTTGCCAAAGCAAATTCATATTGTTCTTTACTAACTTTATTCATATCCTGTATCTTAAATGGTTGAACAATCTATTTTATCATATTCTTTATGGGTGCATACTTTCCGAATAAAAATACAGCCCATTGTAAACTTTACAATTACTATCAGTCGATAATTGTTACCTCTAATATTGAATACATAGTGCTGATTGCCTACATAATCAGCAGCAGGAAAATCTACTTTAATATCAGATAGGTTTTTCCATTCTACTTTTTCTGCTATATCATACCAACGTTCTAAGGCTATGCGTGAATCTTCATAGCCTTTCGTTTGGTAGAACTCTTTCAATTTCTTATTTAATAGTACAATAAAAACATGAAGCAATAAATTCAACTACTGATTCGCATAACTTGTTAAAAGCACTGCAAAGTTAGTATAAAATCAACCCTCCACATGCCCATGTTTCTGTAAAAAAGGCAAATTCCTGAAACCATAAAAAAGGCTTATTTGTTATTTTAACGTTCGGAATTATCAGGTGTGCCGCAAACAGTCTCTTTGTTTCAAAAAGTTGAAAGTAGATAATTCTACATTTATTTTTTGTTTGACGACACCTGATTTGCGAATATTATGACGGAGCATAAATCAACAGACTCCTGATATTAAAGACAACATGTATAACTAAAATAAATGATTATGGAAACAAACGAGAAATTAATTGCAGTCGTAGAAATCGGTGGTGACAAAGCAACTCAATTCTGGGCAAGAGCTGATGATTTGGCGCAAGCATACAATGAGAAATCAACGGATATAATCTATTCAGTAAAGAAACTTCCTGATTCTGATAACCTGTTTCACTTCTTCGCTACCTCCAAAGAAGAAATGACACAGGAAACCTTGTTGGAATGTAGCCGTGAGTTCCTGGATGAATTACTGACATTAGTTCCCAGCGAATGCGTCAGAATATCCGTAGTCGGACCTAAAGCAGGCTAAAAGAGTATAAGCAAAGGATTGGGCAGGCAGAAAAGAGGCAGATAAGAATACATTCATTATCTTTGCAACTGTTTTTGTAAACCCAATCCTATATAAAATGAAGTTACTCTGGCTCGACCTCAACAGCTCATACGCACATTCTTCCCTGGCACTTCCGGCACTGCAAGCCCAGATTGCCGATGATACTTCCATCGAATGGGATATCGTATCAGCCACTATCAATGAGAATGTAGGTCTGACCGTCAATGAAGTCTACCATCGCCAACCTGACATACTTGCCGCTACAACCTGGCTTTTCAACCATGAGCAATTGCTCCATATCCTTTCAAGAGTAAAAGCGCTCCTGCCACAATGCTGCATTGTATTAGGCGGTCCTGAGTATTTGGGAGACAATGAATACTTCCTGCATAAGAACCCTTATGTCAGCTGTGTATTCAGAGGAGAAGGAGAAGAAGTATTCCCGCAATGGCTCACATGCCGGAACGAACCGGAAAAGTGGAATACCATTCCCGGACTCTGTTACCTCGACTCCAACGGCCAGTACAGAGACAACGGAATAGCACGCGTACTGAAATTCTCAGATCTCATACCTCCCGAAAAAAGCCGCTTCTTTAATTGGAGCAAACCTTTCGTACAGCTGGAAACGACACGAGGCTGTTTCAACACCTGTGCATTCTGCGTCAGTGGAGGCGAAAAGCCTGTACGTACACTGTCCATAGAAGCTATCCGCGAACGCCTCCGGATCATTCATCAACATGGCATTAAAAACGTGCGTGTGCTCGACCGTACTTTCAATTACAATACCCACCGGGCAAAAGAATTGCTTGAACTGTTTCTTGAATATCACCCGGATATACGTTTCCACCTGGAAATACACCCTGCACTACTTTCCGAAGAACTGAAAGAAGAATTAAAACATTTGCCCAAAGGTCTGTTACACCTGGAAGCAGGTATACAAAGCCTGCGTGAACCTGTACTCGAAAAAAGCCGGAGAATGGGAAAGCTGACAGATGCACTGGAAGGCCTGAAATTCCTGTGTTCTCTACCCAATATGGAAACACATGCCGATTTAATTGCAGGACTTCCACTCTACCATCTTTCAGAAATATTCGAAGACATCCGTGTTTTGGCAGCATACGGTGCGGGAGAAATACAACTGGAATCTCTCAAATTACTTCCCGGCACGGAGATGCGAAGAAGAGCGGAAGAATTGGGTATCCAATATTCTCCACTTCCACCCTATGAAGTGCTTCAAACCCGCGAGATCAATGTAAGTGAATTGCAAACAGCCCGCCAACTCTCCCGCCTGCTGGATGGATTTTATAATACTCCGGCCTGGCAGTCCATCACCCGGAAACTCATTCTGAAAGAAGAAAAATTCCTGTATCGGTTTCTGGAACATCTGATACAAATAGGTTTGATAGACCAACCGATGAGTCTGGAAAAGCGAGGACTCATCTTGTATGAATTCTGCAAACACAACTATCCGGAGTATCAGTTAGAAGCCAGCATCGCTTGGATAGAGGCCGGTATGTCACTGAAAAAACTTCCGGCAGAGAAGGTTAAGACCAAACGGCAGGTTCCTCCGGAGAACTGGCAAGTACTGTATGGCCAATACAAGGATAATCTTCGCCTTTGCTTTCTGCCTGTCAATGAGGAAACCAATCAAGGTTATTGGTTCGGCTTCGAATCAGAAATACAGAAACCGGAACCCGTATTCAAAGCAATGAATTAATTGAAAAGATAAATGGAAGACAAGACCATAGAAAAAGTAGATTTCTCCATCGAAGAGCTGGAAACAAATTATTATGAATGTACATTTGACAAATGTAATTTTTCAGATAAATCAATCGGAAGAGTTATATTCGAAAAATGCACATTCAAGGAGTGCAACCTTTCATTAGTAAAAACCAGTAATACCTCTTGGCTTGATGTCCTGTTCACCGATTGCAAAATGACAGGCATCAACTTCAGTCTTAGCAACCGCTTCGGTTTGTCCGTGGAATTCCATAATTGTCTGCTGTCTTATGCACTGTTCACCGAGATGAAACTCAAAGGAACCCGTTTCACAGGGTGCGACTTGCAAAACGCAGACTTCATGGAAACCGACCTTTCCAATGCAGTATTTAAAGAATGTGATCTCTGTTACGCATCTTTTCATCACACCAACCTGGAAAAAGCAGATTTCACTACTGCACGCAATTATGCCTTGAATCCCGCTGCCAACCGTCTGAAAAAAGCGAAATTCTCCCGCTATGGATTGGAAGGATTGCTCACAGGATTAGGAATAGAAGTTGTCGATTGACGTTTCCTTGTGCAACTTTGGAACAGGTGCAGTACCACAAGGCAATGTAACCCAAACAGTTGTACCCACTCCTTCTTCCGAAGTCAACCCAATAGATCCACCCATACAATCCACAAGGGATTTACAGATAGGCAACCCTAACCCGACTCCTTGTGTAAAAGCGTCCACTTTTTCAAAACGTTCAAAAACAATAGACAATTTTTCTTGCGGAATACCACACCCCGTATCCGTTACTTTAATCTTAATACCTTGCTCCGCAATGCCATAAGTAATATCAATATACCCTTCCTGCGTATGCTTCAAAGCATTGGATAAGAAGTTATTTAATATCTGTTTCACACGTTTTGCATCCAATTCAACCATATAATCCTGCCCTGTATTATGAATACGAATATCCAGTCTTCCGGCCGTTTTCACCCGATATTCAGTAGCACTTTCCATTATCAGGTCGGACAGACAGAACCATGTGGGATGCAGATCTATATACCCCGCCTCTATTTTCGAAATATCAAGAATATCATCCACTATTTTCAGTAGAAGCGCATTGTTGTGGTTGATCAGATTACAAAGCTCTTTCTTTTCCGCTATATCTTCCGTATCTGCCAATATGCCGGAGAAACCAACAATGGCATTTAAAGGAGTACGAATCTCATGACTCATATTTGCCAGAAAGGCCGTCTTCAACCGGTTGGCCTCCTCTGCTTTGTCTTTCGCATCCCGCAAATCATTTTCCAGTTTTTTCCTCTCGCCAATGATCTGGGTACCTCCGATCAGCACAGCAGGTTTTCCATTCTCATCATATTCATATACGGCACCATAGATATTCCTCCATGATAAAGTATTATCTTCATTCTGGTATAAGAATTCTTCATCGATAAGCTTGGCAGAGTCTTTCTCCAATCCATCTATCATTTCATATATCCTCTTTCTGTATTCCGGTAATATATGCGACAGGTGCTCATCTGCGTTCACGACTGTAACTTCCTGCTCATCTTTCTCCAAATCCCCACCCCAGATAATTTCTTTACGTTTCAAATCCCATTTCCACAGTTTCAGCTTAATGGCTTTCACCAGCAAACGCTGTTGAAGGTTCTGCTGTTTCAACTGCTGTTGCTTTTGCTCCAATTCTTGCATCAAGAGATTATAGGGCTTCATCAGCTCCTGCTTACCATCAATACCGGAGAGACGGTTGCGAATCTTATTATATTTTTGAAAATAATAGACTGCCGCTATCAGTGAAACAATGAAAGCAAACAGAGTTATTAAATGTAAAATATACATCATAATTCAAGTTATCTTCATGAGGGTGAATGTGTCAAAATAAAGATTAGAGTTACAAAGGAACTCAATTCTCAGAAAATACCTTGAAATATATTTTATATAGTTATTAAAGATAGTATCAAAAGTTATTAAGAAAAGTATTATATACCTAACACACAACACTTTAAGTATTAATATCATTTTGGGCATTCTTAAACTCCATAGGAGTCATTCCCGTTCTTCCCTTAAACAACTGATGAAACGTAGGCATGCTGCTGATACCCGATGACTCCGCTATAGCACGCAAAGTATAATCGGGGTGTTCTTTCATTAAATATATCGCATAATCCAGGCGCAGGTTATTGATATATCCACTCAGGTTAGTGTCCGTATTCTCCTTTATCATCTTGGCAAAACGAGTGTTATTCATGCGAACAATTCGGGTCAACTCCTCCCTCGACAAGTTGGGAGAAAGATACATTTTATCCCGTTTTATGATGTAATCCAACTTCTCGAAAATCATCTTATTCATCTGCTTATCCTGCTCTTCGTTAGCACCGGACTCATCTTCCACCTTTTCGGGAAAAGAAAGATCTTTCGCTATGCCCGACTGTGAGCGGTCCATTTCCTCCTGCATGGAGAATTGCTCATTGATACGTTTTACCAATGCTTTGTTCTTGTTTCTGATTACACGGTTTTGCTGCCAAAGTCTCCACAAAAAGAATAGCGCCAGCAATGTACCACTCAGAATGCATATCAGCGTAATGTTACGTATCTTCAACTGAAACGCCTGTTCTGAAATACGTGCTTCTTTCTCATTCAGCTCGTAGAGCGTATCCAGTTCCAGTGCAGCATTCTGTTTTTCCCGCTGATAAATGCTATCTTTTATTGCAGCGATAACCCTTTGAAGATCTATAACCGTTTTATAGTTCTCTAATTTTGTATTAGCCAGTATTTCCAGATTCAGGATAGTGAGATACTGGTTGTTCAATGTATCCTGCTGTCGCATCACTTCCTTAAAATCACGACAATTGTCCAATACGGCCTGGCATTCTCCCAAAAGTAATAAATAAGGAGTGGCATCAAATTTACCATCAGGAGTAGAAGAAGCATTTGTCGACTGATATTTCTTATAATAAGCAGCCGCACGCTCCCGGTCTCCCGTTAATTGGAAAAGATAGGCCAATTTGGAGTATATATACGTAAATTGCAGATCCAGTAGATCCGCACGGATTTCCGGTTGTTTACTCATCTTGTCAAGCAGCTTTTCACGTTGCAGACCTATTTCTAAGGCATCGTTTGATCGCTTGTCAGCAATCAGATATCCCATCTTCACTCCATAAAAATAAGAAAGCATTACCTCGTGATCTTCATTTTTAGAGTCATCAAGCAAACCAATAGCCTGATCAAAAAACTGATACCCCTCTTCTTTGAAAGACAGCATTCTTTTGTTCTCTCCCATGCAAAACAGCAACTTACATTCAGACTGTATATCTTTAAGTTCGCGCGCCAGTTCCATACCCTGTACAGCATAGCGCATGCTTTCCTTATATTCACTTAGCAGATGAGACAATTCGGCCATAGCCACCGTCATCGTCAACAGATGCGAAGGAGCATTGTGAGAAAGAGAATCGTGAACATAAGCCCTGCGGGCATAATGAAAAGCAGATTTATTTCTATACATATTACGATAAACCACGCTGCGCAGTTCATCAACGACATTCAAAGGCATTGCACCATTTGCTTCGGCTTCGTCCAGCAATTGCAAGACCCGGTCGGGTTGGGTCATGTAATTCTTCATCATATACTCTTTGGTATATTGTTCCGGCACACGCTTGTCTTCGCCTGCGCAGACAGGCAAAGACAAGAATCCTAATAAAAGGAAGCATAAGTAATAGAAATATCCCATCACATCTTTATTATTCTTCTGTGTCTATTTTCTGATGAACTGCACAATCTGCGCAAATGCCCTTGATAACGTAATTTATTCCAGTCTGCATAAACCCTTCCGGAAGGTTGACCGTTGGGGCATGCACACTTCGGATGCAATACGTCTTGTGGCACTGCTCACAATAAAAATGCATGTGTTGGTCTTCCACCGTACACATACAGCAATCTTCGCAAACCGCATATTTCAGCGAACCGCTTCCGTCATCCACTCCATGTATCAGATGATGGGAAAGGAACAGGGTCAATGTCCTGAAAATGGTAGATTTATCAACCGTATCAAGTTTCTCTTCCAGGTCGGTGACGGACACAGCCCGCTTCATCTCCATCATAGTACGGAGAATCAGCAGACGCATGGCCGTAGGCTTTATATCCCGCAGGGACAATTTATGCAAATATATTTCTTCCATATTTCTTAAAACTTCTTTCTCAATATACGGACTGAATTCAGCACCACCAACAAAGCTACGCCGACGTCAGCAAACACTGCCGCCCAAAGGGTGGCAAATCCGCAGGCACCCGCCAGCAACACCAACACCTTCACCGTAATAGCACCTACTATATTTTGCATCACTATCCGTCGCGTTGCCCGCCCTATAGAGATGGCGGTTGCAACTTTGGATGGCTGATCAGTCTGAATAACGACATCCGCGCTTTCGATGGCAGCGTCCGAGCCTAACCCTCCCATGGCAATGCCCACATCACTGAGAGCCAACACAGGGGCATCGTTCATGCCATCTCCGACAAATGCGACAGACATACCCGGAACAGAATTGAGTTGTTCCAAATGAACGGCCTTATCTTCCGGCAATAAGTCGCCGTAGGCTTTGTCAATTCCCAATTCCTTTGCAAAGATATTAACAATCTCTTGTTTATCCCCGGATAACATTTGAATATTATCTATTTTTAAAGCCTTTAATTTTTTAATAGCATCTACCGCATCCTCTTTCAGAGTGTCTGAAAGTAGCAGTTGTCCGGCATACTTCCCATCCACGGCACAGACCACTACCGTAGCTATACAATCCGCAAGTTCTCCGGGTACAGCTATCTGACGGTCGATCAGTAAACGGATATTACCGACCAATACCTGATGGTGTTCCACCTCAGCTTCCAGACCATATCCGGCCAATTCGTTCAGAGAGGTCACAACCGCAGGTTTCACACCACGTCCGGCAGCATAGTGCACAATGGCTTGTGCCACAGGATGGGTACTCTTCTTTTCTACAGATGCCACTAAACTCAGTAATTCATCTTCGGGGATATCTGTTGCCTGTATGGATGTCACACGGAAACTACCGGTAGTCAACGTACCTGTTTTATCGAATACAACTGCATTGATACGGGTTATGGCATCCAGATAATTACTTCCTTTAAACAAGATACCTGTACGCGAAGCCGCTCCTATTCCGCCAAAATAACCCAATGGGATGCTGATAACCAATGCACAAGGGCAGGATATTACCAGAAATACCAATCCCCGATAGAGCCAGTCATTGAACACATAGTCAAATCCCGGATGCACAGCCGCAACAAGTGCAGGAAGGGCAACGATAAGAAAAGCCAACAGTACTACAATCGGTGTATAAATACGGGCGAACTTCCGGATAAAAAGTTCCGCCGGTGCTTTCCGTTCCGCCGCATCCTGAACTAAAGTAAGAATACGTGCCAGAGTGCTATGGTCATAAGGCTTCGTCACTTGTATGCTCACTGCCTGTCCGCTGACAATCATACCGGCAAGTACCTCGCCTCCTTCGGAGACATTGCGCGGCATACTCTCCCCCGTCAGTGCCGAAGTATCGAAGACGGCATAAGGATTTTGCAGGCTACCATCCAAGGGAACGCGTTCGCCGGGCTTCACTTCGATCACTTCTCCTACATTTACCTCACGGGGGGAAACGGTAGTCAGTCCCCCCATTCGGTATACGTCTACCTGTTCGGGACGTACATCCAGCAAATCTTTGATATTACGGGATGCCTGGTTCACAGCCTTATCCTGCAACATCTCTCCAATGGAATAGAGCAGCATTACTGCCAGTGCTTCAGGATATTCTCCGATATAGAAGGCTCCAAGGGAAGCCAATGCCATCAGCGAAAACTCGTTGAACCAGTCTTTTTGCAAAATACTCTCCCAGGCTTCGCGCATCACGGGCAGTCCGACAGGCAGGAAGCCTATAAGAAACCAAAGAAGCTCGACAACCGGATTAGCGAACCACGTCCATTCCTTATGCTGGAAGATAATACCCAGCAGAAGGAAGACACCGGACAACACCGGAGCCCACCACTTCCGAATGAGAGATTTCTCTTTTTCTTTGCTCTGCGAATGAGTATGTGAACAACAACACTGACATGTACTTTCCATAATCTTCTTACTTTTTTATTTGGTACAAAGGTAAGGAACAGGAAATGCAACCGGGTTGCAAAGAACCTATTGACAACTTATTATAAATTATTTCTGTAATTGCGTAGAATTAAAATCCTATCCGCAAGAAACTAATTCTGTTTATGCACATTATTATTCTTACAACATATATTATATTTTATTACAACAGTTGTGTTTCTTTCTTACAACAACTATTGTAAGAAAGAAACACAACTGTTGTAAGATTAGATTTTAGAATTTTGAAGAATAGTTTCTTGCATCCCGAAGATTAAGCTGATTGACAAGAGGACAAGTTATTAAACATTCTCAAAAAGAGCAACCACCGTCAAACTTTTATTGTAGATAAACAGTTTAATATAGAAATATAAATAACGAACCATTATGAAAGATGTAGTACTAATAGGAGCCAGCGGTTTTGTAGGAACCGCTATCCTCAATGAATTACTGAACAGAGGCCACAAAGTAACTGCCATCGTACGCGACGCGGCTAAGGTGACTGTCAGCAATCCGAACCTGAAAGTCGTTCAGGCAGATGTGACCGATGCCGATGTTCTGATTGAAACCTGTAAAGGAAAAGACGCCGTCATCAGTGCTTATAACCCCGGCTGGAAGAACCCCAATATTTACGAAGAAACGCTGAAGAACTATCCGCTGATAGTGGATAGTGTGAAGAAAGCCGGCGTTGAGCGTCTGCTTATCGTGGGTGGTGCCGGAACCCTGTTCTACGCTCCCGGAAAGATGGTGATGGATGCTGACGATGTTCCAGCCCAACTGTTGCCCGGAATCAAATCCCTCGGAGAATTCTATCTGAATACACTTCGCAAGGAAAAAGATATTGACTGGATATTCCTCTCTCCTGCCGCCAACATGACACCGGGAAAACGTACCGGAAAGTTCCGTTTCGGAAAAGACGACTTAGTGGTAGATGCAAATGGAGACAGCAATATCTCCGTTGAAGACTATGCCGTGGCAATGGTAGACGAGCTGGAACAGAAGAAGCACCACAAGGAGCGCTTCACAATAGGATATTAAACAAGGCTATTTCAGAAAATAAATTCTTTAAATTTCAAAACAGAATAAATGCCGGCAAATAAAGAATCACTCTTCTTTTTTGCCGGCATTTGTCTTTTTACCAAACTTAATTGAACCAACCCTATTTATTCTGCATTCCTTTTCAGCCATTCCAACCTGCGCATATCAGGCAGGTGCTTTACCTTGAAGTTCTCAAACTTAACATTAAACCCGCCTCCGTCGGGACAGGCAGCCATGAATCCAACCTTCACTGGAATATTATCCTGCAACCATGCATTCCGCATCATCGTATAAGTCTTGTCATCAAACGAATAGAAGATTTCAACAGCATCCAGCCTGCGGACAGCTTTAATCCAAATATAAGGAACGGGCTTATCCAACGTGATTACGCTCCAGTCACTGGTCTTGTGAGTCACCACTGTACTCAGATTGAATTTTCCGTCTACAAACTCAATACCTGCTTTGATGTAGTTTTCATGATCGATGCGCAACATCAGTCCCGCCTGGTCAAAGCGTGCCTTATAATCGCCCGTCACTTTCACTTTAACTTCGAATTCACCGCCATACGTTGCATAATAGAAAGGGGCGTCATCCACAGTAAAGCCATAATGAGAGATACGCCAGTAATCACTCTGCGGAGTGACAAACATTGAAAGACTTTTATCCTTTATTTCCCACTGTTCAGGTTCGTTGAACCACTGCATTTTTTCCAACGTCTGTGCAAAAGAGGCTTCCACCCCAATCATCATCAACAGACTAAAAAGTAACTTTTTCATTTCCCGTGTCATTTTAATGAATTATTATTCTGATATATATTTAGCCCTGTCCGCTTCGGTAATCGTACGTAGCACACGGCAAGGATTACCGACAGCCAGTACATTGGCAGGAATACTTTTTGTGACCACACTTCCGGCACCAATAATCGTATTATCACCAATCGTCACTCCCGGCAACACACAGACCTGGGCACCAATCCACACATTATTTCCGATAGTGATAGGATAAGCATATTCAAGTCCCTGGATTCTCTGCTCCGCATCCAAGGCATGTCCGGCAGTATAGAAACCACAATTCGGAGCCACAAAAACATTATCGCCAAATGTAACTTTGGCTCCATCCAGAATAACGCAATTCACGTTCGAATAGAAGTTCTCCCCTATTTCTATATTATATCCGTAATCACAATAAAACGGTTGTTCTATCAAGAAGGATTTCCCGGTCTTGCCGAACAACCGGCGGATAATGCTCTCGCGTTCTTTCTTTTGTGAAGGGCGCAGACTATTCAGTTCATAACATACTTCTTTGCAAACTTCCCTCTCCGATACAAGCTCCATATCATTATTGGCATCATACAATTTCCCGGCTTTCGCTTTTGCTTTTTCACTCTCCATAATTTATTGTACTTAAATAAATAACCATTAGTTTTCATTACCTTTGCAAAGGTAAAGGCTTACAGATAAGTCGGCAATACTGATTAATAACCATTTTTCCCATCTCCATGCCGTATGGACATCGTAAATAAACTGAAGAAAGAGTTACTGAAACAAGCGTTCACCGAGGAACAAAAACAAACGGAACGCCTGAATGAGTGCAAACATATAGCTTCCATATATGCACAGACCGAAAATGCCATAGCAGTATTGAGCGATATGAAAGCAAATATTAGTTATATTTATTACGGCGGGGTAGCCGAGAATCTGGGATTGTCAGAACGGAATACCGCCAAAACCATTCAGTCTATATGGGAAGAAGAAATATTCAGCCACATCCATCCGGACGACCTACAGGAAAAGCATTTGCAGGAACTCCGCTTCTTCCACTTCCTGAAAAGTGTTCCTGAAAAGAAACGTCCGGACTACCACCTCATACACAATATACGCATGCGCGATCATTCGGGCAGGTATGTACACATCTTGCACAGAATGTTTTATATAGCGAGCCACTCAAACGGAAGTGTATGGTTGTCCTTATGCCTTTACAACTTTTCAATGGATACGTCGTTAAGTTGCACCATTCTTAACTCAGCAGACGGGCAAACCCTCGAACTGGAAAAGCAGAATTGCAACGACCTGTTGTCAGACCGAGAAAGAGAAATCCTGCAATTGATAAATAAGGGGAAAATGAGTAAGGACATTGCCCAAGCATTATCCATAAGTGTAAATACCGTAAACCGGCACCGGCAAAATATCCTGGAGAAACTTCAGGTAAACAATTCAATAGAAGCTTGCCGGATTGCTAAAGAATTGCACCTGTTATGATAAGAGAAGTAAGACCGGAATTAATATTAACTCGCTAAAGTAGATTTATGAAAGCAAAATTCTTTTTAAGCTGTATGGCGCTGGCAATCTTGTTCAGTGCATGCAATACCACCAACCGCACCCCGAAGCAGAAGATAGAGCAACAAATAGATTCTGTTCTGAAAGATAAAAAAGCTACGGTAGGTGTTGCCGTACTCGCCAATGATGAGATTGTAGCCGTTTATAATAACCAAATCCATTTCCCCCTGTTAAGCGTCTTCAAATTTCACGTGGGACTGGCCGTTTTGGACAAGATGGATAAAGACCACGTCGGTTTAGACAGTCTTATCGAAGTAAAGTCTTCTCAACTGACGCCCAACACATACAGTCCGTTAAGAGATAAATTCCCCGATCAGGATATTACAATTTCCCTCGGAGAGTTGCTGAAATACACCATTTCGAAAAGCGATAACAATACATGTGATATCCTTATAGAATATGCCGGCGGTATAGACCAAGTAAATGAGTATGTGAAATCGTTAGGAATAAAGGATTGTAATCTTGCGGCAACGGAAACCCTCATGCATACCTCCGAAGATGCCTATCTGAACTGGAGTACTCCGGAAGAAGTAGTAAGGCTATTGAATATAGCCGACAAGCACCCCCTGTTTGCCGCCCAATATAAAGATTTCCTGCAAGCAATTATGCAGGAAACCTCTACCGGTAAAGATAAGCTGAAAGGCCAGTTGCCTGCCAACGTAATCGTAGGCCATAAGACCGGCTCTTCCGACCGGACTCCGGAAGGGATAAAGATTGCTGATAATGATGCAGGCTTTGTTATCCTGCCCGACGGACAGAAATATTATATAGCTGTCTTCGTCATGGAGTCGCAGGAAACCGATGCAGATAATGCAGCTATCATCGCCAGTATATCCAAAATTGTATATGATACTTTAAACTCAGATATCCAATGAATAAGAACACTGATCCCCGCTGGCTCGAATGGGCCAAGGAATTACAATTCATAGCTCAGGCAGGACTGACCTACTCCCGCGATCCCTTCGACATCGAGCGTTTTGAACGTATCCGGGAAATATCGGCAGAGATTATGAGCCATCAAAGCGATCTGCCGATAGAGAAAGTAAAAGAATTATTCTGCAATGAAACCGGTTTCCAAACACCTAAACTGGATACCCGGGCCGCCATCTTTAAAGACGGGAAAATACTTCTGGTAAAGGAAAAAGCTGGTGTATGGTCTATGCCCGGTGGCTGGGTAGACGTCAACCAAAGCATCAAAACCAATACGGAGAAAGAAGTCAAAGAAGAAGCCGGACTGGATGTAAAGGCCGTACGCCTGATTGCTTTGCAGGATAGAAACCTGCACAACGTGCCTCCTTATGCATACAATGTCTGCAAAGCCTTTGTTCTTTGCGAAGTAACAGGCGGAAGTTTTCAGAGCAATATAGAGACTACCGAAAGCAACTATTTCTCTCTGGACGAGATACCTGCATTGGCCGAAGAAAAGAACAATAAAGAACAGATAGGCATGTGTTTCGCCGCCTATCTGGATGAAAATTGGAAGGTACCATTCGACTAAAACAACAGGCTGCAAATCTATTCCATTCCCAGTATCTCTTTCATCTTCGGACGGAAATCACCGCCCCATGCCTCAAGCTGTTCGATAATGGGAACGAGTGTTCTGCCCGCTTCCGTTATGGAGTATTCCGTGTGAGGCGGAAGTACTGTAAATATCTTCTTCTCGACCATGCCGTGCATTTCCAGTTCTTTCAACTGCTGATTGATAACCCGAGGACTTGCATCTGTAAACAAACGATGCAATTCACTCGGGCGTTTAGGGCTGGTGAGCAATTCCTGAATAATACAGGACTTCCATTTACCGCCTATCACCTCCATCGTTATCTTTATGCCACAATCAATATCAAAAGGTATTTTCTTCTTATACATAGAGTCAAGTTTGCACAAAAGTAATCATATCAGAGGAAAACTGCACAAAAGACTACAAAGCGTCAATCTCTTCTGGCGTTAGACCGGTAGCTTTAACTATAATGTCAATAGGAGTCTCTAATTGCTTCATGTTACGGGCAACGGTCAGGTAAGCTTCCGCGCGTCCTTCTTCACGACCTTCTGCACGACCTTCTTCACGTCCTTCCTCACGTCCTTCCTCACGTCCTTCCTCACGTCCTTCCATCTTGCCTTCCAGTTTGGCTGAATCCAGCACATCATTCTGAATCATCACAGCACTCAAATGCTCATCATAAGCCATACGTTCTTTAGGAGGCATGGAAAAATATTTCAGTTTCTCACGAGCTTCACTCAAACCGGGAGCTGTGGTATCAGGACAAATAGTGCCATACTTCAAGTATTTCATCCATTCTTCAAGCGGGGTGGCAGCCACCTTATCAAACTCATTCACACGAATCAAGATGTATTCAGGAAATATCTCAGCAGGCATTCGAGGTACGATAGCATCACGCTCTTTGACATTCACTTGCAGGCGGTCACCTGTATGCACACCTACAAAATGATTTTGACCATGATACAGGTAGTCACTACCCTTCCCGATATCAAAGTAAAGAATACTGATAGAATATATTTTCTTCACCTTATAATAAGTCTCGCCCAACGAGATGTGTTCAGTGATGGCCTTGGCAACGCCATAAAGAATCCGTTCCAGATAATAAAGTTCACGAGTGTTTTGTATCTCGATAATAATAATCTCATCCTTACTGTTACGCGCCTTAATATCCACACGATTGAATTTATCTTCGGCAGATAGCTGATTACCTTCACTCTCCAGTATTTCCAGAATAGTAACTTTCTCACCCAAAAACACGGTGAGGAAACCTTCTAATACACCAAAGTTTGCCTTCTGACGGAGCAAGCGTTTTATTGCCCAATCGAAACGCACATATTTATCTTGAAGCTCTTCCATATTATCTGAGTATTAATTGGAATACATTAGTTTACCTACAAAGATACAGCTTATTAAGAAAAGGACAAGCAAACAGGCAAAAGAAAGTATGCCGGACAAACAAAAAACATCTACCAAAACGTTTCGCATTCATTACATTTTATCACTAAAAATTTATCGCTTAGATCCCATTCTCGTAAAAATGAAATAAACGCTTTTACAGGTAGGGATAAATTTATCAGTATATGAATAATTTAGCCGTACTTGTGTATTACTCCGCCACTTCTTATTTTTGTACCTAAAAATGAGAAAGTATTTATTATCAGCTGCACTCATTATTGGAGTCGCTTCAATGTATGCACAACAACCCGTAAAAAGTAAAGATATGAAGAAAGAAACCACCCCTCTCCGCCTGATTTATCCGCAATGGCAAGGCGGAATCGTAGATCATTGGATGCCGGATATTCCGGCAGAAGACTCTTCCAGAGGTTATTATTTAGGTGCCCAGTTACTGAACCTGCTGGCTCCGGACAGCAATCAGAAAACCGTGGAAGTTCCGGTATCTCTCGATATAAACGACAGAACAACGGAAAAGGGTATCAGCTCCCGTAACGTGATTGTCAAACAAAGCAAGGCTGCGCTCGATATACTTAACGAAAACAAACCGGACCGGATTATCATCCTGGGCGGAGAATGTTCGGTCAGCGTTGTTCCGTTCACTTATCTGGCTGCCCGATACCCGAACGATGTAGCCATAGTCTGGATAGATGCGCATCCGGACATCAACCTGCCTTATGATGAATACAAAGGGTATCATGCCATGGCCCTCACCGCTTGCTTCGGAATGGGTGACGAAGAGATTATGAACTTGTTGCCCGGTAAGTTTGACGCTTCCAAAGCATTAATCGTAGGGCTGCGTTCATGGGACAAAGGCATGCAGGAACGGCAAAAGGAATTGGGCATAAAAGGTCTGGCACCGAAAGAAACAGCGGACAACAGTTCCGCCATTATGGAATGGTTGAAAAGTACCGGAGCTTCCAAGGTTGTCATCCACTTTGACCTGGACGTGATAGATCCTGCCGACATGATAGCAGGCGTCGGCGTAGAACCGGGCGGAATGAAGACCGAGGAAGTAGTCCGCGTGATTAACGACATTGCTTCCGAATATGACCTGATAGGATTGACCGTAGCCGAACCAATGCCACGTATTGCTATTAAAATCAGGAATATGCTGAATCAGTTACCTTTATTAAAAGAGTAAGAAAAGAGAAACTCACAAATAATCTCTATATTTGTATGGTCTCAAACAAAAACAACTGGAATCTATAAAAAATACGGACCATGCATACGATATTGATTATTGAAGACGAACCAAGAGTAGCCAGCCTGCTCAAGAATGGACTGGAAGAGAATGGTTATCAAACCATGGTGGCTTACGATGGCATCATGGGACTACGCCTCTTCCGTGCCCATACTTTCGACCTGGTAATTTCCGATATTATCCTGCCCAAGATGGATGGCTTTGAACTATGTAAAGAAATCCGCAAAACGAATCCAGGCATCCCTATCCTGATGCTGACAGCCTTAGGCTCTACAGATGATAAACTGGATGGATTCGATGCAGGAGCCGATGACTACATGGTGAAGCCTTTCGATTTCCGCGAACTCTATGCAAGAATCAGGGTACTGCTGAAACGTAATAATGAAGCAGCCGCACCGCAGCCCCGAGAGATCAGATATTCCGACCTGTACATTGACCTACAAGGAAAGAACGTAACCCGAAACGGCACTCCCATCAAACTTTCACCCAAAGAATACAACCTGTTGCTCTACATGGCCGAGAATGCAGAGCGGGTTCTCAGCCGCATAGAAATAGCCGAAAAGGTCTGGAATACTCACTTTGATACCGGAACCAACTTTATCGATGTATACATCAACTATCTTCGCAAAAAGATAGACAAGGACTTCGACACCAAACTGATCCATACCAAAGCCGGTATGGGCTTTATACTGACGGATAAACTATGAAGATCAGGACAGCCTTAACCCTGCGGTACACCTGTATCACAGCTGCCGTATTCCTGGTATTCATCACTGCCATCTACTACGTCAGTGAACACTCGCGCAGCAATGCCTTTTTCAGGAATCTGAAAAGCGAAGCAATCACCAAGGCACACCTGTTTCTGAACAACCAGGTGGATGCCGAAACCATGCAATCCATTTACCTGAACAACAAAAAGTTCATTGACGAAGTAGAAGTAGCCGTCTACGACACCGACTTCCGGATGTTATACCACGACGCCTTACAAAACGACATCATAAAGGAAACTCCGAAAATGATAGAGCGCATCCTCCAAAAGAAAGAAATAGACTTCTACATCGAGGATTACCAGGGAGTAGGCATCATCTATACTTTCGGAGGCAAGGATTACATCGTTACCGCCGCTGCCTACGACGGCTACGGATATGCCAAGCGGGAAATCCTGAAAGAGACACTTGCCCTATTACTGTTCAGCGGACTGACCGTGCTGATTATTGTAGGTTACCTCCTTGCCCGGAGCGCATTGACACCCATCAGAAGCATCGTGAAAGAAGCGGAGAACATAACCGCCTCACGAATCAACAAACGCCTGCCTGTCAAGAATGAGAAAGACGAATTAGGCGAACTGAGCCTTACCTTCAATGCCCTGCTCGACAGACTGGAAAAATCATTCAACTCGCAGAAGATGTTTGTCAGCAACGTGTCTCACGAACTGCGTACCCCTATGGCTGCCCTTTCTGCCGAACTCGATCTTGCCGTGCAGAAAGAACGAAGCCCGGAGCAATACCAAAACGCCATCCACAACGCGTTGCAGGATTCGCAAAGAGTGATTAAACTCATCGACGGACTACTGAATCTTGCCAAAGCGGATTATGAACCGGAACAAATCAAGAGAGAAGAAATCCGTCTGGACGAACTGTTGCTCGATGCAAGGGAACTTGTGTTGAGGGCGCACCCCGATTTCCATGTGGAACTCGTATTCGAGCAAGAAGCCGAAGACGACAAGGTGCTCACGGTGATCGGAAATAGCTATCTCCTTACAACAGCGTTCGTAAACCTCATCGAAAACAACTGTAAATACTCCCCGGACCAAACTTCCTTCATCCAGATTTCTTTTTGGGAAGAATGGGCCATCATCCGCCTTTCGGACGACGGTGTGGGTATGTCAGACAAAGACAAAGAGAACTTGTTCCAACTCTTTTATCGTGGCGAAAACAAAGATGTGGCATCCGGCTACGGCATCGGCATGACTTTGGCACAAAAGATACTGAGCCTGCACAAAGGGGAAATATCCGTCTTCTCGCATCCGGGTGAAGGGACCACTTACGTCGTTAAGCTCCCGCATATCTGATCTCTCTAATGGTTTTCTAATATTACTCTAATAAATCTCTAACGGCTTCCCCACGAAGCCGTTCTTACTTTTGCGTCGTGAAATAGAAACGCAATTAGTAACTTCAAAAAAGGAAAGAGATTATGAAGTGGAAGAAAAAGTTACAACAGCCTCAGTATGCATTCAACTCCGAGAAAGTATTCCTGACTGCCACACAACCGGCAAAATCCGTTTACTCATACCTGCAAACGACAAGGCTCGGGTTGACAAGGGCAGAAGTTGAAGACCGCCGGCTTACGTATGGAAAGAACGAAGTGGTTCACGAACAAAAGAAGAATCCGTTCATCGTATTCATCAAGACTTTCATCAATCCGTTCATAGGAGTACTGACCGGATTGGCAATCATATCACTCATCATCGACGTACTCATGGCAGAGCCGGGAGAACAGGAATGGACGGGAGTCGTCATCATCGCCGTCATGGTAGTGTGCAGTGCCATCCTGCGTTTCTGGCAGGAATGGAGAGCCAACGAAGCCACAGATTCGCTGATGAAAATGGTGAAGAACACCTGTCTCGTGAAGCGTGCCGGAAGCGGTGAAGAAGAACTGGATATCACGGAATTGGTTCCGGGAGACATCGTCTTCTTGGCAGCCGGAGACATGATTCCGGCAGACATGCGTATCATCGAATCAAAGGACTTGTTCATCAGCCAGGCTTCCCTGACCGGAGAGTCGGAACCGATAGAGAAGTTTCCGGAAGTAAAGGAAAAACAATACCGGAAAGGCAGTATCGTGGAACTGGATAACATCTGCTACATGGGTTCCACCGTTATCAGTGGCGCAGCCAAAGGCATTGTGTTTGAAACCGGCAACAGGACTTTCCTCGGTACTATCGCCCGCAACCTCACAGGACACCGTGCTACTACCGCTTTTGACAGAGGAATCAGTAAAGTAAGTCTGCTGCTCATTCGCTTTATGTTGGTCATGGTTCCATTCGTCTTCTTCATCAACGGGTTTACGAAGGGGGATTGGTTCGAGGCTTTTATCTTCGCCATTTCGGTAGCCGTGGGACTCACGCCCGAAATGCTTCCGATGATTGTAACTGCCAATCTCTCTAAAGGTGCTCTGTCCATGTCGAAGAAGAAAACGATTGTCAAGAATCTGAATGCCATCCAGAACTTCGGTGCGATGAATATTCTCTGCACCGACAAAACGGGTACGCTGACATGCGACAAGATTGTTCTGGAAAAATATATCAATGCAGATGGCAGCAATGACGAAAGCAAGCGGATATTGCGTCACGCTTACTTCAACAGCTATTTCCAAACCGGATTAAAGAATCTGATGGACAAAGCCATCCTCTCACATGTAAAGGAACTAAAGCTGGAACATCTGAAGGATGCTTACACCAAAGTGGACGAGATACCGTTCGATTTCATCCGCCGGAGAATGTCCGTAGTGATAGAAGACAAACAGGGAAAACGACAAATCATCACCAAAGGAGCTGTGGAAGAGATGCTCAGTATCTGTTCGCACACGGAATTCAATGGAGAAGTACAGGCTCTGGCGGATGAGCTGAAGGTCAAAGCTCAAAAGATCAGCGAAGAAATGAACCGGAAAGGGATGAGAGTACTGGCCGTTGCTCAGAAAAGCTATATAGAAAAGGCGGGCAATTTCTCCGTAGGCGATGAGAAAGAAATGGTTCTGATTGGTTTCCTGGCTTTTCTCGATCCCCCGAAACCCTCTGCGGCAGAAGCCATTAAGCAACTGCACGAATATGGTGTGGAAGTTAAAATCTTATCGGGGGACAATGACATTGTAGTGAAAGCCATAGGTCGGCAAGTCGGTATCGACACAAGCTATTCATTGACCGGACCGGACATTGAGAATATGGATGAGGCCATTTTGAAAGAACAGGTAAAGACTACCACCTGCTTTTCCAAATTGACGCCTCTGCAAAAGACACAGATTATTTCCATCTTACAGGAACAGGACAATACCGTAGGATTTCTGGGAGACGGCATCAATGACGCTGCAGCCTTACGGCAATCGGACATCGGCATTTCGGTAGATTCCGCAGTGGACATCGCCAAGGAAAGTGCCGATATCATCCTGCTGGAAAAAGATCTGATGGTACTGGAAGACGGGGTACTGGAAGGCCGGAAAACTTTCGGGAATATCAATAAGTACATCAAGATGACGGCAAGTTCAAACTTTGGTAATATGTTCAGCGTCATGTTTGCCAGTGCATTCCTGCCGTTCCTGCCAATGATGCCGATCCATCTGCTCATCCAGAATTTGCTGTATGACATTTCGCAAACAACAATTCCGTTCGACCGTATGGACCCGGAATTTCTGAGGAAGCCACGCAGATGGGATGCATCTGACCTGAAACGTTTCATGATTTATATCGGTCCGATCAGTTCCATATTCGATATTGTCACTTATCTGGTAATGTGGCATGTGTTCGGATGCAACAATACGGAACACCAATCCTTGTTCCAGTCGGGATGGTTCATCGAGGGACTGCTTTCGCAAACCCTGATTGTACACATGATACGTACGCGGAAAATTCCGTTCATACAGAGCCGTGCCACATGGCCCGTAATCGGTATGACTTCTTTAGTGATGATTATAGGAATTGCCATACCGTTCACATCTTTCGGAGCATCCATCGGTTTGCAAGCGCTTCCATTGAGTTACTTCCCGTGGCTGGTGGGTATTCTGCTTTCCTATTGCGTACTGACTCAACTGGTAAAGAATTGGTATATCAAGAGATTTTCGAGTTGGTTGTAAAAGAAGGCCCTGCTTTTCTTCTTTGTCAGACGATACTGGCGGATGAAGAAAGCAGGGCTATTAGTATCAACAAAACTATAGTGTCATTATTCAGATAAAACTATCATCAATCAAAAAATCTGTTATTCAGAGAAGGACTCGTCGCATACTTCGGTGATTTGTTCATAAGGAATACATCCATAGCTGCGGTCGTCCAGATAACGCAATGCTACATACGGCACATCTGCTCCGGAAACATACATTTGCAATATAGATATCACCTCTGCCATACGCGAAGTGTATGAGCCATTTCGCTCATTGCAAATCTTCACCCACACGCGGTCTCCTCTTTTGATGGGCAGTTCTATATTCTTCATAAACTGTATAATTAATGCGTTTGTTGGAATTACTTGCATAGTAACGGCAAATAACAAATGCAAAGTTGCGTCTTTTTTGACAGAAAAGCAAACAAACCCTAACAAAATATGAATAAATCTTATATCGGACAGCAAAAACAACATTAAGATTAGTCCCTGATACATACAGTTTCCGATTCTTTACCTCAGCAGGCAAAAGGAATTGTGTTTCCGCTTTATCCTTTGAAAGTGGAATGCTTCTTTGTGTACCTTATTATCAGGAAAACTTCTTTTTACCATAAAATGATGCCGTCCGAAAACCCTTTTCCGACCTGTATCAAATGGTAGTTTGCCGTTACTATGCAAGTAATTTCACCTCAACGAAGTACCATACAGCATATTAAATCTGCCATCTTTCTTCTTTTTACTTTTCTTCACCAAGGAAATCACTTGCCTGTTTATTCTGTCTATCACCTCCGCATCAAAAGGTTTCAGATAAGTCATCGTCACCCGAATGGACGAGTGCCCCAACGACTGGCTTATCAGTCCCACAGGTACACCACTATGATAAGCAAGTGTAGCCCATGTATGGCGTGCGGTGTACGAACTTACGGAAACACCGGGCAATAACAGTTTCATCAACCGCGCCAACTCCCGGTTAAAATGTCGCAATGTTTCCTGATAGCGGTGGTGATGTTCCTCCATGAACAGTCCTCCATGCAGAAGCGGGAACAGATACTCCGAATCCGTCTTGTCCCTGTACTTCTGCAACAGCCTCATCGCATCGGGCGGCACATCCACCACCATCAGTTTCCCCGTCTTATGCCGATGGTAAGTGATGCGTCTATTTCTCAAATCCGACTTCCGCAAGTGTGCCAGGTCGATGAACGGCATGCCGCGCAACATGAACATCAGCAAGAAGTAGGTAAGCACCTGTTGCTGATGCAATGTCAGCATACTGAAATCTGTATTTCTGAGTCGCTCCATCTGTTCTGCCGTCAGCGCCCGCTTGGTGCGCGACTCTACCTTCGTATAAACATCCTTGAACAGCACCGGATTGTACCCCTCTGTACCCGGTGACATCCAGCGATTGTACACCGCCTGCAATGTACGCATGTAAGTAGAGATAGTGTTCGGACTGGAATGTTGTCCGGCCAGCCACTCCTCATACTCTTTCAGGCGCTTCGGAGTGAAGATCTCCTGCATGGACAGAGAGGTTGTAGCAATTTCCGGATGCTTCTCCGCTGCATGAAACTTCTCATAGGAACGCAGTGTGCAAGCATAAACATGCATTGCCGGAAACTTTCCTTCCCGCTTCAGCATCCTGATAACTTCCGCCATGTAAAGCCGCAAGTCACTCTTCGCATTTTTTCTTTCTACATTCATAAAGCATTGATTTTAATTACGTGATTTAAAACTGCTTGTACCACAGAACGTACGTGCAGTAGTAATGTTTATGAGTGCCAAAGATAAAGCTAAAGGAATCCGACAAGAGAATATTTATAAATGATACGAATCTGGTATTGAATTTGATTTATATCGATATAAAAGGAAATAATTCATCATTCTAAACAGGGCATTTGTCACAATTTATCAACATTAAAAAAAACATTTCATAAACAACTGATTATCAGATATATTATAACGATAGTATCTCAGTATATGACTGAGGTACCCTAAGTATCATACTGAGATACCCTATATATACGACTGATCTCAAAGACATCTTACTTTATAAATATTTACCACTCATTTATAGGACGTTTATTATACTATATCATCGTTTTACCCATAACAGGAAAGAAAGGAATAAAAGTGATTAGTGTTTGGTGATAAGTGATTAGCGCCATTCGGTATATTATTTTTTAGACGCGGATGACACGGATAACGCGGATTTAAAAGGCTGCGCTATAAAAGTGGAAAAAAAAAAGACCCGCGTCATCCGTGTCATCCGCGTCTAAAAGATTATTTATCATTTAGTTCATAACCCTACAAGAAAGAGTTAATTCAACTCCTGATTCTCATAAATTGTGAAATAGTAGTAATTCTTTCCCTACCCGTTGAACTAATGCCTTGCGCACTCTGTTCTCTGACCAAAATAGAACATTAATTTAGTTTTTAACCATTAAACCTGTTTAATTATGACATGTAAAGATTCTCACTTTTTGATTGGCCTGGGAGTAGGTTCAATCTTAGGAGCACTGGCTTACGGCTTTGCCCGCAGTGCAAGAGCAAAAAAAATGAAAGCAGAAGTATTCGATGCCCTGCACAGAATTGAAGGACATACCGAATGCCTGATCGAATCTGCTAAAGAAAAGGCATTGTATGCCGGAGAAAAAGTAGCTGACAAAGTAGCGAATGAAACTTCTGTCATCGCAGAAAAAGCCAATGACATCAAAGGTAAAGTTCACTCTATGGCTGATGAAGCTAAGAAGTAATCAATCTGCTCATTACCGTAAAAACAGAGGGAGGCGGGGTATCATGCCCACAATCTCTCTGTTTTTTCATTATATGCTCGTGATTGAATGGGCCTCACTTACCAATGAAGCTGGATAATCGCAGATTTCCAATATCTTAATTGCATTATGCTCGGTCGCAACTCCACGTTTCAGCTTGTAATCGAAAGACAGAATACCGTCTTTCACCGACTCGCTGAAATAGTATAATTCGTATTCTTCTTCCAGCATATCGGCCAGTTCCAAATCGTGCGTAGATACAAATACCAGATTATCACTTTTCACCAGCCAGGAAAGCACAGCTTTCGAAATCGCTATCCGTTCCTTGGTATTGGTTCCTCTGAACAATTCATCGAGCAGGAAGAGGTGATTTCCATGACTGCTTTCATTTACAAAATCCTTGATAGTCATCACTTCCTGCATAAAGTAACTCTTATTTTCCATCAAGTTGTCTCCCTGATGGATGGAAGATAGAAGAGAAATCCGGGTATTTATCTCAAATACTTCTGCAAAACAGGTATGAAGTGCTTTCGCTGCTAACAGATTCACTCCTATCGTACGCATGAAACAGGTCTTACCCGCCATATTCGAACCGGTTATCAATGCCGACTTCTCATGCAGTACCATATCGTTCGGAATACAGTTTTCTATCAGAGGATGATACACAGCCTGTGTACGCAATCGCTCCCCTGCCTTGTTATCTCCCGGCAAGCAGTAATAAGGCAACTCCTCCCTCAAGATGGCAACAGACAAAATAGAATCCAGAAAACCGATAAAGCGGTAAACATTGTGGATAACCGTCGCCTTCTCTTTCAACAGATGAAAAGTTCTGCCTACCGCATACGCCTCGTGGAGAAAAAATACCCGGATTAATTCCGCTACCACATAAAGCATAATAGCCATGTCGTTATCGAGACTGATATTGAAACGGAAATAAGAAATATACTTCTTCAGACCTTCCACAGCTTTCAAGTCAGTCGTGATAGAAGGATCTACAGAGACAAACTCCTTATTCTGCGCCAGCTTTCCCGCCTGTCTTATCATCTTCAGAAGCTGAGGTATGGAGAAAAAGTATCTCTGGATTTTCGCCTTATTACGATAGTGCAACACCGCATTCGCCACAAATGAAAAGACAAATAAAGTAAGAAACACTCCCGAATGAGTGATCAGCATCAAAGCCAGAAACAACAAAGGCAGAAACCGGCATATATTAATAAGAACCATCTCCTTAGCACCAATCCCTGTGTTGTCGTTTTCCAGAATGGATACAATGGAATAAGCATCCGGCTTATCCAATTCCTTCAATGCATTACTCAAAAGAGTACGCAATTCCGCATGAGTTGTCAATGAAGACAGAAGGGCTTCCTGCTTTTCCATGCCAGAGGTTTTATCGGATAGCAGAAGATAATACAAGTATTGCCTGCCTATGCTGGAATGACAATAATCGATCTCGGCAAACAAATCGTCCAGATTCAGGTCGTCAATGGTGTTAGCGGATAAACCGGTTTCGCCCTCGGCATTTCTATAAAGGAAATAGTTAGCAATTTCGGACATGGTGTATTCTTTGATTATTCAGTAAACAACAAATCTATTAAAATCAACTGGAAAAGCAAACTCTTTTAGAAATATTGTTTTACCTGAACCACTATTCTTTCATGAAAAAGCAGCGATTCACTGAAATCGGGAATAATTGCAAACTATACATGTGATATCGTTATCCCCCACCCCAACGGAACCGCCTACCTTTGCAACATCAGAAAATAAGAATAAAACTCTAACGGAAAACAGTATGAAACAGAAATTAATAACATTAGCAGGTTTGCTGATTTCGGGAACGATTTTAGCACAAAACGGAGGAACAATTATGAAGAAGTATGAAAATCAACTGCCGCAGGAAGGCAGAGGCAATGTGCATGTAGCCTATCAGGGAAAGACTATCGACCAAATGATTTATGAGTTCATGGAAGAACAGGGCATACCGGGCATGACGCTCGCCATTGTGCAAGCACCTTACATTCCGCGCGTAGTGGGCTACGGAGTAACAGATTTTGAGAAAGGGAATCTGGCAGCTGCAAAAACACTTTGGCCTATCGGCCCTATTTCACAAGGCTTCACGGCAGTAGCCATCATGCAGTTATATGAAAAAGATAAACTGGACCTGAACGATACTATTGGCAAGTATCTTAAGGATATTCCGGAGAACTGGAAAAATATCAGCATCCTCCAGCTGATGCAACATAGTTCGGGCATTGCCGACTACCGTTCGCAAAAGGGCTTCAATGTATCTGCCGATTATCAGCCCGAACAACTGATAAAAACGGTAGAAGCTATTCCACTGGCTTTTGAACCGGGTACAGACGTAAAGCAGAGTGCTACAAACTTTCTGTTGCTGACTTCTATTATTGAGAAAGTAAGCAAGATGTCGTATCACAACTTTGTGAAGAAGTATCAGATAGATTACCTCGGTCTGCAACAGACCTATTTCAGAGAGGATTTAGCCAGAGTAAAACAAGAAGATGTTACAACGACTGCCAATGTACACCAGATTTTCAAGAAAGATAAAGACTACATCAACCCGTCAGAGACGACTACGGGATATATAGAAAAGGATGGAAAGTTAGTTGCCGCCCCTGCTATCAGCTCCTCCTCAATGAAAGGTTTTTCTGATATATGGGCATCTGCCGAAAATGTCAGTCATTGGGACATCGGCCTCGCCGGAGGTGTACTGATAGCTAAACCGGAAAACCGAGAAATGATCTATAAACCTACCCAACTGGCAAATGGAAAGATTATTCCTGCGATAGCCGGCTGGCAGTTCTACAACCACAAAGGTCTGATGGATATAAAAGGAAACGTATCGGGACATTCAGCTTTCCTGAGCCGCTTTACGGATGCATCGGAATTGGTATGCGTAACTCTGCTTGCCAACAAAGAAAGGGTTGACCTGACAAATCTGGGACGCAAAATTGCTGCTGCCTTCGATAGCAACAAGATGGGAACAGGTACCAATGATAACCTGCTCTATACTTACGAAAGCCAGTTCAGCGTAGCAGAAACAATGGCCCACATCGAACAGACTCTGAAGACTATGGGGATACCTGTATTTGCAAAATTCGACCATGGCAAAAATGCTGAAGAGGTAGGTCTTGAACTCCGTCCGAACCAAGTTATCGTTTTCGGTTCACCCAAGGTAGGAACCCAATTAATGCAAGAGAATCCCAGCATCTCCATTGAATTACCACTGAAGATATCTGTCTGGGAAGACAAGAACGGTAGTGTATGGGCTACTTTCCCGCAAATGAAAGTGATGGGTGCAGAATACGGTCTTGATAAAGAACCGGTTATAGGGAAAATGCAGGGGCTGTTAGAAAAGATAGTTATTCAATCGGCAAGTGTATATTAAGTAAAAACAGAAACACAAAAACTTTATATAAAAAACGGAGCGGGGATATGTCCAAAAGAATGGATCCCCGCTCTACTCTTGATATAATTCAAAAACATAGATCCCATATACCACAAGCCCTCTCAAGCTCTACCAATGAAGCAGCATATCCCTTCATCGTCTCCAGATATCCCTGCTGCACCTCATTGTAGGTGCGCTGGGCAACCAGCACATCCAGAATGTTCGTTTCTCCCCTCTTGTACTTGTAGACCATTCCGTCGAGCACCTTGCGGGAATCTTCGAGTACGCCGGCTCTATATTGAAATACTTTCTTTTTCTCCGCCTCATAGTTGTACCAAGCCTGGTGAATCTCCGCCTGTATCTGCAATTCCATATCCCGCTCCCTAACTTCCGACTGAGTTATGCGAAGTTTAGCCGCCTTTATCGCTCCCTTATTCACATTCGAAAATTTCAGAGGAACCGATACTCCGCCAATGGCAGAACGGACCGGAGGAAAAAATCCATGCCAATCTCTTTCATAAGATGCGGAAAGGGCTATATCGGGACGACGTTCAGCTCTTGTCAGCTTGTACTCACGGGCACTGACTTCTGTGCCCTTCTGTGCTACAAGCAGGTCTATGCGATTGTCCAATCCCACCTTTATCAACTCTGCCAACGCAAAATCCCTGCTTAATTCCTCCCAATTGCCCAATGGGATATTCAATGTATCAGCCGTAGCCCCCATGCGCCGGTTGAGCATCACCAAAGCTGATTGATAAGCCGCCTCCTGAGTGTAAACGGCATTCAGCAAAGTCATGGCTTCGAGCTTTGACTGGCGGGCATCGTTTTCGGTAATCTCACCGGCAGCATAGCGCAGACTGTCCGACTGGCTGAGTTGCAACATATATTGATATGAACGGTTCTGTACGCCAAGCAGCTCTCGCTGAAGGATGGCTTCGAAGAAAAGATCGGCGGCATCCGCTCTCAAATCCTGAAAGCCTTGCTCCAGCAACAGTTTTTCAAGTTCTGCCCGGCTGCGTGCAAGCCGAATACGGTTTCCACGCTTGTTACCCAATTCAAGAGAATAGGAAAGCCCCAATGAAAAGTTATCACTACCCGCTTCAAACTCCAGTTCCGGATCGGGAAGCACCTTCTGCGCAACCGTTTCCGCATCAGCTATGCTGACATTTAATCTCTCTGCCAGATATCCCAGATTACTCTTCCCTACCCGATTCAGATATTCCGTAAAAGAAATATCCTGCTGCGGATACTCACGGACTTGAGCAAAAGACGGAATACATGTCATTCCTGACACCAGCAGTATGAGTAAAACTCTATATCGTAAGTTCATTTTCATCATTCTTCTTTTTAATAAAAACACGGTTTTCAACTAAGTAATAAAACACCGGAAGCACAAACATGGAGACAAGTGTCGCAAACATCAACCCATATACGATGACCGTTGCCAACGGGCGCTGTACATCGCTACCGATTCCGGTTGCCATCGAAGCAGGAAACAATCCAAGTATGGTGGTGACGGAAGTCATCAGAATAGGACGAAAACGTTGCCGCGCCCCTTCCACCACAGATTGGCGAAGTTCCATTCCCGTCCTGCGCAACCCGTTGATTTGTGACACCATGATGATACCGTTCTGTATGGAAAGCCCGAACATAGCTATAAAGCCAACGGCCGACGATACATTCAGCGTCATGCCGCGCACGTTGAGGGCAAGCATACCTCCAAAGAGTGCCAGAGGTACAATAAGCAGTACCAAACCTGCCTGCCGGAACTTTCCGAACGTTGCATAAAGCAGAATGAACATGCACATCAACGTCAAGGGAATAATGACCGCCAGTCGGGTATAAGCTCGTCGCTGATTTTCAAAAGCCCCTCCCCACTTGACGGTATATTTACTTTTGTCATAATCCACCTTTTCACTGATTGCCTTCTGTGCCTCACTCAGGAAAGACGACAGATCGCGCCCGCGAAGATTCAGCTTTACCGTCAGATGGCGCCTGTTCATCTCCCGGGTAATGGTACTTTCACCAATGCTCAGCCGGATATCGGCAACTTGCGAAAGCGGAATCCTGGCACCGGTAGAAGAAGTCAGCATAAGTCCGGCTATCTTTTCGGGAGTATCACGTGCATCTTCTTTATATTTGCAGGTAATGTCGTACTGCCTATCGCCTTGGTACAACTGGGCTACGGCTTTACCACCAATGGCAACTTCTATCAAATCAGCTACATCCGAAACCTTCAGACCGTAACGGGCAATGGCACTACGATCCATAATAATCTGCAGTTGAGGCAACGGAGGTTCTTGGTCGATGTCAAGATCAACGGCACCTTTCACTGTTCCCAACACTTGGGTTATATCTTCCGCAAGACGACGTGTCTCACGGAAATCCTCTCCATACACCTTCACCACCAGCTCGCTATGCGCACCGGCTATCTTATCCATCACTCCGTCTATCATAGGCTGACTGAAGCCGACTTTAAAGCCGGGAAGAGTCGCATACTCCTTTTCCAGTTCCTGAATCAGGTCGTTTTTGGTCTTTCCCTTGGGCCATTCACCATAGGGTTTGACGCCGATGGAAACTTCAAAATGCGAAGGGGTGAATGGATCGGTTCCATCGTCATTGCGCCCCGCCTGCACCATAATATAGGTTACTTCGGGATACTTCATCGTACGGGCACGCAAGGTATCGGAAAACTCTCTCGACTTTTCCACCGAAATGCCGGGCGGCAGATTGACTTGCAGCCAGATGGAGCCTTCGTCCAACTCCGGAAGGAAGTCTTTACCAACCGTAATACTGAGGACGATGCCCGCTACCAGAAATACAACCGATGGTATAATCGCCTTCAGAGGAGCATCAATGACTTTCGCTACTACACTTGCATATTTCTCTTTCAACTTCTCCAGCCAGCGGTTCCTATAAAGCTTGCGCGGCTTGCGATAGATGGCATAAGCCAGTCCCGGAATCAGTAAAAGTGCAACCAGAAGTGCTCCTATCATGGCATAACTCATCGTGAATGCCATCGGTGTGAAAAGCTTCCGCTCCACACGTTCAAAAGCAAACAGCGGCAGGTAAGCCGTAATAATCACAATCGTGGAGAATAGAATGGGACGCCCCACTTCCTTGGTACGCCGAGCTATGCTTTTCTCTTCCAGGCAGTTTTCAGGATGATCTTCACGTTTCTTGAGAATGGTTTCCAGCATGACAATAGCACCGTCTACGATAATACCAAAGTCAATGGCACCGAGCGAAAGCAGATTAGCCGGAATATCCGTAAGATGCATCAGAATGAAAGCTATAAGGAGGGAGACAGGTATCGTGACAGACACCAGCAATGCCCCACGCCAGTTTCCAAGAAACAGAATGAGCACTACGATGACCAAAGCCATTCCCATCAACAGGGTATGAGAAACTGTACTCAACGTAGTATCTACCAGACTGGTGCGATCCAGAAAAGTATGTATATGCACTCCTTCCGGAAGCATCTCGTGATTCAGTTCATCCACTGCCGCATGAATACCTGCAAGTACCTGTGATGGATTCTCATGTTTCAACAAAAGCACAATTCCTTCCAGACTTTCAGAATAGTTGCGCATACGGTCTGTATAGCCCAATACGCCTTTTCTTTCCAGATTTCCATATTTCAAGGAGCCTATATCACTGAGAAATACAGGCACTCCGGAGGTAGTACTGACTACGATATGACCCAAATCGTCCAAGTTCTCTATCAGTCCGATACCACGCACCACATAGCCCAGATCACCACGATTCAACACACTGCCTCCCACATTGGCATTATTATTCTCGATTGCTTCGATAACCTGAGTAAGAGATAAATTGTATTGCTCCAACTTATGCGGATCTACTTCTACCTGGAACTGAGTGGTTATTCCCCCGAAGTTGGTGACATCGGCCACTCCAGGCACTTCCTTGATGCGGGGGATGATGACCCAATTCTGCAAGTCGGTCAATTCACGCAGCGAATGCCGGTCACTCTCAATGATATAGCGATATACCTCTCCTATAGGCGATGTCAACGGGTCGAGTCCCGGAACCGCGCCATAAGGCAGTTCCACTTCGTTCAGTCTTTCCTGTACACGCTGGCGGCTCCAGTAGTCTTCCACCCCATCTTGAAAAACAATGGTAATCATGGATAGTCCGAAAGTGCTTTTACTGCGCATAACATGCATACCGGGCAAGCCGTTAATGGCACGTTCCAGTGGTATGGTAATCTGCTGTTCCACTTCCTCAGCTGCCAGACCGGGAACTTGGGTAACAACCTGTGAGGTCACATCTGCAATATCGGGATATGCTTCTATCGAAAGTTGTTTCCACGAGTAGTATCCGAATACGCACAACATGGCAAACAGACAAAGCATCACCCATCTTTTCTGTATAACCGAAAGCATTATTTCCTTCTTCATGATTTCCTATTTTAAGTAGTATCCTCCTTCACTGATAATTTCATCTCCCGGCTGCAGGCCTCTGTTTATGACTGCTACCCCATCTCTGATGACCTCCACTTCCACCGGCCTCCGCACAAAAACTTCCGGAGCCTGCCGGACGTACACGTAGCTGTCCTTCTCTCCCTGCAACAAAGCCTTTTCAGGTATCTGAACCTGCTCCATAACCGGACTGAGAAAATGCACGGTAGTGTACATCCCCAATTTAAGAAGTCCTTGTGAATTATCACAGACAGAAAGCACTTGGATAGACCTCGTCTCCGCATCTACCGCCTCTTCCACATGATAGATATTTCCTTTAATAGTAGTGCCGGGCAATGCCGCTACTTCAATGTCCAAACTACTGCCCGAAGCGATAAACCGAATATCTTTCTCTTTCACCTGCGCAGCAATCCACACACTCGACAAGTCGGCAACGATGGCTATAGATTCAGTATCATCTTTCAGGTACTGCCCCGTCACAATATTATTCTCTATCACTTCTCCCGAAATAGGCGAACGAACGATAAGCGGCTGTCCCAGAATCATCTCCTCCGGATCATCCACTTGATACACCTTCAATGCGGCGGAAGCATTCTCAAACTCTTTATCGGCTACCAGCAAAGCATTCTGCGCCTCTTCCAGTTCCTTTTGCGAACTGACTCCATTCTTTATTAGATCTTCCTTACGCTTCAAATCTTTTCTGGCAAGTTCCCTCGATGAAAGAGCCTGAAAATATTCTTTCTGTGCAGTCGTAAAATCCGGTGAACTGATTTCGAACAGAGGAGTGCCTTGTCGCACGGTTTGCCCTATCCGTATATACGACTTCAGCACCCGACCTGCAAACGGAGGGGCAATATAGGCATAGCGGGTAGGAATAGGTCGCACGATGCCGGAGGTTATAACTTCTTTGGAATAAGGTTCGAGCCGGGCTTCCGATACTTTTATTTTCTCATTCAAAACGTGGTCTGCTACATAGACTGTATCCCCCTTTATGCGATAACCACTCTTCTGTTCCTGTTCCGTACTCTGTCCGCATGCCGCAAAAAGCAACGCACCACCCAGCAGCAACATTGGCAAAATTCTCTTCTTCATCATACTAAGTTTAATATAGTTAGAACCAATTTTCGGGCACAAAAATAGCGGACAAGTCCGCAGGGAGCCGTTAGAAAACGATTAGAACAATATTAGAATCTTATTAGAAGATATCTCAGCATAAGAAAACAGGGAGATCCGGACTTCTACATCCGAACCTCCCTGTTCTATTCTTCTATCTACAGATACAAGTTACACTTTATCCGCAATGGAAGTACTTATTGACAAGTTTCAGCATTTCCTCCTGATTGTCATGCACTTCACTGCGTAACGTACGGTCTTCATAGGACCGCAATTTACTGATAATTCCATCGACCATTGCAGGGCTGAATACATGGTACTGTTCGAAAATAGCACGTTGTTTTTCCAGGCAATCGGCAGAAGCGGCACAGCTATCAGGAAGTTGAGCCAATTGTTTCAGTTTATCCTCATTTTCTTTCTTATGAATATTCACATTCACATAGGTCTTTTCCGCAATCTCCAAAGCATTTTCAATTTCAAAACCATGACGACATGCTACGGCCAGTCCGGCTATCAGTTGGTACAAATCGGCAGAACCGTCCGGAGAACGCATTTCCACGGTTTGTTTCTGCGTAGTGTCATAGTGGCTGGGAGCTTCCAACGGATTAGCCAGCATACACATATCGGTCTTTGCCGACCATCCCAGCGGAACACGTACCAATACAGACCGGTTACGATCTCCCCAACAGATATTTGTCGGAGCTTCCTGATGCGGAACCAAACGGAAATAAGAAGTAGGATTCGTATTGCCGAAAGCCGTAATGGAAGGTGCAAGTTCCATCATTCCCGCAATAGCCTTGCGGGCAGTTTCGGAGAGTACACCGTCTTTCAGCATCTGGTTTTGACCGTCTTTCATGATACGCATATGGATATGCAATCCTGAACCGGCCTTTCCGGCTGTAATTTTCGGTGCAAACGTAATGTCATATCCATATTGATAAGCCAAGTTACGGATAACCCATTTCGCAATCATCAACTGATCGGCAGCCAGATCGGCACGCACCGGCAGGAATTCAATTTCATTCTGCTCATAGATTTTACCGTCGAGCGTGAAATTACCTACTTCGGAATGCCCGTATTTAATCTGTCCGCCCGCCTTTGCAATATGCAGCATACAGTCGGTACGGAAGTCATTGAACTTGGCATAAGGAGCAGATTCATGATAGCCACGTTGATCAGTAGCAGGGAACAGGCCGCTATCTTCTGATATCACATAATATTCCAATTCGCCCATAGCCTGGAATTCCATTCCGGTTACATCAGTAAAGGCTTTGCAAGCTTTACGCAACGTATATTCCGGTGAGCTTTCCAATAGTTCGCCATCTTTATTGAAGTAAGAGCAAAGCATGGAAAGTGTTGTGGTTTCAGCAAAAGGATCGATAAAGGCTGTACAAAAACGCGGCACTACATACAAGTCGCTACTGCCCGCTTCAATAAATGGGAAAAGGCTTGATCCGTCTACACGTTCACCACAAGTCAGTATGGCATCAAGGTAAGCAGCGTCGTTAATGACAAAATTCAATGTTTTCAGCCGCCCGTCTGCTGCAGGATACATGAAGTTCACCATGCGGATATCGTTCTCCTTGATATAAGAAATAATGTCTGCTTTCGTAAATTCGGAAGCCGGTTTTTGAAGAGCAGCCACCAACAGGTTGGCGCTCATTGATAGTTCATGATTCATACGTTGGTTGTTTTTTAAGTTATTATATGGTTAACAATGTGTTGTCATGCAATGATTCCCCACAAAGATAATATTTTATAATAACTTCAATAGATATGGTACTCAAAAAAAGAAACAGTTACTATTCCTTTTTTCCGTCATATCCCCACTTTACGTAAATAGCACCCCAGGCAAACCCTGCCCCAAATGCTGTAAAGATGAGGTTATCACCTTTCTTTAGCTTATCTTCAAAATCCCAGATACAAAGCGGAAGTGTGGCGGCACTCGTATTCCCATAACGTTCGATATTGACCATCACTTTCTCGGCTGGAATCTCCAGGCGCTGCGTCACAGCAGTGATAATGCGCTGGTTGGCCTGGTGGGGAATTACCCAACTAATATCATCTTTACTTAAATGATTTCTTTCAATGACAGCCTCACAAGCATTAGCCATATTGGCCACAGCATATTTGAAAACCGTACGTCCTTCCTGATAGATGTAATGCATGTGATTATCCAGTGTATAATACGAAGGAGTACATACAGAACCTCCCGCCTTAATATGCAGGAAAGGCAGTCCCTTACCATCCGTTCTCAGCACTGAATCCATTACACCCAAATCTTCTGTAGTAGGTTCCAGCATGAAGGCTGCCGCACCATCACCGAAAATGGGACAAGTGGCACGATCGGTATAATCTATGATTGAAGACATTTTCTCAGCCCCTACCACAATAATCTTCTTGTAGTTTCCCGAGCGAATAAAGTTTGCTCCCGTCTCCAGTGCATACAGGAAACCGCTGCAAACCGCCTGCACATCAAAAGCAAAAGCACGTTTCAATCCCAGTCGCTCACACAAGATGGAGGCTGTAGAAGGCAGGCGATAGTCAGGAGTGGTAGTAGCAACAATCACCAGGTCTATTTCATCCGGTTGAGATTTCGTACGCTGCATTAACTGCTTGGCAGCTTTGCGGGCCATATACGAAGTTCCCAGCCCCTCTTCATGCAAAATACGTCTTTCCTTTATGCCTATACGCCCCATAATCCATTCATCGGTGGTATCGACCATTTTGGAAATCTCATCATTGGTTAGGATATAATCGGGTACATATCCTCCGACTCCTGTAATTACTGCGTTTATTTTCTCCATAAACTCTACCTAGTTTAGTAAATTCTGATTATAGGGACAATTATATATAAGTGATACATAAGCAAATGCGGGCGCAAATATACAGAAAAGACTATGAATTCCAAGAATTGGCCAAAAACACTTTGGTCTTTTACCAATGAAAAGGAATAATTGACCAAATTTTCGTTGAATATTATTTCTTAATCCAAATATTGACGATTTCGGAGATAAACATTTGATGTTTGGAGGATTCGTTTTTATAAGCTTCTTCCATGATTTTTGATTTATAAGGCTCGGTCAGGTTGGCATAGTCCAACTCCTGAACAAACCGATTACCGGTAATAAAATCATTGTTTTCATTGATATTAGGATAATTAAGTCATTAATCATTTAATGTACTCAAGGATAATCAATTTACTGAAAACTCCGATATTTATCAAAAAAAGAGAAATGAAAGTAAAGTCTTTACTACGAAACAGTTCATCAATGGGTAGTCAGAAAAGTCTTCTCAACTTTAGGAAGCGTTTGTTCGATAAGAATTTTATTCATAAATTCACTTGGACTCATGTTATGACACCGCTTAAAATTCCGAACAAAAGTACCAGCAGTTGCATAGCCACATTGTTCCGGCAAATCTTTAAGGGCAATTGAAGGATTTTCTCTCATCAATTGTTCGGCATACTGAATACGGAAATTATTCAGCCAAACACTGAAACCTTTATCACAGAATCTATTGATGCTAACCGATAAATAAGAACGATTCGTATTCAGTACATCAGCCAACGTCTCTATCGTAAGGTCACTTTTAAGGAAGTATTGTTCATCACGAACTTTATGTAAGGCTTGCCAGAATAAAAGTTCATATTGATCCATAGATACAGAATGTGATTCAGGCATATCTCCTTCATCGCATTTCTTAATCATTCCTTGAAGTCTATAATTTACAGCACCTTGTTTCTTCAACTTGCGGTACATAGATATAGACTTGAATGTAGCTGCTACAGAAATTACCAAGAGAAAAATACAAATTGCAGCCACATGTGTATTTATTCTATTTACATCTTCACTCTCATTAAGCTCATGCTTCAATTCCTGAATCTTTAAACGTTCTGCATAATTCTTTTTATCGTTTTTCGCTTTAAATTCCAAATACGTTTGCAGAACTGAATCTCGTCGAGCTAATAAATCCAGAGCCTTTTCATATTGCTTAGTTTCACGGCAGAAAGAACTAAAATTGGTAAGGGCTTTTATTTGGAGCTCCATCCGAACGGGCGTTTTAACCATCTCTTTCATTAAAGGTTCAACAATCATAAAATATTGACTTGCTTGTTGAATCTTACCTTTTTTCCACAATAAATCAGCAAATAAATAACAAGGAGATAAAAAACAATTGGGTAAAACAACATTCTTACCTTTTCTTTGATAATAGTTACATTTTTCATTATAAGCTTTCATAGCTCTATCCAAAAATGCAGAAGCGGAATCTTCCTTCCCTTCAGAAATATAGGTTTCAGCCATCATACAATTTAGAACAATTTTATTGCTTCCTTCTTCTGACAACAATCTTTTAGATAAATAAATACGTGCATTATCAGGCTTATTTAATTCCATGTAGTTCTTTACTATTTCATTCTGCACGGAAGAATTAGATGTCATTTCCTGGCTTATCTGATTATAATATTCCAATGATTTTGAGTAATACCCCGCCTCACATAAATACTTTATCAACATTATGCCGGAAGATTTCCGTAAGTCTACAAATTCATGCTCTACAGCTAACTGATAAGCCTCTTCATATAGCGGCAAGGCATTATCGTAATCTTCCAACATCACAAAATGTTTTGCTATAGTCAGAAGACACTTACCTATATCTTCTGGCATATCAGCCTCACGATATTGTTTTAACAATTTATACCAAATAGAAAGAAATTCTTCTTGATTTCCCCGTTCATTAAACAATAATGCTTTCATTTCATTCACTTGCCATTCTTCTTTCTGTGTAAGTGAATGATTGGTTTCTAACATTTCTATCCATTTAAGTCCCTTAGAATAAGCACCAAAAACTCCAAATCTATCCAATTTATTACAGATTGTAACTAATTGAATTAGAATTTCTTTTCTATTTCTACCAGAACTTAAAGGCAAAACCTCCATTAAAAGTTGTTCTTGCTTTCTTACTCCATCTATTTCTTTTTCGTTCCTATGCGATATTTTAATTATATATGCTAGCCTATTCCGAGAAGGCATATCTCTAACTTCAAATAATAAAGAATCAAAAGAAGCTGATAATATCGGCATTTTTAACAATTCTTCATCCAAAATTCTGTTATCGCCAAGGCTAGAACAAGCACTACATAAGAACAGAAAAAGAAATAGATAGAAACTCTTCACGTAATATAACTATCTAAAGGTTATCGCCCTAAATGCACAAGCACTGGCACAATCTTCACATTCAGTGCAGTATCTTTCTTCTTTCATTTGTACTTTCTCATTCTCTATGTAAAGAAGCTCCAAACTACATGCATCCACACACTCACCACATCCCGTACATTTGTCAATGTAAATAATCCATCTACCGACAGGACCCGGACTTAATTTTTGTCCATCCAAAATTTCTTTTTTTTCCATAACTCTATTGTTTTTTAGTTAGTCGCCTCAAAACTACGGAATCTATTTAGAAAAACAATCCTATTTGTACAGAAATATTTTCCTTATTTGAATTAAATAGTTTTTTAGAAGCATTTTCATATCCCGCCGTCAATCGCGCAAACCAAGTAAAAGAAATTATATGAGTATAAGTTAGTGATAAATGTAATGCCAATCTGGGCTCTGTTAAGTAATTGTACTCTTGTTCCAATCGATCCATATTCTGCCATAATTTGATTGCGGGCGTATTCTGTCCTGATTGCAACTGTTTTTCAGCTATCATAGTTCCACCTCCTTTACCGTACTCTGCCCCAATAGCTAAATCAATTCGGGCATTAGATAATAAGAAATTTCGAGTAAATGTAGAATATGCAGTAAAACGGCTCACAGTTTGCGTATATTCAGCCGGATAAAAAAGCAATTGACTTTTTGTCTGCTTAAAGTCAATTCCCGAAACGATAGAATAACGACTATTCCACTCATTATAAAGTCGATAGTAACCATACGTCAACCCATATTCATTAATACGGGAAGTAGAACGGAGAACCTTCCCCGAAGAATGCCATGTACCCATGTTCTCTTCCTGCTGCTGCAAAAGATCATAACTATCCGACTTGTCAAACAAAACTTTCCAACTCCATTCATGTCGATTCAATGAAGAAACTAATGAGCCTATCCCTTTATAATCCAGTTTCCAGCCATCTGTTTCACTTTCTTTCTTGTTTTGTATGCGGTCACTTACTATATTTTGTCTGACAAGGTTCCCTCCTATTTGTTGAAATAGCCGGAAGCGTCCATAAGCTCCCTCTTCTTGTAAGAATCCTCCTAATTCCTGTGCAGAATAATACCATTTTATGTTTTCTCCTTTAGGCAAAGTTTTAAAGTACCCTAACGGATAAGAAACGAAGAAAGGATATGTCGTATGAGTACCTATATTTTGATAATCTACCGTTTCTTTACGATTGCCATAAAATATGGAAGCACCCAAACGATGGTTTCCATACTCATAACCAACTCCGGGAGTTATTCTCCACTCCATCCATTGGTTTTCATTCCGGGGATCTGCATCCTTGACATTCAGGTCAACTAAATAATCAAACCTCGAACCTATCAGCCAATGCGAAGAAACGGGTAATGAAAATGCACCGGACAGTTGGTATTGTTCCGAACGTTGATCGCCACTCACTGAGTCACAAAGATTTATTCCACGCCAGCAGTCACCGGTCATCCCATTCCAGTTCACCTCTTGCTTTCGGTTATTCACATATCCTATTTTTCCATATAAAGAGACATTACCTATAGTCTGATAGGATTCACCAAACACTGCATACTTATTGGATGAAGCCGGCAAACTGACATTACCAAAGTTTCCATCTTCAAACCTATACCCCACTTCCGCCACAGAGAACGAGCGGAAACGGTTGAATGACATTCCTACCGGATTAGCTCCTGTCAGCCAATTATTCTGCTGATAAACCTCTTGCATAGAATAGATATGCAATGAATCAGACTGCGCATATACGGGAATCGCCGACAGAAGCCATAAAATAAATAATGTACTCCGCATAGTTGCTTGCTTATTTTTTCAAAGACGGTTCGGATACGACAAAGTCCTCTGCCGCATTATTCGTATCCTGATAAATGAAATGCCCGTTGGTTGATGCTGCACTTTTACGTATCAACGATTTCCCGGAATAATCTCCTTCCGGAATATACACAGGTTCATGGTTCAGTTCGTCAGGCACACGCTTATTGGCAAGCTTGGCTTCATTTTCCACACACTCCACACAATCAATCACCCACTCTTTCGGAATCATCAAATAAAATTTAGTCTTATTAGAAGCTTGGGGCCTGTTTTCCCTGTTCAATGGATTATTTATATATTCCTCCGCACTAATACCTTCAAATCCAAATATCATGAATGTGGGGCCAACCACCGGAAATGAATACATCCATGCGGTCGAGTTAAGATTTAAAAGCAGGTTCAATGGTTTCACACCGGGTGCTATGGTCTGTTTGCTCAAACTTACATGCCAAAATCCCCAGTCAACTTTAGATAAGTCAACCGAATTAGCATGCTGATATTCGCCTCCGGTATGATCTACAGCATTCGTTGCAATGGTAGTTTCTGCTCCCGGCAATAAAGGATACTCCTTACCGCTACCCGGAAATTGCCAGGTCATATCAGCAACGGGAATCCGTTTCATATCCGTATATTTCACCCAGGGAGATACAATACCCGGCATCGGATCCACCAAAGCCAGACACAATCCATCCAGATAAATAGTCTCATCAGAGTTATTATAGAGTGTAACATATTGGTCAGCCTGGTAATCTGCTCCCAACTCTCCTTTACAGCCCACATAATAAATCTCTTTAATGACCAATGCATTTATTTTAGAACGAGCCAGTTGCAACTGAACTTTCATTACTTCTTCACCCTGTTCGGGCAATAACGACAAAGATTCCAATCTTCCACTGAAAATAATTCCGGAAGCAGATTGATAATGTACGGCAACTGTATAATATCCATATTCCACATTAAACAGAGCTACTCCATCAGAAGAACATGAAGAGGTATAAACCGTGCCTTGATCTTTATTTGTCAATACCACCTCCATCTCTTCAAAAGGCAAGATCACTTCATCCGTAGGAGAAAGTAGTTGGACACTCACAGAGCATGAAGAACTATTTTCATCCCCGGTACAAGCACAGAGAAATAACACGAAGAAAAACAATACATAATATTTCATTCTCATTCAATATCTAAAATTTAATACAAATACTAATTTTAAAAGCGGATACTAATTTCCGCACCATAATATAAATCCGGATTCACAACTGTATATTTCTGTATGCTCCGCCGATATCGTTTCGGATTGGATTGCAGCAGGTTATTGGCACAAAAGGCAACCGAAACATGACGTCCTATCTCTTTAGTAACCCGAAGATTCAATAAGAAATAAGGTTTATACGAGTCCTTCAGAAAAGCGGTAGTTGTATTCGCCCTGATCACTAAATCAGCAAAACGTTCATCCGTCGCCATGTCCGGCGTGAAAGGATGTTGGTTTCCCTCTCCATCTATATAATAAACCGGATTCAGGCACTTCTGATTATTACTATCCGTGTACACAGGATTATTAAACCGGCTCTCCATTCCCCGCTGTTGTTTATCCATCCACACAGCCTGAAGCGTCAGGCTCGTGATCAAACCGATTCTGGGAATTTGAGTAACACACTGAAACCGACTATTCAATTGTTGCCAGATTTGAGTATTCGCAACAGAAGGCCCTGTTTCATAAATACCTACATAAGGGTAAGCTTTTCCATTCACTTCTATCTGAGGATGCAAGGCAGAAAGTGCCGTATTCTTTTCACATACATCCAGATATCCGCCACTTATGTAAAATGAAGAACGCAATGCCTTTGAGTGAATCGGACCAATGGTATACTCAACACCTTGTTTCTCCTGTTCTATACCATTCTGGGGTGATGAATAGGTGGCAAACGTAGTATTCAAAGTATATGGAAGAAGTTCACCATCATTCATGACACCCTCATCCGTCAATTCCGGTTGTTCTCCTTTACTGATCAAGGGGGAATAGCGGCGATAGGAAAAAGGTTCGGCAAGTTGGGAGGTACAATAGCCATTTTTGAGATGTTCCTTAAACCATACCACATCCGCAGTAACACCTCCTATCCGGAAATTCACCCCTATTTCAAACTTCTGATTAACAGGCAAACGCAAGTCGGAGTTAAAATTACGGTCAGTTACAAATGTATGCATGACGGTCAGACGCTGATTATTCTCAGCATCATTGTACGTAAAGCAATTCATATCCGTATACGATTTATCGGGATACAAATAAGCAAGTACAGGCATCTTATGCATCAATCCCCACCCCAGACGTACACTGAAACGACTCAGAAAAGCATCATCCGTTCTATCAATAAATATATGGGAAAGATTGATACGCGGATCAACAGAAGAGTTCCGGCGCAGACGCTTAGTCGGCAACTGAGTAAAACGTACTCCTGCCTGCACTTCGGTCCGCATCTTCCCATAACGGAGAATAAAGTGATTTTCAGCAAAAGCAGAATACTTATATAATAAAGGTATATCCCGATAAGACCTTGTCCGCACTCTGAGCATTTCCAAGGGAGGGTGAAGAGGATCGAAACATATTCCTTTTCCACGATTCCCTTCCACCTCAGCATGAAGCCCCAGTTGAAAATGGTTACTGATATTCTCACCCATCGTTTTTCTGTGATTGGCAGTCAACGATACATCTCCGTTCAACGGTTTGCCTTCAACGGATAACTGAGAGAAATAATGGGGAGGCAGGAACACTCCGGCATGTTCACCTGCCTGTGCGGTATAGGTGGTAACTTGCTGCGTTCCCGAATAATATGTACTGGATTCATTCTTCTGGCTTCCATACGTAAACCCCAGCTGATATTCCAGATTGGAAATCCAGGAACGATTCAATTTCCACTGTCCGTTAGCAGAAAAGGATATGTTTTGATTCCGGTTTTTCCGAAATTCACCATCCACCGTATTCTGCCCTCTTTTATCATTGTCCTTCATCCAATAACCACGCATATTAAGACGCAAAGTAGCCGACCGGAAATCCTTTGCATAAGCCGCTTGGATTCCAAATCTTTGAAAAGATTCTTCAAAGACTTGAGGCGATTGATTTGAAAGTGCATAATCCGCTCCTAAATAGAGAGTTCCCCCATTATTACTGATCGCAATGCCCTTCCCCACAGAAGCAAGTTTCTCCGTAGCTGTCAGACGAATGCCGATAGTAAAAGGTTGTATCCCGGCTTTCGACTTAACCAGAACAACCCCACTGGTCACATCTCCATAACGTGCCGAAGGAACACCACGTATCACCTCGACCGACTCCACAGAAGATGGAGACAAAGAACGCACGTCGAAACCGGATAACACCGTGCTATTAAAGAGGCTTCCCCTACCTTCAAGCCCCATTTGCTGCATATTGGCATTATTATTCATGCGAAGTCCATCCACCACTATGGCTGTCCCTAAAGCATTAGTCGTATTTTCATAAGTTGCACTGCGGATGGTAAAGGCAGCCGGAGCATTCAGATCCGGATTGCGTACAAGAACACCGGGTAGTAATTGAGATAAGACAGAAAGGTCAGTAGCCTGTATATGGCGAATAGCATCCTGCCCAATGACAGAACGGGTTCCCGGAGCATCTGATTGAGTAGCAGTAACAATCACCTCCTGTAACCGGATGTTGCGAAGAGTATCTATAGCCAGTATCTCAGTCTGTCCATATACCGCCAGCGAACAAACCAAAAAAGCAATCAATATAAAACCCCTGTAACAATTATTCATTTGTACAACCCAAGATGGCAGTTTACATACCTAACGAGTGTTATATAACAACCCTCAGATTAAGGGGCAAAGGAAACAATTTTCTACCAACATTTCATTACCAAACTTAAAAAAATGCAGAATAAAATCACTCTTTTCAGACTTTTGTATGTACATTTGCAAGCAACAGAACAACAATACTATGCCATTTTTCATATTAAAGACACTGCTTATTTGTACTTTTCTGCTGACTTGGGCTGTACTAAGTCTTGCTTCTATCTCTCTGATTTGGAGAAACAAGCATAAAAAGGATTTGGTTATATCATTAGCACCAATCCTACTAATATACTGGGGATTAATGTCATATAGCACATTATACGAAAATTTCTTCCTGCTTCAGAGAACATCCCTCTTACCCACCCTATACTGTTGGGGACTGACTTTTCTCCCTCCTTTACTCTATTTCTTTATCCGCTTCCGTATTACCGGAATATTTCCCCAAAAGCCACAATGGTGGAAGCATTTGTTACCCTCGATGCTATTGTCGTGTTGTTACATACTGATGTCAGTTTTAAGTCCGGTGACAGATCGCTTAACTTACAGTTGGGCTGAAATTCTATCATCGTTCCCGGCTTGGTGGACACTTTTCCGTTTAACGTGTATAATAACAGGAATCACACAGACTTTCATTTACATGTTGCTTTTGCGAAATATGAATGAAACAGACTGTATATTCCTAAAATCAGCTTTCGATATTCAAAGAAAAAGCATCCTAATATCAGGGTTCTTCTTCATGTTCTTACTGAATATGTTTACTTCTTCATACATCTGCAATCTTTTATACAACCTTTGTATTGGTGTATTAAGTGGATATATCTTTTATAATTCTCTCTTACACCAATTCGTAAAACAAAAGCTCAAGTCGCATATTTATCGGGAAACATTGTCCCCGTTCCCAGTGAATAACCTAAATCAACAACCAGAAAGCAAATCAGAAAAAGAAGTCGTAGAAAAAAAGGTGCTCATAAATGGAAAGAAGAGCTCCAAAGTATACTTGACTCCTCAAAAAATCAATGAAATAAACCAACTATTACAAACACCGGAATTCATTTATGATCAAAAAATAAAATTGGAGCAATTCGCTCAAAGACTGGCAGTCAATTCTACCTATTTAAATAGATATTTCAATCAAGAATATGGATGTAGTTTTCTTCAATATCTTACGTCACTTCGCATCGAACAAGCAGAAACGCTCCTAAAAGACTCGAATGCAGAAATAGAAGACATCTGTTATAATACAGGTTTCAACAGCCCTTCTGCATTTCACAAAGCTTTTAAAAACCGATATGGTTACTCTCCCTCGGAATGGAGAAGAAGATGTCTCACTGAAAAGTTGAATGCAGGCGTTCAATAAAAAGTTGGTTCAAGTTACTCTCACTACTCTCACTTTCAATGTGAATCGTTGATAGTTAATACATTAAGTGTGGTGGCAGTAAAAAATCCAGTGTGAGAGTAAGTGGCTTACTCTCACTTTCGCAGTAAGGGTCTCCGCGATGGCATCTTGTGTTTTCTTCTTCTTGCCGTTATCTTTGCCTTCAAAAAAAACGTCATGTACTCTTTACCTATTTTTCCTCAGATAGTGGACGACTATAAGCGGCATTTGCGTAGTGGTGTCACTCCTCCCCAGTGCTTTTACCAGTTCGTCAAACCCTACCATGTACGATACGTAAGCCTTACCATGTACGATACGTAAGCCTTACCCAATGGATGCGTCGTCACGGTCTTTCGGTTCAACAGCTTCAATACGATGCCCTGCTGGAAAAGTGCGGCACGCACCGGGATGAAGTCCTCGCTCAATTATCCTCGAAGATGCAGCCTGATATCCATCCTGTCATTCTAAAAGGAAAAGGTGGCATATCCGAAGACAAACTCCTTCGTAAAGTCAGCGTTACTTTCCCTGACGGTCTGGTCGTCAGCATCGTTGAAGCCAGCTCAGCGGCACTTTATGATTTCATTAACCGATACAACCACCTTTTAGACAGCCAGGATGTTCGGATTGGATGAAAGGTTGAAATACCACCTGTACGCCTCATACATAAACCTGGGAAGCGGAACGGAAAAACTATCTACACTGGCTGTCGGAAAGCCAGGCTCTAATCCGCTTGCGGGCGATGCGTATCTGTTTTTCAGCAAGGATAGAACCTGCGTAAAGATACTCAGATGGAATATTGACGGATATATTTTATACGAAAAGCGTCTTGAACGGGGCACCTTTGAACTCCCCCGGTTTAAGCCCGGTGAGAGGTGGATAGAGCTTGAATGGAGGCATTTTTTTATGATAATGTCAGGCATCCCGTTGAAGTATGCAAGGTTTAGGAATAGGCTGGACATAAGGATGTAACATGTTATACTACAATGTATTACATCTTGTGATAGTTCATCTGCCGGCCGATTCCCGTGAAAGGGAAACAGCCGCCGCTGAGCGCACCGCACAGGCCGAAGCGGAGTCTGCCGTGCTGCGCGTGCAGATCAGCGAGCTTCAAGCGCAACTGTCCCACGTCGTCCGCCTGCTTGAAAAGAGCAACGAGACTTCCGAGAAACTGGCCAATGAACTCAGGCTGTACAGCCCGAAGAGGTGCGAAAGAATCAGGGAGAGTGAAGATTCCCCGGAAATTCTTGTGGAAGAAACGCCCGCCGCGGGGGATGAATCGACAGCCGGTGAAGCAACGGAAAAGCCGTCCCGCTGGGCGGGAGCGAAAAGTCGCGGCAACAATAATGCCAAACGCAAGGAATATTTCTGTTCGGAAGTCCGCCATCATGAGGTCTGGCCGGAATCCGTCGGAGACACTGGCGGGAAGTCCGCCAAGGTTCTTCGGACAAGGATGGTCATCAGATACGAGTACATCCCCGGGAAGTTCATCAAGCATATTTATACACTAAACGTCTGCCAGGTGGACGGAAAAGCGGTAACGCCCCTCGCGCCCCCGGCGCCCGTCTTCAACTCGAATTTCGACTCCTCGTTCATAGCCGCCATCCTACAACTGCGCTACGCATACTTCCTGCCTGTGGAACGCATAGCGCGTCTCTTCAATGAATGCGGCTTTGACGTGGGCAAAGGGACGCTGGACGGCCTGCTCGCCAAGGCGTACGCCCTGATTGAGTCTATGGATGGAGCGATGAAAAGAGCCGTACTGGAACAGGGCCTCCGCTCCACCGGCGGCATTTACAGTTCAAAGGCATACATCTGGTGCGCTCAGGCCCGCCACCTGAATCTCGTCCACATGTTCTATAATAAAGGCTCCAGAGGGAAAGAAGTATTCACGGATTATCTGCCGCGTAGCTATCGCGGTGCTGTACAGACGGACGGGCCGGTCAGTTACAGGGAAATAGAGGGCGAAGGCTACCCGGATGCCATACACCTCACATGCTGGCAGCATTGCAAAAGGAATTTCCTGGACATAAAGGAAAGTGAGGACGCGGGAAGGATAGTGAGGAAAATCAATAAACTTTATCAAAAGGACCACAGAATGGGAGAAGAATGGTCGCCGGAGAAAATAGTTAAATACAGACAAGAATACGCTCCGCCCATTTTCAAGGAAATAGAGAATACGATAAAAGAAGTGTTGGCCAAACCTACAACACTACCCAAAAGCGCACTGTACAAGGCCTGCAACAAGGTCTTGAACCAGTTCGAGTCTTTATGTTCCTATATCAAGGGGGCGGAATATGACTTGGACAACAATGCCATTGAACGAACCATGAGAACGATAAGCATGAGCAGAAGAAGTTCTCTTTTTGCCGCAAGCCACCAGGGAGCAAAACGTTCAGTGCTATTTTATTCGCTGGCATGTTCCTGCAAACTGAATAATATCAATACATTCGAATACTTCAAGGATATACTGGACAGACTTGCCAAATTGCCCGACCCGGGAATGTATCCGGAAATACTCAGAGAATTGCTACCGGACAAATGGTTCAAGAAAGAACTATAACTTCAAATTGTTAGAAAATGGGAATTGCTCAGAGTTATGAGTCGAGACAAGCGAAAAATAAGCAGAGATGCCATCGCGGAGACCCTTACTACCGATGAACAGGGGATCGGGGGAAACTGAAGGCTGAAAGAGGAAAAAGAACACTTAATGTATTGAATAAAATCTGAAAACAAGTAATGTTGTGATCCGGAACAAGTAATGTTGAGAATGATTACATTGCTTGTTCTTATCCACAACAAGCAATGTAATTTCAGGCAAGTCCGATTCCGTTGACTTTTAACGTCTATATATCATATCGGTGGCGTTGGATATATAGATGCTGCACATCCGATATATAGATGTGTCATGTCCGATATATATTGCTAATATTCGGAGCATCTGTTAAATTTCTATTGGTTATGCTTTGTATATTTCGGATAGGTTAATCACTTTTATTCCTTTCCATATCATAATGCTGGGTTATTATAGATATTTCTCCCACAGATAGCGGAGCGGACTGAGTAGACGTGCAGTTACGCTCCGTTCATCCGTCATGACCTCTGCTGTGCCGGAAAGCTCTCCTTTAAAGTCCAGTTGCTTGCCATATGAGGTGCATAAGTTCTGTGGCAGACCTACCGTGACAGTGTACATATTGTCCTCGCTTGCTAATAGTGAAACAGACAGCACTTCCCCGGTGAGGAAGCCGAATTCCATGTATGGATACCCTGTCACGCTGATATTAACTCTCTGCCCGGGGGATACTTTGCCCGATCCGCTGACGGGTAATTTTATTTTTCCTATAATGTCACCGGGAGAGGAGGCTACAATAGAGAACACTTTATCTCCCGCATTGACATTCTGGTTCTTCTGCCAAATATTATTGTAAGATAATATACCACCGGAAGGGCTGATAAAGAGATAACCCAATTCCCAATCGCTGATGCTTACTTGCAAATCATTTAGAGCAGATTTTAACGAAGTACTTATTGTATTGGCTTCCCGACTACGTTCCATACGGATCTCTACAATATTCTGTTGCAATTGGGCTTCTTGAATTCTAGCGGACGAGAGTGAAGTCATTAATTGTTCGCGTCCCTGCCTGCGATTCAGATAGGTTTGTTGTGCTTCTTCATAATCAGCTTTCGATAT
>NZ_CABJDN010000005.1:596179-618669 GCF_902364365.1 Bacteroides intestinalis | reverse complement strand
TTTTTAGAGGAAAGCCTCCATATCTAACGATATGGGGGCTTTTTGTATTTATAATGGTTGCTTTCAGTAGCTTTTTTTCCTCTTTGAACCCTCTATTTTCCTTTTTCAGCAAGCAATTTCTTTTAAGTTTGCAACTTCATCCTTATCTTTACGGAATAAAAATGGCATAAAAAGACTTTTTTTGAAAAATAGGATGTTTTTATTCCATTCTTTCTCCTTTTTATCTGAGGGATTTTAGTACTTTTGGACTCGAATCTAATAAAAAGGGAAAGAATCGCAATTATATAATTATTAAAATAACTCCTGTGTATATGGAAAACAAAATTCAAGAGTTGACTGATAAGATTTACCGCGAGGGGGTCGAAAAAGGTAACGCCGAGGCCCAAAAACTTATCGCTAACGCTCAAGATGAAGCCAAGAAAATTGTAGAAGATGCTCGTAAAGAAGCTGAAGCAATTGTGGCTGCCTCTCGTAAGTCTGCCGATGAACTGGCAGAAAATACCAAGTCGGAATTAAAATTGTTCGCCGGCCAGGCAGTGAATGCCCTGAAGTCTGAAATCGCCACACTTGTGACGGATAAAATTGTCAATGCGGATGTGAAAGCATTTGCTGCCGATAAAGATTATCTGAATGCATTTATAGTTGCATTGGCTTCCAAGTGGAGTGTGAACGAGCCTATCGTGATTTCGACTGCTGATGCAGATGGCCTGAAAAAATACTTCGCTTCACAAGCTAAAGCGTTGCTGGATAAGGGAGTGAAGATAGAGCAAGTGAACGGAAACAAGACATTGTTTACAGTTTCGCCTGCCGACGGCTCGTACAAGGTGAACTTCGGTGAAGAAGAATTTATGAATTACTTCAAAGAATTCCTGCGCCCGCAGTTAGTGGAAATGCTGTTCTAAAACCACAGGATATGAGTAAATACTATTACTACTTGGTAGCTGGTTTACCCGAACTCACATTGGAGGACAGTAAGCTGAGCTATACGGTAGCTGATTTCAAAGCGGAACTGTATCCGGAATTGTCCGACGAAGATAGACGACTGATTGATTTGTTTTATCTGAAGTTTGACAATGCGAACGTTCTGAAATTACTAAAGGACAAAGACGCTGCCATTGATCCGCGCGGAAATTATTCTGCAGAAGAATTGGCAGAGTTTATCTCATCTCTGAAAGAGGGTGATGAGATAGCGGATGCCGTGTTCCCTTCCTATCTCTCCACTTTTATTTCCGAATATTTCAATGTTGCTGCTGAGGACGATTTTCTGCATGAAGACCGTCTGGCTGCGCTTTATTATGAATATGCAATGAAGTGCAAAAATAAGTTCGTGTCTTCCTGGTTTGCGTTTAATCTGACGATGAACAATATACTGGTGGCACTGACTGCCCGGAAATTCAAGATGGAGATCGCTCCGCTGATAGTGGGTGATACGGAAGTGTGCGAGGCTTTGCGTACATCCGGTGCCCGTGATTTCGGACTGACGGGGGAAGTGGATTTCCTGGATCAGTTAGTGAAGATCAGCGAAACCGAAGAACTGGTGGAGCGGGAGAAGAAAATAGACCAGTTGCGTTGGAATTGGATGGAAGAAGCTACTTTCTTCAATTATTTCACCGTGGAACGTCTGTTTGTTTTCCTGTTGCAACTGGAAATGATAGAACGGTGGATTTCTTTGGATAAAGAAAAGGGTAACCAATTGTTCCGCAGCATCATAGCAACGTTGAAGGACGAGGTGCAGATACCCGCAGAATTCAGATAAAATAAATAACATAATTATATGGCAACAAAAGGAACTGTTAGTGGCGTTATCGCCAACATGGTAACCCTCGTCGTTGACGGCCCGGTGGCACAGAACGAGATTTGCTACATCTCGACCGGAGGTGACCGGCTGATGGCGGAGGTGATTAAGGTGGTAGGTACCCATGTGTACGTGCAGGTGTTTGAAAGCACCCGCGGACTGAAAGTAGGGGCTGAAGCCGAATTTACCGGACACATGCTTGAGGTGACATTAGGCCCGGGTATGCTTTCGAAAAACTATGACGGTCTGCAAAATGACCTTGATAAGATGGATGGAGTCTTCCTGAAACGTGGACAATATACGTATCCGCTGGATAAGGGAAGCAGATGGCATTTTGTACCTCTGGTGAAAGTAGGGGATAAAGTGGAAGCGGCTGCCTGGCTAGGACAAGTGGACGAAAACTTCCAACCGCTGAAAATCATGGTACCTTTCACCCAGAAAGGTGTGTGTACTGTGAAGTCCATCGTAGATGAAGGTGAATACAGCATCGAAGATATTGTAGCTGTACTGACTGACGAAGAAGGAAATGACATTCATGTGAACATGATACAGAAATGGCCGGTGAAACGCGCCATGACGAATTATAAAGAAAAACCGCGTCCCTTTAAACTGCTGGAAACAGGTGTGCGTGTAATCGATACTGTGAATCCTATTGTAGAAGGTGGTACGGGATTTATCCCCGGTCCGTTCGGTACAGGAAAGACGGTGCTTCAGCATGCCATCTCCAAACAGGCGGAAGCGGATATCGTAATCATCGCTGCCTGTGGTGAGCGTGCCAATGAGGTTGTGGAAATCTTTACGGAGTTTCCGGAGCTGGTTGACCCGCATACCGGACGTAAGTTGATGGAGCGTACAATCATTATCGCTAATACTTCGAACATGCCGGTAGCTGCCCGTGAAGCATCTGTATATACGGCTATGACGATTGCGGAATATTACCGAAGCATGGGTCTGAAGGTGTTGTTGATGGCTGACTCCACTTCCCGTTGGGCACAGGCATTGCGTGAAATGTCCAACCGTATGGAAGAGTTGCCTGGACCTGATGCGTTCCCGATGGACTTGTCTTCTATTATCTCCAACTTCTACGGACGTGCCGGATATGTGGTGCTGGGTAACGGTGAAACGGGGTCTATTACCTTTATCGGTACGGTATCTCCTGCCGGTGGTAACTTGAAAGAGCCTGTAACGGAAAATACGAAGAAAGTAGCCCGTTGTTTCTATGCTCTTGAACAGGATCGCGCTGACAAGAAACGTTATCCTGCCGTGAATCCGATTGATTCTTACTCTAAATACATCGAATATCCTGAATTTGAGGAATATATCAAAACTCATATCAATGGTGAATGGATTGGTAAGGTAAACGAAATCAAAAACCGCTTGCAACGTGGTAAGGAGATTGCCGAACAGATCAACATTCTGGGTGATGACGGTGTTCCTGTTGAATATCATGTAACGTTCTGGAAATCAGAGTTGATTGACTTCGTAATCCTGCAACAGGATGCTTTCGACGAAATTGATGCTGTAACACCGATGGAACGTCAGGAGGATATCCTGAATATGATCATTGACATCTGTCATACGGAATTTGAATTCGATAACTTTAATGAGGTAATGGATTACTTCAAGAAGATGATTAATGTTTGTAAGCAGATGAACTATTCGAAGTTCAAGTCTGAAGAATATGAAGGATTCCGTAAACAGTTGCAGGAACTGATTGAAGAACGTAAAGCATAAGGAAAAGTACAATTTACCATTTACAAGGTACAATTTGCCGTTCGGCATGTGTGTGTAGGTGGTAAAAAGTCAGAATGCGAAAATTGTAAATTGTAAATTGCTAAATTGTAAATATATAGATGGCAACAAAAGCATTTCAAAAAATATATACCAAGGTCACTCAGATTACAAAAGCCACCTGCTCGCTGAAAGCAACAGGGGTAGGGTATGACGAGTTGGCTACCGTAAACGGTAAGCTCGCCCAGGTGGTGAAGATTGCCGGTGACGATGTGACTCTGCAGGTATTCGAGGGTACGGAAGGTATCCCGACCAATGCGGAGATAGTATTTCTGGGCAAGTCGCCTACGCTGAAAGTGAGCGAACAGCTTGCAGGGCGTTTCTTCAACGCTTTCGGTGATCCGATTGACGGAGGTCCGTCCATCGAAGGCCAGGAAGTGGAGATCGGTGGCCCGTCTGTGAACCCGGTACGCCGTAAACAACCGTCGGAACTGATTGCGACTGGTATTGCTGGTATCGACTTGAACAATACGCTGGTATCCGGACAGAAGATTCCGTTCTTTGCCGACCCTGACCAGCCGTTTAACCAGGTAATGGCGAATGTAGCACTTCGTGCTGAGACAGATAAGATTATTCTGGGTGGTATGGGTATGACGAATGATGACTACCTGTACTTTAAGAATGTGTTCTCCAATGCCGGTGCGCTCGACCGTATCGTCAGCTTCATGAATACAACGGAGAATCCTCCGGTAGAACGTTTGCTGATTCCGGACATGGCATTGACGGCAGCCGAATATTTTGCTGTGAACAATAATGAAAAGGTACTGGTACTGTTGACTGATATGACCTCATACGCCGATGCGTTGGCTATCGTATCTAACCGTATGGACCAGATTCCTTCAAAGGATTCTATGCCGGGTTCTCTTTATTCGGATTTGGCTAAGATTTATGAGAAGGCTGTACAGTTCCCGAGTGGCGGTTCCATTACCATTATTGCGGTAACTACTTTGTCTGGTGGCGACATTACGCATGCTGTGCCTGACAATACGGGTTACATTACGGAAGGTCAGTTGTTCCTGCGTCGTGATACGGATATCGGTAAGGTTATCGTTGACCCATTCCGTTCACTATCCCGTCTGAAACAGCTCGTTACAGGTAAGAAGACCCGTAAGGATCATCCGCAGGTAATGAATGCTGCCGTACGTTTGTACGCTGATGCTGCCAACGCCAAGACGAAATTGGAGAACGGTTTCGATCTGACGAACTATGACGAACGTACCCTTGCATTTGCCAAGGATTACTCCAACCAACTGCTGGCTATCGATGTGAACCTCGATACGACAGAAATGCTCGACGTGGCCTGGAGCCTGTTCGGCAAGTATTTTCGTCCGGAAGAAGTGAATATCAAGAAAGAATTGGTTGACGAGTTCTGGCCAAAAGCAAATAATTAATCACTAACAACTAATCACTAATAAAGTGGCTATAAAGTTTCAATATAATAAAACTTCCCTCCAGCAGTTGGAAAAGCAACTGAAAGTGCGGGTCCGTACACTCCCTATTATAAAGAATAAGGAGAGCGCACTACGCATGGAAGTGAAGCGCTGCAAATCAGAAGCTGCCGCGCTGGATGAGAAGTTGGAACGGGAAATCCAGGCCTACGAAGCGATGTTTGCCCTTTGGAATGAGTTTGACCCCTCATTGATAAAGGTGAGCGATGTACATCTCGGCGTGAAAAAGATTGCCGGTGTACGGGTGCCGCTGCTCGAAAACGTTGATTTCGAAATACGTCCCTACAGCCTGTTCAATGCCCCCAAATGGTATGCCGACGGCATACATTTGCTCAAGGTATTGGCACAGACGGCTATCGAGCGGGAGTTTATCGTCGCCAAACTGGGCTTGCTGGAACATGCACGTAAGAAGACTACCCAAAAGGTAAACCTCTTTGAGAAAGTGCAGATTCCAGGCTATCAGGATGCTCTGCGAAAGATCAAGCGCTTCATGGAAGACGAGGAGAACCTCTCCAAGTCATCGCAGAAAATCATGAAATCCCATCAAGAGAGTAGGAAGGAGGCAGAAGCATGATTACAAAAATGAAGAAGCTTACATTCCTTGTATATCATAAGGAGTACGAAGCATTTCTGAACGGAGTGCGCGAACTTGGAGTAGTGCACGTAGCCGAAAAACAGCAAGGCGTAGCTGATAATGCAGAATTGCAGGATAGCATCCGGCTTTCTTCACGTCTGCAGGCGACACTGAAAATGCTGCATGGTTTGAGCGAAGCGAAGGAACCTACACCCGCTTCTGCTGCCCGCGGACTGGAAGTTCTGGACGAAGTAGATGTGCTGCAAAGTGAAAAGGCGAAGCTGCAACAACAGTTGCAAAACTATCAGAAGGAGAGAGCCGCCCTGGAACCCTGGGGTGATTTTGAGCCCGAAAGCCTTAGTAAACTGCACGATGCCGGTTTCACGGTGAACTTCTACTGTTGTTCGGAGGGTAGCTATGACGAGACTTGGGAAGAAATTTATAATGCGATGATTATCAATCGTGTATCCTCGCGTATCTATTTCATTACTGTAACTAAAAATGCAGTGGAAGTGGATCTGGATGCAGAACAGATAAAGTTGCCTTCTTACTCGTTGACCCGTATGCAGATACTTTGCCAGGAGACTGAACAGGCTTTGGCAGACAATGACCAGAAGTTGGCGGTACTTGCCGGAAAAGAACAACCTTCATTGCAGGCTGCACTGAAAGAGGTGAACACTGAAATAGAGTTCTCCAAAGTTATGCTGAATACGGAGGCTACGGCAGGAGAGAAATTGATGTTGCTACAAGGTTGGGCACCGGCTTCCAAAGAAAAGGAAATTGCTGCATGGCTGGATGAACAGCATATTTATTATGAAATAACGAATCCGACACCGGAAGATAATGTACCTATTCAGTTGAACAACAAAGGTTTCTTTGCATGGTTTGAACCGATATGCAGGCTCTATATGCTTCCGAAATACAGTGAGTTGGACTTGACGCCGTTCTTTGCACCGTTCTTTATGGTGTTCTTCGGACTGTGTCTGGGTGACTCCGGTTACGGGTTGTTCCTGTTCCTTGCTGCTACGTTGTACCGTATGTTTGCCAAGAACATCAGTGCTACGATGAAGCCGATTCTTTCATTGGTGCAGATACTGGCTGCCTCTACATTCTTCTGTGGAATGCTGACAGGTACGTTCTTCGGGGTAAGTCTCTATGACATCAATATACCTTTCCTACAGTATATGAAGGAGCATTTGTTCATGGACAACAATGCCATGTTCCAGCTCTCATTGATATTGGGTGTGATACAGATTCTCTTCGGTATGATACTGAAAGCTGTGAATCAGGCGATACAGTTCGGCTTCAAGTATGCCGTAGCTACGATTGGTTGGATCATATTGCTGGTATCCTGCGGAGTAGGAGCCTTATTGCCCGAAATCATGCCACTGGGCGGAACGGTACATCTGTGTATCCTCGGTGTGGCTGCTGCCATGATATTCCTCTTCAATAGTCCCGGTAAGAACGTGTTCCTGAACATCGGGCTGGGATTGTGGGATTCTTACAATATGGCTACAGGCTTACTTGGCGACGTGCTTTCGTACGTTCGTTTGTTTGCCCTCGGTCTGTCGGGAGGTATCCTTGCAGGAGTATTCAACAGTCTGGCTGTAGGTATGAGCCCCGACAATGTGATTGCCGGACCGATTGTGATGGTGCTGATATTCGTTATCGGACATGCAATCAATATGTTTATGAATGTACTGGGTGCGATGGTTCACCCTATGCGTCTGACCTTTGTGGAATTTTTCAAGAATTCCGGTTACGAAGGTGGCGGAAAAGAATATAAGCCATTCAAAAAATAACAATTATAGAATTAAAAATTAAAACAATAAAAACGTAAGATTATGGAAATGAATTTATTGATTGCCTACATCGGCATCGCAGTAATGATTGGTTTGTCTGGCATCGGTAGTGCCTATGGAGTGACGATTGCCGGTAACGCAGCTATCGGCGCTTTAAAGAAGAACGACGGTGCATTCGGTAACTTCCTCGTATTGACCGCACTTCCCGGTACACAGGGTTTGTATGGTTTTGCCGGTTACTTTATGTTCCAGACTATTTTCGGTATCCTTACTCCTGAGATGACTGCTATCCAGGCTGCCGCTATCCTCGGTGCAGGTATCGCGTTGGGATTGGTTGCTTTGTTCTCAGCTATCCGCCAAGGACAGGTTTGTGCGAATGGTATTGCAGCTATCGGACAAGGTCACGATGTATTCAGCAACACGCTGATCCTCGCTGTATTCCCGGAACTTTACGCTATTGTTGCTTTGGCTGCAACATTCTTGATCGGTAGCGCATTGGTTGCATAAGAATCTATTTCTGAATAATTTGCTGACCCGGGGTTGCCTTTTTGATGTCAACTCCGGGTTAATTGTTTCCGGATGCCACACTAGAATAAGGTAAATGCCACACCTCGGCAAGTGAAATGCCACACTTTGTATGTCGCGAAGCGTGGCATTTGCTCTGTTAAAGTGTGACATTTGGAACGATAGTCAGTCTATCTAACTATTTTTCGCAAACGATTGTTTATGCATATTTCATTAGTTTTTTCGATTAATAGGCTATTTTTCAAAGAATAATGTGTAATTTTGCAGCCGGTATTAAGTAATAGAGATTAAAAGTAATATGACTAAAGAGCTGTTAACCCCCGACTACATCTTCGAGTCAAGCTGGGAAGTATGTAACAAGGTTGGAGGTATCTATACGGTTTTGTCCACGCGAGCAAATACCTTGCAGGCAAGATTTCATGATAGATTGTTTTTTATAGGACCTGATTTTTGGCAGGGGAAAGAGAACCCTTTGTTTATCGAGTCCGATAACCTTTGTGCAGCATGGAAAAAGCATGCCTTTACAAAAGATAACCTTTCCGTCCGCATAGGGCGCTGGAACATTCCGGGCAATCCGATCGTTATATTGGTTGATTTCCAACCGTTTTTCGCACAGAAGAATGATATCTATACAGAAATGTGGAACCGCTATCAGGTGGATTCACTGCATGCATACGGTGATTATGATGAAGCATCCATGTTTTCGTATGCTGCCGGAAAGGTGGTAGAGAGTTTCTATCGCTATAACCTGACGGAAACGGATAAGGTGGTTTATCAGGCTCATGAGTGGATGACCGGTATGGGGGCCCTCTACCTGCAGATTGCCGTTCCTGAAATTGCAACGATCTTTACCACGCATGCCACGTCTATCGGACGCTCCATTGCGGGTAACAATAAACCTCTGTACGACTATCTCTTTGCCTATAACGGTGATCAGATGGCGGAAGAGCTCAACATGCAGTCCAAGCACTCCATTGAAAAACAAACTGCACATTATGTAGACTGTTTTACGACTGTGAGCGAAATCACGAATAACGAGTGTAAGGAATTGCTCGATAAGCCTGCCGATGTAGTGCTTATGAATGGTTTTGAGGATGATTTTGTACCGAAAGGGACTACGTTTACCGGAAAGCGTAAACGTGCGAGATCTACTATGTTGCGCGTTGCCAATTGCTTGATGGGTACGGATATGGGAGATGATACGTTGATTATCGGTACCAGTGGCCGTTATGAATTCAAGAACAAGGGCATTGATGTCTTCCTTGAATCACTGAACCGGCTGAATCGCGATAAGAATCTGAAGAAGAATGTATTGGCGTTCATCAACGTGCCGGGTTGGGTAGGCGATGCCCGTGAAGACTTGCAGCAACGTCTTAAGAGCAAGGAGAAGTTTACTACTCCGCTGGAAGTGCCTTTGATTACCCACTGGCTACATAACATGACGCACGATCAGGTGCTGGATATGTTGAAGTACATGGGCATGAGTAATCATCCTGAGGATAAGGTGAAGATTATTTTTGTTCCCTGCTATCTCGATGGAAAAGATGGCATTATAAACAAGCAATATTATGATTTGATACTGGGAGAAGATCTCAGTGTCTATCCTTCATATTATGAACCTTGGGGATATACCCCGCTGGAAAGTGTTGCTTTCCACGTTCCGACCATCACGACCGACCTGGCTGGATTCGGACTTTGGGTAAACAGCCTGAAGAATCAGCATGGCATCGATGATGGAGTAGAGGTACTTCACCGTTCGGATTATAACTATTCCGAAGTGGCTGATGGCATCAAGGACACCATTTCCGCATTCTCTGGAAAGACGGATGCAGAAGTGAAAAACATTCGCAAGCGTGCTGCCCAAGTGGCTGAGCAGGCTCTGTGGAAGCATTTTATCGAATATTATTATGAGGCCTACGATTTCGCCCTTCGCCATGCGATGGAGCGTCAGTTGGGTTGAAATAAAATAGAATATTAATCAATCAAGTTATCATACAATGAAGATTAAAGTTAGTAATGTAAACACTCCGAACTGGAAAGATGTGAATGTGAAATCTCATATTCCTGCTGAGTTGGAGAAATTGTCTGAATTGGCACACAACATTTGGTGGTCTTGGAACTACGAAGCTACTGAACTGTTTAGAGATCTTGACCCCGCTCTGTGGAAAGAAGTTGGTCATAACCCTGTACTCTTGTTAGAAAGAATGAGTTATGCTAAGCTCGAAGCACTCGCAAACGACAAAGTAATTCTGAAAAGAATGAATGATGTGTATTCTAAGTTTAGAGCATATATGGATGTAGAACCTGATAAAAAACGTCCTTCCATTGCTTATTTCAGCATGGAGTATGGTTTGAACCAGGTACTTAAGATATATTCAGGTGGTTTGGGCGTTCTTGCCGGCGACTACCTGAAAGAGGCTTCTGACAGCAATGTAGACCTTTGCGCAGTCGGTTTCCTGTATCGTTACGGTTACTTTACACAGACTCTCTCTATGGATGGTCAGCAGATTGCCAACTACGAAGCTCAGAACTTCGGCCAGTTGCCTATCGAGCGTGTGATGGACGAGAATGGTAATCAGGTGATTGTGGATGTTCCTTATCTGGATTACTTTGTTCATGCGTTTGTATGGCGCGTGAATGTGGGACGTATCTCTCTCTATCTGTTGGATACGGACAATGAAATGAACAGTGAATTCGACCGTCCTATTACTCACCAACTTTATGGTGGTGACTGGGAAAACCGTCTGAAACAAGAAATTCTGCTCGGTATCGGTGGTATCTTGACACTGAAGAAGTTGGGTATCAAGAAAGAAGTTTATCACTGTAACGAAGGACATGCAGCATTGATCAATGTTCAGCGTATCTGTGACTATGTGGCAGAAGGATTGTCTTACGATCAGGCTATCGAACTGGTGCGTGCATCTTCTCTGTATACTGTACATACTCCGGTTCCTGCCGGTCACGACTACTTTGACGAAGGTCTCTTCGGCAAATATATGGGCGGTTATCCTGCCAAGATGGGTATCAGCTGGGATGACCTGATGGATCTCGGCCGTAATAATCCGGGTGATAAAGGTGAGCGTTTCTGTATGTCAGTTTTCGCTTGCAACACTTCACAGGAAGTGAACGGTGTAAGCTGGCTGCACGGAAAAGTTTCTCAGGAAATGTTCTCTTCTATCTGGAAGGGTTATTTCCCCGAAGAAATGCATGTGGGCTATGTTACCAATGGTGTACACTTCCCAACTTGGAGTGCTACTGAATGGAAACATCTCTATGCTGCTAACTTCGACGAGAACTTCTTGTACGATCAGTCTAACCCGAAGATTTGGGAAGCTATCTATAATGTGCCCGATGAAAAAATCTGGGAAACACGTATGGCTTTGAAGAACAAGTTGATCGACTATGTTCGCAAGCAATATCGCGAAACCTGGTTGAAGAACCAGGGTGATCCTTCACGTATCGTTTCGTTGATGGATAAGATTAACCCGAATGCATTGCTGATTGGTTTCGGTCGTCGTTTTGCTACTTACAAACGTGCTCACCTGCTGTTCACTGACCTTGACCGTCTGGCTAAGATTGTGAACAATCCTGACTATCCGGTACAGTTCCTGTTCACCGGTAAGGCTCACCCGCATGACGGAGCCGGTCAAGGTCTGATCAAGAGAATTATTGAAATCTCCCGTCGTCCGGAATTCCTGGGTAAGATTATCTTCCTGGAAAACTATGATATGCAGCTGGCTCGCCGTCTGGTATCCGGGGTGGATATCTGGTTGAATACTCCGACTCGTCCGCTCGAAGCATCCGGTACTTCCGGTGAGAAAGCGTTGATGAACGGTGTTGTAAACTTCTCCGTACTCGACGGTTGGTGGTTGGAAGGCTACCGCGAAGGTGCAGGTTGGGCGCTGACAGAAAAGCGTACTTACCAGAACCAGGATCATCAGGATCAGCTCGATGCAGCTACTATCTACAGCATCCTTGAAACTGAGATTCTGCCGTTGTACTATGCACGCAACAAGAAGGGATACTCTGAAGGTTGGGTGAAGACTATCAAGAATTCTATCGCACAGATTGCACCTCACTATACAATGAAACGTCAGTTGGACGACTATTATAGCAAGTTCTACAATAAGTTGGCTAAACGTTTCGGCGCACTGTCTGCTAATGACAATGCCAAAGCTAAGGAAATTGCTGCTTGGAAAGAAGAAGTGGTTTCTAAGTGGGACAGCATCGAAGTCGTATCTTATGACAAGTGTGAAGAATTGTTGCAGGCTACCATCGAAAGCGGTAAGGAATACACCATTACTTACGTTATCGATGAGAAGGGCTTGAACGATGCAATCGGTCTGGAACTGGTAACTACTTACACTGCCGGTGACGGTAAACAACACGTTTACTCTGTTGAGCCGTTCAGCGTAGTGAAGAAAGAGGGTAACCTCTATACCTTCCAGGTGAAGCATAAATTAGAGAACGCAGGTAGCTTCAAGGTATCCTACCGCATGTTCCCGAAAAACTCTGACCTGCCTCACCGTCAGGATTTCTGTTACGTTCGTTGGTTCGTGTAAGAGTTTAATATATCAACATAGTGAAGCTGCTTGCGGGAGGTTGTCATAACCTCTCGGAGCAGCTTTTGTTTTGAACAAGTTCCGGTAGATACGTGTTTTATTTATACGACTAATAAAATAAAAATTCGTATGAAGAAAATTGTATTGCTCCGCCACGGTGAGAGCGCATGGAATAAAGAGAATCGTTTCACAGGTTGGACCGATGTGGATTTAACAGAGAAAGGTATTGCCGAAGCTAAGAAGGCAGGAGAGTTATTGGTAGATAATGACTTCCAGTTTGATAAGGCCTATACCTCTTACCTGAAACGTGCAGTAAAGACGCTGAATGTGGTATTGGATCGTATGGATCAGGACTGGATACCGGTAGAAAAATCCTGGCGTCTGAACGAGAAGCACTACGGGCAGCTACAGGGGTTGAACAAGGCGGAGACTGCTGAAAAATATGGTGAAGAACAGGTGTTAGTCTGGCGTCGCAGCTATGATGTAGCTCCACATGCATTGGCTGAAGATGATCCCCGTAATCCGCGTTTCGAGGTTCGATACAATGAAGTGCCTGATGCCGAATTGCCTCGTACAGAGTCACTGAAAGATACAATAGAACGCATTATGCCTTATTGGAAATGTGTGATTTTCCCGAATCTGAAAAGTGCGGATGAACTACTTGTTGTAGCGCATGGCAACAGTTTGCGAGGAATTATCAAACATCTGAAAGGTATCTCCGATGAAGATATTGTAAAACTGAATCTGCCGACTGCTGTGCCTTATGTGTTCGAATTCGATGATGATCTGAATTTAACGAAGGATTATTTTCTGGGAGATCCGGAGGAGATAAAGAAGTTGATGGAAGCGGTGGCGAACCAAGGAAAGAAATAATTAAAGATAAAAAGAGGAATGATGAACGCTCCGTTCATCATTCCTCTTTTTATTATCCTGCCAGCTCGTGAAATATCGTAATACTCAGAAATATTCCGATTGCTAAGCAGAGTGCTATTAATATCCAGTTTGTATATTTGGCACTTGGTTTTGTTTCCTTATGCAGATTCTGGTCGAAGTAATTCTTGAAGAAGAGGTAGATGGCTGGTACGGTTGCACTCGCCAACAATAAATCTTCCGGAATTTTGTAGACGTAAACTTTGGAGAAAGCAATGAGCGCCCAGTGACAAAGGAAAAGGATCACCAATAGATTGACCTTACGGGAAAACGCCAACAACAATCCGATAGTGAATACGGCTACGGAACAAGGCATCACGCTGGTAGTCATCATCGGGAATTCCATGCCCCGTGCCCATGAGAGGAGAGGGTAAAGGAACGGCATGGCATACAATATGTAAGTCAGCTTGTCATATTTGTGGTAACGCTCAAACGGCGTATAGTTCGTAATAAGATCCCATAGCCAGATAAGTGCGATTATGCCCCAGAATATGGCAAGTATATAATTGTAATTCCGGTCACCACAATAAATCATGTAGTAGACGATAGAAATCCAACTATTTAAAAATACCATATATCCCTTCATCAGCCGCTTGACCAGTAGTGTCGGTTTCTGATAGAGAAGTACGGTCAGCAAGATGCCTACAACGGTTATAACGATCTGGGCTATCCAGGTTCCTTCATTATATTGTGCGATTGTTTTCCAAAAAACTTCCATACGCAATCTTTTAATTTTTAATTTTCAACTTTTATTTTTTCTCGTGTCTTGTCATGGAGAAGGCCCGTTTGATGAACAGGAATAATGGTATAGTAGCGCCCACTGCCAACATGAAGATAACACTACAGGTAATGATTGAATTCGTAAATAAGTCAATCAGATACTTTTCCTGTAATTCGGGCACTTTCAGGTTCTGCATGAACATGATGAGCGAGAATACTATTTTGTAGGCATACATACCCGGAATCATTGGCAGCAGTGCAGGAATATAAAGTACAGTCATAGGGCAATAGATGCGTTTTCCCAGAACCAAACTTCCCATACCGATACTGAAAGAAGCACATAGGGATGCAGTAGCAATATCCACTCCCAGATACGTCATCAGGCAGAAGCGCAGGGCATGACCGATGGCGGCAAGCAAAGCAATGGAAGGGAAAGCACGTAAAGGAGGATCTGAAATCGCTCCGAAACCGATAGCGGCGACAGCGGCGAATATGCCGTCTGTAAGTATATCAACAAGTATCATAATAAACTATTTCTAATTAACATAAGAGTACAGGAAAGTCCTACGGCAATACATAGCACCAGCAATAAAGCCTGAATAAGGCGGGTGCATCCGGTGAGTACGTGCCCTTCTACAATGTCGATAACACCGTTCAGCAGAGGTACTCCGGGTACCAGGTAAAGAACGCTTGTAGCGATGGCAATTTCAGCAGTGGTTTCCAGTGTCAAAGCTGAAGAGGCAACCATGGAAGCGATGAATGCAGAGGCTATGAAAACAAGGTAATGATTGAATTTCTTTTTCTGCATAATTTGTTTGAGGTAGAAACCTATGAGGGTAGCGGAGAATACAATAAGACGTGCAGTCCAGTCGCCACCGAACAAGGCGCAGAATGATGCATTGGCAAATCCCACCAGGAATAGCGTACAAAGCGGGTCCATTTTGGGGCGTGCAATGATTTTCTCGTATTTTTCCCACAGGGTGTCGAGAGGCAGATGATTGTCATAAGCTTCCCAGCTAAGTGCGCTCAGTTCGGCATTCAGTTCAAAACTGATGGGAAAAGCGGGGATGATGGCTACTTCATTATAAACTTCAGTGCTGTCGATGTCACATACGCTTACTACCATAGTCTTTTGAAAAAGGCTCATTTTCACGTCTACATCCAGTGACTTCCCGATACGGCGGGTGTTTCGTATCACGCGCGAAGTGTGTACACCTGAACCCATAAGACGATTGGCATACTCCAGTAAAAACCGGGTAATTTCTTTTAATTCGTTTGGCGAATTCATACTTAAAATGTTATCCTAATATTATCTGTTCTTGAAAAGCGCCGCAAAGGTACGGCTTTTTGAGAAAACAAAAAAGTGATGCAAGGTATAATTGCGGGAATTTTTGAGGAGGTGGGCAGGGAAGGAGATGCATCAGAAGCACCTCCTTATGTTTGCTGATTATTAAGCGATACGAGGTATAGGGTTGTAGTTGTAAGCCACTACCTCTTCTGTATGCAGTGAAGCCTGTACATCAATCAGGCGTTGGTTTTTACTTCCGCGGAAGCATAGGCTTTCATCCCGCAGTTCTTGTTTAAATTTTCCATCCACCAGTACATCGATGTATTGCAATAGTTTGGCCTGGAGAGGGTTGCGCAGCAGAGTTTCAAATGTATATCCGGTATAACACCAGATATTTTTACCGCTTTTTTCCTTAATGGCGCATGCCAGTTCTGCAAATCCTTCCGGCTGGTACATTGGGTCTCCGCCACTGAATGTTACGTCTGCAAAGTCGTCGGCAAGTACTTTTTCCAATATTTCGTCTGTTGACATCCAATGCCCCCGTTCGATATCCCAGGATTCGGGATTGTGGCAGCCTGGGCATCTGTTCGGACATCCGGCAGCATAAATGGAGGTCCGGAAGCCCGGACCGTCCACTGTGGTATCTTCTATAATATCAAGAATGGAAAGCACGTTGATAGTGATTAGTGATTTAGTGATTAGTTGTGAATGACACGGTCGTTCAGTTCCGCTAATTTAGCGTTGTTCCAGCGGTCGGTAGTACCCACCAGATAACCGGTGATACGCTGTAATTTATCGATGTGGGTGCTTCCGCATTTCGGGCAAGCTTCCAGATTTGGAGTTGAATTTTCGTAGCCGCATTCCAGGCAACGGTTACGGTTATGGTTTACTGAACCGTATCCGATGTTATACTGATCCATCATATCCACTACACGCATGATAACTTCGGGGTTATGTGTTGCATCACCGTCTATTTCTACATAGAAGATGTGTCCGCCACGTGTCAGATCGTGATACGGAGCTTCCACTTCAGCTTTATGGCGGGCGCTGCACTTATAATATACGGGCACGTGATTGGAGTTTGTATAATAATCCCGGTCTGTAATGCCCGGCAGTACCCCGAATTTCTTACGGTCGGCACCTGTGAACTTACCCGATAAACCTTCAGCAGGCGTGGCCAGCACACTGTAGTTATGGTGATACTGTTCGGAGAACTGGTTGGCACGATCGCGGATATAGGTCACTATCTTCACTCCCAGTTTTTGTGATTCTTCCGATTCTCCATGATGTTTTCCTGTAAGGGCTACCAGGCATTCTGCCAGACCGATGAAACCGATGCCCAATGTTCCCTGATTGATAACAGAAGCAATCGTATCGTTAGGTTTCAGCTTTTCGCTACCCACCCATAAAGCAGACATTAACAGCGGAAATTGCTTGGCAAATGCTGTTTTCTGGAATTCCATGCGTTCGTGGAGTTGGCGGGCTGTAACTTCCAGCATTGCATCCAGTTTGGCAAAGAATTTGGCTATACGCAATTCTTCGTCTTCTATCTTCATGCATTCGATGCCCAGGCGTACGATGTTGATGGTGGAGAAAGAAATATTTCCGCGTCCGATGGATGTTTTCGGTCCGAAACGGTTTTCAAATACACGTGTGCGGCATCCCATGGTTGCCACTTCGTGCTGATAACGCTGAGGATCGTCCGCTCTCCATTCTTCACTCTGGTTGAATGTAGCATCCAGGTTCAGGAAGTTCGGGAAGAAACGGCGTGCGGTCACTTTGCAGGCAAGTTGGTAAAGATCGTAGTTGCGGTCTTCCGGCAGATAACTTACGCCACGTTTCTTTTTCCATATCTGGATAGGGAAGATGGCTGTCTCGCCATTGCCTACGCCCTGATAGGTACTTTTCAGTAACTCGCGGATGATGCAACGTCCTTCGGCTGATGTATCCGTGCCGTAGTTGATAGAGCTGAATACGACTTGATTGCCGCCGCGTGAGTGAATGGTATTCATATTATGGATGAATGCTTCCATGGACTGGTGTACACGTGCTACAGTTTTGTTGATGGCATGTTGTACAATGCGTTTTTCGTCGGACAGGCCATCCAACGGCTGTTGCAGGTAGTCTGTAAGTTCCTTCTGATAAAGATGTGAATAATCTTTTCCGTTCAGCTCTTCCAGATTTTTGATTTCTTCGATGTAGCTGTTGCGTACATAAGGTGCCAGATAAAAATCGAATGCAGGAATAGCCTGTCCACCATGCATTTCATTCTGGGCAGTTTCCAATGAGATACATCCCAGAATACTTGCTGTTTCGATGCGTTTGGCAGGACGTGATTCGCCATGTCCGGCAGAAAAGCCACAGGATAAAATGCGGTCCAACGGGTGCTGAACGCATGTCAGACTTTTGGTAGGGTAGTAGTCCTTATCATGAATATGTAGATAATTGTTGTGTACAGCTTCCAGTACCTCGGCGCTCAACAAATAGTCGTCTACAAACGGTTTGGTGGTTTCACTGGCAAACTTCATCATCATGCCCGCCGGAGTATCGGCGTTCATATTGGCATTTTCCCGTGTCACATCGTTGGACTTGATGTCTATAATCTCCAGAAACATATCACGCGTCTTGGCTTTGCGGGCAATGCTACGCTGGTTGCGGTAAGCAATATACTTTTGTGCCACATCTTTCCGGCTACTCTTCATCAGCTCCATTTCTACTGCATCCTGAATGGCTTCCACCGTCATTTGTGCACTTCCCTTGAAGGATATGTGATCTGTGATCTGGCGTATCAACTGCAGATCTTCACCTTTGTCCGTGTGTAACATTGCTTTACGGATGGCAGTTACTATTTTCTCTTCATTAAAGCCGACTACTCGTCCGTCTCTTTTGATTACAGTCTGTATCATGGTCTCATTCTTATTATTTAGTTATCCATTTGAATTGGGAGCACAAAGATATAAACTAATCTTTGAGTTTTTATTTTTGGAAAACTTTTGTGCTTGTAAAATATGTTAATTAGCTGATATTCAATGGACGTTTAAAGAGAAATGGAAAACTTTTTATTTCGTAGGCCTTTTGAAAGTTGTTCGAAATGGAAATTCCTATGTAGTAAGTAGATACAAAAAACCTCGCCTGCTACACATACATGTAACAGGCGAGGTTATATTATAAAAATAATCTTGAATAGGAATTATTCTTTCCCGTACGAAAATTATTTCAAAACTTCTGCCAGTTTTGCTTGCAATTCTTCACCGTGCAATCCACGTGCGATGATGGTTCCTTCGCCATCGATCAATACAGTGTGAGGAATGCTGCTTACTGCATACAACTGAGCGCCTTCGCAATTCCAGTATTTCAGGTCAGACATTTGCGGCCAAGTGATGTTTAGCTTCTCGATAGCATCTTTCCATGCTTCGCCACTTTGATCCAAAGATACACCTACGATTTCAAAACCTTTGTTCTTGTATTGAGCATAAGCTTCTACCAGGTTCGGCATTTCGCGACGGCAAGGACCACACCAGCTTGCCCAGAAGTCGATGAGTACCACTTTGCCTTTACCTACATAGTCAGACAGTTTCATCGGTTTTCCGTCAGGAGTTGCCATTTCAAAATCTGTGAACTTCTGGCCTACAGCAGTAGCTTTCATTTTTTCTACGTTTCCTTTGATCTTGATGATAACTTCATCGTTAGCAAATTCAGCGGGAATTTGCGGCATCAACGGATCCAGTTCGTCTACTTCAAGGTAGTAGTAGTTATTCTTCAGCAAATGAACGCCCACCAGGTTAGTGATATTCTTAGCAATACCTGCCTTAGTGATTTCCATTGATTTTTCTTGCAAATCGTTCATTTCCTTCATTTTGGCTTCGCGCTGCTCGTCAGTCAGTGTAGTATCTGACATAGACTCATATATAGTCATCATTTGTTTGTTCAGATCACTCAGCTGAGCTCTGATTTCCTGATAAGCATCGTTGCTCGGCGTGCCGGTAGCAGAGTCATTATCGCGGGTCAAATTGATCTTGATATTACCGTTTTCAAGGAAGAAGTCCATCAGGATACCTTCTTTTCCTGCCGGTCTGTAGGTTACGTAACGGTTCGCAGCAGTATCTTGTACGCCTTTAAAGGTGAATGTACCTTTGGTGATTACTGCGGAGTCTACTTTTACAAGATTTCTTCCGTCTACTTTTTGCAAAAATACAGTGTCGCCGTCAGCTCCACCCTCTACGGTTCCGGTTACTATGTAACCTTTGTTTCCGCTACAGGCAGCAACGATAGCAGCCACAGCGAGCAGATAGATAAATTTTTTCATTGCTTTTATTATTAAGTAAAAATATATGGCTACAAAGATAGTCAATAAAAAATCCCCTCCGGCATAACCGGAGAGGATTTTATAGTTTTAATCCCATTTTTTGTAATCGTACTGTGCTTACTATTATTCAGCAGCAGCTTCAGCAGCGGGAGCTTCTTCAGCAGGAGCCTCTGTTGCCTCTTCAGCAGGAGCTTCGGCAGCGGCTTTTTCTGCTTCTTCAGCAGCTTTCTTTTCAGCCAATGCTTTTGCTTTTTCAGCGTTTACTTTCTTTTCAGCTTCCAGACGTGCTTTTGCTTCAGCTTTCTTAGCTTCTTCGTCTTTAGCTTTCAAAGCAGCCAGACCGCTTTGTTTGTTGTTCTTCCAAGCTTCGAATTTAGCTTCAGCTTCAGCTTCGCCAAATGCGCCCTTGGTTACACCACCCAAAAGATGTTTTTTCATGTAAACGCCTTCGCGTGACAAGATGTTACGAACAGTGTCAGTCGGTTGTGCACCTTTCATAACCCAGTCAAGTGCGCGGTCGAACTTCAAATCTACTGTGGCAGGATTGGTGTTCGGATTGTACGTACCAATCTTCTCAATAAATTTACCATCACGTGGTGCTCTTACGTCTGCAATAACGATAGAGTAGAAAGCGTAGCTTTTACGTCCATGTCTTTGCAATCTGATTTTTGTTGCCATTTTAAATAATGTTTTAAATAAATGATTTGAATTATGCTACTATCTCGTAATAGCGGCTGCAAAGGTATGGTTTTTATTTTGATTGACAAAGAGTTCCTAACAAAAAAAGGATGGATTTCATCAGAAACCCATCCTTCTTTTTAATAACGTATTATCGTGAGAATAATTAATTCTTCGGTAATGCTTCTTTAACTACCATCGGACGACCTGCGTATTCTGCGCCGTTCAATGCATTGATAGCGTTAGATGCTTCTGAAGAATCCGGCATTTCGATGAATGCGAATCCTTTAGATCTTCTTGTTTCACGGTCAGTGATGATTCTTACTGAGTCTACTGTTCCGTACTCTTCCATAACTTCTCTTAAATCTGATTCTTTAACCCTGTAATTCAGGTTACCTACATACAAATTCATAAATCTAAATAAAATAATAAATTAATAATTCAATAAACAAAGTTTTTGGAAGTTGTTAGGTCAGAAATGGAAATACTCAATACAGAGGAAATACATACGTGAAATAATCAAATCAAATAAACTTCTTTATTGTTCGGCTACAAAGTAACGCATTCTATTTCAATAATGCATCATCTTTTACCATATTTTTTTGCGATAAATTCATTTTTTGTTGAATATGAGCGAATTTTTACGAATATCGCTTCGGATATCTCACTAATATTGCTAATAATGCACAAATTCCCATTGTAAATGGATAATACAAGCTGCCAATAATGCTGATGGGAGAGATGCCTGCCAATCCGGCGGCAATCAATAATTGTGCACCGTAAGGAATGATGCCTTGTACCAGGCAGGAGAATGTGTCCAGGATGCTGGCTGTTTTCCGGCGGTCCAGATGAAAACGCAGGGCAATGTCCTTGGCTATCGGTCCGGTGGTAATAATGGCGATGGTGTTGTTTGCCGTACAGAGGTTGGCGATGCTGACAAGTGCGGCGATGCTCAGTTCTGCTCCTCGTTTGCCTTTTACATGGCGCGTCAGGAGGGAGATGATGAAGTCGATTCCGCCATTGTAACGGATCGTTTCCAGCATACCGCCGGCAAGTAGGGTGATGATAATCAGTTCCCCCATTCCTGTGATGCCGGTTCCCATGGAGCCGAACCAGTTGAAGAAAGCTGTACTCAGGTCTGTTTCGCTTGTGAAGATGCCGATGATACCTGTACTCAGGATACCCAAGAGCAGGACTAACATTACATTCACACCTGCCACTGCTGTGCCCAGCACGATGAGGTAGGGGATAACCTTTATCCATTCTATCTCTTGTGTTTGTGCAGGAGCTGTGATGGATAATCCCTGGAATATATAAATGCAGAGCACAATCAGTGCTGCCGGAACCACAATCATGAAATTTACGCGAAATTTGTCCCGCATCACACAATCCTGTGTCTTGGTGGAAGCTATGGTGGTGTCCGAAATAAACGAAAGATTATCTCCGAAGAATGAACCGCCCACTACAATGGCAACCATATATGGCAGATCGATGCCGGTCTTTTCCGCTAATCCGATGGCTACAGGGGTGAGGGCTACAATTGTTCCCACACTGGTGCCTATGGAAAGTGAAATGAAACATGCGGCTATAAAAATACCTGCCAGTAGCAGGTTATCCGGCAGAATACTCAGGGTGAGGTTTACTGTGGCGTCGATTGCTCCCATTTGTTTGGCGCTTTGGGCAAAGGCTCCGGCAAGAATGAATATCCATATCATCAATATGATATTCTTGTTGCTGGCTCCCACGGAGAATTGATACACCCGTTTTTCCAGGCTCAGCCCACGTGTTAGTACAATGGCATAGCAAGATGACAGCAGGAATGCGACTGTAATGGGTACCTTATAGAAATCATTTACAATCAGTGACGTCACCAGGTAAAGACATAAAAATACTGCCAGCGGGCTTAGTGCCCACCATCCACCCTTTTGTTTATTTGTTGTATCTGTCATCTTTTAAATTAATCAAATCATATATCTTAATTCGCTGCAAAATTATAAAAAACAAAGAGCGGAGCAAAATAGTTTTGCCCGCTCTCTATCTCTTATAATTACCTGTTGGCGGAAATAATTTC
>NZ_CABJDN010000005.1:0-596169 GCF_902364365.1 Bacteroides intestinalis | reverse complement strand
CTTATAATTACCTGTTGGCGGAAATAATTTCTTTCTATATGGTTATGAGCTAAATTGATACGCGGACAAGGCGGACGAACGCGGATTTTATAAGGCTGAAAGCCTGAGATTACATAGCGTAGGGCAACGCCCTACGTGATTATGTATATCTCTATTTAAGCCCTGAAAGGGCGCAATCAAGCATACACGCTTTATCTCGCCCTTTCAGGGCTCAAAAATGGGGATGTATATTACGTAGGGCGATGCCCTACGCTATATAATGCAAGCCTTTCAGGCTTAAAATTCAGCCCGATAAATTATCATTTAGCTCATTATTGTACCGTTATGAATTAATTCCGCCAACGGGTTCTTAAATGTCAATTTATAAAGTTACTCCTGTCTTGAAGATTGCAATTTCCTTATAACCTTTCTTTTCGTTGTTTACGAATTCGCCACTTGCTACTTGGATTATATAATCAATGAACCGTTCACAAGTCTTTTCCATCGGTTCATTTTCTACGATGACTCCTGCGTTGAAATCAATCCAGCCCGGTTTGTTTTTTGCCAATGTGGAGTTCGTTGAAATCTTCATGGTCGGTACGTAGGTTCCGAACGGGGTTCCGCGTCCTGTAGTGAACAGTACCATGTGGCAACCGCAGGAAGCCAGTGCTGTGGCAGCAACAAGGTCATTTCCCGGTGCCGACAGCAGGTTCAAGCCTTTCACTTTCAGACGTTCACCATACGGTAATACGCCTTCCACATAGCTCTTGCCGCATTTCTGCGTACATCCCAGTGCCTTGTCTTCCAGGGTAGAGATACCACCCGCTTTGTTTCCCGGAGATGGGTTTTCGCCTACCGGTTCGCCATGTGAGAGGAAATATTCCTTGAAGTCATTAATCAATTTCACTGTTTCTTCAAATAGTTCCTCGTTGCGGCAACGGTTCATTAAAATGGTTTCCGCACCGAACATTTCCGGAACTTCCGTCAATACGCTTGTACCGCCTTGTGCCACCAGGAAGTCGGAGAACATTCCCAGTAACGGATTGGCCGTGATGCCTGAGAAGCCGTCCGAACCACCGCACTTCAATCCCACGCGCAATTCACTCAGAGGAACATCCACGCGCTCGTCCTTACTTGCTTTTTCGTATAGTTCGCGCAGCAACTCCATACCTTCTTCGTACTCGTCGCCCACCTTTTGAGTAACCATGAATTTTACGCGATCCTCATCGTACTCTCCCAGGAATTCGCGGAATACATCCGGCTGATTGTTTTCACAACCCAAGCCCACTACCAGAACTGCGCCGGCATTGGGGTGTAATACCATATCACGCAGAATCTTCTTTGTATTTTCATGGTCGTCACCCAACTGTGAGCAGCCATAATTATGCGGATAAGCCATGATTGCATCCACGCCCTTACCGCCTGTTTCCCGGCGCAAACCTTCGGCCAGCTGGTTGATGATACCGTTCACGCAACCTACAGTCGGTATAATCCAAACTTCGTTACGAATACCCACTTCGCCATTTTTGCGGCGATACCCTTTGAATGTCAGATCTTTGTGCGGAATATCCAGCGTAACACTTGTCGGATTGTAAGTATAGTCCAGCAATCCTGCCAGGTTCGTCTGAATATTATTTTCGTTCATCCAGTCCCCTTGTTTCTTGGCCATACGTGCATGGCCGATAGGGTACCCATATTTAATGACGTTTTCGCCCTCTGCAAAATCTTTTAATGCAAATTTGTGTCCGGCGGGTACTTCCTCGTTCAGAGTGATTTCCACCCCGTCCACAGTGAGTTTTTCTCCTGCCGGCAGCGTTACAATAGCTACGGCTACATTATCAGCAGGGTTGATTTTAAGGTACTTAGTTTCCATAATTACTCTTATTATTTATTATGATAAAATTCAATATTTTCCTTCGTCAACAAGTCAATCGGCATAAAGTTCTCTCTTGGAACTTCCTTTTTGAAAATCAGGTAGTCACATAGTGCCTTGATTCCGTCGAATCCCTGTAACTCCGGCTGTTGGGCTATGAGGAAAGATACGCTGCCCTCCATCAGACATTTCACGTTACGTTCCAGCAAGTCATACCCCATCAGATTAAAAGCTGTTTTCCCTTGTTTCAACAAGTACTCTCCAACGATATACACTTTTGAATTGAAAGTGATACCATTCTTTACGTTCGGATGTTTTCTGAAAAAATCGTCCAGCATCTGTGCATCATCACTGTCCCGCTTGGCATGTAAGTCCAATTCCCAAATGCGGCAGTTGGGGTGATGCTTCAACATATACTCCCGGAAACCGATTTCGCGGCGTTCCTGCTGGTTAGATCCCACAATACCCTCGTTTATCTTGCGGAAGATTACTACTTCCTGCTCGTTTCCTGCAAGTAGCATCAACATTTTTGCGGCGAAATATCCGCTTTGGTGAGAATTCTGTCCAAAGAAGGAAAGGGCGGGTTGATCTTTCAGATTTGAGTCTATATATATATAAGGTGTAGAACGTCGGTTCAATTCCTCTGTGAAAGATTTCGTATGCTGCGGCACGGTGGGGGCAAACATGACGCCGTCTGGTTCCTGTTCCAGGATACCTTGGGCGACATCTACGAATGAATGATAATCAAACGGATCGTAAAAGGAGAGGTCTACGGAGATATTGAAATCCGAATACGCTATCAGTGCATCGTGAATGCCGGCTTCTACCGCAGTCCAGTATTCGCCTTCCTCATGTTGCGGCAGCAGGCAGGAAAATGTGTATTTTTTGTTGGATGCCAGTGCGCTGGCGTACATATTAGGCTGGTAATCCAGTTGCTTCAGGATTTCTTCCACCCGTTTCCGGCTGGCTTCCGACACACCGCTACGGCCGTGTATCACACGATCTACTGTCCCCACTGATACATCCGCCATTTTGGCGATATCTTTGATTCTAATTCTTTCTGCCATTAGGTTATTTACAATTTACAATGTACAATTTCACAAGTTATCATTTACTTATTTACCATTTATCATCTGTGCTTTTTAGAAGTCACTGCCTGTCTCAGCTTTCATCTGCATAGCCAAATTGTACATTGTAAATGGTAAATTGTACTTCCTCTTGTGTTCGCACACAATAATAATCTTAATATTTTCAGCACAAATATATGACAATTTTTGTAATTACGAAAATTGTTGTATCTTTGTGCCCGCACACGAAGACTATGAAGAACGAACCGTATTTTAGTTTACTCTCCATAGTATCAGGTGATTAAGGCTGTTTTTGGCTCTAAAATGACAAATTGAAAGTTCTAAATTAATCACATATTAAAAAATAAATAAGATTATGGGAAAGAAAGTCGTTACATTAGGCGAGATCATGTTGAGACTGTCCACTCCGGGAAACACTCGTTTTGTTCAGTCTGATTCATTTGACGTAGTATATGGTGGTGGTGAAGCAAATGTTGCTGTCAGCTGTGCCAATTACGGACATGATGCTTACTTTGTGACTAAATTGCCGAAACACGAAATCGGACAATCTGCTGTAAATGCATTGCGCAAATATGGTGTAAAAACAGATTTCATTGCCCGTGGCGGCGATCGCGTGGGTATCTACTATCTTGAAACAGGTGCTTCCATGCGTCCCAGCAAAGTAATCTACGACCGTGCGCATTCTGCTATCGCTGAAGCTGATGCAGCTGATTTCGACTTCGATGCTATCATGGAAGGTGCCGATTGGTTCCACTGGTCAGGTATTACTCCTGCTATCTCTGATAAAGCTGCCGAACTTACCAAATTGGCTTGTGAAGCTGCAAAACGTCACGGTGTTACGGTTTCTGTTGACCTCAACTTCCGTAAGAAACTCTGGACAAAAGAGAAAGCTCAGTCTATCATGAAGCCTTTGATGCAGTACGTAGATGTTTGTATTGGCAATGAAGAAGATGCAGAACTCTGCTTAGGCTTTAAACCCGATGCTGACGTAGAAGGCGGAAAGACAGATGCTGAAGGATACAAAGGTATTTTCAAGGCAATGGCTAAAGAATTCGGCTTTAAATATGTAATCTCTACTTTGCGTGAATCATTCTCTGCAAGTCACAATGGCTGGAAGGCAATGATTTATAACGGTGAAGAATTCTACGAATCCAAGCGTTATGATATCAACCCGATTATCGACCGTGTAGGTGGTGGTGACTCTTTCTCTGGTGGTATCATCCACGGTTTGCTGACGAAACCCAATCAGGGTGCCGCTCTTGAATTTGCAGTAGCCGCTTCTGCATTGAAGCATACTATCAATGGTGACTTTAACCTGGTATCTGTAGAAGAAGTTGAATCACTGGCTGGTGGTGATGCAAGTGGACGTGTTCAACGCTAATTTCATGTACAATTTACCATTTACAATGTACAAATAGCGGCAAATGACGAGAGAGGAGATGAAAAACCGCTTAAAGGTATTTGCGGTACGAGTTATAAAGTTGGTAGATAAACTTCCTAATACTCCGGCAGGAAGAGCTATCGGAAACCAAGTAGTTCGTTCAGGAACTTCCCCCGGAGCAAACTATAGAGCCGCTTGCATTGGAAAGTCTGATAAGGATTTTCTGAATAAATTGAAAATGGTAGAAGAAGAACTTGATGAAACTGCATATTGGTTGGAACTGATAATGGAACTTGAACTTGTGAAACCCGAATTGCTGCAAGATTTGCATCATGAAAATAAGGAGCTGGTTAGCATAATTGTAAAGTCTATAATCACTATGCGCAATAAGCAGAATATAGAAATAAAGTAATAATAACAGATGTCTCTGTATAATGTCCGCATGGTTAAATTGTACATTGTACATTGTAAATTGTAAATCATAAAATGGCAAAGTTTGATAAAATAGCTGTGCTGAACAAAATTGGTTCAACCGGCATGGTTCCTGTATTTTACCATAAAGATGCAGAAGTTGCAAAAAAAGTAGTGAAAGCTTGTTATGAAGGTGGTGTTCGTGCATTCGAATTTACCAATCGTGGCGACTTTGCTCATGAAGTATTTGCAGAAGTTGTGAAGTTTGCAGCAAAGGAATGTCCTGAAATGGCAATGGGTGTGGGCTCTATTGTAGATCCTGCAACGGCTGCCCTTTATTTACAATTGGGTGCTAACTTTGTCGTAGGTCCGTTGTTCAATCCTGAAATCGCTAAGATTTGCAATCGTCGTCTGGTGGCTTACACTCCGGGATGCGGAAGTGTGTCGGAAGTTGGCTTTGCACAAGAAGCAGGCTGCGATCTCTGCAAGATATTCCCGGGTGATGTTCTCGGAGCAAAACTTGTAAAAGGTTTGCTGGCTCCGATGCCTTGGTCTAAACTGATGGTGACCGGTGGAGTAGAACCTACTCAGGAAAACTTGACTTCCTGGATTAAAGCAGGTGTATTCTGCGTAGGTATGGGCTCAAAACTCTTCCCGAACGATAAAGTTGCTGCGGAAGATTGGGCTTATGTTACTGAAAAATGTAAAGAAGCGCTGGCTTATATAGCAGAAGCAAGAAAATAAGTACAATTTACAATTTACAATTTACAATTTAGGCTGCGCTATAATCTGCATAGTAAAATTGTACATTGTACATTGTATATTGTAAATGAATTCCATTTTGTTTAAAGGTGTTTAAAGGGGACAACCGTTGGAGTTGGCAGATTGTTGCTACTCCAATGGTTTGTTTTTTTATAATATATAGTTTTTTTTCGACAAGCTATTTTTTAGAATTTATCAGGTTTTATAGCCTTTATTCGGGAAACTCTCATTAAATCATTCTTCTTGCTAATAAACTTGTATATTTTGTGCTGCGCATTTTTCTATAAGTTGTATATGTTACTTTTTTATTTGAACTAAAACTTGTATATCTTGTTATTTGTATTTATATTTGTAGCCAGATAAGAGTTTGTCGAATTATACTACTAATATATATAGGTATGAAACAACGAAAGATGAAACAGATTGTGTTCCTGTCCCTTATGTCAATGCTTCTACTGGGTAGCTGCACGGATAGAGATGTGTATCAGGGAGGAGGAGAGGAGACCGGTAAGAACACCCCTCTCAAGCCTTCGGAAGTTTTTGACTTCAGCATGATGCAGCAGGTAAAAGTAAATGTGGACTACGGGTTTACAAGTGATTATTATATCACTTTTGACCTTTATAGTCAAGACCCTATGAAGGAAGAAAATGATTCATGGATAAAAGATGAATCACTGTCTCCTGTTTATTCGGCTCCTACTGACAAGAAAGGACGATATTCAGGTACGGTTGAAATCCCTTCAGACATTACGGAAGTATGGCTTTACACTGATTATTTAGGTGCTATTTCACCGGTTAAGTTGACTATTTCTAATGGTGAGATAAACTATAATCAGAGCGCGTACATTGCATCGCTGCAAACCAAGACAAGGGGCACAACGACTGGTGGCCATAATTATTTGGATGATTGGATGCTTATGCCTGGTGTAGACTGGGATGGATACGGTATGCCCAATAATATGGAGGCTGCTTTGAGTGCGCCACCGGCAGAAATCTTATATAGTATTCGGAGTACATATAGTAATATCAGTGGAAAACAAATTAAAGATTTACATCCTGACTGGCTTAATAATAATACTACTTCTGAAATTAAAATAATCAAAGATACAGAGCTGAGCCTTGTTTTTGTTGCAAGTAGTGCCAGTTTTAATAATACAGTAGGATATTTCACTTATAAATCAGGAACTGTTCCTACTCCGGAAACAGTTCAAAAAGTGCTTGCATTCCCCAATGCTTCTCCTATTTCTAAAACTGACAAAAATACGGGAGAACGTTTAGGATCATTGCTGTGTGGACATGAGGTGAAACTTAAATATTGGAATGAGGCTGAGCAGAAATTTGAGGATAAATTTCCTGCTGGTGTTACTGTTGGGTGGTCTTTGCAGGCAAATGCATTTAAATCTGGTGATATTTTGAAAGGTATTGGAATTCGTTATTCATATAGTACTATGAATTATGATAATTCACAGCGGGTAGTAGCTTTGCGTGATGGAGGTACGGATCAGATTGTAGCTATCGGCTTTGAGGATAATGTAGATTTTGATTATTGTGATGCCACCTTCTATCTGAAGATTGCAGAAGCAAATGCTATTGATCCGGGTGGTCCGGAATTACCTCCGGTAGATCCTCCCAGCAATGTTACCACTACCTATAAGGGAACTTTAGCTTACGAAGACCAATGGCCGGCGCAAAAAGATTATGATATGAATGATGTGATGATGACTTATCAATCTACTCTTTACCGGAATGTTGTAAGCAGCAAAATATATAAGATTGTAGATGAGTTTACTCCCCTCCATAGTGGAGGTACACACATTTGTGGTTTTGGATACCAACTCCATAATCTTACACCCGACCGAGTAAGAAGTATCGAAGTTTCAGGTCCTGACGGTTGGAAAATAGAGACAGATCAATCGCATCCTACTGTTATCTTGTTTGATAATATTAAGAGTGTTTTAAATCAGAAGTTTACTGTTACCATTGAATTGGCAGATGTGGAGTTGAGCCAAGTGACACCTCCTTATAATCCTTTCATATTTGTTAATGGTAGAAGCAGGGAAGTGCATCTGGTAAATTACGCACCTACGGATAAAGCTGATAAGTCACTTTTCAATACGAGTGATGATATGTCGAATGTCGATGCAGGCATTTATTATATCACCCGTTATGGAGAAGAAGTAGATATCATGCCGTTTGCTATTAATCTTCCTATTCTCAATTTTAGTATTCCTACAGAAGGTGTGAAGATATATGATACCTATCCTGATTTTATTGAGTGGGTAAAATCAAAAGGTACATCAAATACGAATTGGTACAAGAATAAGAAGTAAATAATAGCTTCTTTAAGTAAAAAGAGTTTTATCTATGTTTTGCCATAGATAAAACTCTTTTTTTTATACTTTTGTCTTGTCAATGATGAATAACAGAAAAACACTATTGTATGAAATTGCAAACACTATTTTCTATCTTATTTTGTAGCGGAGTAATTGGAGGATTCATCTCCTGTAATCATTCTTCTTCACTTCGAACCCGGAAGGAGGCTTTAGGTAAACTCATTTTTCAAGATACCCAGCTATCTGAGCCTGCAGGACAATCTTGCGCAACTTGCCATACAGCCGATAAAGGATTTGCAGACCGTGATTCCCGCATTGTATCCGAAGGTGCTGTCCGTGGTCTTTATTCCCAGCGTAATTCCATGACTATCTGCTATTCTATGTATGTTCCCTCGCTCTATTTTGATGATGAGGAGGAAACTTATGTAGGTGGGCTCTTTTGGGATGGACGTTCCCCTTCATTGCAGCATCAGGCAGGTGAACCGTTTCTTAATCCTGTAGAGATGGGAAACCCAGATAGGAGTTCTGTTGTGAAAAAGGTGCGTCGTGCATCGTATTATCCTGAATTAGTGCGTCTCTATGGTGAAACTGCCAATGTTGATTCTCTTTATGCTCATATAACAGATGCACTTTCCATTTACCAGCAATCCAAAGAAGTGAATTCTTTTTCTTCCAAATATGATGCTTGGGAGAGAGGTGAATATGTTTTTACTGAAACAGAATCACGCGGCATGGATCTTTTCAAAGATAAGGGAATGTGTGCTGAATGCCATATCCTGGATAAAGATGAGCGTGCCGGACGTGTTCTTTTTACCGATCATACCTATGACAATCTTGGCATTCCGCGTAATCCGGAAAATCCGCATCTTCGTGTGCCCGCCGACTATTTTCTTCTTACTCCGGATAGTATTGACTTGGGATTAGGTCCCATTGTGGGCAAAGAAGAAGAAAATGGCAAATTCCGTGTCCCTACTTTGCGCAATATTGCCTTGACCGCTCCTTATGGACATAATGGCTATTTCAAAACTCTTGAAGAAATCGTTCACTTCTATAATGTACGTGATGTGAGTGATGAATTTCCTCCTGCCGAGTGTCCTGCCACAGTCAATCGTGATGAGTTGGGAAACCTTGGTTTAACTCCTGAAGAAGAAGCCGACCTTGTAGCATTCATGAAAACGTTAACAGATGATTTTAAAGGCGTTCAAAACTAACTGTAACCGTAAACAAAGCTGGATAAACTTAAAAAGATGTTATAAAACACACGTTTTTTCGTGTGGCTGTTTGCGTACACGGAATTTTTTCATACCTTTGTATCGCAGTTGGGAAACTGCTCATGATTTTGACTTTTAAATAAATTAGTTTTTAGTTTTCAATAAAGGATTAGTTAGGGTAAAAAGATTTAGTTAATAGTTTTTTCATAGGCTAAAATTTGGATTAAAAAAATAGGTAATTAGGTATAAAGGTAAAAGAAAAAAGTTTATTTTTATAGGTAATTAGAAATTTATTTTGGGTAAAAAGAAGATTGATTTTTAGGTAACAATGATGAAGTTTAAAAGAAAAGCCTCTAAGGCTTTTCTTACAGAGGCGAGAGGTTCGTGAGAGCTTGCTCGTTTTTTTGTGTCCTGAAATGAAATATAGGACATTTTCTTTTTTTTAGAAATGATGATTATTCCAGTCATTCTTTGTATATTTGTGGCATCATCTACATAAAAAATTAATTTTGGAACAGATACTGCTTATACTCGATTGGGTTTTATATGTATTGTTTGCGATAAACATATTGTATTTATTAGTTTATAGCTTAGCATCACTTCGCCGTAGACCAGTTAAAATGGCTCCGGCGAAGGAATATAAACGGATTGCATTATTGATTGCGGCGTATCGGGAAGATGCTGTTATTATGGATACGGTGCAAGCTTGTTTGGCACAAGATTATCCAAGTGACAGATATGATGTGGTAGTGATTTCGGATCACATGCAACCTTCTACGAATGAGAAACTGCGTGTATTGCCTATAAAACTGCTTCAGGTAGATTTCGAGAAAAGTACGAATACAAAATCGCTGAAAGCTGCTCTTGAATATTTGGGTAAGGATTCCTACGATATTGCTTTGATAATAGATGCTGATAATATAATCAATTCTTCTTATCTTGTGGAATTAAATAATGCTTTTGCTGATTCCAAAGTGCAGGTGGTTCAAACGCATCGCGTTGCAAAGAACTTGAATACCAATATGGCCTATTTGGATGCTATCAGTGAAGAAATAAATAATTCTATATTCCGTTTAGGACATGTGAATTTAGGCATGTCGGCAGCTTTGATTGGTTCCGGCATGGCGTTTGAATATTCACTATTCTATAAAGCAATGATGAGTAATACTTCGGTTGGAGGTTTTGACCGAGTTTTAGAAATGAAGTTGCTTTATCACCGTGTTTTCTTTCATTACTTGCCTGATACGTATGTACTGGATGAAAAAATACAGAAGGCAAAAAACTTTTATCAACAGCGCCGTCGCTGGCTGTCGGCGCAATACTATAGTCTGGGCGAATTTGTGCATCATTTATTACCTGCTATTCGTCATCGTAAATGGGATTTTTGTGACAAACTATTCCAACAGGCAGCACTTTCACGGGTGTTATTGTTAGGATTTACATTTATTTTTTCCGTATGTTCTTCTATATGGTTTCCTTCATTGGCCTATAAATGGTGGGTAATTTTAGGGCTATTACTGCTTGCGTTGATAGCAGCAATACCTCGTCGTTTCTGGCAATGGCGCTTGGTTAAAGCGATATGCTTTATTCCATATTCATTTTTATTGATGTTTGCTAATTTATTCCGTCTGAAAGAGGCGAATAAAAGATTTATTCATACAGAACATGGAATAGAGGAGTGAAATCTTAATTAAGCAAATGTTATGAATAATAATCCTGTAATTTCTATCATCGTTCCTGTTTATAACGTTGAAAAGTATCTGTCCCAATGTTTAGATAGCATTTTAGAGCAGACATTTACTGATTTTGAGGTGTTACTAATAGATGATGGTAGCCTTGATCGTAGTGGTGATATCTGTGATAAATATGTGGAGAAAGATGGGCGAATAAGAACTTATCATCAACAGAATGCCGGAGTAAGTAGTGCTCGAAATGTTGGTTTATATTATGCAAAAGGTACTTATATTACTTTTATAGATTCAGATGATTATGTTACTCCTGATTATTTGAAGAATTTGAGTGATATGTTACCGATTGATAGTAGTAGCCAAGGAATGGTAGTGGGGGGATTTAGTAAACTGTTGCCTGATGGTAGCACTCAAATAGTTCATGTTCCTGAGTTGAATATATTCCCATCAGATTATTATCGTGTGCTGACTGAACTGCTGGAACAAAATATTAAGTATACATGTTCAAAATTGTATGATAATCGGCTTATTCAAAAATGGAATATACAGTTTATTCCTTCTATATCATGTTTTGAAGATATGTTTTTTATGCTTGATTATTTACTCTATTCAAAATTTTTATTTATTCGTGATAATTCAGATTATATTTATCGAGTTGGATATTCTCTAAATTCCTTATCTACATATAGTAGCGATTTTCGAAGTGAATATGCTGCATTTGTTAATTATTTAGATCGAGTATATTTTTATAAGAAAAAGTATGCTTTGAATCAACGAGAATTGAATAAGGTTTGGAGGTCACTGACTGCATTTTTTCATAGAGTTATATTGGCAATCTATAAAGTCGAGAATCGTTATACCCGAAAAGATCGGCTATGCTTTTTGCGTGAGTTGCTTTCATCTAACAAGAAGTGGATTAAGAACTATTTTAGTCCTCAATATAAAGTGGACATTATTGGTAAATTCTTACTTTCCTACGTGGGGGTAACTGCCTTTGATGGCTGGATGCGTTTTTTATTGTATATGAAGTTTAAAAGGATGTTTGGTAGTGAATAATAAAACGAAATGAATATATTATTTTTATATTTGAGAATGTTTCATCCCCATCATGGAGGAATTGAGAGAGTAAGTGATCTTCTCAGTCGGGAATTTTTAAAGAGAGGGCATAATGTATTCTTTTTACATACAATTAGAGATGAGACTTTATTGGATTATCCATACCCAGCACCACTTTCTTTTTTCCCTTTTCCTCAAGAAGACGTGGAACGAAATGGTAAATTTTATCATGATTTCTTAATCGAGAACCGCATTGAAATAGTGATTAACCAAGATCTTTTGGCTTATCATGCAATCTGTAGCTTTTCTACTGAACTGAAAACTGTTCATACCATATCAGTAATGCACGGAAATCCGCTTCTTGTATATGATTATTTGTGGAAGCTTACGATGCGGTTAAGGAATGATACATTTATTGAGAAGATTAAAAGAATAGCTCGCATAATAAAGGTACCTAAAATAAAGCGTGATTATTGGCAAATGTTAAAAAGAGGTTATGAAGATAGCTTTGCTTATTCAGATTTAGTGTGTTTGCTTTCGTCCAAATTCATTCCGGAATTAAAAAGAATATATCCGAATTCTTTAGATAAATTAATAGCGATACCTGACCCGAATACATATCGTCCCCAACAATTGACGGGTTATGCAAAAAGGAAACAAATACTTTATGTGGGACGAATTGCATGGCATCTGAAACGAGTAGATCGCTTAGTTGGCATCTGGAAGCGATTATATAAGAAATTTCCGGATTGGGAATTAATATTTGTGGGAGATGGACCGATAAAGAAAGAACTTGAATGCAAGTTTGCGAAACAGGAAAGAGTGGTGTTTGCGGGTTATCAAGATCCGGAGCAGTACTATAAGGATGCCAGTATTATATGCCTAACAAGTGATGCGGAAGGTTGGGGAATGGTCTTGACGGAAGCTATGACCTTTGGTACAATACCTGTGGTTTTCAATTCTTATGCAGCCGTAACTGACATTATAGATGATGGTAAGACTGGATTATTGGTACCTCCTTTCTCATCGGCTAGGTTTGCCCGTGCGTTGGAAACATTAATGAGTGATGAGAGCTTGCGTAACAGAATGTCACAAGCATGTATGCAGTCGGTACGCCGTTTTGATATAACTACCATTGCAGATCAATGGGAGGCTATTTTTGAAAGATTAAATTAACTTGTTGTTATCTGTGGATTAGTTTATTTATGAATTTGTATAATCGTCCTTCCTTTTTTACGATACGTTTTGTGAATGCTCTTATACCGGGAGTGGCAAGATAGAGCAGAATGTACGTGAGGGTTAAATAGGTTGATGTGAGCAGTACTCCGTATTTTATCCAATGCATAAAAGAAACTTCCGGTGAGAAATGTTCAGCAGGAATAATATTATAGCATAAAATACCTACAAGGATGAGTATGGCTAAATGCTTAATATAATTTATCCAATAATGTATAACAGACATTTTGAATCCCCGGCTATATAAAAAATAGGGTTTCCAAATTCCAATGATAAAAAACAAACTCGCAGATCCTCCCAACAATACTCCTGGAAGTCCCCATAGAGAGCCACCTATTAATGCTACGGCCAGATTAATGCAAACTTCTGCAATAGGAGACCATGTGTCGCTGAATAATCCATAGCCGTACAGAAATTGATCTGTCGCACCTCGTGTGTAGCCAATGAAAGCATTGAGAATTATAATAACCAATACATAATGTGGAAGTACATATTCCTCACCTAACCATAGGTAAATAAAAGGAGAAGTTAATTGAAGTAGCGCAAAAGAGATGATGCCGGCGATAAAAAAACGTATTCCTAATAATTCCCAGAATACCTGTATAATTTTCTTTTGGTCTCCTTCGGCTATTAGGTTTCCAACCCCCGCATTTGTACTGCTTAATAAGTTATTGACCAATTGTGTTATTTTATCTATAATAATAGTATAATTGCCATAAAAAGCTACTGTTTTTAGTGAGGCAAATGTATATATGAGAAAGGGGGCAGTTTGATATTGCACGAAACTTCCTATTTTATGAACAAATAACTGTTTTGTGTATGTTTTTACTTCTGGATATTTTTTCAGTAACTTTTTTCCTAATTTTATATTTGCTTTTAACCAAGGGTAGGTTTGATTTATTTTAAAATTCAATATGATGGAGTAAGTAATACCTAATAATAATTCTAATCCGATCCATAAATAATAGTTACGAGTGTAATAGGCTACGCCTATTTGAAAGAGTGTTTTTAGTAACATTGCACTTTGGAAATATGCTGTCACTACATAGTTCTTTTGGTCAGCTCCCAATAATGTTTGCTTATAGTTAGCGAAATAACCAATCAAGGAACTTGTTAAGTAAGAGAAATAGGCGAAGTAAATAATGTGTAAATTGAAAATGTTATTAGGAAAAATCAGTGGTAAAAAACATGCGAGTATACATCCGGTTCCTAAAATGATGAAGCCAATCCAACGATAGATATAGCCGAAGACGGAAATTATTTCATTGATTTTATCTGTATTATGCTCAAAAATAGGTTTGTAAAGTACATAGCCAATAGCACTATTAATACCTAGTTCTGCTAAATTGAGAAAGCCAAGAAGATTGTTTAATGTACCTGTGAGTCCAAGAAAATCAGCACTTAATGTATCTAAAAAGATCTTTCGCGAGAAAAAAGCGACTGCAAGGCTCAAGAAATAAAAGACCAGGTTAACTCGGGCGTTAAGCAATGACTTTTTGACGCGTGACTCGTATGGCATAATATCTGCGTTTTTTTATGCAAATATATAAAAAAATCAGAAAAAAGTCTATCTTTGTTGCTTAATTAAGTATTAAATATATGATACCTAAAAAGATTCATTACTGTTGGTTTAATGATACTCCTATACCGCCAAGTTTGCGTATGTGTATGGACTCGTGGAAAAAAGTGCTTCCTGACTATGAATGGAAAAGATGGAGTCTTCGGGATTTCAATGTAAATTCATTGCCATGGACTAAAGAAGCGTGCGAAGCTGGTGCATGGGCTTTTGTTGCCGATTATGTACGCTTGTATGCATTGTATACGGAAGGTGGAATTTATATGGATACAGATGTACTGGTGAAGAAGTCGTTTGACCCTTTTTTATCAAATGGATTTTTTACAGCCATCGAGTTCCATCCGGAAATGATTGCAGATGACGAGCTGTCTGATGAACGTCTGGAATTGGATGGTACAAATAGGTTTCCAGGAACACGTGTACCGGGAGTAGGTTTGCTGTCTGCTGTGTTGGCGGCGGAAGAGGGGCATCCTTTTTTGGTTGAAGCTATGAAATTTTATGAAAAGCGTCATTTTATCCAAGAGGATGGAAGTTGGTATACGAAAGAAATAGCACCAGATGTGCTTGCTTTGGCTGCTGAGAAATTCGGGCTAAAGTATAACAAAGATGGTGAGCAGCATTTAGAAGAAAGGATGGTAATTTATCCTACAAAGATTTTTGGAGCGGCCTACTGTCAGGTTACCGATGCCACTGTGGCAGTTCACCTTAGTAAAGGTAGCTGGCGGAAACGTACTTTGTTGAGAGCGTTTCTGACAAGGATTAATTTTTATCGTAAGATATTTAAGGCTAAAAAATAGAGGAAGGGGTTTGAGGACACTGAAAAAGTTCCTTTATTTCAGCGCCTCCTTTTGCTGATATGCTATAATTAAGTTCGCTAAATCTGATTATTGGATTTGGCGAACTTTTTCCTCCTCCTTAAATTCTATTTGGTATGCTTCCAAGAGTTTTTATGAGCGTTTTCATAGTATATTACATAGCTCAATGCTCAATCTTTTTTCCTCAAATTAATTTGAGGATTCTCTTGACAATAGTTCGTTAAATATTCAATTAACATTTATGCGGCAGTTACCGTAAACTTAACTCCCTCTTGCCATAACCTTCGATTTATTTCCGTGTCAGACTTAATCCCTGACACGGAAATAAATCGTTGCATAGGAAAAGGTTGTGACACAATACCTTAACAGAAGCTATTGATAAAACGATTCCTTCTTCCAAGGCTTTCTCTAGCTATATCCACATTGGTGAGTGTATCACTGTGAAAATGGTTTGTGCTTCTTCTAAAAAATAGTTTGTGAGGATATTACAATTGTTAGTATAAAATGATTTGTGAAATTTCACTTCTTTTTCTTTCCTGCTTAGTAATTTTTCCTAAGAACATACTTTTTCAAATCATGTTCTTTTATACTTTTTCAAATTTCAGGAGTTATTTTTGATTAATTTTATCGGTACATTTCAGGTTCTATCAGGACTCTGTGGATGAGCTGAGGAATACTTTCAACAAATTGGAACTGATAATGGACGGTGAGCCTTGGATAAGATTCAAAGATGATATATTTTTTGCTCTGTGCTTGCCCTTGTGGGATAGCGACAGAGATGGAGGCATCACACAAGAAGAGGCGGATATTGCTGTCGAACTTAATTCTTCCAACTCTCCGTTTTCTTATAATGATAATATAATTGATGCTACTGATTTTAAATATCTCAATTGGACTCCATACGGTCATGGACAAATGCAGTTATTCCGAGAATGTACAAATCTTAGGCGTGTGGCTTTTCGAAATAACACACTTTTGGGATCAGGGGTATTTATGAATTGTACATCGCTTGAATATGTAGAACTCCCGGAGAATGTATCCAATCCAGATTCGTATTATGGCAATGTTTTTCAAGGTTGCACATCCTTAAAAACTGTGAATCTGCCTAAAAATAAGAGTATATATGGTGTCTCCTTCTTTCAAGAATCTGGTTTGGAAGTATTGGAATTTTCGGATGTTGTTACTACAATTAATGGTTATGTCTGTTTCAGATGTACTTCTTTACGTGAGGTACGTATAGGTAAGAATATAATCTCCATCGGTAATCAATGTTGGAATGGTTGCACCTCTATGGAAGGTTTCTATATAAAAGCTGTCACTCCACCGACACTCGTAGACCAAAACTCATTTGCTAATACCACATTTCCGATCTATGTGCCTCGTGGTAGTGGTGCAGCTTATAAAGCTGCTACCAACTGGAGTGTTTGGGCAAATAGAATTTATGAGTATGATTTCTAAATATTTTCCGGAGCATCGACCTCTTGATAGTGCTCCGGAAGTTTCAGCCAACATTTAGAAGTCATATCCATATATCCGAGATGTATACTTACTCCAGTTTGTAGCTGTCTTGTAAGCATCTACGCTGGAACGAGGTACATAGAAATTGCAGGGATTGTTATCAAATGTCCATTGCGTAATAGATGGTGGAATAACAGCTTTAATATAGCAAGATACCATGCTTGAACATGAGTTGAATGCTATATTTTTAATAGTAGTAATTCCAGTTCCGATAACCACTTCTACTAAAGACTTGCATTTAAAACATACAGAGTCACTAATTTCAATGACTGCATCGGGAAATTCCAGTTTTTCTAAGCCCGATTCTTCAAAATAATGCGATGCATATTTCTGCTTATTCAATGGCAGAGTTATATGTTTCAACGAACTGCAATTCTGGAAAGCTCCACCATCATTGCTTAAATAATCAAGTACTGTTACAGGTAGTTCTACCTGTTCAAGAGAGGTGCAATTTAGAAACATTGCACCTCTTAAATATGTTCCGTCTTTAATAGCAGCGTATCTAAGATTTGTACAATTCTTGAACACTCCACAGACACTGTTTCTTTCACTATTTTGTCCAGGTTTCCAATTGAGATATTTGAAATCAGTAGCATCTATAATATCTGTTCTTCCGCCAAAGGTTTCGTCTGAAATAGTCACAGCAGCTTCAGCTTCTGCATACGTAATTCCACCATCTTTGTCTGCATCCCATAATGGCAGACACAATTCAAAAAATAGATTATTGGAAAAGCGAATGAATGGTTCACCAATCAGTTTTAGTACTAACCTGTTAAACACTTTCCTCAGCTCATCCACAGAGTCCTGATAGAACCGTTTTTAAGCCTCACAGCTATATATAGAGGGCATTTTATTTTTATAGTAGAAAGTCAGGTGCTTATAAATGATGACTATTCTTTCTCACTAATCGACTTTATCCGAGTTGAGAATGATGCCCAATTGGTTGCTGCCTTATAAGCATCCACTGAGCCATCAGGAACATATATTAAACACGATGTACCACCAAAAACCGAAGTACTATTCAGTGTTGGCGGGGTTAGTGCATTACATACTACATATTGCAACGCCGAACATTTGTAGAACACATCCTGCTCTATTACCATTACTGTATCAGGTATAATTGCATAGATCAAGTTTGCGCAGTTACTGAACATTGATACGCTAATAGTCTGCAATTTTCCTAAGTTAGATGCACTAATGACACCACTGCTCGCAAAGACTTGTGAGGATGTCGTTTCCAGTAAGGGAATATTGACATCAATCTTCAAATTTGTACAGTTGCAAAAGCACCTATATCCGATGGCCGTCATTTGAGATAACTGGATATCTTTCAAAGATGTACAGTTGAAGAAGATTTCATTACTCTCCAAGCTCGTAATACCGGGTGGAAATGAAATTTCTTCAAGGCTGGTACATCCATAAAAAGCACTATTACCTATCGCCGTTTCATTTCCGTTCCATATAACCTGTTTTAGTGATGAGCAATTGTAGAAACACATGCGCTCAATAGATTTGATACTCTCATCGATGGTGATTCGTTCAAGTGCTGTACAATTTATATACCCCTGATAGATCGTACTTGTTACAAGACTACTTCCTGAATAACGTTTACCTGTGTGAGCCGTTTTTAACATCGGCATATTACTAAAGGCACCATTAAACATGTAGCCGGCAAGTTTTGCCAAATCGTCAAGGCTGGTTATATCGCTTTTACCCGAAAAACTATTAGAAGGAAACATTTTTATTGCCAATGCCTCATCTTCTGTTATATACCCGTCGCCATCACTATCCCACAACGGAAGACAAATGCTAAATACTACCAGATCAATGAATCTTATAGCAGCTTCACCCTCCATTATTAGGGTTAACCTGTTAAAGATTTCCCTCAATTTATCCACAGAGTCCTGATAGTACTTTGAGTGTACAGTTATCTTACCTTCCAATACCGGAATTTCATCCTTTCCGGCAATTCCTTCTGCAGATAAACCTTCGTAGGTTCCATCAGCAAGTTTTGCAAGCATGTCAAGGGCGTCGGCGGTGTAATATTCTTCCTCGAAACCTACTGCACGGATATGTTTTAGTGCATGTTCGGTACCTTGTGATTGTTGCGCCTCTATAATATTAGATAACAATTGCATAGGCTCTAATTTAGGGCAGTTTTCAATTAGGAAGTCGGTTATTTTTTCAGCACATTGACCGATTCTCAAGCCCTCTGTTGTCAGCATCGGGAAGTTCTGGAAAGTTATGTATCTGTTGTTGGCCGGATATTCGATGATTTCAAGTCCGCCACCATTCGGAAGCTTTATCTGACTTAAGTTAGTTCCGTCGGCATATATCTCACGAATGTTGATAATTGTGCTTAAATCGAGTGTACCTTGTAATGTGGTGATATTGGATAGAAGTAGCTTCTGCATACTACTACAATCTGCAAGTGTAAGTCCTGTAATAGAGATGATTACGTTATCTTCCTTACTACCGAGTATGAGTTCGTTCAATCGCTTTCCGCGTACTACCATGGTACCGGAAACATTCTTTTTATGCCAGTCTCCGATGCTTAATAACCAACTTGCTGCTTGTATGGCATTTTGCTGGTCAGCGCTACCACCAAGGTCAATGGTTATTTTACAAATATCTCCTGCTTTAGTGCGTTTTCCTTGTACAATGGATGTACCATTTGCAATGGCCGGATACATATCGAAAGCCGGGGTTATATCGTAGTCTATCAGATCACCGGCAGCACGTACGATGATTGTATCTGTGCCATTGGCGGAGAACAAGCCATAATTATACTTCGACATGATGTACATGATACGTTTCTTCACCCATGCAGTTTCTGCGGAATAGAAATCACCGTGGCTCTGTGTTATAGGGTCAGTATCGTTAGTGTAGGAACCATTATTGTATGCTATCTTTGCGAGTTCATATCGTTTGGCATCAGAATTCACCAACGTAGCGGGGAAATATTCTTTTATGCCAAGGAAATACTTCTTATAGAAAGCATAAACCTTGTCATAAGGCGTACCTGAAGACTGGCCGCACAATGCTTCCATTGCTGTGAACATTTTGCGCATTCCGGCTGTAATTTCAGCACTGAAAGCCTGCTCCAGCAGATTCCAGAAGACAGATGTCTCACCATTCCAAATAGGCTGGTCATTGTCGTAAGAGTCATGCATTTCGCAGTGATAGGGTTTCCGATCCTGTCCCTGATTGTCAATCGGGAATATAGTGTCGGCATCATCCAGTCTCCACCTCCATTTACTACCTTCCTGGCAGAAGCTATACGGATAAGTATTCTTGGCACGCTGGTCGGTTCCGGCAGTGAACTCCACAAAGTTATGATGGAATACTGCATCGTCAATATCGAATATAGCGGGTATGGTTGCATGGAATAAGCTTGTGCGGGCTGAAATGAACTTCTCATTCAACTGGTCAGTGGTGAATGTATTCAGATCTGATGGAAGATATGCAGTTAACTGTGTTCTCAGATTTATTGCACCATCACCTATGTCGGAGGGTATGAACTTTCCTTCGGTAGCTTCATAATAGTAGAGATTGTACTGGTTAGCATCACCACTTTTGGCAATCCAGTACTCATAACCTGTACTGCGGTATTCAGTTACGGCTGCATTCAGTTCATCCAGAGTACCGGTGAATGGACGGATACGGTTGTTGCATACATACACGGCGTTGTAAGCATCTATCCATTTCTGTGCAGAGAGTGGTTCCGTTTCATCGGCATTCAGTTCACCGGCATCGAAATCCCAGCAATTAGTGTTGTTATACTGAAAAGCCTCTTCCTCCGGATTATATGCCCAGTAAGGTTTATCGCTGTTCCAAGGAACGCGGAAAAGCGCACCCAACGGCGCATTGTCCGAACCTTCCACGGATAGCAAGGCCGGAAAAGTTTCTGTGTCATAGCCGAAACAAAGATCATCTCCTTTATCCGGACCGAATGTAAATTCTCCCATACAGGTATATATGTCCTGGCCTTCTTCATTGACGGATTTTGAGAAACCGATGAAAGGCTCTTGGTACACCGCGACACGTATTTCGCTATCAGTGGCCATAGCCTCGTTTCTCATGCCTATTTCCTTGTATAAATCATTGAATGCAGCCACACATCCGGCCTTGTGGTCCTGCATGGAACTCGCCCAGTTCTTCTTGGCTGTCAGGCGCCCGGACTTAGGCACACCTTCAAACATAAGGACTTTGTTCTTGTCCGTCGTTCCATCGGCATACGTGGCAATGGAGTTTATCTTGTTACCCTCTGTATCTTTCAATCCCTTCATTTTGAAGCGGATGTTCCACTCCAGATATTTCTTTGATGAAGTTCCCTGACCTTCTATTAACAGGTTGGTGAGTGTGAAGTTCCGCTCCGGCTTGTTCTTGAAGAGTACTTCCAGATCACCTGCTACACCTGAAGGGTTGTTTAGGTTAGGGAAGGGCTTGTTCACTACAAATACATTATAGAGCAGCTTTGTGGCATTGAAGTCAATGTTTACACCTTCGCCGTCCAGTACCGAATTGATATTCTTTTCCATTTGCTTCTCGCTGGTCGTCACAAGCTGGTTTATGTAATTCTTCTGGACGGCCTCGGAAGTCAATGCACTGTCATACACACGCAATCCATATAAATAGAGATTGGCATAATCATTCCCTAACGTTATCTTGCCGGTGTTGCGGAAGTAATCGTTGCTCTCGTAGGTATACTGGCGATTTTTCTTTCCGTTGATGTATATGGCAACAATGTTGAAGCCGGCATTACCATAAGTGTCAGGCATGATAACTGCTGTGAGGCGTAGGCGTACCCCATTATCGGTAGGAACATCCTGTTTAGTACTTTCGTGTTCAGATTGTGAGAACAGAGAGATATTCTCACCGGATACCTTTAATCCAACGTGGTTACCGTCCGGCTTATCTTCTGCGATGCTGATAATATTCTTTCCAGCATCCGAAGCATTCTCAATCTTGAAATCGATTTCGATTGTCTTACCTCTGCGGGCCGGTTCTGTGGCAAAGGGTTGGTAATCTATCACGGCCGAACTCCGTGCAAATATCTTCAGTGCTTTCACACCGTCATCATCGGTCACCCAGCCGTCGTTACCCCAGTTGAGGTTATTCCAGGTCACGGGGATGACTGATTTATCCACTTCATTAACGATACTCTTGTAGTTTGTCTGCGAGTTGCTACGGGTGCGTGGATTGATATAGAGTACTGCACCTGCTGTAGCCGAATATCCCAGTGAGTTATTGACAGCTACCGTAATCGGATCTATCAGAGCGTCTTCTCCACTGGTTGCCTTTATAATGACTTCAAAATTGCTGTCGTCATCCGTCTCCACCTCCATCGGATAAGTAAATGTGTTTTTGGAGTTTGCCACTATGGTGTCATTCTCAGAACTATACACTTCTGTTCCGTCCTTCGTAATGGTGAAGATGGCATCTGTAAGAGTAGCCTGTCCGTCATAAATCGCATAATCAAATACCACATTATCCTGCCAGTTGATGAGTTGTGAGGTCACATTATTCACGCACATCAGTTTCACTATTTCCCCGGATGTGGCAATACACATGATATTTACCGATACAGATTTGGTCTGAATGGTATTATCTGAGTTGGACAGATAGAAATTCACATTGTATATTCCGGTTGCTTCGGGATGAGGAAGTACATAGTTATAAGGTGTATCCATATAGATGGCTGTTCCCAGATTTTGGGTATAGCCTTGATTGTAATTATCACCGGTAACGGTGACATGAAGCACTTTGTTGATATTACCGTTGATAATCATTGGAATTGAAATATCCCCGGCAAAGGCGGTCCACCAAGCGAAGTTAGGGGCACTGATTCCCAATGAAGTGAGTTGTACAACATAGGTGATCGGGGCCGTAGTCTGGTCGGTGTTCTCTCCCTTGATACTTATTTTGATATTGTTGCTGCCGCTTGTCAGCCACTCGGTTATGTCCTGTTTGATGGATACATTAGAAGAAACTTCCATTTGCTTCACTGTGGTGAAGTCTGCAAACTTCGAGTTCTTTATCATGATTGTACACAGCCCGAGTTCTCCCGTCGGCTTGTACGGTTCATTGATATTATCCCGATACTGGGAGACGAAGGTGAAATCCAAGACACATTCTTCTCCGTATTGTGCGGCAAAGCCCAGTGAATTCAGATTATTCCTAACGTATACACTATACATGGTTCCTGCTCCGCCTGCCAGTTCTCTGACGGTTTGCTCCAATGCCGCGCCGGCAGCACCATCATAGGCAGTGCCTGCGGTGTCACCGATGACAAGCATCTTATTCTTTATACTCTGAATTGTCGCCTTGCTGGTCTCAACATCGTTGTCATTGATGCACGTGGCAAACTCATTCAGTTTAGTAACAATCTCGTTCAACTCCTCAGCTTTAAGCACATTGCCTTTGAGGAAATTCTTATTTAATTTGTCCATACAGTTTATCCTAATATATCGTTGTCCAATCTGCTCGAGTCCAATATGAATTCAAGCGTTTCAATTACTTTTCCCCCGCGGGCCGCAAGCGCATGCATTATTAAATTCGTCTCGAGCATGCTTGTATCAGCCATATCCGATTCGATACGGCTGATTCGGGCATAGGTGGCGTTGCCATCGGCATTCGTTTTACGGGTGCTCAATATGAATTTGATGTATCCCATCTTACTTGCTGTTTAGCTGATTTATTATTTCACGCTTTACGGCGGCGATAAGACGCGAGTTCTTCACGACAAGTTCAAGAGCTTTACAGTAGCGTTCCGGGATTTCTACTTCATCTTTTGAATAATAGATTTCCTTTGCAAGCTCTTCAAATCCAATATCCAGAAGAATACTTCCGTTGTACATCATTTCATTGCCGACTGTCTCGGCAGCATCAAAAATCTGTTTTCCACCTTCGAAAGAGGTCTGTGCCTCGATCTGCCTAAATTTGATTTTCATATTCTTATAAATTATAATTAAAACTATCCACAATAAAAGAAGAACCAACAGCTACCATCGGACACGAGCATCATTGCATACGTGCCGGAAAGTGAATAAGTAGCCTTGGGTTCCCACCCATCAGGAGCAACGAACGGACCATTCGTAAAAGTAACGCTACCATCTGTCTGTTTGATATAATACACCTTTCCGGGGCAAGATGAAGGAGATGGCATTTTCATTGTAATATTGTCATGGGTGGTAAAGCGCAAAAAATCATCATTCGTATTAATATTCCCAGATGATGTAACTATGCGCGTACTGACACTTAGTCCTTGGAAATAGGCATATTCACTACCAAATCTGTTCTTTAAAGCATTGTTGTCATCAATAAAAGCAATCTTACTTCCTGCAGATAATGATAGACCATTAATTGCACTCAAGGTTGCATATAATCGGCTACTAGTCCACCCGTCTGCAGTAAGGTCAATTTCACCGTAACCAAGACTAATAAGAGTTCGAACGTTGCGAACATTTCCACACAAATTCATTACTGCGCCGTATGTGTTGCTTACATATTCTACTCCAAGATTCATTAAAGTATTACCGTCGTAGTCTTTCCCTATTTGAATAGCAGCAGGGGTAATATGTGTTGAAGTGAAACTTTCGCCCAAAGAGTATTCTGCCCAGAAGTCTGTAAATGAGCCGCTAACGCCGTTCAATATGCCACTAAATGTGCCATTATTAGCAGTTATATTATTAAGCGTTAAGTTTCCCTCTGTATCCACAACGAAAGTATTATTCGCCACAATATTGCCATTAAAGCGAATCTGGTCAGCATTGACTACTGCATTACTCTGAAATCCACCTTCAGGAAGCGCAGTTACAAAAAGGTCGATATACGCCTTTTTTACATAACCCTTATTATCAGCTATCTGTGAAAACATCCCTGTTAAGCCAGCCTCTGTGATAATACCGGACATCTTCGTCATGTCTACATGCCCATCCTTGTCATACACGATTTCTTTCCCATACAGTGCCGAAAAGTCTGCTGTGGTTATTAATCCGGATGTATTGATATTCGTAATATTGCCTGCGCTATTGAAATGAATTCCTTCCACAAGTGCAGCAATGGATTTTTCTGTCACTTGGATAGCGGAAGTATTCTTATCTGCTGCATTCTGAGCTCCTTGTGCGATACCCAATGCTTTCAAGGCATCCTGAGCAGCATCGTATGCATCACTGATACCTTGTCTGGCAAGTTCTTTTGCAGCCTCTATTCCATCATTAGAATTAGTCACAGCAAGTATAATCTGATCGCTAAGGTTTTCAAGATAGGCCGTTGTAGCAGTAGACGAAGGCTCCCAATGTGAAATGCTAAAAGCTACCCCTGCTTTCTTTGCTGTCTTACAGACAAGTGAATCATTCTTATACTTAACTGTACCATCAGAATAAGTTGCATTTGCCCACATGTCACCCATATCATATTCTTGCGAATCAGTAGGCTGCTCCACAAAAACACGCCGCTTACCGTCGGCTGTATCTTGCGCTTTGGCAGCATCTTCCAGAGCCTTCAACGTCAGATGGTCGGTAATTTCATTCCAAACTCCTGATTCAAAGCGATAACCTTTCCCTGTCAAACGGTTATAAAACATGTCTTGGTCGTGCATCGTTTTTAGAGCTTCTGTTGTCCATTCTGAAGCTGGTATATTATTCAGTGTTGGAACGTAATCAAAAAACCAAAGTGTATATTCCTTGTCTGTTTGTTCCTTAACAAGGTCTACATCAGTTTTTAAGTCTTCAATGGTTTCGTCGATATCCTTTCCGGTTGCCTGATTTACGAACTTTGCCGCAATTTCACTCAGCACCGTATTGAAATCAATTTGCGGTTTCGGCATCGTGTAAGTTTTGTCAGCTCCAATTCCATTATATATCCGCACATAAGGACCTCCTGCCGTTACGCTGTCCCAGACAATTGCGCCTTGACGACTTGTATCCGTCCGGTTGCCCAACTGTACGATATTGTCTCCCACCGCAGGCACATCACTTCCTGATGCGCAATCTGTCTTGGATAAGTCGATGTAGTCATCGCCACAGCCACTCACGTAACGCCAATAAAAAGTTGTTCCGGTTTTTAAGGCAAAAGTCTCACTGATCGCCAGGTCGCCTACTGCAAAAGTATTTCTGACTGTTCTGCCCTCAGCATCTGTTGTGCTAAAATAGCATCTGTAACTTCCACCTGTATCCTCCACTTTCTTACAGATAATACCTGCGGCCGTATTGTATTGTTTTCCACCGATATAGGTTGAACGTTGGACCTGGATCTCTTCGACATTTAATTTCTTCCTGATATCCACGAAGTCAATATCCAGATGATAGTTTCCATCCGCATCCTGATAGATGCCAAAACCACTACCACCGGCAGCAAAGTTCTTCGATACCATATTCTTTAGCAAAGTGATCTCTTCAAGTGTAGCAGTACCTTTTACGTTGATACCTTCCAAAAAGGTCATCAGCTTTTGAACTGTTTCTGCTACATCCCGACGTAGATAGCGGTCATCATTATCATTTTTGCTACCAATAAGAACCAGTTTAAAATGTTTCTTACCGTCAGTTTCCGGTATGCTGTCATCTTTCTCCAACTTATAAATCGTCCCATCTTCCACCACGGAAATAATCTGCCCGGCATAAGGCACATACGCTACACTATCTGTATTACGTGCATATACAAGAGCGTGATTGTATGTATCCCATATATCTGTAGTATCAATAGGGTAATCATTCACTCTTTTGTATCGACCTGCAAAGCTGTCTCCTTTTATCTCCATAACTAATTCATTTTAAAGGTAAATTTGTCCGTCTCGGTACTTGCTGTGGTAGTGGTGAATATATACATGGTGTATTCTATTGCTGCCGACCCGTTAGCACCTTCCACGCTGATTTTTTTGGGATTGGCAGCCGAATCCAAATCCATAAAGTTGTATTGATACCTCTCTTCTAATGATACCTCCTTGATTGTTCCGGATGGTATGCAAATGACAAAGGTCCTATAATTGCTTATCGTGAATCCGTATGAACTACCGTCAAATAACCCACTTGCAGACAACGCACGTACCTGCGCTGACGTCGTAGGAATCGCACTGACCACCCCTGCAAACCATTTTCGATATACATTCACAGTGATAATATCAGTCAATGTCTTTTCGGGAAGTATGTCGCTGGAGGCATATACCACTGTCGCCTTATGTGTTTCCCGTTGGGTATAGGTACCCGACAGTGTCCGTACGGCTGTCTGAATGCCTTGGCTCTCTGTTGAGAAGACCAGCTTATTGTTTTCATTGTCATCATAGAAAGCTTTGGTCATCTCGCCCTGTCCGTTGCGGGTGGCGGTGTAGGTGATGCGTCCTTTTTTTGTGCCATATTCTACACTGTCAGAAGTTGATATACTATGGCTCAACTCTCCGCCCATGGGCTTGTACAGCATCTTGCGGAAAATGGTTTCCCAGGTTTGACCGGCAAGCAGGACGTCTTTTTTCTTGAAATAGCCGACATCGTTAGAGTTGACAACGATGTTCTTTTTCAACTTGTCCGAGACTTCGATTGAAGTGGAGGAACTGTTTCCGGAAGAAGGGTTACTGCCTGAAGACATCACATATTGCAACTGGGCCAAACTGGCATCCACCGTTCGCTTCCAGCCTTTGCCCACCATGTTGGTACATTCTATGGTGGCCATGCTCAGGTTGTCCAGCTTGCGCACAACTTTGGTGATTCGGGTATCACTGAACCCTTCGTTGAAGAACTTGTCGCTCAGCAAACGCACGTTTTGACCTAACTGTAACGGGATGTTGTTCTTGTCGATATAGGTGTAGTCCGTTTCGCCTCCATATTTAGACATGTCCTCGCTGTACTTTTCCAGATAGCTGTTGACGGCGGTTTCATACGCTGCTTCTGCTTCTTTCTCAAGCCCTGTGGGCAGACTGAAGTTCCAGGGAATATATTCATCTCCGGGGGCGGGGATAAGGTTTTTACCTGGTATCTGCTCTGTTTCCGAAGGGTAAGTGTTGATGATTTCCCACTCCATCGCCTTCGAATCGTATTTTACTTCGAACTCTCGTCCGGCAAGCTCGCCTGTCTGGAAGGTTATATGTTTGGCTAACCCGCCTATCTCAAAGTCGTTCGGGTCGAACGTCATACCGATGTCGTCGAAATAGTAGACTGTAATCTTCTTATCGTTTTCATCCGTTTTTTCCTCTTGGCGCACGGTGTGGACAGTGCCGCGATAGTGTGGATAGATATCTGCAAATGCGGCCTCTTCCACGTATTCGTAAAGCCCGTATCGGGTGTTTCTGTCCACATACTTAGCCCGGTTCGGGAGTTGCAGCCGGGAGAAACCATAGCGCTTGCGGTCGATGTTCCGGGTGCTGCCCAGCGGAAAGAGGCGGGTGAAAAACTTCACATCACTGCTGTTTTCTGATTGAGTCAGTGAGGTGAGCCCTTGCATATAGCCCAGTTCCACGCGGTCGCCACGTTCGCAACGAGTGAGGTTTATTTTGAAACCGTCCGTCCACCATTCAGCCTCGAAGGCATCTGATATCAGTGAGAGGGCGTCCCAGCAGGTTGTGTTGTTGTATTCAACGGTCTTCTTCGGGGCGTCAAGAACGTTTCCCATGCTCCATCGCTTTTCGCCGTACACACGGTTCATGTTGTCTATCCATCTCTGAAGGTGCATCGCGGGACTGTCGTCGAGGTAGAATTGTAATTCATATTGTCCGTCCGTCAGATTGAGGAACATCACCCGCTCCGCATCGTGTTCGGGGCCGTAGAGCTTAACCGTGTAGTTGTATTCTTGTGTAGACACCTGCTTGGGCTTGTACTCCTTGTTGATGCTGAACTTTACGCCTTTCAGCATCACGTAGTCGTTCACGTCCAGCGCTACGAAGAAGGGATGGGTGAAGGTGGCGGACACTGTGTTCTCCGCCATCAGCTCGGTGTTCCAAGTTGATGAGTCGGCGGTGTTCACGGTCAGTTTCAGCTTTCCGTTCTGGTTGTATATTTTCAGTTCCATACTCGTTTATTTGCTGTTTAAAGGTCAATAGCCTGATAAGGGTTTGGTTCTCTGAACTTCAGTTTCATCTTGCCGTACACTTTGTCTTCTACTGTAAGCGGGGAGGACATGTCGTGCGAGGTGGCACTCTTGAAATACATGCGGTATTGGGTACCCAGTTCGGGTAGGGCAAACACCAGCCATCCGCTTTTCAGGAAGTTGATGAAGGCGATGTAGTGGGTGTACCACTCTGCCGGGGTGTCTGCCAAGATGCCGAATTGTAAGGTTACGTCGCGTGCCTCGTAGTGAGGGGCGGGTAGGGAGTCGGGCAGGTTTTCGCCGTTCTGCTCGCGGAATGTCACTGCGGTGTAGGCTTTCATGGTGGGCACTTGCAGGAGGGCGTTGTAGTTATCGTGTCCTCCTGACTTGTCTTCGGCCAGAAAGGCGCGATATTCCTTATAGATGTCTTTACCATTGATGGTAAGTAATGATTCAAGTATTTCCATAATTATCCTTTTATTTTCATTCCGTCTCTTTCCAATCTGTTCACTATCTCGGCTATGTCTTTCAGGCAGCGGCAGTAGCCGGTATTTTCGGCAATGCTGCCCAGCAGGCCGATGGCTTCGTAAGAGTAGCGCGAGAGGTCGGCCATCTTCTCGTCCATGCTTATCACGTGGGTCTGGATGGAGAGGCCGATGCCTTCCAGTTTGCCGGCTGTTTCTTCGGTGACGGTGGTCACGGCACCGGTGTGTCCCGACTGTGATGAGCCTCCGGTATTATTTTCCGACTCCCAGCTGAAGGTTTCGGCCAGTCGGTCACGTTCGGCCAGCATGGCGTCGCTTATCTTCTGTTGCTCTTCACGCAGTTTTCTCACTTCTTCTTCGGTGAGGGTGCCGTCTTCGCCATACTTTGCCCAGTTATCGTAGAGGGATTTTATCTGCGAACTGTATTTAGTGGCAAGGACGGATTGCAAGATGGACTTGCGCAGATACTTTTCGAAGTTGTTGGCAAAGTCTTCGCTGCTGCTGTCCATGTTGTCCAGCAGGCTGAGGTAGCTGTCCTGGAAGCTGTCGAGCGAGACGCCCGTTAACTGTTCCTTGACCGAGGCGATGATTTCTTTTTCCGTGTCGCCGTATTGGATGATATTGTCCAGGTAGCCACGGAAGTCACCGTCCATTGCCGACCAGAGGCCGCTGTAGTTGGTCTTGATCCATTCCAGTTGTTTGCTGCTCATGTTAAGCATGTCTTCCATCTGGGTGAACTTCACGCCGCCCAATGACTGGGAAATGTCGCCTGCCACGTCGCGCCAGTTCTGACCCTCCCATTTATAGGAGCCTTTCCACATGCGATACCATAGGGAGTGGCTGCCTCCGCTGCTACCCGAACTCAGGCGGGATTTGGCCAGTTGCTTGGTGACTTCTTTCTCCGAATTTAGCAGTTGCAGTGCTTCGGATCCGGCTTGGGTAGCTTCAGCACCGTAAGACTCTTTGATGTAAGCTTTCTTCTTGTCGAGAAGCTGATCCCACACATCCATCAGGACATCGTACTTCTGCACCATGGCGTTGTAGCCGGAGTAGTCGGCGCCGAATGCACCCACCAGTCCGGAGGCAAGTCCCAGTGCGCCGCCGATAGCTGCTCCCCACGGGCCGCCTATGGAAGCTCCGGTAGATGCCATGGAGAGGGTGGAGTTGGCAACGCCGCTCACTTTCTGCATAGTTTCTCCGGCGGAACCGCCCATTTTGCTGATGGCGCCGCCCACTTCGCTGACGATGGCGGATGCGCCCTTGAAGCTTTCGAGGATGTTTTGGGTGGCGGCAAACTGCTTTTCAGTGTCGCTACCGGCATCTTTCAGGGCCTTGAAACCGTTGATGAGTCCCATGAAGGGGTTTTGCTTGTTCAGGGCGGCGCTCTGTTTCGTCATTGCAGCTATGATGCCTTTCGCATCTTCGGGCTTCAGTGACTTGGCGTAATCTTTGATGCTGTCGGGAAGTTGGATGTTCTTCTTGCCATCTACGTCTTCGAGATATTCCAGCAGTAGCCGAGCTTGGTCGATGGTTTGCTGTATGTAGCCGCTGGTGTGGGTACCGGCTTCTTCAAAGAGGCGTGTCCAGAGGTCCGACTTCTGGAGCATGCCTTTGTCCAGTGCATCTACGGCTTCATTTTCTTTTTTCTGCAAGGTGTCTTTTTCACCTTGGGTCTTGGCATCGGCTATGCGTTGCTGATAATCTGTTGTGATGGCAAGGCGTTTTTGTTCGTACGAGCCATATTCTTTGAGGTAATTGTTCTTTGCCTGTAGCTCTTCCTGCTGGCGGCGCTTCTCCATGTCGTCAAGTGCCTTCTGGTAGTTTGCGGCGGCGATGTTGCTTTGTTGTACCGCCTCGTTGTCCACATTGGATACTTGTTCGGGAGTGATATTTACGCCGTCCTTCTGTGCTTCTTCCAGTTTGGCTTGCCGTTCCTGACGTTGCTGCTCTATGCGGTCCATTTCTTTGTCGAAGGCTTCCCGGGCTAATGTTTCTTCGGTTTCATCACCTTCTTTCATAGCTGCCAAGAGCTTGTCTTGAATTTCTTTCCGGACTTTGAGGTCGTCGTCCGCTATCTTTTGCCGCCATTCGGCTTGCCGCTTCTGGCGTTCTTCTTCCTGCTTCTGTTTCGCTTCGGCGGATGCGTTGCTGTTTTCACTACTTCCGGTATTACTTTTCTTAGGGGAGAAATCGTCTATTCCGCTTTCTTTGCTGAGTTTTACCGACTCGTTATAGGCAGCTTCCGCCTGTTCCTTATAGGCGTCGCGTTTGGCTTTCGCAGCTTTCAGTGCTTCTTCTTTCTTCTCTTTGCCATTATTGCCAATCCATTTGGTATCGAAGTTATCTTCGGGTGTGAGTTCTATTTCGTTCACTTTGGCATCGGCATCCACTGCCTTGCTTACGAGACTTTGCGCTTTTGCCTGTAGATACAGCATCTGGATGTAGGCTTCGCCTTTCTGTGAGAGCACCTGATACCACTGTGCCAGGGTATCGTATTGCCCGAAGGTTTCGCCGTACTTATCGTTCAGTTCGTCAATCTTGGCTTTCTCCTGCTCCTTGGTTCCGTCAAAGTCTTTCAGGGAGTCTGTCAGCCTGTCCAGTTCCACGCGGGTTTGTAGCTTTATGGCGTTTGCCTGCCGTTCGGTTTCAGCTTGTTCGCGAGCTTTTTCGGCTGCTTTTTCCTGGTTGTCGATGTACTTGTCCCAGGCGGCAATGGCGGCTGTGATGCCAACCGATATCCCCAGTGTGAGGGTTCCCGTCAGTGCTTTGGCGGCCACGGTGGATATGTTGAGTGTTCGGGCCAGATAGGTGTTGGTGGCGGCAAGTGCTTTCTTGGCATTATCTACGATGACAAGGTTGAAGTAACTGTTCTTGGTCACGGTGTCGGCCACTTGCTGGGCTGCCGAGGTCATTTCGACGGCCGTTTTCAGTTTGGCTTGCACGTGAGTCAGATTGTCCGATTTGAGTCCCAGAAGGGAGGCGGCGCTATTGGTAGCCTTGATGGTAGCCGATAATCCGCTGAGAGCTTCTTCAGTGGCTTTGATATGCCTGCTACTGTCTGCCAACTTTTCCATTGATTTTCTGGCTTCATCAAGCGCTATTTTCTCTGTGAGATCATTGCGCTGTATTTGAGTTAAATTTACAGGGGCCATTAGTATTTTGAGATATGGGTTTGGAAAAATGCCACCGGATCTGTTGCTTCGGGGACCTTCTTCTGGTTTTTAATCATTTTCATCATATTGCGCCGTTGTTGTTCCTCGGGCGAAATGTAGCGTGGGGCATCCTGAGCCATGAGTAATAGCAAGGGGTAGGGCACTTGCCACAAGATGTAGCGCAGGCTCCAACCGGTTGCCGTGGCCACCTGCCATACTAAACCGAACGGGCTATGAGGGCCTTCTGTGTAGCCTTTTAACTCCCGCTTTCTGATGGGCTCAAACTCGGCTTCATCGGATTGATGAGTTCCACCGAGTTGATAATAGTCTGAAAAGACTGTGGGTTGAGCATGGTAAGTAACTGGAACATGGCCTCTTGTAGGAACAGGGGATGCACGCGCCAGCGAAGCCACCAGGCCACGAGGCGGTTGAGACATCGGCCCGCGAGCCTGCCACGAACGAGTGCGTAGGCCACTATGCGACTGATGATGACGCCATGCTGCTGCATGAGACGCATGTTTTGCTCGCAGTCATAGTCTTTTATTTCTGCGTAGGTGACGCCCATCGAGAGATAGAGGTTGGCTATGCGCATCAATCCGCCCAGTCCGGGGGTACGCATCACCACGTGCATGGGCCTGCGCTTGCGGGTGAGGTACTTGAATGGGCGGACAGGAATTGCCACACCCATGTCAAGTATCAGCGCCGACGCTTTCAGTTGTTCTTTCAGTCGGCTTTCCATCATTATCCTTCTGCTTCGGTTTGAGGAGGCACGATGCGGTAGCGGGCTTTTCCGGCTTCAGTCGGCTTGAGGCACTTCACCGTACAGTCGTAGCTCAATACGCCACTCATGTTGATGGAGTCCGCCAGTTCACCGCTGAGGCGGGCACGTGGAATTTCGATAGTGTGGCCACTGACGCACTCTACCTTGAAGGCGCCTTCCAGGTCTTTGAATCCTTCGGGTGCTTCGTAAGCACCGTCTACGCTGCTGATCGTGCCGCCAAACAAGTCTTTACACATTTCGGGAATCAACTGAATCAGCTTGAAGCCGAAAGCGATGGTGCTCGGAGTGCTCACCAATTCGTCCACCGGACCGTCGTGCACTTGTGCTGCGTAAACAGGAGTTGTCTGTTTTGCTTCGCCTTTGGGTTGCAAACCATCTTGGCTGACCCAGCCGATTTCTTTACCATTGAACATGACTTTACCTACACCGTAGATGAGGCCGTTGTTTTCTTTTACTGCCATAATTTTGTTTATTAATTTAAGATAATTAAAAAAGTCGCCGTTTAATCAATATAAGGAGGAGGGCGGCAACGGCTATCTGCCCTGTCCTTATCCAAAACCATTGCCATGCTGAGGGCTGGCGAATCACCTGTGGCGGCACTTGGCTGACCGTGGTTGCAGTCTGCCGGCTGACGCGGGAGAGTTCCCGGCTCAGGAGGATGACCTGGCGTGCGAGGCTGTCGCAGGTGGCTGTGGCCTGTATGGAGTCGCCCGTGAGGCGCTTCACGCTGACCGTGGCCTGCCCGCTGCGGAAGCTAAACCCTGTCCCCACTGGTATCGCCTTCAACGTCCCGGCCGGAAATGTTGTGGTGGCGATGCTTGGCGGCACGGGCTGCTGTATTAGCGCGTATCCGTCCACCCGGTGCAGTGTGTCGCCGAGGTAGCTCTGCTCCACTTTCAGTGGTGCCTTGCAACTCGATGCGCACAGGGCAATCAGTAGCCAGGCGGCAATCGCCTGCTTTCTCCACTGCCCGTCGCAGTTTGCCAAGTTCTTCTCTGATGGCATTGATCTCTTCTTTTAATGGTTCCACTATTTCGTCCATGACTATCTGCATGGCTTTCTTCACATTATCCAGTTCGTTGCTGCGCACGTTTGAATCGGCAGCCCGGACGTCGGCTTTGAGTTTCTCCACTTCCTGCAGGTAGCGTTGCTTGTCGGTGTACACCTTGAAGCCTCCTACGCCTATGATGGCGGTGAGCAACCCGCAGGCAAGTTTCGTATATTCCAGTGCATTCATATTTTCCGTCTTTTCTCTTATAATAATGCCCATCCGGCCTCTACGTCCGCCATAAGGGCGGGGGTGCCGTTCTCTACCAGCGAGATGGCGGCGGCCAGGGCGCACAGAGTGTCGTGATCGTCCGTGTCGGGCTGGTAGGTGGCGGGCACGTGCATGGTGGAACACACTCGGCTGATGTAGGCCGATGTGTTGTTTTCGTGCGGGGGGGCCCAGCGGCTGATGAAGTCGGCCACCGTGCGGCAACCGTGCAGGTGGCCGTAGTTGCGTAGCAGTTTGAGGAGGGCACGGTAGCCGTGGGCCATACTGGTGAATTGGCAGAATGAGCTGTCCTGTGAGGGGCGTATCTCACCTTGCCACGGAGTGGCGGAGAGGCGGATGTTGCCGGGGTTGTTGTTCCTTAGTCCACGGGTCATGACCGGCCTCCTTTCCCTGCTTCCCCGATGGGGGAGTTATGATGAATCCTTTTCTGTATCATATCGGTTGCGATTTTGTTGCTGCAAACATACGATGTAGGGTGGAGGGGTGCAAAATAGTGTGTAACGCTTTCCAAACATTGCGTAACGGTTGCAGTGTTGTGGGTAAGGGGTACACTGTTTTTTCCGTTTCAGGCGGGTATTGCCGTACTTCGCAGATGTCAAAAGTGAAATACTTATTTTTCAATTAAAAATCTCCTGATATGGAACAATTAATGAGTGACTTACTGCGGCAGATTGCCGAGAAGATGGGAAACCTCGTAGAGGTGGTGGACGAAGATTACGGGCAGCTTGATGCCCTGAAGAATGGGGAGCCGGTCTATCCGGTTGCTTTTCCGTGTGTATTAGTGGGTATTCCCGAAACGGTTTGGGGGAATCTTAAGGCCGACACGCAGCGTGGTGAACCTACGTTGAGCGTACGTTTGGCTTTCGACTGCGGAGTACAGCCGCCTGTCGACGAAAGCACGGCTGTGGAGCGTGCGACGCAGCGTTATCAGTTGGTGAAACGCCTGAACGACGCGGTACAAGGATGGGGCTTTGAAGGTTGCCGGTCGGCGGCGGTGCGTACCAAGAGTGTGCAGACGGTGGAACCGGGTAATGTCAAAGTGTACGAACAGCAATATGCTGTTATGGTCATCGAGAGAGAAGTCAGAACAGCGTGAGTTGAGCATCCAGTTCGCTTTGCCGGGCCTTGATGCGCGGGTCGGCACTGGCATTGATGATGTTGTAGAATGTCTTTTCGCAGATGGGATACACAGGCCAGATGTAGCGGCGCAGGATTTCGCGGTTCGACAATCCGCTACGTGCGTGTTCTTCGTATATACGCAGCACTTCCGTCACTCTATGCGCATAGCTCATTCCGATGATGTTACGTCTCTTTTTCATAATCTGAAAGTTGATGTTAATTTTGTCAGTTAGCTCTCTATTGCAAAGGTACCGGAAATGATGTACGCTTGCAAGAAGGAGGGGCAGGAAATTATCCGGTAGTAGTGGATGGAGACACTACTACCGGATTGTTTTTTTACCGGGTAGCTAATACCTGATTTTGTTCCTGCAATCCCAATTCAGACCTTGCCATCGTTCCGGATTGTCCCGCCAGGCTTGGGCGGGGTTGTCGTAGCATTGCAGTTCATCGGAGAAGATGTCGTGACGGCGGAGTTCCGAATTATACTCGGCATATCGCCTTTCATATTCCGTGCTTTCAATATCCGACGTGTGCACATACAGCCATTCGGCCAACTCTTCGATGTGCTCACTGCTCTTTTGTAACTTTACCTCCAGTCGACGGCGATAATCGGCATTATTGCCATAACGTTTCACAAATCCCATGATAAACCTCCTTTTCTATATAGTTAATCGTTCAAGTCTTCTCCATAATACTTGGCTGCCTCTTCAGGCCAGATATCAAAGTGACCCTTTGGACCGATGAAACGCCCCTTGGAATGTGCGCGGTATCCTTCCACATAAATCTTCAATGAGGCATCGAATGCCACCTTCCTGGCACTGCGCCCGTCCGGGTTTCGACCGCTGGCGTGACTGATGAAGATGAGTAATTTATTACGGTGTTGTTCGCGGAACTTGATGTATTGGGCATACGTCATCTGTGTATATTGAAAACTGTCTATCACTACGAAGTCGGGAGCCTTCTGGCGTTTCAGGCGCAGACTGAGTTCGTCCAGCGGTTCGGCATCCAACAACAGGAAGCGGCGGTTGACGTCCTGCATGTTATAGCGTTTCAGGGTGTTCTGCATCGTCAGGCAGGCACCTTCTTCCAGGCTGTCGTAGGCTACGCGACCGAAGCGGCACAATTCCTTGCAGAGCTGCATCACGAAAGAAGTCTTTCCATTTCCGGTATTGCCCCATACGAGCCATACACCCCGGCGTTCGGGAGTGCCGAAGGCATCATGCCATGCACCTTCGAAGGCAAGTGTGTTGAATTTCATATTCAGTACCTCGCGCACACCTTTGGCGTTGCGTACAAAGGTTTTCTTGCTGTTCTCTTCTTTGCTCATGTCCGTCCCTCTTCCATCCGTTTGGCTTCGAGGATGCGCTTGCAGGCATGCACCACACGCTTTACCCGTCGAAGGTCGTATTCGCCTTGTGCAGCTTCGCGCTGCACCCGCTTTATTTCGGTCATATCCGTCAGACCATTTGCCCGGCAGATGGCGTAGACATCTTGTTCGGTGACCACATTTATGTCGAAGAACTTGCGGCCGATGCGGCTGTGTATTTCCTTATATCCCTTCTTGTTGTAGCGCAGACCGTTCTCTATGCGTCGTTTGATGTAATTGGTGGAGAGGAAGACAATGCCGCTTTTGTTCTCCAGCCGGTTATAAATGCTGATGAAGTAGCTGAAAACGGAGTCAGTCAGTTTGTCGCCCTCGTCGAAGATGATGAGCGGGGTGTTGAGGAAGGTGATGAGGGAGATAGCGTAGTCCAGCGTGTCTCTCAGATTAGTCCCATCGGTGGGGGCACCCACTTGGCGGGCTATCTCCCGCACGAAATCGCTTTTCTTCATGTCCTCGCTGCAAAGGAGGTAGAAGACGTTGCGGTGTGCACGGCGGTACTCGATTGCGGCCGTGGTTTTACCGCAACCGGCATCGCCCACTATCCAGGTGGTATTTTTATAAGCTTGTGCATCGGTCATAGCAAAAGTTATGCGCGAAAAGGTGCTGCTCTCGGTCAGTGTCCAACGCTCAAGGTTATGGCCTATCTGTGCGGCTATCCGGCTGAACATGTCATCGCTGATGCTGGTGTACTTCGAATTGCAGATTTGTGATACTGTGGCGGTACTCACTCCGTTCAGACTCTCGCCGGCACGATTCTGCGAGGGGTAGTTACTGCAATACTCTATTAGGGCGTCGCGGATAGAGTCCTTATCCTGTTTGGTAAGTTCTTTCATGGCTTATATAATATATAAATGATTACTGAATGGGGGTAATTGTAAGAAAAAGATAATTCTACTATTACCGAATTCACGTTAATTATTAAAAAAACTTTGGTAGAAGTCCGCTTTCGTCAGTTGAGACGTTGCCTTGGTATATTCGCCTATGGAAGCGATTCCTTCAATCCTCTCTGTTTCAGCTTCTTCCTCTTTGTATGTTCCGGGCCCCATCCCTTCAGGGAATTCTACCGGTGGAATTAATCTCTCGTCAGCGTACTCTTCGCGGTAGTTTTCCATGCCTTTCTGAGAGATGCCTATGGGACGTGGTACCCTTAGTCGAACATAGGCCTCGCTTATGCACTCTTCCAGCATCAGTTCTTCGCAAGCAATGTGGTGGGCGGCGCGGGCACGTTCATTTTCGCGTATCTGGGCGAATAGGAGCGTGTTTTCCTCCGGTGTGCGGTCGGCTGTGGCGCGATGGATGACTATTTTCGGCGTGGCGGTGGCGGCATAAACCAGTCCGGAGGGAGTGCTCTGCCAAAGTTCTATAATCGTCATATCCTGTGGGTCGTAGCGATAATGGAAACTGTTGCCCACATTTTGGATGTGGAAGTTCATGTTCACCAGCCCGCTTTCGGTATACACCATGTAGCGGTATTGCTGGCGGTTCTGTTCGAAGATGAAGCCTTGTTTGCTGTATTTCACGCTATCTCGGCTGACGAGTTTGAAGAGTTCCTGCACCTCATAGGCGTCCAGCAGTTCGGCATTCGGACTGTTGAAGGTAGTGTACATCTCCATGCGGGTCATCCCGGTTTCCGAAGTAGGGTGTTCCATGTCGTTCCACTCCCGGCGGCAACGGATATACTGTTCTTTCATTTCTTCCAGTGTGGGTAATTGGGAAATGTTGGCCATCACGAGGTCGAGGTTGATGTGGCTGTTCGGTTTCACGGCGGTGATGTTCTGCCCGGTGAAGTTATACAGCTTGTGGAGCACCTGTTGCTGGAAACGTCCGAAGGCGCTCTCTATGCTCTTGGACTGGCCGTTGTGGGGCATGGTCGTCTTGTGCAGATGGCATATTTTACTGAAGAAAGCCTGTGCTTCAGGTTTCTTGTGCCCACCTTGGTTATCGGTCACAATTTCGTGCGGTTTCACTTTCCAGGTTTCCAGTGCCATGCGGTAGGCGTCGTATTGGGTGAGGAAATTCTCAGTCCCGAAAGCGTAGCCCAGAAAAACTTCCGTGCAGGCATCCATTACTTCATATACGTCGGTGGTGCGTGCCACCATGCGCTTCTGCTTTTTGTCATATGCCTTATAATAGAGGTTGAGCTTTGTACCATCGCCGTACCATAGCGTGTTCGGCATTTCCGGTAATTTGGTGTCGAACTGCGGCATGAACTCATTCTTAAAGGCCACTTCGCCGTGGACTGCAGCATACCACCACAGCTTAATATTGGTCTTGTAGAGGTAATTGTTCACAGTTTGCGGAGATTCAATCCGGTTCAGCCCTCTTATTTTCGCCTGCCGGTTGTACTCTTCAAATATCTGCATATCGGTGTATACCGGAAACTTGCTACGTTTCAGTTTCAGTAACAGACGTCCTTCGCGCATGCCTACTTTGCGGGCGGACTGGTTACCCGAATTTCCATTCACAAGTACCTGATAGCCATACTGTTTGTATGCATCGAATTTTTCCAACAGACGCGGTGTACTTCGAGGCAGTGTGTGCCCGTATCGCTGCCGCAGGTGCTCGCAAAGGGCGAGGAGAGTGTTGCGCACCAGTTTCTTGTTCCTAAATCCGCAAGTACTGTGCCGACAGGTCATATCCGCTTCTTTGGCCTTCATGGCATTCAATACTTTAGCATTCAGTGTATATTCCGCCTGCCGTTCCAGTGTGATTTTCGGCGTGTACCTTTTAAAGAATTCCACAGCTTTGCTGTCACTGTTCAAGCGCTCGTTCATGGAGAGCTGTGGTTGTATGAACTGTTCTTTGGCCCGTGGATTTCTTGCGTCATAAGCGGCACGGATGGCTTCCGGCAGACTTTCGTAGGCAATTTGCGCCTTCCGACCGTTTCCTCCTCTTCTGAGTACGCGGAACTTCCCGTCACGAACATGTTTTTTGTAATTCGCCCGACTCATTATTCCGCTTCCTACAAGCTCGTCAAACGTCACACACGGTATTTTTCCAAACATTTCCATAGTCAGAAATTTTATTTTTCAAGAGTTCTTATTCATGAAATATTCAATATCGAACCAAGCGTACACTCCCGGCAAGTGTATCGCCTTTCGTTCATCGTCCGTTTCTTCTTCCATATCGAAGCAGATTTCATTATTCTCTATATGCATCAGGCAGTCATATTGCTGTAACAATGCAGCCAGATCTGCGAGAAATACCCGCTCTTTACCTGTCAGTTTCCTGTCCATATCACAATTCTTTCGTTACCACCGCCTTTACGGTTTCTCCTTTCGCATTTAGTATCCTGACTATTTGTGGGGTCTTTCCCTCATCACTCAGCAGCTTCGCGCCAAGTTGTGTCAGTGCCACATGTCTCATGCGTGCCGCTTCCAAACTATTCCGTTTGAAACTCATCGCCAGGCTGACGGTAGGTCTGCTCACTTTAAACACCTTCATAAGGTGAGTATAAGCTTCACCTTTTTTTTTCGGATTTTCCCATTCTATTTTCTTCATACTATCAATGGTTTAATTGTTTGTTCGTCATCATTCTTTCTTGCTATGAGGTCATTTCTTTTTCTCCCATGGCAAGTATTTTGCATCAACCGCCCTTTTTCTTTTTCATATTCCACTCTTGGGTTATTGTTTTTATGCGCCTTTTTTTGTTTCTTTGTGCGTTGTAAACGTTTAACCTGATGCAAAGGTATACAGTATTCTGTACCAAACAAAGGGGAATGATAATTATTTTTACAGTAAACTGTATTTTTATATGCTAAATGAGCTCTCTGTGCGTTTTCTGAAGGTATTGGAATTCCTAATTGATAAAAAATATGTGTCTGATAATAAAGATTTTGCATCAAAAATATCAGTCAGCGCTTCTTTGATTACGGAAATTTCAAAAGGAAGGAGTAATGTTGGATTGACGGCTATCCAAAACACTGTATTAACATTCCCTATTGATTCGGATTGGCTCCTCACTGGCCGTGGCTGTATGTTTCGTGATAGTGAAGAGACAGGAGATGCATCAGGTTCTCTTCAGACAGACTTCTTATCCGCACCTGAAAGTGCTTCTTTTTTATATAGGATGTATAAAGAGAAGGACGATGAGAACAAATCCCTTATAGAAGAGCTTGGTGGTTTGAAAGAACGTCTCCGACATTTTGAATCCGAGCTATTGCAATATGAGTCACAACCGGAAAAGTATAAGGAGCGTCATTCGGTTTTAGCCTCGTCGGAGACTGTGATACCTGCTACTATAAAGTAACACTTTGCAGCCGACTCCGACTCTGCCGCTTCTGCTATTGTCTTTTTGAACAGATTGTGGATTCATGTGATAATTAATCTGCATACCTTGTGGCGCACACATTTTCATCACAATAATACCATCTAAAACGTATATTGTGGCTCAAAATCAGTCAATTATATTAATTTTATAGTCTTATTCTTTCTCTTGTTGTGCTGTATTATCCCCCTGCAAAAGTCCATTTAAAGCGTTTAAAGATACTGTGTCGAAAGAAATATCACTTCAAGAAGACTCTGCTTTTAATGGTAAAAAAGTATCCCCAACCTTCATCTTGGTAATTGATCGAGACATAATTGTCTTCCCAACTAAGTATCCCCAACGGTATCCTCAACTCCTCATTTAACACTTATGGCATTTTGCATCCTTATCCTTCTTTTGCTTATTTCTGTATTTAGCGATAACAATGTAGTCTGGTGCAACCATTCGATTTGATTTCATTCGTAAGAGACTGTCCTGTTTAACTTGTTGATTATTAGCTGATATTTGTGCTTTTCTCTCTCTTGAGTTTATATACAGAATGTTTTATTTCTTTTATATGGCACATAGGATAGAAGAATAATGGAGAAAGAGGGGTTTACCACCCCTCTTTCTCCACTTCAAAGCACGGACACTCCTTCGTCCACTCCATCGGTTCCACCTCCCCGTTTCCATTTACATCCGGACTCAAATCCCGATGTCCCACCACCCGTGCCTCCGGATAGTCCATCATCAATGCCCGCATCAGTACCCGCAACGAATGTCGTTGCCATTCCGTCCGGGTGTCCTTTGCCAGTCCGTGACTGTCCAATCCACCCTCGTAGCAGATGCCAATCGAGTGAGCATTGTACCCACGCGCGTGGGCGCCAACCCTCTCGACCGCGCGTGTGGACTTGATGTCACCGTTACGGCGAACGTAGAAATGATAGCCAATGCCATCAAAGCCACGGAGGCGGTGGGCGGTGTCCAAGTCGTGCTCGGTAAAGGGATGGTCCTCACGGGTGGCACTACAATGGATGACGATTAAATCAATCCTTCTCATACAGATCACATATTCATCGCATTGGCACTAAAAGCACCTATTATAGCCGAAGCCACTGCGATAATTACTTTCAAAATCTTGTCCCAAGTCGTTTTTTTCATAAGAGAGTTTTTTTAGTGATTAGCGATTAGTGATAAATGATAAGCAGGCTGCGCAGCCTTTAATTTTTAATTCTTTAATTTTTAATTTCCAAGGCCGGAGGCTTTGGATCTTATCCCAGCGGATCACCTTCAATTCCGCCATCACCTCCGGAATTTCCGCCACCGGAATTTCCACCGGACGAGCTGCCGTCTTCGGACACTAATTCGAAGGTGATATTATTCGCACCCCCTCTGGTACTGGCATTGCTGTCGTTCACCAGACGCAAGGTGTTGGCCACCTTGAAGCGAATATTTACACGTTCAATATTCTTCACCGTACAGTCCTTCGCCACTTCGGTGGCGCGACATTTAAAGGTGGTGTGGAAAATCCCGAAACCGTCCAGGCGGACACTGTTACCGTCGGTCATCACTTGGCGCATCTGGCGCACGATGGCTTTACCGACGTGTACCACGTCTTCAGCCGACATTCCGCCCAGGGCTTCAATGTCCTGTGCGATGCGTTCAAGGTCGAAGATTTTTGCATCTTTCGATTTGCGCTTCAAGGTAAACACCATTGGAGAATCTGCATCTCCGATTTTTTTGTGGCGCTGTGTGCGCACTACTAAAGCGTTTGACATGTTGAGTAATGTTTTAATCGTTAATAATTAATTTTTCAACGTTGATGCAACAAAGATACAGCATGAGGCAAGGGAGGAGGGACGTTAAGGGACGCTACAGGACGTTACGGGAGAATAAGGGACGATAAAGGACCATAGAGTGTGGAAAAAAACGGGGAACCCTAAGGTTCCCCGAAAACATTGACGATGAGTTGTACTTGTGCAGGCGTATAATGCCTGCTACCGCGCTTCATACCCGTGGCCAGCAAACGTTGTTCCAGTCCCGGAGCTGTGCGTATCCACTCGTTGAATTGTTTGACAGCGGTATGCTGGCACACCCCGCGAATGTAGCACATAGCCAGTTCGCCTTTTCCGTAAGTACGTATCGGGAAGTGGGCGTCAAGGTTTGAATCATCTTCTTCTTTCATGCGTTAAAGTTTAGGTTATTTACTGTTTTAAAATATGTACAAATATACTGATTTTTAATCGAATAAACAACCTTGATCGGGGTTGTTTTTTAACCAATTTTCGTTATCGAATTTGGTGTTTATCGGTCCCGGCTTGTCGCCGTCCGGTCCATGCACAATATCTTCCTCGCAAGGCCAGTAGCGTCCGTTGATGCGGTTGTAGACAAACTTCGCATGCGTATAACCGCTACCCAAGTGCTTGAAACGGACTTTGTCAATGTAGACGGTGACGAGTTGCTTGGCATCGTCGCGACTCACGCAGAGACAGTAGTCGGACATATTTCCGAAGTTGGCCGAACCGTTGATGTCGTTCATCTCCACCCGGCGCAGTTCTCCGGTGGCGGTGTTGCGGTTCATCTTGCGCGGGTGCGCCACGAGAATGACCAGGCATTTATGTTGTGCGGCGAAACGCCCCAGCTTGCCCAGCAGCGAAGTGATGTACATCAGTTCTGTCTGTCCCGGTTCCAATTGCTGGTCCAGGCGGTTCAGCGGGTCGATGACGAGGATGCGCACTCCGCGGCGGTACACCAGTTGGCGGGCTTTCTCCAGGATATGGTCGATGGTACAGGCCTCGGTGCCCGGCAAGATGTGCGTCACGTTGGCTGCCAGCCAGTTCACAGCGTGGTTGTATAACTCTTCCGTCATGCCCGGACTGGTGCCGAATTGCAGTCCTGTCAACTTTTCAATCAACTTGGCATGATGATAATTGACCGGCGAGTTTTCGGGGCTGAAGTAGGCTATCTTCCACTCATGGCGCAGGCAGAGACGCAAGACAAGTTCGTCGACAAATTCGGATTTCCCGTGTCCCGGCATTCCCGATACCACTACGTTCCGCCCGGTCTCGAAAGTGCAGTTCGCATCAAAGTTTTCCCAACCCGTATCGGCACCGCGGCACAGTCCGTTTTCGAAGAGCGTACGCAGGTCTTCCCGGTAATCCTCGGCGGTGAATACGCCTTCCAGCGGGATCTCTTCGGCTTGTGCCAGAGTGATGAGGAGACTTTGAGCGCCATAAAGAACTAAATGTTCATTGGCGTCCTTGCATCCGGGGCCGAAGTGTACCAGACGGCAACGTTCCGCTCCCAGGCGGCGAACGAGTTCATGACGTAGCGATTGTCCGGCTCCGTCCTCGTCGGCAGCGATGTAAATTACCTTCTTTGGTTCGAAGTGCGTCTCCACAAACCTGTCCATCCATGTGAGGTTGCTCTGCGCACCGGCAGGTACGGAGATGACGTCTTTCCGTCCGGCAGTCATGAAGGCGCAGGCATCAAATTCACCTTCGGTGATGATGCACTCCGGAGTGTCGGCAATGGCGTCGATATTGTAGGGAATGAGTTCGGCGCCGGTCACCATTTTGAAGTGTTTCAGTGCGCTGCGGTATTTGGTGTTGATGAGTACACCGTTCTCGAAGTAATTGAAGCAGAGGCAATTCTCTATTTCATTGCTACCCGGTAGTTTGATGCATTCTTCAGTGATGCGCAGTTCGGCGAGCAGATGCTGGGCAAGACAGCGTTTTTGCGTCCAGTATTTTTCCAGCTTTTCACTCAACTTTGCTTTTGCGGGGTCAAATGTGGGGCGACGGAAGTGCGAGGGCAGTTGGCTGGCTTTCCGGCGTTGTTCCTGGCGTTGTTGACGTTGGCGTTCTTCGGCATCGTCGGGCACGTAGAGTTTGTAGCCACAGTGATGGCAGTAGCATACTCCTTCGCTCAGGTTGACGGAGAGCGATTTGTCTCCTTTGTGTCCGCGGGTGTCGTTGCACTGGGGGCAGATGGTTTTGATTTTGCCGCTGTTGCGGCCTTTGGTGTCGATTCCGTACTGGTGAAAGTTTCTCATTTTCAGTCGAATTGTTTTTAAGTTTATTTTTGATGAATGTTTTCTAATGCCACAGCTTAACGCCCGCGATGCCACATCTCGCGGGTGCCGATGCCACACTTGGACGACCGTGAAGTGTGGCATTGCGGGCGTTGAAGTGTGGTATTTACCCTGCTCAGGTGTGGCGTTTGGGGTGCTTAGGTGTAGCGTTTTGTGAGCTCCACGAATGCGTTGCTTCGTTCCAGAAAGCAGTTGCATCCGGTCGGGGCGGGGCATCATCGGGAATGGGGCAGCCCAGATAGGTGCGTCGGCCGTTGACGAGCTGTTCGTAGCGATGAGGGTCGGGTGGGGCGGCGGACTGCTGCCGGGCGTCGATGGCAAGCAGAGCTGCATACAGGGTTTGCGAGGTGCGCGGCTCTTTGGTATAGTTGTTGAAGTAGTTGCGGGCTTCTTCCCGGCTGTCTATGTTTTTTTCTTTCCCGTGGAGGAGCACATGTTCTTCAAATATTTCCAGAGCCTCTTTGAATCGCCTGTTCAACAAAGAACTGAAGTTGCTTGTCATGCAGACTCTGTCCTTCCATTCGCTGTCTTGTGCAAGGTTGGCTATCAACTCCCGCCAAGGACGGAAAGGCGGCATGGTATTTTGCGCAACTTGTACTTCTCCGTCGTCGTCGTTCTTTTTGACGACGAAGTCGTTTTTTCTATTCTCATCTTCTCTGCTCTTCTCTTTTCTACTCTTATCTTCTCTTACGTGCGCGAGGGTTAGTTTTCTGTATTCATTGCTGATATACTGGTTGTTATCGTTGTTTTGAACCTCTTCGTTTTTATCAAGAGTTTCCATGTTGTTTGGTAGTTCTCTATTAGTTTCTTGCGAATTGTCTGGCAATTCCGGTGCAGTTTCCGAGCTGTTTTTGGCAGGTGAGTTGTAGTTGATGGTTGACTCGAACTCCTTTCCTTTTATAACGAAAAGCTTGTAGTTCCGGATGATTTTTTCCATGTATGCTTTTCCGAATCCCTTTCTCTTCATGGTGTTCAGTTGCTGGAAAGAGAGTTTTCCATCTGGTTGGATGTGAAGGGTTTCGATGATATACAAATACGTTCCGTATCCTCTTCCGCCTTCATGGTCAATGAGTGCGGATAACCTTTTGTCGTTCGACAGGTCGTTTGGGTGTTTAAACCATGCAAATTTTTTCATGTTTAATGAGTTGGTTAATTTTTAGTTTTTATTCAGGAAGGATAGAAGGGCTTCATAGTGTGGGGGAAAGCTGTTCGGCAGTTGTATCGTTCTTAAATATGGTGCGAAATTACATATTATTATTGATGTATAAAAACGTACAAATGTAGGGTTAATGAATGACTAACAGGCTCTGTTGTAGTTGTCGGGGCTTTTTAAAATTCATTATGGAGTATAATCCCTACAGAACTGTTTTTGCGCATTTTTTTTCAAATAAAATAAATGGAGGAGCTCTTCTTGCCGGTAGGTTTATGTGGTTGTGTATCATAATCTTTTGTGTTACACAACTTTACTGGTTATTACTCGTCTTGTGTTCACCAATTTCTCTTGTGCTTCTGCGAATGTGTCCTAACATTCGTTTTTCACTGTCAGAGAGATGCTTCTTGTCTTTGTCTGCCAACAGATAAGGAATAACTTCTGAGATAATTTCCAACTGGTCCAGTAACGGATTCTTCTTGTGTTTTGCTTCGCATTCAAAGCGAAGTTCTTCTCTGCCTTCTATGCAGAGAGTTAAAGTACATTTTTATTCATAATAAAACGATATAAAAAAGTGCAAAGATAGTGTTTTCCGGTTAGAATATCTTGAATTTCAGATGTTTTTTAGTAAGCTACAATTTTGAAGTGATAAGTCCTCGGAGTGTACCGTGGAGAACAGATCTTGTTAACCGGCATTTGCCATGAAGCAGATACATTACAGCTTTCTTGGGAGCGGCGATGAGGGAGAGATAGAGGCATGACAGGATTTTTCCAGTTCCCTGTACGTTTCGGCGTGCATAGAGGATACGCGCGCGCGATAAGTAAAACTCTCTTAATGGGCTCCCTTTCCGGGCTGTCATACTTTCTTTGTGGTAGACTATGGCGGCCGGCTCATACCACAGTTTGTATCCGGCGCGATGCATGCGGGCCGACCAGTCGAGTTCTTCATAAAAGAGGAAGTAAATTTCCGTCATGGGACCTACTTGCTGCAGAACTTGACGCGATACCATCATGGCGGCACCATGCAGTGAGGCTGTTTCGCGTGCCATCCGATAGCAGGGTTGGTCTTTTTCGTTGAACCCTATGGCTGCATTTCGCAGTGTGGTGGGACTGAGGGGGGTGAAGCCTGCATATTGCAACGTATCGGGTGCATAGCTGAATTTCAGCATGGGGGAGACACCACCGTTCATTTTATCGGCTTCCAGCCGTCTCACCAGTGCTTCCAGTATGGGTTCTTGTATCAGTGTGTCGTTATTGAGAAAGAAGAGGTATTCTCCTTGGGCTACCTTCAGGCCTGCGTTGTTGCCTCCGGCAAATCCGGTGTTGGTATTTTGTACAACCTTTATTTCCGGATATCGCTTTTTGATTTCTTCGCCTTCGGGAGCGCGCGAACCATTATCTACCACTATGATTTCATAGGGATAGGTTTCATACTTGCGGAATGAATCTATCATTTCGCAGGTATCGGCAAGGCCGTTGTAATTGACGGTGATGATGGAGACCATAACTCTTCTTATTTTCTTTTCAACCAGAATACTGCCCAGTTTCTAAAGGTGATATACTTACCGATAGCTAAACGCCGGAAACGGCAGGCTGTTTCTATTTTTTCTAAAAAAGTCATTCTGTGTCCTGCCCATATCACATCGTTCAAAGTTTGAAACAGATATTTGTTGATGACGGATGCCCATTCAGGATGCTGTGGCAGCAAATTGCATATTTCGGTGAAAGCAGCCGTATACCCTTCTATATTTCGCATACTGAAGCGTTGCGTCATGATAGAACCGCTTCGTATCCTCCTTTTAAAAAATGGCTGTGGAATGTAGCGTATGCGTTCCGCATACAAATATATTTGTAAGGCGAAAGGATGATCTTCATGGATAGTTCCGGGAGGGAATCTTTTAAAAAACTTATTTAGAAACTGGCGATTAACAAAGCATAGCCAAACGGGAGTTCTAAACAGCTGATTGTCTAACTCATAATTCAGCAGGTCTATTCCCTTCCATACGTTTTCATCAATTTTTTCTTTCCGGTTGTAGTCCGGAATGTTTTCAGTTCTTGCAGAGTCAAGGATGGGTTCAGCATCGAAAAACACGAAGTCTAAATTGTCCTTCTCACAAGTCTGGTAACATTGTTGCAATGCATTTCGATCCAGGAGATCATCACTGTCCATGAAATATATATATTTTCCTGTGGCATGTTTCATGGCTTGATTCCGTGCAACGGATAGTCCTTGGTTGGGTTGTGTATGATATTGAATCCGTGAGTCCTTTGTCGCGTATTCTTCAATGATCTTCATACTGCCATCTGTGGAACCATCATTGAGCAGGATGATTTCCTGTTCTTCCAATGTCTGGGTACATATACTGTTTAATGTTTCACGCAGGTAGTCGCCTGTATTGTATACAGGTATTATGACGGAAACTTTTGGGGATGGATTGCTATTTTTGATGCAATGATTCATTCCTTTGGTTGTTTGATACTTACAAAGGTAGTAAAAATATTATTTAAAGTGATAGCTAATAGTTGTATTTTTTGATTTAATAGTGTATCTTTGTTATATATGCATCATTCTTTGATGTTTTTAGTCTTAATTCTGAATTAAACATTAAATGTATCATTATGAAACTGAGCATTATAATTCCGGTATATAATACAGAAAAGTATCTCGATAAATGTCTTGGCAGCATCTTGGCTCAAGACGAAAAAGACTTAGAAATTATTTTAGTTGACGATGGCTCAAAAGACTCCTCATCTGAAATATGTAGTAATTATGAATTGAAATACGATTTTATCCAATGCATTCATATTGATAATTCTGGTCCTGCTACAGCTAAGAATAAAGGGTATGAACTGGCTCAAGGAGAATATATTTCATTTATAGATAGTGATGATGAACTTAACCCCAAAATGTATGCTTTGCTACTTGACAATGCGATGCACAATGATGCAGATGTAGCTTGTTGTTCTTATCTGCAAATCGATGAAGTTGGGAATAAATCTCATGAAGGTTGTACTGGTAGAGATTTTGTTTTAAATCAAGAAGAGGGATTAAGACATTTATTGGAAAAAAACATGATCTATTCTCAGTGTTGGACAAAAATTTATAAGAAAAGCCTTTTGGATAGATATCATATTCGTTTTATTGATGGACTTAAGACCGAAGAAGATTTTATTTTCAACCTAGAGGTCTTTATGAAAAGTAATGTGGTGACAATTGTTGATAAACCGCTCTATATATACACTCATAGGACATCTTCTTTATCACGGGAATATTATATATCTCATATACAGAATTTTCTTTGTAATATGACCTTTCGATTAAAATTAACTAATGATAAAGTAAAAGAATCTTTTCCTGCTTTGAATGAAATTTGCACAGTTCACTGTCTTCAATACTACAATTTAATGATAGGGAGAGCTGCTATGTTTGAATATAAGGATACTTTGCCTTATTATTTACAAGCGTTTGAATACATTAATTCTCACAAGAGAGCATTGATAAAATACCATGGAAAATGTGGATTGAGTATGATTGGAGCCTTGTTTTTTATAGTATTGTCTCCTAAATATTACTTTAAATATAGGAAAACTAAAATAAAATTATAATATTTTTTATAAGTGTCCACTTTTAGTGAACACTTATGGTATACCTTTTTTATTCTATTTTCTTGCTAAATACCTTTTAACTGTTTGTATTCGTCTAATGAAAGAAGTTTTTTACGAGGAGTAAATTTCTTCAGTTCATATTTTATGAGATATCCGATGCCTTTTATTAGCTTCCCGAATTCTTTAAAAAAATTACTTCGTGGGAAAATTTTTTCTACCATTTCTCTCGTCCATGGTTGAGTGAAGAATGAACGATAGTATTCATCTGTTGGATTAACAATAAAATCTATATCGTCTTTCCACTCATATCGGTTAGTTGTCAGTTGTGGATCTGACATTTGAAGAATCTTATAAGTCAATGATTGATAAGGCAGATAATTTAGAAATAACATTCCATAGTCATGCCCATAATCCGGCATCTTACTTTTTTCAAAAAGCACCAGTTTTCCATCAATAGCTAATATTACCCATTTGTGGGATTTTTTTGGATGCAAAAATTCACCTAGAAAGCTGGGAGTTTCCATATATCCGCGTTTGGCAACACGGCAATGTTCTTTTATGAACTGTGTGGGATCATTTACATGTTCAAGGGTTTGGTTACATATTATATAATCGAACTCTTTATCTTTAAAAGGGAGATGCTCTCCATCAGCATTTATAAAGATTTGATGCGGATATATTTTTACGTCTCCACATCTATGGAGATTGCTGTCAATATATCTTTCTACAATGACATTGGCGCGATAAGTCGGATTATGACCGGAGCCTACTTCAACAACTTTATCTCTTCTGCGAATTTTTAAGTCATATTGACTATACGGAGTAGCTGTTTTCATTTACAATTTATTGCTTATAGTTTATAATTCAGAATTAATTGTCTGTCTTTTTTGAATCACTTCTTCATGTACTTTTTTCATTTGTTCATCCCATGACAGGTGTTGAATGGATGCTCTAATATCACTTGGTGGCATTGACATCGAATGAAAAAAATCAATTATTTGTGTAATATTTACGTGACTTTCATTTGCTGGAATTTTCAATACGTATGGCATGTGATCGAAATCGTCATCTGTTTCAGAGTAGGTGAATGCAAATCCACGTGCTGCATATTCTCTGTTTTTTAGAGTTTTAATATTATATATACCACTTCGATGACGTCCCAGGCTGCCAATAGCAAAGTCCGCATGATTAAAAAGCCTATTCAATTCTTCTCCGTGGAGTGCCCCATACAAAATGACGTATGGTTCTAATTCATATTCTTTGATAGGAGTCATTATTTCATCTCGTTCACGTTTTCCGCTAAAATTGCCTACGAGGTGAAAGTATACCTTGTATTTAGGATGATTGTCGTAATATTCTCCCAAACCTCTGATTAGGCGATCGAATCCATGCCAGAAGTGTATTTCGGCAACACCTATCAAATGAAGTTCACGGCTTGTGTCATTGGTTTTGTTTCGTAAAGGGATGTTGCTGAAATCTATGCCATTGGAAAGTTGTATAGTACGCTGACCGAAAATTTCCGTGTCATTTGAATAGGTGACAATAGCATCAATATACTTGCTGAATGTATGACGGAATAACTTGTCCGTATATAATTCTATTTTTTCTGTAATTGAGGAATATTCTTGATCATAGGGGTATGTTGGTATCTCTAAGAATATTATCACTCCATGTTTTTTTAGCATTTTCACCAAATGTATGGTAAAAGGATTGGCATTGTGATAAGAGCGAATATAAACGAATGGAATATTCTTTTCTATAATATAGTGGATGATAGCATGAAACGATACCCGTTTCTTGAGTTTAGCAATCATTCCTTTACCTAGGCTCTCCAATACCGAGTTGTCAATCATCCATTGTCTTTGTCCATCCGGCATCACTTCATAATGGCAAGTATGGACATTCATTCCGCATTTTTCAAGAGCTGATATCTGATATCTTATTTTTTTACTGATACCATTGTACTCTTGAAAACCATAAAAGACTAAAAATAGAGTTTCCATAAGCGTATGATAGCTTTTATAAATGTAACGATTGGTATATTTCTACACATTCATCTGCCGTTTTCTTCCACGAAAACAAACTGGCTCGAGCTATCCCATATTCTTTTTGTCTTTGGTATAACACACTATCAGTCTCCAGTTTCAATATAGCATTTGATATTTCTTCCGGTTTATAGGGATCGACAGACATGGCGCCTCCTCCGGCAACTTCGGGCATGGCTGAAGTATTGCCTATAATAATAGGGGTTCCGCAAGCCATGGCTTCAATCATCGGAATACCAAAACTTTCGCGGAGCGAAGGATAAAGAAAGGCGAAAGCGGCATTATAGAGCGTTGCCAAATCTTTATTGGCAATGTATCCCGGATAATAGAGGTAGGATTTGATTCCCACTATTTTTTCCTGATTTAATAGATGGTCGATATAATCTTCTTTCAGGTCTGCAATGAGTAGCGGACGTTTAACTTCAGATTGTTGCAAATAAAGGCTGTACGCTTTTAAAGTTCGCGCAGCGTTTTTCTTTGGGTCGGTATTACCCAAAAAGAATAGAAAATCATTATGGGGAATATACTTTTGAACAATGTCTAAATCTATTGCAGTTTGCTGGGTAAAATGGGTACTGTAGCCATTGTAAATAGCTGTAATATGTTCGGATGGAATATTCAAGGCTTGGCGTATGCGGTCACATTCAAACTGTGATACCGTGATAATCTTCTTACATTTTTTAAGGATACGAGGAACTACTAAGCGACGATAATGCCAGCCCATCTCTTGATAAAGAGATGGACTGCGATGTTGTCTGGGTTCCAGATATATAATATCATGAAGAGTTAACACAAGAGGAACAGGGCATCTTAAAGGAGCCGTATTCGAAGTGCAATGCAATAAATCGACGCCTAAACGCTTCACTATGCGTGGAAGAGCCACTTGTTCCCAAAGTGGATAAGTTGAACTTTTCAACTCTATTATGGAAAGATTGGGAGACTCTTTTAAGCAGCGATCTTCTCCTGGAGCAACGATAACGAAATACTGGTTGCCGTCATTCCTTTTCTGCAATTCACGAATGGTTTCCAGTGCAACGAAATCCATACCGTGTTTGTTTGGACGAAAGATGCGTTGGGCTTCAATAGCTATCTTCAGTCCTTCTTTCTGTTTTTTTTTTCTTCTGTTTCTTCTGTTTTTACTTTTTTCTCTTTCTTCTTAGTTTTCTTGAATTGGAAGAATCTTGTAAAATGGCTGAATACAGATGCAAATACAAGGATAGGTAAAGCCCATATTGAATGTTTGAAACGTTTGTTTACTTCTCCATCGGGCAATGCCATTAAGAATGTTATAGCGATAACAGTTAAAAGAGCATACCATTTAAAGCTGAGTGACCAATCGAGCAGTGTAATACCAATAGCACAACATACAATAAGGGCAATTAGTAGAAAACGCGAAGGCATCAGCCATTGGAAAAGCTTAAGGGAATAGTCCCATTGGCCTCTCAGTAAAGTTATTGGCAATTTTTTTAGTGCAAAAATTGTACTACTATATTGTGAACGGAGCCAACCGATACGTTGCGCTTCGTAGCCATCAGCACTCTCTTCTTTCTTACTGTAGCATACTACTTCTTCCATATACTCAGTGAAAATATTTTGTTTCAACAGTGCTGTTTCCATTGATTTACTCAAATCGGATCCTTTTAAATTGGGAGCTAATTCATGGAACATTGAAAAGTCAAATGCCATAGCGGATCCAATTAAAGCAGATGAGAACCCCATACGGGTGTGTGCTTTACGGAAAATGTTATTATTGATTTCTTCACTGGTGGCATTTAGTACAGCAATACTGGTAGTCAGATTTTCTGTCATACGATGAGCCTGAATGGCGTCACATCCAGAATAATAGGCGTTATTAAAGAGACTCAAGGCATTAGGGACAATCCGATTGTCAGAGTTGAAAATAACTACCATGTCGTACTCTGCAGGAGAATAACGCTCCATTACTTGCTGAATAGCATAAACCTTGGTACATTGCTCCTTATCGGGGACAACGATGTTGACAGGCATTTGAAGCAAAGTTACGAGATCCTCCTCTGGTAATTGGGTCGCTGCAACAGCTACATCGTACTTATTACGCGGATAAATTTGGGAATCCAGAAAGTGATTGATAGAATTTATCACTTCTTTGCCATTACGCAATACTGTGAAAAGTACGAGGAAACGGTGTGTGACTTTGGCAGGTGGATAAGGGTTTTTATACTTACCAAGCGAGAACAGTGCACAAATGAAGAGATACAACACCGGGATGCATAATAACAAAAATAAGACAGCATCGGCAATCTGCAAAGCGTTATTATTCTCATCCATCCACCAGTCGGGATTGAATATGGAAAAAATATCATTCATAGTGATTATTGCTTTATTTTAATTAATTTCTGTTGAGTAATTTGTTTATCTATATAGGGGCCATTCAACACGAATGCAAGTGAAGCGACTATGACGAAATTCGTAGGCGGTTGTCCCATACCTTCTCCGACATAACCGTTGAGCCATACGCCGAAGACACCACACAAAAGAGCTGCAAGCGTATGGAGGAGTACCCGGTTGCGTATACGAAACATGATGATATAACAACACCTGATTAAGACTATGGTATAAATGGTTATGTAAAGTATCAGACCGAAGATACCTGTCTGCATCCATAATTTCACATAATAAGAGTCAGGTGGAATGAAATCTTCTCTGATAAGTTCCCCTTCGGGAGTCCTTACTGTTCTGGGAACACCATTTTCTAAACCTGTACCCCATGGATGGTGTTCAAGGTAATCTGCAATAAGCTTTCTATTCTCAGTACGAACGTTGTATGAAGCATCGTCCGATGGGCGAAAGGCAGTTCTCATACGGCGTATGATTGAGTTCTGGTCTCCTATATCAGTGTAAGCGAAAAAAGAAAACATGATTGCTCCGGTTAGGATGGAAATTATCATGACCTTCATATTTTTACATATAAAGCAATATAAAATAAGCCCTCCAAAGGGAACAACTATAGCTCCACGAGTACCGGACATCAATACTCCTATTGCTCCCATTACGGCAACACTAATGTAAAATAGTGACAACCACCTATTGCGAGTATGGATGCCAACAATAGAATAAACAATAGTGATAAGGCCCATGTGTGTACCAAAGTTACCAGCGTCACTGAAAATTGAAAAATAGCGAACTCCGGTACTTAATATATGGGTGTACCAACTGTATTTCATGAGCCATTCTGTTTCAGCTACATCAAACCAACGGTATTTTTGATATAAGAGTTTAAGGAAAGCAATTAGAGTAAATGCTCCAATGGTTATTAGTCCTACTTTGAGGGCTTTGGGATTATCCGCTAATAAAGAGGAAATTATGTAAAGTACAAACGTTCCTAATATCCAGCTACGGATGGCAAGTGTAACGCCTTCGTCACGAATGCCGGGATTACCAAGTTGAACTAAAATAAATATCATCCAAACAATATAGCTGACAGTAAGTACATTAATTGCATTTGAGATTTTTATATTGGACGTTTTTCGGATGGAGGCAAAAAGAATAGTGATAGTCATGTATACTAACAAAATATCCAGAACTACACTCAGTCCTTCCTGGCGACTATAGCGCATAATTGCTGTGAGGAAATATGAATAAGTTGCATATAGTATATAACCTAAACGAGGTGACTGACTACCATAGATAAGTATGATCGCTGCTAAAGGTAAACATATAACTGTGGCAGCTATTATTAGTTTCTGAGCAATAATAGATGTCACAATAGTAACTAATCCTACTGTTAACAGTAGGAAAGTAAGGCCCTTAGGCGGCAGGTCATAACTTTTATGTGGGTTACTATATACCATTAGTTTTTATTATTACACTATTTTACAGCCGCCTTTTGTGAAGTCAGTCCTAATTGTGCCAATCTGCTAAAGAATGAATGTACGGGCATTTTAGGTGGCAACTCACCTGTAAATGATTCAACTACATCGCGGTCTGCATTATTCAGATAAAGGAAGAAAGGACTATTTTCCAGATATTCTTTTATCGGAGCGAGTGTTGCATCGTCACTATTTCGCCACAAACGTTGAGCGTTGGCTATGAGTAAGGTTGCATTTGCTTTCTGAAGTGCGGATAAAGGTACTGAACTATCTTGTATTGCCGGATATTCTACCAAAATAATATCAGGAATTTGCTCCGCTTCATTTAGCTTCCAAAAATCAGATAGTTGTTCAGCTTGGATATATTTCTTATCATCTACTTCGAAGTCTACGCCATATTGTACCAAGCGTACACGAACTCCCTCGGATTGCCAATGCTCGATGAAATATTTTGCTAAGAATGACTTCCCTTCGCGGGGATTGATACTAAGCATATTGATAACTGCCGGTTGTCCCGGAGTCATGTACTTATCCAGCTTGCGACAGCAATAGGCAGCGGCAATTCGATTGCATACTTTTAAGAAACCACGATATTTCAAATTGTTTATACCGTTGAATGCTGCAATGACGGGTAAACCACTGAGACGTTTACTGCGGAGAGGATCACGTAAGGTGCGGTCTAATATTTCGATGAGCAAGAAGTAAGTAACAATAAATACAATACTGCCAACAAAGGCTATTAATACGTAGAGTATGCGTTTACGTCCATTGTCTGTCAGAGGAAAATCAGGAGAAGCCACTGTTTGCAAGTTACTTGTACTCATTTCAATATTCTTTAAACGAAGATTGGCATCAGCTAATCCTTTGAGCTGGGTACGATAGTTATCTTCTGCTATGCCGATGGCACGTTCTTTACGACCAATTTGTGTACCAATAGGAGACATGTGGCTGTACTGATCAAATATATCTTGCTGACGTCTTTTTAACACATCTAACTCAGCTTTTGCTTTAGCTTCACCAATACAGGCTGCTAACCATTCAGTAACCATATCTTGAATGCCGACTCCCTCTTTAGAAAAACTAAATTCGTTTAAGTTATCAGAAATATGGTTGATTTGATCTTCTGCTTTTTTTAATGCATCTCTATCTCTTCTCAGTTTATCATTTGCTTCCTGATTCTCTTCTGAGGTAAATATTTCATGTTCCATAATGCTCTGATTGAGCGTGCTGACTTTATTCAACTCTTGCAGAAGATTTGTATTACTACGAATGATCTGTGCCCGAATATCCATTTTTTCTTCCAGCATATTACGTAGGGCAAACGCACTCTCATAAAGCCGTTCTACATCTTCAAGACGGTCTTCTGTATCATAACGTGTATTTGCCAAAGCCTTAGTTTCTTCCGGATAATTGATGACACGTTCTTGAACATTATAATTCATTAAATCGTCCTCTTCTCTATTCAGAGCTTCTTTGGCTAAACGAACTTGTTTCTCAAAATAAGCAATAACATCATTGGTTGATTTAAAACGAAGTATCTCATAAGATTTTATTAATTCGTCTATTAAAATACTTACTGTCTTTTGAGTAATTCCGGGATCTGCGGAAGTATATAAAATTTCAAGGATATCACTGTTCCCTGCACGTTTTATGGTGATTTCATCTAATGCTAGGGCACTATAAAATGGTACAGGACGATTGAATATAGAATATATAAAGTTATTACTATTCTCTTTTCTATATGCGGTGAGATTAGCAAGCGTTTTTTCAACATCTTTCCGATCTATTAATGCTAACACTTCTTTAGGGGTTATTTGCAATAACTGACGGTAATGTTTCGCTTGGATATACTGGTTATCTTTCCATTCTTCACCATAAGTAAAAGAATTGGCTAATAAGCGGAGAGACACTTTCTCCAATGTACCACGAGATTTTGCAATATTAATAAGATTGTCAAATGTACTATTAATAGCTGTATAGTTTATGGCACTTCCATCAATGGAAGTCGAATTAGTGATTCCTGCATATAAACTACTTTTCACTGTATAGCTATATGGTAAAAACTGAGTGAAATAAATGACTAAACCTGTAACAAAAAGGGTTCCCCACAACAGCCAATAGCGGATGCGGTATAGAAATTGTGATATGAATAGAATTATATCCATAAGGCATTATTTGTCTTTTATGATTTTTACATTGGTCAACATCTCCAATAGTACAATAGAGTTGTGCAATGCGACCCTACTTTGTTCATAATTGGTAACGGCTCCAGTACGTCGTGCACGTTCCAGAGAAAGCGAAATAATATCTATCTTTCCTTGAATGAAATTATTTTCTGATATTTTCATCTGTGCATTGTAGAGTGCAGCTGTTTCAGCTTTAGCTTTAATGGTAGCTAATTGCTCTGTTACTGCATTATAAGCTTCCAATACTTTAAGTTTTCGGTCTTCCATTACTTCATCTTGTGTATACTCCAGTTGTTCGATGCTATATTTGTATTTCTTTAGCTTTAATGGACGATTAAATAAGTCACCAAGACTAACACCGACATTAGCACCCACATTGAAGTTGTGTTGTGCACTTGACATTGTGGTTTGATACATGGGAGTAAATTCATCACTGGTATTACCAATGACATTATATCGTCCATATGAATACATACCACTTAACCGGAAATAATTCCACCATTCACGCTTCTGCAGGCGATATTCATTTTTCACCTGATCTATCTGTGACTGTGCCCGCTTTACTGTGGCATTCTCTGTAACAGCATCCAAAAAAATAGATAAGGGGGGTAATTCCATCTTTTCGATTTCTATGGGCACATCATTCTTTGTATAAGTGGAGGTTGCTTTTTCCCATTGTGCATCTTCCATTTTTAAACGTTCCAAAGCTTTGATGCGTTCTTCACGCGACATAGTCGGTTCTTGTGCAACAATAGTTGCAGGAAAAGCTAATAACCCCCAAATGGCTATGCTATAAATATATGCGATACACTTTCTTATCATTTCTTTTTGATTCACTATTGTGTCAAACTGCTATTTATTTATCTCTCTGTTTAAACATTCTCTTTTTGGATAAATGCTGTTAATGTTTTGATCAGAATTTTCATATCCAGCCAAAATGAAAAATCTCTTGCATATTTTATATCCAATTGTTTTCTTTCTTCAGCAGACATTTTGCCTGCTTCACCTCGTTTCTCTACTTGCCACAATCCTGTTAATCCCGCTGGTGCCATAAAACGGTCTATATATGCATCACTAGTCAACAACTCTGCTTCATAGAGGGGGAGTGGCCGATTTCCTACAATACTCATATCGCCTTTCAGTATGTTGAATAATTGTGGCAACTCATCAATGCTGTATTTGCGAATGATACGTCCTACACGCGTTACACGTGGATCGTTCTCTAATTTAATGAATGTATTGTTCAGAGCCTTTTCTTTCTTTTTCGCGAAATCCTCTTCGGAAATCACAAAATCATCCGAAATCAATAAGCTTTCTTCTTCATCCGGCGTACCGGAAAGATCATCGAAACGAATTTCAGGACCTTCGTCAGAACTTTCAACTTCTTCTATTTGATATTGATTGAGGGCATTTAATTCCTTCAATCGCTTATCCGCATTAGTGTACATGGAACGGAATTTTAAAAAGTTGAAAATCTGATAGTTAGAGCCTACTCGCTGAGATTTGTAAATAACTTTCCCTTTGCTCTCTATACGAATGGCAATGGCAGTTCCTATCAATACAGGAGAAAGAATGATAACGGCTGCACTTGCAAAAAGTACATCAAATGTACGTTTCCATAGAGGAAGATGGAAAGTGTTCAGTACCTTGCGATGCGTTTCGCTAAATTCTTTCAACTTGCTCTCTTTACGTGCCCTGAGATATGTATTCATGTGTTGAATATTATCTTCTTCGGCATGTGGAGGGAGGGTATTGTTTACTCCGGCTTGCAGATAAGCTTTCCGATTCTCGGATTTCAGTTCTTCAGTTATGAGAGTGATGTAAACCCGAGGATATCGCTTACGCAAATAGGTTATCTCAATACAGTCTGCCTCGCGAGTTTCAGTTTGTTCATAAAGAATGGATATGTTATACCTGTCTCGGATGCCATCGATTACTTTAGCCGCTTTCTGGGGAGAAGAGACAGCAACGAACATACCCCCTGTGACTTTGCTCAGATGATCGATACTAATCCGATTATTCCCTATATAGATGTAGTATAACATGTCCTTTTATGCGTATTTGTTGTTGATTCAGATGAACTTTTTGAGGCGTACTTTCAATTCCATGGGATTGAAAGGCTTTAGGATGTAGTCTACTGCACCTTCTTCAAGCAAACGGATACGCTCGGTAGTACTTTCTTCACTCGAAAGCATCATAACGGGGATATGTTTGAAGAGTTCATTGTCCTTGAGGTATTTAAGAAACTCTGAACCGTTCATTTTTGGCATGCGTATGTCTGATATGATCAAATCGGGTTCATTACCTTCATGTAGCCACTCAATTGCCTTCAAGGGATCTTCGCAGTATACAAAATCATACTCTTTTCCCAAGTACATAGAGAGCACTTTGCCTATAGAGGCTTTATCATCTACTAATAATATCTGTTTCATTATTGCTATTTATATTATTCTGTTACCTGCTTTATATATTATAAGTTTTTTGTTCATAAAAAAAACTGCTTTCTTTATGGGCTTTACAAGCGATGAAGGCAGTTTTATCTTATTCTTTTTTCGTCAATACATTTGTTTCGTTTGATAATAAGCAAAAATACGTTTATTTGCGCTAATTGTATTTGTATAGGGAGAGAAAAATCATATAATTAACTCTTTTTAATAGATATTTCTCGGTCAGATGAAACAACTTTCTCTTTAGAATCATCAAATAATGTTTTTCCGCTTTTTAGGCTCTTGATAAGGAGGAAAAGAGTGTAATTGATCAGTTCTGTAAAGCGATACATAAAAAAGTCAGATATTTTCTGACTTTTTTATGAAATTTGCTTCATATCGGTGATTAGGGTTTTATAAAAATGTCATTATTATGATTGGATATCCAATCTGTATTGTTAGCTCCACCGCTTGTGACCCAACCTTTGAAATCAGGGTAGACATCTGTAATCATTTTCCGTTCTTTGGGGTATTTCCATACGTCTGTACTCGGTATACAAATGCCCCATGCTAAACCTTCAGTACTGATATAGTACCCTTTCTGGTTAACATTAAGCATGTTATTGCGTGCAGAAGCATCGTTACTCATTCCAAATAAAGTAGTAGTGGCTAATTGGGTAGGAGCATAATTGGGCAAGTGTATTTCTGTACGCCCTGTATTTTCCTGGCTTTCTTTACTTATAATGAATACATCTATATTTTTGATCTTTATGGCTTCCATAGCTTCTTCAGTTGTAGAGAATGTCATCGCGATTTCAAACGCAGCTCCATTTCCATTGTATGTACTTCCAGCAGTTGGATCCGTGCAATAGAACGTAAAGTTATCATCTGCAATAGAAGGATTGCAATACTTATGTGCATTAGTACAGAGAATTACAACCGGGTGATCTTGTCCGCTTTCAAAGGCAGGAGATCCATTTTGTACTTTTCCACTTAAGGTTACTCCACTACTGCTTACATTCAAGAATTGAATTCCTACACCAGTCTTACGGCTGGAACCTACGGCACGTACATTTCCTTGAATGGTTAACTTCTTGCCATCAGTTATATTCATCTTGTCAATAGTAATAACGATGTCGTTCATGTCAAAGTCACCGTAAGCGGGCCATTGATCCTCAAAAGCATAAGTATAGATGGTGTTGTCGCCTGTATCCGGTTTGGGAGGATCTACGGGATCGGGATCACCGGAATTACCTTCGTTGATGATGCCACCGCAGGTTTCAATTTCGTATTTAGATTCATCAAAACCTGTTTGGATGATGCCTTGATCTGATTTAAGACAGTCTGCATTATTGTTTGCTTGAGAGTAGTCTGGAGTGCCTTCTACGACTAAATTCCCTTCCAGATGGGTTGTCCAATTATATTTGATAAGTTGGGCCTTTATCATAGACTTATTAGTCTTTGTACCTGTGTTTCCTCCGATAAAGCGGTTGTTTCCGCTCTTTATAGTTAACGTCCTAGCTTTAATGATAGAGCCATTTAGTAAATTAAATTTAGCATCATTTTCATTAGATATAGTAGGAGTCGGCATCCATGCTTCATTCTCTAGTCCTGCAGTTATGGAACCATGATTCAATGTTACATCTCTGAAAGAAAAATTATTTTTAATAATCATCATGCAAGCATTGTATATAAGATCTCCAGAACCTCCACTGTTGAAATTGAAAACTTCAATAGTGCCGTCATTGTATAAAGCAAGTCCGGTATTTACGGCATAGCCTTTGATTTGAGCTTTATCATGATTAATAATTCTTGTTCCTGTGCCATTGTTTGTCCAGATTTGGCCACTTGGCTCATTGTTGAAAGAAATATTGGCACTATTAAACAGAGTTCCTCCGTTCATGGAGATATTCCCTTTTACATTTAGATCTGCTTTGTTCACAAAGGCTGCGTCAACTAGGTTTAATTGGGGCGTTTCGAGTTTATTACAATTAAAAAAGGTTGTCTTATTGAGGGCTATCTGATTGGTGGTCTCAATAACTCCGTTGTTGTAGAACTCTCCTGCACTTCCCGGATTAATGAGTGATGCAGCTTTAATAGTACCAAAATTTACAATCTTGCTACACTGGAAGCTAAATGTTCCTTTTATATTTAAAAGTCCTTTGGGGGCTATTGTCAGATTGGGTTTGTTATCGAATGTAAGTCCATTGTCACTGATGATTTTTCCACCATCTAATACATATATATCAAAAGCATAGTAAGTGGTACTGATTTTCCATGTACCTTTCACATAGATACTCATTCTACCATTTACTTGAATATCTTTAGTAAATGGAGATACTTCTGTGTAATTTTCTGTGATGATGTATTTGGCTCCATTATCGAATGTCATGCCGGACCCCCAATCATTTGTTGGTTGATCAGATTTTGATGGTACGTCAATATTATCTTTATAGTCAGGTACTTCAGGCTCTATTATTCCGGCTTGTTTTGCTGCTTCATAGGCAGAAGTACTCTCGGATGTTTCGGTACGTGTAGTCGTTGTAGCATAATATAACTTACAATTTAGTATACCTCCATTTTCTGGTATAGTGTATTGATAGATTTCTTTCCGTTGGTTAGGGTCAGTTTGGCGTACAAAGACTTGTTTGCAGTTTTTAGGTATACTGATCTCTGTTATATAACTGTTTCCACTTTTGGCATATCCAGCAGCAAGTGGCGTTGCTGTTTTGTCTGACAATGGATTGGAAGTAAATACTTCTATCAGATAATTGTACTGTCCGTTGAATTCATCTTTGACTTCAATGTTCAATTTGACAGTGGTAATCATTGACCAGTCAAAGCCGTCGGGGGCTACAAAATCTTTTCCTAAGGGATTCTCAACAGGGGCTATAGGGCGAACCTTGTCCGGGTTGTACACATCTTTGTCCGCGCAAGCTGCTAAAAATAGGGGGGCTGCAAGGGTTAATTAAGCAATCGTGTTTTCTTATTCTCATAACTATAATTTTTAATCGTGTAATATCGGTTGGCTTTTTTACGCAACAAATATAAATAGAATATTTAACTTTTATGGCTTTTTAGCCTTTTTTGTGAAAGGAATGTTGTTTTTCTGGTGATTGTGATAAAAAAAGCCGGAAGTACACTTCCGGCTTTAAGATAAAAATTGTTTTGATGTTCACTTATCAAGGTTTTACAAAGATATCGCTGGTGTGGTTAGAGATCCAACCTAAATCTTCCGCTTGTCCACCATTGATTACCCAGTTTTTGAATCCGGGATAAACAGCTGTGATTATCTTATATTCTTTTGGCCATTTCCACACTTCTGTACCAGGAATACAAATACCCCATGCCAAACCCTCAGTACTAATATAGTAGCCTTTTTGGCCGACATTAAGCATACTATTGTGTGCAGAAGCGTCATTACCCATTCCAAATAAAGCTGTGGTAGCTAAATTGGTAGGAGCATAGTTAGCCATATGTATCTCCGTACGTCCTACATTCCCTTGGGCTTCTTTACTGATAATGAATACATCCAGGTTCTTGACATTCATAGCTTTCTTTGCTTCTTCGTCTGTAGATAATGTCATTGCTATTTCGAACGCAGCTCCATCTCCGGAATTGTATGTATTTCCGGCAGTTAGATCCGTGCAATAGAACGTAAAGTCATCATCCGCAATAGAAGGATTACAATACTTATGTGCATTAGTACTGAGGATTACAACTGGATTGCTTTGTCCACTTTCAAAAACCGGAGTTCCGCTTTGTACCTTTCCACTTAAAGTTGCTCCACTGCTACTTACATTCAGGAACTGGATTCCTACACCAGTCTTACGGCTGGAACCAACAGCACGTATGTTTCCTTGAATGGTTAACTTCTTGCTATCGGTAATGGTCATCTTATTGATAGTGACAACAATGTCATTCATGTCGAAGTCACCATAAGCAGGCCATTGGTCTTCGAAAGCGTAAGTATAAATGGTTTTATCCTCTACATCCGGTTTTTCGGGATCTTCCGGGTCGGGATCACCTTCGTTACCAGAATAGTAATAGCCACCACAAGTAGAGAATGTATTCTTTGATCCTCCCCATCCGGTAGTTGAACATCCGCTTGTAAGCCATTTGGCATTATTTATGCCATTATAAGGAGGATCATAGGTAAATGCGTTTTCAGGCATTTCTATAACTAAGTCCTTTAAATTAGTGTCGCCTCCTTGAGATATACGCACTCCTCCAACCTGCAACAAAGAAGGATTACTTCCTTCTCCCCTGAAATTGCTGGGAGTCCTATTGATATGTAGCAAAGTAGCTTTGATTACTGAACCGTTCTTCAGAATGTATTGTATCGGGCTATCATTACTCATAACTACTGGAACCGGTTTCCACTGGTCAGCATTGCTTTCGGATGTATTCAGATTTTCAGGTCTTTCTCCGGTGATGGAACCATTATCGAGCGTCACATTTCCCCAATTGAATTTTTCTTTCACTATCAGTGCGCAGCTATTGTATAGTATATCAACTGAAGAATTTTCGAAAATTGTGAATTCGCCATAACTATCATTATAGACAGAAACTCCTCCACTCAGGTGATATCCTTTAATAATTCCTTTGTCATGGTTGACTATGAAACTACCACTTGATGTGTTATTAGTCTTTATAACACCTGTTTGTTCATCTACTAAAATTGCTCCATGATTACTAAAGCTACTAATAGTAAATTCCAGATTTTGAGATGAAATCTGACCTTTATTCAGAACTTTGCTGCCATCTACCTTGAACCATTGTCCAACTGTAAGTTCACCTTTATTAATGAAGTTCATTTTAACAAGGTCCATGACTCCGGCAACCTCGATTGTACCGGCATTGTAAATCTCCGGATATGAACCCATATTTGCAGTAATAGTGGCAGCCGTAATCGTACCAAAGTTCTTATAGACCTTACTACATGGTTTGAGCGTACCGTTGTTGATGGACATAGTTACACCGGAGGCGATAGTCACTGATGAAGTTGATGCTCCGAATGTTACGTTCCCGTCTGCGATAAAATTTCCTCCAATAAACCACTCACCACCATTAGTTGCGAAATTACTGGTGCATTTAACTGTACCACCTTTTTCTACAACAAATTTAGAAATGCTGGTAAATGTTTTGTCACCTGCAGTTGCTATCTCTATTTTACCTCCATCTAATACGTAAATGTCAAAGTTAGAATAGATATTAGTTACTTTCCATGTGCCTTTTACAAAAATCGTACCTTTACCGCTCGGTACCTGGTATACCTTATTGCTTTCTTCACCAGCCGCTACAAGAATTTTAGCACCATTGCTATATTGATTTCCATTAGGGCTTGTTGGGCTATCCGATACATCTGGAACAGCCGGAATATCAGGGGTTTCTACTGTGTAATTGTTGTCTTCCAGCTCTTTAAAACCTGCAGCGATAGCAGCATTAGCGGCCGAAGTGCTACCAGTACCAGCTCTCGTAGTGGTACCTCCTGAATAATACAGTTTACAATTTAATGTCTCTCCATTTCCCGGAACAACGAATTCATAAACTTCCTTGCGTTGTTTCGGATCAGTTTGACGAACATAAACTCGTTCTATGGATTTAGGAATGCTAACTTCTACAACATAATTTTTTCCAGCCTTTGCATAGTCTGCAGCAATAGGAGTTGCAGTTGCATCGGTTAACGGATTAGTAGTGAAAACTTCTGCCAAATAGTTGTACATTCCGTTGAACTCATCTTTGACTTCGATGTTCAACTTGACAGTAGTAATCATTGACCAGTCGAAACCAGTTGGAGCCACAAAGTCCTCTCCCAAAGGATTCTCAACGGGAGGTACAGGGCGTACCTTGTCGGGGTTATACACATCATTGTCCGCGCAAGCCGCTAATAATAAGGGGGCTACGAGGGCAATAATTGCGTAATAGCGTTTGGAAATTTTCATACTTCTCTTATTTAAATGTTATATTGGTTAGCTTTTGTGGTTCAAAGATAAATAAAATATTCAAGTTTTAGTTGCAAATTATGTCTTTTAACAACTTTGGTTGTGTTTTACTTAAAATGTGTTTAGTGGAGCATTTCAGCCTATGTAGCAGCTAATTGCTCATTTTTCCTTTTAACTTTAATAGTTTTATAGTTATCGGAATTTTGGAAAGAAGGGGGAAAGTTGATTTTTTTAGCCTTTAAGGTCGTCTGGCTATGGCTTATGCTTTGGTGATTTCTCCCGCAAGGTCGGAGTTCATGCGGTAACGGATTTCTGCCTGGCTGAGACCATGGCCGAGAAGGAACATAAGTTTGGTGACTGCGCATTCGGGGGTGCTGTCGTAGCCACTGATAACGCCTGCCTGGAGAAGTTTCAGACCGGTTTCGTAACGTCCCATTTCAACTATGCCACGTTGGCATTGGGTAATATTTACAATAATGATACCGCGCTCGGTAGCATCTTTAAGTTGCTGGATGAACCATTCCTTCTGAGGGGCATTACCGGAACCGAAGGTTTTGAGTACGACTGCTTTCAGACCGGGGACGTGGAGAACGGAATTAATGATGCTTTCCTGAATGCCGGGGAAGAGGGTAAGCATGACAACGTTGGTATCGAACAGGTAATGAGGCTTCATAGGACGCGTCGGATCAGGACGGCGGATGATATGTGCATCGTACTTGATGTGGATGCCTGCATGAGCCAGTGAAGGATAGTTGAATGAACGGAATGCGTTAAAGTTTTCGGCATTAATCTTTGTGGTGCGATTGCCGCGCATCAATTCATTTTCAAAAAAGATACACACTTCGGGTACTATGGGAGTACCATCGGGATTTTTTGCGGCAGCTATCTCAATAGCGGTTATCAGATTTTCCTTTCCGTCTGTACGCAGAGTGCCGATAGGAAGCTGAGAGCCTGTGAGAATGACGGGTTTAGCCAGATTCTCAAGCATGAAACTGAGGGCAGAGGCTGTGTAAGACATGGTATCTGTTCCATGAAGAATGACAAAGCCGTCGAAGTAATCATAATTGTAGTTGATAATCTTTACGATTTTTGCCCAAAGCGATGGTTCCATGTCAGAAGAGTCAATGGGCGGATCGAACTGGTAGGAAGAGATGCGATAATTGAAACGCTTCAGTTCGGGAACATGTTTGAGAAGATGATCGAAGTTGAAATTTTCAAGCGCACCTGTCTCCGGGTTTTCTATCATACCGATGGTTCCGCCAGTATATATCAGTAACACAGATGGGTAGTCAGTCTTCATAAACATAACCGGGTTACTTCAAGTCATTTATTATTTTAATAATCACCTTATATAATTGTGGAATATCTTCTTTACAAATGCAGACACTGTCAAGCTTCATCATTCCACTATCACTTAACAGGAAATCATCTACAGAGTAAATATCAGAACATCTTTTCTCTATTAGTTCAAGAGAATCACGAATTAATTCCAGGGTATGAAAAGCTATTAATTTATCAAACATAAATACCCTCCTTTAATATCTTTTCACGTAGGAGTGCATCCATCTTATCACGTAGACGCACAATATCAACCGGACAGCCTAACAATTCTTCCAATTCTTTTTTTATGCCGGATAAAGCAAAGAAGCCATGTAGTTGCCCTTCAATATATATATCGACGTCGCTTGTTTCTGTTTGTTCGTTCCGAGCAACAGAACCGAATATGCCCATCCGGGAAATACCATATTTACCGGCATTTTTTTGCATATAATCACGCAATAATGAAATATATTCGGTAACAGTTTTCATCACATTTCGGTTTTACTAGTGCAAAGATAAGAAAAAAACAGTGATTAGCGGTAAATGATTAGTGATAAGTGTCATTTTGTTGTTATTGCACCATCCGCTTATCACTAATCACTCCTCCCTAATCACTTCTTCAACCCTTCTTTTAACTGTGTGATCGCCTTTTCCGCATCTCCTTCAGCTTCATTCAGCAGGGTGACGAATCGGCTGCCGATGATAGCACCGGAAGAGTTGGCACAAGCGGCGTCAAATGTCTGTTTGTTACTGATGCCGAAGCCAACCATGCGGGGATTGCGCAGGTGCATATCCTGTATCTTTTTGAAATAAGCTTGCTTCTGGCTATCGAAATCTTTCTGGGCACCGGTAGTAGCAGCGCTGGATACCATATAGATGAAGCCGTCGGTATGTTCGTCGATTTCACGGACACGGGCTTCACTGGTTTCGGGGGTGATGAGCATGATGACACGGATGTCGTAACGGTCGGCAATAGGTTTATACGTTTCTTCGTAGTCTTTGAAGGGAAGATCGGGAATAATAACGCCGTCGATGCCACATTCTACGCATTTCTGACAGAAAGCCTCGAACCCGAATTTCATGATAGGGTTGAGATACCCCATCAGGATGAGAGGAATACGGACATCGCTACGGATATCGCGGAGCTGTTCAAACAAAATACGCAGTGACATACCGTTGCGGAGAGCACGGGTGGCAGCTTCCTGGATAACGATGCCGTCAGCCATCGGGTCACTGAAGGGAATACCGATTTCAATTGAATGGACCCCATTGCGTTCAAGGGTACGGATGACGTCGGCAGTACCTTCCAGGGTTGGACAACCGGCACAGAAGTAGATGGACAGCAGGTTTTTAGGGCTGTCCTGAAAAAGTTGATTTATACGATTCATGATGTTATTCTAAATTTAATTCGTTCTTAATTCTTTGAGAAAACGTTCGATCCGTTCCACATCCTTGATGCCCGGAGATGTTTCGAAGCGGCTGTTGATATCAATACCGGCAAGGCGGGGATGGTGGAATTCTTTCAGGGCTTTGACACTGTAAGAATTGATGCCGCCGCTAAGCAGGAAAGGGGTACTGCCAGTGTAACGTTGCAGAATACTCCAGTCGAATTGCTGTCCGGAGCCACCATAGTGGGCACTGCGGGTGTCGAATAAGAAGTAGTCGCAGAAACCTTCATAATTGGCAACGGCAAGAAGATCCTTGGACAAAGCGATGGAAAACGCTTTGATGATCCGGATGCCATGTGAATGAAGGGTGCGGCAATATTCGGGTGATTCGTCACCGTGCAGCTGGACGTAGTTCAGACCGAAACGGTCGACATACATAAGGATGTTTTCTTTGGTTTCGTTGACAAAAACACCGACACGTTTGGCAAGCGTAGGCAGGTACCTGGGTATCTGATACAGGTATCTGGGGGATTTGGGATAGAAGATGAAACCGATCATATCTACACCTAATACTTCTACATCGCGGATATTGTCTGCATCGGTCATTCCGCATACTTTGATCATTGTATTCATGGTAATATGTACGATTAGACGATTTACAGTTTACGATTGAAAATACTTTGCTTAAAAATCACGAATATATGAAATTATGTGTGAATTCCCAAATTTATATGCCGTGAATGAGTTCTTCCAATGTGCTCCCGGGATCGTCTGTACGCATGAAAGTCTCTCCCATAAGGAAACCACGGAAGCCTGCCGAGCGTAGCTCACGGATAGTTTCAGGGTGCGAAATACCACTTTCGGAAACGAGCAGCGGAGGCGTCTGAAAATCAATTTCAGCAACAGTATTTTTTAACTCTTCTGCAATGCGGAAAGAGTTTTCTATATTGGTGACGAAGCTGCCCAAATTACGGTTGTTGACGCCGACCATATCCGTCTCCTTATATATATAGGAGAGTTCGGAGGTACTGTGTACTTCGAGCAGAACTTCAAGCCCAAGTTCGTGTGCCTGCATGGTGAGTGTGTGGCACTCGTCAGGTGTGAGGCAGGCGGCAATGAGCAGCACTGCATCGGCACCTACAATGCGGGCTTGCAGAAGCTGATACTTGTCGATGATGAAGTCCTTACGCAGGATCGGGATGTTGACCAAAGGGCGTGCTGTACGGATGTCACGCAGAGTTCCGCCGAAGAACTTTTCATCCGTGAGGATGGAGAGGGCGGAAGCTCCGGCTGTTTCATAAGCAGGTGGAATGAGACCGGCCTGTGCGTTTTCCTTGATCCAGCCCTTGGAAGGGGAACGGCGTTTGAACTCGGCAATGATGCCGGATGAAGAGTTTGCGAGTGCACGCTTCATGCTGCGGACGGGCGTTGTGCCGGAAGCTCCGGTTCCGACAGTTTCCTGCATCATGGCAGCAGCTTGCTCTTGCAATTGACTGAGGGAGACTGCTTGCTTTTGCTGCTCTATCTCAATCCGCTTGTGGGCGATGATTTCGGATAAAATATCTTTCATATTTTTTTTAGTTACGGGTTATCAGCTACAAGCTACTAGCTTGTAGCTCATTTATTGATTTCTATAAACTTCTTCAACGTCTCCAGCGCCCGTCCACTCTCCAACGATTGGCGGGCGATGGCAATGCATTCTTCGATTTCTTTTTCAGGTTCCATCACCTGGATGGCGAAGGCAGCGTTGACAATGACACATTGCGTTTGCGCACGTGTGGCACGGTTATTAAGGATATTATCAAAGATGCGGGCGGCATCCTCTTTACAAGCTCCGCCGAAGAGCTCTTCGGGTTGTGCGGCATTGAAACCCAGCGCTTGCGGACGGTAAATCCGTTCGTAATTGCGCGTCATAACTTTGAATTCGTCCGTGAGGGAGATTTCGTCGTAGCTATCGAGACTGTTGACTACTGCAAAATCGATACCGAGTTTGTAAAAAACATTTGTGTAGAGTCGCATCTGTGCAAGATCGGCCACACCGAGCAACTGGTAAGTAGGCTTGCAGGGATTGACAAGCGGGCCAAGAAGGTTGAACAGTGTACGTACTCCCAATGCCTTGCGCACAGGGCCGACAAACTTCATTGCCGGATTGAAAAGCTGGGCGTGCAGGTAGGCGATGTTACATTCGTCCATGCTGCGTTTCAACTTGTCGGAATCATTGGTGAAGCGGATGCCGTGTTGCTCCATGACATTGCTTGCTCCACTGACGGAAGTGGCGCCATAATTGCCATGTTTGGCAACTTTGTAACCGGCCCCGGCCACCACAAAACAGGCACAAGTAGAAATGTTGAACGTGTTCTTTCCATCACCTCCCGTACCTACGATATCGATAGGCTGATAAGGCGCGAAGTCGATAGGGATGCGAGTCTCCATGAGGGCTTCGCGAAAGCCGATTAGTTCATCTACTGTGATACTACGCATCTGAAATACAGTGAGTAATGCGGAAATCTGTGCTTCGGGATAAGCTTCCCGGGTGATGTTCAGGAGAATTTGCTTGGTTTCTTCCGAAGTAAGCTCTTCGTGGTTGAAGAGGCGGGTTAATATATCTTTCATTTTTTTAATTTACAATTTACAATTTACAATTTACGATTGAAAATTCTGTTATGTTCGGAATGCCTCACTTTAGCGTTTGAAATGCCACATGTTAACGGTCGTGAGGTGTGGCATTCCTACCTATGAAGTGTGGCATTTGGCCTCATGAGATGTGGCATTTCAGACGCCTTTCAGCCAGTTGCCTACAATCTGTTTTCCATCGGGAGTCAGTACTGATTCCGGGTGAAATTGGATGCCGTGAACATCGTATTCCCGATGTTTCAGTGCCATGATTTGACCTTCGGAACTGATGGCGGTGATAACCAATTCTTCGGGAAATCCGTCCGTATCCACTACCCAGGAGTGATAGCGACCGACTGGAATTTCAGTAGGAAGACCGGAGAAAATGTAATCAGTGATTAGTGATGAGTGATTAGTGATTAGTAGCTCATCGCTAATCACTAATCCCTCATCCCTAATCACTATATTCGTTTGTATGCCATGAAAGACTTCGCTCAGATTGGTGAGCTTCCCGCCGAATGCTTGTCCGATGGCCTGTTCACCCAGGCAGACGCCAAGTATGGGTTTTCGTCCTGCGTAAGTGCGGATGACCTCTAATAGTAAGCCTGCCTCCTCGGGAATGCCGGGACCGGGTGAAAGGATGATCTTATCATATTTCTCCAATTCCTCAAGCTCAAATTTATCATTGCGTAGCACATCTACTTCTGCGCCGAGTTCTTTTACCAGATGGGCAAGGTTGTAGGTGAAAGAGTCGTAGTTGTCTATGATTACTGTTTTCATAATTTCATTTACAATTTACAATTTACAATTTACAATTTTCAAAGTACAATTTACAAAGTACAATTTGGCTGCGCTATGTACGCCGCATGGCAAATTGTACTTTGTAAATTGTACATTGTACATGAATTTACATTTTCTCCGCCATTACGATTGCCTTTTTCAGTGCTCCCAGTTTGTTGTTCACCTCTTGCAACTCGTATTCTTCATTGCTCTTGGCTACAATGCCGCCGCCTGCCTGAAACCAAAGTACACCGTTGCGACTGACGAAAGTACGGATGGTAATGGCCTGGTTCAGTGAACCATTCAGTCCGATGAAGCCGATGCAACCGCCGTAAGCGCCGCGATTGTGCGGTTCCAGTTCGCTGATGAGTTGCATGGCGCGTACCTTGGGTGCACCGCTCAGAGTGCCTGCCGGGAAGGTGTCGATGAATGCTTTGATGGGGCGGGCATCTTCGTTCAGCGTACCGCTGACGCGGCTTACCAGGTGGATAACATGACTGTAATATTGCATTTCCTTGTAGAAATCCACTTTTACATCGTGGCAGTTGCGGGAAAGATCGTTACGGGCGAGATCGACCAGCATGACATGCTCTGCATTCTCTTTGGGATCATCATGCAGGTATTGGGCGTTCAGCGCATCCTGTTCGGGATCTCCGGTGCGCTTGGTAGTGCCGGCGATGGGGTCGATGTAGGCGTGGCGGCCTTCGATGCGGCAGTGCGTCTCGGGTGATGAACCGAAGATGCGGAAACCTCCGAAATCAAAATAGAACAGATAAGGAGAGGGGTTGATGCTGCGCAAGGCGCGATAAAGTTTGAAGTCATCGCCTACGAAACGTTGTTCGAAACGGCGGGAGAGAACAATCTGGAAAACATCCCCACGCAGGCAATGAGCAATTCCCTGGCGGATATTTGCTTTATGCTGTTCGTCGGTCAGCGGGGAAGTGGTTTCGCCGACGGCACGGAAATCGTAGGCGGTGTAGTTGCGGTTATTGATGGCTTTCTGCACGGTGTCCAGTTCACTTTCTTCACCAGGGGCAAGCATTTCAAGAAGTACCATTTCGTTCTTAAAGTCGTTGAAGACAATGAGGTATTGATACAGGATGTAGAGCATATCCGGTGCGTCGTTGGTGGCTTCGCGGCTGTCTTTCACGGGAATATTCTCAAAATAGCGTACGGCATTGAAAGAAGTGTAGCCATAAAGACCGCAGTAATTGGCATATTCGCCTTCCACATGGAAGCGGCCGAGGAAATCCTCTAAAGCTTTTTCTACAGGATATTCAGGTGTGATGGGGCGTTCTTCGCGAGTGCCGTCGGGCAGGCGGAAGACGGCTGTTCCATGATCGATGCTGACGCTTGCCAATGGACAGAGTCCGATGAATGAACGGTTGTTTTCACTGCCATGATAGTCGGAGCTTTCCATGAGTGCACTTTGGGGAAAGACGTCGCGGACTTTAAGATAGGTACTTACAGGAGTGTGCAAGTCCCCAAGAATAGTACGACTATGTGTTTGATAATTATATGTATTCATTTTTTTTAGTGATTAGTTTTTAATGATTAGTGATTAGTGGCACCGATGATCTTAGTGTTAATCACTAATCACTCAACACTAAACGTTAAATAAGTTTCTATATCCTTGTCTCCACGTCCCGAAACAGTCAGTACAACCACATCATCGGGTTTGAAGTTCAGCTTTTCGAGGGCACCGAGGGCATGGGCACTTTCCAGGGCGGGGATGATACCTTCCAGTTTCGTCAGTTCGTAGGCGGCGCGGATGGCTTCATCATCATTAACAGCAAGTACGATGGCACGCTTTTGTGCGGCCAGATTGGCATGCATGGGGCCGATACCCGGGTAATCCAGTCCGGCAGAGATAGAGTAGGGCTCTTCGATCTGGCCGTCTTCGTTCTGGATGACGTAAGTGCGTGCACCGTGGATGATTCCCATCTGTCCGAGGGCGATGGTAGCGGCAGTCATACCCGTATCTATTCCTTTACCACCCGCTTCGGCGAGGACGATCTGCACGCGGCTATCGTCGATATAATGGTAAATGGTTCCGGCGGCATTGCTACCACCACCTACACAAGCGATAAGATAGTCGGGGCAGTCACGGCCTTCTTTCTCAATGAGTTGCTTTTTGATTTCCTCGCTGATGACGGATTGCAGACGGGCCACCATATCGGGATAAGGATGAGGACCGACTGTGGAACCGATGATGTAGTAGGTATCGGCAGGATGACAGCACCAGTCGCGGATTGCCTCGTTGGTAGCATCTTTCAGCGTCATATTTCCGGAAGTGACGGGGATGACGGTTGCACCCAGCATCTTCATTTTTTCTACATTGACATGCTGGCGTTCTACATCCGTTTTTCCCATGTAGACGATGCATTCCATATTCATCAGGGCACATACGGTGGCAGTAGCTACGCCGTGTTGTCCGGCACCGGTTTCGGCGATGATGCGATGCTTGCCCATGCGGCGTGCCAGAAGAATCTGCCCGATGGTGTTGTTAATTTTGTGAGCTCCTGTATGGTTCAGGTCTTCACGTTTGAGGTAGAGCTTGCAGCCATACTTTTCGGAAAGCCGGCGGGCATAGTAGAGTGGGGAAGGACGTCCTACGTAGTCACGCAGCAGTTGGTCGAACTCTTGCTTGAAATCTTCGCTTTGCAGTACTTTGAGATAGGTGTTCTGCAACTCTTCCACACACTTGTGGAGTATTTCGGGAACGTATGCTCCACCGAATTCTCCGTAATAACCATCTTGATTTACTAAAAAACTCATCATTTTATTTACTATTTAATTATTTACTATTTACGATTGAAATTTGTCTGGGTTTCAAAACCGGATAAAAGAAAAGAGCCCTGTCGCAGGTTGCGACAGGGCTCTTTCTTAATCTATATTATGTTCACATATATACATACGAGCACTGCTCCCTTACGACTGTCGGAGTTGTAACGGGCGCCACCACCAATATGTATTTACGAGCATTGTTTTCATTGTCTTTTTGTTTTAGCTGGGGGCAAATGTAAGCACTTTGTTTTAATTGCCAAAGAAAATCTTGCTTTTTTTCTCTAAACAGCTCATTTTTGTTTCATCAGCTTGAAACTATAGGAATGATCCCTGTCCATCATGCTAAGAATGGTAATGGTAGGTAGGATGTTAGCATCCAAGGAATTTGAGGGAATCATTAAACCTTTTGTATGCGAACTTGTTTTATAATCGTGTTTTGAACAACTATTATTCATATAAAAAAGAAAGGATGAACTATGAAACGAAAACATTTAGTCGCCATTGGCGTATCTATTGCTATACTTTTGTTATTGTATTGGCTTTTGGTAGCTGAAGATATGAACGCCTGGCTGAACGTAAACTAATTTTTCTTGACTTTCTTGTGGAGTTGTGCGGATAAAAATGTATCTTCGCAAAAAATCATAAGCTCATGAAAGGAATAAGTAACTCATTTTTGCGTACGATATGTGCGCTGATAATCGGTTTGGTATTGGTGATGTTTCCCAATGAAGCCGGAGATTATTTTGTTATAACGATCGGTGTTATATTTCTGATACCGGCACTTCTAAGTATCATCGGATATTTTGCCATGAGTGCGGAGGAAAGACGCCGTCTTCCTATTGAAGGAATCGGTAGTCTGCTATTTGGTTTGTGGCTGGTCATTATGCCCGGTTTCTTTGCAGATTTGCTGACGTTTGTGCTGGGATTTATCCTTGTGTTGGGTGGTGTGCAACAGATTGCATCGCTTTCTGCGGCCCGTCGCTGGATGCCGGTTCGTGTGGGATTTTATATCATTCCGGTGCTCATTCTGATTGCAGGGCTGATTGCCTTGTTCAATCCGACGGGAGTGCGTTCCACGGCATTTATCATTATCGGTATCACCAGCATAGTATATGCAGTTTCCGAATTGATAAATTGGTTTACATTCACTCGCAAACGGCCGAAGGCACCGGGTATGCCGGGAGCTTCTTCAAAGGCTGTAGACAATATTGAGGATGCGGAAATTATAGAAGATAAATAAAAATTTAGTTGACAAGGGAACAAGTTGACAAGGGAACAAGGGGCTACGCAGTGTTAGGCTACGCGGTGAAATGATAATTTATCGGGCTGAATTTTAAGCCTGAAAGGCTTGCATTATATAGCGTAGGGCATCGCCCTACGTAATGTGCATCCCTTTTTCTGAGCCCTGAAAGGGCGATATAAAGGTTGATGCTTAATTGCGCCCTTTCAGGGCTTAAATAGAGATATACATAATCACGTAGGGCAACGCCCTACGCTATGTAATATCAGGCTTTCAGCCTGTCTTAATCTCAGTTATTCCCACCGTTAAATTATCATTTATTTTAGCCATTGTTTTATCAGTTCCATCACCTCTTTCTTTTCTTTTTCGGGCAATGTATTGATACGTGCCAGATGGCTGCCATTCGGTTGGATAAATACATGAATATTCTTTTTGTTTTTCAGCCAGGTGACGCCTGCGGCCGTCCATGGGTCGTTCTGACCATAAATGAAGATCATCTTCGGATCTTGTTTCTTTAGAAACTTTGTTATTTTCTTGCTTAAGGTTTTGTCGAAGGGCATGTCTTTTAATTCTTCGGGAAGCATTAAACGATGCAGATAGCCTTCACCGGACCGGATGGAGAGATACTGCTTGAACGGTTGGACATCATAACCATAGTATCCCAACTCACGGGCAGCTTGTACGAAGAAAGAAGCATTGGGGCTATCGGCGGTGAAATATCCCGGTTCACTGATAGCAAGCAGATGAGAGAAAATATCGTTATCTGAAGCGGTGGTAGCAGGGATTGAGTTGATAGAAGTACCCCACTGCCACAAAGCAAAAGAATATTCCAATACCGAATAATCGTAAATTTCTTCAATGGGTGCACGGAATGAATAATTCTTTTCAGTGCAATACTTCTCAAAACGGGGAAGTAAGGTTGCTTTCCGTTTCAAAGCTTCCAATTGGAAACCTTCAATTTTCTTGCGGTTTTCCGGTGTCGAAACTTTGTGAAGGAAAGGCTCATGGCGTCCATCTTCTACTCCATAACAAAGCGGAGCTACGTAAGGAACGGAAATATCTACATCATCCGGATAGAAAGTGCGGTAAAGAAGGGTAGTCTGTCCTCCTTTGCTGATGCCGGTGGCGATCCATTTGCCCGGATAGATGTTTTTGAATGCGGTGGTGATGGCATGTAAGTCGTCCGCAGAGTTCTCGGCTGTCAGGTATTGCCAGTCTTTGGGCTCAGGGGTAGACTCAAGGAAGTAGCGATATTCCACGAATATCATGTTGGCATTGAGAAGTTTTGAAAGCTCTTCACGATATTGGGAACGGAGGGCGTAAGCGGCGCCATAGCCTTCGGTAACGATCACTGTGGGGCGGTCGAAGCCGACATGAGCAACGATAACGCGTTGGCGGAAGCTGCCTTTCTCCGGATGGCGGTGATCCAGCGGTTGGGTAAAGTAGGTCACATACTTCTCTGAAAACTCAGAAGTTTCCAATGGACGGACTTCTTTAATGGCGGAAATCGCGTTGATTTTTTGCTCCAGAACGGTCTGTGCGAAAGAAGAGGTCGATGCTGACAGCAAAACAAAGAGTAGGAGTGCTGCATAGCGAATGTGCATGGTTTTCATCATTATCGGGTTTTAAATTTATGAATAGTTTTTATAAACTCCGACAAAGGTAATAAAAAAAGAGAGAGAACTACCTCCCGGCACCTCTCCCCCTGCAAACTTAAAACAACCAACAAAAGAAATAGATAATTTCAAATAGTGATTAGTGTTTAGTGATGAGTGATTAGTGGATGCGCTGTATGCGGCATTTTGCTTATCACTAATCACTAACCGTTAATCACTTCTCTTCACTTATCTTATAAACAAGAGTTCCCTGTATTTGGGCAGCGTCCACATCTGGTTGTCAACAATCAGTTCCAGTTTGTCGATATGATAACGGATCTCCTCCATTGCCGGTACGATGGTGTCGTGGTAGGCAATGGCTTTCTCACGTTCACTTTCGATCTTGTTGGCCACCTTGCGGGCTTCGATCATGGTATCTACATGCTCTTTGATGAAGGCGGTGCGGTCGGCAATTTCTTCGATGAGTTCCAGGTTCTTGGCAGACAGTTTTGCAGCTTTGTCGCCGGGGAACAGGTCTTTCATCTTGTAAACGTTATCAATGAGATCCGTTTGATACTGCGTGGCTACCGGGATGATATGGTTCATGGCCAAGTCACCTAATACACGAGCTTCAATCTGGATTTTCTTAGTGTAGGTTTCCCATTTCACTTCGTTGCGGGCTTCCAGTTCTTTCTGAGTCAGGACACCGGTATCTTCGAACATGCGGATGCTTTCCGGTTTCAGATAGCTGTCGAAGATGAGAGGCACACTGGTTTCGCAATCCAGACCGCGTTTCTTGGCTTCTTCTTTCCACTCGTCACTGTAGCCATTGCCGTCGAAATGGATGGGTTTGCAAATCTTGATGTATTTGCGGATCACATCCAGGATAGCCGAAATCTTCGGTTCACCCTTCTCGATGAGTTTGTCCACATCTTTTTTGAATTCTACCAGTTGTTCGGCTACGGCAGCGTTCAGGGCAATCATGGCGCAGGCACAGTTTGCTTCCGAACCTACGGCGCGGAACTCAAAACGGTTTCCGGTGAAGGCGAACGGGCTGGTGCGGTTACGGTCGGTATTGTCAATCAACAGTTCCGGAATCTGCGGAATATCCAGTTTCATGCCTTGCTTGCCGCTAAGGCTTACGAGATCATCCTTGGTACTCTCTTCAATGTGTTCCAATACCTGCGACAACTGTTTGCCCAGGAAGCTGGAAATGATTGCGGGAGGTGCTTCGTTGGCACCCAGACGGTGTGCATTTGTGGCACTGGAAATGGATGCTTTCAATAACCCGTTGTGTTTGTAAACGGCCATCAGGGTATTTACAATGAAAGTGATGAAGCGCAGGTTTTCTTCAGGTAATTTGCCCGGTCCCATCAGTCCGATACCTGTATCCGTACCCAATGACCAGTTGTTGTGCTTACCGCTACCGTTGACACCTTTGAAGGGTTTTTCATGTAGCAGTACGCGGAAGCCGTGGTTACGGGCTACTTTACGCATCAATGCCATGACGAGCATGTTATGGTCTACAGCCAGGTTGCACTCTTCGAAGATGGGAGCCAGCTCGAACTGGTTGGGAGCTACTTCGTTGTGACGGGTCTTGACGGGAATGCCGAGCTTCAAAGCTTCGATTTCCAATTCTTTCATGAAGGCCGCCACGCGGGTGGGAATGGCACCGAAATAGTGGTCTTCCAACTGTTGGTTTTTGGCACTGTCGTGTCCCATCAAGGTGCGGCCTGTCATCAGCAAGTCGGGACGGGCGGCGTACAGACCTTCATCGATCAGGAAGTATTCCTGTTCCCAACCCAGGTAGGCAACCACCTTCTTCACTTCCGGATTGAAATAGCGGCATACGTCTACGGCAGCTTTGTCTACGGCACGCAGAGCTTTCAGCAACGGTGCCTTATAGTCCAGAGATTCTCCGGTGTAGGCAATGAAAATGGTCGGGATGCAGAGCGTATCATCGACGATGAAAGCCGGAGAAGAGGGATCCCATGCGCTGTAACCGCGTGCCTCGAACGTATTGCGGATGCCACCGTTAGGGAAGCTGGATGCATCCGGTTCCTGCTGAACGAGCAATTTGCCTGTGAATTCTTCCATCACACCGCCTTTGCCATCATGCTCAATGAAAGCGTCATGCTTCTCGGCTGTACCTTCAGTCAACGGGTGGAACCAGTGGGTATAGTGGGTAACACCCATTTCGAGTGCCCATTTCTTCATACCGGCTGCCACTTCATCAGCAATGCTGCGATCCAGCGGAGCGCCATTGTCGATCACGTCAATCAGTTTAGCATATACCTTGCTCGGCAGATACCTGAACATCTTTTCCTTGTTGAATACATACTTGGCATAATATTCCGACGGACGTTCCGCAGGAGCTGCCACTGCAACGGGTTTCTTTTTAAACGCCGTTTCTACTACTCTGAATCTCAATTTAGACATAATACTTTATTATTGTTGGTTCGTAAATTAGTGATTAGGGTTTGGTGATTAGTGATTAGTGGCTGCGCTGTATGCGGCATTTTGCTTATCACTAATCACTAACCGTTGATCGTTATCCATTATACGCTGATTCACCATGCTCGTAGATGTCGAGCCCTTCTTCTTCAACGCGTTTGGAAACGCGGAGACCGTGTATCTTATCGAGTCCCTTGAAGATGATGAAACCCATGCCGGCTGCCCATGCACCTACTACGAGGGCGCCGAATACTTGTGCTCCGAGGAATCCCCAGCCTGCACCATAAAAGAGTCCTTCACTGGTGGACAAGAAACCTGTGAGAATGGTACCTGTGAAACCGCAGACACCGTGTACGGAACTTGCACCAACGGGATCGTCAATCTTCAGCACTTTATCGATGAACTCTACCGAGAATATCATTAGGATGCCGCAGATGGTACCGATGATGACGGCACCCAGCGGAGAAACCATATCGCAGCCTGCCGTGATACCTACCAGACCTGCCAGTATGCCATTCAGAGTCAGGGATAAAGATGGTTTGCTGAATTTTAACCAACTGACCACCAGTGCGAAGAAACCTCCGGCACAAGCTGCAAGATTCGTGGTGAGGAAGACGTGTGAGATAGCCATTGCGTCGTCCGTGGAGGCGGCTGCCAACTGTGAACCGGGGTTAAATCCGAACCAGCCGAACCATAAAATGAATACACCCAGCGCCGCCATGGTGAGGTTGTGTCCCGGAATAGCTCTGGACTTGCCATCTTTACCGTATTTACCGATGCGTGGACCAAGGATGGCTGCACCTACCAGCGCAATCCAGCCACCGACGGAGTGAACAATGGTGGAACCTGCGAAGTCGTGAAATGTGGTGCCGAACAGATTCATCATGAACGAACCTTCTTCGCCGTTCATCAACCAGCCGCCGCCCCAGGTCCAGTGACCGGAAATCGGATAGATCAGTACGCTGATGAAGATGGTGTAAACCAAATACATGGAGAATTTGGTACGTTCGGCCATGGCTCCCGATACAATAGTGGCTGCTGTGGCACAGAATACAGTTTGGAAAACAAGGAAACCCTCTGTTGGTAATCCTCCTCCGTCATAGAACGAGAGGTCGAAGAAGTGGGGCATTCCCACGAAACCACCTACGCCGAACATCAGTCCGAAACCGATGAACCAGTAGAGCAGGCTGCCGAACATGAAATCCACGAAATTCTTCATCAGGATGTTGGCGGTGTTCTTAACCCGGGTGAAACCGGCTTCTACCAGTGCAAAGCCCGGTTGCATGAAAAATACCAGCATAGCGGCGAGTAACATCCATACTGTGTTGAGTCCGTTTACCAGTTCTCCGACGGTGGAGGGGGCTGATGATTCTACAGTAGTCTCTTCTAATGTAGCTATAACAGCGGTTGTTGTAGCTGATATACTATCCGTTGTTGCGGAAGTTTGTGCAAAAGTTTCTGTTGTTGTGCAGAGTGCCATAAGGACAGCAAGGGCTATCCACAGCCTGGCAATGCTGCGTTTACTATATTTATCCATAAAATCTTTTTGCTTTTAGTTGTACTTGTATTCTTTGTTTCGTTAAGCAGCTCTTGCAGCTCTCTGGAGGGGGCTCTTAACAGTTGTGGTTTGATGCTGCCCTTTTATCTTTCCTGTTCGGCATTGTAGAGGGCGATGTCGCCACGTTCGGCGGTGCGGATGCGGATAGCGTCTTCTATGGGGATGATGAAGATACGCCCGTCGCCGATTTCTCCGGTCTGTGCGGACCTGATGATGGCCTGCACGGTCTTTTCGGCATTCTTGTCGCGTACCACGATAGAGATCAGGATACGTTCAATGGAACTGGTGTCGTACATTACACCGCGGTAGATGCGTGCCTGACGGGATTTCCCTATCCCCCGGACGTCGTAGTAGGAGAACCATTCGATGTCCGCTTCGAGCAATGCGTCCTTTACATCCTCGAATTTTGTCTTGCGGATAATTGCTTCAATCTTTTTCATACCTTAATACATTTACGATTAGACAATTTACTATTTACGATTTGCCATTCGGCGCATCTGTAAATACCTATACCCGTTTATCCTTCTTTAGAAACTAACTCCGAATACGAAGTATGCACCCTGTGTGTGTGGATTGAACGTCAGTTGTGCAAAGGTGGGCAGCGAAAAAGAATTTGTGAATTTGATTTCTTTTTCTGCTTTCAGTGTGAGGTTGGTTACGTTGAACTTGTTGGCATACGCACCTTCCCATGGGGTAAGACCGACTTCTGCCGACCAGTCCAGGCCACCGAGTTTAAAAGGTGCGCTGATGCCTACATACGTGGAGTAAGCCCTGTCACCGTTCTCCTTCGTATAATCATCTCCTGCAAAGTAAGTGTTCCAACTCAGTGCCAACGGACCGAAGTCATATCCCAGAGTGGCTTCGAAGATGTGTACCGTGCTGTGTGCACCGTACTTGAAATAATCTCCCGTATATCCGCCGTCCTCTTTGTGGTAGGAGAACCAGTAATCCGTAACGGATACGCTGAAACCGCCTGTATTGTAACCCAGTGTGAGGTCGATCTCCCTGGCATCTTCCTTGTCGATGCCTACCGAGCCCCAAGCTGCCAGTGACAAGCCTTTGTAGCTGACTTCCATGCTGGGCTGGATACTTACACCACCGCAGTCTGTTCCACGCCAGATGTAGTTGCTTACAAAATCTGCACCGACTGAGGCTTCCACTTTATCCTGTGCTTTTGCCGTGAAAGGCATTGCTGCTGATAATAGCGCGATGGCTATCATTCTGAATTTTACGCTTTTCATTTTCATACCTATTTTACCTTTTAAGTTTAGACAAATTGCGGATGATCAGTCCGGTGAAACTATAGTTTTATTTTAGTTGTTATCTTTTTCATCTTCATGCCAGCCATTTTCTGATTCGCCTCATGGCTTCCACACAATCTTCGTGATTCCCGAAGGCGGTCAGGCGGATGTAGCCTTCTCCGCTGGGGCCGAATCCTACACCGGGTGTTCCTACTACATTGGCTTCGTATAACATCTGCTCAAAGAATCGCCAGGAGCCGGTGCCATTCGGTGTTTTCAGCCAGATGTAAGGGGCATTCACGCCGCCGTACACTTTCAGTCCGGCGGATTCCAGACCCTCTTTCATGGTTCGGGCGTTGTTCATATAGTAGTCGATGTTTTCCTTTATCTGCTGCTTGCCCGCCGGGGTGTAGATGGCTTCGGCAGCCCGTTGGGTGATGTAGCTGGTACCGTTGAATTTGGTGCATTGACGGCGGTTCCAGAGACGGTTCAGCGGAATGCGTTCACCGGTCAGTGTGGCGGCTGTCAGTTCTTTCGGAACTACGGTGTATCCGCAACGGACTCCGGTGAATCCGGCTGTCTTCGAGAAGCTGCGGAACTCTATGGCACATTTCTTGGCACCTTTTATTTCGTAAATGGAGTGGGGAACGTCTTCTTCCTGTATAAACGCCTCATAAGCGGCATCGAACAGAATCAGAGTGTCGTTGGCAAGCGCGTAGTCCACCCATTTTTTCAGTTGCGACTTGGTTAGCGTTGTTCCTGTCGGATTGTTCGGGTAGCAAAGGTAGACGATGTCAATCCGCTTGTCCGGTATCTCGGGAACAAAGTTGTTTTCGGCGGTACAGGGCATGTAGGTCACGTTGCTCCATTTGCCGTCTTCTTCCAATACTCCGGCACGGCCACACATTACGTTGCTGTCTATATATACCGGGTAGATGGGGTCTGTCACTCCCACACTGTTGTCGTGGCGGAGGATATCGCCTATGTTGCCCGTATCGCTTTTGGCTCCATCGTTTACGAATACTTCCGTAGGGCTAAAATGAATGCCTCTCGGAGCATAATCATGTTTGATGATCGCTTCAATCAAAAAGTCATATCCCTGTTCGGGACCGTATCCGTGGAAGGTACCGGCATTTGCCATCTCATCCACTGCCCTGTGCATCGCCTCGATGCAAGCCGGTGGCAGTGGCCGGGTAACGTCTCCGATACCCAGACGGATGACCTCTTGTTTAGGGTGCGTTATCCTGAAAGTATTCACCTTTTTAGCTATGTCTGAAAATAAGTAACTTCCCGGTAGTTTCAAAAAATGTTCGTTTACTAATGCCATACTTTCTTGTTGTTTTAAGCGTTATTTAGGTTAGTGATTAACGTTTAGTGATTAGTGATTACACTGGATGCTGAATAGAGCTAATCACTAATCACTAAACATTAATCACTAATTATCTTTTCTCCGTCGAACACCCGGACTGCTCCTCCGGTCATCCATACGTGATCCGTCTTTTCGTCCCATTCGATGTTAAGTGAGCCTCCATCCATGATGATGTCTGTTTTTCTTCCGGATTTTCCGGTCAGTGCGGCGGCTACTGCGGTGGCACAGGCTCCGGTTCCGCAAGCTTGGGTGATGCCCGAACCTCTTTCCCAAACTCTCATCCTGATTTTCCCATGCTCCAGCACCTGGGCAAACTCTACATTGATGCGGTCGGGAAACAACGGATGGTTTTCCAGTTTCGGGCCGATGCTTTCGAGGTTGATATCTTTCACATCTTCTACAAAGATTACCAGGTGAGGATTTCCCATTGATACGGTTGTTCCGATGAATTTCTGCCCGTCGGCTTCGATGGGTTGTTCCTTCATATCAGCGGGACGTCCCATATCCACGGTTACGGTGTCCACTTTTCCGTCTTCCACGTGGAGTTTCAGTATTTTGATGCCCGATAGGGTGTCGAGGGTAACGGCTGTTTGGGAAGTCAGGCCGTATTCATATAGATACTTACCGATGCAGCGACTGGCGTTGCCGCACATTTTGGCTTCGGAACCATCCGCATTGAAGATGCGCATACTGAAATCTGCCTTGTCCGAACTGCCGATGAGTACCAGGCCGTCGCTTCCAATTCCTGTATGCGGGGCGCTCCATTCAACCGAAAGTTTTTCAGGGCTTTCGATGGGATATTTCAGGGTGTTTACATAAATGTAATCGTTGCCTGCTCCGTGCATCTTAGTGAATTTTATAACTCTTGTCATTTTGTACTCTGTTGATGAATTAATCTTTCTTTTTGTTTTATTGCAATGCAAAGATACGACGTTTTGCTAAATTATTCATAGAATATATATCTTATTTCTATTATTTTCATTTATTCTTTCAGTCGCTGCAAATATACGGTATTCAAGTTTTAAATTAAAAGTTTGCGGGTGGATATTTGTATAAATTGTTATTTATGGAATTATTTCCGCATATTCATTCTATGTGGGTAGTGGCGTAAATACGTGTTTTTAGTGGAAAAATGGAGTATGTGGGGTGAAAATGAAGAATTGTATATGACAGAATGAAATTATTTTCTTCTTTTTGGTGACTAAATGATCTTTTGCATAATGCCGCACTATTACAAGGCAAATGCCACACTTTAGCTTCCGCAATGCCATTCATTGGAGCCATCGAAGTGTGGCGTTTGAATTGTTGAGGTGTGGCATTGGGGGAGTTAAAGTGGGGCATTGGTACAGCTTGGGAAAGTAATGAACTAAATGCTGATAATAATTTAGGCGCGGATTACGCGGATTACACGGATTCTTTTTCTGTAATATAGTGTGATAGCGCAGCCATTAATCCGTGTAATCCGCGTAATCCGCGCCTAAAATTATATTCATAACCGAAAATAAAGAAATGAATTTAACTACCGATCTGCATTACTTCTTTTTCAATATCTCCTGCAATAATACCGGTTCGTTAGTGGTGATGAAATCCACTCCCTGGCTGATGAGCCATTCCATATCTTTGGCATCATTTACTGTCCAGGCATTTACTTTCATGCCAAGATCGTGACATTCTTTGATCCATTCGGGATGTTTTTTGAAGACAGAGAAATGGTAATCAGGACCGGCGCAACCCATGTCTTTCAGTTCCTGCGGATTGAGGTCACCTTCCAGATAATATACGGGGGTGCCTTTAGGAGCCAGGCGAATGAACTCTTTGGTCGCATGGCGTGAGAAAGTGATGTATTCGGTACGCTCTTCCAGTCCCATCTCCTTAATCATTTTCACAATTTGCTCTACGGCGAGCGTTTCCCGTTCGGGAGTCTTGTGTGCTTTGAGTTCCAGGATAAGGCGGGTTTTCAATCCTTTGGCTTTATCGAGGTATTGCTGAAGGGTAGGGAGGTTCTCACCGTTGTCGAGGGTGATGGAGGTACATTCTTTCTCGGTGGATGTTTCCATGCGGACACCTTTGAATACGCCATCGTGGTCTACGATAAGTTTGTTGTCGGCAGTGAGCCAGACATCGAACTCAGAGCCGTAGCAATGGATGGAGTCAGCTTTCACCAGGGCGGCAATACTATTCTGGGCAGAGCCGTCGGTCTTCCAGAAACCACGGTGTGCAATGACTTGGGTGTTTTGGGCTTGCAGGATGCCGCATGCGGCAAAAGACATAGCGGAGGCAAATAAAAGTTTTTTCAGTTTCATAGTTCCTTATTTATAATTCTGCCGCAAGGTACAAAATATGTCTGAAAAGTGATGTTTCATTTATGTTATTAATGCGAATCAGGAGATAAAGGTGTTATCTCCTTTACCTCCTATTACCTGCGTATACGGCGTCTGCGCCTGTGGTGACGTTTCTTCTGCTTATAAACGCTGATCCGTTTCCAGACAATCCACACAAACAGTATTCCGAAGACTGCAAAGATAAGAAGCACGATGCCTGTATTCAGGTTATCGCCTTTAACGCGGCTCCACATTTCGAGAACAAGCTCTGTGCGGTCGCCGAAATCACGGATCATGGCGCAACGCTCCACGACTTTACGGTCGGGGTATTGTATCGGATTGATCTGAACGCTGTCTGCACCGGGGCCGAAGAAATAACTGAGGTCGGAGAACTGTTCAAGAGTAGTGTCGGTCTTTGCTTCCATAATTTCGGGCGTTGCTACGGCACTGACGTAGCCGATGGCGTCCATATTGCGCAGGGCAATATCCGGCTGGCAAAGATAATTGATGAAGTAGCTGGCGGCTTTTACGTTGCGGGCATACTTGGGGATGGCCCAGCCATCGTACCAGATGTTGCTGCCTTCACGGGGAACTACATAGTCCAGGTCCACGCCTACAGCTTCCGCTTCGTCAATGGCCCAGACGGCGTCGCCACTCCAGGTAAGGTTGAGCCATGCTTTGTTTTTGGTCATCATTTCTTTACCGAAGTCGGCTTCCCATCCGGCAATGTTGGGTTTCAGGGCTTTCAGGTATTGCTCTGCAAGAGCAATGGCCTCAGGGGAATTGTCGTTCATCAGTTGCTCCACGGTGATGGTGCTGTCGGCAAGTTGCCGGGCATGGGCATAGATGATGGCAGTACCGTAGGCATCGCGATAACTGTCTTTCATCAGAATCTTGCCACGGTTGACGGCATCCCAAAGGCATCCCCAGGAGCTGACTTCTTCAAGGGTCTTGAACTTCTTGTTATAGAGTATTCCGGCGGTACCCCACATGTAGGGAACAACGTAATCATTGGTGTGGCGACCGGGCTGGCTGATTTTCTCCAACTCTTTCTGAATATACGGGGAAATGTTGGGGATATAGTCCGGAGTCTTCCCAAAATTGCGGTTGATAGGGAGGAGGAGATCTTTCTTCAACATTCGTTCGATGATGTATTCCGATGGGCATACAAGGTCGAAATCTTCCTGTCCGCGCTCAATTTTGGTGAGCATGATTTCGTTGATATCGAATACCTGGTAGATGATGCGGATATCTTCGCCTGTCTGCTCTTTGTACCAGGCAGGGAATTCGGCGAGGACTTCTTCGTCGATGTAATCTGCCCAGTTGTAGACTTTCAGTACACGGCTGCGCTTCTCGCTGGCACCGGTACAGGAGGCAAGGAGAAGAATGCAGAGAAGGAGGGGGATGTATTTCTTCATTGTTTATAGGGTTATATTAGTGATTAGCGTTTAGTGATAAGTGATTAGTAGGCTGCGCTATCATTCCGCATGGCACTAATCACTTATCACTAAACGCTAATCACTATTCTTGTTTCTTTCTGCTCTCTTGTTAATCACAATCAGCAATACTAACACCGTTACAAAAATGATTGTTGACAGTGGCCGCAGTTCAGGAGTCAATCCACCCTTACGTGCGTCCGCATAGATGTATGTCGACAATGTTTCCAATCCTTCATTTCCGATAGTGAAGATCGTTACTGCGAAATCATCAATGGAAAGCGTGAAAGCGAGGATGAAACCGCTGATCATTCCCGGCAGAATTTCAGGGAAGATGACTTTGCGAAGCGCCTGGAAAGGAGTAGCTCCGAGGTCGAGGGCTGCTTCGTATACATTCTGATTCATCTTCTTCAGACGGGGCATCACACTAAGTACCACGTATGGGGTACAGAAAGTGATGTGTGCCAATACCACTGTAGTAAATCCCTGCGAAATGCCAAAGCTGACAAACAGCAGGAACAGGGAGACACCGGTAATGATATCCGCATTCATCATCGGAATAGCATTGGTGAAATTCATCACCTGACGCGCCCGGGAGCGTAGGTTAAAGATGCCGATAGCTGCCAGACTTCCCAGCAGGGTAGAGGCTGTGGCGGCAATCGTAGCAATCGCGAATGTGTTCCAGATGGCATTCATCAGTGAGTGGTGCATGCCGCCTGTAAACAATGAACTGTATAGTTTGGTAGAGAATCCTGTCCAGTTACCCAGTACTTTGGCCTCAGTGAAAGAGAAGATCATAATGATCAGGATGGGCGAATAGAGCAGGGCAAGCAGAAACCAAAGATAGCCTTTTGCCAGAATACGTGTCATCATATCACACCTCCGCTTTCATTTTGTGCACTGTCGTCCTCGTTGGTGAAGAGGGCGGTGACGCCAATCAGCAACAGCATGATGAGCGAGAGGGCAGCGCCGTAGTTCCACATTCCGTTATATATATTCTCTTGTACGGTAGTACCGAACAGTTTGATGTTGTTCATCGTCAGCAACTCGGCAATGGCAAAGGTGGAAACCGTGGGCATGAAAACCATCACCACACCACTCATGATGCCGGGCATCGAAAGGGGGAGGATCACTTTACCGAATACCTGTACAGGCGTAGCTCCCAGGTCTTGGGCTGCTTCTATCAGACTGCCATCCATCTTCTGCAACGTATTGTAGATAGGGTATATCATGAACGGCAGGAAGTTGTAGACCATACCGAATACCAAAGCTCCTTCGCCCAGCGGCAAGTTGAGGAAATCAAACAATGCCACCGTGGCAAGTGTACGTATCAGGATGTTCACCCACATGGGCAGGATGAACAGTACAACCATGGTCTGGGAAGTGTTGAAGCGCTTCTGACTGAGAATATAAGCAGCCGGATAACCGAGCAGGAGGCATGCGAGAGTCGTGATGACAGCTATTCCGATGGAGTAGACGAATGTGTTGATAGATTCGGGATGCATCATGAATTTGCGGAAGTTGGCAAACGTGAATGTGCCTTCAGCATCGGTGAAGGCATAAACCACAATGAGCAACAGAGGCATCACAACGAAGATGATGAGAAACAATGCGTAGGGAACTGTCCAGTTCCGGCGACGCATGAAGAAACGGGATATATTACTGAGCACTTCCTTTCTTATTAGCAGATTCAACAATAGGGATAGAACCGGTAGCCTGGGCCGGTGCAACAATTCGTATATTTTCGGGTGCGATGGTGATGCCGACACGGTCGCCGTCGTCCCAGACGTCAGTGGTGTCTACAAAGATATCCTCGTCCCAATCGGTAAACACGGTGAGATGGTAATGGTTTCCTTTATAAAGGATGAATTTCACTTCGCCCGTCAGATGCCCGTCTTCTTCGTTATCTTCGAGGATGACGTTCCGGAAATCTATTTCTACGAGGACAGAGCTGCCCGGTTCGATGTCCTGCACTTCGGCACACTCAAAGGTGTAACCGAGGAATTCAACGTGTGTGGCGTCTATGAGCTTGCCTTCGAAGGTGTTGCAGGTGCGTTCTTTCTTCATTACGTGAATGTCGAAAGGTTTTACGAGCAGACCGACTTCCCGTCCGGCTTCAAAGCTATGATAGTCCTGTACCATGAATTCGTAGCCCTCGTTAGTCTGTACCATCATTTCGTAATGCACGCCTTTGAAGATGCAGGAGGTGACAGTACCCGTCAGTTGGGCAGCGGCAGAAGGCTCGAATATATAGATGTCTTCGGGACGGATGACTACATCGACGGGGGTATTTTCGCCAAAACCTTTGTCGACACATTCAAATTCGTGTCCGGCAAAGGATACGGCTTTGTCTTGAAGCATGAGGCCGTTCAGGATGTTACTTTCTCCGATGAAATCAGCAACGAAAGAGTTGATGGGTTCGTTGTAGATATCTGTCGGCGTGCCTATCTGCTGGATGCGGCCTTCGCTCATCACAACGATGGTGTCGCTCAGGGTGAGGGCTTCTTCCTGGTCGTGGGTGACGTAGACGAAGGTGATTCCGAGCTTCTGGTGCATCTCTTTCAACTCCATCTGCATGTCTTTACGCATTTTGAGGTCGAGGGCGGCAAGTGGCTCGTCCAGTAACAGCACTTCGGGTTCGTTGACGATGGCACGGGCGATGGCAACGCGTTGCTGCTGTCCGCCGGAGAGGGAATCGACGTCACGGTCTTCGTAATCCGTCATACCTACCATGCGGAGGGCTTGTTTCACTTTCTTGCCAATGGTGGCTTCGGGCATCTTTTTGAGCTTCAGTCCGAAAGCGATGTTGTTGTACACGTTGAGGTGGGGGAAAAGGGCATACTTCTGAAAGACGGTGTTCACCGGACGTTGGTGTGGCGGTGTTTGCGTGATGTCTTTTCCGGCGATGGTGATGATACCTTCCGAGGCGGTCTGGAAACCGGCTATCAGGCGCAACAACGTAGTCTTGCCGCAGCCGGAGGGGCCCAATATTGTTACAAATTCGCCCTTACGGACAGAGAGGTTTACATCATTCAGTACGGCTTTGTCTCCGAAGTATTTCGATACGTGCTCTACACCGATGATGCAGTCAGACTTTTGCATAAGCGTTATTAAGTGTTTAACCTAAAACTAATAGAACGAATTCTGCCTTTCTAAAAAAAGCGGGTACAAAGGTAGGGAATAAATTGGGAAAATGAAAGTACTGCCTTCGATTTGCATTATCTTTGAAGAAGATAAGCTGCACTTCGGCATAAAAAATGAACGAGTTCATTTTATACTGTTCTCGGTTTACATTATCTTTGTAGCATTAATGAATACTATTATAGTAGAAGGAGGCAAGGACATGGGTAACAGAATATATCCTATCGGGATACAAAACTTCGAGAAGATTCGTAAAGAAGGATACGTTTATGTGGATAAAACTGCATTGATGTATAAGTTGGTGAAGAGTGGCAGTTACTATTTCCTTTCCCGCCCCCGCCGTTTTGGGAAGAGTTTGCTGATTTCCACGCTCGAAGCCTATTTTGAGGCGAAACGGGACTTGTTTGAAGGCTTGGCGGTGGAAGCTTTGGAAAAAGACTGGGTGAAACGTCCCGTGTTCCATCTGGACTTGAATATCGGGAAATATGATACGCCGGACAGTCTGGACAAAATACTGAATGAAACGCTTGATTACTGGGAGTCACTTTATGGAACGCGTTCTGCCGAAACGACCCTTGCCTTGCGCTTTGCAGGAGTTGTGGGACGGGCCTATGAGCAAAGTGGTGAGCGTGTAGCCATTCTCATCGACGAATATGACAAACCCTTGCTCCAGGCTATCGGCAACGAGGAACTGCAACGCGAATTCCGCAACACTCTGAAACCTTTCTACGGCGTACTGAAAACCATGGACGGCTGCATCAAGTTTGCCTTGCTGACGGGAGTGACCAAGTTTGGCAAAGTCAGTGTGTTCAGTGACCTGAACAATCTGAATGACATCTCCATGGACGAGCCGTTTATTTCTATCTGTGGAATCACTGAAAAGGAGATACATCTTAATTTTGAAGAAGACCTGCACGAATTGGCAGCCGCGCAGAAAATGACGTATCAGGAAGTGTGCAATGAACTGAAAGCGTGCTATGACGGTTATCACTTTACAGAAAACACGGACGGCATCTACAATCCCTTCAGTTTGCTGAATACATTCTTTAAGATGAAATTCGGCAACTATTGGTTTGAAACCGGAACGCCTACTTACCTTGTGGAGTTGCTGAGACGAAATCATTACAATTTGGAGCGCATGGCGCATGAAGAAACGGATGCTGATGTGCTGAACTGTATTTATGGCGACAACGAACCCATACCGGTTATTTTCCAAAGCGGTTATCTCACGATAAAGGGGTATGATAAGGAATTCGGTCTATACCGTCTCGGTTTCCCTAACCGGGAAGTGGAAGAGGGCTTTATCAGATTTCTGATGCCGTTTTATACCCGCTTCAACCAGTTAGAAGCACCGTTTGAGATACAAAGATTTGTTCGTGAGATACGTTCCGGCCAACCTAACGCTTTCTTTAAGAGGCTGCAAAGCTTTTTTGCCGACACACCTTATGAATTGGTGAAAGACTTGGAATTACATTACCAGAATGTGTTGTTTATCGTCTTCAAACTGGTGGGTTTCTACACACAGGCGGAGTATCACACTTCGGAAGGGAGGGTGGATCTGGTAGTGAAGACTGCCGATTACATTTACGTCATGGAATTCAAACTGGAAGGTACTGCAGAAGAAGCCTTGCAGCAAATAGAAGAAAAACAGTATGCTCTTCCTTTCGAGGCAGACCCGAGGAAATTATTCAAAATAGGTGTGAACTTCAGTAATAAAACAAGGAATATAGAGAAGTGGATTATTGAATGACAGATTTGTGTAATTCGCGTTCTTTTATTCCGTTTTGACACTATCTTAGTGTGGATTGGAGTGGAGAGTCCTTTTATATTTCATCTTTGTTGTGTGTTAAGTTAACGTAAGTTCCTAATTTCTAATTCTCAAAATTAGAAAAATGGTATCGGACAAAAACAAAATGGAAGAATTAAAAAATAAAAAAAAGAAAAGTCGGAAAAACCGGCCAGAATACTTGACTTCACCTTTCGGATGTCGTATCTTTGCAGGGTAGTTGATAATAGAGAATTCATACGACTTGTTTTCTAAGATAATAACAGACAAAAAACAAGAAAGGCGATAATTTCAATAGGAAGTTATCGCCTTTTTTGTTGATATTTATCGGATTCGGGCTTAAAAGAGGCTTTTTACGTTTTTAATAAACGTTGAGCACATTCTTTAAAAACGTTCCTGTTATTCTTTAAAAACGAATAACAAGAAGCTTAATAAAGCAGAGAAATGCCTGTGATTTGTCTATATTTGAGACTGTGATAAGAATGCTCAGCATTCTATTGATGGATCTCGCTTGGTAAATTGTTTACACAGTAGACTCTGCTTATAACAGGCTTTATCAGCCCACGTTCCCGGCTGCCTCGTGCACATCTGCCACAGCCCGTCCGCTCGGATCATTTTTCCCTTGCAACGTGGCATCCCAGGCGAGTGCTTCAGCAGTAGAGCAAGCCACGCTCGGCACACTGGGCACGCTTCGGGCAGCCGACTGACTGGGGAAGTGCTCTTCGAAAATGCTACGATAGTAATATTCCTCCTTATTCTGTGGCGGATTGATGGGAAACCGTTCGGCGGCATGTTCCATCTGATGGTCGGTGACGGCGGCCGAAGTAATGGCTTTCAATGTATCAATCCAATTGTAACCGACGCCATCGGAAAATTGCTCTTTTTGCCGCCAGGCAACACTCTGAGGCAGCATATCTTGAAAAGCTTCGCGCACAATGCGTTTCTCCACTTCTTTGCCCGGACACATCTTGACGGCAGGGCTGAGGTTCATTGCCACATCCAGGAACTCTTTATCGAGGAAGGGAACACGACCTTCCACACCCCAGGCAGAAAGGCTCTTATTGGCACGCAGACAGTCGTACAGGTGCAGCTTGGAGAGCTTACGGATCGTTTCTTCGTGGAAAGCCTGCGGTGTGGGGGCTTTGTGGAAGTATAGATAACCACCGAAAACCTCATCGGCACCTTCGCCACTAAGCACCATCTTGATACCCATAGACTTGATGACACGTGCCAACAGGTACATCGGTGTGGAAGCACGAACAGTGGTAACGTCGTATGTTTCGATAAAGTAGATGACATCACGCAAGGCATCGAGCCCTTCCTGAATGGTATAATTGATTTCATGGTGAACGGTGCCGATGTATTCCGCCACTTCACGGGCTTTAATCAAGTCCGGTGCACCGCGCAGGCCGACGGCGAAGGAGTGGAGTTGCGGCCACCAGGCTTCGCTCTGGTTATCAGTTTCAATGCGCTTGCGGGCATACTTCTTGGCAATGGCGGAGATGACGGAAGAGTCGAGACCACCACTGAGCAGGACACCGTAAGGAACATCGGACATTAACTGGCGTTGCACGGCAGCTTCAAGGGCGAGTTTTACGCTGTTGATTTCTGGCTGGGTAGCTCGGCGGGCGGTGGTGTCACTGGCTTTGACGGCGGCATAATCGGTCCAGGGACGCTGATACCAACGGTGCATTTTTCCTTCGCGTCCCCAGAAGTAATGTCCGGGCAGAAAAGGCTCGTAGGTATCACAGAAACCTTCGAGAGCTTTCAGTTCGCTACCAACGTAGATATGTCCCTGGTCGTCACGACCGATATAAAGAGGGATTACCCCGATAGGGTCACGGGCAATCAGATAATCGTCTGCTTCCTCATCGTAAAGGGCAAAGGCGAAGATACCGTTCAATTCTTCGAGGAAATGAATGCCTTTATCCTTATATAATGCGAGGATGACTTCACAGTCCGATCCTGTACGGAAAGCATACTTGCCGGCGTAGCGTGAACGGATTTCCCGATGATTATAGATCTCACCGTTGACGGCAAGGATTTGCTTGCCATCCGGAGAGTACAAAGGTTGTCCGCCACTTTCCGGATCGACGATGGAAAGACGTTCGTGAGCCAGGATGGCACTGCCGCCTACATAAATACCACTCCAGTCCGGTCCGCGATGACGGATTTTCTGCGCCATTCGAAGCGCTTTGTTTCTCAATTCTTGGGATTGAGATTTGATATTGAAGATACCTACGATTCCACACATGATGCTTAGTGATTAGGGGTTAATGATTAGTTCAGTGATTAGGGTTTAGTGATGAGTGATTAGTAATTAGTAAGCATAGCACAGCCTGCTAATCACTAATCACTTACCACTAATCACTCAAATACTTGTCTATTCTCTCTGCCACTCTCCGTCCGTCCGCCAGTGCATGCACCACAAGGCTGGCACCACGTGCCGCATCACCTGCAACGAACACATTTTCCGGAAATTCCGGTTGTTCCGGTTTCAGGAAGCCCATGGCCAGAAGCACCATATCGGTGTCTATCACTTCCTTCTTTCCGGTAGGCTTCATGGTAGGACGTCCTCCATCCTGAGCCGGAGTCCATTCCACTTCTTCCACCTCTACACCGCAGACTTTTCCATTCTTGCCAATAAACTGATTGGATGCCAGCGACCAGCGACGCGTGCAACCTTCTTCGTGACTTGAAGTCGTCTTCAGCACAATGGGCCATTGCGGCCAAGGAGTAGCGTCATTGTGACCTACGGGAGGCTGTGGCATAATCTCAATCTGTGTCACACTCACGGCTCCCTGGCGGATGCTCGTGCCGATGCAGTCCGATCCAGTATCACCGCCACCGATGACGAGAACCCGTTTGCCCTTGGCATTTACCAGTTGGTCTTTCGGGAACGTTGCTCCATCGAGGATCTGATTTTGCTGAGACAGCATTTCGAGGGCAAGATAAATGCCTTTCAGTTCGCGTCCGGGGATATTGAGGTCACGTGCCTGCGGCGTCCCGGTGCAGATGCAGTAGGCATCAAAACCTGCGGGGAGTTTCTGTACATCTACCGTTACGCCCATTTTGAACTTGATACCTTCGGCTTCAAGCACCCGCATCCGGCGGTCGATTACTGCTTTATCGAGTTTAAAATTAGGAATACCATAGCGTAGTAATCCGCCGGGCATGGGTTTGCTGTCAAAAAGAGTCACTTCATAGCCTTTAGCATTCAGCCGGCAGGCAGCGGAGAGTCCCGCAGGACCTGCACCGATGATGGCAACCCGCTTTCCATTACGCTCAGGCCGAATGGGTACGATGTAGCCTTCGCGAAAAGCCGCTTCGGCAATAGCCGCCTCGTTTTCACGAATGGTGACAGGTGCATCACACGAAAGCTTCAGTACACATGACTTTTCGCAAAGTGCCGGACAGATGCGTCCGGTAAATTCGGGAAAGTCGTTTGTGGCGGCGAGCACTTCGTATGCTTCGCGCCATTTACCTTTATAAAGCGCATCCTGAAATTCGGGTTGCTTATTGCCCAACGGGCATGCCCAGTGACAGAAGGGTACACCGCAATCCATGCAACGTGATGCCTGGAGTTTACGTTCGTGACTGTTTAAAGTTTGCTCTACCTGACTGAAGTCGGTGATACGTTCGTGGACAGGACGGTATCCCGCTTCCTGCCGTGGTATGTTTAAAAATGCTTTTGGATCTGCCATAATGAAATTTACAATTTAGCAATTTACAATTTACCAATCTCTTTGTCCGTTTACAATGTTTATTTCCAGATGCTATTATGACAGTTGTTCCGCATGGTAATTGTACATTGTAAATGGTCAATTGTACTTTTAGTAGTCTCTCTGCATCTCCGCAATCTTCTGTTGCAGTTTCCGCATTTGCTCCTCTTGCAGCACCTTCTTGTACTCGATGGGGACTATCTGGATAAACTCATCCACATATCGGTTCCAGTTATCAAGCATCGTGCGTGCCAGGTTGGAGCCTGTATAGAGGTAGTGCTGACGAATGAGTTCGTGCAACTCCTTACGATAGGATGCTTCTTCGATGAGGCTTAGTTCCACCATTTCCATGTTACAGAAATAATCGAAGTTTCCATCCTTATTCCATACATAAGCTACACCGCCCGACATACCGGCTGCGAAGTTGCGCCCTGTTGAACCGAGGACTACCACACGACCGCCCGTCATGTACTCGCAACAATGATCGCCTACACCCTCTACTACGGCAATGGCACCGGAATTGCGGACAGCAAAACGTTCGCCTACGCGCCCATTAATGTAAACTTCACCGCTGGTTGCACCATAGAGCAAGGTGTTTCCTGCAATCGTATTCTTCTCGGCTTGGAAGTTAGAGCGTACCGGAGGCAGCACGGCAATCCGTCCGCCCGAAAGGCCTTTGCCGAGGTAATCGTTCGCTTCACCTTCCAGCTTGAAGTTGACACCCGGTACAAGGAAGGCACCGAAACTTTGTCCTGCAGAACCTTTGAACTTTACGTTCAACGTATGTTCCGGCAGTCCCGCTTCACCGTACTTCGCGGCAATGGTGCCCGAAAGCATGGCTCCGCAAGCACGATCCGTATTGGCAATGGTATATTCCAGTGAGATTTCTTTCTGGCTTTCCAGAGCTTCGGCAGCGGCATGCAGCATTTCAACGTCTTTTACGTGGTCGATGCCGTGTTGCTGGTCGATGGTGTGGCGGATGGCTGCACCATTATCGACGCGTGCCAGTATTTTGTCGAAAGCAATCAGGGATTGTTTGGGTGATTCGTTTTCTGACTTGCGGATAATTAGATCCGTGCGTCCGATGATATCATCCATACGTTCCACACCGATTTCTGCGAGATACTCCCGTACTTCCTGTGCCAGGAAAGTGAAGAAGTTCACCAAGTATTCGCTACGTCCGTGGAAGCGCCGGCGAAGTTCCTCGTTCTGTGTCGCCACACCCACAGGGCAGGTGTTCTGATGGCATTTACGCATCATGACGCAGCCCAGTACAATCAAAGCGCTGGTTGCAAATCCGAACTCTTCGGCACCCAGCATCGCCATCAGCACGATGTCACGACCGGTTTTCAGTTGCCCGTCCACTTGCAGCATCACTTGCCCGCGCAGACCGTTCAGTACAAGGGTCTGTTGTGTTTCACTCAGTCCCAGTTCAGGAGAGATACCGGCATAGCGGATACTGGAAGCAGGAGAGGCGCCCGTGCCACCTTCCGCACCGGAGATGACGATAAGGTCGGCTTTTGCTTTGGCCACTCCGGCGGCAATGGTTCCCACGCCGCTTTCGGCCACCAGTTTCACACTGATCTTGGCGTGAGGATTTACATTCTTCAGGTCGAAGATCAACTGTGCCAGGTCTTCGATGGAGTAAATGTCGTGATGGGGCGGGGGAGAAATCAATGAAATGCCGGGGATGGAGTGACGTGTCTTCGCAATCACCTGGTCTACTTTAAAGCCCGGCAACTGACCACCTTCGCCCGGTTTGGCCCCTTGTGCCACTTTGATTTGTATTTCATCGGCGTTCACCAGATACTCCGTTGTTACACCGAAGCGTCCCGAAGCTACCTGCTTGATGGCGCTACGCAGACTGGTTCCGTCTTCACGGGGCGTAAAGCGTGCGCTGTCTTCGCCTCCCTCACCTGTGTTGCTGCGTCCGTGAATCCGGTTCATGGCAATGGCCATTGCCTCATGCGCTTCTTTGCTGATAGACCCGTAACTCATGGCACCCGTCACAAAGCGGTGCATGATGCTTTCTACCGGTTCAACCTTATCTATAGAAATGGGGGCACGGCGAAAATCCAGGAAGTCGCGCAAGAAGATAGGCGCTTCTTTTCCATCTACCAGACTGGTGAATTCTTTGAACTTCTTATAACTGCCCAGGCGTGTGGCGAGTTGTAAGGTAGAAATGGTTTCAGGGTTCCAGGCATGTTTTTCTCCGTCTTTACGGAAAGCATACAAACCGTTGTTGGGGAGTAATCCGTCTATTTGTGCGGCAAAACCTGCATCGTGGAATGCGATTGCATCGCGTGCCACTTCATCCAGCCGGATGCCGCCTATTGTGGATCTCAACCCGCCGAAATAAGCATTGCTGAGCTCTTCACTCAAACCTACGGCTTCGAATATTTTCGCTCCCCGATACGAGCGGATGGTACTGATACCCATCTTACTCATGATCTTGAACAATCCCTTGCAGATGGATTTGATATATTTCTTTTCGGCTGTGGCATAATCCAATTGGATTTCTTTCTTCGCCACCAGCTTGTCAATCACGGCAAATGCCATGTAAGGATTCAGGGCACTGGCTCCAAATCCCAGTAACAGGGCTGCGTGCATCACCTCGCGTATTTCACCGCTTTCCACTATCAATGCCGTCTGTACGCGTTTTCCTACCGAAATCAGGTGGTGGTGTACTGCGCTTACTGCCAGCAGAGAAGGGATAGCCGCATGAGTGGCATCTACATCACGGTCGCTCAGTACAATGTAGTTCACCCCTTCGCTGACGGACTCTTCCGCTTGCTTGCAAAGTGCTGTGAGTGCTTCCTGCAATCCGGCACGGCCCTTTGCTGCCTCAAACAGCAAGGGTAATTTCACCGTTTTGAAACCTTTGTAGCGGATGTTGCAAAGAATATCCAGTTGTGCATTGCTCAGGATAGGATGGTTGAGGCGCACCATCTTACAATGGCTTTCGCTGGGTGTCAGGATGTTCATACCCACGGCGCCGATATATTCCGTCAGTGACATTACCAGTTCCTCGCGTATCGGGTCGATAGGCGGATTGGTGACTTGTGCAAACTGTTGGCGGAAGTAGTTGTACAGTAGTTGCGGCTTATCGGAGAGCACGGCAAGCGGCGTATCATTTCCCATTGAGTTGATAGGCTCGGCACCCGTGGTACACATCGGGACGATGAGCCGCTCTACATCTTCCTTGGAATAGCCGAAGGTGCGCAGCATCCTCTCATAATCGGGCACAGTGTGCGCTACCTTACGGCCGCTTTTCAGCTCATCCAGTTCGATGCGGTTCGTTGCCAGCCAACTGCGGTAAGGCTTGGCTTCGGCCAACTGTTTTTTCAATTCTCCGTCGTAGTAGATTTCGCCTTTCTCGGTATCTACCAGCAGTATTTTACCCGGTTGCAGGCGTCCCTTTTCTTTGATGTCTCCCGGTTCGAAATCCATCACGCCCACTTCGCTGGCAACTACCATCATGTCGTTGTGCGTAATCAGATAGCGTGCAGGACGCAATCCGTTACGGTCGAGCATACCGCCAGCAAAACGTCCGTCGCTGAACAGCAAGGCGGCGGGGCCATCCCACGGTTCCATCAGGATGGAGTGGTATTCATAGAATGCTTTCAGGTCTTCGCTGATGGGGTTCTTTTCATTGAAAGATTCAGGCACCAGCATGGCCATGGCGTGCGGCAGGCTGAGGCCTGACATAACGAGGAATTCCAAAACATTGTCCAGTGAGGCACTGTCGCTCATCCCCGGCTGAATGATGGGGCGTATCTCCTTGATGTCGCCCAGGACGGGAGAGGAGAGCACGCTTTCGCGGGCTTCCATCCAACCCCGGTTGCCGCGGATGGTGTTGATTTCGCCATTGTGGGCCAGGAGGCGGAACGGCTGTGCCAATCCCCAGGTAGGGAAGGTGTTGGTGCTGAAGCGGGAGTGCACCAGTGCTATGCCGCTGGTGAAGTAGGGGTTTGTCAGATCGGGGAAGTAGCCTCGCAGTTGCAGTGAAGAGAGCATACCTTTGTAGATGATGTTCTTCGTGGATAGGGAGACAACGTAGAAATCTTCGTGCGTGGCAATATCGGATTTGCGTACTTTGTTTTCTATTCGCTTTCTTATTATATAGAGTTTACGGTCGGCTGTCTCGCTTTCCGTAAATCCGGTGATGAAAATCTGTTTGATATCCGGTTCGTTGGCAAGTGCCGATTCTCCTAAGATTTCAGGACAAGTGGGCACATTGCGCAGGTGCATCAATGTCAATCCTTCTTTTTCAATCTCTTCGATGATAATACTTAAGATAGCACCCTGGTCTTTCTCATCTTTCGGCAGAAAGAGAAGACCTGTACCGTATTTCCCTTTCTCGGGAACAGGAATTCCCTGCAAAAGAATAAACTCATGCGGGATTTGCAGCAGAATGCCGGCACCGTCTCCGGTTTTGTTATCCGCACCTTCGGCGCCCCGGTGACGCATGTTCTCCAACACCTTCAATGCAGACTCCACCAGTTCGTGTGACTTGCCTCCGTGGATGTTCACTAACATACCGACACCACAAGCGTCATGCTCGTTCTCTGCATCATACAAGCCCAACTGCCTGGGCTGTCGTTGATATACAGGATGTTGGCTTTCTTCCCTTCCCTGTTGTCCGGCTTTTCTCTTTGTTTCGTTGTTAAAAAGTTCTTCTTTCATCTTTTTAAGTTTACTTTATTCTGCGGTAATACCTATTATTGCTATCAAAATGTTTGGCAAAAGTATTAATTTAATTTCGTATTGGTATGATAATGCGGGTTTTTGTGACTTGCAAAATGTCTGTTTATTGGATCTATGTTTTAAATTGAAATAAAATATGTGCTTTTACGTTTTGAATTGAAGTAAAATGCGTGATTTATATTCTGTATTGTAAGTATGCCTTTCCCTCGTTCGAGAAATTGCCATATTGCCATAATGCCAAATAGCCAAAAGGGAAGTGCATGACATTTTTTTCGTTTCATCCTTATCCGGATATAACCAAGTCCGTACCAACTCCGTGTCAAGTCCATACCAACTCCGTACCAAGTCCATTCCTATAGACACGGAGATGGTACGGACTTGATACAGTGTTGATATGGGATTGACGTGGATTTAGTCTCTTTACCCGTTGGCAGAATTGATTTCTTTCTTTCGGGTATGAATAATGAGTATTTCTACATTAAGTAAATCGAGTATCTCAATTCCCCTCCTCCGTCGGAGGAGGGGTGCCCAGAGGGCGGGGTGGTAGGTAAAGCAAGAAATACCGATGAATCATATAAATAAGGAATTCTTTTCTCACCTACCACCTCCCCCTTCGGGTACTCCACCCCCTCCGGCTCCCCCGTTATCGGGGGAGAGCAATTCCGACGGAGGAGGAGAATTGAGATAGTACTGTTTCATTACTTTTATTCATTACTTTTTCATTATGAATTAATTCCACCAACAGTTTTTCTTTATCTTATTGGCCTTTTCCTTTGGCCTTGGCAATTTGGCTTTTTGGCAATTTGGCAACCTTGAAAAACGACACTCTTTGTCGGATTAGAAGATTTTTCCGCTATCTCCTTTCAATATAAAACTAAAATTCCATTGCTTGCTTTGGATTTATAAAGTTATTCCTTTTGCTTTAATAAGTTTGTTTTCTTTAACTTTTTGACAAGAAAATATCTTTTTTCTATTCTTTTGATAAATAAATAGGCAAAATATTAACTTTATGTTCGTGAGATTTTATATCTTTGCAGCGCAAAATCAAATATTAATTAGTATGTGTGGAATAGTAGGCTATATTGGTCAAAAGAAAGCCTACCCCATTCTTATCAAAGGATTGAAGCGATTAGAGTATCGCGGATATGATAGTGCAGGGGTAGCATTAATCAGTGATAACCGACAGTTGAACGTTTACAAAACGAAAGGTAAGGTTTCGGAACTGGAAACTTTCGTTACTCAAAAAGATATTTCCGGTAACATCGGAATTGCCCATACCCGTTGGGCTACGCACGGGGAACCTTGCTCCGCTAACGCCCATCCTCATTATTCCTCTTCCGAACATCTCGCTCTCATCCACAACGGCATCATCGAAAACTACGCCGTCCTTAAAGAAAAACTCCAGGCCAAAGGCTATTCATTCAAAAGCAGTACGGACACTGAAGTACTGGTGCAACTGATAGAATTCATCCAGAAATCCAAAAATACAGATTTGCTGACTGCTGTGCAATTAGCGTTGCGTGAAGTAATCGGTGCTTATGCCATTGCCGTGCTGGATAAGGATAATCCGGATGAAATTATAGCAGCCCGCAAGAGTAGTCCGTTGGTGGTAGGTATCGGTGAAGATGAGTTTTTCCTGGCTTCGGATGCTACGCCGATTGTGGAATATACAGATAAAGTCGTATATTTGGAAGATGAAGAGATTGCCGTCATCCGCCGCGGAGAGAAACTGAAGGTGGTGAACCTGAAAAATGTGGAATGTCCGCACGAAGTGAAGACGGTAGCGCTGAATCTGGGACAGTTGGAAAAGGGTGGTTATCCGCACTTCATGCTGAAAGAGATTTTTGAACAGCCCGATTGCATTCACGACTGTATGCGCGGACGTATCAATGTAGAAAGTACAAATGTGGTGCTTTCCGCAGTGATTGATAACAAAGACCGCCTGCTGGCAGCCAAACGTTTCATCATCGTGGCGTGCGGTACTTCCTGGCATGCGGCTCTTATCGGAAAGCATTTGATAGAAAGTCTTTGCCGCATTCCGGTGGAAGTGGAGTATGCTTCGGAATTCCGTTACCGTGATCCGGTGATAGACAGTAAGGATGTGGTGATTGCGATTTCGCAAAGTGGCGAGACGGCGGATACACTGGCAGCTGTAGAACTGGCGCGGAGCCGTGGGGCATTTATCTATGGCATCTGTAATGCGATTGGTTCGTCTATTCCGAGGGCTACGCATACGGGTTCTTATATCCACGTAGGCCCTGAAATCGGAGTGGCTTCCACCAAAGCGTTTACGGGACAGGTGACAGTGCTCACTATGCTGGCGCTGACGCTTGCCAAGGAGAAGAATACGATAGATGAGGGGGAATTTCTTGCCATTGTGCAAGAGCTGAACCGCATTCCTGATAAGATGAAAGAAGTGCTGAAGTTGAACGGCAGCATTGCAGAGCTTTCCAAGATCTTCACGTATGCGCATAACTTTATCTATCTGGGACGCGGATATTCGTATCCCGTAGCCTTGGAAGGTGCGTTGAAGCTGAAAGAAATCTCTTATATCCATGCCGAGGGTTATCCGGCTGCTGAAATGAAGCATGGCCCTATCGCATTGGTGGATGCCGAAATGCCGGTAGTAGTGATTGCTACACAGAACGGGCTTTATGAGAAAGTATTGAGCAATATACAGGAAATCAAGGCGCGTAAGGGCAAAGTGATTGCCTTGGTGACAAAAGGAGATATGGTTATCAGCAAGATTGCCGATACTTGTATCGAGTTACCGGAAACAATTGAGTGTCTTGACCCGTTGATTACTACGGTACCGTTGCAGTTACTGGCCTATCATATCGCAGTATGCAAAGGGATGGATGTGGATCAGCCGAGAAACTTGGCGAAGAGCGTAACAGTGGAATAAAGAGGGTAATACGAAATAAATAGTAAACGATAAATTGTACTTTGTACATTGTAAATTGTAAATGAACTGATGGAAGAACTGAAGCATGAATGTGGCGTTGCCATGATACGCCTGCTGAAACCTCTGGAATACTATGAACAGAAGTACGGCACATGGATGTACGGTTTGAACAAACTCTATCTTCTGATGGAGAAACAGCACAACCGCGGACAAGAGGGCGCCGGTATGGCTTGTGTAAAGCTGGAAGCAAATCCCGGTGAGGAGTATATGTTCCGTGAGCGTGCACTCGGTTCGGGCGCCATTACCGAAATATTCGGTACGGTGCAGAGCAACTTTAAGGATCTGACAAAAGAGCAGCTTCATGATGCGGATTACGCTAAGAAATACCTCCCTTTTGCGGGCGAGGCTTACATGGGGCACTTGCGCTATTCCACTACCGGAAAGAGCGGCATTTCCTATGTGCACCCCTTCCTGAGGCGTAACAACTGGCGGGCTAAGAACCTTGCTCTTTGCGGCAATTTCAACATGACGAACGTGGATGAGATCTTTGCACGTATCACTGCTATCGGCCAGCATCCACGGAAGTATGCCGATACGTACATCATGCTGGAACAAGTGGGACACCGTCTCGACCGTGAAGTGGAGCGCCTCTTCAATCTTGCCGAAGCGGAAGGATTGACAGGCATGGGCGTGACTCACTATATAGAAGATCATATGGATCTGGCAAACGTGCTGCGTACTTCGAGCAAGGAGTGGGACGGAGGCTATGTGATATGCGGACTGACGGGAAGCGGTGAATCGTTTGCCGTGCGCGATCCGTGGGGGATCCGCCCCGCATTCTGGTATCAGGATGATGAAGTGGCAGTGCTTGCCAGCGAACGCCCTGTGATACAAACTGCTTTCAATGTGCCGGCCGGCAGCATTAAGGAATTGATGCCCGGACAGGCCTTACTGATAAATAAGGCAGGCAAGCTGCGCACCACCCAGATCAATAAAGTGCGCGAGGTGAAACCCTGTTCTTTCGAACGTATTTATTTCTCACGCGGCAGTGATGTGGATATTTACAGAGAACGTAAACTATTGGGTGAGAAACTGATACCTAATATCTTGAAAGCCATTAATAAAGACCTTGACCATACCGTGTTTTCCTTCATCCCGAATACAGCGGAAGTTGCTTTCTACGGCATGTTGCAGGGACTGGATGATTATCTGAATGAAGAGAAAGTGCAACAGATTGCTTCCCTGGGACATAGCCCCAATCTGGAAGAGCTGGAACAGATACTTTCCCGCCGTATCCGTAGCGAAAAGGTGGCCATCAAGGACATCAAACTGCGCACGTTTATTGCAGAAGGAAACAGCCGCAATGACTTGGCTGCGCATGTGTATGATATCACCTATGGCAGTCTGGTGCCGGGTGTGGACAATCTTGTCATTATCGACGACTCCATTGTGCGCGGAACCACTCTGAAACAGAGTATCATCGGTATTCTCGACCGTCTGGGCCCCAAGAAGATTGTGATTGTTTCTTCTTCCCCGCAGGTACGTTATCCCGATTATTACGGCATCGACATGGCAAAGATGAGTGAATTCATTGCTTTTAAAGCGGCCATCGAGTTGCTGAAAGACCGGGATATGAAAGATGTGATTGCCGCTGCCTACCGCAAATCGAAAGACCAGGTAGGACTGCCGAAGGAGCAAATGGTGAACTATGTGAAGGATATCTATGCACCTTTCACTGACGAGGAAATCTCCGCCAAGATGGTGGAACTGCTGACACCTGCCGGAACAAAGGCGAAGGTGGAAATCGTATACCAACCGTTGGAGGGGCTGCATGAGGCTTGTCCTAATCATCGGGGAGACTGGTATTTCAGCGGTGATTATCCTACGCCGGGCGGGGTGAAGATGCTGAATAATGCCTTTATTGACTATATAGAACAAGTATATCAATTTTAACGAAATAGTGTTTAGTGATAAGTGATTAACGTTAATCACTTATCACTAAACACTAATCACTAACTAACATGAGAAATGTAACTCTTATCCTCGACGACGGGAGCCGCTTCCACGGCAAGTCGTTTGGCTACGAAAAGCCGGTAGCGGGAGAGGTGGTTTTCAACACAGCTATGACGGGGTATCCCGAGAGCTTGACTGACCCCTCGTATGCCGGACAGTTGATGACGCTCACTTATCCGTTGGTGGGCAATTATGGTGTGCCGCCTTTCACTATCGAACCGAATGGACTGGCTACCTTTATGGAAAGTGAACGTATCCATGCGGAAGCCATCATTGTAAGTGATTATAGTGAGGACTTTAGCCATTGGAACGCTGTGGAAAGCCTTGCTGATTGGCTGAAGCGTGAACAGGTGCCGGGCATCACAGGTATCGATACACGTGAGCTGACAAAGGTGCTCCGCGAACATGGCGTGATGATGGGGAAGATTGTTTTTGATGATGAACCGGAGAATGTGCCCGATGCCGTGTATGCGGGAGTGAATTATGTGGATAAGGTGAGTTGCAAGGAGATAATCCGGTACAACGAAGGTGCGGGTAAGAAGAAAGTAGTCCTGGTGGATTGTGGAGTGAAGACTAATATTCTTCGCTGTCTGCTGAAGCGTGATGTGGAAGTCATCCGTGTGCCTTGGGATTATGATTATAATGAACTGGAGTTCGACGGACTTTTCATCAGTAACGGCCCGGGTGATCCGGATACCTGTGATGCTGCGGTGCAGAATATCCGCCGGGCAATGAAGAATGAAAAACTACCTATCTTCGGTATCTGCATGGGAAATCAGTTGCTGAGTAAGGCAGGAGGAGCAAAGATATACAAGCTGAAATATGGTCATCGCAGTCACAACCAGCCGGTGCGTATGGTGGGCACGGAGCGTTGCTTCATCACTTCGCAGAATCATGGTTATGCAGTGGACAACACTACGCTGACGGAAGATTGGGAACCGCTGTTCATCAATATGAACGACGGGTCTAATGAGGGCATTAAACATAAACGGAATCCCTGGTTCTCTGCACAATTCCATCCGGAAGCTGCCAGCGGGCCGACGGATACGGAGTTTTTGTTTGATGAGTTCGTGAAACTGCTGTAATCACCTATAAATGTACAATAAATGAAAGAAAACAATATAAAGAAAGTCCTGCTACTCGGTTCCGGTGCACTGAAAATCGGCGAGGCAGGTGAGTTCGACTACTCCGGCAGCCAGGCACTCAAAGCCTTGAAAGAAGAAGGTATCTACACCGTTCTTATCAACCCGAATATCGCTACTGTGCAGACTTCGGAAGGCGTTGCCGACCAGATTTATTTCCTGCCTGTCACTCCTTATTTTGTAGAGAAAGTCATCGAAAAAGAACGTCCGGATGGCGTTATGCTTGCCTTTGGTGGACAAACGGCACTGAACTGCGGTGTTGCCCTCTACAAAGACGGAGTTTTTGAGAAATATGGTGTAAAAGTTCTCGGTACTCCCGTACAAGCCATTATCGATACGGAAGACCGTGAGATTTTCGTGCATAAGCTGAATGAAATCAATGTAAAGACTATTAAAAGCGAAGCCGTAGAAAATGCCATTGATGCCCGTCGTGCTGCTGCCGAATTGGGTTATCCGGTGATTGTCCGCGCTGCATACGCTCTTGGCGGACTGGGTTCCGGCTTCTGTGACAATGAAGAAGAACTGGATGTGCTGGTTGAGAAAGCTTTCTCCTTTTCCCCGCAGGTGCTTGTGGAAAAATCCTTGCGTGGATGGAAAGAAGTGGAGTATGAGGTGGTGCGCGACCGCTTTGACAACTGTATCACCGTTTGTAACATGGAGAACTTCGACCCGCTGGGCATCCATACGGGAGAGTCCATTGTTATCGCTCCGTCACAGACACTCAGTAATTCCGATTATCATAAGTTGCGCGAACTTGCTATCCGTATCATTCGTCATATCGGTATTGTAGGAGAATGTAATGTGCAGTATGCTTATGATCCTGAAAGTGAAGATTATAGAGTAATTGAAGTAAATGCCCGCTTGAGCCGTTCTTCTGCTCTGGCCTCTAAAGCTACGGGTTATCCGCTTGCTTTCGTTGCTGCAAAACTCGGTCTTGGCTACGGATTATTCGACCTGAAGAATTCTGTAACAAAAACCACAAGTGCTTTCTTTGAACCTGCATTGGACTATGTGGTCTGCAAAATACCCCGTTGGGACTTGGGTAAGTTCCATGGTGTAGACAAGGAACTGGGTTCCAGCATGAAGTCAGTAGGCGAGGTGATGGCTATTGGCCGTACTTTTGAAGAAGCCATTCAGAAAGGTTTGCGTATGATAGGACAGGGGATGCATGGTTTCGTAGAGAATAAGGAACTTGTTATCTCTGATATAGACAAGGCGCTCCGTGAACCGACGGACAAGCGTATCTTTGTCATATCCAAAGCTTTCCGTGCCGGATATACCGTTGATCAAGTGCACGAACTGACGAAGATCGATAAGTGGTTCCTGGAGAAGCTGATGAACATCATGAACACCAGCAAAGAGTTGGAACAGTGGAGCAAGAACCACAAACAGATAGCCGATCTGCCTTTGGAATTGCTGAAAAAAGCTAAGGTACAAGGTTTCTCCGATTTCCAGATAGCCCGTGCCATCGGTTATGAAGGAGACATGGAAGACGGTATTCTCTATGTGCGCAATCATCGTAAGAGCGTTGGCATTGTCCCTGTGGTGAAGCAAATAGACACTCTTGCTGCCGAATATCCTGCACAGACTAATTACCTGTATCTGACGTATAGTGGCATCGCTAATGATGTTCATTATCTCGGCGATCGTAAATCCATCGTTGTACTCGGTTCCGGTGCGTATCGTATCGGGTCTTCCGTAGAGTTTGACTGGTGCGGTGTACAGGCACTGAATACCATCCGCAAAGAGGGGTATCGCAGCGTTATGATCAATTATAATCCCGAAACTGTATCTACGGACTATGATATGTGCGACCGTCTTTATTTCGATGAACTTACCTTCGAACGGGTAATGGATATCCTTGAACTGGAAAATCCGCACGGGGTGATTGTTTCCACCGGTGGTCAGATACCGAATAACCTTGCCCTGCGTCTGGATGCGCAGAAAGTGCCTATACTCGGTACTTCTGCCAAAAGCATTGACAACGCCGAAAACCGTGAGAAATTCTCTGCCATGCTGGACCGTATCGGCGTAGACCAGCCTCGTTGGCGCGAGCTTACGAGCATGGACGACATCAACGAGTTTGTGGAAGAAGTGGGGTTTCCGGTGCTTGTGCGTCCGTCATACGTGCTTTCAGGTGCTGCAATGAACGTTTGTTCCAATCAGGAGGAGTTGGAACGCTTCTTGCAACTTGCGGCCAATGTATCGAAGAAACATCCGGTGGTTGTCAGCCAGTTCATCGAACATGCCAAGGAGGTGGAGATGGATGCGGTGGCACAGAATGGAGAAATTGTGGCATACGCTATCTCTGAACATATTGAGTTTGCCGGGGTGCATTCGGGTGATGCTACGATTCAATTTCCGCCGCAGAAGCTTTATGTGGAGACGGTACGCCGCATTAAGCGTATCAGTCGTGAGATTGCACGCGAACTGAATATCTCCGGTCCGTTCAATATCCAGTATCTGGCTCGTGAGAATGACATCAAGGTGATTGAGTGTAACCTGCGTGCATCTCGTAGTTTCCCGTTCGTCAGCAAGGTGCTGAAGATTAATCTTATCGAACTGGCTACGAAGGTGATGTTGGGGCTTCCGGTAGAGAAGCCGAATAAGAATCTCTTTGAACTGGATTATGTAGGCATCAAGGCCAGCCAGTTCTCTTTCAATCGTTTGCAAAAGGCGGATCCGGTGTTGGGTGTGGATATGGCATCTACAGGTGAGGTTGGTTGTATCGGAAGTGATACGTCCTGTGCCGTGCTGAAGGCTATGCTTTCTGTAGGCTACCGCATACCGAAGAAAAATATCCTGCTTTCTACCGGTACACCGAAACAGAAGGTGGAAATGCTTTCCGCTGCCCGTCTGCTTCAGCAAAAAGGGTATAAGCTCTTTGCAACGGGAGGTACCAGTAAGTTCCTTACGGAGAATGGGGTGGAGAATACGCAGGTGTATTGGCCCAGTGAGACCAACCAACAGCCGCAAGCGTTGGATATGCTGCACAAAAAGGAGATCGACATGGTGGTGAATATTCCGAAGAACCTCACTGCGGGTGAGTTGAGCAACGGATATAAGATTCGTCGTGCCGCTATCGACCTGAATGTTCCGCTGATTACGAATGCCCGCCTGGCAAGTGCTTTCATCAATGCTTTCTGTACAATGACACTGGATGATTTGGCAATTAAATCGTGGGCGGAGTATAAATAATCTCTGTATAACAAAGTGAGAAAAACATTTGTTAGTCAAAGAGAATGGCTTAACTTTGCATTTACAACTATAAAAATATAGGAGAGTATATTATGGATACAACGATGGAAACCATTTCATTTGAGTTGCCGAAAGCTGACTTAAAGTTATTCAAAGAATTGGCAAAGAAGATGGGCTGGACTATTACTGACAAAAAGTCGGGTATAGAAAAGGCTATGGAGGATGTGAAGGCCGGGCGTGTGTATAAAGCAAAAGATGCAGATGAGTTATTTAAGCAAATATTAGGCTGATGGCATATACCTTGACATATACCGGACAGTTCAAGAAAGATTTAAAGCGTTGCCAGAAACGAGGATTATATCTTGAACTTTTGCATAAAGTGATAACTCTTTTACAAGAAAACGGTTCTTTGCCGGCTGAATATAAACCTCATATATTGTCGGGACAATTCTCCGGATATTGGGAGTGTCATATAAAGCCGGACTGGTTGTTGATATGGGAGCAGAATGATAAAGAATTGACTTTATTGTTGCTTAATACTGAGACACATTCGGACTTGTTTTGATAACTTTAGAAATATAGCGCCCCGTTGCATTGCAAAGATGTAACGGGGCTTTTGCTTTTTATATGCTGCAAAACATATCCCTATTTCTTGCTGATTCAGAATAAATAATCTTTCTTTGCACCAGCACAGTTCAGCACAGTTACCTGTATCATCCTTACTTTGATTAAACCTGTATACGCAATATGAAAACAATTTTCGGGCAACAAACGACGAAGGTAAAACAACTGGCCGATTTGATCAGCCAGGACATTTCCATGGGACGTTACAAGACGGATACCGCCCTGCCTTCTATCAATCAGCTGAGCCACGATTATAAAGTTTCCCGCGACACGGTTTTTAAAGCCTTTATTGATCTGAAGGAGCGGGGGATTATCGACTCTACTCCTGGTAAAGGTTACTATGTGGTGAACCGTCAGAAAAATATTCTGCTGCTGCTCGATGAATATTCACCTTTTAAAGATACATTGTATAACAGCATCATCCGCCGCCTTTCTACGCGTTATAAGGTAGACCTGTGGTTTCATCAGTATAACGAAGCATTGTTCAATGCTATTCTTCGCGATTCCATTGGCCGTTATAATAAGTACGTGGTAATGAACTTCGATAATGAAAAGATTTCCCCTTATCTCTATAAGATAGACTCTTCCCGTCTGTTGCTGCTTGATTTCGGGCAGTTTGATAAGCGGGAATATTCATACATCTGCCAGGACTTCGGTGAAGCCTTTTACGCAGCTATGGCTCAATTGTCAGATAGGTTGCAGAACTATCGCAAGCTTATCCTGTTTCTGGCACGGGAAAGTAAGCATCCCAAGGAGACGTGCGATTATTTCAGGAAGTATTGTGCAGATCATCAATTGGAATGTGAGATAATAGAGACTTTGGACGGCAGGGAAGTGCATTCCGGTGAAGCCTATATTGCCATCCGTCAGGTGGATGTAGTGGAGATTGTGAAGAAGAGCCGTGCGGCAGGTTTGACGTGTGGCGTTGATTTCGGCTTGATAGCCTACAATGATACGCCGGCTTATGAAGTGATTGATAAGGGAATAACAGTGATGAGTGTTGATTGGCAAAAGATGGGAATCCTGACGGCGGATTTCATCTTGAGTGGCAAGCCCATACAGGTCTGTCTGCCGACGGAAGTAAATTTAAGAGGCTCTTTATAGCCTTTTTTTACAAACCTATTTCAGCACAGTTCAGCATAGATAATGTTTTATTAACCAAATAAATGATAGCATGAAAAAGTATCCGAAAATCGGGATTCGTCCCACTATCGACGGTCGCCAGGGTGGCGTACGTGAAAGCCTTGAAGAAAAGACTATGAATCTGGCTAAAGCAGTAGCCGAGTTGATCACCAGTAACTTGAAGAACGGTGACGGAAGTCCGGTGGAGTGTGTGATTTCAGACAGTACCATCGGTCGAGTAGCCGAAAGCGCGGCTTGTGCCGAGAAGTTTGAACGCGAAGGCGTGGGTTCTACTATCACAGTGACCTCTTGCTGGTGCTACGGTGCCGAGACTATGGACATGAATCCGTATTATCCGAAAGCTGTTTGGGGATTTAACGGTACAGAACGTCCGGGAGCTGTATATCTGGCAGCTGTACTGGCAGGACATGCACAAAAAGGATTACCTGCTTTTGGCATTTATGGACGTGATGTGCAGGATCTGGATGACAATTCCATCCCTGCCGACGTTGCAGAAAAACTGCTTCGTTTTGCACGTGCCGCACAGGCAGTAGCAACCATGCGCGGAAAATCTTACCTGTCGATGGGTAGCGTATCCATGGGTATTGCCGGTTCTATTGTGAACCCGGATTTCTTCCAGGAATATCTGGGCATCCGTTGCGAATCTGTAGACCTGACCGAAATTATCCGTCGCATGACTGAAGGTATCTATGATAAGGAAGAGTTTGCCAAGGCCATGGCATGGACAGAGAAATATTGCAAGAAAAATGAGGGCAAGGATTTCAATATCCCCGCAAAGACCAAGACCCGTGAGCAAAAAGACGAAGATTGGGAGTTTATTGTGAAGATGACCCTTATCATGCGCGACCTTATACAGGGTAATCCGAAACTTCGCGAAATGGGATTCAAGGAAGAAGCACTTGGACACAATGCCATTGCCGCCGGTTTCCAGGGACAACGCCAGTGGACGGATTTTTACCCGAATGGTGACTATTCCGAAGCTCTGTTGAATACTTCTTTTGACTGGAACGGCATCCGTGAAGCATACGTAGTGGCTACTGAAAATGATGCCTGCAACGGTGTAGCCATGCTTTTCGGTCATTTGCTGACAAACCGTGCACAGATATTCTCTGACGTGCGTACATATTGGAGTCCTGAAGCTGTGAAACGTGTTACGGGTAAAGAATTGACTGGTTTGGCAGCTAATGGCATTATCCATCTGATTAACTCCGGTGCTACCACTCTGGATGGTACAGGTCAGCAAACGAATGCACAGGGTGAACCTGTCATGAAACCCCATTGGGAAATCTCCGAGGCTGAAATGGAGAAATGTCTTGAAGCTACCACCTGGTATCCCGCTAACCGTGATTATTTCCGTGGAGGTGGTTTCTCTTCCAACTTCCTGTCAAAGGGTGGAATGCCTGTAACTATGACTCGCCTGAATCTGGTAAAAGGCCTTGGCCCTGTGCTTCAGATTGCTGAGGGATGGACGGTAGAGATCGATCCGGAAGTTCACAGACTGCTGGATGAACGTACGGACCGTACTTGGCCTACTACTTGGTTTGTGCCCCGCCTGTGCGATAAACCGGCATTTGAAGATGTGTACTCGGTAATGAATAACTGGGGAGCCAATCATGGTGCTATCAGTTACGGACATATCGGTCAGGATTTGATTACACTGGCTTCCATGCTTCGTATTCCTGTTTGCATGCACAATGTGGATGAGAAGAAGATATTCCGTCCTGCTGCCTGGAATGCATTCGGTATGGATAAAGAAGGAGCTGATTACAGAGCTTGCACAACGTACGGACCTATCTATAAATAACAAATAAGAAATAGACATGATAACAAACGAACACATAGAACAATTCATTGCCCAGGCGCATCGGGTAGGAGATGCCGGATTGACAATATGCAGTAGCGGCAATATCTCCTGGCGCATTGATGACGAAGTTCTGCTTTCCGGAACAGGGTCATGGGTACCTTCGCTGCCTAAAGAAAAAGTAGCTGTCTGCCGCCTTTCCACAGGAGAAGTCTTGAATGGAGTGAAGCCCTCTATGGAAAGCGGTTTCCATCTGGGAGTACTTCGTGAGCGTCCTGATGTGAATGTAGTTCTGCATTTTCAGTCACACTATGCCACGGCTGTGGCATGTATGAAGAATCGTCCTACGAACTTCAACGTAACAGCGGAGATTCCCTGCCATGTGGGAAGTGAGATTCCGGTAGTTCCTTATTATCGTCCGGGATCGAAAGAATTGGCCCAGGGAGTGATTGATGCTTTGAAAGATCATAATTCCGTCCTCTTGCTGAAACATGGGCAGGTGGTGTGTGGTAAGGACTTCGACCAGGCTTTTGAACGCGCTATGTTCTTTGAAATGGCATGCCGCATCATTATCCAGTCCGGAGGAGACTATACAGTACTTACTCCTGAAGAAATCGATGATCTTGAAACATACATTTTAGGAAAGAAGACTAAATGATGAATACCTATCTGGCAGTAGATTTTGGAGGTGGAAGCGGTCGCGTTATGGCCGGTTCCATCTGCCAGGGTACGTTGAAACTGGAAGAGGTGTACCGCTTTCCAAACCGTCAGGTGCGGATGGGAAACCATGTGTACTGGGATTTTCTTGCCTTGTTTGATGAGATGAAGAACGGACTCCGGCAAGCGGTGCGCAAGGGATATCATATCAGGAGCATTGGTATTGATACCTGGGGCGTGGACTTTGGATTGATAGACCGTAACGGTAATTTGCTGGGAAATCCTGTGTGTTATCGTGATCCCCGAACGGATGGTTTACCGGAGGAGTTTTTCGGTGGTGATCTTGTTCGGCATTATTCCGAAGTCGGCATACAAGTGATGTCCATCAATACACTTTTTCAGCTTTACAGCATGAAGAAAAGCGGTGATGTGCAATTGGAAGTTGCAGACCGTCTTCTGTTTATGCCCGATCTTTTCAGTTACTTCCTCACTGGGGTGGCAAATAATGAATATTGCATTGCATCCACCTCCGAACTGCTTGATGCACATAGCCGGACCTGGAATCAGCCACTCATCCATCGATTGGGAGTACCTGCACATCTTTTCGGAAACATTGTGATGCCCGGTACGGTACGTGGCAAACTGAAACGGGAGATTGCTGAAGAAATCGGTCTGACGGATGAAGTGGATGTCATAGCTGTCGGTTCGCACGATACGGCGAGTGCTGTTTATGCGATTCCTTCGACACAGGTGGATAAATCCCGTTGTGCTTTCCTCAGTTCCGGTACGTGGTCTCTGCTGGGTGTTGAACTGGATGAGCCTATTCTCACGGAAGAAGCTTGCCGCGCCGGTTTTACCAATGAGGGCGGGGTAGGCGGTAAGATTCGTTTCCTTCAGAATATCACCGGGCTTTGGATCTTGCAACGCCTTATAGCGCAATGGAAAGAAAGAGGAGAGCGATGTGGGTACGATTTCTTGCTTTCTGCTGCCGAATCTGCGGATATTTCATCCGTCATTGACGTAGACGATAAGATATTCCAGAATCCTGTGGATATGGAAGATGCCATTGCGGAGTATTGCGAAGCGCACGGGCTGCCTATACCGGAAACTTACGGTGAGGTAGTGCGTTGTGTACTCCAATCACTTGCCTTGCGCTATAAGCAAGGAATAGATCAACTGAACCGCTTGCTTCCTGCTCCGATAGAACAGCTCAATATCATCGGTGGCGGATGCCGTAATTCACTGCTGAACCGCCTGACTGCCGAGGCTTTGGGTATTCCCGTTTATGCCGGACCTGTAGAGGCAACCGCTATCGGTAATATCCTGGTGCAAGCCATTGCCAAAGGAGAGATCGGCAGCCGTGAAGAAATCAAAGAATTTATTTAATAACTTAGCCGGAACGCAGATAAACACTGCTTTGCGTAGATAATTATCGTATCACTTTTTAATCTGCTAAAATCTGTGTTTATTTGCGTTTCAATATTGATTTACTATGGACACATCAATCAAACGTTATCCCGCCAAAGAGCATCATCAGCCGGTGGAGCGTATCTGCCGGACACTGGAACTCCGTGACGATCCGAAGTTGATAGCCGAATACCGCCGCCGGCACAGTCGGGAAACTATCTGGCCCGAAATACCTGCCGGTATTCGTGAAGCCGGCATTCTGGAAATGGAAATATATCTTTTGGACACCCGCCTGTTTATGATAGTCGAAGTGCCTGTAGGGTTTGACTGGGATGCAGCTATGGAGCGCCTCGCTTCCTTGCCCCGGCAGCAGGAATGGGAAGACTATATGGCCATCTTCCAGCTTGTAAAACCCGGTTCCACTGCCGCCGAGAAATGGCGACCGATGGAGCGTATTTTCCACCTTTATGATTAATCCCAGCCAAAGAAATAACTACCATGAAGAACAACACTAAGAAAAACAGCATTATCAGTAAAGACGGAGTAAGCTACCTCATTCCGTTCATTCTTATCACCAGTTGCTTTGCCTTGTGGGGCTTTGCCAACGATATCACGAATCCTATGGTGAAAGCCTTTTCCAAGATCTTCCGTATGAGTGTTACCGACGGGGCACTGGTGCAGGTGGCTTTCTATGGCGGATATTTTGCCATGGCATTCCCCGCAGCTATTTTTATCCGTCGCTTTTCATATAAAGCAGGGGTACTGTTAGGGCTGGGGCTGTATACTATCGGTGCATTCCTCTTTTATCCTGCCATGCTGACAGGCAATTACTATCCCTTCCTCATTGCCTACTTTATCCTGACATGCGGACTCTCGTTTCTGGAGACAAGTTGTAATCCGTATATTCTTTCTATGGGTGATGAAGCTACATCCACCCGCCGCCTGAATCTCGCACAGTCTTTTAACCCGATGGGCTCGTTGTTGGGTATGTACGTGGCGATGAATTTTATTCAGAATCGCTTGAACCCGATGGATACGGTGGAACGCAGTCAGCTTTCGGATATTGAATTCGCTGCGGTACGTGATTCGGACCTGATGGTACTGATTGCGCCTTATCTGATTATCGGGCTTGTTATTTTGGCAATGCTGATTGTGATTCGCATGGTGAAGATGCCGAAAAATGGTGATCGGTCTCATGACATCAACTTCCTGCCTACATTGAAACGCATATTTAGCATACACCATTACCGTGAAGGAGTTATCGCACAATTCTTCTATGTAGGTGCGCAGATTATGTGCTGGACATTTATCATTCAATATGGTACGCGCTATTTCATGTCGGAAGGGATGGAAGAGAAAGCTGCGGAAGTGCTTTCACAGCAATATAATATTGTGGCTATGATTATTTTCTGTGCCAGCCGTTTCATCTGTACGTTTATTTTAAGGTATCTCAGTCCGGGACTGTTGCTGAAAGTACTGGCTATTGCAGCCTGCGTATTTACGGCCGGGGTGATTGGTTTCCAGAATATCTGGGGAATGTATTGTCTCGTAGGGGTATCAGCCTGTATGTCTCTGATGTTCCCCACGATTTACGGCATAGCTTTACAGGGATTGGGCGATGATGCCAAGTTCGGTGCTGCCGGATTGATTATGGCAATTCTCGGAGGTTCGGTATTGCCCCCGATTCAAGCAAGCATTATAGACTGCCAGACGCTTCTGGGCATACCGGCAGTAAGCCTGTCATTCATTCTTCCGTTCATCTGTTTTGTGGTAATTGTAATCTATGGTCATCGGTCGTATTGTAGGGAGAAAATGCGAAAGCAATTATAGATACTTCTGATTTTGATAATGAAGAGCCTTTTTCAAAAAAAAAGGCTCTCTTTTTGTTTTATATGGTTGCATTTCTTCTTTTTTTGCTACTTTTGTATTGCAAAATAAAACAAGTAAATATTTCGCATAACATAAAATTCTTCTGGTACAGATGAAAAAATATTTTCTACTTCTGTTTTTCTATCTCTTATTTGTAATTTCAGCTTTTGCACAAAAAGATGCGATAGACGGTAAAAGTTATATCCTTTGTATAAACTCATATACGGAAGCTTCTCCCTGGAGTAGCCGACTCATTTCCAACGTTACGGAATTCGTTCAGCGGGATCCTGAAATCACTCTCTATGTGGAGCACCTGAATATGCTGTTGGTTGAAAATGATTCCATCTTGGAAGAGTTCAAATATAATATATTTGATAAATATAAAGATCGTTCTCCGCGTATGTTGCTATTATTGGGAAATTCAGCATTGATGTTACGGGATGAATATAGAAAGGTTTGGGGAGATATTCCTATTGTGCTTTGTGCGCAGGAAAGCTATTTAGATTCTTATGAAGCTTACATTCACAGGCAGCTTTCTACATCGAAAGAACGAACTCCTCTTTCTTATTTAGTTGACCCTTATAATTTGGTTTATCTGTATGCTGATTTGTTTATCCCGGAAAATATTCGCTTAATGAAGCAGATGATTCCCGATATGGAAAAGTTTATATTTATAGGTGATGGGCGTAAAGTCAATCAGGACAATGCTGCACTTATCAAGCGAGAACTAAATACGAATTATCCGGATGTCAAATTTCAATTTTGGTCTGCTGAAAATCTAACGACTAATCAGTTGTTGGACTCCTTGTATTTTGTGAATCCTAAAACAACGGGAGTTTTGTTTGCTTCGTGGTTTTATAAATACAAATTAGCTGGTAATAGTGTGTTAGCTACAAATTCTCATAAGCTTATAGCGACTACTTCTATCCCTATCTTTTCTCTTAGCATGGTAAACTTAACAAGTGGAAAAGAAGGAATGTTAGGTGGATATACTTACAATCAGGAGCGTTATGATGAGAGATTGATTCAAACCATTATGGATGTGTTGAAAAGCAAACAAGCGCGTAATATTCCCTCCTATATAGCCACAGATGGAGCACCCGTCATTAATTATGAGATACTGATACGCGAAGGGCTTTCTTCTTCTGTATGTCCTGCAAATACTCGTTTCCTGAATAAACCGCCTACGTTTTGGGAACATTACCGGTACTTCATTTTGGGAACTCTCTTTTCTATTCTGCTTCTTACACTGTTTTTCCTGTACCGTATTCGCAATTTGAACGAGTTAAAGAAAGCGCAACAGAATGAGATAGATGCAATGACTACCTATAAGATGCTGGTGAATAATATGCCTTTGCTCTATATGCAGGAAGAACTGGTGACGGATGAGAATGGCAATCCCGTCGAATTGATCTATCGGAATGTAAACTCGGAATTTGAGAAACAGTTCTATCGTAAGGAGGAAGTCATAGGCAGGAAGGGCAGTGAGGTATTCCCTGAATCTATGCCCGAATTTCTGCACTTCACTAAGATGGCACTGACAGAGAAAAGAGCCATTACATTCCCTTATTATTTTAAAGCCATAGATACTTTTTACGATGTGGTACTGAAAGGGACCCATCACGGGAATATGATTGATATTTTCTGTCTGAACAGCACGGAACTACACAAAGCACAGCAAAAGCTGAGCGCCACCAACAGTAAGCTGGCAATGGCTCTCGACATTGCTAACATTGTGCCCTGGAAGTGGGATTTGAAGAGCAAAACAATTCTATGTGACATCAACAGGCCGATTGAATTGAGCACTGACGAACGGGAGGTGGAAGATGCACAACTGTCTGTGCCCGATTCCCAGTATTTCGCTAAAATATTCAAGGAAGACCGTGAACGGGTGAAACAGGCTTACCGTGACTTGATAGAAGGAAGGGCGGAAAAAGTGAAAGAAGAATACCGCATCATCGATGTACAGAAAAACAACCTGCACAAAGTGGAGTGGGTGGAGGCACAGGCTGCCGTAGATACTCGTGATAAAGATGGAACCCCATTGACTCTGGTGGGTTCATCCCTTGTCATCACAAACCGGAAGAAGATGGAGCAGGAACTTACTACAGCAAAAGACCTTGCCGAAGAGTCTAACCGTTTGAAGTCGGCTTTCCTGGCTAATATGAGTCATGAAATCCGTACCCCACTGAATGCTATTGTCGGTTTTTCGGGGATATTGGCATCTACCGAAGAGGAACAGGAAAAACAGGAATATGTCAGCATTATCGAGAACAATAATACTTTGTTGCTGCAACTCATCAGTGATATCCTTGATTTGTCGAAGATTGAGGCAGGAACGTTGGAGTTGAATTACTCAAATGTCGAACTGAATGAACTGATGAGGGAATTGGAGCGTGGTTTCTTGTTGAGAGTAAAGACGGATGCTGTGAAACTGGAGTTTGTAGAGCCTGCTGAGCCATGCATGGCCTATACGGAAAAGAACCGGTTGTCCCAACTGATGATTAACCTTGTGACAAATGCCATTAAGTTTACCGAAAAAGGAAGCATTCGTTTTAGCTATGAGATGCGGGAGAATGAATTATATTTCTATGTAACCGATACCGGATGTGGAATCCCCAAAGATAAGCAGCAAAACATTTTCGGGCGTTTCGTCAAGCTGAACTCTTTTGCCCAGGGAACCGGACTGGGACTTTCTATCTGCAAAACGCTGATGGACCGTATGGGTGGCAGAATCGGTGTAGAGTCGGAAGAGGGGAAAGGTTCGACTTTCTGGTTTACGCTTCCCTACAAACCGGCAGTGAAGGAGGATAAAAAACAGGCTCCAAAGGACATTCAACCTGTTGCAGTGGAAAGGAACAAACTGACCATACTGATTGCGGAAGATAATGCAAGCAATTATAAGCTTTTTGAATCCATCCTGAAATACGACTATCATTTGATTCATGCCTGGGATGGCATGGAGGCTGTGGAAATGTTCCGAGAACATAGCCCTCAGATTGTATTGATGGATATCAATATGCCTGTAATGGACGGATACGAGGCTACCCGGGAAATCCGTAAGTTCTCCGCAAAGATTCCTATCATTGCCGTTACAGCTTTTGCCTATGCTTCGGATGAACAGAAGGTGATGGAAAGCGGATTCGACGGATATATGCCCAAGCCTATCAATGCCAAGTTGCTGAAGGCGCAATTGGTGGATATTATGCAGAAGCGTATCATCTTGTTATAAGATGAAAGTTTCTCATTTTCAGTTGAATTGTTTTTAAATTTATTTTTCAGTTGAATGTTTTCCAATGCTGTGTTTCAGCACAGGCAATGCCACACTTCGTGGGTGCCGATGCCACACTTGGACGAGCGTGAAGTGTGGAGTCTGTCCTGTTCAGGTGTGGCATTTGCCCCGCTCAGGTGTGGCGTTTCTTTTGATATTCCGCCGGTGTCATCCCCGTCATCCGTTTAAAGAATTTGCTGAAGAATGACGGATTGGGAAATCCCAGTTCATCCGAGATTTGGAATACCAACAAGTCACTGTGTTTCAGCAGCACTTTTGCTTCAAGAATAACGGCTTGGTTAATCCACTGCATTACCGTCTGCCCGCTTACTTCACGAATAACCGTACTCAGATAATGAGGAGTCAGACACAGTTTATCTGCGTAGAAACTGATGTTACGTTCACGTTTACTGTGTTCATTAACCAACCCGATGAAGCGGCGGAATACTTCTTCCTGGCGTGAGAGCTGCAATGGGGCGGACTCTTCGTTCTTTGCATGGATATACCTTATATTATAGAGTAATGCTATAGTCAAGTGTTGCACTACTTCCCGGCGGAACGGAACTTTGTGCACGGTATCCCATATCATTGAAAAGAAAGCATCGATTTGCTGTAATTCTTCTTCTGTGGGCGAAATGAAAATGCCATGCTTTGTGTACGAACCCGTCAGTGCACTTCCTTGTGCGATGGGCAGAAAGTTATTATCGGGAACGATGACCTGAAAGTCATAATCCTCGCTGATTTCCAGAATTTCTATCAGTGAATTGATAGGACTGATAATGATCATTGGTTCTTTTACCTTATATTCTATCAGATTGATGGAAATCCGTCCTTCACCTTTCAGTATACGGATGATCCGGCTTTCTTTAGTGCGGTAGGGTTGTCCTGTGTTAAAGAAAATGCTATCCATTTGGGCAAAGCTGATGACAATGCCAAGATCGCGGTTGATAAAGCGGAAACCGTTATTGTTTACGATGTTTTGATTACTCAGCAGGTCACCGAGTCCAAGCTCCATAGGTTTACTCTTTTCCATATCCTTTTCCTCCTTTAGCTTATCTATCTGTGGCAAAGATAAGAAAATAGTAGGGTTTTCTGTCTTTTAATACTGGTGATCGAACAAATGGAACATCATTGCGCACAAATAGAATGTATCCATATACTTTTAAACTCTATCTTTGTGTCCTATAAAGAAATAAACAAGAAATATATATGGAAATGAAACGAACTATTCTCTCTTTTTCCTTTGTTCTTGCGGCAATGCTGGCACATGCGCAACTCACGCTGGAGGGATGCCAACACTCGGCACAGACCAATTATCCGCTGGTGCGGCAATACGGTTTGATAGAGAAAGCGCGGGAGTATAATCTTGAGAATGCTGGAAAAGGTTATCTGCCGCAGTTCACGATCTCGGGAAAAGCAACCTACCAAAGTGATGTCACAAAGCTGCCCGTGGATATTCCGGGAATCAACATAAAAAGTATGCCCAAAGATCAGTATCAGGTGATGCTGGAAGTGTCGCAGAACATCTGGGACGGTGGAGATATCCGTTCCAAAAAGCAACTGACCCGGGCTACTTCGGAGATAGACCGCGGGAAGCAGGAAGTGGATATGTATGCACTGAATGACCGTGTGAATCAGCTATATTTCGGCATCCTGTTGCTGGACGAACAGTTGAAGCAGAATCAGCTTTTACAGGAAGACTTGGGACGCACTCATCAGCAAGTGTCCAACTATATGGCAAACGGCATTGCCAATCAAAGTGATCTGGATGCTGTAAGCGTGGAGATATTGAACACGAAGCAGAGACGCATTGAGCTGGAATCTTCGCGACAGGCCTATTTGAGTATGCTCTCTATCTTTATAGGAAAGGAAATTGCTTCCGGAACTACATTGGAGAAGCCCGCCGATACTTTTGAATCCACTTCATTGGTGAACAACCGTCCGGAACTTCGCTGGTTCGATGCCCAAGGCGGACAATTGAACGTACAGGAATCTTCATTGAAGACGCGCTTCCGTCCCCGCTTCGGGCTGTTTGTGCAGGGAGCTTACGGAAATCCGGGACTGAACATGCTGAAAGACGATTTCTCCGCATACTATGTAGCAGGAGTCCGTATGTCGTGGAACTTCGGTAGCCTCTACACGTTGCGCAATGATCGGAGGCTGATAGATAACAACCGCCGTAAACTGGAGATCAGCCGCGATGTGTTCCTGTTCAATACCAACCTGCAATCTACGCAACAAAGCTCGGCCATCCAGTCCATGCGCCGACAGATGATGGATGATGATGAGATTATCCGTTTACGTGTCAACATCCGCAAGGCTGCCGAAGCTAAAGTGGAGAACGGTACGCTGACCGTAACCGATATGCTTCGTGAAATCACTGCCGAGAATCTGGCACGTCAAACCAAGGCTTTGCACGAGGTGCAGTTACTGATGAACATCTGGAATCTGAAATATACGTTGAATAGTGATTAGTGGTTAGTGGGTTGCGCTATTATTCCGCATGGTGCTAATCACTAATCACTAAACGCTAATCACTAATCACTAATCACTAAATACTAATCACTAAATACATGAAATCAAGGAATTTATTGGGACTTTGTTCCCTATTGGCCCTCTTTTCCGCTTGTGGAAACGGTACTCCGAAATATGATGCAACAGGAACGTTTGAGACTACGGAAGTGCTTGTATCTGCCGAAGCGTCGGGCCGCCTGCTTTATTTCGATATCGAAGAAGGGATGTTGCTGAAGGCCGGTGAAGAAGTCGGCGTAGTAGATACCGTACAGCTCTACCTGAAGAAGCTGCAACTGGAGGCAAGCATTAAATCCGTCGAAGAACAGCGCCCTGATATCCTGAAACAGGTAGCCGCTACCAAAGAACAGATATCTGCCGCTGAGCGCGAACGGAACCGTGTGGCAAACTTATTAAAAGTAGGTGCGGCAAACCAGAAACAACTGGATGATGCGGAAGATCAGCTTGAAGTGCTCCGCAAGCAACTTGTTGCGCAGAACTCTACCTTGTCCAACAGTCATCAGAGCCTGACGTGGCAAAGTTCATCCGTCGGTATTCAGGTGGCACAGGTGGAAGACCAGTTGAAGAAGTGTCACATCACTTCTCCGATAACCGGCACTGTACTGGCAAAGTACGCCGAACCGGGAGAACTGACCGCTATGGGCACTCCGCTCTTCAAAGTGGCCGATACGGAGCAGATGTACCTTCGTGCTTACATCACCTCCGAACAGCTGTCGCAGGTAAAACTGGGACAGAAAGTAACCGTCTTCTCCGATTACGGCATCGATGAGCACAAGCAGTATCCGGGCGTGGTAACCTGGATTTCGGATACCTCGGAATTTACCCCGAAGACTATCCTGACCAAGAATGAACGTGCCAACCTGGTGTATGCCGTGAAGATTGCCGTGCACAATGACGGGCTGTTGAAGATAGGTATGTACGGGGGAGTGGAGTTTAGTGATTAACGGTTAGTGATTAGTGATGAGTTTATGGAATATGCGGTTGTTGTAGATAACGTTACCAAGAAATATGGGGCGGTGGAGGCGTTGAAGGGTGTTTCCTTGACGGTTCCTTCCGGAGAGTTGTTCGGCATTATCGGGCCTGACGGGGCGGGGAAGACTTCTCTTTTCCGTATCCTCACTACTTTGCTGCTTCCCGATAGTGGAAATGCTTCTGTGTGCGGTCTGGATATAGCGAAGGATTATAAAGAAATCCGTCGTCGCGTAGGCTATATGCCGGGACGCTTCTCCCTCTATCAGGACTTGACGGTAGAAGAAAACCTGAACTTCTTTGCTACAGTTTTCCATACCACCATTGAAGAGAATTATGAATTGGTGAAGGATATCTACCAGCAGATAGAGCCTTTCCGCAAACGCCGTGCCGGAGCTTTGTCCGGAGGTATGAAGCAGAAACTGGCGTTGAGTTGTGCGCTTATCCATAAACCGGATGTGCTTTTCCTCGATGAGCCGACAACAGGAGTCGATCCTGTTTCCCGCAAGGAGTTTTGGGGGATGCTTCGCCGGTTGAAGGAACAGGGCATCACCATCATAGCCTCTACGCCTATTATTGATGAAGCGCGCCAATGTGACCGCATTGCTTTTATCAATGAGGGACAGATACATGGAATAGATACTCCGGAACGTATTCTGAATCAGTTTGCAAGCATTCTCTGTCCGCCGGGGCTGGAACACGACAAAGTGGAACAGAAAGATGAGTATGTCATCGAAGTGGATAAGCTCACCAAACGTTTCGGCAATTTCACGGCAGTGGATCATATCTCCTTCAAAGTCCATCGTGGCGAGATATTCGGCTTTCTGGGTGCCAACGGTGCCGGAAAGACTACTGCCATGCGCATGCTTACCGGATTGAGCCATCCCACAGGAGGCACGGCCCGCGTAGCCGGTTTCGATATTGCCACACGGACGGAGGATGTGAAAAAGAATATCGGCTATATGAGCCAGAAGTTTTCTCTTTACGAAGACCTGAAAGTGTGGGAGAATATCCGGCTGTTTGCCGGGATTTACGGCATGGCAGAAGATGAAATAGCCCGCAAGACCGATGAACTTCTGGAACGCATCGGGCTGAGTGCCGAACGTGATACGCTGGTAAAAGGTCTGCCGCTGGGTTGGAAACAGAAACTTGCTTTCTCCGTTTCTATCTTTCACGAGCCGAAGATCGTCTTTCTGGATGAGCCGACGGGTGGGGTAGATCCTGCCACCCGTCGCCAATTCTGGGAGCTTATTTATCAGGCTGCCGACCGGGGAATCACCGTCTTTGTCACTACCCACTTCATGGATGAGGCCGAGTATTGCGACCGCATTTCTATCATGGTGGATGGTGTGATTCGTGCTCTCGATACGCCCGATGAATTGAAACGGCAATTTAAGGTTGCTACGATGGATGATGTTTTCCAGCAGTTGGCACGGGAGGCGGTGCGTACGGCGGATTAGCCGATTCATAACATAATTAGTAAGAACAATGAAACAATTTATAGCTTTTGTCCGAAAGGAATTCTTCCATATCTTCCGCGACAGGCGAACCATGCTGATATTGCTGGGGATGCCTGTGGTGCAGATTATCCTTTTCGGCTTTGCCATAACCACGGAAGTGAAGAATGTCCGTGTCGCCATTCTCGACCCGTCGAACGATGTTGTCACCCGGCGCATTATCGACCGTCTGGATGCGAGTGAATATTTCTCCGTCACCACGAATCTGAATACTCCGGACGAGGTTGAGAAGTCTTTCAGACGGGGAGACATTGATCTGGCAGTCATCTTCAGCGAGCAATTTGCGAATCACGTTTATACCGGAGATGCTTGTGTACAGTTGGTGGCCGACGCTACCGACCCCAATACGGCAACCACACAAACCGGTTATGCCGCCAACATCATATCCTCTGCCGGACGTGAAATGCTTCCGGCGGGAATGCAGATTTCCACTATTCTTCCCGAAGTGAAGCTGCTTTATAATCCGCAGATGAAGAGTGCCTACAACTTTGTGCCGGGCGTGATGGGGCTGATCCTGATGTTGATTTGTGCCATGATGACTTCCATTTCCATTGTCCGGGAGAAGGAGACGGGAACGATGGAGATATTGTTGGTTTCTCCGGTGAAGCCGCTGTTCATTATTCTTGCCAAGGCAGTTCCTTACTTTGTGCTTTCATTTGTCAACCTGACAACGATTTTGCTACTGTCTGTCTATGTGCTCGATGTTCCCGTGGCGGGTAGCTTGTTCTGGCTGATTGTGGTATCATTGCTCTTTATCTTTGTTTCCCTGGCTCTGGGCTTGCTGATTTCCTCGGTGACTCGGACACAGGTTGCTGCCATGCTTGCATCGGGATTGATACTGATGATGCCTACCATGCTGCTCTCCGGTATGATATTCCCCATAGAGAGCATGCCCTTGCTGCTTCAAGGCATTTCGGCCGTACTTCCTGCCCGTTGGTACATTCAGGCTGTGCGGAAGCTGATGATCGAGGGAGTGGACATCTCACTGGTATTGACGGAAGTCAGTATTCTTGCCGTAATGGCGGTTGCGCTGATTACGATTAGTTTCAAGAAGTTTAAGAACCGATTAGAATAGGAGGGTAGAGGTATGATAAAGTTTCTGATAGAAAAAGAATTCAAGCAGTTGCTCCGTAACTCGTTCCTGCCGAAGATGATTCTTGTCTTCCCCTGCATGATTATGATACTGATGCCCTGGGCGGCGAACTTGGAGATAAAGAACATCAACCTGAATATTGTGGATAATGACCACAGCGTCCTTTCGCGCCGCCTTGTGGATAAGATCGGCGCGTCCACCTATTTCCGTACAACGGATCTTCCTGCTACTTACAATGAAGGATTGCGCTCCATCGAAATCGGTTCGGCGGATATTATCCTGGAGATTCCCCGTGATTTCGAGAAGAACTGGGTGACGGGCATAAGCCCCCGCCTGCTGGTTGCTGCCAATGCTGTAAATGGTACAAAGGGTGGTTTGGGAAGTTCTTATCTTTCCTCCATCATTAATGACTATACCCGTGAATTGCAATCGGAATCACCGGCAAGGGCAATGTCTGCCGGAATGGGATTACCCCGGATTGGTATTACAACGCAGAATCTGTTTAATCCGAACTTGAATTACAAGCTCTTCATGGTACCGGCATTGATGGTCATGTTGCTGACAATGATTTGCGGTTTTCTTCCCGCCCTCAATGTGGTAGGCGAGAAAGAGGTAGGCACTATCGAGCAGATCAATGTAACCCCTGTTTCCAAACTGACGTTTATTTTTGCCAAACTGATCCCCTACTGGTTGATTGGTTTTGTTGTACTCACTATATGTTTTTTTCTGGCATGGCTGCTTTATGGTATTCTGCCTGCGGGACATTTCGTGACGATATACCTCTTTGCGGTGGTCTTCCTGTTTGTAGTTTCCGGATTCGGTCTGGTGATTTCCAATCATTCCGCTACCTTGCAGCAGGCTATGTTTGTCATGTGGTTCTTTATGTTGATTTTTATTTTGATGAGTGGCTTGTTTACCCCTATACACAGTATGCCGGAGTGGGCGCAACTGATTGCTGCGTTTAATCCGTTGAAATACTTTGTAGAGGTAATGCGTACCATTTACCTGCGGGGTGGCGGCATTGTGGAGTTACTTCCACAGTTGGGGGCATTGACAGCTTTTGCGGTGTTCTTTAATTTGTGGGCGGTGAGGAGTTACAGAAAGAGCAATTAAATGCTGTTATTGCAGCATGGCCCATTTTGTCATTCCTATTATGCGGATAATTCCGTATTTTCTTCTACTTTTGCATCCAAATTAATTATATCTGATATCCTAATGAACACGCAGACAACTTATCTTGCCTCTAAGCCGCATTATGAAATCCTGGATGGATTGCGTGGAGTGGCAGCTGTTATGGTCGTAGCCTTCCATCTTCTTGAAGCACATTCAGGTGGCAACCATCTCGCACAAATCATTAATCACGGCTATCTTGCCGTCGACTTCTTCTTTATGCTTTCGGGTTTTGTAATCGGTTATGCCTATGATGACCGCTGGAACCGGATGAGTATTGGCACTTTTTTCAAACGTCGTGTCATCCGCCTGCATCCTATGGTAATTATGGGCAGCATTATCGGCGCCCTTTTCTTTTTCTTCCAGAAATCCCCCTGTTTTCCCAATATAGATAACGTATCGGTCGGAACAGTTTTGATAATCATGCTTTATGGCTGTACGTTGCTTCCCCTTCCTTTGAAGTGGGACATTCGTGGGTGGACGGAAATGCACCCGTTGAACGGGCCGGCATGGTCGCTCTATTATGAATATATCGGCAATATCCTGTACGCACTGTTTGTCCGTAAGTTCAACAAGGTAGCTTTGTCCATCCTTGTTTTTCTGGCAGCCTGTGCCACTTTGCATCTCTGTCTTACGGCGCCCAATGGTGATATCGTAGGCGGATGGGCATTGAATTGGGAACAGCAGTATGTGGGCTTTATCCGTTTGCTCTATCCGTTCTTTGCAGGTTTGCTGCTTTCACGTCTGGGCTGGCTCATACGGGTAAAGAAACGTGCATTTTGGTGGTGTAGCCTGATGATTGTGATAGTTCTTTCCGTTCCCCGTATTGGCGGTGAAGATGGCTTCTGGATGAACGGACTCTACGAGGCACTTTGCATTATCTTTATCTTCCCGGTCATTGTTTCGATGGGAGCCGGTGGCAAAGTAACGGGAAAACGCTCTGTAGGTATCTGTAAGTTCCTGGGCGATATCTCATATCCCGTTTATATCACTCATTATCCGCTGATATACACATATACAGCCTGGGCATGCAATAATAATGCGACCATTACCGAAGGTCTTCCTTATATGATACTGACCTTTGTCGGAGCTTTTGTTCTTGCTTATGCTTGTCTGAAACTCTATGACGAACCGGTACGCAAATGGCTGACCAATCGTTTTCTGAAAGGAACGCGTAAGGCGAAATAAATACATCCGGAGATATAAAAAGAAACGGGCAGCTTCTCGCAAGAGAGGTTGCCCGTTCTGGTTAATACATCTGTTGGGTTCACCGGAAACCTTATTTCACTTCAATAGATTTCTTGTTCTTCTGTTTTTCTTCGGCTGAGAACTTCGGCAGATTGATGTTCAGCACACCATTTTCTACTTGTGCTGCAATCTTTTCCTTGTCCACATTGTCCGGCAATATCATGGTCTGTTGGAACTTAGAGTATGAGAATTCGCGACGCAGATAGCGACCGTCTTTCTTTTCCTCCTTGTTTTCAGTCTTCTTTTCCATGCTGATAACCAAATTGTTGTCTTCGTCGATATGAACGTTGAAGTCATCTTTGGTCATTCCCGGAGCAGCCAATTCTACTTTGTACTCCTTTTCCGTTTCCAGCACGTTGATAGCCGGAGCGGTTGCATTGGCTTTTTCCATCCATTCGTTATCAAAGAAATCATTGAAAATACTTGGTAACCAATTTTGAGTTCTTCTAACAGGCATCATAATTTTAGTCTCCTATCCTTTAAGTTAAACATTCGGTTAGTTCTGAACTTCCGGTCTTGGACTGCTTTCGGGAGCCGTTTCTTAATCACTCCCATGCGGTTCCTGAACCGTCGTTCACAAACATAATCGCAAAACGTATGCCAATTGATTTTAGTTTCGCTGATTAACAAAATGTCACTAAAGTTCTGACAAAATTACTTGTTTTATGCCGTTTTGTACATTTATTATATAAAATTGCTTTCGAATACTATGGATGTGAAATGTTTCGCCTCCGGCTTATTCGTTTCCCTGATAGTCGAAATAATCAAAGTCAGCCTGTGCCTTTGAAGAAGCGGATACGGCATACAAGCCCAATATGATACCGGTAAATCCGCCGGCAGTTTCGGTGCTGAGATAGCGCGTATTCATCTTGGCTATTTCCTGGAACTTATTTCCGGCGATGGAATAGCCGAATGAATAGAACTCATTATTCCCTTTGACCTGAAGCTGCACTTTTCCTTGGGGGATATTGATTTCCTTTTCTATATGTTTCAGTTCTCCCAACTGATATCTCAGGACGATAGACTGCTGTCCCTTAGCATCCTGCCTTATAAAAAAATCATAGTGCGAATGATTCTCCATGAATACCGTTATTCCGGCTTCGTCCTGCGGTTGCCCTTTCTGTAGTTCAACGGATGTTGCGGCTGTGAAGTCGATATGTTGCTGTCTGCGGCCGATGAAAGTAGGAGAGTCCATACTGTTCAGATTGACGGGAGTTGCTTTCAATCGGAGTGTCTTACCGTTCAGGATGTAGTTCTCCTGTTTGGGATTGCGCAGATAGATCCATTCCGGTCCCAGTTTCTCGGTGTTGAAGGTAGTGCGGGGAGCTTTCGAGTCAAAAGGCTGCTGTGGAAGGGTGGGGACATCCATCTGTAAGGTTATGCTTCCATCTCCATTTACCACAGGCCAGGCATTCTTATCCCATCGTACAGGTGCGATAAACGTTTCGCGCCCCAGCAGATGATGCGAGCCGGTTTGCGGACGGAATGCGAGACATACCATCCACCACGAACCATCGTGAGCTTCTATCAGATCGGCATGACCGGTTCCCTGTATCGGACTGTTCTGTGCGTTTTTGTTTATGTGTGTCAGGATGGGGTTGGCGGGATTACTTTCATACGGGCCGTCAATATCCCGGCTACGGGCAATGGTTACCTTATGCCCATATTCAGTACCTCCTTCGGAAATCAGCAGATAATACCAACCATCTTTCTTATAAATATGTGGTCCTTCCGGATGGCGTCCGCCCGTACCGTTCCAGATACGTTTGGATTCGCTTAACTGTTTTCCGGTCATCGGATTAATTTCGCATAGGTAGATGCCTACATCCGGATTGCTGACCAAATAGCACTTTCCATCTTCAAAATAAAGAGATGGATCAATACCTCCTTGCTTTATCCAAACCGGTTCTGACCATTCACCACGTGGATCAGTGGTGTGAACCAGGAAATTCCCCTTGTCCGAAACATTGGTGGTAATCATGTAAAACACTCCCTCATTGTATCGGATGGTAGGGGCGTAGATTCCGCCCCATGTGCCGGCATTGGTTAACTTCACCTGTGATTCCCGTGTCAGGCAATTCCCTATCTGTTCCCAGTTTACCAGATCCTTACTATGAAACAGGGGCACTCCGGGGAAATAACAGAAACTGCTGTTGACCAGATAATAGTCTTCGCCAACACGGCAAACACTCGGGTCCGGATGGAAACCCGGAATGATTGGATTTTGATATCCTTGTTGGGCATGTGAAAGATTTGCCAGTCCCATCATAATAAAGATGGATAAGATGATTTTCTTCATATATGTGCCTTTTAATATGATATTATTGCAGTTTGAAACGCATTCTCCACCGTTTGGCTTCTTCATTCCAGTCGTGGCTGATGACTTTGAAGGTTCCTACTTCAGAGGTATTTTTTACGTGCGTTCCCAAACAAAGACATTCATCATAATTACCTACTTTCACTATGCGTACGGTTTCCGAAGCATCTTCAGGCAGTCGTTTTAAGTCAAAGCGTCCTTGTGCTTCTTCCTGCGTGATGAATTCTGTGGTAACATCCAATCCTTGCGCAATCACTGCATTTACAGCTTCTTCCAGCCGTTTTACATCTTCTTCGGTAGGAGCAGTTTCCAAAGCATAGTCCAGCTTACTTTTCTTTCTCTCTATATGTGCTGATACTGACCGTCCACAACCGAAAAGATTCATCATGGTACGGTTAACTATATGCTCGCAGGTGTGCATAGGTGGGTATTCCTGTTTGTTGTGGTCGTTGAGTTGAATTTGTTGTTCCATATTGTTTAGTATCTTTTTATTACATTCCTATTTCTTGGCTAATCGAAAATAAAAACATCTTTGCCTTTTTAAGATGCCTGTAAAGCATATCTAATCTTCATTATTTACGTTAATGATTAATATCATAAATCTTGCCATAATAATATTTTTGCGTAAAGGTAGGGCTATATTCTGATATTGAAAAGATTTATATTGTAATTTGTTTAGGCTGTATTTAATTAACCTGTATGCATGGATGGGTATTTTTTGTTTGTTGTAGTCGTTGGTTTTGCTTTTTTCTAAACCCCTCGAATTCGAGAGGTTTAAAATCAGAGTTATATAATAGCTTTCACAATTCTAAGTATCCGGTTATCTTTTTATATCTCTTATTTTCGTCTTATATACGAAATAAGCCTACTGGAAATGATTAAGATAAATACTTCTCCCACAAGTAACGCAACGGTCCGAACAACCTCCCGGTCACATTCCGTTCATCCGTCATAACTTCCGCAATTCCGGTTAGTTCACCTTTAAACTCCAATACTTTCCCATAAGACGTCCGTAAATCTTGTGGTAAGCTTACGGTTACGGTATACATACTTTTATCATCTGTCAGTAGAGAGATGGATAACACTTTTCCCGTCAGAAATCCGAATTCCATATAAGGATATCCTGTCACACTGATATTTACCCGTTGTCCGGGTTTCACTTTGCCCGAACCGTTAACGGGTAGCTTTATCTTGCCGATAATATCCCCGGTCTGCGAGGCCACGATGGAGAAAACTTTATCTCCGCTGTTCACATTCTGATTCTTTTGCCATACGTCGTTGTAAGATAGTATGCCATTTGCCGGACTAGTGAAGAGATATGTCATTTTCCAGTCCTCAATGCCTACCTGTAGCTCATCATAAGCAGCTTTTAATGTTGCTACTAAGTTGTTAGCCTCCCGGCTTCGTTCCATTTGAGTTTCCAGAATATTTTGTTGCAACTGTGCTTCCTGTATTTTGGCGGATGAGAGCGAAGTCATCATTTGCTCTTGTCCCTGCTGCTTGTTCAGAAATGCCTGTTTAGCCTCTTCATAGTCCGATTGTGCCGTTAGTCCTTCACCAAAAAGTTTCTTTTCCCGGCTGTGTACAGTCTCAGCTATACGTACCTGTTCCTTATCCAGTTCTGCCTGACGATTCAGATGTTTTATATAGTTGCGATATTCCTGCAATTCCTTGCGAGTTGCCTCTATTTTCTGTTCGTAAAGATCTAAAGACAGGAAATTACGATAATCTGTCAGGCTCTTGATAAATGTGGCATAGGCCGCCTGTACACTGCCCAAAGCTAATTTTTCGGGAAATACAGTGCTGTGTATGCAACTATCTGTCAGGCAGAAATCCTGCAAGATTTTTTCCAGTAGTAAAACATCCTTTGTCTCTGCCGGATTTTCCAGCACGGCAATGATCTTACCGACTTTCACCCGTTCCCGGTCTTTGCCATATACTTCCTTTATTTTCCCATTTCCCCGTGCCACTATCCATACGGGTGGATGCTCCGTAGTGACCGTAATTTCCGCACTCACTACATCCGGATACTTAAAGAAACATCCTCCGATAAAGAACAGGGCCAACACAGTGAAGAATACTGTGATTCCCCACCTTACCAGCGCATGTGGCGGACGTGTCAGTATCTCCTGCACCTCCTCACATCTCAGTTCAATATCTTTTTCTTCTTTTTCCATGCCTCTCAGACTTCCTGTTTATCAGAGTTCCAACTGGTTTTTCACTAACCTGTAATAGATACCTTTCTTTACAGTAAGTTCCTCGTGTGTTCCCATCTCTGCTATATGTCCCTGTTCTATTACTACTATCCTGTCTGCATTCCTGACGGTACTCAGCCTGTGAGCTACCACTACTGATGTCCTTCCTTCGAAAAATTTCTGCAAATTCTCCATGATGATGCGCTCATTGTTAGCATCCAGTGCATTGGTAGCTTCATCGAAGAAGATGAATTCCGGATTCTTATATACGGCGCGGGCAATGAGAATACGTTGTTTTTGTCCCTGGCTCAGTCCATGCCCTTCTTGTCCTATTTTTGTGTTATATCCCAGCGGTAATTCTGCTATAAATCCATGTATGTTTGCCACTTCTGCGGCGTGGCGCAAGCGTTCTTTATCTATGTGTTCCACTCCCGGCGCAATGTTTCCCGCAATGCTATCAGAGAAGATAAACCCATCCTGCATTACGACGCCACACTGTTTCCTCCACTCCCGGATACTATAATTTTCCAATGGCGTATCTCCCAACAGTATTTGTCCGCTTGCAGGCGGATAGAACCCCAATAACAACTTTACGAGTGTTGTTTTTCCACTTCCGCTCATACCAACCACGGCTGTTTGTTTTCCTGCTTTTATCTCCAGATTGATATTATCCAGTGTCGGAAATTCGCTCAACGGGTCGTATTTAAAATTTAGATTCTCTATTCTCAAATCTTTTCCCACAGGGATTTCCCGTATCAATTGTTTTGTTGGTTCTTCTTCATCCGGCTTGTCCCGCACTTCACCCAGACGATTCATACTGAGGCGTGCATCCTGCATGTCGCGTGCGAAAGTTATCAAATCATTCACAGGACTGTTCAGTTGCCCAATGATATACTGTACGGACAGCATCATACCCAGTGTCATTTCTCCCCGTACCACAAGGCTTGCTACCAATCCCGTTATTATAATGTTCTTGGTTTGGTTTATCAATACCGCTCCCGAATCCTGATATTGTCGCAGGGCAAGGCTACGAATATTCACTTTGAACAATTGTGCCTGTATGCGTTCCCATTCCCATCGTTTTTGTTGTTCACAGGCACTCAGCTTGATTTCCTGCATACCATTTACCAGTTGTACCACTGTACTCTGATTGGCACTCTGCTGTGCAAAACGCTTGTGATCCAGTTCCGCCCGCTTCTTCATGAAAAGCCAAACATAAGCCACATAGAGCACACTGCCTCCCATGAAGATAAGGAAAATCATCCAATTATAGAGTAACAGTACAATACCGAAAACCACGATGTTGAATGTAGAAAACACTACACTCAAACTACTTCCCGTCAGGAAATTCTGAATACGTGTATGGTCGTTGATGCGTTGCAGGATATCTCCTGTCATTTTAGTGTCGAAGTATCCCATAGGGAGCTTCATTAGCTTAATAAGGAAATCTGAAATGAGGGCAATATTGATACGTGTTCCCAGATGTAACAATATCCAGCCACGAATAAACTCCACGGCACTGCTACTGAAACTCAACATGAGTTGAGCTATCAGTATTAGGTATATAAAGCTAAGGTTTTGATTATTAATACCAAAGTCTACGATGGATTGTGTAAGAAATGGGAGCATTAGTTGTATCATGCTGCCTAAGAGCAAACCTAACAACAGTTGTCCAATCAAATTTTGATAGGGGAGAAGATATGAATATAGAAATCTAAAACCTTTACGGTCAATGGTTTCATCTTCGTCTTTCATCGCATAGAATTCGGGAGTTGGTTCCAGCAACAGCGCAACCCCTGTATTTTCTCCATTCTTTCGCGAACTTATCCAGCAACGGCTAAATTCTTCTTTGGTATATTTCAGTTTTCCCGCTCCGGGATCGGCAACCCATACTTGCTGATTGTTTATTTTGTAGACTGTAACAAAGTGCTGTTGATTCCAATGTACGATGCAAGGCAGGGGAGCTTCCAGGAGTTTGTTATAATCTACTTGCACGCATATACTCCGAAAGCCTAACTTCTCAGCAGCCTCACTGATACCCAGTATAGATACACCTTCACGGGTGATGAATGATTTTTCCCTTAACCCACCCAGTGAATAGTGCTTACCATAGTAAGCAGACACCATGCGGAGACAGGTGGGGCCACAGTCCATGACATTATGCTGGATGTAAAAAGGGAAACTTTTCATAGCTACATAGTCCTAAAACATTTAGAACGCAAATGCTCTTAGAATCTCATTTTTGAATAAGACTGTCTAAAACTTGTATAAGCCTTTCTCCATGCAAATCTTTTGCAATGATACGTTGTTCTTTATCTATCAAAAAGTTTGTAGGGATTACTTTAATGTTCAACTGCCGCAATAATCTGGAGCGTTGGCCATTAGGATATGTCCCTATTAGATGCTTAAATATTTGTGTAGAATCTTCATTTATAGCTTTCTGCCAAGCTTCTCGTTTATCATCAAGAGAAACAGCATACACGGCAAAATTATTAGGGTATTTCTGTAAAGCATGTTTGATTGTTGGCATTTCTTGACGACATGGTTTGCACCAACTTGCCCAAAAATCGACTAATGTATAATCTATATCTAAATTACTTGTTGATATTTTATTTCCTTCTATATCAAAAAAAGTAAGTGCTAACTTGCTTCCTAAAGATAGATCCAGTAGTTCAATTTGAAGTCTATTCTTTCTCAATTCAAAAAGTCTTTCTCCTGCATTCTTTGATTCTTCGGATATAGGAGCAAGTTTTCTATTCCCCACAGACTCCTGTAACATGAGATGATTAGGAAATTTTTTAGCTACTAATTTTGATAATGCTTTTATTTCAGGTTTTCTTTCTGGAAAATCTACTGATAATATAATATAAGCATCATGGACTATATACCCCAATTTAGCTGTTTTAAGCCTGTTCATTGATTTAATAAACCACTCGGATTTAAGATGCTCAATACTATCTTTTTTATCTTCTGAAATTAAATCTTGCAATTTCGAACGATATGCCATTCTCTCTTGCCAAAAGACGTACATGCTATTGTTAAACTCCCCTTTAACGGCTTTTTTATAGGAAAAAGACTCTCCGTCAGATTCTTCCACATTCATTATAACACATGAATCCGGTTCTATTGGAAGCGAAAAGTTAGGACCATTTTTTGAAAATAGTATTGCTGCTTCACATTCAATAGGTATATTTGCCTGCAATTCTGCTTTACATTGGCCTTTTTCAATAAATACAGAGTCAAATATAACTCTTTCATTACCAGAGAGCCACTCCTTGAAACCATATAGATAAATCCATTGGTCTTCGCTACAAACATAATTGTCTAAAAGCAAGACAATCTTAGCTCTTTTTTCACTAGGGCCAGAGTTTATAGCAAGTATCATTTTCGTATTGCTAAAGGCAATTTGTACGTTTACAGAAATGGATAAGGTCAGAAACGATAATAAAATAAATAATATCTTTTTCATATGTAATAGACTTTTTTATGTTGCTAAAATATGAAAGCCTACGCAGATAGAATGTCTCACAAGTGTCTCATTATCTGTTTTTTTCAGAATTCCTTCAATTTTACATTTTATCTTACTAAAATAGTAGCGAAGGTATAAATACAGAGATCTGAAACCTTAACGATTGATTGTTTATGAGGGACACTTTTCATTTCTGAATAAGACTGTCTAAAACTTGTACAAGTCGTTCACCACGTAAATTCTTGGCAACGATACGCTGGTCTTTGTCTATCAAAAAATTTGCTGGTATGGCTTTTATATTCAACCGGCTTAATAATTTTGTTTTTTTTCCATTAGGGAATGTTCCAATAACATGTTGAAAAGAAAATGTTGAATCCTCTTTTATTGCATTTTGCCATGCTTGGTGATCCGTATCAATAGAAACAGCATAAATGTAGAGCTCCTTTTTATATTGTTTTGCAACTTGTTTTATAATAGGAATTTCTTTACGACAAGGCTTACACCAACTCGCCCAAAAATCAATGAAAACATATTTGGAGTTATCACTTGTAGGGGATACTTTATATCCTTTATTATCAGGAAAGGATAGTGAGATATTTTCTCCTATTGATGTATCTAACAACGGAATTTGATATTTCTCATCCATCATATATTGAATCCTTTCATTGGCCTTTTGGGCATAAGACGTACCAGGAAGAGGCTCTTTCTTCTTTGCAGATTCTTGCAAAGAGACATATTGTGGAAACCTTTCAGCCGCTTCATCAAACATTTTTTTGCCCTCTTGAGGGAAATCAGTCCGTAAATATATGCAAAGATTATAAACTGCACATGGGTGCTTATACGTTCTAATTAATGAACTTAAGCTATTGAATCTGTCTTTTTGTAATTTAACAATACTATCTTGTTCTCCCTTACTCGTAAATTCCTTTAATTTATCTCTATATAACTTTTTACCTTCTATAGCTTTATGCATAAAATTATTAAGATCGCCTTGAAGAGCCTTTTTGGAGCAATAATTCTCGCCATCTTCTTCTTCAATATTCATAATCACACAAGAGTCTGGTTCCATTCCTACTTCTAATTGGCAAGGTCCATTTTTAGAAAAAAGTACGAATAAGGATTCTGCCATAGGTAGATATGCCTGTAATTCAACTGAATGCTGTCCTTTTTCTATGTATGCAGAATCGAAAATTGCAACTTCATTTCCGGATATCCAGCTCTTACATCCATGTAAATATACCCATTGCCCCTCACTACAGATATAGTCATCTAGTTGCAAGACTATTTTTGAATTATTCTGTTCCTCTTTTTTATAATTATCAGAAGAAAGGAATATACTACTGGAAATTAGGCCCAATAATGATACATAAATGAAATATTTCATAATACATTATTTTAAATATGGAATAAATATCTAACAAAACTTATTTGAAACATCCATAATAGACATTTCAAATAAGTTTATCGTTTTAATAGTGACTAATAATCACATTAACCACATCGTTAATTAGCGATTGACCTTAGACTTTTTTAATAGCTTACAGTCTCTTTGCAACTTACACGACTAGCATCAGGATTTTGATCCAAAACAGCTTGTGTTGCCTCTTTTACAGTCAATCCAGTCTGTACTATACTGCGAAAATATGTACCTTGGTCATCTACAATCATACAGGTTATTGCACCACCTCCAGCGATGGCATTCATTTGAACCTTGTTCAGTTTGAATGCTTCAAAACTACTTAAATTTTTCATGGTAATAAAAAATTAAAAGTAAATAAAAAAGTTAGCTCGGATTTTTTTAAGCTGGCTCCAAAACAGCTATTACTTCTCGAGAATAATATCTTTATGTCAATGCATATCTTAAATCTGATAGCGGATATATTTCTGGTATATAGTGTTTATTCACTATAACAGAGGGAGTTTGGTTTATTTTCTGTTCCCGACAATATACCTGTTGCTTTATCCACAAATCTTGTACTTTAGTTGTTATACTGTAATTGTCTGCCTCTTTAATATGTTTTGTTTCATACCACTCTCCCAAAAGTTGCATTGCCTTATTCCAGCCATCAGTGTAATAAGCTGTAATGATAATTTGCGCAACTTCCTCACCCTGTTTATCATTTGGAAATGTCAGTAATACTAATGATACCGGGATTTTTGAAGCTATTTCTTTTACATGACGGTGAATTCTTGCACAGTTCTTACAATTGGGATTTGTTACTATCATCACTCCGCTATCACCTGTATTTTGACTATGTAGTGTGATGTCCAGGCCTGCCATCTCCTTTATTTGAGGATTGAGTGTCAGTAGTTTTTGGAATATTTCCGGATTAAATAAGCCACTAAAATGCTTCTTTATAGAAATTCTCTCCTTCTCCTTATTCTGAATAGTCCTTAGTTGTATTCCAAGAATCAGACAGATGCATCCTATAGTAGCAAACGCAAAGAATGAGTAGAATGAAAAAACTATATCAAAGTAGTTTCTTAACACATAAAGAGTAATCGCATTGCCCCATACTACTAAATTTACTAACATGCAAAGCATGCAACCTTTTTGGAGGATGAAGATCTGATAAATAATAGAATATAAAGTAAATACCACCGCAATCACACAGCAAATGATAGAAATTCCATAAAAATCATTCCATCGGGTCAAGGAAAACCAAAAAAGAACGGCAAAGTAGAGCAGAGATAATTCTCCTAATCCTACATCTGCTATACTTGACCCTTTGGAATGAAGTACTTCATTGCAGTTCACTACTTTTCCTATATGGCAAAACTGCTCCATGAATTGCCCATTTATCTGTTCTTTGTAAAGGATAGCGATAGACACTAGAATTCCAAAACTTAATGTACATAAATAGACAATAAATACAGGTACTTGATTTTGAGAAAAAGCAGTCTGGATTCCCAATATTAAGATAAAAAGTATAGCAATGATAAATTTATAACGTAGCAAATTGAAAAGGATATTTTTTATTACGCAAAAATGTTCGTTTGATGTCTTTTCAGTAGCTTCTCCGAACAAGACAGTACCTGCCCAATGCTGCAAGAACTTGTCTACCGATGTATGATGTTTTTTTCCGTCTCCATTAAGGAATTCTACGATGAAATCATCCTTTTTCGTCACTACACAAAATTGATTTCTGTCCACCTTAAGTATTGTAATGAAAGGAGCTTCCAATTGTGGAAAATAATCGTGTGACGGAAGCTGATATACTTCATTCTTTACATGAAGCACATCCAATGCATCACTGATACTTCGTATGCTATCTCCCAACGGAGTGTTGAGCAAACGATGCACAGTGCCTCTACTCACTTTTACAGATAGTGCCTGTAAATAATGATAAAGTACAATGTCGATATTATCAACTTCGGTCATGATTACTTTCGTCTATTTATCAGAATGTTATAAAGAGAAATGTCCTTCCAATGATATTTCATTAGAAATAATTTCTATCATATAATCTCCGGTATCTTTTCCGTTTAAGTCAATAGAAAAGCTTGTTGGATTGATGAACAACTCTGAAGAAACTATCTCTCCGGTAGTTTTATTAGCAATATTGACTGTAACAGTAGAGAATACTGTTTGAAAATCAATTGTTACTACCTTATTATATAAGGAGGCATACACAGATTGAGAAATACTACTACGAGTTTGTGGAGCATCTTCTGGAGTTGTATCTCCACTCTTACCACCTATTTCTCTGTCACCGTTCTTCTGTGTGAGAACAATTACAGAATTTTCAAAAATAAACTGTGCGTTTACAGAAACGACAAAGATTAAAAACGAGAATAAAATGAATAATACTTTTTTCATATATATCAGACTTTTGTTTTATGCGGTTAAATTACAAAAGCCTACGTAAACAGAGTGTCTCAAAAGTGTCTCACTACCTAATTTTTTGCAGAATTTCTTCAAATTCACAATTCAGATTAGTATCAATCCGCTTTAGTAGGAGATTTTTCTTGCGGTAGAGTGTTGCTCTGGAGAGATGCAATAAGTATTCTAAATGGGAGAATGGGAATCCTACCAAACTTAAACATACCAGATGGAGTTCTTCTTTAGATAATTGATACTTTACACAAAGTTCTGTTATTGCATTATTCCATTCCATATCCATTTCGGCTACAAACTCCTGCCATTCCTGATCGCTTAATTCTTTATCAGATGCATCTTTATCTTGGAAATCTTTAATGATAGCCTGCATTTTTTCATAAATCGGTGAGTGTAGAAAAGCCTCTTTTGCCAAAGTCTTTCGCTTTAAGACTATTTTATCCAATTCTGCTTGTAGCTTTTTTCTTTGCTCTTCATTAACCTGATGCGAAGCTAATTCTTTTCTCAGTTTTTCAATCTCCATACCCTTTTGTGTTATATCAGTTTGTAGGTTGGCATGATGTTGACTTAAATCCTGATTTATCTTTTCTAATTGTTGCTTGTCCTTTTTCAATAAATTGTTCTTTCTTTGATATCGTTTGTATAGATAAAGAGAAATCGCAATAATAATTATTGTTATCAGTATGAAGCTATACAAATACATCTGTAAACGCCCTTTATAGTATAGCTTTTGAAGTATTGTTTGAACATCAGCTTCCACTTCAATTATTCTTTTAGCAACTGGATTTCTGCGAAGTTGATATAAACTGTCTTTATATGCAGAACTGTTCCTTTCCAATTCTATGGATAAAGTCGTATTTCCCTGAATCATTGCTATATCTGCCAGACGCATATAAACATCCGATTTTCTTCCATAATCTTTGCCCAGTAGACTTTTATTTAGATAGAAAGTAGCAGAATCATATTGCTTTAATTTATAGTATGCATCTCCCAGAAGAAGAAAAGTCTGATAAGGCCATACAGTATCTTTCCGTAAAGAGAAATTCAATTTTGCATAATGTAAAGCCTTTTCTCCCTGATTCATTCGGCTATACAAATTACTTAGTGAAGCTGAAATATTAGCTTTTAGGCCGTCATTTTTTATCTTCTCCATTGTCACAAAAGCGTCCAGCAACTTTTGCTCAGCAATAGGGAAATAATTTTCCCCTTTCATTAAATCGATAGAAGCTTGTCTGGATAAGGCTTCTGACCAAAGAGTCGTATCTCTTAATTCTTTGGCAATTACTTCCATTAACCGATAGATAGAATCTGCCTTTTGATTGAAGTCCTGTATATTATAGATATATCCTATATTATTATATATCAACCCTAATTGTCTCTTTTCTTTGACTTTTTCCGTCAAAGGCGCAGCAATAAGAAATTCTCTGATAGCTTCTGCCTGCTGATTCATATCCCTATATACACATCCCCAATAATAATGTGCCTTTGCTTGCATCTTTGTATCTCCAATAGAATCATAATAATGAACCGCTATCTGTATCAATGAATCATCCTTCTGTACAACGAAGTTTTTATCTTGCGCTTGCGTCAGCAGCAATGCATAGTATGCATTATCAGCTCGTGTAGAAAGTTTTTTAGGTGAAATTCTTTTAAGAATATTCAAGGCATTATCCGGACGAAACTGCATAAGTGAATCTGCCTTAAGTAATTGCTGGTTGTAGTCCTGCCGAATGGTACAAGACGATAGCAAAGACATAGCGAATAATATAATAATGACAGTATTTTTCATATTGCTTGTCGTATTTTCAATTAGATATAGTCCACTTGAAGAAGTGGTATTTCTTTATGCTACTAAGGTACAAAAAATATTCAGACGGAAGCATGGCAAACATTATAAAGAATGAAATATTATTCATAATGGTGCAAATCACTGAATCATTGACACCATTTGCCACTACCATGTAAAGTAAGCTGTTAGTAATCCGAAGAAAAGTAAAGGCTTTAAGCTGTAAACAGTAAACTCGATGATGTGCAGAAAAGTGCAGTTCATGATTGTAGTGAATTACACTTTCTTTATATTTGCGAATCATTATAAGTGTGTGAATAAAAAAACATCCAGAAAAGATGTAAATGCTTTATTTACGATCCTGAATGATAAAAATGATAAAGAGGTTAATACATTTCTGCCTATGGTTTCTGTTAAAGGATATAGAAGAGGCGAAAAAGTGTTACAGAAGATATTGGAATAAATATTCTACTCATTTTATAGAAGAAATACCTTAAACTTATGATTATTCTTATTGCAGGAGATACGCATACGGGAAAGACCTTGCTAGCACAAAAGCTATTGGAGAAATATAAATATCCCTACTTGTCAATAGATCACTTGAAGATGGGAGTCATTAGAAGTGGACAATGTAAATTGCCTGCTGATAGTAATGATGCAGAGCTAACAAACTATCTGTGCCCAATCGTCAGGGAGATGATAAAAACCTGTATTGAAAACTCCCAGAATATGATTATTGAAGGATGTTATATTCCTTTTGGCTGGGAAAAGGATTTTACGGATGAATATGTAGGACAAATAAAATACGTATGCCTTATATTCAGTCAAGAGTATATAAGGCATAGTTTCCAAAATATTCTGGAATATGAAAATGTTATAGAAAAAAGGCTGTCAACAGATGTAACCTTTGAGGATGTAAGTAAAACCAATAGGTATAATTTGGAACAATGTATATCAAGAAAGTATAATTACATTTTAATAGATAAAAACTATCGAATAGATACAGATGATATATAAGTCTCCCTGAGCTCACTCATCATTCAGGAAACCACTTTTGGGTATTATTTGCTATCCGTACCAGCATAAGCATTATCGGAACCTCCACAAGTACACCCACAACAGTGGCCAATGCAGCGCCGGATTGTAAGCCAAAAAGAGAGATAGCCACAGCCACAGCCAGTTCAAAGAAGTTACTTGCACCGATCATTCCGGCCGGAGCAGCCACATTGTGAGGTAATTTCCACCATTTTGCCCATCCATAAGCTACAAAGAAAATCAGGACTGTTTGCAGGACAAGCGGGACGGCTATCAAAAGAATATGTAAGGGGTTATTCAATATTGTTTCTCCTTGAAAAGAGAACAGGATAATAAGTGTCAAAAGTAATCCTCCGACCGTATAGTTATCAAATTTACGGATAAATACATGGTTGAAGTATTCTATCCCTTTTTGCCTGATAACCCATGTCCGTGTTATCACTCCCGCAGAAAGCGGAATGACAACGAACAACAATACTGACAGAAACAGTGTATCCCACGGAATTGTGACACCGCCGACACCTAATAATAAGGCAACAATAGGAGCAAAAGCAACTAATATTATCAAGTCGTTTACAGCTACTTGAACCAGCGTGTAGGCGGCGTCACCTTTCGTTAAGTGACTCCATACAAAGACCATCGCCGTACAAGGAGCTGCACCAAGCAAGACCGCACCTGCCAGATATTCCTTAGCCAAATCTTCGGGTATAAATACCTTGAAGATGACATAAAAGAATAGATAGGCTATTCCAAACATCGTAAAAGGCTTTATAAGCCAGTTCGTAACGCAAGTAACGATTATTCCTTTAGGGCGTTTACCCACATTCTTAACGCTTTGAAAATCTACTTTCAGCATCATAGGATAGATCATCAACCATATTAGAATTGCCACAGGTATAGAAACATTGGCGTATTCAAATTTGCTCAAGGTTTGCGGTATTGCCGGAAGCCATTGTCCCACGGCAATTCCGGCAATAATACACAAGGCAACCCATAGGGTAAGATATCGTTCAAAAAATCCAATTCCTTGCTTCTTTTCCATTATATGTTTCTCCATTCTATCAGGGCTGTATTTCCCTGTGATAATTGTTCTACTTTCTTGATCCAAACTAATTCGTTTTGCGCTTTCGCTTTCAGGAACGAATTTTGAGTATCTGTCAATGAGAGGCAAGCATTTACCACCCACCATTTATTGTTTATCCCGGCACGTTGTAAATCCATTTGAAGGCGTTCCGCTTCAAAGACAGGGGTTGCTTCGGGTAAAGTAACAATCACTACTTCCGTCTCCTTTGAATTACGTAGGCGAGGTAACAGGTTGGCTACTGCTCCCGTGACTTCTCCTTGGGTACGCTCAACCTCTTTATGATAACTTTGAGTGGCGTCCAAAAGCAATAAAGTATGCCCTGTTGGTGCGGTATCAATCACAACAATCTCGGTTTCAGCCTTATCCACAATCTCGGCAAAAGCTTTGAATACTGCAATCTCTTGTGTGCAGGGAGAACGTAAATCTTCCTCTATGTACTCCATGTCTTCAGCAGTGACTGCTTCGGCTGCTTTGTTGCGGACTTCGTTTTTGTACTTCTCTAAAACCTCCGCTTCATCAATCCGGCTTACCGTGATACCGGCTTTTATGGCAAGTTCATAATTCAGATGGTTTGCCGGATCGGTAGTTGTCAAATGCACTTTGGCGCCGAGCTTGGTTAATTTTAAAGCAATCTCAGTAGCTAATGTAGTTTTGCCTACACCACCTTTCCCCATTGTGAAAATAACCCTTTTGCCAGATGTATAAAGATCGTCCACCATCTCGTCCACACCTTTGGGGGATGCCACAGGTTTATAATTTACTTCACTGGAAAGGCTGTCGCTATACAGCATCCGCCGGATATTCGCTATACTGGATAAATTGTATGACCGTAAGGGAACATGATACAACGGATAACCGGATAGTTCCGCAGGCATACTTTGCAGGGCTTTCTGTTGCCTCTCATGCAGCTGACTGGAAACACTGTCGTTTTTATCCAACTGTTGCAAGACACCGTTTATTATTAGTATCTGATTTTTAATTCCTAATAATTGCAGTTCATGAGAAGAACGGGCAGCTTCTTTCAATGGCGCGGTTTCAGGACGGCTCACCAACATTAGCCGGGTTGCGCCCGTATCGGAAAGTGTTTCAACAGCCTTTTTGTATATTTCTTTTCGTTCTTCCAATCCTGACAGCTGACCTAAACAAGATGCGCCATGGGTACTTTCACTGATGAATGTGCTCCACGCTGATGGTAGTTGCAACATCCGTAAAGTATGCCCTGTGGGGGCAGTATCAAAGATTATATGGTCGAACTCTGATTGCTTTTGAACATCGGTAATGAAGTCCGAGAACTCATTGAAAGCGGCAATCTCAACCGTACATGATCCTGACAGTTGTTCTTCCATGTTTTGGATCACGCTTTCAGGCAACTTTCCTCTGAAAGGTGCGATCACCCTTTCCCGATATTCTGCCGCTGCTTGTTCAGGATCAAGATTGACAACCGTCAGCCCCGGAATTTCTGCAATCTCTGAACCGTGTCCGTTAAGCGATTGGTTGAAGACGTCCTGCAAGTTGGAAGCAGGATCGGTACTGATAAGAAGTATTTTCTTGCCCTTGTCTGCTAATCCCACAGCCGTAGCGCAAGCGATAGATGTTTTTCCAACCCCTCCTTTTCCTGTGAAAAAGAGATATTTTGTAAGGTCAATGTCTGATAAATTAAATGCTTTCATTGTGTTCTAATGCTTTTTTGTTTCAAATATCATTTTGTGGGCATGAAGTCTAAATTTATGCCGGTCCATTCACTCATCTGCCGGGTGGTGGGGTAGGTTTTAGATACCGCCACTTCACCATCCACCAGGGTGATGGGTAATGCTTCTGCACCGTGTTTTTGAAGATAATTGTTTACGGTCTGATTGCTAACATATATCTGGGGCTCGTCCCTCAGATTATGACGGATAACTGTTACCCCTTGTCTTTTTAATGTTTCTATAGCGACAGCAATCCGCATTAATTCAGGATTGATGTTTGTTCCGCACAAACCCGTAGGACAACACATTGCCGGGTCGAAAATTTCTATCTTTTTCATCTTTACTGTTGATTTTGATTGTTAAAACTTACTTTATAGATAATACATGACTGCATAATAAATCCCCACCGCAATAAAGAGGATGGCGACTACTTTACGAAACCATTTTTCGAATACTTGTATTCTGTTATAGAGCTTGCCTAATCCAGCAACACTATATGCCAATACCCAAGCTACGAGGATAACAGGTAATCCGGTTGCAATCGCATAAACCACTGGCAAAAGATAGCCGCCTGTTTCTGCTGCCGACATTGGCATAAGCATACCGAAATAGAATATTCCACTTGTAGGGCAGAAAGCAAGGGAAAATAAGATTCCTAAGAATAGTGCACCCCAGCTTCCTTTTGTTTTTCTCTTCAGATTATTCCCGCTAAAGTTGATTTTAGGTAAATTGAGCTTGATGATGTCGAGCATATAAACACCAATCACTATTAATAGCGGGGCAATTAGCATTTCTCCATACTTGCTTACAGCCTTTTGTACGGAAAACATACTTGCACCTTCGCGGAGAATGGGAATAAGGATAAACCCAAGAATCGTATAAGTAATTATTCGGCCTAAAGTATAAAGCAAACCATTAATAAATATCCGGTGATGGTTTTCAATATCTTTGCCGATAAATCCTATCGCCGTTATATTGGTAGCTAACGGGCATGGGCTTATAGCTGTTAATATTCCAAGTATAAAAGCTGTTATGGCAGGAATGGAAGTATTGTCTAATATTGATTGAAGAAAGTCCATTGATATCTTATTTTAGCAATTCATCAATTTTATCTTTTATGCCGTTCTTAAATTTGTCGGGATGACTTTTTGCATTGGCAAAACTAAACTCTGTCATATTATTGACCTTCTCCTGACCGCTCTTCCATCCATTTACAAACAAGGATGACCATGTCACTTCGTACTTATCTGCAATCGGCCCATTCTTCTTTTGAGAAATATCAATTATCCTATAGACGATTCTTCCCGATGCTATTTCCTTTGAATAAAGATTGTCTAAAAGTGCTTTTGTGTTAGTTTCAATAGCCCGACAGGTTATGCATCGTTGTGCTCCATGAAAATAAAGCACTTCCACACGGTCATTCTGCATAGCTTCGCTATTTGCTGTTTCTGTTTTCTCTTTGCCTCCGTTTCCGCAGGAAACTAAAATAACACCTGCAATAAATACATGGAATAACTTTTTCATGGCATGTAATTATTGGGTTAGTAATTCTTTTACTTCTTTCAATGACAACCGTTTACCTGCCGAAACGACTTTCCCGTCTATAACCAAAGCCGGAAGACTTAATATATTATATTCGATGATTTTCAATAAATCTTCCTCTTTTACCAAAGTGGCATCACTTCCTAATTCTGCAATAGCTTGTTGGGTGGTTTCGTACAAAGTTTTGCAACTGGGGCAACCTGTACCTAATACTTTAATTTCCATTATCAGATAGCTTTTAAATGAATAATATGTATAATCGTAGTTCGTAGAACAACGAACATTGTTTATAAAAAAAGGTGCTGTTTATTCACAGCACGAAGTACATTTACATTCACCGAAGAATCCGGTAAACAACTTACGGGCAAGTTCCCAGTTTTCACGGTTAATGCAATACTTGACTTTCGGCGTTTCTATTTCACCTTGAATCAGTCCGGCATCTTTTAGTTCTTTCAGGTGTTGAGAAACTGTCGCCTTGGCTATTGGCAGTTCTTCGTGAATGTCTCCGAAGTAGCAACTTTCCTGTCTGGCTAAAAAATTGAGGATAGCCATTCTTGCAGGGTGTCCCAGTGCTTTTGCAAAGCGAGCTATTTGTTCCTGCTCTGTGGTGTACTGTTTGTTTTTCACTTTATATCTCCTTTTTTTGTTTGTTGTTCGCAAAACAACGAACAATATTTGAAACAACAAAATAAATACGATTATTTTTTAGATTAATTAAATGAATGTTTGCCTTGTGGGGATTTTCATAGCAGAAAAGTAGCTATGGGAAAACTGGTTTGTAGTACTTTTCTTCCTAAAATGATATGTATCTTATCTCTCCGTTTTTAAAGAATATACTTACTTACATGTACATGTCAGCGCTATCTACATGTATATGTTATCCTTATTTACATGCACATGTTGATATTACTAACATGTACATGTAAGCATCTCCATTCTTTAAAAAACTATCGTCTTTACTTTAAAGATATTGTGATTTAAGTGCTATCCGCATGGGATTCTATTAAATTTTACTTATTTTTGCATAGAACTTCTTGTAGAAGTAACCTTTAACCAATCGAAACTCAGATGAAGAAAATAGTCACATCCTTATATCTATTATGTTGTGTATGTATGTGTCAGCTCCATGCCGCCAACAATGTTGTAGACTCCCTTTTATCCCAACTGGACCATGTAATTCAAAACCGCCCTGTATACATCGAGCAAAAAGAAAAGAAGCTGAACGACCTGAGACAAGCCTTGAGACAACGCATTTCTGACGAAAACCGCTTTACCCTGTTGGGAGAATATCTGGATGAATACCGTTCCTACAACACCGACTCTTCGCTTTACATCTCACGCGAGAGATATCAGGTAGCCCTGCGAATGAAAAACAAGGAACATCAAGACAACGCCCTCATGAACACTGCCGAGATTATGGGCACAGCAGGCATGTATAAAGAAGCAGTCGACCTGATGCACAACGTACAAATCAATCATCTACCGGATGACCTGCACCCGTATTATTACCATATTTACCGTACCGTCTATGGCCTTATGGCAGATTACGCCGTTACGGAACAGGAGAAAAAACTCTATGCCGAGATAACGGATAGATACCGTGATTCCCTGTTACTGGTCAACAAAGATAATCTTCTGGTGTACACGCTGATTCAGTCCGACCAGCACAATGTGCGGGGCGAGTTCGATAAAGCCATCCAGCTATTGACCGACTACCTGGCGGGACAGATAGATAATGTGCACGATGTGGCAATCTGTGCCTACACTTTATCAGAGTCATACCGCCTGAAAGAAGACACTGAAAAAGAGAAGGAGTATTTGATTCTTTCCTCCATTGCAGATATGAAGTCCGCAGTGCGCGAATATATTTCTTTGAGGAAACTGGCTGTGCTGCTCTATCAGGAAGGAGACATAGACCGTGCCTATTCGTATCTGAAATTGTGTATGGACGATGCCGTGTTCTGCAACGCCCGGTTGCGTATTCTGGAAATCCTGCAAATTTTCCCCCTCATCAACGACACTTACCAGCAAAAGGCCGAAAAGCAACAGGAACAAATGAAATGGGCGTTAGTCTCTATCAGCTTGCTGTCCATCTTCCTACTGATTGCCATCTTCTATGTGTATAAGCAGATGAAACGCGTAGCAGCCGCACGCCACGAAGTGATAGATGCCAACAAGCGTCTGAAAGAATTGAATGAAGAACTCCACCGCTACAATCTGCAACTGAAAGAAGCCAACCACATCATTGCCGAAAACTCTTACTTGAAAGAGGAATACATCGGCCGCTATATGGACCAGTGTTCCGTATATCTGGAAAAGATGGATAACTATCGCCGTTCATTAGGCAAGATAGCCGCTACGGGCAAGGTAGATGAGCTATACAAAAATATCAAATCTTCCAAGTTCATAGAAGAAGAGCTGAAAGAATTTTATGCCAATTTTGATAACACCTTCTTGCAACTGTTTCCCACTTTTGTAGAAGACTTCAACACCCTGCTTGCCGAAGGGGAGCAGATTTACCCCAAGGCCAACGAACGAATGAGTACCGAACTGCGTATCTTCGCCCTTATCCGTTTGGGAATTACCGACAGTGTGAAGATTGCCCAATTCTTGCGCTATTCTGTGACTACCATTTATAATTACCGTACCAAAGTTCGTAATAAAGCTGCGGGCGACCGTGACCAACTGGAACAGGAAGTAATGAAAATAGGTAAGTCGAGAGACTAAAACCACACTTTTAAGGCATATAAGTGTCTTTTTTACGCTTATATTTTTACTACTTTTTTGGAACAATGCATCTTCTTGATGGCATTGATTATTAGTGTTTTATGTCTTATAAAACGCCTAAAACTACTACTTTTTCACTCTTTTCCCCCTTATTGCTTCCTCTTATCAGATACATTTGCATTGTTCCTTCACAGAGGGGACAAATGCATGTGAATCTATATTTTTATTACTAACTTTAAACTCTTATATTATGCAAAAGTACAAAATGCCGATCAGGCTTCGAATCATGGTTTGTCTGATAGGAATGTTACTTCCGATGTGCATGTTCGCACAGCAAATCACAGTACAAGGTGTAGTGAAAGACCAGACCGGAGAAACCGTTATCGGTGCCAGTGTGGTGCAGAAGAACACAACGAACGGTACGATAACGGGTATCGATGGCGATTTCTCGCTGAATGTGCCTTCGGATGCCGTTATAGTAGTTTCATTCGTGGGCTATAAGTCTTTGGAAGTTCCCGTGAAAGGACAGAAACAGATTATGGTAACACTCTCGGAAGACAGTGAAATGCTGGACGAAGTGGTGGTTATCGGTTATGGAACCATGAAGAAAAGTGACCTTACCGGTGCTGTTTCCTCTTTGGGGAGCAAGGACATCAAAAATGCCCCCGTTTCTAATCTGGGACAAGCCATTCAGGGCCGCATCTCCGGTGTGCAGGTAGTGGATGCCGGAAAGCCCGGTGACAATGTATCTATCAAGATTCGTGGTCTGGGCTCCATTAACAACTGCGATCCGCTGGTGGTGATTGACGGTGTGCCTACCGACCTGGGACTGTCTTCACTGAACATGGCGGATGTGGAACGCCTGGACGTATTGAAAGACGCATCGGCTACAGCCATTTACGGTTCGCGTGGAGCCAATGGGGTAGTGATGATCACCACCAAGCGTGGAACGGAAGGGAAAGGCAAATTGTCGGTATCGGCTAATTGTGCTTTCCAGAATGCCACGAACATTCCTTCTTTGCTGAACGCAAGCCAGTATGCCGATTTGAGTAATGATATGATGGTGAACAGTGGTCGCAACCCGAACCCGAATTGGGCAAATCCTTCGGAACTGGGTGCAGGTACCGACTGGATGGACGAATTGCTGCGCACGGGTGTGATGCAGAACTATACGGTAAGTTATTCCGGAGGAAATGAGAAGTCTCATTATTATGTATCCGGTGGTTTTCTCGATCAGTCGGGTACGGTGCGCAGTGTAAACTATCGCCGTTTTACGTTTCAGTCCAACAGCGACGCACAGGTGCTGAAGTGGTTGAAGTTCTCCAATAATATCACTTTCAGCACTGATACGAAGGATTCGGGCAGCTATAATATCGGTGATGCACTGAAAGCTCTTCCCGTTCTTCCGGTGAAGAATGAAGACGGTTCATGGAGTGGGCCGGAAGGTAATTCGGAATGGTACGGTAGCATCCGCAACCCGATAGGACCTACGCAACTGAACAAGAGCCAGACGAAAGGTTATAACTTCCTTGCCAACCTGACAGCGGAACTGACTTTTACCAAATGGCTGAAATTCAAGAGCACTTTCGGTTACGATGCCAAATTCTGGTTCATCGATAACTTCACGCCGAAATATAACTGGAAGCCTATTCCGACGGAAGAAACTTCACGTTACAAGAGCGATAATAAATCATTCACTTACCTGTGGGATAACTATTTCCTGTTCGACCATACCTTTGCAGAAAAGCATCGTGTGGGAGTGATGGCAGGTTCGTCTGCACAGTGGAATGTGAATGATTACCTGAATGCACAGAAGAACGTATTCATGTTCGACAATGTGCATGAAATGGATAACGGTCAGGAGATGTACGCCATTGGCGGCAGTTCCAATGAATGGGCATTGCTCTCTTACATGGCACGTATCAACTACTCTTACGAAGACCGCTATATGCTGACGGCAACTGTCCGCCGCGATGGTTCCAGTCGTTTCGGTAAAAAGAACCGTTGGGGTACTTTCCCTTCTGTATCTGCCGCATGGCGCATTTCACAGGAAAGCTGGTTCCCGAAGAATGACGTTGTGAACGACCTGAAAATACGTGTAGGATATGGAGTGACCGGTAGCCAGGCAAGTGTCGGCAATTATAGTTACCTGGCATCTTACAACACCAGTGTATATCCATTCGGAACAACGAGCGGCAATCAGACCGCATTGGTTTCCTCTACGCTTGCCAATCCTTACATCCATTGGGAAGAGGTGGCACAGACGAATATCGGTTTTGATGCTTCCCTGTTCAATTCACGGATCGTATTCTCACTGGATGCTTATCTGAAAGAGACAAGGGATATGTTGGTGAAGGCATCCATCCCCATCACATCGGGATTTGAAGATACCACCACCACTTATACGAATGCCGGTAAAGTGCGCAACCAGGGCTTGGAAATGAGTCTGCATACCATCAACCTGACCGGAGAACTGGGTTGGGAAACAAACGTGACCGCCACTTATAATAAGAATAAGATTAAGGACCTGAACAGCGCGGTTCCTTACTATATCAACCAGATCAACAACTCGTATGTGACGATGCTGGCAAAAGACTATCCGATTAATGCCTTCTACGGCTACGTGACGGACGGCTTGTTCCAAAACCAGGCGGAAGTGGATGCGCATGCTGTGCAGCCGGGAGCTGAACCGGGTGATATCCGTTTCAGGGATTTGAACAACGACGGTGTCATCAACGACAGTGACCGTACGGTGATTGGCAATCCCAATCCCAGTTGGTTCTTCTCAATGAACAACAACTTGTCTTATAAAGGATTCGAGCTTTCCGTATTCCTTCAGGGAGTGGCCGGCAATAAGATTTATAACGCCAACAATATCGACAATGTAGGTATGGCTGCCGCATACAACCAGACGACTGATGTGCTGAACCGTTGGCGCGGAGAGGGGACAAGCTACTCCATGCCGCGTGCCGTGTTCGGCGATCCTAACCAGAACTGCCGTGTATCCGACCGCTTTGTAGAAGACGGATCTTACTTGCGTGTAAAGAACATCACTCTCTCTTATACCTTCCCGAAACAATGGTTGCAGAAGTTGCAGATAGAGAATGCACGCCTTTCCCTTTCTTGTGAGAATGTGGCTACCATTACCGGGTATTCCGGTTTCGATCCGGAGGTGGATATCAACGGTATTGATTTGTCCCGTTATCCCATTTCCCGTACATTCAGTGTAGGATTAAACTTTAACTTTTAATTGATTTGGATATGAAAAAGATAACAAACTTACTATACGTGCTGGCTGTATTGATGCTGGTATCATGTAATGACTTCCTGGATAAGTCGCCCAAATATGCCGTTGATCCTGAAACAACTGTGACTGATGATGTGGCCGTGGCACTGACAAATGCTTGCTACAAGGCGCTTCAGTCTTCCAATCTCTACAACCAGCGTATGTGGTCGCTGGATATCGTTGCGGGCAACAGCCTGGTAGGTGCAGGCGGTGGTACAGATGGTCTGGAAACCATACAGGCATCCAATTTTATCACGCAGAGCGATAATGGTATGGCTCTGTATATGTGGCGTTCTCCGTGGGTAGGTATCGGGCAGTGTAACATTGTGCTGACCAGTCTTCCGCAGGCCGAAGCTGTATCGGAAAGTATAAAGAACCGTTGTATGGGTGAAGCATATTTCCTTCGTGCCCATTACTATTATATTTTAGCCCGTTTGTATGGCGGCGTTCCTTTGCGTCTGGAACCTTATAATCCGGGTGAATCTACTGCAATAGCACGCACTACGTTGGATCAGACTTATGAGCAGATCATTTCGGACTGTAAGAATGCGGTCGATTTGCTTCCGGCGAAAGCGGAATATAATGAAGAAGAAAAAGGACGTGCCTGTAAGGATGCTGCCCTTGCCATGCTGGCGGATATTTACCTGACACTGGCTCCCAACTATACGAGTTATTATGAAGACGTGGTGGAACTGTGCAATGAGATTACGAACCTGGGTTACGACCTTTCCACCTGCAAGTATGAAAATAACTTCGATGCTACCATCAATAACGGTCCCGAATCTCTGTTTGAAGTGCAGTATTCCGGAAGTACGGAATATGATTTCTGGGGAACGGACGGGCAGTCTTCCTGGCTTTCCACTTTCATGGGGCCTCGCAACTCGGACTTTGTTGCAGGCAGCTACGGCTGGAACCAGCCTACGGAGGAATTTGTGAGCCAGTATGAAGAAGGTGACAACCGGAAAGACCTGACGGTTCTTTATGCAGGTTGTCCGGACTTCGACGGAAAGACTTATAAGAGTTCTTACTCCAATACCGGATATAACGTGCGCAAATTCCTGGTGTCCAAGACTATTTCGCCGGAATACAATACGAACCCCAATAACTTTGTTGTGTACCGCTACGCGGATGTCTTGCTGAAGAAAGCGGAAGCGCTGAATGAAATGGGACAACCCGGCCAAGCTGCCGCTCCCTTGAACATAGTTCGCAAACGTGCCGGATTGCCGGAAGTTTCGGGCCTGTCGCAGGAGGCGATGCGTGAGAAGATTATTCACGAACGGCGCATGGAACTGGCTTTCGAAGGACATCGCTGGTTCGATATGATCCGCGTCAATAATGGAGAGTATGCCATCCGTTTCCTGCAATCCATCGGCAAGAACAGTGTGAATAAGAATCGCCTGTTGTTTCCCATTCCGCAGACGGAAATGGATGCGAATATACTGATGACACAGAATCCGGGTTATTAATCACTTAAATCAGAAGAAGAATATGAAAAGATATATTTCACATTTAGTATTTGCATTGCTGGGTTGCATGGCATTGTCTGCATGTGTGGACAATGACTATATGGAATTGGATAAGGGACACAATGAACTGGCGCTTTCCACCAGCAACACGGAAGTCGTTTTGAACGAACAGGCGCATGGTGATGATGCCTTGGAACTCTCTTGGACAACAGGCACGAATTATGGTACAGGAAATAAGATTTCCTATACACTGGAACTTGCCAAGGCAGGCAGTAATTTTGCCGCTCCTTATGTGGCTTTGGAGAATGTCGTGCAGGAATATACCTGGAAGAAGAACGTGGAGGAATTGAATAATATCCTTCGTGAGCATTTCGGTGCGGAAGCTACTGAAAACTTCTCTCTGGAGGCACGCCTGACAGCCAAAGTAACGGATCGGGAAGAGACGCAGGTAACCACTACTTCTTTTAGTGTCACAGCTTACAAACCGTTGACTTCCACTCTTTACCTGATAGGTGATGCCACTCCCGGCGGTTGGAGTGCGGACGATGCAACGGAAATGACCCGGAAAGACAATGGTATATTTACATGGACGGGAAAAATGACTGCGGGTTCCTTTAAGTTTATCACTACGCTGGGTTCTTTCTTGCCGTCGTACAACAAAGGAACTGACGGAAAGCTGGTGCTTCGTACCAGTGCCGATCAGCCGGACGAATCGTTTACGATTGAAGAAGAGTTCAACTATGTTGTTGAAGCGAACCTGTTTACCGGTGTTATCACCTTGACTCAGACTGAGAACCTCAGACCGGCTTACGATCAGCTTTATTTCGTTGGAGGTATGAACGACTGGGGATTTGTGCCGATGAAAAAGGATGTGCTCGATCCGTTCCTGTTCCGCTATGCCCGTTTGTTCGATGCAGGCCAGGGTGGGGAATTCAAGTTCGGAACTTCAGAAGGAAGCTGGGAGAGCATGTATAAAGCAAAGAATGCCAATGCCGCTTACACCGATACGGAGATGGTATTTGTGAAAGGGTTCGATCCTGACAATAAATGGGTGCTGAAAGATGCCGAATGTGGTAAGGCCTATAAGATATGTGTCGATATCCGTGCAGGGAAAGAGCGCATGATGATGAGCGAATTTGTTCCTTATGAGATGATTTATATGGTAGGGGATGCTGCGCCTGCGGGATGGAGTATTGGAGATGCCACGCCGATGCAGGCCACGGATAATCCGTATGTATTTACCTGGCAAGGTGTACTGAATGTGGGTGAGTTGAAGCTGACCTGTGATAAGAAAGAGGACTGGAACGGTGCTTGGTTTATGCCGACCGTAGCTGATAAGCAGCCTTCGGGCGAGACGGAACCAATGTTGTTTTTGGATAAGGCCAGCGATGCTTTCAAAGCTCAATACCTGGATGTAATGATTGGAGGTATCGACCTGAAATGGAAGATTACGACGGCTGGTTCTTATAAGATTACTCTGAATCAGTTGGAAGAGACAATTTCGATAGTAAAACAGTGAAACGATGAAATATATAGTTTATGCAATGGCTGCCATGTTCTTTTTGGCTTCGTGCAGCAAAGACAATGATGAAACCGGCGGTGGTAACGGTGGTGGAGGAGAAACCGGAGGAGTGACTGATGTCACTCCCGTTACCTCCGATTTAACCGTGAACCTGACTACTGACAAGGCTTGTTACAAACCGGGTGAAACCGTTTCCTTCACAGCCGATGCCCTGCCTGCGGGAGCAAAGGTACGTTACCGTACTTTGAACAAGGTAATCTCCGAACAGGCAGCCGCAGGCGGTTCCTGGACGTGGACTGCCCCTGCAACGGATTTCACCGGATATCTGGCGGATGTCTATCGCACTAAAGAAGACGGTACGGAAGTCATTCTCGGTACTATTGCCATCGATGTATCCAGTGACTGGGCACGTTTTCCGCGTTATGGCTTTGTCGCCACCTTCGACGCTTCTAAAACGGAAAGTAAAATTCAGGAGGAAATGGCTTTTCTGAACCGCTGCCATATAAATGGTGTGCAGTTTCAGGATTGGCACAACAAGCATCACTGGCCGTTAGGCGGTACGCGTGAACATCTCGATGCGGTATATAAGGACATCGCCAACCGGGATATTTATACACAGTCGGTAAAGGATTATATCCGCATTCAGCACTCGTTTGGAATGAAGGCGATGTTTTATAATCTTTGTTTCGGTGCACTCGATGATGCAGCCGGTGACGGTGTGAAGGAAGAGTGGTACATCTTTAAAGGCACAGGACATACGGATAAGGATGCGCATACATTGCCTGACAGTTGGAAGAGCAATATCTATTTGCTCGATCCGGGTAATGCCGAATGGCAGGCATATATTGCCCAGCGCAACGATGATGTCTATGCCAATCTTGACTTTGACGGCTATCAGATAGACCAGTTGGGAAACCGTGGCGACCGCTATGATTACAAGGGGAATAAGGTGAATCTGCCTAAGACTTATGTTTCGTTTATTGAAGCTATGAAGGGGAAACATCCTGATAAGCGCTTGGTGATGAATGCAGTAAGTAGCTATGGGGCATCCCAAATTGCAGGTACGGGGAAAGTGGATTTCCTGTATAATGAAGTTTGGGGGGATGAAGCTGATTTCACGGATTTATATACGATCCTGAAAGCGAACCATCAGTACGGAAATCAGGCATTGAAGACGGTGTTTGCGGCTTATATGAATTATGAAAAGGGTTCCGGTGAGTTCAATATGCCGGGAATCTTGCTGACGGATGCGGTGATGTTTGCTCTGGGAGGTTCGCACCTGGAATTGGGAGGCGACCATATGTTGTGCAGTGAATATTTTCCAAATACCCGTTTGCAGATGAGTGATGCTTTGAAGACGGCTGTTGTGCGCTATTATGACTTTATGACTGCTTATCAGAATCTTCTTCGCGATGGCGGGGAGGAGGAGAAGGTAACTTTGGTATGTACGGATGCAAGCAAGAATCTGAATCTGAACACTTGGCCGCCACAGAAATCAGCCATTACTTCTTTCGCCAGAAGGGTGAACGGCAAACAGGTGGTTCATCTGCTGAACTTCCTTAGTACAAACAGTTTAAGTTGGAGAGACCTGAACGGGACAATGCCCGAACCCCGGTTGGTGACTAAAGTGCCCTTGAAGCTGAATGTTGCGGGGAAAGTGAGCAAAGTGTGGGTAGCTACTCCCGATGCACATGCCGGAGCTTCGCAGGAATTAGCTTTTGAACAGAAAGACGGAGCGATAACCTTTACGCTTCCTTCACTGAAATACTGGAGCATGATTGTAATGGAATAAAACGGTTATTGGGGTTGATTCAAAATGGCACAATAATGAGCTAAATGATAATTTATCAGGCTGAATTTTAAGCCTGAAAGGCTTGCATTATATAGCGTAGGGCATCGCCCTACGTAATATACATCCCCATTTCTGAGCCCTGAAAGGGCGAGATAAAGCGTGTATGCTTGATTGCGCCCTTTCAGGGCTTAAATAGAGATATACATAATCACGTAGGGCGTTGCCCTACGCTATGTAATCTCAGGCTTTCAGCCTTATAAAATCCGCGTTCGTCCGCCTTGTCCGCGTATCAATTTAGCTCATAACCGGAAAAGAAAAGAACATATTATAAAAGATATAGAACCATGAGAAAATATATATATTTATTTTTAATACTGTGTTGCCTGTCTCCGCATTTATATTGCGGAAATGTAACGGGAAACTGTACTTCTTATTCGCAGGAAGGGAGAGACGTTACGTTTCATTTAGACGATAATTCGGCTGTGCAGTTGCAACTTTGCAGTCCCTCCGTTGTGCGCGTCTGGTTTTCGCCGGACGGTAAGTTGCAGCGGGGAAATCCTTCCTTTGCGGTGATTAATGAAGAATTGGAAGATGTAGGCACTGTCCGGGTGGACGAACAGAATGCCTGCTATGAGATATTTACGCCTAAACTGCGTATTCGCGTCAACAAGGCTCCGTTCAGCTTGCAGATATTCGACAAGTATCAGAAGCTCTTGTTCAGTGATTATGCCGACAAGGGGCATATCAGCGATGGAGAGCGTAAAGTGGAGTATAAGACCCTGCGCCGGGATGAGCATTTCTTCGGTTTGGGTGAGAAGACCGGCAAGCTGGACCGCCGAGGCGAATCTTATAAAATGTGGAATAGTGATAAACCTTGTTACAGCGTTGTGGAAGATCCCCTGTACAAAAGTATTCCTTTCTTTATGAGCAGTTATCGCTATGGTATATTTCTGGATAACACGTATAAGACAGAATTCAAATTCGGTACTGAAAACCGTGATTATTACAGCTTTGAAGCTCCCGGTGGGGAGATGGTTTACTATTTTATCTTCGGTAAGGATTATAAGGAAATCATGAAACAGTATGTCGCATTGACCGGAAAACCCATCATGCCTCCGAAATGGGCACTGGGCTTTGCACAATGCCGCGGCCTGCTGACTACCGAGAAGCTCTCTTATGAAATAGCCGAAGGATACCGCAAGCGTGGTATTCCCTGCGATATCATCTATCAGGATATAGGCTGGACACAATACCTACAGGACTTCAACTGGCGGAAAGAAAACTATCAGAATCCGAAGAAGATGCTTGCCGACTTGAAAGGGATGGGCTTCAAGGTGATTGTTTCGCAAGACCCGGTTATCTCTCAGGCTAATAAAAAGCAATGGGAAGAAGCGGACCGCTTGGGTTATCTGGTGAAAGACTCCACTACGGGTAAGAGCTATGATATGCCCTGGCCGTGGGGTGGCAACTGCGGTGTGGTGGACTTTACCATTCCCGAAGTGGCGGACTGGTGGGGAGTTTATCAGCAGAAACCGATAGATGACGGCATTGCCGGCTTCTGGACGGATATGGGTGAACCTGCCTGGAGCAATGAGGAACAAACGGAACGTCTTGTAATGAAGCACCACCTGGGTATGCATGATGAAATTCATAACGTGTATGGTCTGACCTGGGACAAGGTGGTAAAGGAACAGTTTGAGAAACGGAATCCGGATCTTCGTGTCTTCCAGATGACACGTGCCGCCTATGCAGGATTGCAGCGTTACACCTTCGGCTGGACCGGAGATTGCGGCAATGGAGATGATGTGCTGCAAGGCTGGGGACAGATGGCTAATCAGATTCCGGTACTTTTATCTGCCGGACTGGGTGTGATTCCTTTCGTGGCGTGTGACATTTCAGGTTATTGCGGGGATATTGAAGATTATCCCGCTATGGCGGAACTTTATACCCGTTGGGTACAGTTGGGAGCGTTCAATCCTCTGAGCCGTATTCACCATGAAGGAGATGTGGCGGTAGAACCGTGGCTCTTTGGGGAAGAAGCGGAGAAGAACGTTAAAGCTGCCATAGAAATGAAATATCGCTTGCTGCCTTATATTTATACTTATGCCCGCGAAGCGTATGAAACGGGTTTGCCGATTATGCGCCCCATGTTTATGGAATATCCGGCGGATTTGGAAACAGTCTCTACGGATGCACAATTTATGTTTGGTAGCGAACTGCTGGTGGCTCCGGTAGTGAAGAAGGGGGCAACTAATAAGAATGTTTATCTGCCCGAAGGTACTTGGATTGATTATAATGACAAGCGCACGGAATATAGTGGCGAACAGTGGACTACGGCAAATGCTCCGCTGAATACCATTCCTATGTTTGTACGGAAAGGAAGTATCATCCCTCAGATGCCTGTGATGAATTATACGGATGAGAAAGCGGTTTATCCGATTACATTTGAGGTATTTCCGGCTACGGCGGGCGGTGAAACGTCTTTCTCCCTGTATGAAGATGCAGGAACTGATCTGGGATATCAGCGTGGAGAATTTATGCGTACTCCTGTATCTTGCCGGACAACGGAAAAGGGATATGTGCTCGAAGTCGGGGAAAGGGCGGGAGAGAAGTATGCCCTTCCGGGAGAACGCAACCTGATGTTTTGCATTTATACCGGGCAGATGCCGAAGGAGGCGCTTATTGACGGACAGAAAGTAAGGAAAATGAAAGCGGAAAAACTGAATGAAGGGATGGAAACGGAGTTTAAGGTTACCGCATGGTGTCCGGATAAGAAACAGAATCTTTGTATGTTGAGATTGCCGGATGACGGGGCGAAACACACGATTGAATTTATTTATTAATACCAACCATAAAAAGTATAGTTATGAGAAAGTTAATGCTTAGCGCAATTTGTCTTCTTTTTGCCTTAGCGGGGAAAGCGGAAGGAGTGTCGTCTCCTTCGGGCCAAGTGAAGCTGGATTTTGAATTATCAAAGAATGGTGCTCCGACCTATCAAGTGGAGTATAAAGGGAAATCCGTGATTAAGCCCAGCACCTTGGGACTGGAATTGAAGAATGCCAATAATCTGCTGGATGGTTTTGAAGTCCTGAAAGTTTCTACTTCTACCTTCGACGAAATCTGGCAACCGGTGTGGGGAGAAACGAAAGATATTCGTAATCACTACAACGAATTGCTGGTTGAATTGAAACAGCCCGCCACGGATCGTTATATGAACCTTCGTTTTCGTGTATATGATGATGGTGTAGGATTCCGCTATGAGTTTCCGCAACAGAAGAATCTGGTTTACTTCGTGATTAAGGACGAACATACCCAGTTTGCTATGACGGGAGATCATACCGCCTGGTGGATTCCCGGTGATTACGATACTCAGGAATATGATTATACGGAATCCAAACTTTCGGAAATTCGCGGTTTGATGCAGGGAGCCATTACTGATAATGCGTCACAAAACCAGTTTTCGCCGACAGGTGTGCAGACTTCCCTCCAGATGAAAACAGCTGACGGAATCTATCTCAATCTCCATGAAGCTGCTTTGGTGGATTATTCGTGCATGCACCTGAATCTGGATGATAAGAACCTTATCTTTGAATCCTGGCTGACGCCGGATGCACAGGGCGATAAAGGGTATATGCAGTCACCTTGCCACACTCCGTGGCGTACGGTGATAGTCAGTGATGATGCCCGCGAAATGCTGGCTTCCAATCTGATACTGAATCTGAATGATCCCTGCAAGTATGAGGACACTTCCTGGATTAAGCCTGTGAAGTATGTAGGCGTATGGTGGGAAATGATTGCGGCAGGCAAGCCGTGGGCTTATACATTTGATCTCCCTTCTGTAAAACTGGGTGAAACGGATTATACGAAGGTGAAGCCGAATGGCATTCACCCCGCCAATACGGAGAATGTAAAGAAGTACATTGATTTTGCTGCGGAGCATGGTTTCGACCAGGTGTTGGTAGAAGGCTGGAATACCGGTTGGGAAGACTGGTTCGGCAACAGCAAGGATTATGTTTTCGACTTTCTCACTCCATATCCTGATTTTGATATCAAATACCTGAATGAGTATGCTCACTCCAAAGGTGTCAAACTGATGATGCATCATGAGACATCGGCTTCCGCACGCAACTACGAACGCCACATGGAGGCTGCCTATGACTTGATGAACCAATACGGTTACAATTCCGTGAAAAGCGGTTATGTGGGTAATATCATTCCGCGCGGCGAATATCATTATGGGCAGTGGATGAACAACCATTACCTGTATGCCGTGACCGAAGCTGCCAAGCATAAGATTATGGTGAATGCCCACGAGGCTGTACGTCCTACTGGTTTGTGCCGTACGTATCCGAATCTGATAGGAAATGAATCTGCCCGTGGCACGGAATATGAAGCTTTCGGAGGCAGCAAGCCTTTCCACACGACCATTCTTCCTTTCACCCGTCTGCAAGGCGGACCGATGGATTATACGCCGGGTATCTTTGAAATGGATATGAATAAACTGAATCCGAATAGTCACGCTCATGTAAACTCTACATTGGCGCGTCAGTTGGCACTCTATGTCACGATGTACAGCCCTCTGCAAATGGCAGCTGATCTGCCTGAGAACTATGAACGCTTTATGGATGCTTTCCAGTTCATTAAGGATGTGGCTCTGGACTGGGATGACAGCCGATACCTGGAAGCAGAACCGGGACGCTATATCACGGCTGCCCGCAAGGCGAAAGGTACGAATAATTGGTTTATTGGTTGTACCAGCAGTGAGCAGGGACATGCTTCTACTCTGAAACTTGATTTTCTGGATGCTGATAAACAGTATATAGCTACTGTTTATGCGGACGCAAAGGATGCTGATTATAAAACGAATCCGCAGGCTTACGTAATCCGTAAAGGGATTGTTTCTCCTAAGACTGTGTTAAAATTGAAAGCGGCTCCAGGTGGTGGTTATGCTATCAGCATTATAGAGGTGAAAGATAAGGCGGAATTGAAAGGATTGAAAAAGCTGTCCGGTAATATCTGATAAACCGGAATATCTGGTATATAAAAATCCCTTTCCTCAGCTCTCCAATCACCAAAGTACGGTAATTAGGAGTGAGTGAGGAAGGGGCTATTTTCTTTTTAATAGTAGCATAGTTTACTTCGATATTCTCTTGCGGGAATACACATACAGAGAGTAGAAGAAGATTGATGAGTAACAGTGTTCTTTTCATGGCATTATTTATTTTAAAGCATTGCCACAAAGAAAAGCCTTTTGCGAGGATATTCCAAACGTATGGACATAAAAAAAGGAGTACCGCTGTACTCCAACCTTTGTTAACCTTAAATCTAATACTATGAAAAACACAGTGCAAAGGTACGGATATTCTGCGTATTTCCAAATGATTAGACCAATATAAGTGTTTTTATAACACTAATTAAAAATTAGGCATTGTTTCTTTACTTTTTTTCAAGGTTTTATTCATTGATACGCTCTTTTATCTTTCCCCAGGCGTGTGTATCGAACAGGCAACTTTCGCGCATGGTGTGATACATCTCTTTGAAGCGGGACATGGGAATAGTGAAACTCAACAGATTGGCTTCAAAGTGGGGACGCACGGACGGATCGAAGAAGCCGAGGAAACAGCGCTTGCCGTCTTTTTGGTTTTCGAGAACAGTGAGGGTTACAACGGAACTGCAACCGGAACCGAAAGGAGTAGCTACGGTATCAAATGCATTCGTATCATAAAAAGCCCATGTGGTAAGTCCTGACAGGATATCAGGTGTAGCAAGGAACAGCAAACCCTCCACATCATCGAAAGAAGTAAGTTTATCTATCCGGGCAAAATGCAGATAGGCCTTTTCCGTACGCGGTACCTGGATTTGCTTTATGAAATCTGTTACCATTTCAGGAGTCTTTTTGTACTTCTCTTTTAGGGATACGAAGTTAGGTACGTGTATTGGCATTTCCGTGAAACCGGTGTAGAACTTTCCGCCGCCACATCCTATGACGTCGCTGTTCAGGCTGATGGTTTTACCTTCCCTTACCTGTTGCAGGCCCTTGAAGAAGCAACCGCCAATTTTTTCTGTTTCGCTTTCCTGTTTATCGGAGTACCAGAAAGCGATGGGAAGTTCGGCACGTTCACCAAATGCTTCCCGATAATTAGTCATAAAAGTATGTATATCCATGATAACAGAGTTTTGGTTTGGAGGTAAAGATAACAATTGATTGCCGGATTATTGAGGATTTTACTTATTTTTGCATAGAAAACTATAATTCCATATTGATTATGAAAGCACGTATTTCCTGTTTTTTTCTACTTGTTTTTTTCTTTGTGCAGATAGTGAAAGGAGAAGATGACACTTTGTGGCAACTTCATGCTTCTGATATAAATGCTCCTTATGTAGGCGCCCCTATGGCGAATGGCGGAATCGGCATTCTTCCCTGGAAAGAACCTTTCTCTGTGCGGCAGGTGATACTGAATCATGTGTTCGATACGGACGGTCCTCAGGGGGTAAGCCGTGTGTTGAAAGGAATCAATCCTTTCCAGATGTCGATGGATATAGATGGAAAAGAGGTGAATACGGAATGTATCACAAACTGGAAGCAGTGTATTGACATGAAAGAAGCAACTCATAACAGTAGTTTCCGGGCAGCCGGGAAAGTTGATGTGGATTATAGCATTTACGCTTTAAGAAATATGCCTTATGCGGGGCTTATCCGTGTGGATATAAAAGCTCTGTCCGATGTATCTCTGAAAGTTGCTGCCCGGATGGATATTCCCCAAGAATACAGTCAGCCTACACAGCGCTTCCGGAAAATGAGGGCGGATGATACACAAATGTATATGCTGCAATCTTATGCTGCATCTGCGCATCGGCAACAAAAAGTTTCCGCTTCTTCCGCTTTTATTTTTAATAAAGGAAAAGCACAGGAGCCTTTTTATGATGAAGTGACTAAAGAGATGTCTTTCGTACTGAATCTGAAGAAAGGAGAGCAAATCTCTTTTGCTTTGGTGGGTTCTGTGTGCTCCGCCCGTGACTTTAGCGATCCGTATAATGAGGCTGAACGGCAGGTGATTTATGCTATTCATGAAGGTACAACTTCACTGATGGCTGCACATCGCCGTCTTTGGAATGAATTGTGGGAAAGTGATATCCTGATAGAAGGGGATGACGAAGCACAACGGGCGGTTCGGTTTGCACTTTTCAACCTTTATTCTTCTTGCAGGGAAGGAAGCGGATTGAGTATCTCGCCCATGGGACTTTCTTCGCAAGGTTACAATGGACATATATTCTGGGATTCGGAACTTTGGATGTTTCCCCCGATGCTGTTGCTGAATAAGGGAATTGCCGAATCTATGATCGATTATCGTATTGATCGCTTGATGGCTGCCCGCAAGAAAGCAATGTCATACGGCTTCAAAGGGGCTATGTTTCCCTGGGAGAGTGATGATTACGGGGAAGAATCGACTCCTACTTTTGCTTTGACAGGTCCTCTGGAACATCATATCACTGCGGACATCAGTATTGCCTGCTGGAATTATTATTGCCTTACCCGTGACGGACAGTGGCTGCGGACGAAAGCATTTCCGCTGATGAAAGCGGTTGCTGACTTTTGGGTAAGCCGTGTGACGCGTAATGATGACGGTTCTTACTCCATTTGCAATGTAGTGGGAGCCGATGAATATGCAAATGGGGTGGATGATAATGCTTTCACAAATGGTGCGGCTATCCGGGCTTTGGAATATGCTTGTGAGGCGGCAAGGATATGTAATGAGCCTGTTCCGGAAATATGGGAAGAAGTGGGCAAGGGCATCCGTATTCTTCGTTTTAAAGATGGAGTCACTCGTGAGCATGCCACATACAACGGTGAGATGATAAAGCAGGCGGATGTGAATTTATTGGGATATCCATTATATTTTGTCGGGGATGCTGAATCGCAAAAGAAGGATATGGAATATTATGTCGATAAGATTGATCCGCAGAATGGTCCGGCCATGTCTTATTCCGTATTCTGTGTGCAGTATGCCCGGATGAGGGATGCGAAGCGTTCCTATGAGATGTTCTGCCGTTGCTATCAGCCGAACTTGCGTGCTCCTTTCGGTGTATTGGCGGAAACGCCCACCAGTGATAATCCTTACTTTATGACGGGAGCAGGCGGATTGCTGCAAGCTGTTATAAACGGTTTCTGTGGATTGCAGATAACGGATGGCGGTGTGGAGCAATTATCTTCCGTACTTCCTGCACATTGGAAAAAGGTTACGGTGAAGGGAGTAGGACCGGAGAAAAAGATGTATACACGTGAGAGGTAGGAAACGTATGGACATAAAAAAAGGAGTACCGCTGTACTCCAACCTTTGTTAACCTTAAATCTAATACTATGAAAAACACACTGCAAAGATACGTACTTTCGGGATAACTGCAAATTATCCAAATAAAAAAGTATGTTCTATAACATTAATTAAAAATATAGACTTAATCTTATATCTTTGTTAACCTTTAGCCTCCTGATACATAAACCGTTTAATAGATTTTTTGGCTGTCTTTTCAAACTCCTCAAAATGTATCTTCACCTTTGAGATCTGGCAATAAGCCGGTAATTGCTGGTTGAGTTCGTTACGGTTAGCTTCCATCATACGCTCTACATCCGTTTGTTGCAGTCCATTAGCAAATGCATCGTCAAAGTCCGGATAAATCAGTGCTACCAGTTTTTCTTTTTGCAACACAATGAGCGACTCGGAAACATAAGGCATATTATTCAGTTTGCTTTCAATCTCTTCCGGGTAGATGTTTTGTCCGCTGGAAGTGAGCAACATATTCTTGCTACGCCCACGCACAGTTACATAACCTTCCGCATCCATTGTGCCTAAATCGCCTGTATGCAGCCAGCCATTTACGTCAATGATTTGTGAGGTTGCTTCCTGGTTCTTATAATATCCCAGCATCAGGTTGGTACCTCGACAAATGATTTCTCCCGCCACCTTTTCCGGATCAGACGAATCGATCTTCACTTCCATGCCTGTGGTTGCCTTACCGCATGATGCCAGCTTCAGGGTTTCCCAGCGGCTGGAACAGATGATAGGACCACATTCCGTCATACCGTAAGCGATGGTGTAGGGGAAGCCTATCTGTTTGAGGAAGCGCTCGACTTCTGCATTGAACGGGGCTCCGCCGATGATTATTTCATCGAAGTTACCACCGAATATTTCCATTGCTTCTTTGCGTGCAAGAGCCCTGATCTTGTCATTGATGATAGGAAGACGAAGCAGCAACTTACCTATTTTATTATCTACACGAGGCAGAATATTCTTCTTGATAATCTTTTCTACAATCAGAGGCACGCATGAGATGACGCGTGGTTTGATTTCAGCGAAAGACTGTGCGATAATTTTAGGAGTCGGCATGCGAGTGAGGAAGTAGAGGTGTGCCCCGGCTGAAAAACCGTAGAGGAAATCGTAAGTCATTCCGAACACATGTCCCATAGGAAGCATGGCAACCATATTATCGCCCGGTTTTACCGGAAGCATCTCATGGCAGTAATTCACGTTGGACCAAAGGCTGCGATAGGGGAGCATGACACCTTTGGAATATCCGGTAGTACCCGAAGTATAGTTAATGATGGCAAGTTCTTCCGGTTCATCCTTCCGATAGCAGATGTGTTCGGGACGGAAGTTTTTAGGATAGCGTTGTCCGTAGAGTGTATTGCGGTGCTCGAAAGCTTCCATCAATCGTTTGTCTCGACAGACTACAGGGGTGAATTCAGTCATCAGAATAACGCCCAGCAATTGTGGCATGGCGTCCTCATTCAGGTTTTCCCATACCTGGTCTCCCACAAAAAGCAGTCTGGCTTCTGAGTGATTGACGATATTATGTATATTATCCGCTTTAAATTCGTGAAGAATAGGCACAATAACAGCTCCATAAGTGATGGTTGCCAGGAAAGTAACTGCCCAGTGTGCACTGTTACGACCGCAGACGGCAATTTTATCACCCGGCTGGATACCGGCACTTTCCAGTACAATATGGAATTTTGCAATCTTGCGAGCCACGTCTTTATATTGGAGAGTAGCACCTTTGTAGTCAGTCAAGGCGTTTAAGTTCCAGTTCCGAATGATGCTTTGTTCAATGTAATCAATGAAGTGTTGTTCCTGTTCCATCTGTTAAATTTGCACACTTTAGTTAAAACTGCGCAAATATAGAGCTAAATGTGATGTCGTGCAAGTTTATATATTTATTCTTTGGTGGGAGGCGAAAGAAAAAGAAAAAATAACCAATTGTACTTTCTTTTGCCTTGATGCAAAAGAAAGATACCAAAGAAAAAATCAAGGCTGCACTTCCGGGGCTACTCCGAAAGTGTTTTCAGCTAAAGGGCAGGAACTCGCTTCGCTCAAACAGCCTGCCCTTCTTAACGCCGAAAACACTTTCTACGCTTAACGCCCCTACAGTGAGGCCGGAGACCATGCGGCGTGAATGGGGGGAAATATTACGTGGTTCTATATTACATAGCTCTGTGATGCACAGTCCTGTATCGCACAACGCTTTACTGCGCAGCACTCTATCGCGCAGCCTTCGGGCATAGGCGTAGGTGCGTCAAGCGGAGATATTGTCAGGCGCAGGTAAGGGGCGATTTGTCTGAGCGTAGCGAGTTCGAGCCCCGTCTGCGCATGGCAGTATCGGAGTAGCACCGTAGACGTAGCCCGTGCCCTTTCTTTTTGGTATCTTTTTCTTTCGGGCAAACGAAAGAAAAAGTACATGTATTAATCACTACTCTTCTTATCCGAAATCAGCAACAGCTTATCCCCCAAATGTAATTTCAGCGATCCGTTCGGTATCAGGAATTCCGTGCCTCGTTTCACAATCATTACGAGTGCTCCATTAGGCAGAGTGATATCCTTCAGGGTATCGCCTTCTTCGAGCATCTCCGTGGTAACGGTCATATCGCTGAGATCACTGTCTATTTCTTCGGGCAATTCCACACCGAATTCATTGCCGGTCTTCTCCAACGGGGTAGAAAGTTTCAGTAAGCGGGCAGCTAAGGAAACGGTAGTACCCTGGATAACGAGGGAAACAATCGTGATAAAGAATACGATATTAAAGATCACATCGGCACCCGGTACTTGCGCTACTACCGGATAAGTGGCGAAGATGATAGGCACAGCTCCGCGCAAACCTACCCAGGAAACGAAGAGTCGCGAACGGTTTGTAATCTTTTTGCCGAAAGGCAGCAAGCAGAGGAAGACACTGAGCGGACGACCAATAACAATCATAAATACACCGATAAGCGTTGCTACCAAAGCGATATCGAGTAATTCGTGAGGATTTACCAACAAACCGAGGCAAAGGAACATGATGATTTGGAACAGCCAGGTCAATCCATCCATGAAAGTATAAATCTCTTTGCGATGCATTATCTTGTTGTTACCTACCATGATGCCGGCAATGTAAACGGCGAGGTAGCCATTTCCTTTCAGAAGATCGGTAATGGAGAAAGTGAAAAATACGAATGCAAGCAAAAGAATAGGATAGAGGGCTTGATTATCAATATTAAGTCTGTTCAGCATGAGGATGGCAAGTTTGCCAAGAAGATATCCGGCTGCTGCACCTACTATAAACTGTACAACGAATGAGCCGAAGATACCTGCAATACCCATTCCACCGGATTGTATGAACTGTATCAGTACGATGGTAAGCATGTAAGCCATGGGGTCATTACTACCACTTTCGAGTTCCAGCATGGGACGAAGGTTATGTTTCAGATTCATCTTCTGCGAACGCAGAATAGCGAATACTGAAGCGGAATCGGTAGAAGACATCGTAGAAGCAAGAAGCAGAGAAGTAGTGATGGGCAGGTAAATGTTTGACCAACTCATGCCGGAGATCCACCAGATGAATAAACCCGTAAAAATAGCTGTAAGTAATACACCGGCCGTAGAAAGGACAATACCTGGAACAAGAATCGGCTTAATTTCGCTGAATTTAGTATCCATACCGCCAGAAAACAAAATAACGCTAAGAGCAACCATACCAATAAATTGTGCTTCTTTAGCGTTATGAAACTGTAGTCCGAAACCATCGCTACCGAAAACCATGCCGACGACAAGGAATAGTAACAGGGCAGGGACTCCGAATCGATAGCCGGTCTTGCCAACAATAATACTAATGAAAAGTAAGATAGAACCAATTAAAAGAATGTTTTCTGCTGTAAAAATCATAAATTGGGTATTATTTAAGTTGTTTATTCAAGGATTTAGTTATCGCAAAGCGAAGTTATGTCTATTTTTAAACAAATGCAAGGTGTAAAATGTTCAGATTGAATTTTACTTTCTTTTCATATAATCCTTCATTACAAATCTTCTTAATTGAATTTTAGTACAAACATGGTTTCCTTTCCGGGATGTAGGGAAAGGCTGCCACCTGACAGGCGCATTATTTGACGTGAAATGCTCAATCCGATGCCGCTGCCACCTTCTTTTGTGGTGAAGAAAGGTATGAAAATGTGTTCTGCTACTTCAGGAGGAATGGCAGGACCGTTATTGGATACTTCGATGAGTACGGCTTCATTTTCATTACAATAAGCGTGTAAGGTGATGATACCTTCTTGAATTCCTGCTGCCTCGATGGCCTGAATGGCATTTTTCAATAAGTTGATGAGTACCTGTGAGATAAGGTTCTCATCTGCATAAAGAATAAGGTCATCTGGAGTGATGTGGGAGTGGAAGGTGATATGGGAATCAGGATATTGATGCCGTGCCAGTTCCACCATACGATTGATAAAACCTTTGACGTAGAACAAGGAAGGTTCCGGTTTGGGGATACGGGTGAAACGGCGGTAATTTTCTACAAAAGAGAGAAGTCCTTTGCCCGTAGTACTGATGGTGTGCAGGCCATTGCGGATTTCGTCAGCAGTTTCTTTGTCGGAAGAGATAGATTCACTTTTTGCTTTTAATTCTTCGCTTCCTTGTATCAGTGTCAGCAATGTATCACTCAGTGAAGTGATGGGAGTGACGGAATTCATAATTTCATGTGTCAGTACACGGGTCAGGCGTATCCAAGAGTCGATTTCCTTTTCATCCAGTTCGTTATTGATATCATTCAGGGCAAGGATGCGGAAATGCTCCTGACGGATGGTTATGTCGGAGACGCGGATGGAGAGGTTGACTGTGCCGCGTTCGTTGGACAGGCGGGTTTGCAACTTGTCTCCGGGGCGGCAATGGGCGAAAAGTCCCATAAGATTTGCGTCAATACGGCTAAGTTGGCTGACATGGGTGAAGACTTCCAGGCCTAACAGGCGGAGGGCTTCGTTATTTTTCTGGTAAACAGCACCTGCATCGTTCAGTACCAGGATACCGGTATTGATGCAGTCGAGAATGAGTTCGTAATACTTTTCCTGTTGTGCTGTTTCACTCTTTACATTATATAATATAGAAGCAACACGGTTCAGGGCCTGGTTTACAATACGGTTGTCCGGAATGTCTTCGTGTTCGGAGAAATGGATGGATGCATCGTTGTTTTCAATGGCATCGAGCAGAAACAGGACCTTCTGCGTATGCCGACGATACAGTTTCCATTGCCAGCGCAGACTCGTCAGCAGCAGCAAGGAAGAGATGACGATCCATAAAAGGTCTTTATAAATAATGGATACCGTGACAGCTCCCGCCAGCAGGAGAGAGATGACGATACGGAAAAGGTAGCGATCGGTGATGCATCGGTAGTAATGTTTCATAATCCGAACTTTTTCATTTTGTTATAGAGAGTCTGCCGGGTGATGCCGAGTTGTGCGGCAACAGCGGATAGATTGCCGTTACAGGTGTCCAGAGCTTTCTGTATCATTTTCCGTTCCATTTCTTCAAGGGTGGCTGCTTCTGTACCGGCATCGCTTCCGGTGCGTGAGGTTTCGGGACGCTTAGGCAACTGGAACAGTTCCGCCGGCAGTTCGTTGCCGTCGCAAATAATGACTGCTTTCTCTATGGCATGCTCCAGTTCGCGGATATTTCCGTACCAGGGGTGTGTTTTCAATTTGGTACAGGCAGCATCGGAAAGCCGTAATAATGTTTTGTCATATTGCTTGCAGAAGCGTATTATAAAGCGTTCGGCAAGAGGAAGAATGTCTTCCGGCCGTTCGCGCAAAGGCGGAATTTCAAGATGGATAGTATTGATGCGGTAAAGCAAATCTTCACGGAATTCATTGCGTTGTACCATCTCGTTCAGGTTGCGGTTGGTGGCACAAATCAGACGGATGTCAACAGCTATAGGCAGGTTGCTGCCTACACGGACAATACTGCGGCGTTGCAATACGGTCAGTAGTTTGGCTTGCAGGTGATAGAGTAAATTGCCGATTTCATCGAGAAACAATGTGCTATGGTCTGCTGTTTCGAACTTACCGGGACGGTCAGCGTATGCATCTGTGAAAGAGCCTTTTGTATGCCCGAAAAGCTCGCTTTCAAAGAGGCTTTCGGTGATGGCTCCCATGTCTACGGCAATCATTTCCTTCGTACAGCGGGAAGAAAGTGCATGAATTTCACGTGCCAGCATCTCTTTTCCCGTACCGTTTTCTCCGGTGATAAGGATATTTGCATCGGTTATGGCGACTTTCTCCACCAGCGAGCGCAATTGCTGCATGATGGGACTTTCTCCCCAATACATGGCAGAGGTTACAGGAGAGGCATTTTTTCCATTATTCTTATTATGAATGGCTTGGGCTGCATTCAGTAAGGTTTCCACCAGCTTTTGATTATCCCACGGCTTGACAATAAAGTCCGTCGCCCCTTCTTTTATGCCACGCACGGCAAGATCAATATCTCCATAGGCAGTGAAAAGAACCACAGGCAAGGAGGGACGAAGGCGTTTGATCTCCTGCAACCAGAATAATCCTTCGTTTCCGGTATTGATGCCTGATGTAAAGTTCATGTCAAGTAACACCACCGATGGAGTTTCTTCACGCAACACAGAGGTAAGTGTGACAGGTGAAGTGAGCGTGATGATCTTTTCGAAATGGGGTTTCAACAGCAGTTGCACAGCGGTGAGCACACCGCGGTTATCATCGACAATGAGGATATTTCCGGGCTTTTTCATACGAGAGTTTCTTTTGAGGGAGTAAAGATAATGCAAATCGAAGGTATAACTTTCATGCTTGCATGAAAAAGTTATGTTGAGATGCAGCTTATCTTCTGTAAAGATAAGGAAGTTCAGTGAAAAAAATGAAAGATACTTGTCATATTTTCTACATATCGGCGTAATACGAATAACTGACCTTTGCCTGCAACTAAAAATACAGACACTATGAGATTACGTACTTTTTATTCTACCATTCTATTATGGCTGAACCGTATTTATAATGTGTATCGTGCCCGGCATGGACAACCTTATTATTCTTTGTCACAAGCGATTAAACAAAAAGTAAAATCCGCTGTTTCTTATATTTCCGATTTTGAGGAGGAACTGGTGAAGTTTGCCCCTACACGTAAATGCGACGGTATCATTTGCGGGCACATTCATCATCCGGCAAATACTTATTATGATGATATACATTATCTTAACTCCGGTGACTGGATGGAAACTCTTTCAGCACTTGTAGAGGATGAGGACGGAAATTGGGAAGTGTTACGGTACGAGGATATGCTGATGAACGAAAAGCCTGAAGAGCGCCTCTGTAGTTAAAATCGTGAATTATAAATTGTAAATTACTAAATTATAAATATAAAGATGAAAGTTCTTTTTATTGTTCAAGGAGAAGGTCGCGGTCATCTGACGCAAGCCATCACACTGGAAGAAATTCTACGACGCAACGGGCACGAGGTAGTAGAAGTACTGGTGGGGAAGAGCAATACCCGTCGCCTGCCGGGTTTCTTCAACCGCAGCATACAGGCACCTGTGAAACGCTTTCTCAGTCCGAACTTTCTGCCTACGCCTGCCAATAAGCGGGTCAGCATGTCTCGTAGTATCGCATATAATCTGATGCAGGTTCCTGCTTATCTGCGTAGCATTTGTTATATTCACCAGCGTATCCATGAAACTGATGCGGACCTCGTAATCAACTTTTATGAGTTACTGACGGGCTTGACTTATCTTTTTTTCCGCCCCTCTGTACCGCAGATCAGTGTCGGCCATCAATATCTTTTCCTGCATCATGACTTTGAGTTTCCTAAAAAGAATCCCGTGAGCTTGCTGATGCTCCGTTTTTTTACACGACTCACGTGTATCGGAGCCAAAGAGAAGCTGGCTCTCTCATTCCGTCCGATGGAAACGGACGAAAAAGCGCATATACGTGTGGTACCGCCTTTACTGCGGCGCGAAGTGCTTTGTTGTGAAGCTGCTTTCGGAGAGTATGTGCACGGTTATATGGTTAATGCCGGATTTGGAGAAAGTATCTCCCAGTGGCATGAGCAGCACCCTGAAGTGCCTTTGCACTTTTTCTGGGACAAACCGGATGAGCCGGAAGTATGCAGGATGGATGAAACATTGTCATTTCATCAGTTGGATGACGAAAAATTCCTTCGCTATATGTCGGGTTGCCGGGCGTATGCCACTACAGCAGGTTTTGAATCCGTTTGCGAGGCTATGTATCTGGGTAAGCCTTTGCTGATGGTACCGGCGCACATTGAACAGGATTGTAACGCTTATGATGCGGCACGAGGCGGAGCAGGTATTATTTCCGATAATTTTGAGGTAGACCGTTTGTTGGAGTTCGCCCGGAGTGAGTATCAACCCGAAGAGAATTTCCGTAGCTGGGTGCGCAGTTGTGAGTGGCGGTTGCTGAACTGTATAGAAACGGCGGAAGGAATAGGCTTTATAAATGATTATAAATTGATGTATGAATAAGAAAATAGCCTGTATGAAAATAGAGAAGGGGAAAATTAACTTCCCCCTCTCTTTTCTTTTGCTTTTGCTGCGGCCTGGGTAGCAGTGGTTTCAGTTTCTTCGGTCTGTTCTTCGCTGTTCTTTTCCGCTTCCTTTTGTTCCATTTCCCGTCTCAGTCTTTTCAATCTCCACTTATTCCAGAACATAAGCTCTTTCCATCGGTTGAAGTCTTTCTTGAAAATGATACCGATGCCTTGCGTTGTCAGATTGGTTCTTGTATAATAGCGGTCATTCGTTTCATTATACGCTTTCAGTCGAATATCTCCGCTACGGTTCACAAGCCATTCTGCTTCAAAGTCACCTACAAAGTTCGTATTTGCCATCGGATTGTCGCGGTATCCGAAGTTACCGTTGATAAGCAGACGATTGTTCAGTAATTGTCCCGATAGCATTCCTTCGAATTCCATATCCGTCCAGCCTTTTTCTCCGGTGCTGAGGTTGGTACCTATATTCCAGTTGTTACTATTAATAATGTTGGAAAGTGCATTATTTAGTTGTCCTGAAAGGGTAGATGAAAGCACAGAAGTCATCATGTTCGAGTTTTGAGTGGCATCTACATTCTCGGGTGTATAGAATTTGCCGATACCTAACAGATATAGAATCTGCATATTCATTTGTTCGTCTGTAGGGATATAGTTGCGGATAAGGGCTTGCACTTCATCCCGTTCATTAGGCACTTCCAGTCCCAACTTGATGTCAGGGGAAGTGAGTTGACCTGTCAAATTCATGGTACAGTTTACCCGAATATTCGTAGGGATTCCATAGCTGCTTGCATTGGGTACCAGGTCATTCAATGATGCGGAATTCACCATATAGTTTGCTTGGATATCCATAGTGGCATCCAATGGAGGACCGTTGAAACTGATAGTACTTCCGTCTTTTATTGTAAAATCCTTGCGTATCACTTCCTGCAAGCTGAATTTATAAACTCCCTGACTGATGCGGTAACTACCGAACATTTTTACATCATCTGCTTTGTTGTAAAATTCTGTGCGGATATTTCCGGACCCTCGTCCACTGATGTAGTCACCTGCGATAGGGTCCATAACGATTCTCATGGTTGCATTCGGGGTAGCTTCTACAAGCAGATTGAGGCGGATATCGGTCTGACTTTCTTCCTCATGCTGTATCTCTTGCTGTGCCAGCTCGTAATCAGAGGTCAAATTAATGGAATCCAGCACAGCACGACGAGGTGTCTTATCTACAAACTTGATAAATTGGGTGCTGGCAGCTGAAGATACATTATCCTTTATATAAACAAAATTGGTGTTTCGGTCGGTAGCCATAGCAACATCTATGTTTACGCCCTCTCGCGCATTACCGGCAATCAGAGCACTTCCCGTTCCGTATACCGTACCATAGAAAGGAAAATCCAGTGATTCCTTTGTATTCATCACCAGCATATTATTTACGTCAAACTGAAAACGATATTCCAAATTCTTGAAGTGTTCATAGTGCAGGTAACCGTTTACATTTCCTTGATTACCCTGAGGGTCGAAAATACGATTATTATGGAAAGTCAGTCCGTTCGGCTCTATCAGAATGCTGTCTTTTATGAAGAAAGTGGTGTTCAATACATCTACTTTCATGGAGGCATCGCCAAGTACGCGCCCTTCCATAGTAAGCCCTTTAAATTTACCATAGAAATGTACGTTGCCACTGGCCCGTCCGTTAAATTCCGGTGTAATACTACTCATGTAGTGTTCAATAAACTTGAGATTGGTGCTGTCCGCTTCAATCTGTAAGTCGAGTGCACTTGTGGGCTTTATGGGGTAGATATATCCATATACATGACTTTTGGCTATGTCTTTCTCACGAATATGTGCATCGAGATAAATTCCTTTTACTTCGTGATGCCATTCTCCATGAATATTGGCATCGCCCAATAATCCATCATTCAATCCAAGGCTTCGGATAAACAGGTCGGTATACATAACGGGAGTCTTTAATACTCCACTGGCATAGGCAGGGCCGGTAGCTTCACCTTTGAAGTTAACCCCAAGGTCGGCTATATCGAATACATATCCTATATTAATATCTTTCAAATCCAGGCGTACCGTGTCATTGGGTTCTTCTGAAATAACCCCATTGATGCGCAAGTGTCGGTCTTTATGGCTGAAATAGAAATCATTAATATGTATTTTCCCGGAATCAATGACTACTTGTGACGGGTGTATTTCCCATAGAGTATCATTCAGAATGATATCTGTTTTTTGTACATCTACGACCGTTTTCAATGGCGAAACTGCCTTACGGGAACGCTTGTTATCTCGTTCTTCGGTTTGCGCACGGAGAAAGTGTGCAGTAGCAGCCAGTTTACCACTATAGGTGACGGAACTACTGTTACCCCAGTTTAGGGAAGTCTGAATAAGGTCGTCTTTGGCCTGAGCCTCCAATGCAATGTTTATTGCACCTGTCGGCTTGCGGTTATTGAAGCGCAGGCGGGCATGAATTTTGTCACCCGGATTTTCGCATAATAGCATTCCGGATTCAATGAATTTATCTCCGTAACGCAGACGTGGAAAATAGCCCTCTACCCGCAGGCGTTGCGCTTTGTCATTGAAATAACCTTTTAGAGTAGAGTGTGTATAGATTTTAATGGGAACATTGAATACAGTGGACAATAAATCCGTATTAAAGATATTTACATCAAAATGGAAGTTATTCTCGCTTTCTATGGGGTTCTTGTCCGGTAATATCAGAGCGGGAATGTATTTCCTCATGATATTCATTACACTGGCAGGCAGAGTACGATAGGAATAATCTCCCTCGATGCTTGCATTCAGGAAATTAGATGTTACTGTCAGTTGCTTATGAGAACTATCCCTCTGGCTGGCAGCGATTTTCAGGTTATCCAGGAAATACTCCTTATCGGGTGCAGTGAATTGCAGACTGTCGATATTGATTTCTCCATTCATTTCGTCAATGGAGCCACCCGTGAAGTCGGCTGTTAATTGAACAGAAAGTTCCGTATCCTCATATTTTGGGGTCAGGTGGAGTTCGTGCGGACGCACATTGCGAATGCTGGCGTGAAAGTTGAAAGTCGGTATACGGCTGACGGTATTGATATTACCGTTCAGCAGAATAGAACCATTTTCGTCATCCAATGCTGCTTTTCCATTGAAACCGCCTTGTTTGTATTCTCCGTCCAGTGTGATATTCTCATAATTATAATCACTATAGTCGATGGAAGCAATCAATCCTTTCATCACAATGGAAGGATATTGATTATCATAGTGGCTACCTTCAACGTCAAGATTGAAAGTTACTTTTCCCAGCTTTTCGTTATCCAGCATATTGCCCAATTCGAATTCTTCAGTCTTCACGGCACCCGAATATGCAAAATAACCTTTTTCTTTATCTGAACTTATTTTCAAGTCCGTCTTGATGGAGCCAATGTCTGTGTATACCAAACCATAAGTTACGATGTCCGTGAAATAGCCTGATACTTCTCCATGAAATGAAATGGTGCCCAAACGTTGTAATATTGGAGGAACACCCTCGTAATTCTTACTCAAGTTGCGTACAAAAAAAGCAACCCCTTCCGGATCAGCATATAAATTGGACAGGTTACCAAATACAAATGCATCCTGAGGGCGGGATAGATCCTGTAAAGATACATCTCCTTTCAAACGGAAATGCGGTCCTCCTGTGATTGATAGGTGGGGACAGTTCAGCTGGTTAATGGTACCATTTGTTTCTACAGCTATTTGCAGCTTTTCTTTAAAAGGAGAAAATGCGGGAACAAATGCAGCCAAATCACGAAGTGAGATATCTGAAGGCAGCATACGGAACGAGAAGTGCACGTCATTAGCAAAATTGCCAAAGGCCCCCAGGCTGTCATATTCCATACGTATGGTGTCCATGGTAAGCGAAGTATTGGGCAGGTCGATTGCAAAATTTTCGATATTCATCTTCTGATCATTTGCCACAACTTTTAAGCTCAGCCTCTTTAACTCAAATCCGGAATTTCTTTCTTCTATACTTAAACGTTTGATAGCAGCATTTATAGAATCATTTTGAAGTGCTTTTAAGGAGATATTGGCAATAATGTTACGTAGCTGTATGTGCTGTGCATTGAACTTTCCCGGTGTTTCTTCTGCCGACAGCACATTGTAGGACAGCTTGCCGCGTCGTATCAATAAAGAATTGATGCGGATATCCAGATTACTTTCTTTTTTGATGGTATCTTTAGAGGCAAATGCATCAAGTACGAACTGGAAATTGGGTATATCTTCCGGTGTTTTTTTTTCCAGATTGATGTTAAAACCAAATAACTGCACGTTACTGATGGAAACTTTTCCCTTGAATAGGGGTAATATATCGAATTTAGCTGAAAGACGGGATATTTTCAGCATTTCTTTATCGGACTGGTCATTCAATAATAAGTCATCGATTATGATGCGGTTTAGTAGTCCCATATTTATCCGCCCGATGGTCAATTGTGTACCCAGAACGTTAGCTAATTCGTTTGCAACCAGCACAGATATTTGTTGTTGAACGTAAGGAATGTTCAACAACAAAATAGTCCCGATATACAAACTAAGTATAATACCGAGCACCCAGCGAACTGTCTTTTTTAACTTTCTGATAGGCGGTTTGTTTGAATTAGCCAACAAAAATATGAAATAATACGTTATCAATCCTACTTTTATCATTACTTTTGCAGCGTTTAAACGTAAATAACGATATGAGTACAATAATTTTAGGAATAGAAAGCTCTTGCGACGACACCTCTGCTGCCGTTATCAAAGATGGGTATCTGCTATCAAACGTCGTTTCCAGTCAGGCGGTGCATGAAGCCTATGGCGGTGTAGTTCCCGAATTAGCTTCACGTGCACATCAGCAAAACATAGTTCCGGTGGTACATGAAGCATTGAAACGTGCTGGAGTGACCAAAGAAGAATTGAGTGCAGTGGCGTTCACCAGAGGACCGGGATTGATGGGCTCTTTGTTGGTAGGTGTGTCATTTGCCAAAGGTTTTGCTCGTTCTTTAGGTATTCCTATGATTGATGTTAATCATTTGACAGGTCATGTGTTAGCTCACTTTATTAAAGCAGAAGGTGAAGAGAATGCTCAGCCTGAATTTCCTTTCCTTTGCTTGCTTGTATCGGGAGGAAATTCGCAAATTATCCTGGTAAAGGCATACAATGATATGGAGATTCTAGGGCAGACGATTGATGATGCTGCTGGAGAAGCCATTGACAAGTGTTCGAAGGTAATGGGACTAGGGTATCCCGGTGGTCCGATTATTGATAAGTTGGCCCGTCAAGGAAATCCGAAAGCATTTACTTTTAGCAAACCTCATATCCCTGGATTAGATTATAGTTTCAGTGGTTTGAAAACCTCATTCCTGTATTCTTTGCGTGACTGGATGAAGGAAGATCCCGATTTCATCGAGCATCACAAGGTGGATTTGGCAGCTTCGCTCGAAGCTACCGTGGTGGATATCCTGATGGATAAGCTCCGTAAGGCTGCTAAAGAATATAAGATAAAGCAAGTAGCCGTGGCTGGTGGGGTTTCTGCTAATAATGGTCTGCGCAATGCCTTTCGTGAACATGCCGAAAAGTATGGGTGGAATATATTTATTCCTAAATTCAGTTATACGACGGATAATGCCGCTATGATTGCGATTACAGGTTATTTCAAATATCAGGATAAAGATTTCTGTTCGATAGATGCACCGGCCTACTCACGTGTTATGTTACAGTAAAAGGAATTTTAGAGCACTTTTTGGTCTGTACCGTATCTGGTCCGTGTCTGGTCCATACCAACTCCATACCAAGTCCAAATGTATAGATACGGAGCAAGCACGGAGTTGATGCGGATTTGGTGATGTGGAGAGGAAATATAGAACAAAATATAGAAATAATATATATATAAGGTATATGAAGCTGGAAGAAAAGATCGGGGAGTTATTAAAATCGAAGAATTTGTCCCTTTCCACCGCAGAAAGTTGTACAGGAGGCAGTATTGCAGCTCTGGTGACTTCTGTTCCAGGGAGTTCGGAATACTTTAACGGGGGAATTGTGGCATATTCTAATGAAGTAAAGATGTCTCTGCTCCATGTCTCTGCTGAAACTTTGGAGAAATATGGAGCTGTCAGTCGGGAGACTGTTATTGAAATGGTGAAAGGTGCGATGAAAGCGCTGAAAACAGATTGTGCTGTCGCTACATCAGGAATCGCAGGTCCCGGAGGTGGAACGGCAGAAAAGCCTGTCGGAACCGTATGGGTTGCTGCTGCCTATAAAAATGAAATTGTAACTTTCAGACAAGAGGGAGATGATGGAAGGGGTGAAAATGTACAAAAAGCCATTCGAAATGCTCTAATGATGCTCTGTGAGTGCTTAAAATGAAGAAAAAATGCTATCAGACAATGAATTATTTTATGAAAAACTTGTTTGGTATCGATAAAAGTACTTACTTTGCGCTCTGTTTGAAATAAGTATAGATAAAAACTATAAAAATAAGATAGAAATGTCGAAGATTTGTCAAATTACCGGAAAGAAAGCCATGATTGGCAACAATGTTTCACACTCAAAGAGAAGAACTAAGAGAACCTTTGATTTGAACTTGTTTAACAAGAAGTTCTACTATGTAGAGCAAGATTGCTGGATCAGCCTTAGCATTTGTGCTAACGGTCTGCGTATTATTAATAAGAAAGGACTGGACGCTGCTTTGAACGATGCAGTAGCAAAAGGTTATTGTGATTGGAAAAGCATTAAAGTAATTGGCTAAAAAGTAGAGGAGAATACTGATTATGGCAAAGAAAGCAAAAGGTAACAGAGTACAGGTGATTCTGGAATGCACAGAACACAAAGATAGCGGTATGCCGGGAACTTCTCGTTATATCACTACTAAGAACAGAAAGAATACAACTGAAAGATTGGAGTTGAAGAAGTATAATCCGATCCTGAAGAGAGTAACAGTACATAAAGAAATTAAATAATAAGTATAACCCATGGCAAAGAAAACTGTAGCAAGTTTGCACGAAGGTTCTAAAGAAGGTCGTGCTTATACAAAGGTTATCAAGATGGTTAAGTCTCCGAAGACTGGTGCTTACATCTTTGATGAACAAATGGTATTGAACGAAAAAGTACAAGACTTTTTCAAGAAATAAGATATCCCGTCGAAAGACGTTTGATTATAAAATCCTCTTATCGTATTCCGGTAAGGGGATTTTTTTTGTACTTTATCCCCGTACTTTCATTACTTTGTTATATCTTTGTGGCATAATGTATTGTACAAAAAAATAGGATATGGGATTTTTTAGTTTTTTCTCAAAAGATAAAAAGGAAACATTAGATAAAGGATTATCTAAGACGAAAGAAAGTGTATTCGGAAAGATTGCCCGTGCTGTGGCAGGAAAGTCGAAAGTAGATGATGAAGTGCTTGATAATCTGGAAGAAGTGCTGATTACTTCGGATGTGGGCGTAGAAACGACGTTAAATATAATTCAACGTATAGAAAAGCGCGCTGCATCTGAAAAATATATGAATGCGCAGGAGTTGAATACTATCTTGCGCGATGAAATCGCTGCTTTACTAACGGAGAATAATTCGGATGATGTAGACGATTTTGAAGCACCAATTACGAAGAAACCTTACGTAATTATGGTAGTAGGGGTGAATGGCGTGGGTAAAACAACTACTATCGGTAAGTTAGCTTACCAATTCAAGAAAGCGGGCAAAAGCGTTTATCTGGGAGCAGCGGATACTTTCCGTGCAGCAGCTGTGGAACAGTTGGATATTTGGGGCGGACGGGTAGGAGTACCTGTCGTAAAACAAAAAATGGGAGCTGATCCGGCTTCTGTGGCCTACGATACATTAAGCTCTGCTGTTGCTAATAATGCTGATGTGGTAATTATTGATACTGCCGGTCGCCTCCACAATAAGGTCGGCTTGATGAATGAGTTGACTAAGATTAAAAATGTAATGAAGAAAGTGGTTCCTGATGCTCCCAATGAAGTTCTGTTGGTGCTGGATGGTTCTACAGGGCAGAATGCATTTGAGCAGGCTAAGCAATTTACGTTAGCTACAGAAGTAACTGCAATGGCTATCACTAAGCTGGATGGTACGGCGAAAGGTGGAGTTGTTATCGGCATTTCTGATCAGTTTAAAATACCTGTTAAGTATATTGGTTTGGGTGAAGGTATGGAAGATTTACAGGTGTTCCGTAAGAAAGAATTTGTTGACTCGTTGTTTGGGGAGAATGCATGAAACGGAAAACAATTGATATCATAACTTTAGGGTGTTCTAAGAATTTGGTGGATTCGGAGCATTTGATGCGCCAGCTGGAAGAAGCCGGATATCATGTGACTCATGATACGGAAAAGCCCAAAGGAGAGATTGCTGTTATCAATACTTGTGGTTTTATAGGTGATGCTAAAGAGGAATCCATTAACATGATCTTGGAATTTGCACAGGCAAAGGAAGAAGGAGCTCTGGAAAAGTTATATGTAATGGGTTGTCTTTCTGAACGCTATCTGAAAGAATTAGCGATTGAGATTCCGCAGGTGGATAAGTTTTATGGTAAATTTAACTGGGCGGAGTTATTGCAGGATCTGGGTAAAGCCTATCACGAAGAACTTCATGTAGAGCGTACTCTCACTACTCCTAAACACTATGCATACCTGAAAATATCGGAGGGATGCGACCGGAAGTGTTCGTATTGTGCTATTCCGATTATTACAGGGCGGCATGTATCACGACCGGTAGAGGAAATTTTGGATGAAGTCCGTTACCTGGTAAACAAGGGAGTAAAAGAGTTTCAGATAATAGCTCAGGAATTGACTTACTATGGCGTGGATCTGTATAAGAAGCAAATGCTTCCTGAACTTATAGAACGTATATCTGAAATTCCCGGGGTAGAATGGATTCGTTTGCATTATGCTTATCCCGCACATTTTCCTACAGATTTGTTCCGGGTGATGCGTGAACGTCCTAATGTGTGTAAGTATATGGATATAGCTCTTCAGCATATTAGTAATCCGATGTTGGAGAAAATGCGTCGTCATGTAACTCAGGAAGAAACTTATCAACTGATAGAGCAATTCCGCAAAGAAGTACCTGGAGTCCATTTGCGTACTACTTTAATGGTAGGGCATCCCGGAGAAACAGAGGCGGATTTTGAAGAGTTGAAAGAGTTTGTTCGTAAAGTGCGTTTCGATAGAATGGGGGCCTTTGCGTATTCGGAAGAAGAAGGTACTTACGCAGCTGCGCAGTATGAGGATGAAATACCTCAGGAAGTAAAGCAGGCACGTTTGGATGAGTTGATGTCCATTCAACAAGGTATTTCTGCTGAATTGAGCGCTGCAAAAGTGGGGCAATCTATGAAAGTTATTATTGATCGTCTGGAAGGGGATTATTATATCGGGCGTACTGAATTTGATTCTCCTGAAGTGGATCCGGAAGTATTGATAGAGCGTGGTGAACAAACATTGCTTATTGGTAACTTTTACCAGGTAGAGATAATAAGTTCCGATGATTTCGACCTTTTTGGACAGGTTATTTAAATAATTTTCCCGAAGAATTTGTGTATATGCGGAAGTTTTGCTAATATAGCACCGAACTTTATAAAAACATCTGTATTTTGAATAACAAAGAATTTACTTCAGAACTGTCACGAAGATTGGGATATACCATAAAGGATACATCCGAACTTATTGCATCTTTACTGTCGGACATGACACAACAGCTGCAAGAAGGGAATATTGTTTCCGTACAAGGTTTCGGTACTTTTGAGGTAAAGAAGAAAGCGGAGCGTATTACCATCAATCCAACGACAAAGTTGCGTATGTTGGTTCCACCTAAGTTGGTGCTGACCTATAGACCTAGTACGACTCTGAAAGATAAGTTTAAATAATGTCGTCTTCTACTCAAGTAACCCTTCGTAAATATGAATGAAAAGCTGAACATACAGAATTTAATAGAATTGCTTGCCGAAAAGCATGGCATGGATAAAACGGATGCTGAGAGCTTCGTAAAAGAATTTTTCCAGTTGATTGAAGAATCATTGGAGAGCGATAAGTATGTGAAGATTAAAGGTTTGGGCACATTTAAGCTGATTAACGTGGATAGTCGTGAAAGCGTAAATATAAACACGGGCGAACGTTTTGAAATACAAGGACATACAAAGGTTTCATTTACTCCGGAGCCAACTTTAAAAGATTTGATAAACAAACCTTTTTCGCATTTTGAAACTGTGGTATTGAATGATGAAACAGTGTTAGAAGATACACCGGTGGAGAATAATTCTGAAGAGGAGGAAAAAGAAGAGAATTTTGTAGAGCCTGAAAGTTCTACGATTGTTGTAGAATCGCAGGTTGCTGCTCAGGAAACAGCTGAAGAAAATGTAGAAGAGTTGATAGGGGAATCTGTTGAGACTGCCGAGAAGTCCATAGAAAGTATAGAAGAAGAGGCTGAAGTAACTGAAGAGACGACTGAAATTGCTGAAGAAGAATCAATAGAGACAGTTGAAGAACAGGTAATTCAGACTGTTGAGGAAGCTGTAGGGGATATAAAAGAACAGCCAGTTTCGGAAGAAGCGCCCTCTGTTTATCAAGCTGAACCTGCTCTTCCGCCCGATGAAGAAGATTTGGTACCTACTTATGAAGTCTCTGAGCCTCCATCACCTCCTGTGAATAAAGCAGATAGCTCTACCATGAAGTTTTTTATCGGAATTGTAGTGCTTGTAGTATTGCTGTGTGTAGGCGCTGTTACTTTTATGTATTATCCGGATTTATTGGATAGGATGTCCACGCCATCAAAAGAGGAAGTTGCTGATGAAAAAGTTGAGAAACCAGCCGCTCCGGTCGCTCTGACGGATAGTATTGTTCGAAAAGATACCACAACTGTGGTGGCGAAGAAAGATACTGTGGCAGAAGTTGCTGCTCCTAAAGTTGTTGAAGAACCGAAGCCGGTTGCAAAACAAGAGACTCCTGCTACTACTCCTAAACAAGAGACAAAGAAAGCTGCTGCAACTCCTTTTGAACCAGATTCTGTAAATTATAAGATTGTGGGTACGAAAGCCACCTATACTATCCAGGAAGGAGAAACTCTGACAAAGGTTGCACTTCGCTTTTACGGAACTAAGGCCCTGTGGCCCTATATTGTGAAGTATAATTCGGGTGTTATAAAGAATCCTGATCATGTGCCGTATGGTACTGTAATCAAGATACCGGAGCTCGAAAAGAAATAAAAGAAAATATTGCACCCCTGCAAGCTGATGATACTTCACTTGCAGGGGTGATTTGCTATTTATTCCTGTCTGCGAATTTGAAATCCTTTTCAGAAACTATTGTTAACTACTAAACTCTATGAAAGTAGTTTAATCTAATTGTTTTTTAATAAAAATTAGTTGGTATGGTTAATTTATTCCTGTACTTTTGGGAGCGAAAAAAATAATTACCAGTAGCATACTGGAGAGATCAATGGAATTTAAACAATAAAAATAATAGTATTTATGGCTGAAACAATTGATATCCGCGAACTGAACGAGCGGATTGAAAGACAAAGTTCTTTTGTTACCAACCTTACTGCTGGTATGGACCAGATCATCGTAGGACAAAAACATCTGGTAGAATCATTGTTAATCGGTTTGCTGTCCGATGGACACGTATTATTAGAAGGTGTGCCCGGTTTGGCGAAGACATTGGCGATTAAGACGCTTGCCTCACTGATCGATGCACAGTACAGTCGTGTACAGTTTACTCCCGATTTGCTGCCTGCCGACGTTATCGGTACAATGGTTTACAGTCAGAAAGACGAAACGTTCCAAGTAAAGAAGGGACCTGTTTTTGCCAACTTCGTTCTGGCAGATGAAATAAACCGTGCTCCGGCCAAGGTACAGAGTGCTTTGCTGGAAGCGATGCAGGAACGTCAGGTAACCATTGGTACGGAAACATTCCCGTTGCCAGAACCTTTCCTTGTACTTGCTACACAGAATCCTATTGAACAGGAAGGTACTTATCCGCTGCCTGAAGCTCAGGTGGACCGTTTCATGCTGAAAGTGGTTATCGACTATCCGAAGATGGAAGAAGAAAAACTGATTATCCGCCAGAATATCAATGGCGATAAATTCAATGTGAAGCCTATTTTGAAAGCTCAGGAGATTATTGAAGCACGTAAAGTTGTTCGTCAGGTATATCTGGATGAGAAGATTGAACGTTACATTGTTGATATTGTATTTGCTACCCGTTATCCGGAGAAATATGATCTGAAGGAACTGAAAGATATGATTGGTTTCGGTGGCTCTCCCCGTGCCTCTATCAATCTGGCATTGGCTGCCCGTACTTATGCTTTCATCAAACGTCGTGGTTATGTGATTCCTGAAGATGTTCGTGCTGTGGCTCATGACGTATTGCGTCATCGTATCGGATTGACTTACGAAGCAGAGGCCAGTAACCTGACTTCTGACGAGATCATCAGCAAAATACTGAATAAGGTTGAAGTACCTTAATTAAGTAAGCATTTTTAAAAAGGTCTTCCAAGACCTGTTAATAAATGATGTGAACGTTTTTAAAGAATCTTGCCAACGTTTTTAAAGAACGTTGCCGGTATTTATTAACGGAATTATTTAACGATATAGATGGAAACAAGTGAACTGTTAAAAAAAGTCCGTCAGATTGAAATCAAGACGCGCGGATTATCCAACAATATCTTTGCCGGCCAGTATCATTCGGCCTTCAAGGGTAGGGGTATGGCATTTTCCGAGGTGCGCGAATATCAGTTTGGCGATGACATACGCGACATTGACTGGAACGTGACCGCTCGCTTCAATAAGCCTTATGTGAAGGTGTTCGAAGAAGAGCGTGAGCTGACCGTTATGTTGCTGGTGGATGTTTCCGGTAGTTTGGAATTCGGTACGGTGAAGCAGATGAAAAAGGATATGGTGACGGAAATAGCTGCAACATTAGCTTTTTCGGCCATACAAAACAACGATAAAATCGGGGTTATCTTTTTCTCTGACCGGATAGAGAAATTCATTCCGCCTAAGAAAGGGCGTAAGCATATCTTATATATTATTCGCGAACTGATTGACTTTAAAGCGGAGAGTCGGAGGACTGACATCCGGCTCGGACTGGAATATCTGACAAACGTAATGAAGCGTCGTTGTACAGCCTTCCTGTTATCCGATTTCATTGATCAGGGGAACTTTAAGAATGCAATGACTATCGCCAACCGGAAACATGATATGGTGGCTATCCAGGTGTATGACCGCAGGGTAGAGGAACTGCCGGCTATCGGTTTGATGAAAATAAAGGATGCTGAGACCGGACATGAGCAGTGGATTGATACTTCGTCGCGTGCCGTTCGTCGTGCTCACCACGACTGGTGGGTGAATAAACAGGTGGAACTGAACGAAACATTCACTAAAAGCAATGTCGATAATGTGTCGGTACGCACCGATCAGGACTATGTCAAAGCATTGATGAATTTGTTTGCGAAACGAAATTAATCGGAAAAATGAAAAGATATCTATTTCTGATAACCCTATTGGGGATGTTGACTGGCAAGGCAGTGGCTCAGTCGGTAACAGTGGATGCTACCATTGACTCTCTGCAAATTTATATCGGTGACCAGGCGAAGATAAAACTTCAGGTAGCCTTGGATGCCGATAAACGGGCCATTTTCCCTGTTTATACGGATACACTGGTAAGTGGTGTGGAGATTATAGACGTTGCAAAGCCGGATACGCAGTATATAAATGATGATAAACGAATGCTGATTACGCAGGAGTATACTGTTACATCATTCGACTCGGCATTGTATTATCTGCCACCGATGGAAGTATTGGTGGATAATAAGGCATATCGTTCGAAGGCATTGGCACTGAAGGTATATTCGATGAATGTACCATTGGATCCTGAGAATCCGGAACAGTTTTTTGGTCCGAAGACAGTGATGCAGCCTCCTTTTGTGTGGGAAGACTGGTATGGGATTATCACCTGTGGCATATTGCTTATTCCGATTGCATTATTACTTATCTATCTGATTATGCGTATCTGTGACAATAAACCTATCATCCGTAAGGTAAAGGTTGAACCGAAGTTACCTCCGCATCAGATGGCGATGAAAGAAATAGAGCGTATCAAAGGGGAAAAAGTATGGCAAAAGGGACAGCCGAAGGAGTATTACACGGAATTGACAGATACTTTGCGTACGTATATTAAAGAGCGTTTTGGTTTCAATGCTTTGGAAATGACTTCTTCGGAGATTATAGAAAAGCTGCTTGAAATGCAAGATAAAGAAGCTATTGCAGATTTACGTTCTCTTTTTGAGACTGCCGATTTGGTGAAGTTCGCTAAACATAATCCGTTGATGAACGAAAATGATGCAAATCTGATCAATGCCATCGAATTTATCAATGAAACCAAGGAGAAAGAAGTGGAGAATGCAAAACCGCAACCCACTGAAATTACCATCATTGAGAAACGTTCATTGCGTACTAAAATATTGCTGGGCATAGGCATCGTAGTATTGTCGGTTGCCTTGATTGGTTCGTTCGTTTATATTGGAATGCAGTTATACAATTATTTTGCATGATAGCAGAATTTAAGGGTAACTCCAATCTTAAATTGTAAATTGTTAAATAGTAAATACAATGGTTTTTGCCAATATTGAATATTTGTTTTTGCTGCTGTTGCTTATACCTTATATAGTATGGTATATCATGAAGCGGAGGAATAATGAAGCTACACTTCAGATTTCGGATGCCCGTGTATATGCTCATACGCCGAAGAGTTATAAGAACTATTTGTTGCATGTGCCTTTTATGTTACGGATTATTGCCTTGGCATTGATTATCGTAGTGTTGGCGCGTCCTCAAACTACTAATAGCTGGCAAAACAGTGAAATTGAAGGTATAGATATTATGATGGCCATCGACGTATCTACCAGTATGCTGGCAGAGGACTTGAAACCGAATCGTCTGGAAGCTGCTAAAGATGTGGCTGCGGAGTTTATCAATGGTCGGCCCAATGATAATATCGGTATAACTTTATTTGCCGGTGAAAGTTTTACGCAATGTCCGTTGACGGTGGATCATGCAGTGCTTCTGAATCTGTTTCAAGGCATTAAGTGTGGTATTATTGAAGATGGAACAGCAGTCGGTATGGGTATTGCTAATGCAGTTACCCGCTTGAAAGACAGTAAAGCGAAGTCTAAAGTAATCATTCTGTTGACGGATGGTACAAATAATAAAGGAGATATATCTCCGCTGACTGCAGCAGAAATAGCTAAGAGTTTTGGTATTCGTGTTTATACTATTGGTGTAGGTACAAACGGAATGGCTCCGTATCCTTATCCGGTGGGTAACACTGTGCAGTATGTCAATATGCCGGTGGAGATTGATGAGAAGACACTGACGCAGATTGCGGCTACCACAGAAGGTAATTATTTCCGTGCCACCAGTAATTCTAAGCTGAAAGAGGTATATGAGGAGATCGATAAGTTGGAGAAAACCAAGTTGAATGTGAAGGAATACAGCAAGCGCCAGGAAGAATACCGTTGGTTTGCTTTGGCGGCATTCTTGTGCGTGTTACTTGAAGTGTTGCTTCGTAATTCTATCTTGAAGAAGATACCTTAAAACAATGCATTAATTGTAAATTACTAAATTGTACATAGAAAGATGTTTCGATTTGAAGAACCTACATATTTATACCTGTTGATCCTGTTGCCTTTCCTGGCGGCTTTCTACCTGTACTCCAATTATCGGAGACGGAAAGCGATCCGCAAGTTTGGCGATCCGGTGCTAATGGCACAGTTGATGCCGGATGTATCTAAATATCGTCCGGATGTGAAGTTTTGGCTGGTGTTTGCTGCAATCGGACTGTTTGCTGTATTGCTGGCACGCCCGCAGTTTGGCTCTAAGCTGGAGACTGTGAAGCGTCAGGGAGTAGAGGTAATGATTGCGTTGGATATTTCTAACTCTATGTTGGCACAAGATGTACAACCCAGTCGTCTGGAGAAAGCCAAGAGACTGGTAGCACAGTTGGTTGACAAGATGGAGAATGATAAGGTAGGTATGATTGTGTTTGCCGGTGATGCCTTTACACAGTTGCCTATTACAAGCGATTATATTTCTGCCAAGATGTTTTTGGAATCTATTAATCCGTCGTTGATATCCAAGCAGGGTACGGCTATCGGTGCAGCTATTAATTTGGCTACCCGCAGTTTTACACCCCAGGAAGGAGTAGGGCGTGCCGTCATCGTTATTACTGACGGTGAAAACCATGAAGGCGGAGCTGTGGAAGCGGCCAAGGCTGCTGCGGAAAAAGGTATTCAAGTCAGTGTTCTGGGTGTGGGTATGCCTGATGGTGCACCTATCCCCGTAGAAGGAACCAATGACTTCCGTCGTGACCGTGACGGAAACGTGGTTGTAACCCGCTTGAATGAGCAGATGTGTCAGGAAATAGCTCAGGCAGGAGATGGGATTTATGTGCGTGTAGACAATTCAAATGCTGCGCAAAAGGCAATTGCTCAAGAGATTAATAAAATGGCGAAAGCGGATGTGGAAACACAGGTTTATACAGAGTTCAACGAACAATTCCAAGCTGTTGCATGGATTATATTGTTACTGTTGTTGGCTGAAATGCTGATTTTGGAACGTAAAAACCCGTTATTCCGTAATATCCATCTGTTTAAAAAGGAAGAAAGGTATGATGATGAGAAATAGAACTATCGGAATTATCTTGCTGCTACTGACGGCTATTTCAGTTTCTGCACAGAAAGCGGAACGCGACTATATTCGTAAGGGAAATCGTGCTTATAAAGATAGTACGTATGTAAATGCTGAAGTGAATTATCGGAAGGCTATTGATGTGAATCCGAAGTCAGCGATATCCATGTATAATCTGGGTAATACGCTTATGCAACAGAATAAGTTGCAGGAGGCTATGGAGCAGTTTGTTGCTGCCACTAAAATGGAGAAAGATAAGGGCAATCTTGCTCAAATCTATCATAATATGGGAGTAATATTTCAGTCCGGTAAGGATTATGCTAAAGCTGTGGAAGCATACAAAGAGTCATTGCGTAATAATCCGAAAGATAACGAGACGCGTTATAACTTGGCTTTGGCTCAGAAAATGCTGAAAGATCAGGAACAGAATCAGCAGAATCAAGATCAGAACCAAGATCAGAATCAGGACAAAAAGGAGCAGGAAAAAGAACAAGATAAAGACAAACAAGACCAAAATCAGCAAGATCAGCAGAACCAGGATCAACAGCAGCAACCTCCTCAGCCACAAGAAAATCAGATGTCAAAGGAAAATGCTGAACAACTTTTGAAGTCGGTGATGCAAGATGAGAAAGATGTACAGGATAAGGTGAAGAAACAGCAAGTTATCCAAGGTGGTCGTTTGGAAAAGGATTGGTAAATAATAAAAGATACGATAATATATGAGAAAATTAATTTTCTTATGGATAGCACTGGTAGTAGTCAGTCTGCAAGCTTTGGCTAATGACAAGGTGTCATTTACCGCGTCAGCTCCTGATGCTGTAGCGGTGGGTGACCAGTTCAGACTGGCATATACAGTGACTACACAGAAGGTGAGAGATTTCCGTGCTCCTTCTATTAAGGGATTTGACGTACTGATGGGACCCAGTCGCTCTCAGCAAAGTAGTATGCAAATAGTTAATGGGGTATCGACCTCAACCAGCAGTATTACTTTCACTTATATACTGATGGCTACTGCTGAGGGTAGTTTTACAATTCCAGGAGCTACAATTACAGCCGATGGTAATCAGATGGTTTCTAATTCTGTGCAAATCAAGGTTCTGCCAGCAGATCAGGCCAGAGCAGCTTCTTCAGGCGGAGGTAGTAGTAGCCAGCAGGGCAATACCAGCCGTGCTTCTTCAGGAACTTCTGTTTCCAATCAGGACCTCTTTATTTTGCCTACTATTAGTAAGACCAATGTGTATGAACAAGAAGCATTCTTACTGACTTATAAAATTTACACTTTGGTTGACCTTCGCGGTTTTGACAATGTGAAACTTCCTGATTTTAAGGGATTTCATTCACAGGAAGTAGAACTCCCGGGTGATAGAAAATGGAGTTTGGAACATTATAAAGGGCGGAATTATCAGACTACCGTTTACCGGCAATTTGTGTTGTTCCCACAGCAGTCTGGTAATTTGACTATTGATCCGGCACGTTTTGATGCTTCTATTGCTAAAGCTACTCATGTGTCTGATCCGTTTGAAGCGTTCTTTAATGGTGGCAGCAATTACATTGAAGTCAAAAAGACATTGATGACACTGAAACTAACTGTAGATGTAAAGCCTTTACCAGGCGATAAGCCTGCTGATTTTTCCGGTGGAGTGGGAGAGTTTAGCATTTCTTCTTCTATTAATAGTACTAATGTAAAGACAAACGATGCTGTAACTATTAAACTCGTCATTTCCGGTACAGGTAATTTGAAGTTAATAGGTGATCCTGAGGTGAAATTCCCAGATGACTTCGAGGTGTATGACCCTAAAGTTGATAATAAATTCAGGCTGACGAGTGCAGGACTTTCGGGTAGTAAGGTTATTGAATATCTGGCTATTCCCCGCAATGCCGGAACATTTAAAATACCAGCGGTGAAATTCAGCTATTTTGATATCAAGTCCCGTACTTATAAGATATTGACTACCGAAGAGTATGAATTGCATGTAGAGAAAGGTGAAGGAGATGCAGCGCAAACTATTGCTAACTTTACGAATAAAGAGGATTTGAAAGTCTTGAATGAGGATATTCGCTTCATTAAGCAAAATGATGTGACACTTTCTCAAAAGGGAGACTTCTTCTTTGATTCTATATTGTACTGGTTGCTCTATTTAGTACCTGGTGTTGCGTTTATTCTTTTCTTTATCATTTACCGTAAGCAGATAGCTGCTAATGCTAACGTTGCGAAAATGCGTACGAAAAAGGCAAATAAGGTTGCTGTTAAACGTATGAAGTTAGCTGGTAAGTTGTTGGCTGAGAATAAAAAAGATGTTTTCTATGACGAAGTCTTGAAGGCTCTTTGGGGATATATAAGCGATAAATTGAATATTCCGGTTTCTCGACTTTCAAAAGATAATATTGAAGAGGAACTTCGTAAATATGGAGTAGAGGATGCTTTGATTAAAGAATTCTTGGCTGCATTGAATGATTGTGAGTTTGCCCGGTTTGCTCCTGGCGATGATAATCAGGCTATGGATAAAGTCTATTCGGCTTCATTAGCAGTAATAAGTAAAATGGAGAATTCGATTAAACATTAATTAGGAGGTTATATGATGAAAAAAATACTGTTTTTTACTTTTGTTGGCCTGTTAATGGCATTGACCTCTTCTGGACAGACTGCATCGGATACATTACAACAAGCGAATGATTCGGTAAGAATAGGTTCACACACTGAATTCTCAGCTGTTGCGCAAGAGAATAGTGTGACAAAAGCAGAAGGAGATAGCGCATATGTGAAGAATGATTATGCCTCTGCTATTCAGATATATGAAGCTCTGCTGAAAGAAGGAGAAGCGGCTGAGGTATACTATAACTTAGGAAATAGCTACTATAAGGCCGGTGATATAGCTAAAGCCATTTTAAATTATGAGCGTGCACTTTTAATACAACCAGGTAATGCTGATATTCGGGCTAATTTGGAGATTGCTCGTGCAAAAACAATTGATAAAGTGATTCCCGTACCCGAGGTTTTCTTTGTATCTTGGACGAAATCATTGATTAATTGTTTGAGTGTGGATGCTTGGGCAAAGGTAGGCGTCGTTTGTTTCTTTTTGTTGCTTGCATCTCTTTACTTCTTCTTCTTTTCCAAGCAAATCGTGTGGAAGAAAATAGGATTTATTGCAGGGATAGTATTTCTGGTATTAGTTATATTAGCGAATGTCTTTGCTTTTCAACAGAAAAATGAGCTATTAAACCGTAACAATGCTATCGTACTAACTCCAAGTGTAACAGTACGTAGTACTCCGAGTGAAAGTGGTACCAGTTTGTTTATATTGCATGAGGGACGGAAGGTTGAAATTAAAGATAACTCCATGCGTGAATGGAAAGAAATCCGCTTAGAGGATGGTAAAGTAGGATGGGTACCTGCATCATCTGTTGAAGTTATCTGATAGATATAATTCTTTCATAATAAGATAGTTAATAATAGAAAGAAGCCTGTTGAAAGGGAAAATACGAATTTCCTTTTGACAGGCTTCTTTATTTTTGTAAAAAAGACACCGAAATAGTTTGTTTTATCTTTTTTTTTCCTTAAGTTTATAGCGTGATAAGTGAAACTCACAGAGTTATTAACCATTAAATTTATAAATATGAGAACAATAACATTTAATGAACTTCGCAGAATTAAAGATTCATTACCTACTGGTAGTATGCATAGAATAGCCGATGAGCTCGGATTGAACGTCGATACAGTTAGAAATTTTTTTGGCGGTCACAATTTTAAGGAGGGTAAGAGTGTTGGGATACATTTAGAGCCTGGTCCGGATGGTGGTTTGGTTATGTTGGATGATACTACTGTCCTTGATAGAGCTCTAAAAATTTTAGATGAAATGAATGCCAGTGCTGAGCCTGTTCGAGCTTAAGAAAAGAAAGTTATAAATGAATCCCAATTGATAGACAAACAATTGGGATTTCTTATTTGTTTATGAAGTAAAAACAGTTGATTATGGAAGAAAAGTTAGTAACCTTAGCCATTCTGACTTATGCAAAAGCTCAGATATTAAAGAATGTGCTTGAGAATGAAGGTATTGAAACCTATATTCATAATGTAAATCAAATACAACCCGTAGTGTCTTCAGGTGTGCGCTTACGTATAAAAGAAAGCGATCTACCGCGTGCATTGAAGATAACTGAGAGCTCTGCTTGGCTTTCAGAAGAGGTAGTGGGAGGGAAGTCACCCAAAGTAGAAAAGGAGAGTAACAAAGTCTTAATTCCTGTAGACTTTTCTAATTATTCAATGAAAGCATGTGAGTTTGGTTTTAATTTTGCTCAGAATATGGGAGCGGAAGTTGTGTTGCTTCATGTTTACTTTACACCAATCTATACCACATCATTACCTTATGGAGACGTTTTTAATTATCAGCTAACAGACGATGAAAATGTAAAAAACATATTACAAAAAGTTCATGCAGACTTAAACACTTTATCTGACAAGGTAAAAGCAAAAGTAGCTTCAGGAGAGTTTCCGAATGTAAAATATAGTTGTGTATTGCGTGAAGGTATTCCAGAAGAGGAAATTCTTCGTTATTCGAAGGAATATCGGCCACGTATTGTGATTATGGGGACTCGTGGTAAAAATCAGAAAGATATAGATTTAATTGGTAGTGTAACTGCTGAGGTAATTGAGCGAAGCCGCGTACCAGTTTTAGCCATTCCGGAGAATACTCCATTTAAACAGCTGGCAGAAGCTAAACGTATTGCATTTATTACCAATTTTGATCAACGGGATTTAATTGCATTCGATTCTTTGATTGCTGCTTTAAAGCCATTTCATTTCTCTGTATCTTTGATTCATCTGTCAGATGTTAAGGACACTTGGAATGAAATTAAATTAGGTGGTATTAAGGAATACTTTCAAAAGCAGTATCCGGACCTGGAAATCCATTATGATGTTGTGATGAATGATGATTTCTTGAACAGCTTAGATAATTACATAAAAACTAATCATATTGATATAATTACGTTGACTACTTATAAACGCAATATATTCTCTCGTTTATTTAATCCAGGTATTGCTCGGAAGATGATTTTCCATTCCGATACACCGCTGTTAGTTATTTATGGACGCCCAAGCTAAAATAAATAGCGCAAGCAGGAATGAGAAATAATCAGTATTATGTTTAATATATAATACTAATATTCATTGGATCAGATTATTATACTTCCCTATTATAAAAATTAAGTATTTACTAAGAAGCTCCTAAAAAATAAAAAGCCTAATCAACATGGTTGATTAGGCTTTTTATTAAAAACTATTGGTGTTTTTATTGAACCATTTTTTCGATTTCTTCGAATTCAGGTCCCATATCCAAATTGTAGTATACCCGGTATAAACCATTCAACCATAAATCTTTTTGGTCAGGCTTCAATGCTCTTGCTTTTTCATAGCAAGGTTTTGCTTTTTCATAGAAAGCTTTCAAAGTTGCTTGATCTTCTTTATACTTAGGATCATTTACATCTGCTGTTGCTTTCTCTGAGAAGTCTTGTGCTTGCAGACAGTAGATCAAACCTAAATTAGAAAATGCTTCTGCGTAGTTAGGATCTATTTCTGTTGTTTTAGTATAATACTTGATAGCATTATTGAGTGCATCTGCAGCTTCTTGCTCTTTCTTTTCATTTTTCAGGTTAGTGTACATATTATGATAAAGATATCCTTTTACATACAGATAGAATGTATTATTAGGATCTTTAGCCAACATATCATCAGCAAACTGCATAGCTTCATCGTATTTATTATTATTGCTATAATAATCAATCAAATGACCGAAGAAGAATGAATGTTGAGGATATTTCTGCAAACCTTCTTTTAAAGATGCAACCCACTTAACAGTATCACCTTGTGCTTTTAAAGCTGTAGAGATGAATTCCATTGCATACTGACCTACTTCCTTATCATTCTGTGCATAAGGAGCATATTTCAGAACGCTAGGATAATCTTCCATTTTAGCCGCTGCCAAACTTGCATAATATGCAATCTGTGGTAAAATAGTATCTGTCTGCAGGAAATTTTCCTTTTCAAACATAGGATTTTGAGCTATTTCAATGTAAGTTCCAAAGAAATCTAATGCTTCTTTGTTCTTCTCCAAATTATAGTATTGAATACCTCCATTGATCAAGTTAGGACGCTCTGCTATAATTGCAGCAGCGTTAGCCTTTCTGTACTTGTTCTTAATCTTTCCTTTTTCATTTGGAACCTGTGCCAGTTCATCACATTTGAGGTAGTACTTACACATGTTTAATGCACTGTTGTATACCTTAAGAGTATCATAAGGTTTTCTCAAAAATGCGTCTTTCATTTCCTCCTCATTAATCCTTTTCTGAATAAAACCAGCTACATCCCAAGTGTCGGCATTATCCTTTGTTTCAGGATTAGTCAAGGCTTGATTGATGAGCTGTTCGGCCTTATTAAAGTTTGGCTTTACTTCATTCGCAATGCTTTTAGCTTCTTTCACAGTCTTTTCTTGAGCGAAAGTGAAGCCTGCAGCGAGCAATAAAATCACTGAAAATAATACTCTTTTCATGATAGTTGTAAAATTAAAATTAATATTATGTCTATTCTTCATCTTTATTATTGACTTCATTATCAGAGTTATAGTCTTTCTCCTCTCCTTCTACCTCATTTATAGTAGGCGGAATCGGAGAATTTTCATCATCAACAGGAACTTCATCTTCCATACTTTCTGATGTAACCTTACATACTGAACCGATCTCATCGTTTCTCTTTTCAAGATTGATTAGACGAACACCCTGGGTAGCACGCCCCATAATACGAACATCAGCAACTTTCAGACGAATGGTGATACCAGATTTATTGATAATCATCAGGTCATTATCATCTGTTACAGACTTAATTGTTACCAATTTACCTGTTTTATCGGTGATATTCATCGTTTTAACACCCTTGCCGCCACGATTAGTCTTGCGGTAGTCTTCGATATCAGAACGTTTGCCATAACCTTGTTCAGAAACTACCATAATGGTTTCTGCTTCAGGATCTTTGATGCAAATCATTCCTACCACTTCATCTTGTCCGTCTTCGTCAAGCGTCATACCACGCACACCAGTTGCAGTACGTCCCATAACGCGTACAGCACTTTCGTGGAAGCGAATAGCACGTCCGTTACGATTAGCAATGATAATTTCGTTGTCACCGTTAGTCATGCGTACTTCAATAACCCGGTCGTCCTCACGGATAGTAATGGCATTTACACCATTCTGGCGAGGGCGGGAATACTGTTCAAGTAATGTCTTCTTGATAACACCATTCTTGGTACAGAATAAGACATAATGGCTGTTGATGAAGTCTGTGTCAGAAAGGTTCTTCACACGCAGATATGCATTTACAGCATCATCAGAATCAATATTCAGCAAGTTCTGGATAGCACGTCCTTTGGAACTCTTGGTACCTTCAGGGATTTCATATACTTTGAGCCAATAGCACTTACCCTTTTGAGTAAAGAACATCATGGTATTGTGCATGGTTGCCGGATATATGTGTTCAATGAAGTCTGCATCGCGGGTATCTGTACCCTTGGAGCCTACTCCACCACGGTTTTGAGCACGGAACTCACTCAATGGAGTACGTTTTATATATCCCATATGAGAAATGGTGATAATCATTTCGTCATCTGCATAGAAATCTTCCGGATTGAATTCTTCAGATGAGTAAACAATCTCAGAACGACGTTCATCTCCGTATTTTGCTTTTACTTCAATTAATTCATCAGTAATAACTTTGCGGCAAAGTTCGTCATTCGACAGAATTTCTTCATAATAAGCAATCATCTTCATGACTTCTTCGTATTCGGCATGAAGTTGATCCTGCATCAGTCCAGTTAATTGGCGCAAACGCATTTCTACGATGGCACGAGACTGAATTTCTGTTAATTGGAAACGTTCCATCAAACCTGCAATGGCATCATTAGGTGTCTTTGCAGCACGGATAATGCGGATTACTTCATCGATATTATCTGATGCTATGATTAAGCCTTCCAATATATGAGCACGTTCTTTAGCCTTACGCAAGTCATATTGAGTACGACGGATTACCACCTCATGGCGATGTTCTACGAAGTACTTAATCATGTCTTTCAGATTCAGCAAACGAGGACGCCCGTGTACCAATGCTACGTTGTTCACACTAAAAGAAGTCTGTAACAGTGTCATTTTATAGAGCTTATTCAGGACTACGCTGGCGTTGGCATCACGTTTAATATCAATCACGATACGCATACCTTCACGGTCAGACTCGTCATTGGCATTGGAGATACCTTCTATTTTCTTATCATTAGCTAAATCAGCGATATTTTTGATCAGTTCTGCCTTATTGACACCATATGGAATTTCTGTGATGACAATTTTATCATGTGTAGAACTGGTTTCAATTTCTGCTTTTGCACGCATGATAACGCGACCGCGACCAGTAAGATATGCTTCGCGTACGCCACTCATACCATATATATATCCCCCTGTTGGGAAATCGGGAGCCTTTACATAGTTCATCAGCTCCTCTATCTCGATATCGTTGTTCTCAATGTATGCGACACAAGCATCAATAACCTCTGAAAGGTTATGGGTCGGCATATTGGTTGCCATACCTACGGCAATACCAGACGCGCCGTTTACCAAAAGGTTTGGGATACGAGTAGGCATTACGGTAGGTTCCTGCAAAGAATCGTCGAAGTTGCTTTGCATATCAACGGTTTCTTTGTCAAGGTCTTGCATCATATCTTCACCAATCTTGCGCAAGCGACACTCGGTGTAACGCATAGCTGCTGCGCTATCGCCGTCTACCGACCCATAGTTACCCTGACCATCTACCACCATGTAACGCATTGCCCAAGGCTGTGCCATACGAACTAATGCACCGTAAACGGAAGAGTCACCATGCGGGTGATACTTACCCAATACTTCACCTACAACTCTGGCTGATTTTTTATAAGGTTTATCTGACGTATTTCCCAGTCCCATCATTCCGAAGAGAATTCTACGGTGGACAGGCTTAAAACCATCTCTAACATCCGGAAGGGCACGTGAAACGATGACCGACATGGAGTAGTCAATGTACGATGACTTCATTTCCTCCTCGATGTTAATCTTTATAATTCTGTCTTGTTCAAGCATTTAAAAAGATTATTAATTATACATACTTTGGTTCATGAAAAACCACGCTAAAGTACTGCTTTTTTACGATATACAAAAGTTTTCGCCCATAAACTTTATTTCAAAACCATTCTCCTATCCACTTTGTTCTTATAATATATAAATAAGGTATTAATAAGGAGCTTTTCCCAAGAATGGAAGCACTTTAGTATGGTACTGGTGAACGGGATATTAAACTGTGGCACGGGTTTTGTATATAAATAAAATAAAACGATAGAATACGTACTGGAAATTATAAATGCGTATCTTTGTATTAAGTAACACCTTAGAATGAGGAAAGGAGAATATTAAGTATGAATAATCAGTTTTCACAAAGAGTTTCTGACATTATCACTTACAGCAAGGAAGAAGCTAACCGGCTGAAAAATAGATATATCGGTCCGGAGCATCTTCTACTCGGCATGTTGCGAGACGGCGGAGGGAAAGCTATAGAAATATTGCAGAAACTGAATATAGACCTGAACAGAGTTAAGAAACGCCTGGAAGGTTTTTTGAAAGAGATTGAGGATGATAACTTGTTGCCCGATGCAGACATTCCATTGTCTCCTATGGCAGCTAAGATATTGAAAATGTGTATACTCGAGGCTCGTCTGCTGAAGAGTGCCACTGCTGATACTGAACATGTATTGCTGGCTATCCTGAAAGATGGTAATAATTTGGCCGCTACGGTATTGGAAGAAAATAATATAGATTATAAGTCAGTGTTTGAGCAGCTTTCCATGAAAGCCAGCCCTAATGCAGGCATGGGATTTACGGAAGATGATGACGAGGAAGAGGACGAAATGAATATGTCTTCACGCTCTTCTCAAAGTGGTGGTTCACAGTCTTCTACACAAACAGCGTCTAAGAAACCATCCAACGATACTCCGGTGTTGGATAACTTTGGTATGGATATGACTCGGGCTGCAGAAGAAGGTAGGCTGGACCCTGTGGTAGGTCGTGAACGTGAAATCGAGCGATTGGCTCAGATATTGAGCCGTCGTAAGAAGAATAATCCGGTATTGATTGGTGAACCTGGTGTAGGTAAATCAGCTATTGTAGAGGGATTAGCATTGCGTATCGTTCAGAAGAAAGTATCTCGTATTCTGTTTGATAAACGTGTGGTAATGCTTGATATGGCTTCTGTGGTAGCCGGAACCAAATACCGCGGACAGTTTGAGGAACGTATTCGTTCTATCATTAATGAGTTGCAGAAGAATCCGAACGTAATTCTGTTTATTGACGAGATTCACACGATTGTGGGTGCCGGAGCAGCTGCCGGTTCTATGGATGCTGCCAATATGTTGAAACCTGCATTGGCACGTGGTGAAATACAATGTATAGGTGCCACTACCCTTGATGAATACCGGAAGAATATAGAAAAAGACGGTGCTTTGGAACGCCGTTTCCAGAAAGTGATTGTTGAACCGACCACTGCTGAGGAAACGCTCCAGATATTGAAGAATATCAAAGAGAAGTACGAAGACCATCATAATGTGACTTATACGGATGAAGCGCTGGAAGCATGTGTCAAGTTGACAGACCGCTACATTACTGACCGTAACTTCCCGGATAAGGCTATTGATGCTTTGGATGAAGCCGGTTCGCGCGTCCATCTGACAAACATTACTGTTCCGAAAGAGATTGAAGAACAGGAGAAACTGATTGAAGAAGCCCGTCAACAAAAGGCGGATGCGGTGAAATCGCAGAATTTCGAACTTGCTGCCAGCTTCCGTGATCATGAGAAAGAGTTTTCTGCTCGTCTGGAAGAAATGAAGGCTGAATGGGAAGCTCGCTTAAAAGATGACCGTCAGATAGTTGGTGAGGAAGAAATTGCGAATGTGGTTTCTATGATGTCCGGTGTGCCTGTACAGCGTATGGCGCAGGCTGAAGGTATTAAGTTAGCGGGTATGAAAGAAGAGCTGCAAGCTAAAGTTATAGCTCAGGATCCAGCTATTGAAAAGGTGACGAAAGCTATTCTGCGTAGTCGTGTAGGATTGAAAGATCCTAACCGTCCTATCGGAACATTCTTGTTCCTGGGACCTACGGGTGTGGGTAAAACTCACTTGGCGAAACAGTTGGCGAAATATATGTTTGGCTCTGCCGATGCGCTGATACGTGTGGATATGAGTGAATATATGGAGAAGTTTACCGTTTCTCGTCTTGTTGGTGCACCTCCGGGATACGTAGGATACGAAGAAGGCGGACAGTTGACAGAGAAAGTGCGCCGTAAACCTTACTCTATCGTATTGTTGGACGAGATTGAGAAAGCTCACCCGGATGTATTCAACATCTTGTTACAACTGATGGATGAAGGTCGTCTGACTGACAGTTATGGCAGAACTGTAGACTTCAAGAATACAGTGGTTATCATGACTTCAAACATTGGTACACGTCAATTGAAAGACTTCGGTCGTGGTGTAGGTTTTGCCGCCCAAAATCGTACGGATGATAAAGAATATTCACGCGGCGTGATACAAAAGGCTTTGAATAAGTCGTTTGCCCCTGAGTTTCTGAACCGTGTCGACGAGATTATTACTTTCGATCAGCTTTCGCTGGATGCTATCGAAAAGATTATCGATATCGAGTTGAAAGGCTTGTATGAGCGCGTAGAATCTCTTGGATATAAGCTTGTTATTGATGCTAAAGCCAAGACGTTCATGGCATCTAAAGGATATGATGTGCAGTTTGGTGCCCGCCCGTTGAAGCGTGCCATCCAGACTTATCTGGAAGATGGACTTTCGGAATTGATTATTTCTTCTGAATTGCAGACGGGCGATACGATTTCTGTCTCTTTGAACGAAGAAAAAGGAGAACTGGACATCAAGAAAGCATGAAAATGAAGTCTTCTTAGAAGATGATAAACAGTCAAAATGTCAGTCCTTATGGGCTGGCATTTTTTTTGCATTACACTTGCCAAACGATTAAATATATAAACTTAAAAATATAAATCATAAGTAGTATGCAAAAAGGAAATATTGGGGTAACTACCGAAAACATTTTCCCCGTTATCAAAAAGTTCTTGTACAGCGATCATGAAATTTTTCTCCGCGAATTAGTTTCTAATGCCGTAGATGCTACGCAGAAGTTGAAAACCTTAGCCTCTATTGGCGAGTTTAAAGGTGAAGTTGGCGATTTGACCGTACATGTATCTTTAGGAAAAGATACAATTACTGTTTCGGACCGTGGTATTGGTTTAACTGCCGAAGAAATCGACAAATATATCAACCAGATTGCCTTTTCAGGTGCCAACGACTTCTTGGAGAAGTATAAGAATGATGCTAATGCAATTATCGGTCACTTCGGTTTAGGCTTTTATTCAGCTTTCATGGTGGCTAAGAAAGTGGAAATTATCACGAAATCCCATAAAGAAGGTGCTCAAGCTGTGAAATGGAGTTGCGATGGTAGTCCGGAATTCACCATTGAGAACATTGATAAAGCCGACCGTGGTACAGATATAGTACTTTACATTGACGATGAAAGTAAGGAATTCCTGGAAGAGGCCCGCATTTCTTCTCTGTTGAAGAAATATTGTAGTTTCCTTCCCATACCTATTGCTTTTGGCAAGAAGAAAGACTGGAAAGATGGAAAACAGGTTGAAACAGACGAAGATAACATCATCAATGACAGCAATCCGTTGTGGACATTGAAACCCAGCGAACTGAAGGATGAAGATTATAAGAAGTTCTATCGTGACCTGTATCCGATGTCTGATGAACCTCTGTTCTGGATACATTTGAATGTAGATTATCCGTTCCATCTGACAGGTATCCTCTACTTCCCGAAAGTAAAGAGCAATATCGAATTGAATAAGAATAAGATACAGCTTTATAGCAACCAGGTATACGTTACGGATTCAGTAGAAGGTATCGTACCTGACTTTCTGACACTGTTGCATGGTGTACTCGATTCTCCGGATATTCCGTTGAATGTATCCCGTTCTTATCTACAGAGCGACTCTAACGTGAAGAAGATTTCGACATATATCACGAAGAAAGTATCTGATCGTCTGCAATCTATCTTCAAAAATGATCGCAAACAGTTCGAGGAAAAGTGGAATGACCTGAAGATTTTCATCAATTACGGAATGCTTACTCAGGAAGACTTCTATGACAGAGCAAAAGATTTTGCCCTTTTCACCGATACGGATGGTAAATGCTATACATTTGAAGAGTATCAGAAGCTGATTAAAGATAATCAGACTGATAAAGATGGCAATTTGATCTATTTGTATGCTAATCATAAAGATGAGCAATTCAGCTATATCGAGGCTGCTAAGAATAAGGGATATAATGTATTGCTGATGGATGGCCAACTGGATATTGCTGTAGTAAGCATGTTGGAGCAAAAGTTTGAGAAATCTCGCTTTACCCGTGTAGATAGTGATGTTATCGATAATCTGATTATCAAAGAAGATAAGAAAGGTGAAACTCTGGAAGCAGGCAAACAAGAAGCTCTTTCTGCTGTATTCAAGAGCCAGTTGCCTAAGCTGGAAAAGGTTGAGTTTAATATCACTGCGCAGGCTTTGGGTGAAAATTCTTCTCCTGTGATGATTACCCAAAGTGAATATATGCGCCGTATGAAAGAAATGGCTAATATTCAGGCAGGTATGAGTTTCTATGGAGAAATGCCCGATATGTTCAACCTTGTGCTGAATTCAGATCATAAACTGGTGAAAGAAGTTCTTGCAGACGAAGAAAAAGAGTGCGATTCTGTTGTAGCTCCTATTCAGCAAGAAATGAATGATGTAGACAAACGTCGTAATGAGCTGAAAGATAAACAAAAAGGTAAGAAAGACGAAGAAATTTCTACTGCTGAAAAGGACGAGGTGAACGGATTGGATCAGAAGTGGGAAGAACTGAAAACAAAGAAAGACGAAGTATTTGCCGGATATGCAGCTAAAAATAAAGTTGTCCGCCAATTGATTGACCTGGCATTGCTGCAAAATGGCATGCTGAAAGGTGAAGCTTTGAATAACTTTGTGAAGAGAAGCATCGAGTTAATCTAAATACGCCCTTTATTCACAATCTATATGCCGGGAGCATTGCAACTTTTATGAGAGTTGTAATGCTCCTTTTTTCGTATATTTTGTGTGGGAACGCTTGTTTTTTAGCGTTGGATACGTCCAATTTCGAAACAATTGCATATATTTGAGCTTTAATAATAATATATTTTCAGCTCGGAACTTTGAAGTATGAAAAGAATTCTTTTGCTTTTATCGTTTTGTTTCTTGTTGCTGCCCATGTTGCATGCCCAAAAAGTTGGACTTGTATTGAGTGGTGGTGGTGCGAAAGGTATGACGCATATCGGCATCATTCGGGCTTTGGAAGAAAACAATATCCCTATCGATTATATTACCGGTACATCCATGGGAGCCATTATCGGTTCGTTGTATGCCATGGGTTACTCTCCCGATGATATGGAGGCTTTGCTGCGTTCAGAAGACTTTAAACGCTGGTATTCTGGAAAAGTAGAGCCTAAATACGCTTATTATTTTAAGAAAAGTATTCCCACGCCGGAATTTTTTAATATCCGCTTTGATTTTAAGGACTCCTTGAATGTCAAACCGCAATTGCCGACCAGTATGGTTAACCCCATCCAGATGAATCTGGTGTTTGTGGAGCTGTTTGCCCGTGCTACGGCTGCTTGTGACGGTGATTTTGATAGGCTGTTTGTTCCTTTCCGCTGTATTGCTTCTGATGTATACAATAAACGGCAAATAGTGTTAGGGAAAGGTGATCTGGGAGATGCTGTCCGTGCTTCCATGAGTTTCCCGTTTGTTTTTAAGCCTATTGAGATAGATAGTGTGTTGGCTTATGATGGTGGTATTTACAATAACTTTCCAACGGATGTTATGCGGGATGATTTTCATCCGGATATTATCATTGGTAGTGTAGTGGCTGCCAATCCATCCAAGCCTAAAGAAAATGACCTTATGAGTCAGATTGAGAACATGGTGATGCAGAAGACGGACTATTCTATTCCGGATTCTGTCGGCATCCTTATGACATTCAAGTATGATGATGTGAACTTACTTGATTTTGACCGTCTTCAGGAACTCCATGATATAGGTTACAATCGCACTCTTAGCCTGATGGATTCTATAAAGGGGCGTATTCATCGTAGGGTGAATGCAGATAATGTGCGTTTACGCCGTCTGGTTTATCGCAGTAATCTGCCGCAGCTCTATTTCCAGAAAATTTATATTGATGGAGCTAACCCTCAACAACAAGCTTATATTCAGAAGGAATTTCATGATGAAGAAGATGAACCATTCACCTACGAAGATCTAAAGCGTGGATATTTCCGTTTACTTGCGGATAACATGATATCGGAAATCATTCCGAAGGCGATATTTAATGAGGAAACCGATATGTACGATTTACATCTGAAAGTAAAGATGGAGGATAATTTCTCTGTCCGTTTGGGTGGTAGTGTGTCTACGACGAGTTCCAATCAGATATATCTGGGACTGGGCTATCAGAACTTAAATTATTATGCCAAAGAGTTTACGTTTGATGGTCAATTGGGTAAAGTTTATAATAATGCCCAACTGATGGCGCGTATAGATTTGCCTACTCATATTCCTACTTCATATCGGCTTATTGCATCTATCAGTACTTTTGATTATTACAAGAAAGAGAAACTGTTCTCTAAAAACGATAAACCTTCCTTTAATTCAAAGGATGAACGATTTCTGAAGTTGATTATCGCTTTACCATTCTTAGCGAATAAACGGGCTGAATTTGGCTTTGGTATTGGAAAATTGCAAGATAACTATTTTCAATCCAGTGTGATAAACTTTGAAGAAGACCGTTCGGATAGGAGTTTATACAGGCTTATAGGCGGTTCTATTAGTTTTTATGGAAGTACACTGAATTCTCGTCAATACGCTACAAAAGGATATAACGAGAAATTAATAGCTCAGATTTTTACGGGAAAAGAGAGATATAAGCCTGGAAATCCGGCAGAACAGCCTGTTACACAGGAACGGCAATCATGGTTACAGATTTCTTATATGAAAGAAGCATATCATAGTATGGCGCCTAAATTTGTTTTGGGGTGGATGGCGGAAGCGCTGTATTCATCGAGAAACTTCTCGGAGAATTTTACGGCGACAATGATGCAGGCTGCAGAGTTTTCGCCGACTCCGCATAGTAAGCTGATGTATAATGAGGCTTTCCGTGCTAATCAGTTTTTGGCTGCCGGTATCAAGCCTATGTTTATTTTCAATGATATGTTTCATCTGAGAGGAGAATTTTATGGATTTATGCCTATTTTTCCTATTGAGAAGAATACGCAAAACAAAGCATTTTATGGAAAAGCTTTCTCAAAGGTAGAATATATGGGAGAAGTTTCTGTTATTTGCCAATTACCTTTTGGAGCGATCTCTGCTTATGTAAATCATTATAGCTCACCGAGAAGGGAGTGGAATGTGGGGCTGAGTATCGGTTGGCAACTGTTTAATTACCGTTTCATCGAATAATTTTCTTCAAAAAAAGTTTGTAGAATACTTGCAGTTTCGGAAAAAGTCCGTATCTTTGCACCCGTTAAACAAAAAGGCCGCGTAGCTCAACTGAATAGAGTAGCTGACTACGGATCAGCCGGTTACAGGTTTGAATCCTGTCGCGGTCACATCTTTTTGATAACAAGGTCGCGTAGCTCAACTGAATAGAGTAGCTGACTACGGATCAGCCGGTTACAGGTTTGAATCCTGTCGCGATCACAAAAAACCTCTGCAAAGTACTTTGCAGAGGTTTTTTGTGATACACCGTAGGGTAACGGTTATATCAGTGTAGACTCATGCAAATATGTGTGTGAGTCTACACAGATATAACTGTGTGCTTGTGCAGATATAAGTATTAATTTCTTTCCCTGGATGAATAAATCCGTCTCATGAGACGGTAAAAATCAGCTTGTGAGACGAAAAAAATCGTCCCCTGAGATGAATTTTTTCATCTCAGGGGACGATTTACAAAGAAATATCTATTCTTTTTCTTAGCACTTAATGTTTAACTCATCCAAAATCTTCCGCATGGCCTCAAAAGTAGTAATCCTGGTAGGCACAAGCGGAAGGCGGAGTTTATTCTCAATCATTCCCATAACGTTCAACATTGCTTTTACGCCTGCCGGATTACCATCCACAAAAAGAAGCTTGAATAGCTCGGCAAATTTATGATGGATAGTCAATGCATTTGCATAATCTCCTCGCAATGCCAGTCTTACCATGCGGCTAAATTCGCGTGGAAATGCATTTCCGATGACCGATATGATGCCAACAGCTCCCAAAGTAATCAAAGGGAAGGTAATACCATCATCTCCCGAAATAACGTCAAAATTGGCCGGTTTATTCTTGATGATATCATCCATTTGAGTGATGTCACCGGAAGCTTCCTTGATAGCAATAACATTTTTGAAGTCACGGGCAATGCGCAGCGTGGTTTCTGCTTTCATATTTACACCGGTACGACCGGGAACATTATAGAGTACAATTGGGAGTTCTGTTGCCTCTGCAATTGCTTTATAATGTTGATAGATACCTTCCTGAGAAGGTTTATTATAATAGGGAACAACAGACAGAATAGCATCTACTCCGGTAAAATCGTCGTTTTGAAGGGTATCCACAATGGCACGCGTATTATTTCCACCAACACCGAGCAGGATAGGTATCCGACCATTTACTCGTTCGATGACCATTCTCTTGATTTTCTTTTTTTCTTCTTCCGTCAGTGTCGGAGTTTCTGCCGTAGTGCCCAGCACACACAAAAAATCAGTATTGTTTTGAAGTTGATAGTCCACCAAACGTATCAATGCATCGTAATCAACGCTCTCATCCTCTTTAAAAGGAGTAATCAGCGCTACCCCCATTCCTTTCAATTTAGTCTGTATCATGAGTGAAATTTAAGTAATCTCTAATTAAATGACTCGCAAAAGTACGAATATTTTCGATTTCTACAGCAAATATAAGCTATAAAAAAGATTTCACTGGAAAAATGTTACGAAATGAGCGCTAAAAACTCATCTTCGCTCATTATCTGTACACCCAGCTTTTGCGCTTTTTCCAATTTGGCGGGTCCCATATTTTCTCCTGCCAGGATAAAACTGGTCTTGGCAGAAATGCTACCTACACTTTTTCCTCCATTCTTCTCTATCAAATCTTTATATTCGTCTCTGGAGTGGTGGGTGAACACACCGCTGATTACAATAGACTGTCCGGCAAGCTTATCGGTATAGCCGCTCAGATCTTCTTCCTTCCGGTTAAACTGTAATCCGGCAACTTTCAGTCGCTCTATTAATTCTCTATTCAGAGGATTAGCGAAGTAGGAAATGATGCTTTGCGCTATTTTCTCACCGATTTCATCGATATTTATCAATCTTTCAAGATTTGCATTTTCCAGTTCTTCTATGTCAGTGAAAGACTTAGCTATTTTCTTTGCTACAGTTTCACCGACAAAGCGGATACCCAGGGCGAACAACGCTCGCTCAAAAGGCACTTCCTTACTTTGGGCAATACCCTTGACGATATTTTCCGCCGACTTATCTCCCATACGGTCCAGATTCTTGATATCGTCTACAGTCAGCTTGTACAGATCTGCCGTATCCTTAATGAGTCCTAACCGGTAGAACATATCCACAGTTTCCGGACCTAATCCGTCAATGTTCATAGCCTTCCGGCTGATGAAATGCTCGATCTTTCCTTTTATCTGAGGCGGACAAGCCGTTTCGTTGGGGCAATAATGCGCAGCTTCTCCCTCGTAACGGATTAATTTGCTGCCACATTCAGGGCAATGAGTGATGAACTTCACTTTTTCACCTACCATCATACTCCGGGCATCTTTGTCTACTCCGGTAATTTTGGGTATGATTTCGCCACCTTTTTCTACATAAACCATATCGCCGACATGCAAGTCGAGCCCTTCAATGATATCCGCATTATGCAGAGAGGCGCGTTTTACGATTGTACCCGATAATTGTACCGGATCCAGGTTGGCAACAGGGGTTACTGCTCCGGTTCTTCCCACCTGGTAAGTCACCTTGTTTAAGCGGGTCAATGCACGCTCTGCCTGGAACTTGTATGCGATGGCCCAACGAGGAGATTTTGCGGTGAAACCAAGGTTTTTCTGCTGTTTCAGGCTATTAACTTTCAAAACAATGCCATCCGTGGCTACAGGTAAATTCTTCCGTTCTGTATCCCAATAATGGATGTAATCGAACACTTCCTGCAGGCTGTGGCACTTCTTCATATGGTCGGAGATTTTGAATCCCCATTGTGCAGCTTTCTGCAGGTTTTCATAATGTCCGTCGCAAGGAAGTTCTTCGCCTAATAAATAATAAAGATAGGCATCCAGTTTGCGGGAAGCAACTATAGCAGAGTTTTGTAATTTCAAAGTGCCTGATGCAGCATTACGCGGATTAGCGAAAAGAGGTTCTTCGCGCGCCTCTTTTTCGCGGTTTAGTTCCTCAAAGACTTCCCACGGCATTAGTATTTCCCCTCTGATCTCAAATAATTGGGGATAATCACCATGCAAAACAAGGGGGATAGTACGGATTGTCTTCACATTATCCGTTACATCATCGCCTTTTTCACCGTCACCACGGGTTACGGCACGAATTAATTTACCGTTTTCGTATGTCAGTGAGATGGAAGTACCGTCATATTTAAGTTCGGCACAAATTTCAAAATCTTCGTTCAGGGCTTTTTGAGCGCGATCATAAAAGTCAGATACCTCACCTTCAGAATAGGTATTACCCAACGAAAGCATTGGATATTTGTGTGCCACTTGCGTGAAATTCTTATTCAAATCGCTTCCTACGCGCATGGTTGGCGAATTTTCGTCCTGATATTCAGGATGTTCTCGCTCCATCTCCTGCAATTCCCGCATCATGTCGTCGAACTCTTTGTCGGAGATTTCGGGAGCATTCAACACGTAATAATTGTAGTTGTGCCGATGCAGTTCGGCACGGAGCTGATCTATCTTTTCTTTTGCAGTCATAGCTATTTCAGATTGTTTGAACGCAAAAATACAGGTTTCTCCTCTAATATTTGTACTTTTGCAGAAAATTAAAATTAATATGCGCATTGATATAATAACAGTTCTACCGGAGATGATTGAAGGCTTTTTCAATTGCTCCATAATGAAACGTGCTCAGAATAAAGGGCTTGCAGAAATACATATTCATAATTTACGTGATTATACTGAAGATAAATATCGACGGGTGGATGATTATCCTTTTGGCGGTTTTGCCGGAATGGTGATGAAAATAGAGCCTATAGAGCGCTGTATCAATGCCTTGAAGGCAGAACGGGAGTATGATGAAGTCATTTTTACGACTCCTGATGGTGAGCAGTTCAATCAGCCAATGGCCAATACACTTTCACTTACCCAGAACCTTATTATCCTTTGCGGACATTTTAAAGGTATCGATTATCGTATTCGTGAGCATCTGATCACTAAAGAAATCAGTATCGGAGACTATGTGCTGACCGGTGGAGAGCTGGCGGCAGCAGTGATGGCGGATGCTATTGTCCGCATTATCCCCGGTGTTATTTCCGATGAGCAATCAGCCTTGTCCGACTCATTTCAGGATAATCTTTTGGCAGCTCCGGTCTATACAAGACCTGCCGATTACAATGGTTGGAAAGTTCCGGAAATTTTATTGTCCGGGCATGAGGCCAAGATTAAGGAATGGGAGTTGCAACAGTCTTTGGAACGGACGCGTAGACTCCGCCCGGATTTGCTGGGAGAGGAATAAATCAGTTGTATAAAAATAGAAAAAGGACATTCATAGCGAATGTCCTTTTTTATGTAAAACAGGTGCGAATGATATTCACTTGTTATTAGTTATACCTCAAGCGCACCGATAATTTCTTTCACGGACTTATATCCGTGTCTATCGAGATAGTCGTTTATACCTTCCGCTACTTTAATTGTAACTGCCGGATCGATGAAATTTGCCGTACCGATTTGGATGGCTGAAGCTCCGGCGAGCATAAATTCCACTGCGTCTTTCCAGTTCATGATACCTCCTAAACCTATGACAGGTATTTTTACCGCCTGAGCAACTTGCCATACCATACGGAGTGCGATTGGTTTTACTGCTGCTCCAGACATACCACCTGTTACGGTAGAGAGTATAGGACGCCTGCGTTCCGCGTCTATAGCCATTCCAAGCAATGTATTAATTAATGAAACGCTGTCTGCACCGCCATTTTCTACTGCACGGGCTATTTCAGCGATGCTTGTCACGTTGGGAGACAGCTTCACGATAAGTGTCTTTTTGTAAGCTGCGCGCACAGCTTTCACCACTTCTTCGGCTCCTTTTGCAGTGACGCCAAAAGCCATTCCACCTTGCTTCACATTAGGGCAAGAGATGTTCAATTCAATGGCAGGAATTTTGTCAAGTTCGTTAATGGCTTCCGCTGTTTTTACATAATCTTCTATGGCAGACCCCGAAACATTTACAATCATATTGGTTTCGATGTCCTTAATACGCGGATATATCTGTTCAACAAAGTAATTTACTCCCTTATTTTGCAGTCCCACAGCGTTTAACATACCTGATGGAGTCTCTGCCATACGCGGATATGGGTTACCTTCACGTTTGTGAAGAGTCGTTCCCTTTACAATTATACCACCTATTCGCGTAATATCAATGAAATCGGCAAACTCTTCACCATATCCAAATGTGCCGGAAGCCGTCATCACCGGATTCTTCATTTGTAATTCTCCAATGTTTACACTTAAATCTGCCATAATAGTTTGTTTATATTAAAAACCGGACCTTCTTTACATACACATAAATGCCCTTCCGTTGTATTTTCCACACAACAGAGGCAAGCGCCTATACCACACGCCATTGTATTTTCCAATGATACTTCACAGGCTATATCTTTACTTTTGGCATATTTAGCCACTGCCATCATCATAGGCTTAGGACCACAAGTGTAAATCTGCTCGAATTGCACCTTATTCAATATGGAATGTTGTGTCACATATCCCTTTTCGCCATGACTGCCGTCCTCGGTAGTCGTATATACATCACCATAAGCTGCAAACTGCTCCAGTTGCAGCAAGTCCTTATCGCTTCTTGCTCCCAGAAGGAACGTCGGTTTACTGCCGTTTTTAGCTAATTGCTCGCCCAGATAAAGCATGGGAGCTGTACCAACACCTCCACCTACTAACAGAAGCTTATCAGAAGCCTTTTCAGGCATTGTGAAGCCATTTCCCAAAGGAAGTACTACATTGACCGTATCTCCGGCTTTTGCTTCGCCTAATTGCCTGGTTCCGTCTCCAATCAGTTGGATCAGAAACCACACTTCATTGCGTTGTCTATCTACATAATTAATGGAAATGGGGCGGCGCAAGAAAGTAGTTGGAGATCCGTCCACACGTATTTCCGCAAATTGTCCCGGAAGCATATCCGGAAGTGGAGACGGAGACGTCAGTTTCAACAGCACATAATTAGCGTGCAGTCGGACGTTCTCAGTCACTGTCAAATCTAAAATGTATTTTTTCATTATCCTATATAAAGAAGTGAATTTTATCTTTAGGGTACAAAGATAATGCAAATCGAATGCAGAACTTTCATGCTTGCATGAAAAAGTTATGCTGAGATGCTTATCTTATCCAAAGATACGGGAAATTGTGCAAATAGCCATTTATGAGCCTTGCTTTTCGGGTTTAAACGTCTCGTACGTATTATCGTCGAAGAAAATTCTTATTTCAGTGATTTTTCTGGAAGGCCTTTCTTTATAGATAATCTCTTGTTTTACAACCTCTTTAGTGGCATTTACAGGCGTTTCTAATGCGATTTCCTTGCGATTTTCGGCCGGACCTGTCTCTTTGGACGGATTTACGGAATTCTCAGCGAATAATGGATAGTCGAATCCGCTCTCGATAGAAGAGTCAGAATCGGAAGACGTATTACTCATTTCACCTTGTCCGGTAAGTAACCATTCCAAATTTATATCATTATATCTTTGATGTAGGCGAAGAATAACTTCTGTACTTGGATACTTATTACGCGGACCTAAAATATGTGAGATGGTAGCTTGAGCTACACCAATACTTTCGGCAAATGCGCCTGCGGTTAATTTTTCCCGATCCATGATCATTTTGAACCTATCTTTTATGCTCATAACTGTTGCGATATAGGTGATATTTACAATTGTATTGATTTTCTTTTGGATTACAAAAGTAAAAAAATGAAATTACAAAAGCAAATTAAAAATGTAAATTCTTTCATATTACAATTGTATGTTGATTATTTCATATGTTATTTGCATAAATGTAATGATATATATTACCTAGATTTTTAACCCATATTTTTACTTTAATAAAACTATGTATATTATTGGTTATTATGTATCTAAATTTAGATTTTCTACGTGATATATTCCATATTACAATTGTTTTCCCATTGATTTCTCTATTTATGAACTGTTAGATCATATAAATTGTTATATATACACTGATTATTAGCAATTTAATTGTGTTTTTACTCCTCGTTAACCCCTATCCTATTACTTTTGTTATTTTATCATTATCTCATTAAAAACAGTATTATTACAATTGTGTATTATATCTTTTGATTACATTTGTTATATACATAATTGTTATATATTCAATTGTAAATATAAAGATATTACTTTTTTAATATTTCATAGTTGAAATAACAACTATTTCCTTTTCTAATTGCATTTATTCTTGATGATAGATTCGATATTACAGAAAGAATTTGTTACACTAAAATAAGGAAAGTTCAATTGATATGTTCTAAAGTCTTCGTAATTGTAAATCCTTGCTTTATTTCTGTATAAATGATCATGAACTTGGAATTTCTTAATTCTCAGGAGCTTATTTTGAGTATATTTAATTGTAATACAGTGTATTATACCCTATTTTTTAGTTTTAATTTTCTCTCATTCTAGAAAAATAACCCCTTTTTAAGTGCGAAATGACATAATGATAGTGAAAATGGCATTTACTTCTCTATTATTGCTGATATAGTTAACAAGTATAATCTCTTCTAAAATAAGAAATAGACGATCTATTTCTATTGATCTGCTGACCACTTTCTAAATATAATTTTCCTTTTTCTTAGAAAAAGTATATTGTTTTCCTATAAAAATATGCCTGCTTTACTCGGGACAGGAGATTATATTATATATAAACACATGGTCTATTTGCATTAAATAGACCATGTGTTTATATCAGATAAATGGTCTGTTCATTGTATATAGACCATCTGTTTCAGCGAATATGTTGTATGTATTTCAGATACCCTTCCACACTCTATTACCTATGAACAGTACGTTTGGGAACGGTGGAAGGGGGTGAAGGAAAAGCTAAATTTCTTGTTTAATGAAGAGTATATAGAAGAAAAAAGCTATTAATGCAGGATCTTGAAGACCAGTTCGCGAAGAATATCCCCGTCACTTAAAGATGGATTTCCCACTCCTTTAGATTTTGCATCTGCATATCGTATTTCTCCGATAATTTGCATGGTCTTTACTCCATTATATCGGCGCATAGCTGAGAGATAGTCTTTGGCCTGCCAGGGGGTACGTAGTCCCAACATGTTGGCTATGCCTTGCTCCGATTTTTCAGGGGCATAATAGGCCAACATCAAGTTAGAAAAGAATCCAAAAAGTAAAGATAAAGTCATTTGAATTGGATTTGTCTTCGGATTTTCTTCAAAATATTTTATTATCTTATTAGCTTTCAGGACATCCTTTTCAACGAGAGCACTACGTAATTCGAAGTTATTATAGTCCTTACTGATACCAATGTTCTTCTCTATCTGTTCGGGGGTAACGCGTGTATGACCTTTTGGAAGTGTAATGCTCAGTTTTTCCAGCTCCCCCGTGAGGCGACTGAGGTCGGCGCCAACGAAATCGGCCAGCATGGCAGTGGCTTTAGGTTCCACGTCGATACCTTTGCGTTTCATATAAGAAGTGATGAATGCCGGTAGTTGGGCATCCTTCACTTTTTTAGATTCAAACAGGACACCAGTCTTTTCGATTTCGGCAGCCAGCTTCTTTCTTCGGTCCAATACGCCATGTTTATGGCATATTACTAATATGGTAGAAAGCAGCGGTTTTTGGAGGTAATAAGAAAGTTCCTCCATATTACGGATATTCTGCGCTTCCTTTACCACCACCACCTGATGCTCGGACATCATCGGATAACGCTTGGCGGCATTAATAACGGTAGCTATATCCACATCTGCCCCGTAGACAACGGTCAGGTTGAACTCCTTTTCCGTTTCGGTCAGAATATTGTCTGTTATATAGTCGGCAATGAGGTCGATGTAATAGGGTTCCTCGCCCATGAGATAATAGACGGGACGGTATTGCTTCGCTCTCAGTTCCTTTAAGATGTCATCACACGTGATTTCCTGTTTTGCCATATTCGTTTTTACCAGTCGAATTTCAGATGTTTTACGGTTTTCTTCTCGTCGATAATCATACGCAGGGATGCGATACCGATTTCAACGTGCTCGGTTACATAATTTTGGGTAACCAGATTATCGCTTTTATCGGTTTTCACTCCTTCAGGAATCATTGGCTGGTCAGAAACCAGTAAGATGGCTCCGGTAGGGATGTGATTGGCAAAACCGCAACTGAAGAGAGTCGCTGTTTCCATATCAACGGCCATGGCACGGGTTTTCTTCAGATATTCCTTGAATTCCTCGTCATGCTCCCAAATGCGGCGGTTGGTAGTGTATACGGTACCTGTCCAATAGTCGCGGGCATGGTCGCGGATGGATGAAGAAACGGCACGCTGCAACATAAATGCCGGTAGCGCCGGTACTTCGGGCGGGAAGTAGTCATTGGAAGTTCCTTCGCCACGGATGGCGGCGATAGGAAGGATGAGATCCCCTATTCTGTTTTTCTTATCGATACCACCGCACTTGCCCAGGAACAGGCAGGCTTTGGGCTGTATAGCACTTAGTAAATCCATGATAATTGCAGCGTTAGGGCTTCCCATACCAAAGTTGATAATGGTCATGCCTTCTGCTGAAGCAGACGTCATATTAGCGTCTTTACCAAGAACGGGCACATTGAACTTCTCTGCAAAAATATCCACATACTTGTTGAAGTTAGTCAACAGAATATACTCTCCAAAGTCCTCAAGCTTACGTTTTGTGTAACGAGGCAGCCAGTTAGCTACGATTTCTTGCTTTGTTTTCATAAGATTTCATTAAATTTGTTCCCTAAATACTTTCAGGGAGCGATTATTTAACTCACAAAAGTACAATAAAAAAGTAGAATTCGGAAATTTGTTAATCACTTATCACATATCAATATGTTATCGTTAAACTTACCTGTATTTGATGCTAAAGTCGTGAACCGTGAAGGGAAACCTGCTATTTTCGACGTGATACGGCGCCGATATGTAGCACTGACGCCCGAAGAATGGGTACGCCAGCATTTCGTACATTTTCTGCTGAACCATAAAGGATATCCGCAGACATTGATGGCGAACGAGGTACAGGTACAGCTCAACGGAACGAAGAAACGTTGTGACACAGTGCTTTACCGTCGTGACCTCACGGCACGGATGATTGTGGAGTATAAAGCACCGGACATAGAGATTACGCAAGCGGTGTTCGACCAGATTACACGCTACAATATGGTGCTGAAAGTAGATTACCTTGTAGTGAGTAATGGAATGCAACACTATTGCTGCCGGATGGATTATGAGCGGAATAGCTATACTTTTCTTCCGGATATCCCTGATTATCAGATGTTATAATATCCACTAAAAAGGGCTACACCCTTTACCCCGGATGGCTACACCCTTTGGGGGATATGGTGTAGCCATGTGAGGCAAAGGGTGTAGCCCTTTTCAATGAGACTAATCAGGATCTAAATCAATGAACCCAATCAGGGTCTAAACCTTCTCAGTCTTTTCTTCTATCTGCTTCTTTCCCAATTTTTCCTGTATCTTCTGCATCAACTCATAGAAATTAGGGATATAGACTGTGGCAAGCAATGTATTCAGTGCCATACCAAACACGACAGCAGCTCCCAGTGCAATACGGCTTTCCGCTCCTGCACCCGTAGCAAACAGCAATGGCATCACACCGAATACAAATGCCAGGGATGTCATCAGGATAGGCCGCAAGCGGATATGCCCTGCCTGGAATGCCGCATCACGAATGGAGTTGCCTTGCGCACGGAAATCGCGGGCGAACTCTACAATCAGAATACCATTCTTTGCCGACAGTGCCACAAGCAGGATAATACCGATTTGTGTATAGATGCTGACAGGTGTTCCCATGATGAGACAGCCAATCATCGCTCCCAACAATGCTACCGGAAGTCCGATGACCGCAGCTACCGGGCTCGTCCAACTCTCGTACTGTGCTGCAAGTACCAGGAAGGCAACGAGTAACGCCATTACAAACACAACGGTTGTCGTTGTGCCCGCCTGCGTTTCCTGATAAGCTACTGACGTCCATTCATAACCAAATTCATCGCCCAGTTGCTCCTTAAAGAGTGCCTCCATTTGCTGTATCGCCTCTCCGGAACTGCTTCCCGGGGCTACGTTGCAAGTGACGGAGGCAGTGGAATACATATTGTAGCGGTTGATCTGGTCCATTCCCAACTGTTCCTCCACCCGCATAAAGGTTGAAAACGGTACCATCTCTCCCGATGCATTCTGTACACTCAACTTCAGTACATCGTCAATGATCCGTTGGGCACGATCCCGTGCACCGAGCTTTACCTGATAGATGCGGCCGAACTCAACGAAATCGTTCACATAAGCAGCTCCCATGTAGTAACCTAAGGAAGTAAAGACGCTGTTCAGCGGAATACCCATCAATTGTACTTTATCCCGGTCGATGTTCAGGAAATACTGGGGCACATTAGCCTGGTACTGACTGCTGACGGATGCCAATGCAGGTTTGGTGTGATAGGTTGCCATCAGCGTCTCTATGGCATGTTGCATTTCTGTGGCACCGAGGTTATTACGATCTTCCACCTGTAGCTGTAGGCCGCCCGTAGCACCGAGTCCGGGAATGGCAGGGGGCACCATGGCAAAAACTTCTGCTTCCTGAATTCCATACGCCTGTGCATTGAAACGATTTACTACAGACTGAGCCGTATGTTCCTTTCCTTTACGCTCGTCCCAGTTTTTCAAGATAACGAAATAGGTGCCGGAATTACTCTGTTCCCCGCCTCCCATAACAGAGAAGCCGGATATGCCGATATAATTTTTTACTTCGGGATAGCTGTTGAGGATTTCATTGATCTCACGTCCGACAGCTTCTGTACGTTCCAGACTTGAAGCAGGCGGCAATTGCACCACGGCAAGGAAATACCCGTCATCTTCTTCGGGAATAAAGGTACTGGGCCACTTCATGAACAGGATCACAGCGAGTGCCGTAAACCCAGCATAAGACAACAGTGCAGCAGCAGGACGCCGGAGCAACCAACCCACGGTTTTATCATATATCCCTTGTGTCTTGTCGTACACAAAGTTGAAGCCCCGGAAAAGTGGCGACTGTGCAGGTTTCGTGGGCTGTAATATCAAGGCACACAATGCCGGAGTCAGTGTCAGCGAGTTGAAACCACTCAATACGGTGCTGGCAGCAATAGTCAGCGCAAACTGCTTATAAAGTTGTCCGGAGATACCGCTGACGAGCATTGTCGGAATAAATACGGCAAGCAACACCAGCACTACGCCCACAATCGGACCGGTGATCTCTCCCATTGCCTGAATGACCGCCTGCCGGGCACTGTACTGCCCCGTATCAAGCAAACGCGTGGAGTTTTCCACTACCACAATGGCGTCATCCACCACAATGGCCACGGCAAGTATCAGTCCGAACAGTGTCAGTGTATTGATGGAGAATCCGAAGAGCGCCATCACTGCCAGAGTGCCGATGAGTGATACGGGAATGGTGATACACGGAATGATAACCGCCCGCCAGTTCTGCAGGAAAAGAAAGATGACGAGCACTACAAGCAGGGTTGTTTCCAGGAAAGTTACCAGCACTTCGTCTACTGAAGCGTGGATGACGTCCGTCGTATCCAGGGTTACACTGTAATGGATGCCGCTGGGGAACGATTCTGACAGTTCCTGCATCTTCTCTTTCACGCCTTTGGATACATCCAGCGAATTGGAACCCGGTTGCTGATAGATGGCAATGGCGGCGGTAGGTTGCCCGTTCAGCTGGGATACAACGCTGTAGGACGCGGAGCCAAGGTCGATATGAGCCACATCACGGAGGCGAAGCACTCTCCCGCCCGCTTCTGTTCGTAAGATGATATTGCCGAATTCTTCGGGAGATGAAAGTCGCCCTTTCACCGTCAGACTGTATTGATAGGCAGGGGCATTGTTGCCGGAAGAGACATTGCCGATGTTGGTGTTACCCGGAGCTGGATTTCCCGGCAGGGGTTGTCCCACGGCTCCGGCACTGACTTCTACATTTTGTGATTGAATGGCCTGGTAAACATCGGCTGCCGAAAGATTACGGATACGCAGTGCTGCCGGATCCAGCCAGATACGCATGGAGTAGTCTCCCGCTCCCATCACATTGACAGCGCCTACGCCCGGTACGCGTGTCAACTGGTCGACAAGGTTCAGGGTGGCGTAGTTGCTGAGGTATAGTCCGTCATATTCCTTGTTTTCGGAAGTCATGGTGAGGAACATCACGATGTTCGACGACTGCTTTTGAACGGTTACTCCCTGTACCACTACCGGGGTTGGCAATGAAGCCTGTGCCACGCTGACACGGTTTTGGACTTGTACGGTTGCCATGTCGATATCTGTTCCGACGGCAAAAGTAATGGTGAGTGAATAGGCACCCGATGAGGAGGAATTGGAGGACATATAAAGCATGCCTTCCACTCCGTTTACTTGCTGCTCGATGGGTATACCCACGGTTTGGGCCACTGTCTGCGCGTTGGCACCCGGATAGACGGCGCTGACCTGAACGGTAGGCGGCGTAATGTCCGGATACTGCGCAATGGGGAGTATGCCCAGTGTGACCAGTCCCGCCACCACGATCAGCAGCGCAAGCACAGTAGCGAAGATAGGACGGTTTATGAAGAATTTTGAGAACATGAGCTTAGTATTTAGTTATTTACGATTGGTTATTTGCTGATGGGCTTTACTTTCATTCCTTCCCGTACTTTCATCAGTGCCCGGGTGACGTAGCGTTCCTGTGGAGAGAGTCCGCCGGTTATTTGCCGCAGACTGTCGTCTATCAACTGTCCCACTTCAACGTGGCGATAGCGCACCATATCGGAATCGTTCACTACATACACATATTTTCCTAATTGATCGGTCCCGATGGACGCGTCCGGTATCAGTATTGCCTGCGATTCTTTGCCGTATGGCAAGGTGATACTGACATAAAGTCCGCTTTTCAGTAAACCTTTCGGGTTGTCCAGGCGGGCACGCAGATTCAGGGTTCCGGTACTCAGGTCTACATTCGGTGCAAAGTAATCGAGTGTGGCAGGATACGGTTGTATGCCGTCTTCCCCCAAGTTAACAGTGATTTGGCGAGGTAGTGTATCTTTCTGTTGTGCGGTTCCTTGTTGCATTAGCATGGCAAGCCACTGGTTATCAGTGATATTGAAGTATGTATATAACAGGTCATCTTTATAGATCGTGGCAAGGGTGACAGGCTGCAGACTTCCCCCTACATAACTGCCCACATCGACTTGATTCCGGCTGACAGTTCCGTCAAACGGCGCCCGGACTGTGCAGTAACCCAGGTTCGTGCGTGCCGTATTCAGCGCAGCTTCGGCATTGCTGACTGCCGCTTGCGAAGTGGCAACATTCGATTTGGACTGTAACACCTGTATCTGGCTTACAGCATCGCTTTTCACAGCTTCCAGCATACGGGCATAGTTGTTCCGGGCATATTCCAGATTGGCTCGGGCGGTGTTCAGTTCCGCTTCCGCCTGTTCTACATTGTCCTGGTAAATAGTGGGTTCGATGACGAACAACACCTGCCCTTTCCGGACCCTGCTTCCCGGAGCATAGGCGATGGTTTGCAGTGTCCCGTTCACCCGTGCCACCAGGTCGACGGTCTTTTCCGAACTCAGATAGCCCGGATACTCTTTAGTCAGTGTGATGTCTTTCACCACCGGACTGGCTACGCTTATTTCCGGAACGGGCATCGCTCCGCGCGCTGCTTCTTTTTTGTCCCCACATCCCGCTAGCAACGGAATCAGCGTGAGGATGATGTACATTTCATTTTTCATATATGGTTATGGTTTAGGAATTATTACTCAGTTCTCTTTATATCCTCCTCCCAGTGCCTGGTACAATGACACCAGATACAGTAGTGAACTACCCTCCGCCTGCGTCAACTGGTTTTCGTACGTCAGTAGCGAACGGAGTGCATCCAGTACATTCTGAAAAGGACTAAGTCCCTGTTTATAAAGCTCCAGGGAGAGTTTCAATGTTTCTTGTCCCTGATTTCGTACTTCCCGGAGGGCGACAATCTGCTTGATGGAATTCCGGTAATTATTCATTGCATTATCCGTTTCCTGTACAGCGGTAAGCACGGTTTCGTTGAAGTTATGCACCGCTTCATCCAGTTGTGCACGTGCCTGTTTGGTAGCATTCACCAGCTTTGTTCCGCTGAACAGTGTCCAACTGAGGGTCGGGGCAATTTCAAATGTCATGCTTTTCCGTCGGGTCAGGTCTTTCAGATCACGGGCGGCATATCCTACAGATCCTTTCAGGAATACTTGTGGCAGCCAGTCGCTTTTGCTGGCTCCCAATAGTGCGGCTTGTGCATTAACCAGTCTTTCGGCTTGGCGCACATCGGGACGGCGGAGCAATAAATCGGCGGGTAATCCTACTCCAACAGGTTCCATGTAGTCGGGCAATTTCCCGATTCTTTCCAATGTGGGGCGTATTTCCTGCGGATAAGTTCCCAGCAGAATAGCCAGCGAGTTGATGTATTGGCTGATTCCGGATTCCAGTTGCGGAACAGATGCTTTAGTGCTGAAATACACTGATTTAGCCTGTGCTACATCCAGTTTTGATACAAGTCCCGTGTTGTAGCGTACTTCGGTGATATTGAGCACTTCCTCTTGTGTCCGGCAGTTATGCATTACCACCTGTAATTCCTGTTGTAGTTCCCGCAGGTTGATGTAGGCAGAAGCGACTTGTGCGCATAGGGACACTTGTACAGAGATGTACTCTTCACGGCTGGCTTGGAATGTTTCCCGTTGCGCCTTTACCCGTTGCCGGATGCTTCCGAATATATCCAGTTCCCAACTGGCATTGAGTGATGCATCATAATAATGTGTGATGGATTGGGGCAATTCGGTAGTGTTACCACTGCTTTGCTGGCGGAGCCATCCACCATTTAAAGAAATAGAAGGGAAAAAATTACTGCGCTCCATTCGCAGGCTGGCACGTGCCTGTTCCATGCGGTCTATAGCGGCAAGTACGGAATAGTTTTCGCCGGATGCTACGCTGATAAGCGAATCCAGCACCGGGTCATTGAATGCTTTCCACCACTGGTCGTCTACCGGTAATATCTGTCCGTTGAATAAGTTGTCATCTGCGGATGCCGTGGTAGAATTAGCGGTTCCTGCGGAAGTAGGGACCGTTTTAGAGTTCGGAACTACCGTATTCCCCCAGCCTCGGGGCAACGGTTTTTCCAGATAACGGTTGCCATTCTGTGCCGTGACGGCAGAACATAGGCACGATAAGAGCAGCACGCTGCCCCAAGCTTTAATCTTCATAGGTTTAGGTTGTTTTTTGTGATACAGGGTTCATAACAACCTGGAGCTCTATTTGTTTAGAGAAGATTAGGGAGGTATAATGGAGTTCTGACAGATGGATGTGGGTTGGTGTGGGTGATCTATAATTGAAGAAATGAATTAAAGAGTGCTAATGTCCTTTTGTTAGCTTTCTGATAATCAATCAACTGCATTTACCGGAGGTTTACTGCAAGATGTAAAAGCATTTACTGCTGTATGTAACGACCTTTACCCCTTATTGTAACGGCTTTTACTTTAGCATGTAACGACCTTTACCGCAGTATGTAAATGGAGTTATTGTGTGGGGTTAACAAAGCTATCATTTGGGGTAAACAGAATTTTCATGAGAGGAAACGACTGTGCACTTATAAGGTGAAGTAAGAGATAGTCCAGGCCCCTACAATCATGAGTTTAATTCAACGACTTCGGCGGTGTATATAGGAAAAGACGCCCCTGCAAGCAATAGAATGTTGCTTGCAGGGGCGTCTTTTCCTATATATACCGCTGAATATTATTCCGCAGTCTTTTTTCTTCTTGTTGGCTTTTCCTTTACCTCTTCCTTGTGTTCGATGGTTATACCAGCCAATTCCGGGTCAATCATGATACGTCCGCAATATTCGCAAACGATGATTTTCTTACGAGAACGGATATCCAGTTGTCTCTGGGGCGGGATTTTGTTGAAGCAACCACCACAAGCGTCACGTTGTACATATACGATACCCAATCCGTTGCGAGAGTTCTTACGGATACGCTTGAAAGACTGGAGCAAACGCGGTTCGATCTTGGTTTCAAGTTCTTTGGCTTTGTCTCTCAGCTTTTCTTCTTCCTGCTTGGTTTCAGAGATGATTTCGTCCAGTTCGTTCTTCTTAACGTCCAAGTCTTTCTGTCTTTCATCCAACGCTTCTGTGCTCTTTGCAACTTCAGCAGATTTCTCCTGTTCCTGTGCAGCGAACTCTTTGATTCTCTTATCACAAAGCTCCATTTCCAGAGTCTGGAATTCGATTTCTTTGCTCAGGAAGTCGTACTCACGGTTGTTGCGTACATTCTCCTGTTGTTCCTTGTATTTTGCGATAGAAGCTTTTGAAGTTTCAATCTCCACTTTCTTGGTAGCGATGGCGGATTTCAATTCGGCTACTTCTGCCTTAATTCTGTCGATACGAGTGCTCAGACCGGCGATTTCATCTTCCAAGTCCTGTACTTCCAGCGGAAGTTCACCTCTTAAAGTCTTGATTTCATCAATCTTAGACAACATAGTCTGCAACTGGAACAGGGCTTTTAACTTCTGCTCCACGGTCAATTCCTGAGGATCTTTTTTTGCTTCTTTAGCCATTTTACTTATAAATATTTTATGGGGTTGGTATTCACTTTGCACTGTTGCAGCGCAAGGTTAGGAAACAACTCCCGGATTATTGTATAGAATATTTCTTTTGTATATTGTTCGCTTTCGTAATGTCCTATCTCTGCCAGCAGAATATCCGTATCGTGTCCGAAGTAATCGTGATACTTGATTTCTCCGGTGATGAACACGTCTGCACCGTTGCGTATGGCAAGCGGCATCAGGAATGCTCCGGCTCCTCCACACAGTGCCACGGTCTGTATTTCACGTCCGGTCAGCTTGTTATGCTTCAGACAGCCCACTTCAAAGGTCTTCTTGATGCGTTTCAGGAACTCCAACTCCGTTTCCGGTGTTTCCAGTTCTCCGATAACTCCTGCCCCAGCCTGTGTCCAGCTATTCTGCAAAGGATATAGGTCGAATGCAGGTTCCTCATACGGATGGGCACTCAGTAGAGCTTTGATAACTTCCGATTTCTTGTAGGCAGGCAATACGGTTTCTATCCGCACTTCCTTTTCCGTATGCAACTCTCCGATGCTTCCACAGAACGGGTGGCTACCCTCCTGAGCACGGAAAGTTCCCTCTCCTTCTACATTGTAACTGCATGCGTCGTAGTTTCCTATGCAACCGCATCCGGCTGTAAACAAAGCTTTACGAACATCTTCCGCTTGTGCTGTGGGTACAAAAGTCACCAATTTTACCAAAGCATTCTCTTTGGCTTCCAGCACGCGTACATTACTTAATCCTATTTTCTCGGCAATCTTGAAGTTCACACCTCCCGGAGCATTGTCCAGGTTGGTATGTGCTGAGTAGATCACGATATCATTCTTGATCGCTTTCATGATACAACGCTCTACATAGTCCCTGCCCGTGATGGATTTATACCCTTTGAATATCAGCGGATGATGGGATATGACAAGATTGTACCCTAATGCAATCGCCTCGTCCAGCACGGCTTCAGTGACGTCAAGACACAACAAAGCCCCTGTTGCTTCCGCTTCTGTCAATCCGATTTGCAGGCCGGCATTATCAAATCCGTCTTGCAATGGCAGAGGCGCGAACCGTTCAAGGGCGCTTACTATCTCCTTAATTCTCATTATGTGAATAGAAAATTTCGGTGCAAATATAGTAAAAATGCACTGAATAACTGTTTGTTTTACTCTTTTTTTATATATTTGTTCAGATAATTGTAAAACTCTATACCATGAAAGCATTACTTTTCTCGTTTTTTGCTTTATTATGCATTCTTTTCTCGTGCCAACCCTCATCCAAAGCCCAGGATGGCGGTGAAGAGGATGCACAAGAGGAATTTGTGGATACTACTCCGAAAGCTACGGCGATCTTCTGGATAGATAAAAATAAGAAACTACCCAGTTATATGTCTGGAAAACCGGTTCCTATACGTACCTTAAAGGCTCAAGTTGAAATAGATACGGTAGGAAGTGTTGAGGTGCTTTCTTATGTGAAGTCGCAGACAAAATCTGTAGAAAGACATATCAACTGGTGTCTTGAGACGTTCAAAGTAAAGAAAGTACTGATGGATAGTGCTTACATTAAGCCGGGTATACAGTATGTACAGCTTCGTTACACTCCATCCAAAATGAAAGATTAACGTTTTTTCTTCTTTTCCTTTTTCTCTACCATAATTTCCAACAATTTTCCGTTGGCATCGAATGACTTACGCGATGCCAGCGAGATGGTAATCATCAGCGAAAGCATGGATGCCGTGAAAGTTATCACCATAATCATCATCTGATATTTGATGGCAACATTCGGGCTACTACCTCCCAGGATTTGTCCGATCATTGTGCCGGGCAGTGCTACCAGGCCCATAACGGCAATATTGGCAATCAATGGACTAAAAGACTTAATGATAGCCTGTTTGATAAAAGGCGCCTGTGCTTCTGCCCTTGTGGCGCCATTGCCAAGCAGATAGCGATACAATTGCTGTTCCCGTTTCAATCCGCTGTAATAGGCATTCAGCGCAACAACATTGCTGGATAACATGTTTCCCATCAGGATACCGAATATCGGAATAAAATATTGGGCACTGAACACATTTTCCAGCCGTAATACAATGGCAATAAAGTACATACCGATGCAGACGACACTGAATAAAAAACCGATGGAAATAGGAATAAACAGTATTTTCCGTTTCAGTTGGGTGCGTGCCAGGGCGGTTTGTGCAGCGACGAATATCATAATAATCACCCACAGAAAGTTGATCCATGGGTTATTCCACAGAAACAAGTATTTCAGGTAGATACCGATAAAGAAAAGTTGTACAATCATCCGTGCGATACCAATCACGGTAACCCACAATAGTCCTGTCCTGAACTTCCACAAGTAGAACAGCGGAATAAGCAACAGCAGTAATCCGATGGCTAAACTGGTATATGATATGTCGATAGTTCCCACTTTATTAATCTCTTAGTTATAGTGTTATCATCTGGTTGCATCCTTGCGCAAATCCCTGGTCATGAGAGACGGCGAGAATGGCACTTCCCTCCCTCATTCGTTTCCGGAAGAAAGCAAGTACTTTATCCGTAGAGTCCGAATCCAGTGCGGAAGTCGGTTCATCCACAATCAGTAGCGGCTTTTGCATCAGGGTGGCTACGGCAATCATGATACGTTGTCGTTGTCCTCCGGAGATTTCATTTACACGTTTATCGTACAATTCCTCTTCCAGCCCCAATTCATCGAAGCAGGCAAATAGTTTGTCCAGTGAAAAGGGGGTGTTCCGGTTAGCTTTCAGATTAAAAGGGAGCTGTACCATTTCCTTTACCCATTCCGATGGAAGCGCCAGTTCTTGCGGTATCCATGCCACTTGTCTGCGAATTTGGTCGATAGTTCCTTTTTCCAGTAAAATGCCGTTGACGGTGATGCTCCCTGCTTTGAGGGGTACAAATCCTAAAACTGCATTCAGCAAGGAGGTTTTTCCCCGCCCCGATTGTCCGGAAATGCAGGCGATTTCCCCTTCGTGCAGTTGTAAGCAAAAACCGGAAAAAAGTGTATCTGCTCCGAAAGCGATGCATGCGTTGTCTATTTGAAGTATAGTCCTGGTCTCCATTTGAAAGCAAATATAGAAAGGAATTCTGAGAAAATGGCGGATTATTGGCTGAAATCAGTATCTTTAAATAAGATAAGCTGCATTTCGGCATAACTTTTTCATGCAAGCATGAAAGTTCTGCACTCAATTTGCATTATCTTTGCTATCAGTTTTTAATAAAAGTGAGAATTATGATACAGAACGAACGTGCAAGCCGCCACGAACATGTGTTGGACGTGGCAAGGCAGATGATGACTGCTGCCCGTACTGCTCCGAAGGGAAAAGGTGTAGATATAATTGAAATAGCTATGGTCACCGGAGATGATTTAAAAGTATTGTCGGACAAGATGGTTGCCATGGTAGAAGAACACGGAATGAAGTTCTTTTTGCGGGATGCCGCCAACATTTTGCAGGCTGAATGTGTAATTATAATAGGTACGCGCGAGCAGGCGCAAGGATTGAACTGCGGCCATTGTGGTTATCCCACTTGTGCGGGACGCCCTGAAGGTGTGCCTTGTGCCGTGAATTCGGTTGATGTAGGTATAGCTATCGGTTCGGCTTGCGCCACGGCGGCCGATTTGCGTGTGGATACCCGTGTGATGTTCTCTGCCGGACTTGCTGCGCAGCAATTGGAGTGGTTGCCGGGATGCAGATCTGTGTATGCTATTCCGGTCAGTGCTTCGACCAAGAATCCGTTCTTTGACCGCAAGCCGAAAGAAGAAAAGAAAGAATGATAAATATGAGTGATACGTTCAATACTGTTTTACCTGCCGAATGGGCGCCGCAAAGCGGAATACAGCTGACTTGGCCCCATGCCGGAACTGACTGGGCACATATGCTTACGGAAGTACAAACCTGCTTTGCCGCTATCGCACGCGAAATAGCCCAACGGGAATTGCTTCTGATTGTAACTCCCGAACCGGAGGAGGTCAAAAAGCAGATTTCAGCTACCGTCAATATGCAGAATGTCCGTTTCATGGAGTGTGAAACGAATGATACCTGGGCGCGTGATCATGGTGCAATTACCATGTTGGATTCAGAAGGCGCTTCGCTTCTTGATTTCATGTTCAATGGCTGGGGGCTGAAATTCGCTTCGGATAAAGACAATCTGATTACCCGTCAGGCTGTGGAAGCCGGTTTCCTGAATGGGCGGTATGTTAATCGTCTGGGGTTTGTCCTGGAAGGTGGTTCCATTGAGAGTGACGGGGTGGGAACATTGCTCACCACGTCCGAGTGCCTGCTTTCTCCCAATCGTAACGGACAGATGAGCCGCGATGAAATCGAAGAATATCTCTGTTCTGTATTTCATCTGAAACAGGTACTTTGGCTCGATCATGGGTATTTGGCAGGAGATGATACAGATAGTCATGTCGATACGCTCGCTCGTCTTTGCTCACCGGATACTATTGCCTATGTGCAATGCACCGATACGCAGGATGAACATTACGAAGCTCTCCATCAAATGGAAGAGCAACTGAAAACCTTCCGTACTTTGAATGGAAACCCCTACCGCCTGTTGGCATTGCCTATGGTGGACAAGATTGAGGAAGAGGGTGAACGTCTCCCCGCAACGTATGCCAATTTCTTGATAATGAATGATGCGGTGCTTTATCCTACTTATCGTCAGCCGGAGAATGACCAACGTGCTAAAGAAGTGCTTCAAGCAGCTTTCCCTCATCACGAGATAGTGGGCGTGGATTGCTGTGCATTGATAAAGCAACATGGCTCGTTGCATTGCGTGACGATGCAATATCCAGTGGGAATTATAGCCTGAAAGGCTAAAATTATATGGCGTAGGGCAACGCCCTACGTAGTAAATGAATCGCTAACTTAAGCCCTGAAAGGGCGAAATAAACATGCCACAATCATTATCTAAGAATTATATTCATTTGACTTTTAGTACAAAATACCGTAAGGATAGTATTCGAAAAGAAGATTTACCAGAGATGTTCTCATATATATCCGGTATTTTAAAGAACGTCGATTGTCCTTCAATTATTGTAGGTGGAATAACTAATCATATACATGTTCTTTGTGTTTTAAATAAGAATATAGCTCTAACTAAAATGGTTGAGGAAATAAAGAAAAGTTCTTCTAAGTGGATTAAAGGTAAAGGAATTTACTATCAATGGTTTGCGTGGCAAGAAGGTTATGGAGCTTTTTCAGTTAGTCAGTCTAAAGTGGATGTTGTAACCCGATATATCGGTGGACAGGAAGAACATCATAAAAAGATATCTTTTGAAGACGAGTTAAAGATATTTTTAAAAGAATATGGAGTAGAGTATAATGAACAATATTTATGATAATTTCGCCCTTTCAGGGCTTAGGAAGGAGAATGTTAGCTACGTAGGGCGTTGCCCTACGCTATATAATATCAGGCTTTCAGCCTTTTAAGATGTTGTAGTATAAAGATTATTAATAGCCTGAAAGGCTATAATTATATAGCGCAGGGCAACGCCCTACGTGTTAATCAGATAATTCAATTAAGCCCTGAAAGGGCGAAATAGAATATTGATCTGATACTAATTAGTGAAATATTAAAATTAGAAAGATATGAGAAAAATAAAAGTCGGAATTATTCAGCAAGCCAATACAGCAGATCTTCGTACGAACCTGATGAACCTGGCTAAAAGCATAGAAGCCTGTGCAGTACATGGTGCGCAACTGGTTGTATTACAGGAACTACACAACTCCCTGTATTTCTGTCAGACTGAAAACACACAACTGTTTGATCTGGCGGAAACCATTCCCGGCCCTTCCACCGGGTTTTACTCCGAACTGGCCGCTGCCAATAAAATTGTATTGGTAACCTCCCTATTTGAGAAACGTGCTCCGGGACTCTATCATAACACCGCTGTTGTTTTTGATCGTGACGGAAGTATTGCCGGAAAATACCGCAAGATGCATATCCCCGACGATCCGGCCTATTATGAAAAGTTCTACTTCACCCCCGGAGATATAGGTTTCGAACCTATCCAAACCTCTCTCGGAAAGCTGGGTGTACTTGTTTGCTGGGATCAGTGGTACCCCGAAGCTGCCCGCCTGATGGCATTGAAAGGTGCCGAATTATTAATCTACCCCACCGCCATCGGTTGGGAAAGCAGTGACGCCGATGATGAAAAAGCACGCCAGCTCAATGCCTGGATTATCTCTCAGCGTGCCCATGCCGTAGCCAACGGACTCCCCGTTATCTCCGTTAACCGTGTCGGTCACGAACCCGATCCGTCCATGCAGACGAATGGCATCCAATTCTGGGGAAATAGTTTTGTAGTAGGTCCGCAAGGAGAATTCCTTGCACAAGCCGGAAACGACCGTCCGGAAAATATAGTAGTGGAAATAGATATGGAACGCTCGGAAAATGTACGCCGTTGGTGGCCTTTCCTGCGCGACCGTCGTATCGATGAATACGCTGGATTGACGAAACGCTTCCTCGATTAAAATATGGTTCGATAAAAGCGCAGCAAAACGCAGTTTGATAAAGTGTTAACGGAACGTGATTCTCCTGTTCATTATAAAATTCACGCCTCCGTAGATAAATAGTCCCAGGAACTGAGCCAGGTATTCATCACAATTCAGTGCCTCGACCAGCACTACCAAGAATAGGAATTGCGCCAGATACGCCATTCCGAAAGCGATAGAAAAGAGCAACACCTGCCTCCAGGTGTTGCTCTTCTTTTCTTTATCATCCAAAGGAAATATCCAGTGCTTGCACCAGATAAAATTATGAGTCTGTGCAATGACGTAAGCAGTTATGTTAGAGAGCATATAGTCGATGTCCAGTTCATCCATCATCAGCCAGATGACTGCTGCTATAATCAGGGCATTCAGCGTACCGATTACTGCAAAACGGAAGATGCGTCTCGACTCTCTCACAACAAACTAACCTACTCTTATTCTTTGATATCTACGATCAGATTCAGTTCGTCCAACTGAGACGGATCAAGTGCTGCGGGAGCATCCAGCATCACGTCGCGTCCACTGTTATTCTTCGGGAATGCGATGCAGTCACGAATACTATCCAATCCGGCAAAGAGAGATACCCAACGATCAAGACCATATGCCAGACCGCCATGAGGAGGTGCACCGTATTTGAATGCATTCATCAGGAATCCGAATTGTTCTTCTGCTTTTTCGGGAGTGAATCCGAGGATTTCGAACATCTTTGCCTGCAACTTCGGATCGTGGATACGGATTGAACCGCCACCAACTTCCACACCATTGATTACCATATCATAAGCATCGGCACGTACTGCTGCCGGATCAGTATCCAGCAAATCAATGTCCTCGTCTTTCGGATGGGTGAACGGATGGTGCATAGCCATCAAGCGGTTTTCTTGCTCGCTCCATTCAAACATCGGGAAGTCTACCACCCACAGGCATGCGAATGTGTTCTTATCACGCAATCCCAGTTGGTTACCCATTTCCAGACGAAGCTCGCAAAGCTGCTTGCGCGTCTTCATGGTGTCGTCACCGCTCAAAATCAGAATCAAGTCACCCGGTTTGGCACCGAAAGCTTCTTTTACCTGTTGCAGTACTTCCTGCGTATAGAATTTGTCAACGCTCGATTTTACATTTCCGTCTTCCTCTACACGGGCGTAAACCATACCTTTTGCACCAACCTGCGGTCTCTTCACGAATTCCGTCAGTGCATCCAGTTGTTTGCGGGTATAGTGTGCGGCACCTTCGGCACAGATACCACCGATGTATTCGGCACTATCGAATACAGAGAAGCCATGCCCTTTCAGTATATCCATCAGCTCCACGAACTTCATGCCGAAACGCAAGTCGGGTTTGTCGCTACCATAATATTTCATGGCGTCCGCCCATGCCATACGCTGGAACTGACCTTCCAATTCCACACCGCGGATTTCTTTGAACAGATATTTCGTCATACCTTCAAACAGGTTGATGATGTCGTCCTGTTCCACGAAAGACATTTCACAGTCTATCTGAGTAAATTCCGGCTGACGGTCGGCACGAAGGTCCTCGTCACGGAAACACTTGGCAATCTGGAAGTAACGGTCGAAACCAGATACCATCAGCAATTGCTTCAAGGTCTGCGGGCTTTGCGGCAAAGCGTAGAACTGTCCCGGATTCATGCGTGAGGGCACCACGAAGTCGCGTGCGCCTTCCGGAGTAGAGCCTACCAGTACAGGAGTCTCCACTTCGATGAAACCCTGGCTGTCCAGGTAGCGGCGTACCTCAATGGTCATTCTATGGCGGAGTTCCAGATTTCTGCGTACCGACGGGCGGCGCAAATCCAGATAACGGTATTTCATGCGGATATCGTCGCCACCATCCGTATTATCTTCGATGGTGAACGGAGGTGTCAAGGCTGCATTCAGCACATTCAGTTCCGATACGATGATTTCAATATCTCCGGTCGGGATATTGGCATTTTTGCTGAAGCGTTCGTTCACCGTTCCTGTAATCTGAATGACGAATTCGCGTCCCAGGCGGTTGGCGTTCTCGCAAAGTGCGGCGTCCACCTCTTCGTTAAAAACTAACTGGGTGATACCGTAACGGTCGCGGAGGTCAATGAATGTCATGCCTCCCATTTTGCGGCTGCGCTGCACCCAACCTGCCAGCGTTACTTGCTTATTGACATCGGAGATACGAAGTTCTCCGCAGGTGTGTGATCTAAACATGTTGATATTTACAATTTACAATTTACAATTTACAATTTGGCTGCGCTGTCGGGGCACACGCTTAATTGCTAATGACGCGCAAAAATACAGATTTATTTTATAAAAACTCAGATTTTAGTTAACTTCTTAATCTGTTCTTTGCTCTTATCCAATATCATCTTATTCTTATGCACAATTTCCTCATTGATCTGCTTCAGGCCATTTATGTAATCCTGTGCTCGTTGCAATACATTCGAAGAGTCTTTTTCGGCATACCGGGGGATGATCACCTGCAATCCTTCTTTGATTACCTTTACGTCGATGTTTTCTCCCATCATCATCGGGTCCCCGTCAAAGTGCACTACTCCCGGTTTGGTACGGTGGATGCGCAGCGTCTGGCAGCGGAAAGTTTTGATGCGGCTGTTTTGGTCTATAGTCTTATTAAACAGTTGGAAAGACAGGGAGGGCACATCCAGCACCGTGAAAGGTTCAAGGATGGTCACGTCCAGTAATCCGTCCGTCAGCATGGCCTGTGGAGCTATGTACGCATTGTTTCCATATTGCGAAGCGTTGCCGCAGGCTATCAGGAAAGCCTTATACTTTAAGGTACCGTCTTCCGTTTCCAGTTCGTAAGTTTCGGGCTGATACTTCAGACTCTCCAGCAGAGTCTTTTCTAAATAGGTAAGAGGGCCTCTCCTGCCCGCCTTTGCAAATTTCAGACTGACAAAAGCATCAAAACCCACACCGCAGGTGCAGAAGAAAGGCACTTCATTGATTTTTCCGTAATCGATGACGTCTATAATTCCTTCGTTGATGATTTCTATCGCCTTTTTAGGCTCCATCGAGATTTGCAGGTGGCGTGCCAGTCCGTTTCCCGAACCACACGGAATGATGCCCAATGCAGTTTTTGTATGTACTAGCGAACGGGCTATTTCGTTGATCGTACCGTCACCGCCAATAGCCACTACGGCATGCACATTTTCCTTTGCTTTTTGTGCAGCAATTTCAACAGCATGTCCGGCATATTCGGTATAGATTACCTCCTGGACATACTTTGCCTTATCCAGCTTTTCATCGAGCAAATGGAGGATTTGCTCTTTGCTCTGCGTGCCGGATTTCGGATTTATAATGAATGATATTTTCTTTTTTTCTTCGTCCATGCAAGGGTTGTTTCACTATGCAATTTTATAAATGGCAAAAGTAATACAAATACTTGAATTTTTAACCATAGAGTGGGCTTTATTCCATAGACAAATATATTTTTTAGTAAAAAAAGAACAGATAAGCACATATTTTGCTATCTTTGCCCCCTGTTTTCAAAAGGCTTGTAACTAAGAGTTAAATATTTCATATTATATAATAAACATTTCATGGGATTACTACAAGACAAATTGGCGAAATACGACCTGCCACAGCAATATATGGCAATGGGCGTATACCCCTATTTCCGCACAATTGACAGCCATCAGGATACTGAGGTGTTGATGGATGGTAAAAAAGTCCTGATGTTCGGTTCGAATGCTTATACGGGACTGACTTACGATAAAAGAATAATAGAAGCCGCAAAAGCTGCCACAGATAAATACGGTACAGGTTGTGCAGGTTCCCGTTTATTAAATGGAACTCTTGATATACACGTAGAGTTGGAAAAAGAACTGGCTGAGTTTGTCGGAAAAGACGATGCGCTCTGTTTTTCCACCGGATTTACTGTAAATGAGGGTGTTATTCCGCAATTGACGGGACGTAACGATTACATTATCTGTGACGACCGCGTGCACGCTTCCATCGTAGATGGTCGCCGCCTCTCCTTTTCTACTCAATTAAAGTACAAACATAACGATATGGCCGATCTGGAAAAAGAACTCCAGAAATGCGAGCCGGATGCTATCAAACTGATTGTGGTGGATAGTGTCTTCTCTATGGAAGGCGACCTTGCCAACCTCCCGGAGATCGTACGTTTGAAGAAGAAATACAATGCCAGCATCATGGTGGACGAAGCGCACGGATTGGGTGTGTTCGGAAAACAGGGACGCGGTGTTTGCGATCATTTCGGTGTGACGGATGATATCGACCTGATTATGGGTACATTCAGCAAGTCACTGGCTTCTATTGGTGGTTTCGTTGCCGGAGATGCTTCGGTAATCAACTGGTTGCGCCACAATGCCCGTTCTTATATATTCCAGGCAAGTAACACGCCTGCTGCTACGGCTGCTGCCCGTGAAGCTCTTCACATCATTATGAACGAGCCGGAACGTCAGCAACGTTTGTGGGATATCACCAACTATGCATTGAAGAAATTCCGTGATGCCGGTTTCGAAATCGGTGAAACTGAATCTCCTATCATTCCGCTGTATGTGCGTGATGCGGAAAAGACATTTATCGTAACTAAGATGGCGTTTGACGAAGGCATCTTCATCAATCCGGTTATTCCGCCCGCTTGTGCACCGCAAGATACGCTGGTACGCGTAGCATTGATGGCTACTCACACCAAAGAGCAGGTAGACTATGCTGTTGAGAAGTTGACGAAATGTTTCCGTGAACTCGGAGTGATTGAATAAGGATTTTCCTGAAATCAGATAAAATGAAAAGAGACTGTCTTTAAAAGGCAGTCTCTTTTTTTGTATCTTTGCCACCTGAAAATATTAACTTAATACTAAGAAACAAATGTCTAATACCCCCTCAGCAGCTTTTTCGGATACCAAGGCGCATTACGATCTTCTGGACGGACTTCGTGGTGTAGCGGCTCTTATGGTAATATGGTATCATATATTCGAAGGCTATGCTTTTGCAAGCGATACCATGATTACAACGTTCAATCATGGATATTTAGCCGTAGATTTTTTCTTTATCCTTTCAGGTTTCGTTATCGGCTATGCCTATGATGACCGTTGGGGTAAGAGTCTTACAATGAAAGATTTCTTTAAGCGTCGTTTGATACGTCTTCATCCTATGGTGATAATGGGGGCTGTTCTGGGTGCTGTTACATTCTGTATTCAGGGTTCCGTGCAATGGGATGGAACGCATATCGGCATTTCCATGATAATGCTGTCTCTGCTCTGCACAATATTCTTTATTCCCGCAATGCCGGGCGTAGGTTATGAAGTTCGTGGCAACGGTGAGATGTTTCCGTTGAATGGGCCTTGCTGGTCATTGTTCTTCGAGTATATAGGTAATATTCTTTATGCCTTGTTTATCCGTCGCTTATCCAAAAAGGCGCTGACTGTGCTTGTTGTATTGTTGGGAGTGGCATTGGTGCTATTCGCAGTCTTCGATGTTTCCGGTTATGGAAATATAGGTGTGGGCTGGACGTTGGACGGTGTCAACTTTGGCGGCGGATTATTGAGAATGTTGTTCCCGTTTTCTGTGGGTATGCTTATGTCGCGTAACTTCAAGCCTATGAAGGTGAAAGGCGCGTTCTGGATATGTACCATTGTATTGATTGCTTTGTTCTCAGTACCCTATCTGGAAGGTGCGGAGCCGATTTGTACAAATGGTCTTTATGAAGCATTTTGTATTATCGTAGCTTTCCCCGCCCTTGTATGGATAGGAGCATCGGGAACTACTACGGATAAAAAGTCAACTCAGATATGTAAGTTCCTGGGAGATATCTCTTATCCGATTTATGTGATACATTATCCGTTCATGTATCTGTTCTATGCATGGCTGATTAAAAATCAACTCTTTACTTTGGGAGAAACCTGGCAGGTTGCTTTATGCGTTTATGCCTTGAATGTAGTGTTGGCTTACCTGTGCTTGAAGCTGTATGATGAGCCTATACGGAAATATTTGGCACAACGGTTTTTAAAGAAGAAGTGATTACGCCCTTTCAGGGTGCAGACACTGGGTTATATACTTACGTAGGGCGATGGCCCTACGCTATATAATTTCAGGCTTTCAGCCTTCCTTTTATAGGTCGTGCCATATCTAATTCTCCTTTCTTTATTAAAGTATTATTTTTTATAGCCTTTCATTTTTTTCGGTTATGAATTAAATGGGTACGCGGACGAACGCGGATTTAAAAAGCTGCGCTATACTATTATAAATAAAAAAATAAAGTCCGCGTTCATCCGCCTTGTCCGTGTCGTCCGCGTATCTATTCATTCATTACTATACCGTTATGAGTTAAATGATATAATCTTTAAGAAAGGAAATATTATAGTATAAACTGGAATCTTGCCTGCAATACACTAAAATTCTTGTCGCTTATCTCCCGAATGTGTTTTCCGGGGATTACATAACTGTAGTTTACTTTAATCCCTATATGCTTGTTTATGTAGTAATTCAATCCCAGAGAAAAATCCTTTTGTGTTCCGCCTAATACTTCCGCAGTTCGGTCGTTCATATCTACGATATTGAAACGTCCGCAGAGTTCGAGCGCACGGCCTACAGGACGGGCAGGACATGCCAGAGCTGCATCATATGCATAAGTATCTCCTATCAGGAGCCACGAACATTGCGCATATCCACCCTGTCCGGTATAGTAGGCAAGGGCGTTCCTGCGTTTCACCTGAGTGCGGATATATTCGCTTTGAAGGAGGAATTTTCCGTAATAGATCAGCAGTTCAGTACCCAGCTTCACTTGATGGCGGGCATTATCCACTTCTGCATAAATCAGGTTACGATTATCGATAGTGCTTACTCCGGCAGATTTATAGACAAAGGTATTCCTGTTATCATCATCCGGCAAAGCACCATCGGGAGTGCGATAGACAGCGGCAATGCCGAGATGCAGTAACTTTCCAGTCTCATTTACAGGTCGGTAAACAAAACGTCCGTCTACGGCATAACCTTGCGAGGTATTCTTTAAGTTACTGATATCGTTGTCGGTAAACAATCCTCCGCAAGCATAATAATGCATAGCATTGTAAGTATAGGCAACTCCCAGACGCCGACTGTTGGTCATGGCAAGCACAGAGCCGGGTGACTGATGGAAACGTAGGTCGAAAGTGCTGCAAAGCATATCCATGGTGAAAGGTTCGTAGAATTGCCCTACCTGGATGATATGCTTACCGGAAGTGTAAGTGGCGAAAGCATCTTTGATAGAAACCTTGCTGCCTACATAGCCTATTTCCACTTTCATGTCCCAGCGCTGGTAAGTGGCCTTCATGCCTATGCGCAGATCATTGAATTCCGTACCGTTACCGAAATGATTGTCATTCCTGAGATAAACACCGCCATCTATAAGCATGCGGCCGGTTACTTTGTACTGTAATTTGTCGGAGAGAGTTTCCTGTGCTGTGGCGGTCAGAGAAGTGATGACCGCCAGCAGGCACAGGGAGGATTTAGAAAGGTAATTCATTAGTAAGAAGTTTGTTGGACTACTTCTATCAGACGTGTGAAATCTTCAGGATGTACATCTCCGATGTTGCCGATGCGGAAAGTATCTGCCTGGGATATCTTGCCCGGATAGATGACAAAACCTTTTTCTTTCAGTTGGGTGTAGAAAGAGTTGAAATCGAAACCTGCTTTCGGATAAAGGAAAGAGGTGATGATGGGCGACTGGAATTCGTCCGGCAGCAAGGTTTTGAAGCCGAGTGCGCGCATTCCTTCTACCAATATGCGGTGGTTTTCGCAATATCTCTTGTGGCGGGCGGCTACTCCCCCCTCTTCTTCCAGTTCGGCAAGTGCTTGCTTGAAGGCTCTTACTACATGGGTGGGTGAAGTAAACCTCCATTTGCCGTGTCCCTTTTCCATCGTCTCCCATTGGTCGTAAATATCGAGTGAGAGTGAACGGGAAACGCCTTTGCAGTGTAACAGTTCGGATTTTCGGGCTATGATAAAACCGAAGCCGGGAACACCCTGGATGCATTTGTTGGCACTGCTGATCATGAAGTCGATACCTAATTCATACATATCCAAAGGCACGCCGCCGAAGCTGCTCATAGCATCTACAATCAGCTTTTTGTTGTGGAGCTTCACAATGTGGGCAATCTCTTTGAGAGGGTTCAGGATACCGGTAGTGGTTTCGCAATGTACTACGGCTACGTGGGTGATATCTGAATTGTTGGACAGGTAATCGTCTACATAGTCAACGGAAACCTGTTCGGTTTCTTCGAAAGCAAGCATATCGTAGTTGATGCCGTGATATTCGGCAATGTGGCCCATACGGTCACCATAAGCGCCATTGCTGAGGATAAGTAGTTTGTGCTTGGGAGTGATAACACTGCCGATAACAGCTTCCACGCAATAAGTGCCGCTTCCCTGCAAGAGTACGGAAGTGTATTCGTCGGTGGCTGTAGTGGCAAGGGCAACGAGGGATTTGCGGATTTCTTCTACAATGTGTACGTTATAGTCGGCGTCCCATGTGCACCAATCGGTCATCATGGCTTCTTTTACGGTTTCTGACGTGGTTAATGGGCCGGGGGTTAATAATAAATAGGGTTTCATATTGGTTTGATATTTAAAAGGATTAATGATTCGTATTCAGTTTATGATTGATAAGTTCTATGATTTTGGGAAGTTCTTCGATGCTGTCCACCACATAGTGGGCACCTGCCAGAAGCATGCGCTGTCTGACTTCTGCTTTCCGAGCAGTGAGCGTTGCGGGAGGCATTTGTTCTACTTCCTCCTGGGTTAGTCCCAGTTCGTTACTGCCGAGTATGACGCCGACGGTCCAGACTTTGGCATTGATACCCTCTTTGATGTCGGCAATGGTGTCACCGTACTTCAGAACACAGTCTGTTGAAGGGATGGCAAGATCGATCATGTTTTGGTAAATCATATAAGGGAAAGGACGTCCGGCAGGCAGGCCGTTGGGAGTGACACACTTGTCGGTGGTGTAACCTTTGCGGGCTGCATTGGGGAGCACTACATCCATCATGGCTTGGGTGTAGCCGGTGGTGGAACCTATTTTGATGCCTTGTTTTCTCAGTTCATTCAGGGTATCGATGACTCCGGGAATGGGGTCGGTGTAGTTTGCCAGGGAAGCAAAAAGGTATTCTTCGAATTTGGCGTTCATATCTATTACGTCCTGTTCGTTCCAGGGGCGGTGATAGAGTTTCTCAAACTCCTCGCCTACTCCGTCCATCTTGAACAGTTCGCGGATGTGGTCTATCTTGGCCATTCCCATAGGGCGGCGGGCTTGTTCCATCGTGATGTTGATGCCTATTTCATTGAAGGCTTTCAGGAAGGCGGCTACCGGAGCGAAACATCCGTAATCGACTGCAGAGCCTGCCCAGTCCATAATGATACATTCTATTCTTTTCATGTTTACTTGTTATTTTATAATGAGTTGTTATTTACCTGTTTAGATTTTTAAGTGCGGATTACGCACCCGGGAAACTGAATACAACCCGCTAAATTATCATTTATTACAACAAGGTGTTCCATTTTCCTTGTTTTTTTAGCTGGGCATCACAGAAAATGCAGATTGCAGCATTTCCGGTTTCTCTTCTACCGCACGTCCGGTGCGCAGGAGTTCTTCTTTCTTATGTCTCTGCACCAGATAGACAATAGAACAGCTGAATGCTACGGTACAGATTATTCCTACATAACCGGACATCTGGTTGTAAAAATCGAGCCAATTGATATCCGTATTAAAGAATTCCTTGAACATCAAGACGAGTACCGTACCGGTATATCCGATGAAATCAATCGTCACAATAAAGAATCCTACATTGCCTTTTATCTTGAAGCATGCTATGAAGCGGTCGAAAAATATGCTTTGAAAACAAAGGTAGGCAATGTAAAGGCTCAGACTCTGGATGAACAACCAAGTCACGGTGCTGAGTTGAAGCGTATCGTAATTGAGTGATACGAAACTCATGGTAGCCGTTCCGGCAACCACCATACTCAGGAGGATGACCAATACTTTGATATTACTCTTTACAAAGACCATCATTCCGAAAAGTGCAAGGATGATAAGAGTAACAACACTGTCTATTTGTGCAAACAGCCAGGAAGAATGTCCGCTCATGTCGATAATCTTCACCAGGAAATCTTCTTTAATATCCCGGAGGATAACCAACAGAAGGTTGGCTACGAACAGGAGGATCAATACGGGCATGAAGTTGCGAAACAGTTCTTTGCGTTGTTTTCCGTTGAGAGTGACACGCTGGCTCTTTTCGGCAATGTCCTGTTGGGTGGGTTGCGGCAGGCGATTCAGGGTGTAACCCAGTAAGGCAAGCAATGGCAGGGCAAAGGCACCGATGAGAGCGGGCATCCAAAACTCTCCTACATGCAGGGTGTTCATAACGAACAGTCCGATAGATTTTGCCACGCCGGAGCTGATGACAATACTGATACCCAAAAGGCTGGCAAGAATATCGGTGGTGCGTCTGCCTTCGATGAAGCTGAATATCACGCCCCACATGCAACCCAGTGACAAACCGTTGAAGAACATGGCGAAGATATTATAAGGAGCAGGCAAGAGTCCGAAGAGAACCAGGGAGAGTTCCGCTACCAGAATGGAAGCCAGGATGAACTTCATGCGGTGCTCCTTCTTTAATTCGGAGATCAACTTGATACCGACAAACTTGGCGATGAGGTAGCCCAGAATCTGAACGGTGGTAACCAGTACTTTATAATCCAATCCGAAAGCATCCAGTCCGTCGAAGGAGGCAGCGGTGAAAGGCTTGCGAAGCGCATATACTAAGGAGTACGAAAGAAGCGCTGCACCTCCTGCCCAAAGTATGAATACAAGATCGGATATTTTCTTGTTTGAAAGTAGTTCCGTTTTAATGTCGGTAATTGTTTTCATTTTATTCTCTTTTGATTTCGAGGGCAAAAGTAGAAGGATGATGTTACAGAAAAAATGAATATTTATTATTAATACATTTAATTATCGGATAGAAAATAAAGTAACATTAATGTAACATTTATGCAATCGGAATATAACACAAGTGGGTGTTCTTTGCAAATTAAAAACCAAAAACACTTACAAAATATGGAGGAACTATTAGAGATATATAAGCGGATAGAAGATCTGCGTAATAAAGGGGTGAAGATGAAAGATATAGCTGATAAAACGAATATGCCCGCCAGTGTGCTGTCTTCTCTCTATTCAAGTGTGCTGCCCACCTTTGCAAGATCGGTAAAGAAAGGAATGACGGAAGAAGAAGCATTGGACTATGCCCTGTCTCAGGTGAATAATGTTTCGAAGAAACGTTTGCTCGGTAACCTTACTGAAATGAAAGGGCAGTTGCTGGAACTGGAACCCGTGACAACCGGTAACCAGAAGGAAATTCCATTCGTCAGAATGTTGACCGAAGAGATGAATCATTCGGCACAGGAAGTGTATAATTATAGTGGTATATATATAAGTTATAGTCTTTCGTCTTCGAGCGATTGCCTGAAGATGGAACCGTATCTGATTAGTGCCTCCGAAAACAATGACTATGTACAGGTGACTCATATGAGCGCTTACAACACAACGCACCGGGGGATCGGGTTATTAAATAATCATCAGAATGCATATATCATCTTCAATGAAAGGGAGGCTCCGCAGCTTGCATTATTCACCATCTATCTGCAACTGCCCATGTACGACTATCCGTCTATGCTGAAAGGGCTTTACCTGAGTCTGGACTATAACCGGAATCCGATAGCCCGGCGGATTGTTTTCGTGAAATATTCCGATAGTACCAGCATGGATGATTTTATAGAACTGAAAGGCGGACTGCTGACCGAGGAAGAACTGACACCGGAGCAAAAGGTCTATTTTGAATATACATGCCGGGACGGGGATTATATAAAAACGTGTACGGTGCCCTCCCCTCACCTGAATGGTGACGATCTGGAAAGGGAGAAGAAGATGCTGAAACTGTGATTCTGCTAATAAGAATACAACGACGGTGTGTCTTTTGTTACAGATTTACAGTTTTTCTTATCATCTTGCTTTGATATTGAAAGTTTTTTAGTATGTTTGCCGCATTATTAATGAAAAACACGTCTTTTCAATGAAAAAGCAAGATTTCCTGTTTATTATTCTGGTGGTGGTGGTCTTTCTACCCTTCTTTTTGAGTGACGCGGTTTATGACTGGTATAAGTCGTTCAATGCTGCACACGGCATGGTGATGAGTTTTCTGAAGTTTGCCATTCTGTCTTCGTTGGGCGAAGTGCTGGGATTACGAATCAGTGCGGGAGTGTACAACCGGAAGGGGTTCGGTATTATTCCGCGCATGGTGGTATGGGGCATACTCGGTATGGGTATCAATGCCGCTATGATTATCTTTTCAAAAGGTGTGCCGCAGTTCATGGAGTATATGGGAATGGCAAATGCTGCCGCAACGTTTACAAGTGAAGCGATGTCTCTCGATAAGGTGCTGGTGGCGCTGGCCATATCGGTAACAATGAACACAATCTTTGCTCCGGTATTCATGACTTTCCATAAAATAACAGATACGCATATCCTGATGTGCGGCGGTTCTATTAAGAGTCTTATCACTCCTATCCCAATGACGAAAATCATCACCGGACTGAACTGGAACGTTCAATGGAACTTCGTTTTTAAGAAGACAATCCCGTTCTTCTGGTATCCTGCACACACCATTACTTTCATGCTTCCGCCGGATATGCGCGTATTGTTTGCGGCATTGCTGGGCATTGTGCTGGGAGTATTGCTGGCAGTGGCGGCACGGAAATAGTTTTTTTATTACCTTTGCTTCCTGCTAAACGAAAATAGATGTATGAAACTATATAGTAAGCAGGAAGCAATCGCACGCATGAATATGCTGGCAGGCTGTTCAAAGTCGTTTGTCTTTCTGATTGATTATTCGCAGGAACAGGTTTATGTGGAAGAGACAGCAGAGGTCTCACCGGAGGAGCTGATATATAACCTGAATGGATTTACGAATGAAGCAGTTGCCGGTTTAACGGATGAATTGCTTCCGGAGAGTTTGCCGGAACAGATAGAATGGATCTCACAGCCTGTTTCTTTTCTGGAATACAGTAGTGCTTTCGGACATGTGAAAAAGAATATTCTTGCCGGAAACAGTTTTCTTACGAATTTAACTTGCCGGACTCCGGTACAAACCAATCTGACTTTAAAGGATATATATTGTAACTCCCGTGCTTTATATAAAGTATGGGTAAAGAATCGTTTTGTAGTTTTCTCTCCGGAGATTTTTGTTCGGATAAAGAAAGGGATTATCAGCTCTTATCCCATGAAAGGTACGATAGACGCTACCCTGCCCGATGCCGTACAAACCTTGATGAATGACAGGAAAGAAGCGGCGGAACATGCTACGATTGTGGATCTGATCAGGAATGATCTGAGTATTGTGGCATCTCATGTCCGGGTGGAGCGTTATCGCTATATAGATGTGTTGCAGACAAATCGAGGACCGATATTGCAGACCAGTTCGGAGATATGCGGTGAACTTCCAGAAGATTACAAACGGCAGTTAGGTGATATTCTTTTCAGTATGTTGCCTGCCGGTTCTATTACCGGTGCACCCAAAAAGAAGACGATGCAGATTATTCGTGAAGCTGAAGGATATGAACGGGGATTCTATACGGGAATAACCGGATATTTCGATGGAGACAATATGGATAGTGCCGTGATGATACGTTTTGTGGAGCAAGAGGCGGACGGAATGTATTTTAAAAGCGGTGGTGGCATTACTTTCAAGAGTGACGCCCACAGTGAATATGAAGAAATGAAACAGAAAATATATGTGCCGATTTATTGAAACGATACAAGTGCATGACGGTAAGTTGCAGAACCTTGCCCATCACAACCGTAGGATGAATGAGACGAGACAGGCGGTTTTCGGAATGGCGGATCAACTGGATATTCTGGATTATACAGGGGATTGTCCTGAAAGCGGTTTTTATAAATGCCGGGTAGTTTATGGCAGAGAAGTATGTGAAGTGGCATTTTCCGCTTATGCAATGAGGACTGTACGTTCGCTCCGGTTGGTCGGTTCGGATACGATTGATTATCGCTACAAAAGTACGGACCGGAAGGAACTGGAAACATTGTATGCCCTGCGCGGCAATCAGGATGATGTATTGATTGTCAGAAACAATCTTTTGACGGATACTTCCATTGCTAATGTGGCGTTAGAAAAAGAGGGAGTCTGGTATACACCGAGGACTCCCCTATTGAAGGGCACAAAACGTGCATTGCTGTTGGAGCGGGGGGTACTGACGGAATGTGATATTCCGTCAGATGAGATTTCCTCCTATTCACATATCGCTTTATTTAATGCGATGATTGATTTTCAGTCTCTGGTTCTGGAGATTAACCGGGATACGGTTATTCGTGTTTGATACTATCCACCGGATTATTTCTTGCTGCCCGATAACTGTTCAAGCATACTGTGAGCAGGGTGATGCAGACAGTGAAGAACAAAGGAAGCAGGATATGAAGGATGCCGATGTGCACATGGTAAGCAAATTGTTGCAGCCAATAATTCATCGGATAGCAGACCAGGGGTACAATGAGTATAAACGCTATACCTATGTAGTACAGGAACGGGCGATTGACAAGCCATACTATTTGCCCGAATGATGCACCGTGAATCTTCCGAATTCCTATTTCGCGTATACGTTGCTGGATAGCATAATGGGTGATGCCGAACAATCCGAACAGTGTGAGGAATAAACTGATTGATGCATACATCAGCAGGATGCGGGAAAAGTCGGTGACTTCCTGATTATTGGAGATCAGTACCTGATAAGGGTCTTCATAATTGAATGGAGTACCGGGATATTTCTTCTCCCATAATCCGCGAAGATGATTGATGACTGCTGTGCGATCTTGTTCGTCAAACTGTAAGGTTAATGTGGTATAGTCATCCTGTGGCATTTCGTGCAGAATCATTCTCAGTGGAAACACATTGTTTGTGAGCGAATATTTCTTGAAATCTTTCATGACACCGATAATAGTACCTTTCTCACTCTTTTCGGGCACGTATTTGGAAATCGGTTGTCCCACCGGGTCTTCTCCTTCGGGCACAAGATAGCGAATGAAGGACTCGTTGATGATGACCGGCACAGAGGTACGGAGTAATAAATGGAATGTTTGTTTGGCATCCAGCAAGTCGAAATCGTATATATCCAGGAAGTCCGGACAGTTTTCATAAAGTTCAAGCATCAGAAGGTCATTCTTCTCACCATTTTGGCGGGGAACGGCCATACTCATGGTATAAAGGCCTGATTGGGAAGATACGACAGACTTCACTCCGGGGATGGATTTAATGTCTTCTATCCAAGTAGATAGAGGGGATTTCCGGGAATCGCCGATTCCAAACTCAACGATTCCTTTGTAGCGGCTTCCCTCCTGCTCTATCAGGTCCATCTGGCTACGGATGATCATAAAAGCACTTAGCAGTCCGATGGAAATCATGAATTGTAAGGTGACCAGTGCTGCTACAATGCGCTGTTTCTTACGACCTGTAAAGAAGCTGCGGTAACGGCTTTCGGACAAGGTCTGTATCTTCCGGCTCATGTATTCTGCCGGAACAACGGATAGAATGATGACAAACAGCAGGATAACAGGGAATACCTGAACGGAGAAAAGATAGGAGAACGACAGATGCGCGGATATTGTTGCATTGAATACTGCTAACAGGTCGCTCATCAACAGAATGGATAACAAGAACGCTGTAATCACCATCAGGAAAGTATCGGCAAAGAGTTGCCAACGGATTTGACGGTGGCTTGCACCTAAAAGGCTTTCAATGTGCAAGGTGCGTATTTGCTTCAATAAGCGTGAAAAACTGAGATTGATATAGTTGAAGCAACCGATGAACAAGATTAATAAAGCAGATAGCAGTCCGACGCTTAACAGGGCCTTTTGCCGATGCTCGATACACTGGTTGCTATCTTGTGTGGTAGTGGTAAAATAGGATTCCTGTAAAGTCTGGGTACGATAATACCCTTTGCCTAATAAAGTGGGAAGCTCGGTTGTCTCGAAGCGTTGGCGAAAGGCGTTGAGGTCTGCTCCTTCTTTGAGAAGTATCGAACAGGTGGTTCCTTCGGGACTTTTTAGATGCGTGAGCAAGTCTGCCTGCAACATGCTTTGCGGTGGCAGGCGGAAGACGGCAGCGATACGGTAGGCACTTTCGCCGGATTGAGGGATATCCAGCAGCTTGCCGAGGCAGTCGGTGGTACCGAAACAACGTTCGGCCAAAGCTTGGCTGATGGCGATGGTTCCCGGGTGAGTCAATACTTCTTCTATTTTTCCTGCAAGGGTTTCGATGGGGATAAATTGGGGCAATGTGCTGTCTGCCGATAGCAGGTTCAGTTCGGAATATTCTTGGTCGCCCACACGGATTTTTGTATGAGTGATAGCTTGTGTGCGTAGTGAAGCTTCTATCTCAGGGAATTGTGAGATGATTTCGGGGACAGATTCGTGGTATACGAATGTTCCCTGCATTTCTTGTTGTGCGAAAGGTAGTGTTTGTGTCAGCCGGAGAATACGGTCACGGTTGGGGTTGTTATACTCGATGTTGTATTCGTATAGGACGAAGGCTGTCAGTAGATTGGTGCATGCGATACCGATAACCAGACTGACAAGAGAAATAGTGACGAACAATTTATTTCGCCACCAGCTACGCAGGACAAACTTCAGAATGTACATGTTCTTTTAGTGATAATATTAATAGGTTTTAGCTCTATCAGGAAGCCTGAAGAGTTTACATTATATAGTGCCGGGAAACCTGAAAGGGCTCGCATTTACAGTACAGAAGCCTGAAAGGCTTACATCATATAGCGTAGGGCATCGCCCTACGTAATAAGTATTCCCATCTCTGAGCCCTGAAAGGGCGAAATAAAATAGTATATCTCCGATTTCGTCCTTTTAGGGTTTAAGTAAAAATGTGTACAATTTGGGTTACAGACTCACCTCTGTCACCACCTGTCCGTCGAACAGATTAATGATACGTCCTGCAAAACCGGCATCGTGCTGTGAGTGGGTTACCATGACGATGGTGGTTCCTTCTTTGTTCAGTTCATTCAGCAGTTCCATCACTTCCTTACCGTTCTTGGAGTCCAGATTACCGGTAGGCTCATCGGCAAGGATCAGCTTCGGATTGGCTACTACGGCACGGGCTATGGCAACACGTTGCTGCTGCCCACCGGAAAGCTGCTGTGGGAAGTGTTTGCTTCGGTGTGTAATGGCCATACGTTCCATAGCTGTTTCCACGCGACGTTTGCGTTCGGCGGAAGGAATGCCCATATAGAGCAACGGAAGTTCGATGTTTTCGTATACGTTCAGTTCGTCAATCAGGTTGAAGCTTTGGAATACGAAACCAATGACACCTTTACGCAGGCTGGTACGTTGTGCCTCGGTGTATTTGGAGACTTCCTTTCCATTGAGGTAGTATTCTCCGCCCGAAGGATTATCGAGCAAGCCGAGAATATTCAGCAATGTAGATTTACCACAACCGGAAGGTCCCATGACTGCGACGAACTCACCTTCTTTCACTTCGATGTTCACATTGTTCAAAGCCCATGTCTGCACTTCTTCTGTCTTGAAGATTTTTTGCAGGTTTACTGTTTTAATCATAATACTGATAATTTTAATTAGTAATATTGTTTATTCGTTTTTTATTATCTCGGCCGGATTGATATGCATGATCCGGTAAATTTTGTATGCGGTGGTGAGGAATATCATGAAGGCTACACTGAAGAATAACAGAATTCCCCAATCCCAGCCTTGTATACATTTCACTGTACCTTCGCCTATTGATAGCAGCATCAGTCGTACTAAAGGATAAGCAACCGCAAAAGCCAGCAGGAAAATCACCAGATAAGCTTTACCGAATATGCCGGCAATGATCCATGGGGTAGCTCCGTTGATTTTACGAATGGCTATTTCCTTCTGTCGGCTGACTGTGTCCATGGAGATGGCCGAATAGATGCTCAGTACGACCAATAGTATACTTACAACGGCCAGGATTGTCATCGCCACTTGTGTCATATACATTGATCCCATCATCGTTTGTTTATTATCAGATAGGGAGCGGATTTCAAGAGGCAAGGTTATGGGTACGTAGTTACGACAGATATCAGTGATGCGCCGGATACTTTTGGCAGCGTTTGTACCCGGTGCCAGCTTGACATAGAAATACCTGAAATGGTTACTGGGGAAAAATACCGAACCGATGGTTCCTCTTCCCTGAGTTTCTTTATAGAGCTCTTTGAAAGTACCGATGATGCGGTAACTTTGGCCCTCAATCTCTACTCTGTCTTGCACGTTGTCCTTATCCAGTTGCTGTCTGAAGGCCTCACTGACATAAACGGTACCTTCTGCATCTCCATTCACTTCTTTTCCTTGCAATGGGATGTTCAGGAATTTAAAGTAACTCGGAGTTCCCATTGCTATGTCAATCATGACCTCCGATTGGTCAGCTTTCTTATAGGTGCGCATAAAATGATTTCCACTTTGCAAATCATCTGTCATGGTCAGTGTCTCTATACACTCCGGCAATGCTTGAATATCAGATAATATAGGGTTTATGTGCTGCCACATACGTTGGCTGTTCACCTTCAGGGAAATGATATTTTCTTCTTCTTCGGATGTAAGCGGATTGTATGCCTGACCGAACACTTCGTGCCACACCATATTGACGCCGAGTGTACTGCCCACAAAGAAAATGGCAATACCTAACTGCAACCACATCATAATTGAACGGAAAATATGACGGCTACGGTTATTGTTGATTTGGCTGATTATGCTCACTTGCCGTAAACGGCGGATAGGAAACCATATTACGAGCATACATATCATCAGAAGTGCAATATATATTTGAAACTGTACAACGTAGATAGATGACAAGGGTAAATCGGGCATATCATGGCTTGGAATGTATATTTCCGCAAGATTTATCATGAGTTCCGTTAAAAACAGAGATAAAAGAAATGCGGTGGACATCATCCAAAATACTTCAGCAAAAAGGAGCAGGAACAGTCCTTTTATCTCGGATCCCATACATTTGCGAAGCGCCACTTCACGCTGACGATTATAGAACATCTGAATGATGAACTTAAGGAAATTAATCAGCCCTGAAACCAGGATAAGTGAGGCTATGAATAGTATCAGAAACTGCACCATTGTCAGTTCTTTGTCCTGCCGCATACTGAACGCGGCGTAAGGGTGTACGGTGTCCTCATTCCGTTGCCACGTTATGGACTGTAGACTATTGTTTAGCATTTCCATAGTTGCCTTAGGTGATAGATAACCTTGTACACTCAAGGCGTCATAAGTCATGATTTCATAGGAGAAATAACAATCGACTTTGGGGTCTTGCAGTCCGTTATCTTCCACTACATTCACGACTTTAAAGCTCTGTATTGTATTTTCCGCTATACTTTGTGGGTTAGCAAGGCGTATGGTTGTTCCAATGGGATTTGCAGTACCGTACGCTTTGCTCGCAAATTTATGGGATAATACCACTTCATCAGGTACTTTGGGAAGTCGGCTGCCATGTAGCAATTTTCTGTTGTTATAGGAGAAAAAGTTACTGTTAACCCCTCTATAGCCTATCAGAAAAGGTAAGTTACGTTGCTCGTTATCAATGACTTCTATTTCCGTAGAATTGTTAAAGGATTGTATGGTCAGGCATTCTAAACCACTGATAGATTGCTCTTCCAGTCGCTTTATTTCACTAGTTCGAAAAAAAGGACTTTGTTTCTGGTTGACTGTTATTCTTATCCGTCGCTCGCTGTCAGGTAAGTTTTCAAGTTTGGCCCATTCCTGCATGAAAAAGCATACAATGGTATAGCATACGATTCCCACTGCCAGGCAGAGGGCGGAAATGAAACTGTGAGTCTTGTACTTCAGCAGATTTCGTAGAGCAACTTTCAAATAATGTAATACCATTGTTCTTATTCGTTTTTAATCACTTCCGCCGGATTAGTTTTTGCTATCCGCAAGATACGGAAAAGTATTGTAAAGCCTGTAATAAAAGTAACAATCAAGAATATGCAGAGCCAGAAAAGCAGACCGCAGTCAAAGAATACCGTATACATTTGCTTCCATAACATCAATACAACATATACAAGCGGGAATGCAACGATGGCACTACACGATAACAAGATAATATACAGGCGGGCAAACAACAGGATAATCTGCGGAACATCTGCCCCATTTACTTTACGGATAGCAACTTCTTTCTGACGTCGTTCTGTATCGAGCGTGATGCTGGAGTACACACCTAATAGTGTGATAATAATGCTGATAACTGCAAAGAACAAAATGATGTCTTTCAGATTGCACTCAAGAGCCTGCGAAACATGGATATCATCCAGGAACGTTTTAGCCTGATAAGTTATATTTTCAGGAAGCATCTCGCGGTAGACTTTCTCAATCCATCGGGCTACTTCCTTTTGCTGGTCCGGATGACTCTTTATGTAACAATGGCCTATGTAGACTGAAGAATCATAAGGCAGGAAAGCATATCCACTACTTCGGTTATATACATCGGCCTGAAAAGGTGCGGATATTCCGCAGATTGTGTAGTCGGTATTAGCGCTATACAAGTTCATACCGATTATATCTTTCTTCTGCATCTCCTGCCAGATTTTATCCACTACAATTTCATTTTTCGTTTGAGGAAGTCTTCCTTGTTCTATGGGAATATTCATGAAAGAGAAGAAATTGGAGGGTACAGCCATGATACTAATATCAATCCAAGAGTTCTTATTTCCCTTTTCGGTTGTTAACCCATTGCCCGACATTCCTTGCATATAACCGATATCTGATAACAGGATTTCTTTCACTCCGGCATGTTGTTTAAAACGCTCTATCAACGCCAACTTTTCCTCGTTCTTCATAAAGGGATAGTCCAGGGGAATACTAAGAATCTCCGACTTTTCTTTTTGACTTAGCGTATGGATTAAACTATTGGTCGTTTTCTCTGCTTGAAGATATAAAGCGGCCGTCAGGGATGCAAATATCCAGCAAATAAAGAACTGGATACCCAGCATAAGGTTACGTCCCCATTGCTTACCTCTGCGTTTATTGTTTCCATAAATACCTGTTTGCACGGTAATGCGACGAATACGAATGGACACAGATAAACATATAAGGACGCAGAGTATGATAAGAAGAGCGATATATTGTAGAGCATGTATTAAAAGCATTTCAGAGGTAAAGGTCATTGCAAAGCCCGGCAAAGAGAAATTCATGTGATTCCCCAATAATTCTATGCCTGATAATACCAGTATGGAGGATATGGATATGACGATCAATGACTGTGTGAATAGTAAACAGAAAAGTTGTTTCCAGTTGCATCCTATCATTTTCATGATACTGTATTCCTTGGTGCGGTTGAAGAAAGAACCGATAAGGAAATGGAAGAAGTTGATCAACCCTACCAATAATATCAATGTACCTATAATTCCGGTAACTAATCCCAGATAGGAAGCACCTTGTTGTTTCAATCTGGCTCCCATACTACTGGCAATGACAGTGTAAGCTTCGCCATACAAAGTATAAGTATAGTCTCTTTTTGAGAATTGCTTTTCTAAATCGGTACATGTAGTTTGTGGTGATAACAGTACGTAGGTATTGGCTCCCGTCATGTTATGCCGTTTGGGACTTTGTAGAAGTCCTTCACTATCGTTTACGGTCAGCATATCTACGTTTTGCATAAAATCCAAACTATTGTTCAGAGGGATATCTTTCATTACTGCTTGAATGGTATAGACGATACCTCCTGTTTTCGGGGTGCTTTCAGGAGAAGTATTGAGCCTTCTCATGAGAGTCATATGTTTGCCGATAGCACTTTCTGCATTACCGAATATTTTAATGGCCATAGATTGGCTCAGGATAACGGAGTTAAGAGACTGACTTGCCATTTTCCAATGTCCTGCTACCATTTCCGGAGTGAAGATTTTATTGTAGCAAGTATCTATTTCAATCGTTTCAAGCTCATAGGGTAGCGTCTTTTCCGGAGATAACTCTACATAATAAGGGCGTTCGCGAGGATAGGTTACGGATGAAATGGCTTCTGTTTCTCCCAAAGCCCATGTACGCAATTCTTCGGCTAGAGGAACCGGAGAACCGGAAAAATATCTGTCTGCCTTACCGTCATAGAGGTTTAATTCTGCTATGCGATCATGATTAGCAAAACAATGGTCTGTGCTTTCTACAAAGCGACTGCAATATATGCAGACACAGAAGCAGAGCAAACCTACTGCCAATCCGATGATGGAAATGATATTTTGTGTCTTATGCTTACACAAGTTTCTGAATGCTATTTTGAAATAATGGAGTATCATGGTGTATTAGTTGCTATTATTTTGATTAAGTGATAAAAGTATATTCTTGTACATAGTATATTCATTTTGATAATAAGTTTTCAAATCCTATGCCAAAGTTGTAATGGTTTGTATGCTAGAGATATATGCATTATATTGATACTTAATAAGTGTGCTATACTGCACATAAATAGTGCGAATACGCACCATCTATTCACTCTTTATCACTTCCGCCGGATTCTGCCGTGCAGCCTGCCATACGCGCCAACCGATACATAACAGAATAAGTAAACCTATCCCACTAAATATAGCCAGATATATCCATACACTGATTGCTGTTTGTTCTATATAGCTTTCCAACCATTTTTTCATCAAAGCGTATCCTATAGGAAATGCTATCACTGATGCTGCAACGAGTAATATAAAATACTCTTTTACAAACATGGCAAGTATTTCTTTTACAGATGCTCCGTTTACTTTGCGGATGGCTATTTCTTTGCGCCGCTGCTCGCAACTTAGCGTAATGAAAGAGAATATTCCGAAAGCGGCAATGAGTACGCAAATAATTGAGGCAAAGCCAAGCAGCTTCAATAATAACGTTTCGGATTTCAGGAACTTAGAGTACTCCTCTTCTATATTGAGAAGAGAATGATATTCATTACTGCCAGTTGAGATTTTGGCATATACATCATCTACTCGCTTTTTAAGATCATCCCATGTTCCTGCCCGATATTTTATCAAGATATCACCATAGTTGGCATCGGAACCGGAACCTCCCAAACCTCCTTTATTGCAGAATAAAGTAGGTGCTGCCGGAATTGTAGGTGCTGTGATATGGAAGTCTTTGACGATCCCGACAATTGTAACTCCTTGGTGAATATTGATTTTCTTACCTATCGGATCATCTAAGCCTAATCTTCTTGCACAAGTCTCGTTGATGATAGCCTTATCTGCATCATCCGGTTTTAGCATTTCACCTTCTATTAGTTTCAGGTTGTAGAAATTGATAAATTCCCTCCCTTCTCTTATGCAGGTGATATCTATTCTATCTGCCTTATCCGTACTTTTCTTTCCTTCCCAGCTATCTGTACTATAAGTTAGTGTACTATATCTTGGAAACAAGGATTCACATCCCTTCAGTGTCTCTACAATACATGGCATCTTATCTATTTCGGCACTGGCGGCAGCGTAAGATTCCGGAGAAACATATTGTCTTAATACTGCTGTATTCTTTCTTTCCCAACCAATGTCACCATTTGCCAGATGATTGAGTTGCTTCATAAGAATGCTTACGCAAAAGATAAATAAGATACATATTATCAATTGGAATGCTATACTACATTTGCGGAATCGGAACAGACTGCCGGATTGTCTGTGGTATCGGCGGACAATAAAAGGTATTAATAGGATATAGGATATGAAAAGGATGCCTGTAAAATAGAGGAATGATTCTCCATAAATATCTCCATTAATTTCTGATAGTTCTCTGAATTTCGGAAGTGATAATTCAATGAGTGTCATCCCTACAAGGCCGGATAAAAGCAGCACAAATAAATATTCGGTCCCCAAAAGTATGAATAAATTTCGAATGGATGAACCACATACTTTTCTTAATTCAATTTCCCTGTTCCGCGTGCGCATACGGGTGATAAACAAGGAAAGATAGTTGAACAATGCGCAAAGTATAATCATGCCGCTTGCTATGGAGAAAAGTACTAAATAATTAAATTTAAGGGCCAGCTTTTCATTAATGGCAGAGTAAGGGTACTGGGTTAATGGAATTATCTTATATTTTTCGAAAGGTTTGGAATACCATTGGTTTCCGGATTCGTAGTTTTTCATTTTTTCCTGAAATGATATAGCATCTACTCCTTTACGTAGCCGAACGTAGGTTTGAAATCTATGTACTCCCCATTCGCTTTTTACTTTTTGAAATTGTGATGACATTGTCCATGCAGCAAAATAGAGATTACTATGTTTCTCTACATTTTTCAGAATAGCACAGACTGTCTTAGATGCATTTCCAATTTCGATCTCTTGTCCCAAGACTTCAGTTGAACCGAACAATGACATCGCAGTCTCTTCTGTTAGTGCAATTTTATTATCAGAATAAAGAAATTCCATACTTCCAGATAATATGGAGCTAGGGCGGAACATCTCTAAAAATGTAGAGTCAGCATACATGCAATTAACTTTTGCATTTTTCCCCTCCTTGGTTTTCAGTTCTGTTTCGTTCTGGTAAACTGCACACACAGCTTCTACTTCCGGAAATTCTTGCCGGAGTGTAGTAGCCAACATATATGAACTGTATGTACTGAATGTTGATTCATTGAAAGTGGATTCCTGGTAAAGCAAATGAGTTCGTTCCACACCTTCATAGAATTTGTCATACGTAATTTCGTAGTGTATCCACAGATTTGAGAGTGCGAAGCAAGTGAATCCTACCGCCAGACCTATAATACTAATAATACTCTGTGTCTTGTATTTCAGTATATTACGAAACGCTATCTTGCAATAATGCTGTATCATGTCTTTGATTTTTCTATTATTCACTTTTTATCACTTCTGCCGGATTCTGCCGCGCTGCCTGCCATACCCGCCAGCCGATGCATGCAAAAATAACGATCATTATGCCACCGAATATAGCAAAATATATCCAGGCACTGATAACTGTCCGTTCTACATAGTTTTCAAGCCAACACTTCATCAGCACATACCCTACAGGGAATGCAATGACGCCAGCAATGACCAACAAAAGCATATATTCTTTCACAAACATAATAAGAATATCCCAGATTGTAGCTCCATTCACTTTGCGTATAGCTATCTCCTTACGTCTTTGTTCGCAACTCAATGTGATCAGAGAAAAAATTCCGAAAGCAGCAATGATTATGCAGACGGCAGCGATAAAACTCAATAATTTCATCAAGGCATTTTCGGATTTCAGATACCCGGCATATTCTTCTTCTGTATTGAACAATCTATATCTCACTTCCGGATACTCTTGGCTGAATAGACTGTCGATCTGTTGTTTCAGCTCCTTCCATTTGCCATCATGAAATTTGATTAAGATTTGCCCTTTTCCAAAAGAAAATCCCAAGCTTTTAAGAATATCCTCTGCAACTAAAGTATAGGGCTGTACCGGCTCTGTCGGAGTTGTGATGTGAAAGTCTTTAATTATACCTATAATGGTCCATGTCCTATTCTTCTGATAAAGTTTCTTTCCTACCGGATCATTCATTCCAAGTGCTTTTGCAGCCGATTCGTTAATCATTATTTTGCCCGTTTCCGTTGGCTTCACCATTTCCCCTTCCAGCAGTTTCAGATTGTAAAAAGATACAGTCTTTTCACAGTTCCATAGACATAGCATATCTATACTTTTCGCTGCATTTTCTTTTCCGTCCCAATTATCGAAAGTTTGTGAAAAGCCTGATGTCTGAGGCAATAAACAGCAATGTCCGGATATGACTTCTTTTGTACATGAGAATTGCTTTATCTTATCAGCAATGGCTTCAAAATCTTTATCCGGATATAAAAGATTGATGGAAGCTATGCCCTTTCTTTCCCATCCTAAATCTGTATTCGTAAGAAAATAGATTTGCTTCATCAGCACTATTATACAGAATGTGACAAGAAGCCCTATCGCTAACTGGAATGCAATGCTCGCTTTATGGAGCATATACTTATTTCTGGCATTCCGGATGTGCGACCGTCTGATGGCGAATGGCACTAACAGAAGCAAAGACAGTAAGAGAATTCCCACAAAATAAAGCAGTGATTCTCCATAAATATTTCCAGATACACCGGACATCTTTTTAAAGGCAGGTAAGGCCATCTCAACCAAAGCCATACCCAATACGCCGGATAGTAATATGATGTACAAATACTCTATAAAAAGTAGAATAAATACGCCTCCGATGGAGGAACCGCATACTTTACGCAGTTCTATCTCGCGGCTACGTATTCTCATGCGAGTAATGAACAGAGAGATATAATTGAAGAGAGAACAAAGAATTACCAAAGCTCCGGCTACGGAAAACAGTATCAGATAATAGAATTGAAAAGACTTGTTTCTGTTAATTGATGAATAATGATACTCGTCGAGTGGAATTAGCCGAATACTTTCAAACACTCTGTAAGGATCTCTTGGATCGGCTTTTATTTCGTGCGCAGCAAGTTTCTTTTGAAATGCTATCGGATCTGTTCCTTTACGCAATTTGATAATGATTTCGAAGCTTCCATTATTCCAATCATTCTGCCAACGGCGGAAGTATTCTCCTTGTCCCCAGCAACCGAATGTCAGATTACTGTGATTAAGATTTGAGAGGATGGCGCAAACCGTTTTTGTGTCGTCGTTGTAGTTTTTAACTTCTTTACCCAGTACATCCGTAGAACCAAACAAACGTATAGCTATATCTTCTGTTAAAGCTATTTTATCATCTGAATATATAAAGTCCATACTTCCTGATAGAATGGATATATTGAACATATTCATAAAACATGAGTCTGCCTGCATTTCATATACTTCTGCAGTGCTGCCGTCTGCTTTAACATCTGTTTTTTGTCCCCATCTGGTATAGGCACATGCTGCTTCTACTTCAGGGAAATCGTTTTTCAGCACAGTTGATGCCGGGTATGGTATGGAAGTGGAGTACCCGTTTACTCCAAATACGCTTTCTTTGCATAGGATATACATCCGGTCTGCTCCTTCATGGTAAGCATCATACGTCATTTCATAATGTATCCACAAGTTGGCAAGGGCAAAGCAGGTAAAGCCGACTGCCAGGCCAAGGATACTAATAATACTTTGTGTTTTATATTTCAGTATATTACGAAACGCTATCTTAAAATAATGTTGTATCATAGCTTAAATGTTTGTTTGCTGTCTATTTACTTTTGATGTTATTTGCGGGATTATATATTATAATGAGTTTCTTTTTAATATTAAGGTTCAAATCTTGTGCCAAAGAGATAATTGCTTGTATTATAGATGAATACTTGTTTTGAAAACATTGTTTGAGTGTGCTATATTGCACAAAAATAGTGCACATTCGCACAAATAGTATATTAAAACTATAAAGTATAATTAGAACGAAAGCTTCTTAGACTATATGCGCAACAGAAGATAATTATCATTCAGTTACGTATTTTGGTGATAAGCCTTTTTGCTTAGCTCTTTAGTTATCAGTGCATTGCATTTACATTCTATTTACATAACATGGTAAAAGCATTTACTGCTGGATGTAACGGTCTTTACTCCCTATTGTAACGGTCTTTACCTCTTATTGTAAACACCTTTACCTCGGTGTGTAAATGGAGTTATCATTTAAGGTTGCTTCTGATTCTTATTACTCATTCTGTTTTTACTACTTCTGCCGGATTAACATTTGCAGCTTTATGAATTTGCCAATAATAATCAGTAAAGAGATGATGGCTGTAATAATGACGGCTATGGCAAATAAATCGAATGTAACAGGAGCTTTGTGCGCAAAATCTTGCAGATATAGTGCGATGGCTCCCCTGAAACCGGTATGGATATCAAGGTTGCTACTGCCAGTACCGAAAGATACTGTTTGATGAGCAAGGGATAAATATCCGTTGCTTGCGCCCCATTCACTTCACGCAAACCAATCTCGCGATATCGTTGTCGTATATCGAATAATGAAATTGATAATAACCCCAAAGAAGATATAAAAATGGCGACTCCGGCAAAAAGGGTGTAGATGTTGACCACTTGACGGTCTTCACGATATATTTTTTCAAGCTCATCTTCTATCAAAGTATATTCAAAATCAGTTCTTCCAGTTGACTCCTTATACACGTTGCGTAGAAATTCAATGACTTTAGCCCGATTCTCGTGCTTATACGAAGCAGTGACAGTATATACTCTACCAATGCTCGTGTCGTCATAATAGATAACAACAGGCTGTGTAAATAGTGAAAGGTGCCTGATATTGAGATCCTTTATGACACCTACAATTTCGCAGGACGGATTGTAGAAATTCGGCAATTGACTTGAAGCGAAGTAGGTAGTTTCGGGTTGTAGTTTGCCTTTTGTAATGTCTTTTATTCCATATACTCTTTTAGCTGTCTCATTGATAATTACCTTGAAACTATTGATGGTGAATGCTTCGTCTATGGAGTCATTCCATAGACGTCTTTCCACAAGTTGTAAATCATACATGGATATGTCGTGGCTTGTCAAACATGTACTTAATGCCGGATGGAAACCGTTTTCGGCTCTGTTGAGTGCAAAATTTTCAAAATGAAAGCTAGTAAGCAACAAGCCGCGTCCCTTGCTCCAATGCTCCAAAAGTGTGCTTTCACTCATTCGTTTATCTACTAAATGTCTACTTTTCCACTGCATTTTTGCCTTCTTCCAATCCCTCATCTTTACTTACTTTATATTCACCGAATTTATCTACATGCATCCGGCAGGTTATCACATCATGTGTGCATGTATTTCAGGAAAGGATAGATTGTTGTCAGCAACGGTAATCCCAAAAGTACGATAACAGATACTGTGCTCGTCAATAGAATATTCTCAGCATAAATTTGCAGGAAAATTTCTGCTCTGCCTGCACCAAACACTTTCTTTATGCCAAACTCTTTTGAACGTTTGGACATGATTACGGTATAGATATTAATGAAGTTCAGCAGTCCGATGATACCTACCAGGAAAGCCACTGCCATCAATACCCGGATATAGCTTTTATTACCATATCTGTAGACTTTGTTTTCTTTTCCGTGCTCTTTGTCATAGTACAAATCCTTCAAAGGCAAGTATTGGTAATGTATAGTCTCATATGTACTCCATTTGTCGCGCGGCTGTTCTTTCCGGTATTTCTTATTCAGCAGTTTGATGTCTGTGCCCGGTGTCATCAGCATGGCATATGTAGGATAATACAACAAAAAATCGTCTATTTCGTCCGACATAAATATATCAGGCATCCATGATGTCTTGGTATTGGGGTCATCTACTATCCCTATAATGACGAATTTAACTCCTTTCGCATTTTTGAAAGTGGCTCCAATGGCATTTCTTCCACCCAATTTCTTCATCCAGAAAGAACGGGTGATGATAACATCTTTGGGACGGTTTATTTTTCCACTTCCAGCTATCACTTTATATGGAAATATTTTGAAAAAGGTACTGTCAACAGAGAAGGCATTGACTCTAACCTCTTATTCTCCAAATAGGATTGTCATATCCGAAATTGTGTAAATTCCTGTGTATCTTTCTACGACAGGGTCATTTTCCAATCCCGATCGGTAACCCCCTAAAAAGTTCTCTCTATTGCTGGGAAGTCCTTTAACCAGGCAGATGCGTTCGTACTCGGGAAAACACTGATTTACGGTATTTTCCTGATGTATGTATCGGGTAATGGTCAGTACGCAGGCCAAACTGCAAGTTAATCCCAACACATTGATAAGTGTGTATGCTTTGAATTTAAACAAGGTGTTGATAATCTGTTTCATATGGCACTCCTTATTTTATTCACTTTTTATCACTTCCGCCGGATTTTGCCGTGCTGCCTGCCATACGCGCCAGCCGATACTTATGGTGATAACCATTGCTATACCTGCAAAAATGAGGATGAACGGTGTTGCTCCTATACTTACCTGCCGATTGTACGTCTCTATCCAGTGCTTCATAATAGTATACCCGGCAGGGAAAGCTATCAGTGAAGATACAATCAATAGCAGTGCGTATTCTTTAAAGAAGATGCTCAGGATATTGCTGATGGTAGCTCCATTTACTTTGCGGATAGCTATTTCTTTCCGACGTTGTTCGCATGTCAATGATACCAATGAATATATGCCGAATATAGATATCAGGATACAAACAATTGCGGAGAAACCCAATAGACCGGATAATGCATCTTCTGATTGCAGATACTTATTATATCTTTCTTCTTCGCTGTCCAGAAATAATTTGCGGTCGGGAAGTTCAGCTTGCTGCATTTCCTCGATGCGACGACGACATTCTTCCCAGGTTCCCGATTTATACTTGAAGAGGACAAAGCAACGCGGCCACATCCACTGTGATTTATTGGTATTGACAAATACAGTATGAGGCAGGTCTTTGGTAGGAGATCTGTATGCACAGTCTTTTATGACTCCGATCACAGTCATAGGTTCCACCTCTTTATTGCAATAAAAGATGTGTTTACCGATGGATTCTTCAGGTGTCCATCCCATAGTGCGGGCTGTTGTTTCCATGATATTGACTTCACGAACATCCGACTTATCCGAGATCCATTCTCCTGCTACCAGTTGCATGTTATAGAATTTGAAGAATTCCTCTCCTGCCATAATCTCATCTATGCCGATTGGATTTTCAGTTGTCCCATTCAATCCGTCCCAGGAATCTACCTCAAAAGCTGAATAAGAACCCATACTGATGAGTGGCCAGTAAACAGGCCGTACAACTTCAGTCACCATGGGTAATGCTTTTACTTTCTCTGCCCATACATTCATGTCCACATTCATCCAGATGCCCAGGGAAGCACGGTTTTGATAATCCATTCCCATATCTACATTACGCAAATGATAAAGTTGCATTTGCATTATGACAGTACAAAGTATAAATGCAAGGCAAACGACAAGCTGTATTACAATGCTTCCTTTACGGCATATACGTCCCATTATATTCACTTGAGTACTATGCAGTGTATTCTGCAATGAGTGACGGCGGAATAGGTAAACAGAACACAGCGCCACTATAAAAGCCAATACTGACATACCTGCGACGTATAATATGCAATTCCCATAAATGGATATATCTGTATCGACAATCATGGAATATTGCAGGAACCAGGGTTTGAGTAATTCCACGAAAAACATTCCTAAGAGTGAAGCCAATAGAATAGTAAATAGAAAGTCCGTACTGAGTAATGCCAATAACGAACATTCGGATGCTCCATTTACTTTGCGTAGTGCTATTTCCCGTTTACGCGAGCGAAAACAGTCGATATAAATCGTTAAGTAGTTGATCAATGCGCACAGAATGATAAGCACTCCTGTTATGGAGAAATAAACAATGTAACGGAACTGCACAATCTGTCCATCTCCACGAATAAATTCATCCGCATAGCGCAGTGAGGTAATGGGCTCCAAATAGAAACGTGTATATCCGGTTACTCCATAGCTGTTCTTTTTGAGTTCATCCGGAAAGTGCTGATTCATTTTTTCTAAAAGTACATCCACATTTGTGCCGGGCTTTATTTTTATCAGCATCCTGTAATTGGCGTTATCCCATGAAGTATCATTATTGATACGCCCCATAAAAGCATATTTAAAGTTAGAATGCTCTCCCCAATCGCTGACAATGGCGCTTATGCGATATTCATGCCGACGATTATTGTCTGTTATGGTCTCTCCAATCACTTTGGTAGTACCGAACAACTCTTGGGCAGCTTTTTCTGTAATGGCTATCCCACCCTTTTCCGGTGATGTTGATAAAAAGAATTGGTTGTCACCTTCCAGAACTTTTATATCCATCATACGGATGAAAGTTGTATCAGGCATTAACATCGGATATTCCGTAAGCTGTTTCCCATTTTTAATGAATAGAGTATTTTGACCTGATGCACAGAAATCTTCTATTTCAGTGTAGGTTGTTTTTAGATAATTCCCCAACGCATAGGGCACAAAGTCAGAGTAGTGCCCTCCAAAGTGGCAATTATTCATTCGTACAAAATAAATGCGTTCTGCATCCTTATGGAAGTCATCATAACTCATCTCATATTGCACCCAGAACGTAGACAATGCAAAACATGTCAGACCGATTGCCAGTCCGATGATACTGATAATACTTTGTGTTCTGTATTTCAGTAGATTCCGATATGCTATTTTAAAATAATGGTGTATCATAACTAACCTCCTATTCTGCTTTCATAATTGTTGCCGGATTGATGCGGGTTGCTTTATTAACTTGCCAGAGCAATGTGCCTAATGAAATGCCTGCCACCACTAATATAGCAATCAGGTAGATGAATATACTGAGCGGAGCTTTCACCACAAAATCCCGTGTATAGATGTATATCAGATAATAAGATAAAGGTATGGTCAGCAATACCGCACCAGCTATTACCCATATATACTTACGGAATAGAATGGAATACAGGTTTCTCAGTTGTGCCCCATTCACTTTACGGATGGCTATCTCGCGGTAGCGTTGGCGGATGTCGAATAAGGAAAGCCCGAATAATCCCAATGCCGAGACAAAAATAGAGATGGCGGCAAACAGTGTAAACACGGTTGCTACACGGCGATCCTCACGATACAAAGTTTGTATATCCTCATCCAGCCATCGATGATCAAATTCTTCAGTATTAAATACCTCTTGTCTGGCATTTTTCAAATAAGTCATCAGTTCCTTTTCTTTTCCGGGTATGCATGCAATCTGGTATTGCGAGCCGACACTATTGGGGGTTATCATATACACCACAGGCTTCTTTCCGGCTGTGAGATGACCGGTATAATAATCTTTGATTACAGCTTCTACAGGCATCAGAGATTTACCACCTTCTACTATATTGCCATCCGTCCCCATGGATATCCAAAGTGCCTGCTCTCCCCTTACGAAAGCATCTTCCCCTCGCGTATAACCGAAGGCTTTCATGGCCGATTCATTCATGGCTACCATATACTTACCGTGCCCTTCTATTTTATCGGGCAATGAGCCATCTGCCAATTGCAGATTATACAGGTTGAAGAAATCAACCGGTACCCACATCAGCATCATGTTCAACTTAACATCCTTGTCATTTATGAGAGTAGAAGTACTTCCGCTTCCCAGCACTCCACTTTGTGCAGGATCTCCGCAGAACCATTTCTGTATGAATGGGCATTCATTCAACTTCTGCTGAATACTTTGGGCATTCTGCCAGCGTTGCCGTCTCTCTTGTTCGCTTTCGGAGGTCCAGCTTTGAGAGGTAGGAACTAAGTTGGCATACAGTATACCTTGGGTCTGAAATCCCGGAGGAGTGTTTTGCAGAAAGCGAAGATGGCTGCTGAAATACAAAGACAGAATAATGAGCAAGAGAGTGATGCTGTATTGAATGAATAAAAAGACGGTACGTGTGGCAACGGATTGACGCGATGATCCGATGGTACGTATGGATACGATAGGTGGTAGGTAATTGTACTTGATATAGGGATAAATAGTGGTGAGCAGTGGCAAGAGAATAAGGACTCCTATTGACAGCTGCCAGTCGAATGCCGTATAGGGAATGTCGCTCTCCAATAAGCAGTTGGCATATTCGGAAAATATTTCAATGAAGAACCAGGCCAGCAATAACGCTATGGATATCATGAGTGCATTCTCCAACCACAATTGCAGGAAAAGAGCGCGCCCTTGCACACCAAAAACCTTCTTTATACCATATTCCTTGGAACGTTTCAGCATGAAAACCAAGTATATATTTACAAAGTTCAATATTCCCGCCAATAGTAATAGCATGCATACACCCATAAGTATCAGTATATGTGAGCGACTGCTATAATGCCATATTTCCGAATCATTACCTGCGGCAGCCAGTTCCTTGTTCCAATAGAGTTGGCTGACAGGAAGAAAATTATATCGTATTTTGAATCCATCCGGCGCCTGACGGTAAACGTTACTGGCGGCATTGATGGCATCTACATCGACTCCCGGCATGAAACGTAAAAGTTCTACATACATTCTGCTCCACTCTCTTCGTGATTTAAGATCGATGTTTACCACGACATCAAATGTCAATGACGACTTGCAGGGCGGTTCGTCCAATATACCGCAAATGGTAAGGTGCTTGTCTCCCGAATATTCCATAGTCTGCCCGATAGGATCTTTCTCTCCGAATACACGCTTGGCGAATTGACGTGTGATGAGAGCCTCTTCGGGCGCTTTCATTTGTTTGCCTTTCAGGGGATAATGAAAGAAATGGAAGAATGTTGTATCTGCCACTAACATCTGGATCGCATAGGGTCTTTCGTCTATGTTCACATTGTCATTGCTAAGTGTCATGAAGTAGCTTCTTTCTTTAATGGCTTCAGGCAAAAAATAGATGGTATCCGCACCACTGTCTTCGCTTACGCTACCGGGGAATACATTGCTGTCAATGTCACGAATTGGAATATACACATTTTCAGCATCCGTGCAGTGCGTGTTCACTTGCAACTCACGGTGAATGTAGCGTACTAATATGATGGTGCACGCCAGGCTGAGTGCCAGTCCGACTACATTAATAATTGTATATGACTTGGAGCGTATCAAGAAACGCCAGGCGTATTTCAGTGTTTTCATAGTTCTGTCTTTTTATATTTAAATTATATTCTGTTTATTATTCGCTTTTCATAATCTCTGCCGGATTAATTCGTGCAGCCTTATTCACTTGCCAGAATAATGTACCTAACGAGATGCCCGAAACTACCAGTATAGCTATGACATAAATGAATATGCTGATGGGAGCTTTCACTACAAAATCTTGCGTATAGATGTATATCAGGTAATAAGATAAAGGTATGGTAATCAATATGGCAATTCCTATTACCCAAATGTACTTGCGGAACAGAACTGCATACAGATTTCTCAATTGTGCTCCGTTTACTTTGCGGATGGCTATTTCCCGATATCGCTGGCGGATATCAAACAGAGAAATACCGAATAGCCCGAGGCCTACAATTAGAATCGCAATACAAGCAAAAACGGAATAAATGATGCTTGTTTGTCTGTCCTGGGCATAGATTGCTTTTACGTCTTCTTCCAGAATGCTGTATTCAAAATCTTCACTGCCATAAATCTTGAATTCCGTTTTACGTAAGAACTCAAGCACTTCTTTCTTTTTACCCGGCACACAGGCTATCTGATAGACATCGCCGCTCATCTGATTGCTTACCATATAAATAGTTGGTTTCTTTCCTAGAGATAAATGTCCGTTGTAGTAATCATCTACCACCGCCACGATGGGTTGGGTTTTGGCAGAGCTTCCTCTTCTCAGTGAGTTTTCTTCTGCAATGCTGGCTCCTTGACAGGTGGTATAGTCCAAAGCTTTCATGGCTGCTTTATTCATCACCAGGACTCCGAAAATATCTTTATCTGCTAAATTGGGAAGTTCTCCTTCGATAAATTTAATACCATAGATACGGAAGAAATGAGGCGTGGCAAAACGCATATTCAGGTAGACTTTCTTCCCTTGCTCGTTTATATAATTACTGCCATAATCTCCCTTGAGAATGTCAGTATAGCTGGATTCAAAATCTTCTATATAGGGGCAGGAAGAAAGCTCCTTATCCAATGCATTCACTCGTTCTTGGCGTTGCTTCATACTCTCTTCCGTGTAGACATTAAAGTCTTTTGATTCGTAAGCCAACTGAGCAATGATAATATCTTTGGTACGAAATCCTGGTTCGGTATTTAGCAACATATTCAGTTGGTTATTGAAATAAAGTGAGACTACCACCAATAAAAAAGTGAGTACGTACTGAATGCCCAGAAATATAATCCGTGAATATATTGAACGACTTTCCGAACCAATAGAACGAATGGAGACAATAGGAGGAGTATAATTGTATTTAATAAATGGATATAAAGCGGTAACCAATGGCAGTACTACCAATATACCCAATGATAATTGCCAGTCGAATGTCGTATAGCTAAACTGATGATTGAAAAGGTTTCTCACCGGCACAGTACTTACCTCTACAAGCAACCAGGCTATAAGCATAGCAGCTGATACTAACAAGGCATTCTCTGTCCATATATTAAAAAATAGTTCTTTATCTCTTGCACCGAATACTTTTTTCAATCCATATTCTTTTCCCCTCCGGAGCATAGCAACCAGATAGATATTGATGAAATTTATAATACCTGCTAATAGCACTAATAGGCATACTCCTATCATAATCCACAGATGAGAATAACTGCCGGTAGAGAACATCAATGTCTCTTCATTATTGATGGAACTGTCCCAATAAAATTGCTTGACTGGAATCAAAGAGTAAGTATAAGTACGCGTATCACCGCTTTCGGGTGAGTTTACATATCTGGGGACACTACCTGTTTTGTTCAACTTATCTATATCAGTGCCTGGCATAAATGAAAACAAGTCTACAGCCATGCGTTCCCAGTTATCAGATAAAGCTTTAGACAATACCACATCGAACTGCAGGAAAGTCTTGTTTCCGGGATTACCCAATACCCCCTCGATGGTTACGTCTTTCCCATTAGAACAGCGGATTATTTTGCCTATCGGATTCTCCTTACCGAAAAGTTTGTGGGCAAATGCCTCTGTAACCAAAGCGGAGTGCGGTGAAGGTAATGTAATATTTCCCTGCACTACTGGGTAGCGGAATAGCTGAAAAAAGATGCTGTCCGCCACGATGATTCGTGAAGGAAACCGATTCGCTCCGACCATTACATAATCTTTCTCCAACGGAATGAAGCTGCTCTGCTTATTGATGTAGCGTTGATCGATAAGGCTGCTGTCTGTCCTATTGATAAGAATGCTTAGATATTTATTGCCACCCATATCCGCTTTAATACCATAAACCTGTTCCCGGTCAATGCAATGGCTATCTACTGTCAATTCCCTGTGAATATAGCGAAGTAGAATGATACAACATGCCAGACTGAAAGCCAGTCCCAACAGATTGATAAGGGTATATGATTTAGAGCGTATCAGGAAACGCCAAGCGTATTTGAGTGTCTTCATGTTTCAGTCTTTATTTATTATTATATAATACCTATCATTCGCTTTTTATAATTTCTGCCGGATTTTGCCGTGCTGCCTGCCATATCCGCCAGCCAATGTTGATGAAAATAATTGTAATGACGGCTACCAGTATCACTATATAAATCCACCAGGAAATGACAGTCTGAATAACATACCCTTCCAACCAATGCCTCATAACGATGTAACCTACTGCAAAAGCAACCGTGGCTGCCAATGCCAATAATATCAATAACAAAACCTACGGTTAAGCCAATAATGCTGATCAAAGTCTGCATCCTGTACTTCAACAGATTTCTTAGTGCTATTTTCAGATAATGTTGTATCATGTCTTTGTTCTTTACTTTAATATCAACTCTTCTGCTTCGCCAAAGTTATCATATCCTGTTGTAATAACCCAATCTCCGGGTTGTAAACCATCTGTAATCTCGTATTGCTGCGGGTTCTGGCGTCCAATGCTGAGAGGAACGCGTATCGCTTTAGTTTTGGATGCATTTAGTTTGTATATCCATTGTCCACCGGTGGATTGATAGAAGTTACCACGAGGGATAACAATAGCCTGTTCCGGTTGCCCCAACTCTATTTGTACGCGGAAACTCTTACCTACGCGTACGTTGTCAGGCATTTCTCCGGTAAATACCAAGTCCACATCGAAAGTGCGGTCTTTTACTTCGGGTACTACTTTAGTGATGCGGAGCGGATATTTGCGTCCTTGATAATTAATTGTGGCGGGAAGTCCTGTTGTAATACGGTCTATGTAATATTCGCTAAGGGAAGTGTGTACTTTATATTGATCTAATACCTTTATTTCTGCAATGCCTTGGTTGGATGCTACTTGTTGCCCTGGGGTAACTTTTACAAAGCTAAGCTGTCCGGCGACGGGGGCCTTAATTATTAAATTCTCCAGTCGTTCGCAAGCGCGTTCATACTTCTTGCGTTCGCGTTCCCGGTCATTATTGATTAAGTCTTTGCGGATAATAGCAACAACGGAATCTTGCCGTAAACTCTCGCGCTGTAACTTTGCTTTTTTTACATTATAATTATATTCATCTTCGGCAACCTCAAGTTGAGCTTTGCTCTTGATACCCATTTTAAATTCTTCCTTGTCAAGATTGAAACTTTTTTGAAGACGGGCCAACTCATAGTTCGTTTGTAAAGTTTGTTGTTGAAGGGTCAGGCTCTTCTGTTCCATTTCAATTTCCTTCTCACGGAAAGAAATCAGTTGTTTGTCCAGATCATCGCGCTGTTCTTCAATGTTGTGTATCAAGTCGGGATTTTCGAGTACAAGGATCGTATCTCCTTTCTGTAACAGGCTTCCCTCCTCGCCTACAATACGATCTACACTTCCAGATTCACGGGCATTAACGATAATGGTGAGAATGGGCTGGATAAGTCCTTCTACATCTACATATTCCATGAACTTATCATTCTTTACTTCAGCGATCTGCACATTTTCCTGATCGATACGCAGTTTGCTGGGACCGGTAGAAAGAATGATAACGTAAATGATGAAAGCAAGAAATATAATTCCTCCTGCCAAATAATAACGGTAGCGAATGTACCAGGGCTTCTTTTCAAGTTTAATATCCATAGTGTTTTTATTGTTTTACAATTTATAATCAGACGTATGATATGGCTTTTTATTTCCTTATCATTTCATCCATTACTTCTTCTATTCTCTCAGTTTCCGTTAGTGGGGCATCTTTTTCAAAATCATAAAGTGTCAGGCTACGAAGAGTATAGTACAGGCTCCAGTAATTATATAATGCAGTTATATAATTACGTCGGGCAGCATCTTTTTCGCTGATAGAAGCGTTAAGGTCGAGTACGGTAGATTTTCCTAAAATATAGAGCCGCCGGGCTACATCTGCACGTCGTTGCGCTGTTTCATCCGTGCGGGCGGCAATGTGTACGCGCTGGGACTGCAGATTGAATTGTTTTACTAGTTTGCGGACATTCAATTCAAAGTCTGTTTTATCCTGCTCCACTTGGGTATAAGTTAAGTCACGGTTAGATCGGGCTACCCGAATTTGCCCTTTCCCACGTCCCCAGTCTAATATAGGCAGACTGATACCGAGGGTAACATATTGTTGATCCAAAGGGTTATGATAGGCATCTTTTAGCTTATTTCCGGTCTGTGTCAACCCGAAACGGAGATAAAGATCGGCTTTCAGACCGGCATTGGCACGGGCATTGGCCACTTTGCTTTCACTTTCCAGTTTGCGGCGTTGCATATTCAGTATGTCCGGACTGTTTTGCCGTGCTGTGATTAGAGCGGCATTCAAATCTATTTGAAGATTAGGTACATGGTCGCTGACATCGACTTTAATCAATACATCTTCTTGGATACCAAGGTATGAACGAAGTTCCTGCATGCTATTTTCTACCTCAATATGGGCATTCATACGGTTGGTTTCTTCTGTCAGTTTATTCAGTTCCAATTGCAACATCTCATTTTCGGTAATAGTACCTATATTATAGCGTCCTTGTGCATAGGTATATAAGGTATCCGCATTAGCATAGTTGGTAGAAGCTATTTCATAGTTACTTTGTGCTGTGGCAAGAGCAAAGAATTTTTGTGTAGCATTAGCAGCAACAAGTTCCAGAGTTTCTACATAAGTCTTTTTTGCTTCCTGATAACGCAGTGGCTCGATACGGCGGTTCCATTTCAGACTATTATATCCAAAAAGCGATTGACTGTAGCCGACATTTATAGGTGATGTCTGCCAGGAAGTAGAGTTATCGCTAAACAAGTCAAGCCGTTGGGCAGAGGTTTCCACAAACAGTGTACCACCTGTCCATGGAATATTCTGCGTCAGACTTAGAGTCAGGTCGGTACTCAACAGGTTTTGCTCTACAAACTTTACACTACCGTCACCCATGGTGACTTTGTTAATGGCACGGTTGAGATAAGGGTCGGAAGTCAGTTTCAGAGCAGGCAGATAGTTTGCTTTATAATATTTGTAGTTCCAATAAGACGAACGGAAACTGTGCTGGGCTGTTTGTGCATCGGGAGATTGTAGACGAGCACGCTCTATGGTTTGCCCTAAGGTCAATTCCATAGTCTGTTCTTGGGCAGTAGCGGTTACCAGAGTACCGCAGGCTATCAATGATAAAAGTATATTTTTGTACATAGTATATTCCTTTTAATAATAGATATTCAAATCTCGTGCCAAAACTGTAATCAATTGTTATATAGAATATTACTTCAGGAAAAGGGAATCTTATTCTGTGCCATACCGCACAAAAATAGTGCGCATACGCACACACAACACATTGATATATTACCTATCTTTGCCGACAAGTGATGATAGAAAAATAATAGCTTTTATGGAACAATTAGGAAAGATACTGATAGTAGACGATAATGAGGACGTGCTTTTTGCCCTTAACCTTTTACTGGAACCTTATGCTGAAAAGATAAAAGTTGCAGTAACCCCTGATCGTATTGAACACTTCATGACGACTTTCCAGCCCGATATAATATTGCTGGACATGAATTTCAGTCGCGATGCCATAAGCGGGCAGGAAGGCTTTGAGAGTCTGGAACAAATTTTGCGTATCGATTCTCAGGCAGTTGTTATTTTCATGACAGCATATGCAGATACGGATAAAGCGGTACGAGCTATTAAAGCGGGTGCCACAGATTTTATCCCGAAGCCATGGGAGAAAGAAAAACTGCTTGCTACACTCTCATCCGGTATCAAATTGCGTCGTTCCCGATGTGAAGTGAATCTGCTGAAAGAACAGGTGGAAGTACTTAGTGGCGCGGGCAGTGGTGTAGAAGAATCTATAATTGGTGAATCGGCTGCGATGCAAGAGGTGTTTGCAACGATAGAGAAATTACGCGATACAGATGCTAATATTCTAATTCTTGGTGAGAATGGAACAGGTAAAGATGTAATAGCCCGTTTATTATATCGCTGTTCGCCACGTTATGGCCGCCCATTTGTGACGATTGACCTTGGAAGTATTCCTGAACAATTATTTGAAAGTGAATTATTCGGTTATGAAAAAGGAGCATTTACAGATGCCCGAAAACCGAAAGCCGGACGTATGGAGGTGGCAACAGGAGGCACACTGTTTCTGGATGAAATAGGTAACCTTTCATTGTCCATGCAGGCCAAGCTACTGACGGCCATTGAAAAACGCCAGATTAGTCGTTTAGGTAGTACTCAATCTGTACCTATCGATGTGCGGTTGATCTGTGCTACGAATGCAGATATCCGCCATCTGGTGGAAGAAGGGAATTTCCGGCAAGACTTACTCTATCGCGTCAATACGATTGAACTGCACATCCCTCCATTGCGGGAGCGGGGGAATGATATTATTCTCTTGGCAGACTATTTCTTGCAGCGCTATGCCCGTAAATATCAGAAGGAAATGCGAGGCTTAACGCGTGAAGCAAAAGCTAAATTGTTGCGTTATCCCTGGCCGGGAAATGTGCGTGAGTTGCAGCATACGATGGAACGTGCCGTAATTCTGGGTGACGGTTCGTTGCTTCGCCCCGACAATTTCCTGTTTCAGGCTTCTTCCCCCCGTCCTAAGAAGGAGGAAGAAGTACTCAATCTGGAGCAATTGGAACGGCAGGCCGTAGAAAAGGCTATGCGATTGAGCGAAGGGAATATGACGCGGGCCGCAGAGTATCTGGGAATCACGCGCTTTGCATTGTATAGGAAGATTGAGAAGTTGGGATTATAAATTGATAAGCAGTATGAAGCGGTATTCCTTAATTGTTATCTTGCACATCTGTCTTCTGGCAGTACTTTCTGTAGGCGTCTATGTGTTATTTTGTGCAGACTTGTGGTTTAGTATGCTTATCACATCCTTGTTTCTTTTTGGGACGGGTATACACCTTTATTATATACAGATGAAACAATTGCAGATGATGCGTCGCCTGACAGACAGTTTGCGTTATAATGATATGACACAGGCATTCCGTCCACCTTATAGAAATAAACTGATGACAGAGATGGCTGTAGAGTTATCTGAAACTCTACAGGCTTTTCGTGCCCGTTTATTAGAGGAAGAAGTGAAACACCAGTATTACGAAAGTCTGTTGAATAAAGTGGATACCGCTGTATTGGTGACTGACATGTCCGGTCGTATTGAGTGGTTGAATCGTGCTGCTACTGCTCAACTGGGGCAAGATCCACAGTTGCCGTCCGAGTTTCTGAATCTTCCCTCAGGTGAAACACAAGTCATGCGTATTCATCGGAATGGGGCTACTTTGGAAATGGCCGTAGCTACTACCCTTTTCGTAGCTCGCGGCATGGAAAGGCGCCTCATTAGTTTGAAGAATATCCATTCTGTACTGGAACGAAATGAAATGGAAGCCTGGCAAAAATTAATCCGCGTACTTACCCATGAAATCATGAATTCCATTACGCCTATCATCTCTCTTTCCGAAACATTGAGTGAGCGTGGAGTGCCTGTGGCATTAAAAGACGCAGGAGGCGAAAAAGAATATGCCGTAATGCTGCAAGCCATGCAAACTATTCATCGGCGTAGTAAGGGACTGTTGGGTTTTGTAGAAAACTATCGTCGTCTTACCCGTCTCCCCGCTCCCGTCTGTGCGAGTGTATCAGTTCGGGAATTGTTTACTGATTTGCAGAAACTCTTTCCAGACGAAACGATTCATTTTGAACTTCCACCTTCAGGGAAAACATTGGATGTGGATCGTGCCCAGATAGAACAAGTGCTTATTAACTTGCTAAAAAATGCCCGTGAAGCATCTGGCCGTCGCGAAGAACCTAGAATTGAGGTGAAAGCTGCTTTTACACCCAAAGTGGCATCTTCTCTAACTTCCTGGCGTTGTACTATTATTGTTCGGGACAATGGTGAAGGTATCTTACCCGAAGTACAGGATAAAATATTTGTTCCGTTCTTCACAACGAAAACTGCCGGTTCGGGTATTGGACTCAGCCTTTGCAAGCAAATTATGAATCAGCATGGAGGAAATATTTCTGTTTATTCGGAACCGGGAAAAGGCAGTTGCTTTACTTTACAATTTAGTTAGAGGGACATTGCATCTGTAAAAGGTTGTTTTGAGTCTATTAAAAAATACAAATATTATATAATTGTAAAAATTCTGTGTCGATATTTCATTGCTTTTAACAGCTACTAATTTTTCCATTATTTATTTTTGCAGCCACACAAATCGATAACTCATATTTAATTAACCATAAAATTCTATATGATTATGCGAACTAATTATTTGCTGCTATTAACCATTTTGTTGGGTTTGATACCCATGAATTACACACACGCCTCTGATTCTGTACCAAGCGTGTTTCTTTATTCTCCTTACACAAAGATTTCCGTTTCTCCGGGAACGAATATTGACTACAAAATTGATTTAATCAACAATTCGGATGCACCGGTCAATGCCGATCTGTCCGTAACAGGACTACCCGCAAGTTGGAAGCGTGAGTTAAAATCTGGCGGTTGGAATATTAACAAACTGGCAGTTTTGCCTAATGAAAAAAAAGACTTTAATTTGAAATTAGAAGTCCCGCTGAAGATAAATAAGGGTAGCTACAATTTCATAGTCTCTGCCGGAGATTGCCAACTCCCTTTAACAGTCACTGTAGCCCAGCAAGGTACTTATCAGACTGAATTTACTACCGATCAGCCCAATATGCAGGGAAATTCTAAATCCACATTCACCTTCAATGCCGTATTGAAAAACCAGACTGCCGATCAGCAATTATACGCTTTGATGTCCAATGCACCCAGAGGTTGGAATGTTATTTTCAAACCTAACTATAAACAGGCTACTTCTGCACAAGTGGAAGCTAATGCCAGCCAGAATGTATCGATAGACGTCACCCCGCCAGCCAATGTCGAAGCCGGAAATTATAAGATTTCAGTACGTGCGGTTGCCGGTAATACATCTGCTGATCTGGATTTGGAAGTGGTGGTTACAGGTTCCTATCAGATGGAGCTGACCACTCCACGAGGATTGTTGAGTACTGAGATTACTGCCGGAGATGTGAAGCGCTTGGAACTGGTAGTCAGGAATACAGGTTCTTCTTTACTAAAAGATATTCAGCTTTCATCCGGTAAACCTACAGATTGGGAAGTTTCTTTTGAACCGGCTAAAATAGAAATGCTGAAAGCCGGAGAAACATCTGCTGTTACGGCTGTAATGAAGGCTTCGAAAAAAGCCTTGCCCGGTGATTATGTTGCAACTATGGAAGCCAGAACTCCCGAAGTGAATGCTACCGCACAATTCAGGATTGCAGTAAAAATACCTATGCTTTGGGGCTGGGTAGGAATATTAGTTATCGTTGTAGCCGTGGGAGGTGTCTACTATCTATTCCGAAAATATGGAAGGAGGTAATTATGGGCGAACAAGTGATTGTACTTACCGATTTGACAAAAAAATACGGTAATTTCACTGCTGTAGACCATATTAGCCTATCAATCTGCAAAGGAGAAATCTTCGGATTATTGGGCCCGAACGGTGCGGGAAAATCCACAACTATCCTGATGATGCTGGGGCTGACGGAGCCGACTTCCGGCAAAGTGGAAATTTGTGGAATAGACTCCACTACAAACCCTATTGAGGTCAAGAAGAGGATAGGTTATCTTCCCGAAGATTTAGGCTTTTATGATGAAATGACTGGATTGGAAAACCTTGTCTATACAGCACTCCTGAATGGTCTTTCAAAGAGGGAAGCTGAGGAGAAAGCAAAGGAACTCATGCACCGGGTAGGCCTTTCCGAACAGGCAAACAAGAAGACCGGAAAGTATTCCCGTGGTATGAGGCAACGTCTGGGATTGGCAGATGTACTGATTAAGAATCCGGAAATCATAATCCTGGATGAACCGACATCGGGTATCGATCCTGCCGGAATTCAGGAATTTATAGAACTGATTCGTAATTTGAGCAGAGTACATTCCCTTACTGTATTGTTTTCTTCCCATAACTTGGATCAGGTGCAGAAAGCTTGTGATCGTGTGGGTTTGTTTAATCACGGAAAATTATTGGCACAGCTTGATCTTCAGGAGATGGAGGGTAAACAAGTGGAACTTATTGATGTCTACAATGATTATGTAAAGGAAGGAGGTGAGAAGCATGAACAGAGTTGAGCAGCCTTTCTGGGTTATTGTGAATAAGGAAATCCGGGATCATGTACGTAGTTGGCGCTTTATTATCTTACTTGCCATTATTACACTAACCTGTCTGGGGGCTTTGTATACATCACTCACCAGTATGCGCGAGGCTATCAAGTCAGGTGGTGTGGAAGATGCTTTTTTCTTCCTGAAATTATTTACTGTATCGGATGGTACGTTGCCTTCCTTCGTTCTATTCATTAACTTTTTAGGGCCACTGCTGGGCATTGCCTTGGGATTTGATGCCATGAATTCGGAGCAGAATAAGGGAACATTATGCCGTATATTATCACAACCGATACATCGTGATTGTATAATCAATGCCAAATTTGTTGCTGCATTGATCGTGATTACAATTATGCTGTTTGTATTAGGATTCCTGGTAATGGGCGCCGGATTGATTGCAATTGGTATTCCACCCACGCCGGAAGAATTTGCCCGTATCATTTCTTTTTTGGTCCTCAGTGTTTTCTATGTAGGACTTTGGTTGAATATGGCAATACTGTTCTCACTTTGTTTCCGGCAGACAGCGACTTCAGCCTTGGCTTCTTTGGCAATATGGTTATTTTTTAGCGTCTTCTATACAATGATTGTTAACTGGATTGCCAAAATGTTGATGCCTTCTGATATGATGTCTCCTTATTATGCCATCGGTTATCAGAAAATAGTTTGGGGCATAATGTCGTTGAATCCGTGCGAGTTATTCAATCAGGCAACTTCTGTACTGCTGATGCCGTCTCTCCGAAGTTTGGGGCCGTTAATGATGGAGCAGGTTCAAGGAGCTATACCCAGTCCTCTCCCATTGGGACAGAGTTTACTGGTTATATGGCCACAGTTGACAGGATTGATTGCAGTTACAATACTCTGTTTTGCTCTTTCTTATATTATATTTATGCGTAGAGAAATTCGTTCAAGGTAATTGATTGGTTGGGTTAAGAAGAAATCCCTGACGATACTTTATATTTTAAAGTCGTCAGGGATTCATATGTTGTAGTTTGTATTATTTCTGCCTTACATACTCCAGAGTGTATCCGTAGTTAGAACTCAGCACTAAAGAATCCGGTGTCAACTTATCTATTTTCAGAGTGTCTACACCTTCAATTTCTATTCCATTACCAATGCTTTTTACTGTCAGGTAAAGCTGATCGCCTTGTTGCTCCCATTCTTTGTATGCCAGTGTGTGCATATTAATGGAAGATGCTTCTCCATTCTCTTCCAGTTTGATGCCTTGTACTTCTCCGGGTTGGCCGTCGATAGGCATTATCCACGATCCTACTACGGTAACGGGGGCTTTAGTGCCACCACATGCAGCAAATACGACTGCCATGACAGCCATACTAAAGATTTGTTTTTTCATGATGTCTTTTTTATTATAGTGTAACGTTGAAATCCGCCAATTGTTTTTCGGGGCATAAAGTTAGTTGAAAAATATCGTTTTGCCAGCTATTATTTTATGTTTTCTACATTCCTGTTTAATATATCTGTTGATGAGGTATATTGATATCTCTGCTACCTACCTGGATATAGTCAAGTCCGTACCAACTCCGTACCTGGTCCGTATAAAGGTACCTTTATTGGGAGTTGATACGGACTTGGTACGGAGATGACACGGAGGTGACTATACTTTAATGAGCATTCAACACCTCATCAGAAACTTTTTTATAAAAAAAACTTCAGTTTCCTTTGTTTATTACAAAATACTTTCTATCTTTGCACTCGCTTTTAAGAAATAAGGCACTCGGGGTGTAGCGCAGTCCGGTTAGCGCACCTGCTTTGGGAGCAGGGGGTCGTGGGTTCGAATCCCGCTACCCCGACTGAAAAGAATAAGTTGTTGATTTTCAGCAGCTTATTTTTGTATATAGAAGCATCCAACAAAATAACTGTCTATAACTGTCTATTAATTGTCTATTGAGTTAGTAAATCATCACCTAAAACTCAAAAATGACAAATATGGCAAGAAAAAGATCGTTGATTATCCTACCAAAGTTAAAGAACTGCGGTGGAGATTTAAGTAAGAAATGGTATGTGGAGTATTCTTGCAGGGATCCACAAACCAATGAAATGAAAAGATTCAGGCATTATGATGGCTTTGCTGAATTGGAAACAGTCCAAGAACGGGAAGCCTATGCTGAAAAAATCATTTCGGAAATAAAGCTTAAACTCGAAAAAGGAGAAGATCCTTTTAGCGAGAGGAAAGTAACGTACCAGGATGAACTGATTTATCAAGCTGCAGCGGCTCGCTGGGGAAATCAGAGAGAAGGAATTATAAATATTCGCACGTATCTTTCTGATTTCTTGTTAATGAAAAAGGCAGAGGTCTCCCACTCTACTTACCAGACCTATTGTTCCAAGCTCCGTATTTTTTGTGAATGGATGGAACTGCAGGGATATGCAGAAAAACATGTTCGATGTATTTGTCAAGATCAGATTCATAAGTTTTTCTATTATATAGCTGGAGAAAATCATGCAAGCCGGAGAACTGTATTGAAGTATAAACAACTCCTACATACTTTCTTTGACTTTCTGATGAAGACAAAGGAAGTAATTACAGTAAATCCTATATCTAATATTCCACAGCTGGGAGAAAAACGAGATGAAGCTGCAAGACCTATACCGGATAAGGATCGTAAGAAACTCATCGAATATATGGAGGAGCATGATCCTCAATTACTATTAGTTTGCCAGTTGGAGTATTATTGTGCGATTCGGCCAAATGAATGTCGACAGTTATTGATAAGAGACATTAACTTGGAAACAGCTACAATAACAGTGAGACAGGATATCAGTAAGAATGGGCTCACGGAAACAGTCAATATTCCCCGGCAACTGTATGAGTACCTGGAAAACATTCTTCGGATCGGAGGATATCCGGAAGATTGGTATCTCTTTTCGCGAGATGATATGCCTGGAATGTATAAACTTGGAAAAAACACATTTCGATATAGGTTCAATCGGATTCGAAAAATTTTAGGGTTAAGTGAGCGATACAAGTTATATAGCTTCAAACATACTGGCGGTGTGAAATTGGTGAATGCCGGTGTGAATACTTGGGAACTACAACGACATTTTCGTCACAAATCGATTGATACGACAGGGAAATATGTTAAGAGGAATTTTGGTATACAAAGTAAATTAATCAGGGACGATTTTCCTGATATGTGATTAATTTGTTTGTAGGAGGCTTATTTATGCCTCCTACTATCCTACAGTCCTACACAATTATATTCATTCTTATTAAATGATCATCAAGCGTTTTATGATTGCATTTCAGTTTTCGGCAGATGGCAGCTTTCGAGTAACCATAATCAAGCATAGTCCGGATAATGCCTTCTTTGCCGGTCAGCTTATAATGAGTATTTTTATCTCCTTTCTTCCGGCCAAGTTGCATGCCATTAGCTTTTCTTCTGGCTAACCCCTCTTTGGTTCTTTGACTAATTAGATTACGTTCAATCTGAGCAGACAAACCAAAGGCAAAAGCAAGTACCTGACTATTGATGTTATTGCCAAGCTCATATCTTTCTTTAACTGTCAGGACAAAGGTTTCTTTGCTCATACAGAGATTGAGCATCGACATAATTTGCATTAAGTTCCTGCCGAGCCGGCTAATTTCAGACAGTACAAGGGTATCACCTTTCTTCATCTTCTTCAGTAATGGACCTAACTTCCGGTCTTTAGCAGCTTTAGTTCCCGAAACTGTTTCAGAAACCCATTTGTCAATGACTAATTGTCTCTCTTTTGCAAAATTCAGCACTTCAAATCTCTGATTTTCGACAGTCTGTTTGTCGGTAGAAACTCTGATATACGCGTAAATCATTTTTGCCGGTGAAGTTAACAAACTAATCCTGCCTGAACAAATAACACAAAGGACGCCCGTTAAAAGTAGCAGAGATGATCGAAACAATTAACACCAAAGATTATAATAATGATCTGGAGACAAAAGATAGCCTACATAAAGTGAAGGCAGTAGATGGTTCTGGTAATGATATACTTGTGTCACCTGGTATTGTGGCCAATAGTGGAGGATGTGGAATGTTGAGAGGACCTTTAGAGCAAGACAAATGGTACAGAATAGCGATAGGAGGTTTTGGAAACTCAGCAAATTCAGCAATTATCAATATAGGCAAATACTATAATAATGGTAGCCCTACTTCTCAATTGTTTTATGTAAGTGCAGATGGTTATAGCAATGGGCAAACTGTTATTCAATTGGCAAGAGGAGGAATTAGTAGATCTATAGCAAAGGCGAGAATAATATATCAAGAATCGATACAAGTAAGAGTTATATTGGATATTTATATTGCATCACCGAAGAGCAATGACTTTACTATATCTTACAGCAACAATTTGGGTTTTTCATTCCAACCTCCAGAAGAAGTCAGTGCAGATATTCCAGAGGGCTATTCTGTCAAAGAATTTACGTTTTTAGAATAGGGTGACTTCGGTCGCCTATTTTTATACCATATCTTCCGCCCGTTAAAAGTGTAAAGGTATGGCAGTTGAGAAAGTGAAGCTAACAGACAGTAGTGTGATTGAACAGATCAGGGACAGCATGCCTACAGCAACAAGGCAGGCAAAAGGATTAATGCCTGTTATTACAGAAAGAAGTCCTTATCAACAATATATATTATTAGATAAAGATTTGGAAATGGAATTTGATTACAGTTATGGTATGATAGCTCTATGGTCTACTCAAAAAGGATATTCCTCAATCATACTTCTTGGAACGGTGGCTCTTAATATCGTTTCTGAAATAAGCGGGATTGGATTTAGTTTATCAACCGTGAAAGATACAGCAGGAAAAGTAAATGTATATAAAACTGCTGAGAATAAATTTATTATACAAAATAGGACTTATGATCAATTCCGATTCTATATCAGTTATCAATGATGAGATTGTAATTTATAGGGGCTATGCGCCCCTATAAATATGTTTTTAACCAGTAAATTCTATTTTTCTCCATGGCCCCCAAGTTGCTCCATCATGAAATGAACGAACATATAACATTGAATAGCTTGCAGGGGATGAAAAGCGTTGTAAAATCCAATCTTTAGAATGAAATAAAGTCTCTAATATTGCAAGTCGATCAATGGGTGCATTTTCCCACGAAGACGAGGTGATAATACTGGTTCTTTTAATGGAATTACAATCAACAGTAGTCCCAATACGTTTTTCCACAAGATTACTTACTAAATTAACTTTATCTATTTTCCCTTGATTTCCTTCTTTTTCTCCATAGATATACGATATATCTGTTACTGGAGTAAAGTCTTTCATCACTTCTGATAATTGCACTGTCTCTATCGCCATATCTGCTACTTTTAACGGGCAAAAGAAATGAATGGGAAATAATAGCTTAATGTAATTAGTATTATTTAGTAAAAGATATTTCCGTTAACGTGCTAATATCTATGCCTGTTTGTTCTTCCCAAATAAGTTCCCCTGAGAATATGAAATCCGGTTTGCAATAAATGATATGATACGCTGCTCCTATATAAGCATATACATATCCTCCATCATGGTAAAATTTAATATATTGGGCACTTCCACTGCGCTTATAAATATTTATAATGGACATACCTTCTACGTTAGTATATGCATTCGAATAGATGCTGAATTCTGATATATCAGTTGATTCTCCGCGCCGAAATAATACGGTTACTTTACCTGAGAATCCGTATCTTTTACATGAAAACAATTTTATTAATTTATTGGGGGATTCAGCGGTTTGTAATGACTTGGTTACATATTCTTGATTATATAACCCACTTTTATTTGTTGTGGCTATGGGCAAACTTCCTCTTACTTGCTCTACAACGTCTGCATCTGTTATTTGAATCTTCTCGATCATCTCTGCTACTTTTAACGGGCAAAAGATCTGGAATAATTATAAGCAAAATAAATATGGGTTCAGATTTGGTAAGTGTTATTGACTTCTCATAAAGCAATAAGTTAGCTTGAGTTCTTGATTACGATTGTTTCTCACTGAAAAAGAATACTCACCTCCTGATATGACAGATAACTTATCCTGTACATTACTTAAAAAGGAAAACATACTTCCTGTTTCTGCTATTTTCACATAAGTACATGCATGTAGGAATAGAATACTTGAGCCGGTTGCACTATTTGACAACAAAATAAGACTATACTTAATGTCGAATTTTACTTCTTCATCTGCTGCCAAAGTAATGACACCTTTTATTGTACTATATGCCATACCTGGCGTAGCTAATCCTTTTTCCTCGTTAGTAGCGAGTTGCATTCCTTTTCTGATTTCTTCTGCCACGCTTGCATCAGTAATCTTAATCTTTTCTATTACCATATCTTACACTTTTAACGGGCAATATAACTCACAGTTTTTTACTCAACTGACTATTGTGTTTTTGCTGGGTAATTTTCCTGTATAAAGAATGCCCGTTAAAAATAGCATATATGGAAAAGATATTGATTAGTGATGTAGGTATAGCGGAAGAAATCAGGAAACAGATGAATGTTGCTACTGAAAAAGAAAAAGGGCTTATGTCCAGTATTGATAAAAAGCGTACAAACCAAACCTTACTATATGGTTATTATTACAATGCAATTAAAATTGGGAAATTTACTTCATGGGAAAGAGCCTCCTTTATCGTACATGGAATATATGTACAGGCCCCTTTCTTATTTGTACTGAGTATGTATAATGTGCAAAATGATACGTCAAACGCTCCCAAAATATTCATAACTAATCTAAACTCGAAAATGCCATTTAAAATTTATTGGAAAAAAGAGAATGGTTATCTTGACATATATTTAGTTTCAACGGCTAATTCAGCGACTTCAGATGCCGAAAGTTTCAATATATTAGGTAATAAAACAGTTGAAAGAATGAAGTTAATCGTGGATGATAGTTATACTGAAATAGCCGTTTTATGAATAATAGGGGCATAATGCCCCTATTATTCATGTAACATCAATATACGTTGCTGCATCAACTTCCTCCTGATTGGCAACTGATAAAGGTGTAATGTCATTATAAGGTATAGTAGTATTCAGAATCTTTATATATATAGATGGCGTATATTGCGTGCGTTCCAATATAATTTTGAAAAAACCGGTGTTTTCGTTACTCCATATCTTAAATCGTGGAGTTGTCGGAGCATTCGCCCCACCTATCCGATTTAAAATTATCGCAGGCGCCTTCAAAATATCGACTGATCTATTGATGGCCATATAAAATAGGGTCATCGGTCCGCCACCGAAGGCAGCGAGGCTGATAAGTAAGGAGGTGGATATTGCTGTTGAGGATGCCCCTTCATACACAATTCTCGAAGTTGTGGTTGCGATCATCTTTTCCTTCCTTACATCACTGGCAGGGTTAAGCCCGTTTTTCTCAGTCGTAGCCACGGGAATCACATCTGTTAATTCGTTCACTACATCTGAGTCCTTCAAATAAACTTTTTCCATATATGGTATTTTTAACGGGCGTTTTTTCTATCAAGAAAATCAGCCCAATTTAACATTTAATTTTTAATCTCGTTTTGTAATTATAAATTTTCATACAGCAATTAACTATTGCCATATTCTTTAGTTGTAACATTATTTTTTCTAAATAGAATACGTTGTGGAGATATATTAACAGTATAATTATCGCCTAAATATAAAGAACTAAACGTAATACTACCAGGCAGAATTGTCGTCTTGCCACCCAAAGAACCAGTTGGAGTCATATCATATAGTTCGATTACAGGAGTAGTATAATCTTCTATCGTAGAAAAACTAATCTTTCCAACAAGATTTCCAAGGAAATCATACATCGAAATACTATTAGTGACCGGATCAATAACGATTCGTTTACCTTCAGAAGCGGTAGAAATCTGCCCTGTCAGTTCAACTTTGTTCCCTTTAAATAACCCTGTGAGAAAATTCAAAAGCAGATTAGGAGTAAAATCCTCCGTACCAAACTTTCGGAAATCATTGGTAGGATTGCCCGATGCATCAACACCCTGCTGCGATATCATATATTCATCCTGGAATACAGCCGAGCCTATCAAAGCGAAATTAAGGAGAGCAATCTCGGCCGCAATTAACTTGTCGTAAGGATAAGGCGTCCACAGTCCACTCTCTTGATGAGCTTCAATCCATTCCTTCGGGCTAATCTCCGTATTTCCAGAAACGCGGCTGGTCCACATGTACAGCACATTGTCTTGCTTCAGATACTCTCCGTTCTTATACACATTTTCCACGTTCCAATCATCCGAGCGTGGAAAAGGCGTAGGATTGGCGGCAATAATGTTCACCTGCTTGCTATCAATCTCTTTCGTCCGTGCAGCATCCTCATAAGCATAGATACTGATACGGTTAGCGGTAGCATACTGATCTGAAGGAATAGTGTAGTCATAAGAACTGACCTTTGAAACAGGTTTGTCCTCAAACAACTTCGTGACACTACTCCCTACAACACTTTCAACCCTGAACGTGAGATAAGCAGACATAGCCACCTTATTACTCCCTTCACCGGCCCAAAACCGGACCTGTAACGGTGCAGCCTGTACGTTATTAGCATCCAAAGATACCGTCTCAGGATTGACACCAATCCAAAGGCGTTCCGTTTCGGCTATTAAGTAGAATGTTCCTGTTAGTATCATATCATACAATTTATGCAACCCCGCTAATAGAGCCTGACAGGCCCATTTTAGCCCGAACCATGTCCTCAAAAGGAATCTTTGCATTGGTTCCCGTAAATGTGGCGGAATCCTTTCCCGTCAAAATAAATGCGGCACCGGCATTGTCTTTCAGAGAGAATGTCCAACTCTTAATCAGGGATGGAACTTCCTCTCCCGTGCTACGTTTTGCGGCAACAGGAGTGACCGTTGCCGTTTCACCCTTCTTTACTGTATTACCGCTAATGCCGGTAATCTTGATGATCGTATAGTATGGATCGGAAAAGTCAGTCACTTCATCATACCCGGAGGCGACTAATGAGCCGTCTTTCTTCACATCACAGCGCAATTTAAGTACGTTATCCACATCATTGGTAGAAACCACTTGAGTGCGAGATGTACCCCAGTTCGTGTCACCTGCTCCAAGCATTTTCACCCACTGAAAAGTAAAGCCGGTGTAGTCAGTGACTTCAACGCCATCCTTAAAGATACGGACTGTATCGGTTAACGACTCCCCGGCCGTAAGAAGCTGAGACCCCTTGTTATTCGAAATCAAGGCATCGTACTGGTTGCCGGTGGATTCCTGAATGACAACCTCCTTGGACAACGCATTGAAACCGATAGAGGAACCGGAGATTTCAACAGTACCTGAAACAGTGATCCGGTCATTGTCATACCCGGAGATGGGTACAAGATTCTTCATTACACGCAGGGCCGGTACCTTATAAGTAGCTCCACCAATGGTAGTACTGTAAGCGTCTATTTTCTTGAAATAACCGACCATACCGGAGTTCGTAGACAAACCGTTATTGTCAAATGTCAGTAACAAGTCATTGTAACGATACTCAATCGTATTGGGTACAAGAATGCTACCGTTAGAAATATCACGCAGAATAACAACGACAGTCGGACGGCCGTTTTCGGGTAGTGCAGTAAAGTCCGGTATAAAAACAACCGTCCCTTTATTATACCTCTGTACAAGCGGAGTGCCTTCTACACGAAGTGTTCCGTTGATGGTAGTACCATCCATTAAAGCAATAAGTGTAAAACTTCCTTCAAGATTCATACCTCACCCCCTTCCTGTTCAACTGGGTTTTCGGCCGATTCTTCAGTAGTGATATCTTCTTCCGGAGATTCACTATCACTACTACTTTCACCAGTTACCGGTTCTTCACTATTGTTGCCCTCATCTTCTTGGGGAGGATCATAAAGGCCGCTCTCCTTTTGCTCTTTTATTAGCACTTTCAACTTGTCATCCGAAAGGATTTCAGGGCTGAAATTGGAAAGCACCTTCAAAGCACTGAGCGGCAGGATTACACGGCCGTCCGGAATACGTTCCGCATACTTGTAATCGTAACCCTGCCCGTCCAGTTCTTCAGGTTTCACTAACAGATAATTCATAAGCTATTCATATTTAGATATTATAATCAATTTGCCGTCACTTGTAGTCAGGACTTTATTATCGCTTGTAGTCACCAATGCCGTTACCGCATACATTTTCACAGCAGCATATATCGATATGGGATATAAAGGATCAAACGAATAGGTCGAAGGGATAAACTCCACCGTTCTTCCACGACCAACATTTTTTGCTGTACTACCAGCCTTGGCGGATTTTGCATACCAGTCAATCACAAATAGACTATCCTTGCTACTGTCAATCAGTTGCTTGTTATACGACAATATACACTCGTAACCTACAGTGGTATTCATGCGAGAGTTGATCTTAATGCCTTTCGTCTGCCGAATGTCGGCACGCAATGTCCCCGGCATCTCCACTTTGATGGAAGTCGTCGCCTGCATCTCGTCCGAAGTCGGAGAAGATGGACGCATACCGCTATAGTAAGCACCACGAACACGGACTGAAATATTCCTGAAGAACCGGGCATCCAGTGTAAGAGTTTTCCCCCAGGTACCATTGGCGTTTTTACCAGAAACGAATACATCTAACTCATCTTCTGAAAAGTCTCTCCACGTCGTACCGTCAAGAACCTGCCACCAATAAGCTGCGTTGGCATCAGATACTATATCTTCACCAGAATACACCTGAGCTGTGATCGAATAAAGCCATTCTCCTTTACTATTCGGTATTACTTCGAGCGGGTTTATAGTCCATCCTTTTGGCCGGTTGATCTTCAGCGAATAATTGTTTGAGTCAAAAATACTCGTCCGGAGTACAGTGCTACGCTCAAACTTTTCCTGAGTATTCTTTCGCTTATCGGTAATCGAGAATATGCAGTGTAGCTCTATTGGACTGTTGTAGTCCACATTCTTTTTCACCGTCAAAGAATAAGTAGGTTTGCCTGTTGCGGACACGACATAATCATCGTTATTTACGATACGATTGCTACCGTCTGCCTTTGGAGCACCTTCATACCATTCGGCACCGGTAATCGCTTGGCTACCGTTCATCAGTCTCTCAGGGTCCTGAACCGAAATGTAAGGCATGAGTACGCAAGGGATAAGCGAGCGATCCGGTTCATAGTCGTTCGTATCCTTGTTATAGTTTTGCACAGGATTACCGGATAGAACCTGTATCTCCGCAAGGAAAGAATAAGGATCAATATGTACCTGTACGTCTTTGGGTTGGGTTTGTATAGCCATTTTAATAAGTGTCTATTATAGTTATTTTCTTATGCCCTGTTTTTTCTGTTACCAACTCCTCAAGGCTCTTACCACCGACTCTCTGAATAACAATTGTCATTCTACGGCACGGTATAAGTCCCAAGAACTTGTACCGGTATTCAACAAGGCAAGGAAAAACTTTTTCTAATCCCATAACTTTCAAATTCTAAATCCAACATAATTTTCTACTGTCTCAATATCTTCGCCCACCGGGATGAATACCCGGCAGATGAACTTCACCGTTCTAACTGAAAGCCCCCATTCGCTCCCCATGTCAACGGAAGTCAGTCGGATAACATGCTTCTGTCCGTCCACATAGACAGGCTTCCAACTGTTATCGGCAGGGATATTCCCGGTATCCCGTAACCACTCCACTTCGACACCGATAGTAGCCATAAGGACATTGGTGATATCACGGTTACCATAACTCACAACGGCAGCAATATCGGTATTCACACCGTTTTTGAAGAACTGCCAACCGGCAGTAGAAGTAAACTCTAGGTAATAGTTCTTATCCCCTTCGAGCAATACCCAACCAGCGGAGTTCCATTTAGGTTCTTCAGTCGTTTTATCAATCAGGCATCCCCATTTACAGCCATAATGATAAGCAGTATGCTGTTCCAGTGTAGTTATTACCTTCTGATTCTCTAAAAGAGTTTCATAGTCTACAAATCGGTAAGGTTCATCTCCCTGGGCGGTTTCCAAAGACCATTCACCTCGATCCACTTTTTTAGGAATAATCGTTCCGTTCCAGTCGGCTTCATAGATTTTCTCAAAAACACCTATCTTCGACATTACACCGACGTCAGTAGAGCCGATAGGAAGCTTCTCTATCATCTTCACATTGGGGAAACGCCCAAGGGTAAGTGCATAGTTGTAGTCTTCGAGTATCGGCTTAAACACATTCTGCAAAAACATGATCCTGCCTTCACGGGAAGATATCAGCCAGCTTTGAGCACGCTCGTTCGGAGCTTCACCAGCATCCGGAACTTTCGCATTACCTTTACGAGTTACATTATACCCTTCAACCGGTGGGTAGTTCTTGCCGCCCGGTACTTCGCTGTCGGGATAAAGAACTACAGTCAAAGTATTATCATTGCGGTTTTTCGATACTGGTCTGAACCAAGAAGTATAGTAGTCGGTACCTCCGATCAACAGCGAATTAACGATAGAACATAATACGTCGTTTTCCTCTAATGTGGTCCAATCTGTATCTGTGCGTTTCTCCATAGTAAGCCGATAAGTGCCATCGTCCAACAATTCAACCTTTTCAATGGCGCCACAATCAGAGAAAGAGAAATCCCCGGCCATAGCATGAATTTCGTTTATGATAAGGCAAAACTGTCAATGAGTCCCGAATCTCCAAGCTGTTAAATTGCGCACGTCCATCAGGATATATGCCAGCTCCTTTACCGGCAATTAGCGAGTCGATAAACTCACCAAATTGTAGCAGATAATCGGTACGATCAACTCGATCTTTGTGTATGTACTTATCACCTTCGATATCACCTGCTATATCAGCATAACCGGCTTTGATCTTCTTATTGTTGACTAACAGATATTCTGCGACGTAGCTAAGAAGGTTCAAGAGGTCGATATTCCGGTGCTGGTGGCCAATACCACCTCCGGATCCGGCAAACTCTGCAAGCTGTTGACCAACGAAAGTGGCAAAAGCTTCAGCGGTCGTGATACCCCATTCTTCGGAGTATGGGTTTTGAATTGGAAAGAGTGCCCCCTCGGAAAGTGGAAGGCGAGGAAATTCAGCAAGCCGAGGGGGCACTGTAAAAGAACCGACTTCAGGAACAGTGATGCTGAGAACATCTGCTGGAATATCGGTTCTGGGGAGGTTTAATAAGGGACGGGCATCAGCATATTTGAATGTAAATGTGTAATTGGAAGGAAGAGCACGGTCAGTGTAGCTGACATTGCTTTCTGTTACGACAATCTGACGCAGGTAGTTACCGGCATAAAGATACTTAGCCTGGGAGGGGAAAAAGTCAAGTAACCACTTGCGCTCATCCTGATTCAAATGGCCGGTGTTTTTTTGAAACTTTCGTTCGGTATCGACACGGTACTCTTGAGAAATTTCGTCAATTTCTGCCAGGTTATGTGTATGCTCACCGCTGAATGTTGTAGTACCGTAGGCACGGAAGGTGTCAAGACCTCCGAGGGAATTTTCGAAGAGGATCCACTGCTCTTGCTCGGTACGCATGTCTTCAGCATAATAACGCTGTATGTATGTGAGACGCTGACCGGTTAGGTTTTCAACCCATATATCATAATAGGCTGGCAATTTATGGTCAAGCCAACCGGCAACTACAGAATACTGCAGAGGTATAGTGTATGCGATGCCGGCAACCATTTCAGCAACTGTGTAGTCGGTTTGTGATATCACGGATCCGGAAGTATCGGTGAAGTATGCGCGAAGCTTTGCCACACAAGGTATTGTGGCATAGTAAGTCAGGAACTCCGGAGAATAATAGGTAACCGGCTTTATTGATGGCTGCCATGTGAGGAAATTCTGCGTGAGGAAATTGGCAGCAGAATCGGCCAGGCGGTCAATACCGGAGCGGATGACACGGAAGGTTAATGTAGTGTCATTAATCATGGCTGTAAAATCTGAGGCAAGTGAGGATTGCTCATATACTTGTCCTGATTCGATCAGCTGGTAAGATAGCCGGGCATGGACGATATCACGCAGGTTTATTGTGATATGTCCATCTGCGGAAGGATCGTAACGCTGAGATAAGATTTCCACACCACCTTGTTTCAGAATAAAGGAAACCTGGACATCTGAAGAGATGTGGAATTCCTTTAGATTCTGAGATAGCGATAAAGCATCAGGTTGCTGCAGTATAGTCATATTGATTTCTTTTTATGCCAAAATTAGAGATAGAGAGGGGTTAATTAAAGGACAAATCAAGTAGGAGTTGTCGTTGGGCGTGAAGGACGTTCATTGGGATCCTTTTCTGAGAATAACGCTGGACGCAGGGATAAATCTATGCGATAATAAACTTTTCCACCTGTTCGACTTGTATAATATATATAATAAGAACGATGATAATAAGTACCTCCAGCATCGTAAATAGCCTTGGTTGGTGGTAAAGGATAAATGGCCGGAATTGTATTCTGATTTCTTTTATCTTCACTGATAGTATACCCGGCAGCAACATATTCATCTTCACTGACTTCTGTAGTAGAAGAAACAATCATCCATTTGTATTCTGTGTTCCGGACCATACGTTCAGATTCAGCTTTGGCTAAGGACAATGGCTCATAGAGTGAAGTTGTCATCAGTTCGGATGTAACCGGTTCCGATTTACCACCAATGGTGTATTTAAAGATATTGAAAAGTAATTCAACTCCCTGGAGAGAAACTTTGTGATGAACCTGCAGAGAGTTTTTCAGAGAGTTTGGGAGCAATAGATCAGCAGAAACCTTATGCATAGAGTTCCGAAGCATGTTATCGAACTTCCGATAGAATTTCTCAAAAATTCCAATAGGGCCATTGTATAACAGGGAATATCCCCATTTACCCAATAAATCATGATTGGTCCCGATCGCATAATTAGAACTATATTGCACGAAAGCTAAGATCGGTTTCTGATCCGGATTGTTCGCTACAACATCATCATCTGATGCTGTAGCGTCTTCAACGGAGCTTTCTACAGGGACACCATCAATCGTTGAATTGAGTGTGCGGCCATCACCAATATAAGGTGCTGTTTCTCCTCTTTTCATGTTGCCCCTGTTGGTTGTTGGCAGACCTGGAAAGGCAAGATATGATAAACAAAAAACACAGTCCGGTACTTTAACTTCATAGGCCTTGAGAGGACCGCCGGCATAATAGGGTATATTACCATCGGAAAGCCTTTCTTCAATAGTACTATCTGCATATCCTGTACGACAATAGCTACCATCAGCCTCTTTGTACCAGGCCTCAGGATATTTTGCCTCCAGTTCGTATGTAGCATCGTAGGTATTGCCTTCTGTAATAACAGTTTCTGAAGAGAGTTTGAGCTGTTGATAGCCGGGAAAAGATTCCTCTGGTTGGGATGCAAGGTAGGGTGTTAAATCGACTGTTGGCTTTGAATCTATGATGTCGTTGAACAATTCTATTCGTACAGTACGTGCGACTTCATCAGGTATAAACTCACAGCAAAACTTTTTGCGATACACATCAAGAATGGTGTTGGCCATACAATCGGGAACCAGGTGCGAAAGCCTTATAGTGCCATTAACTAAAGAGTCTATGGTGTTATTGATGAAGACCATCTTACTGAAAGGTTCACTCGTGGTAAGAAAATGATCGAGCAAGGTATAACCGAAGTAAGTGAAGATACGCCGCAACAGGTATGCAGCACGAATGAATGGTGAAATGTAATAACCTGGCTCAAGCTTAATAATACGATTATTGACGGTTTCTTTTCGTTCGAAAGAATTGTAAAAACGATAGCTCCCTTGGCCTGCATTACTGGCTATACAAGTTCCTTCAGCATTCATATAGTTGATGCGGTTGACATATCGACGATCGCCATCCAAGTTGACTGTTATTGGGAAAATAGCATAATCAGGATGGGAATTATCGCGAAGGGACCAACAGAAGTCAATTCCTTGCTGTACAGTAGTGATTCCTGGAATAACTTCATCGCCAAAGATATCGGTTAGAGCAACGTCTGATATCCTGGCAAGAAAAGAGCCTTCATTCATGTAGAAGGAAGTAGAAATCTTCTCATAGCGTTTTGCTGATAAAATGGCTTGCCGGCAGGGCATGAAGTAATCTCCATCCTGGATGCTACAGTCGATGTTGGCTGAAGGTTTGTTCTTGTTGGCCATACAATCGGGATAATTGGTAAGCTGACGGTTCAAGTCCGTATCCGGAAGATCAGTTGGCAAGGATTGTTCACCCCATTCATTGAAAAAGAGGTTAGGGCGTTCGATTTCAAGTTGAGTGCCAGGAGTGAGGTGATAGGCTTGACCAGCTTTAGTATTGACTATTTTCATGATGCTTGTTTTTTGGATCCAATGGAACGAGAACGATTGCGAAGTTCTGTCTTCCGCTCGATGTCGGAAAGAACAACTGAAGCCGGTACTCCATACTCATCAAGATGGATGATGGAACGAGCCAACTTCTCCATGAGTTCTGGCGGCAGTGCAGTGCCTGAGTTGCCAGCAGGTGTCGGATCCGGAGTTGAAGACGTCTTACTTATTGATCCGCCGGAAGCATAACCGGCCATGCGGGCACGAATGGCCTGGTTAAGATCGAGTGTGCGGATGTTGCCGGCTTGCTGGGATTTATCCAGGATATCCAGGATAGGTGCTACAGTGGGATTTTCGACGGCAGCATTGCTGGCTACCCATTCCTTTGATTGGCCGGCAGGCCCCTCTCCTACTATAACGGTAGGATGATCTATGAAACCACGAGCATCCGGATCATAATCCGTATCCGGAAAGAGTTTGCCGTCCTGGGCACGACGGACATCTATTTTACCACCTTCCTGACGACCGGTGGCGACGCGGGCACCGGTGGAAGCTCCGGAAGATGTACTTCCGGAGAGAGTCATATTCTTGACCTTATCGCGTTCGGCTTTGGCACTGGCTAATTGAGCAGCACCAGTAACTCCCATCAAAGTTGCAAAAATAGGACCAGCAATTGGTCCAAGTTCACCAAGTGCTTTCATTATGGCTACAGCTGTATCGGCAATGATCTGAGAGGCTTTAATTGCAAAATTGACATCAGCATACTTTTTCTGGATATCGAGTTTCTTCTGAGCCTTTTCATTCTCCAGGCGTTCAACTTCATCGGCATCACCCTTGGCTGCTTCTATTTCAGCGTCGTATTTGGCGTCGATCTGATCCATTTCAGCTTGTTGTAAAGACTGAATAGCATTGGAGAATAGATCCGCATAATAATCAAACTGTTTTTTATAACTGTCTCGCTTGAGATTTTGGACAGCCTGTTCGTATTCTTCTTCAGTGAGTAGTTGTTGAGCACGTGCGATCTTCAATTGCTCTAACTCTGCATTATGACGTTCCTGCTGAGTTGTGAGCCCGTATTGATTGCGAATAGCCAGGAGACGTTGCTGATATTCGGATTCGAGTTGCTCCTTGGCACGATAGTAGGCTTTGTCAAGCTCAGTGGTATCGAGGTTATTCTCTTCGGCCATTTCCTTCCGGGCCTGATAGGATGCCTTGAGCACCTCAAGTTGCATCGCATAATCTTCATCGACAGTAGTCAGTTTGAATTGATCCTTAAAACTTTTGATAAGTTCATTCAACTGGGTCTGCAGAGCAGCACGAGTAACATTGGCTTCTTTTTCAGCATTGATAACACGCTGATTGGATTTTCGGACGATGTCTTCTTTGGTGTTGGCATCAGTAAGGGCCATCGATTGGGCATCAGAATAATAGGACTGCTCAATCTTGAGACGGGCGTCGGCATTCTGTTTGTTCAGCTCCAACAGCATCATTTCGTACTGCTGCTTGGTGAGTTTACCGGTGGACTGGGCCGAGTTCAGAGCAGCCAGAGAATCGTTGTACGTCTTCTGCTGATTCTGCAAGTCTTCTTCGCGGAGAGCTTCGAGGGATTTCACAGCGGCCTGTTCGGTAGATATTTTGGCCTTTTGCTCTTTTTCGGCTGTTGTTCGAGCTTTTTCAGCTGCAGTATCAGCTTTCTTTTTGGCATCAGCAGCCAATTTTGCGGAACCGAGTTCCTTATATTTTTTGATTTCTTCATCCAAGCGTTCTATCTCTTTGTTCTTCAAGATAATATTTTCTTTGGTATCTTCCTTCCAGGTATTTTGCACCTTTTCTTTTTGCTTCTCCAGCTTTTTAATGATTGAGGTGGATTCAACTTGTTTTTTGATTTCTTCATCGGAGAGGCTTACCGTGGTTTTGATTGCCTTTATATAGGGTTCATACTTACGATTGATCTCATCAACACCGGTAGCAAGGTTTCGCTGATCAATTCGAAGAGCGAGAAACTGGTCTCGGAATTTGGTCATTGCATCACTTCCGAGGTTTGAACTGAAGTATTTCCCGAACGTATTCCAAAAGTCAGATAAATCGGTTTTAGAATCATTGAGTACCTTTTCTATTGATCCGCTAAACTTTGAATATACATCTTTCCCTATCTGACGTGAAGCTTCGGACATGAGGTATTCTATTCTGTCCATCTGAATAGATATATTTTTTTGCACATAGTCAGCCGTTGTTTGAGCTTTCATTTCGGTGGCAATGCGGTTGGTAAGGGCTGCGTTGGCTTCATTTTGAGCCTTCGTTATGTCTTTGAGGGAGGCTTTTTCGAGGTTATAGTTTGCCAAAAGGCCCGGATACTTGCCATTGAGTTCTTTTACAAGCTCGATGCGTTCGTTGGTGCTTGGGTTGGTTTTCTCGAGTTCGTTGAATATATTGTTCAGTTCAGTCCGCTCGCTGAGAAGGCGTTTATTAAGACTTTCGACAGAGGTATTGACCTTATCTGTTCGATTGCCAAAGAGCATGAAAGCAGCGGCAGCGGTGGTTATTAATGTCGTAACAATTCCGAGTGGTGAAGCCTTGAGCACAAGATTAAACATTTCAGTAGCTGCAGTAGCTAAATTGCATCGTCCTCTGTAAAGGTCTAAAACGATTAACTTGGCCAGAAATGCTTTTTTGGATAAACCAAGTTGCAATGCGTGGAGCTTCTCGGCAGCAACCGACTTAAGTGTACTTTGTGCATGTTTGGCATTCCATATTGTCGCAAGTTTCTGTGTCGCTATATAGGAGGTGTAGGCCGTTACCAAGAGAATAAGGGCCTTGCGATGTTTAACGATCCAGCCGATGAGTTCCATTGTGGAAACTGATGCACCGGAATAGAATTCATCCCATTTTTCTTTGATTGGCAGCAAGGTTTCACCAAGTTCAAGTTGTGCATTTTGAAAACGAACAGTGGCTGCCTGAGCGCGATCGGCAGAAGATACATAATTATCTCCTGCAGCTGCAAGCTGTTTATCAACAATAGCTGCAACTGCTGACATGAAATCGCCTGTCTGAGACATTTGCTCATTGATTTCGGCGGCAGATAAGCCAAGGTTATCCAAGATCATGACGGACTTACGCCCTAAACCTGTAACAATGGAGTTGGTCATATAGTCAACGGACTGGCCCGTTTGCTGTGCCTTGAGCTGGGCAAACTGCAGATATTTGCCAAGGTCCTCAAGCGGGATCCGGAAGTCGTTAGCCTGTACAGTAGCCTTCATAAGATCAAGATCGGTGACAGTTCCCTTGGTAGCTTTACGTAAGTTATTGAGGATAGTCCCGTCATCGAGCGCATCGAAAGCCTTCTTCACACCATCGGCAGACTCGGCCATTTCAATACCTTCCGCAATAACTTCTTTCATCTTCTGAATGTATTCTCCAGCCTTCTCGGCCAACTTGGCAAATACGATGCCTGACATGGCCGCTAAAGCCGTTTCGGAAGTGGATATTTCACGCAGACTTTTGGCACTGACCTTGAGCTCATTCATACGCTCATCGACTTTTTTGATCTGGCTCTCCAAGAGTGCATAGCGTTCCGGATCCAATGCCTTGGATACATTGTCCAGTTCTCGATGCAGGTCCCGGGATTGTTTCTTGAGTTGCGCCATCGAGAGGACGTTGACATCGAGCTTGCGGGTGAGTTCGCCCATCCGCTTGTTATTGTCGGATATCTGTTTGCCGTAGGCCTTGTACTCTGCTGCCAATTTCTTATAAGTATCGCTCTCTTTTTTGCCTTTGGATTCAAGTTCAATCATGGACTTAAGGCGTTCACGTTGTTGCTGTTTGAGGTCCTTTGTTGCCTTAGAAAGAGCATAAATTTCCTTTTGTGCCTTATCTGTTTCGGCAGAAATGATGTATTTGATTTCGTCTTCAGATAGGTGCTTTTTTGCCATATCAATTAACTGTTAGATTGTTCATTCTGGAGTGATTCTTCCAGTTTCTTACGGATAGAGTTGCGGATTTCTTCGGTAAATCCATACTGGATTTCTGGGAAAGTCTCATGATAAAGTACTCCCCATACAACACGATTGTAGATAGCCAGATTGCTCCGGATATGCCGAGATATACGATCCTTACCACGACGGTAGTTGATATCCAAGAAACGAAGGTAGGGAAAGATGCGCATGTAGTAGACTTGTTTGGAGTCGGAAGACTGTGAAGTAAACGGGCGGCGCGCGAGGTGAGCCAAAAGATTACCCGAACGGGTATGGAGATATGTACGAACTACATTTTCTTGTGTTTCGTATATCTTGCTAATGCCACGAGACATGACATCATTGACAAATTGGGTTCTAATAAGTTCGTCTGTAATCATATTCGCTGCTTATTTACAGCGAAAGTAAGGCGGAAAAGAGAATAGAAAAAGGACAGTTATCGGCGGAAAATAATCCAATAAATAAAGATACCGACGATGGGGAGAGCCAACGACAAGATAATGTAGAAGAGTTTATCAACCGATGAATGAATGGAAATCATCGGCATCAGAAGCAATACAATCACTATGTAAACGAGATATAACATATTAGCAATTTTTCTTTATCCAAAAATAGACAATTTATTCGACATAAGCAAGATAACCCCGGGAAACTTGGTATCTTTTGTGTAACTAATGCGGTTATAGTTTCCCGGGATTCTCTCTACTATATTTCTTTCGCCTGGAGCATCCAGCGGAAGTCTAAGCCTGCGGATCCGGGCCGGTTCTGGTACCGGTAGCCGGCATCGTGCATGGCTTGATGAACTTGATCCTTGGTGATCTGAGCACCCGGATCAATGCGACGGATGGCGTCGAAGACTTCATCGGTGGTAAACCAATGAGTCGTATGACGGGCATCGGGCGCCGGCTTGAATGATGCAGACAAGGCTGCAACGTGAATACTAATATCTGTGATAGTTTGTTCTTTATTTTTCATCGTTATCTAATTTAAAGGTTGATAAATGGCGACTAATTTCACGGAGATTGCGAACGATATGTAGACGTTGAGTATCGGCATCTTTACCATATGGAAATGTTTCTTCCAATATAATATCAATTACTTCATCGACATTGGATATCATAGCACAAACATAGTTCTGGTCTTGCATGAACTTGATGGACTCAATGGAAGAAGAAGAGATTTGTGCTCCATCAATATTAATAGGATAGAGTTTATTGTCCTCATTGGTAGTCATTGCTTACCTCCTTTCGAATTAATGCAATGCTCAGTGGCAGGATCAGCTGATATCTCCGGATCCGCACAATGGGAACAGATGGTCTGAGACTCATCGGCCCACCAACAGGTTCCATGATCGGGATGAAAGCATGGATCATTTTCAGTGCATCCGCAAATACGGCAGACACCTGGAGTTACAAGAGTTTGAGTTTTGAGCATTCCTTCGCCAAAGCTATAATAACCACGCACTGAAGCGTAAGAGATGAAGCAAACAGACTGATTGTCATCGTTGCCTACCCTTACACTGAACTGACCATCTTGTGAATCGAAGACACCGGCACTAAAGGTAATAGCTTTTGTTTTGGGGTACTTCTGATTGAGTTCATTGACTTTTGCTTCAAAGGAACACTTCAAAGAGTCCAGAGCACATTGATCAGTGATCAACAGACGATCGAAAGCTTTCGCAAACTCGCACATTTCCCGCCCCTTTTTGTTGACGTTGGAATAGGTTTGCACATGGTGGATGAAGAACATCATTTGGAACCTCCTCTCTTTGATTTTTGCGCCATAAGGTAGCAATAAACTACAACTAAGATGCAGGGTAAACAGATAAATGTAGCGCAGATGCTGGCAATGGTAGCAATGTACCAACGGTCGGAAGTGGTTTTAACTTCGCAGTCACATAGACTGCGGTAATAACGCTCTTGGAGCGTGTTACAATCCTGCGTTGAGCGGGATACAGACACGGAAGACGTGCCTTGGGTTAAAGTTTTCATATACTGTGAATTGTTTGGCTGTTACTGGCAAGTTTTCTTGCACCCAAATAGATGCAAGAACGGCTGCCAGTTTCCCGTGTCGCCAAACAACTCACAGTATAATCCCCGAAGAGCATTATAAAATGACAGGAAAAGACAGCCGTATTCGTAAACCTTAAGGTTACTTCTACAATTTCGTATATTAATCTGAAAATTCAGACCTATGGACATAAAAATAGCCCAATTTCGTATTGAGCATCTAACCGGAGCTCATCGGCACAGATTCACTGTGAGTTATTTGGCACTGCAAATATGGGAATTTATTTTGGAAGTGCAAAAAGAAAGCATAAAAACTTTCAATATCACATCACAATCAGCAAAATAAAACACTATATTTTTACTATTTATTTTAAAATATCAAGTATAACTATTTGATTGTCAATTATTTATATTATATTTGCACCTGTTTTACTTTTTATTAATCCAAACATTATCTAAAATGGAAACAAAAATTTGTGTATTTGAAGAAAATCCAATCACTTTTGCATTGGAAAAAAACAATGGTATGATGATTAATGCTACTGAAATGGCAAAGCCGTTCGGGAAAAATGTTGGGCATTTCATGGAAAATGACTCAACGAAAAATTTCATTAGAGCGTGTCTAAATAATCGGAATTCCGATTATTTAGGCATCAATTCGGAGAGCGATTTGGTCAACCCCCGGCAAAAAAGTGGCACATGGATGCACCGCATCTTAGCACTCAAGTTTGCGGCATGGCTGTCCCCAGATTTTGAAGTATGGGTCTATTCCACTATTGAAAACCTCCTTTTCGGAAAACATGTTCAACGTGAGCAATCATTTGAGCGTACTTTGAAATTTCAGAAAGAGCTGGATGAGTTGAAAGACAAGCCCCAGAAAACAGGCGAAGATTTTGAACGATACTTGGAACTTGATAGAGCTTTGAAACATGAAAAAGCGGTACGTAAATCGCTAACATCAGAAGCGGTCACTGGCATGCGATCATTATTCAGTGAAGATGATTAAAATCGACAGAGACAGACATAAGAAAAGCGGAGTTTTTAGGCTCCGCTTTTCTTATTATTTATAGACATCATCCCAAGTGCCTTTTTTTTCTTCTTCCGCTGCTTGTTTTCGTTCCTTCTCTTCTTTCCGTTCTTGCTTATATTCACCAAGAAGCCTTATTCCATCCATAATGGACTCACCGTTACCGATTTCTTTAAATAATATATACCGGTAAGTTTCGGCACCGCCCTGGCCTTTCACAGCTGCAGAAAAAGCCGTATGAAGTTTCCAGCCACGATCTGCCATAAAGTTTAGAGCATCAATCATTGATGAAAAAGGCATAATCTTACCATTATCATCCACCATTTGATTATCACTCGAAGCTCTATAATAATAACCCTGGCTTCCAAAATCAAAAGAAATTTTTATGCTACTTCCAGAAAAGGCGGCTGTACCTACCATTTCACAATAAACAGTGCGTAGTTGTGCATGAGCGGACAAGGCCAAACTTATCAGCACAAAGATAAATAGTACTTTTCTCATTACATATTTATTTAGATTCAACATATTCTTTAATTAAATGATAGTCACGATCTATTTGAAAACTGAGTGCCATCTTTACTATTGATGTAGGATTTTTTTTCCCTATTTCCTTTTCATTGTGATAGTAGCACCTCCATAAGTCTAAGGCGTAAATATGCATTTTGGGATAATAAGCAGCTGTATTGAAAACTAAATACTCATTATCAGCTATGCGTTTATAATGTAGCCCTTTATATTGACTACCACTTTCCAATTTATCTTCTACGAAGTTGAATCCCCACTCTTGTATTTTACACTTAAGTTCTTCATAAATAATATCTTTTGCATGATTGGGATCAATCTGTATCAAAAGGCAACGTCTGTCATTATCGCTTAGCTCAATATTGGGGCATAACTCTTCCATTTCTTTCCAAGTTATTCGAGTAGCTGACTGCAACAGAATGCTATAATACTGCTTGTAATTGCACTCAATAGCTATAGATTTAAGTCTTCCATAAATATATTGATAAACCTCGGAATCCCAGCACTTTTTATAGTGAATCCAGTGTATTTTTCCTTCGATGTACTGTATAAAATATAATTTTCCATTAATCGTAGTTTTATATGCACATAAATCACTACAGATATTACATTTATCCTCTCGAGATAAATGAAATTGCAAATTGTGCTTGCCTTTACTTTTTTCTGACTCTATGAAAGAGTTCCAAATATTATATTTCATTATATTTCAATTTTAATTTCTATTTTTGTATCAAAATCAGTTAGTTATGAAAGACGAAATGAAAATTATAAAACTTGAGAAGCAAATTTCGACCTTATACGAATACATATTTGCTCTACAAACATCTATTGATCGCTTACCAGCCATTGTCTTAGTATGTTTCTTGCTGGGGTTGATAGTAGGAGTCCTGCTATAAACGATATAATACCTATAATAAAGTTATATATCTATATTGACAAAAACAAAAGAGGCATTCCTTAGAGGAATACCTCTTTATTTTGTTATACCTTTAAGAATTCTATGAGTTTATACTCCTCTAAGACATCATCAATAAGAGTCATGAACTTTCTTCCGATACCTTTTATCGTTAAAAGTTTTACAGATGTTTTTCGAGCTTCCAATAACTCTCCTAAAGTATATATTTGGTTTTGGTTTAATAAATACACGAGTCTTTTAGGGAGTGGAGTATATGAAATATTCCTATTGAAATACTCTAAATTAACTTTTTCTTCATCATTGATAAGCACTTTTTTGGTAAATGATAATTCATATCCCATACAATAAAGTAACGTCAATAGTTCTTTTACTCTAAGTGGATATCTGTCTGTTTCAATTCTTTCAAGATGAGTTTCAGATAATCCACTTTTTTCAGAAAGCTCTTTGATAGATAATTTTTCATTTTTACGGAGAGAGGATAACTCTTCACCTATTAAAAAAAAGTGTTTCATTTTTTTGATTTTTGCTTATTAGCCGCTTATACGTTGCCGCCGTTAATTTTTACAAAGATAATAGATTTATTTCCAACAACAAATAAAAAAGGCCTCCAACTCGTGGAAGCCTTCTAATCAGAGGGAAAATAATAGTATTCAATAAATACTCAGCGTTCTTTATACGAACTTTACCCTCAAATTTTGGTGTTTTTAAAAACGATGCTCCTTTCCAGGATGCATTGTTACAATACAGCACTCATAGCGCTTAATTTCTTTCCTATATCATTTAATGCAGCAGACAATGTACTCAATTCATTAGGAGTAAAAGTAGCTTCTTTGCCATTTACTTTGTTACCATTGAGGCGTTGATAAAACCAAGAAGAGGATTTACCGAAGTATTTACGGGCAATGTATGAGACGGATATTGCTGGCAATACTTCTTTCATTTTATCACGCAATACTTCTTGCCGAACATCCTCTAATTTATTGTGGATATTTGCAAAGTCTTGTTTGACGCCTTCCAAAAGCCTTTCATCATCTTCTGTATCCATTGATTCCAGCAATTCCGAAATTTCTTTGTCAATTTCAACACGATGGGCTTCATCACTTTTTTTCCAAAGCTCTTTCAACTCAAAAAAACGTTCAGTTTTATCCATATAACAAAGTTTTAAGTCCAACGAAAGGAATCCCGCCCTTGTGGCCAACAAGGGCGGTTTTCCTTCTGGTCAATACAGCTTACCACCCAAACTCTTGATTTCCTCTTCGAGTCGTTTGATTTCTGCTTCAACCACCGCTTTCATGTTCCTGCTTCTTGAAGACAGTTGATGATGTCTGCGGAGATAAAATTGCAGGTCTTCTTCCAGCTCTTTTATCCGAGCCTTTAGCTCTTTGTCATTACTCATTGAGATCTCTTGTCTTAATGACAATGCAAAAATAACATTTTTATTATTAGCATCCAATTAATTCAATAACAAAAATGTTATTAGATTGATTATTTAACATTTACGTAACCATAAGTAGACAAATCCTCCAAAAAGTGTTCTGGGGAATCGGCTCGGATCACATGGCCGGTCTGATCGTGAAATCGGTCGGTAAAATGGTACATGTATTCCTGGTCGGTACATTCACTATCGAAGCGGCTGCTTTCGCGTAACTTGGTTACAAAATCGGCGGCGCAGGTGGCGGTAATTTTACCGCCGTCCTGCAAAATGTAGGTTATTGTCATTATTATGCTAACTTTTTAGTTCTGAGTTTGAAAAATATTTTTTGGTCAGCGGTTAAAAAAGGAATGCTTGATAGTTGGCATCCTGCGTTAACCATGCCTTGTTGTGCAAAGGTAATCATGTTTGCGGCAAAGCGTATCCAATTCTCCATTTTTGTGAAGTTGGTGGTACCGCCATGTTGGCGAAATTCAACTGTGCGGTGGCGGGCGTAGGCTTCGAGGTTCAGCTTGTGGTAGCGGGCGTTTCCAAAGACTGAGCGTAGCTGTGTGATGTTTTGGGCCTCCCGAATGCGACTTTCAGATATATTGGAAAGAGTTTTGCAGTAGATATTATTGCGGCGGTTGCTCGGCATAAATCCGTCGATTACCGGCTCGAGGCGGCGGTAGGTTATTGCCAAGTTGCGCCAAGTCTCGATGGTAAAGTCTGCAGCGTCCATGTGGATGTGTAGGCCGCAGCTGTTATTCACTTTTACATTGCAATACTCAAGTACCCAGCAAACTTTTTGTAACTCCTGTAGTCCGGCCTCTCCTTGCAGTATCGGGCTTACCAACTCGAAAGTGTTGTTTCCGCTAAGGCTGGCGTCTGTTACAAGCTTCCAATGGTCGCGCGTGTCATGGTTGTAACCCTCAACTACTACGTTGATTCCGGCCTCGCGAAGCTCGCAGGCGAGGTGATGTTTATCGCAGTTATAGGCTTCAATCTCGATGCCGAAGCGGCGGTTAAAAGTGTAGTCTATTTCAGAAAGAATTGCAGATGCAGGTTGATGGTTAAAAGTGCCTGCCTCAAGCATTTTTTTGTAAACGTTTTGCACGAAACCGTAGTTTCCGTTGGTTACCAAGTCGGCTACCTGGCGGCGGGTTAAACCTAAAAGAAGGAGCTGTTGTATTTTCGCTGTCTTCGTTATGTTCTGATTGAGAATGTTTGTAACTTGTTCGTTCATAATGATTTACCTTTATTATTGTACAGCTAAGGTAACACTATTAACGCACACAACGTAGTAATATCTTCTTTATTATCAGCTACTTAGCTTTGTTTAGCTTGAGCTAAAAAGTGATTAGTTTTTGCGACGGAAGTAATAAATAATGGTAGCCAGGAGGATTAAAATAAGGTAGGGAATGAAGGGCTCGTACCAAGACTGGGCTTTCACTTGATAGGTCGTTTCTGCCTTTACTATTTCATGAGATTGCTCCGAGGTGGTATCGGAACTGGCGATAAACTGCTTCTGACTGATTGTGGAATCGGACTTGCTTTTGGAAGATAGATCGATATCGGTTACAGATTTGACCGGACCATGTGAAGCAGTGTCACCAGGTTCCGGAGGGAAGTACTCCACGATCCGGACGGCGAGGTTAGATTCTTGCTCATGCAGGTAGCGGGCAAACTTTGCATTGAAGTCTATGGAATCTTTCCGGGTTTCTTTGAGGTGGGTAGTTTGGACATCGGAATGTGAGGTTCCTGATCGCGAACTTCGACAGCCCACGATCAGGAGTAAGATAAACAACACAATCAATATATTATGAACAAAATTCATGATTACACTATCTTAAAGTTTCAGAATCTGGTTTCGATTGGTAGCCCCTCGATAACTAACGTGGACCCAAGAAAAATTCTTCTCATCGATGAGTTGATCAAACGGTAATCCAAGTTCCTGAATGAGGTAGAATAAACGGCGGTTTTCGTTGGGATTGCCACCTGTGATATCTGCGGCCATTCCTTTCATGTGATCGCTGGTGGCTGAACCACCGATTTTACGATTCAATGCTTCACTACGGAAACCACTATTAATTGTAATTGGTTTCCCATAGGCCTCCCTTAGTGGATCCAGTACATGTTCCACCAATTGTGTGAGGTTCGCAACATGTTCTTTTTTGCATCGATTGTCAATTCCAAATCGATCTGCTGTGTTTGAGCGGCATAATTCCGCAATTGTGAAATGCTTCATATATTTTTATTTTAAAAATGTATTAATACTCCGTCCTAATTTTTTCTCCATTTCCCCACGAAGTTGCGCACGGAATATACGTAAGAAAGGCATCTTTGGGTATATGATAAGCATGGACGCACTAAAACTCCAAACTTCGCAGGCTCCGGCTACAGCCGCAGCAACAGAAGTGATGGTGATGCCTGGATGGAACATGTGTTCAATCATATAGACCGAACCTAAACAACATCCGTATATTGCAATTTTGATGCAGGTTTCACGCCCAGCTTCCGAGTAAGCAAAATCTCCCTTTTTCAGTGAAACTGCAATTCCCCAACCTAAATCTACCAAGATGAGGATAAATACTATAAGAAAAGGATAATAGGCAGGTGCAAAAAAATTGAAGATAAGAAGTAATAAGGCCACTAACCAACCGTAGAAAGTGGAAAATATATGGCACAAATGGTCTAAAATTGATCTAAGAAAAAGTTCCATAGCGTTCTTTTTATTTCAAAAGTATAGTGTTCTCAGCAACGAATAAAGGACATTTATTGTGGTATCTTCACTTCGAAAAGATCAGCTGCTGAGGAACTGAACATGAGTGTCCAGCCTATGGATTTAAACTCCGGAGAAACAAAAGGAACGATATCGTGATTATCGGATATCTTATCCAGCCAAGGGCAATTTTCCGCACGAGAGTCCAGGATGAGTTTCTTCCGGAGAGATGCAAGAAGGGATAAGGTGATATCCGAGGCAAGGGCGACTTCGATCATATCGGCTGAGTCGGTGAGCTTCATGGCGATAGTAGCCGCCAGCTTCTGTTGGTCTAAAATGGAGTTTCGGGAATCCCGGGACGAGGAGAATTCTCCAAAATCAATGAAGAGATAATTACCCGTGATATCATTCACACGCCTTTTTACATCATCGTATGATTGACCGAAAACAAGATTCTCAAGTGCTGGCATGAGCGGTGCCGGAAGTCCTTTCACGTACTCAAGCAGAGCGGAGTACTGTGGGAACTGGCTTGCCCCATTGCTAAACATAGAGATCACCCCTTCTTTCTGAGGGTATTGAGCGAAGTACTTTAATAATTTCAGAATCATAGTATATCATTTATTATGTAAATGGGTAAGCCGGTTTCATTCGCAATGTCTATCTTTTCCATCTTAGCTGAGTGAAGGCTTCGGACGGTATCAATGAGTTTCTTACGAAGAATGGTCAAGTATTGGAGAATATTCATTCGCTCGACGGTATAAACGTCGCCAAGACCATCAGAACTCAAGTTATACAGAGACTCAAGAGCACCGGTAGAAATGGCAGACTCTTTGGTATTCTTAGCCTCTGTAAGTAACTTGAATTCGGTTTTGGTAAATAGATAATTAACGAATGCCTGAAAGTTAAAGGCGATAGCCGTCAACTCATCCGTCGGCAGATTTACAAACTTGTGTGCAAGGGCATGAGCTCCATCAGAAGAGTACTGCTCCGGATAGTAAAGGATAGCGGCCAGAAGTGGAAGTTGATCCAGTGATCCGCCGATTAGGGAGCGAGCCTCGATAAACTGAAGAGCTGTCAAAGAGCAAGTGAGCCGGTTGAACGAGGTATCTATATTATAGGCTGAATACAGCTCGTCGTCATCGATGCGAATTGCCGGGATCTGCTGTTTACAAAAGCATGAGTCAACAGCATAGTTATAAGGCTGCTTACTCAGATATCTGGCAATGGTGATGCCTGTTAGGCGATGTGGAGGAATGCGCTTACATAACTTTCGTGTTTCAGGATCGAGATCCTGAAGAGCAGCATCGTTATCCGGATAGATAATTGTGAATGGAAATGTTACTTGCTCGGCCAGCCAGGTTAAGTTAGCCAATCCATCAGAGTCCTTTATTTTTTTGAGTTGCCACCCCATAACACGACAGACATAGTTCACGCGGACCATAGCAATCGAGAGTTTGCCTTGGGCCATCAAGGATATATCATGGATCAGTGATCGGAAAAGATATGGAGTAAGGCTTTCCCAGGTATTAGGAATGCTATATTGAACTCCTTTCGCCATAAAGTCAATGGTAGGATTTAGCATGGCATCACTAATATTATGTCATCAGGACGGTTAAAAGAAGTGTTAGTATCAACGGATCCGGAAGAATCCGAAGTGAGTATCAGGTCGATATTGGCTAATTCCTGTTTCACTTCATCCATTAATGAAGCGGATAAAGCAAGCATGCGTTCCTGCTCATCTTTTCCGGATCGACTTGCTTTGGAATCATCGAACAGGCTCCGGATCGTAGGCGGAAACTCAATGATATCAAAACGTCGGAGTGCAATGGCAATGGTTTGTTTGGCCAGGCATCGATGAAGCATCCGCAATACATCCTCTTTACCTTCTGCTCGTTCAAAGTAGGCGGATAGGCCATCGTCCAGAGCTTCTTTCTGAATAGGTATTGTCCGGAAGAAAAAGAGATAAGAGAGGTCAATGGAGTATAGCATATCGAAATCTTCGGTACTTTGAATTCTAAGTCCATCAAGAAGTTTCTTGTAGCGGGTTTCTTTCCAGGAAGGGAATTTATCTTCAGTATCGAGTAACTGGATTACTGTATCCATCGCATTGAAGTAGTTTTCAATAAATGAGCGACGCATGGTTTCCTGCTCATGCTTGTAGATATCGACATCATTTTTACGCTTAGAAACGATATCGAATATGAGCTGCTTTGCCATTGTCAAATTGGCCATAGCCATACATAAGGCTTCCTTTAGCTCTCCATCAACCTTCACAATCTCAGAATAGACATCTTTCGTTAGTATAATAATCATCATCTTTTTGGCTGAAACTGCTGATGAGTTGAGCTGATCGAAAGTAATATTACTTTCGGCATACGGAGCGTATTTGCGAAACTCCGCGATGGTAGGAAATAGTTCTTGTAATATTGTCATGACTGTTGCTTATTAAGTCTATCTTTGGGTGATACTTCTTCTTGGCGGGCCGGAACTTCACGATAGAAGCCAAGGCGATATCCCTGACTGTATAAATCGGGAAAGTTTATCTGCAGAGCCTGGTTAAATGGCTCTGTACAAATTTCGTCTTCAGAGGTGAGCGACATAATGTAGATCAGATAGTTGTAATATGCATCAGCACCCGATTTGGAAATAACTCCATCTTTGCTGACGCTCGAAATTGAAGAATCAAGGCCCACACTGGAGAGTAAGACTTCATCGGCACGTTTATCGTAGGATATCAGGGCGTCGATATATTCTTTATATTTCAAATCGACAGTTTCTATTTTCCAACGTTCTTCCTCGCCTTGGCTGTTTTTAAAGCTGATAGTTGCATAGGCTTTTCCCTGGTTATCCGCTCCGGAAAGATAGCGGGATATTTTGCGGAGTTCCGACTGCAAATATTTGATTAACGTCGATTCTTTGAATTCTGTACCAATCTCAATATCATTATATTTTAAAAGTTCCTCATTGTTTTTTCTGCGTCGCTTATTCTCATCACAGAGCTTGGTGATTTGGATACGTTTCGACTCAAGCCAGGCATTAGGGATAATTATATGAATTTTAGCGGCCAGAGAGTTGCGGAGGAACGAGTTTATATAATCGGCGGTATCATTGGAGCCTTTGATATACGATTTCGTTCCGGCATGTGTTTCATTCACCCCGTAGAACTCATCAACGGATTTTTCACGATGGTGTGATATCGCCGCAAACTTGTAATTACCGACCTCTGACGGATTGAATTTAGGATAGATACGGAAAGTTGAAGTTCCGTAGCCCCATCTCCCTACCGCTATATGCCGGAAATCCTTATAATAGACTACATCGGTGGCAACATCCTTCTTTGTTGTCGCCAGCCGGCAATGCTTATTTTCCATTATTTCAAGACCGGCAACAGGGAGTACTCCTCTACCCTTCCCTATTGTAAATCGCCATTTTACAAAGAAATCACGGAAATAGTAGTAGTTCTTAATGATAGATTTGGCAACCTCTTTATGATCCGATTCGAGACCACGATCCTTCCAGCTATTAAGCCAATCGGTGACAGTAGGGCAATCAACCCATTCTTTCTGCAATTTGCCATCGACAATCGTAGGCTTGTACACGCTAAGCCCATGCCCATACAACATATTAACCTGCTTGGTTATTAAGCGAGGAAGTAGTCGATTCTTCTTGATATCTGAGGCGATCTCTTCGCACTTCAGATTGTTGAAGCCACGACTGCAGACTTGAAATCCCTGGATACTCTGCCATTGTATATCCGGAAAGTTACTATTATTAAGTACCGGAAACATAGGATCAGGATCCAGCACTGACGAGAGCGGTGTATCACCGATTTGAAACGATATCACATTATCGTCGTCAAGATAGCAACCATAGTTGCCTACCATTTTAAGGTTGCTTTTATTCATAGCCAATCTATTTTATGAAGTTTGAAACCATCTTGTGGAAAGCCCATATACCGGATTAGTATGCGATAGCACATCTTTGGCTCACCATCTGCATCACTGAAGAGGAAGAAGTTATCACTATCAATGCTGAACCGTTCTTCCGGAAGTTGGGTGCGCCATTTGCATCCTTCCTTAACCGTTAGATTAGGTATTGCCTCCCCTCTATGCCTTGAGCATGGGAAGAAGGCAATGGTGAAGCATCCATTAGGGAGCTTCGAGATCTCTTTAGCCCATTGCATCGCCTGAATACCTGTCATCGTCATTTCCATGCCCGAAAGTAGTGGGTTTCGGGGTGCGCCAAAAGGACGCACCCGGGGTTTGTCATATTTTCGGAATTTTCGGGAGGGGGTGAGCGGCAAAGTGAAAACTCAGCGGTGCGTGCAGGTATGCGCCTTGCAAGAAAAATACGTTTTAAGTTTTCAAAAGCAAAGGGCTATTTCCCAAAGTATTAGATATTATTCGGATGTCAAACAGTCCCATTATTATACTTTTACTGATACATTTTTAGAGTGAAAAAGAACTACTATATAGCAAAGTTATCGGGTAAATTATCCGGCATTGATGATAATTCGCTTTGCACTTTGTTTCCATAGCGGCCAAAAAGAAGGTAAATTAAGGAGCTGGGGAGCTGTGTTGTTAGTCCGGCCTGGTTCTTTAACGGTACTTTCTTTTCTGATGATTTATCAAGCTCTATGCGGCCCTCTGTTTTCTTCAGTGGTGACAACATGATAGAGCTGCAAAGGTTTTTGCACTCGTTTTCATCTATCAAGATTTCCGGCAGGGCATTACTGCGGCCACCAAAAATAAGTAGCAACAGTTTGAATTGTTGCCAATAGTAAATTGTAGACTGGCCCTCGTTCATTAGTTCAACCTCGAAGCCATAACTTTCAAGCTCACGCTTTAGTGCCCGGCTGTCAGTGGTGATTTGCTCCAGTTCTTCACGACGTTTGTTACCGGCACGGTCGGGATATAGAATAATGCGTTTGTTTATGGAGTCCGGACCAAAGAACTCATAGAACTGGCGGGCGAGTTCCGGTTGTTCATCTGGATAACAGCAATAGAACTCTTTTAGGATCCGGAGCTGGCGACCATAGTTTTTTTCCTGGGCAACAGTCAAGGAAGAAAAGTGGCCGGGATCATAGCCAACGAGAAGCTCATCGTGCTTACTGTAATACTTTAGGTAACGAGCCGTGAGGATGAAGTGTTCCCGGAGGTCAAGTTTCAGGATGGACTCGTAAATATAGCTATCGGCAAACTGATGTTTTTCCTTGTTGTAATTAGCAAAGAACTTGTTAATTACTTCTTTGTGACGAATGGCACAAATAGAAGTAAGGAACTCATCCATATCGAGGGTTTCGAGCTGGGTTTTGAAGAATTTAGGACCCAAAATATCCTTGTTACAGAAAGAACTGGCGCGAATGTAAAGAGTTGCATTTCGACGCATGTCGGCCAGGCGTGGTTTCCAAAGTGCAATGATGCGGTCTTGCTTTATGATTTCGAGACGGATGTGCTCAAGAGTAACAGGATTGGTTGTCTCACGCTGTGAATTTATTAATCTGTATTTCTGATAGATAGCGGCATTTACATGAAGAGCAACAGTAGCTATTTCTTCAAGCAGTTTATGGTCCATGTGTTTCTCATATTCTTCAAACCAATCGTCCTCCCCCAAGTCAACACGAGCGGTATCAGATACACCGGTGATACCTTGGTAATATGTTGAGCGGCGGATTTCAGCACTGGATCCACGAAGTGAAGGGAACAAGCGGGTTTTCAGTTTTTCACCCTTGTTGTGCTTCATTTCTTCGATGATTGCATGAACAGCCGATCGGCCTGCGACTGATTCCGGTTGATCGGAACTTACTAATTGGATGTGGTGGCCATCACGGAAAACAACGCTGTGCTTGGGGTACGATATCGGATATCGGGGACGGCGGAAGTGTGAAGGGAGTTTGGCTTCACCGACTACATAATCGATGCCGTATTCAAGCATGGGGCGTACCTTTCCGCCAACGGTAACTTCTTTGGAGAAGTATGCCTGAAGGTTGGGCCAAACATTAGTCATGAGAGCGACGTAGGTCTTATGTACCAGGAAGGAAAGTTCACCGGGCATATCATTGGCCACACGAATAATGCGGGGACCGGTAATACCTTCAGTCTTGCCACCGGCGCGTGCAACTTCAGCATATAGATTATTCGGATCGATTACATTAGCCAAAATTTGCATCTGGTTCATGTAGTAGGATTCGAAGCTCGTAGTCGCATCGAAGGTTGTCTCTGGAGATGAGAGAGAGCTTGAAGATTGGCTATACAGTTCTATTCCCATATTATTCCTCATTTAGTTCTTCGTATTCTGCCTCCTGGATATCAGCATCACGAAGGAGACGTTTTTTCTCTACTTTTTTAATAGGAAGGCTGTCAATGAGATTGAGATAAAAACCTTTGTTATGCTTGGCTGCAATTTCTTTTAATGAGGCCTTGCTGTATCCAAGGTCTTCAGAACTGAGTTCTGGAGAGATAAGAAAAACAATACCCAAGTCACGATCAGCTTCAGCTATTTCGGAAGCACGACGACGACACTCCAGGGCGGCGGAGTAACATTTGCCCATTGTTTTATAGTCTTCAGCTGCAGCACAAAGCTTGGCTAAGTCTTCGTACTTGTCGGCATAGTTGGACTCCCATACTTTGATAGATACATTGTTATCAATGCTGAAATAGTTTATTGCAGCATAGATGCGGGCTTTGCAAGTACGTTCATCAATGTTTATCTGCTGTTGTGCATTGATGCGTTGGCGTAGTTGCTTGGCTGCACGAGTTATGTTACGTTCGTACTCATAGATTTCGGCAGCCCATTGAAGCTGCTTCAAAAAGATTTGTACATCGGGCGCAATTCCGTCACACTTTCCGGTAGTGAGGAAAGCGGATATTAGGTCCGGATGTATCTTATCAAGGGTGTCGAGTTGAGTCATACGCCGAACAGTTCTTTTCTAAGTTTCTCTAACTTTGCTTCTTGCATGGTTTCTTTTAACAGGACAATGGCATCAAGATCACCACTGGCAGCTTTCTTGATGAGTCCTTCCATTATGGCATGTGCCGCTTCTTGCGGACTAAGCGGCGAAGTGTCCGCCTCATTTTCCTGGGTGGGTGATGTTTCCTTTTTCATGGACTGCATTAATTATGCAGGCAAAAGTAAATGATAAGAGAGGAACAATGAAGGACAAATCCCCGCTACAAAAGTCTGTAACGGGGATTTGGAGAATTATTGGTGAAAAGAAAGTTCTATGATTTCCTTATTAATATCGGAACAAAATGCAGTCAGCCATTTTACAAGCTGCATATCATTATTGGGGATTTCGGAAAGGTTGGAAGTTACAATTAAACTCATAACAGCCCGGGCAACCATTGACCATTCTTCAATAGTCAGTTCCTTATTCATTTTTATATTGGGATTCATTGGGGACCTCCTTTCTCTTCTCCAGTGATGTAATCAGTCAAGAAGTCACGTAGTAGTTTCAGTTCGTCCAATTCAAGGTCATCTATGAATAAGGCTGTATCTATTTTAGCAACCTCATACATACATTCTGATGCTCCGTTATTATCCGTCCAGTCATATTTCATAATGGAGAATTTGGGGTCTTTACTCATTTTGGACCTCCTTCCTCATTAAAGGAGATATTCACCGTGCCACCATTGGCATAGATAATAATAGATTTTTCACTACGGGTAGCGCGAATGCGCTTGCGACCTGAACAGAGTTCAATACCAAGGTTAGCAAACATTTGCTGGACCTTCTCGGCGGATACATAGCGTCCGCGGGCGCGTCGATTTTGATTTTTCATTTTCTTACAGCAGTTTAAAATGAAACAATATGTCGATTATACACTTATGTGTTAAATCTTGAAAGACGGGAAAGGGAGTTTCTGATTATGTATCCAAAGCATATATGGAATAGAAAAAAAGTTCCGCTTTCCCGCTGCTGTACACCTTGACAAGGCCGGGAGGCCATTAAGCACTCCACACGGGGGTCGGAACTATATGATAACCGATAGGCACAAAAAAGGCCAACGGCAAAGTTGGCGAACATCGTCGCCTTGTCAAAATGTACAGCAATGCAAATATGAGGAAAGTTTTTGGAATAGCAAAAAGAAAGCAGAAAAATTATATCGCTACATCTATTTTATGTTAAAAATAGCAGTTCTGTATTATCTAATCAATATATTTGCGGTGTGAAATTCTAATAAACCATGTTTGACTTGCTTAGAAATATATTAGCTTTTATGGGTACTTTTGTTGTAATCAGCACTGGTATAATGTTGCTATTACAAGGAGTGGTATGCTGCATTACATGGAGTTGGACCTGCAAAAAAAACACCGATTATAGAATTGTTATAATCGGTATTATTGTAGCCCTTTTGCTTATTCCTTTTTATTATTTCCCTGCATAACTAATAATCGCGTCTACCTTCGTTTTTAGCATTCAGAATTTCTATTATTGGTTGCATATCTTCAGGAGATTTTATTTTCAATGAATCCATTGCTCTGGCTGCTGCTCTGACTAATTCGCGGTCAGCTTCTCTATCCAAATAATCATTGATAGCTCCACCAACTCCATTTGTATATAATTCAAATCCTTCGCCTTTTTTATACCGAAGACCGCCTCCAGTTATTGCAACCGTTATTAAGCCAAATAGGAATAGCAATCCGATAGTTTTAGTTGATAATCGCAGCCATCCTGGTGATTCCATTTGTATCTTCATTGTTAATGTGCCATCACATTCCATTTGATGCTTTTGACAAAAATCATCAATCAACAATGATATTGCTTTCAAATCACAAAAATCGTCCAATGATACTTCATTTCTAGTTCTGATTCTTAGAACTAAATGCATTATATCCTCTTTAACATAACAATCGTGTATAACACTATCTATATAAGGAGCATACCCTTTTACATCAGATAAGATATGTCTGGAATTAAACATTAATTGCAAAGTTGGAGGCAAACTCTCTCTGCGACAAGCATGTTTCCAATTTACATGCCATCTTTTCTTGAAGTCACAATGATGTTCTTCATCTAAAAGTGGATGTACTTCTTCATACATTTGCCCTGTAATAATGCCTATAGCCACATGGCAAGCTCCGTTGGAGGGAATTATAACAACGTCTCCCTCTTTAATTTCACGCGTAAATCGTAATATTTGAGCAACAGGATAACCCGAATTTCGAATATCAGGATATCTATTATTAAACATTACTTTTAATGCTTCTTTAGCCGAATTATCAGTTTGGGGTAAATGGTGCAAATCGGCAAGTGTAATATCATTATATCCAACAGCAATATAATTTCCTTTCACAAATTCTCTGTAATATGCACCGCCCATAGTGCGCACCATCCAGTAGTTCTGTTGTTCATTTAAATTTTTGATGTCTGCTACTAAAGAAGTAAAATCCAAATATTCCATTCTAAATATATGGCGAATCCCTTATCAAAACGTGCCCAAAGGTATTTAGTGTAACCTCAACCCGATTTTACGGATTACGTTTTGAAAAGGGATTCATGTCCTGTTTTTCAGTATTTTTATCACTAAATTTGAGGGGCAATGCAAAAGTGCAGATTTATTTTGATATGACAAAAAAAAGCGGAATATTTCTATTCCGCTTCATCTTCTTTACTCTCCCGGTTCTCCCAAATGTCGAAGTATAGTTTCGTGTTGTATGGGGGTGAGCGCCCGTTGTCGGGGCTTGAAGTGCAGGGTTTCGAGTTCCGATTTCAACTCTGTATTCAGTTCTATCCATCGGTGTAACTGAATACTGGCACTGCGAGGGGTACTTCGCGGGAAGTAGGCTTGAGCGAGGTCGCTCATGTAGATTGCTTTCATTATTCGTATATTTTGCTTTGAGATTTATGGCTACTAAATTACTTGAAACTACCTATAGACAATAGGACGTTTACCTATAGGTAGCGGGAGATTTACTTACAGGCAGTTGGCTGACTACCTATAAGTAATTTATCCCAAAGGGTTCTCCTCTATGCCTCCGTCCGAACCGGAACCATTTCCATCTGTTTGGGAAGTTTCTCCTAACTTAGGCACACGCTTGAAGGTAAGGCCTCCGTCTCCGGCACGGGTTGCTGCTTTAATCGGCTTTCCCGGGCGGAACTGGACGTTGGCTGCCGTGATGTTGTTGGGGGTGAACTCTTTTTCATTTTTGGCTCCTTTGCTGGACAGTTGGAGTTGGAAACTGCCGAAATTTTCGAGACGGACAATCTTGCCTGCCGCCAGATTCTTGTTGATTTGCTTGATGAGGGCACGGATAGTATTCAAAGCATCTCCATCCGTCAGGGATGTGGCGTAGGCAATATCTTCGGCCATTTCGTCCATGGTTATTTCACCATTGGCTTGCGCTTTGGCATAATAAAGTTTTGCGGCTGATTTATTACCTGGTTTACTGCTCATCAGAGCGAGGGAATAGTTTACACTCATGCGATTGATGTTTTTAATGATTAATATTACTTTGTCGTTTTGCAAATTGACAAGGCAAAGGAACACAGTTGGCATGAGTGCTGGTTGGCATATCTGTATTCTACTGCAAAAGGGAGCGTTAAGAGGGATTATTAAGCAGTTCGGAATGGCTTATATCTTGCAATATTGCTTTGAATAGGGCCTCACGTTCACGATGGCGGCGGAGGTTCTCTTTGTCCTGAGAGCGCCGAGTCTGCCGATCGGTTCGCTTCAGGTAAGATTCGTATCTGCGGATGTTATCCGCTACATTCTTGTGCAAGCGTAGAAACTCGTGCGGATCCGTCTTCAGTAACTTCGTCAGTTGCGCTCTCTCTGACTGATGAGTTATGAGCGGATGAATGTAGAGGAACTTCCCAGTGTCGTTGAACGATTGCAGCTCATCGAAAGCCTGCAAGTTTCGGATCCGGAGTTCCACCATGTCCATGATGTCACGTTTGACCGGTTTCTTATCCAGGCTTTCGTCGAGCTGCTTCATTTGTTTCCAAGTGACCACACGATCGTTGTAGATGAGTGTGGCTATTTGGACTTGCGGATCGAAGAGGTTGTCCCAGTCGATTTGCGGGTACTCCTCGTGCTTTTGGACTTTGCTGGAGCTGCTTTGGGCTGCTCTTTTTTTTTCTCGGTATCCAGGGCTTGTTCGGCTTCTTCAGCTCGAGTTTCAGCTTCTTCCTGAGCCTCTTCCGCTTCTTCGGCACGTTGCTCGGCCTCTTCTGCTCTTTCTTCGGCTTCCTCAAGGGATTGTTCCAAAGCCTCTATTTTTACTGATTCTGGAGTATTTTCGTCAGTGGTACCGGTAGTCTCATCAGAGGCTGAAGTATCACTATCTGTAGCGGTGATTTCGTCTGAAGGTGTATCCCCGGCAGCGGTACCAGGAACTTCAGTAGCAGCTTTCAGCTCATCTAACTTTTTACGACGAAAGGCACGAATGCTTTCTCGAGTCGTCAGATCCAGGAGAGAATAGAGGATTTCACTCGCATATCTTTTCGGATCGCGAGTATAAGTTCTCAGTTGAGGAAGCCAGGGACGAACTTGTCGCAACAGTTCAAGGTCATATACTGCAGCATCCGGATTGCGGAGGGCATTAAAATGAAGTTTCTTTTCTTTGAAATTATACATAGCTTGTTGGATTTGAAACAAGCTAACTCAACTGAATTTTATCAGTCGGTTAGCCTGTTAATGATGATTAAGCTGTCTGAACACGCGTTCCTTGGACTTCTACGAGTGTAGCCGGGTCCATAACTCGGAATGTGATGGAGGAACCGGCCTTGGCCGTCCAGGTGGCACCATCTTCGAGAGTGAAGGCTGTACCATCGGCAATAGTGGCAGCTTTGTCAGTACCGGTACCTTCAAGAGTTATGTAGCGACCTTTATCATTGGCTGTGAGGCCTGATATCGCATTGATGGCATAAGTCGCTGCGGATCCGTTCGGGATTTCGTACCGGTTGTTCTGAGGAGATATCGCCAAGGTTGCTGAGTCAGCCGCATGCTTGGCTGCAGGAACACGGATAATATCGCCAGCGTACTTGTAATATTGATCTATGCTGGTACGTTTGAATGTGAAAGTTACATAGCGGCCATCTTTATCATTTTTGGACTCATAAGAAGACAGTACCATTGGTCGATCATAATTGCCGAGAATATACCATTGCTCCTCTCCTACTTCTTTGAATATGACAATGAATTTGCCACCGGCATGTTCTTCAATAAAAGTGAGAAGTTGGTCGCGCATACCTCCCATAATCATTACGAAATTATTCTCTCCACTGGTGGTGATATCACCTTTTTCACCCGTTGATGTATATGTAGGTATATCATGGGCCTCAAAATACTTCATATATTGTCCGGTCTTCATAGGTAAAGTACCTATTTCCCTACTTGCATTAGGCTTCGGAAAAGTTACATCTGGGTTGATTTGGGAGATTTCAATCAAATAGACCTTATATGCTATATTCGAGCCATGAGTTTGTCGGTCGGAGACATCTCCAACGTCACCGATAGCCATCATGGCGGCGAATGAAGTGCCGGTGAAACCTGAGAGGCAGAAGGGAGAAGAGGAAGGATCCAGAAACATTCCGATAACGAAGGCGAATGCAATCAACGTCATCAGTGAGAGAAAGAAGCGGAGCTGCATTTTGCGAGCCGCTTGGTTTCCTTTGCGAAAAGGATTTGAAATTTTCTTTGCTTTCATATTAAATAAAATGATGGGTTAAAAAGAAAAGGGCGGGCCAATAACCCGCCCCTGTCACCTAAAAACAATTAATTACCAGACTAACAAAGGTTATCTTACACCTGGAATGTTAGGCTGCAGTGCAGCGTTCACCTTGCGGACACCGGCTACTTGGCGTTCGAGTTCCAGGAAGTTTCCTTTGCTGTTCAAGATCAGCATAATGTAGTCACCGACCTTAGTAGGTGTATACGCCTCAGTGATATCGGCAAACTTACCGGCTTTGGCAATGGTGGTTGCATTTTCGGTTGATCCACACTCGATGATATAAGCGACACCGGCTTTGGCATTAGTGATATCGGTAATGGCTTTGGCTGCAGTATTGGCTACAGTGATTTGCCAGAAACCTTTGGAAGCATCTACGGCGGTGGCATCAGCCTCCATGTCAACAGCAGGTTTATTCATGAAGATTTGCTGCCATTCGTAGTTGTTTGCTTTAAGTTTATCCAGGCTGTCGAAACGACGGCCGGTAAATGAAGCCGAACAACCTTCTTTCCAAGTAGACCAGGCTTTTACAAGTTCCATGTCTTCTTTAACCTTGATAGACAGCATTTCACCCGGTACGTATTCCAGGAACTGAATGTTTCCGGGCACATCCATAAACATGAGAGGAAGCTGGCCAAGATATGGAAGCCAAATGATGTGTACGTTCGTATCAGGAACAACATACTTATAACTGTCTGGTCCGGTAAAGTCGATATCCTTACCATATTTGGCACGAACGTTCTTGATCCACCAAGGCTGATGGGTTTTGTTCAGGTACAGAACATGGTTGTCAATGTCCATATCTTCCGTGCAGGAAGTAATGATGTCGGCAACAAAATCCTGAACAGCATCCAACATATCGGCATCGGTATATCCACGATAAGCTTCATCATCATGAGGAAGAATCTTAAACTCATGAATGTAGCGGAGTAATGTGTAAATAACACCTGTAGAAGCATTCAGATAGCTACCTGCAACGCCTGTCTCCGGTTTTACATAGATACCACGCATACGGCGTTTGTTTTGCTCAACCTGGGCGGTTTCTAAGGAATTAAGGATGCAGAACTCGATCATGTTCCACTTGATCGGATCAGAACCCTCTTTGTTTAAGTAACCGATGTACATGCGCTCCAGTTCCTTCATTGGACCGAACTTGAGTTTGATCATAGCATCATCAACATGTCCCATCTCGTTTTCGAGCTTCATGTCACCCTTCCAGATTTCACCTTGCTGGTAGGCCTGGGAAACTTCAGAGAAGAAAGCGTTGAATACGAGGTCATGATCCTGAATGCCGTAGCGTACAGGGAAGTACTGAGTGAGGTCACGTTTCGTGAGAACACGAGCAATCAAGGCATCTTGGCGGAGAACTACAAATTGGTTACCGACTCCGGCAGTATTAACGCCTTCGTAATTAGTTCCAAATTCACCGGCAGCCAATTTCTTGGCATCGAGCATGCCATTGGCGTGCAAATAGGCATAGCGTTTTTGCAACGAGCGAGAGAAAGCTACAGCCTGTTTACGGAAAGAAGCGCCTTCTGTATCTTCATCCCAAGCTCCAAAAGAAGCTGCAGCTGCCGGATTAGCAGCAATACGGTTCCAACGATCGGTCATGGAAAACATAGAATTTTCGATACCAAACAAGAACTTCGTGCGATCTGCAGGACCTGTGAAACTGGCAGTAGTAGCGGTTACCGTCTGAATGGGACGATCTTCAGTGGCACTATTTTGCATCGTGTTGACCAAGCCTTGTACGGCTTGAGCAAGTTGTACAATGTCAGTACCGGTTGCCGGAGTTTGAGTAGTCTGTACTACCGGCTTTTCTTCTCCATCTTGAGTTGCATTCTGGTTTGGATTAACAATACTATCCAAAATGCCTTGTACCTGATCCATCTGCTCTTGAGTGATAGGAGTATTTGTAGCAGCATGAGCTGCCATGTCGGCGGCTAAGTCATCCTGAAGAGTTGATTGATACTCTTTCTGATAAGAGTCAACAATCTGTTTCCATTCTTCGTCAGTCAGCTGATTGGCTTTTGCTTTGTCCAGCAGCTTCAATTTCTGCAGGACGGTCTGAATTCTTTCTTTAATATTCATGTGAATGAAAAAATTAAGTTATAAATAGTTGAGAGCGTTCTTTTTGATTGTTTCCAAGTTGGTGTAGTTCCGGCCAAGGTCTACAGCGCTGGCAACGGCTTCGAAGAAGGTCATGGATCCATCAATGAGTTTCTTTTCGATGGCATGAGTTGTATCGAAGGTCTCGCCCCGGAAGACAGGATCGTCTTCCGGGAGCTCACCCAGTTCTGGACGGCTTGTACGGACTTCGTTCAGGAACTGCTCAGTGAGCGGGTTCAGCACATCTTTGACATATTGCTCCGGTTTTCCAGCACGCATGTCGTTGTACTTCTTATTCTTGAGGTCTGATTTATCAGCGGTTTGCCTAATGATTTTAATGCCGAGCTTTTCATAATAGCCGCTAAAGTCATAGGTCTCGACCATTGTACCTATACAGCCAATTACTTCATTGGCTGTAAGTGCGGCGATAACATTGGAATGGCAAGTGATGTAATAACAGGCAGAGCAATCGCATTGCTCTACAAGGGTTATGATGGGCTTATTCAACGAACGCATGGTCTCGCTGAGTCTATCAAGATACCAGGCTTCACCACCTGGTGAGTTGGCATGAATGAAGTGGCAAGAAATAGCCGGATTAGCTTCAGCATCCAGGATATCCCGTTCAAATTGCTTGGAAGAGAAATACCAACGACTATCAGCAGTGATAAAACCCCAGATACGATGGTAGGCGATACTACCTTCAGGAAGTTCATTGGAAGAAAAATCACTGGTAAGGGTTACTTCTTGGAACTCGGAAAGTGCATGCAGTTGTTGCTGGATTTTAGCAAGGGCTTTATCTGCCAAGTCTTTATATGTAGGCGGATCATCATCGAAGAAGAAAGCCGATGGTGTGGGTGTGTCATTTGCTATCAAAGGGAAAGCATCCATCATGGCAGAAGTGAAGCCTTCTGCCGAGATGAGAAGCTGTTGAGTGTTTGATAGAAGAAGCTGTCGGAGAAAAGTTCTGTTCATTGCATATCTTTTCAGCGAAGATAAGCAGCTTGCAGAAGGGGGTGAAGGACGCTACAGGAGAGGCGATTTGAGCATTTTACACTCAATTTTCAGCGTAGCGGAGTTAAGATTCGGAGAAATGTATACGATGGCTGGTATCTTATTATCCCCAATACTGAACTTCCGGTACCGGGTATCCCGAAATTCTATAATGGCAAACTTGCCCGAAGAAAAATCACGGATAACGTCAGCTGGTGGAAGATCGACTGTAATCTCTTTATTACAATTGTAGCATCTGCCGGCTTCGGAATCTTCCGGTACCGGCGAAAAAGTAAATTCATCGGCAATGAAACGATAGATATCCTGACGCATCTTGGCGATGGGATATACATTGAGTTGGATGGATAATTCTCTCATAATGATTATATTTATTTGATATTCAATAAGTTCGCCACACATAGGACATTTTGTCCGCCATTTTGGGACAAAATGCATAGTTCGGTAGGTGATTTTTCATCCCCTTTTTAACTTCTTTTTATACTCTCGACGTCTTTTTCTTTTTCGAATGTTTTCCCGCCACCGATAGAAGTTTTTTAGCAAGGCATCTTCAGTAATGCTGTCAATACAGTAGGAACACAGGAATTTATGAACGATATCGAGGTTGTTAAGCTCATGACCGTTCAAGTCATTCTCATCCATAGCGGTGTGAAGGTCACGATTGAACATACGACGTACTTCATTCTCTATGACCTTGGCAGCTCGTGGAGAAAGGTAATTATAGACTTGTGGGTCCTTTCCTATCCGTCGGTCTGGGAGAACAATAGTAAGATTGCCATTATCCACCGGAGATTGATTCTGATGACGACGAGCCATCAGGGTCCAAATAACGTGATACAAATCTGTATTGTCAGGAATTCTAATGGGTTCATCTGCGCCATTATTATATTTTCCACGCAGATATTCAGCAAGGTAAGGTGTAATCATAATGCTCGTTGTAATCATGGCTGTTTCCTCTAAATATATTTTTGAAATAGTTTTTGTTCATTTTCTCATCCTACCGTCCAACCGTCCAACAGGATTATTAAAGTTACTGATTATTATTTAGTTACACAAATTTACCAAAAGAAAAATAGTGTTGGAGGACGTCCAACACGTCCAACAAACTGCGTTATTTCTCTTTTTTGTTGGATGCCGAATGTTGGATGGTTGAAAACGGTCAATCCAACACGTCCAACAGCGTCCTACAAAACAACACCTATGTAGTATATATATAATTAAAAAGAAAATATATACTACTATACAACAGGGAGTTACATTTTAAAATGTTTTTCCTTGTTGGACGGTTGGACTGTTGGACGGTATTTCTGAAAAGTTTTCTTTTCAAAACTTTGCCTCCTTTGCTTTCTTTTTTGTTTCAGGGGGTCTGGGGGATTTGAGAAAGATAGATAGTATAACATTGGTTTAGATGAATTCGACGAAATGTCCGCAAATCAGAATATAAAAAGCAATTATTCCCAATGGGGTGGCCACCGGGAATAATTGCTTGAGAGTTTAGAATAGAATTTGTCTCACTAAAGAACAAGGGGTTGAGGTGCATCAGCAACTCCCAAAGGATCATTGTCCGGATTAGCAGTCGGGATATCCTCCTCCGGATTGCGCTGCAAGTCAATATCATACAATTCTCTGAAAAGTTCGTAATTGATAGCTATACAGCTTGAATTAGTACTTCTCTTCTCCATCTTACGAACCATATCATTATTCAGTTTAATAGGTATGCCTGTTTCATTGGGAATATTCTCCTCAAAGCCACCGCGTGGAACTTCGACTACATCATACCAATTAAAGCGGCGGGCATGCACCAATCCAATGTAACTGGGATGCGAACGTAGGTTCTGCTCGATGGTAGATTGAGTCGAATCTTCCTGGTTGTACGATGATCGAGCGTATTGCGTATAAATGGTGCTGAGACGTAGAAACAATACGCGAGTTCCTGCAGGAATAGGTATTTCCCTTTTCTCCCCTCCAGGAAGTTTGATCGTAAACCGTTCCGGCGTGTCGATGGCAAAATCCCGGCCTTCCTTTATTGCCTTGGAATCGATCATAACATCCATTGCTTTGAAGAAGCTGGCCAACTTGTCGGTTTTAGAAATCAGTTCAACCTGGAACTTAATCTTGTTGCATGCGATTTTGAAAAAATCTTTGTAAGTGAATGGTAATTTCATATCTGTATAATTTTCAATTAGATTACATGTTGCTAAAAATAATGAAGCCGTTTTCATCAGACGATCGATCTCTCCGGAATTCATCAGCTCCTTCTTCAGTTCATCATAAGCTTTTTGCTTAAGCATCCGGAAATGTTGCATAACCAAGGGACGCAGCTGAAGAACCTCGAAAAGTACATTCGAAAGGCCCCTCTTTGATGGATCCTCAATCTCCTTCAGCTTATTGAAAAGCTCAATCTCTTCCGGTGTGCGATTCTTTGCTTTGGGAACCTCACAAACAATGATACGGGACATAAGAGCATTGTCGTCTCTCTGAGGCGTTTCCTGCCCACAAATAACTACCGGTGCAAAAACCTTTTCTATTTCTATATCTTTACCCTGATTTGCTTTCCTTTTCTGACGGCCTTCTCCATCATAAACAGACTGTTTTAGATATTGGAACATCTGGTCATTGATATCCTTATTGTTATACTCGTCAAGAACGACAGGAACATCCCTGAAAGAAGAAAGCAATGAAGAGAGAGCTGGCAGAGTTCCGGTATTCAGATTAAATATAGAAATATTAGGGGAAATGAACAAGGAGCGGATGGATATCGCTATTTGTGTTTTTCCCGATGACATAGGCCCCATAAAAAAGGGAGCGGTAAAAAGACGGTCGATACAGTGAATATTGCTTCGGAAAGCACACATTATAGCATAAATAAGAGCCCATTTTCCATTGTCATTAATCTTATATACGCGATCCATCAGGGAAGCCCACTCTTCAAATGAGCATCTTTTATCTGCAGGAATTTCTTTATATACAAGTTGAGAAATAAGCTCGTATTTATCAGTTTTCCGGCCAGAACCTGCGTAAATTGTAGAAAATGCCGGCAAATAATAGTTCTCCTTATGGTGAGTGACGACTCCGAGCTCATTAACGGGATCAAAGCGAGCAAGACCATCGACTATATGGAAGATACCATTGGCAAAAGCGAAAAATTGCTGATCCTCGCGGCGAGAAAAACCGTCTTCTTGCTGATTACCATAAGTAACAACTTCGGTACACTTCACATAGTGACGGCTCATATATTCGCGAATCTTGGTCCAATGCTTCTCTTCACCGTTGGTGAAATTGACAGCTTCCAACATGATTAGTTTTTCCTCAATGGTGCTCTTCTTAACAAGAGCTTTGGAGGGAACCTCTATGTAAAGAGGGGTTTTGTAGTAGCGTCGATTTATTTTAATGACACGCTTGTTATCTTCGTCGTTATCAGAATAAATATGTAGCAAAGGAGTCATAAAAAAGTCGCCTACCATCGTATGACCTGATTTTTCTTGCTTAAAAAGGTAACAGACCGGTTCTCCCTGCTTATTCAGCTTTGGATAGAAATTACATTGATTAAACATCTGCATGTATTCCGGATTGTCCTGGACATATCGGGGAAGTTCATCAGGATCATAGCTCTCCTCCACATAATCATCATCTGTACGCTGAGCATTGATGGCCATACGAGATTTACGCTTGGCCAGATATGGCTTTAGAATTTCAGTCAGAGCCTGTTTTATCAGTCCCAAACAGCCACAGAAGTATGAGTAATTGATTATACGTACAGAATCATCAGCATAGCTTATAATCTCGGCACAACGTTCAATATAAGGCGAACGCTCTCCTATGAAATTTTTGAAGAATAGCTTATGCTGATAGACATAAAATTTTGCAAAGTTATAGGCCTCGATCACATTATCTTCATCTTCCAGGTCTTCGTCATCTATAATCTCGTCTTCATCGTCGGGTTCCGCTGTCCTTTCAACCGTCACAGTGATGTTGGATATACCTCCACGAAACATTGTAGCTAATGCAGCCAAATAATCGGCTTCTGTCCCATCTTTAGAAATTGTAAGGCCATCACTATCTGTAGTAAACATTTGGCCGGCTTGACGGAGTAATTGGATATCGTTCATTCCCGGAATGCCATGAACATATACTATAGGTTCGTCTCCATATAAAGTGAGAAATTCCTGATAATCTGAAGTAAGAATGCAAGGTTCGTTTCCGGAGCGAGTTTCTGAAAGCATTTCAATACCATATATGCCAGGCTGCATCAGGTCTTTTTCTTTGATCGAAGCTGTCTTCTTTTTACGTAAAGTCTCATTTACCTTTCGTTGGATCACTTCAGTATTGGTGTCAAAAAGGTTGGCTATTGCTTCAATACATTTAAGACGGAGGGTTTCTGAAGGAATTACCGAAACAAGTTCACAGAGGGTTTGCATGGCCTCTTCTTCTTTATTCGGGTCCTCTACCGGATTATCACCACGCAATAATGGGGCAAAGTAGCGGACAAAATGCATTTGATGGTTCATGATCCACTTCCCGGTATCTGTTTTCTTCTCCCTTGCAAGATCATCCGGATCTTGCCCATTAGGAAGAGGAACAGCACTCACCTGGAAACCTGCAGCAAGCAATGCCTCGCAATTTTTAAGAGAAGCATTGATTCCTGCAGTATCAGAATCATATATCAGAGTGACTTTCTTGGTAAAGCGTCCGATGAGCTGGATTTGTTCAGGAGTTAAGGCAGTACCGCTGCCGGCAATGGTATTGCGAACACCTACATCGTGCATGGAAAGAACATCGAACTGGCCTTCGACCAGATAAACATTGTCATATCGAGAGATAGCATCACGTGCCTGGTACAGTCCGAATAAGTGAAGTCCTTTTTTGAAAAGAGGGGTATCCCCTGTATTAATGTATTTCCCACTTTTTTCCTGGGGAGTAATATAACGGCCAGAATATCCGACAATGTTTCCTTTCAGGTCAAAGAACGGGAACATGATGCGATCACGAAAGACATCGTAGATAAACCCTTTCTCCGATTCGCCCAGAACACCAACTTCGAGAAGTCTCTGCTGGGTAAAGCCAGCTTCAAGAAGTTCTTTCTTGGCAATATTGCCTTCCGGGGCATAACCGATTTTAAAATCCTGCAGTATTCCATTGTCAAGTTTATACCCACGTGAGTAAAGGTAGGATTGCGCATCCGGAAGATGTTTCTGAAAAAAGGCTGTTGCTCCTTTCAAAGCAATGCGCTGCGACTCACGTTCCTTAGCTTTAGCCATCTCATCATCTGTCATGACACGCTGTGGAAGCTCTATTCCGACACGATGGGCCAGCCAGGTAAGAGCTTCATTGAAAGACATCCCCTCATGATCCTGAACAAACTGAAGAACATCTCCACCTTTGCCGCAGACAAAACATTTATAAGTTTGCCTTGAGGGACTGACGACCATAGAAGGGTGTTTATCCGGATGAAAGGGACATATCCCCAAATAATTAATGCCTTTTTTACGTAGAGAAACGAACTGGCCAATAACATCGACTATTTCGTTTGCCTCCTTAATACGCTGTTTTAATTCTTCGTCAATCATTGCTTTCTTCTTCAAATATACAGAGTTGACGCGCTGCAAAGGCTTCTTCTAAGGTAATTCCAAAGTAGTTGGATAGCGCGAGATACTCTTGTTGATTAATATTTTTGCGTCCGTGAAAAATATCCCACCAACGCATTTGATTTATGCCAACTTCACGATAAAAAGTGCGGGTTGGCATAAAGTTCTCCGGATGCCGGAACTTAATCCGGAGCATCTCTTGTACCAGGTTTCTTTTGACTGTCTGGCCAACAACAATATGTTTCCGATGCATATACAATTGTACGGCCAAAGGTGAACGATTCAGAACCTCAGACATCTGCTCTGGAGTCATCTTATTAGCGTTGTCTCTTACGAACTGGTCTTCGTGCGGCTGCCATCTTCCATTGTTCATAGCTTTCTTTCCTCCATATTTGTGTGTAATCATCATTAAATTCGTATTCCGGGTGTCGCTCGATATAACAGCAACAGAACTTAATAAATAGTTCCTGCTGGGACGGAATAACAGAGGAGATAATATCGTAATACCGCCCAACCTGAAGTTTATCCAGAGCTTTGAAAACTCGACTCTCAAAGCTCTGGAATTCATTTGGTCCCAGTACCGCCAGGAACTGGTCGATCCAGTCGAGGTTCTCCATTCGGTATTTGATAAGGCTGTCCATTGTGCTGCAATTTATGATACTGCGAATGTAGACGTTTGAAAAGATCATGAGAAAGACATTCTTGTGCCGCTGCGTCCGGATTATGAAAAGTCTGTAGTATCCTCAGTAATGACTCAAGTTCATTAATTGAAATATCATTAATTGAAAATAGTCCACGAGAATCGACATCCAAATACATCAGTCGTATGCCTTTACTCATTTTCTGTTGTTCTTCGACGCTCCGGAGGGGAAGATCGTAATTCCGCTGACGTTGGGTGGAATATAGGGAGAAGCATTGCCCGGCATCGTTCCAACGAAGCGATTTCCATTTGGTGACTGTTTTTCTCTTTCCGGAAATGGTGACTTTCTGTACTACCGGGACCTGGCCATATACTTGACGAACAGTAGCCCCTTCTCCATAAAATACCTGGTCTAATTTATAAGAGCAAATGCTCATGGCAAGCTCAAAAATTCTTGTGCTATACATATTATTGTTTTTTCATTAGTTACTTAACACTGTTCAGCCAATCTAAAGCGTTTTGCAGATTATCTACATAATCGGCATTATAAATATATGAGACCTTATCTCCTTTTACATACTCCCGGTCATTGTCAGTCTCTCCTATTATAAACTCCATATTTGGAGTTCCTAACCGATGTACACCAATGCAATAGGTTGTATCTTCATGTTTCCTACTCTTTTTGGTTTCTAAAAGAAAAATACTATTTTCTAATTCCATTTTATGGCTCCTTTCGATACTTATTATTCATTAATTGGATGGTTATCAATATCTCCAACAAGCCATTCAATCGCAGCTTTGATGCCTTGTTCGTAAATCATACCAGGATAAATGGAAGAACCAGTCTCTTCCGCTTCTGCACATTGATTGAGCAAATCGAAAATTTCTTGCTCACTTCTTACTATATTCATTACTATCTTGTTTTACGCTAATTCATAAATTCTAATTCACAAAACAATCCACATTCCGGCATAATCTCAGTAGGGAAATCGCCACGGTCAGGAGAAAGCTCGTCAAGAAATAAAGCCTTTGTTTCATTACCGATTCTTTCTTTCAGGCAAGAATGCCCGACAACACGTTCCAATTTTGCCATACGTTCAAAATCTTCCGGGAAATCAATACGAATCTTATTCCAGTAACCCATTCCGCCACGGACGCAACCGATGCAGTTGTTATTGTGATATCCCATCTTATACATTCGAGGTAGTTCTATTCCTTCTTTTGCAAGTAAGCAGGCACAATTAGCCTTTGATAGTTGATTATCTATTAATGGGAACAATGGCTTCATGTTCGGGTATTGCTCAATCATTCGTTGTGCCCGATTGGTTTCCGATATATCAAATCCCCATACTTGACCATCCCAATATTTCAATTCATCTTCGATTTGGTATCGAAGCCGTTTTTTAAGTTCGAAGGTACATGGATAGTAATTGTGCTTACTGATTAGCCCTTTCTTTTCAATCACATCGAAATGGTTAGTATATTCCTTGCTCCGGACAATGTTTATTTTTTGACCAAACCATTGCTCACAATCATGAAGGAAGCGTAGACTATCTTCTTCTTGTGAGCCAGTGTCTGTATAGTATAGGACTACATCTTTGTACGTCTGTAAAGCTATTTTGCATGCGACAGCCGATGTTATACCACAACTGAACCATGCTATTATTATTTGACTCATTTCTTATTAAGTTATTAATTAAATCTCTCTTCTATATCTTGATAATCTATGCAGCTTATAGGAATACATAAATCAGGTTCTTCTAATTTGATGTCAGATCCGTAACATTCTATCTTTTTAGCACAATTAATACAGAGATATTCTTCATTTTCCATAATATTCCTTTTTATCTTTTTAGAAGTACCGGGAACCACCCCGGTACTATAAACCCTAACCTGGGGCTGACCCAATAGCTGTCCTTTTCAGCTGGCATATTAAATTGTTAATTATACAATCTACCCTTTACTGAGTATTTTCTTTCAATTCATGTTTTCCTTTTTCAAAGCAAGTTCTCCTGTAGACATTTTTTCTGAAAGCTCAAAAGAATCAATCAATAATGTTCTAAAACCTTTTGAGTGCAGAATTGCTCCTGCAAGCATACGTATTAGTGTTTCCCTTTTTCCAGATACATATTGTGCAAGGCTTTGTATAATAGTGCCTTTTTCAATTTCATGATCAACACATACATTCAGTACTATTGCAATATCATACTCTTTACAAACAGCTTCAACGTGCTTAATAAGCTCCCTCATTGCTTTATCCCGTTCTTCTATCATATTCATTGTATTGTTTATTAAGTTAGTAAATCATCGTGCGGAGCCAGGAATCGAACCCGGATAACCTTACACCGCTTTTATTTAAGATGGTGGACATGCCAATAAGTTATCATTTCCGGTATGTCATGCAGTCCCAGGCGAGCTTTTATATTTTCTCGATGCCGAATAATGGTAAACTTGGAAAGGGAAAGTTTCGCCGCTATGTCTTCAGTTCGAATGTTTGCAACAATTAGTCGATACACCTCCATCTCTCTATCTGTCAGACTGGTATCAATTTCAGGTTTACAAACAACTCCTTCTAATTGACACTCGCCACGAAGAGGGCATTTCACCTCCTCAAAAATGAAATGCCCATTGGAATCAATATCATGACTAAATTGATCGTATTCGCCAAAATTACAGCGACAAAAACGATGAACGACAGAGTATTCAAAGAATGTTTTATTCATTGTACGCTTTGAATATAGTTCCATCAATGCTGCATAAGCTTTAGGATAACGATCACTGATTATTGTAAGCATAGGGGATATGAGCTCGCGATCTTCTTCTTTTAAGCGACGTGCAGGCTGGTTGACTTCTTTAATTATAACATCCCCATCTGGAGTGTTATAAAATTCAATATTGGCTAACATGGCATTACTTGTTTTATATCTTCAATTATTCTATCTATCAATCTTTCTTCTAATGGTTTGAAAGTATTATGCCGAAGTTTATAATAGAAAGTTGTATAAGACATTCCACTTTCTGCAAGAATACGGTTTCGCATTGTTTCCTTACTATCATCTGGTAAACTATCATAGTAGTCTTTAAATACCATTTTTGCAATTTTCTGTTCTTTTTCCATGATTAGTACAATTTTTAGTGCTATATTTATACTGCAAACATAAATAATAATATTCACACAGCAAAGAATTATTTGCTATAATAATATTATTGTTTATTATTTAGACAAAATATAAATAATAGTTTATGATTAGACCAGATAAATTAGCTCAATTGATTGAAGAAAGAAGAATTGTAAAGACCAAACTTTGTGAGGAGCTTGAGATATCCGTTATGACACTGAACAATTTCTTAAATAAGGGCTCTGAAATTGGTTCTAATAAACTTGAAAAAATAGCAGATAAGTTTCAGGTACCTATCGACTATTTTTATGATCGTGAAGTCGAAATAGATGAACGATGGCATATTGGGCATAATGTGAATGGTAATGGCAATAAGGTGTCTGGAGATATCACTTTAAGTGAATGTCAGAAGGAAATACAACACCTTACGCAATTACTTCACGAAAAACAGGCTATTATCAACGAAAAGGAAAGAACAATTCAAATTCTATTAAATAATAAATAGGACATGGAAAATGGAATAAGTTTTGAGACGCCTCAAGATTCATTTATTGAGGTTACAGGAGAGCTTTATCAAATGAATTCTATCCTGAATCGCGAAGCTACTCTTATTATTAATATATCTCATATCGTAGCGGTGCGTAAAGATAAAGATAAAGCATGTTTCTATTTAATTAATGGTTTAAGAATCAGAACACAAAGGCAGTACTATGAAGTTGAGCAAACTCTGATAGGGAAATGTAACTTCATTGGTACAGTGTGATAAATGAGTAGACAATAATAGACAATAAATGACAAATAGACATTTATACATATTGCTAAAAGATTAATAGTCAAAGCTGGGTTAGTGGGGAGCCTTCTCCCGCTACCCCGACAGTAAGGTGAAAGAGGGTGTTATAAATGACACCTTCTTTTTTTTTTAAATAACTGGACACTTTTTCTATTAATCTTATCATTCCATTATAAAAAGTAATGAGGGTGAAGCTATCGAAATAGTAAAAAATATATTTGAAGAATACGCTGTATTATTAAAGCAATTGAATGTTAAGTTAACTCAAGAGAAATCAAATATAGAAAATAATGTTTATCCGGAATAACTATGTACGGATTAAGTGATATTGTCATAGCTGATATTTGTAGTGTGCTTGAGAAGCATGCTAATATAGAAAAGGCTGTAATTTTCGGTTCACGAGCTAAAGGTAACTATGGAGAAGGATCGGATATAGATCTTGCTATAGTGGGGAATGATGTTTCTTTCAATCAATTGATGGATATAAATATTCAAATAGAAGATTTGGGGTTGTTGTATAAAGTAGATGTTATTAATTATAATAAGAATATCGGTACTCCAATTGGAGACCATATAAATCGAGTAGGTTTACTGTTCTATGAAAAAAAAAGTAATATAATCACATCTTTAAATAAAACTCTTTTGTCAACGCAATGTATTCCGGTGTAAATTGATTGCGTTCTACCTCAATACGTAAAGTTTCCTCCATACATTTTTGTTCCTGATGCCCGAATGCGATAAGCACTCTCTTGCTCGGCTTGCCTGGTTTAGTAAAAACATGAAGGCGTCGTGAAGGGTATAATTTGTATTTCCAGGCTGTGTCAATTACTAACTTCTCTGCTTCAGTAGGGATGATGATACATATCCTTCCCTGGTCTTCAAGAAGGTGTGCCGAACGCTGGAAAAGTAACTCGTAATTCAGCTCGCAGGTATGACGTGCCATATTGCGTTGCTTATCAGGGCAATTTAAAGCATCAACAAAATAAGGTGGGTTAGAAACTATCAAATGATATTTATTATCCGTTTGAAATAAACTGAAATCATTACAGATTACTTCTATCCTATTTGCCCACGGAGAACGCGCTATGTTTTCTTCTGCCTGAGTTGCTGCGGCTTCATCTATTTCTATAGCTGTAATTTGTGAAAGTGGATTGCGTTGGGCTAGCATTAAGGCTATCAATCCTGTGCCGGTACCAATATCGAGAATTTGTTGAGGGGCTCCAGCTTCTGCCCAGGCACCCAAAAGAACTCCATCTGTACCTACTTTCATGGCGCATTTATCATGCCATATAGTAAATTGTTTAAACTGAAAATAAGGATTTGGCATAGCTTACAGTTATTATTTAAGGGCAAAAATAGGTAAAGTCGGGAATATTACGACTAATTTGGCACTGTTTTTGTCTTTTTATAGAAAAGGTGCTTTATATTAATGAAGAATAGATTAACTTTGCAGTCGCTTTGTAAGCCCTGTCAGTGTGACATAAACTTAAAAAGAACAAAATGAAGAAAAGACTTTACCTAAAAGATATGGAGACGAGAGAAGATGGAAACTCTTTCTCAGTAATTGCTGATTTTGAGGGGAATGAGGAACAATTGATGGATATTGAAGTGAATGAGATACTTCCGATATTGCCTTTACGGAATATGGTTTTATTTCCAGGCGTGTTTATGCCGGTATCTGTCGGGAGAAAGACTTCCATGAAATTAGTGCGTGAAGCAGAAAAGAAGAGTGCATATATCGGAGTAGTCTGTCAGAAAGCGGCTGAAACGGAAATGCCGATGTTGGAAGATTTGCATACCATCGGTACGGTAGGTAAGATTATCCGTATCCTGGAGATGCCTGATCAGACAACAACGATTATCCTGCAAGGCGTCAAACGTATGGAGTTGGAAGAAATTGTAGATACAACTCCGTATTTGAAAGGACGAGTAAAGGCACTGGAAGAAGATATTCCTGATAAAAATGATAAAGAGTTCCATGCTTTGGTGGAAGCTTGTAAGGATCTGACTATAAGATATATCAAATCATCTGATATGTTCCCGCAGGATTCTGCATTTGCTATCAAGAACATTACTAATCCTATGTTTCTGGTAGATTTTATTTGCACGAATCTTCCATTGAAGAAAGATGAAAAGATTGAGTTGCTACGTATTGACTCATTGCGGGCACGTACTTACCGTTTATTGGAGATACTGAATCGGGAAGTGCAGCTTGCCGAGATTAAGGAGTCCATACAGATGCGTGCACGGGAAGATATTGACCAACAACAACGTGAATACTTCTTGCAACAGCAGATTAAAACCATTCAGGATGAACTGGGTGGCGGTGGTCAGGAACAGGAAATTGAAGAGTTGCGCCGCAAAGCACTCACAACTAAATGGAGTGTAGAAGTGAGAGACACCTTTATGAAAGAGGTGGATAAATTGGAGCGTACACATCCGCAATCTCCTGATTACAGTGTGCAGCTTAATTATCTGCAAACAATGTTGAGTTTGCCATGGGGAATATATACTACTGATAATCTCAATCTGATCAATGCCGAAAAGACTTTAAATAAAGATCATTATGGCTTGGAGAAGGTGAAAGAACGTATTTTGGAGCACTTGGCTGTATTGAAGTTGAAAGGTGACATGAAGTCGCCTATTATCTGCTTGTACGGCCCTCCGGGAGTGGGTAAAACTTCTTTGGGACGTTCTATCGCTGCTGCTTTGAAGCGTAAATACATTCGTATGTCATTGGGTGGTGTGCATGATGAAGCTGAAATCCGTGGACACCGAAAGACATATATCGGTGCTATGCCGGGACGTATTATCAAGAGTCTGATCAAGGCAGGTTCATCAAATCCGGTGTTTATCTTAGACGAAATTGATAAAGTTAGCTCAGATCGTCAGGGCGACCCCTCTTCTGCCCTGCTCGAAGTACTCGACCCGGAACAGAATACAACATTTCATGATAACTTCCTGGATGTAGATTATGATTTGTCTAAAGTGATGTTCATAGCTACTGCAAACAACCTGAATACTATTCCTGGACCGTTGCTCGACCGTATGGAGTTGATTGAGGTAAGTGGTTATATTACTGAGGAGAAGATTGAAATAGCCCGCCGCCATCTGGTTCCGAAAGAGCTGGAAGCCAACGGTATGAAGAAGAATGATATCAAGATACCGAAGAATACGTTGGAGGCAATTATCGAGTCGTATACCCGTGAAAGCGGTGTACGCGAACTGGAGAAGAAAATAGGAAAGATACTTCGTAAGTCTGCACGCCAGTATGCTACAGATGGTTATTTTGCCAAACAGGAAATCAAGCCGGGAGATTTATATGAATTCCTCGGAGCACCGGAGTATACCCGTGATAAATATCAGGGTAATGATTATGCTGGTGTAGTCACCGGACTGGCATGGACTGCTGTAGGTGGAGAAATCTTGTTTGTAGAAACCAGTTTAAGTCGTGGAAAAGGCGGACGCTTGACATTGACCGGAAATCTGGGCGACGTCATGAAGGAATCTGCAATGCTGGCTTTGGAATATATCAAGGCACATGCTTCTTTGTTAAATCTGGATGAAGAAATCTTTGATAATTGGAATATCCACGTACATGTGCCGGAAGGTGCTATTCCTAAGGATGGACCTTCAGCCGGTATTACGATGGCCACATCTCTTGCTTCTGCCCTCACCCAACGTAAGGTAAAAGCAAATCTTGCTATGACAGGAGAAATAACACTTCGTGGTAAAGTGCTTCCCGTAGGAGGTATTAAGGAAAAGATTTTGGCTGCCAAACGTGCTGGTATCAAGAACATTATCTTGAGTGAAGAGAATCGTAAGAATATTGATGAAATACAGGAAATCTACCTCAAGGGATTGACTTTCCACTACGTGAAAGATGTGAAAGAGGTATTTGCTATTGCGCTGACCAATGAAAAGGTAGCCGATGCCATTGACCTGTCCGTAAAAAAAGAAAAGACAGAAAAGAAAGCAGAATGACATTCGACTTACAATATACAGATAGTAAAAGTAATGCGCGTGCAGGATTGATAACCACCGATCACGGGCAGATAGCAACACCTATCTTTATGCCGGTAGGTACCGTAGGAACGGTGAAAGGTGTGCATGTAACCGAACTGAAAGAAGATATCGAGGCGCAGATCATATTAGGAAATACCTATCATCTGTATCTGCGTCCGGGATTGGATGTATTGGAAAAAGCCGGAGGACTTCATAAGTTCAACGGCTTTGACCGTCCGATGTTGACGGATAGTGGTGGATTCCAGGTCTTTTCATTGTCGGGTATTCGTAAATTACGGGAAGAAGGTGCAGAATTCCGTTCACATATTGATGGTAGCAAACATATCTTCACCCCCGAAAAGGTAATGGACATCGAACGTACGATTGGTGCAGATATTATGATGGCTTTTGACGAGTGCCCTCCGGGAGATTCGGATTATGCGTATGCCAAAAAGTCATTAGGACTGACGCACCGTTGGCTGGACCGTTGTATTCAGCGTTTCAATGAGACGGAACCAAAATATGGATACCAACAGTCGCTCTTCCCCATTGTGCAGGGATGTGTTTATCCTGATCTTCGCAAGGAGTCGGCTGAATTCATCGCATCGAAGGGGGCAGATGGTAATGCTATCGGTGGTTTGGCGGTAGGTGAGCCGGTAGACAAGATGTATGAGATGATTGAGTTGGTGAACGAGATTCTGCCGAAAGATAAACCCCGTTATCTGATGGGTGTAGGTACACCGGTGAACATCCTGGAAGGTATAGAGCGTGGTGTAGATATGTTCGACTGTGTGATGCCAACCCGAAACGGACGGAATGGTATGCTGTTTACCAAAGACGGTATTATCAATATGCGCAATAAGAAATGGGAAACAGACTTCTCTCCTATTGAGGCAGACGGAGCTTCCACTGTAGATACTTTATATAGTAAAGCGTATCTGCGCCATCTGTTCCATGCACAAGAATTGCTGGCTATGCAAATTGCATCTATTCATAATTTGGCTTTTTATCTGTGGCTGGTGGGTGAAGCTCGCAAACACATCATTGCCGGTGACTTCTCTACATGGAAACCGATGATGGTAAAACGCGTATCGACAAGGTTATGAAAAAACTGAACTGGAAAATAAAAGGTATAAAGTTGCCGGATAACTGGAAGTGGTTGAAGCGGCTCGACTTCTACATTATCAAGAAGTTCCTCGGAACTTACGTGTTTGCCATTGCATTGATTATCTCTATTGCAGTGGTATTCGACTTTAATGAGAAGATGGATAAGTTCATGTCACACGAAGCGCCATGGAAAGCCATTATTTTCGATTATTATCTGAACTTTGTTCCTTACTTTGCCAATCTGTTCAGCCCGCTGTTTGTGTTTATTGCGGTTATCTTCTTTACTTCAAAACTGGCTGAAAACTCGGAGATTATTGCGATGTTTTCTACCGGAATGAGTTTTAAGCGGATGCTTCGACCTTATATGGTGTCGGCTGCCATTATTGCAGTAGTAACCTTTTGCTTAGGTTCTTATGTAATTCCTAAGGGGAGTGTGACACGTATCAACTTTGAGGATAAGTACTATAAACAACGTAAATCAAATACTGCCCGAAATATTCAGTTGGAAGTGGATTCGGGAGTAATTGCCTATATTGAACGTTTTGAAGATCATAGCAAGACAGGATATCGTTTTTCACTGGATAAGTTTAAAGATAAGCAGTTGGTGTCTCATCTTACGGCTCGTTCCATCACCTATGATACGGCATCTGTTCATAGGTGGACCATTAAGGATTACATGATACGCGAGATGGACGGCATGAAAGAAAATATTGTTAAGGGGGATCGTATTGACAGTACCCTTTTCATGGAGCCTGCCGATTTTCTTATTATGAAAAATCAACAGGAAATGATGACCAGTCCACAATTAAGTGAATATATTAGCAGACAGCGACAGCGTGGATTTGCCAATATCAAGGAATTTGAGATTGAATATCACAAGCGCATTGCCATGTCGTTTGCGTCGTTTATCCTTACGTTGATAGGTGTTTCTCTTTCTTCGAAAAAGACGAAGGGCGGAATGGGATTGCATTTGGGTATAGGTTTGGCATTAAGTTTCTCATATATCCTTTTCCAGACGATTGCTTCTACTTTTGCTGTAAACGGTAATGTGCCTCCGGTAATTGCCGTATGGATACCGAATATACTCTATGCTTTCATTGCATTCTACTTGTATCAGAAAGCACCGAAATAAGGAATATAACCGAATGAATAAAAAATAAGAAGCCCCTCCTGCTCCTTGTGTTACCACAAGTGCAGGAAGGGCTTTTTTGTTGTATCCATTTCCTCTTTTGTCTTTTGCTTCTTCATAACTTTAACGATGCATTCTCATCGTATGCGTATTTAGAAGCAACCCCACTTTCGTCTTACAGGTTCTTTAAATCTTTCATGGCAATGTGCAGTGAAAGCTTAATTCAAGTAAGCTGAAAGTTCTGCAGCAGAGATGTTTTTGGCTATAATCACACCATTATCATCCAGTAAATAGTTAGTAAATCCCCGGCCTAAACGGTATTTTTTAAAGATGCCGGACGACTCGCCTTTAGTTTCCACGAAACAGGTGGGCGTAACTATTTGGTCCTTACGAATGGTTTCCTCGAAGATAGATTGATATTCATCGAATGATACGGAAACCATTTCCACATTGTTGTTTTGAGAAGTTGAACGAAGTGCATTGCTTAAACTTGCGTTTTGCATCCGGGATTGCGCGTCGTAACTTGCCCAGAAACTGAGTAACACATATTTTCCCTTCATCTTGGACAGATTTTGAGTCGGTTGTTGCTCAGCTGACATAGCTTTGATTTTAAAATCAGGGGCTATGTCACCCACATTTAAACCTCCGGTAGGTTTGTCTTTTTCTACGAAAGAAGTCAAGGAACTAATTAGTAATACAACAAAAATCCATTTTACATGCTTCATGTAAGGCGGTTTTGGTTAATACTGGTTGATTTATAGGTGTTTGTCGGACGATGAAATAACGTCTTAACAAACAAATATACGATCAACGTTTACTAAGATTATAGAACCATTTGTTCCAAATCGGGGACAAAGGTACAATATTATTATAGAAAATCAAGTAAACGATTAACTTTTTCATGTTATATAACATGTTTTGCATCTCAGGATATCCCTCAACATGATATATATGATGCATTTGATGAATAGATTATGATGTGTTTTCTCATTAGCATTAGAAATTTTGCCTACTTTTGCATCGTGTTATTCATTAATTTAGATAAACAACTTTTATGCAACCATTGAGTACAGAACTTATACTTATCCGGGTCACGGGCGAAGATCGTCCGGGATTGACTGCATCTGTTACAGAAATTTTAGCTAAATACGACGCTACTATTCTTGACATTGGCCAGGCCGACATCCATAATACACTGTCATTAGGTATCTTATGTAAGACAGAGGAACAACATTCAGGATTCATTATGAAAGAGTTGCTTTTCAAAGCGTCTTCTTTGGGAGTGACGATTCGCTTCTATCCTATTTCAGTAAAGGAATATGAAGATTGGGTGAATATGCAGGGAAAGAACCGCTATATCCTTACTCTGTTAGGACGTAAATTATCTGCTCGTCAGATTTCTGCCGTTACCCGTATTCTTGCTGAACAGGGGATGAATATTGATGCCATCAAACGCCTGACGGGGCGTATTCCATTAGATGAATGTGATTCGCGTACACGTGCCTGCATCGAGTTTTCTGTCCGGGGAACTCCGAAAGACCGTATTGCTATGCAGGAACAGTTAATGAAGCTGGCGAGTGAATTGGAAATGGACTTCTCTTTCCAGCTTGATAATATGTATCGTCGGATGCGCCGACTGATCTGTTTCGATATGGACTCGACTCTGATTGAAACGGAAGTAATTGACGAATTGGCTATACGTGCCGGTGTGGGCAATGAGGTAAAAGCCATCACTGAGCGCGCTATGCGTGGTGAGATAGATTTTACTGAAAGTTTCCGTGAGCGTGTAGCTCTGTTGAAAGGTCTGGATGAATCTGTCATGCAGGAAATAGCAGAGAATCTGCCCATTACGGAAGGTGTAGACCGCCTGATGTATGTATTGAAAAAGTATGGTTACAAGATAGCCATCCTTTCTGGTGGTTTCACTTATTTCGGGCAATATCTTCAAAAGAAATATGGCGTTGACTATGTATATGCCAATGAATTGGAAATAGTGGACGGCAAGTTGACCGGCCGTTATCTGGGAGATGTGGTAGACGGTAAGCGCAAAGCCGAACTGTTGCGCCTCATTGCACAGGTAGAGAAGGTAGACATTGCTCAGACCATTGCTGTGGGTGACGGAGCGAATGATCTTCCGATGCTGGGCGTTGCCGGATTGGGCATTGCTTTCCATGCCAAACCGAAAGTGGTTGCCAATGCAAAGCAATCTATTAACACGATTGGTTTGGATGGGGTACTCTATTTCTTAGGCTTCAAAGACTCATATATTGATTTACCGAAATGAGTTGAACTATTCCGCAAATATATTTGTTTCATATAATGACATATATATTTGCGGAACCTCTTAAATTTGAATACTATGAAGAGAATAAGGAACCTATTCTGTCTCTCTTTACTTTTAGTTGCAGTCGGCTTACCTGCTGTCGCACAAACAAAACTTCATGTTACCCTCCCCGATTCGATAACCACTGTTGGATATGCCACCGGACTTCGTAAGAATCTTTCTGGCTTGGTGGAAAGAATCACTGAAAATCAGATGAATAAAGACCAGATTACCAATCCGCTGGATGCCATCCGTGGACGGGTACCGGGATTGACGATTCTGAAAGGTTCGAATGGACCTGCTGCGCTGGATGCTGTCCGTCTGCGTGGCACTACCTCCCTGACTACTGGAAATGACCCGTTAATTATTGTGGACGGAGTTTTTGGTGACCTGAGTATGCTTACATCTATTTATCCGGCGGATATTGAAAGCTTTGTTATCCTGAAAGATGCTTCGGAAACTGCACAATACGGTTCGCGCGGAGCATCGGGTGTGATTGAGATTACTACAAAAAAAGGTGTCAGCGGGCGTACAAGCGTTAACTATAATGGAAGTTTTGGCATTGCCTCGAGCTATAAAACAGTGAGGATGCTCAATGGAAATGAATTCCGGGCATTGGCTCAGAGACGTGGCATCTCTATTTTGGATATGGGAAACAATACAGATTTCCAGAAAGAGATCGAGCAAACGGGATTACAACATAATCATCATATCGCGTTTTCGGGAGGAACGAATACTTCCAATTATCGTGTTTCACTCGCTCTAATGAATCGTGAAGGAGTGATTGTCAATGAAAAGTTGCAGAACTTCACATCGAATATGAATATGACACAGTATGTATTCGATAATTTTCTTAAATGTGATCTTGGTATGTTTGGTTCCGTACAGAAGGAACGCAATCTGGTGAATCTGCACAAAATATTCTATTCTGCTGCTTCGTATAATCCTACTTTCCCGAATCACAAGAATCCGGAGACCGGTAACTGGGATGGATATGCTTATGCCAGCCAGTTATCACATCCGTTGGCATGGATGGATGTGAAAGACAAGAATGCTACATCGCATATCAGCACGCATGCCCGGTTGACGTTCAATCTGGCCGAAGCATGGAAACTGACTTTTTTCGGTTCCTATACATATAATGTAGTAGAAAATGCGCAGTATCTACCTGTTGCTGTCTGGGCACAAGGACAGGCATACAGAGGAGACAAAAAAATGGAATCATTGCTGGGTAACCTGATGCTGTCTTATAAAAAAGAATGGCGGAAACACTTTTTTGATGTTTTAGGACTGGCAGAGATACAGAAAGACAAATATTCCGGATTTTATACTACAGTTACAAATTTCAGTAATGATAAATTAGGCTATAATAATCTTCAGGGAGGTGCCATTCGTCCGTGGGATGGAACTAATTCTTACTACGAAGATCCTCGTTTGGTTTCTTTTATGGGGCGCGTGAATTATACATATAATGACCGCTACATCCTGACGGTGAATGCCCGTGGGGATGCGTCTTCCAAGTTTGGCAGTAATCATAAATGGGGATTTTTCCCGGCTGTATCTGTTGCATGGGTAGTTAGTAAAGAGAAGTTTATGGAAAAACTTTCTTTTATCGATAATTTGAAAATCCGTGCAGGATATGGCTTGGCGGGCAATCAAAATGGCATTGATTCATATACTACGTTGAGTCTGATGCGACCTAATGGTATTGCACCGGTAGGTTCTACACCTGTAGTCACAATGGATAAGTTGCGGAATACGAACCCGGATTTGAAGTGGGAAGTGAAACAGACATTCAATGCCGGTATAGAAGTAGCTTTGCTGGGTAACCGATTGCTGCTGACTGCCAACTATTATAATTCCAAGACGAAGGACATGCTTTATCTTTATAACGTGAGTGTACCCCCTTTTACTTATAATACTTTGCTGGCAAACATTGGTTCTATGCGTAATTATGGAACAGAGCTATCTATCGGCATTACTCCGCTGAAGACCAAAGACATGGAACTGAATATTAATGCCAATCTGACTTTCCAGCAAAACAAATTACTTTCTCTTGACGGAAACTACCAGGGCGAACATATTTCAGCTACAGAATACAAGAGCCTTGCCGGACTGGATGGTGCAGGATTCCACGGTGGATACAATCATATTGTTTACCAGATTGTGGGTCAGCCTCTGGGTGTATTCTATCTGCCCCATTGTACAGGGCTGGTATCCGATGGAAATGGTGGATATACCTATCAGATTGCCGATCTGAATGGCGGTGGTGTCAGTCTGGAAGATGGTGAAGACCGTTATGTGGCAGGACAGGCTGTGCCAAAGACGATACTTGGTTCTAATATCAGTTTCCGTTATAAAGATTTTGATATATCGCTACAGATAAACGGGGCATTCGGTCATAAAGTGTACAATGGTACTTCATTGACTTATATGAATATGAACAGCTTCCCCGATTATAACGTCATGAAAAAAGCGCCTGCGCAGAACATTAAAGACCAGACAGCTACGGATTACTGGTTGGAAGATGGCGATTACATTAACTTCGATTATGTTACGTTAGGCTGGAATGTTCCGTTAAAGAATACCCGTTACTTGCAGTCGCTCCGCCTGTCCCTGACTGTTAACAATCTGGCGACAATTTCAGGTTACTCGGGCTTAACGCCTATGATAAACAGCTCGTCTGTAAATGCTACTCTGGGAATAGATGATAAACGCAATTATCCTCTATACCGCATATATACTATCGGACTTAGTGTAAACTTCTAAACCTTAAAGCCATGAAACGTAATTCTATATTTTGTTCGTTTTGTATTTTAGTTGCCCTTTGCTGGGGAATGACTTCGTGCGACGGTTTTCTGAAAGAAAAGTCTCGTGATGCACTGCCTGAAGAGGAAGGTTATAGTAATATCTCTGAACTCTATCTCAATGCAGTGGCATCCCTCTACAATTACATAGGTGGAAATGCTGATAGCCAAGGATTGCAAGGAACCGGTCGTGGTATCTATGACCTGAATACTTTTACCACTGATGAAGCCATTATGCCTACCCGAGGTGGCGACTGGTATGATGGCGGTTTCTGGCAAGGATTATTTCTGCATAAATGGGGTGTAAACAATGATGCAATACAGGCCACCTGGGAATATCTTTATAAGGTAATTATGCTTAGTAACAATTCTCTGGAACATATAGAAACCTATGCTCTAACCCACTCTGATGCGGAGTTATCCGGCTATCGCGCCGAAGTACGTGCTTTTCGTGCAATGTACTATTATTATCTGATGGATCTGTTTGGACGTATACCACTGGTTTTACACTCTAATGTTGCCTCAAAAGATATTGTGTTGAGCGAGCGTAAGAATGTATTCGACTTTGTAGTCAGGGAATTACAAGAGGCCGCTCCACTCCTGCCCGCCCAGTTCAGCAACCGTTCCGGCAATTATTACGGACGTTTGACACGCCCTGTTGCATACTTTTTGCTGGCAAAGTTGGCACTGAATGCCGAAATTTATACAGACAATAACTGGACAGATGGTGTTCGCTCTGATGGAAAGAATATCTTTTTCGAAGTAGATGGCACTACATTAAATGCCTGGCAGGCTGCAGAAACTTATTGTGATAAGATCACAGCGTTTGGCTATCGCCTCGAGCCGGATTATACAGCTAATTTTGCTGTATATAATGAAAGTTCCGTTGAGAATATCTTTACTGTGCCTATGAGCAAAACACTGTACACCAATCAGATGCAGTATCTTTTCCGCTCACGCCATTATAATCATGCCAAAGCATTGGGGTTATCTGGTGAAAACGGATCGAGTGCTACCATTGAAGCCCTGCAGACCTTTGGATATGATACTGATCTACAAGACCCTCGTTTTGATTTCTGCTATTATGCAGGTACAGTCTATGATTTGAAAGGCAATGTTGTAAAGTTGGATGATGGAACTGTTTTGGTTTACGAGCCGTGGAAAGTAAAGTTAGATATATCCGATGAACCTTATGAAAAGACTGCCGGCGCCCGAATGAAGAAATATGAAATTGATGATAAAGCAATGAAAGATGGTAAGCTGATAGAAAATGATATTGTCTTGTTCCGTTATGCAGATGTGTTATTGATGAAGAGTGAGGCTAAAGTTCGTGACGGACGCGATGGAGATGAAGAACTGAACCAAGTGCGTGCCCGTGTAGGAGTATCGCAACGTGTTGCTACTTTAGAGAATCTTCTTGCTGAGCGTCAGTTGGAATTTGCATGGGAAGGTTGGAGACGCCAGGACCTAATTCGTTTCGGACAATTTACCCGTACTTACAGCAGTCGTCCGCAACTGCCTGATGAGGAAAACGGATATACTACCGTCTTCCCTATCCCTGAGAAAATCAGACAAATGAATCCGGGATGGGAGCAGCATCCGGGCTATTAAAGGAATGGATTGCAAAGTCGCTTCATTCTTTTGTGTTAATCACTTTATTTCCTATCTTTGCGGCTAAATAAAAAGAAACATGAAGTTTTCCGAACTACAACTGAATGATCAGGTGCTTGATGCACTGGAAGCCATGCGCTTCGACGAGTGCACACCTATACAAGAGAAATCCATCCCCGTTATACTTGAAGGCAGAGATTTGATAGCCGTAGCACAGACCGGAACTGGTAAGACAGCCGCTTATCTGTTGCCTGTATTGAATAAATTATCGGAAGGTAACCATCCGGAAGATGCCATCAACTGTATTGTTATGTCGCCTACGCGTGAGTTGGCACAGCAGATAGACCAGCAGATGGAAGGTTTTTCTTATTTTATGCCTGTCAGTAGTGTAGCTGTCTACGGTGGTAACGACGGAGTACTTTTTGAACAACAGAAAAAAGGGTTGATGTTGGGAGCTGATGTTGTAATTGCTACTCCGGGACGTTTGATTGCTCATCTTAGTTTGGGTTATGTTGATCTTTCGCGTGTCTCCTACTTCATTCTTGATGAAGCCGACCGTATGCTCGATATGGGATTCTATGACGACATTATGCAGATAGTGAAGTACTTGCCTAAGGAACGGCAAACAATTATGTTTTCTGCCACCATGCCTGCCAAGATTCAACAACTTGCTAATACCATTCTCAACAACCCTGCCGAAGTTAAGCTTGCTGTTTCCCGTCCTGCCGAAAAGATCGTGCAGGCAGCGTATGTTTGCTACGAGAATCAGAAGTTGGGTATCATCCGTAGCCTTTTTGCTGAACAAACACCGGAACGCGTAATTATATTCGCTTCATCCAAACTGAAGGTAAAAGAGGTGACGAAAGCCCTTAAAATGATGAAGCTGAATGTAGGAGAAATGCACTCTGATCTGGAACAGGCTCAACGTGAGGAGGTAATGCATGAATTTAAAGCCGGACGTGTAAATATCCTTGTTGCCACTGACATTGTGGCACGTGGTATTGATATTGATGACATCCGTCTTGTGATCAACTACGATGTTCCCCATGATAGCGAAGATTACGTTCACCGTATTGGCCGTACAGCACGTGCTAATAATGATGGTGTTGCTTTGACTTTCATCAGTGAAAAGGAGCAAAGCAATTTCAAGCAGATAGAGAATTTCCTGGAGAAAGAGATTTATAAGATAGGTGTACCCGAGGAGTTAGGCGAAGCACCTGAATACAAACCACGCAGTTATGATGGCAGAGGCAAGAGAAACTTTCGCCCATCCAAGGGAGGCAGAAATGCGAATAAAGGTGGTAGAAAGAAATAATGGTGAAGTTTTACTACTCCACCATTTTTATATGTAGCTCTTTATCAGCGTCAATAGTCAAATCTACGAGGCGGTAAACGGAGCTTTCCGGAACACGGAGTGTTGCTTCATAATGGTAACCTTTTTCATTTACCCCCATAAAATCCATATCAGTAAGAATCATTTGATTGAGTACCTCTTCCGGGAAGACAGTATGGAACATTTTCTTGGTTATATCTTGACCGTACAGTAAATTCTTCCCTTCATAGACACAGATATGTATCACATTGTCGTAGTATACATTGTCGATACCAATTCCTTCATCTGAATAAGTAGTCCTGATAACCTTCATCTTGGAGGGATTAATATAGACGTATCCCCGATAACGTGTCCCTTTATACATTACCACACTATCCTTTTGCACCACTTCGGAGATAGTGGGAATGGCTTCCGCTTCCTGACTGGAGAATGACAGTGTATCTTCCGGGTTTTCTGACTTATGCAGTTTCACGATTTCATCAGAAAGCGAATGGAACCAGAAACTGTATTCTGTCTGCCGGTCTATTTTATAAGCTATAGGGGTATTACCTCGTACATATATTGTGTCGCGAAGTACCTTGAAATAAACTGGAATATTTTGAGGGTCGACATAATAAATCGTATCACCGCTAATACGCATTAACGGCATATCCGTCTCGTCATCTATCCAGATACCTTGCAACATTTCTTTTGCGGTCAGATCTTCCTTGCTGGAAGTCTCTCCACTTTTGACGTTATTGCAAGATGTCAGCATAATAACGAGCACTATAGAAATAGTACTCCACTTCATCATAACTCCCTCCGTTTTAATATTCTTAATGTCCGATGCAATAATAAATAAACCCTTGCTCTTCCATTTCTTTTTTATCATAGATGTTGCGTCCGTCCAGTACTACAGCTCGTTCCATGGTCTTCTTGATAACTGCCCAAGACGGTAACCGGAACTCCTTCCATTCAGTAACCAGCATCAAAGCATCAGCATCAAGTACGGCATCATACATGTCTCTTGCATAGTAAATGCTCTCTCCTATCCGGCGGCGGCATTCGTCCATTGCAGCGGAGTCATAGGCGCGTACTTTACATCCGGCTTTCAGCAATTTATCTATCAGAACCAGTGAAGGGGCCTCACGCATATCATCAGTTTCCGGTTTAAAAGCCAGCCCCCACAAAGCAATTGTTTTACCTTTCAGGTCATTGTTGAAATGCTTGCAAAGCTTATCAAAAAGGATACTTTTTTGCAGTTCGTTTACTTCTTCTACTGCATGCAACACACGCATTTGGTAGCCATTTTGTTCAGCGGTCTTAATGAGTGCTTTCACATCTTTTGGGAAGCAAGAACCTCCATAACCAATACCGGGATAGAGAAACTTACGACCAATGCGGGTATCCGAACCAATACCGCTACGCACCATGTTCACATCCGCGCCTACCAGTTCGCAAAGATTAGCTATGTCATTCATAAAACTGATGCGGGTGGCGAGCATTGAATTAGCTGCATATTTAGTCATCTCGGCAGATGGAATATCCATAAATATAACACGGAAATTATTTAGCAAAAACGGCTTATAGAGCTTGCTCATCAGCTTCTTTGCCCGTTCGGACTCTACTCCTACTACTACTCGGTCGGGACTCATGAAGTCATTAATGGCGTTACCTTCTTTTAGAAATTCCGGATTAGAAGCTACATCGAATTGAATGTTAATGCTTCGTTTATCCAATTCTTCCTGAATAGCAGCGCGTACTTTTTTAGCTGTGCCAACGGGAACTGTACTTTTGGTAACTACCAATATGTATTTCTGCATATTCCGGCCAATAGTACGGGCGACTTCAAGTACATAACTAAGGTCAGCGCTTCCATCTTCATCAGGAGGAGTACCAACGGCACTGAAGATGACGTCCACTTCATTCAAGCAACTTTCCAGCGAAGTGGTGAAGTGCAGGCGTCCGGCTTTCACATTCCGGTTTACCATTTCTTCCAGACCACTCTCATAAATAGGAATGATACCTTTCTTCAGTGCTTCGATTTTCTCACTGTTCGTGTCTACGCAAATAACGTTGACACCAATTTCTGCAAAACAGGTTCCAGTCACCAGACCGACATATCCTGTACCGACAATAGCTATCTTCATACTCTTTATTCAAAATATACTGCATCCTTAAAAAGAGGAGCAGCTTTATCTTTAGGAGATAATAGTAAATGTTCTTCGGCAATCGGCCAGTCAATGCCTATTGCTTCATCATTGTAGCGGATGGATGCTTCTGCCTGTGGAGCGTACACATTATCCACTTTATACGTAAAAATAGCTTCGTCGCTTAATACCAGAAAACCGTGTGCAAAACCACGAGGAATGAAGAACTGGCGTTGGTTCTCTTCACTGAGTTCCACGCTGACGTATTTGCCGAACGTTGGGGATGTCCGTCGCAGGTCCACGGCCACATCCAGAACTTTTCCTTTAATGACACGTACCAGTTTCGACTGGCAGTATTCTCCTTTTTGATAGTGCAGTCCGCGTAACACGCCGAAAGAGGATTTCGATTCATTGTCCTGAACGAAATGCACATCACCTATGTGCGCTTTAAAATCTTCCTCTTTAAAGGCTTCCATAAAATACCCACGCTCGTCGCGAAACACTTTTGGCTCAATCAACCATACGCCATCAATTTCTGTCTGTATGTAATTCATTTCTTTAGAATATTTTTCGTACTTTCAACTGGCAACCTAAATTGTCGCCATATATCTCTCCAGTATCAAAAGCGATAGAAGCATTGAACTTCCATCCCTTCCATTTACGGGGAGTGTAGATAATTGATGCAAAAGTAGAAAAATTTTCTAATATATCGGGTATAGGTTTGAAAGGAGTTCCCCAAGTTTTGTTATATGACAGTTTTGCGAGGTATGTCCATTCGCTGCTGATGTCTCCGCTCCAGCCTAAATGCAGTGCTCGTATACGGTTGTATTTGAAGCTCATATCGCCATCTTTGTTGTAAATGGGAGAAGCTATTAACGGATTGGCCATACTCATCCCCCAATGTACCCAGCCGGGATACCAATCATTATTATAGTAGTCATCGGCTCCTCCGGTCTTCTTTACCTCACTGAAGTCCAACCCATGCATCGGACCACTTTGATTGGTAGTTTGATAATACTCCAGAACGAAACCGTTGATAGCTTGCTTGTGATCGGATTTATACTCGACTCCCCACAATCCGTCAAATCCATTGAGCTTACCCATTCCGCTGAAATCGTCGTAATAGTTTTCTATATAGGCACTAATTGAGAAATCATTGTGACGATAGGTCATCCGGATATGTTCACTGCCCATAAAATTACCTTGATAAGCTATCTGTTCACCCTCCGGGCTGCTGTCATCTCCATGAGTCGGGATAAATACTTTGAAATAATCTTTCCAACTATTGCCCAAATCTCCTGCATCTATTCCGGCACTTTTGTAACCGCCAAATTGTACATCCAGGCTCATACCTAAATCCAGTTGCCATTTACCTTGTGGTACACCGATGCGGAGAAATCCACTCTTGTGATGGTATTTGATACTCTTGGTATACCAGAAATCTTCTCCAACTTTTTTTTCCTGGTATTTATTGTCAGTAAACCATCCGTATGATATTTCTGCTTTCAAGGCAAGGCGCGGCAGTATCTGTACATATTCAGGAAGGCCTATCCATACTTGCGGAATTGGTCTTGCATTTCCTGACCAGAGCAATCCTCCGCTACTTAATTCTTGGTTTAACAAAGGGGAATTAATCTCTTTACTACCAATAAGTAATCCTATCCATTTGTATCGAATATCTGCATATGCCTGTTGCAAAACAAAGGTAGATGTAAACCCTGTAGCCATTGCCATATCCAGTCCACCTTCCAACCTCCATTGGCGGATTGTATCTGTATAGAAAGCACCACCTCTCAAGTAAGTATTATTGTCGATAGAGGAAAGCCCATGCTGATTACTTACTTGCCATAAAGGAGTATTATCGCCTGTGTGGACAGATGCTCCATATTCAACGAAAGATGAAACATTCTGTTGTTTCAGGCCATTTTGTGCTGTCATCACGGAGGATGCAGAAAAACAAAACAGGATTGTGAGTATGTGGCAGACTGTACGCATAGGCTTATCGAAATATTATTTTCACTGTGCTCAGCATTATTCTTAGGTCTAATAAGAATGACCAATGCTCAATATACCATATATCATATTCCACTCTTTTCTTCATCTTGTCTAATTTTTCCGTTTCACCGCGCAAGTTGTGTATCTGTGCCCAACCCGTTATTCCCGGTTTCACCATAAGCCTTTTGTTGTATTCAGGAATAATATTGCAATATTGCTCAGTGTGTATCAGCATATGAGGACGTGGTCCTACTATAGACATATCTCCTTTGAGAACATTCCAGAATTGAGGTAATTCATCAAGACTGGTAATACGTAAGAAATGCCCTAATGGAGTAATACGTGGATCTTCATTGTAGGCTTGTTGTGTATCGGCTTCACCATTGGGTAGCATGGAGCGAAACTTATAACATGTAAATACCTTCCCATATAAGCCGTTGCGCTTTTGAGTAAATATAATCTTACCCGGCATCTTTATTTTGATGCAACACCCGATGACGATATACGCCACTGGATATATCGTAGTCAAGACTATCAATGATAACACTATGTCAAGTGTTCGTTTGAGTATACAGTTACTTTTCCGTTTCAACGGAAAAGTATATATTGAAGATTGTATATTCATTCTTAAAATACAGAATTCTTTAGTATATAGAACGTTAAATTGTTATCTATATTGTTTTATAATATTAGAGAATTATATATTTCTTTGGTCTGTCCGGCTATATTGGTCCAGTTATATGCAGACAAGTTGTAAGAAACCCGTTCTGTCTGAGCATTTTCCAATTGTTTCTTCAGAGCCTGTTGCAAACAGGATAAATCTCCACTTTTGAAGTAACATTCCTCCGGTAATTCTATTTCCTTATTAGCAGGAATATCACTTGCCAGTACCGGACAATTATAACTCATAGCTTCAAGTAGTGCGATAGGCAATCCTTCATGCGTGGAAGGTAATACAAATATCCGTGCGTATGTATATAATTGTGCAAGTTTTTCTCCTTTGATAAAGCCTACCAGGCGTATGTTCTTCTGCCCTTTACACATTTCTTTTAACTTCTGAGTATATTCATCCTGATAATCAGCATCCCCAGCTATTACTAATTTTATAGATACTGGAGATAGTTGTTTGAAGGCTTCAATTAGTTTATCAAAGCCTTTCTCTTTCACAAGACGCCCTACTGCTAAAATATAACCATATTCTGTCAAATCCAGACTTTGAAGATGTTCAGTGCTACGTGCAGGAAATACTGGATTTATTCCATTGTAGATCAGTGTTATATTTTTCTTATCTGGATATTTCTGTTGAATCATTCGTCTGATATGTTCAGAAATAACTATGATATGATTAGCATAGTACATTCCTGTTTTTTCTCCCATACGAAGTATCCATTTGGCAAACTTTCCCCATTTATCACGATCATAATCTGGACCATGATGGGTGATTACCGCTTTCATACCTAATAATCGTACTAAAGGGGTCATTAATGCCGGACCTACTGCATGAATATGTACAATATCTGCTTTTACTTTGCGTGCATATAACACGGCCAAGAAAGTATGTATGAAAGCTTCCAAATGCTTGTTACGCAGCACTCTTATGTCTTTTATAATAACTTGTTTATATACTTTTACAGAATGATCCACTGCATAATAGGGACGGCGAACAACAATAATTTCATGCTGTTTATCTGCAATTAATGGATAGAGCTCTTCGCAATGCGTTTCTACCCCTCCCTGTATACCGGGAATGCCTCTGGTCCCTGTTACTACAATTTTCATATTTCTTTATCTTAAAGACAAATATATCTAAATTTTAAATGCTTTGAACAACTTCCAACCATTTTCGATAATATAGTTCGGCAGAAAAGCGTTCACATGAGGTTACAGATAGTTTTTGTCTATCTACCTCCGAAGAAGAAATAAACATATCCGAAAGAGATGTTATAAGCTCTACTTCATTAGAAAACAGGCGATTATCAGCATCTTTTTCTAATAATTCAGGAATACCACCAATACGCCTACCGCATACGGGAGTGCCACAACATAATGATTCGATAGCGCTGAGTGGATTATTTTCATAGCAAATAGAAGGAACCATAGAAAATTGTACTCTCTTCAATAATCCAATAATTTCCATAGCAGATAAATGTCCGAGGAACTTGATATGATTAGATGAATAGACTCGTTTCAGTTCATTTTCTAAAGGCCCGTTTCCCGCTATATATAGTTTATATGGTAAACGATCTGCGACTTTTAGCAATTCTATAACTCCCTTTTCTTCTGAAAGGCGCCCTATATATGCATAAGCACTTTCTCTTTCTTCTGACGTTGATTCGATGATGAATTTAACTTTCTCGTCGTTAATAAAATTGCAAATAACGTGAAGTTTATCCGCCGAATAACCTCCTTTCATCATCTTCTGTGCTATAAAATTACTGGGACAGATAAAAGCATCTGTCCATTCAGATAGTCTTTCTTTATTCCAATATACAGCTTCACTCCAGGCGAGAAGACTGGCAAGAAAACTATTTTTCATGCATCGGCGGGATACAACCTTGGATTTGTCTGTGAAACATGCCTCACAAGGCATCCCATTACAGAGGCAAGAATATGCAGGACATATCAACTTATAATCATGAACGGTCCATATTACCTTAATACCTTTTTTATGTGCCAATCTGGCAACTATAGGTGAAAGATAAGAATGTATATTATTTAGGTGAACAATATCCGGCTGAAAATCATCTAATATTTTCTCGTAATTTCGTTTTATTCCAGTTCCGAAGATACGTAAAGCTGCATTGATTTTTCCACTGATTGATGGCTGAAAGAAAGATACCTCTTTTGCGAAATATTTATCCTCATTTACATGGATATTCTGCGGATGATGCATTGAAAAGAAACAGACTTCATGTCCTTGCTTTTGCAGCATTTCTCCCAAATTCATGGCATAAACTTCTGCTCCTCCACGTGCATATAAGAATTTACTGACTATAAGTATCTTTAATCTTTTCATTGTATAAATTGATATATTGTTGGGCTATTAGGTTGGAATCAAAATTAACTGCTACAAATGTCTGTGCTTTATCAGAAAGTTGCAGAGCTTCTTCATAATGTTTAATTATATAACGTAACATCCGACAGAGATCATCCACATCGTTGTGCCTGAAATAATAACCTTGTTTACCTTTGTCTATTATTTCTAAAGGAGCGGGCAGGTCAGATACAAGTACAGGGACTCCCGCAGCCATACCTTCAGCAATAGTAAGTCCAAATCCTTCGCTTATTGATGGTTGAACCAATAAGTGATAATCACACAAATGATGATATATCCATTCTATATCACGATTACCTAGAAAGTTTACCTGTTTCTCCAGTTTGAGCTGTCGGGTTACTTCTTTCAGATAGTTATAAGAACTGCCATCCCCAATAAAATCTACACTAATATGGGAAGAAGATAATCTATGTAAAGCTTTTAATATTAAATGTTGTCCTTTAATACCATGTTCCAATCTGCCTACTTGCACAATGCGAAAATTTTGTTCAGCATTGGGGATATTCTTCTTTGTTCGCTGGATTGCAGAAGTTGAAATTCCATTGTATATTACTTCCGGTCTACAAAGTCCTCGATTCTCAGTATTATCGGCCACAGCTTTGGAAATTGCCACAGTCTGATTATAAAGCTTGTACCCTTTTAATGGCAAATCCATTGCATGAATAGTCAATATCGTATGGTAAAAAGAGCGAATAGGTATATAAAGGATAGCATCCGAATCATGGATATGAAGTATATCCGGATGGAACTTAAAGACATATCTGTTCAATTGAAATACGTCCAGAATATTACGACTTGCTTTTTTACGATTGATACGGAACACTTGTATTCTACTATCTAATTCGTTCAATAACTTTTGAGAATATAGATTATTGATAATGCATAATCCTACTTGATTACTTTGCACTTGATAATTAGCGAGAGTAATTACCATGCGTTCAGCACCGCCTACATTTAATGAATATATCAGATGCAAGATTCTCATTTCTTAAACATATATTTTATATGAGAATGAATAATAATAAACATACGCATCAAATATCCCAGCTTTAATATTTTGAAAACCTGTAATAACTGGTTCTTTGGTATTAACTCGTCATCTCTATAATCATTGACAGCTATTGCCAGAAAACGATATTTCCTGATGCGTTCATGTATTTGCACTAATGCTCCAGCAGCTACATAATCATCATAAAAATCATATATAATATTTTGCAATGCTATGTATTCCAAACGTATAGCGCGTGAATTGTTTAACCTATACTGTAAAGATACAGAATCTTGTCTGTTCAGTTCCGTATAGACTATAATTTGGTTAGTGAATAACTGCTCTCTTGAATAGCGGTGCAGTTTTAGAAAATTAGTTTCTTCATAAATTCGTAATTCTTCATTAAAAGGGAATTTTTGCAACATACCACGATTCATAACATGTACAAAATCACCACCAACCTTGCCTCTTAACCAGTCAAAATAGGTTAGTACAGTTTGTTTTTGCTCTAATAGGTGATAGGTCTCATAGAAAGACATACGCCCATTTGTCGCAAACAAATAATGAAGATAAGAGGGAGATTCTTTTATAGTTGTTCGGATAAAAGCAATCGCATTTTCAGCAAGATAGTCATCGCTATCCACAAAAAGGATGTAGTCTCCGGTGCATTTTTGTATGGCGGCATTTCGTGCTGCTCCTACTCCGGCATTACATTCGTATGTTAATAAATGAATATGCGGATACTTATCGGCAAACTGTCGTACTATAGACAATGTAGCATCGGTGGAACCATCGTTCACAATCCAGTGTTCTACTCCTTCAGCCTGAATTGCTACACTCTCTATACATCTACTAATGCAGTCTTCCCTATTATATACCGGTGTAATAATACTAATTTTCATATTTGCATTTTATTTTTCTCAGTAGCAGGAGAGTACATCCCAACAGCATTACTGATTTAACAACTTCCATTGAAACATCTGCCACAGCATAACCATTCACACCTTTTTGCTCAATTAACCAATAGTACAAAACGCACGTAATTATGTTGCAGGGGATCATCAGAAATGTATATGTCTTTATTTTACGCATAACGAATAACATGCGTGTTGATACAGCAGTGATAATAGAAAATGGGATACTGATAATAAGTATGCCCAGTACTTCAATAAATACTTCAATATTTTCAGGTGTCATGGCTCCATTGCCAAAGCATATTTCTACAATAGGTCTGCGAAGAATAAAAAAGAAAATAGCGCCAATCAAACTTAAAAGTATTGACTTCCCTCCGATTTCTATATAAGTACGCTTCATTTCCCGTCCGAGATGTTTGGAATACAACTCACTCAGTTTTATTTGTAAAACTGCAAAAAGCTGAACTAACAAAATCATTGGTGCTTGTAATAGTTTGTTAGCATAAGTTATCACTGTAATAGTTCCCGGATAGAACATGGAAAGGAGGTACATCGGAAACATAGTTGTGAATGCCATTGTAGAATCATTTACAAGCTTGACACATATATCACTGAAACTATCTTTCAGATGTGTAAATGAAAAACATGAATAACTCCATGATAGATTACGTCTTATAAAAATGACCAGCCATAAAAAGTTTATTATAGTTGCAATACCAAAACCGACCGCCAATGAAAAAACGCCGAGTGAAGCATGAAATAAAACTATGAAAAGAATAATGAATATATTATTGATTACAGTAATGATTTGTGGAAAAATAAAATACTTATAAGATGCCAAAACTTCTACATATACAACATTGATTATATAAGGTATGGAGGCAGGTAGTAAAATATATAATAACGGCAAATGTATATCAATATCCTGTGCCGAAAAATTGGAAAGCAATAACAGGCATTCTTTTCCATTTATCAGTATAATGCCTATAATGATAATTGCTATCGAGAGAATGGTATATAAAAAAGCATTCAAATATGCGTTTTCAGTATGAAATGAGTCTTGATTCCTTAATAACATGGAGCGGGGAATCAGTATGGAAGAAGTGATGCTTTGAAGAATTTCACAAGCAGCTATCATGCCTCCGAACATATAAAAATAAATATCCGTCCCCGTCCCGGCTCCCAGATAATAAGCGATCAGGAAGTTCTGGAAAAAAGCGATGAATTTTACTACAACGCTTAATCCCGCAGAATATATAGCTCCACTTTTATATGACTCTATCTTGGCTTTCATATAGAAACAGACGACTTAACATTCCAGATTTCTTTATTCGCAAGTAAAACACATCCCAAAGCCAGTCCTAATAATAAAAGTCCATGTGGAATATTCAGACCGGCGAATCCTCCGACACCAAAAATAGAAATGCAAACAAGAGTTACAAGATACAAATTGCTATACTTATATTTTCGAAGGAAAAAGTAAATGGCAATATAGAATAAATGTTGCACACAAAAACCAATGAGTCCTGTATCAAGTATAGTCTGGACTTGTGTAACCTCTACTAAAGAGGCTACCTCTTCGGCTGCCGATTGATCAGAGTAATATTCATTATGGATGATGTAATCATCATTGGTTGTTAACTCGTTATGGAGAAACCCAAACCCAAGCATGAGCTTTTGTGTAGAAGTGAGCAATTCTATTTTAGGAATGATCTGTGCACCTCTGTCAGAACCGAATTCAGCCAGATTGTCCATGTCACTCATAGCATCTTCTACAGAACGATAAGATGCAAAGGAGGTAAACTGACCTACCAGATGTTGAACACGCAATGCTCCATTCATTTGTCCGTCTAATACATATCCGGCGGCCAACATCACAGATCCGATTACCAAATATATGATTTTCTTCTTCCATGTACCATAAAAGCAGAAGATGGTAATCAAGACTCCTCCTATGACACTGAATGTTTTCGTACAAATTAATCCCAGTGCTATGATCAATATATATTTTAAGGGAGTTTTATAGAGATAAAGCATAGGAAATAAAAGTAGTGCCACAAAATACATTCCCGGAGGATATATTCTGAGAAATTCACCAAACAGATTCATCTCTAAAGTCGTATAGGTCAGATCTCCCCATGTTGTACGCGGTACTAGGATATTACTACTGAATACTAAAGAATCCAGAATGTAGAAGCTACTGATAATTAGCACATAAATGAACAGCTTTTTGAAGAACTTATCGATTTCGAAATCGTGATTTCTGAAAACCAACAAAGGAAAAAGAAAATAAAGAATATGCATATATAATCTTAATCTTCTTATTTGTACAATCAAGGTTTCGTCACTCAGCATTGCAACGAAAATCAAGAACAATATATATGCTGAAATCAATATCAGCAGTTTACTGATGTTTTTCTTCTTCCAATAAATAAAGAATCCGGCTATATATACGATGAATAGCAAATCGTGCATCTTAATGGGAAAAGTCACATTTTCATCATAGAAACCAAATACTCCAAATAAGATCGTACTTTGTAACAGGAAATCATACTTGTTTACTATCAGTGAGAGATACAGGACGATGAAGACTAATATATATGCAAAAGGAAACTCCAGACCTAACAAGGACATGGATAATAAGAAAGAGGCCGGAAGAACAAAATCCTCCGGACATAATCCTAACTGTTCTTTTTGCAACATTTCCAAGCTCTTCTAATATCTAACTTTGATGTAACAACCTGCTCCTATAATTGCAATACTCATAGCAAAAGCCAACAGTCTCATAGGGCGTGGGCTGACAGGCGTCTGTAAAGTATAGGCTTTATCTACAATTTCAGCTTTAGGAGTAGTTACAGCCATAGACAATGCATTTTCTTCTTTTTTTTGCAACAGGAATACAAATAATTCCTGCTTGATCATCTGTTGGCGCTTGATATCAATAAACTCCCTTTCTTGTGTAGGCATGCCTTTTATACGAGCCATGAAATAATCTCCTTGTTCTTGCAAGTTTTCCTTAGCATGGCTGAAACCGGACTTCAAACTCCGGATAGTTGCCAACATATTGTCATGCATTGCATCTATCTGCTCGTTCATGATATCGAGGGTTGGAGTATTTCCCTGGGTTGTTTTCAATAATCTTAAACGTTCCAATAGCGCTTCGTTGTATTTTTGAAGTCCCTCTAAGACGGTACGGTCATTCAGTCCGATATTTAAAGGAACCAGTGAGAAACGGTTTTCTGGTTTCAGCAAAAAATCCTCCACTAACTCAATAACGGTATATTGAGTTTCTGCTTCAATCAACCGTTCTTTGAAATTAGTACTTTTATCCAGTATAATTTTAGCTTCCGCCTCAATGTCAGTCAGAGAATTTTCTTTCTTATAGCTTTCTATTTGTTTTTCTATTTCTACCAGTTCTTTTGATATAAGATTAATACGCTCATCCAGAAAGAGTACCATATTGCCTGCCAGAGCATTTCGGCGTTCTTTGCTGGAGGTATTATAAGAAGCAATCAATTCGTTCAGGACATCTTTTCCTTTCTTGATGTTTTTTTCTTTAAGTTGCATATTGATGATGTTGGCCTTTTTAGTCGCAAAATCCACCTCTACTTCTTTTTGTAGCATTTCGGTGGCATAATCATATCCGGAAAAACTGACTTTTACATTGATTTCTTTGTCAGGGTTATAGAACTGGGTTGTCTCTATCTTAAAATCTCCATAAGAAGTTTGCATAATGAAAGGTAACGAAAAAGTCTCCTCATGTAAGGTTTTAAATCCCTTGGACATTTTTACTTTTACATTTTTTCCTGAACTTTTGATTTTGAATTTTAAAGTCGCAGTGAGGGTGTCCGCAATATCATTTATAGGAGTAATAACCACAGGACTGTTCTTATAATAAGATATTGGAAATATCCATTCACCGGAACTATACTTTTCATTCAGATTTAAACTCTTAACTACACGGCGAAACATAGAGAAGGAACGAATCAGTTCTATTTCATTATGTATGCTGGAATTTCCTCCGAAAACGTCGGTTAAAGAAAATCCTTTCATCATCGACTGCATCTGATTCATTGGGCTACTTTCTTTTTCTTCCACAAGGATGTTTGCTGTTACCAAATAAACAGGTTTAGTTATATATATATACAATATAGCAATGCTGATACATACGATGAGACTGACTATGAATATTTTCCATCTTCTCAAATAGAATACTAAAATTTCTTTTAGTTTCCCGATATCATTCAATTGGTTTTGTTGAGACATAACAGTGATTTTATTTTACCAATAATGCGATTCCTAATGATGCCAAGACAGAGATGGCGCTGATTATAGTAGAAGCTAATGATATATTGAATTGTTGGTTTTGGCTATATTTGGCATTACCTTTTCGGGCCTTGTTAGGTTCTACATACAGCACATCATTTTGTTGTAAATAGTAATAAGGTGAATTCAGAGATTCTATAGAAGTGAGGTCAAAACGATGATATTCCTTTTTACCTCCGTTATCACGTATAAGTAATACATTTTTGCGATTACCATAAATGGTTAGATCTCCTGCCATACCAATAGCATCAAGGATAGATAGACGTTCATTGGGGACACTGACCGTACCAGGTTTAGTTACTTCGCCCAGAACCGAAACTTTAAAATTGCGTATTTGAACTGTTACAATCGGATCTTTTACATAAGTAGCCAGTTTATCAGTCATCAGATCCGTTAACTCACTACGAGTCATTCCTGCTACAGAGATTTTGCCAAGCACAGGGAAGTCGATTTTACCATGAGAATCTACCAAGTATGTATGTAGTACAGGTGTCATGGTTACATTGGTCTCACCGGGTGTCATATAGCTGGACAAAGGCATATTGAATACAGCCACAGCATTAGGATCCACTCCTGATATAGTAATAGACAATTCGTCATCAGGCACTATTTTAGGGGCATAATTAATACTATCTCTGGAATATGCAGCCAAATTATCTAGATCTTGGAAATATGCAATTGAGTCGTTCGTTGTTTTGCACGACATTAATATAAGAAGTGAAAGGGCAGGTATCAGCGTTTTAATCTTCATCGTATATTTTAATATTTTTATAGTTTGATTGGTTGCAAAAATAACTCTCTTATGCCAATAAACGTTAGTTTTTCCGGTTTATTGTTGAATTGTCTATTATTTATGCATCAGCATTTAAGAAAAATCGCGGTAAAATAGGCAGAATTCTTAGTAGATTTGTACTATTTGATATTCAGGATTTTATAAACAGTATTTTTCAAGCCTGTAAGAAGTTAACTCCTTATCGACAAACTCTTAACTTCTTATGGACAGGAAATTTGTATGTTTTCTATTATTTTACAAGTGGTTTAATCTTTTATATCTGGATAGAATTGGCTTACCTAATGATGACTATTTTGCTATATAAGCTATTTGCTATGCTTTCGTGTAGAAACTCTTTTGAGCAGAAAAAGTATAAGGTAAGTAGTATTGCTAAATAACACTGTTCTATATCTATCTTCTTTAACATTAAAATGGTTTTATATTTTACTTTGAATGTGACTACTAAAGCAGTACCTTGCGATGTTTTTCAATGTTAATTATTTAATTCAACTATTATGAAACAGAAAATTGATTTAACAAGTTCTTATGTGAGGACAAATGGTATAAAGTTAGCTTCTACTATTTATAAAATAGCGGAAGATGTCGACTTTAATGGACAGCAAATTCAAATGCCTGCAGACTGTGTACTTAGTTTTGAAGGTGGAAGTATTAGTAATGGTACATTAACAGGGCTAAATACTGTTATAAATGATAATCGACTCTATGGATTTATTAAATCTAATATGCAATTAGCTGGTAGTTTTAATATAGAAAAGGTTATCGCTAATTGGTTTGTAGAGGTTGAAGATTATAAAATGTTTCAACGTGCATTCGATTTTGCTTATGCTATTTCTGAAGCCCAAAAAACATATTTCTCTTCATCTTCTATTTTTGTAACTTGCTTTGCTATGTCATACAATATAAGCAGAGGTATGTATCTTCCTGTTGGCGTTTCTTTTAATGGTAATAATGCAAGTTTCTTTCCTAGCTCAAGTTGGAATACTAGTGAGTATATGTTTTACTTGAATATAAACAAGCAAAGTTTAAATTGGGAGATAGAATATCCAGGAAATATTGAAGAGGAATTTTGTCATATAAATTATTGTAACCCAGATAACAAGCTCTGTCATTTTATCTTAGGTGGCGATAGTCGATATATTCATGATATATATGCTTTTCGACCAGCTATATTCTATAAGCAGATTGATGCATACATAGATAACAAACATATCTGCAATGTTGTTATCAATGGAGATAATTCTTCTTTCCCACTTAATAAACAAATTTCAGATACATATAGGATTCAATGGTATTTAGGAGATGCGTCTGAGATAAACCATATATCAGATGGTGTATCAATTTATATAGGAGGAGGTGCAAATGCTTCTATTCGAAACTCTATAAATGCAACAGTATATGTAAGTAGTTGCAGAAATATTCTTTTAGAAAGTTTTCATAATGAATTAGGAGCTATTATTGCTGAACGCTCATCGATAATAATGAAGAATGCATATTTCTATGCAAATCAAAATGGAAATATATTAATTACTGGACAGTATAATGTAGGAAGTGAATTGTTTCTTGAAAATGTGTTTTTCGGAAATTTAATTAGCTTGACTGATTTTAATTCATATTATCCTATTGTAAGCTTAAGTACTTTTGAGAATTCCAGAATTGTGCTGAAAAATGTATATGGCCTTATTAATAATGGTATGAATGGTCACAATAGCGGTAATGCTATTATGCTCAAATATAAAAATAAATATAACAATGAAACACATTATATTAATCCAAATGGAGAAATCATAAACGTTGGCCATGTTGTTAATAGTTTCAAGCATCTTGATTCGAACTCCGTGCTTCCTCTAACATGGTCTAATGAATCTGGCAGCAGAAAGGCATATATGAGAGTTCTTTATATTGTAGATGATGTTCGAAAATTAAAATTATTGGGAGGTTCACTGACTGATGGAGAAGTTCTTGTAAATTCAATAGATAGTACATTTGCATATCGTGCTACAATGTATAATAGTGGAAGTTCTATTCAACAACTAACTAATTTGCTGGTTCGAATCTTTGTTGGAACCACAAGTGGTCGTTATAACTCCTATTATGATTTCGGTGTGGTGATGCAGAATCAAGAGAACTTTATATTGAGAGAGAATGGAATAGATGGATTGGTACACAAAAGAACAGATAATATTGATGTAAATTATACTCCATGTATAAGCTATACCTGTGATGGATATAATGTCTCTGTGAAGTTATTGAATAATCAACTTCCAACTATAGGCAGTTGGTTGGTAGGAGATAAAATTTTCTTTCCGAATGGAAAAATCTATCAATATAATGGAACTGGTTGGCAGGAGTAATTGAAATTTCTAAATGTACGAATAAGAAATAGGCTAACTTAATCATAGGAAGTAAGTTGGCCTATTTGTTCTTCTCGAAATGGGCATTGTTGATAAGTTGTTGAAAAGAAAAATGCCCTGAAACTGGCTTATATCCGAGATTTGCGTTACTTTTGCATCATGATTGAATTGGCACAACATATAGAAGCTTTGTTATTGGAAAATGACTGCGTCATTGTTCCGGGTTTAGGAGGATTTGTTGCTCATTATGCTCCGGCTACGAGAGTGAAAGAAGAGAATATTTTCCTGCCTCCTACCCGTATCATCGGTTTTAATCCACAACTGAAGATGAATGACGGTTTGCTGGTTCAGTCTTATATGTCTGTATATGGAACCAATTTCTCTGATGCTACCAAGATGGTAGAACGTAAAGTGGGTGAATTGATTTCTGTTTTACACGAAGAAGGTAAGGTTGATCTGCCAAATGTTGGCGAAGTACGTTATACCATTCATAATACCTTCGACTTCGCGCCTTATGATAATAAGATCACAACCCCCTATTTATACGGGCTGGATGTATTTGAAATGCAGGAATTATCTGCTTTGGAAAAGCCACAGGCAGAAAAGGCTGTTTCTTATTCAATTCCTACTGTTGTTAAGAAAGAAAAGCGTACTTTCGCAATCAAAATTAATCGTGCATACCTAACAAATACTGCTGCAGTAGTAGCTGCTATAGTGCTTTCTTTCTTCTTTTCTACTCCGATAGAAAACACAGAAGTGATAGAGGAAAACTATGCAAAGTTACTTCCGGATGAATTATTTGAAAAAATAGAAAAACAATCTCTGGCCGTTACACCGATTGTTGTAAAGCAGAATACTCTTACACGCAAATCTGCAACAGGTAAACAAGCCGGAACTAAGAAAGTTGTAGCTCCTGTTGCTGTCAGAGAAGTTAAGGTTGGTAAAACACCAGCTGTTGCTTCTGAAACAAAAGTGAAGGAAGAAGCCTCCCATTCAGCTACAACGACTGAAGCTCCCAAGCAGAATGTACAGCCTGCTACAGCTAAACCGGTTGTTGCAACTCCTAAAAGACCTTATCATATTATCATTGCCAGCGTTGGAACTGAACAAGATGCAGAAACAATGGCTGCTCAGTTGATTTCTAAAGGTTTTAAAGGTGCAAAAGCGATTGTCGGTGATGGTAAAATGCGTGTTAGCATTGAATCTTGCGGGACGGAAGTAGAAGCCTATCAAGCATTGGCTAGAATTCGCCAGGATGAAACATATAAGAATGCTTGGGTTTTGAAGAAGTAGGAAGCATTTGCTTTGCTTTAATTTTTAATTCTTTAATTTGTAATTGTCATGAAGCGTATCCGTTGCCCTAAATGTGAGAACTATCTTTTATTTGATGAAACAAAATATAGCGAAGGCCAATCTTTGGTTTTCGTTTGTGAGCATTGTGGCAAGCAATTTAGTATTCGCCTGGGAAAAACAAAAATGCGTGCTCCTCAAAAAGAAGAACGTCCTGACGAAGAAGAATTCAAGGATGCTTTCGGTAGCATTACGGTGATTGAGAATGTATTCGGATTTAAGCAAGTGTTACCTTTGCAGGAGGGCGATAATGTGATTGGGCGTCGTTGTGTTGGTACTAATATCAATACTCCCATTGAAACCTCGGATATGAGTATGGATCGTTGTCACTGCATTATCAACGTGAAGCGCAATAAGCAAGGCGTGCTTGTTTATACTCTGCAGGATGCTCCCAGTCTGACCGGAACTTTCCTTAATAATGAAATACTGGGAGATAAAGATCGCATTCGCATTGAAGACGGAGCCATTGTTACCATTGGAGCTACGACGTTCATTTTGCGTACGGCGGAATAGTCGGCCCATTCATTCTGCGGCAGAAGCTTTGATGCTAATTGAATAGCAATCAGGCTTCACTTTACTTTACCCCATTGATTGCTTACCTTTGCAATAAGTCCGATAGGGTGTTGACCTTGGTTAACAGGCCTGTCAACCAAGGCTAACAGGCCCGTCAACCAAGGTTGACAGGCCTGTTGACCGAGGTTGACATCCGATTATTCCTAAGACTGAACAAGCTTTTACTTAGGGCAAAACCAGATAAGACCTCATGTAAAACCAATTAATCTCTCATAATTTAGTCAACCAACCAATGGCAAGCAGACTTTCTGGACGGTGTGTGGTATAAGGAAACTGACTGCAATGGGGAATATTCACCGTTTGCACGGGGAAAAAACTAAAAAAAACACGGATTGCAGGTGCTTTTGATATAGGCGTTTATCACAAGATATCAAATTGTAAAACAATAAGTTAAGCCACAAAAATGTAAATTCGGAGTGTGAGAGTAAGCCACCTACCCTCACGCTTTTATTTTACTCTCACCACACTTGATATTCTATTTATCAACTGTTTATTTTCAAAGTGAGAGTAGTGAGAGTAAACTGCTATGAACTTTTATTTGTGAGCGCTGCTGAAACGCAACTGCGTTACAACATTATCGTTTATGCATGATAGAACAATACAATTTAAAATGATGAATTTATACTTGTGTATCTCCACTTAATGTCACATAACCTTTTTCAGTGAGAATACCTGTATGATATCAATTAGAATCCCATTCATCAAAACTTTCTATATTCTTCAAATTCTCTTTTACTCCTCTTTTATAAAGATCATACAAATTATGTCCTAGACTATCCTTTACACCAAAAAGCCAATAGCTATCACCAAAAGGAATGGAATATTTTACATACTTTCCTTTTTCATTTTGAAAGTAAAAAGTTGAATCACGAAGCAAATTATATAATTTATACCATGATTCTTGTTGGGGTAGTGACTTAAAGAAAATAGGATTATTCATACTCTCAAAGAATAAACACTGCATTATTGTATCTGTAATGTTTAGTTTAAGCGTATCTTTTCCATTCAATACGGCGAAAAAAGGACTATGTATGCTATCTTTGTTTTCTGTAAAATATTCATCAAAAGGATTTGTATAATAGATATCCCCTTCAATATATTGAATATGATCGCGAAACGCCTCCTTTGGAGTGTATGAAGTATCTACAACCAAACTATACATACCTAATACAAAACGTGGTAAATTAACCTCATCATAACCATTGAATACATATTCCAAAAGTTTAGGAAAAGTATAGAAACGAGAGGTCAGATAAGTTATGTGCGTGGAAACTAACGATTGCTTTTTTCCATCTTTCGATACCCCTATATACCACATTTCATTACGTATAGGACCTATTGTATCATTTTGATAATTCGTCATTTTAAGCAATTTTTCTTTGGATATATCTGTTGAAGCCATAGGGCTTATTAAGCAGATATATTTATCCTTGTACTTTATCACTCTTTCTGGTCTTTCCAGACTCCATTCCACAAAGGGACTATCAGTTGATGTTATCTGATAAATAGAACCTATGTCATTTGATGTTACTTCATACATAATTACATACTTAGCGGGAAAAGAATCTTGTTCAATCATACACTCAACTTTCTGCAAAGCGGCAAAAAGAACAGGGGATTCTTTGCTGGGCTGACAGCCCGCCAGCAAAGAAAAGAATAATAATATTAAATATATTTTCTTCATACAATCAGTTATTTCATTTTAAAAAACGCTGCTATGAGGGCAGTATGTATAAAATACCAATCTATATATACCATTCTCTTCACAGAATTTCTTCAACATGATTTTTATTTTTTTGAAATAAGGTTCATTATTATCGATTCTTTCTTTATTGCAATAATTAAAGAGCCCATCATTTCTTATATAGTCAATTAAAATAGCTTTATCTTTATCCATCTTATATTTCTGAGAAATGGTCATTATCTCATTTAGAAGAACATTAGAGAGTTGTGTTTTCATTATAATAATTTTATTTTTTGCATTAAATGCTTTTGGTGTAGAATTAACTAACTGATTTATTATTGCAAATTTCTCCTCCGGATGTGGGAAACAGTCCAAATCGCAACATTTCTTACCTACATTATACAATAATATAGTACTATCCTTTTCTTGCATCCACAGTTGAAATTCACACTCATTTTCCCTAAAAAATAGATGTGCTTTATTTTCTTTCAGAGTTACAAGAGTTTGTTTTTTTAGTATATCATAATAATATAATTCTTCTGGATATGCAACATGCATACTATCAATAAACTCCTCCAATTCATCAAGGCTATCAGGCATTGCCAAGTAATAGACATAATAGAAGTCTAATATATCTGCTAAAAAGGGGAAGTGCGCAGTGATTGTATCTTTATTGTCAATTTCAAATTTTCCATCTTTAGAGTAAAAGGGGGATGATAATTCTTTATCTATCTCGTTGGTGAAAAAAATAAAGAATGGACATAATACAATGTATATACAAAAAAAGTTATTTGCTTTCATAAAAAAATAGTTTTTTGAATATAGAATAGGTGTTATTTTTTGCTTCTTTAGTAGTAAAAACGACTCGTGCACTCCAGTTATTGCTTGATCCGCCACTTCTCGGAAATCTTAAATTATATCCGGATTTCATACTACCAGTTCCCCTATTTGAATTATAAGTGAATCTATTTGTTGTTGTCCAGCTTTCAAAAGTTCCCTTATTCTGTTGCCCTCTACCTATCATATAATAATAGGCTATACCAGTATTTCCCTGTGCTCCATATTCAAAACTAAAATAGGTATCTTCTGTTAAACCAAGAGCGGATGTTCTTGCGTATGCCCCAATGTCAAAATCTGTTTGTCTTTGTTTTATTTCAGAATCAATTACACTCTCTTTTAGAAAATCAACATAGTTAATTATCGCAGCGTCCAATTTGCTCATAGCTTTACCCTCCTTTGTGTTTGCGTCTTCTGTTTGACCAAATAAACTATAATATGTATTATCAGACTTGTATGTTAGTCCTAAATATTCTGCTCCTTTTATCGTTTTATCCAATTCTTTTTGTGAATGAATTTCAGTACTCCATAGGTATGTCCATTCATTATTCTCATCTTTAACACGATACCAGTCTCTACCATCCGGATCAATGAGATTTGCAGGGTTATTCAGACAATATGTATAAGAACTAATCCAATAACATTTCTCTACTAATGGATCCATCGTCGTAAATCTTCCTAATGCCATATCATAATGTCTCGCCCCATAATCATACCAATCTAAACCATGCATTCGATCCAACTCCTTACTATTATACTTATAATTCTGATTACTTGTAGCTAGACCCTCTTCAAACAAGCCACCAAATGGATAATAATGATTAACTTGTTCAACCGTTGTTCCATTTTGATTCATGACTATGCGATTATTGCCTTGATGATCTTTCAGGTAGTAATGATAAATAGGAGCATCTCCACTTAACGTCACATAACCTTCTTCAGTGAGAATCATACTTAGAACTCCATTTTCATAGATCACATTACTACAATAGTCAGTAGTATTAGTTTGAGAAATCTGACTACTTGCCAATTCCTTTATCTGTCCCATTGGTACGGAAATATTGGCAATTGCTGTTTTATAGGTTACTCGTCGTTTCATACCATCAGCACCATATAAGTAATTCGTGCTATTACCATTTGCAAATTGTAGTGTACTTGGCAAATTTAAACTATTATATTGAATCTTAGCTATTTTCTTATTATAATCTTGTTCTAAATTACCATTAGCATCATATTTGTACTCCTGAATAGAAGTTTTATTGCCATCAACGAAGTTAAATGCACCATTATAAAGAGGATCTGTTGCGGCATCTGCCACATTATTAAGTTGATTGCCCACATACGTTAAGGACAAATTATCAATCTTTCCATAAGTACTTCCACTCACCTTACCATATCTTTGTAGACCGGTAATGTTCCCATTATAATCATAACCGATCACATTCTCTGAGAAGTTTTTTCCTGTAGGAGGAGTGATACTTGTTCCTTCGCCATAAATAGCATTTCGCATACGACTCATATTATCATAAGTAAACTTATAGCCACGTATACCGTCTTCCCCACTCTTCCAAGTCATACTTCCAATATTGCCATTATAACATTGACTTCCACTCCCTGTGTTATAATAAAGATTTTGTTCGAAAAGTGTTCCGCTGATTTGGGTCAACCAATTACGTATATTATATTCATAAGTCAGCTTATGTCCTGAAGCGTTATGATGAGTTTTTGTTTTTAATCTTCCTAACTTATCATAGGTATTGATAGCAAGCTTTACTTCACTATTCCCATTTAACTTATATTTTACTTCTTGCAAGCGTTCTGCATGATCATAAACATAAGTATATAATTCTGTTGTATTTATTGCTGTATGTGTATGACTTGTTGTTAATGGTTTATCAGTAAAAGAATAAGTAATGTTATCCACTTCATATTCATTCATATGATTGCTTGAGACCTTTTTTGTCATTCTGCCTTTGACATCGTAATAATTAGCGGAATATAGTTTCTTACCATCTTCCAAAACAGTAACGACATTACCGGTTAGATAGCCTTTGGCATTGCTGCCCATTGAAAAATGTGGTACACCGGAAAATCCTGTTAATGAACAAAACTTATAATCATCGTAATAATTCACAATATGTATTTCTTTGACCTTATCAATCGGTATAAATGTAGAATAATATCCACTTCCCCCTAAACCTGTATTGCTATTTTCTCTGTAGCAAGTTACTACTATATCGGGAATTAAATTTAGCCGATCTATTTCCATGCAAATGCCTTGTATTGTAAGACGATTCAATCTATCATACAAATAAAAAGTCCATTCGTTTTGTAGCCGTTGATTGCCATCTTGTGAAAATATGAGTCTGTCCAACTTATCATATACATATTTAATAGCTTCTGCTCCCGGCATCTTTTTCTCTATGCACAATTGCCTTCCCATATATTTATATTGAAAAGCATACATATTCAGATTGGTATTTGTCTGATACATAGGTTGAAGAACGTATCGTAAATTGTCAAGTCCATCGTACACATAATAGGTATCAAGATTTTGACTTCCTGAGATTTGTCGTGTCAATATAGTGTGTCCCGACTTATCTGTAAAGGTATACCCGACGTTATTATCTTCATCAGTACTTTTGGTTACATATAACTGTCCTGCGGCGTAATACTGATTGCTGGACACTAAAGTTCCGTTGTCATTAACCATGTAATTAAGACAGTTTAATGGAGAAGAAGTGGTGTTTGTCATATATTCAATGTGTACAGGGTGATTATTCCAATCTTCCCCTGCTCCATATTGATTGACTATTTTATTCAAAGGAGAAGCTGAGTATTCTGTCTTTGTATAAGGATGCGTATCTCCATAATCAGCTACAGCTTGAGCTTTAACAGAAGCAGATGACATAAATGTACTGGTAGCAGACTCAACTGGCAGCCATGTATATGTTTTCCTGTTTGCAGCATCATATTCTTGTAAAGTGATTAAATGAGTTTGGAATGGAGTTATTTTACATTCCACTGTCTGGTATGGACGCCCTAAACCATCATAATAACTATATACTTCCATATATTTGTTCCCTTCCTCATTCATCATAGTACGAGTTTTGAAGAAATTTTGTGATGTCCCATTATGGGATAACTGATATTGAAATGACATGATTGTTTTTCTGTTTAGATCTAATATCTCAGAAACTCTGCCTATAGCATCATACTCATAGAATGTTTTTAATCCATTGGGTGACCTCACTTCACTAACTCCGTATGATGGATTATAAAGCCATGTGGTAACTTCACAATCAGAAAATATATTTTGCAAATTATACAGCGAAGTACTATTAGGTATATTAGAGCTACATAGTGTATTCAATAAACTCTCTCCCAATCGGGACAGTACTTTGGCATATGTAATATTAGTAATTTTTGCAATAATCCGGGAATATTTATATCCCCATAAATAAACAACCGACGAACTGTCTTGATAGGTTACTTCGACAGGATTCCATTTACTATCATACTTATATGAAACAGTACGTCTTTTGGGCGATACATTGCTTGACTCCGTACTTGAAAGCAATGTAAATTTAGTAAATACATTTCCATACTTATTTTCTAAAATGGCAGTTGAGCTGCCTGATGTACGTTTATATCTCATTACTGCAGTAAGTACATTATGATCTAAGTGATCTTTATAGAAAGAAGAATCGGCAGCATATTTATATGTTTCCTGAATGTAGTCGGAGCGACTGGTACTTGTTTTACAGGTTGATATTTGATTACGTTGATTATATGTATAAAGTTTCTCTTTGCTTATTGGTACTGAATTGAGGTACTCAGTTTCTGTTTGTTGCGTTAATTGAATATCATAAGCAATGTATGGATATAAAGTTATAAAAAAACGTCCATTATATATGTATGGATTATAATAAGGATGTGCTTCAATTGAAAGGCAATGATTTACAGGACCAACATAATTGTCTATGACTTTTATATTGACTAATTCTTTAGCCTTATTGGCAATGGAGTATTTATTAATTTCTTCTTTTACGAGTTTATTATTTGCATCATATGCACTTTTCCTGATTAAACGTCCACTATAGTTCTCTGGAAAATAGCAAAGTGTAGCATCAATAACTTCACAACTTTCATTGGCAAAGACAAATACTTCTTTTCCTATATTGATTATTTCCTTTTGTTTAATCACACGACTATAACCGACTGGATTTCCATTGGAAGCATAAGCTGGAGGAGATAATGTTTGTGCATCATATCTGCGAAATTGATGGTCTACCATACTATGTATAGGACAATTATCCAGACCATGACGAATATTATGATCAGTCACAAAGTTAATAGGAATCATCAACAGACCGGAACTTTTATGATTATCCAATTCGTAAAGATATTTGGTTCTCTCTAAGATTTCTCCTGTGTTATTCCTTTGGGTAATAGTTTTTATTCTCACTCCGGCACCCATATGTTCCAAAGTATCTATATCTACATTGAATATTTGTGATTTGTAAGTTAAGGTTGCAGCGCTAACATTACGGGCTGTATAACCCTGATTGGGAACAATTGACGCTAAAGTGGATGACAGTACATAGTCCCCAGCTTCCAAGGTAAATGATTCAACAACATGATATGAGTGTTCATCAGTTGCATTTTGTGATGTTACTTTATATGATTTTATAATACCTCCTCCACTTGAACCAACCTGCCTGATAATTGTTCCTGAACCTTCGACTTGACTCGCTGAATAATCATCAAAACGAACTGTTACATTTATGGTTACAGTTTGTGCAAATGGAATATTGAAAGTTACAAATGGAGTGGAAAACTCTGCATTATTGTTATTCACCGTATTTAAATATGCCAATTTAGGAGCATACTTTTCTAAATCCTCTTTTGAAATAACTTTGGCATTAGCAAAAGTATGAGGTTCAAATTCGAACTCTACACTACCTCCTGTTGGGTATGTTATTTTCTTTAGCATATTAGCTGTTATATATTTACGACTCGCATTCCTGACAGCAGTTTGTGCTGGTAGCTCCTGTCCCTGAATTATAAGTGCATCTTGGTTAATTCCTAACCCTTCAATAGAGGGTATAAGTGTGTGGCGATAGCCGGTAAGTGAAGATATATTTTCTGCACCATTGTAAAATCCCCAATAATCCACAGCAAAGGATGTTTTATATGGCAATGGTTGTTCTTCATTATAAACGAATGAATATGTTTCTCCTTGCATGTTGTTATTTTGTTTAGAAAGAGAAAGTAGTTTGAGACGTTTACGTAAAGTTACTTCTGGATTTTGAGAAACATATCCTGCTGCTCCTATACAATCTTCACTACTTAATGTATTACCTCCAATTGCATTCGTAGCACACATAAAATAACTATAGTCAAAATTATATGAATATATAATTTCATTGTTTAACTTATTCTTTATTTCGATGGAAACTAATCTCCCTGTTGTTCCAGGAGAAAGATCTTCTCTGTTACTTAATGTAAATTTTATCTCTTCAGTATTAGACTCTATCTTTGATAGATAAGGAGCTTTATTGGTTGTTGAATTGAAGTTCCGTTTAGTAAAATCATTATGAAGAGGATAGCCAATTGTGTAATATTCTGAAATAACAGGAATAGAGTAACAGGTCGCATCAACATAAGAAAGTGATATAATATTACCTCTCGTATCTTTAATTGCAGTTAATAAATATGTCAATGGTGCATACTTGCCATTGAAGGTATAGGCTGTGAAAGTATATTGAATTCCAGAATTATCAGTTACCACTATATTTCCCGTAGAGTGTACTATTTTGTAATTATAACGTGGCCCGATAATGATAGGGATTTGATTTTTGGGATGTAATATGTATTTAAATGAACGCCCATTAGGAAGAGAAACTTCGAAAACATCTCTTTCCCCTTGTCCGAATAACCCTTGATTTAATACATCATCGGTAGTTGTACTTGTGTATTGATCATAGGATAAACATCCCCATTTGTGAAACTGATCTTCAATACCTGTTCGAATACTGGCTGTATCCCCAGCAACAACCTTCCATTGATATTTAATTTTTTCCCATTCTTCCCATGATGGATAATTTGTAGAACATGCATCTACATTACCAACAGCGTTCAGGGTAACACATCCTCCTGCAAGCAAATTCCATCCTAATCCCACCCATGTTGCTTCTTGCGCAACTTTTATACCACTTACATGATATGATAGAGTAATGGGCAATTCTATTTGACCACTTCTTAGTGTATATAAAGGAATAGAGATATCAGGAGTGCCTGTATATTCATTAACAGGGATATTTCCATATAAATTCATGCCGGCAGCTTCAGGTGTAGGTGGCGTATAATCCGATACATTTAAGAGGTTGTCATTCATGTCCGTATTACTTCGTTGCATGAATTTCTTTTCATATCTTTCATTTTGCTGTCTTCTGATCAAAGAATTTATGCTATCTGCGGAAAATCGTGACAATTCTATTGTATCATTGGACAATGAGCTGCAATGCACACAAAATATATTTGTAACTAAATATATTATAATCAAAATATGTTTTTTCATAACTATTGTCTTTAATGATAATTCATAATTATTTCTTTATGACCTTTTCGCCATATTTCTTATTTCCTACAACTATCTGTAATATATACTTCCCCTTAGGATATTCACCTATTTTAATAATTTCATTATAAACTCCTGAAGATTGGCTATATTTCTGAATGGCAGAAAGTTGTTCCCCCTGTATGTTATAAAGAATAATCGAAATATTACTCGATTCTTTTAACTCATAATAAACCTGTAGATCATTATTATATACTTGAATCTGATAATCAATTGGGATATTAGGGGGCTCTTTATTATCTCTTTCTTTTTTCCAGTCTTTTTCTTGTTGTTTGATTTCTCTTTGTCTTTGGTTTTCTGCATCATGTGGCAAATCATAATATTGTTCACTAGGCATATAGGCAAAAGAAGTAGTAAAATGCTCATAAGGAGTCCCTACTTTGTATGTGGTACTCTTTATTGTCTCAAATATAGGATAGCGATATCCACTAGCGTACCAGCGCCATATTTCCATTTCTATATGAACGGAATCATTGGCAATTAGATAGTCTATACTATCTTTATTGATAGTGAAAGGGATAGTATCTATGCATGACGAATTATCTGATTTTTTTTGAGGTTGCATTTGTTGATGGATATACTTGTGAGTATAAGTACGCAATACATTCTGTATCGTATCTCCGTCTGGTAATATTAATTTTCCAGAAGCGTCTGCTGTAATTGTTGTTTTGCCACGTAAATGTATATCTAAGTAATTACAATAATTTCCTTTACCTTCAAAATAATCATAGACGGTATGTCCTTGAGAGATAGGAAAGACAAGCAATAATTCAGGCTTTTGATAAATAATAAAAGTTGTTGGATTTTCATATCCAATACACAAGAGAGAGTCGCCGGATTTTTGATAGTAATACATTGTACGGTGTTCTGTAGCAATAATTGTGTCATTGCCCTGAGCTTCATATTTTAATTCATAATTCGCATCTTGGAGCTTAATATCTGTGAAATTCCAGACTTGTTGGTTACCACCTTTATTGGGTTGAATAGTGGTTATCTGACATTTCATTAGTTTATCTCCTGAACGAGGGAAATTATAAGATGTGTTCAAAGTTTGACAGTGGACACATAGAGGGAATAAGAGTCCCACGAGAACAGTACATAATGTCTTTCCCATAGTCATTTGATTTTTAAGAGTTAACGCTCTAAATATACCCAAAAGAAGTGACAAAGAGAATTTATTTGAGTATGAAATGCACAGTTCTGTTCTTTAACATAAAAAATAGGGCGAAGCCTCCGCCCCGCCCTATCTCCTTTGTGATACTTGTAGATTAATTAAAGAATTCCCTTTACTGTTTCCAGCATACCTTTTTCCTGGATAGAATCCAGATCAGCTTTCACAGCAGCGGTAAGTCCCGGGATATTATTCAAATCTTCGCCCCAGATAGAAGTTGCAGCAAGTACACCTTCGGTTACTTTCTGGGTATCGCCTGTTGCCCACAGGTCTTTCAGTAATTGCATGATTTCCGGAGCATCGTTCGGGGTGATCTCAGCACCGTCTTCACGAACACCGCCTTTATAATAAGTAATAATAGCGGCCAAACCGAGAACCAGTCCCTTAGGCAATTCACCTTTGCGTTGCAGATAAGTCTTCAAGCCAGGCAGGTCACGAGTTTCATATTTCGGGAAAGAGTTCAGCATAATGCTGGTAACGGCATGGTCAACAAACGGGTTGTTGAAACGCTCCAATACATCTTCCGCAAACTTCTTCAACTCATCTTTCGGCAAGTTCAATGTTTCCATCAACTCATCGAACATTACCTTATTGATGTACTGACCAATAACCGGATGTTGACAAGCATCACGCACAATGTTTACGCCCGACAAGTAAGCTACCGGAGAAAGAACAGTGTGAGGACCATTCAGCAACGTTACTTTTCTTTCGTGATACGGTGCTTCAGAAGGAACGAACAATACATTCAAACCAGCTTTGTCAGCAGGGAATTCTTTGGCAATCTCCTGCGGGGCTTCGATGACCCAGAGGTGGAAGATTTCAGCCTGTACCACCAAATTATCATCATACTGTAATTTTTCCTTAATTGCTGCAATATCTTTGCGCGGGAATCCCGGAACAATACGGTCAACAAGCGTAGCGTACACACCACATGCTTCTTCAAACCAAGTCTTGAATTCATCACCCAATTGCCATAATTCGATATATTGGTAGATGGTTTCTTTCAGTTTGTGACCGTTCAGGAAGATAAGTTCGCAAGGGAAGATAATCAGACCTTTGCTCTTATCACCGTTGAATGTTTTGAAACGATGATACAGTAGTTGGGTCAGTTTGCCTGGATAAGAAGAAGCCGGAGCGTCAGTCAGTTTGCAGGAGGGATCGAAAGCGATACCGGCTTCCGTTGTGTTGGAGATTACAAAACGCATTTCCGGTTGCTCAGCCAACTTCATGAATTCATTGTTCTGAGTGTAAGGATTCAGTGCACGGCTGATAACGTCGATCATTGTCAGACTATTGACAGTTTCTCCTTTATCCAATCCTTGCAGGTTTACGTGATAAAGATCATCCTGTGCATTCAGCATGTCTACCATACCTTTGTCGATGGGTTGAACTACTACAACACTGCTATTGAAATCAGTTTTTTCGTTCATGTTATAAATAATCCAGTCAATAAATGCACGTAAGAAGTTTCCTTCACCGAATTGAATGATACGTTCCGGGCGCTGAGCCTTGGGAGCGGTCTGTTTGTTTAATGCTTTCATGCTTAAAAATCGTTTTTAAAGTGATTGATATTATGATGTTTATTCAAATTCAAAATAGAAATTGATGTTTTCTTTCATCAGGATGTCGATAGGCATATACTTTACACCGGTCACCGGACGTTTGAATACGACATGGTCGCACAGAGCTTTTACACCGCAATATCCTTGCAGTCCCGGGCGTTGTCCGATGAGATAATTTACTTCGCCGGATTTCAGATAATCCACGTTCTTGGGCAGAAGGTCGTATCCAACTAGTCCTTCCAAATGGTGTCCTGTCTCCTGTAGATATCCTGCCACCTGGTAGACACGTGAGTTAAAAACGGCTCCTAATACTGCCTTGGGATGTGCGGCAAAGAAATCTTCCAATGTCCGGCGGTTGGCTTCATCATCTTCTTTATTCAGTACTACATCATGAACCACCAGATTCTCATGTTCCTGTGCAATAAAATTCATGAAACCGTCCATGCGTCGTTGCATCTGTATTTCTGCCGGACTATTCTTTTTATTATTAAGAAATAGTATCAGCTCCTGTCCTTCCTTATACTTGCGCATCAGAATTTTAGCAGCCATATACCCGCTTGTTTGGGAGTCTTGGCCGATGTAGCAGAGTGCATGGGTGTCTTCTATATTAAAGTCGACGAATACGTAAGGTATCTTTTTCCCTTCCAGATAAGATGTCAGCGACATTGTCTCTTCGCGGAAATTGGGTGCAATCAATACGGCATCCGCTATTTCTTTGCGAAGTCTCGCGCAGGCTTTTTCATAAGAAAGCCGGTCGGCATGACGGTAGCACAAATAGTCCACGCTTACATTAAAAGGGCGCAACTCTTGTGCAGCACGGTTGATGCCTTCAGCTACGGAATACCAATAATCATGTTCTACATAATAAGGTGTAATACACAGAACACGGTAGCGCTTCTTGGCTGCCAGACCAATGGCAAACATATTAGGATGATAGTCTATCTCATCAAGCACTTTTTGAACCTTCTCCCTGCTGGCAGCAGAAACATCTCCCCGATTGTGCAACACGCGGTCCACAGTTCCGGCAGAAACACCCGCCATGCGGGCAATGTCTTTAATGGTGTAGTTCTTGTTTTCCATATTCTTTGTCTCATTCGTTTTAAGGCACTAAAGGTTCAATGTCTAAAACTTAAATATTATAAATATTTGCGGCAAAGATACGAATTATTTTGTTTCTCCAAGTAATTTTTCTACTTTTGTGTTCGATAACGGTTAATAAAAGCAAAAACCAATATCTTGCCTATTAGCTTTACAATCAATACTATATAGGTATAGAAAAGAGAAAGTAATATTTTTATATACTTAAAACACAGTAGAATGAAAAAATTTATGGATGAAAACTTCCTGTTGCAGACAGAAACCGCACAGAAGTTGTATCATGAACATGCGGCCAAGATGCCGATTATCGATTATCACTGTCACTTAATCCCTAAAATGGTAGCAGACGACTATCAGTTTAAGTCATTGACTGAAATCTGGTTGGGCGGCGACCATTACAAATGGCGTGCTATGCGTACCAATGGTGTAGACGAACGTTTCTGCACAGGTAAGGATACTTCCGACTGGGAAAAATTTGAAAAGTGGGCTGAAACCGTTCCTTATACTTTCCGTAATCCTTTGTATCACTGGACACACCTGGAGTTGAAGACAGCGTTCGGTATCGATAAGATCCTGAGCCCGAAGACTGCCCGTGAGATTTATGACGAGTGTAATGAGAAGCTGGCTCAACCGGAATACTCTGCTCGTGGTATGATGCGCCGTTATCATGTAGAAGCAGTTTGTACAACGGATGATCCTATTGATTCTCTGGAATATCATATTCAGACACGCGAAAGTGGTTTTGAAATCAAAATGTTGCCGACATGGCGTCCTGACAAGGCAATGGCTGTAGAAGTTCCTGCTGACTTCCGTGCATACGTTGAGAAACTGGCTGAAGTAAGCGGTGTTGCTATCTCTAATTTCGATGATATGATAGCTGCCCTGCGCAAGCGTCATGACTTCTTTGCTGAACAAGGCTGTAAATTGTCTGACCACGGCATTGAAGAATTCTACGCAGAAGACTATACAGATGCTGAAATCAAAGCTATATTTAATAAGGTATATGGTGGAGCAGAACTGACTAAGGAAGAAATCCTGAAATTCAAATCAGCTATGCTAGTTATCTTCGGTGAAATGGACTGGGAAAAAGGCTGGACACAACAATTCCACTATGGCGCTATCCGTAACAATAACAGCAAGATGTTCAAGTTGCTCGGTGCTGATACCGGTTTCGATTCTATCGGTGAATTTACTACTGCTAAGGCAATGTCTAAATTCCTCGACCGCTTGAATTCCAAAGGCAAGTTGACGAAGACTATTCTTTATAACCTCAATCCGTGCGCTAATGAAGTTATTGCCACTATGTTGGGCAACTTCCAGGATGGCACGATTCCGGGTAAGATACAGTTTGGTTCCGGCTGGTGGTTCCTCGATCAGAAAGACGGTATGGAGAAACAGATGAATGCTCTTTCCGTACTGGGTCTGTTGAGCCGTTTCGTAGGTATGTTGACGGACTCTCGTTCATTCCTCTCCTATCCGCGTCATGAATATTTCCGCCGTACATTGTGTAATCTTGTTGGCCGTGATATTGAAAATGGTGAAATTCCGGCTTCTGAAATGGACCGCGTGAACCAGATGATTGAAGATATCAGCTACTATAACGCTAAGAATTTCTTCAAGTTCTAAAAGAAGAATTACTTTTTACCCATAGTAAGGAGTGCATCAAAGTTATATTGATGCGCTCCTTTTCTTTTATACGCATCCATCGCTTCGCTTCTTTTAAAGATAAAATGCGTCCAAATTGGATACCAATTTCCTTTTTACTATATTTGCATATAAATCCCATAAAACAGAAGATTATGATAATAATTAGCACAAGAGATTTCAGAGCCAATCAATCTAAATTCATGGATATGGCTAACAATGGAGAGGACATTATTTTGAAGTCCCGTAAAAACGGAAGTTTTAAACTTGTTCCGGTAAGTGAAAGTGATATGCTGATAAGCAAAGAATATATTCTTGAGCCAGATGCAGATCTTGATCGGGCTATAACAATGGATGAACTTCTTCAAGGTGTAAAAGCAGACATTCATGAATTGTTCGGGAATAAAAGGAAACAAGAATAATGAAAGTAATAGCATTACCAGAGGTGAGAGAATACCTCATGGAGCTGATTCTGATTCTCTATAAAAAAGAATATTTCGGATTTGAGGAAAATGCACAAAAGTACGTGGAAGAATTGATTTTCGATATAAAAAACAACCTTCCGCTAAAGCTAAACAAGCCGGCACCTCCCTATTTTGACAGGTACGGAAAGAAGATGTTATACGCTACGTTCCGGAAAAATAAGGCTACACAATGGTATGTATTTTTCAATGTCTATCAGAAAGACGGTGAAATGATTTTTATTATACGCTATATCAGCAATAACCATGTAACAGCGCAATATTTATAAAGCACTCTAAAACTATCGCATCACTCCTTCGACTTCTATCTACGGCAAAATGACATCGTTTCTTCTTATATCCCTGGCAGGGTTAATGGCTACATCATTGTTTCTATGGTTACTACTAAAACCAACACTTCTTCTTTTTGTCCTGGTCCGTGGAGATATTACCTTGCGTATAGATATCCCGGAAAGTTTTACGTTCTTTAATCATCTGATAGATGAGTCCCCAATCGGGCAATCCGCCCAGATTACGGTCATCAATGAATAGGTCTACTTTCAGTTTACGGGAGAATCCACAGTCCTGCTGCTTTTCTTCGGGATAATCACGATTGACAGCATAGAATTCCACTCCTCTTTCTTTGCACCAGGCGACGGCTTCTTCCAGAAGTTCACCTTCGCGCACACTCCACAAAATAAGCTTGTGCTGGTCTTGCTGCAACAGTTTTAAAGTGTCTGTTGCAAAAGGAATTTCTTTACCGATACGGGGATAGCGATGTTCTACTATAGTTCCGTCGAAGTCAACTGCTATTGTCATAGTTTTATGCTGAAAAATTACAGAACAAAGATACGAATCTTATTGAATAAACAAAGTGTTTTCTCCCTTTTACAATAGGCAAATATGAAAGAAATTTGCATATAATTTCATAAAAATGTATTTTTGCGCTTAATTTTTCACTAACAACATAATATTAGGATGACTCAATCACCCAAAAATGTATCTAAAGGGTTCACTAAAGCCTTTTGGGTAAGCAACACGGTCGAACTGTTCGAACGTATGGCGTATTATGCCGTTTTTATCGTTCTCACCATTTATCTTTCTTCTATTTTAGGCTTCAACGACCTTGAAGCGAGTATGATTTCCGGTTTATTTTCCGGTGGTCTTTATCTTTTGCCTATCTTCACAGGTGCTTATGCCGATAAGATAGGTTTCCGGAAATCCATGATTGTTGCTTTTTCGCTGCTGTCTGTCGGATATCTGGGTTTAGGAATTCTCCCTACCCTGCTGGAAGCTGCCGGTTTGGTGGAATATGGCAAAGCAACCCGTTTCACCGGACTGCCGGATAGCGATAGCCGCTGGATGATCGTTCCTGTGCTGTTTGTTATCATGGTGGGCGGATCGTTTATCAAATCCATTATTTCGGCTTCAGTGGCAAAAGAAACTACGGAAGCAAACCGCGCACGCGGTTATTCCATCTTTTATATGATGGTGAATATTGGTGCATTCACCGGAAAGACAGTGATTGATCCGTTGCGGAATATTATTGGAGATCAGGCTTATATCTATATCAACTATTTCTCTGCTACGATGACCATATTGGCATTGCTTTCCGTTATTCTGCTCTATAAATCTACCCATACGGCAGGCGAAGGAAAAAGTATGCGTGAAATCGGCCAGGGCTTCCTGCGCATCATTACGAACTGGCGTCTGCTGATCCTTATCCTGATTATAACGGGATTCTGGATGGTGCAGCAACAGTTATACGCTACGATGCCTAAATACGTAATCCGTATGGCGGGCGAAACTGCCAAGCCGGGTTGGATAGCCAATGTAAACCCGTTTGTTGTGGTTTGCTGCGTTAGTTTCGTGACGCGTTTGATGGCGAAACGTTCGGCTATTACTTCCATGAATATCGGTATGTTCCTTATTCCATTCTCGGCTCTGCTGATGGCATGCGGTAACCTGCTTGGAAATGACGTAATAAGCGGAATGAGCAATATCACATTAATGATGATAGCCGGTATTGTGATACAAGCTCTGGCAGAATGTTTCATTTCACCGCGTTATCTGGAGTACTTTTCCCTGCAAGCGCCTAAGGGTGAAGAAGGTATGTATCTTGGATTTAGCCATCTCCATTCCTTCCTTTCTTCCATTTTCGGTTTTGGTATCGCCGGAGTATTGCTGACAAAATACTGTCCCGATCCTGTCCTCTTTGAGACTCGTGAAGCATGGGAGGCTGCCAGCACCAATGCGCATTATATCTGGTACTATTTCGCCGCTATCGGTCTGATATCTGCACTGGCACTGTTGGTATTTGCCAAAATCACCGAATCCATCGACAAAAAGAAGAAAGCCAAGGTCTGAATATCTCATTTTTTATGTATATTTGCCGTCACTTTGCCATAAAAGTGGCGGCTTTTTCTAAATTGAGGAGAACATAATGAAAGTAAAATTTATAAGCCTTGCGAGCGGAAGTAGTGGCAACTGCTATTATATAGGCACTGAAAAATACGGAATACTTATTGACGCTGGTATAGCGGTACGTACAATTAAGAAATCATTAAAAGAGGTGGGTGTCGGCATGGAGACGATACGTGCTGTATTCGTCACACACGACCATGCGGACCATATTAAGGCGGTGGGCGGACTGGGTGAGAAGCTGCATATCCCTGTCTACACTACTGCACGCATCCACGAGGGAATCAATAAAAGTTATTGCATGACGGAGAAGCTGCACTCTTCCGTCCGCTATCTGGAGAAAGAAGAACCGATGGTATTGGAAGACTTTCACATTGAGTCTTTCGAAGTTCCCCATGACGGTACGGATAATGTGGGTTATTGCATTGAAATTGACGGAAAAGTATTTTCATTCCTTACCGACCTTGGTGAAATCACCCCTACTGCTGCCAAGTTTATCCGTAAAGCGAATTATCTGATACTGGAAGCTAACTATGATGATGAAATGCTACGTATGGGTACATACCCGCAGTATTTAAAGGAGCGAATTACCAGCCGTACGGGACACATGAGCAATATTGCAACTGCCGAGTTCCTGGCGGAAAATATCACGGAAGACTTGAAATATATCTGGCTTTGCCATTTGAGCAAAGACAATAATCATCCGGAGCTTGCTTACAAGACGGTGGAATGGAAATTAAAGAGTAAAGGTATATTGGTAGGTAAAGATGTGCAACTCTGCGCTTTAAAGCGTAGCACTCCCTCCGACCTGTACGAGTTTGATTAAAAAAAGCCGCTTTCATCGAAAAAAAGATTTTATTTTGCTTGGATGAATAAAATAAAAGGACTACTTTTGCACCCGCAAACAAGAAAAACGATGCACTCTTAGCTCAGCTGGTAGAGCAATTGACTCTTAATCAATGGGTCCAGGGTTCGAGTCCCTGAGGGTGTACAAAGATAAGGTTCTGAAAACAATTGAGTTTCAGAACCTTTTTTGTCGTTACTGAATATTACTATTATTACTAGACTTAAGAATATTGAAAATCTCCCCGTATGTAGATGCAACAACAGGAGGCATTTATCTGTTTTTCATTATATAGTTTCACTCTCATCATGAATAATTGGAAGAAAAAATTTATCATAATATGGAGCGGGCAACTATTTTCTATATTAAGTAGTTCCATCGCTCAGTTCTCTATCGTCTTATGGATTAGTCTCAAAACGGGTTCTGCGGAAGTTTTGTCCTTTGCCATGATTGCCGCCTTATTGCCGCAAGCTTTGTTAGGGGCATTTGCAGGCGTATATGTGGATCGCTGGAACCGGAAATGGACTATGATAGGTGCAGATAGTTTCGTTGCACTCTGTTCTGGTATTATCGCTTTGCTATTTTACCTGGATATCGTGGAATTGTGGCACATCTATATATTACTGGCGCTTCGTTCCATTGGTGGTTCTTTCCATTCACCGGCCATGAAATCATCTATTCCATTGTTGGCTCCGGAAAAGGAACTGACCCGTATTGCGGGGATTAACCAAGCTATCCAGTCTATTTGTAATATCGGCGGCCCTGCATTGGGAGCGGTTCTGCTTCTGGCATTCGATATGAGTGTAGTCATGTTATTGGATGTGGCAGGCGCAATCATTGCCTGCACTTCCCTACTGTTTGTTTACATTCCGAATCCGAAGAAGGAAAATATCTCAGCTAAGAGTGTATTGAACGATATGCGCGATGGTTTCCATGTGATTATGCGCAACCGAGGGGTTAGTTGGGTGATGGTTACAGAAATTTTGATTACTTTCTTTGTGTTGCCGATAGTCGCCCTGATGCCGCTGATGACTCTGCATACTTTTTCCGGAACAGCTTATCAGATTAGTTTGATAGAAACACTTTTCGGGGCGGGTATGTTGGCCGGAGGGGCTTTACTGGGAATCTGGAATCCTAAGATAAGGAAGATACTGATGATAGCGTTCTCTTATGCGATACTTGGTCTGGCATTGGCCGTATGTGGTATGTTACCCGGCAATGGGTATGTATTTTTTGCTATACTGACGGTGGTACAAGGACTCATCGTACCGTTTTTATCTGGTCCTTTTACCTCTTTGTTGCAGACGCAGTTCAAGCCGATTTATCTGGGGCGTGTATTCTCGCTTTTCGACAGCGTTAGTTTGTTCCCTTCCATCATCGGTTTGTTTGTCACAAGCTTCGTTGCCGATTCTCTGGGAATAGGCAACATATTTATCTACTGTGGTTTTGCCATTGTGCTGACTGCAATTCTGATGATGTGTATTCCTTCTGTGAGAAATCTGGAGAAAGAGGAGATCAGGAAGAAAAAGTAAATAGTATTATTGCGCGTCTATACCTCTTTTTTTCAGCATCTCAAAGTCTTCCTTTCCCATCCCTATATCATCCAGCGGACGCGGTTCATTATGATCGTTCAGATAAACTCTCGATTTTTCTGTATAGAGAGGGCTGGTGACAGATAGACTGTCATTGCGATACGGAGTTTCTATTCCGGCCAGTTCCATCATGGTCTGGAAGAAAGAAATACTGGAAGATATATTTTTCTGTCGGTTCATCGAAGCAGCTTTCTCTATTCCGGGATACTCTTCCCTATAACTGTCGGATGTCCACAGCAGGAAAGGTACGTGTAGCTGATAGTAAGACGGAACGGGGGATGCATGAAGAAACAGGTGTCGGCTGTCGTCGAAGATATCTTCCCCATGGTCGGACGTGTAAAGCATACCGGAATCTACTTGCTGCTCCTTCAATAGATGGATGATACGTGCCAGGAAATTATCCGTATACCGGACGGAATTGTCGTAGGCATTCATCAGGTTATCTTTGTATTTCACTTCTGCATCTACGGGGAAATCCGGCAAGAAGAAAGCAGCAGCTTTCGGATAACGTTCCCGGTAATTGAAGTGGGATCCATAGGTATGCAATACAATGAACTGTTTCCGATTTCCTTTCTCAAGTTCTTTTTCTACCAACATTAACAGGTCGTCATCTGAAGGGTTATATTGCGAATCCTGGGAATCTTCCTTGATAAAATCATAAGTATCCGCTTCCATTCCGAAGAAATCGATGAAAGAATGGTTATACCGCTGGTTTGAGAAGAAAGCTGTTTGGAAACCGGCTTCTTTGAAAGCAGTAATGATGCTCTTTCGATAGTAGATGGAATCGAAATTCTGTGCAGAAACAGAAGACAGCAGCATCGGTACACTCTTGTGCGTAGTATTCGATTCCGTCAGAACATGGCAGAAAGATACCACTCCTTCTATTTTAGAGAGTTCGGGATTCGTATTCCGGCCATAGTCGTAAAGGCTCCAGTTTAGGGCACGGGATGTTTCACCCACTACCATAATATAAATTTCCCGCCTGTCTTCCGGATGGGAAGGCTGGGCGTTAAAAGTGAAGTTCTCTGATGTGCGGTGATACGTCCTTGTTTGGGCATTGCGCTGGAATGCGAGTGCTACATTGTAACACACATTGGCCGGATATAAATCCGATTTCAACTCGTAACGTTTATCCAATCCATAAGCGGCGCCCAGTGAAATAAAACCGATGAACAAGGCAATCCATGCCTTTTTCCGTTCACGACGGATAAATTCCGGAGATAATTTCCGTTTCTTTATAATGGAGATTGCAGCCAGAATCAATGCCGGTATGTAAAGGATAATCACACTCACTAATGCCGGAACAAGATTATCCAGCAACTCCATGGCTTCACTCGAATTAGTCGTTACCAGATTCAGGAACATATCCACAGCAATAATGGACTGCCCGAAGAGATAAAGCAACACTATCTGGAAAGCCCCAAAGAAGATGAACACGAAAAGTATCCAGAACATTTTTCCACAGTTCCTCGACAGGGTCATCACCAGGTAGTAGAAAGCAAATGGCAACAGTATATTGCACACTTTCGCAACCACAGGCATCGGCTCTGTAAAGCAGAGAATGATATTGGGTACTATCAGGATCAGCAGGAACAGATAGAACAAATGCTCCTGATTTTCCAACCATTTCTTTATGTTTTTAAAAAGCTTCATTGATGTTGAATATAAATCCGGTCTGGCCTTTTCCAAACCCTAAATCTAACCTTACGTTTACTCTCTTTTTGAACTCCCACCGATAACCAAAACCATAATTAGGCAGAATATGTTTAACTTCGAAACTGGAAAATTTGGGAAACACGGTTCCCGCTCCTGCCCATACAGCTACACCATTTCGTTTCCAGACATGCTGACGTAGTTCTATCTGGGCATCCATGGCACATTTATCCCGGTAACGCCCTTCGTAATAACCACGCATAGAATAAGAACTTCCCAATGTTGCCATCAATCCCCAAGGCGGATTACCGTAATTCAGCAACGTATGGAATTGTCCTGCCAATACTCCCCCCTTCCATACTGGATGATAATAGCTGGTAGTCAGTTCTGTGCTACTGAATGCATATTTGTTGCCCAGAAATGCGGGGCTGAACCGTTGGTCTATTCTCAGGTAGTAACCGCTGTAGGCATTCGTGAGGAAATCCCGTGAATCATAGAGTAATGAAAATCCAAGGCTTGTATTGGTAGTCCGGGCTTTCATTCCTTCCCACAGTTCGGGCTTTTCAAAATCGTGGCCGTAGACATAATCAAAGACTGCCATCGGACCAATGTAGAAGTTCCGCGCTACACGAGTCATGAAGTCTACTTTTACTTGTGCCTGGAAGCGGTCATAATCACTTTCATTATCGTCATTAGAACCGTTCTCATATCCTTTTCCCCAATACAGACTGGGGAATGAATAAAAATAAAGATTGTAGTTCAGACGGTATTTGTCTTGTGGAAAGAGGTGGTTTCCACGTATACCCAACAAATAGAAACCTACCGTAGATACATCACCGTATAAAGATACATTAGATGGCGGAAGGATGGTATCATTCAGGTCTGTACGGTATAATCCGGCCGCTACCAGACCGATACCGAACTTAGTGTCACTGGAATAATGAGGCCCTCCGATAACGCTGAAGTCAAACTTCTTGTTTTTCTTCTCTTTATTGGCATCATTAAAATAGTCCAGGAATTTCTTGAAGAAACTTTTCTTTTGTGGTAAGGTGTCAGTTACAGAAACAGAAGATGCAACTGAAACATCTGCTCCTGTGTGGCCTTGTGCCCATATATCGGTTGCTATTAGTAATAACAGCACCGGCAATATCCATTTCGTTAGTTTAGCGTCCATGATTATACCTGTAGGAAACTACGTCGGCAAATTTAGTTTTATTTTTAATCATATAATAACAATAATCTGAAGTATTTTGTTCAAACTTCTTCCTTTAAGAAAAAAAGATGAAGAAATAAGAAATCCAGAACTTTATTCCCTATTTAGCGTTATTCTTTTAGAACGAATAACGAACTTCATTATGAAAACAAAAATGGATATTCCCGATAAAGAGGGACGAAAACGACTTGTGATTGTGGGTGGCGGCTTTGGTGGGTTGAAGTTGGCACGAAAATTGAGAAGCGATAAATTCCAGATAGTGTTATTGGACAAGAATAATCATCATATTTTCCAACCCCTACTCTATCAGGTAGCAACCGCCGGTATTGAACCGAGTGCAATTTCTTTTCCTTACCGCAAGATATTTAAAAAGAGAAAACATTTCCATATACGTATCTGTGAGGCACAACGGGTGATTCCCGAAGATAATGTTCTGGAGACTTCCATCGGGGCTCTTTCATACGACTATCTGGTCGTATCTACCGGATGCCGTACCAATTATTTTGGTAACGATGGGCTGTCTCAACGGACAATGGCCCTGAAGAATACTTCCGAGGCCCTGTTTAACCGCAACCAGATACTGGAAAGTTTTGAAAAAGCGCAGAATACCAGCAATCTGGAGAAAAGAAAACGCCTTATGACATTTGTCATCGTAGGTGGTGGTGCTACAGGTATAGAACTTTCCGGTGCATTGGCAGAAATGAAGAAATTTGTGCTTCCGCAAGACTATCCCGATCTTGATATGAACCTTATGCGCATTATCCTTGTGGATGGTGCCCCCCGTCTGCTTTCCGCTTTCTCTGAAAAATCTTCGGAAGAAGTGGCAAATTACTTGCTAAAACGTGATGTAGAAATCAGGACTAACGTACAGGTAACAAATTATGAAAACGGAATTATGACACTGAGTGATAACCGTACCTTGGAAACAACCAACGTCTTTTGGGTTGCAGGTGTACGTGCCAACAGCATAGAGGGACTTGCAAAAGAAGCCTATGGTCCCGGTAACCGCCTACTTGTTGATCTCTACAACTGTGTTCAGGGTTATAACAATATTTTTGCCATCGGTGATACTGCACTTATGATTTCCAAGGAATACCCGAAGGGACATCCACAAGTAGTTCAACCAGCCATTCAGCAAGCCCGTAATCTGATCCAGAATCTGGATAGAAAGGAACGGGGACTTGAAATGCAACCTTTTGTTTATCATAACAAAGGCTCCATGGCTACCATAGGACGCAATCACGCAGTGGTGGAACTGAAAAAACTTCGCTTCGGTGGTTTCCCCGCGTGGGCAGTATGGCTATTCATTCACTTAATGAGTATTGTCGGTGTAAAGAACCGTTTGTTTATCTTCGTAGACTGGATGTGGAGTTACTTTACATACGATCCTTCTTTGCGGGTAATTATAAAACCTTTGCGCAGAGATAAACCATAATGCCTTATTTTTCGTTATATTAAATATAAATGTTTAAAACGAACGACTATGCTTTACAAATTTTTATTCCCGTCTAAACCGGATGGAGCAGCAGCGTCTGCTATATTGTTAATAGTGAGAATTATATTTGGTCTGTTATTAATGAATCACGGCATCGAAAAGTGGTCTAATTATCAGGAGTTATCCGCTGTATTTCCCGACCCGCTGGGTGTGGGTAGTCCTCTTTCCTTAGGATTAGCCATATTCGGTGAATTGGCTTGTTCTATGGCATTTATCATTGGATTCCTTTACCGTCTGGCAATGCTGCCGATGATATTTACAATGGGGATGGCATTTTTTGTCATTCACGGAAACGATCCGTTTGCGGTCAAAGAACTGGCTTTTATATATCTGGTGGTATATGTACTGATGTATATTATCGGTCCCGGAAAGTTTGCCGTAGACCACTGGCTGGGTAAGGCTTTGACTCCCAAAAAGCCTTAATTTTACCGGGGCTGTTTAACTGAAAATTTGTTTTTGTCTCTTATTTAAGTGTATTTTTCACAAAAAGCACTTATATTTGCCCGAAGAAAAAGAGCAAAGAGTTAAATCAATAAACTCAGTAAAACAAAAGAAAGTAATTATGAAAAAGAGTAATTTGAATTTGGCTGCAACCGTGATGATTTGTGGCGCATTTCTTTTCAGTTCTTGTATCGGTTCTTTCGGCCTGCACAGTAAATTGGTGAATTGGAACCAAAATATCGGTACAAAGTTTGTTAATGAGCTTGTTTATCTGGCTTGCAACATTATCCCCGTATATCCTGTTTGCTATCTGGCAGATGCGTTGGTAATCAACTCCATTGAATTCTGGAGCGGTTCCAATCCGATGGCTAACGTGGGTGATGTGAAGAAAGTAAAAGGTGAAAACGGAAACTATCTCGTAAAAACATTGGAGAACGGTTACTCTATCACAAAAGAAGGTGAAACCACTGCTATGGAGTTGGTTTACGACAAAGAATTGAACACTTGGAATGTTGTTGCAGAAGGTGTTAGCACTGAATTGCTGCAAATGAACGGTGATGGTACCGCACAGATGTATCTGCCGAATGGTGAAGCAATGAATGTGACATTGGATGCACAAGGCGTAGCTGCTGCTCGTCAGGCAACGATGATCAACACTTATTACGCTGCACGCTAATTAAGAAAAGAATTTGAATATGCGGGCGGATGAGCAATCATTCGCCCGTTGCTTTTTATACCCCTCCCGATTTTTTTAGAATGGGTAACCTACTGCAAAGTGGAAAGCGAAGTCACGTCCGAAGTCAGGCTTCAGAATGGGATAACGATCCTTTCCCATTTCAGGATTAATAGCCTTCATACCACCATCAAAGCGAAGTACAAAAAAATCCAGATCCAGACGTAGTCCCAGACCGTAAGCTACGGCTATTTGCTTATAAAACTGGTCAAACTTGAATTTACCTCCCGGCTGATCCTGATACTCGCGAATCGTCCAGATATTTCCCGCATCTACAAACAAGGCACCTCTGAACTTCCAAAATAAACGTGTGCGGTATTCTATACTGGCATCCAGTTTAATATCACCCGACTGGTTCATGAAGTTACCTTTTTCATCAGAAAAACTACCGGGACCGAGACTACGTACCGACCATCCGCGTACACTGTTTGCTCCACCCGAGAAATAACGTTTCTCAAAAGGAATCATCTGCGCGTTTCCATAAGGAATAGCAATGCCTCCCCCAATATGAAATGCAATAGAATTACGGTTATCAATGACGATATTTTTGGCAAAGTCCAAGTCACCCTTTATATATTGCGCATACGGAATATTCAAGATAGTATATTCGTCCTGATCATTCTTCTTTAAATTGCTCATTTTAGAAAGCACATACAAAAGATTTCCCGCAGACTCAAAGTTGAAACGTATGCTATAAGAATTACCAATCACCGCATTGTTCATCAAAGCCTGCCCCGCACTGTTGTAGATGTAACTATATCCGGTACGGACAATCAAACGGTCTTTATAGTTATACTCCAATAAATAGTTCTTTTCATCGTTCAGGAATTTATCTTCAAATTCGGGCTCTATCCACGGCATATACAAATAGTTGATGTCCAGGAGATCTATACGGTGTTGCGAACGCTGGCGCTGCAAGCCCCATTTATAACTCCATGAACCGGATGCAACGATGCGTGTAAATTCCGGACGCATCTGATAATTATATTGCAGCCCGAATTCCGTAGTTGCCCTTATTTTCCGTTTGAAATCATTGGATATGAACGGGAACATAAAGCGGGGGAAGTTTATGCTGGTCTCCACACCAAGTTCCGTATAGTTGTCATTCTTATACCCTAAACCGGAAACAGCTTCATAGGCTCCGCGAAGCTTAACCAGGAAAGTTTCGGAACCTCTGAATACATTGCGATTCTGAAAGGATACAGATGCCGCGGCACCCAAATCACCCGCAGAGTTTGTTCCCTCCAGCTCGAAAGATACAGACTGATGTTTATTCTTCGTCAACATTACATAGGCATTCAGCTTTGCGCTATCACCTACCTGTGTTTCAAAGAAACGTACATTGGTATATTTCAATACCGGTAGGCGTCCGAAGTTGGAATAAGTGCGCTGCACATCCTGTTCATTGTAAAGATCTCCCGGAGTTATCCGCAGATTATCAGTCAATACTTTGGGGCGCAGGTACAATTTATCCTTATAATATATGGGAAACCCTTTATAGTGTATCGAATCATTGATTTCTACACTACTGAGAGCTGAAGATTGCAGCACGTTATAGTCCGCAATGAAATTCACTTTATTAATTGTATATTGTGGATGATCCTGCAACTCGGCACCGGAATGCTGTCTGTAACGTGCCAGATGCAAGGTCAGATCCACCTGATAAGTGCCACGTACCGTATCTGCCGTATAAGAAATATAATCTTTATTGAATTTGTAATAACCGTTGCGAAGCAGGTTGCTCGTGATCCGTTGGCGTTCACTGCCCAGTATGTTGGCATTGAAGTACATACCTTCGGATAAATAGGTCGATGCAGAATCTTTCTGCATATATTCCCAGATCTTTTCATCCTGAACATCATATTTCAGACTACGGACAATATACGGCTCTCCGGTGTTTACTTTATAAGCCAGTTTTACCTTTTTCTTCTTGATTTTTGGGATGCACTCTACGGTAGCACCCATGTACCCCATATTCTGAACGGCTTTCGTCATTTCCTCCCGGGAACGTTCAGTCTCTTCCTCACTATAGATTACGGGGGCATCTCCCAACCTGCGTAATGCTCTGTTCACCCAGCGGGTAGAATCACGTCCTGACCAGTTGTAAACATACAACTGGGTTTTAATCAGACTGAACCATTTGGAGTTCGGATTTTGCCGCACATATATGGACAAATTAGAAGGCTTCACATTTTTATTATCAGTATGTATGCGCACTTCATCCAGCAAGTATGAACCATCTGGCACATATTTGGTGGTCGAGCAGGAAGCTAATGTAAGTATGGCAGCAGTAAGTAGTGCGTAGTGGAAGCCTTTCTTCATACCAGAATTAATAAATTGCGCATAATTGACTACAAATATAAATCTATTTTTTCTTTTCCGAAATAAAAAACCGGATGAAGTGTGTTCCGTTTTTTGATTATATAGAAATAATCACGTACTTTTGCCAAACGATAACATTTAAGCTATGGCACTGAGCAAAAACCGTATCAAATATATCCACTCGTTGGAGCTGAAGAAGAATCGTAAAACAGAAAAAGTCTTTCTGGCAGAGGGTCCTAAACTGGTAGGCGATTTGTTAGGACATTTTCCCTGCCGCTTTCTGGCGGCTACGCCCGAATGGCTATCGCAACATCCCAAGCTTCCGGTAGAAGATGTTTCGGAAGTGTCTGACGAAGACCTCTCCCGCGCCAGCTCATTGAAAACTCCCCAGCAAGTGCTTGCCATATTCGAGCAGCCGGAATATGAAATGGATGCTTCCGTCATCAGCCATTCGCTTTGTCTGGCGCTGGACGATGTGCAAGATCCGGGAAATCTGGGCACCATCATTCGTCTGGCAGATTGGTTTGGAATAGAGCATATCTTCTGTTCTCCGAACACCGTAGATGTATATAATCCAAAGACGGTTCAAGCCACCATGGGAGGCATTGCCCGTGTGAAACTGCACTATACTCCCCTGCCCGACCTCATTCAAAGCCTAAAGGATATACCTGTTTATGGTACTTTCCTCGATGGAGAAAATATGTACACACAAAAATTATCATCCAACGGATTGATTGTGATGGGTAATGAAGGCAACGGGATCGGGAAAGAAGTGGAGCAACTCATTAACCGCAAACTTTATATTCCCAATTATCCCGCAGAGAGGGAAACGTCCGAGTCACTGAATGTGGCAATTGCTACCGCAGTAGTCTGTGCCGAGTTCCGTCGACAGGCAGCATCGTTGTAAAATCGAAAGGATAAAGCAGATAAGCACTCATTCCGGAAGGAAACGTTTCTTTGCAGAAAACTTCCGGAAGTTCATGTAATACTTCATTTGATTTCTGGAATATACCGGAGTAGTCTTTGGAAATATCTTCTTCATTATTCAATAAAGCAATGATTCCGGGAAACCATTCCACTCCTTCAATCTCCTCTGTCAAGGGAAAGGCGGACACGACTTGCCCTTCTTCCACCCCTACCACATATTGTTTGAGATAACCATGTCCGGGCAGAAAAATAAAGTGTGAAGCAAATCGTTTGATCATCAGGGGTTATCTTTACGGAATTGAACGTGTTCCGGTTTGTCCAACTTCTTCAGTGCAGGTTCCGAAGACGGACGTGGACGGGCAGCATCACGTCTGCGCGGATTGTCGTTTATCTTTTCTTCCACAGGTTTGAGTTCCTCTTTCTTGAGTTCCTGAGATTCTATTTTCTCTGTCTTAACAGAATCTTTCTGAATAGAATCATTCTTAGCAAACGACAGTGTATCCGTAGCATGATAACGCATCAGCGAAATGCGGTCGGTCAGCAATGTACGGGTAGCCTGTGCTGCGGGATAATAGATATACCCACGTATTTCCCGGATTTCTCCCAACGTATCGGCAAAGAGTGAAACCGTTTCCATACCCGATTTGTATACTTTCTGAATATCACTGATTATGCTGTCCTTATAGACAATCTGCATAGCCATGACGGGAGCATATAAGGAATCCGGCGCACCGTTGTGGAAGCGGAAACGAACGTTCCATCGCAAAGTATCGCGGTCTTTAAAGTTGGTATCTGAAGGTAAAACGAAAGTAATCTTGTTGTCCATCGGCATACCTGTCAGCTGGTAAATACGTTGCCATGCCCATACATCAATACTGTCACCCGGAAGACTTTCCTTCGGCTTATTGTCACGTATGGCAATTAAATGATTGACAGCATCCCGCTCCGCTTTCAGCCTTGCGTTTACTTTCTCATAAATCTTGGTGAGTACTTCCGGATTACGCGTGAACCAAACCATTGAAGAGTCAAATTCGGCTTGCGTAATGCCATGCTTTTTAAACACCGATTCAATGTACAACACCCTTTTATAGCCATCGGTATAAGGGACTTCTTCCCCCATAGCCTTTGCTATATGGTAGTCATAAAGCACATTTTCCATTTTAGCATCCGATATAACTACCTTGGGTCTTTTCACCTGACAGGCTGTCAAACAAGATGCTAACAGGAATATGCTAAACCATTGAATTCGACGCAGACCTTTCATGATTTCTTTATTGCATGATAAGAGTCATTCAAATATTTGCTGTAAAATAATAACAGGGCAATAATACCACAACTGATAGCGGCATCGGCAAGGTTGAATATCGGGCTGAAGAATATGAAATGATCCCCACCTACCAACGGCATCCATTGAGGCCAGTTCGTATCAATGATAGGAAAATAGAACATATCCACCACCTTTCCGTAGAACAAAGGAGCATATCCTCCGCCTTCCGGCAGGAATGTAGCTATCTGCGAATGTGTACTCTCATTGAACAACACACCGTAGAATACACTGTCGATAATGTTACCCAATGCTCCCGTAAGAATCAGAGATACGCACACGATATAACCTGTCTTCAAGCCCTGCTTAATAATTCTCGTCAAATACCACCCTATCGCTCCTACGGCAACAATACGGAACAAGGTAAGGAATAACTTACCGAATATCTCCATACCGAACGCCATACCGTTATTCTCGGTAAAGTAAATATAAAACCACGTAGGCGGTTCTGCATTTACCATGCCCAGTTTCTCATAAAGCCATTTAATAGCGTTTTCGCTCTGATGCCAATACATGTGGGTCTTGACATAGATCTTGATTATCTGGTCAGCAATTAGTACCGAGAAAATAACGAGCAGCGCAATGCGACCTTTCGTGAGGTATTTGTTCATCCTTACTTTTTCGTATTATTTTTCGCCTCAATGCTCAGCGTAGCATGAGGCACAGCGCGCAAACGTTCGGCAGGAATCAATTTACCTGTTTCACGACAAATGCCATACGTTTTATTCTCAATGCGTACCAATGCGGCCTGCAATCCCTGGATAAACTTCAACTGACGTTGAGCCAGGCGTGTAGTTTCTTCTTTGGACAAGGTGTTGGCACCTTCTTCCAAAACTTTGTACGTAGGAGACGTATCGTCGGTGTCATTACCGTCGGCTCCGGTTAAACTGGCTTTCAGCAATTCATAATCGCGTTGTGCCAATTCTAACTTCTCATTAATAATGGCGCGGAATTCTTCCAATTCAGCATCCGAGTATCTTGTTTTTTCTGCCATAACTTTACGTGTTTAATCGTTAGTATTTTATTCTTTTACAACGCTTACGTACAGGGAGAAATCGTCAAAGTTTAGTTCCGTGCCGTTTTCCACCTCATCGGTCAGCGTCAGTGAGGTTCCTAAAACCTGGTTACAAATATAGTCTTTATATTCGTTTACCGCATCATCTGTTTGCTGATTTTTTGATAATGTAATCTTTATTTTGTCCGTTATCTCCAAACCACTTGACTTACGGATATTCTGAATACGGTTAACCAGTTCACGGGCAACGCCTTCCCGGCGAAGCTCTTCTGTTACGGTTACATCCAGAGCAACAGTCAGTTTTCCTTCGTTGGCAACCAGCCATCCCGGAATATCTTCGCTAAAGATTTCGACATCAGCAGTTTCTACAACCACATCCGCACCATCCAGTTGCAAAGTATAAGAACCATTCTTTTCCAGTTCGGCGATAGCTTCCTGTGACATTTCTGCTACAGCGGCAGCTACGGCTTTCATCTGTTTGCCGAATTTCGGTCCCATCTTCTTGAAGTCACATTTCACTTTCTTCACCAGCACACCGGCAGCACCGTCTACGAACTTGATATCCTTCACGTTCACTTCGCTCATGATAAGTGCTTTTACGGCTTCGATGTGGGCACGTTGTTCCTCGTCCACTACCGGTATCATGATACATTGCAGCGGCTGGCGTACTTTGATGTTCACCTTACGGCGCAAAGCCAATACCATGGAAGTTACATCCTGTGCCATTTGCATGCGGGCTTCCAGTTCCTTGTCTATCATTTCCTCGTTATATTCGGGGAATTTAGCCAAGTGTACGGACACCACGTTGTCGCGTCCAGTTGCAGTAACCAAGTCCATATAGAGCTTGTCTGCATAGAACGGAGCAATGGGCGACATCAGTTTGGCAACGGTTTCCAAACAAGTGTACAAAGTCTGGTATGCAGATAACTTATCCTGCGTAAATTCACCACCCCAGAAACGTTTACGGTTCAGACGAACGTACCAGTTGGAGAGGTTGTCGTTTACGAAGTCGGATATCAGACGTCCGGCCTTTGTCGGCTCATATTCGCTATAGCAAGTATCCACTTCTTTTATCAGCGTATTCAGTACAGAGAGTATCCAACGGTCTATTTCAGGACGTTCAGCCATCGGCACGTCAGCTTCCTTGTATTCGAATCCGTCTACATTGGCGTAGAGGGAGAAGAAAGAATACGTATTATATAATGTACCGAAGAACTTGCGACGAACTTCTTCGATGCCGTCTACGTCGAATTTCAGGTTATCCCACGGAGAAGAGTTGGTGATCATGTACCAGCGCAAGGGGTCGGACCCGTATTTCTCGATAGTAGAGAAAGGATCTACGCCATTGCCCAGACGCTTGGACATCTTGTTACCATTCTTGTCAAGCACCAATCCGTTAGAGATAACAGCCTTGTAAGAGATGGTATCGAATACCATTGAAGCGATTGCATGGAGCGTAAAGAACCAACCGCGAGTCTGATCCACACCTTCTGCGATAAAGTCGGCAGGGTAAACCTGATGGCTATCCAGCAGTTCTTTATTCTCGAACGGATAGTGGATTTGTGCATACGGCATGGCACCGGAATCGAACCATACATCTATCAGGTCCGCTTCACGCTTCATGGGCTTGCCGTCTTTGGATACGAGGATGATATCATCCACATACGGACGGTGCAAGTCTATTTTATCATAATTTTCTCCATTGTACTCACCGGGTACGAAACCTTTATCCTTATAAGGATTGGACTTCATGAATCCGGCAGCTACGGATTTCTCTATTTCATTATAAAGCTCTTCGACAGAACCGATGCAGATTTCCTCGCTGTTGTCTTCCGTGCGCCAGATAGGCAGCGGAGTACCCCAGTAACGTGAACGGCTCAGGTTCCAGTCATTCAGATTTTCCAGCCACTTGCCAAAACGTCCCGTACCGGTGCTTTCCGGTTTCCAGTTGATCGTCTTGTTCAGCTCTATCATGCGGTCTTTGCAAGCGGTAGAGCGGATGAACCAGCTATCCAACGGATAATACAATACCGGTTTGTCCGTACGCCAGCAGTGCGGATAATTGTGCACATGCTTCTCTATCTTGAACGCCTGATTGTTGGCTTTCATCATCATGCAGAGACTTACGTCAAGACTTTCGTCCTGATCTGTCAGGTTCGGATCGTAAGCGTTCTTCACGAAACGGCCTGCATATTCTTTATATAAGTCTACGTTTACACGTTCTTTCACGAAGTTCTCGTCCAGCTCGTCCAGTTTATAGAACTTACCGGTCAGGTCCACCATCGGGCGGAGTTCACCTTTCTTATTGATGAGTTGCAACGGCGGAACACCGGCGGCTTTCGCTACCTGGGCATCGTCCGCACCGAATGTCGGAGCAATATGTACGATACCTGTACCGTCTTCTGTCGTCACATAGTCACCTGAGATTACACGGAATGCGCCTTCACCCGGATTCACCCAAGGTATCAGTTGCTCATATTCCATACCCACAAGTTCCGGACCTTTATATTCTCCTACAACTTTGAAGGGTATCAGCTTGTCTCCCGGTTTGTAATCTTCCAGGGCGATGTCTTCCGCTTTCTTGTTGAAGTGCGTGTAAAGCAAAGCTTTGGCAAGTACAACGGTGATTTTCTCTCCGGTGTATCCGTTGTAGCTTTGTACGGCTACATAATCTATCTTCGGGCCTACACAAAGCGCGGTATTCGAAGGCAATGTCCACGGAGTGGTAGTCCATGCTATGAAGTATGGGGTTCCCCACTCTGCCATTTCCGGCTTCGGGTTCTTCATCTTGAACTGTGCCACACAGGTCACATCCTTCACGTCGCGGTAGCAACCGGGCTGGTTCAGTTCGTGTGAGCTCAGTCCTGTTCCGGCAGCGGGAGAATATGGCTGTATGGTGTACCCTTTATAAAGATACCCTTTCGTATAGAGTTGCTTCAACAGCCACCACAAGGTTTCGATGTAGCGGTTGTCGTAGGTGATATAAGGATCGGTCATGTCTACCCAATACCCCATCTTGTGAGTCAGATCTTCCCATTCTTTGGTGAACTTCATCACATCTTTGCGGCAGGCAGCGTTATAGTCGGCTACGGAGATCGTTTTACCGATATCTTCCTTGGTGATGCCCATTGCTTTTTCCACACCCAGTTCCACGGGAAGTCCGTGTGTGTCCCAGCCGGCTTTACGTTTCACCAGGAAACCTTTCATGGTTTTGTAACGGCAGAAAATATCTTTGATGGAGCGAGCCATTACGTGGTGAATGCCCGGCATACCGTTGGCAGAGGGCGGTCCTTCATAAAAAACGAAAGAAGGACAGCCTTCACGTTCTGTCATACTCTTGGCGAAAACCTGGTTCTCGTCCCATTTCTTCAACACTTCCGCGTTTACCTTTGAGAGGTCGAACTGCGAATATTCGGCAAACTTCTTACCCATCTTATTTGCAATTTAACTATTTACAATTTAACGATTAAGGAGACACTTTGAAACATGCTAAAGCGACCCTCCTTATTTTAAGGGTGCAAAGTTACAAAAAAGTTAGAGAAAAGATATTATTGAATAGAAAAAAACATATCTAAATGGAATGAGACAAACAGAATACGAATACAATATGCTATTTTTGCAAAAAATAAAAGGCTGATATTTATGGAACAATTAGATGTATTCGACTGCTCAAACGTGCTTATAGCAAGTTACTTCACCGACGACCGGGGATGTGCTCACGAAAACAGGGAACATACGCTCATTTACCTCTGTTCCGGAGAACTGGAAATTGAAGAACGGGGAAAGAAAACCGTTTTGCACCCGGGAGATTGTGCCTTTATGCGGCGTGACAACCGGATGTGGTTACAGAAAAAAGTCGGGGACGATAAACCTTACCGTTCTGTCGTGCTGAAATTTTCGAGGGCTTTCTTGAGAGAATTTTATCAGACACTCAACCACCAGCAACTCCCTGTTGATTCCAAACGCGAAAAAGTAAGCCTCCGTGTACTGCCAAGCAACAGGCCGGATATCCGGTCGCTGTTTGAATCGGTTATCCCCTATTTCGATGCAGGCGAAAAGCCATCGGAAGAAGTGCTGAAACTAAAAATGATCGAAGGAGTCTATGTACTGCTCAACACTGACCGCAATCTCTATGCCTCACTGTTCGATTTCGTCGAGCCGTGGAAAATAGACATTCTTGACTATCTGAATGAAAATTATATGTGCGATCTCTCGATGAAGGAAATTGCAAGTTATACCGGACGCAGTTTGGCTACCTTCAAGCGGGACTTTGCCAAAGTAAGTGACCTTACGCCGCAGAAATGGATTATCAAACGACGCTTGGAAACAGCGCATGATTTAATTAAGTCGGGAAAAAAGAAAGTGACGGAGGCTTGTTTTGATGTAGGCTTCAAGAATTTGTCGCATTTTTCCAAAATATATAAGGAAAATTACGGAGTTGCACCATCTTGGTGAGATGAGCTTTATAACAAAGAATTTTGAGCCTCGCAGCAAAATTGTTGCGGGGCTCTCTTCGTAAATTTGCACCCGAACATTAAAACATCAGGATCATGGAAGAAATGAATAAAAAGAATCTCAGCCGTCGCGGGTTCCTTAAGACGGCGGCATTAGCGGGTGCAGCATTGGCCATGCCCGGCGGATTAGACAACGTTTTTGCGGCCGGAACGAAACAACAACCAGAAACATCCGGCAAAGATACCGATGCCGCACATATTACGGGCCATCGCGTATTGGGTACCGGCGAGGCGGTCTTCGAGGTCTCAGCCCTTGGCTTCGGTGTGATGGGCATGACCTATAACCGCAGCCAGCATCCGGACAAGAAGCAATGCATCCGGTTATTGCACGAAGCGGTGGATCGTGGGGTGACACTCTTCGATACAGCCATCATCTACGGGCCGCTGAATAATGAAGAACTGGCAGGGGAAGCCTTATCCGAGTTCAAAGGAAAGATCAATGTAACCACCAAATTCGGACATGAAGTCATCAATGGCAAGGGAACCGGTCGGCAAGACAGCCGTCCGCAGACTATCCGTCGTTATTGTGAAGAATCACTCCGTCGTCTCCGACTCGATTCGTTGCCGATGTTCTATCAGCATCGTGCCGATCCGAATGTATCGGCGGAAGAGGTGGCATCGACTATTGCCGATCTGATGAAAGAGGGCAAGGTACAACGCTGGGGAATGTGCGAGGTCAGCCCTGAAACTATTCGTAAAGCCCATGCAGTATGTCCGCTCACTGCCATTCAGAGCGAATATCACTTGATGCACCGTCTTGTGGAGGATAATGGAGTACTTGATACCTGCCGGGAATTGGGCATTGGCTTTGTTCCATACAGTCCGATTAATCGCGGTTTTTTGGGTGGCTGCATTAACGAATACACGGTTTTTGATTCGAACAACGACAACCGTCAGACTTTACCGCGTTTCCAACCGGAAGCGATGCGGGCGAATATGCGTATTGTAAATGCACTGCAAGCCTTCGGTCGCACGCGGGGCATGACTTCGGCACAGGTGGCACTCGGCTGGTTGTTGCAGAAAGCGCCGTGGATCGTACCGATTCCCGGAACGACGAAATTGTCGCACTTGGAAGAAAATCTGCGAACGTTGGAATTTGCCCTTTCGCCCGAAGAGTGGAAAGAACTGGAAGTGGCAGTTGCTACCATTCCGGTGGTGGGAGACCGTTATAATGCCGAACAGCAACGGCAGGTAGGACGTTGAGAAAAGATTCTGCTCACTTTATTTTGTCCGATTCTATCGTTTTTACGCAATTTATACTTATTTTTGCCTGTCGCAATTATTTATTCACCCAAACAAAACATCAAAAATAGTAGTATGGACAAAGATCTAAAAAAGGTTGTGGTACTTCTGGCACACCCCAACATGGAAAACTCACAAGCCAATAAAGCCCTGTTTGATGCCATAAAGGATATAGAAGATGTGGCTATATTTAATCTATACGAGATGTCAGAGCAAGATATTCTCAATATGGATGCATGGAGCCGGATTATATCTCATGCCAATGCGGTGATATACCAGTTCCCGTTTTATTGGATGTCGGCACCCTCTTTATTAAAGAAATGGCAGGACGGGATATTTACCTATTTGGCAAAAACTCCGGCAGTAGCCGGTAAACCTTTGTTGGTGGCTACCACTACCGGTTCTGAATTTGATGCGTACCGAAGTGGAGGAAGAAATCGCTTCACGGTGGATGAACTTTTGCGTCCTTATCAGGGTGGTGCTGTGCATGCAGGGATGGTATGGCAGACTCCTTTCGTGGTGTATGGTATGGGAACACCCGATGCGGAAAAGAATATTGCCCTGGCAGCGGATCTTTATAAAAAACGGGTGATGGCACTTATCGGGAAAGATAAATTAGAAGATAGCTGGTAAAATGTAAAGTATCAGTCGAAATACTTGATTTTGCCTTTCCGATGTTGTATCTTTGTAGAAACTTTAAGCTGAGTTTTATTATAAACCTAAACCCTTGGTAAAATGGCAATAGTTATTCTTTCTTTTTCGGAAACTTTTAAACGGTGCATTAATTTGACAGATGCTTCATTTAGAGCAAGCTGTTTGCCGGATAACTATGGGTGGTTTACTCGTTAGAAAATTAAATATTATAATTATTTCAGATATTCGGACATAATAATAAGCAAAAAAGAAGATAAGGTGGTATTTCCTCACAAGGATTTGCCACCTTTTTTGTTGACATATATTGAATCAGGAATTAAAGCTCATTTCTGTGCTGTTAATAAACGTTGGATACATTCTTAAAAAACATTCTGGTTATTCTTTAAAAACGTTGTTTGCGGTTATTAATAAGCTGTTTTAAATGTCACAAATTCAGAATTGTTTTATTTCATTAAAAAAGAAAATAATTCATTCTGAAATATATGATAACATAATATCTATGAAGAAATATTATCCAACAATCCGAGCAATCAGTAACCGTGATGCGCAGTGTTGGAGATAAATACTTATATTATAAGTCACTTCTTTTGTCTTTCAGGTCGCGTACTCTGCCATCATCTCAGGATGAAGTATTTCCCGTATGAACCCTAAATTACATTGACCGATTTTAATCAGATAGATGAGATTCTAAAGATTATCGATACGAAAGGCATCAACTACATGCGTATCGGGGAACTGAAAAACAAGGATATGCAAGTCTATCGGCAACAAAGCAAGATAGAGGCACTGAAAGCCGCAAAAAAGAAAGCAGAATATTTGGTGGAAGCATTAGGCAAACGCCTGGGAGATGTCATTCGCATTGTCGAACCGCAGGAAAGCGCAGGTTATCCCCGGTATTTTGCAGCTCAGAGCAATGTGAGTTCATCACAGGCAGAAGCTTACGATGCTTTCCGTACGATAAAACTGAATTACTCGATGCTGGTGAGGTTCGAGATAAAGTAGAATCGTACGGAAAGCAACGAAATGATTTATTTCTTCATCTTTACCTCATACAAGTCGTTTCTCCTGTCTTTCAGATTGCGCACACTGCCGTAAGTATGCAATTCATTCAATAAATCCAGATCCACATCAGATACCAGTATCATTTCTGTATTCGGTGTGGCTTCTGCACGCTTGCCATCCGTCGGGAATGCAAAGTCGCAGGGAGTAAATACACCTGACTGTGCATACTGAATATCCATATTGTGAACACGCGGAAGATTACCTACACTACCGGCAATGACAACGAAACATTCATTTTCAATGGCACGGGCATGGGCGCATACCTTTACGCGTGAGTAAGCATTTTGCGTATCCGTCAGGAAAGGAACGAATAAAATCTGCATACCCTGGTCTGCCATAATACGGGATAGTTCCGGGAATTCCACATCGTAGCAAATCAGTACGCCAATCTTAGCACAATCCGTATCGAATGTCTGTAAAGCCTTTCCACCGCTCAATCCCCAACTTTTTATCTCATCAGGTGTGACGTGCAACTTCTCATACATCTCAAAACTACCATCGCGGCGACAAAGGAAACCGACATTATACAAAAGTCCATCTTCTTTAATAAGCGGCATACTACCCGTAATGATATTGATGTTGTAACTGATAGCCAACTTTACAAATCGTTCTCTAATCTCCTCTGTATAAGCCGCCAATCCGCGAATGGCCTGTGACTCCCCTTCATTATTGAATCTTGCCATCAGCGGAGCATTGAAGTATTCGGGGAAAAGAATGAAATCACTCTTATAATCGGATACGGCATCCACAAAGAATTCTACCTGTTCAAACAGGTCATCCAGTGTCTGATAACTACGCATCTGCCACTGCACCAACCCTACGCGCACGGTGGTTTTCGGTGCAATATATTCTTCTGTAGGTTCCTGATAGTAAATATTATCCCACTGCAACAGGCAAGCATAATGCTTGGATTCCTCGTCATTCGGCAGGTAATTGCGCATCACCTTGCGTACATGGAAATCATTGGAAAGCTGAAAGGTCAATACAGGATCGAAAATTTCTTTCTGCTTTACCTTATCTATATACTCTTTCGGGCGAAGTTGATCCGAGTATTTATAATAGTTGGGTATACGCCCGCCAAACATAATAGCTTTCAGATTCAGAGTTTCGCAAAGCTCCTTGCGATATTCGTACATACGGCGTGCCAGGCGAAGCCCACGATATTGGGGATGAATAAAGACTTCAATACCATATAATATATTGCCTTTAGGGTTATGGGTGTTGAAGGTTTCTTTACCCGTCACCTGTGCATAAGTATGATCGTTCTTCACATCATCGTAATTCACAATGATGGAAAGTGCGCAGCCGACAATCTTTTCATCTACCACGGTTACAATCTGTCCTTCGGGGAAAATTCGGATGAGTTTTTCAATTTGTTTGTGTGTCCAAAACACATCGCTGCCATCCGTATATACACGGGTGAATGATTGCGCCAGTTGCTCATAGTCTTCTATCTGTAAATTACGCAACTGTACTTTGTTGATTTTCAATGAGTCCATAATGTCTCTTTTTTTACCAGAAGTTAAATCCGCTGCAAAGGTACGGTTTAAACTTATACATTGTCTCTCGGAGTGCACATTTTTGCGAAAGACGGATTTTGCAATAAAAAAGAAATGAGGATTTAACACTTTAGGAATAAGAGTATTTTGCTTTTTTTATACTTTTGTGGCGTTTTCTACAACTTTCAGTTTATTCCTTACTTAAATTTTAAAAATTATGGCTAAAAAGATGCTATTCCTATTTGTGCTTTTGCTTTCCCTTACAGGAATGCTCAAAGCACAGGTAACTACTGCCGGAATGAGTGGTAAAGTGACGGCTGACGAAGAGTCTGTCATCGGCGCTACGGTTGTAGCCGTACACGAACCTTCCGGAACCAGTTACGGTACTGTTACCAATGTAGACGGGCGTTTCAGTCTGCAAGGTATGCGCTCCGGTGGTCCTTACAAGGTGACGGTATCTTATATCGGTTATCAGACGGCAATCTATACAGGCATCCAGCTGCAACTGGGTGAAACTTATTCATTGAATGTAACCCTGCACGAAGCTTCGGAATTATTGGGAGAAATCACCATTACGGCCAGCAGGTCAAAGTTCAGTGCTGAAAAGACAGGAGCCACTACCAATATTTCTTCTGAACAACTCACCACATTGCCCAGTATTAACCGCAGTATCAGCGACTTTACCCGCATCTCCCCGTATGCGTCAGGAAACAGTTTTGGAGGCCGTGACGGACGCTCAAATACGTTCACGGTAGATGGTGCGAACTTGAATAATAACTTCGGTCTGTCGTCTGGTTTGCCAGGCGGTGGAAATCCTATTTCGCTGGATGCCATTGATGAAGTACAGGTGGTGATTGCCCCGTACGATGTACGTCAGGCAAACTTTATCGGTGCAGGCATCAATGCCATTACGAAGTCGGGTACAAACGCTTACAGTGGTAGCGCATATATGTACTTCAACAATGAAGTGATGCGCGGTAACAAAATTGGTGATACTGATTTCGGCGCACGTGCCGAAGAGTCTAAGACTGTTTACGGTGCTACATTTGGCGGTCCTATCATTAAAGACAAGCTGTTCTTCTTTGCAAATGTAGAATATGAAAAAAGTCCGCAGCAAGTGATTACATGGCGTGCGGCAAAAGAAGGAGAAACTCCGAATAACTCTACGATTTCACGAACAACAGAAGCTGATCTGGCGGAATTTTCCCAGATTCTGAAAGACAAATACGGATACAATACCGGTTCGTTCACAGATTTTCCTGCCGATGTCACCAACCTGAAATTATTGGGGCGTATTGACTGGAATATTAATCAGGGAAACAAGTTGAGCGTACGTTATAACTTTACTAATAACAAAACTTGGGACGCACCCAATGGAAGTTCGGGAAATACCGGGTATCGTTTGGCATACAATCGTGTTTCGGCTTACTCCATGTCTTATGCAAACTCTTGCTATTCTTTGCAGAACGTTGTAAATTCGGCTACTGCTGAATTGAACAGCCGTTTCTCTTCCAATGTTTCCAATCAGCTGTTGTTTACATACAGTGACATGAAGGATGAACGCGGAACGAACTCCAGCCCCTTCCCTTTCATTGATATTATGGCCGGACACTACGAAAACGGTAATCAGATATTAGAGCCTTACATGACCGCCGGTTACGAGTTGTTTACCTATAACAACCTGGTGAAGAATACGGTTATGACTATTGTGGATAACTTCACCTATTACCTGGGAGCGCATAAACTGACGGCAGGTATCAGTTACGAACGTCAGAAAGCCGGAAACTCATACATGCGCAACGGAACCGGATATTATCGCTATTCCAGCTTCGAAGATTTCAAGAATGGAGCTGCACCTGAGTCATTTGCCTTGGCTTATGGGTACAATGGCAATACAAAACCTTCTGCGGATGTGAAATTCGGTCAGCTAGGTGTTTATCTGCAAGACGAATGGAACATACGCGATAACTTTAAATTGACTGCCGGTATACGTATGGACAATCTCAGCTTCCTGAATGATATTATGCGCAATCAGGCTATCTACGATCTGAACTTCAACGGTATGCATATTGATACCGGTGCATGGCCCGATAGCAAACTGCAATTTTCTCCACGTGTAGGGTTCACCTGGGATGTGTTCAATGATAAGACGTTAAAAGTGCGTGGTGGATCAGGATTCTTCACCGGGCGTATTCCTCTGGTGTTCTTTACAAATATGCCTACCAACTCGGGTATGATTCAAAATCTGGTAAGCATTACCACCAGATATAAGGATGGTGTTGTAACCAGTCGTGATCCCCGCCTGGAATTGCTGAAAGGTAATATGATAACGGACGTAAACCAGATGATTTCGACACTGGGACTTCCTACTACTATCAGTCCGGAAGAAGGTGTGTTGCCAAGCTCTGTAGTGGGTATAGATTCTGACTTCAAGATGCCACAGGTCTGGAAGACGTCGTTGGCTTTGGATTACCAACTGCCTGTTTCTTTCCCTCTGACAGTTACATTGGAAGGAATGTTCTCTAAGGATATCAATGCGGTACGCCAATACAACTACAATGTACAGGCTCCGGATAAAGATAAATGGTCGCGTTTTAACGGACCGGATGATCGTTACATCTATCCCGAAAACTTTCTGCAACACACGAATATTAGTAGCGCGAACGTATTAACAAATACCTCCAAAGGCTGGGGATGGACAGGTAACATTACCGTAATGGCAGAGCCCGCCAAGAATGTGAATATTATGGCAGCCTATACTCATACCGAATCAAAGGAAATCAGTGGTATGCCCGGTTCGGATGCTAATTCCGCTTGGACAAACGTTCCATCCATCAACGGACCGAACAGCTCAGGACTCATGCGTTCGCAATATGTCACTCCCAACCGTGTAGTTGCTTCCATTAACTGGCGCGTACATTTGAATAAGAAAACATCTTCAAATTTCAGCCTCTTTTATAGCGGATATTCATCCAGTGGCTATAGCTTTATGTACTCTAATGATATGAATGGTGATGGCGTAACCAATGACCTTATATACATTCCGAAGACTAAAGATGAAATCAAGTTCACAAGTGCCGAAGATGCAGATGCTTTCTGGAAATTCGTAAATCAAGATCCTTATCTGAAGAAGCATAAAGGCGAATATGCCGAAGCTTATTCGGCACGTGCTCCCTGGGTACACCGCTTTGATTTCCGTTGGAGTCGCGACTTCTTCGTGAAGATTGGCAAAACTAAGAATACGCTGCAACTCAGCCTGGATATCCTAAATATAGGTAACTTGCTGAACAGCAAATGGGGTGTAACGAAAAACATGTCCAGCGCTAATGGTGGACGAATTCTGACCTATAAGGGTAAGGATGAGAGCAACACTCCTATTTTCTCTATGTACAAAGACAGTGACGGTAATTATCCTACCGAAAGCTTCACCCGAAACTTGAATTACAGCGAATGTTGGAAGCTTCAGATCGGTCTGCGATACGTATTCAATTAAAGATTCCGAACTTATATTTATCAAAAAAGAAAAGGTGCAACCGAAACATACCGATTGCACCTTTTTACATTTATAAGATATTAAAGGAGAGAGAATTTTATTTGTTTTTTCTCCAGAGTTTACTCATGTCTTCCAGAGTCTTGCCCTTCGTTTCGGGTACCCAACGCCAAACAAAGAAGGCGGCTGCAACGCAGATGATGCCATACAAACTGTATGCGAACATCGGACTGAAGTCGTACAGTGCTGGGAACGTGGACGATACAATATAATTGAATATCCATTGGAAAGCTACCGCAATGGCCACAGCTTTACCACGAATGGTGTTCGGGAAGATTTCTGAAATCAATACCCAGCAAATCGGTCCCCATGACATCATGAAGAATGCTGCGTATACAATTACGGAAAATACCGGAAGAATACCCTTGATTCCCATGCTGTCGCACATTGCCACTGCAAATGCACCTACCGCCATACCGATAGAACCGATAATCAGCAACGGCTTGCGTCCGAAACGGTCTACAGTAAAGATAGCTACAAGCGTAAATACAATGTTTACAATACCCATGATAACAGTTTGCATCATGCCACCGCCTTCAGCACCTGCACTTTCGAAAATACGCGGAGCATAGTATAATACTGCATTAATACCAATAGCCTGCTGGAATACGGAAAGCATGATACCGATAACAATAACTGCCACACCATAAGAGAACAACTTCTCGGTCTTTTCCTTGGAAGTAGCCTTGATTTCTGCCAGAATTTCTTTTGCTTTGTTTGCACCATTCACCTTCTCCAGGATAGAATATGCCTTTTCGTCCTGATGTACCAACACCAGATAACGCGGAGTCTTCGGTACGAAGAAAAGAAGGAAGCCGAATAATGCAGCCGGGAATGCTTCCGAACCGAACATATAACGCCATCCGGTTTGCACGCTCCACATATCCGAAGTGGCATTCACTGACAATATACCTTCAGCGCTTTTATCGATAATAGGATTCGTGTGGTCGCCCATGATCAGGAAGTTGACGAAGTAAACCACCAACATACCGAAGATAATGGCAAACTGGTTACAAGATACCAGCGTTCCACGAATATTAGAGGGTGCAATTTCTGCGATGTACATCGGACATACGGCAGAGGCAAGACCTACACCGATACCGCCCAATACGCGATACAAATTGAATGCGATGAGCAATTCCATGTTTGGCTCACCGTAGTTGAAGAATAAAAATTCGGGATAGTAAGAACCCAATGCAGACAGGAAGAACAGCACGGATGCCAATCTCAACGAATTGCGTCGTCCCAGGCGGGAAGCGAAGAAACCGGAAAGAGCACCACCGATCACACAGCCGATAAGTGCGCTGGAAGAAGTGATACCGTGCATCACCTTGTCATATTGGAAATCCGTAGCCATCAGGAAGAAAGCTTCCAAGCCCTTCTCCGCACCCGAGATTACCGCCGTATCGTAACCGAACAGCAGGCCTCCCAAAATGGCAACGGTTGTAATAGAATACAGGTAGAGTTTACTACCATTGTTAGCATCATTCATGATAAAAAAGATTAGGTTGATAAATGAGAAAGGATAGTGGTTAACGGGATAGTGATTAGTGATAAGCAACACTGCTAATCACTAATCACTCACCGCTAATCATTAGCAATACATATTCACGATTGCTTCATACAATTCTTGTTTACCGCTGGTTTGTTTCGGTTCGCCGTTAGCTTTCGCATAAGCTACAACATCTTCCAAAGACAATTTGCCTTCTTCGAATTCCTTACCCTTGCCACCGTCGAATGATGCGTAACGGTCAGCCAACATCTTCTTGTAAGGAGATTCTTCCAGTAATTTAGCTGCACTTTCCAGAGCACGTGCCATAGCATCCATACCTGCAATGTGAGCGATGAAGATATCTTCCAGGTCGGTAGAGTTACGACGGGTCTTAGCGTCGAAGTTAGTACCGCCATTGCCCAAACCACCGTTGCGGATGATCTGCATCATAGCCTGAGTCAGTTCGTAGTTATCGATAGGGAATTGGTCAGTATCCCAACCGTTCTGGTAGTCACCACGGTTAGCATCGATAGAACCCAACATGCCGTTGTCAACAGCTACAGCCAATTCGTGTTCGAAAGTATGGCCAGCCAGAGTTGCGTGGTTAACCTCGATATTTACTTTGAAATCCTTATCCAAACCGTGAGCTTTCAGGAAGCCGATAACTGTCTCAGTATCTACGTCATACTGATGTTTTGTCGGTTCCATCGGTTTCGGTTCAATCAGGAAAGTACCTTTGAAGCCACGAGCACGTGCATAGTCACGAGCGATAGTCAACATCTTTGCAAGGTGTTCTTTTTCACGCTTCTGGTCAGTGTTCAGCAAAGACATGTAACCTTCGCGACCGCCCCAGAATACATAGTTTGAACCACCCAGTTCGATAGTAGCGTCAATAGCGTTCTTAATCTGAACAGCAGCGCGTGCTACAACGTCGAAATCAGGATTGGTAGCAGCACCGTTCATATAGCGTGCATGACCGAATACGTTAGCAGTACCCCACAACAGCTTGATACCAGTTTCAGCTTGTTTTTCTTTTGCATAAGCTACGATAGCTTTCAGATTAGCTTCATATTCTTCGATGCTGGCACCTTCAGAAATCAGGTCTACATCGTGGAAGCAATAGTATTCGATACCCATCTTCTGCATGAATTCGAAACCTGCATCCATTTTATTTTTAGCCGCTTGCAAAGCGTCAGAGTCACCATTCCAAGGGAATTGTTTCGTTCCGCCACCGAATTGATCACCACCTTCTGCGCAGAGAGTGTGCCACCAAGCCATAGCAAACTTCAACCAATCTTTCATCTTCTTACCCATGATTACCTTCTCAGCATCGTAGTAACGATATGCCATCGGGTTCATACTCTCTTTACCTTCGAATTTAATCTTTCCTATTCCGGGAAAATACTCTTTTGTTGCCATAATTTTAATTGATTTTTAAAGGGTTAATTATGTTTTGATTGTAACTGTATTACTCTAATTCCCCTCGTTTTCAGAGGAGAGTCAAGTTAGCATTATTTTGCCATTGATTTTTCCAAACGATATTTCCAGCGTGCATAAGCATCTGCATATTCCTGGCGTTTAGCCTGATTAGGCTCGATAACATCCAGCTTTTCCAGCGTTGCGAATGCCTCGTTATTATCTTTATAGATACCTGCGCCGATACCCGCTCCCTTGGCTGCGCCTACCGAACCATCCGTATCGTACAGTTCGATCACAGCTCCCGTCACACCTGCCAGCGTATCGCGGAAGATGGAGCTAAGGAACATATTTGCATGGCCTGCATGGATTTTCTGTACAGGAATACCCATACCTTCCATAATATCTATACCATATTTGAATGAGAATACGATGCCTTCCTGAGCTGCACGCACAATGTGTTGTTTGCCATGCAGATTGAAGTTCAAGCCACGGATGGAGCAGTTGATTTCTTTGTTTTCGAGCATGCGTTCCGCACCGTTACCGAAGGGCAGAATACTGATACCTGCACTGCCGATAGGAGCTTGTGATGCCAATACATTCATTTCATTGTAAGAGATGCCTTCGGGAGCAATCGTACGTTTCACCCAAGAATTAAGAATACCCGTACCATTGATGCAAAGCAACACACCCAGACGGGTTTGTTCGTCCGTATGGTTTACGTGAGCGAATGTATTTACGCGTGATTTCGGATCATAGTTCACTTCACCGTTCACACCATATACAACACCCGAAGTGCCTGCTGTAGAGGCGATTTCTCCCGGATTGAATACATTCAGTGAAAGAGCGTTATTCGGTTGGTCACCTGCACGATATGTGATCGGTGTACCTTCCTTTAATCCCAATTCTTTTGCTGCGGCAGCATTCACACGACCTTGTTCGGAGAATGTGGGTTTGATATCCGCAATCAGAGAGCTATCGAAATCATAATAATCCATCAGGAAGTCAGCTACACGATTGTTTTTGAAATCCCAGAACATACCTTCCGAAAGTCCGGAAACAGTGGTACAGATTTCACCGCTCAACTTCATAGCGATGTAATCACCCGGCAGCATAATCTTATAAATCCGTTCGTAGATGGCCGGTTCGTTTTCCTTTATCCATGCCAGTTTAGAGGCAGTGAAGTTACCCGGAGAGTTCAACAGATGTGAGAGACATTTCTCTTCTCCCAGCGTTTCGAAAGCCTTCTGTCCGTAAGGCACAGCACGCGAGTCACACCAGATTATGGAAGGACGCAGCACATTCTGGTCCTTGTCTACACATACCAATCCATGCATCTGATAAGAGATACCGATTGCCTTGATTTCACCTGCGTTTGCACCCGATTCATTCATGACAGCCTGTGTGGCAAGTTTCAGATTCTCCCACCAGCTTTCGGGATTTTGTTCTGCCCAACCCGGTTTAACTGCAATGATTGCCGCCTCTGTCTTCGGGAAGAAAGCAGAAGATACACATTTGCCGGTTTCGGCGTTTACCAGGCTCGCTTTTACGGACGAGCTTCCAATGTCATAGCCTAATAAATACATGCTTTTAATTTATGATTTTTGATTTATTTTGTTTGAAATTTATGCCCCTTGAACTATGATTTATTCCGCTTATGATGGATCATAAATCTCTTCACCTTCTTACCTTATTATATATCTTCTTATCGAATCGATAATAGCGTGCGGCACGGTGGGCAACTCCCTGTTGTTTTTCCTCCAATGGAACAACGTATTCCATCATCGCTATTTTCTTGTGGAAGTTCCGCACATCAATAGGCTTGCCATATATCAATTCATATAAAGTACGCAGTTGTGATGCCGTAAACTTACGAGGAAGCAGATCGAACAAGGCCGACGGATTAATCTCCACGTACTGGCGGATATATACCAATGCTTCTTTAATAATCAGATTATGGTCGAAAGCCAATGCCTTAATATCTTGCAGTGCCACCCAATATGCTTCGAAATCAGCCAGATTCCGACTCAGCGCCCGGTCTATCTTCACCAATGACAGGTAAGCAATTGTAACGATACGCTCCACCTTCGATTCCATGGCCCGTTCCAGCCAATGAATGTCTTTCGGGTCCTTCGTCCGGTTTTTGGAGCCGAATGCCTTGAACTGCATCAGGTTGACGTTCTTCAATCCTGTCAGTTCATTCAACACACGCTGGGCAGCTTCATCCAAGTCTTCATCCATATAGATCAGGCTTCCGGGAAGCTTCATATCGTGAAAAATTTCACCTTGCTCCTCACCTACACGTTTTATCAACAGAACTTTTAATTGTTCTCCGTCAAAGCCAATCACTACACAGTCCACTGAGATATGATTGTTCGCTAATGGGGTTTTATGTTCCATGTTTTGCATAATATCCATGTTTAAGCGCTGCAAATATAAATAGGTTTTTTGAATATACAAGCAATAGAAACTTAAAAATTACTATGTTGTAAAGCACTATTTTTCAATATGATACATATCGTACTTATTACAATATCAAAATATGGTCTTATCGTTGAAAGTACAATATGTATTGTTGATAAACAGTGAAGGTGCCTAATCGTAGGAAATACAATAAGAGCGAAGTGCTTTATTTTTAAGGATTTTAGTATGTTGGAGGGATGAAAGGGACAAGTGCCTCTTATTGTATTTTATTTGAAGTTGCTAAAAATATATTTGATAATGCTTAAAGAATAATTCGGTAGTTTCAATCACACCGTCAGTCAGCTTTCATGTTCCCGCCTTATAAAGTCTTCATAAGGAGAGTTTGCTTGCCCTACTTGGTCTGAAAGCAAATCCACCGTTAGACTAACGTTTAGTCTAACGGTGGATGTTTGTTAACGGTTTTCCCGTTTTATTAATAAAAGATAAAAGGGGCCCTTTATCCCAACGGATTTTCATCAAGACCGCCATCGCCTCCACTTTCACCGCCACTGCTCGGGGCGCTACCTATGTAAATGCTTTGCCATAATAATTAATTAGCTTTTGAAGAGTTAATAAAATAGTTGCTTTGTTTGCTCCGGCATCAAAGTGATGGTAATATTACCACATGAAGTGGAACCATCTGATGATGTGTCGTGATGCTATGTGTTTCTTCGTACCTCTGGAGATGCGAGTCTGCGATAGATCATTTTGGGGACGTATCAAAGGTCTAAATAATTTATGTAAAACAATACTTTTTCTTCTCTATCTTATTACAATATCAGTCCTCCCATCCTTCATCTTCATCTTCGTCATACTCTTCTTCTTTTTCTGCCACTTCCCCAATATAATGACAGAAGCCGCGTTCATCCGTCACATAAAAAGCCTCCGATATCATACCGTATACCCTCTTCCTTTCATCTATTATTTTTCTAAACGCCATGTAATCAGCCATCCCTTCTTCATTATCCGTATCAAGTCCGAACTTTGTATTTATAAAGTGCCAATTCTCTTTTTGCGTATAAAGCTCAGCTACAAGGCTCTGAATATATTTTTCTCTTTGCTCTGCCGTAAAAAGACGAAAATCCTTAGGAACTATGTCTATCGTCGTTATTCGATGCAAGATAAGAGACTTATCATCATAATCTTCAATTTTATAATTACCTCCCAAGTCACTCCCTTTAAAAAGTTCCCTAAAGTGCCAATCTTGAACTACCTTATCAATGATTGATTCCCAAAGGCGTGGGCCTAAATTATCAAACAGCCCTCTCAGCCGAACACCTATTATTTCAGATATTGGGAGAACGATTCTTTCCTTTGCTTCCTTCATTTGGGATAAGATGCCCTGCATTAACTCTTCCGCCAATTCATCAATTGATTTTAGTTCTATAAAAATATAATCCAAAAAAGGTTTATCTTCTTCCTCTGCTATTTCGAAATATTGGGATAAGAATTCATCTTTCTTCAACGCCTGTATTGCTTTTTGATAACTATAACCGGCTCTTTTATAATACAGTCCCATTAAGTCTTTAGAAATGGAACGCCGTAATTTTTGTATATCTGCCATTTTGTTTACTCTATTTAAAATGTTTATATGTTATTATGCCCACAAAAGTAAGTCTATATTTTTATCTTTTACTTAAATTTACTGTAATAATATTCATGTATTTGCACAAAATGACTGTGTTTGTGCGGTCAATATCAGAAAAAGCTATACCTTTGCACCACTTTTTTAATTAACTACTAAAACAAGAACAGTATGAAAGCATTTGTATTTCCGGGTCAAGGTGCCCAATTCGTAGGAATGGGAAAAGACTTGTATGAAAACTCCGCTTTAGCAAAAGAATTGTTTGAAAAAGCCAATGATATCCTGGGATATCGCATTACGGATATTATGTTCAACGGTACGGACGAAGACCTGCGTCAGACGAAGGTAACTCAGCCTGCTGTATTCCTCCACTCCGTTATCTCCGCACTTTGTATGGGTGATGATTTTAAACCTGAAATGACTGCCGGTCACTCATTGGGCGAATTCTCTGCTCTGGTTGCTGCCGGTGCATTGAGCTTCGAAGATGGATTGAAACTGGTTTATGCCCGTGCCATGGCTATGCAGAAAGCTTGCGAAGCACGGCCCTCTACAATGGCGGCTATCATTGCCCTCTCCGATGAAAAAGTAGAAGAAATCTGCGAGCAAGTAACCGCTGGAGGTGAAGTTTGCGTTGCAGCCAACTATAACTGCCCGGGGCAGATCGTAATTTCCGGTTCTATCGAAGGTATCAACAAGGCATGCGAACTGATGAAAGCTGCCGGAGCAAAGCGTGCTTTACCTTTGAAGGTAGGTGGTGCTTTCCACTCTCCGCTGATGAATCCTGCAAAAGTTGAGTTGGAAGCAGCCATCAATGCTACTGAAATCCACGCTCCCAAATGTCCGGTTTATCAGAATGTAGATGCATTGCCTCACACTGATCCGGAAGAGATCAAGAAGAACCTCGTTGCTCAGCTGACAGCTTCTGTACGCTGGACACAGACTGTTAAGAATATGGTTGCAGACGGTGCTACCGACTTCACAGAATGTGGCCCGGGTGCTGTACTGCAAGGTCTGATTAAGAAGATTGCACCGGAGGTATCTGCTCATGGTATTGCATAATCCCTGAATACATATATTTTGTAAGGGCTGTCTTTTGTAACAAAAAGGCAGCCTTTTATTTTATAATCATACTACCCTCTTTCAGAACTTCCTTATATCTGAAAAAGACAAGCATCATCTCAGCAACACTTTTTCACGCAAGTATGAAAGTTTTGCATTCTACTTGCATTATCTTTGCAAAAACAATGCATGATATGGAGAAAATCGACGAATACAGAAATACCCTTGCAATGCCTCTTTGCAAGTTATCAATAGATAAACTGGTGCAGGAAATATGCCTGCATCCGGAATATCTTAAAGATATATACCAGTTGATTTCCGATGATAAAATCGTCGTTTCATGGCGGGCTATATGGGCATGTGAGAAAGTAAGTGAGAAGCATCCCGGCTGGTTCGTTCCATTGCTGGATGATATTATTCAGCGATTATTGGTCTGCCAACATGATGGTTCCAAACGATTACTGCTATCTATATTATATAATGTACCCGTATCCGATTCTGTCTCTGTCGATTTGCTAAATTATTGCCTGGATCATATGTTGGCCCCGCAAGAAAGTATCGGTGTGCAGGCATTATCCATCAGAATGGCATACCAGCTTTGCAAGTCTGAGCCGGAACTTTTGAAAGAGCTGCAACTCATATTAGAGAATGCAGATACCGAATATTACTCCACAGGCGTTAAGACTACCATACGGAATATCCTGAAAAAGATAAATAAATAAGTTCCCGTTTCTACATCCCTTTTTTCACTCCTAATTTGATGAGCAGTGCATTCATTGGATATGCACATACAAATCCTATCAGCATGGCTATCTGCATCATGAACCAGAAAGCCCATGTATCTTTTACCAACGGAATATCTTTGAAGATCACAAAATATACGATTGCCATCCACCCATACATACCCACTTGCCAGGAAAGTAATGAGAAGAAGTCCGCCTTGAATGCCCGCATGAGTCCTGCGGAGACAGATATTTTTTCCATCTCCCTTATAGCATAGAATTGAAAATATATCCCGATAGTCAGTGCCAGAATAAAGTCGAATACCCAGTTGCCGAGAATCATGCTGCCACCTATACTGATTGGAAAATAACATGTAAACCATTCACCGATGATATCTGCCAAAGTACAACCAGCACCGCAATGCAAAGCCGACAAAGCAATAGATTGCCAGTGCGGGCGATCCATATTTCCCATAGGCATATCCATCGGCATATCTTTCATGCTCATATTCATTTTCATGTCAGCCCCCATAGTCATATCCTTACCGTCTTCCTTTTGTGCAGTCTCCATCCCGAACTTAAAATAAGCCCAGAGAGCGAGATAACTTGCCCAAAGTGCGGTAAGCACCCACACAACATTCATGATTTTCATGGATTGCTTATTCTGTACCAAATCATTGGCGATAATCAGGGCTATGACGAAACCCGAACAGATGAAAAACAATGAAATTGTTGTAAGCATAACTACGAGGTTTTAAAGTGAATAGCAGAGAAACAGCTTACAACAGAAAAGGTTGATATATAGAATGAAAAAACACTTAAAGCGGCAACTTTTTCACGCTAAATGATGAAGAACGGTGCTCTCTAAATTATTTTTCTGTAATCCCCATCGCTTTTCTTCTTAAACCCATTGCTTAACAGCACCTTTATTAAAGCCGTGTTTTCTTCGGAAGGAGTCCGCCACAATTTCACGTCTGCCCGATTCAATGATCTTCTCTTCAATTTCACCCTTATCGATCATAAGCTTATTAAAGTCATTTTCCATATTCATTCAGCCCGATTTCCTTTCACATCTATAAAGAATGTTTCGCCGTTCAGCTTCACCTTTGCTTTGCCATTTTTATTAAAATAGCGGGCGTCCTCATATACAAAAGGAATAACCTCCTTCCCCGTTTTATCCACATAACCCCACCAACCATTCTGCCTAACTAATGCCAATTCTACAGAAAAAAACATGGGCATAGTCATAAATAAACGGTACGACTTCTTCGCCTGTCGCAGCATCTAAAAAGCCCCATTTACCATTGTATTCCGTTGGTACTAATTTTTGCGTTTTCGTTTTTTGAGTATTCATAATTGCTGTAATCCGATAACCATTGAATTGGCAAATAGAAAATAGTCCAAGGGATGAACCTATCCATATTGCGGAACATTCAGAATCAGCATGAGTATGCTCAGTGACAAATATAAAGATAAGAAGCGAGAATAAAACATCGGTTAAGAAGAAGGCTTGCGAAATGAAGCGCAATCAGAAAGAAAAAACAGATTTCAAAAGAATAATTCTCCGCTTTATGCTACTTTTGCAGAAAGCGCTTAAAATATGTTCTTATGGATTATAAAATAAATGCCCCGACCGATGGAGATGAGATGATATTCAGGCATGCGGATATATTTTTCAGTTGTTTCTACAATGACGAAAATCATTGTGTACATAAATCCCGCGAGCACGCCATGAACTATGTTTATTCAGGCGAAATGCTCATTGATGACGGGAAGAAAATCACCCATGTCCGGAAAGGTGAATGTGTATTTATCCGGCGCGACCACCGGGTTACGCTGACTAAGAAACCCCTCGAAGGCGAACAGTATTGCGGTATTTTTCTGATGTTTACACGGCGTTTCCTGCGGGAGATGTTTCAACGACTTCCCTCGGATAAAACGCTGGACAATGTGCCCAAAGTCGGCTCAAGCGTGATTAAATTGCCTGTCAGTATGGAAATAGACAGTCTGTTTACTTCGATGATTCCTTATTTCAACCAGAAACTCAGGGCACAGGATGATTTCATGAACCTGAAATTGCAGGAAGGACTCCTGGCATTGCTTCATATCGACGAACGCTTTTATCCTACACTTTTTGATTTCAACGAGCCCTGGAAAATCGACATTCTGGAATTCATGGAACAAAATTACATGTACGATTTCAGTATGGAAGATTTAGCTACGTTTACGGGACGCAGTTTGGCTACATTCAAACGGGATTTCAAGAAGATTAGCACCCTTACTCCGCAAAAATGGCTGATTCACAAACGCCTCGAAGCGGCCTACGAGAAAATGAAAACCGGCACACGGAAAGTACAGGACGTTTATCTGGAAGTAGGATTCAAGAATCCATCCCACTTTGCTACGGCTTTTAAAAAGCAATTCGGCGTCTCTCCCACCGCTATCTCCCAATAAATTTCCGTGAGTTGCGATTGATATAGCAAAATGAGCTTCTGAGAAAGATTCTTTGAGCCTCGCAGCAAATCCGCTGCGGGGCTTTTGCGTTAACTTTGCATTGTAGAATTAAAAGACAAAAAACAATGAAAAAAGTAATAATGCTAATCATGCCTCTGATGCTGACAGTTGTTGGCGTTCAGGCACAAAATCAAAAAGAAATGAGAGGAAGTAATATTAAAACACAGGAATTGGTTCTCACTCAGGAATGGGACAAGACTTTCCCACAGTCCAACAAAGTGAATCACCGTAAAGTGACATTTGTCAACCGCTATGGAATTACGTTGGCGGCAGATCTTTATGAACCGAAAGATGCGAAAGGCGCATTAGCGGCCATTGCAGTAAGCGGTCCTTTTGGTGCTGTGAAAGAGCAGTCCAGCGGATTATATGCGCAAACAATGGCTGAGCGGGGTTTCCTTACTATTGCCTTCGATCCCTCATTTACAGGTGAGAGCGGTGGCGAACCCCGCCGGGTTGCTTCACCGGACATCAATACGGAAGATTTTCAGGCCGCCATCGATTTTCTATCCACTCAACCCAATGTTGACCCGGAACGTATCGGTATTATAGGCATTTGCGGATGGGGCGGTCTGGCACTTAATGCAGCTGCTATCGACACACGCGTCAAGGCTACTGTTGCCTCTACAATGTACAACATGAACCGCGTAAATGCAAATGGCTATTTTGATGCCGACAACAATGAAAACGCCCGTTACGAGAAACGCAGGCAACTCAACACACAGCGCACCAAAGAGTATGCCCAAGGCTATTACGAACAAGGTGGTGGCGTGGTCGATCCGTTGCCTGCCGATGCACCTCAGTTCGTGAAGGACTATTACGATTATTATAAAACACAGCGCGGCTACCACAAGCGTTCGGGCAATTCCAACGATGGATGGACTGTCACCGGTCCAATGTCATTCCTGAATCAGCCCATTCTTGCCTATAGCAAAGAAATCCGCTCTGCCGTACTGATTATACATGGCGAAAAAGCACACTCCCGCTATTTCAGTGAAGACGCTTACCGCGATATGACCTCTTACACCAACTATCGTGACAACAAGGAACTTCTTATCATTCCAGATGCTTCACACACCGACCTTTACGACGGTGGAGGAAAAAATGCTATTCCGTTCGATAAATTGGAGGTATTCTTCAAAAAGAATCTGAAATAAAAAAATCCGGGGAAAGTGGAAAATAATTTCCATAGTAAATAGTTTATTGAAATTTGGCACGACGCTGTGAATCAACTATATTTGTACATTTATTATAAATACTATAATTATGCAAGATTTAGTAAACGGGCGCTGCGGTTGGTGCGGAACTGACGAACTGTATGTGAAATACCATGATCAAGAGTGGGGAAATTTAGTGACCGACGACAAGACACTGTTCGAGTTTCTTGTGCTGGAGAGTGCCCAGGCTGGATTGAGTTGGATAACCATTCTCAAAAAGCGTGAGGGATATCGCAAAGCCTTTTGTGATTTCGATGCCGGGCAGGTAGCGCAAATGACTGACGAAGATGTCGAACGGCTGATGCACTTTGATGGCATTGTAAAGAACCGCCTGAAAATCAAATCGACTATCACAAATGCAAGGTTATTCCTCGCCATACAAAAGGAGTCCGGTAGTTTTTATGAATATACACTCTCGTTCTTTCCCGATAGAAAGCCGATTATCAATACCTTTCAGTCATTGAGTGAGATTCCGGTATCATCCCCCGAATCCGATGCCATGAGCAAGGACATGAAAAAACGGGGATTCAAGTTCTTCGGATCTACGATTTGCTACGCCCACTTGCAGGCAGCGGGCTTCATCAACGATCATCTGGCTGACTGTATCTGTAGGAAAGGATAAATTACAGTACAACTTCATACAAAGTAAAAGGCGGTATTTCCTCGCATGGATTTACCGCCTTTTCGTTGAAATATATTAAGTTTAGTTTTTGAGTTCGCTTATAGAGTCAAGTATCAGTTCACTTCTTTATTCCCAAAATATTTCTTGCTTTCTCTTCACTGGAGATAAAGTCGAGTGCATTGATTATCTCGTCATAATTCTCCCGGTCGGAGATATTCGGAGCTAAGATTTTCAGGACTTCCAGTTTGTCATCATCAAACCGGTATATCGACATCATCCGCACACACTGTTTGCAACTCACCCCTCTGTTACCGATTCCGGCTTCCAGCAAATCCAGTTGGTCGTCCTTGAAAGGTTTACCCTTCACTTTGTTGTAAAGTGACTGGAAATCCCTTTCGTTCATCCCCCTTCCACCAGTAACGTGCGGATGGGAAGGTACTTCTCCACCAATTTCCACAGACGGATAAACTGCTACACGAGGATTGGTATACTTTTCATAAGAATCCATATAAGTCAATTTTCCATCCACAAATCCAAGATCAATGACTGTTATGCCGGGAGCTCCGGTAATACTTTTCTCATACGTCCATCCTTCCACTTCGTGATCGAAGCTCCGGCGCATCGGCTGCCCCAATATGGATGTAATCTCCTCTTTAGTCATCCCTTTCTGAATCTTCATCAGGGTATTACTGTCAATCCCTAAAATCATGGCACAGCTACTCATACAGACTGCAAATGCCAATAGTGCCAATGTCAGTTTTATTGTTTTCATTGTATATATTGTTTTTAGTTTTTATGTTACTGCAAATATAGGCGGATAAAAACATATAATATTATCTTTTTCCCTATTATTTAGGGAGATTTCCCTATATAAAATAAATTGCATTCTCTTTTTTCTCAATTTATTATATGTAAAGCCCTATATATCACGCGAAAATATATATTAAAAAAGCATTGCTGTGTGTTGCTCAATCTCGGTTTATTATTTAATTTTGTATTCTAAGAAATAGCGATTTAAGCCTATTGGAGGACTTAATGGACTAACTTAATGTTGTACATAAAATGATTTTAAATAAGTTAGCGAAATATGATAAAACATAGTAGTTTATATGGTTCCTTTCTACTGGCCTGTCGCTTATGCGGATGTAGGAGTATTAACGAAAAGCAAAATATTGTGTATGGGAATGGTGTGCTGATTTGGATACAAGTGATTCTTGCCGGATAATACGCGGTGGTGGTTGGGATAACTATGCAAAACGCTGCTTAACAGTAAACCGTATGGGTTTTATGCCTGTGGAGCGGGATGCAGGGGTTGGTTTTAGAGTGGTAGAAGATAAATAGAATCTTATTCGATTTTTTCAGATGAATTCCGTATCTTCGCAAAAACATCTATTACTATGACACAGACAATCAAGCTTCTTTTCTGTATTTCGCTGTCTTTTTTATTTTGTACAGTCGGACACGCACAGCAACAAGATTCAGTAACTATTTGTGGACGGGTGACGGATTTCAACGGGCAACCGATAGATAGTTGTTCCGTATGTTGGTACACTCCCCGATTCAATCCTGTATCAGAAGGTATCACTAATAAAGATGGCTACTACACTGCCAGAGTACCTAAAGGAAAATATCAAAGTGTATATGCTATCTACTATCCTACTTATGCACACGCAGCCCTCAAACTTGGATTACCCAAAGCGGAACACCGTTTAGAGTTTTGGGCATGGGATTTTATTGCCGATCGCGACACTACGTTAAACATACGATATCACCGTATGGAAGCTTATGGAATACGTGTTTTCCGCATCCCCGGCGCTATGCCTGCTTATCAGATATATGTCCGCCCCATGAGCCTGACACGCTTTTACGAATGGATGAAGACCTCCGAACCGACTTCTATTGTACGCAATGAAGACCTTAGCAATAAGAAACAGCAAGCCCAAAGCAAGGAAGCCAAAGCGGCTCAATGGGCTCCACCAATCGATCAACTGAAAGTTGTTGTCTGGATAGATGGCGAAGAAGTTCCCATTCTGATGAAGCAGGAAATAAAAGAATACTACGATGCCGATGAATATGGAAGCGCCTATCTGCTGACAGTAGATCTCCCTAAGAATTTGCAGAATGACCTCCCTTATCGTGTATTCAAATTAGAACTGACCGACTTGGAGAATGGTGATCGTGGTGAAGGTCTTTATTATATGGAAAAAGAGAACTATATAAATAAATGAACATTATCTTATATTCCCATATCTGAAGCCTTGATAGGGCTCAACTGGATATTGCGCCCTGTCAAGGTTTGGAAGGAAAGATTTACTTCAATGCCTTGCCATCCGAAAAAGCCTTACCCACCTTTTCGCCCACCTTCAGATAGTCGTTGTTGAACGGATCGAAGATGATGGGAGCTACTTTGGAAGCATCTACTTTTCCGTTTTCATCAAGTACACGCTCGTCCACACTTACATTTACAATCTCTCCACGCAAAATGCAGGTTTCGGGATTGTAATCCTTCAGTTTACACTCCACCGCTACGGACAGTTCGTCAATCAGCGGGGCATCCACGAACTCCGAACGGGTGGCATGGAAGCCTGCACGAACAAACTTGTCGGCTACCTTATTGCCGGAAACGATACCTACGTAATCGCAGGCAACAACCTGCCCCACTTCCGCCATACTTACTGTAAATGCTTTGCGCTTCAGGATATTCGCAGTGGTCTTGTGTCCTTCGCTGATGCAAATGCTGATCTCTTTCATTTCACTGATACCGCCCCAAGCCGCATTCATAGCGTTTGGGAGTCCATTTTCATCATAAGCAGCGATGATAAACACCGGCTGCGGATAGGAAAAGGGTTTTGCTCCGTAATTCTTTCTCATACTGATTTATTTTTTAGTCCATTGTTTAATGTCTTCCTTGGTTGCACCGTTCAGCAGTTTGCCTTTCTGCCACTTCAGGTTGGAATAAGTCTTCTGCAACTCTTTTTCGGAATTGGAGATACTGCTTCCGCCCGATGTGGCAAACAGAATAACCGTCTTACCAGAAAAATCACCACTTTCTATAAAAGTATTAATGATTCTCGGAGCTAAATTCCACCAGATGGGAAAACCGATATAAACAGTATCATAGTCCGCCAGGTTCGCCGCTTTGGAGCTTAAGGCAGGACGTGATTTGGCATCCGCCATCTCCACACTGCTGCGTGAGGACTTGTCGTGCCAATCCAGATCGGCAGAAGTGTACTTCTTCGCAGGCTGTATTTCGTAAAGAGTGCCACCTGTGACTTCAGCAACTGCCTTGGCTGCTTTTTCCGTTGTTCCCGTTGCCGAGAAATAGGCAACCAATGTCTTAGAACTTTGTTTCTGTGCGATTGCCGTCAAACATAACGCCATAATCGCTACCATAAAGAATGTAAGTCTTTTCATACGATATATTATTTAGTTCAAACATAGATTACTTTTCCGTAGCAAACGCTTCGATTCGGGAAGCATATTGCAATGATACAAAATTACGGAGTATTATCCAGTATGCAGGTATATAAATTACGGAATATATAACCAATATTACGGATGTATCTCCTTTTGACATACTTTATACCCCCTATTATTGGATTGTAACTATTTTGTAGTTACATTTGAAGAAATGGAACGCTTGTTGTCGATATTTGGTTATGAAAAATCGAATAAAGGTAAAACTTCCGGTTCGAGAGTTATCTTTAAGAATGGAGATAAACGCCCTATAATGATTCACAAACCTCATCCCGGCAACCTTATCAAAGGGTATGCAATGAAACAAGTATTAAATGATTTGATGGATGCAGGTTTTATAAAATGAAGAAAGGAGTATTATTATGAATACATTAAGGTACAAAGGTTTCATTGGGTCTGTCAACTTCAGTGATCACTATAAAACTCCACTGAGTGTAAAGCATATATCTGGTATTGCAGAGATTATCCAATAAAAAGAATAGTCTCTGCATTTTTTATGTTAAAAACACAAATGCCTGTCACAATCCTCTTCGGGCCATGTCTAAATATATAAAACAGAAATCATGGAAATAGAAATCTATCATGTGGACCAAGCGATAAATGGCTCTAAAGAGGCATTAGGAGCAATCATTGAAAATATTGAAGGCCCGGTGTTTAATTTGTCATTGCGCATGCTCGGGCGGATTGAAGATGCTGAAGACGCAAAGCAAGACATTCTGATAAAGGTCATCACAAGCCTTTCTTCTTATAAAGGAAAAAGTTTATTTTCGACATGGGTATATAAAATAGCCGTAAACCATTTAATCAATGAGAAGAATAAAAAAAGAAAAAAAGAAAAGTCGGAAAAAACAACCCAAATGCTTGACTTCGCCTTTCTGATGTAGTATCTTTGTAGAGCTTTAAAAAAACTGAATTTTAATATTAAACCTAAAACCTTAGCAAATGGCAAAACTGATTCTTTCTTTCTCCGAATTGGCCGGTATGTATTTTCCCGGTTGTTCCACTCCGAAAAATGCGGTAAGATCTTTACAACGAAGCATTAAAAGGTGTACAAAACTGGCGACTGCTTTAGGTGAAACGGGCTATCAACCTTATAATCATCGCTGGCTCTCTCCCAAGCAATACGAGCTAATAATAGAGAATTTGGGTGATCCATTCCCGGAATAATATTAGACAATAAATAGAAAAGGCGGTGATTCTTATGAAGAATTACCGCCTTTTTTGTTGACATTTATCAAATCTGGGCTTAAAAGAGGCTTTTTACGTTTTTAATAAACGTTGATCACGTTCTTAAAAAACGTTCCCGTTATTCTTTAAAAACGAATAACAGGAAGCTGAACAAGGCAGAAAAACGCCTATAATTTGTTTATATTTAAGACTGTGACATATCTTGTTTCACTTAGCAAAAACGAACTTCGCATTTCCATAATACCTGACACATGGCATGAGTCGATAATCAAAAAACGACTTTAGATTCTACGATAGACTTCATTAAATGGTACTCTGCACCGTTCTCCCCAGATTCCTTTATTACCGTCCCGTATTCCACAGGGAATAACCATATTTATCTCAGCGCCATGAGGCAATTTCAGTATCCTTTTTAACCGACGGCTATCCAAACCTTCCAGAGGACAAGTATCATACCCTTCGTTTGCCATAGCAATCATAAACGTTTGGGCAGCAAGTGCACAAGATTTATGGGCAGTTACGCGCATATCATTTTCGGAGACTTCGAGCATCATCGGTCGGAAAATGCTGATGATGTTGACCAGCAGTTTTCTGAACAATCCCAAGATTCCGAAGAAACGGGCATAAACAAATGGCATCAATTTGCCATAGTATAATTCCCGGTCTTTGATGCGTTTGGCCTGACGCTCTTTCGGGCTGTAACGCCTGATATTCTCCCGTTCGAAATCGAGTACAAACTGTGCATGCTTCCTGTACCAATCACGCCGCACCACGAAAACAACTATTTGTGAGGCTGTGGAAGTAGCTTTCTGATCGAGACAGGCTCTTGAAACCTTTGCCAGCAATTCGGGCTGAGTGATATGATAAAACTCCCACAGTTGCATATCCGAACTGTTGGGAGCTAATGTTGCCAATTCCAGACAATGTTTTATTCGTTCCGGATCTATCAGTTTTGTTTTATCGTACGCTCGCACAGAGCGACGATAATGGAGGACTTCGTCTAAATACATAATGCTATAAATGTTATGATACTGCTATATTTTATAATAAAACAGCCCCATAAGCTAATTGTTCCTCATCAGACTAAATAAACCACCGAAGCATATTTCGAATTTTTATCGGTTTGATATAACCGATTGAGGAATGACTTTATAGCGGAGTATCTAAAGAAACATCAGTAACGAATTGGCAACCGTACGAATTTCAGCGATTTGCAGTGCTATACTGTCAAATAATCCTCTCTTTGAGGTGTGAACACATCAACAACCTCACCACCTTCTATCACTTCAAAAGAATGAGGTGTATTGCTTGGTATCGCATAACTGTCGCCAGTATGGAGCAATACATCGATGTCCCCCTCCGGCATTTCCACTTTCAGGCGATATTCGCCGGATATGACATAGCCACATTGTTCATGCGGATGCTCGTGGGTGGTGGCGAAATTACCTTTTACATAGTTCATTTTCGTTACCATCGACTTCGCGCCAACAGCGAGAGAATCCAACGAAACACCTTTGAATACTTTTTTCAAGGCGTCTTCCTTCCGTACTATAACTTTTGTTTCCATTCACTAACACTTTATTTATTATCAATCAGTTATCTTTAATTCCATCTGAATGTTCCCACGTTCATATGCAGGATGATATTCCGCAAGTTCCTTAAATCCCAATTTTCTGTATGTGTGGATGGCAGGTTTAAGCAGGGTATTACTTTCGAGAAATAGGACTTTCGCTCCCATTGCCTTCGCTTTTTCTATGACGGCATTGCAAAGTATCGTTCCGATGCCTTTGCCCTGTGCTTCGGAACTAACGGCAAGTTTTGCCAGTTCATAGTCGTATATCGGGTCATCCATTTTACAGAGGGCGCACACTCCAACGGGCTTCTCCTTGTAAATTGCCACAAAGATGAAACCGCCTTTGTCTATGATGTATTCCTGTGGATGATCGAGATAGTCCAAATCGTGCGGCTCTATTTCCCAATGTTGTGTAATCCAATTTTCATTTAGAGATTTGAATAATTCTTTGTGGCACGGTTCGTAAGGAATTATCTCTATTTCCCCCTTTTCTCGCATTTTCCGAGTTTCTTTCACTCGTTGCAGTAAGCTTTTCTCTGCGAGCAGATATTCCCATTCGCCAATAGCTTTCCATAAGTCGTGAGGGGTTTCTTTGGAAATCCCTTCCACCGCAACCTCCACGTCCTTACAAAGTTCCGTCAACATTGCAGCAACTTTTTTTCCACGTGACGATAAGGTTATGACAGTACGCCTTTTGTCCGCTTTGTCTTCAACCCATTTCACCAATCCTTTTGCAGTCATCTCCTTTACGATGTTGCTTACGGACGGGTGGCTGTGTCTAATCTCTCTGGCTATACCTGTTATAGTCCTATTTTCTCCATCAGTTAATATAAAAAGCAGTGGAAACCATTTCGGTTTGATGTCAATGCCATATAATTCATAAATTCGGCTTGCATCAGCCGTTACCGTGTCTGTCAGCATGCGTAGTCTGCTGCCGATAGCCATCTTACCTGTTTTATCAAAGAAATCCATATTTATGTATGTTACTTAAAACGTAATTAATTACGCAAACCTATAAAAAATCTGTTATATCACAAAATTATTTGCGTTTTTTATAGCGAGTATTCCTATAATTTCATGGTCCTACCTTTCCTTATGCTGCTGTACGGGGTGATGTATGCTCTGCTTTAGTTTGCCGAACTGCTCCTTAAGCCATTCCCCTAATCGTTTTTTGTTGATACAAAAGAGTAATTTCGTCTCGCCCATTGGGGCTTTCACTACTTGAAAGCCAACCTTTTCGGTTGAGAATTTCCCCTTGTGTTCCTCCGAATAGAGCTCCCCTACATACTCCAACGGCTTGCCCTTGATGAGCGTTGCGGTCTGTATTTCTTTTTTCGCCCGATTAAGTTCCTTCCATACCGTTTCTTTCTGTTCCTTCAATCCCACTACTTCCGCTTTCAGGTCATCGGCGAGTTTCTTCAAATCACGGTAATACTGCTGTGTGGACTTGTGCCGTGCTTCCCTAACCCTTAATACCTCTTTACAACCCGTATTTCGACATCACTACGGCGTAGGTGTCTGGGTAAGATTTCAACCGTAACCGTGTCATAATATCGTCGGCGCATAGCTACTGTAAAAGAATCGTTTAGTAAGAAACCAGCGCCCGTTACAAGAGTAATGAAGTGGTAACTGAACTCTTGCACTGTTTGGCTTCGGGATGGCTTTTCGTTGGCTCTACGACATAGAAAAACAATGCGTAACGAACGCTTTTTCAGCTAATTCGCTACGCATTGCTTAAATTTGCTTTTCCGCTATGTGTTTATTTTGAATTTGATAAACGTCCTTACTTTATAAAGAATGAGTCAGATATTTCAGCCGGTAATAGTTATAAATCAGATTTATCCGCGCATCCACTAATTTTAATTCTGCCGACAGCTTGATGTTCGATGCATCCAACATATCTGTAATAAGCGCCACCCCGTCATCATAGCGATTGTTCACTACACGATAGTTCTCCGTGGCAAGTTCTACGCTCTTTTCCTGTGTCCTTAACTCTGTGAAAGAAGTGTTAAAGTCGGTATGTGCAGCCTGTATTCCTACATTTACATGCTCCTTGGCAAGTTCATATTCCTCACCGGCTTTCCGGAATTGCTGTTTGGCTTTGCGTATGCCATGGTTGTTCTTGAACAAGGCAGAAAGGTCGTACTGAATGCCAATGCCCACGCACCAATAGTTCAAATTTTTGTTTATCGGTGGAACTTCAACGGTGATAGGTCCCATGAGCGAGTTTTCGGCAAACAGAGACAGGTGCGGCAGCGATACGGAGCGGGCGAGGTTGATATTTCTCTCCGATATCCGCTTGGCAAGTGCAGCCTGTTGCAAACCGATATTTTCACTGGTAGCCAGCTGCTGCCAATACAACTCGTCCATCACCCGCAGTTCCGTATGAAGAACTGCCGTATCCGGGCGCACGAACACCCCTTCATCTAATCCAATATGGGTACACAATTGATGATTCAGAATCTTGCAGGCATCTTTTACCTTGGCTTGTTGCAGGCAGAGCATCTCCAATTGCAATTCATAACGGGTAATGTCGTTCTTCAAAGCCGTGCCTTGTTTAAAACGGTTTTTCATATTTTGCAAGACCTTCTCGGTCAGGTCGATATTCTGTTCCAGCACTTCTAAGGTGTTCAGCAACTTGTAGATGTCCAGGTACTGACCGGTAATCAGGAAGCGCACCTCCTGACGATTCTTCTGCCTGTCGAGTTCCACCATTTCCTTTTTCATCTCCCCCAACTTGGTGGTACTGGTAATAGCACCACCGGCATAAATGACCTGACTCACTTTCAAGGCGAAGTTGTTGCCGTATTCAGGAATATAGACATTCATCAAATTAGAGAAATTACGGTCTGTGAGGATGCCGCGCCCATTGTAGCTGAACGACAGTCTCGTCTCAATGTCAGGCAACCGCTGCGAGCGTGCCAACGCTGCATTTTCATCCGCTACTGCCTTGGCAGCATTGTAAACCCGAATACTTTTATTGTTCTTATCCGCAAGGTCATACAACTCTTGCAGCGTGTAGACTTGTCCTTGTGCATGGAGTGTTTCCGTGAATGTGAAAGCCATTCCGATGACGAACAGCCAGAATAGGATAAGTCCCTTTTGAAATCTTTTTTTCATATCTGTTCTTTGTTTTCTTTTTCTGTTTTATTATTGCTTGTCTGCCATAGCCTTGACAGGATGGCATAACTCTGCCGGAGTGTAGGGTACGGATTTCGCAACCGCTCGAAATGGGAACATAGTATCGCTATAAGCAACACTACCCCGAAGATAACAGCCCAACCGTAAAGCTCGCGTAAGGAACAGAGAAGAGCCTCGGTGGAAATCATATCCGCAAGGCTTCCGAACGCTTGTCCACCACTGAAATTTGCTGCCGAACCGATAGCTGCCAGATATACCCGCATACAGCCGTCGAGAGCGTGGCTCCAGATTGACACGCCAATAGTGTCGCCAATGCCGGTACGGATGAAGCCCAACAAGCAAAGTACTTGAAAATAGTACTTGAAGTTACAGTATGCCTGCGCATAAACCGTCAGGGCAATGAATACACCGACATGCCCGAAGCCAAGCAAGAAGACTGGCCACCAGAGTTTGCCGATGTTGATATCAGGCGACAGGATGCCAATCATACATACATTGTAGAGCACCACGGCAGACATACTGATGAAGGTCAGCCATTTGAGGTGCCATCCCAACTTTGTCCGCACATACCAGCAAAACAATGCGGATGCCGCCCCGCCGAGAAATTCAGGCCATTTAAGTTGTGCTGCCGTAATTTGCGAATACCCCATGATGCCACCCGTAAACATGTTTTGTAATACATTCTGTGTACCCAACAGAATATCAAGGCCAAGAAACAGCACCAGTAGGTTGAGCAGGTTCGGACAACTGAACGTCCCCTTGTCTATAAACGGGTGACGGATGTGAAACATACGCAGGATGCAAGCTGCCAGAACGATCATGCACGTACCGATACCTATGCGGATGCGTCGGTCGGCCGTCCAACCGTATTGCTCACCGTACTGCACCACGTAAATCGCCGTCAGGATAAAGATGCTCCACATTACCATCCCCAATCCATCTATACCATACAGAGGCATGCGGGGCATGGGCCGGAAATGCCGCATGGTAATGTTCACCACGACAATGGTCGAAAGGCACAAAGCAACGGAGAGCAAATGGATATACGTCCAGCCGTAATAATAGATGAACTGGATGGCCACCCAGTCGAACACATGGATGCAGCCTAACACCACGAAGAACACGAAAGAAAGGAACACCGCATAATTATAGGTAGGCGTAATCTTCGGTAGCAGGTTAGAGAAACACTCGAATGTGCCGTACAGGCGGAAAAAACCTCCGGCATAGCACAATAGCAGTAACAGTGGATAAGAGTGTACGAACGGGAACACAGCATTGATAAGTGCCAGTCCTGTCGCCGCCACGGTCAGCGAGGTGCGATTGGTGAAACGGAACTTCAGACGGAAAGCCAGCGGGAAATAAAATGTCAGTCCGATGAGTACTGCCTGTCCGAACATGTGGGCGTCGTTCATGGTCACATTCCGTTCGCCGACTACCTGTGCCATCGTTGTGAAATAGAATCCGTTGGAAAACTGGAACACTGCCAAAAAACAAATATAGAGCCAGAATCGTGCGGAATCCGGCACCCACTCGCGGAAGTTCATCAGCCTTACCGGTTCTTGGTTTCCCCAGTCGCTCATGGTTTCATCACTTTACATTCCACATTCATGCCTGCCGTGAGCTGTTCCAATAGCTCGTGGTCGTTATTCTCCGTAAAGACAATCTTCACCGGGATGCGTTGCTCCACCTTCACGAAGTTACCGGTAGAGTTGTCGGGAGCCACAGGCGAATAGCGTGCACCAGTGGCAGTGCTTATGCTCTCTACCCTGCCTTCAAAGATATTTCCACGAAAGGCATCAACCGTAATTTCCACTCTGCTGCCCACGGCGATGCCACCGCGTTGCGTCTCGCGGAAGTTAGCAATGATCCATCTTTTTTGTTCGTCAACAATGGAAACAAGCCGCATACCCGGCTGTACGAGTTCACCCTCCTGCACCGTTTTGCGCGAGGTATAGCCGTCGCAAGGGGCAAGCACCGTGCAATAGCCGAGGTTTAGCCGGGCGAGGTCTAACGCTGCACGTGCCACCTCGATGGCCGCCTCTTGCTGACTGAGACGGATGGTGTGCTCGTCGCGTGCAATTCCTGTACCGGTGCGTTGCCTGCGCATGGTTTCCACTTTCGCTTTCAGCGACTCATAGCGGGTACGCACATCATCATATTGCTGCCGGGTGACAGATTCCTGCTCATACAGTTTCCGGTAACGCAGAAAATCAGTCTCGGCATTTTTCAAAAGGACATTCACCTCGTTGATTCCCGCTTCGGTCACCGAAATGTTGTTTGTCATTCCGATCACTCCCTTTTCTGTAGCGGCTTTTCCGGCAAGTGTATTCTGTAGTCCGGCTTCCGCCTGTGCCATATGCAACCTGAATTCGCTGTCTTCGATGGTCATAAGCGTGTCGCCCTTGTTCACATGCTGGTACTCGTCCACATAGATACGTCCTATGAATCCCTGGATACGCGAATGCACGTTCACAATATCCTGTTCCACTTGTGCATTGTCCGTGTATTCGCCTCCCACATGGATGAAAATACTTGCAATCCATCCAATACCACATGCCATCAATGTGATGATAACCACATTGGCAATCGTCTTTTTTGTTCTTTTGTTCATTTTCGTTGTGATTTATATTTAATTAATCTGATGACCGTTTTCTACCGCCTCACATCCGTAGATGAGCAGCGAGGACGGGTACAATAATCCCAACCTTCGTCCATGCATTTGCTGGCAAACGGGTACGAAGAATGCATGTCACAAGGATTGCGACATACAAATAGTAATTATAAAAGTGCTAAATGATTTGATTGAAAGGATATTCACTACCCCACAGAAATGTTTTGGGGGCAGAGGTTTTGTAGATGGCCGTAACAGTAGAAACTTTTTCCATAATCCTTTCTATGTGACATTTTTTACACGGCAAAGGTATAAATAATTCGTTTTTTGAACAAAAAAAAGAATTATTTTTCACTGCAAAAAAATCTGTTTACAGAATTTTGGCACCTTTATTGCCACACAAACGATGAGTAGTATTCTGTATCAGCCCGCTCCTTGCATGAATATCCGCCATACAGGAAAGAACGTTCTAAAATGGGATAATTAGTAAGAGCCGTTTCAATTCATACTATATTCTATCAGAAAATTAATTGGATGTCCTGTATTCATTCGGTGAACATCCTATGATACGCTTAAATGCTTTACTGAAATATTGCGGATATTGATATCCCAAAGTGTAGGCAACATCGCTGACTGATTTGTTCGGGTCGGCAAGCAATTCTTTTGCCGCATCCATTGTTTTTGTCAGAATATATTCTTGTGCAGAAGAACCTGTCTCCTTTTTAATCAGATCTCCAAAATAATTTGCAGACAAATGCAGTTGGTCTGCACAATAAGCCACGGTTGGCGTACCGAATTTAGAGGGTTTGTCCGACGTGAAATAGTCGTTCAGCAATGCTTCGAAAGAACTAAGTGCATCTTTGTTCTCCTTTTTACGGGTTATGAACTGCCGGTCATAGAAACGGATGCAGTAGTTTAACAGCAATTCAATGGCCGAAGCGATAATCAGCTTGCTGTGCTTGTCCGTTGCTCCCTTGATCTCCTCGTCGATTTTCATCATACAATCTATCACGGTCTGCCGTTCCTGTTTAGAGAGATGCAAAGCTTCATTAACGGCATAGGAAAAGAACGTGTAATCCTGCATGTGGCGGCCAAGCGGTGTACCGTGTAACAATTCGGGCTGAAATGTCAGCCACCAACCTTTGGGCTGGAATGACTCTCCTGTATCGTCATTGCCAATGATCTGTCCCGGAGCGGCGAATACCAGTGTCTCTTCCTGAAAATCATAGAATTTACGGCCATACTTTATCACATCGGCGCACTTGATGTCCTTCAAATAAATGACATAGAAGCCAATGTTTTTACAGACATGGTGCAACGGTTTGATTTTGGAAGCGTCGATTACGCTTACCAACGGATGGGGAGTTTCTATACCCAGAAAATCATTGTAATCCTTGATTGTATTCAGCTTTATAATCTTCTCCATAACAGTGGATTTCATTGTTTTTACGCAAATATATAAAATATCTTCGGGCGATCAATTTCAACCTGTAATAATTATACGTGAAACCGTAATTTATACCCTATGGAACTTTCGGATAGCCCGTAATTTTGCATCATGGAAAAATAAATAGAAAAAAAGAACAGTGATACAAATGAATAATTCCGTACTTATGACTATTGATATGTTCAATAAATTGACGGGACATGAAACGCTGCATCCGCAGATTTGCATGATTGATCTGTCAAAAACAAATTTGAGTGAGGATATTCGGATAATGTGTGATTTTTACGGGTTGCTATATTACAACTCTCCCAAGCAGAGCAAAGCGTCGGAAAAGGAATGGTTACGACTGATTTATCCCGGTGAGGTGGTCGAGATACCCTCGAAGCAACACTGGCATGCCGACCACTATTCGGGCGTGCTTTTCCATCCTGACCTGTTGTGCGACACATCGCTTGAAAACCGTATCGAAACCTATCCGAAACGCTGCCGTTGCCGGGGTGCACTGACAGAGCACGAACAACAAATTATAACCGATAACCTGCGGGAGATCGGCGAAGAGTTGCACCATGCCATCGACCGTTATAGTGCATCGATCATCGCCTCACACATCGAACTGCTACTTAACTACTGCGTACGCTTTTGCAGTCAATAAAATAAAGAAAATGCAGCAAATCCGTAAAAATTATCCTTTAAACCGTAATTCATGACCGGTCGAAGCGAAAATTCCAGCCTAATTTTGCATCAGATAAAAACAGGAAAATAAAATGATAGAGATTATGAAAATAAAAACAAGAATTAGGATGACGCTGATCTGTATCCTTTTCGGATATGGAATCGCAGCCGCCCAAAACCCCAAAATGGAACAAGTTATGAACAGTAAACGGAAACACATTGCAGAGGTCGCCGCCCTTACGGGTAAGGGAGACCTCGATAAACTGAAACCTGTCCTTATCGACGGATTAAATGACGGAATGACCGTGGGTGAACTCAAGGAAGTGATGGTACACGCCTACGCCTATTGCGGTTTCCCGCGTGCCTTGCGCGGACTACAAACCCTTGTTGCGGTACTCGATGAACGGAAAGCGAAAGGTATCGAGGATAACCGGGGGCGTGAAGCGTCGCCGATAACTGATACCCGCAGCAAGTACGAACGCGGACGTGATATTCTCGCTGAAATTTCGGGTGTTCCGGCAGATGCACCAAAAGCTAATTATGCAGTATTGGCTCCGGAAATCGAAGTATTCCTCAAAGAACACCTCTTTGCTGACCTTTTTGAGCGAGATGTCCTGACATACGCCGAACGGGAACTGGCGACCGTTGCCGTGATCGCCTCTTTGGGCAAAGGCGTAGAGCCGATGCTAAAAGGGCACATGGGTATCGCACTGAATGTGGGCGTAACACCGGATGAATTACGTGGTGTGCTGGCCATCATCGAAAAAAATATCGGTCGCAGTGAGGCTGATGCCGGCAAACTAATATTGAACGAATTGCTACAAAGCAAAGGATTAATCGCTGATTCCCAAGCCCCGGCCATGGCAGTGGAGAATGGCGTGAAGAAGCAGAAGGTAACGTTCCACAACCGTTTCCTGATTGATGTGGTTGGCGATCTTTATTTCCCTGCAAACTACGACCCTGCAAAGAAATATGCTGCCATCATCGTCGGTCATCCTTTCGGTGGTGTCAAGGAACAGACTTCGGGACTACATGCCCGTAAGTTGGCAGAATTCGGTTATGTGACATTGGCTTTTGATGCTTCCTATTATGGTGAGAGCGGCGGTTATCCGCGTCGTATCGAGTCGCCCGAGGTGCGGGTGGAAGATTTCAGTGCAGCGGTTGACTTCCTCACGAACCATCCGGCTGTTGATGCCGATAAGATTGGTGTCATTGGTATCTGTGGCGGAGGATGCTATTCCGTCAGCGCAGCGCAGATAGACCATCGCATCAAGACGTTGGCAACGATCAGTATGTACGACATGGGACGTGCCCGCCGTCAGGGTGTGGGCGATTCCCAGACGTATGAACAACGTATGGCAATTCTCGATGAGATCGGTCGCCAGCGCACGGCGGAATATGGCGGAGCTGCACGTAAGGATATCCGTGCGCTACCCGAAAAAGTAGATGAAAACACACCGAAGTTTGCCATTGACTTCCTCGATTACTATGACAATCCGGAGCGTGGCCAGCATCCCAATTCTACGGGCTATTACTCCTACACGAGTCTTGCACCGATGATGAACTTCTTCCCGTTCGCACAGATCGAGACCATATCGCCACGACCGGTACTCTTCATCGTGGGAGAAAACGCTGTATCAGCTTACTTCTCGGAAGACGCATACGCAAAAGCAGTCGAACCGAAAGAGCTGTTTGTCGTACCCGGAGCAACACACGTAGATTTGTACGACCAGCCGGAGTATCTGAAAATCACGCTGCCCAAACTAGACACATTCTTTAAACAACATCTTAAATAACCATTTGAATATGAGAAAATTATTTTTTATCCCATTTTTGTTCCTTCCGCTGACGACTATGGCAGCTTGTTCTTCAGATGACACTCTTGCATCGCAGACGGAACAGTCGACAACTCCCGATGATCCTGACAATCCGTCCGGTAACAGTAAAACTCTCGTAGCCTACTTTTCCGCACAGAGGCACACGCAAGCCGTAGCCAAACGAATTGTGGAACTTACCGGTGCTGACATATATCGCATTGAGGCGGCCGATCCGTATGCCGAAAATCCATACGATGACAGCGACCGTATTCAGAATGAGGCTTACAACGACCTGCGTCCCGGAGTGGCAAACCTGCCCGATAAGGAAATTATCGCGCAATATGATACGATTTTCGTTGGCTCACCTTGCTGGTGGCATCAGCCTGCTATGGTGGTTTGCACATTCCTCGAAGCATACGATCTGAAAGATAAGGTTGTTATCCCGTTCTTCACTTACGGAGCTACAACTTATTTGAACGAATCAATGCAGAAGATTTATAAGGTAACCCCTGAGTCAAAGCATATTCCAAAAACGCTTCCTGAAGACCTCAATCCGGATGACATTACTACTCCCGGCCCGCCCGACGATGCAGGTATTGATATGCCAGGCAGTGCTAATGGCACGGAGGCTTGGCTTCGGAGAATCGGAATCATCAAATAAAAAACATAAAATAAGGAAAAGATGAAAAAAAGAAAATCTTCATGTACGGACTCCGGTTTTGATATCCTAAGAATACAGAAAATAAAATCTAAAGAGGGTATCAAAATAAAGCTTAGAACACAAATTACACGAATTACGCAAATAATTCATTTTTTATACTTCTGATAATCAAAGCTTATCTGATTTATTATTTACGTAATTCGTAGAAGTGACTTTCTGATCGAGTTCCGAATCTAGCTCCAAATAGTTTATTGTCTCGTTATGAATTTGGTTATTTTTCACCATTGTGCGAATGGCCGAAACAGACTATTTTTGCAAAAAATAATCATTCATAATCTATTAAGCAATGAAAAGTAATACTATTTGTCAAGTAATTCTTGCAGGAAGCATCATATTGGCTTCTTGCCAATCTAACAATTCTGCTAAGCAAGATGAGTCTCAACAAACAATGAACGAAACAGTTATGAACAAAGTTACAGATTGCAAAATCAGTGCGGGAAACATCACTTTCACTAATGCCATCAATGGAGCTGAAAATTGCGTGAAACTGCTTGATGATGGCGCATTGGAATTCCATTGTACCGAAGGACTGGATTTCTTCAGTGACCCGAATGGAAAACTGTCAAATACAACGCTTCCTATTCTGCTTGTCCCCGTTGAGAACACGAAACCTTTTACGTTAATAGCCAAGGTTACTCCGGAGTTTACAACAGAGGGATTGTATAATGCAGCCGACCTTTTTGTCTATTCTTGTGATTCACTTTGGCAGAAACTGGCATTTGAACAGGATGAACATGGTAACCACCGTATTGTTACAGTAAGAACACAAGGAACATCCGATGATAATAATCATGATAAATTAAATGTTTCATCTGTTTACCTGAAGATTTCATCTGATACAAAAACCATTGCCAGCTATTATTCCATCGACAAGAAAAGATGGAACATGGTTCGTCTATACAAGAATTGTTATCCAAAGAACATCTATTTGGGCATCAGTAGCCAGTGTCCTCAAAAAGGCAGCTGCACAAGTCGTTTTGAAGAAATTTCTTTGTCTCACGATAATGTTAGCGATTTCCGCTTGGGAGAATAAGCCATTTATATTGAAGGTGTAATTCTTAAAATGGCATGACAAAAGCCGCAGAATATTTCTACTTTCTGAAAAAGCTTATGATTTAAGTATAGTTTTGGAATCAATTGATAACAAAGAAAAGAATCTTGCTCTTATCTTTAAAAGTTATAAGAAAGAGCAAGTTCTATCGATTTTTACAAAGCACTTTAAATCATCCATTTACAACTTTTCTCAGAAAAAACCACTCCAAGGTGTCAAAAGAGCACAATACTTCCCGCACTACATCCTATCTTTGCAATGTCATCAGGAATAAATGATGGCAAGTGAACCCTATTTTTTTTAACCAATTAAACTTTAATTATTATGGCTTTAGAGTATGTAGTGACCAAAAGAGTGTTTGGCTTTGACGACACAAAGACAGAGAAGTATGTAGCGAAATCTGTACGTTCGGGACAGATGAGTTTTAGTAAAACGTGTGCAAAGGTTAGTCGACTTTGCGGAATCCACCGAAAGGTAGTAGATTTAGTAGTCAGCGTTCTGGTTGATATGATGGCGGAGGATATTGATGACGGAAAAAGTGTTCAATTAGGGGAATTTGGCATCTTCCGCCCCACCATTAAGGCTAAAAGTGCGGATACAGCGGAAGGTGTAACGGCAAGTAATATAGTGCGCAAGCGTATTGTATTTACTCCGGGAAAGATTTTCCAACGTACTTTGGGAGAAATGAGCGTGACACGTTCTATTCCCGTTGATACAGATTATACGGACGGAAGCAGTTCCGGTGGTAACGGCAGTGGCGGAAATCAAGGCGGTGGCAACCAAGGTGGTGACGGTGGTTTAGATGAGAATCCGTTAGGATAATTTCCTTGTCGGAGTGAAAAAGTGAGTAGTGAAGTTCTTTTGCTACTCACTTTTCTGCTACTATAAAAATTTCACTGCTCGACGTAAAATCATTCTTGCCGAGTAGTTCTTTATAAATAGATATTTTACGGAATCCTACCTTTCTCAATATACTTGTTATTTCTTCCTCCGAATAATATCTTTCCCAAATGATGAAATGTTTGGCTGTGTCTTCAAGTATCAGGTTATATTGATATGCAAAAACTTTGTTCTCCGGATAATGGAATGTTTGACTTAGAAGTAAATATTCACTTTCATCCCAGAACCCACCGCAAGGGGCATATTCCCAATCCCGGCTTTCCTGTCTGTCATCAATAATCCCTTCCGAGAAAACATCAAAAATGAGAATACCTCCATCAGTCAGCGAAAGATATATATTGTCCAGCAATCGGTCGCGATCACTATCCGGATGGGTTCCCATATCACAATAGATCATGGTGATTGTATCATACTTACCCATAGGATAATTATTGATGTAGTCACCCCAAATATAGTTGATTTCCTCCCGTTTTCCAATGGCATATTCTATAGAAGCTTTATTAAAATCAATGCCCGTCACCATATAATCCTTATCTGCTAAAAGCGATGTGTACAGTCCCGGACCGCAACCTAAATCAAGCAAATGACTTTGGGGCTTTGTGTGCTGGAGTATGAAATCCACTATCTTCAGAACTGATTCCCGCTTCCGGCTTGCACCATCAGATTGCGGATCAAGGTGATCTTTTAATATCTGCTGCTGAATATACGGGTCGGTCCAAATGTTATGAGCGGACTTTTCAAATAAAACAGGTTTATGATCTATGATTCTCATGCTTTCTTGTAGATAGTTCTTTCATATTATTTATTAATAGCTCATTGGCAAACAAATATCTGTTTTTCCGAATGATTACAAAATACTTTTTCTTCAAAACTGCCAAACTTATGAAGAATTTCAAAACCGTTCCATTCCAGGTATGAATCTAACTCTTGAGGAAAGAATAGCCTCATATCCAAATTTTGAACCGAATCAAACTCACCATTAATGAAATAGTGCCATTCTATGCGATTCATCTGAGTTTTGCTCTCGTATCGCATAATCTGCTTTATCAATACTTCTCTCCCATCTTTGGTGGTATATTCAGCAATTTCTATGGGCTCTTTTTCATGTTCTACAATGTATTGGATATTGGGATTAAAACAATCTAACAAAAATATGCCTCCTTCTTTGAGATGATTTTTAACCACACGTAATGCTTTAAACAAATCTTCATTTTGATATAAATGATGGATCGAATTGAAAGGAATAAAGACAAGGTCGTATTTCTTCTGTAAATCGAGAGTTCTGATGTCAGCCTCAATAAATTCTATTTCTAATCCTGCTCCGGCAGCTTTTATTTTCGCTTGTTCAAGCATAGAAGCAGTGTAGTCTACCCCGCTGATATCATATCCTTCCTGTGCTATCGGAATAGTAAGTCTACCTGTACCGCAACAAAGTTCAAGTATACAGGCATCCTTGTTTTTAGGCAGCCATCGCTTGTAAAATAGCAAATCATCTATGTGGGTATTCATTCCATCATAAATATTCGCATCATAAATTAAATCCCCAACTTTATAATTGCTATTCATCTGATTCTTCAATATCTGGTGAGTACTAATATTTACTTAACCATACAAAGGTAGTACTATTTGCTTTCATAACGAACACTATTTCAACTAATTCACTCTACTCTGTCTGGATTTGATCGTTAGCCGAAAAAATTATTTTTATATTTTTCTCAAAATTATTTGTTTAAAGGTACCGAAAGGGGACAATCTCTCTTGTACCGTATAGTACCTTTGCAAAGTCATCTGAAACAAATGACAACAGTAAACCTTATTTTTTTTAACCTATTAAACTTTAATTATTATGGCTTTAGAGTATGTAGTGACCAAGAGAGTGTTTGGCTTTGACGACACAAAAACTGAGAAGTATGTAGCAAAATCTGTACGTTCGGGACAGATGAGTTTTAGTAAAACGTGTGCAAAGGTCAGTCGACTTTGCGGAGTCCATCGAAAAGTGGTAGACTTGGTAGTCAGCGGTCTGGTTGATATGATGGTGGAGGATATTGATGACGGAAAAAGTGTTCTATTGGGAGAGTTCGGCATCTTTCGCCCCACCATTAAGGCCAAAAGTGCAGATACCGCAGAAGGCGTTACGGCAAGCAATATAGTACGTAAGCGTATTGTATTCACTCCGGGGAAGATTTTCCAACGTACTTTGGGAGAAATGAGCGTAACCCGCGCCATTCCCATCGATACAGATTATACGGACGGAAGCAGTTCCGGTGGTAACGGTAGCGGCGGCAGCCAAGGAGGTGACGGTGGCATAGAGGATGATCCGTTAGGATAATGCCAAATTAAAGTAGCGAAAGAACTTCGCTACTTTTTTTGTTCCCATACCTATTTATATGGATAATATCTCTTATTTTTGCACATATTATAACTATAAATAGGTAATATGGAAACATCAAAAGTCTACTACACAGACCTGCGTACCTCTCCTACTTCCAATCTTCTGGATAAGATGGAGCGCCTGGTAAAGCGGGCAGGTATTGAACAGCTACCCTTAAAAGACAGTTTTGTCGCTATCAAGATTCACTTCGGTGAGCCGGGAAACCTTGCTTATCTTCGGCCGAACTACGCGGCTCGCATGGCAAACCTATTGCGCAACAATGGTGCAAAACCTTTCTTGACGGACTGTAACACACTATATTCAGGCCGTCGTGCCAATGCCGTCGATCACCTGCAAAGCGCAATGGAAAACGGTTATAATCCTATATCCGCCCAATGCCAGGTCATCATCGGAGATGGATTAAAAGGTACGGATTGCCGGGAAATTCCCTTGAACGGTGAGTACTGTGCCGCCCCTAAGATTGGTACTGCCATAGCCGATGCGGATATTATCATCAGCATGAATCACTTTAAGGGACACGAACAAGCCGGCTTTGGCGGAGCTTTAAAGAATTTGGGCATGGGTTGTGCCAGCGTAGCCGGAAAACTGGAACTGCATTCGGCCTCTCAACCCAAAATAGATACGGAAAGTTGCATCGGCTGCAATATCTGCGTGAAGCACTGTGCACACGACGCCGTACACCTGAATGCAGGACGCAAAGCAGAAATAGATTACGCTAAATGCGTAGGTTGCGGACAGTGTGTCGCCTTGTGCCAGTATGACGGCGCCATTATGGGCGATGAAGATACGTCCGAGCGCTTAAACTATAAGATTGCCGAATATTCACTGGCTGTAGTGAAAGATAAGCCCAACTTCCACATCAGTTTTATAATGAACGTATCTCCGGAATGTGACTGTTGGAATCATAATGATGCTGCCATTGTTCCCGACCTCGGTATTCTGGCTTCTACAGACCCGGTGGCTCTGGATAAAGCATGCGCGGATATGGTCATCCAGGCTCCTATACTGCACACGGGTAACCGCCTTTCTGCTGGGCATGAGCACGATGATTTGTGCGGCCATGACAAGTTCCACATGATGCACCCGGATACAGACTGGCTGGCTGGATTGCGCCATGCGGAAAAGATCGGATTGGGCAATATGCAATATGAATTGGTGAAGATTTAAACCTTTTCCGTCCGAAAGAGTCATAATATAAATGTACTGATACAAAACCTGTAAGGATTGAGACAAATCTTCAAACAAAATGAACGCTCATCTCCTACTTTTGTATCTTGAAGAAACATAATAATAACAAATTAAAATCTAATCATTGAATAATGGAAACATCCGCTAAACTCTACTCTTTGTCGTTCAGTAACGTGAAGACCTATTTGTTTGCATTCTTATTTGTTGCAGGAAACATAGCATTGCCGCAGCTTTGCCATCTGGTTCCCATGGGCGGACCGACTTTGCTGCCTATCTATTTCTTTACACTAATTGCCGCCTATAAATTCGGTTTCCGTGTAGGACTGCTTACAGCTTTACTTTCTCCGGTAATTAATCATTTACTGTTTGGCATGCCTGCCGCCGCCGCATTGCCTGTGTTGCTGATAAAATCCGGTTTGCTTGCAGGAGCCGCTGCATTTGCCGCACGATATACAAAGAAAATATCCTTAGTTGCATTGCTTGGTGTGATTCTTGCATATCAGGTGATTGGCACTGCTTTTGAATGGGCTATATGTGGTAACTTCTTCCTAGCCGTACAAGATTTCCGTATCGGTATTCCGGGCATGCTGATCCAATGGTTCGGTGGTTACGCTCTGCTGAAAGCAATTTCCAAACTTTAATAACAGACTATCTCCCATAACAATATGGCAAAAACAATGGAAGAAGTGCTGGAACGCTTCCGCACAATTGAATTCCACGATGATTTTGATATGATCGTGGCTATTGCTAATGGCGGTATCGTTCCGGCAGGTATCATCAACCAGCGATTGCAAAAAGAAGTGCATCTGCTACGTATCAATTTGCGGGATGAATACCAGCATCCGAAGTACGATGCTCCCCAGTTGCTCGCTCCGGTTGACTTTGATTTTAAAGGTAAGAGCATCTTATTGGTAGATGACCGTATTAAGACAGGGTCTACCATTCGTCTGGCGTGCGAATTACTGAAAGAGGCACGTCTGATAAAAACATTCGCAGTCAATGGTACGGCAGATTATGCTTTGTTTGACGAGACGTGTTTTAAGTTCCCGTGGATACTATGAATAATTGATAATTAATAGATTAACAATCTAAAGGGCCTATGAATAGAAGGGATTTCTTAAAGACTCTGGCGGTGACGGGTGCGGTGATGACCGTGCAACGTTCCGAAGCAATGGACATACTGGCGCAAAAGCTGACAAATGCTGGCGGTGGTAAGGTGGATCTGGTAGCTGTGATGGGTGGAGAACCGGAAGTGATGTTCCGGCGTGCTATTACAGAAATGGGGGGCATGAAACAGTTTATCAAACCGGGACAAAAGGTAGTGGTTAAACCGAATATCGGTTGGGATAAAGTACCCGAACTGGCCGGTAATACAAATCCGAAGCTGGTTGCGGAAATTGTGAAGCAGTGTCTTGCCGCAGGTGCCAAGGAGGTTACGGTTTTTGATCATACTTGCGATGACTGGCAGAAGTGCTACAAGAACAGCGGCATTGAAGAAGCTGCCAAAGCTGCGGGTGCCAAGGTTATGCCGGCTCATCTGGAAAGCTACTATAAACCAGTCTCATTGCCCAAAGGTGTACGCATGAAAAGTGCCAAGGTGCACGAAGCTATTCTGAACAGTGATGTATGGATCAATGTGCCCATCCTGAAAAACCATGGAGGCGCCAACCTGACGATTTCCATGAAGAACCACATGGGTATTGTCTGGGATCGTGGTTTCTTCCATTCCAACGACTTGCAGCAATGTATTGCCGATATCTGCACAATGGACAAGAAAGCTGTGCTGAATGTGGTGGATGCCTATCGCGTTTTGAAAACGAATGGTCCGCGCGGACGTTCTGCTTCGGATGTGGTATTGACCAAAGGACTATTTATTTCACAGGATATTGTGGCCGTAGATACGGCTGCCACCAAATTCTTTAACCAGGTTCGCGAAATGCCGCTTGAAAGCGTAGCTCACCTTGCTAACGGGCAGGCATTGAAGATTGGAACGATGGATTTGGATAAGCTGAATGTAAAGCGCATCAGGCTTTAATTCAAGCTATAAAAGTATACACACTTATGTTGAGAAAAGCACGTATTATACTGTCCGTTGTCATTTTCGGGCTGATAACTTTTTATTTTTTGGATTTTGCGGAAATATTGCCAAATAGTTTCCACAGACTGGCGCATATACAGTTTGTACCGGCATTGATGTCACTCAGTTTTATCATCCTGACAGTGCTGATACTGATTACCTTGTTATTGGGACGTATCTATTGCTCTACAATTTGCCCGATGGGTATCTTTCAGGATATAGTGACCTGGATTTCTAAAAAGACAGCTAAAAAAAAGAAACGTTTCCGCTACTCGCCTGCCAAGAATATACTCCGCTGGGGAGTATTGGGGGTGACGGCTATAGCTTTCCTTTTTGGATTTACGGTCATTTTAGGTCTGCTCGATCCTTACAGCGCTTTCGGACGTATGACGGTCAATGTGTTTAAACCTGTGTATATGTTAGGGAACAATTTGCTGGAAAGCATATTTTCAAGTTTCAATAACTATACTTTCTATCAGGTGGACGCTTCTCTTCTGAGTATCTCGTCCTTTATTATCGGACTGTTGACGTTCTTGGTGATTGGCTTTCTGGCATGGAAATACGGACGTATCTGGTGTAACACAATATGCCCGGTAGGTACGTTGCTTGGCTTTCTGAGCCGCTTCTCACTGTTTAAAGTACGTATCGATACAGAAAAATGCAATCATTGCGGACTGTGTGCTACTAAATGCAAAGCCTCATGTATTAATAGCCCGGAACAGATTATTGACTACAGTCGTTGCGTAGATTGTTTCGATTGCTTGGGTGAATGTCGCCAGAATGCACTTAGTTATACCACTCCCCTCAAAACAAAGAAACAGGTGACTGACGCTTCCAAACGCCGTTTTTTACTTGCCGGGCTGACAACTGCCGCCGCAACTCCCACAGTAATGGCACAAGCCCAGAATGTAGCGGCTGTGGCAGCCGGAATGAAAAGTGATAAACGTCAGACGCCTATAACGCCGCCGGGATCTATCAGTCTGGAGCATTTTCAGGCACATTGCACCTCGTGCCACCTGTGTGTCAGCAAATGTCCCTCTCATGTACTGAAGCCTGCTTTTATGGAGTATGGTTTAGGGGGAATGATGCAGCCGACCGTTTTCTTTGAAAAGGGTTTCTGTAATTTTGATTGTACCGTATGCGGGGATGTTTGTCCGGATGGAGCTATCCTGCCACTGACGAAAGAGCAGAAACACCTGACACAGATGGGTAAAGTTGTCTTCATCGAGGAGAACTGCATCGTCTACCGCGACGGAACCAGTTGTGGGGCTTGTTCGGAACATTGTCCTACGCAAGCTCTGTCGATGATTCCTTTCAAGGACGGATTGACAATTCCTCATATAGATACGGAAATTTGTGTAGGTTGTGGCGGTTGTGAATACGTCTGCCCTGCCCGCCCCTTCCGCGCCGTATATATCGAAGGAAATGCCGTACAGCAAGAGGCTAAACCCTTCACCGATAATCATCAGGAAGAAATTCAGGTGGATGATTTCGGCTTTTGATTAAATATTTTCCCGATTCCCACTGACGCCTGTCTTCGATTGTATAAATTGGGGGCAGGCGTTGCTTTTTCTCTATACTTAGCACATTTTTCTCCCTTTTTACTTTCAACCTACGATAAAATCACTAATTTCGTGGCGAACAAATATATGGTAGATTTTTTACATGGAGGCAACATCAAATAATTGGTTTACGAACAAATATCCTATAGGATATGCTTTGAGCGGTGGTTTTATCAAGGGTTTCGCACATCTGGGCGTGATGCAGTCATTGTTGGAACATGACATCAAACCTAATATCCTTTCGGGAGTAAGCGCAGGGGCTTTGGCAGGCGTGTTTTATGCAGACGGTAACGAACCGCATAAAGTGCTGGATTACTTCTCCGGGCATAAGTTCCAGGATCTGACCAAATTAGTCATCCCGAAAGTGGGATTGTTCGAGTTAGGCGAATTTATTGATTTCCTGAAAACCAATCTGAAAGCAAAGACGATGGAAGAATTGCAAATACCTCTCATCATCACTGCAACCGACCTCGATCACGGACGTGTGGTGCATTTCCACAAAGGGAATATTGCCGAACGTGTGGCAGCTTCCTGCTGTATGCCTGTCCTCTTCTCTCCTGTAAAAATAGAAGGAACGCATTATGTAGATGGTGGGGTGTTTATGAACTTACCTGTATCTACCATCCGACGTGTCTGCAGCAAAGTGGTGGCAGTAAATGTTAGTCCGCTACTGGCGAACAAATATAAGATGAATATTGTAAGTATTGCCATGCGTTCCTACCACTTCATGTTCCGTGCCAATACGTTCCCCGAACGGGAAAAAGCGGATTTATTAATAGAACCGTATAACCTGGATGGATACAGTAATACCGAACTGGAAAAAGCAGAAGAAATATTTATGCAGGGATACAATGCCGCTAACGCTCTTCTGGATCAATTGAAAGCGGATCAGGGAACCATCTGGAAAGATGAAAGTAATTATCAAATCATAAAATAAAAATAGAATGGGGAAAGATGAAAAAATGATTATCTATCAAGTGTTTACACGCTTGTTTGGTAACAATCATAATCACTGCATCAATAACGGAAACATAACGGAAAACGGATGCGGTAAAATGGCGGACTTTACAGCCAAGGCACTCAATGAAATAAAGAAGTTGGGAGCCACCCATATTTGGTATACCGGTATCATAGAGCATGCCACGCAAACGGATTATCGCCGTTACAACATACGCCCCGATCATCCGGCTATTGTTAAGGGGAAAGCAGGTTCTCCTTATGCCATCAAGGATTATTATGACGTGGACCCGGACTTGGCAAATGATGTACAGGAACGTATGAAGGAATTTGAAAATCTGGTACAACGTACTCATCGCAGCGGTCTGAAAGTCATTATCGATTTTGTTCCGAATCACGTTGCCCGCCAATATCATTCGGATGCACAACCTGACGGAACTTCACAGTTGGGTGCAAATGATGATCCTAATTACGCTTTCAGCCCATATAATAATTTTTACTATATTCCTCAATCCGAATTGCATGGTCAGTTTGATATGAAAGGATCGGCTGCGGAACCTTATAAAGAATGTCCTGCCAAGGCTACGGGAAACAATCGTTTCGATGCTTATCCCAATATCACCGACTGGTACGAAACCGTGAAGCTGAATTATGGAGTGGACTATCAGAATGGTGGAACCTGTCACTTCAATCCCACTCCGGACACCTGGACAAAGATGCTGGATATCCTTCTTTTCTGGGCAGACAAGAATATCGACGGCTTTCGTTGTGACATGGCGGAAATGGTTCCGGTTGAGTTCTGGGAATGGGTGATTCCGCAAGTGAAAGAGAAATATCCCGACCTGTTATTCATTGCAGAGGTTTATAATCCGGCAGAATATCAGAATTACTTATTCCGAGGAAAATTTGATTATCTATATGACAAGGTAGGGCTTTATGATACACTTCGCAATGTGATTTGCGGCTATGATTCGGCTACGGCCATTACCCGTTCCTGGCAAAGTCTGGGTGGCATCGAGAAGCGGATGCTGAATTTCCTGGAGAACCATGACGAACAGCGCATTGCTTCTGATTTCTTTGCCGGAAATCCACGTAAAGCAGTTCCGGGACTGATTGTTTCAGCTTGTATGAATACCAATCCGATGATGATTTATTTCGGGCAAGAATTCGGTGAGCTAGGCATGGATAGCGAAGGTTTCAGCGGCAGAGACGGACGTACCACTATTTTTGATTATTGGAGTGTAGATACCATTCGTCGCTGGCGGAATGGCGGAAAGTTCGATGGCAAGATGTTGACGGAAGACCAAAAACACATCTATAGTATCTACCAACGCATCCTGACGCTTTGCAACAAAGAAAAAGCAATCACTGAAGGAGAATTCTTCGATCTGATGTATGCCAACGCAAATGGCTGGCGCTTCAATGAGCATAAACAATACACATTCTTACGCAAAGCCGGAAAAGAGTTATTGTTCATTATCGTAAACTTTGACCACATTTCAGTAGATGTAGCTATCAATGTGCCTTCTCACGCCTTCGATTTCCTGCAAATACCGCAAATGGATGTTTACCCGGCAGTAGATTTGCTAACCGGAAAGACGGAAAGTATTAGTTTGCTGCCTTATAAGGCTACGGAAGTTGCTGTAGAAGGATATAGTGGAAAGATATTGAAAATCAAACTATAATAGGATTTCCGCCACAGAGCAGCACAGAGTTCCACAGAGTAATAAGGATTCTTTCGAATAAAGATAACTCTGTGGAACTCTGTGTTACTCAGTAGTACTTTCTCCTTCCAGTTTTTCCTTCAGCCTGTACAGACGCGTAATGGCCGGATTGTAAAACTCATCCGGATAATGCGCTTTGATATCGTTTATATTTGCCACCACATATTGTCTAAGATTCACAATATTTTCGGCCTCACTTAACTGTAACTCTTTGGGTAACTGCGCGTTATCAGCCCATTCCATCAGGGCATTCACACTTTCTTCATCATACTTATATTCCATCTGTTCGTATAATTTTTCTACAAAGATATAAACAAATGATAAAAACACACATACCCCTTCGAACTTTTTCTGTGGAGGCGTGTTATATTATTGTGTTTTTCATAGTATTAGATATAAGATTAATTAAAGGAGACGTACCCGCTTGTGATAAGTAAGTACATCAAAAACAGAAGCGTCTGTTTGATTGATAAATGTGTAAGGAGCATCGGTTTACCAGAGCCGATGCTTTTTTTATCCCTCTTTGTAGCATGTTAGGAAAATTATGCGTAATTTTGTCAGATAATAAGGAAAATACCAATATGAACATCCCTGTTATTTTTCAATTCTTAAAAGAAGTGTCCGCTAACAATAACCGCGAATGGTTCAATGCTCATAAGGACTTGTATGAAGAAGCCCGTGGGGAATTTGAGAACCTGTTATCGGCTATAATTACCCGTATCTCGCTTTTCGATGAAAGTATTCGTGGCGTTCAAGTCAAAGACTGTACTTACCGAATTTATCGTGATACGCGCTTTTCGCAGGACAAGACCCCGTATAAAACTCATTTGGGCGGATACATCAACGCCCGCGGTAAGAAATCAGACCACTGCGGTTACTACGTTCACATCGAACCGGGCAACTGCCTGTTGGCAGGCGGCAGCTATTGCCTGCCTCCTAAAACGCTGAAAGCCGTGCGACAGGCAGTGTATGATAACATAGACGAATTTCGCGGTATAGTTGAGAATCCGGCTTTCAAGCAATACTTTCCGGTGATAGGCGAAGACTTCCTAAAAACAGCTCCAAAAGGGTTTCCGAAGGATTTTGAATATATACAATATCTGAAGTGCAAGGAATATACCTGTTACTGCAATCAACCGGACAGCTTCTTTCTGGCATCCGATTGCGTGGATCGTACGGCGGAAATCTTTAAGCAAATGAAACCTTTTGCTGATTTCCTGAACTACACAATTGACGACTTTGAATAAAATTTGATAATAATATAACTAACTTAAAACATTAAAGCTATGGTAGTAGATAGATTAGAAAATTTAGAAAAATATGCATCGTTGAACCCCTTGTTTGCCCAAGCTATTGAATTCTTGCAATCACATGACTTGAACGCAATGGAAGTTGGCAAAACCGAACTGAAAGGTAAAGACCTGGTTGTAAACGTAGCTCAAACTACGCCTAAAGCTAAAGAACAAGCCAAACTGGAAACACACAATGAATTTATAGATATCCAGATTCCTCTCTCCGGTGCGGAAGTAATGGGCTATACTGCAGGAAAAGATTGCGTACCGGCTGATGCTCCGTACAATGCAGAGAAAGACATTACTTTCTTTGAAGGACTGGCTGAAACTTATATCACTGTAAAACCTGGAATGTTTGCTATATTCTTCCCGCAAGACGGACATGCCCCCGGCATTTCTCCCGATGGTGTGAAGAAAGTCATTGTAAAAGTGAAAGCATAATAATCCAATCAATCAAAAACTCATCCTTTATGGAAACATTGAATTTGATCAAGAACGACCCTTGGCTGGAACCTTTCGAAGATGCCATCAAAGGCCGTCATCAGCATGCATTAGACAAAGAAGCTGAACTGACGAACAAAGGGAAACAGACTTTGTCTGATTTTGCCTCGGGATATTTATATTTCGGACTTCACCGTACTGCTGATGGCTGGATTTTCCGTGAATGGGCACCCAACGCCACAGAAATATTTATTGTGGGCACATTCAATGAATGGAAAGAACTGAAGAAGTACAGTCTGAAACGTAAGGATTATGGCGTTTGGGAAATCAAACTCCCGGCAGATGCCATGAGACACGGAGACTTATACAAACTCATTGTACATTGGGAAGGCGGTTGTGGAGAACGTATTCCTGCCTGGGCAACACGGGTGGTACAAGATGAACAAACCAAAATTTTCAGTGCGCAGGTCTGGGCACCGGAAAAGCCATATAAAGTAAAGAAGCGTACATTTAAACCTAATACGGACCCTTTGCTTATATACGAATGCCATATCGGTATGGCGCAGCAGGAAGAAAAAGTAGGAACCTATAATGAGTTCCGTGAAAAAACTCTTCCACGCATTGCCAAAGCCGGATACAATTGCATTCAAATCATGGCAATTCAGGAACATCCCTACTACGGTAGTTTCGGTTACCATGTATCCAGTTTCTTTGCCGCTTCTTCCCGTTTCGGTACTCCGGAAGAGCTTAAGGAGTTGATCGATACTGCACACGGATTGGGCATTGCAGTGATTATGGACATCGTTCATTCTCATGCAGTAAAGAATGAAGTGGAAGGGTTGGGCAATTTTGCTGGTGACCCTAATCAGTATTTCTATCCCGGCGCACGCCGTGAACATCCGGCTTGGGACTCGCTTTGTTTTGACTATGGAAAGAATGAGGTTATCCATTTCCTTCTCTCCAACTGTAAGTACTGGCTTGAAGAATACGGATTCGACGGTTTCCGCTTTGATGGTGTAACATCTATGCTCTATTACAGTCACGGACTGGGTGAAGCCTTCTGTAACTATGGAGACTATTTCAATGGTTATCAGGATGACAATGCCATCTGTTACCTGACTCTTGCCAACAAACTTATCCACGAAGTAAATTCCAAGGCTATAACGATCGCCGAAGAAGTATCGGGAATGCCCGGCTTGGCCGCTAAAGTTGAAGACGGTGGCTATGGTTTCGACTACCGTATGGCAATGAATATCCCTGATTATTGGATCAAGACCATCAAGGAAAAAATAGACGAAGACTGGAAACCGTCCAGCATGTTCTGGGAAGTAACCAATCGTCGTAAAGATGAAAAGACTATATCTTATGCCGAAAGCCATGACCAGGCATTAGTGGGCGATAAGACGATTATCTTCCGTCTGATAGATGCCGATATGTACTGGCATATGCAGAAGGGCGATGAAAACTATACAGTGAATCGTGGCATTGCCCTCCACAAGATGATATGCCTGCTGACTTCAAGTACGATCAATGGTGGTTACCTTAACTTTATGGGCAACGAATTCGGTCATCCCGAATGGATTGACTTTCCACGCGAAGGTAATGGATGGTCATGCAAGTACGCCCGCCGCCAGTGGGATCTGGTAGATAACAAGAATCTTACCTATCACTATATGGCAGACTTTGATGCTGATATGCTCAAAATGATTAAAAGCGTAAAAGCTTTCCAGGCAACACCTGTTCAGGAAATCTGGCACAATGATGGCGATCAGGTATTGGCATACATGCGAAAAGATTATATCTTTGTGTTCAACTTCAATCCGAAACAGTCATTTACCGATTATGGCTTCCTGGTTTCTCCGGGAACGTATGAAGTAGTATTGAATACGGATAATCCGGCCTATGGCGGTAATGGATTTGCTGATGACACCGTGAAACATTTCACTATTGCCGATCCTCTTTATGAAAAAGAGAAGAAGGAATGGTTAAAGTTATATATTCCTGCCCGTACAGCAGTAGTATTGAAGAGAACGAAATAAGTGATATATTATAAAAAAAAGCCGTGTCGGGAAATTCCGACACGGCTTTTTTTATTCATTTTCTGATAGTTTACTTCAATTGTGCTTCAATTTGCGGCAATAATTTCTTAATATTATCTATCATACTTTTTTCACGAGGTTTGTCTGCCGAGAGTAAAGGGAGTGCAGTTTCCAGATACGTTTTAGCATTCTGGAAGTTTTTGTCAGCGATTTCTTTCTGTGCATCATACTTAGCTTTATCAGAATTAGCTAATGGTGCTGCATTCTTCAGAACTAAAGCTGCCTTATTATAAGAAAGCGTACCCAAACTGTACAATGCGTTGGTGTTCTTTTCATCGTCAGCCAATACTTGTTTGAATGCTTCTTCAGCATCATCCAGTTTATTAGCCTTTTGTGCCTTGATACCGGCATTCAGATAATAATTAGCATGAAGTCTTTTCAGTGTCTTGTTTTCCGGAGCTGCTTCTATACCCTCTTTCAGGGTAGCAAGATACTCACTGTCTTTTTTCAAATCTTTCAATGCACCGGCTTTACCTACATATGCATTTCCCAGATTGTATTTCTTTTGAATAGCAATATCAAAGTACTTGAGAGCTTCATCCGGTTTTTTGATTTTATCGGCACAAACGCCGCAGTTGTAAGCGATAACAGAGTCCTGATTGTTTGTCTGTGTCAGGTAGGTACTGAATTTTGTAAATGCTTCCTGGTAATTTTTGGCTTCGAGTGCTGCCTTTCCTTCGTTAATTAGATTTCCAGGTTCCGTTGTTTGTGCAAAAAAGTTAGTTGCTGCACAACAAAGTGCAATGGATAACAAAAATTTTTTCATGTGCTTTAATTTTTAAAAGTTGATATCCCAAAATTAGTGTTCATAGCTATAGAAGCAAAACCATTTTAACTTTTTTGTAGTTTTTAGGACAGCTGTAACAAATGTTATTTTACGTAAATTTCAAGAGGAACTGAATGTTAAACACTGTCATTTCAGGCTGTACTATACACCACCGGTTACTCTTCAGATAAATATTTTTAAAGAATTAACTCGAAACTATCTACAATTTAATTGCTTTTATCCAATAAACTAAATACCTTTACTGCATAAATGAAATAGGATGTTTATAAACAGCTGATAGGTTGGTAACAAACAACTTATTGGCTGATTATAAGCATTCAATAAGTCTGATATAATCAACTGACTACATTTATTAATAAAAAGGAATTGGTTATCGCGCTGTATGAAGTTAATTTATGTACCATCCTAATTTAATTTCACCAGTAAAAGAATATCTAAATAAAGCAACTCATGGCATTTTATGATCTGAAAAAGAAACCCGCCCTCACAACAAAAGAGGGTGAAAAGGAAACACTCTACCCGAGCATAGTATATAGCGGCACACTCTCTGCACGCAAATTACTGGAAAGGGCCTCGTATGGAACCGGCTACACTGTAGGTGAATTGGAGGGAGCACTAAGTATAATTATGGATACAACTGCACGCTACATCGGTGAAGGATACCGTGTAGAACTTGGTGAATTCGGTTACTTTGCCGGAAAAATTAAGGCATCACGCATGGTAGCTAAGAAAACAGATATCCGTGCTGCTTCCATTCGTTTCAATGGGGTAAGCTTCAGAGCTTCAAAACAATTCAAAATGAAGTCGGCAGGCGAATTAGAACGTGTACCTGAACGTGCTTTTCGCACTTCCAGCCAGTTAAATATAGAAGAACTGGAAAGGCGAATGATGATGCATCTGGAACAAAATGGTTTTATCACACGATCCATCTATACAAGTTTAACCGGACGCCTGAAGTGGAAGGCCACAGAGGACTTGAAAATATTCGTGGAAAAAGGATTAATACGAAAGATGGGCAGAGGGAATCAGATGTATTATGTGAAGGTAGAAGGCAGTTGTACAAACAATCTACCTTGAATTGGGCTATGGCTCATAGCCTTCATAATAATAAGATTGAGTAATCCCTTTGAATATTACTTCCCGGTCATCTACCTGATCGGTGAGTGCTTGATACAGTAAAGTACGCAGTTCCAAGTCATTAATCGGGCTTCGATCCATCGCTTGCAAATACAGATACTTATCCACATTCCGCCAATCAACAACTCTTTTAAGATTCTTTTTTAATATCATATCGAGCCAAATGCGCATAGTCCTTCCATTTCCCTCCATAAAAGGATGGGCTATGTTCATTTCAACATATTTTGCGATTATTTCATCGAATGTCGTTTCGGGCATTTTTTCTATTACAGGTAATATGACATCAAGATACATGCAGTTGGCAAAACGAAAGTTTCCCTTTGCTATATTTAGAGTACGCACCTTTCCAGAGAATTCATACAAACCGTCAAACAAATAGCAGTGTATATCGCATAATCCTTTTACCGTCCCTATTTCGATACGACTTATATCACCAGTATCAAACAGAGCATGGGCTTTTACGAGGCTCAACTTATCTATTTCGTTAGTATTCATACGCCGGGCATTGAAATTATGACGTACGCAGTATGAAGAACTGATTACGTTTAAAACAAAAAAACCGCAAAAGCCCTATTATAAACTATTTGCGGTTTTATTATGTGATTCCGTTGCGATTCGAACGCAAGACCCACGCCTTAGAAGGGCGTTGCTCTATCCAGCTGAGCTACGGAACCATCCTTAATTGCGGTGCAAAGGTACGCTTTTCTGTGAAATTTGCAAAGATTTTACGCAGAAAATATTTTGTAAATAGCTGCTTTTATATCCGAGTAGATGTTATAATCCTAATGGTAAACCAGTTACATACCATAAAATAAATAACAAAGTCCAGGCTAATAATATATATAGAGAGTATCTCCATGTATATTTCAGCAACGAACCATAGGTCGCTTGCTTATCATATTGCTGCATGTAAGTAAGGATAAGAGGCATGTAGAACATAAAAGGAGTGATGGCATTGGTGGCACTGTCACCAATACGAAAGGCGCATTGTACCATATCCGGAGAAATCCCCATATTGGCAAAGAATGGAACAAAGATGAAGGACATGAAAGTCCACTTGGCAGTGGCAGAGACCATAATAAGGTTCACAAGTGCTGTAAAGAGAATAAATAGAATGAGTATCCATAAACTCCCAAGATGAATAGACGAAAGCATGTCCGCTCCCATAATGGCTATACATTTATCCAAATGAGAATACTCGAAACACGCAAACATCTGAGCAGCAAAGAAAGCGATGACAAAGTAAACACCCAACAATTTCATAGGTTGAGTAAGCCCCTCAATCACATCTCCATCTGTACGATAACGACCGGAAGCAAAGCCGTAAACCATCCCCATAAGTCCGATACCAAAAGAAAGCAAAAACAGAATGCCCTCTATAAAAGGAGAACGGATCAGACCACCATTCACACTACGCAAAATACCCCATGAAGAGAAAGTAGCCCAAAGAATCACGGTTGTATAAATCACCCCGATAGATACTGCACCTATCATAGCACGACGCTCTTTGCGGGATAATTGCTTATAACCATTGAAACGAATATGACCAACATATTCGCCCAAAGCTGGTAGAAGATTGCGGCGGGTTACCTGATAAATAATAAAAGCAAGCAAGAAAGTGGATGCAAACAAGAAATAGTAATTGCATAACGGTCCTGTATTTCCAGGTGATACATTTGCCATATCCGCAGCTTCCTGGGTACTGGCAGCAAGCATAGGGTCCAAGGTACTCAGCATCAGGTTAGCGCTATACCCGCACGAAACAGAAACGTATGCCGTGATAATGCCTGCAACCGGATGCAGCCCAACCGAATGGAACAAGGTCGCTGCTATTGGCAATAGGATTATGTACCCTGCATCCCCTACTACATTAGAAAGTAATCCCAAGAAGATAACCAGTATCACCATGCGCCATGGATTATGCTTACGACGTGCCCCACCGCGGATGCAAGCATCTATAAAACCCGAGTGTTGTGCCACCCCGATACCAAACATAGCCACAATCACTAATCCCAGCGGAGCAAACCCCGTGAAATTAGTAACCACATGCCGCAACAGCCAACGAATACCTTCCGGACTAAGCAAACTTTGTACCCGTATCTCCTCTCCTGTTTGCGGTTGAAACACGCTCAGGCCGTAAATGTCAAATATCCATGATAGGACAATGACAGCCAGCGTCAACAAGAGAAACATTGTTGCCGGATGCGGTAAACGCCATTTGCTATTCATCATCTGCTTCCAGATTATCTATATCAAGAATACGGAGTTCCAGAGCACGCACAACCAGGCGGGTTGCATTCACTCCTACCCGCTCTCCTTGTGGAAACAGACGGTTTACCAAATCATTCTGACGCTTTTCCAGGGATTTGACTCCAAAAGGCATACCTTTCAGGTTGGCAATCATATCTTTGGTATACCCCAGTGCCAGATGACGTAGGAAACGTTCGTCATACTCATCGATATCATAACTGATAACCGCTTCCTGACGTTTGGCATCATTCGCAACAGATTGTTTGAAACGGTCTACAATCTTTTCCAGAATGGGGTAATTGAAAACCAGTTTCTTTCCATCCATTACTGCCTGTACATCTGTTTTCGTAAGCAACTCACCTGTTTTCAAAATAATGCCGTCAGCACCCGCATTCATAACATCCACCCAAAGCTTTTCATTCAGAATTTCCCCGGTAAATATGAGTACGTGTACTCCCGGATAGCGCTTAAAGATATTCCGGCAGATATCCACACCAATGGTAGTAGAACCACCCAAGCCTAAATCCAGCAATACCAAGTCGGGGACTCCGGCTTCCATCAATGTCCAGAATTCGCTTTCGGTCATGGCCGTACCGATAACTTCTGCATTGGGTATTTCATGGCGGAAGATTTCTTCCGTTCCTTTCAGTTCAAGCTTGACGTCTTCTACAATAATTACTTTGAATTTCTTGTCTTCCATATTCTTTAATTTTATTTTCTTCTCGGTATCGTGAAATAAACAGTAAATCCACCATTCTCAGCCGGTTCAGCATTGATGCGACAGCCACGTTTTCCGGCAAACTCGTCATGGTCGCGAATAATCTGCTTGCAGACGAGATACTCCGTACCTCGCAACTCTCCTTTCTCTCCTGTTGCCGTCATACGTTCCAGGTTTGGATAGAAAAGTTGATTTAACTCCTCACGGGTTTTCGTCCTTCGCATATCCGTAAAAAGGAAACGAATATATTCTCCGTCTACTGCTGCTGCCAAATGTATTTTTCCATCCAGAGGGACGGACAAAGCTTCGTCTATCAGATTCTCCAATAAGAAGCGAAGTTGGATAAAATCTCCGACCACTCTTTCATCAATAGCTCTTGTAGAGAAAGATACAGCAAACCCTTTTCCCTTATTCGCTTTACGGAAATACTTTTCTGCTAAAACAAACAACTCCGGTACGGAAATCATCCCGCGACGGAATGTAACTTCTTCCAACTGGCGCGATGCACACGAACTCAATATGGTAAATATACCTTTATAATATTCTATCAATTCGCTGATAGCTGAAACCGTCTCTTTTTCTTCCGTTTCAGAGAGAATACCTGAACGGAGTTTACCAATGAGTTGCTTGATTTTGTTCGGATAATAAATCGTCTCATGCTTGATGGTGGAAAGACAATTATCAAGCACCATATTCTGCACATGCAACATACCGTCCTCCCATGACGCCCGGTGTGCTTCTTCATGCGCCGCTTCAATGTCGCGGTATTTTGTAGCCAGTTTCACAACTGCATTGAAGACCACAATCGCTATATACCGCGCAATCAATTCCAACAATAAATGAGCCGTCTCCTGATCGGCACTCTCCTGCCGCTCAAGATATAACACACCTACACAACGCGAATCACCCGCAGCATCCACCACCAAAGGTAAGGCTTCAAATCCCGGTGCGGACAGTTGAGTGTGCTCCTCAAAACAACGCTGAACTACTTCCTTCCAAAGTTCATCTTCTGCCGTAGATAATCCACTATCTCCCGCAGAGGACAACTCATTTTCTATAGAATTTGATGCATATTCCAGTTGATGCGTCGTTTCATTATAAACGGCAATTCCCAACCGATCAATGCTTAGCAACTCATTTACAGCATCGAAACCTTCGTCAACAATACGTTGAGGAATAGCTTTCAGGGTGTCTTCTTCCCGTTGCAAAGCCTCTTCTGTTTCGGGAACTTGTATCAGGGAGGCAGCAAATATCTGTCTATTGATTTCCAAAACCTGTTCCAGATTCCAACGGTTTACAAGGCGTTTACGAATATACAGGATGTAATAACCTAAGAGCAACATAGCTATAAGTCCGATAAACAAGATAACACCCACCATCTTATTATTGGTAGAACGTTCCAGTCGACGACAATATTCCTCCAAAGACTGGTCTTCACCCAGCAATTTGTACAAGGTTGTATAGGCGGCATTATTATAACTGTACGCATCCCATTGTTTCAATGCCAAAAAAGCGACAGCCGCTTCATTCCGAATATCCAGTATGACATGAAAGTCCGAATTGAAAAGTTCATTCCACCAGGATAATTCACCCGGTTCTCCCTCTCCTCTCAATGACATATAGCGCTGCGGATCCTGAGCGTACCTTTTATAATGCGCATTCAGGCAAGACATGGCAGAATCGGCATATTCCAAAGCCTGTTCAAAATCACCCTCCACATTACTATAATAGGCATTATTGGCATAGTCGGACGCCTCGTTCAGCAGGGCTTCAAACTCATTTTCCGCAGCTAACGACAAAGAGTCCTGAGTGGTTTGCGCGTAGATTTCATCCGGTTGCATCACCGCTTCCTCCACTGCTTTATTGCACGAACTCATGCCTATAGAAAAGAATATGCACAGAAATACCATCAAAGTTTTACGCACTCCTGTAGGCAGGCGGAAATAGAAACGGCTACCCTTCCCTAAAGTACTTTCTACATTGAATAAACAGACTTTGAAGACTTCGTTCGTCTTCCGGTATTTCTCAATGATACCTTTACAATTCATCAGGCCGAAGCCGCTTCCTTTGTTTTTCAACAGTTCTTCCCGGTCAGCAGCATCCAGTATGCCTATTTCCTGTGAATTATACAATTTCTCACCGACAATACGTGTCACATCTTCTTCTGAAAGGCCATAACCGGTATCCTCTACTGATATTTCCACATATTCTTCTGTCAGATTTGCATAGACTTTTACCTTACCTCCCTTTGGAGTATATTTACGGGCATTTTCCGCAAGCGTGTTTATCATGAACAGTGTCAATGCCTTGTCAGCTTTCACATAGGTATCCGTTGGCGTCACTTCCAGTTGTTGCTGTTTCATTTCGAAGGCACGGCTTCCTTTCCGTATCAGATCGAAAAGCTCGTTCAATCCGAATGTCTCTACATTCAAGCTCAGGCTACCCTGTTTCATTTTAATCCATAAAGCAAGGATATCATTGTATTCATTGATGGTTGTCACCAATTCGTCCATATATTGATACTTCTCGGCTTTGATGCGTTCGTCATGGATAAAACCTTTTTCCGTCAGTTTATGCACTTCATTTATGATACGGTCTATATACGGATGAATACCGTTAACAATGGCCATACACGCTTTCTTTATGAGATTCTGACGTTTATTTCCGGCTATATGCTGTTCGTACACGTACCGTTCTTTCTCCAACCGGCGGCGTTCATCACCCAGCGAAATGGAAGTCATACCATTATCAAGCGCCCATGTAATATAAGGAGCAATCACATGTAATATTGCCTTCTCATCCTTCGTTAGACGTTTGGGTAATACCAACTGCCCATCTTCTATCCGAATGTCTTTTACACTGAAAAGTTCCTCTATATCTGTCTGCACAGCAGAAAGAATAGCATCTACAATTTCTTCTTCCGTCTGCGCGTCCGTGGGAATAGAAGCGGTTATTTTCTGACAAATGTCCAACATCTGCCTCAAACGGTGCAAATGAACATGATTACGTTCTTTAGACCGCTTATTGAATATCCAAAAGAATAAAACCACCAGTATGAAACCGACAATCACAAAGAAGAGTAAAATATTGAGTTGCCGGGCTTCACTTTCCAAGGCTTGGTAGCGGCTTTCCAACTCCTTATCCTGACGGGTATCTTCCAAAATGTCCAGATAGATATTACGATTATAATCGGAGTGTTGCTTCATTTCCAATCCGGCATACGTAACGCTCAATTGTTCGCGGATGCGTGAAATCCATTCCGGAACGGTCCGTAACTTACGCTCTATCCATGCTTTTTCTGAAGAAATGGTATCCCGTATATCATAGGTTTTCAGCCAGTCCAAGCTATCGTGGCAATCATAAAAACGGCGATGATGGTTGTTCACGCACTCCAAGGCAAGCGTCAATGTATCCAATGCTTCGGCGTAGTTATCATGCGCATTCAGATACTTACCGATAGAAACATAGGCACCGGCAATCTGATACACATCATTATATTGCTTGAATTTCTTCAAAGCCAATTGTCCTAAACGCATGGGTAATAAAGAATCCACGGGTACATCAAACTGTTTCAACGCATGAGAACGCCTGACCTGAAAAAAGTCATAATTATCGGGAGATGCCATCAGGTTAGCAAGCCCCTGCACTCCATTACCTTCAAAATATAAATATCCACCGCGGGACGCCATTTTCCAGGTTGTATACAACTCGTCGAATTCACGCAAACGACGTTCGTCCGCCGTTTCGCCATCACAAAGTGCCGCCGATCCCTTTATATAATGATAATACAATAACTGGTTCGTATCTGCCGCAAGTTCTTCCTGCGGATATATTTCGTTGATGGAAGCCACCGCTTCCGGGCGTTGTTGCAGATAGTAATAATACACAGCTGAAACAATATAAAATTCGGAACGTGCATAGTTCAGTCTCAACCGTTCGTGCTTATCTACGAAGAGCTTGTTATCTTCATCTATTCGTTTCATGCGACGGAGGGCACTGTTCCGATAGTCATAAAATTCTTTGTTCATGGCTGTCCGCTGATAGATTTTCATCAATCCGATATCAGCAACCAGCAGTTCCAGTTCATTTTTCGTCAGACTATACACATCTTTATGAAACTTCTCCGCTTTCTCAAAATCCATGCGCATAAAAGCACAAAAACCCAGATTGTTGGATGCTTCCGCCTTCCCCTGGCTATACAAATTTACTTTTCCATAAGCTTGTGTGGCAGCATGACAAGAAGAGTCCAGGTCTTTATATCGATAAGAATAAGCTACTTGGTTGAGCGAATCGATAAGATGTACTTCCTTGGTGGGAGCAGTACCCACACAAGAAATCATTACTATGCAAAAACACAGTAAGCCCACCAATCGTATATGAGGAAACCGTTTCACTTAGCAAAGCTACAAATAAATCCGGGAAAGAAAAAAGATTTTTCTACAATAAGTCTTGTAGAATGTAGCGGGAAATTCATAACTTTGCAGCCGTATTAAACAAATAGGTAACATCTATTACAAAATGAGCGAAAAAGCACCCGTAATGGTATTCTCCGGAACTAACTCGAGATACCTTGCAGAGAAAATCTGCGCAAGCCTTGATTGCCCTCTGGGAAAGATGAACATCACCCACTTTGCTGATGGTGAGTTTGCAGTTTCCTATGAAGAGTCAATTCGTGGCGCACATGTATTCCTGGTTCAATCCACTTTCCCTAATTCCGACAATTTAATGGAGCTTCTGCTGATGATCGACGCTGCTAAAAGAGCATCTGCTAAAAGCGTTGTTGCAGTTATTCCATATTTCGGTTGGGCACGACAGGACAGAAAAGACAAACCTCGTGTTTCTATTGGCGCAAAGTTAGTAGCCGATTTACTTTCAGTAGCAGGTATCGATCGTTTGATTACGATGGATCTCCATGCTGATCAAATCCAAGGTTTCTTCAACATTCCGGTAGATCACTTATATGCTTCGGCAGTGTTCCTCCCCTATATTGAATCCTTGAAATTGAAAGATCTTGTAATCGCTACGCCGGATGTGGGTGGTTCCAAACGTGCCAGCACATTCTCAAAGTATTTGGGAGTTCCCCTGGTATTGTGCAACAAATCACGTGAGAAAGCAAATGAAGTTGCATCCATGCAGATTATCGGTGATGTAACCGGTAAGAATGTGGTATTGGTAGATGACATCGTAGATACAGCCGGTACTATCACCAAAGCTGCTAACATTATGTTAGAAGCCGGTGCTCAATCTGTACGCGCCATTGCCAGTCACTGTGTAATGTCTGATCCGGCTTCTTTCCGTGTACAGGAATCCAGTCTGACTGAAATCGTATTTACCGATAGTATTCCCTACTCTAAGAAATGTGCAAAAGTTAAACAGCTCAGTATTGCTGATATGTTTGCAGAAACTATCAAGAGAGTGGTGAATAATGAATCTATCAGTTCACAGTATATTATCTAAATTGCTCGCATATTAGAAATTAAAAATTAAAAGGCTGCGCGATGTTACATCATCTGCGCAGCCTTTTAATTTTTAATTATTATCTTTTTAATTCTACTCCAGTCTTCCCATTTTGTACGTGCCTTTTTTTATTACTTTCCCATTTTTATCCGTTTCGACAAAAGGACCGTGCTTTTTGCCTTGCTTGAAGAAGCCTTCGTAACGATTACCATTCTTGTCTTCCTGTATACCGTTACCCTCTTCCATACCATTCACAAAACCACCTTTATATTTTGTTCCGTCTGTCATAATCAGAGTTCCCTGACCATTGAACTGGTTGTTTTTCCATTCGCCTTCGTATGAATCACCGACATTCCATTTATAGGTTCCGCGACCGTCACGCTGGTTATCTTTCCATTCGCCGTCATAGACTGCACCATTTGCCCAAGTAAATACACCTTTTCCATGCTGCATGCCATCCTTGAAGTTTCCTACATATTTGTTACCGTTGGCGTAATAATAAATACCTGCTCCGGTACGCTCGCCCTGCACATACGAACCTTCATAACGGTCACCCGTGTGGAAGAAGTAAATTCCCTTGCCATGTTGCATATCATCTTTCCAGTCGCCTACATATTTATCTCCGTTGGCATATTCGAAAGTTCCTTTGCCATCACGCACATCGTTCTTCCAGTCACCTTCGTATTTACAACCGTCATTCCAGACAAAAGTACCTTCCCCCTCTTTCTTATCATTCTTCCAGGAACCTTCATATTTGGAACCGTTTTTCCAAGTGTATGTGCCTTGACCTTCACGTTTATCATTTACCCAGTCTCCTTCGTAAATGTCACCGGTGTAATAGTACATTGTACCTTTGCCTTGCTGGTAATCCTGGAACCACATGCCGTCATAGCGGTTGTTGTTCATGAAGTAGTAGATACCCTTACCGTGTTGCTGGTCCTGAAACCATTGCCCTTCGTACTTTTCGCCATCAGGAAATGTATAAGTACCATATCCTTCACGTTTTCCTTTCACATATTCACCTTCATAGACATTGCCATTCTTGAAAACCGTCTTACCCTTTCCGTTGGGTTTACGTCCTTTCATTTCACCCGTATATACGGAGCCATCTTTGAAGGTATGAGTTCCTATTTTTATTTCAGAAGAGAAAGTTGTTTTTACTTTGTCGAAGAAACCGGATTTCTTTTCTTGGGCCGTCGCCCCGCCTTGGGACATGAATACCAGAATGAGTGCAGTATATAGATATTTCATTGAAAATTATAAATTAGCGATTTTAATAATAAGACGTGTAAATGCAGCAACTTGTTACACGTCCTATATAGTATTTGCACAAAGATACAATTAATCTGCTAAAAGGAAGGGGTATCACACTTTTTTTATGACATTTTTTTGCCGGATACGATTTCTTTTAATGTCTCTTTGCACAAATAGCGTGAGGCAAGTTCGCGTATCTCGACAGGAGTAATTGTCTTCACAGCTTCTACAGCATCCCTCACATACGAGTCCGGGAGACCGGAAGTATGAATAAATATCCAGGCATCCGCCAGTGAGAAGGCAGACTCATAGCTGCGACACATATCACCCAACATATAGTTCCTCACCATGGCAAGTTCTTCGACAGGTACGAGGTCATTTTGCAGGCGGTCTATTTCATGGTAAACTTCTTTGATAAGAGGTTCTACAAATTCATTGGCAGTCTCTGCATTGACAACCAACAGTCCACTATCGGGATAAGGCATAATGCCGGCAGATATACCATACGTATATCCTTTATCTTCACGAATATTAGACATCAAACGGCTACCGAAATACCCTCCGAACAAGGTAACCAGAACGCGGACTTTCAAATAGTCAGGATGGCGTCGATCCAAAGAAAGCATTCCCATGCGAACAGCGCTTTGCATTGCATCGGCACGCTCAATAAAAATACGTTTTTCAGGAGAAGTTACCGGAACATAGGACAGTTTTTCCGGTTTGCGGAAATCTTTGCCGAAAGGTTCACTTCCAAAAAGAGTTTCAATACGACGGATAGCGTCTTCGCTGACCTTCCCCGCAAGATAGATACTGCAATTTCCAGAATGATAATATCGGTCGTAAAACGATTGCAAGACAGAAGGATTGATCAAATGATAATCTTCCTTCTGCACTAATTGCCCGCATGGATGCGTATCGCCATATACGGCATTTATCAAAGTGCGATGGGCCAGAAAATCCACCTTGGAGCTGTTTACAAGAAATTGTTGGATATTGCTGTCGACAATCACTCCCAGCTCTTTTTCAGGGAAAAGAGGCTCTTTCACGATAGATTCAAAAACATCTAACGTTTCGGGCAGATATTTATTTAAAGAATAGAGAGTGATATAAGCATACTCGGATGAACTTGAAAGTTCCAACCAGGCACCGTAGTAATCCAACTTTTCGGCAATGGCTGCGGCTGAATAACGCCGGGTACCTTCGCGCAGCATCCGGTTGGTAAACAAAGCCTGCAATCGTTGGTTCTGTTGCCAGCGTCCACCTTCTACCAACAGGTCAATTCGGACCACTTCATTATCCCCGGCATTGAGTATATATAAAGGTATACCGTTTTTCATCACCCGACATTCGGGAGATGGTACTGCCAGTTGTTCCGGCTCACAAATAAGGGGCTGGATAGTTCTGTCTAACATATTTTCAAAAATTCTTCAGCCTTTTCCAAATCCTGGGGAGTATCAATGCCGATGGTCTCTACTTCGGTAATGCCGGCTTTAATGGTATAGCCATTCTCCAGCCAACGAAGTTGTTCCAGCGATTCTGCCAGTTCCAGCGAAGATTGCGGCAACGAAGTGATCTCTTTTAAAACTTCAGCACGATAAGCGTATAGTCCTATGTGCTTATAATAAGTATGATTTCTCAGCCAATCCTGTTTTTCTGCATTCCGCTGATAAGGAATAATGGATCGGCTGAAATAGAGTGCATTCATATTCTTATTCAGCACTACTTTCGGAGAATTGATATTTTCCAAAGCTTCAAATCCATTCTCTGGAGTGAAAGGTTTCACCAGTGTAGCAATCTGGGTAGTAATATCATCGAAGCAAGCTTTTACAGTTTCCAATTGGGAGGGTTGAATAAAAGGTTCGTCACCCTGAATGTTGACAATGACATCAAAGTCTCCCCCTATTTTGGTATATGCTTCATAGCAACGATCCGTGCCGCTTTTATGATTCACAGAAGTCATCACTACTTTACCTCCGAAAGCTTTTACAGCTTCTTCGATCCGTTCGTCATCTGTGGCCACATAAGCATCGTCCAGAATACCTGCCACTTGTTCATATACTCGCTGTATTACAGTTTTACCTCCCAGCATAGCCAACGGTTTTGCAGGAAAACGCGTGGATGCGTAACGGGCCGGAATGATTCCTAAAAACTTCAACATATTTATATTTACTATTTTATAGATACGCGGACGTCCGCTTTATCCGCGTCGTCCGCGTACCCATTTTAAATTACTCTATCTCTTTCAATCCCCGGCAAATATAATCCCTTTTTAAATCGTCGGGTTTATAGACCGTATCATCACATGATAATAAATCCAGATCCAACCGGACTATTTCTTGCTTTTTCTCTTCAGGCATCCGCCCCGCTTCCCGTTCAATAGCTTTCAAACAAGAAGTTATTTCCGCCGCATCGCTACTGGAAATAAAACGTGCCACCTGATTGGAAAATAAAGATGAGCGCTGGAAATAAAGCGGTTTAGTCTCCTCTTCCGTAGAAAAACGAATACCGGGAAACAGTTCTTTCAACCGCTTACGCGCCAACGAAAGATTCTCTTTCTGTTGCTCGTTACTGCCGATGCTGATTGTATAAACCACGTTCGAAATCAATAATTTAGACCGACACCTGAATTTTAATCAAAGAAGTCATCCAAGCCACTTTCTTGTGCTGGTTCAAAATCAACATCCCCGTTGTCTTTACAAGGATCAAAACCTTCAGGCAATTGGAATGTTTCATTTTCATCATAGCCCAGTGTCTTGTCTCCAAGTACTTTCACCATATATTTAGACCAGATGGGTAATGCCATAGAAGCACCTTGCCCATGCAACATGGTGTCAAAATGAATATCACGCTCTTCTCCACCAACCCAGCATCCGGATACCAGTGAAGGAGTAAAGCCCATAAACCAACCATCTGCATTATAGTTAGTTGTTCCGGTCTTACCACCCATATCAGCTTTCACACCTAACCGGCGAACACGTCCACCGGTTCCTTCGTTAATAACGGCACGAAGCATAACCAACATCTTATAAGCGCTGGAAACACTGATGACTTCTTCCATTTCCGGAGAGAAAGTAGCCAGTACATTGCCATCACTATCTTCTATACGGGTTACAAACATAGGTGCTACACGAATTCCTTTATTGGGAAATGCCGTATATGCACTTACCATTTCTCCTACCGATATCTCGCAAGGGCCAAGACAAAGAGCAATAGAAGGCACAATCTCGCGATTGCGCACACCGAAACTATGCAACAATCGTTTTAACTCATACGGGTTTAATTTACTCATCAATCGTGCCGTAATCCAGTTGTCCGAATTAGCTAAGCCCCATTTCAAAGTCACCATTTCTCCGTAGCGTTTAGTATTTGCATTACGGGGCGCCCAAGGGCTACCATTCTCATCGAAGCCCTGAAATTCCACGTGCCGCATCTCATCGCAAGGAGAAAATCCATTCTCCATAGCCAGTGAATATACATAAGGTTTCATAGTAGAACCAATCTGACGGCGTCCTACCATTGCCATATCATATTGGAAATAGTTATAATTAGGTCCACCCACATACGCTTTTACATGTCCGTTGTGCGGGTTCATTGACATGAAACCGGCACGAAGGAAGTGCTTGTAATAGCGGATAGAATCCATTGGCGTCATGATAGTATCTTTTTCACCATTCCAGGTAAATACCGACATCTCTTCAGGTGTATTGAAAGCCTTTTCTATTTGAGCATCCGATGCACCGGCTTTCTTCATGGTCCGATAACGATCGGACTGTTTCATGGTGCGGGCAAGAATTTCATCTACCTGCTCTTGTGTAATCCTGTTACTGTAAGGCGCCTTTTTGCGTCCCTTCTTTTCTTTAAAGAAATAGCCTTGCAGTTCTTTCAGATGTTCTTCCACTGCTTCTTCTGCATATTGCTGCATACGGGAGTCGATAGTCGTATAGATTTTCAGACCATCCGTATAAAGGTTGTACTTTGAACCATCTTTCTTTGTATTCTTTTCACACCAGCCGAACAGAGGATTATTCTCCCAATCAAGAGAATCTTCATAGAATTTCTGCATCTGCCAACCCCGATAATCACCCTTCACAGGCTTCTTAGCATTCAATACTCCACGCAGATATTCACGGAAATAGGTTGCCATACCTTCTTTATGGTCAACACGGGTATATTTCAAGGTCAGTGGAAGTGCTTGCAGTGAATCACATTCTTCGGCAGTGATATATCCTGCTTTACGCATTTGATCGAGCACTACATTACGACGTCCGCGTGAACGCTCGTTGAAACGGACGGGATTATAAAGAGCCGGATTTTTACACATACCAACTAAAGTGGCAGCTTCTTCTATTTTTAAATCTTTAGGTTCACAGCCAAAGTAAGTGTTGGCTGCAGTTTTGATACCGACTGCATTGTTTAAAAAGTCAAATTTATTAAGATACATCGTAAGTATCTCTTCCTTGGTATAGTAACGCTCCAATTTCACAGCAATTACCCACTCAATGGGTTTCTGAAACAAACGTTCCATTACATTGTCCGCACTGGGCGAATAGAGTTGTTTCGATAATTGTTGGGTAATCGTACTACCTCCACCTGCATTCTTCTGGAATAACAAGCCACGCTTCACAATGGCACGAAACAACGCAATCGCATCAATTCCGGAATGCTCGGCAAAACGCACGTCTTCTGTTGCAATCAACGCGTTAATGACATTGGGGGATAAATCATTATAGCCCACATACACACGGTTCTCTTTGCTAAACGAATAAGTACCAAGTACCTTCCCGTCTTCCGAGAAAACTTGTGTAGCAAACTTATAATTAGGGTTTTCCAGATCTTCAACAGGAGGCATATAGCCTATCCAACCTTTAGCAATGGAGAAGAAAACAGTGACACAAGCCAATACTATGACGGCTAAGAATATCCAAAGGATTTTTATGATGTTCTTTATCATGTTTATTACTGTAAATTCACTAAATCAATAAAACAGATTACCTGTAAAAATAACAAGGCAAAGGTACGGAATTATATTGGAACACCCTTATAAATTCTATAGAAAACTCTTAAAACGCCACACTTTATCATCCAAAATGCTACATCTTAACGGGTAAAACGCCACACTTCAGCAAGCACAAAGTGTGGCATTTCGGAGAATGAAATGTGGCGTTTCCGATGATAAAGTGTGGCGTTTGAGGGGATAGAATATGGCATTTTGGTGACCAAAAAGTGGGGGAATTGATCATTTTAGAGGCATTTTTTGCTTAGGAATCGGCCGATTCCAAGCTGTTTTTTGCCGAAAAATGCACTTTTTTGCTTAGGAACAAAGTGGAGTTTTGAACACTAAAACGCTATCTTTCAACGTTTTCAACAAAACAAGCAGTACATTTTTCTTTCTTATTATATTCTTTATATAACAACAACAGCAGAAAAGAAAAAGAAAAGCTGCTGCTGATGCTGGTAATGATCCAAACAAATTCCGGCATCCATCTCACCGTATGAGCAGCTTCATCCCATGAGATTATTTTTTTTGTCTCACGAAATATTTTTTTTCATCCCATGAGGCAAAACTTTTTGTCCCATGAGCTGAAGATCGTCGGCTATGGAGACAAAAAAACTTCTAAATTTTCTCCCGTCTTTCTTCCGTACTCCGCATCTTTTCCGTACCTTTGAACTCTCGAAAAGAAACAAAATAACGAACGATATGGAAAACAGAAGTTTAGTCACCATTGCCGAACATAGCAAGGAAAAAATCCTCTACATGATCGAGATGGCGAAGCAGTTTGAAGCCCGTCCCAACCGTAGGCTACTGGAAGGGAAAGTGGTTGCAACCCTCTTTTTCGAGCCGTCTACCCGTACAAGACTCAGTTTTGAAACAGCAGCCAACCGCTTAGGGGCCCGTGTAATCGGGTTCAGTGACCCCAAAGCAACGAGTTCTTCGAAAGGCGAGACCCTGAAAGACACCATCAAAATGGTGAGCAACTATGCCGATATCATCGTGATGCGGCATCATCTGGAAGGAGCCGCCCGCTATGCCAGCGAAGTAACCACAGTGCCTATCGTCAATGCCGGAGACGGAGCCAACCAGCATCCTTCACAAACGATGCTCGACCTCTACTCCATCTACAAAACCCAGGGTACACTGGAGAACCTGAATATTTTCCTCGTTGGCGACCTTAAATACGGCCGCACCGTACATTCACTACTGATGGCAATGCGCCACTTCAACCCGACTTTCCACTTCATCTCTCCCGATGAGTTGAGAATGCCCGAAGAATACAAAATTTACTGCCGCGATCATGGCATCAAGTACGTGGAACATACGGACTTTACGGAAGAGACCATAGCAGATGCCGACATCCTCTACATGACTCGTGTGCAGCGTGAGCGCTTCACTGACCTCATGGAGTACGAACGGGTGAAGAACGTCTACATCCTGCGCAACAAGATGCTGGAACATACCCGCCCCAATCTGTGCATTCTGCATCCCCTGCCCCGCGTCAATGAAATCGCTTATGACGTAGACGATAATCCGAAAGCTTACTACTTCCAGCAAGCTCAAAACGGTCTGTATGCTCGTGAGGCTATCCTCTGCGATGTATTAGGCATTACACTGGATGAGGTGAAAGCCTAAATTGTACTTTGTAAATTGCTAAATTGTAAATTGAAAGATGAGCGAAAAAAAACAAGAATTACAGGTTGCCGCATTAGAAAACGGTACCGTTATCGACCATATCCCCTCTGAAAATCTATTCACTGTAGTCTCTTTACTGGGACTTGAACACATGAATAACAATATCACCATTGGCTTTAATCTCAAAAGCGGAAAGCTGGGCACTAAAGGCATTATTAAAATTGCGGATAAATTTTTCTGCGATGACGAAATTAATCGCATCGCTGTGGTAGCACCTAATGTGAAGTTGAATATTATCCGGGATTATGAAGTGGTGGAAAAGCGTGAAGTTAGCCTTCCAGAAGAACTTCGCGGCATTGTAAAGTGTGCTAACCCCAAATGTATCACGAACAACGAGCCCATGGCGACGTTGTTCCATGTCGTGGACAAGGAAAATTGCGTGATCCGATGCCATTACTGTGAGAAAGAGCAAAACAGGAATGAAATTGAAATAATATAAGAGTTACAAGCTACAAAAGCTACAAGCTACAAGTGCTGCGCAATGTTCGCTTTATAGTTTGCAGCTCTCATCCGAAAGGCACTCGTAGCTCGTAGCTCATAACTCCTTCGCCTATGAAACAAGACTGGAAGCCCGGAACAATGATTTACCCGCTTCCCGCCGTATTGGTAAGCTGCGGAAGCACTCCGGAAGAATATAACATACTAACAATTGCGTGGACGGGAACGATTTGTACGAACCCGCCCATGTGCTATATTTCTGTACGTCCCGAACGCCACTCATACGAAATCCTGAAACGGAATATGGAGTTTGTCATTAATCTCACGACCAAAGATATGGCTCGTGCAACGGATTGGTGTGGTGTACGTTCCGGGAAAGATTACAATAAGTTTGAAGAAATGCATCTGACACCGGGAAGAAGTACTGTGGTCAATGCTCCTCTTATTGAAGAATCCCCCTTGTGTATAGAATGCCGTGTAAAGGAAATCATGTCACTTGGCTCCCATGATATGTTTATTGCCGATGTGGTAAACGTACGTGCTGACGACCGGAATCTGAACCCGGAAACCGGAAAACTGGAGCTGGCGGAAGCCAATCCGCTGGTTTATGTTCATGGAGGGTACTATGAATTGGGTGAAAAGATCGGTAAATTTGGATGGTCTGTTGAGAAGAAAAAATAGTGATTAACCGTTAGTGATAAGTGATGAACAAAGTCTTGAAAATATTTATCCTGTGGTTTTTGATTTTCCCCGCTACGATGTGGGGACAGTCTCATCTTGTGCCCGGAACGGCGGTTGAAGAACCCCTGAAGAAACATCACCATGATCGTCCGGTGAACTTCGGTATTAAAGGCGGCTTTACCTCTTCCCTCTTCCTTGTGTCCAATCTTACATTAAACGGCATCACTATAGATGAGGTACAGAATAACTACAAGATAGGCTATTTCGGCTCTGTCTTTATGCGCATCAACTTTGAGCGCCACTTCCTGCAACCGGAAATATCCTACAACATCAACCGCTGCAACATTACTTTTGAAAAACCCGCCGCAGAAGATGCTCCTTTGGAAATGGCATCTATTACTTCATCCATTCACAGCATAGATATCCCTGTAATTTATGGATATAATGTCATTAAAGAAGGTCCCTATAGCCTGGCAGTATTCGGCGGTCCCAAGTTCCGTTATATCTGGAATAAAAAGAGCGAAGTTACTTTTGAGAACTTTGACCAACAGGGAATCAGTGAAAGATTACGTCCTTTGAACCTAAGTTTTACTCTTGGAGTGGCCGTTACCATCTCCCGTATTTTTTTCGACTTCCGTTATGATATAGGATTACATAATATATCCCGTAAAGTGACTTATGATGACGGTGTCGTCGAAGGTGATCCACCTGCTGACGAAATACGTTTCCATCGGCGAGACAATGTGCTCAGCTTTTCCTTTGGAGTATTCTTTTAGAAAGTAAATTTCTGTCTTTTCTGACAGTTTATTCATTTTTTTACCGTAAATTTGTGCGCTTAATAAGAGAACACAGATTTATCAAACTTATCTAAGTAAGCAAAATGAAAAGAGACGATTTAATTTTCGATATCATCGAAAAAGAACATCAACGTCAGCTCAAAGGTATTGAACTGATTGCATCAGAGAATTTTGTAAGTGACCAAGTAATGGAGGCAATGGGCTCCTGTCTCACTAACAAGTATGCAGAAGGTTATCCCGGCAAACGCTACTACGGAGGCTGCGAAGTAGTAGACCAGAGCGAACAAATTGCTATCGACCGCATAAAGGAAATCTTTGGTGCAGAATGGGCTAACGTGCAACCCCACTCAGGCGCGCAGGCTAATGCAGCTGTATTCCTCGCTGTATTGAATCCGGGTGACAAATTCATGGGATTGAATCTGGCTCATGGCGGTCACCTCTCACACGGTTCTTTAGTAAATACTTCCGGTATCATTTATACTCCCTGTGAATATAATCTGAATAAGGAAACCGGTCGCGTAGACTATGACCAGATGGAAGAAGTTGCTTTGCGCGAAAAACCCAAAATGATCATCGGTGGCGGTTCGGCATATTCCCGCGAATGGGACTACAAGCGTATGCGCGAAATCGCAGACAAAGTAGGTGCTATCCTGATGATCGATATGGCTCACCCTGCCGGACTGATTGCAGCCGGATTGCTGGAAAACCCTGTGAAGTATGCTCATATCGTTACTTCTACCACACATAAGACTTTGCGTGGTCCTCGCGGTGGTATCATCCTGATAGGCAAAGACTTCCCTAATCCTTGGGGCAAAACAACGCCGAAGGGTGAAATCAAGAAGATGTCTCAGTTGATTGACTCGGCCGTATTCCCGGGAATCCAGGGTGGTCCGTTGGAACACGTCATTGCAGCAAAGGCTGTTGCATTCGGTGAAATCCTGCAACCTGAATTCAAAGAATATGCTGCTCAGGTGAAGAAAAATGCAGCCGTACTGGCACAAGCATTGATCGACCGTGGCTTTACAATCGTTTCAGGTGGTACGGATAATCACTCTATGCTGGTTGACCTGCGTAGCAAATATCCTGATCTCACAGGTAAAGTTGCCGAAAAAGCATTGGTATCTGCCGATATCACTGTAAACAAGAATATGGTTCCGTTCGATAGCCGCTCTGCATTCCAGACTTCCGGTATCCGTCTGGGTACTCCTGCCATCACTACTCGTGGTGCTAAAGAAGATCTGATGCTGGAAATTGCAGAAATGATTGAAACGGTTCTGTCTAATGTAGAAAATGAAGCGGTTATTGCCGAAGTTCGCGCACGCGTGAATAAGACTATGGAAAAATATCCGCTGTTTGCATATTAAGAAATTTGTTTTTACGAGTCAGTCGGTTTTGTTTTTTCCGGCTGACAGGTATATATGTTTTTGAGAAAAAATGTATATATAGATAATTAAATATATAGTTAAAATGTAAAATGGTCCGTAGCCCTTGCGATAAGGGTTACGGACCTCTTTTTTACACATTTGGTCAAAGAACCGAAAGCTATATTGGATGATCTGAAATAATAGTTAACTCAATCCTTCTATATTTCCATCTACAATGTCAATATGCATGGCTTGCGGTTCCTTGGGAAGCCCCGGCATACGCAAAATTTCTCCGGCGATAGCAACAATCATTTCCGCACCATTATTGATTACAATATCCTTGATATGGAATTCAAAGTTGTTCACCGCACCGTATATCTTTGGATCGGCAGAGAAAGAATATTGTGTTTTGGCAATGCAAACGGGATAATGACCGATACCCATCTTCTCTATTAATTTGATAATTTTACGTGAATGGATACTGTAAGTCACCACACTGGCACCGTAAAGGTTACAAGCTATCTTCTCTATCTTTTGTTCTACACTGTCATTTTCACTATAACTGAAGTTCAAGGGTTCAGAGGGTTTCTTTTCAATGGTATTCACTACCAGATTAGCAAGCTCCACAGCTCCCTCTCCCCCTTCTGCAAAGGCATTATTGACAGCGAAACTTACCCCTAACTTCTCTTCGCAATGACGGCGGATTGCTTCCACTTCCTCATCCGTATCGCTGGCAAAACGATTGAAGGCAACCAGTACCGTCTGGCCGAATGAACGCAGATTGCGTATATGTTTATCGAGATTTCCAAAGCCCTGTTGCAGTCCTTCCATATTGGGCTCTTTAATACGATCGAGGCTGACACCTCCATGCATCTTCAAACCTTGGGCAGTAGCCACAATCACTGTCAGTTTAGGCTGTAATCCACTTTTGCGACACTTGATATTATAAAATTTCTCTGCACCGAGGTCGGCACCAAAACCGGCTTCCGTTACAACATAATCCCCAAAAGTCATAGCCATTTTCGTTGCAAGAATAGAGTTACAACCATGCGCAATGTTTGCGAATGGACCGCCATGAACAAAAGCAGCCGATCCTTCGGTTGTCTGGACCAAGTTCGGATTGATAGCATCTTTCAGCAGGACAGTGATGGCTCCTGCTACTCCTAACTCCTTCACTGTGAACGGGCAACCATCAAAACGAAAACCAAGGATGATATTCTCAATCCGTCGTTTCAGGTCGTCTATGTCCTTTGCCAGGCAGAGAATAGCCATAATTTCGGATGCAGGGGTAATATCGAAGCCGGATTCTTCGGTAATACCGTTCGTACTGGGACCTAAACCGGTGACAATGCTACGCAAAGAACGGTCGTTCACATCGAGCACGCGCTGCCAGATGATTTCTTTCAGCCCGAATCCGTCCGCCTGATGCTGATAAAGATAATTATCGAGCAATGCGGATATCATATTGTGCGCCGAAGTGATGGCATGAAAATCTCCTGTAAAGTGCAAATTTATCTTTTCCATAGGGAGCACCTGAGCATAACCGCCACCTGCTGCCCCACCCTTCATGCCGAAACAAGGTCCTAATGAAGGTTCACGCAAAGCAACGATGGCTTTCTTGCCGATCTTATTCAACCCCAATGCCAGACCGATGGACACCGTAGTCTTGCCGATACCTGCTTTGGTAGCGGTAATAGCAGTTACCAAAATCAAGTTACTTTTCTTCACTTTTTCTTCATCAATCAGATGTGTAGGGATCTTAGCAATATACCGTCCATAGTTTTCTACTTCTTCACGTGGAATACCTACATTCTCGGCTACCTGCTTAATCTTCTTCAGCTCTATGCTGCGGGCTATTTCAATGTCTGATTTCATACAGAATATTTCTTTAAATAACAACTTTCTTTTTGAAAGCTACAAAAGTACGAAAAAGAGTGCAGATAGCAAGATTTTAGGATAAGAAAGCCTCTGTTATCTTATTCAAGTGTCAAAGCGATACCTTCTACACGGTCTGGATTCGGACCAATATTCTGGTATATAACAGGCACAAGTCCACAGAATCGCAACGATATCTATCATCCGTATGATTTTTCTGCTTCACGGGCTTCTCTTCGGAGTACGTTACCATAAGAATAGTTTGATAAGTGATTAGGGGTTAGTGATAAGTGATTAGTGCTGCGCTATAATGCCGCAAGGAGACTAATCACTTATCACTAACCCCTAATCACTTATCACAACGCTTTTTTGTATAAATCCAGAATAATCTCCTTCGTCACCTCGCGAGGATTACCCGGTGTACAAACATCGGCAATAGCAGCCGTAGCCAGCTTGTCGAGATCGCTTTCCTTGATACCCAATTCAGAAAGGTGTTGCGGAATACCTACTCTTACTGACAGTGCTCTCACTGCATCTACGGCAGCACGTGCAGCCTCTTCCTGGCTCATTCCTTCTTTATAGACTTTCATCGCCTTAGCAATTTCCACATACTTATCAAGCGCAGCAGGAGCATTGAATTCCATAACAATAGGCAGCAACAATGCATTAGCCACACCATGAGGTATATCAAATATAGCACCCAACGGATGTGCCATGCCGTGAACAACACCCAAACCTACATTAGAGAATGCCATGCCTGCAATATATTGCGCTACCGCCATACCATTACGCGCCTCTGCATTTGTCGGCTCAAACACGGCTGTTTCCAGATAACGGGTAATCATTTCGATAGCTTTAATCTCGAACATATCGCTCATTTCCCAAGCTCCCTTAGTTATCAGGCCTTCAATAGCATGTGTCAATGCATCCAGTCCCGTAGAAGCGGTCAGCCCTTTAGGCAAAGTGTACATCAATTCGGCATCTACAATAGCGATGGCAGGAATATCATTCGGATCTACACATACCATCTTCTTTTCATTCACTTCGTCGGTAATCACATAGTTGATAGTTACCTCAGCAGCCGTTCCCGCTGTAGTAGGCAAAGCAATGATAGGCACGGATTTCTTCTTAGTAGGCGCCACTCCTTCCAGAGAAACCACATCACTGAATTCCGGATTATTAGTGATGATACCGATAGCTTTTGATGTATCGATGGAAGAACCGCCTCCAATAGCCAGAATAAAATCGGCACCGGATTCTGCAAACGCCTTCACACCTGCATTTACATTACTAACCGTAGGATTTGGTTTAATATCGCTGAATACAACATAGGGTATGCCTGCCTTGTCCAGTACAGACAGCACCTTGTCGGCCACACCAAATTTAATCAGATCTTTGTCGGTAGATACAAAGGCCTTTTTCAAGCCGAGACGTTTAATTTCCTGTGGGAGCACTTCGCGGGCACCCGGTCCGAAGTAAGATACTTCGTTTAAGACGAATCTGTTAATCATAATACGATAATTTAGGTTCCGCAGTGTCATTTTGAGATTGAATGTGCGGAAGGTTGATACTTCATTTTGTTCCGACAAAATTAAGAAATATAGAGGAGGAAAGGGCAAAAGATTCTGATTTTTTTAATGTGTATTATGCTGGTGAAAGTACTTTTCTTTTGTCTTGAGACAAAAGAAAAGATACCAAAAGAAAAATTACAGAAAGCCCTTACGTTCGGCATCCTCAAGCAAGCTTGCGGCTGCTCTCACTAAAACGGGCTTTTCAAGGCTGCACTTCCGGGGCTACTCCGGTACTGCCATTCGCAGACGGGGCTCGAACTCGCTTCGCTCAAACAGATCGCCCCTTACCTGCGCCTGACAGCACCTACGCTCACGCCCCTACAGTGAGGCCGGGGGACCATGCGGCATATAGTGGGATGGAGTTGATTGTTTTTTGATGGGGGGGTGAGGTAAATACGAATTTTAGAAACGCTATTCTAATAAATTGGTTATATTTGCATCTTGATTATAAGAAACAGATTACAAACCATTAATCAGTAAACAATGAGATTCAGCAACGTAAGATTATTAGTAAAAGACTTCGCCAAATGCTTCAAGTTCTATACTGAACAACTCGGTTTAGAACCAGCCTGGGGAGATGAAACGAGCGGATACGCCTATTTTAAAGTGGCCGACGGAATAGAGGGTCTCGCCCTTTTTGTATCTGACTGGATGGCACCTTCAGTAGGCAATGCAGATAAGCAGCAGCCCGTTGCGATGCGTGAAAAATCAATGCTCTCATTCTGTGTAGATAATGTAGACGAAACCTTTGCTGCCCTAAAAGCCAAAGGTGTAAAGTTTATCAATGAACCTACGGATATGCCCGATTGGGGTATGCGTAGCCTATACCTGCGTGATCCCGAAGAAAATCTTATAGAACTCTCTACCCCTCTGCCACCGGAACAGTTTAGCCAGGAACTCCTCGAAGAGGACAAGAAATTTCAATAAGAGATATTGCTAAAAACACACTCATACAATCCCCCACGTCTATAGCGCAGCGCCCCCACCGCGCAGCTCTCCGGCATAGGCGTAGGTGCGTAAGCGTAGGCATTGTCAGGCGCAGGTAAGGGGCGATCTGTCTGAGCGAAGCGAGTTCGAGCCCCGTCTGCGAATGGCAGTGCCGGAGTAGCACCGGAGACGTAGCCGGGGTCCCTTTCTTTTTGGTATCTTTTTCTTTCGGGACAAGCCGAAAGAAAAAGTACACACACACACAACGTTACTTAAACCTCGACCTATCCACCTCTTCCCTCTTCTTCTCCCTATATCCTCCGAACTTATACGTAAACGACACCCCGATTTCCCTGAAACAAGCATAATCATTCGTCACGTTCTGCGTACCAAAGCGGATGCGTGGTTTTATCTGTCCTGTCTCAAAGATATCATTGCAATAAAGATTCAGAATAGCCTTTCCTTTGGCAAAGCCATACCGCAAAGCAGCATTTACATACCCTGAAGACGGTAAATCATAAATTCCCTGAGTCGCTTTACTACGAGCCATTCCCGTCAGTGTCAGCTTCAGATCAGGCTTCTTAGAGAGAGTGAAAGTATTTGTCAGTACAGCAATACCATAACAAATATTCCGGTTAAAAGGAATATCCCAGAAATCATCATCCTTCTCATGATGCCATACCCCAATCAGAGTCAAACGAGAATTTAACCATTGCTTTATATCAAACGGTATAGAAGCCTGTATTCCTGCTTGTTGTTTGAAATTAAAATTCAAATACTTATAGATTTCCACCAGACGTTCAGAAGATTGATAAAGAGTCTGGGTAGAGTAATCTTTCGTATGGGCAAACCACGCAGTGAAGATGTATTTACTCTTCAAAATATGTGTCAACTGAAGTTGATATTCCTGAGCCGGTTTCAGGAACGGGTTCCCATGTATTTCAGAATATCCGCCGCCCATATAAGAGATGGCATTCTGCACAGCCCAATAATCAGGATAGTCCTTATCACTACTCAAAGCCAATTGCCAGACATAGCCGGGGGCAGGCATATAACTCAGGTTAATGGTAGGATACCAATCCCACTGATTCCATACCGGCGTCTTATAATGTTCCACGGCAAGCGAAGCATCCAGGGAAAGTTTATCACCGAAACTTTTATTGAAACCCGCATAGAAGTTCAAAGTTTGTTCGCGACGGCGGGATTGCATATTATCGGGAATACCTGTGCTCGCACCTGCCTTTGTTCCCGCATCCTTCTCCGTATCATAATAATACTGATAACTGTGGTCGATACTGGTAGTATAAACGGCACCATAATTCAATCCCCATCCACGACCCAGATTATGCTCCTGCGCAAGGAAGAATTTCCAGCGATTGATGCGCTGACAGTCTTCGGTATAAAAAGCAAGCTCTTCATCTTGCATGCTACTATGCAACAACTGATCGGACGGAGAACGGTAATAAGTCAGTTCAGCACCGGCTTTCAATCCGAAAGGTGTACGATAGTCCAGACGCCCGTTGTGCAGCCAGTCGGTACTGTTGCTACGAGTGTTGGACTGCTGCGTACCGTAAATATCCATCAGGCTATGATGAGTCGAATAACTTCCATTATAAACAAAGCTCAGCTGATGGTTCTTGGCAATATTATAATCCGTTCCTATCCGGAAACTATGGGTATGCGAACGGCTTCGGCCCATCTCATCGGTTGTGATATGATGAACCGAACCGTCCGCCAGAGAGTGCATAGCTTCTTTATCGGTTAAAGAATATCCCCGTCCGTGGTTGTGTGAGTAAAGAAAATCTGCTGAGAATTTATTTCCGTTATAGATCAGGCTGGCACGTTCGTCGAAGCCCTCGTAATGTTTCTGATTATATTTGCCATAAAGCTCTCCCTGCCAGGAAGACGGGCCTCCGGCGCTTTGTTTCAGTGTGATATTGATAAGTGCACCCCTCACCTGATAGCGTGCCGGAGCATTGTACATCACTTCCGCCTTCTCAATGCGACTGGACGGGATGCTTTTCAATAAAGAATAAAGCTGTTCGGTACTCATGGTGGTAACTTTGCCATCCAATATCACGGTTACCCCCTGTCCTGCCAACATCAACCCGCCATTCATCTCGGTTACGCCCGGCAGTTCCTTCACAGCGTCATAAGCATTATCTACGGGTAGATTACCGATAAGGCGCGGAAGATCGTACACCAGTTTACCTTGCTCCGCTTTCACGATGGGACGTTGTCCGGTAATCATTACTTCAGGAAGAGATTGGTAAAGACTGTCCAGCTGCTTGTCTTGTGTTATAATACTGTCCGCACTGAGCGTCCGTTCGCTCTCTGCATCCGTACTCTTTGTTATTTCCTGAGCGGAAACTCCTGCACTCAATGCACATAGCATCAGGGAAAGATAGTAATAAGACTTCATGTTCATTTGTTTTAGATACGACATAAATGTGTTCAGACTTAGAGATGATTGGGTGTCAACCTTGGTTGACAGGTCGATTAAGCTTGGTTGACAGATCCGTTAACCTTGGTTGACAGGCCGGTTGACCAAGGTTGACACCCAATTATGTAAGGGACTGCACAGGATTCTCCCTATACCTTTTGCAAAAGATGCCGTGTGCAAACCCGAATCATCCCTTAAGCTCTTGCACTGCAAAGTACGGTGAAATCTTCCGGACTTTGTGTTATCCGGAACTTACGTAGTCTTATCTAGTGTTATCTGAAGTGTTATTTAGTCTTACCGTACATACATGTACCGGTTATCTTTCCTATCTTTGTCCATATAAATACAAGAGCTACATGAAACTGCCATTCAAACCTATTGCCATATTGGTCATAATTTCTCTGCTGGGTATCTTTATTTATCAGGCATACTGGATCACGGGGCTATACAAAACGATGAAGCACGAACTGGAACAAAGCATCGTAGAAGCCATGCGCATGAGCGATTATAATGAAATGCTGCTGCGTGTAAAGGAGATGCAAAAAGAAAATAAAGCCCACGGTTCGGTAGAGGTTTCAGCAGGATACAATTCCGATTCCGGAAAATCATTTGTCCGCAGCAGTACAACTGTTGACCAAACAGACAGTGCCGGAAGTCGTTCACTTATAAAAGACGGTATCCCTATGAAGTATGACAGCGTCTCAGTGAGCTACCCGAATGACTCGACAAGAGATATCCTTTTCACACGGGGGCAGGAAGGCACAAATATTTCAGTCTGGGCAGAAAGAGATTCAATAAAAGAGGTCCTGGAAGATACAGTGATTAATGAGAATGAACCTCAGGCTTCTTTAAGGGCCGAAGGTGGAATAGATATGATGCTGCGTGAGCAAAGCAGTATGGTGGAACTTGCCACTTTCATCCAGCGTGGAATGCACTCGGGACTGGATATTTTTATAGAACCTGATATAGCCGTTTATGACAGTCTGCTGAATACCTATCTGCAAGAACGGGGACTTAAACTTCCCTACCGATTGGAGCGTCTTCATTCCGGTACCGATCCGGACTCAACGCTGGTTTACACTGATACGCTCGCCATTGTCGGGACTCCCGGATACATGCCCAGTGAAAAAGCGAAACAATATAATTATGCTTTCGACATTCACTCCAATCAAAGTTACCGCCTCACGATAGAACCTATTTATAAGATTGTATTGCAGCAGATGAGCGGCATTCTTACCACATCATTCGTTATCCTTATTATATTAGGCTTCTCCTTCTGGTTTCTTATCCGCACCATTTTGCGGCAGAAAACACTGGAAGAGATGAAGAGCGACTTTACCAACAACATCACCCACGAGCTGAAAACACCTATTGCCGTAGCGTATGCCGCCAACGATGCTTTGCTTAATTTCAATCTGGCAGAAGACAAGCAACAACGGGATAAGTATCTGGGCATCTGCCAGGAACAGTTACAGCGATTGAGCGGACTGGTGGAACAAATTCTCTCCATGAGTATGGAACGCCGTAAAACCTTCCGCCTGCATCCGGAGACGCTCAGCTTGCACGATCTGTTCCCGGCACTCATCGAACAGCATAAACTGAAAGCGGGCAAGCCTGTAGAAATCAATCTCGACATTGCACCGGAAGACCTGACAATCATTGCCGACCGTACACACTTCAGTAATATTCTGAGTAACCTGATAGATAATGCCATCAAATATTCTCCGGATAAAGCCGACATAACGATCTGTTGCCGAAAAAAGGAAACGGAACAAGTGGAAATCTCGGTTACAGACCATGGCATTGGTATCCCTACGGATAAACAGCCTCACATTTTCGATAAATTCTACCGGGTTCCGACAGGAAATATCCACAATACCAAAGGCTACGGGCTGGGGCTTTTCTATGTAAAGACAATGATAGAAAAGCACGGTGGTATTGTAACCGTACGAAGTGAAGCGGGAAAAGGAAGTACATTTACAATAAGAATCTGAATAACATTGCTTGTTATGGTGTACAACATTGCTTGTTACAACACATTACATTGCTTGTTATGATGCATTACATTGCTTGTTATGAAAATGAATCAAGATATGGACAAAATTAAGGTACTGCTGGTTGAGGATGAACAAACCCTCGCCATGATTATCAAAGATACGCTGGAAGGTCAGAACTTCATCATCCATACTGCTGCCGACGGCGAGGAAGGTCTGCGTATGTTCTTCGACTTACGCCCTGATGTACTGGTAGCAGATGTTATGATGCCTCGCATGGATGGTTTTGAAATGGTGCGCCACATCCGTCAAACCGACAAACGAACTCCGGTACTTTTTCTCACTGCCCGTTCTTCCATCAATGATGTGGTAGAAGGCTTTGAACTCGGGGCCAACGACTATCTGAAAAAGCCTTTCGGCATGCAGGAACTTATCGTACGCATTAAAGCGCTGGTGGGCAAGGCATTTACATTCAGAGAGGAACCGAAGAAGGAAGAAACCTGTTTCGAGATAGGCGATTACCATTTCAACTCTGTCACACAGATATTGTCCCATACCGGAATAGAACAGGAACTCTCCCACCGCGAGGCCGAAATTCTGAAACGCCTGTGCGAAAACCGTAATCAGGTAGTGAATACCCAGAATATCCTGCTCGATCTTTGGGGAGACGACAGTTTCTTCAATTCGCGCAGCCTGCACGTGTTCATCACTAAATTACGACATAAGCTTTCCAAAGATGAACGTATCCGCATTGTCAATGTCCGAGGCATCGGATACAAACTTATCATCAACTGAAACTTCCGTTAACACATAACGACTTATGAAAAAACTATTCATCATTCTGTTCCTTCTCACTGTTTCCTTTCGCATTGCTGCACAAAACGAGCAAGCAAAGGACAGCACATTATTGAATCGTTTTCCCACGGAAATGGGAAAAGAACCGTTGTCTCCTCCACCCGGAACAGCTGCCGCTCCTAATCGGGATATGCCGGTAAAGACTTCTCTCAGCATGGATAGCACGGACTTACACATCACTCTTCCGACTTACTATCCCAACTTTCCGTGGATGGATATCAGAATGGGAAAGATGGTCAGCAGTTACGATCCTTTCGTGATGGATTACGAGCATTACGGTGCTTTTCAGCTTTCACCCAATAGTATACTGAGCACATTCAGCACCTACAATACCTACCCTACTATGGGAACAATTATCCAGTCAGGTGCCGATTTTATATATCGCCCTAATGAACGCTGGGAATTGACAGGGGGCATGTATACCGCCAAATACACCATCCCTTCGCGCATGCATGGTTCTCAATTCGACATTGGCTTGGATGCCTCTGCCGCCTATCGTATCAACAATTTCCTTCGTATCCGCTTCTTCGGGCAATATTCAGGCTTTGGCAAACAAAACTCTCTGAACGGATATATGAATCCTATGTATCCACAAAGCCACTACGGTGTAGTCATGGAAGTGAAAATCAATGATTATCTGGAAATACAGGGAGGTGTGGAACGAGCGTACAATGCTTCGAAAATGAAGTGGGAAACAGTACCGATACTTGCTCCGGTGATTCATCTCAATAGAAAAAAGAAATAGAAAACGGGCTGCATTTCCACACGAGATACAGCCCGTTCATTTACTGGTTAGAGAGGAACAAATAGATTGCTTATAAAACCAATTCAATTATTTACGCTCCAAAGATAACAACAATACTCAAACATCAGCGTACAATATACAAGTTTTATTTTAATAAATGCTATATATTTCCATAATTCATACTTATTTCTTATATTCGCCATTAAATAAAGACCATTAAGTGATGAAATATATAGGACTAATCATACTTTTCTGTCTTCTTTCTTTCAGGGTAAATGCCCAGAATGAAGTACCCGCTGACAGTGTTCGCAGTATGAATATGCCGGCAACAAAGAATTTTGATGGATTCCTTTTGGATATGAACCTGATGAAAATGGCAACTCCCCAAATGCCCAAAATGACTTTAGACATCCCCGATGCCAGCAAAGATTACAGTTTTCTGTTTCGCTTGGACCCGAATGTGACCTACTCACAAGGCTACTCACACTTGTTTAGCTTGGGTAGCTCCACCATATACAGTATGAATCCTTTCGGACTGACAGGTTTCGGATCATCTCCCCAAAACCTGCAAATGGGAAGTTTCCGGCTGAAGAATGGAATGCGCATCAATACTTATGGAGAGTATGACAAGGACGGATGGAAAGTCCCTAATCCTTCTGCCCTGCCATGGGAACGGAATAACTTCAAAGGCGCTTTTGAACTGAAGTCGGCAAACGGATCGTTCGGAATTAGAATCGAAGTACAACAAGGAAGGAATGGACCTTACTAAAAAAGACAACAGCCAAGGGATTAATACTGAAATAATATGAATATGAAGAAAAAAGTATTGGTAATAGGTGCCAATGGCTTCACAGGACGCCGGATATTGAATGATTTGTCACGCAATGACGAGTATATAGTAACAGGTTGTTCTCTGCATGACGACATTGCTCCCGATTCCGGAAATTATCGCTTTATCAGTGCAGACATCTGCCAGATGGGAGAACAAAGCGCATTGTTCCGGGAAGTACGCCCGAATATAGTGATCAACACGTCCGCATTATCCGTTCCTGATTATTGCGAAGCACACCGTGAGGAGGCAGACAGTATCAATGTCAATGCTGTGGGACAGTTGGCATTCCGATGCGAAGCATCCGCTGCACGCTTTATACATCTATCCACTGACTTTGTATTTAATGGAGATACAGGGCAGCTTTATACGGAAGAAGATACTCCTGATCCGGTCAACTACTATGGTGTAACCAAACTGAAAGGAGAAAAACGGGTAGCCGAGCTTTGTAGCAATTATGCCATCGCACGTGTGGTAGTGGTTTATGGTGCTGCCTTGCCGGGACAACACGGAAATATTCTGCAATTGGTAGCCAACCGTTTGAGAAATAATGAAGAAATACGGGTGGTTTCCGACCAGTGGCGCACGCCAACCTATGTAGGAGATGTTTCTCAAGGAATAGAAAAACTGATAAACCATCCCAATAATGGTATCTATCACATCTGTGGTCCGGAATGTCTGACCATAGCCGATATTGCTTATCGCGTAGCAGATACTTTGAATCTGGATTATTCATTAATTCTGCCAGTCACCACCAAGCAAATGGGAGAAACAACTCCCCGTCCCCGTTTCAGCGGATTAAGCATTGAAAAAGCACGCAGAGAACTGGGATACCAGCCGCACACTCTGGAAGCAGGAATAAGACTAATGTTCAATCTTTAAATAAGTGATTAGTGGTGAGTGATGAGTGATTAGTAGTTGGAATGTTATACAACTTGATTAATCACTTATCACTCATCACTCACCACTAATCACTAAACAACGTTTCTGCAATTCCACTCTCCTTCTTATACACCCGCACCATCTCCAACAACTCATCCCCATACTTTTCCACACCTTTTTTACCAAAATAAGGAATCCGGAGAAGAGCGGATTTATCTTCCGGTAATAAATTGGTGATACCCAAAATAGCTTTCTGCTGGATCACAGTATATACCGGTAATCCTAATTGAGACGCTTCCGCATTGCGCCATACTATCAGACGCCTGTATAATTCGGGATGCAGGATATCCGAAGGTACTTCCACTGCCGCCGTTTTTTTCCGTGCAGGGGTACTTCCACTTTCTTCGGCTCCGTCTTTTCGTTTTCTTCTTTCGGAAGAATTGCCGGAACGCTTTTCTCCTTTGCCCTTAGCCGATGCCGTATCGTCAATGGAAAGTACCGCCTTTTGTTTCAGGTACTCTCCCACATGAAAGCCCTTACTGATAACAAATTCCAATAAGTCTACTTTTAACAGAAGCAGATCATCCAATTCCTCACTGGCAGTCTTCAACTGTTTCTTTAGTTCTTTATTATCTGTTTCCACAATGCTGCTACTTCTGATAGCATCCAAAGGCTCTAACTGTTCTTTAAAATACTCAGCCCCCAAATGAATACGTTCCTGCAAGCTTTTATCCGTTGCATAATCTTCGGCACTATCGACCAGGCGTGTGTATTGGAGGCTAAACTTCTGGGCAACTTTCGTCACCTTCTCATGGAAGCGTTCCGTCTCTGACTTATATTCAGTCAATAGTTTGGGATAGAGCTTATACAAATGTTCATCCACCAATCTCACAAAGCGCTTCAATGCCAACTCTAACGGTAAGAAATCAAACAATCCGGATAGCAATTCCAGAAAGTACGCTTGCTGCAATCTCCGATAACGCGATTCATCAGGTTCGTTTCTGCGTGCATCTTCCGTAAAAGTATCTACAGCACTGTCACTGATGACTGCTCTTGCAGATAATGGAGCACTCAAGACCAGACCTTCCAACGTTTTGCAACGACTTAATGCCACATAAGTCTGTCCATGTGCAAAAGAGGCACTGGCATCGATTATAGCGCGTTCAAATGTCAGTCCCTGACTTTTATGGATAGTAATAGCCCATGCCAGCTTCAGAGGGAATTGCTTGAAGACTCCTTCTATATCTTCGGTGATTTCCTTAGTCTCTTCATCCAACACGTATTTTGCATTCGTCCATTCTTCTTCTTGCAGCATAAACGCATCCTCACTTCCTTTACTGCGTACCTCGATGCCCAAAGCTGATACGTTCACCACTTCACCGATCATACCATTGTAATAACGGTGCTCACCGGATGAATCGTTCTTGACAAACATGATTTGGGCACCACGCTTCAATTCAAGCACTTCATCTGTGGGATAAGAATATTCAGGAAATTTTCCATCTACTTGGGCGCGAAAGGTAAAGGAACGGCCGGGTAATTGTGCCAGTTCATATTCATTGATACGTTGCGCCTGATAATTATGGGTAGTCAGTTGGATGTAGCCTTCCTCTTTCGAAGGATTGAAATTCGGAATGTATCTACGGTTCAGTTCATCCAGCAAAGTTTTGTCACAGCGGTTCTCCCGAATGCGGTTCAGCATATCCAAAAAGTGAGTATCGCTCTGACGATACACTGTTTTCAGTTCAATCGTACAGTATTCCGACTGTCTCAGTGCACGACTGGAAAAGAAATAAGGAGTATCATAGTAACTGTTCAGCATCTGCCACTCTTCATCTTTTATCACCGGGGCAAGTTGCTGCAAATCGCCAATCATCAGCAATTGCACACCACCGAAAGGTTTGCTGCGATCACGAAAACGTCTCAACACATCGTCTATCGCATCCAGAAGATCAGCACGTACCATACTGATTTCATCAATCACCAGCAGGTCTATACTACGCATGATGTTGAGTTTATCTTTTCCGAAACGGAAACGATATTGTGCTTTGCCATCCGCACTGAATGAGGTATCGGGTACGTAAGGGGCAAAAGGTAACTGGAAGAAAGAATGAATGGTTACGCCACCTGCATTGATAGCCGCAATGCCTGTTGGGGCAAGGACAACCATACGCTTTGGACTTCCGGACTTCAACCGCCGCAGGAATGTAGTTTTTCCGGTCCCTGCTTTACCGGTCAGAAAGAGATGTGTGCCTGTATTTTCTATAAATTGCCATGCTAATGCCAATTCTGGATTCTGTTCCATTATTTCATCAATGTTGGTTGGAGGTGTAAAGGTAACACAAATAAAAGAGTTAAAGCCTCCATTGGCACATCTTTTTGCAAAAAAAGGGAAAAGCTATAAGAGTGACAAGCTACGAGCTACAAGTGCTTTTCGGGACATAGCACAGCCACTCCCAACTTGTAGCTCGTAGCTTTTAGCTTTATCACTTCAGACTTCCTGCAATGATATCCAACAATTCGTTTGTAATCGCCTGTTGCCTGCTCTTGTTATATTGCTTCGTCAAGTCCTGTATAAGTTCATTCGCATTATCTGTTGCAGTCTGCATGGCAAGTGTACGCGCAGCATGTTCAGAAGCATTGGAATCCTGAAGCACAGTAAATAATTTCTGACTCAGCACCTTCGGTAATAAATCAGCAATCAACTGTCCGACAGATGGTTCTACAATATAATCATTCTGGAAGCCACGTTTTCCCGATCCTTCTGTTGCAGCAGTTGCTGCCACCTTGCTCAAATCAATAGGAAGATATTCTTCACGCATCAAAATCTGCGAACCCATTGATTTGAAATGATGATAAATCAGCTCCACACGATCGATTTGCTTTTCCATAAACTCTTGCATCAACAATGCAGCAAGTTCATACGCTTGCATGTATGATGGTTTATCCGCCATCCCCTGATAACTTCCCTGCGATGTATAGCCCAACTTTTTCACAGCCTGCTCTACTTTCTTTCCTACAGGATATATCAGAACATTCTCTTTACCAAGTGATTTATATTCTTCCAGCGTTTCTCCAAGCTTTTTTACCACATTCGCGTTGAAAGCTCCGCACAGCGAACTGTTGGATGAGAAAACCACAACCGCTACCCGCGTTACGGGACGTACTTCGGTATAAGGTGACTCAAACGTAGCATCTGTAGACAAGAAGTTAGTCAGAATTTCATTCAGCTTCTGTTGGTAAGGCAGCATATTCTCAATCCGTGTCTGTGCCTTGTGCAACTTAGCGGATGCCACCATCTTCATCGCCGATGTTATCTGACGCGTACTCTTGACGGAGTTTATTCTGTTTTTTACTTCTTTTAAAGAACCCATAGCATTTTTTTTAGTGGTAAGTGATTAATGATTAGTGATAAGCGGTAAATGAGCGCATGCCACTAATCACTTGTCACTAAACGTTAATCACTAATCCAAGTATTGTTTCGACATCAGATCTGCAGTTTTCTCTATCTTTTTGCAGATATCATCGTCAATGACACCGCTCTTCAGTACATCAAGCACATCAGCACGATGATTCATTTCAAGTGCTTCAAGGAAACTCCTTTCAAAATCAGTTACTTTATCCAACGGAACATTACGCAGCAAACCATGTGTACCACAATACAGAATGGCAATCTGCTTTTCTACCGGCATCGGGCTGTATTGCGGCTGAACCAACAAACGGGTATTCTTTTGTCCCTTATCAATGGTCAGTGCAGTAACAGGGTCCATATCGCCGCTGAACTTTGTAAATGCTTCCAATTCACGATACTGCGCTTGGTCTATCTTCAATGTACCGGCCACTTTCTTCATCGCCTTAATCTGGGCGTTACCACCCACACGACTCACTGATATACCTACATTGATAGCCGGACGATTACCTTGGTTAAACAAGTCTGTATCAAGGAATATCTGTCCGTCAGTAATAGAAATCACATTCGTCGGGATGTATGCTGATACGTCTCCAGCCTGCGTCTCGATAATAGGCAGTGCGGTCAGCGAACCACCGCCTTTTACTTTGCCTTTCAGACTTTCCGGCAAGTCATTCATTTCACGTGCCACTTCTTCTTGGTTGATGATACGTGCTGCACGCTCCAGCAAACGGGAATGCAAATAGAAGATATCTCCCGGATAAGCTTCACGCCCCGAAGGACGACGCAAGATCAGTGATACCTCACGATAAGCCACCGCCTGCTTAGAAAGGTCATCATAAACCACCAGTGCATGGCGGCCGGTATCGCGGAAGTATTCACCAATGGCGGCTCCTGCAAACGGGGCATAATACTGCAACGCTGCGGGATCACCTGCAGTGGCGGCAACCACAATCGTATAATCCATTGCGCCATTCTCACGCAAGGTGTTCACAATAGTAGCTACTGTGGAACCTTTCTGACCAATGGCTACATAGATGCAATATACAGGATCGCCTGCCTCATAATTGGCACGCTGGTTGATGATCGTATCGATGGCAATAGCTGTCTTTCCCGTCTGACGGTCACCGATGATCAACTCACGTTGTCCGCGACCGATAGGTATCATGGCATCCACGGCCTTTAGTCCGGTCTGTAACGGCTGGTTCACAGGCTGACGAAAGATAACACCCGGCGCTTTACGTTCCAAAGGCATTTCGCACAGTTCTCCACCAATGAGTCCCTTACCATCCAACGGCACCCCCAACGGGTCGATAACACGTCCCAGCATTCCCTCTCCCACCATAATGGAAGCGATTCGCTTGGTACGCTTTACGACGTAGCCTTCTTTGATTTTATCTGTAGGCCCCAGCAAAACAGCACCTACGTTGTCCTCTTCCAGATTCATCACAATTGCCTTGATACCGTTGTCAAACTCCAACAGTTCGTTTGCTTCGGCATTGCGCAGTCCATAGATACGTGCCACACCGTCACTGACTTGCAGCACCGTACCGATTTCATCCAACTGCACACGGGTATCAATTCCCTCTAACTGGTGACGGAGAATATCGGAGACCTCGCTTACTTTTATATTTTCAGACATGATTCTATTTACGATTTAGTTATTACGATTTACGATTGAAATTACCGTACTTAAGTCCGATTCACTACTTACAATATAGAGTAACTCTAATCGTAAATCATACAATTCTTCTGTTCTTATCAATGAACTGTTGTTTCACTCTCTTAAGTTGTGTGGAGATACTGGCATCCAGCCGGAAATCGTTGATGTCAAATATGAAGCCCCCTTCAATCGAAGGATCAACTTCTGTTTGCAACTCCATCTCTGCATGTAGCAAAGTAGAAGCACTATCCCGAATGCGTTCCCAAACTTCCCGGCTCACAGGTACAGCCGTAATCAGCTTTCCTACACCGATATGCTTCAACTTCCTGTATAAATCGAGATAAGTCAAACAGATATACTGCAAGTAATACTCCCGTCGATTTCTCAGTACAAGGGCGATAAAGCGGGAGAATTCCCGGCTCACTTCTCCATTACCTACGGCAGCGGTACAAATCAGAGCTAACTTCTCCTTGGTCTTCAAAATGGGATTATCCAACGCTTCCCGTAAATCAGGATGCTTACGGAAGCTACGTTCCAGCATACGCAATTCACGGTATACGCGGTCTTCAGTCCCCGTACCTTTCGCGTATTCTATCAACGCTTTGGCATATCGCATCGAAACAATTCCTATATCCATTTCCTTTAATTATTAGTGATTAGCGACTCATGACCAGCACATTGCACTCATCACTCATCACTAATCGCTGATCGCTACTTAATTGCTTCTTGAGGCTGCCAGCACTTCGTCCAGCATCCGGTCTATCATCTCCATTTGCTCATGCTCTTCATCCAGATTCTTACGGATTACTTTCTCCGCAATATCCACAGAAAGCACGGCAACCTGACGACGAATATCGCGTATTGCCTCTTCCTTTTCTTGCTGTATCTGCTTCTTCACATCGTCCAGCTCTTTCTGCGCGGCGACTTCCGCCTGCTTGCGTGCTTCAACGATAATCTTATCACGCTCGTGCATCGCCTCCCGCAGGATGCGTCCTTGCTCCTTGTTGGCAGCAGCAACCAATGCTTCACTCTCAGCTTTCAGCCTTTGGAGTTGCGCATTAGCTTCTTTTGCCACTTCCAGCGATTGGTCGATGTAGGTTCTACGACCCTCTACCATCTTGGTAATGACAGGGAAGCCATACTTCGCCAACACCACAAACACCACACCGAATGACAAAAGCATCCAGAACAGCAGACCACTATCGGGTAATAACAATGACATAATTTTATCTACATTTTAATTATAAGAAGAACACTAACAGACACACAACTACTGCCAACAGAGCTACACCTTCAATCAATGCAGCAGCGATAATCATGTTCATACGAATGTCTCCCGATGCTTCCGGCTGGCGGGCAATAGCCTCCATAGCTGAACCACCAATTTTACCAATACCCAAACCTGCGCCGATAACGGCAAGTCCGGCGCCGATTGCTGCACCTAATTTACTAATTCCGGCTGCAGCCACAGTAGCTTGCAATAATACAGATAGTAACATAATCTTTTGTTTTTAAATGGTTTATTATTAATTGTTATTTTCTTTCACTTTTACTTCTTTATGCTCTTCCTGAGCCAGTCCGATGAACACGGCAGACAGCATAGTGAATACGTATGCCTGGATAAATGCCACCAACAGCTCCAATGCATTCATAAAGATATTGAACAGCACAGATGCCACGGTAAGCGTACCGTTAAGCGCAGGTCCCATACTGGCGGAAATAAAGATCAGACATGTTAACACCAACATTGCCATGTGTCCTGCCAACATATTGGCAAAAAGACGGATCATTAAGGCAAATGGTTTGGTGAAGATACCGAAGAATTCAATAAAAGGCATCATCGGTACAGGAACCTTCAGCCACCAAGGTACATCCGGCCAGAAAATATCTTTCCAATAGGTTTTCGTTCCAAACAGGTTGACGGCAACAAATGTAAAGAGTGCCAACACCATCGTAATAGCGATATTACCCGTCACATTGGCTCCACCCGGAAAAATGGGAATCAACCCCATGATATTATTTATAAAGATGAAAAAGAACGCTGTCAGCAGGTAAGGTGCAAACTTCCGATATTTCGGCCCTACACAACTCTTGATGATATCGTCGTTCACCATCATAATAAACATCTCCATAAAGCCGATAAAACCACCCGGAGCTGCACTGCCTTGCGGATGTTTACGATACCACTGGGCAACAGCCAGAATAATGACAAGCAGCAACACACTGTTAATCAGCAATGACAGTGTCACTTTTGTGATAGAAATATCCCAGGGACGTATTTCGTTTCCGGCTGCATCATGTTCTACCAGCTTACCTTCATACTTGCTACCGACCGGAGCTATGAAGAATCCTTCATAAGATCCCCCATTTTCTTCCAACCGTGAAGAAAGGAAAGCGTGCCAACCAGTCTGAGAGCTATATACAATGACAGGTAATGGGATAGTGACGTGCGTTTTTCCCCATGTGGTAATATGCCACTCGTAAGCATCGCCAATGTGTCCGAAGACGATCTCTTTCACGTCTACCGTGTTTTCTTTCTGTTCGGCAGAGGTGACATCATCCCGTTTGGCTACGCTGTCAAGCTCCGCTTCAATCCCCTGTGCCGCAACTGGCAAGGTGGTAAGCAGCATTCCCAGCATCAGGAATATTCCGGTCAATAGATTACGCATTTGTTTCATTTTTCTTTTCTTTTTTTCTGTTTCTTTCCTACTTCATAAGTAAAAAAGAACCAAGTCTCGTATATCAGATAGACTATGTAGTAAAGGATGAATGTCAGCAGGAATAACTTTGCTTCTTCCCGCACTGCAAAACAGTATACCACCAAAAGTATCACAGAGAGCAGCATCTTCATCACCTTCATTGCCATATAAAGCAACAACATCTTTTGCGGGGCATGCTTACGACAAGCATCAAACATAGATATTTCAAAAAGCCCGAACAAGAAGAAATATACCAGAATAAAAGGGTATCCTCCAAAATAATGTCCGGGCAATAGATAATGTAAAATCCCTGCGCCTGCCCATCCTGCTATTAACGTCAACAGGGTGATCTGATATAAAAAATTGCGCTTTGTCAAGCTGATACTCATAGTACTAAATTAAAAATTAGAAATAAAGAATAATCCGGAAAGGAAACATTAGTCAACGCAAGCAGAAACCACTCCACCACTTAACTCTATGAAACCACCCTCTATGTCAAGGATCTGTTCTTCTCCTCCTGTCGGTACATATATCACCTTACCTTCACGAAGCGAAGACACAATGGGTGCATGTTGCGGCAGAATGGTAAACGTTCCTATTGTACCAGGTAACGTTACACTTTCCACTTCTCCATTATAAATTTCCTTTTCAGGAGACACTATGTTCAAATACAACTTTTTCATAGCCTCTTTCCTTCTTCTATTTTTTAATTATTTACCTGTTCCAGCAGCTTCTTACCTTTCTCTATCGCTTCTTCAATCGTACCTACATTCAAGAAAGCAGATTCGGGCAAATAATCCACCTCACCATCCAGAATCATCTTAAAGCCTTTGATAGTATCTTCTATGGGCACCATTGTTCCCGGTACACCCGTAAATTGTTCGGCAACGGCAAAAGGCTGTGACAAGAAACGCTGCACGCGACGTGCACGGTTCACCAGTGTACGGTCAGCATCCGAAAGTTCTTCCATACCAAGAATAGAAATAATATCCTGTAACTCCTTATTACGTTGCAGAATTTGTTTCACCCGTTGCGCCACTTCATAATGCTCTTCTCCCACAACATGCGGGTCGAGGATACGTGAAGTAGACTCCAGCGGATCAACGGCAGGATAAATCCCTAATTCAGTAATCTTACGGCTCAATACCGTTGTGGCATCCAAGTGCGTAAAGGTAGTAGCTGGTGCCGGGTCAGTCAAGTCATCGGCAGGTACATATACGGCCTGTACAGAGGTGATAGATCCATTTCGGGTAGAAGTAATACGCTCCTGCATGGCACCCATTTCAGTAGCCAGCGTCGGTTGGTAACCTACTGCCGAAGGCATACGTCCCAACAAAGCTGATACTTCGGAACCGGCTTGTGTGAAACGGAAAATATTATCGATAAAGAATAGGATATCACGTGAACCGCCAGTCTCAGCACCTTGGTCACGGAAGGACTCCGCTACCGTCAATCCGGACAACGCTACCGATTGACGCGCGCCGGGAGGTTCGTTCATCTGACCAAATATCAAAGATACCTGTGATTTCTCCACTTCACTGTAATCTACCTTAGATAAATCCCAGTTTCCTTCTTCCATACTTTTCTTGAACTCTTCACCATAACGGATAACACCGGATTCAATCATTTCACGCAACAAGTCGTTACCTTCACGGGTACGTTCTCCTACTCCTGCAAACACAGAAAAACCATGTTGTTTCTTGGCAATGTTATTAATGAGTTCCTGGATAAGTACCGTTTTACCTACACCGGCACCACCGAACAAACCAATCTTACCACCCTTACTGTAGGGTTCCAGTAAGTCGATAACTTTGATACCTGTATAGAGTACCTCTTGTACGGTAGTCAAATCTTCAAACTTAGGAGGATCACGGTGGATGGGATAAGCACCGGCACGGTCTAACTCTTTCATACCGTCAATGGAATCACCCACTACATTCATCAACCGACCTTTAATCTGGTTGCCCACCGGCATAGTAATAGGACCGCCTGTGGGATGTACTTTCATACCTCTTTGCAAACCGTCCGTACTATCCATGGCTACGGTCCGCACCGTATTCTCGCCAATGTGTTGCTGCACTTCTACGATTAATGTTTTTCCATTTGATCTTTTTATCTCCAGTGCGTCGTGGATGCTTGGAAGCATTAATTCGGCATCCGTACCCTCGAAATAGACGTCTACTACCGGTCCGATGACCTGAGAGATATGTCCGATAATTTGTGACATAAGCAATCTTTTTATATAATTTCTCTTTTTCTAAATTCTACAAGTCGCGTTCTTGTCATTCCGCTGCTATGAGCTTAACACCTATTGAATCGTTTTTGTTCAAAGCTTCAAATCTTAATTTTAACGGAATAGTTACATAAGCAACTTTGCAAATGTAAACACAAAAACTTTCAAGTTGTACTCTACAGAAACGTTTTTTCTATAAATTATACCCTTTTGAACTATTATTACTACAATAAGAACAAAAAAGCGACATCTATTTAACGTTGCTTAAACATTCATCAACAAATAGTAAGAAGGAATTCTACTATTATTGTATGAACAAAACAGCATTTAGCAAGTTATATGTTTAAGTATAAATTTAATGAAAGGAAAAAGTATGAATTCACATCAAAATCCATTCGAAGGAAACACCCCACAGGATGTAACCGAAAGACAAGGCGAAAATGCCATTTTCATTGTTTACGGCTTAAATCAATCTCCCGATGCTATTGACAAAGTGAAAGATGTATGTGCCAATTTTTCTGCGCTAATACGCAGTATGCGTAATCGTTTTCCGGATGCACAGTTCAGCAGTACAATTAGTTTTGGCGCTGACGCATGGAACCGTATTTTCCCAGGTAAAGGCAAGCCTAAGGAACTGGAAACTTTCAAAGAAATCAAGGGAGGCAAACAAACAGCTGTATCTACTCCCGGTGATATATTATTCCATATCCGCGCTAAGCAAATGGGGCTATGTTACGAATTTGCTTCTATCATTGATGAAAAACTGAAGGGGGCCGTCGAAGCTATTGATGAAACTCACGGTTTCAGATATATGGATGGCAAGGCAATCATTGGTTTCGTAGATGGAACAGAATCTCCGGCTGTAGACGAGAATCCTTATCACTTTGCCGTAGTTGGCGAAGAAGATCCGGATTTTGCGGGTGGAAGTTATGTATTTGTACAGAAGTATATTCACGATATGAAAGCTTGGAATGCGCTTCCGGTAGAAGAGCAGGAAAAAGTGATAGGACGAAGAAAGTTCAATGACGTGGAATTGTCGGATGAAGAAAAGCCTGCAAATGCACATAATGCTGTGACCAATATTGGAGATGATTTGAAGATAGTACGTGCCAATATGCCATTTGCCAATACTTCAAAAGGGGAATATGGTACTTATTTCATCGGATATGCAAGTACATTCAATACTACACGTCGGATGCTGGAAAATATGTTTATCGGGAATCCGGTAGGTAACACCGACCGCTTGCTTGATTTTAGTACTGCGGTTACCGGAACCCTGTTCTTTGCACCGTCGTATGATTTTCTTGGAGAAGATTAGCAGTTTGCCCAGTGTATGGGCGAACATAAAAAAAGGCTATCTATCCCAGACAGCCAATCTTTTGTTAACCTTAAATCTAATACTATGAAAAACACATTGCAAAGGTACGGCTTTTCCTGACTTCTCCAAATTTCAAAGCCTATTCAGAGCATTTTACAACAAGGTTTAATAGTTCTATTGACCTTGTTAACAATTTAGCAAAGAAAAAGAGTATTATGCAGTGTTTTTTAAACAGGTATTAAGAATAATGTAAAAGATCTATTCGACTATAGTGGATTTCTGCATACAATACGCAGAAGCCCCGTCATGATAATAGTCCTCTTTAATGGAAGTATGTTTAAATCCATTCTTTTCATATAAATGAATAGCAGGGAAATTTGAAACATTCACCTCCAAAGTAATTCTCTTCAACCCTTCTCTTTGAGCAATAACAGCTATCTGATCTATCAATAATTGCCCCACTTTCTTGCCACGAAAATCAGGATGAACAGCTATCGAATAAATACGGAGACTGCAGGCACGTTTATTGATCAATACACTAAAATATCCCCCTACCCTTTGCCGATATTCTGCTATACAAAAGTGTCCTTTTGCTTGAGAAATAAGATAAACGAACTGACGTTTCGAAAAGCTATCCTTATTAAAACAAATTTGTTCTATTTCCATAATTGACGGGATATCATCAATTTCAGCCGAACGAAGTATAAATTCCTGTTCCATGCAAATTAGAAACGTTTGATATCCAACATACGCCAAAAGTTATTCAGCAATCGATAGTAAAGTTCATCTCCTAAAATGGCATCCTCCAATCCATGGTCAATGCTGGGGTTATCATTTATCTCAATAACAATAGCACGGTCATTTACCATTTTCAAGTCTACTCCATACAGACCTTTCCCAATAAAAGAAGCCGCACGCAACGCTGTATCCAGTACCTTACGCGGCACTTGATATATAGGAATAGTCTCCACCAGTCCACAACGGCTTCGTCCGGAAGCGTAGTGGCAATAGATTTGCCAATGCCCCTTAGCCATATAATACTTACACGCATAGAGAGGCTCTCCATTCAGAATGCCGATACGCCAGTCAAAATCTGTTGGAGTGAATTCCTGAGCCAGCAGTATTGACGACTTATCAAACAACACCTTCAACGCTTCATCCAATTCGGTCCTATTATTGACTTTCTTCATGCCGATAGAGAAAGAACCATCCGGGATTTTCAAAATAAAAGGACTGCCAAGCTGTTCCGTTATCTCCTCATAAGAGTTGACATTCGATTTGAACAGTAACATGGAAAGCGGTGCCGGAATCTTTTCCTTCTCAAACAATTCTTTCAGATAGACCTTATTGGTACAGCGGATAATAGATTGAGGATCATCTATAACAGCCAATCCATTTTGTGTGGCCAATTGTGAAAGCCGGAACGTATAATGATTTAACGAAGTAGTGGTACGAATAAATAAGGCATCAAACTCCATCAATCGTGTAGCGTCTTCTTCAGTTAGCAATTCGGCATGGATATCCATCTTCTTAGCCAGTTCAAGTAGTTTGTGAAGCGCCTTTTTATCACTTGGCGGAAATTTCTCATCCGGGTCATACAGTATAGCCAGGTTGTATCTCGCCGATTTCGAAGCCTGAGGATTGCGCCATACTTTTCTGTTGAACAAGTCCAAAGCATTAGCGAAATAATCCTCTTCCTCATTATTCAGTGAACTCAAAGGTAAAAACTGAATATTTTCTATCTGATTCTTATGTCGCGTATTTAATGTAACCCGCAATAAAGGAGCCGGATAATTCTCAAAGATAAAACGGGCTATACGCTCCAATCCTTTTTCTTTGCAAGTGCCAAAGTATACATTCAGAGACCAAAGATCATCGGTTATTTCATTTTTCTGAATCCATTGATAACAAAGCTTTTGAAGACTGCTATCCATACGGATACCTGCACCTGCTTCCACCTTATTAATTATATCTACTCCGGGAATAACTTTATGCCCCCTCGTCTGGGCTAATAACGAGCAATAATAGCCTTCGGAGTTATAGCTATAATCATTACTCAGGTTGATTACTAATTTACGATCCTTTCCCGGTGATTTATACTTCAGGTAGTCAGATACTGTTAAAATGCTGTTTGTTTTGGAATATGGTTTCCAATCATCCAAGCTGTCTACAAGGATCAATACGTTGTTCATTTCGTCTTTTTAAAAAAGTGCCCGAAAGTAGTGAATTAAAGAATACAAAATATCGCAGATTCAATAATTATTTTCAAGAGATGAAAACAACTCTTTTTTTGCTCAAAAATAATAGGAGGAAATCTAAAATTAGTCTGCATATTCTCTTAAATTTGCGCTTCAAATTTAGAGTAAATAACACCTATGAATACAACAATCGCAATCATTTTCGGTGGACAATCTGCCGAACATGAAGTTTCTTTAAAATCAGCTACTAATATATTCAATGCAATAGACAGAAGCAAGTTTAATCCCTTATTGATAGGCATTGACAGAGCAGGAAATTGGTTTTATAACCCAGAATATAAAATGCAGAATATCAATCTGGCAAAAGATGATTATTTTGCAGACGCCACCAGTGTTTATATGGCTCATTCTTCTGAAAAGATTGAGATTATAAGTAAAAATACAAATATGATTATGGCGAATGTCGATGTAGCATTTCCCATTGTGCACGGAACGTTTGGAGAGGACGGAACTTTACAGGGCTTTCTAAAATCAATGAGCATCCCCTTCGTTGGTCCGGATGTATTAGGTTCTGCCATAGCAATGGATAAGGATGTAACTAAACGTTTACTGAAAGCTGCCAATATTCCAGTTGCCAACTCTTATACATTATATAAATATAATCCTTCTGAATATTTATATAGTGAGATTGTGTCTACATTGGGACTTCCTCTCTTCGTAAAACCGGCCAATGCGGGTTCATCTGTGGGTGTAAGCAAAGTTACAAATGAAGACGAATTTATAATAGCTTTATCTACTGCATTTCAATATGATAATAAAATTCTGGTAGAAGAAGCCATCATAGGAAAAGAAATCGAATGTGCCGTATTAGGCAATGAACATATACGCGCATCCGTAGTGGGAGAAATTGTAGCAACCAAAGATTTTTATTCTTACGATGCTAAATATATAAGTTCAACCGGAGCAAAATTGCAGATTCCAGCTGAAATAAATGCTGAGATATCCGGACAGATCAGAGAATGTGCAGTAAAGGCATTTAAGACCATTTGTTGTGAAGGTATGGCACGCGTTGATTTCTTTCTGACTAAGGATAATAGATTTGTGTTGAATGAGGTCAATACCTTACCAGGTTTTACGGAAATCAGCATGTATCCTAAACTTTGGGAACAAACAGGCATTCCATATAAAGACCTGATAACCGAATTAATATCCTTGTCTCTGCAAAGACATAAGCGCGACTCAAAGTTATCCATAAAAATATGATCTTTTTAAATGTCTCTATCGGCAACAAACAAAAGCCTCCCAGGATTGTTCCTAATAGCAAATAAAAACAGACCTTGATTATGAAAAAGTTTAATTTCAGTTTATTGGCAGGCTTGTTGTTGCTGATATCCACTTCCGTATGCGCAGAAAATACTCCGGAAAAGGTACAGGAAGCTTTCAAAAAGATGTATCCCAAAGTGACGCCCGTGGAATGGACGCATAAAGGTGATTACCACATTGCCGGATTCATTTCAGATAATCACGAAATGAACGCCTGGTTTGGAAACAATGCCCGGTGGATAATGACAGAGACAAACGTCGAAAGCCTGGAAGATGTCCCTGCTCCCGTAGCTAAAGCATTTATGCAGACAGAGACCCCTCCTATACAAATCAGATATATAAAGATAATTACCTTCCCCAAAATGCCTACTGTAGTAATCATCGATATAGAAGAGTATAACTCTGACAGAGAAATTCAGCTATTCTATGCTCCTGACGGTAAATTACTACAGAGTCTTGATGCATCCGGTGGTGATGGAGAAATCTATCCCGAGCTATTCGGATAATACATAATTCTTACCAAATAGAAGAACAATTGAGCAAAGCAGAGTGTTACCTATAAAAATAACTTTAAATAGCAAGACTTATGAGTAGACGTTCACAGCTGGAGCATGAAGTATCATTAGCTCAAAAGCGTATTAAGGAAGCTCCCAAGGAGACGCCGGCAAACATCAGAAAAATTTGGGAACAAGAGTTGGTTGAACTTGAAGTAGAACTGAACAACCTGACTGACGAAGAAGAAGATAATAACGATTAGCAACCTCTGACAATGAAATGGGATAATCAACTGATAAATCATTTACAATGGTCGAATGCGATCATTAATCGTAAGGGCAAAGAAATTGTAGCACAGGAAATTGCAGCAATGGCGAAAGATGGTGATGTGATCGGAGCCGGCTCCGGTTCTACCGTTTATCTGACGCTATTCGCATTAGCGGAACGTATTCGCAAAGAATCTCTACATATAGAAGTTATACCAGCCTCTGCTGAAATTTTCATGACCTGTATACAATTGGGTATACCACAAACTACTCTTTGGAACAAGCGTCCAGACTGGTCTTTTGATGGTGCTGATGAAGTAGACCCGGAGAAAAGTCTGATTAAGGGACGCGGTGGAGCCATGTTTAAAGAAAAACTTCTGATAAAAAGCAGTAGTAAAAGTTTCATTATCATTGATGAGACAAAACTGGTAGATCATTTAGGAAGCCGTTTTCCAATACCTGTAGAAGTATTTCCAAGTGCATTAACTTTTGTAGAAAACGAGATGCAACGGTTAGGAGCCTCTGACGTGAAGTTACGTCTTGCTGGTGGAAAAGACGGGCCTGTACTTACTGAAAACGGTAACTTCATTTTTGATACCCGCTTCAACTATGTTGACCCTTCTTTGGAACAAAACCTAAAAGCAATTACCGGAGTAATTGAGAGCGGGCTTTTTATCGGATATGATGTTGAAATAATAGTTGCGAAATAAAAAAGCAGTTGCCGCTCAATCTGTGACAACTGCTTTTCTTTTATCTATGATAAGTAAGCTTTAATACACCTCAACCTTTTCTGCTATTCGCTTAGCTTTATTTCTCAATGTATCCATATCTGAGTTTAACGGTGCATAGCATAACACCACTCCCATACGCCGGTTGACGCGCGTTGTTGGCTTACCGAAAATACGGAGATAAGTATCTTCTTCTTTCGTCACCTCTTCAATACCGCGATAATCAGGACGTTCCTGGCTGGCAATAGCTGAAAGAATCACAGCACTGGCACCAATACGCTCCTGCTTGATGTTTGGAATAGGCAAACCTAGTACAGCACGCAAATGAAGTTCAAATTCATTCAGATTTTGTGTTCCTGCCAATGTCACCATACCCGTATCATGCGGACGTGGAGAAAGTTCCGAGAAGTAAACTCCATTTTCATGGCTCAAGAAGAATTCGACTCCCCATAGGCCGGCACCGGTCAGAGCCCGTGTCACTTTCTCAGCCATTTCCTGCGCTTCTTTCAAATGAGCAGGATCAATGTGCGCCGGCTGAAAACTTTCACGATAATCTCCCCCTTTCTGCACATGCCCGATGGGCGGACAGAATAATGTAGGACCATTCTTCTGCGTCACCGTAAGCAAAGTTATCTCACTGTCAAACTTGATAAATTCTTCAATAATCAACTCTTTTATATCACCACGGCTACCATTGCAGCCATATTCCCAAGCATGCTCCAATTCATCCGCACTCTTCACAAGAGACTGTCCCTTGCCCGAAGAAGACATCAACGGCTTCACTACGCAAGGAAAACCGATCTTTTCAGAAGCAGCTTTCAACTCATCCAGAGTTTTTGCATAAAAATATCTAGCAGTTTTCAGTCCCAACTCTTGTGCAGCCAGATCACGGATAGCCTTACGGTTCATGGTAAAGTTTACAGCACGGGCACTGGGAACCACCTGAATACCTTCCTTCTCAAAATCATAAAGACGTTCTGTACGTATGGCTTCAATTTCCGGTACAATAATATCCGGCTGATGCTTGCGTACTACACGTTCCAATGCATCGCCATCAAGCATACTGAATACCTCACATTCGTCAGCCACTTGCATGGCAGGTGCTCCGGCATACGAGTCACAGGCAATGATATATTGACCTTTGCGTTGGGCAGAAATAACGAACTCTTTACCCAGTTCACCGGAACCTAACAATAAAATCTTCTTCATTTTTGCTATGTGTTTATATTAAGAAGCACAAATGTACATAAAAAAATAAGTAGCTACTGCTTTAAATAATTGAAAAAACGAATGGATAGCTCATTTTTATCTGTATCTTTGTACCATAAACAATAGGGTTTATTCTGAAATCTTCTTTGTGCATGTTTGCTTTTGCGGTATTCCGCAAATTATTCCATCCCCAAAATGACCTCATAATCAGCTCCTTTGTTCATTACAAGATTTAATTGTTGTATGAATCCCATACGGATTAGGTGCAGCTATTAGTCCAGAAAAAACTAAATGCAGTATATTTAAACTGCATAATATATAATAATTAAAGAATGGCAGTAAAAAGAGTAACATCAAGTAAAAGAGACAGAGAAAAAGCGAAACAGAGTAAGCGAGAAGAAAAACAAAAGAGAAAAGAAGAACGCTTGAGCAGTGGTAGCCGTAGCTTCGAAGAGATGCTGGCTTATGTGGACGAAAACGGTATTCTTCATTCCACACCAGAAGGTGTAAAGCCTAAAGAAGAAATAGATGCTTCTGAAATAGAAATATCAATTCCTAAAAAGGGCGAAGCAGAAGAAGTTCTGCCATTAAGTGGACGCATTGAACATTTTAATGTGTCCAGAGGTTATGGTTTTATAAAAGATTCAGGAAGTGGTGAGAAATATTTTTTCCACATTACTTCTGCTCCCGAAGGGATAACCGAAGGAGATAACGTAACATTTGAAATTGAACGTGGTACGCGAGGTATGAACGCCGTGCGGATCTCAATCATTAATAAATAACAATTTTAACTTACAAAAAGAAATGAACATTTATGTTGCAAACTTAAGCTGGAACACAAACAGTGACAGCTTACAGGAATTATTTTCACAGTATGGCGAAGTAACTTCAGCCTACATTATTAACGACAGAGAGACGGGACGTTCACGCGGTTTCGGCTTCGTAGAAATGCCGAATGATGAAGAAGGTCAGAAGGCTATTGACGCTCTTAACGAAACAGAATTCGAAGGCAAGAACATCGCTATTAGCGTAGCTCGCCCCAGAACAGAAAGACCTGCAGGCGGCAACCGTGGTGGTGGCTATGGCGGCGGTAACCGTGGTGGCGGTTACGGCGGCGGCAACCGTGGCGGTGGTTACGGCGGCGGCAATCGTGGCGGTGGCTATGGCGGCGACCGCGGTGGAAGATATTAATCTTACAACTAAACAAAACGAGAACTGTTCGGGATGATTTCCGAACAGTTTTTTTATACCCTTGTTCCGTCTATTATATATCAATAATATCTATATTTGCATATATGGTAACAAGCAAACATATTCTACTGACACTTTCACTGCTACTGTGCAATGTTTGTATCTACGCTGCTGCGGTCAACTACTCCGTGCGCGGAAAAGTCATTGATAAACAATCTCGGCAACCGGTGGCATATGCCAACGTAGTGGTTACAGGTATCCCTGGAAAAGGAGCATCCACAGATTCACTGGGTATGTTCCATATAGAACAAGTTCCACCTGGAATTTACCGTTTCGAAGCAACGCTGATAGGATATAGAAGTGCTGTAACTTCCGAATATCTGGTTTCTGCTTCTACACCTTTCATCGAAATAGAGATGGAAGAAGATGAAAATATGCTGGCTGCAATTGTGGTAACCCCCTCTCCTTTTAGGAAAACGGTGGAGAGTCCGGTAAGTATGCGTATTATTGGGCTACAAGAGATAGAAAAAAGTCCGGGAGGAAACCGCGATATCTCACGCATCGTGCGAGCCTATCCGGGTGTCTCTTTCTCTCCCATCGGTTATAGAAACGACTTGATTGTACGGGGTGGATCACCTTCCGAGAATCGCTTCTATATGGATGGAATAGAAATCCCGAATATCAACCACTTTGCTACACAGGGAGCATCAGGTGGCCCTGTCAGTATCGTCAATGCAGATTTGATACGGGAAATCAGTTTCTATACAGGAGCATTTCCTGCGGACCGTTCCGGAGCAATGAGTTCTGTATTAGATTTCCGTTTAAGAGACGGTAGTCCAGATAGACAGACTTATAAAGCTACCTTGGGAGCTTCCGAAGTATCCTTCAGTGGTAACGGACACCTGAGCGATAAAACGACGTACCTGTTCTCTATCCGACAATCGTATCTTCAATTATTGTTCAAGGCATTGGGCCTACCTTTCCTGCCCAATTTCATTGACGGGCAATTCAAACTAAAGACAAAATTATCAGCCCATGATGAACTAACTATACTGGGTTTGGTAGGAATTGATAAAATGAAACTGAATACGGACGAGAAAGGAGAAGATGCGGAATATATATTAAGTTATCTTCCTACCATTCATCAGGAAACATTCACCGTAGGAGCATCTTATCGCCATTATGCTAGAAAACACGTACAGACACTCACGCTAAGTCATAATTATCTGAATAACCGTAATGTAAAATATCTGAATAACGATGATTCTTCCGAAGATAATCTAACCCTCCGTCTGCGATCTGTAGAGCAAAAGACCACCCTTCGTTTCGAAAATCGAACAAGACTGGGACAATGGACTTTGAAAGAAGGTACCGAAGTGAATTATTCTAATTATACCAACCGTACAAAACAACGGATACTCAGTTCCAGTTCTATTTACCACACGAATTTGAACATATTCAGTTGGGGTGGCTTCTTCTCCACAGACTATATCAGCACCAATAAACGATTCTCTGCTTCAGCAGGTATACGGACAGATGGCAATAATTACAATCAGGAAATGAAAGAGTTATGGAAGCAACTTTCTCCCCGTTTTTCATTATCCTATGATCTCACCAAGCAATGGGCATTAAGTGGAAGTGCAGGTTTGTATTATCAACTCCCCCCATATACAGCTTTGGGATTTAAAGACAATAACGGTATTTATATAAATAAGAACCTTAAATACATGCAGGTTATGGAAACCAGTCTTGGGCTTGACTGGCATTTGGAAGACAGGTTGATGATCTCGGCGGAAGGATTCTTCAAACGATATGGACGCATGCCCCTTTCCGTACGGGATAATATCCCATTGGCATGTAAAGGAGATGATTATGGTACTGTAGGTAATGAAGTACTAATTCCTACAGAGCACGGACGAGCTTATGGCATAGAAACCATGTTGCGTTGGCAAGTACCGGGACAATTTAATTTTGTATCTTCACTCACATTATTTCGTAGTGAATTCCGTGATATCCCCTCTGCGTGGGACAATCGTTTTATCCTCAACGTCAGTGGCACCTACAATCTGCCCCGCCGTTGGAGCATTGGAGGCAAACTCAGTTATATCGGTGGTGCTCCTTATACTCCTTATGATAAAGATAAGTCTTCATTGGTTGAAGCATGGAATGCGCAAGGACGTCCCTATTATGATTATTCAAAGTATAATACGGAACGCCTTCCTAACTTTGCCCAATTCGATGTTCGTATAGATAAGTCTTTCTATTTCCATCGTTGCATGGTAGGATTTTATATTGATATACAGAATATAACAGGAAGCAAACTGAAACAGCAGGATGTGATTATGAGTACAGGAGTTATTGAAAATCCTTCTGCTCCCATTGGAGAACAAAGATATAAAATGAAAAATTTAAAGCAGGAAAGTGGAACAGTTTTACCGTCGATTGGACTTACGGTGGAGTTCTAATAAAGACACTTGCGGCTGCGTTGCCCCTCACTTGTACAAGTGTAAGCTTACACAGTCGCAAGTGTTGACCTACGCAGCCGCAAGTATCATTATTGATGTTGATCTCTCAGCAAATCATTCACCGTCTTCACCGGATTGAATGTACTTAGAGGCACCTCTACAAATACTGTATTCCAGTCACTCATTGCACCGTTCCACAAACCGGGAAGTTCCAGTGCTTTAAGATCCTTACCATTCTTCGATTTGTAAGAAATAAAACCGGTAGCTTTATCTACGAAGTTCACAAGGTCAAACTTATGGCCTTTATAATCACGTACGGCACAAACCAGATCTACAGGATTAAAGTGCGTTCCTTTCTCAAACATTTCTTTCTTCTCCGGATCATCCATATCAATTTGGGAGCTTTCTAGAATTTGCAAAGAAATAGTTCCGTCACTGTTATATGCCAGGAACGGACCACCACCCGGTTCGCCTACATTCTTCACCATACCGCACACACGCATCGGACGATTCAGCTTCTCTTTCAGATAAAGCACAAGTTCGGCATCCTCCAGATTCTTGGTTTCAGGGTTCTTACAGAAGAGTTTCTTTTGCAGGAATTGCAGGATCTCAATCACCTGTTCGTGAGTATATCTGCCACTGTCCAAAAGTTCCAGATAAGCAAATGCCTTTTGTTGCAAAGCAACCAATACTCCGGCAATCAACTTCTTGTAAAGTACAGTATCACCTTTCAGCTTATCGGGCACCACATTATCGATATTCTTAATAAAGATCACATCCGCATCCAAGTCATTCAGATTTTCGATCAATGCACCATGGCCACCCGGACGGAATAGCAACTTACCATTATCACGGAAAGGTTGATTATCCATATCGGCAGCAATCGTATCCGTACTCGGTTTCTGCTCAGAGAAAGTTACATTATAATCGACTCCGTATTTCTTTGCATAAACAGCCGCTTTATCTGCCACCAATGCTTCAAACAAACGACGGTGTTCGGGAGAAACAGTAAAATGCACATTTACTTTACCATTCTTATTGGCTGCATAGAGCGCACCCTCTACAAGATGTTCTTCCAGCGGTGTACGGTTACCATCTTCATATCTGTGGAATTTCAGTAGACCTTTCGGCAATGCACCATAATTCAATCCTGCTGCTTCAAGCAGTGCAGCAACTACGGCTTTACAGTTTCCTTCAGACACCAACGCAGGAATATCTTTTCCAAACATCTTCTCACAGGCAGCATTCAAATCATCATAGAAAGCGAATTTTTCAATCTGTTCAAAGAATGTCTTTTCAAATTTAGTTTCGGGGGCATTATAATCAGCTCCGAGAAATTCGAACAAATTCTTGAACATACGGCTCGCTGCACCTGATGCAGGAACAAATTTCACTACTACCTTATCTGTCCGAGTATAAGCGTCCCATGCATCGAGATAGAGCTTTTGCTCATCTGCTGCAGGAGCCAGAATGCCTTTTTCCAGAGAAGCGGCAGCAGCCAGCTTCAGATATGGAAAACCTTTCTCGAAACAAGCCAATTGTTCGGCTATCTGTTCTTCTGAGATACCTTTTTGCGTAAGCAACTCTTTGTCTTGCGGTGTTATCATATTATCTATTTTTATTAATTGATTGCCAAAAATACAAAAAAACTGCAAGCCCTATCAAGAAAAAGAAGAAAAAAACTACCTTTACACCACAAAAATGGACGATTATGGAAAGAGATGAATTTTTCACTACTGAAGAGAAGAAATTGCTCTTCTCTCTCTACCGAAAATTATTACAGTTGACTGGTGAGACATTACAGAAGGGTGACTGCAGAAAACTGAAAACACATCTTATCAACTCTATAAAGGATAACCGGGTTCAACGCGACACTTTCGGATTGAATCCACTGGTTAAGGATATGCAGACCGCCGTTATCGTTGCCGAAGAAATAGGAATGAAGCGGGCGTCAATTCTGGGTATTATGTTGCACGAAAGTGTGAGAAACGGAGCTTGTACTCCCGAAGAAGTGCAGGCTGCTTTCGGTGAAGACGTGGCCGGTATTATCCGTGGACTGATACGCGTAAATGAACTTTATTCCAAAAGTCCGACTATCGAATCGGAAAACTTTCGCAATCTGTTGCTCTCCTTTGCGGAAGATATGCGCGTAATTCTGATAATGATTGCTGACCGTGTGAACATTATGCGGCAGATTAAAGATAGCAAGAACGACGAAGCCCGTCGGCAAGTGGCCAACGAGGCTGCATATCTCTATGCTCCCCTCGCTCATAAATTGGGCTTATATAAGCTGAAATCGGAACTGGAAGACCTCTCTCTGAAATATACGGAAAAAGAGGTCTATTACCATATTAAGGATAAACTGAACGAAACAAAAGCATCCCGCGATAAGTATATTGCAGCTTTTATCACCCCTATGCAGAAAAAACTGGAAGATGCCGGACTACATTTCCACATCAAAGGACGTACAAAGTCCATCCACTCCATCTATCAAAAAATGAAGAAGCAGAAATGCCCTTTCGAAGGAGTGTATGACCTTTTTGCCATCCGTATCATTCTAGACTCACCTGTAGACAAGGAAAAGCAGGAATGCTGGCAAGCATATTCCATTGTAACAGATATGTATCAACCCAATCCCAAACGTCTGCGCGACTGGTTATCCGTGCCCAAAAGTAATGGTTACGAATCATTGCACATCACTGTGATGGGCCCTGAAGGCAAATGGGTAGAAGTACAGATACGTACTGAACGCATGGACGATATTGCCGAACGAGGCTTGGCCGCCCACTGGCGCTATAAAGGTGTGAAGGGAGAAACGGGATTGGATGAATGGTTGACTACGGTACGTGAGGCTTTGGAAAATTCAGATAGTAATGGATTGGAAGCTATGGACCAGTTCAAACTGGATTTGTATGAGGACGAAGTCTTCGTGTTCACCCCGAAAGGTGATCTGTTTAAGTTAGGTAAAGGCGCCACAGTGCTGGATTTTGCTTTTCATATCCATAGTAAATTGGGATGCAAGTGTATCGGTGCAAAAGTTAATGGCAAGAATGCACAACTTCGTCAGGTACTGAACAGCGGTGACCAGGTGGAGATTATGACTTCGAATACCCAGACACCGAAGCAGGACTGGCTGAACATCGTGACTACCTCCAAAGCACGTACCAAGATACGCCAAGCTTTGAAAGAGATGGTTGCCCGGCAGCATGCCTTTGCCAAAGAAACTATTGAAAGGAAATTCAAAAACCGGAAAATAGAGTATGATGAAGCTGTCATGATGCGCCTCATTAAACGCCTCGGTTTCAAGACTGTGACTGATTTCTATCAAAACATTGCCGATGAAACGTTGGATGTTAACGAAATCATCGACAAATACTTAGAACAACAGAGACGGGAAAATGATACGCATGACGACATCATATACCGTAGTGCTGAGGGATATAATCTGCAACAGACGCAGAACGACGAAATCACCCGTTCAAAAGAAGATGTACTGGTAATCGATCAAGATCTGAAAGGGTTAGACTTCAAGTTAGCACGCTGCTGTAACCCGATTTATGGAGATGATGTATTTGGCTTTGTGAGTGTGACCGGTGGTATTAAGATACATCGCAGCGATTGTCCCAATGCCACTCAACTACGCGAACGATTCGGATACCGGATTGTAAAAGCACGTTGGGCAGGTAAGTCACAAGGTACACAATATCCTATAACGCTTCGTGTAGTAGGCCATGATGATATTGGTATTGTAACTAACATCACCTCGATCATATCTAAAGAAAATGATATTTCTCTACGCTCCATCGGCATAGACTCTCATGACGGACTATTCTCCGGCACTATGACAATTATGGTAGGTGATACGGGACGTCTGGAAACACTTATAAAGAAACTGAGAACAGTAAAAGGAGTGAAACAAGTTTCAAGAAACTGAGTAAGCTACGAGCTACAAGTGACTAGTACTTTTTCAGTATGACTTCACAACCCTACTTGTAGCTTGTAACTTGTAACTATTTAGCATGAAATACGATTTTAAGAAACAAATCCGAAGCTTTGGATACGCTTGGAAAGGCATCCGGCAATGTATTGGGAAAGAACAGAATCTTAGTTTCCACCTGATTACTACAACAATCGTGATAGGTGCAGGTTTTCTTTTCGACATTACACGTACGGAATGGATAATCATTATCCTTTGTATTGGTGTGGTCGTAGCTGCGGAGCTCTTCAATACGGCAATTGAAAGATTGGTGGATCTGGTATCACCGGAGCGTCATCCCATTGCAGGACAAGTAAAAGATATTGCCGCCGGTGCAGTGCTGGTATGTGCTGTTGCGGCGGCAATTATTGGAGGGATTATTTTTATCCCATATTTGTTTTGACACGGGTTTATCTCACTCGTCTTCTCTTATAATAGGGACGTGTCAGCAGGAAATAAAACAGTAGTGCTACAATGATTCCCACACCTATAATTTTATAGATCAATTGAAAATCTACATAAAAGTGTGGTTTTTCAATGCTTGAACCATCTTCAAACATAGAATACAGTTCTATGTTGTTTGACAGGAAGCAGCAAACTGCAATACCTATTAAAATTCCCGTTTCCATAGCCAAATGGCAAGTTGTATTTGCTGTTCCACGCTGGCAATGCTGCGAAAGCTTAACGAATATCTTCGTAAGAGGTACTGTAAGTATCACCAAAACAACCAGGAAGAAGGTCGCACTGTAATCCCCATCCTTTATTATAGGTATTACTACTCCCGGTACAAAAGCTATCAGTACTACATTGAGGGCAGGCAACCAGGCCCGTGACAGCAAAAAACGGTCGATATTGCAACGCCCCACACCTATAGGTGCACGGAAAGCAACATACACCCGCAATGCAAACAGTATACTAAATATACCACACAATGCAGAGAGATACACTACCATGCTGAAACCTTTGAGATGGAACATCCATATTCCGACTCCCACTCCTACCAACATACCCAGACGAGCCGCCAAAGCATATGTCATATTCCCTGCGCTACGGCGCGGAGAATTTGTAATATCAATAGCAACTGTAATTCCCGCTGTGGCCGCTAATCCGAAAGCTCCTCCCTGCACAGCGGCAAGTAACAGCAATTTCGTAAAAGTATCAGCAAATAGATAACCCATCGTCGCTGCCAACATTACAAATGTGGAGTAGACAAGCACGTGCTTTCGCTTATATGCATCTCCCAGATATGCGTGAAATGGTCCTACAAGGAACATACCTACCGCAAACACTAAAAACATACTACCCACCTGTACAGTAGAAATGCCTAAGCGTGACACCATCACCGCAGGTAGTACCGGGAATAGTATATATAAGGATGCAAAAAGCAGGAAATTAGCCATGCATATCCGCATAAATCCCAGCGACCAAAGATTATCAATATTGCTCTTTCTCATTCGGGAAGTCTAAGTTCTTCACATCAGATATATAACGGCTTATAGCGTCAGTCATGATCGTATGCAAATCGGCATAACGACGTAAGAAACGAGGACGGAAACCATTATTCATACCCAGCATATCCTGAATTACCAGCACCTGTCCGTCTACTCCACCGCCAGCACCAATACCGATAATAGGAATAGTAAGTTCACTTGCCACACGTTCTGCCAATTCCGCCGGGATTTTCTCTAACACAATGGCAAAGCATCCTGCCTCTTCCAACAGATGGGCATCACGCACCAGTTTCTCAGCTTCGGTATCATCCTTGGCACGAACTGTGTAAGTACCATACTTATTGATAGATTGCGGCATCAGTCCCAGATGTCCCATAATAGGAATACCTGCACTCAGAATGCGCTTTACAGTACCTATTATTTCTTCGCCACCTTCCAGTTTCAAAGCATCTGCATGACTCTCTTTCATAATGCGGATGGCAGAAGCAAGCCCTTCCATCTCATTGCCCTGGTAAGAGCCGAAAGGCATATCCACTACAACCATAGCACGTTTTACTCCACGAACTACGGACTTAGCATGATAGATCATCTGATCAAGGGTGATCGGAAGTGTCGTCACATTACCAGCCATTACATTACTGGCAGAATCACCCACAAGGATTACATCCATACCTGCACCATCCACAATCTGTGCCATAGTATAATCATAGGATGTCAACATAGAAATCTTTTCGCCTCTTTGCTTCATTTCAACAAGGCGATGAGTGGTCACTTTACGAGTGTCATCTGAAATATATCCAGCCATAGTTTCATTTACAATTTTATCATTTACAATGTACAATTTTGACTGTGTACAGATACACGTTGCAAATCATATATCGTAAATTGTAGTTCGTACTTTTATTTATCGCCGCAAAGGTAATCCTTTTTCCCTTTACTTGTGCAATTCTGTTAATTTATCGTAAGTGAATCCCTGGAAATCATCCAGAACATAGTGACACAACGGAGTAATTTCTTCCCGTGAATTAGTGGTAGCCAAACCAATAACTGTAGCACCGGAAGCCATTCCGGCTTTCAGACCATTAAAGGAATCCTCAAAAACATAAGTTGTTTCCGGAGTAGTGTCAAATACTTCCATACCAAGCAGAAAACAATCGGGTGCAGGTTTAGAGGCAGTGAACATTTCTGCTGTGAGAATACGGTCGAACATACTTTTAATTTCAGGTTTAGCACGGTATACAGCTTCCATTTTCTTATCATTGGAGCTGGTAACTACAGCCATTTTCACACCATTACGGTGAAGATCGGCAATAAATTCCTCCACCCCGGGAACAAAATCGTATGACATATTCTGTTCGAAGCGGTCAAGACCTACAGTGATTTCCTCCCTCTCTTTTGTCATACCGGGAAAGAAGGTATCGTAGATGTACATCAGGGTCTGCCCCTTTACACGACTTTCCAGATCTTCCATACCTAAGTAATCTACTCCCATTTTATGCCAAAAAACGCTGTACTGCGTCTCTGTGTCGACAACGACACCGTCGAAATCGAAGAGAACGGCGATGTTTTTAGTTTCAGCCATATAAACTTTCTTTTACCTTATAATGTTAATACCTTATCTATTACGATACAAAGGTCAGAATAATCCTTGAACCGAGCAAATAAATGAGTAACTTTGCAGCGAATACAGAGACGCGGACGACACAGACCGGAGCAGACGAACGCGGACTCATCACTTTCTTTAGATAAATAGTTATGGATAATAACCCTCACATATTAGGTACCGAGAGCATCGGAAAACTGCTGTTACAGTATTCCATACCCGCTATTATCGGCATGACAATAACTTCTCTGTACAACATTATCGACAGCATTTTCATAGGTCATGGTGTAGGTGCAATGGGTATTGCCGGATTAGCTATTACATTCCCTTTGATGAACCTTGTGGTAGCATTCTGTACGCTGGTATCGGCAGGCGGTTCTACCATTTCATCCATCCGTCTGGGGCAGAAAGATTTAGACGGAGCAACTGAGGTATTGGGAAACACACTGATGTTTTGTCTGATTAATGCAGTAGTATTCGGCGGACTTGCTTTTCTGTTTCTGGATGATATATTGAGATTCTTCGGTGCCAGTTCCGAAACATTACCTTATGCACGTGACTTCATGCAAATTATCCTGGCAGGAACCCCAATTACTTATACAATGATCGGGCTAAACAATATTATGCGTGCCACAGGATATCCTAAAAAGGCGATGTTGACTTCCATGGTAACAGTGGTCTGCAACATCATCCTTGCTCCTATCTTCATTTTCCATTTTGACTGGGGAATTCGCGGAGCAGCTACGGCAACCGTTATTTCACAGTTCATCGGTATGGTATGGGTTGTGAAGCATTTTCTTAATAAGGATAGTTTCGTCCGTTTCCGCCCGGACTTCTGGAAATTGAAAAAGCGCATCATCAGTAGTATCTTTTCAATCGGTATGTCTCCTTTCCTGATGAATGTTTGTGCCTGTGCCATTGTGATTATCATTAATAATTCGTTGCAACGTCACGGGGGTGATATGGCTATCGGAGCTTATGGTATCATCAATCGCCTGCTCACTCTCTATATAATGATTGTGTTAGGATTGACTATGGGTATGCAGCCCATCGTAGGATATAACTTCGGTGCACAAAAGCACGACCGTGTGAAACAAACACTGAAACTGAGTATTCTGACCGGTGTGTGTATCACAAGCAGCGGTTTCCTTATTTGCGAACTTTTCCCTCATGCAGTATCCGCTATCTTCACAAATGATCAGGAACTGATTGACATTGCTTCCCGCGGTGTCCGCATTTGTGTGCTGATGTTCCCATTGGTGGGTGCACAGATTGTGATCGGTAATTTCTTCCAGAGTATTGGAAAAGCTAAAATCAGTATATTCCTTTCGCTCACCCGGCAACTTTTATATCTGCTTCCCGGCTTGATCTTCTTTCCCCGTTTTTTAGGACTGGACGGGATCTGGACCAGTATGCCTGTTGCCGATTTCTTTGCTTTCCAGACAGCACTTGTGGTGCTATGGATATATATCCGAAAGAAAAATAAAGAGAGTATCGCGTAAGCAATTCGCACCATTAAGTCTTAAAAACACGTCTACTCGCTCTGAATGCTTTGTACGGGATTCTCATTAGCAATGTACCATGCCTTAATCACAACGCACATGATAATAAACATAAGCAGAGCCACAGCAACACCCATATACCCCATTACAGGCAAGGAAATAGCATCCCTAAACTGACTGATCCAAACTTCACCGGCTTTGAATGCTCCGATTGTACCAATCGTTACAGCCGGAATTGCCAACCACAAGACATCACGCGTCAGTAGACGCAGTACACCGCTCACTTCTGCCCCATTCACCTTACGAATAGCAATTTCCTTAGAGCGCAAACGAATTTCATCATTTACATAACCAATGAGCCCCATAAGAATGATAAACAAGATTGTAACAGATGCCAATAAAGTGACATCACGGAATATGCGAACGGATTCCGAATAACTTCGCATCTCTTTTTCCATTGAACGAAACAGTAACTCATTCTGCGGATACACATGCTGCATCTCTTCATTCAGCCGGATAAGATTATCGTCAAAAGGCTTCTTCAAGCGCACATGTAGAATGCTTTCTATGCCTTCCGTCCAAGCTATCATAACCGGATCGCTATCATCCGGTGCAAGAGGAAAACTGAACGAATCCAAAATGCCTACTACTGTACCCAGATCATTTACGTGTTCACCTATACCGGTACCCTCCCATTTCATCTTTTCTACAAAAGTACGGTTTACAAGCAATTGTCCACTACCCGATAAGTTTTTCCCTGCTTTAAGTCGTAAGCCGATAAAGTCCAGGTAATCCGTATCGAATATAGAAAAGCGAGGAGAAAAAAGCCGGTTTCCTTGATTATCAGTCACCATGTAAGGAGCATAAAAACCCAGTAACGATGCACTGGCAGAAGCCACAGACTCTACATAGGGTAATCCTAAAAGAACACTACGCAAATTATCCGGATTTTCTAATCGTTGGTAAACGTATGCAACGCGTTCAGGACGGAAACCACGATCACGCCCGGTTGCATAATTATATTGTATAAATACCACCAGCATCATGCCCAGTATGAATGCCGCACCTCCAAACTGTATGAATAATAGTACCCGCTTCCAACCACGACGTCCGGAAGTATAGCGATGGAACACTTGCGTCACCGGTATACGCGAAAACAAAATACCAGGTAAACATCCTCCCAACAGAAATAAGAGAGCAACTACAGACAAAGGTGCCCACAAGTTCTGCCAGGCAAAGAGAACACTCAACGGAATAGATGCCAGTTCTTCCATTTTTTCATGGAAAACATACACCAACACTCCTATCAATAATAGTGCCAGTAGAATCACTACCGCTGTCTCCATCAGAAACATGGAGAAAATGCTACGTTCGGATGCTCCACTACACTTGTGTACACCAATAGATTTTGCACGTTGCGTCAGTGAAGCTATCGATATCAATACATAATTTAGTGTTGTTATAAAAAGTAGCACTACTCCAAGCAATGCCATGATCCAAATCATTTTCCGTACCGTCGGCTTGGCAAGGTGCAGACTACGCATAGGTTCCACAGTAACTTTCAATTCCAACCCGCTCTCTTCCGGAATATGACGGGCAATAGCAACTGAAAGATGCTTATTCAATTTATTAGCATCAACAGGATTTCGTAAACGTACGTATCCGTCGTAATTACCGCCACTGTTCCAGCCTAAAGACCAACGGGTATGCCGTTCGATGCTGGGAAAAGAGACAATAGCTTCAGGACGAGTATATAATTCTGTATTCAGTGGCACATCAGCATAGACACCTTTTACGAGCATAGGTACCATAGTACCACCAATTGAGTAATTCAATGTCTTCCCTAATGGTGACTCACTGCCGAAAATAGTGCGTGCCGATGTATGAGACAAGAATATTGCATCCGGATTTGCCAATTCCTGTGGATTTCCCTCCAATACTTCGATACCTAGGGTGGCAAAATAAAGAGTATCTGCCATCACTGTAGGTAACATGAACTTATGTTCTCCCAAGCGATACTCCTTACCAAAAAGAGAACAGCTGGTAGTAGCACTCTGTACCTCATCAGGAAATTCCTCTGCAATGGTAGCAGGAATGGTTTGGATGGTATTATACCCCTCTCCACCACTCAACACTCCCTTATTCATCCAACCGGTCTTGACAATGTAAAGATTCTCCGGTTCATAATAGAAATTATCAAAACTCAACTCGAAAGCAATACGTGCAAAAAGGAAAACAGACATCAGTAGCCCTAATGACAAAGAAATAACTTTAATGATATTTGATCCGCGTCCGCGAAGCAAAGTTTGCAGGGTATAATAAAGGTGTCTCATAATGATAACTTTTATCTATTATAATAATTTATTCGCTTTTAATACTCTTCACCGGATTTTCATTCGCTATCCGCCATGACTTCCAGATGACGCAAGCAACAATAAGTAACAGGATAACCAATGCTATCAGCACATATACCGGCCACGAAAGCGGCACCTGTGCAGCAAACTGGTCCATCCACATCTCGTTGACGTATGCCGAGGCAATAATACCGATAATGACAGCCGGTCCCGCTACATAAAGGACATCTTTTGAAAGTAACTCCAATATCCCCGAAGATTCCGCCCCATTCACTTTACGAATGGCAATTTCTTTGGAACGACGGCGCACTTCATCCGTAGTATAACCTATCAGGCCCATCAGCATGACAAAGAACATGGTTACCGCCGCCAATATCGTAGCATTGCTAAAGACACGAACCGGATTATACCGTTCCAATATTCGTTGTTCCAATCCGGCAAAGTCAATCGTTTTGTCCGGATAAGCTTCGTTTACGTCTTTGTTCAGACGCCGTAAATTCTCAGCAAAAGGTTCTTTGAGACGCACATGGACAGTATTACCGAAAGTACGGGTATATCCGAACATTATGACATCCTGTGGCTGGTAATAGGAACCGATATGAAAATCTTTCAATATACCTACTACTTTAAAATTTTTGCCTTCTGTACGTAACGGGTGGTTCAAAGCCTTGTCTCCCCAACGCATCCTCTCCGCAAAAGCCTCATTCACTACTATTTCATCTGCTGCACGCGGAGCACGACCTTCCTTCATTGTCATACCCATCATTTTAAAGTAATCTTCAAGAGCAAAACTGTAGCGTGTTGAGAAGAGGGACTGTCCACTTTCTCCTTCAATCATTGAGCCACTATAGCTCCAGATAGGGGTACTGACCGCAGAAGAAACTTCTTCTACATAAGGCAGACCACGGAAAAACTGCAATGCCGGTCCACTCTCCTCCTCACTACCAAAATAAGCATTCCCCACCGCTACACGCTGCGGATTATATCCCATATCTTTATCTTTCACATAATTGTACTGCGCCATCACCACATACATCAGTCCACAGATAAAGGCCACACCTGCGAATTGGATAAAAAGTAATGGACGTTTCCACCCCTTCTTACCTTCCGTATAACGACGAAAAACCTGCGACACCGGTATCCGCGCAAATAATCTGCCTGGCAATACTCCCCCCACAACAAAAAGAACCAACACTACAGCGAGCGGTACCCAAATACGATCGGGTGCAAAAAGTACACTCAGTTTAGCTGCGGTAGTATCTTCTATAAACTCCTGAAAATTAAGCAATATCAGTCCCATTAGCACCAGAGCCAGTACAATGATAATACCTGTCTCCAGAAGAAACATTGAGAATACAGTACCTCCGCTTGCACCACTACACTTATGTACTCCCACCGCTTTTGCGCGGTAAGTAAGCGAGGAGATGGATATCAATACATAGTTTAGTGCTGCAATAAAAAGAATTGCAAAAGCCAGGATACTCATAATGCTATCCATTCGTTTCACCTGGTCTTCGTTTCGATATACATCACGGATGGGTTTGACAAAAGCTGTATAGCCATAAGCTTTCTTATCCTCTTCCGGACGATATTTCTGTATCATGTCATCCAGTCGGGCATTGATAATCTCTTTATCAGCTCCCGGACGGAAACGGATATATTCGTAGTAACTGTCTCCCCCACGCCAGGAATAGTTACCCCAACTGCGACTCCAGGCTGTGGGCATAGATACAACTCCCTCGGGACGCATCGTAGTATTTTCCGGTAAAGCAGCATAAGTCCCCTTCACTGTAAATGTTATTTCTTTATTGTAGCTCAGCACTTTTCCAATAGGGTTTTCGCCGCCGAAGATTTTCTGTGCCAAGCGGTCGCTCAGAAAAATAACATCCGGTTGTACCAGTTCATTCTCCGGATTTCCGCTCAGTACCTCAATACCCATAGTTCGGAAAAAGAGTGAGTCTGCCAACAGGATCTCGTCATCGAAACGGACACTACCATTATACAATGGACCACCGAGAAAATAGGCGATACTGGTGGCTGCTTCCACTTCTTTCGGGAAGTTTTCCAATATGGCACCTGCCACGGGACCGCAGTTTTGCTTTTGAGGCTCAAACTGTTCACCATCAGCTGAAAAAATAGAAAATATCTGATATAAATTGTCATAGTCTTTGTAGAAGGTGTCGTAACTTTGCTCAAAAGCCACACGAGAAAACAGCAAAATACTCATCGTCAACCCCAATCCAAGAGAAATGACTTTGATAATATTCGAACCGCGCCCACGTAATAAGGTCCTTATGACATAATAGATTTGTTTCATACTTTAATCTTGTAATAATCGTAACTTACATTTCCTGTGCTGCAACACTTGCCACTATACTGCCATCGAACAAATGAATCGTACGATGGGCGAAAGAAGCATCGTGCTGGGAATGTGTCACCATGATAATGGTAGTTCCTTCCCGGTTCAACTCCGTCAGCAAGTTCATTACTTCTGCACCGTTCTTAGAATCCAGGTTACCGGTCGGCTCATCGGCAAGTATCAGCTTAGGATTAGTAACCACAGCACGGGCAATGGCTACACGTTGCTGCTGACCACCGGAAAGCTGTTGTGGAAAGTGTTTGGCACGATGACTGATATTCATACGTTTCAGTATATCTTCCACCATCCGGCGACGTTCGGAAGCTTTGATGCCAAGATAAGTCAAAGGCAATTCCACATTTTCATATACATTCAGTTCGTCTATCAGATTGAAGCTTTGGAATACAAAACCCAGTTTACCTTTACGAACGCGTGTACGCTCTTTTTCTTTCAGGTTCCCTACTTCCTGTCCCAGAAGTTTATATGATCCTTCCGTCGGATTATCCAGTAATCCCAGAATATTCAACAGGGTTGATTTTCCGCAACCTGACGGTCCCATAATAGCTGCAAACTCCCCCTCTTTCACTTCAAGGTTCACGTGGTTCAATGCTACTGTTTCCACTTCCGATGTACGGAATACTTTACTGATGTCATTAATTTCAATCATGATGTTCTTTAAATTATGAGTTATTAGTTATTTCTTTTAATCTACTCTTTAGCATATAAGATTAATGTACGCAATACTTTAACTATATAAATGCAGAAAGCGTGCCAAAACTTAAAATCCATTTATTATCAAGAAATTAGCTTTCTAATCCCAGCCATCAAGTGTCTAATAATTAGACACCTCCGTCTAAAAAATAGACAATCACCAGATAATCAGTGTAGCATGAAAGGACAGAAAAAAGGAATATAAGACAATCATTAATCAAAAAGAAAACTCTATCTTTGCATCCAGTTTTCAATATAGAGATTACATATACTATTAATATCATTACACATGAAATTATCTAAACTCCTATTCATTCCGCTCATTGGTCTGTTTATGGGCGGTTGCGACATGATAGATTACCATCCTTATGATGTGCGTATCAGTGGTCCGACGGATATAAACAATCGCAATATAGAAAAGATAGAAGCCAATTGTAAAGGCAAGACGACAATCCGTTTTGTTACCATGGGCGATTCACAACGTTGGTATGATGAAACTCTGGATTTTGTCAATCACCTCAATAAACGAGATGACATTGATTTTGTCATCCATGGCGGAGATTTCAGCGATTTTGGTGTCACTGACGAATTCTTGTGGCAACGTGATATCATGAATAAACTGAGAGTTCCTTATGTTGGTCTCATAGGTAACCATGACTGTCTTGGTACAGGTGAAGAAACTTATCGCGCCATTTTCGGTGATTCGAATTTCTCATTTATTGCCGGCCGCATCAAATTCGTTTGTCTGAATACCAATGCTCTCGAGTTCGATTACTCCCGTCCTATTCCTGACTTTGACTTCATCAATGCTCAGCTGGATGACCGCCGTGAGGAATATGACCGTACCATCTTCTCCATGCATATACGTCCATTCTGCTTCGAGTTCAATAATAATGTAGCCCAGGTTTTCCAATATAGCATTAAGAAATTTCCCGGTTTATTATTCTGCACGGCAGCTCACGAACATCATGTATTCGAAGAGGATCTTTTTGATGATGGCGTGATGTACTACATGAGTGATTGCATGAAAAACCGTTGCTACTATATATTCACTGTAACTCCTGACGGATATGAGCGCGAAGTGGTCTATTATTAAAGCATTGATATGCTTCCTTCTTGTCTATTCGTCAACCGGCCATGCACAGGAAGTGAAAACAATAAATACAGAGCCGGCCCAAGTGTTCAGGGATACTATTATTATTGTGAAATATGATACGGTATGGTTGGAAAAAGAGGAAACTAAAATAGATAGCGCCGATATTAGTGAGAAACGTTCCAGCCGTTATGATAAGCGTGTCCATCGTTATCGGAAACACTGGGAAAGTCTGATACCGACTCATACCAAACTGCAATTTGCCGGTAATATGGGATTGCTGTCATTGGGTACCGGATGGGATTATGGTAAACGAAATCAGTGGGAAACGGATATCCTCTTTGGTATCCTGCCTAAATATGATTCCAAACGTACCAAAATCACCATGACCTTGAAACAGAACTATATGCCTTGGAGCATCTCACTTGGACAAGATTTTGCAGTTGAGCCTCTCGCATGCGGTATGTATCTAAATACCGTATTCGGAGGTGAATTCTGGGCACATGAGCCCGACCGTTATCCGAAAGGTTACTATGGCTTCTCATCCAAAATACGTATCCATGTTTTCCTGGGGCAACGGTTGACTTACAACATACCTCCACGCTGGCGCCTGGGGGCAAGAGCTGTCACTTTCTTCTATGAGATAAGTACATGCGATCTGTACGTGGTAAGTGCATTCCTTAACAAATATCTGAAACCGAAAGACTACCTCAGTTTATCATTCGGCCTGAAAACACAATTGTTCTAACTTCTTCCCTATAAGAAAAAAGAGGGCTGCATCCTCCTATACGGAAGTGCAGCCCTCTCCTATTATCTTTATGATATCTTATTAATATGAACGGGCAAACAAAGCACGGCAAACCGACGGTTTACCGGTCACCATACAGATACCCGGTTCTTTATCATCATCCAGGAAAGTTTCAAAAGGAATACAGCGGATAGTAGCCTTTGTATCTTCCTTGATCTTCTCCTCAGTTTCGGTAGTACCATCCCAGTGAGCAAGGATAAAGCCACCTTCTTCAATCTTTTCCTTGAATTCATCGTAACTATCTACTTTCGTGATGTGAGAGTTACGATAGTTGAGAGCCTTCTGGTAAATATTTGCTTGAATTTCTTCCAACAGATCTTTTACGTATTCCTCGATACCATCGCAAGAACGGGTTTCTTTTTCCAGCGTATCGCGGCGCATTACTTCCATTGTATTGTTTTCCAGATCACGACCACCCATCACAAGGCGTACAGGTACACCTTTCAATTCATAGTCTGCAAACTTGAAGCCCGGACGTTTGTTATCAGCATTATCATACTTCACCGAAATACCCATAGATTTCAGTTTAGCAACAATACCGGCTACCTTCTCATCAATCTTCTGCAGCATCTCTGCATTCTTATAGATAGGCACGATAACCACTTGTATCGGAGCCAGATGAGGAGGCAGTACAAGTCCGTTATCATCAGAGTGAGTCATGATCAGTGCTCCCATCAAACGGGTAGATACCCCCCATGAAGTAGCCCAAACATATTCCATTTTATTTTCCTTGTTCACGAACTGCACATCAAATGCCTTGGCAAAATTCTGTCCAAGGAAGTGAGACGTACCACTTTGCAGAGCCTTTCCGTCCTGCATCATGGCTTCGATAGTGTAAGTGTCCAGTGCACCGGCAAAACGTTCATTGGCAGATTTCACACCTTTCACTACAGGAACAGCCATATATTTTTCGGCAAATTCCGCATATACGTTCAGCATACGTACTGCTTCTTCTTCAGCTTCTTCACGAGTGGCGTGTGCTGTATGTCCCTCCTGCCACAGGAATTCTGCAGTACGCAGGAAGAGGCGGGTACGCATTTCCCAACGCATCACGTTCGCCCATTGATTACACAAAATAGGCAGATCGCGATAAGAATTAATCCAGTTCTTATAAGTATTCCAGATGATGGTTTCAGAAGTAGGACGGATAATCAGTTCTTCTTCCAGTTTAGCTTCCGGGTCTACAATTACTCCGCTACCGTCAGGAGCATTTTTCAGACGATGGTGTGTTACTACTGCACACTCCTTTGCAAAACCTTCCACATGTTCCGCTTCACGGCTGAGGAAAGACTTCGGAATCAGCAAAGGGAAATAGGCATTCACGTGTCCTGTTTCCTTAAACATATCGTCCAGCTGACGCTGCATTTTCTCCCAGATAGCGTATCCGTAAGGTTTGATCACCATACAGCCACGCACAGCCGATTGTTCTGCCAGATCGGCCTTCACCACCAACTCATTATACCACTGCGAATAATTCTCGCTGCGTTTAGTCAGGTCTTTTAATTCTACTGCCATTTTATTTCGTTTTTTAAAGTTTTTTCGGATGTGTCTATTAAACAGTCGGCAAAAGTACAAAAAATTGCGTGAATAGTGCGTTTGATAAACGCACTATTTTAAAAAAGCCGCTATCCGGATGATTTCGGGATAGCGGCTTTCAGTTTATGTTGTTACTATACATTTACTCTATTCTCCAATAACAATAGCGTAATAATCTTCTATATCTTCATGAAGGAGAGCAGAACAGCCTAATGAAGAAGTTAATGCGTCAAACTCCATGACAGTAATTATCTGGCAAGAACCGACTTCTTTCACAATCAATAAATCTTTATCCCCAGTTATCAGATAATCAGCTCTTGACACTAATGCAAGTTCTAATAAATAATCATCCTTAGGATCCCGACAACGGGAAGAAATATTACCTATTTCGTAATACAATGTCTCTTGATCCAAAAAATCCCATAGCATATCTAAATGCTCTTTGGAGAAATATTTCACAAATTTAGGACGTGAAGCAACGCTTTCAATCTCATCTAAAAGTTCTTTAGAAACTACAAGTTCTACATTTCCGTTAGATATGAGTTCCAACAAGCAAGACAGCTTCTTGCCTATAAGAAAGCTAATCCAAAGATTTGTATCAATAATTATTCTCATTTCGCAATCGCTTTTCATACGCCTCTTGCCTAACAGCTTCCACTTCTGCATCTATCTCCTTTTGGGAAATTTCATCTGTTTTAAAAGCTTCCAACAACCGTCTCAACTTAATGCCTCTCGTTTCAGCAGTAAGTGCACGGCTCAATTCCAACTTATCATCATCAGAAAGTTGTTGAGTTAACTCTAATATCTGATTATAATTCAGACGTATTTTCAATGATACTGTTGCCATACGATTATACATTGATATTACCCATAAACAAAAGTACGACTATTTGTGCAACAATCAAACAAAGAAGTGATTATTTTTCTAAAGATTGACATCCTCTCTTATTTATCGTTAACATTCTATTTTGACGTGTCACCTTGCGATGCTTACGTACACAGAACCGAAAAATACACAATGAGCGAATACCAAACGCAGACAAATCTGTTACTTACTTTTTAAGATATAATTTCTTCACAAACTTCATATCATGCGTCACCATTATCCTCACAAGTTCAGAAAAACTTGTTTTCGTTGGATTCCAACCCAATACAGTTTTTGCCTTAGTAGGGTCACCCAATAATTGCTCAACCTCGCAAGGACGAAAATATTTAGGATCAACCTCAACAAGCACTTTACCGGTACTTACATCAATGCCCTTTTCATCAACACCCTCACCTTCCCAACGAATTTCAATGCCAGCCTCTCGAAATGCTAAAGTAGTAAATTCACGAACGGTATGCATCTCGCCTGTAGCTATCACGAAGTCTTCCGGCGTATCATATTGAAGAATAAGCCACATACACTCTACGTAATCCTTCGCATATCCCCAGTCACGACGAGCATCCAGATTACCTAAATATAACTTATCTTGAAAACCTTGTACAATACGAGAAACAGCAAGAGTTATCTTTCGAGTTACAAAAGTCTCTCCTCGACGTTCGCTTTCATGATTGAACAGAATACCATTCACAGCAAACATTCCATAACTCTCACGGTAATTCTTGGTTATCCAGAAACCGTATTGCTTAGCTACTCCGTATGGACTACGCGGATAGAAAGGAGTGGTCTCCTTTTGAGGAATTTCCTGTACCTTACCATAAAGTTCTGAAGTAGAAGCCTGATAAATTCTTGTCTTCTCCTCTAAACCAAGAATACGGACAGCTTCAAGCATACGCAGTGTGCCCACCGCATCAGCTTCGGCCGTATATTCAGGAACATCAAAAGACACCTTTACATGACTTTGAGCAGCAAGGTTATAGATCTCATCGGGCTGCACTTGTTGAATAATACGAATCAATGAACTACTATCCGTCATATCCCCATAATGGAGATTTACTAATCGTTGTTGTTTCATATCACGCACCCATTCATCCAAATAAAGATGCTCAATACGTCCTGTATTAAATGAAGAAGAACGACGAAGAATTCCGTGAACTTCATACCCCTTTTCTATTAAAAACTCAGCAAGAAATGAACCATCCTGACCAGTGATTCCAGTTAGTAATGCTACTTTTTTCATACAATTATTCTACAGCGAAGATTTATCTTAATATTTTTATGAATTATTTCAAACCCAAGAATGATACCTGCCCAATTTCGGTCTATACCCTCTTGATCATATTCACTACCTTTTCAACGTCTTCTTCTGTCAACATTGGTCCGGAAGGCAAGCAAAGACCAATGTCAAACAGACGTTCACTCGTACCATTGCCATAAAATGGAGCATCCACAAATACAGGCTGCAGGTGCATCGGCTTCCATAACGGACGTGTTTCAATATTTTCAGCATTCAATTTCAGACGAATGTCCTCTCTTGTCTTTCCGGCTATTTTCGGATCAACCAAGATACAGGTCAGCCAAAAGTTTGACTGAAAACGATCATTCGGATTCTGCATCACTGTTATTCCGGGTACATCTTTCAACAAATTCGTATAAAGTGCCTGATGGGCACGACGCCGAGCAATGTGTTCTTCCAACACAAACATTTGTCCTCTCCCAATACCAGCACAGATATTACTCATACGATAATTATAACCGATGTGTGTATGCTGGTAGTGTGGAGCGGCATCCCGGGCTTGGGTTGCATAAAATTTAGTCTGCTTCGCTTCCTCTTCCGTACGACAAATCAGTGCACCACCACCTGAAGTCGTTATCATCTTGTTTCCATTGAACGAAAGAGCAGCCAATTCTCCAAATACTCCACACATCTGTCCGTTTAATTTAGAGCCGAGAGCCTCCGCAGCATCTTCCAGCACCGGAATATCATACCGATGTGCAATCTCCATAATTTCGTCCATCTTGGCCGGCATACCATATAGATGTACCGGAATGATTGCTTTTGGCAATTTCTCGGTTTTACGCAAACGGTCTTTGATAGCCTCTTCCAGCAATACCGGATCCATATTCCACGTATCTTTTTCACTGTCCACAAACACTGGTTTAGCTTCCAGATAAGAGATTGGATTTGCCGATGCCGCGAATGTAAAGCTCTGGCAAATCACTTCATCACCCGGTTTAACACCTAGTAAAATTAGTCCTAAATGTAAAGCAGCTGTCCCAGCGCTCAGTGCCACCACCTGACGATCGTCTTGTAAATAGTCAGCCAATGCTTTTTCAAAAGCATCTACATTCGGGCCTAAAGGTACCACCCAGTTTGTGTCAAATGCCTCTTTTATAAAGTCTTGCTCACGGCCACCCATGTGAGCAAGCGAAAGCCAAATTCGTTTGTTCATAACGAAAATTATCTATGTTTATTTGATCTTCTTACGTAGTAAGGGATAAAAAGGAAAGAAATAAGACGCAACAATTGTATCCAATATTTACGCATACACAATATCTCCATGCCCAGGATAAAGACTACATCCTACAGAAAGTTCCTTTATTCTCTCCAACGATTTAAAAGCCTGCTCTTTATTACTTTTAGGAAAATTTGTGATTAAGTCGTATTGTGGTAAATAAGAGTCACCTGTAAAAACAGCATCTCCCACTTTAAAGCAGAGTGCACTCCAATCATGACCAGGAGTTTCAAAAGCCATCAACCGTACATTCTCCCACAACTGCACTTCTTGCCCTTCCTGTAATATTTCCACATTGTCAGACCGAAAGACAAATGGTCGCAAATTATAGCGAGACATATTTAGTTTATCAGACCCTAGTCCCTCCTTTCCACGGTATGATGTGTAAACCATTAATTCAGGAAATACATTAGCCAAACGATTTAATCCATAAATGTGATCAAAATGAGTATGAGTCAATAACACACCTTTAAGTTTTTTGCTATTTAAAGCCAAATAATTACAAATAGGGTCTACGTCACCTGCGTCTATCAACCACACTTCAGGCGAATCGTCACTATACAGCAAGTAACTATTAGAGCTGAAGATACTATTTACAATTCTCTTAATTTCAAGCATATTATAACACAATGCACTCTCGAGATAAGGTTTGTATCAAGTTGTAACCATCCCAAGTAAAAGAGAAACTTGTAGTTTCTCCCAATGGCACAATCCGATCGATGCCCACCAACCGATTATCCACCACAAACCGATCCAGTTCCTCTCTATTCAGCCCATAATAAGCCAATGTCTGATATCTATTTTTCACGATAGCCGCCATTTCATCCAAAGAAGATGCCACATATTCGGAGAAATAACCACCTGCACATCTGAACTCGTCAATCACAGGCGAAAGTTGTTTTAGTTTCACACGTACAAGCGTATTATCTTCTATCGGCTCTTTTTGAATATCCATCGCTATGGCCTGCCGATAGAAAGCAGTCAACTTGTCTACCGCCAATACAGCCTGAAACTCATATTTCCTTTTCACTTCATCCTGAACGGCAGTCCAGAATATTTCTTGTGCTTTCTCCATGTTCTCTAACTTTCCCAACCAGACGATGAGGTGGGGGGCAGAGCAGGCATTCTGATCAAACAAATACGTGTCGTTATAGAAACTTTCGGCTACTTTCCTCATATTCCTCTCATTCACCAGCTCATCCGCATTTATGACAGCCATAGAGTAACGATCGGCAAATGTCACATCGAACGACCGCGCAGGTATCTGGCTCTTACGGATTTGGTTAATCGTATCATCGCCTCCCCAAATAACTCTTACATGACAAAAAGAAGAGAAAAAAGCAGTAGCATCACTGCTTCGGTCGTATTTAACCAAAGCAATTCTGTCGAACACTTCCCTGTAATCCTGACTCTCAGCCATCTCAATCAGATGCCTCACTATCAAATCGACCTGTGGGAACTCCTTCGACGAAACACGCACCACATTATGGTTGCCGCTTAATAAGCCAGCAATCAATGAGTATCCAAAATTAATAGGTACATTAGAGGGCGCCACATGAAAAAGTACCCCCCTTCCCAACCGAATAGATCCACCGGAGATTTCATTATCTGCACCTACATATTGTTTCTTTTGTGCCAATAGATTTGCCTTTCTGCAAAAGAAAGCAAATGTAATTACATCCGGATATATCCGACTTTGTTTATCTTTCAGCAAAGAGGCAGAAAGCGCATTCAAACAATCTATTACCTTCTCCGAAAAAAGCACATCAGGCTTTGCACAAGCCCACTGTTCCCAATCCAATTTCAATGGAAACAAAAGCTTAATATTCAAATTATCAGAATTTAGCAGCATACGTATCACTACATCCGCGGATCTCCGCATTTTTAATTCGACCCATTATTTTAAAATATTTGCCTTTCCTTCCGCAAGGACAATCATCTTCGCCAAGAATCATCCCTTCATCCTCCGTAAGAAGCACATGCCCGGGATAACTTTCCGGAAGTACAGATACCACTTCAATAATTCCTTTTTCTCCATAAGGAGCCAATGAAAAATCGTTGGCACGCCGTATAAGGATGTCCGAAAACACTGGGGCATGCAAATGCCCACATTCACATTCCATATAAATGCTGCCCGTTTGCTCCACCATTCCATAGTAATCGTGTACATTATTTGTATCGATACCGCAGGCGTCGGAAAGCCTCTTTTTGAACTCTTCGGGAGACACAGATTCGTATATCAGTTTTTTCCATCCTCCTCCATGAATCAAAATGCCTTTCGACAAATCGGGCTTATATTCCGTCGCCAAGAGTTGTTTGTAGAAGTGCTGCCAGATCATAAAAGTAAATCCGAACATAAAAATAGGCTCTCCCTCATGCTCCTCCAGAAATTCTCTAAGCAATGGAATATTCAATTGCATCTCTTCATCCAACGCATATATCTTTTTTGAGCCAAACATCGAAAAGCCAAGAATACCTGCCCCCCGGGCAGAAAACATATTGCGATTTTTGACCACTCCACTCGAATCGAGTATCAACATCGGGACGCGTTTGGTTCCGATAAATGAAGAAACAATTTTAGTCAAAGCTTTCGTTTGGTTAGTCGATGTGTCCCGGTCTAAAAAGATACGAGACACTTGCTGTCCTGTTGTTCCCGAAGAAGTCATCGTCTTCACTACCTCCTCTTTATCAACACTGCAAAGCTCGAACTCCTTAAACAGCCTCACCGGAAGAAACGGAAGTTTATCGTATTCAGGAAGGTGATTTATATCCAATTTCTGCGCATCAATCATTCTGCGATAATCACTGCACCGCTCATAATGCTGCAAAGTCAACACCTGCAACCTTTCATTCAACAACAAGCGCTTTGCCTCTTTATCCAATGAATAAGGAGGTATGTTCAAAATATCATTCAAATTCATTTAAAGACTAATTTAGTAAATTAGAGAGTTCAGCATATTGCACCTTACCCGAAGGATTTTTAGGAATTTCTTCTATAACCCGAACCGCAAAAGCACGAACGTTCAATCCAGTCTTCTTCATCAGCAGAGATTTGATTTCTTCTTCTTTGCCCTGCTCCGTTGTAAACACAGTAATCTTATCATCGACGCCGACACAAGCACACGATGTTGTAATGTCTTTAACAAGCTGTTCGGTTGCATCCAGATTCACCCGATTGCCATATATTTTTACGAAGCGTTTCATACGCCCCGTTATATAATAAAATCCATCTTCATCTCTACGGGCAATATCTCCTGTATATAATACACCTGAATTTTCGTCACCTTTTGCCAAGTCCTCCCGGCATTCGGCATAACCTAATGAAACATTAGCACCGGTATAAACCAATTCCCCGTCCTTATTTACGTCCTCTATCTCATCTCCCCTTTCGTCAATCAACAAGAACGATCCACCTGGAATGGCAATGCCTATACTACTATATTTTTCGAGTGCTCTGTCAAAGGGTAGATAACTCATGCGGGCAGTCGCTTCCGTTTGCCCGTACATCACAATAAATTTCTTTCCCGAAGCAGCCGCTTGTTCCATATACTCTTTTGCCAGATCAGCATTCAGTTTACCTCCTGCCTGCGTCATCGTTTTCAACTCTGGCAAATCCATACGGAATATGCGAAGACGCTTAAGCATTTCATAAGTATAAGGAACACCTGCTATAGAAGTTGCTCTCTGCTCCTTTACAAAAGTCCAAAACTCTTTTTGGATAACAGGTTTATCCGTTAGAAGAATAGTCGCGCCTTTCAACAAATGGCTATTGATAACCGACAGTCCATAAGAATAATACATCGGGAGCGAAGTTACAGGTCTCTCGTCGGCCGTGATATTGAGATACTCGGCTATTGATTCGGCATTGCTCCTTATATTGTCATAACTCAAACGAACGAGCTTAGGGCTACCTGTACTTCCGGAGGTAGTAAGTAAAACAGCGAGTTCACTATGAAGTTCTATCGGATCATTACTATAAGAAGTAAGAGTATAATTAAACACCGAATATTCTATTTTGCCATACTCCGGAGAGTAAACAGAAGTAGGCAGCCAAATATAAGAAGGTTTATATATAGCCAGCAACCTATTCATCAACTCCATGTCCTTTGAAGCATCCAGCATCACCGGGACAATACCTGTTTTGAGAAAGCTATAATAGCCCAGTAATGAACCTATTCCATTTGTACACAAACAGAATACAAGTCTACGTGCTATCAAATGGCATGAAAGTTTATTTGAACAATCATCTAATTCACTATAACTTAAGGTACGCCCATCATCTGCAACAATGGCTTTTCTATTTAGGTACATTGCATGATTCCAAATTTGCTTCTTCATCCTTTATACTTACCCATAATATCCTCAGCCAATTGCTGAGGAAGCAATCTATTTTGTCCTAACAAATTCTCATACTCACCTGCTATGTTAAAAACATCATGTATACCCAATCTTAACAATTTAGGATAAGCAGTAAACTCCGACAACACTTCAGCGATGGCTCCTCCCAGTCCTCCAATGACATTATGTTCTTCTATTGAGACAAATAATTTGGCAGATTGATTATCACGAATAGCATTGATATCGATCGGTTTTATTGAATGCATATCCACTACTTTCACCCTAACTTCTTGCTCTTGTAAAATATCAGCCACAAGTAAAGCCTGATAGACCATTACTCCAGTGGCAAATATCACAATATCCTCCCCCTCTCTAACTGTATTCGCACAGCCTATCACATAATCGAACTCCTCTTTATACACTATCGGACAATTGAGCCCCCCTGTTAAGCGTATATAAACTGAAGTATCGTGCTTTAAAGAAGCATCAAACGCTTTTACTGCAGAACCTGCATCAGCAGGCGACAGTACGGTCAAGTTAGGTATAGCACGCATCACGGCTAAATCTTCTACAGAATAATGCGTATTACCTGAATATGCTTGAATTAATCCGGCACCCGACCCAATCACGATGACCTTTAGCCCCATATAACCCAAATAATGCCGTATCTGCTCACAGCTACGCAATGAAATAAATGTTGCATAGGTTGTCACAACTGGGTGGTAACCTTCTGCACTCAATCCAGCAGCTATTCCAAGCATATTTTGTTCAGCAATACCAATATTCAAAAATTGTTCAGGATATTTACTTGCATATCTATCCAAGCCAGATAAAGATGCCAAATCAGCAGTTAGAACCATCAACTGAGAATCATTTTGAGCTGCATCTAATGTAGCCATCCCAAAAATAGATCCTCTTTGTCCCAACCGAGAGTAGATTTTTGCTTTTGTAGAATTTAATACACTCATAATGGTAATTCAGATAATGCTTGTTCATATTGTTGCTGTGAAAGAGTTGAATGATGCCATTCTTTTTTATTTTCCATAAATGACACACCTTTCCCTTTTACTGTATGAGCTACTATAGCAATAGGAGTATTTTTATTTCTCTTTTGAAAAGCCTCACATAAGGCATTACAATCATGTCCATCAACTTCTATTGTGAAAAAGCCAAAGGCCCGAAACTTTTCCACCAATGATAAATGATTCATCACATCTGTCGTTAAACCATCATACTGCAGACCATTACAATCGACTATTACAGTCAGATTATCCAACCTATAATTTGAAGCAGACATAGCCGCTTCCCAAACTAACCCCTCATCACACTCGCCATCACCCACAATCGCATATACCCGATTATTAGTCGCTTTCTTTTTGGCAGCGATAGCCACTCCCACAGCAAAAGACAGCCCCATACTTAAACTTCCTCCTGAAAATTCAATTCCATACTGAAGATTCCTTGTTGCATGCCCATGAAAATGAGAGCCGTTTGATTCGAAAGAATCAATATCTTCTTTGGTTAGATAGCCAGCAAATTCCAATGCCGTATAATACGCCAAAACACAATGTCCTTTACTGACAATCAATCGGTCTCGTTCTTCATTTAGTGGTTGAGCTACGTTATATTTTAGCACCTTACCATACAATGTTGCGAAAACTTCAATAAGAGAAAGCCCACCTCCTAAATGAGCCCCATTCTTTCCCGATCGCAAAGCAACCTCTAATGCTCGTCTACGGAGCTGAAGTGCTAATTTATCTAACTGTTCAATATTCGTCATAAAAAAGAGTATTACATACCACCATCTGCTCTAATTATTTGCCCTGTTATAAAAGATGATTTATCTGATGCAAGAAACAATGCTAATTCTGCGATTTCTTTAGGATCGCCCAAACGATTCAAATCCGACCGACCAACCATTTCTTTCCAAGCCTTGTCTTCCATTTGACCTGCCATACCAGTATCTGTTAATCCAGGAGCAATTGAGTTAACTCGAATATTATAAGGAGCAAGTTCACGCGCTATTGTTTTCGTAAAACACATCAGAGCTGCTTTACTGGAACCATAAGCCGTATAACCAGCAAAATTCTCTAAGCCAGCAATAGATCCCATATTAATGATACACCCCTTCTTCTCCTTCAACATTATCCGAGAAACCAGTTGAGTTATTAAAACATGAGAGAAAAAATTAATTTGAAACACCTCTCTTAATTGTTTCATAGAGGTCATCTGCAAAAAAGCACCAGTCGCAATCCCGGCATTATTCACCAGAATATCAATCTTAACTTTTTTCTGTACCAAACTTTTCATTGCAGCCTTTATTTCTTCTTCATTCGAAATATCAAAAACCAACAATTCAATACTAACAGCATACTTCAGAGACAGTTCTGAAATGAAAGAGATAAAATCGGGAGTTTCCTTTCTTACACAAGCAATAATTGATGCTCCCTCACTTACGAAAAGAGATAATATCTCCTTTCCAATTCCTCGATTACAACCTGTGATTAAGGCTGTTTTTCTTTCTAAAGAATTAGAATTGCACATTATATTTTGTCTCTAATATATTTTTCCCTTTCTCATAAGAGGAGAAATCAATTATATCATCTGTCTCCATCATAATATCAAATGCTTCTTCAATATTAGCCACTAATGACATATGACCAACTGAATCCCAAAGCTCCGTTCCCTGATAAGCTAAACCAGTCAATTGGTCTTCACTAATTTCTAACGACTCACAAAACACCTCATTGTACTTTTTCAAATTATCCATATTCATTTTATTTTAATGTCAAACCTCCATCAATAATTAAATTCGTACCAGTTATCCAGCTAGACGCATCGGATAACAGGTAAATTATAGCAAATGCAACATCACAAGGATCCCCATAACGCCCAAGAGGATAGTTTTTTATATCTTCTTCCAACTGTTCTTTTGTTACAATCTCAGAATTAAGTATTTCCGTACTAATCATAGCCGGGCAAACAGCATTAACCCGAATTTTTTTAACAGACAAATCCAACGCAGCATTCTTTACAAATGCACTAATAGCACCTTTCGTAGCAGCATACATCGAATTGCCCACAGAAACGGTTCCCAAACCTGCTAAAGAACTAGTAAATACAACAGAAGAATGAGTCCTTAATTTCTTTTGCTTCAATAGTTTTTGTAAAAGCATAATCGGGGCTATCGTATTAACTTGCATGATTGATTTTAGAGTATCCTCCTTTACAAATTGCAAAGGGAGTAACTTTGTAAAACCAGCATTATTAATTAGGCCTTGTATTTCAGATATGCGAGAAACCATATCACCAATTGCATCAGAATCAGATAAGTCACAGAAATACATTTCATGACCATTACCCTCAAGAGAGTCAAAAGTCTTCTGTAAACGTTCTCTATTACGAGCTGTAATTATCACTTTCGCACCAAGTTTAGAACACTCTATAGCAGTTGCGCGACCAATACCTGAAGAAGCTCCAGTTATCAGTATCGTCTTATTCTCTAATGAAAAGGGATTATACATCTATTAATGCTCTATTAATTCTGGACAAATAATACAGTTCGTTTCAAAATGTACGCTCCCCCAAGCTAAACCTACGCCAAAGGCACAAGCTATATTATTTAGCTTACGCGTACTAAAAGCTTCCTGACATTGTGTCACTATAGTAAGAGGAATAGAAGCACCAGACGTATTACCAAAGTTTTTCAAACTATAAGGTACTTTTGAAAGATCAATCTTCAATTTTTTGCGGATCTTTTCATTCATATATTGATTCGCTTGATGAAAAAAATAATAATCTATACTCTCCCTATCTATATCATAATATTCGCACAACGATTGTACGCTTTTAGGAGCAACAGACAATCCAAAGCTGAATACATTCATGCCATCCATTCTACAGTCAATACCACGTCGTATTTGGTTAGAACCATATTCTACAAATTTCAAAGCCTCTTCTGTTACTGGATTGCGTAATCCTCCATAAGGCGTCATGATTGCCTGAAAGTCTTTTCCTCTTGTTCCCTGTTGAAATTGTAGTACAGGCGCATCCACTGCATATTCAATCGCAGTAGCTGTTCCTGCATCACCAAAGAGAGGGCGTGTTTCTTTATCTATAGGAGAATTAAGAAGTGTAGAAACATCTCCACACAGAATTACAGCACGCTTCAAATTTCCTAATGAAATCATAGAAGATACAGTACTCAATCCCACAACCCATCCAGGGCATCCTTGACGAATATCAAAAGCAATACATTCTTCAGAAAGATCCAATAATCCTTGTAATACATTAGCTGTGGGAGGTGTAATATAATCAGCTGAAGAAGAAACTAAAACCAAGACATCTATACTTTCTCTCTCCCAATTAAGTTTGTCAATCAAACAATTAAAGGCTTCTTTACAAAGATCTGATATAGTTGTTCCATTCTCAACTGTTCGTTTTCTTTCAATCCCAGTCTGGTTTATCACACGGACAGCTTCACCTTCTTTAAATACCGGAAGATTGAGATTCTCCTCAATATTTTTAGGCACACAAGCTGCAATTCCTCTTATAGCAACATTAGGAATAGATAAAAAAGCCATCTTATATCCTTGATTTTACTTTAGTATACAAATCTTCTATTGTTTCACTTTCTCGAATATCATTTCCATTTATCATGACATCATATTCCTCATCTATCATTGCTATAATGGAAAGTGAAGATAAGGAAGACCACTCTTCCAAACAGCGAAACTTTGTATTAGGTGCAAATTCAGCAACATCAGTATCGTCAAACTGTTCTGCAAACTTTTCAATAAAATCTTTTAATTCCATAACTTATTATTTAAATAAAAATTAGACAATCACATCATCAATACTCTACAACAGTTGCAGGAACCCCCATATAAGTTTTGTTATCTTTTGTTGCACGAATAACAATACTTCCAGCACCTATTATCGTATTATTTCCAACTTTCTTTTTTTGAAGTAAAACAGAAGACACTCCAAAATAATTTTCATTACCAATATGGGTGTCTCCTGCTATCCTAACTCCAGTCATAAAAGAGTTAAAGTCATCAATAACAGCATCGTGCCCCACCGTTACCCAGCCATTAAAAACATTAAAATTCCCAATGTTTACATGACAACTTATAGTGCAATTCCAAGAAAGAATATTTCCTATACCTATTTTCATATTTTCTTTATCAACAAGGCGAACATCTGGCGCTATAATATTAGGAAACTCTATATTTGCATTACGTATTTTTTTTACAATTCCAGCAACGCCACGAGGATTCCCGATAGCTATAATAACAGAAAGGGCCGAAGGGTAACTATTCAAGAAATCAATGCCTCCTAATACCGTTCCGTATTCATTAGTGGCACCAACCTCTTTCACATCATCAATAAACCCTATAAAATTCCATATAGGATTATCGCCATTTATTGTATTTAACAAACAAGCGACTTCACGACCAAGACCACCAGCACCATAAATTGCAATATTTTTCATTTTTCTCATTTTACTAATTATTCCCTATAAAGACATCCATTGTAATTGAAGAACTCGAATTAATCCCTTCTCTAATAAAAACTTTTTTCATCGTCAAGACAAGGATTCTCAAATCAAGTAAGAAAGAACAATGATCTACATACCACACATCCAATTCAAACTTCCTCGTCCATGATATTGCATTTCGCCCATTCACTTGTGCCCATCCCGTTATTCCCGGACGAACTTCATGCCTACGCATTTGTTCCTTACTATATAAAGCCAAATATTGGGGTAACAATGGGCGGGGACCAATCAAAGCCATATCCCCTTTCAAAACATTGACTAATTGAGGTAATTCATCAATAGAGGTGGAACGAATAAACTGACCAACCTTAGTTAGTCTTTTCTCATCCGGCAAAAGATTCCCTTTTGTATCTCGTTCGTCTGTCATTGTTTTAAACTTGATTACTTTGAATATTTTTCCATTTTTACCCGGACGTGCCTGAAAGAAAAAAGCTCCTGCACCTTTGTTGGCAAAGTGAAGCCAAAGAGTAATAAGCAACAATAGTGGCCAAATAACGAGCAAAGCAACAGAAACGACTACTACGTCCATCAAACGCTTAATAAGGCTACGATACATACTGTTTCGCATTTCTATAGGTATAACTTAACGAAGCTTTCAGTGAACTATCAGAATAGCTTTTCCAAAGATTATGATTAGCCTTTAGTTCTCTCACAAAATGCGACATTTCAATGACTTTCTCTTTTGTAAAACATTTCCCGCAACCATGTTCCTCTACCAATCGGGCCAATTCTGATTCTTCGGGTGCTATACATAACAAAGGACTGCCTACCGCAAGTAAATTATAGGTTTTGCTCGGTACACTTGCCAAAGCTGTTTCATCAGTCAAAGTTATAATCGATACATCAGCCGCACTCAAAGAGTATTTCAATTCCTCTGAAGGTTGCCATGACAAGAAACTGCAATTCTCCAGTCCTTTCTCTTTAACCCACAACATTAGTTCAGCCTTTTTCAATCCTTCCCCAATGATGAGAAAAACAATATCATCATCTTCTCTAAAGGTTTCTGCTATTTCAATAATAGATGCTACATTATGTGTAAATCCTATATTTCCAGAATACATTACAACAAATTTATGTAGTAGGTCATGTTTTAAGATAAAAGGATTTTCCATTTTTTCAATCCGAGGCAAAGAGTCCATTCCCATCCAATTGGGTATTACTAATATCTTATCTCTACCACAATACGCTAACAACAAAGTAGCCATACCTTCACTTAGTGTATATACCCTATCGGCATTTCTATATATCCGCTTATTAATTTTTGCCCAAGCCTTGTATATCAAAGAGCTTTCGTGTATTCCAATATTATTCAATGCATCTGGGTATACATCATAAACGACAACAGAATACTTACGCTTAAGAATCAATGATGGAAAATAAGACATAGGTGGATTAGTTACATAAACAATTTTATAGTGCCTATATTTCCAAAGCAACAAGAAAAAAATTTGTAGAGTGGCTATTAACCATGTTAACGTACGCATAAAGAATGAAGTACGAATATAGGTAGCTATCTTATGTACTTTAACAGACTTGTCCAACTCTCTTGCCAATATATTACAACTGCCTGCTAACAAAATAACATCAGGATATTTCCGGGCATAAGCATTCACTATATCAACCATTAAATATCCAGTTGACTGGTTTATCAGAATCACTCTATCCTGAGCACTTTTTTGTTTTACTTTTTTCTCCATAATAAAGCACGACGTCCTATTTGTATCAAGAAATACAAACGATACCACAATTTTACACATAGAGAAGCACTGCTTTTTTCAGAAGTAGGCGAAGCATTTCCTCCATGTCTTCTATACAACAATAAAACATCATCTACAGCAATCGACCTATAAAAAACCTCTGCGCATAGGCCAATCCAAATGTCATGCATCGCAATCTTTTTAGGAAATGGCAGAACCGTATCTAATACTTCTTTCTTAAAAGCCATGCAACATCCTAAATAATGATTATCATAGAGATTATTAATAAATCCCTTCCTATCACTTCCAGAGAAAAAGAATTTTTCTTTAATCACATTGAGCTCTTGATCCACAATAGAACAATTGCTAACTACCACATCATATTCCTTAAAATAAGAAGTCATTACTTTAACTTTGTTAGGTAACCAAACATCATCTTGATCTGATAGAAAAATAATATCACCCGTTGCATGCTTCAGTGCATTTTCAAAGTTTCTGATAGGAGATGCATATCTAATGCCTGACAATATTTTAATTCTTGAGTCATTAAATGATCTAATTATTTCCAACGTTCTATCTGTAGAGCAATCGTCCGAGACTATCAACTCATCATTTTCAGAAAGCTGAGCAAGGATCGATTTTATTTGTTGCTCTATAAATTGTTGTCCATTATAAGATGCAAGGCAAACTGATGTTTTCATTTACTCTTTTTTACGTAATAAATACAGAGCAATACAGTTGAGTAACACACAAGCCGGATGCATTAAAAGAGGATTACCCACTGAAGGAAATAGATACCCCATACAGCCTAATGAAAGGGATGAATTGAAAACATTCTTTCTATGATAAACATTCCGACAAGCCTTAAACAACACATAAACCCAATTTAAGAAAAGTACACAGGAAAAAATTCCAAACTTATGAATAAGATTTATATAAGTTAACTCAAAACCATATTCAGCTTCATCATTTCGAGAAAAATTAGGTATCACTGCACCAAGTCCTTTTCCCCACCAACTGACATCCTCAACAATGTATGCCAATTGCAAATACCGTATTTCATTTGAATCATCTTCCGTGTCAAAAATATTCATAACAATATTGACATAATCAGAAGTCACCAGCACCAATACAATTAACACAAACAGAGCCACAAAAAAAAAGACATTATTTGACATCTTTCCGGATGTCATTTTTTTACCATATAAAAGAATTGGAGTTAAAAAGATGTAGAAAACTCCGGCAAGCATAAATCCTTTTGAAGCCGTAACGAAATATAGAACAAAAGTTGTTAACAATAAGAATAAAATATAACTTCTATGCTTTATGCCTTGCAACAAAAATATGTGCTTCTCCATTCTTCCTATCAACAAGTATACAAATGAAATGAACCATAACGAGAACCCAACCGATAGGTCAGTAAAATAGACTCTCAATTGCCCTGTACTTGAACCTTGATTAATTCCACCCAGAAAACTATACAAAAATGCAGCGTTGATGTCAAAAAGACCTAAAGTGTAATATATAATTGCAATTATTGAGGTAGAGATTGTTGTGATTTTCAGTACATTTACTAATTTAGCAACAGAAACATCCAATATAATTAATACATAATATAAAAGATAGCAGAACATCCCCGCAAAATTAGCAACTATGTATGATACTTTATTACCATTATAATACCCCATAAAAAGGCCATAAACCCATATAAGAAAAAAGCTCATAGGAATAAAATCAATTCCCCGTTTATATTTTATTTTTATATGTGTTGCCAGTAGATAAAAAAGAGCTGATATAAGAATCAAAATCAGCAATGCATAACAATAACCTGAAGGTAAATTTAATCCTAAAACAAGAAACAAGACAAATAAAAAGCTCTTTCTCATCTTATTCCAAGTCTTTTACACAACAATATACACTCACAAACAATTAATTGCCATACCAATATCACTGAAATTTTCAAATTGAATTTCGGAATTAGTTTTTTTAAAGTATTAATCCAGTTTGAATACTGGTATATAGCCGATTTAGTTCCCCATATGCCACCCGAATTAATTCTATAACATGCCATAACATCTGGCAAAAAAGCAATTTTTCCATATTCGGATAACAATAGCCATAAAACATAATCAGCAGTAATGCATTGGGATAGCAACTCCAACCTTAACTTACTACTTTGATTTCGAAAGACAACGGAAGGAGTATTTATATAGTTTGTTCGTGCAATATCACATTGAGTCATAGAATATTTTCGCGGAATTCTGGATAACTCTATTTTTTCTCCTGTAACTAATTTAACTCGATGATAGCAGATAGAATATTCTGCATGCTGTTCCAAAAAAGAAACTTGCTTCTCTAATTTCAAAGGATCTATCCAATAGTCATCTCCTTCACATATCGCAATATATTTGCCTCTGGCAACAGAAGCAAATATATATTCCCAAATATTCTTGCCTTGCGAATACCAATTCTCTTTTCTGTATATATTACGAAACAATGAAGGATATTTTGCTTCATATTCCTTCACTATATCAGGAGTTGCATCTGAGGAAGCATCATCATGAACTATTATTTCAAAAGGAAAAGAAGTCTTTTGCATTATAAAACCGTCCAAGGCATCCCTTATATAATCTTGATGATTATATGCGGTACAAACAACGCTAACCAAAGGTTGACTATTCATAATATCATCTATTTTCTATTATTGACAAGATTCGCTCCACATCACTGTCCAATAAATTAGGATGCATCGGCAAACAAATAATCTCTCCCGCTTTTCGAGTAGCAACAGGAAGGTTCGCTGAAGCCGCAGAAGGCAATCCTCTATAAGTAGAAAAAGTACTTATCAAAGGGTAAAAGTACCTTCTTCCTAAAACACCTTTCTCTTTCATTTTAAAATAAAGCTCATCGCGAGTCATACCATATTCTCCCGCATCAATAAAAATTGGGAAATAAGAATAGTTATGCCGTACCCCCTGAACATCACTAATGAAAGAAATACCTTTTTCTCCAATTAATCTATCACGGTAACAAGTCGCAATCTGGTGGCGTCTATCAATGGCTTCATCAACATGTTTTAAGCCTAATAGCCCATACGCTGAACGAATTTCATCCATCTTACCATTTATGCCAGGAGCAACTATAGTGGTCTCACCTGCAAAACCAAAGTTCTTCAGATAATCAATACGTTTTTTCGTTTGCTCGTCATGACAAACTAAAGCTCCCCCTTCAATCGTATTATAAACTTTCGTAGCATGAAAACTTAATGTTGACATATCGCCTGCCTTTAAGACTGACTCTCCTTGAATTTCTACTCCAAAAGCATGGGCTGCGTCATAAATGACTTTCAGTCCATACTTGTCTGCTATTTCTTGTATACGTAGCGTATCACAAGGAGTTCCATATACGTGCACCGGCATAATAGCAGTCGTCTGGGGGGTAATAGCTGCTTCTATTTTGTCGGGATCAAGATTACATGTTAAAGGATCAATGTCTACAAAAACAGGTTTTATTCCATTCCACCACAAAGAGTGTGTAGTAGCAACAAAGCTATAAGGAGTAGTAATAACCTCGCCTGTAATGCGCAAAGCCTGTAAAGCTACCATCAAAGGCAAAGTACCATTAGTAAATAAACTTATATAAGGAACCTTTAAATATTCGCATAAAGCATTTTCTAATTCTTCATGATAATTTCCGTTATTGGTAAGCCATTTACGCTCCCAAATATCTTTCAGATAAGGAATAAACTCTTCTAAAGGAGGAAGAAGAGGAGAAGTTACTGTTATATTTTTATTCTCCATTTAAATATCACATTTTTTTTTGAATAAACGTTTAAATAATGGCTTTTCCAAGTATTTAATTCTCAACACATCAATAAAAGTACATATTGAATAGATGGCCACTACAGACAAACACATATGTAACCACAAATAAGAAGATGTAAAATAGTCTGTATTTCTTAGAAAATCTTTCCAAAGCCATTGACGCATGACATCTGAGTTCGCATGAATAATAAGTACTCCTAATGAGGAAGCAGCCACTATATTAATCAACCTATTATAACCTATATGCATATTTTTAAAATATAGAAACAAGAAAACAGCCATTGCAAAAACAGGAAGTTTATTAGCATCCGAAAGCATATATGTCCAACCTTCAAAGTGATATTTGACACCTACATAATCTACGACTAATATGCTTAGCCAAATAGTCAAAAGAGAAATTAAAGCAAAAAGGCTCCATGGAAGTTTAATTTTATCTATATTATACATTCTGATATACGCACCTACACAATAGCATGTAAATGCCCATCCAAAATAATTCCACGTATGCTGCAAAAAAAATGTATCAGCTATTACAAAATATAGAAGCAATATTAAGAGCAAAAAAGTAAATTCTGTACGCGATAATGATTTCAAACATTTATTTATAATCGGGGAAAGCAAATACACAAGCAGATAACTAGCAATGAAATCCACAGGAAGAGTGAATACAAAAGGAATAATTTGAAGAATTTGCTTCAAACTAAAATAGTAACCTCCCCAATAATATAAAAGAAAAGAAATTATAAGACTATAAAATAGTACTTGAAATATTAATTTGTATATTTTTTCATATTTCCGTTCACCTTCTATCATGAAATAGCCGGAAATAAGCAAAAACACATTTACACCAACTTTTCCACCAAATGCCATAAATTGTATTAATAATGTATTCCCTGTGATATTTTTCATATCTATTACCTCAGTGAAGCCAGAGTTTACACAATAATGATGCAATACAATCAATAACATAGAAACAATTCTAAGCAACTCTATATTTGAACTTCTCTGTATATTTGCCATCTTCTTATTTTATTTCTTAAGAATAGTTAAAAACAGTTGCTTCATCTCCATATACTCTTTTAATCTACATTTTTCATTAATAAAAATCAGTAATATAAAGCCTGTTACACACTGAATAAAAAATGTAAAATAGATAGACAAATTCAAAAAAGAAAGGCACCAAATAGTACCTGCTACGAATGAAGCTATAAGAAATGTCGGAAAAATATCTTTGATTTGATTCATCGTTGAATAATTCACCAAATGCCCCGAATAATAGCTATTCAAAAAGAAGGAAATAACAGAAGTACATACAGCTCCCCACAGCATAAACTTTATACCTAGAGTAATTCCTAAAACAATCGGGAGTATAGCTACTATTTTTTTTATAACTTCTAACTTTAAAAACAAATCAGAACGCCCCTTTACTTGTAAAATATTCAAATTAATCGCATGTAAGGGATACAACATTTCGGCAAAACACAAAATCTGTAAATATGGAACTGCAAATAGCCATTTCTCCCCTATAAGAATCAGAACTAACGGTTTTGCTAATGCAGCAAGCACTAACATACAGACAAACGTTATCAACATTGTCGCTTTTATAATCTTTCGATAAGCTTCTTGTAAGCGAATAGCATCTTCTTGAATAGTGCTCAAAACTGGATAACTAACTCGTTGAATTACAGAAGTCAAGTTACTGGAAAATATAGAAGTAAACTGTTCTGCACGAGTATATTGCCCCAACTGATCCGCAGTATAAAATCGCCCTATTACAATATAGTAAATATTTTTATAAATAGTATCAATAAGCCCGGATAGTAGCAATTTAGAACCAAAGCCAAACAAATTTTTAAAACTATTATACGAAAACTCCCATAAAGGTTTCCACTTGCCGTATATCCACAAAAAGAGCGAATTCAGCACTTGTCGAGACAGTTGCTGTCCTACCAAGCTCCAAACGCCACAATGATAAATAGCCATACCGACACCAATAACACCACTCAGCATAGAAGAAATCAGTGAAATTTTTGTTTGCGTCTTAAAATCAACAGCTTTTACTAATATAGTACGTTGAATAATAGAACAAGCATTCACAATAAGTACAAGCCCCAAAACTCGAGTCACCGGTATCAATAAAGGTTCTGAAAAAAAATTACTAATGAAAGGAGCACATACATAAAGAACAAGATACAAAACACCAGAAACAACTAAATTAAAGTAGAAAGTAGTATTATAATCAAGCTCCACAACATCGTTTTTACGAATCAAAGCATTAGAAAAGCCACTGTCTACGATAGAATTAGAAATGGCAATAAAAATCGTCAACATGGCCATAATGCCATACTCCTCAGGAGATAATATACGTGCTAAAACAAGACTTACAAGAAAGGAAATACCTGAACTTGATATGTTATCAATAAAGCTCCACCCTACTCCTTTTGCAGTCTTATTTTTTAGTGTTGTTTCTGACAAAATATTCCTATCCTTTGTACATCATTTCATAATACTTCTCATACTCTCTGCTCGTAATAGAGTCCATCCACTCTCGAATATTCAGATACCATTCTTAAAACCGAATGGCGAGAACTTTTCTCCGAAAAAATAGTTTCTTCTCTCTCAGTTTTTTCCAAGTAATTCCTAAAGTAAAATCATTCCAGGCAATAGCACCTTCACATAAGGGCGTATATAGATTATCACACTTATATTGAAAAATAACGTCTTCACTTTATACAGAAAAGCCATGAGTAAGACCACGATATCGACCATTTATCGACTTTTCATTCATTAACATATTCCCACGAATAAGGATTATCAACCACATTCTGAAACTCAACAATAGCTTCTCGCTGTTCAGGAGTGAGCGATACAGAATCCCAAGAAGCAATGATAGCACGTCCCTCGTCAGCCAAAGGCGCGTCGAACACTTCACCATAACAGGCAATAAGTAGACGAAGCTTCAGCAATGAAGCAGGAAGAGCATCAAGTATATCCCAACAACGATCCAGAACTTCCTGAACGTGTTTCTGTTTTTCGCCATGATCTACGAATGAGGCGCTGTAACCCATTAGGAGAGCAAGACAGACATTCGCCTGTTCCTCAACTGCGGAACCTTTAGCACCGAAGTTATACAAAGCCGTGGTTAAGCGGTAAACTTCACCATTACGACGAGAAAGGTCATCGCTGTAGATAGGACTCCCGTCCATACCTAAATACATCAGATCGTGCGCTGCACGCTGAAGAGTGATTGCTTCTTCGGAAAGAGACATGATTAATTAAAAATTAAGAATTAAAAATTAAAGATTAGCCGATTACTTCTATAAGGTTAGGATGGATGGTAGCCATGGCAACAGCGATGACTCCTTGTATCTCGATGACCACACGGCGGTCACGCGCACCTTTCACTTTCAGGAAAATACCCTCCTGACCCTCGAAGTCACCACCGATAATGCGAACTTTGGTACCTTTCGACAAATTCAATTCATCAGGCTGGAAGTATAGAAGATGATCGTTGTAGGTTCCGGCTACGGCAATGAAACGTTGCATCTCACTGTCAGGGATGATTATCTTTTGACCGCTACGGGTATCGGTGATATATTGCAAGTAAGTAACTTTTGACTTGACACGCTTCACCTCGGAAGGACAGGCATGGACAAAAAGCAGATTGTGAACGACGGGAACCAGAACACGGACTTTCTTCCCTTTCTTCATGCTGATCTTGTATTGCATAGGGATGAAACAGCCCAACTTTTCTTTTTCAAGCAGACGCATGGCATCAGGTTCTCTGCGATAGGTAGCACGCATAGCATACCATACTTCGGTTTCTTTATCCGTTTCCATTCGGTGGTTTTCTTTAAAAAGGGTGTTTTCTCGGGGCTTTGAAGCCCTTGTATACACTTGAACTTCAATCACTTGCGAACGCTTTATGTAGAATACGGCAAGCTTTGCGCCCCTCTTGCCTATTGATTTTCCATAGCTGTGCATTACCTTAAGTTTCTTACAGGTAAAAAGCTATAGACGAACAGATTAAAGAGAAATATTGTCTTTTAATCGTTCGTTTAAAAGATGGCATTTTAGCCTGTATCCGACCTAAGATTCTTTCGGCAAAAAGACAAGTGTAAAATCACAATTTTATTTCAAGGGTAACTATTTATAGATTAGTAATATATGACACATACAAAAGACCTAATCGATTTTATTTATCAGAATATTTTGTTGTTTCATTTCAAGGCATTATCTTTGTGCACATTAAACGAACGATTAAAAAACACCCTACATTTACTACAATTATTTTTGAAACACAAGTTTTCATTTCGTTTCATTTATCTATTTCAATTATTGCAGCCTTATCCCAATAACTTCCTAATATCGCATTTTTCTTTTATAATAATGTACGTGTGCATACATACGCACAGGCGCGTATTTCCCTATTTTTTCTTTAAACCTTGTTACACACACTTTATATCAATAGGTAGGTGGGGCTACCACCTATTACATCATTTTGTGTATCACACATAGAACAAAAAAGTTTCATTTTTCTATACCAGCATGAGCGATTTTACGAGAATAACCGTTAATTTTGCTTTCGAATGCAAATTTAAAATAAATTACTAACATCTAAAATTGTGGTTTTATGACTAAAAAAACACAATCTTGAGCATTGAGCTCATGAGTAAAGACGCCTGTGGCATCGAGATCGAGAGAAAAGGAAACAGGATCGACATCCTGTTGGTTGAAAATGAACCGGTTGACCAGCAGGTCGTAGTCAGGGCGGAAGAAAGAATAGAGTTTCTCATTCCCTGGATAAACATGCTTATCCATCATAAAAAAGAGGCGGGACTCAAAGGGACAAAGCAACTGGCAAGGAAGCTGTACCGCATGGCAAGGTTCGAGAAAGGAAAGCATGAGGAAGGATTTCTGACGATGGAAAGCATTAATACCGAAATCATTAGCTTAAGGAAAAAAATCAGGGAAGAGAAAGCGGGAATGGAAAAGAAGAAGAAAAAGAAGTAGGAATTCAAAATTGTGCAAAAACGCCTTTTCGGTGAAAAAAGGCGTTTTTGCCATTCCGAATATTATACCCTACTTCGCGCTGCCAACAAGGCAGACTAAAACAACTAACAAAGAGATGGAAAATATTCCGGTTACCGCATACAGCGGATTCAGCAACGTTCGGGGAGAGATAACCCTGAGAAAAGTAATTGAAAACATCACAAAGGGAATACACGCTAAACTTGTATTCAAAATAAGACTGCTCGTCAGCCAGGGAAAGACGGAAGAGGCAAACAATGTGAAGAAGCAATTGCCATTCTACACCATCACGGCAGGATACAGCGAAAAAAGACAAGCTTACAGCATCACAAGGTACACGCACGTTATCCTGTTGGATATTGACGACCAGCCCGAAGAGAAGCTGGAAGACTTGAGGGAGAAAATCAACAAGGATCCTAACACGCTGGGCAGCTTCCTCACTCCAAAAGCACATGGATTCAAGATATTCGTGTTCCTGCAGACGGAAGATGCCACCACTCTCAGGGAGACATTCTCTAATGGAGAAAAGGATTTCTCAGCGTTGGAAAAATATCACAGGATGATGTATGATGCCTGCAAGGAATACTATGAAAAGTTACTGGATGTGGAAGTGGACGGAAGTGGGAAAGATATTTCAAGGGGATTCTTCACTTCTTTCGATGAAAAGGCATACCTGAATGAAGAACTTATGAAAGAGGTCGATGAGATGCTGACCGGTATTGTGCCGCCTGAAAGACCGCAGATGGGGAAAAAGAAGAGTGGTAAGGTGGTAAGTGATAAGGTGATGAGTGGGAGTAATAAGGTGGTAAGTGATAAGGCGGAAGCCGAGCCGTGGGAAAGGATGGAATTCAACAAGGCGGTGCTTGCAGTAAAGAGGATTGCCAAATTCGAACCGGGAAACAGGGACAGCTTCATATTCGCTCTGGGAAACAAGTGTTATGCAAAGGCATTGGAAGAAGAGGTGGCAATTCGGTTGGCTCAGGAAAATTTCGGCAGTGAAGGGTTCGATGTGGCTGTGCCCATACACAACGCGTACGTCTATACCGACAAGACGGAGGAAGCAGCCATCCATCATAAGGAAGAGAAGCCGGATATCATCAACCAAGTACTCGACTTCCTGAAGGCACATTATGATATCCGAAGGAATGTAATACTGGACAGGCTGGAATACCTAAACTTCGATGAGAAAGAAGAGGGATGGAAAGGCAGGTTCCGACCTATGAGGGCAAGAAGCTACAACTCCATATTCCTGGCCTTGCAACTGGCAGGAATCAAGTGTTTCAGGAATTATCTGCAGGCGGTCATTGACTCCACCTATGCAAGGGATTTCAACCAGTTCACAGACTACGTAGAGAAACTGGAACCCTGGGATGGGGAGACTGATTATATCGGCCGGCTGGCGGATACGGTACAGGCGGAAGACCAGGAGTTCTGGAAGGAAAGTTTCCGAAGGTGGTTCGTGGGAATGCTGGCATGTGCACTGCAAGATGAGCAGGTCAACCATCTTGTGATCATCCTGTACTCCGAACAGGGAAAAGGGAAAAGTACTTGGATACGCAGGCTGTTACCTCCCCAGTGGAGGGAGTATTACCGGAACGGAATGGTGAACCCGGACAACAAGGACCACCAGTTGCTGCTCAGCACGCACCTCATCATCAATATGGAAGAATTTGAAGGGGCCAGGATAGGCGATCTGGCAGGGTTGAAACGGGTCATCACGCAGGAAAGCGTGACGGAACGGAAAGCATACGACATGCAGGCATACAATTTCATACGGCATGCATCCTTCATTGCCAGTACGAATAATCGACAGTGTCTGCAGGACATAGGCGGGAACCGGCGTTTCCTCCCCTCCTCCATCATTACACTGGATTATCGCACACCGGTCAATTATGAGGGGATATATGCGCAGGCCTACGCGTTGATAAAGGAAGGATACCGGTACTGGTATGAAGGAGAGGAAATAAACGAACTGAACAGACACAATGAGCTGCACCGTATGAAAGATCCCGTGGAGGAAAACCTGCTCGTATACTTCCGCAAGCCGCAACCGCAGGATTACTGCATAAAGTGGATGCCGGCGGCAGCCATACTCAGCAAGATAGCCATTTACGGAAAGATACAGGTGAACAGGCAGACCATACAGACATTGGTAATGTCACTGGAAAAATACGGATTCCGGACAAGAAGGAATGGACAGGGAAGCACGGAATATGAAGTGGTGGATATCCAAAACGATGAAGTGGACAAGGGATTCAAATAAATGGAACCGGGTACTGTCAGACATAAGTGCATCGCCCGGTGCAGATAAGTGAGAAGGCCATCGCAGATATCAGCGTTGGCCGATACAGATAAGTGCGCAAGCCAACGCAGATATAAGCGTTCGGCTTGCGCACTTTCATACACCAATTGTCAATTATCAATCGCCAATTGTTCAGGGTCTTCCCAGATACCTGAATATCAATTCCACTTGCATGGAAGTAAATATCTGCTGGCGCTTCTTATAGCCTGTCTGAAGCAAGGCTTCGCTTAGTTGCAGGTTATACTTGAACCATTGCGCCAAGCGGTTCAAAGCGGACACGGGAGAGATATTCGGGGCATAAGCCTCGGCAAGCTCACGTTTGGAGTAAGGACGTACGGGCCAGACTTCTTCAGGGTCCCTTTCATTTTCATTACTTGTTTTCATAAGAGTTATTTTATTGATTATCATAGCATAAAGATAAGCATTTTATATTACATATAACTCACCTTAGGCAAATACTTTTCACTCTTTATCATGCAGTTTCATGAAGGAATAAGCCCTTTCATTATTCGCCCCTCAGCACATCCTACCTTTGTTTCGTTCACCACGGGAAGCACAGTATTCCACTGAACTTACACGGGTGAAATTCATCTTTCATTTTTTAATTTTTAATTCTTAATTCACAACTATGGCATTGAATTACAGTATTGCAATGATGGGCAATCCAATGAATCTGGAAGAGGCCAAAAAAGCGTATGCGAAAGCGCAGGTTTCGCAAGAGTTATCACTAAAAGCACTCGCCAAGAGAGTATCATCGCAGACCACCGCCAGCAGGGCGGACGTGACTGCTGTTATCATCGCTACCGTCGAGAATATGATTGACGGCCTGCGGGCAGGAGAACAGGTAGACTTCGGAGACCTGGGGAAATTCCGATTACAAATAACCAGCCGGGGGGCTGAAACGGCGGAGAAATTCTCGGCTGCCAATATTACCGGAGTCAATATTCAGTTTATCCCCGGAGAAGATTTGAAAAACATCTTCGCCGGTATGGAGTTCTCACCGGTCCCTACCCGTGCTGCCACACGCGCTGTGCTCAAAGCACAGAAGGCAGGACAGACCACCGTGGATATTTCCAAAACACCCACACCGGGAGGAGGCGATGGCGGAAACACCGGTGGCGGTGGAAATTCAGGAGGCGACGGAGGCATAGAGGATGATCCGCTGGGATAGCGTCCAAAGGCGCAGCCTTTAGAAATTAATAATGAAAGGCTGCGCTATTGCTAATCACTAATCACTAATCACTAATCACTAAATTACTGTCACATGGAGAAAAAATCAAGTTCAACCTGGAGTGTGATCATCAAAGTTGTAATTGCCGTGGCATCTGCCCTGGCAGGCGTATTCGGACTAAATTCTTGCATGAAATAGACTATGAGAGCAGGAAGTTTTTATCAGAACTATCGGGAGGTAAAACTCCTGGTAGTTCATTGTTCAGCAACACGCTGTGACAAGAATTTCTCCGTAGAAGCTCTTCGAAGATGTCATTTGGCAAGGGGCTTTGCGGGCATCGGGTATCATTTCTACATCACACGTGACGGTGAAATACACATCTGTCGTCCGGTTCACCAGATCGGAGCACATGCTACAGGATGGAATGACAAGAGCATCGGCATCTGCTACGAAGGCGGACTGGATGAACGCGGCCGACCGGCAGATACAAGGACGTATGCCCAGAAATGTTCCCTACTCGATTTGCTGCGGCAACTGAAAACAGATTATCCGCAAGCTAGCATATTGGGACATTATCAGCTCAGTAATTCCATACACAAGGCATGTCCGTGCTTCGATGCAAAAGGGCAGTATCGGGGGCTTTAAGCTCCTGATACTATCAGTTCAACTTTATTCAAGTACCAATATTATGAATTATAAATATCAAAAAAATAGATATTTTTCTATTTGGATAGATTAATTAAAAAAGCTTTCTTTGTATAATGAAGTAAGTTTCTTACATCAAATCTTAATAAAAAATAGATTTATGGCAAACATGAAAACTCCCGGTGTATACATCGTTGAAAAAAATGCCTTTCCGAATTCAGTAGTAGAGGTTCCCACTTCAATTCCTGTTTTTATAGGCATCACTGAAAAGGCTTCAAATGGAAAGGAAGACTTAAAAGGTAAACCATGGAGAATTTCCTCTATGGCGGAATATATAAACTATTTCGGCCAAGGCCCCGAAGAAAAGTTTATCCTAAGTATTAAAAAGTCGAATAGCACTATTGCAAACAGCCTGTTTACGTACGAGGAAGAGTATACCGAAACTGACGCGACAACCACAAAGTATGTATTTACAGCTCAGAGAAAGAAACACTTCACTCTCTACTATCAGATGTTGATGTTCTTTGCTAATGGAGGCGGTACTTGCTATGTTCTTTCAGCAGGAAACTATAAAGACAACCAACTGCTGAACAAGAATATGATGAGCAATGCGATCAACGCTCTTGAAAAAGAGCGGGAAATAACAATGGTTGTGATCCCCGAAGCAGTGTATTCTTCGGATTGTGCAAATATTCAAATGATGGTTCTGAATCATTGCAGTAAAATGCAGAATCGTTTTGCTATTCTTGATGTTCAAGCCAAAAGTTCGGAGAATCAGACTATGATGGAGCAAGTAGAAGAGTTCCAGACCAATATCGGCAACAATGGCCTGTCATATGGAGCAGCCTACTATCCATGGCTTGAGACAACAATACTGGGAGATAAAGATATTACAGCCGATATGTTTTCTTGGTCTGCTGACAGTGAGCTTGATTTCAAGGCATTCTTTCCCAAAGATTCCGACATTTTGAATTATGCAAATGCAACAATTGATGAAATCATAAAGAGCCAAGAAACGCCGGATAATAAAAAGAATGAATTTCATCAAGTTTTATTGCAAAACTGGAGCATATATCAGTCAATGATAAAGACTGTGAAAGCATCCCTGAATTTACTGCCACCTTCCGCAGCCATGGCAGGTATCTACACCATGGTAGATAATACGCGCGGTGTATGGAAAGCACCTGCAAATGTTTCAGTCAATTACGTTAACAGACCGGAGGTAAACATCAATAACAGGGAACAAGAGGATCTAAATGTACCTGCAAATGGCAAGGCAATTAATGCAATACGTTCCTTTATCGGCGAAGGCATAAAAGTCTGGGGCGCCCGTACATTGGATAGCAATTCACTGGATTGGAGATATATCAACGTGCGTCGTACCATGATTTTCCTGGAAGAATCCGTCAAAAATGCAGCTCATGCCTATGTATTCGAACCTAATGATGCAAATACCTGGTTGAATATTAAATATATGATTGAGAACTTCCTGCGTGGAGTATGGAAAAGAGGCGGTCTGGCAGGAGCCACTCCCGAAGATGCATTCAGTGTACATGTCGGATTGGGTGACACGATGACACCGGAAGATGTATTGGAAGGTATAATGCGTGTTACAGTATTAGTAGCAATCTCCCGCCCTGCAGAATTTATTGAAATAACATTCCAGCAACAAATGCAGAAGAGCTAGCTAAATTTAGTTAAGGCACTGTCCACTATTTACATGGAATTGTGGGCAGTGCCTATAAAAACGCTCCTTCAAGCCTTCTTTTACTTGTTCTGGTGCTTCACTATTATGTAATTAAAGGATCAGGTGTTGAGTAAGTCTTTCCTTCTGAACTATTGACCAATTCACTCATTGTTTTCTCCCTTTATCATAGTTAATAACATCTTGAAACGTTCAACTGCATGTAATGCGTGGGGGACATTAGCCGGCATAATGATTATCTCACCTGCCTTCAGCCTGTGAGGGATACCTCCGACATGTATTTCAACTTCCCCATCAAGAATTTGTACCAGAGCATCAAAAGGTGCAGTATGTTCACTTAACCCCTGTTCTTTATCAAAAGAGAATAGAGTTACATTTCCTGCCTGATTTTTAATAATCTGTTTACTAACTATTCCACCACTGGCATAGTCTACCTCTCCAGCGATATTAAATACTGTTGCATACGCAAATGTTGTATTAGTTTTCATATCTCATTTATTTTTTAAACTGACTGATACAAAATTAGTGCTATTCTAAGATAGGATTTGTTACAAATGTTACAAAGCATCATAAATATCCTTATCTTTTAATATAGATAACTATTATATTGCAAAAACAAAAACAACAGATACATGGTTCATTGATTTACTGAATGCATAAAAGTGATATTTACAGAATATTTTTAATAAGAGGCAACTAATTTGTGTAAAATCAGTTGCCTCTATTATTTGTTGTATCTTGGAAATCAGCTTTGAAATATTAAACAAACTCAAATGGGAGTTCTCCTCCTGGGGTGTCTCCTGTAGATATAAAAAACCAATAGACCTCAGCTTCAATTGAAGGCCCTGCTTCTTCAGTTACATAAATCTTTAAAGTTTGCCCTTTTGCTACCGGTATAGTAAGTTCTCCAGGTAAAATAAGGCGATGCGCTTTTCCGTCTGATGATAATATATCATCATTTACCGACTGGGCACTAAAACAAAGAAATTGTTGCGGATTATTTTCATATATACTACCGTACATTGTACAAAAACCGCCCTTTGCTAACCCTAACCATCCGTAAGCTATTCCATCTGTCTTGAATCGGACTTTTATACCTTCTTTTGGTACATGTTGAAGCAAATTGATATGTCCTCTTCTCACGGAAAATATAGCATCCTTAGCTGTAAATGACTTATTTACCAATAATTCATTACATACTATAGATGGATTTTCTACTTGAATTGAGAGAACCTTATAAACAACTTGTTCTCCACTACCTAATTGTTCTTTTCCATCCTTTTGATTATTTCCCCAAGTTCCTTTTAGGATAAAAACCTGTCCTGACATTAGTCCTTCTTTAAAAGTAAACCTGCAATCAGTTCCTGAATACAAAGGTTCTTCATCATTTCCTCTATATAGCTTATATATGCCACCATAACTCTCCCATGAAAAGTTTATTTCTTCCTTCTGTTTGAATACCATGCAAGGAGTTCTTTCTTCTCCGATTCTATTGGCTGTAAAATTACGGATAAAGGGTTCCCCAGCTTCTTTTCGGAAATAGAATTTTTTCTTTTCACTATATGATTTTTCTCCGGTTTCATCTGTATAGGTTATTGTTATTTGAACTTTGGGTAGTCCTGCCTGGTTGTTAATTTCTCCTTCTATCCAGAAGCAAAGAGGTTCAAGCAGGGATGAACCACCGGGATCGGCATACTCCAAAGTGAATTCTTGGATGCCATTCCCTTTATCTGCTTGCGAAGTATTGACCGGTGTCCAGCCTTCCGTTTCTGACTTCAATGTAACATTTCCATCAGCAGAAAACAAGTCACTTTTATCTATTCCTCGGTTGAATGAAATTGTTACCGTTTGACAGTAAAACTCCTCATAAACATTAAGGGCTATTCCTCCTGTTATCTTTTGGGTCTGTCCTAGATCCAACAACACCCCTTTGTTCCCTTGAAAGATGGTTTCAAAATGAACATCACTTTTTTCTCTTTCCATTTTTTTCTTCTACATTTTTATTAGATTCTACATAATATTTTAGTTTGCCTTCTCGTATTGTTATTTCATCCGTAAAATCTCCGGCAATAGCAGGTTGTACCAATGGGTATTCTTTAATTCCGCCATCATCTTCCTCGATCCAACTGAACTCGCCTTGTTGATCCTGAAACCGAGGAAAGGATATACCTTTTTCGTCAAGCACACGGGTTAGCAACGGACCGATCCGAAATTCTGTTTCCATTGTTCGCAAAACTTCACGTACATATTCTTCCGGAATGTTTAACTCTTTCACAGGGAAAAGGCCACTGTAACAGCGTACACATCCATAAGGATTCATTAAAGCAATGAAAGTTTTTCTCTTTTCTGTTCCGAATCCCACATGAAGATAAGTACCGTCAGTACTACCTACCGGACCGATCATGGTTAAAACTTCCGTAGGTTTGGAAGGTCTGGCTGTTGAGTAGAAGTGTTTCAAATCGTCAGCCAAGTAATATCCTGCCAGACCATCTTTACTCATTGATAAATCGCCTAATCTAACAGGCAGTTCCAATTCATCATAAATGTCAGTATCATTCATTCCTGTGTCAGAGAAGTCTATATTTACTCTCGGATCTCCCTCTGTTGCGATCCAAGCTTCCCCATGAACCAAGGCTAAAGGACGTCCCATCAAAGTAGCTGTTTCCGATGTGGTTTTACCGGATAATCCCATGCTCCAAAGAGATTTGTCCAATACATCAAGAAAGTCTTCAAACTCTTTTTCCGTCAATGCAGTCTGCCCTTCAATAAAAGCTTCCAGTTTCTCGTTTGTAGTTTCCGGATGTTCCATGTTTTTTGTGGCCGGAATAAAATGTGGCGCCCGTTTACCTTCCATATCGACACGTATAGCCATCTCACCTATATAATGTCCTTCAGGATTGCAAATGCCCAGGCTATGATTAAACCTGTTTATAAGAATGAAACCCACTATCGGAGTAGACAATATTTCTTCCTTATGTTCAGGTTCTGTCCAACGTACTTCCAGTCTTGCAGGTTGAAGAAGGCGTGGGCACAGCAAGAAATTATTAGTCCCTTTCTGAAGCATTCGTTCAGATACCATTAGAGGAAAATTCTTATCAAAAAGTAACCCTTTGAATGCACAGGAAAGAATGAGACTTAATGTACGCCCAAATGCATCGTAAAGAATCAAATCCTTTATATGACAGCTTCCTGCCTGAGTTAGATGGAATGGTGGCATATCTTCACCTTCTGCCAATGGTGCACAAACAATACTATTTCCCGTCGCATTTAAAAAATCTTTATCCGAGTCATCAAACCCGAGTATTTGATCCAAGTTCCTGAGCTCATCAGTAATTTTTTCTCCATACGGTCTACGAAATGTTCTATAATCCAGTTGCGCAATCTGATCTGTGAGATTAACAGCCTCCTGCCCTAACAATTTCCATGACGATATATCCAGGGATTTCAATGTTCTGAACATATCAGTATCCGTCTTCTCTATCTGGGAAGACAATGTTTCCTGAAATAATAGTTTCGAATGTTCATCCAGCAAAGAAATGCCTCCGTATTTCCAGCCGTTTTCAACATTTTCCTTCCCTTTCAGACGATAATCTGTTCCATCAAACCACCACTGCTCTCTTCCCTCGAAAGGTACGGGATAATAGGAAATACTCCACTCTGCAAACATCGGACGCCACGGTTGAACCCATTTTTTCAGATTTTCATGCTTTTCAATAAACATTTTGGATTCCTCATATAAAAGGGCGGCATTCATCGGAATTTGTTTCAACCAAGCTTGTGATAACTTTATTCCTTCTGATGATGGGGCTCTTCGTAGAGATGCCGTACCATCCGGATCCAGTTGGGCATCGGCGGGTGATTCTACACCTGCAATCAGCAAAGACGGATTTCTTGTTTTCCAAAAACGTGGTGCCGGTACTTCTTTTAAGATTTTTCCTGATTCTACACCGTGCGCTTCCCCATACTGGCGGCATGCCTCCGGATTACCGTTTTCAGGCATATCCGCATACAAGCGTTTAACCAGTTCATACTGTTCTATAGTACGATACAGTAGAGTTCCCTGTTTGTACTCAAGAGCTCTTTTGCAAATGGATTTCTTTCGTTCTATATCGGATGAACTCGCTGCCATGCTTTCCAGATGGTTCAGCTTCCACCATATACTGAACAAGCGGAACCTCAGACCTTTTAATGACGATACTTCATTAGCGAAATTATTCAGCCTTTTCAGCAGACTTTTCTCAACTTCCGTCAAAGAACAAGCTTCGTCTTTTTCATTCACAATCAAATAGCGATTTCCGCCTGTAACAGCCTCAAATGCACCATCATGGATACTGTGATGAAGTTTTTGTAAACCTCCCTGTTCGTTTTGATAATTCGGCTGGTGATAAAATAAAGCAGCTAATGCATCACTGATTCGGTTCAGTTCCTTCATAGCTATCTTTTTGGGAAAATGTTTTGTTATATAGGTACGGAAAACGTCTTCACGGCTTTCTCCCACTGCTACATGCAATTGTCGGCTTTTATTTATTTCTTGCAGTTCGTCTTTATAGCTGCCTTGAGGGACACCTGCTCTTAGCCAAGGTATTCCGGTGACCTGACCGGAAAAATATTCATCCTTACTTTGGTCAGAATACCATCCTACAATCCAATAATGCAGTTCTCCTTCCTCAATGCCGTCCAAGCTATCGTAAAAAGATAAGATATTGCCATTTACCGGCGTATAGGCCGAAAAGTAAGGATTTCCAGGAGCACAAGCAGTCAGGAATAAAGGCATGTCAGATGCTCTTTCCATCCATCTGTCTGCACAAAATGCAGCTCCCAATTTCACTTGGTATGCATCACCAACAATTCGCTTCCCAGAAGGGCTGTTACGATAGGCATCGGTTCCGCTTTTCCATATATCATAAACAGTTTTTGGGACAAGATTGAAACAAGACTGACTTATCATATTATCATATACTTGTTTCTCCTCTCTTTCCAGCACTCTCGATAAAGGGCAATCGCTCTCTAATATCCAAGAAGTATATGTGAGGCCATTGCCTTTTTCAAGTCCTCGGGTAATCAACCAACGATTGGGAATTGGTAGAAAACTTCCATCTTCTTGCTGTTCTCTTAATCGTCTGGGAAGTATCCAACGAAGATGGATACCGGTTTTTGTACTTGTTTGTTCATTTTGGAATGCCTGGGGTTCGGGAGAACAAAATTTTTCGAGAGAAGAATAACTGTAATTCCATCTCCTAAAGCTGTTTCCCTTCACAATATTATCCACCATTAAGGCTTCCACGTTCATGGTTTCATATTTACTATTTTCCATAATTTATTCTCCTTTCCCTTTAAATGTAGCACAATCTCCTGCAGACATAAGTTTCAATGCTAATTCTGAAGACGTTTTTACTTTGGATGCATTTAAATTCATCTTTCCGTCTGTCGACACACTACATCGTGTTTTATCGATTTCCATCTGAATACATTCTTTCGGCTCTATACACCGTATGGTTTCAGCTACTCCGTCAAAAAGAATGATCATAATATCCTCAGAGAGTAATTCCATCCGTAGGATAGCTAAACTTTGCTTTTGAGCATTAAAAGCGGATATGGATAATGTTGGCCAATAGGTGACCAGACTACTTCTTATCAATAATCCGCTACGTGTATCCGATTTAGATTGTGGTGCTATCTCTCCATACAAAGATGCACGTATATTCAGCATTTCTTTATGGGTCAATCGTAGTAAAAGTTTCCGTATCATCCGGTTAAAACAACTTTGGCGACTAGAGTCCATACCTAAGCTCACTGCTCCTTCATAGGCTGCTTCCAACCAACTTTCGTCTATAAAGAAAAATCTAATGCTTTCAGGAGGTAGAAGATTTTTATGGGGAACCAGCGTGTCAAAGGATATTGGATATAACAGCCACAACTTTGCAAGCCACCTGGCGGTATTCTGAGCTTCACTATCCAAAAGGGAGCTTATTAATTCAGCTTTTCTTAGCATCAGTACCCTGCACAGATGTTCCATTTCTTCCAGCACATCTGCTGTCAATGTACTTCCTTCGGGGGTAATAACATTATCCAGGCTAGGGATGACTGTCAGCATATCCAACTGTTCATTTGTAAAAGCAGAAAAGAACTGCTCACCGCCATTCATCGGAATCAACCAGCTCTTTATTTCCTCATCCGACACTTTTTCCAGTTCTTTCTGCCAACCGTCCACCAATCCTTTTTCATCAGGAGAACGCATACGATTAATCATCCCTGCCATGATTCGGTCGGTTAATTCTTGTCCCCGAACGCGCAAATGCATCAAATTTTGAGTAAATGATGGTTCCTGAAGTGCTACTATTCGTCCTGCCTCCCATGCCACAGCCTTCGATACATCGAATACTCCAGTTACTTTGTCATAGCATAAAGCGCTGTCTGAAGACTCAAATGGAGATTCTTTAACCCTTTGCAGAACGGGTAGCGGAGTTAAAGGAGAACGGTACCATCCCATTCCCTCATCTCCTGTGCGCAGGTGATATAATAGAGGTACATATCCTTCAGATAGACGTTTGGCGGCTATTCCGGTTGTTCCTGCTTGTGACAATGCAAGCATTGGGGGCTCCAACGCTTCAGATATACTCTTTTGACAGAACAACCTAAAACTGTTTTTAGCCGTACCATTCACACTGAATGAATAGGTATCCAGTACAATTACGTCAATAAATTCAAGTTTTGTTTCAGTTGCTTTTCCACCTAACACTTCCTCCATCCCTTCTATTGAAACTAAACAAGCTATATAATCCGCATTGCCCATGCCTTCTTGATATTGAGGGACCCGCAAAGAAAGAATAACAGCAAAAAGCCCGTCAGGATCTAAATTCAGTTCTGCTTTGTCACCGATATATACCTGACGGCAATGAGCCAATAATGATAGCTCCTCTTTCGTGGGACATACTTTATCAAACAGCTTGGTAGTGATCCGCATATAGCGGCAATGTTCCTGAAGACTCTGTGCACTCAGATTATGGTATTTAGGTGTATATATGTTATCTTTCTTCTTCTTACAAAACTCTTCCATTGTAGCTTCGTAGAATTCTATATTCTGTTCCTGTTCCTTTCTGGTAAACAACAACAAAGCTACACATGGTGTATTCCTGTTTCCACCTATGGGTGTACGCCAAGGTAATCTTGCATCTTTCAGAATTACGTGAGGAACGGTGGTAGTATAAGCTCCCTCAGAATTTGGAAGTGGGAAGCGATTGACTATTGTTCCTTGCGATAATCCAGTAAGTGTATAATCAATTATTATTTTTTGGGAAGCGCTGATATCTTCGCCCTTGTTTACTATATCGCCTTTTGCATCAGTAATTTTCTGTTGCGTCTCAAGAGTCCATATACCAGCCAGTAATGCGGGCTCTACTTTATTATACAAACAAACGTGTTCTTTATCCATTAGATTCCTCCTTCTGTTATTTGTGGTGCATCCGTAAAATTGATGACCAAATCTTCCTTTAATTTTGAATATGTTCCTTCAGGACCCTGGTAAAATGCAGCCAGTTGCAGGCAAAGCTCAATCCTTGCTTTCCGTACATCCTCATTTTCCAGTTTTTTTATCTCTTCCAGAGAGTTTTTCGTTGCTTTTGGAATAAAAGCAAAGCTCTCCTGTCTTTTCAGAGCGTCAGTTAGCGGATTACTTGTATCAAAGTTCCTTATCAATGTATCCGATATTATCTCCCCACTCGCCTCAAAGGGCCTTTGAGTGATTCGATATCCTGAAATCACATCAACGGTCATCGGAGCTTTAATAACGGATTCTTTTGGATTACCCCATAAGGCTTTCGGGAAACGTCCCTTAACCTCTTCTGATACCAGACCGACATCATCCAATGATTTTACGTTGCCGCTTTCATCTTTCAGAATAATGTTGTAAATAGAATTTATGTTCGTCAATCCCATAGGACGGATGTTAATAGTACCTTGAGGAATGACAGTTTCAGTTAATATACAAAGACTGGCCCCACGAACTACCCATGGCTGGACACCTTCTACAGGCTCAAAGCCACTTTGGGCCAAAATTTGATTTTTCTTCCCGGCAGGAAGAACATCAGAGAAACCTTTCCATGTTAAAGGTTCACTTTCACGTTTATCTGCGCCAAAACCAATTGTAAAGCTGATAATACTTAAATGAATCTTTGCTTTGCCACCAATGGACGGTCCCCACAGTTGAAGGTCCGCTCCTAAAGAGAGGGTTATTGTTTTATGGCAAAACAATAAATTTAATCTTACTGCTACACCAATTTCCACACCTATTCGCACATCGAACCAGAAAGGATGCCATTGTATCAACAAATCGGCATAAGCAATAAACCATGCTTTCACTATGCCGCTTGCATACAAGAATTCCAGTCTTCCACCAGCCATAATACAAGACGGAGTAAGTGCCATATATGCTTCGCCTTTGATGCTTACCGAGTTGCTCTCAGACCATTGAAAACCTACGCGCTCAACGCTTGGATAGTGTTCCGGATACTTGAAGTCAGGATGATAACCGCCTACTGTCAACACAAAATCTCCTGCATGAGGATGGGAGCCAAACCACATATAGAAGGCAGCTCCACCCTGAATCCGGCATTTTTTACTAAGCAGGAAAGATTGTTGGGAAAGCGCTGCATCAATGGTTAGTGTACCTTCTTCAGGCTTTAATACAGCAATCAGCAATATTTTTAGATATGCATACGCTTCATTTGCCTTTTTCCCTTTCGGAAGTGTAACCTCGGCCGTGCCGAGAAGTGAGATGCTTATATCTTTTTCTAATAATATGGCAAGAAGCATCTTTCCGTATACCAGTCCGAAAGATGTAAATTCTATTCCAACAGCTGCCCAGTAATTACCTTTGGATGGCTTCAGCCAAGGATCATTGCCTTCCTCTAACTTGGATAATACCGCTTGGCCTGTACCTAACTGCATATTGAGTAATGGGAATTTCTCTACCTCTTCCACCTTAGGCAGTTTCAGGCTCTTGTTAATGCCAAGACCGCCCATTAATCCTTGAATTTGAAATGCCGGGACACCTCCTAAAGGTGCCATGAAACGAACAAACAAGAAAAAACTGCATGTTCCATCCTGAAGTAATGAATAGGAACCGATACCGGCTATCTGCCATTTGGCTGTCTGTACAAGGATACTTCCTCCATACGCCAACCGAAGATTTTCTGTTTCAGGAGTCATTTTATACAAACTACCTCCTAAAGAGAATACTGAAGAGTGACAGGTAATGCCTAGACCTTCTAAACCTCCTTTTACACAACTATGTGCAAAATCATAACCGGCCCATAACCCCAATAACTCTACCTTTAGAGGACCTATTGAAACAGAACCTACTATTTCAACTCCCGCTATAGATCCGTCCAATCTGATACCAGCCTTGTTCAAATAAGCCGGTCCTAACTGACGGTTGATTTCCAGCCAATGAATCTTATCATTATCTCCTTGTTCTGAAACCTGAACTTTATTTGGACTATTTTCTGCTGTTGATGCTTGGACAATTGGCATATTTGTTTGTTGCAACTTAGTAGTCTCTTGCTTCACTTCCGTTTCTTTTTTCAACGGATATTCGATTCGCAGGCTTCCTTCGGTTACAATCCCGTTCTCATAAGATAAAACCAGTCCGTTGTCCTCATAGTCTATTTTTTTCGGTAACACTTGAGTGAGGAAGGGAATTTCACCTACATTTATAGGTACCGGCAGGGAAAGCTTACCACATATTTCATAGAGTAACTTCTTTTGCCGCAAATGATATTCCAGATTGAGGTATTCCATACTGATACAGGCCAGAAAGTCAGGAAGGGGTGGAAAATCGGGAATGTTGCGTAAGAGTTCCAACAATTCTTTTAAAGTAATATTTTCTTCTCCGCTGATATTGCCCGTCAAAATCCATTCTTCAATTTTATGGTCATAACGTGCTCCTAATGATAAGTGCTTATCTTTGCTTACCCCAATAATTCCTCCTAAATTCATGCTCGTACCTTTTTCGTCTATATCTACCGATAGTTCCACGAGCTTTAACGTAAAAGGTCCGAAAGACAGATCACCGTCTAAAGTACAGAGTGCAGAATAGGTCTTTTTCTTCAGATTAATAGCCAAACTGCAACTGCCCAGACCGAAATCACTGAATATTTCCATTCCTTTCTCTACCCCACTGATGCTTTTCACAAGCCCGGCTATCGTTATTTTCTGATCTTCTTTCAGTTGACATATCAATTGCCTGGAAGGGTAGTTAAAGGAACATTCGAATTTTATTTCCCAAAGAGTAATTAATCCCTTGGTCAAGAAACTCTCTACTTTTCCGGTGTCTGTATTGACTGTGATGGATGCTGAAACCAAAGCTGCATCCAAAACAGCTTTATCACCATTAGATAGCCAACCGAAGGTTTGGGTGATATTTAACTCTTTCACCACCCACGATAGAAAATCCATCAGACTTGGGAAGGATTCTTCAGTAGAAGCAATCCCTACAGTCACTTCACTTCCTATACCCAATTCCACATAGGCCTGCATATTTATCTTACCGATGTTGAATGTTCCCATTATTCCGGCTGTATAGGCCGTATGTAATCTGGCAATATGCAGGATGATTCTTTCCAATTCCAGGATTCCGGGGATAATAGTTATTTTCTTCTCAGCACTTTCGTCTATTCCCGGATAGGCTAACACAATACGTTCCGTACACGATATCCTGCCGTCCACCCATGTACTGCTAAGACAACATTCCACATTCTTCAAAGCCTCCTTGGATATTTCTAACATGGAAGGTAATGTGATAGTCTCCTCTTCATCAATATTGAAGAAGCTTTCCAGAAAATCTCCAGCAGATTGCTGACATAATATGCTCAATCCGGACTCTTCTGAAATTTGGCAATTGATATGTTCTTCTCCTTCAAGAATAATCGTATCATTCTTCCATTTGAAAGTTAAGAATGTACCTTCCGGCTTTCCTAACCACTTGGGTATAGAATAATCAGTACCATCCATTAAAAGGGTATCAACTTCCTTATGGATAAATGAAAATAATTTAGTAGGTTCCATTTTGTGACTAATTTAAACTTAAAAATTGACGGTTTGGATATCAATACTTAGCATTCTGTTTTCTTCTATTAATTTATCCCTACGTTCTTTCAGTATCTGCTCGCAACGTTTTTGATCAATATTGTCCCATTCACATTCCTCCGGCTTCTTTCCTTTCCACAAGCTTTTATCATCCTGACTTAGCATGACAGCAGACCCCATTCCTTTTTCTCCTGCTTTATCGCAATATATAAATAATTTTTTTGCAACAATTCTTCTGCAAGGTATTTGGGGAATAACCATCCAAGGATACTTATATCCAGCTGCTACTAAAATATGAATTTGACATTCATTCTTTCTTATAAAAAATGCAGAATACCTAAAATCTAAGCAGGTTGATAATCCTATGTTAAGAATTTGACTTTCATGCATGATTGTAAAACACGGTGAAAGGCGATTTTTTAGATTTTGATTAAATCTCATGCTGAGATCGCTTAATGATATTGATCCGCTGGCGAAGGATATTCCTTCTTGTTCACTATTAATCATAGCTTTAGGATGTTGATGCAACGACTTTCCTACATCAATATTTGAGCAATTCTGTTTATCCCAAGCAAAAATACATTTGTTTTGGTGAAACACGGGAATCGTATTATACAGAACATATTTTGAATCTTGAGTAGGATAATGTTTCCATACAATAGTTCCTGGAACGACTAATATATTGTAATAACATGGCATAAAACGACTCTGAATATTTTTCAGCTTTCTTAGTTTAGGAATAGTAGGTCTGCGTTGAAGGTTATCAGGGAGAGTTCCAGACAAAAAACAACTAATTACACTTTTCCTATAAAGGGCAAAAGAATCTCCGATTTGTTTTGGATATGAATATATAAACTCCGGAAATGTAACAACAACTAATGAAGTTGCAGAAGTATCTGGTGATAAGCTTGCAATTTCTTCAAATACTATTTCCTCAAAGAAATCGTCTAGCCAAGCTAACCAGTATTTTTGCAAAGGAGTTTCAATAACCGGTATAACTTTTCTTCTAATATCCTTCTTGGCATTCTCACTAATATTATCTAAAAAGTCAGCCATATCATATCCAATTTCATCTCTTATTAGTCTTTCTGCCTTTTCCGCTTTTTCTGCTGTCATATTTTCAAAAGCAGCTTTCAAACTTGGCCACATGGTTTCAGTAGTCTCATTAATTCCTAAAATATCTTTCCACTTCTGTTCATCTACAACAGGAATTTTACGTATATTCCAAGTACTTAATATGCCATTTAAGAATGCTTTATCCGACTGGGCAAGATTATAATTATTTCTTATATAATTAGCCGTCAGAACTAATGGAATGAAGTAAGGGTGTTTAGTAAGAAATATAACTTTTTCTATAAATAGCTGCTCTTCAAATTTACGGTTATGCTGTAATGCAATATGTATAATTCTCATATTCGTTTATTTATATATTAAATTTCCGTTGCTTGTTCAATAGCCATACTCATGCTTTCATAAACCAGCATCATAGTCTTTATAGCTACAGTGTTTTCTGAATCATTAAACCCTCCTGAAGTAAGTGTCGCAGGAAAGGAATTAATCAATTTCCAGGTTAATATAAGCTCTTTTTTTCATTTAATAAGTCAATAGTGACTGTGTGTTTTATGATATCTCTGATGTTACACTATGTCAAAATTCTCTTATCGTAAGCACATACTCTTTCATTTAGAATGATACTTCCATACTCTTTTTCCAGGCATTTTCATATTCGCATAATCGTTACTAATTCCGCACTTGATTGCCTGGTCGAAACCACGAAGCTCTTCGAAAATAAAATCTCCCACATTGGCAATACTTACCTTAAACGAAAATTTAAGTGACTGTATTGTACTTTTTTGTTTTTCTTCTACCATGATTATTTTTTTAATATTCTATTATTTTATATAAGCTCAAGTGAATGGGAACAAAAATAGCAGGAAATAAGGGGATATAAATTCTAAAATCAGTAAACTAAAAAAAAATATCATATAATATTGATAATTAACATATTAAGCTAAACACTATATTCTTAATTTTACGATTTCGAACTTTTTTTGATGATATGAAGTGTGTTGAACGTTAGTTCCATATTTTCAGTTGGACTAAGCACTATATATAAGTCATTACCATGAGCTGTTCTTAGTCCTACCTTGATTCATAGTTTTATCACCATTGACAAGACTGAAAGTAACCTTACTGAACATGTAGATAAACTGATGTCTTTAAAAGCAAAAAAATCAGATAGAAATCTTGCGATAACTATCTGATTTTCAAAAGAGCGGCAAGCGAGGTTCGAACTCGTGACCCTCAGCTTGGGAAGCTGATGCTCTACCAACTGAGCTACTGCCGCATTGCTTTCTTTAAAAGACGATGCAAAGGTAAAAGAAGTTTTTTTATATTCAAAAATAAAAATGTACTTTTACAGCCACAAAAGTGAAAAATCCATGAAACGAATCATACTTATCACCGGAGGAGCACGTTCCGGTAAAAGCAGCCATGCGGAAAAATTGGCACTAAGCCTCTCTCCTAACCCCGTTTACCTTGCTACTGCACGCATCTGGGATGAAGAATTCCGGCAACGCGTCATCCGCCATCAGCAAAGACGTGGACCAGAATGGACAAATATCGAAGAAGAAAAACAGCTAAGCCGTCATCAATTATCCGGGCGAACTGTACTGATAGACTGCGTAACCCTATGGTGTACAAACTTCTTTTTTGATGTAAATGCAGATACTGACAGTGCCCTGGCAGCTGCCAAGGAAGAATTCGACCGCTTTACAAAGCAAGATGCCACCTTTATCTTTGTCACCAATGAAATTGGTATGGGAGCTACTTCGGATAATGAAATCCAGCGTAAATTTACAGATATGCAGGGATGGATGAACCAATATATTGCCGAACATGCGGATGAAGTATGGCTGATGGTATCAGGGATAGAGGTGAAGGTAAAATGAGAGAGCAATAGAGTAGTAAAGTGATAGAGTGATAAAACGATAAACAGATGAAAACATTTAAAATAGTACGACCGGACGAGAATATCCGCCCGGCATTGATTGATAAAATCAATAATTTAACAAAACCGAAAGGTTCATTGGGCACTCTTGAAAAGTTGGCTTTGCAGATAGGCTGGATACAACAAACCCTGTCTCCCACCCTGCAACATCCGCAAAATATTATTTTTGCTGCCGATCATGGCATAGTAGAAGAAAAGGTCAGCCTTTCCCCAAAAGAAATTACCTGGCAACAGATCAGTAATTTCCTACATGGAGGTGCAGGAGTGAACTTCCTATGCCGCCAACATGGATTTACCCTGAAAATAGTAGATGCCGGTGTAGATTATGATTTACCATACGACAAGGGTATTATCAATATGAAAGTACGGAAAAGTACGCGAAACTATCTGCATGAGGCAGCCATGACGGAAGAAGAAATGGAGCTTTGCCTGGAACGCGGTGCAGAAGTGGTACTCCGCTGCCATGAAGAAGGAAGTAATGTGCTCAGTTTTGGAGAAATGGGTATAGGGAATACCTCTTCTTCGTCCATGTGGATGACCTGTTTCACCGGAATACCTTTAGAACAATGTGTAGGAGCAGGTAGCGGACTGGATAATGCCGGCATTCGCCATAAATACGAAGTGCTGAAACAATCGCTGGATCATTACAAAGGAGACGGATCACCGCGTGATATCATCCGTTACTTCGGTGGACTGGAAATGGTTATGGCAGTAGGTGCCATGCTACAGGCAGCCGAATTAGGCATGATCATCCTGGTAGATGGTTTCATCATGACGAACTGCATTCTGGCTGCTGCCAAACTGTATCCCGAGGTTATGAATTACGCCATCTTTGGTCATTGTGGAGACGAAACCGGACATAAATTGTTGCTCGACAACATGGAAGTAAAACCGTTGCTGAATCTTGGATTGCGTCTGGGCGAAGGAACAGGTGCTATTTGCGCCTATCCTATTGTAGAATCCGCCATCCGGATGATTAATGAAATGGATAACTTTGCACATGCATCCATAACAAAGTATTTTTAACGATATGAAAATCCTCGCAGCACTCATATTTTTCACACGCCTTCCTTTCTGGAGGATCAAAGAAGTCCCGGCAAAGTATTTCAAGCGTATCGTTCCCTACTGGCCATTAGCCGGATGGTTGACGGGCGGTATCATGGTCGGTGTTCTATGGGTGACTGCTCAGGTGCTGCCCGTATCTATCGCATGGCTGCTTGCTATCCTATCTCGTCTGCTCATCACAGGTTGCCTGCACGAAGATGGATTGGCCGACTTTTTCGACGGCTTCGGTGGAGGAACAACCAAAGAGCGCACACTTGCCATCATGAAAGACTCTCAGATAGGAAGCTATGGAGTCATAGGATTGATAGGTTATTTCCTATTATTGTTTCTACTCTTGGAAAATCTACCGTTAAAGTTAATCTGTGCCCTTGTCATTTGCGGCGATTGCTGGTCTAAATTCTGTGCATCTCAAATTATCAACTATTTGCCTTATGCACGAAAAGAGGAAGACAGCAAGGCGAAAGTAGTGTACGACCGTATGACCTGGCAAGAATTACTGACAGGATTCATCTGTGGACTTTTGCCAATCGTATTATTCCTGCCGATAGATTTCTGGCCTGTTACAATTTGCCCGATTCTTACATTTATCATTCTGTACCGATTGATGAAACGTCGTCTTCAAGGTTATACGGGAGACTGCTGCGGAGCTGCATTCCTGCTTTGTGAACTATCATTCTATCTGGGTGCCGCTATCTTGCTATATGTCCATATCAGGTACGGTAATCCTGACTTTATCAATGCTTATTTAAAATAATCATCCTATGGAAGTTACATTTATCAGGCACACTTCAGTCGACATCCCTCCCGGAGTATGTTACGGACAATCAGATGTCCCCTTGCGTGACAGTTTTGAGCAGGAAGCAGCTATTACCTCGGAGAATCTGAAAACTTACCGTCGGCAAGGCAGGGATTTCGATCATGTATACACCAGTCCCTTATCCCGTTGTGTACGCCTCGCGACCTATTGTGGATACCCCGATGCCGAACGTGACAAACGAATTATGGAGATAAACTTCGGAGATTGGGAAATGCAGAAGTTTGATGAAATAAGTGATCCGAGACTGAAAGAGTGGTATGCCGATTATATGAATGTACCTGCAACAAACGGAGAATCATTCGCCATGCAATATCAACGTGTTGCCAGTTTCCTGGACGAGCTGAAAGAAAAAGAGTACGCACAAGTTGCCATCTTCGCACATGGTGGCGTGCTGATTTGTGCACAACTCTATGCAGGAACCATCAAACCGGAAGAGGCATTCAGCGCCCTGACACCTTATGGAGGAATCATTCAACTGAAAATCTAATTACCCCTTTTCGGCCATGTGAAGATGACCAGCGGTCCTTCATGTGTATCCGACTGTACCTTGTAAATACCTCCGAAAGCATGGATAAAATGCGCATTGATTTCATGACGAATCAAAGTCGTTTTATTTTCAAAGCGTGACTTGGCAAGAGGTGTGCCGATTATTTTAAAGGTTACGATACCTTTTTCTTTATCATAACGGATACGAACAACAATGTTATAAGAGTTTTTATCGTTCTCTGCAGGCACCAGCAGACTGGAAAGCAATGTAGAGAACCAGTTTTCATCCGTACATATCATCTGACTCTGGATATTCGTATCTAATCGGATAGCCAGACGTCCGTTCCCTACCTGTCTGGCAAAATCAACTCCGTTGCGACACAGTGACATGACTTCACATTCTTCACGTTTATATTTTGTTTTACCAGATTCCAAACGGGAAAGTTCCAGAATGCTATTGACATACTCCAAAAGATTTTCTGCATTCTCCTGTATCATCTTGCCATATTCCACTTTAGCTCCGGGAGCCAGTTCTTTTGACTCTGTTAATAGCTCGGCAAAACCTACCACTACATTCAGCGGGGTACGTATATCATGGCTAATCTCAGATTGCAGACGATCTTTAGTGACATTGTCCGCTTCTGCCTGCATCGCCGCATCTGCGGTTACTTTCTCCGCTACGGCTATTTTCCGGGACAGATAGCGTGTATATAGATAAAACAGAAGCATCAAAGCCAATAGAGTCATCAAGAATAAAAAGCCTCGTTTATAATTGGTATCTTTTATTTTCTGCTTCTCCAGCAAAAGATCATCAATATGATAAATCTCCTTCACCTGTTGCAGCTGGTTGGCTGAGAAAGCATTGTCCAGTGAATCTTGTGCTGCAATCAGATAACGGCGTGTTTCAATAGCTCCGTCGATATCACCTTTGCTAACCTGAGCAGATGCTTTATAATTAATGAGTGTGGCAAATGTAGATACATAATGATTTAACACTATAGGTGTTACTTCATCAATCAAAGCAATACTCTTATCATAGTCTTTCGCACGGGAATAATATTGTAATTGCACAAGCTGGACATTCAACCAGAATACCGGGTCCACATGATCTTCCAATAATGCTTTTGCTTTGTCTATATGTTCTTGCGCCTCGGCCATCTTTCCACGATTCATAAAGTGAAGCACATATTTTACTTCGCAATCAATTTTCAAATTGCTCCAATTCTTACGCGTTTCGGGTTCGCGGGAAACAACGTCCTGCAAAGCTTCATCCATCTGTGCCAAATAAGGAAGCTTTAAACTATCCTGACCAGCATTACCATATACCTGGGCAATGCGTGAAAGAATATCGATGCGTAAGAAAGGTTTAGTTTGAGGTGTAAAATTCTGATAGGCTTTCAAAAGAACCGTCAGAGCTTCATCGCTTCTACTGGATACATTATAAGCACATCCCAGACTATTATAAGCTGCAATTTCCCCATTATTGGAATGATGTTCCAAGGATTCCTTCAAGGTTTCTTTAGCTACGTATACAGCCTTTTCCACCTGCCTTTTCGAAGCTAATGCGCGGCTAATAGCGGCTTTCTGTTCCAAGTAATAATCATAAGTACCTACCTCGGGAGCATAGTTTTTCAGTTTATCCACCCAGTATACCAGACTATCCGGTTCATGCAATTTATCGTAACAGGCGGCAAGGTAATAAGCTCCCAAATTCTCATAAAACACATTTTTCTGTGCACAGGCTTCTTTATACAAAACAGTGGAAAAAGTCTTGTTATAAGGTGCATACTGATGTCTATAAACTATATCACGCAGATATTCAAGCTTGTCGGGCGTACTTGGTATAGCCTGTGCCACTTTCAGAATACTATCCTGATACTGCTGTGCATTGGCATCTTCTGCCTGCAACGTGTAAGCATGTCCACACAAAAAACAAAACAATATGATTATAGTATGTTTCATAAAGCGGTATCCTCCATTTTAGATTGAAACTTCAACGGATGTGTAAAGCAGAAACGTGCACCTTGTGTATAGTTAGAGTCTACCCATAACCGCCCCTTCATGTAAGTAACAATCAGTTTGCAAATAGAAAGTCCCAAGCCGCTTCCCTGTGCAAAGTCATTCAATTTTTCAAAACGCTCAAAAATCAGATCCTGCTTTTCAAGCGGGACACCACATCCCGTATCGGTGACGGAAAAGAAAGCAGTATTATGATCAGACATTTCCAGCTTCAGAACAATGGAACCTTCCTTAGTAAATTTAGTAGCATTCACCAATAAGTTAATCAAAACCTGACGAAGCCGGGCATCATCCGTATCCATTACTAAGTCGGAAAGTTCAGTATCAAAGCGTAACTCCACTTCAAGCTTGCGGGAAGCAGATACTGTTTCCACCACTTCTTTACATAACTTCACTGCATCATACGGACGTATGTTGAATGTGATATTATCATTTTCAAAATCAGAAAAATCAAGGATGTCATTAATCAATTTCAATAACTGGAAAGAATTGACTTTAATGATTTCACAGAATTCTTTGCGGGAATCTTCATCAAATGAATCATCGTCTGATGATAATACAGCGGAGAATCCCACTATGGCATTGAGCGGCGTACGCACTTCATGGCTCATATTGGAAAGGAACATATTTTTCTTTTTTATAGCTCGCTCTGCCTTCTGTATCATACATTCCTGTGAACGTTTCGACTCCTTCAAGCGGAATATATTTTTCCAACTGAAATAAAGGAAAAGGAACAAAGCAAGCGTACAGATAATAATGCCACCCAGATAAAAGCGATATGAAAACAACCGGTCTTGCTCATTCTGATAAGTCAACTGGTCTGCCTGGAAGTGGGTAGTCAACTGGTCGATTTCCTTAGGATAGTTTTTTTCGAAAGATGATTTTATGTACGAAAAGACTGCACCATACTGAGTGTAGGCTTCTTCTTTCCGTCCCATCTTTACAAGCAGATTCGCCTTATTCATCATAGTTTCTTTATACAGACTGCTGTTTATTTTAGCATAATCCGCATGGAAGAATGTATCATAAGCTTTCAGAGCTTTCTCATATTCACCTTTTTTCTCCCAATACAAAGCATCTGCTATCAAAAGATGTTGCAGGATGCCGGGAACCAGTTCTTCACGTAGCGGTTCCACTTCATCCAGATGTTGACGGGCTATCTTTACTGAGCCGTTCAGTAGTTGGCAATAAGCATTGAAGATATGACGGACAGCTTGTTCCTGTACAGATAGTCTCTCTGCCGGATAACGATTCAGGCGGGTCATGAAACGAGCAGCCTGAGCATAATTCCGGATACGTAAATTGTATTCTACTAATTCGACCAACAACATACGGATGTGTATATCTTCACCATGTAACCGGTCGAACAGTTCCAAAGCTTGTGCATAAGTGTCACCGGCTTCTTTTATACGTCCTGTATAGGAATAAACTTCCCCCATAGCATTCAGGGCAAGAGCCATCCCCAGATGATCGGACCATACACTTGCCTTAGAATACATCTGTTCACTTTGTGCAATAGCAAAACGGATTTCTCCCCGAAAGAGAAATGATTTAATAATAACACGCTCTAACTCAAAATAAGTTTTGTATTGTTTGCTTGCTTCCAGATAGTCGAGTATACTGTCTGTAGGAATCATATCACTCTCTTCTTTGGTGAGATAATCGAATCCCATACTGGTATGAAAGGAGTATATTATTTTATCCTGTATATTGTATTTATCCTCGTGAGGTGCATTCTCTCCTGCAGATAGAGAAAAAAAGCCCCCAAAGCATACGATATGAAGAAGCAGATATTTCAGTAAGTTTCTCATGAAGTTTGTTTGTTTCGTGCTGTGTGGTGTTTGTGTTGTCATTCACCGCATACGTTGGCAAATATATTCAATATTTTCCGAAAAGCAAAAAATTGTGAATACCTAAATGAAAAAAGAGACCAAAGTAATCGTTATTATCAGGATTATTATCATTATTCCTTCTGCACGACGATTGACACTAACTGCAATTTTCATATCTTCTGTAGTCAGGAGGCGACCATTACTTCCAATATAAGGCTTCCATACTTCCTCACCAAAATAATTATGCGGGCCTCCGAAACGGCAATTCAGAATGCCGGCAAGAGCAGCTTCAGGATACCCGGAATTAGGGCTGGCGTGCTGATTACCATACATACCGACAAATTTTAATAGATTCCAGAATCCACCGCGTGGAAAAGCAAGTATCATAAGGAAAGCTGTCAGACGAGCAGGTATGTAATTAGCAACATCATCCAAACGGGCAGCAAAACAACCAAAGTCCCGGTAACGTTCGTTACGATACCCAATCATAGAATCGAGGGTATTCACCATCTTATAGGCAAGCATACCGGGGACACCCAACAGCATATACCAGAATAAAGGCGCGATCACTCCGTCACTCAGATTCTCTGCAAGAGTTTCAAGAGCAGCAGTACGTACTTCTTGGGCAGAAAGTTCCGAAGTATCACGGCCGACAATGCGGGCTACCTGCTTTCTTCCTTCTTCTAACGAACGGTCTACAGCTTCGAATACCATACGGACTTCACGAACAAGTGTAGTGCCCGCCAAACAGAAAAAGATGGCAAGTATCTGCAACGTCAGAAATCCCCCCGGAGAAGATGATGCTACCCAACGAAACAAGTAGGAAGCAACAAAATAGATAGCAAGAACGAGAACGATAGCAGCAAGTGCACCTTTCAATTTTCGGTTCTGTCCTTTATTCAACAGATGTTCAGAAAATGAGATCATCTTTCCGAATGCGATGACGGGATGGGGCAACCAAGCAGGGTCACCAAGCCAGCGATCGAGCAGCCAGGCGGCGAGTAAAGGCAAGCTAAGAGTAAAAACGGTGCCCAGAATGATGAGAATTTCTTCCATATGCATTATATTGTCCTACCACCTCCCCCTACGGGTACTTACCCCTTCTTAACTCCCCCGTTAGTCGGGGGAGGACAACCTCCCGAGAGGAGGAGAATGAGAATGATATTACTGTTATTAATAAGTTTCAAACCACTGTCCTACCGCCTGTACAAGGCGGTCATTCTCCTCCGGTGTCTGAGTAGCAATACGGAAAAAGCGTTCATCCAGACCTTCAAAGTTGGAAGCGTCCCGAATGAGAATACCATGTTCATTAGCAAGATAATCCTTCAATGCGGAAGCTTTACCAAAACGAAGGTGAACCAACATAAAATGAGTTTCCGTAGTCCATATCTCAAGACCACCTGTCTGTTCCAATGCATTGCGTAAACGAGCTGTCTCCTGCAAATAAGCAAATATATTCAATGGATTAGGAACGTCATATTCAAGCAAATAAAGACCGGCTTCAATAGCCAGTTGATTTACCGACCAAGGCATGCGGTGGGTACGCAAACGGCTAAGCAAACCTTCATGAGCAGTTATATAGCCCAGACGCAAACCGGGAACTGCGTAACGCTTTGTCATAGAATGAAGCAACAGGATATTTGAAAAATGGGCAGCTTCAACCGGTGAAAACAGAGGTTGCAGAGTAAAAAACTCATAAGACTGGTCAATTACAAAGCAAACTTGTGGATTATGTTCTATTAATTCTTTCAGATATGCTTTTTCTATTACTGCACCTGTAGGATTGTTAGGATTACAAAGCCAAAACATACGGATGCCAGGTGGCAGGAGATAATTATCTTCAGCCGTAGGAAGTTTATACATAGATATTACCCGATGCCCATGCATACGGCAAGCATCTGCATACTCACTGAATGTAGGTTGAAAAATAGCGGTATTAGTACCCCTAAATGTTTGCGCTATCAGGTAAATGGCTTCCGTGGCACCATTCGTTACACAAACAGAAGCGGAAGGAAGATGGTGTTTCTCTGCCAAGCGACCTTCCAATGTATAAGGCTCCGGTTCGGGATAAGAAGAAATTCCACTGATACGATGGCAAAGATGTGTCTGAAGACCGGACAAATCCACACGGCCATATACATTGGAACTGAAATTAACCTCTATCGGGCGTTGATATTTATATGAATCGTCTCCGTGTCCTTCAATCATGAGTGGTCAGTATTTGGTAGATAAGCGGCAGATTGATGTGACAGCGCACATGATCGGCGAGTTTATCATATTGTTCTTCTTTGAATTGTTGATAATCAAAAGCTGTTCCGGTATCAGCGAGCTTATCTGCAAAAGGTTCGAGAAGGAAGTCTATAAACGCAGGGTTGTCGAGGATGCCATGTATATAGGTTCCCATACAAGTACGGTTGACATAATAACCATCCGTACGACCGTCTTCCAAAAGATTCAGCGGGGAAACCGGAGCATCATGGATAGGAATGGTAGTGCCCATGTGAATTTCATAACCGGTCAATTGACTATTGACAGTTGACAATTGACAATTGGCTGCACTGGGAGTGCTATTATTTGCCAATTGAAACCGGACTTGTCGGGTAACTTTCTCTCCCGTCATATGGGTGCTGACAGGCAGAAGCCCCAGCCCGGGCAGACGCTCTATTTCTCCTTCCACATGATCGGGATCGCAAACTTCCTGGCCCATCAGTTGATAACCACCACAGATACCCATGACAGTAGCACCTTCACGATGTGCCCGGATGACGGCTTGTGCTACGCCGTTACGGCGCAATTCATGCAAATCGGCAAGTGTACTTTTACTGCCTGGCAACAGAATGATGTCAGCTTTAGCTATTTCATCAGTATTATTGGTATAAAAAAGATGAACACGCGGATCGCGTTCGAGGACATTAAAATCAGTGAAGTTACTGAGATGTCGCAAGAGAATGACGGCAATATTGACTTTACCTTGTTCCGCCTGTACAGATTTCGTGGCAAGAGCCAGGGAGTCTTCTTCTTCAATATAAATATCGTGATAGTAAGGTACCACTCCTACCACGGGTATGCCACAAAGTTCTTCGAGCATCTTGATTCCCGGTTCGAAAAGACGAATATCTCCACGGAATTTATTGATAAGGATACCTTTAATACGTTCCCTTTCATGAGGACGAAGCAGCATCAACGAGCCATAGACACTGGCAAAGACTCCGCCTCGATCAATATCTCCGACAAGGATTACATCTGCCCCGGCATGTAGAGCCATAGGCAGATTCACCAAATCTGTATCCCGGAGATTTATTTCTGAAATACTTCCGGCACCTTCCAATACAATAGGATTATAACGAATGGCAAGACGGTCATAGGCAGAGCAGACTTCACGACGGAGTTCTTCGCGCCCTTCAACGCGGAAATAGTCGTAAGCATCCCGATTGCCGATAGGACGTCCATTGAGCACCACTTGTGAGGTATGGTCGGAGGAGGGTTTCAACAACAGCGGGTTCATATCTGTATGGCAGGGTACACCCGCAGCTTCGGCTTGGACAGCCTGTGCACGGCCTATTTCCAACCCCTCAGGAGTAGCATAGGAATTAAGTGCCATATTTTGTGCCTTAAACGGTGCCGGATGATAACCATCCTGATGGAAGATGCGGCAAAAGGCAGCGGCTATAATGCTTTTTCCTACGTCGCTGCCGGTTCCGGCAAACATAACTGGGTTAAGTTTCTTCATATATTTTTTTTTAGCGGAAACAAAATAACTTCTCTTGAATCTATAGCGGCAGATAGCAGTACTCCAACAGTATAGCATATCATATCCGACCAGAGAAAACCATGTCCAAAAATTAATGCTCCAAGCGTAGTACTTCGTACGATGTTTACCCAATCTGCCTGATATAATTGACTGATCTCTATACAATAAGAAAACAACAAAGAGATTACAACAGATTTAACTATAGATATCGACGGGGAAAGAAAACGGATTCCCCAATATACCATAGCCGCCCAAAGCGTATCACCCGAATACTCTGCAATAAACTCAGGCAATACATCACCATATTTTCGGGAAGCAAGCCCTAACACCATAATAGCGAAAGTGACAGCCAGATAAATCCAACGCTCGTTTTTCACACCGCAATATTTTTTAGGATGCAAATTTATAAAATTTAATGGATAGCCGGTACAAATTCCCTATACAGAAATGATTTTTCAGTAAAATGACAGCTAAATTGAACAATAGAAAAAGAAGAGTGTTTGAGATAAACTAACCTAAACCAACAACTTGACGTATGAAACAAATTTTATTAATCGTTCTGTTGGGAGCGAACCTATCTGTGTCGGCACAAACGAGCCTCTCCCTCAGCTACGATGACGCTTTACAAATGTTGCAGAAAGGCAATCAAAGCCTCAAGATTGCCGACAAAGGCATTGAAGCCGCCCGCACAGAACGGGACAAGCTCAATGCTCTGTGGTATCCCAGCCTGCAGGGAGCCGGTACTTACGTCCACATGTCCGAAAAGATAGAAGTAAAACAGCCTCTCTCCCAATTCACTGATCCGGCAAAGGATTTTGTACATAACATCATCCCTGACGATCAGTTCATCAGTGGAATATTGGATCAGATAGGTAGTTATACTCTCGCCTTCCCCCTCGCTCCACGCAACCTTACCACCGTAGGCCTTACAGCCGAATGGATCGTCTTCTCCGGAGGTAAACGTGTACGAGCTGGCAAAATCGGAAACCGGATGATTGACCTCGCCCGTGAAAACCGTGCGCAAACTGACGCCACCCAACGAACCCTGCTTGCCGAAAGTTATTATGGCCTCAGCCTTGCACGCGAAGTCGCAGCAGTACGCCAGGATACCTATAATGGCCTGAGGCAGCATTACGAAAATGCTCTCAAACTGGAAGCTGCCGGAATGATTGATAAAGCCGGACGCCTCTTTGCCCAAGTCAATATGGACGAAGCACAAAGAGCGCTGGAAGCAGCACAGAAAGAAGTCACCGTGGTAGAAAGCGCCCTGTGCACTTTGCTCAATCTGGAAGACAGTTGCAAAATTGAGCCTACCTCCCCTCTGTTCATCAACTCCACGCTTCCACTTAAAGAAGAATTCGTGCAAACCATGCGTGCCGGCAACCCCATGCTGAACCAACTATCCATTCAGCAGAGTATCGCCAAGCAGCAGCTACGGATAGACCAAAGCGGTTATCTGCCGGATATCGCCTTGTTTGGTAAACAGACACTATATGCCCACGGCATACAAAGCAACCTTGTTCCGCGTACAATGGTCGGCGTAGGCTTTACCTGGAATCTTTTCGACGGGCTGGCACGTGAGAAACGCATCCGCCAGTCACGAATTGCCGAACAAACTCTTGCGTTAGGCAAAGATAAAGCACAAGATGATCTTTCAGTAGGTATAGATAAACTATACACCGGATTGCAAAAAGCCCAGGACAACGTACGTGCACTGAATTCGACCATTGCCCTGAGTGAAGAACTTGTACGTATCCGCAAGAAATCCTTTGCAGAAGGTATGGCAACCAGTACCGAGGTAGTGGATGCGGAGACCATGCTCGCTACCGTTAAAGTAGCCCGTCTGGCTGCTTATTACGAATACGATGTAACACTCATGAATCTACTGGCTCTCTGTGGTACACCGGAACAATTCAAGAATTATGCTGTTAAATGATCATAAGACAGATACGCGGACGACACAGACAGAGCGGACAAACGCGGATTTTTATTTTTCATCCGCGTTCGTCTGACTCATCCGCGTCGCCCACGTACCTATTTATAAAATAACCAATCAATAACAATATGGAACTATCAAAAAAAAACATCAGCACCGCATTTGTCATCATATTGGCAATCACCATACTTGTCTCTATCCTGGGAATAGTCCTTATGAGTCATCAGCCCCTCGTTCTTCAGGGACAAATAGAAACAACGGAAATCCGTATCAGTGGTAAATTACCGGGACGAGTAGATTCATTTCTTGTCCGTGAAGGAGACTGGGTAAAGGCAGGCGATACACTTGTCGTCATCAACAGTCCGACGATAGAAGCCAAATACCGGCAAGTAAATGCCCTCGAACAAGTAGCCCAAGAGCAGAACAAAAAAATCGACGCCGGTACACGCCGGCAGATCATTGCTACCGCCCAGCAACTCTGGAACAAAACCAAGAGCGACCTGACCCTGGCACAAACAACTTACGGGCGCATCCTGACACTTTATAAAGACAGTGTCGTCACCTCCCAGCGGAAAGACGAAGTAGAAGCCATGTACCGTGCCGCACAAGCTGCCGAACGCGCAGCTTACGAACAATACCAGATGGCAGTAGATGGAGCACAAAGCGAAGACCGCGCATCAGCACGCAGCATGGTAGATGCTGCACGCAGTACAGTAGATGAAGTATCCGCCCTCCTTGTCGATGCACGTCTGACAGCACCGGAAGCAGGACAGATTTCAACTATATTTCCCAAGCGTGGAGAGCTTGTTGCACCAGGCACACCTATCATGAACCTTGTCGTTATGAATGACGCTCATGTTGTACTCAATGTACGCGAAGACCTGATGCCACAATTCAAGATGGACAGTGTATTCCATGCAGATGTCCCTGCTATCGGTAAAAAGAACGTAGAGTTCCGTATTTATTATATCAGTCCGCTGGGTAGCTTCGCCACTTGGAAATCAACCAAACAGACGGGAAGCTATGATATGCAGACCTTTGAAATACATGCCCGCCCCACACAATCAGTAGAAGGATTGCGTCCGGGAATGTCAGTGCTGCTTACTATTAATGATTAACCGATAATCTGTGTGAATGATGAAAAGTCCGTTATACAATGTACTCCACCGCGAACTTCGCCGTATGACCTCCCGCAGGTTATACCTCGGCATATGCCTCGTACTGCCCCTATTCTGCTTATTCTTCATGGCAACCATTTTCGGTAGCGGACAAATGGAGAACATTCCTATTGGCATTGTCGACCAGGACAATACTGCCACATCCCGGCAAATCGCACGAAATATATCTGCCGTACCTACTTTCAGCGTCACACGGCATTTTACCGACGAAGCCGCCGCCCGGCAAGCCGTGCAACGCAAAGAAATATATGGTTACCTATCTATTCCTACCGGCTTTGAACAGCATGCTACGACAGGAATGGATGCCACGCTTTCTTACTACTACCATTATGCTCTCCTCTCCGTGGGTAGCGAGTTGATGGCAGCTTTCGAAACCGCGCTAGCACCTGTCGCTCTCTCTCCCATTGCCATGGAAGCTATATCTTTAGGGCTCAATCAGGAACAGATAACCACATTCCTCCTACCTGTACAAGCCAGTATGCACCCTCTTTATAATCCCGACTTGGATTATTCTGTTTATCTGAGCCAACCTTTTTTCTATGTCCTGTTCCAGATACTCATCCTGTTGATGACAGTATATGCCATTGGCAGCGAAATCAAGTTCAATACAGCACAGGAATGGCTGACCACAGCACGAGGAAATATTCTGACTGCCGTCATCGGAAAACTATTGCCTTATACATTCATCTTCTCAGTAATCGGTATATTGGCAAACTATATCCTTTATGGAGTAGTACACATTCCTTTCCACGGTAGCCTGCTGATGATGAATCTCATGACACTGATCTTTATCATCGCCACGCAAGCACTCGCAGTGTTTATATTTTCCATCTTCCCACGGATAGCATACATTATCAGTATCGTATCCATGATCGGTTCATTAGGTGCTACTCTTTCAGGTGTCACCTTTCCCGTAACAAGTATGTATCCTCCGGTACACGCAGCATCCTATCTGTTTCCCGTCCGACACTTCACTGAAATTTCACAGTCGATGATCTATTTTGATTCAGGTTTCGGGTATTACTGGCAATCAGCAGCTATACTTTTGCTTTTTCCACTACTGGCATTATTGATACTGCCGAGATTGAGGCACTGGATTTTGAAAGATACAGTAGAAGAAGATTCAGCCCCTATCCACAGTATTGCATATTCCCCCTCAATAGCCACTATCATTTTCAGGGAATGGCGTGCCATCAGCACCAATGCAGCAATCCTCTTGGTACTAATAGGTGGAATCTTTGCTTACGGTCTTCTCTATAACCTGATGTATGCTCCCAACCTTGTACGGAAAACCCCGGTTGCAGTTGTCGACAATTCTCATTCGGCTCTCAGCCGCGAATATATCCGGTTACTCAATGCCACTCCACAGGCCTCAGTCTACGCGCTGACACCCAATTATCTTGAAGCAAAAGAGTGGCTGAAACAGAGCAAAGTAGACGGTATCCTATATCTTCCTGCCGATTTCGACGCTCGTGTCGGCCGTGGGGAACAATCGGTCTTTAGTGTTTACGCCGCAACGGATGCTTTCCTGAATTTCAAGAATCTGCAAGAGGCTTCTTCCCGCGTGATGCTTGCCGTAAACGATGCACACCGTGCAGAGGGTGCCGTATTCTTGCCACCACAGGGATTACTGGCAGTAGCCTCATCCGCACCTGTCAATGTAGCGGGCACAGCCCTGTATAATTATACGGAAGGATATGGTTCATATCTTATTCCGGCAGTTATGATTATCATTATCTTTCAGACTTTATTGATGGTGATAGGAATGGTGACCGGAGAAGAGGCAGAACGAAAGCGTTTACCTACCACCTCCTACGGGTACTTACCCCCTCTTAACTCCCCCGTTAGTCGGGGGAGAACAACCTCCCGGGAGGAGGAGAACTCAGATAGTTCTACTTGGCGCCAAGCATTATATAATATTTCCGGAAGAACCTTCGTTTACGTTATGCTTTATTTCATCTTTGCCTTATTCTTATTAGGCTTACTCCCCCATTTTTTCAGTATCCCTAATATTGGAAACGGCAGAGACATTATCACAATGATGATTCCCTTCCTGATAGGAACGAGTTTCTTCGGACTGGCTGCATCACGTTACTTCACGGACTCAGAAGCACCTCTGCTGATGATTGCCTTCTTCTCCGTAGGCTATATCTTCCTGTCCGGCGTCTCTTATCCGCTCGAACTGATGCCATGGTATTGGCAGGCAGCACACTACGTAGTTCCGGCAGCACCTGCCGTGCTTGCTTTCGTCAAACTGAATTCAATGGGAGGAAATATGGCAGATATCCGTCCGGAAATGATAACCCTGTGGGTACAAGTGGTAGTGTACTTCTTGCTGAGTTTATGGGTATTCAAGCATAAGCATTATCGTTTTCGTTTATAAGCAAATGATTGCCACCGTTCCTCATCCCATCCCTGGCGTTGCATTTCCATACGTGCCATGACAAAGAACAAGTCGGAAAGTCGATTGATAAAACGCAATATATCTTCCGGTACAGTATCTTCCCGATTCAGCGCCCAAAGTCTGCGTTCGGCACGGCGGGCTACGGCACGGGCAAACTGTAATTGAGCCGACACCTGCGTTCCACCCGGTAGCAGGAAATAGCCGTTGTCTTCAAGCTGAAGCATCATTGCGTCCATAGCCTGTTCGCACCGTACTGTCATTTCCACAGCATGAAGTTCGTTGGGATTGCCACTACCCGGTCTCTCCGGATCTGCAACCCGTAAGCCGGAAGGGGTTGCAACATGGCTCATCACCACCATCAACTCACGTTGTATATCATGGAGTAATTCCTGCCATGCATCTTTCACCGGAAGCAATGACCTGACAATTCCTATCACCGTATTCAGTTCATCAATGCAACCATTGGCTTCAATGCGGATATCATCTTTCGGAACACGCTCTCCACCGTGGATGCCTGTCATTCCTTTATCTCCTGTTTTAGTATAAATTCTTCTCATAAATTGCAGGTATATCTTACAATATTTCACTCTCCCGGAACTTGTTCGAATAATGACCAAATTCCCGTTTCTCCCCAATACAAATGCGTATAGCTCGCTATCAGGTTTTTATAACGAAACACGGCTGTATTCACAGGGTGTCCTTTAGCATTATAAACTTGCACAGCCGAAGCAAGCTTCTCATCCAGCTCAATGATCCGTGAATAATGAAACTCATGTCCACGCAGTTTCACCCCACGAAAATCAAAGCTTCTATACCCCATTGCCAAACGCATATCATCCTTGCAAGCGGAAACTTTCATAGGTAGTGCATCTACCATTTTGAAAGCTGTATAGGGATCTTTGCACATCACCAGTTTCGAAGCCAAATACATCATGCCACCACATTCAGCAATTGTTTTTCCTCCCCGCTCAATATGAGCCTTGACTGAATCTATTACACGGGGGGCTGCACTCAATTGAAGCGCACGATTTTCCGGATAACCTCCGGGCAGATAGAGCAAATCCACATCATCCGGTACTACCGCACTGTTGTCTTCCGGATCGAAGAAAGTAACCGTACCAAACTGATTCAGGTAATCAAGATGTTCAGCATAGATAAAGGAGAAACTTTCCTTATTGCGTGCCACCCATATATTTCCGGATAGAGAGACATTCTTTTTGACTTCTGTGGTGACATCCACCTCCCGGCGTGTGATCTGCAACAATAGATCAAGATTCAATTGTGCATCTAGCTGCTTCAGCAGGGTCTCAGTGATACCATCTTCATCTTTACGACTGAAATCCAGCCCCAAGTGCCTGCTTTCCTCTTTCAAAGCATCGAATTTCCGCAAGCAACCCAAACAAGGCACATTCAGATCATCGCAAATCTCACTCAACATTTCCTCATGGCGGTCGCTCCCTACCTGATTGAAAATAACGCCTGCGACTTCCACTTGCGGATCAAAATCCAAATAACCTTTAATCATAGCTGCCAGTGAATAAGCGGCCGACTTAGCATTTACCACCAACACAACAGGAAGATTCAAAATCTTTGCAATCTCTGCCGATGAACCTTTACTACGATCATATCCGTCGAACATGCCCATCATACCTTCTACGATACAGACATCCGCATCTTTGGCATGTGAAGCATACACTTCACGCATATGTTGTCCGGAAGCCATAAAAAGGTCCAGATTGTAAGACGGAATTCCGCAAGCTTTTTCATGATACTTCGTGTCGATATAATCCGGTCCGCACTTATAGGGCTGCACACGTAGTTTTTTCTGCGTCAATAACGTCATCAGCAATCGGCTGACAGTGGTTTTTCCAGTGCCCGAAGTAGGCGCCGCTATCAGAAATTGGGGAATATTTCTTATCATACCGCACAGATTTATTTCCCGCAAAGGTAGTATATATTCCCTAAAACTCTTACCTTAGCTGCCCAAATAAAAGTAAATTACTATGATTACTGAAGAACTCAAGAAATTATATTGTACGTATACCGGACACGAACCGGAAGCTATTGAAGAACTTCCTTCATCCGGCTCCAACCGTCGTTACTTCCGCCTTACAGGTACCCCTACCCTTATCGGTGTCAGCGGGACTTCCCTCGAAGAGAATCAGGCTTTCCTCTATATGGCAGACCATTTCCGCAAGAAAGGACTGCCCGTGCCACAAGTAGTAGCAAAGAGTGATAACGATGCATTTTATCTGCAGGAAGACCTGGGAGACACTCTCCTGTTCAATGCCATCGAAAAAGGGCGCAAGACCAGTGTCTTTGACGAAGAAGAAAAGCAGCTTCTGCGCAAAACAATGCGCCTGTTGCCTGCCGTACAGTTCTCCGGTGCAGACGGAATGGATTTCTCATACTGTTACCCACAGTCGGAATTCAACAGCCGCAGTATCTTATGGGACTTGAATTACTTCAAATACTGTTTTCTGAAAGCTACCGGAATGGAGTTTCAGGAAGACCGTCTGGAAGATGATTTCCAGAAGATGGCGGACGTATTGATGCGCAGTAGTTCGGCTACATTCATGTATCGTGATTTCCAGAGCCGGAACGTTATGATTAAAGAAGGTGAACCATGGCTCATCGACTTCCAGGGCGGACGCAAGGGGCCTGTTTATTATGATGTGGCTTCCTTCCTGTGGCAAGCTAAAGCCAATTATCCTGAGAGCCTTCGCAAAGAGCTTTTAAAGGAATATCTGGACTCCCTGTGTAAATACCAGCCTGTGGACGAGAAATATTTCTATGCTCAATTACGTCATTTCGTATTGTTCCGTACCATGCAAGTATTGGGTGCTTATGGCTTCCGTGGCTATTTCGAAAAGAAACCCCATTTCATCCAAAGCGTCCCCTTCGCTATTGAAAACCTGCGACAGCTATTGCAGGAACCCTATCCTGAATATCCGTATCTCTGCCATGTACTGAAAGAACTTACTGAGCTGAAACAATTTACTGACGACCTCCAAAAGCGCCGTCTTGTAGTAAAGGTTACCAGTTTTGCATACAAGAAAGGTATCCCTGAAGATTCCAGTGGCAATGGTGGCGGCTTTGTATTCGACTGCCGTGCTGTAAACAACCCCGGTAAGTACGACCGTTATAAACCCTTCACCGGACTGGATGAACCTGTTATCCGCTTTCTGGAAGACGATGGAGAAATAACCACGTTCCTCGAACATGTATACGGTCTGGTAGATGCTTCCGTGAAACGATATATAGAACGTGGATTTACGAACCTTTCAATTTGTTTCGGATGCACAGGCGGGCAACACCGTTCGGTTTATTCAGCACAACACCTGGCAGAACATCTGAACCAGAAATTCGGAGTACAGGTAAATCTGATGCACAGGGAACAGAATATTGAACAGACTTTTAAAGCGAAAAACTAAAGAATAGTAGTCTATTTTTCCTCATTCCTACTGTTCCGTTCCCTGTCAAGTCCGTACCAGCTCCGTATCTATACAGACGGACTTGGTACGGCCCAGACAGGGACTTGATACGGAGCAGATAGGTAGAGGGTAAGAATATTGGTCTAAACTTCCGATAATTCAAGAAATAAAAAGAATGAAAGCAATGATATTTGCCGCAGGCCTCGGCACCCGCCTGCGCCCACTGACAGACAATATGCCCAAGGCACTTGTCTCCGTAGCAGGCAAAACGATGCTGGAGCGTGTCATCTTAAAGCTAAAAGATGCCGGGTTCCATGATATCACCATAAACATCCACCATTTTGGAAGTCAGATTATAGACTTCCTCCGTACAAACCAGAACTTCGGTGTGGATATTCATATCAGTGACGAACGGGGTGAACTGCTGGATACCGGTGGTGGTATTAAAAAAGCCCGTCCTCTGCTGGAGAGCAACGAGCCTTTTCTTATACATAATGCCGATATCCTGACAGACCTGGATCTCAATGCTTTCTACCACCACCATCTGGAAAGTGATGCAGATGCCACTCTGCTCACTAATCACCGGAAAACATCCCGTTATCTATTGATGAATCAGGACAATCGTCTTTGTGGTTGGACGAATATTTCTACAAGCGAAGTACTCCCCAAAGAACTCGATTATCCCAGCGATCATTATCAGTTGCAAGCCTTTGGTTGCGTCCATGTTCTTTCTCCCTCTATTTTCCGCTATATGGAAGATGAGCGCTGGACAGGGAAATTTTCCATTATTCCGTTTTATGTGGACATCTGCCCGAAAGCACGCATTCAAGGATTTCCTATAGACAGCGAAAACTGGTTTGATGTGGGCAAGCCCGAAACACTTGCAAAGGCAGAAGCCTATTATGCGTCTTTATAAAACAGGTTTCATCTTCACCAACTGCCCTTGGGCATCAAATAAGTATTCGTAGTTGAAGGAACCGTAAATACGATACTTCCAGCGGGCACTTTTCTCAAAACGGCGACTGTCATCCAGGATGGTCGCCTGATAGTCGGTCTCCAGTTCATGAATGAACTCTTTAGATTCCGGGTCCGGATATCTATAAGTGGGGACAATAATACGTATATCGGGATATTGCTCTCTCAGATTTTTGATTTCTGTACGGACAGCATCTTTTTCATTGGGCTTCAGAAAAAAGAGTAAACACACGGGATGTCCCTGTCCTGCAATGTCCGAAAAGAGCAAACTGTCTTTCTCTGCATACTCCACTTGTTTGAAGTCAATAAAATGATCTCCCGGCTTCAGGCTACGGGTAGCATCCAGCATCCGTTTCAGTCCTATCAATACAGATGTACTGTCGCGCATTTGTGAAGGAGTTTTCTGATACAATGTCTCCAGTTCATCCGGATAGATCGCTGCCCAACGATCAAACACCATCCATCCTATTGCATTCCGGGCATTATCGAATACAAATTGCCGCGTAGCTTCCAGCGGAAAATCATCTTCATGCCAAAGTTTCCAAAGACGTACGTTCTGTGAATAGGGATTGGTACTCTTGTCCGGTACAGGATTTGTCAACGTCAGTTCCCCTCTTTCGGGATAAAAGAAATTCATACTGCCGGAATGCTCCATTCCATAGATATGCAACGTATCTTCTTTTCCGGAAAATGAAACTTCTCCGTTTCTGATAATAGCGAAGTCCAAGGGAGCTTTCCCATAATCACGGTCACTCGTCATACGGTCGGCACCATATCGCCACAGGTAGACCGTATCTCCTTCGTAAGCGTCCAGTCCGGAGCAGTGCACGGTAAAAGTCTGTTCTTGTGATTGACAACTGATGAGTCCCAGAAACAAACAGTAAAATATCCATTGATTGATTTTCATAAAACACAGATAGATTGAGTAAACAAACACATTGTACAAAAGAACAATCTTTTCAGTAAAGATGCAAGCAAAAAAGACAATATATAAAAGCAATTGTTAATGAAATATCCATATATTTGTGACATAACATTAAAAAGACTGACTATGAAACGACTGAGATTAGGACTATGGGCATGTTTCTGCCTTTGTGCAGCCACCACCCTTATGGGACAAAACAAGGTGAAAACAACTGCCGAAAAGGTAATGCTGTTCATTGACGGTGCCCAAGTGACGCGTACCAAACAAGTAGATATTCCGGCGGGAAATTCAACACTCATCTTTACCGGATTATCCCCCTATATGGATGCACAAAGTATGCAGGTCAGCGCAAAGGGAAAACTCACTGTTACAGCAGTCAACCGGCAATATAACTATATAGACAGCCTCACCGTCAGCGAACAACAACAAAGCCTGCAAAAGGAACTTAAGAAAATAGAGAAACAGCAGAAAGAACAGAATGCCGAGCTTGGACTTATCAATGCCGAATATGAAATGCTGAAAACAAACTGTTCCGTCAGCAATAAGAATACCGCTACTTCTCTGGCCACTATCAAAGAAGTGAATCAATATTACTCCGGACAGTTGAAAACCCTGAAAACAAAAGAACTGGCTATCAATGAACAGATAGCCGAACTTACCATCAAACAGGGACAACTTAACTCTGAACTGGCACAACTAAGCGGTAAATCTCTAACCCCGATGAGTGAAATTATGGTCAATGTAAATGCACCAGCAGCTTGTAAAGCTACATTCACTCTGAACTATTATGTAAAAAATGCCGGTTGGTTCCCCTCCTATGATGTTCGTTCCGGTAGCCTGGCCGAACCTATCTCCATCATTTACAAAGCCAACATCTTTCAGAATACCAGGGAAGAGTGGAAGAACGTAGAATTATCCCTTTCCTCCTCTAATCCTTCCACCGGAAGCGTAGCCCCCACTCTGTCTACTTACTGGTTGGATTACGGACTTGCAGCACCACGCTACAATTTGAATCTCAATGGAAACACTGTTTCAGGGGTCGTTCTTGATAATGAACGTACGCCCGTAATAGGTGCTATCGTTACCATCCCGGGGACTACGATAGGAACCATAACCGACATAAGCGGTAAGTATTCCATAACTATTCCCAATGGACAAAACAAACTTCAGTTTTCATATATTGGCCTTGAGACTCAGACCAGAGATATACAAGGAAATATTATGAATGTTACCCTTCAAGAAGATACACAGACATTGGATGAAGTAGTGGTAGTAGGTTACGGCGCTGAAAGGAAATCTCTTATGGCAGGTGCTGTCTCCGGTCTTAAGGTAAACCATAAAAAAGATATTCAATACGAAGAAGAAGCCAGCATGGCCCTTGACGTTGAACAAAGCCAGGGACAGATGGGCTACGAATTTGAAATAAAAGTCCCCTACACCATTCCTTCTGATAATAAGCCCGTAGTTGCTGAAATCGGTCATTACGAATTACCCGCTTCCTATATTTACCAAAGTACTCCGAAAATAGATAAAGATGCTTTCCTGATTGCCCAGGTAACCGATTGGGAAAAGCTAAACTTACTTGAAGGCGAAGCAAATGTTTACTTTGAGAATACTTTCATTGGCAAGTCCATTATGAATGTCGCCCAACAGAACGACACACTGTCCTTCTCTTTAGGTCGTGACAAACGTATCATGATACAGCGTACGAAAGAGAACGAATATACCTCACGCAAGTTTATGGGTTCCAATCAGACGCAATCCATCGCATGGAAACTTTCTGTCCGCAATACGCGTCCCGAGCCTGTCACCCTTACGCTTTACGACCAGCTACCCGTATCACGCAACAATAACATTACCGTAACAGCAGAAGAAATCAGTGGCGGCAGTCTGGATGAAGCGAAAGGTATCATCACCTGGCAAATGACCTTACAACCCGGCGAACAACGTGATTTAGCTTTACGCTATAAAGTGAAATATCCTAAAGGACGAAACTTAATAATAGAATAACGCTTTTCTTATGACTTTAAGAGAGTCTGGCATTGATCATTGGGGGGGAGACCTCCCAAATGATGTTTCATCATAAAACGCATTTAGGAAAGGAATAACATAACAGCGTATTACTTATAATAAATATTAATTCATATAATAATAATACGGGTCACATGCATCCTTTTCATTGTCTGATTGTTTATTCTAACAAAAAGAATAGAATAAGTTATGAAAAAGATTATCGCATTATTGATGTTGGTTTTCATAGGTGCATCTACAACAATCTATGCACAGGAAAGTAAAAGTGAAAGTCGTCGTGCTGAACGTAAAGCACAACGTGATGCAGAAAAAGCTCGTGAGAAAATAGAAGAAGAACGAGCATACACTGATGCAGTACAAGCCATAAAGGAGAGAAAGTTTGTATTGGAAGCGGATCGTGTGACATTCAAAAGAGGCCGTAGTGCTTTTGTTACATCCAATACCAATTTTATCCTTTTAAATGGTAACCGGGCATCCGTACAGATTGCTTTCAACGGTGCCTTTGCAGGTCCTAATGGAATTGGAGGTGTTACAGTGGATGGCACTGTAGGTGAAGTGAAAACCACCACCGACAAAAAAGGGAATGTAACTTGCAATTTTAGTGTGACAGGTGTAGGAATCTCAGCACAAGTCTCTATCAGGCTCACTCATGGCCGCAACAATGTATCTGCCACAGTAAATCCTAATTTCAACTCGAATAGATTAACGTTGGACGGTAAACTCGTCCCGCTGTCTGAGTCGAATATATTTAAGGGACGGTCGTTCTAATTATTGTAATTGAACACTTGCGGCTGCGAGAGCCTGCGCTTGTACAAGTGAACGTTCACACTTGTACAAGCGCAGGC
>NZ_CABJDN010000004.1:142704-679050 GCF_902364365.1 Bacteroides intestinalis | reverse complement strand
TTATCTTTTTGACTCTGCAAAGATCCGACATATATACCAATATACCAAAAACGACTTTTCGCGAAAAAAGCCGTTTTTGCCCTATTTGGAAATCAAAAAAGGAAACAGGAATCAGTCCCTCGGATACAACTCGATTTGCACCATGAACAACTGTTTTTCAACGCTTTAATGCTTATCACATGTCTACTTCCATCCGCATCCATGAAATCTATAAGCAGATGCAGGGTATTGGCAAGTGCGCGAAATCCATACAGTCTTGCTCCCTCATTGTTGCTGACCAGCAGATGCACGAATGGGGTCAAGAAAGGTATAAGCTCTTCATATTCCACACGTAAACAACTGTGACACTGCAACAAGCACTCCATTGCGCAATTCAAGTCTTCATTCTCTTTCTCAAAACAACATGGAAACCTTTACCACAAAAATACTTTACCTTCCAAATAAGGCTTTTTTAGCCATAATCGTACTATTTGAAAACTGTTTATTTATGATATGATAACATATCGAATGCAAACAATGTTTTTAAAACTCAAAAACGATAGCGCAATGCTTCGTCATAAACCCGCATTTTTCCAACGAAACATCACTTTACCAAGTCGATGTAATCTCCATATCCTTCCGCCTTCATTTTATCTTTAGGAATAAAGCGCAACGAAGCGCTGTTAATGCAATAGCGTAAACCACCTTTATCCGCCGGACCGTCTGTAAAGACATGTCCTAAGTGGGCATCGCCTGCAGCACTCCGAACCTCTGTACGCACCATGCCATGAGATGTATCCATTTTCTCTTGAATAAGTTTACGGTCAATCGGCTTTGAGAAACTGGGCCAACCACAACCGGAATCAAACTTATCGGTTGAAACAAACAAAGGCTCACCCGTAGTGATGTCTACATAAATTCCGGGACGGTGTTCATCCCAATAATCATTATGAAAAGCCGGCTCGGTTGCATTCTTTTGAGTCACGGCATATTGTTCCGGAGTAAGTTTGGAACGTAAGGCCGCATCATCCGGTTTACTATAAGCGGGGGCAGATTTCTTCGGCATTTTAGCCTTACGCGCCAAGTCGAATAACTCAGGATGAATATGGCAATACCCGCCCGGATTCTTATCCAGATAATCCTGATGATAATCTTCTGCCGGATAGAAGTTCTCCAAAGGCTTCATTTCTACTGCCAGCGGACGGGTATAAGTTGCAGCCAAACGGTGTACCGTTTCCTGAATGACCGATAAATCTGCCGGATCGGTGTAATAGATGCCTGTACGATATTGAGTACCCCTATCATTACCTTGCTTGTTTACACTGGTAGGGTCGATGGTTTTGAAATAAAGATCTATAAGAAAAGGCAGGTCCACTTTCACGGGATCATACTGCACTTTCACGGTTTCTGCAAAATCGGTAGTTCCGGTACATACCTGTTTATAAGTCGGATTGGCAATATTGCCGTTTGCATAACCTACTTGCGTTGCCTCTACGCCATCAATCAGTTTCAGAAAGTGTTCGGTTCCCCAGAAACAGCCTCCTGCCAAATAAATTTCCTTAGTTGATTTCATATCTTCTTTCTTTTCTGTCTGCCCAGCACGGTTATTGGCACAAGCCAGACAACTCGTTAACAATATAAAAACAAATATGAGTTGTTTCATATCTTCAGCTCTCCAACAAATCTTATGTTATTGATATATTGAGTATATAACAATCAAACCGGTAGGATAGTTGAACGCAGGAGACTACAAAATCACATTACCCGTATTCTCTTCTATAAGAGAGGGGCGATCCGGCTCATAATTTATTTCTGCCTTACGGGCCTGCGAATGCTGAAACTGCCGGGCCACTTTAAACACCTTTCCTTCTTTCAGTAAAAAAGAGCCTGTTTGTTTGAACCAGAAGCCTACATTGGCATCTATGCATTGGCGACGAATCTCCAAAACCCAGTCATAATCGCATACACGGGCCTCCCGACCGGATTCTCCTCCAGCTACAACCTGCTCAACCCACTCACCTAACTCTCCCCTGAAATCTATCCGACTGAGAAGAGGTTCACAAATAATGATCTTATGCTTTATGGGAGCTGCCTTATAAATAGGCAGGCGATAGTCAATCCGATCCTGATTCTCCATCGTACAACAGATCGTTACATTATCATATCCTTCTCCCCAATCAGGAGGTAAACAATCCTTCAACCGGTCAATACGTTTAGTGATAAAAAGGAAATGAAGATCTTGCCTCAACCGCATCATCTCCCATGCTTCAGGACGCCATACGTCAGCATCTTCTACCAGAAAATCAGAAGTAAAACAAGTATAGACCAGATTACCGGAAGGTATCTTATATGTTTTGTTTTTCTTCCGTTGTACAGGCAGATTGAACTTTTCCGTCTTTGTTACAACAGAACTATCTTTACCATATTTACCATCCGTGCGATAAACATAGCAATGCTGACACCCTGTACTAAACTTATGACAGCCGTGCCAAGGATTCCACATCGACGTCTTTACACCTATTCGCAACATCTGCTTTTACCACTTTTTTTCATGTTCTACTCATGCACCATCACCCGTAGGTATGTTACTTTCACAAAAGTATGCATTGTCCTTATTCCAAGTGGTATTTAAGTTCTTTTTTATGGAACTTTTACATGAGCTTATGAAAAGAAATCGTATTTTTGAGACGGAGTAAAATGAAAAAGGATAAAGCCATGAATATTGAAGAATATCGGGAATATTGTTTAAGTATCAAAGGAGCAACAGAAAGTTTCCCCTTTGGCGAAAATACCCTTGTCTATAAAATCATGGACAAGATGTTCACTTTTGCTCTATAGAGGAAGTAATCAAGAAATTACCTAAAAAGAAACAGCAGGAGTATCGCAATACATTAGAATAGAGAGAAAAAATGAAGAAACTTCTCTTATATCCGAATCGTAATTAAATGCGCTTATTCCAATTCTCCCTTTTCAGATACAGATAAGAAAGCAACAGCAACATACCCCCGTAAATATATTCACTTGTCCACGCTATAGCGACATCCACTTGCAGATACATAACCATAACAACCACATAAACAACATAAATGGAAATGGTTATCAACATAATTTTCATAGACCGGCTTGTATTTCCTGTGCCGGAAACAGCATTAAACAGCACCAATCCGGGAGCTGAAAGGAGATATCCTGATAACATGATGTACATAGTAGGTAATGCTGCTTGTACCAACTCCTGACTATTGGTATATATCTGCAACAACACGGTAGGAAACAAGGCGGACAGCAATAGGAACGGTATACCTATCATATAAGTCAAGCGTATGGCACGTTTACAGGCAAGCCAGATTTCGCTCTTCTCTTCACCCCTTCCCAGCAGGTTGCTCACCATGGAGCTTGCAGTATCGGCAAACGCAAAAATAACCATGAAGAAACACGTATTGATGCTCCGCATGATATTAGCTATGGCCAAAGATCGTTCTCCCAAATGCTCTATGGCTATAAAAAACAAAAACCACTGAGACGGGAACAGTATAGACTGAAGCATGGTCCAACATGAGATATTCCAAATGCATTTAAATTCGGACAGTTTGAAACTAAACTGTTGGAATAAAGCATATTTTTTCTTATCCACTTTCAGCCAGGTGTATGCCACATAAAACAGTAACGATACCAACTCCGCCAGTGAAGAACCGATTGCTGCACCTGCAATACCTAAAGCCGGGAAACCGAATTTTCCGAATATCAGAATGTAATTGAAAATAATATTACTGAGCACCATCACTATAGAGTTGAGCGTCAGAGTACGTGTCTCCGTTATACCAATATAGAAAGCGCGAAACAGGATTGCAATAAAAGAGAAGAAAAGCCCATACCTTCTCCATTCCAGATAAGAAGCGGCAGCAGTATAAACCTGATCGGAAGATATCAGACGACCAAGAATGCGTGTTGTGATAAAATCGCACAAGAAAAACATGACGGTAGCCAATGCCAGCAGGAAAAAAGCGCCCTGTATAAATACTCCGCCTATTTCACTATACTTCTGTTCGCCATTTCTACGAGCTATCAGAATCTGTACACCAATACTGAATCCGAAGCCAAGCATATAAATAGCCATATAAAGAACGCCAGCCAATGCAGATGCTCCTAATTCTACTTCACCTACGTGGCCTAAAAAAGCTGTATCCGTAACATTTATCATGTGCTCCATCAGCAGGCTGATAAGAATGGGATACGCAATTATCCAAATTTGCTTATAACTGAAATTCATATATAAAGGATAGAAAGAAAAAGAGGATATAGCCCAATGCAGCATATCCTCTTTCCCAATATCAGAAGCTAAACTTCTCTAACTTCATGGAAGCCAATCCCTGTATTTTGGGAACCAATGTAACAAAATGTTCTGCTTTCTCATGAGCAGACAGCGATTCTGCATCTTCCCAAGTTTCGCAAATCATCAGGACATCATTACGGGTGGCGCTTTCGAAAATATCATAGGCAATACAACCTTTATCTTTCAAAGAAGATGCTACCAACTCTTTTGCAGCTTCCAACACCGCAGCACGGTTACTTTCACTTACTTGAATAAAAACATTCAGTCTAATCATATTTGTACATTTTAAAAGTGTGCTGCAAATGTAAACAGAAAAATCAGAAATGCTGATTATTTATCTGCATAAATACCGACGCGGTTTCCCTCCGTATCAACAAATACAGCGAAATACCCCCTACCCTCTGCCTCAATCTTTGTTTTGGGAATAACGACTTTTCCGCCTTTTTTCAAAATTGTTTCAAGAGTAGGCTCAATCTCATCTACATTGAAATGAATGAGTACCCCTTTTTCAGAAGGAAGGAAATCAGAAGCATAAGAAACTGCTCCGACAAATTCATCCTCTTCAGTGAAAAATGCCATCTTCTCTTCCTCACATTCGCAAGTCGGAAGTTTCATATTCAACACGGTTTCATAAAAATCGATTGCCCGACGGAAATCAGCAGCAGGAATTTCAAAAAATGCAATTAGTTTTTTCATTTTGTTTTCTTTTTATGGTTATTACTATGCCTTTGCAAAGACAATGCAAAAATAGGGTAAGCCGGTAACCTTCAATAGAAGAAAAAAGACATCTTTAAAGAGTGGAAAAATAATCGGAGACAGGAGCACAGACAGATAGGTATTCGGCAGGGGTATAGCCGGAGAAGAGTTTAAACTCCTTAATCATGTGAGATTGGTCGGAAAAGCCACACTCATAAGCTACCTGGGCAAAAGGTAACGCCGGATCTTGTTGCAAAGTATAAAGAGCACGCTGCATGCGCACAATACGAAGGAATTCTTTAGGAGTAGTACCTATATAATCGGCAAATATACGGCCAAACTGCTTGGAACTGAGGCAGGCTATATCAGAAAGCTCTAATGTGCTGACTTGCGGATGGAGGTTTATTTCATGCAAAACAGTAGAAAGTCTTTTCAGATTGTATTCGGAACAGGAAACCAAACGGCGGAAGAAGAAGTCTTCAATCAAGTGGATACATTGGTCATTATCCGGAGTATCCACGATTCTCCGGGATAAATCAGAGAGTTCCGTATCTTCTACTTCATCCGTAGAGATACTTTGCCCGAAGAAAAGATGCAGCGGGATTCGCAGGAAAGTCTTTGCCGCATAGGGCTGGAAAACCACCGTTATCATTTCAATCATTCCCGTCGATATAACGTCGGAAAAGCCGAAAGACTGACCGCAAATAAAGGATTGTGGTTGTAATTGTGAATTTTGCAATGATAATAATTGCCTGCCCTTATGAAATACCAGCTGCATACAGCCAACAGGCAATGTCCGTTCCGACACAAGAGTAAGGGCATCATCCCGCAATATCCAATAATAACGGATATAAGGAGCCAATGCAGGAGCAGGTTTTACGATACGAAAAGTTTGCATACGACAAATATATGATATATCTCATGAATTGCGGCAAAAGTAGACAAAAGGAATGGGGAGAGATAGTAAAAAAGGGACATAATGCCAAAGAACAAATACGAATCACAGTGTGTTATGAATAAAAACATAACAGATATGAAAGCAGCAATCAAAAATACCGTTAGAGAAGTAGATATTCCACGCTATATGGGCGTGTGGCACGAAATAGCCCGCTACGAAAACCATTTTGAGAAAGATATGGTAAATGTTACCGCAACTTACACTCTCCAGCCTGACGGAAGCATCAAGGTAGAAAATGCCGGTTACCGGAATGGAGTATTCAAAAAAGCAACCGGACGTGCGAAACAGCCCGATCCGCAGCAGCCGGGCAAATTAAAAGTGTCCTTCTTTCTTTGGTTCTATTCCGATTATTACATACTGGAACTGGATCAAGAAAATTATGGTTATGTACTGGTGGGTAGCAGTACGGACAAATATTTATGGATATTGAGTCGCGAGAAACAACTTCCGGAAGACATAAAGGAGCAGCTTCTCAGCATAGCTGCTCACCGGGGATATGATACAACAAAGCTAATCTTCAACTGATAGCTCCTACTTATTATTCACCCCATAGCCAAACAAAGCAAAATCACCGAAACAGGGATCATCCGGAAAGACTTCCGCTAATGCGGCAGTTATCCTTTGCGCATTTTTCAAAGAAAAAGTTTCCGTCTCGGTAAGTTCCAGCAATCGGGCTACGCGACAGACATGCGTATCCAAAGGGATGATTAAATCCCTGCAATCAAAACTTTCCCAAATTCCGAAGTCAACTTCCGGACCTTTACGTATCATCCAGCGGAGAAACATATTCAGCTTCTTCTGAGGACTGCGGGAAGATACTTCCAAGAAAGCACAGAGTTTCTCTATTGGCAGTCCGGAATACACTTGGAGCGCCTCTTCCAAACTTTCAAAACGGGAATAAGCAGCATACAAGCGTTCAAAGTAAGAATAAAAATCGGCATACGAAAGCATCCGGTAGAAGCTACGTTTTTCCTCAGCAGGAAAATCCTTCTCCCAACGACGGGAAAGTACATATTGATAAGGAGAGGTTCCCATACAATCGTGTAATTCATCGGCTTTCTTCAGAATCTGCTTGCGATTACCGAAACTCATAATAGCAGTCAGCAGACCGCTGATTTCTATATCCTGTTTCCGCCGGTAGCGATGCGGGAATTGTACCGGATCATTTTGAATAAAATCCGCACAATGATAGGTCTTTGCCCACTCCTGTAGTTTCTTTTTTATATCTTTGGTCATTTCTTTAAAATCATGGGAAGGGGTACAAAGATATTGAATTTATAGCAACTTTGGACAAGTCCCCTATTCTATTTACCCTTATTTTTGCATCGTGAAATTCAAAGAAGAACTTATGGAACATAGCAAGAAGACCACGCGTGAAGAGTATCAGAAATGCGTAAATGCAGTAGTAGATTACATCAACCTCCATCTTGGAGAAGAGATTGATCTGAAATCGTTGGCCAAGATTTCCCATTTCTCTCCGTTCTACTTCCATCGCATCATGAAAGCATTTCTGGGCGAGCCAATCGGGACGTTCATAGTCCGGACACGAACAGAATCTGCCGCCCGCCTGTTGCGTTACTCGGATTTGCCTATAGCAGATATCGCTTATCGCATCGGGTATTCCTCACCATCGTCACTGTCGAAAGTATTCAAGCAGTTCTATGGAATTTCACCTAATGAGTATCGTAACAATAAAAATTTTGTAATTATGAAACCAGCAATTATCAGACCCGATTTAGAGTTAAAGAAAGAAATAAGAGAAGTGCCTGCCAGAAATGTAATTTATATCCGCCTGTTCGGAGACTATAAAATGAATGATTACGGAAGCACATGGATGCGTTTGTTCCAATTCATCAAAGAAGAAAAACTGCCGATGGGTGACATGGCCCCTTATTGCATGTACCACGATGATCCCAAAGTGACGCCTGCCGACAAGTTGCGTACCGATGTTTGCATGGTGATGCCTGTAACCGTAACTCCCAAAGGTGATGTCGGCTTCAAGCAATTGCCTGCCGGACGTTATGCAGTGTTTACCTATAAAGGATCTTATGAGCATCTGCAAAGCGTATACGACACGATTTACGGAAAGTTCATTCCCGAAATGGAATGTACGATGAGAGACGAGTCGAGTGCCGAACGTTATCTGAATGATCCATGCAAGACGAAGCCGGAAGATTTGTTGACAGAAATCTTCATTCCGGTAGAATAATCATCTTATATATTGCGGGCAAATAGTCTTTGTCCGCAATATATAACTATTACTTTATCTCTCTTTTCATCGGCACATACTTCAGTCCATTCGTAATCTGCGGTTCCTGTACCTGCTCAAATCCCAAACTTTTGTAGAAAGGCACTGCATACGTAGAGGAATTTACAGTCATTTCCGGCACAGAAGTCTCTTCGATAAAAGCATCGAATAATCTTCTGCCTATACCTTTCCGGTGATATGCCTCCCGTATGAAAAACAGGGAAATATGTTTCCCTTCATCTTTGACTGCCATCACACCCACAAGTCTTGCCTCATCAAATGCACCATAAATGACCAAGCTGTTTATCATCGCCTCATCATTGACAAAGCTTTTGAAAGTTTCCAATCCTTGTTCATCAAAATCCTCTTCACCCGTCTGAAGATATATTTCCAAAGAAAGAGATGCGGCCTCTTTATATTCAGATAAGTCTAATCTTCGAACGCTTATCCCTGGGGTTAAACTCAAAGTATTCATAATAGTTAAGTTACTGTTCGCAACAAAGATATCAAATTTCTGGAAATGATGATTAAGACATTCCCATTATTCCATCCGGAAACACTATCTTTGTACAGGACATTTAACTAACCCAACTTTATTCAAAGATATGGAAAGACTTATCGACAAATATCTTCCGGCAGATTATCATGATACATTCATTGTGAAAGCCCAAAAGCCTGCAGAACAGATAATTCCCAAAGAACTGATCAAAAAAATATTCAATCACTCCCCGGCGTGGCTCAGTTTGTTAATGAAAGTCAGGAATATTCTGGTAAAACCTTTGGGGCTTGAAACCGGAAAAGTGTTGAAAACAGAAGATTGTATAATAGAAGATACAGAAAATGAGGCTATCATGAAGAAAGATGATAAGCACTTATTGTTTTATGTCTCCATTGCCAAGATAGGAAACAACCTGATAGATATAACAACCGTGGTTCAATATCACAATGCATTAGGAAAGGCTTATTTCTTCTTTATTAAGCCTTTCCATAAAATGATTGTGCCACGTGTAGCGAAAGAACTTATATAATGCCTAATCCGTAGCTACTGATCTCCTCAAAGTCCTCATCAGCATATGAGTTCTTCTGACGGGCATCTTGTACTATTTTCAGAAATCCTTCTGTTTTAGACAGGAAATCCTTGAATTTCTCTGATTCTTCCTCATGTCCTTTTACTACCGGTAGTTTCTCTGCCGCATCCAGTTGAAGTCGCAATTCCATAATCTTTAAATCCAGGCGGGATTTATCTTCAACATGCTTACGGGCATACAAATTGATGATGCTCTGCATAGTCGTACTCATGCTTTTCATTGCAATGATCTGCTCTTTCACAGGATTTTCTGCCAGAAGAACCCGCTGGGCATTTGAAACAATCGGGCTCAATATATCAAATATATTCTGCTTATATTCAGACATTTCCACGCTCAATTCATAGTTATTATTCAGCAAGTCTGCCATCCCTTCGGTCTTTTTTTCTTTCAGAAGAGACAAGTATTTATTGAAATTAGCATAGAACTGATTTCTCGACTGAAAAAGCTCCGCATAATTCTGTATCAGGTTCTGTCTTACATCTTCACCGAAGCATTCACCCGGTAGCATCACCTCCGCAGAATCTTTTTTCGAAATGACGGGAGACATGATGTATGAAAACATGGGTACTTCCGTCTTTTGTTCCATATACCCCAACACCGCATTTACATCCCTCTCCTTTACCACATTTTTCAACAGAGCCAATGAGGCGTCGTAGTATTTCATCACCTGCCCTGCATCTGCTATTTCTTCAGGGGTATAAGTCACCGTTTCTTTCCTGCCGCCTGTACATGAGGCAAGCATCAGGACGCTTACAAATGCGCCCAGAATTAATAAATTCTTTCCCATAACAATTTCATTTTACAAATAGTTAATTCAGTTAAGCCAGACAAATAGAATGGCGTTGCTGTAATAACAAAAAAATTGTCTTTTGGGTCAGTAAGAGAGAAAAAAGATGAGAATAGACGTATTGATTTCGCTGACAAGTATTTATTTGCTCTTCTTATAATCAGTGATGAAACCTTCCATCATCCACTTCGCTAACGCCTGACGATTGGAACTCATAACAAACCGGCGTTGGTCGAAAGTATTCTGAATATTGCCCAACTCTACAAACACTCCGGCAGGACTGGAATTGGCCAGCACATACAAATTGCGTGCGCTGACAGTTCCCGAAAAGCCGCGGTTAGGTTGGTGGCGGTCGTATTTAGATTCGAAAGTATTCTTCATTGTAGTTGCCAACCGTTTACCATTCACACTTTTGGGAGCATGATAGAAGAATACATCCGTCTGGTGACTCTTACTACGGCTATCCACATGCAAGAAGATGGAACGGCAATACGTATAACTCTTGCGGTCTTTCTGATAGAGTCCATTTATTTTCTCACAGCGCTGGCGAAGGCGGGCAACCTGATTCAGAGGAATAGGATCACCCATACAAGTTTCGCGTTTACTGTTATTAAGGTATTGATCGTCACGAATACCGTCTTTGGCATCCTGAATAATAATATAAACCTTAGCGCCTTCCTCCATCAGATTCCGGGCAAGACGGAGAGCGACATCATAAGCATATTCATCCTCATGCAGCTCCACGCTTCCTATCCTGCCAATGGCACCGGGATCGGGACCACCATGCCCGCTCACCACGTAGAAACACGCACCTTGAAGACGGTTTCCCGTCACTTTAACTTCAGCAAGGCTTTTCCCGAAAAGAGGTTCACGAATTGTTTTGTTGCCGGAACGGGCAGAAAAATTAGAAGCAGATGAGTTTGAAGCAGAAGAATTGGATGAAGCAGCCGTATTGCCACTCCCCTTTTTCAGAGGTGGAAGCAAATATTTCACTCCCAGCCGCAATTCTTCTTTACCTCGCAATTGTTTCTTATTCAGTTCCAGGAACTCCTGATAGTACGCTTTTCCGGTACGCCCGTTACGCTGTAGAAAACCAGATATTCCCTCACCGCTTTTCGGCGTAGCCCGCTCTTCCTGGGCCAACGCTTCGTAAGAGAATGACATGCAAAAAAGCAAAATAAGAAAGCAAAATAACTGTTTCATTTTCCATTTATTCATCTTGCGGACAAAAATACAATTATTTTCCCTACTTTTGCGTCCACAAATGCGTTAATTGATAAAAAACTATAAAAACAAATAGCATTATGGCAAAGCAATTTAAACCGGAAACCCTCTGCGTACAGGCAGGATGGACTCCTAAGAAGGGCGAGCCCCGTGTACTCCCCATTTATCAAAGCACCACTTTCAAATATGAAACCAGCGAGCAAATGGCACGCCTTTTCGATCTTGAAGAGAGCGGTTATTTCTATACTCGCCTGCAAAACCCTACCAACGACGCTGTTGCCGCCAAGATAGCTGCTCTTGAAGGCGGTGTTGCCGGTATGCTGACATCCAGCGGACAAGCTGCCAATTTCTATGCTATATTTAATATCTGCCAGGCAGGCGATCACTTCGTTTGTTCGTCCGCTATCTATGGCGGTACATTCAATCTCTTCGGGGTGACTATGAAGAAATTGGGTATTGAAGTTACTTTTGTTAGTCCGGATGCCAGCGAAGAAGAAATCTCCGCAGCTTTCCGCCCGAATACGAAAGCATTGTTCGGTGAAACCATTTCCAACCCGTCACTGGAAGTATTGGACATTGAAAAATTTGCCCGCATTGCCCATAGTCATGGTGTACCTTTGATTGTAGACAACACCTTCCCGACTCCTATCAACTGCCGCCCGTTTGAATGGGGTGCTGATATCGTAGTACATTCTACTACTAAATATATGGACGGCCATGCCACCAGCGTAGGCGGTTGTATTGTAGACAGCGGTAAGTTCGACTGGGATGCACACGCTGATAAATTCCCCGGATTGTGTACACCGGATGAGTCATACCATGGACTGACTTATACAAAAGCTTTCGGCAAGATGGCTTATATCACTAAGGCTACTGCCCAGTTGATGCGTGACCTCGGCAGCATCCAGTCTCCGCAGAACTCCTTCCTGCTGAATCTCGGTCTGGAAACTCTGCACCTGCGTATGCCGCAACACTGCAAAAATGCACAGGCAGTTGCCGAATATCTTTCTAAAAATGATAAAGTGGCTTGGGTGAACTATTGTGGTCTTCCGGACAATAAATACTATGAATTGGCACAGAAGTATATGCCGAACGGTTCATGTGGTGTTATCTCCTTCGGATTGAAAGGTGGTCGCGAGGTTTCCATCAAGTTTATGGACTCACTGCAATTGGTTGCTATCGTAACACACGTTGCCGATGCGCGTACCTGTGTACTGCACCCTGCCAGCCATACCCATCGTCAGTTATCGGATGAGCAGTTACTGGAAGCCGGAGTACGTCCCGACCTGATCCGTTTATCGGTAGGTATTGAAAACGTAGATGATATCATTGCAGATATTGAGCAGGCTCTGAACGCATAATTTCATAAAGTACCTATAAAACAAATAATATATCCCCGTCTCCGCAACCGGAGTACGGGGATTTTCTTATCTTTGCGCCTAGTAAACATTTAATAAAGAAAGATTTATGAAACGTACAAAATTAGCTGCATCCTTTCTGTTGGTCGCAACTCTATTCCTGACGGGATGTGTGACCAAGAAGGAATTTGTGAATCTTCAAACAGATTATAACAAACTGAAAGACGAAAAGTCTGCTCTCGACAAGTCATATCAGGACGCACAAATCCAGCTTGCCGAATACCGCACACAATCTAAAAGTTTGGAGGATCGCCTAAGCGAAGCCCGAAAAAATAATCAGGAATTGCGTAACAGTTACGCTACCCTGCAAGGATCGCTTGACAAGAGCCTCCAGCAGAACTCGCAAGGGAATATCAACATTTCCAAACTGGTAGATGAAATCAATGCCTCCAACCGCTACATCAAGCAATTAGTGGATGCCAAGAGTAAATCGGACTCACTGAACGTTATGCTAACCAACAATCTGACCCGCTCCCTGAGCCGCGAGGAATTGAAAGAAGTAGATGTGAAAGTACTGAAAGGTGTGGTTTACATCTCTTTAGCAGACAATATGCTCTACAAGAGCGGCAGTTACGAAATCAACGAACGCGCCGGCGAAACGTTGAGCAAGATTGCCAAGATTATCACCGACTACAAAGATTACGAAGTACTGGTAGAGGGTAATACGGACAACGTACCCATCTCACGTACCAATATCCGCAATAACTGGGATTTGAGTGCCCTGCGTGCCTCATCTGTAGTACAAGAATTGCAGAATAAATATGGTGTTGACCCTAAACGGCTTTCTGCTGCCGGACGTGGTGAGTACAATCCTATCACAGACAATGATTCTGAACTGGGTAAACAGCGCAACCGCCGTACACAAATCATTGTTACACCTCGACTCGACCAGTTCCTGGAGTTGATAGATAAGGCTCCGGAAGCTGAAGGAGAAAAAGAAGGAGAATAAGGACATTGATATATAATTAAAAGAATAACAGAATCATTTAAAAAACTAAATGATTCTGTTATTCTTTTATAGCTTTATGTTCTCCCACAAAATCATCAATAAAACTGCGCATATTCTTCGGAATATCGTACAAATACTTTCTTAAACTACGTTACCCCATACAAAAGTTGTTTTGATGGTTCTACATCTTCTATAAAAAAGGGATTGGATGGTTGTATAACCCTGTTACTCTTAATTAGTATTCCTAACCACCCTAAACTTACACTTTCCTGTTCCAAGCAATCCCGCTCCGTCCGTTCCTTCCACTACACCTATGAACTCGGTATTAATATCCGAGCAATAGAATGAAATAGTCGCTTCGCCTTTCTCGTCAGTATCAATAGAAGGTTGCCACAGTAGAGTATTCCGAGCATCCGGCGTAGATAGCTGCATATCTATTTCATCCGGCTGGTAGAACTCACGGGCAGCATAATAACCTTTGGTGCGGTAAAGGTTATTCATGTGCAATAACTCTTCTTCCGAATAGGTTTCACCATGATAAGTAACTAATTGTTCATCTTCAACAGAAAAAGCGTTACCACCTAAATGCTTAAATTTAACTATATAATATTTTTCCCCCTCAATCGGCTTGCTTCTTTTATCAGCGGAAATGCTGCACGGCTTCCAGTAAGGATGGGCATCATATCCCGGTTTGTAGTTCTGCAAATAACCACACCCACAGACATAAGCACTTCCTAAATTTGCTTGTGCCAAACTATCCAACCTCCCCATGAACTTATCACGGAACGGTTTGCGAGCTTTTCGGGTAACAACCACTTCATCCAGTAGGATTGTGCTGTCATTGCTCACCACCGGCATATCAAGAACCTGCTGCTTTAATACTTGCGATAAATCCATGATCGGATAACAGGACGGCTTGTTTTTTCTGATACTATCTATCAGCGGAAAATAATCTATTATTTCCAGTTTCGGTTTAAACTCTTTTGATAACATCGGTTTCAGATACACATATCCCCCTCGAATCTCCTTCATCATATTTGTACCGACTTTGAAGCATCCCGTTGAATCAGCCCAGACAAACGCCGATTTTCCTTCCGCACCCGACACCTGAATCAGTTGCTCCGTGCTTTGTGTTTCCTTGCTTTTCTTCTTGCTTTTTACCGTTTGAGTACCCGATATTTCATCCGTCAGGAATATCCCGCCATGATATGGTGAACGTCCAAACCTCCACACATACCGCCTCCAACCTTGTGTCAACAGCAATAAATCCATTGCTTCCATCCGGTCTTTATTCTCTTCATTGAAATAATAAGCCGGATTATGGATAATCCCCCGTATCTGGGAGGTAAGATAGCAATGTGTAAGGATATTTGCAGGATCAGCCGGATTCACATATATTTTGTCGAATACGCTGATACCCAGATTTGCCTGTATCGGCTTACCACCATCATCCGTCACCTTTATTTTCAACGTAGCCTTTTCACGAAGTACATAATTGTCCTTGTCCAGTTCGATACTGATATTCAGTCTCTTTTCCGGGTGAACATATACCAAACGTTCCGCTATGGGTTGCATTGTACCGTCAAACAATGTAAATTCCGCAATCCCCTGATATGGAAATTCCATTGCAGGAATCTTTATTCTCAGGCTATTCTTCAACTTCCCTTTTGCCACGCAGCAGACTACTCCCCGCATTTGCCCCAACAGATAAACGTCCTGTTCAGGCACCCCTTCTGTTTGGGAAATCACAAACTCCATCCATTCCTTATTGTGCTTCAATAACTGGAATGACATACCTTGTGAATAAATCTCTGGTAGAGAGTAACTCTTTCCATCTTTCAGTTCTATCCGGTAATTCCTGCCGACGGAAGGAGTAAAAGATAAGAACCCCATCCCGTCATGGCTGCTTTTGAACGTTGTGGCAGGATTTTCATCTATATACAACGTTCCTTCCACATCTACCGGATAACCGTTGCCGTCCGTTGCCTTAAAAGCCAAACGGGAAGGTAACCCGGCAACCAAATTTCCACCTTCGGGAAAAAGGTCGAATTTCAATTCCCTCTTTTTTCTTTTCTCCGCTTGTCCGCTGTCATGGGCGATATTCTTAACCACCTTGATATTTCGTGCCACCAGCATTTCCGTCGTGTCATTGAAAAACGAGTGCCGAGTATATGCTTCCAGAGAAAAATTCCCTTCCACCAGCTTTTCATCCATGTACACGTGACCGTCCGCAATCCCGTTCTCGATAGGATATTTCTCCCGCCATACCACACTGTCTTTAGCGTCCATCATTTGCAGGTACAGCGTTTTGCTGCGGTCAGACAATCCGAAAGACTGCGCATCCAGCCCGTAGGCTTTGAACCACAAATCTTCCCCTGTTTCATAGATACCCTTGTTTGTTTGCAGGTACACAAGTTCCGACGGATACCCCGCCAACCCTTCGCTTACAGACGTGAACAGCATATCTACATTACTTTGGGCAAACAAAATCTGTGTACAACAAAGAATGAGCAATACTAAAAAAAGATGATATATTCTTTTCATGGTTGTAATCTTATCATTGACTTAAATTCGACAAACATAACTTTAGACTTATATATTGCTAATAGCCTTAACGTGTCGGTCTATCCTTTGAAACAACTTTTATCAATTCGTATTTAAGATTACTGCCGTCCATTGGCGGATTAGCCAATATTATTTTCTTTACTTCAAGCACATATTCATATCCTTTCTCATATTCGAATCCATCTATTCCGCTAAAGGGAATAACAGCCCAGTCCATATTTTCCTTTTCTCTAACCTTCATTCCTTCTTTTTTAATATCGAGATCATAAACAGGAAAATACTCGCCTGTTTCCGCAGAAACATACATTTTTATGTTTTCAATCTTATCCTTAGTTTCATCGTCATTTAGGCATGAAGTCATACAAACCATGCAGAAAGAAAAAAACAATACAACTTTAAACGACGCCCTTAGTTTCATAATTTTATTTATTTAGTTGATATGATAGCTCCCTTTCAGATATGAACACCCGTTAGCAATCATTCTATAAAATAGCTAATGGTTGAATGTCTGATAGCATCGCAAATATATGAAAAAAACTTTTTCTAATGATCATTAGAAAAAGTTTTTTTTCCCACATACTAAATATAAATCAAAGGGTTATTTAATGCAGGTATTGAATAGAAGAAATCTCATCGAACAAGCAGACTGTATGTATATTGTAAGTTTTCTAATAATTTTTGAGTATCAAGTCCCACTGTAAAAGACATTTCAAAAGCCAATCCCCAATATATCTGCCGAAATATGGATGCAGTCTTCTCAACATCCACACCCGAATATATCTCTCCTGTTTCTTTAGCATTTGTAATAATCTGTCGCCATAAATCATATTCCTTTTCAAACATTTCATTGATTTTTGCATCAAACTCCGGATAATATCGGCTTGCTTGTATCAAGAAATGATAGTTATTGCGTGAGCATTCCTGCAAAGTCAGATTATCATCACAAAATACCCTCAGCTTTTTCATAGTTTGCTCTATACCTTCTACATATTGTACTATAAAGTCTTTCAGTGTGGTTGCAGTTACTTTAAATTTATTTTCGGGACTATGTGTTTGTAATACGAACTTATCCACAACAGCCTTGAATATAGCTTCTTTATTCGGATAATAGTAAGACATACCTGCCCCCGTCATTCCCGTTACTTGGGCTAACTTTGTGAAACTTGCTTTCTCATAATTCATGCACATAAACAAGCGGAAGGCATCTTGCAAAAATTTCTCTTGATTGAATTTCATATAGCAATAATAATGATTTTCTAAGGCGAAGATAGTTAAAAAATAAAAGTAACTATCCAATCATACACTTTTTATGCAATTCTGGACAGTTGTATTATCCTACTTTTTTGCCCTATAAATCATTTGATTAACATCACATCCTCAATCTCTTTTTTCCGTTCTTGCCAGATAGCGGAGAAAGAATTATCAGCATTTAGTTCAATTCTACACCATTTCAAATTAATCCTGTCAATAAGTACTATTTAATAGTTTTTATTGCACACAGACTTACACTTTATCACATTTATTCCTACCTTTGCGGCAAAATTATAACTTTTAACTAACAACTCATAATCAACTACCATGGCTAAGATAACTAAAGAAGCTGCCTTGCTGTATCACTCACAAGGCAAACCAGGTAAGATAGAAGTAGTGCCTACCAAGCCCTACAGTACCCAAACCGATCTTTCGCTTGCTTACTCTCCCGGTGTGGCGGAGCCGTGCCTCGAAATAGAAAAGAATCCGCAGGATGCTTATAAATATACAGCGAAAGGAAACTTGGTTGCTGTAATCTCCAACGGTACTGCCGTACTCGGTCTTGGCGACATAGGTGCGTTGAGCGGTAAGCCCGTAATGGAAGGTAAAGGACTTCTGTTCAAGATTTATGCCGGCATCGACGTATTCGATATTGAAGTAAACGAAAAAGATCCCGAAAAATTCATCGAAGCTGTAAAGGCCATTGCTCCTACCTTCGGTGGCATCAACCTGGAAGATATCAAAGCACCTGAGTGCTTCGAAATAGAACGTCGTTTGAAAGAAGAGCTCGATATCCCTGTGATGCACGATGACCAGCATGGTACGGCCATCATCTCCAGTGCCGGACTTGTGAACGCTTTGCAGGTAGCAGGCAAGAAAATCGAAGATGTAAAAATCGTTGTGAATGGTGCCGGTGCATCTGCCGTATCTTGTACAAAACTGTATGTTTCACTGGGTGCCCGCCTGGAAAACATCGTGATGCTGGATAGTAAAGGTGTAATCAGCAAAGCACGTACCGATCTCAACGAACAGAAACGTTACTTCGCTACCGACCGCACAGATATCCACACTTTGGAAGAAGCCATCAAAGGTGCCGACGTATTCCTGGGATTATCCAAAGGAAACGTTCTGTCGCAGGACATGGTACGCAGCATGGCTCCGTCTCCTATCGTTTTCGCACTGGCCAATCCTACACCGGAAATCTCTTATGAAGATGCCATGTCAGCACGTCCCGATGTACTGATGGCAACCGGACGGTCGGACTATCCGAACCAAATTAATAATGTAATCGGTTTCCCCTATATCTTCCGCGGTGCCTTGGATACTCAGGCCAAAGCCATCAACGAAGAAATGAAGATTGCCGCCGTACATGCCATTGCCAACTTGGCAAAACAGCCTGTACCCGATGTTGTGAACGAGGCTTATCATGTTAACAACTTTAGTTTCGGTCCGGAATACTTCATCCCGAAACCAGTTGACCCGCGTCTTATCACTGAAGTTTCCTGCGCCGTAGCCAAGGCTGCTATGGAAAGCAGTGTAGCCCGTAAAAACATTGAAGACTGGGATGCTTACTGCGTACAGCTACGCGAACTGATGGGTTACGAAAGCAAACTGACCCGCCAGCTTTACGACACCGCCCGTCGCAATCCGCAACGCGTGGTATTTGCCGAAGGTTCTCACCCCAATATGCTGAAAGCCGCTGTAGAAGCCAAAGCCGAAGGTATCTGTCATCCAATTGTATTAGGTAACGATGAAACCATCGAAAAACTGGCAAAAGAACTCGACCTCAGCCTGGAAGGCATCGAAATCGTCAACCTGCGCCATCCGAACGAAGCCTCACGCCGTGAACGCTACGCCCGCATCCTTTCCGAAAAGCGTGCTCGCCAAGGTGCCACCTATGAGGAAGCCAACGATAAGATGTTCGAACGCAACTACTTCGGTATGATGATGGTGGAAACAGGCGATGCAGATGCATTCATCACCGGTCTTTATACCAAATACAGCAATACGATCAAAGTTGCCAAAGAAGTTATCGGCATACAACCGCAATACAAGCATTTCGGTACGATGCACATCCTGAACTCCAAGAAAGGTACCTACTTCCTGGCTGATACATTGATCAACCGTCATCCCAATGCCGAAACATTGATTGACATCGCCAAACTGTCAGAGCATACCGTACGTTTCTTCAATCATACTCCGGTAATGGCCATGTTGAGTTACTCCAACTTCGGTGCAGACACCGAAGGTAGTCCGGTAAGTGTACACGAAGCCGTGGAATATATGCAGCAGAACTATCCTGATCTTGCCATTGACGGTGAAATGCAGGTGAACTTTGCCATGGACCGCAAGATGCGCGACGCCAAGTATCCATTCACCCGTCTGAAAGGTAAAGATGTGAATACCCTTGTATTCCCGAACCTCAGCTCTGCCAATTCTGCATACAAACTGTTACAGGCTATGAATACGGAAATGGAGCTAATCGGCCCGATACAAATGGGATTGAACAAGCCTATCCACTTCACCGATTTCGAAAGCTCCGTACGCGACATCGTGAACATCACCGCAGTAGCAGTCATCGACGCCATCGTGGATAAAAAGAAAGCAGGTAAATGAGACGCCCGTTATCGAAATCACAAAGTGTTTGCATTGTGTTGCTTTGGGCAGCACTTTGCTACATAGTTCTAACAACTGCCGAACGAATTGACGGTCCAGTCATCATGACACTTGTCATTTCGGCAGCATTAGTATTCATTCCGGTAATAAAATCATTAAAGAGAGGATAAATAATATCTTTTTATTCCTTTTTGCGGGATAAAACAATATTTTTGTTGTTTTATCCCGCATTTTCTTTATAAATTGTTTGCTTGTCTCATTTTTATGTGTACTTTTGCAACCGCAATAGAGAAAAAACATTCTAAAGAATACTTTGTTAAGACAATTATATTTAGTAGCAACCAATAAAAGAAATAGATTATGAATGCAGCTAAGGTATTAGAAGATTTGAAAAGACGGTTCCCCAACGAACCAGAGTATCATCAAGCAGTGGAAGAAGTACTTTCTACAATTGAAGAAGAGTACAACAAACACCCGGAATTTGACAAAGTCAATCTGATTGAGCGTCTTTGCATCCCCGATCGTGTTTATCAATTCCGCGTGACTTGGATGGACGATAAGGGTAACATCCAGACAAACATGGGTTATCGCGTTCAACACAACAACGCTATCGGTCCGTACAAAGGTGGTATCCGTTTCCACGCATCCGTGAACCTCTCAATCCTGAAGTTCCTCGCGTTCGAACAAACCTTCAAGAACTCTCTGACTACTCTGCCTATGGGTGGTGGTAAAGGTGGTTCCGACTTCTCTCCGCGTGGCAAGTCTAATGCTGAAGTAATGCGTTTCGTACAAGCATTCATGCTGGAACTGTGGCGTCATATTGGTCCTGAGACTGACGTTCCTGCCGGTGACATCGGTGTAGGTGGCCGTGAAGTAGGTTTCATGTTCGGTATGTACAAGAAGCTGACTCGTGAATTCACAGGTACATTCACTGGTAAAGGTCGCGAATTCGGTGGCTCACTGATTCGTCCTGAGGCTACAGGTTACGGTAACATCTACTTCCTGATGGAAATGCTGAAATCTAAAGGTACTGACCTGAAAGGCAAAACTTGCCTGATCTCCGGTTCTGGTAACGTAGCTCAATACACTGCTGAAAAAGTATTGGAACTGGGTGGTAAAGTACTTACCATGTCTGACTCTGACGGTTATGTTTACGACCCGGCAGGTATCGACCGCGAAAAACTGGATTACATCATGGAATTGAAGAATCTCTACCGTGGACGTATCCGCGAGTATGCAGAACAATATCCGGGTGTGAAATATGTAGAAGGAGCTAAGCCTTGGGGTGAAAAAGCTGACATCGCTCTACCTTCTGCAACTCAGAACGAACTGAACGGTGACCACGCTCGCCAATTAGTGGCCAATGGTGTAATTGCAGTATCTGAAGGTGCTAACATGCCGTCTACTCCAGAAGCTATCAAAGTATTCCAGGATGCTAAGATTCTGTATGCTCCGGGTAAGGCAGCCAATGCAGGTGGTGTATCAGTATCCGGTCTGGAAATGACTCAGAACTCTATCAAACTGAGCTGGAGCGCAGAAGAAGTAGACGAGAAACTGAAGAGTATCATGAAGAACATCCACGAAGCTTGCGTACAGTATGGTACTGAAGCTGATGGTTATGTAAACTACGTGAAGGGTGCTAACGTTGCCGGATTCATGAAGGTAGCGAAAGCTATGATGGCACAAGGTATTGTGTAAGAAGCTATAGTTGTTATATATGGGAATCCCCTTTGCACTCGGTGTGGAGGGGATTCTCTTTACAATTCAGATCTTGGAAACACGCTTTATATAAAGCCGCAAACAGGAAAAAGGTCATGCAAGAGAGATCTCCCATTCAAAGAGCTTTCAATGCAATAGATACTGATTCTACGAATTTATGTAACCGGTCCTCTATCTTTTTCTTTCTTGCTTCAGAACCTTCTATAGTCAATACCACATCATATATCCTTTTTACATATTGTATCAATTTCACACATTCATGATACTCTCCATACACATACGACAAGTCTATTTTAATGAAATTTTCTTTAATTTCTTCAAACAAAATGTTTTTGTCCGGATTTTGCATCTGCTCTATAGCCTCAATGCCCATTCTAAGATTATTCTTTGTTCCGATTATCTTGATACGTTTATTCAATTCTTTCTTATACTGTTCATCAACAACATTAGCCACAGCATTCCGAACATCTTGCAAAAGTTCATTAGCAACCTCATAGTTTCCCATATCATATTGCATCTTAAACTCTTTCAACTTAGATTCTACAGCTAAACTTTGCATTGCGCTTACCGGAATAATAAATGTATCCAACATTCCACGATCTATTTTAGTTATCAGCTTTCTATAACGTAAAAATAGACTTTGCTTATATTTAATGATATCATCCGTATCAGGAATACGCTGAAATATGCTATATACTTCTTGGAAAAGAGAAACGCATTGCTCGGGATTTTTCTCTTTTATCAACTTTGCAATATCAGCCATTATTTCATCAGCCCGTCTCAGCAACGCTCTATCACCGGAGAGCAACTTCATTGGAAGAGTTGCCTTATAAGCGTCAAGAACTTTATCAGTTAAAGAAGGTAGCCTATCATCATATTCCTTCTTACTGGTAACATGCCAACCAACACACGAGCGACAATAATAACTCCGGCTAGGGGCATGACCACTACACGCTTCTATCTCTTCATGATTGAATTTAATAAAATTATCTGCTTTTGACTCTGACTCAAATAGCGTTTTATATTTATTGCAATCGCGGCAAAATATTCTGTTCTTTTTGGGTTTCATATACTCACTTGGTTTATTACCTCTCCGCCATCCTCAATTTGATAAATTATAGTAAATGTTGTCTTTAGTGTGTTCCGGCTTAATCTTCCTGCAAAGGTAAACAGAATAGAACAGAAAACGAAGGAAAGTGACCAGCAATAACAAAAAAACACAACCTATATAAAACTAAAATCAAAGAGCCTAAGAACTAATCCCGGCATCGCAAGAAATTAATCTTTCATTACCTAAAAACTATTCTTACAACAAATATTGTAAGAAAGAAATATAATTATAGTAAGAAAATAATATAACTGTTGTAAGAAACTTCTATATTTGTAGTAAGAATACTTTTTAGTATAAACGATATTAGTCTGTAGCACATCCGACATTAGTCTCTCGCAGTTCCAGTACCAATTTGTTTCTACGAAAACATAAACCTCTTAAAAACAATGAATATATGAGTACTTATTATGACCTTTACGAAACACCGGACCCCAGTGGCGAAGGTAAGAAGAAACCACTCCATGCACGCGTCCGCTCCAAAGGCACTATCACTGCAAAGGAGTTTCAGGAACGGTTAATGAAAGAACAGCACATGCCACACGCCATGGTCGTGGGAATTATGCAAGCTATCAGCAATGCGCTGGGCGACTGGCTCGCCGAAGGTTACAATGTGGAACTGGATGAACTGGGATTTTTCAGTACTACACTGAAATGTACGCGTCCTGCCATACAGAAAAAGGACATACGTGCTGAGTCCGTACGCTTTGAAACGGTAAAATTCCGCCCCAGCAAAGCCTTCAAAAAGTACGTGAGACATCAAATGGAACTGGAGAGAATAGACAAAAAAGCCTCGGCAAAGAAACCGGCAGTTGCCAAAAAAGACAGAAAACAGATGATGCTGACCTTTCTGGAAGCAAATGTCTGCATCACACGCGCCGAATATGCCCGACTCACACGCGTAACGGACAGATGCGCCAGCTCTGATTTACAGGAATTTCTGACAGAAGGTGTTATCCGCAAGCGAGGCGGAGGACGTTCAGTGGTTTATATAAAACATCAGGTATAGTGCATCGTCTTTTTCGTAAAGCATCTGCTCTGTATCGGACAGGTACCATACCTTTCGAACTTTAACGAGGAAACCCGGATAAAAGTGCCTCGTAGACCGCCGGATGGAGGAAGTAACGAACATCTTTCCCTTCCTCCATTGCCTGGCGAATAAAGGTAGAACTGATTTCAAAAGTAGGCGTAGAAGCCACTTTTACATTCTCCGAAAGGGAATCGGAAGAAACCGGATAACCGGGACGGGGATATACAAGAATATGGTTTTCGGCAAGAATACGCTCCGACTGATACCAGCGGGAGAAAAGCGCCCAGTTGTCCGAACCGATAATCAAATGAAACTCCCGGTCGGGATAGGTTTCTTTTAGTTTATCCAGCGTATGGATGGTGTAGGACGGACGGGACAGGTTAAACTCAATATCAGAAGCCTTAAACTTGGGATAACCCTCAATGGCAAGTTGAACCAACTTCAAACGGAAAGTATCATCCATCAATTCATCTTCTTCCTTCAACGGATTATGAGGGGTCACGAGAAACCACACTTCATCCAGCCCTTCATATTCGCAAAGATAATTGGCAAGAGCAAGATGTCCGATGTGTACCGGATTGAAGGAGCCGCTGAAGATACCCGTTTTCATTCTTTTGTTTTCATACGTTTCCAGCAAGTATAAACATTGATGCAACTTGAAAGCAGTACCAATGTCATACCAAGAACTATTGTCCATTGACTATAATACAACGCCATCAGACCTGACACCAAAGATATAAGTGCCAGGAGTGCGTTGAGAATCAACAATGACTTGTTCTGTTTAGGAGAAACAGGTTTCGGCTGATACATGACAGACCTTATTATTCAGATAAAAACTCTGTAATTACCTGCAAAGCTTCCGCCTTTGCCTTCTCCAAGTCATCATTTACAATGACTTTATCGAATTTAGGAGCAAACGTCAGTTCATATTCCGCCTTGGCTACGCGGGCTTCTATCACTTCAGGAGCATCCGTTCCACGTCCTATCAGACGTTTACGAAGTTCCTCTACCGAAGGAGGCTGAATGAATACTGACAGAGCACGGTCGCCATAAAACTTCTTTATATTGCAGCCACCTACAACGTCCACATCAAAAACCACATTTTGTCCGGCAGCCAACTGAGCTTCTACCTGAGACTTCAATGTACCGTAGTAACGGTCTTTATACACTTCTTCATATTCCAGAAACTCGTCATTGGCAATGCGGGTACGGAATTCTTCGGGAGAAAGAAAGAAGTACTCCACTCCATGCTGTTCTGTTCCGCGTGGCGGACGACTGGTAGCAGAACAAGAAAAAGCGAGATTCAGGTTCTGCTGCAACAAATAGTTGATAATGGTTGATTTCCCTGACCCTGAAGGGGCTGAGAATATAATAAGTTTAGCCATATTGAAATAGTAATTACATCACGTTCAATACCTGTTCTTTGATTTGTTCCAGCTCATCCTTCATCTGCACTACAATCTTCTGCATCTCAGCATGATTGGATTTGCTTCCCAACGTATTGATTTCACGTCCCATTTCCTGGGCAATGAAACCCAACTTCTTACCTTGTCCGCTTCCATCCTCCATAGTATTGATGAAGTATTTCAAGTGGTTGCTCAGACGTTGTTTTTCTTCGTTGATATCCAGTTTCTCAATGTAGTAGATGAGTTCCTGCTCCAGACGGTTCTTGTCATAGTCCACACTGATGGTCTTTTCCAAAGCATCTGTGATGCGTTCTTTGATTTTCTCTACGCGCTCTTTTTCGTATGGAGCAACAGAAGTCAGCAATTTGGCAATATTGGAAATCTTTTCGCGGAACTTCTTCTCTAAAGCCGCGCCTTCCTGTATACGGAAATCAACCAGATTTTGGATAGCCTGAAGCACAGTGGTATGAACAGCTTTCCATTCTTCCTCGCTCAGTTCCTGAATATCGTTCTTTGTCATCACGTCCGGCATGCGGAGCAAAGTAGAGAACCAGTCTTCGGGTGCAGGGATGCCTGTCGTTTCGGAGATAGTGCGAATCCGTTCGTAATACGCCACTACCACATCCTGATTAATGGGAGTAACAAGTTCACAGGCATCTTTTTTATCAATCCACAGACTGAAATCCACTTTACCACGTTCCAGTGCCTTAGCTATTTCGTTACGGATTTCTATTTCTTTTTCCCGGTAGAGGGGGGCGATGCGGGTTGACAGATCCATCGCTTTACTATTGAGCGATTTGATTTCTACATTGATTTTCTTATCGGACAGTTCAGCGGTCGCTTTACCGTATCCGGTCATGGATTGTATCATAAGATTCTTTAGTTTTCCGCAAAATTACATGAATATTTTCATTAGTGAAAATTATTCAAGAAATAAGTGATGTGTTTATCGCTTACTCTTTACTCCAAATGCGTGTATTCAGGTTCAGTTCCTCTACAATATCCAGCAAGGATTGAAGCACTGAAAAGTCCGACTTAAGGATGCTCATATCATTCAAAGAACTCCACACATCTGCTTCAAACCGATTCTTTGAATCCGGAATGGCAACCAAGATCGTGGAGTTCCGGAAACTAATGGTAACTCCTTTCTTGAAATTGCTGTCCAGCTTCAACATTCTTTCCATCATGGAAGGGGTAATCAGATAGCGGGCCTCAATCTGGTTAGTGGAAAAGACATCAAAGACTTTTTCAAAATCGGGATTTTCCATTTTCACTCTTGAAGTTCCCATTTTAACCTTGAAAAAGCTATTCCGCAGAATGGTCGTTTCCCCCTGAAATTCTTTATGAAAGTCAGCAATGAAAAGAAATCCTTTGAAAATATCTTCCCAATAATACTGTACTCCATTCTTGGTAGAACGAGCCCTACGCTCTTCAGCATGTACTTCGGAACAGATAAAGCTGGTTTTATCCAGACATCCTTCTATCAAGTCTTCGGCATGATAACGGTCGGGAGAAGTAAACAGCCCACTATTTCTAAAAAGATCCTCACCCACTCCGTTATTCGGAGAATAGGTCGCATTCGGACAAAAGGCATGGATTATTTCATCTACCACTTCTTCTTTATAAAAGGAGGAGAATATTTTCGACTTATTATTGATGCAAGTAATAAAAATGATTACAGAAATAACAACAATAACTATCGGACCAAAGATTCCTTCCAATTTAAGTATTAGCAAAGCGATCACTCCTACTACCAGAAAAACAGCAGCATAAATCAAACCCTCTGAACGCCCTTTCCTCAGGAGTTCCTTACGTTTATTTTCCAGAACTTGCAATGTGGGGGCCAGCTTCTGCGCCAGAGAGTCAAAATCTACATAATCCATTGCCGGCTATTTTATGAATTGAACAAGTTCTTTACATCCGGAGTCGCACGTTCTGCTTCCGGAATTGTCAGCACCGCTTTGTTTGTAAAGCCAAACATACCTGCCAACAGATTCGTAGGAAAAGTCTGGACGGCATTATTATAGTCGGTTACAGAAGCATTGTAAGTGCGGCGGGCAGCAGCCAACTGTTCTTCCGTTTCATTGAGCGAACGCTGCAATTGCAGGAAGTTTTCAGAAGCTTTTAGTTCGGGATAGTTCTCCGCCACTGCAAAGAATTGAGTACGCACTTTGGAAAACATTTTGTCAAAGTCCGCCTTTTCGCTGTCATTAAGAGAAGTATAAGTCTTGTTGCGCATTTCCGTTATTGCAGCAAATGTATCAGCTTCGTGCTTGGCATATTGCTGGACGGTTGCAACCAAATTGGGTATCAAATCGAAACGACGTTTCAACATGACATCAATAGCAGAAAAAGCATTTTCTATCTGATTTCTCTTTCTCACCAGTGAGTTGTACATCGAAATCACCACCAAAATAAAAAGTACAATAATAATAGCTACGATCATAATTACAGATACAACGACCTCCTTGTGCCGGTTATTTTATGTTAACGAATTCAGTATTTATTCCTAAAATCAGACAGCAAAGATAGAAATAATATAAAATACCTCCCAATAATGCCGTAAGAAAGATTCTGAACCCTTTTTGGATTCGCTTGTGTATCTGAAAATAAACCTGTAAATTTGCCACAATTAAACTAACAAAAGACTATGTCGTGTATCTTGCATATTGAAACGTCCACCTCGGCATGCTCCGTTGCAGTGAGTGAAGATGGACAAAATGTATTTAACAAAGAAGACCTGAACGGTCCGTCTCATGCCGCTCTGCTGGGGGTATTTATAGACGAAGCTCTGTCGTTTGCCGACAGTCATGCTATGCCGATTGACGCAGTAGCGGTGAGTTGCGGACCGGGTTCTTACACCGGATTACGTATCGGCGTATCTATGGCGAAAGGAGTTTGTTACGGACGCAATATTCCACTGATCGGTCTTCCGACATTGAAGGTGCAATGCGTGCCGGTACTGCTTTATCATGATGAATTGCCCGAAGATGCATTGCTATGCCCGATGATCGATGCACGCCGTATGGAGGTATATGCTGCCATTTACGACCGTGCCCTGAAACCTGTACGCGACATAGCCGCTGACATAGTAGACGAAAACTCTTATACGGAATTTCTGGATCAGCATCCCGTTTATTTCTTTGGAGACGGGGCAGCCAAGTGCAAAGATAAAATAACTCATCCCAATGCTCACTTCATTGACGACATTCGTCCGCTGGCAAAGATGATGTTCCCACTTGCTGAAAAAGCAATAGCCGAAAACGACTTTAAGGATGTAGCTTATTTTGAACCATTCTACCTGAAAGAGTTTGTAGCCTCCAAACCGAAAAAACTTTTATAATATATGCAATATAACACTCAACAAAAACGGATGCCTTTGCCGGAATACGGACGCAGCATCCAAAACATGGTTGACCATGCGTTGACAATCGAAGATCGCGCTGAACGCCAACGTTGCGCAAACACCATTATCAACATTATGGGTAATATGTTCCCGCATCTGCGTGATGTGCCCGATTTTAAACATAAACTATGGGATCATCTGGCTATCATGTCCGACTTCAGACTGGACATTGATTATCCTTATGAAATTATCCGCAAAGATAATTTGAATACCCGTCCGGAAATGATTCCCTACCCCAGTACCAAAATCCGTTACCGCCACTACGGCCGTACACTGGAAGTGTTGATAAAGAAAGCGATTGACTTCCCCGAAGGAGATGAAAAACAAAATCTGATTGCCTTGATCTGCAACCACATGAAGAAAGACTACATGACCTGGAACAAGGACACGGTAGACGACCGCAAAATTGCAGAAGATCTTAACGAATATTCAGGTGGCAAATTACAGATGACGGATGACATCATCAAACTGATGGCTGAACGTATCAATCAGAACTACCGTCCGAAAATAAACAATCAGAATAACCGGAGAGATAACCGGAATAATAAGAGAAAGTACTAACAGGTTTATGATTTCAGATTTATGATTTATAAGCGGAAAGTCCGTTCAATAAGTCATAAATCATAAATCATAAATCATAAATCCCTATTTATGGCATCATTCGTAATTGAAGGAGGACACAGACTATCCGGCGAGATTCATCCGCAAGGCGCAAAAAACGAGGTATTGCAGATTATCTGCGCCACGCTGCTGACAGCCGAAGAGGTGACCGTACATAACATTCCGGATATACTGGACGTCAACAATCTCATTCAATTGATGCGTGACATGGGCGTTACGGTATCCAGAAAAGGGCTTGATACGTATTGTTTCAAAGCTGAAAAGCTGGATTTGAGCTATCTGGAAAGCGATGAATTCCTGAAGAAATGTTCCAGTCTGCGAGGTTCGGTTATGTTAATCGGCCCGATGGTGGCACGCTTTCATAAAGCGATGATTTCAAAACCGGGTGGAGACAAGATAGGACGCAGACGTCTGGATACTCATTTTATCGGTATACAGAATCTGGGTGCAGATTTTTCATACAACGCAGAGCGCGAAGCGTATGAGATTTCAGCTTGCGAACTGAAAGGCACCTACATGTTGCTGGACGAAGCTTCGGTAACCGGAACTGCCAACATCGTGATGGCAGCGGTACTGGCCAAAGGAACAACCACTATTTATAATGCTGCCTGCGAACCGTATCTGCAACAACTTTGCAAGATGCTGAACCGCATGGGCGCCAAGATACAAGGCATTGCCTCCAATCTGTTGACCATTGAAGGAGTGGACGAACTGCACGGTACCGAACATACGATACTTCCCGATATGATCGAAGTCGGCAGTTTTATCGGTATGGCAGCCATGACGCAAAGTGAGCTCACCATCAAGAATGTTTCTTATGAAAACCTGGGCATCATCCCTGAAAGTTTCCGCCGTCTGGGTATCAAACTGGAACAACAGGGAGATGATATCTATGTTCCTGCACAGGAAACGTATCAGATAGAGTCGTTCATAGACGGTTCCATCATGACTATTGCCGATGCTCCCTGGCCGGGACTGACACCGGACTTGCTGAGTGTAATGCTCGTAGTTGCCACTCAGGCAAAAGGCAGCGTGCTAATCCATCAGAAGATGTTTGAGAGCCGCCTGTTCTTCGTGGACAAACTGATAGATATGGGAGCACAGATTATTCTTTGCGATCCTCACCGTGCCGTCGTCATTGGCCATAACCATGCCATGCGTCTGCGAGGCGGGAATATGACCTCACCTGATATTCGTGCCGGTATTGCATTGCTGATTGCCGCCATGAGCGCGGAAGGAAGCAGCCGTATCCACAATATTGAGCAAATAGACCGGGGGTATCAGGACATCGAAAGACGCCTGAACGCTATCGGAGCAAGAATTACGAGAATATGATATGGGATGGTGGAAGATGATTAAGAATGGTAGGATGATAAGATGATAAAAAGAGAAGATGTATATAAAATAGGAGTATTCAACAAGCCGCACGGCATTCACGGTGAGTTGTCATTCACATTCACCGATGACATTTTCGACCGGGTGGAAGCTGAATACTTAATCTGCCTGTTGGATGGTATTTTCGTACCTTTCTTCCTGGAAGAATACCGTTTCCGCTCCGACTCCACTGCATTGGTAAAGCTGGAAGGGGTAGACACAGCAGAACGTGCACGGATGTTCACCAACGTGGAAGTTTATTTTCCTTCCAAACATGCTGAAGATGCCGGACCGGGAGAACTGACCTGGGATTTCTTTGTAGGTTTCCGTGTAGAAGAAGTTAACCACGGAGACTTGGGAGAAGTGACAGAGGTAGATACCACAACCATCAACACCTTGTTTGTAGTTGATCATCAGGGAGAAGAGTTACTGATTCCTGCGCAAGAAGAATTCATCCTGAACATTGACCAAAAGCACAAAGTAATCACAATGGATTTACCCGAAGGATTGCTGGCTTTGGATGAAACAGAGGAAGTGTAAATAAGTGATTAGTGATAGAGTGAAAAGTGATTAGCGCGTATGGTGAAAAAGAAACGACATAAAGCATTCTGGAGTAATATCAAATTCAAATATAAGCTGACTATCATCAACGAGAATACACTCGAAGAAGTAGTCGGTCTCCGTGTATCCAAGTTAAACGGCATCTCGGTATTACTTTCTGTGCTGACTGTTTTGTTTCTGGTTGCCTCAGTTATCATTGCTTTCACTCCGTTGCGCAACTACTTGCCGGGATACATGAACAGTGAAATCCGTGCCCAAGTGGTAGAGAATGCTTTACGAGTAGATTCACTTCAACAGTTGGTAGATCGCCAGAATTTGTATATCATGAATATACAGGATATTTTCAGTGGAACCATACGGGTAGATACTGTGCACAATATGGACTCACTGACTACTGTACGCGAAGATTCGTTGATGGAACGCACACAGCGGGAAGCGGAGTTCCGGAAACAATATGAAGAAACAGAAAAGTATAATCTGACAAGCATTACAGCCCGCCCGGACATAGAAGGATTGATATTTTATCGTCCCACGCGGGGGATGATTACAGAAAAATTTGATGCTGACAGAAAACATTACGGTACGGATATCGCCGCCAATCCCGGAGAGAGCGTACTTGCTACGCTGGATGGTACAGTTATCTTGAGTACTTATACGGCCGAAACAGGATATGTGATAGAAGTACAACATAATCAAGACTTTATATCCGTATATAAGCATTGCAGTTCCTTATTGAAACGTGAAGGGGACACTGTACAGGCCGGAGAGGCTATTGCTTTGGTAGGAAACAGTGGACAACTGACAACCGGTCCTCACCTGCACTTTGAGTTATGGCACAAAGGACGGGCGGTGAATCCGGAACAATATATTGTATTTTAAGTGATAGATAAATGAAAAAACAAATTGCTATACTCGGTTCCACCGGCTCCATAGGTACGCAGGCATTACAGGTGATTGAAGAACAATGCGACCAGTACGAAGCGTATGTGCTGACCGCCAACAACCGTGTAGAAGAACTCATTGCCCAGGCTCGGAAATTCAAACCTGAAGCGGTGGTTATAGCCAACGAAACGAAATATGCCCAACTGAAAGAAGCCCTCGCCGACCTGCCTATCAAAGTATATGCAGGAACGGATGCTATCTGCCAGATTGTGGAAGACTCGGAAATTGACATCGTACTGACTGCGATGGTAGGTTATGCCGGACTGAAACCAACCATGAATGCTATTCGTGCCCGTAAACCTATCGCTCTTGCCAACAAGGAGACGCTTGTTGTGGCAGGGGAGCTGATTAACGATATGGCACGCCTATCCGGCACACTTATATTACCGGTAGATTCCGAACATTCAGCCGTTTTCCAATGTTTAGCGGGAGAACTCGGCAATCCGATAGAGAAGGTGATCCTTACGGCATCCGGTGGTCCGTTCCGCAATTGCACGATGGAGCAACTGGCTATGGTAACCAAAGCCCAAGCCTTGAAACATCCTAATTGGGATATGGGAGCGAAGATCACGATTGATTCCGCATCAATGATGAACAAAGGATTCGAGGTGATAGAAGCAAAATGGTTATTCGGTGTACGTCCGGATCAGATTGAAGTGGTGGTACATCCGCAATCAATTATACATTCGATGGTGCAGTTTGAAGACGGTGCAGTAAAGGCACAATTGGGTATGCCGGACATGCGTCTGCCTATTCAGTATGCATTCTCTTATCCGCAACGCCTGAAGGCTTCATTTCCCCGGTTAGATTTCAAGATGTGCACAAACCTGACATTCGAACAACCGGACACTACCCGTTTCCGCAATCTGGCTTTGGCTTACGAAGCTTTGCACAAAGGTGGAAATATGCCCTGTATCGTGAATGCAGCCAATGAAGTGGTAGTTGCCGCTTTCCTGCGGGATGAGATTTCATTCCTCGGCATGAGTGATGTGATAGAGAAAGCAATGTCTATTGTATCGTTTGTGGCAAAACCGGAATATGAGGACTATGTAGCTACGGATGCGATGACACGCCGTATTGCACAAGAGTTGATAAAATAAAAATAGTACAGGTATTAGAGTATCTCAACTCCCTTCTTCCTCGGAGGAGAATAAGAATAGTAAATAGTAGTTAATAGTAAAATAGAAAAATTATTAGATGGAAACATTTTTGATTCGTGCCCTGCAACTCATTATGAGCCTTTCATTGCTCGTTATCGTTCACGAGGGAGGGCACTTCCTCTTCGCCCGTCTTTTCAAGACACGGGTAGAAAAGTTCTGTTTGTTCTTCGACCCTTGGTTTACCCTGTTCAAGTTCAAGCCGAAAAATAGTGATACGGAATATGGTATTGGCTGGTTGCCGTTAGGTGGTTATGTAAAGATATCAGGTATGATAGATGAGTCTATGGATACCGAACAGATGCAACAGCCAATGCAACCGTGGGAGTTCCGAGCCAAACCGGCATGGCAACGGTTGCTAATCATGACAGGTGGTGTATTGTTCAATTTCATATTGGCATTATTCATCTATTCTATGATACTTTATACCTGGGGAGATGAATACGTACCGGTACAAAAAGCCCCATTGGGTATGGAATTCAATGAAACGGCAAAAGCTATCGGTTTCCGTGACGGTGACATATTGATATCTGCCGATGGTGTACCCTTTGAACGTTATGGCGGTGACATGCTGACAAGCGTTGTCGATGCCCGTCAGGTAACAGTACGCCGTGATGGACAAGAGGTATCTGTTTATATTCCTGAGAATTTTATGGAACGTTTGCTGGCTGACAGTGTACGTTTTGCCTCATTCCGCTATCCGTATGTTATTGATAGTATTTGTGCCAACCGCCCTGCCGCCCTTGCCGGCTTGCAAGCAGGTGACAGCATTATGCAATTGGACGGAAAGAACATTGCTTATTTCGATTTTAAAGAAGAGATGTTACGCCGTCAGAAAGCGGATTCAGCTTCTCATGATATCACATTGACTTATGCACGTGCCGGAGTGATAGATACTATAACCTTTGCTACAGATTCAATCTATGAGATAGGTGTAGTGGCACGTACGGCAACCAACCAGTTACTGCCGGTTGTAAAGAAAGAATATAGTTTTCTGGCCTCTTTCCCCGCTGGTGCAGCATTGGGAGTACAAACTCTGAAAGGCTATGTAGGACAGATGAAATATCTCTTTTCTAAAGAGGGTGCCAAACAATTGGGTGGCTTTGGAACTATCGGAAGCATCTTCCCTGCTACATGGGATTGGCACCAGTTTTGGTATATGACGGCATTCCTTTCTATTATCCTCGCCTTCATGAATATCCTGCCTATTCCGGCACTGGATGGCGGACATGTGCTATTCCTTATTTATGAGATTGTGGCTCGTCGCAAACCAAGTGATAAGTTTATGGAGCGTGCGCAAATGGTGGGTATGTTTCTACTATTCGGATTGCTGCTTTGGGCAAACTTTAATGATATTCTGCGGTTCCTGTTCTAACACAGGATCTACTTTATAAAAACAGATGGTCTGTTTATGCAAAACGGATTATCTGTTTAAAACAAATAGACCATCTATTCGGAGTGAATAGATGGTCTATTTTATTATATGAAATATCTATCGTATTTTCTTACACTAAATGTCCGATCCACTCTTCACGATCTCCCGGCAAAAGATCAATAACCGGAACCTCCACCATGGTGTAACAACCAGGTTGTTGACGCATGGAAGCGCGAGCTACACAAACCAATACCTGAGCAGTAAGTGCAGGATTATTAATGCGCATATTGAACTCAAACAATTGATTCTGAGTTTTACCGGAAACGCCTTTACGAGTGAGGTTTACGCCATGTCCCATGTCAAGCAAAGCATCTACGCTGGGAACTAATTTCACATGAGTCTCATCATTCACGAAGTATGGGTCTGCTTTGATGGCAGCAGCCACTTTATCAAACTCATAACCGTCTTTTAATTCGATGTAAACCATGCGGCGATGAATACCTGTTCCAGTAGGAATAGTCATGGAAAGGGCAGCCTTTACACCGTCAATAGCTTTTACAGCTACGGTATGTCCCATACTCATTCCCGGACCAAAGTTTGTATAAGTAATTCCTTTCGGAGCAATTGCTTCCAACAAGGTACGTACAATAGAATCGCTTCCCGGGTCCCAGCCTGCAGAAATAATAGAAACCGCATTATGCTCTTTTGCAGAAGCAGACAGTGTGCGACGCAAATCTACAATACCGGTATGGATATCGAAGCTGTCAACCGTATTGATACCAAGTGCAAGAATTTCTTTGGCATAAGTCTCTACACTGCGGGTTGGTGTGCAAAGAATTGCGACATCAACGTCTTCCAATTCCTTGATATTCTTTACAACAGGGTATTCACTCAGTTCTGCGGGACGGTTTTCAGCTCCGGCTCGGCGTACTACGCCGGCAATTTCAAAGTCGGGAGCCGCTTGCAACGCTTCGAGCACGTATTGCCCGATATTGCCATAGCCAACAATGGCTGCTCTTACTTTTTTCATTCTTTTATTGAATTTATTTATCAGTTTTCTATTTTATCGGCACAAAAGTAATCATTTTCATTCAATTTAACCACAAAACGATTCAGTGTTCCACAGAGTTTTTTCTTTATTAAGACTTCTTTCAAACTTATGTACCTTCAAAGACTTGTCACTCTAAAACAATTTCCAAAGGAAAAAGTTCCCCGAAACTCTTCTGAGTCTGTAATGAAGAAACACAATATTCCTCGCTCGCGCGCGTTATAGTAAGTATTATGATAGAATACATCAGAGGCGGACTTGCCGAGCTCAGCCCGGCAACCGCAGTTATCGACTGTAACGGATTGGGATATGCCGTTAATATTTCATTAAATACGTATGCTGCCATCCAAGGCAAAAAAGAGTGTAAACTGTATATCTACGAGGCTATACGTGAGGATGCATATGTACTCTACGGCTTTGCAGATAAACAAGAGCGTGAATTATTCCTGTTGCTGATTTCCGTTTCGGGCATTGGCGGTAATACTGCACGAATGATACTTTCAGCACTCTCACCGGCAGAACTGGTGAATGTCATCAGTACTGAAAATGCCAATTTACTGAAGACAGTGAAAGGTATCGGATTAAAAACAGCCCAACGGGTGATTGTGGATTTGAAAGATAAAATCAAGACAGGTGCTGCAAGCGCAGGAAGTTCGATAGGAAGTCTCGGCGGAATGCTATCTGCTGCTAATGCACAGGTGCAGGAAGAAGCTATTGCAGCACTGACAATGTTGGGATTTGCACAGGCACCATCACAAAAGGTAGTTTTGGCAATATTGAAAGAAGAGCCGGATGCACCGGTGGAGCAGGTTATTAAGTTGGCGCTGAAAAGACTTTAGTAAATGATAAGTGGCACAAGCAAAGGTTACCTGCCTGTTAATGTTCTCCGTTTAGTTTCACCTTGACTGAGTTATTCTCAAGCCTATGAGAATGTTTTCTCACAGGCTTGAGAATAAAGTCTCACAAATGTGAGAAAACATTCTCCCTACGGTGAGAATAAAAGAATTATTCTACCGAAAGATAATAACATGAAGTCTCCTCGTATACGACATATCATCTGGTTATCGCTGCTGTGGCTCATGCCTGGCAGCTTTGTCGTTATGGGACAGAATGTAAATGGGGAAAGTGCACAAGAAGCGGAAAATGTACAAGATACAATAGCTCCGCGATATTCCGTTCGCAAGACCGTGCCGGGTACACTAAAAGACCTTTCTCCCCACCCTGCCGACCTGCAATCCCCTATGAACCTGCGAACCGAGGCAGAATATGATGCAAAAACAGACAGGTACTACATACGTACAAAATTAGGGAATACCGAAATCGGTGTGCCGATGATATTAACCCCCGAAGAATATCTGGATTGGACATTGAAACAATCCATGCAATCTTATTACCGCCAAAAGAACGGAGAACAAATCGGCAAAGGAAAAGAGGCTTTCGACTTTATGGATATGAAGTTCAACCTTGGTCCGGCAGAGAAATTGTTCGGCCCCGGTGGGGTACAGATACGTACACAAGGTAATGCGGAACTCAGCTTCGGCATGACATACAAAAACGTAAAGAACCCCTCACTTCCGGAAAGCCAACGCAAAACACTCGGTTTTGACTTTGACGAGAAAATTAATATCAACGTCAATGGAAAAGTAGGTGACAAGGTGAATATGAACATGAACTACAACACCGATGCAACCTTTGATTTTGACACCAAACGGCTGAAACTGAAATATGAAGGAAAAGAAGATGAGATCATCAAACTGATTGAAGCCGGTAATGTGAGCATGTCCACCAATAACTCACTAATACGCGGAGCATCCGCACTGTTCGGTATTCGCACGGACCTGCAATTCGGCAAGCTAAAGCTACAAGCTGTCATCAGCCAGCAAGAGAGTGAGGCCAAAACAGTGACAAGCCGCGGTGGTGCACAAACCACTACTTTCGACTTCTCCGCAGATAATTACGAAGAAAATCGTCACTTTTTTCTAGCCCATTATTTCCGGGATACTTATGACAAAAACCTGGCTCAACTTCCAAACATCCTTTCGGGAATCACAATTAACCGAATTGAAGTATGGGTAACCAATAAACGAAATAACTATGATAATCCCCGCAATATTGTAGCATTAACTGACCTCGGGGAGGCCTTTCATATTGGTAACAACACAGCTTGGCAGGGAATAGGAAACCCATCCAGCCCGACTTCCAATGTCAATGCACCCACCAACAATGCCAATACCCTTTATGCGCAGATGACCAGTACCTATGCTGCTGCCCGCGACATCAGCCAGGTAAGCAACACCATGAACAATATTCCCGGTGTAGAGGGTGGTATGGATTATGAGAAGATTGAAAGTGCCCGACTTCTCACTTCTTCGGAATATACTTTGAACAGTAAGCTAGGCTATATTTCACTAAAACAAACCCTGCAACCGGATGAAGTGTTGGCAGTCGCTTTTGAATACACACTGGGGGGACGGAGTTATCAGGTAGGTGAATTTTCTTCTGACATCAAAGAGACAGGACAAAGTTTATTTGTGAAACTATTGAAGAATACGGCTAACTCTCCCGATGCCGCCTGCTGGGATCTGATGATGAAAAACGTCTATAGTCTCAATGCCTACTCTGTTCAAAAGGAGAAGTTCCAGTTGAATATCACCTACCAAAGTGATACGAAAGGTGTGTATCTACGTTATATTCCCGAAGGCAAGATTGCCAAAATGCCTCTATTACGCGTCATGAATCTCGACCGCCTCAACAGCCAGAACCAAACAGGTGCAGACGGTTTCTTCGACTTTGTAGAAGGCTATACTGTAACTGCTGCAGACGGACGTATTTATTTTCCGGTTGTAGAACCTTTCGGCAGTCATTTGCGAAAAGCAATCGGTAATGACGCACTGGCAGATAAATACGTATTTCAGGAACTTTATGATTCTACCCGTACTGTTGCCAGACAAACTGCAGAGAAGAATAAATACCGATTGACGGGAGAATACCGTGCCTCCAATGCAAATGAAATACGATTGGGAGCCATGAATGTTCCGCAAGGGTCGGTACATGTAACAGCTGGTGGTATGACGCTGGTTGAGAATTCTGACTACACAGTAGATTACACATTGGGAATAGTTACCATCCTCAACCAAAGCATCATAGATGCCGGCACAGCCATCAGCGTAAATCTGGAAAGCAACACACTTTACAGCATGCAGCGCAAAACGATGATGGGACTAAACTTCACTTATGATTTCTCGCAAAACTTCTCTTTCGGAGGAAGCATCATGCACCTCAGCGAAAAACCGCTGACGAGCAAAGTGGCAATGGGTGACGAACCCCTCTCCAACACTTTATGGGGGGTAAATGCTTCATGGAAGAAAGAGAGTCAATGGCTGACAAACATGATAGATAAGTTACCTTTTGTCAATGCCACCGTCCCCAGTAGTATCAATCTGGGTGTGGAATTCGCCCACCTCATTCCGGGACATGCCAAAGGACTACAACAAAACGCTTCGTACATCGATGACTTTGAAAGCACGCAAAGTGGTATCGACCTTCGCCAGCCCTCATACTGGATGCTGGCGAGCACTCCCTACAGCCCTTCCGCCTCTGCCCTCTTTCCCGAAGCATCACTCAGTAATGATATAAACTACGGAAAAAACCGGGCATTACTGGCATGGTATCATATTGACGGACTTTTTACCCGACGCAATTCTTCGCTGACACCGACACACATCAAAAATGATCTTAACCAACTTAGTAATCACTACGTACGCGAAGTATATGAACAAGAACTTTTTCCTAATAAGGAAACCCCTTATCAGGAGTCAGCCTCTATGAATGTACTGAACCTGGCATATTACCCGCAGGAACGGGGACCCTATAATCTCGATACGGATATGAATTCGGATGGTACTCTGCGTAATCCGGAGAAACGCTGGGGAGGTATGATGCGCAAATTGGATACAAGTGACTTTGAAGCTGCAAATATCGAGTATGTTTCATTCTGGTTGCTCGATCCTTTCATCTATGCAGAAGATGGTACGCTTATTAAAAATACGACTTCTACCGCCCGCGGAGGTGACCTTTATATCAATCTCGGAGAAGTATCCGAAGATATATTGAAAGACGGCAAGAAATTCTTTGAAAATGGTCTGCCCATTGATGGAGATATGACAAAAACCGAAGAAACCGTCTGGGGACGTGTCCCCAGAGACCGTAGTGTAGTGTATGCCTTCGATAATACTTCCGGCGCACGCCGCCGCCAGGATGTCGGTCTGAACGGGCTCTCCACAGAAGACGAACGTACTTTCTCCACGTATCAGAAATATCTGGAACGAGTACAAGGCATCGTTAATGCCGAAGCTTACCAGAAGTTATACAATGACCCGGCAGGTGATACTTATCATTATTTCCGGGGCAGTGATTATGACCGGGAGGAACGTAGTATCCTGGATCGTTACAAATACTACAACAATACCGAAGGCAACTCCACAGCCAGTGAAGACTCTCCGGAGCGATATGACATATCCTCAAAAACCGTACCCGATGTAGAAGATATCAATCAGGACAATACACTGAACGAAACTGAAAAATATTTCCAATATCGTGTCCGCCTTGCTCCCACCGATCTGAAAGTAGGGCAAAACTATATCACCGACAAAAGAACAGTCAGCGTCCGCCTGCGCAACGGGCAAACAGAAGAAGTGACCTGGTATCAGTTCAAAGTACCTGTACGCAGTGGTGAAGCGGTGGGAAGCATTAAGGATTTTAAATCCATCCGCTTCATGCGTATGTTCCTGACCGGATTTGAGAACCCCGTTGTACTACGCTTCGCCACACTCGAATTAGTACGTGGTGAATGGCGTACCTATACCGATGCCTTGAACAACACACAGCAAGGTGCTTCTACCACCAGTTCCGCTACATTAGATGTATCTGCCGTCAACATCGAAGAAAATGGTGACCGCACTCCGGTAAACTATGTAATGCCTCCGGGTATTTCCCGTGTCATCGATCCCGGACAACCGCAACTCCGTCAACAGAATGAACAAGCCATGAGCTTGAAACTGGAAAAGTTGGCTCCCGGTGATGCCCGTGCCGTCTACAAAAACACCGGTATGGATATGAGACAGTACAAACGCCTGCAGATGTTTGCTCATGCTGAAGCCCTGCCCGACCTCAGTACTGATCCACAAGATGGTGAACTCTCCGTGTTTATCCGTCTCGGTTCGGACTATCGCAGCAATTATTATGAATACGAAATTCCACTCACACTCACTCCCCACGGAGAGTATAATGGAAGCACTGCCGCCGGTTGCCTTGCCGTCTGGCCTAAGTCAAATAATCTGGATATCGACCTCAGTGTGCTGACCAATGCAAAAAAAGCACGCAATCGCCTGAAGAATATCTCAAATAGTGGTGTAACCTATGCCAAAGTCTATTCCGAATATGATCCGGATAAGCCTGCTAACAAAATAAGTGTAATTGGTAATCCGTCGTTGGCAGAAGTAAAGACCCTGATGATCGGAGTTCGCAATAATTCTCGTACCGTCAAGTCTGCAGAAATCTGGGTAAACGAACTGCGTCTCACCGAATTCAATGAAGAAGGTGGTTGGGCTGCACAGGGCAATCTCAATGTGCAACTCTCTGATATAGGTAGTATCAATCTGGCCGGACACATGGAAACAGCCGGTTTCGGCGGATTGGAACAAAGTGTCAGTGAACGCCGTCTGGATGACTACTATCAATACAGCTTCACTACTACATTCGACCTTGGACGCTTCTTTCCCAAGAAAGCCAAACTGACTGCGCCCATTTATTTCTCCTACTCCAAAGAAGCCACTACGCCCAAGTATAATCCGCTGGACAAAGATATGTTACTGGATGATGCACTTGACGCCTGCACCACCGATTGGGAACGCGACTCACTGATGAATATAGCCCGTGAAATTACTACCTACCGTAATTTCAGCCTCAGCAATGCACGGCTGGGTATCACCAGTAAGAATCCCATGCCATACGATCCGGGAAACTTTACTTTCAGCTACTCCCGTTCCCTACGTCATAATCAAGGCAGTACTACCGCCTATGAAAATGAAACAGACTGGCGTGCTGCTATGACTTATAACTACGCTCCCATATACCGTCCATGGGAACCTTTCAAAAGCATGGAGAACAAGTCTCCCTGGATGCGCTTCATTAAGGAATTCAATCTGAACTGGCTACCTCAAAGTATATCATTCAATACCGACATGACGCGCCATTACTACGAACTGCAACTCCGTGACCTGGAAGCATTGACCTCCGGAATATCTGTGGGCAATGGAGACATCAGTATCGAAAGTATTCCAATCTCTGTAGCCAAAGAATTTCTCTGGAACCGTGACTTTGCCCTGCGCTGGGACCTGACAAAAAGCCTTCGCTTCAATTTCACCTCTGCTACCCACGCTGAAATAGTAGAGCCCTACGGTGTAGTGAATAAAGACCTTTATCCCGACGAATACACAGCCTGGAAGGATACTGTCCGCCGTAGCCTGCTCTCACTCGGTCGTCCCATCGACTTCCAGCAGACATTCAATGCTACCTATAAACTCCCATTTGATAAATTCCCCGCCACTGACTGGATCAGTGGAGATCTCCGCTTTGCTTCTTCCTATAATTGGGATCGTGGCGTCTCTTTATCCGAAGGCATAGAAATGGGAAATACTGTCAGCAACCAACGAAGTATCGATGTAAATTCCCGTTTCAATCTTGAAGCGTTATATAACAAGATCCCCTATCTGAAGCAAGTAAACCGTCGTTTCTCTGCCTCGTATCGCAAACCGACATCCCCCAAAGAACAGAAGCCACGCCGCTACGATAAAGAAGTACAACTACGTGCAGATACCACCCTCACGATACAGCACAATATGAACTCCCGTCGTCCCAAAGTCAGTGCACTTACAGTCGACGGGCGTCGTTATCCTGTAAATTATAAGGTCCTAAGTGCCAATTCCCTCCGTATCGATACAAAAGATACGGCACGCATTAAACTTACGATCATTCCCGGGCCCAATCCGGAAGATGGCTGGTGGTATAAATTCGGGCAACATACCGCCCGCTTCGCTATGAGCGTGCGCAATTTTAGCTTTACGTACAAGAATACATATGCCATGACCCTTCCCGGCTTCCGTCCTGAAGTCGGTGACATGTTCGGACAAAAAAAACATGGTGGCTTCCTTGCTCCGGGAATAGACTTTGCTTTTGGTCTTACCGGAGATGGCTACATTGATCGTGCCCTACAAAACGATTGGCTTGTTTGTAACGACTCCATTGTAAGTCCGGCCAGTAGCAATGCACTGGAAGACTTGCAACTACGTATTTCCCTGGAGCCAATACGCGACCTCAAAATAGACCTCACTGCCAATCGTACCCGTAACCGTAGTCGCGAAATGCAATATATGTTCGCAGGCATGCCGGATACCCGCAGTGGCAATTTCTCTATGAGCATCATTTCTATCGGAAGTTCTTTCGAACGACTCAGTGCCGGAGATGGCTACCGTTCCGGTACTTTCGAACGCTTCCGTCGTAACCTCGATGTTATCCGGGACCGTGTGGAAACTCAGTTCATTGGTGCACAATACCCACAAAGCAGCACCTTTGCCGGTAAGACATTCGATCCAACCAACGGCACTATCAGCAAACATTCACCGGACGTAATGATACCTGCTTTCCTTGCCGCTTATACCGGAAGGAATGCCCGTAACTCGGCTCTCGACTTCTTCCCCAGCCTGTTCTCCATGATGCCGAACTGGCGCATTACCTACACCGGACTCACCAAGATAGCCTGGTTCAAAAAGAATTTCCGCAGCGTCAATCTGAATCACGCCTACCGGAGTACATATAGTGTCGGCAGCTACAATACTTTCCAAAGTTTTATGAGCTACATGGGCGATCTTGGCTTTGTAGAAGATGTACAAACAGGAAATCCCATTCCTTCATCCCGTTTCGATATCAGCATGGTATCCATCAACGAGCAATTCTCTCCTCTCATTGGTATGGATGCTACTCTCAAAAATGGACTTACTGCCAAGGTAGAATATAAAACCAGCCGTATTCTAAATCTTAGTATGAGTGCCTGCCAACTGGTAGAAACAGCCTCACGTGACTTTGTAATCGGTCTGGGATACAAGATTGTAAACTTCAACTTATTCAGCCGCCGCAATGTAAAGGACAGTAAAAATCGTGTCAGCCATGATCTTGCTCTTCGCACCGATATATCATTCCGTAACCAGTCGGCCCTTTGCCGTGATATCCAACAAGGATTTGCCCAGGCTACCAATGGAAACAAAGCCCTTAAAATATCCTGTTCTGCAGACTACACCCTAAGTCGCCTCCTAACTTTGCGCCTCTACTACGATCGTCAGCAAAATACCCCACTGATATCTTCCAGTTCGTACCCCGTTGTCAGTGCAGACTTCGGTTTCAGTATGAAATTCTCACTGACGCGGTAAATATATCCGACGGTAGGAGCACAAGTTCAAGGGAAAGCCCTATCTTTGTCCAATATAAAGTAAAACAACATGAAACAATCAAGAATTTACATGAAGCGTTGGTTAGCAGCTAACGAACGCAGTAAACAAGTTCCGACCGACACCTGGTATTTGCACTTCGCCAGTCAACTACTTCTTTTGATCGATCAATCTCCATTATACTGTAAAAAATCTGAAACGGAAAGAGTAGATGCCGCCATCTCATTAGCTCTCTACTTCCAAGATTGTATAGCCCAATCAGGTGGCTGGAAAGAGTTTTCAGATGCATACTACGGACTGTATAAATCTTATCTGCCTTTCTATACACTGACGGAAGCATATACTCCCGATGAAATCAACGTAGAGGACTTGTCATTTGTACAATGGACACTTTTCTCCCGATATGCCATTTTTGAAGAAGACGAGGTTATCATCCAAGACCCTCATAATCCCGATTTATTAGCACTCAGCCAGGAAGCGTATGATCTAATGGATGCTTCATTCGAAGAAGCACCTATTTGTGACGAGCCTTCTTCTCCTATTTGGGTGATGGGATTGGATTTATTAGAAATGCCTCAAGTGCCATTACCCGAAATTAAACCGGGAATGCAACTCAAGAAAGATGTAGAAAATTGTCTGGCATACAGTAAAGGAGAACCACTATTGTATTTCTCTGCATATGACGAGCTATGTAAATTCTTTATAGAAGAACTTAAATGGGAAAATAGAAATGAAAGTTTATTACCCGAATTAAAGAATGAAAGGAACTTCGTAATCTATGCCAACGCCAAAGGTATGCTGATTGCCCCGAATGTTTCCTATTGTTTCTGCGATCCGCATAATCCAACATACAATGCAGCAAATGCTGCTGATAGAGGATTCAAATTATTCACTTATCCGGGTGCTTGCCCCTTCGATCTTGTAAAATATGGTATGGCTAAAGGATTATTCCCTGATCTGCAACTTCCTTTCCCCGGTGGAAAAGAGGTATTACATGATAACTGGGACTTCATTGCGCGTTACTTCTTGTGTGAATATTACGAAGGGGAGTGAAAATAAATGATTAGTTGTTAGTGATAAGTGATTAGTTAGTTGTAAACACAGCATTAATCACTTATCACTAACAACTAATCACTATTTCTACATTTCTATAATTTCTTCCTTGCACAGCGTCAACTTCTCTACCCCGTCCGCTGTTACTACCCAAGAATTCTCGATACCCAATGGACCGATACCCGGCAATACTATTTTCGGTTCGAGTGCAAATACCATGCCCGGCTCTAACTCTTGCTTCATGCGTGGAGCAAGTACAGGCGCTTCATTGATTTCCAGACCAATGCCATGACCTATAAATTTCGCTTTCTGTCCGGCTCCCATAAAGTAATCAGCAAAGCCAGCTTTAGTAACCATATCGATGGCTGTATTATAAAGATCTTCGCACACAGCTCCCGGTTTTGCCTTTTCTGTTACAGCTTCCTGTATTTCCAGGCAAGTTTGATGAGCAACATAAGCTCTCTCCGGCAACTTACCAATAGAAAACACACGGCTCATATCACCCATATATCCATTGAAGTTTCCACCCATATCCACCATGAGACTCTGTCCGGGTTGTAACATTGCACCATTCGCACCGATAGGTATAGACGGATCAAGTCCTTCACCCCCTAAAGCAAAATCATAAGGTGCAGGAGCAGTAGCATTGTCACCAGCCAACAGACTTCCCATAAATATCTCCATGCCCTGACCAAAAGTCCGGAAAATCCCCAGACAACCTTCCAGGCGCATCAGACGTTCTATCTCAATAGACAACTGGCGGTCTGTCATTCCCGGTTGATACACCGAAGGAATTTGCTCATAAGCTTTTGTATGGGCAGCACCCGACCGACGGAACATCTCAATCTCAATATTCGTCTTTATACTGCGTGCCTTACGAATAATAGGCGTACCATTCACAACTGTCGTTTCCGGAAAGCAGGCTGCCAGGCGGGTATATTCTGTATACGACAGCTCATCCCCCTCCAGCATTAACTTCGCAGGCAGGGGCAGTCCGTACTCTTTCAATAATTCAGGTAACTGTTCCGGCTTACGGATAGGATGAATATGTTCCCCTTCAATATTATTAGGGCGCTTGATAAACAAACGTGCCGGAGCATTCAGAGGCAAATAGAGATAACCGCTGACAACACGTCCATACGTATAGATTAAATTTACATTGCAAGTGATAAGAGCGGCATCAATCTCTTGTTGAGCCATCAAGGCGCGTATTTTATCGCGTCTCAGTTTCAATTCAGGTTGTAACATCTCTTTGTTATTTATAATTTCGAGATGCAAAGGTAAGAAAAAAACAGTGATTAGTGGTGAGTGATTAGTGATTAATACATAGTACCCATACCCTGCACAGCATTAATCACTAATCACTCACCACTAATCACTATAAAAAAAGTACTGCCCTACACCTTCGCAGGCAGGGGCAGCACAAACCACAAATACAAATACAACTAAACAAAGTTTTCCTTTAAATAATTCCCTGACCCATCATAGCGTGAGCCACCTTCATGAAGCCTGCAATATTGGCACCCTTCACGTAGTTGATGTAACCGTCAGGTTCTGTCCCATATTTTACGCATTGTGCATGAATGCCGTGCATAATAGCGTGCAGTTTTTCGTCCACTTCAGCAGCACACCAACTGAGGTGCATTGCATTCTGTGACATTTCCAATCCGGAAGTAGCAACACCACCGGCATTGACAGCCTTACCCGGAGCATACATAATCTTATGTTCAATGAACAAATCAATTGCTTCCGGCGTACAGCCCATATTTGAAATTTCTCCTACACACATCACTTTATTTTCAATCAACTGACGGGCATCATCACCATTCAGTTCATTTTGCGTAGCACAAGGCAATGCAATATCAGCTTTCACTTCCCACGGACGCTTACCGGCAACAAATGTAGAACCGGGGAATTCATCTGCATACGGAGCCACGATATCGTTGCCCGATGAACGGAGTTCAAGCATATAATCTATCTTTTCACCACTGATACCATTCGGATCATAAATATACCCGTCCGGTCCGGAGATAGTAACTACCTTTGCACCCAATTCGGTCGCTTTGGTAGCAGCCCCCCAAGCCACATTTCCGAAACCGGAAATAGCAACGGTCTTACCTTTGATATCAATGCCTTTAGTTTCTAACATCTGGTTCACGAAGTACAATCCACCGAAACCTGTAGCTTCAGGACGAATCAAAGAACCACCGAATTCCAAACCTTTTCCGGTAAATGTACCGGTAAACTCACGCGTCAGCTTCTTATACATACCGAACATATAGCCCACTTCACGGCCACCTACACCGATATCACCGGCTGGCACATCCATATCCGGACCAAGATGACGCCACAGTTCCAACATGAAAGCCTGGCAGAATCTCATAATTTCACCATCGCTCTTACCACGTGGAGAGAAGTCGGAACCACCTTTACCACCACCCATAGGCAGAGTAGTCAGTGCATTTTTAAACGTCTGTTCGAATCCTAAGAATTTCAGGATGGAAAGGTTTACAGAAGCATGGAAACGAATGCCGCCTTTGTACGGGCCAATGGCATTGTTGAATTGCACACGATAACCAAGGTTGGTTTGTACATCACCTTTGTCGTCCACCCAAGTAACACGGAACGTAAAGATACGGTCGGGTTCAACCAAGCGTTCTATGATTTTAGCTTTCTCGAACTCTGGATGCTGGTTATAGATATCTTCGATGGAAAGAAGTACTTCCTTTACGGCTTGAAGATATTCAGACTCGCCGGGATGCTTTGCCTCTAAAGAGGACATAATTCGTTCGATATTCATAATATTACGTTTTAAAAGGTTTATCCTTTCGTGATTTCAAGGTTATTCGAACAAAGTGTCAACGAATAACACTGCAAATATAGGAATTCTTTTGGATTCACCTATACTTTCCAGTGATATTTTGATTAAAGAATGATAAAATGTCAAATAAGTAGTGATTAATGATTAGTGATAAGTGATTAGCAGGCTTCATCCTTACACCGCATTACATAATCACTTATCACTAATCATTAATCACTAATCACTACTTATCAAACTTCATTCCCATATTATACATGATAAAGGCGTAGGTGTCGGCCTGTTCTTCAAGCACCTTACTCATTGGCTTACCTGCACCATGTCCGGCTTTGCTTTCAATACGGATAAGCGTAGGATTCGTTCCGTCATTACATTCCTGCAGGGTAGCAGCGAATTTAAATGAGTGGGCAGGAACTACACGGTCATCATGATCGGCAGTAATAACCATCGTTGCAGGATATTGGGTACCGGGTTTCAGGTTGTGCAGTGGAGAGTAGCCTTTCAAGTACTCAAACATTTCCTTACTGTCCTCACTCGTACCGTAATCGCTTGCCCAGTTCCATCCGATAGTGAACTTATGATAACGCAACATATCCATTACACCTACCTGCGGAATAGCTACACGGAACAGATCAGGACGTTGTGTCATACAGGCTCCTACCAGCAAACCACCATTGGAACCGCCTACTATGGCAATTTTATCTTTATTAGTATATTTATTACCTATAAGATATTCAGCAGCTGAAATAAAATCATCAAATACATTTTGCTTCTGCATCTTGGTACCTGCTATGTGCCAGTCTTCACCATACTCGCCACCCCCACGCAGGTTAACCTGTGCATAGATACCTCCATTTTCCAAGAACGGAATACGGGATGTAGAGAAGCCCGGATTAAGGCTGATATTGAAACCACCGTAACCATAAAGGAACACGGGATTCTTGCCATCCTTCTTGAGATCCTTCTTATAAGTCAGGAACATCGGTATCTTCGTTCCGTCTTTGCTGGGATAGAATACTTGTTCTGTCACAAATTCGTCAGAATTAAAGTCAACCTTCGGAGCACGGAAAATCTCGTAGGTATTCGCATCCATATCATATTTATAAGTAGCACCGGGTATGGTAAATGAAGTAAATCCGAAGAAACATTCCTTATCATCCTTGTCTCCAGTGAAACCTACAGAGCCAAGTGAAGGCAATTCTATTTCCAGTATTTCTTTACCATCCAGTCCATATACATAGGCATGGTTGGCTGCATCTTTATCATACGTCAGGAACAGTTTTCCACCTATCACACCTGCATCCGAAAGTACATTTTCACTCTCCGGAACCAGTTCCGTCCAGTCTTTCAAGGCAGGCTTATTGATATCTGCTATCATAAGACGATACTTAGGTGCATCGTAGTTTGTAAACATATAAATCTTATCTCCTATTACCTCCATCGGAGCATAGCTATAATCCATATCCGTAGCCATTGTCACAAATGGAGCATTAGGTTTACGCAGGTCTTTCATATATAAGGCATTACCGCGCCCGTCACCGCTCTCATACAGAAACAGGACAGTTTCATCCTCATTTACACTGGCAGTATAGAAACGCTTGGGGTATACAGGATTCTGATAGATCAGTTGATCCTGTGACTGCGGCGTACCCATCTTATGATAATAAATTTTATGATTCTCATTTACGTTAGAAAATTCCTTTCCTTTCACCGGAGCATCATAAGCACTGTAATAGAAGCCATCTCCTTGCCAAGTAGCTCCCGTAAACTTCGCCCATTCGATATGATCATCCAGCAGTTTACCGGTTTCTGTATCCATCACATAGATTTCACGCCAATCCGATCCGCTGCGTGATATGGTATATGCTGTATATTTTCCATTATTCGAGAAAGAGATACCCGATAAGGCTACTGTACCATCGTCCGAGAGTTTATTAGGATCGAGGAATACACGTGGTTCGCCGTCCAAGCTATCTTGTACATACAGCACGCTCTGGTTCTGCAAACCGTCATTCTTATAGAAATAATACTTGTCGTGTTTCTTGAATGGTGTACCAATCTTTTCATAATTAGCCACATCCGTCAGTCGCTTCAGCAAAGCATCGCGGAAAGGTATCTTAGACAAATAGTCGTTTGTTACTTTGTTCTGAGCTTCCACCCATGCAGCTGTTGCAGCGGAAGTGTCATTCTCCAGCCAACGATACGGGTCGGGAACTTCTGTTCCAAAATAAATATCTACAGTATCCACCTTTGCGGTTTCAGGATACGTAAGCTTCTGTTGTTGTTGTTGTGCACATGACATCATGATGATACCGGTTGCGAATAAAGTTACTTTTTTCATATTATACATATATAAGAGTATGATTGTTCTCTCTTTCTTAAAATGATTGCAAAAAATATTTTATTAAGTTTAGGCGTTAAAATTACAAAAACAACCAATAGTAAACAAGGTTTTTTCCTATTATTATACTTCAAATAGCATTTCCTGTCAGCTTCATTCTTTTTTTAATTGTTTGTTTGTCTTTACAAATGAGAACTTTTATTCATGATTTTCACAATACCTACTCCTTACTTACTCCTTACCTACTCCCTATCTACTCCTTACCTACTCCTAATTATAAGATAAGGAGAAGGTAGGTATCAAGTCAGTCTAAGCCTGGTAGTACATATGTAGAAATAGTGGTCACAATCTCCAAAAGAAAGTTTGTCTTTTTACTTTCCAAAAGAGTTTAAATATCATCAACTAAAGTAGATATTCTATCATTTCTTTGCTTTTTGATGGTTTTTAAAGGTTTTATGGCTATTATCAAACCTCCTTCTGCCAAATAATCGCTAATCTTGCATCAGAAACCAAAGGTTAACTAAATCATGAGAAAGAAATCATTCATATTATTCCTGTTACTCATAAGTCATGTTTCCCTATTCAGTCAAAAATCTCTGACTGGAGACGCCTTACTGGAAAAGCAAATTTATGAAACCGGATTCATTCATGCCCCGCTACCTTTGGACACCTCCCGTTCTTTCGAAGAGAATGCGTTGAAAAAAGAGGTGTTATCCAGTCAACCGCTTACAGAAACAGACGGTACAAACGGATGGTCCCATTCCGGAGCAGGCAGTATGGCTTTCTCTAATGAGCAATCCGTATCCGGCAAAGGTAGTATTCGTCTGACTTTTCCGACTGACACTGGGAAAAGAGCAGTCGGTTCTCCTTCCGACCCGGACTATGCAACTTATGGAAATAGCGGTATCACCTATCATGTCAATGGGCAAAATTGGGAGAAATATAACAGAATCGTTTTTTCCATCTATCCGGATTGTGATGGTGCACGTGTAGTCAACATGAATCTGACTTTCACAAACGATAATTCCACAACCAAGGAAGGATACAATCACCCCAGTGGCTCCCACCTCATCAATCTGGTTAACAAAACATGGAATTACTGTTTTCTTGATATAGACGAATATCAACGGGATAAAGTAATGTCTATTCGTTTCGACACAGCTCTAAAAGGGAAAGATCGGACCACAGGTGATTCTGCCATTTATTACATTGACAATATCCAATTACAGCAAATCAAAGCTCCCGGAAAAGTAAGCGGATGGACTCCGGCAGAAGATGCCATCATCTATTCTACAACAGGTTATACAACCAACAGTCAGAAAACTGCTCTCGTTCATAGTTTATTGTGTAATCAGCAGACTGCATTCCAACTGATAAACTCTGCCACTAAAGAGGTGGCATATGAGGATGCATTGCAACGAAAACAAACCACCCTCGGAGAATTTGGAGTTATTGACTTCACTGCCTTCAATCAACCGGGAGATTATCAACTGAAAGTAGGCAAAATCCTGACTCCGGCATTCCGGATAGACGAAAAACTATGGGATAATTCCCTTTGGAGAGTATTGAATTTCTTATTCTGCCAACGCTGCGGGCATCCCGTTCCCGGCAAACACGCGGCTTGCCACACGGATTTATTCTCCCGGCATGACGGAAAAAGTATTTCTTATTCGGGGGGATGGCATGATGCAGGCGACTTGTCACAACAGACGTTACAAACCGGAGACGTGACCTTTGCCCTGCTGGAAGCATACAATCGGCTCAAAACCGAGAACACTCCATTGGCTGCCCGCTTACTGGAAGAAGCGGAATGGGGAATTGAATTTATTCTGAAAAATCGCTATGGAGACGGATATCGTGCCAGTAGCATGGGATTACTCATCTGGCAGGACGGTATACTGAATACAAAGGACGACATCCATTCCGTACGCGTTCAGAACATGGCATTCGACAATTTCCTGTACGCAGGATACGAAGCATACGCCGCAATGACCATAGACCGGGACCCGATGCTGCAAGAACATCTGCGAAAGATAGCGGAAGAAGACTTTTCTTTTGCCACAGAGAAATTCAGGAAAGAGGGTTTCGACTCATTCAAACAGATGTACGAACATAGTTACAATACCTCCGAAAGCCAGTATATGGCAACCATATCCTGGTCCGCCAGCATGCTCTACAAACTGACCGGAAAGTCTTGTTATGCAGAGACAGCTGCAGAAGCCATCCGGTATGTGCTCGACTGCCAGCGTACGGAGTCTTTAAAAGACAAGGACAAGACCCGTGGCTTTTTCTATCGGAATCCATCACGAAAATCCATTGTACACTATATCCATCAATCGCGCGAGCAGGTTTACATGCAGGCCATGACGTTGCTTTGTGAAACGCAGCAACAACACCCTGATTATCAGAAATGGATAAATTCCATACAACTCTACGGCAATTATCTGAAAAGTTTAATGAAATATACCCAGCCTTACGGAATGATTCCGAGTGGAGTATATCATGCAGAAGAGTATAAAGATTCTGCGAGTTTTTACGCCCTCCACCTCTTTCCGCCATCCAATGCGCAGGATCAGTACACAGAGCAAGTGAAACGGGGAGTCAAGCTCGATAAGGAACATTACTTGAAACGTTTCCCGGTATGGTTCAGCATTTTCAACGGCAATACAGCCATACACCTCTCTACCGGAAAGTCTGCTGCCATTTGCGGTAATTTCCTTAAAGATGAAGAATTGCTCGGTATCGGTCGGGAACAGCTCTACTGGACGGTTGGAAAGAATCCTTTCGGGCAATCCCTGATATATGGCGAAGGGCATAATTATCCGCAAATGAATAGTTTCTCATCCGGAGAGATGACCGGTGAAATGCCTGTCGGCATCCGTACATTGGGCAATGATGATATTCCTTACTGGCCGCAAACCAACAACGCATGTTATAAAGAGGTATGGGTAACATCGGCAGGAAAATGGCTATCACTGGTTGCTGAATACGAATAAAAAAGTTATTAACTATATAAATTATGGATGCTATGAGAAGTATTAAATTCTATCTTATTCTATTGTTTGCTATCTGCACATTTGCGGTAAACGCGCAGATTCCCCAGGGGTATCCGGCTAATTATGCCAATGGTCCCCGTTTCAAGGCACTGGTTTACTATACTCAACATGCAGAAGAGGCACACTATCAATTCTCCTTGCAGGCGGTAGAGTTCTTCAAGAAACTGAATTACGGTGACGGTTTTGTACTGGATATTACCATGGACTTGTCTCAATATAGTTACGAACAGCTGAAAGAATATAGCGTAGTAGTTATGCTCGATGGCTATCCCAATACAAAAGCCGAACGCGATGCTTTTGAAAAATACATGGAAAACGGAGGCGGCTGGGTAGGCTTCCATGTAGCCGCCTATAACGACAAGCACACAAATTGGCCTTGGTTTGTAGATTTTCTGGGTGGCGGGGTTTTCTATTGCAATAACTGGCCCCCTCAACCTGTTTTGGTTGAAGTTGACAATGAAGAACACCCCGTCACCAGAAATTTACCCACTTCTTTTGTGGCTCCGTCAAGTGAATGGTATCAATGGAATCCCAGTCCGAGAACCAACAAAAACGTAGAGGTACTTCTTTCCATTTCTCCTAAAAACTATCCGTTGGGCATAAAGGACGTGGTTAATTTCGGTGATTTCCCCATCGTATGGACCAACACCAAGTACAGAATGATATATCTGAACATGGGTCATGGCGACGAAGAATTCATTGATGCCACACAAAACCTCTTATTTGTAAACGCTTTCCGTTGGGTAGTCAGCACTGATAAGAAAGGAGATCCTTTCAAGAAATAACAACCAGCAAATACCTCATACTTAATGAAAAGCTCAACATTACAACGGGTAGCGGCTGTGGATGTATTCCGCGCCCTTACTATGTTATTCATGCTCTTTGTCAATGACATTCCCGGTTTGAAGAATGTCCCGCACTGGCTGATGCATGCCGAGATGAATGAGGATATGATGGGATTCTCTGATACCATATTTCCCGCATTCCTGTTCTGTATGGGGATGTCCATACCTTTTGCCATTCAAAACAGAGTTAAAAAAGGAGATACGACTTTACAAATCATCGCTCATATATCTGAACGTACGGTTGCCTTGATAGCAATGGGGTTATTTATGCTCAATTGCAGCGATGTAGGCAACATCTCTTATCAATGGTTCTCCATACTGATGGTCATTGGTTTCTTCCTGATATGGAATGTATACCCCCATACCGAAGGTCCTGGGAAATATGTGTTCAGAGGGATGAAAACCCTTGGTATTATTCTATTAGCATTCCTTGTTATATATAAAGATGTATATGGTTCTCCATTCCATCAAGGTTGGTGGGGTATCTTAGGACTGATTGGCTGGACCTATGCCATATGTGCTGTCATTTATCTGTTTACCCGGGAGAGCCTTTGCAAAAATACAATTATCTGGATAGTCATCATACTACTTGCTGTCGTAAATCACTCCGATTTAATACCCTGGGGATACGGTAGCCGGATTGTATTACTCTCTTTTATTCCCAGTGATTGGACACTGCATGCATTCGGTATGTCCGGCATCATCACTTCCCTGATTATGCTGAAGTATGCCGACCGGAAGCATCCGGGTAAATTCTTGTATATCCTTTTCAGCCTCGGTATAGTGATGTTCGTATTGGGATTATTCTCTCATCCCCATTGGATTATCTCTAAAATACAGGCTACTCCTACCTGGTTGTTCTATTGCCTGGCTATGTTCTTCCCACTATTTGGAATATTCTACTGGTTGACGGATGTGAAAGGAAAAGCTTCCTGGTTCAATATCATTAAACCTGCGGGAACGGCCACACTCACCTGTTATGTAATACCTTATCTGTGGTATTCCATACAGCAATTATTGGAATGGTATTATCCACATGCGCTATACAGCGGTATCCCCGGACTACTAAAATCGTTCGTATACTCTCTCATCATTGTTATAATTGCCGGGCTACTGGCTAAGGTTAAAATAAAACTGAAAATATAATCCAAACAATTACAGAATATGAAAAGAAACAAACTCCCCGAAATAATACTTCTTGTATGCTGTTCTCTGCTTACCTGCATGCCAGCAAGCGCAAGTGATATAGAAGTTCGAAACGGAAACATCATCCTGGACTTCAGTACGAAAATCGCATCGCAAACTTCTGCCGGAAAATATACCATAAAACGATCTACCGGAAGATTCAGCGAATACCAGACGATTGGTAGCACGTCTTCAACAACATTTACTGATAAAAAAGTCAAAGGGAATCCCCATGATTATTATTATCAGATAATAGACAAGGAAGGTAAACTCCTAGCCTCAATGGCTATGGATACCGAAGTATTCGGCGACTATGTATACATATATAGTGATACGGACCGTAAAGAAGACGTAGGGAATGAGATTAATGCCATCCATGAACAAATGTTTGGCAAGGAGTTCAGTCCCAACCGCTATGCACTCTTATTCAAAGCTGGTGATTATAAGGAAGCGGGACTGCTGAAAGTTCCGTTCTATGTACATCTGGCAGGATTAGGAAAAACACCGTTTGATGTGGAAGTTTCCAATATACACACCCCTCCCCACTTAAGCAATGGTAACGGAACGTGTACTTTCTGGCGTTCTGCAGAGAATCTTTCTGTGATCGGACCAGATACCTATGATGAAGAGGAAACTTTCAAATGGGCCGTATCTCAGGCTGCACCGATCCGACGTATTTACTCACAACGTGTCGTACGCAACCAATGGGAAAACGGATGGGTAAGCGGTGGCTTTACTGCAGATTGTTACTTCGATGCTGCTGCCGGTTCTAAAAACCAACAGCAATGGTATACCCGAAATTCCTTTTTGAACAAAGGACGAGGAAAATTCGAAGAAATCAAATACAATTATTGTTTCCAAGGTGTTGAATTAGGTACAGAGGTAGATACCAAAACCTATCAGAACAATTGGGACAAGGGAGGTAATGTGACTTTTATCCCTACCACTCCGATCATTCGTGAAAAACCATTCTTGTTTATCGGCGACGATGGAAGATACAAAGTATTCCGTCCGGCACTGAAACACGAACACAAAGGAATCTCCTACAGCCGCACTGATATGGGCGAAGGTGAAAGTCTGGATTTACAGAATGAATTCTATGTAGTGAAACCGGGTGCCTCGGCCGAATACATGAATAAACAACTCGCAGCAGGTAAACATCTGCTTATAACTCCCGGCATGTACGAGCTTTCAGAGCCACTCCACGTCACCCGCCCCAACACCATTATATTGGGAATCGGATGGGCGACTCTGATTCCGGGAGAAAAGAATTCCGATACGGCAATTCTGGTAGAAGATGTAGACGGGGTAACGATTGCCTCTCTGATGTTTGATGCGCATTACACTTCCAATACCCTGATTCAGGTTGGTACGGAGAAAACAGCTCAAAGACATATACAAAATCCTATTCTGCTCACCGACCTGTTTTTCCGGATAGGCGGATTCCGTCCGGCAAAGGTACACGTAGACCGTGCAGTTGAACTAAACAGCAATGACGTGATTGGCGACCATTTCTGGATATGGAGAGCAGATCATGGTGTTCGTGGCAGTGTAGGCTGGGAAATCAATACCACCCGAAACGGTCTGGTAGTAAACGGCGACCATGTCACCATTTACGGCTTATTCAACGAGCACTTCCAGGAATATCAGACTTACTGGACAGGAGAACATGGACGAACTTACTTTTATCAATGCGAAACGCCCTATGATGCTCCCTCACAGGAATACTATATGAGCGAAAACGGCACACGTGCCGGATATGCCGCATATAAAGTAGCTGATAACGTGAATACTCATGAAGCTTTTGCCTTCGGTATTTATGATGTACTACATAACGAAATAATGATTGAGAATTCAATAGAAGTCCCCGATAAAACCGGTATAAGAATGTATCACATGTGCAACAACACCCTTTCGGGAGGAGGCGCCAAAGGTTTCAACTATATATTGAATGGCATAGGAAAAAGTACCTATAAGACACACCACGATTACAGGGCATATATAGATGAATTCATAGGAAAACGATAACAGAATAGCAAGAATAGAAAAATGAGGCTGTCTAACAACTAAAAAGTTAGATAGTCTCTTTTTTTTTGTAAAATCCTCTTCTATTGCCTATAAAGCTTGTTTAGTCTGCATTATTCATAGTCGGGAGTTAGAAGGGATTATCGGGAGTTATCAGCCAACAAGTCGGTTCTAACTCCTTGAAATAGAAGAGGCGTGACTATGAATTATATAGGTTAGGCGGTATGCTTTTGGGGAAATGATGTATTTTGGACTTTCCTTGATAGCTTTTAAACCGATGCGACATTAAAATGCAAATATAAGCGTTTTTTTAAACCTCAAATGTCATTTTTTCACCCACTATCGGAAATAAATCTCAATATATTTGTGAAAATTCTAACGCTAATGATTTTAACACTTAATGATTTTACTTAATTTTAATGCTATGGGAAAGTTATGCAGATTACATCTCCTTTTGTTGGCTTTGTTGCTACCGGGAGTGTCCTTCGCACAAAATCTTTTTAAAGTGCAAGGTTGTGTTACTGACGAGCAGAACGAGCCACTTATCGGGGCTACCGTGCAGACTAAAGACAAGTCGAAAGGCACGATAACAGATAGCAGTGGCAACTATGTTTTGTCGGGAGTTCCCAAGGGTTCAACCTTGGTGTTTTCGTATGTCGGCTACAAGTCGAAAGAAGCAAAGGCAACATCAACTTCTCTTAATGTTGTTTTGGAATCGGATGATGAGATGCTCGATGAAGTGGTTGTCATCGGCTATGGCCAGCAGCGTAAGGTGACGCTGACGGGTTCTGTCTCCAACGTGGGTGGTAAGGAACTTCTCAAATCGCCAGCCGCATCACTTGGTAACACCCTTTCGGGTAAGCTCCCAGGTCTCCAGTCGGTGCAGTACACCGGTGTTCCTGGTGCCGATGACCCTGTCATCCGCATCCGTGGTGTCGGTTCGTTCAACAGCGCCGAACCTCTCGTGCTTGTCGATGGTGTCGAGCGTGAGTTCAGCCAAATAGACCCAAACGAGGTGCAGGACATTTCTATTCTTAAGGATGCTTCCGCTACGGCTGTCTTTGGTGTACGTGGTGCCAACGGCGTTATTCTCGTTACAACTCGTCGCGGCGAGATAGGCAAGCCTACCATCACACTGACAGCTTCAGTAGGTCTTCAGCAGATTTCTAAATTCCTTGAGCCGGCAAACTCCTACGAGTATGCAACGGCTTACAATCATGCTCAGGAAGTGGAAGGAGTAGCCGAGGACGGATGGAAGTTCTCGAAGGAAGCTATACAGCACTGGAAGGACATGGATATGCCCACCGTTTATCCAAGCACCAACTGGTTCAAGTACTTGATGGACGACCACGCATGGCAGGAACAATATAATATTAATGTGTCGGGTGGTACTGAACATGCCCGCTATTTCGTTTCTGTCGGTATGCTCAATCAGGACGGTCTTTTCAAAACCTTCGACCAAGGTGATGACGCAAACTTCAAATACCGCCGTTACAACTTCCGTGCCAACCTCGATGTAGATTTCTCTAAGCTGAGTACGCTTTCTATCGGCATCGGTGGACGCATTGGCAGACGCAACTCTATCGGTAATGGTGAGTATAACGGCCAGTCAGGTGTTTTTGGTGTTGAGGGTCTTCTCAACAATGGTACGCCAATGTCAGGCTACGGTCTTGACAGTGAGGGACGTCGTATTATTTCCGACCCTAATCTCGTTGGCGCAGTTGGCTCCGATGGTCTCGGCCTTATCTACGAGCAGGGTTATACTACTCAGCGTCAGAGTGTTGTAAACCTCGACCTTCAGTACAAGCTCAAGCTCGACTTTATCACCAAGGGGCTTGATTTCCGTATCAAGGGTTCTTACAACTCTGACTATACACAGCAGAAAGCACGTACTACCGGCGGTGGTATCAGTTACAAGGCCACCATCGCTAAGGGTGAATACGAGGAAGACGGTTCTCCAAAGATTGTTTATGTCCGTCAGGGTGACTCATGGCCTCTTGGCTATGAAGAGTCCAAATGGGGCGGTAGAAACTGGTATGCAGAGGCGAGTCTCAACTATACCCGCAAGTTCGGTGACCACAATTTCGGTGCGCTCGTTCTTTATAATGAATCTAAAAACTACTATCCTGGTGGCGTCTACAATTCTATCCCCCGTGGTTATGTAGGCATGGTAGGCCGTATCACCTACGACTATCAGACTAAGTATATGGTAGACCTCAACATGGGCTATAACGGCTCAGAGAATTTCGCAAAAGGTAAGCGCTTTGGCTTTTTCCCTTCTGCTTCTCTCGGCTGGATAATCTCTTCTGAAAAATTCTGGGAGCCTATCCGTAACGTTGTTTCCTATTTCAAACTTCGTGGTTCTATCGGTAAGGTAGGTAATGACCAGGGTGTCGGGCGTTTCCTCTATCTGCCTGGCACATGGCAGTTCTACACCAACAACGGTGGTGCATGGTGGACCAACGACCGTACAGGTAACTTCGGTACCAACAACGGTGCGTTCATGCCTGGCGCACGCGAATCCAGCAACGGTAACCCCAATGTTACTTGGGAAACAGCCACCAAGCAAAACTATGGTGCCGATGTACACTTCTTTGGATCTCGCTTGAGTCTCGGTGTCGACTTCTTCTGGGAAGATCGCAAGAACATCCTCATTTCCAACGAAACAACCATCGCAGGTATTTCCGCTCTCAAACCCAACTCCATCAACTTCGGCCGTGTCAAGAACCATGGTTATGAAATTACCCTACGCTGGGCCGACCACATAGGTAAAGTGAACTACTCGATAGCTCCTACATTCGCTTTCGCACGCAACAAGGTTGTGGAAATGGCAGAAGTGAAGAAGGAATTCCCACACATGTACCACACTGGTCATCCTGTAGGTCAGCCTTTCGGCTACGACTTCTTTGAGTTCTATGTTCCTGGTGAAACCGAACAGCGCTACAAGGAAGTTTACGGTGTTGACATGCCAGACCAACAGATTACATTGCGTCCTGGTGACAGCGTATTCGTTGACCTCACAGGTGATGGTAAGGTGGATGCTAACGATGTACATGCTATCGGCTACAGCGATATTCCTGAGTATACTGGTAGTATAAACGCAACGCTCAACTGGAAAGGTCTCGACTTCTCCATGACTTGGGTAGGTGCCACCCACGTCAACCGTCAGCTCAGTTCTTTCTATACTCCAGCCTTCGGTACTGGTAACCAGTCAATGCTCAACAAATGGGTCTATGACAATTCTTGGACCGAGAATAACCCCGGTGCCAGCCTGCCACGTATCTCTCTTGAGAAATCGGCACGCGAGCATAACGGTTCACTTTCAGACCCATGGATGGTCGATGCATCGTATATCCGTCTGAAGAACCTTGAGATTGGTTATTCGTTCCACATACCAGGTGTGCCCATCAACAACATCCGTATTTATGCCAATGGCTATAACCTTCTTACTTTCACAAGCTTCAAGGCCAATGACCCAGAGGCACAAGCAGGCTATGGTAGCACACGTTATCCTATGACCCGTGTTTATAACTTCGGTATCAACTTAAACTTCTAACATTCAAAACAATGAATCTTATAGAGAAAATAAAAACTGCTACTATTATATGTGTAGCTGGTGCCATGATAGGGATGGGATCGCTGAGCTCCTGTGTCGATGATATCAACGTCGGAAATGGCTTCCTCAACAAGCAGCCAGGTGTCGACGTGACCGTAGACTCCATCTTTGCCAAGGGAGAGAATGCAAAGCGTTTCCTCTGGCACATGTACGGTGCCATGCATAACCCTTTCACCTATACAGGTGCAGTATGGTATTCTCACCCCGATGCCCTTACCGATATTTGCCAGTCGTACTGCGGATGGCACAATCTCGGAAAGTACTACGGTGGTGACCTTACCGAGACCGACCAGGATAACGGCGGTCTCGTCAAGTTCCCCTTCATCGCCAACGGTGACGGCAATGCCCGTGCAGGCATCTGGCGTACCATCCGTGAGGGTTGGATTTTCATCGAGAACATCGATCGAGTTCCCGACTTGAGCGAATCAGAGAAGAGCCAGCTCCGTGGTGAGGTATATGTCATCATGGCATCGCGCTATCTTGATGCTTTTCGCAACTTCGGAGGTCTTCCAAAAGTTGACCGCTCATTCGTGGCTACTGATGTTGTAGATGGCAAGCGCATGGGCGTAATCGAGACAGCAGAGTTCATTGACGGACTTATCCAGGGCGCCATCGACGAACCGGGTCTTCCTTTCTTTGTGCAAGATCAGGCCACCAACTCTGGACGTCTGACCAAAGGCTCAGCCTATGGTCTGCGTGTAAGGCTGTGGAACTTCGTGGCTTCGCCTCTGTTTAACAGTGACAAACCTTATCTTGAATTCACTCGCAACGAGGAGAATCAGGACCTCAGCCAAGTATGGGCTGGCGGTTACAAGCCCGAACTTTGGCAGAAAGCATTGAAGGCTTGTGAGGATTTCTTCCAAGCCAATAGCGCCAGTGGCAACTATTTCGCTCTTGTAGAGCCCACAGGTAACAGTGAGCAAGACTATTGCAATGCTTTCCGTGCCGCCTACTGGTTCCGTGGCAACAGCGAGAAGGTGATTGAAGTTCATGCTGGTCTGGGTACAGACGCTTGGAACGGTGACTGGAACGTAGAAGGTATGGATGAGTTCGGTATGGCTCTCTTCACCCTCGAATATATGGAAATGTTTGGTATGGCAGACGGCCGCAACTTCCCTTACGACAATGTGTTTAATACCGATAACCCCAACAACGTAGACATCTTTGTCAATCGCGATCCACGTCTCTACGAGACAATGGTGGTGAATCGCAACAATCTTGTCGAGCAATATCAGGGACTTTCGAGCACCGAGCTGTGGCAAGGTGGCAATGTAGACCAGACCTTCAATCCTGCTGTTACCGACAATCCATGGTCTACCCGTATGAAACTGTTCAAGTATCTCCGCGATAACGGCTATGCAGCATACCATCCGACCAACTTTGCTTATCTGCGTATGGCTGACATTCACCTTTGCTACGCTGAGGCACTCGCACAGACAGACAATCTGCCGAAAGCCTGCGATGAAATTAATAAGGTACGCGCACGCGTAGGTCTTGGCAAGATAGAGGTAATGAACCCGGGACTCAACCTAACCAGTAACAAGGACAACTTCATTGAGCAACTCCTTAAGGAACGTGCCTGTGAATTCGGTTATGAAGACTCCCGCTGGTATGACCTCATCCGCTACAAGAGATCCGACATATTCAAGAAACAGGTACACCAGCTGCGTGTATGGCGCAAGGATGCCAACGGCAACAAGATGAATCCTGCCGACCACAATGGCGACACGAGTCTCCAACCCGGTGAACCTTGGCCGAACTGTATCTACGAGAAGATACCTTGTACCAACAATACCCGCGTATGGTGGGATACTGACAACCAGACGAGCAAGTGGACCGACAAATGGTATCTCGCGCCTATTTCACGTGATGAGATCAACAAGGGCTATGGTCTGAACCAGAACCCCGGTTGGTAATCCAGATTTTAAATATCAATAAGACTTATAAAATATGAATATAAATAGAATGTTGATGCTTGCGACTGTTGTTGTCTCTCTCACGGCAAATGCGCAGGTAAAACTCAGCGATAAGAATGCAAATGCCTATGATATGGGTTACGGCGTGGAAATAAGCAATTTCCTCAGCACTGCTTCCGCAACCACAATCACAGGTGAAGAATTGCAGCAGACTTCGGCAACTAACCTTGCCCAAGCCCTCTATGGACGTCTACCAGGCCTCACGGCTCTATCGCAAGGCGGCTTCTCGGGCGACGAAAATAAGGGTGCCTCGTTTAATATTCGTGGCTATCACACGCTTAACGATAAAAACATTCTCATCCTCGTCGATGGCTACGAGCGTCCCATCGACCGCCTCAGTGTAGAGGAAGTGGAGAGCGTTACTATTCTCAAGGATGCTGCTGCTACGGCACTTCTTGGTCATGAGGGTATCAATGGTGCTATACTTGTGAAGACAAAACGTGGCGTTGAAGGCAAGACACACGTCAAAGTGAACTACAGCCATAAGTTCCAGTTCGACCCTGAATTCGCAGACATGGTAGATGGTTACGGATATGCCAATGCTTTCAACCGTGCTCGTCACAACGACGGACTCTCTGCCGCATACACCGAGCAGGAGCTTAACCTCTTCAAAGACGGTTCTGATCCGTACTTCTACCCTAACGTGAACTGGCGCAACCTTACTTTCAAGAATAGTGCCGAGGAAGACCATGCATACGTTTCGGTGTACGGAGGTACGAACAAGGTGAAATACTACACCCATATTGATTATACCGATGTACGCGGTGCTTTCAAGGACACCAAGCAACCAGACTACAATACGCAGTTGCGCCAGTCGAAGGCCAATATTCGTGCCAACCTCGACTTCAACATCACCAACACAACTCTCATGTCGGTGAACCTCTTCGGTATGTTCCAAGAGACCAAGCGACCCTCCGACATCAGTGCTGACGATGCTACAGCTGCTATCTACAGCCTGCCGGCAAGTGCTTTCCCCTACAAAACCTCAACAGGTATCTGGGGGGGTAACGAGGCATACGGTGATGCCAACCCCATTGCCAAGATTCAGGAGTCTGGTTTCTACAAGACTCATCAACGTCAACTGTGGGTAGATGCCAAGCTGTCTCAAAAACTCGATTTCTTGCTCAATGGTCTGAACGTATTTGTCAGTGCCGGCTATGCCAATTCATCGATTTACGCGGAAAATTCGCACAAGGCACACCAGTATGGCTACGAGCGTTACACCGGTACCATTGGCGATAAGAACAACGTAGCTCTGAACACATTCGGTAACAAGGAGACCAACCTCACCTTCAACAACTGGAATGCCGGTCAGTGGTGGAAAGCAAAGGCCAGTGTAGGTATCAATTACAAATGTTCGTTCTTCGACAACGACCACTTCAATGCTACCGTTGTTTACGACAATAGTGGTGTGAGCACTGATGGACGTGGAAACACCTTCTATCGTCAGAACATCATGGGAGTCTTCCACTACGATTTTCAGAACCGCTACGTTGCCGACCTTGTGCTTGCAGGTAACGGAGCCAGCCGTACCTATCCTTCTAAGTGGGCATTTTCACCCACACTATCGCTCGGCTGGATTTACGCTGACAACAACGATGATCTGCTCAACTACGGTAAGCTGCGTGCATCGGCTGGCATCCAGCATACCGACTATATGCCTACCTATGGCATGTGGCTTCCCACATGGGATGTTTCGCACGGTTATGTGATTATTGGTAACAACTACGGTGCTACATGGGGCGCATCGCTTGGCTCCTTCCCAACTACCGATTTCTCGCAAGAGACATCTACGAGCTTCAACCTTGGTACTGACCTTCGTCTTGCAAATGCTCTTGACATCTCAGTTGATGCTTTCTACCAACTTCGCAACCACATCATGCTCTCTGCAAGCTATGAAAATTCATCGGTGGCTGGTATACAGTCGTCATACAACGATGTTGGCGAAGTTAAGAGTTACGGTTTTGAGGTAAGTGCCAAGTATGTGAAGAAAATCACTCCCGACCTCAATCTCAACTTGGGTGCCAACTTGTCGTGGGCACGCAATGAAGTGAGCAAGTATATCGGCACACCGACCTATCCGCTGAGCGACCCTGTAGGTCACCGTGTAAACGAGGCATGGGGACTCAAGTCGGCAGGCTTTTTCAAGGATCAGGCCGACATCAACTCCAGTTACCGTCAGGAATACTCTACCGTAAGCCCTGGTGACATCAAATACCAAGACCTCAACGATGACCAAGTAATCAACGAGTTTGATGTCACCAGTCTCGATGGTGCTACTGACATCCCTGAGCTCAACTACGCCTTCAATGTCGGTGTAGAATATAAAGGCTTCGGCCTAAACGCATGGTTCCAGGGCACTGGCAACTACATGAAGTATCTTCCGTCAACAATATGGGGTGGCATGGCCGACAATGGTAACCTTTCAGTGGACTACTACAATAACTGCTGGGATGTGGCTGGCAGCAACGCTCTTTACCCGCGTCTGACAACTCTGAACAACAGCAACAACAGCCAGAAAAGCAACGTATGGTACAAGCCTGTTCACTTCTTGAAGATGCGAAACATTGAGGTTTACTATAAAGTGCCTGCAACGGTGCTCTCGAAACTCTCTCTTACCGCAGCCAAGGTGTTTATTCAGGGCGAGAACCTTCTTTCCTTCGACAACATCGACGCTATGGATGCTGAGGTACTTTCGACAGCATATCCCATGTTCAAGGGTGTCAACATAGGTGTCACATTAACTTTCTAATAAAAGATACATTTATGAACAAAATAACATATACTCTTTTAGGTATGGCGGCAGTAGTCTTTGTAGGCTGTGCCGACCTAGATTACAACGAAGCTTCGAATCGTGACGAAGACTGGACCTACAACAGCCCCCTCAATGGTGTCAAGGCTCTTGTATACGATGTCTACGCACAAATGCCGAGCGAATTCAAGGACGATTCCTACGGTAATGGCGCCCTGATAGCCAGTGCCACAGACGAGTCTGAGTTTGCACTTTCCTTCTCACCCATCCACAAGTATTTCAACGGTGGTTGGACTCCTTCGAATCCTTTTTCCACCACATGGGATAGGTCATACCGTGCCATCACTCAGGTACACATGTACCTTGAGCGCATCCACAAGATAGACTTGTCGGATTATGAATATGATCCCGACTACCAGACCATGGTGCAGCAGTTTGAGATATTCCCTTACGAGTTGCGTTTCCTCCGTGCCTATTTCTACTTCGAGTTGGTACGTGCCTACGGCGATGTGCCTTTAGTGACCACAACCCTCACCAATGAGCAGGCCAACAGCGTGGAACGCACTCCAGCCAAGGATGTGTTCAAGTTCATCATCAACGAATTGGATGCCGTGGCTGAATATCTGCCCGTGTCGTATAATGACATTCCTGGTCAGGAAATTGGTCGTGCCACCCGTGGTGCTGCCCTTGCACTGAAGGCACGCGTACTTCTTTATCAGGCTTCACCCTTGTTTAATACAGACAACAACAAGGAGATTTGGAAAGAGGCCGCTGCTGCCAGCAAGGTCATCATCGATAATGCACAGCGCTGGGGCTACAAACTCAGCGAGTATGCCAAACTATGGGGGCACGATACATTCACCAATTCTGAATTTATCTTCGTTCTTGGCACCCAGGCAAGCAACACCTTCGAGCAGTACAATTATCCTGTGGGTGTAGAGAACGGAAACTCCGGCAACTGCCCTACACAGGCACTGGTGGACGCATACGAATATCAGGCCGATGGCAAGACATTCAAGGAGAAACATCCTGGAGATGTTGATGTAACTACTGAGAATCCATACGATGGTCTTGACCCACGTTTCGAACTCACTGTAGTGAAGAACGGCGATCTCTGGCCATCTAACACAACTCAGCAGATTGCCATTGAAACGTATCAGAGCGGCTTCAACGGTGCTCCTAAGTACGGCGCAACTCCCACGGGCTACTACTTGAAGAAGTTTGTGGACGGCAACTGTGTCACCACAGCCAACAACCAGACTACAACACGCCACAACTGGATTGTGATGCGTCTGGCCGAAGTTTACCTCAACTATGCAGAGGCTATGTACAACTATTACGGCAATGCTGACGAACAGGGAGATTTTGGCATGTCAGCCAACGAGGCTATCAATGTGCTTCGTAACCGTCCTGACATCATGATGCCTGAATTCCAAGGAAACAACGGTTTCGAAGAGCGCTACATGCGTGAGCGTATGGTAGAGCTTGCTTTCGAAGGTCAGCGCTTCTGGGATGTACGTCGCTGGAAGAAAGGGGCCGAGTTCTTCAAGAATGTTGATGTGGCAGACTTCAAACTGAATGGAAACGGCAACTTGATTCTCAATCGAGTTACTAAGACTCGCCAGTGGTACGAGAAGTACAACCTGTACCCGATTCCGCAGTCTGAAATTCAGAAGAATGGCAATCTGAAGCAAAACCCCAATTGGTAAAACTGATTCAATGAAATTTCAAACGAATAAGATTTATGAAAAAACATATTATATATCTTCTGATCTTAGGATTCGCTTTGCTGTCGAACATGGCACTGACCTCGTGCAGCGACGATGATGTAGCGGATGCCAACGATGTGCTTATGGTGAATACTGTCCTGCCTACAAAAGTTATGGAAGGACAGGTTGTCACCATCACTGGTACGGGTCTTGAGAAGACCATTTCCGTTGTGTTCCCTGGCAATGTCTCTGTGAACAACATTACCAAAATAGGCAACGGCTATATCTCTGTAATAACTCCTGCCGGCGTTTCTGCAGAGGGGGGAACAGTAACAATAGAAGCCAACGGCGAATCGGCAGAGTCGGTCATGATGCTGACTGTCGGCAAGCCCGAGCCTTTGCGCGTGGCTCCTCTTGACAAGGAAATAAAAATCAACGAATGTGTGGAGGTGTACGGCAACGACCTCGAATTTATCACCAAGGCTTATTTCCCCGGTGAAGACGGCAAGGACATTGTTGTAGATGCAAGCAACTTTAAGCGCAAAGCTACCGGTTCTCTCTACATCTATTCGCCAATGGGTATAAAAGCCGGACCTGCCCAAGTTACCCTCGAAGACTGCAGTGGCAAGAAATATACTTTGCCAGAGGTAACACTGTCTGACGAGGTTGCAGGTGGCAGCGAAGGAGGTGAAGACTATGCTTCAATCTGGGAAGGCGAATACACTACTGGCTGGTGGTGGTATCTCCCAGCATCCGAGCTTGACCTCTCGGCAATAACGCCAGAAGCCGGCCAAACTATTAAGTTCACATTCACTCACCATGATGCTCCTCAGACTTTCTGTCTGTGCGATGGTTGGTGGGGTGCTCCTTTCATCCGCGATGGCGGTGAAAGCGGTAACAACATCGTTCTTGCCGCTGGTGAGGACTTCCTGGAATTCAAAATCTCGGAAGGTATGGCGGCAACAATGAATGGCGCTGAAACCGCTCTCATCATTGGCGGCGACATAACAATCACCAAGATTCAGATTAAGACAGATTAAACTCTATACAAAGAAGTCATAGCCTGATCTGTAAACATTTCAAGTCTGCCGGAGAGCTAAAGTTCTTCGGCAGACTTTTTGGTATTTACTTGTGTTTTGCTGTTTCTTCACCTGAAGGCTTTGGAGCAACAAACAGTAGTATAGTCTACGGAGACTACAGGCGAAGAGGAGTACTACAAGCAAAACAGATGCAATTCGATACATTTCGTATCAAAATAAAGAGAAGAAGCGGGAAAATAAGTAGGTTTTGAAAGGGTAGGTTTATGTAGATATTCGGCATTAACAGTAAGACAATCAAATGAATGTCCCATTAAAAAAGGGTGTAGGCAAAAATTGCCTACACCCTTTTTTAATTGTTTTCACCACCGCTATAATGTCTATGAACAGGGAGATACAGAGAATGAATGTATGAGTATATGCAAAAACATGCATAAACTACAGGTAGAATTTATTTCTTCAAAGTCCAGCGGATAGCATTGCTAAGCATCATCGTGAAGTCGTCCGACTGGAAAAGCTTCGGACTATGCCCCATCTGGAAATAAACATTCCGGGCAGCCTTGCCTTCGTTCACCCACACTACCGGATGGTCGCCCATCTTGACAGCGGAAGCGGGTGTATAAGTGGACTCGTCCACATGTGCCAAGACGCGAACATTGGGACGCGGAGACTTGTCGTACGTATACCACTCGTCATCCTGAACCACAAAAGAAGCGTCGACGCCTTTCATTACCGGATGTTCCTTGTCTTCCACAATCACTGTGCCATCAGCAAGCGGAGCGATATAGTTCTGGAAACGAATACCGCCCATGAAATCGGAGAACCATTGCCACAGAGGATAACCGTCAAAGTCTCCCAGCAAAGTAGCATGATGGAAACCAATCCAACCGCCACGACCTTCGTTAATGTAGTTGATGAAGTTCTGCTCTGCTTCCTTCGGCCAGGTATAAGGCGGGAAGTCCAACTGAATGACTAAATCCGTACCCTCCAACACTTCCTTCTGAGCCAGGAGACGGGTGTTGTTCAATATCTGTATCTGCAGATTCTGCACCTTGCTCTCATCCACCAGCCACTTCACTGCCGCATCCGAGAAAGGTTTATGCTGGCCTTGGCTTTCGGTAAGTACCAGTACACGATAAGTCCTGTCATAGAAAGGTTTCTGTTCTATCAATCCTTCGTAGACCGTACGACGCAAATCGCCTTGCTCGTTGTCACCGTCATAGTCCCAATACATGCCGCCCAGCAGTTTCTGCTTCAGGATATACTGACATTTTATGGCCAACGAACGGGGATTTTCATAACCGAAGACAAGCTTTCCTGCTTTATTGGCCAAATAGGGAACCTTGGCTACCTCATCCCAGCATTCACGATACTCTTTGGTATGGCCTACCTTGTTGAAATCCTGAAAGTTAGGATATCCATCGCCACCACGGCCATAGAAAGGCATGCCCATCACTAACTTAGAAGCAGGCACACCGGCTTTGAGGTGAGCCTCAACGGCAGCATCAGCGGTCATCCAGCCACTGTTCTCCGAACGATACAAAGCTGCATGATGTTTGGGAGCATTCCCCATATCATAAGACATGATATTGACAAAATCAATATAGGGAAGAATCGCCTTAAAATCTATATACTCTGCAGAAGCTACCGTAGCAAGAGTCAGCAATTTCTTCTTTCCTATCTCTTTCCGTATATCCCTCATCAGTAATGTGAAGTTCTTTGTATCATCCGGTGAAGCAGAAATATTGGCTGCTGCACTGGTAGGGTATTCCCAGTCTATATCAATACCATCAAGATCGAACTCTTTCACTACACGCTTGCAGTCCTTTGCAAAAGCCAAGCGATACTTATCATTGGCAGCCATTTCACTGAAACGGCCACTTCCCCACCCACCGATAGAAAGCATTATTTTCAGTTCCGGTTTCTGCGCCTTCAATGCAACAATCTCACGAAGACGGTTCTCATTTGCAATACCAACCCCGTTAAAAGTTTCACTGACATGCCCGAATGCATAGTTAATATGCGTCATATATTGCGGGTCCGGCATGATACTACTCCAAGAAGTCACATAAGCTACAATAACTTTTGTATCCGAAGAAGCCATACGCAACTCTCCTGCTTTACTACTGCACGACAACAATACCGCCAATGCAGTCAGAATCATTAATCTCATTCTTTTCATAATATTATTATAATAGTTAATCAGCTGTTTGACGAACACGAGAACCTATCAATGCATAATACAGCATAAATACTTCTCCCAAAATTACAATAAACCAAGACCATCTCCAACTTTCCAGCAAGTCAGCGAAGACACCTTGCAACAAAGGCAGGATGGCACCACCCACTACCCCTATCATGAATACACCGGAGGCCACCGAAGTATATTTACCCAAATGAGCCACAGACAATGTGAAGATAGCTCCCCACATGATAGAATGGAAAAGTCCAACTGCTGTCAGTAACCAGGGATTATTAAAGATGATAGCCAGCAAAGCCAACACACCTGCCGATATGGTAGTTACGGTCAGTTGCACACGAGGGGAAACTTTGCTCAACGAACTTCCTACCAGTCGTCCGATCAGCATACCACCCCAATAGAGTGTGGCCAGCAAGGCAGGTGAAGGACAATTCCGCTCAATGGCATATAAATTGATATTCGCACCAATGCAAACCTCTACACCCACATAACAAAAGATAGCACAAACTCCCAATGTCAAGTGACGGAATGACCATACACTTTTCTCCAACTTCTCCCCTTTCTCTACCCGTGTACCCTGTATGTCCGGCAAAGATAGTCTCATCAATAAAAAAACAACTACAGCTATAGTTACCATCAATGCAAAGAAAGGCATCATCAACTGACTGATTTGAATATCTTCCATAGCCAGGCCACCAAACACAACACCGGTCACGAAATAAGGGGCAATCGTAGTACCCACAGAGTTTGCCGTACCCCCAATAGCCAAACGTTGGATGGCTTGTGTCCCTTTCACACGGCAAGCGGTAAGATAAGGATTGATAACTACCTGCAGAATCGTGGCCGAAGCACCCACAACAAATGATCCTAATAGAAATATAAAGAATCCTATAGGAATAATACTCTCTCCCATTCTGATAGCAGCATCAGGAAATTGAACGGTAAAATAAGATGAAACAAAAAAGAGCCCCAGACCGATAATCATCACCCAAAGCCCACGGATCAAGGTTCCTTTATAGCCATACTTGCTAATCCAGGATGAACCTATACTCCCACAAATAGGGTAGGCAAGGAACCACGAGAAAGTAATCAGAGTCGCAAATGTATTCTTCAGATTACCTACTTTCATAAGAAACGTTTCCTTCAACGGCCCCTGAAACTGAGTATTGGCAGTTGTCAGGAAGCCCACTATAAGGAACAGGAAGACCATTGTAAGAAACGGTCCCATGTAATTGATTTGTTTTTCTTGGTGTGTCATCGTGTAGTATTAGTAAATGATTATTTTTCAGATAACTTAGCTGCAGAAGCAACATCCAGCAGAAACTCACAATCCGGATGCAACTGAAGGACAGAGGCTGGAACATCAGACGTGACAGGTCCTTCCAGCATTTGTTTCACGACCTCAGCTTTGTTACTGCCTTTGGCCACCAGTATAATCCGGCGTGCCTGCATGATATTTTTTATCCCCAGAGTTACCCCTCCCAGTTCCTTCTCCGACGGGGTGTGGGTTTCTCTACGAATGCGTTCTTCCAATTCCGGATTCATCTTAGTAACCCACGTATCTCCTCCCAAAGGGGACTGAGGTTGATTGAAACCTAAATGTCCGTTCTCTCCCAAACCCAGAATCAGCAAGTCAATACCTCCACGCTTGGCAATTTCTTCCTGAAATTCCCTACAAGCTTTCCCGAAATCATCTGAAACTGTAGGCAACATCAGGAAGTTCTCATCTTTAATACCCAATGCATCTATAATTTCCGTTTTCAGCATCGTATAACATGCTCCGGCATATTCACGCGGCACATTCACCACTTCATCCAATCCGAAGAAAGTGACCGCAGAGACATTGAAAGGATAACGGGAATATATTTCTCCAACCATCCGGTGCAGATTTCCGGTCGTACGTCCTGTCGAAAGCCCGATAACAGCTTCCGGTTTATTTAGAATTTCACCAATAATCTGCCATGCAGCAATGCAATCAAATTCTTTTTCGCTCTTTGCTATAGTTATTTTCATGAGTCCACTTTCTTATCACTAATCATTAATCACTAACCACTATTTACATATTCATGGCCACAGCACCTGCACCCAGTAAACCTATGAATTCCGGATTCAACTTTGTGATAACCACGCCATTGCTTACAAAACGCATAGTGGTCGGATTCAGCAACTCCATTATCTTCGCATGAATATATCCGTCTGCCACTACACCGCCACCTAAAACGATTGTCTCCGGATCTGTTACCCGCACCAGGTTCATTACAAGATTCGCTAATGCTTCGGAAGCATTCTCCACCAGTTTCACACATAAAGGATCACCTTTACGACTCAATGCAAAAATCTCACTGACAGGTATCCGTTCCCCTTTGTCGGCAGGAATGTGTAAATCCGTGGTATAATCATTCTGAAGTATTCTTGCACAACGGTCGAAACCAATACCGGAAGCTATAGCCTCTACACAATCCATTCTTCCACAAGTGCATTTGATTCCTACATTGACTCCTACCCGCACATGTCCCACTTCACCGGCATTAAAATGGCTACCGCGTATCTGCCTGCCGTTCACAACCGTGCCGACTGCAATACCCGTTCCTATATTTAAATAGATGAAGTTTTTGGAAATTTGCCCGAAGCCCCACACACGTTCGGCACGCGTGGCACTTTTCACATCATTATCTATATGGCAGGGAATGCCATAAATATCCGCTAATTCCTTAGCCAAAGCAATAGGTTGCGTCCTGCTGGGATCTATCTGCAACCAGATACCCTGATTAGGATCTACCCGTCCGATCAATCCCACTCCCATGGCCAAAGGTTTCTTATCATACCATCCTACGGTTTTGATATAATCATCCAGTGATAGTTTGATAATATCCAGCGCTGCTTGTTGGTTAAAATATCCGGAGTCATATTTTTTGTACCTCAAGATATTGCCGCGACTATCAATTTCGCCAATCAATAATTTAGTTCCGCCCAAATCCAGGCCTAAATACGTTTCCATTTTTTATCTGCATTTTTAGAAGGTTACTATTGACCACAATATTACGCACAATCAAGGAAACGAAAGTTGATTCTTTAACAAAAAAGGTTCGCTACTTATCCACTTAAGTTTAAATACAGTTTTTATACTCTAAAATTTGCTGGGGCTTGTGCCAAACTGTTTTTTAAAGCACGTACTGAAATATTTGGGGTCTGAAAAGCCAACCATGGATGCCACTTCTCCTATTGAGTATTTCTGTGAAAGCAAAAGCTCTTTCGATTTATTCAGCCGCACAATACGGATAAAATCATTAGGCCCTTGCCCTGTCAAAGTTTTTATCTTATTATAAACGGATGTACGACTCATACCTAACGCACGACAGAAGTCATTGATTGAGAATTCCGGATTAGTCATATTCTCATCAATAGCTGCCATAGCATTATCTAAGAATTCTTTATCCAACTGGCTACTATAATCTACTTCATTGACAGGTATATCCGAAGATAGGACGGTGTCCCTGAGATGTTGCCTGTTCTGAAGTATATTACGAAGCCTTACTTTTAACACAGACAGGTCGAAAGGTTTAATGATATAGTCATTTGCCCCGGATTCCAATCCTAATATAATATTCTCTCTTTCACAAAGGGCGGTTAACAAAATCACAGGGATATGACTGGTCTCAACAGAAGATTTCAAGATCCGGCACAACTCATCCCCCTGGATTACAGGCATTATGATATCCGAAATAATAATATCCGGATTAATTTCCCTCGCCATATCCAATGCCTTTCCTCCATCGGGTACACTGATTACCTTATATTCGGAAGACAAGCTGTCCGTCAGATACTCACGCATATCTTTATCATCCTCGGCCAGCAACAGAATATTTTTATCCGTCTTGTCATCCTCCTCCTGAGATGAAACATCAGGAGACGTTACTTCCGGAAAATCCTCCTTCGCCACAACCACCATACCCGATCGTAGTTTCTTGGGAAATGCAACAGTGAACGTAGTCCCTTTATTCTCTATACTGCTGAATTCTATCTTACCATGATGTTGCTTGATAATGCGGGAAGTAATCATCAGACCAATGCCGATGCCCTGTTCCTGAGAGTCTACCACATTCTTAGCACGATAATACTCATTAAAGATATTCTTCTGTTCTTCTGCAGGAATACCGACTCCTGTATCCCTTACTTCAACAATCCATTTGTTTTTAGTCTGTCTCACTACAATACCTATGGAACCTTTCTCTGTATACTTCAAAGCATTAGAAAGCAGATTATCCATTATATGATCCATCTTGTTCTTGTCCAGCCATACCTCAGGCATTCCCGGTTCTACCTCCAGATAAAGCTCTATCTCCTTTTGGGCTGCAGCCACACGGAAAGCAGATAACTTATCTTCCATGTACGCCTTTACATTATATAATGCCACTTCAAGATGTTCCGGGTGTGCTTCCACCTTTTGCAATTCCAGCAACTGAGTAATCATCGAAAAAAGCTTCTCGGCATTCTTCACTGCAATTGCCAATTTCTTCTTACTCTCTTCAGACAAGTCACCCCGTTCTTCAAGTTCACTCAGCGGAGCTTTTATCAATGTTACCGGAGTGCGTATATCATGGGCAACCCCTATAAACGAATGAATCCGTTCCCTGATTTTATTCTCCCGCACCCTTTGCCGTCTGAACTGGAAAAAGAAATAACCTAATATCACAAGCAAAATCAGATAGATCGCTATGGCCCACCAGGATGCCCAAAGCGGATGATCGATAGATATTTCTACCGAACGTTCGCCAACCTGTTGCTGGGTATATTTATCGAATGCGCGCAATTCAAAAGTATATTTTCCGGGAGGAAGATCCATATAGCCCACACTTTGAGCCACATCCCTATGATGCCACTGCCGTTCATGGTCTTTCAGCCTGTATTCATACCTGATTTTATGTGGAGAGACAAAATTGATAGCCGAAAAAGAGATAGAGAAAGAATTCTGATTGTATTTCAGTTTCAGAGACTTGGTATCATTGATACCTGCCGTTAATGGCGAACCGGCGGCTTCTGCTTTTACCGACTCATAAGGTAATTTAAAATCTGTGAATATCAATTCGATCGGTGCACTTTTGGAAAAGTCAAAAGAGGGTGTAAAGAAAAGAGCTCCTTCCGCTGTACCAAATGCCAGATGTCCGTCTTTTGTCTTCAAGGAAGCATTCGAATTATAATACCCCCAGCCGATATTTAAAAGATCATTGCCATTGATAACCATATCTTCAACCAGATCCAGACAATATAACTCCTTCTCCGTACTGAACCAAATATGTCCGTTACTATCTTCGACCACACTATTAATAGAGTTGGAGACAAGCCCATCCGCAGTTGTATAAATACGGGAACGGTTATTCTCCGGATTAAAACGAATCAACCCTTCTCCGTCCGTAAGCAACCAGATGTCACCGAAGGATGAACGCAGCAGGCAACGGACAGGATAATGCAAAGTAATATCACCAAACTTCTGCTGCCACTTGATTTCCCCCGTAGATTTGTCGAAGAAACCCAGACCGTCACAGCCGGCTATCAGCAATGTATTCTTGTCACCATACTTTATATCCCCTACACAATCAATCGGATAATAGGTATAAACATCGGTACGCCTGTTATACCGCGTGAAATGACCTTCAATACCTCCAAACCAGATATAATCACCCTCTGAGTAAATAGCATAAATATAGTCGGTAGAGATGCCACTATCAGCTTGTCTATTCCGTCTCGGCATTTTCCGGACTTCACCGGATTTCTTTTGAATACGATATAATCCGATTCCATAACCACCTACCCATACATTTCCCTCATTATCTTCACAAAGAGCCAACACTACAGACGAATAAGCAAAACCTTTCCCATTCAGAAAGTGCATCCATTGCTTTGATTTCACCCGGTACACACTGATTCCGTCATTGGTGCCATACCAATAATCACCTTCTGAGTCTTGTAGCATTACATTTACATGATCGGATACCAATGAAGAAGGATTATTCCGTTCGTGCCTGATCCAACGGACATCGGGTACATTAGGGTCCAGATAGCTGATACCATTCGTACAGGTACTTACCCAGATACCTCCATATTCATCTACGCAGATGTCCGAAACGGTATTACCATTCAGACTTCTTTCATCGTCTTCATCCGTTATATAATGCTCCGTCAATGTTTCATTAGCAGCATCGATCCTGAAGACACCTGCACCGTCTGCTCCTATCAGAATAGAGTGGTCTCCATCATGGGCAAAAACCCGGACAGGTATACCCGGAATAAAGGAATCGAGAGATTTTACCTGCTTCGTGGCCAAATCAATAACAAATGCACTGTTAGAAAAGGTTCCCACATATAATTTAGTACCGTAGAGGAATAAAGCCTCTATACGAGCCTCCACAGGAATATCTACCTTCTCTTTTGATAATTGGCAGGTCGTTCCCGCTCTCTCCATTTTATAGACTTCCGTATTGGTTCCTACGAAAAAGGTGTTCTCCGCTGATTTAATAATGCAATTGGTCCATTCGCCGATCAGGCCTGCCGGAGACAAAACTTTATCGATTCTGTTCCAATAATACACTCCTGTGGATGTAGATAGCCACAATCCCCCATTCTCTTCAAACTCTATACCATTCAAGACCGGAAAGGATATGGACTGCGACAAATCCACTTGTAGTTCAAAGCAATCCTTCAATTTGTCATACCTGTATATTCTGCCATTCCGCAGGGCAATCCAGAGATTTCCCTCCTTATCTATCTCCATCACCGTGAACGACAATATATGATCCTTGGAGTCTATCGTCTCATTTAGCTTATAGTGCCTTATCTCGTTCCCGTCATAACGGTCCACTCCCATATGGGTATAAGCCCAGATAAATCCCGTTGAATCCTTGCATATCTGATAAACTTGTCTGCTGCTCAAACCTTCCCTGACATTCAGGTGGCGGAAAGAACCCGCAAACAAGCTGGTATATAACGAAATAAATAGTAATAAAATAAATGTGCGCTTTATCATAATAAAGAAGTCTTTCATAATACTCACTTTTAGCAGCTGCAATAATACAGACAAATATATTAAGATTGGTTGATAAACTATCCAAATAGGTTTGTTTTCTATCCGAATTACATAAAGCTCTTTGATTTCTATCAAAGGTCGGAAGAAAATAGTTTGAACAGATATCCTTCTTTTTTGTCATACATAGCATATATTTCTATAAATTGATAAGAAAACTATGGCGACTGTAAAAGTAAAATTCAGAAAATCATCGGTGGAAGGCAAAGCCGGCACCATCTATTATCAGCTATGCCACAGGCAAAGCAACAGGCAGATAAACACCCGGATGCGTGTACTTCCCCATTGGTGGGATGCAGAAAAAGAAACATTCATAGCTGAAGCGGACAACAATGGGTTGTCGGCCCGCTACCAACAGCAAATAGAAAAAGACTTGCTGTGTATCCGCCGGATTCTATGCGAATGGGACGGAGAAGGAAGAGACTACACTTTAGCGGATGTCATTGACCGCTTTCGTACTTTGAATGAAAATGGAGACACAGTGCTGTCTTGTTTGGCAACCCTGATCGATGAGCTTAAAAACGATGGTCGGTGGGGAAATGCCCGCAATCTCCAACGGACATTGAACAGCTTTTCCGACTTCCTGGGAGGCTTAGACAGACCACTCAAGCAGGTCGACGAAAGACTCGTCATGGAGTATGAGCAATGGCTCCGGACACGAAAAGTGAGCAAAAACAGCAGTTCTTTTTATATGCGGACTTTGCGCTCTGCTTATAATAAGGTGATAAGCCGGAATCAAATGGAACAAACATTTCCTTTTCGGAATGTTTATACCGGTGTAGAGCGTACCCGCAAACGTGCCGTACCCGAAGCTATTATGGTTCGTTTACAAAAACTGGACCTGACACATTCTGCTCCACTTGCCTTTTCTCGCGACATGTTTATTTTCAGTTATTGCACCCGCGGAATGGCTTTTGTAGATATTGCCTATCTGAAAAAGGAGGATGTAAGTGGAGGAATACTTAGTTATGTCCGCCATAAGACGGGACAACGCCTCACTATTCGCATAGAACCTCTTATTAAGGATATTATCGAGCGCTACGAACCATTTGTCCGCAACAGTCCCTACCTTTTTCCAATCATTACGTCCAATGATCCGGAAGAGGCTTTCCGACAATATCAGACGGCACTGGGCTATCATAACCGGAAATTGAAGAAACTGGGGAGGTTGACAGGAGAAAATCTACATCTCTCCTCCTATACCGCAAGGCATAGCTGGGCGACGGTTGCACGTAAACACAACGTCCCGTTGTCCATCATTAGTGCAGGTATGGGACACACCTCCGAGAAGACCACGCTCATATACTTGGATTCTGTAGAAAATTCACTGATAGACAAGGCTAATGAAGAAATTTTAGAGGCATTATGTCGTAACGTTTCTAAGTAAGAAACCTTAAAATTACAGCGCAAAGATATAACAAATAAAAGAATAAAACAACATAATGCTATAAATATTTGTTTATATTTTACTCTCAAAACAAGTATAAAATACTGATTTTTAACACAATAAGCAACTACTTATAAAAAGAAGAAATGAATAGATATTTAAAACAGATGCTAATATAGAACTCGATAGATATATTCTAAAAAAATTATCCAGACATCGTACCGAATCTACAAAACCTAAAAAATAGGATAAAAAGATATTTTTTATCCTACAGGAATTCAACGCCTTAAAACGCCGTGCCGTTTCTTACTTAGAAACGGTACAATTACAGGGTTACGGATACCTTCTCCTGGGTCAGGAGAATTTCCGAGTTCCAAAAATCGACAGACAAAACGAAGAATTGGATTAACCTTGCTTGCTGCGCATCAGAGTTGTTTTAAAGATCAAAAACACTCAGATACGCAGGAATGGAAGGAATATCTTTTAGGTGAGATACGACAAATATGGAAGAGGTATCTTCAATTATGCATTGGTATGCATTCAAAGTCTTTTACAATAAGGTATTTGAGATAGAAGACTCGCTGAATAAAGACAAAATCGAGACCTATATTCCTTGTGAAACAATCCTTGTGGAACGTGGCGAAGTGAAAAAGTACGTGCGTAAACCGATCATTTCTTCCCTTCTGTTCTTCTATTCCACAGAGAAACAAGCACTGGCGTTACAGCAGAAGCTGACCGACCGAGTCATCCTATATACCCGTCTTGTCAATTGGCAAAAGCTGCCGATAGCTATTCCCGAACGGGAAATGAAAATTTTCATGCTTGTCACTTCCTCCGGAGAGAAAGGACTGGACTATTTCGGCGACGTCCCCATGGAGTACAGCACCGGCGAACGGGTTCTTGTAACGGACGGTCCATTCAAGGGAGCAGAAGGCTGCATACACCGCATCAAAGGAAACCGCCGCCTGATAGTGGCAATACAAGGTGTGTGTGCGGTGGCAACTACTTATATTCCCCAATGCTTTCTCAGAAAGATATAAATCAATACATCTAAACAAGCTTTCACTTAATCAAATCCTTCATAAATGACAATCTGCTATTTTGAAACCTTAGCGGCATTCGCCGTCAGTTGCCTGCTCAGTGCAATGATTATTCCCAAGATATCACTGATAGCTTTCAGACGGCGGCTTTTCGATCCGTTGGACGACCGAAAGTTGCATACAGCGCACATCCCCCGTCTGGGGGGAGTAGCTTTTTTTCCATCCATCATTGTCCCCATTTCACTCGCCATCGCCTGCCATAATCTCTGTACAGACAGCAATTTGCTCAATTGGGAACAATCCACCTGCCTGCTCACACTATTCAGCTGCCTCTTCATACTCTATCTGATGGGAATGAGAGACGATTTGATAGGCATGCGCTACCGTGCCAAATTTGTCATCCAGACACTTTGCAGCCTTCTATTAGTAACCTCCGGATTTTGTTTCGACAATCTCTACGGGTTGTTTGGCATCCATGAACTACCCCACTATGTAGGCATACCGTTCACAGTCTTTATCATTGTCTATATCATGAATGCCATCAATCTTATAGACGGCATTGATGGCTTGGCTTCCGGACTGAGTATGATAGCATTCCTCGCTTTTGGTTGCATGTTCGTCTGCCTGCACTGGTGGTTGTATGCCTTTATCTCCTTTGCGGCTTTAGGTGCGCTGATACCGTTCTTCTATTATAATATGTTCGGGCAGACCCGTCGCGGACGGAAAGTGTTCATGGGAGATACTGGCTCATTGACCATCGGGCTGTTGCTGGCTGTAATGGCCATTCATCTCAGTATGTCCGATCCCGTCAAGGAAGCACTCTTTCCCGGTGCTATCGTGACAGCTTTCTCTTTCCTGCTGGTGCCGATGCTGGACGTAGTTCGGGTAGTGCTTCACCGCCTGCGCAATCATCAGCCTCCGTTCCTCCCCGACAAAAATCATATCCACCATAAATTCATTGCCTTGGGTATGTCGCAACATCAGGCACTCCGCTTCATCCTGAGCATCGCCTGTCTTTTTATTATTGCCAATACACTCTTAGCCTCTTACCTGTCCGTTACAGTACTGTTTCTGCTGGACGTAGCGGTATGGACAGCGATGCACTTCTACATCACAGCAAAAATTACAAAAAAAACGCCCAAGAAATTAATACTTCATACCTTATATTTCATATTTCTATTTTATACTAAAATTAAAACATGAAAAATCATCTTTTATACTTGCTATTTTCGTTAGCATTGCTCTCATCGTGCAACACATCGAAAGAGATAATCTACTTTCAGGACGTGGAGGTAAACAGCCCCGAAGCAGTGGCCCCACCTCAGGATATCACCGTTCAACCCAAGGATCAGATATCCATCGTAGTGTCAAGCAAAGACCCCGAACTGGCGGCTTTGTTCAACCTGACGCGCGTACAGCAGAGAGTAGGCTCCACAGGACTGAACAACAATAACAACAACGGAGAAATTTCCGGATATACGCTTGATGACAAAGGTGCCATCGACTTTCCCGTATTGGGAAGCCTCACCGTGGCGGGCATGACCCGGAGTCAGATTGCCGCATTGGTAAAACAAAGGCTGAAAGAGGAGAACCTGGTGAACGACCCGGTGGTCACCGTGGAGTTTATGAACCTCAGCTTCTCCGTCCTGGGTGAAGTGAAGACTCCCGGGAAATACAGTATCTCGAAAGATTATATAACCTTGCTGGAAGCTATCAGCATGGCCGGTGACCTAACCATCTACGGCAAGCGGGACGCTATCTTCGTGATCCGAGAAGAAAAAGGCGAACGGGTGACGCACTGGGTGGATCTCCGCTCCTGCGATTTATTCAAATCTCCCGTTTATTACCTGAAGCAGAACGATGTGGTGTATGTGCAGCCCAACAAAGTACGTGCCGGACAATCCACACTGAATGAAAACAGCGTGAAGAGCGTAGGATTATGGATTAGCATCGGATCATTCCTCACCTCCCTGGGTGTATTGCTGTTTAAATAATTACTTATTACTATGGTTGAAAAGAAAACACCTGCCGGCAAACCCGCCGACGACTTTATACGGATACAGGACCTGTGGAGCATGTTTGTTCCCAAATGGTACTGGTTCGCCATCTCCCTGTTCATTACTCTGACTATAGCGGTGTTGTACCTGCTGAGTACTCCACCCATTTACACCCGTACCGCTGCCATTCTCGTCAAGGACAACTCAAAAAGCAGTTCTTCGACCAGTGCAATGAGCGACTTTTCCGATTTGGGCATCTTCAAGTCCAATACCAACATCAACAACGAGTTGCTGACACTGAAATCGCCCACACTGATGACGGAGGTGGTCAACCGGTTGGGATTGAACGAAACGTTCACCATCCGCAGAGGGCTAAAAAGCGTTGATCTGTACAAGGGTTCCCCCGTTACCATTACATTCTGCGACAAAATAGAAGTACCATTAAGTTTCACCATCGAGTTCTCTTCAAAAGAAGCGTTTACCATTTCTGAATTTGAAATATCGGGAGAGAGCATAGGAGAAACATTCTCCGCCCAAATAGGCGACTCCATACGGACCTCGGCCGGGATCATCATCATATCCCCCACAGAAAAGTTTACCGACGCTTTTACAGGTACATCCATCCTATACTCTAGGGGAAGCGTGCGTGCCGCCGCCGACACATACGCAAATGCACTGGTGGCCGAATTGGGCAATGAAGATGCCACCATCATCAATCTCAGTATCAACGATGCCTCCATCCAGAAAGCAGAAGACATCCTGAATACTTTGATCGAGGTTTATAACGAGAACTGGATTCAGGACAAAAACCAGATTGCTGTCAGCACCTCGCAGTTCATCAGCGACCGTCTGGGCGTGATAGAGAGCGAACTGGGGCATGTAGACGAAAACATCTCCAGCTACAAAAGCGAACATCTGCTGCCCGACGTGCAGGCAGCATCCAGTCTATACATGGCGCAGTCCGCCGAGAACAAGAAAGAGCTGTCGGCACTGAACAACCAGCTCTCCACCGCCCAATATATCCGCAGAGAGCTGAATGCCAAACAACCGGATCAGCCGTTGCCCACCAACTCAGGCATCGTCAACGCCAATATAGAAACCCTCATCAGTGAATACAACAATCTGGTGCTGGATCGCAACCGGTTGATAGCCAACAGTAGCGAAAAGAATCCGTTAGTAAGTAACATGGCGAATTCACTGCAAAGCATGCAGCGCACCATCATCCAGTCGGTCGACAATCTGATCGTCTCCCTGAATACCCAAATCCGCAGCATCCGCCAGCAGGAAGATGCCACCACCAACCGCCTGGCATCCAATCCGAATCAGGCGAAATACCTGCTTTCGGTGGAACGCCAGCAGAAGGTGAAGGAAGAACTTTATCTATACCTGCTCCAGAAACGTGAGGAAAACGAACTGTCGCAAGCCTTCACCGCCTACAACACCCGTCTGATCACAGCTCCCCGCGGCAGCATGTTTCCTACCGCTCCCCGCAGGATGAATATCCTGTTGGTGGCATTGGCCATCGGACTGTTGGTTCCGGCGGTAGTCATCTTCATGAAGGAGAACATGAATACCAAAGTGCGCGGCCGCAAGGACCTAGAAAATCTGAGTGTGCCGTTCATAGGCGAGATTCCCCAATACGCCGGAACGAAGAGAAAATGGATAAACGGTTTTCGGAAACGTCAGGAGATGAAAACTATCGTGGTGAAAGAGGGCAGCCGCAACATCATCAACGAAGCATTCCGCGTGCTGCGTTCCAACTTGGATTTTATGACAAGCAAGGACAGCAACCAGCATGTTTTCGTGCTGACCTCGTTCAACCCCGGCAGTGGAAAGAGCTTTCTCACCTTGAACATAGCCATAAGCTTCGCCATCAAAAAGAAAAAGGTACTGGTTATCGACGGCGACTTGCGGCACGGATCCACTTCTTCCTACATCGACTCTCCGGACAAGGGGCTGAGCGACTACCTAGGCAACCGGGTGAAGGACTGGAGGGAAATCATCGTCCCCGACAAATCATACGAGAACCTGCATATCCTCCCTATCGGGACAATACCGCCCAATCCTACGGAACTGCTGGAAGACAACAGATTAGCAACCCTAATCGCGGCTTTGAGACCGGAGTATGACTACATCTTCCTCGACTGTCCGCCCGTAGACATCGTGGCCGACGCGCAGATCATCGAGAAATGGGCGGATCGCACCATCTTCGTGATCCGTTCCGGCCTACTGGACCGCACCATGCTTTCCGAGTTGGAAAATATGTATACCGAAAAACGCTTCAAAAACCTCTCCATGATACTGAACGGAACCGAAAGCACCGGAGGGCGTTACAGCTACCGCTACGGCTATCATTATGGCTACGCGTCCTATTACGGAAGCAACGCAGATTCGAGGGGGGGGGTGGGAGTAAATGGCTGGTTGTCAGATAAATAACAGCCATTCCACTAAATATAGAATCACCACTACCATGCATTTATTTTACAAATCCCAACCCATCACGGAAAGCGGTATCCTTCGCGAAATGACCGACCACCATTCCCATGTTTTACCAGGAGTAGACGACGGGGTAAAGACAATGGATGAATCACTCACAATCCTGTACCTGATGGAGAGCCAGGGCATCCACAAAGTGTGGCTCACTCCCCATGTGATGGAGGACATGCCTAATACCACTCTTCTCCTGAAAGAGAAATTCGAGGAGTTGCAAGCCGCCTACCGGGGTACGATAGAACTGAATCTGGCCGCCGAATACATGATGGACAACCTCTTCAAAGAGCGTCTGGAAGCCGGCGACCTGCTCCTGCTCTGCGAAAGTGATTACCCGTATCTGCTGGTGGAGACCTCCTGCTTCAATCCACCCATGAACTTGTCATCTATCCTGAAGCACATTCAAAAGAAAGGCTACCGGCCTTTACTGGCCCACCCCGAACGCTATATGTATATGGACAAGTCCGATTACCGCGCATTGAAGCAAGAGCAGATCGCTTTCCAGCTGAACCTTCCGTCGCTGACAGGAGCGTATGGCGCGCATGTACAAAAAAAGGCCGCATCCCTGCTCAAAGCAGGGATGTACGACCTGACAGGAACCGATATGCATTCGCCAGAACATTTCAGAGAATGGCTCGGAACACAGATTGGCAGTCGAGACAGGGACACGCTTTCGGCACGCTTCCCGGCATGTCACGGTGGCCTCTGAGCTCTGCCTTCGGAAAGAGTTTCAGTAACCGGGACAGAAGTTGTTCCAGCTGTTCGAACTGCTCCAGGGTGAGCGTATTAGCGGGATACCCTTCCGCGTCCAGTCCGCCTTCGTAGCATACTCCGATAGAACACCGGTTGAGGGGACGGCAATGTGCACCCACCTCGAGCAACCGACGATGCTGGCTGACCGTACCATCGCGACGGACATAAAAATGATAACCGATGGTGCGGAACCCACGGGTACGATGGTCACGCAAGAGTTGTTCCACAGTATAGTCACAGTTGCAGCGGGTAGCTGAACAATGCAGGATGATGTAACGCACCGAATCAACAGCGTCCATCATCAGCCCGCCCTCCACCCGAGTGAGGAGTTCGCGCTCATCGCGCACCTCCTCCTCACCTACAGTCATAGGAAATGTTTCCTGTATCATGGCAGCAGACATTCGATGGCAGTTGAACAACTGGTGACACCCAGTGCTGTGAGTGCCGCAATGGCTGCCTGGATGATAGCTTTTAGCAAAGACACCCAAGTAATTTTATTCTTTGTTTCAGACATGATGAGATTTTTGATTTAATTCTTTAATTATTAATTCTTTAATTTCTAAGGCCTGAGGCCTTAGAAATTATCCCAGCGGATCACCTTCAATTCCGCCATCGCCTCCGGTTCCGCCTCCGTCGCCTTCGTCCACGTCGCCCGGATCGGAGGAGGTGACTTGCTTGATGACGTTTCCGTCCTTATCGTAACAGGTAATGTTGATGGAAGTATCCTTCAACTCCTGTTTGATGGTGGTACTGGGGGTGAAGATGACTTTGCGGGTGGTGATGAGTCCCGCACCTACGTCTTCTACTTTAGACACCGAGGCGGCTTGGAGGCCGAAGCGCATGGTACCCAGTCCGGGTACGGCTACGGAATGGCCCTCTGTGGCCCATGCCCTGATCACATCGCCGATAGCCTCCCAAGCGGCATTGATGCTTCCCTTCGGGATTCCCGAGCGGATAGCAGCTTCGGATATGACTTTTTCCTGTTTCAACGTGCTGTAGATTTCTGCCTGCATGATGAAGCGATACTGCCCTTTTGAGGGGCCCACCGTCAGTTTGGTCTGACGGGCTTTTACTTTGATTCCCATAATCTCAATAAATTTAATTAATAATGATTCTCAATGTAGTTAAGTAGTAAGCAATTACTACTTAACTACTCAACTACTTCAAAAACTCCGGGCAAAGATATGGCTGACCGGAAACCAACTTATGGGTTTCGATGGATTCCGATGGGTTTCACCATTACGGGTCGCCCAGGTGCCGGATGATTAGCGATACTTGACGGGAAGTAAGCAACTTCTGCGAACGATGATAACCGACTGCTTCCAGCTCCTCCATCAGGGGCGGACAATCGTGAACCCAGCGCATCAGACGGTTGGTGGCCACTGCGACAGCTGAATCCGGAAAATAGAGAAGGGCCAGTTCGCTCTTCTTCATGGAGACGGGGTGAAAGGAGTTATTCAAAATGAAAGAATTAAAAAATTAAAGGGTTGATGAGAGAAAAATGGGGAGAGAGAATTAGTACCCAAGTGGGGAATATTTTTTTCCCAGTTGGGAAAAAAAATCTTGCAAACTTGCAAATCTTACAGGGGGCCTCACACCCACACACGCACACATATACGTGCGTGAGGCAAATGGATTCACATTCCGAAGGATTCTTCATTTGAACCTGTATTCTCCCCGACCGTCTTTCTGCAGCTGACCCTTGTCGGTCATGCGTTTCAGCAGCGAGTCGAGCGTACCGGGAGACATCCCGAACCGAGTACTTGCCTGAAGGGCCTGGCTGCGAGTGAAGCAGAGAGGCAGTCCATCCAGAAACGTCTCCTGTGACACTTTCTGTGGCTGTACAGAGTCCGTCGACGGAAGAAGTGAAAGGATATGACACGAATGCAGATAGAGAGGCTCCGCGAGCGACAGCACGGCATGAAAGTCATCGCCGCCCACGGTGAGTTCGAACTGCGAAACCACTCCATCCTGCACGTTCTCTTGCGGAACATGAGGCGAAGGCGATAGCCCCGGACAAGCCAGCAAGACTTTTATCATGTCATCCGCAGGCTTTTCAGCAGCAGTCGGGTCGATGCCGTCCGTTGCCATCAGCAAGGCGTCGAGCGAGCGCATCAATGCCACGATGCCGATGATACGGCAGATGTTGATGGCAATACGTGCCACTGCGCTTTTCATGTGGTCGCCATGAACCACGCCTGCACGGCCGAATACGCTTGAGAGGTGAGCGTTGAACTCGTCTTTCTGTTCTTCGGTGAGCTTCAGGCTTATACCGCTTACCGCAGCCGTCAGGGCATCGAGCAGTCGTTTCCAACGCTCCCCCCAAAGGGTGAACATACGGTCATAGTCGGCTCCGGACTGGTCGAACTGATCCACCCACTCACGAATGGGAGGCATACAGTAGAACACCTGGCGCGAAAAGAGGCCATTCTCTGCCGAAGGGATGAGCGGCTTCACCTGGGCTGGCGTTCCACTGATCAGTACGCTGAGATATGATTTATTACATTCCCGATATTCGTGGTTGGTACGGCGATTGTAGGCCAGCCGCTCATGATCGAAACTCTTGCGCAACGTGTCGCTCCAGTGCCCGTAATCCGTGCCGATGGCTGTACTCACGGTGTCGGCTTCAGTCTCGCATATCAGTCCGGCTCCATCGGCGTCCATCAGGTTCTCCAGCATACCAGCTCCTGAGTTGTCTCCCGCAATGAGGAACATCTTCATACAAGGCTGTTCGGGTTCGGGGATATTCACCTTCTCCTTGCCCAGCACGTCCCATTGCGCTTTCTCGCGCCGGTAGATTTTCATCTTTTCGCTGTAGGCTGCCATAAGCGAGTCGTGCAGAGGTTCCGCCAGCCGGCGCACCCACGTCAGCGCGCCTTTTCCGGAAGCGGGCGGGGCAATGACAAAAGTTTGCAGACACGGATATTTGCTTTTTCGCCCGTAGGTAAAGCTCAGCAGCTTGTTGAGGGTGGCTCCGAATACAGTCAGCGCTCCCAGCAGCAGAATGTTCCTTTGGGCGGGCGAGTCTCCGCAGTCTATCACTTGTTGCAGAAAGAGCGGCCACCTGTATTCCGCAAAACAGGGCAGTGAAACAGACGTTTCTGCGGGAACTGTTATCACGGTATCTTCGGTGCTTTGCGGTTGTTTCTGTTCTGTGTTTCCGCCTTTCCCTCGTGCGTACGTGTGTGTGGGTGTGAAGGGTGCCTGCAAGTTTTGCAAGTTTGCAAGTTTCTTATCGAAACGTATGCCTGCCAGTTGGGCCAGATGAAACACTGTTCCCAGGGAATTGCCTCCCCGCCCGTTCTGCAGAGCGTGGTCGTAGAGTTTGTCGGCCTCGTCATGCCGGTACTTATCGGAGAGGCGACAAAGGCGATGGAAGAAACGACGTCCTTCCTCTCCGCAGCTGTTGGCCACAGCAAAAGCCAGTGGCATGTATTCCTGATAAGTGGGGGCAATATTGGCTCCGCCCTGTTCTACGGCAATGGTCAATTGCTCGATAATGTCAATTTCGTTCACGATAAAAGTTGTGATTTATGATTTTAATTATTATTTTTTAATTTGCATTCCGCATCGTATGCCAGGAAACAGGCTCTCGACATATCGGCGTTGGCGGCATCGGCCTTTAGTCCGTGTCGCCATTCCAGATAGTCCCAGGCGGTGTGCAGGGCATTGTCAAACGAGTTTTCGAGCGTATCTGTGAGGGTGAGGCGGTAGGGCACAAAGAGTTTCACCCCTTTGGCGCTGGGGCTTACAAAGGCAAGATCCGGTTGCAGCACTTCGTCGGCAAAAAGGCGGTCACGCCACATCATGGCCTCTTCGGCAGAAGCAAGATGGTCAATGTCTATCACAAAGGCTCCGGATGGCACTACGATGCACTGCTCCCGACAGTACGAAAAGACGCCTGCAGGCGTGACGTAAGGCAGTAACGTCTGCTTTTTTTTACGGAAATCCTTATCATTTTCCGTAGTGGACCTTACTATTTGTGTCAGTTCCTTCAGATGGGGATCGGAAGAGATGTAGGCATGAAGCCCCGCTATGCTGCATACTCCGGCAGGCACTTTGTTGGTGATGGGAGCATTGAAAAAAGACATAATAGATTCTTTCATAACACGATTATATTTATTACATTTATGTCAACAAAGATACGGTGAATAACCCATCCATTCCACTACATCAAAAGGCATTTATAAACTGTTTACATTCATTGAATACTCGTTGATAATACATTGAAAATGTTTAAAGAAAATGGAGATAAATAATACAAATATGAACGACAAACCGGAAATAGAGATAAAGATATTCGGCGGCACGAACATGATAGCCCCCGCGGCTACTGCCGCCGTTCAGCACTTTTACGGCGATCAGTTTGCCGAGGTCGCCATCCGTCCCGAAGGAACCGAGGACATTGAAAGCCTGAATGATGACGAGTGCCATCTCTTCACCTACGTGCCCGACGTGAAAAAAGTGCATGAGTACACCCGGCTTCTGGGCGAATGTACCACCGCCCATGATCTGGCCGGTGTGGTGAACATCATGCTCAGCGAATCCCTTGTGGGCAAGGACACAGTGGTGAAAGGCGCCTTCATCGAGGTTCTTCTTCCTTTTGCCTCCCGGCTGACGTCGGGTGCAAAGGTGGACAATGTGAGGCAACAAATTAATAATATGTTGATGAGGAGAGGAAGAGGAGGAAAATAAAAGAAATCGGTTTAAAGAAAGCAACGGATCATGACGTGTATCAGAAGAAGAAGTGAAAGCTTTGTTTGGAGAAAACGAACGGATTTTGTTACTTTACAAGTAAACCATACGTGAAGGAGAAAACAGAAAAATGATGCAGCAACGAAAACGCTATCCGATAGGAATACAGACTTTCTCAAAAATACGGGAAGGCAATTATTTGTATATCGACAAAACGGAATATGTTTATCGAATGACGCATTCCGGCCCTAAGTCTGTGTTCCTAAACCGCCCACGCCGCTTTGGAAAGAGCTTGCTCACCAGCACGCTTCATTCTTATTTCGAAGGCCGGAAAGAACTGTTCGAAGGTCTTGCCATAGCGGAACTGGAAGCGGAATGGATCTCGTACCCGGTGCTGCATTTTGACATGCGCACAGCGAAGCACGTGGACAGAGAGCAACTGGAACAGGAATTGAATCTCAAGTTATTGAGGTATGAAGAAATCTATGGCAAGGGAGAAGGTGAAATAAGTGCCAATCTGCGCCTGCAAGGTCTTATAGGACGTGCTTATGCTCAGACTGGTCGGCAGGTCGTCGTTCTCATCGACGAATATGACGCTCCGCTTCTCGACGTAATCCATGAAGAGAAGAACCTGCCCGAGCTTCGGAACGTAATGCGGAATTTCTACAGCCCGCTCAAGGCATGCGACCCTTATTTGCATTTTGTATTTCTCACCGGCATCACGAGGTTCTTTCCATCCAGAGAATTGAACAATATAGACAACATCAGCATGGATGAACCGTATGCCGCTATTTGTGGCATTAGCGAAGAGGAAATGCTGACCCAAATGTCAACCGATCTGGATTTGCTGGCCACGCGCATGAAGTTGACCCGTGAGGAGGTGCTGGAAAAGCTGAAAGAGCACTATGACGGTTATCATTTTACCTGGCCGTCACCCGACCTATACAATCCGTTCAGCCTGCTGAATGCTTTTGCCGATGGCAAGATGAACTCTTATTGGTTCGGCAGCGGCACGCCCACCTATCTGATAGAAATGCTGAACAAGTATGGCGTTGCTCCCCAACAGATAGGAGGACAGAAGGTATTTGCCACAGCTTTCGACGCCCCTACGGAACAGATGACAAACATTATTCCCCTACTCTACCAGAGCGGTTACATCACCATCAAGGACTATGACGCCCGTTTGGACCTGTACACGCTCGACATCCCCAACAAAGAGGTGCGTCTGGGGCTGATGGAAAGTCTGTTGCCCCACTATGTGCCACCCACCGAGGCTAATCGTGCCGCCACGCTGACAGCCTATCTGTTCGATTCCATTGACCGCGGCAACATGGACGAGGCCTTGCAACTGCTCCAGACCTTCCTCTCTACCATTCCGCAGTGCGACAACACGGACTATGAGGGGCATTATCAATCCTTGCTCTATGTCATCTTCAGCCTTCTCGGCTTCTACGTGGACGTGGAAGTACGCACTCCCCGCGGACGCGTGGATGTAGTGCTGCGCACCCATAGCACCCTATACGTCATAGAACTGAAACTGGATAAAACCGCCGATGCCGCCATGCAGCAAATCGACCTGAAAAATTATCCCGAACGCTTCGCTCTGTGCGGACTGCCGATAGTTAAGGTAGGGATTAACTTCGACAGGGAGCGGAGGACGCTGGGGGAATGGAGGATAGAAGGAGAATAGAATAAAAGATTGTCATCCAGTTTCTAAATAATCCGACCGATTGAATTTAGTAATCATTTTCTGTGAGGCATCCCGAGAGATACCTTACAGAGTGGATATGCTCTGAATTGAACACTAACAAGAATTTCATATTTCATAAAAAACAATGCTTATACAAAAAACAAATGTAGAGGGTTTGGTCATCATTAAGCCACGCCTTTTCAAAGACGCACGCGGCTACTTTTTCGAGTCTTTTTCCCAACGGGAATTTGAGGAAAAAGTGCGCAAAGTGAATTTCGTGCAGGACAATGAGAGTATGTCATCGTATGGAGTAATGCGCGGACTCCATTTTCAATTACCTCCTTTTACACAAAGTAAACTGGTGCGTTGCGTTAAAGGCTGCGTGCTTGATGTAGCTATAGATATTCGCAAAGGATCACCCACATACGGTGAGCATGTGGCTGTAGAATTGTCGGAAGACAATCATCTTCAGTTCTTTATTCCCAGAGGTTTTGCCCATGGTTTTGCCGTATTGAGTGAAGTGGCTGTATTTCAGTACAAATGTGACAACTATTATGCTCCGCAAGCCGATGGTGGAATCAGTATCTTGGATGAAGGCATAGGAATAGACTGGAAAATACCGGCTGATAAAGCGATACTGAGTGAGAAAGATACGAAGCATCCGTTATTGAGGGATTTTGAAAGTCCATTTGAGTATGGAATGGGGCTTTATGAATGATGAAGACACTTGTAACAGGCTCCCACGAATAATTAGAATACAAATGGAACAAAAAAGAAACTGCGCATTAGATATTGCAAAGGCTATTTGCATCATTTTGATGGTGATAGGGCATAGTGGATGCCCCGACTATTTGCGTCGCTTTATATATATGTTCCATATGCCTTGCTTTTTCTTTATAAGTGGTTATCTATTGAACGATAAATATCTGACTAATTTGAAAACAGGATTATGGAGAAAAATAAAAGGTTCTTATTATCCTTTTATCAAATGGTCAGTGATATTTCTATTATTACATAATGTATTTGCATACTTATATATTTACGATGCAAGCTATTCTTTGAAAGAGATTGCCATTAAGTTTGTTCGCATACTTACAATGACCGGTAGTGAACAGTTATTGGGTGGATTCTGTTTTTTGATTTCACTTTGCTGGGCTTCTATCGCTACAATACTATTCTTTCACTTTACGCGGAAGTCAAACAAATCATTGAGACTATGGGGTTAAAAAAAAATATACTATATAGTAGTTTTCTAACGACCTCCTTGTATATCTTCCAATTTATCACTTATCCTTATGTGGCACGTGTTCTTGGGGTAACAAATATTGGAATTTGTAATTTAGCACAAAGCCTAGTGCAATACTTTTCACTGTTCAGTATGTTGGGAATTACAACATTGGGCGTACGTGAAATTGCCAAGTGTAACGGAGATAAGATAAAAATAAGCAAAACTTTCTCTGAACTGTTTACTCTGAATGCTATTTTTACTTTTGTTGTACTTGTCTTATATGTTGGAGCAATAGAGCTGATACCCCAATTCCACCCCTATAAAAAATTACTATATATAGGTGCGTCTCAGTTAGTATTTGGTACCCTTGCTGTGGAATGGCTATTTCGTGGGTTAGAAAATTTCAAATATATCACTATTAGGACATTATTTGTACGAACGGCTTACGTAGTCTCTATTTTCTTGTTTGTACATGACACCGATGATTATGCAACATATTTCACTATCCATTCTGGAATGATTATTGCTAATGGCATCATTAACTGGAATTATGGGCTTCGATTTGTGCACTTTTCGTTCCAGCCCTTAAACAAAATCAAGTTACATATAAAACCTTTACTATTTTTAGGTTCTCAATTGATTTTAACTTCTCTCTACACAACTTTCAATACTGTGTATTTAGGAATGATGTGTGGCGATACTCAAGTGGGCTATTATACTACAGCAACAAAAATTCAGAATATTATCTTGGCTTTATATTCATCGTTTACATTGGTTATGATGCCTAGAATTAGCGCACTGATGGTTTTGAATAACGCTGATGGGGTTAAACGGATGACACAGCAATCTTTGAATCTCCTTTTCGCCTTTGTTTTTCCTTGTATCATTTTCTCAGAATTCTATGCAGAAGAGTTTATTTATTTAATAGCAGGTTCAGGATATGAAGGGGCTGTATTCCCAATGAGACTTGTTATGCCTTTAATGTTGGTAATTGGCCTGGAACAAATTTTGATTATCCAAATACTGATGCCAGCACGTGCAGACAAGCAGGTTTTTATAAATTCCGTTATTGGTGCTTCATGCAGTATTATTTTAAACTTATGCCTTGTTTCAAGATTACAAAGTGTAGGTTCATCTATTGTGTGGTTCATTAGTGAGCTTGCTGTGATGGCAGCAGCCTTATTCTTTGTCAGACAGAAATACAAAAACATGAATTTTGTTATAGATATAATAAAACATTTAGGGGCTTTCCTCCCCTTACTTTTTGGATATTATTTACTTTCACTTTCCAGCCATCTTATATGGACAAAGTTTTTTGAAGGTTTTGCATTAACGCTACTATACAGCCATTTTGCATTGTTTTATATCGCTAAAAACAGTTCATACGTAATGTTTACAAAGTCAATAATTTACAGATTTATACATAAATGAAAGTCGCAATAATATTACTTAACTATAATTCCGCTTTAGACTGTTGTAAGTGTGTATCGTTTCTAAATCGTCAACAGAATGTAGAAATAGAGATTATCATTGTAGACAATTGCTCATGCGAAGACGATGTGAAAGCTTTGCGTGAACTGTGCAGTGAACAGCAATGTACGCTGATAGAAAATCATGAGAATCGTGGCTACAATGCGGGCAACAATATAGGTCTGCGTTATGCAGCCCAAAAAGGTTATAAGTATGCCTTGATAGCCAATCCGGACATGGAGTTCCCACAAGAGGATTATGTGATAAGGATGGTGGAAAAAATGGAAGAGGATGAAGAGATTGTGGTGTGTGGAAGTGATATTGTGACTCCGGAAGGACGCCATCAGAATCCGCTGCGTGAGAGTACATATCAAGAAGAGTTATTATGGCCTATTACGTATTTGCGTTATCATCGCAAGGGAGATTGGTTCTTGGAAGATTATTCTAAAACCGGATATTGTGAGAAAATATCAGGATGTTGTTTGATGGTACGAATGAATTTTATAGAACATATTGATTTCTTTGATGAGGGTGTATTTCTTTATAGTGAAGAGAGTATATTGGCAAAACAGTTGCAATTAAATAAAAGAAAGATGTACTATCTGAAAGATGCTTATGCAATACATCGTCATGTAAAAAGTGAAAAAGGAAATCCAGCTAATAATTTATTAAAACTGTTCTCTTCAAGAGAATATTATCTATCCAAATACAGTGGCTATAGTGGATTCTCATTAAAAATACTTTTACTATCCAAATCATTGCAGAAACTTTTTTATAAGAAGATATGTTTCCATTTATAAAATCGCCCAACACGCTGGTCAATATTTTCATTATCTTGTTGGCAGTGGCACCTGCATTCGCATTAGGTGAAGGCAATAAGAATTTACTATTGATTGGGGCGATGTGCTTCTCTCCATATTTTTTTATAAAATATCCGGTCATCCTGCCCAAAATAGACATTCCTCTCATTAGCATTTGTTTAATGATGATCATCTTCACTGTGGTGTTTCATCCAGAGACATTACGGTGGTCTACACTTATGTACAGTTGTCTCTTCTGCATGTTTTTTATGTCATTTGCGCGGGTACTGTCTTTTAGCGACTATAGAGCGGATGATTTTGCAAAGTTAATAAAATGGCTACTATATGCCTATTGTATCACCCTGATGATACAGCAGTTTTGCGTTCTTACAGGACTACCGATATTTAATTTGGCCAATTATAACCCTAGAGAACCATGGAAACTTAATTCATTGATGGCTGAACCATCACACACCGCTCGTGTACAGACACTACTAATGTTTTTCTATATTAACATTCAGATGTATATTACGAATATAAAGGATATAAAAGAACTTTTATCACAAGTAAATAAAAAGGTAATAGCTGCATTTTTATACCCTATCTTTACTATGGGGAGTGGTACCGGTTTCTTGCTATTGTTTATTTTACTTTTGAGATTCATTCCAAAGAAGCAGGTAATATCTTTATTTATAGTCGGATTATTGTTAACACCGGCTATTATATATGTAATATCTACCAATGATACAGCCAAGCGAACAGCGGATTTTGTTGTGGCTATAGCCGATTTCGATGAGAAACAACTAATAAAGAAAGATTTAAGTGCTGCAATTAGAATCGTTCCTACACTTCATGGAGCTAAAAAAGTAACTATTTTTACTAAAGACGGTTTGTTTGGAAAGGGAGTTGATGCTGATGCCGGATTAACGCCATTACCATCTGTCGATTGCGGAGCAGGTTCTTTTAGTATATGGTATAATTTTGGCATTTTTTCTGCAATCATTTTCTGGAGCTTTACCTTATTTATATGTTTCTTACGTAACGATATGGTGATGAGTTGCTTTTTTTGGCTATTCCTATGCTTTTTCTATGGAGGCCTGAATGTTCAGATTATATGGTTTACACTGGCCTTATTTTTATCATATAAATACGTTACAATAAAAGACTATGCGAGAAATTTGGGCTGATAATGCTAAGGTTATCGGTATATTTCTTATGGTGCTTGGGCATAATGCGTTGGCGAATGATGGAGTATTTGATTTTATATACTCATTCCACATGCCCTTGTTTTTTATCCTTTCCGGATACTTTTCGTCTGCTAAGCAAGAGCAGTTCCTTCCTTACTTGAAAAAGAATGCAAAGGCGTTGCTGGTTCCTTATATAGTGTTCTATCTTTTGACATTGCCTTTTGGTATGTTTGTCATCTGGGCTCACCCATACAATCACCCTTATGATGGTTGGTTTGAGTTCATTATGAAACCCTTAATAGGATTGTTCACTGTTAAAACTACAAGTTTTGCTTTTCATACCAATGGTCCGTCATGGTTCTTTGTCGCATTATTCATAGTTAAGCTCTTGTTTTATATTCCTAAGAGATATAGATGTAGTGTTAAATCGTTGACTATTACAACAATCGTTTGCTTGACTGGATACTTTTTCTTCAAGGAGAATAATTATCCCCCTTATGCCAGAGTTGACACAGCATTGATGGCGTTTCCATTGTTTGTTTTTGGGTATTTATTAAAGACTAAGACAAATGTTATAGCACGGCTAAAAGAGAGCAAAATGCTTGTAAACATTGCTGTTTCTTTGTGTTGTGCGCTTATGTGTCTTTTAATCACTAATCTTAATGGTCATGTTGAGTTTAGTGGAGCCGGATATGGTAATAACATGATACTGATGTACTTGGCAGCTATCTTTGGATTTTTCTTTGTGATCGGTATGTCAATGTTTACACCAAGAAACAAACACATATTAACAATTGGAGAGGGAACTTCTGTAGTGTTAGGGCTTCATTCTCCTATTCAGCAATTAATTAAAGAAATAACGAAAGTAGTGTTTCACATACCTACACATGATTATTCAATGCTTTTGGCATTTCCAATGACCGTTATGGTCTTGATTTGTCATTTGCCAATAATATATCTTTTGAATCATAAGTTCCCGTTTCTCATCGGGAAATCTAAAAAAAACGAAAGTTATGAAAGTAATACATATCGTTCATGGTAAGGCTAATCCTGCCAGTGCAAATGGCATAAGCCGTGTGGTTTATTATCTGAATAAATATGAAAAGTTGGCTGGCATCGATAGCCAAATATGGGCAATTGTAGATGGACAGAATAAACATTCATCCTATAAACGAGATGAGTTTGTTACAGTAGAGTGCTTTCCTCGTGTCAAACCATGGGGAGGGCATGATATTATCAAACGTCTTGAAGTAGAAAAAGAAAGCATTGATATTGTGCATTTCCATCTCATTTGGTTTTATGACAAGAATATAATTATGGATGCGTTGCATCGTTTTGGAATACGTTCCGTAATAACCACTCACGGAACGTATTCCAACCCCCATGCTTTTACGGGCAAAAGAAAAATAGCCCGTTGGCTATTTGAACTAAAGTATTTGAACATGGCAGACGAGTGTCATATTCTAACAAGAGAAGAGGGTACCGGGCTACGCAAATATGGATATACCGGAAAAAGCTTTGTGGCTTACAATGGATATGAGCCGGGTGACATGCCGTCCGCAGAAAGGGCAAACCCTGATTTCTTCAAAGACTATCCGTTTCATAATAAAAAGATTCTCACCATGATATCCGTACTGAGAAGCGATAAGAATATTGATTTAATCATCCGCTCCATCAGCATGTTGCCAGACAATCGAAAGAAGAATTTGGCGTTTGTGCTTATTGGCCCCGATAATAAAGGCAATGCCGCTCGTTTTGAGGCATTGGCTAAAGAGCTTGGTGTAAGTGATAATTTCTATTGGATCGGTCCGCTTTACAAAGATGACAAGTACAACGCCATGCTTAGTTCTGACGGATATATTATGGCATCGGATAGTGAAGGCTTTTCAATGTCAATTATTGATGCAATGGCTTGCGGAATGCCAATGATACTCACAGCAGGTTGCAATATGAAGTATCTGAGCAATGAACCCTTCTATTTGATGTGTGAACCTTATGCCCAAGACATCTCTCGTTCCATTGAATATTTTCTAAACAAGCCTGACGAAATGAAAATGTTGGGAACTAACGCACGGTTGGTGTGTGAGAAAGAATTGCACTGGAGTAGTATTGTTGAGAATATGATAAAGAACTATAAGCGCATAGCAGGAACTCCCCAAAAACTATAAAGATGAATAATGAGTTTAACTTTCTGGAAGCACGTGTAGAATGGGACGAACGCCATGCTTCGCTCTTGAAGGATTTTCTGGATGGTCTGGCTTTTCATGGCATCCGTTATGTAATCTTAAAGAACGATGATGGATTGCCATATGAAAACCATTCAAAAGATGTGGATATAGTAATTGAGCCAAGTAGGTACCGTGACTCTGCACGAATCATACAATCGTGTTACAAAAAGCATGGAGTCAGCCATTACAAAGTTCACAAATTTGAACGCTTGCGTTGTTGGTATGGCATGAATCCAGATACTCGTTTTGCCATCCATATTGATTTATTGGAAGGCTTTTTACACAAGGGATTTGAAATGTTTCCATTTGACGTGTTATATGCGCATTCCCAAAAGAATGACAATGGAATTCAGGTGCTTGATGATTTAATGGGCAATGTAGTGTTGCTACTGCACAGTACAATCTGTTATCACTCTATAAAGGAAAAGTATGCCAAAAGTATCGCAAAAACATTCCAAGCTGAAAAAGATGATTTTGCAGTACTGCTAAAAGATATTTTAGGAGTATCCGCTGCTAATGAAATGGTTACATTGCTTGCAGCTGGAAGATATAAAGAAATTGCAAAGAAAGGGAAGCATTTTTCTCACCAATCAAAATTTCGTTTGTTGATTAAACACCCTCTGTTTTCGATATACAATGTGGCTGATTTCTTATGGGAAAAAGTGTGCAGATTATTGCTGAACTTGAACAGATATAACACGATGATTTCTGTTCATGCTCCCGATGGTACAGGTAAGACTACGTTTATTGAGCATTTCGGTAATGAATTGGGGTTTTACTATGTGTGTGCTGCTAATGATTTACTGGATACGTACCATTTTAGACCGAATATATTGCCAAATTTGGGAGCTGCCGGTGAGAAAGCCGGAGTTATGAAACAGGATAAAGATTTTACGAATCCACATCGTGCCAAACCCACTGGAAAACTTAGCTCATTATTGCGCATGACTTACTATTGGTTAGACTATGTTGTCGGCGTACCTCTTATCCTTCGCAAAAATGCTCAATTTGACAAAATAACCATCTTTGACAGATACATCTATGATTTTATATCGGATCCGGAAAGGACACGAATAAATTTACCATTTCGACTAAGAATGATGTTCGCAAAACTGACAAAAAAACCTGATATTGTATTTATTTTAGAAGCAGATGCAGAAACCATTCATAAACGAAAGCAAGAATTAACCATTGATGAAATCAATCACCAATTGAAATCCTTACATCGGTTAGCTGTATCAGGTAAATATTTCCACATATTGGATGCAATGAAAACTCCTGAAGAAATAGCTAAAGATGCTATAAAACTTGCATTTGATTTAACAACCAATAAATTGCAATAATATATTCAAATATTTTAATACTCAAAAATATAGTTTATAATCATTGAATTATCTTCTTTTGCTCGCTACAATCGGACTAAAAAAGCAATCAACGATAATAAACTCAAATCACTTGAATAAGGAATGAAAACGATATTAGTATCTGCATATGGATGTGAGCCATTAAAGGGTTCAGAAGCGGGCGTGGGCTGGAATTGGGTCTTACAAATGGCTAAACACAACCTTTTGCACGTTATCACCCGCGCTAATAATCAAGAACTTATAGAAGCACATCTACCTAAAGATGTAGAGAAAAATATCGTATTTCATTACTATGACACTCCCAACTTAATAAAGAATATGAAGAAAAAGGCAAAAGGTCTTTATTTCTACTATTTCTGTTGGCAGTTGGGTATTATTTCTGTTGTAAGGAACATAGTCAAAAGTGAAAAAATTGACTACACTATGCACCTGACGTTCGGTAGTATGTGGATGCCCACATTTTTACCTTTATTCAGAATCCCATTTATTTGGGGACCTGTCGGAGGTGGGGATTGCGAACCTAAATCTTTTCTTAAAGTATTACCTTTAAAACAGCGCGTCATACAATCTGCACGCTATACAATGAGTACTCTTTCTATACTCAATCCATTTATCCTTATCCCATCTATGCGAGCTAAAGCTATTTTAACCAGAACCCCAAACTCAGCTACTGTTATCCCTAAATGCTTTAGAAAAAAAACAAAAGTCATTTTGGAAACAGCAATGGAAGATGCAGTTTTTGAGCTCAAGAAAAAAGATAGGGAAGATGATGAAATTAGATTAATAACGTCTGGGAGACTATTGCCTAATAAAAACATTCTCACAGCAGTTCGGGCATTAAAGCATATTAGCAACACGCAAAAAGTAAACCTTTCTATCATTGGATCCGGCTATCAGAAAAAAGAGATTTTAAAAGAGATTGAAAAGAACGACTGGAAAGATTACGTTAAAATATACGACGAATTGCCACGCCAAAAAGTATTGGAATTAGTAGAACATTCAGATATATTTCTATTCCCAAGTCTAAGAGAAGGCGGAAGTTGGTCTTTAATGGAAGCGATGGCAATCGGTTTACCTGTTATATGCTTAAATTGGGCTGGGATGGCTGTAACAACAGATGATTCGTGTGCCATCCGCCTCCCTGTTACCAATCCGGAGCAAATGCCAAAGGATATGGCAGCAGCCATTATAAAATTGATTGAAAATCCAGAACTAAGGAAACGAATGGGTGATGCCGGGAGAAAACGCATAAAAGAGGTATTCAATTGGGAAGCAAAAGGACTGTTTATGGAAAGACTCTTTGCCGAATTGGACAGTAAACGATAAACCCAAATGAACATAGAATATTTATTGTCTTCCATCCTAAAACAGGATGGAGGTAATACTTTTTACACCTTTTCGAATGCCGACGGTAAGCGGTGGATGATGCCTGCGAAACACATGCAAACGGCCATGAACCTTTATCAGCCCAGTGGAATAAAGGGAAAAGGGATGAAAGCTTTATTTCCTTACCTTCATTGGGCAGATATAGTTAACAAAACGGTCGGAGCAGAGAGGGAACGATATGAATTAATGCCCGAATTGAACGGATTATTGTGCCAACTATTCAGTTCTGATAATGTAGAGTTTTCCATTTTTTGCGGTACGCCTTGCGTGCATCAAAAAATAACAATGCAGATAAGCAAGGGTACACACATATTAGGGTATGCCAAATTCAGTGACAACAATGAAATAAAGCATATCTTCCAACGAGAAAAAGAAACACTGGATTATTTAGGACAAAAGGGAGTAAAATCTGTTCCTCACTGTTTGTATAATGGAGAGTGGAGAAACGGTATAACTATATTTGTGCAAACCACGACCAAAACGCGACATTCATCAACCGACCACCGATGGGGTGCAAGAGAAACGGCATTCATAAAAGAACTGCACGAAAAGACAAAGTTACATATCCCTTTTGAAAAAACAGATTATTACCGGGACTTATGTTTGCTCTGTGAAGAGATGAATAATCTGCAAGGATTTGATACAAAATCTATTGTGAACGGTGTAAGCAAAGTTTTGAATTCTTATACCAACAAAGAGGTGAATTTCTCTTTTTACCACGCCGACTTTACTCCATGGAATATTTATGTGGAAAAAGGAAGCCTGTATGCTTTTGACTTTGAATATGCCAAACGCTCCTATCCGCCTTATTTGGATTACTTCCATTTCTTTACCCAAACCGCCATTTTCGAAAGGCATCTGGACGCTGATGGCATTTGGAAGCTTTTTCAACAACATAAAAACGATATAAAAGAACTTTGCGACGGTAATCAAATGGACTTTGCCTATTTGTGCTACCTGCTCGGTATTGTAGCACACTATATTAAAAGAGAAAATGGTGTGTATAGCAGTTCTATGATAAAATATTTTGAGTTGTGGATAAATCTAATTGCACAACTTTTACCTTGAAAATAGATAAATAACAACAATATGATAAACAGAATAATGCTTGTCTTCGGCACTCGCCCCGAAGCAATAAAAATGGCTCCACTTGTGAAAGAGTTCCAAAAACACTCGCAAGAGATAAAGACAATAGTTTGTGTAACGGGACAACATCGTGAAATGTTAGACCAAGTACTTCAGATCTTCGAGATTCATCCTAATTATGATCTTAATATTATGAAGCAGGGTCAGGACTTGTATGATATAACAAGCCGTGTTTTGCTGGGCATGAGAGATGTATTGAAAGATGCAAAGCCCGATGTGGTATTAGTACATGGTGATACTACAACATCAACCGCTGCTGCATTAGCTGCATTTTATCAACAGATTCCTGTCGGGCATGTAGAAGCGGGCCTGCGTACACATGATATTTATAGTCCATGGCCTGAAGAAATGAATCGTCTTATCACCAGCCGCATTGCCACTTATAATTTTTCACCCACCCCATTGAGCCGTCAGAACCTACTTAATGAAGGAGTGAAAGAAAATACTATTGCCATCACAGGCAATACCGTGATTGATGCACTCTACTGGGTAGTAGATAAAATCAAAAACGACAGGGTGTTGAATAAAGAATTGGAAGGCATCTTAATAAATTCCGGTTATGATGTGAAACGTCTGAATGGAGGTAAGAAACTGGTGCTGATTACCGGACATCGCCGTGAAAACTTCGGTGATGGGTTTATTAATATATGTAATGCAATCAAGCATCTTGCCGAAAAATATCCTGATGTGGATTTTGTTTATCCCATGCACTTGAATCCGAATGTTCGCAAACCTATCCATGAAGTTTTTGGAGAGAACTTATCAAACATCGACAATATGTTCTTCATCGAACCGCTCGAATATCTTTCATTTGTTTATCTGATGGAGAAGTCGCACATTGTACTCACTGATAGCGGGGGCATTCAAGAAGAAGCTCCCGGACTTGGCAAGCCCGTATTAGTAATGCGCAATACTACGGAACGTCCCGAAGCACTTGATGCAGGTACGGTAAAATTGGTAGGCACAAACTATCTAAAAATAGTAAATGAAGTGTCTACTTTACTCGATGATAAAAATTATTACAAACAAATGAATATGGCTGTGAATCCTTATGGAGACGGTTTGGCCTGCTCACGTATCCTAAACTTCTTAACCGAAAAATAAATGAATGTACTTTTTCAATCACGCAAAACACTCTATAGTGTGCCTGGCGGAGATACCACACAAATAATGAAAACGAAAGAATACTTGGAAAAGTTGGGCATAAAGGTAGATGTGTCGCTGGAACTGGCACCCGATGTTTCAGAGTATGATATTGTTCATGTCTTTAACTTAATGCGTCCGCAAGAGTTGTATCTCCAAGTGAAGAACGCCAAGAAGTATGGGAAAAAAGTTGCCTTATCCACTATTTATGGGCCATACGAAGAATACGAGAAAAAAGCCCGTGGTGGAATATTACAGGTGATGAACAATCTTCTTTCAATTACACAAATTGAATATTTGAAAGTAATTGCCCGTGCGGTCTTGAACCTTGAATTCAATAAGGGTACAGCCATTTATCTATTGAATGGACATAAGAGATTGCAGAAGAAGATTATAAAAATGGTAGATGTATTTCTGCCTAATTCCGACTCGGAAATGCTGCGGGTAGCTAAGGATTTCAATTTAAAGAAGTATAATTATGTGGCAGTAGCCAACGCTGTAGATATAAACAAGTTCGATTACAACAAAATCCAATTATCACCGGAACTGAAGCAATATAGAGATTGCGTGCTTTGCGTATCACGCATAGAAGGTAGAAAAAATCAGTTGAATATTATTCGAGCTTGCAAAGACCTGCCTTATAAATTCGTATTTATAGGGAAAGCCGGAGCCAATTTCAAGAGATACTATGAGAAGTGTCAAGAAGAAGCAAATTCAAATACATTCTTTTTAGGACAGATAGAACATGAGAAATTACCTCAATTCTATAAGTTAGCAAAGGTACATATATTGGCTTCTTGGATGGAAACACCCGGATTATCTTCTTTGGAAGCTGGAATAATGCACACTAATATAGTGGTGACCAAAAAAGGTGATACGGAAGATTACTTTAAAGATTCTGCCTTCTATTGCGAACCGGATGATTTAACCTCTATACGTGACGCAGTCGAACAGGCTTATAAAGCGCCTTTCGATGAAAAACTTCTTGAAAGAATTCAGGAAAATTATAAATGGGAAGACACAGCAAGGCAGACTTTACAAGGGTATAATTCCTTATCATAAATAATCCTTCTATTTTTATGAAACAAGTAGCTATTGTAGGCATCCAAGGAGTGCCTGCGAAATATGGCGGTTTTGAGACTTTAGTGGAGAACATTATCGGTGATAACTGTTGCTCCGAAGTCCGTTATACCGTTTTTTGTAGTGGTAAGGATTATGCCACACGCATGAAAACCTACAAGGAAGCACAACTGAAGTACATCCCGCTATTCCATGCTAATGGGATACAAAGCACTCCTTATGATATTCTGTCGATGCTTAAATGTTTGCGAGGTTACGATGCCGTAGTCATATTAGGCGTGTCGGGCTGCATTTTCCTACCCATCTTCAGGCTATTGTATCGTAAGCAACTGATAGTGAACATTGACGGATTGGAACACCGGAGGGCCAAATGGAGCAAGTTTGCCAGATGGTTTCTGCGAACAAGTGAAGCAATGGCAGTACGCTATGCGGATGTAGTGATTACCGATAACAAAGGAATTCAGGACTATGTGACAGATACCTACCACAAGCATTCGGAACTGATAGCTTACGGCGGAAATCATGTATTAAGGGATGTGCCAATGATGAGACAAAACGAAATATTAGAAAAATACGGGCTTACAAAAAAGGAATATGCCATTTCTATTTGTCGCATTGAGCCTGAAAACAATTGTCACATTACGCTCGAGGCATTTGCGGAAGTGGGACAGAAACTGGTGTTTATAGGTAACTGGAAATATAGTACATACGGAAAGGAGTTGCAGAGGAAATACTCCAAATATCCGAATATTTGTATGTTAAACGCTGTATATACTCTTGATGTACTATATACATTAAGAAACAATGCGAGAATCTATATTCATGGTCATAGCGCCGGAGGTACAAATCCATCATTAGTGGAAGCCATGTTTTTCGGCAAGCCCATTTTGGCATACGATGTGATCTACAACCGAGAAACTACCGAAAACAAGGCCTGCTACTTTGGAAACAGCAAACAATTGGTAGAGCTGCTGCGCGGAACAGAGGAAAACGGAGAACCGCTGAAAGAAATTGCGGAAAGACGGTATACATGGAAGCATATATCCCAACAATACGAAGCATTATATAAAGATGTTGAACTCTAACAACAAATTATTAATCGGGAAAAGGGGACGCTTGTGGATGGCAGCCTTGCTGTTACTGCCGTCCATGACGATTCTTTCGCAAGAGATGCCCGGTCCAAAAGTAGAAATCTTTGCAGGTGCGGAACTTCACTATCGAGACATCTTTTACACGAAGATGTATGATGTGTTGGTAAACTTGACACCCGGTGTGAAATGGCACATCGGTGACCGATGGCAGTTGGCGGGGCAGGCAATAGTTCCTGTTTATAACGATTATGGTGACCGCTACAAGAAAGTCCGCCTGAACCTGGCAGTGCTGTCGAAAGAGTGGAACTGGAGTGGTAGCCAGTTCTTGAAGGTAAGCGGAGGTCTGTTCGGTCGAGAACGGTATGGACTGGATGTGAAATGGATGTATCCCGTGAACCGATGGTTGGCACTGGATGCACAGGTAGGGCTGACGGGCTTCTGCTCGATGGCCGTAGACTGGGAATGTAGCAAGATGAAGAGAGTGACTGGACAGATCGGTATGAATGTATATTTAGAAAAAGTGAACACAGAGTTACGACTGCACGGAGGAAGATACCTGTATGAGGACTATGGCGTAATGGCTGAAGCAATGCGCCACTTCAAGCATTGCACGGTAGGAGTATACGCACAGTATAGCAACAAGGGCAAGGAAGACGGTGGTTTCAAGGTAGTGATGATGATTCCACCCTATAAGCGGAAAGCACGTAAGGTGATGGTACGCCCGGCATCGAACTTCAGGCTGACATACGATATTCATGGATTGCCTTATGCAGTGAAAATGTACACCACGGATCCGGAAGAGAATGAACGCGAAGGTAACTTCGACCGAAACCTCCTGCAATGGGGAGCCAACCGAATGGCACCGGACTTTACAATCAAGAAAGGAGGCAGACGATGAAACGCACTACTATGCTGATGATACTAAGTTTCCTGTTTCTGACAGGAAGCATAAAGCAAATCCATGCTCAGCAATATACGGGCATGAGCGGATTGATTCATGTGCCGAGTGCGGATATGGATAAAGCCGGAGAGATCCGCATTGGAGCGCACTTTCTGAACAAGAACTTCACTCCGGACCGAGGCTTCAACTATGGAGGAAAATACAACACTTTAAGCCACTATCTGAGTATAACTCCTTTCTCGTGGATGGAAATAGGATATACCTGCACTCTACAAAAGGGTAAGGCGATAAACATTGACGGACAAGTGCTAGAGGGGGCACCCCGACTGCGCTTCAAAGACCGATACTTCTCCATCAAGATACAGCCGCTAAAAGAAAACAAATGGTGGCCCAGCATTGCCATCGGCTCCAATGACCCATATGGCACAAGCAGCCGGACAGGAACCGGGAAAGAAAATGATAAGACAGTAAACGGTGACGGGTTGAGCCAATACTTCTGCAACTTCTACATTGCCGCCACCAAACATTTCTCTCTACAAAACCAAGTTGTAGGCATCCATCTGGCTTACCGCAAATGGAAGCGCAGCTACAATAGCAAGTGGAACGGACCTGTTGGTGGCATCACTTTTCAACCTTCTTTCCAAAAAAACTTGCGACTGATAGCAGAGTATACCGGTAATGAGGTAAATGTAGGCTTCGACTGGAAGTTGTGGAAGCATCTGCTGCTACAATCTTCCTTACAGGACGGAAGATATTTCACCGGAGGCATTTGCTTCTGTATGAATCTATTGTGATAGTTATTTATTTTTCATCATCAATATCATTAAACTTTTATTTTATGGAAAAATTTGTAAAGAAGGGAGCCTTTATGCTCCTTGTTGCCTTCCTCGCTGTAGGTATGGCAAACTGTAAAGACGATGATCCGGACTACGAAAACGTAACGCCGCCGGAAGTGCCCGTTACCAACAGTATCAGTGGTGTGATTACAGGTGTCAGTGGAGAAGGTATCAATGGAGCTACCGTCACAATGGACGGAACCACAACTTTAAAAACCTCTGCCGACGGAACGTATGCCTTTGAAAACGTAAAAGCAGGAAGTCACACTCTGAAAGCGGAAGCCAACGGCAAAATTGCCAAAGAAGAGAGCGTAAGTGTGGAAAACAGTGAAAAGGGAAGCATTGTCCTCTGGAATGCCACTCTTGCCAACGAAGGTATAACCATAACCACTAATGAAGACGGTGTGGGCGAAGCCAAAGTGGAGACCGAAACCGTGAAAGGTAATGAGAAGGCAAAAATTGAGATTACCGTAACAGTGCCGGAGAATGCCGTATCAGACAAAACCGCGACTATTACAATAACTCCGATTTATAGCATAAACGATGCCGCTAAATCCAGATCTACACGGGCAAGTGAAGAATCCGTACTTCTGGTAGGAACAAACCTGAAGTGCTCTAATGCATCAGCCACCCTTTCTACACCGATGACCCTGACATATAATGTGGATGCTGAAATAACAGGCAGCGTTTCTGCCAAGAAGCTGGTCAACGGTTTATGGGTAAATGCTCCGTTTGAGGTTAATGAAGGAACAATTTCCGTGACAGCAGACTCTTTCACATCCTACTCCCTGTTCCTGAACGCAAGTATTACAACCAAGACATCCAGCGAAGTTTTAACATTCAATCCAAACACTTTTGACAATCTGTATGGTAGCGGCGATATGGCTGTAGGCACTTCTTCTTATCAATATAAGGTGGGTACGGAAATTACCTCCTCCGGAACAACCAAACTTACCGCATATCTGATCGAAATTCTGGCCCGTCTGGCAGGCGCAAGTGTCACAACGATTGAGAAAAACTATCCTATCAATGTAACCTTATCCGTAGGAACGGCACTAAGCATCAGTGGTACACAGTCTGCAACCACTTATACGGTTTCTGCACTGAAACGCTCAGTTTCGGGCAAGAAATATGGAAATATTTCCGTCACAACCAGAGCCTACAACCGCCAACATACGGGTGGCAGCAACTGATGACATAAAATTCTCTTATCAACCTGGATTAAAGCCAATCACCTCATCGTGGTTGGCTTTTTTTTATTACTTTTGTCCATCCAAACCAATAATTCGTGATAGGCCATGCTTAGCAAGCTTAAATTAAACCAGCTTTATTTTAAAGATACGCAGTTCGCCAACCTGATGACGCGCCGCATTTTCAATGTCCTTCTGATAGCCAACCCCTATGATGCTTTCATGCTGGAAGACGACGGACGTATAGATGAAAAAATATTTAACGAATACACATCGCTCTCCCTGCGCTATCCACCACGTTTTACCCAAGTATCCACCTGTGAAGAAGCGTTGGCACAACTTTCCACCGTACCGTTCGACCTCATCATCTGCATGCCGGGTACGGGAGATAACGACAGTTTTGATGTAGCACGCCACATCAAGGGCCTGTACGAACATATCCCCATGGTGATACTGACTCCTTTCAGCCACGGCATCACCAAGCGTATTGCCAATGAAGACCTGAGCCCCTTCGAATATATCTTCTGTTGGTTGGGAAATACCGATTTGCTGGTGTCTATCATCAAACTGATAGAGGATAAAATGAACTTGGAACACGATGTAAACGAAGTCGGCGTACAAGTGATTCTGGTAGTGGAAGACGGTATCCGGTTCTACTCGTCCATCTTGCCCAACCTTTATAAATTCGTGCTGAAGCAAAGCCAGGAATTCAGTACCGAAGCATTGAATGCCCACCAGCGGACACTGCGTATGCGTGGACGTCCAAAGATCGTACTGGCACGTACCTATGAAGAAGCTACCGGTATCTACGAGAAATACAAGAATAATATATTAGGAGTGATTACCGATGTCCGCTTCCCGCGTGTGGAACGTGGCGAAAAGGATGGACTGGCAGGCATCAAGCTGTGCGCCGCCATCCGTAAGGAAGATCCGTTCGTGCCGCTCATCATCCAGTCGTCCGAATCGGAAAATGCACTGTATGCATCCAAATACGGTGCCGCCTTTATCGACAAGAACTCCAAGAAGATGGATGTGGACCTGCGCCGCATCGTATCGGACAACTTCGGTTTCGGCGATTTCATTTTCCGCAATCCCGATACGCTGGAAGAGATAGCCCGTGTAAAGAATCTGAAAGAATTGCAGAATATCCTCTTTGCCGTACCCGCAGAGTCGTTCCTCTACCATATCAGCCGTAACCACGTCAGCCGCTGGCTCTACTCACGCGCCATGTTCCCGGTGGCAGAGTTCCTGAAACCTATCACTTGGAACAGCCTGCAAGACGTGGATGCCCACCGAAAGATCATCTTCGAAGCCATCGTAAAATACCGCAAGATGAAAAACCAGGGTGTGGTAGCTGTGTTCAAGCGTGACCGCTTCGACCGTTACTCCAACTTTGCCCGTATCGGCGATGGTTCATTGGGAGGCAAAGGTCGCGGACTGGCTTTTATTGACAACATGGTGAAGCATCATCCCGAATTTGAAGAGTTCGACAATGCCCGCGTTGCCATCCCTAAAACAGTGGTACTCTGTACCGATGTCTTCGACGAGTTCATGGAGACAAACAACCTGTATCAGGTAGCCCTCTCCGATGCTGATGACGACTTAATCCTGCGCTACTTCCTGAAAGCCAAACTACCCGACCGGTTGGTGGAAGACTTCTTCACCTTCTTCGATGTAGTGAAGTCACCGCTTGCCATCCGCTCGTCTTCCTTACTGGAAGATTCGCACTATCAGCCCTTCGCTGGAATCTATAATACTTATATGATTCCGTATCTGGATGATAAATACGAAATGCTCCGTATGCTGTCCGACGCCATCAAAGGTGTATATGCTTCGGTCTATTTCCGCGATAGCAAGGCGTATATGCAGGCCACAAGCAATGTCATCGACCAGGAAAAGATGGCTGTCATCCTGCAAGAGGTAGTCGGCAACCAATATGGCGACCGTTATTATCCCAGTATGTCCGGCGTGGCACGTTCGCTCAACTATTACCCCATCGGTGATGAAAAGGCCGAAGAAGGTACGGTAAACCTCGCCCTCGGTCTTGGCAAGTACATCGTAGACGGTGGCATGACGCTTCGCTTCTCTCCCTATCATCCGCATCAGATTCTGCAAACCAGCGAAATGGAGATAGCCCTGAAAGAGACGCAAACCCGTTTCTATGCCCTCGACCTGCGCAATGCCGGACACGATTTCTCTATGGACGATGGCTTCAACCTGCTGAAACTGCACGTGAAAGAGGCGGAAAAGGATGGAGCACTGAACTACATAGCCTCCACCTACGACCCTTACGACCAGATTATCCGCGACGGGCTTTATCCCGGTGGGCGCAAGGTAATCACTTTCGCCAACATCCTGCAACATGATGTTTTCCCGTTGGCACGCATCTTGCAACTGGTATTGAAGTACGGTGAGCAGGAAATGCGCCGCCCCGTCGAGATAGAGTTTGCCGCCACCATGAGCCGCGAACAGGATAAATCGGGCACTTTCTACCTGCTGCAAATACGTCCTATCGTAGACACCAAAGAAATGCTGGACGAAGACCTCACTGCCATACCGGATGAGAAAACCCTACTCCGCTCCAACAACTCCCTGGGTCATGGCATTATGAACGATATCTATGACGTCGTCTACGTGAAGACGGATGACTACAGTGCATCGCACAATCAGGAGATTGCCTGGGAGATAGAGAAGCTGAACCAACGTTTCCTGGACGAAGGGCGAAACTATGTCCTCGTTGGTCCCGGACGCTGGGGAAGTAGTGACACCTGGCTTGGCATTCCCGTGAAGTGGCCGCACATCAGCGCCGCCCGCGTCATTGTGGAAGCCGGACTGACGAATTACCGTGTAGACCCCAGTCAGGGAACCCATTTCTTCCAGAACCTGACGTCCTTCGGCGTAGGGTATTTCACCATCAATGCATTTATGAACGACGGTGTATACAACCAGGAATTCCTGAATGCCCAACCTGCCGTACACGAGACGAAATACCTGCGGCACGTACATTTCGAACAACCTGTAACAGTAAAGATGGATGGCAAGAAGAAGCTGGGAGTAGTACTGATGCCCGAAGAATAATTTCTGTTCTCATTCAAAGAGGATATGATTAGTGATGAACATTCAGTTCTATCACCACCACCTCACTGGGGGCGAACATGCGGATATTCTTATTGGAAGTCCCCAGACCATTGGTAATAATCATCGGTATTCCCTGGGAATTGCGCTTCAGTCCGCCACGAAACCGCTGTCCGTAGTGCGAAGGAAGAATGGGAGCATAAAGCCCGAACAGCGTCACCTGCCCGCCGTGGGTATGTCCGGCAAGGACGAGGTCGGTATTCGTTATAGCGACATCCTCAGCATAGTCGGGTGTATGCGTCAGCAGAATCACGAAATCATCAGGTGAAAGAGCGAGCGTAGGAGATACACCATTCTTCTGCAGATCGAAAGGATTACGCACGCCGGCTATCAGAATCTCCGCCCCGTCCCGCCTCAGTGTATCCACGCGGTGCTCCAGCAAATGAATGTTGTGTGCCTCCAGTTGGCGCACAATATCGGCGTAGCAAGCCTCATAGTCGTTGTTGCCCAGCACCACGTAGGTGCCCATCGGTACCTTCACCGCCGCCAGGGCGGAGATGACGGGCGCCACATACTCACATCCCTCATGCAGGTCGCCCCCCACCAGCAACACGTCTGCCCGCTGGTCATTGAGCAAGCAGACCAGGTTCTCAAGACCTTTCTCCTTGAAAAGACTTTTGTAGTGCAAATCAGAAATAAAGGCAATGCGAAAACCGTCGAAAGCGGCAGGCACATCGGGGTGACTGAACTTGTACGTCCGCACCCGGCTGATGCCCCGGTAGCCGGAAGCTGCCTTTGAAGAGATTATTTCTGTATCGACGAGTCGGATACTGTCCGCTGCCGAAGTCTCCGGCAGCAAAGAAGGAAGTACGTACTGATTCGACCTACAGGAAGAGAGAAACAGAACACCGAGAATCACATAGAGGAATTTCTTCATCATATACAAGCAGTATTTTCTTCATTACACAGACACAAAGATAGGCATTTTCAGTATCTTTGTTGCAAGAATCGGTAACAAGCATTCACCCTAAACTAAAAACGGAATATGAAAGAGATTAAACTGAATTCACCTTATGCCTGGTTTCTCGCCGCCCGTCCCAAGACCTTGACGGGAGCCATCATCCCCGTACTGCTGGGTAGTGCCCTGGCTTTCAGCGACGGGGAGTTCAAGACCCTGCCCGCCCTGCTGTGCGCCCTCTTCGCCTGCGGCATGCAAATTGCCGCTAACTTCATCAATGACCTTTTCGACTTTCAGAAAGGCACCGACCGTAAGGATCGTCTGGGTCCGCCGCGTGCCTGCGCAGAAGGCTGGATTACACCAGGAGCCATGAAAGTGGGCATCGGCTGCGCATTGCTGCTGTCGTGCCTGGCAGGATTGACGCTGCTGTTCACCGTCTGGGGGCAACTGCCCCACGGAGGTTGGGAACTGGTGGCACTGGGAGTAATATGTATCCTGTTTGCCTTCCTCTATACCACACTGCTCTCCTATCTGGGCTGGGGCGATGTGCTGGTACTGGTCTTCTTCGGCTTCGTGCCCGTCTGCGGCACCTACTACGTGCAGGCCTACGCGTTGAATATGGATGTGTTGGTACTGTCGCTCGTCAGCGGTCTTGCCATAGACACCCTGCTAATGGTGAACAACTACCGCGACCGCGAGCAAGATGCCGTGAGTGGCAAGTGCACGCTGGTGGTGCGCTATGGCCGGAAGTTCGGTGAAAATATGTATTTGGGACTGGGCATTGCCTCCACGTTGCTCTGCCTCTGGTTTGTAAATACCGGTCGACTGACGCTGATCGAGTTTATCTGGGCTCCCTGCGTCTACCTCTGCATGCATGCCCTGACGTGGCGCAAGATGGTGAACATCCGCAGCGGTAAAGGGCTGAACCGTATCCTGGGCGAGACTTCACGCAACATGCTATTTCTGGGCATACTGCTGGCCGTAGCGCTGGCTGCATAAACGCAGCAGGCATCCGGATTCATCCCATGAGACAAAAAAAATCATCCCGTGAGGTGAAAAATTCCGTCTCACGGGATAAAAAAAATCATCTCATGAGACTATTTAAGATCGTCTCATGAGATGAAATTATCACCTTTTGCCGTACATCTTCTCGTAATAGTGCTGGTAGTCACCGCTGGTTACTTCTTCTACCCACGCCTGGTTATTCAGATACCACTCAATGGTCTTCACGATGCCGTCTTCGAACTTCGTTTCGGGATACCAGCCCAAAGCAGCGGTAATCTTCGCCGGATCGATGGCATAGCGCTGGTCATGACCGAGACGGTCCTTCACGAAAGTAATCAGATCTTCATTAATCCAGCTGATGTCAATCTGACCATCTTCGCCTTTCGTCTTCTTCTTCAGGACTTCGCGATATTCAGGTTTCTCCGTCATCAGGCGGTGGATGGTGGCAATGGTCAGCTTCACGATTTCGAGGTTGGTCTTTTCGTTATGGCCACCTACGTTGTACACTTCACCTTCCACACCTTCGCGAACTACCAGGTCGATAGCTTTGCAATGATCTTCCACATAAAGCCAGTCGCGCACATTGCTACCGTCGCCATAGACAGGAAGTTTCTTTCCTTCCAGAATATTCTTGATGATGAGTGGAATCAGCTTTTCGGGGAAGTGATACGGGCCGTAGTTATTGGAACAGCGGGTAATGGTCACCGGCATTTTATAGGTATCATGGTAAGCCATAACCACCATGTCGGCACTAGTCTTGGAAGCACTGTACGGGCTATGTGGACAAAGCGGGGTTTCCTCTGTGAAGTAGCCGTCGGCACCCAACGAACCATACACCTCGTCCGTAGACACCTGATGGTAACGCACACCCTTGCGCCAGGTAGGATAGCCATTCTCGTCCTTACCCGTCACCCAGGCACGACGGGCTGCATCCAGCAGGTTCTGCGTACCCAGAATATTAGTAACGAGGAAGAGCTGCGGATTCTCAATGCTACGGTCTACGTGACTCTCTGCAGCAAAGTTCACCACATAGTCGAATTTAAATTTGGCAAACAGTTCGTCGGCAAGTATCCGGTCGCAGATGTCACCTTTTACAAAGAAACAACGTTCGTCATCAATGTCTTTAGCGATGGTTCCAAGGTTTCCGGCATAGGTTAAAGCATCAAGTATCACAAGCTGCACGTCATCATGCTTTGCCAGGATGTACTTGATATAGTTCGCGCCGATAAATCCGGCAGCACCGGTTACAAGATAAGTCTTCATTTATTTATGATTTATAATTTATGATTTATGATATTCTCAGCGGTGGGAATTGGCAAGTTCCATCAAGTAGGTGCCATATTCTGTTTTGCCAAGTTGCTCACCAAGACGGTAAAGCTGGTCGGCATCTATCCAACCTTTGCGCCAGGCTATCTCTTCGATGCAGCTGACACGGAAACCCTGACGGTTCTGTATGGTAGCCACAAAGTTGCTTGCTTCCAGCAGGCTGTCGCAGTTTCCGGTATCGAGCCATGCGAAACCACGGCCGAAGATCTCTACTTTCAACGTGCCCTCGTCCAGATACAGGCGGTTCAGGTCCGTAATTTCATATTCGCCACGGGCGGAAGGTTTCAGGGCAGCAGCCTTGGCAGTGACTGTAGAGTCGTAGAAATACAGACCGGGCACTGCATAGTTGCTCTTGGGCTGTGCAGGTTTCTCTTCGAGGGAAATCGCTTTTCCGTCGGTATCAAATTCCACCACACCATAAGCACGAGGGTCCTTCACATAATATCCGAAGATACACGCACCCTTTTCAATGGAGGCAGCACGTTTCAGCATGGCAGAAAAGCCCTGTCCGTAGAACATGTTATCACCCAGAATGAGGCATCCCGGCTCACCGTTCAGAAATTCGGCCCCCAGCACGAAAGCCTGAGCCAGTCCGTTAGGCTGCTCTTGTATCTTATAAGAAAAGGACATTCCAAGCTCTTCACCCGTACCCAGCAATTCGCGAAACATGGGCAAGTCACGTGGAGTGGAGATAATCAGCACTTCGCGTATCCCCGCCAACATAAGCGTGGAAAGCGGATAATAAATCATTGGCTTGTCATAAACCGGCATAATCTGCTTGGAAATAGCCTTAGATAAGGGGTAAAGACGGGTGGCGCTACCACCGGCAAGAATAATTCCTTTCATATTTCAGTTCTTTTTTCGGTTGATACAAATATAGAATAAAATAAGAAGGAGGACAACGCCCCACGGCTCTCGGTGATCTATTCAGGCTACAAAGATAATGCAAACGGAATGCAGTACAAAATAATTTAAATTATTTTTAGGAGCTTTCTCACCCTGCGAGCTCTATCACTTCAAGATCCTTGAACACCCCATTGTCCACAATAAAGCGTACCATGGTACGTACTTTATGAAATCCGGAGATACCTGCAGCACCAGGATTGATGTGCAGCATATCGAGCGTTTTGTCATACTTTACCTTTAGTATATGGGAATGTCCGCTGATGAAAAGCTTAGGCGGACGCACCAGAATACTGCCCCGTATGGAGGGATCATAATTGCCGGGATAACCGCCGATATGCTTTATCAAGACCTCGGCACCATCGACCGTGAAACGGTTGATTTGCGGATAGACCTGACGGATGTCTTGCCCGTCAATGTTACCATACACGGCACGGAAAGGACGGAATGCCTCCAGCTTCCGGGCCACCTCCAGCGAGCCGATGTCACCGGCATGCCAGATTTCGTCACACGTCTCGAAATATTGCAGATATTTTTCATCCCAATAGCCGTGTGTATCGGATAATAAACCAACTTTTGTCATCTTTCTTTTGTTTATCTGTGCAAAGGTAACTATATTTGGGCAAATCTTGATGAAACCATGGAAAACCAATATCAATATTTTAAACGGGACATCAGTTGGCTGTCATTCAACTACCGTGTCCTGCTGGAAGCGGAAGATGATACTCTTCCACTATACGAACGCATTAACTTTATATCCATTTATTCTTCCAACCTGGAAGAATTCTACAAAATACGCGTTGCCGACCATAAGGCAATAGCTACCGGTGCCGCGCAAAGTGACGAGGAAACAGTACAATCGACCATCGAACTGGTAGACGCAATCAATCTTGAAGTAAACCGCCAGATGGAGGACCGTATCCGCATCTATGAACAGAAAATACTTCCTGCCCTGAAGAAAAACCATATCATCTTCTATCAGAGCCGCAACGTAGAACCGTTTCATCATGACTTTGTACGGCGTTTTTTCCGGGAAGAAATCTTCCCTTTCCTGCAGCCCGTACCTGTTTCCAAAGATAAGGTAATCTCTTTCCTGCGAGATAATCGCCTGTATCTGGCCGTACGCCTTCACCTGAAAGGATTGCCGCCCGGTGCTCCCGGACGTACGCAGTACTTCGTGATGAAGCAGCCCTACAGCAAAGTACCCCGTTTCATCGAACTGCCCAAAGTGGGGAACAACTATTACCTGATGTTCATCGAAGATATCATCAAGGCCAATCTGGATGTAATCTTTCCCGGTTATGATGTGGACAGCAGTTATTGTATCAAGATTTCGCGCGATGCGGATATACTGATAGACGATGCCGCCAATACTTCCGAAATCATAGAACAGGTGAAGACTAAGGTGAAAAAGCGCAAGATAGGAGATGTCTGCCGCTTTGTGTACGACCGTGCCATGCCACAGGACTTCCTCGACTACCTGATAGATGCTTTCCATATCGACCGCCGCGAACTGGTTCCGGGTGATAAACATCTGAACCTGGAAGACTTGCGGCATCTGCCCAATCCGAACCCGAACATCCATCCCATTCGGAAACCGCAACCGATGAAGCTGACATACCTCAACGAACGGGAGTCCATTTTCCAATATGTAGAGAAGAAAGATCTGTTATTGCATTACCCTTACCACTCCTTCGAGCACTTCATCCACTTCCTGTACGAGGCGGTGCACGAACCTACCGTACGCGAAATCATGGTAACCCAATACCGGGTGGCGGAAAACTCCGCTGTTATCAATACCCTGATAGCTGCCGCCCAGAATGGGAAGAAAGTCACGGTCTTCGTGGAACTGAAAGCCCGCTTCGACGAAGAGAACAACCTTGCCACCGCCGAAATGATGAAAGCATCGGGTATCAATATTATATATAGTATACCCAAATTGAAGGTACATGCCAAAGTTGCCCTCGTTTTGCGCCGCAATAAGGAGGATAAGAAACTGACCAGCTATGCGTATATCAGCACCGGAAATTTCAATGAAAAAACCGCCACACTGTATGCCGACAGCGGACTGTTCACCTGCAATCCCATAATCGTCAATGACCTTCACAACCTGTTCCGCACCTTACGGGGGAAAGAGAATCCTGTATTCCACCGGTTACTGGTGGCACGCTTCAACCTGATACCGGAACTGAATCGCCTCATCGATCATGAAATGGAACTGGCAAGGAAAGGTAAGAAAGGCCGGATCATTCTTAAAATGAATGCGCTGCAGGATCCCACCATGATAGATCGCCTGTATGAAGCCTCACAGGCCGGTGTGGAAATAGACCTGATCGTACGCGGCATTTGCTGCCTGATACCGGAACAAGAATACAGCCGTAACATTCATGTAACACGTATTGTGGATACATTTCTGGAACATGCCCGTATATGGTACTTCGGTAATGGAGACAATCCGAAAATCTTCCTCGGTTCACCGGACTGGATGCGGCGTAACCTGTACCGTCGCATTGAAGCCGTTACCCCTATACTGGACCCCGATGCAAAGCAGGAACTGATAGATATGCTTTCCATTCAGCTTTCGGACAAACGTAAAGCCTGTTTCGTAGATGATAACTTGCACAATTGTTGGAAATCAGCCCACCCACAGAAAGAAAAAGTACGCTCACAGTATACCTTTTACGAATATCTGAAAGAGAAACTTGAATAACATTGTAACATTTCTGTAATATGTATGACACCTCGCTGCAACACAATTTCCGTTCCTTTGCAGCCAGAAATAAAATACATTATTATGGAAACGATTTATCTATGCATTGTCATCTTCCTGTTCGTCCTTGCGGTGTTCGACCTCATCGTGGGCGTCAGTAATGATGCGGTCAATTTCTTAAATTCGGCTGTCGGAGCAAAGGCAGCTTCTTTCAAAACCATGCTTTTTATTGCCGGAGTGGGCGTATTCATCGGGGCAGCAATGTCCAATGGCATGATGGACATTGCCCGGCACGGCATCTACCAACCACAACATTTCTATTTTGCCGAGATCATGTGTATCCTGTTGGCAGTCATGTTAACCGATGTCGTGCTGCTGGATGTCTTCAATACTATGGGGATGCCTACTTCCACTACAGTATCCATGGTATTCGAATTACTGGGTGGTACCTTTGCACTGGCACTTATTAAAGCACACAGTAATGACGCAATCGGCTTGGGCGATCTGATTAATACGGACAAAGCCCTATCCGTTATCATGGGTATTTTCCTTTCCGTAGCCATCGCTTTCTTCTTCGGTATGCTGGTACAATGGCTGGCACGTGTCATCTTCACTTTCAACTATACCAAAAAGATGAAGTACAGCATCGGAATCTTCGGTGGTATCGCCGCCACTTCCATCATTTACTTCATGCTCATCAAAGGATTAAAAGACAGTTCATTCATGACAGCTGATAACAAGCATTGGATACAGGACAACACTGGAATGCTTATCAGCTGTTTCTTTATATTCTTCACCATACTGATGCAAGTGCTTCACTGGTTGAAGGTAAATGTTTTCAAAGTTGTTGTGTTATTGGGTACCTTCGCCCTTGCCCTCGCCTTTGCCGGCAATGATCTGGTCAACTTTATCGGCGTACCTCTTGCCGGATATTCTTCATTTATAGATTATACAGCCAATGGAGCAGGCGCAGGTCCGGACGGCTTCCTTATGACTTCGCTTCTCGGTCCGGCCAAAACACCCTGGTACTTCCTCTTCGGTGCAGGTGCCATCATGGTTTACGCCCTTTGCACTTCTAAAAAAGCGCATAATGTTATTAAGACTTCCGTTGATCTCTCCCGCCAGGATGAAGGTGAAGAAAACTTCGGTAGTACCCCTATCGCCCGTACCCTGGTAAGATTTAGCCTTACATTATCCAATGGTATCTCCAAAATAATGCCTGAACGCAGCAAACGGTGGCTCGACACCCGTTTCCGCAAAGACGAAGCTATCATTGCAGACGGTGGCGCATTCGACCTGGTACGCGCTTCGGTAAACCTTGTATTGGCAGGCTTGCTCATTGCGCTGGGTACTTCACTGAAACTTCCTCTTTCCACCACTTACGTAACCTTCATGGTTGCCATGGGTACCTCTCTCGCCGACCGTGCCTGGGGACGTGACACCGCCGTATTCCGTATAACAGGTGTGCTGAGCGTTATCGGTGGCTGGTTCATTACGGCCGGTGCTGCATTTACCATCTGTTTCATTGTTGCTCTGATTATCCATTTCGGCGGCACGGTTGCCATCGTTGCCCTGATCGGCCTGGCTGTATTCTCTCTGATCCGCAGCCAGGTGATGTACAAGAAACGCAAAGCTAAAGAGAAAGGTAACGAAACCATCAAGCAACTGATGCAGAGTAGCAGTAACGAGGAAATTCTGGAACTGCTGCGTAAACATACCCGTGAAGAGTTAGTAAAGATACTGGCGTTTACCGAAGAAAACTTAGAACGTACCGTAACCGCATTCTTACACGAGAACTTACGCGGATTACGTCGCTCCATGGGGTCTGTGAAATTTGAGAAACAACTCATCAAGCAAATGAAACGTACCGGCACTCTTGCCATGTGCCGCCTGGATAACAATACAGTATTGGAGAAAGGGCTTTACTATTATCAAGGCAACGATTTTGCCAGCGAACTGGTATATAGCATCGGACGTCTCTGCGAACCGTGCCTCGAACATATCGACAATAACTTCAAGCCACTGGATGCCATTCAGAAAGGTGAATTCTCTGATGTAACGGAAGATATCGTCTACTTGTTACAAGTTTGCCGTCACAAGATGGAAAACAATGATTATGATAATTTTGAGAGTGAGCTCCGGAAAGCCAATGACCTAAACGGGCAGTTGTCGCACCTGAAACGGGAAGAATTGCAACGCATTCAGAGCCAATCCGGCAGTATCAAAGTCAGCATGGTATACCTGACTATGATACAGGAAGCACAGAATGTCGTTACTTACACAATTAACCTGATGAAGGTAAGCCGTAAGTTCCAACTGGCTGAATAATAGAATATCAGTTTCAGACATAACGAAATGAGCCCTGCAACGTTAATGTTGCAAGGCTCATTTTATTTTTATCAACTCAGAAGTCAAGGACGTTTTAATCCCATTTTTGCTGCCCGTTCCATCATAAAAGCGCGTGCTGCTTCGTATTCATTGGGAATCACTCCATCCAGAATAGCGTCTTTAATGGCGCTTTTCAAAGCCCCTACTTCCCGGCAGGGTTCCAGATTGAAAGTTTCCATAATCTCTTCTCCACTGACAGGCGGTTGGAAATTGCGGACGCGGTCACGCTCTTCAAGGTCTTTCAACTTCTGGCGTACCAACTGGAAATTATTCAGGAATCGCTGCTTACGCTCCATGTTTTTGGAAGTAATATCAGCTTCGCACAACGTCATCAGGTCATCAATATCATCTCCGGCTTCAAAAAGAAGACGACGCACCGCAGAGTCGGTCACCACATCGTCTGCTATGACAATAGGACGCATATGCAAGCTCACCAACTTCTGTACATACTTCATCTTTTCATTCATCGGCAACTTCATCTTCCGGAAAATCTCAGGAACCATCTTCTCACCAATGAAATTATGATTATGGAAAGTCCAACCCGCACGAGGCTCCCAACGTTTAGTGGCGGGTTTGGCTATATCATGCAGCAGTGCAGCCCACCGTAACCAAAGATTATCCGTTTTACGACTGACGTTATCGAGTACTTCCAATGTGTGATAGAAATTGTCCTTATGTGCCCGCCCATTACGTGTTTCCACACCTTGAAGGGCAGCCAGTTCTGGAAAAATCAAAGACAACAAACCGGAACGGTCCAGATCTATAAATCCTTTAGAGGGAACCGGAGAAAGTATTATCTTATTAAGTTCATCGGCAATACGCTCCTTGGAGATAATGGATATACGCCCACAATTGCGGCACAAAGACTCAAATGTAGCATCATCAATATAAAAATTCAGCTGAGTGGCAAAACGGATGCACCGCATCATGCGCAACGGGTCGTCACTAAATGTAATATCCGGGTCAAGAGGAGTACGGATTGTTTTTTCTTTCAGATCTTCTATACCACCAAAGGGGTCTACCAATTCTCCGAACCGGCTCTGATTCAGGCAGACAGCCAATGCATTGATAGTAAAATCCCGCCGATTCTGATCGTCTTCCAATGTACCGTCTTCAACGATGGGCTTACGGGAGTCACGCTGATAAGACTCCTTGCGTGCACCAACAAATTCCACTTCTATACCACGGTATTTTACCTGTGCGGTACCAAAATTCTTAAACAAGGCTACGTGTGCTCCACGTCCCAGGCGTTTACCCAGCGCTTCGGCCATCTCTATACCACTACCTACTACTACAACATCAATATCCTTAGAAGGGCGTTGCAGGAAAATATCGCGCACATATCCACCGACTACATAACATTCCAATCCTAATTCATCTGCTGTCTCGGATATCCGTTTGAATATATCGTCGCTGAAATGCTGTTTCAGTTCTTCTGCCGTCAATTCTATCATACTATACTTTTTAAAATAATTATTTAGTTTTCATCGGAGAAAGTAGCACTGTTTTTGGTCTATATTCCCTGCCTCTCCTCTCCCAATTCTTATCTGAGCCCTACCATCTCCGTAGTTACTCCGTGTCTATACACTTGGACTTGGTACGGACTTGGTACGGGCTTGATACGAAGTTGGTACGGCCCGGATATTAGATTGTTCTAAATTTCCGTTTTTTCCGGAAAACTAAAATACTATTTATATATTTTCAGAGTGCAAAGATACGGATATTATTTCTAATTTTGTCCTCACTAACAGAACAACAGTAATTATGAAGAAAGTGACACTTCTTGCGTGCCTCTGCTGCACGCTCTTATCTTGTGAGAATGTAGAGAAGAAAGCAGGTGAGAAACTGCAAACAGCCCGTGCAGCCTTCGAACGGGGAGACTTTAGCGAAGCGAAAATGCAAATAGATAGCATTAAAATACTATATCCCAAGGCTTTTGAAGCGCGCCGGGAGGGCATTGGATTAATGCAGCAGGTGGAACTGAAGGAGCAGGAAAAAACACTTGTTTACCTGGATAGCCTGCTTCAACAAAAACAAGGAGAACTGGATGCCCTGAAGGGTAAATTCACGCTCGAAAAAGATGCCGAATATCAACAAATAGGTAACTATTTGCATCCTTCACAAGTTATAGAGAAGAATCTGCACCGCTCCTATCTCCGTTTCCAGGTGAATGAAACCGGACAAATGAGCATGACTTCCATTTATTGCGGTCCCAGCAATATTCACCATATAAGTGTAAAAGTAGTCGCCCCTGATGGCAGTTTTGCTGAGACACCTGCTTCCAAGGATAGTTATGAAACCACCGATTTGGGAGAAAAAATAGAAAAGGCGGACTTCAAAATGGGAGAAGATGGTAATGTAATGGGATTTCTCTACTTGAATAAGGACAAGAATATCAAAGTGAACTATCAAGGCGAACGCTCCTACTCCACTACTATGTCTCCGGCAGACCGCCAAGCATTGGCAGGGGTTTATGAACTGGCACAGATACTTTCATCCATCACTCAGATAAAGAAAGAAATGGAAGAGGCGAACCTGAAGGTAGAGTTCGTGAAACGGAAGATGCAGGAAAGAGAAAACAAGGAAGTGGAATAAAGAATTTCCGAATATTATAACATAAAGCGGAACAACCTCTTACGAAGTTGTTCCGCTTTCTATTATATTATAAATAAAATCCTTAAAGGGTTTCTTATACTTACCACTGTAATTGCGGCAGGAACTTGCTCAGGCAAGTACGCAATGCACTCAACGTAATGGGTTTCACCAATACTTCCGAAGCACCGGCAGCCATTGCATTTTCGCGGTCGGCCGTAAAAGCATAGGCAGTCTGCATAATGATAGGAAGTTCCTTTTCTTCTTCGCGGATGATCTTTGTCGCTTCCAGACCATTCATGATAGGCATTTTGATATCCATAAGGATAGCAGCTGTCTTTCCACGGTTCTCTTTGAACAGATTAACCATCTCTTCACCGTTCTTTGCCCACAATATCTCGCATTTCTTGCCAATAATAGCTTTTATCAATTTAAAGTTGCTATCATCGTCTTCCGCTACCAGTATCAGCGGACGGTAATCTTCTGACAAATTCCCTGTTTCCATGACCAATGTATTTTTGTTTAATGAGGCAAAGATATAAAAAATAATATAAATGTACTATCTTTGCGCCTCAATTTAAAAATAGAGTATGATTTCAATAGACGGACTGGCCGTAGAATTTGGCGGCACCACCTTATTCAGTGATATCTCCTTCGTTATTAATGAAAAAGACCGCATCGCCCTGATGGGAAAGAACGGAGCGGGGAAAAGTACCTTACTGAAAATTCTGGCAGGAGTACGCCAACCTACCCGGGGCAAAATTTCAGCACCCAAAGACAGTGTAATCGCTTATCTGCCGCAGCACCTGATGACGGAAGACGGACGAACTGTATTTCAGGAAACAGCACAAGCCTTCTCACATCTGCATGAGATGGAAGCAGAGATAGAACGCCTCAACAAGGAGTTGGAAACTCGTACCGATTACGAAAGCGACAGTTATATGGAACTGATCGAAACGGTTTCTGCCCTGAGTGAGAAATTCTACTCCATAGACTCCACCAACTATGAGGAAGATGTGGAAAAAGCTTTGTTAGGACTCGGCTTCACGCGCGAAGACTTCAATCGCCAGACCAGTGACTTCAGCGGTGGATGGCGTATGCGTATCGAACTTGCCAAGCTGTTGCTGCAGAAGCCGGACGTGTTGTTGCTGGATGAGCCTACCAATCACCTCGATATTGAAAGTATCCAGTGGCTGGAAGATTTCCTCATCAATAATGGTAAGGCTGTCATCGTCATCAGCCACGACCGTAAATTTGTGGATAACATCACTACCCGTACTATTGAAGTAACAATGGGGCGGATTTATGACTATAAAGTAAATTACTCCAAATATCTGGAACTCCGTAAAGACCGTCGCGAGCAACAACAAAAAGCCTATGACGAACAACAGAAGTTCATAGCCGAAACCAAAGACTTCATCGAACGCTTCAAAGGCACTTATTCCAAAACTCTGCAAGTGCAAAGCCGCGTAAAGATGCTGGAGAAACTGGAAATTCTGGAAGTGGATGAGGAAGATACTTCAGCATTGCGATTGAAATTCCCGCCATCACCACGCTCGGGTAACTATCCTGTAACCATGGAAAACGTAGGTAAAACCTATGGTGACCATGTAGTATTCAAGAATGCTACATTGACTGTGGAACGGGGAGACAAATTAGCTTTTGTCGGTAAGAACGGTGAGGGTAAGTCTACACTGGTGAAGTGTATCATGAAAGAGATTGAGCACGACGGTACACTGACACTCGGACACAATGTACAAATTGGTTATTTCGCACAGAATCAAGCATCTATGCTGGATGAAAACCTTACGGTATTCCAGACGATTGACGATGTGGCAAAAGGAGAAATACGTAACAAGATACGCGACTTGTTGGGTGCTTTTATGTTTGGTGGCCCTGAACAATCCATGAAGAAGGTGAAAGTGCTTTCCGGTGGAGAACGTACGCGACTTGCTATGATTAAGTTACTGCTGGAACCAGTGAACCTGCTGATTCTGGATGAGCCGACAAACCACCTGGACATGAAAACTAAAGATATCCTGAAGCAAGCTCTGCTGGATTTTGATGGTACACTGATCGTTGTAAGCCACGACCGTGACTTCCTGGACGGACTGGTTACGAAAGTCTATGAATTCGGCAATAAACAAGTGAAAGAACACCTGAGCGGTATCTACGAATTTTTGGAAAAGAAGAAAATGGAGTCGCTCCGCGAACTGGAAAGGTAAACGTTCCTTAACAGGGCTTCTGCAACTTTTCTTGCGTCATATTGTTTTATTTTCATAAACCTCTAACTACGAGAATAATGAAGCGATATGACGCAATAATAATAGGATTTGGCAAAGGTGGAAAATTACTGGCAGCCGAATTAGCCAACCGCAACTGGAAAGTGGCGGTTATAGAACGTTCCCCTGAAATGTATGGCGGAACTTGTATAAATGTAGGATGTATCCCTACCAAAACCATGATACACGAAGCAGAGTTTGCTGAACGTATCTACCAGGATGATTATAAAAAACAATCCAAGTTATATTCTCTTGCCCTGAAACGCAAAGATAAGCTGGTCATGTTCCTACGGGAGAAGAATGTCGAAAATCTGACAGGCAATCCTAATATTACATTGTATGACGGAACCGCTTCTTTTGTATGCGAAGATACGGTGAAAGTAACTCTTGCACCCGGAAAGGATGAAGAATCTTTCGAACTGGAAGGAAAAGAAATATTTATCAATACCGGTTCTACACCTATCCTGCCGGATATAGATGGATTAAGAGATAGTAAATATGTATATACCAGTGAAACATTGCTTCAGGCAGATGTTCTTCCCCAACATTTACTAATCATAGGCAGTGGTGCCATCGGACTGGAATTCGCAACCATGTATGCCGGATTCGGCAGTAAGGTTACTATTCTGGAAGCCGGCAAACGTTTTCTGCCGAAAGCAGACCGGGAGATTGCCGAATACATGCAGGAAAGTTTAAAAAGAAAAAATATAGAGATACGCCTGAATGCCCGTGTGCAGTCATTGCATGATACAGCAGACGGTATTACAGCCGCCTATACGGATGTTTCGGACGGTACACCTTATTTTCTGGAAGGAGATGCCCTGCTCATTGCAACAGGCCGTAAACCGATGATAGATGATCTGCATCTGGAAAAAGCCAGAGTACAAGTCAATGCACAGGGAGCAATAGTTGTAAATGAGCAATTACGCACTACTGTACCACATATCTGGGCTTTGGGAGATGTGAGAGGCGGAGAAATGTATGATTACCTTTCCATCGATGACTCCCGCATTATCCTGAACCACTTATTCGGCAATAAGGAACGATCTATCGACGACCGCAATCCTGTGCCTTACGCCATCTTCACAGATCCTCCGATGGCACATATCGGTCTGACAGAGGAAGATGCTGTGAAACGAGGTTATCCGATCAAGATATCACGTTTGCCTGCCTCAGCTATTCCACGGGCACGTACTTTGCAGAATATGGATGGTATGCTAAAAGCCATCGTAAATACGGATACAGAGAAAATTCTGGGCTGTTCCCTTTTTTGTATAGATTCACCGGAACTTATCAATCTGGTAGCGTTTGCCATAAAGACCGGACAGAAATCTTCTGCTTTACGTAACTTTATATTCACCCATCCCAGTATGAGTGAAGGTTTAAATGGATTATTCAAGGCTTTTTAATAACTAACATTTGGTAATTAAGCCGTTAACTTCTATCTTTGTCCGCAATTAGAAAATTAAGATGCAGAAGAAACGGTATATAACATTTTTCCTAATGTTTATCAGTATGGTTATGCTGGTAGTGCCGGTTATTCCTCATCACCATCACAACAACGGGTTGATATGCATGAAGAATGATATAGCTCCCGATTGTTGCGGACAACAACACAGCTCGGATAACGAACATTGCTGTTGCGATACGGGATGTGTAACGACTCATTTCTTCCAGCAAACTCCCAGCTCGGACAATGGATGGGCACATCCGGACTTTCCGCTGGTTATTACATTGTTTTCCGAACCACTCCTCAGATTATTGGTCCTACCCGAAGAAAGTGGGCAAAGACAGGACTGCATATACCAGGAGTCACTTCATGGCACGTATCTCACACGTGCCACAGGGCTTCGCGCACCTCCGTGTGTTCTTACTTTATCATAAAGTCTGCAACTTTATTGCAGGCTTTTATCTCTAATTTTGCACACTGATAAAAGTAAGAACATAAAAATATCATCATGAAAAAAATTCTTTTTATGGGAGTCATAGGGCTATTCCTATTGGGTTCCTGCAATAGTAAATCCGGCGACGGACACGAAGGTCATAGTCATGAAACAGAAAAACATGAGCACGAAGGTTGTGATCATGATCATGAGGGCGAAGACCACAATCACGAAGGTGGCGAACACAACCACGATGGACATAGCCACGATGGAAAAGCAGCAGCCGGACATAGTGACGAAATCATTCTGCCTACCGCCAAAGCACAGGCTGCCGGAGTAAAATCCAATGTTGTAGAACCGGGAATTTTCCATCAGGTTATAAAAACCAGTGGCCAGGTAATGGCAGCACAAGGAGACGAAAGCGTTGCTGTAGCAACAGTGGCAGGTGTGGTAACTTTCCGTGGAAAAGTTATCGAGGGCATGAGTGTCAGCAAAGGTACACCGCTGGTTATATTGTCTTCTAAAAATATGGCGGATGGTGACCCTGTAGAACGGGCACGCATCGCTTATGAAGTATCCAAAAAAGAATACGAGCGTATGAAATCCCTTGTAGGAAATAAGATTGTTTCTGAAAAGGATTTCGCTCAGGCTGAACAAGCGTATGAGAATGCACGTATCAGCTACGAAGCCGTAGCCAAAAACAGTTCGGCAAGCGGACAAGCCGTGGTTTCCCCCATCAGCGGATATGTAAAAAGCCTGTTAGTGAAAGAAGGCGATTACGTAGCGGTGGGACAACCGTTAGTCAGCATTACGCAAAACCGCAAATTATTCTTGCGTGCTGACGTTTCAGAAAAATATTACCAGTATCTTCGTACTATTGGTTCTGCTAACTTCTGCACTCCTTACAATAATAAGGTATACACATTGAAAGACTTAGACGGACGTCTTCTCTCCTATGGCAAGGCTTCGGGCGGAGACGGTGGATATTATGTACCTGTAACCTTTGAATTTGACAACAAAGGTGATATCATCCCCGGTTCGTTTGTAGAAATCTTCTTATTGTCTTCCCCTATAGAAAATGTAATATCCCTGCCCCATTCAGCATTGACTGAAGAGCAAGGCAGTTTCTTTGTCTACCTGCAACTGGATGAAGAAGGATATAAGAAACAACTCGTGACTCTTGGAGCAGATAACGGTGAAAGCGTACAAATTCTCTCAGGTGTAAAAGCAGGAGACCGCGTGGTAACCGAAGGAGCTTATCAAGTGAAACTGGCAAGCGCTACGAATGCGATACCGGCACACAGTCACGAACACTAATTTAGCGATGAGTGGTTAATGATAAGTGATTAGCTCACTTATCATATTTACTAATCACTAAACACTAATAAACTAATCATTATTAACATGTTAAATAAGATTATACATTTCTCACTTCATAACCGCATCCTGGTGCTTGTGGCCTCGGTGTTGTTACTGATAGGCGGAACTTACACCGCCATGCACACGGAAGTGGACGTATTCCCTGACCTCAATGCGCCTACGGTTGTCATTATGACTGAGGCAAACGGTATGGCGGCAGAAGAAGTGGAACAACTCGTCACATTTCCTGTTGAAACAGCAGTGAACGGTGCAACAGGTGTGCGCCGCGTACGTTCTTCATCTACCAATGGATTTTCAGTAGTATGGGTAGAGTTCGATTGGGATACGGATATTTATCTGGCCCGACAGATTGTCAGCGAAAAGTTAGCTGTCGTAAGTGAAAGCCTGCCTACCGGTGTAGGTAAACCGACGCTGGGCCCACAATCATCCATTCTGGGTGAAATGCTGATTATCGGATTGACGGCCGACTCTACCTCCATGCTCGACCTACGTACAATAGCCGACTGGACCATCCGTCCGCGTTTGCTCTCTACGGGCGGTGTGGCACAGGTAGCAGTACTTGGCGGTGATATAAAGGAATATCAGATACAATTAGACCCGGAACGGATGCGCCATTACGGTGTTACACTGAATGAAATCATGACCGTAACCCGCGAAATGAATCTGAACGCAAACGGTGGCGTGCTATATGAATATGGTAACGAATACATTGTGCGTGGAGTACTTTCTACCGACCGGGTAGATCAACTGGCACGTGCCGTAGTACGTGGTGGAACTACTTCGGGCAGTGCTCCTATTCTATTGGAAGACATTGCAGACGTACACATTGGAGCAAAATTACCCAAACTGGGTACAGCATCGGAACGGGGCAAAGCCGCCGTATTGTTGACTGTAACCAAGCAGCCGGCCACCAGTACGCTGGAATTGACGGATAAATTAGAAACATCTTTAAAAGACTTGCAGAAGAACCTGCCATCAGATGTAAAAGTCAGCACAGATATCTTCCGCCAGAGCCGCTTTATAGAAAGCTCTATCGGAAACGTACAGAAGTCCTTGTTTGAAGGAGGTATCTTCGTGGTGATTGTACTATTCCTGTTCCTTGCGAATGTACGTACAACGGTGATCTCATTGGTTACACTGCCGCTTTCATTGATTACTTCACTGGTTACGCTGCATTATTTGGGCTTCACAATTAATACAATGAGCCTCGGTGGTCTTGCCATCGCTATCGGTTCGCTGGTGGATGATGCCATTGTGGACGTGGAGAACGTATATAAACGACTCCACGAGAATAAGTTGAAGCCTGTGGAAGAACGCCTTTCCATACTGGAAGTAGTATTCAACGCATCGAAAGAAGTACGTATGCCTATTCTGAATTCTACGCTGATTATCGTAGTCAGTTTCGTACCGCTGTTCTTCCTCACCGGTATGGAAGGCCGCATGCTGGTTCCACTGGGTATTGCGTTCATTGTAGCACTGGCAGCTTCTACGGTAGTGGCATTGACAGTTACACCAGTACTTTGCTCCTATCTTTTAGGAAAAGACAAGAAGAAGGAACAGAAAGAGAGCAGCGACTCGTTCGTAGCACGCAAGATGAAACAGTGGTATGGTGCTGCATTGGCATTCGTACTGGGACATAAGAAGATCATACTGGGCAGTACAATCGGTTTGTTCATAGTTGCTCTGGTATGTTTCTTCACATTGGGACGTTCGTTCCTGCCTCCTTTCAACGAAGGTTCATTTACTATCAACATATCTTCCTTACCGGGTATCTCTCTGGAAGAAAGCAATAAGATGGGACATCGTGCTGAAGAGTTATTACTCAGTATTCCCGAAATACAAACCGTTGCCCGCAAAACCGGACGTGCCGAACTGGACGAGCATGCACTTGGCGTGAATGTTTCGGAAATAGAAGCTCCGTTCGAATTGAAAGGCCGTTCACGTAGTGAGTTGGTTGCCGAAGTACGCGAGAAGTTAGGTACTATCGTAGGAGCAAATGTGGAAATCGGCCAGCCTATCAGCCACCGTATCGATGCCATGCTCAGTGGTACGAAAGCCAACATCGCAATTAAACTGTTTGGTGACGACCTGAACCGTATGTTTACCTTGGGTAATGAAATCAAAGGTGCCATCCAGGATATTCCGGGTATTGCCGACCTGAATGTGGAACAACAAATAGAACGTCCTCAGCTTATCATTTCGCCCAAGCGGGAAATGCTGGCTAAATTTGGTATCTCATTACCGGAATTCTCTGAGTTCGTGAATGTCTGTCTTGCTGGTGAAACCGTATCACAGGTATACGAGAAGGGTAAAAGCTTCGATCTTACCGTACGTGTACGTGATGATCTTCGCGACGAAATGGAAAAGATACGCAACTTGATGATAGATACCAGTGACGGAAAGAAAATACCTTTGAACTACATCGCAGAAGTGCGTTCTGCCATGGGACCGAATACGATCAGCCGCGAGAACGTGAAACGTAAAATCGTGATCTCTGCCAATGTTGCCGACCGTGACCTGCGCAGTGTGGTGAATGATATTCAGGCCCGTGTGGACAAGGATATCAAATTGCCCGAAGGGTATCACCTGGAATACGGTGGCCAATTTGAGAGTGAACAGGCAGCAAGCCGCACCTTGTTACTCACATCATTGATGAGTATTGCGGTGATCTTCTTACTGCTTTACCATGAATTCCGCAGTGTCAAAGAAAGTGCAATTATACTTATCAACCTGCCATTGGCATTGATCGGTGGTGTGTTTGCTTTGTTGATGACAACGGGAGAAGTGAGTATTCCGGCTATTATCGGCTTTATTTCACTGTTCGGTATCGCTACTCGAAATGGTATGTTGCTGATCAGCCACTACAACCATTTACAACAGGAAGAGGGACTGAATGTGTACGACAGTGTAATCCGTGGCTCAATGGACCGTTTGAATCCGATTCTGATGACAGCATTGTCTTCTGCTCTCGCTCTTATTCCATTGGCACTGGGAGGTGACTTGCCGGGTAATGAAATTCAAAGTCCGATGGCGAAAGTTATCCTTGGCGGTCTCTTAACTTCCACATTCCTGAACGGTTTCATCATTCCGATTGTTTATCTGATGATGCACCTCAAAAAACAACCATTAACAATATCAAATAATGAAACGAATTCTCATATTTAGTTTTATCACTTTTTTCCTATATGCGGGAATGCGTGCCCAATCGGTCGGCATAGACGAAGTGTTGCACCGCATTGAGGCAAACAATAAGGAGTTGCAGGCCAATGCGCAACTCATCACTTCACAGAAATTGGAGAACAAGTCGGAGAACAACTTGCCTGATCCCACTCTCTCGTATGCCCATCTGTGGGGTTCGGAAGATAAGAGCGAAACAATAGGTGAACTTGTTGTTTCCCAGAGCTTTGATTTCCCGACCTTATACGCTACACGCGGAAAAGTAAACCGACTCAAAACAGGTGCGCTTGATGCACAGTCTGCCGCTTTCCGTCAACAACTGTTGTTGCAAGCTAAGGAGCTTTGTTTCGACATCATCATGTTGCAACATCAGCAAGTGATTCTGAATGAACGTATGAAACAGGCTGAGGAACTCTCTGCATACTATAAGAAACGTCTGGAAACAGGTGATGCCAATGTATTGGAAACAAACAAGATCAATCTGGAATTACTGAATGTACGTACAGAGTTCCGTGCCAATCAGACTGCGCTTGATAACGCCTGGAAATCTCTCCTTGCACTCAACGGAGACCAGTCTTTGCAAGATAATGAGCTGAGCAGTTTTCGCTCCATTAGCGACTATCCATTGCCGCTTCTTCCTACCAACTATGAACAGTTACGTTCGGAAGTGTTGGCAGCCGATCAGACTTTGCTGTCATTAAGCAGTGAAAGTGCTGCCGCCCGCAAACAGATATCTGCAAGCAAACAAGGCTGGTTGCCTAAATTGGAACTTGGATATCGCCGTAATACGGAGTCCGGTACTCCATTCAATGGAGTTGTAGTAGGCTTTTCCTTCCCGCTGTTTGAAAATCGCAATAAGGTTAAAATAGCCAAAGCGCAATCTCTGAACCTCGATTATCAGAAAGAGAACGCTGCTTTCCAAGCCGAAGCAACCTTGGCAAAGCTATACAGCGAAGCACAATCATTGCAGACTTCCATCCAGGAGTACAGGGAGGCATTCAGTTCACAACAAGATCTTGCATTGCTGAAACAAGCCCTTACCGGTGGACAAATCAGTGTGATAGAATATTTTGTAGAAGTTTCTGTGATTTATCAAAGTAAGCAGAATCTGCTTCAACTGGAAAATCAGTATCAGAAGGTGATGGCACAGATATACAAGAGTAAATTATAAAGCTCAGTAGAAGACTGGAATATAACAAACTTCCAGTCTTCTATTTATCTTTCAAATATTTTGTTATCCATTTGAATCTCTCTATCTTTGTTCCAAAACAATACAAGAGATGGATAGGAAACTCATTATACGCAATTTTGGTGCTATCAAATCAGCAAGTATATGCTTGAAAGATTATAATATATTTATTGGAGAACAAGGCTCCGGTAAAAGTACAATAGCCAAGCTAATTACTATTTTTGAAGGTTATACGATCAATCGTATCGGTGATTTTCAACAAAGTCTATTGTCTTTATTTGAAGAGCACAACATTGCATCCTATTTTAACGAAGATACTTATATACACTTCACTTGGGAAAGCGGTACCATATATTATGAAGATAATAGATTCGCTTGTGAAGTTCCAGAATCCAAAGAAATATCTACTATAGCGAACCTCTACATACCGGCAGAGCGTTTCTTTGTAAGTACATTCTCTCGTTCCATCGCTACATTAGTGCTCAACAAAGCCCCAATACCCCAAACCTTATTGAACTTTGCCTCTATCTATGAGAAAGCAAAGAATAAATATCCGAATTATAACATCTCTATTTTTGATATGTTATTTCAGACCGATAAATCAAACGAAACTCTATATCTGAAAGAGAGTCGCAAAACAATCCCCTTTAAAGATGCTTCTTCAGGAATCCAGTCTGTCATACCACTATTAATGGTACTTGACTATGCTGTTGATGAAAAAGAGTATAATCGGTTTGTAATAGAAGAACCAGAACTCAATCTCTTCCCTCAGACTCAGGTAAAACTGCTTCAGCAAATAGTCCGCAAATGTTCAAAAGTCACTTTGACCACTCATAGTCCATATCTTTTATCAGCATTCAATAATCTGATAGAAGCCCACAATGCGTTAATTAGCAACCCGTCTAAAGCAGAAGAAATATATAAACTCGTACCGAAAGAATGTATCCTAAACTTTGAAAACGTAGGAGCATACAAAATAGAAAATGGCAAAGTGGTATCCATCTTAGATGAGGAATATCGTCTAATTATAGCTGACCAGATAGACTCTGTCGCCGACCTCATGCGATTGAACAATTAGAAGCAACTATTAAGCAATTGTCATCTTCTGCAAGTTTACAAAGGACAGCGATAATTGTTAGTAGCCGGCATCCAAGCAATGATACCTCTATACAGCGGGCAAAGGCATTGTTCAAGAAGAAATACAAGGTTGATCTGATTTCTAAGAATATAAGGTTGGAAATACAACTATAGTTTCGTAATCTTTCCCATAAATAAGATGGCTCCCGTACTCTTTTCCTTAATCATAAAAGCAAAAGGACGATTCACAAAGAAAGGAACAGGAGAAGACGGACCGGCAGAAGTTTCAAACATTCCTCCTATAGTAACCGCAGCCGCTTCGGTACCTTCCTCATCCACATTTATATAGGTGAATTGTTGTAAAAGACCGATATATAGCTCTGCACCGGACATATTGGCAAACTTTGCTTTACGAGCATCGAAAGCATCTTTCATCCCCATAGCTATCATGTCCTCTTCCAGCTTTTTGTCATATTCTACTTTAAAACGAGGAAGTTTAATTTGTAACTCTCTTCCTGTCATATTCTTACTCCACAGTTTCCAGTTTTCGTAATTCAGGCCGGATAAGCTTTCATCCAAGGTCTTATCTCCGGATGGCAACAGTATCACCATACTAAAAGCTTCATTGCCATAGGGTAATTCCGCAATAGAGAAATCATCAGTCTGGGTGTAATTGAACGTTGCGGTCTGGTTCATCATAGCTACTTCCTTCTGACTGCCGTCAGCATTGGTAAAGTTATCCTGTCCAGTAGCCGACTTATCAAACTGGCTTTTCCAGATACCTTTAAAATAGAGTGCATTAATCAGATACATACGAGCATCCGCAGGTATTTCCTGAATAACCTCCTTTATACAATTATTAGTCTTATTGGCGCACCATTGATTTATCACATCTTTGGCTGTCGGAGATGTGAAATCAAGTTCTTGCACCTGGGCATCGTACATTTTCTTATTCACATCAACAAAAGAGTCGTACACCTTAAAACCTTCCTTTATCCAGATAGAATTAGCTATTCCGAGTTGAGTCGTATTGTCCAGATTCAACAAAGCCGAAGTTAATTTTTGATTATAGTTGTTCAGATCATCAAGAGAGAAAGTAGTAGCAGGGAATCCTAATACATCCTGCATCTCAGCAAGCGTATTATCAGTAGCCCCATTCGTAATCATGGATAAGCAAAGTGATGCACTCAATGGAGACACAAAAACATTCGGTTTTTCTTTTTCGGTACTGCACACCTGATCGAAGAAACGGAAAGCAAAGTCTGTACCTTTGTCCATAAAATCTTGTTCCGCACGGGTAAGATTGATGTCTTGACGTGGTTTAGGTTCCAGTTGAGAAGGATTCTCATCATTCTGACAGGCTGCAAGGATACTGAGTAGGCTTAGTGCAGCAATAGTTTTCTTTAGCATAAGCATTATAATATTAGTTTTCCATTAAGTTACTCTGTTAGAATAAATGCATAAATTTATAAAATACTGCACTACATCACAAATAAAACATAAATCTTTCCTATCTTTGCTCCCGGTTTTGTTGGAGGATGCCTTTCGGTATACTCCATGAAAAGGGAATTGGGTGTGACTCCCAAACAGTCCCGCTGCTGTGAACTCATATTAAAGGATTTACCAATCACTTGTGCCACTGCCAATATTCGTATGGCGGGAAGGCGGCAAATCCGGAGTAAGTCAGAAGACCTGCAAAACCATCATTACTTATGCCTTCGAGGAAAGGGCATGAGGTGTATATAGTTTTATAGCATTCTACTTATGATAAGAGATAATCTATGCCGGTATATGTGGCTACGATTCTGTTTATGTTGTCTTATACCGTTGCTCTGCATTAATCTGCAAGCGCAACAGGTAGGAGATTCCATTACCGGAAAGGTGCATACCATTCCGGAAGTGGGAATAAAAGGTCGGCGTGTACCACAGCGCATATCTGTAGCGATGCCCATACAAGTACTTGAAAAGAACGAATTGGAAAACCTCGGACTTCAGAATATAGCTGATGCTGTTCGCCGTTTTGCCGGAGCCAATGTAAAAGATTACGGTGGCATAGGAGGATTAAAGACTGTTTCCGTCCGAAGCCTTGGTGCTACACACACAGCAGTAGCCTACGACGGAGTGGCTGTGAGCAATACCCAAGCGGGACAAATAGATATAGGACGTTTCGCATTGGATGATATAGACATGCTATCTCTGTCTGTTGGGCAAAACCATGATTTGCTGCAACCTGCACGGCTTTTCGCTTCAGCAGGAATACTGTCCATCTATAGCAAAAATCCTTTAGAAGGAACAGACAAAGCATACACTTTCAAAGGACAAATAAAAAGTGGATCCTTTGGCTTAGTAAATCCTTCTCTCACATGGGGGCAACGTATAGCACAACGAACCTGTTATACCTTTAATGGGAATTACCTACGAGCAGATGGTAATTATCCTTTTAAATTAATAAACGGCAAATATACTACGAATGAAAAAAGAAAAAATACTGATATAAAATCATGGCACACAGAAGCTAACCTGTTTCACACATTGAGAGATAGCAGCCAACTGAACATAAAAGCATATTATTTCGATTCGGAACGTGGATTGCCGGGTTCAGTAATTCTCTACAATGATCGAGCCAATGAACGTTTATGGGACAGAAATATCTTCATACAAGCCCGATACCTAAAAGAGATCACTTCGGAATGGACCTTGCAAGGTCAAGCTAAATATAACTATTCGTGGAATAAATATGAAGACACGGACGTGAAATATGAAGGAGGCAAACAAACAGACATTAACAAGCAGCAAGAATATTATCTATCAGCTACTATACAATGGCAGCCTTGCAGTACATTTTCTACTTCATGGGCAAATGACCTTGTACTTAATACACTGGATAATAATTTGCCCAACAATCCTAATCCCACACGATATACATGGCTATCTGCATTTAATTTACGCTATCAATGGAAAGGACTTACAGCCACAGGAACATTAGTACATACGCTGATTGCCGAGGATGTGAAATCAGGTAAACGTCCTGATAATCGTTCTCGTTTCAGTCCTGCCCTTTCATTTATATATCGCCCCTGGAAGAAGCACTCCCTATTTCTGCGATTAATGTACAAAGACACTTTCCGCGTACCAACTTTCAATGACCTTTATTATCAGCGTATGGGCAATACTGACCTACGCCCTGAAAAGGCACGCGAATACAATGTAGGTATTACTTGGAGCGGCACTCCATTCTCTTTCACTAATTACGTAATGCTGACCGTTGATGGATATTATAATGAAGTAAATGATAAAATTGTCGCCCTACCTACCACTTATGTCTGGAAGATGATGAATTTTGGGAAAGTACATATCACCGGGGCAGATATAACTTTACGTACCTCTATCCCTATTCACCGTAACATTGATTTATCAATAACAGGCAATTATACCTATCAGAAAGCTATTGACGTAACTTCATCAAGCAGTAAGAATTATAAAGACCAGATTCCTTATACCCCTCTACATAGTGGCAATGCTTCCATACTTGCAGAAACCTCCTGGATAAATATAGGTTATGCCTTAACTTGTGTGAGCGACCGATACAGCCTGCCACAGAACATACAGGAAAATCGCATTGATGGATATACGGAGCATACCCTGTCAGCATCCCGCGCATTCCAACTGAGAAAATGCAGACTTCGCCTCCAGGCCGAACTAATAAACCTGACAAATAAACAATATGATATTATCAAATATTACCCAATGCCGGGACGTTCATTTCGGATAACGGGTAGCATACTTTTTTAATTAATTACAATCTAAAAAAACAAAACATGAAAGTAAGAAGCTTATTATTCAGTACTCTTTGTATGCTCGCAATCTCTGTAACATTCACCTCTTGTAGCGATGATGACGATGACCCATGGAACGATGAAGGTACTAAAGTAGAATTACCACAACGACGAATGTTCATCCTGAATGAAGGAAAAGCTGATAACAACAATGCAGGCATTGCCTTTTATGCCCCTAATAAAGATGCTAATGACAGCAATAATAATTTTATTGCCAACATCTATTTTAAGCAAAATGAAAAACAGTTGGGAGACACTGGCCAGGATATATTAGAATATGAGGACAATATTTATGTCATTGTGTCCGGCTCAAGCCTATTGCTGAAACTGAACGCCGCAGCAGTGGAAGAAGCACGCCTTTCATTCAGTAGTTCTGATGGTCAACCACGATACATGGCAGCTAAAGACGGCAAAATCTACGTTACACTTTGGAGCGGAAAGGTTGCACGTATTGATTCTCGCACTATGAAAATAGAAGCTTATGTCGACGTCAATGCCAACCCGGAACAGATTGTTGAAAATGAAGGCAAACTATATGTAGCGAATTCCGGATATGGGGAAGGAACAGATGTTTCTGTAATCGACCTGAATACTTTCAAAAAAGAGAAAGATATACCCGTTGTAAAAAATCCCAATCGCATACTTGAATCAAATGATGAAGTCTACCTTTTATCATGGGGTATCTGGACCAATGTATTGGGTGAAGGCTACACTTTCCAGCGCATAAAATCAGATGATACTGTAGAATCAATAGCAGTAGCATCAGCTTTTGCAGAACATGATGATACGATTTATCTCATTTATTCTGACTGGAAAAGTGACGGATACGAACATAGTTTTTCCACTTACAATACAAAAGCACATAAACTTACTGAAGGAAATTTCTTAAAGAATGCCCCTCAGGAATTGTTATCATCAAGTATATATGGTTTTAATATCGACCCTGAAACGGGAGAATTCTATATCAGTACTTCTGACTATGTTTCCAATGGTGATATTTACCGTTTTAAGAAAGATGGAACTTTTGCTGAAAAGTTTGATTGTGGAGGTATCAACCCTAACAAAATGATTTTCTTATAATGAAACAAATTTCTTTCTTTATACTCCTTTGGGTGACAGTGTTACTTCTTTCCGCCTGCGGCGGAAAGAGCAGCACTACTTCCGGTTCTGCACAAGGAGACACCATCCCACTGCGCTATTCTTCGAATCTTTCTTTGGTAGATTACGAAGATTATACCGTTGCGCAGCTACGCAATCCCTGGGATACGGCAAAGATATTGCATACCTATATATTAGTAGACAAAAAACAGCCGTTACCCCAAGAACTGCCTCAAGGAACTCTTGTCCGCACTCCACTTAGTAAAGCAGTCATCTACTCATCCGTTCATTGCAGCTTGCTGAAGGACCTCGGTGCCTTAAATAGTATCGGTGGCGTATGCGACCTGAAGTACATCAAACTACCGGAAATCGAGGAAGGATGCCAAAACGGAACCATCACCGATGTAGGTGATGGAATGAACCCCAATATCGAAAGAATCATAGACCTGCACCCCGATGCCATCCTACTTTCTCCTTTTGAAAACAGCGGCGGATACGGGCGTGTGGAAAAGTTGAATGTACCCATCATTGAATGTGCCGATTATATGGAAACCTCTTCATTGGGACGTGCCGAATGGATGCGTTTCTACGGTCTGTTATTTGGTAAAAAAGCGGAAGCAGATGCTATGTTTGCTTCGGTAGAAAGAAGCTATAAGGATTTGCAGGAATTAGTAAAGTCCATCTCCTTTGCTCCCTCCGTGATGTGTGATTTGAAAACAAGCTCTACCTGGTACACTCCGGGTGGCAACAGCACCATTGCCAGGCTATACGCTGATGCAGGTGCCAACTATATTTTCAGAGAAGATACACATAGCGGCTCACTCCCCTATCCTTTCGAAGTTATCTTTGAGAAAGGTCAACAAACGGATTTCTGGCTGATACGCTATAACCAACCCATAGATAAAACATACAAGGAACTGGAAAAAGAGTTTGCCCCTTATGCAGGTTTCCGTGCTTTCAAGGAACGGAACATCTACGGATGTAATACCAACCGGGTTCCTTTTTACGAAGAAACGCCTTTCCATCCGGACTGGTTATTGAAAGATTTAATTAAAATATTTCATCCTTCACTGTTGGAAGGCTATGAGCTGAGGTATTACAAAAAACTATCAGAATAGAACTGATGATAAGAACGAAAGCAAAAGGATATATATATGGCATAGCACTGTCGGTCCTCATTCTCGTATTGATGGCTGCGAATCTCTGGTTCGGTTCAATCAATATCCCCGCCGGAGCTGTGTGGAATACTCTCATAGGGAATGAAGTAGAAAAAGCCAGCTGGGCTTTTATCATCTGGGAGTCCCGTCTGCCACAAGCCGTCACGGCATTACTATGTGGTGCCGCACTCGCAGCTTCGGGACTGATGCTACAAACGGCATTCAACAACCCACTGGCAGGTCCATCCATCCTGGGCATTAACTCAGGAGCAAGTCTTGGTGTCGCATTGGTGATGCTGGCCGGTGGAGGAAGCATTGCTACAGGGGTATTTACATTATCCGGTTTCTTCTCCGTGATACTCGGTGCCTTCATCGGGTCGATGGTGGTAATGGGACTTATCCTTTTCTTTTCGACACTGATAAAAAGCAATATCATGTTGCTGATTACGGGTATCATGATCGGTTATATCACTTCGTCCGCTATTTCATTACTCAATTTCTTTGCTACTGCCGAAGGAGTACATTCTTATATGATATGGGGCATGGGGAACTTCGGAGGTGTCTCATTGCAACAACTCCCCTATTTCTCCATTTTCTGTCTGGCAGGTTTGTTACTTTCCATCCTGCTTATCAAACCCTTGAATGCCTTGCTGCTGGGTACGCGCTATGCTGAAAACCTAGGAGTAAACATCCGTCGCACAAGAAATCTGTTACTGATTGCCACCGGACTACTGACAGCCGTCACTACCGCCTTCTGCGGACCTGTTGCTTTCATCGGTTTGGCCGTTCCACATATCTCCCGCCTGATGCTGGGCACGTCCAATCACAATTCACTGCTTCCCGTCACCTTGCTGACGGGTGGTGTGATTGCCTTGCTCTGCAATCTGATCTGCATCCTTCCAGGCGAAGCAGGTATTATTCCTCTCAATGCGGTAACCCCTGTGCTGGGGGCGCCTGTTATCATTTATGTCATTGTCAACCAACGTAAAATACAATACTTCAACTGATGGAGAAAGCTGTTATCACCGCAAACGATTTATGCATCGGCTACCGCCAGGGAAAGCAAGAGAAACGGATACATGAACATCTCTCCTTCCGGCTCTATCCCGGAGAACTGACCTGCCTGCTGGGAGCTAACGGAACCGGTAAATCAACTCTGCTCCGCACTTTGGCTGCTTCACAACCGACCTTGTCAGGAGAATTATTTGTACAGGAAAAGCCATTGTCTGCCTATTCCGAAAAAGAACGTTCACGTACCATCGGAGTAGTACTGACAGACAAGACACAAGCAGGCGGACTGACTGTATATGAGTTGGTAGCTCTGGGACGACAACCTCATACGGGGTTCTTCGGCAGGTTGAACAAAACGGATCACTCCATCATTGAAGAGGCTCTGGAAGCTGTAAGCATCAGCCATAAAGCCCACAGTTACACTGCAGAGCTATCAGATGGGGAACGACAGAAGGTCATGATTGCCAAAGCATTGGTACAGGAATGTCCGCTCATTCTGCTGGATGAACCGACAGCTTTCCTGGATGTAGTGAGTCGCATCGAAATTATGACTTTGCTTCATCGCCTGGCAGTGGAACAAAAGAAGGCGATCCTGCTTTCCACCCATGACATAGAGCAGGCATTGGTACTGGCAGATAAACTTTGGTTACTTTCAAAAGAAAACGGACTGCAATGTGGAGTAACGGAAGATATGATTCTAAGTCACCGGATGGACGGCTTGTTTTCCCGCAACGATATCCGGTTTGATTATGCGCACGGGGTATATTATCCCAAAGTAGATAGTCACCGCTGTATCATTGTAGAAGCCAGTGATGAAGTATTGCTGCACTGGACAACGAATGCACTCAACCGTCATGGCTATGCTTGTCACCCCGCTTCTTCGCCGGAAACAAACGAAATACCGCGTCTGCAAGTTTTATCCGCCGACCGCTTAATACTGCACAAAAAAGGAAAGAACGAATATCATTCTTTTGAACAGTTACTTGCAAATATCTGATCAATATCTTAATACCTCCATTACAAGCAGTTTGTCAAACAAATGATTTATAGCTATTTTGCGGATAAGAATAGTGTTGTATTTCATCAGAGTTTAAGTCTTTGCAGTTCTCCCCTGACAAGGACGACAGTTTCTCTTAATGGGAACGGAATCCGTTCCCAATGCTATGACTTCAATATCAGTATCTCATCCGGCAAGTATCCACTTCGGATGCGCCACTCCTGTGGATAAAGATTATTAGCCCGGTTACCGATATTCTTCACAAAACCTAAAGGAACATCCTTATACGTCAACAGTACATAACCGCGTGGAGCTGTACCGGGAAGTACAATGGCTTCCTTACGCAAATAAGCAATAGCCTGTTCGTACGAGATTTCTTCACGAGGAAAAACATCGGAAGCCTGCACAGTGCTCATAGCAAGGGCATGATTGGGAATCAGGTCCTTTCCTTTCACTTCGGCAAGGGTAACGCCTGCCTGAATGACACGAAGAGATTGTTGAAGGACGGATAATCCGGATATATATCCTTTAGGGAAAGCCGCAATATTCATTCCATTTGCAAAAAACTCATAGTCCTCTGCCGAAAGGAGCCAGGCACGGACGGCCAACAATTGTTCCTTAGATGCTCCGGCATTAGCTTTAGACGCTAAAGCACCAGCCTTCTTCTTTCCTTGGGAAACGGTGGATTTGTAACGGATTTGTACCGTCTCTCCTTCCGGCTTACGAAGCACGGCAAGGAAAAAGCCTTCACCCTTTGTACGATGAGGCAGGAAACGATATACAGGAAAATCTTCACCTGAAAGCAAATTTCCGGTAATGTTCCACGCTGTCGGAGCATCTACCGGAAGTACCTCTGCCCCAAATTCATCGCGCATCCAGCGGATATTCTCTTCATCTTCCTGCGTATTATACGTACAAGTGCTATAGATAAGCAATCCACCGGGTTTCAGACTGGGCCATATATCAGAGATGATACGTCGCTGACGTTGCCAGCAGATTTCCACATTCTCCGGACTCCACTCGCTGACGGCAACGGGATCTTTACGGAACATGCCTTCACCGGAACAGGGCACGTCAGTCAGTATGACATCAAAGAAGTCTTCCAAACAGGAAAAGTCGGCCGGATCATTATTGGTTACCACTACACCGGGATGCCCCCACTTCGTCAGATTCTCTGCCAGGATTTGCGAACGGTTACGGATCACCTCGTTTGCTACCAGCAGGCTGCCTGCAGGCAATACACTGCGTGCATGAGTGGACTTTCCGCCGGGAGCAGCGCAAAGGTCAAGCATCACGGAGGGCGTTTCGCCGATATATTGCTTTAATACCTGTTCCACAAACATGGAAGATGCTTCCTGCACATAGTAGCATCCGGCATGAAACAACGGATCGAAGGTAAACGTCAATCGACGGTCGAGATAAAAACCCGTGGAAGACCAAGGCACCCGGTCGGAAGAGGCATGAAAAAGACTGAATGAAGAATCGGGTAGTTTTTCTTCATTCAGTCGGATGCTTACGGGCTGTTCGCCATTCAAGGCGTCAGCCAGTTTGTTATATTCTTCATCGCCCAAGAGGGGACGGGTACGGTCTGCAAAAGATACGGGTAAGTCCATGTGCCAAATTGTTTTACGGGTACAAAGGTAATGCAAATCGAATGCATAACTTTCATGCTTGCATGAAAAGTTATGCTGAGATGCAGCTTATCTTCTTCAAAGGTAACATAAAAAGGCAATACAAGGCAAACCCGCCGGGCACTAAAAACTAAGCTTGACTCCCGCAAAGTAGCAACGAGGCGCTCCCGGACCATAAATGTAACCGGAATCGCGGGTGGCTCCTTTATCAAAATCTTTCTGATAGGAGTTGAAGATATTCTGTACTCCCACATTGAATTGCAGGCACATGCCGGAAAAATCTATATCATAAGCTACCTTGGCACCCAGTTCGAAGAAATCCGGGCTTTTCACCAGCAAGTCTGCCGTACCATCCACTTCGGACATCAGATGAGGCACATACATTCGCCCGGTATAATTACCGTTCAGGGCTACCGACAATGCTTTTGTAGGATTAAAAGTGGCAGTAAAGTAACCATAAACATCGGGGGTACGCAATATCCGGTCGCTATGGCGTTCTTCATCCGACAAATGTTCCTTGTCCGCACTCCACTCCTCGGGAGAATCGTACAGACTGCGTTGCACGGTCAGTCCCGCCTGCAACTGGATTTTATCACGCCAGGCAATCTTTCCTTCCAATGTACCGCCATATACCTTTGCACCGGAACCGTTGACACGGGTTTGTATCAGATATCCGCTACCGTTCGGATCTTCTATCGGTGCTGTCAACACAAACGGATCGGAGAGTTTTGTGAAGAAACCTTCTACCAGTAAGTTTGCCTGGAAATCACCGAAGTAATGATACCAGTCCATCGAAGCGTTCACGCTGCGCGAACGTTCTTCTTTCAGATCCTTAGCACGAACGATGGAAATCAACTCGCCTCCCACATTACTAATATGCAAGTCTTCGTCGAAAGCCTGCGGAGCACGGAAACCTTCGGCATAGCTGAAACGAAGATTGATATCCTGCGTAGGGTTGTAGCGGATATTGGCACGGGGACTGAAGATGGCTTTGTTCATAATGCTATTCTTGTCCAGACGTCCGCCTATCAGAAAACTCCACTGCTCACTTTTCCATTCATTCTGCACATAGGCGCTCGCAATGTTCACAATCTGTTTCAAAGGAGCGGGCGTATATTTATCAATCAACTGTTGCAGACGGTCTCCTGTTGCAGTAGGTTCTTCCGCCAGAGCGGCATCCCGGTATTTTTGCATATCCGTTGCTTTGTCGTCCAGATTATCATGATTAAATTCCACCCCACCCGTCAAGTCGGAAGGCATGAAAAAGAGCTTATCAAAATGATAGATATACTGAGCGCCCAATACGCCGGTAAAGTCTGTGGTATGACCATAGGCGCTGTAATAACTGTCGCGCACGATATGCTGGGCAGAGGCGTATGCATTGAACGAATGTTTCTGATCCTTGGAGAAGGCACTGAACTTCAATCCGCCCGTATTGATAGAATGTTCGATCTGCTCCACCAGTCCGGGTTCGCCCGAACCATTCAGATTGGCATCTTCGGCAATGTGGGGCGGCAGGTCAAAGCGGTTACCGCCACGACGGAACTCTTCCATGTGATGATATTCCAGATTCAACTTGGAATAGGGACTCAGTCTATAATAAGCATTCACACCTACTGTCTGGTTCTTTAACTTGGGTAATTCGGAGAAACCGTCGCCATTGGAGTCCCATGCCGAACGGTGGCGGTTTTGCCCGTAGATGTAGGCTCCCATTTTGTTGTCCGAAGATACCAGGGAAAGGTTGAGTGTGGTATTATTGTCGAATGAACCGGAACCATCGAAGTTGGAGATAGAGTGGGCAAACGAACCGGAGTTGCGAAGAGGTTCTTTCGTGATGATATTCACCGTTCCGGCAATGGCGGAAGAACCAAATAGGGCCGAGCCGCCACCACGCACCACTTCCACACGCTCTATCATATTAGCGGGAATCTGCTCCAAGCCGTAGACACCTGCCAGTGCAGAAAAGATGGGACGGGAATCAATCAATATCTGTGTATATTTCCCGTCCATACCATTGATGCGTACCTGAGAGTAACCGCAATTCTGGCAATCGTTTTCTACACGTACGCCCGGTTGGAATACAAGACCTTGAGATAAGGTGTGCGAATTGGTCATGTCGAATAGTTTCGGAGTAACGACTTTAACCAAGGTAGGTGCCAGTCGGCGGGCGGTTTCATTACGGTTGGCTGTAACGACTACACCATCCAAGGCTACCATATCTTCTTCCAGTTCGAAGTTCTCTTCCAGTGTTTTGCCTCGTTTCAAGATTACTTTTCGTTCTTGTGGTTTATAACCTACGGCACTGACGGAAAGTGTGAACTCACCTTCCGGAAGATTCTTCAAAAAGTAGTGTCCGGTGCCATCGGTCATAGTACCAATAGTGGTTCCTTTCAGGGCTACTGTCATATAAGAGAGGTGTTCTCCTGTTTTTTTCTCTAATACGTGGCCGATAATATTAGCATCGGATTTATTTAAATCAATGGCATAAGCGGTGTGGGAGAGCAATGTGTACATTACTCCCACCACGAAAAAGATATATTTTTTCATGTAGTTCTAATTTTTAATGGATTTTGATAGAGGGGGATTATCAGTATTGGCACGCGGACAACGCGTATCAATCCCCCCGATAAAAGCATTCCTACTGTCAATGAACCACAGGCGGTGCACGCAGACTGATGCCGCAACGAACTCGCACGCACTTGATATGTTCTACAGCCGGAACACCCAGTACACGCAATAAAATGAAAAGAGCTGATGCGACAAAAAGAATAGAAGGTAGAGAAGAAGCCACAAAAGAAGAAAGAAAGAATATCGTTTCAACCTGCGCTTCCGTATGACTATGTTCACCTTTGAACGGGTGGGAATGTACAATAATTACCCCATTTACCACATGCGAGTGAGTAAACAGTGTAATTCCTCCTAAATATGCGATAAATAATAAAGGAAGGAACCATTTCAGTATATTCCGTAACTTCTCCAAAAGCGTTTTTAATATAGATTTGCGAAAGTAACACTAATTACAATAAGAAACAACCGGATTTAGTTGTTTTAGCCGGATATAGAGCAAAATACCTACATCTTATGAGTACAAGATGTCTGATATTACATTATTATTAAATAAAACTGATTCATTGCTTTTCGGTTATGAATTATCTTACTTCACATTTATAAGTACATAGTCGTTTTCCTTTCATGGAAATTCTGTTTACCCCAAATGGTAACTTTGTTCACTCCACACGGTAACTCCATTTACATGCCGAGGTAAAGGCCGTTACATACGGCGGGAAACGCTTTTACATCTTACGATAAGCTTTCGGTAAATACTATTAACTGATTATCAACAAACTAACAAGAAAGTCATCAGCAATCTTTGATTCATTATTTTCCCGGAAAGAATCAATCCTATCATCCCCTTCTTCACCTTACATCTAAAATTTCTGCAAATACTTTCAGATAATACCGATTTTCTAAAAAAAATGTCGTCTCTTTGCAACTTTCTAACTGGCATGATACGTCTAACACACAAAGAAAAAATAAAAGATAAAACAAAATATGATTATGAAACGAATAATTTTAGCACTCATCGCCACCGTGACATTATGTTCACTGGTGCAGGCAAAAAACAGAACGATTACAGAAAACGATAGTCAGGGGAACAAAAAACGCGTAATTGAACTGTGCGATACTACCATCGACGGAAAGACGGTAACCGATACGCTCAGCATCATGACCTACGAAGGCAGTAGTTCAGACAGCAAAAGCGATAAGGGATGGAAACACCACAACGGCAGTGATTGGGACTGGGAGTTCGATTTAGGCAGCAAAACTTCTAAAACCATTATTTCAGTTACTGCCCTCGTCTTCATCTTCGGTCTGCCGCTACTCATCATCTTTACGGTATTCTTCTTCAATTACAAAAATCGAAAAGCCAAATACCGCCTTGCAGAACAAGCACTTTCGAATGGACAACAACTACCCGAAGACTTCTTCAAGAATGCAGAGAAAACAGAAGATATCCGTACCAAAGGTATCAAAAACATCTTCATCGGCATCGGATTGTTCATCTTCCTCTGGGCCATTACCGAGAACTTTGGAATCGGCTGCGTCGGACTACTGATCATGTTCACCGGATTCGGGCAATTAGTTATTTATTATACACAGGACTCTAATAAAAAGAACAACCGGGAGAGATGAGCCAACTCAATGACATATCGTTAGTCGCACAGGTCGTGGTGTTTCGCAACACCAAGGCCTTCGACCAGTTGGTGAAGAAATACCAGTCGCCCGTGCGACGGTTCTTTCTCAACCTTACTTGCGGCGACAACGAATTGAGTGACGACTTGGCGCAGGACACGTTTATCAAAGCCTACACTAACCTGGCTTCATTCAAAAACCTGTCCAATTTCTCCACCTGGCTCTACCGTATTGCATATAATGTATTTTATGATTATCTTCGCAGTCGGAAGGAGACAGCCGACCTCGACACCCGGGAAGTGGATACTCACTGGAACACCAGTCAGGATGACGTAGGACAACAAATGGACGTTTACCAAGCACTGGCAACACTAAAAGAAATGGAACGAACCTGCATTACCTTGTTCTACATGGAAGATCAGAGCATCGAAAAAATTGCAGATATCACGGGATGCCCGGCGGGAACAGTTAAAAGCCACCTCTCGCGGGCGAAAGAAAAAATGGCTATCTACTTAAAACAAAATGGTTATGACGGAAACAACTGATGATAAACTTTTGCAGCAATTCTTCTCTGACAATCGGAAAGAGATAGAAGATAACGGCTTCAGCCGTCGCGTGATGCACCACCTGCCCGACCGGTATTACCGGATTTCGCAGCTGTGGAGCTTGTTCTGTTTTACGCTTGCCGTAGTGTTATTCTTTGTTCTTGATGGTTTGCAACTGGTGCTGGGAGCTTTGCGCGAGACTTTCACCAGTGCCGTACAAAGCGGTGCAGCAGAACTCGACCCCAAATCACTGATTATAGCGGCCGTAGTACTTGTCTACTTAGGATATCGCAAGATTTGTTCTTTAGCATAAAGTTCACTTATCCCTTGCAATAAATCCGTTTGCCCTTACAATAGTTTAGTTAGCCCTTACCTGCTTTCTACAGGTCAAGGGCTAATTTTTTTTAACTGAGCAAACATTTCTCATCAATAAATTGTATCTTTGTCGACTCAATTAGAAAAACTAACTAAGCGTAAGAAGTTTTGAGAAGAATATTATTCATCATATTATCATCTGCATTATTTTTTATAGGAAATATTCACGCGCAAGTCGCCACCAGTGACTCGCTCGTGGTGCATTATCTGCAACAACAAGGCATTCCGGTCACCGCTAACAATGAAGTAAAACTACTGATGAGCGGGCGGGAGAAATTTCTTGATCTCTTCGAAGAAATACGCCATGCCAAACATCACATTCATTTGGAGTACTTCAACTTCCGCAACGACTCCATTGCCAATGCCCTGTTTGACTTACTGGCTGAAAAAGTACAAGAAGGTGTGGAAGTCCGCGCTCTCTTCGACGCTTTCGGTAACTGGTCTAATAACAAACCATTAAAGAAACATCATCTGAAAGCAATCCGTAACCGAGGTATTGAAATTGTGAAATTCGACCCGATTACCTTCCCGTGGATCAATCATGCTATGCACCGCGACCACCGGAAAATTGTAGTGATTGACGGAAAAATAGGATATACCGGTGGAATGAATATCGCCGACTATTACATCACCGGACTACCCAAAATCGGTCAATGGCACGACATGCACATGCGCATCGAAGGAGATGCCGTACGCTATCTGCAAGGAATTTTCCTCACCATGTGGAACCAGGAGACTAAACAGCACGTCGGCGGTCCCGTTTACTTTCCGGATATACCGCAACTCCCCGACAGTATAGCCGAAGAAATAGCAATAGTAGACCGTACACCACGGGAAACTCCCCGCTCTATCAGTCACGCTTATGCAGCATCCATTGGATCGGCGCAACACAGCATACAAATTGTGAACCCTTACTTTGTACCGACCAAATCTATCCGGAAAGCCATTAAATATGCATTAAAGAAAGGTACTGAAGTAGAAATTATGATACCTGCTGTTTCTGATATTCCTTTCACCCCGGAAGCATCTTTCTATATCGTACACAAGCTGATGAAGAAAGGGGCAAAAGTTTATCTCTTTAACGGAGGTTTCCACCATTCCAAGATTATGATGGTAGACCGGAATTTCTGTACTGTGGGTACGGCCAATCTGAATAGCCGCAGCCTGCGATATGACTTCGAAACGAATGCGTTTATTTTCGATCCTACAATCACTCACCAGTTGAATGATATGTTTGAACGGGATAAAAAGAATAGTACGCTATTGACTCCCGAAGTTTGGAAAAAACGTTCCGGGTGGAAGAAGTTTGTAGGTTGGGTGGGTAACCTTATGACACCGTTCCTTTAATTATACCGCCGTTCCTCTAATTTTTAATTGAAAATTATTCTATGCTATCTGCCGAAGTTTAGTTACCTTTGGCGAGGCAAAAAAGATTGCCTCTTTTGTTGTTTATAATTCGTAATCTGCAATCATGAAACAATATTTAGACTTGCTCAATCGGGTATTAACCGAGGGCGTACACAAGGAAGACCGTACCGGAACCGGTACAATCAGCGTATTCGGACATCAAATGCGCTTCAATATGGATGATGGCTTTCCCTGCCTCACCACCAAAAAGCTGCATCTGAAATCGATTATATATGAATTGCTATGGTTCCTGAATGGAGACACCAATGCCAAGTATCTGCAAGATCATGGTGTTCGCATCTGGAACGAGTGGGCGGATGAGAATGGTGACTTGGGACATATTTACGGTTACCAATGGCGTTCCTGGCCTGATTACAAAGGTGGTTCCATCGATCAGATCAGTGAGGCTGTAGAAACAATTCTTCATAATCCGGATTCCCGCCGCATCATTGTCAGTGCTTGGAATGTGGGAGATCTTGACAATATGAATCTTCCTCCCTGTCATGCTTTCTTTCAATTCTATGTGGCAAACGGACGGCTGAGTCTCCAACTCTATCAACGCAGTGCGGACATTTTTCTCGGTGTACCTTTCAACATTGCATCTTATGCCCTACTGTTGCAGATGATGGCACAAATAACAGGATTGAAAGCAGGAGACTTCATTCATACACTTGGTGATGCGCATATTTATCTGAATCATCTGGAACAGGTAAAACTACAACTTTCCCGCGAACCACGTCCGTTGCCGCAAATGAAGATAAACCCGGACGTGAAGAGTATCTTTGATTTCCAATATGAAGATTTCGAATTGATAAATTACGACCCGCATCCGCATATTGCCGGTAAAGTTTCTGTTTAACAAATCATAAATCCAATCATGATTAATATCATCGCCGCCGTAGACCGCAACTTAGGAATCGGTTTCCAAAATAAATTATTATTCTGGCTTCCCAATGATTTAAAACGTTTCAAGGCATTGACCACAGGGAACACCATCATCATGGGAAGAAAAACATTTGAATCCCTGCCTAAAGGTGCACTGCCCAATCGGAGAAATGTAGTGCTTTCGTCCAATCCGGCAACCCAATATCCCGGTGCAGAAGTATTCCCTACCCTCGAAGCAGCTTTGCAAAGCTGTCAACCGAAGGAACAAGTATATATTATCGGTGGAGCAAGTGTATATAAACAGGCAATTCCATTGGCAGACATGCTTTGCCTGACAGAAATTGATGCAGAAGCACCTCAGGTAGACGCTTACTTCCCAACTGTAGATTCCACAATATGGCGCGAAAAAAGCAGGGAATCTCATCTTGCCGACGAGAAACATCCCTGCCCCTATGCATTTGTGGATTATATCCGTAAGTAATTCCTAATCTTCATCTACCTCAACCATAATCGGCATCTGCCGCTTAATGGCTTCATGGAAGGATATCAGTGTTTCAGTACGCGCTAACCCCAGTGGCTGTAATTTATCGTGGATAATGCTCAGCAAATGGTGGTTATTGCGTGCGTAAAGTTTGATAAACATATCATATTTACCTGTCGTAAAGTGACATTCCACAATTTCCGGAATAGCTTCAAGTGCCTTTGTCACTGCGTCAAATGATTCCGGATCTTTCAGATAAATACCAATATAAGCACAAGTCTCATAACCGATCTTTTCCGGATCGATAACATATTCCGATCCTTTCAAGATACCTAAATTCGTCAGTTTCTGTATGCGTTGATGTATGGCTGCGCCGGAAACATTACAAGCTCTTGCCACTTCCAAGAAAGGAATACGGGCATTATCTGCAATCAATTTCAGTATTTGCTCGTCTAAAGTATCCAATTGATGATGTCCCATTTCTAATTTTATGATTAATAAATAACGATTGCCTCACCGTATTCTCATACGATAATGTGCAAAGTTAGCGAAATTTTTCCCAATAAAAATACGATTTATTACTTTTCTTACTAAAAAATGAATAAACCCGCAGTTGCGATAAATAGGGTGGAAAGAAGATAAGCTGCACCTCGGCATAACTTTTTCATGCAAGCATGAAAGTTCTGCGCTCAATTTGCATTATCTTTGCCTATAACTACAAAATAAGATTGTTATGAAAAAATATCTTGTACTTGCATTGTGTCTACTGATGGTAACAATAGGCTATGCGCAAAACTACACTGAGTATTTTGCCGATAAGACATTGCGTGTTGATTATATCTTTACAGGAGACGCTTCCCGCCAGAATGTATGTTTGGATGAACTGTCCGTACTTCCATCATGGGCCGGAAGGCGTCATCATTTGGCTGAACTACCTTTGCAAGGCAACGGACAAATTATCATGAAGGATTTGGAAAGTGGAAAGACAATCTATACGACTTCTTTTTCTTCTCTCTTTCAAGAGTGGCTGGAAACGGACGAAGCCAAAGCTGTCACCAAAGGATTTGAAAATACCTTTCTATTACCCTACCCGCTCCGTCCTGTAGAAATAGAAATTACCCTGTTAAGCCCGAGAAAAGAAGTGCGCACGCGTCTGACGCACACTGTACGCCCGGATGATATACTTATTCATCAGAAAGGAACTGTACATATCACTCCACATAAATATCTGCTAAAGAGCGGTGAAACTGACAAGTGCATCGATGTGGCCATCCTTGCCGAAGGATATACCCCTGCAGAGATGAACGTATTCTATCAGGATGCGGAAATTGCCTGTGAAAGCCTCTTCTCACACGAACCGTTCAAGAGTATGAAAAATCGCTTCAATATTGTAGCCGTCGCCAGTCCTTCTGACGACAGTGGTGTAAGTGTCCCCCGCTTAGGAGAATGGAAGCATACGGCTTTTAACTCGCATTTCAGCACATTCTATTCTGACCGTTACCTAACTACCCGCCACGTCAAGGCCATACATGATGCTTTGGCCGGAATACCGTATGAACACATTATTATTCTTGCCAATACTGAAGAATATGGAGGTGGTGGTATCTATAATGCTTATACCCTGACTACAGCCCATCATCCAATGTTCCGCCCGGTAGTTGTACACGAATTCGGACACAGTTTCGGAGGGTTGGCCGATGAATATTTCTACGATGATGATGTTATGACAGATACCTACCCATTGGATACAGAACCCTGGGAACAAAATATAAGTACCCGCATAGATTTCGCTTCTAAATGGGAAGATATGCTTGTCAAAGGTACTCCTGTCCCTACTCCTGTAAGCGAACAGGCAAAGTATCCGGTAGGAGTGTATGAAGGAGGTGGATATTCTGCCAAAGGGATATTCCGTCCTGCTGATAACTGCCGCATGCGTACCAATGAACATCCTACATTTTGTCCGGTATGCCAACGAGCACTGCAAAGACTCATTGATTTTTATACAAAATAATAAGAGAACTAAACTTTAAAGACCAACAATATGATCAGACTTCAACGTATCAGCACCGCTGATGGATTTTTGTATGAGTACATGGAACAGTTGATAACCGCTGCCTTCCCACCGGAAGAGCACCGACCGTTAGAGGAGCTGCGCCTGTACACCGATAGTAGACCTCACTTCTATAACAATATTATTTTCCATCATGATACTCCTGTAGGTTTTATTACCTACTGGGATTTCGGCAAATTCTACTATGTCGAACATTTCGCCGTAGATCCAGCCCAGCGTAATGGCGGACATGGAAAGAATGTTTTAAACCATTTATGCCAGTTGCTTCAACACCCTATTGTCCTGGAAGTGGAAATGCCGGAAGAAGAAATGGCCCAAAGACGTATTAATTTCTATAAGCGCCAAGGATTCGTGCTCTGGGAAAAACCATATCTTCAACCTCCATACAGACCTACAGATGAATATCTTCCTATGTTGCTTATGGCCCATGGAGATTTAGAGTGTGAAAGGGATTTTGAAACAGTAAAAGACTCTATATACAGAGAAGTATATAATGTAAAGGGATAAAAAATAAAGGGTGCCTACTTTGAATAAGCACCCTTTATTTTTTTATAGTTTGATTAACTTTTTACTGACGCGGTTGCGCAGAATAGTTAAGTTTCAATGCATAAGCTTTACGAAGAGCTTCTTTGATATCTGTTACGATACCCATTTTCGTATCTTGGTCAACTTTCAAAGAAACAGTCATCTGAGGCTGATCTTCCTCCTTCATACTGGCACGTTCACCAATAATGTAGTCTTGAATTTCAGCAACTTCAGCATAGCTATCATTCAATTGGATACGGCTTTCATTACCCAGTTTCTTACGAAACTCAGCTGTAGGCTTTCCTACATAGATAAACGTAACCAAAGATTTCTTTTCCAGTTTTTCCAATTCTGTAGCTTGCGGAACCTTAAACTCAACCTTTAATGTTACCTCACGCATTGTTGTTACAATCATAAAGAAGAACAACAGAGTAAAGATAAGGTCAGGTAGAGAAGAAGTATTCAACGCAGGCATTTCGCGTTTACCAGTCTTATTAAATTTTCCCATTACTTCTTTTCTCCGTACTTTTTAGGTTCTGCCTCAGAAATCTTCTGAGGATATACATCACGAATTGCTTTTTGTTGGTCTTCGTCCAAAGCAGCATAATTCTTACCAAACTTTTCCTGAGCCAATTCTTCTCTCAACTCATTATAAGCAGCTACCAGTTCATTCTGAACCGCCAAATATGCCTTATAGGAAGATCCACGGTCGCAACGCAAAGAAACTACATGCTTTTCCGTAACCTGCATAGTGCCAAAGAAAGGTATCTCTTTTGCATGCTTTTCCGGTTTGGTTTCATCATTATACGGGTTAGCAATGAATTCTTTTGCCCTATCTCTCAATTGATCTACATTGATGTACTCTCCATTGGCCATGAGTTGGTCATTCATGTTCAAGAAGACTGTCATTACGTTACGCTCCTTAACCTTATCTGATTCATCCTTCGGTTGGTCTTGTTCAGGCGGTGGCGGCAAACGTCTTGCCAAACCACGGTCCGTATCCATAGAAGTCGTAATCAAGAAGAAGATCAACAATAGGAAAGCGATATCCGCTGTAGAACTTGAGTTTATATCAGGAACTTTTCTTTTTCCTTTTGCCATTGTAATTACTCCATTAGACTGAGTTTCCTCAATCGATTATGATAATTTCTTTTTAATACTACTGAAAAGCATTGCAAGAACAGTTGCTCCCAGTAAGAAATAAATAGTATACAAGAACATGTCTGTTATCTTCAGCCAGAACGGAACATTATCAGTTCCACTATAGCCTGGGATATTCATTTGTTCACCACTACCCATAGACCAAGCAACGATCATTACAACAGCTAACAAAATAACACCAAGTAATGACTTCAAAGCCTTTACCGGATTATCTTTTAATGCTGTACCAAACTGCAGAATAAATCCACCAACCATTGCAATAACAGCCAAAGCAAACAAACCATACATTAAATACAGCATGCTATCTGTCTGTGCAGGCTGCCACATCTCTGGGTCAACACCCATCAGTACTGCATCGCCCTGAGCATCTCCACCAAAGTAGAATAAGCCCAATACTACTAAAATAGCGGCGAATAAAACATACAGTACGTAATATGATACTCTATATGATAATTTAGCCATTTCTCTTATTTTTTGTATTTCAAGTTATATTTGATAACCATGTCCAACAAAGTGATAGAAGAATCTTCCATTTCGCTAGTCAAAGCCTCGATCTTAGACAGGATATAGTTGTAGAATACCTGCAGAATCAAAGCAACAATCAAACCGAAAATAGTTGTAATCAAGGCAACTTTCATACCACCTGCTACAACCGTCGGAGAGATATCACCTACTTGTTGGATCTTATCAAATGCTTGCACCATACCGATTACAGTACCCAAGAATCCCAAAGACGGAGCCATTGCGATGAACAGTGTGATCCAAGAACAACCTTTTTCCAAGTAACCAGCTTGTACACCACCGTAAGATACTACTGACTTCTCAACTACGTCAAGACCTTGATCAATTCTCAATAAGCCTTGGTAATAGATAGAAGCGATAGGACCTCTTGTATTACGTGCGATGTCTTTAGCAGCTTCTACGTCGCCTTTTTCCAAAGCAGCTTCAATAGCAGCCAAGAATTTCTTTGTGTTGATTTCAGCCAAGCTCAGATAAATGATACGTTCGATACAGAATGCAAGACCGATAACCAAAGCGATAGCAACCAAACTCATGAAAGATGCAGTACCTTCAATAAATTTAGTTTTGATTTCCTTGTGAATACCACCTTCTTCTGCCTCTACAGTAGCATCACCAGCAGGAGCTGCTTGAGCTGCAGGAGCAGCTTGTTCTGTTTGTTCAGCTGCAGGAGCATCTTGAGCCTGAGCAAGTTGAGTTGAGCCAAATGTTAAGACTCCCATCACAGCAACAATTGCAAATAACTTTTTCATTGTGTGTCTAATTTTTAAGATTAATTAATTAAATTGTTTATTATATTCATTTATTACTTTTGTTTTCTTCTTTCATACTGCGGAGAGACGGGGATTCGAACCCCGGATACCCTTTAGGGGTATACACGCTTTCCAGGCGTGCCTCTTCAACCACTCGAGCATCTCTCCAATAGACGCCTCTTTCAAAAACGGCTGCAAATTACAAAAAAAATGCGAACCACAAGCGTTTTCAGCTACAAATGTATTCTTTTTTTCGTTCTTGCCCTTCATTCTCTCCGTTTTATCTTTAATAAAATCTCAAAATTAATAAACTTTAAAATCTTTGCGATGTTATTTGAGCATTCCAAACACTTTTAAAGCGTTTTCAGAAGTTACGCTTCCGACAGCCTCCGGAGACATCCGATAGATCTCAGAAACCTTCATTAAAGTATCCTTCACATAGGCACTTTCATTTCTCTTACCACGATTCGGAACCGGAGTAAGATAAGGGGAATCCGTTTCAAGAACAATCTTCTCCAAAGATATTTTAGTCAAAACTTCCGGAAGATGCGACTTTTTAAAAGTAACCACACCATTAATTCCAATTAGAAAACCTGAAAACTCCAGAATCCGGGCAGCTTCCTCATCGGTACCCGTAAAACTGTGGAAGATTCCTTTTAAAGAAGTATTCTTGTAAGGTTCCAGCACCTTATATATATAATCAAAGGCATCCCGACAATGAATAACGACAGGAAGGTCATATTCCAAAGCCCAATTGATTTGCTTATCTAATGCAATCTGCTGTTCTTTCAGAAAAGTTTTATCCCAATATAGATCTATACCAACCTCCCCTATTGCAATATATTCATTGGAAGACTTGAGCTCACGAGTCACGATTTCCAATTCTTTTTCATAACCGGCATTGACTGAAGTAGGATGTAAACCTATCATAGGAAAACAGTAACCTTTATAGGTATTACAGACAGACAACATTGAGCCAATCGTCGTACTATCAATATTAGGCATAAAAATATGAGTAACTCCTTCAGAACGGGCACGATCAATAACCTGTGGCAAATCTTCTGAAAATTCTTCTAGAAAGAGATGGGAATGTGTATCTATCAATCTCATTTATTTACTTCTTCTTTTCGTTTTTCACCAGTACGGTAATAATAAACTAAACCGTAATCACGGCACAAATCCAAACGTTTTTCATTTGGAGAAACATTTTCAAACTTCTTTTCAACTTGATTCCAAATATCCAAAATCAATTCATCTGCTGTGGTTCGCATAGCAGAAAGAGATTCTAAACTACGCGCAGTCAAAGCCTGCAGATTTTTTTGTCGGTCATAACTATCTGTAAAGATATCATAATGTACTCTAACCTTGGCTATTGTAGGATTATAAATAGGAATTCCGCCCTGTGAAGTTCGTTTAGCCTCTCCATCTATAATTTTTCGTCCCCATTCCACCAATGCTGTTTCTGTTGATAAATCCGGAACATTTGTACTATCTCCCGGTAAACCATAATATGCTTTGTGAGCAGCACGTACTTCCGAACGTATTACAGCTAAATTCAATACCTGAATAAAATGAGATACGTACAAACGTGCCATCTTTACATTGGTCTGATGCTTATGACCAGCCTGCGACTGACGCTCAAAACATTGCAAATAATAGGCTTGGGCAGCTTCAAATCTTGTTAAAAAATTCCGGGCCTCTGTCAACGTCTTCAGAGAAACTGCCAAATCATAAAGGTTCTGGACATCAGCTTTCGCAACCACTGCTTTCAGTGCCCGTATTCTCGCCTGATCTGTATTTGGTAATCTTCTATAAGGCATAATTCTAAAAAGACACTATTACACTTCTCTATGCATCAAATTTTCTATTATCCTTTTAAGTTCTTCTTTTTTATCCTCTGCAACACTAACAGCCGCAAGACTTTCCATCGCACGATTACTATATTCCAACATTTGATTCTCGCAAATAGATTTTACACCAATCTGATTATAGAGTTCCGTAACAGCAGCAATCTTCTCAACAGGTTGAAAGGCTTCTGCATGAACCCAATGATTTAACTGCTCACGTTGACTTGAATCGGCATGTTCAAATGCTTTAATCAGCATATAAGTTTTTTTATTGCAAAGAATATCTCCACCAATATTTTTCCCAAAGACTTTGGCATTACCATAAACATCCAAAAGATCATCTTTCAATTGGAAAGCAACTCCTATTTGCATTCCAAAATCATACAAACGATCGGCGTCCTCTATTGAAGCTCCTCCCAAACGAGCTCCAATCCGTAAACTTGTAGCTAATAAAACTGCTGTTTTCAGACGAATCATTTCCAGATACTCTTCTGCTGTTACATCATTTCTCTGTTCGAACTCCATATCCATCTGCTGACCTTCACATATCTCAAGAGCTGTCAGACTAAAAAGATCCATAACTTCCTTCAAAAAAGCAGGAGAACACTCTGCCATAAATTGATAAGCTAAAATCAACATTGCATCTCCCGAGAGAATAGCGGTATTATCGTTCCAGACCTTGTGAACAGTTTCTTTACCTCTACGACGATCGGCACGATCCATCAGGTCATCATGAAGGAGAGTATAGTTATGATAAACTTCGATACCTGTAGCAGGAGCATAGATGCGAGTTACATCTTCCTGGTACAAATTATAAGCCATCAACATTAATACCGGGCGAATTCGCTTCCCCCCCATAGACAATACATATTCCACCGGAGCATACAATCCTTTTGGAGTACGCGTAAACTGTAAATCAGCAATATGAGAATTAAATTTTTCGAGAAGCTCGGAAGCTGTAAACATAGTGATTATAAATTAAGGAGAATAGTAAGAATAAAAAGAGGCTGCCGAAAAGCAGCCTCTTTTTTTATATAGATAACGTTATTACTGCAATCTGAACATTACAGGCACCGTATATTTTACGCGTACAGGTTTACCGCGCTGCATACCGGGTTTCCACTTCGGCATGGTACCAATCACACGGAGTGCTTCTTTATCCAAATACGGGTCAACACCTCTTATGACTTTAGCGTCTACAATACTACCATCCTTATTAACAACGAACTGTACTGTTACACGACCTTGAGTACCGTTTTCCTGTGCAATAGTAGGATATTTAATGTTCTTGCTCAAGAATTGCATCAAACCAGCCATACCACCATTCGGGAATTCAGGCATTTGTTCTACAACCTCAAAAATAGTTTGTTCTTCCGGTTCTTCTTCTACAACAGTTACAGGCACGTATTTTACTTCTACTGCCTGACCTGTTTCCTCAGAAGAAGCAATAACTGTTTCTTCCACATCAGCATCATCAGCCACGATTTCCAACGTTTCGTTAATCGGAGCCACTTCTGGAGGAGGAGGAGCTACTTTTTCTTCCTGCTCAGTAATAGGAACCATTTCTTCTTCAAAATAGAGATCAGTAAGCGCCTGGCTCGTATCGATCTTGATATCGCGCTTTGTCCATTCAAATGCTATAAACATAAAAGCCAGCACAATAACATAACCAATAAGCATCCAAGTCGATTTTTTGTTCTCCAAATCTGCTTTAGGTGTTTTCTTAATTTCCATAATTATAATATTATTTTAACGTGTTTCTCATTTTGGGCAAATATAGTACTTTTTCTGCAAAACGTTCATCCGTACTATCTTTTTTAAGACAATATGCACCCATTTTTGTTTTTTTTATCCTTCAAAAAGCACACCTGCGCTTTTGTGCTACAAATGTAACGAGATATTTTAAAAATACCGTATCTTTGGCAATAATTTTAAATGAAATGTTGAAAAAGTCTTTTATTACGGCGCTACTACTACTGATTTTCTCCGTTTTACGTGCGCAAGACGGAACCAGCGCCTTCCAATTTTTAAAGCTTCCTTTTTCTGCCCACGCATCGGCATTGGGTGGAGAAAACATTTCTATTATAGAAGACGATTTAACTATGGCTGTCCAAAATCCCGCCCTTCTTTCGTGTGTAGCGGATAAAACTCTCAACCTGAATTATATGCTTTACATGGATGGTGTCAATGTGGGAGGGGCCGCATTCGCACGTACAGCAGGCGAGCGTTCCACCTGGGCGGTAACCGCTCAATATGTAGATTACGGAGAATTAAAAGAAACCACCGAAGAAAATATAGAAATCGGCACTTTCTCTGCCAAAGATATTTCCATATCGGGCATTTATACCTATGATTTAAGTGATTATTGGAGTGGTGGTGTCCGCACTAACTTTATTTATTCTCATTATGATAAGTACTCTTCATTCGCAATTGGCATTGATTTGGGATTGAATTACTATCATCAGGAGTCTGACTTTTCCGCTTCACTTGTTGCACGCAACTTGGGAGGACAACTGAAAGCTTTCGAAGAACGGCATGAAAAACTGCCCGTCGACGTACAGCTTGGTTTCAGCAAACGATTGGCACATGCTCCTTTCAGGCTCTCATTTACTCTACATGACCTGACACACTGGAGTACATCAGCCACAGCAGCAAACAATTTTGGAAAGAAATTGTTAAATCATATCGCCCTTGGCATTGATTTCCTCCCAACCAGCAATTTTTACCTGGCAGCCGGATATAGCTTCCGCCGTGGAGAAGAAATGAAAATAAACGGCTCCAGCCATTGGGCGGGTTTTACTTGTGGCACAGGTATTCAGTTAAAACGATTGAAATTGGGGATGGCATATGCCAAATATCATGTGAGTTCATCCTCACTTATATTTAATTTGTCATATACCTTATAATATATAAATAGTATAACTCAAAATGAAAAAGATAACTATCGCAATCGACGGTTTTTCCTCCTGTGGAAAAAGTACCATGGCAAAAGATCTTGCCCGTGAAATAGGTTACATATACATCGACAGTGGCGCCATGTATCGTGCAGTCACTTTATACAGTATAGAAAATGGCATCTTTAAAGGAAATGAGATTGATGCGGAAAGACTTCAGAAAGAAATCGGTAATATTCATATTTCATTTCAACTAAATCCGTCGACCGGACGCCCGGATACCTACCTGAACGGTGTGAATGTGGAAAATAAAATCCGTAGCATGGAAGTTTCTTCTCGCGTCAGCCCTATTGCAACTTTAGGATTTGTACGCGAAGCAATGGTGGCACAGCAACAGGCAATGGGTAATTCCAAAGGTATTGTCATGGATGGACGTGATATCGGAACTACGGTTTTTCCTGATGCGGAACTAAAAATATTTGTAACTGCCTCCCCCGAGATCCGCGCACAGCGTCGTTATGACGAATTGAAAGCCAAAGGACAAGAAGCCAGTTTTGATGAAATACTTGAGAACGTAAAGCAACGGGATTATATCGATCAGAACCGTGAAGTAAGCCCACTTCGCAAAGCTGACGACGCATTGTTGTTAGACAATACACAAATGACTATTTCCCAACAAAAAAAATGGTTACAAGAACAATTCGATAAGACCGTTAAGGGATAAAGGAAAAGGATGTAGCCTTTCCGAATATCTGCTTAAAATATCTATATCAACATATTATATTATGGTAAAAGTAGAAATAGATGAGGGATCCGGCTTCTGCTTCGGTGTAGTCACTGCAATAAATAAAGCTGAAGAAGAACTAGCCAATGGCGGTACTTTGTATTGCCTGGGAGACATTGTGCACAATAGTCGTGAAGTGGAACGCTTGAAAGAGATGGGCCTCATCACTATCAATCACGATGATTTCAATCATCTACATGATGCCAAAGTTTTGTTGCGTGCCCACGGAGAGCCTCCCGAAACCTATGAAATCGCCCGCCGTAACAATATTGAAATTATCGATGCCACTTGTCCGGTAGTACTCCGCTTGCAGAAGAAAATCAAGCAAGAATATGCTCAGAAAGATACCGAGGAGAAACAAATCGTTATCTATGGAAAAACCGGTCATGCAGAAGTCCTTGGTTTAGTGGGACAAACTACCGGAGAAGCAATCGTTATAGAAAAGCTGGAAGAAGCTAAAAATCTGGATCTTACCAAGAGCATCCGTTTATATTCGCAGACAACAAAGTCACTGGACGAATTCCAGAAAATCGTAGAATACATCAAAGAACATATCTCGCCTGATGTCACATTTGAATATTATGATACCATCTGCCGACAAGTAGCCAATCGAATTCCGAACATACGGAAATTTGCCGCTTCACACGATCTGGTATTCTTTGTAAGTGGCAAGAAAAGTTCCAATGGGAAAATGTTGTTCAGCGAATGCAAAAAAGTCAACCCTAATTCGCATCTGATAGACAGCGCTGAAGAGATAGACAGTTCTCTGCTTACCGGAGCTTCCTCTATCGGAGTATGTGGAGCAACCTCCACTCCCAAATGGCTGATGGAAGAAATTTCAAAGGCCATTCAATCACGACTTACAGGACAATAAGTCACCGTTTTGAAACAACAAATTAACGTTAAATATGAATCACGCCCTCAGCTTTTTGCTATCTTTGCCGAGCGGAAATAGGCTGCGTTTCGGCAAAAGCAAAATGTTTTTTGCTTTTGCTCTTAACTTGCACTATTTTTGCGGTGATTATTTAAACCAAACTAAAAGATTGTTATGGGAACAGTTAAGTGCATAGGTATTTTGACATCCGGTGGTGATGCACCGGGAATGAACGCTGCTATTCGTGCGGTAACACGTGCTGCTATTTACAACGGATTACAAGTAAAAGGTATATATAGAGGTTACAGAGGTCTGGTAACCGGTGAAATCAAAGAATTCAAAAGCCAGAACGTAAGTAATATTATACAATTAGGTGGTACTATCCTGAAAACAGCTCGTTGTCAGGAGTTCACTACTCCTGAAGGACGCCAGATTGCATATGATAATATGAAAAAGGAAGGTATTGATGCCTTGGTTATCATTGGTGGTGACGGTTCATTGACGGGTGCACGTATTTTCGCACAAGAGTTTGATGTACCTTGTATCGGATTACCCGGTACTATCGACAATGATCTGTACGGAACAGATACGACTATCGGTTATGATACAGCTTTGAATACCATTCTGGATGCAGTGGATAAAATCCGCGATACGGCAACTTCTCATGAACGTTTGTTCTTTGTGGAAGTAATGGGACGTGATGCTGGTTTCCTTGCTTTGAACGGTGCTATTGCCTCAGGTGCAGAGGCCGCTATCATTCCAGAGTTCAGTACGGAAGTCGATCAACTGGAAGAATTCATCAAAAACGGTTTCCGCAAATCCAAAAACAGTAGTATTGTAATTGTTGCGGAAAGCGAACTGACAGGTGGAGCCATGCACTTTGCAGAACGTGTGAAGAATGAATATCCTCAATACGATGTACGTGTTACTATCCTTGGACACTTGCAGCGCGGTGGAAGTCCTACAGCTCACGATCGTATCCTTGCCAGCCGACTCGGTGCGGCAGCTATCGATGCCATCATGGATGGACAACGCAATGTAATGGTTGGTATCGAACATGATGAAGTAGTATACGTTCCTTTCACAAAAGCTATCAAGAATGATAAGCCAATCAAAAAAGACTTGGTAAATGTATTGAGAGAACTCTCTATTTAAATAGAATATAGTGAAATATGCAAAGGCGCAGATGAAATTCATCCGCGCCTTTTTCATTATAGCCATTTTGCCACAATTTCTTCTGTCTGATCCCATAGTTCCTTCATCTGTACATGGTGAAGGAATTTCCCTGAAAGTTTTTTAGGGTGACAACTTACATTCAATGTTCCAGTACGTTTTCCTGCATCTTCATCCAGCAACAAACTGATGGCTGTCGCTGCTCCCTGACGAGGTGTACGTATGAAAGGCCGGAAAAAGATATCCGTCAACGGATCAAACCACATATGCATCGTAATGATTTTTGTGGAAACAATGCCCGGATCGGCAGCATTGACAACAATACCTTTGGATTTCACCTTCTCCGATAGAGCTATTGTAAACAGAGTTAATGCCAATTTCGTATTACTATAAATTGGAATACGCCAGAAAGCTCCTTTCTTTCCACGCCAAAAGAAGTCTGGAAAATCCAGTTTACCAATAGCATAAGTACAAGACACCATATTTACAATCCGGCTTCCCTCTCCCATCAATGGTAACAATTTACGGGTCAACAAATAGGGAGCTACATAATTAACACTCACCGTACGCTCCAATCCCTCTTCGGTAATACGACGTTTCGTTTCCATGGTGCCGGCATTGTTCATTAACAAGGCAATAGCTTCTCCACGCTGAAGAAGTTCATTGGCAAAAAAAGCTGTAGAAGACAAAGAAGCAAGATTGACCGGTACTATCTCCAATGCTACATTTCCTGTTTCCCGCATTATAAACTGGCGTTTCTCTTCTGCGATTTCAGGATCACGACACGCCATAATGACTTTATATCCGGCGGCAGCAACAGCGCGTGTAATCTCCATTCCCATACCGCCATCTGCTCCGGTTATAACTGCAAGTTTCTGTTTCATTATCCTTTTGCTTCTATTTTTGTAATTTCCCGCTTCAAGCCGGCCGGAAGTTCTTCATTCAAATGCTGATGGCATGCCATTTCAATGGAATACATCCGTGCAATACAATAATTACTATGTTTACAATTACAATGTGCTTTCTCCTCTTCACGCATACGGTTGACAAAACCCGGTTCGTTAAGCAGGGCACGTGCCATCTGCACTGCTTCAAAGCCATCATCCAGTACCTCATCTATTTTCTCACGCGAAACTAAGCCACCTACATATACCAATGGCATCTTTATTTCCGTCCGGAATTTCAGCGCATCTTCCAGAAAGTAAGCCTCTTTAAAAGGAACGGTCGGTATCATCCACTTTCCTACCATTCGCACTCCATACTTCAGCCACCAGCAATTCATATAATGAGTCATAGAACGGATAGGCATCTGACCACGCATCACATACATAGGAGCCTTACTAACAAAACCTCCACTTAGCACCAATGCATGAGCGCCCGATTGCTCCAGGCGTTTTGCCACCTGCATAGTCTCATCCATTTCCATCCCGCCACGGAAACCATCGCGCATATTCATTTTCACCAATACAGCCATGTCGGTTCCGGCAGCTGTCATCACTTCCTCCATCACCATGTCCATAAAACGCATCCTATTCTCCAAAGATCCGCCGAAACAATCCTTACGACGATTAGTATAAGGAGAAAGGAACTGAGAAATTAAATATCCGTGTCCGGCATGTATTTCAACTGCATCAAAGCCTGCCTCACGGGCCAGATTCACAGCACGACCGTATGCACGTGCCATCTCCGGCAATTCCTCTTTTTTCAAGCCACGAACAAAAGTAGGTGAGTAAAGATTAAAACCGGTGGAAGCTCCGACAGGAGTAACACCACAGATACTTTTATGCGACATATTGCCGCAATGTCCCAACTGTATAGCTGCTGCAGCACCTTCGGCATGTACAGCATCAGTCAGTTCTTTTAATCCGGGTATGATTTCAGGGCGCATCCATAATTGGCGGTCGAACGACAAACCACTTTGGGTGACAGCTGCATAGGCCACAGTAGTCATTCCAACACCGCCAGCCGCAACTGAACGGTGATAGTCAAGCAACATTTGCGAAGGGGCATTACCCGGACACATACTTTCAAATGCCGCCGAACGGATAGTACGATTCCGTAAAGTCAGCGGACCAAAAGTTACAGGAGTAAATAACTTGCTCATGAGTATTATTTATGATTTGTGATTTATAAGTGGAGAGATTAATAGAGGAACGGAAAAACACGTTTCCGGTTTCCCACCTCATCTCCAAACTCTTCTTTATAGCGATGCCAGATGGCATTGGCACGAGGAACCAGATTAGCCACTGTCCACCACAGGAAAACCAGTCCGGAGAGCGACCAAGTCAATATAGCCCATCCTGCCCATTCTATAATTTCACCAAAGTAATTGGCAGAGGTGACATAACGATACATCCCCTGCGATGGAAGGTAATGCCGCGTATCTCCCGGTTTACGAAGATGGCGGATTACATAATCCGAATACCAGTTGATTCCCATTCCGGTAAAGAATAGCAATACTCCAATAATAAACTGGGGAGTCAGCAGCCACTCCGGTGTATAAAGAGTTTCAGGAGCCAGATAAAAAAGCCATTCTCCTTGCATAAAGCCATTTAGGAGGTTGAACAGCATTCCCATCATCATAATGGCAAGCGGCATACGACTCTTTCCCTTCAGCAGGAAAGGGAACACAAAAGCGCGCTGGAAATAATGCAATTGGAATAAGAGAAAGAAAATCAGGGGAACAATTGAATTATATCGTGGTGAATTCCACCAGAGTAACAACATCACAATAAACACAGGTGCTTCCATCAGCATCCACGCCAATTTATTATTAATAGAAATGCCCCAAGATGCAGTGCGGAACATTCCATATCCCGCTTTGACAAAATAAAGTACGATAAAAACAAACAGTGCAATGATGCTCATTACACCAAGAAATAACTGAAAAGTCCCTTGTTCCATACTTGTTTCGATTTAAGTACAGGCAAAGATATATAAAAAGGAGGAAAAAGAAAACTTCTTCCCCTTAATTAGTTTACAAAGACGTTAGCGAATTATGTCAAAAAACAATAAATTTTAAATCAAAGTGATAAGTTAGCGATTTACGTCAGAAATGAGTACAAAGTTACTTACTAAAGAAAACAGAATGAGACATAGTTGCATACTTAGGGTATCTCAGTCCCATACTTAGGGTATCTCAGTATCATACTTAGGGTACCTCAGTCGTATACTGAGATAGGGTTATTATACACCTCTAATAGTCAACTAGTTACAAAAGCACTTTTAGTATTAATAAATCAGTACAAACAGTTTAGAAAAAACGGTCTCATTACTGGAGGGTTATGAACTAAATGATAAATAATCTTTTAGACGCGGATGACACGGATGACGCGGATCTTTTTTTTATTTTTTTATAGCGCAGCCTTTTAAATCCGCGTTATCCGCGTCATCCGCGTCTAAAAAATAATATCCCGAATGGCGCTTATCACTTATCACTAAACACTAATCACTTCTTTTCTTTCCCGTTTTACTCCTATTTATCGCTTCTTAATAGGTACATAAACCGTATCTTCGAGTACATTTTTGTATGCCGGACGAATGATACGCTTACCTTCAAAGTTCAATTCTTCATTGCGGTGCGCACACCAGCCGACGATACGAGCCATAGCAAACAATGGCGTAAAGATTTCCTGCGGTAATCCAATCATTTCATAAACAAAGCCGGAATAGAAATCAACGTTGCTCGATACCGTCTTTCCATTATTCTTCACGCGACCGAAAGTTTCGATAGCACGTTCTTCCAAGAGTTCAAGGAAAGCAAACTCGCGCTCTTTACCTTTTTCCCGGGCAAGATCACGAGCCAGTTCTTTCAGTAAGATAGCACGTGGATCGGAAATTGTATAAACAGCATGTCCGATACCGTAAATCAATCCGGTCTTGTTATAAACTTCCTTATTCAGCATACGGGTGAAGTAAGTGTCGATTTCATCCACACTCGTCCAGTCCTGAATATTCTCCTGTAAATGATGGAACATATCAGCCACCTGAATATTTGCACCGCCATGAAGCGGACCTTTCAACGAACCGATACCTGCGGCAATGGACGAGTATGTATCCGTTCCGGTAGAAGAAGTAACACGAACCGTGAAAGTGGAGTTATTACCACCACCATGCTCTGCTTGAAGCACCAATAAAAGGTCGAGTGTACGGGCATCCAACTGTGTATAATTACGTTTCAGCATATAGAGGAAATTTTCGGCTATAGAAAGATTTTCCTGCGGATGGCGAATATGCAGCGAACGGCCGAAAGTGGCATGACGCAACATATTATATGCATACGCAATAATAGTCGGGAACTTAGAAATCAATTCAATGCTCTGGCGCATCAGGTTGTCACGGGAAGTATCATCGGCAGCAGGATCAAAACGATACATCTCAAGTACACTGCGTGCCAGGATATTCATAATATTATTTCCTTCCAGTTCGATAATATTCATCTTGGTTTTCTGTTCCAACGGCATATTATCATTAATCAGTTCACGGAAAGAAGCTAACCCCTCCTTATCGGGTAAATTACCGGACAGTAACAGATAAGCCACTTCCTCAAACCCGAAACGTTTCTCTTTAACAAAAGCATGGACAATATCCTCTACATCATAACCACGGTAGAACAACTTACCCGGGATAGGTTTCAAGCCACCGCCAGGAATACGTTCGTAACCCACTACATTACCAATTCTGGTGAGTCCAACCAACACGCCCGTGCCGTCTTCATTACGCAAGCCGCGCTTCACATCAAATTTGGAGAATAATTCGGTATCAATCCGAACTGCTTCCTTCATATCCTCGGAAAGCTTATACACTAAATATTCCTTCTTCATTTTCGTATCGTTTTAATCGTTAGTATTATTTTTCAATTCTTTCCACTATCTCCCGGGTAAAGGCAGAAGTGGACAAAGAGACGCCGCCGGGCATGAAGCGCGCCAGGTCGGCGGTAGCACGGGCATCAAGGAAACTTCGTTCCAAGGCATGTTCTATCAAAGAAGCAGATTCTTTCCAACCAAAGTATTCGAGCATCATTACGGCAGACAGAATGATGGAACAGGGATTCACAATATCTTTGCCTGCAATATTCGGTGCCGTACCATGGGTGGCTTCAAAGATGGCATGTCCGGTCTGGTAGTTGATATTTGCACCGGGAGCAATACCGATACCGCCCACCATGGCAGCCAACTGATCGGAAACATAATCTCCATTCAGATTAAGGGTAGCAATCACAGAATATTCTTCAGGAATCAACAATGTATTTTGTAGGAAAGCATCCGCAATACAATCTTTTATCACCAGTCTTCCGTCAGCCAATGCTTCTCCAAACTCACGTTCAGCCAGCTCGTAGCCCCACTTTTTGAAACCTCCTTCGGTAAACTTCATAATATTTCCCTTGTGCACCAACGTCACGGAAGGCAGATTATTCTCAAGTGCATACCGGCAGGCAGCACGTACCAATCGTTCCGTTCCTTCTTTTGAAACAGGTTTCACACCGAAAGAAGACGTCTTGGGGAACCGTACTTTCTTTACCCCCATCTCATCGTGCAGAAACTTATAGAACTTCTCAGCCTCCGGTGTACCGGCTTCCCACTCGATACCTGCATAAATATCTTCCGTATTCTCACGAAATACAGTCATGTTCACCTTCTCCGGATGACGAACCGGAGAGTGGATGCCCTGATACCAACGAACCGGCCGCAGGCATACATACAAGTCCAGTGTCTGGCGCAATGCCACGTTCAATGAACGGATGCCACCACCGACAGGAGTCGTCAGCGGACCTTTGATACCCACTTTATAATCACGGAAAGCTTCCATCGTTTCGTCAGGCAACCACAGCCCGCACTTTTCAAAAGCCCGTTCGCCTGCCCACACTTCCATCCATTCAATCTGCCGCCCGCCGCTATATGCTTTCTGCACGGCAGCATTCACAATAGCTTGCATAGAAGGAGTAATTTCAACTCCTACCCCATCACCTGTAATAAAAGGTACTGTAATTTTATCCATCTTTCTATCTTGCATTAAGAGCAGAACCGGCACGGAACCAGCCTATCTGCTGTTCATTATACGTATGTTGAGCTTCGAAGCTTTCCTTCGTACCATCTTCATGATGAAGGACAATCTTAAGATTACGGCCGGGAGCAAAGTCCGTCAATCCGATTACCGAAATTAAATCATGTTCCTGAATCTTATCATAATCGGCTTTATCCACAAAAGTCAATGCCAGCATGCCTTGTTTCTTTAGATTCGTTTCGTGAATACGGGCAAAACTCTTTGCCAGAATCACACGGACATTCAGGAAACGGGGTTCCATAGCGGCATGTTCACGACTGGAACCTTCACCATAGTTTTCTTCGGCTACCACAATGGAAGAAATCCCTTCGGACTTATACATCTTTGCCGTACCGGAAACGGGACCGTATACATTAGTCGAACGATTCCAAACACTGTTAGTTTCACCATTAAAAGCATTCACAGCACCCATCAGCATGTTATCCGAAATATTTTCCAGATGTCCACGGAAACGAAGCCACGGACCTGCCATTGAAATATGATCGGTAGTACATTTGCCCTGTGCCTTAAGCAGCAACGGCATATTCAGCAAATCGGTTCCTTCCCAGGCAGGGAATGGCTGTAGCAATTGGAGCCGTTGCGAATGGGGATTCACATTGATTTCAGTCTTCTCACAGCCGGGGGCTATATATCCTTCGCTACCTTCAGCGAATCCCTTCGGTGGCAATTCTTCACCCACAGGCTCGGAGAGTTTTACTTTTTCACCTTCGCGATTCACCAATACATCTGTCAGCGGATTAAAACAAAGATCTCCGGCAATTGTCAGCGCCATCGTCAATTCGGGTGAAGCGACAAAGGCATACGTATTCGGATTACCGTCTGCACGTTTAGCAAAATTACGGTTGAAAGAGGTTACGATAGAATTCTTGCGAGTGGGGTTATCCGTCTCACGTTTCCACTGACCGATACAGGGACCGCAGGCATTTGCCATAATTGTAGCACCGACTTTTTCAAAAGTTCCTATCATACCATCCCGCTCCGCAGTAGCCCGTATCCGTTCAGATCCGGGGTTCACAATCAGGGGAGCGGCTACCTTCAGGTGCTTCTCTTCAACCTGGCGGGCCAGGGAAACGGCACGACTTAAATCCTGATAAGATGAATTGGTACATGAACCTATCAATCCGACTTCCATCTTGCGCGGATAACCGTTAACCAACACTTTTTCTGCAAATTCGGAAATGGGCGTAGCGGCATCGGGAGTAAAAGGACCATTAATATAAGGTTCCAGTCTGGAAAGGTCAATCTCAATGACCCGATCATAATACTTCTCCGGGGCAATCATGATGTCGGCATCTGCACGAAGATCACCCGCCACAGAATCAGCCATCTCTGCCACTTCTTCCCTACCGGTAGCTTTCAGATAAGTAGCCATACGATCATCGTAAGGGAAAAGTGACGTAGTGGCACCGACTTCGGCCCCCATATTACAAATAGTTGCCTTACCGGTAGCGGACAAAGAAGCCGTGCCCGGTCCGAAATATTCAATGATTGCATTTGTACCGCCTTTAACCGTCAGGATACCTGCCAACTTCAGAATCACATCTTTTGGAGCCGCCCAACCATTTAATTCACCTTTCAGATGTACACCAATCAAACGGGGCATTTTTAATTCCCATTCCATACCGGTCATCACATCCACCGCATCGGCACCACCGACACCGATGGCAACCATACCGAGGCCACCTGCATTGGGTGTATGAGAGTCCGTTCCTACCATCATTCCACCAGGGAAGGCATAATTTTCCAATACTACCTGATGAATGATACCTGCACCCGGCTGCCAGAAACCGATACCATACCGGGAAGAGACATCACGCAAAAAATCATATACTTCTTCATTTGTCCTGGTAGCAGTGGCAATGTCTTCCCGAGCCCCTCTATAGGCTTGTATCAGATGGTCGCAATGTACGGTCGAAGGTACGGCAACCCGCTCGCGACCTGCATTCATAAATTGCAGCAATGCCATTTGTGCCGTTGCATCCTGCATCGCTACACGGTCAGGGCGGAAGTTCACATAATCTTCTCCCCGTTTGTAGTCTTTTACCCCCTTCTCATCAAACAGATGAGTATACAAAATCTTTTCTGCTAATGTCAGCGGACGTTGCAGCACTGCCCGCACGTGTTCCATTTTCCCCTTATAAGAAGCATAAAAGGCCTTTAACATAGTTACGTCATACACCATAATCACATTTATTTTTAGTTTTCCAATATTGTAAAGATTACAAATTAATATAATAAACAAACTAAAATAGTTAAAGGTTTAACAAATTAAAGCTTTTCTTCGTGCAAAAGCGAAGAATGATTACCTTTGTAAGAGATTTAATAATAATATGAGCAATAACCTCCTTTCCCCAACCGACCATCTTCAGCAACAAGAACTGCTCCTGCGTATGGAATATGAATTCGAAAAAGAAGAATTCAAACGGCAGACCGAAACCATGGGTATCTCCCGCAAGGTAAAACGGGGACTCTGTTGGTATCCTGCCACTCCCGGACGAAGTTACTACAATTCACTGAATCAATTAGTAATAGAAATTACACATACGGAAGATACTGATATAGAACATAATTTTGAATTCGGGCGTCCTGTCTGTTTTTTCCGTAAAGGATACGACGATAAGATCACATATTTCAATTCCATTGGTACCATCAGTTATGCCAACGAAACACGTATGGTTGTTGTGATGCCCGGTGCAGGTGCTATACTGGAAGTGCAATCAGCCGAAAACCTTGGAGTACAGCTTTATTTTGATGAAACTTCCTACCGCACCATGTTCGAGGCCCTCTCCGATGTAATTCGCGCCAAGGGCAATCGATTGGCAGAATTGAGAGATATCATGCTGGGAACTTTGAAACCCGGATTCCGTGAGCTCTACCCAGTCCGTTTCCCCTGGTTGAACTCTACACAGGAAAATGCGGTGAATAAAGTGTTGTACTCCCGAGATGTTTCTATTGTACACGGGCCTCCGGGAACAGGGAAAACAACCACTCTCGTAGAAGCTATCTATGAAACATTACACCGCGAACCGCAAGTATTGGTCTGTGCTCAAAGTAATACCGCTGTCGACTGGATCAGTGAAAAGCTCGTAGACCGTGGTGTGAATGTCCTGCGCATTGGCAATCCCACCCGGGTAAACGACAAAATGCTTTCGTTCACTTATGAACGCCGATTCGAAGGACACCCGGCCTACTCTGAATTATGGAGTATACGCAAAGCCATGCGTGAAATGGGCGGCAAACATCGGGGTAGTTACGAGGAACGTGAAAGCGCCCGCAATCGCATGAGCCGTCTGCGTGATCGTGCCACACAATTGGAAATACAAATCAATGCCGATCTTTTCGACAATGCCCATGTCATAGCCTCCACTCTTGTCAGTAGCAATCACCGCGTACTGAACGGGCGCCGCTTCGGTACACTCTTTATTGATGAAGCCGCCCAAGCCTTGGAGGCTGCTTGCTGGATAGCCATTCGCAAAGTTGACCGTGTAGTTCTGGCAGGTGATCATTGCCAGCTCCCACCTACTATAAAATGTTACGAAGCTGCCCGTGAAGGATTGGAATGTACATTGATGGAAAGAGTCGTTGCCAATAAACCCAGTACCGTCTCTCTATTGAAAGTACAATACCGTATGCATGAAGAAATCATGAAATTTCCCTCACAATGGTTTTACAACGGAGAACTGGAAGCGGCTCCGGAGATACGATACCGCGGTATTCTCGATTGGGATACGCCTATCAGTTGGATAGATACTTCTGAAATGGATTTTAAGGAAGAATTCATTGGGGAAACATTCGGGCGTATCAATAAAGCAGAAGCTGATTTACTGCTTCAGGAATTAAAAGCTTATATTAACCGGATAGGTGGAAAACGCGTATTAGAAGAACGAATCGATTTCGGTATAATCTCCCCTTACAAAGCCCAAGTGCAATATCTTCGCAATAAGATTAAAGCAAGCGGTTCATTTAAGTCTTACCGCAGTCTACTCACAGTCAACACAGTAGATGGGTTTCAGGGACAGGAACGTGATGTCATTTTCATTAGTCTTGTCCGCGCCAATGAAGAAGGCCAGATTGGTTTCCTGAATGATTTACGAAGAATGAATGTTGCCATCACCCGTGCCCGCATGAAATTGGTGATATTGGGAGAAGCTGCAACTTTAGCACACCATGCTTTTTATCGTAAATTTCTGGAATATACAGGTACTATAAAACCATAAAAAGAGCGCGGCCCTATGATGCTTTGCTTTCATATAGCCCGCGCAAAATAAGAGAGAAGAACTACTTACTAATCAACATTGGTCTATTTCGCTCCTTTACCTGTTTTATACCAATCTTGATTTGTCGTACCCTTAGATTTAGCCCAACTGGCAAATGCCGGATATTGTCCTTCCAAATCAATTCTATAACTTTCATCAGCCGGAACAAAGCCTGTAATAGGAATATTGATAGCAAATGGGAATTGACTGCCATCTTTAGAACCTACATAATATGCATTATCTTTTGTCATCAATGATACGTCAGCAGAAGAAGTCATATCAGCCAGTGGCAAGTGTACCTCTACTCTGTTTTCAGTGGTATATTGTCTAGTGATAATATACGGATTAAAGTCACTGGCTACATCAGTCTGCGTCAAGCCTAAACCTGTCAAATCGCGTTCAATCGTATAAACTGTACCTTCAGCAATCTCTTTTGCACTGGTTTCAATAACAAATGAATTCGTTGCAGTCTCAGCTCTCACCCCTACAGGTAATGTCATTTTTCCCAGATGTTTATACTGGCAAGCAAAGAAATTATTATTGGTAGCACTACCTTTTTTCTGAACAGCCTTAAATGTCTCTACAGTCTTAGTAGCTTTGTTATTTGCATCAAAAGTAATATTACGATTATATTCGATCATTACGTCATTCAAGTCATAATCACCACCACCGGGCCAGATATCTTCGAAAGCAAGAGTACCTTTTAGCGGAAGTACAACAGGTTCCGGATCCGGATCAGTAGGAGGTACCGGTTCCAAATCACCACCACCTAAATCTTTAGAAGTGGTAACAGCAAACAGCAAATCCTTATAATCATCCGGAGCTTGACTTGATTTTACATAGTCTTCAATACCAATGATACGCATTTTAGACTTTTCATCATATACAGATATAAAACGACGATCAGTGCCAGCATCGTCAGACATACAGGCATTGCGATATCCACTATAAAGGGAAGGGTTACTATATCCAAGCTCATCCAATTGTTTTACATAGCCAAGAGCAATATTAGCATCACTTCCAAAGCCATTACTAATTAAAAACCAGCCAATAGTATACCCTTCAGGGAAAGATTCTGACTGATTACCATCTTTATCAAAATACAATAGTTTTGCCGTTTGTCCTGTTTTCAGAGTCATTGTGCTTTGCTCATCTCCACCGCTTGAATTCGGGAAAATAAGGTATTTTTTCATCTTGTAAAAACTCTCGGGAGTTACTGTCTGACCTGTGGGATAATAATAATAACCAAATGAATTCAAGTATGCAGCAGCCTCCCCCATGAATGATACACTTACGGTCGAACCACCTGCAGGAACCTTTAGATTTATCTGATCAGGATTTCTTAGCAGCTGCAGCACGTGTTCCTAGCGTACTCTTCGTAGCATCATACGTATACCCGCTTGCCGAAACCTCCAATTTTACACAAGTCAGCAAACCGAACAAGCCTGTATAGAGGTATGCCTCTTTTACAGCTGTAGGAATATTCATTTTGCCTTCATACTTTCCATTAATGTCGGTATACGCCACAAAAATAGGTGAAATTCCCTCCTTCTTTGTCCTGCGATCCTCCATAGGATTCTGATCATACACCTCAATAACAGCCCGATAGCCTGGTGCATCATAGTTTACATTTAACTGTACATCCCCCGTCAAAGCGAAATCAAAGTAATCTTCTTTTGGTGGTAGTTTGCCATCATCGTCGTTACCTGGATTATAAACGTCCTTGTCGCATCCTGTTACAATCCCCATCAGCATCAGTGCATAGAGCCCCGTAACCAAACTGTTTCTTTTAATCCGTTTCATATTATTGTGAGTTATAAAATTAATATCGTTACAAACATATAACTTATTTTGTCATAATAATCAAATACACAAGTTTATTTTTCAGGATAAATCACTCAATCAACAACTCTTATAGAATCATAAATAATCAATAGAATACTTTCATAACCTATTTTTAATCAACATATAACTTGTATATATAAATCATTTATTGATTATTCAAAATCTGTTTAACATTTATAAACCACTGCAAACACATCACACTGTCACCAATCTTTTACAAACATGCAAATATTTATAAATCAAAAAATATTTCCTCTATCAGTTGGTTGAATTATGTAATCTAATATTATTTTTAAAACTAAATCCACTTATTTAAAGAAAGAGTTCAGAAATGGAAGATTGAACAATGCAATCCCACAGCACAAAAAAACTACGCAACTTCGTGCACAATGCACAGAAGTTGCGTAGTTTCTTATAATAACTTTAAAAAGGATTTTCCTACTTATACCAATCCTTACATTCGCTACCATTAGATTCAACCCATCTCACAAAATTAGGATAGCTTTTATCCACACTCTGAGTTTCAGTGGTGCTGAATTCTTCCGCATCAACCAGATTAATGGCGAAAGGATAATTCTCAGCAGCTACATAATAGATTCCGGTACTGGGTGAAGATAAATCTTTGCCTGTGTGAAACAAATCCATATTTGCCTTTGTCGTCGGTTTATTGTTTATCAGATGCACTTCACATCTGTTATCTCCAGCATTATCATGAACCATAATGAACGAATTATAAGGAGATATACCAAAAGTCTCATGATCTACAGGAGTACTTAACTTATTCCTAATCTTATAAGTTTCTGTTTTCGTATTGTCACCCGTAACAGAAAGCGCATTGAAAAAGACATTGATCGTTGCTTTAGAAAGGTCCTTGTCTATTCCTTGATTGATATCAGCCACCGGATTTTCCACAAATGTAGTAATCACATTAGAACGGTCGGTATTCATCTCATATCCAAAACCATTATGGAAAGAAGCACCTGACCAAAGCGCCGTGAAAGTATCTTCAGTAGAGAGAACTTCATTCTTCGTATTAAAACTCAAAATAGAATTATACTTCACAATGACATCATTCAAATCATAATCGCCTTTATTCGGCCAGTTATCTTCAAATGCAAGAATACCTTTATATGTCATACGGTAAGCTACAGATTCATCTTCTTTATCACCCTCATCAGGTTTCACCTCGGGCACATCAGGAGTTATCGCCTCTATCGGATTAGACCATATATTGAACTGAACATCATTATAATCCTGATCGGTCCAGTCTTCAAATGAAAGTACCACAAAGTCATTGATGCGGAAAGCAGCCGTATGTGTACGTCCATCACCATTCAATGCTATAGTTGAATAGAAAGTCCCCAATCCATTCCCGCCTTTGAAATAAGAGTCATTTAACAGAAACCAACCGATCTTCACTCCATTAGGGAATTCAGTTCCCTTATCTACACCATCCTCATTAATATAATGCAACTTAACACATTCTCCACCTTTTAGCCCAACAGGTCGTCCATAATAATTAATGGTGTGCGTATTCGGGAAAACAATATACTTCTTTGCAGCTTTTATATCCTCATCAGAAGCACCGGACTTATAGCAATAATAACCGAAAGCACTTGCCGCACCACTGGTTCCACCTATGAAACGAACAAATATTTCAGCATTTCTACCTTCCGGATCCTTCACCTCAAAATCAGCAGACTGACGATACTTCTTTGGGCAAGTACCTCTCTCAGGAATTACATTCTTAATTGTATTCAGAATAGATTCCGATAAACTTAGCTCCCCTTCAGTATCCAAATAATTGGGACGGCCATTGTCTGCCCAAGTTCCCAAAACTCCATATCCACTCGGAACAGTCCAGTTCCCTGCACGTGTGTGAGGGGTATTTCCGGTTAATTCCCATTTAATATCTGCATGAATCGCATTATCACTAAGCGATGTCTTGAATAATCCAGGAACTCCGACATAGGAGGTATAAATATAAGCATCCGAACCATGATCAGCCGTGATGGTTTCTTTGCCATTATATACACCGTTTTCATCCGTCATACGAGTCACCACAGGAGCCAGATCGGTACGCAGCACCACTTGTCCCTCATCATTTGTCATAAATGGATTTTCAAGATAAACATTAAAAAGTACTTTATATCCTTTGGGGACATCATACTTCACATTCAGTTGAATAGTAGCAGTAGTAGAAAATGGGAAAGGATTTGGGTTCTCATCGTCTCCATTACCATTAGGATCATATACATCACGGGTACACCCCAACATTACAAAAATGACCAATACGTTGCATAGTAGAAAGTAGAATGCGTTGCGTATTGCCCTGAAACTAATTTCTTTAGTCATAGCACGCTCGTCTTTATGTTGTTAATTTGGTGCAAAAGTAGCAAAAAACAGCCACATATTGAATAAAAAGCGAATACTATTTCTAAAATACACAAATTTTAGCATTTATAAATCAACTATTATTCGAAATAAGAAAATCTATCTTCCAATTATAAACAATTACACGATTTCTGTCAATAGCAGATTTATAAAGTATTAACAGGATAAGAAAAGCTTAGTCTATCTATTACATCATTCGCAAAGCAGATGATATGTTTACCTCTATTACATAGTGTCTTTTACCTCACCAGATAGTGTGTTTTGAATGATTACATCATATGTTTTGCAGCAAAAGAGGATGCGTTTTCAGTAATTTCATACCTTATTATATAAAAAGAGAGGAGCAACTTACGTTACTCCTCCCATTGTCTTCTTCCCGAACTTAAATCAGGATTACGGTTACAAATATACTACATTGAAACACCGAAATCAAGTATTCGGGCATTTTTATTCTTATCCCCGAGAAGGATTAGTTATTTTCCGGACGCAATTGACGAACTGTAACAGCAGTCTGCCACATTTCGCTTTCGCGCAACTGACGAAGTTCTTCGTTCAGTTTCTCACGATAATCAGGTTGAGAATTGCTGTCGATAGAGATCTGAGCCTCGTTACCGGACTTAACGCTTGCATACAATTTCTGTACTACCGGCTTGATAGCATCGTGGAACGGAGTCATCCAGTCCAGAGCACCGCGTTGTGCAGTAGTCGAACAGTTAGCATACATCCAGTCCATACCATTCTTAGCGAATAACGGCATCAATGACTGAGTCAATTCTTCTACAGTTTCATTGAATGCTTCTGACGGAGTATGACCGTTTTCGCGCAATACTTCGTACTGAGCCAACAACAATCCCTGGATAGCACCCATCAATGAACCACGCTCACCTGTCAGGTCAGAAGTAGCTTCACGTTGGAAAGTAGTTTCGAACAAATATCCTGAACCTACACCGATACCCAATGCGATGGTACGATCCATAGCTTTGCCTGTAGCATCCTGATAGATAGCGTAAGAAGAGTTCAAGCCACGGCCTTCGAGGAACATAGTACGCAATGAAGTACCCGAACCTTTAGGAGCTACCATGATTACGTCGATATCTTTCTGAGGAACTACACCTGTACGGTCGCTCCAAGTGATAGCAAAACCATGAGAGAAGTAAAGAGCTTTTCCAGGAGTCAGGTAAGGCTTGATAGTAGGCCATACAGACATTACAGCTGCATCGGACAACAAGCACATAACGATAGTACCTTTCTCACAAGCTTCCTCAATGCCAAACAGTGTTTCACCCGGTACCCATCCGTCAGCTACTGCTTTCTCATAGGTCTTTCCCGGACGCTGTCCAACAATTACGTTGAAACCATTATCGCGCAGGTTACATGCCTGTCCCGGTCCCTGTACACCATAACCGATCACTGCAATTGTCTCATCTTTCAAAATCTCACGTGCTTTTTCCAAAGGAAATTCTTCGCGGGTCATTACATTTTCAGTAACACCGCCAAAATTCATCTGTGCCATTTTCTTTTTTAGTTTTTTATTTGTGGCTTGCGCCAACTAATGATTAATAAAATTATTTCTCTGTAAATATTACTTTCGAACGGCAAACGACTTCGTTACCATTCTTTTTCACTTCAATATCAAAAACTCCGTCTTCCAACTCATCTTTATAGAGTGTAAGTTCGTCGCCGTAATAACTTTCGGCTACATAAGCCATTTCAAAACGACGGATACGCTTTTCCTTATACATCTCTATCGGAAACAAGTCCATGATATGTTCGATGTAGCGGATACTGTTCACATGCCCGTTGATGTCGATATCACTGTATTTAGCTTTCAATGCAGCTACCGGTTCGGTAGAGGTCACTTTAATTCGCGAGGGTTTCTCGATAGGGCAAGGTTCATCGCACACATAATCCACGATGCTACCTCCGTGCAATGCCAGCAAATCGGCAGGCTTGCGGGTATTGAGGTTAATCATAGCCCATACGGAACGCGCATAGCCAATCTTCTTTCCGTCTTTGTCCAACAGGGCAAAGTTACGATCGGTGAAGAGGCGGTACACATTCTCCACCCAAGTCCAGATGGTAAAATCCTCATATTGATAAGGCATCTCATCCAGTTCGATGGCAAGGCGTGAGAGCACCCATGTGTAATTATCTTCATTCAGCGTAGCTATACCGAATCCACGGTCGCTGGCATGGAAACCGGCGCAATTCAGCAAATGGTTTCCCAATACGCCCATAGTAAGGCGTCCGGTAAAGTCCACGTGGAAGGGTTCCGCTACAAACTGATATTTTCCTACCTTATTACTATTCTCACTCATTATTTTGCTCCTTTTCTTTTTTCAAGCGATATTTAGTTTCACGGTCGGCAAGGTATTCGTTCACACGCTCAAAGCAGCTGGTGGTGATAGCCACACGTCCCGAACGAACAAACTGAAGTACACAGTCGAGGGCACGCAACTCATCATAAAGATTGGTGATTTCTTCACCCATACCATTCTTCTCTACGATAGCAAACACAGCATTCACCTCTACAATGCGTGCATTATACTTACGGATCACTTTCGATACCTCCGGTTTTTCTTCCAGTATCGGGGTTGTTATCTTATACAATGCAATTTCGTGCTGATAGATCTCATCATCCGTGAAGTAGTGTGCTTGCAGCACATCTATCTTCTTGGTGATTTGCTTGGTTACTTTCTCAATGGTGTCTTTATCCGTCCATGCGGTAATGGTGTACTTATGTACGCCCTTGATGGACGAAGCCGATACATTCAGGCTCTCGATATTGATCTGGCGACGGGTAAACACTGCGGTTACCTGATTCAGCAAACCGGCGAAGTTCTCCGAATGAACGATTATCGTATATAATGTCTTATCCATTTCTTCCAATTACTAATTACTAATTACAAGGCTGCCATTTACGATTACAAATTTTCAAATTCCTTTAAGTGTTCACTCATTCGTAATTTATAATTTGTAATTCGTAGTTATCTCAACATTCCAACAACATCTGGTTTACCGAACCACCCGGAGGCGTCATCGGCAATACATTGCCTTCTTCCATAACGCAGGCTTCCAACAGGAACGGCCCATCCGCAGCAAGCATTTCCTCTATCGCACCTTTCAGTTCTTCACGCGTCATTACACGGCGTGAAGGGATGTCGTAGGCAGAAGCTATCTTCATATAATCCGGATTCAACATCGGAGTGAACGAATAGCGGCGGTTGAAAAACATCGCTTGCCACTGGCGTACATTACCCAGGAAGTTGTTATTCAGCAAAATCATTTTAACGGGAGCCTTCTGTTCCATAATGGTTCCCATCTCCTGAATGTTCATTTGCAGACCACCATCACCCATAAATACACATACAGTGCGGTCGGGACATCCGAAAGTCGCACCGATTGCTGCGGGAAGCCCGAAGCCCATCGTACCCAATCCACCGGAAGTAACAATACTGCGTTCCTTACTATACTTAAAGTAACGGGCAGACATCATCTGATTCTGACCAACATCAGTAACCAATACAGCTTCATGATTCGTTGCCTCGCTTACAGCACGGATCACTTCTCCCATACTCAGGGATTTACTTGCCGGATGCAATTCAGGACGAATCACCTTTTCCTCCTCTACTTTTTCGTAAGGTAAGAAGCTATCCAACCATTCCTGGTGAGTAGCAGGTTTCAGAAGTGCCGTAACGGCAGCAAGAGTCTCCTTACAGTCCCCCAACACGGCAATATCTGTCTTCACATTCTTATCTATCTCAGCAGGATCTATATCGAAATGAATGATTTTCGCCTGTTTGGCATACGTATCCAACTTTCCGGTTACACGGTCGTCAAAGCGCATACCTACGGCGATAAGTACATCACACTTATTCGTATTGATGTTCGGTCCCAAGTTACCGTGCATACCCAGCATACCTTTATTTAAAGGATGCGCGGTAGGCAAAGCAGAAAGTCCTAACAGCGTACAACCGGCAGGCATTCCAGCTTTTTCTATGAAAGCGCGTAGTTCCTGTTGTGCGTCACCTAACTCAACCCCCTGTCCCACCAATACCAACGGACGTTCAGCACTATTGATCAGTTCAGCAGCCTGACTCACAGCCTCTTCATCCATTTCGGGAACAGGCTGGTAACTACGGATGTAATCCAACTTGGCAGGAGTATATTCACTTTTCTCTACTTGCGCATTCTTGGCAAAGTCCAATACAACAGGACCGGGACGACCGCTTTTTGCAACATAGAAAGCGCGGGCTACAGCCCAGGGCACATCTTCGGCACTACGTATCTGATAGCTCCACTTCGTGATAGGCTGCGTAATACCTACCAAGTCAACTTCCTGAAAAGCATCCGTCCCAAGGAATCCCGTACCTACCTGACCGGCAATTACTACCAAAGGGGTACTGTCTATCATAGCATCTGCGATACCCGTTATCGTATTCGTCGCTCCAGGACCACTCGTCACCAGGCAAACACCTACTTCGCCTGATACGCGGGCAAAACCTTGCGCGGCATGAGTAGCGCCCTGTTCGTGTCGAACCAAGATGTGGTTCAATGTCTTCCGATGGTCGTATAAAGCGTCAAATACCGGCATGATGGAGCCACCCGGATATCCGAAAATGGTCTTTACTCCCTGATGTTCCAAGGAACGCATCAATGCTTCAGCGCCTGTTATTATATCTTTCATTCTATTAATGGATAATGGAATTCTATTTCATTTGTCAATTCTCGGTTAATCAATCAATCTCACTGCACCCTTATCGGCAGAACTTACCATACTGGCATATGCCTTCAGGCTCTTTGAGACTTCACGTTGACGGGTGACAGGAGTCATCGGACGGGCAGCCAGTTCCTCATCCGTCAGTTTGACGTTGATAGCACGCCCGGGAATATCAATCTCGATGATGTCACCATCCTGAATCTTACCGATATTACCTCCGGCAGCCGCTTCGGGAGAAATATGTCCGATACTCAATCCTGACGTACCGCCACTGAAACGACCGTCCGTAATCAGTGCACATTCCTTGCCCAGATGGCGCGATTTGATATAAGAAGTCGGATAGAGCATTTCCTGCATACCGGGACCGCCTTTCGGACCTTCATGTGTGATGACCACAACATCACCGCTGACCACTTTTCCGGCAAGAATGCCATCGCAGGCAGCGTCTTGTGAATCGAACACTTTAGCAGGCCCCGTGAACTTCCAGATGCTTTCATCCACACCTGCCGTTTTCACTACACAGCCATCCTGAGCGATATTGCCTTTCAATACTGCCAGACCACCGTCTTTGCTATAAGCATGTTCCAGATCGCGAATGCAACCTCCGGCACGGTCAGTATCCAGTTCTTTATAATAAACATCCTGCGAACCCAGCACCAGATTGAACTTTCCGGCAGCAGCACTCTTATATTTCTTCACAGCTTCTTCGCAAACATTCGGGCTGGTAACGCCATATTTGTCGATTACATCTGCCAATGTCATACCGTCTACACGCTTTACGTTCGTATCGACTAAGCCGCCTTTGGCAAGCTCGCTCATAATAGCGATAATGCCTCCGGCACGATTTACGTCTTGAATGTGATACTTCTGAGTATTCGGGGCAACCTTGCACAGACAGGGAGTCTTACGTGACAGCATATCGATGTCATCCATACTGAAATCTGCCTCTGCCTCGTGGGCTACAGCCAGGAGGTGAAGCACCGTGTTGGTTGAACCACCCATCGCAATATCCAATGTCATAGCATTCAGAAAAGCCTGACGGGTAGCAATGCTACGGGGGAGCACACTGTCATCCCCATCTTCATAATATTTATAAGCATTTTCAACAATCAGTTTGGCAGCATCCTTGAACAGTTGCGTACGATTGGCATGAGTAGCTACAATCGTACCATTGCCCGGCAATGCCAGTCCGATAGCTTCATTCAGACAGTTCATCGAGTTAGCGGTAAACATACCGGAACAACAACCACAAGAAGGACAAGCATGTTGTTCTATCTGAGCCACATCGGCATCACTTACACTTTCATCAGCCGACTTAATCATAGCATCGATCAAATCCAGATGCTGACCGTTCCATTCGCCGGCTTCCATCGGTCCGCCAGAAACGAATACAGTAGGGATATTAAGGCGCATTGCTGCCATCAACATACCCGGAGTAATCTTGTCGCAGTTACTGATGCAAACCATCGCATCCGCTTTATGCGCATTCACCATATACTCTACGCTGTCGGCAATGATGTCGCGTGAAGGAAGCGAATAAAGCATTCCATCGTGTCCCATCGCAATACCATCGTCAATGGCAATCGTGTTGAATTCGGCAGCAAAGCATCCCAGCTTCTCAATCTCAGCTTTCACCAGTTGTCCGATTTCGTGCAGATGCACATGTCCCGGGACAAACTGTGTAAATGAGTTGACAATTGCGATAATAGGTTTTCCTAATTGCTCTTTCTTCATGCCATTTGCCATCCACAACGCACGAGCCCCTGCCATACGGCGGCCTTGCGTGCTGAACGAACTGCGTAATTGGTGTTTCATCTTCAAATCTCCTTTTAATTAAAAAGCCTTCCTCACATATGGTGAGAAAGGCTCCTAAATTGATATCTTAACGTACGAATACATACACAACCTTTCTCACGCTCTTGATTCCAGGACCACGACGCGAATAATATGCAGGACTGCCAGGTTAATAGATGTATGTAAGTTCATAACTTTATTTACTTTACTGTTTTCGTTAATCGTGCTGCAAAGGTAAGGGCTTTTTTATAAACTCCAAACAATTTGAAGAAAAAAATGAGATTATTATGATTAATCGTAAGAAAACCCCGCATTAAAATCTTATTTTATCACTTATTCAAGGCAAATCTGAGTAATTCGCTACCATGAACAGGAATTATTCAAGAGGGTTCGAAGCATTTAATAATCTGAAAATTACAAGAGCTTACTCATTCGCCAACTAAATTATTCGTATCTTTGTCCCTTTCAAAAAGAAAAAACAGGAATTACTAACTAAAAACAGTAGGAATATATCAATGGAAACAGTAGAAAACAAGTACATTACCGTAGCTTATAAATTATACGCTATAGAAGATGGTGAGAAAGATTTCACCGAAGAAGCCACCGCAGAACATCCGTTTCAATTCATTTCCGGTCTGGGTTTGACTTTAGAGTCTTTCGAAGATCAGGTGAAAGATCTGAAAGCAGGCGATAAGTTTGATTTCACTATCGCTTGTGCAGACGCTTACGGTGACTTTGACGAAGAACATGTAATCGACCTTCCGAAGCAAATCTTTGAAGTAGACGGTAAGTTCGATAGCGAACGCATTGTAGCTGGTAACGTAGTGCCTTTGATGACCTCTGAAGGTCAACGTATCAACGGAACCGTACAAGAAATAAAAGCAGACGTAGTGGTAATGGATATGAATCACCCCTTGGCAGGTTGCGACCTGAACTTTGTAGGTGAAGTAATAGAAAGCCGCCCGGCAACCAATGAAGAATTAGCTGAAATTGCCCGTATGATGAGTGGCGGCGGGTGCAGTTGCGGTTGCGATAGCTGTGGTGACGATTGTGGCGGTGGATGCAGCGATCACGATCACCAGGGATGTGGATGCGGATGCAATCATTAAGATACTGATTAACGGTAAGTGATTAGTGGTTAGCAGCTGCACTATTATACTGCACAGTTTCTAATCACTAATCACTCACCACTAATCACTATTTCCCCGTCATTATCTCCAGTACCAATTTATCCGTTTCATTCATTCCCTTCGACCCTATCTTGGTCAGATTACGTATGCTTTGGTCCACATCTTCATCAATAATACCTTCTACAGAAGTCACGCAACGGTTTTCCATAGCCATGATGGCAGAAAGAACAGCGGTAGATACACCTGTGGTTACTTTCAACGCACAGCTGGGCTTCGCACCATCACAAATCATACCTGTCAGGTTGGCTATCATATTCTGAACGGCATAAGATACCTGATCGTAAGTTCCTCCCATCAACCAGGTAATACCGCAACTGGACCCCGTAGCAGCAACCACACAGCCGCATAAAGCGGACAAGCGACCCAAACTTTGTTTAATGTAGATTACCGTCAGATGGCTCAACATCAGGGCACGTATCAATTCTTCTTCGGATTTATCATTTTCTTCAGCGAAGACCAGTACGGGCAAAGTAGCAGATATACCTTGATTTCCACTACCGGAATTGCTCATTACCGGAATCATAGCTCCTGCCATACGAGCATCACAGGCACCTGATGTATAAGACAAGATATGTGAGAAGACACTGTCTCCCATCACCTTATGTTCATAAGTACCACGCAACATCTTACCCAAGCCATGGCCATAATTGCCTTCAAAAGAGCGTTCGGCAGCCGCCTTATTCAAGCGGGCTGTTTCCAGAATAAAGCTGATCTCATCCAGCGGAGTATTCAGAGCAAAATCATAAACTTTACGTAAAGTCAGTTCCAGGCATTCTTCTTCTTTTTCACAGCTTGCCGTATGTTGTTTCTGAAATTGAACTTCTCCATTACGTTCTATATATATAAAGGTGGTATGTCCTCCGGCAATCACAGCTGTTGTTTTATCATCTCCGGCCTCACAGCATACTTCAATATATAATTTCTCTTCAATATTCTCTTTTAACGAAATATGAATGCGCTTTTCCTCAATAAAACGTTTCCCCTCTTCCACCACATCAGGCGTACTGTCTTTTAACACCTCCAACTGATATTCTGATTTTCCTATCAGCGCGCCCAGTGCAATAGCAATGGGCAGACCAATCATTCCGGTACCCGGAATGCCCACTCCCATAGCGTTTTTCAGAATATTAGCACTTAGCAACACATTTATTTTTTCCGGCTTTATCCCCAGTGTTTCTGTTGCTTTAGCTACGCACAATGCCACAGCAATGGGCTCTGTACACCCAATAGCCGGCACCACTTCCTGATGTATCAGGTCGATTATCCGTTTTCTCTCCGTTTCCGTTATCATTATTTCACTGATTTTAATGGACACAAATTTAGAAAAAATGTTTTTAATACGTGCGCAAAGTCTTCTATTTCAAAAAAGAAACTTAACTTTGCGCTCGAGTTTTACATTATTAATAACCAAAAACTGAATTAAATGAAGATTAAAACGCTAACCTCGTGTTTCTTTTTAGCATTTGCCATATCTTCTTGTATACAAGACGAAGCGCTAAATTCAGAAGCAGCCATAGATGGCTGTACAGGTGCAGATGTGCAATTGGCAAACATAAACGCGGATGAAAAAAAAGTCGATGTATATGTGCACAAGGGTGCAAACCTTGCAAAACAACAACTAAACTTCACCTTGCCGGAAGGTGCATCCATCAAGCCCAATGATCGCAGAGATGGTGATATAGGAAACATATACAACTTTAGCGAAGGAGATCACTCGCGCTCATTTACGGTGACCTCCGAAGATGATGTTTGGAAACCTGTTTATGAAATAAATGTCCAGCCAACAGAATTACCGAATTCCTATCATTTCGAGGAGTTATTAGTTGCCAAAAATACTCCTTATCACATCTTTTACGAATTTGAACCTAGTACTTCACAAGGGATTTCAAAAGTATTGCAGTGGTCCAGTGGTAATCCCGGTTACAAGTTGACCGGTATGTCTAAACTTCCTACAGACTATCCTACCGTACAAGTCGCAGGAGGATATATAGGTAAATGTGTCAAGTTGGAAACTAAAGATACCGGAAGTTTCGGTGCAATGGTAAAGATGTATATTGCTGCCGGCAACTTATTTATCGGAGCTTTTGATCTTGCCAATGCACTTAAAGATGCTCCTAAAGCAACAACTTTTGGTTTCCAGTTCTACAAACGACCGAAAGCTTTGAAAGGATATTATAAATTTAAAGCAGGACCGGTTTATACTGAGAGCGGAGAGCCTCAAACTGGAAAGAAAGATCGATTTGATATCTATGCTGTCATGTATGAGGCCGAAGATAACTCATTTATGTTAGATGGAACCAATTCTCTTACTTCAGATAAAGTAGTATCTTTAGCCAGAATTAGTGCAGAAGAAGCATTGGAAACTGATCAATGGACAGCGTTCAATCTCTCTTTTAAAGCTCAGAATGGTAAAGAGATTAGTGAAACGGAACTTCAGAAAGGTAAATATAAACTTGGCATTGTATTCTCTTCAAGTGTAGACGGCGCTTATTTCAGAGGTGCCGTAGGCAGCACGCTATATATTGATGAAGTAGAGCTTATTTGCGAAGAGAACTAAAAAAGATAATCATGAAGAAATACAATATTATTATTGTCATATTACTGTTAACAGTAGTTGGAGCTACGTCAATAAAAGCTCAGGAAGATAGAACCCATATTCTCGGCCAGTCTTATCTTCGTGGTTGGGAATATTCATTAAAGGCAGGATTCAGCATCGGAGGAACCGCTCCTCTACCTTTGCCCGAAGAAATACGCAAGATAGACAGTTATGTTCCCAGTATGGCAATTTCTATTGAAGGTAATGCTACCAAATGGCTGGATGAAAAAAAAATATGGGGTCTGACTTTAGGCTTGCGCCTCGAAACTAAAAATATGACTACTGAAGCCACCGTTAAGAATTATGGTATGAAAATTATCAATACTAACGGTGGTGAATTAGAAGGTTTATGGACGGGAGGCGTAAAGACTAAAGTAAAAAATTCCTATCTTACTGTTCCCGTTCTTGCTAACTACAAAATAAGTAAACGCTGGAAACTTGTAGCTGGTCCTTATTTCTCCTATTTACTTGAAGGAGATTTCTCCGGTCATGTATATGAGGGTCACCTCCGTACTCCGGACCAAACGGGCTCACGCGTAGACTTTACGGATGAAAGTATTGCTACATATGACTTCTCTAATGATTTGCGTAAAATCCAATGGGGCATACAATTAGGTGGAGAATGGAGAGCTTTCAAGCATCTGAATGTTTATGCTGATCTTACATGGGGATTAAACGATATCTTTAAAAAGGACTTTGACACAATATCATTTGCCATGTATCCTATCTATCTGAATATAGGATTTGGATATTCATTCTAAAACAGTTTTTTAAGCTTATTTCCTTAAATATTAAACAGAAAAAGCGGGAGTTTATCTATGATTGACAACTCCCGCTTTTCTTATCTTAGCAACTCTTACTTTTTCCTTATAAGTTCTACCGTGATAGCCCCAAGAACCGGCTTGTGATGTAACAATATTAATCTCCAATGTAGCTAACTAAATTGTAAAGAGCCATAAATATTGATATAATCATAAATAAAATGCTGAAAGCCAAACTTGCGATCAACTTCCAGCATTATTATTTTATAGTATGATACCTTATTCTCCAATTATTTCCAGCTCATCGATCCACAACGTACTGCCACCAGCACCCTTGAACGAATCACCCTCCTTACTTGAAGAACAGACTATTGCCAACTTATATTCTTTACCTGCTTCATAAGTTTTTCCATTCACATAAGTAAATGGTATATCAAAGTAGGTATATGCAGCTTTTGCAGTACCATCCGCCAATACAGCCGCAGCCACACGATATGCAGAAGTATTAATATCATGCCCTGTTAAGATCACTTCATTACCCTCAGCATCTTTTGCCTCATACAATACAGCCTGAATAGCACACTCATCCGTAATTTCCGGACGCTCTACTACTTCTGCCGGTTTAGTAGCGCCAGTACCATCAATAAACTTGGCACCCGGTGTATACTTATACCATCCCCTAAAATAGGCTGGCTTCTTATCATAAGAAATACCAAATTTCGTACTATTTAAGCGATCTTTCAAATCAAGTTCAAATTTTCCAGTAAAAACAGAACCTGATGTAATAGCTGGTACCAATGAATTCATTTTCGCACTTGTATCCATAGTCACCAGCTTAGCAGCAGCTGCACCTGCAATGATATCTTCAGTTTCTTTATATAAAGGAAAACCTTCTATACCATAGAGCCATAAAAGAGAAGCAGCAGTCGCACTGGTAGCCAATACCTCTTCAACCGGTTCATCATGTTGAGATTTACCAGTACCAACAGATTTCCATTCATCAAATGGATATTTCATCACCACCTGACGACCAGCCAATGAAACAACATATTCTTTTACTGTTCCGTCCTCCGCTATAACTGTATAAGTAACATCAGAAGCGAAGTTCTGCTTTATGCCTGTTGCAGGAGTAATAGACGCTTTTGAAGAGATTGCAATAGTAGGCACAAGTGCTGCCAATTCTTCATTTGTAGCACCATCAATTACCTTAAAAGCAATTTTACCCGTCGCATCATCAATTACCGGCTGCTCAGTAACAATCGTAGCGCCTTCAAATACAAAGCTGGTAATTTTCGCCTCTGAACTTTCAGAACCAGTTAATTTAGTACCTTTGTATACAACCTTAACTTTCTGGCCTAATTGTAATACATCAATATTCAGATCTGCTTCTACTTTTCCATTATTAATGGTACCAGCTACGTCTACATTACACTTGCCAATGCCACTTAAATTCAGTTCTTGACTACCTGTAAATGTATAAGAAGTACCATTTTGTTTCAGAACGCATTTTTCCAATTTGATAGTTAGGTTCATTCCCATGAAACTGAAGTCCTTCAATTCCAAACTAACGATATTATTCCCAGCCTTTGCAATTGTAATGTTCTTTGGCATCCCATTTGCAATAGAAGTCCCATCTAATTCAATATCTAAAGTACCTTTATAGGTACCTGCCAATTCTTCCTCAATCGGATAAACAGGGTCATCATCATCACTACAAGCAGTGAACAAACTCATTGAACAAATCAATGCAAACAAATAAAATAAATTCTTCTTCATAAAATCATCTTGTTTAGTTAATACACCTCTTCTCATCGAAGGTTACAATGTTCCATTTTACTCTAATAAAATTTAACCGTGCAAAGAAACAGCTTTTAAAACATATAAAAAAGGTCTGTTCTACGTTTTAATGTTCCATTTTTAATATAAATTTAAAGTACTATATGAATAACATAAGTACAGAAGGCTCTTAATTATAAAAAACAATCAAAGGTATCTAATTGTTTCTTCACTTCAACAGAACTACTTATAAAACAAAAAAAGAGCTGAATCTTTTGATTCAGCTCCTCCATAATTTATCACTAAGATATTATCTCATTAAGTCCAAACCTAAATTAAAGCTTGTTGTTACTGTCCAATATCCACCTATCATCTGAATAAACATTCCAGCAGCTTGTGCTTCCTCCGGCACAATTCCACCTTCTACCAATGCATTCCAAAGCAATATTAAATCATTCACTAATACAGGATCTCCCCAGCTATCCGTTTCCCCCGTATCACGAAGGGTGAAAAGATTATCAAAGGCACTCTTATCCAAATAAATATAAGTATGACCATTATCAGCAGTCTTAATATTCATAGGTATTCCATCTTTAGCCCAACCCAATATCTGACTAATAGTAGCATCTTGTATTCCACTAAGATCAGCATTCAAAAGTCCACCAAGTAATGCTTTAACAGTAGCTGGATCTCCACTCAACACTTCATCAATAATATCAACCATACCGCTGGCATCAGCTCCAGTAGCTGCAGTCAAGATAGCAGGAATATTCAATTTTACAGTGAATTTTCCATTTCTCTCACTCCAATATGCCAAGTCTTTAGGAGAAGTAGTAAAGCCACTTGTAGCAAAATTAGCTTTTACCTCACTTGTAGTAGGAAAAGCACCTGTAAAAAAGATAGACATTATAGAATTGGGGTCTAGTGCTATTGCCGGACTAGCAACATAATCAGCTATAATACTACCACTTTTATCTAAAGTAATTGAATTCAAAGCTTGAGGCAAAATAGAACCTCCAAGATACCGTAATAAAGCTGAAATTAGATCAGGGTAATTATCCTCACCAGTAAATTGCCAATCCGTGTACAATGCACTTGTTACAGGCCAATTCTTCATTACCTCTTTTTCTGTCCAGGTATAATCCGTAGCCGTATAATCTGCCATTTTATAAGTTCCAGTCCACGGACTTACTTCATCATCATCATCGCTACAAGCAGTAAACAAACTCATTGAACAGATCAATGCAAATAAATAAAACAAATTCTTCTTCATATTTTTCTTGTTTAGTAAATAATAGCTCCCCATCGCTGGGTAGTCATGTCTTTTTAATTGAATAAGATTTCGAGGTGCAAAATAACAGTTTTTAAAGATATTACACAAGGTCTATTCTAAAGATGAGCTGTTCTTTTTTTAAGCATCCAAACTTTAATTATCACCTTTTATAAAAAACGACTTGCCAATAGAATGAATTCAAAACACAGCCGCAAGTGTTTTCTCAAGAAGCTATAAAAAACATCTCATTCCATAAAAAATATAATATTTCTCCCTTTTCATAAGAAAAATCCATAACTATTTGTTATCTTTATGCAACCAAAAGCTTTTATTCAAAGGATTTGGCATGAATAAACCTTATACATAAACCATTAAAGCAAAAGATTATGTTCAACTCATTCGGCAACATTCTCCGCCTTACCAGCTTTGGGGAGTCACATGGTAAAGGCATCGGAGGCGTCATAGATGGATTTCCCGCGGGCATCCGCATTGACATGGATTTCGTGCAAGCGGAACTGGATCGTCGCCGTCCCGGACAGTCTCTTATTACTACGGCCCGGAAAGAAGGCGATAAAGTAGAATTCCTTTCAGGTATCTTTGAAGGCAAATCAACAGGATGTCCCATTGGATTCATTGTATGGAATGAAAATCAACATTCCAGTGATTATGATAACATGAAAGAGGTATACCGTCCTTCGCATGCTGACTATACTTATAAGGTGAAATATGGCATCCGTGATTATCGTGGCGGTGGTCGCTCATCAGCACGCGAAACCATTTCCCGCGTAGTGGCAGGTGCCCTTGCCAAACAGGCACTCCGCCAACTGGGAGTGAAAATCACGGCATATACCTCGCAGGTAGGTCCAATCCGTCTGGAAGAAAACTATACTGCTTATGATCTTGATCTAATAGAAACGAATCCAGTACGCTGCCCGGATCCGGTAAAGGCAAAAGAAATGGAGGAACTTATTTTCAAGACCAAAGGAGAAGGTGATACCATTGGCGGTGTAGTGACCTGTGTCATCAAAGGATGCCCCATCGGATTAGGCCAACCCGTATTCGGTAAGTTACATGCTGCTCTTGCTTCCGGTATGCTCAGCATCAATGCAGCTAAAGCATTTGAATACGGTGACGGATTTAAAGGTCTGAAACAAAAAGGCTCGGAACAAAACGATGTATTCTTCAATAACTGCGGACGCATTGAAACGAAAACCAACCATTCCGGCGGTATCCAAGGCGGTATTAGTAATGGACAGGATATCTTCTTCCGAGTTGCCTTTAAACCGGTAGCTACTGTATTGATGGAGCAACATACAGTCAATATAGATGGCATAGATACAACATTGAAAGCTCGCGGTCGTCATGATCCATGCGTATTGCCACGCGCAGTGCCCATAGTAGAAGCCATGGCTGCCTTGACTATACTGGATTTTTATCTGATTGACCGTACTACACAGTTATAAAAAGGGATAAAGAGTGGTAGAGTGATCGGGTGATAAAGCAACATCACCTATCCCCCCTACCACTTTATTACCCTATCACTCTACTACCTTATTTATTTTATATGAACGAAATACAGAAATACATTTCAGAGAATGAATCGAAGATGCTGGAAGACTTGTTCAGCCTCATCCGTATCCCAAGTATCAGTGCAAAACCTGAACATCATGAGGACATGTTGGCTTGTGCAGAGCGCTGGGCACAACTATTACTTGAAGCAGGTGCAGACGAAGCACTGGTAATGCCATCGAAAGGCAATCCGATTGTTTTCGGACAAAAGATAGTAGACCCGACAGCAAAGACAGTTTTGGTATATGCACATTATGATGTAATGCCGGCAGAACCGTTGGAGCTATGGAAAAGTAATCCCTTTGAGCCGGAAATCCGTGATGGGCACATTTGGGCCCGTGGTGCTGATGACGACAAAGGACAATCATTCATCCAGGTAAAGGCATTCGAATACCTTGTGAAGCACGGCATGCTTAAGAACAATGTCAAATTTATCTTTGAGGGTGAAGAAGAAATCGGTTCACCCAGTCTGGAAGCTTTCTGTGAGGAGCATAAAGAGTTATTAAAAGCGGATATTATTTTGGTATCGGATACCAGCATGTTAGGTGCCGACCTGCCCTCACTGACTACAGGTCTTCGCGGACTGGCATACTGGGAAATTGAAGTAACCGGGCCTAACCGTGATTTACATTCAGGACATTTCGGAGGTGCCGTTGCCAATCCCATTAATGTATTATGCGGAATGATTGCCAAAGTAGTAGATGCCGACGGACGTATCACAGTGCCCGGTTTCTACGATAATGTGGAAGAAGTTCCACAGGCGGAACGTGACATGATAGCCCATATTCCTTTCAATGAAGAAAAGTATAAGGCAGCCATTGGTGTAAAAGAGCTATTCGGAGAAAAAGGATACAGCACCCTGGAGCGTAACAGTTGCCGTCCTTCTTTCGACGTTTGTGGCATTTGGGGCGGATATACCGGCGAAGGCTCCAAGACAGTACTTCCCTCAAAAGCTACAGCCAAAGTTTCTTGTCGCCTGGTTCCCCATCAGGATCATCACAAGATTTCCCAAATGTTTGCAGATTATATCCTAAGCATCGCTCCGGATACCGTACAGGTAAAAGTGACACCCATGCATGGAGGACAAGGCTATGTATGTCCAATTAGCCTTCCAGCCTATCAGGCGGCCGAGAAAGGTTTTGAAAAAGCATTCGGGAAGAAACCACTTGCAGTACGCCGGGGAGGAAGTATTCCTATCATCTCCACATTCGAGCAAGTACTTGGAATCAAGACTGTACTTATGGGATTCGGACTGGAATCAAATGCCATCCATTCACCGAATGAGAACTTCCCATTGGATATTTTCCGAAAAGGAATCGAAGCAGTCGTTGAATTCCACCTAAGGTATTAGCTACGAGCTACAAGTTACAAACTACGAGTACTGCGCTATCGTACTGCATAGTACTTGTAGCTTGTAACTCACCGATATGTCGTTCGCAACACTTTAAATTCTGTGCGACGATTAATAGCATTACAAATCTCCTGCTGTTCCAGCGGGAGATTTTTTATAAACTCTTCTGTCAATACATCTCCCACCTTCAGGAAAGGTGCAGATTTCAGAGTGAAATTAGTGACTGCCTTAGGCTGTTGCTCCCCATACCCTTTCGGCGTGAGACGTTCCGAATCAATGCCTCCTTTAATAAGATAGCGTACTACAGATTCTGCACGACGTTGCGAAAGGCGAAGATTATAATCATCATTCCCTTTATAATCGCAATGTGCGGAAAGTTCGATGGTAACATTCGGATTATCATTCAATAATTGTATTAGTTCATCCAAGGCTACTGTGGATTCCGGAGTCAGGTCAGCCCGGTCAAACTCATAAAAAATATTCTCTATCAGTACAGGACGGGTAATGGAAGACAAAGGAAACTTAAGTTCATAATGACGATCCTCATTAATATCTTCCGTCATCAACTCCTCTTTGTCATTCAGATAACCACGACAAGAAGCAAGCAAGGCATAACGGCATCCGGGTGTAAGTTCCTGAGTAAAAGTACCATCCTTCTTTACATTGATCTTCATATAAGTACCATCTTCTCCCACCAAAGTAACCAGCGCATCAGAAAGTACATCCCCCTCTTTATCATAAACCAATCCTTTCAAGATATGATGTACCTCCGGAAGCTCAAAACTGTAAATGTGATCCCAGCCACGGGCATCTCCCCGGTTAGAAGAGAAAAAGCCCCGATTGAGCGCACCCGGTTCAAAAGTCATACCAAAATCATCACTTTGCGAATTTACCGGAGATTTCATATTTTCAATATACCAACGCCCCGTCAGGCTATCCGGCACAGCACGAAATATATCCAGTCCACCCATACCGGGATGTCCGGTGGAGGAGAAATACAGGGTACCATCCGGTGCAAAAGAGGGAAACATTTCATCACCGGAAGTATTAATTTCAGGTCCCAGATTATCGACATAACCGAAACCATCACGAGTCACGTTGATACGCCATAAATCCAGTCCCCCCTGTCCACCTGGCATATCAGATACGAAATATAGATAATCACCTGCAGGAGATAGTGCAGGATGGGCAACAGAAGAAAGGGTATCATTCAGGATTGTACACTTCTGAGGACTCCCCCACTCTGCCCCGGCGCGTTGGGAAACATATATCTCTGCATAAGCCGGTGCATTGGGCAATGTCCGACAACGAGTGAAATACATCATTTTACCATCTGCCGAAAAAGAACAGGTCCCTTCTTCAAATTCACTATTTACTTCCGAAGCAAGCGGTTCAGGCTTTTGCCATTGCTTCTTTTCATTTCGCTTGGAGTGGAATATATCAGCACTTTTCATGCCGGTAATACCATTCAGGTCGGCACCTTTGGCTTCGTTACGGGTAGAAGTTAAATATAGGATATCAGGATCATTGCCCGCATACATAGGAGAATAATCACTGCGGCGGGAAACAAGAATAGGGATGCGCTTTACAATATGACGGGTAGGATTTTTTTTCCACTCCTGTGCCAAAGAACAAGAAGTGATTCCTATATGTGCCAGAGAGTCTTTTCGCCCTTTTATATCAGACTGATTCTGTGCATAAGCAAGATAATTCTCATAATAAGGTATGGCAGCAGCATATTCGCCATTCTTACGAAGCATCTCCGCCAGATAAAAATGAGAAAGAGTATCCGGATAGCGATAACGGACGGCATTCATGTAGGCAGCTTTAGCCTTCAACGTATAATTGATACGGCGGTAGCAGTCACCTTGTTTGTAGGCAAGCACACCTCGTTGCGAACGATCTTTGGGAGGAGTACGAGTATAGGCCGTTTTGTAATGGCGTGCAGCATCAAAGTATTCTCCACGGGCATAACTTTGCTCTGCCTGACGCAGGCTCCGCCCCACTCCACAGGAAGTGAGAAATAAGATAGCACAAAGAAGAAATAAAAACAGTTTATACAATTTCATGCCTCACAAGTTATCATTCATATAAACTGAAAAGTCGGCTGATTATTGTATGACCATCATTTATTCAAATGGTTTACGGAAAGTACATCCGTTCTTCCACTCCGAGCAACCATAAGCCTTTTTCCCCTTGATCACGGTTCCTTTGCCACACAATGGGCAAGTTTGGCCCTCAATAGATTGTATTTGAGAAGTGTCAGCAGCATTTGTTTCCACAACCTTCTTGCGCGGTTTGCTTTGGCGTTTAGGCTTGGTAGTATCTTTCTCTTTTACCGCCTTTCCACCTTGCTTCTTACTACCACCGGATGCTTCCTGCACCGCCTGCACAATAGTAATATGACGATTGCTATTATCCGAAAGTACACTCATCACAACCTCAGAAACCATCTGTTTCAGTTCCTCAAGGAATTGTGCAGCATTATAGGTCTTCTTCTCGATCTCACGAAGTTTCTTTTCCCAGATACCCGTCAGTTCGGCAGATTTCAATAACTCTTCATGGATAATCTGAATTAGCTCGACTCCTGTAGGCGTAGCTATCAGATTCTTCTTCTCTTTACGGATATAATTACGTTTAAATAAAGTCTCAATAATAGCAGCACGTGTGGATGGACGACCGATTCCATTCTCCTTCAATGCATCCCGCAATTCATCGTTATCCACCAACTTACCCGCCGTTTCCATAGCACGCAGCAAAGTAGCTTCAGTATAAGGACGGGGAGGCTGTGTCCATTTCTCATATAAATCGGGTACATGAGGACCGCTTTCACCTTTCACAAAGGCCGGCAATACATTTTCTTCATCTCCCGGATCTTTTTCTTCCTGTGACTGTGTACCTGGAGTTCCGAATATAACTCTCCAACCCGGTTCCAAAATCTGCTTTCCGGTAGTCTTGAATTCTATTTCTTCCACGACACCCAGTACAGTAGTAGTAGCAAACTTACAATCAGGATAGAATACTGCTATAAACCGACGGGCTATCAAGTCGAATACACGGCGTTCCATGTCTGTCAGGTTCTGCGGATATTGTCCGGTAGGAATAATGGCATGGTGATCTGTTACCTTTGAATTATCGAATACCTTCTTCGATTTCAATAAAGTGGTCCCATCCAAAGGGGTCGTGAATGTTGAATAATCACGCAAACCTTTCAAGATACCCGGACATTTCGGATAAATGTCATCACTCAGAAAGGTGGTATCTACACGAGGATAGGTAGCCACTTTCTTTTCATATAATGACTGAATGATTTTCAAAGTTTCATCGGCAGAATAAGCAAACTTCTTATTACATTCTACCTGTAAGGAAGTCAAGTCAAACAAACGGGGGGGAGCTTCTTTTCCTTCTTTCTTGGTTACATCCGTAATCGTAAAAGGAGAATTCCTGATCTGTTCCAGCAGTGCCATACCCTGTTCCTGGTTGGCAATAGGATCAATACCTCTATTCTCTTCTTCCTTTTTGGGTTTCTTCCCGGCAGCAATTGCCTCCTTATTCTTTTCAGCTTCCAGAACCAATTCTTCTTCGCTCTTCCTGATGATAGCAGAGAATGTCGTATCCCGATACACTGTCTTCAATTCCCAATACTGCTTGGGCACAAAGTTCTCTATTTCCAACTGCCGGTTTACAATCAACGCTAATGTAGGTGTCTGCACACGGCCGATAGAGAGAACTTGTTTGTTCTGCCCATACTTCATGGTATAAAGTCGTGTAGCATTCATTCCCAGCAACCAGTCACCGATAGCACGAGATAATCCTGCTTCATAAAGCGGCTGGAATTCTTTCTGATCTTTCAATTTGGCAAAACCTTCCCGAATAGCTTCTTCCGTCAAAGAAGAAATCCACAGCCGTTTTACCGGACAGTGTGCACCGGCTTTCTGCATCACCCAACGCTGAATTAACTCTCCTTCCTGCCCGGCATCACCACAGTTTATGATCATGTCGGCTTTCTGCATAAGAGTCTCTATCGTATGGAATTGCTTTTCATAAGTAGGGTTACTGATCAGTTTTATTCCGAAACGCGGCGGTATCATGGGCAAGCTTCCCAAGCTCCAAGATTTCCAGTTCGGAGTATATTCGTGCGGTTCCTTGAGTGTACAAAGGTGACCGAATGTCCAGGTCACCTGGTATCCGTTTCCTTCGATATAGCCGTCTCTTCTATCTTTCGCTCCTAATACATCAGCAATGTCACGTGCCACAGAGGGCTTTTCAGCAATACAAACTATCATTCATTATTTTTTTAACGGAGCAAAGGTACAAAAAAGGGAAGAATGATAAAAGAATTGGCATTGAGATATTCTTTATCTTCCAATATAAGCCCATATCACATTTTAAGAGTAACCAACAACTCCCATAAGCCTTATTTCGCTTCACTTTCAACAAAACCCAAAGAACTTTCAACAATATTAGAATCAAAATACCCATAATTTAAAAATCATAAAACGATTCCAAACACAAAATTCCACCTTTATGCATACTTTTATAACTGAAAAATCAATATTTTGTAGTACATGAAATATCGTAAAAAACGTAATTGTTTCACTTATAAATAAAATCATGAGAAAATGTTATACCAATTACTAATATTAACAGCGCATTATGTATTTGTTTTATTTCTAGCCGTTCGATTGGCATTTTCCCAATTATTCATATCTTTGTTTCACGATGTTCCCTTATAATCTCATATTATGACAAAACTTTTTCTATATTTCATTTTCTTTTTATCAGCATTTTCCACATATGCTCAACTCCCAAATACAATAAACTTTGTCCATATTGGACTTGAACAAGGATTATCACAAAGTACAATACTTGACATAGAACAAGATGATCGAGGAAACATGTGGTTCGCCACCTACGACGGTTTAAACAAATACGATGGATATACTTTTACTGTATATCAGCATAATGAAAATTATGCGGCCAGTATATCAGGAGACATCGTACGAACCCTCAAAATAGATAGTAAAAAAAGACTTTGGGCAGGAACCGAAGAAGGACTTTCGCTTTATGCTTCCGGCAGAGATCATTTTGTGAACTTCTATCCGGTTAAAGGTGAACAGGTACCTATAATTGATATTGAAGAAATAAATTCAGAAGAGTTGCTTGTATGTACTGAAAAAGGGATATTTCTTTTTAATACAGAAAGCCATTCATTTAGTGTTGACAAACTTCCAACGTCCCTTGTATCACTCTCCTCCACGTGCCTCAAAAGAGAAGGGGATAATGTCTACATCGGCACTCCACGGCAAGGCGTATTTATTTATTCCATATCCGGCAATACATTAAAATCTTTCCCCATCCCACAATTAAGGGAAACGGAAATATTAGCTATTCTGCAACAATCTTCTACATGTCTATGGGTAGCAACAGAAGGTAAAGGACTTTTCCGGATCAATCCACAAACATTAGTAACCAACATATACCGTAAAGGAGGAGAACATCAACTCAGTTCTGATTATGTACGTGTACTTGCCACTGATCAGCAAAATCAATTATGGGTAGGGACTTTTACCGCACTCAATATTTACAACGAAGAAAAAGATACTTTCACCACCTATGATCGAGACCTACAAAAACAAACAAGCTTATCACAAACCTCTGTTCGTAGCATCTTTATGGATTCTCAAGGAGGCATGTGGGTAGGTACCTACTTTGGAGGACTGAACTACTATCATCCTCTCAAAAGTTGTTTCCAAAATATACGATATATGTCTGAGCGAAATTCATTAAATGACAATGTAATCACATGTATCATAGAAGATAAACAAAAAGGGCTCTGGATTGGTACTAACAGTGGAGGTGTGAATCACTACGACAAACATACAAACACCTTTACTCATTATACACAAAAAGATGGATTGAGATCAAATGATATAAAAGCAATCTATATAGACGAAATTAAAAATTTGGTTTATATTGGCACACATGCCGGAGGGCTCAGCATTCTACACCGTCATTCGAAACATATTGAAACGTACAATTCCAACATAAAGCACGCATATTCCATAGTACCGGCTAGCAATGGAGACCTTTGGATAAGTACACTTGACTCTATTGTACGCTTCAACCCACACAAAAAGACATTCACAACTTACGCCACCGACCAAGATAAAAAGCCAATAAAAACGAATCATATCACTACCATTTTCCGTGACAGCGAACAACGCTTGTGGTTCTGCGGTGAAAAAGGAATCAGTACTTATATTGAAACAGATAATGAACTAAAAAGTATTCCATTATTACCTGAAGGTTCTTCTGCCAATCACAATTTTATCAACAGTATATACGAGTCCCACAATGGCCTTTTTTGGATAAGTACCCGAAGTGGTTTATACCGCTTTGATATAAATAAGAAAGAATTCAAGCAATACACCACAGCCAACGGACTTCCTAACAATATAGTCCACGGAGTTCTGGAAGACTCTTATGGAGAACTCTGGATAAGTACTAACAAAGGATTGAGTCGCTTCCAACCGCAAACAGAAAAAATCAAGAATTATACAGACAACGACGGATTGCAGGGTAACCAATTCACAAACAATTCCTTCTGCCACACTGAAAATGGAGAAATGTACTTCGGAGGAATCAATGGCATTACCACCTTTCATCCAGATCAATTAATAGATAACCCCTATACTCCCCCAGTTGTCATCAAACGATTACGACTTTTCAATAAAACCATCCTTCCCGGCGACGATTCCGGTATATTACAAAAAAATATCAATATCACGGAAAGCATTACATTAACAGCTGCCCAATCAGTATTTTCACTGGAATTTGTTGTTTCAAATTATATTTCCGGCAATCATAACACATTTGCATACAAATTGGATGGGTACGATAAAGAATGGTATTACTCAGATATATTGCGTACAGCCTCTTACTCGAATCTACCACACGGTACTTATCATTTTCTCGTAAAAGCTTCCAATAACAACGGAAAATGGAATGAGAAACCAACCCAACTGAAGATTATAATTCTACCTGTATGGTATAAGACGTGGTGGGCTATCTTACTATTTGTATTTGCGCTTATAATGATTTTCACCTTCATCCTCCGATATTTCTGGATGCGGAAAAATATGAAGATGCAGCTCCAAATGGAACGCATGGACAAAGAGAAACAAAAGGAAGTAAACGAAATGAAGCTACGTTTCTTTATCAACATCTCACACGAGTTACGTACTCCACTCACCCTAATCCTTGCTCCTCTACAAGAAATTATGGATAAGGTGAACGACCGCTGGATACATAAGCAGCTAGAACATATACAACGAAACACGAATCGATTGCTGCACCTAGTAAACCAACTAATGGATTACCGACGTGCTGAATTAGGCGTATTTAACCTTAAAGTTAAATACAATATTATTCACCAAACTATTGAAGAGAGCTTTCTCTTTTACAAGAAAATGGCCCAATATAAAAAAATAGACTATAACTTCTACTCTGAAGTAGAAGGACAAAACATCCTCTGTGACCCCAGCTATCTGGAACTAATAACCAACAATCTGCTTTCCAATGCTTTTAAATACACCGGGGAAGGAAAAAGCATCATTATAAAACTGAAAGAGGAGAATGATATGTTATTACTTCAGGTGAAAGACACTGGAAGTGGTATACCTAACGACAAACAAGGACGAATTTTTGAGCGTTTCTACCAAGTAGATAACGAACATCTGGGCAGCGGTATTGGCTTATCCATAGTACAGCGATTAGTAGATTTGCATCATGGAAGGATTGAACTGGAAAGCCAAGAGGGTGTTGGGAGTGTTTTTTCTGTATTTTTACCAACAGACGAGTCTGTCTATAAACCTGAAGAAAAAGCCACAGAACAAGAAACTGAAGTTCATACAACCAATAATCAAGATATGTACATTACAGATACAGAAAACATACAAGAAAAAGAAGACATAACTGAGACGAATAAAAATAATAAAGAAAGCATATTGATCGTGGAGGACAATATCGATATTCTACAATACTTGAGCGACGAGTTAGGTAAAAATTACCAAATCCTAAAAGCTCAAAATGGAGAAGAAGCAATAGCTATAATAAAAGAACAAGAAGTAGACCTTGTTTTGACCGATATAATGATGCCCGTCATGGATGGAATACAACTATGCAAACTCATTAAACAAAATTTGCGTACTTGCCATATCCTCGTCATTATTCTTTCTGCCAAGACTGATTTTAAAGAACAATTGGAAGGTTTACAAGTAGGAGCAGATGACTATATACCCAAACCGTTTTCGTTAGTTATGATTACGACTAAAATAAAGAATTTATTCCGGACACGGCACCGCGCTATAGAATACTACTCCAAATCTTTAGAAATCGAGCCCGAAAAAATAGCACTCAACCCATTAGACGAAGATTTATTAAAAAAAGCGGTTGAAGTTATGGAAAAGCACATGGATGATGCCGAATTTACAACAGACGAATTCGCCCGTGAGATGTGTATGAGCCGTTCCAACCTTCACCTTAAAATGAAGGCATTGACTGGTGAATCGACCAATGAATTTATTCGCAAGATGCGATTCAATTATGCTTGTAAATTGCTGAAAGAAGGGAAATATACAGTGTCTGAAATTAGTAGCATGGTTGGTTATGTACCTTCCTACTTTGCTACAAGTTTCAAGAAATATTTTGGTTGCCTGCCATCAGAATATGGGAAAAACGGCAAAAGCAATCACAGCCAAACCTAAAAAAGAAATTGAAAATCCACTTCATTTTTCCACTTAAATAGCCTGTTTACAGGCTATTTAAGTATATATTACACAAAAACGAAAGCTACTTCAACAAAAATAAAAGCATTCTATACAATACCTCAAGTCGTTTCTACAAGAGTAAAGCGAATATAAAAAAACACACCCTACCTTTACATCAAACAAAAAAGCAGGAATAATGAAAAGCATTAATAATAACTCCATTAAAACGATACAATGAAAAAACTATTAACCTTATTAATCGGGATCAATTTATCACTTATTGTGAATGGTCAAAACGATTTGGTCTCTAAAGAGCAAACTTTTATCCACGAAACCTCCAAAGAATACGAATGGCCTACAGATCCATCCGTATTAGAGAAGATAGAAAAGTGGCAAGATTCAAAGCTTGGCATTATGTTCCACTGGGGAATATATTCGGTTCCCGGCATTGCAGAATCATGGGCATTATGTTCAGAAGACCGATGGTTTACTGACCGTCGCAGAGAGGCACGTCCGGGAAGTACCTATTGTGAATTTAAGAAATGGTATTGGGGACTATCTGAATCCTTCAAGCCAAGCCGTTTTGAGCCAACCGAATGGGCTACATTTATGAAGAAAGTCGGATTCAGATATTTGATTTTCACTACTAAACACCATGATGGTTTCTGTATGTTCGACTCCAAATATACAGACTATACTGTCACTAAAGGACCTTATAAAAAAGGAAAATATAGCAATATTACCTACCATGTCTTTGAAGCTTTTCGCAAATCAGGTTTCATGATCGGAGCTTATTTTTCAAAACCAGACTGGCACAATGAGAATTATTGGGATCCGTTTTTTGCAACCCCTACACGCAATCCCAATTACGATCTTAAGAAATATCCGGAAAAATGGGCTAAATATCAAGAATATACTGCCAATCAAATTGATGAGTTAATGTCTGACTACGGAAGAATCGATATTCTTTGGTTAGATGGCGGATGGGTAAGAAAACCTCAACAAGACATTAAGTTAGATGAAATAGTGCATAATGCTCGCAAAAAACAACCCGGATTAATTACCGTTGATAGAACCATTCCCGGTAAAAATGAAAATTACCAAACTCCAGAACAAGCAATTCCACAAGAGCAGCAAAATTTCCCATGGGAAAGTTGCATAACATTTAGTAACACCTGGGGATGGAATCCTAATCCAAAATACAAAACTTCAGAATGGGTAATAAACACTCTGGCTGAAGTGGTTGCCAAAGGGGGATGTCTTCTATTGAATGTAGGTCCCGACGGAGAAGGTAATATCGATGACGTCGTATATCAACGCTTAGAAAAAGTAGGCGAATGGCTCCGTAAGAATGGTAAAGCCATCTATGATACACGCACAACACCTAACTATCATTTTGGAAACATCTGGTTTACAGCCAATAAAAACGGAAAAACATTGTATGCAATTTATGCACTCCCTGAAAATGAAAAGCTTCCTGAATATATAGAATGGGAAGGTAACATCCCCATCGGTAAAATCACGCTGCTACAAAACGGAAAACAGATGAAGTATATCTGTAGAAACGGAAAAACAAGAATCACACTCCCCAAAGATATAAAAGAAGAATCATTGGTTTTTTGTTTCAATAAGGCACAATAAAAGATAACACTAATTTCTAATACATAAATTAACACTAAAAAATTATGGACAAAAGAAGATTTTACACCAAACGAATGCTCATGCTTTCGTTACTAGCTTGTGCTTGTTGCTTTCCGGTACAAACTAAGGCAAATGATGCAATAGCATCAACAGGGCGGACCTCTATTGAGAATATCTTGCAGAATAAAAAGATATCAGGTGTTGTAAGAGACAGCCAAGGCCCTATAACCGGTGCTAATGTTTCTATTAAAGGAACGACAATTGGAGCCATTACCGACATAAATGGCGAATTTAGTTTTGATGCCCCTAAAAAAGGAGTTCTCGTCATTTCATTCATCGGATATATTACGCAAGAAATATCTGTAGAGGGTAAAAATGAATTCTCCGTCATTTTAAAAGAAGACACAGAAATACTGGATGAAGTAGTCGTAACAGGATATATCGCACAGAAGAAGGTGAATTTAACCGGTGCCATATCCTCCGTTAATGGTGAAGAATTGACTAAAATTACAGCAACCAGTTCTGCACAAGCATTGCAGGGGAAACTACCAGGCGTGCAAATCACGGCGGGAGACGGCGCTCCCGGTTCGGCATCTAAAATCCAAGTGCGAGGTATAGGCTCAGTCATGTCAGGAACACAACCATTGGTTATCGTTGATGGTTTTGAGGGTACATTGGATAACATTGCCATGGGAGATATCGAAACCATATCGGTTCTGAAAGATGCGGCATCAGCAGCTATTTACGGTTCAAAAGCTGCCAACGGTGTTATCCTCATCACCACTAAAAGAGGCAAAACAGGAGCTATGCAAGTAGAAGTTTCCGCTGAATATGGCTGGCAAAGCGTTTCTCACATGCCAAATGTGCTAAATGCTACAGAAATGGCAATAAAGCAGAATGAAGAAGCCATATGGAGCAATCAGACTCTGCCCTGGAGTGGTAACCACGCACCTGAAACTCTCGGCAAAGGCTTCAACTGGTGGGATTATGCTTATAAGAATGATGCTCCTATACAAAACTACTATCTTTCCATGAAAGGTGGTACTGAAAAGGCAAAATATGCTATCTCAGCCGGATATATCAAACAAGAAGGAGTCATTCATCTGACAGATTATGACCGTTTCAATTTCCGTTCTAATTTTGATTATGCCTTCAATAAGAAATTCAAAATAGGAGTCAATATAGAAGCCAGCGTCGCCAATACTGATAGCCGTGAGGATATCTATCATTATTCTAAAAACGCTTTACTCATGCATCCGAGCGTTCCACAATATATGCCTGATGGTTCATACGGACTGCCCCTTCGCAGTCTGCCCGGACAGTATGATGCATCACAAGCAATGCCTTTGTCCATGATGTATCTCAGCGATCCAAACTATGTAAGAATGATTGAAGGTAATACTTTCACCACGCGGGCAAACTTTTTTCTGGAATGGGAAATTCTAAAAGGATTGAAATTTAAATCTGTTTATAATCAACAGTATATATGGAGCAAAAAAAATTATTGGCACTCAAGTTATACAGTGTATGATTATGAAACCCCTGAAAGCATTTATGCCACTGAAACTAATGCTGAAGCTACCAGCAACTATTCAGACAGTCAAAAATGGGAGATACAAGAGCTGCTTACTTATAACAAAGTATTTGCAAAAAAACATACTTTAGGAGTGCTTGTCGGATTTACAGCAGAAAAGGCTAAATCAGGGAATCTTTCCGGTAAGAAAACAGGTTTTCCCGGCAACGAGTTACGGGTAATTGATGCCGGCAACACCATTGATTATTTAAATGGTAACATGACAGAAAATACCGTAGTTTCTCTTTTCGGACAGGTGAATTATGACTATATGGGTAAATATCTCTTCCAGGCCAATATCCGGAGAGATGGTTCATCAGTATTTGCGCCGGGAAACCAATGGGGTACATTCCCTTCTGTATCAGCCGGATGGCGCATCAGTGAAGAAGAGTTTATGAAAGATATATCCTGGCTAAACAATTTAAAGTTAAGAATAGGTTATGGTACACTGGGAAATGCCAATATCAAGTCGTTTGCATGGGTAAGTAGTTACAAATTGACCGACCGTTATCCTTTAGGAACCCCAAATGCGATATCCCCTGCTTATTACCAGACAGACATGAGCAATAAGGATATCAAATGGGAAAGCACTACCACTACCAATATAGGCGTTGATGCGACAGTATTGAACAATAGGCTGAACTTTACATTTGACTGGTATGACAAACGTACAAAAGACATGCTGTTTACTGCTACCATACCTTATTCTACAGGATATTTAAATGGCCCCGTCATCAATGTTGGTGAAGTAATGAATCGCGGATGGGAAATCAGCGCAAGTTGGAATGACATTATTAAGAAATTCCATTATGCCATATCTATCAACCTTGCACACAATAAAAATGAAGTAACAAATATGGGAGGTGTAGCTCCATTCCAAATAGAAAATGATCTTTGGATTAAAGAAGGGTATCCTATCAATTCTTATTTTGGCTATAAAACAATAGGCATTTATCAAAACTGGGATGAAGTTAATAACAGTGTAAAACCGAATGGCGACATTCGTCCGGGTAACTATATCATCCAAAACACCAATAAAGATGACAAAATAGATACAGAAGACAAAACCTTCCTTGGTAGCCGTGACCCAAAATTAGTATATGGAATTAACCTGACGGCAGAATGGCAAGGCATCGACCTGTCTGTAGCAACGAGTGGAGAATCAAAAAAATGTGTCTATTATGACAACAGCTATGGTGGAATCAGCCCCAGATTCTGTAACATCTATAAAGAATATTTCGACAATCGTACCATTGTTGGAGAAGATGGCAATGTTACTGTTTCCGGCAAATATCCTGCAATGACAGGCCTCGGCACCAACGCCCCGGAAGGACACAAAAAGGTATTGCAAAATACCAGTTTCTTCCGCATAAAGAATATTCAGATAGGCTATACTTTACCCCAAAGTTTTACACAGAAGATGAGAATTAGCAACCTACGCATTTTCTTTAATGCAGTAAATCCCTTCTTGTTTACCAAATATATAGGATTCGATCCGGAAACCACCAATACCCAACAAGATGGCACTGTGAGATACTATCCGGTAAGTAAATCTGTATCAATGGGACTTTCATTGAAATTTTAATGTCAATCATCTCCAAACATAAAAATATAGAGAAATATGAAAAAGATATATTTATTAATAGGAATAGTAGCAAGTATATTCTTGTCTTCTTGCGAAGATTTCCTGACAACTTATCCTCAGAATCAATTGACTGCAGGTACATTCTTCAAAACTGATGATGATTTTGCAGCAGCAGCCAATGGCATGTATTCGGTCATGACCGGATATCCCTCAGAGTTTTTTCCGATGATAGATGGAATTACTCCTTTTGCAGGAGAAACGGCAACCAGTCGTTGCGGTGTGTTCAATCCATACAACGGACGCCTCCCTATGGTTTCTTCCAGCCTGGATTTCACCCGCCAGTGTTGGCAAAACATGTACAAAGGAATCGCATGCGCCAACAATATTCTTACTAATACAGAAAAGCCTGCTAACGTTAGCCAGCAGGTGTTCGATAGAACATTGGGAGAAGCTTATTTTATACGTGGATATGCTTATTTCACTTTGGTTACTTTATTTGGAGATGTACCCTTATTCACAGAACCACAGGTTAGTTATGACCAAGTTTTAAAGCCCAGAACTCCAAAGTCAGAAGTCATCACTCAGATTATTGCAGATTTTGAGAAGGCAAAACAATTGCTGCCCTCTGTTAAAGAGTATCGCGGCACAGCTAACTTGGGACGCGCTTCCAAAGGTGCTGCTCAAGCATTTTTAGGGAAAGTATACGTATATGAAGAAAGATGGGCAGATGCCAAAAAAGAGTTTGCAGCATTGGTTGATGTACAAAATCCCGATTATGACTTAACTCCTCATTATTATGATCAATTCTGGCCAGATGGTGAAAATGGAATAGAATCCATTTATGAAATTCAATATGATCCATCCCGCCCTGCTGCCACAGGACAATATGCAATGAATCGCTTCATGGACTTTATAAATCCACCTGCCGAAGCGAATATGAATTTCACAGGAGGATTTGGTTACCTGGAACCAACTGAATATTACTGTGACTTATTTGAGACTCTTAATGGGTATAAAGTAGCCAGCACATATATTGACCGTACAGGTGCTACTCCCGGTCCTATATTCAATTACAACTATGAATCAAAGGATCCGCAATTTAATGCCACTGCACCTTACGAAATCAGAGATCCTCGTTTAAAATACACAATTTGGTATGAAGATTCCCCTACCGTTGATGAGTTTATACAGAAGACGGGGCAGAACAACGCAAACTTCAAGAGCAGATATTCTAAAACCAGTAATCATTGTGTAGTAAAGTACATTGTTGGGAAACTTGGAGGAAAGGGTGGCTATAGCCCAATGAATATGATTGTGATGCGCTATGCAGATGTTCTTTTACTATATGCAGAAACTTGTATCCATGAAAATGATTTGTCCAAAGCTGTTTCATTAATCAACAGAGTAAGGAATAGGGTTAAAATGCCGTCTGTTGAACAAATCGGTACTGTTCAAGGCGTAGATATTGCAGGTAATAAAGAAAATCTAATGAAATATCTACAACAGGAACGCTTTCGTGAGTTAGGTTTCGAGTGGGGACATATGATGTTTGATATGGCACGTTGGGACATTCTGGTTAGTGAACTGAAAGAATACTGGACACCTGGGCGTGATGGTTGGCCGGCATTTTCCAACATCGCACTTCAATTTACGAAAGATTGTTACTTATTCCCGATTCCGGAACAAGAAATGACTTCTAATCCGTTATTAAAACAGAATCCGGGATATTAAGTGACGTTTAGAAAATAAAAGTAGCATAAATGGGCGTTTTTATTTTCTCCAATATGAAAAATATATTTTCCCAATAGGAGAATAATAAGTTCAATCCTTTTGATGCTTTTATGAGAATGTATGAGAGGAATATTTTGTAGTATTATATTCAATTTATTCCTCTCTCTTTCATCTCACAAGAAGATAGATATATTCATTATAAACAATATACAATGAAAAAGCTGCCTACCATAATACTCTGCTTTTATCTGTGTTTTTTTACCAATACGGTATGGGCACAATCACTGAATGAAGATGTATTTACTTTGCTGGACTTAAGCTACCCGGGATTGGAAGAGGTAAATCAACTATATAATGAAGGAAACAAGGAAGATGCTGCAAAAGCCCTTCTAAAATATTACCAGAATCGCAAAAGAATAATTAATCCCACCATTAATCTTGATAGCATTACCATCAGCAAACAAGAGCAAGAATGGGCAGATAAAGCATTAGAACATACATTTTATGTACACGATGGTTACGAGCCTTTCAATTATGGGAAAAGCATCAATTGGCAATACTGGCCGGTGAAAGATAATGAACTACGCTGGCAATTGCACCGCCATAAGTGGTTTATCCCCATGGGAAAAGCATATTATTTAAGTAAAGACGAAAAATATGCCAAAGAATGGGTTTATCAATATAGAGACTGGATTCAAAAGAATCCCTTACTCGAAATTGATACACAAGAGTATGAGATACTAAGCCATAGCAAGACCAAAGGTATAACAGAAAATGTGCGATTTGCCTGGCGACCCTTAGAGACAAGCCACCGTCTGGCAGACCAGATCAACCAATTTACACTTTTTCTTTCATCACCTTCATTTACAGCAGACTTTCTGACGGAATTTCTCGTGAACTACCGGTGTCACGCCTTTCATGTACTTCATAACTATTCAGCAGAAGGAAACCATCTGTTATTCGAAGCGCAACGCATGATTTATGCAGGTGTATTCTTCCCCGAATTTAAAGAAGCCGTTTCATGGAGAGAAAGTGGCATCAAGATTTTGAATAGAGAAATAGAGAAACAAGTATACGAGGATGGAGGACAGTATGAATTAGACTTGGGGTACCATGCCGCTTGCATCGATATATTTCAGAAAGCATTATTTATGGCAGAATCCAATGGATTCCACAATGAATTTCCACAATCATATATCAAAACTGTAGAGAGAATGATTGTCTTTTTTCTGAATCTTAATTTCCCTGATTATACGTACCCATGCTTCAGCGATGCCAGCCGGGAAAGCACATGGAACAGATTCCGGAATTGGACTAAATTATTCCCTGACAATGAACAAATACGCTATTTTGCTACTCTGGGGAAGGAAGGCAAGGTACCGGATAATTTATCTAAAGGCTTTCTCACTTCCGGCTTTTTCACATTTCGTAACGGGTGGGATAAAGATGCCACAATAATGATGATAAAAGCCGGTCCAAAGGGAGAATGGCATTGCCAACCCGATAATGGCACCTTCGAATTGTGGTTTAACGGCAAGCATTTGTTCCCGGATTCAGGCTCATACGTATATGGCGGCGATGAAGAAGTAGCGAAACTCCGTAATTGGTTCCGACAAACAGCCGTACATAACACACTGACATTAAATAACCAAAATTTAGAGGGCACGCAGTCTGTAACCAAACTATGGAAAGCAGATGGTGATATACAAGTACTGGTGACAGAGAATCCGAGTTATAAGGAACTAAAACACCGGCGTTATATATTCTTCATAGACAATTCTTATTTTGTTATTGTAGATGAAGCTATAGGAACAGCACAAGGAACTATAAATTTGCACTACCAACTCTGTGATGGAAAAGTAAACATCGATTTTCAAAATAAGAAATTAACTACCGTCTACAAAGGCGACAGCAATGTAGCATTGCAGTGTTTCGCAAATAAAGAAATAAAGATGGAAGAGGAAGAAGGTTGGTACTCCACATCCTATCGCCATCGTACGAAGCGCCCTGCTTTTGCATTTAATGTTGAAAAAACAAATGAAGAAACAGTGAGGTATATAACTGTAATATATCCTATCAAAGATATAAATAGAAAAGTTGATATCTCGGCTGAATTTAAAGCAAAAGCCAAAAACGGAATAGAACTTGAAGTGGGAATCAATGGTAAAAAGAGAATACTAAAATGTCAACTGCAATAATAAAGAGTATAACGGTAAAGTAATACTAAAATGGGAAGAAAGATCATATTTTATTTGTTTCTACTATGCTTCGTCAGAACAAATTATGTATACTCACAGACACAATATTTTGTGTCTCCCAATGGAAAAAATACAGGAAAAGGAAGCATTGATTCTCCTTTTCTAAGCATAGAAAAGGCAAAGCAAGAAGCGCGCAAGCAAAATGGAGTGACAACCATTTACCTACGTGAGGGAGTATACCGGTTGGAACAACCACTCATTTTAACATCCGAAGATGGAAATGAAGAAAAACAACTTGTAATTTGTGCATATCCTAAAGAAAAAGTTATTATTACAAGCGGAGCAACTCTTCATCCCAACTGGAAATATTACAAGAAGAATATCATGAAATTCTCAGTAAAGGAATCAGTGATAATGGATCAGCTATTTGTCAATGGCAGCTATCGTCCAATGGCCCGATACCCTAATTTTGATTCTACCGCAGTCAGATTTAACGGCACCTCGGCTCAAGCTACTTCTATCGAAAGAATCAAGAAATGGAAAGCACCTCAAGAGGGATATCTACATGTCATGCATGCGTCAGACTGGGGAGATGTCCATTATCAAATTATCGGGAAGGACAAGAATAATATCTTGCAATTGGAAGGAGGCTGGCAAAACAACCGTCCTTCTCCCGGACATGTACAAAACCGAATGGTGGAAAATATTTTCGAAGAATTGGATGCACCGGGAGAATGGTATTATGACCCAAAAAACAGAATACTCTATTATTATCCTATACCTAACGAAAATATTGAAGAGGTCGTATTAGAAACTCCCCAACTGAAGCATCTGGTTGAATTGAGAGGAAGTAAGGAAAGGCCGGTACAGAATATTACTATAAGGGATATTGAGTTTACCCAAACCACCCGAACTTTTATGGAACATTATGAGCCCTTATTGCGCTCGGACTGGGCCATATATCGGGGCGGCAGTATTCTACTGGAGGGTAGTGAAAACTGTAGGATACAAGATTGTAATTTCTACAATTTAGGAGGTAATGCGATATTCTTCTCTAAATATAATTACCAATCTTCTGTCATTGGTTGTCATTTGTCTCAGATAGGTGCCAGTGGAATTTGTTTCGCAGGTGATCCTGAAGCCGTGCGTTCTCCTTCATTCAGGTATGAAGAATCCATAGCTATACCACAGATTGATCGTACCCCCGGTTCTAAAACGGACAATTATCCAATAGAGTGTTTAGTTTATGACAATTTGATTCATCATATAGGACTTTACGAAAAACAAGTTGCCGGAGTGCAATTATCAATGTGCAGTTCCATCACTATTAGCCATAACAGTATCTACCATACCCCACGTGCAGGTATCAACATTAGTGAAGGTACTTGGGGAGGACATGTTATTGAGTGCAATGATGTTTTCGACACTGTAAGAGAAACAGGTGATCACGGTTCATTTAATTCCTGGGGCAGAGATCGTTTTTGGAGAAGCAATCGTTCCCAAATGGACAGCTTGGTTGCAGTAGAGCCTGACATCATCCTTCTTGACGCTAAAAAAGAAAATATAATACGGTACAACCGATTCAGATGTGACCGTGGTTGGGATATTGACCTGGATGATGGTTCCAGTAATTATCATATTTACAATAATCTTTGCTTGGGTGGAGGGATAAAGCTAAGAGAAGGTTTTTATCGAGTTGTAGAAAACAATATAATAGTTAATAATACATTCCACCCACATGTATGGTTCAAAAACAGTGGTGATGTGTTTGTCAGAAATCTGATAATGCGTCCTTATCGTCCTATCAGAGTTTCTAATTGGGGAGCAGAGACAGATTACAATTTATTTACTGACAGCCTGTCATATCAGAAGGCAATTAGAAATCATACAGACAAACATTCTGTTGTTTATCCCGTGACATTCAAAAATGCCCTCATTGGTGACTTCAGTATTGTGGAGATTTCAAAGATAACTCCTTTATGTGGTTTCAAGAACTTTGAGATGGATAAGTTCGGAGTGGTTTCTCCTAATTTAAAACAACTGGCTAAACACCCCCAAATGCCCCTCCCGACTATTTATGCGCATAAAGCTAAAAACATAGTCACTAAAAGCTGGTCAGGATTGTCTTTGAAAGAACTGGATTCGGAAGAAGAACGTTCCGCTACCGGAATGGATTCTAAGCGAGGTGTATATGTCATTGCTGTTGATGCATTGGAAAGTCCATTACGTGACTTTATACAACCTAATGACGTAATTCTTTCATTGGCAGGAAACGATATTCACACATTGGCGGATATGATAAAATACACTAAACAGGCTGATTTTACCAAAGTAGTGGAAATTATCATTTTCCGAAATCAAAAGGAGAAACAGATATTAATCCCTGCAAACGTAGTCTATCAATCAGAAGATTAAGTAGTATAGTAATAATCATAATTCAATTTTTAGTATGAAAATAAACAGATTAATTATAGCCGCTCTATTATTGGGGCTCGTCAGTTGTCAAAAGAAAACAGATATGAATCAGGAATCATGGGCAAAAGAAGCTTTAGATGTTGCTTCCTATCAATTGGAATTGACGGCAAATGAGCTTGCTGACTCTGCAAAACTTCCCAGATCTGTATGGGCGGGATATGACACCGACTTTCTTACCAGCCAATTGGAACGAAGTCCCGATTCATTCCAAAAAGCTCTTTTACCTAATCCATCTGTTGAAATAACAGGTAAAAGGCATCTGACCGATATCTACGATTGGACCAGCGGTTTTTTCCCCGGGAGCCTATGGTATGCCTATGAGATGACAGAAAATGAGAAATTAAAAGAAGAAGCTATCAAATATACGAATTTACTGAATCCGATAAAAAGTTTCAAAGATACGCATGATTTAGGTTTCATGATCAATTGCAGTTTCGGCAATGCTCTCCGTCTGGCTCCTAATGACAGCATCAGAAGCATAATCGTGGAAACAGCAGATAATCTCCGCGCACGTTTCAATCCAGAAATTGGCTGTATCCGCTCGTGGGACTTCGGACACTGGAATTTTCCGGTTATCATTGATAACATGATGAACTTAGATTTATTGTTTAATGCAACCCGGCTGACTGGTGACAGTATTTATTACAAAACAGCTGTTAAACATGCCCAGACCACTATGAAACATCATTTCCGTCCGGATTATACCTCTTATCATGTCATCAGTTACAACAGTGATGGCACAGTGGAAAGTAAAGGTACTTATCAAGGTAAAAACGATGGTTCTGCCTGGTCGCGCGGACAAGCTTGGGCAGTATATGGCTACACTTCATGTTATCGCGAAACAAAAGATACTGCTTTCCTTCAAGAAGCTACAAACATAGCGGATATGATTATGAAAAGAGTAACTACCGACGACTGCATTCCATATTGGGACTATGACGCACCGGTAGGTAAAAGCACTCCGAGAGATGCTTCGGCAGCAGCCATCACAGCCTCAGCATTACTTGAACTCAGCACCTTGGCTCCGGAAGGAAAGAAATACTTCGACTATGCCGAAACCATTCTGAAGAATCTTTCCAGTGATAAATATTTGGCAGTGAAAGACAGCAACCAAGGATTTGTACTGATGCACTCCACCGGTTCACTTCCTCATGGCTCGGAAATTGATGTGCCGCTGAACTATGCAGACTACTATTATCTGGAAGCTTTACAGAGATATAGGAATCTAACGAAGTAATCAGATTGTTTGACAGGGTAAATCCGTTACTGATGTATGATATGGAAGTAACGGATTTTTTATTTGTAAAAGATAATCCTGATATTTCAGTCAAACATACTTTATAAAAACAAGTCATAATATCACAGAATATCATTTTATAATCTGCCTCAATCTGTGATATATATCGTACCTTTGCCGCACAATCATTTAATTGAAAACACAGTGGAAAAAGAATCATTCGATTATTCAAGAGTTCCCCATAACTTTGGTCTGTGCGCGACAGCAGATTGCCCTTATGCCGACACTGAACCCGAAAACAATTGAAGCCATGACAAGGAAATGCGAATATTACCGTTTCAACCAAAAAGTGCGCTATGCCAAAGTTTTTGTCCGCACCACGGAAGCACTGGCTGTCAGTGCGTCAGGAATATTCCGCTATGGGCTGATAGGCAGTTGAGGAATCAGACGATATTATCAGAAACGGAAAGGAGAAACTTTACTCTCGCCTGCCGAACAACAAAAAGCGATGGCACTGGCCAGGAAATTGGGCTTGCAACAAGGTTTCTGCTATCTATCATACAACAGACGGCCAGTTATATCTTACAAACAAACAGCCGTTCCCCGGCAGGTGAATGAATTTCACCTTACGAGGACACGGCTGTTTCATTTCATGGTAACAACCCTCACCCCACACGGTAACTTCATTTACACGCCGAGGTAAAGGTCGTTACATACCGAGGTAAAGAGCGTTACAATAAGCGGTAAAAGTCGTTACATCCTGCGGTAAATGCTTTTACATTACCAAAAAAACATTTGGTAAATACAACACATTGATAATCAATATAAAGACTAAAAACAAACAATTTATAATTCTCATCAACCAAACGTGAAATCACACTCCGGTCAAGGCTTTTATTCTTTAAAGAACAGTTTCTTCCGCAACACATTCGTACCATCACTGACCACCACAATATAGAACCCGCCTTGCATACCGGATAATTGCAAGGAATTAGTATTCACTTGCTGTGATAATACGCGTCGTCCCGACAAATCAATGATTTCAACCTGATTGTCTACATCGCTTTTCAATCCACTCCAAGCCAACTGACCGTCATAATAATAAATCTCTCCAGCTGGTTCGGCAACCTCTGGTGATATACTTGTAGGGGTATCATTCACTAGTGCCGCATAGAGTTCGTGGATAGACCAATATCCGCCCTTCGTTCCGGTCTGAGTAATTTTGAAGTGTGTTGCCGTCTCTTCCGGGAAACCGATAATCAGTACGGAAGTGCCGTTTTTCCCTTCGGCTACAAGTTTCCAGTCAGCGTTAGCGCCATTCTTCACATACAGTTCATAACCGGCAGGACCGTCACCGGGACTTTTTGAAGAATCCAGGATTATTCTGTTCAGCTTATTGGCAGCATTCATATTCACAGTAACCATCTGACCGTTTTTTTGTGACTGTCCTGTGTCCCATCTGGTGGATACATTATTGTCAATGGCATTACGGGCATTCCCATTGTTCACATTGGCAGTGATGCTCCACTTAGTGCGGCTCAACAAGGCATCGGTAGCCTCAAAAACAGGTGTAAGCGTGAGATTGCAATCCCATTCACCCATCAGCTTAATTCTCCACGATTCTATATCGAGGACACTGGCACCAACGAATGCCTGCTTCTCATGACTTGAGTTAGCAATACTAGCGTCAGACTTCATATTTACTACCGCATTGTGCATCTTGGCCTTTCCGGTTGATTTAGGCAAATAGAAATGATAAACGTTGCCGGTAGTCGAAAAATTGGCCAGATTCAATACCAAGTTCCCATTATTAATAACAGCCGAATGTTTAGGTCCTCCCCAAAGATCTATGCCATAAAACTCAGCATTTCCTGTAAATGTTTCACCCAAAGTAATGTAACGGGTATCAGGGAAAGCGGTGCTCTTTGCCTCAAGAGCAACCAACTGCGTATTCACCAGCGGAAAACCTGCACTGCCCAACGCATTGAACATGGCAGCATTCATCGAACCATCTATACCCAGTCCAAGTACCTTGCCGGAAGCAGCCCTGCCTGCATCGGACTTATCGAACACAATACCCTCGTACCCTCCGTAATGGAAATCATTGTAAAGAATCTCATCAGTACAGTCTTCCACCGTAATAAAACGAAGTTCCTTCATATTCTGATCGTATGCCTTGCCATTATCAGCATCGGCATTATTAGACCAAGATCCAAACTTTGTTTCAGCACCACAAGCATAGACAATGGTATTGAACTGCATGTTATTAACCATACCGCCTTGCGAACCTCCGCCTATACGAATCACATTCTTGAAGGCATGCCCTGCCAGATAGTCCACATAGTGGTTATCGCACTTATTACTGAACAAATCCAGTCCGTTCCAGGCTGCACGTATGCCGACGTTGACAATATAGATATCTTTCCCTTTCCCCTGAATGGTGTACGGATACTGTGCCATCGCAGGCAACATTGAAGAGAGTTGTTCAGGATAATTAATGGATATTCCACGAACACCACTACCGGCTTCAAGTTTCAAAAATGATTCTCCAGAAGGCTGTCCTTTACCAGCATATACCTCAAAAATGGTTCCGTGCCCGCGGGGAATACTCCCAAAATCAGCTGCACCACGCAGTTCTACTCCGGTAGGCACAGTAAGAGTCCCGAGCATCTTATACCGCCCGCCGGGAAGATAGACAATCCCCCCCCCATCAGCTTTGGCTTTATCCAGGGCACTTTGTATAGCTGCAGTAGCATCCTTCGCACTATTAAGACCATTACGAATCGCATTTTGGATACTCTGCGTATTCGTAGAAGCATTGAAAGGCACAACGAAAGGTTCAATGCCGAAATCAAGGACATTATAAAGCGCCACACGGGCAGGTTTTGTTTCAGGTACACGCAAGTCAGGAAATTCCGGCAGTTTGTTCCTCTCCGTCAGAGCAGTGTGATCTATATGACATTCAAACAGCGAATTGTTTTGAATATCTACTCTCTTTGCGAAGCGGTTACCCTTAAGAATGCAGCGTGCATCCGAACCTATGAAAACTTGCGGAGTACTATTATTGAAGTCGCAATCCGAAGCGACAAAATCACCTGACATACTATTCACCGCTCCCCCTTTTACAGTACATTGCTCCATCATCAAGCGAGAAGAAGAACCGGATTCCATAAGTACAGCATTCTCACGAGCGGATATTTCACATCCGTAAAGCTGAATAGGGCCGTCGGCAGAAGATACAACGATACCATTTTCACAATCCTCCATCTCCACGCGAGTAAACATAATGCCGGAGGAAGAACTACCATCAACATGAATACCGGTCTGGCAGCCTTTCAGGTGAAAACCGTAATTATGACCGTTCGGATTGCCGTCACCGGACATGCTATTTCCGGTCTTAAAACCACAATTATACCCTTCGATATCGACGAAACAGGTGTAAGACCAGTCATTACGACGCATTGTTATACCTACCCCATTTTGGTAGATCCAATCAGTGAAAGCGGAACCTGCTTTCGGTGCTCCTTCAAGCCCTGAACCTGCCCAATAATCAGGAGAAAAGTATATCTGCTCAAAACGACCGACGTCAGCGATGTTATCAATCTCAATACCACGGCTCAGTGGGGTTCCATACACATCATAGATATTCGGGCAACCACCACCGTTCTTTCTGGAAAGGATAATGCCGCTGTAAGAATTTACCAATGTTACATGACGGACATTACAATATTCATTACCCCACACACCATCACGTCCATAAAGCACTGTCGGCGGATAAGGCTTTATATAATCCGGATCCTGGTGTGGATACCAAATGGAGAGGTAGGTCAAAGCAGTGGAAGGCTCCATGGTAATGAAAGATTTCGACTCAAGTTCATCTCCTCCGGCATTGTCTACCATCAGAATGGTTCCCTGTATGGCTACTCCTTTGGTCGGCCGTTTCCATTCGCCGCGCAGCGTCACACCTGTAGGAATATAAAGTTTCCCGGTAATACGATAACGGCCGGCAGGAGCAAAAAGCACACCACCACGCCTGTTCTCACCCAGTTTGTTAAGTGCCGTTTGGAAAATACTCCACGAGTCTTCCACTCCGGTAGGATCTGCTCCAAAGTCAGCTACAACGTCATACGTTGCCACACCGATGTCATCTGCCGGATATTCATCCGACACAATCAGTTTCCAGTTACCAGACTTATCATTTGATTGTGCCTGTACACTTACAGCTAATAAAGCTGAGATAAAAAGAAGTAATAATTTTTTCATGCAATATCAATTATTAGATTACGGATATCAAAGAAATGATGCCGCAAATATCCACCGGATTGGTTAAAGAAAAGATTAATATGACATTAAAAACCAACTAATTTTATCTCTATATACTTAAAATACGAGAGGCAGGATATTAATACAATACCCTGCCTCTCTAAAACTATATGAATGAAAGATTTATTCTTCGTCCATCAAGATTTCCAGAATCTGACAAGCAGCTTTGGCAACTGGGGTACCGGGACCAAAAATAGCAGCTACACCGGCTTTATACAAGAAATCATAGTCCTGTGCAGGAATTACACCACCTGCAATTACGATGATATCCTCACGACCCAGCTTCTTCAGTTCTTCAATGATTTGCGGAACCAGTGTCTTGTGTCCGGCAGCCAATGAAGATACGCCCACTACGTGAACATCGTTTTCAACAGCTTCGCGGGCAGCTTCGGCAGGCGTCTGGAACAACGGTCCCATATCCACGTCGAAACCACAATCGGCATATCCGGTCGCAACTACTTTGGCGCCACGGTCGTGACCGTCCTGACCCATCTTGGCAACCATAATACGAGGCTGACGTCCCTCTTTCTTTGCAAACTTCTCGGCCAATTCGCAAGCACGCTTGAAGTCGCTGTCATTCTTACTTTCTGATGAATACACGCCTGATATAGTTCTGATTATTGCCTTATAACGTCCTACAATCTTTTCGCAAGCATAAGAGATTTCTCCCAACGTAGCGCGAACACGGGCAGCTTCTACTGCCAGTTCCAGCAAATTGCCTTCCTTGGTTTCCACGCATTTGGTAATAGCTTCCAATGCTTTCTGCACTTCAGCTTCATTTCTTCCTTCTTTCAAACGTTTCAGGTTCTCAATCTGTTCCAGACGAACAGCCGTATTGTCGATTTCGAGGATATCAATCGGAGCTTCTTTCTCCAGACGATATTTATTCACACCAACGATAGTCTGAGAACCGGAGTCGATACGAGCCTGTGTACGTGCAGCAGCTTCTTCGATACGCATCTTAGGAATACCGGTTTCGATAGCCTTTGCCATACCACCCAGTTTTTCTACTTCTTGGATAAGCTCCCAAGCCTTGTGAGCCAAGTCATTTGTCAGAGACTCTACATAATAAGAACCTCCCCATGGGTCAACGTTCTTACAGATATAAGTTTCTTCCTGAATATAAATCTGAGTATTACGTGCGATACGGGCAGAGAAGTCTGTCGGCAATGCGATAGCCTCATCAAGAGCATTGGTATGCAGAGACTGAGTATGTCCCAAAGCTGCAGCCATAGCTTCTATACAAGTACGACCTACATTATTGAACGGATCTTGTTCAGTCAACGACCAACCGGAAGTCTGGGAGTGCGTACGCAAAGCCAGTGATTTCGGATTCTTCGGATTGAACTGTTTCACGATCTTTGCCCAAAGCATACGAGCCGCACGCATCTTGGCAATTTCCATGAAGTGATTGGTACCGATAGCCCAGAAGAAAGACAAACGCGGAGCGAAAGCATCGATATCTATGCCTGCGGCAACACCGGCACGAAGGTATTCAAGACCGTCGGCCAACGTATAAGCCAACTCAATGTCTGCCGTAGCTCCCGCTTCCTGCATGTGGTAACCGGAGATAGAGATAGAGTTGAACTTCGGCATCTTCTGAGAAGTATATTCGAAAATATCGGATATGATCTTCATGGAGAATGCAGGCGGATAAATATAGGTATTACGCACCATGAACTCTTTCAGGATATCGTTCTGGATAGTACCTGCCATTTCCTCCAATTTAGCACCTTGTTCCAGACCGGCGTTGATATAGAATGCCAGAATTGGAAGAACAGCACCATTCATAGTCATGGACACAGACATCTTATTCAGAGGAATACCGTCAAAAAGAACCTTCATGTTTTCCAGTGAGCAGATAGATACACCAGCCTTGCCCACATCACCTACCACACGTTCATGGTCAGGGTCGTAGCCACGATGTGTAGCCAAGTCGAAGGCTACAGACAAACCTTTCTGTCCGGAAGCCAGATTACGACGGTAGAATGCATTTGATTCTTCAGCTGTAGAGAATCCGGCATACTGACGGATTGTCCAAGGGCGTAGTGTGTACATCACTGAGTACGGACCACGCAGATAAGGAGGCAGACCGGCAGCATAGCCCAAATGTTCCATGCCTTCCAGGTCTTCTTTTGTATAAACAGGCTTCACTTCAATGTGTTCCGGCGTTTTCCAATCAGCATGGATGCCGTTAGCCTTTTGCCACTCAGCACCGTTAGCGGGCTTGAATGCGGCATATATATCTAAGTTTTTAAAATCTTTTCTCATCTTACTTCAAAAGTTTAGCGTTGTATTCCTTTAATGTTTCCAGTACGTTGACACGAACATGGATGAAGTTCTCGATACCGGCAGCTTTCAGCTCGTCCATATTGGCAGGAGCACCGGCTACGATAAACATAGCACGACCATTCAGAGCCTGGAAAGCCGGAACAGCATATTCTGCATATTCATCATCACTGGAACAAAGCACCACGATATCAGCTTTAGCAGCCATCGCAGCTTCCACACCAGCTTCTACAGTCGGGAAGCCCAGGTTATCAACAACCTCATATCCGGCACAAGCAAGGAAGTTACAAGAGTACTGAGCACGTGCCTGACGCATAGCCAGATTACCGATAGTCAGCATAAAGGCTTTCGGACGCTTACCTGAAGCTTCTGTTTCGAGGCGCAATGCTTCGAATTCACTGGCAGCACGGTCAAAGTTGAGTGTAGCCACATCTTTCTCACAAGTATCATGACCACCGCAGCAGCAAGTAGCTTCCAGCGGTTTCTTCTCGCCTGCCTTCTCATTAAAGTTCGGGAACTGATTCGTACCCAGCAACACTTCGCGACGTTGAGCAACCGCTTTATGACGAGCCTTGTTACTTTCGTTCACAGCAGCCTGCACCGTACCTGCCTTCACAGCAGCATAGAAGCCACCTTCTTCTTCAACAGCCAGGAAAAGTTCCCAAGCTTGTTTAGCAATGGATACAGTCAGATTTTCAATATAGTAAGAACCGGCAGCAGGGTCAATCACCTTATCAAAGTGTGACTCCTCTTTCAGCAACAATTGCTGATTGCGCGCCATACGTTCCGAAAATTCATTAGGAGCATCGTAAGTCTTATCAAACGGAGTTACTGTCATTGAATCTACACCTGCCAGTGCAGCACTCATAGCCTCTGTCTGCGTACGCAACAGGTTTACATGAGCATCAAATAAAGTAAGGTTGAACGTAGAAGTTTCAGCATGTATGTGCATTTTGGCGGCACATTGAGCATCGGCATCATAAGAAGCTACGATGTTTGCCCACAACATACGGGCAGCACGGAACTTAGCAATCTCAAGGAAGTAATTAGAGCTGATACCAAAGTTGAATTTAATCTTCTTGGCAACAAGAGCAGCAGGAACCCCTGCTTCTGTCAGCTGATTCATATATTCATTACCCCAAGCGAGAGCATAACCCAGTTCCTGGGAAATGTATGCTCCGGCATTGTTCAGCGTCAAAGCTGTCACATTCAGTACACGGTATTTCGGCAGAGCAGTAGTTGCTTCAATCAGAGCTTTGGCTGTTTGCACCATATCACCCTTTTCTTTGCCCTTTGCCAGCATCTTGTCAAAGAAATCATAACCGATGGAACCCTGCAACTTCGCTAGGTCATAGCCTTTCTTCTGGAAGTAAGCCACCAAAAGTTCTGCAAGTCCTACCACATGTCCCTGACAAGTATAGAAATTCAGCTCTACACACTCAGCGCAGATTCCCTCAAGCAAAGTCTCGATGTATTCGGCATTGAGTTCTTTTGCCTTTACACGGAAAGCCAGTGAATCGATACCTTTATTCAGGATATCCAGCGCTTTTGCATTGGCTTCCTTGGGGCATTCCACTTTAATTTCCTGGCGAACAAGCCACTCGTTGTTGTCTTTCTTGGTACCTCTGAGATAGGGGAATTCACCGGGAAGTGCATCCATCGTTTTCAATTCCTCGAGGTCTTCCATGCGATAGAAAGGTTTTACCTTGAATCCTTCGTTTGTTTTCCAAACGAGTTTCTTCTCAAAATCAGCTCCTTTCAGGTCAGCTGTTACTTTCTCCATCCACTGTTCGGTGGTGGTGGGAGCAAAGTCCGAGAAGAGTTTTTCTTTACTGTCTGCCATAGTTTACTTTATAATTAAAAAGATAATTAGTAATCTCTTCATTTACCTATTTGCATAAAATAGGACTTGCAAATATACTCAATAACTTAATAATACAAGGTTTTTTAAGTAAAATTCGCATGGAGAAATGACATTCTGCAAGCATGAATTCCGCATGCATATACATGATTGCAAAGTACACCTTACATTTTAGAGTATAAACTAATATCCCTGCATACTACCCAATTAACCTCTGACACCTTTACCTATACCCTAAAAGAAAAACTCCAGCAAACCCTTTGCCACCTCCCTTTTAATGCCTACCTTTGCGCGAAAATTCAATAAGCTAATAAAAAAGATAAACAAAAGTAACTATGGATTGGTTAGAGAGTTTGTTATGGGACCCTGCCTCCGTCGCCCATATTGTATGCTTGTATGCATTCGTAATATCTGTCGGCGTGCTTTTGGGTAAGATTAAATTTTTCGGGATATCATTGGGTGTCACATTTGTGCTCTTCACTGGTATTCTGATGGGACATTTCGGTTTTACGGGTGAAACACACATTTTGCACTTCATCCGCGAATTCGGGTTAATTTTATTTGTATTCTGTATCGGTCTACAAGTAGGACCGTCGTTCTTCTCTTCTTTTAAGAAAGGTGGAATGACCCTAAACATGCTTGCAGTAGGTATTGTGGTACTGAATATTGCAGTAGCTCTGGGTATTTATTTCATCGACGGGGGAATCGATCTTCCCATGATGGTAGGTATCCTCTACGGTGCTGTCACCAATACTCCGGGTTTGGGTGCCGCACAGGAAGCTTTGAATCAGTTAAACTACACGGGCGACCCTATCGCACTGGGATATGCCTGCGCTTACCCGCTCGGTGTTGTCGGTATCATTGGTTCCATCATTGCTATCCGCTACATCTGCCGGGTGAACCTGAAAAAAGAAGAAGATGAACTGGCCGTTCAGACTTCTGATATGAAGCACATGCCCCACATGTTACATCTGGAAGTCCGCAACGAATCTATTGACGGGAAAAAACTCATCCAGATCAAAGAGTTTATGGGACGTCCTTTTGTATGCTCACGTATCCGTCACGAGGGACATGTCAGCATCCCCAACCAAGATACGGAATTTCATATCGGCGACCAGGTATTCATTGTATGTTCCGAAGAAGATGCTGAAGCAGTAACCGCTTTCATCGGTAAAGAAATTCAGGTGGACTGGGAAAAACAAGACATGCCGATGGTTTCGCGCCGTATATTGGTGACAAAATCTGAAATCAATGGTAAAAAATTAGGCAGCCTCCATTTCCGTAGTATGTATGGAGTAAATGTAACCCGTATCAACCGTTCCGGTATGGACTTGTTTGCTGATCCGAACCTGATACTACAGGTAGGTGACCGTGTAATGGTCGTTGGGCAGCAAGATGCCGTAGAGCGTGTTGCCGGAGTACTGGGTAATCAACTGAAACGTCTGGATACGCCTAATATTGTGACTATCTTCGTGGGTATCTTCCTGGGTATCCTGTTGGGTAGTCTTCCTATCGCTTTCCCGGGCATACCCACTCCGGTCAAACTCGGTCTGGCAGGTGGTCCGCTGGTAGTAGCTATTCTTATCGGCCGCTTCGGTCATAAGCTGAAACTGGTGACTTATACAACCATGAGTGCCAACTTGATGCTGCGTGAAATCGGTATCGTACTCTTCCTTGCCAGCGTAGGCATCGAAGCCGGTGCCCACTTTGTAGAAACAGTGGTAGAAGGCTCCGGTTTGCTGTATGTAGGCTATGGTTTCCTGATCACTGTTATTCCTTTGCTGATTATCGGTATGATTGCCCGCTTCTACTGCAAAGTGAATTACTTCACCCTGATGGGATTGATTGCCGGTAGTAACACGGACCCTCCTGCACTAGCTTATGCTAATCAGGCATCCGGTAATGACGCTCCGGCAGTAGGTTATTCTACTGTTTATCCGTTGACAATGTTCCTGCGTATTCTGGCAGGCCAGATGATATTGCTGACAATGATGTAATATCAGATGATATAAAAGAAAAGAGAGATTACGCAGTTGTAGTCTCTCTTTTTTTTGTTCTGTTTTTCCCCTTCATATTACCAAGACCGTGTTTTCTCCGTACTTGCTCCGTGTCTATACACTTGGACTTGGTATGGAGTTGGTATGGACCAGATACGGAGAAGGTATGGTCCGGGTTAGAAATTGTTCTGTTTCACTTTATTTTAAGCTTCACAAAATCTTCTATAAAATCGATAGTCTTTTCAATCCCCAGCACAGAAGAGTCAATGCACAGATGATAGGTTGCCGCAGCTCCCCATATCTTATAGCTATAATAGTTATAATATTCCGAACGTTTTTTATCAGCCTTATTCATCATATTTTCGGCTTCTTCTTCTGAAACATGATGTGAAGCACACAGACGGGCAACGCGTGTTTCATGCGAAGCGGAAATAAAGATATTGGCACAACGGGGATGATCACGCAGGATATAATCGGCACAACGACCTACAAAAAGGCAGGATTTCTCTGCTGCCAACTGGCGGATTACATCACTCTGCACCTTGAAAAGCGCATCGTTACTGAGGCAATTCTGGGTTGGTAAAGCACCATCTCCCACAAAAGGGAAACGCATGCCAAAGAGTCCGCCGATAATCCCTTGCGAGGCACGTTCATCGGCTTTCTCAAAAAACTCACGGCATAGGCCGCTCTCCTTGGAAGCCAGAGTTATTAACTCCTTGTCATAGAAATCGATACCCAAACGGGCTGCCAACTTCTCCCCTATCTCCTTTCCGCCACTTCCCAATTGGCGACCGATGTTCACAACGAATTTCTTATTCATAGCTTCAATCTAAATATTGGTTTACTAATAGCAAAAGTAAGGATTTATAGGAAAGAAACAAAAAAATAATCTATACTATTTTTCCGGTTATAGCTAACTTTACCACGAACCGCATGTTTTTCACGCTATCCTTCGCCTCTTTTAAATTTACGGAACTGGCTAACCAGCATCACCATTGCCACCAAACTGGCAAGTAAATCGGAAACCGGCATACTATACCAAACACCGACCGCACCGAAGAAATGAGGCAGAATTATCAGTGCCGGAAGCAGGAAAAGCATCTGGCGGGTAAGAGACAAGAATATAGCCTTGCTCGCCATCCCGATACTCTGGAAGAAATTCGACGTCACCATCTGGAAACCGATTATCGGAAAGAACATCACTACAACACGCAGTCCACGTGCCGAAATAGCTATCAGTTCTTCGTCAGAAGTAAATATGGAAACCATCAGATCGGGTATAATCATTCCCATCAGAAAACCTGATGTAGTGACAACCGTAGCAAAGATTATAGTCAGTTTCAGCACCCGGGAAACACGTGCATATTGCTGCGCACCAAAGTTATATCCGGCAATAGGCTGCATGCCCTGATTCAATCCCATCACGATCATTACGAATATAAATACCAGGCGGTTGACAATACCGAATGCACCGATAGACAAGTCTCCACCATAGCGCTTCAACCCCTGATTAATAACAATTACAATAAAACATGCTGCCAGATTCATCAGGAAAGGAGACATACCGATAGCAAGCGAATCCATCACAATCTTACGGCGCAGGCGGAATATACCGCGATGGAAATGTAGCAGCTCGTCTTTGTTACTGAATATCTTAAATTGCCACAACAGTGAAATAACCTGTGCTATGATGGTGGCAATAGCAGCTCCACGAATCCCCCAGCCGAAACCGTAAATAAATAAAGGGTCAAGTATCGTATTGATAACTACTGTAGCGATAGTGGCGTACATTGCCTTTTGCGGATGTCCGGAAGAGCGTAGAACAGCATTTAAGCCAAGATAAAGATGGGTGACAACATTACCCAGCAAAATAATCTGCATGTATTCACGGGCGTACTTCACCGTTTCATCACTCCCACCAAAGAAGTAAAGGATAGGATCGAGGAATATCATCGTTACGACCGTAAAAGCCAATCCCAGTACGATATTCAACACCAGTACATTACCCAAAATACGCTGGGCTGTATCATAATCTTTTTGTCCCAGTTTAACCGATACCAATGTGGAAGCCCCAACTCCTACCAACGAGCCGAACGCAGCAGCAAGATTCATCAGGGGGAAAGTTAATGCCAGTCCCGAAATAGCCATTGTGCCTACTCCGTGACCGATAAAAATGCTATCTACCATATTGTATAAAGAAGATGCCGTCATAGCGATAATCGCCGGTACGGCATATTGCATCAGTAGCTTTCCAATCTTTTCTGTTCCCAACGCTGTGGGTGCCTTTTGTCCTGTCATAATACCTATTTCCTCTATTTTGGGGTGCAAAGGTACTGATTTTCCCATAAGCAAACAAGAAAAGGAGAACAAAGAGATTATCGCTACTTCAAAGAGAAATTCATTCACTCCACTGAGAATGTACACGTTGACTTTAAACTTTTCCTAATTCTCCCCTTCTTCATGCCATTATATGAAAAATGTTTCGTATTTTTGCTCCCAAATTGTGTTAATGTACAACGAAATGAATGTATTAGAACTAAGTGAACAGGAAATCATTCGACGTAATAGTATGAATGAACTTCGCGCGATGGGCATCGAACCCTATCCCGCTGCAGAGTATGTAACCAATGCTTTCTCTACAGATATAAAAGCGGAATTTAAAGATGACGCAGAACCTCGCAAGGTATCCGTAGCCGGACGTATGATGACGCGCCGGGTAATGGGTAAGGCTTCGTTCGTTGAATTGCAGGACTCCAAAGGTCGCATTCAGGTGTATATCACTCGCGACGATATCTGTCCGGGAGAAGACAAGGAACTCTACAATACTGTATTTAAACGCCTGCTCGACTTAGGCGACTTCATTGGAATCGAAGGTTTTGTTTTCCGTACTCAGATGGGCGAAATCAGTATCCACGCCCAGAAGTTGACCGTACTGGCAAAATCCATCAAGCCACTGCCTATCGTAAAATACAAAGACGGTGTAGCTTATGACTCTTTTGAAGATCCTGAACTGCGTTATCGCCAACGTTACGTCGACCTTATTGTAAATGACGGCGTAAAAGATACATTCTTAAAACGTGCCACTGTCATTAAGACCATGCGTGCCGTACTGGATGAAGCTGGCTATACCGAAGTGGAAACTCCCATTCTGCAATCTATAGCAGGTGGAGCAAGCGCCCGCCCGTTCATTACCCACCACAACTCACTGAATATCGACCTGTATCTGCGTATCGCTACCGAGCTTTACCTGAAACGTCTGATTGTAGGTGGTTTTGAGGGTGTTTATGAAATCGGCAAGAACTTCCGTAACGAAGGTATGGACAAGAACCATAATCCGGAGTTCACCTGTATGGAGCTTTACGTACAATATAAGGATTACAATTGGATGATGAATTTTACCGAAAAATTGCTGGAACGTATCTGCATTGCTGTAAATGGCAGCGAAGAGACCACCATCGACGGTAAGACTATCAGTTTCAAGGCACCATACCGCCGCTTGCCTATCCTGGATGCTATCAAGGAGAAAACCGGTTACGACCTCAATGGCAAGAGTGAAGAAGAAATCCGCCAGATCTGTAAAGAGCTGAAGATGGAGATTGATGACACCATGGGCAAGGGTAAGCTGATAGATGAAATATTCGGTGAATTCTGTGAAGGAACTTTCATTCAACCGACATTCATCACTGACTATCCTGTTGAAATGAGTCCGTTGACCAAGATGCACCGCAGCAAACCGGGTCTGACTGAACGTTTTGAGTTGATGGTGAATGGCAAGGAACTTGCCAATGCTTACAGTGAGTTGAATGATCCCATCGATCAGGAAGAACGTTTCAAAGATCAGTTACGCCTGAGCGAAAAGGGTGACGATGAAGCAATGTTCATCGACCAAGACTTCCTGCGTGCCCTGCAGTTTGGTATGCCTCCTACATCTGGTATCGGTATCGGTATCGACCGTCTTACTATGCTGATGACAGGTAAGTCATACATTCAGGAAGTGCTATTCTTCCCGCAAATGCGTCCCGAGAAGGTTATCCCGAAAGATGCTCCGGCCAAATATATGGAACTGGGCATTGCCGAAGACTGGGTACCCGTTATCCAGAAAGCCGGCTACAACACAATAGAAGACATGAAAGGTGTAAATCCGCAAAAGTTGCATCAGGATATTTGCGGTATCAACAAGAAATACAAATTGGAACTGACCAACCCATCTGTAAATGACGTAGAAGGCTGGGTCGAAAAAATTAAGAATTAAAGAATTAAAAATTAAATAAGAAGATTAAAGATCGAACGAGGGAAAGGAGTTTACTTTCCTTTCCCTCTTTTAATTTTTAATTATTAATTATTAATTTCGATATGAAACTACCCGGAAAGATAGCCATAATGGGCGGAGGAAGCTGGGCTACAGCCATTGCAAAAATGGTACTTGCTCAGGCTGAGTCGATTAACTGGTATATGCGACGAGATGATCGTATAACTGATTTTAAACGACTGGGCCATAACCCTGCCTACCTGACGGGCGTCAAATTTGACATGAAGCGTATCAATTTTTCCTCTAACATCAACGATGTAGTGAAAGAGTCTGATACGCTGATATTTGTCACCCCTTCCCCTTATCTCAAAGCTCACTTAAAGAAACTGAAAACGCGGATACGGGATAAATTCATCATCACTGCTATTAAAGGAATCGTACCCGATGACAATCTGATCGTATCGGAGTACTTCACAAAAGAATATGGCGTTCCACCTGAAAATATTGCTGTATTGGCGGGTCCCTGCCATGCGGAAGAAGTAGCCCTGGAACGTCTCTCTTATCTCACCATTGCTTGCCCGGACACGGATAAGGCATGCACTATCGCCCGCCGCCTGGCCAGTTCATTCATTAAAACATCTGTCAGCAATGACGTAGCCGGTATAGAATACAGCTCTGTACTGAAAAACGTGTACGCCATTGCCGCAGGTATTTGCAGTGGCCTGAAATATGGTGATAACTTCCAAGCAGTATTGATATCCAATGCCGTACAGGAAATGAATCGTTTCCTGCAAACCGTACATCCGCTGAACAGAAACGTGAATGATTCTGTTTATTTAGGTGACTTGCTGGTGACAGGATATTCTAATTTCAGCCGTAACCGTACGTTTGGTACAATGATCGGTAAGGGATACTCTGTGAAAAGTGCGCAGATAGAAATGGAGATGATTGCTGAAGGATACTACGGAACAAAGTGTATCAAGGAAATCAACAAACATCACCATGTCAATATGCCGATACTGGATGCTGTCTATAACATCTTGTACGAACGTATTTCACCGATGATAGAGATCAAGTTGCTGACTGACTCGCTCAGATAGAAGTATAATAAACAACATACAATAAACATCTTTTAAACCAAAAGTAACTCAATTCCCCCTTTCCCATAAGAAAGGGATGAGAGGAGAGGCTTTTAAAACCTAGAATAATATGATTAGTTTGAACATCGAAAAGACTTTTGGATTTATCTCCAAAGCATCTGTTGCTGCTTACGAAGCTCAGGTAAAGGCTGCGCAGGAAGCATTGGAAAACGGTACCGGAAAAGGAAATGACTTCCTGGGCTGGTTGCACCTCCCTTCATCTATCAGTCAAGATCATCTGGCCGACCTGAAAGCTACTGCACAGGTTATGCGCGACAATTGCGATGTAGTAATCGTTGCCGGTATCGGCGGAAGCTACCTCGGCGCACGTGCAGTTATCGAGGCTTTATCAAACAGTTTCACCTGGTTACAGGAAAAGAAAAATGCGCCTGTCATGATCTATGCAGGACACAATATCAGCGAAGATTATTTGTATGAACTGACTGAATTCCTGAAAGACAAGAAATTCGGTGTCATCAATATCTCCAAATCAGGTACTACTACCGAAACTGCTCTTGCTTTCCGCCTGCTGAAAAAGCAATGCGAAGACCAACGCGGTAAGGATATGGCTAAGAAAGTAATCGTTGCCATCACGGATGCAAAGAAAGGCGCTGCCCGCATTACAGCCGATAAAGAAGGTTACAAATCATTCATCATCCCCGATAACGTAGGAGGACGTTTCTCCGTACTGACTCCGGTAGGTTTATTGCCGATTGCAATAGCTGGCTTCGATATCGAAAAATTGGTCGCCGGTGCTGCGGATATGGAAAAGGCTTGCGGAGTAAATGTTCCGTTTGCAGAGAACTTGGCTGCACAATATGCTGCTACTCGTAACGAGTTGTACAAGAATGGCAAGAAGATTGAAATTCTTGTGAACTTCTGCCCGAAGCTGCACTATGTAAGCGAATGGTGGAAACAACTTTACGGAGAGTCGGAAGGTAAGGAAAACAAAGGTATTTTCCCGGCTGCTGTAGACTTCTCTACCGACCTGCACTCTATGGGACAATGGATTCAGGAAGGCGAACGCACTATCTTTGAAACTGTAATCTCTGTAGAGAAAGTAGACCACAAACTGGAAGTACCTTCTGATGAAGCAAACCTGGACGGTCTGAACTTCCTGGCAGGTAAACGTGTGGACGAAGTAAACAAGATGGCCGAACTGGGTACTCAGTTGGCTCACGTAGACGGTGGTGTGCCTAATATGCGCATCATTATCGAGAAACTGGACGAATATAACATCGGTCAGTTGCTTTATTTCTTTGAAATCGGTTGTGGCATCAGCGGTTATCTGCTGGGCGTTAATCCATTCAACCAACCGGGCGTAGAAGCATACAAGAAGAATATGTTTGCTCTGCTGAATAAGCCTGGATACGAAGAAGAGTCAAAAGCTATCCAAGCAAGACTCTAAAGAGAAGTAAGTTAAACACAGATAGACGAGGTATGAATGATTAAACTCATTCGCACCTCGTTTTTTTATTGTATCTTTGCAGCCACAAAACAATAGGTATTATGTTTCAAGAAGCTATCGCCCGTTATCTGCAATCCAGCGGGTACTCACAAATTCAATTGAAATCTGTCCTTTTTGATATGGACGGTGTATTGTTCAACTCTATGCCTTACCATGCCGATGCCTGGCATAAGGTTATGGAACGCCATGGCCTCCATCTGAGCCGTGAAGAAGCTTATCTGCATGAGGGGAGAACCGGAGCTGCTACCATAAATATCGTTTATCAGCGGCAATACGGTAAAGATGCCACCCCTGAAATGATAAAGAGTATATATGCAGAAAAGAGTGCTGAGTTCAACAGTAATCCCGAACCGGAACGTATGCCCGGCGCATGGGAAGTACTGCAAAAAATAAAAGCAGACGGACTGGTTCCTATGGTAGTTACCGGTTCCGGACAACATTCATTGTTAGATCGGCTGTCACACAACTTCCCTGGCATGTTTCACCGTGAATTGATGGTAACCGCCTTTGATGTAAAATATGGCAAGCCGCATCCGGAACCCTATCTGATGGCCCTGCAGAAAGGGAAAGTGAAACCCAATGAAGCTATCGTGGTGGAAAATGCACCTATGGGAGTACAAGCTGGTGTAGCCGCAGGTATATTCACTGTAGCCGTCAACACAGGTCCTATCGATGGCCAAGTATTATTAGATGCGGGAGCAAATGTACTATTCCCGTCTATGCAGGCATTTTGTGAGAATTGGGAGAAATTACGTGAAGCGTTCGGACAAATAAACCGGACACTTTGATATTTTTGGAGAAAAAGAAAATCATTTTAGTAGTTCTGCTATTTTTTTCTTCAAGTTTAATTTTATGATTTCCTCCGGCTTTAATTCCAGCTCTATCAGAACCTTAGCAGTCGACAATTTGTAGGCTTCGTCTTTTTTATCACAATTTATCTGTTCCTTACTAATAGAATATAACAGGGCAAAATCATAATCCAAAGCCTTTGACACGTTATAGAGAGTATCTGTATCAATGCTTTTTCGTGTCAACATATAATCAACACTTTGAGGCTTAACTTGCAGTCTTCTTGCAAGTTCCGCCTTCGTCACTTGTTTTTCAACCATGACATTTTTTATAATTTCACCTATGTATATATTGGGCTTTTCCATTTTAATGAAGGTACGATTTATAATTTAGACCTAAAGGACGAAAAACAATATTTCATCTGTTTACGCATTCTATTTTATTCATAAATTGTTTGTTTAAACAGATATATTTTGATACTTTTGTCACAAAATCATATAAACATTTAACAGCTATGACGTTATTGATCCTTATACTTATAGCCATTCCTATCTGTATTTTGATAATTTTATTATGGATATACAATGACTATCGCAAATACAAAAAACAGCACAGTTTCCTACTTTTGCTTTTTTGGACTTTACCAGCCACTATGCAGGCCCAATATGTAGACAAAGACTGTTGCATAAGCTTCAAATGGCATGAAAACCAACAAGGTAAACTGGAATGTATAAACGGAAATCTCACCTATGAGTTCATTCCTAATGAGAATTTCTGGAAAATAGTTATCCGGAATAATTCATCTGAAACTGCACAAGTCAATTGGAATAATGCACAATTCATCATCAACGGACGCGCCTCAGGTTTATTACTTTACCCGATATCAGACTCTTCTCCTTCAAAAGAGATAATAAATGGTAATGGTGAAATTAGTGAAACCTGTACAGCAAGCATTCTGATAGAAGGTACAAAAAATAAAAAGATATATAACCCAAAAGATATCCGAAAAGGTAATAAGATAACGGTCAGTATAATTCTTCCTATAGCTATTGCTAACAAACCTCAATTCTTTACAACCTTCGATTTCATAATTAAGCAAACTTACTAATCATGACACTTCAAGACATAAAAGAACATCTCAACGAAACGCGGAACTGGTACATCGTACTAACATCACCCCGGAAAGAAAGAAAAATAAGGGAGAGTCTGAATAACAAAGACATCATAACCTATCTCCCTACCACTTATGTACAATATAAATGGAAGGAGAAGATAAGAAAAATACAGATTCCAACTATCAACAGGTGCGTATTCATTTATGCCACCGATTCGGAAATAAAGACACTGAGAGTGGCATACTCAATACTTCCATTGGAAATGATAAAAATGGCAGATTAACATGCTATATAAGAAAGAGGGGATACTTTAAACAGTATCTCCTCTTTCTTATATAGTGACCCGGGTGGGACTCAAACCCACGACCTTCAGAACCGGAATCTGACGCTCTATTCACTAAGCTACCAGGCCTCAAATGCGGGGGCAAAAGTATAAAAAATCCGGGCATATTCCTAATGATTTATCTTTTTTTACTGCAAAGACTTCAAAATAAGAATGTTATTTTGAGAGCAACAAGTAGTTAACAAGAAACAATTTGATAACAAATTCGCCCAAAATCGATGCAAATATAAATATTATACCTATATTTGCCGGACAAAAACATAGTATACACTTATGAGTTATCTAATAAAACCAGAAGGGTACAAACCCTTATTGGACTTAAAACAAACAGAATTAGGAATCAAACAGATTAAAGAGTTCTTTCAGTTGAACCTTTCATCGGAATTACGTTTGCGCCGCGTCACCGCCCCGCTTTTTGTATTAAAAGGAATGGGTATCAATGATGATCTGAACGGAGTGGAACGTGCCGTATCATTCCCTATCAAAGATCTGGGAGACGCACAAGCTGAAGTTGTACATTCACTTGCCAAATGGAAACGACTGACATTGGCAGACTATAATATTGAACCCGGATATGGCATCTATACGGATATGAATGCTATACGCTCAGATGAAGAACTGGGAAACTTACATTCACTCTATGTAGACCAATGGGACTGGGAACGTGTTATCACTGCTGAGAACCGGAATGTGGATTTCCTAAAAGAAATAGTAACCCGCATTTATGCCGCCATGATCCGCACAGAATATATGGTGTATGAGATGTATCCAGAAATCAAGCCTTGCCTGCCTCAAAAGCTGCACTTCATTCACGCTGAAGAATTGCGCCAACTCTATCCGGACCTGGAACCTAAATGCCGCGAACATGCCATTACAAAAAAGTATGGCGCGGTATTCATTATCGGTATCGGTTGTAAGTTGAGTGACGGAGAGAAGCACGACGGACGTGCCCCTGACTACGATGACTATACTTCAGAAGGTCTGAATGGCCTCCCCGGACTGAATGGTGACCTTTTACTGTGGGATGATGTACTCCAACGCAGTATCGAGCTCTCATCCATGGGTATCCGTGTAGACAAGGAAGCCTTACAACGCCAGTTAAAACAGGAAGGAGAAGAGAAACGCCTGGAACTTTACTTCCACAAGCGTTTGATGAGTGATACATTACCTCTGTCTATAGGTGGCGGTATAGGACAATCACGCCTTTGTATGTTCTATCTTCGCAAAGCACATATCGGTGAAATTCAAGCCAGTATCTGGCCGGAAGATATGCGTCAAGAATGTAAGGAACATAATATCTATCTGATTTAATATCCCCTGAATAACAGAAAAAGGCAGAAATCTTTTGATTTCTGCCTTTTTGTTTATCATACACTCAAAGAAATAAAAACAATGTCCTGTCATCGGAACCGGATAAAAATAGTATCTTAGCATCCGAAACTTTTAACACACAAAATTATGAATGTTCAAATAGAAGAAAGTTGGAAAGCACGTTTGGAACCGGAATTCGAAAAAGATTATTTCCGTACACTAACTAATTTTGTACGGGAAGAATATAGTCAGTATCCGATATATCCTCCGGGAAAGTTGATATTCAATGCTTTCAATCTTTGCCCATTCGACAAAGTGAAAGTAGTCATTATCGGTCAGGATCCTTATCATGGTCCCGGACAGGCTCATGGACTATGTTTTTCCGTCAATGACGGGGTTCGTTTTCCCCCTTCGCTGATTAATATATTCAAAGAAATTAAGGATGATATCGGCACCGATGCGCCCAACACAGGTAATCTGACCCGCTGGGCCGAGCAGGGAGTTCTACTTCTTAATGCTACACTGACCGTTCGCGCCCATCAGGCAGGTTCTCACCAAAACCGCGGCTGGGAAACCTTCACCGATGCAGCCATACGCGTTCTTGCCGAACAACGGGAACACCTTGTTTTTATTCTCTGGGGATCATATGCGCAACGTAAAGGTGCATTTATTGATCGTAGCAAGCACTTGGTACTGACCTCTGCACACCCCTCTCCTCTATCAGCCTACAATGGTTTCTTTGGAAACAAGCATTTCAGCAGAACAAACGCTTACTTAAAGGAACATGGGGAACAGGAAATTACATGGTAAGAAAGAATTTTAAACTCTCTTAGTACCACTTGATATTCGTCTGAGTCTGACTCTTTTTGTCATATTTCAAGTCTTGTAGAATGCTCGCATTCGCGCGAATCACAAAACTATAATACTTCCATGTGCCAAAAGGAGAAAGGCTTGCAGACATACTGAAACAGTGCAAGTCACGCGTTATATTGAAAGAGGTTTGCACAATCTTCTTAACATTAAAATCATAACCAGAGTTGAAGCTGACAGCCCATTTATTTGAGATTTTTATATTACCATTGATATTGAGGGCATTCAGGCTAAATTTATACGGATAGCGCATACTCTCTCTATTGATAGGCTTTGTGTTATCTTCCGTAATATTAAAACCTGTACTCAGATTTATGGACCAAGGCATCTTAAACTCCTGATAGCCATCACTATCTACAGTAGCTTTTTCTTTCTTTCGCTTAGTAGGAGCACCTGACTCAGAATCATCAGTTTCGTCACCTTCACTATCCGTATCAGTCTGTCCATTTCCCTTGCCATCATCATCCGCTTTTTCTCCGGTAAAGAATGCTTTCCATTTCTTCCACGTGTCATTATTAAGCGTGTAACTGAAAGAAGTTCCGTATCCCTGGAAACGTCCGAAACGCCCATAAGACCATTCCGTACGATTACTTGTTATTACATTACCATTCTTATCAAAATCGTAAGCATAGGTAGCAAAGACTGAACTCATACTGAAGGTATAGCTCTTGCTCAATTTCAAACGCAAATTCAGGGTAAGATTACTCCATGGGCGTACCTGAGCAGCCGTATTGTATGAAATGCTGGCACCCAATTCATCAATCAAACTCACCTTACGTATAGAGTCGTTCTTATCCCTATATTTCATTTCCAGGTTATTGGAAATCTGGAATGAAATATTTCCCGACCTACCTTGTCCCGGCACACCAAACATCTGATCGGCATACGGAGAGTAAACAACGGTATCCTGTGTTCCGTCAGCATTGGGCTTAAGATAAGTATCATAGTAGCCATAACGGGAAGAGCCAAAGTCTGGCGATGCACTGATGCTGATAGAAGGAGTGATGACATGACGAATCTGTATCTCTTTCTTCTTCATGAACAAAGGCTTATACATACCATAAATCTTTGTATTGACACCCAGGCTCGCACTATAATTATATACGCGGTGGAAGCCGTAGACAGTATCAGTATTCACAACCTGCCCACTGGTACCTGAATTCGGATCCCAGTCCTTCATAACCTTACGGGTGTACCAACGCTCCGTATAGCTAACAGACGGGGTTACATTAAAGTATTTGAATAACGTAAATGTTGCACTGACAGGTATCTCATGTTTCATACCATTCTTCCAGTCCTTGATCAGATTAGACTTGAACAGAAGATTATCTTTTGTAGTAATACTGTTAGAAAGACGTCCGCTATAACGAACAGAGATCTTCTCATACCACTTCTCATTTCCTACTGCATTCTTCCGTTTAAAAGGGAAAATGGTACTCAGAGTAATGTTCAAGTCCGGCAAAGTCACAGCAATAGATGAGTCTTTCATATTCTGTGCAATATTACCGGTAGCTGCTATAGAAAGTTTCTGATCGGGGAAGTTACGCGAATAGCTGACACTGGATGTTTTAGTATTTTGTGTCATAGCCTGCGAGTTATACATATTACCGATATTGGTGCGCTCGTAACTACTGGAAGAGAAGTTCACACTGGCCGAGAATGAAGAGTTAGGATTAGCCTTCGGATCCTGGCGGTGCGACCATACAACTTTAAAGTCTTTTGCCACCATATAGTCTTCCAAGCCCTTATCACCCGTCTTGGTCACCTGATAACTGGCCTGAAACAGACCCGAGAATTTATAACGGACATTGTAATTAGTCTCTGCATTCAGCGCCCATGAACCTTTCGTGAAAATATCACCCCTTAACTTTAAGTCCATCTTATCACTAATGGCAAAGTAGTAACCACCATCCGTCAGACCAAAGCCACGAGCGGAGTCGTCCATATAACTTGGCATTATGAAACCGGACGAATAGCTGCTGGAAAAAGGAAAAAAGAAAAAGGGAACGGCAAGAGGCAACGGGACATCTTCAATTACCAGATATGCAGGTCCTGTCACAACATTTTTCTTGGGACGCACCTTGGCATAAGTCATCTGCATATAAAAGTGTGGATGATCATGGTTGTCGCAAGTAGTATAACGACCGCTTTTCATGTACAACTCATCATTCATACCCTTCTTGGCATTATTACCGGTAACATACCCCTCACCCTGCTGGCTGACTACATTACTAATAAGTCCTTTCTTACTTTTAAAATTATACCGTATCGTATTTGTTTCATAAGGTGTATCTCCATCTTTAAAGACGGGTCTTCCCTTTATCACCTTTAACGAATCTTCCACACCATGAGCAAAGACCGTACTGCTATCCATATTCATGGTTATCACTTCAGCGGCCAGTTCTATATTTTGGTAATTCACTTTGCCGTCGCCATACAAGTTGGCCACACCTTCTTGCGTAAACACAATGGAGTCATTAGCTTCATAAATAACCGGAGCATCCAGCGGTTGCTTCTTCTTGGCAGGCTGCAACTGAATCGTATCGTTTTGCAGTGTATCTCCTCTCAACAGGGTATCTCCCTCTTGCACACCTCTTATATTAAAGGTATCAGTCCGTTCGATTCCTGTAGGAACAGTCCTTCCACGCCGACGTTGCGAAAAAGCCTCGTCAGGGATCAGGAGTAAGACTAGTAGTAGTATGAATGATATGAATGTATTTGCTTTCAATGGCGTAATCAACTAATAGTTTCCGCTTGAAGGGGCAAAAGTACGTAAATTATACGGATAATCTCCCTTTTTAAAGAAATTTAGAATGCTACAAGAACTGTTCGCACCAATGGTCAAAACGTTCCAGGCCTGCATTACCGAAATTAGAGATACTTTTCCGAGCCTTCTCTACCGTTTTTTCCCGTTCCAAATGAGTTTTGGAATAAAACTTATCGGCAAAGCAAATTACTTGCTCTTCCATGCTCACCGGAAGCATATCCCGATGAGGTACAGGCAAGTTTTGTGCAACAATATCGTCTAGAGAGAGTCCTGCTCCTGTATGTCTTTCACATACCAACGCATGACGGGGATATCCTTCCCGGCGCATCAAATCAGCTCCCAGATAACCGTGACAAATATAAGGCTGATCACCAAAACAGAAGATACCCGGAGCATTAGTCAGAAAAATACCAATATCATGAAGCATACCCGCTTCATATAAAAAGTCTTTATCCAAGTTAAGTTCCGGATGGCCGTCTGCAATGCAGAGAGCCTTCTCAGCTACCAGACGGCTATGCACCAATAAGATATGCTTCCGCTCATTATCTTCCGGATAATACGCATCAATCAATTCTATCGGGTTCATTTTTCACTGAATTTATAGATCAATACCTTATCGCGTAAATCACAGCTGCGATAAGGAGTAAGATAGATTTCCTCTAACCGATATTTATCTGAATACTCTTTCAGAAAGTCCTCTTTGGTTCGTTCAGAAAGCATCACATATCCCGTTCCGGAAAGACCGGGAGTAAAATTCCTCATTCGGTCATTCAGATAGTAATTAGTGCAATAAAAACGAATTAACGGTGAAGTGTAAGAATACATGACCCCGTCCTGCACAAAAGTATTTACTTCTTCAGCCAGACGCTTGTCTGATTTCGTTGACAGCACTGTAGGTTGATAAACACCGTCTAAGGAAACAAACAGGCACAAGATGCAACCGGCTATACTATATAATAATGAACGGGAATCCGCCTTTTTAGCTAATGCAATCAGCATACAGATACCTGCTATTGGCGGCAAAGCCACAAGCAACCATTTAGAGAATGACAAATCCACATTTTCCAATGCATGCATGAATCCAACGTTTTCCATGGCATGTTTTCCGGTTCCCCAAACACTATCAGGAATCAATCCGAGACGCACCACAGCAAATATTATCGTAAGCAACAAAGCCAGCGAAGCAAAGATATAAGCCGAAATTTTAAAGACTTTCGCCCCCCGCTGTACCAAAGCCAGCAGATACTCGGCTATCAACACCGCCATAAAGGGATAGATAGGAAGCAGATAAACACTTCTTTTACTCTTAGGAATACAATAGAACACAAAGATAAAGAGTATAACTACCCATGTGAATAATTGCAGAGGCGATTGTGAACAGAATTTATTCCAGGCTTTCTTTATACGTTCACCGAAAGACGAACCTCCAGGCAATAAGCTTATATTTTTCCATTTCAAACCAAAGAGAGAAATCAACAGCACCAAAGTCCAAGGTATCCATCCCCAAATAATGGTCAGGAAATTATACCATAGCGGGTTTTCATGCGAATCATAAGACATCTTACCCATGAAACGACCTGTATTTTCTTCCAGCATTAAATCAATAAAAGGTTGGCCTCCCTGTACATAAGCCGCACTAATCCAGGCTGCATATGGAATCAGAGAAAGTATTCCTATCACCAACAACCGGAAAAATGTTTTCCAGAAAGGGCGTCTGCGCAATAATTGGAAGAGACCGATGCTGACACAAGGGAAAATGGAACCCACCGGCCCCTTGGTCAGCGTGGCGCAGCCCATCAATAAAATAGCCAGCCATGGAATTCCGCGACATTCTTTCTCATCCCAACGAAACAACAGACATAGTGAAATGACAATAAGTGATACCTGCACCATATCGACACGGCAAGCTACTGCTGCCCGGTGCACTTCGAAAGAAGAGAGGAGAAGAATGGAAGCAAGAAAAGCCGTCTTCACACCTTTGCGCTTTGCTATAAAAGAAAAAAACACCAACTGCATAGCCAGAAATGCAAGAGCTGACGGCAGACGGGACGAATATTCCGTCACTCCCCCCAGAAGCGACGACACAGTGGCAATTGACCAATAAAAGAAAGGAGGTTTATAAGCTATATCAGTTCCATAATTTACCGGAAGTATCCAATTTCCACTCTCCAGCATAGAAAATGCAACGATAGCCTCGCGTGGTTCTCCTTTGGAATAAAAAATAGTTTCTCCTAGAAAAGGGAGTATCACAAGCACACTGAGCAGTGCTATAAACCAGAATGCTTTCTTACTATCATCTGACATATATTTCTATTTTTAATGATTTCTGTGCGCAAAAGTACAAATTATTCTGCAACAATCCCTAACTTTGCCATCTCAATTCTATGAATATGAAGAGACTGAAACAACTACCAGCATTTGTCCGTTTCATTATGGTAGGCACCTTTGCTACCGCCCTGCACTATGGAATATATATTATACTCCAGCAGATCATCAATGTCAACATAGCCTACAGCATAGGTTACGTACTCAGTTTCATCGCCAATTTTTACCTTACAGCCTTTTTCACTTTCAGAAAAAAACCGTCCTGGAAAAAGGCTTTTGGGTTTGGCGGAGCACATCTGATCAATTACCTTCTACATATGAGTTTACTGAATCTATTCCTCTGGCTTGGAATATCCAAACCATTTGCACCCATACCGGTATTCGCCATCGGCATTCCGGTAAACTTCTTGCTGGTTAGATTCGTTTTCAAATACAAAGGAAGATAATTTGTTTTTCTCCCGATTTCTTACGAATATTGCAAAAAGAACTATTGATTATGAAAGAAGCTCCAGTACTTGCTATCGTAGTACCTTGTTATAAGGAAGAAGCTGTTTTACACGAAACACATAAACGGCTCAGCCAATTGCTCGATCGGTTGACAACTGAAGAGCGTATATCTTCCAAAAGTTATATACTATATGTAAACGATGGCAGTACAGACCGTACCTGGGAAATCATCAAGGAGTTTTATAAAAACACGTCGTATGCCTGCGGGCTGAATCTGGCTGGAAATGTGGGGCATCAAAACGCACTTATGGCCGGACTGAATGCTGTAAAGGAACGTTGTGATGCAGCTATTTCCATTGATGCCGACTTGCAGGATGACGTCAATGTCATCCCTGAGATGATAGAACGCTATATGGAAGGCAATGATATTGTTTATGGTGTTCGACGTGAACGCAAGACCGACACTTTTTTCAAACGCACCACCGCCCTCGCCTTCTATCGACTGATGAAAACAATGGGAGCAAAATCGGTCTATAATCATGCAGATTATCGGTTAATGAGTAGCCGTGCCATCCAGCAACTCTGTCGCTTCCGCGAACGTAACCTTTATTTGCGTGGATTAGTGCCTCTCATTGGTTATCAAACCGCCTGCGTCTATTATAATCGTGACAAACGTTTCGCCGGAGAGTCGAAATATCCTTTTAAGAAGATGTTGAATTTTGCTATTGACGGAATCACGTCTTTTTCAGTCAAGCCTGTACGCATGATATTCTGGCTGGGCTGCATTTTCCTTCTGATAGCTCTCTGTGTCACTATCTGGACCCTACGTGCATACTTTCTTCACGATACCGTACCCGGCTGGTCATCCCTGATGATTTCCCTTTGGTTAGTAGGTGGCACTATACTCGTATCCTTGGGAATTGTAGGTGAGTACATCGGAAAGATCTACATTGAAGTAAAAAATCGTCCACGCTACAACGAAGAGGAATTATTATTACGCTAAAAAAGAAAAGGGTTATTTGTCTCTGTACTTCAATGGAGAAACTCCCGTATGCCTGCGGAAGAAACGGCAAAAAGTAGCCAGATTATCAAAACCTAATGATATACCTATTTCTTTTATGCTAGTATTGGTAGATTTCAGCTGCGTTTTTGCATCTATAATAATAAGGTAGTCTATCACATCCAAAGCAGTCATATTAGTACAACTCTTAATATTACGGCACAAATTCTCCTTCGAAGTCCCTAATTCTTTTGCATAGAATGAGATTCCTCGTTCTGTTCTATAATGTATCGCAACCAATTTAAGAAATTGACGGCTCATCCTGACATTTTTGGGGGATTTAGCCCATCTTTCTTCCAAATTATCCTGATAATACATTGCAATACTCGTATGAATGCAAGTACCCAGCATACTTCTCAATACCTCTTTATTATTATAGATTTCCGGAACTTCGCGTATCATTTTCCATAACGATATGGAACGTAGCATATAAAGTTCCAAATTTTCAGATATATGCTTAACAGGTTCCTCAAAGATAACAAACAGATAATCAAATGCTTTTTTAAAAAACTCCACCTCATGCATTATCTTCGGAGAAAAGCCAGCATATGAAAAATAAAGATCTGATGAAACGTTATGAATCTGTAGAAAAGAGTTATCCAGCAAAGTGATGTAATCATTCTCACGAACAATATATCTTCCATAATTTAATGTAACCTCCATACTTCCTTTCATACATACCACAAAGATAGTTCCCTTTACATGATAAGGATTCTCTAAATAATCCTGCAAATCATCTGCCGAAACATTTTCCCTAGCTACAATATCTTCCGATATTTCAAAAAGAAGTCTACTTTCTTCCATTATAATTTCTTCTAGTAAATTTTCACAAAAGTACATTTAATCCGGGCAAATGCACATTCTCTCCATTCTTTCAACAAGCCCTTTAGAGTTAAAGTTTGTCAACATATCAACAATTGAACATTTTCGCAAATATCCGTACTCCTTTTTCACTCGTCTTTTTTGGTTTTGGTCGAATTAAGAAAGAACTTTGTAGCATTAATCAAGTTATGGAATATTAAGATTTATATTATCTTAATACAAGTAAAGAAAAGGGAACGTTATTTGACCAGTAACATCGATCTTATATATTCCTACTTTTCTTTAAAAAGGAGCAAACACAAAGATTTTCTGGCCCTGCGATATCTAATAAAAAGCACTTAAGATATCGCAACAGCACAACGCATCAACATAGAGAGCGAGGTTAAGATTGCACTATAACCTCAAGATTGCTTGATAAGGACACCCCCCTACCGATTAAAAGTATATTATCTGAAACGGTAGGGGGATATCCAAGGAAATCCCCCCCTTGAGAATGCTAAACGTTTTTAGGGCACAGATTGTTTCTTTCTTTTCTTCCATAGCTGCCAACTATTAATCAAATTTTGCCACAGAACATAAGATCCCGGCCCTACAGAAGATAAAGGATTTAAATAAGTATAAGCCATCCAAATGGCAAGAACAGTATTCTTCTGTCCCAAAGCCTGTCCCCCACTGATCCGATCATTATAATGCCCACCAATCCTTTTACCCAAAAAGAATTGCAGACAGCAAGTAATCAATCCTGCAAGAGCTATCAGAATTTCAACAGAAACCGGCGCATCGCTATTTACCAATGAACGGACTGTCTGTCCGGATACAATGGCAAGCGCCACCCCCCACAGATAAAAAGCAAGATCATGGAAACCTAACAAGAAATGATGTACACGTGGCATAAATAGCCGTAGGAACCATGCCAGAAAAAAAGGGAAAAGCAATAAAGGAAAGACTTTACTAAGAATCTTCAAAAAGGCTGCAAAGAAAGTCATATCAGCATGAGGTTCCACTAATGGAAAGACTAATGGGACTGCCACTGCTGCCAACAAATTAGACAATAATGTATAGGTGGTCAATGTAGACGCACTGCCTCCCAGCTTTCCGGTAATAACAGCTGCCGCCGTAGCCGTTGGACAAATGAGACAAACCATAGCTCCTTCAAACACTTCCCTGTAAACTTCCGGCATCGGACAACATACCAGCAAAGCAGCGAGTACCAGGCAAGACAATGTCTGAATTAACAGTAACCAGCCATGCCATGCTTTAGGTTTCAATTCTTTCAAATTCTCCACCTTACAAAAAGTCAGTAATAGCTGGGCAAATATCAGCAGAGGAGTTATGTACGCAATCAAATCACTGATATATGGTTTGGTAGGCGCCAAGTAAGGGACATTCGCAAGGATGAAGTACCCCAAAGTACCTGAAAGCATTGCCATCGGCAACGTCCAGTTCTTAAGAAAACGAACTAACATACCTTTTTCTATTTAATTTGCGGGTGCAAAGTTAGTCCCTTTTAAAGAAATCTATCACAAATCCGGGAGAAAAGTGACAAAACTTCACACAAAGCATCAGTTTTCTATAAATTTCCACTACATTTGCAACGGCTTTTAGTATGGAACTCTATAAACGATACATATTATATATAAGTATTTGCTTCGGGCTGTTCTTCTCTCCTTTTTGTACCACCAGCATTGAAGCGAAAGATTTCGTTGTCGTTATTGACGCCGGACACGGCGGGCATGATCCTGGCGCTTTAGGCAAATTCTCCAAAGAAAAGACCATCAATCTAAATGTTGCCCTAAAATTGGGAAAACAAATTAAGAGGAACTGTCCGGACGTAAAAGTGGTATATACTCGCGAACGGGATGTATTTATTCCTCTTGACCGACGTGCAGATATTGCCAACAACGCAAAAGCAGACCTGTTCATTTCCATTCACACCAATTCTGTGGCAGGTAGTAAAACAGCCAAAGGTGCCTCTACATGGACACTCGGTTTAGCCAAGTCAGACGCTAATTTGGAAGTAGCCAAGCGGGAGAACTCCGTGATATTATACGAAAGTGATTACAAAACACGTTATGCAGGATTTAATCCGAATTCTGCAGAATCGTACATCATCTTTGAATTCATGCAAGACAAATATATGTCTCAAAGTGTACATCTAGCTTCACTGGTACAAAAGGAGTTCCGCCATACCTGTAAACGTGCAGACCGTGGTGTGCATCAGGCAGGTTTTCTGGTACTTAAAGCCAGTGCCATGCCCAGTATCCTGGTAGAACTCGGTTTTATATCCAACCCGGAAGAGGAACGTTATCTAAATTCGGAAGCCGGAAGTACTACATTGGCAAACGGAATCTTCCGCGCTTTCCTGTCCTATAAACGTGAACACGAAATACGTATGACAGGAAGTAGCCGTACCATATTACCGGAAGAAACAGATGCCGGCAATGTAGAGGAATCAGATGCTACCAACGAAAAGACTGAGGAATCTCTCGAAATCCCCCAAAAACCAGCGGCAGCCACCCCAAATACTACCAGAACGAAACAAAATGCAGGAAAAGTTACCGAATCGCAAACCGATACCGGCAGTCCAGTGTTTAAAATACAAATACTCACCTCTTCACGTCCTATCGCAGCCAATGATAAAAGACTGAAAGGTTTGAAAGGTGTGGAACATTTCCAGGAAGATGGACTTTATAAATATACATACGGTTCATCAACAGACTATAACAAGGTAGTACGTACCAAACGTGAAATAACGCCAAAGTTTAAGGACGCTTTTATCATCGCTTTTAAGAATGGTAAGAAGATAAACGTTCAAACGGCTATCGAGGAGTTCAAAAAGAAAAAGAAATAAATAATAAGACTATAACATCATGATGAAGTATCTTACGAAAGAGGTTAGAATAGGAATAGCGGGTATTGTTGCCCTCTGCATATTAGTATACGGTATTAATTACCTGAAAGGTATCCACATGTTTAAGCCTACCAACTATTTCTACGTCAAGTTCCATAACATAAATGGATTAACTAAATCAAGTCCGGTCTTTGCCGATGGCTTCCGTGTAGGCATTGTACGCGATCTTTATTATGACTACACACAATCCGGAAAAGTCATAGCAGAAATCGATGTAGATCCGGAATTGCGTATTCCGAAAGGTAGTACTGCTGAACTGACCTCTGAACTTATGGGAGGTGTAAAAATGAATCTATTGCTGGCAAATAATCCCCGCGAAAAGTACCAGACAGGCGATACCTTACAAGGTAGTGTCAACAATGGCGTCATGGACCAGGTAGCCGCAGTTATGCCACAAGTGGAGAAAATGCTTCCCAAGCTGGACTCAATTCTTGCCTCACTGAATACGATACTTGGAGATCCGGCAATCCCGGGTACACTTCATAGTGTACAAAACACGATGGCGAACATGGAAATGACCAGCCGGCAATTGCAGGCTATCATGAGTAAAGATATTCCCCAGCTCACGCAAAAGTTGAATACTATCGGGGATAACTTCATCATAGTCAGCAATAACCTGAAAGAAATAGATTATGCCGCTGCGTTTGCCAGCATAGACTCTACATTGGCTAATGTAAAAATGATTACAGACCAGTTAGGCCGGAAAGACAATACGATTGGTCTATTATTAAACGACCCCTCACTCTACAACAATCTGAATGCTACAACAGCCAATGCAGCCAGCCTTCTTGAAGACTTGAAATCACACCCCAAAAGGTACGTTCATTTCTCCTTGTTCGGCAAAAAAGATAAGTAGGAAAAAACTTATTAAATAGAATAAGTCTAAATAACAAGAGCAAACTGATTTGAGAGGAAAAGCCGCGGTAAGTCCGTGTAGAAACTAAAGTATTCCCTTCCATACAATCCTTCAAAAAGTTTAAAATCCTGTTATTTATATACATATCATACTATGGTACAGATACTTATAAAAATGCAATAGCCTTCAAAAGGGGCTATTTACATATAAATAGATAAGTAATTGAAAGTAAAGAGCTTATTGCTTTTAACAGAAAAACAAGAAAAAACACATTTGTTTTTCTCAAATAAGATTGCGAATTTTGCAAGCGTAGAAGTTTTGCTTAATTAATAAATGTATTTAAAGCCGTTATGAGTGAATTAAATCATGTCGGGCTATGGAACCGCTGCCTTGAAATCATCAGAGACAATGTTCCGGAGCAGACATACAAAACATGGTTTCTCCCCATCATACCTTTAAAATATGAGGACAAGACGCTGGTCGTACAAGTGCCCAGCCAGTTCTTTTATGAGTTTTTGGAGGACAAGTTTGTTGACTTGTTGCGTAAGACTCTATATAAAGTTATTGGTGATGGCACCAAGTTATTGTATAATGTAATGGTAGATAAGAGTTCACGTACTACCGTCAATCTCGAATCTACTCCCCGCACCATTATTCCACAAAAAAAGGTAATCGGCAGAGAAATACCGCAAACTCCTATTGCAGATTTAGATCCGCATCTGAATCCTGAATACAACTTTGAAACATTTATAGAAGGCTATAGCAATAAACTTTCACGCAGCGTAGCAGAAGCTGTCGCTCAGAACCCGGCGAAAACAATTTTCAATCCGCTGTTTTTCTATGGAGCGTCGGGTGTAGGAAAGACACACCTTGCAAATGCTATCGGCACAAAAATTAAGGAACTTTATCCGGACAAGAGAGTATTATATGTATCGGCACATTTGTTCCAGGTGCAATATACCGACTCTGTACGTAACAATACTACAAACGACTTCATCAACTTCTACCAATCAATCGATATATTGATTATTGATGATATTCAAGAATTTGCCGGTGTTACCAAAACACAAAATACATTCTTCCACATCTTTAATCACTTACACCAAAACGGCAAACAGCTTATCCTAACTTCAGACCGTGCTCCCGTATTGCTACAAGGTATGGAAGAACGGCTCATCACCCGTTTCAAATGGGGTATGGTAGCTGAACTGGAAAGACCGACCGTAGAATTGCGCAAGAACATCCTGCGTAATAAGATACACCGTGACGGACTACAGTTCCCGCCGGAAGTAATCGATTATATCGCAGAAAATGTAGGCGACAGCGTGCGTGACTTGGAAGGCATCGTCATTTCCATCATGGCACATTCTACTATATATAATAAAGAAATTGATCTGGAACTGGCACAACGCATTGTGCGGAAGGTAGTGAAAAGTGAAAGTAAAGCGGTTACCGTTGATGACATCATCAATGTGGTATGCAAGCATTTCTCACTGGACACCGCTACAATCCATACCAAATCACGAAAACGCGAAGTTGTACAGGCACGCCAGATAGCCATGTTCCTCGCCAAATCTTACACAGATTTCTCGACGGCTAAGATAGGCGCATTAATAGGCCACAAGGATCACGCAACCGTGTTGCATGCCTGCAAGACCATTAAAGAATTACGGGAAGTAGACAAAGCTTTCCGCGCAGAAATAGATGACATCCAAGCATCATTAAAAAAGCAGGGTTAAAAACCCTGCTTTTTTATTACTTTCCAAAGATTCTCCGACATTACTTCGTTATCTTCTTTCTTATAACGTACATCCGTAAAGACTTGCGCTAAAGTTTCTTTGTTGTTTTCAAGAATAAACTGCTTATTTTCAGGCAAAGATTCCTTATAGGCATACAGACGATCTATATCTTCGGGAGTATAATCATGATACGTCTCCTCGTGTACAATAGCTTCCAACGGCAACCGATCTACCTGTGCAGGTTCCTCGGCAGGCCAGCCCACCGTCACAGTTGTAATGGGAAATACTAATTCAGGTAGCTCCAGAGCCTCGATTATCATTTGCGGATTGTAAGTCGTCGTACCCAGATAGCATATACCTAATCCTTTTTCTTCCGCAGCCACACAAAAAGTCTGTGCTGCCAGCAGGGCATCTACAGAGCCGGTTACGAACCACTCTAAATTATTATATCCGGGAGTCGCTTTTCGCTGTTCGCACCATTTAGTAAAACGACGCAGATCTATACAAAAAGTCAAAACCACAGGCGCAGTTTTCACCATCGGCTGATTGAAATGAGCCGGTGCCAACTTGGCTTTCCGTTCTGCATCACGCGTTACAATTACACTATACACCTGCATATTCCCGACTGTAGAGGCCCGAAAGGCAGACTCAAGCAAATCATTTAACAAATCAGAAGAAATATCTTTCTGCTGATATTTGCGGATTGTTCTTCTCTGTTTTAGGATTTCCATTCTTTTATTTTTTTGCAAATATAGGAAAAGAATAGCAATTTGTTGCCAAAGAACGAGTGTAAAGTTTATCCATGTTTTCTAAAAGCAATTAGCCAGTACAATCATAGACTAAAAATAATTTTCTTTTTTGGAAACTTTTTGTTCACGTAAAAATGCTAATATTTTATAAATCAACAGACTATTATTCAGAAATGGTAATTTCACAACCTGTTCATAATTTATTCTATTTTTATTTTGCTATAATGAAAAACATTCTTAGCTTTGCAATCGCATTTGTTAATGATAGGTATTACTTCTACACTCTTACTTATTAAAAAATAAATCTAAGGAAAAAAGAATCGTGGAAAAACAAACTTATTCTTACGAGGAAGCTTATGAAGAATCTTTACGATATTTTCAGGGCGACGAGTTAGCTGCGCGTGTTTGGGTAAACAAGTACGCAGTAAAAGACTCTTTCGGAAATATTTACGAAAAGTCTCCAAAAGACATGCATTGGAGAATAGCCAATGAAGTAGCCCGTATTGAGGCTAAATACTCTAATCCATTAAGTGCAGAGGAACTATTCGATCTGCTCGACCACTTCAAGTACATCGTTCCGCAGGGAAGCCCGATGACCGGAATTGGCAACAACTATCAGGTAGCTTCTTTGTCTAACTGCTTCGTGATCGGAGTAGATGGTGAAGCGGATTCTTATGGTGCTATCTTCAAAATAGACGAAGAGCAAGTACAACTCATGAAACGTCGTGGCGGTGTAGGACACGATTTGTCGCACATCCGCCCGAAAGGTTCTCCGGTGAAAAATTCAGCTTTGACTTCTACCGGTTTAGTACCATTCATGGAACGTTACTCCAATTCCACGCGTGAAGTCGCTCAGGACGGACGGCGTGGCGCACTGATGCTGAGTGTATCTATCAAACATCCCGATTCGGAAGCATTCATCGATGCTAAAATGACGGAAGGCAAAGTAACAGGTGCCAATGTATCTGTGAAACTGGACGATGCATTTATGACCGCCGCTATCACAGGTACTCCATATATCCAACAATATCCTATCAATGCCGCTGAACCAACCGTACAGAAGGAGATCAATGCAACCAACTTGTGGAAGAAGATCGTCCACAATGCATGGAAATCGGCAGAACCGGGTGTATTATTCTGGGATACCATATTAAAAGAATCCGTACCCGATTGCTATGCAGACCTGGGATATCGCACAGTTTCCACCAATCCATGCGGTGAAATCCCTTTATGCCCGTATGATTCCTGCCGTTTGCTGGCTATCAATCTTTATTCTTATGTGGTAAATCCTTTCAAACCGGATGCATACTTTGACTTTGAATTGTTCCAGAAACATGTAGCGTTGGCTCAACGCATTATGGACGATATCATCGATCTGGAATTGGAGAAGATAGAACGCATCATGGAAAAGATTGATGCTGACCCCGAAAGCGAAGATGTGAGACATACAGAACGTATATTGTGGGACAAAATTTATAAGAAGAGCGGACAAGGACGCCGTACCGGTGTAGGTATTACTGCCGAAGGTGATATGCTTGCTGCACTGGGATTGCGTTATGGTACGGAAGAAGCTACCGAATTCTCTGAAAAAGTACACAAGACCGTTGCCCTGAGTGCTTACCGTTCATCAGTGGAAATGGCAAAAGAACGTGGTGCATTCGAAATTTACGATACCGAACGTGAAAAGAATAACCCGTTCATCAATCGTTTACGCGAAGCAGATCCCCAGTTGTATGAGGATATGAAGAAATACGGTCGCCGTAACATTGCCTGCCTTACTATTGCACCGACAGGTACCACCAGTCTGATGACTCAGACTACCTCAGGTATCGAGCCTGTATTCTTACCCGTATACAAACGTCGCCGTAAGGTAAATCCGAACGACACCAACGTACACGTAGACTTTGTGGATGAAACAGGAGATGCTTTTGAAGAATATATTGTCTTCCACCCCAAGTTTGTTACATGGATGGAAGCACAGGGACACAACCCTTCTAAACGTTACACACAAGAAGAGATCGACGTATTGGTTGAGCAATCACCTTATTATAAAGCAACCTCAAACGATGTAGACTGGCTGATGAAAGTCAAGATGCAGGGACGCATCCAGAAATGGGTGGATCACTCCATCAGTGTGACCATCAACCTGCCGAACGATGTGGATGAAGACCTGGTAAACCGCCTGTATGTAGAGGCATGGAAATCCGGCTGTAAAGGTTGTACGGTTTATCGCGACGGTTCACGTTCAGGCGTGCTCATTTCTGCCAAAAGCAACAAGAAAGATGAAATGCCTCCTTGCAAACCACCTACGGTAGTAGAAACCCGACCGACCGTTCTGGACGCCGACATCGTACGTTTCCAGAATAACAAAGAGAAGTGGGTGGCATTCGTCGGTTTGCTGGACGGACATCCTTACGAAATCTTCACCGGTCTTCAGGACGACGACGAAGGCATCATCCTGCCCAAAAACGTTACTTCCGGACATATTATAAAGAAGGTGGATAAGGACGGAAGCAAGCGTTACGACTTCCAGTTCCAGAACAAACGCGGATATAAAGTCACCATCGAAGGCCTGTCCGAGAAGTTCAACAAAGAATACTGGAATTACGCCAAACTGATCTCCGGAGTATTGCGTTATCGTATGCCTATCGAACAGGTTATCAAGCTGGTCGGCTCTTTGCAACTGGACAGCGAAAGCATCAATACCTGGAAGAACGGCGTGGAACGCGCATTAAAGAAATACATAACGGACGGCACAGAAGCCAAAGGCAAGAAATGTCCGAACTGCGGTAACGAAACACTTGTATATCAAGAAGGTTGCCTCATTTGTACCACTTGCGGAGCTTCACGTTGCGGATAGAAACAGACCTGCGAAATGCAAGCACAAACGTTTGCATAGGAATTTAAAAAACTTAGATAGCGGTAGCTGCTTGATTATGCGGAATAATGTCTATACTTGCATAGTCAATGCAGCTATTACTAAATCTAATATTATATGATACTATCTTTTCATATCGAGTACCGCACAAGTTGGGGTGAAGAGGTTAGAGTCTTAGGATCTATTCCTGAACTGGGTAACAATCAGCCCGGTAAAGCCGTACCCTTACAAACAGTGGATGGCATTCACTGGACTTTAGATGCGGACATTCAAGCGCCTGAAAACGGCATCGTACAATACAGTTATTACATTTATCGCGACGGCAAAGATACACGTACGGAATGGAACAGCCTTCCCCGCACGCTCTATGTATCGGCTGACAAGAAGAAAGTCTACCGCCTGCAAGACTGCTGGAAGAATCTGCCCGAACAGCAATACTTCTACACGTCTGCTTTCACGGAGTCCCTGCTTGCGCATCCCGAACGTAGCGCCGCTCCCAAAAGCCACAAGAAAGGATTATTGATCAAGGCGTATGCTCCGTGCATCGACAATGATCACTGCCTGGGCATTTGCGGCAACCAGAAAGTTCTGGGAGATTGGGACGCGGATAAAGCCGTTCTGATGAGCGACGCCAACTTCCCGGAATGGCAGGTTGAAGTAGACGCCTCGAAAATCAGCTTCCCGCTGGAGTATAAATTCATCCTTTATAATAAGAAAGAACGTCGTGCCGTGGCATGGGAGAACAATCCCAACCGCTACATGGCCGATCCGCAGATAGGCGCTAACGAAACACTGGTGATCGGTGACCGTTACGTTTACTTCGCCCTACCCGACTGGAAAGGTGCCGGAGTAGCCGTGCCCATCTTCTCGCTACGCTCCGAAAAGAGCTTCGGCGTAGGTGACTTTGGCGACCTGAAACAAATGATAGACTGGGCTGTACTTACCCGCCAGAAAGCCGTACAGATATTACCTATCAACGACACCACCATGACACATACGTGGACGGATTCTTATCCATACAACAGCATATCCATTTATGCGTTCCACCCCATGTATGCCGATCTGAAACAGATGGGTACGTTGAAGGACAAAAAGGCAATGGCAGAATTCAACAAACGACAGAAAGAGCTGAACGCCCTGCCTGCCGTGGACTATGAAGCAGTAAACCAGACAAAATGGGAGTTCTTCCGCCTGATATACAAGCAGGAAGGCGAACAAGTTCTGGCATCAGATGCCTTTCGGAAATTCTTCGAGAACAACAAAGAATGGTTACAGCCATACGCCGTGTTCAGCTATCTGCGCGATGCCTACAAGACACCCAACTTCCGCGAATGGCCGAAATTCACAGAATATAAAGCAGAAGAAATAGAAAAGTTATGCCAGCCGGAATCTGCCGACTATCCGCATATCGCCATCTACTTCTTCATCCAGTTCCACCTGCATCTGCAACTGCTGGCTGCAACGGAACACGCACGAGCCAACGGTGTAGTACTGAAAGGCGACATCCCTATCGGTATCAGCCGCAACAGCGTGGAAGCATGGACGGAACCTTACTACTTCAACCTGAACGGACAAGCAGGTGCACCGCCCGATGACTTCTCCGTGAACGGTCAGAACTGGGGCTTCCCTACTTACAACTGGGACGTAATGGAGAAAGACGGTTATTCCTGGTGGATGAAGCGTTTCCGCAAGATGTCGGAATACTTCGACGCTTACCGTATCGACCACATCCTGGGCTTCTTCCGCATTTGGGAAATCCCGATGCACGCCGTACACGGACTGCTGGGCCAGTTTGTCCCCGCCTTGCCGATGACGCGCGAAGAAATAGAAGGCTACGGAATAGCATTCCGCGAAGATTTCTTTACGAAACCCTATATCCATGAATACTTCCTCGGACAAATGTTCGGTCCGCATACCGATTATGTAAAGCAGACCTTCATAGAGCCTACCGAAACATGGGAAATATATCGCATGCGTCCCGAGTTCGACACACAGCGCAAAGTAGAAGCCTACTTTGCCGGAAAGACAGACGAAGACAGCATCTGGATACGCGACGGACTGTACGCATTAATCAGTGACGTACTGTTTGTGCCCGACCGCGAAGACCCGAACAAGTTCCACCCGCGTATCGGCGTACAACACGATTACATCTACCGTGCCCTGAATGATTGGGAGAAGGCGGCATTCAACCGTTTGTACGATCAGTATTACTATCATCGCCACAACGAGTTCTGGCGCGAACAAGCCATGAAGAAGTTGCCGCAACTGACGCAATCTACCCGTATGCTGGTATGTGGTGAAGACCTCGGCATGATTCCCGATTGCGTAGCTTGGGTGATGAACGACCTGCGCATCCTTAGTCTGGAGATACAGCGCATGCCGAAAGATCCTTCACAGGAATTCGGACATCCGGACTGGTATCCGTACCGCTCGGTTTGCACCATCTCTACGCATGATATGTCTACGCTGCGCGGCTGGTGGGAAGAAGATTTCCAACAAACGCAACGGTACTACAACACCATGCTGGGGCATTACGGCGCCGCACCTGCCGTCGTCACTCCGGAACTTTGCGAACAAGTGGTACGCAACCATCTTTACAGCAACTCTATCCTGTGCATCCTCTCCTTGCAGGACTGGATGGCTATGGACGGAAAATGGCGCAACCCCAATGTACAGGAAGAGCGCATCAACGTGCCTGCCAACCCCAGACATTACTGGCGTTACCGTATGCACCTGACGCTGGAACAACTGATGAAAGCGGATAGCCTGAACGAGAAGATCAAAGGACTGATAGAACAGACCGGACGAAAAGGATAATATTCAGGCAACACATTAGTGCTTTAATTATCAGCGCATTGCATTTACATTTCATTTACGCTATGATGTAAAAGCATTTACCGCTGGATGTAACGACCTTTACCGCTTATTGTAACGCTCTTTACCTCCTATTGTAAACGCTTTTACCTCGGCATGTAAATGGAGTTACCATTTGAGGTAAACAAGATAACAATGAAAGGAAACAGCCGTGTCCTCGTAAGGTGAAATACATTCACCTGCCGAGGGCACGGCTGTTTGTTCGTAAGATGTGATTACCTGTTCGCAGGATGACAGGGCACAGAAACTTAGTTACCAGTTATATTCCTCTACATAACTATCGAAATACTCCCCTTTTTGCAGGCCCAGTTTCTTGGCCAAGGCAATCACTTCTTGTTGTTCTGCAGGCGACAGTAGCGTTTCTCCTTTCCGCTTCTGATAATATTTTCTGATTCCCCATCGACCAATCAGCCCGTAGCGGAAGGTTCCTGATACACTGACTGCCAGAGCTTCCGTAGTACACACGAAACCTTTGGCATAGTTCACTTTCTTGTTGGAACGGTAATACTCACATTTCCCCGCCATAGCCTCAATCGTTTTCGGATTCAGCGTAGGCAGAAAAGTAATGTTTGCCGGAGCATGAGAGTATGCAATCCGGCGTAAACAAGTGTCGGCATGAGAACAATCTGCTGCTGCGCACAGACCAAAGTTATGAGGCACTTTTGAATAATCAAATGTTTCTTTTTCCATTATATTTATAAAATTAATGATTGAAGGGCAAAGGTACAACATATATTACAGATTGGTACGATTTTCTTCAGATACAAATATACCTGTTTTCTTTGTTTACTGGGCAGTTATTCTTATTTTTGTCATTAACCTAATATTCCATTGATATGAACAGTTATATATTCCTTGATAACGTCCGTTTCTTTGCCTACCACGGTGTAGGTCAGCAAGAGCGAGAAGTAGGTAATGAATTTGTCATTAACCTGAAATTGAAAGTCGATATTGCGCGTGCAGCCGAGACTGACGATGTGACACATACCGTCAGCTATGCCGATGTATACGAAAATGTGAAAGCAGAGATGGAGATACCTTCTAAATTGCTGGAGCATGTTTGCGGACGTATCGTAAAGCGCCTGTTTCGCACTTTCCCCACCGTAAAAGCTATTGAACTGAAACTCGCTAAACGCAATCCGCCCATGGGAGCCGATTTGGATGCGGCAGGGGTGGAAGTACAATGCGAAAGAGTTTAAAAAGAAACCTCCTCCATTCGTTCCAGTTCGCAGCCTCGAAACTGCACCACGATGCAATGTAACTGCGTATTCTGTATCAACTGCTTCACCTTGGGGGCAGCGGCATACATCCTTACCTGCCCCACCGCTTCCTGCCATTGCGTTTCAGCTTTCGATTCCGAATCTTTGGAGGAGAGGTATTTTAGTTGGCAGCACCGGTATTGTGTGCCTGCCAATCCAGGAAGTTCAGTTTATTGGTAGAACCGGATTGCTCTTTCATATCCTTTTCGAACCCCGGATAATAGTAAGGCTCATAAATAAGAGCAAAATTATTCAAGGCCCCGCTGCAATAATCATCAAAATTCCGGTCTAATGCACCTATACCTCCCACGCGCGAGAAGTCGAGATAGAGTATCTGGAATTTCCCCTGCAACGGTGTAGGCTGACCGCCTATCCACAAGCCTTCGAAGCGCTTCCGGAACTTTTCTTTTTGGGCGATGTCATAATAAGCCCGCAACATACTTAAGAAAATGCTCTTTCCGAAACGGCGGGGACGGATAAAGAATAAACTGTTGGGCTACTGCTCCAGTAAAGGCAGATACATGGTTTTATCCACATAATATTGATTCTGTTCCACCACTTCTACAAAGTTGGATACGCCATAAGGTATTCTTTTTACATTCTCTTCCATAATTGTTCCCGTTTTCATATTATTTCGGCAGCGATAAGACAAAAGTAACTCATTCTTGCCGAAGGAACAAACAAAGCACCGGAAAGTTTACTGGCCTTTCATGGACTGCGATGGTAAATTAGTATGAATCGAATTATAGCTTTTCTGAATGAACTATAAAAAACACCCTCTTACCATCAGCTTTATAAATAATTATTTATACCTTTGTTGCCAACAAAATAACCGACCAAATGGTAAACTTAAAGATTATAGCAGCATTATTTATTGTTTTACTACTACTATTTTCTTGTTCACACAAAAGCGAAACAGAAACATTACTCTCACATGCCGATACACTCATGGAAGAATATCCCGACAGTGCACTCCGGTCATTGGACTTATCACCGGAAGAAATAGAAGGACTTTCCGACAAAGAATGCGCACGCTATGCGTTGCTACTTGCACGTGCCACGGACAAGTGCAAACTCTCTTTGCTACCTTGCGACTCGCTACTGAACGTAGCATTAGATTATTATGATGACGATGAAAAAGAAAAAGCGGTAGCGTTGCTTTATAAAGGCAGACTGGCTGTTGAGATGGAAGAAGTAAAGGAGGCTATCTCATATCTTCAGGAGGGATTGACCATCATACAAAATTTTCCGAAAGAACTTAAAACAAAAAAATTATTACTCAGTTCATTGGGGAATATCTATTTTGATGCCGGATATTATGACGAATCTATAGGGATATACAAAACTTTGTATCAGTGTTGTACCACCGAATTGGAGAAATCAATGGCACTAAACAATATCAGTACATATTACTGCTTAATAGATGAAAAGGACTCTACCCTGATGTTCCAGCGCAAAGCACTAAATTATGCTATAGCCTCAGGAGATTCCCTCCAGATTGCGATGTCCAAGCACAATTTAAGTCTCGAATTTGATGGATTTGAGGAACTTGATTCTGCCTTGTATTATGCACAGAAAGCCCTTATAGAACTACCACAAAAAGAGAATCATGGAAATTACTATTTTAACCTCGGAGACCTACTTCTAAAAACAGGAGGAAACAAAGATTCAGTCCGATATTATTTAAACAAAAGTTTGGAGGATATACCCATTGAAGGTAAGACCTCTTGTTTAAAAAGCTTATATAACCTTGAAAAAGAAAACGGAGATTACAAAACAGCAAATATCTATCTGGAAGAACAGTCTGCCATCATAGATTCTCTATATCATATGGAACAGTCAACTGAAATACAACAATTAATTTATGAATACAACACAAAAATGCAAGTAAAAGAGGAACAAATAAAAGGAAACCGCATTGTACGAAATACCATCACAGGTTTCGTATTCGTTTGTTTCCTAATCATACTTATCTATCAAAACCGCATAAATCGGAAAAAACGGCTTCAACTCCAATACAAACAATCCTTAGAGCAAACACAAAATAAATTGTCTTCTTTAGAAACCACCATCGAAAATAATCAGTTAATGATTAACTTACTAAAGCAGAAACAAAATAATTTAAAGCAAGAACATGAAAATAAAGAGCAGCAAATAGAAGAAAGAGAGCAAGCCATAGCTCGCTTAAAAGAAGAAAAACAACAGCTACTCAATTGGTTGCTTACTCAAAGCAGTATCTACAAAAGAGTGATTACTCTGTCCGGGCAAACCACTACGAATAAAAAACAGATGAAAGCCTTGACTACTACAGAGCAGGAACAATTAAAAAAGACAGTATTCGGAATATATCAAAGTTATATCTCTTTCCTCCAAAATGAATATCCCAGACTGACGGAAGATGATAAATTGCTCCTTTGTCTGCAAGAAACTTCTCTTGAGCCATTATCCATTGCAATTTGTTTTGGTTATACTGATACACATCCTCTCAACCAGAAAAAATACAGGCTAAAGGAGAGAATGAATAAGGAAAAAAGCAAGATGTGACTATACATTTCATTATCTAGCTATTTATCAACACGTTACGGTTTTATAGTGTGACTGCAAAAATGCATTCATAATAATTGTTTGCCCTAACTTTGCAACCGAAAACAATAAAACTATTATCGTAATGAAAACTAAATTATTATTTATTCTATTATCGGTATTATTTATTATACCGATGAGTGCAATGCCACACAAAAAGCATCGGCACAAAGTGAATACCAAAATTATTAATTCACATTCAAAGTCTATCTTCCGTAGCCCCTTATTTTTTAACCTAACTGCCGATGAAATAGACGACAACCTAACTATTACTTTTCAATCTGCCTTAGAGGAAGCAGATATCACTGTGACTGATAAGGACGGAAATGTAGTTGTTTCTGAATTCAAGACCTCCATTTATGAAGGAAAAACAGTAAACGTCTATGCTCCAGAATCGGATATCTATACTATAGAGATAACCTCTCCCACCATAGACGTAACAGCAGAAATCACACTAAACGAGATTTAACTAACTATTTTATTAACATCAAAACAATTTAAAATTATGAAGAAATTATTATTTCTAACGGCTATTGCATTAGCTGCCATTTCATGCCAAGATGAAGAAAACAACTTACCAATTGACAATTCTTCTGCACAACCCCAAAAGTTTCAAGTAGTACAGATTACTGACCAAGGAGAAATTATCCCAACGGATAATAGTAAGACAAGAAGTTCTATACAAGGAGAAACCGCTTTACAATTTGCCTCAGAAGACGATTATCAATTGTCTTTAAAAGAAATCAACGACATGCAATCCTGTAACAGATTAGCTTATGTAGATGCCAACGATTTCATTTCATTGCAGGAACTTGCCGTGAAAGCAGATGAGGAATTGGAAGAAATTGCAAACACGGCAACCAGCGAATCTGACTTTAAAACTAAATATTCTCAATATGTGGAGAAATATAAAGGATTATTGGTTACTAACAAGTATGATAATGAAGATTTATCACTTTATGTACCCGACGGTGATAATGTTTCTACTTACCTTGTAAACAGCAATCGTAAAGTAGTTATCGGAAATGAAGTTAAGAAAATTTCTCTTTCCGATGATATGAGTGAATCAGACAAAGCTGTATACGCTTATACCCCGCTCTCTGGCGAAACAAATAGCTTCAATTTTCAAAATTTTATTGGAGACAAGAAAAAAACAACAGGTAGAGTGGACCTATTTAGTTCAAGTGAAATAAAAGTTCATGTGGGTTGCCAAAAGAAAACCTGGCATGGTTGGAAAAGAGATAATCACAGAGATGTATATTTCCAATTATCTGCATCTCCAATGTACTTTACTCTACCTAATGCAGCAGGAGATCCTTACAATCTTGACTTCGTACGTTTTCATGCATTCCATAATGATGGAAAAATTGACTGGAGTGTAGGTGGCTTGAAGCCCGGAGCTACTTCTTTATCAGGGAACATATCTGTATGGACAGACATAACAGCCAATACATCAGAACAAGTATCATACACAAATGTATTTGCAAGATATGTAGGTAAGTATGGTACTTATGGGACCCACACGCTACCCAAATTAGAAGGTGGTTCATACGGAGGAGATTTCACACTAGCATTTATAAGATAATTATGAAAAGATTTACATTATTTCTACTATTAGCACTATACCTATCACTACAAGTCTCCGCACAAGTAAGATTTGGTGTAGATGCAGGAATGAACCTGACACACTTCAAAAGTAGCAGCAATTACAAGGCTCAAAAAGTAGGTGGCATGGGGGCAGGATTCCAAATTGGAGGAACTGTGGATTATGAGTTTAAAAGACATTGGATGCTGATGTCAGGAGCCTCATTCATGCAGACCCAAAGTAAAATGGAAATGTCATATAATATGCTTCCCCGTTTCCCGGATGCTAAAATAAAACTGAATCATATTGTTATCCCGTTAAAAGTAGGATACAATATTCAAATTAGTAAAAAGCTAAGTTTGATTCCTTCAATCGGGGTATATGGTTCGTATAATTTTAGTGCAGGTAAATGCCCATTAGATATAAATTCTACATCTGATGGCAAAGAGAATATTAAACATGTGAGTTGGAACCCTATGAAAGGATATTCTTACGAGATTCCCATCATTAACTCACCTGGTTCCACCCAAAAGGTGGACCTTGATGCTCTCCGTCATTGGACTTATGGAGGAATCGCAGGGCTAAAAGCCATTATCAGCAAACATTATACAGTCTCTTTCCAATACAATGAAGCCATTAAACAAATACAGGGTCAGTGTAGTATAAGAGATTATGGCTATCAGCTTTCTGTAGGATATATGTTCTAAATCAAAACACATAATCCTTATATAAAGAAAAGGTGTGGAAATCTTCCGTCCGGAAGTCTTCCACACCTTTTCTATTCATATCAGAGTTATTGCCTCTTTTATTTCTTTTTCTTCCGCTTTTTCGCAGATTCCACTGCCTCGGCAACCACCGGTTTGTTTTCAAAGCGCTTGGTGTATCCGGTGTAATCTGGAATAGTACGTTCATACGTCGGATCAATGAATAGCGGACTTGAAATAATATGGTCTGCCGTACTACGGTTACAGCAGAAAACGATATTCTCAACACCAGCAAGACGAGTCAGTGCTTTCACATCTGTATCGTGCGGCTGCAACGTCATAGGGTCAGTGAAGAAGAAAAGATAATCAATCTCGCCATCCACAATGCGAGACCCCATTTGCTGGTCACCACCCAAAGGACCGGATTTCAAAATGGTAACGTCCCACTCAACATCGGGATGCTTTTCCTTAAGAGCCTCAAGGATAAGAGTTCCCGTAGTACCTGTACAGTAAAACTTATGCCCCATGAGCAATTCAGAGTTCCAGAGAACCCACTCGATGAGGTCTTTCTTCATGGCGTCGTGCGCCACCAGTCCAATCTTTCTAACTAATTTTGTCATAAGCCAATACCTTTAATTATAAACAGTCGGTAAAAAGAAAAAGCTATAATTGCGAGAAAAATTTCTTTCCACGTAAATAATACTGCGCCAAGATACTGCTTTTTGTCCATTCCGGTATCACGGAAAGGGAAGTTTTTTTCAGGTTCTCTTCACGTGCAGGAGTAAAAGAAGAACGTAACAAACGATATTCGCGCCGTGCACGAAGCACTGCCAATGCATTGGGAAACTGTAATTTAAGTATAAAACTCAATGCTGCTATATAGTCAAGAACTGCACGAGTACGCATCACTGAAGCAAAATCCCGGGATGGCAGGTTCTTGTAAAGCATGACAAGATTATTACGAAAGTTGAGATAAGTCTTTCGGGGATTTTCTTTCTTTAAAGTAGCACCGCCTACATGATAAACCACACTTTGCGGCACACATACAATCTGCCGACCACGTGCACGAAGCCTCCAGCACAAGTCAATCTCTTCCATGTGGGCAAAGAATCGTCCGTCCAGCCCTCCGGCCTCACGATAATCTTTCAGGCGGATAAACAAGGCTGCACCCGTCGCCCAAAATACAGGAATAATGGTATCGTATTGCCCTCTGTCCTCCTCTACCACGCCCATAATCCGCCCACGACAGAACGGATAGCCGTAACGATCGAGAAAGCCGCCTGCCGCACCTGCATACTCAAACATCTCCTTCTGCCGCCAACTCCGTATCTTCGGCTGGCAAGCTGCTGCCTCAAGATGTGCCTCCATATAATCAGCCAATGGCTGAAGCCAATGCTCCGTCACTTCCACATCCGAATTGAGAAGTACCACATACTCAGCATCCACTTCCTGCAAAGCCATGTTATAACCATCGGCAAAACCCTGGTTTTCTTCCAGCAGTATCAATCGGACGGTAGGAAACTCCCGGCAAAGCATCTCAACAGATGCATCCGTTGAACCATTATCAGCAACATACACCACAGCACCGTCTGCTTCGGAAAAGCGTACCACGGAGGGAAGAAATGAGCGGAGCATTTCACACCCGTTCCAGTTTAATATTACAACTGCTATCTTATCCATTTTGCTTCTCCAGTTCTTCACGTTTCAGTTTCCAACGCTTATGAGACCAGAACCAATAGGCAGGAGCACGACGAATCGTTTGTTCCAGACGGCGTACGAAAAGTTCGGTTATCTCCCCTTCAGCAGTCTGTTTAGGGGTTTCGGTTAGCAAATCGAAGTAGGCTTTGCAATGTCCTCTGCCCTGCCTCTCCAATTCACAATAAAATACAGGGTAATTCATCATCCTGGCAATACGTTCACCTCCATCCATAAATACGGTTTCCTGGTTCAGAAAAGTAGTCCAGTGGTGAGCTTCGTTACGATTGGGCGATTGATCGGTAATCAAACCAACCACCACATGCTTCCCTTCACGGCGCAACCGGATCACTTCGCGGGCAGTAGAGTGCTTCGGCACATTATAACCACCATGCCGGGCACGGATAAGCTTAAACATTTCGTCCACATACTTATTTCGCAAGGGTTTATACACCTGTAGCGGCACATCTTCCGGCTTCATGAAAGCTCCCATTGCTGTCAACCACTCAAAGTTGGCATAATGGGGAATGAGCACAACAATGCCCCCATGTTTTTCGAGCATGGCAAGATATTCTTCTGTGTTGCCATACTCCATACGCCGGGAAAGGTCTTCGAATGACATACGCATCATCTTGATTTCTTCCAGCATATAATCGCAGATGTAGTGATAAAACTCACGCTCAATCTCACGAAGTTCGGCCTGAGACTTTTCCGGAAAAGAATTCTTTAGGTTTTTACGGACCACCCCGCGACGGTAATGCACCACATGGCGCATCAGGAAATAGAGTCCGTCGGACAATATATAGAGTGCCCGGAAAGGAAGCAAAGCCAGCAGCCACATACCTGCGTAAGTCAGCCAGTAGATAAGTTTCGATTTCATACTTTTCTTATACCTTATTATAATAGTAAAGTTCCCTGCAACGCCGTCCCGTCTTCATTGAAATCGCCCAGGCGTACAGATACCACTTGATTGTCCAGTGTATCATTATGGGGAACCTCTACCCGGATATAGTTAGCCGTAAAGCCATGCATCGGTGCACCCGGCTTGGAGCGTTCCAGCAATACCGGCATGGTTTGTCCGATATGGCGGGCATAGAATGCATGCGTCTTTTCGTCCGAAAGTTCCAACAGGCGCTGACTGCGACGGTGCTTTTCCTCCGGAGTTACCACATGGTCTATCTTCAAAGCCTGTGTACCCGGCCGTTCGGAATAGCTGAACACGTGAAGTTGGGTCACATCCAGACTCTTAATAAATTCATAAGCCTGCTCAAAGTATTCATCCGTTTCACCCCGCGTACCCACTATGACATCCACACCAATAAAAGCGTCGGGCATCACTTCTTTCACTCTCTGCACTTTAGAAGCGAAGAGTTCCGTATCATACCGACGGCGCATCAGTTTTAAAACGTCGTCACTGCCGGACTGCAATGGAATATGGAAGTGAGGCATAAAATTGCGGGAATGCGAAACGAACTCTATGATCTCATCAGTCAGCAAATTAGGTTCTATGGAAGAGATACGATAACGTTCAATACCTTCTACCTCGTCCAGCGCCTTCACCAAGTCAAAGAAAGTCTCTCCGGTACTCTTACCGAAATCGCCAATGTTAACGCCGGTCAACACAATCTCCTTTCCCCCTTCGGCTGCAGCCTGACGCGCCTGTTCTACCATAGAGGCAACCGTTCCGTTGCGGCTCCGTCCGCGAGCAAAAGGAATGGTACAATAGGAACAATAATAATCGCAACCATCCTGTACTTTCAGAAAATAGCGGGTACGATCCCCCCGTGAGCAGGACGGCGCAAATGAATGGATGTCTTTCAACGCTGAAGCATACGCCTCTCCCGACTCATTTTTCTGTAAATTACCGAGATATTGAAGTAAGTCCTTTTTCTGTTCGGCACCAAGTACCACGTCCACCCCCTCAATCTTTGCAACGGTTTCGGGCTTCAACTGGGCATAACATCCGGTCACAACCACGAAAGCACCCGGATGTTGCTTCACCAAACGATGAATAGCCTGGCGGCATTTCTTATCTGCCACCTCCGTCACCGAGCAAGTGTTCACTACACAGATGTCTGCTTTCTCTCCCTTACGTGCCGTACGCACCCCTGCTTCCCGCAAAATCTTACCGATAGTAGAGGTTTCCGAAAAGTTCAACTTACACCCTAACGTATAGTAAACCGCTGTCTTATTTTGAAATATATTGGTATCAATCATATCTATTCTAAACACATTTCTGCCACAAAGTTACATATAATTCTTAGAATTTTCCTACTTTTGCACAAATCATCAATTTTCGTGCAATGATACAAGAAAACTTTATCAAACTCTACGAGCAGAGTTTCCGTGAGAACTGGGACCTTCCTTGCTACACCGATTATGGTGAAGACGAGAGTTATTCCTATGGACAAGTAGCACAAGAGATAGCTAAATTGCACTTGCTATTCAAACATTGCAGCCTGCGCCGGGGCGATAAAATAGCTGTTATCGGCAAAAACAATTCCCGTTGGTGCATTGCTTATATGGCAACCATCACTTATGGAGCCATCGTTGTTCCCATCCTTCAAGATTTTAATCCGAACGATGTACATCATATCGTCACCCACTCCGAATCTGTTTTTCTCTTTACCAGCGATTCCATTTGGGATCATCTGGAAGAAGAACGCCTGACCGGACTGCGTGCCGTATTCTCCCTTTCTGATTTCCGCTGCCTCCACCAGCGTGACGGTGAGACAATCAACCGTTTCCTCAAACATCTGGATGACGAAATGCATGAAACTTATCCGAAAGGTTTTCGCCGGGAAGACGTACAATATACAACTCTCTCTAATGATAAGGTGATGCTGCTGAACTATACTTCGGGCACCACCGGTTTCAGCAAAGGTGTTATGCTGACAGGAAACAATCTGGCAGGAAATGTCACCTTCGGTATACGTACCGAGCTATTAAAGAAAGGAGATAAAGTGTTATCTTTCTTACCTTTAGCCCATGCCTACGGTTGTGCCTTCGACTTCCTCACGGCCACCGCTGTGGGAACCCATGTCACACTTCTGGGAAAAGTCCCCTCCCCCAAGATCCTGATGAAAGCTTTCGAGGAGGTAAAACCCAATCTTATCATTACCGTACCGCTTGTTATCGAGAAAATCTACAAAAATGTTATCCAACCCGCCATCAATAAAAGAACTATGAGATGGGCACTCAGCATTCCTTTGCTCGATGGACAAATCTACGGGCAAATCCGTAAAAAACTGGTAGATGCCCTGGGCGGACGTTTCAAAGAAATCATTATCGGCGGAGCTGCCATGAACCCGGAAGTAGAAGAGTTTTTCCACCGCATCAAGTTTCCGTTCACTATCGGTTACGGTATGACAGAATGTGCACCATTGATCAGCTACGCTCCCTGGAACGAATTCGTCCCGACTTCTTCCGGTCGTGTACTCGACATCATGGAAGCCCGGATTTATAAAGAAAATCCAGAAGCTGAAATTGGTGAGATACAAGTGCGAGGCGAAAATGTAATGGCGGGGTACTATAAAAATCCGGAAGCAACGAAGGAAGTTTTCACCGAAGACGGCTGGTTGCGTACCGGTGATCTGGGAAAACTGGACGAAAATAATAATCTCTATATCCGTGGCCGCAGCAAGACCATGATTCTCAGTTCCAGTGGACAGAATATTTTCCCCGAGGAAATCGAAGCACGTCTCAACAATCTGCCATTCGTTCTGGAAAGTCTGATCATCGAGCGTAATAAGAAACTGGTCGCTTTGGTTTATGCAGATTATGAAGCACTGGATTCCCTTGGTCTGAACCAAACGGAAAATATCAAAACCATTATGGATGAGAATCTGAAAAACCTGAATAACAGTGTGGCCAGTTACGAAAAAGTAAGCCAGATACAGCTATACCCCAACGAATTTGAAAAAACTCCTAAAAGGAGTATCAAGCGCTACTTATATAACAGTATTGCAGAAGATTAGTATGTTATTAAACATACAAAAAGTAGTCAAAAGGGGCTAACCTCCAAAAAAAACATAAAAAAAGTTGGGATTTGGAGAACAACCTATCAAAAAAGTACATACCTTTGCAACGTTTTAATAAAGCAATTGATTGTATTACGTTTTTTAAAAAGCAAAGAAAATGAAAAAATTAGTTTTGATGGCCGTAGCTATCGTAGCAGTATCTTTCGCATCTTGTGGTAACAAACAAGCTGACGCTGAAAAAGCAACAGCAGATTCTATCCGTATTGCTGACTCAATCGCAGCAGTAGAAGAAGCAGCTGCAGCAGCAGCTGAGGCAGCAGCCGCAGCAGCAGATACTGTAGCAGTAGATAGTGCAGCAGTTGTAGCTGAATAATTTCAGAACAACACACTGAGAGAATTGAAAGTCTGACGTGCGAAAGCACGAACAGACTTTTTTTATGCCCATTTGCACCACTCTAAAGATACTCAGTGATTCACCACATTTCTTATTTGATTATTTCAGAAAATCCTTATCTTTGCTAATCTTCATATTATACTAATATTATGAAAAAGAAACTGATAGAAAAAATTAAGCGATCAGCTATCAAAGGAAGATTAGGTGATTTCATCTGCAATTTCATTGCAGTCGTACTGGGTATTGCAATCACTTTCGTGGGAAGTGATATGATTCAGAAGCACAATAAGAAAAAAGAGGTGACACAGGCCCTGCAGCTGGTCAAAAGCGAATTACTTATCAACCGGGAAACAATAGAAGAGATGATGAAAATAGAAATTTTCAACAAAGAAGGTGCATGCTACCTGCTTCAATATAAAGACAAAATGAATGAAGCATCCTCCGACTCTCTGAATTACTATGGCTATTTCCCATTCCAATCACGAGATTTTATTCCGGTCACCGATGCTATGGAAATGCTCAGAGCTTCTTCTGTCATGCAAAATATTAAAAACAAAGAACTTGCTGTCGAAATCATCCAAGCCTATGCCGTAATAAAAAACGCACATCTTTTTTATGAAGGGTTCTCCAAAGCAAAAGACATGGCGATAGAAAAGTATACCAGTCAGCAAGAATTTAGAAAAATTTCTAATGAAAATAAGTCACTAAGAGAAACCTGGGAGTTTGCCTTCCGCATCCCAGAAGGGTTTGCTGCCATGCGGCAAATCTCTTTTATACATGATGACCCGCATCTCACATACAGCCACTACATGAAACTAATTGATGAAACAATTACTTTTATTGATAAAGAATACAATTAGAACTAACCAGTAATAAAAAAGCCCGGCCTCCTTTCGGAAACCAGGCTTCTTTTATATAGGAAGTTTTTAAATTATGCTTCTTCAGCAACAACTTCAAAAGGAATCTCTACAGAAACTTCCTTGTGCAGCTTAACGATAGCTTTGTACTGACCAACTTCTTTCACAGCGTCTTTTACAACGATGATCTTACGGTCAATTTCATGACCTAACTTAGCCAATTCTTCTGCAATCTGGATGTTACCAACAGAACCGAAGATAGTACCGGTTGAGCTAACTTTAGTAGCGATCTTCAAAGATACGCCTTCCAATTTAGCTGCCAATGCTTCAGCATCCTTCTTGATTTTTTCCAATTTGTGAGCACGTTGCTTCAAATCTTCAGCCAACATTTTCTTTGCAGCAGGAGAAGCAATCACAGCTTTACCTGTCGGGATGAGGTAGTTACGACCATAACCAGACTTAACTGTTACGATATCGTTCTTATAACCCAAGTTTACAATGTCTTCTTTCAATATAATTTCCATACTTTCCTCCTCCTATTATTTCATCATGTCAGTTACATAAGGCAACAATGCCAAGTGACGAGCTCTCTTTACAGCTTGAGCTACACGACGTTGGAACTTCAAAGAAGTACCGGTGATGCGACGCGGAAGGATCTTACCTTGCTCATTCAAGAATTTCTTCAAGAATTCAGGATCCTTATAGTCGATATACTTAATACCACTCTTTTTGAAACGGCAGTATTTTTTCTTCTTAACGTCCACTGAGGGCGGAGTTAAATATCTGATTTCTGATTGAACTTGTGCCATGATTAATCCTCCTTTTTAGTTGATTTAACACTTCTTCTCTTCGCAGCGTATTCAGCAGCGTACTTGTCTTGCTTGAAAGTCAAGAAACGGATAACGCGCTCATCACGACGGAAGTTAAGCTCTAACTTGTCAATTACAGTAGGGTCTGCATTGAACTCAATCAGCTGATAGAAACCAGTTGACTTCTTCTGGATAGGATATGCCAGTTTTTTCAGTCCCCAGTTTTCCTCATTTACGATCTCAGCACCTTCAGCAGTAAGGATGCCTTTGAATTTTTCTACCGCTTCCTTCATCTGAACATCAGATAAAACGGGAGTTAAAATGAAAACGGTTTCGTATTGATTCATACTTGTTTAATTAATGAATTAATAATTCGTTTAAAAATTTGCGGTGCAAAGGTAGGGATTTTATTTTGATCTACAAACATTTAATGTTTTTTTGTGCCACGAGGATAGGATTTATCATGGAAGTGACTTACCTTTGCAAAGTTGTTTAAACAATAATTTCATGATCGAGCAATTTAACTTTGACATCCGGCTTATCTTTGCCATATTGAATGGTAAAGTTTCCGCCGCAATCAACCGAAAACTGTCCCGTAACTTCCGCCAGAACGGTTTGGAGATTACTCCGGAGCAGTGGACCGTCCTTATCTTTTTGTGGGAAAAAGATGGAGTGACGCAACAAGAGTTGTGTAATGCAACTTTTAAGGACAAACCCAGTATGACGCGCCTGATAGATAATATGGAGCGCCAACATTTAGTGGTTCGTATCTCTGATAAGAAAGATCGCCGCACCAACCTGATTCACCTCACCAAAGACGGAAAGGAACTGGAAGAACAAGCACGGGTGATTGCCAACCAAACCCTAAAAGAGGCATTACATGGCATCACCGTGGAAGAACTGCGCATAAGTCAGGAAGTATTAAGAAAAATATTTTTTAATACGAAAGATTAGTGCAAAATACAGCGAAAGAATTAGCATAAACGGTTTATGGAAAGCCTGCAAAACCAACTATTTACCCTCAATAATAGTTTTTTTGCAAAAATAATTTCGCTTGTTAAAGAATTATGCTTTTCTTTGTGACAAGAATATAATAATCTATTAAAATACACACACATGAAAGGTTTATTAAAAAATCTGGGCTTGATATTAGTCTTGGTAGGGGCTGTAATTTTGGTTGCATGTTCTCTTACCGGTAATGTAAACAACAATGCCATTTTAGGTACGTCAGCAGTTTTGATGGTACTGGGATTGATTTCATACATTATTATCAATAAGAAATTGGCAGACTAATCATCGGAAAAGAATAAAAAGGGCGGTTACTTTTACAAAGTAACCGCCCTTTTTGTTTCATGAAGAGCAGAAGCTTATTAGGCTTCCGGCTCCGGTGTAATCAGTTTGTATCCTTTTCCGTGGATATTGATGATTTCAATAGAAGGATCTTCTTTCAGATGCTTACGCAACTTCGTGATGTACACGTCCATACTACGGGCATTGAAATAGTTGTCATCAATCCAGATGGTCTTCAAAGCAAAGTCACGCTGCAAGATTTCATTAGCATGAGCGCAGAGCAATCCTAATAATTCAGACTCTTTAGTAGTCAGCTTCGTTTGCTTTTCAGGTGTCGACAAAATCTGTTTCTGTGTATCGAAAGTGAACATACCAATCTTGTAGATATTGCTCTCTTTGTTCTTCTTTCCACGTACACGTCTCAGGATAGCTTCAATTCTGAATGTCAACTCTTCCATACTGAATGGCTTGGTGATATAATCATCCGCACCGATCTTAAAGCCTTCCAGAATATCTTCTTTCAGTGTCTTTGCAGTCAGGAAGATGATAGGAATTTCGGCATTTGCAGCACGTACTTCCTGAGCCAGTGTGAAACCATCTTTCTTTGGCATCATCACGTCAAACACACACAAGTCATATTTATTCTTCAGAAAAGCTTTGTATCCAGCTTCGCCGTCGGGATATAACTCGGCAGAATAACCTTTCGCCTGTAAATATTCTCTTAAAAGCATGCCAAGATTTTCATCATCTTCGCACAATAAAATACGCAGTTTCTCGTCCATATCATTAATTTTTAAGTAAAGGTAATGCAATAATAAATTTAGTTCCAACGTTTAGTTCACTCTCTGCCCGGATGGTTCCCTTGTGATCTGTTATGATCTTCTTCACATAAGAAAGCCCTAATCCGAAGCCCTTCACATCGTGCAGATTACCTGTATGCACGCGGTAGAACTTTTCAAATATCTTTTTCAAATTCTCTTTTTTAATACCTATACCGTTATCCTGGATAGAAATCATCAGCTTACCCGGTTCATTCCAGGTCTTCACTTTCAATTCCAGATCCGCATCCGGTCTCTTATACTTCACCGCATTATCCATCAGATTGAAAATCACATTCGTAAGATGCATTTCATCTGCAAAGATATCCGGATCTGTTGCGTTCAGTTCCGACTCTATATTACCGTTATAACGCTCCACCTTTAAGGTGAATGTGTTGATAACACCTGTAATCAACTCATTGGCATCCAGTTCCTTCATTTTCAAGGTAGCCTTCTGCTTGTCGAACATCGACATCTGAAGAACCTTTTCTACCTGGAACCTCAACCGTTTCGTCTCATCATTGATGACCGTCGATATATGCTGGAACATAGCAGGCGATTTCCCCACTGCGGGGTCTTTCAACATCTGCGCTGCCAGCGATATCGTTGATATCGGTGTTTTGAATTCATGCGTCATATTGTTGATAAAGTCATTCTTCATCTCCGTCAGTTTCTTTTGGCGGAACACGATATAAATCGTGAAGATAAATGTAATCAGCAGTACAAAGGTGAATATCATCGACGGTATCATAAAGTTGACCGAGTCGAAAATATAATCCCTTTTACCCGGGAAATGTATCTTTACGATACTCATACGGGCAGGTGGATCATTCAGGAACAAAGGCTGGGAGTAAGAATACTCATTACCTTCATCAACATAGTCCGAACAGCGATATACTTCCCGTCCATCCCGGTCAATCACTTTAAAGTGATAAGCCAGATCAATTCCGTTATCTACCAAACCTGACTTTAAGTATTGATCCAAATTCTTAAAGTTGATGCGCTCCTCTATTGGTTTGTCACTTGCTGTATACACCATCTGCCAAGCCACTTCATCCAACAAGTTACGCTGGTATACATAACGATTCTTCACGAAATCGACATGCGAACGAGCTGTTTTGGGTATCGTTTTGGCACCATGCTTACGCGAAATCATGGCTCGCGGCAACTCTGACGGATTATTTGTTATCGTCTGTAGTTCTATAGCTGAATACTGAGAACCATCCGGCGATGTAGCCGTAAACCGCTGTGTCTGCACCACTGCTTTACCCTGCGCAGTCAATTCCCATGCTCTCTTTTCTGCCTCGGAGATATCCTCCCTTAACCAACGGTCAACCTCCGCGGACTCCACTTCTTTGGAAGCTGCCATTAGGCCACGCTTCACCGATTCATCAAATTGCTCGTTACGCATCTTTACCATCTTCTCTATGTAACTGATTTGCAGGTACAAGAGACTGAGGAAAGATAACCCCATAACGACGCCTAATATCCATATTGTTGACTTCTTCATAGTCACAAAATTAACACTCCCTAATTAACACTCCTAACACATTAACCTGATTTAACCGCAAGTTCTCGTAAATTAACCGAAAAGTGTTTTTTAAGTTGCATTACGAGCATTATAACAAATAGGAGTCTCTTTGGTTTGCAAATTTAATAAAAAATTAATCATTCACATTCACATTTGCACATGTTCTTAATCAGTGTTAATAAAAAAGCCATTACCCCTCGTTCTGAGGGAGTAACGGCTTTAACAAATTATAAAAACAGACGAAGTGAAGTCTTTTATTCTTCAGCTTGCTTAGCTTCGAACTCCTTAACCAACTTATCTTGTACATCACTTGGAACAAGTTCGTAGCTGGCAAATTTCATGATAAATGAAGCACGTCCTCCAGTCAAAGAACTCAAGGCTGTGGAGTAGGATGCCATTTCTTTCAAAGGCACTTTAGCACTCAACTTTTCATAGCCGGCTTCACTACTCATACCCATAATCATGGCACGGCGTCCCTGCAAGTCACCCATCACATCACCCATTCTATCCGACGGAACAAATACTTCCACATCATAAATAGGTTCAAGGATCTTAGGACCTGCATTCTTAAATGCTTCACTGAATGCATTACGACCAGCCAGCATGAAGGAAATTTCATTGGAATCTACCGGATGCATCTTGCCGTCATACACAATGACACGTACATCACGAGCGTACGAACCGGTCAACGGACCTTGTTCCATACGGGACATGATACCTTTCAGGATAGCCGGCATGAAACGTGCATCAATAGAACCACCTACGATACTATTAATAAATACCAATTTACCGCCCCATTCCAATGGGATTTCTTCGGTACCTTTCACGTTCATCTTAAACTCCTGCGCACCAAACTTATAAGTATCAGGCAGCGGCATACCTTCGTAATAAGGTTCTACAATCAGATGCACCTCACCAAACTGGCCTGCACCACCCGATTGTTTCTTATGGCGATAGTCTGCACGAGCCGCCTTCGTAATGGTTTCACGATACGGAATTCTCGGTTCCTCATATTTGATTTGCAACTTTTCATTATTCTCCAAACGCCATTTCAACGTACGCAAGTGGAATTCACCCTGTCCGTGAACAATAGTCTGACGCAATTCCTTGGATTGCTCTATCACCCAAGTCGGATCTTCCTCGCGCATACGGTTCAATATGGCCATCATCTTTTCCGTATCGGCCTCATTCACGGGTTTGATAGCACGGGAATATTTTGAATTGGGATATTTGACAAAGTTGAAACGGTTTTCAGTACCCTTACCATTCAGAGTATTACCTGTATGCACATCTTTTAATTTCACAGTACAACCGATATCACCGGCCACCATTTCTTCCACCTTAATACGGTTGGCACCTGCACAAGCATAAATCTGGGCGATACGCTCTTTTGAACCACGGTCAGCATTCGTAAAGTCTTCACCTTCGTGCACTTTACCGCTCATAACCTTGAAGTACTGAACATCACCAATATGGGGTTCAACAGCGGTCTTAAAGAAATAAAGGGAAGTAGGTGCATTCGGATCTGGTTTCACAACTTCACCGCGTGTATTATGTACGGGAGGCATTTCGTCTACAAACGGAACCACATTGCCCAGGAATTCCATCAAACGGCGCACACCCATATCTTTACCGGCACAAACACAGAATACAGGGAACATGCCACGTGAAGCCAAACCTTTTCGAATGCCCTCACGCATTTCGTCTTCCGTCAGTGAATCCTGTTCAAAGAATTTCTCCATCAGGCTTTCATCGTGTTCTGCAGCAGCTTCCACTAATGCTTTGTGCAGTTCGGTTGCTTTTTCCATTTCCTCTGCAGGAACATCTTCAATGGTAGGTGCACCACCTTCGGGGCCCCACGAATATTTTTTCATCAAAAGTACATCAATCAACGAATTGAAGTTCGGCCCGGTAGCCAACGGATATTGAACGGGAACTACCTTCGAACCATAAGCAGACCTCAACTGCTCCAGTACCATATCATAATCACACTTCTCATGGTCAAGCTGATTCACCAAGAAAATCACCGGTTTACCTAACTTTTCTGTATATCGGAAATGATTTTGGGTACCCACCTCAGGACCATATTGGCCATTCAGAAGTAATATTGCAGTATCGGTAACATTGAGTGCTGTCATGGCAGCTCCAACAAAGTCATCACTTCCCGGACAGTCTATAATATTAAGTTTTTTGCCGTTCCACTCCACATGGAAAACGGTGGAAAACACAGAATAGCCATATTCTTGCTCCACCGGGAAGTAATCGCTGACTGTATTTTTGGCAGTAATTCTGCCGCGACGTTTTATAATACCACTCTCAAAGAGCAGCGCTTCTGTGAGAGTGGTTTTACCCGAGCCATCATTGCCAAGCAGGGCAATGTTCTTAATTTCATTCGTCTGATATACTTTCATGATATATAAGATTTAAAATGAATAACTCAGTATGCCTTCGCATACCCTTAACTTTTAGTGAGGCGCAAATTATGAATTTATCAAAAGAAAAGCAATAAATCGACAGTGTTACTAAACTATGTTATGTAACACATCACTACTAACAGAAAGATTTTCTTAACTTTACAGCAAAATCATTACCCCCCAAACTTACAATGAAAGAACTGCTATCATCTATTGTACTACTCATTCTCCTGTCATTTGCCGTATGTCAATCCGGAAGTTCATCTCACAAGCAACGACCACTTATCGGCCTATCTTGTTCACATCCCAGCGACTATTCGTCTGCACGAACAACTTATACCGAATCAGTCATACAAACCGGAGGCACTCCAATGCTTATACCAGTCACAACAGACAGTATAGTTCTGGCAGACATCATCAGTCGACTGGACGGGATTATTTTAATCGGAGGAGCGGATATACATCCTTCTTATTATAATGAAGAACCTATCGAGCAACTGGGAGAGGTAGATTCACTGCGTGATGTTTATGATATTTCCCTTATCCGCCTTGCAGCGCAACGTGGTGTACCCATGTTGGGAATCTGCCGAGGCGAGCAATTAATCAATGTAGCATTCGGTGGCACACTCTATCAGGATATTCCAGCCCAACATCCGGATACTACCGTGCGACATAATCAGAAAGAACCGAGTAGTGTACCCACTCATGCAGTCAACTTGCTTCCCGATTCTGAAATGGCACGGATAACAGGAGAGACACAACTATTTACCAATACCCACCATCATCAGGCCGTCAAGCAAGTGGCACCCGGTTTCCGAATTACGGCATGGGCTACGGACAGTATTCCCGAAGCCATTGAAAACATTGAAGGAAAACCTATCTGGGGAGTGCAATTCCACCCGGAAGCATTAACGGTAGCTGGTGATAGCATATCTGCCAGATTCTTCTATTTTCTGATTGATCAAGCAATCGCATTTCGGCAAAGCAAATAATAGTCTTATTCATTACTGAGTATATTCAACTCCCTGTCAAGTCCGTACCATCTCCGTATCTATACGCTTGGACTTGGTACGGACTTGACAGGGAGTTGGTAGGGAACAGGTCATACTCCGGTAATTCTTTAGTGATTTCTTATATACTATATATAGGTACGCGCGTGTATCACATATAATCCAACTTAATCACGATCACCCTTATATCCTGATCTTCCTTATCCGTAGCTATCTTTGCAATATGCCAGTCGGACGGGAAGAACAAGAAAAACTCACCGGGAACAGAGTCGATAAAGGTAGTTTTTTCCGGATCAAAATCATAGTGAATAACATCTTTCTTCTCACTATATTCGCAATTAGCCTTTGAAGACTCATGATCCAGCAATGCAAAACGTTCCGTTCCTTTCACCACATACTGCAAATCTATATGTTTCCGGTGTGATTCGGATGTCCGCTTCTCTAACGGTTCATTCTTACTATCTTCAACAGAAACCACAAGTGATGTTCCTTCTATCGGATGTTTTCCCTTCTCGATAGTAGTCAGGTCGTGCGACGCCAACCAGCGAAAAACCGCCTTCCATTGTTCCGGATTCGCTTCGTACTGCGCTTTGAATTCCGCTAAATTCGTAGAAGAATGGGGCTTCGCCTTCAAACCTTCACTCCAGAGTTTCGATTTTACCCATTTTTCAGGCGAGATACTTTTTACTTTCTTGCCACTTTGAGCAGAGACAGACAGACAAACCGCAAGCATACAGGCAGTTGCCAATAACCATTGTAAGTGTTTCATGTTAATGTTTTCTATAATTTCGTTTACTGACTACAAAGATATAAATTATAAACCGTATTAAATTGAAACATCTGTCTACCTATATTGAATTATTTGTGGAACATTAAATGATAAGTCATTCTTATCTTTGCAACAGAAATTAATTCGTAAACTAACAATAAACCATTCAAATCATGAGAAACATTTTCTGGAGTATGACATTAGTTGTTGCCTGTTTGTTTGGAACTGCTACAGCGCAAGCCCAAAAACAAGTAACCACCAACAATGCCATCGTGCCGGGTGAAGTATGGAACGACACCGACGGTAACCCCATCAATGCACATGGTGGCGGTATCCTCTACCATGAAGGAACGTACTATTGGTACGGTGAGTACAAAAAAGGTAAAACCATTCTGCCCGAATGGGCCACATGGGAGTGTTACCGCACGGATGTAACCGGCGTGAGCTGCTATTCATCCAAAGACCTGCTGAACTGGAAGTTCGAAGGCATCGTGCTTCCCGCAGTGAAGGACGACCAAGGCCACGACCTGCACACCAGCAAGGTACTGGAACGTCCGAAGGTGATTTATAACCCAAAAACCAAGAAATTCGTGATGTGGGCACACGTGGAAAGTGCCGACTACAGCAAAGCATGCGCCGGAGTAGCCATCAGTGACTCCCCTACCGGAGAATTCACCTATCTGGGCAGCTTCCGTCCCAACGGTGCCATGAGCCGCGACCAAACCGTATTCGTAGACGATGATGGCCGTGCCTACCACTTTTATTCGTCAGAAAACAATGCAACGCTGTACATCAGCGAGTTGACTGACGATTATCAAAGACCGAGCGGACGCTATACCCGTAACTTCGTCAAGGAAAGCCGCGAAGCTCCCGCCGTCTTCAAGCGTAACGGAAAATACTACATGCTCTCTTCCGGCTGTACCGGTTGGGATCCCAATCAGGCTGAACTGGCAGTAGCAGACTCCATTATGGGTGAATGGAAAACAATCGGCAACCCTTGTACCGGAACAGATGCCGACAAGACATTCTATGCTCAAAGCACTTACGTGCAGAAAGTTATGGGCAAGAAAGACATGTACATCGCCCTATTCGACCGCTGGAATAAGAAAGACCTGGAAAACTCACGTTATGTATGGCTTCCATTCTCCTTCGAAGGTGATAAAATCACCATTCCCTGGCGTGACAAATGGAACTTCGACAGCTTTGCCGACCAAGGCCGTTTTGAAGCCGGCAAAGGAACTTTCCTGCTGAACGGCAAGCCATTTGTAGTTAAAGCTGCCGAACTGCACTACCCCCGTATCCCGAAACCTTATTGGGACCAACGCATCAAGTTGTGCAAAGCACTGGGTATGAATACCGTCTGCCTCTATGTATTCTGGAACTCTCACGAACCGCAACCCGGCGTATATGACTTTACGGAGCAAAACGACCTGGCCGAGTTCTGCCGTCTGTGCCAGCAAAATGATATGTATGTCATCCTCCGCCCCGGACCGTATGTTTGTGCCGAGTGGGAAATGGGTGGTCTGCCGTGGTGGCTGCTTAAGAAAAAGGATGTACGTCTGCGCGAATCCGATCCTTACTTCATTGAACGTGTAGCTCTGTTCGAAGAAGCCGTAGCCAAGCAAGTGAAAGACCTGACGATTGCCAATGGCGGTCCCATCATCATGGTACAGGTAGAAAACGAATATGGATCTTACGGAGAAGATAAGGGTTATGTATCTCAAATCAGAGACATCGTACGTGCCAACTTCGGAAATGACATCGCCCTATTCCAATGCGACTGGGCCTCTAACTTCACCCTGAACGGACTCGACGATCTGATCTGGACCATGAACTTCGGTACAGGCGCCAACGTCGACCAGCAATTTGCCAAACTGAAACGACTTCGTCCCAACAGCCCGCTGATGTGTTCTGAATTCTGGAGCGGTTGGTTCGACAAATGGGGTGCCAACCACGAAACCCGTCCTGCCGCTGATATGATCAAAGGTATCGACGATATGTTATCGAGAGGCATTTCATTCAGCCTGTATATGACACATGGAGGTACGAACTGGGGACACTGGGCAGGCGCCAACTCTCCCGGCTTTGCACCCGACGTGACGTCTTACGATTACGATGCGCCTATCAGTGAATCCGGTCAGACAACTCCTAAGTATTGGGCGTTGAGAGAAGCCATGGCGAAATACATGAATGGTGAGAAACAGGCGAAAGTACCTGCACTGATCAAACCTATCAGCATCCCTGCTTTCAGATTCACAGAAATGGCACCATTGTTCGAGAACCTGCCCGCAGCAAAGAAGGATGAAAACATCCGCACCATGGAAGAATACAACCAGGGCTTCGGAAGCATCCTCTACCGCACTACCCTGCCTGAATTGAAGTCGCCCGCTACCCTCACAGTGAACGATGCGCACGACTATGCTCAGATATTCGTAGACGGGAAATACATCGGCAAACTCGACAGAAGAAACGGTGAAAAGCAATTGGTACTCCCTGCCTGCGTCAAAGGTTCCAGACTTGATATTCTGGTAGAGGCCATGGGTCGCATCAACTTCGGACGTGCCATCAAAGACTTCAAAGGAATCACGAAAAACGTAGAACTTTCTATGGACATCAACGGATATCCTTTCATTTGCGACCTGAAGAACTGGGAAGTTTTCAACATTGAAGATACCTATGAATTCTATCAGGGCATGAAGTTCCAGCCGATAGAGTCATTGACAGACCGTCTCGGACAACGTATTCCGGGTGTTTACCGTGCTAAATTCCAGGTGAAGAAACCGAGCGATACTTTCCTGAACTTCGAAACATGGGGCAAAGGACTGGTTTATGTGAACGGTTATGCATTAGGCCGTATCTGGGAGATCGGTCCTCAGCAGACTCTTTATGTACCGGGATGCTGGTTGAAGAAAGGTGAGAATGAAATCGTAGTTTTCGATATTGTAGGCCCTAAAGAAGCTAAGTCCGAAGGTTTAAGTGAACCGCTCCTTGACCAGCTGCTTGTACAGAAACCCTTGACACATCGCAATGAAGGCGAGAACTTGAACTTGTCAGGTGAAAAGCCTGTATTCATGGGAAGTTTCAAACCGGGTAACGGCTGGCAGGAAGTTAAATTCAACAAACCGGTTACCGGGCGCTATGTTTGCATTGAAGCATTAAACTCACAGGATGGAAAAGACCTGGCTTGCATTGCCGAAATGTATTTCTTGGACAAGGATGGTAGCCGTTTGTCCCGCGAGCCCTGGATTGTGAAGTATGCCGACAGTGAAGACGTAGCTCACGTCAACCGCTCTGCCGACAAGACTTTCGACCTTCAGGAATCCACCTATTGGAGCACAGAGAAAGGTAGTCCTTATCCGCATACGATTGTAATTGATCTGGGCGCCAGTCATGCATTGACAGGTTTCCAATGCTTGCCCCGAATGGAAAGCGAAGTGCCGGGAGGCATCAAGGATTTCAAGATTTATGTGAAGGGGGAAAACTTCAAATACTAATCTGATTTATACAGGTAATAAAGAACGGCTGTCATTTCATAACGACAGCCGCTCTTCTTTATATATTACTTAATCAACTTCTCCTTATTTAATGTCTGGTAGTTTACATACATTACAGATTTCAGTCATTATTTTATCTTCAAAAGTTCGACTAATTATCGTACTATTGTCGTTTCAGGTCCAAGATAAGAACGCTTCATTCCTCCCATATCTATCACAACCTTTTGGATAATCATACCCGGGTCAGAACATATCAATTTCAAAGTATGCTTGCCTGGTTTATCAATATTTAGGGTTACAGCATTTATTGTACTGTTACGATAAACATTTTCCCTCCACTCGCCAGAATATTCTTTTGCATTATTCGAAGCATATTTCAATAAACCATCATCTATCATTAAGCCAAAGCAAGTGCTGCGTTCCGAATTCACCGGAAAAACAGGTAACGCATACGTATAAACCGTTACTGAACCGGCATTAAAAGTATAAAAATCATATTCCACCTTGGCAGCTTTCTTGGAACGACGTGGATTTTGAACAGGTTTTGTAGCCTCTCCTAACTGTATGCACTGGTTCTCATAGCCCAATCCTTTTATAACTTTCATCTTTATATCTTCATTCTCCACTTTTCTATGGTACTTTCCCGGATTAATAGATACACAACCGTTATCTTCCACATACCATCCTCTCAACTCGCCCACTGTAGGATAAGCAGGATTGAAAACAGGTAAGTAAATCTTCTCCTGACGGTCGCCGGATATAACCTCTATTTCCCCTGTTACCCTTTCTCCTACCGGAACTTTCATCCAATCTACAGATACAATAATCCGTTCTTGCAGGAGAGTGGTTCCACTCTGCCTGCTGAGTTTGATCCAGGAATCTGAAACTTTAGCATTCCACGTAAACGATTGCTTTCCTACATTATACAATTCAATAAAAGATTCTTTCCGGGTATAAGGATTTATGCAAGGAAGTACATTCAATGTAGTCTTTCCCAAAGGAGAATCCTGTCCCGGAAGAAAGACACGCATTTCTGCTTTTTGAGGTACATCAATGGTCATCACCGGAGGCATTTTCTGATAAGTAGCAGTCCATCCAGGTGCCAAAGCCATCATATGGTTCCATTTACCATTAAGCAGCGAATTATATATACCGGTATAATAATCTATACTATCATGATAAGCCTTTGCCCTATCAGCCAAATAATTGGTTGCTGTACGTCCCTGACGTGCGTACCATCTGTTCTGGTGCGCAGTCAACATTTTCTTATTCATAAGTGCCGCTCCTTTCACAGGATAGAAAACCAGCTCATAAAAAGCAGCCTTATAAGATTCCGGCAACGTGTTCCATGTCTTTTCGCTCTTATCAGAAATACGGTCGTACTCTTGCATTCTGCCTTCTGCTTCATTATAATTTGCAAAAGAAAAATCTGTATCCGTCATTCTTTCCTGAGCATATTCATTATTCCATTCATATCCCCATCCCATTGCTTCCGGTTTGTGCTGAAAACCTAAATGATAATAACTGTTCATTATATCGTCAATATCTTCCCTATACTTTTCACCAAATACGGAAACCAGAAAGTCCACCTGATGATTGTTGATATTATCAAAATTGAATTTATCAATATCCCAAGCCATATCCAAAAATGTTTTCATACCCAATTCCCCCGGTTTGATGTCTCCTACATTCAATAACCAATAGCGTTTTGCTCCGGTATCATAAGCCTTGCGCATTTCTTCGAACATCAATGCCGGAGGAGTCGTATTCAACCATAAATAGTCATGTGGTTCGCCCAAATATGAAATATGATAATATACGCCCGATCCACCTTTACGGTTTCTTTCTTCCTTATTATTCAATCGTTTGATATAACCGAAATTATCATCCGGCCAAACCAACATAATGTCTTCCGGAAGCCTCAACCCTCTTTCATAAATGTCAAGTACTTCTTTATAGGGAACAAAAATCTGAGGAATAGAGTCAAGAGAAGAATCTATATGTTTCTTCAAAATATCTCTTTGGTCAGCAATGACCTCCTCTACCAAGCTGACTTCTTTATCTTTGGGAACACCTACGAGTCCGGCGTCATGAATACCACGCATAGCAATCGTATAAATGTTCTCATACGGAGCATTCTCTGATACCCGCCGATCGAGTATCTTATTGATTCCTCCTTTGTTAGTTATATAATTCCATTCTCCCATTGTTTTTTTATCCCACTCCGTTACATTATTAAAGAGTAACGGTTCGCAATGAGAAGAACTCATTATAATTCCATAACTATCAGCAACTAATTTGTTTTCAGGATACTTATTGAAAGCACCCGAAGAAGGATGCATCGCGGGTGCCAGCATATTACCTTTCATCCGGAGAATCAATTCACACACCTTAGCATAAGTTTTCGGTCCGATGTCACCCAGTTCTTTATCAAACGTCTTTCCGGCCCATGGAGTTATTCCCCAACCTTCATCATTAATAAAGATACCCCTGTACTGAACAGACGGGGCCTGAGAAACATAGTTTATGTTCTCAATATATAATTGAGACTTTCTTTTAGTTGGCACATCAGCCCACCAGTACAGAGGAGACACTCCTATAGCCTCTGACAGTGTGAATACGCCATAGGCTGTACCACGCCTGTCACATCCGGCAATGACAAGCACTTTTTTCACTCCTTTGGCAGGATCATCTATCGTTTTAACAACAAACTGTTCCCAACCACCACGAATAGCAGACACATCTAATTGTCCCTCTGCCACCAATCGGTCAATAAAAGCATTATGTCCCACTGTCCCCACAACAACGGCATACTCCGCAGAAACCTTTTTCGAAGAAACAGGTACTTTCTTATTAGTCACCCGCTTTATATCTTCAGCCAAAAGACAAGCTGTTTTTTCTACTACACCATAATCCCGGACATCATAATAAATCACTGCCTTATGGGAAGACACTAACGGAAAGGCTGTCATGCCTCCAGTTTCTTTAACAATAATCTGTCCCCAGCACATTACCGGAAGAAACATATACATGAATATTAACCAAAATCTCATCATAACATAAACTATATTTTAATTACTACTGATTGTGTGTCTGCAAATGCAGACACACAATGACTAAAAACAACATACCTTCTACCCCTAAATTTATCTACTTTATTCATATCCGGGGTTCTGTTCTAACACAGCTCCTCTGTTAGCTTCAATTTCCTTATAAGGTATTGGCCATAATTCATAATGTTTTTCCATCTCTTTGGCATAATAGGGATTACATTTCATCACGCGGTCGTAAAGTTTTCCCATTCTCATCAATGTTATTCTACGTCTTTCTTCTACGCCTAACTCTCTCATTCTCTCATCCAGAATATAATCCAATGTTACCTGAGATGCCGATATAGGTTTAGCATGAGCTCTATTGCGAATAACATTGATATCAGCCGCTGCCTTATCTGTATCATTTAAAGCCAGATAAGCCTCAGCACGCAACAAGTAAGTCTCGGCAAGCCTGAACATATATTGATCCGTGTATGTAGCACCGGCTCCACTGTTAAGCGCAAAAGTTTTGGAATTGGAATACAAACCATCTGGATGATTATACGGAGTAGTACACTTGGATTGATAAGCATAGAGCGGACGGGATGGAACCGTAACCCCTACCGGCGGATTCTGAGTGTCAATGGTGTCCCCGTAAAGTTTGGCATACTCTTTATTATGAACTGCAAACTTTCTCACAAAATTATGATTTGCGTTTCTCATGTCTCCATAGAAATCATCTTTCCATATTTCATCACTGAAATATCGGGTTGAAATGGCCCAACCAATGCCACGACCTCCGGTATAATCACCAATCGGCCAACTAAAAGGATTCATGCCATGTGCTTTCACGTCACGAACCATCGGAGCATGATGCCTTTCCAAAGTGTATGTCTGGTCTTTGGCCGTCAAGGAACCACTGCCGCCGGGAGTGTCAGTTTCAATCTGAATAACCCAGATTCCTTCTGTGTTTCCGGAACCTCTGTTCTGATTATTTTTTCGGAATAAATCCCAATATACATCTCCCGGAACTTCATTGGCTCTGGAACCAAAGCGATTGTACATCAATCCGGTAGCCGGATCATCGATGACTGTTGTAGCAGCATCCACCGCTTTCTGATATTGAGCTGTTGCCAGATAAAGTTCTGAAAGCAAATGACATGCAGCCGCATTAGAAACTTCTCCATCCTGCACACTGGACAAACTGGGTAAATGAGCAGCCGCAAACTCTACATCCGTAAGTGCCTGCTTCAACACCTCTTCTTTTGATGCCCTGACATAATCAAACTTGGGTTCAATGACTTCCGTCAATAAAAGAGGTACCCCACCATACAGATAGGCCAAGGTCCTGTATGCAAATCCTCTAAAGAAACGGGCTTTGGCTTCGGCAATCGTCTTTTGCTCTTCTGATACTTCAGAAACAGGCAGACGGTCGATAATAGTATTAGCAGTTGATATGGTATGATAAAGCAATGACCAGTGTACCGATGCAATATTACCAGTTGAATGATAAGCTGAAATCATATTGGAATGTCGCTCCGTACCGTTCGGTTCACCATCATAGACAATATCCGTGCCGTAAAGGTAATCCATCGGACGATTTTCATCCCTGCTATAAAATTCTCTTCTTATCAGGTAATAAAGATTATTTATTGAACAATCAATATCCTCTTGGGTAAGAAAAGAATTGGTTGCACTCATGAAATCCAAAGGCTCTTCATCCAAAAAAGAACTGCTGCACGAACCCAGCACTGCTGAAAGCAACAAGGTAATAGTATATATTTTTATTTTCATAATAAATCAGATTAATAAGTAAGACTAACACCAAAAGAAAAACTTCTCATTACCGGCCTGCCCGAATAAGTACTTCCGGCTTCCGGGTCCCAACCATGCCATTTTGTAAAAGTCAACAAGTTTTTCCCACTGAAAAACAGATCAATTTCACTCAAACCAACTTTGTTCGTAATAGACTTCGGAAAAGCATAAGACAATGAAACATCCTGCAAACGTACAAAACTCCGGTCTTCATATACCGTAGGAGTTATTTTCGGGGTACTTATGGAACGCGCATAGACTGCATCCGGATTGCGCGGTGACCAATAATCCCATGCGCTTATACGATTCCAACGCAGATTATTCTGATCTCTGACTAACGAAGAAGAGTTAGCTGCCAGATATCCATCTTTTCCTCCTTGAACAGAATTGATAAAGAAACTCAGCGTAAAATTCTTATACTCCAACGTATTCATAATACCAAATCGGTAAGCCGGATCTCCTTTACCTAAAATGACACGGTCTTCAGGGGTTATTTCTCCCTCTCCAGTCATATCTACAATACGATAATTGCCCGGATAGAAACCGGCAGGTATATCATCACCCAACTGATAAATGCCATCTACTACATACCCATATACCGCAGAAATGGGCTGGCCTATAAACAGATTACTGGATATGTTATCATCCTCTATGCCATCTCCATCATTATCTTCTCCTGTCAGAGTTACGATCTTATTGGAGTTTGTCGAAAAATTGAGTGAGGTAGTCCATTTAAAATCTGAAGTCTGTATATTCTTCGAAGTGAGAATAAATTCGAAACCCTTGTTTTTGATTTTTCCAAGATTAGAAGCAATCTTTGAAAATCCCGTAATATCGGGCAAAGCCACATCATACAACAAATCTTTCGTAGTTGTCGAATAATATTCAACGGAACCAGTGAGTCTCTGACCCAAAATTGTGAAATCAAGCCCTAAGTTTATCCCTGCTGTTTTTTCCCATTTCAGATTATTATTTCCCAAAGCTGAAATTTCCTGTCCGATTACAGGCTTTCCGCCATCACCAAAAATATATCTGATCTCAGAAGTTACTGTAGACAAAGATTTATATCTGCTGGTCTGATTTCCACTGATACCATATCCCCCGCGCAGTTTCAGATAATCAATCCAGGGTATTTTAAAGAAAGACTCTTCTGAAATCATCCACCCTAAAGCTATAGAAGGAAAAGTTGCATATTTATTATTCGCCGCAAATCCCGAAAAGCCATCTCTGCGCACTGTACCCGTTATCAAATACCGATCCATCAGACGATAACTGACTCTGGCCATCTGATAACAAAGAGCTTCTCTCCAGGCATCCGAATATACATAGCGCGTTGTTGCCTGTTCCAGACTATTATAGCCCAATGTCATGCGTGTAAATCCTTGTCCCAAAGCCTTTGTATAATCATATTTACGCTCTGAAGCCCCATATAATAATGTGGCATCAACATGATGTTCACCAAATGTAGCATTGTAAGCCAGAATATTGTCTATAGTATAATCATAGTAGCCGGTATGTTCCTTATAGGCCTCTCCTTGCAGATTATACCCATACTGGCTGGCTTGAAAATGATTGTCTACCCTATAGTTATTTCCAAAATTCAACCGATACACTAATCCTTTAAGAGGTAATTTCATTTCGGATGATATATTACCGAAAAAGTAATTATGACGTTCGTAATCATCAATATCCGATCCCATAAAAGGGTTGGTATCCAATGTATTAAAAGGATATGGCTTTATATTGCCATTTTCGTCATAAGGTTCAATCAATGGAGATTGGGTTATCAGATTCCACAAACCAGGCTCCGCACCATCCTGATTCACAAATGCACCAAAAGTCTGAATTCCTATTTTCCACCAGGGAGCTACTTCCGCATTCAGATTCAGACGAACGCTGTTTCTTTTAAAATCATCATTCACAATAAATCCACGCTGATCCGTATTGGAATACGAAAGCATATAATTGATGGATTTACTACCACCGGATATACTAAAACGGTTTTCAAATAAATGTCCGCTTTGTGTACCTTCATCCCACCAGCTATAATTATAAGGACTTACATTTCCATTTTCATCTCTCAATGGGGCATCCGGCAATTTAGACGCGAGATCAAAATCCGGATTAGGAGTCGTATAATCAGATCCAAGGAAAGCTTCTGTATAATAGAAGTCTCTGACATTGTCCAGATACTCTTCACGATTCATCGGACGATAATTGTGGGTCGGGTTAGAAAACGTATAACTACTGGAGAAGCTGATTTTCGGTTTCCCTTCCACACCTTTTTTAGTGGTAATCATAACTACTCCATTGGCTGCCTGTGCACCATATACAGCAGTAGAGCTTGCATCTTTCAGGATATCAATAGATTCAATGTCATCAGGATTTATTGAAGATAACGAACTTGTATAAATGATGCCGTCCAGAATGACCAGCACATCCTTGTTTCCTCCCAAAGTATTTGTACCACGGATAGACATCGACGGAGTACCTCCCGAATTGGTAACCTGTCCAATATTAAGCCCCGGAACATTCCCTTGCAAAGATTGCAAAACATTTGAATTGGGAGACCTTTTCAACGTTTTAATATCTGCACGTATAACGGCACCCGTCAAGTCAGCCTTACGTTGTGTTCCATATCCCACTACTACCACTTCATCCAATGCTTTCACATCTTCTATCAAACGTATATCGACAACCGTTCTATTTTTCACAGGCACTTCCTGAGTAATAAAACCTATATAAGAAACAACCAAAATATCATTAGGAGCAGCTTGAAGATGATAGTTGCCGTCTATATCTGTTATAGTCCCGGTATCCTTACCTTTCACCTTTACATTCACACCAATAATCGATTCACCGGATGTATCCGTGATTTGCCCTTTGATATTCAAATCTTGCGCAAAGCCGGACATAGAAAAAAATAAGAAAATCCAAATAAAAAAATGTTTCATAAATAATAGTGATTTAAAATTAACTACTTAAACTCATTCATTATGTTTCTCAATTAATGAAATTAAAAAGAATTGTAACTCTTATATGCTTCTCATAGGCAATCATTTTAAGGTTTCACATAGATGGAGAATTAGCTCTCCAAAAGATTTCACCGGACAAAAGTAAATTCAATTCAAGACTTCAGGCATCTGTATAATTCAGAATACCGCCGTTATTTTTTCAATGACAGAATTGTGGGCGACTTTTGGAAAGATTGCGACCATGATTGTGCTTATTAATGCCGATTTTTGTATTTGTTTGAGATTAAGTAGTAATTTTGAAGATGAAAATAGTAGAAAGATGAAACAGAGCAGCCCATTTAAGTTAATCTTATTACTCTCGTTAGTAGTTTACTCCATAGGAGGTTTCTGCCAGCAGATTCCGACTATTAATTTAGTCATGAAAGATGGACTATCCAGTAACTACGTAACAGATATTACCCAAGACAAATATGGCTTCACATGGTTTGCAACCAAATATGGACTTAATAGATTCGACGGAGATAAGTTCACTGTCTACCTAAAAGAACCCAATAAAGAATTGCTTAATAGCAACGATATTAATAAAATTGCTACAGACACTATTAATAATAAGGTATGGATTGCCAACAGATGGATGGGAGTGAACGTATTTGATTGTGCAACACAGCAATTTTCTTCTTTTTTGCATGATAAGAATGACCCGGAGACACTGATATCCAATGAAATAAAAGATATTCTGGTCACTTCTAACGGGAATGTATGGATCGCTACGAATCAAGGATTAGATTTATACAATCCCGACAATTCGCAGTTCATACATTATAATACATCGACCGTTCCTGATTTTCCCTCAAATGATATCATGACACTGGCTGAAGGCAGCAATGGTGATTTATACCTCGGACATACCTATAGCGGATTCACTATTTTCTCTCCGGATAACAACAGTTTTAAGAATTTCACTCATTCACCTCAAAACAAGAATTCACTTCCGGATAATACTATCCATTCTATATTCGTTGATACCAATTCTAAAATCTGGATTGCAACCAACAGCGGACTATCGCTTTTTGATCCCTTCAGAGAAACATTCCGTAATTTTAAAAATGTCAGTGGAATTCACTATACGATACAAGGAGCCGTATATAATGTCTATAGTACCAGTAATGGCCGAATATGGGTAGGTACAGTCTCTGATCTTTGTTATTTCGACTCCAAAGACACAGACCTGATTTTATCCGGGAAAAAGAATGTTAATCATATGTTTATTCAAGATATTTATTGGGGAATATCAAATCCAACCGTTTATTGTGTCTTTGAAGACTCCTTCAAAAACATTTGGATAGGTTCAAACGGCGGAGGAGCCAGCTTTATCAGCAGCACTTCATCCTTCTTCCATAGTTGGAGAATCAATAAGATACCGGGAGTCACTAATGGTCTCAATGACAAAGAAGTACTAACAATATGTGTTGCTGACAATGGCAATATATGGATGGGAACCGACGGGGGAGGTATCAATGTCAACATTGATGGTAAGAATTGTATGTTTTATTCCCATGATACAGGAGATATTTCATCAAATGCTTATCATTCTTCTCTAAAAGATTCTAACGGAGATTTATGGTTTGGAAATATGTATAATGAAATGGGGATCGATGTTTTTATAAGCAAAGAAGACAGGTTCATCCATTACACTCCGCAGGGAAACGGTTCGGTTATCTATTGTCTCTTTGAAGACAACCAGAGAAATGTGTGGATTGGCAGCAGTAACGGGTTGGAAATTTACAACCTGATAACTAAGAAAAAAAAATTTCTTAATAAAGATAACAGCCAACTATTGACTAATGAAATCAGAGCTGTTTCACAAGATAAAAACGGGAATATATGGATCGGCACTCTCAATAAAGGAATTAGTATATATAATCCGGAGAGTAAGACCATGAAACATATAAATGAACACACTATATTCGAGAATTGTGTAATCAATCAGATATTCAGGGATTCTAAAAACAGAATTTGGATTGCAACAACAGAAGGATTAGTCTTATTTCCCAATGAGCAGTCAGATACTTACCAATTATTTAATACCCAAAACGGATTAGCCTGTAATTTAGCCTGTTCCATTGAAGAAGATTCAGAAGGTAATATCTGGCTGAGCACCCATTCAGGTATCAGTTGTTTCATCGAGTCAGAGCAAAGATTTCTTAATTATGACCATAAGGACGGTACCCTATTTGGTACATATATGAACAACTCTGTTGGTAAGACTCAAGACGGAACTATTTATTTCGGCAGTATCAATGGCGTGTGCTACTTTAATCCCAAAGACAGACCTTCGAATATAATTCTTCCTCCGGTAATATTTACCGATTTCAAAGTCTATGGCAGAAACCCTCACGAAGATGCAATTGACACATCCATACCTATGACAAACGGAAAAATCATGCTTAACCATAATCAGAATATATTCAGCATAACGTTCAACGTCATGAACAAATCCCTGCAAGGTAAAGTTGAATATGCCTATGAACTGGAAGGATTGGAGGAAAACTGGATTAATATAGGAGGAGATAATCAAGTCACATTTCGCAATATTCCTTATCGTAACTATAAATTGCATATTAAGGCTCGTTATAAAAATCAGGAGTGGCAAACTAACTACTCAACACTGTTCATTAGCATCAATCCCCCGTTCTGGCTTAGTTGGTGGGCTAAATTGATATATATAGTAAGTATAGCCACCATTACATTCTTCATAATCAAATCTTATAAAAAACGATTGCAGTTACGTAGTTCTTTATCACTCGAAAAAGAAAAAGCCCAGAAACAGCAGGAATTAAATGAAGAACGATTGAGATTTTATACCAATATCACTCACGAACTGAAAACTCCATTAACGTTAATACTCGGACCACTTGAAGACTTGCAGTGCGATTCAAGAATTCAAGAAGAACACATGAAAAAGATTTCACTTATTCATAAAAGCACAATCCGCCTGCTAAGTCTGGTCACGCAAATATTGGAGTTCCGTAAAACAGAAACTCAAAATAAGAAATTGTGTGTAATTGAAGGAAACATTGCCGAAAAGATTCAGGAAATCGGTTTCAAATATAAAGAGCTGAACAGGAATGCCGATATCACGTTTGATATTATTATTGATACAAACAAGATACATATCTATTTTGATCAAGAAGTTATATCTATGATTGTTGATAATCTTTTGTCCAATGCATTCAAATATACCTATAAAGGAAATATCACGCTTGCTTTGCGGTCAGTAATAGCGAATGATATAGAATACACCGAAATTGAGATAGCTGACACAGGAATCGGAATCCCCCAAGAGGATATCTCACGTATATTCGAACGGTATTATCAAACTAATATAAGAAAAAACATACCCGGATTCGGTATAGGGCTCGCTTTAGTGAAGAATCTGGTAGATTTGCATGAGGGCACTATCTTGGTGGATAGTGAACCTAATGTAGGTTCTTCCTTCCGTGTCCGGTTAATAACCAATAACTCCTATCCCGATGCCATACATATTAATACTAATCTCAAAGTACCCTTAGATGAAGAGAAATCAAGCAAACCTATTGTTTTAGTTGTAGAAGACGAGAGAGACATCCGTGATTATATTGCTGAATCTCTGATGGGATTTTACGATGTTCTTGTTGCAGAGAATGGAGAACAAGGATGTCAGATTGCCTTCACAAGTATTCCCGATATAGTTATCAGTGATATCATGATGCCTGTGAAAGATGGAATCGAGTTATGTAAGGAAATTAAAAACAACATTGCAACCAGCCATATTCCTGTAATACTGTTGACAGCGAAAGACACATTGCAAGATAAAACAGAAGGGTATGATGCCGGTGCTGACTCGTATGTAACAAAACCATTTAGCGCATCTTTACTTAAAAGCAGGGTAGCCAATCTATTGGAGGGAAAGAAGAAAATAGCTTCTTTAATATCTTCAAGCACCCATCTTAAGCAATCTATCATCAAAGAGTCATTAAACAAAATAGACAATGAATTCATTGAAAAAATAACAAAAATCATAGAAGAGAACCTGATGGATGAAAAAATAGATGTACCCACAATAGCTCAAGAACTATCCATGAGTTACTCTTCTCTCTACAGGAAAGTAAAAGCCCTGACAGGAATGTCCACAGGAGAATTTATCCGCAAACTAAGACTTAGGAAAGCAGAGCAGTTATTGCTCTCAGGTAAGTACAACATTTCAGAAATTGCTCATCAGGTTGGCCTAAACTCCGTATCTTATTTCAGAGAATGTTTCAAAGAAGAATATGGAATGTCTCCATCAGAATATATAAAGCAGTTGAAATAAATAAGAATCTCCCCTAAGCTCATTTCTTAGGGGAGATTCCATCTTAAAACATTTGTAATTATTAATAAAGTATCACCTGATCCAGCACCACTCCTTCATCCAAAGCCGTAATAACCAGCTTATGAGAAGCCTGTTTATTGATCGGTAAAGTCACTTTCCGAATAGCCTGATTGCGCAATACATTCTCTTTCCATTCTTCACTGCGTCCTTTCGTCTCATAAGATACCGTTTGCGGAACGGCCTCATCTACAGAGATAGCGAAACGAAGCTGTTTTTCATCCAGTGGATGACTTGGCAATAGCCTGATCTCAACTTCAACAGAATCTTTTCCATAATCATCAAAAGCGAAGGTCAGAGAGGAACCTTTACGGATACCTGCCGCTTTTCTTTCATATCCTAAGCCCTCGTACGGAACAGGTTTCCCATATGTACATTCCATAGCATTCCATTTGCAGAGCATTTTCCGGTCTGTCATCATAGGCTCGGTGGCGCTAGTATGCTCTACACGTTTGAATACCGGCAACTTACGGGGGTGAAAATCCATCATACGGTTCCATTTGCCATTCTGCAATGAATTATACTGCTGCGTCAAGGATGCAATGCTGTCAAAAGCAGCATCACTTTGTTTCCAGTCAGCCTTAGAGTGACGGGCAAACTGGGCAGTCAGAATTTTTCGGTTCATTTGTGCGGCGGCCTGCACCGGATATTTCACAAGCTGGAAGTAAGCATCCTGCCTGTCCGCCGGAATGTTACTCTCTATCCTCTCGACAACATCAGACAAGACGGTATAAGATCTCAGACGCTCACTAATGGTTTGCTCGCTCCAAGGCAGGTCTTTAATCACCTTGTATTTCGGATCCCGCTCTTCTTCACGTGTATTTCCCATAAATTCGGGCTTACGGATGTAGGATAGTTGGTAATGTGCTTCCATGGCAGGCAACAGTTCCTCGGCACAATTACTTCCAAATTCCCGCTCCAACCAAGATTTCAGATGGGCAGTGACTCCTATTTCGTTCACTTCATCTATGTTCCACGCCATATCCAGGAAAAGTTCTATCTGATATTCTGCAGGCTTGATATCACCCACATTCAATACCCACATCTTTTGAATGCCACGGTCGTAAGCCAACTTCATTTGTTGATGAAGCAGATAAGGGCTGAAAGTTCCCAACCAAAGATAATCGTGAGGACGGCCCCAGTAAGATACATGGTAATAAATACCGTTGCCTCCCTTACGGGCACGCTCTTCCGCCGTCGGGAAGTGACGGATATACCCGTAATTATCATCACACCAGATCAACGTTACATCATCAGGCACCTGTAAGCCGGCATTATAAATATCCAACACCTCTTTATAAGGAATAAATGCTTGCGGAATAGTTGTAACATCTTTATTGACATACTTCTGCAAGAGTCCGCGCTGGTCTTTAAGCACACGTTCCAATACAGCCTTCTGTTCTGCTACGGTTTTGGCTCCCTGCATCTGTCCGTCGTGCACACCACGCATACCCAAAGTATAGATATTACCTTGTTGAGCAACCTCTTTCACCCGGTCTTCCCAGAATTTATAAACAGACGCACTATTATTCACATAGTCATAATCACCCTGACCACGACGGCGCCACTCACCGGCAGCGCTACACACCATCGGCTCACAATGCGATGAACCTATAAAAATACCATATTCTTCCGCAACTTTCCTGTTTCCTTCCGTCAGGAAGAAAGGCAAAGTACATTCGTGCATCGCAGGCCAATAGGTATTGGCACGTAAACGCAGTAACAGTTCAAAAATACGTGCATTCGTCTTCGGACCGATATGTCCTTTTACATCCGACGGTTCATACGTCTGACTACTCCAAGGCATCAATCCCCAGTCTTCGTCATTGATAAATATACCCCGATATTCCACAGAAGGAGATTGCAATGTCTGATACTCTGCCGGCAGCACAAAAGAAATCTTCTTCTCCGGTGTTACATCCGCCCACCATTCCCAGGGAGATACACCTATCAGGCGAGATAATTCCATGATACCATAAGCCGTACCATGCGAATCACTACCTGCCACCAGCAATTTTCCATCCGGCAGAACCTGCAAAAGAAAAGCCTGTTTCTTGCCTGCCAAAGCACTTACGTCCGCACTCACAGTTTTCAGCAACGGGCTTTTTCCAACCGTACCTACTATGATATTCCCTTGCCGGGCATCTACGGCGGCAGATGCAGAAAATACCGATTGATAATCACGTATGAACAGTTTCAATGCGGTTTGCACTACCTTCTCTTCCGCATTATCACAAGCCAACTTAATCGGTTGGTCGGAACGCAGACTAAACTGTGCACAACAAATCTGTGTCACCCAAAGAAAAACTAAACCTATAAATCCTTTCTTCATATATTTCAATTTATTTTTCAAAGCTATATTCTATACATTTCTTCAAAAACTGATTTTAATGCTCCCTCCATAAGGGTTAAAATCAAATATTATTTTATCGTCCTGCTCCCGGACAGACAGCTCTTTCCCATTCTGCAAAACTTTTATTCCACTCTTTCCTTTCTTATCAACCACCATTGTCAAAGGTTCGCCAAACAACTCCTGATTCAATGCCAAACGTGGGCTGACCATCCAATGGGATTTTTTCTTCGTCACATCCAGTTGGATATTATTCCGTTCCTTAACGTAGGCAGCCACTTCACGGAAAGTGCCCACCCATATATCATCTTCCTGCGCCTTCACCCGTTTGAAATGTTCCCACAATATATCCGGAGAAGTAAAAGCATCATAACCCACCGAAATACCATGAATCATCGTGACTCCCCAGTCGCCTGCAATGATAAGTTCCTTCACCCATTTATCCAGTGACTCAACTGTTGATTTTGATTTTTCACCACCTATAGCATATTGCTTCGTACGTGTACCTATTCTATCTTTTGAAGCAATCCGCAACACATCTTCATTATAAGAATTAAACGGATAACAGAAAGTCAGCGGTCTTTCACCTATTTCAGCCTGAAGAATACTATCATTCCGGTCAACTTCCACTTGCACTTCTTTCAGACTCATATTTTTCAGATTGGCATGCGACCAACTGTGACTGGATATTTCATGCCCTTTACAGGCCATTTCCTTCATTTGTACCCAAGTCATACGTGGCTTACCTTGCTGTTCCGCCACATTCCCTATCCCTTTTCCCCATATCCAGAAAGTACCCTTGAAACCTACTTTTTCCATTTCCGGGAAAACAAGCGTATAGTGTTCTTCCAGACCGTCATCGTAAGTATAGCTGATAGCACATTTCTTATTATCCTTATAATCGGCCACATACACTTCAGGATCATGCTGCCGTACATACGGTGCCAGTGCCGGAACAACCTTAGCAACAGCTTCCATAGCAATGCTAGCCACTACTTTTCCGCCATAAACATTCAGATGTGTATTGTCTATTTTCCCTTTCGGACAAAAATCATAAATCCCCGCAGGCACCCACATAAAGAGGCTTTTTGATTTTTCTACGCCCATACCTACCACCAGGTCATGCGTCAGTTTATTCAGATCGACAAAAGGCACGTCCATTTCTTCAGCTACCCGGCGGGGAGAATTCAGATACTCTCCATGCGTATCCACAAGCACATTTCCTTCCACCTCATAACTTCCTTTAGGCTCTGTCACTCCTTCGGGAGGAAAGTTTCTCCGTACAATGGAGTTAAACAGTACAGGATAAGCCCCCTTTTCTCGGGTTTCTCTTACGAAACGACGCAGGTTATCATCGAATGTAGTTCCCGGATCGGTATGCAGTTTTTCGGAAGCTTTCTCATCATTATGCCCGAACTGAATAAACACATAATCTCCCATTTTCAATTTGTCGAGCACAACATCCCAACGCCCTTCATTGATGAAACTCAATGAACTTCGCCCATTCATGGCATGATTGTCCACTACGACATCATCCGTCAGAAAACAGGGAAGCATCTGTCCCCAACCACGTTCCAGGTTACCATTCTTCAGGCTTTTGTTAGCCATGGTAGAATCGCCTATCATAAAGATGGTGATAACGTCTTTCTTTTCCGTTATAAAGGCTGAAAAGAGTAATATCGCACAGAGTGCAAACAGTAGTTTTATTTTCAGATTTTTCATACTAAGAAATTTTCAGTAAAAATAAGTAAGTTCGTAAATACGGCATATGGAACTACGTACAATTAGATGTATTATCGTACATAAAGGAGTACAATTTATTTATTTTGTTCTCTATTCTTTTTAGACTTTTCAAAAATAATAAATACTATCGACAGTCACAAAACTATTGTCACTTCCATAAACAGCCTTTGTTTTATCAGTCCACACAGGCATAATACCTGTCACTTCTATCAATAAGGTATAATTATCTTCCGGCATCTCCGGAGTCATGATGCGAATTGCCTTTTCCGGATATTTACTATAAAAATCCACTAAAGAAACATACACCGTATCCTTCTTTGCATCCAGCAAACTCACTCTTGCATATCCGCTATGAGGATTCGATTCCCCGATCACCGCAGTATCACACTTTCCAAGTATCCATTTTAGGTTTCAGCATGCCTTTCCCGGTAATCGCTACATTCTCACAAGCAATAGCATAGACCAGCGGAGAGTAATTATAACATTCCATACCCTCCCATGAAGTCATTACAGCAGGCAGATAATCAGATGGGTTGTCCGTAAAACATAACACAGCATTTTCCGATAAGTATAAGTTGACATTACTTTTCAAATACACAAGGCCAGTCAACCATTCTCCTTAAGGAATTACAACTCTGCCGCCACCTGCTTTATGGCAGGCATCGATGGCAGCAGCTATCGATTTTGTATTGTCTGCTATTCCCCCTTTCACCGCACCAAAACCTACAACTGAGAAATTCCGGTTGGGATATACATACTCTTTAATGGGCTCCATCTGAAAAGGAGCCTTCACTTGTACCTCTTTATATTGTCCCCAAACCGCAGGCATAGAAACGAGAGATAGCCCCAATGCAACTAAAAAGATTTTCACTGAATTCTTCTTCATAATTTCTTTATCATTATCATACTATAACAGTGAGGGATAGATTCTTTCTTTTGACCGAAAAAAGCTATCCCCTTCTATTAAACACCAATTAGAAACTGCCAGTTAAAGGTTATTTCTCCGCAGGCATATCCGCCGTTGTCGGCCAATACGGATTCTGATACAACGGTGACAACTCAATCGAACTGTAATCCGAAGACGTCAGCAGAAACTGCTTGACAGGCATAGGTTGCAAGTAATGCGCCATAGACCAAGTATAACCGTTGCGATAAAGATTACCCGAAGTCATATTCTTCTGGTACGGGCGCAGATACTCACTCAGTTCAGGGCTGGAAACTTTGGACGATGAACTGCCATTGTAGTCAGTTGCAGTAAAGTTATACCAATTCTGCATGGGAGTATTCCACAAATGGAAACCTTCGATGTGGTAGTTTTCAGCCTTCAACTGGTCGAGCGACCTCCAACGAGTAAGATCCATCCAGCGAAGTCCTTCGGCCATCAACTCACAACGGCGTTCGCGGCGGATATTATAAAGCACCGCATCAGAAAGTAACTGTCCCGCGGTATAAGCCCCCCAGTCCAGTTTTTCTTTCGAAATTTCAGTAGCGGCAATAGTGGTTTGCGGATCAATAGCAGCACCTTTAAACCCAGCTTTTTCACGAATGAGTTTCCAATATTCGAGGATTTTACCCGAACTGATGCTACCGGTAAGCATATACTGTGCTTCGATATAGTTGAGGAATGCTTCAGTAGCGCGGAACACAATAGAGGCAGTATATCCCTTGTGATTTCCGGCCAAAGCCTTATCGAATGTTCCACCTTTGCGCAACGTATATCCGGTGGTATAGAGACAGTCGTCAGCACCGTTGGTAATATCGGGCTTAGGTTCTACTTCAACAAACATATCACCAATGCGGTCATCCATATTAATGAACACGTTGATCTGTCCCGGCTCTTTGAGGAAAATTTTCAGTCGTGGGTCACGATTGGTACGGACAGCAGATAAGGTTTCGTCACTATACTCATAACCAGTGTGCTGGGCATAAATAGGTTTGCCGTCTTCCATAAGGAAACCTTCAACCATGCTCCGGGTAACGCCGACAGCGTAGTTACCGCGGTTGACTGCCGTTTCAACAGCATTCTGAATCCCTAGTGCACGACTGTATTCACGCCACAACAGTACTTCTTTAAAACCGCTCATGTCGATATTCCCGAAAAGCTTGAAGTAAGGATTCACAGGGTCGGTAGCCGATTGCGGAATTTCACCTGTATTTTGCACTAAGTCTCCTTTATATTTCTCGGCAATGATTTCAGCTGCTTTTGCAGCTTCTTCAAAGAAGAATTTCGCCTCGTTCTCGATGCTTCCTGTAGGATATTGATAGCCGGCATTATATTCTTTCGCTTTGCCGGGCCAGCCTTCGCCATTGGGAACAAACGGAGTACCTTTAAAGTTGGTGAGCCACGAACCTTCGAACAATGCTACGCGTGATTTCATCAAGATAGCGACATCCTTGGAAATACGTGTGTGGCGACTTTCAAAGTTATCACTCATATAATCAATAGCCATATCAAGGTCTTCGAGGATGAAACGGGCTACTTCATTGCGAGGCATCCGCTTACAGGCAGCCACCAAAATTGCCTCGTCATCAGGAAAGACTTCTTTCACGATAGGCAAATCACCCCACATTCTGAGCATCGCAAAATAACGGAATGCCCGGAAGAAGTAATGCTCACCGATGTAGTGGCGGATGTTTTTATCGGCACCCGATATCTCTCCTTTTCCATACCTGTCGAGTATTGTACCCAATTGATAGTTGATATTGCGAACGGCACTCCACGACCAGTTACCGTTATCCATTCCCACTTTCCATTGCCCGATGGCATATTTGCTGTCACCGCTTCTTCCTGCCTGATTGTCAGTATGAACATCTGACTGGAATGTTCCGTAGTTGCCCCCGTGCGAAGGCAAGAGATCCGTGTAAAACTTATTGGCGCTGGCCAAAATCTGGTCTTCCGAACGATAATAGTCTTCGGGAACAATATAGGAAGGAGGTTGCTTATCTAAAAAGTCTTCACATGCCGTCAATGCCGCTCCCACTATAAACAGTGGAAGCACTCTCTTTATATATGATTTGATATTTACTTTCATTGCTGTAAGATTTAAAAAGTTAAACTTAAACCGCATGACAGGGTCATGGACAACGGATATCCATTACCATTACGGGTACCGATAGTTTCAGGATCAAACTGATCGACCAGACCTGTCAGTGTGAACAGGTTTTCGCCCGAGAAATAAACACGCACCTTCTGCATACCCCATTTCGTGGTCAAAGTAGTGGGCAGAGTGTATCCTATTTGCAAGTTCTTCAGACGGAGATACGAAGCATTTTGCAGATACTTGGTCTGCGTTGTAAGATTCTTGCTGCCCACAGGCCGTGGCAGGTATGAGTTGATATTTGGTGTGGTATATCCTGCTTGTACTGACCAGGTATTCTCGTCACGGAAATAATCATCGACACCTATAATACCGGCTGAATTCCACAAATCACCGGTATAGCCAAACATATAGGCACTTCCCTGCCAATAATCGCGTTTCAGAACTCCCTGAAAGAAAATACGTACATCAAATCCTTTCCATGCGGCATTCAAGTCGACACCGAAACGGTAGCGCGGCGTGCTGTTACCTATTACCCTCTTATCACCCAAATCATCCAGTGTCTCGCTACCTTTAGAAACCCGCCCGTCACCATCTATGTCCTTATACATGATGTCACCGGCTTTCCAGTTGCTTCCAAAATTACTTTGTCCCTGCAAAGGAGTGGAAGGAGCTACTCCATGATATGCTTCGTACGCTTTGTCCAAACTCTCCAAGTGAGCCTTCATCTCCTCATCTGTTCTGGCTATACCGATGGTTTCATAACCCCATATTTCATTGATGTAGCGCCCTTCATTATACATATAGATATTGCCTGTAGGGTTATTGGGATAACGTAGTATCTTGGTACGCGAATCGGACAACAGTAACTTGGCCGAATATGACAAGCCATTTTTCAAGACATCCCGCCACATTACGGACAATTCCCAACCATGCGTACGAAGGTCGGTATTATTTGTTTTCGGAACGTCAGTACCCAATATATTAGGTAAAGCAGGTGCGTTCCCCACCATATCTTTCGTATTACGCACGTAGTAGTCGAACGAACCCGACAATCTGTTTCTGAACAGACCTAAATCCAGACCAATGTTATAAGTCTCTATCGTCTCCCAAGTCAAACTCTCGGACACCAAACCGGGAGCAGTGGCAATATTGGGCTTTATACCGTTTTGCAACCAACCTCCGGCTGATGATTGTGCCGAAAGCGTCTGATAAGTATAATACCAGTTATCAGTATTCTGGTTTCCAAGGCTTCCGTAAGAACCTCGAATCTTCAACATGTCAACAGTAGAGGATAATGGTTTGAAGAACTCTTCCTGCGCAATATTCCAGCCAACGGATGCCGAAGGGAATGTTTTCCATTGATTGCCTTTACGGAAACGCGATGAACCATCGGCACGAACATTGACTTCGAACAGATACCGTCCCTTATAGTCGTAATTCAAACGACCGAAGAATCCAACGGTCGACCATTCCTTACGTCCTCCGTTTACACTGGGTGTAATGGGATTTCCATTAATATCAAGTCCGTTAGTCAGATCCACTTCCGGTTTTGAATTAATCATAATTCCGTTCCGTTGCAGACCGAATAAGGTTTGTTTCAGATTCTCTGCCTGAAAACCGCCCAGAATGTGGAAGTTGTGGCTGTCGGCCAATGAGAATGAATACTCGGAACGTGCATTGAAGTTGAAATAATTTTCTTTCAGATAGTCTTCATGCACATTCGAACTGCTTTTGCGATAATACGGTGCACCACTCAGGTCGTGGTTGATATACGGCTGGCTATCCCAATGACGGTTGGCCGATTTGATGCGATAGTTAAAGTCCACACTTGTCACCCAATTCTTCACGGGCTCTATTTCCAAGCCGGTCTGAAAGTAGAAATGATCGGTTTGCTTTTTGTCCGAACCTCCTTCCGCCAGCGCAGCTACCGAAGTATCATCACTATAATAATAGTATCCGTTGCGATCGTAGAGCGGCAGGATAGGCCATGCTTTAAATGCCAGCGCTTCGTAAAAATAATCGGTCAACGCCGAAGGACGTACATAGTCTTCGCGGGTGAAACGCATGTTCATGTTAAACTTCAACCAATCGGTAATCTCGGAGTTGATCTTGGCAGTGGCTGTGAAGCGTTGCAGGCTTTCTTCACCGATATTCAACAATCCATCCTGATCGAAGTAGCTGCCCGAAGCATAATAATTAAACTTTTTACTTCCTCCGCTGGCACTCACATTATGTTCCTGCGAGAAAGTATGGTCTTTGTAAACCACATCATAGTAGTTCACGTCGTCGGCTCCGGTAGAAAACCCTCCATACCATTGTCCGCTGGCCTGTGCTTCGATGGGATAAACGATAGTTCCGTCAGCTGTCATACGCTGTCCCGGTGCATAGGGCTTTGCATTCTGCCAGGTTATTAATCTGTCCATATATGCTTCATTGAAGCGCGGACTTCCCCCGTTGTTGGTCAGCGCATCGTTTATCCACGAGGCAAACTGCACGGAATTCATCATCTCCTTCTTGTTTATAGGGCTACCGAAACGGAAACTGTTGTTGTAGTTGATAGAGGTTTTTCCATCTTTAGTTCCGCTTTTTGTAGTGATAAGAACTACCCCGAAAGGGGCGCGCGAACCATAAATAGAAGAAGCGGCGGCATCTTTCAGAACAGAGATATTGGCAATATCCTGCGGGTTTATGCTATGCAACTCACCCTCCATACCGTCAATCAGAATCAACGGTGCTCCGCTGGTACCTTCACCAATCGTTGCCGTTCCACGTATATTGATACCGGGGCGACTTTCGAGACTACCGTTGGTAACGTCGATATTCAAACCGGGAACCAATCCCTGAAGCGCCTGTGTAGCATTTGCAACGGGGCGTTCCTTTAACTCATCACTTGACAACGTACCGACAGCACCGGTAAGGTTTACTTTTTTCTGCGTACCAAAACCTACCACCACCACTTCGTCCAGCATCTCCGTGTCTTCCTTCAGAGTGATGTTGACAGACTTTCCGGAAATTGCTTGCACTTCTTGCGACTTATATCCTATATAGGAAATAAAAAGCGTTGCACCCGGTTTCACCGAAAGAGAAAAGTTACCATCAATATCGGTAATCGTACCATTGGACGGATTGCCTTTTTCTACAATACTGGCACCGATAACGGGGCCCATGTCATCATTCACCGTACCTGTAACTTTGATTCGTTGTTGTTGCACTCTCTGTACACTGGGACCACTACTTTCAGCCCTCATTGCAAGAGGGTGTGCAGCAATAAAACCTGTACAGAGCAATAAAGCTGCAAGCGTCTTACGGTTGTTCTTAAAAGAATCTGATTTCATTGTTTTCCTTTTAACTAATTAGATAATAATAAGGTTAATAGAATCTCAAAACTTCGTCCCCCAAAAAAGGGATGCGCAAAGATAACATCCCCCTTTAAAAAAAGTAGGGGACAAATTCGCCTTCAGGAAAAGGTAAATCGGTCATGAACATTTTACCACGGACTTTGACGAATCAGTCCCTGTATCAGACACCAAAATGCCGCCTTCTTCTGGTTCAGCAGACCCCATTCCGTCCCACACTAGCCAAAAAGTATCTTCGCTTTAATCAAAAAGTTATCATAAATGAAGAAAAAAGTTTTCTACATCGAACAAATTAGTGTATATTGCAACTGCAATTATATATTTGTAAATTGCAAATATATAAATTCAACGCACAAATTTATATTCGCAATCTACAAATAAATATTTTTATTCGATTTGAAAAAGTTTTCTATTAAAGAAAAGGATATTTATAACAGACCTAAAGTAAGTTTCCTCCTTGTATGTAACAGACAGGAGACCTATAATAACTAAATACACACTATAATGGCCGAATACGAAATGCAGGAACTGAACCTGCCCAATAAAGAAGGAAAACGAGTACTCTACCCCCGCCTTGTGCAACGAGGTCAGGCAGACACGGATTACATTGCCAAGACACTGGCACAAAAAAGCGCTTTCAGCAAAGGAGATGTCATAGGTTTACTACAAGAACTGGGTGAAGAACTGGCTTATCAGATGGGACAAGGGAAATCGGTAAAATTGGACGGAATAGGCACTTTCGTTCCTTCACTGGCTTTACGCGCAGACAAGGAACGGGAAACAGGCGAAGAAGACAGCACCCGCCGAAATGCACGGAGCATCATAGTAGGAAGCATCAACTTCCGTGCAGAAAAAGAACTTCTACGCAATACCAACTACAATTGCGAACTGGAACGCTCGCAACAAAAATTCCATCGGTCATCGCAAAAGTACAGCCCCGAACAACGGTTGGAAAGGGCACAACAGTATCTTACCCAGCATCCCTTTATGACGGTAAGTGACTATGCCAACCTGAACGGACTGCGCCACACTACCGCCTCACTGGAATTGAGAAAATGGGCGGAACAACCGGAAAGCAACATCGGCACTTCGGGACGGAGCACACACAAGGTTTACGTCCGCAGGTAAATTCGTCAAACAACAGGGACAAATCAGGCAAAACCGCGATTAAGAGTATATGCAATAGAGATTTATCATATCTTTGTTACAGAGACAAACATTTAAAACCCATAAACAATCATGCGCACATATACGTACCTCTTGTCTTTCTTCACCTGTCTGCTGCTACTGGCAAGCAAAAGTATGGCACAACCTTATACCCTGCGTCACCTGGGCATAGAGGACGGATTATCGAACAATTACGTAACCAACATCGTACAAGACAGCCAAGGATGCATCTGGATAGCAACGGAAGCCGGACTGAACCGTTTCAACGGAAAAGACTTCACTGTTTACAATACCCACAACTCCAATATTGCGGGCGATGCGCTAACCAGATTACTGTACGATCCGGAAGAAAACAAACTGTGGATAGGAGCCAAAACAGGAATAAGCCTGCTGGATTGCAGAACACAAGAATTTGAGCAGTCCACTCCTTTTGATAGTATAGACATGAACAACAACATAGTCTCTATCTCACCGGCTGCCGATGGAGGCATATGGGTTGCCAACCATTACGGGAAAATAGTACACTACAACAAGACAAGCGGAAAAGTAACCACCCTTTCGAGAGAAAACATCCAAGGATTACCTCATTCACATTGGTCTGTCTTCGATAATGGCAAGGGGCAATTATATGTAGGACACTCTGGTGAAGGTATGAGTATCATCGACCTGAAAAGCGGAACTCTGAAACATTATCAGAATGATCCCCACAATCCTAAAAGTTTGCCGGGAAGCAGCGTTTACAGCATCTGCATAGACCATCTCGAAAATATCTGGATAGGTACCAACCAAGGATTAGCACTTTATAATCCTGTGACAGAAGAGTTTCAGATATTCAGATACGAAGCCGGCAATCCCGCTTCTCTCATATCCGACCACGTATATGAAATAAAAGAAATGCAGGACAACCGGCTTTGGATTGCCACCGACATCGGCGGAATAAGCATACTCGACCTGCGCAACATCACCTTTATGAACCCGAAAGACCTCAAGTTCCAGAACATCACCAATACGTACGACAAACATGGACTTTCTTCGGGAAATATCCGAAGCCTTTTTCAAGACTCATTCGGAAACATCTGGATAGGGAACTATAGCAATGGGGTGGACTTTATCAGCCACATGCAACCCATTTTTCACACACTTCCGTACACGATAGAGAAAAAGCAGATTATCAAATATAAATCGGTATGGGGTGTTCATGTCGATGAAAAGCAACAAATATGGCTGGGTAGCGAAAACGAAATTGCTATGTTCAAAGATGGCAATCTGAAAAAGAAGTTCGACATCACTGCTCACCTTTCCAGAACGTATGCTCAAATCTTTACCATACACAGCTGTAACGAAAATCTTTTTCTGGGACTGTATGATGACGGACTGTTGAAGTTCGATACCCGAACGAACTGTATAACCCGCATCGATCTGGGACAAGATTACGTAGACGTCAACACACTGTACGAAGATGAAAACGGAAAGCTATGGATAGGTACGGAATATGGGCTCGCAAGCTATGAAAAAGGGATTCTACGCAGAGAAAAAGAAATAAATGACCAGATATCAAACCTGTCCGTCTACAGTGTTTTGCATGATCGGCAAGGCAAGTTATGGGTAGGCAGTTACGGTTCAGGCATCTTCGTTTTCGACAAAGATAATAAATGTATAGCCCGACTTAGAAGCAAGAATGTTTTTTGTTCCAATACTATCAATCAACTTTATATAGATACCAAAGGGGGAATATGGGCGGCAACCCGGAACGGAATCGGATATATTAAAGACACCAACCACCCTGAAAATTTCATCGGATACAAATATGGGGATGGCCTGGAGGACACCTACGTTCATGCCTTGCAAGAAGATAAAGACGGGAATATATGGTTCAGTACAGACAAAGGTATCTCTTGTTGGAATAGGGAACAAAATAAATTCGATAACTATGATTATCGGAATGGAATACCTTTAGGCAGCTTTACAGACGGCTCCGCTTATGCCGCACAAGACGGTACACTCTATTTCGGCTCACTGAACGGTGTCTGTTACTTCAATCCGCAGGATATATCAAAAGAAAATCAGGTTGCTTCCGTACAGATAGTAGAGTGCAAAGGCATCAGCAGCCGCATGGAAGGCAGCAGTGACGAGACACTTATCTTGTCGGACAATGGAACGATAGAGCTACCTTATGACCGGAACTCATTCAGTATCACTTTTATGATTCCAGACTATTCGCAAAGTCAGGTGGTGGAATATGCATATATGATTGAGGAATTAGGAAACACATGGACCAATACACAGGGAGAGAATCAGGTAACCTTCCGAAATCTGTCTCCCGGGAAATATACTTTCAAAGTAAAAGCACGCCTGCGCAACCATGACTGGGACGACAATCGCATTGCTACCATGAAAGTGCATATTCATCCTCCTTTTTGGTTGGCATGGTATGCCAAAGCATTATATATCTTACTGATTGTTACAGGAATATATGTCTGGTTCCGCTTCTATAAGCGTAAACTAATGCTTGAAAATTCTCTTGAGCTGGAACGCAAGAAAAGTCTGAATGAACAGGAACTCAATAATGAGCGCCTGCGTTTTTATACCAACATCACACACGAACTGCGCACCCCGCTGACCTTAATCCTTGGTCCGCTGGAAGACTTGATAAATGACTCAAACCTATCAACTTACTACAGCAACAAGGTCAAAGTGATTCACAGCAGTGCCATCCGGCTGTTGAACCTTATCAACCAGATACTGGAATTCCGCAAAACGGAAACCCAAAACCGGAAGCTGACGGTTGCTAAAGCTGATTTAGGCAATTTAGTCACAGAAATAGGTTTGCGTTACAAGGAACTGAACCGAAACGAAAAGGTCAAATTCCATATTCAGGTACAGCCCAAAGAAGCCAAGCTCTACTTTGACGCTGACATTATCTCTACAATATTGAACAACCTGTTGTCGAACGCCATAAAATATACACCCGAAGGGGAAATCAACCTGATAATGCATCAGATAGACGATAAAGACAACCGATATATGGAGATAGTGGTCAATGATACCGGATATGGAATAGATGCTGACGCACTCCCGCATATTTTTGACCGCTACTATCAGGTCAAAGGCAAGCATCAGGCATCCGGTACAGGTATCGGTCTGGCCTTAGTCAAGTCATTGGCAGATTTGCATGAAGGTACGCTATATGTGGAAAGTGAAATAGGCAAAGGCACAACTTTTACCTTCCGCATACTGGCAGAGAATACCTATCCGGATGCATTGCATAAGGAAGAAAAGGAAACTGTCATTCAAGAGGAAATAGAAAAGCCCGAAGAAGAAAAAGAAGATACGGACATCCGCCCGATGATACTTGTAGTAGAAGATAACGATGATATTCGCGAGTACATAGCCTCTTCTTTCAGTAGCAACTACCGGATTATTACCGCCATCAATGGCAAAGAAGGTTTGGAACAAGCTCTAAACCAAATTCCGGACATCATCATCAGTGACATCATGATGCCGATAATGGATGGAATAGAGCTATGCAAACAAGTGAAGGAAGATATACGCACCAGCCATATCCCCGTCATCCTGCTCACAGCCAAAGATTCCATCCAAGATAAAGAAGAAGGATACGAAAGTGGTGCAGACTCCTATCTGACCAAACCCTTTAGTGCCAAGCTGTTGAACAGCCGTGTGCACAACCTGCTGGAATCCCGCAAAAAGCTGGCACTTATAGTAGCCAACCGCACCAAAGAGTTGAAACCGGAACAACAGGAAGAAACCATCAAACTAAATAAGCTGGATGAAGAATTCCTAACCAAATTCACCACCATCGTAGAGGAGAATATAGACATGGAAAAGATGGACATGTCCTTCATGATGGAGAAAATGAACATGAGCCATTCCACACTCTACCGGAAGATCAAGAGCCTGACCGGAATGTCAGGCAATGAACTCATCCGGAAAATCAGACTGAAAAACAGTTTGCGGTTACTGATGGAAGAAGGGCATAATATTTCAGAAGCAGCCTATGCAAGCGGCTTCAATGACCTTGGATATTTCCGCTCTTGCTTCAGGGAGGAATATGGAATGGCACCATCGGAATATATCAAACAATCGATACGTACGAAAGAGTAAATTGTCTTCTTGATATGCTGCATTTTCAATCAACCGGGAATGATAAATTTACTATGGAGAAGAAAAATGAAACGGACATCCTCTCTACTTGAAAGAATGTCCGCTCTCTATAAATACTACCTACTGAAAACTGTGACTAAAAAAACTACCCTTTGTTTATTAATACCAATCTTATGTTAATCTATAACCTATTGTCGATGTTGCAAAGATAGGGTGAAATTTCTATTCTGTAGTAGCACAATTGTTTCATAAAAGGTGATAAATCAGTCAAAATACACTTTTTCCATGCATCAAAGTAGTCTATACCCACTAGTTACAAGAAAACTTCTATATTTAGTTTCTTTCCCTCTGCGTCAATACGCAGTTCTTGTTTTGCAGCATCATACTTCCATGAAACAGAATTCTTCACCTTCTTCACAGATGGCATATTCTTTAAAACAAGAGTATATTTCTGTGATGTGATACTGTTGACTTGCAGTTTGCCTTTCTGTTCATCGTAAGTCACCAAACAATCTTCATACTCAATGCCATCTCCGCATGGTAGATGTAACAAACGAGTAGTGACCCCATTCGGATAAATCATAACAGTTCTACGCCCTGCCATTGAAGCATCTCCCAGTCCGGTTAGTCCATTGGTTACATTCAGTGGTAGAATAGCTCCTGCTTTTACAAACAAAGGAAAGCGCTCTAACGGATATGCTTCCTCAATCAGACTGCCCGGAGCATATTTCTTCCCATCATAGAAATTAATCCATTCTCCTTCGGAAGGAAGATGAAACGATGCATGGTTATCATCTGACGTAATAGCCTTGGTAAACAAATAATCTCCTACCTGATGACTTTCTTCTTCATAAGAAGCATTCTTTATCAAAGAACCACCATACAAATGTGCATCCACAACAGTTGAGAAAAGATAAGGAATCAGCTCATTGTGTAATACGACACAATAACGATAGATATCTTCCACATCTTTTCCATGCCACCAAGGCAGATGATTGCTGAAAGCACCATTTTCACCACCATTAATCATACAAGCAGTCATACAACCAAATTGTGCATACCTCACAAACTGCTCTTTATTGGAACGCTTCATGAAAAAGCCTGCAACCTCACACCCCGGTGAACCATAACCACGTTTTGCAGACTGATAAATATTCTGAATTTGCAGTTTCAAACCTTTCCAGTCACCGGAGAAGTCTCCACACCAACCCATATTCATCTTTTCTACACTCGCTGCATAACCTCCCTGATGAGAATAAGGACGAGCGATGATGATGCCTTGCGGATTTTTCTTCACCGTATAATCATACATCGCATCATAATAATAAGGACGGAACTGTTCATTACTCATCTGCCCGATAGAAGTGTCGAGAATATCGCCAAACCAAAATTCTCCCTGGTCAACTTTCCAACCGTAAACTCCGTCGATAAAAACTTTATCCAGCTGCTTATACCACCAGTCCACCGCCTCCTTATTGGTAAAATCAATATGTACACCTTCTCCTTTCCACCAGGTATGTGGCTCACTCTTATTTATGCCATATCCCTTGGAAACGACTTCGTCGTACGTATCGCTTTTCTGAAAACGGGTATCCTTACACTTTATATTAACTGCTCCCGTAAGCCAGAGAAGTACCTTCACATCTTTACTTTTAAAATAATTAATCATCTCCTTCGGGTCTGAATAGCGTTGCGTGTCCCAATTAAAATCATTATAAGTCGTACTCCAAGGGCTATCAATTATAACGGCCCCTACCGGAATTTCACGTTGCAAATACCCCTCAACCAAAGCTTTAGCGCCTTCTGTTGTATTAATGCTATCTTCCCATGCTATATGTTCAAAGGCCCACGCCGGAGTAATCGGCGGATTTTGAGCTTTGATAGACACACCTATTAGAATCGAAATTGCAAGTAATAAAATTTTCTTCATATTATTTTGTTTTTCTATATTATTGTGCATAACCTTCATTTTGCCTGAACTCTATATTCAGAACTTTATAACTATTAATGGTAGACAAAGGCACCGGACGATTAATGTGATAGGGTTTAATTCCTATACCGTTTACGCCATTATCCGGATTCGTGTCGGGATTCTTTTCCTTAATCCATTGGCAAAAGGCATCTTTATCCAATGCACGCTTCAGCATCTGCCATCTAAAAAGTTCTCCTCCCAGTTCACGGGCACCTTCATCCAGAATAAATGGTATATTGATATCTTCCGGATTCACAGTCAATGCCTCTTCGTGACCAGGTATCAAAGCCCGTTGGCGAAGCTCCGTTATTACTTGTGCAGCTTCATCCTCTCTGCCCAAACGAATATAAGCTTCCGCCAGCGTAATATAAACTTCTCCCAACCGAATCAGTATGGCATCCTTATAAGCATATTCCTGTTTTGCAGTTGAGCGACTGGTATCCAACCATTTTATCACATTATTGGCACAACTGCGTACATTGGAATTACTCAAGACTGCTCCCGTCTGAGTATCATAGATATCGGCTATATCATCACAGATAATTCCCCTACTCTCATAAGCCGCCTTAACTTCCTGAGGAAGAACATCGAGTGCACGGATCAATAAAGTGTCTGAGAAATCGGGTAGTTCGTTCCAATCGTCTGTACGGCAATAGCCTGATATGAAAGTCGCATCCCGACGTTTATCATATTTATTGAATACATTGATAAAATAATAGGTAGGCATCACTGCACGATATTCACGTCCGTAGAATACGCTATGCGCCTGCAAGCCATTGATTGTTTTAGAATAAGACCGTACCGAACGATTTACCTGTGAGACCCAATAACGGTGGATAAAATTGTTCTGAGCATCAAATGTTGTGTTACCATATTGTATGGACCAGATTATCTCACCATTTTCAGTATTATCCGGTGAAAAGATACGGCTGAAATCATTTTCTAATTTATACCCGTAGTTATTCTTTAATTCTGTAGCCACGCTCACCGCTTCTTCATAACAGTGCCTTTTGCTTTGCATTCCAACTTCACCGATCAATGCCTCGTCATAAGCCGCCAAAGACATCAAAGCACGCATACGAATAGCCTTGGCAATGCCCTGATCCATTCGTCCGAAGCTTGACGACCGCACTTCAGAAGGAGATTTCAAACTCTGATCTGCAATCTCCAAATCAGCAAAAATACGCTTATAAAAAGTAGCAATCCCCGGCTGAGTCCCTTCTATCTCTTCCGGACTGGTAATAGGTGTCTCGGCATAATATGCTGCGGGTCCATAGATTTCAACTATCTGATGCAAATAGAAAGCACGCAGGGCATGGGCTTCTGAAAGAAGTTCACTTCGTCTGCTTTCTGAATGAAAGTCTGCAGCATTAATTGAATTAATACTCGTATTGATAGTGGAAAGTGCCACATACAACCATTTCCAAAGACCTTCATTACTGCCATTATCAATCATGTATGTATCGGTATAAGTAATCAGCCCTTTCCAATAGTCACGTACATTACCCCCATAAGCCATCAGGTCATTTCCCAGTTCTCCTACCATGAACCACTGTTCCAGAAGTTCAGTATTAATCTGGTACAATGAAAGTAACTCAGCCTCAGCACCTTTTTCCGTCTGTGCATACGTATCATTAATAGATCCTTTCGGGGTTTCTTCCAGAAAGTTGTCACATCCACAGAATGTCATTAATAAGGACAGACAAACTGAATATAATTTATAATTGAGTTTCATATCGTTCTGATTTTAAAAAGTTAGATTCACACCAAAATTAATACTCTTCGGTACTGTCAGTTCTATAGAGGGAGATTCAGGAATCACATCTTCCTTAGCTGCTCTGTACAGATAAAAAGCATTACGCAACTGTACATAAAAACGTGCTTTGCTCACCGGGATATATCGCTTTAGCAATGAATGAAAATCATACCCCAATGTCATATCCTGCATTTTAATATAGTCACCTTTCATATAACCACACAACTCGCGGTGATCGGCCCAGGTTGCATCGGCTCTCGGATAGTCGTTTGAAGGATTATCCGGCGTCCAGTAGTTTACATCGGGCACCCATCTGGTACCAGTCAGGATCACGTGCCATCCATACGCATCATCATAGAACACATAATCCCACCTGCTTGAAAGATTGAAGGAGAAATCTAAATTCTTCCACTTGAACGAACTGCCTAATGAAACAATATACTTCGGATCAGTAGAGCCCAAGATCTTCTTATCATCAGCTGTAATCTGTCCATCTTGCTTCAGATCTCTGATTTTCACGTCTCCCGGCTTACAACCATATTTAGCTGCTTCTTCTGCCTCATTGGTTTGCCAGATACCTGCTTTTTCATAATCATAAATCACATTAATGGGCTTACCGATGAACCATTTGTTTGAGATGTCATCCTGATCATTCGTCAAACTTATGATTTTGTTCTCATTGACAGACATATTCAGGTTCATATCCCACTGGATATCTTTTGTGTCCACCAATATGCCATTCAAAGAAAGCTCAATACCTTTGTTCTGGGTTTTACCAATATTTTGCCAAATACGGGAAAAGCCGGTGGTCAAAGGAATGCTGCGCTGCATCAGAAGATCTTTGGTACGGGTATCATAAAATTCAATATAACCTGAAATCCTGTTATTGAATAAACCAAAATCTAAACCGATGTTATTGGTATGCGTAATTTCCCAACCCAAATTCTTGTTTACCAGTTTATCGGGGCGATAAGCATATAGACCTTTTCCTCCTTCTCCAAACTGATAACCATAACTTCCCAAACCTGCCAGGGTAGAATAAGGATCAATTGCCTGATTACCTACTGTTCCATAGGCATAACGTAACTTCAGGTTAGAAATCCATCCGATATTTTTCATAAACGGTTCTTCTGAAATTCTCCACGCCAGACCTCCTGAGAAGAATGTAGCCCATTGGTTGCCTTTAGCCAAACGAGACGATCCATCAGAACGAACTGAGATATTAGCCAAATACTTTCCCTGATAATCGTAACGCACACGTCCCATAAATGAAGCTAATGCCCAATTACTGTAACCGCTGCCTATCTTCTGATTTTCAGTATTAGTACCCAAATTGTGATAAAGCAACTGCTCCACATCCAGATTCCTGCCCTCAGCCGACATTTCATCATATTGATAATTCTGTATTTCAGTTATGGCATCCAAAGTGATATGATGCTCATTAAAGGTATTATCATAGGTTAGCGTATTATTCCAAGTCATCGTATATGAATTCTGACCGCTTTTACCTGAGCGGTTCAACCCACCATTTGCCTGAAAAGATTCACTCCCATAAAAGAATCCTTTTTTCGTATCACTATATGTATATCCGAAATTACTATGCAAGGACAGATTGCGTAACGGATGGACATTTGCAGAGAAAACCATATTCACGCTTGTATTCTCCGTATCATTGGCATACTGTCCGTCCACATAATCTGCAAGAATACTTACACTGGATTCCTGCGGATTAGGATACATGATCAGATCTCCATTCTCGTCATAAGGTTTTGATAAAGGCGTTCCATAAAATAATGCCTGTCCATAAGTAGCGAAGCCACTACTATTGCGCTTACGCAACCGCATCGTTGCACCCAGATCGAGCCATGAAGTAAGTTTATGGTCAATGGTAGAGGTGAAATAAAACTTCTTTGCTTCACTGTTCTGATTGTAGCCTTTATCCTTCTCGTAAGCAAAACTCAGACTGAATTTTGTTTTTTCGTTGCCTGAAGATACAGACAGGTTATGCTTTTGTGTAGCACCATCGCGAAATACCAAATCCTGCCAATCATAGTATTCTCCATCACGAATCATCTGAAGTTCTTCGTTCGAGAAGATTTTTTCGTCACTCACTTCCTGTCCCCATAAGTTATTGGCAATTTTATATGAGTCCCTACGCATTTGCACGAATTTCTCTCCTTGCATCATATCCATAAAATGTGGCTTGCTGATTCCATAGAAAGCATCATAGCTGACAGTTGTCTTACCCGTCTTTCCACGCTTGGTCGTAATAATAATTACACCGTTAGCACCACGGGAACCATAAATAGCCGCACTGGATGCATCTTTTAAGACCTCGATAGATGCCACTTCATTCATGTTCACCACATCCAGTGAAGCAGGTACTCCATCCACAATTACCAACGGAGTGTTACTGGCATTCAGTGAACGTGAACCACGTATGCGAATACCACGGTCATCACCTTCATAACGCGATGCCTGGATATCCATACCCGGCACCTTCCCTTGCAAAGCATCGGTAATGCTGGTAGATGCCGAAGCTGCAATAACATCTCCTTTCACAGAAGCCACGGAAGCTGTCAGATCACTTTTTTTGGTCGTACCATAACCTATTACTACCACATCATCAAGTGTTGTAGCATCTTCTATCAATACAATATTTATATACTTATTTCCACCGACTGAAACCTCTTGCTTTACATAACCGATGAAAGAAACTTCCAAGACTCCTCCAACCGGTACTCCCAAAGAGAAATTACCATCGATATCAGTAATCGTACCATTATTAGTGGTGCCTTTTACCAATATATTTGCACCGATAATCGGTTCACCAGCTACATCCTTTACCGTACCCGTTATTGTATTCTGCGCATGCACACAAAAAGTGGTAATACATAGCATCAGACAAGCTATCCAAAGCCTCCTGAATAAACATAACATTTGACTGTGTCGTTTCATAAATATTAATTTAAATTGTACCTAAAAGAAGTACTGATATGCCGGCTTATATCAGTTACCGACAACAAAATTAAGCATGAAAAGACACAAAAGCATACGAAATACAGGCTATTATATTCCGTTCATTCGTATGAAACATCATTCAAATTAAATCATTAATTTTCAGAACTTTGCAAATTACACAACACGATTGCAAACAATCGTATGCAATAAAAGTAACCACTGAAAAAGGGAAAAAGGAAGTGTATTACCATTATCTGCCCGTTGGTTCTACTTGCTGCATATATTCATTGGGAGTAATACCGGTAGTTTCTTTAAAAGCACGGAAAAAAGTAGTATATGAACTAAAACCACATAATCCAGCCAATGCTTTCAAAGTATAACGATCCTTTTCATTAGAACTGACCAGACGCTTAAATTCATCAATACGATACTCATTGACAAAATCATAATAGCGTGTTTTAAGGTTTACATTAAAAATTTGAGAAAGTGTTTGAGTAGAAGTACCTACGGCGTCCGCTACATGGGCTAATTTAAGTTCCGGGTTCAAAAAAGCCCGTTCCTTTTCCATATAATTTTTCAGTTTACTAATTAAGACCTGCGCTTCTTCGTCACTTATCTTTTTATTAAAGCGGTACTTCTCTTCTTCATTATGAAGTGGCTTCACCTGAACAGTCTTTTTTCCCCGCCGTTTCTTTTCAATAGTATAAATAACACCAGCTATTAAAACTCCACCCAAGGCAAATCCTAACCACAGCCATGCAGATAAAGAAGAGCGGATTCTAATTTGGAAACTCTGCATACTATTCTCATCCATTTGCTTACGCACTTTAAAGGTATACTCTCCGGGGGACAAGTTAGAAAACTTGATCGAGTTTATACCTCTCAATATTTTCCACTCTTTATCATATCCCTCTAATTGATATTCATATATCATCAAGTCTGGAACATCATAAGTAAGCGTGGCAAAAGTAATATCCAGAGTATTCTGGTCTTCAGGTAAAGCAATAACCCCTCTCTTTTCTATCAGTTCTCCATATTCAGCCAACACAGATACACCATTTACCAGAAAATCAGAGATAACAGTAGGGGCAGACTGAGGTACAGAATGAATATCAGCAAAAACAATACCTTTTGCAGTAGCCAGCCAGATAGTATCACCGCATAATTGTCCATCATTTGAATAAGGTTCCGGCAATCCTTCAGTAGAAGAAAATAAGGTGAAATGATTGAGGGCACTATCTCCTTTTACAACCCCACGTGATCCGACAAGCCAATAGTTATTAGCTTTATCTTGTAAAACCTCGCGTATAGAATACCCCAGATAACCAGCATCTTCGGGAGTACACACATAGCGTAAATGATTAAAAGTGCTATCACAAATAAACACCCGGTTTTTATTAAAACAAAACAAAAAGTTCCCCTGACGATCTTCTGTCATATAAGTTACCGGCGGTAACTCATGTAATTCGGCTGGCAAACTTTCGTCTGAGAAAATACCCTCTTTAGTATTCAAGAATTGTAATCCTTTATCTGTAGCTACCCAGCACCTTTCCTTAGTATCTATATACAAGTAATTCACTTTATCATCGACCAACGTAGAATTTAAGTTTGTATATACTTTCTCTATCTTTAAATCCTTATTATAGCAATAGAGCCCATTCAATGTTGTAATCCATAAATATCCTTGATTGTCAATTGCAAAGGAATTCACATCCAGGTTAGTCTCAGTAAACTTAGATAACTGCAAAGTGTGCCTGTCCAACTTATAAGCCCCTCCCCCCCTTGTTCCAATTAAAATATCATCATTATATTTGATGAAAGCGGAAGTATATCCGAAACTGTTTTTTTCCAGAGAAGAAGGGAAATATTCAATCTGCGACTTTGATGCACAAATATAATAAAATCCATTCGGAGTTCCTAAAAGTTTTATACCATCAACAAAGTACAAACTATTAAACACCTTGTTGCGTAGTTCTTGATTTCCAAATCTATAAGGGTAAAAAGGTTTATTACGGAATTGCAGATAATCTACTCCCATATAACTGGTACTCCCTATCCACAACACATTCATATTATCCAGCAACAGACAAGATATCATATCTGAAGTCAGATATTCATCATTATCATTGGGGATTGCAGATATAGAATGAATAATTTGTTGTTCAGGCAGAGAAATAAAAAAGACGCCACTCCCTAAAGTCCCACAACATAATATTCCGTCACGCAAAGAAAGGGCTGAAACATGATTATTACCTACCGACGGAAGAAAAGATGAATACTCTCCCGAAAGCATATCAAATATCACTACTCCATGAGTAACGGTACCGATATAAAGCAATTTGTCGTTACCAACTACACATGATAATTTAGATGTGAACTTAACATCCTTACCATAAATACGGATACCTCCAGTTGATAATGTGTAAGCAATAATCCCCTCAGGAGAGAGGAACCAAATATCTTTAGCTGTAGCATATGCACCTATAATCTGATTGTATGCAGAAATTTCATCGGTAATCCGAAGATGTTCCAGTTTTTGCTCTTTGTCAATAATATATATGCCATTAGAAGTTCCCACATATACCTTGCCATTTATATAACACAAAGAACGAACCGGAAAATTTATCTCGGGAAATATACGAAGAAGGATTTCGGATTTGGCTTCATATTTCCATAGTCCTTTATTGGTTCCTATTAAAAAATCAGAATTCTCTATCTCTTTAATTACAAAAACTTTCTCTACCTGTTCTGGAAAATAAAAACACTTAAATTGTACGCCATCAAAACGTTGGATCGTATTTAAAGTACCAAACCAAACAAATCCTTTTGAGTCTTTCATGATGCAACTTACTTTCGGATCTTGCAGACCACTTCCATTATCTAAATTCCGTACGGCTGTTAGATTTGCTTGCAAAGGAAAAACGTGACATACCAAAAGTATCACAAAAACCAGAATTTCTGCGGATTTCAGTTCTTTTCTTTTATGTGTCTTCATATTTTCAGGTCACTTAGATTCTTCATGGCAAAATTAAGAATAAATCTGCTATTTCCATGATTTCCGAAATTCTTTTCATAACACTACTCATGATTGTGCTATGATTGTACCTGACCATATTTTATCTGAGGATTATCCTCTCAAATAGGAACATGTAATCTCTCTACAACTAATTTATCCCCCGACAAATCGACTTTAAACAGGTGCGGAATACGAATATATCGCCCGTTCACATCTTTATGACTATGAACCGACATCATCCACTCACCATCCAAAGTACGGAACAACATTCCATGTCCGAAGTTAGGCGGAGTGATCGGTTCTTTCTCTTGTATCCAGGGGCCATCCAGAGTTCCGCTTTCGGAATAGGCAACGCCTTGTGTATAGTCCTGGAATACCCAGCTTGTCCATATCATACCTAATCGGCCCGTACCTGTGCGGAAAAGCCATGGTCCGTCGGTTACACGGTTGGGCAAAACTTTGTCCCCCATCTTCTCACGGCTCCAAGGAGAGTCACTGGCACGGAAAAGAATCTTTCCTTTGCCGATGGAACCGCTTAAATCGGGCTTTAATTCAATCTTTTCCATTGTACCGTTCCAGTTTTGCAGCCATTCATGGCAATAGATCATATAAGGTTTGCCGTCACTGTCCACCCAGAATGTTCCATCAAGGGTAGGCATATTCTCAGGCAGGTAAGTGGGGTCTTTCATAGGTTTATAAGGGCCATCCGGTTTATCACTGACCAGGATGTGGCTGGCACGACGGGGGATAACGTTTCCTTTTACGGTATCAATCTTGATGGCGTTATTCGTAAAAGTGGCGAAATAGTAATATTTTCCATTGTATTCGTGCAGTTCGGCTGCCCAAATTTCGGGTTTAGGGCCCATCCAGGAGTCAGGATCAGTTTCTGCTACACGATAAGGGCCTTCCCAACGGGCAAGGTCTTTGCTTTTCCAGAGGAGGCCGCCGGTACCGGTCATGTAATAAGTGGAGGTTTTCTTATCGGCCAGTATGCAAGGGTCACTCAGGTGGATGGAATCAAGAGGGATGTTGGTACGGAAACGGTTTGGGACTTTTTGCTGGGCAGATACAAGGACAGAACACAAGGTAAATATAAACACCAATAATTCTTTTCTCATATTAGTTCTTTTAATATAATGAGGATAGATACGCAGACGACGCAGATAAGGCGGACAAACGCGGATTTATGATTATTCCGCGTTGATCCGCTTCATCCGCGTCGTCCGCGTATCTATAACTTATTCAACTTCTATACCGTGTTGTACCGGAGTAAGAATGAACGTAAATTCATAGTCACCATAAGGCAACTGATATTGTGGCAACGGCCATGCACCCCAACTGTTCACACATCCTAAGCCCATCTGAGCCTTGTCGATGCAGAGATTTGTCAGGTTAGCTTCTTTCACTTCGGGAGAGTGGTTTTGGGCTTTATCCCAACCATCGTCCAAAGACTCGATAGTATAGTGCAGGGCTGATGCAGAGAACGGAGCATCAGCTACAATCTGCAAACCGCGTCCGGCATCATTCAGTTGCTTCCACCAGCGGATATCGGTCTTCGTACCTGTTTCCTGCGGACGGATATAAGAATAGAATTGTTCATCTACACTCTGGCGATACAATCCCAGATCTGTACAATGATTGCGGTCACTGTAGTTCTCTACCGGGCCACGGCCATAGTATTCTACAGTTTCAAAAGTCTTGGGCATCTGCATCTGCATACCGAAACGGAACATATGGGAAACTTTAGCCTCCGGATCGGCAATCATCTTCTGAGTCACCTTTACAGCACCCTTGTTATTGATTACATAAGTAAGATCCAGTTTGGCAGAAACATTCTTCATTTCATATTCTGCACGTACCACAGTCTGATTGTCTACTGTTTCCCATTTGAAGGAAGTCAGCTTCAGACCCGGGTTCTTCCAAGCAGCGAATTTCTGTTGCAAACCTGCACCAAAATCATTGTCCGTAGGTGCACGCCAGAAGTTAGGTGCCAGTTCGGCATCTTCGTTCATCAATTCCGTACCTGCTACGTTGTAGCGATTCAGGTAACCGGTATGTTTGTTGAATTCCAGACGGAAGTTATCGCCGTTAATAATCAGATAACGCCAGTCGTTTTCCTGGATTTGAGGAGCAACGGTGGGGGTATTCACAACTTCCACATTCTTCAGGTCCATGGCAGGAGCCTTGTAGGGGTTCAGTACAAGTTGATCTTTGGCTACGGCATATCCGGCAGGGAGCAAGCCTTCGCGGTTCTTCAGGCGATAAGTTACATTCAGTAACCATTCTTTGCATTCGCAGGTTTTGCCGATGTTCAATTTCACTTTGGCAGTCTGCTGCGGAGCTACGTTGAGGTCTTCTACACGACCAGTACGAATTACTTTACCGTTAGCAAGCAATTGCCAATCCAGATAGTAAGCGGAAAGGTCACGGAAGAAGTTTTCGTTGTACACGTTCACTTCGCCGTTCTTCAGGTCAGCGGGAGTTGTCCAGATGTTCTGGTAATAGTAACCCACTTCGTACATGTGCGGATTGGGAACACGGTCGGGACTGATCAGACCATTATCACAGAAGTTCTTGTCGGAACCGTCGTAACGGTTGAAGTCACCGCCATAAGCGTAGATAGTTACACCGTCTTTACCTTTCCAACGAACGGACTGGTCTACGAAGTCCCAGATAAAACCACCTTGCAGGTTGGGGTATTTACGGATCAGATCCCAATATTCTTTGAAACCACCCTGTGAGTTACCCATAGCGTGAGCATATTCACACTGGATAAGCGGCTTCTTGGCATCTGTACGTTGGCCATATTTTTCCATGTGCTTGTAATCAGCATACATGGGGCAGTCGATGTCGGTAAATTCATTTCCGTGTGCCTGTTCGTATTGTACGGCACGGCTGGAATCTTCGTTCTTGATCCAACGGTAGCAAGCTTCAAAGTTAGGTCCGAAACCGGCTTCGTTACCCAATGACCAGAAAATGATACTGGGATGGTTGAAGCCGCGTTGTACATTGCGTTGGTTACGTTCCATGTGAGCCTTGGCATAGTCGGTGCGTTTAGCCAGTGTCTTTTCACGATAACCCATACCGTGTGATTCGATATTAGCCTCAGCCACTACATACAGACCATATTGGTCGCAAAGGTCGTACCACAGGTTATCATCAGGATAGTGACAGGTACGCACAGCGTTGATATTGAATTTCTTCATGACTTGGATATCCTGGATCATGCGTTCGGGAGATACGACATAACCACCATCCGGATCAATTTCATGACGGTCGGCACCTTTGAAGAGAACGGCCTGGCCGTTTACTAATATCTGGTCACCTTTCAATTCGATCTTACGGAAGCCTACCTTTACGGGGATTACTTCGTTGCTGCCTTGTAAAGTGGCACGCAGTGTATAGAGGTAAGGAGTTTCGGCTGTCCATTTATGCGGATTTTCCACATTCATCAAAATGGTACCGCTACCTTTGGCTGTTTCCGTAGCTACTGCTTTGCCGGCAGCATCAAGTAATTCCAGGTTCACATTACCGCTGCCTTTCAGGTCGAGCGTCACACGCAGGGAACCATTTTTGTATGCTTCGTCCAGATCCGGAGTGATACGGATATCCTGGATACGTTTCTTGTTGCGGGCATAGAGGTAACAATCACGTCCCACACCACTGTAACGGAAGAAGTCCTGGTCTTCCAAGTAGGTTCCATCACACCAGCGGAATACCTGGAAAACGATGAGATTCGTTTGTCCGGGCTTCAAATAAGGAGTCAGGTCGAATTCAGCTTCGAGCTTGCTATCTTCGCTATAGCCTACATAACGGCCGTTTACCCAGAGATACATATTGGAGGTTACAGAACCGAAATGAGCGATAATGTCTTTCCCTTTCCAGTCGGCGGGAACAATGATTTCACGACGATAAGAACCTACATGATTGTTCTCTGTAGGAACTTCAGGAGGGTTGTTCTGGAACTGATTACGCCAGGCATAACCGGTGTTTACATAAATGGGGTCGCCGTAACCGTTCAATTCCCACACTGCGGGAACTTGCAGATTATTCCAACCACGGTCATTGAAACCTACTTTCCAGAAGTCGGTAGGACGCTGGTCGGCATTGCGTACCCAAAAGAATTTCCAGGTACCGTTCAAAGTCATGTAATTAGTAGATTGGGCTTTCTTGCCTTGCATGGCGGCATCTGCCGATTCATAGGCAAAGTAATTAGTGTGCATGGGAGCACGGTTCACGGCATTGATTTCCGGATCAAGCCACTCTTTAAAGGACTGTGCATTTGCAGTCAGAGCCAGGGCTGCAAAGAGTCCGGTAATAAGATGTTTCTTCATGGATATAAAATTATTATGTTTGTAGCGGTACGAAGAATATTTTCTGCATACCGCTACAAAGATAGGATGAATGAACTTTTTTTAGGGTGAATAATAGTTCAAAAAAGGGGGAATAGAGTTCAAAGAGCTACAAGCTACTGTAATCTATACACTCCAAACGAACGTGGTTCAAGTTTCAGTTTCAGAGATTGCCCTTCTACCTGCACCGGACGTACACGAGGAACAATCGCTTCCTGGTCCAGCGTATTTACTGTGCGCCAATTGTCATTCTGTAAGTAAGTGCAGGAACCGGCAACCAACTGACGTTTCTTCAAACCATTGAAATCGATCTGAACATCGGCAGGCTTACTGCTTGCATTCACCAGTTTCAGAATGATTTCTCCGGTAGGTGCATTCAGTGCAGCTGTTGCATAGAGGCTGTCCTGCCCTGCTACTGCTTTGCCATCCATCTTCAGGCTGAGCACATCGGTACCGGCATTCATGCCGTACATCTGCTGAACGTAATAGTTCGGTGTGCGCATCATGCGCAAGTTATCGAACCAGATCAAGTCCGGATTCCACTGCCAAGCGTCTACGTGAGCAAACAACGGCGCATAAGTAGCCAGATGGACAACATCCGCATTCCGTTCCAATCCCGTCATAAAGGCAGCTTCGGAAAGGGCGGCGAGGAAGTTGTTATCCTTCTTCGTGGAATGATCGTGTGAAGCATATTCTCCGGCGAAAACCTTCGGACCTTTGCGGTCGTAATTGTCATAGCGTGACGCATTACCAAAGAACCAATCAGGATTCATGTAGTAGTGTTCGTCCACCAGGTCTACACCGATACGCTTCATTTCGGGCCAGAGATAATCGAATTTATCACCGCTAGCACTCGGGCCGGAGCTACCTACAACCTTCACATTAGGGTATTTCGCACGGATGGCTTTTGTGAAAGCTTCGAGGCGTTCCACATAAACCTTGTCCCACTGTTCATTGCCGATTCCGATCATCTTCAGATTGAAGGGTTCGGGATGTCCCATATCGGCACGCACCTTTCCCCACTTGGAAGTAACAGGGCCGTTGGCAAATTCAATCAGGTCGAGTGCATCCTGTATATACGGGTCTAGTTCATCCATCGGGACCACTTCGTTGCTTTCGTACTGGCAGGAGAGTCCGCAGCTGATTACCGGAAGAGGTTCTGCACCGAGGTCTTCGCTCAACAGGAAGTATTCGAAGTAACCAAGTCCCAAAGTCTGGAAATAGTCAGGGAAGGCTTTATGTTTGAAGGTGTAGTTCCAGCGGTTTTCATTCAAAGGGCGGTTTTCAACAGGGCCTACGGAATTCTTCCACTGGTAGCGGGTTTCAAGACTGTTACCCTCGATGATACAACCACCGGGGAAACGGAATACTCCCGGGTTAAGGTCATAAAGGGCTTGTGCAAGGTCGGCACGCAGACCATTCTCACGTCCTTTCCAAGTATTCACAGGGAACAGAGAGATATGATCCATATCCACCGTACCACGCGTTTCGAGGACGATACGCAGGCGGGCATGAGCGTCTGTGAACGGAGATTTCAGCACCGCCGTCAGTTTTTGCCAGTTATTGCCGCTGACTTCGATTTCTTTCTTCAACAGATTCTGCGCATTGGAGTTGACGAGCTCGATGGAGAGCTTCATCGGCTTCGCATCCGGTGTGCGGGCATAAACGGAGAAACGGTATTCTTCGCCTTGCTTCACACCAATACCGCGATAACCTTCATTATCCAGTCCGGCACGCAGCAGGCGGCCGTCGTTCACTATGCGTACATAGTGAGGATTGCGGTCAAAACAAGGATTTGCATCCTGAACGGTTACATTACCGAAAGGTACCCAACCCACGAAAGGTTGTGGAAATTCAAACGAACGGTTCTTTACCAGTTCGGCATACAGACCGCCATCGGCGCCGAAGTTGATATCTTCGAAAAAGATGCCATACATTTCAGGTTGTATCTTTGCCGTCGGTTTAGAAACGTCGACGGTCATTACATGTTGTTGTGCCTGCATGCTCAAAGCAAGAGACAAAGCAAAAAGGGCAGTTAACTTTCTCATTATTATATCTTATTTTTTCTTTTCAATATTCTGATGGATACGTATCACAGTAAACGAATAAGCCGGCATTGAGTAAGAAAAGTCATTTCCTTCTACCTTGAAATCAGAAGAAGCGGGTTTAGCTCCTCTGTCTTTCGGATCACCTGTCAATATCGTTTTTGTAGCCGAAGGATTTACCAAAGTAGCTCCGTCCAACTTCACCCGGGAAGAAACTTCCACCGGAAGCATATTCACTAACTTCACGATATAATCTCCGGTATTAGCGTCTTTCACGACTGATACTCCGACACGCTTCTTCACGGCATCCCAACCATTATTCAGTTTTACCGTAGAAGACAGGTATTCGGTACCAGCGTTCTGACCATACATCTGTTGAGTATAGTAGCCTACCGTGGGTCTCACTTCTGTATTATTGAAATAGATCAAGTCCGGATTCCATTGTGTATGACCATCTTTAGCCAACAATGGAGCATAGGAAGTCATTTCTACCACATCACCGTTACGTTCTACGGCCGTCAGATAGAGAGCTTCGGCAAGCGCAGTTTCTACATTGTTGGGGCGTCCCGGCAAGTGGGCGGCGTATTCGCCCAAGTAAACTTTCGCTTTGCTACGGTCGTAATGATCGTAATATTCCTGGTTGTGGATCATCCAACCCGGTTCTACATAGTAGTGCTCGTCTACCATCGGTACACCCAGTTCGGTAGCAAGGTCCCAACCTACTTCATAATCCGTACCTTCGTAGAAGGGGCCGGTAGTACCAATCACGGTAACCTCAGGATGTTTTGCTTTTACGGCATCGAATATCATCTTAAAGCGTTCCACAAAAACAGGTGTAATCATGTCCTCATTACCGATACCGATGAACTTCAGATTGAACGGTTTCGGATGTCCGGCTTCCGCGCGCTTCTTGCCCCACACGGTTTTGCGGGCATCTCCGTTGGCATATTCTATCAGGTCGAGAACATCTTGGATGTATTGATCCATTTCTTCCATCGGAATACCACCCTGCTGTCCCATGCAAGTCAGTTCATCCTTGGAATGGTGAGCGCAGGTACCAGAGTTCTGACAAGGTACACCGGCTGCAAGCACAGGTACGGGTTCCGCACCCATATCTTCACAGAACAAGAAGTATTCGTGGTATCCCAGACCGCGTGTCTGATGGTATCCCCAAAGGTTACGGAGCGTCTTGCGGGCTTCCAACGGACCGATAGAGCCTTTCCAATCATAAATATTATCTATTCCATCGCCATGAGCCACACAACCACCGGGGAAACGTACGAAACGGGGATGCAGGTCAGCAAGCGTTTGTGCCAGATCAGCACGAAGTCCATTCTTACGACCTTTGAAGGTCTTTTGCGGGAAGAGGGAAATCATATCCAGCGCATACTTGCTGACAGCTTGGGGAACAATGGACAGAGATGCAGCCGCCGCATCGCTTGTGGCTGTCAGGACTGCTTTCTGTTGTTTCCAATCTTTAGATGTTACATTTACGGCAGTTTGTCCTATAATAGTTCCATCTTTATCAACCAAGTTCACAAGTACCTTACCTCCTTTACCCTCAAGTACTTTACCAAAGAGTGAGAAGTCATATTTCTCGCCTTTCTTCAAGGCTATGCCATCGAAACCTGCATTCACCAATGCAGTTTGTTCAGCTGCATTCACATCGAAAACAGCATAATGGGAGTTATTAGGATGAATAGGATTCTCCGTTGCAATGCTCAATGTAGCATCACTGCCCTGAACACTCCAGGAATGAGTACTATTCCAGTTCTGATCGTTACCACGGTCGGTCGGGGTATATTCAAAGTCGCGGTTCTGAATCAGTTCGGCATACAAGCCGCCGTCAGCTCCATAGTTGATATCCTCAAAGAAAATACCAATCAGATGCTTGCTGATTTCTTTCGCCTGACCTGCATTTACCTGAATAGTAGCCTCTACAGGCTTGAGGTTGGCAAAACGTACAGGGTCTTGCTCGGTACGTTCGGCATTCAGTGACTGGCGGTATTTCTTATGTTCGGCATAGCGGATGATCTGCTGCACGGTAGTATAGGGAACTTCCTGCACCCAGCCTTCTTCTTCGGAACCATTCACCAACACCTTCTTCTGAGTAGTGGGGTACACATCTTTGGGTTCATACTTGCTACGTTCTTCGGGAGAGAAATAACTCTGTGCTTCCCACTTATGCAAGTCGGGAGAGGATACATAGGCAAGTGCCTTACCGGTATTCGTAGCTTCCCAGATACAATGCCATTTGCCATCGGCACGGGTTTGCATCAAATGGGGCTTGAACATAGTCTTTGCCCGTCCCCACGGACCGAAGTCGGAATTCACATAGGCAAATCCATCGGCCACGCTAAACCACTTCTCTCCGTCGGGACTCCAGGCAAACTTCAGGCCGCTGCGTCCGTCACGGTTCGAATAGGAAAAGAGGTACACCTGATTCGGTTCATTCGTCACGCCCTCCACCTTTGCCTGCACAGGGAAGACAAAAGACAGAAGTAAACATACACTTAAAAATCTAATCAATCTGTTCATGGTATTATTTATCGGGTTATTTGTTTTTCCAGTACTTTCTCAGCTTCTCAGCCTCTTTCTTAGTGATGTGGATTACTGCTCCATGTTTCGGTGAAGAAAAGTTAGTCGCCTTCATCACGCCCTCGTTGAAGTGTCCCAGATCTTTGAAGTTCACAAAGTCAGTGGTTTCACTGAAACCGAAATTATGAGGATTGATACCATAGATGTCATACATTACCACCCATTTGTCTTCGCCAATGCGCTTCCACATGTTAGGAGCTTCGCAGGCTTTCGGTTCCGGGTCTACCCATTCCGGCAGATAAGTATATCCACGGTTGATATATTTCGATATAGCTTGTTTGATACCCGGTGTTCCGTCGTGAGCTACGTAGAACATGTGATACTTATCACCTACTTTCGTGATATCGGCATCGATAGCTGATTTGGTAGCATCAGGATATTGGAACAATAAGCGGGGTTCTGTTTCCAGACCGTCGAAGTCTTCGTTTACATAAGCATAGTACAGCATATTCCGTGCATTGCCCATACGCATGGTGAAGTAGATCATTATTCTGCCTGCATGCTCATCGTAGACCAGTTCAGGTGCCCAGGCACAACCGATCTCATCATATCCGGGGAAAGTCTTGTCAATACGAACCACATGGTGTGTCCAGTTTACAAGGTCTTTTGATTTCATCAGGACAAAACCACGGTTGTTGCCCCAGCCGTATTTAGCTCCGTCACGCTCCCACTCGGTATTGCGCAGACCTTTTTGTTGGGCAAAGATGTGCAGGTCGGTCATGGCAATGTAGAAAGTGCCGTCCGGTGCACGATAGATATGCGGGTCACGGATACCTTTCTGTTCGGCAATCGTATCACCCGCGATAATGGGCTGACCGTTATTCACATCCGTAAATGTATATCCGTCATCGCTGACTGCGAAATACAAACTATGTGTATCGTCTTTGAAATAGGTAAACAGATAAGCTCCCATTTCCTTCTCATTCGTTTTCCAGTCCTGAACCAATACGGCGCCACCTTGCGGTTGGAGGGTCAGTTGAAGTTTGCCATCAGCTTTCAGCTTCAGAGTTTGCAACTGGGGTTGCAATTCTTTATCATCATTATAGCATGAGAGAGTCTCTCCTGCCAGCATAGGTAATTCGAGTTTCAACTTCAGTACTTCTTTTGTACCGTTAATGGCAGCCACATACCATTGCTTGCCATGACGACGTGCAATGACTGCATATTTTCCGGGATAACCATCAATAAAACGTGTTTCATCCCACGTAGTAGGCACTTGTTTCATAAAGTCCAAACAAACCTGCGGGGCATCTGTCAGGTTGTTGGGTGCCAAAGCATAATTCTGAATAGGATTCTGGAACAACACAGCCGTTGACAACTGGAATACATCCGTCGTGCGACGGGTAGTTCCACCATTGTTCCCCCGGTTCAAACGCTTGTTCAGGAAAGTACCACCAAATTCCATACAGCCTACCGAATTACGGATAAAAGGATGCAGACAGGCATTGAAAGCCTCTTCGTCACAGTAGTGCTGGTTGAAAATCAGATTCTCGGAAGCCAGTACCGCTTCGCTACCTACATAGTTGGGATACATCCGCTCCCATCCGCGAGGTACTGTACAACCGTGGAAGATTACCATCAGACCATGATCGTCAGCATCACTCAGAATACCTTCGTACAAACGCATGGTTTCCTGTTTATCTCCACCGAAGAAATCGACTTTGATACCTTTCACACCCTGCTCCTGAAGCCATTTCATTTCACGCTTGCGGATAATCGGATCATCCATCTTATTGACGGGACCTTGCTCGATATCATTCCAGTAACCGCTTGAACTGTACCACAAGAATACATCCACTCCTTTACCTTGTGCATAGTCAATGAGGGATTCCATACGCTTACGGCCGATCTTCGTATCCCACCAATTATCAATCAATACATATTCATAGCCCATTGCAGCAGCCAGATCAACATAACGCACTTGGTCATCATAATTGATACTGCCATCCTGCCAGAGTATCCAGCTCCAGGTTCCACGTCCCATCTGATAATCATGTTCCGTCTCATACAACGGTTCCACAACATCCCAGATAACAGTGGTTTCTACAATAGGTTTCAATGTTTCACCTACCGTAATCGTACGCCAAGGGGTAGAACCCGGTAAAGCGAAGGCGGGGGCAACTGTTCCGTTACCATTATTCTCTTCAGCCATCGGGAAAGCTACCGTATACAGATTTCCTTCTGTTACATCGCTCAGGCGCGAACCGCAATAACGGCTGTCTACTCCCGTCTCACTGACAAGCACCCAGCCATTATCTCCTACGCGGAACAGGCAGGGGAAAGTATATCCGTGTCCATATTGTGAACAGACATCCATCGGAGCATCTGCCTTATATTCTTCTTCATAACTCGGTTTTGTCCGCTTCCAGCCTATCATGGCGTCACTTTGCGGACACATGAAGGTAGTAGTCTGTTCAGGAAAACGGAAGCCGGTTGCTTCGCTGTTCACAACAAGGCTTCCCCGTTCGCCCTGGCGGGGCAACGTATAGCGGAAAGCAACGTCATTATTGCTCACACGGAAGATTACGTCCATCTTCTGCCCTTTTGCATTGGCAAAAGCACATACCAATTCATTGGCCTGATAGTGTATCTTGGAAGCTTTGATACGAGATTGCGTGTAAACAGTATCAATTTTCCTTTCTTTATGCCCGGTTAGTTTCATTGCTTTCGCAAAGTCTCCCACATTGGTCTCCAGACCCAACGGAGATGATTCCAACATCTGTTTTCCGTTATAGGTGAGAGAATACGCTGCTTCCTTCCCTTCCGGGCACGAAACTGTTAGTTGTAATTTACCGTCAGGTCCGCTGACGGTTACATTCTGTGCTGTCAGCGGCAAGGCTACCGCCATACATAAAAAAGCTAATCCCTTCAGTCTGTTTCTCATGATCAAATAATGTTTCTCTGGTATTTTAATAGTCATATAATTAAAGGGTTGGCACTACCGGCTTAATGGTTCCGTCCGCATTGAATTCCATGCGATCAATGCACACCTCGCGGTGCACGCCCGGACCATCTTTCAGGAAGTTCTTATTAATACGATGGTAAACGATATACCACTCATCCGTACCCGGAATTTGGAGCACTGCATTGTGTGCAGGACCGTAGATTTGTTTCTCCGGATTCTGAATCAGCACAATCGGATCTTTAGCTACCTCGATAGGTCCCAGCGGCGATTTAGATGTACCGTAAGCCACATGATAGTTGGGTGAACCGGTGTCATCTACCGACCACATAAAATAATAAAGTCCGTTACGGTAAAATACATAAGGAGCTTCGCGGAATGCATAATCCTGCAAGGTTCCTCCTTCGGGAGTCATTACCGTAAGTGTTTTCTTCTTGATGGAAATCATATCTTTATTCAGTTCGGCACCGGCCATGTAACCATTACCCCAATACAGATAGGGTTTACCGGATACGGGATCGGTAAAGACATCCACGTCTATCTGCTGTCCGTGCCCTACAGGGGAGTCTGTAATGATGGGCTGTCCCAGATCGGTAAACGGTCCGGTAGGTGAGTCGGCCATTGCTACGCCGATTTGCTTTCCTCCGCCTTTGGCAGGATTGCCGCTATAATAAAAGAAGTACTTGTATTCTCCCTTGATAAGTTTTTCTTCAATACACGGTGCCCAGGCATTTCCATTCGCCCAAGGTACCTGTTCGGATTTCAAATCCAGCATAACGCCTTCATAGTTCCAGTTCTTCAGGTCGGTTGAAGAGAAAACTGTGAAGTACCATCCGCCCCAGCCGGGTTGTCCGTCTGTTGTGGAATAGATATAATATTTCTTTGTCTTGTTTGAGTATAAGATTTCAGGGTCGGCATGGAATCCGGGCAATACAGGATTGTTCGGTATTGCACCCAATTCGGCAGGCTTGCCCCATTTATCTGTGATGCGGATCAATTCATCACGCGTGATAGGAATAATCGTTCCGTGGCGGGGATGGAAATTCATCTTCACTTCACTGTCTATCACTTTGAAGTTCTTCAGATCGGTAGTTTCCGTAAACTGATATTTGCCTTTCATGTATACATCATACATTAATATATACTTATCCTGGTTTATCAGTTTAAATGTGCCGGCGCCTTCTACAGCCTCTTTTGTTTGCTGTTTGTAGTCCGGTGCTTCTTCCCATTGGCCGGAAGTCAGTGAACGGGTGGTTGCCACTTTAATACCGTTTCCATGTCCCTCTGTCTTATAGAACAGGTGGAAAACACCGTCTTTATAGACAATATCCCCGTCGATACATGATTTCTTATTCTCCGGAATGAAGAGTGGCTTCGGTTCGCCAATCAGATCTGTAAAGTCATCATTGGCATATGCATAGTAGATGATATCAGCTCCACCGGCATACTGCATAGACCAGTACACCATATATTTTCCGGCTTCAGGATCAAAAACCGTCTGCGGTGCCCAAACACGTTTCAGCTTTTCCTGTCCTTTATAACGCTTCTGCATGTTAATGATGGAATGCGTCCAGTTTACAAGGTCATTGGACTTCAGCAGCACCATTGCACGGTTCGAATCCCAACCATTGTCAGATACCATATCTGTCACCACCATATAAAAGGTATGACCGTCCTGGCTTCTCAGGATGTGCGGGTCGCGCACACCACCGGTCGAACTGATTACTTTTGAATCAAGAATGGGCTTGCCGTCATTCAGTGCCCAATATGTATATCCGTCCATACTTACGGCATAACATACAGCTTCTTCACTGATGTGGTTACCTGTAAAGTAGGTAAACAAATAAGCCACATAATCTTTTTCAACGATAGGATGTTGTTGCTGAGAGAATGAAGGCAATGTTATTGCCAACATCAAGCTAATTGCAATTGCAAATTGTTTCATAGTATTCCTCATAAAATTCACGTTAGTTATTGGGTGTCAAAAATACACATAAAAAAGGGAATATACTACCACGAATCATGCAAAAAGGGAATATTTTTGTGTCATTTCATTAAAAAACAAAGATTTACCCACTTATCTATAACAAAAATGGAGTTTGCCGGCAAAACAAACTCCATTTCGTATTTCAATTAAAAACGAATGTTCAATCCATGAAACGTACCATTTCACAAGCAGCCAATAAGAATGCTCCCACTCCAAAATTGGCTGTCGAATTGGCATCTACGACCTGACCCGGAATTGCCTTTTCTCCGATAGGTTGCACATAACCGATACGTCCATCCGGCTGCAAAGCAACAGTCGTCAGATACTTCCAGGCTTTTTCTACTACAGGCTGATAAGTAGCCTTATCCAAAAAGCCGTTATTCATACCCCATAGCAGGCCATAGGTAAAGAAAGTAGTGCCGCTGGTTTCCGGTCCGGGTGCATGTTCCGGATCAAGCAGGCTGCGTGTCCAGTATCCTTCCGGTTGCTGGCAGGCAGCCACAGCTTTTGCCATTGTCTGGAAACGATCTATATATTCCTGGCGGTATTTATCTGTTTCAGGTAAATCCTTCAACACTTTAGCCAGTGCTGCAAGCACCCAGCCGTCTCCACGTGCCCAAAAGTCTTTCTTGCCGTTCGCACTCTTATGCTTGGGATAGATATATTTCCCGTCACGGTAATATAAAGCATCTTCGGGATCATACATCAAGCTATCGGCAAATACCCAATATTCATGCAGCTTTTCCAGATAAAGCGGATTACCGGTTATCTTATATAGTTTAGTCATAACGGGCATCACCATATAGAGTCCATCGGCCCACCACCAATAATCGTTCTTATCCGTACTCATCTGATATTCCATCACTTCGCGTGCACGGGCTATTTTCTGCGAATCCGGCTTCAGGTTATATAAGTCGGCATAGGTCTGAAAGCAAATCTGATAGTCACCAAAAAGTACGTAATCATCACTTTCACCGTAACTATACTTCCACTCAGCCTTATTGTCCGATTTGGCTCCTTTCCATTCATTATGTTCGGCCCATGCTTTGGAATAGTCCATGAACTTCGAATCACCGGTAAGGAAGAATGCCTCCATATTACCTGTATGATAGGCGGCATTGTCCCAGAATGAACGTCCATGCTTCGGATTCTGTTCCTGCCAATAGTTATTCACTTTATAAATGATATCCACAACTTCTTTAGCTTCATCTTTCGGAGCGGCACAAGCAGACAGTCCACTCAAACAGAAAGCTAAAAGTATCACATTTCCCAAAAACGTTTTCATATATTTTTCTTTTTTTACTTAATTACTATACCATTCGTTATTATTCATAAAGGAAGACAAATTCATATCTACTGAGTACCTCCTTGAAATTGTGTCCCGGAGCGAACCCTATTCAGTCGTATACTGAATGCCATTCAGTCCTATACTTAACCCTATTCAGTCGTATACTCATTATCCCCCCTCCCAGAAGGTATTCTGAGTAAGGATTAAAGGGAGTTTGTCACTATAGTAAATTATACGTACACAAAATCAATTATTCACTTCCAGCACATATACCGGTTGAGGAGCAAATTCAACCATACGTTCACCATCACCTTGTTTAGTATGCTGCACAAAAAGATGGAGCCGGCGTTTCTGCTTCCATAGTTCCGTGTCATGTGAGGGTTCCCAGGCGTCTACCGCAAAGTCTGTCAGGTCCGTAAAGGTCCATTTGCCAGTTCCCACAGCCTGAGCATGTGCCATCGACACTCTACTTCCCCGTTCTTCATCACGGAAGATGTAGAATATCTCACCACCTTCCACTACAATACGCGGACGGGCAATTGGAATCATCTTGGTGCCACCACCTTTCAGAGAAAAAGGAGTATGACGATCGGAAACCTGGCGGTTCTGCCACATTTGTCCATCGTACCACACAATACGGTATTGCGGAACATCACTATCAGGATCGCGCCAATACGTGGCAATGTAAGGATTACCACTTGCATCCGCACTCATACTAGTCTGGTTGATGAGTTCTGAGTTTTGTGGAATGCGGCAGGCATACTCTGCATTATTGTAACGAATAGGCAAATCATATTTCTTGCCATTCGCCTTATACCACGTTACACCGTTATCATAGGAACGGGCATAACAAAGATCATGATTAGTCTCCACATGCCATGTTTCACGCCATACCCACGACAGATGTATGGTTCCCTGCTCATCTACATAGAGTTGCCAGTAGGCATTCCGCTGGTCTTCACCATCTATCAGGACATCTTGTACGCGATACCACTTTTTCTCTTTCACAGAATAGCGGTTCATCACCAGATTTCCCCTGCCGGAAGAACCGGAACGATAAACAAACAACAGATCGCCTCCATTCAACAGATAAAACTCCGGATAAGTCACATTTCCCTCATCCACTCCGGTCATAGGCTCTTTACCACCCAGCTCCAGAGTATATGGAGCAGTGCTGCGACAATAATTCAGTTTATGTCCGTGATGATCAAATGACAGATGTAAATAACCATCTCCGTCCAGCATCATGCTGATTATATTATGGGCATCCTTTACATTTCCCTTGTATTGTGTCCGCTGTAACGTCCATTGATCAGAGTTCAACTTCCGTTTGCCGAGAACCAGATAACCGTCCCCATCATAATAACTTATATACTGTTCATCTCCTTGTGTCACAAGCGAGTTATTTCTGAATACAGTCGTATTGACCGACGTTTGGCTATATCCGTTCCCCACTTCCACAAGCTGGGACTGTTGTGCCCGGAGAGTGGAAAATATCAGGAGAATCAGAAAGAAAAAAAGAATGCGTTTATTCATAATTATTATTCGTAATATGCGTGATCTTTCGGGAAATCTTCTCCTCCCCATGCTTTCTTTGATGTCCAGGGCTGTGGTGCATCTGTCCAAAAGGGATCATCAGCAGCCAAACCTAATGGCAAGAAAGCAAGCGAAGCCAGATAAAGACTACCATTATTGGTATACCAGTCTGAAATATTGGGTTGAGAACCATTAAAGCCTAATGTCAGATAACCTTCCGCATTGAAATTGCGGTTATCACCGAACATGCGTTGAATAACAGCCGTCATTGCCGCACGCACCTGTCCGGCAGGCAATTCTTTCGGTAGCCAGCCACGTAATGACAACAAGGCAAGCGGCTGTAGTACACCGGTACGATAAGTAATTGAACGACCAAATACGGGGAAAGCACCTTCGGGAGAAACAAAGCGTTCCAATATCATACCGAAACGCTGCATACGCTTCAAAGCTTTCGGGAAGTTTCCGCCTTTCACATTCCAGATGTTTCTTTTTCCTCCATCCGTCATCACGTCAAGGCATTCCACATACATGGGGTGAAGCACAAAACTGTTATAATAGTCAAATGCAAAATCTTCTCCGTCACTGTACCAACCATCGCCCACATACCACTCGTCTACTTTACGTAAAGCAGAAGTTATACGATAGTAATCGGTTTGGGCACCTGCCTTTTTCAGGAAGCATTCAACAGTTGAAGAGAATAACAACCAATTCGTATATGGGGGATCTACCCGGCGTAATTGTTGGAATTCAGCAATATATCGCTGCTTTGTCAAATCATCCAATGGAACCCATAAGGCATCATATCCACGCAAAAAGCTTTCAGCTATATAAGCAGCATCTACGAGAGGTTGTCCTTCCTTGCGCCATAGCAGGTAATCTTTACTTTCCGGGTCCACTGATTGGGCATAACTCTTCAATGCCCACTCACGCAATTGTTTGCGCTGCTGACCTTCTGCCGTGTCATCATCAGGCAATGACAACCACGGAGCCAGTCCGGCCATCAACCTGCCGAAGCATTCCATATAAGTCACTCGTTTATCACGGCCATCCCATGTAGGACTTAACTCTACCAGCATATTTTCCTGCAATTTACCTTCGCTCATATTGCTCAGTACAGGTGCAGCCATCTGATAGAGAATGCCTGTCCATAATTCACGATCAGTCTTTACTTTTTCAGGTTTCTTTTTAGCCGATACATTAAGAGGTATCAGCAATGCTACGGTCAATAGTAGCCAAAGATATTTTCTTGTTTTCATGATATTCTATATAAGTTGTTTTTCATTGTTGCAAATATATCCGTTTCATAAGAAAACGAACTACTACAAATATTGCAAAAGAGGATATTTATCGGTCATTTCCGTTATAAAATGTATAGTTTTCAGGAAAATCAGGTCTTTTCCATCTTTTCTATTGCTTCTGATATACCCGTACATAGTCTATTTCATAGCGCATGGGGATTCCTTTATCATCAATCTCTCCACCGTTTATGCCACCAAGAGCCAAGTTCAACAAAAGATATTGAGGCTTGCGGAAAGGATTTGTTCCCATCCCAATCGTTCCGTTTATAGTTTCGCTCAAAGGAATTTCATTCAGTAATTCATCATCCAGATAGAGTTTAACTGCAGTTTCATCCCAATCCATACGCCAGACATGAAATTTATCTGCCCATTGGGGATCTTTATCCGTAAAATGAGTAAAAGGGATTGCTTTACTTTTCCATTTTGCACTCCATTGCCGGTCAGTTCCCCAGGCAGCATTTGCCAAAATATGCGGTTCACCTTTAATACGATAGTATTCCATGATGTCAATTTCACCACACGAAGGCCACTCCATACCGCTACCCAATGTCCAGATAGCAGGCCATGCCCCTCCACTTACAGGAATCTTGGCGCGAACTTCAAATCTGCCATAAAGAAATTCTTTCTTACCGGACGTAGTGATGCACGAGGAAGTGTACTCGATAAACTCCCGCTTCTTCCGCCAGTCGTTACTTCCGGGTTCATACCATGGATTTCTACGTCCTTTCTCTTTTCGCACTTCGATAATCAGCTTTCCATCCTTGCAGTAAGCGTTGCCTTCCTGATACCACTGGACTTCTTCATTACGTGCAAAACCATTATCATAACTCCACACAGCCGTATCCGGAAGACCGTCTGCGTTGAACTCATCACTCCACACTAATTGCCACTCCGATTGACCGGACAGACCTACCGGAATAAGCAAAAATAGCAGGAACAGACTTCTTATTACTATTTTCATTCAAGTTCACATTTTACAGATTTATACTACCAATTCTTATAGAAGATACGAATATAAGAAATTTACCACTTATCCAACCATTCAATAAACGGAATTCCTTTTTCATCAAATCGGATAGGCAACCAGATATAACGTGAATCCTTCAGACTGCTTGGGTGCCACATGTCCGCCATAAACATATATCCACCCTCTTTTAATGGCAATATATAGGTACTTTGTCCACCAAAAGTAATTTTCGCATTTTTCCCTACACAAGGATTGGGTAACTGAGACCACTCTCCTAAAATGGAAGAAGCAGTCATAAGTCTGGCTTCGTTAGGTTTCCAGCCAGTACATCCTGACGCTACCATCCAATAAGTCTCATCTTTCTTGAATATAGCCGGTGCTTCGTTGTGTCCACCGGGAAATATACGGATATATTTTCCTGTATGGCTAAGATAGTCATCGGACAATTCTGCAATTTGAAGCGTTAAATTCTCCTCAGAAGAATAAATATGATAAGCTTTACCGTCCTCATCAACAAACAAAGTCATATCACGAGACATCTGTCCACTTTCCAAATCACGTTTCACAAACATTCCTTTGTTTATTGCTTCACGCCACTCCGGAGTCCACCATTCATACTCATTCGGGTTCCATGTAAGCTTCCGTTCCTCCAGCGTCATGTTCATCGGATAAACGCCCGGATTTATACGTCCGGAACGGATAAACGTGTAAGGCCCTACCGGGGTATTACTTATGGCAACTCCTGCACGTGCAGGTCCATATCCCTTTCCTTTCAGTTCCAGATGAAACCACATGACGAACTTCCCGGTCTTTTGATTATAGATTACTTTGGGTCGCTCAATGATACAACCTTTTTCTATATCACTTCCAACCTCATCAGATACAGCTAAAGCCACGCCTTCATACTTCCAGTTACGTAAATCCGCAGACGAGTAACATGTTACCCCTACTTGAGTTGTAAAACCAGAGGAAGGTCGATGTTCTCCATACCAGTAATATTTTCCCTTATAGAAAATAATACCACCACCATGGGCATTAATTACATTTCCATCCGTATCTTTCCAAACTTCACCGGAAACAATATCTTGGTTACCTATTGAATTGACCTGTCCCCACAAAGGTGTCTGAAACAAGATACATAGAAATAAAAAAGGCCCTATTGCTTTCAAATAGTTACTCATAAATCCTACATGTCACTATAATTAGTCTATATATCATTTTCAGGCACGAATCACGCAGATTTATTTAACTGTGTAGAGAACTTAATCCGTGCCTGAAAATATAAAGTTATTTTGCATGGGCATTTATCACTATTAAATACCTAAAGTATCCCCCAAAACTAGGAGTCGTAAACTTTAGCATATTAATATGCATCACCCCAGAAATGATTTGTACACTCTACCGTTCTTGTTGATACATATTCATTTTCCACTCCATTTATCACAATATTCGCATTACATACAAATTGAATATAAAGATCCATATTAGAATCTCTTTCTATGAATTCTACTATTTTGTTTTGTACATTCGTATCCATCAAATCTATATCAAAAGGAAGCCCATCCGAATTTGGGAAATCAGTAAGACGTATATGAACACGCATACGAGGCTGTTGAATGATAGTAACTCCTTTATATTGATATTTGGGATAAATTGTTGGCAATACATTTTTTCCATATTCAACATTACCTACTTTTCTATAAGACGGCAATTCAGAAGAACGCACAAAGACATAGCGTAAATCAGACGTAGATATACGAGCTTTCGGATTACTAACAATACTATATGATATATGCTGTGGTTGAGGTACCTCATAGATATACTCTCTATTTGTTATAGCATTGTTTTGCTCAATTTCATTAAAAACAGTAGTCCACCAAGTCATTGTAGGAGATTCTAATAGATTCCATCCTCCAAGCTTTCCATCAATCATTTCAAGATGTATATTAACAGGAGCCATTGGGGCTGCAGTTGGAGTAGCAATTGCACCTTTCATACTAATATCTCCATGTGTAGTCAAATTTACATCCAGTATTTCTTGTGTGTCTTTTTTAAACAAACCAGAAAATCCAGAAAAGATAGATATAATACCCGACTTTGCTAAAGAGAATAATGTAGCAGTTCCTATCGCCCTACTATTTTGCTGAACATTAGGTAATATTGATTGCAACCATTTTTCAGCTGAATTTCCTGCAAGTTTACCAATGCCTTGAATAGCTTTAGAAGTAGTAGTAGAAGATGATGATTTCCCAATAATAGTTCCTTCTGTTTCTGATTTAAAATTGCCATCCATTACAATGCTCTCAGTTGTAACATTCATTGGTTCTATTTTCATTATACCAGAAGCCTCAGAATCATAAGCTAATTCTATTTGGAAACCATTCCACCCTAAAGCAAAACCTCCACCATGCTGTGTTGTGCTATTTGAGACAATAACTTCATTCCTACCTTTTTTATCTTTTGGCAATGCATATTCATTCACAAAATTTAAAAGACTTGTTGGCTCGGAAAAAGAAATTCTCCAATATCCATTATTGTTCGTTGCAAATGTGCTCATATAACAGAAAACTCGCAATGTTCCCGTAACATAATTGTGAAATATGAGATAAGACCTATCGCTTTGAGTATCCGGCGCCATGGTATGCGCCACAAGTTCCCAACCATTATCCGGGCTTAACTTCTGTTGCATGAAGAATGGTAAACTTCCTCCATCTACCCATGGGAGATCAACCTTTTCTCCATTAGGCAGTGTGACTTTTGATTCATTAACCCAGTTCACATCATTATCATTAAAGCTGACACGGGTCATAGCATTTATCTTTGTTGACGGATAAATGACTCCATCCTCTTCAGCAATATAAAATGTTTCTACATTTTCGCTATTATCAATAGAAAGTTCCTTTTGAGTACAAGAAAACAAAAACATTATAGTAAGAATATATATAATAATTTTCATAATATAGAATGTATATTTCGACCAATTCCCTATCAAGTGATAAGGAATTGGTCGAATAAGTTTATCTAATTAATTTGTTTTCTCTTCATCAGCTACAGCTTCCTCCCAATTAGTAAACATCGGCACTGAAGCATCGTAACCATCATAACCATAGTTCTGACGAAGTGTAGCACCGATATTAGCTGTAATAGCCGAATTAGGTACAGGCCAGAACATATTACGCTTATCAACCTGATAGTTAAACGCTTTACCAAGAGAGTATACCGGACCATGATTAAAGATGCTGTAACGCGTGCAACGCTTAAACCAATAGCTACCACCATTCAAATCGGTACCGCTTTGTTTATCCCAAGTAGCTAAGTCGTAAGTCTCACCCCACTCATCGGGCTGACCGCTACGAGCCAAACACCAGGAGATACGAGTCAACTCAGGCTGACGCCATTCTTCCAGATAAAGTTCACGAGCACGTTCGTCGGTGATGTCTCCGATGGTAACCGTAGTAAACATTTTCTTAGCATTAGCACGACGGCGAACAGCATTTACATCATCAGCCGCACCCGTTGTATTGCCTTGATAGAATTTAGCTTCCGCACGAAGCAGATAAGTCTCGGCAAGACGGAACAAATAGAGATCACCATTGGAACAGGAGGTGCCTTTTGTAGCCCCATTGAACTGATTGGCATTCATATTTTCTTCTGCCGCGGCATCTTTAATATAAACCTTATACAAAGGAGTAGGATACCAACTGCGAATAGTATCGGAACAAAGCAATTTGCCCTTTGCCACGATGGGTTTGCCTTCATCATTTACCCCCCAATCTTCCGGCGCATAGAGCATCAGGTTTTGACCATAGAAATCCGATGCCGGATTATTATACTTGAGATCTTCCATTTCGACCCAGTTACCTACAGCGCGGTTGTGGCGCAAATCTTGCGTATCTTCTTCGCCATCATAACGCCAGATAGTCTTATTGTAATGGTGGGAAGTACGGAAACAACCAATACCACGTCCTAAAGCTCGTACCCAATCTAACTCTTCATTATACTTACCGTCAGTACGTGCATAATTCAGTGTAGGTGAACTCAGATTATGAGGATCTGTAATAATACTATTGGACCAGTGCACACACATGGCACGCATCAGCGGATAACTTATCCAACTCTGACTATGGAAATTCAAAATAGGCATGATGGTTTCCTTGTTTTCAGGAATAGACACATTTTCGCCACGATGAAGATCCCAAACCACATTACGTTGCACGGGCAAAGTTTTGTCATTACCTACAACATATGTTCCGAATGGAGCTTCCATCAACTTCAAACCATGGTTATTGATCAAATCAGTAGCCATATCTTCGGCTTTCTTATACTCACCCGTTACAAGATAACATTTAATAAGCAGCTGCATACAAGCTTCCTGATTCACTGTTCCCATATAGGCCATGTCCTTTTGGGCCGGTACGTTATTAACTGCAAACTCCAAATCATGCACCAACATCTGGAAGATGGCTTCCTTGCTTGTAGACTTATAGTTCTGCTTGGGTACCTCGATAATTTTTGTCACCAAAGGAATGTCACCGAACAGCAGTGCCTGATGATAGTATCCATAAGCACGGTGGAAGTAAGCACGTCCTTTATACTCGTTACGCAACTTTTCATCCAGTCCCTGTACCTGATCTACGTACGAAAGCACAGTATTGGCAAACTTGATGCTAACCCAACCACGGTCCCAAAAACGGCTCATAGAGTTCTCATCTCCTCCCCCTTTCATACCATCGGTCGGCGTAATCTTGTTGGCGAAGTCATCCATAAAAAAGCCTACATCAGTCTTTGCATATAAGCCTATATCAGTCATGAAATAGAGCGAAGCCATCGGAAGTACGTTTCCGTTTCCATCCATTAACATTTCCTTGAGTCCCAGGTCGCACATCGCCATTGCAGAACGCAAACCCGATTCTGTAGTATACGTATTTCCCGGATTATAGAATGACAAGGGGTCTTGTTCCAGGAAGCTGTCCGAACAACTTGCCAGCATAGCTGCCGAAGCTAAAACCATGCATCCCTTTGCTAATTTATTCATCTTTTTCATATTGTCTTTCAGTTATTAGAGTGTTATATTCAAACCAAAGTTAAAGGAACGGGTAGATAAGCCGCCTGTTTCGGGGTCACCATATTCCCAACCGGAGATGGTGCAAACATTCTTGACGGTTGCAGTTACGCGAATCTTGTCAATCATATATTTCTTCGTCCATCTCTGAGGCAGCGTATAGCCAACGGTGATGTCGTCCAAGCGAACAAAATTGCGGTTGTAAAGCTTATCCACACCGGAAGCCAAACCAGTATTAGGACCTGCAGCATTCAGACGGCAGTAGGCATTGGTCGGGTTGTCGGGTGTCCAATATTCTTTCTCCGGCATATTGAAGCCATTAAGTACCTGTGAACCGCCATTGTCCTGATTCAGCCAGTAACCATTTGTACTCTTATGCCCCATATAGGAATAGAGCGAGAATGAGAATGTCAGATCTTTCCACAAGGTGAACTCATTGCGCAAGTTCCAATAAATGGGAGGGGCTGTGGTTCCAAGGTAAGTTTTATCGTTATCGTTGTAAACCGGCACCCGGGTGCCATCTTCTAAAATTTTATCGTCTTCCGTATAGCGATTCACCACTCTCGGATCACCCGGTTTCTGGCCTACCAAAGCAGCAGCAGCAATATCCTCAGGTGTGTTCTGCCAAACGCCATCAGTTTCGTAATACCAAATGGTACCCATAGGTTGTCCGATGAACCAACCGTTAGAAGTATCGTCACGCTCTACACCGTTTTCGTCATAGTCGTAATAGATGTGGTTAATACGGTTTTTATTGATAGAGAAACCGGCGGAAGTATTCCATGTAAAGTCTCTAGTCTCGATATTAGTAGAATTCAAAGCTATTTCAAAGCCCTTATTCTGCACTTCACCCAAGTTGGCAGTAATACTACCGAAACCGGAGAAACTCGGCAGACGCTGCGACATAATCATATCGGTAGTCTTCTTGAAATAGTAATCCACCGTACCGCTCAAGCGGCCATCCAATACAGAAAAATCTACTCCAACATTCCAGGATTTCGTCTTTTCCCATTGCAGGTTAGGAGCTGCCAAACGGTCCATATACAAGGGATTAACCACTGTTGATGTGCCGTTGTTGACATAAACCATGCCGGTTCCCCCCAAGTTCAGGTTAGCTAATGTTTTGTACACATCACCAAATTCACGGTTACCGTTGGTACCCCAAGACGCACGTAGCTTAAGCATATCCAACCAATTCTGAGTGCTCTCCATGAATTTCTCGTTCGAAACAGTCCAACCTAAACCTACAGAACCAAAGTTACCCCAAGGATTCTTGGCTCCGAAACCTGCATAGCCGTCTCGACGGAACGTACCGGTAAACATATAACGGTCGCCGTAGCTATAGAACAAACGTCCCAGATAAGAAGCGGCAGTGTAGTGCGTATCGTTGGTAGAGAAAGAACTCTGCTCCTTGTTGGCACCATTGGTATAGTGGAGACCAAGTGCATCAGTCGGTGTAATGTTACGGGCCTGAATATTATCGCTCCAATAACGATGTTCTTCAGCTTCTTGCACCAATGTCACTGTAAAGTGATGAGTATCAGCAAAAGTGCGATCCCAAGTAATGGTATTATTCAAGTTCCAGTCAAAGTTCTTGGACCATCCGCGATTCACACCACGGTCAGCTGCCGAAGAGTTGGGCAGGTCGGCCGACATGAAATAGCGGTCGTAAAACCATTGCAAACGCGGAGCGGCGTTGAATTGATAAGAGAATCCTAAAGGCAACGTGAGCTTGGCATTGAAAATGGTATTCAATACGGTATATCCTTTCTCCAAATCGTAGTATTGACGGTCGAAGTAGTAATTGTAACCACCATTCGTAGGCGTACCCGACATAGGGTATTGCTCATACCCACCATTTTCACTATACATGGAAGCGTAAGGAGAATTACGCAACATATTATTATCCCAATAGTTACTGCCCAATGATACCTGAATATCACCGTCAGAGCGATCCTGGAAGTTCACATTTGCACCCACCTCCAGCCAGTCGGTAATCGTGGCGTTAATCTTCATGTTCGAACGGAATGCATGATAATCATTACCTTGTACGGCACCTTCATTATCCATGTAGCCCACAGACAAATAGTAGTTAACTTTATCAGTAGCACCTGAAATGCTGGCGTTGTAATCTTGATTGATACCGGTACGGAAAGTGGAATCATACCAATCAAAGGTATTGCCTGCCAAGAAATTATTATATACCAGCGGAGAAACATCCAACGTCAGACGACGTGCAAACAAGCTAAGCGCGGATTCGCCTTCAGAAAATCCGAGACCACTAAAAGCGGTAGCAGAACCCCAAGCACTTTGTTCTGCAGCTGTCATATTTGTAGGATTGTCATAATAACCTTGCGGATAGGCAAGTGCATATATGGGTTTGCCGTTCTCGTCCGTTTTTTTAGTGTCTACCATCGCATTGTAATAACCATAAAGCCCGTTCTCTCCCTGTCCATAAGTATTCACCATCTTATACCAATCCTGACGATAACGCAGGTAACCGGAAGCATTGTAATAGTCGCGATAAGCCGCTTTCTGGTTGACAGCCAGATTAGCGCTCACATTGATGACAGGCTTTCCTTGTTTACCTTTTTTAGTAGTGATAATGATAACACCGGCAGCGGCCTTGGCACCGTAGATAGCAGCAGAAGAGGCATCTTTCAATACGTCAATCTGACCGATATCATCCGGATTGATTTCTGAGAGTTCACCGTAGAAAGCCATACCATCCAATACGATCAACGGACTGGCATCAGTACCCAACGAGTTCTTACCACGCAACTGTATAGAAGCACCGCTACCTTTTGCAGAAGCATCATAACCAATCTGTAAACCCGGTGTTCCACGCAATACATCTTGTACAGATGTCGGATTCGAGTCGGCTATTTTACCGGGATTAATCTGTACAACCGATCCTGTAAGGTCTTTCTTACGCATCGTACCGTAACCAACTACCACTACCTCATCCAGCATCTCAGTGTCCTCTTGCAACGTCACTTTCACTGTTCTCTGTCCCTTCAAAGGAATTTCTACTGTTTTGTAGCCCACAAAACTTATTACCAGCGTAGCATTCTGTTTTACTTTCAAAGAGAAATTACCATCAATATCGGTAATACATCCATTGGAAGGTACGCCTTTTTCAACCACACTGGCGCCAATTACAGGACCCATTGTGTCCTCCACTGTACCAGTTACCGTAACATTAGGATTTTGAGCGCTCAGATACGAGACGTTCATCATAAGAGCCATACAGATCATTAAGGTAGAGAGTACCTTATTCAACCTTGCCCCTGAGGAAATCTTTAGTTTTTCCATCGTATGAATTTTAAGATTAAAAAATAACTTAACACACTATGTGATAATAGAGCTGCATGCTTAGCTCCAGAATCACATTGCAAATCTATGGACATTCACAGAGTAAAGCCCTTACAAATGTTCCATTCATGTTTAGTTTTGGTGCATGAAACAAAATCCTACATAAGTTGAAACATTCTTCAACATATTATGTAGGATACAAAAAACATTAACAGGATATTTCTTATTCTCCCTCAATAGTTCCACCCGAAGTGAAACGTTCCATATACTCGGAGGGCTGCATACCGATTTCTTTTTTGAAACTACTACTGAAGTAACGCGGGTCATTATATCCCACTGCATACGCCAATTCTGAAATGCGGATGTGTTTCTTTTCTTCCATGATCCGGCAAGCTGCTTTCATACGTATATTACGGATGAATGAAACATAAGTCAACCCGGTTAGCGACTTCAACTTGCGGAAGAAGGTGGATTTGGTGGTATGCATCTCTTCCAAAAAACGGGTCTGATCAAAGTTCGGATCATCCAGATGACGATTCACACAGTCAATGGCACGTTGCAGGAAATCTTCGTCAATGCTGGTATAATTCAATTCTTTTGCTTCGAACACCAGCTGCTTCTTGAAGTCTTTCATCACACGCTCACGAGATTTGAGCAAGTTACCAATACGTGCATGGAGTATGCTCAGGTTAAACGGCTTTGCAATAAATGCGTCCGCACCCGATTCATAGGCTTCTACACGATCTTCTTCTTTACTTTTCGCAGTGAGTAAAATTAAAGGTATATGGGAAGTATCAAAATTAGCTTTTACTGCTTTACAAAACTCAATGCCGTCCATTACCGGCATCATTACATCCGAAACTATCAAGTCAATATCAGCAGATTCTACCACTTCAAGAGCTTCTTTGCCATCAGTTGCGGTACAGATATCATATTCAGCACCGAGCAATTTCACCATCAATGCCAATAGATCCTCATTATCTTCTACTAATAATAAAGTATGCTTTTTCTCCGGCATATTATCCTTGCCTGATACATTTTCTTCTGATGCAGTTTCCAAAATTATAGCCTCTTCCTGAGTAGATATAACTTCATCCAACGTTGAAACAGTAACACTCGTTTCATCTATTTCTTCTTCAGAATAAGCCGAACGCTGAATAGGAAACTCTACTTTGAAAGCTGTCCCTTTACCTTCTTCACTTTCTACAGTAATCGTACCATGATGGAGAGCAATCAAGTCGCGTACCAGTGACAAGCCTATTCCTGTCCCTATCGTATTGAATTTCCGGTAATCTCCTTCATAAAAACGCTTGAATAAGTTTTTCTGTGATTCTTCCGGAATGCCGGGCCCATTATCTTTAACCACCAGACAAGCCAACCCGTTCGTTCCATCATGACTCAATTCAATCGCCACTTTACCACCGGGCTTATTGTATTTAGAAGCATTAGAAAACAAATTATACAGAATCTTATCCAGTTTATCCGAATCGAAGAAAGCCAGATACCGTTCCGAATCATTCTGAATCGTAAAATGAATGTCTTTTTTCTTCATTAAAGGTCGGAAACTGTCAAGGCTCCGGCGTACAAACTGTACCAGATCTCCCTGAGATACTTTCAACTTCAGGTTACCTGTCTCCGCTTTCCTGAATTCCAGAATTTGCTGCAGCAAGCGTATCAAACGATTTATATTATGCGTCATCACAGTATACTGTTCCTTATAAACCGGAGCTGTTTGCTTCAATTCATCAACAGAAGCAGAAATAATAGTTAACGGAGTCAGTAGTTCATGTGTAATATTCGTAAAGAACTGCAATTTAGCATGATTAATTTCCTCAGCCTTCGCTTGTTCCATCTCACGCAAATGAAGTGCATTACGCAGACGGATACGGTTGCGAACAATCCGGAAAATATAACAGGAAATACCAATAAATACTAATATATATAAGGTATAAGCCCACCAGGTTTTCCAAGGTGGAGGAAGAATGGTAACTTTCACCGTTTGTACATTCTCGTCCCAGATACCATTGGAATTTGAAGACTTTACATGGAAAGTGTAAGTACCGGGCATCAGGTTATTATAATAAGCAAAACGTTTGGAAGCATCCGTGTACTGCCATCCCACATCGAATCCGTCCAGTTTATAGGCATACTGGTTTCTTTCCGGATTGGCATACTCCATGGCAGAAAACTCAAAGCTAAAGTTATTTTGTTTGTAATCCAAAACAATCTCATCTGTAAACCCGGGCGATAAATCAGAGATTTCCGCACGCTCTTCATCAGACAAGGAAGTCCACGACTGATTAAACACTTTAATATTAGTAATCACGACCGGAGAAGAAAAGACCTGTTCATCCTGTTCATCCGGATAAAAGCTATTGTATCCCCGATGTCCGCCAAAAAATAATTCACCATCCGGAGCTTCACATGATGCCCCTCTATTAAACAGATTATCCTGCAGACCATCTGAAGTGGTATAAAGACGGTATGTTACATTCTGCAAATCCTTTGGCACAGTAAGCTTCAACAATCCTGCATTTGTTCCCAACCAAAGATCCCCTTTCTTATCACTCTGAATACTGGTTACTGCATCTCCCGGTAGATTCCACAACTTATGTACCGGTAAGAATCGATCTTCTATGGCATCATACAAACTTAAACCACTTCCTCCGGTTCCAACCCAGATACGCCCTTCAATATCCTTATATATGCAATCTGCATAATTACTGTTCAGTTTCCCATTAACTACAGAATAAGCCGAAAGCGTATATCCATTTAACGAGTGTCCACTACCCTGAATACGAACCACTCCATGCGTATTAGACGCCATCCACATTTCACCATTACCCCCCTCGGTTAGTTGCATAGCAACCATATCCTGTATGGCAACTCCTCCTACTTTCAAAGAATCAATCCGTACCGGGGTACCATCCGCTGCACGCATCGACACTCCTCCCCTCGTAGCAAACCAAAGGTTTTGCTTAGAGTCTTCATAAATATCATAAATACAGGAATTACACATCCACGGAGCATTCCCCGAATTATGTGCCTTCACACGCTTACCAACAGAAGCCTGTTTATCAAGCTCGTAGGCTCCTCCATTGTACACACCAATCCAAATATGACCGGTAGTAGGAGATTGCATAATAGACATTACCGTTGAAATTCCCTCATATGACATAAAATCGGGCATCTGATTATAGTGAATAAATTTTCCAGTCTGGCGGTCCTTCACCCCAAAACCGTAAGTACTGATCCCCATCCAAAGCTGTCCTTCATCATCCAACAAGAGACTACGTACCGAATTACTTTTCAACATCCGTTTAGTTTCAGTTAGGCGGTCCAGATTAAATTTCGCTTTACGGGTATTCACCATATTCACCCCACCTCCAATCATGCCAACCCACATAATGCCTTGTCGATCACGCAACAAAGAAGCAACCTCACTACTGGTTATTGTATTTTCCGATTCACCGGAATAACAATTCTCAAACCCGGAAAAAGAGATCGGTCCATTCTGTAAGGGAAGAATACTCAAACCACTACGCGTTCCTACCCATAAAGAATGGGTATTCACATCTTCCGAAATAGCATAGATAAGATTATCTGAAATTGTATAAGGCTGCTTTTCATTATGGGTAAATGTAGTCCAAGTAGTTCTCTCCGGATCATAAGCATTATGCAGTAAATGCAAACCCGATCCCCATGTACCGACCCATATATTCTTGTAACTATCCTGAAACACGACATGGGCGGAGTTTCCAGAATTCATCCTCGGATATTTCCAATATTTACCGGTTTTCTTTTCATAACGATACAATCCACCATTCCAGGTACCAATCCAGATATCTCCTCTATCATCCTCAAATAAAGACTTTACAGTATTCCTTGGAAAAATCCCTCCGGTATTACTTGCATCATAAACCAAAAAAGTATCATCATTTTCCTGATACTCAAAAAGTCCCGCTTCCGTGGCAAACAGAATACGTTGATCACTCGTTACCAATATTTGTGATATACCTGTACTTGACAATTCTGCATTTTCTATCTTACGAACTTCTCCAGTTCGTTTATCCAATACATTCAGCCCACTATAAGTTCCAATCCATAATCTATGGCAAGAATCCTCCGCTACACAAAATATGTTGTTACTGGACAACAGATCCGGGCAATAAAGATTCGATTTATAAGTAGTGATAGAATAACCATCATACTGAAAAAGTCCGTTACGGGTAGATATCCAGATATAGCCGTCCCGGTCTTGATAGACCGATTGCACATCTTTACTGGACAAGGTATTCAATATAGATGAAGACCTAAATGCCAAAGAATTATGTTGGGGCATTATCACTGCCTGACACATCAAAGGGAAAAATATTCCAAAGCAAAAAATGAAACTCCAGATTCTATCTTTCATAGTTAGCATTAGATTTCAATATAATTAATAACTGCAGGCAAATATACGTAAATATATATAAAAGTATCTTATCCATTGGTAATTTTTTATTTCAATCATTCCACAATGAGCCATACCTGAGATATACTTGCTCCGTATCAACTCCGTACTTGCTCCGTCCAGAGGTACTTCTGAGTGGAGAATGTACGGAGCAAGTACGGTCCGGATACGGTGCAGGTAAGGAGCGAATAGGGACGAAAAGAATGGATTTGGTCTAAAATTCGCCCTTTTTGACCTTAAAATGGTCATTTACATAGCATGGAAAGTGTTTTCTTTGCAAAGAGAAATAAATAAGAATATTCTTACCATGTAATACACACGCTATGATGAAAATTGCCTTTTCTAAAATGACCAAGGGATTATTACTGTTTGTTTTTTTAGTATCTCTAAGCGCAAACGCATCCTTATCACAAGCTAAAAATGATTCCATATTTCATTTAGTTAAACCGGATTATCAGTTGAGTCCACTGACGGGCATGACTCGCCAACATTGGATGGATGCAGCAACCTATCTATTGGACGGAGCATTCAGCTACATCCATGCATTGGATGATCCGATGCGTTTCCCTAAACAACCGGGAAAGAGCTATCCAACGGATGGAAAGTTCAACAAGACAGAAAATCTGGAAGGACTTTGTCGCACTATGTTTGTAGCAATTCCACTATTAAAAGAAAATCCGGATTTGGTATTAAATGGAATCAAGGTAGGAGATTATTACCGGCAACAGTTGTGCAATATGAGTGATCCGTCGAAGTCCGGATATATTCAACATCTCAAAGGTGGACCAAGCCAGACGCTTGTAGAATTCGGAGCACTTGCCCTGTCACTTACCGTAATGCCCGAAATTATCTGGGAACCATTGACTCAAAAGGAGAAAGACGATCTTGCTGCATTAATGCTTAGTTATGGCAACGGACCTACAATCGGTTCTAACTGGCGCTTCTTCAATATATTCGTCATGTCTTTCTTCAAAAACCAGGGTTATGAAGTCAAAGATGGTTATATAGATGAATTGCTACAAAAATCACTGGCACAATATCGTGGGTACGGATGGTATAATGATAGCCCGGCCTATGACTATTATAGCATGTGGGCTTTCCAGATGTATGGTATGATTTGGGCACATTATTACGGTGAGAAATTTAATCCTGAAGCCGGACGTCAGTTTGTTAGCAACTTCCGTGATTTGGTTCCTAACTATCCTTATATGTTTGCTGAGGATGGTAAAATGAATATGTATGGACGCAGTATTACGTACCGTATAGCTGCCGCTGTACCTTTCCCGCTAATGGGGTGGCTCAATGATCCGTCTATCAACTATGGCTGGATGCGCCGCATTGCCTCTTCCACCTTGCTCCAGTTCCTTGAAAATCCCGCATTAATGGAAGACCGGGTACCCACGCTGGGATTCTACGGAGCTTTTGAGCCTGCCGTACAGATTTATAGTTGTCGTGGCAGCGTTTACTGGATGGGAAAAGCGTTCCTTGGATTATTATTGCCGGCTGATAATCCGTTTTGGACAGCTGTCGAGAATAACGGAGCTTGGGAAAAAGAGTTTCAACCCGGCAAGGTGTACAATAAGTTCATGGAAGGCTCTAATACTTTGGTGACTAACTATCCCAATAGCGGCACTTCGGAAATACGTGCATGGTGCCATGAAACGGTTGCCAAAGACTGGCAAAAATTCCGTTCTACCGAGAATTATAATAAACTGTCTTACAACACGGCATTTCCCTGGATGGCAGACAGTCCAGATGGTAAAGTGTCCATGAACTATGCTGTACTGAATGACAAACAAGAATGGGAAGTGTTGCGCCTCTATACATTCAAAAAGTTTGAAGACGGAATTTACTACCGGGATGCAGAACTTGAAACAAACCCGGAAATCAAATTCCGCCTGGCAGATATTCCACTTCCTAACGGCATACTTCGTGTAGACAAAGTTTCTTTCCCACTTACAACAGAATTACGTTATGGACACTATTCATTACCGGAATTAGAAAGTCACATTGTTACAAAAGAACAAAAGGCCGGAGGATACACTGCCTACTGCATGGATAATGGTATCTATCAAACAGCGCTTATCAATCTCCAGGGTTGGTCGGAAGTGGAATTTGTACAGACTGAAGGACTACATCCGATAAGTAATAAATGTTCTGTAATCAATGCCGCCACAACTCATTCCGGTGATAAAGTCTTTATCACACTGCAATTATGGAAAAAGAGTGGCAAGCCATTTACAAAAAAGGAACTGACACCTGTAAAGTCCTTCAAACAGACCGGAGACACTATAACCATTTATTTCTCTGACGGGACGGTAAAGACGGCTTCTCTCTCCTGATATAAGTTTCGGAAGGAATAGTTATCTTTGCCGCCAAAATAAAAGCTACGAAAGCTCTTCTACAGAAACAATATAATTATGGCAGGCATCTACATACACATCCCCTTCTGCAAGACACGTTGCATTTATTGCGATTTCTATTCCACCACACGTTCGGAATTGAAATCGCAATATATCCGTGCTCTTTGCCGGGAGTTGACAGAACGCAAGGAGTATCTGAAAGGGGAAGCTGTTGAAACCATTTATTTCGGTGGAGGTACACCGTCACAGTTATCGGAGGAAGACTTTAAGGAGGTTTTCAAAACGATTGAACAGGTTTACGGAACGAGGGAAGCAACAGAAATAACTCTTGAAGCAAATCCCGACGACCTTACAGAAGAATATATCGGGATGTTACGCACTCTACCGTTCAACCGCATCAGTATGGGAATACAAACTTTCGATGATGCAACACTACGATTATTGAACAGGCGGCACAACGCCGCACAAGCAATAGAGGCAGTACAACGCTGTCGGCAAGCAGGTTTTCAAAATATCAGCATCGATCTGATTTATGGTTTGCCCGGAGAAACTGACCAACGCTGGGCACAGGATTTACAGCAAGCAGTCAGCCTTAACGTGGAACATATTTCCGCTTATCATCTGATTTACGAAGAAGATACACCTCTGTACAAAATGCTGCAACAACACTCTGTATCTCAAGTGGATGAAGACAGTAGCCTGAACTTCTTCTCCACATTAATAGATACCCTTTCGGCCGCAGGATACGAACACTACGAAATATCCAATTTCTGCAAACCGGGAATGTACTCCCGACACAATACTTCTTATTGGCAAGGTATCCCTTATCTGGGATGTGGTCCATCCGCACATTCCTTTGATGGAGGCTCGCGCGAATGGAATGTAGCTTCGCTAAATCAGTATCTTTCATCTGTAGAACAAGGGCAACGCCAACATGAAACAGAACAACTGGACACACGAACCCGCTACAATGAATACATCATCACAGGTCTGCGCACAATGTGGGGAATATCCACTGAAGAGCTGAAAAAGAAGTTCGGCGACCGGCTCTCGAAATATTGTTTGGAACAAGCCAGATCTTATCTGGAAAATGGGAAATTAGAGTTGCATAACGATCGGTTAAAGCTAACCAGAGAGGGTATTTTCATCTCAGACGGTATCATGAGCGACCTCTTGGAAATAGAATAATTACATATACAATATGCCCGGTCCTGATATATTTCAAGACCGGGCAACTTAACAAAACAAACCCTTTTTACAGAGAAATAGTATACTCCAATCCTTTATCAGGAACCACTATAAAATTCGTCACTTCAAAATTCATATCTCCTCCTTTGATACCATTATCAAATCCGATACGGACACTATAACGTGTATGCGGCTTCAGCGTCATATCCCGAAAATAGACCAGAGAAGTATCATGTGTCGTCTTTTTCAGTTGCAGGATTAAATCCGTAGTATTGGTTATAGAAAGCGTCACTCCTTTCTCATTACGGCTGATTTCTTCTATTTTCACGCATTTTTCAAAGAATGGACGGAGCAAGTCTTCACGTCCAATCACCAACTCTCGATAATAAGCAGCAGTGCGACGATTATCCAATGCTTCACGGATGCCTTTCAAGGAACGTTCTTTCGCAAAGACGAATGTCATGGTACGATGCTCATCTTTAGAGAAATCATAATCAGTCTGAATGGGTTGATGGATATCGGAAGTGCCAATCATTGTCAGATTCTTATCCAAACACCATTGAATGGCTTCGGGCATATACAGAGGACCATTTGCTACTTCAATGCCATGCATACAACCTTCATTATAGAGTTCTGTGTGCTCGGGCCACCACTTAGTAGTATCCGGTTGTTGGGCAGCCCATCCCGGATGATTCCAGAAGATAAAGGCTCCTTGCTTTTTGGCTTCATTGAAAGCGTCTTTATACTCTTTTTGTTCCAATGGATTGGAGTCAGCCAGAAAAATGGCATTAAAGTGTCCGGGAGCCATCGGACGAGTAATCTCACTACCTCTGATTAAAAGTATCTCAAGCTTTTCAGCCTGTTTCTGACAAAGATCGAACGAACGGTTATGATCTGCCACAACATCTTTTTTATGAGGACGATATTCGATGTGTTCTGTCAGAGAAATTGCATCCAGTCCTTCACGGTAAGCCTCATCTACACGTACCGTAGGCCAAACCAGACCATCAGAGAAGACAGTGTGCATATGGAAATCGCACTTCAAAGTAGTGTATCCATCTAAATCGGGAACCTGAATTTCATTCCGGCGTTGCGCCTGTACATTCATCAGGCAGGTTGCCAAAAGGAACGCACTTACTAATACTTTCTTTACTTTCATGTTATCTATTTATTTTTATCATTAAAGTTACTATTACCAACCTAGGTTTTGAGGCAATAAAGCCGGATTTATCTGAGTAGCCGTCAACGGTATCGGACGCAAGTATTTCTTATCATCCCATTTACGTCCCTGGCTAAAGCCAAATTCAATATATCCGTGGTCACCTTCGGACAAACGATTGGTTTTACCAATTACCACATATTGCACGCCCTTAATCTTCTCACCGGCTGGCGGTTCTTTATCCACCACAGCTACATCTTTTACACCATCTCCGTTCAAGTCATACGCTTCACCTTTCCGGGGAATGTAAATACCTTGCCATACATTTTCAATCAGGTCTCCCTGTTTCCAGCGCATGATGTCATCATAGCGAACTCCTTCAAAAGCCAACTCTACACCACGTTCACGACGTATTTCCAGAATCCATTTATCCGTTGTTTGACTTTTAAAGTAAGCGGCTACATACGGGTCATAGGTTGCAGGGATCTTCCCTTCTACCCCGGCACGTTCGCGTAATGGTTTGACCGTAGCATTCCACACCGTTTCATCACATTCTCCTAATTCCGCTTTCGCTTCTGCATAATTCAGCAATACTTCCGCATAACGAAAAATAGGAATAGAATTATTGGCTGTAGCCTTCCCTACATGCACATCATCATCTATAGCCCATTTGATAAGCTGATAACCGGTGGATGTCATAGAGAAATTAGGTGCATCCGGCTTCACCGTACCACTGATTTTCCGCTGGTAAGACGGTGAAATAACTGTTTGCATCAGACGACAATCGCGATTCTGAAACTCATCCATATACTGCATGGTAGCATAATCCGTACGGTCGGTGAAACGGTTACCATCGCGCATCAGATACATATTCACAAAAGACCGCACCAATGACCAGTTTGCCCCAAATGAGGCTGAAAATAGTTTCCAGGTAATGGAGTGCATACGCAAATCTTTTTTGAAGGCAATACCCCAGATTACCTCCGTTTTGTTCAGTTCTTCCGATGTAAACAGAGAACGATACTGTGTCTCCACATCTCCCGTATTCAGTAATTTATAAGGGCCTTTCGTCATCAGTTCTTCGGATGCGGCAATAGAGGCACGCAGGAATTTTTCAGCCGAGTTTTGCAGTCCTAACTTCGCATGATATTTACGGTAGGTACCTTCGAACAGACAGATACGGGACTTGAGTGCTAATGCCACCCATTTCGTTATCAATGTGCTACTTTCTGTCAAGGTCTTATCCGTGGAACAATTGGTACAGGCAAAATCAAGATCTTCCAATATCTTATCCATAACAACCTCACGCTTATCACGTGGTTTGTATAATTCATCTCTATTATCCACATCCAATGTCGTTTCATACCAGGGTACATCACCGAACGTTCTGACCATACCATAATAGAAATAAGCACGCCAAAAACGTCCCACACCTTCATTATGTAAATAAATGGCATCCGTTACTTTGCCTTTAGCATTAGGCAGATTATCGAGAAAATAATTAATTTGTCGCAGATCTCCCCAGTCACCGGTTCCCCAACCGCCTTGTTGGGTATCATCCCACGTGTCACCGATCAGAAAAGTAGTGGACGAACGGGTTGCACAAAAGTCTGCATACTGGTCGCCACCCCAGGCTATTGTTTCTTCGCCAGGCAGGAAACTTTGCAGAAAACCATTTGTATAAAGCCGTAAGTCCGATTCCGACTCCAGAAAGCCTTCGGAAGAAAAACTGTTCTCAGGCTCACAATTCAGAAAACTATCACAAGAGGTCAGAGCCAAAGCATACAGACCTATCAACCAATATTTTTTCATACTCATCTTCTGTGTTAAAAGGTTACATTAATACCTATCGTATAGCTGCTCAAAATAGGATAGCCATATCCGTCTCCGTCAGTATTGGCAGTAGAACGGAAGTCTGCATCACCGGCACTGATACCTTCGGGATCATACATCTTGGTATGCTTGTTCAGCGGTGTCCATGTCAGGAGGTTCTCACCGGCAAGGTAAATCTTCAAATCCTGCAAGTGCAGTTTATCGCAAAACTTCTTATTAAAAGTATAATCTATCTGAAGATTCTTCAGACGGACATAAGCTATATTCTGTAAATAGCGGTCATTGGCCTGGATACCCAACGCCTTTGTAGAGCCATTTGCCAGATAGCCACGGTAACGGGGCCAATAAGCATCAGTGTTCTGGTTTTCTTCTGTCCATACATTATTTCCGGTATGTTCCTTCAGCATATAGCTGTAAGGGCGGTCATATTGCCCCCAGAAGAAAGCTGACTCGCGATGCGGATACCAGTTTCGCTTGCCTACACCTTGAAAGAAAGCACTGATACCAATACCATTCCAATTAGCACTCAAATTGAGACCAAACTGATAGCGAGGCGTAGTATTTCCGATAACCTTCAGGTCACCGTGATCATCCAATGTATTCTGACCATTATCCACCGTACCGCTTTTATCGAGATCGGCAAATTTCAAATCACCCGGTTTCAGAATATTCGTAGCGGATACTTTTAGTTTGGACTGGTCTGCATGAGCATCTATTTCAGCCTGATCTTTAAATAATCCTTCGATATGATATCCCCAGATAGTACCGATCTCCTGTCCTTCATAATAAGTGGAGAGTAGTTTCGTAGGATTATTGAATTTAGTAACCCAGGTACGGCTATCCCACAACATAGCTTTTACACTGTAATTAAATGGCTTATTAGCCAGTGTAAAGTTGTCACGCCACATGACCGAAAGTTCCCAGCCCTTGGTTTTCATCTCTGCATTGTTACCTTTAGGCGTAGCGGCTCCCAGTACGGCAGGTAAAGTAGGGCCTACTGTATACATATCCGTTGTATAACGTTGATAGTAGTCGAACACCATCGACAAACGGTTAGATAGCATATCGACATCCAGGCCAATATCATAAGTTATCGATTTTTCCCAAGTCAGACTGTTGGGAACGATATTCGGAGTAGTGGCATACGTCTGCAATGCATCACCCAGAATAACGGATGTTTTCTTAATGGGAATTGTAGAAAGATAGAGGTAAGGGCTTACATTACCGTTGCCCAGGCTACCGACGGAAGCACGGACTTTCAAGTTATCCAGCCAATTGCGGGTAGATTTCATAAAAGGCTCTTCAGAAATACGCCAGCCCAGTGATCCGGAAGGGAAGAAACCCCACTGCTGATTCTCGGGAAATTTGGAAGAGGCATCATAACGTCCACTTACTTCTGCCAAGTAACGACTCTTATAATTGTAGTTCAAACGATATAAGAAACCTACATAAGCCCACTCATTTCCGCCTTGTCCCGTAGTATAATAATCACCATCCATAAGAGCAAAACTCGGTTTAGTGGCACTAATCAGACCACGGCGGTAAGTTTGTATCGTTTTATAATCCTGGTGCTCAAGATTCCAGCCCAACAGTACATTCAGGTAATGATCGGAATTAGAAAATTCAGGAATATAGTTACCGGTAATATTGCTTGAGAGATATTCCTTGTTATAATCCATATTTTCCAGAGAACTGAATGTGTTACGGGTTCCCATTATTTCCGGTCCCGTATAATAATTGTACTGGTTTTCGGCTCTTAGACGGGTGGACTTGCTGCTGTAATAAGTAAAGTCACCTTTGAAGACTAATTGCTGTTTTATAGGTGTATACGTTAAGGTCGTCGTATTGCGTACATCCAGTTTATTGTCCTTTTGCCAGGAAGTCCCTTCTACAAAACCTGCCCATCCGATATATACAGCTGCCTCGGTCCAAGTACCGTCAGGGTTCTTCTCCATAGTCACCGGATATCCCTGATGTTGTGCCTGACGGGTTATATTCTGACGGTCGTACATCACCATGGGCTGGTGGGAACGGAAAATCATGACATCCGTATTATTCTCCAACAAAAGAGATTTATTGATTTGTATTTCTCCTTTTGAACGGATATTATACTGCGTATACTTTTCGTCTCCGGCATTGTAAATGCCATCCTGATTGTAGTAGCGTCCTGACACATAATACCGGGCACGCTCATTTCCCCCACTAATGCTGACATTATGTTCAGTGGAATAGTTCTGATCTTTATAAATGATATCCAGCCAGTTGGTATTACCAAAGTATTCATATTCCCCCTTATCATTGACACGCACTTTATCCAGAGAAGGATCGGCATCACGTCTTACCAATTCATTATACCAGTCGGTAGAATACTTAAATACATTATTGATACCTCCCGGAGGCGCCTCCTGACCTTCCAGATAAGCCGTATACCAGCCATCGGTCCACTGCAAACCATTACTAACGATACCATCTTCTGTCTTCACCGTACGCTGATGCATGGAGAAACTTCCATTATAATTGATTTTCGTCTTTCCGGCAGTAGCGTTCTTAGTAGTTACCAATATCACTCCGAAAGCACCACGCGCACCATAGATAGCAGCCGAAGAAGCATCCTTCAGTACAGATACACTTTCCACATCCGCGGGATTCACCGAGTTGAGATCACCCTCCACCCCGTTTATCAATACAAGGGCACTACCACCCGCACCAATACTTCCTGTTCCACGAAGATTAATGGATGGCGTACGCGAAGGTTTACCGTCACTGAATGTAATGTTCAGCCCCGGCACCATGCCTTGCAACGAACGGGAAATATTACTGTTGCTGCGCTCTGCAATCTGCTTGCTATCAATCTGGTCCACAGCACCCACCAGATTTACTTTCTTTGCCGTACCGTAACCTACGACCACCACTTCCTGCAACTGTTGCGCATCTTCCTGAAGCACAATTTGCATTTGCTGGTCATCTTTTACCAGTACCTCTGTCTCTGAGTATCCGATATAACTCAGTAACAGTTTTTTCCCTTTCTCTACATCCAAAACAAAATGTCCGTTCACATCAGTGATTGTTCCCGACTTTCCGTCTTTGATTCTCACCGTAACGCCGGCCAGCGGTTCTCCTGAGGCATCTTTTACCACACCTTTCAGTGGAACAAGATTAGCAGCAAGCAACATCCCTCCCCCTAAAGCAAAGGTGAGGGCAACGGCAAAACGCCTGCTTACCAAACTCCATTCTAAAAAACATCTTTTCACTTTCATACTGTTCAATTGATAAAATAAATCAAGAATCCTTTCGGGGTGCAAAGATGGGGGCTACAGATTTCAACTACGCTACAAGAAAGTGAAGTTAGGATGTCAGAGAAATGATGGATATTTGGATTGAAACTCTTACCTTTGTCCACTAATTACATGAAAAGACAATATGACAGAACAGGAAGTCAGAAGATATCTACGGAAAATGAGCGAGCAGGACTCCCAGTCTGCTTTCCGAGAATTCTATGATATAACGTACGATCGCCTGTTCCGCATTGCTTACTACTATACCCATCACGAAGAATGGTCACAAGAGATCGTACTCGATGTTTTCATGAAACTTTGGGAACATCGTAAACAGCTATTAGATGTAACTAATATCGAAGATTACTGTTTCATACTCGTGAAAAATGCTTCTCTTAACTATATAGAAAAAGAGGAACGCCGCCCTACCCTATCAGCTGAAGTTTTACAGGAACCTGCAGACCAGGATGTATCTCCCGAAGATACTCTTATCAGCGAAGAGCTGTTTGCCCGTTATGTAAAAGCCCTCGACCGATTACCGGAGCGTTGCCGGGAAGTTTTTATCCTAATTCGCGAAGAAAAACAGACATACGCACAGGTGGCAGAAAAGCTCGACATCAGTACAAAAACGGTGGATGCACAATTACAAAAAGCAACGAGCAGGCTAAAAGAGATGTTATTGAAATAGTTCATTATACAGGATATTACTTCTGTATATTAAAAAAAGAACGGTCTCGTGAAATGAATATTTTTATATCACGAGACCATTTTCATTAGTTTATTTTCGGCTTCAATTCATCCGGAGATCCTTTTGTATATGATTTCACATCACCTGCTACTTTTTTAAATAAGTCACTGATCCGTTCCGGCTCTATTGTATACATCGGACGGAAATTATCAGAATTCATATAATCCAGAATAGCTTTATGCATCTGTCTGGCAACAATACGTTCGTCAGTATTTGTAGTAAGGTCCATGGTAGTCATCATCAGTTTGCCATTGAGCACTTTAGCCTCAAATAGCATACCAATCTTCCGGCTCAGGAACCAGGTATCTATACTCTGGATTGTAGGCTGGAAATCAGCAGGAAAGTCGGTAAACTGTATCACTTGGGCACGATTCAGCAACTCCCACCACTGCAAATTACTATGATATTCCGTCGGAAACTCACGGAACAAAGGGTGCTTGGGATTTACCAGAATACCCGTAGTATGTGGAGGACGCATTTTAAACCAAGATGTATTCCAGAAAACGGGTGTGAACATCTGTGACACCTCTTTTCCATAACTAACTTTACCAGCAGCAAGAATTAAGACTTTTCCACCATTTTGTAAGATATCTAAAGCCTTAGTATCTAACGTATCCGTAGTATAAACATCTTTCTGTACCAGTTCCACCTCTTTGGGATATACCCAGAAATTCCAATCATTTACAGCTTCAGTCCCCTCAATACAAACTTCCAGATTTAATTCCGTCGGCTTCTTTATCTCCCCAAGAGGAAATTCGATATGTCCCAAAACGTGAAGATTACCAATAGGAATATCCTTATTCCCTAACGTATTGCGAGTATAGACTTTACCGTACACATCCTTTATGGTATACGTCACTGGAACATGTTTTAAGGCTTTCTCACCGAAATGAGCAATTTCAATATCAGCAACGAATGCCTCATCATTCGTATATACAAATTTGTCCGTACGCATCAATGGTACAGTAGGTGAGCAGAAACGCCTCCATTCTTGTGCATTAATATATCCTTTCTCTTCAAAGAAAACATCAAGTACTCCTACAAGTGCCGTCCCCTGTCCTGAATAATCATTCAAGGCCAGCAATTGGAATCCTGCATAATCGGGAGTACGCAGTGTCTTTTCTATCTCATACTTATAACATAACGCTTGCAATTTACCCGATGCCATCATAAAACAATGCGCCTGTTCTCCCATCTGGTTATCGTTCAGAATATCACGGAATATTTCAAAATTCCTGGCTTTGTTCACTCCGGTATATTTCCGTATCTCATTAAAGTTAGGGAATACACACCACTGCCCTGTCTCATGTGATACATATGGCTGACTCACAGTATCAATCCGGCTCTGCATGTGGTAGTCATCATTGGTTTGCGGACGCTTTTGCCTCCAGTTAAGTCCACGGGCACCAGCCTTCACATGATATTGGTTACGGGGTTGCCACTGCCACCCTCCACCAACAGATGCTCCTGTATATACTCTGCGCGGATCCATATTCTCCCAATAATCCACGAACTTGGTAACCCAATCCACCCAACGTCCGCTCGGCTCGTTTCCACATGCCAACATACAATAAGAAGCATAATTACCATAAGCTTTGGTCAGTGCTATGGTTTCATCCATTAAATATTTATCAATTGGTTGGCCTAATCCCAGTTTCGGACCATGATTAGGCCAGCTCGGGCCTTCAGGTTGTAAATAGAATCCCACAAGGTCGGCAGCTATGAAAGCTGCTTCAGGAGGACAGAAAGAATGAAACCGCATATGATTCAATCCATAACTACGACAAATACGAAAAACCCTTTCCCAACTTTCCACCTCCATAGGTGCATAACCTGTTAAAGGGAAATCGCAGTTCTCTACTGTTCCGCGTAACATCGTTTTACGACCGTTCACATAAAACCATTTACCTTCTATCTTGAATTCACGCATACCAAACTGTACCTTTTTCGTATTTGTCTGCGTGCCATTATTCAAAACAGCAGTCAATTGATAAAGTGCAGGATTAAATTCATCCCAAGTCAGAAAATCTTTTCCCATCGGTAACTCCATTTCTATAGAAGTATTTCCCGGACGGATAGAAAAGGACTGCCGTACAGGGGGCACATTGTGACGAATATTCGTATTGAAACTTTCAGCAGAAAGAATGATTTCTCCTTTGGCAGAAGAAGCTGAATATACATTCATGTGTACCAAAGCTTTTTGACTAGCCAAATCTGGATATATCTGGATATCTTCGAAATGTATTTTAGGCACTGCCTGTAATTCCACACGACCTACAATACCATTCCAATTACCTTGAGTCTGATCAGTAATACTGTGTGAATCTGGACCTACATTAATTTCTTTAATCCGGTTGTCAACACGTATACTAATCTGGCATTTTTTCCCGGGACTCACAACAGAAGTCAAATCATACACATGTGGTACACAAAGGCTATTTTGCATTCCTATCTCCTTTTGGTTAATCCAAACAGTTGTTTCTATATGCGGACGCTCCAGAAAAAGGCTAATTCTCTCCCCTTTCCACCCGGAAGGAATTATCACCTCCTTCTGATACCAGGCCACACCAACATAATGTTTATCGGGAGTGAGAAAAAATGGAAGTTTAACTTTCCCGTCTATACGGTATTTCTCCATATAAGGATTAAAGTAATAAGAACTATCATAAAGGCTTCCAGTCCATTGAGTACGTATAGTGACATCGTCCCCTTTCAGTTTTTCAGGCATAGAACCGGGTAGATTAATACCATCATCAAATGATTTCCTGAACCATTGCTCTTTGACGCCCACATCTTTCCGATCTATCTGAAACTTCCATTCACCGGACAGATTCACGAATCGATTTTGTCCTGATACGTCCAAAACAAAAGTTACAACCAATAAAATACTCAATAAAAAATGCTTCATAGTACAACCTTTCTTATAAGTTTATTATCCTCTTTTTTAAATTCACCGCTAAAGTAGGGCTTTTCAAAGATGTCCTAAATAGAAAGATGTGCAGAAGCATGGAATATTGTCCTAGAGCAAACATATTCTCAGCGTAAATCAATTTTCGCCACCCCATCAAAACATTTTCTGCATGCAAAGTTACAGAACATAATATCTATACAAATAGAGTATCGTTCAGATAGATGCTATTTTATACATCCACAATATTTAGATCATATCTTTAATGTCTGATGAGAAAATTATAATAAATACTAAGAGAAATACACATAAGAAATACCAAGATTTTTCTTAATATAATAAGGTAACAAAGCATTTTTTCAACCTCTCTTCCATTTTAAAAAGCCAATGTAACATGGAATATTGTGTCAAAGTCAATTTTATACATGTTTATGTACAATTCTTTATTCTCCATCTCTCTACATGCCATTACATTTGCAACACTTTTTCACAAATAATAGATTTTACTAAAGTCTTTGCTGAAAATTAGAATATCAACTTTTGTTTAACTTAACTAATTAAAGTATGAAAAACAGAAAAAGAATCAATCTGTTTGACCATCGAAACAAATCACGATGGTTGTTTCTCTTTATTTTGTTGATTGTACCTTTGTTTTCTCCCATAGGAGTGCAACAGGCATCTGCCGCTGTGAATACGGTGCAACAACAGAAGAAAACGATAACTGGTACCGTAGTCGATAGCAATGGGGAAGCTGTTATCGGGGCCAATGTTGTCGTTAAAGACAATGCGGAAATAGGTACAATTACTGATCTTGATGGTAATTTTAGACTGAGCAATGTACCTGAAAATGCAAAATTGGTTATATCATTTATTGGATATAACACACAGACAATCAATGTAAAAGGAAGCATTCTGAAAATTACATTGGAAGAAGACTCGCAAATGCTGGGTGAGGTAGAGGTTGTAGCCTACGGTGTACAGAAAAAGGTATCTGTAACAGGAGCCATCTCCAGTGTGAATGGATCCGAGCTAACCAAAACACCTACAGGATCTGTATCAAACATGTTGTCCGGACAGATGGCCGGTTTAACTACAGTACAGTATTCCGGTGAACCGGGTAGCGATGCCGCCAGTATCTTCGTGCGCGGACAGGCCACATTCAACAATTCATCTCCTCTTATTCAAGTAGATGGTGTGGAACGCGACTTCAATGAAATAGACCCAAACGAAATTGAAAGTATTTCCATCTTGAAAGATGCATCGGCTACTGCCGTGTTCGGTGTGCGTGGTGCCAACGGTGTTGTGCTGATTACTACCAAACGCGGTAAAGAGGGCAAAGCCAAGATTTCTATCAGCACATCGGCCAGCATCATTGCTCCAACTGAAAGCATCAAGATGGCCAATTCTTACCAATATGCCACTTTCTACAATCAGATGTTAGCTAATGATGGCAAAGCTCCAATGTTCTCGGACGAGATTGTTCAGAGATTCCAAGATAAGTCCGATCCCATTCGCTTTCCCAGTGTAGACTGGATAGATTACTGTCTGAAAGATATGACCCTGCAGACGCAGCACAATGTCAATATCTCCGGTGGTACCGAACGCGTGCGCTACTTTATCTCGGCAGGTGCCTATACGCAGGGCGGTTTGTTCAAGGACTTTGGTCTTCCTTACGACTTGACATACCAGTACAACCGTTTCAACTACCGCTCTAATCTGGATATTGACGTAACTAAAACCACGACCTTGACCATGAACGTGGCAGGAAATGTGAACAACTCTTCTAAGCCCTATACCGGACAGGGTAGTGCAGGTATGCTTATTAATATGTATTATTCCACTCCATTCTCCAGCCCCGGCTTTGTGGATGGCAAACTGGTAAACACTACTAAAGATTATAACGACCTTCGTCTGCCGTTTACAGGTGGAAGCGGCATGAGTTACTACGGGGGTGGTTTCATGAAGACCAGCAATAACACCTTGAATGCCGACCTTCAGTTGAAGCAGAAGTTAGACTTCATTACCAAAGGACTTTCTTTCCATATTAAAGGTTCCTATAACAGTGGCTTCACTTCTTATACACAGGCCAGTGCCAGTGTAGCTACATATACTCCTGTGCTCCAGGAAGACGGCTCGATAGCTTACAAGAAGGCCGGACAGAACAGCCAGCTTAAGTATGAAGATAGAGATCCCGGAAAATCGCGCAACTGGTATATGGAAGCTGCACTCAACTATGCCCGCAATTTCGGTAATCATCACGTTACGGGACTAGTACTTTACAATCAATCCAAGACATACTATCCTTCTACTTTTTCTGATATTCCGCAGGGATACGTCGGAATCGTGGGACGTGCTACCTATGATTGGAAGAACCGTTATCTGGCCGAAATTAACGTTGGCTACAATGGTTCCGAAAATTTTGCTCCGGGCAAGCGATTCGGAACATTCCCCGCCGGCTCCTTTGGCTGGATTGTAAGTGAAGAGAAATTCTGGGAACCTATAAAGAGCGTAGTCAACTTCCTCAAATTCCGCTATACCATCGGTCTGGTAGGTAATGATAAAATCGGTGGTTCCCGCTTCATGTATATGTCCGACCCTTATGACGTGAATAATTCATCGCTGATCAATCGCGACGGTCATGGCTTTATATTTGGTATAAATAACTCCACTGCAAGTCCCGGTGCTTACGAAAGTTCCAAAAACAATGCAGATGTGACTTGGGAAAAAGCCTTGAAGACCAATTATGGTGTGGATGTCAATTTCCTTGACGACCGCTTGCGTACTTCTTTCGACTATTATCACGAAGATCGTAAAGACATCTTATTGAGCGACGGTACGGCACCTTCTGTATTAGGTTTTGCAGTTCCTATGGCCAACCTCGGAAAGATGAGAAGCTGGGGCTGGGAAATTACCCTCAAGTGGAATGACATGATAGGAAAGGACTTCAGATATAATGTAGGTCTGAACCTGATGTACAACCAGAACCGGGTAGTGGATAGAAAAGAAGCACCGATGAACGAAGAATACATGTACCAGAAGGGCCGCCGTCTTGGTTCGCGCAGCCAATACTTATTCTTTGAATATTATAATGAAGACACTACTCCCATCCGCTACCAAGAAGTATATGGAGTAGACATGCCGAAGCAACTGACCGATAAACTGAAAAACGGTGACTGCGTATATGTAGATTTAAGTGGTGACGGAAAAATAGATGCCAACGATGCATCTCGCGATTATGGCTTTACAGATGATCCGGAATATATGGCAGGTCTCAATCTGGGATTCAGCTGGAAAGGCTTCGACTTCTCGATGCAATGGACTGCTGCTTGGAATGTGAGCCGCAGCATTTCCAGTGTGTTCCGCCAACCCTTTACCGACCGTACTGATACTGATCAGGGAGGTTTACTGGTGTACATGCTGGACAATACTTGGACAAATGATAATCCGAACCCCAATGCAAAATATCCCCGTGCAACAATTGATAACAAGACAAACAACTATGCCGGTTCTACACTTTGGGAACAAGATGCCAAGTATATCCGATTGAAAAACTTGCAGCTTGCTTATAATTTCAATCTTCCGTTTATGAAGAAACTGAAGCTGAATATGATGCAGCTTGCTTTCAGCGGCTACAATCTGCTGACCTTTACCCCGTACATTTGGGGGGATCCGGAATCCAGAGCCAGCAACTCTCCGTCATATCCACTGACGAAGACTTATTCATTGAGTTTGAAACTTGGTTTTTAATCTTATTATCGTAACAGTATGAAATATTATAATAAATGGTTTTTGAAAGTCGTTTCAGGACTGACACTGATGTCACTTGTCGCTACAGCTTGTGTAGATGATATGACGTTCGGTAATGCTTTCCTCGAAAAGGCACCCGGTGGTACGGTAACCAAAGATACCGTATTCAATAATGCCGAATATACCCGTCAATTCCTTAACAATCTCTATGGATTGCAGTATTACGGACTTCCTTATAAAAACGTTGCCAACCAGGAATCTTCCAACAACTTTGTCGGTAAGCCATCCGCATTGACCGATCTCTATGTGTTCACTTATGGTAGTGCAGGCATCACAGGTCCTTATTATAAAGGTACGCACAGTGCCAGTTATGGCATCCGACAGGATAAGTTCTCTTATTTGAAGAATAACATCTGGGAAGCCGTACGTGGAGTATGGCTGCTCATTGAGAACATTGACAATGTGCCCGGTTTGAGCACAGAAGAAAAGGCATCCATGGTGGCACAAGCAAAGTGTATCCTTGCATCCCGCTATTTTGATGTGTTTCGCCATTATGGAGGTGTCCCCATTATCCGTGCATCCTTCAGTGGAACAGACGCCAGCTATAGCATGCCGCGTAACAGTGTGGAAGAGTGTGTAGACTTTATGGTGCAACTTTTGGATGAAGCTGCAGCAGTATTGCCTTGGGCGCTCGAAACACCTGCATCCGACTTCGGACGTTGGACCAAAGCGGCAGCCATGGCCTACAAATGTCGCATTCTGCAATTCGCCGCTTCTCCTTTGTTTAATTCCGCTGACCCTTATTATCCCGGGGTGACGGATAATCCCGCCATCTGGTATGGTGCTTATAAACCCGAACTGTGGAATCGTTGTCTGGATGCATGTAAGGCTTTCTTTACTGAATTAGCATCCAAAGGTGGATATCGCTTGCAGCAAGCCAATGGTAATCGCCCTGAAGACTATCGCTTGGCTTACCGTGCCGGATATGCCAATCTGGATAGCCCGGAAGTATTAATTAATACACGTGTAATAGATACAGATGCTTTTAAATCCGGTAACTATAACTGGCACCAGTGGGGTGATCCGCTAATGAAAATTCATCGTGGTTATTCTCCTACCCAAGAGTATATGGAAATGTTCCCTTGGAAAGATGGTAGGCCTTTCGATTGGGACAAGACGGAGGCAGAAGGAAAGCTGGATGAAATGTTTCAGATAGGAACTGTTGAAGATGAAAGTATTCAGCTGACCCGCGACCCGCGTCTGTACGAAGAGATAATTGTCAATGGGCAGTGTATTTCTTTAGACTGGACCACCGGTAATATGTCAGGCCGTAGTTTCGAATCATGGATAGGTGGAAAGGATGCCGGTAATGACCCGAAAAATGAGACTGGTTCTTTTGCAACCGGATATGCGCCGATTAAGTTTCTGATGGGAGATGACATGCTCCGCAGATATGTACACTGGCCCTGCATCCGTTTGGCAGAGCTTCATCTGATTTATGCCGAAGCATTGTGTCAGAGTTCTCAGGGAAGTATGGAAGAAGCCATTGCCCAGGTAGATATTGTGCGTGCACGCGTTGGCATGAATGGACTGGCTGTATGCAATCCGGATAAGAACCTGAAGTCGGACAAAAAAGCTTTGTTGGAGGAAATTCTTCGTGAGCGTGCTTGCGAACTGGGTATGGAAGATGCCCGCTTCTTCGACTTGATTCGCTACAGGCGTGCTGATGTCTTTGAAAAGCAACTTCATGGTCTTTTTATCTACCGTCTGGATGAAAACGGGCAACCGATAGAATCGCCCTGGTATGGCAATGACCAAGGTAAAAAGCCCTATCCCACTCGCTTTAAATATGTGAAAGATCCGATAGACAAACCTACCCGCTATTGGTGGACCGCCGGTTTCGATCCCAAATGGTACTTGTCTCCTTTCCCGGCAACAGAGGTGAATAAGGGCTATGGACTTGTTCAGAACCCGGGATGGTAATGAAAATGAATGTTTCAATTACAAATTGACAAATTATTATGAAGAAAAATAGAATAATCATTCCGGCACTCCTTGCTTGCCTATGCCTGCAGGGTCGTGCACAAGAAGTTAATGATAGCTTGGTCAATGGCAAACCGGCTATATCTTCCCACAAAGTGATACAGATCGGCTACCAGAAAGCACAGCGGCTGGAGGAATCTACTTCATCGGTCTCCACTGTGTATAACGAGGATTTCAATAAACGCAGTGCCAAGAATATAGCTAATTCACTCTATGGATATGGCATAGGACTAACTACCCTGCAAGGAAGCGGACGCTATGCCGATGCCCAGCCTACATTCTTTATCCGCGGATTGCAAAGCTTGTCAACCAATAATCCTCTGGTGTTGGTAGACGGTATCGAACGTGACATCAGCGATTTAACACCTGAAGAAGTAGAATCGGTTGCCATCCTGAAAGATGCTGCTGCCGTTGCTCTCTACGGATACAAAGGCATCAATGGCGTGGTAAACATCACTACCAAGCGCGGTGCCTACAACACCCGGGAAATCAAGTTCACCTACGATCACGGCTTCGGCTGGCAGGCACGCAAACCTAAGTTTGTAGACAGCCCCACGTATGCCAGTGCCATGAACGAAGCCCTAACCAACGACGGAATGTCGCCCCGCTACACGCAGGATGAGCTGAATGCTTTCCGTTCAGGACAGTACCCCTACCTCTATCCCAATGTAGACTGGCTAGGAGAAACTTTCCGCAATATGGATGCCACGAACATCTATAATATCAGTTTCCGTGGTGGTGCAAGCAAATTCCGCTATTATGCCATGGCCAACTTGACAACTAATAAAGGATTCATTGCCAGTCCTTACACTAACGAAGGATATTCTACACAAGACGAATATTCCAGAGCTAATCTGCGTACGAACCTCGATATCGACCTGAGTGAGAATACCAAGTTGAAACTGAACGTGCTGGGCATCTTGTCCGAATCAAGGACACCGGGTGCCAAAGATGAAGCCGGAGCAGATATCTGGAATATGATTTACACACTCCCTTCAGCCGCTTTTCCGGCTCGTCTGGAAAATGGCACATGGGGCGGTAGCGCAACCTGGGTCGGAACACAAAACCCGGTAGCCGTATCGCAAGCTGCCGCGTATACAAAATTCCACGAACGCACGTTGTTTGCCGACATGACTTTGGAGCAAGATTTGGCGTCCATCACTCCGGGTTTGGGAGCCAGTGCCCTATTATCCTATGACAACTATGCGCAGTATTGGGAAGATCATTCCAAAACATTCGTCTATGGCAGCAACTCTGTGACCTCTTGGGAAAATGGTGTGCCGGTCAATACCTCCTATTATACTGACGGCAAGGAAAGCGCTATGGGCAATGTATCCAAGTGTATCGCTTTTACACGTGTATTCAACTTTGCTGCAACCTTGTTCTACACCAAGCAGATCAATGCGAGTAGCAATATTTACAGTCAGTTGAAGTGGGATTACGAATACCGTAATACTAAGGGCACCGATCAGACCTGGCACCGCCAAAATGCATCTTTCTACACCCACTATGGCTATAAAGACAGATACTATGCAGATGTAACCGTTGTAGGCTCCGCATCCAACAAGCTGGCACCGGGACACAAATGGTCTGTATCTCCTACGGTCGGTTTGGCTTGGGTGATGTCTAAAGAAGATTTCATCCGTGATATTTCGTGGATTGACTTCTTGAAACTTCGTGCCTCGTTTGGTGTGATCAATACGGACCGTTTGCCCTTAGATGATGATAAGGACGTTACCAATTATTGGGAGCAAACCTACGGCGGCGGCAGTTACTATCCTTTCGACACCAACTACTCGGTAGGTACGCAAAGTTGGTCATTAGGTCGCCTGGCCTCATTGAACTCTACACATGAGAAAGCATATAAATACAACTTCGGTTTGGATGCCAGCCTGTTCAACGGTCTTGACCTGTCTTTCGATGCTTATTATGAAAGACGCCAAGATATCTGGGTATCTTCAAGCGGTCACTATTCCAGCGTGCTGGGCTTCACCGCTCCTTATGAGAATGGCGGTATAGTGGACAGCAAGGGTTTTGAAATCGGTGCCAGCTATAACAAAAAGATCGGCGAAGTCAGCCTAAATATCGGTGCCAACTTTGCACTTGCCAAGAATGAAATCATAGAGCAGATGGAAGAACCCCGCCTGTACGACAACCTGAAGACTACCGGCAATCCGCTGAAACAAACCTATGGTCTGAAAGCAATCGGTTACTTCAAGAATCAGGCAGATATCGACAACAGCCCCACGCAGGCCTTTGGCAATGTAAAGCCGGGCGATATCAAATATCAAGATATCAACGGTGACAATATTATCGATGCAAACGATAAAATAGCCATCGGATACAGCACTACGGCCCCCGAAATCTATTACTCGTTCAACCTCGGTGCCGAGTGGAAAGGCTTTGGCTTCGACGCCATGTTCCAAGGCACAGGCAGATATTCAGCCGTGCTGAATACGAAGAGCTTGTATTGGCCGCTGATCAATAATACAACCATCTCGCAAGAGTACTACGACAATCGCTGGACGTCCGAGAACCAGAATGCCAAGTATCCGCGCCTGAGCTCGCAAAGCAACGAGAACAACTACCAAACCAACAGCCTGTGGCTGGCAGACCGCTCGTTCCTAAAATTGCGCTCGGTAGAACTGTACTACAAGTTCCCGACAACATTATTGAAGAAGAGCAAGATTTTGAGCAATGCCAAGATCTACGTGAGAGGCATCGACCTGTTATGCTTCGATAAAATCAAGGTTGCCGATCCCGAATCTTATGGATCCACCTATCCGTTGACGCGCAGCGTTGTGGCAGGATTGACCATCGGTTTTTAATTGTTGAACCTTAATAAAAAAACATGATTATGAAGATCAGAAAAATAGTGAACGGAATAGCGTGTATAGTAGCTTTGTCGGCATGTGATATGGACTATCACGAATATTCCAATTATGGGAAGGAATATATGGACGAAACATACGAAAACGTAATCGGTATGATTACGAACGTATATTCCATGTTAGATTATGATTTCGGTCAAGTATATTCAGGCGGCATGCTGGCTTCGGCATGCGATGAGGCCGAATATGCATATACCAATAATGACATCTGTAACTTCACGAATGGCTCTTGGAGTCCATCAAATCCGATGTCGAATACGTGGACAAGCAGCTATAAAGCCATTCAGACTTGCAACCAATATCTAGCAGAATTCCAGGGACTGACGTTTGATGAACTGAAGTTGAACGACGATTATCGTGCACAGATGTTCCGCTATAACAACAGTTTTAAGGAAGCTCGTTTCCTGCGTGCCTATTTCTACTTTAACTTGGTGCGTGCCTATGGTGATGTTCCCTACTTCACCGAAATGATGACGACGGACAGGGTGAATACCCTGACACGCACCCCGGCACAGGAAATCTTCGATGCCATCATAGCCGAATGTGATTTGCTGGCTTTAGAACTCCCTGCCGACTATACCAAACTGGGTATGGAAGGCATCTCGCCAGCCGAAAGTGGACGTGTCACTTGTTATGCGGCCATGGCACTGAAGGCACGTGCTGCCCTGTATGCTGCCAGCCCATTATTTAATCCGAACAACGACAAAGCTTTGTGGCAAAGAGCAGCCAAAGCTAATAAAGCTGTTATTGATGCCTGTACCGAGGCCGGTTTCAAACTGGGTAAATACTCTGAACTATGGGGTCCCAATAACTGGTCTAACAGCGAGATGATATTCGCACGCCGCTATAACACCAGCAAGGGTGTAAACTCCAGTATTCTGGAAGAGTATAACTTCCCGATGGGCGTTCCCGGCGGCAAATCAGGTAACTGTCCCACACAGAATCTGGTGGATGCTTACGAGATGCAGTCCACCGGCAAGTTGTGGAATGAAGAAGGGAGCGGTTATGATGCTGCCAATCCGTACGCAGGACGCGACCCACGCTTCGGCATGACCGTTGTGAAAAATGGTGATACCAAATGGCCGTCGAAGAATAGCAAACCTATCGAGACTTTCTACGGTGGCTTGAATGCAGAACCTATCTCGGGAGCTACTCCTACGGGATATTATCTGAAGAAATATCTGGATTCAGCCATCGACCTGAGTGCCAGCAGTACCACCAAAACCAGCCGCCATTCATGGGTTACTTATCGTTTGGGCGAATTTTATCTGAACTATGCAGAAGCTGTCTATAAATACACTGGTTCGGCAGACGATGCGAGCGAATTTGGAATGACAGCACGTGAAGCAGTGAATGTTATTCGTAATCGTACAGACGTGAAGATGCCGGCATTGCCTACGGGAATGTCTTCCGATGCTTTCTGGACTAAATACCAGAATGAACGCATGGTGGAACTCGCCTTCGAAGGACATCGTTTCTACGACTTGAGAAGATGGAAAGAGGGTGATAAGATGAAAAATATTACAGAAATGAAGCTCACCAAGAATGAAGACGGCTCCATCAAGTATGAACGTAAGACAATAAACCGCACTTGGGAGGATAAAATGTATCTCTTCCCCATTCCTCAGTCGGAAAGGATGAAGAATCCGAATCTGATGCAGAATACGGGTTGGGAATAGTATTAATAAAATGAGAGGAAGTAAGGCACCTTTCTTCCTCTCATTTCTTAAGTAAGAACTTTAAGTTCCCCCTCCTTTTTGATAAACCGACGGTGCCACTCCGAACTGGTTCTTAAAGCACTTACTAAAATAGAACGGATCATTGATACCTACTTTGTAAGCCACCTCTGCTACTGTATAATTTTCCTGTGATAATAATAATTCCGCTGCCTTTTTCATCCGAATGATCCGCAGATATTCATTGGGAGTATAACCGGTGACACCGCGTAACTTTCTGTAGAACACCGTCCGTCCCATTTTCATCAACTGCGCAAATTCATCTACTGCGAAATCCGGACGAGATATATTTTGCTCTAATACAATCGTCAGTCGTTCTGCAAATTCCTTTTCCCGATCTGTAGAGCACATGGCGGCACGTATAATCCCAGGCTCACCGGAAAATTTCTCACGCAACTTCTCTCGTTGTTCTATCAACTGAAAAATCCTGGCAAGCAACAACCTAATACTGAAAGGTTTTGCAATGTAAGCATCTGCACCCGACTCTATTCCATGCAGATGATTATCTTGTGAACTTAAAGCAGTTAACAAGATAACAGGAATATGACTGGTTGAAAAGTCCGCCTTCAGTTTTTTGGTTACTTCAAAGCCACTCATTCCAGGCATCAGGACATCGCAAATAATCAAATCCGCATCATAGGTCTGTGCTTTCTCAAAACCGGATGTACCATCAATAGCTACTTCAACCTCAAAATAAGCACCAATTTCTTCTTTCAAAAATTTGCGGATATCATCGTCATCTTCAATAATAAGTACTCTTCGTTTATTCAAAGGTGTAAGAGTTCTTTCCGGCAACGGCAAATTTTCGGAAAGATCCTGCAGATGATAAGCCTTGTCAGCTTCCCTCAGCAATACATTTCCAGGAATCAAAAAGTCTTTCTCATCATAAACTGCCTCATCAGTCGGAATACAGACTGTAAAAACAGAACCTCCGCCTTCATTTTCTTTATATTCAATCGTACCTTTATGTACTTGCACCAATTCATGGCTCAGATGCAAACCAACCCCAATACTGTCACCGGAGAAACTACTTTGCATAAAGCGTTTAAATAATTCATTCTGTTTTTCCGGCGGAATACCTACTCCTGTATCCGCAACCTGAATCTGCAAAATCTTTTTTACTTTATCTACATTTATAATAAGAAGAATTGTTCCACCCGAAGGAGTATATTTGAAGGCATTAGACAAAAGATTGTAGACCACCTTATCCAAATTACCTTTATCAATGAACATCTTATAAGATGGTACGGATGGTTTGAAAAGGAATTGCATATTCTTTTGTTCTGCTACATCACCAAAACTAAGAAATATCTCATAAAGAAAAGCGATAACATCCGTTTCTTCTAAAGAAAGTGCTAACTTGTTATTCTGCATCTTTCTGAATTCCAGCAACTGATTGATAAGCCTCAACATACGCTGGGTACTTTTTTCCATCGTATTCAATGGGTGTACCAGCTCGCGAGGAACAGCACTGAAACCTTGTATTTTCTCCAAAGCCCCCTGAATCAAAGTAAGTGGAGTACGAAATTCATGGGAAATATTGGTAAAGAAAACTAATTTATACTCTGTCAATTGCTCCTCTACATGGATGCGGTTACGTAAACTATTAAAATTATTAGCCACGCGATAGGCAAAAAACAAAACCACTATGATTAGAATGACATATCCTAACATAGCCCAGCTACTCTTCCAAAATGGAGGAACAATTACTATTTTTAAAATGGTTTCGTCATTATTCCAGACCCCTGCTCCGTTACAAGATTTCACATGAAGTTTATAGGTACCCGGAGAAAGATACTTATAAGACATAAAACTCAAAGGAGAAGGAGTACTCCACTCTTTATCATAGTTTTCCAACCAATACATATATTTGGTTTGTCCGCTATCCGAATAATCTAACGTAGAAAAGTCAAGCAAGAATGAGTTCTGGAAATACTCCAAAGTAATTTCGTCCGAATAAGCAAGAGATTGCTTTAAAGGAGAATCTATCATTTCAGGACTCATTTGAGTTCCGTTGATATATAAATTCGTAAAAATAACAGGAGAAAAAGTTTCATTGCTCGGTATCTTCTTAGGGTCAATGAGTGTTAATCCATAATTTGTACCGAACAATAATCTTCCATCCTCACATACGCAGGCACTGTTCTCGTTGTAAACATTCCCTAATGTATAAGAAGAAAAGAAGTAATTCTCAAACGAATGATTAGAGGGATTAAATTTTGTCACGCCATATTCCGTAGCAATCCACAACATTCCGTTACTGTCTTCCAGTATGTTCTGAACTACATCATTCACTAATCCTTCCGCAACTCCATAGTGCTCGTATTTCAGGGTAGTATAGCCATCTACAGCTTCACAGAGACTCAAACCTGCACCTGATGTCCCTACCCACATACGCCCCTCGTTATCACGATGCAAACACCTGATTTCATTGCTGCAGAACTTCCCGTTCGTATAATTAAACCAATGAAAGTTTTCAGGGTCAGCAATCAACGAATCCGGATGAAAGATACAGATTCCATCACTGGTACCCATCCACATCATACCGTTTTCGTCTTCTATCATATCTCTTACCCTTAGCATGCCATACGTTTGCTGAAAAAAATGATGAAATTTGTACTTTCCATCATCAGTAGGCTCTGCCAAATCCAGTCCACCACCAAACGTCCCCACCCACATACGGTCCTTTTTATCCCGGTAAATAGTAAAAATGTGATTAGAAGCCAGCGTGGAAGGATCAGACGGGTTACGCCTATACCACATGTCCCCTACCTTTATGCCATCACCTCGGGTACCCATCCATATACGCCCCTCACTATCCTCTGTAGCTGTATAAACACTTGTTTGAAAATACTGATTATCCCCTTTAGGCTTCACATTAGTATCATATTTATACAATCCGCCTTTTCGGGTACCCACCCATATCTCTCCGTTCTGCATTTGTTCCACCATCCTCACGGTATTCGATCGGTCAAAAAGTGTACGTGATTCCGGATAAATATGTGTAATTCCTTGATTCGAAATAGAGATACGAGACAAACCGGAATACTCGGAACTCACCCAGATCCCTCCTGCCCTGTCCTCCATTATGTAGAGCAAGAAATCCGAACCGATAGGGCTTGTATCCCCAACATTGGACACAAAGTGTTCCAATTTATCTTCCGATACATCATAGGCAAAAAGTCCGTTACCATAGGTAGATATCCAGATAATCCCTTGAGAATCATGAACAATATGGTAACGTTCATAATCAATATAATTCAACTTATCTTCAGGAATCAATTGGAATTCTTTAACTTTTCCGGTTTCAGCACAAATGTAATGAACCTTTCCGGTATGATTATATACCCAATAATTTCCACGATTATCACAAGTCACATCTCCGCGCTTGATATCCAAATCAGGATTAGCACTTAGCTTTTGAGTGACAAAATCGTAATCGTAGACTCCTATACTCGTGAGAATAACCCATTTATTCTTAAGCAGAAAATGTCCGCTTGGCGATGTTTTACCAACTTCTTTTGAGAATTTCACTAACAGCACCAACTTTCCGGAAGCACTCTCATAACGGTAAATATCTCCTCCTATAGTCATAAAGTACATGTCTTGCCCATACGCCATAGAATACTTAAAATTGTTCTCTCTATCTTCAATCTTGAATTTACCATTATGAACCGAAACAAGCCCACGCGCAGTGCCAATCCAGATTCTGCCGGATGCATCTTCATTGATAAATCGAATTCGGTTATCCGGTGAATTTCCATTCTCAGCTTTATATTCCACAGAGTGCATCGTCCGGTCGCCTTGTGGTATCACTTGCAAAACACCGTTCTTCTTATGTCCCAACCAGACATCCCCGTTGGAAGCAGTCAATATAATCGAATAGTTCCGTTCCAATCCTTTACCGCCTGTAAAGTCAACAAAACGTGCTTGCTGTAAATCATAACAGCTAAACATTTCCGGCATTGTTCCTATCCACAAAAAACCATTCTTATCTTCCTGCAACCAATTGATATGATTATCTGCCAATGATATTTTCCCATGACTATTGGTCTCCGGCTGAAAAGTAAGGAAAGAATTACCATCGTAGCGACTTAGTCCATTCAGAGTTCCCAACCATAGAAACCCCTTACTATCTTGATACATATAGCGGATGGAATTACTGGGAAGCCCGTCACTTGTCCTCATGTGCTTGGCATGAAGTTCTATGTTACCATAAACATCTGATAGCAAAGTTACCAATAGAACAGAAAGTAATAATATCTTGTGTTTCATAGAAATAATTTTATATTTGTCACAATATTTTAGCCATAAGATTAATTGTATATCCGTATGCAAATATAGAAAAATCAAAGTAAAACAGGCTGGACTTATTAGTACATTCATGTAAATATGTACATTCTCCATTAAATCCACCTATAATCACTTATTATAAAGACAATATTACATGCCTTTGTACACATATCTATTTAGCAATCAAAAAATCGCCCTACTTTAGCAACGGAATTTATCAGAATAGAGAAACCAATATGAAAATTAAAACATCAATATTCTAATTATGAGAAGAAAACATGCCTTCGTACTACTTCTGACAGGAGTATTCTTTCTTTCGTGTGCACAATCACGACAGAATAAAAATAAATTTGAGTGGGGAGAAATAGCCCACAAACCCGATTTCTCGTGGACTGAGAATATAGGTAGCCGACAATTACCGGATAGTACGATTATTGTATCTGCCAATACCTTTGGTGCAATAGCTGACAGCACGGTCCTTAGCACGGATGCCATTCAAAAGGCAATAGACAGTTGCGCTCTCTCCGGCGGAGGAACTGTCACTTTTCAGCCAGGATATTATCAGACAGGGGCACTATTTATAAAAAGCAGGGTAAACCTGCAACTGGATAAAGGAGTGACACTGATTGCCGACACCAACATGCTATCTTATCCAGAATTCCGTTCGCGCATTGCAGGGATTGAAATGGATTGGCCAGCAGCCGTGATAAATATTATCGGAGAAAAGAATGCCTCTGTTAGTGGAGATGGAACGGTGGATTGCCGGGGAAAAGTATTCTGGGATAAATATTGGACTATGCGGAAAGAATATGAAGCCAAAGGATTACGTTGGATTGTGGATTATGACTGCAAACGTGTTCGGGGGATTCTTGTTGAACGCAGTTCGGACATTACATTAAGTAATTTCACACTCATGCGTACCGGTTTCTGGGGATGCCAGATTCTTTATTCCGATCATTGCACCGTAAATGGTTTAAATATTAACAATAATATCGGTGGACATGGTCCTAGCACAGACGGCATCGATATTGATTCCTCCACCAATATTCTGATAGAGAACTGCATAATAGACTGCAACGATGACATTATCTGCCTTAAAGCAGGCAGAGATGCCGATGGACTGCGTATAAACCGCCCTACGGAAAATGTACTAATACGTAATTGTACAGCTCATAGAGGAGCAGGGCTTATAACCTGTGGGAGCGAAACTTCCGGCGGCATACGAAATGTACTGGCTTATGATCTCAAGGCTATCGGCACCTCAGTAGTACTATTGCTCAAAAGTGCTATGACGCGCGGTGGAACTATAGAAAATATCTATGTAACACAAGTAGAAGCCGAGAATGTCCGCCGGATTTTCGGTGCCGATCCTAATTGGAATCCAAAATACAGTTATAGCACACTGCCTGAAATTTATAAAAACAAAGAGATTCCTGAGCATTGGAAGGTTATGCTTACACCCGTAACTCCTCCCGAGAAAGGCTTCCCTCACTTCCGGAACATATATTTATCTCAGGTTAAAGCAACCAATGTTCAAGAGTTCATCTCTGCCTCCGGTATAAATGATTCTTTGCGCCTGGAGAATTTCTATTTGCATGCCATTGAAGCACAAGTTCAAAAGGCCGGCACAATACGTTTTACACAAAATTTCAACGCAACAGGAGTGAAACTTGAAGTTCCGACTCCCCATTCTATGTTGTTAGAGGAAAATGCGCAAGACAATATTAAGATAGAGTATGTACAGCAAAACAATAGTTAAGTTAAGTACTACTATTTAATAACGTAGCTGCAAATATTAATTCGTCCCCTTATAAGGGGACGAAAGGTTCTCCATAGGGGGACGAATTAGTATTTACTAAAAGAAAAGTTACTATCTTAATCCTTAATGCGAAGAATACACATATCCAACAAGAGCCATAATCATATATCCCCCCTCTTCCACACATTAACACATTTTAGTTTTATTCCTATAGGGAGTTCTTTTTCCGCCCCTGTCTTTAATTATGAACTATAAACTAAACTAAATTAAAACAGTATGAAACAACTTTGTAAAAAAATGGCGGGAGCTGCAGCTATTCTCTTCATCCTTGCTGCATGCAGTGAGAACAATTCCAATTATCCCGAAGAGTATGTAGGCTTTGACAAGACTACCAAGAATTATTCATTTGACAGAAGTAAAGATGTTGAAGAATTCGACATTAAAATTATCGCCGCAGAGAAGAAAAAAGAAGACCGGGAAGTACTTATCAACGGAGTAAGTATGCCAGGACAAACTGTCGTATTCAGCATCGAGGATAAAAAGGTTATTATTCCTGCAAAAAAGAAATCTGCCAATCTGCGTGTGAAGATCTATCCGAAGAAAATAAAAAATAAGGCAGAGTTTCGTATAGTCTGTATCCCGCAGGACAAGGAAGCAAAAAGAACACAAATCACGGTCTACCTGGAACCCCAATAACCTGAACCTGACTTTCACTATAATAAATAACGAGAATGAATCAGCAAAAGATGCAATTTCTCAATTTAAAAAGGATTTAGCGTAGGGAGTTTTTTCATTTCACCTGTCTTTATAGAAAAGAAAGATGAAGAACATGGAACAAGATTTTGAAAAAATACTCAATAAACTCGTAGCCTCCACCCGTTCGCCGAGAGGAAAATTTTCCAAAGCTAACAGTTGGATACTTCTTGAAAAACGGTTACCACGTCTGCAACGCCGCATTCTTTCATTGCGCACTATGGCGAGTGCAGCAGCCGTTGCCGTGCTTTGCGTACTGGGATGGTGGGCATACTATATGTTCGCCCCGGTACCATTGCAAACCGTATCCACACTGGCAGAAACACGTAGTATAACGCTACCCGACCAAACAGAAATTGTACTGAACCGCTACTCTACTCTGACTTACCCCGAACGGTTCAGAGGAAAAGACCGGAAAGTACAGTTGCAGGGTGAAGCTTACTTCGAAGTCAGTAAGGATGCGGCACACCCTTTCAAGGTGGAAGCCGAAGCGGTTATAGTACAAGTTTTGGGTACTCATTTCAATATCGAAGCCTATCCCGAAGATGCGCAAGTTAAAACAACGTTACTGGAAGGTTCTGTTGCTGTCAGCCTCATCGGTAAAGAAGAAGAACGCCTGGTGCTCTCACCTAACGAAAGTGCCATTTACAATAAGGATAAAAAGAGCTTAACTTTACATTCCGAAAAGGATGCATCGGAAGAGATCGTCTGGAGAAACGGAACACTGCTTTTTAAAAGTATTCCTCTGCAAGAAATTGTCCGGCAACTTTCCAATGCTTTTCATACGGACATTCGTATAGAAGATGCTGATTTGCAGAACTACCACATGACGGCTACTTTTTCCGATGGTGAAACATTGGAAGAAATCCTTTCTTTGCTTTGTCGCAACCAAAAGTTTGGATACACAAAAACGAATGACACTATAACGATCACACAAAAATTAAACTAGAATGAAATCCTCTATCTGCTCACCCCGCACCATCAGGAAATTATTCCTGGTGGGAGCGGTTCTCCTCTCGACCTGTACTCTACAAAGTACACTCGTACTTGCCACTTGTGTTTTACAGGCCAACCCTTCACAAACGCGTTTTAGTATTAAACTACAAAATGCTACGTTGGAAGAGTTTGTGAAACAAATGGAACAAAAAACCGGTTACAGCTTCATCTATGGAGAAGAAGTACGCTTGAATAGCCGTATCACATTGGCTGTCCGCGATCTCACTATCAATGAAATCCTGCGGAAGGCTTTTGAAATGCAGCCTATAGGCTTCGAAATATCAGGAAAACATATTTTGCTACATAAGCGGCCCATGCCGCAGAAAACCGTAAGCCGACGGTTCACGATCAGCGGATACGTGACGGACGGAGCGTCTTCCGAGACGCTGATTGGTGCCAATGTTCTCGATAGTCGTCAGCGTGTGGGCACTGCCACCAATCCTTTCGGTTTCTATACCCTCACCTTACCTGAGGGAGATGCAGAATTAAGTTTTTCGTATTTAGGGTACGAAACACAGCACAGTTCGTTCCCGCTAAACCAAGACACCGTGCTCAATATTCGCCTGAACACTAATAACGAACTGGCGGAAGTGATCATACTTTCGGATAAAAAGGAAGCTGGTATCCAAGCCACCGCCATGGGTGCACATGAGATTCCCATGGCACAAATACAACATACACCCGCTGTACTGGGGGAGGCTGATATATTGAAAACCATCCAGCTAATGCCAGGTGTACAGGCAGGAACCGAAGGCTTCTCCGGTTTATATGTACGTGGTGGAGGACCGGATCAGAACTTGATATTGCTGGACGGTATTCCTATATATAATGCTGACCACCTATTGGGTGTCTTCTCTATCTTCACACCCGAAGCTGTGAAAAAGGTTACACTGTTCAAGAGTTCTTTTCCGGCACGCTATGGCGGACGTCTTTCGTCTATTGTAGATGTGCGTACCAACGACGGGGATATGAAACGTTATCATGGTGCACTGAGCATAGGTACACTCACTGATAAAATACATTTGGAAGGACCTATTATCAAAGATCGCACTTCTTTTTCGATTAGTGGACGTACCACGCACACAGCTTTTATGGGAAAAGCTTTCAGCAGTGACGGTGATGAATTCAATTATTACTTCTATGACCTCAATGCCAAAGTAAATCATAAGTTTAACGATCGCAGTCGGCTTTTCCTGAGTTTTTATCATGGGAAGGATCACTATCACTTCAATTTCAAAGAGAGTTACGGTACTAGCGATTATTATGAAAGCAAAAATGGACTGAACTGGGGAAATACAATCGTTGCAGGACGCTGGAATTACGTATTTACCAACAAACTGTTTAGCAATACAACCGTAGCCTTCAACAGTTATCGTATGATCTTAAAAGGCAGAGCAAAAGAAGAAAATATCTACTCTTCATCACGGTCCTACTTCTATCAATACGATTCTGAGTATCGTTCAGGAATCCGCGATTGGAGTTTCCGGACTGACTTCGACTATACACCTATTCCTTCACACCACATTAAGTTTGGTGTAGAATACCTATACCATACTTTCCGTCCTGAAACCAATACTTCGAAAATGAAAGAAGAGGAGAATGGTGTAACTGAACAAGATACCTTGTATAATAGTATTTCGAACAGTTACCTGCATGGACATGAGGCTTCCGTTTATGCAGAAGATAATTTTGATATAGGTAGCCGCACCAGCTTGAATGCAGGAGTACACATTTCTCTGTTCAATACACAGGGGAAGAATTATTTCTCTATACAACCGCGACTTTCCGTTCATTATCGATTCGATCATGATTTCTCAGTAAAGGCATCTTTCTCTCAGATGGCTCAATATGTGCACCAACTCTCCTCCACTCCACTCGCCATGCCTACAGATTTATGGGTACCTATTACCAAAAACATACGTCCTATGCGTGCCAATCAATACTCTTTAGGCGGATATTATACCGGAATCCGGGGTTGGGAGTTCTCCATTGAAGGATATTATAAACAGATGCGAAACGTACTGGAATACCAGAATGGGGTTTCTTTCTTTGGTAGTTCAACCAATTGGGAAAAAAAGGTGGAAATGGGCCAAGGGCGTTCAATGGGTATAGAATTCATGGCGCAAAAGACCATAGGTAAAACCACCGGCTGGTTGGCATATACTCTGGCTAAAGCAGATCGCCAATTCAAAAACGGCAGTATCAACGATGGTGAGCGTTTTCCTTATAAATACGACCGCCGGCACAGTATTAGCCTCTGCCTAAACCATAAATTCAGTGAACGCATTGACATTGGTGCTTCCTGGATATACAATAGTGGCGGAACAGTTACCTTACCGGAACAGCAAACGGTCATTCTCAAACCTGATGGCAGCATAGAGCAAACTGACTACATCTCCAAACGTAATAACTACCGTCTACCTGCCAGCCATAGATTGAACATTGGAGTGAACTTTAACAAGAAAACCAAACATGGCATTCGAACCTGGAACATCAGTCTCTACAATGCTTATAATTCAATGAACCCAACACTCGTTTATGGCAAACGGCGCGATTATGATTACCTCGCCTATAAAGATGAACACGGTAAATACACAGGTGGTTATAATACATCAAAGCTATTCATAAAAAAAATAACTTTGCTACCGATCATTCCGTCTGTCACCTATACATACAAGTTCTAAGATATGACAACAAATAACCATAGAACCGGAAACAAAAAAATGAAAACAAGAATTTGCTTTTTACACCTTCTTATATATATAGGTATCATCCTCTTCTCAATCTCCTGTGAGAATGAAATCCCCTATACTCCAGCTCACAGTGAGCCACAACTCATTATGAACGCCCTCCTTGATGCAGGAGAACCGGAAAACTACGTATATCTCAACCTAAGTGGTACACATGGCCTCTCACACGTAGAAGAAGCTACTGTAAACCTATATGTCAACGGGAAGCTTGTAGAAAAGGCGGAAGAACTTCCCCCACTCAAGCCTATTGGCAGCCTGGATATGGTCTACGATCCTAATGCCCCCCTCAATAATCTCCCTGAAATAGCAAAACGCAAGAAATTCCGAATTACTACCCCTTTGAAAGCCGGTGAACATATTTGTCTGGAGGCCATAGCTGAAAAAGGCAAATATCATACAACAGCCGAAGTTACCGTTCCTCATCCGGTAAACTCCATCCAAATAGATACATGTCTCATCCCCATCAGAGTGTACAGCGGATGGGAAACCCATCGCCAGTTTAAAGTAACTCTACAAGACCGCCCTGATGAGAAAAATTACTACCGCTTGGACATATGGCATGACATTACTGTTCACGGACAATACGAAAGCCTCATAGATACCGTTCTCTATGCCAGGGAAACAAATATCATCAATCGAGAAGATGTGATACTAACAGATGGAAATCCCAGCAATAGTGAAGATGATGAAGATGATTTATTCGGTAGTTACATTGAAAATAAATATAATGTCTTCACCGATGACCGCTTTTCTGGTGCTACCTGTACTTTGAAGGTTTATACTCAACTTTATCATAATTACAACTCGTGGCTTTATAACGTCACCCGCCGCTCTATAAATATCACCATTCGCCTGCTCAGTATCAGTGAAGCTGAATTCCGCTATTTAAAAGCCCTAAACACTCTGGAATCGGGGAATTATGAGGAAGCACTCATGGAACCTATTATCATACCAAGCAATGTAAAAGGTGGGCTCGGATTTGTAGGAATCAGTTCGGAAACAAGAATGACAATGCAGCTGCCTGATGAGATTATTGACAATGAAAACTTACCACCATATACTCAATAAGATTATACCATGAAGCATTATATTCTTCTCTTGTTAATAGCCGTGTCTTTCTGTTCCTGCCGAAGTTCGCGCAGCATGCAGAAAGAATTGAATGGCATGCGTAGCAATCTTTTCTATGAGCTTATTTCGCAAGAATATACCGGCAAAGTCAAAGACAGCATCTATCTGGATTTTATAGATTACTCCAACACTGATTATTACAGCACTATCAAGCGGAAAGGTGGTTTCTTCATTCCACTGATTATCTTTAATAGGCAACAGGATCGCTTCCGCACACGGCTGGGTGAGCATTCTCTCAGCCAACTTTATCGTGAATTCCTCACGGATGCATTATTAACCGAATGTAATAGTAGTACCTGCTTCCAATTAATAGATAACAAAGACAATCAAGTTCCCGCTGACTCTGTATATCGCCTGGAGGTAAAAGTCAGGCAGAATGTCTGTCACTTGCCACCCGTGAAATTGTTGAAGAAATCAGCCAGAAGCTGAATATACTCATGTCCGCCCGATAGCCCATTATACATTCCACGCAAAGCATCCACTATCATTCTGATCGACCGTGTACGATAACCATATTACATTCATATTACAAAAAACGCCTCAAACAATCAAAATAACACCATATAATTGATCTACATCAAGAAATAGTCATCTAAACAGCACTTTCTTTCTTTTTCGTTTTTGTGTTATAAAACATATTCCTATATTTGCACAGGTAAAAAGAAAAAGCTAAGCGCTTAGAGCTGTTTTCAATAGGTATTAGATTTTTAGAGTTAGAATTGTTTTTAGGTATAACAAATTAAAAGTAGGTATTATGAAACGTTTAGGATTAACATTAATGGCAGTAGTCTGCCTGACTGCTACGACATTTGCAGCAGGAAATCAACCTACAACTGCAAAATGGGATGGTAACATCAACGTAACCAAGTTGAGTAAATATTTGAATTTATCCGCTGACCAGCATGAAGAAGTAGCAAACATTTGCAATTACTTCTCTACACAGATGGAACGCGCTACAACTGCCAAGAAGGATCAGAAAAAGAAACTTCACAATGCAGTTTATGGAAACTTGAAGTTGATGAAAAAAGCACTGACTGACAAACAATATGCTGAATATGCAAGAGTATTGAATGTCACTTTGCAGAACAAGGGTATCGAAATGAAATAATTTCATGTCGATAATTAGGAATATCCTTTTTGATTAATAAATAAATTGTAAAAGAGGGCGCTGAATATTACGTTTAGCGCCCTCTTTCCTTTGTCAACACTATTTAAGTGCCGACTCCCTAACCAATATATATTTCATTTACAAACAATATCTGTCTTGTAGTTCCTTCTTATGCTTTCTTGAGACTAAAAGTTCCGTTATCTTATCAAAAGGAGGATACAATATACATTTGTTATCTTTAATAATCATCAGATAATCAATATTAATAATATAGGACTGATGTATCTGGACAAAACAAGGCGAGTACTGAATTATCTGTTCAGCAGTCATTCCACGGCGCAAGACCAACGGCGGCTGATTATTAAGCACCACTTCCCACTGCCTGCGATCGGAACAATACCGGAAAAAACCAATTTCAGCAGAACGCAATGCACGCATATCATTTGTCGGAGTAAATACAATGAACGTTTGTCCACTATGCAGTGGCATTCTCATAGGTAATGCCGCTTTTTGTCTCGCCTCAGCCTGTTTCACAAAACGTGCCAATATATCTTTCAATTCTTGCTCTTCGAAAGGTTTTAATAAATAGTCAAACGCAGATTCACGAATGGCCTGTATCATATATTTGTCGTAAGCTGTATAAAAAACAACCCGCATATTCCACGAAACATCATCCCGAATATCCTCCAGCAGTTCCATACCCGTCATATCCGGCATTTCCACATCCAGAAAAAGCAAATCAGGTTGTATCTTAGCAATCACTTTTTTGGCTTGCTTACCATTCCGGGCTGTCTTTTCCAAAGAAAAACGCACATCTTTACTTAACTCGAAAGTCAAATTCTCGAGTGCCACATCATCATCGTCAACTATTATAACTTTATATCTATCCATGTCTATTTCATGTATCTTTTGACGAATGTAGAGATTATATTGTTTTCAGGCAAAACCCTCAAAGTGATTTTATAGATTATCCGGTGATTATTCGTCCTATCCTTGCTAAAAACGAGATTAAACATTATTATTTAATCCTATAATCATACTTATCCGGCAGTAGGAAAGTGACTTCACATCCAATTTCACCATTGGATAAAGAAACATTATGTATAGCTACATCTATTGTTTCCTTATTTTTCATATTCAATATCTGAATTGTTTGCATAATAACTTTCATACCTGTACCAGTTCCCCTGTTCCGGCTATTTGGACGATAACCTCCACCATTATCCCTGATTTGAATAGAAATTCCATTGGCTTGGCGAGCAATAATAATCCACAAATTTCTTTCTCCTTCCTTCTCTTTCAGAGCATGCTTCACCGCATTTTCTACAGGAATCTGTATCAACATAGAAGGCAGCTGAACTTGCTCAGGATTCACACCTTCACCAATCTCTATCATCGGATGGAAAGTTATCCCTAATGAGCGACGCTCCAAATCGATATAGGTTTTCACAAAATCCAGTTCTTCCGCTAAAGTGACACATAATTGCTCAGCCAGTTCCAAATTACGCCGCATCAGTTTGACCAAGGAAGATAGTTCCTGCTTCTCTTCCGCTTTCCTTCCTGCCATTTCCTGATTAAGTACGTTAAAGATGAAATGAGGAGATAAGCGGTTACGGATATTTTCCAAACGGAGTGAAGAAACTGTACGACGGTTTTGAGCTAACAATAACGCACGCTTCTTCTTACTGTACAGATAGACAAAAACAACCACCAGTAAGGTAATAGTGGTAAGGGCAATCCATAAGGTCTCCATCTGCCGAAGTTCAAGAACTTCATTCTCCTTTTCCCGGATAAAAACTTTTTGCGCCATCACGGTAGAATCCTGCTGGTAACGCAAGGCCAGATCAGCCGTACGCATCTCTACACGCTCATTACGGATAGAATCATCCATCCGATTATTTTCTTTCAAATAAAAATATGCCTTCCGATAATCTCCCGTTTCTTCATAATATTGCTGCAGATACTTATTGCGTATGTTCACCATATCTGGATCAACATCCGGTGAAGTTATGCTTTCTGATAAAATACGCCAAGCTTTAGGCAAGTCTTTCTGAATAAGTGCCAATTTTATTTTCTGTGTATCAATATAATAAAGTGCAGTTGTTATTCCTGTTTTCTCAAAAAAAGGTTGGCACTTGTTGATATATTTAGCTGCAGAATCGGGCTCATCCACTTGCAAAAAGCAATCTCCCAGATTCAACCAACCCAAGTTCAACTCGAAAACCATATCGGGATAACCTTCAACAAGATCAGTAACTTTTCGGAAATAATCGATAGCCGTTTCATAATCTCCCCGATAATAATAAGAAGTCCCGCGGTTGTTCAGATAGAAATGCTTCTCAAAAGGCAACATGTCCTCATAGCTTCTGGCCGCAAGATTATAATAATAATCACATTGCTCAAAATCACGCAAAGCCACATATATCTGTGCTAATCCATAATAAATCGGCGGTTTCTTTGTAGAAGTGATATTTAGTGAATCGCACAATAACAGTGCTCTCCTGTACCATGCCGCTCCCACGTCCAATTTACCTAAACGGTTAGTAGCATCAGCCAGATTCATCAGAATATCAGGTACAACTTCTATTTTAGTGCCATGCATCCGTAGTTCATAAGCTTTTCGGAAATAAACTTCTGCAGAATCCATATGCCCTGTACGCGCATAGACATTCCCCTTCATATTAAAACAATCAGACTGTAAATCTGCCAACTGCAGAGAGAACGGCTGTCTTTCTGTGAAATCTTCGATTTGTTGTATTAAGAGCCGGGCAGAATCCATATCAGAAGACATCATACAAGTCTTAGAAGCCACAATCAGATAGTTATAACGTACCAGACTGTCTTTAATTTCTCGCATTTTTTGCAATGCTTGTGTACGTACTTTCCGAGGGGCAATAGATACGGAATCTCCATTTGCTGTGAAGAATGCTTCGAATGCTTGCATTTCAGGATTTACCTCTTTTTGCTCCTGAGGTGTGCATGCATTCCATATTATTAGTATTCCCATCAAAAACAGGATGACTCTTACTTGCCTCTTCCCCCTCTTTTGCATAAATACATAATTAATAGATACGTTATTGTCAAGACCTTTGCAAACATAAGTTTTTTTTATGAGACAAAAGAATATTAAATAGAATTTTTATAGACGTATCTGGAAAACAAAGAATATCTAATACAATTTGTAAAACAATATAAAAACAGCAAACATCTTACATATAAGAAGTTAAGAGTTTGTCGACAAGATGTTAACTTTTTGTCAACAGGAAATTAATTTCTTGTCGACAAGGAATTAATATTTTATAAGAAACTGATAATCAAATATCCAAACGTAGCACATAAAAGTTATGCATATGCAATATTATTACTAATACAAAAAGAATGCCATTACTTGTTATCTCTCAATAATAGCTCACTCAATTACATAGTACTCTTTTTAACACCAAATTAAAAATATCAGGATAATCCTCTTTTTAGACCTAATACTCCACAATATCGCGATTTAAACCATTTTGTATTTAAATCATGATTTGTATTTGAGTTATTATTAGGTACTTTTGAACATAAAAATAATATGATTATTATTCACATTATTCATCTCATTCAAGCCTCAAGATTGTGACATGATAAAATCATTAATAGACATTATATTATAAAGAAATCAGTCTTAAACGATAGGAAAGGATAAAATAATAATGGTAAGATATGCTCCATATAGCGACCAAGAAATAGTACAAGCTATTCTTAACAGAGATAAGGAAATCACTTTCAATTATCTCTATAAAGATTGTTATCCCCTTTTCAAGGCCATATTCAATAAGTATTATACCGATTGCAATGAATGTATAGAATTTATCAACGAAATCTACGTTCTCATTATAACACCCAAGAAAGAGAATAACCGTAGTCCACTTTCTGATTTCGGACTACGTTGTACACTTACAATGTGGCTGAAACTTGTAGCCGAAAACCATTGTAGACACCTTTATAAGAAGAGGATAGAAACATCTGGTGAAGAAAATTTCGGGATAGATGATAGATTATTGTCTGGTAGTGACTCTTTGGATATAGATTTAACTTCAATCAACGCAATGGACGTCGAGACCGTACTGTCGCAAATGCATCATCGACGTTATAGTCAACTCATCCGTCTGCGTTACTTGGAAGGAAAGACTAACGAAGAGACTGCAGAAATTCTAGAAATGACAATGGCAAATTATTACAACAAGCATAAGTTGGCTAAAAAGCAGCTAATAAACGTGCTCAGAAAGGAGGGATTGTTATGATAGACAACACATCTTTAATCTTCGATAGTTTTGGTAGTTCAGAAGAAATGCTGGGTGCCTACCTTGAAGGTAACCTGTCAATAGAAGAGGAATTGCAAGTGGAACAGATATTGGCCAATAATTCCGATTTAGCAGCATTGGCTGATGAAGTAAACACCACACCAGACTATTCTTCTGAAACGATTGAGGATTTATTAGCGAATGATTTATCAGAATCAGAAATTGAAGAAATAGAAACATTTAAACAGATATTTAACATGGAAGACTTACTTAACAATGGCAATGACGGGGTCAGCCACAGCAACTTAGGAGCAAGTGCAGCCCATAAAATTTTTGGAGACAGAGGAAATGGTTCCGAAACTACTTTCGATCCACTAATTTTTCAAGGCAACGAAGGAACCTGTGCAATACGCAGTCAGCAAATTATCTTACGCGACTATGGCATTGATGTGTCACAGGATGAACTTAAACATTTCGCAACAGAACAAGGATGGTATGATCCCAGTGATGGTGGTGGTACTCCTATGCAATATATCGGATGCCTCTTGGAGGCCTGTGGAATTGGTGTTCGCCAAGATATCGATTGTACAGTATACGATTTGGTAAATGAACTTGCTCAGGGACATCGTATTATTGTTGGTGTGGATGCCAATGAATTATGGGCAGATCGTGAAGGCAGTATTTTTAAACAGACAAAAGAATTTTTCAGAGATATTTTCGAGGGCGACACTCCTAATCATGCGCTGGTAGTTGCCGGTGTAGATGTAAACCCCAATGATCCGGAGGATGTTACAATCATTCTCACAGATCCTGGAGCAGGCGATTTACGTATCGAATATTCTCTCAATGAATTTATGGACGCCTGGGAAGACTCTAACTGTTTCATGGTAACAACAACGACGCCGGCTCCTTTACAATATGACGAAATCAATGGAAGAATGATTCCTTCCAACTTTGCATTTGAACAATATGTCGATGCAAACAGCCTTCCTCTGCAACCGGATGAAATATACCCAATGCCAATGGCAGCTGCAGCCCACTATAGCGAAGGACATCTTAACTCTATCGGACACGATGATAACGGAAACGAAATTAGTTATGAAGCTTACAGCGCTAAGTATAAACAAGTATTAGGAAATACCCAAACTCTCGGTCAGGATCATTTTGACAGGGAATCTTTCGTTTCAGCCATGAAGAGTCTTTTCGGATTCGGCAGTCATCACGACCCGGAACCCGATCCGAATATTCTTCACGACCCAGATGGGCCAGATAGTCCCCTAAATGATCCGACTGGAGATATTTATGGTCAGGATGAAGAACCAGATGATCCTGATGAAGATGAAGAAGAAGATGATGATAATCTAAGTCTATAGTTTATTACAAAATAATAATTATGAGCAATAACATACAAAGTACGTCCGAAACACTCAAGAAAAAGACACTTGATGTGATGACAAAGATGCTTTCCTTTGTCAAACAATATCCCAAAGTAGAACTGCCTAATTCATCTAATGAATTCATTATCGCGAAAGATTTAATGGCAAAAGGTGAATTTAACCTTGCAGTGTGCGGAAAAGTCAAGAATGGCAAAAGTTCTCTGATTAACGCTCTCATTGGACGAGAATTACTCCCGGTAAGCACTGATGTAGCCACCTCAAGAGTGTTTAAGATTTCAAATGCTGAAGAAGATAGTTTTTTTGTTGTTTATGCCAATGGCGATAAACAACAAATTAAAGAAGAACAATTGGCTGCGTTTGGAAGTCAAACTGTTATTGATACGAAGGGCCAAATTGAAACGGATAAGACTATAGCTTTTATCCAAGTTAATACCAAGCTTGATTTCTTGCCCAAAGGAGTTTCTATTATCGATACTCCGGGTATTGGCTCAACTTACCCTCAACATACTGCCATTACAAAACAATATATCAAAATGGCAGATGCTGCACTCTTTGTCGCCAACCCGTCTCCACTGGAAAATATAGAAATTAAATTTCTCAAAGAAATTGTCCAGATAACACCGGGTATTATGTTTGTCACCACCAAAATTGACGAAAATGGCAATGAAAGTGTAGATGAAGCTATCTCACGCAATGTTAAACTCATAAATAAAGAAATAGGCAATGAACTTTATTTTGGAGTTAATATGCAAAAGATGTCGAGTAAACTGCTTCTCGAAGCTGCACAAGCAAAAGATAATGACGCTGCAGATTTCAATTATGAAATCTCCGGTTTCGATGAAGTAAAGCATGAGATGATCAACCTCGTTTTTTTGACATTAGGCTATTACCGGGCAGGCATGGCATATAATGCTGCAGTTTCATATTATCAAACTGTTTTAAAAACTCTTCAAAACAGGAAAAGTGGTATAGCAAAAGCTATCACCCAATACGATGCTATGGTCAAGAAATATGAAAATGCCCGTAAAGTTTTTGCTGAAAAAATGGGTGAAAGTAAGCGCAAAGAAGTCCTTAATGAAGTGGAGCTTATTCTCAAAACAATGGAATCAGATTTCAACCAGATATTCTCTTTAAAAGGAAAATTTGCGGAGAACTATGAAAACGAAATTGACAATCTATCTTCTGAAGAAATAACCCTTTATAGTAATAAACTCGGAGACAAGTTACTATCTGAAATTCAACAGGAATGGAATGATTTGACAGATATAGCCCAACAAAAAATGGGGACAGTTCTCTGCAAATATAACAAAGAATGCCAAATGGCAATACCCGAGGGTATCGCTATTTCAATCTCGGACGATAAAGTAGCAGACCCAAACATTCAGAATGTTTCCATGCGTGAGAAAGTGGCAAGTGTTCGTTCCGAAATGCTGATGGGTACTGCCTTGACTGGTGCCATAGGAACGATAGTTGGCTCTGCCAATTTCTTTTGGCCCGCTTTAGTAGCTCCAACATTACCTGTTGTCGCACCTGTCCTAGTAGTTCTAGGGGTCGGTGTCATCCTTTGGGGTGCAATAAGCGGAAGCCAAAAAGCCACTCAGGAAAAGCTGAAAAAGAACAAAACCCAACTCAAAAAATATGTTCAAGATACCATACTAAATTGTCGAAAGCAACTTGTGGAGACATCATTGGCCGATAACAAATATCAATCCCTGTATCAAGGATTCATCCTAGCAGTCAGACAACAAGCATTAGAAAGTGTCACCTCTACATATGACAAATATAAAAAAGAACTCGATGCTATGAAAAAAGCAATTACCGACTCTAAACAGGATCCCCAAGTAGCTACAGCTATTGATTTCCTTATCCAGAAATGGCAGGAAAACAAAGCAGACATGCAAGAAATACACTCCTTATTAGAATCTATTAAAGTAGACTGAGTATGGCAAAGATCGGCATAGACTTTGGATCTTCTTACACAACAGTAGCATGGATTAATCCACTTAACGAGAAGCCGGAAACCGTTAAATTTAATGGTGACGGCTCCGTTAAACTACCTTCTGTGCTTCTGGCAACCGAAACAGGATTCGTCATTGGTTTTCAAGCATCTAGTTATCTTGATGAGGTATTTCAATTACCCTTTGAACAGAGAATCGAGATAATGTCCAACTTCGTACCTTGCATCAAGAAGAAACTGAGTACAAAGGCTACAGAATTATTATATGGTAACAAATACAGCCACGAACAGCTCTTGACTATCTTTTTCAAATACGTCATAGAACAGACAGCAGCTCATTGTGGAAGTCATACATACATTGATTCAGTCGTTTTCTCTCATCCTGTTGAGTTTGAAAAATCTAAAATACAACTCATACATAATGCGTTTACAAACTTACATATCGCAGTAGAAAATACTCTTTACGAACCAGAAGCCGCGGTAATCGGGTACAGTATAGACCACAGGATTTCCGATGAAGAAGGAATCCTAGTTTTTGACTTCGGTGGAGGAACTATCGATGTAGCTTGTGTTCAAAAGAAGTATGGAGAATTAAAGTTGGCGACAGAACCAAAAGGAAATAGTAATTGTGGAGGACAGGACATTGATTACTTGCTATATGAAGATTTAAGAAAAAAGATTCAGGCTAAATATTCTTTTGACATTTCAGATAAAAACATGATTGATTACGCTATGTTAAATTCTTGTAGACGTCTAAAAGAGTATTTCAGTGGTCCCAATGACGTTTACGAAACCAATATTGCATTAGTGATAGACGGTAGAATTACAACCTACAAATATCGTTTAAGCAGAGATACCTTCAATAATATCATTTATTCCAAAGTTTCAGATGCTATCAGTGTAGCAAAACAAGTTTTGGCAGATGTGAACTCCAAAAAGATAAAGGTGGGTAAAGTTCTCCTGATAGGTGGTAGTTCCCAACTTACCTTAGTGAGAGAGATGCTTACAGAATTGTTACCAGAGAGTGAAATAGATACTTGTGGAGAGAAAGATATCGCAGTCGCTTTAGGTAATATTTACACTCCTGAAAAAGATAAAAAAGGACCGGAGAATCCTCCTTTTGCAGAACCTCTTAATATGAACAAAAGTATGATTTGTAAAAAATGCAGATCAGAAAAATGTTATAAACTCGTTGAACGTTCTGGCTATCACTGCTTAGATTGTGGCTGGGAAGGTAAAAATATAACTGTAACTTTTCAAAATTAAAGTATATGAACATCTTAATGGTTGGCCATAGCCGGTCTGGTAAAACTTCATTCATGGCCGGTATGTACAAAAACTTAGGTGATGATACATCCGGTTATGGCATTCGAGCTAAAAATGCTACGCAAAAACAACACCTGCAAAAGATGGCAAATCAGCTTTCCCATGGAAAATATCCGGCTGGAACAGATGTGCAACAAATGTATAATTTTGAATTGACCTGTTTAGGCGAAGATATTATACCCTTTAATTGGATGGACTATCGCGGTGGAATTCTTCTTAGTGATGATCCTGATGATGAAGATATGGGTAAGTTTCTGGAGGCGATTCAGACGGCCGACGCTTTAGTTGTATTTCTTGACGGAGAAAAGCTCTCGGATAAATCTGGCCGTTGGACTATGGAATATGACATCTTGCTATCCTGTATTGAAAGTTCACTGGATATTAATCACCAATCCTGGTTTCCTATTTGCTTCGTCATTACAAAATGTGATCTACTCCCCGATGGAAGCAAATTTTATGGATTGAATCGATTCCAAACGCTCTTCAATCAAATTTCCAATAGCAAGAAAGTAGGTGCCATGCTAGTGCAGTGCATCATCAATTCAGAATTTTATTTCACTCCATTTTTGGCATTGGCTTATTGCATTTATGGCGGTACACCTATCTATGTTCAAAAAAGGTTGAAAGCTATGGAAAATGCAGCAAGCCGCGCAAAACAACATCGTCCGGAAACTTTAATTGGTTGGTTGGCAGCTGGAACAGAACAATTGCTCAGTGGAGCTGCAAGTATTATTGATTGCGGGTGGGAAACAACGTTGGATAAGGCAGAAGCAGCCAATTGGGATTATGAAAAAGAGCAAAAGCAATTAGAAAAATTACAAATCATTTCAGAAGAGTTGAAGGAAAAGTTAGACCAGTGGGCAACTGATAATATTGTTACATTCTTTTAATATCAATACTAATATGGAAAAAAATAGGAAAATATCATTTTACGGATTAAGCCGTTCCGGAAAGTCTTGTTATATCTTTGCCATGGCACAAGCACTTTCTCAAGGATTATGTTTCCCGGACGGAGAGATTCTTACGGTCAAATCACCGATTCCAATGCAAATGGCCAAATTGTATAAATCTTATCAGCAAATGACTGATGGACGGTGGCCGGCAGGTAACACCGAGAGCGTTGATTATAATTTCAACGCGAGACTACGCTTAGAGAAACTCATGTCATTTAATTTAAAAGATTACCGCGGTGGTCTTTTGGACACATGTGATGAAGATGAAATAGATGAGCAAGATGAATTATTCAGTTCCTTTGAGGATTCAGCCGTGTTATTGTTTTTTGTTGGGGCGGACACCGTCATTAAAGCTATGGAAAAAGATGTAGAAAGTAACATTAAGCTAAACTTTTTAAGTACTTTGTATGAAAACTTTCTCGATAGGACGAATGATGCCAGAACACCTGTCATGATTGTTATATCAAAATCAGATATGCTCTCACCGCAAGAATTACTCAAAGCCAAAGAGTTTACTAAAAATAAGTTACAATCGATGTTTGGCCACGGTACAAATATCACTGCTGCCATAACAACTGTCACTTTAGGTAAAAACCTGAGTAACGAAAATGGTGAATTGGAAGGTGACCTAATTATTGGACCTACAGCGGGTAACATCCATATACCTATCATTTACTCATTATTCTGTGTTATTTCTAATAAAATAGAAGAAGCTATAGGAAAATTATCATCAGCGCAAGATGACTACAAAAATGCACAAAATGAATTAAATAATGAAATGTCAAAAAGTGCATTCGAAAAATTCTTTAATAACAATGAAAACAAGATTCGTAATCGTATCAATTCTTCTAACAATATTATAGGAAAAGAAAAGGAAGCACTAATAGAATTAAATAATACTTTGTCCAAGATTAAGCCATTCCTCCTAAACGGAGCTGATGTCTACATCAATGGTACTAAACTATGAAAAGGATGAAAGCACAATACTTTATTTACACCCGAAACTCAGAGAATGACTATAAACTAGTATTCTCTCCGAGTGATGATTTCTGTTCGCCAGAAAGGCGCAAGTTTTTTCTGATGCAGGCACGAGGTTCTATCAATATTGATATATACCCATCCGACCTTAAAACTCCAAGGTGGCTATTTTCACGCCAAGGCAATTTGACACTTTTTGGTGTCGGTCTCATGAATTCAGCCCTAAGTGCAGAATGTAATACGGACTACACAGGAACACCTGTACGAGGGTTCTTTGGTATTCTTTTAGATAATACGTCAATTGAGTGCATTCCTTTTGACTTAGATTTTTTTAAAGAAATCTATGCCAAACACATTATATCTTTATGGTATGCTCCTAAAGACGAATTTAAGAAGAAAGGCGCATGGGTAGATATCGAATTTGAGCAATTTAATACAATTAAGGCTACCAGCTTCAATCTCTCATTGAACACCGATAGTAACAAATCTGCAATCTTAAATAATTCGGTAAAAGAAAACGAATTAATGGCAGAAGCCATGGCAACAATGAATGATGTATCCGTAATTACAGGTTTAGAAGATAAATTACATGCTTATGATAGCAAATATCATTATATGAATGCAATAGTTATCGGAATTAATATTCACGAAGAACACATTTATAAGAAAGAAGGAGGAGTTATTCTCCCCAAAAATCCGGAGGATGATCAACCTAAAGACAATAAAGAAAATCCGTATAAGCCAAAAAAAGAATTGCGCCTGAAGTTGATAATAGCAATCGGGATAGTAGTAGCCATTATAGTCTTCATAATACTGATGAATGGAAAAACAGCCACGACGCCGATCTTGCAGAATTCAAATTCAGGCGACAGTATCCAAAAGAGTCAAGTTCAGAAGTAAGCCCCATCTCTGAACTTAAATTACGAAAAAGGCAAGAAGTAAAAGAAGTTATAAAATTGGTTCATACTTTAATAAATAAAGTTGGTTTAGAAGAAGCAATCAGATTACTACATCATCTAATTAAAAGTACCGACGAAAATGAAAGAAGGTGAAATCATAACAAATACCCAGCAACTTCTGAAGAGAATATCTTCATATATTGATAAATCTTTTTGGAGAGAAAAATACCTTTTCGGTTTAAAGTCTCTCCAAGAAGAAATCTCATCCCCTTGTGTTTTAGCTGTTGCCGGAAAAGTCAAAGCCGGAAAAAGCTTTTTAGTCAATTCGTTGCTAGGTGTAGACTTAGCTATGACAGGTTCTACCGAAACGACTGCAACAATCAACATCTTTAAAAAAGGCAAACCTTTATCAAAAGACAAACCTGTTCTTTGTCAATACATTGATGGAAGCAAGGAGTGGAAGTCAAAGGATTTTCTCGACACCTTACAGGGAACAAGCGAGGAAACATTGAAAATAACATCAAAAATTGATAAGCTTATCTTTTATATAGACGATAATCCGATCCTTGAAGAAGTCACATTAGTAGATACTCCGGGCATTGGCGCCGATGTAGGTGATGATGGAGACTCTCACCAAATACAGACTGACTCTTATTTTAAACTTCGCAAACGCCACCAGCAGGACACCATTAATCTGTCTAATAATGCCGATGCAATAATATATATATTCAATACAGTTCCAACAGAAACAGACAAAGAATTTCTAGCTTCTTTGTATGATGGTGGACAAGGGATAACAGCCTTGAATGGAATTGGAGTACTTTCAAAAATCGATAAAGAATTAGACCAAATAAAAAACGTGCCTAAATTTACTAAAGATTTTGAGAAAGAATTATTTACCATAATGCCGACATCTGCTGCCATTAGTAAGTACTTACCCACACTTGAAAGTGCAGAAAAACTAAAAAACATACTACATACAGGCTTCAGTTCGGAAAAAGGATTTAAGCTATCGATAGGATCAGAAACAGCTTTCCTCCACGAGAAGCTACCCGACTGCTTATTAAGTGTTAGTGAAAGGAAACAAATTCTAAAAGACTTTGCAATAAAGGATTTACCTTGGAGCACATTCGCATTAGTTGCAAAAGAGTTATACTATACTGATGATTTGAACAATGCTATATCTAAATTAAACTCTTTTTCAGGAATGGCAGCTTTACGAGAAATTATCAACAATCATTTCTTTTGCAGGAACCGTTTACTTCGATGCCATAAAATTCTTTTAGAATTAAAACGCATAATGACCGAAATTCAATATGATGAATTTTTCATGGAAGCAGAACATGATGCTAAAATAAAAGGGTATTGTCTGGCTCAATGCAACCATTTGGACAATAGTGTAAAAGAGATTGTTTACAAATTAATAAACAAACATATACCATCCATTGAAGAAATTTATGAAGTAAAGAATACAATTATTTCATTTAAGGATGAAATCGACACTTTAAATGAAGAACTGGCTGTTATCAATGATTGTTATCTGGCCTTTCAAAAGGTCATCTCAGCAAAAGACCAATTCTTTAATTCTGAAATTTCAGAATTAAATATTCTTTTCAGTGGCAAAGAAATAGATCTTAATCCTGCCCAAAGACAGAAATACTGGTCTGCCGTATACAATTGCTCGGCCCCTAATAGCGTTCGACAAATTGTGGCAGATGTAGCCAAAACCCAATATAATAAACTTGCTAACAATTAAAAATATGATGAAATTAATATCAATAATCAAAAGTTTTTTATTCGGTGATACCGAACAAGAACGTACTCAGGATACTACTCTAAGAGAAGATATTGAGTTTGAAGAAAGATCGCAATATATTCCTCCGATGGATAATATTGTCACCCTTGATGAATCCGAACCTATATTGGACACACAAAGTGATTATTTCGACACGTCCAATATAGAAGATAGTACACAAGCATCAATTTTAGTTGAATCACAACCGGATGTAGAAGAACAGGATACCCCCCTTCCTTTAATCCATCAACTAAAACACAAAGATACTTCAATAACAGAATCCACCCAACTACAAGAAACAGTTCCTGTTATCCCTAAAATTAAGGAAGAATCATTAATACAATCTTTTACTGAGCTAATTAAAGAACTAGATATTGTTCTCACTAAAGCAGAGGACGAGAATTCGCGCCAGACAATCAAGTTTTGCCAATCTCGAATAATAGAGATATTATCAAACAATGGAGTTGAATCCATGGAAAAAGATTCTATTTTTGACAGTACAAGGCATATACCTGTTCCTTTCAAAATTGTACCCAATGGTACACCGATAGCTAATATAGAGAGGATTGGCTTGATATATGCAGGGAAAGTTGTTCTCAAAGCTCAAGTAAATATCTAAATTATATACAGCAGAATTATCTGATATGCCCAACAATTATTCTGCTGATTACATCTCATCCTGGTCATGCAAGAGCTAAATTTATAAAAAGTTACCAAAATTACTTGTATGGAGGCTACCTAGTGATAGTTATTATGATAATGTGTACTCTATATAGAAAAGAAACATTATTATCATGAAAAAGCAAAGCCTCATCAACTATTCCCTACTATGGGAAAAACTTGGCGACTATGCCAAAAAAGCAGGAAGAGTAAGTACTCGCCCTTTACTCTTATTGTATTATGTAATGAAAAGTTCTGATACTCCAAAATCAGATAAGCTACTTATTGCATCAGCGATCTCTTATCTCATACTGCCCATTGATCTAATTTCGGCAAAACGCCTGCCTATTATCGGCTGGATAGACGAAATTATATGTCTAACTGCAGCATATCAAAAAGTGTGCAGACACATCACCCCCGAAATAGAATCAGAAGTAGATAACATCCTGGAACGATGGTTTCCTGAATGTAAATATGAACTAATATCGTAGAACTTTATCATAATCATGGAAGAAAGAGAAATTATTATGGAAACAACGGCATTGAAACCTTTAAGAATCCACTTTCAAGAATTCTTAGAAAGCATTGGCGCAGATTATCAATGTGAGGATGAGGAAGATGTTATCAACTACTCCATCATAGGAAGATATGTTATTGCAAATCTCCAGTAAACAAATTAATAACAGCATAACAAATTAAAAAGAACAATATTATGGATGAGAAAACACAAAAAGACAGAATACGTGGTTCATTAATAGGTGGAGCCATAGGTGACGCTTTAGGGTATCCTGTAGAATTTATAGATTCATATGCAGGTATTCAAAGAAGATATGGAGATGCAGGAATTACCCGTCTTGACGTTAGACAATGGTGGAGGAATGACGATAATTCTACTAGGAAAGCTTGGATTTCTGATGATACACAGATGACCTTGTTTACAGCCTGTGGCATATTAAATGCAAAAGAAAAAGGGAGTGCTCCTATACCCAGCATTTGTGAAGCTTATATAGAATGGTATTACACTCAATTAGGTAGGAGGAGTAAGCGCTTCAATGAATGCTGGATTGGGGATATTCCAGAATTAAACCAACGCAGGGCACCCGGCAATACCTGCCTCACTGCTCTTTCTGATATTATTGCGGGAAAAGGCCCTCACAATAACAGCAAAGGATGTGGCGGAGTTATGCGCATAGCTCCCATCCCTTTATATGGCCTAGCCCAAGGAAGAATATCTAATATAGATGCACTTGACCGTCTTGCAGCAGATACAGCAGAACTTACTCATCAGCATCCATTAGGTTTTATTCCTGCAGCTCTTATTTCCCATCTCATTTATCGCCTGGCAACCGATGAAAATCCGGAAAAGGAAACATTCAAGGAGTACATAAAGGAAGGGCTGAAATCCATACAACGGATGTTTACCAACTATGCCGAAGAAGTTGAAAAATTGGTGTATTTAGTAAAGAAAGCCATTCTTTTATCAGATATTTCAACTGATGATGTACGTACCATCGAAGACGAATTAGGGGGAGGTTGGGTCGCTGAAGAAACTGTTGCTATAGCCATCTACTGTGCTTTGACCCATTTCGAGAACTTTGAAAGAACCATGATCGCAGCTGTAAATCATGCAGGTGACAGCGATTCCACAGGGGCTGTAGCTGGCAATCTGTTAGGTGCAGCTACTGGTTACGATGCGATACCCCAATTCTATAAAGATGACTTGGAACTGCATGATGTAATATTGCATATCGCTGACGACCTGTATCACGGTAAAACAACACCTAAATAAAAGCAATGAACATCTATAATGAAAGCCAACAATTCAGTAAGAGAAGTATGAGACACAAGAAAAAATCCTTCATGGCAGATTACAGTATCATTGATGGAAAATATTTTTTCTGTTATGATGCCAGTAACGGTTCATGTTTTGGTAACGATTCAAAGCAAACATATATCATTAAGGATATTGATGCAAAGACTTTATTTACCTCTTTTGGAATTAAGGATGAGAGTGGTTTGAAATGGGCACTTGACAGATTGCCCGATGCGGATAATGATATTACCCGATTGAAAGAATTCTGTGATGAGAACAATATTTCCTATTATTATAAAATGGAGGATTAAAAATGAGACGAGCAATCATTTTATTTTGGCATGGACTAACCGGCATTCTGACCGGTATTGCCAATTGGATTACAGTAGTTTTAGGAATGAAAGATAACTCGAAGTATGGAAAACTCCTGCGCCGTATTGTCGGCAGCTGCTTCACCCTATTCGTAATTTTATGCACTGTTGCTGCGACTTGTAGCTTCTTTGAAACACTATGTAACCGCTATGATATTACATTTGCTGATACCCCGAAAGAAGTCTATACGCAATATCTTTCACGCAATGCAACTTTCTGCCGTGATAGTTATTACGAAAAGGGATATGTCATCGACCGCAATGACAACAAGACACTGAAAAATATTCAGTGGATAGCTAAACCTCTGGGTGATGATTCACTAATATGCTATAGCGATGGGAAACAGCGTGGATACTTCAATATGTTCACTGGGAAAGTAGCCATAAAACCCCGATATGATCACGCGTGGATATTCTCTGATGGATTGGCTTCAGTTGATGATAATGGTTGGATAAAATTTATCGATCCGACCGGTAAAGTGATTATTGACAACCATCAACCCTATATTCCAGGTATGGAAGGATATGTGTTCCATAATGGATTTTGTGTGGTACATAATGAGCGTAGAGACAAAGTAGGACTGATAGACCTAACCGGCAAGTGGATTTTAGAACCGCAATATTTCTCTATCCAACAATATGGCACGTTATTGATAGTAAATAACGGTATAGAAGAAACAGTAATGGACACTAAGTTAAATACTATCATCCCTTACGCCAAAGCAAGTTACTGGATCTATGACGGTATTATCTTTAGCACGATGCAGGATCACACGATGCGTCAATATGATCTGCAAGGCAATCTCATAGACGATTTCTACATCAGCCATGTAGAGAAAATCACCTATCCTACAAATGAATTGCGCTATGGTACCACAAAGAATTACGATGATAATGGCAAAATAATAAGTGAAACGGAAGATAACGAACCAACCAATATGCAAGCAATCGCCAGATGTATGTGTTATCAGGCAGAACAGGGATGGTATGGCCTGATGTCGCCGGATGGTCAAATCATTACACCTCCTTCATATAGTACCATCACCGCTGTAGGAGCAGATCTATATCTCTGTGAATCTCAGAATGATTACGGCGTACTACTGAATGGCAAAGGAGAACGGGTAAAATAACAATATTATTATTCATAAAGACTATGGAACAAGATTACGAAAAACTGATAAAAGAACGTGTAGAAAATCTTTTCCACACAATGGAGCAACGGGTTACCCCAAAAGAAATGGAGCAAATTAAAGCAGCTTATCAGCTGGCTCATGAAGCTCACAAAGGGCAGACGCGCAAAACAGGAGAACCCTATATCATTCATCCGATAGCAGTAGCCCGTATCGTTGCAGAAGAACTTATGCTGGGAGCAAATCCTGTGATTGCTGCTTTCTTACACGATGTGGTAGAAGACACACCACATACCGTAGAAGACATTGAGAAACAATTCGGTGAAGATGTCGCTTTCTTAGTACGTGTGGTGACCAAACAGAAGAAAGAACACTACGAAATGTCCAAACAACTGGATAATTTCAAACAGATGCTCGATTCTGTCCATTATGACATACGTGCCATCCTGATAAAGCTAGCGGACCGCTTGCATAATATGCGTACACTCGACAGCATGAAGCCTGATAAACAAATGAAGATAGCAGGTGAAACAGATTATTTCTATGCCCCTTTAGCTAATCGCCTAGGCTTGTACGAGATAAAAACAGAACTGGAAAATCTCAGTTTCCGTTTCCGTTGTCCGCATGAATATGCACAGTTCATAGAACTGCTTCAACAAGACAAAAGCGATAATCATACCGATCTAAAATCTTTCACTGATAAGATAGGAAGTATTCTTCAGAAGCATAATATTCAAGCAAAGATAGAGGTACAATACAGAATGCCCTATAGTCTTTGGCGTAAGATAAATCGATCCCATAAGGACTTCAAGCACCTGGATCACAGGCATTTCATCCAGATCATTTTTCCCGATGACTTAGAAGCATCGGAAAAGAACATATGCCTGAAAATCTACTCACTATTGACAGATATATTCAAAGAAAAACCGGGTAGTATTGCCAACTATGTGGATTCTCCGAAAGAGAACGGCTATCAAAGTTTTCATGTAAAATTACTGTCCGAACACGGTGTCTGGGAAGAAATACATATCAGCAGCGAACGGATGATTTATAATTCACAGTTTGGCTGTGTAGCCAGTCGCTCAGAAAGCAATATAAAGAAGTGGATCGAAAAGTTCAAGTTCGTTTTACAAGATATTGCTTATCACAGTCAAGATGGCTGGTTCATCGAAAACGTCGTTTCATCTTTTTATAATGATGACATTATGGTCTTTACTCCCAAGGGGCAAGCAGTTATTCTACCACAACATGCCACGGCTTTGGACTTCGCCTTTGAAATACACAGCCGGTTAGGAGAACATGCCCAATATGCCCGTATCAATGGGAAATTATGCTCTATCAAGACCGTACTTCATCGTGGGGATTGTGTAGAAGTTGGGGCAAACGAACAAATACACCCACAACCGGATTGGATCAATCACGTCTTAACTTATAAGGCTAAACGTTATTTACGCACTTATCTGTATCGGATGAAAAAGATACCATATCAACGCTGCCCCTACTGTCAGCCACTTCCGGGAGATGAAGTCATCGGATTTACAGAAAATGACAAATCAGTAACCATTCATAAACGTGATTGCCCCACAGCTATCCGCTTGGCTTCACAGAAGGGTGATTCCATTGTATCCATCGAATTCAAAGAAGACAATGATATTCTATATCCGGTACGAATCCATATCAGGGCAATAGACCGCTATCATCTGTTAAGTGACCTGATCGACTGCATCACCAATAAACTAAAGCTTTCTATTGAAAGTTTGCACACCACCACAACAGACGAAATAGTGGACTGCTTCATTAATTTTTCAGTCCACTCATTCAATGAGTTACAAATCATTATCAGTCACATCAACCGCATAAAGGGAGTGGATGAAGTACAAAGAGAAGAACTAAAATGAATATATCATCTTATTCTTCCCACTCAATCCAATTATGAAGCCATATAGCCATAAAAGCAGCCTCTTATCCTATTTTTATTTATTATATAATTTTGATATAACGAATAGTTCTTTTAACTTTGCAACAACAGATATAAGTAATCATTAACAGTAACCCACAATTTACGAAGCACAATGAGAAAGCTTTTACTTCTGGGGATTTGCATCTCTTTTCTTCTCCCCACAGCCATGCAAGCGCAGTATATGCGTTCATCTTACTTTATGGAGGGTAGCAGTACCCGCATGCAGTTGAATCCGGCAATGCAACCCAAGCGTGGCTATGTCAATTTACCTGTAATCGGTTCATTAGCAGCCGAGGTATCCTCCAACTCTTTGGGTATCCAGGATGTTATTGACGTCTTTGACTCCGACGGAGAGTTTTACAATAATGATAAGTTCTACAACCGTCTGAAAGGAATGAATGAGCTGAACATCAATCTCAATACGGATGTCATCTCTTTCGGATTCTATAAAGGCAAAGGATTCTGGTCATTCAATGTAGGAGCACGTGTAGATGTGGATGCAACTATTCCTAAAACCATGTTCGAATATCTGCGTGCCATAGATGCGGAAGATTTTACTTGGGGAAGCAGCAGAACCTTTAATATTCAGAATGAGAAACTGCGTCTGAACTCTTATATAGAGGTTGGAGCAGGTTATTCACGTGCCATAAACGACCGTCTGACCATAGGTGGTAAAGCCAAACTATTGTTAGGTGCCGGAAACCTGAATTTAAAAATCAATCAACTTTATATATCAGGCAAAGAAGCAGGCCTAGACTCCGAATTCCAGCTAAAATCAGATGCCTATCTGGAAGCCTCTGCTAAAGGTCTGGACTTGGAAGAAGAAAATGGATACATCACGGATCTGGACTACAATAATTTCGGTATCAGTGGATACGGAGCAGGCTTAGATCTGGGAGCAAGCTATCAGGTTATGAAGAACCTTACGTTCTCTGCTGCCATCCTCGACTTAGGTTTTATCTCTTGGGGTAAATCAAACACCCAGATAGCCGAATCAAACAAAGATATCGCTATTGATAAAGATAATTACAGCGAATCTACTGATGTACTGGACTTTGAATTGTACGGTTTGCAGAAGAAAGAAAATAAATCCCGCACCACTTCCTTATCCCCGACTATGGTTTTAGGAGGAGAATACGGATTCCTGAATAATAAACTGGGAGTAGGATTATTATCAACTACCCGCTTCGGTCAGTTAAAGACATATTCCGAATTGACTTTATCCGCCAATTATCGCCCGAACACTTTAATCAACGCTACATTAAGTTACTCCATGCTTCAAGGTGGTGAAACATTCGGCTTTGCTTTCAAGGTAGGTCCCTTGATGCTGGGTACTGACTATATGTTCTTCGGAAATAACTCCAAACATGTAAATGCCTTCATCGGACTTTCTATTCCTTTGGGAAAAAAGAAGATATAAGAGCTACGAAGCTACGAGCTACAAGTTACGAGTGCCTTTCGGAATGAAAGCGCAGCTACTTGTAGCTCGTAACCCGTAACTATTTTATCGTCACCATCGTCGCTCCGAAACCATATTCCTGGAAAGAAGCATCCTGATGCCGGAAATTCGGATATTTACGTTTCAGTTCTTCCAGCAATGCTTTGCGCAACACGCCATCACCCTTACCGTGAATAAAAACAATGCGCTGTTCACGTTTATTCTTATATTGCTCCAGAACTTCTCGGAATTTGTCCAACTGGTAATTCAATATTTCACTGTTACTCATTCCTTTAGTATCGTCCAGCAATTCTCCGATATGTAAATCAATCTCGATGATACCATTTTGTCCACCGCGCTTCACAATTGGCTGAGACTTTGGTTTATCTTCAGTTTTCTTTTGCAGCAAAGCAGATTGTAAATCTTCAGCTGATACATACACCTGTTTGGTGGGAACATCATCTTTCACTATATCATAAATCAGGGCAGGTGTCTCAAAGAATTCTGATTCCTGGAATGTGTGCAATTTATAGAACTTCACCGTATCTATGCGAAGTTCCACACTGACTGCCGGCTTCAAAGCAAAAGAACGATCCTCTTTAAAAGCAATGAACTGTACTGCAACATGTTCACGGTCATTCAGTTCCACCTTCTCAAATTCTTCCAGCAGCAACTTCGTATTCGGCTCTACTATTCCATTGGAACGAACATTCCATGCTTTTCCTTCTGCACAGAGGTAAGTGTAATACAGATAGTAATTGCTATCATTCACCAGATAAGATTCGAAAGGAGTAGTACTGACAGCCTTAATATCTTCCGGTACAAAAGCCAGAAAAACATTTAGAATATCTCCCCCACGCATTTCCGGCTGACGGTAAACAGATACCTGCGGCTTGAACAAGCGCTGCACTTCACTATCTTCCTGAACCGGGTGAGAAATAGAAGAACGTACCGGCTTTTCCTCCGCTTTCTTCGGAGCTGCCTTCGGCACCGGCCGGGTCATATTATAATCATCCGTATCAATTACTACGCACTCACGCATGGGCATCGGAATATCAAAGCCATCGGCATCTTCCACCAATACAATATCTTTCCCCCTGAATCCTTTCACGATTCCTCCGCCGATTTCATTGAGGAAACGTACTTTATCACCAATTTTCATCATATCATTTACAATTTAGCTATTTACAATTTATGATTGGAGTTGCTTAAACAAACAATCGTTCTACAAAGATACGGTAACTCAATAAAAAAAGATAGAAAAAAGACGATAAATATCCGTACCTTTGCAGCCCGTAAAGAAGTTTATCATGAAAGAAGATCCAAAACATATCCGTATCAGCGAATTCAATTATCCATTACCGGATGAGCGCATAGCCAAATTTCCTCTGCCGGTGCGCGATCAGTCCAAACTCCTGGTCTACCGTCACGGCGAAGTTTCCGAAGATCGCTTCACTTCACTTCCATCCCATCTGCCGACAGGAAGTCTGGTGATATTCAATAATACGAAAGTGATACAGGCACGACTGCACTTCCGCAAGGATACCGGCGCTTTGATTGAAGTATTCTGTCTGGAACCCATTGAACCAAACGATTATGTCCTCAATTTCCAGCAAACCGAACACGCTGCCTGGCTCTGCATGATCGGTAATCTGAAGAAATGGAAAGAAGGCACGCTAAAACGGGAGATGACCGTAAAAGGGCAACCGATAACTCTGACTGCCACTCGTGGTGAATGTCATGGCACCAGCCATTGGGTTGATTTCCGTTGGGATAATCCGGAGATTACTTTTGCTGATATTCTTGAAGTTTTCGGAGAACTCCCCATTCCGCCATACTTGAACCGGGATACTCAGGAAAGTGACAAGGAAACCTATCAGACTGTTTATTCTAAAATAAAAGGCTCCGTAGCTGCTCCTACTGCCGGACTACACTTTACCCCCCGTGTGCTGGATGCTCTGAAAGAAAAAGGTATTGATCTCGAAGAACTGACATTGCACGTAGGTGCAGGTACTTTCAAACCCGTTAAAAGTGAAGAGATTGAAGGGCACGAAATGCATACGGAATATATTTCCGTGTCACGCGGAACCATTGAAAAGCTGATAGCACACGATGGAAAAGCAATTGCAGTAGGTACTACTTCAGTAAGAACACTGGAAAGCCTCTACCATATAGGCGTTACTCTGCTGAAAAATCCGGATGCCACAGAAGAAAAACTTCACGTCCGCCAATGGCAACCTTATGAAACAGCTGAAGAAGCTGCGGATATCACATCTGTAAAAGCTCTGCAAGCCGTACTCGACTATCTGAACCATCACGATGTGGAAGCCCTGCACACCAGCACGCAGATCATTATCGCACCAGGATACGACTACAAGATTGTATGTGCCATGGTCACTAATTTCCATCAACCGCAAAGTACATTGCTATTGCTTGTCTCGGCTTTTGTAAAAGGTAACTGGCGAAAGATATATGACTTCGCATTAGATCATGACTTCCGTTTTCTGAGTTATGGAGATTCTTCACTATTAATACCGTAATCATAGCTGGTACATATAAGGCCCAAAAATATCTATTATGAACGACGAACTAACATTAATTGAAAATAAGATTTACGAAGTACGTGGAACTAAAGTCATGCTGGATTTTGACTTGGCGGAACTTTATGGAATAGAAACAAGAACATTAAAGCAAGCTGTAAGACGAAATATTGAGCGATTTCCTGAAGACTTTATGTTTACGCTGACTAAAGAAGAAGCTAATAATCTGATACACATAGGGGTATCACAAAATGTGATACCCCCCGAATATAATATTGGTGCTACAAGTGTATTTGCCTTTACAGAAAATGGTGTATCTATGCTTTCATCTGTCCTGCGCAGCCCGCTTGCCATTCAAATCAACATCAACATAATGCGAGCATTTACGCGAATGCATCAACTTATTTTTGCATACAAAGAAAATAATCTTTCCGTAAAAGATGAATTGGAACAAATAAAACAACAACTTGCCGAAATAGCCGAAGATTTAGAAAGTAATGAAAGAGATCACGAAAGTCTCTTCAACGCCATAGCAGAAATATCTCTCAAACTACAACTTAACCAATCCAATCCCGGACGCATTGCCGTGAAAGGATTTAAAAATGATTCACAACAATGAACAGCGATAATAGCCAAGAAATGTTTCCTATCGTCGACGAACAGGGAAATATCACAGGTGCCGCTACACGTGGCGAATGCCACAGTGGCAGCAAACTCTTGCATCCGGTCATTCACCTGCACGTTTTTAATTCCAAAGGCGAACTGTATATGCAGAAACGTCCCGAATGGAAAGATATCCAGCCGGGAAAGTGGGATACTTCCGTAGGAGGACATGTAGACCTGGGTGAAAGTGTAGAAATGGCTCTGAAGCGCGAAGTACGCGAAGAACTGGGTATTACTGACTTTACTCCTGAAACCGTCACTCATTATGTTTTTGAATCCGCACGTGAGAAGGAACTCGTCTTTGTACACAAAACCGTATACGACGGTGAGATCACTCCCAGTGACGAACTGGACGGCGGACGATTCTGGGCCATAGAAGAAATTAAAGAAAATCTGGGGAAAGGCATATTCACCCCCAACTTTGAAGGAGAGATTGAAAAAGTACTTTCGCTAAAATAAAAGTACCGAAACACTTGACATCGCTTTCTGCATGTTGTATATTTGTATTGTGTTTTTAAATCTACTTCAATTTTAAATTAGCATAAACGGAGAAGCATTGTTTCTCCGTTTTTTTATTTGCCTGCCCATCATTCCGTCCCCAATGCCACAGGTCAACTCCCCTAATGCCACAGGTCAGCAACCTCGACGCCACACTTCAACAAGTAAAATGGCTGGCATTTGCCTCGGAGACATGTGGCATTTCAGTTACTCACCCCAGCGAAACAGATGATCCACCTGAGGCAAACAGACCCTCTGTTCAGGGCAAACAAACCATGCGTTTGAAGTAAACAGACCGTCTGTTCCGAAAACAGAAATGGGAAGCCGAGGCCTCCCATTTACTAAATATTTATAAATCTGCTCTTGACAACTTTTACTTAGCCAGATCTTCAATCACCTTCATTATCTTCTGACCGATTTCTTCTGCCGCTTCTGCTGTAGACGCTTCACTATACACGCGGATAATCGGCTCGGTGTTACTTTTACGCAAGTGTACCCACTTATCGGCAAAGTCTATTTTCACACCATCGATGTCATTGATTTCTTCATCCTTATAAATTTCTTTCACCTTAGCCAGAATAGCATCCACATCTGTTTCAGGAGTCAGATCTACGCGATTCTTTGCCATGAAATAAGCAGGATAAGTTGCACGAAGCTCGCTCACCTTCTTGCCTTCATGTGCCAGATGGCTCAGGAACAAGGCAATACCAACCAGCGCATCACGTCCGTAGTGACTTTCCGGATAAATGACTCCGCCATTACCTTCGCCACCAATTACGGCACCCACTTCTTTCATCTTGGTAGTAACGTTTACTTCGCCTACGGCAGAAGCAAAATATTCCTTGTCATACTTGCGGGTTACATCACGCAAAGCACGTGTAGAACTCAGGTTAGAAACTGTATTACCCGGAGTATGCTTCAACACATAATCGGCCACACTCACCAGCGTGTATTCTTCGCCATACATTTTTCCATCTTCGCAAATCATTGCCAAGCGGTCTACGTCAGGGTCAACTACGAAAGCCACATCAGCCTTGCCACCTTTCATCAGGTTCATTATGTCACCCAGATTCTTTTCAAGTGGTTCGGGATTATGTTGGAAATCACCGGTCGGTTCGCAATAGAGCTTCTCTACATGCTGTACACCCAGTTGCTCCAGTAACTCAGGCAGAATAATACCACCCACAGAGTTCACACAGTCAATAGCCACGCGGAAGTTCGCCTTTCTGATAGCTTCTACATCTACCAGACTAAGCGCCAACACACTGTCTATATGTTTTTGATTGTAAGTCAGATCCTTGCGATATGATCCCAGATGATCTACATCAGCAAAGTCAAATTCTTCAGCCTCGGCAATGCGAAGTACTTCGTTACCTTCGGCAGCATTCAGAAATTCGCCGCGTTCATTCAGCAATTTCAGGGCATTCCATTGTTTCGGATTGTGCGAAGCAGTCAGGATAATACCACCACTGGCGCCTTCCATAGTTACGGCCAATTCAGTGGTCGGTGTAGAAGCCAGATCGATGTCCACTACATCCCATCCCATACCCATCAGGGTACCTACTACTACATTCTTTACCATTTCACCCGAAATACGGGCGTCGCGTCCTACTACAATTTTGTTGCTTTTTACCGTGCACGTTTTGCGAATAAGTGTGGCATACGCTGATGTGAATTTCACGATGTCAAGCGGATTCAAGCCCACACCGGCTCCTCCGCCAATAGTTCCGCGGATTCCAGAGATAGATTTGATTAGAGTCATTAGGTTAATGATTTAAAGATTGTTGGTTATATACTATAATTACCTATAGATTTGGTATTTACGGATATCATAGTAATAAGGGTATACGGACTGCATAGCTGTGCTGTGTCCCATCTTTGAAGGAACGATCAGTCTGACGTGTGCCATGTCACGTACATAGGCCAGTGGTACTAACCAACCAGCAGGAACGGCAGTCGTTTGGTAATAAGTAAGCATCAATCCTTGCGTAAACTGACCGGCAATGGAAGAACTCGTTACCCGGTAATTAAATTCATCTACTACTTCCGCAAATCCTAAGTTAGACATTGTCGTATCTCCTTGAATAAGGCCATATTCCATGAAACGCACCAATATTTGGTCGTTCGCCTTCACTGTATCGGCAGGATTTTTAGAGCCTTTATCCCGTATTTGCATATATACGCCACTGGCAAGTTGCACATATTCATTCTTAAGCGTATCCGTAGTCGAGTCGTTTCTATAAAACTCTGTTTGGGATATAACCTTAATATTATTGTCCTTTATAAATGCTTTGATGGCATCTTTTTCCTCTTCCAGCATTTCTGCATAAGTCTTGGTGTTATCGCAAGCCTGAAAAGCCAGCCCACATACCAGCAAAGACAAAAAGAATAATGTAAGTTTCTTCATTATCTGTTATTTAGTAATTCCGTACAAAAGTATTCGATTTCGTTGAAAGTTGAAAGCTCTACGAGGAAAGTTCGTATCTTTTAACCTTTGTGCCCCTCTTTTTTTATCCTTTCGCATTCAATAAAGGCTTGAATTTCTCTAAAGCACGTTCCAGGACTTTCTTTGCTTCCTCCAGCGTACCATAAAATTCACCACCGGAAGCATTCAGATGTCCTCCTCCATTGAAGAATTCAGCTGCTAACTGATTGCAAGGAAATGTACCCACAGAACGCAATGAAACCTTAATCATCGGCTTCTCCGTGTCTTCACGTAGGAAGCAAGAGAAAACCACGTCTTTTATACTCAAAGGAATATTTACAAACCCCTCGCTGTCTCCCCGAATATAATTGAAACGTCCCTGCTCATTTTTTGTCAATGAGATCAAGGCAGAATGATAATCGGGATAAACCTGCATATTTGAAAGCACATAACCCATCAGTCGCAAGCGACTTTCAGAGTAAGTATTATAAACTTTCCGGTAAATATCATCCTTATCGATACCCTTGGAAAGTAATTCACTGATGATAAAATAAATCTCCCGGTTATTGGAGTTATAAGTAAATCCACCTGTATCGGTCATCATACCGGTATAGATGCACTCTGCTCCTTCTTTGGTTATTTCATTAAAATACCCCATGCGGCATATCAAGCGGAATACAAGCTCCGAAGTAGAAGAAATATTGGGATGTGAGATTGTGATATCACAAAAATCTTCGGGATACAGATGATGGTCTACCAGAATCTTCTTCCCTTTTGCTGCCTTTATTGCATCCGCCATTGCATCAATACGACTCAAAGCATTGAAATCCAGACAACAGATTATTTCAGCCTCAGCAATCAGTTTATCGGCAAATTCTTTGTAGCGGTCATAGAGTAATACATCTTTGCTACCCGGCATCCATCGCAGAAAGTCGGGGAAAGCATTCGGCACAATGACATTTACCGTTTTATCTTGTGAATTCAGGAAGTGCCACAATCCCAATGAAGAGCCTATGGCATCGCCATCCGGCGCTACATGAGCTACAATAACAATTCTCTCCGCATGCCCCATCCATCTGGCAAAACGATCTATTTTGGCTTGTTCTATTACTTTTGTTAACATTTGATTATTTACGATTAGACGATTTACGATTGAACGATTAAAGTTACTTCCATCGTTCATACTAATTGAATGGGCAAAAGTACGAAAAAGTTCGGGAGTTGGCGGAAAGTAGCAAAGGTTTTATTTAGTCTTCGTATTCTACTATCTTCCTTAACGGGGCTAATAAACGTTCCAATACATTTCTGTCTGCCAATATAATGTCTGCCGTGCCTTTCAATTCACGTAAAGTCGGAAGGGTTTTACCATAATTCGTATGCAAACCTTCCAGCAATACTATTTCCACTACATAAAGTCCATCTTCCGTCGGAGCCGGAGAGATACTTTCCACCTTTCCTCTCACATAGCCAAACTCTTGATCGGGGTAATTATCCATACGGATATGCACTTTCTGTCCTACCTGCACCTTTCCCGAACCTTGTAAAGGGAGTTTGGCTTTACCAACCACTTTCGACTCTTCGGAAGGCTGAACCACAAAAACAGTCTCACCCGACTGTACATTCTGATTGCGGCTCCAAACTGTCATAAAAGTTATCTTACCGCAAATAGGACTACTAAACAGATAGTTCTGCGCCCACGAACTCAGTTGTGCCTGAAGCTGCTCAATTGCATTTTTCAATTCAAGCCTGCGGTTCTGTTCCTCATCATAAGCCTGTTTACCCAAGTCCAGCAAGTTCTCCTCCTGTTGTTTTAGCTGCATTTCAGCCTGCAGCAAACTCATGCCGGAAGTTTCTCTGGTACGTAAACTCTGCAAATAGCGGCTGCCCGACTCTTCAAATTCTGCCACAATCATTGCATTTCTCGCATACAAAATGGAATCCCGGTCGTACATACTCTGCGCCAGTTCCATTTCTTTTTCGGTCAGTGTATGTTCACGCTCCACCAAGTTAAGATAAGAGCGTTGCCCAGCCAATTGTTTCTTTCCTGCATCCATCTTCTTTGCATAATAATCTTGCTCGATAAAGCGAACGTAATCTGAAAGAGCAATCATAAATGAGGCATATGCAGATTGCAATTCTCCTAACTGCAAACGCTTACCTATAAAATATTCAGCCCCTTTCGCCGGTTCATAACCTGCTATTCCCCAGTCTTTCATACGGTCTGTCAGCCATAGTACATCTTCCGTAACAGAAGCATTCTGAATGACTCCCAAATGTTCGCCTGCCTTCACCGTATCGCCATTGTGTACATATAAAGTATCTATTTTACCCATAGAACGCGCCAATATAAAAGCTGGAGGTTCCTCAGTGGTCAGTGTTACTTCCGCCTGCAAAACATCCGGATATTTAAAAATCCAGCACCCTGCCAGTAAAGCTAACAGAATAATGAACATCACAGTTATCCCCCATCTCACCACCCAGGGTGAAATGTGATTCATCACTTCCTGCACTTCCTCGCTGCGCAGCTCTATCTCTTTATATTTCTTCTCCTCTTCCACTATCTCAAATTACCAATTTCTAATTACCCAGTTCCAATTGATTCTTTACCAACTGGTAATATAAACCCTTCCGTTCCGCCAATTCCTTGTGGGTTCCCTCTTCGGCTATTTTACCTTTATCCAGTACTATGATATTATCTGCATCTCTCACCGTACTAAGTCGGTGAGCCACTATAACAACTGTTTTCCCTTTATAAAATTCATGCAAATGCTCCATTATCTCGCGTTCATTATTCGCATCAAGTGCATTGGTAGCTTCATCAAAAAACAGGTAATCCGGATTCTTATACACCGCACGGGCTATCAAAATACGCTGTCTCTGCCCTTGGCTGATGCCATTTCCTTCCATACCGATTTTAGTATTGTATCCCAACGGTCAGGAATCTATAAAATCACGAATATTGGCAATGGTCACCGCATGTCTCAAACGTTCAATATCAATCTGCTCCTCACCTACCGCAATATTCTGTGCAATTGTCTCGGAGAATATAAAACCATCCTGCATCACAGACCCGGTTCGGGCACGCCATAAATGTGGATTAATATTCTCTAACGGAGTATCCTGTATCTTTATCGCTCCTTTATTAGGAGTATAAAAGCCAAGCATCAATTTTATCAAAGTTGTTTTACCACTACCACTTGCCCCTACAATCGCCGTCACTTTATGCTGAGGGATATTGAAAGAAACATCATCCAGTACATAATCTCTGTTTGCACCGTCATAACTGAATGAAACATTCTCTATCCGTATATCCCCTTTTTCCGGTAACACTGTAAGTTTTGACGAAATATTCTGTTCCTCGTCTTTCCGTCCATGTATCTCGTTCAGACGCTCCAAACTAATTTTGGCATCCTGAAATTGCTGTGCAAAACCAATAAAAGAAGATACCGGAGAACTCAACTGACCGATAATATAGGTCAGAGACATCATCATACCCAACGTCATCTGTCCATCTATTACAGCTTTTGCCGCAATAAAGGAAATCACAATATTGGTAGTTTGATTAAAGAATATGGAACCCACTTGCTGAATTTGTCCCAGTGCCAAACCTTTTATGCTAATTTTGAACAGTTTCACCTGTATACGTTCCCACTGCCAGCGTTTCTGAGTCTCACAGTTATTTAATTTGATTTCCTGCATAGCGGTTACAATTTGTATCAGGTTGCTTTGTTCGCCTGCCGCTTGTGCAAAACGGCGTATATCCAATTCCCGCCGATACTTCATAAAAACGAGTATCCAACACACATACAAAGTGTTACCCAATAAGAAGATACCTAACACTGTCAAATTATAATAAGCAAGAACAAAGCCAAAAATAAAGAAATTGACAAAGGAAAAGAGTGTGGTAATAGATGACCCTGTCAGGAACGTTTTAATACGTTCATGATCACCGATACGTTGCATAATGTCACCTACCATTTTTGAGTCAAAGAAGTGCAATGGCAATTTCATTAACTTAGCCAGGAAATCAGATATTAAAGAGATAGTAATACGTGTGTTAACATGTAATAGTATCCAACTGCGAATAAACTCTACCGAAAGTTGCGAAACAGAAATTATGATTTGTGCTATCAGTACCAGAATGATAAAATTCAAATTGCTATCACGGATACCTACGTCCACCAATGATTGCGTCAGAAAAGGGAGAATCAGTTGCAACAAGCTGACTGTCAGCATCCCCAATATCAACTGTATCAATTGTTTTTTATAAGGGGTGAGATATCTCAGAAAGAAAAGCAATCCTCTTTCTCTAATTTCCGGTTCATCCTCACGATGATAAAAGTCCGGTCCGGGTTCCAATATCAATGCAGTACCGACATCTTCCCCCTCTGTCCTTGTCGACAGCCAGCACTTCTTAAATTCCTGTTCATTATAAGTCACCATCTGCTTTCCGGGATCAGCAATCTGAAACCAATATTCCCCTTTTCTTTTTTTAATGCCATAGCAAACTACAAAATGGTTTTGATCCCAATGTAAGATGCAAGGTAACGGTACATCCGTAATAAATTGTTCAAATGATACATAAACTCCTGACGTCCGAAAACCAATAGCCTCTCCCGCATCACTAATTCCCAATAATGATACTCCTTCACGGGATATAAATGAGCGTGCACGCAATGTCTGTAATGAATAGCTTTTACCATAGTATTTAGCAATCATCCGCAAACAGGTAGGACCACAATCCATTGCATCCGCCTGATGATAATATGGGAACGAGTGTTTCATTTATTCAGCCTTATTAATACCAAAATAGGATTATCCTCATCCTCATACGATAAATTCCCCAAAGAATCTTTCATATCATCCGGTAACTCATTTACCTTTGCTCCCATCAAAAGATATTCGCGCCCATCTATTCGCTCATAAGCAAAAAAGTGATTCAAAAGCGACAACTTACTTTTCGGCACTACATGTGAATCATCCAATTTATAAGCTTTCTTTTCCTTTTTATCATAATAAGATAAAAAGACTTGTGCACCGACATGCCTCATTGTATTCCAACGAAGTAATAAAAAACGATCAGCATCGACGAGAGCCGTACATATTCTCCGGTCATCATCAGGAACTTCAAAATTGTCAGTATCCAACAAACGGAACTTTCCTTTGTCCCATAGATAAGCTATCTCTGTTTCCATCCCATTAACATGAAAAATAGTATCATTAAAGAGATCCCAATATACAAATGAATCTTCATCTTTTACATTAACACCAAATAATCCATACGAAGCTGCATAATCAGCTCCAAGTTGAGTCTCATTACTACGCCGATATGTCTTCATCTGTCCCTTAGTATCCGTAATTATCCAAAATAGAGACTTACGCGTCTCACCTCCCAAACAATTTCGATAAAAGAAATATATCAATCCATTTCTATAGTACATTTGTATAGGATATAGACCATCATCGGGAAGTTCTACTGAAAAGGAATTCAGAAACTCTCCATCAAAATTATAAACTATAAGCTTTCTTGGTAAACTGTAGACATATATTCTTTCATTCTCTTTATCCATTGCTATAGCTCTATAATTGGTATACTCTTGGGGAGCACCTCCGATGCGACCTATTTTCTGTAGAAAAGTTCCTTGTCTACTATACTTTAAAATTCCTTCACTAGTATCAAAAAACATACAGTCATCATCAATCAAAAAATGTCTTCCTATTCCCTTAATCAACATGGACGTATCTAAAGGAATATACATAACTGTATCTACAAATTCAGAAATACTGATGAACTCAGAAATATGTTCTTTCGGATCAAGAATCAAATACGGGCTTTTCTCACTCTTAAAACAAGATAAAAGGAGAAGACTTAAAAACAAACTGTATATGCATACTTTCATAATGTCAGTGATTTATCAGTGGTAAGATTTATCCTACCACTGATATTATATTAATTAGTGACAAGAAGCCAAAGCTTCAGTTCCTTCCGATTCTCTTTGAATCGTAATTAACAATTCTGCACCACTTGCACTATAGGCGCATACCACACCTTTACTTGTTACATCGCTACCCACATAGATAGTAGTGCAAGTGTAAAGTTTTTCACCTGAAGCACAAAGATTTGAAACTGCTGCACCGCCATGAATCTGCTTCATTTCTGCAACATCTAAAACTCGTTTCATAAGCATAAAATTTTAAGTATTACCGTATGAATTATAATAATGGTTAGCTATTCCATTACTGTTACTGCCCTACGATATTCCACAGTAACATTTATATATCAATTGATATTTAAATCTCCAAAATGTCTCATATCTTCAACTTTATAACTATCCGGCAATTGATAACCATTTATTAAAACAGTAGGAGTTGCTGTCAATCTGTTTTCAAATTGCCATTCTTTATGTTTACTCAGCTCACGATTAACTTCCACAGACTCTAAGTCATAATCAAACGTTAGCATATAAGTCTCTCCCAGATATTTCTTTCCAGCGAACCAATCATTATAAATTGCTTCTGCTCTCTCATGATTCTCTTGTTGATAAACGGCAAGAAGAAATCGGGCACTCTTTTCAAGTTCCTTATTAAAGGAAGAAAAGATATACTGAACACAAACCTTATCTCCCATTTCCTTCAACAACGCACCAATGCGCTTATGCATCTGCGCACATGGATTACAATGAGGATTAGTCAATATTGTAATACGCAATTTAGCTTGTGGACATCCCCAAACTATTTGAGAAATAGCTGGATTTACTTTATAATGAGGTTGTAACTCCAATTGAGAAAGAAAAACACTATCTGACGCTTTCAGATTATTCAATTCATACTTCACATTCTCCAACTGTTCCGAACGAAACCAATGTTCTGACAACAGATGTAAAGACAAGAAAGGAAGTAAATAAAGTATTGCCACAGATAGCATATCTTGCATCTCAAAAGTTGGTAGTCTCCATTGCCCGAACACATTCACAATAGCCGTCATCCACAAAAGCAGTAACACAGACAAGCATAACGGACACCATTGTTTAGCAACCTTATACTGATACCAGACACTCCAACCTGTATAAGGCAAAGATAATAAGTTGACAAGCACTAAATAGGGCATCCATTGAGGGTAAAATACCACCAAAGTAAGACTCGAAATAAAATAGCCGAGCCCTATTTCACTCCAACTAAACATCCCCCATAATTTTGCAGCATCAGATTCTAACACACTGTTACAGTCACCTTGTTTAAACAGTGAACAAATTTTATCTGTATACTCACTCTGTATTTTGCCTTGTTTCAATAACAACAGAAAGCTTACACCAACACCTGCCAGATTAATAAACAATAAGAAACCACCTGTTATAGAAGAGAGTAAATGATGCTCCCAACTCCCCAAGCCCAATAAAATAACTAAAATCATAATTACGCCTATTTTCTGAACAGAATTAAAAAATGCAGTTTTCCGGTGCTTCTCATATTCTGGTTCTCTTGAAGATTCTCCCGGTTCAGCAACAAGTGCGATACCTGACCATAGCTTTTTAAATTCATCTACGGATACAGATATTTCTTTCTCGCGCCAAACATAATCGACTCCCTGATCAGACATTTGCTTTACTACCACAAAATCATTACTGACATGCGCCACAAAAGGAGAAGCTAATTCTCTTAAGTCTTTATCCTCCACCTGTATTCCTGCATTTTCTATCTTATATACAGATAGCATATCTGACAAACCATATAAGTTATAACGATGCGGATGTTCTGCAAAAAGTTTATCGGCATAGCTTCTGGTAAAAGGAATATGTAACTCATGCAAATAGGTTGATAATAGTGTTTTCATGTATTCAATGATTTATAGATTTTCATTCATCTTTCAATCGAATCAAGACTAATACCGGATTACCTTCCTCGTCATTTTCATCTATCCCCCAACGTAATGCACCCGGAATATTATATAAATCTTTAGACTTCATTTCAAATAGTATATATTCACGGCCCTTATATTGCATATAAGTCGACAAATTAATGGGCAATCTAACATTAGAATTTTTCTCTGAAATATATAAATTATCAAAACGATAGATTTGTTTTGTCTTTCTATCATATAAAGTCATACTTTTTTTAGATAAATCAGAAACATCCATACTTGTCCAAAAAATCCACAAGAACCTCTTTGTATCAAACAGGTTGAGAGAAAACAACCTCTTATTGCCCAAAGAATCATAGTCTGACTCTCGAACACGATAATTATCTTTTTTCCACAGATAGGCCGTATTCACTTTCTCTGAATTCACATAAAATATAGTATCATTAAATAAATCCCAAAATATAAATGAATCACTATACGTTTGATTAGCAGACAAATTATTGTAAAGCTTATAAGATGTCTGTCTCACTTTTTCTTGTGAAGCCCGACGAATAGAAAGAATCGTCCCATTAGTTGTAGCAATCACCCAAAATAAAGGTTTATAATTATCTCTATCTCCACCCAACCCATTCGTATAAAAGAAATACAAACATCCATCATAATAATATAGGTGTTTAGGATAATTCCCATCCTCCGGCATATCAATATGATAACGATTCAATAAGATTCCATCAAAAGAATAAACAAGGATAGTTTTGGGACGACTATATACAAAAAGGCAACAGTTATCATTATCAACAGCGATATTCGGATATTGACAATATTCTTTAGGGCCTTCTCCTATTTCCCCTATCTTTTGCAGAAATTTTCCATTCCAGTCATATTTCAACAATCCCTGTTTAGTATTAAAGAATAAATAATTATCTGTAATGCAGTGATAGTCACCTCCAAGAGAAGGAATCAAAACAGAATCATCTATCTGAACATAAAATATCGTATCCACAATGTGCCTATAAGCCTCTTCTGAAGAAATTACTGTACCAGTAGGTTCTATCGCATAAATCCATGATTCAGAATGTCGTTCTGAACAAGCATATAATAGAAATAATATTATCAGTATAGGATAGCGCATTTCAAATCAAAATATAATATAGAAAATGTGGCAAAAGAAAATATTTACTTTTACCACATCCTTGAAATTATCGGCAATCTGCAAGTATTCCTAATTCCACCATTTCAGGTGCCATTCTTCTATAGTTATTCAATATCTTCTCCGAAGCAACAAAATTATTTTTTGCACAAACTTTACCATTTGAAGAAGCACCATTTCCAAAAGAGGTCGTACATGAATACAAATATTCATCTGGAGCACATAAACTAGAAACTACGCCTCCGCCACGCACCTGCTTCATTTCCGAGACATTCAAAATCTTTTTCATAAGCATTCAATTTTAAGTAAAACAATAAAGAAAAGTCTCCGCCCTATCCATCATAACAGCCAGCTACTCCGTTACAATTAATGCTATACGGTATCAGCATCAAAGTTGAAATGTAGCTAACATCCCGACTTGGAATGTAGCAAAATTAGGCAGGATACTACACCTAAACAAGAAAAGATACTGGACAAAAAACGAATAGACTATAATACTAATAACCAACATATTAGCCCAAAAACTAAAGCAAAAAGAAGAGCATCAACCGGACAATACATTCTCCTTATTCTCCACAATTTCCATATAAAATCATCAAAAGCATCACTGTTAGCCAACAAAATTTACTCTTCATATGTTACTTCAACTTCTCAACAGCATCGGCAGCCACATTAGAAACCAATATTATTTTTTCTTCAGCCGAATCCTTATCAATACGTTATTACCTTCTTCATCTATACTCTCAGCTTGCTTTCGTATCTTAGGATCATCAGAAGTTAGCCAAGCATCCAACAATTTATAAGTAGGATAGCCACATTCCAAATATTCACGACCATCCATCACATAATAATTATAAGGAAAAACAGAAGGAAGCCCCCATAAGTCATCGGTGATTCCTTCCGAGTTAAACAACTTCCCGGATGCTTTATCATAAAAACAATAATTCCATTTATTCTTCCTTATATCATAGGGACGCCATATACATAAATAATAATTAACTGTTTCAAAAATGGTAGATATTATCATAGATTGATTACATTCTTCCTTTTCTACCTTGGCAGGAGTCAATCGTTTATCCCACTCACCCCATACCGCAAAAGCTTCTTCTCCCTTTTCTGAAACTCGATAGATAGTATCGCTATATTGATTCCAGACTAGCATGGTGTCACCAAACAGTCCTATATGATCAGATGGAAAACTAGGATAATTACCCGAAGCAAAATGTAAACTTTCATCCAATTTAGAATATAATAAATCCCCTATTGTATCTGTTATTGCATACATATAAGGTAGTGATTCATCGTCGACATCTATACTATAATAAAAATAGAGTTTATCCTTCAAACAATAGAATTTCCATGCCATTTTTTTAGGAAGCTGAAGAGAATGTTTATTAAGGAAATTACCTTCATAAGAAAAAGATAATAGCGTAGAGGTGTCCATACAGTAAACATAAATAATCCTGTCTGTTTCATTTATCGCCATATTATAAAATCTTCTGTATTCACCCGGCCCTTGCCCTATAGCCCCTATCCTGTTCATTAAATGCCCTTCTTTATCATACCTCAATACTCCTTGCTCCGTTCCAGCCAAGAAAAAAGATGAAGCATGTACAATTCGGGCTCCCTTATAATCGATAGAGCCGGGCTGAATGATTGTCATCTCATCGGCTATATCAGACATTTTCATCTCTCTCTTTATGAAATCATCATAATTCCAAACAACCAGACCGGTATCTGAATAGCTGTGGCATGAACACAAAAAGAGGCATATAATACAAATAATCTTTATCATACCTTATCGGATGTAAACAACATGATATCGTGTTAAAACACTACAACACAACATCATATGATAGATATTTCTTTCTCACACTAAACATAATCGACTCCCCGACCAGACATTTGTCTTACTACTACAAAATCATTACTGACATGCGCCACAAAAGGAGAAGCTAATTCTCTTAAGTCTTTTTCCTCCACCTGTATTCCGGCATTTTCTATCTTATACACAGATAGCATATCTGACAAACCATATAAGTTATAACGATGCGGATGCTCTGCAAAAAGTTTGTCGGCATAGCTTCTGGTAAAAGGAATATGTAACTCACGCAAGTAGGTTGATAAAAGTGTTTTCATACATTCAATGATTTATAGATTTTTATTCATCTTTCAATCGAATCATTATCATGACTAAATTACCCTCAGAATCGATATTCTCTCTTTGCAATATTTCTTCCGGTAATTCATATGGTTCAATCTTTCCTATCATATAATCTCTATTAGCTCTTTGAGAGTATGAAAATACCCATTTTAAAGGAATATTTATTTGAGTATTTAAATCATCCAGTAGTTTCTTTGTCCCCATAAATATTTGCATTTTTTTATCGTAGAAACCAAAAGAAGAGAAAGATTTAAAGCCAGCATCAATCCACTTAAAAAACAAGAATCTTTTTGTCTCAGCAAACATCGTAAAAACCATCATATCTTCACTTATGTCTTCATTCAATGCAGACACACGATGTTTCCCCCGTTCCCACAAAAAAGCAGGTGTAACACTCTGTTCCGTAAATCGAAAAATAGTATCATTAAACAGATTATAATATAACAAAGAATTATTAGAAGAAGAACCACAATAAGTTCCACATGCATACCCATTCTTTAACACAGGCTCCCCATGCTTTTGTTTAATTTCTAAACTTTGCCCACAAGTATCTGTTATCACCCAATAATAGGGATCAGACAAACCTGACATTGATGGATAAAAGAAATAGCACTTGTTACCAAGAATGCGCATCATCATTGGATAGCCATAAGTATCATCTGGTAAATCATAATAAACACGATTCTGAAACACCCCATCATAAGAATAATTAATCATCACTTTTTCCGGTATACTATAAACACGAATCCGCTTATTACAAGTATCAACTGCCATTAATTTATTTCTATTATACTCCATTGGGGCCTGTCCTATTCCTCCTATTTTCATAAGAAACTCTCCGGTATATGAATACTTCAAAATACCTTCTGTTACGCTAACCAAAAAAAAACTATCAGTAAAACAGGGATTCCCATAGCTTGACAATAGAAACCTATTATCAAGTTGTATCAAAAAAACACTATCTGCAAACTCTGATACAGGTATCTCAGTTAGCAATTCATCAATCGGCTTTATTTCCAGAAGTTCCGTACTTTGCTGATGATTGCAACCAAGAAACAAAAGAGTTACTATTAACAAGAAAAGTAGTTTCATTGTATATCATATTAAAAATATGGGTTCCATTTCCACTTTTCCTTAAAGCATAGAACCCATATTCATTATTAAAAAATACTATTGATACAATAAATTTTATTATTATCATTGTACCACATGATATAAATATTTTTATAGTAAAACGTCGTTTTTCAAATTAAAATAAGAAAAACAAAAGTCTCTCAAAATACAGTAGAATGATAGTTCAATTTATTGCATCAGTACTAATTTAAAGTATCAAAAACATTGAGGAGTAGCAGCAATTTGCGCTTCATCCATATATTTCTTTATTATTGCAACATTAGCAGCCGCAGCACTTTTAGCACAAACTGAACCTGTACTAATAGCCCCTTCTTCAAAAGAGGTTCTACAAAAATACAGTTGTTCACCTTCACCGCACATGCTGGAAGGTTGTGCCCCTCCGCGCACCTGCTTCATTTCCGAGACATTTAAAATCTTTTTCATAAGCATTCAATTTTAAGTAAAACAAATAGAGAAAAGACTCCGCTCTATCCATCATAACAGCCAGCTACTCCATTATGATCAAAGCCTTACGGTATCAGCATCAAAGTTGAAATGCAGCTAACATCTCCACTTGGAATATAACAAAGGTAGGCAGGATGCTACACTTAAACAAGAAAAGATACCGGACAAAAAACAAATAGATTATAATATTAAAAATCAATATATTAACCCCAAAACTAAAGCAAAAAGAAGAGCCTCAACCGGACAAAACATTCCCCTTATTCTCTACAATTTCCGTATAAAGTCATCAAAAGCATCACCGCCGGACAACAAAAACTTACTCTTCATACGTTGCTTCGACTTCGCAATAGCATCGACAGTCACATTAGTAACAGTAGCAATCATAGCATTAGTGAACCCGGCACGAATAAGATAACATATCCTCCGTTCCTGCATGCCAAGTTTATAATCATCCAGTTTTGCCGATATATCACCATAAAGGGTATCAATTATAGCAAATATCTCCACCCATTCCTCATCCGATTTCACCAACCCATATATCGGCTGGCAACGCAACTGACATAACTGGCTTAAGGCAAGTGTACGTTCAACAGGCAATAACGAATGAATTTCCTGATATTCTTTCAGTTGTTTTGTATAGGATATATTCAGTTTCTGCAAACAAGAGTTCAGTTCATCCTTATCCTTTTGCCGGACGGATAACCTTTCTATCTGTTGGGACAACTCTTTATTCTCCTGTAATAATTGCTCTCGTTCCTCTTCCGATTCCACCCTTCCTTCATTCAATTGTTTTTCATTCTCTTTCAGGCGAGCAAGTAAACTTTCGATACGCTTCTGAACATTCCGTTTATATAAATGGAAAGACACAAAACCAATTACAACCAAAAACATTGCTCCGAAACCGATAGACAACAACCATACCTTACGGCTCAGCAACTCATTTCTAATCCTCTGGTTTTCATTCTTCAAGACTTCATTATTGTATTTCTCCTTTATATCACGATCCAATTCCTGCTGATCTTCATTCATCTGACACCAATCCATATAAAGTTCCTGATATTCTGAAGCGAACCGGCGATAATCTTTTATCTCAAACTCTTCACTTTGTAATGCACTCAGGCTCCGCTTCCTCCCATTCATAAAATCCTCCTTCATCAGGAACATCCCTATAATAGAAGACCGTCGCATCGGAAGTTCGTCTGTTGCCGATCTCCTACGATATTGAAGCATTTGCCGTTTAGCCTCTTCCCAATCTTCCACATTTTGACATATAACAGATAATTCGGTAGAAATATCCATAAATAGGATGGGATCGAAGTCAGCTACAGCCTCTTGCGCCTGCAAGTAACAATATAAAGCACTATCCGGACGGGAAGATAAAAGATGGGCACGCCCCATATTTCGTAAAGCATTGGCATAAGACCCTGTCAAAGACTTCTGTTTGAATAACCCGGCTGCTTGCGAAAAGTAGTGCAACGCATCCTCAGAGTGCCCCCTATTTAGATATTGACGACCATAATAGCAATAGATGAAACCCTTCAACGACGGGCTTTGTATTGTGTCGGCAGCTCTTAAAGCCGTAGTGCGACGAACAGAAACTTCCCTTTCAGGGTGCTGACAAGATGCTGCAAGTACAGTCATCCCGAAAAGAAATAACAAACAAAACAGCCGTTCCCGTAGCAATAGCAGTTTCAATATAATATGCATAGGTTATTATTCATGTATGATGCTACAAATATACTGATTTTCATAAACATCATCCATTTCAAACTTACATTTCTGCCAGTATGCCTTAGTATTTCTGTAGATGAATTCCCTTTAAACCTTATGCAGTTTTGATTTGAGTATCTTCTTTCTCGGTAGACAAAATACCGGTAAAAAGAAGAAAATACCGATAATAGACATGATTAACCCACCGATAGTACCCGACGCCAATGGAAACCAGAAAGCCTCTTTGTCCGTCCCGACCATAAAAGGAATGAAGCCCAGAATCGTGGAAACTACAGTAAGGAAAATAGGCACAATTTTAGCATTCCATGCCTTTGTATAAGCACGAAGCATGGAAAGACGCGGAAAGCGGCGACGAATACTGTTATACTCATTCAGAATATAAATACTGGCATTCACAGTAATACCACAAAGCAATACAAAGGATGCAAAACCTCCCTGGTCGAAATTCAGGCGGAACCAGTAGAATGTGAGGAATACACCGATATAAGATACCGGAATGACGAAAATGATAGCCAAAGGTTGTTTTAACGAATTGAACAGCACACTCGTCGTAAAGAAAATAATAGCAATCACAACCAACAGCAACAGATATTGCTTATTATCTTTCTTGTTCCACGCCCACGATTGGCTATCCGACTCGGCTGTATATCCCATTGGAAGCAGCTTATTAAACTCTTCCAAGTCCCGCTTCTGTATCTTATTACCTTGTTCGTACGAACCGATATATTCATATTGCAGACAAAGGCGATATTGTTGGTTTTCTTTAGCTATCTGCTGCGGCATCTGTCCCTTTTCCACCGTAGCCAATTCGGAAAGCTTATAGTGCTTTCCATCATCCGCACCATACGGGAAGAACTGCATAGCCCACACATCATAATCACGTGACTGACGTGAAGAAAGTTTCACACTTTCCGTGCCACTTTCCGTCATGACCGAACCCACCTGCATGTTCTTACCGAATATCGGCTGAATAGCTGCAAACAGGTGTTGTGCATCAATTCCTTCCTGCGCCATGCGCTCCTTATTCAGGTTGAAATAGAATTCTTGGTAATCATCCTTCCACCAAGAGAATTCCGATTTGATAAATACCTCTTTAATGCGCCGGTGCGAAAGCAATACTTCTTTCAACTTATCGGCCCATGCGTAGAGTTCATCATAATTGTAACCGTACATCTTGATACGATAAGAACCTGCGCTTTCACGAACGTCATTACTGAATCCCTGGTCTTGCAGGCCATATACATCCCAGCTACCGCCCCCCAGTTCAGAAACTTTACCTATCAGATTTGCTTTCAGTGTATACGGAAAACCGCTATGCTGATATTCTTTCTTAAAATAAATCTGAATATTCCCTCTACGTGCATTATACACAGAAGTATGGAACTGCTTGATCTCCTTAAAACCACTAAGATAAGTCTCTACACGCTTCACCAATGTATTCATTTGCTCCAGCGTACTTCCATTTGGCAAGTTGGCATTGGCATAAAGCACAACTTCCTCATTACGACTAAAATAACTACCTTCGTACACTTTCTGAACGAACAGCCGGAGACTTCCGCCTAAAGCCTTATCCACTATAGGTTTCACTTTTTCCTTATAGGTAGAAGAGCCCAATGTCTTATTATACCTTTCCTCCCATTTACCTTCTCCTTCCAACTTCTCAGGAAGAAGGAAGACCGGCAATCCGAACCCCAGCAGCAGCACAATGCACACCGCCACCCGCCAACGGAGAAGAAAACGAATAAGCACCTGATAGAAATGGGTAAAATAAACAGTCAGCCTGCGAATACGTATATGTCGGTGCATCCATTGCTTCGCATTCTGCAACCACTGATAAGGACGAAATAACATTCGCCTGTTTTTGTGCCGCGAAGTCTTATTTGAAGATTTCTTCACCAGACCAATTTTTTCAATCATAGCCGGTACAAAGAAAAGAGCTACAAAGAGAGAAACAGCCAAGTTAATAATCACTACAGCAGCAAAATCCTGCAAATTCAGCCGGATCTTCTCGTCCAAGAAGAAAATGATGACCAAAGCTCCCATCGTGGTCAAAGTAGCTGCAAGCACGGACATAAAAGCTTTCAGATTCCGCCGGTGCAAGATATGGTCAGTCATAACGATAGTGCTGTCTATCACGAGATTTAAGGACACAGTAATCCCTGCCAATGAATACAATTGCATCTCCAGACCGAACATATAGTAGAAAATAACTGCAACGGCAATGTTTATTGCCAAACTGGTGACTATGAGAAGCAGATATTTCAGATTCAATGTGATAATCCAGACAAACACCAGCAAAATAAGCACCGTCAATCCGGTACGGAAATAAATTTTATTAAGTTCCTCACGAATATATTCCGTAGCATCATAACTGGTATGCACCTCATAGCCGGGAGGCAATGTCAGGCGTATGTCTTCCATTTCCGCCATCACTTCATTGCTCAGTTGCAACTGATTGGCAGTTTCCACCGCTGTGATCGACATATAAATGGAATTCAGACCATTGATACGATAATAACTTTGAGGTTCTTCTTCCACGTGAGCTACCTTTACGAGTTCATCCAAGTGGATGATTTTTCCGTCAGAAGCCGTCACTGTGATATCCGAAGGATCGAACTGCCCACTGACTCCATCCGGCACCAACACCAGACGTATCCATTGTTTACCTTCGGGCGTATCCATGTTGTGTGTACCCAGAAATTCCTTGTTATAGTGCAACTGGATGGCCTGCCGGATATCCGAGATACTGACACCCAAGGTTCGTAGTTGTTCACTGTCATACTCCAATCGCCACTCCATCGGAGTAGCGCCACTTAAATCAATCTTATAAATGCCTTGAAGTTGAGCCAACCGAGGCTTGATATGCTCTTCTGCATATTGCTGTATCAGTATAGGCGTGGATGGCGCATTCAGTGTAAACGAAAGAAACGGACGTGATGCATTCTCATCGGGTACTTTCATATCGATGTACGGATAGCTCACTCCGGAAGGTAATTGCGACCACGTCTGTCGAATGATTGTGGAAGCTTCAAAACGTACTGCATCTACATCAGCGTGTTTATCCAGATCCACTGTTATATAACCATAACCGTTGCCGGAAGTAGAATACATGGCCTTTACCCCTTTGATACGGGCCAACATGGATTCCAGCTTGCTCGTCGCCTCCATCTCCACCACCCGCGACGAAGTGCCCGGCATGCTGAAGCGCACCGTGAAGCCCGGCAATGTGCGCGATGGATTCAGCTTGACCGGAAGCATCGGAACCAGAGCCAAACCCACCAGTGCCAGACAGACAAAGGTGACGATGAGGGTGAAAGGGGAGAGGCGATTCATAGTGATTAACGATTAGTGATTAGTGACTATAATCGAATTTGTCGGAGAGGGAGAAGCCGCTGGCAAAATCGTGCAAGGTCAGTTTGCGGATCTTGTAGTAGTTCAGCCAATAGTTTTTCAGGGCTGAGATATAGTTGCGCTGGGCTTCTTGCTGGCGGTTCAATGACAGGGTGAGGCTGCTGATGTCAGCTTTCCCGATGATGAAACGCTGGCGGGTTTCATTATATGCCAGGATAGAAAGGTCGAGGGCTTCCTCGGCACTCGTCACCAGATCTTGCTGGACATTAAAATCACTCACGGTCATGATGACTTCTTCTTCAATGCTGATCTCGCTCTGGCGGGAAGAGGTCTTTATCACATTCAGGTTATTACGAGCCATATTGTATTTGCCTTTACGCACCCCCCAGTCCACTAAAGGAATAGAAACGCTGACAGAAACCATTTCCTGTTGCATAGGGCGATTGTAGGCTTCACCAAACTTCTCTGCCACCTGATTGAAACCGACACTGGCATTGATACTGGCATTGAAGCGGGACTCTTTCCTGGTTTTGTCTACACTCTGTTCAGCCTCCAATACATCCTGACGCAAACCCAGGAAGTTAGGATTATTTGTACGCGCAGCATCCAAAGCGGCATCTACCGGAATAGTCAGTTCTCCGGGACGGCTGGGAAGGACAAGCCGTATTTCTGTATTCTTTTCCAAATTAAGGAAAGAAGCCAATGAGAACATGGCACGCTTCAATGAACTCTCTGCATTTTGCAAAGTATTGCGGGCGTTCACAACGTCCAGTTTCAGTGTCAGAAGGTCTGCACGACTGATAGAGGCTATCTTCAGGCGTTGCATACCGATGCGATAAAGCGTATCGGAAGAAGCTACATTTTCTTTTGCCAAATCATATTCGGCCTGCGCCATAGCCAGTTCAAAGAAGTAGGTAGTGGCTTGTTCGGACACCTGTTCGGCATTATAGATATACTCTTTCTTTACCTTTTCATATTTCAGCGGTTCTATTTTCCGCTCCCAGCGGAAAGGATTATAGCCTACCAGGCTCTGTGAATAGCCTACACGTATAGGAACACTGGTATACTGGGTATAACTATTAGAACCAAAGCTACGCATATACCCCAACTCCGTATCCAGATAGAACGTACCGCCCGTCAGGTCAAAATTCTGTTTGATGGCCAGATTACCATACGCATAGAAAGATTGTTGACTACGGTAAATATCCAGATCCTGTTCAGAGTCGTAACGCTTTGTGATGTCACGATTGTATTGCGCAGGGGTCATATTCAGCGTCAAGCTCGGCAAACGATTTGCCTTATAAGTGCGGTACGCCCAATAGCCGGACAGATACATATTTTTGGTACGGAAAGCTTCCAGCGAACTGTCGTTTGCCATGGTAATGGTTCGTTGCAAGTCCAGCGTTATCTGCTGCTGCGCAATGGCAGGAAGCGTCAGAGAAAGTCCGAATAGAATTATCAAACTAAGTTTCTTCATTATATCAAGCTTTTTTGTTCCGGTAAATAAACCAATATATCAAAGGAATAATGAACAGACTGACCAGCGTACCGATAAACATCGCCCCAATCATAGCAATGGAAAGCGGTTTCTGCAATTCCGATCCCATATCGAAAGAGAACAGCAACGGCACCATGGCAAAGATGGTGGTCAGAGAAGTCATAATGATGGGACGCAACCTGCGCCTTCCTGCCTCATGGATGGCTTCCAGAAGCGGAATCCCCGTCTTACGCAATTCATTGATCGCATCAAGTTTCAAGATAGAGTCATTGATAATGATACCACACGTCACGATTAAACCGATAGCAGACATCAGATTCAGCGTATGTCCGCATATCCATAGCAGTACCAGGGCAAATGCTACGTCTATCGGTATTTCAAGCAATACGACAAGCGGTTGCACAAAACTCTCGAACTGTGCCGCCAGAATAAAATACATCAACAGAATGGAAATAAACAGAATGACTACCAGTTCATCCAGCATCTTGCGATTGGAAAAGAAACTTCCTGAAAAAGCTGTATCCCAATCTCCGGTAGCATCCGCCACTTCTTTCACTTGTTGCATCAGAGGCCCTGCTTTTTGCACCTCGTAGAAGCGGAAAGGAACATACTCTCCGTTACGTCCTGCAGTTATGGCCTTCAAGTCTTCCGCCGTCACCACCGACACCAGTTCACGCAAAGGCAGATATTCAACACCGTCCTTGTCCGCCCGTGTCTGCACCAGTGTTTCCTGCAAAATAGTGTTCACTGTCTGCTCCTCTCCTACAATACTGATCGGCAGATATTGCTGATAAGAGTGAAGAGTTGCCACACTGTTCTCTTTGAAAGCAGTCTTCAGTACGCGATACAGTTCATCATACGAAACATTATACAGTAATAGTTTTTCCTTATTGATGCGGATATTCAACTGATTTTCAAAAGCAATACCTGTAGGCGCATATCCCGTGTGAGTTATAAATTCATACTCCAGACCACGCAATTCATCAGCAGTCGGCACTTTTTCCTTATTGCGAGAATAGAGTTCAGCCACAATATCAGCTTCTCCCGTCACAAACAGTTTCTCAAACACCGTTTCAGGAGGCGAGAAAGAGACAACAGCCAATGGATACTCTGACTTGAGCAAGCGATAGACCTTTTCCTGTAAAGGAGGTATCTCCGATGAATTCTTTGTTTTGAAATAGAATTCAGCTTCCGAAGAGGATAGTGCTTGTTCCCGGTTCAGGAGATAGTCTTGTTGTCCGATAGCAGCAGTTTGTTCCACTGTCTCTTCTCTCAATGTACCAAACAGAGCGTCTACCCTGTGGCGGTTCTCGTCCACATGGATATTCTCATTCCATTCCACACGGGCTATCAATTCGTTCTGATCTATCTCAGGCATGCGCTCCTTACCAATGAAATAGAACATAAATACACACAAGGGCACAGAAATAATGCAGAATATCACACTTGCTGTCTTATGAGCAAATATAAAATCGACTCCTGCATCGTAGAAACGGTCAAGTGTATGCTCCTTAATAGGGTTATTGATGCGGATACGCGAGAACCACGACTTACGCAAACCAGTACGGTATACCAACATATAGAGCACCGGCAACAGCATAATACCTGTAAAATAAGACACCATCAATCCGACCGTTACAGAAAAAGCCTGGTCATAGAAGATTGCTCCGGCAATACCACTCATGAAAATCAAAGGCACAAATACCGCTATCGTAGTCAACGAGGAACTGAGCATAGGCGTAATCACCTCACTGGTACCCGCAATACATGCACGCCTCAGCGAATACCCCCGCTCCCGGTATTGCGAAATATTCTCAGTTACAATAATGGAACTGTCAATCATCATACCCAACGCCAGAATCAGTCCGGAAAGGGATATGATATTCAAGGACATCTTGAACAGATAAAAGAAGAGGAAACAGATTACAATGGAAACCACCATACTCAACCCGATGATGAACGGTGATTTGACATCCCCCAGAAAGAGAACAGCTACAATGCAGATAAAAAGGAAGCCCAACGAAAGGTTCTGTTGTAAATTGGAGATGGTATAATCCAGCAATTCCGTCTGGTTACGACTGACACTGAACTCGATGTCCGGATATACACTCTGAAAATAATCCATAGTGCCGCCGATAGCCTCCTTCATGTCATCCATATTCTCGTCTGCCTGCTTGATAATGGCCAGTGTCACTGCACGCTTACCATTGCTCATAGAGATTCCTTTTTCCTTAACGGAAACAACGCCGATCTCACAAAATTCCTCCAGGCGGATAATACGGCCTTCTTTATTAATAAGGATATTTTTTACATCATCTTCCGTGCGCAGCAAAGTAGAGAATTTGATATTGTATTCATAATATCCGTCGCGTACGGTCATACTACCCGGTTCTACATTATTCTGCGCGAGTGCTGTTTCTACATCCTGAATGGAAAGTCCCAGAACTGCAAGTTTATTTTTATCCGGTACAATCTGTAATTGCCGTTCCACCAAACCAGTGACATCCACCATTGCCACCTCTGTCAGTTGCTCAATACGACGCTTAATAACATTTTCGGCAAACTCACATAAATCAAGAAATGCCCGTTCGTCGGTTTGCCCGTAAGCACTGTCATTCTTTAAAGTGAGGTTAAGGTAAAATACCGGAATATCAGTAGCACTTGCCTTCACTACTTTAGGGCGTTCAGTATCCTTAGGCAGGTAGTTCATGGCAGCATCGATCTTCTCGTTCACCTCTATAAAAGCCAGGTCGGTATTCGTGCCAAAATCAAAACTCAGACGGATAAGTCCTGCCCCATCCCGCGCTTCACTGTCCATGTCTTTCAGGCGTGCCACCTGAATCAACTGTTGCCGCAACGGTTTCACCACAGTATTCTCCAACTCACGGGCTGAAGTATTCTGCGCCGAGATCTGTACCGTAATCTCCGGAATGGCAATATCCGGCAACAAAGATACCGGCAACGTGAAATACGTCACCAGACCGACAATAAAACATGCGGTAAACGCCATTAATACGGCAATGGGCCGATGTACCAGAAATTTAACCATCCCCCTTTAATTATTAATTTTTAATTATCACCGGTGCCTCATGAGCCAGATTTACATTACCTGTCACAATCACCACGTCTCCTTCATGCACTTCATCCTCCACAATGGTATAATTCTCTGAATTCTCCAATACTGTCTGTACGTAATTCCATTTGGCTTTATTGTCTTTCAACGTGAAGACCACTTGCTTACCGGAACGCAGCACCACGGAACTCTTAGGAATTACCAACTGTTCGCCAAGCGAGCGGTGCACATTCACCCGAATATTCATGCCATTAAACAGTTTGCCCTGTCCGCTGACAATAGCTTTCACCTTTACCATACCTTTGTCGTCCACCAGGGGATTTATTTCCGAAATACGGCCCTCATATTTCGCGGAAGGATCGGCGTAAGGAGTCACAACGACTTTATCTCCACTCTTAATAAGGGGAAGTTCACTCTCCAATACAGTAAAATCTGCTTCCATGCCCTGTGTGCCGATAATGGAACAGAAGGTATCGGAAGTAGTAGCAGCATTGTATGGTTTAGAAAAGAGATTAGCTACCACTCCATCGAAAGGAGCAACCAACGTAGCATGCTCTTCTTCATATTTAGCCAGTTCGTATTGGGAAAGGGTTTGATCATAACCGCTCTTTACTCTTGCTAACTGCATAATATCATCGGGTACCTTGGCTGTAGCATCTGCCGCATATCCCTGACCAATCAATACATCCTGCAATTCCAATTTCGCTTTCTCTAAAGCATCCTTGGTTTGAGCGGTCTTATTCTTTAAACGGAATTTATCCAGTTCCGCCAGTTTTTGTCCTTTATGCACCCGGTCACCGTTTTTCACATAAATCTGTGCCACGATCCCCGAACTTTCAAAACGCAAATCTGCCATTCCTCCGGCCACAACCTTACCGTTACTTACCAGTTCATGGTTGAACGTTTGCCGTTTTAAGGTCATCACGGCCACTTCATTTTTCTCATCCGGCAGCACGGTTGCCACTCCTTCGTCGGCAACTTCTTCTTTTTTTGCACCGGAGCATGCTGCCAGTACAAATAGTGCCAGGCAGAGCAAAAGCCGATAGTTCTGTGTCTTTATCATTCGATATTAGTTTTTCCGTTTACACTTAATGTATGCAAAATTAGTCGTTTTCCTGTTACGAACCATCATAGGTCTATGGACAAAAACAGATAGTTCTTAAACCATTATTTTTCTAATTATCAAAGAAATACATTTTTACCCACCCCTTTTGGGGTGGACAAAAATATATACTATTTTTCATTTGGGTACCGTAATAGCCACTATCGGATTGGAATCATCCGTCAATTCTTTCAGTACCGAAAGCTTGTCGCTTTCCGCTGCTTCGGAATTTTCTTCCAGCCACTCCAATACAGTACCGGAATCTATAATCATTCCATATTCTCCCTTCATACTACATGCTTTAGGACGAAAAGCCATAAATCCGTTCAGGTCATCCGTTATACCATCTGCTTCGGCATACATACGGGTGGTCTTTGCTTTCCGGTCATAAATACCATTGAATGTCTTGGGATCTGAATATAATCCCTGAATACACTGGAAGAAGACATTATCTTTTGTTTCAAAAATACAGCCTACCAACAAGCGATTTTCGTTGTCTTTAGAATCGGTACGCGCCTCCGCTCCCCAATGCCATTTACCGGTAGCAAATACAATATAAGGAACCAGACCATTCCTTTCTACTGTATAGATCGTATCATTAAAACTCTCTTTAAACCGTACTTTTCCATCACTCTTCCATAAGAAAGGAATACCTGTAATACTTGCCGAATTTTCCCCACCTTTAAAGTTACTCAAAACAATAGCTGCATTACCTTGCTTGATCACACTGATGCTGGCAATATCCTGCACGCCCTTTTCCGGCAATACCGGGAATAGACTGGGAACCGTATCCACCTGTTCACCCGCCTCGTTGAAAAATAGCAGTGAACGGGCATTGTATCCCATAGCCAAATTATTATAATGTCCGATCACCAATGAATCTGTAAAACAGAAATCTCCCGGTGAGGCCGGAGGGGTAGGAATAGTCAGTTTACCGCGATATTTTCCCTGCATATCATACTTTTGCAAAGTAGCAGGACGACGCATAAAGTAAAGCAGCCCATCCACATCATTATACGTAGGTGCCGGTCCCGAATATGCTTCCGGATCTTCTCCCACATGTCCAACCTTAGTTAAGAACTTGCCAGTTTCCTTATCAAACAAGAAACAGTTTTTCCCTGAAACAACTGCAATTTGCTTATCCAGCAACAGAATATTAGGACTTCCACCTATTAGGCATGAATCAGTAGTTTCCAACAAAACATAGCGCACATCACTTCCCAATTCCGAAAGTTTCAACTCAGCAGGCTTCTCCATAGCACCTGCCACATCAATCGAGCATAATCCATCTGCAGAGGATTGCGGAGTACCGGTACAAGCAGCCATCAGGCAAACCAGACCTGCGGCGTATAACCATCCTTTTTTCATAATTCTTAATGTGTTTTCAAATTCAACATTTATAACATCTCCGCAAATAAACTAATATTTTTAGTTTCAAAACTAAATTTTATCGTTAAAGAACTAAAAAGTCCAATTAAAAGAGGGATTCAAAAGGAATGACCACTACTTCGTTATAAAGAACAGAGGCACACACCCCACTGCATAACAAACAATGTCCCCCCATGAGAATGACGTACCCAATACTACTTTTGCCAATGCACAATCTTGTAATCCCAATACAGTAATAAGTTGAAGGTACTGCAACGCTTCAATGCAACAAGATCACCCATATAGGGACGTATAAATGCATCGCGAACAAAAAGAGCTATTAGCATTTCAATAATAAACAGCCCGATAAAACAGATGGCATAAAACCAACGGCTGCCAATAAATGTAGTATTCTTAGTATTCCTAAATTCTTTTGTCGTAATAATGCCCGTAAAAATATCATTCATTTTCTTACAACTTATATTTTCAGATGAGAAATGTGAATGAAATTTTGTAGCAAGTTAACGATTCATTGATTCCTAAAAGAAAGTCTGCTCCCCACTTGAACAATACCCGAGACATACTTGCTCCGTACCAACTCCACTCAGAGGTACCTCTACACGGAGAAAACACGGAGTTGGTACGGAGCAAGTGTATTTCAGATAAGAAGAGAGCTATGCAACCTATCGGAAGAATAATCTTTCCGACAAATTCAGCACATCTAAGCAAATGACTGCAAACGGACGCAAAAATCACAAATATGAAGATAAACACTAAAATCGTTAGGTGAAAGAAAAAGTTTTTCCATACCTTTACGACATAATGAAAATAAAGAATTAAAAGACACGATAGCATGGGAATCATCAATCAAGGCATTCTGGGAGGCTTTTCCGGCAAAGTGGGGCCAATAGTAGGATGCCACTGGAAGTCAAAATATTATATACGTGCACATGCTGCCAAAGTCAGCAATCCACGTACAAAGAAACAACAGGAACAGCGGAGTAAATTTGCAACAGCATTCAGCTTTCTAAAACTAATCAAACCATTTATACGTATCGGTTTCAAAGAGTTTGCGGAAAAGAAATCAGCATTTAATGCTGCCATGTCTTATATGCTGAAGAGAGCAGTAGTAGGCGATGGGAATGAAATCATTATTGACTTTAACCGGGTACTGATATCCACAGGAAGCCTGATGCCTGTATTTGAGAGTAAAGCTACTGTATCTGACAACAAAATGATTTTCAATTGGAAAGATAACAGTGGTATGGGGAATGCAGAGGGCACAGACATAGCCATGGTACTGGTGTACAATAAAGATAAAGAAGAGGCTGTCTATGACACCGAAGTCGGTCATCGTCGGAACGAAAGCTCCCAACTGGCACTTCCGGTTAACTGGCAAGACGATGAACTGGTAGCGTATCTCAGTTTTCGTAGTGCCGACGGTAGTAATGTAGCCAATAGCGTGCGCGTATCAATCTCAATAGTTGAGGCATCAGAAAGAGATTATTCATCGCTCAATCGTCTTTATTCTATTGGAATACGAAAAAATGACTCAGACTCTCTACAAACGAATACAAAGTGCTCCCCTCTCTTTCAAAGAGATACAAGGAATAGCCAAACGGAAGCAATCCTCTTTGAGGATATCACTACGATAATCAGAAAGGGAAGTATCCAGAATAACAGCCCGGATACGGAACAAGGTAGTTAATTCCTTGATGCGTCCTTTATAACCTTTAGAAATATATAGATAATCAATAGATAAAGGATGGCTCGAAATTTTATTCCGCCAGCGAGCATCATGCAGCAAACAAATCCGCTTGCCGCCATAAGAAACAATATGGTTATGGAAAGCAAAACCGGAAGTAGCGTAATCACCGGTTAATACTTCGGGAGCGGAGAGACGCTGATGATTCCAATTCGGAGAAAGCGCACGATACAAACGGGACACATCCGGTAAGCTATCGGCACAGGCCAACCAGGACTTCCCGTTAGCGGCAATGCAATGAACAGCAGGACAGTTACGCACGTTATAAAAGGCAATACTGCACTGAGGTACAGACGAACTAACCAAAACTGTATGATAAGTAGTAAGAAGAAGCAAACAACACAAAGAAAAATAGATACTACGGGAAGTACGAACAGAAAAACTCCTAAACAGAGACAAAAGAAAAATATAAAACAGCATTATTTCCCAATATTCCGTCCAGAGTCCATCAATGGAAGACATGGGAAATTGTTCTATACGACGTAAAACATTATTCTGACTACTTAGCAATATATTGACAACAGCTGCAAATCCTTGCTGTAGAAAAGGGAAAGGAGTCAGAATAAGCATAAAAACAGCAGAATATAAAATCAACGTTACCATAGGAATTACCCACAAGTTCGTTAGCAGAAAATGAGTTGAGAAACGGAAGAAATAAAGAATAACCAAAGGAGCCGTACCAATTTGCGCAGCAATAGAAACTGTCAGCAGGCCCCAAATGTAACGAGAAATGCGATGTCGTACGGAAAGTAAATTATAAAGTTTGGGTTGAATGAGTAAGATAGAAGCTACTGCAACAAAAGATAATTGAAAACCGACATCAAACAGCCAAAGCGGATTATAAAGCAGCATCAGAAAAGCAGTAGCAGCCAGAGTATTCAGTGTTAACGGTTTCTCCGGATGCAGACTGGATATCGCTAACAAAGAAAACATGATAACAGAACGTACCACAGAAGAAGACAATCCTGTTAGAAAGGCAAATCCCCATAAAAAAAGAATAATCAGAAAAAGCCCGAAAGGCTTAAAGTAACTCCACCGCTTCCATATAAGAGACAGAAGAAAAAAGAGTAAAGCATACAAAAAACCGATATGGAGTCCCGAAAGAGCCAGCACATGGCTGGCACCTGTTATAGAATAAGTCTCCCGGATGTCTTCACTCAGGTTTTCTTTGTCGCCAACTGTGAGAGCGGAAAGTACAGCCAGATTATCTCCCCGAAAACCTAAATGATGATAGAGTTCCATCACTTTTTCCTGATAATCCGAAGCTATCTGCCAGAGGGTACGAGAAGAATCATGCCCCACTATCCGCCAATGTCCGGCAGGGATATAAGCCGTACCAGTACCATCTTTGCGGACAAGATAACGTATATAATCGAACTCATCAGGATTGCCATTATTAACCGGGGGAGTAAGTCGGGTATGGACCCACAATCTATCTCCCCGACTCAATGAAGCAGTAGTAGAATCTTTCGGGAAATAGAACAAGAAAGAATGCCCATGCTCACTTCTTTGCACAGCTCCTTTTTCCACTCTCCCTTCTAACTGAACCCGACATAAAAGACTTTTTTCCTTCATTTCCGGTTGTTCACTGATAGCTGCCTGGTAGACTGCTGCATCACCTGAAAAAGGAAAATGCATTCGATGTAAACGTTCCCCTGATATGCCGGCACCCAAACCAAAGCAACAAAGAAATACAGAAAGACCATACAACCAATGAATTCGATATTTACCGGAAAGAAAATAAGCGAGAAAGAGTAAAAGGAAACCTGCCAAACAAATCCATACAGGAGAAAACGTGGAAAACAAATAAGATGTCTCTTCGGGAATATTTAAGGAAAGCTCTGCACGCTGATGGAAGAAGTATGCATCTCCGCATATAATACCACCTGTCAACGGCATCAAAAGTCGTAAGAAAGGATGCCGTTGCAGGGTGTTGTTTATCAACTGAATGTAAAGTTAGAGTTCTTTTAACGAATGTATCATACCTTCGGGATCAGGAGCGGCAAATACCGCATTGCCTGCAACCAGTGCATCAGCACCGGCAGCCACCAGACGGGCACCTGTCTCCAGATTCACGCCGCCATCCACCTCGATCAGCGCTTTTGAACCGGTACTATCTATCAGAGCACGCAATTCACGTACTTTTTCAATGGTATGTTCTATGAATTGTTGTCCGCCAAAGCCGGGATTTACACTCATCAGCAGCACCATATATACATCCTGAATAATATCTTTCAGCATAGCTACAGGAGTAGCAGGATTCAACGTCACAGCTGGTTGCATACCGGCTTCACGTATTTGTTGCACTACCCGGTGCAGGTGCGGACATGCTTCGAAATGCACGTTCATGGTGTGTGCCCCCAACGCTTTCACTTCATGAATGAATTTCTCGGGTTGTACTATCATCAGATGTACATCCAAAGGTTTCTTTGAAATCTTTGCTACGTACTTCAATACGGGAAAACCGAAAGATATATTGGGAACGAACACACCGTCCATAATATCGATATGTACCCAGTCGGCTTCACTACGGTTCAGCATTTCCAAGTCCCTTGCCAGATAAGCGAAATCTGCGGACAGGATTGAAGGAGCTATGATTGGTTTCATAATACACTACGTTTTACAGATTATATATAAATATAACGTACAAATGTAGACAAAAGATTTCATTCATCCTAATATTATCCCCTGCAAGCCTTGCGGAAGCTGAGTTACAGTCCGGTAATTGCGGGCCAGACTACGAAGAAAATCCAAAGTTTTCTCGGAAGGGTGCGGACGTTCACCGGATATTGTATCATCGGATGTACGCGGTTTTACGGATGAAGAAGAAAAAGAAGGAGTAGTTTTTTTATCCATAGGCTTATTGAATTAGTTATAATCAAAATTACAAACTGCTATAAAAAATGCAGGAGTAACTCTATGTGTTATAGAACGGGAGAAAGAGAGAAATAGTATACAATAAGCTGTAAAAAACGTAAAGAAAATATATAAATCAGCCCAGGGCAGTACTGAAGCACTGTACCTGGGCTATAAGATTCATTGTAATGAGGATATTTATTTTGCTTTGGCTAAGTCGAATGAGAAAGTTGTTGCAGGAAGTTCAATAGGCTCACCATTCACTTTCACACCAGTTACCTGGAGTTTGAAAGCCAATTTGCTGCCGGCATAAATAAAGCTACCTGCTTCGGGTGCTGCAATTGTTACTTCTACCTTCATGTCCGGAGTTTCTCCTTCACCTTCACCCTCACCTTCAGTAGGTTCTACAGTCGGAAGGTTAAATTCGATAATCAACGGTTCGGGAGCAAATGTCATGCTAATAGCTGTCTTATCATCATTGAAGGCAGGAGTGTACTTTACTTTATAATTCACGTCACCCACAGCCTTGATGATTCCGGGAGCAGCTTCTTCGCCCGCAATTGCTGTTATCAGATCTTCTACCGGGAACTTTTCAAATGATACATTCTCATTGGTTACCTCTGCGGTTACATCCGTACCTTCGGGAGCTTCTTCACCTTCTTCCGCAGTCGGTACCGGAGCCACTACTTGTAGTTTACCGATATAATCACCTACTACATCTGTCAATACGGGATCGTTAGGTTTAGGGTCATTGTCATCATCGCAAGATGTGAAAGTAGTTATCAAACCAAGGGTCATTACAAGAAACACGAAACGCTTTAAACAATGTACTTTTTTCATTACTTTAATAAGTTTAGTCTAGTAAATAATAAAATTAATAATTCACATAATTAAGGTTGTACGTACATTAGGTTAAACGGGCACATACCATAAATACTGCACCCGAAAAAGGAAAAATTTATTAAAGTATGTATCTTTTAGTCTATTGTTAGCACGATCCCATGCTTCTCTGCCATCCGTCTCAGATTTAAAATAGCATAACGCATCCGCCCTAAAGAAGTATTTATACTGACTCCCGTCATCTCTGCTATCTCCTTGAAACTGAGGTCTTGATAAAAACGCATATGTACAACTTCACGTTGTTCGTCCGGCAAGTGCTTTATCAGACGACGCACATCTGAAAGGATCTGATAATTTACAATTTCAGATTCAACGGTCCCTTCGGACAAACGGATATTGTTCAGTAAATTCCGTTCTTCTTCATCACAGGACACCAGATTTTCCTGTTTTTCCTGACGAAAACAGTCGATAATAAGATTATGGGCAATGCGAGTCAGCCAAGCAGGAAATTTGCCATTTTCATTGTAACGCCCTTGCTGAATGGTAACAATAGCTTTTGTGAAAGTTTCCTGGAATATGTCTTCCGCCAGTTCTTCATTACGTACCGTGTAATAGATATACGCATAAAGACGATCCTTATAACGGTTCAACAGGATATCGAATGCCTCGTTATTACCTTGTGCATAAAGGGCTACCAACGTTTCGTCAGCAACATTTGTTTGCTTTTTCATTACGTGTATTTTTAGATTTCAGCGTAATGTGTTCCGATAGGCATTCAATGTTTAGTAGTTAATAATACGCAAAGAAAGAAAAATTTTGGGAAAGGAACAAAAATATAAGCAATTATTAAGTGACAAGCTACAAGCTATGAGCTACAAGTTGTTGCGCTATCACTCCGCATAGCACTTGTAGCTCGTAGCTTGTTACTTGCAACCTGTAGCTTGTAGCCCATAACTATTTCATTCTGAACTCTTCGGTCAACCGGAAGCCACGCAGAAGTTCATCTGTCTTCAGACGTTTCTTGCCGGGAAGCTGCAAGGCATGTATATCGATAAAACCATCTTCCGCAGCCACATGGATATAAGTTTTACCATCAGTCAGCAAAGTACCGGGAACTAATTCATGGTACTTAAATATCTTTCTCGTTTCAAATATCTTCATAACTACTGCCTCTCCATCGGGTTGAACCAGTTCTGACCAGGCAGCCGGATAAGGAGACAAACCACGGATAAAATCATAAATACGTTTGACAGGTTGATTCCAATTGATACGGCATGTATCTTTAAATATCTTCGGTGCCGGACGCAACTCGCCTACAACCGCCATTTCTTCCTGTGGAATAGGTTTCACTGCATCATTCAGGATTGCATCTACCGTTTCAGTCACCAGTTTTCCACCAAGCACCATCAGTTTATCGTGTACAATACCTACATCATCTGTATCTGCGATAGGAATACGCACTTGCTGAATCACTTCGCCTGTATCAATCTCATGACGCAGGAAAAAAGTCGTAATCCCCGTTTCTGTATCACCATTGATAACTGCCCAATTAATGGGAGCAGCCCCCCGGTATTGAGGCAAAAGAGAAGCATGAAGATTGAAAGTTCCCAAACGTGGCATATTCCATACCACCTCGGGCAGCATGCGGAAAGCAACCACTATCTGCAAATCAGCTTTCCACTCACGCAGAGCTTCGACAAAAGCCTCATCTTTCAGTTTTTCCGGCTGCAATAAAGGAAGATTCTGTTCCAGTGCATATTGCTTCACAGGAGAAAACTGAAGTTTATGCCCCCTACCCGCCGGTTTATCAGGCATGGTGATGACTCCTACTACATTATATCCGCCTTCTACCAAACAACGCAAGGACTCCACTGCAAAATCCGGAGTACCCATGTAAACAATCCGTAAATCTTCTTTCTTCATCATATAAAAACTTTTTAATCTTCAGAGAAATGTACCAATACCTGACGGTATGAGTTGAATATCTTAGACTTGGAGACAAATCCCAAATAATGTCCTTCTTCATCTACTACAGGAAGGTTCCATGCTTTCGTATCATCAAATGTACGCATCACCTGCTCCATGCTATCCGTATCATACAGACGTGCGGGGATAGCCGTCATCAGTTTTCCTACCGTGAAACGATGATATAGTTCCTGCCTGAACATGATATTCCGGATATCATCTAAAGTGACAATTCCAATCAGTATCCCACTCTTATCCGTTACAGGGAATATATTACGCCGTGAAGCCGAAATAGCCTTCACCAACTCACCCAAATCCATTTCAGGATGAACCACAACAAAATCTTTCTCCACGACATTCTCTACTTTCATCAAGGTAAGTACCGCTTTATCCTTATGATGGGTTAACAATTCTCCCTTCTTGGCCAAACGCATGGAATAAATACTATGAGGTTCGAAAACTATAATCGTCAGATATGAACTGGCAGCTACAATCATCAGCGGCAGAAAAAGGTCATATCCTCCCGTCAGCTCGGCTATCAAGAAGACTCCGGTCAGCGGGGCATGCATGACACCACTCATCACCCCTGCCATACCCATCAAGGCAAAATTCTTTTCGGGTAAATAGTATGAGAAATCAAACTTATTGCTGAAAAAGGCGAAGACGAAGCCTGCAATACAACCCAGATACAAAGAGGGTGCAAAAATACCACCACAACCTCCACCACCGTTTGTGGCACTGGATGCAAACACCTTAAACAAGATAATCAGCATCAGATAAAGCAGTAACAAGTTACCATGTCCATAAAAAAATGAGTTGTTCATGACTGTATCCCAATCAGCATTGGAAGTACCGTTCAGCAATAATTCAATGGTGTCGTAACCTTCACCATAGAGCGGCGGAAAAAGAAATATCAGGATACTCAGCATAATACCACCTAAAGCCAGTTTCTGGTAAGGGCCTTTCAGTTTGCCGAAAACGCCTTCTACAGAATTCATGGCACGGGTAAAGTAAAGTGAAACCAATCCGCAGAAAATACCCAGCATAATAACGTAAGGAATGCGCTCCATCTCGAATGCCTGATCTAGATGGAACTTAAACATTGCTTCCGTTCCGGTAGTGATATAAGAAACCGTTGCAGCTGTCACCGCAGAAATCAGCAACGGGAGCAGAGAGGTCATAGTCAGGTCTATCATAAGCACTTCCAGCGTAAACACCAATCCCGCAATAGGTGCCTTGAAAATACCTGCAATAGCACCGGCAGCGCCACAACCCACCAAAAGCATCAAAGTACGATGCTCCATTTTGAAAACACTTCCCAGATTGGAACCAATAGCAGAGCCTGTCAGTACAATAGGTGCCTCCGCTCCTACCGAACCACCAAAACCAATGGTTATGGAACTGGCAATCACAGACGACCATGTATTGTGTCGCTTAATCCGCCCTTGCCGACGGGAAATGGCATAAAGGATTTTTGTAACTCCATGACTGATGTCATCCTTCACAACATAGCGTACAAACAAGCCTGCCAGAAAAATTCCCACTACCGGATAAACCAAATAAAGGTAGTTGGCCTCCGTTGTATTGAAATTATTCGTCAGGAAATTTTGTATCCAATGTATCAGCATCTTCAGTATCAAAGCTGTAACAGCCGTAAAGATACCTACCAGAAAACTGAGTATCAGGATAAACTGTTTTTCCTTTATATTCTTTTCACGCCATAAAAGGAAACGATGAAACAAACTTCTCTTCTCTTTTTCCATATACCTATATTTACCATTCTAAACGAAATAAAGAATTTACTCTCATATCTATTTAATAAGAGAGAAAATTCTTCGACAAGTTCAGAGCATAAGTGAACTTATAGAGATAAGACCAACAATAGCTTTTAGCCCGTTATCTTATTCCCGAATAATTTTTATAACGCCACCTTTATCCAGTTTTATAATGCTGGATGGTTTCGGATGTCCCATTTCTTCCTGTCGATAGCCTACCACATAGTCGACCATGGACTTAAGTTCTTCTGTGATCTCACTATAATTTACCGGTGAAGGTTGCCCGCTGATATTAGCCGACGTAGAAACAATCGCCTTACGAAACTGTTGACAGAGACGTTTTGAGAATTCTTCATTCGTCACCCGGATACCTACACTGCCATCTTCGGCAATCAGGTTGGATGCCAGGTTTCGTGCACCGGAATAAATGATTGTCAGCGGTTTGTCTGCCACTTCAATCAAATCCCAAGCTACTTCCGGCACATCCTGCACATAGAAGTCCACCTTTACAGGAGAATCAACCAACACAAGCATCGCTTTACTGTCCGAGCGCCGCTTAATCTCATATACACGCCGCACAGCTTCTTCGTTGGTGGCGTCACAACCTATTCCCCAAATGGTGTCGGTGGGGTACAGAATGACTCCGCCTTCGTTCATCACTTGACAGGCTTTTTTAATATCTTCTATCATTTCTTGGTGTATAAATACAGTGATTAACACGCAAAAGTACTATTTTTGCACGGATTAATAGAAAAGTTTAAGAGAAAACAATGGAAGAAATTCAATTTAACCACACCCTGCCCATACAACTACGGTTTAACGATGTCGATAAGTTCGGCCACGTGAACAATACGGTTTATTTCTCTTTCTATGATTTGGGAAAAACCGAGTACTTTGCTTCCGTATGCCCGGACGTCGATTGGGAGAAAGACGGCATTGTCGTCGTACACATAGAAGCGAACTTCCTTGCACAGATTTATGGCTCAGATCATATCGCTGTACAAACAGCCGTTACTGAAATCGGCACTAAAAGTTTTCACCTCGCACAGCGGGTGATTGATACGGAAACACAGGAGATCAAGTGCATATGCACCTCCATTATGGTAGCTTTCAATCTTGAGAAGCATGAATCTAAACCTCTGGAGGAAGAATGGATTCGGGCAATCTGCAAATACGAAGGAAGAGATTTAAGAAAAAAGAGCACTCACTCATCAGTGCCTCATAAAGTGTAAAAAGCATACCAGACATATCACATTAATTATCAATACATACTATAAAATGAGCTAAAGTAGCGACCGAAATAGGATGAGGCAATGTCTGATCCTATTTCTTTCCTACATACAAATAATTATGCTCACATTAAACTTATCACCCTACCATATAGCAACAGATTCACCCAACTAATCTAAAAAAATATACAGTTTTATTATTATTATAGTATTTCCATTAGGGGAATAGGAATTATTAGATTATATTTGCCAGACGGAAATTTATTAATAAAAAGAAAATATGACTAAAAAACTTAATTTATGGAGTGTAGCCCCATTGGTTGAATTCAACCGCATAAAAACAGACACCTCATACATGAACAATGAATTTACATAAACAATGATTTACCTGTACTAAGTCATATTTTTCAAAATACAAAATAAATTACTCTCATTATTACCATTTTGCATGATTCGCCTAATATTACTGACTGATTTTACTGAATCCTTTGCATATAATTTGCTTAAAGGAGTTCTCGCCTATTCAAAAAGCCATGAACCATGGGTTGTATGTCGGATGCCACCTTCCTATAAACATACCTATGGTATAGAAGGAGTTTTGAAATGGGCAAAAGCTTGGCAAGCAGATGCCATTATTGGTCAATTCGACGACAAAGACAATGTAGATCTTTTTCGCGAAAACGGTATTATTGCAGTAGCGCAAGACTATAAATCAAGATTCAGCAATATTCCCAATATTACTGGCGATTATCGCAAAACCGGCAGAATGGCAGCAGAATTCTTTCTGAGTAAAGGCTTCCAAAATTTTGCTTTTTACGGCTATCGCAATACAGTCTGGTCACAAGAACGCTGCGATGGCTTTTACGAATGCATAGCTGCACAAGGTTTTGGCAACAATTTCTCTTCATATCAGGAGCAATCCTTGGACGACTTATGGTTTTATGAAGCTCCTCCTTTACTTACCTGGCTGAAGTCATTGCCTCAGCCCACAGCACTCATGGCTTGTGATGACAATCAAGGTAATCGCATTACCGAAATCTGCAAAGTTAACAACATCAAAGTGCCTGATAAGATAGCCATATTAGGAGTTGATAATGATGAGATTATATGTAATCTCTCCGATCCTCCTCTATCCAGTATTAATCACAACATCGTAAGAGGAGGTTTTGAAGCCGCTGAACTCATAGAACATTTGCTGAACGATAAAGAGGCCCCCTACTACGACGTAGTTCTCCAACCAGTCAATGTGGTAAACCGACTTTCTACAGATTTCTATTCCACTGCAGATGCGCACATACATACCGCTCTAAAATATATTCATCAAAATCTGGCTTCAGACATCACTGTATCAGATATTGTTAAACAAGTTCCTTTGTCACGCCGTTTGTTGGAAATTCGTTTTAAGCAGGTCACCCAACAATCTATCCATAAATATATCTTCAACCTCAGGATGGAGCGTTTTGCCCAGTTATTGTTAGCTACTAATGCCCCTATTGCCGAAGTAGCGGAACAGGTTGGAATAAACAATTTAAAAAACCTGTCCCGCCAATTCAAAGCTCTGAAAAAGGTCTCACCCAACGAATACAGAAAGGAGCATCAGAAGATGACTGATTGCAACCACAAAAAATAATATATATAATACCTATTATTCAGGAACAAACAATATATCGTCAGGCAAAGTGTTTTCCAGGATATTCCTCCCGGAATATCCAACTTCAAGTTCCTGACCCATATAATTTTCAAAATATAGTACGCGTATCTCATGGAGACCTTTCTCAAGAGCTACTTTTCCCTCAGCGCGGCGACCACTGTGTCCGCCGTCATTATCCACAATCTGTTCACCGTCTATATAAAGCACAGAACCATCATCAGAGAAAGTATAAAAACGGTAAATACCTTTTTCAGCGATATTTACTAATGTACGGAAGTCATAAGCAAAGTGGTCCTCAACAGCAGCCTCTTCAATAGAAAAATTCTTCATAGTTCCCTCCGTCACCTTAGTGCAGGATGCAATTTCAGCAACCTGCTTACACTTACCTTCGTAGTAAGTGTAAGCCACACCATGTTTATTAGCAGATACTTTTTTTGCAGGCAAATAAGTCATGGTCTGTTCTTCTTCCGAATTCATTCCCGAAGGATAATAATAAGCTATTTCTCGTCCGAAAGGAGTAGTTATCCACGTATCGAACTTATACTCACCCTCATATAGTTCAATGATACGGGCACCTCTGGTCAATACTCCATAGGCATCCGCACCGGTAACACGCCCATACCCTAAGGCAATCCCCTTATCTATTCCAATATAATCATTATCGTGATCATGACCAGTAAATACCCCCATGACATCTTTCATTTCAAGAATCGAAGCAAACATACCAGAATTGATATTTGATGAAGCAACTCCCCCCTCTTTATCATTTCCATAAGTTTTTCCATCGCCTGCAAGTTCGTTATACTCAATCAACGGAATATGAAAAAAAGCCAATGAAGGCACAGGAATACCACCATTTCCAACTGTGAAAGAGAGACTTTGCTTACGATACCATTCAATCTGATTGAAGTGAATCCAGTCATAAGCACCATAAAGTTTATTCGGTTGGTAGTCATTGGAATCCATACAATAGAGGGATGCCGCTACTTTATTTTTCTCTTTGGATGCATAAACAGGAATGACGCAATTACCACATCCTATCTCCTTTGGACCTTTTGATCCTATATAATAAGGATACTTTAAAAGAATATCATAAATTTCATCCCGTGTCAAGTACTCTGCATCATGGTTTCCCGTGGTTGCAACAAAAGGAATCTTAGCTTCATTAAAAATTTCGGCTACTGCTTTCCAGCCATCAATAGCGGGGTCAGCAGTTACCACATCTCCACTCAGTACTGCAAGATCGGGATGTTCGGCTTCCAGGATAGCACGAATCGTTGCAGCTGTTTCAGCACATTTCGGAGACTCGGGCGTCCAGTGCAAATCCGTAAACTGGGCTATTACAAATTTCCCGTCTTTGAAAGCAAATCGACTTTGAGCAGACAACAGAACAGGAAATATACACATCCATAAAAATAAAAGAATAAGTTTCTTCTTCATAATATACATGTTTTAAGGTCAATAAAACTCTATTTCATCAATTGCCAACCGACTTTGTTGACCTGCATGATAGTAACCTTCCGGACATAAACCACCATTCAACAATTCTAAACGAATATATCTTGCTGTCACCTCTGGAAATGAGTATGAAACAGGAAAACGGGTCGCTTCAGTCTGTGTAAAGTCATACGTATATTCCTGATTGCCTACAGAGGTAAAAGTCTCACCATCTGCAGAAACAGAAACGCATAATTCACTCGCTGGCCAAAGAGTATCAAAGGGGCGCCACAAAGAAGCAAAAGCAATCTTACTTACGGAAACCGGTTTCCCTAAATCTACCGTAATTCGCACCGAGTCTTCACGAAAAATGGCCCAACGCCGTAAATCACGTGTATAGCCACGAATACCATCCGTCAGCCCAATACCTTCATTTACCTTCTCCACAACCGGAGGCGGTACACACTGATACGAATTTCCAGTAGCCTTATTTACTGCAAAACTCTTGCGGGTAATCTTGCCTAACGGCTTTCCATCTCTGTAAACTGCTGCATAAATAGTAGCATCTTCAGATAAGGCCAAGGGAGCCTTATAAAGATCGGAGGAAGAAGACACCACAGAATCATTAACAGCATAATAGACTTCAACGCCGGGACAGAACGTTTTCAAGGTTACTTCATAAGTATGATGAACATCATTCCATGCCCCTGTCAGATTAACCTCATAGAAATTGCGGCAAGCATTGACTCCGCAAAAATCTAAGCGCTTGAACTCCTTATCCAACCTCCGGACAAAAGAATTGAAATCCTTATTCTTCAACTGTGTCCATTGCACTTCAGACATTGCCTGCAAACGTGGAAAAGCCATATACTCAAAATATTCAGGGGTCTGAATATATTCTCCCCAAATATTAACTTGTGTCCCTATGATATAAGCTTGTTCTTCAGGCGTTAGTTCGGCAGGAAGCGGGTTATAGTTATAAACACTATCCAGTGGAATAAAACCACCGATAGCCAGCGGAGCGAATTCCGGACTTTCCTGATAGTGATCAATATAACATTTATCACCGGGAGTCATAATAACTTTGTGTTTCTGACGGGCAGCCTCAATGCCTCCTTCCTCTCCACGCCATGACATCACCGTAGCATTGGGGGCAAGTCCTCCTTCCAATATCTCATCCCAGCCGATAATGTCACGTCCCTTGCTGTTCACAAATTGTTCTATCCGATGTATAAACCAACTTTGTAACGCTTCTTCATCTTTCAGTCCTTCCCGCTTCATCAGAGTTTGACAGTGATCACATATCTTCCATGCTTTCTTCGGACATTCATCTCCACCAATATGAATATAATGACTCGGAAAAAGGTCCATGACTTCTACCAACACGTCTTCCAGAAAATCAAACGTATTCTCCTTAGGGCAATAGACTTCGTCAAAAACGTCAAAGTAATCGCGCACTACATACGTCTTTCCTAATCCGCAAGAGAGTTCCGGATAACAAGCCAATGCAGCAGATGCATGCCCAGGCATCTCTATTTCTGGAATAATCGTGATAAAACGATCGGATGCATATTTCACAATCTCTCTAATCTCGTCCTGCGTATAATACCCTTGTTTCTCTTTTCCATCGAAACGACGTGGATAGTAATAGTCACAATGCCCCACCTGTGTTTGTTTACGATAAGAACCTATCTCTGTAAGTTTTGGATATTTTTTTATTTCTATCCTCCAGCCTTGGTCATCTGTCAAGTGGAAATGAAACTTATTCAGTTTATAAAAAGCCATCAAGTCAAGAAACTTTAGTACTTCTTCCTTGGGTAGAAAATTACGACCTACATCCATCATAGCTCCGCGATAAGGAAAACGGGGAGCATCCGTAATACGGACCGCAGGAATTTCTATGTCGTTTTCATACTTCCGATGAGTATCATAAATTTCAACCGGCATAAGCTGTAACAAAGACTGCACACCGTAAAACAACCCTGCAGCGGTTGCATTTGAACAGATTTTTATACCATGGGAAGAAACTTCCAGCGTATAAGCCTCATCAGGTAAAGTCGTATCTATAAGCAAACTGATATCAGCCTGTTCGGTTGGAGCAATCCGCTTTAACTGAACTGAGGTATTCTTTAACACATTCTCCAGATACTGAAAAACTTTCATGGAAGATTCGTCGGAAGATACAGCTACCGTTTTTTCACCCTGCAAGACGTAATTTCCCTGTTCTGAAACGATTTCGTTAGGCATAGGTATAATGCCATAATCTTTCATATCTGCTTTGTGTCCCTCTCCACAAGACAGGAGAATGAACGATAAAATAAATGTCCAATAAACTATCTTCATAACGTTTGAGATAATAAGTTTGGGTATTCCCGAATTGTTTTAAGGATAAGTTCGCCGAACAAGGTATTTGCCCATGCAAACCAGGAACGGGTAAAGTCCGCTGCATTTGCCGAATTGAAGGACTCATGCATGAAACCCGTTTCTCCATCCGTATCACGCAATAGTTTCAGACAAGTACGTATTTCTTCGGGGCTGTCAGTTGTAAAAGCTTTCATAATGATACTCATCGGCCAGATGTAGTTCAACCCGACATGAGGTCCACCTACTCCTTCTCCTGCTTCCCCCTTGAAGAAGTAGGGATTATTGTCACTCCATATCATTTTGCGTGTATTCTGATAAATAGCATCCTTGAAAGAACAGTAACCAAGATAAGGAGCAGCCAGCAAACTGGGCACATTGGCATCATCCATACAAAGCGCATTACCGAAACCATCCACTTCAAAGGCATAAATTCGTCCACAGACAGGATGGTTAAATATTCCGTATTTACGGATAGCAGCATCCACTTCGTTTGCCAGTGCCATGCATTCTCCGGCAAAAACCTCATTCTTGTATACCTTATGTTCTATCTCCGCCAATTGCCTCAACGATACTACTGCAAACATATTGGAAGGAATCAAGAATCCATATTGAGTAGCATCGTCCGAAGGACGAAAAGAAGAAACGATCAGTCCAACTGGTTTGACTGGCGCTCCCCATCCATTATTTATCTGCGAATCAGTCGGACGGTCACAATCGCGCGTAAAACTATAAGATCCTAAACTTTCCTTCCGTTGTTGCTCTTTAAAAGTCCGGACTACTAACTTCATGGCTTCGTGCCAGTCTTTACCGAATACGGAAACATCCCCCGTCTGTAACCAATAATGGTACGCCAGACGAATAGGATAACACAAAGAATCTACCTCCCATTTGCGCTCATGCAACTCCTTTGCCATATGCTGCGTATGATCGGTTTCCCAATAGCTGCCTAATGGGCCGTCATTGAAAGCGTTGGCATAAGGATCTATCCGGATACATTCCGCCTGTCTGTTAATAAGCCCCGCCACCATAAGTTGCAGTTCCTTATCTTCTTTCATCAACGGCAGATAAGGCCATACCTGCGCAGAAGAATCACGCAACCACATGGCGTCAATATCTCCCGTAATGACAAAAGTATCTGGCTGACCTCCTTTTATCTTGTGTCTGACAGTGGTGTCCAGTGTATTCGGGAAGCAGTTTCCAAACATCCAGCGAAGTTTCTCATCCTTTATTTTCTTTTGCCCTTCTCCAATCGCTTTATCCACTGCTCTGGAAACAAAACACCTCTTATCCACAGAAGGACGCAATGATATATACTGCTGGCTCAACACTTCGGATGAGGCAAGCGCTGAAGACGGCCGAATGGTCATTGCAGCCAAAGCAAGTCCTCCAGTCTTCAGAAACTGACGTCGTGACATTTTGTTCTTCATGATAGAATTGTTTGTCGTTAATAGGTATGTTTACCGGGTATCACACTAATTTTCTTTTCTTTTTCACCATAGAGTACAAGCAATTCAAAACCTACATTTGTATCGATAGTGATACGCGGTTCATCATTCGCGGAACGACGTGCCTCGGCTTTCAGACTAATCACCCCTTCCGGTCCAAAAGGATAGCGCTCTATTCCGTTAGTCTCTGTCAGGTTCATATCCCAGACAATCTGCTGTTCAGCATAATCTCCACGGATACCAATGATAAGCTCTATCAGTTCGGCAATAGGCGGAAGACCCGCCCAGCCTACAAACTCTTTTCTCGCCATAAAACCAGGTTCTGCACTTTCAGGAGCATAATATTCCCAAAAAGTTCCGGTTTTCTTATATACTTCCAATACCTGAGCATAATGATTCAGACATATTTCCCGTGCCTGTTTGCGGTAGCCCTTCTTCACAAGTCCCTGCATCACCATATAATTGGTTCCCGGCCATATTCCACCTTGCCAATAACGTCCGTTTTCCTTATACTTGGGGTGATCGGCAGATAAAGAGGGTACACGGTATTTCCGCTTAAACGTCTCCGGATTATCCAATTCCTTCACCAAACGGTCAAGTTGGTTAGTATCCAAGGCATCGGTGTACAAAGCCCAGTAAGCGCCTATCCCTTTCGTTGTGCAAAGCGATCCATCGGCATACTGGTCATACAGAAAGCCTGTCTTTTCATCCCAAAGATTGTCATGGATATACTTTTTCAGCATTTCGGCTTCACTTTCCAGATCCTCTATTTCCTGCCAACGTTCCAGATAGAATCCCATTTCAAGCAACAGATTGGCTGTGAACAACTGTTGTAAGTTAGTATCCAGCCAAACCATATGCCCATGGCTGTAAATTGGATTATAACCTGCCGGTACACGGGGCATATTGTCCATACCTGTTCCCCATCCGCTCGACCAGTATGTTCCATTCTGCCATGTATGGTTCAACTTCAACCACTTGTAATAGGCGCAAAGTACCGGAAATATCTTCTGTAAACGTTCTGTATCCCCGAACTGATGATAATATACCATTTCGCACCACGGCATCAGATTCGGCCCAGTACTGACCGGATCATAGCGTTCGAAGCAGTCAGCCCCGTCCGCCTTTATCTCCCGACAGATGAAGCCGTCAGGGTGCTGCTTGGCATAAAAATTATCCAATGTACGCTGGAAAGGGAAAAAACGTGTACCATAGCGGGCAAACATTAGAATGAACGAAGAGTCCCACATAAAAATATTACCGTTATAGGCTGTATCCAAATAGCTTGACACAAATCCGGAACCCTCTTGAGGAGCACGAATGTTTCCAACAGCAATTTCCCATGCTCTCCAATACATTTCAAGTTCTTTTTCATGTCCGTCCCATATCGGATTGGGAAGAATCTGCCGTGCTTCTTTGAAGCTCTTCGGTACAATCGTTTGGGGTTTAGCCACACGATATTCATTCTCGGTGACCAACGGTTCTTTTACATACGTGTTTTTATAAGGCAGATGATACTTCTCATCGTTGCCACAGCTTTGGGCTTTCAGCGAGGTAAATGCCGGAAATGAAAGCAAGCATGCAAATAAAATGTATTTCAACATAGGAAAAAGGTTTAGTTTACAGATTAAGCAATTTCTTTATCTTATCAAAGATAGCCGTATTCTCAAAGATTCCGGTAAATTCCTGTGCACCGGGACCGAAAGCATATACCGGCACCATCACACCACTATGTCCTCCCGTAGAGAACTTACATACGATTTTACCTTCTTTCAAATCACCGTCTACCAGCGTAAGTCCACCAGTTTCATGGTCAGCAGTAACGATTACCAGCGTTTCTCCATCCTGAACTGCCCATTTATAAATTTCACCGATAGTACGGTCAAAGTCATGAGTTTCCTGCATCAACAGGTCAAGATCGTTGAAGTGTCCGTAATCATCCAACTGTGAACCTTCTATCATCATAAAGAAACCATTCTTATTCTGATTCAGTAGTTCGATGCCTTTCAATGAAGCACGCGCCAGAAGATCACCACGCTCAGCAGGAAGCGGAGTATCTACCGAATAGGGAACTGCAAATACCTTACCGCTTTTGATGGTAACCAGATCTTCCCAACTACGAGGAGTTTGGAAACCTTTTGCACGTAACTCTGCAAACAAGTCACGTCCATCCTCACGGTTTTCAAAGAGTTTGGCACCACCACCGAATACATAGTCTGCATTACAATTCACATAATCCGCCACAATAGCAGCTTCAGCATCCCGGTCTATATTGTGACAACAGAAGTCTGCAGGGGTTGCATCCCAAAGGCGGCAGGTCACTGCCAAACCTGTTGATTTACCCTTGGCAGCTGCCAAATCTACTAACGACTTTAACGGACGCCCCTCCGGATCCACGCCTACGGCATGATAGATTGTCTTCTGTCCAGTAGCCAGTGCCGTACCTCCTGCTCCTGAATCGGTAATCAATTTATTAGCACAGTATGTCTTCGACAAACCTACTGCCTGACAATTATCCAAAAAGAGTTTACCACGGTTGGCTGTCCAGGCTGAATAGACATGCATCAGGCTCATACCGTCACCAATCATCAGGATAACATTCTTTATCTTTTTCCCTTGGGGAGGTGTTATTTTTGTTACTTCATATGGGTGTTCCAATACATACGTCTGCTCTTTGTCCCGACGCTCTTGTGCCAATGTTCCGGCAGGCAATAATGCAATCGCCATTACTGCAAATATGCAGCTTCTCAATATTTTCTTCATGGTTACTATTTTTTTGTTACTTACTTATTTTCATTGATAAGATATTCTCATTCCACCGTTACAAAAACAGGTGCATGGTCTGATAGGAAAGACTCATTTTCAGTTTCCGCCAGTACACCATATCTTACCACTTTAAATCCATTGCGCACAAATACATAATCAATCAACGGACGATACTCATAAGGAATCTTCCCAAAATCATGAAAGCTCCACGAAGGTCCATAAACAATGGGAGACGCTTCGCGTGCATCCGTCAAATGTTCCGGATTAGTAGGATCAGTAACATGTTTGATTACATCCGATTCCGGTTCTGAGTTGAAATCTCCTGTTACAATTACCGGCAGCCCGTCACTCAACTGATTCACCTTGTCCAACATTAGGGTTATCCCTTCACGACGTGCCACTACACCTACATGATCCAGATGAGTATTCAATGCAAAAACTTCTTTACCGGTGACTTTATCTTTCAATTTAGCCCACGAAGCTATGCGTTCACAAGCTCCGTCCCATCCTTTGGAGCCAGCCACTTCAGGTGTTTCACTAAGCCAGAAGTAACCGGAATCAATCAATGTAAAGCGATCTTTCTTATACCAAAGAGCACTATATTCACCCTTTTCTTTACCATCTTCACGACCTACACCAATCACGTCATATTCGGGTAAACGCTGTTTGAGGTCTTCCAGCTGATTGTGCAATACTTCTTGTGTACCCAATATATCCACATTGTAAAAACGAATGGCATTCGCAGCACGGTCTTTCCTGAATTTCCAGTTATCCAGACTATCCTCAGGATTATCATAGCGGATATTAAAAGACATTACATTAATAGGCTCCGATGCAGGTGCCTGTTGTTTCACTTGCCCACATGATGCAGCAAGGAATGGCAAAAACAACAATAATATTCTTTTCATGATATTTATGTATTAAAAATTATTTCACAAATAAAACAGAAGCGGGAATAGGTGACAATTTTTCCGCAGATGGAATCTTCCATGCCCAACTCAAATGTTCTCCTTCATAATCTTCAAAATAATAGAGAATATAAGGATGAAATCCTTTCTTCAAGGCTATAAAACCCGTAGCGGGAATAGCAGCATGGGAACCATCATTGTTCACCACCAGTTCATCACTTATATACAGTACACTACCATCGTCCGAGCGTGTCTGAAAGGTATAAACTCCATCCTCAGGAACTTCTATCAGTCCGGAAAATATATAACCGAAATGATCCTCTTGTTTAGCTCCTTTTATAGATGGTTCCTGTATGATACCCGACGCAATCAATGGAGTTTTTTCCACATCTGCCACTTTCCGGTAAACACCTTCAAAATATTTATAAGACGTACCATTCCGGGTAGGATATACCGGAAGTGCTGCCTTCAATTCAGCCTTAGTTGCCTGAATGGACAAAGTGCTGCTCGGACGAAAACCTTCCTTAAAGCCTTTGGCCTTTATTTGTGTGGTTTGATACAGTTCGAAAGGCTCTTTATAAAGTTTTGATTGTTCTGTAGGTTCACTTCCATCCAGCGTATACCTGATTTCTGCATCACTTGTTGCCGTAGCCAGGGGGACGTTTACCATATCCATAAACAAGTTCAAGTCTTTATCAACATAAGGAATGGAAACCACATTTTCCTTAGTATAAGAGTAAGGAAAAGATTCCTCAGCAATACCTCTTGTTAGATCCGGTTTATCAGATAAGGTAAAACGCAATTCACCACCTTCCATTAACTGGAAATAAGTAATAAAGTTAGTCTCTATCTGCTTCCCGTTCAGTTCAACCTTACTAATATATACATTCTTTTTCGGATTATTGGCAAGAATGGTCAATGTTTTCCCATTGGCCAACTTCACTACTGCCTTTTCAAACAAAGGACTGGTCAACGCAAATTCATTACTTCCGGGGCATACGGAGTATATTCCCAGACTTGATAATATATACCATGCAGACATCTGTCCACAATCTTCGTTACCAATGATACCCTCCGGAGTCGGTTTATACATTTCGTGAAGCAAACGACGTGTCATTTCCTGTGTTTTCCAAGGTTGCCCTACATAATCGTACAAATAAGCGATATGGTGGCTTGGTTCGTTACCGTGTACATACTGTCCTATCAAACCGGTTATATCTACAAGGTCGCCTTTCACATCCGATTCCACGGTGAATATCGAATCGAGCGCAGCAATAAACAAATCCCTTCCGCCAAATAATTGAGCCATCCCGTTCACATCATGCGGCACAAAAAAGCGATACTGCCAAGCAGTGGCTTCGGTGTATGCACGTCCCACTTCAAAAGGATTGAAAGGTGTTTCCCAGTTGCCATCCATCCGCTTACCACGGAAAAATCGCGTAGAACCATCAAACACATTTATATAGTTCTGAGAGCGTTCGATATATGTTTGATAAACATCAGCTTTTCCCATTGCCTGAGCCATACGTGCAATACACCAGTCATCATAAGCAAACTCCAGCAGGCAGGATATAGATTCTTTTTTGATGTTTGAAGGGATAAAACCGTATTGAATATAATAGTCCGCTCCCTTTTTATTCTTTTCTGACGAAACTATCATGGCACTCAATGCTTTCTCCGCATCAAATCCTCTAATTCCTTTCAGATAAGCATCAGCTATGACAGAAACCGAATGGTATCCGATCATCGTGCCTGTCTCTCCGGCAGAAAGCGGCCAGATGGGAAGTTCACCCGAAGCATCATAAATATTCAGGAAAGAATTTACCATATCGTTTACCAGCGTAGTGTCAATCAATGTCATCAAAGGATTCCATGCACGGAAAGTATCCCAAAGAGAAAAAGTGGAATACTGCTTTTTATCTTTTAACAACTGCCCTATTTGCATGTCATGTCGACGATACTCACCATTAACATCACTTACAACATTAGGAACCACCATAGAATGGTACATAGCTGTATAAAAATCTACCAAGTCGTCCGTATCTCCCCCTTCAACCGTGATGACGGATAATACTTGTTCCCAGGCTGCACGGGCAGCAGCATGCACTGTATCAAAATTGAAATCGTTTACTTCGGTTTCCATATTCATACGCGCATTCTTCTCACTTACCAGTGATAATCCCACCTTGACTACTACTGGTTCTCCATCAGTAGTATCGAAAGTCAGTACACCCTGCAAGTCAGTACCGGAGATTTTTGCACTGGCAGGAACCATCTTTTTATCCTGTATAAAGTCAACAGATTGGAAAGGCTTCGAGAATTGAGCCACAAAGTAAACATACTGATTATCTGTCCATCCTCTCGTCTTCCGCATACCTGCAATTTCATTGGCAGACGTCTGCTCCAAAACTGCTTCATAGATATACTCATTATCGAGCAGGTGGGCCAAATCTATGATAACAGACGCCTCTTTGCCGGAAGGGAATGTATAGCGGTGCATCCCCACATGCGTGGTCGCAGTCAACTCAACTTTTATCCCTTCTTCTTTTAGGATTACCGAATAATACCCTGTAGATGCTTTCTCGTCTTCATGGGAGAAAGCGGCAGGCTGGTAAACAGGATCTGCAACCGGATCTATTTTTTGAGTTGTGGGACGGAATAGAATATCACCCAAATCAATGCATCCGGTCCCGCTCAGATGTGTATGTGAGAAGCCTTTCAGGGTGTTATCATCATAATGGTATCCGGCACAAGCATCCCAGTTACCGGAACGAGTATCAGGACTCAGTTGTACTGCACCGAAAGGAACGGTTGCGCCTGGATAAGTGTGGCCATGGAAGCCGGTACCTATAAAGGGATTTACATAGTCAACAGGGGATTTTTCACCGGGTGTACAAGACCAGCAAACAAGGAATGCAATCACTGCGAATATTAGATTTCTTAGTTTCATCAGGCTACATTTAAAATATGATTCTGTTAATAATCTTTGCCCCAAGGAGAAGAAGAAACTCTGCAAGGACCGATACGGTAAAGTACCAATCCCTGCAGATCAGACCAATGGCGATGAGTCTATTTATTTCTTACTTTAGAAAAATATCAATCATAATGAGGATTCTGTTTCAATTTACCATTAGACTTGGTTATTTGATTCGCCGGATAAGGAAACACCATCATATAATCTTGATAAGTAGTCTTATCCTTGTAATCCTCATATTCAGCGATAACACATGTAGACGCAGGATTCTGACGGTCTGCATAATGACGTACACGCGGACGGGCATTCAGTTCAGCAGCAGCCAAAGCCTTTATTTCCGCATTACCGGAATGATGCCAACGCTTCAGGTCAAACAAATGGTCTGTAAACTCGAATGCCAATTCACAACGACGTTCATGATACAAATCAGTCATAGTTGCCGTACCCGACAGTGGTGCTAAATTAGCACGTGTACGAATGCGGTTCAAATCCAAGGTAGCTTTATCGGCCTGATTAGTCATCAGGTAAGCCTCCGCACGAAAAAGTAACATTTCTGCAAATCGAATAACCGGAAAGTTAACACGTGCCGTCGGCCAGTCACCATTCGTATTGATATAACCTTTGTCGGCTGCATCTTCATGTTTGAAAGGATCCATATATTTATTAATCATAAAACCGGATTCAATATCAGAAGTCGACCAAAAAGTACGAGTCTCACCTAAGAACTGAAATTCCTGCCCATACTCCAGAACTGTACGTACCAAACGGTCATTGCCTGTACCATCTTTCAGCATTTCTTCATAAATATCATAGGAAGGTTTGTTCTGTCCCCAACCATTGTACTTTCCCCAAGCTTTATTTTCAAGGATAACACCTGGAAACTCAGAACCACCACCTTGAGAACCACCATTTCCGGGAATAGTCCAGATATATTCCTTATTCCACCAATCTGAGAAATCAGAAGAGAACGATTGTGCATAAGTATTCGCCAAATCACGTCCATAAGTAGTCTCCAATTCATTAACCATAGAGATTACATTATTCCATTGCGTGGCATCCCAAGTAGCCCAGTAAGCATAAACTTTGGCTTTGAAAGCAACAGCGGCTGCGTCATGAGCACGTCCTTTATCATCGGTGCCATATTCTTCAAAACGAGGCAAATATTCCATCGCTTTATCCATATCTGAAATAATCAGTTTATAATTATCCACTACCGAAGCCTGCTGAGGAGGAATAGAGTTATCATAGCCACTTTCAAAATCTTCATAGCGAACAAAAGGAACCCCTTGCACATCAAGACCATACCGATAGGCTATCAAAAAATGAGCCCACCCACGTGTAAAATATGCCTCACCAAGACTTCTCTTCTCTATATCAGTCAAAGTAGTGGTTTTCTCTTTATTAAGCAGTTGCTGGATTACCCAGTTGGAACGTGCCATCACTTTATACATTGTATCAAATATCGTACGCAAAGGAGATTCATCTCCGGTGTATTTCAATGTAGCAAGCGTTGGGAAGTCACGAGTCTTTCCCCACACCACGTCACAGGCAGCACCTTGTTCCCAGAATAATTCACGTCCATATACAGCTTCCTGATGAAATCTCTCATACAATGCATCTACAGCATCAATCGCCTGCAAATCATTTGTGAAGTATGTAGTTGTTGTAGCATCTCCTTCTGGTTGTACATCCAGAAAGTCACTGCAAGAACTCATAAGCAATGCGGCAGACATCGCAAAAAACAATATATTCTTTTTCATATTTTTCTTCTCTATTAGTTATTAGTAAGTCAATTTCACACCAACAGACAGTACACGTGATACCGGATACTTCAAAGCATCCCAACCACCGCATTCGGGATCCATACCCGAATATCCTGTAAAGGTAGCAAGATTTTCACCACTGAAATAAACAGATAAGCGGCTGTTGCGCTCATTCAGATGAGACCACTTACGAAATACATCACTCAGGTCATAAGAAAGAGTTACATTCTTCAAACGCAAATAAGAAGAATTTTCCAGATACCAATCGGATGCAGTGCTGAAGTTACCATTCGGGTCATTTTTTGACAAACGTGGAATGTCAGAACCAGTATTTGAAGGACTCCATGCATTCAGAATTTCACTGGAACGATTGAAGTTACCTTCCACATCACTCAACAACATATATTTTCCTACATACATAGCCTGTGCGCCACCTACACCCTGGAACATTGCACTAAAAGAAAGTTTTTTCCATGTAAGTCCCAATGTGAAAGCGAAAGTCGTTTTAGGAGTTGCATTCCCCATATATTGACGATCTTCATCAGTTATCTTACCATCACCATTGTAATCCACAAATTTCAGGTCACCAGCTTGAGCATTCGGTTGGATGCGTTCTCCTTTCTCGTTTACATAAGCGGCAGCCTCAGCATCACTCTGGAAAATACCATCCGTCTTAATCAGATAGAAAGAATTCAAAGGTTCACCCTCAGCAGTCTGTATTACGTAAGGTATATTACGGAATCTCTTGTCGTTTGTCCATACACCCGGAGTACCATCCGCATTCTTCACACCTATATCAGAGACCCAATTCTTCAAATAAGAGAAATTACCCGATACGAAATAAGAAAAGTCTTTGTTAATTTTATCATTCCAGTTTACTTGAACTTCGAAACCACGGTTGCGTACCTCACCCTGGTTAACCAACATAGCATCGATACCAATAGTAGATGGCCAGTCCATCGTTTGTTTCTGGATCAAATTGAAAGTACGTTTATCAAAATAATCCAATGATACAGACAGGCGATTCTTAAACATCTCCACATCCAAACCTAAATCGGTCTGTTCTGAAGTTTCCCAAGTCAGATTGGGATTCAATGCAATGGAGTTATAAATAAGGGTACTCCAAATTTTATTTGATTCCGGACCATATTGTGCCTGCTCAGTCCACATGCTTTTACTCAACAAAGCAGACTTATAATTATAACCGATAGATCCTAAATTTCCTACACGTCCCCAAGACGCACGCAGTTTCAGCAAACTAATGAAATCGCTCTTCTTGAAGAACTTTTCGTTAGAGATTTTCCATCCAAGCGTAACAGCCGGAAAATCACCATAATTATTCTCTTTCGGCAAACGGCCTGCATAGTCACGACGCCATGAAGCAGTCAGGAAATAACGGTCATTGTATGAATAGGCCAAACGGGCAATCAAGGATACATTGGCATCGGGACCAGTCAAATAGTCGGATGCTGTGGTGGATCCCGCATACGCCAGATATTGCAGGAATTCGGATTCGTCTGCAAAATCCTTACCTGTCACTTCCATCCCACGACTTTCAAAATGATCAGCCGTAGTAGAGAACAATGCACCAATAGTATGTTCACCAAATGTTTTATCGTAAGTTAAGGTGTTTTCTGTTTTCCACGCATCAGTACGATAAGTCGTCTCCTGGAGGTTGTTCGACAAAACCGGTTTGCCTACTTCATCACGAATAGGATTGAACTTCTTATAATAATTGCTCTTCATATTGTAAGTGAAACGGCTAGTAAACTTCAATCCGGGAATCACATTAGCAATATCCAGACTGGTAGTACTCCACACATCACTCGTCTTGTTATACAGATTTTCTGCTTCAAGTAAACGTACCGGATTCACAGCATCCCCATGAATATCTGAGAAGTTGGAACCATACTGCTTTATATATGCAGGGTCTTCTGTGGTAACACCACCATAACTTCCATCCAACGGATTATAGATAGAAGCACTTGCAGGCATATAGATAGCCGAAAGGATAGGGCCGGTATAGGCATCATTGTCCGTATCTTTAGAACGGCTTGATGTATTCTGCCATACAAAATCTTCACTGATGCTCACCCAGTTGTTCAATTTCATTTTACCGTTATAACGGAGCGAGAGGTTCTTTTTGAAAGTATTAATTAAAACACCTTCGTCATTATCGTAAGCAAGAGAAATGCGGTTTGAGTAATTCTCTGTACCGACATTCAAAGCAACATTGTGGCGTTGATAGAATGCTGTACGGAAAATAGCATCCATCCAGTCCGTACGCGTAGTTCCTATATAAGGATTCCTTGATACATCCCAACCGATAGGCAGAGTCATATCGGCATTAGCATATGAAAGTTTACGCATCTCGATCTGCTGCTCTGCATTTAGAGGACTTATCAGATTGGTAGCCTGACGTATACCAAAAGTGCCATCGTAAGACAGTGAAGGTCTACCTTCTTTAGCTTTTTTCGTAGTCACCAGTACTACACCGCCCGCACCGGATTGTGCTCCATAAATAGCTGCGGAAGCAGCATCCTTCAATACAACAATACTTTCAATATCATTCATTGAAGAAATGGGTGCGCCGGGTACGCCATCAACCACCCAAAGAACATTATCGCCGTCTTGTGATCCCTGACCACGAATTACGATACTGGGAGATGAAGTCGGGTCACCACCGTCAGCCTGGATGGTAACACCAGCCAATTGTCCCTGTAACATACCTTCAGTAGAAGTTACCGGGCGGGCTGCCAATTCGTCTGCATTACTCACTACACCCACAGAAGCTGATAAATCCTGCTTACGTGTATTTGCACCATAACCCAATACAACGACTTCTTCCAGAAGTTCCGTATCTTCTTTCAGAATAATCATCATGGGCTTTTCCGAAACCGGAACTTCCTGAGTAGTATAACCAATGTAACTGATGACCAATATGTCACCCTTAGTTCCCGATAAGGAAAATTCTCCATTGAAATTCGTTATAACTCCCGTAGAGGTTCCTTTGATCAAAACATTAGCACCAATCACTGGTTCACCCGTTTGATCTTTCACTGTCCCTTTCACTAAAGTCTGTTGTGCAGAAGCACCCACCGACAAGAACAATCCTAACAATAAGGTAAGAATCGTTCGATAGATTCTAAGATTTACTTGTTCCATGCATTAAGAAATTAAAGTTAATAATATAAGATTCTATTCTGCCACAAAGGTCTAAGGCAGTATTGCAACACCACCATACATGTATAATATATTTTAATTACAATATTCTCTATAAAAGAAGTTTTGATTAAACCGTTTTCAAAGACTGACAATAAGAATTTACTCCTCAAACAGTGCTGAAGCCCCCAGCAAACTGGCATCCTTCAAGTGTGAAGTTATCACCTCCACCTTATCTGATATAACATTATAAGGAAATCCTTTTATTTCATCTCTCATTGTTCCGTCAAAGAGTGAAAAGGCCGATACAATACCTCCTCCTAAGACTATAGCCTGAGGAGAATATGTAAATAATATCACTTTAAGAAGATTACCCATATGTATTCCAAATTGTCTCCATAATTCCAAAGACTCCTTTACTCCTTCTTTTGCCTTTTTAGCCTCAATTTCCCCAGTAGTACCATATCGTTTAAAGAAGAAACTACTACAATAATGTTCATAGTCAGAGTCCAGATAAGGCAATGCACCTATTTCACCAGCGCCTACATACTCTCCACCATACAGATGATGATTAACGATGACACCTGCACCAATACCGGTTCCTATAGTAACCCCCACCATATTGGCATAAGCTTGCCCCGTACCGAATTTCTTTTCGCCCAACGTAAAACAATTGGAATCATTATTAATAGCCACTTGTACTTTAAACCTATCTTCCAAAATGGCCTTTAGATGAACTTCCTTCCAAGAAGAGATGTTTGCCACGTTATAGACGATGCCTTTTCCCGGATCTACAACTGAGGGTACACCGATACCTATACCGTCTATCCGTCCGTTCATCACTCTCTCAATAAGCTGAAAAAGTTGTCCGAGTACCGTAGAAGAATCAGCTTGCGCGAGACAGGGTACCGACACTTTGTTCAGGCATCTACCATCTTCTACTTGTGCTATCCGGATATTGGTTCCTCCGAGATCAATTGCCAGTTTCATCGTATATAGTTTTAAGTTTTTAATATTTGCAAATGTAAGGAGTGTCATTTTCCTTCTTGTCCTCAAATGCGCATTTAAATCTTCATTTTGCGTAAACATTCAGTCACTACCGAATATTACTGCCTATGAGATATTCTACCAAATCCATTCCTCCTTGTTTATTTACAAAGTCAATGAAAACAATGCCACAGTTTTGCTTATTAGTATTCTTCAGATAATTGACCACCGGGGTATTAACCTTATTGGCAAAAACAATAGGTGTTCCCAAAGGTAGACCAGTAGCACTTACAAAAGTAATTCCCCATCGGCGTGCAGAAACGGGTTCAGCAGATACTCTGTCTAAATTACGGATGCATGCCTTTATTTTCTGTTTAGCATCCTTACCCGACTCGTATTGATATTCATCTTCAAGTAATACATACCCCTCCCTCCCATCTTTGTTACGGAGAGTGAACTGGCACGTACTATTATCTTTCCACCCGACACAGGCAGCTCCCGGATAACAATCCATTGCATGATCTCTATGTAGAAAGAGAATTTTTCCTCGACATTCTTTTAGTATCAGCTCTGGATTAAAGTCTGAAACGAAATAATCCAGGTGTTCAGGATTACTCAAAGAAGCTGACAGTAGAGAGGCATAATCCTCCAATTTACCTCCTTCCATTTTCAGTGAGATAATCAAAGTTTCAGAAGGGTGCTCTTGCAAGAAGTTTATAAAAGCAGGCAATACATCATCCTCCCAATATGTATCCTGAAAAGCATAACTATGAAATACTCCTAACTTATTATCTTTCTTTTCCAGACGGATATCGAAAGCACGAATGCCTTGTTGTAGTTGCTCAGGAATACCTACGACCTGTGTCTGCAACATGGGACCACCTTTAATGGTACCACTGTCATGCGTACCAGGAATAGATATCTTACACACGGGAAGCGTATCCGGAAGAAATTTCATCCACTCCTTTTTGTCAATACCACTCTGCGTACCTTGAAGATTACCATTCCCGGTACAAGCCCAAGAATTCAGCATTAACACAATCAAAGCCAACACATAAAAAAGTCGTAAATACTTTCGTTCCATAGTATATCATCTTAAAGTTTTGGTAAGTGCAAAAATAAAGGGCTGGTTTTCCTTTCTTGTCCTCAATTGCGTATTTAGTTCTTCATTTTGCGTAAATATGATACTGATCTTCACACATTCTCCGGTCAGAAACATTTCTATATGAAGAAAATACGGAACGTTTCAAAGCGACACCATATATCTCTTTTCGCAAGACAAAAGCCTTATTTTTCTTATTATTAATGACAAGTGTTTTTAATAAATAGTACCTTCTAGAAGATTATACCTGCCATTTTTATGATTTACATCATCTGTTTGGGGCAAACAAATGGTCTATTCGATACAATTACACGGTCTTTTCTTCCTAAACAGACTATCTTTTCTGCAAAAACAAGCAATCTTTTATTTGCTAAGGCTACACCTTTTGCTTCATATGAATATACCATTCATCTAAAAAGGTGATACCATCACCTAAAAAGGGTGTAGTCCCTCCCAAAAGCAGGTGATATTTTTCTATTTCAAAGGGAACAAGCAACAGAAACCAGCAAACGTTTTGAAAAGAAATATCTCTGATATGCATTCAAGAAGAATCCAATAAGACAAATAAGCCCTCCAAAGTTTCTCATTTTACCCCCTTCTGTATCAGAAAGCGTTACTCAAATCGGAAATCCCTGCGTTTATCTACATCACACCCTCTCTTCATACAAAACAAAGGAACGTGGGACATCAGGATTAACATTTTGTCATTTTGACAATCGCTTATATTCGATATACATTTGATGAACTTATACAGCCTTAATCCGCCTCTTTTTTCATAAATTTGCCCCCATTATGGAACAGCAACAATCATCTTTCAAAGAAAAGGAACGTACAGACCTGCGCGAACCGCAGCACTTCAAGGTGATCATCTATAACGATGACTTCACCACGATGGAGTTTGTCGTCAAGATACTTACTACCGTATTCTTTAAATCGGCAGCAGAAGCAGAAATGCTGATGTTACAGGTACACAAGAGTCAATCGGCAGTGGTAGGCATCTATACATACGACATTGCACAATCGAAAGTACAAAAAGCCACCCGCATGGCACGCGAAGAAAATTTCCCACTCCGGCTCACCATTGCACCGGAAGAAGAATAAGAATTAGAAGAAGATTATGGATATACAAAATACAGTGCATGTGAACAGCGCATTCACCTATGCACAAAAAAAGGCGATATCTTATCGCCATGAATTTATCACACCTGAGCATTTGCTGAGTGCATTTCTGGAACAGAGTCCCTTTGCCAATGCTTTAAATATGTGTTTCTGTGATACCCAAGAACTTGCTTTCTCTTTAGAGAATTATTTCACGGAAGAACTGGAAAGCGTTCCCGCAGACATGGATTATGAACTGGAAGTTTCAACCCAGCTCAACGAACTGATACAACATGCCTATCTGATGATAGACTATTCAAGTGCTGAAGCATTGAACGTCCCCCATTTAGTACAAAGCATGCTCCAGCTCAAGGACTCCTGGGCATGCCATATCCTGAAAGAAGCTCTTGAAGAAGAGCTACCCGAATTTATCAGCCAACTCATCTCCCGATATGAAGAAGTGGAGGAAGAAGACAATCTGCAAACCTCTCCACAGGAAAAAAACGAGCCCTGGCGAAGCTTTGTAACTTGTCTGAATGACTGTCTGCAAGACCATAATCCACTCATCGGACGGGAAGCTGAACTGGAACGAACCATCCAGGTGCTTTGTCGCAAAGAGAAAAACAATCCGTTGCATGTAGGCGAACCGGGTGTTGGCAAAACCTCCCTCGCTTACGGACTCGCTGCCCGCATCGAAGCACGTGAGGTCCCCGAACGACTCCTCGACTGCCGTATCTATGAACTGGATTTAGGTACTCTACTGGCAGGTACGCAATATCGGGGTGACTTTGAAAAACGCCTGAAAACCATTATGGAAGGTATCCGCAATGAAGGACGTGCCATCATCTATATCGACGAGATACACAATCTGATAGGTGCCGGACGTACAGGAGACGGCTCCATGGATGCATCCAATATGCTGAAACCTTATCTGGAAAGCGGAGACATCCGTTTCATCGGCTCTACCACTTACGAGGAATACAACCGTTACTTTGCCCGCAGCAAAGGGTTGGTGCGTCGTTTCCAACAAATAGATATACTTGAACCAAGCATTGAGGAAACCATCCATATTGTAGAAGGACTGAAAGAAAAATATGAAGAATTTCATGGAGTAACCTATCAACCTGATGTAATCCCTTACGCCGTCAAAGCGAGCGCCCGCTATATCAGCGACCGTTTTCTGCCCGACAAGGCTATCGACCTGGTGGATGAAGCAGGAGCTTACCGCGAAATTCACCCTATACCTTCCGGAGAGCAAATTGTAGACAAGACATTGATAACCGATGTACTCGCCCGTATCTGCAAAGTAGATGCACTCGCCATGAAAGAAGAAGATACCACCTCACTGGAAAGTTTGCATGCACGTATCAGTGCCAAAATTTACGGCCAGGAAGAGGCGGTCCGCCAAGTAGTGGAAGCCGTACAAATGTCCAAAGCCGGACTGCTGGATGAAAACAAACCGCTGGCAAGCCTGCTCTTCGTCGGTCCTACCGGAGTAGGTAAAACCGAAGTAGCCAAAGTGCTGGCCTCCGAACTGGGTATTTCCCTGCAACGTTTCGATATGAGTGAATATACCGAGAAGCATACCGTAGCCAAATTAATCGGTTCACCCGCCGGATATGTAGGCTATGAAGACGGTGGTTTATTAACCGACGCCATCCGCAAAACTCCCAATTGCGTGCTGCTGCTTGACGAGATAGAAAAGGCCCATCCCGATGTATTCAACATTCTGCTGCAAGTGATGGACTATGCCGTTCTTACGGATAATAAGGGACGAAAAGCCGACTGCCGCCACGTAGTACTTATCATGACCTCAAATGCCGGTGCACAATTTGCCCGTCAGGCATCCATCGGATTCAGCAGTCAGATTACAGCCGGGGAAGCCATGTTGAAACAAGTCAAGAAGACTTTCAAGCCGGAGTTCATCAACCGCCTGTCCGCTACCGTTGTTTTCCACGACATGAGCCGGGAAATGGCCTCACTGATCCTCGACAAGAAGCTTGGAGAGCTAAGCAGCAAACTTGCCGCACGCCAGATAGAGATGGAACTGAGTCCGGAAGCCCGCAACTGGTTATTGCAACGTGGATTCCTGCCCGAATATGGCGCCCGCGAAATGGACCGTGTGATAGCTTCACATCTGAAACCACTCCTGATGCGCGAAATCTTATTCGGTTCCTTAAAATCCGGTGGTAAAACTTGCATACAGGTAGACAAAGATCAGTTAGTCCTGCAACTCTCAACAAAGTGATATTATGGTCTTTGCACTAACTGACGAAATTACATTTCCCGATCCGCGCTACGGCGATCCGGACGGATTGCTGGCAGTGGGCGGTGACCTGTCGACCGACCGCCTCATCTTGGCTTACTCCAACGGGATATTCCCCTGGTACACTTTTCAGGAGGGAATGATACAATGGTGGTGCCCGCTGGAACGCTTCGTCATTTTCCCCGACGAAATCCATATCTCCCACTCTATGCGGACGCTCATAAACAAAGGGAAGTACGATGTCACTATCAATCAGGCTTTCGATGAAGTCATCCGTAAGTGCGGAGAACTGAGGATGGATATGGAAGGCGCCTGGCTCGGTCCGGAGATGATAGAGGCTTACACACTTCTGCATGAACAGGGCTTTGCCGCCAGCGTGGAAATATGGGAGGGGGAACAATTAGTAGGCGGACTCTATGGAGTAACCTTGGGGCGCTGCTTTTTCGGTGAAAGTATGTTTTCACAGGTTCCCAGTGCATCCAAATTAGCCCTCATCCACTTGGCACAATTCTTCGGAGAGCATGGCGGCGTACTGATAGACTGCCAGTTCGAAACTCCCCATCTGAAATCGATGGGAGGAAGATATATCAGCTACGAAGAATATATGGAGCTTTTGCAATCATAACTACCTTCGCTGGTCACACCAGCGTAAATTGCAAATGTTCATCCGTACTACGTCCCTCATCGTATGCGAAGCCCTCCCATGTAAATGCTTTCAAGTCTTCGGGATTTTCAATGCGATTTTTAATAATATAGCGTAGCATTTCTCCGCGGCACATCTTGGCATATATCACAATTGTCTTTAGCTGCCCGCCTTTCCATACCTGGAATTCGGGAGTAATGACACGGACTTCTTCTTCTACTCGCTTCCAGTCGAACAGATCTCTCATCTCACCACTGGCAAGATTAACGAGTATACCACCCTGACGTTTGATATCCGCTATAAAATAATCCGTCAGCAAAGGTTTCCAGTAATCAAACATAGTCATCCCTCCCCTTTCGGGCAGGCGTACATCCCCTTCCAGACGATAAGGCTTTATCCCGTCCAGCGGACGAAGCAGTCCGTACAGAAAGGAAGTGATGCGCATGTGTTCTTGAGCGTAACGAAAATCATCTTCGGAAAAATCGTTCGGTACTATACGTTTGAACACCGCACCGGTATAGGCACAGATAGCGGGCATCGCAGAATTTGCCTCCGAAAAGAAATCCTGATAGCGCAGATAATTCTCAGCGGCAATCTTGGAATTTATACGTAGCAGACGTTCCAGGTCAGCAGCTGAAAATTGCCCCATATCCAAGGCATTCTGTACTGCTTCCGCCTGAAAGTACGGAACAGTTATTTCAGGGACTCCTACAGATGTGCGTGCCGTCATCGTTTTGGCACAAGAGATGAATGTCAACATATCACGTTCAAAGTTTTTTTGGGAAACAAAGATAATGCAAATCGAATGTAGAACTTTCATGCTCGCATGAAAAAGTTTTGCGCAAAGTTTTTCCGCATAACCTTCCTCTGTTTCCATACTTTTTCGTACTTTTACGCCTTGTTGGAAAAATACAGGCTTTTCCCGAAAGAAACGAAACCTCTTCCAACCACGAGACTGAAAAAAGGAAAAAACAATATATAAAATGACTCACAAATGGAATTATCAACCCATTACACCCGAACAGGCAGAGACAAGCCAAAAGTTGGCCCAAGAATTAGGGATTAGCCCGATTCTTGGCGGATTATTGGTGCAGCGGGGAATAACGAAGGCACAGGATGCCAAGAAGTTTTTCCGTCCGCAGTTGCCCGACTTGCACGACCCATTCCTGATGAAAGACATGGATGTGGCCGTGGAGCGCCTTAATAAGGCAATGGGAAAGAAAGAGCGTATTCTGATTTATGGTGATTATGATGTAGACGGCACTACCGCAGTGGCACTGGTCTACAAGTTTATTCAACAGTTCTATTCGAACATTGACTATTACATCCCCGACCGCTACAACGAAGGTTACGGGGTATCTACCAAAGGTGTAGACTATGCCGCAGAAACCGGTGTAGGATTGATTATCGTACTGGATTGCGGCATCAAGGCTGTAGAAGAGATAACCTATGCCAAAGAAAAAGGCATTGACTTCATCATCTGCGACCACCATGTGCCCGACGATGTACTCCCTCCTGCCGCCGCTATCCTGAACGCCAAGCGTTTAGATAATACGTATCCTTACGAGCACCTTTCCGGTTGCGGCGTAGGCTTCAAATTCATGCAGGCATTTGCCATCAGTAATGGCATCGAGTTCCATCACCTCATTCCACTGCTCGACCTGGTTGCCGTAAGTATCGCTTCGGACATTGTTCCCATCATGGGAGAAAACCGGATACTTGCTTTCCACGGATTGAAACAGTTGAACAGTAATCCCAGCGTAGGTTTGAAAGCGATTATCGACGTATGCGGACTGACGGAAAAGGATATTACCGTCAGCGACATCGTGTTCAAGATAGGCCCGCGCATCAATGCCTCCGGACGTATTCAGAATGGAAAAGAAGCCGTCGACCTGCTGACTGAGAAGGATTTCTCCATGGCTTTGGAAAAAGCCAATCAAATCAATCAATACAACGAAACCCGGAAAGATCTCGATAAGACCATGACCGAGGAAGCCAACCAGATTGTAGCTGATCTGGAAGGACTTGCCGAACGCCGTTCTATCGTGTTATACAACGAAGATTGGCACAAAGGTGTTATCGGTATCGTTGCCTCCCGCCTGACGGAAATTTATTATCGCCCCGCAGTGGTGCTGACCCGTACGGACGATATGGCAACAGGTTCCGCCCGTTCCGTATCAGGCTTTGACGTGTATAAGGCGATTGAATATTGCCGTGACCTGCTGGAAAATTTCGGTGGTCATACCTATGCAGCCGGTCTTTCGATGAAAGTGGAGAATGTTCCCGCCTTTACCAAACGCTTCGAGGAATTCGTTTCACAGAACATCCTGCCGGAACAGACAAGTGCGGTCATAAATATCGATGCAGAGATAGATTTCAGGGATATTTCTCCGAAATTCTTTAGTGACCTGAAGAAATTCAATCCTTATGGTCCGGATAATCCGAAACCGATATTCTGTACGCATAATGTCTATGATTACGGTACCAGTAAAGTAGTGGGGCGTGATCAGGAGCATATCAAGCTGGAACTGGTAGACAACAAATCGAATAATGTAATGAACGGCATCGCCTTCGGACAAAGTTCGCATGTACGTTTCATCAAAACCAAGCGTTCGTTTGATATCTGCTACACCATTGAAGAGAATACCCATAAACGGGGCGAAGTACAGTTGCAGATAGAGGATATTCAACCTAATTAATAAATTGAAAGTTGAGAGTTAAGTTATGTAGCATAACTCAACTCTCAACTTCCAATTCTTCGTATTATGACTGCGCAGCTCAACTCCAAACCTTCAACTCCCTACTCTCAAATTCTCAAAGAATACTGGGGATATGATAACTTCCGGGGCATACAGGAAAACATCATCAATAGCATTGGCGAAGGCAGAGACACCCTGGGGCTGATGCCTACGGGCGGTGGAAAGTCCATCACATTCCAGGTGCCTGCACTTGCCAAAGAGGGGGTTTGCATAGTTATCACTCCCCTGATTTCTCTGATGAAAGACCAAGTACAGAACCTGAAAAAAAGAGGAATCAAAGCACTTGCCATCTACTCCGGAATGTCTCGGCAAGAGATTATCGTCACGCAGGAAAACTGCATTTTCGGCAATTATAAATTCCTGTATATATCGCCCGAACGACTGGATACGGAAATCTTCCGCACCAAGCTACGGAAAATGAACGTCAGCATGATAACCGTTGACGAAAGCCATTGCATTTCACAATGGGGATATGATTTCCGTCCTGCCTATCTGAAGATAGCCGAAATACGTGATCTCCTACCCGGTGTCCCTGTGCTGGCACTGACTGCAACCGCTACTCCGGAAGTTGTGAAGGACATCCAGGCGCGGCTGTGCTTCCGGCAAGAAAATGTTTTCCGCATGAGTTTTGAACGGAAGAACCTTGCCTACATAGTCCGCAAAACAGAAAATAAGACCGGAGAACTTCTCCACATCCTGCGCCGTATGCCGGGTAGTGCCATTATTTACGTACGCAATCGTCGGCGAACCAAAGAAATCACCGAACTTTTAATTAACGAAGAGATTACCGCCGACTTCTACCATGCTGGTCTGGATGATGCCACCAAGGATATACGTCAGCATCGCTGGCAGACAGGAGAAAGCCGTGTAATGGTTGCCACCAATGCTTTCGGCATGGGTATCGACAAACCCGATGTACGTATCGTAATCCACCTCGATTTGCCAGACTCTCCCGAAGCTTATTTCCAGGAAGCAGGACGTGCAGGACGCGACGGAAACAAAGCGTATGCTGTAATCCTCTATGCCAAATCCGACAAAGTGACCCTTCATAAACGTATTCCGGACACCTTTCCGGAGAAAGACTACATCAAACAGGTGTACGAACATCTGCAATATTATTACCAGATGGCAATGGGAGACGGTTTGGGATGTGTCAGAGAGTTCAATCTGGAAGACTTTTGCCGGAAGTTCAAATACTTCCCTGTACCTGCCGACAGTGCATTGAAGATTCTGACACAAGCAGGATATCTGGAATATACCGACGAACAGGACAATGCCTCCCGGCTTTACTTTACCGTCCGCCGTGATGAGCTGTATAAATTACGCGAACTGGGAGAGGATATGGACAAACTTATCCAAATCGTTCTGCGCTCTTACACCGGAGTATTCACGGATTACACCTTTATCAACGAGAATTCACTTGCCGTACGTAGCGGATTAACGCGACAACGGGTGTACGACTTGCTGATACGTCTATCCAAGATGCGCGTCATCGACTATATTCCACATAAAAAGACACCTTATATTATATACACGCGCGAACGCGTAGACAGGCAACATCTGCAAATCTCCCGTAGTGTATATGAAGAACGCAAGGAACGTTATGAAGCCCGCATTCAGGCAATGGTAGATTATGTAACGACTGAAACCGTTTGCCGCAGCCGCATGCTTCTGCATTATTTCGGAGAGAAGAATGAACATAACTGTGGGATATGCGATGTCTGCCTCAGCCACCGTGCCGAGACTCCCAGGCTTTCCTCCCAACAAATAAAAGAAGAAATAAGAGAATTGCTTCGCAAGCAACCTCTGACACCTGCCGATATTGCCTCACAAATAGAAGCAGATAAAGAAATCATCTCTCAATGCATCCGCGAATTGCTGGAAGATGAAGATCTGAAGGCGGAGAACGGCATCATAAGCCTGAAGGCATAAGAAAGGGCGTACAGTGAATGCACACCCTTCTCCTTATTATATCAATAAGAATTATTCCGTTACTGCCGGTTTCTCAATACCCTCGCTGGTTGCACGTTCTTCCATACGCTGGATACGGGCATCCAAATCAGGATGAGTAGAGAACAGTTGATTCAGTTTATTGCTTTTCTGTGCACCGGCTTCTTCCTGCAATTTCTTCAGCTTTTGGAAAGATAAAGCCATTGCCCAGGGATTCTTACCATGACTTTTCAGGAATTCATATCCATAGTCATCAGCACTTCTCTCCTGCTTCTGTGAATATGTAGAGTTTACCAGAGCCTCACCCAGATCACCCAACTGAGAATCAGACAACTTAGCAGCCGTACCACCTTGTGAAGAAATACCATCCTTCAAAGCTGAAGTCAGCAATGCCGTACGGAACCCATTCTTAGAGTCCTTGTGTGCCACGTGACCTACTTCATGTCCGATTACACCCAGCAATTCATCATCCGTCATGATATCCATCAAAGACGAGAAAATGCGCACACTACCGTCAGCACAAGCAAATGCATTGACATCTATCACATAATAAACTTTGAAGTTCAAAGGAATTCCCTCTACATCCGTCAAGCCTTCAGTCAGCTTTTTCAGACGAATTGTATACTCATTATCGTCGGCACATACCTGATTATGTGTATCCATCCAGTCGATATACTCTTTTACATATTCTGCCATCTGAGCGTCAGTCAGAGTAACAGCTTTAACAGCTTTAGCCGCACCTTTCAGTGCTTTTACATTAAACTGAGCCATTGCAGGCATTGTCACGGCCATACATAACATAAAGAAGGCCCACTTCATGAAAATCTTTTTCATTCTTGTGTTTTTAATTTAGAAATGATGATTAATTAATATAATTGGTAAATGTATCGCAAAAGAACAAATTTTAAATGATACCATCAATAATAACACGGATGTTTTTTCTTTTTAGGCGGAGTTCTTGGTATGGAAACAAGATTTTTATGTAAGTTTGCAAAAAGAATAAAAACAAAACACCTAAGAAATACAGATTATGGGATTCTTTAAATCTTTCTTCTCCGGCAAACAAGAGAAACCGGAAACTGAGAAACAGAAAAACGATCAAAAGAACTTCGAGATATTCAAGTATGACGGCATGCGTGCGCAACGCATGGGGCGTCCCGATTATGCAATCAAATGCTTCACGGAAGCCCTTACCCTTCAGGAAGACTTTGAGACCATGAGCTACCTGAGCCAGGTTTACATCCAAACCAATGCCCTCAGCGAAGCACATGAACTGCTGGAACGCATGGCAAAACAGGAACCGGACCACACCTCCACTTTCCTCACCCTTGCCAACGTATGCTACCTGCAAGAAGACTATCAGGCAATGGCAGACGCCGCACAAAAGGCTATTGAAATAGAAGAAGGAAATGCCATGGCACACTATCTTCTGGGCAGGGCCAAGCAAGGTATGGACGACGGTATCATGAGCATCGCCCATCTCACCAAAGCCATCGTACTGAAAGACGACTTCACCGAAGCCCGCCTGCTGCGCGCCGAAGCCTTAATCAAGATGCAGCAATACAATGAAGCTACCGAAGATATCGACGCTATACTCTCCCAAGATCCCGATGAAGAAGCCGCATTACTGCTCCGCGGTAAAGTGAAAGAAGCAGCGGGACAACAGGAAGAAGCCGAAACCGATTATCACTATGTAACAGAATTGAACCCATTCAATGAACAGGCTTTCCTTTGTCTGGGACAACTTTATATCGTCCAGAAGAAGTACCCCGAAGCTATCGCACTCTTTGACGAAGCCATCGAACTGAACCCTAATTTCGCACAAGCCTATCATGAACGCGGTCGCGCCAAATTGCTGAATGGTGACACGGTAGGCTCTGCAGAAGATATGAAGAAAGGATTGGAGTTGAACCCCAAAGAAATACAGGGAATCAGCGGACAATATGACAATCAGCCAAGACAAACGGACGTTTTAGGATTGTAGCGCCATGAAAAGCGGCCTCTTTATACTCATTGTATGCCTTCTTTTTCCTGCCTACGCCTGTGCGGACACTTCTAAACATGCTTTAGAAGAAAACAGGAAATTGCTTCACTCTTTAGATAGCCTGCTCGAACAGCAGGATCTATTTGTCAGAGTAAAAGAGGAGCGCATCCAACAATTAAAAATGCAGTATAGCCGGGTCAAAGATGTGAAGGAACTCTATGCAATGAATAGAATGATCTATTTGGAGTATCGGGTTTATGATGCGGATTCCGCCCTGCATTACATCAACAAGAACATACAACTGGCACAACAGACCGACAACCGTACCTGGGAAGTGGTCTCTTTGCTCGAACAATCATTTGTCCTCACCTCCTCCGGACTACTGACCGAAGCCTTGAAAGCCGTCAGTGACATTCAACCGGAAGAATTACCCCAAAATCTCCGTTCCGAGTATTTTGGCAGGTTATGTACACTCTATTCCCGCCTGCGGGATTACTCCAGTGAGAATTCCCAACTGTCGGAACATTACAATAATCTCCAAAAGGCTTTCCGAGACTCGGTATACCTCACAGCCACTCCCGACGAATTGCGCTACTGGAACTGCCGGGCATGGCTCTACCTGGGAACCCCGGAAATAGAACCCGTCAAACAGGCATTTGAGGAAAACAAGCAGACATTGTCTAACGACAGCCGCAAATATTCCATAGCTACCTATAATCTCTCCGCCATTTACCGGAGTGAAAATAACGAGAGCAAATATCTGGAGAACCTCATTCTTTCGGCTATGGCAGACATCCGGTCTGTCAACGGAGATATCGGTTCTTTGCAGGAAATAGCGGAATACCTATTTAAGCATGGAGAAATAGACCGCGCCTATAATTACATCCTCTATTGTTCCCAAAAAGCCATGCTTTTCCACAACCGGGTACGAATAGTCAAAATGTCTCATTTGCAAAACCAAATCTACAAAGCGTACCAGGAACAGAGCCGCACACAGCAAAAGCGCCTTCAAGCCTCCCTGATTGCCGTCAGTTTCTTATTCCTCGTACTGATCGGCGCCTTCCTATTCATCCGCAAACAAATGCGCCGGCTAAAAGAAGCCAACTTGAAGTTAGACAGTACAAACCAGAAGCTGTCCGTCAATATGGATGCCCTCTCTACAGCACATCAACGCCTGGAAGAAGTAAACATGCAGCTGAAAGACTTGAATACGCAATTACAGGAAGTCAACGACCAGTTGCGGGAATCTAATTACGTAAAAGAAGAATATATCGGCTATGTATTCAACATCTGCTCCACTTACATCAGTAAGCTGGAAGAGTTTCGCAAGAGCATCAACCGGAAACTGAAAGTAGGCCAGATAGAAGATGTAAAAGCAATGACGGACTCTTCCGCAACAGCCTCCAACGAACTGAAAGAGTTCTACCAGAATTTCGATACCATCTTCCTGCATCTCTATCCTGATTTCGTAGGCGACTTCAACGCCTTACTATTACCTGAAGAGCGCATCGAACTGAAAGAAGGCGAACTACTTAATACCGAACTACGCATACATGCCTTGATAAGACTCGGCATCACAGACAGCGTGAAGATAGCAGACTTCCTCCATTGTTCTGCACAAACGGTTTATAACAACCGGCTTCGCACCCGGAATAAATCCATTATCCCGAAAGAAGATTTTATAAATGCAGTGAAAAAGCTCGGAAAATACAAAGCGTAAGCCCTGCTCTCTACTACCGATTCCATTCAAAGAGTTTACTTCTGAATCTCTCATTTCCAGAAAACAGCACTAATAATCAAACACTTATCAGTTTTAACAGTTTACTTCGCCTGTTTACCTCGCAAAGTAAGTAACCCTTATTGCGCATACCTTTGCCACAGAGATCCAAACTAAAAACTTATGTTAACTATTAAACGAATCATGAAGAACAAAAGAAAAGAAAAACGCTCATGCAGACTCATTCTTGCCTGCTGCGCTTTGTTACTGTTCATCTCGGTAAATGCATTTGCACAACAGCAAGTCACAGTCACCGGAAACGTGAAAGATGAAAAGGGAGAACCCATCATCGGAGCTAATGTCATTGTGAAAGGCACTGGTACAGGAAGTGTCACCAATGTAGAAGGAGACTTTTCATTGGCGAATGTACAGAATGGCGCCACTCTTGAAATCTCTTTTATCGGCTATCTGAACCAGGATGTGAAAGTCAACGGCACGAAACCCGTCAGCATTATCCTGAAGGAAGACACTAAGATGCTGGATGAGGTAGTAGTGGTAGGTTATGGTGTGCAGCGCAAGTCGGATATGACAGGTGCAGTTGCTTCCGTAAATACCAAAACACTGGAAAATCGCCCGCAAACCAACATCATCCAATCTTTGCAAGGTGCTGTACCGGGCCTGAATATCTCAGTGACCGGAACCAATGCGGAAGGCTCTTCCACCAAGACCCGCATCCGCGGCGAGAACTCCATTACGGCAGACAACAAGCCACTGGTTATTCTGGACGGTATTCCCTTTGACGGTCCCTGGTCCGAAATCAATCCGAACGATATCGAATCCATTGAAGTATTGAAAGATGCTTCTTCGGCTGCCATCTATGGTGCCCGCGGTTCGAACGGTGTCATCCTCATCAGTTCCAAAAGAGGTGAAAAAGGCAAACTGACCGTATCTTACGACACCTACATCACCATTGACAATCCCATCAACTTCCCCAACCTCATGAATGGAGCTGAATTCTGGAAGTATAAGACAGAAGCATTGAAAGATGCCAATACCACCCCGCCCACTGAAAGCAATCCCGAACCGTGGATGGGATCTATGACCGCCACCGAATTGCGTATGCACGAAGCCGGCATGGATACCGACTGGCTGGACCTGGCAACCCGCACCGGTTTCAAGCAGCAGCACAATATCTCTTTCCGTGGTGGCGTCAACAAGACCAACTATTTTGTCTCACTGAACTATACCGATGTGAAAGGTACTGCCGTAGGCAACCAATTCAAACGCTACAACATCCGTTTCAACCTCGATCAGGAGTTCACTTCCTGGTTTAAGTTCTCTACCAGCACTCAGTTGGGACGCTACGACCGAAGTGGCAGCAGTGCTTCTTTCTCCAGAGCATTCCGTATGAATCCCCTGGCAGAAGCTTATGACGAAGAAGGCAACATCCGTTCCGCCGCTTGGGAAGATTCCAGCGAAGCTTTCTCTGTAAACCCCTTAAGCAGCCTCAACAACAAGAGCAACGACATACGCTCTAAAGTCATCACCAACAACGTGGTAGAAATAAAGTTGCCGTTCGTCCCCGGACTCAGCTATAAGCTCAATACCGGCTATACGTACCAGAACAGCAGCTGGAAACAGTACCAGGGAATGGACACTTACTACGGCGCACGCTCCAACGGTATTCTGAACACCGACGACTGGCATTCACAAGAGTGGATTCTGGAAAACATCGTCACTTACACCCGCGAATTCGGCAAGCACCGCATCTTCTTCACCGGTCTGTATTCTGCACAGAGCTACGAAAAGGAAGGCAACGGAATGGAAGGCAAAGACTTTCCGAACGACGTGATGTACTATTACCAGATATCCAAAGCCGCCACCATGTCCGGCAGTTCCAGCTACACCAAGCAAAACCATATCTCTCAGATGGCACGTCTGAACTACTCATACGATAGCCGTTACCTGTTGACACTGACTGCACGCCGTGACGGTTACTCCGCATTCGGCAGCCAATCCAAGTTCGGTGTATTTCCTTCCATGGCTATCGGCTGGAACATTTCCAACGAGCATTTCTTCCAGGCAAGCCCGTTGGCAAAAGTGGTGAGCAACCTGAAATACCGCCTGTCGTGGGGTAAAAACGGTAACGAAGCGGTAGGCGCCTACACTACATTGCCCGATCTTTCTACCTTCAATTATCTGAAAGACGACCATACTCCCAGTTACGGTTTCTACCCTTCCAAGCTGGCTTCCCCCTCACTGGGATGGGAAACCACACAATCCATCAATACAGGTATCGATTTCCAGTTGTGGAACGGACGTATCCAGGGAACATTCGACATGTACTGGTCGAAGACAAGTGATCTGTTGCTGAACCGCTCCATCCCCACCATCAACGGTACGGGAAACATTACCGAGAATATCGGTGAGACCAAGAACCGCGGTTTAGAGTTGCAGATTACTTCCAACAACATTGCCAAGAAAGACTTCGACTGGTCCACTACCTTCAACCTGTCGCACTACAAGACAAAGATCGTGAATGTAGGTCTCTACGATGCCAACGGCAACCCTGTGGATGACATCGGTTCCAGATGGTTCATCGGCCAGCCCATCAGCGTGAATTATGACTACCGCTTCATTGGTATCTGGCAGATCACCGACCCGTCTAATCCAAACGGACAGCAAGACCCGAACTATCGCTACTCCATCCCCGGATATATGAAGTATCATGATAAGGACGGTGTGAACGACATCACCCCGGCAGACAAGGAAATCATCGGCTCGGCAATTCCTAAAGTAACAATGGGTATGACGAATACTTTCCGCTACAAGAATGTCAGTCTGAGCGTATTCCTCAATGCCCAACTGGGACAGACAGCCAACAACTGGCTTTACGACGTATCTCACAACTCCTATCGCCAGAACCGCCTCATGGTAGACTTCTGGACACCGGAAAATCCTACCAACAAGTACCCGAAAAACTCACTGGATACTTCTGTAAACCCGATGAGCGCAGGTTTCTACGAAAAGACCGACTTCCTCCGTGTGCAGGATGTCACACTGGCCTACCGTGTTCCTCAACGTTGGTTAAAGAAGATTTCCCTGAACCGCCTCGAAGTATATATGAACATCAAGAATCTGGCAACCTGGACAAGCTGGACCGGCCTCGACCCGGAATTTATCAGCGACCAACAGTCCACTCCGCAGGTACGTTCATTCACATTCGGTCTGAAACTTGATTTATAAACCGCTAAAACAAAGAGAAATAGTATGAAAAAGCTAAAATATACACTGATAGCACTACTCGTGCTCTGCATGACCGGATGCAATGAATCCAGCTTCCTGGAAGAAGATCCGCGTGCTTCACTCTACCCTGAAAATCTGTTAGTAGATTACAGCGGGTTCCAATCCATGGTAACCAGCCTCTACGGAATGATGCGTAACGAATACCGGCGTGCCGATGCACTCGGTGGCGGTCTGCCGCTCGTTCTGCACTCTGCATGGGGTTGCGGTGTGGACAATTCATGGAGTAATAACTCACACAGCGACTTTAAATACATGTACTATCCGTCGCAAATCAACCAGACGGACTTGCAGATATTCCAGAACATCTTCCAATGGTGTTACCGCATCATCAATACGGCAAACATGGTGATTTCACGTGCCGAAGGCAGTGGCATCGACTGGAAAGGAACCGAAACCGAAGCTGCCGCCCACAAGAATAAGATCATCGCACAGGCCCGCTTCTTTCGTGCATGGGCTTACCGTCATCTGACGTATTCATTCGGTGCCGTACCTTTGTCCACCGAAGAAATTACAGGTATGAACTACCGTAACGACTGGGAGCGCAACTCCGTAGAATCTATCCGTGAAGTCATGGAGCAGGACTTTGCTTTCGCCATGAACAATTTACCGTTGCGTGAAGAAAACAACAGTAAGATTTCAGGAGCCATGGCACGCCATTATCTGGGTGAACTGTACCTGGCAATGGACCAGCCCTCCAAGGCAGTCGAAGTTTTGAAGCCACTGGCAGAAGGTTCCGAATACAGTTTGATAACCAACCGTTTCGGCAAGAACTCCGCCAATCCGGGCTGTCCGTTCATCGACGTATTCCGCACACCGATGTATGCGGACGGAAACACAGAGGTTTTATACGCTTTTGTCAACACGGAACCGGAAAACAGTGCTTTCGGTACAGCCGAGGTTTACATGAAGAGTACATATAAGAACTATTACTCCAACGACGGTGTCATCAACAAGAGCAACAAGTACGATCCCGACTATACAAGCGGTGCAGCCACCTGGCCTCAGGTGTTCTGGATAAACAACGGTGGTAAAGGTGCCGGACGTTGCGTGCCTTCAAGGGGTGCTTTCCGTCTCTACAACTATAAAGATCAGGGAACTCAGGACGACCGTGTATCCGATTATGCAGTGGTATGGACTATTAACGAGAAGGGTGCCGACGGTAAGATTACGGAATTCCTTAACAACGGCAAGATGGTGGTAGACACCACTGTAACCGCCGCTATGCTGGATGATAATAAGACAACCATCAAGAAGTATAACTGGCCCACTACCCGCAAATGGGATTACGTGGCACCGTTACTGGCAAATGGCGACAAGGATGGATGTTATCAGGATATTGTTTATCTCCGCCTCGCCGACACGTACTTGCTTTATGCGGAAGCCTTGCTGAAAAACAACCAGGCAGGTGAAGCCATCAAATGGATTAACAAGGTACGCAATCGTTCCAATGCAGTCAGCATCACAGAAGCTGAACTCACCGCAGGAGGCGTAGATTTCATTCTGGACGAACGTAGCCGTGAACTTCTTTCCGAAGAAGAGCGCCGCCACACCCTGATTCGCGTAAGTCAGGAGAAAGGTGGAGATGAACGTGATGTGAACAATTACTTCAAACGTCGTATGCGGCAGTTGAATGAGATTGCAGGACGCGATGCACGAGGCATGAATTCGTATGATACGCCTGTGTTGTTCCCGATTCCGCAAGAGTTCATTGATTCCAATACAGGTCGCCAGTTAGAGAATAATCCGGGGTACTTATAAGACAGTGAACAATGATTAAATAGCACTATCCCAATTCTCCTCCTCTTGGGAGGAGGAGTACCCGAAGGGGGAGGTGGTAGGTGAGAAAAGAATTCCTTATTGATATGATTCATAGGTATTTTATGACCTTACCTACCACCCCGCCCTAAAGGGCACCCCTCCTCCGTCGGAGGAGGGGAATTGAGATACTTCAAAAACAAACAACTTATAACCCAGAACCAACCAGATTATGTCAGTCGTAGCCTTCCTCCTCTGTATATTGGTGACCACCGTCACCGCTATTTACCTCTACCGGAAACTGAACCCGCAAGGAGTTTTGATGCTGGCCGGACTTGTAATGTTGACATTCGCCCTCATTCTCAATGTCCAACCCATCATTCCGGATAAATCCACCGGCAGCGTTGTTTTCGATTTGGTGAAAGTGGTGGAAGAAACATTCATCGGCAACCTGTCCCGCGCAGGACTGATGATTATGACCATCGGCGGCTATGTAGCCTTTATGAATCACATAAAAGCCACCAATGCCCTGGTGCACATCTCCATGAAACCGTTGGGTTTCTTTCGCCGTTATCCCTATCTGGCAGCTACCGTCACCATTCCCATTGGCCAGTTGCTCTTTATCACTACCCCCTCGGCAGCCGGATTAGGACTCTTGCTTGTCGCCTCCGTTTACCCCGTCCTCATCGGATTGGGAGTAAGCCGCCTCACCGCATTATCCGTCATTGCCGCCGCAACGCTGTTCGACCAGGGCCCCGGCTCGGCAAACACAGCCCTTGCCGCCGAACTTATCGAGCAGACCAACGTAGCTTATTTCATTACCCACCAACTCCCGTTGGTTATCCCTACCACCTTGGTAGTCATGACCCTGTTTTACTTCAACAATAGGTATTTCGATAAAAAAGAAGCCGCCAGGCAGAGTGCGGAAAATAGTGAAACTGCAGAAGTTCCGCAAACCTCTGCCAAACCGGATATTCCATTGATATTCGCCTTGCTCCCCATACTTCCACTTGCGCTTCTCATTGTATTTTCGCCTTACGTGGGCCTGTTCCAGCCTCCCATAACACTCAATACGACAACCGCCATGCTATTTTCTCTCTTTGTCTCACTCGTATTCGTAGGTTGCCACACACGCAATATACGGAAAACCTTTGATGCCTTCTCCAGCTTCTGGAAAGGGATGGGAAATGTCTTCGGAAGTGTCGTGACACTGATTGTTGCCTCCGAGATATTCTCCAAAGGACTGATTAGCCTCGGCTTCATCGACTCACTGGTAGATTACTCCACGCATATAGGACTTTCCGGCATTGCCATCGCCGCAGTCTTCGCCCTGATAATCTTCTGTGCGGCCATGCTAATGGGAAGCGGAAACGCGGCTTTCTTCTCGTTCGGCCCGTTGCTGCCCGGAATTGCCGGACAGTTGGGTATGCCTGCCTATTCCCTCGTGCTTCCCTTGCAGTTATCCGCCAGCATGGGGCGTGCCGCATCTCCCATAGCGGGAATCATTGTCGCCATTGCCGGTGTGGCGGGTGTATCGCCCATTGAACTGGCAAAGAGAAACACCCTGCCCCTTATAGGCAGCATTCTGTTCCTGATAGCTTATCATTTCATAACACTATAAAACAACTCCGAATCATGTTCACACTCATTAAAAATGCAAACTTATACTCTCCGGAGCATCTCGGCATGAACGACGTTCTACTGGCAGATGACAAAATAGCCCTCATAGACCGGAAGATAGAACTGACCGGTATTCCGTTGAATACCATAGACGCCGGCGGGTGTACCGTCACCCCCGGCTTTATCGACCAGCACGTCCACATCACCGGTGGCGGCGGACAAACCGGCTATGCTTCCTTAGTCCCCGACATCTCTATGAGCGAACTGGTGGCTTGCGGAACCACCACCGTGGTAGGGCTGCTCGGTACGGACGGTTTCGTAAAAGAACCGACCACCCTGTACGCCAAAACCAAAGCCCTGGAAGACGACGGCCTCAGTGCCTACATGCTTACCAGTTTCTACGGATTGCCTCCCAAAACACTGATGTCCTGTGTGGCCGACGATCTCATCTTCATCGACAAAGTGATCGGTTGCAAACTTGCCATGAGTGACGACCGCAGCGCTTTCCCCACCGAACTGGAGATACTGCGCCTCATCAATCAGGTACGCCTCGGCGGTTTCACTTCCGGCAAAGGAGGTATTCTGCATATTCATCTGGGAGCCTTACCCGATGGTATCACCCCGTTGCTGGACATCGCCCGCAAGTACCCCACGCTGATTTCCTACCTCTCGCCCACCCACCTGATACGCACGGAAGCCTTATTCCGGCAAGCCGTAGAATTTGCCTGCATGGGTGGTATGATAGATTTCTCCACCGGAGGAACCAAATTCGATGCTCCCCACCGTTGCGTAATAAAAGCCCTCGAAGCCCACGTGCCCCTCGACCGCATCACCTTCTCCAGTGACGGTCGTGGCGGAGTGCGCCGCACCAATCCCGAGACAGGAGAAACGACCTATCGCCCCGCCCCCCTGCACCTCAACCTGCAGGAGATGACATTGCTCGTAAAAGAAGGCCTTCTGCCTCTGGAACAGGCGCTGACCCTTATCACCAGCAATCCGGCACGCAACCTCAAACTGCGCACCAAAGGCAGAATAGCCGCCGGTTTCGATGCCGACCTTTGTTTCCTCGATTCCGAACTTCAACTGACGCACGTCATAGCACGCGGCAAACTCGTCCTAAAAGACAAGGAAGTCATTAAAAAAGGGAGGTATGAAGAATGAAAAGATTAATTCTACTTCTTGCTATTGTCTTTCTGGGCACCGGGCTCCGTGCCGCCTCCGTGCTTCCCGTAGGTGAAGGCAAGTTCACCTACAAAGACTATCCCCCCTTTGCCGACCGTCCGGTAGATGTGCACTACTACATTCCGGCTTCGGGCGATGTGCACCGTATGCCCATTTTTTTTGTCTTCGAAGGTGCCGACCGCGGTTACACCTATCTGCTCAAAGCTTGGAAGCAGGAGGCAGAGAAGCATAAATTCATGGTCTTCATTCCCCACTTCGATCTGGAAAGGTTTCCTTTGCCCGATTATCAGGAAGTCGGTGTCATGGACGACAAGGATCATACGATACGTCCGGCTGAAAAGCAAACGCCGGCACTGGTTGATAAAATCTTCGAGTACGTCCGCCAATCTTCGGGTAGTGAACGGAAAGGATATATGATTTACGGTCACTCAGCCGGAGGTCAGTTTGTGCAGCGTTTCATGCTTTTCCATGACAGCCCGTATGTGGAGAAAGCCGTTATCGGCAGTCCAGGATGGTATACTTTCCCCGATGCTTCGCAAGATTTTCCCTACGGAGTACGTAACATTCCGTATGTTACTCCCGAGATAATCAGGAAGTATCTTGCCAAACCGATTGTCCTCCAACTAGCTACGGGAGATACCATCCGCGAATCATATTTAAGGAAGACTCCCGAAGCCGAAGCACAGGGATGCAACCGTTACGAGCGCGGCAATCAGTTCTACCAATACCTCCACCGGATAGCAGCCGAACACAACTGGCCCTGCAACTGGCAGAAAAGAGAAGAACAAGGCATCGGACACCACTCCACCGGAATGGGCAAACGTGCCGTTCCTGTCATGTTGGGAGACTCTCTCCGTGCGCTGTTCATAGGTAACAGCTACACGCAATACAACCGTTTAGTCCGACAAGTGCAGGCCCTTGCCGCCTCCACCGGTCACAAGCTTTCTGTAAAATTAGTGGAACACGGCGGCTGGACATTGAAGAAACATGCTGCCAACCCTGAAACCCTGAATGCCATCCGTGAAGGAAACTGGGATTTCGTCATCCTGCAAGACCAAAGTAAAGCGCCTGCCCGTGAAAAAGAATGGGTGCGGGAGAATGTGTACAAGCCTGCCCACTCCCTCGACAGCCTGCGCCGCCTCTACAATCCGAAAGGAAAAACCGTCTTCTACATGACCTGGGGACACGACATCGACACGTATGCCGAAATGCAGCAACGACTGGCTGAAAGTTATTTGGAGATGACCGCACAACTGAATGCCTGGTGTGCCCCCGTCGGCATCGCCTGGAAGCGTGTCCGCACGGAAAATCCAAGCATCACGCTTTACAACAACGATCACAGCCACCCTTCCCGACAGGGTTCTTATCTTGTCGCCAATGTATTCTGTAGCGTATTTTTTCAGAAATCCTATACAGGTACTTATTATGCCGGACTGCCCGAAGAGGAAGCACTCTATCTGCAACGTATTGCGCAAGAAACCGTATTCAGCAACCCTTCTCTCTGGAATATCCAGCCCACGGTGCAACCGGAAGAGGTAGCCCACCGTTTCTATCCCGAACCGGAGCAGCAATATTCCACTCCCACCCTCGGCAAGCCGCTTGAAGAAGGTCTGGCTTCCTTGTTCGAGATAAACAGGTATTTGAAGGATTTAGCCGACAGGCATCCCGATAAGGTTACGCTGTCCGATATAGGAAAGACTCCACAGAGCAGGGATATCCCCGTGCTCTATTTCGGAACTCCCAACGATAAAAAGAAAATAAGAGTCTGGATACAGGCAGGACTGCACGGCAACGAACCTGCCGGGCCGGAAGCAGCCTGTATGCTTGCCGATTATTTGCTGAATACGTCCGAAGGTACTGAACTACTGAAAAAGGTGTCTCTTGCACTTGTACCTGTGGCCAATACGGATGGTTATGCCATGCAAAGCCGTAAATCAGGCAGTGGGTATGATTTGAACCGGGATCAAAGTAAACTTGCCGATCCGGTGACTCTTCTTCTTAAAAAAGCGTACAAGAAATGGAAGCCCGAAATAGCGCTGGACATCCACGAATTCAATCCTTTCCGCAAGGAGTTTGAATTGCTGCGGGGTACTAAAGCAGCTACGGCCGCCGATGTCCTTTTCCTACCCAGCGGGCATTTGAACATCCCTGCCGGAATACGTACACTTTCCAACGGCTTATTCCGTGAAGAAGCAGAGAAAGCATTGGAGGCTAACGGTTATCATTCAGGCTTTTACTTTACACCCAGTGTCAGGAATGATAGTTTGTATGCAATGAAAGATGCTAAGAGTCCACAATCCAGTTCCACGTTTCAAGGGCTTACCAATGCGGTATCTCTGTTCATAGAAATCCGTGGAATAGGATTGGGAAGAGCGTGTTTTGCCCGTCGTGCGGAATGCGGTTTTCTGGTATCCCGCAGTCTTTTGGAAACAGCAGCTCTTCATTCAAAAGAAGTAAGAAGTGAGATACGAAAGGCAGCGAAAGAGACTTGCAGCGGAAAGAGTGATATATCCGTCACTTTTCAATCTGTACGGACAGAGCTTCCTGTTACTTTTATTGACCTTGCCAAGAACGAACGTTTTACGGAACCTCTGCCTACTTTCAATGCGCTTCAACTGAAAGCTGAGTTAGTACGCAAACGTCCCAAAGCATATATTCTGCCGGATACCTGCCGGATGCAAGCAGAGAAATTGCGGGTTTTAGGAATAGAGGTAGAAGAGATAGGAAAACCCTTCACAGCCACCGTAGAGAAGTATATGGTTACCCGATACAAGAAAGCTACCAAGGAATGGGAAAAGATTTATCCGGTCACAGTATCTACACGGATGGTAAAGGAAAAGAAGAGCTTCCCGGCAGGTTGTTTCATCATTCGTCTTTCACAGAAGAATGCGAACCTTGCGGCAACACTGTTAGAACCGGAGTCCGTGAATGGCTTTGTCAATTTCGAGGTGGTTCATACAGAGTTGGGGAAAGAGTTGCCGATATACAGGAGAAATTTCTGATTCGCATCTCATCCATTACATATCAGATGAATTAATTCTTTTTGGACGAGTAATGAGCAAAGTGTGATAATGTGGTAGGGTGATAAAGTGATAGCGGGATAACGTTCTGTGATATATAGCGCAGCTACTTTATCGCCCTATCACCTTATCACTCTTTTATTCCTTTCTTTTCCGGTAGAAATAATCTTGTCGTGAATTATTTCAGTCCTTCCAATGTCTCACCAACCACACCAAATCCCTTGTTGTCTCTTGAATCCTCCACCACAGTACTTTCAGCCTTGGAGGTCGGTGCATTGGCAAATACAGTCTCCACAAACCACTTTCCAGATCGAGGATAAAATACACTTTCCCGCGGCACATCACATAAAGAAAATCACCTTTCACAAAGGCACTGTACACGGAATCAAGCGGTAATTTACATCCGCATTTTTCTTCCGGAAAGTCTTTACAGGGAGGTTCCAGCTTGATGCTGGCATAGTCGGAGTCGAGCGTAAAACCATATTTTATACTTAATGGGTAGAGCACTTCCCATATCTCGTGTTTCCTCTGTTCTACCATGCAGTGGATGGCCTCTGTTATCATTTCATCCTTCGGGGTATTCATGTCTTCTTCGGATTTTAAATATTTAAAATCGCCCTCATCCCCCTTATACAAAAAGAAGTCGGACGTATAGTTCATATTTATCCAAGGAGAGGTACTGGTATACCCACAGAACCAATAAATACGCTTGCACGCCCGACCCTATATGGTCTGCGTGAAACATCTTTATTGAAGGTCTGTTTCTTGACTTAAATAAAATTACCAGTTTTCTCCTTGTCAAAAATAGCTTCAACACGCCGCATTTCTCTTCGGCTAATGCAAAGATAGATGAATTGCAGGGAATAGCCAAAAGGAAGAATGCTTTTTTATGGGGCCAGGATAAAGATACAACTCTATAAATAGAGAAAGAGACAGCCGGAAGCAGTCGTCTAAAAGCTAATTTTGAAGAAGAAATAAAAAAAATATCATTTTTTGCTTGCATATAAGAGAAAAGTATTACTTTTGCCACGAATTAAGAATCAAAAAGAAAACGAAAGTATGAATTTGTTTACTTATGCATATTACTTCTTTTTTTACTTTTACTTTAGCCAGAAAGTAGAGCGGGAGTTTGTATGTGTCAAGTGACAGTGATGCTTAAGAACTGAATAGAGAACTAAAGTAATATACTTAATCCCGCTCCATTGTATGGAAGCGGGATTTTTTATTTTAAAGAAACAGTATGAAAAGAATAGCCATTCAAGGAACATTAGGGTCGTATCACGACATTGCCGCACACAAGTACTTCGAAGGAGAAGAAATAGAGTTAATCTGTTGCGCTACTTTTGAGGACGTGTTTGCAGCCGTGAAAAAGGACAGCAAGACCATAGGAATGTTGGCGATAGAGAATACCATTGCAGGTAGCCTGTTGCACAACAACGAGTTGCTGCGGCAGAGCGGAACACAAATCATAGGCGAATACAAACTACGCATATCACACAGCTTTGTCTGCCTGCCCGATGAGGACTGGAACGATCTGACGGAAGTCAACTCCCACCCCATCGCACTGATGCAATGCCGCGAGTTCCTTGCCCAGCACCCGAAAATGAAAGTAGTGGAAGCGGAAGACACCGCCCTCAGCGCCGAAATCATCAAGCGGGAGAACCTGAAAGGACACGCCGCCATCTGCTCCAAGGCCGCTGCCGAGCGTTACGGCATGAAGGTGTTGCAGGAAGGCATCGAAACAAACAAGCACAACTTCACCCGTTTTCTGGTAGTTGCCGACCCTTGGCAGGTAGACGAAATACACCGCCATCCGCACCCGGAAACCAACAAGGCAAGCATGGTATTCACACTGCCCCACACGGAAGGGAGTCTCTCGCAAGTACTGTCCATCCTTTCGTTCTACAGCATCAACCTGACCAAGATACAGTCGCTGCCCATCATCGGACGGGAATGGGAATACCAATTTTACGTAGACGTTGTTTTCGACAACATACTGAGATATAAACAATCCATCGCGGCCATCACACCGCTAACCAAAGAACTTAAAATATTAGGCGAATATGCAGACGGAAAATCAAACATCTAAGATCAAGCCCGCCGACCGGTTGGCCAGCGTGAGCGAATACTACTTCTCCAAGAAGTTGAAAGAGGTGGCACAAATGAATGCCGAAGGAAAAGACGTAATCAGCCTCGGAATCGGCAGTCCCGACATGCCTCCCTCGGAAGCAACCATACAAACCCTGTGCCGCGAAGCACAAAATCCTGACGGACACGGCTATATGCCTTATGTCGGCATCCCCGAACTTCGTCGCAGCTTTGCCGCCTGGTATAAGAAATGGTATGGCGTGGAGCTGAATCCTAATACCGAGATACAGCCGCTCATCGGTTCGAAAGAAGGTATTCTGCACGTCACACTGGCCTTCGTCAATCCGGGCGAACAGGTATTGGTTCCCAATCCGGGCTACCCCACTTATACCTCATTGAGCAAGATACTGGGAGCGGAAGTCATCAACTACAATCTTAAAGAGGAAAACGACTGGATGCCCGACTTCGACGAACTGGAAAAGATGGACATGAGCCGCGTAAAACTGATGTGGACCAACTATCCGAACATGCCGACCGGAGCCAACGCCACCCCGGAACTTTATGCAAAACTGGTGGACTTTGCACGCCGCAAAGACATCGTGATTGTAAACGATAACCCGTACAGCTTCATCCTGAACGACCACCCGCTCAGCATCCTCAGTGTGCCGGGTGCCAAAGAGTGCTGCATCGAGTTCAACTCCATGAGCAAGAGCCACAATATGCCGGGCTGGCGTATCGGTATGCTGGCAAGCAACGCCGACTTTGTGCAATGGATCTTGAAAGTGAAGAGCAACATCGACAGCGGTATGTTCCGCGCCATGCAACTGGCAGCCGCCAACGCCTTGGAAGCCGAACAGGAATGGTACGACGGAAACAACAAGAACTACCGCAACCGCCGCCATCTGGCAGGAGAAATCATGCATGCACTGGGATGTACGTACGATGAAAAGCAGGTGGGCATGTTCCTCTGGGGAAAAATTCCCGATACCTGCACTGACGTGGAAGAACTGACCGAAAAGGTGTTGCACAACGCACGCGTGTTCATCACGCCGGGATTTATCTTCGGAAGTAACGGAAAGCGGTATATCCGCATCTCGCTTTGCTGCAAAGACCATAAACTGGAAGAGGCATTGAAGCGCATCAGGGAGATGAAGTAATATATTTACAAAAAAGAACTCCTGTGACACAAGCCACTCACCGTTTTAAAAAACGTGCCCGACGTTTTTAAAGAATAAGGGCAACGTTTTTAAAAAACGAGGCCTGTATTTATTAACACGCTCGAAAGGCTTTATCGACGGGCGTTGCAGAGGGTTCAGAAGACACTGAGAAATATCTATACAATAAAAATATAATTGAACAAAAATAAAAGAATATGGAACTTGAATTAGAATCGATTTTGCTGCCGGGTATTGAGGACAAACGTCCCATGGTAATTGCAGGTCCTTGCAGCGCCGAGACAGAAGAACAAGTAATGTGCACCGCCAAACAACTGGCCGAAAAGGGAATGAAGATATTCCGTGCCGGAATCTGGAAACCGCGTACCAAACCGGGTGGTTTCGAAGGTGTAGGCGTAGACGGTCTGGCATGGCTGAAAGAGGTGAAGAAAGAAACCGGAATGTACGTTTCTACCGAAGTAGCCACTTCGAAGCATGTATACGAGTGTCTGAAAGCAGGTATCGATATCCTTTGGATTGGTGCACGCACCACTGCCAACCCGTTTGCCATGCAGGAAATTGCCGATGCACTGAAGGGTGTGGATATTCCTGTGTTTGTGAAGAACCCGGTAAACCCGGATCTGGAACTTTGGATCGGTGCCCTGGAACGTATCAACAATGCCGGTCTGAAACGTCTGGCAGCCATCCACCGCGGTTTCAGCAGTTACGACAAGAAGTTGTACCGCAATCTGCCGCAATGGCATATCCCCATCGAGTTGCGTCGTCGCATCCCGAACCTGCCGATCATCTGCGATCCCAGCCACATCGGCGGTAAGCGCGAACTCATCGCACCGCTATGCCAGCAGGCTATGGACCTCGGTTTCAACGGTCTGATTATCGAAAGCCACTGCAACCCCGACTGTGCATGGAGCGATGCTTCGCAGCAAGTGACTCCGGACGTACTGGATTACATCCTGAACCTGCTCGTCATCCGTAAAGAAACACAGACCACGGAAAACCTCAGCGAACTGCGCAAGCAGATTGATGAGTGCGACAACAACCTGATGCAGGAACTTGCCAAGCGTATGCGTGTGGCACGTGAAATCGGTACGTTCAAGAAAGAGCACGATATGACGATTCTGCAAACGGGACGTTACAATGAAATTCTGGACAAACGCGGCTCACAAGGTGTGCTTCTGGGCGTGGATTCGGAATTTATCAAGAAGGTATTCGAGCTGATACACGAGGAGAGTGTGAGGCAACAAATGGAAATTATAAACAAGTGATTAGCGACTGGTGATAAGTGATTAATGGCTACGCTATCTTTCACTTATCACTAATCATTAATACCTAAACACTAAATTTATGCGTATTTTAATACTCGGAGCCGGCAAGATGGGCTCTTTCTTTACAGATATTTTAAGTTTCCAACATGAAACGGCAGTGTTCGACGTGAATCCGCACCAGTTACGTTTTGTCTACAACACGTATCGTTTCACCACGTTGGAAGAGATAAAGGACTTCGAACCGGAGTTGGTAATCAATGCCGCCACGGTGAGATATACGCTGGACGCATTCCGCAAGGTGCTGCCTGTGCTGCCCAAGGATTGTATCATCAGTGATATCGCCTCGGTGAAGACGGGATTGAAGAAATTCTATGAGGAAAGTGGTTTCCGTTATGTATCGTCGCATCCGATGTTTGGCCCTACGTTTGCCAGCCTCAGCAATCTGAGCAGCGAAAATGCTATCATCATCAGTGAAGGTGACCACCTGGGCAAAATTTTCTTCAAGGACCTTTACCAGACGCTCCGCCTGAATATCTTCGAATATACTTTCGACGAGCATGATGAGACGGTAGCTTATTCTCTGTCTATTCCTTTTGTCTCTACGTTTGTTTTTGCAGCGGTGATGAAGCATCAGGAGGCTCCGGGCACTACATTCAAGAAACACATGGCTATTGCCAAGGGTTTGCTGAGTGAGGATGATTACTTGCTTCAGGAAATTCTCTTTAATCCGCGCACTCCCTCGCAAGTGGAAAATATTCGTCTGGAGCTGAAGAATTTACTGGAAATTATCAGTACGAAGGATGCGGAAGGGATGAAGCAGTATCTGACGAAGATTAGGGAAAAGATAAAATAGATAGGTGAGATTAAGGGATTGAAGAGAGGAGGCTTACGGAAAAGACAGTGGGGCTTCTCTCTTCAATTCGTTAATAAAGGAAGGGATGACATTCAGAGATTCACAATTGGGGCGTAGTTCATACTATTTACATTGTAATTGGTAGCAGAGTACACCCCCTCCGGAATCGTAAGCGGATCAATATATTTCTTCCGTATTGCTATTTTCTTCTTCGTACCATGAAGTGTTGTTTTTATCGGCTATCCAGTCGGCATAGCCCGGATAGGCACTAATGATAGAAGAACGTTCCTTAGGGTATCTCCATGCCGGAGAATCTTTTGTGGCGCGTGGAAAATCCAAAGCCCATGAGTACATATCTTCCATGCGGTAGTAGATGCCGGTGGAACGGTCCGAGCAATCTTTCCCCGTGTGTAATAAATTAAAATCCATCTTTGCAGTTGGCTTATAGTCCGGCAAGTGGATCTCATGAGAACGTGAACCCACAAAGATGAATGGATTGAATTTCATTACAGACAAGTCGTTCACCGGAGAGTTAAAGGTAATGACAACCGTCCTTTTGTCGGTTGACACGAAGCCCTTACCCTTTTCGGTGTTGATAAAAGCACCACTGAATTTGTCGATATTGCTCACGTTCTCCCATATGATAAATGTAGCGTTCTCGTTATCTCTTTCTAAAGTAGCCCCCTCCACCGAGCTTACATCACTTTCATTTAAGGGTAATTCAATTCCGAAGCCTATTTGGGTGGAACCTGCCGCACCTTTAGCTATCGGTTCGAATTCCAGACGGACTCCTACAATCTCATTTGCCTCATTCTTACCAAAGGTATAAGTATAGTTGACAACGAAATCATTCATGTCATAGTCACCTTGGCTTGGCCATAGGTCCTCGTAAGCAAGTGTCCCGTATATGGACTCGGACGCAACAGTAACATCAACCGGATCAATTACAACCCCCGGCCGGATTGCATCAGGTATCGGGCTGGAAGATACGGCAAACAGGACATCGTTAAAATCATAATCTGAATCCTTGTCTCCAATCGGACGAATGTCAATACCCGTAACGCAACATTCAAAATCGTCAATCCAGCGTGTGACTGCTTGTGATTTCCCTACTTGATTCAACTGGGGAGTCGAATAATAGTTACCTTTTACATCACCGTTCAATTGAGGATACAAGTTCGAGCCACTTACTCTCTTAAAGCCATATGCTGATCCATCTGTTACAGGGTTTCCGTTTCCTTTATAGCCTTCGCGAGCCACTGCAAAGCCGATACGGGTACCTTCCGGAAAGGTCTTACTGTACTGGTTTCCATCCCAGTACAGCAGTTGCACCTTTAATCCTGCCGGACATTGTCTTTGGTTGGTATTGGGTATTAGCATGGTCATGTGCAGCGTGGCTGGAGTCAGGTGATCCATGGATGACAGTTCACTGTCCGTATAGTTATAATACATCAATGAATTGTATACAGTACCGTTTTTCACATTGAAACCACCATCACCGATATAAGTGACCCACACTTCCGCACCATTCTTGCCTACTACTCTTAAATCTGAATTTTTGGAAAAATCGGCGTCACTTACATTCTGCCTTTCAGGATATAGGCCATCGACTTGATGGATAAAGCTCTCAGAAAGAGTAGTTGCGGATACCAAACCGGACCCTCCATTTTCCGCAGGAATAGGAATCCCTTGGGCACTTACTTCTTGGTTTTGATAAAGCACGCACAATTCCTGAAAGTTATTGCTGATGTTTCTTGTTATCACATATTCTTCATCCTCGGCAGCCCGGCTTCGGGTAGCCATAGGAAAAGGTACCGGAGCAAAATCGGCTGTGACAGAATTCCGGACAGCATAGCCTTGAAGCCCTTCTGTGCCTCCGACAGCATAACCGGCAGAGAGGGGAATGATATAGAGTTGAGTAACATTATTGGCTACCACGACTTTGGCTTCCAGTTTTCCATCTCCATTTGTATAACCTACAAATGCCGGATTTTCCAACCTCCCGTCTTCATTCAAATACGGATTACTGGTATAAATACCATATTTCACACCTTCTGCGGCTCTCCCGTCGATGGTTGTCGCATGGATAGTTACAGATGTCTTATCCGTTTTTAGAGAGAAATCTGTAATCAAGCCTACTTTGTTTTCGTCCTGATCATCTCTATCCGGATTGTATACATCCTTTTCTTGTAAACAGGATGCAAAAAACAATCCGACGAATCCCAGAAACAAGCATATTAAGTTTAACTTTTTCATAACAGTATATAAATAGTCTCCAATACATGTTAGTTATATGTAAAGAAAGCACAAAAGAGAGTATTAGTTGTTATGAAAAGTGACTATTTTCTCTTATCCACGTATATATTAAGGTAAAAGACGTACCTATTCCCTACTTTCTTTGATAAAATTAAGGCATCTGACCTTTCATAATAATGGTCCTCCGAACAAAGAGAAAAACAAGTTCTTTCCTCTTGTAAAAAATAATACCTTTTAAAATATTGGCCTCCGGCATGGCTCACGCTGTGTTTTCAATCAAGCCTTTGTCAAAAACTTCAAAACAGTTTCCTCACCTTTTACGGCACGTATCGATTTCTGTTTTTTTCCTTAAATATACTTTGCAAAGTTCACAGCTACGCCGTTTGGCATCCGATTTCGTAAAACGTTCGGATAAGCAAGAAAGAGCTCAAGGCGCGGTTCTGTCCTTACCCGGCTCCGACCCGAACCGCATTTGCGCCGTATCTTCTCCGTTATAAACCCGGTTAGAGGTACCCTTATACGGGAATGAAACGGAGCAAATACGGGTTTGAGCCTTATTTGAGACGTTGTTGGTCAAGCCCTGACCAGTTTCCAATCCCGCCAACGGGTTAAATATGGCAAGTTACCCCAGATAGGTATATTATTTACCTGAATTGGTATAACCACCCAATTAACAAAACGCTAATTTTGTTAAAACTATATCTGACGCTAAATCTTAGGACAAAGAGACATAGAAATGAAGCCTTAAGAGGATGGCGGAAAATGTAGATGTATTTTTTTAGATAGAGATGGTATCCAACAAACAACGGTAATAAATATGAGAAAAGTACTGTATATTCTTTTGTTATGGGTAGGAATGGTAGGAGGTTTGCATGCGCAAGATAAAAAAGATACAGATTATATATTGGTCTTGAATTCCATTAATTTTAATGAAGTCAAAACACGTCTGCTTTTTGAAGCAGTTCGTGACGAGTTCACATCAAGCCATGTCAAGGTTATGAAGGAGGATTTGGGATTGAGCCTGTCAGTCCATGAGGAAGCCTTGGCTGTGGCTTCCTTACAATCATTGGAAGAGGCGAATGCAAAGCTTCGTTATTTGCGGACGAAATACGAACAGAAGCGGAAACCCTTGGCTTTGCTATTTATCGGTGATCCGGGATGGCTGCTATGCAAGCCTTTGTTTGAGGATGTATGGCAAGATGTGCCGACCATTATCAGCATGGCACGTGACCGCATGGCTCCTGATATCAGTGTGATGCTGGACAAGGATGAAACGAGGTTGAAATCAAGATTAAGGCCTACCGGTGAAGTGATAAGTTCTTATAATGCCGTTGCGCTGACGCAGCCGGTATTTATTAAAGAAACGGTGACGTTGATGAAAAGCTTAATGCCGGATATGGATCGGATAACCTTTATTTCCGATCAACGTTACATTAGTTTGTTCACCCGTATCGAATTGAAAGACACGTTGGATTTCTATTTTCCTGAAATAAAACTTCAGGAATTGACCAGTCCCCAGTTGAACACACAAGATCTTCTGGATACCCTTTCGATAGAAGACTCCCGTACAGGGCTGATTTATTTCTCTTGGTTTGTTCCCATGCGCAATAGCATTGATACTTATCTGGATGACAATATACAAACAATTATTTCCGCCTTTTCTAAATCTCCGGTATTTACCTTAGCCGATCTGAATCTGGAAAGTGGAAGTTTTGCAGGAGGGCACTATATCAATGTGAAATCTTTGGCAAAAAACTGCATTGACATGCTTTATCGCATATTAAAAGGCGAGTGCCCCCATGAGATGCCTGTCATGACAGGGGGAACTCCTTCGACAATATTAAACTATGCACATCTTTCCCATTACAATATCCCAGTGAAGTTGTTCCCTTCAGAAGCAGTTTACGTGCAAGCTCCTCCAAGTTTTTGGGAAAAGTATAAATGGACGATTGTCACGCTGATGGTCATATTGTCCTTGGTTATAGTAATCATTGTTATGCGGGGACGAGCTTATGCCCTCAAACAGCGTTCTCGTGAGCGCAAGCTTCAGATATTGAAAGATAATAAGACTTTCCTAGAGAATCTGTTTAGCAATCTCTCTGTGGCAGTTGCCGTGCGGGATATACAAGACGAACTAAAGTTTCTCTATTGGAACAAGGAAGCAGAAAACATATTCGGACTTACAAGAGAAGAAGTTATGGAAAATATGGATGTGGCGTTAGCGTCCAATGAAATGACAAGGAGAATGAATCTGAATGATCAGGAGATCCTTCGGGGTAAAGGTCAGTTTATCGGCTTGTGCAGATTTGAAAAACAAGATAGAAGTACCCTCTACCTTTATGTGAATAAACGCACAGTTTTGCATCCCAATGGGAAGAAATGGTTATTAATTACAGCATGGGATATGACGGAACAACAACAAAATATTGAGGAATTGAACGAACTGAATAAACGATTACAAACTGTCATGGAAGTAGCGCAGATGAGTCTATGGACCTATGATATAAAGGAAGACACTATTTTTTACGATAGCATCAATAGCATTCCTGAAATCTTGCCTGCGGGCAATCAATGCAAGTCAAAGGATTTCTTTGATTTGATTTCTCCGGAAATGAGAGAGAATATCCGCGAGAGTGTTTCTAAATTCGCACATGGAGATATGCCTTCTTTGCACAAGGAGTTTTCTTTATACAAAAGTTTTTACCGGACATTGGAAACTCCCATCTGGCTATGTGCTCATTCAACAGTTTTAAGATATGATGCTGAAGGGAAACCAGCGGTGTTAGTGGGTGCAAATAAAGATATCAGTGTACAAAAGGAACTGGAAGACACGCTTCTTCAAGCCAAGAAGTCAGCGGAAGAAGCAAATAGGTTGAAAGATGTATTCCTAGCGAATATGAGCCATGAAATTCGCACTCCATTAAATTCAATTGTTGGTTTTTCCAGTCTGTTGGCCACTACGGAAGACTCTTCTGAGCAAGCCGAATATTCGGAAATCATCCAGAGCAATACGGAGTTATTGCTCCAATTGATTAATGACATTCTGGATTTATCTAAAATAGAAGCCGACACAATGGAGTTCACATACAAGGATGTGGATGTGCATGCTTTGTTCTCGGAGTTGGAAAAGACGACCCGCTGGCGCATGAAGCAGTCTGAAGTTGAAATCGTTTTTGCAGAATCCACTCCCCAGCTAATGCTGAATATTGATCCTAACAGGTTCATGCAAGTGATGAATAACTTCATGACCAATGCCATAAAATTCACTCATCGGGGCAGCATCCTGTTCGGCTACCGGCAGCAGGACAATGGAAACTGGTATTTCTATCTTACGGATACCGGCGAAGGAATGCCCTCCGAGAAAGTACAGTCCATTTTTGACCGTTTCGTAAAGTTGGATTCTTTCAAGCAAGGAACGGGATTGGGACTCTCTATTTGCAAAAGTATAATAGAACGGTTTGGTGGAAAAATCGGGGCGGATTCACAACTCGGAGCAGGTTCCACGTTTTGGTTTACCCTACCAGGCAATAAAATTACAGAGATAGGCAGAACAAGTAAATTATAAGTTATGTATAAGATAGTCAAAAAACGTTTTTGGTTTCTTTTGTCTGTAATGCTGTTTGAAGTTGCAGGGACAGGGACAGCGCAAGCTATTCCTTCCGAACGACTGGTAATCAAAGGCGACTGGGCATTCCCTCCTTATGAGTTTATCAATGATAACGGGGAGCCTGACGGCTTTAATGTGGAACTGATCCGTGCTATCATGAAAGAGGTCGGTCTTCCTTATGAACTTTCATTGGAATACTGGCCGGATGTGGTGGAAGAATACAGTAAGAAAAAGGTAGATCTGATTACAGGCATCATGTACTCCAACCGTCGTGCACAGCAGTTTAAATTCGGAGCAATCCATACCTTTGTTTATCTGAACGTGGTGTTCCGTAAAGGAAGAGCTCCGATGAGCGGATTGAAAGAACTGGCAGGACTGCAGGTAATTGTGCAGAAAGGTGCCATCACCCAGGAGAAAATGGAAGAAGAGATGCCCCATGCACATTTAGTAGTGGTTCCGGACATGAATGAGGGGCTTCGATTGCTGGCCGAAGGGAAATATGATGTAGCCATGTGTAATCAAGAAATGGCACGGAGTATTATTTACAAGCAAGGTTTCAGCAATCTGGATATGTCCGAGCTAAATTTGCCCCCCGAGGAATATTGCTTTGCCGGCAACAATGATTCCTTATTGACGGTTATTGATAATACCTTCTACAGGTTACAGCGCAATGGCGAATATGATCGGATTTTCAACAAGTGGTTCAGCATTCCGGCGAAAAAGGGTATTCCCCGATGGCTTTATTTTGCCTTGGGGATTTTGGTTCTGGCAGTTCTTATAGGCTATCTTTTTATTATTCTGTTGCGCAAGCAAGTGAAGAAAGCAAATAGAGAAGCCAAGCAAGAGAACCTAAAGTTATCGCTTGCCATCAAAGGTTCAAATATTATTTTTTGGGAGTTTGATGCATTGGCTGCAAATTATAAGACTTACAATGATCCGGCCAATGGCTATGATGAGACAACTTTACTCTCCTTGGAGGAATATCGCCGGCGTATGGGTAAAAGCAGCCAAATGGAACCTTATATCACAATGATGCTGGAAGGCCGTGATGAAAGTTATTCCATAAACGTCAGTGTAAAGTTACCCGGTGATAACAAGCAAAGTCATTTTAACATTACCGGTACTCCCTTTGAAAAAGATCCTCTTACGGGTCGGGTTATCAAATACGTTGGATTTCGACGGGATAATACGGAAATTGTGAAATTGAATAGTGAGGTAAATGAATATGTAAGGAAGATGCGGTATGTTTTTTATCATAGTAATATCCTGATGTGGGATTACAATTTATCCAGCCAAACTATAAAGTTGGACAACGGTGATGAAGGCTCGCAGAAAACGATGGCTGTAGAAACACTTTTGCAGAATATGGTAGTCCCTTCCCAACAGGAGAAAGTAAGACAATTCCGGAATCTTCTGGAGAAAGGGCTGGAGGAAAATTTCACTGTACAATGGGAATTGCTTCCATTGGAAGGAAGCGAATATCCAGATACCCGCCATGTCATTATCAACGGGATGTCGATTCGAGATGCCTCGGGCAAGATAACAGCATATTCCGGTTTACGGAGAGATATTACTGATCTGATCCGTACCCAGCATAAATTGGAACTTGAAACAGAACGGGCACTACAGTCCGACAAGCTGAAATCGGCGTTTCTGGCTAACATGAGTCACGAAATCCGCACACCTCTAAATGCCATTGTCGGCTTTTCCGGTTTATTGCAGGAAACTGTGGATGCTGAGGAACGGGCAGAATATATACGCATCATCAATGCGAATAATGAGTTATTGCTGAATCTGATTAACGATATACTCGATTTGTCAAGGATCGAATCGGGAGAAGTGACACTGCACAGAGAGGTTTTCGACTGGGCTGCTTATTTTGTCAGTCTGTCTGCATCATTGCAGCAGCGCTCTACAAATCCAGAGGTACAGTTCATTACAGAGAGTCCATACGCTGAATGTAAAGTCTGTTTGGATCGTAGCCGATTGGCACAAATATGTACCAATTTCACCACTAACTCAATCAAACATACCCACAAAGGATACATCAAAGTCGGTTATGTTTATGTGGATGGAGGAATCCGGATTTATACCGAGGATACGGGCAACGGCATCCCAGCAGAGAAGCAGTACCTTGTTTTCCAGCGGTTCGAGAAATTGAATCCATTTGTACAAGGCACGGGGTTGGGACTGTCCATCTGTAAGGCGATAGTAGATGCATGTGGAGGTAAAATTGGATTTACCTCTCAGGAGGGAGAAGGCTCTAAATTTTGGGCATGGATACCTTGCGAAGCCGAAATCATCCTTAAAGAGTATGCGTAAAATGAAATATAAAACGACATATTGTTTACTATTTATAATGGGGTGGGCATTGGGATTACCCTTAAAGGGACAGAACAATCCTTTCAAGATTGACGATGAACTATATGCCTATTACATGCATTGTAATAGAATGTTAAAAGAAGAACGGGTATTGGCGATGTCCGACACTTTGTTCCGGCGTGCCGGGCAGAAAAAGGATATCAAGGCTCAATGTTTAGCCTTGCATATCAAATGTGACCACTACTATTTTGTAGAAAATATACCTGCCCTTCAGAAAGCGATATTGGATGCCCGCAAATTTATTGAGAGAACTCCCTATCAGCAATATATTTTCAGTACTTGGCTCAAACTGATTACTTATTACGAGCGACGGAGATGGTATGGCAAGGCGTTGGATGAAGTGCAGATATTCCAAAAGGAAGCAATCCGGATGAACAACACCTATGGGATGACCATGTTTTACAAGCATGCAGCCAATATATATGCTATGCAAAGAGATTTCGCAAAAAGCCTGGAGTTGAATAAAAAGGCTCTGGAGTATAGTCTCTCGAACAATGGCGGCAAGGATCTGGGAGGTATCTATCAGAATATAGGCATGGCATATAGCAGATTTGCGATGTCCGATTCGGCTATCTTTTACTATAGGAAAGCATTGCAGGCTACACCGAATAAGACGGCGAAAATAATAAACTATATTGCTTTGGGAGAAGAGTCGTTGTATACCTACAATGTGGACTTAGCCCTCCAATATATACAGAAAGCGGACAACTTACGCAGGATGTATCCATTATACGGTGCCAGTCGTGAACGTTATTTTATACTTGTGGCCGAATATCATCGTTTTATAAAGAACTATGAGACAGCCATCGCGTTATGCGACTCCATCAGTGATGACGTGGCAAAGCTCAAAGAAAAAGAATTGATTTACAAAGACATGAACAACTTTGAGCAAGCGTATAAGTGGTCTCAGGAGTATATAAGGCTGAAGGACTCCACGCGAACAGCAGATAACAACAGACTATTGGCAGATTTAACTTCCCGTTTTGACAATGAGCGGTTAAATGCGGAAAAAGACCGGCTGGAATTGCGGAATTCACGCTTGGAATTAGATCACACGAAGACTCAACAAACATTGCTGGTCGTAGAGCGGGAACGAAACCAGTTACAGTTGCATAATCAGGAACTGACTCTGCAACAACAGAGCAACGAGTTGGAGAAAAAGAACAAGGAGGCACTTTACCAAAAAGAGCGTGCAGAATTGATGGAAGTACGCAAGAATCAGAATCTTCTTTTGGCTATAATCCTAGGAGTGTCGCTGATGGTGGTTACAACGTTGGCTGTTGCCTATAGCATATCTCGCAGGCAAAGCTTCAAGAAACTGAAAAAAGAGAAAGCTATAGCCGAACAAGCTCGTCGTGAGGCTGAAAATGCCAATCGGCTGAAATCTCTTTTCTTGCAGAACATGAGCCATGAGATCCGTACTCCACTGAATGCTATCATTGGATTTACTGAGGTACTCAATAGCGGAGAAGATTTAGGGCTGACTGAAGGTGAACGCAAAGAAATGCTTGGGTTAATCAGTACCAACACAGACCTGCTCACGACTTTGATTAACGATATTCTCGATTTGTCCAAACTGGAAAGCAATACCTATACGTTGAACCTGTCGGATGTTCCAATCAGCCAGCTGTGCCATTCCACCTTAGCCAGTGTGGAGCATCGCGCCCAGCCCGGCGTCCGGCTTCTTTTGGATGAGCCGCCCAATGCTTCTTCATTGGTGTTACGTACGGATGCTGCCCGATTGCGGCAAATCCTTACGAACTTTCTCACCAATGCCTGCAAATACACTGAGAAAGGAAATATTATCCTTGCCTATTGCAGGAAAGCCGGAAAATGGGAATTTTCCGTTTCCGATACCGGTTGTGGCATCCCGGCAGACAAGGTTGAAACTGTCTTTGAACGTTTTGAAAAACTGGACAATTTCAAACAAGGTACGGGTTTGGGGTTGAATATTTGCCGACGGATAGCCAATTTGGTAAGAGGACAGGTCTATGTGGACACGTCTTATACTAATGGCGCCCGATTTATATTTGTACATCCGGTACTTTCATAAACGGAGAAATGTATATGTTTCCTCGTTCGGTTGAGTGTCTGGCACGGAAATAAATTGTTGCATGAGATTTTCTTTCACGCCATTTGTTTATCTTTACGACTGATTTGATCTTTGCCGCAATATTAACATAAAGGATATGACATCTAAAAAAAGCATCTTGGAATTGTGTACACATAAGCAGAAAGATTGCATCTACTTTACTCCGGTTTTTCCTGTGGGTTTTGAGGACTTATACCTTTCGGAACCTAACTACCAGTTTGTACATAATACAAATGATAACTATATGTTGTTTGTATTGTCTGGAGAGATAAAGATGACATTCGGCAAGTTCCAAAATAAGATATTCGAAGGGGGCGAGATGTTTTTCCTTCCTCGGAATATGAGTTTTTTGGGGACAGTGATTAAACCATCCCATATAGCTCTATTAAAATATAATGGCACGAAGTTTGAATGTATGGAAGACCGGATACGTTTACTCATAAAGAAAAAGGCTGAAGGCAACTATTCATGGGACAAGGTGAGTCTTAAACCAGAACTTAGACAGTGCGTAGAGGAACTTATTCATTACCGGAAGCATGGTCTTTCCTGCAATCACATTTATCTTGTGAAGTCACAGGAAATATATCTTATCTTTAAACATTTCTATACTGACGAAGAACGTATACAGGTTTACTACCCTTTTATTGGTCAGGATCCTAATTTTTCCGAATCGGTAATGAGTAACTATATGTATGCAAAAACCGCAGAGGAACTTGCAGCGCGTTTGGGATATGGCATTAAAACGTTCCGCGAACTATTTAAAGAGAATTTTGGAGAAACACCTTATAAATGGATGCAGAAGCAAATGGCTCAACAGCTTAAAAGCAGGTTGATGAAGAAGGAAATTCCGTTTAAGCAGATTATGCTTGAGTTCAGATTTACTACCACTTCTCATTTTATAACATTCTGTCGTAAACATTTTGGTGGAACTCCGACAGAAATACGTAACGGTAAGTTATTAGACGAGCAGTCGTTGCTACCCCGAAACGGAGAAAAGATATAACTCTAATTATAGAGATCAATAGATTATGCCGGAATATAAAGTTCCAACTTTCGACAAATAAATGTTTTTATTTATCGTAGAAAGATGGACCGTGAAGTTCGTCTTTCTTGATTTAGTATCCTTAAGACATTAGGAACAATGCTATGATGATTTTTATCAATATACACCTTATTGTTTTTCCCCATTTATTTACAGATCTTTGTCAGACTAAAATGAAGCAAATCACAATAAGGACCATTCCGTTGTGAAAACATTAGGTTCCCTCGTCCTCAACGGGGGATTTTTTTTATCTTTGCATTCGCAAAAACAATTATCCAATGATAGACCAACCTACCATAGACAGAATTCTGGATGCCGCACAGATTGTAGACATTGTATCGGACTTCGTTACGTTGCGCAAGCGAGGTGTAAATTATGTAGGCTTGTGTCCGTTCCATGATGACAAGACGCCGTCTTTCTACGTGTCGCCTTCCAAAGGGTTGTGCAAGTGCTTTTCCTGCGGTAAGGGTGGCAATGCGGTGCACTTCATTATGGAGCACGAGCAGATGAGCTACCCCGAAGCACTGAAATATCTGGCAAAGAAATACGGTATCGAAATTAAGGAGCGCGAACTGTCCAGCGAAGAGAAGCTGATGCAGAGCGAACGTGAAAGTTTGTTCATCGTGAATAACTTTGCACGTGATTACTTCCAAAATATACTTAAAAACCACGTGGACGGACGTAGCATCGGTATGGCATACTTCCGCAACCGTGGTTTCCGGGATGATATCATCGAAAAGTTCCAGTTAGGCTATTGCACAGAAAGTCACGATGCCATGGCTCAGGAAGCCATCAAGAAGGGATTCAAGAAAGAATATCTCGTCAAGACAGGGCTTTGTTACGAAACGGACGATCACCGCTTGCGTGACCGCTTTTGGGGACGCGTTATTTTTCCGGTGCACACACTTTCAGGTAAGGTGGTCGCTTTCGGTGGGCGCGTACTTAGCAGTGCGACAAAGGGAGTAAAGGTTAAATATGTCAACTCTCCCGAATCGGAAATCTATCATAAGAGTAATGAACTGTATGGCATTTATTTTGCCAAACAGGCTATTGTAAAACAAGATCGTTGCTTCCTGGTGGAAGGATACACGGACGTTATTTCCATGCACCAGTCAGGTGTGGAGAATGTGGTAGCCTCTTCGGGTACGGCACTGACTCCGGGACAAATTAAGCTCATTCACCGCTTCACCAATAACATTACGGTACTCTATGACGGTGATGTGGCAGGTATCAAGGCTTCTCTACGTGGTATTGACATGCTGCTGGAAGAAGGAATGAATATCAAAGTTTGCCTACTTCCCGATGGGGAAGATCCGGACTCCTTCGCACGTAAGCACAACGCTACGGAATTCCAGAAATTCATACAAGATAATGAAAGTGACTTTATACGTTTCAAAACCAACCTTCTACTGGAAGATGCAGGAAAAGATCCTATCAAGCGTGCTGAATTAATCGGTAATCTTGTACAAAGTATATCTATTATTCCTGAAGCAATTGTCCGCGATGTATATATTAAAGAATGTAGCCAGCTGCTTCGTATAGAAGACAAGCTATTGGTTTCGGAAGTTGCCAAACGACGCGAAACGCAGGCTGAGAAACAAGCGGAACAAAGAAACCGGGAAACAAGAAAGAATAATGCAGCCCGCGACGCTGCACAAGCACCGCTTCCCGACGGAATACAACCACCCTACCCTGAAGACATGCCTCCTTATCCCATGGATGGAGAAATGCCTGACGGTGGTGCACCGCTTCCACCGGAAGCTGCCGAATACGTATCTTATATCCCACAGGAAGGAAAAGAAGGACAGGAATTTTACAAATACGAGCGCCTTATCCTGCAAATGGTAGTACGCTACGGAGAGAAAGTATTATGCAACGTTCCCGATGAGGAAGGGAAAGAAACTCCCATTACGGTAACGGAATACGTAGTCAATGATTTGAAGGAAGATGAACTGGCCTTCCACAACCCGCTGCACAGGCAGATGCTGACGGAAGCGGCAGAACATATACATAATGAAGGTTTTACTGCAGAACGGTATTTCCTGGCGCATCCTGATTCTACTATCAGCAAGCTAAGTACAGAGTTGATTGCCGACCGCTACCAACTGAGCAAGTATCACTCCAAAGCCCAAAGGTTAGTAACCGACGAGGAACGCCTATTCGAATTGGTGCCTACGCTCATGATTAATTTCAAGTTCGCCATCATCAGTGAAGAAATGAAACACATGATGTATGCCTTGCAAGACCCTGCCGTAGCCAATGATGAAGAACAATGCACCTCTATCATGAAACGCTACTCAGAACTGCGTGAGATCAAAAGTATTATGGCCAAACGGTTGGGAGACAGAGTTGTACTCGGTTAAATCACCTTACTCTTTATGAGAACGATAGTTTCCTCATGCAGAAACGACAGTTTCCCCTAATGAGAACGACGGTTTCTCCTAAAGGGAACACGCGTTTCCTTTAATGGGAACGACAGTCCCCCTTCATGGGAACTGCAGTTTCCTTTAATGAAATAACGTACGGGATTGTTATGTGAATGAATTCTGGCGAATGAGGTTCATAAACTCCTCACGTGTCTTTGCCTGATTGAAAGCACCTGTAAAATCGGAAGTGGTTGTTATGGAATTTTGCTTTTCAACCCCACGCATCTGCATACACATGTGCTTGGCTTCCACAACCACCATTACACCCAGAGGGTTCAGTGTTTCCTGGATGCATTCTTTAATCTGGAGCGTCATGCGTTCCTGCACCTGAAGGCGGTGGGAGAAGATATCCACTACACGGGCAATCTTGCTCAGCCCTGTAATGTAACCGTTGGGGATATAAGCCACGTGTGCTTTTCCGTAAAACGGAAGCATGTGATGTTCGCAAAGTGAGAAGAAATCAATGTCTTTCACAATCACCATCTGACTGTATTCTTCCTTGAACTTGGCAGAACGGAGCACTTCGTGCGGGTCCATGAAATAGCCTTTTGTCAAACTCAGCATAGCCTTTGCTACGCGTTCGGGGGTTTTCAGTAGTCCTTCGCGTTCAGCATCTTCGCCCAATAAAGTTATAATACGCTGATAGTGTTCTTTCAGTTCATCCAGTGCAGGAGATACAATTTCTTCTTTTCCTAACATGAGTAAGTTTTTATAAAGGGATGTTTATCTGCTCTTTCACAATAGAAACTTCTTTGAATACGCCTGTAGCACGCAACTGGCGCATCATGGCATCCGCTTCTTCAATACTGCGGAAGTCTCCTACACGGCACAGCCAGCGGGGAGAGTTGAAAGAGGTATAAACAGAAAGTTCCGGGAAATATTCTTTAATTCGTGAGCCCACAGCGTGAGCTTCATTCTTGGCTCTACTGGTATTGTTTCCGGCATACACCTGTACACGGAAACCCTGACTTTTAAGCACTCTGTTCTCCGTTCCGTTGGGAATATATTCCTGACCTATCAAAGCCCCGATGCGGGCATCCTGATGGATGGTTACTTTACCCTGTCCCGGCACATTGCGTTCCAAACTCTTCACAATGTTATTCTGCGCCGAAGCAAAAGCGGCGAAAGCAAAGCATGCAATTAAAAGTAAACCAAGCTTCTTCATAATGAATAATAAAATAATAGACGGTTGATAATATGAATATAGAAATTGATAACCGACAACCGGCATTTCACCGGTTATCAATTATCAATCTTCCATTATCTATTAATTAAAAGCATCAATGATACCTTTGAAGTCTGCTACCTTCAGAGCTGCACCACCGATCAAGCCGCCATCAACGTCAGGATTAGCGAACAATTCCTTAGCGTTAGACGGTTTAGCGCTACCACCGTAAAGGATAGAACAGTTGTCAGCAACTTCCTTACCGTATTTGTCAGCAACTAATGAACGGATAAAAGCGTGGATTTCCTGAGCCTGAGCAGGAGTAGCAGTTTTACCTGTACCGATAGCCCAAACCGGTTCGTAAGCCAACACGATCTTAGAGAAATCCTCAGCAGACAGAGAGAATACAGAAGCCAACTGAGCGGCAACTACTTCATTCTGCTTGTTAGCCTCGCGCTCTTCCAACACTTCACCGATACAGAAGATCGGAGTCAGGCCGTTAGCCAAAGCCAATTTTACTTTTTCTTCCAGGATGGCAACCGTTTCGCCATAGTAAGCACGACGTTCCGAGTGACCCAGGATTACATATTTAGCACCTGTAGAAGCAACCATAGCAGCTGAAACTTCACCAGTGTAAGCACCTGATTCTTTATCAGCACAGTTCTCAGCACCTACACCAATCTTAGCGGGATCTACCAACGGAGTAACCGATGCCAAATGAATAAAAGGAGTACAGATGATTACATCACAGTTAGGCTTTTCGTTAGCCAATACTTCATTCAGTTCTTTTGCAAGAGCAATACCCTCCTGAAGGGTTTTGTTCATTTTCCAGTTTCCTGCAACAATGTTTTTTCTCATTTTGTTTTTTATTTATTAAAAGGGTTAATGTATTTTTGATTTATAATTTGTGATTTATGACTGTGGAAGCTCTTGCTTATCACTCATCACTCCATCGCCAATCACTTTATTTTTCGCTCTCCTTCTTTCCCTGCGCTTCACAACCAGAATGTCCACACCAATAACCATCAGCAACGGAATGATAAACCACAAAAGAACGTAACCAATCGTGCGCAAATCACTTTCTTTTTTCTGCTGACCGAGTTCCAGCTTATCCAAGCTATCCGTCAACACGTATTCATCCGGCAAACTGTCATCACTCCACTTATTCAGGATAACGCCATCCTTTATCAGCATCAGTCCGGGATTGGACCGGATAATGGTCTTCAAGGTGATGTCGTCCATCTGGCAGAAAGGATATTCCGCTCCGGTCTTGTCACGCCACAATTCTATTTGTTCCTCCGGTGAAGAAGTCAGGGCATAAAATCCATAACCATGTTCCACACTATAATCATAGATCTCGTTAATAAGGTCTATATTGCTATCGTCAGCTCTTTCAATACGATGAGCTACCAACAAGAATGTATATCCCTTATCTGATAAAATGCTATCGGTCAGATCCTCTCCGGTTTCCAGACTCACTATAGAGAAGTCATGAATCGGAGGCTCGTATCCTTTTTCCTTCAACACTGTACGTGTTTCAACAAACGTCCATGTGCTGTCCGGGTAGTTATCCAGTGTAAACTCCTGCTTTTTTCCGTCTTTCTCCAGAATAAACTTGCTCTCAAACACACTTGGTTTTGCTCCTTCGGGTATCTCCATGCCTTCTTTGATATTCTTTCCGATCTTGTAAGGACGGAAATCCAGAATAGGCAGATTGTCCAGGCAATAGAATGAAAGCACAAACACGAAAAAGAATGTATACATGGAAACCATCCATGCCATTTTCGCCGTAATAAAGCGGATGATTTGTTTTCCACCTTTGAAGACAGATACGGCTGCAATAAACAATACTACATTCTTGCCAAACGTTTCCCAGTTTGTCAATACCCATGCATCACCGAAACAGCCGCAATCAGACACCGGATTCACTAATGCCAGATAGAGTGTCAGCGGTGTCATCACAATCATCAGCAACAACGCCATGGTTGTAGCAAACCTCCGCTTTATCCCTAGAAACAAGAAAACACCTACCGAAAACTCCAATGCAGACAATACGATGGCAAACAGTAACTGCAAATATGTAGGAAACCATGCGGCCATTCCGAAAGCCGTCAGATAATCCTGAATCTTATAAAAAGAGCCTAACGGATCGACTGCCTTCACAAAGCCGGAAAAGATGAATACCACCGCCAGTAAAAAGCGGGAAACATTCACCCAACTCTTCCAGATTATATGTTTCTGCTTAGTCTCCAAATTCAATCTTAATCAAACCGAATACGGAATAATTAATCATGTCCATATAATTAGCATCCACTCCTTCCGAAACCAAAGTCTGTCCCGACAGGCTTTCAATCTGTTTCGTACGGTAGATTTTCATCAATATCAGATCAGTATATGAACTGACACGCATGCTACGCCATGCCTCATCGTAATCATGATTCTTGGCAAGCATCAGATCCAATGAAGTTTTAGCATATTTGTCATACAACGCCATTGCTTCTTCATTCGTGATATCGGCTGATTCCGCATATCCCAGTTCCAGCTGTATCAATCCGACAATGCCATAGTTGACTATCGCAATGAACTCGGAACGTATTCCTTCGTCCACCAACGTCACTCCTTTGGTTTCAATACTCCTGATACGATTGGCTTTAATGAATATCTGGTCAGTCACGGAAGCCGGACGGAGAATACGCCATGCCGGACCGTAATCATGTAGTTTCTTGGAGAACAAATCACGACAGATGGCAATGACATGCTCAAATTGTTGTTTGGTATCTTTCATTTCCTTACAAATTGGTTGCAAAGGTAGGAATAATTAAAGAAAAAAGAAAAGAGGGCACTCTAAATTATATTAAAGTGCCCTCTCCTTTATGGGTTTATTGATATCTTACGAACAACGCAATACCTGTCCCGGACGTAAGATTGTTTTCCGTGTAATACGATTCAACTGACAAAGCTTGTCAATAGATACTCCCTGACGCGATGCAATCTTAGATAATGTATCGCCACTCTTCACTTTATAGAACAAACCTTCACCGGAAGCCATGCTGCGAGCAGTTCCTTTTGAAGTCTTGGTCTTAGTGAAAGTATAATGATCAGCAACAACGTCTTGCTTTTCAAAGTCGAACATCAAAGCGGGGTCGATAGGAATTCCCAGGAAGCGGGTTTCAAAGTGAAGATGCGAACCGGTAGAACGTCCGGTATTGCCACCTAAAGCGATGGGTTCTCCGGCTTTAACCAATTGATTAATTTCTACGATCTGTTTGGACAAGTGTCCGTAAACTGTCTCCAGTCCATTGTCATGACGAATAACGATATACTTGCCATATCCACGGCGTCCCTGATTCTTTACTACGCGTACTTTACCATCGAAAGCTGCTCGAATCGTATCACCGATGAATACTTTAACATCCAAGCCATAGTGCATTCTGCGTCTTCTGGGGCGATAACCGAATACATCGGTAATCTTCGTATGTGTGGTAGGCATGCAGAAACCTGTCAGATCCACTTTATAGCTTTCAGGAACGATAGCATCGCCGTAAGCTTGTACATACTCATTGTTCCAAGTCGGATATAGGCTTAGACCTGGATAAGCAGATTGTTCAGCACGTATCTGTTTCTGTAAAGCCAACGAGTCAACGCTCTTTAGTTTCCTGTCGATGGGGGCTTGTCGGGCAATCAAATCCTGAGAAAAAGAATTCAGGCTGACCATTGCCGTCGCAGCTATCAAAATCGTTTTAATGCAATTGAAATTCATTCCGTTTCGCCATTTTTTTTAAAAATTCTCCCAAAGGTAGTATTTCTTCTCTAAATGGAAAGGCTGTTCTTAACTATTTTTTCGGAAAGGGACTAAAAGACATAGAATAAAACAGCTTCTAACTACCTGTATATCGGAAAGATAAGAGCCAATATGTTTTACAACATAAAAATGTAAATAAAGTGTATGTTTAACCGTTATTCAACTAATGGAAGCCCAGTTAACGTTAGTTTTCCGAAGTGCTTTTAGCTGGCGCCACAGGATTTCATTCTCCGGACGGATGCCAATAGGATCAGCATCCACCACTTCTTCGGCAATGTTGCGCACATATTGCAGCAGTTGTCCATCGCGCGCTATATCGGCAATCTTCAGATCGAAGGCAATACCGCTTTGCTGTGTACCTTCCAAATCACCGGGACCGCGGAGCTTCAGATCAGCTTCGGCAATTTCAAAGCCGTCATTTGTCCGCACCATAATTTCCAGACGCTTGCGGGTTTCCTCGACCAACTTGTATCCGGTCACTAAAATACAATAAGACTGTTCTGCTCCACGACCTACACGACCACGCAACTGATGGAGTTGCGACAAACCGAAGCGCTCTGCATTCTCAATAATCATCACGGAAGCATTCGGTACATTTACGCCTACCTCAATCACAGTAGTCGCTACCATTATCTGTGCTTCGCCCGAAACAAAAAGCTGCATCTGTGCATCTTTCTCTGCCGCTTTCATCTTGCCATGCACTTTGCAGACTTTACAATCCGGGAATTCCTCACAAATATGAAGGTAGCCTTCTTCCAGGTTCTTCAAGTCGATTTTCTCACTTTCCTTAATCAAAGGATATACAATATATACCTGTCTGCCCTCTGCAATCTGTCTATGAACGGATTGGTACAAGCTCACACGGTGCGCATCATATTTATGAATGGTCACAATAGGTTTACGTCCCGGCGGCAGTTCATCAATGACGGAGACATCGAGATCACCGTATAATGTCATGGCCAGCGTACGCGGAATAGGGGTAGCTGTCATGACTAGCACATGGGGGGGCTGTGCATTCTTAGTCCATAAACGTGCGCGTTGTGCCACACCGAAACGGTGCTGTTCATCTATCACGACCAGCCCCAGTGAAGAGAAATTCACGGTATCTTCTATCACGGCATGCGTACCGATCAATATTCGTACATCTCCTGTTAACAGACCGGTGAGAATGGCTTCCCGCTTTTTTCCTTTCACAGAACCGGTCAGTAATTCCACACGTATATCCATTCCGTACAATAACTCGCGGATTGTTTCAAAATGCTGGTTAGCCAGGATTTCAGTAGGCGCCATCATACAAGCCTGATACCCGTTATCCAACGCCATCAGCATACTCATCAGTGCCACCAGCGTTTTTCCACTACCTACATCCCCCTGCAACAGACGGTTCATTTGTTTACCGCTACCCACATCCCGGCGTATTTCTTTCAGTACACGCTTCTGGGCACCTGTCAGTTCGAAAGGCAGATTCTTGGCATAGAAAGTATTGAATATCTCTCCTACCGTTTCAAATACATATCCACGATATTTCCGTTGCCTATCTTTGGCATAGCGGAGAATATTCAACTGTACATAAAAAAGTTCTTCAAACTTCAAGCGATATTGCGCTTTACGAAGCAGTTCCGGATTTGCCGGAAAATGAATATTCATCAAGGCTTCCGTCAGCGGCATCAAATGATGCTCTGTCAATATAGCGGGAGAAAGCGTTTCGGGCAGCGGTTCGCGGAGTTGCTGCACTACGGCACTCATCATCTTCTCAATTGCATGAGAATTGAGGGAACTCCGCTTCATTTTCTCCGTTGTATTATAATAAGGTTGCAATCCCATTGTCGAGAGCTTCAGTTCCGAAGCATTATCGATATCCGGATGAGCAATGTTGATCCGTCCGTTGAAGACGCTGGGTTTACCAAATACAATATATTCCTGATGTACCTTATACTTACCGACGAGAAATTTAATTCCCTGAAACCAGACTAAATCCACAATCCCCGTACCATCCGAGAAATGGGCAATCAGACGGCGCTGCCTGCCTTCTCCAATCGTCTCAAAGCCCAGGATTTCACCTTTCAGCTGAATATAAGGCATCGTACCGTCTATCTCATGGATATAATAGATACGGCTACGGTCTACATATTTATAGGGGAAATAATACAATAAGTCGTGAAGGGAATAGATATTCAATTCCTTATTGAGCACTGAGGCACGTTGCGGCCCTACACCCGACAGGTATTTTATGTCACGAGAAGCTAAATCAAACATGAATCCAACAAAGCAGCGGCTATTTTCAAATCAAAGGGAGTCGTAATTTTAATGTTTTCCCGATTACCTGCCGCGAGGTATACAGATACTCCCATCGCTTCCACTACCGAAGCATCGTCCGTAAAGAAAGAAGTATAAGGTTGTTCATAGGCCTGTTTCAGTAAATCGGCATCAAACACCTGGGGAGTCTGTACCAATTTATACTCATCCCGGCTGACGGTCACGCTTTCTTCTCCTTTGAGATGACGTACAGTCTCTACCACATCTATCACGGGAATCACCGCTTTTTTTTCGGCAGCCAATTCATAACAACGGGCTATGACTTCCCGGGAAACAAACGGGCGTACCCCATCATGGACACCAACCAATCCCGGAGTAGTAACATAAGCCAATCCATTCTTTACCGAATGGAAGCGGGTTTCACCTCCGTCCGCCACTGTATGCGGCAAAGAAAAAGAATGCTCCGCACATAGCTCTGTCCAATAAGACTGCTGGCTATGCGGGAGCACTAATATTATATGTATCTCCGGATTGTAGGCATAAAAGGCTTCCAAAGTACGCATCAAGACAGGTTTTCCACCTATAGGCAGAAACTGTTTGGGAAGTTCGCCTCCCATGCGCAACCCCTTACCACCGGCAACTATCAGAGCATACTGAACCATAAATCAATTAACGCACATTGCCTCTTTCAGTTCCTGTACCTTCTCTTTTCCGAGCATCATATCTACAACCGTCAGAGCAAATTCCATCGCAGCACCCGGTCCTTTTCCGGTAATGATGTTACCGTCTCTTTCCACCGGAGCACCTGTACATTCAGCACCTTCCAAGTATTGTTCGAAGCCGGGATAGCAAGTTGCCTTGCGGCCTTTCAGCAAGCCAAGCTTACCCAATATCATAGGAGCGGCACAAATGGCAGCAATCGGTTTATTCTTTTCAGCAAAATCCAAGACCAGTTTCCGAAGTTCCGGGCACTTCTCCAAAGTAGCAGCTCCGGGCATTCCACCGGGTAAAAGAACTAAATCTGCGTCATAGAAATCACAGTTCACTACATTCTTATCGCAAAGCACCGGTACATCATGTGCACCTGTTACTATCTCATCGGGAGTCACCGTTATCATTTCCACGTTCAGCCCTGCACGTCTCATTACATCCACAGAGGTGAAAGCTTCCACTTCTTCAAATCCGTCTGCAAAAAAAACATAAACTGTACCCATAATTGTTCTCCTTATTATTTTAGTTTAAAGTAATATGTTATCGTTCCTGTCTGGTTATTCAAACCGCTTACAGCATTGAAACGCGCTTTCTTAGCAGCATCTTCAGCCGCCTTCCGCAAGGCAGAATTTATAGTATTGGTCTTCCTGTCAATACTGGTAGCAATAACATGTCCTGCCGGATTTACAGTAATGGAAACCACCACAATCCCTTCATCCTGCACATTATATGCCGGACGCGGCAAACCTCCTTGTCCTATAGAACGTCCGCCGAGGTCAAAAGTTCCGTAACCTCCCGTTCCGCTCGACGCACCTTCCGGCGCATTTCCGGTGGGACTTCCCTGGATACCTGCTCCCTCAGTCGTACCTTTGCTTCCCATTTGTGCTCCTTTTCCGAAGGCACCTGCCACCCTCTTACGGGCAGCCTCTTCCGCTTCCCTGCGTTCCCGTTCGGCTTTAGCTTCCGCCAACTTCCGGGCTTCTTCCGCTTTCTCGGCTTCCGTTTTCTCCGGTTTTTCCGGCTTCTTCTTTACTTCTTCCTTTTTAGGTTTCGCTTTGGGCTTGATAACAACGGTTTCTTCATCCTCCTGGGTAAGCATCTCCTGCTCTACCGTCTCCTGCACTTTAGGGGCAACAGTCTCAGGCATCACATCCACTTTCACCAGGGAGGGATCAGCACTTCCAAATGCATTGGGCACCTCACCCAGCATTACCGGCATACCGTCTTCATCCTGCTGCTCCGGCAAAGCGAAGCCAACCAGTATCAACAGGAGAATGAACGCTACATGTACCAGCAGCGCACCTACCATTCCTATATATTTGCCTTTCTTCTTCGGATCCACCATTGCCATTTACTATTTAACCATTTACAATGTACAATTTACCCATCGTACATTTATTTCCCTTCAGGCGGGCGTGTAGCCAACACCATCTTGAACTTATTCTCATTGGCAATATTCAGCACTTTCACGATTTCCCTGTAAGGCACAGCTTCATCAGCATAAAGCGCCACATACATTTCCGGTTCTTTCGCAGCGCACGATTGCAGGAAAGGAGTCAATTCTTCCAAAGAAATCGCCTGCTCCTTATCATTTCCAAACGCCGCGTAAAAATTCAGGTCCTTATCGATAACAACCCGCGTCAAGGGCTTAGCCGACGTCTGCTGTTTTCCCTGCGGAAGCAACACCTTGATAGCGTTCGGCGAAACAACCGTAGACGTGATCATAAAGAAAATCAGCAACAGGAAGATGACGTCCGTCATGGATGCCATACTGAAATTGGGCGATATTTTAGCTCTACGTTGTAGCACGCTTATTTAATTATTAATTACTAATTATCAATTACTTAGGAAGCGGGTTCATTCAAGAGGTCCATGAATGCCATGGTTTTAGCCTCCATCTTATTCACCACGCCGTCTACCAGAGTCACGAGGTAGTTATAGGCAAACATCGCAATAATACCCACGATCAAACCACCTACCGTAGTGATCATAGCCTCGTAGATACCGCCCGAAAGCAATGTAATATCGATGTTGTTACCCGCATTGGCCATTTCGTAGAAAGCACGCACCATACCGGTCACCGTACCGAGGAAACCAATCATCGGCGCACCTCCGGAGATGGTTGCCATAATCGTCAATCCTTTCTCCAGTTTCGCTACCTCAATGTTTCCCACATTCTCAATGGCAGCCTGCACATCATTCACCGGACGTCCCAAACGGCTGATACCTTTCTCTATCATACGGGCAGCCGGAGTATTTACGCTGCGGCAATAAGCTATGGCAGCTTTTATTTCTCCATCCAGGATATAATCCTTTATTTTATCCATGAACATCGGGTCCTCTTTGCCGGCTTTCCTGATCACATAGTTGCGTTCGAACAAGATGTAGAAACAAAGGATGGACAGCAATCCAAGAACGATCATAATCCAACCACCCTTGACAGCCATGCTCCATAAGTTCATCTCTTCAGGACCAGCTACCGGAGTTAATACCGGATTGGCGCCCGCAATAGAATCGGTCAGCGCCGGAGCCACTTGGGCTAATAACAACATTGCATTCATCAACGAAGACAGTTTTTATATTCCTGAATGGTACGTTCCAATCCCAGATACAGAGCATCGCTTATCAGCGAGTGTCCGATAGAGACTTCATCCATCCATGGAATGTTTTGATATAAATAATTCAGATTCACCAAACTCAGGTCATGTCCGGCATTCAAACCCAGCCCCAGACTACGTGCCACTTTAGCGGCTTCTACAAAAGGAGCAACGGCGGCTTCCTTATTCTGCGGATAAGCGGTCGCATAGGGTTCGGTATAGAGTTCCACCCGGTCGGCACCAGCTTTGGCAGCATACTCTATCATCTCCGCATCCGTCGATACAAATACGGAAGTACGGATGCCTGCATCATTAAATGTATCGAGCACTTCAGTCAGAAATTCCAGATTCTGCTTGGTATCCCAACCAGCATTAGAAGTCAGCTGAGTCGGACTATCCGGAACCAGAGTCACCTGATGCGGCTTCACTTTCAATACCAGATCAATAAATTCGGGGGCAGGATATCCTTCGATATTAAATTCAGTACGAAGCAACGGGCGAAGATCATACACATCCCTCTGGCGTATATGACGTTCATCAGGGCGTGGATGTACGGTAATTCCTTCCGCACCAAAGCTTTCACAATCCAGTGCTACTTTCACCACATTAGGGACATCCCCTCCACGCGCATTACGCAACGTCGCAATCTTGTTTATGTTTACACTTAATCTAGTCATAATTCGGATCATAGTTTGCCGCAAATGTACAAATAATAGCGATACATTGGCAGCGTTCTGAGAAAAAAACACCATATTTGCATTTCATTAAGAAAGTACAGACGATGAAATTTGCCATATTTGGAAATACTTACCAAGCAAAAAAATCAACACATGCGGAAACTTTATTCCGCTTGTTGGAGCGGCGTAATGCCCAGCTTTGCATTTGCAGGGAGTTCTATAACTTCCTGACTTCCGACCTGCACATGACTATCGCTTCCGCCGAACTCTTCGATGGAGACGATTTTACAGCAGATATGGTCATCAGTATCGGGGGCGACGGTACGTTCCTGAAAGCAGCCAGCCGGGTAGGCAAAAAGAATATCCCCATTCTGGGTATCAATACCGGCCGCCTCGGTTTCCTGGCAGACATTTCTCCGGAAGAGATGGAAGAGACTTTCGATGAGATTTATAATAACCACTACAAGGTGGAAGAACGTAGCGTGTTGCAATTATATTGTGATGACAAAAAATTGATGGAATCGCCTTATGCACTCAATGAAATTGCTGTATTGAAACGCGATAGTTCTTCAATGATCAGCATTCATACTGCTATCAACGGTGCCCATCTCACCACTTATCAGGCTGACGGATTAGTGGTATCCACCCCTACCGGTTCCACGGCTTATTCGCTGAGTGTCGGTGGTCCGGTTATCGTGCCCCATAGCAAAACGATTGCTATCACTCCGGTGGCTCCGCATAGTCTGAATGTCCGACCTATCGTTATTTGTGATGATTGGGAAATCACTCTTGACGTAGAAAGCCGTAGCCACAGTTTCCTGGTTGCCATCGACGGTCGTAGTGAATCCTGCAAAGAAACAACCCGTCTGCGAATCTCACGGGCTGATTACAGCATTAAGGTAATCAAGCGCTTCAATCATGTGTTCTTTGATACGCTTCGCAATAAATTGATGTGGGGGGCGGATGTAAGATAAATATCATTATCAGACTACTTCTGAGATTGAATATATAGCAAAATTAAGGGGTTGATTCTTGATGGAATCAACCCCTATTAATTTATTTATGAAAAAGGTTTTCCCAATTAGAGAGCACCTACTTCTTTCAATGCAGCGTTAGTTCCGTGAACAGCCTTAGCGCTGGCAGCAAATTTTTCTTTTTCGTCAGCAGTCAGTTCCAATGCAACGATTTTTTCAATACCGTTTTTGCCCAGGATAACGGGAACACCGATACAAAGATCAGATTCACCATATTCACCTTCCAGCAATACAGAGCAAGGAATCATCTTCTTCTGGTTGTGGATAATAGACTCAACTACATAAGCTCCTGCTGCACCCGGTGCATACCATGCAGAAGTACCCAGCAACTTAGTCAGAGTTGCACCACCTACCATAGTAGAAGCAACAACTTCGTTCAATTTTTCTTCGCTCAACAGAGTGCTAACCGGCTGTCCTTTGTATGTAGCCAAGCGAGCCAAAGGAATCATAGTTGTATCACCATGACCACCGATTACCATACCTTCTACTTCGTTTGCATTGCAACCCAAAGCCTGAGACAGGAAGTATTTGAAACGAGAGCTATCCAAAGCACCCCCCATACCGATAACACGGTTCTTAGGAAGACCCAGAGATTTCAATGCCAGATAAGTCATTGTATCCATCGGATTAGAAATAACTACAAGAATAGCGTTGGGAGAATATTTCAATGCATTTTCAGCAACTGTTTTCACGATACCGGCATTTACACCGATCAACTCTTCACGAGTCATACCCGGCTTACGGGGAATACCTGATGTGATAACGATAACGTCAGAATTGGCAGTCTTCTCATAGTCATTGGTACAGCCTACAATGGTGGTATCAAAACCCAACAATTGAGCAGTCTGCATCATATCCATTGCCTTACCTTCTGAAACGCCTTCTTTAACATCCAGCATTACCACTTCGTCAGCCACTTCATTAAAGGCCAACACATTAGCGCATGTAGCACCTACGTTACCTGCACCTACTACGGTTACTTTTGACATAATCTTCAATTTTTTGTTTATATGTGTAATAAAGTTGCGACAAAAGTACAACGACATTCGTAATTAAGGAAATTTTTCCGTAATAATTTTAGTTAAATACTCTATCCGATGTGCAACATCTTAAAGGCAGGCAAAACCAACGACATAAAAAACGTAGCCAATGCCACCCTTCCCATCAATCAAAAGTTTCACAGTTTGCCCTTGTTTTAAAGCCTCAGCCACTCCGGTAAAAAAGTCATTGGATACCGTTATTTTTCGCATGCTCCGAAAATAGTTTCACAAGAAAGACGAGCCGCCGCCGCATCAGGAAGACAAGACAGATGATAAACCGGTACGGTTGAAAGTAGTTTACTCAAAGTCCCACTGATAGAGTCATACAATGCATCATCATAGGCAAAACAAGGAGGACATGAAGGGTGTAAAGCTCCATAACCCTGAGCTACATTTAGCCGTTCCATTTTATTAAACGGAGCTTGCGACAATCGTACACAGGCTGCTAACGGATAACTCTCACTCTTATAACAAGGTGTCTTTCCACTCCATGGGCTACCATATACCCATGGTTTCCCGTCTATGATGCGAAGAATAGGACTATCATCATTCAGCAGAACAGCCCCATCTATGTTTTCGCGCCACAAACGGGTGTGCGTACTTTTTCCTGTACCACTCTCTCCCAGAAAGAGCACAGCTTTACCTTGATAGCAAATGGTACTGGTATGAATAGCCACTGTTCCGAGAGGAACCGCAGCCACTCCATACGCAATCCAGCAGGCAAAGCGTAGTAATATAGAAGCAAAGTTACCCGTAAAATAAGTAATACGGGCATCTTGTGTCATCCACATACTCAATGGTTTAACATCCGGGAAGGTCATATCAAAAACATACCCGTCGGTATAACGTCCAAAACGGCTGACAATGCCGTCTATTTCACTACGATAGTACACTTGTTCAAACGCCGGCGCCTGGTTGTGAGTTGCTATAAACCGGCAAAGCGGTTCGCTACCGGATTTAGTTTTAAAGACCGAAAAGCCGGGTAATGCTTCTATCCTTTGTACCAATCTATCCCCTTCCACGCGGATACAATGTCCGGCTATTAAATAATCCTGTTCCATTTCTTTTATTCCTTATTGTTATATATTATATCACATGTGTCCAGATCGAATATTCGGTCACAAAAGGACAACGAGCTTTCACGGTGGGCTATGACAATTAATGTCAGTTCACGATGCTGTCGTGAAAGCATTTCTAAAGCATGATTGATTTCCTGTTCCGTCTTGTTATCCAGAGCAGAAGTGGCTTCATCAAAGAACAGTACTTCAGCTTCCTTGTAAAGTACCCGTGCAATACCAATTCTTTGTTTCTGACCACCGGACAATCGGCTGCCATATTCACCCAACGGGGTGTCCAATCCTTGTGGCAATTCATCTGCCCATTCCTTCAGTTGCACTTGTTCCAGAACCTGCATCACCTTTGTAAGGTCAACTTGCGATTGCCCAAGTGCTATATTATTAGCAAGCGTCCCTTCAATAATAAATATCTCCTGCGGTACATATCCCACCAGTTTATGCCACTCACTTCGATTGGCAGAGGTCAGCTTCCTACCATCTATAAGTATCTCACCGGATGTAGGTGGGAAGAACCCAAGCATCAGGTTAAAGAGAGTCGATTTTCCCGAACCGCTTGCTCCGCGTATACCGATACGTTCACCACGACTGACAACCAGATCTAAACCACTGAAAAGTGTATGTCCATCGGGAAATGCGAACTCCAACCCGCGCAATTCAAGGGTATGCTTGAAATCAAAAGGAAGCTCACTTGACAGGCTTTCTTGTAGTTCATCGTTCACAACAGCTATGCCTTCTTCCACCACTGTTATAGTATGCGAAGCATTTTGAAGTGTCACCCAACTGTTCAACACGGCTCTCACGGCAGGTATCAGCCTGAAAGCTGCTACCGCAAACACGCCACTTACCAATCCCAGGTCACCACTTCCGGTGCCAATCAATAAAGCCAATCCGGCCACTACAGCTACTTCCGAGAGGAAAGACGGAAAAAGCTGGTACACTTCCATTCGTAGACGATTGTGAACAATAAACTCCATTCCCTGGTCGAAAGAAGCAAGCGAGGTATGGAAGGCCCGGGCAATTTCCAATTCTGCATATCCGCGGTAAGCTTCCACCACCGTGCGGCTCTGCTTGCGACGTGCTGCCAATTCTTCCATGCCATAACGGCGCAGGCGTCTCCGTACCAGACCCACATACAGACCGACCAGAGGCAGAAAAGACGCACAAAGCAAAAATCCGGCAAGCGGTTCCCAGACGACAAGCGCCGTCACCATCAGCAGCACCAGCACTGCCTCTCCCGCCATGCGAAAGACCGGAGCCAATACACATGAACTGAACATATAGCAAACATAGTTTACTTCATGCCCCAGTTGTACACTGCTCTTCCCTTTCAGGAAAAGCAATCCGCGATGGTAATAATTGGCAAACATCCGTCTGCTGAATTCCCGGTATATCTCCAATTGGTAACGACTTTGTACACGTGCCAAGAATACCACCAAGGCATTCTTCAACAATACAAACAGCAACACAGCACCACACAATGCCAGCATCATGCCCCGTCCGCCATCTTGTTTTACCACTACCAGCAATATCGGTATCAGTGCTGCAACTCCTGCAAAATCAAGGATAGCGCGCAACAATACCGAGAAAGCCACCCATATACCCCGCTTGCGTTGCCCCTCAGGTAACAACTGAATTATTTCTTTAATCATCAGCTACCATTTGATTATATTCGTCTTCCGATGTCTTTCTTTTTCTTCGTATATCTCTTAAAAAGCCTTCCACAAAGTCTTTCGCAAACAAAATCCAGCTAATGCTTCCTGCGCCTGCCAAAAAGATACATCCCGCAAGGATTACTATTTTTCGGGGTTTCGAGGGACTAAGTGGAACCTGTACAGGCTGGATTACTGCATAGACGGGAGTCTCTTTCTCTACCTTTGCTTTAGCGATTTGTACTTGTTGTTCCGTCTGATTGTAGGTAGCTTGAGCCAGATCCATTTCATTCCGTAACCTCGCCTGCTCGGCACGCGAAGTCAGTTTTACCAGTCCCTGATTGCCATCTGCATATCGGGTATATCTTTTCTGAGCTTCATAATATAGACTCTGTGCCTCTTTGCGAAGCTTTTCCGCATATTCCAACAATCGACGTGCCTTACTTGTCCTATATTCTGTTATGTATTCCTTCAGTCGTGCCCGCACGTTATCAGCCACCGTAGCTGCAACCAGCGGATCCTGCATGGTCACAAATATTTTTATGGTCTTTTTCTTTTTGTCCACCTCAATATTAATTCTGGAAGAAATGACCCCAGCCATACCTGCCTCCTCACGGGTTAGCCAAAAAGGGTCTATTTTAGTCTTTGTTTTTTCTCTGTTTTCGTCCGATATATCCTTGAACAGAGAAATTGTCCAGCCTATCAGCTTGGATGGTGCCAATGTAATGACACTCCACCATGGTCTCTTCTGACGTTCTTTCAGGTATCGGGAAAGAGGCATTATAGTGCTGTCTTTCTGCTCATGTACTTTAATATCAAAAAGCTGAATAAGAAACGGTGTTGAACTGACAATAGAAGGATATAAGGACGGATAAATAGCATCCCGTTCAGTAGCAGAAGAAGAAGAAGAAGAACTTATATCTATATCTGCCATATCAGCCAATGCGCTTATACCCGAAGAGGAACTTCTACGATAACCTTCCGGGGCAATAAGTGTATTTGCCGTATATTCCTTAGGAATGCTGAAAACCATAATTATTCCCAGAATAGCTCCGATACAGCAGGCCTTAAGTAACAGTTTTCGGAAGTTGAAAATTTTCTTGATTATTCCCAGTAGATCTACCTCCTGCCCTTGAGAGAACAGTTCCACATTTTCCGTATTTATAGTACTATTATTCATTATAGAATCATGTATATAAAAAATATCGTCAATAGTCTATAGAGTTTTCCAGACATAAATATTCGAGGATATTATCTTTTACCATACAAATTAAGAAACCCGTCATTGATACATTTAGTCAATGACGGGTAGCTTATTGATTATTCGATAATATATCGAAAGAGTTTCAATTTAATTCCAACTTACTTCACCCCAGTGGAATGCACTAGTATTACCATCACCGGAAGCAAATGTACCAGAACTAGGTAGCGACAATGAGCTCCAGAAATTACCACCAACTAAAATAGTACCCTTATTCTCGATTTCTGCACTTGTCTTGCATTTATCTGTAAGAGTAGTAGTCGTAAAATCAACTTCATATACTCCCATAGCATTCTCTGTCGGAAGTTTTACTCTCACATCTTTTGCAACAGATAGTTTACCAACTTTCACCTTCGTTACAGGATCAGCATAAATAGTAGCATCTGTATTAAATGTCAGCTCTGCATATTGGCTATTCGTCAAAATAACTTCATCTGTTCCAGCATCTGCTACAACATATTTAACAGCAGGACTTGCTACTTCACATTTACCTTTCAGATAAACTTTGTTGAATTTATCACCAGATTGCGCGTCTATTTTACTCACAGAAGATGGAACAGCGAATGAAATATATCCCTTCTTAGCAACTGTAGTTACACTTACGTCACTATTACGTGCATTCAAGAAAATTTCTCCCATATTGGCCGTATTAGTTGTAGTATAGTCAGAACTAGCATCATCCGTATTGGTAGTAATATAAGTAGTAGAATTGGGCTCTGCATATATGCTACCGACATTATTAATAGTATTGCTACCTTCATTACAATACAAATCACCATAGTTGTTGATAGTTGCCGTACTTTCATTGTTCAGTACAGAAGAAGCGGCATCACCAGTCTTAACTAAAATAACTGAAGACTTATAATTGTTAATTATTCCCTTATTAGCAAACGTTTCCATTACATTGATTATGCCTTTTCCTTCAGCAGTAATAGTAGCGCCTGATGTTGTTTGCTTACCATTATTAATAATATTGCTATTAGCAGTGGCTCCTTTTATATTAATGATACCAAAGTTATTGATCGTTGCAGCGGATGCATCCGTAACTGTATTTTCTGTATTACCCTTAATGTTCCAAGTACCATTATTTGTGACAATACCATTATTGATTACATCTGCCGTTGTTGTCAACGCTTTTTCTTCATCAATAGAAATAACTCCAAGATTAGTAATAGTACCAATAGAGATGCTGGCTCCTACATTAACAGTACCCTTATTTACAAGGCCAGTATAAACATAAGAGAGATTTTCATTAGCTGCTTCTGCAAATGTCAATGTAGTATTTGCAGTGACTGTTATATTCTTTGTTGCAGGAATATTTATATCTGAATTGACCACAGCATAGCCCGCCGTTAAAGTAGCCCCTTCTTCAAAAGTAATGTCATGCAAATCAAGCGGAGCAGCTGCATCACTAGTACCCTCAATATTCATTGGCGTACTAAATATTAATTGAACATTCGGTTTTGCATTTTTTACCTCAGTTAATGCATCCATCACAGCTTTATTGATAATCGTCTGATGATTAGCATCGCCAATAACATTAATTTCTACATCACCATCTGTTTGAATAGCATTGATCGCAGCAATCAGGTCAGCAGTTTTCAAAACAACAGTACCATCTGTTTCAGTAGCAGCTACCGAGTTTTCAATGAGATTAGCTTCTTTTATAGACAACTTCTCTGTAACAGCACTAGCTGATTTTGTAATATTAGCCAAGTTTACACGATGACCGCGTCTCAACCAAAAATCAGCATCTACTGCCTGCTCGTTTTCAGGTGTAGGATTCTTAATTTCTTTTTTATAGATTCCCTTGTTTGTATACACATACAGTGTCAAGCTCTTATATTTATCTGCAGGTAACAGCATAATGCTCTTAAATTCATTATTGATTACAGGCATTGCTGTCGCATTTTCGTCATGACTAATACAATCCAGAGCTAAGAATGTTGCTTGGTCATTTGCTACGCCTTGAGCTTCTACAATTGAAGAAAAATCACTCTCAAGAGTTGCTGCATTATACGCACCTACATTAGACATTTCCTGAGCTGCTTCTAAAATTACCTCATTAGCAGTTTTATCGGCACCTACTAAAGTTGTGCTCCTTACATCAGCTACCTTCAATTTCGTATTATCAATCTTTCCCTTGAGGATAAATTGAGTTGGACTACCTCCAGCACTCTTTGCTGCCACAACAATCTTTTGCACTTCTGTAACATCCAAACTTGCATCAAAAGCCAAATCAATTACAGCACGAGTATTGATAGATGGTGTTTGAACAGAAAAAGCTAAATCCTCTCCTTCATATCCATCCAACTGAACTATCGGTGATACAAAGAAATCCACGCCTGTTGCCGTAGAAGCTGTTGAAGTTGCATCGCCTTCCTGAATTTGCTTAAATGAATAGGTGATAGCATCTCTTTGAGTTGTCATATCACTACTATATTGTGTATAGAACACCCAAGAACCAATAGCAGTCGTTCCCTTAGTTACAAACTTACCTGATGTTTCGTCATAATAGAATTTATTATTCCCAACATGACCAGCTTTTATTGACCATAGAGTCTGCCCATCTACAATAACAGCACCTAATTCATCAGTACTATTGTATCCAACAGCATCATTATCACCTACAACCAAACGGGTATTTACGCCTTTCTCTAAAGTCAAATTCACTGTAGGGCGCCCTTTTAACACATTGCTTGTTTGTTCAGCCACGAATTCCTCATTCTGGCAAGAAGCAAACAAACCCACTAAACTTAAAGAAGCTAAGATATACCTTGTTTTCATCTTAATTATTTGATTAATAAAACATTTAGTTATTAGTTCTAGTTACCATTCAGGTATTTCAGGCTTTTCAGGCGATGCTGCAAATCCCAATTCTACTTCTACCTCTAAAACCTCCACTTCTGGGGCTTCATACTTCATTTCCTTTTCTACTTTCATAATCATAAAATTTAAATTGTT
>NZ_CABJDN010000004.1:0-142694 GCF_902364365.1 Bacteroides intestinalis | reverse complement strand
CATTTCCTTTTCTACTTTCATAATCATAAAATTTAAATTGTTAGTAATATTAAAAATCTCTTCATTATTAACTGGTAATATGCATCTCTGGCTATCAAAAGAATCAAGTCATCCTTGGTAATAGCCTTGCAAATCTTTCTATAAAAAGACGAGCAAACCGCTTTTTCAGCCTGCAAAGTAAGAAACAAATTTCCTAAATATATTTTTAGTGTATTTCGTTGAATATCTGGATACTAATAATAAGTAAGAGGAGAAAATAGGGAAGGAATAGAATTTCCGGGAAATAGTATTAAACGATGTATAGGTTTAGTAATTAAGTAGTTGTGCCATTGATAGTTAATGGCAGTCCAAACTATTTATATATATTGGCACTTTATTCTGGCACCATATTATATAGCAATATAATATGGTAACATGCTTATTATCAAAACATAACGAGGTGGCCAAACGAGAAAACCCCTATTGCTACAAATGGAGTTAGCACCATTATCAGACACCGGCAATAAAAATCTTATTTACAGCTAAGTAAATAATTCCTTCGGTGACTCTTGGAGAGAAGACTCTCGATAATAATCAACTAACGCATGAAGGGAACCAAACCGTACCTGGACCGAGTCAAGTCCATACCAAATCCGTACTTGCTCCGTATAAAAGTACCTCTACATGGAGCTGGTACGGACTTGACATGGACTTGGTACGGAGCAAGACATACACATGTATGTGTAAAAGGGCACTCTTTTTCTTAAGACTCTAAGCTAGGATAGCTTTTTCTTTTTTCAGTAACCGGACGAAATCAGTCATCAGTTCTTTACTCGATGCTCTCATATAGCGCTGAAATGCTTGGAAAGAACGATGTCCGGAAAGCGACATCACGTAGTTAATCGGATAGCCACGTTTATAAAGATTGGTCACACAACTTCTTCTGGCCGTATGGAAGCTTATCAATTCGTATTTCGGAATTGTCACGATGGTAGTTTCTCCACCACGGTACTCCTTACGGCTAACAGCCTCATTAATACCGCATCGCGCAGCAAGAACCTTAATGATTTTGTTGGCCTTCACCTTATCTATAACCGGAAAGCCAATCTGCTGATAGTGTTCAATCAGTGGCGCTATTTCCTTCAATATCGGAATTTCAACCAGCTCTTTCGTCTTTTTCTGGTAGAGCGATATTACTCCCTTCCGTACGGTTGCTTTATTCAACTGCTGTATATCACTAATCCTTAATGCTGTATAACAGGCAATAATAAAAGCATCCCTTACCTCACGCTCCTGGTCACTCTCTGTCTTTGCCAAAGAAAGCTTCTGGATCTCCTTCTCTTGCAGATAAATCTGTTCACTCGAATCAGCAGGCAGTGTAGTCTGAACTTTCAAGAAATAGTTGTTGGTTGTCATCTCGCTGTCATAAGCACGATGCAACAGATTCTTGATTACTTTCAGCGTATTGATGATTGTATTCTGAGTATAATGCTTTCCGGTTTTCCCATAACTGTACCCGTAAAGGTAGTTGGTGAAATCCACAAAGAACTTTTTATTGAAGTCGTCGAACGAACCGATCGGCACTTTCCGTTGCTTGTCGTAATCTTCCAGACGCCCTAAAGCAGTGAGGTAGGTAGCCTTGGTACTTTCGATGCCACGTTTCCCTTTGCGATTTACATTCTTTTCATACTCGCCAACCAATCTTCTCAGACAAGCAATAGGATTTTGCAAAAGTTGTTCCTTCTGCAGGTTTTTATCAACGATTTGCCGGACAACAGCAGCCGACAAGTACTCGCCTTTCATAGCGAGTTGTTCGTCCATTTCGCATAAAGACGTTACTAAATTATCAATTTGTTCATTAATATATTTCAACCGAAGCCTCTCCCGTATGTTCAAGCCTCCATTCTGATAGCATCGATATGTTTCATGGTTCCAATACTGTGGCTCTACACGGAGTTTGGTATAAACCCTGATTCTCCGTTTATTGATAGTTGTCACAAGCATTATTTGCGTCAGTTTATTCTTTTCACTGACCTGCTTTAGATTGAATCTAATTTTCATTTCTTTTTCTTCCTTTCAGTTTAGTGGTAATTGTTCCATAATTATCAAGATTATAGTGATATATAAACAAAGAGTGCCCATCTTATTTTCAATAAGAATATATAAGAAAGCTATAAAAAAGTTTGTATTTATGCATTTTCGTTGAAAAGCATAAAAAAAAAGCTTTATTTTGTTTGCAGATGTCAATAAAATATCTACCTTTGGCTCGCAAAAGCGTGTAGAATAGAGATGTGTTTTCACGATAAAGGAGAATTTGCCATATTTTTACCCGAAAAGATAAAAAAATAACGAATTCTTTTGAATTTAGGAAATTTGTTTTTGGTGTTTTCTCATGATACATAGAGCTTAAGAGGTCTATATCACGCCTATTCGGTAAGAGAATTTCTCTTCAATGTTAACCTCAGGTATATATACAAAGAATGCATCTGCTATTTTCAATACAAAAAAGAGTGTACCAAAACAGAATAATCTAATTTATCTGATTATAATACTATCTCATTATATGCAATGAGTTATAGCAAACTATTAATATTTCTCCGGCAAATGTAACAGGAAAGAACTATCCTATGATTCCACAGTTACTTAAAGCATCCACCCACTTTTGGGTATCAACTAAGGCTTGATCTTTGGATATGCCGTAATGATTCATTAATACCTCTGCAGCATCTTCCAAAGAAAATTCTCTTCCTTGCAATTCTTTCCAAAGAAGCAGTGCTGTATTATTAAGTGAAATTACTTTAGTCATATCAGACTGGGACTTTCCTTGCTCGACGATCAGGTTCTCACCTGCAATCTCCCGAACTTTATAATTCTCTTTAATTTTCATAGTGACAAACGTTAAATTAGTGTTTCAAGAAATGCAAAGGTAAACATTCTCTTGAAAATTATATACTATAATATAAAAAAAGAGTCTATAACAGATTTAATTGTTTTTTATCAGTGATTATCTTCCATCTATTAAGGTGGCAATCTTTCTTTATGCGAGTATTAATTCGTCCCCTTATAGCGGGACGCAATGTTCCTTATAAGGGAACGCAATGTTCTCCATAAGGGGACGCAATGTTCTCCATAAGGGGACGAATTAATATTCGCTAATTCAGCGCCAAGTTATTACGAGGAAGGGAGGTGGTATAGCTACATGGCTTCACTGAGTGTGTTCGATGGTTCTTTGTAAATGCATTTCTTGTTGTTAGTGCCTAAAAATGGTGTCATTACTATTAAAAAAGTGAGTTTCTTGTCATTTATAAAATCCGTTTCTTATTGAAAATAAGAGAATTACTATCGTGTGCTCTTATTCTATAAGGTGCAAGAAAGAGGTGTCAATATATGCAGAGGACTAAAATAAGATGTTTTCTACTAAATATGTAATAAGCTGTGTGCTAATATATTGATTCATTCTTTTTGATTATAAAAAATTCTTTTCTTTTATTTTAAAAGGTTTCTCCTAAGTACATAACAGTCAGATAATCAATAAAATATCACTCAAATATATTTAGGAAATTTGTTTCTTACTTTGCAGGCTGAAAGGAGCTTTTACTGAGCTTTTTTATAGAAATATTTGCAGGATTGTAAGAACGGTCTTGATTCTTTTAATAGTAAAAGAGGTGCATTACTAGTTAATAATGAAGATACATTTTAATATTACTAACAATTTAAATTTTATGATTATGAAAGTAGAAAAGGAAATGAAGTATGAAGCTCCGGAAGTGGAAGTTCTGGAGGTGGTTGTAGAATTGGGATTCGCTGCAAGTGTTCCTGCTGGTGGTACTACGGATGAGCCTATGTAGCCAAGCTTAAGATTAGAATAGTAAATTAATAAACTAAAAAGATTCAAAAAGATGAAAACAAAATTCTTGTTTACGATGTGCGCTGCTACTTTATTCGTTGCTTGTACCAATGAAGAGTTTATTAGTGCACCGGAAAATAACTTTGCGGATAGAGCGAAGGTAAACGTGATGTTGGGAGCTGATATGGGAGAATACACTATTGGTGATGCTTCTACTAGAACTGTTTGGGAAAGTGGAAAATACAAATGGGAAGCCTCTGATGTATTAGGGGCATGTATGGTTGATGCGAAAGTAGAAGGCACTCCGGAATACAATAATATTGTTACTAATTACCCTTTCACTCCAGTGGAAACAATTACCACTCCCGTAGAGTCTGCTAACTTCAAGACAAATACTGCTGTATATGAGGGCACTTATGTTTTCTATCATGGATATCAAACAGATATGACCAAGGGGAGAAAGATTACTGTCAACTTTCCTGTCTCACAAGAACTCAATGCAGAAAAACCTTATGCACACTTAACTGCTAATAACTTCTTTGTGTCTCCACTCATTAAGATTAAAGGAGGTATTGCTTACGAAGCCAATAATACAATTCCTGTACAATTTACTTCTTTGTATTCAGGTTTTGCTCCAACATTAAAAAACACCAGTAGTGAAGAAGTTAAGGTTTCTAAGATTGAGGTTTATTCTGCAGCTGGATTTAAACTGGGTGGGGATATTAATACCGTAACAAGTATATTTGGTAGTGTTGTTGTATCTGATAATGCGGACCTAAAAAATGTAATTGGAGAGAAAGTCGAAACCATGAGAAGTGCTGATATTGATCTCTATGAAACTGCCATAACGGCAGCTAACAATATGGTGTCAATTACATTGCCTGATATGGTTATCGCTGCCGGTGCATCTCAAGAAATTCGTATGTTGTTCCCCGCAGGCTCATACAACCAAAATGATTTGACAATGAAAGTATATACCAACCAAGGGGTATTTGAAACAAAGGCAAATCCTGGAAATTCTGCTGTTAAATTCAATAGAGATGTGTTCAAAACCAATACTTATGAAATGAGTACATTTGAATATCCTGCAGAATTCAAGATTTTCAGCAAGAAAGATTGGGAATACGCAGTGAAATTTATCCAAGGCAATGCATATTACACAAACCATGCTGCTACATTTGCTTTACAAGCAGACGTCACGTTAACCGAAACAACCGATATTCCTGCATTCTCTATTTATGTGGATGCCAATAGCCACAAGTTAATCCTTGAGAAAGAAGATGCTGAATTTAAATTAGCTCAAGATTCATATGTCGGAGCATTGGAAGTTGCAGCAGGAACGACATTGAACCTGGATGGAAAATCATTTATTGAGAGTTTGACTAATGAGGGTACGGTAACCGTTTCGGGAATGGTAAGTAGCAAAGCAAGCGTTTCCGACTATGCTACTTGGAAAGGTACACCTAAAAACTACGGTATCTCTACACTTGTCAACAATGGTGTAATAGTGGTTAATGGTAAATTAGAATTAGGAGAAGTTACTCCAGATCTTGCTGCCAAATCCGAAATTATAAATAATGGTACTTTGGCTATCGTGAATAATGTAACTAATAGTGGTAAGATAACCAATAATAATCTGCTGACTGTTGCGGATAGTAAAGCACTTGAGAATGTTAAAGATATCGTTTTAGGGGAGAACTGTAAAGTTCAGTGTTTAGGCACCGCTGCATCAATCATCACTAATAATAATGCAGCAGCCATAATCACTTTAGCAGCTGTAAAGGATGTATTTGTAGATAATGCAGGTCATGCTACTACTACGGCTTTGATTGCTAACACTCAGGGTGTTACCAGTGTAGCCATCACTGCAGCTTCTAGCTTGGATGCATTAAAAGATATCAACGAAGTAAACAGTGCTACTATCAGTGGAAGCTGGAATAAAGCTGCAATAGATAAAGTAGACGCAGCTACCACCATCACAAACCTGATTATGGAAGATGCTACTATTGACTTGAATGGTGTTGCTGCTGGTTTTACAAATATTACAAATATTATTGTAAATGGTACTAGTGCCATCAACAACTCATCTGTTACAGCACAACAACTGGCAACAGCTACTGTCAATCTTACTATTGCTGAAGAAGCTACATTGTCTGTTGCTAAAAATGTTAAGTTCGGAAAAATAGATGCTACAACAGTTGCTACGATAAGCGTCTTGGGTAAGCTGGTGAATTCCGGCACTATTTTAGGAGATGTTACTGTAGGAGCCTCTGACAATACTTCCGCTACCATTACTAACAATGAAGATGCAATATTGACAGCAGGTAATGCAATAAGTGACGTTAATGTAACAATGACTTCAATAGACAACTATGGTAAGATTCTAAATGAAGGCAAACTATACGCCACAAAAGTTGATAATAAGGTTGTTGGGGTTTCAGTATTCCAAGGTAATATAACCGCTGTTACAGCTACAGTTACAGAAGCTGGATTTTAAGTCTATCTTTTTATCCAATCTTAATATAGAAAAGACGGAGGGGCATTGCTTCTCCGTTTTTCTTCTCAATATTTCAGTCTCTAAGTGTCTGCAAAAAAAGAATTGTTGATACGAATAAATACAAGAATCTCTTTTTTAATATTCATTGTCTATGCAAATGAATCGTAACATTTCAAACGATGAAAACAAAATACTGCGTTCCGGAAAAGCGGAAATGGATTGGCGGATATTGTACAGAAAAGTGTGGATATCCAGAAAATTGTTTCTGATGACTTGTGGCATTGGAGCCGTTATCGGGATAATTATAGGTATTAGTATCCCAAAGGAATATACAGCTAAGATTCTTATAGCTCCAGAAAATGCCCGTAAAAGTTCGTCTTTGGGTATAAATGCACTGGTTGCCATGACGGATGTCAATGTAAACTCTTCTACTGCTGATAGGGATGCCATATATCCATCCCTATATCCTATCATTGTTAATTCTACCCCATTTCTTATTCGGCTTTTTGAGGTAAAAGTACACGAACAAAAAGATACTGCTGCAATAACTCTTGCCCAATATGTAAAGGAACGGCAGAAAACACCGTGGTGGAATGCTGTTGCTTCAGCACCGTTCAGATTAATGAACCGACTCCTGTCTTTATTCAGGAGCGCACCGAAAGAGGAAGGAAAAAAGAAAAATACAAAAACAGATATCTTCCGATTGACTCGTGAAGAGATAGGTATAGCCGGTGCTATTGCTTCCAGAATAGCTGTCGAGATAGACCAAAAAAAAAGAGTGGTGACCATATCTGTCACCATGCAGAATCCGCTGGTTGCTGCCACTGTAGTAGATACAGTGCAAGCATGCCTGCAAGAGTATGTCACAGAATACAGAACAAGCAAGGCACGTAGGATTTTGAACTATACTGAACAACTTCGTAATGAAGCGCAAACAAAATACCATGAAGCGCAAATTCAATATGCTAACTATGCAGATGTCAACCAAAAGTTAGTGATACAGACTTCTCGCGCAGAATTGATCCGATTACAGAATGAAATGAATCTGGCTCATTCCACTTACAATCAAATGGAACAGCAAGTCCTCGTTGCCAAAGCTAAAGTGGAAAAAGTTACTCCTATAAATGCCATCATTCAACCAGCACAGGTTCCTCTTAACTCCTCAAAACCCAATAAAGTGCTGATTTTTATAGGATGTATTCTTTTATTTGGTGGAGGAAGTGTCGCATGGATTCTATTCGTAAAGGATTTCATGAGAAACATGAAAAAGGATAGTTTGTATACGGATGAAAGCCAATGATTAAAGAAATAATTCAATTGCTACCTGAAAGGCAACGCAAACGAAGCATTTGGGTGGCTTTTTCGGTATTGCTGCGTGCTATCCTTGATTTTGCCGGAGTAGCGGCACTGATACCTATATTGCTGGTAGTGGTAAAGCAGGATGGCGGACGGGGAAGGATGCTGACGTTGTGTGGTGCCGTATTGCTATTTGTTTTATTGAAGAATGCTTTGGTTACGCTCCTGGCACGTGTACAAAGCAATTATCAACTGGAAATCTACCGTGAATTCAGCAGACGGATGTTTGCCAATTACTATCATCGCGGACTGCTTTTCCTGAAAAGGAAGAGTAGCGTACAACTGGGACACGAGGTAAACTATGTTTGTTATACATTCAGTTTGTGTGTGCTGGCTCCGGTCTTTCGTATGGCGGGAGAAGCAGTGCTGGTACTGTTGATGGTATCGGCTCTTGTCGTCTGGGAACCGCTTGCCGGACTTTTGCTTTGTGCTTCCTTTATTCCTCTGGCCGCTCTGTATGTGGGTTTGGTACGGAAGCGTCTGCGCCGTTACGGCATGGAGGAATTGGAAGCACGCCGCAAGCAGAGCCGCACAGTGGTGGAGGCTTTCCGGGGATATGCGGAATTGGAAATTGCACAAGCCTTTCATACTTCGCTTACTTCTTTTGACCAAGGTCTGGAATTTATTGTCCGTAACCGTCTGCGCACAGAAGTGTACCAACTTTTTCCGTCCTTCCTCTCGGAAGTGGCGGTGGTAGTGGGACTGGCATTGCTGATTGGTACGGGAAGCGGTGACCTGGGATTGGTGAGTGGTGTATTTGCAGTAGCTGCTTTCAGACTGATTCCTGCCGTAAGAAGCCTGTTGAACAGTTGGGTGACACTACAGAACGCTTCGCATACCATAGCGGTGGTGGAAGAAGGCATCAACAATGAAGCACAGCAAGATGTGCAAGGCGGTCGGCGGCAGGAAGAGGGTGCATCGGAAGGTACATCGTTTACATTTAAGTATACACTTGAATTACGCGGACTCGGTTTCGCTTTCCCCGACGGAGACATGTTGTTCAATGGTTTAAATCTAAATATTAGTTGCGGTGAACGTATCGGAATACGGGGAGCAAGTGGAACTGGCAAATCAACCCTCTTTAACCTGATGCTCGGCTTCTTCCCACCTACTTCCGGCGAGATACTTATAGATGGCAGGAAACTGACTTCTACTAACCGAAGTGAGTGGCATAAACTGGTGGGGTACGTACCGCAGGAAATATTTATAATAGAAGGTACACTCGCTGATAACATTGCACTTGGGCAATCGCAAGTTGACCTTACAAAGGTGATGCAGGTTCTGGAGCAAGTGCAACTGAAGGAATGGGTAGATGAATTACCACAAGGATTGGACACCCCGTTAGGTGAATATGGTAGTCGGCTGTCCGGTGGTCAAAAACAAAGAATTGGTATTGCACGGGCACTTTACAAGGAAGCTGAAGTCTTGTTCTTTGATGAAGCCACTTCCGCTTTGGATAATAAGACGGAACAGGAAATTAATCATGCTCTGGAAACACTCTCCTTGCGTCACCGTGAACTGACATTGGTTGTCATAGCCCACCGTGAAAGCTCACTGGCTTTCTGCGACCGGATATTCGATCTGGATACATGCGATATAGTATATAACAATAAGGAATAAAAGAAATGGAACAGGATTATTTGATAGCCGGACATCGTATCCGGGTGGAAGGGAATGGATTGGTTGCGGCAATAGGTGCATTGACAGGATTCACCCCATTTAAGGTGGAGGCAGACGATGAGCCTCTTTGTCACTTTGTAGAATCTAACGCAGATACACCTTTCTTTAAAAAAATGTTATACACGAATGAAATAGATGGCATTGTCAGCCACTTCGGCCAATATCGCAATGGCTTTCTCTTTGTAATGCTGCCTCCTGAAGGTGGAACACTTGAGCTTTGGCTGAGCGAAGATAAGCAGGTGGTGAATTTCAAGGGAAATTATAACCTGCGGCTGCTTCGATTTGCATGCTGGATTGCCTATGGAGTGGCAACAGCACCTTTTAAAACGGTAGCAATTCATACCAGTACTATTGTATGCCAGAGTAAGGCGATTCTCTTTTTGGGAGAGAGTGGTACGGGTAAGAGTACTCACACCCGTTTGTGGCGCGAAAACATACAAGGCGCTGTTCTGCTGAATGATGACAGTCCTATTCTTCGCATCATAGACGGAGAACCATGGATATATGGTAGTCCATGGAGTGGAAAAACACCTTGTTACAAAAATGAAAGTTATCCGTTGGCGGCTTGCGTACGCTTATCTCAGGCTCCATTTAACCAGATTAAGAAACTCAGTGTGGTTCAAGGATACGGCGCGTTGCATCCTTCGTGTCCGCCTGACTTTGCTTACAGCGATGAATTGTATGATTACATCAGTGATACTTTGAGTTCCCTGCTTTCTGCGGTACCGGTTTATCATCTGGCTTGTCTGCCTGATGCTGATGCTGCGCACCTTTCTCATGATACGATCTTCGGAGTATGTGGTAAATAACGGTGTCCGATTGTAACTATTTCAAGGTCTTCGTGGAATTTGCAATCATTTTTATTACCTTTGCTTTGTGCAATATTAAAAGCAGGCAGTTATGAAAGCATTACCTTATGGAATATCGGACTTTCCCCGCATTATGCGGAAAAACTATTATTATGTGGACAAGAGCCGTTATATCGAAATGATAGAGCGCCAGCCGTCCTATCTGTTCCTCATACGTCCGCGACGGTTCGGTAAGTCACTGTTTCTGGCCATGTTGGAAACGTATTATAGTATTGATTATGCGGATAGTTTTGAAGAGATATTCGGAGAATTGTATATAGGCAAGCATCCTACGGAAGAGCACAACAAGTACATGGTTTTGCGATTCAACTTCTCTGCAATCAGTTCGAAGTTGGAGGATGTGGAGCGTTCGTTCTGCGAGTATTGCTGCATGGTAATGAAGAATTTCATCCTGAAATACGAGCACCTGTTGGGCAGTGATATTTGGAAGGTTGTCAATCCTGATGAGACCAATCCGAGACAGATGTTGTCTGCTCTTAAGGAATACGTCAGCCGTACGAACTGCCCGCGCATTTACCTGTTGATTGACGAATATGATAACTTTACCAATACCATCCTTTCTTCTTATGGGCAGGAGCGTTATCGGGAAAAGACACATGGTGAGGGTTTTATCCGTGGTTTCTTCAACAATATTAAAGATTCCACTTCCAATGCCGGTGCTGCCGTGGAGCGTCTTTTCATCACGGGAGTGAGTCCCATTACGATGGATGACGTGACGAGCGGTTTCAATATCGGCACGAATATCAGTATGATGCCGCAATTTAATGACATCATCGGTTTCAGCGAAGATGAAGTACGGGAGATGATTACCTATTACAAAGATGAAAACGCACTTCCGGCAGATGTTACGGTGGACGAGTTGGTGGAACTGATGAAGCCGTGGTATGATAATTACTGCTTCTCTTCCCGCAAATTGGAAGAACGGATGTTCAATTCGGACATGACACTTTATTTCCTGAATAGTTATCTGCAACAGCAATTACCCCCAGAGACAATGGTTGACAACAATATCCGTACGGATTACAGTAAGCTCCGTCATCTGATACGGATAGATAAGACATTCGGTGTGAACGCTTCCGTCATCCAGCAGATTGTAACGGAAGGTAGCATCACAGCACAGATCTCCACTTCTTTTCCGGCTGAAAAGTTGACTGATACGGAGAACTTCAAAAGCCTGCTGTTCTATTTTGGAATGCTATCCATACAAGGTACCGATTTTGGTAGTGCCATTCTTGGTATTCCGAACCTGACTGTACGCGAACAGCTCTATACTTATCTGGTAGAAGCTTATCGCGAAGCAAAAATGTTTGATCTGGACCTTTCTTCTTTTTCCGGCCTGGTGAAAGGAATGGCTCTTCGTGGCGAATGGGAGGCCGTCTTCCGTTTCTTTGCCCGCGAATTGGAACGTCAAAGTGCCATTCGCGAGTTCATAGACGGAGAGGCCCATATCAAAGGCTTTCTGTTGGCTTATTTAGGACTGACGCAGGGATATGTTCTTTTTCCCGAACACGAATCTTCCAAAGGTTATGCCGATTTCTACATGATGCCGGATTTACTGCATCAACCCGATATTGCCTATAGCTATATTGTAGAAGTGAAATATGCCAAACGTGATGCTTCGGAGGGAGAGATTGCTTCCTTGAAGAAGGAAGCCGCTGAACAGCTGGTGCGTTATGCAGCGGACGAAAAGGTGCTTCGCACCAAAGGTGGGACGAAACTGGAACTCATCACGCTGGTGTTCAAGGGCTGGGAACTGATTATTGCAGAAAAAATGTGATATTGTTATTGAGTCATCATTCCATAAGGGAGCGGGCATAGAATCCGCTCCTTTTTTTGCTTAATACATTTAGGGTTTCTCAGGACATGTGTCAGGTAGAAAACATGAGGTTATTGAGCGGTTGATTGTAAGCTTCTTTTTTGTTACTGGTGTCTGATAATGGTGCTATTCCTATGCTTGCCAGTGGACTTTTCTCTATTTAATAAAACAGCTATTGATTGTAAATCAGTGAATTAAATTAGTCATTTCTTATGCAGTATAGTGTCATAAAGGAGTGTCAATATGCATAAATAGATAAAATTTTCAATTTATCATTAGCACTATAAATGATTGTATATCAGACTTATCGTTTATCTTTTTCTTTCATTTGAAAATTCTTTTCTTCTTACTTTTCTCTTTCTATATTGATGGTAATATGCAGATATTCAGCAGAATACAATCAAGGTATATTTAGGAAATTTGTTTCTTACTTTGCAGGCTGAAAAGGCGGTTTACTATGCTTATTTATAAAGTAGGGATAGTAAAGTTCTGCAAGAATAAATCCGGTTATAGAATGATGAGAATAACATATTGATATTATTAACAATTAAATTATTTGTAAGTATGAAAGTAGAAAAGGAAATGAAGTATGAGGCTCCAGAAGTGGAAGTCCTGGAAGTGGAAGTAGAAGCAGGTTTTGGACCAAGCGGCGATGTACCTGGTGGTGGTGAAGATCCATTTTAGGTAATACTACTTCAATGAAACAATTTTTATAATGGCTTCTATACGCACGATTCAAACAATGATATACCCTGTTTCAGACAGTAACAATACTTATCCTTGTTGTTTCGTGCATCTAAGCATTATAAACAAAACAGTCTAAATAAAAAAAATTAAAAAAAATGCAGATGAAAAAAATTTTATTTTGCGCAGGCATATTAGCCTTAGCTGCAAGTTGTGCAGAGAACGAACTGGATTCAATCTCCGGACAAAAAGAAGCTACCAAAGGAATCTCTTTTGAAGGTGCATTAGTAGAAACACCGACTACAAGAGGAGATTTGGCATACGATGACGTTTCAGGAATACATAATTTCTTCTGGTATGCAGAAACGGATAAGATTAGTATTTGGAGTACAAATACGACAGCTACAGGTATGAATATAGGTAATAATACCACAAGTTGGGTACCTGCTAATAAGGCTATGTACAAAGCTACACAATCCAAAGCTAATGGTGTATTTACTGCTTATCAAGATGATAACATTTTGAATTTCCAACATGAGCCAGGAACATATGATTGGGCCGATCCTACTAACGAACAGTATAAATCACAATTCATAGCCACTTATCCTTCTACTGTCACTTTTGAAAAAGAGAAGGCTACTGGTGTGTATGAGTTCTCTGCTCTTCCTGAATTAACTAACCAAAATCAACAGACTCTTGACGGGAAAGATGTTACAGAGAAAATAATGATGCTCTCTCTTACTAAAGCCGTTAAAGAAAACTCTTACGATGCAGTAGGTGAGAAAATTGATTTGAAATTCGTACGTCCGTTTACTGCAGTAGTATTCAGAACTCAGGGAGTTGATGAAGAATATGCTAGTATTTTTGGTGCTCTTCAGAGTATTAAATTGGAAGCAAAAGGATATGACGAAAATGAAGATGGTGATACTGATGATGCAGAAGATATTACCCCCTCTTACTTAGATTATGGTTCTACAGCTCACTATCTCTATAATAGCGAAAAACCGGAAGAATCTAAACTAGTAAAGGCAGATGGTGATGATATCACTGATATGGGTACAGATGTTACAGGTGCTGCCACAAGCATAACCCTGCAGCTGAATAATCCCACAGGTCTTGACTTTGTAGATGGCAACCTCGCATACATGGCTATCAACAAAGTAGATCGTAAAGCCTTTCAGGAGGCCAACGTTAAAGAAACAATGGCTATGACCTTTACTTTTAAGAATATTGTTCTTTCTAAAACAGTTGAAACCAGCACTAACTGGCCTTCTACTATGAACAATAAGTTTATTGGTGGAGATGCCACTACATTAGACATCAACGACTTCGATTACTTAGTAACAAATAACAACAGTAATAACCGTACGCTGATTGTAAACAAAGGAACATTCTCTCAGATCTTTAATGAGAATGGCAAAGTTATGTGGAATAACGCTCCATGCGAACTTACTGAATTCGAAAAGATCATCTCTAAAGTAGAATTAACAGCTGATGAATTGACTACATTGGTAAGTTTTACAAATGCAAAGTCAATCACATTAACAGAGAATACCACTATTCCGGCAGCAACTTTCAAAAGCTTGGCTAGTTTAGAAACTATCAATCTCCCCAAAGTAACTACAATTGCAAAAGATGCATTTGAAGGAACTACATTAAAGAATGTAATTCTTCCGGCATACAAATTTGCTGACGAAACGATCAATCCTATCATTCTGAATGCAGCCCTCGAAACTTTGGATATGTCTGGCGTTGACCAAATGAGTGCAGCTTTCCCAGGTAAAGGTCTGAATCTTAGCGGCTACACCAACTTAAAAGAAGTAACAGTTAAAGATGGTCTACTGGTAGGTGCCAGCTCATTCAATGGTTGTAATGCATTGACAACTATCAATGGGGCTATCGAATTCCGTGAAGATGGTGCTGCCGCATTCAAAGGCTGTACAGCATTAACAGAAATCAATATTAAGAACACTGTTATTCCTGCTGATGCATTTAGTGGATGTACTAACCTGACTGATATTCTTAAAGATGGAGAACAAGTTCAGCCAACTTCTGTAGGAAGCCAAGCATTCTTAAATTGTACATCATTGAAGATTATGGACCTATCTCTTACAACTACGCTCGGCCAACAAGCTTTCAAGGGATGTACTGCACTTTATGGTATAGATGATGCAACAGAGGACAACAAGAAGATTCTACACGTAGGTGCTGCAACTATTCCTTTTGAAGCATTCGAAGGTTGCACAGCTTTGAGATATGTAAACTTCATGGAAGCCACTTCATTTGATGAAGATATTTTAAAAGGCTGTTCCGGTGGTGCGGGTGAAGCTTACCTAAAAGAAATTAAGTTCAAGCAAGCATTTACTATTGCTTCTGGCATAAGTTCCTCAGATACATTTGGTAGCGACACTAAGTATGTGAAGTTATTCATCAATCCAAATCAGGATGTAAGAACCTTTACTGACAACACTTTGAAGTTGAATGCTGCAAATATCACATTCTTAAGCATTACTAAAGAATAATCCTTAACCAAGATAAGTTCATCGAACTACTCTTAAATAATGCTACTTATCAGAAAGGTGAGGCTTATGCCTCACCTTTTTTAATCACCCAGCCTAATTTTCTGATTATTATTTATGAAAAGAGAAATGCTCGATCCCACCCAAACGGACTATATACTCTTACTATCTAAATTATGGGATGCCAGGATGTTTTTATTTAAAACAAGTATGGCAGGACTTCTCATCGGAATACTTATCGTTATCAGTATCCCCAAGGAATATGAAACGAGCATTTACACTGTACCCGAAAGTACATCAGGAAAAGTAGATACAGACGAAGGCTACTCATCAGAAGTGAGTATCGGAGGCAAAAAGATACAAGATGCTATCATTCCAAGCCTATATCCAGAGGTTGTTAGTTCTACCCCTTTCCTTCTATCACTATTTGACATACCCATAACACTATCCAACAATAAAGAACTAGGTACATTAACGCTATCCGAATATATGTCCACACACCAACGTCCACCTTGGTGGAATACTATCCGTGTTGGCATATTACAAATCATTAGCTTCCCAATCACCATTTTTAGCGAAAAAGAGACAAACGATACCAGCAACCTACGACCTACTAGTCACCAACATGGCGAAACCATAGACGTTTTCCATCTCTCCAAACGCGAAATTGCTATAGCTGCCGCAATCAATAGTAGAATCAATGTGGATGTAGATAAGAAAAAAAGAACAGTTACTTTACATATACGTATGCAGGATCCTCTTGTTTCTGCAACAGTAGCGGATAGCGTAATGGCTAAATTACAAAAATTTGTCTCAGATTACCGTACTAAAAAAGAACGTATAAATCTGGAGCATGCAGAAAACCTCTATCAACAAGCACGCAAAAGATATTATGAGGCACAAGAAACTTATGCCCATTTCGCAGATGCCAACCAATCCTTATCACTCAAACTTTACCAAAAAGAGTTATACAATTTACAAATAGCCAAAGATATTGCCTATAAAGAATACACCGAAACATTACAGCAATTGCAATTTGCCAAAATCAGGGTATATAAGAAACGCCCTGTGTTTGCTGTCATTGAACCTGCCACTGTTCCACTTAGTCCAGTTTCTCCCTCGAAAATAAAAATTCTATCAGGAATCTTCTTGCTATCACTAGCTATGGGATGTGGTTGGATTTATTTCAAAACTATGCCCTGTTACAACTATGATTAAAAAGATATATAAACTATTATCGGAACGCCAGCAAAAACGTAGTGTAGCAGTCATGTTTGTGGTACTGCTACGTGCTTTGCTCGATTTTGCAGGCGTAGCTGCACTGATCCCTGTATTACTGGCTATACTGGAACCCGATGGTAGCCGTGAGAAAATGCTGACACTATGCTGTATAATTTTATTATTTGTAATGCTAAAAAATGGGCTGGTTATATTACTGGCACGTATGCAAAGCCGTTTTCTACTAGATATATACCGAGATTTTAGCCGAAGAATGTTTGTGAATTACTATCGCCGGGGACTACTTTTCCTGAAAGGTACGAGTAGCCTGCAACTGGGGCACGAAGTGAATTATGTGTGTTACACATTCAGTTTATGCGTATTGGCCCCCGTCTTTCGCATAGTGAGTGATTCGGTGCTTGTACTACTGATGGTATCGGCACTTGTAATATGGGAACCAATTGCAGGACTTTTACTCTGTGCCGCATTCCTGCCACTGGCCGGAGGATATGTAGGATTAGTACGAAAACGTCTACGTCGTTACGGCACAGAGGAACTGGAAGCACGCCGAAAGCAGTTACGAACAGTAGTGGAAGCCTTTCGTGGCTTTGCAGAACTAGAAGTAGCACATGCTTTCCATACCACAATTTCCTTCTTCGACCAAGGCATAGAATCTATAACACGAAATCGCTTGCGAATGGAAATATACCAACTTTTCCCGTTATTTTTATCGGAAATAGCTATAGTCTGCGGATTAGCATTATTGATAGGTGCAGGACGTGGAGACCTTGGACTGATGAGCGGCGTATTTGCTGTTGCAGCCTTCCGGCTGCTACCTGCCATACGAAACATCTTGAATAGTTGGGGGACACTCCAGAACGCCTCGCACACACTAGAAATAGTAGCCGAAGGAATTGCTGATATACCGCAAAAAGAGATGGAAACGGAATCTCCCTTCACCTTCAGGCAAGGTATTGAATTGTGTGGTGTAAGTTTTGCTTTTCCGGATGGCCATATACTTTTTAGAGACCTGAATTTGAATATCAAACGTGGTGAATGCGTAGGCATACAAGGTACGAGCGGATCAGGCAAATCCACTTTATTTAATCTGATGCTTGGATTCCTGGAACCTATTAGTGGGGAAATTCGTATAGACGGAAAACGGTTAACAGTTAACAATCGGGAAGAATGGTATAAAGTGGCAGGTTATGTACCACAAGAGATTTTTATAACAGAGGGTACTCTTGCCACCAATATAGCCCTGGGACAGGTGCAGGTGGATTACAAAAAAGTGATGAACGTTTTGGAACAGGTACAGCTCAAAGAATGGGCAGAACATCTACCGCAAGGATTAGATACGCCTTTAGGCGAATTTGGCAGTCGGTTGTCCGGCGGACAAAAACAACGGATAGGAATAGCCCGTGCACTATATAAACAAGCGGAAATACTATTCTTCGATGAAGCAACTTCAGCACTAGACCATCGAACGGAACAAGAAATCAACCATGCCTTGCAAGAACTCTCTCATCAACACCATGAACTTACCATAGTCATCATAGCCCACCGTGAAAGTTCACTCGCCTTTTGTGACCGGATATTTGATCTGGACAGCGGAAATATATATACTAAAGAAAAATAAAGAAAATGGAACAAGATTATTTAATTGCCGGACATCGCATCAAGGTAGAAAATGAAACATTAATGCATACCATGGATAGAATGTCAGGCTTCGAAGTATTCAAGGTAAATAATAAAGATGAGGATACTTTCCGTTTCGTTCTAGTAGACAGTGAAATGCCAGCTTGGAAAGAGATACTTTACAGCATCGATATTAACGGAACCATAAATCGGTTTGGAACCTGTGCCAACGGGTATATATTCGATTCTACTCCTCCAGAGGGAGAAACACTGGAACTATGGGTAGACAATAATGGACGTACAGCCCACCTAAAGGGTAACCTTGATCCGCGTTTACTACGTTTTGCCTGCTGGATGGCTTATGGCGTGATGACCGTGCCTTATCAAACGGTCGCCATCCACACCAGCACAATTGTATGTCAGGGCAAAGCGGTACTCTTTCTGGGCGAAAGCGGTACAGGAAAAAGTACACATACACGCTTATGGCGTGAAAATATAGAAGAAGCCACACTACTGAATGATGACAGCCCCATTGTCCGCATTACAGATGGACAGCCATGGGTATGGGGTAGCCCTTGGAGCGGAAAAACACCTTGTTATAAAAAAGAATGTTATCCTCTTGCTGCCTGTGTCCGTTTGTCACAAGCACCGTTCAATAAAATTAGAAGACTGGCTGTGGCAGAGGCCTATGCTTCGTTACATCCTTCGTGTCCACCAGCCTTTTCTTATGATGAATCTTTATATGATTCCATCTGTGAAGTTCTGAATGCTATACTCACCAATGTACCTGTATATCATTTAGCTTGTTTGCCGGATGCGGATGCGGCCCGTCTATCTTATGAAACAATCTTTGGGACATGCGAAAAATAGTGGTATCCAACAACTTCTTTAACGAAGCCGCCAAGGCATTAAAACAAGGACAGACAGTAAAGTTACTTATTGGCGGACACAGTATGTACCCTTTCATCAGAGGAGGAATAGACCTGGTGGAAGTAGTTCCCTTCTCTTCTGAAGAAGAACTGCCTGCTTGGTGTTGTCCTTTTTACCAATGGAATGGAAAATATTTAATCCATAGATATATAGGTAAGAAAGGAAATGAGTATATGATGCTGGGAGATGGAAATCTAGCACGCATTGAACGAGTGAAACGGGAAGATATTATCGGAATATTAAGAACCATCTACCGCCCTGACGGAACAACACAGGATTGCCGGGATACACAGTGGCTGAAGAAGGCAAAATGGTGGTATCGGTTACGTTTTTTACGACGATGGCTGTTACCAGTCTTAGTTTTCACCTCCGGAAAGATAAAAATAAGCAGTGTACAGCATAAAAAATGAACAAGTTCATTTTTTATGCCCTTGGTTTGCATTATCTTTGCCCCGGAAAAGAAAACAGTGAATTCAGCAGAAGAATATGACTCCGATACAAAAACAGTTTTTTGCACTGGTGCAATCAGGCCTATGGGGTACACCTGTAGATACCACTCTATTTAATATACAAACAGATTGGGCACAGCTGTACCAATCAGCCAAAGTGCAAGCCCTACTAGGCATCACATTCGATGGTATGCAAACTCTGCCGCAAGAACTGCGTCCGAAACGTGAACTTTATTTAAAGTGGTGCAATGTATTACTGCAAATAGAAGAAAACAATCACATTCTGAATCAAGAAATCGCCAAGGTATACACGCTCTATCGTGCCAATCAGATAGAACCCGTTTTGCTGAAAGGACAAGGAGTGGCACAGAATTACCGGAATCCATTGCACAGACAATGCGGAGACATTGATTTATATATAGGTCCCAAGAATTATGAAAAGGCCAACAAGCTGTTAAGGACAGAATCTACCGGAGAACACGAAGAGAATCATAAACATACATGTATACACTGGCATGGTGTAGACATAGAAAACCACCGCGTACTCTCCCGGCTCAGTTCTCCTTCCTCCGACAAGAGTTTCCAACAGGAAATAGCCCGGTGGCATGGTACAACTGCTTGCCGGAATCTAGAAATAGAAGGTTACCAGGTAACTCTCCCTCCCCTATCTTTCGATGTAGCCTACGTGCTGACACACTCTGCACTACATTTCCTCAATGAGGGAATCGGACTCCGCCAGGTATGCGATTGGGCCAACATACTCCATACGCAAAAAGACAATATCGATCTTAAAGAAATTGCTGATTTACTGCAAAAATGGGGATTAAGCAAAGCTGCTAAAGTATTCGGAGTTGTTGCCGTAAACTATCTGGGACTCCCCATGGAAGAGTTGCCTATCCCCTATACTCAAAAAGATATAGAAACCGGTGAATGGTTACTCAATGATATATGGCAAGGAGGTAATTTTGGGCAACATAACCAAAATCGCAAGCAACGCCCTAAAGGATACTGGAGTGGAAAATGGTACACTTTCACCCGCGCCACTCAACGATGCCGTGAATTCGGAGCTTTGGCACCGGCCGAAGCACGTTGGTATCCTCTTATGCTCGCCGTTCATTCTGCTCAGGTACAATGGAATAAAATGTGGAACAGAAATTAATTAGAAAATAGAATGAAAAATAAGTATTTAATCGCCATAGGAACCCTGTTAGTAGTATTATTAGTAGGAGTTACCGTATTATTACTCTCTGAGAAGCAAACCAATAAAGAACTGGTACAGGAATTCCAACTGGAAAAGGAAGACCTGGAAAACGAATATACGCGTTTTGCACAACAGTACGATGAGTTGAAACTGACAGTTTCCAATGACTCCCTGTCTGTGCTGTTGGAACAGGAACAATTAAAAACCCAACGTTTACTGGAAGAATTGCGTACCGTAAAAAGCAGTAATGCGGCAGAAATACGCCGCTTGAAAAATGAGCTTGCTACTCTGCGTAAGGTTATGATAGGATATATCAATCAGATAGATTCATTGAACCGCCTCACTGCTCATCAGAAAGAGGTAATTGCACAAGTGACACAGAAGTATAACGATGCTTCCCGCCAAATCAGCAATCTGTCGGAAGAGAAAAAGAATCTGAATAAGAAAGTCACCCTTGCCGCCCAGTTAGACGCTACCAATATCAACATACAGGCTGTCAACAAACGGGACAAAACAGCCAAGAAAGTGAAAGATGTAGTAAAATTCAAAATAGGATTCACAATCGTCAAGAATATAACTGCCGAGACAGGAGAACGTACTATCTACGTACGTATCACCAAACCGGACAATGATGTATTGACCAAAAATCCCGCGAATACTTTCCCATACGAGAACCGCGAACTGGGTTATTCCATCAAGAAGTACATTGAATACAACGGCGAAGAACAAAACATAACCGTATATTGGAACGTGGAAGAATACTTATATGCAGGTACTTACCGTGTAGATCTCTTCGCTGACGGAACACTTATCGGCTCGCAATCCTTTACATTGGACTAAAAAAGTTTAAATTATTTTGAGGTCTCACTGAAAGCCTATACATTTGCATCGTTGTTTATGCAATTATTGTTGCGTCACAAAACAACGTTTTAATCACCTTAATAATGTATAGACACGATGAGAAAGTTCTTCTGTTTCACTTGGTTGGTATGTCTGACCTTCTCAGTCTGCGCACAAGAGGTTTTAAGCCTCGATAGTTGCCGTTCATTGGCCATTGCCAATAACAAAGAACTACTGATAAGCCAGGAGAAAATTAACTCTGCGCATTATCAGCGAAAGGCAGCATTTACCAATTACCTTCCCGACATTTCCGCCACCGGTGGATATATGCGCACTCAAAAAGAGATTTCACTATTGAGTGATGCCCAGAAAGGTGCATTAGGTTCAATGGGAACTCAAGTAAGCGGTGCTATGCAAAATGGTATACAAGGTATACTGACGCAGCATCCTGAGTTAACACAGAATCCGCAGTTCATGGCACTGATCCAAGCATTGGGCAACGCGGACATTGCTTCTCCTCTCAATGGTCTCGGAAACTCCCTCGTTGATGCATTCCGTACAGATACCCGCAACATGTACGCCGGTGCTCTGACGTTGACACAACCTCTGTACATGGGTGGGAAAATTCGCGCTTACAACAAGATTACCAAATACGCCGAAGAACTGGCACGCCAACAGCATGATAGTGGTCTGCAAGATGTAATCCTCAGTACCGACCAGGCTTACTGGCAAGTCGTATCGCTCGCCAGCAAAAAGAAGTTGGCAGAAGGTTATCTCAAATTATTGCAGAAACTGGAAAGCGATGTAGATAAGATGATTGCCGAAGGTGTCGCTACCAAAGCAGATGGTCTGTCGGTAAAAGTAAAAGTAAACGAAGCGGAAATGACACTCACCAAAGTGGAAGATGGACTGAGCCTTTCCAGAATGTTACTATGTCAACTATGTGGTCTGGACCTCTCCTCTCCCATCCTCCTGAAAGATGAAAAGGAAGATGACCTCAAACCTGATCCGGTAGCTGCCAACGGCATTGATCTCAATACGGTTTATGCTACACGACCGGAAGTACGCAGCCTGGAACTTGCCACGGAAATCTACAAACAGAAAGTAAATGTCACCCGTTCTGAATACTTGCCATCATTGGCTTTGATGGGTAGCTACATGATGACCAATCCTTCTGTTTTCAACGGATTTGAAAAGAAATTCAAAGGTATGTGGAATGTCGGTGTAGTATTACAAGTACCCATCTGGCATTGGGGAGAAGGTATGTATAAGGTAAAAGCGGCCAAAGCAGAGGCCCGCATCGCCCAATATCAGTTGGATGACGCCAAAGAAAAGATTGAGCTTCAAGTCAACCAGTCGGTTTTCAAAGTGAATGAAGCTGCAAAGAAGCTGATTATGGCAGAAAAGAATCTGGAAAAAGCGGATGAAAACCTCCGTTATGCTACACTCGGATTTGAAGAAGGCGTGATAGCTGCCAGCAACGTACTCGAAGCACACACAGCCTGGCTTTCTGCCCAGTCCGAAAAGATAGATGCACAGATTGACGTAAAACTGACTGACATCTATCTGAAGAAAGCATTGGGACAATTAAAAATTAATAATTAAAAATTAAAGGGTGAGAGCTCATAAATCATAAATCTGAAATCATAAATCATAAGATGGATACCAAATCACAAAACAGTAACATGCTACTAGCGTTCTTAACGCTGACAGGCGTCATTGCCATTGTAGCCGTAGTGGGTTTCTTCATGTTGCGCAAAGGACCGGAAATCGTACAAGGTCAAGCTGAAGTCACGGAGTATCGGGTATCAAGCAAAGTGCCGGGACGAATTCTGGAATTCCGCGTAAAGGAAGGACAAAGTGTACAAGCCGGGGATACCCTCGCCATACTGGAAGCTCCGGATGTGTTAGCTAAGCTGGAACAGGCTCGGGCTGCAGAAGCCGCTGCTCAGGCACAGAATGAGAAAGCACTGAAAGGCGCCCGTCACGAACAGGTACAGGCTGCCTTTGAGATGTGGCAAAAGGCCAAAGCGGGACTTCAAATAGCCGAGAAATCTTACAAACGTGTGAAGAACCTTGCTGATCAGGGGGTGATGTCAGCCCAAAAGCTGGATGAGGTGACTGCACAACGTGATGCTGCCGTTGCAACAGAGAAAGCTGCCAAAGCTCAATACGACATGGCAAAGAACGGCGCGGAACGAGAAGATAAAGCTGCTGCCTCCGCCTTGGTAGACCGTGCCAAAGGAGCCGTTGCAGAAGTAGAATCTTATATCAAAGAAACGTATCTTATAGCCCAGACAGCCGGAGAAGTTTCGGAAATCTTCCCCAAAGTAGGTGAATTGGTGGGAACCGGTGCACCGATCATGAACATAGCCATACTGGATGATATGTGGGTAACATTCAATGTCCGAGAAGATTTGCTACAAGGTCTGACAATGGGAACTGAATTCGAAGCTTTCGTTCCGGCATTAGATAAAAATATCCGCCTGAAAGTGAACTACATGAAGGATCTTGGTACTTATGCAGCCTGGAAGGCTACGAAAACAACCGGGCAATTTGACCTGAAGACTTTTGAGGTAAAAGCTTTACCACAGGAGAAAGTGGAAGGTTTGCGTCCCGGAATGTCGGTGATACTGAAGAAGTGATTAACGGTTAGTGATTAGTGATAAGTAAAGGAATGGCACGAGATAAGAAATATATAGCTTTGTGGAACGTCATGAAACGGGAAGGCCGACGGCTCGTTTCCCGTCCGCTGTACCTGTTCTGCATGGTGATAGCGCCGTTGTTCTGCTACGTGTTCTTCACGACGCTGATGGATTCGGGGTTACCGGTCAATATGCCTGTAGGGGTGGTGGATCAGGATATGACATCCACTTCGCGCCAATTGATGCGAAACCTGGATGCATTTGAGCAGACTGCCATCGTAGCCCATTATCCTACTATCAACGAAGCACGTGCCGCCATGCAGAAAGGAGAAATCTACGGATTCTACTACATTCCGAAAGGCACCACCGCCAAGGCGCAATCTCAACGACAGCCTACCGTATCGTTCTATACCAACAATACGCTGCTTATCGCTGGTTCTCTGCTCTACAAAGATATGAAGATGATGAGCGAGTTGGCATCGGGAGCCGCCGCACGCACCAGTTTGTATGCTAAAGGTGCTACGGAAGATCAGGCTATGGCATTCCTGCAACCCATCGTCATCGATACACATCCGCTGAACAATCCGTGGCTGAATTACTCCGTATACTTGTGTAACACATTTGCACCGGGTGTATTGATGCTGCTTATATTTATGATAACGGTTTACTCCATCGGCGTGGAAATAAAAGACCGTACCGCACGCGAATGGCTGCGCATGGGAAATAATTCCATCTATATCTCCCTTGCAGGAAAGCTGTTGCCTCATACGGCTATTTTCTTCCTGATGGGAATATTATATAATATATATTTATATGGCTTCCTGCACTTCCCCTGCAACAGTGGCATCATGCCGATGCTTCTTGCCACTCTCTGCCTTGTACTGGCTTCGCAAGGGATGGGTGTACTAATGATAGGTATATTGCCTACCCTGCGTCTGGGACTGAGTTTTGCATCCTTATGGGGAGTGCTTTCATTCTCTATGTGCGGACTATCATTCCCTGCCATGGCAATGCATCCGGTTCTGCAAGGATTAGCCAATCTGTTCCCGCTGCGTCACTATTTCCTGATCTATGTAGATCAGGCCCTGAACGGTTATCCGATGATTTATTCATGGATAAACTATGTGGCGTTACTTATTTTTATGATGCTTCCTTTCTTTGTCGTACACCGGCTCAAAGAAGCGTTGATTTATTATAAATACGTGCCCTAATGAAACATCTGACGTTCAAACAGAAAGTAGTACAAGGTATCCACGACCTATTCTATATCTGGATACGGGAATTCCGCACGACCTTTCGCGATCAGGGTGTGCTCATCTTCTTTGTGCTTGTCCCGTTGGTGTATCCACTGATTTATGCTTTCATTTATACCAATGAAACCATACGGGAAGTACCTGCTGTGGTAGTGGATAACTCACGCAGTTCGTTAAGCCGCGAATACCTGCGCAAAGTGGACTCCAGTCCGGAAGTGAAGATTGTATCTTATTGCGCCGACATGGAAGAAGCCAAACTGATGCTGAAAGATCGTCTGGCTTATGGCATCATCTATATACCTGCTGAATTCAGTGAAGATATTGCACGGGGAAAGCAAACACAGGTCAGTCTGTATTGCGATATGAGCGGATTGCTTTATTATAAATCTCTGCTGAACACCAATACCAGCGTGTCACTGGATATGAATGCAGATATCAAAATGCAACGTGCCGGCAATACCACCAACCGCCAGGATGAGATTACCGCCTATCCGATAAAATATGAAGATGTTACCTTATTCAACCCTGCAAACGGTTTTGCGGCTTTCCTGATACCTGCGGTATTAATACTGATTATTCAGCAAACCTTATTGCTGGGTATCGGACTTTCTGCCGGAACAGCCCGCGAACAGAACCGTTTCAAAGATTTGGTTCCTATCAACCGCCACTACAACGGCACATTACGTATCGTACTGGGTAAAGGTTTAAGTTACTTTATGGTGTATGCACTTGTATCCGTATATGTGCTCTGTGTAGTGCCACGTCTGTTCAGTCTCATCCAGATAGCTCAACCGGGTGTACTGACCCTCTTTATGTTACCTTATCTGGCAGCATGTATTTTCTTTGCCATGACAGCTTCTATTGCCATACGCAACCGTGAAACCTGCATGTTAATATTCGTCTTCACATCCGTACCCTTATTGTTCCTTTCAGGTGTTTCCTGGCCGGGAGCCGCCATGCCGGATTTCTGGAGATACTTCTCTTATATCTTCCCGTCCACTTTCGGCATCAATGGCTACGTACGCATTAATAGCATGGGAGCTACACTGGGCGAAGTAGCCTTTGAATACCGTGCATTATGGATACAGGCAGGCATCTACTTCCTGACTACTTGCTGGGTATATCGTTGGCAGATTATCCAGAGCAGGAAGCATGTGATTGAGAAATATAAAGAGTACAAGAATAAATAATAATTTCAGGAGATTATTATCCATTCTGCAGGACATCCTCTTTCTCCGGAGCAGTAGGCTCCGGCCTCCTTTCAGGGGCAAACGGGTCGAAATAATAAATATCTTTGGTATCCAACCAATGCAGGAAAAAGGGCAAGCGCCGCATAAAGCGACTATAATCCTTATGCACGGCAGGCGTCCAGGCAGCTTCAGCAGCAGCAACGAGACGTGGGAAGACCATAAAATCCAATCGTTTGACATCAGCGACGCGTTCTGTCCAAAGTGAGTACTGCATACCCATAATCTGGCTTTCGTATCCCTTAAACAGATGTTCTATCGAACGAGGGAATGAGAAAACATCCTCTATCGGATTATATCCATCCCAGTAACGCCCAACATTGTGTGTGGAATACTGCACAAAGTCGCCATACATCGGACGACGCGGAGTCATAATAACACGATATCCACTTTCGAGAGCTTTCAACAACTGATACCTACGATCATGACGCCACCACATCACTACTGCTTTATCCGGCGATACACCAGCATCCACAATCTCATCCCAACCGATCATTGTTTTACCTTTGGCAGCAATAATATCTGCCACACGGCGCACAAAGTATTGCTCCAATCCGGTTTCGTTCATTAATTGTTTATCTTTAATAAACTGCTGTATCTGTAGATCTGTAAACCATTCCTGATTACCGAAATGCACTTCATCACCTCCAATATGAATATAAGGAGAGGGGAACAGAGTAATCAGTTCATCCAGCACATCACTTATGAAACGGAAAGTTTCTTCTTTGCAAGGATGAAAAGTAAAATCTTTCCATCGCCCCTCACCACCACCGGACAATTCCGGATAGGCACGGCAAGCAGCAGTGGCATGTCCGGGCATATCGAATTCCGGTACAACCATAATGTGTCGCGCAGCTGCATAGGCAACAATATCTTTAATATCCTCCTGCGTATAGAAAGCAGCAGGTGCCGACGGATCATGATAATTTCCTTTGGACCCAACCTTTGTCAACAGAGGATACTTCTTTATTTCAATACGCCATCCCGGTTCATCCGTCAGATGCCAATGAAAAACATTCAGGCGAAGAGAAGCCATTATATCAAGTAACTGCTTGACTTTCTCCTTGCCAAAGAAATGACGGCTCTCATCGAGCATAAAACCCCGCCACGAATAACGGGGAGCATCATTGATGACACAAGCGCTCGTAGTGCCTTTTCCAGAACGCAAGAGTTGCTTCAAAGTTTCTTCTCCCCGGAATGCTCCGGTTACGGTAGCTGATTGAATAAAAACAGAATCGGGAGTTATCTCCAAACGATAAGCCTCATCAGCCCCCGTAGTGCAATCCGGTGTAATGCGTTGTATGACTCGTGACGGAAGTACATTATTTGTCTCAAGTGCCTTATTCTCGGCAATAGACAGTACGAACTCTCCTTTTACCGGGCGATATTGTGCCGGTTCAGGAATCACATTTTGTGCAGAGATAAAGACTGGCAGAAAAAGACTTACTGCCAACAGGTTAATTTTAGTTGTCATCATTGATATATCTTAAAACAATTTCCCATTTCAAATTCCAGTACCCCACCCTTCACGATCTCATCATGCGTTATCCACAAACGGTTCAATTTCTTACCGTTCAATGATACCGACTGAATATAAATGTTCTGAGGCGAGTTATTATGCGCTATGATTTTGAAATTCTTACCAGAATAGAAATGCGTATCCAAGTTTATCTCTACGCTTTCGAAGACAGGGCTGGTAATCTCATAACGGGGATTTCCCGGACAAACCGGATGAATACCCATAGCCGCCAGTACATACCATGCCGACATCTGCCCTACATCCTCGTTTCCGCACAATCCCAGAACATCGTCACCATAAGCTTTATCACAAATCTTTCTCGTCCACTTCTGTGTCAGCCACGGGCAAGAAGAGTAATTGAAAAGGAATGGTACATGATGGTTCGGTTCATTAGGATGATTATAATAATCGTTCCATAAAAAATCTTCCGGAACATTGGCAAAGAACTCTTCCAGTTCCGCATCAAACTTCTTTTGTCCTCCCATCAGAGCTTTCATCCCATCAATATCATGAGGGACAAACCAACCTTGCTGGAAAGGATTGCTTTCCGTAGTACCCTGATCTTGTGCCGTACGACCTCGCCAAGGCAACCAGCCCCCACCCTTCACGCGGGCACGAAACCACTGTACGCTGTCGCTCCACACATTCCGGTAAGCTTTGGCACGCTTTTCATATTCAGCCGCTTCTTTCTTCTTGTCCAAGGAATTCATGAGTTGTCCTAAGCACCAATCCGTATAAGCATACTCCAACGTATGGGAAAGACTGCCGGGAGTATATCCCAGGTCTCCATTACCAAACTGCTTCTGTGTATTCGCAGCATACTCAACGGCTTTCTGTACATCATACTCCCGGATCCCCTTTTCATAGGCATCCGCCAGTACCGAGATAGCGGGATTTCCCAACATACAGCCGGAATATGCATTCACTACTTCCCAACGCGGGAAATACTCCTTCCCACTTAATTGGGCAATCTGGATCAAAGAGTTTATCTCATCATTTACCAATCGGGGATTAATCAATGTTTGCAATGGGAACTGACTACGAAATACATCCCAACCGCTAAATACAGTACGATAGGTAAAATTCTCCGTCTGGTGAATCTTCTTATCCGCACCTACATATCGGCCGTCACAATCAGAGAAGCAGCGTGGATCAATCATTGTATGATACAAAGAGGTATAAAAGATAGTCTTATCCCTTTCGCTTCCCTCAACCTTCACCGAAGAGAGTGCCTGATTCCACAGATTACGTGTATTTTCTTTTACCCGCTCAAAATTCCAGTCCGGAATATCCTGTTCCAAATTGCGCTGGGCACCTTCCATGCTGACAAACGATATGCCACACTTCAGTTGTACCTGTTCGTCTTTCCGGGTAGGAAACTCTGTATAAAAGCCCAAGTGCTTTCCCTGTGCCTTCCCGGGAGCTGGTATGAGCCGAGCATCCTTAATATAGTTGAAATAGGCCGGATTATCATTGGCATCATTCTTTCTGCTAACACCCTCAGGAATAGAAGCACTCCAAACGCCGTATTCCGTCAATGGGCGATCGAAACAGCAATAGAAGTAAACGGTATAATCAGATTTCCCCGAACCGTTTCCCCAACCTCCACAAGCAGGCGTGCATTTCATCCATCCCCGAATCGTATATTCGTCCACTTTTTCCACATACTGTTCATCAGATGTACCACCAATTCTACGGGCCAGATCGATCTGGATACGTGACTTTTCCGACTCCGGATATGTGAAACGCAGAATCCCCGAACGAGGAGCGGATGTCAGTTCCACTTTCACCTGATAATCTTGCAAGTATACCGAATAGTATCCGGCCTGTGTAATCTCCGTATCATGGGAATATCTGGAGCGGTAACCTTCCTCCGGTTTATTTTCGGTTCCCTTGAATGTTCGTAATGGTCCGGTGGCAGGCATTACCAGAAAGTTTCCGAAATCACCATACCAACCAATACCGCTTAAGTGCGTAAAGCTGAATCCTTCGATAGTAGCATGATGCCACGAATATCCGGGGCCGTTATCACCACCGGTTTTAGTATCCGGACTCAACTGTACAAGTCCGAAAGGAGTACAACTTCCCGGAAAGGTTTTTCCCAACCCATGCCCCGACTTTCCGGCCTCTGCCGAAGTTGAAGCACCAATAATCGTATTGACATAATCCACTGGCTCTTTTTGAGCAAATGACAAAATAGAAAAAGAAATCAATAAAGCCGATAGCCAAGACCTGCCATGTTTCATAGAATAATAAAATAGAAAAAGTTACCGGATATGTTTTTTAATTAACGGATATAATACTTCCGCATAGCGCATAAAGCCTAAATCCGTGAAATGAATACCATCAACAGTAGCCTCACCATCGTGCCCGATGATATCCTTGGAAGAGAGTAGATAGATATTCTTCTCACCTTTTTTCTTCATTGACTGGAAAATAGCTGCAATTGTTTCATTTTTAGCTATCACTTCCCTTGCAATCTTTTTATCAAAACGGGAATGAGTGAAAATAGGATCTTCTACAAAAAGGATGGGAGTCTCAGGATGCTTGCTGCGAACGATAGAGTAGAATTTCTCCGCCCGTTCTTTCATCTGTTCCACTGTGGCATTAGGAAGGAAATCAAGCACAAACATGGAAGCATCGACCGTAGCTATAAGTTCCGCTATCTCCAGATCGAGCAAAGCATTACCACTAAATCCTAAATTGATACATTCACGATTGAGCCAACGTTCCAGAATATTTGTATGGGCCATTCCGGGACGGGAAGCACAACCACCCTGTAAAATACTGGTTCCATAAAAAACAACGGGCTTCTCACGTACCGGCAAATCAACAGTAGGCTGATCAAGCGTCGAAAGGCTATCCACACCGATTGCCAATGAAGTAACCCCGTCATACAAAGAAAGATATAAAAGATATTCCCGTTCTTCAGGATCCATATTCTTCACGATAGTAGCCTCATTTACCTTTCCTTGAGGCCGTCCGCTACCGGCAAAGACCCACTTACCATCTCGCAGACAATACAGATCCAGTCCTTTGATTCCGGTAGGAGTCATATGATTCATGCTTCTGTTATCCCTTACTTCCCACTTTGCCCCAATGCATGTAGAGTTGGAACGGAAGCGCAAAGCAAGCCCGGCACTATTGCGTCCTAAATCCCAAAGCGGTTTGCGGGAAACAGATTCCAAAGAAGCCGGAAGGCGTTCGTAACGGGTAAGAGTGGCATCCGTAGCTTTGCCTAACAGGGGGAAAGCGGAAGCATCGTGATAAAGAAGCTGGGCATGAGTAGAAGCTGCCAGCAGCAATCCGAAAATTAAAGCTTTGGTTCTCATGATTTAATAGATATTAAGATGACCCAAAGTTACACTGAAAAACTACATTTTTCATTCGTTTTACATCAATTAACAAGCAAGATGTTCTATAATTACGAAAGATTCGTAACTTTGATAAAAACTATATAGTATGAAAAAACTCAATTTTCTCCTCAGCAGTCTGCTACTATGCATATGCTGCACCATTCAAGCTAAAAACAAAGTGATTGAACAACCTCCGTTCGTCGTAAGTAGCACCACCTCTATTGAAGTCAGCCAAGTCGAAATCAGTGACACGGCTACAGTCCTGCACATTTTTGCCAAATACCGACCTAAAAACTGGATAAAGATTGCTTCGGGAAGTTACTTGCAAGATAATAACGGAAAGACTTACCAACTACGTTCGGGCATAGGCATCACGCCGGATGCAGAGTTCTGGATGCCGGAATCCGGTGAAGCTGAGTTTCAGCTGGTGTTTCCTCCCCTTCCTGCCTCCGTTACATCCATCGACTTCACAGAAGGTGCCGACGTTGAAAATGGATTCAGCATTTGGGGAATCCAGTTGAAAGGTAATAATCTGCCGAAGTTAGTACTGCCGAAAGAGGCTGTTATCCATAAAGCAGACAAAGAAACTACCCTGCCAGACCCTGTCATCGAATATGGTAAAGCTACCTTGAAAGGTAAGTTACTGGATTTCCGTCCCGGCATGTTCAAGACCATGACTCTGGTATCATGGGAAAGTGCCAAAGGCGATATATCGGAAGTGCTGGTAGATATCCAACCGGATGGTAGTTTCAGCAAAGAAATACCCCTGGCAAGTACTACTCCCGTCTCTCTATATATGTCCGGCAGCTCACCCCTCCAACTATTTATGGAACCGGGAAAAACGACTGAAGCATATATCAATTTGCGTGAGATCTCCCGCCGCCGGTCTAAATTCCATAGCGAGGAGAAGCCTTACGGGGAGATTATATACATTAACGGCCCCTTAGCAACCGTTGCACAAGAATTGAACCAAGATATGCCCGACACCAATGTACAAGATAAAGTATATAAGGATATGAAGGCATTTGCCGGTATGGATATAGACACTTACAAATCAAAAGTATTGGAGTTGTCTGCTGAAGTGCAAACGGAAATAGATAAACTCCCATGCAGTCTGGCAACACGTCAAGTGCTCACCATCAACAACAAGTTGTCCACAATTGGGTTATTGCGTTTAGCTGCAAATACACTAACATCAGCTGCCATACAGACTAATCAGATAACACGCGAAGAAGCTCAAAAATACTTTATGGAACGGGCACAGAAAATACCGGCTGACTATATTCCAAATGCTAACTTTGCAATACTGAACGATCTGCAAGCCACCCTGTCCAGCAATTACTCAAACATCGTAATCGGTTATTATCAGAAAAGTGATGACCTTGCCAAAACTTGGGGAACAGACAACGGCATCTTCTTTGACATCGTCCGGGTTATCCCTCTTTATCAAAGCATCAAGAATTTCACTCCGCTGACTGAAGAGCAAATTAGCACAATCAACACTTTCCCTTCCGCTTATCGTGAAATGCTGACTGTGGCCAATGACGAACTTCTGGCAAAGATTGAAGCCAATAAGAAAAAGACGGGATTCACAGTAAATGAAGCCGGTGAAGTCAGCGATGAAGACCTCTTTGCTTCCATCATCAGTAAGTTCAGTGGAAAAGTATTACTGGTTGATTTCTGGGCTACCTGGTGCGGTCCATGCCGCATGGCTAACAAAGAAATGATTCCAATGAAGGAAGAATTAAAAGATAAGGATATTGTGTATTTGTATATCACCGGTGAGACATCTCCGTTGAAGACATGGGAAAATATGATTCCTGATATTCATGGTGAACATTACCGTGTGACAGCCGCCCAATGGAATTTCTTAGGCAAAAGTTTCAATGTTTCAGGTGTTCCCACCTATCTCATTATTGACCGCGAAGGAAATATAAAATACAGACAAGTAGGTTTCCCCGGTGTTAAAACGATGAAAGAAGAGCTCCTGAAAGTAGCTGATCAATAAGAAAGAAGTACCGGACGGTACAAAGCCTGTTAAAAAGAAATGGCACTGCCTATCATTTACATTCAATGATATACAGTGCCATTCGTTTTATTTCTCACCCGATTCCTACTTCCAGTCTTCGGATCCTTTTTCTTTCAATTTGCTTGTAAAGGCTTTAGCTTTATCCATAGTCTCTTTTTCTTCTTCGGGACTTGCATAAGCAAACTTATAGCCTTTTATAACATTCCATTCGCCACGGGTAAAATCAGGAAATTCCACAGCAGCACAATTGTTATCCATAGAAAGCTCACCCAGTTCTGCCAGACAGCACCATTCTGCCAAGTCGTATACATCCAGGTCCAAAGGTAAACCGTTCTGCAAGCAATATACCAAACGGCTATCCATAATGAAATCCATACCTCCATGGCCTCCTACTTCCTTAGCCATTTCACCATACTTCTTTAATATCGGATGCTGGAACTTTTCTACAAGCGCCTCCATTTCCTCTTTAGGCAAAAAGCTGTGGGTATTCAGATTATCAACTTGCGGTTCTACTCCCGAAGCGCTCAACTGCTTAGCATCAAGAGCATAACCCTGAATCGGATACTTATTGGCGAAGCCTTTGGTTCCGGTAAGCTGATACAAGCGGTTATAAGGTTGCGGTGTCATCACATTATGTTGAATCTCGATAACTTTTCCGTTTGCCGTACGAATCAGTGTAGTTGTATGGTCACCGTTACGGAAATCATCACATTTCTCTCCGGTTCTTTTTTCTACCAGATCCTTACCCACAACCGACTTGGTATCCATAGCTACCAACGTTACCATACGGTCGCCACGATGAATATCAAATGCTTGCGCCACAGGACCAAGACCGTGAGTAGCATACACATCACCACGATGTTTCTTGTTGTAATCCAAACGCCATCCCAGTTTATCATTCTCACCATTTTTCCAATAATGGTCCCAGAACGGGCTCAACTCATGAATGTAAGCACCTTGTCCGCGAATCACTTCACCAAATACTCCTTGCTGTGCCATGTTCAGCGTATTCATTTCAAACCAGTCATAGCAACAGTTTTCCAGTATCATACAATGTTTGCGAGTCTTTTCACTCATGTTAATCAAGTCCCAACATTCCTGAAGATTCATAGCCGAAGGAACTTCTATAGCTACATGTTTGCCATTTTCCATAGCACACATTGCTACAGGGAAGTGATGCAACCAGTCGGTAGCAATATAAACCAAGTCTATGTCATCGCGTTTACAAAGTTCTTCGTATCCTTTCTCTCCGGAATAAACAGCTGCCTTAGGCAAAGATGCTTTCTGCAAATACTTCTGGCAGCCCTCAGCACGTGATTGTTCATAATCACAAAGAGCCACGATCTGCGTACCGGGAATATGGATAAAACGCTCTACAGCACCGGGACCACGCATACCCAGTCCTACGAATCCTACTCTAACGACTTCCATCTTCGGGGCGGTCAGCCCAATCACACTCCGCTGCCCAGCCGGACGCTCTGGAGTTTTCACAATAATAGTTCCATTCTTCCATTCCCACTGAGTTCCCTTGTCATTGGTTTGCACAGTAGAAGTTTGAGACGTGCATGCACATAACACAACACACATACCCAACAACAATGATTTCAAAACCTTCATGTTATATTAAATTTAAAGTAAATAATTAGTTCATCAGTTCAATAAAGTATTACCAGCCGGCATGCTCCTTTTGATTCTCGTAAAAATCAGCTTCTCTTTTCATTTCTCCATTGTACATCCATTCTATTTCATCCGTGTATTCTTTGCCACCAGAAAAAACAGTTGCTTTCAGTATATTCTTCCCAGGCTCCAAAATAACCTTATCAAATACATAATGTACATCTGTATATCCCTTCCGTATTCCAGTCAATTCCTTTCCATTCAGGTAAACTTTAGGAGTTCCTATATTGGAGTATACGGCTACGGCAGTTTCTTTCTTTTCACGATTTACGTTTCGCCGTTGTGTCAGATAAAGTACCGGCTCTTTGCTCCAATTTGCCTTATACCAGAAATAAGAATCTTTCTTTATCTTACGGTCAAAGGTAACCAATCCTTTTAAATTACGTGCAGGTACACCTCCTCTTTTCCACATTGGGACTGCAAAATCGAATGTATTCCACAAATAAGAGGCTATAATATAAGGATGATTAGCTATAACACTCCATTGATATTCATGTGTTTTAGTCTGAAAAGTCTCCGGATAAAACGGTTTCCCCCAGTTCAGGGCATCACCCAGATATTCAGTCTGATGCTCTATATTGGCATCCGCTCCATATTCTGTTAACATGAGTTTCTGCCAGGGATATTCCTTCTCCAATTTCTCCACCCAAGGCTCTATGTCCTGAATTTTCTTCTCATACCAGCCAAAGTAACGGTTCATGCCCTGTACATCCGTATTTTGATTAACAGGATGATCAGCATGTCCATACCCATTGACGGATACGGTATAGCGGTCCGGATCTTCGGTCTTACAAAGATCATGGAGAGATTGCGTCAAAGAGGCTGTATATCCATGCGGATGATAAACCTCATTGTGAGTACCCCATATATAAATGGAAGGATGATTAAAACTCTGTCGAACCAGTTCACGCATCTGTTGATGTGCATTCTCCCACTCCTTTCCGGAAACACGGTTCACAAAAGGAATCTCCGCCCAGATAATCAAACCCAACGTATCACAACGGGAATATAAATAATCGGATTGCTGATAGTGGGCAAAACGAACAGTAGTTGCGCCCAGATCCATAATGGTTGCCAGGTCAAAATCATGGTGCTCATTCTTTAAAGCACTGCCTACCCCCCACCAGTCCTGATGCCGAGTCACGCCATACATCGGGTATTTCTTTCCATTCAGGAAGAAGCCTTTCCCTGCCACTATTTCATAGTTACGAAGTCCCAGCGGCTGTACCATCTCATCAATCACTTTACCATCCTGCCAAAGACGAGACACGACTTTGTACAGATAAGGGTCTTCACGCCCCTGCCACAAGTGGGGATTGTTCAACTTGAAGGTTGAAGAATAGGCTTGTGTCCCCTGTGGAGTCAACAGGAAACTCTGTCGATGTGTCTTCACCTGTTTACCCTGGGCATCGTAAATCGTATTTTCCAACTCCGACTGTACAGGTGTCAATGATCCATTGTCCAGTTTTACTTTCACAGTAACCTCAGCCGACCGCTTGGAAACATTCTTTTGGGTAACATATACCCCCGGAGATGCATAGTCTGTCACAACAATGTTACACGATTCAGTCACCACCAACCATACCGGACGATAAATTCCTCCATAAACTCCAAACAGATTGTGATTGACAGGAATAACATCAGGACGTGCCGTATTATCCGCTTTTACTATAATTTCATTCTCTTGTCCGAACTTTACCTGACCGCTGATTTCGCATGCAAAAGCCGAATAAGCTCCTTTATGTGTACCAGCCAGATAGCCGTTAATATAAACTTCTGCACACGAACCGACACCTTCGAAGCGCAGAAATATACGTTTGCCTTTCATACTTTCAGGAAACATATACTTTTTACGATAATAGGCGTCCCCTTCATAAAAAGAAGCTTCTTTCACCTGCATGTCTTTAGCATTCCAGGTATGAGGAATTTCAACTTTCTCCCAATCCCCACTCCACTTCTGTGCAACCTGCATAGCTTCTGTACCAAAAGGCCCTTTCTTGAATTCCCATCCACCATTGAAAGAGATTACATCACGTGCAGAAACATCTGTACTACCAAACAGAGAATATACGATCAAGCAAATACCAAATAATACTTTCCTCATATTCAGTTTATCATTTTATAGATTTGACATCCCGCCAGCAAAAATGCACCGACTCCATAAACTTCCGTCATTTCACGCGTCACCTTACGCGGATCGGCACCGATAGGCTGAACATATCCCAGCTTTCCATCCGGTTCCACCGCATCTACCAGTGCTTTCCAACCTTTTTCTATTACAGGCATGAAAGAAGTTTTATCTAGCAATCCTTCGTTCACTCCATAAGCAAGTGCATAGACAATAAATCCGGTTGCACTTGTTTCGGGTGACGGATAAGATGCAGGATCCAGTAAACTGGCATGCCAGTATCCATCCGGACTCTGTAATTCAGCTACACGCGTTGCTAATGTAACAAATAGCAGCTTATAGAATTCATAGGAAGATTCCTCCTTAGGAAGTACCTGCAGGATTTCGGCTAAACCACCTAAAACCCATCCGTTGCCACGTCCCCAGAATACCTTCTTGCCGTTCGCTTCTTTCTTACCAAAGTAACGCCAATCTCTGTAGAATAACTGTTCGTCTTTATCATACAAGAAATCATAAGTTACTTTGTATTCCTGATTCATAAAGTCCAGATACTTCTTGTTCTGAGTCAATGCATAGAGTTTGGCATAAACAGGGGGAGCCATAAACAATGCATCACACCAAGACCAGCGATCCAGCGTCTCCGACTTGCGATAGTCTAATTCCAAGGTTGTTTCTGCCGGATTATCTACTACCCAATTGGCACGTGCCATCACCGGAGCAATCATTTTCTTATTGCCATATTTTATATAAAGGTCGATAAAAGGCTGTCCTACGGCAATAAAATCAGCATGATACATCCGCTTTCCAACTTGAAAATGATTGCGTTGCCCAATGCGAAGCAACCACTTATAATAAGTGCTGTCGCTGTCTTCCCTTTCTGTGAGGTCGGCCCAGTCCACCATTCCCATATACAAAGCGGCATGTGTCCAGTCCAGGTCATCATGTTCCGCATCTTTATTGGGATTAGCTATCTGCCAGTCGGCAACACGCTTCATGATACTTTTTACATCAGTCTTGTTGATGCTTTGAGCAAAGGAAGTAACTCCTGCCATAGAAGACAGGAGTACTACCAACAAAAGTTTCTTTATTCTATTCATCTCAGATAAATTACTCATTCGGAGTGTCCATCGGTTCAACATTATTCTCTGAACCATCGTATCCCGGAGTCTGATTGATATGTCCCTCCACATTGGATGAAATGGCCTTCAAAGCAATGGGCCAAAGTACATTGTGGGGAGCAATCGTATACGTATTACCTACAGAGTTCTTTACGCCCTTGTTATAAAATTCCGTTCTGTCCATGATTCGGTTGTAAAAATAGTTATTTTCCGTGAATTTATCCATGGAATACGTACGTCCTTTTTCATCTGCTTTACCAGTTTTAGCAAATAAGTAAGCAATACGGGTCAATTCACACTTACGCGGTTCTTCATAGAAGAGTTCACGGGCACGCTCATCCAGAATCTGACTGATATTCACTTCATCAGCGGTCAAAAGACGTGCACCGGCACGTTCGCGTACTTTGTTTAAATCTTGTACGGCCAGATCCGGCTTGTCCAACCAAGTATACGCTTCTGCACGGAGCAGGTAGGTTTCTGCCAGACGGAAGACATACCAATCTGCCCAGCCACCACGCCACCAACTGGCTTTCTGGTCAGCAACATTGGATTTATAATGCGGCCATCCGCTCCAGCAACGAATCGTATCTTTAACGAGAAGAGCACCTTTATCATTATACAATTGTACATTCTTTCCATACCATTCGGACTTACCTTCCAGACTTGGATTATTATATTTCAAGTCCGATACATGTACCCAGTTACCGGGTGCATGACGCAAATCGGTATCATCCAATGTCCAAATCATATTTTGATGGTACCATGTAGAACGCAAAGAGCAAATGCCACGACCATACTCCAGCAAATAAGGATTCTTAGTCTGGTTATTATCTACAAAAGCAACTTCTCCGGCAGGAGTCGTAATCTGTCCGGACGCAGGAAACCAAGGTACCAACTGGCGTTTTATTTCCAATCCGGCAGTAGAACGCATATCACTACCTGCATCATAGCGGTCGATTACAATATAAAGACATTCCTTATTTTCAGGCAGAGATTTATTGTCTGATTGATGCAAATCCCAGATTACGTTTTTAGTCGCATCACCTTTGTCTACTCCAAAACGCTGAGTCATCAACTGATGTACGCCATCATTTATTACCTTATTGGCAGATTCCACCGCATCGTTAAATTCGCCCAATGCCAGGTTAATCTTAGTCAGCAAATGATAGGCAGCAGCCTGCGTTACCATACCGATATACACATCATTAGACAGATATGGGGCAGTGCGATCCAAATCTTCTTTGAGGTATCGCAGGATTGCCTCACGCTTTGTCGTATAGAAATCGTAACGGGGTCCGGTCACTTCATTCACAATAAACGGAACATCGCCATATTGGTGCACCAAACGGTAGTAACGGAATGCCCGGTGAAAACAGCTCAATGCTTCTATTTCCCCCCGTTGGGCTTCGGTCATTTCCGTATCCTTAGAACGGCTGAGAATCGTATTGGCATCCTTAATACCTTTATATAAATATGTCCAATAGTTATTAACCTGACTGGCATTACCTGTCAGTGAAGCCGACGGATTAATTTGCCGCACCAAGTCCACAGGAGCATTCGAAGCATCCGTACGTCCGTTCACACTCATTTCTGAAAAGAAATACTCTGAAAGGATACAAGGTTCGGCCGATCCTGCCGTAGGATAGTAGTCGAAGTAACGAACATCGCGGTTCAACATATCCGTACTTGTTTTCAGTCCCTCATACGAATTAAACGTATTTTCCGGCGTAAAGAAGGACAAAGGTTTAGGTTCCAACCAATCGGAACATCCGCTTGCTGCGAACATCACTCCAAGTATACCGGTATAGCCTAATGTATATTTTATTAACTTTTTCATTATCAGTTCCCTTTTTTATAATGTCACATTAATACCAAATGTTATCGTTCTCGGTGTATTGCTGTCCGAGTTTTCCGGATCATAAGCAGGCCATCCGGTAAAGTAGCCTACATTCTTCACAGTCAGGTTCAGTCGTAACGCTTCCAATTTCAACGGAGATATCAGAGCTTTCGGGAAGGTATATCCCACAGAGATGTTATCAAGACGCAGGAAGTCAGCTTTCTTATAAATATAGTAAGTTACACCGCTCGGACTCTTCGCACCTAAACGAGGATAGCTGTTGATAGGATTTTCGGCAGTCCAATAATCCCGTTTAATCTGATTTACCGTATTCAGCAAAGCATTGTTATTGGTGAAGCGGTCCATCTTCTTCACATGGCCCAGGTAAGAATACATACTGAATGAAATATCGAAGTTCTTGAACAATGTAAATTCATTACGCATATTCCAACGAACCTTCGGAGTCGTATTTCCCTGGAAAACCTTATCATCATTGTTGTATTTATAATTCTGGTCTACATCCAGAATCTTCGGATCACCGGGAATCTGGCTGTATTTAGCCGCTTCTTCCGCTTCATTTTCCTGCCATACACCCTCATATTTATATCCCCAAACTTCATCCAGAGCATGGCCAATGAAATATCCGTTGTCAATATCATCCGCTTCTTTCCTGCCTATCACCTTTCCGTCAGCATCTGTTATATCTTCCATAATGCCATAAAGATGCTTGATTGTATTCTTGTTGTACATCAGGTTGAAAGTGGTGCGCCAAGTCAGTACACTGTTCTGAATATTGGTAGAATGTAAAGACAACTCCAAACCACGGTTCCAAATCTCACCAATATTAGCTTTCACACTGGAATAACCAATTAAACTTGGCAACTGGCGGTTGTTCAGCAAGTCGGTAGTACTCTTATGGTACACATCGATACTACCACCCAGACGTCCCTTCAGGAAAGTGAAATCCAATCCCAAATTATAAGAAGTCGTAGTTTCCCACTTCAGGTTGGGATTTGCCATATTATAGCAGAAGAATGTATTGATAGTGACCAACTGACCTGTAGCAGGATCTACATACATATATTTACGGGGATCCAACTGCATCAATGCAGCATATTCACCAATAGAACGGTTACCGTTCTTACCCCACGTAAGACGCAACTTAGCATATTCAAGCCATTCGGCATTCAGCTTCTTCCAGAAAGATTCTTCCGTAAAAATCCATCCAAGAGCCACAGAAGGGAAAGTAGCACGCGGATTGCCTTGTCCGAAAGCAGAATATCCGTCACGACGTACAGTAGCCGTAATCAGGTAGCGATTATCATACGTATAGTGCAAACGTCCCATGAGGGCATCACCAGTACGATAAATATCATCACTGTCTGCAATAGGAGAAGTACCATAGCCTATACCTCCATATCCCAGATTGTCACTCGGCTGGAAACCTTCATTCTTGGAAATTGTTTTCCAACGCTGGAATTTCTCCCAGTTCAGCAATCCGGTAAAGTCGAATGCATGTTTTCCAAATGTCTTATTCCATTTCAGCATATTATCCCATTGCCAGAAGAAGTCTTTCATGCCATAGCGTTCAACGAATCCTCCTTGGTCACCGGAATCCGGATGATCGGCTGATTTATGATACAGGTAATTGGTCCACTCGAAGCGGGGAGAATAAGTAGTTTGTAAAGAGAATCCCAACGGCAAATCCAACTTAAGATAAATGGATGCATTTAAGTTATTAACGTCATGCTTCTTACTCAGATAAGCCCTGTTCAACAATGGATTGGTGGCATTGTTATTATCATTCGGATAAAGTTTCAAAGAACCATCCTCATTATAAACATTTCCATAAGGCGACAAAGAGGTACTAAAACTTGAATAAACCGATCTGCCGCTTTCATACATATTGCTTTCGTCACGCGACGTAAACTGTGCATTAACACCATAAGTCAGGAATTTCTGCACTTTATTTTCCAGATTCACACGAGCACGGATAGCACTATACTTACCACCTCTGTTATTACTTTCATTCTTCACATAGTTAATAGAAGAATAATAAGACATTTCGTCTTTCTTGCCCGATACGCTGACTGTATAATCCTGTCGAAGCGCAGTGCGAAGAGTCAGATCTTCCCAGTCGACCGTTCTGCCCGCCATGTAATTGGCTATTTCCGTATTAGTCATCCTCAAACGGGCGAGCCAAACCTCAGTCGGATTTCCGGTATCCGTACCCAGCCATTCAGACAGTTCTGTGCCACTCATATTCGCAGGATTGTCAAAGTATCCGGTGGCAGCAGTCTTATATTCGGTACTTTTCATTACATCCTGACGGAAATTCACAAAGTCTTGTCCCTGATAGACTTCCGGCAGAGAGTTAACCATCGAAATGCCCCAACTGCCATTAAAACTGATCGTCGGCTTCTTGCCTCCTCCTTTTTTGGTAGTAACCAACACTACACCATTAGCTGCCTTGGCACCATAAACGGCTGCAGAACTGGCATCTTTCAGGACATCTACACGCTCTATGTCATTCGGATTAATATCCGTCATCTGTCCACTATAGATAACACCATCCAAAACAATCAGCGGGTCAGTGCTGGCAGCAATCGTACTTTTACCACGAATCATCATGCTTGTATTGCCTTTCGCATCAGTTTCCATACCTACCGAAAGTCCGGCAACACCTGTACGTAGCATATCCTGAATGGTCTGGCGTTGTTCTTTCTCCATATCACTGCCTTTGATAGAAGCTACCGCACCGGTCAGGTCCTGCTTTTTCATCGTACCGTAACCTACCACCACAACTTCCTGCAAGAGCTTGGAATCTTCCTGTAGTTTTATGACGGAAGGAATGGAACCGGCTTTCAGCGTTTGCGTAGTATAACCGATATACGATACCTGAATCCGGGCATCAGGAGCCACAGTCAAGGTGTAATAACCATCAATATTGGTGATAGTACCATTGGTAGTACCTTCGGCAATGACATTACCCCCTATAACCGGTTCTCCATTTTCATCTACCACTTGTCCCTTGATAGTGATTTCATGCCCCGAAGTCTCAGGTTTATCTTTAGTAAACAAAGCTATCTGCGTATTGGTAACCTCATATTTCAGGTCCGTGTTTTTCAACATGGTATTCATTGCCTGTTGAGCAGTAGCTTTCTTCACTTTCAAGCTTACTTTCTGCTTTACATCCACCTGATTGGCATCATAGAAAAAAGTGTATCGACTGACTTTTTCTATGCGGTTAATAGCCTCTGAAAGAGGAAGATCTGAGAAGTCTATAGTGATTAGCTTCTCTTTTACTTGTGCCGATAAAGGCACACAAAGGATTAGCAGCAATAAAAATGCTACACGTTTTTTTAGAATCATGCTTTTCTTTTAGATTTAAAATAATTAGAATAATTGTGATAGAAAATAAGGATGAACGTTATCATCCCGTAACATTAGTTTACTTCACAGTATTGTGCATAGGCGATTCTTTTTAGGGTTAGAATTTAACATTTTACTTTTTATAAATACTGAGCTCATTATTTTCATTAAACGTATACCCAATCGGATTGATGCGTGCCATCAACCTGAGTATTTCCTCCAAAGGTTCGTTACGCAACGTAAAGGTATAGTGGAAACTGTCGGCAATAGCCGGATCCAAATCTATCTTCACACGATACCACTTCCTCAGGAAACGGCAGATATCCTGCAGAGAACGTTGTTCAAAGACAATCTGGTCCTTAGTCCATGAAGCGGCAAAAAGTACATCATCCTTGGTGACAGACAATCTTCGACTACTCTTATTATAAGTCGCAATCTCACCGGGTGCAAGATAACGGTGATCGTTTTCCGTATCCAGTGAAACCGACCCCTCTAACAGGCTGACATAGATATTCTCCATGTCCGGAAAGGCTTCTACATTAAACTTAGTACCATGGACAACAATACGTACCCCATCTGTTTGTACAATAAACGGTTTCCGTTTATCATGAGCCACATCAAAGTAGGCTTCCCCACGCAAAGTTACCACACGCTCTTCTTTCTTATGTTGTATATCACATGTTAACTTCGTATTACTATGCAGCCATACGGAAGATTGATCCGGTAAAGATGCCATGGACTTTCCTCCCATGCTTTTATATTCCAGCAAAGTCTCTTCGGGAGTACCTGCCCACTGTCCCAGATAAAACGAAAAGCATACCATTATAACAATACATGCCGCCGCAACATATCTCCATATATGGAAGGTTGACTTCCGGTCAGGCTTCGCAACTGGTGTCGAACTACCAGTCTTCATCCGGCGACTAAGTTCTTTCCAATAATATGCCGAATCCGGCGTATAGCTGGAAGCATTGCTTTGTATTTTATCCCAAAGGCCTTGGAGTTCCTCGAACAGCTCACGGTTACCACTATCGGATAACCAAGCTTCGAGTTGATTATTTTCTTCCGAAGAACTTTCCTTTTTCAACTTCGAAATAATCAAATTCCATGGTATTTTTCTTATCATATTGTTCTTTTTGTCCATTTGTATTATAATGACACAAAAACAACCTACAACCCTTACGTTAAAAAGCTCTTTTTTTTCGAAAACCTGATTTTTTTATTGAAAGTTTACCATAAGTGGTTTAAGACATAGCAGACAGTATTCGCTAAAAAACGACAAACAGAACAATATTCTCTGTTCCAGACCTGCTCCGTATCTGCTCCATACCAAGTCCACACCAACTCCACTCATTCTGCTACTCTATAGACGTGGAGCAAACAAGGAGAAGGTAAGGCGTAAAAGAGAAACAGAACAGGAGCAGAATATATTTCTTATTATGAAAACACATCTTTTTTTTCAGATAGTAATAAAAGAAGATTTGGAAAATCATAATTACTTTTTAACTTTGCAAAATAACTTGATAACCATGACTACTAACGACGATATTCTTTTATTGAAGTTAATTAAAGAAGGAGATGAACATGCCTTTAAGCATCTCTTTGACAATTACTTTACACCATTATGTCGTTATATCAATATCTATCTGGATAACTTTGCAGAGGCAGAAGAACTTGCACTGGATATTTTTACTTATCTATGGGAAAACAGGGAACAGGTAGATATCAGGTTATCTTTCAAAGCTTATCTCTTTCAGGCTGCCCGCAACAAGTGCTTCAACGCCTTACGAGATCGGAAACAAACAACAACACTGGATGAAAACCTGCATGAAACCCTGCAGTACAAAGAGTATCCTACCTTAGAAATAGAGGAACTAAACAAACTGATACAAGAAGCTATATGTACTTTGCCTAACCGCTGCCGCGAAGTATTCCTGAAAAGCAGGCAGGAACAAATGGCAAACCAGGAAATTGCCGATGATATGAATATCTCGGTTAAAACAGTAGAAGCACAGATCACCAAGGCACTTAAAATAATCAAAAAGTCTCTGGGAGAGGGATATGCATACTTATTTTAGTCCTTTAAGAAGCACTTTCTTCCAACCATAAGAGTAAGCATTTAGATTAATTAACTCACTATTCATTGCTTCATTACGAAATTTTCGTAGATTTGTATTGAATTCATCCAAAAACTTTTATTCCATGGAAAAATTAACAATACAAGAAGAAGAAGCAATGATCTACATCTGGGAACTGGGCAGTTGCTTCGTAAAAGACATTGTTGCCAAATATTCCCAACCGGCACCTCCCTACACTACGGTAGCTTCCATCGTCAAGAACCTGGAACGCAAGCAGTATGTTACAGCCGCACGCGTAGGAAATACGTACCAATATACACCCGCCATCCGTGAAAGCGAATACAAACGTACGTTCATGAGTGGCTTTGTGCGTAATTACTTTGAAAATTCGTATAAGGAAATGGTTTCTTTCTTTGCCAAAGAGCAAAAGATTTCGACCAACGACTTGAAAGAGATCATCAATATGATTGAGAAAGGAAAAGAGTGAAAAAGATAACCTACCTGATTCTTAATTTTTAATTCAGAAAAAGATGTTGGCCTATTTTCTAAAAATCAATGTAGCCATCGCGCTATTTTATGCGTTTTACCGGCTATTCTTCTATAAAGACACGTTCTTCACGTGGCGCAGGGCTGCCCTGCTCTGCTTCTTTGCCGTATCTGCCGTCTATCCATTACTAAATATACAAACTTGGATTACGGAGCAGGAACCTATGGTAGCCATGGCAGATTTATACGCCGACATCGTTTTGCCGGAGTTTACTCTGACGCCGGAAAAGACAACCTTCGACTGGAAAGCAATCCTGCTCCAAACGGCTGGTTTTGTTTATTGGGGAGGAGTAGCTCTACTGGCTGGCCGCTTCCTTGTACAACTGGCAGGCATTATCCGGCTAGCTTTCCGTAGCCGGAAAACAAAGATTGGAAACACCAACGTACACTTGCTTAAGCAAGCAGACGGACCTTTTTCTTTCTTTCACTGGATATTCATTCATCCGGCTTCGCATACCGGAGAGGAATTAAGCGAAATATTAACCCACGAACAGGCACATGCCAATCAATGGCATTCCATTGATGTACTCATCAGCGAGACCGCATGCGTACTTTGTTGGTTCAATCCCTTTGCCTGGCTCATGAAACGGGAAATCCGCACCAATTTGGAATACTTGGCGGACAATCGTGTACTGGAAACCGGGCATGATTCCAAATCCTACCAGTATCATCTGTTAGGACTATCTCACTATAAGGCTGCAGCAACTATCTATAACAGTTTTAATGTATTACCTTTAAAAAAACGCATCAAAATGATGAACAAAAAGAGAACCCGAGAAATAGGGAGAACTAAGTATCTTATGTTTCTCCCCCTGGCAGCCTTACTAATGATTATCAGTAACATCGAAGCCGTGGCCCGTACCACGAAAGAGATGGCAAAAGATGTCATAGAGGCTGTGGAAGAAAATCTGGCACCGAACGAAACGGCACCGGATATGAAAGTTGCTACTGAACCAGTACCGGCAGAAACGCCAATGCCACAGCAGGATAAAGATAAGCTTGTGGCTTACAAAGGGAAAGTAGTGGATAAAGATGGAAAGCCTGTAGAAAGAGCTGAATTCTTCATTGATGGCATGTACAAGCTACCCCAAGACCAGTCATTTGTTACAGACAAAAATGGGAATTTTTCTTTCAAAGCATTTAAAAGTACTCCCATGATAGTGGTTTGGAAAAAGGATGGAAAACAAATGGCTGTGCAGGTTCCTGCCGAAACTCAAAACATCTCAGACATGAAGATTGTCATGAATAGAGAATGGCTGAATCCTCCTGTCGATGATCCGGACAATCCCGTATTCGAAGTAGTAGAATCAATGCCAGAATTCCCGGGTGGGGGCATGACAGCATTGATGCAATTTTTATCGAAAAATATAAAATATCCGGTCAATGCACAGAAGAACGGAACACAAGGACGTGTCACTGTACAGTTTATAGTAAACACAGATGGTAGTATTTCCAATATAGGCATTATCCGTGGAGTAGATCCGGAATTGGATGGTGAAGCAGTACGCGTTATCAGTACAATGCCCAACTGGAAACCGGGTACACAGAAAGGAAAGCCGGTTCGGGTGAAATACACTGTCCCTGTTATGTTCCGCCTACCGGATGAGGATAAGAAAGAGGAATACAAACCCGTACAAAAAATAGAAGAAACAGTAGTTGTAGGTTATGGTACCCGGCAAGAGTCACCTGTAGAAGAAGGTCAGGTATTTGAAGTGGTAGAGCAAATGCCTTCGTTCCCTGGTGGGCCGGAAGGACTTATGAGATATATATCCAAAAATATCAAATATCCAGTAGGGGCACAAAAAGCAGGGACACAAGGCCGAGTGGTTGTAGAGGTAATTATTGATGCAAATGGCAATGTTACCAATCCTAAAGTTAGTCAAGGTGTAGACCCGCTATTGGATGCAGAAGCCATCCGGGTTACTGCCAATATGCCTAAATGGCAACCTGGTACACAGAGAGGGCAGGCAGTTAATGTAAGATATACATTCCCTATCATATTCAGACTGCAATAAAGTAATTATTTCCCCAAAAATTCTCTCTAACATAATAGGTTATCCGCAAATCCTCCCCTGGCAGTCAAATTCAACACCAGGGGCAGGATGCAGATAACCGCTAACTCCCTACACGATGAATAAACTAATTCTGTTTCCCTGCTTCTTGTTCATTATCAATACAATTAATGCACAGGAAGGCAAAAAAGAGTATTTGCAGAAAGTTCTCAATAAGATTGAGAAAATTGAATCTGCAAGCTATTACAACGTATCAAAAACCTGGGAACCGGGAGATACTATACCTCTATCTGAATTCCGCCAATTAATTAATGAATATAATAATCCGGCAGATTCAACCATTGGAGCAAGCTACATAGCGCTTGATCCTGATGATACTAAAAAATTAGAGTTTGGTTACGATGGTCATGTAGTATCACACATGTTTCATGATAAAAAAGGGATAATGATTGATGACTTCACAACCAGATCTCTGCCTTTCAGATTAGTAGGGCCTCCTTTCTTCAACTATACAAAGAGTATAATCCGTTATGCTCTAAATACGAACGATAATATTACTACTGAATTAAAAGAAGAAAAAGACTACTATTACTTTAAATTGGTAATCAATGAAGATAAGCAAGTCGAGTTCTTTGGCAAGGATTATAAAATAGACAACCCATATTGCCTGGATCCAACTTCCGGCTATGAAATATGGATCAGTAAATCAAACGATTTACCATATCAAGTACGTAGAGAAATGTACCACAACATTTCTATGAATTCCTGTTCGGATGTAGAAATCAATAAATCATCAATTAATGATTTCAAACTATCAGATTATTTCCCAAAAGATTATGAAATTAGAAAAGTCGGAGAAAATAGAGCAGTTCCTACCTCATCTCTCGTTGGACAAAAGGCTACTGCGTGGACTCTGAAAAATGAAAAAGAGCAGGATATATCACTTAGTGATTTCAAGAGTAAGGTACTACTTGTGCAATTCACTGGAATAGGCTGCGGTCCATGCCAGTTATCCATACCTTTCTTAAACAAATTAAAAAGTAAATTTAAGACTGATGACCTTGACATTGTGGCAATAGAAACGTGGAGACGAAAATCGCACGCACTTCAAAACTATATTAACAGACACCACATAAATTATAAACTGACCACTGGTACAGACGAAATAGTAAAAGCCTATCAAGCCATTTCCGCTCCGATCTTTTTCATACTGGATGAAAATCGAGTGATAAGAAAGATAGTCACCGGATATAACAAAGACTCTACTGATAAGGAAATAGAGAATTATATAAAAGAACTTTTGTAGTACAAACAGAAAAATAAGAAAGAGATACCGCTCTCGGTTTATTGAGTGCAGTATCTCTTTCTTATTATTAATAGGATGTTCTCTATTTATGCATTTGCACCACTTCCGTCGGTGCCATCTCTACATTCCGCTTATCTACCTGGCGAACTACACTCGCTGCTAATTGCAGAAAGGCACGTCCTGTCACAGTATTCTCATCAAGTGCTACCGGTGTGCCTTTGTCACCACTTTCACAAATACTTTGCACAATAGGAATCTGTCCCAATAAAGGTACATTCATTTCTTCTGCCAGTTTCTTTGCCCCTTCCTTACCGAAAATATAGTATTTATTTTCCGGCAATTCGGCTGGTGTAAACCAAGCCATATTCTCCACTAAGCCCAGAATAGGAACATTTACTTTATCATTGACAAACATGTTAATGCCTTTACGGGCATCCGCCAATGCAACAGCTTGCGGTGTGCTGACAACAATAGCGCCAGTCAGAGCAAGCGTCTGAACCACAGTCAAGTGGATATCACTCGTTCCTGGAGGGAGGTCTATCAGGAAGTAATCAAGATCTCCCCAGTTCGCATCACCTATCAGTTGCTTCAAAGCATTGCTCGCCATACCACCACGCCACAGGGTTGCTTGATCAGGGTCTACAAAGAAACCTATGGAAAGCAGTTTAATGCCATATTTCTCAACCGGTACAATCAAATCACGCCCCTCTACATTCTCTGCATAAGGACGTGCATCTTCTACCTGAAACATCTTCGGCATAGACGGACCGAAAATATCAGCATCCAGCAAACCTACTTTATAGCCCAACTTTGCCAAAGCTACTGCAAGATTGGCAGATACCGTTGATTTACCTACCCCACCTTTACCAGAAGAAATTCCGATAATATTCTTTACCTGAGGCAATAACTTACCCGGTTCGGGACGTGCCGCCTGCTTACTCTCCGTAGCAATAATGACTTCTACCTCATTGGATACATAGGTATGAATAGCTGTTTCAGCAGCTTTTATTACCGACTTCATGAAAGGATCTGTCGGCTTCTCAAATATCAATGAGAAACTGACTTTCATGCCTTCAATACGCAGATTATCGGCAACCATTTCCGCTTCTACAAGGTTCTTTCCGGTGCCGGGATACCGCACTGTTGCCAGTGCATCTAAAATCAGTTTAGGATAAAGTGTCATAATCTAAAGTTGTGATAGAGTGATAAAGCGGTAAGGTGATAAAGTGACTATCAGTTCAGCACTTTATCACCCTAACACTTCATCACTATGTATTATTTTGAAGTTTGCAGTCCGCTCCGCTTACTGCGGTTATAACTGCGATATTCATCTAACTCTATTTCTACATCGGGTTCATGCAGTTCACCTTCTTTCGGCAGATGGAACTTGATATATTTGATGTTCAACCCACGATCCAACCATTGTTGTTCGTAATAAGTTTTAATGCTAAGGATTTCATCAGCCATACCGGAGTGATACAGATCTTCTGTCATCACATCCACTGGGAGGCTATTCTCCTCAATCATATAACGGGTATAAGTGAACATAAAGTTACTATCTGTCTTGAGATGAATGATACCATCCGGTTTCAGGAATCTACGATAGCGCTCCATGAAATAAGTGGAAGTTAAACGCTTTGTGGCCTTCTTCATCTGTGGATCAGAGAAGGTCAACCAAATTTCACTCACTTCATTTTCAGAAAAGAAACGATCGATGATTTCGATATTCGTACGCAAAAAAGCAACATTCTTCATGTCTGCCTGCAACGACTCCGTAGCACCGGACCACATACGGGCACCTTTAATGTCTACTCCGATAAAGTTCTTATCTGGAAATAGCCGCCCCAGTCCTACTGTATATTCACCGCGTCCGCAACCCAATTCCAAAACAATGGGATGGTCATTCTTAAAGAACGACTCATTCCATTTTCCTCTCTTCTCAAAAGGCACGTTATCTACTGCCGAATAGGGGTATTCGAACACATGCGGATAACTTGCCATATCGGCAAACTTCGCTAACTTACCTTTACTCATGCGTTATTCTACAATGGTTACCCAGCCATGCGTGTCAGGTTCGTCACCATATTGGATACCACGCAACTTATTGTATAACTTCATGCATACAGGTCCCGGTTTGCCGTCTTTGGCAATGATATAAGAATGATTATTCTCCGGATCGTCAATACGTTCAATCGGGCTTATTACCGCAGCAGTACCACAAGCACCAGCTTCCTCGAAAGTAGAAAGTTCTTCTTCTGCAATCGGACGGCGTTCAACCTTCATGCCCATATCTTCAGCCAACTGCATTAAACTCTTATTTGTGATAGAAGGCAGGATGGAAGTAGATAAAGGGGTTATATAAGTATTATCCTTGATGCCGAAGAAGTTGGCAGCACCACATTCATCGATGTATTTCTTTTCTTTGGCATCCAGATAGAATTCGGCAGAATAACCCGCTGCATGAGCCTCCTGACTGGCACGCAAACTGGCTGCATAGTTACCACCTACCTTATAGATACCTGTTCCGAGAGGAGCCGCACGATCGTACTTACGAGTAATCACGTAAGGAGTAGCAGCAAAACCACCTTTAAAGTATGGACCTACCGGAGTAACAAAGATCAGGAACATATATTCACTGGACGGACGAACCCCCACTTGTGCACCTGTTCCGATCAGTAACGGACGAATATAAAGAGAAGCACCGCTTTCGTAAGGCGGAATAAAACGCTCATTCATCTTCACTACTGCGAGTACAGCTTCTTTGAAACGTTCTGTGGGCAATTCTGCCATCATAATACCACGACAGGTAGACTGCAAGCGAGCGGCATTCTCTTCCAAACGGAAAATACGAACTTTACCATCTTTACCACGGAATGCTTTCAATCCTTCGAATGCCTCCTGACCATAATGCAGACAGGTAGCTGCCATATGCATATTGATCAATTCACTACTGCTGATTTCGAGTTTTCCCCACTCACCTTCCCGGAAATTAATTCTCACATTATAATCTGTCTTCATGTATCCGAATGACAGATTAGACCAATCTATTTCTTTCATATCTCAAAGTATTAGTAATCTCATTACGTACATTTTGCAACAAATTTAATCTTTATTCTTCACTTTCTCGCTTCTCCGACAGTAATTTTTCTATTTCCTTGTCGGCTTTGGTCAATTTGTCACTGCAAAACGCAATAATCTCATTCGCTTCCTTTATTTTTTCAGCAAGCGCATCGATTTCCAACTCATTATTGTCTATCTGACGGACAATCTTCTCCAGACGTTCTATTGCCTGGGAATAAGTTTCTTTTTTCTTCGGAGTAGGCATAAAGAAATTTATGATTTAAGTTTATGATTTACGACTTATGACCGAGGTTACTTCACCCCGGTAGAAACGAGTGACTATTTCGTCTTCTTCATTTAACATAGCAGCATTTTTCACTACTTTCCCATCTTTCAACGTGATACTGTAGCCACGTGCCAGCGTCTTCTCGGGAGAAGCATCAGCAAGACGTTGTTGTAACAACTCCAGACGATGCCGTTGACGCGAAAGTGAAGTCTGAACAGCCAGCGAAACATCTTTCCGGGTAGTCAGTAATGCAAGTTTGGCATCGGACACACGCCGGACAACAGCAGAAGGAATACGGTTTCTGTATGAAATCAATTTACGATGTTCTTCTGTCAGACGGGAGCGCACACTTTCATGCAGTTGACTGATAAGTACTTCCAGTTCATCAGCAGCAAGATTCATGCAATTTATAAGGTACTCCGCAGCAGCAGTCGGAGTCTTCACACGGGTATGAGCCACAGAATCAAGTACCGTATCATCTCTCTCATGTCCTATACCAGTGATAATGGGTAACGGAAACTGAGCGCAGGCAGCAGCAAGCAGATAGGTATCGAAACCGGACAAATCAGAAGTAGCCCCACCGCCACGGATAATAACCACAGCATCAAAATCTTCCTGACGATTCAGAATAGCATCCAGAGCGGATAATACAGATTCTTCCACCCGGTCGCCTTGCATCAATGCCGGAAATAATTCCGTATGAAAGAAAAAGCCACGGGAATTATTCTTTAGCTGATGGCAAAAGTCCCCGTAACCTGCGGCTGTAAGTGATGAAACTACTGCAATACGCTGGGGCAAGACCGGCATTTCCAGTTCCTTATTCAAGGTCAACACCCCTTCCTCCTCAAGCTGTTTTAATATCTCCCGGCGCCGGCGTGCCATATCACCCAAGGTATAAGTAGGATCAATATCCTGCACGGTAAGACTGTAACCATAAAGTTCATGAAAACTGACAGTTACCTGAACCAAAACCTTGATACCAGAAACAAATGCCTGTCCTGTGGACTCTTCAAAATAAGGTTTCAACAAACGATATACATTTGCCCAAATGGTTCCACGCGCCTTTGCTATCAAACTATTGCTACGGAGATCTTTCTGAATAAACTCCAGGTAACAATGTCCGGTACTGTTCGTACGCACATCGCTCAGCTCTGCCTGTACCCAATATTCATCGGGCAGGCATTGTTCAAGGCTCCGACGCACCAAAGCGTTTAAATCATACAAAGACAATGCTTCCATTCTGTTCATTTACGTATTACAGGTTACACATCAGCAATAGCAACATGTAATTCATTATTTATTCTTCAACTTATACTCATTGTACGCCTTCCACATATCAGGTACCCCATATCCATAGATATTATCGGGAAAATCCGCACGATCACCAGACCGACGCACCAATTCAATCACTTCCTTTGCTGTCAACTTCGGACAAGCCTGCCACAAACAAGTCACCATACCACACATAATAGGCGAAGAGAAAGAAGTACCATTGGCCCGTCCCTGATTGCCATCCGGACGGATGACGTCTGATCCTAACCCTACTGCAACAACATCAGGCTTCACACGATGGTCTGCAGTATTACCAATAGATGAGAAAGGGGCCAATGTGGCTTTCTTATCGACAGCTCCTACCGTCAATACATTTTCCGCATCTCCCGGAGGAGTAATTTTCTTCCAAGACCCCATACCGGAATTACCAGCACTACATACCAGCACCATTCCCTTATCAGCAATGCGGGAAGCCTGACGAGACATCAAAGCATGCCGTCCATCCAAATCACGATATTTATAATCCTTTGATTTGTCATCAAACGTATAATACCCCAAAGAGGTATTAATCACATCCACTCCCACACTATCGGCAAATTCTACAGCAGCCGACCAATAATCCTGCTCTACCAAATGCTCCGAATATTCGTCTTCACTGCGAAGCAACCAGAAAGAAGCTTCGGGTGCTGTCCCCGTCATAATCTCAGGTTGATTCATTCCAATACAAGACAGAACGCTCAAGCCGTGACTGCTCTCTGCAAAAATATCCGCTTGGGGATTCACAAAATCTTTTGTACCCAAAATATGAATATTTTGCATAGTAGTAATCTTATCTACATTGTGGAAACCGGCATCAATAACTGCAATCGTCATTCCCTGACCTTTGAAACCGGCTTCATGCAATTTATCTCCATTGCTCAATTGAACCTGAGTGATGGCACGCCCATAGATACTATCGGGATGTATGGTCGGTTGATTGATTACAGAATCCCGTTCCGTTGACATTGTCGGTTTATCAGCACCGGGAGACAACCATACTTTTTCCGCAGAACGTACAAAAGGTAATGCTGCAATGCGGTCTATTAAAGTAGTATCATTACAAGATACTGTTACAAAATTATCCCATTTTCCAACCACTACGATATTCACTCCCTGTTTGCGGATTTCATCTATATATTTGCGGCACACCGGCAAATCGGTAGAATCAATCGGAAGGTTCTGCTTTTTGCGGCGCTCAATAGCCTTTTCCGACAAGAACTTCTCAGGACGTTTTAATGAATACTCTGTAGCAGCCTTGTCTTTTAAGCTGATGCGATACTTCAATGAATCTTGCTGTGCGGACACACCTGTCATAAACAGGGTGAAAGCCAAAAGAAGAAATAATTTTCTCATTCTATTATTATCTATTACTTATTTATTTTCTGCAATAACCAGACCAATGCCACGCTGGGAAGCGATAAACGAGCCACCCACAACCCGCCTTCCAATATAAAAGACAGCAGACTGTCCCGGTGCAATAGCTGAAGCCTCCGACGCAAAATGCACAAACAAACGTCCGTCTTCCAATCTTTTCACTGTACATGGAATCGGTTTACTACGATACCGGATACGTACTGATAAATCCGGGGCCGAAAAGAACTCCTGCTCATCAATAATATGGTCCTGCTCCGCCAACATATATTCAGTCTGCAATTGTTCGGCATCACCTAACATCACTGTATTTTTCAGTGGATTGATCTTCAATACATAGGCTGGTTTACCTAAAGCTATTTCCAAGCCTTTCCGCTGCCCAATCGTATAATAAGGAAAACCTTTATGTTCCCCCAGCTTCACACCTTCAGAATTGACAAACCATCCGGGACCTATTTCCCTGTCAATTTCAGGGCTATGTTCACGCAAGAAGTCACGATAATCACCTTTAATGAAACAGACCTCCATACTTTCACCTTCTTCAGCCTTTAACTGATAACCTTTCTCACGCAAATACTCACGCACCCGTAGCTTCGTATAAGTTCCCAATGGAAAAATGCAACGTTTCAGCACATCCTGTCCTAATCTCCAGAGAAAATAAGATTGGTCCTTCTTTTCATCATCTCCGGCAACGATATATACTTTTTCATTCTTTTCTTCCAAACGAGTATAATGTCCGGTAGCAATCCATGCGCAATCCAATTTATCCGCCCATTCCGTCAGTATGCGAAACTTGAACATAGGATTACACATCACACACGGATTGGGTGTCCGTCCCTGACAATATTCATCTATAAAGTTCTGTACAATCACTTTACGAAAAGCCTCACGTTCATCAGCTACATAGTGTTCAATCTCCATACTATCAGCAAGCTGACGGGCCTCTACAGGTTCATCTCCCCATACCCACATGGTAAGGCCCACTATCTCATAACCTTGTTCCTTCAACATTAAGCAGGTAGCGGTACTATCTATACCACCGCTCATGCCTACCAATACTCGCTTTTCAGATCTATTCATTTTGGGAGATTCATTTTATTAGCTTACAAAAATACATGATTTCGGGCAGAAGAAATAGAAAAGGCATACCTTTTTAGCATGCCTTCACAGAAAATACTTAAACGACCGGGAAGGCACTCTTCCACATCCTCTCACCAAAATAGAGTCACGAGTAAGTTCCACAATAGAATATGCATTTTGTTTTTCTGTCTCTATCATTCCCTCATGTGTTATCATTGGTATTCCTTTATAATAGCCGAATGCTCCAGCATGATGATGTCCCGAAAAGACAGCTTTCACACATGGATACTTTGAAATAGTATTCAGAATTTCCACATTATTCAAAGCTGTAAACTCACTTTCCGGATAGAGCGGATGATGTGTAAAGATTAACACATTATTATTATTTCTCTCACATTCAGCTAACAAATTATCCAGCCATTTCATCTGTTTCTTACTGACTCCCCCATTCCATCTATATCCTTGTTTGCCGCCAGTCTGTTTTATATGCTCCAGCATCTCAGCCAGTTCCTGCTCTTTTTCAGTTCCTACGACATGAGCATATGCCGAAACTTCATTGGTATTCAACATAATAAAAATCCAATTTTGTTTCTGAAACGAGTAATACCCAGCAGGCATATTCAACTGCCGGTATAGAACAGAGACATCTGCCACCTCTTTATAATCATGATTACCCGTAAGATGATAAATCTCACGATCCAGACGAGAGAGACAAGACATGATTGTTTTTAAGTCGCTGTTTTTTCTATCAACAATATCCCCCAAATTAATTGTAAACTCCACATTCTGCCGATTGAAGTAACTGACACAAGTGTCCATTTTTCGTAGTGTCTCCCTATAGAACCGCGTATTTTCCGAAGGACAATCTGCATACTGCGCATCAGCAAACAACCCGAATTTGAGAATAAGAGGAGTATCTTGGGCCAATACATTGCCACAGAGGAAAGCCAGATATACAAATAATGTGATGAATGTTTTCATAATAACAAGCTATTTATAGTTATAAACAAAGTTCTCAAATAGTTTCAACGTCCCAAATTTACAGTTTTTCATCCTAACAGATTGATTTAAATCGTCCGAAAAAACAATTAATATTGTCCACATAGATTTTGAATCATAAACGAGTCTCCCTCTCATAGATAGACGTGTAACAAAAATGCAATATTTATGACACAAAAACATCATACGTATGTCCGACCTTTGCCGCCATAAATTAATCGACTACAACTTATTATGAAAAAAAGCGCATCCATGCTGCTCATCGCTCTGCTGCCACTGGCCGCAATATCTCAAAACCCTTACCGTAACGAAGACGGAAAGAAGGTAGACAAGGAAGAATTGGAAACAAAGGATTATCTACCGGAAATACACGGGACCATCCGTACCAAGTTTGAGTACCAAACAGAAATGGCTGCCAGCCGTTTTGAAGTGCGTAATGCACGCATCAGCATCACCGGCAACGTGCTGCCTATCGTAGCTTATAAAGCTGAAATCGACCTATCTGATGAAGGGCAAATAAAAATGCTGGATGCCTATGCACGCCTTTTCCCAATAAAGGACCTGACCGTCACTGCCGGACAAATGCGCGTACCGTTCACTATCGATGCCCACCGTTCTCCGCACCAGCAATATTTTGCCAACCGTTCATTTATTGCGAAACAAGTTGGTAATGTACGTGACGTTGGTGTTACATTGGGCTATAAATTAGGAACCGAAGTACCTGTCACGTTAGAAGGTGGACTCTACAATGGTTCGGGGCTGACCAATCAAAAAGAGTGGCACAAAGAGGTGAATTATTCTGCCAAAGCACAGTTCCTCTTTGCCAAGAAGCTAAACCTCGCTTTAAGCATACAGAGCATACAGCCACAGGACGTACGGATAAATTCGTATGACATCGGTGCTTTCTATGAATTCGGACGCTTCCACATTGAAGGGGAATACTTGTATAAAACCTATGCAGACAATGCCTACGACAATGTACATGCTGTAAATAGTTTCATCAACTACGACCTACCTTTGCGAAAAGTATTCAATAAAATGTCTTTCCTGGCACGTTATGACATGATGACCAGCCAAAGTGATGGCAAAGCCATCGATGAAGAAACCGGAGCTTTAGTCACCACTGACTACAAACGTCATCGCGTGACTGGTGGTATCACATTTAGCCTCAGTAAAGCATTCCGCACGGACCTTCGACTGAACTTTGAGAAATATTTCTATGCTAAAAACAGTATTGCCAAAGAGTCCGAACAAGACAAAATAGTGCTGGAACTAATGGTCAGATTCTGACACCTTTATTGGGAAGATATACTCCTCTAATTTACACTCGCCTAAGCAATGTTTATTTTGATTACTCTTCTTCAGATATATACCCTACACGTTGCAGAGCAGTACAAAGCTGTAAATATTGACTCGGCAGTCTTCAAAAACCCATCCAGAGCATACCTTAGCCATACTTGCTCCGTACCATCTCCGTGTTTTCTCCGTATAAAGGTACCTCTGAGTGGAGAATGTACGGAGCAAGTACGGTCTTGATACGGTTCGGATATGGAGCAGATATAAAGTGAATGCACCACACAGGAAAAGTGGATTGTAAGAATAAGAGATTATAAGTAGTATCATTCAAAGTTATCGAATAATATAATTTCAGTTATTTTATAAAATATAGATTATCTCTTTCTAAAACTTTCCATACAAAGTTTGATTATTTGCCTGAAAAATCTTATATTTGAGTAAATAACTCAATGCTTATGGCAAATCCGATTATTCCGGGAATACCCGAAGCAGAACAAGAACTGTTGTATCAGAAATTAAACGAATACAACCGGGGAAGAACATCTTACAAAGATGTAGGTGCTTATCTGGTAGCACTGCCCCGTCCCGATTACCCCCGTTATTCATTATGGATTTATTCTCCACTACCCGAACGCCAGTCTATTTTTTACATTCAAGACCTTTCTACAGATATTCATGAAAGCCTGCGGGCAGCAAGCAGTCTATGTTATTACTCTCCCCGCTGCATGCTATTGGTGGAGTATAATGCTAAACGTATGCAAAGTAAGGGAGACGATATTATTGCTTTCGGGAAATATCACGGACATTTCCTGCACGAAATCTTCCGCATCGACCCGAGTTATGTTAGTTGGATTGCCTATAAATTCACTCCCCGTATTCCTAAACAGGAACGTTTCGTACAAATAGCACAGATATACCATTCCGTTCATCTGGATATTCAAAAACGACAGGCAAGGCAGAAATATTCTACCAGCCGCTTTCTGGGTAAGGAGGGAGATAAAGTAGAGAACCTAACGCTGAAAGTACTACGTGTACGGTTGGAAGACGATCCTTACAAAACAATGGTCAAAGGAACAACTCCCTATTTCCATGTCCGGCAGATACTTACACTGGAAGACCCTATCGGCAATCTGATTACTTTCCGGGTAAGTTCCCGCACTGCAAGCCGGGAATCGTGCCAAGTGCCCGGTACAGAGCACGCTTTCCAACCTGGTGAAACGGTATTTATCGCTTCAGCACGTATCTCATGCACCTTTACTTCGGGAAACAAGCAATATACACGACTGAATTATGTTAAGTTTAAATAATCATAAAAGATAAGCCGGTCTCTTTCCGGTTAAAAACATTCGTCCTTACTTTGTCGGCAGAAAAGGGGGTGCTATAAATATAGCTGAGATTATACCCAATGAACCTGATACGGTTAGTACCGTCGAAGGGAATTTTTCTTCTTATCTTCTTACTATTCGTTTATACTACTGCCCCTTTCTGCAAGTATAATTTCTAAATTCAGAATTTGAATGTTTGACGTACAATTCATTACGCATTTTACGGCATCCATTTCTTATCCGGACTCCGCACGTATAGCCCTCGAAGGAGGCTGCCACTGGGTTCAACTTCGGATGAAAAATGCTTCCGAAGAAGAACTGAAGACCACAGCCATGCACGTACAGGAACTCTGCCGCCAATACGGAGCTACTTTCATCATTGATGATCATGTAGATCTGGTGAAAGAAATTGGTGCGGACGGTGTCCACTTAGGAAAACTGGATATGCCGATAGAAGAAGCAAGGAAAATGCTGGGCAAAGGGTTTATTATCGGTGGAACCGCCAACACATTTGCGGACATCAGGCAACATGTTACCGATGGTGCCGACTACATAGGTTGCGGCCCTTTCCGTTTCACAACTACCAAGCAAAAGTTATCACCTATCCTGGGACTGGACGGCTACCGTTCCATACTTGCACAAATGCAGAAGGAAGGCATATCCATTCCGATTATTGCCATCGGTGGAATCACACGCGAAGACATTCCATCCCTGAAAGCATTAGGACTGAGCGGGATAGCGCTAAGCGGCGGTATTCTGAAAGCAGAGAATCCTGTACATGAAATGGAGACAATTATACGACTGACCCAATAGCAATCAATTAGTGAACCATGGAAGATAAAACAAGAATTACTTATCCCGAATCCGAGAAAGTCTATATGCAAGGGCAACTCCATCCTTACCTGAAGGTGGGGATGCGAAAAGTAAACCTCACCCCTACCGTAGTAGTGGAAAACGGGAAAAAAGTCATGACGGAGAATGCACCTGTCTACATCTATGACACAAGTGGTGCATACAGTGATCCAAACCTGAAAGTAGATTTAAAGAAAGGCCTGCCACGCCTCCGCGAACCGTGGATACAGGAACGGGAAGTTGAACGACTACCGGAAATCAGTTCCGAATATGGAAAGATGCGTCTGGCGGACAAAAGTCTCGATCCCTTACGTTTTGACCATATCACCTTGCCCTATCGTGCAAAGGAAGGAAAAGAGATTACCCAAATGTATTATGCCAAACAGGGTATCGTTACCCCGGAAATGGAATATGTAGCCATCCGTGAAAACATGAACTGCAAAGAACTGGGTATAGATACTTACATCACACCAGAGTTTGTAAGGGAAGAGATTGCAGCAGGACGTGCCGCATTGCCTGCCAATATCAACCATCCTGAGGCAGAACCTATGATCATCGGTTCAAAGTTTCTTGTAAAGATCAATACCAATATTGGAAATTCGGCTACTTCCTCTACTATTGAAGAAGAAGTGGAAAAAGCCGTTTGGAGTTGCAAATGGGGTGGAGACACATTGATGGATTTATCTACAGGAGAAAACATCCACGAAACCCGCGAATGGATCATCCGTAATTGCCCCGTTCCGGTAGGTACAGTCCCTATGTATCAGGCTATGGAAAAAGTACGCGGAAAAGCGGAAAACCTTACCTGGGAGTTATTCCGGGATACGCTGATCGAGCAGTGTGAACAAGGAGTGGATTATTTTACAATTCATTGCGGCATACGCCTGAAGAATATCCATTATGCTAACGAACGCCTTTGCGGAATGGTGAGTCGTGGTGGCAGTATCATTTCACAATGGTGCAAGGTACATCAGAAGGAAAGTTTCCTGTATGAGCATTTTGATGATATATGTGATATATGTGCACAATATGATGTGGCACTCTCTTTAGGAGACGGTTTACGTCCCGGAGCGATTCGTGATGCCAATGACCGGGCTCAGTTTGCGGAGTTGGACACAATGGGTGAACTCGTAGAGCGTGCCTGGGCAAAGAATGTACAGGCATTCATCGAAGGTCCCGGTCATGTGCCGATGCATAAGATCAGAGAGAATATGGACCGGCAGATAGAAAAATGCCACGGAGCACCATTTTATACCCTCGGTCCGCTGGTAACGGATATTGCACCGGGATACGACCATATCACAAGTGCCATCGGCGCAGCACAAATCGGTTGGTACGGAACAGCAATGCTTTGCTATGTAACCCCGAAAGAGCACCTCGCCTTGCCTCAAAAAGAGGATGTCCGTATAGGAGTGGTCACTTATAAAATAGCTGCACATGCCGCGGATCTTGCCAAAGGGCATCCGGGTGCGGAGATCCGGGACGATGCCTTGAGTAAAGCCCGCTACGAGTTCCGCTGGAAAGACCAGTTTAATCTGAGTTTGGACCCGGAACGTGCCTTGCAATATTACAAGGAAGCAAACCATCTGAACGGAAAGTACTGCACGATGTGCGGACCTAACTTCTGCGCCATGCGGATCAGCCAAGGGCTGAGGGATTGCGATTATGATGCAGAAGCAGAAGAGATAGAAAATAACAAATAGACTTTTAGAATATCTCTCTTTGCATTATTCATAAAGAACAAAATAACTTTTTAAACTTATAAGAACATGATTGAAACAAAAGTATCCAAAGGTATCATTAGTACCTATTTTGAGAAATTAGAAAGAAACCTTGATCTGGATGTCGCCATTGTAGGTGGTGGTCCATCGGGTATCGTAGCTGCTTACTATCTGGCAAAGGCCGGATTGAAAGTAGCACAGTTTGACCGTAAACTTGCCCCCGGCGGTGGCATGTGGGGTGGCGCTATGATGTTCAACCAGATTGTAATTCAGGAAGAAGCCATTGATATTATAAAAGAATTCAATATCAACCACGAGAAGTATGAAGACGGGCTCTATGTAATGGACTCTGTGGAAAGTACTTCCGCATTGCTTTACCATGCCGTACATGCAGGAGCCACCGTATTCAACTGTTATTCTGTAGAAGATGTTATTTTCAAAAATAACACAGTAAATGGAGTAGTTGTAAACTGGACTCCCGTATTACGCGAAGGTATGCACGTAGACCCACTGAACATCCTTGCCAAAATAGTAGTGGACGGAACAGGACACGACAGCGAAATCGCCGCTACCGTGGCACGCAAAAATGGCAGTCGCCTGGCCACCGAAACAGGTGGTGTGATTGGTGAACGTTCACTGGACGTAATTGCAGGAGAAGAAGAAGTAGTAAACGGTACAAAAGAAATTTATCCGGGACTGTACGTTTGCGGTATGGCAGCTTCTGCCGTTTCGGGAACTCCACGCATGGGTCCTATCTTCGGCGGCATGTTGATGTCAGGTAAAAAGGTTGCTGAAGAGATTATTGCAAAGTTGAAGAAATAAATCTTTCATAGACTATTTTCCCATATATACCGGGCGAGCGATTATCCGTTTCTACGATGTCACATACAATTGATAGAGACGGAAATCTTTCGCCCGTATATTTAGATTATACCTCAAATAAGAAACCGGCTACTGCTTTAAGATTATTCTGCACAATACTTCAGTTTTCTGAAATGGGTAAGCAGTTGTTCGATGTCTTCCCATGCATGATAACGATTCCAAATATCGCCCAATAAAGCAGCACCACCGAAACCTAAAGACTTGATTTCTGCAAGGTTTGCTTCATTGACTCCACCCAGAGCAATCACTTTTTCATTGATAATACCTTTTTCTTGCGCTTGTCTCAGTGCCTCTGTTGAATAGCCCGAACGATATCCTTGTTTGGAAATACTGTCGTAAACGGGGCTCATGAGTACATAATCAAACCGAGGTGTTGTGGTTTCCACCTCTTCCAAGCTATGACAAGCACGACTTAATAGCCCATGATAATTTTCATGTGCTTCCGGATGACGGGAATTCAGGTGAATCCCTCCTAAAGAATACTTCTCTTTCAAAAGGAAGAAGTCATGAATAACAATCCGGCTTCTATATTCCATCGGGATTTCCTGCAGAAGACTTTCCACTTCATAGATTTCAGCCTCCGGCTTACGTAAATGCAATAAATCCAGTCCTGCCTTAAAAAGTTCAGTGAGGATACGCGCCTCATCCGGAAGAAAGTCCGGAGATGTAATGATAATGAGTTTCATGTCTTTATTTGTTATTTACAGGACTTATCAAAGACGGGAAATGCCATAAAGGACCATTCCCCTGCCCTATATGCAAATCTTTTCCGGCTTCGATAGCACAAGAAATGTATTCCTTGGCTTGCTCCACAGCTTCATACAAAGATGCTCCTTGTGCCAGGAATGTAGCAATTGCGGATGAAAGTGTACACCCTGTACCATGCAGATTGCCGGAACGGATGCGATTGCTGCCAAAGATATTCAGTTGATTTCCATCATAAAGCACATCACACATCTCATTACCCTTCAAATGACCTCCCTTAATAAGAAAGGCACAGTGATACTTTTCAAACAAGCGGCATGCAGCATCCTCCATTTCATCAACCGTATGAACAGGTTGCTGTAGCAGAACCTCTGTTTCGTGTAAATTAGGAGTAACAAGAGACACTTCCGGAAGCAATAGCGTGCAAATAGCTTCCACTGCCTCATCCGTCATCAGATTGTGCCCACTGGTAGAAACCATTACCGGATCGAGAACCACCTGCCGGGGTGAATATTGATGTAACAACCGCGCTATTTCACTAATAATCTCCACATTTCCGGTCATACCTATCTTAATGGCATCCGGTCGTAAATCTTCCATCACGGCCTGCATCTGCTTGCCTACCAGTTCTGCCGGCACAGGATGGACAGCTTGCACACCTAATGTATTCTGCACAGTGATTGCAGTGATTGCCGTAGCAGCATATCCGCCCAATGCGGAGATAGTCTTTATATCCGCCTGTATGCCTGCACCACCGGAACTGTCGGAACCGGCAACGGAAAGAACAATCGCTTTTTTATCCATAAGCCAGGTTATAATCTGATAACACTTCCTGTCCGACTGCTCTCCCAAGCCGCTTCAATCAGCCGGATGACACCAAGAACTCCGCGGGCATCACTTTGCAAGACCTCTCCCTTACGGACGTGCTGATAAATGTTCTCATAGAAAGCAGCATAGTTACCGGGAAGGGTTGGATAAGATTCACGCACCACATCCCCATTCTTTTCCGTATGAAGTATTCCCCACTGGGATTTATCTTCCTCTCCCCAACGCGGAGTATCCGGCAGTATGCCTTTAGTTAGATCTGCTTCCTGAGGATCAAGACCGTACTTCACATACGAACCTTCCGTGCCATGAAGTACAAAGCGAGGTTCATTCTCACACATCAGATAACTGGCTTTCAGTGTAATCTTCACTTCCGGTGCATGGGCAGGTTTCAGTAAATGGATAATGAAGTAATCATCCACTTTACCACCGGTACGCAAAGTTGCAATATCGGCAAATACAGCTTCGGGCATACCGAACAACTGCACAGCCTGATCTATGACGTGGGCACCCAGATTATAAGTCAGGCCTCCGCCACTCTCCCCGGTTTCTTTCCAGGTATTGGGTTTGATGAAATTCCGGTAACGGGGAAAGGTGGATTCAAATTCTACCAGACGGCCTAACAGACCTTTGTCCAATATTTCTTTCACAGTCAGGAAGTCGCAATCCCAACGGCGATTCTGGTAAACGCTCAGGGTCAGTTCTTTTTCCGCAGCAAGAGTCACGAGTTCTTCGCCTTCCTCTACGGTAGTGGTGAAAGGTTTTTCTACGACAACATGCTTTCCGGCTTCGAGAGCACGACGGGCATATTCGTAATGAAAACTGTCCGGAGTATTTACGACAACCAGTTCCAACTCCTCCATCCCTATCAATTCTTCAAAACTACGCACGATACGGGATTGCGGATACTTCGCCCGTGACAATTCCTTGCTGCGTTCAGTAATCGCAGCTAACTCAAAATGGGGATTGGTGAAAATAAAAGGAGCATGAAACACCTGCCCCGACATTCCAAAGGCAGCCAATCCTGTTTTTATCTTATCCATATGATTTTCTTTTTTTTGCAACAAAGGTGGCATCTTTTGCATGACATGTAAGGAAGTTCTTATCAGAAGGGTTATTCCGTAACCAACGGACGTTTACGCCAGTCGTCTTTCACGTAGCTATCAGGATAAACGGTCTTATCTATCAACTCGCCGCCTTTCAGGTGTATCCAGGAAGTAAAGGTGCGTTCGCCCTCCTTCAATACAATCACACGGGCACCGTTTGAAAGGTGATTATACTCCGTATTACCGCCAGTGAAGCGTCCATAGCCCAGTACGATGCCTTTCCACATGACCGAATAATCATTGTCATGATCGTGACCGACAAAAGTACCCATCACGTCGCCCGCCTCTTTCATAGCAGCAAACATACCGGTATTAATAGCAGGAGCACAAGCTTTTTCCATACGCGTACCATAGAGAATAGCATTCTCATCGGAAGCTGCTTCATTATATTCGGGCAAGGGGATGTGGAAGAATGCCAGAGCAGGCAAAGGTTTCCCATCATTCTTAGCGGTAAAGGCAGCACTTTGCTGACGATACCAGTTTACCTGATCGAACGTGAGCCAGTCGTACCCTTTCACATCGGGCAACTTGGAATACGAATGAGAGTCGAGGCAATAGAGCACAGAAGCATCTTTCTTACCATCCGAAGACTTCACTGTAAGAACGTAATCGGGAGATTCGACTGTTCCGCGATCGGGCTGAATGTTGTAAGGCATGGACCGGATGACATCATAGAGCTCGGCACGGGTTTTACCTTGTTCATTATCATGGTTACCGAAAGTAACAACAAAAGGCAACTTGCGGGAAGAAGCACAGGCAAGCACGGTTCGCATAGCCGTATCCGCAGGTGCGGCATAAACCACATCTCCTGTAAAAACAACCAAGTCGGGACGTTCGGCATCAAGCACTTCATTGATGCGCTTCAAAGCAATATCCGAAGCAGGGTTTCCATACTTGAAGTGGATGTCAGTAAACTGGACGATTTTAAACTCTCCGTTCTTGTTAAACTTTAAGGGGACAACCTGTGCCTGGCAGAACAGAACTGTCAGAAAAGCCAGACAAAGGGTTAAAGAGATTCTCTTCATGTTAGTGATTAGTTTTAGGTAGTTATTAGGTCAGAATCAATTATTCTTTGGTAATCAGAACTGTTGCATAAGCAGAGATACCTTCTTCGCGACCGGTAAAACCAAGCTTTTCCGTAGTAGTAGCTTTGATGGAGATGTCGTCTTCATCTATTCCCATTACTTTGGCAAGCGTCTGCTGCATGGCGGGAATATGGGATTTCAGTTTGGGGCGTTCCGCACAGATGGTTGCATCGATGTTGCCCACGGAATAGCCTTTGGTTGCAATCAGTTCTACGGTTTTCTTTAGTAATATTTTACTGTCTATGTCCTTGAACTCTCCTGCGGTATCGGGAAAATGATAACCGATATCACGCATATTGGCGGCTCCCAGCAAGGCATCACAAATGGTATGGATCAACACGTCGGCATCCGAATGTCCGAGTAATCCTTTCTCATGTTCCAAGCGGATACCGCCTAACCAAAGTTCACGCCCTGCCACCAACTGGTGTACATCGAAGCCAAAGCCTACACGTATTTTCATATCGTTCTTCTTTAATTTTATTGGATGAATGCACGAAAGTACGGAAAAAAAGCAAGTGGGGAATAAAGACAGAACGCAAATTACACAAATTACGCAATTTTTCGTCTTATATAAGGCAACCGATAGGGGGCCTAAAAGAAATTGCGTAACCTGTGTAATTTGCGTTCTATTCCGTATTCCTTAATGATTTACGGTCTATCCGGCAGTTGGGACAGCAGGTCTTTGTAGAATGCCCTGACGTCCTTCCAGTGATAGAAAGGAGCGATGTCGGTCTTCACCGGAATACTCACTTCTTTCTCGTTCAGCATGAACTTCACGATGATATCGTCTGCACTGCCTTTCTTACGGAAGAAAACAATCTGCACATTGGCAGCCATAGGCACCATTTTGAAGTTACACCATGCCTGATAGAATTTGGCCGGATCGGACTCTTCATTATAGCAGTTCTCCAGTCTCAGCAAGCCCACCAGAGGAATCACGTTACCGTCGTGTCCGAAGCGGAAAGTGGCCGAGTTTGTACCGGAGGCAATCGCCGCGTCTGCCGAGTCCATTATATTCTCAACCAGAGATTTGGCGTTTGCCAGCATCAGCCCGTTCGTCATGGGCGAAGGGCCGTCGCATACATAGTTCTTATAGTTATGTATCTGCCAGATATCAAATAATTCCTGCTTCTCAAAGATATCATAAAAACAAACCTCCGGTTCCACGTTCTGCATATCAGAAGCAACCCAATACAGACCGCGCATCAGTTCTTCAGGATTCACATTCTTACGAATATACTCTTTGCTATTGAACAGTGTATTCATCAGACGTTCCGGACGGACATGTTCTTCCTCGAACTTACGGAATTCCTCATACCAGGGCCCTTTGCGTGAAGTAAACTTCATAGCTTCCTGTGTATGGAAATTCAGGTAATCCATATATTTATTGCTGGATTCGCGCTCAATCCGCATCTTCGGGTTGAATTCCTTCAGGCGTTCGCAGAATGCATCCATGCTGAGCACGCAACGGATAACTACGGTAGAACGGGCAGACATTTGCGGTTCGCCTTTAAATACTTCGGGGAATGCCTGATACATACGTTCGGCAATGCCTCGTTGTTGCTTCACTCCTACCGGACTGAGGTCGCCGCCGTGTCCTTTAGCATCTGCCCAGACAATGTCCAGACGTTTACGGACATCTTCGCCCAAATCGGTTAATGCTCCGGCTGCATGGGCTTTCTCAAAGACTTCCATTACGCGGACGTAGTCTTCATCTGCAATCAGCCAGCGGGAACCATGACGGCCATAGTGACTGATATAGAACGGTTCATAACCTTTCGGAGCCTTGGTCTGGACGCCCGAAGGACCGGGGTAAGCGTAATATACACCACCTGTCGTTGCAATATCATTGAAGATTTCTTCGCGCGTAGCTTGTGCATATAAGCCTTGCACAGCAAAAACGGCTAACAGGACGATTGAAAAAAGAGTTCGTTTCATTCTCATAAACAAGTTGTTATTTTTAATGTATTTATTATTGTATGAGTAAAAAGGAATGGAAAAGAACAAAAGTGATTAGTGTTTGGTGATAAGTGATTAGCGCCATTCGGTATATTATTTTTTAGACGCGGATGACACGGATAACGCGGATTTAAAAGGCTGCGCTATAAAAGTGGATAAAAAAAAGATCCGCGTCATCCGTGTCATCCGTGTCTAAAAGATTATTTATCATTTAACTCATAACCGAAAAGTAATGAATCAACCTTCATCCTTATTTCTGATAATCCGGATTCTGTGTCAGATACGGGTTCGTGGTAAACTCATCCTGCGGAATGGGATACAATTTATACTTATCGTTCACATCTTTACCCACATACGTACCAACTTCACCGTCGCTGCTACCTTTCCAATCCCAGTTATATCCTTTTGTGAATTTGCCAAAGCGGATCAGATCTGTGCGACGCACCAACTCCATATTCATCTCACGAGCTCTTTCATCCAGAATGAAGTCCAGATTCAACTGGCCGTCGGTAATACGACCGGATACCCCGTCACCATAGTTGCCGGACATATAAGCACGGTCTCTGATTTCATTCACATAACCCAGCGCCTCAGCACGCGTGCCTTCCGCAGCCCCGCGAAGAATAGCCTCAGCAGCCATCAGGTAAGCATCTGCCGTACGGAACATCGGGAGGTCTACAGACGAATACTTAGTACCGCCATCTACCAATTCCTTACGGTCCTTAGTTACATTTCTCCATTTGATGCATGCATAGCCATTCTCAAAAGTCTTCTGGAAAGCCTTACCTTCTACCCAAGTTTCCTTTGTATGGCCGATGGTAAAGAACTGTGCACGCTTATCCTTCTTATTATCTCCCCAGGGATCATTTTCATAAAAGGTTTGGTCAGCCTCATCAAACTTATCTACAAGCGCCACCTTCACACGGGCATTACCCCAACCACGGCTACCTACTCCGGTTTTTACATAGCTATCCATCGGACCATTCATCAATGCTTTAATCAGGAAGTTGGTTCCGGCACTGCTCTGTGCATAGTCAGCATCCTGCACCAAAGGCCAGATGATTTCGGAACAAGTATTGTTATCTGCCAGGAAGATGTGACGGTAATCAGAAGCCAACGGATAATTACCTTCCGTAATCACTTTCTTGGCATATTTATAAGCATTGGCATATTCATTCTTGCCTACCCATGTTTCGGCATTCAGATAGACACGTGCCAGGAGAAACCAAGCCGATACACGATCCACACGCCCATACTCATTCCGCTTCGGTTCTTTCAGCAAGGTTGTCAGTTCTTCCGTTTCGGAAACCACATAGTCGTAGATTTCCTGGCGGGTCTTCTGATGGGGAATCGTACCTACATCCATCGTTTCATCAATGAAAGGACCCGAACCGTACAAGTCGCAAATCATGCTGTAGCAATAAGCACGGATGAAGCGTGCTTCGGCACGGTAATAAGGCATTTCAGCCTGCAAAGCATCGTATACGCCACGGTCTTTCAATTTCCCTTCCGTACTTTCGCGCAAAAACTCATTACAGTAGTTAATAGCCATATACAGACGATAATATGAATAGCAAATAATCTTTGTCGAAGGGTCCCAGTTCATATACAACAGTGACAAACTTCCATGACTGCCACCGGAATGGAAAACGATCTCATCCGTACAAGCCTCTTGCAGATAGAACAGAGCACGTGTATAGCCACTATAACCTTCATCAATACCCGGCACGTCACCGTTTCCGCCATCACCACCCTTTTGTCCGGTCTGGATAAGGCTGGCATAACACTTTGCCAATACTCCGATGTATCCCTCAGGCGTAGAATAAACCTTCTCGCCCACCAATTCATTGTCGTCCAAAGGCAATGTATCCAAATCTCCCAGACAAGAAGAAAGAAGGAAGAGAGATACCAGACATATACTTGCTAACTTGAAATATTTCGTTTTCATTGTTTTCTGATTTTTCATGAATTAAAAATTAAGATTTACTCCCAGCATGAACATACGCGGACGCTGATAGATGTTCTTATCAATACCGCTATAAATTTCCGGGTCAAGACCGCTATAGCCTGTCAGTGTACATACATTCTGCACGGTGAAAGAGAGACGAAGAGAGGTCTTTTCGTTCCACAACTTATCGAAGGTATGTCCTAACGTGATGTTGTCGATACGGAAGAAGTCACCTTTTTCCAGGAAGTAATCGGTATAGATGCGATCCTGCGTAAATCCGGTTTCAAGGGTAGAACGCAGAATGTTGCTGGAAACGCCGGTTCCACCATAAAGTCCGTCCAAAGAATCGGAGGCTTTCACATAGTTATAAACATAAGCACCGAAGCTTCCATGTCCGTTGATACCCAAATCCCAGTTCTTGTATGTCAGACGGGTAGAAAGACCGCAGTAGTAAGGAGCTTTGGAGCTTTTACCGGTCACGTACTTATTAGCATCTTCTTCGCTGCTGGTGACGGAACCATCTTTTGCGATATATTTGCCATCCAGCGGCTTACCATTATCGTCATAAGCCTGTTGCAACAGGTAGAAAGTATTCGGAGTTTCGCCTACCATGTGGACTTGCAGATATTTACCTGTACCACCGGCATTACCAGTCTTCACATAGTTATCTTCACGGTCGATGGTGTTCAGCTTCGTAATTTCGGAAGTATTCCAGGTAAAGTTACCGCTGACAGTCCATTCCCAATCCTTATTCTTCACGGGAATCACGTTGATACCGATTTCCAGACCTTTACTCTTCATATTACCGATATTGGTTTCAATCATATTGGTAAAGTTGCTTCCGGCAGGAACGAATATCTTATTCAGCAGGTCTTTGGTAGTACGCCAGTAGTAGTCAATCGTACCGGAGATGCGGTTGTTCAGGAAACCATAGTCGATACCGATATTATAAGTTTCGGTAGTCTCCCACTTGATGTTGGCATCGTAGCCATTGGGACGGTAAGTAGTGTACCATTGATCACCGAAATAATAGCGGGATTCGTCATAAGATGCCGTATAAGTCGGCAAGTGCTGGTAGTAAGAACCGATGGATTGCTGACCGGTCTGGCCGTAGCTCAAACGGAGTTTCAAATCGGACAGGGCTTTGAAGTTCGAGAGGAAAGCCTCTTCGTTCACACGCCAGGCTGCCGCAACTGAAGGGAAATACCCCCAACGGTTATCGGGAGAGAAACGTGAAGAAGCATCTGCACGCAGAGTAGCCGTCAGCATATAGCGTTGTTTCCAGGAGTAGTTTACACGTCCATAGAAAGAAAGCAGGTAAAGTTCGGCTTCGGCATGCTGGGGGGTAGCCAGTTCTTTGCCTTCGGTGTCGGTAGTTACACTATTATTCTTATACCAGAAACGTTGCCAGCCGTAACCACCCATGACATTGATGTGATGATCTTTCAGTTCCTTGTCGTAATTGGCATAGAAATCGAGCAAGGTGTTGCGCTTGGTCTGATGGTATTTATAGCGCTTGCCCGTACCGTCATTCTGATTTCCAGTGTACATGGAGGGAGCAAGATCGGGCACATTTTCACGATTGTCATTCTTCTGGATGTCATAGCCCATATTCAGATTGAAGCGCAAATCTTCTAATCCGTGCACCTTGTAGTCGAGGGCGATGTTACCGATAGAACGTTTTGTCTTTTCGAGTTTGTCAGCCAGTTCCAGATCGGCAACCGGATTCGCAGCGGCCAGCGTGATGGGTTTACCGCCATTCATCCATGTATAATATCCCAGACCTACATTACCTTCATAGTCTTCGTAAACGGGACGGGTAGGATCAAAAGAGATGGCACTGCCAATCACGCCTGTTGAAACCGGTTGATTATTCTCAATACTTCCCTTGACGTTGATATCTACAGAAAGATGTTTGTCGAAGAACTTCGGAGACAGCCCTACACTGGCGTTGATACGCTCGTAGTTATTATTCTTCAATGTACCATTCTGGTTAGTATATCCTACGGATACACGGTAAGGCATATTCTTCAAAGCTCCGGTCATGGACAAGTTATGATCCGTACCCAGTGCCACGCGGTAGATTTCTTTCTGCCAGTCTACATCTGCATTGCCCAGCTTGAAAGTCTCGGGAGCATTGGCATGCTCGGCAAAAGCCTGACGGAATTCTTCGGTAGAAAGTACGTCCATATACTGATATACATTGCTCACTGTCATGTTTCCATTGTAGTTGAAGGAGGGACGAGAGGTACCGTCGGCACTTCCCTTCTTGGTAGTGATGATAATGACACCATTGGAGGCACGCGAACCGTAGATAGCTGTGGCAGAAGCATCCTTCAATACTGTAAAGGAAGCAATGTCGTTCGGATTGATGGCACTGATAGAAGTATTGCTCACAGGTACTCCGTCGATAACAATCAGCGGATCATTATCTGCCGACAAAGAGGCTCCCATACGGATACGGATGGTACCACCGCTACCCGGCGCACCATTACCCGGCACGATATTCACACCGGCAACTTTGCCCACCAGAGCATCTTCAGCAGTCAATTGCTTGCCTTTGTTCAGTTCATCCGGTTTCACGGTCAGCAAAGATCCGGTCACGTCGCCTTTCTTCACCTGTCCGTAGCCGATGACTACTACTTCGTCCAGCAATTCGCTGTCTTCCTGCATGGTAACTACAATGAGAGGTTTGTTTGTCACGGTGATTTCCTGTCCTTTATAGCCGATACAGGTGACGGTAAGTACATTTCCGGCGACCGCCTTCAGTGTAAAATTACCGTCCACATCGGAGATAGTACCTATAGAAGTACCTTTAATAAGAATGTTAGCTCCGATAACCGATTCACCGGTAGCGTCCTTCACATGCCCTTTCACCACGATATCTTGTGCTGAAAGCGACAGGGATAGTAGTAATCCCAACAAAGGGAGAAGTCCCTTGACAAGTCTAAAAATGTTTTCCATAAGGTTATTATTATAGTTAATAAAAAAATAATTCTCTCTTACCTCTGTACCTGTAGGGGCGAATCTCTATTCGCCCGCACACGGCACAGACTTTTTTTTCTCTAATCCTCGTGTAACCTGTTTACCCAATAAAAACCAATACCCAAAGAAAATCTATTGTTAACTTTAATTTCTACGGCAAAGGTAGAGCATAACTTTCCGGGTAAGAGAGTTGAGTAGATACGTAAAGTAGATATAAGTAGAAGCTTTTAAATGATAAGTAATTGAAGTACAACATAAAATCACTTTCCCAAATGAGCCAGGAAAGTAGATTTAAGTAGACATTTGAGGAAAAAAGAAAGAGGTTTTATTAGCCTATTTGCTGCACGGCTTCCATAAATTCATCCTTGGAAAGCAAAGATTTGTTCCGTACTTTCAGACGATAGTTATACACCGTCTGGGCAGAATAATGAAGGAAGTTCGCAATCTTCCCACTATCTGTAATACCCAATCTGATCAGAGCAAAGACGCGCAACTCGGGTGTCAGCAGTTCACCCTCCTTCGGACAGATGCGCTCATCTTCCTGAAGCAAAGTATTGAACTGCTCTATGAACTGAGGATAAAGTTTCAGGAACACACTATCGAACGTGTAGAAAAATTCTTTCAACTCATTGGCAACAAAAGAAGAGGAATTGACAGTCTTATACAAATCGTCCAATTGTCCGGTCTTGATTTTACGGGCAAGCATTTTCCGTTGCTCTTCCTGTTTGTTGATATAGAGGGAACACATATTGAACACATAGCCGATATATTCTTCCTTCACCTGATTGGATTCCTGCAACTTATCATTCAGTGTATACAGATCGGAATTGATATGTTTAAGTTCCTCATTCATAGTGTTCACCGCTTTCCGGGCTACATTCAGCCGCTTCATCTGATAGAAAATGAATATCAGAGCAACCAACAATATAATCAGCAGGACAGATGTCAGGATGACCAGAGCAACCATCTGTGTTTTCTCCTCCTTCAACTTGTTTTCGTACGTCCTGCTGATAACGGGAAGCATTTCCGAAATTTCCTGCATACGATAGCGTGCATTGCAGAAGGTGGCATCTTGCATAGAACATTCTATATAGGTATAAGCACGTTTTATATCTCCTTCCTGAAACAAAAGGTTCGCTAACTTCCACAAGGAGATGTATTCCTTCGTTGCCGCCTGAATATCGGCAATTGCCGAAATAGCCAGATATTTCTTCTGCAATTCGGTATTGCCCATAAAGGCATAAGCATTGGCGAGGCCGATAGAAGGAATGGCAACACTGTATCCTTTCTCTTTGTGCGTCTTGTAGCAACTATTCAGTATCTCTATGGCCTCATCATACTTTTCTTCATACAACAATTTTTCACTCATCATCAGCAGATAACCCTGTGAACCCGGACGGCGCATACTGATAATAGAATCTTTATATTGGTATGCCAACCCCCGATAATGTTCTTTCATCTGATCAGAGAAAGCATAATCCGCCATCAGCGTATAAACCTGGTGATACTGATAATAATAATAGGAAACGCCGGAAGCGTCCAGATCAGCGGACTTGATTCCATCCAGTATTTCCAGCCCTTCCTTATACATGGCCACTCCTATCATTACTTCGGCAATATTCAGTTCAGCCGAACGAACGTAAAGGGGATTCTTCATGCGCTTGGCAAGTTCTACGCGCTGATTGGCCACCCATAGAGCCGAGTCCATACGGTAAGAGCGATATTTGCCGAATAATTCGCGGTAAAGATCATAGCGCTCCTGGTCGGAATGAGACAGACGGAGTTTCCGTTGCAAGGCATCTATTTGCTCCTGACGTTTCAAGGTGTACTGAGGACGGTTTCTGATAGACATATCAAGTTCACGAAGCAAAGAGTCTGTTTCATTGGCACAGATATGCAGGGATAGGAATGCTAAAAAGACTACCAGAAGTACTTTTAGTTGCCTCATACGGATTTTTTCGGTTTAACAATAGATTTTCACGGACAAAAGTACAGAATAAATATCTGAAAAGAAAAGTTTCAGATATCTTTCGGTAGTAATTCATCGGAAACGTTTGCTGCCGGATTCATGCATAATGAAAGAAAAATAGTATTCACTGAAAAAGACAGCAGATTCAGTGCTCTGTAATTCGATTATTTTATATATTTGTGCAGTCGTAAACACGACTATGATTTTACATATTAAAGAAAAAGCGTTTAGCTGATTCTTGTGCCAGAGAAAAGTCGAAATTATCTATACGCACATAGAACAGACTATACGCCTTACCGTTTATGCGGTAGGCGTTTCCTGTTTGTGCGTAAGGGCTTCGACTCCCTCTCTGGCGGATAGGCAAATGCTTACCGCTTTTTTTATGCTTATCAGACAACATTGGACGGGAGCAGTAAAAAACTCTTTTAACCTCAAAGGCAAGTCAAATCGGGTAGATGTGGATACCGGACGACTGAGAAGCCGAAAACGTAACATGAATATGTTACTACTTGCCTTTGACAAAAGAGGACGGACAAACAAAACTAAATATCAACGGGATACATATCCAGCTTTTTACATCACAAAATATCAAAGCCCATCAATTATGAATGAAAGATTGCTAACGGGATTCTTGTTAGTTTATTGATAATCAACCAATAGCATTTACCGACGGTTTACTGTTAGATGTAAAAGCATTTACTGCCGTATGTAACGGCCTTTACTCCTTATTGTAACGACCTTTACCTCGGCATGTAACGGTCTTTACCTCAGCATGTAAATGGAGTTACCGTGTGGGGTTACTAAAGTTACCATTTGGAGTAAACTGAACTTCCATGCAAGGAAACAACTGTGTACATATAAAGGTGAAGTAAGATAATTCATATCGGAAAAGAAAGGAATAAAAGTGATTAGTGTTTGGTGATAAGTGATTAGCCCATTCGGTATATTATTTTTTAGACGCGGATGACACGGATAACGCGGATTTAAAAGGCTGCGCTATAAAAGTGGATAAAAAAAAAGATCCGCGTCATCCGTGTCATCTGCGTCTAAAAGATTATTTATCATTTAGTTCATAACCGAAAAAACACGAGCTAATTTATTGTTTTTTAGACAGAAGAACAATATATTTCGTATATTTGAAGAATGAATCATCAAGAAGATTGGCTAACTCTAAACAATCTGTAGACATGAAGACAATACTGCTCTTTTTACTTCTCTGTATGAGCCTCAGCACATCTGCACAAACAGCTGATGAACGAGCCGGAACTTATATGAATCAGGAAAACTGGTTCAGTCTGCAACGCGAATTCGCCGTCAACAAAGATTCTTTACACCCTTTCCTGCAAGAATTCGGTCAGGCACTACTGGATAATTTCTTCAACCGTCCCCAAGCTGCCTACGAATCTATAGGCAAATTGCTGAACGAGCAACAAAGTAATATGGGCTTTGAGAATACTGCTTCCATGATTTACCTATTATCCGAAAACCTGAGCAAGCTGGGTGCTAACGACCAAGCTGCCGAAACACTGAAAAATTTCTGTGACCAGGTGGAAGGCCAGGTGGACAGTACTTTCCTTGCCGGATACCGGAGAAAAGAAAAAGAATATCGCGCTTTGTCCCAATATGCCCTATACCAATGGGAGAAGCCAGATACGGATTTAGCGCTGCCCATTCGCATAGACAGTGTAGGTCCAAAAGGTTCGGGAGCCACCGCCATAGCTATGGAAGGCAGTGTGAATGGAAAAGAACGGAACTTCATATTGGATACAGGTGCAAGTGTCAATGTAGTCACCCCCGAAGTAGCAAAAGCCTGTGGCATGAAAATACTGGACGTAGAAATCACTGCAAATGGGATAGGTACGGGAAGTGGACAATTCGCCATTGCCGAAGAGATAAAAACAGGTCCGCTCGTGATGCGAAACGTACCTTTCTACGTGTTGGATATGAAAACCGGAGAAGAAAAGGCCGACCGCTACATGAAATATCTGGAAGTCATCATCGGACTGCCTTTCCTCAATCAACTTCAGGAAATACAACTGGATTTACGCAACAACCGAATGATTATTCCCAAAGAACTGACTCCCACGCCCGGCTTTGCCCCGAACATTTGTTTTACAGGAAAGAACCTCCTGAACCTGGAAATCGTATACGACCATGAACTATTGCAAATGAACTTCGACAGCGGCTCCTGCTTCAGCCATCTCAATTATGATTACTTTGAGCAGCATAAAGATCGTATCGAACGAATAGCAGAAAGGGACTCGATGGGACTTGGCGGTTTCGGTGGCACAGCACGGGTATGCATTTACAAACTGCCGGGAGCATGCTTCCAGATAGGTGAGTATACGGGCTGTACAGACAGTCTCAACGTAGTGGCAACACCTGAACAAAATGCTCTTCATTTTGCCGGAGATGGAATAGTAGGAATGGACATGTTCCGGAGCTTCAGCACGATTACAATTAATCTGAAGGATATGTTCGTGAAAACCACCCCGAAGATGCAAGGAAAAAACGCAATGATCTACGATAGCAAAAAGCTACGTTTAAAACTACCGGAAGACCAATTGAATATAACAGATATACTATTGGGGATAGCAGATATATATCTGAATACTGGAACGAGCATCGCTGAATGCCCTACACACGACTCCCCTCTTCTGCCGAAAGGTACTTGTAGCCCGTAACTCGTAGCTCGTAACTACTTCATCTTCTGCGACGCCCGAACAAGTCCTTTATTCCGTCAAGGTCGAAACCTAACGTGAAGCGAAGTGTCTGGTCGAGCGGATTGCTCTGTGCTGTAGATACCAGGTAAGCAGCATCCAGTGAGAACACGCTCATTTTGAAACCTGCTCCGAAAGAGAAATACTTACGGTTCCCTTTGTTCTCATGTTCCCAATGATAACCACCGCGAATGGAGAACTGTTCGTGATAGGTATATTCCAATCCCAACGACCATTGTATCTCCTGCAATTCTTCCTTGAAACCACCGGGAGCATCACTGAAAGATTTGAAAATACCCTTAATGGGTGAAATGTCATTATAATCACGGTCCAGGCGTTCTTCATATTCTTCCTGTGACTCGTCTTCTCCACGGATAGGACGGGTGGGAACCATATATTTATTGGCGTCGAAACTAACTCCAATTGTATTGTAATCATCTATCGGGAACAATAAAGAAGCACCCAAACGCAAGTTAGTAGGCAGGAACTGACTGGTATTACCACTATCATAAGAAATCTTCGTACCGATATTAGAAGCATTCAATCCAAAAGAAAGCATGCACTCACGCTGGGCAAGTATGATGTAATTTGTATAATAGAAGGCAATGTCGGCAGCAAAAGCGGAACCGGCAGAAACTTCTTCGTCTTCTCTATATGCCAGGTCGGAGTAAATATACCGTAATGCAACCGCTGCAGAGAAACGTTCGGAAAGCATACGTGAGTAAGCTATATCCACCGCCATCTCATAAGGTTTAATCGTATATCCCGGAGAATTCTCATCACCGGTATATCCCACGGGTACTTCCCCCAAAGAGAAATAGCGCAAAGAACCGCTGACTGCCTGATAATCTCCGATGCGATAGTACCCTGCCAGATATGCCAAGTCAATATCATTCACCAGCTTACGCAACCAGGGAGTATATGAAACCGCTACTCCGGCACGGCTGATCGTAAACGGATACTTTGCCGGGTTCCAGAATTGGGAGTTCACGTCCGGATCTGTAGCCGCACCCACATCTCCCATACCACCACCACGGGAGTCAGGGGCAATACCCAGAGAGTTAACACCGGTATTAACAGGGTTAAACTGATTCTTGTCTTGGGCAAGAAGGTGTACGGACAAGAAAGCTATGATTAATAGTAAGATGTATTTCTTCATACGATATTATTTATAATACGATCTCAAATATAAAAAACAAAATCTAACTTAATTCCCCTCCTCTTGGGAGGAGGAGAATTTAGTTACTCCTTTCAATTGAGATGCTTATGATTTCTAATAACAATACTAATAAAACAGAGAATCCCCCTGTTTATTGTGACAAGATAATGATTTTCTGTGATTTCGTACTTTCACGACTGCCATCAGAGACAATAGACGCACGATACAGATAAACACCTGGTGCCAGACGTTGCCCACCGTTACTACACAAATCCCATTCCACATAATAAGTTTGTCCTTCAGATATTCCTTTCTCTATATGTGTCCACATTTCCCGCCCGGCAAAATCATACACGGACATACGGACTGAAAGTGTGGAACCGGGACGATTGTGAGAAAGAATAAATGTAGTACTTTCACGGGCAGGACTCTGTGTACAAGTTACCGAAAAGAGACCGGGACGCAGCCCTCGAACCACCTCAAACTCTAAAGTCTTTGTAGAAGAATTATTCAGTAAATCCCAGGCACGGAATGCCAGTGTATGTCTGCCCTCCGTAAGTTCGGGCACTGAAAAATGCACTGTACCCCGGGTATAATCTCCCGCTACCGGAGTATAATAATCATTCAGATTGTAAGTCGACACCGCACTGCCGTCTATACTAAGCGAAAGGTCATGCCCGATACCATTGCCAACCGTATTGATACCATCAGCATCTTCCAACTCAGCTACAAACAAGGGAGTAGTATTGGTCTGTCCACCGGAACTGAAATCCGGCGTATTCAGATAAATGGTTATCTTAGGGCCTAACGTATCTGACAAAGAAACACCATCATCCGTACCGCCTACCAGGAAACGGTCGAAAGCTCCGCCCGCTTCATTAGAGTGAACAGCATCCAGAGCGTAAAGGCTCAATAAACCTTCTTCATCGGAGTAATTGATATCCAACGGTACAGGGAAAGTAAACTCAAACCGTCCCTGACGAACCGAATCACTGCCCGAAAAGAGAGTTTTACTGCGCTCCGTATAAGTATAAGCACCCTCGCCACGATTATCAAGAGTGGTAACTTCTTCCTTACTATCCAGTACAGTAGGATGTACTGTACCGGTAAAGTCTTCTGCTAAAGTACCTTCGGGAGTCAAGATACGTCCTTTTACGGTAATCTTGCTACCTGCTTTCACCTGCGGATAGGTATTTGTTTCTTCTGCTACATTCACTCCGGCAAATTCATCTACCTGTATTTGATAATCAGGATATGCCAAGGTCAAGGCAGGATCACCGATCAGAGAGAAATTCAACTTATTCTTGTCAGCAGCCAATGATGCATCGCACTTTGAAAGCCGCATGACATCTCCCAATCGCAGGCGTTTACCTTCAGGACGGGAAAAGATATGACGAAGGAAAGCCTGGTTTAAAGTAGAATTCTGCGCAGCATATACCACCCGGGAAGTAGTGAGCAAAGCAATAGCCCCGCCTTTGGCATTCAGGAATGCTTGCTCTCCGGCGGAAGTCTGGATATCGTCAAAACGGGTAAAGTCACAAGTAGCTGTTATCCATAGAGGAAGACGTGGGGATGTCATTTGGGTAATATCTCCCATGTTCAGCAGATTCTCCTCTGCCCAAGCGGAAGTACTTCCGTGCCCTGTATAGTTGACTACTAACATACCTTTGTCGAATAATTGCAATAGGCGTTTTGTTGCATCGGGATAAGTTTCTCCGGTAGCAGAAGATTCGCGGCGGAAAGCATCGGCATAGATTCTTTCAACAAGGAAGGAAGGATAATTCCGTTCTGTATAACTTGCCAAGATTTCAGATTGGGACATGTGCAGTCTGCCATCTCCGTCATCGCCCACATAACAGACGGTGTGTTTCCACGGTCCTGCATGCTCATTTTCCATATAAGCGATGGTCTTATCAACAGTAGCTTTTGCCTCAGCAGCCGTGCGAACCGGGAAACGTCCGATACCTATATCCAGCATGGCATCCGACAGATTTTCGCCTTCTCCATCATCGAGAAAACCGAAATAATCGTCCGTTACATAGGAAGAGGTTTCCTCGAGAGAGGTTTCCGATTGATAAGATAGCAAAAAGTTTTCAGGCCGGTAATTCTTCCAGGAAGAAGTCAGCATACGATTATCATAACTGCAATCTCCGAAGAATAACAAATATTTAGGGCTTTCAGCCTTATTGGGAAAACGATCATACAACATCTTCATCAAACGACGGTAAGCTGTTCCATCCGGTGTACCGGAAGAGAATTCATTGTAGATTTGTGGAGCAGCAAGAACAAGAACAGACAGGCCATCTTTTTCACGATGTGCTTGTGCCAGTCGTTCGGCCTGTGTCATCAGGTCTTTCCGATCGGGAGAAATGATAATCATATCCGTAGCTCCCAGAGAGTGCAGATTTTGATTTGCAATATTCCCTACCGTTTCTACCGTATCAAAGCCGGAAGCTTCCGGAGTGATGGCTACGAACTCACGCAATTTTCCTGCAGGAATGGTAAACGTATATGTGCCGCCTGCAAAGCTGCCTTCCATCCTGCAAATATTTGCGGGATCGGTGACATCCCACACGACAGTAGAAGCTGTGGCACCGGAAAGTACAAATGTCGTCTCTTTATTGATGGAGGCCAAAGAACGGAAAGTAAGGTAAGGAGCATTCAGCGTAAGCGAACGGATATAGTTCAAAGCAATATAATCCAGACGCCCAGATGTCCCGGAAGGGCGGGTATGGGTAACGGTCACTACAGTATTCTCCGACTCTGTGCCCAGCCAGGAAGTACTTATGGAGGCGGAAGTAGCTCTTGTGTAATATTGATTGTCGGAAGATATGGATGCCAGTGTAGCATTTCCTCTCGCCTTACCATTCACTGCAACCGAATAATAGGTAGATGCTCCAATGGAACGGGCGGCAAAAACAGTGGTCAACTCTACAGCACTTTCCGGAACGATACCCGGCAAGTTCAACATATAATTCTTGGTGTTACCCGCTACATAATCATAATCTTCATAAAGTTGTCTGCCGGTACTTGCCCAACTATAGACCTCTTTCTCATGCAGAGCATAGGAATTAGAGGTTGTCAACCTGTTGGCAGAAGATTCTTTCAAAGAAGAAAGGACTTCTACTTCCATTTCCGGAATATCCTCCCGGTCAGTCAAGAAATAATAGCCCTCATCGGAATAGAAGTTACGTTCGCGAACAAAGTAAGTGTTATCGGAACTCAGTTTCCAGGATACAGTGCCACGACCATAAAACAATACACCGTCTGACAAACGCAGCAAGGGGACTTCGGGCAAATCTGCTGCCGGATGTTCATTGAAACGCTGGGATAATAAATAACCACCATAACCAAATACGCGGACTTTCTCGGGTCTTGAGAATCCCATCTTCTTTAATTCGGCATTCGTGATTTTAAAGATTCCGGTATTTCTCACACCTATCTTTGTCCAACGCCCTGAAGCGAGAAGCGAAGTTGTGCAATCTTTTAAAGAAACTCCGGTTAAAGTTGTTCCCGAGCCTCGAGTAGCTGTTCCCTCCCCTATTCCATCTTTCTTCGGATAGGATTTCACGGATAGTTTGAACGAGTTCAGCCGTTGGTAGCTTCCTTCACGAAAAACGACAGGGACAAAACTTATGGAGAGAAAGCCATGATGTGCGGAGATTTTAGTGAAGGAGTTTATCTGTGGAGATGCCGGTAAGCCCTTCCGGAAAGCAACATTTTCATTGGATAACTGACGCAAACTGTCGAGTCGCATCTCTAATACTGTCACCTCACTCCGGCTTAGTTTCTGGTATTCCGGAAATTCAATTTCTACCTGATAAGTAAAGGAACGGAAGTCGTTCCCTAACGGAAGTTCGCGCGTCACTACGGGAAGCGTCTGTGCAGAAGACAATTCCTGCCAGTTCAGCGTGATGAATTCCTGCGCTGAAACCGGAAGAAGTAGAGCAATAAAGCAACAAAGCAACCAGCAACGTTTGATAAACATATCGTAATAAATTGACTCAACGAATATAAAAGTCGAGCAACTTATCTTCTCCGAGGTATCCTTGTAAATGCTGTCCTATCTGTACCGGACCTACGCCTGCGGGAGTTCCCGTAAACAACAGGTCGCCTATTTTCAGCGTCATAAAGCGGCTGACGTATGCAATAATCTCATCCACTTTGAAAAGCATATCCGAGGTATTGCCGTGCTGCACTTCCTTTCCGTCTATTTCCAGACGGAAATCAAGCTGCTGTAAATCGCCTCCTGCTTGCTCCAAAGGAACAAAAGTTCCGATAGCTGCCGAATTGTCGAACCCTTTGCAAAGTTCCCAAGGATTACCCGCTTCACGGAACTTACGTTGTAAATCGCGTGCCGTAAAGTCGATGCCTACAGTCACTGCGTCATAATAACGGTTGGCAAAGCGCGGCGCAATGTTTTTTCCCAAACGGCAGATACGTACCACCACCTCAGTTTCGTAATGAACCTCATCCGAAAAATCGGGAATAAAGAAAGGCTTTCCGTCTTTCAATATAGCCGAGTCGGGCTTCATGAAGATAACCGGCTCTTTATTAACTAACGTATGCCCCAGCTCTTTATTGTGCAGTGCATAGTTCATTCCGACAGCAATAATCTTCATTATTTGATTTCGTTAAAATTCAGGCGGTTGAACATCACCGCCAAATGAGCATATAGAGAAGTATTCTGAACAACGATATTTTCCGGCACACGGATACGGAACGGGGTAAAGTTCCACACTGCTTTGATGCCACCGGCTATCATGGTGTCCGTAATGCATTGGGCTATCTCGATAGGTACAGTCAGCACACCGATGTTCACATCATATTCGCGCATCTTCTGCTCGAATTCACTGGAATGGAAGATAGGGATTCCATTCAATGTAGTACCTACCAACTCCGGGTTCACATCAAATGCGGCTACAATTTCCAGCCCGAAGTGCTTCAAACCGGAGTCGCGCAACAATGCACCACCCAAGCTACCTACTCCAAACAGAAATGCTTTATGCATATCGGTAAATCCGAGGAAGTCTTCCAGTACGGCTATCAGCGTATCGACTTCGTAGCCTACACGCGTACGCCCGGAGATGTTGACATACGACAAATCCTTGGCTATCTGGGAAGCATCTATATTGATTTCTTTGGATATCTGTGTAGAAGAGACGTACCGTTCGCCCCGCTGCTTGAGCAGCTTAACATTCGACAAGTACCACGGCAACCTGCGCAAAGTAGGCTCCGGCACTTTCATGCTATCCTTATATTGAATTGCCTGGTTCGTGGTCATTTTCTTCATTTCTTTAGGTTACGGGTGGACAAAAATACGCTTTTTTTGGAAAAGAATACTCCAACAGAAGAAAGTTAACATAATTTCTACAAAAGTTTTACTTATCGCCAAAAAGGGATAACGGCAAACTAAGAGAAACTCCCACCGAATGGAAATTCAGGCAATCGAAACCGGCAAAGACACCTATCCGTGCCATATCAGAAAACCCGATCGAATATCCAATCTCCGTATAGGGTCGCCGACCATATATCACAATGGAACGAAGATGCAAGGCTTCATCAAATGCTTTTCTTGACAGAAAAGGAAGATGTTTCAAAAGCAGATATGGAGTATACCAGGAGACATTAGCCTGTGCCCAGCGGGTATTAGTGGACAAAACGTAGTTATCCAATAAACTAAACCCGGTATCGAAAGAACGTTCCGTAACCAATATGCGGGTAGAAGCGAAATGCTTAAAGTCAGGGAACTGAAGATTCTTTGCATCAAAGAATGAACCTGCATTCACTGACCAATGCAGGTGATTGAACATACCGAATTCGATTTTCTGTTTAGCAGAGAATTGCATCAGGTGGTACGAGGTAAGATAACGGCTTCCGCTCATAGGGAAAGCTCTGTCATATTTCAAGGTAAATGTAGGGTAACGGGAAGCTTCATACACTTTCTTACCTTGCGACATATGATAGTAGTGAGCCGGAGTGTACTCCAACTCAAAAGAAGCTTTCAGGATATCATTCTCCGGCATCGGTCGGAAAGCAGTGTTTTCCGGAATATTCGGTTCGGCATCCCTCTTGAACCAACTTTTACGGATATGATTATCCAGCATCTTCCTGCGTTGCCAGGAAAGTGAGGAAGAAAAAAGTAATCCGTTAACCGGCTCTATCGCATGGTCAACTGTGAAGAAGGTATTCTCATAAAGTTTCAGATGGTTATGACCGAACAACGAGCTGGACATACTGTTAATCAAACGAGATTCTCCGCTTTCCGAATTATAATCGGCAGACAGAAGACCTCCGGAAAGAGATAAATAACCACGGTTCCGTGGAGCATAATCCAGCGTCAATTCTCCTTGTCCAATCCAGTTTTTGCGGGCTGTAGTATAATAGAAAGAAGGCACAAAACGAAGTGTAGAAGATTCTGATAACTTCACTCCTGTCTTTAGCTTAACTCCTAACCAGAAACCATCCACAAAATTATATTCGGGAATATAAGCGGAAAGACCGGGTAAAGTCAACCAGGCATTCTTATTGGAAGTTCTGAAAGTCTTTCCCCACATAATGGTATTCAGTACTTGCCCAACAGCCGTTTTCTTCTCGTTTTTTTCTCCGGGTGACAAATCTTTCAGTGCAATCTTTTCTTCTTTATATTGATAACTCTGCACTTCTTCCAATCGCAACGGCACACTACGGATAGTGGTCCAATAAAGAGAATCCCGCTTATCGGCAAGCGAATCAACCTGAGTATCTTTGCGTCCGATCCGTGCAGGACGTTCAAATTTATGTTTCTTTGGTTGCACTACCGCAGTGGCAGTTACAGGTTTTGCCGTTTTATCTGTATTGGCCTCCGGCTGGATATCCGTTTTTACCTCTCTATAATGTATTGCTGCCAGATAGGAAGCCTCCGCCTTGAAACCCATTATGTCGATGGTAGAAGAGGTAGTAATAGAAACCGGTAGAAAGACAGAAGACTGCACCTCCTTGCAAGTGATCTTAATCTTTGCTTTCAACCCGGTAGCACGAACATTGACATCAGCAGCCGATATGCACCACAAATCTTCTACAATGAACAGGTCTCCTTCCAGCAAACGGTTATCCTCTTTCTTGGGGATCACACGGATCTTATTTATCATTTGTCCTTCTTCCACAAAGCAAGCGTCAAGTCTGAAACGATAGTATGAAAAGGCACTTTTATTTAAAGGAGAGACTTTGCCGAAAAGCTCAGGAGTATAGAGATTAATCGTAGTTATTCCCATATCTACCTGTATTTCCTCAGGAAAAGAGTTCTTATTAGCTAATACCTTATTATTCCAGATATTGGGAGCAGTAAAATTCACGATCTGCTGTTGCTCCAAGACAAACAGCTTTCCAAGCCATTCTTTTGCATCTTTCCGCACCTCTTTGGATAGTTTCAGGACAGCAGGAATAGAGGTCCCTTTACCGGTTCCTTTCAGATACGTACCGGCAGTGTAGCTTTTTATCTGAGTGCGATAATAAGGAGCACGCGCTATCGCTTTGCGCATCACTGCATAGGCGGGATCTTCATTTCCCTTGGTGATGCTTACTTCCGGCAGGCTATAGGTACGTTCGGCAAGCACTATATCCTTCTCATAATCACGATTCAGCATTTGAAAAGTAAAGGTCTGGGATATGAATCCTAAAGAAGAGACCTCACAGGTATATTGTCCGGCAGATAATTTCGTTTGAAACCGCCCATGCTCATCGGTAGTTAAACCTGACTTAATTTCTCTTAGATAGAGGGCGGCATAAGGAACCGGCTTTCCGTCAGTATCCGTAACAGTACCATTGAAAGATTGCGCAAAAGATAGTATAGTAACCAAAGACAATAGAAATAGCCAGATGATTCTTTTCATATTTTGTATATTTGAAGCTAATTAGCGTTTTCTATTAGACGACAAAAGTCTCAAAAGATTGCAAAGTTTCGCGCAAAATATTACTTTTGATTCTTAAAACAGAACGAATATGAAGAATAATGATTGGAAAGAACGGTTGAATGTGGTTTATTCTACCAATCCGGACTATAGTTATGAAAAGGAAAATGAAGAAGATCAAATCACTCCGGCAGCTTCCCAACAGAAGTTGCGCGTGCAATTGGATCGCAAGAACCGGGGTGGCAAAGTAGTCACACTCGTCACGGGTTTCATAGGTACGGAAAATGATTTGAAGGAATTGGGTAAATTGCTGAAGTCTAAATGTGGCGTAGGTGGAAGTGCCAAAGATGGAGAAATCATCGTACAGGGAGATTTCAAGCTGAAAGTACTGGAGCTACTTAAAAAAGAGGGATATACGCAAACTAAGCCGGTAGGATAATCCGGTTCACCGAAACAGATGGTCTGTTTTCAGTAAGTATATCACTTCTTCCAAAAGAGGCAAATATGCATAAAAAAACGACCGCAACGGGAATTCCCGTACGGTCGTTTTTTTATATATTGAGTTGAATTATTCAGCTTTCAAAGTGAAACGTTTGAAATCTACAATCTTCAATTCAGGGTCAGCTGCTGCCAACACTTCTCTTACAGTCTTCTTAGAATCCATGATATTTTCCTGGTTCAGTAAGCAAACTTCTTTCAAGAACTTAGCCAGACGACCTTTAGCGATATTCTGGATCATTTGTTCAGGCAAATGTGCAGCCTTTTCAGCAGAAACAGTAGCAATGATTTCTTTTGCTTTTGCTACATCTTCAGCTGTAATCCAGCCTTTAGCCATGTTACTTTCCATGTGGTCTTCGCTGTCCACGTGAGCCGGATTGATACCTGCTTTCTTCAAAGCAGCCTCAACAGCCTTCTGTACCTGTTCTGCTTTGGTCTTTTCGATAGCAACTTCAATTTCTTTCTGCTTTACTTCTTCAGAAACACCATCCTCGTCAATTGCAATCGGGTTCATGGCAGCAATCTGCATAGCCACTTCCTTAGCCAACTGCTCGTCAACTTCCTTATTGAAAGCAACGATCGTACAAAGACCATTTCTGTTCATGTGATTGTAAACAACAGTGCTTGCACCTTCTACAGTCAGATAGCCATCAAGCTCCATCTTCTCACCTGTAATACCGCTACGGTCAGTCACTGCATCCTGTACAGTACCGTTACCCATCGGTAATGCTTTCACTTCATCCAAAGTCTTGCAGTTGTTAGCTACAGCAAGATCCAGAATATCTTGAGTCAATTTTATAAAGTCAGCATTTTGAGCTACGAAGTCAGTTTCGCACTTCAAAGCAATGATAACGGCAAAGTTACCGGTAGTCTTAGCCAGAACACAACCTTCCGAAGCTTCACGGTCTGAACGCTTAGCGGCAACAGCCTGTCCCTTCTTACGGATTATTTCCATTGCCTTGTCGAAATCGCCTTCAGCTTCCGTCAACGCATTCTTGCAGTCCATCATACCTGCTCCGGTCATTTTACGGAGTTTGGTAATATCAGCCATTGTTACAGCCATAATATATTTCCTCTATATTTTTAATTATTAATAAATTCTTCACAAAACAATTGAGAGTTGAGAATAGAGAATTGAGAATTGCCGTTTAAAGTAACTCTCAACTTTCAATTCTCAACTCTCAACTATATCTTAAGCCTCTTCGTCTTCCTTCAGGAAAGCAGCAGCTTTAGCTGCATTGATTGCTTCCTCGTCAGATTTGTCGAGTCTTGCTTTTGTAGCTTTCTTCTTGCCTTTATTGGCAGGAGCTTCACCAGCTGCTTCCATGTCTACTTTTTCAGCTTTTCTTTCTTCCAAACCTTCCTGCATAGCAGCGCAGCAAGCATCCAGAATTACTTCTATTGATTTAGTAGCATCATCATTAGCCGGGATAACGAAATCAATGTTAGAAGGATCAGAGTTCGTATCAACGATACCAAATACAGGGATACCCAAACGGTTAGCTTCGCGAACTGCGATGTTTTCTTTCATAACATCAATAACGAACAGTGCAGACGGCAGACGAGTCAGGTCAGCAATAGAACCCAAAGTCTTGTCCAGTTTAGCACGTTGACGTGAAATCTGCAGGATTTCTCTCTTAGACAGATTAGAGTACGTACCGTCATTTGTCAATTTGTCGATGGTAGCCATCTTCTTAACAGCCTTGCGGATAGTGGGGAAATTAGTCAACATACCGCCCGGCCAACGCTCGATTACATAAGGCATATTTACAGAGGCCGCTTTATCAGCAACCACTTGTTTAGCTTGTTTTTTAGTAGCAACGAACAGGACTTTCTTTCCTGATTTTGCAATTTGCTTCAAAGCTTCAGCAGCTTCGTCTACTTTAGCAACTGTCTTGTGGAGGTCAATGATATGGATACCATTGCGTTCCATGAAAATATAAGGAGCCATTGCAGGATTCCACTTTCTTTTGAGGTGACCAAAGTGGCAACCGGCTTCCAATAATGTATCAAAATTTGTTCTTGACATCTTGTTTTTTCTTTAAATCGTTTACTTTCTTTTTTGTTTTTTCTAAACCAACCGCCGGGTAGTCTATCAATCCAGAGTCCCGGTAGTTTAGATACTAAACGCTCTTTCAGTTGAGAGTTGAGAGATAAAAGTTGAGAATTAAGCAACTTGTCCGCCCCAACATTTCTGCAACTCTTAACGTTTACTGAACTGGAATCTTCTACGAGCTTTCGGTTGTCCCGGTTTCTTACGTTCAACAGAACGCGGATCACGAGTCATGAAGCCTTCAGCGCGGAGAGCAGCCTTGTCTTCTGCATTCATCTTCACCAATGCGCGGGCAATAGCCAAACGCAAAGCCTGAGACTGACCGGTGAAACCACCACCGCAAAGATTTACTTTAATATCATATTTTTCAGCAACACCCAGCTTGCTCAGCGGTTGTTTTACTACATACTGAAGAATAGTTGATGGAAAGTACTCTGCAAGGTCTCTCTTGTTAATAGTAATCTTTCCTGTACCTTCGGTTACGAAAATGCGTGCAATTGCACTTTTACGTCTGCCTAATGCATTTACTACTTCCATATCTATTATTTAAGTAAGTTTATATCAATTGATTTCGGGTTCTGAGCGTCATGTTTGTGCTCGCTGCCGGCATATACGTACATATTGCTCAGCAATTTAGCGCCCAATTTGTTCTTAGGCAACATACCCTTTACTACTTTTCTCAACAGTCTGTCATCACCGTTCGGTTTAGCCTGCAGACGAGCAGGAGTCATTTCTCTCTGACCACCGGGATAACCTGTGTATGACAAATACACTTTGTCAGTCCACTTATTACCTGTCATTTTAACTTTGTCGGCATTAATAATGATAACATTATCACCGCAATCTACGTGAGGAGTAAAGTTTGGTTTATACTTTCCTCTCAACAGTTTCGCAACTTTTGCGCCCAGACGACCCAATACTTGGTCTGTAGCGTCAACAATAACCCATTCTTTGGTTACCGTAGCTTTGTTTGCAGAAATGGTCTTGTAACTTAAAGTATCCACTCTTGATTTGTTTTTTAAATGTTACTACTAAAAAAATTCTTCATTACGGATTAGCTACCCCGGACAAAGGTAGATTAACTCGCTCTGAATTAATTGCTTATCCTTATTAGATAATAATCGGCTTGCAAAGGTACGGATTTTCCCAAAACTGGCAAACGTTTTCTTCTTTTTTTTAAAGAAGCTAACTATCAATCACAAGCAATGTTATGGTACAAAACAAGCAATGTTACGATGCACAAGATTACTTGTTCTGCATCGTAACATTGCTTGTTATATCAGGATAGCCCGCTTTAGCGGACAATATCTTCAGGGAATGCAGGTGGCATCATTACCCGTTTCCAGGTTTCATGATACCAACAGTTCAGTTCATTGCCGTTCAAATCTTTAGAAATAAAATACTTCAGATGCATAAGTCCACCCTCTCCCATCTCAAACTCCAGAATATTATCTTTATTATCCAGCATGGGCAGATGAATGTTTTTCTCAATACTTTCCCGATAGCTATTATCCGTCAGTTGAGTATAGGTACCATATCCGGTGATTATAGCATCTTTGCCGGGAATAAGAGTGAAATTGACAATACGCCCGTCGTCGCTCAACACCTTAAACGTGTTACTGGGCTTCAAAGTACCGGGAACATCCGGAATTTCAGATACATAGTGGCACAACTGCCAGATGCCTTTCAAATCCGCAGGTTTGAAACTCGCCTTTTTTTGTGCCATCGCTCCTGTTACCGCCAGCAGCACCGCTGCCAACATGGTAATGAAATACTTCTTCTTCATGTTCGTATATATTGGGTTAACGTATTGGCATCTGACTGTCACAAATATAAGTATTTATTTTGATATTATAACAATTTATCAGTAAAAAAAGAGCCCGCACAACCAAGATTGTGCAGGCTACTTCATCTATGTATTTACGAGTTAAAACTCTGCATTACGCGGTGTACGCGGGAAAGGTATCACATCACGAATATTCGCCATACCCGTCACGAACAGAAGCAAACGCTCAAAGCCCAGACCAAAGCCTGAGTGAGGGCATGTACCGAACTTACGGGTATCGAGATACCACCACATATCCTTCATCGGAATATGCATTTCGTCAATACGCGTCAACAACTTGTTGTAATCCGCTTCACGCTCGGAACCACCGATAATCTCACCAATCTTCGGGAACAATACGTCCATTGCACGTACCGTTTTACCATCTTCGTTCTGCTTCATGTAGAACGCTTTGATTTCCTTCGGATAGTCAGTCAGGATAACCGGACGCTTGAAATGTTCTTCCACGAGATAACGTTCGTGCTCAGAAGCCAAGTCCACACCCCAGTATACCGGGAATTCGAACTTATGACCTTTAGCAACAGCCTCTTCCAGTATCTTGATACCGTCCGTATAAGACAAACGTACGAAAGATTCTTTCAATACACTTTGCAGACGTTCAATCAAACCTTTGTCGAACATATCGTTGAGGAACTTCACATCATCAGCGCAGTTATCCAAAGCCCACTTCACACAGAATTTGATAAATTCTTCTGCCAGATCCATGTTGTCCGTAATATCATTGAACGCAACTTCCGGTTCTACCATCCAGAACTCAGCCAAATGGCGCGGAGTATTGGAATTTTCTGCACGGAATGTAGGACCAAACGTATAGATAGCTCCCAATGCCGTAGCAGCAAGTTCACCTTCCAACTGTCCGGAAACCGTCAGACTGGCCTGCTTACCAAAGAAGTCGTCATCATAAATGATAGAACCGGCTTCATCCTTCTTCAAATCATAGAGGTTCTTCGTTGTTACCTGGAACATTTGTCCGGCACCTTCACAGTCAGAAGCCGTGATGATAGGTGTATGGAAATAAACGAAACCTTTCTGATGGAAGAAAGTATGGATAGCTATCGCCATGTTATGACGAATGCGGAACACTGCACCAAAAGTATTCGTGCGGGGACGCAAGTGAGCAATCTCGCGCAGAAACTCCAGTGTATGGCCTTTCTTTTGCAAAGGATATGTATTATCACAAGTTCCCAGAACTTCAATTTCACGAGCTTGAATCTCAGCTTTCTGACCGGAACCTACAGATTCCGTCAGTTCACCGTTCACACTTAGACAGGCACCAGTAGTAATATCTTTCAGCATCTCTTCATCGAAGCTTGCCAAATCTACCACAACCTGCACATTATTTATTGTAGAACCGTCATTCAGGGCGATAAAATTAACTTGTTTACTACCTCTGCGGGTACGAACCCAGCCTTTCACGTTGACCATAGCGCCAAAATCTTCGCGCTTCAATACGTCAACAATCTTTGTTCTACTAATCTTTTCCATAAATTTGTGTTAAACCTATATTATATAATTACTCAAAAGAGCCCATGCGCAGGTAGTTTACTTCCTGTTCGCTCAAATAGCGCCATTCGCCACGACGCAAGCCTTTCTTAGTCAGTCCGGCAAAGAATACGCGGTCGAGCTTCACTACCTTGTAGCCCAGTGACTCAAATATACGACGAACAATACGGTTCTTACCTGAGTGGATTTCAATGCCCACTTCATCCCGTCTAACATCGTCCGTATAACTGATAGCATCTGCATGGATTTCACCGTCATCCAACTGAATACCGGCTGCAATCTGATCCATATCAGCTTTTGTCACATTCTTATCTGTATGTACGTGATAAATCTTCTTCTTCAGGAACTTCGGATGAGTCAACTTAGAAGCCAAGTCACCGTCATTCGTCAGCAGCAATACACCTGTAGTGTTGCGGTCCAGACGACCTACCGGATAAATGCGTTCATCACAAGCACCTTTCACCAAATCCATTACCGTGCGGCGTGCCTGCGGATCATCCGAGGTAGTCACAGTATCTTTCGGTTTATTCAGCAAGATATAGATCTTACGCTCGATGCTCACCGTCTGATCGTGGAATTTCACTTCGTCACCGCGTTTGATCTTGGTTCCGAGTTCTGTAACCACTGCTCCGTTTACTGAAACCACACCTGCTGTGATGAATTCATCTGCCTCACGACGAGAGCAAACGCCTGCATTAGCCAGGAACTTATTCAAACGGATCGGTTCATTAGGATCAGTAAACTGCTCCTTATATTCTATCTGCTTCTTACGGCTATACTTTGCATTCGGATCATAATCCGGTGTACGGCGTTGTTGAGGACGACCATATCCACCCGGTCTTCCACCACCATTGGGATTAAAACGCGGACGTTGAGGACGATCACCATAAGAAGAACCGCCATAAGAGGAATTTCCATAAGGACGTTGAGGACGGTCGCCACCATCACCACTATTGTAGCGTGGACGGTAAGGACGGTCATTGTTATAGGAACGCTGTCCACCATCACCACTGTTAAAACGTGGGCGCTGAGGACGGTCACCATAAGAAGGACGCTGAGGACGGTCGCCACCTTCACTGTTATAGCGAGGACGGTAAGGACGGTCACCACCACTGTTATTTCCATAGGATGGGCGTTGAGGACGATCGCCACCTTCGCTGTTATAGCGCGGACGATAAGGACGGTCGCCACCTTCACGGTTGTAAGACGGGCGGTCACCATATGAACGTTGTGGACGTTCACCACCTTCGGCATTAGGATTAAAGCGCGGGCGATACGGGCGATCACTGCTGTAAGCACGCTGTGGACGATCACCACTCTCGCTGTTAAAACGCGGACGATAAGGTCGGTCACCACCTTCACGGTTGTAAGACGGACGGCTGTAATTGTTTTCTCTGTCAAATCTGTTGCCTGAATTCTCCTCATTGGAAGAATCGTCACGCCAAGTTTCGTTTTCTGTACTCATTGTTTTATTCGAATAAAATTAAACGTTGGCCTCACGGCCATTCTATTATCACTCTTATACCTTATATTATATATGTATACTATATTAACAATCACCGGATTTAAAATGTTGGCTTCATTATCCGGCTATTTTTCCTACTCATTTTAAATACCTGTATATGTATGGGGAGTAATGACGCGCAATTCGTTCTTAATTTCTTCGCTTACATTCAACCCTTCGATAAATTCTTTTATGGAAGCTTCCGTAATAGCCTGATTAGTACGGGTCAATGCTTTCAATGCCTCATACGGATGCGGATATGCTTCACGGCGCAGGATAGTCTGAATAGCCTCAGCTACCACGCTCCAGCAATTATCCAAATCACGATAAATAGCAGTTTCATTCAGCAACAACTTACGCAAACCCTTCAACGAACTTTGAATGGCAATTACGATATGTCCAAACGGAACACCTACATTACGCAATACAGTAGAATCTGTCAGGTCGCGCTGCAAACGAGATACCGGCAGTTTCACAGCCAGATGTTCCAGAATTGCAGTAGCTATACCCAAGTTACCTTCCGCATTTTCAAAGTCAATCGGATTCACCTTGTGCGGCATAGCGCTGGACCCCACTTCACCAGCTTTGATCTTCTGCTTGAAATATTCCATGGAAATATATTGCCAGAAGTCACGGTTCATATCAATCATCACTGTATTAATGCGTTTCATTGCATCAAAGATAGCGGAAAGATTATCATAATTGGAGATCTGCGTAGTATACTCTTCGCGTTCCAATCCCAGCTTTTCAGCTACGAATTTGCTACCGAATGCTTTCCAGTCAAACTCCGGATAGGCAACATGATGTGCATTGTAATTTCCGGTAGCACCACCAAACTTAGCAGTAATGGGACAAGCCTTTAATGTAGCCAATTGGCGTTCAAGACGATAGACGAACACCATTACTTCCTTCCCTAAACGAGTAGGAGAAGCTGGCTGACCATGTGTTTTAGCAAGCATAGGGATAGCAGCCCAATCTTCCGCATACGTGCGAAGCTGCGCTATCAATTCCTCTATCTGCGGATAGTATACCTGTTCCAGAGCTTCCTTGATAGACAGAGGCACAGAAGTATTATTGATATCCTGTGAAGTCAGTCCGAAATGAATAAACTCTTTATAGTCATCCATTCCACCCATCTTATCAAACTCTTCCTTCAGGAAATACTCCACGGCTTTCACGTCGTGGTTTGTCACACTCTCAATATCCTTGATACGTTGTGCATCAGCTTCCGAGAAGTTACGATAGATATTTCTTAAAGTTTCGAATACACTTTTGTCTACGCCTTTCAACTGCGGTAAAGGCAGCTCGCACAAGGTGATGAAGTATTCCACTTCCACTTGCACGCGGTATTTGACTAAGGCAAACTCCGAGAAATAAGCCGACAAGGCATCCGTTTTTCCTCTATATCGGCCATCAATCGGAGAGATAGCTGTAAGTAAATCAAGTTCCATACGTCGTATTTTGATAATTATCGAGCCGCAAAATTAGCGTTTTTTTCTGAGTAACAAGCCATAAAGACATAAGAAAGTTAAGAAAGGACGTTAACAGATAAAAAAATAGCTTTGCAAGAACTTGCAAAGCTATTTAATAATTTTACATCTGTGGGCGTTGACGGATTCGAACCGCCGACCCTCTGCTTGTAAGGCAGATGCTCTGAACCAGCTGAGCTAAACGCCCTTTTGGACCGAAAGTGCTTGTTTTTTTAGTGGGCGTTGACGGATTCGAACCGCCGACCCTCTGCTTGTAAGGCAGATGCTCTGAACCAGCTGAGCTAAACGCCCGTACACTTTCGTTTCAAAAGCGATGCAAAGGTACAGCTTATTTTGATATTACCAAAACAATTGCGAACTATTTTCTAAGAAATTTATTCAGAAAGATATATACTTATTGAAATTCAGCATTTTAAATAAGTAACTTTTTTCTGAGACATTTCAGCAACATAATCGCCATAAACCGATTCTTCGCCTTACGGAAGAATATGAGTACCCGGTGAAAGCACTTTTTCCTTACTGCCAGGCAATGCCACTACTGCCGTGGTGCCTTGCGGAACGACCACTTGAATACCGATTTTATGATCTTGCTGCCTTATATCAACCCTGATGTCACCATAAAGAGTAGGCACCACCGCCGAAGCTTTATTCAACGAACCAAGTTGCGGAGCAACACGGAACTGCTTAAATCCGGGAGCAAGTGGTTCTATTCCACACAGTTTTTGACTCAATATAGTCAGTGGACCACCACTCCATGCATGATTTATAGTGCCTCCACCAAAACCTTCGGCACCTATCCCCCACCCTTCAAATAAGGTGGTATAAGGATATGACATCATTTTAGCATAACGGTCGCGCATACGTTTCAATGCAAACTCCGGTTCGCCCATCATAAACAAGGCTTCCATTACATACTTTTCCATATAAGGACTGGCATGATATTCCTTCTTGAAAACCTTTAGCAAAGCTTTATATCTACCGGCCGGCGCCAATCCACTCACTACAGCCATTGCCTGCGCACGGTCATCCGTCTCCCCATTATACAATTTGGAACGATAAGCCTTACCATTCCAATAGCGGGCGTCAAAAGCCACAGAGATACGTTGCATCATTTCACCGATCTGATTGGCATCATACAGTTTACGCAGATGAAGGGCAAACTCTTTTTCAGCCTTAAGAGCCAGATAATACCAACAAGTAGTAAGCACCTCCATATCGACATCCGTTCCCCAATCGCCCCAGTTCCAATCACCCGGACGAGCCACAGGCATACCTTGGCCATCAACCTGCCAGACTTCATGCAAATACTTCTTCAGGCCATCGTAAATATGCGGAACAAAAGAATAATCGTCACTATAGAACGCTTGCGTATAGAATCCATACCAACCTACAGACGCAAGCATCTGCAAAGGAAGTTCCTTACACCAGTTCAACGACGGAACAGGAGAAGCAATAACGCCGTCCGGACGTTGCCAGTTCATCAGTTCATAGATACCTTTTGTCGCCAACTGCCAGCCGCGCGGATCAAGTACATAGAAAGCTTCACCCAACTCATTTACTTCATCTCCCCACCATTGCGCACGCTCACGATCAGGACAGTCCATGTAATTATCGCGCATGGTAATATATAAAGTACGTGCACTTCGCTTCCACAATTCATTATAGAAATCATCATCGCATGCGAAAGAACCTTTCATATCCGCATTATAACCCGTTTCCCGGTATTTAACGCCCAGTACTTCCACGCCGGCAGGAACAACATAAAGCACCTCATGACCATTCATCCAGCCGAAACTTTCATATTCCTGCTCACCCTCACGAGTAATGTATTCAGCCCTCACATTATTAGCGCTTCCTCCCGTATAATTATCGGTCAGCATGCCAACCACCAATCCGGCTGGAGCCTTTACATGCAGATAAGGAGTTATCTGACAATTATAGGGCAAACGGCACCTAATCGTATCCCCTTTTTCATTTTTGACTACTTCCGGATAATCCGTTAGGCCACCATTTTTCCACATCGGGATAGGACGGGCTACCAATTTTCCAAACGGCATTTCGTTCGGAGCCACAATTTCGATAGATGCTCCCAACTTTCCACTGAAATCCGGCATATTCCAACCTGCCAATTCCTTACGGGCATCAAAGCGGATATTACTTTCGGATAAACGATAATTGGGGAATGGGGCTTCTGTATTCTGATAAGCCCGATACACACTACATTGCCAGCTCTTATCACTGACAATGGATAAATTTGCCCCTTGGGCACAAAACAACAAAGCTGCCGTTCCACTATTCACATGGCTGAATCCGTTTTTCCCGAAATGCCACACCAGCAGAGCAATGGTATTCTCCCCCTTCTCCAGATAAGGGGCAATATCCACCTGATCATAATAAGTCGCTCCGGGAGCAGGTCCCCGCTTCAATCCGCCTTCAAACGCCACCATCTTGCCGTTAATCCACAGCCAATACTTAGAGTCTACAGCAATATTTGCAATCATCTCACCCGGAACGCCGGGCAGATGCACCGTTTTACGAAAACAAAGCCAGGTATTTGGAGTACTTTGACACTGTTCACTGCCAATCCATTTGGATTGAGGAAGGAAATCATCTGCTGCTTTTAATTGTGCAGCCAACATACAAACCAAAACAATAAAGAAAAGGGGGATTTTTTTCATGGTTTAAGAACGTATTTTGATTGGACAAATAACAGTTCCCTTTAAAAGGTACTATCTATCCACAAAGATAGGCATAAAAAAAAGAGATGCCAATTTAGCATCTCTTTTTTAACTTCAGGTAAATACCCGATTACTTATATTCTTGCCAACTCTTGATAGCAATATCTTCCAGCTTCAATTCGCAGAATGCTTCGATAAAGGCGCTTGCCAGACGAGCATTCGTAATCAACGGAATGTTATGGTCGATGGCACCACGACGAATGCGGTAACCGTTCGTCAATTCACGCTTCGTATGGTTCTTCGGAATGTTGACGATCAAGTCGAACTTGTGTTCAGCTATCATCTTCATTACGTTATTCTCAGCATCAGGGCGTTCATCCGGCCAGTAAACAGCTTCGGTAGATACACCATGAGCATTCAAGAACGCAGCCGTACCTGCCGTTGCATAAATCTTGTAGCCTTTATCGAAAAGTACACGACTGGACTCCAACAAATCTACTTTTGATTTCATTGCACCGGAAGAGAACATAACACCTTTTTGAGGTATCTGGAAACCTGTAGCAATCATTGCACTCAACAATGCTTCTGAGAAGTCATCACCGATACAACCTACTTCACCCGTAGAAGACATATCCACACCCAGTACCGGGTCTGCTTTGTGCAAACGAGAGAAGGAGAACTGAGAAGCTTTCACACCGATCCAATCAATATCAAATGCTGATTTATCAGGACGTGTATAAGGAGCATCCAGCATGATGCGGGTAGCCGTTTCTATAAAGTTACGTTTCAGTACTTTAGAAACAAACGGGAAGCTACGAGAAGCACGAAGATTACATTCGATTACTTTCACTTCATTGTTACGTGCCAGGAACTGGATGTTGAACGGACCGGAGATATTGAGTTCCTTCGCAATCTGACGGCTGATCTTCTTAATGCGACGTGCCGTAGCAAAGTAAATCTTCTGTGCCGGGAATACCAATGTAGCATCACCAGAGTGCACACCCGCAAATTCCACGTGCTCGGAAATAGCATATTCCACCACTTCACCATTCTGTGCGACAGCATCGAATTCGATTTCCTTTGTATTCTGCAAGAATTGAGAGATTACTACCGGATATTCTTTTGATACCTCAGCAGCCATCTTCAGGAAGTTTTCCAATTCTTCTTCATCATAGCATACGTTCATCGCAGCACCCGAAAGTACATAAGACGGACGAACCAATACCGGATAACCTACCTTTTCTACGAAACCTTTCACATCTTCCAGACTGGTAAGTTCCTGCCAAGCCGGCTGGTCAATACCCAGTTGGTCGAGCATTGCAGAGAACTTGTTACGGTTTTCAGCACGGTCGATAGAGATAGGAGAAGTTCCCAGGATGGGCACTGACTGACGGTGCAGTTTCATTGCCAGATTGTTCGGGATCTGTCCGCCTACAGATACAATTACACCACGAGGCTGTTCCAAGTCGATAACATCGAGTACACGTTCGAAAGAAAGTTCGTCGAAGTAAAGACGGTCGCACATATCGTAGTCAGTAGACACTGTTTCGGGGTTGTAATTGATCATAATAGACTTATAACCCAACTTGCGTGCTGTCTGTACTGCATTTACCGAACACCAGTCGAACTCTACGGAAGAACCGATACGGTAAGCACCGGAACCCAGTACAACTACTGATTTTTCATTCTTATAATAGTTCACATCATACCCTTCAACGGCGTATGTCATGTACAGATAGTTGGTCAGTTCAGGATGCTCGGAAGCTATCGTATTGATACGCTTCACAGCCGGCAGAATACCCAATTCTTTACGACGGTCACGTACCATCAGGTTTTCTTTCTCCATATTGCCTTGCGGATCGAGTACGAAACGTGCAATCTGGAAGTCAGAGAAGCCCAGCACTTTTGCTTGACGCAATACATCTGCCGGAATATCTTCCACCTTATTATATTGAGAAAGTTTCAACTTATAGTCAACAATGTTCTTCAGTTTGCCAAGGAACCAGGGATCAATCTTCGTCAGGTCGAAGATGCGGTCTATTGTATAACCGTTTTCCAAAGCCTCAGCGATAGCGAACACACGCAAGTCCGTAGGACGTGAAAGTTCGCGGTCCAGATCATCAAAGTGCAGGTCATTACCTACAAATCCATGCATACCTTGACCGATCATGCGCAAACCCTTCTGGATAATTTCTTCAAAAGAGCGTCCGATAGACATGATTTCACCAACAGACTTCATGCTGGAACCGATTTCGCGAGATACACCAACGAACTTCGTCAAGTCCCAACGAGGGATTTTACAAATCAGGTAATCCAGCTGCGGAGCCACATATGCAGAGTTCGGAGTTCCCATTTCACCAATCTGATCGAGCGTATACCCCAATGCAATCTTAGCGGCAACGAATGCCAACGGGTATCCTGTAGCCTTAGAAGCCAAAGCTGAGGAACGTGACAGACGAGCATTTACCTCGATCACACGGTAGTCGTTTGTTTCAGCATTGAATGCATACTGAATGTTACATTCGCCCACGATACCCAAGTGACGGATACACTTTGTTGAGAGGTCTTGCAACATCTTCACCTGTTCGTCAGTCAGCGAACAAGTCGGAGCTACTACGATAGACTCTCCCGTATGGATACCCAGCGGGTCGAAGTTTTCCATGCTTGCCACTGTAAAGCAGTGGTCGTTTGCATCACGGATTACCTCAAACTCAATTTCTTTCCAACCTTTCAGAGACTCTTCTACAAGAATTTGTTTAGAGAAAGCGAAGGAGCTTTCAGCCAGTTTCAGAAATTCTTCCTTATCCTGACAGATACCGCTACCCAAACCGCCCAGTGCATAAGCGGAGCGAACCATAACCGGGAAACCAATGCGTTCAGCAGCCGCAATTGCATCTTCCATGCTCTCTACAGCCTGGCTGACAGGAGTCTTCATCTCGATCTCGTCCAGTTTCTTCACGAAGAGGTCACGGTCTTCCGTATACATGATAGCTTCTACCGAAGTACCCAATACGCGTACACCATATTTGTTCAAGATACCGCTTGTGTACAACTCAGCACCGCAGTTCAAAGCAGTCTGACCACCGAAAGCCAACAGGATACCATCAGGTTGTTCCTTCTTGATGATTTCTTCTACGAAATAAGTAGTTACAGGCAGGAAATAAACCTTATCTGCGATACCTTCCGAAGTCTGGATAGTAGCAATGTTCGGGTTTACCAATACTGAACTGATACCTTCTTCACGCAAAGCTTTCAATGCTTGCGAACCGGAATAGTCGAACTCCCCGGCCTGACCGATCTTGAGTGCACCTGAGCCCAAGACCAACACTTTCTTCAAATTCTTTTCCATATATTCTCTTGTTGTCTATTAAGTTTCCTTCTATACATTCGGGCACAAAAAAAATGCGTTACCCAACAAAGGATTAACGCATTACCAAAGAACTAACAATATCTTCTCAGAGAAAGAGAAATCATCGACTAACGAATGAAATTCATTCGAATGCAGATTATATGTATCTCTTTTCCCGTGTTGTTGCATCGTTGCTTTAAAATTTGTGCAAAGTAACGACTTATTTCAATAATAAACAAAAAAGAGAAGAGTTTTTTCTTTCACCCTTCTCTCTTTTCAATTCTGATTTATACTGAATAGAGTGATAAGCTCACTTATACAAACATACGCTGATGCACTTATCTGCCTACCATTTATTTCAGGTAATGAAACCATTTGTTCCTCGGCGTGAAACCATTTGTTTCAAGTAATGAAACGGTCTGTTTCCCTGCATGAAACAATTTGTTTCACACCGAGAAACAATATATTTCATGCAGGGAAACAAATTACCACTTATAGACTTCTGAATATGAATCAAAAATGGGTGTCTCAGCAATACCATTATTAGCGAATATATGAGCTATAACTTGCTGGTCTTCAGGAGAGATAAAACGTTCCTTCCGATAGATTCGGTAATAGTGCGTACGACCAAAGTAAGCGATAATCTGATTACGGACATCGGAAGCTTTATTGTAAGGAAGGTTATCAAAGAGGTTTTTCACACCCCATGCCACACGCATTTTCCGAATAGGAGCGAAATAAGCACATCCGGCAGAAGTGGCAGGAAAACAAGCCGGACTTAGAATTGTAATGAGAGGAACATCGACAGTACAATGCTGTGCGATCCAATGACGCAGACAGCTACTGGCTTTAGAGCAGTTGTCGTTGAAGCAATGAGCATAGCCATGAGGGACTATCTCATAATCAAAATCTGTATTCATAATACACTTTTATTAAATTATCCCGCAAAGGTAAATGCTTTTCTTCAAGAAAAACAATGAAAGCAATAATCTTTCAAGAAGTCATCCACCTCTTTATATATTTCATTGAGATGGGGAGCATATACCTTAACTGGCATATTCCTAATTTGCAAGGCTTCTCTATAGGCTTTCTCTATATCGGTTTTCTGATACAATTTAAATAAACGGAAATGAGGTACGACTCTATAAGGAATCATATCAGATGCCATCCGCCAATAATATTCAGCAGAATCACTCCTTTGTAGTTCATCATAAACTTCCCCTATCAACATAGCCGTATTGTAATCGGGAAAATATATAAAAGAACATTTCAATGCATCTTTAGCTTCAGTATAGTTTCGTGCCGCGTATAAGTTTTTTCCCTGATTAAACAGCATCTGCGTTTTCTTGCCATACAGAACACCTCCCCCAAGCATTATCCCTACCCAAACAAGCAATCCGAATCTATAGACATTTCGTATAAAGCCATTCTTATGTAGTACATATATTATATCCCCACCGCCTATACCAGCCACAATAAATAACAGAATAACAACAAACTGCCACATAAAGAATGGATAAGAAAAGAAGGCTACAATCCCCCAGCTCAACAATAGTATTTTTGAAAGAGTAACCTTTGGTTCTTTATTATTAGTCCGTTTCAACAAAACATACAAGCATAAAGAAAAGAAGAGAAAACCAGCTATAGTACCATGTTCTACAATAAACCTTATATATTCATTAAAGGTAAAACTACTATCATCTGCCAGCATCCGCCACTTATGCATAGGATGCTTTTTAAAAAATGAAGCTTGATAGTACATATAGTTCTGACGAAATCCATTTACCCCATGTCCAAGTAAAGGAGCATCTTTCACCATTTCATAGGATACACGCCATACAAGTAGTCTGCCATCACCAGAATCTTTCTTATATAAATAAAAGGTGTAACATAGTACCGATATAAATAATGAAAGAGACAATATTGTTAAAAGCAGATGCACTTTTTTCAGCCGTATCCTTCCTTTAGACAGATACATCCAATATGCTCCCCCTGTCAATCCTATCAACACCGCTAACCAACCTGTACGCGAATCACTTTGCCACAATAAAAGACCAAGTGATATACATAGAAGCAACAATAATAATAGATACTGCTTTTTCACCCACACTATTAATCCTAAAGACATCATCAACAACAAAGCTAAATAGTTACCCCATACCGAAGTATTTAGAAAAGAACCATATATCCGACTCCATTTCTCTGATAACAAGAAGTAATCAGCTTGCGTATATAAAGAATAAATAACCTGAATTCCTCCAGCTACCCCAAAAGCGACTACATACCACACAAAATGATTCTTAGGGATATTTCTAAAACAATAATAACCAAGTGTAGCAACTCCTAATTGCAATATGATAAAACCATTTTCTTTAAAGTTCACACAAGCGCAAACAAACAAGTACAACATCAGCAATACAAAAAAAGAATCCATCCATCTCCATGAAGTAACTTTTTCTTGCCCTACATCTAAATTCCTTTTAAATATTAAGCAGAACCAGATCATAAAATAACAACCTGAATAAAGGAGATATTCATACTGCACTAGAAAATATGAATAAAAGGAAACTGAACGTGGATAGAAAACGAATAAAAGTCCCAAAAATCCCCAAAGTAACTCTAATTTTTTCATTACTTCTCAGTTATATTAAAATCATTCTTTACTCATTTAATTAATTATTCTTATTCACATCCCCTTTACTCTACTCCCCGTCCAAAACCTTAGTAAGAATAGCATAAGCAGGTAAAGGATAAACAAAAGAGGGAGGATTTCTCTGAGTGGCTGATGGTGGTAAGTGATATTTTTAGTTCTTTTCATTTATTAAGGTCGTACTAATTGACCTTTTGAGGCCTCTCGTGAAAAGAAGACATATTTTGGAAAGAAAGAACATTCCAATACAATTCACTACAAATCCATCTTCCATTGATATACGCCCTATGATACCTATCTTTATTCAACAAGTGCACATCACTATTTTTTAATTTCGTACAAAATTCATCGACATCTTTTAAACGTATTATATCTTTCAATATCGCCGATCTATACGAAAAAACAACCTCTTCCAATGTACCCTCCATAGTAAAATAAAGGCTAAAATGGAAAAGTATAACATTTTCAGTTTGAGGATCCAAATGTCGTTTAAGTCTTGGATATAGAACATCATGAAAAATTTTCCTATAACTATCATAGTTGCAAAATTCAACATTCATATCGTGACTTATATAATCCCACTCATAATTGCAATCAAGTAAACGTAAAGAATCGTTCTGATTATAAATAGTAGTAAATACTTCTCCAACTTCTATTAAATAAGTATTTTTTCCAACACTCTTTACAATACTACAAGTCTGAGCTTTAATTGTAGTACCTATGACAATAGATAGAATGGCTATCAGTAAAACTTGGTTTTTCATGGTATATTCTTTTTATTTACATTCAGAATTTGCTAAACTAAAAATTTGATATAATGCATTAGGAGAATATGTATTTACATTACAATTATACCCCTTAACTTTTCCATAATTTCTATTTTCATTCCAATAAAGATTTAGAAAAGCCCTATATTCAGTCAAAGCTATTTCATTCGGATATATTTGTCCATTATATCTCCTCTAACCTCTACATAGGTACATATATCATCAAAAAAAATCGTTTCATAACTATCCATTTATAACCAATCCTCACTCCAAAACCTTAGTCAAAATAGCATAAGCAAAGGATAAACAAAAGAAAGGGGATCTCCCTGAGCATCTGATGGAGATAAATAAAAATTCGGATCTGAACTCAAAACGACTTTCCACTCTAATTTATCAGGCGATATGAGCTTTAAAGTATTTTCAGAAAAAACATATTTACCATGCATTTTTCCATTGTACATTCGAGGAAGCCAAATGCGAAAATCCATATAACTAAAATCTATTTCCATATCTTTTGTTCGATGATTTCTTGCCACTATCCGAAAAAGACGTTCTAATTCTCTTGAATCATATGAGGTTGATAAAAATTTCGACTCTAAAGGCATAGTGCTATCAATTTCTTTTCCCCCAATGGAAATAGAATATAAACCACCCAAGAAGTGGTGCCATTTCATTTTGGGAGATGCACATTTTATCAATCGTAATTTAAAAATAGTATCATTAGACTGGTATATCCATAAGCCTTCGTAGTCTTCAGTGCCCGTTATATCATTCTCAAAATTCCATTTACTTTGAGCAAAAACAAATCCTCCTAAATAGAGAGGAATAAAAAAACAAATACTAAACGTTTCATATCTTTCAATATCACCGATTTATACAAAAACTTTCTTATAGTTTACCCTCCATAGTGAAATAAAGACTAAAATGAAAAAGTAGACCAACATTTTCATCAAAAGAGTCCAAACCATTTTATGACTGTATGCTACACAAGTAGTATAGATTGTGAATCCAGACAGAAAAACCATTTCTGAAATTACCATCCTCACTCACCATTTATCATCTGCATCTAGTCTTAGTTCCAATACATTTCAATTTCTACATCGATATTTATCAACAATAACAGAAGATCTATCAACTACATTTTTTAAGTCTCAGGCTCGTATTGCTGCAAAGTCTCAAGCCACTGACTGTCTACAATAGTAAATATACATCTTACCCAACGTCCTTTGGCAAAAGCAGGATTTTTACGATCAACATATATCCGGCAGTTAAGTAAACGCATCATGACTCTATCAAAATCAACCACAGAAAAATACGGATGTAATTTCGCAGGAATACCGGGCACTATTTCCTTTATATTACCCTCCATGTCGGCATAAAGAAAAAAGTTCAAAATAAAACGACCAATTTCATTACATACCTGTTTGGTTATTCTATAACGAAGTTCTTTAACTATCATTTCTACCATTTCATCATAGTTGGAAGGATAAACAGGATAATTATCTCCCAAATAGCGCCAATCTACATTATCGGGCAAATGACGAAGAGAATCACGGGTATTCTCATATATATATAAACCATCATTTACACTAACTTTATACACACGTCCTGAAACACGGACTGTATCAATAATTTGCCATCCGGTTTCTTGACTAAAAGATACAGTACAAAGGCTCATAAGCACTACAATCAAACAAAAAAATCGTTTCATAATTTACCTCCTCTATTTACAATTTACATACATTACTCCCAATATATAATTCACACAATCCGGTTCAAAATTTGAAGCATTACATTCATATCCGGCTTTAATCCCAGATGCAATATTATACTGAGAATAATAAGACAAACATTTTTGATAGCCAACAACATCCACTTCAGCAGGAAATTCTGTTCCGCCATTCGTTATTTCACGTAACCAGTCCTGATATGCCTCACACTCTCTATAAGGGAATCCATTATATCCCCATGTATAATCCTCTTTAGATTCAAAACGTCCTTTTTTTTCTATATATAGAGTTATATCTCCAAAGACTTGTCGTTCAAATTCTCTTGCTGTACGATTAGCTACATCGGTGCAATACTCAGGCCCTCCATACGCATACTGATACATATGAAAAAACTCATGTTCGACAGTAGTGCTTTTTAAGGCTGATTCATCACGAAACTCTAAATATGCTCCAGAAGTAACCCCACCATTTGCTCCCATAGGCAAATCTCCATTATATCTAACGCCATGCATTTTAAACTCATTTTCCCTCATATAGGCACCCATTTGAGAATATCTGCACTTATCCAACATATCTTTAAACAGTTCATCCAATTTTGATATGCCTTTCCCTATCTCATTCTTTTCAAAGAAACTCGCCAGCCTGTCCGGAACACCATACTTTTTGGTATCAACAGGTGGTTTATAGCCACCATCAGATTCATTAACCTCTACCGTTCTACATTCCCATTTCGAAGTCACATATTCCCAGTAAGTATAACAGTAGTCTTCTTCACAAACCTCTATAAACTCATTCTTATAACACCACAATTTACATTCTTCAACTAATTGATAATAATCCACCAAACCACACTCTTCTTTAGTTGCACGAGTTTGCGCTTTATACCGATCAATTTCTTCTTTTGAAAAAGTAGTGCCTTCTATAGAATGAGTAATCCTACCATCTGAATACCGCCATCCATTTGCAAAATAGCCATCCAGTTCATGAAAAAGTATAACTCCACTAAAATCCTTATCTTTTTGCACATAAGTATTATAGAAAGGCTTGAAGTTTGTCTTTTCAAGATAATCCAAATCAGGCATTATAGTCATTGTAAAAGCTTGTTGCTCCCCTGTACCCAAATCAGTTGTTACTACCAGACGAGTCATAGACTGTTTATAACGCGAGTCTTTGGTTTGCTTATATTTTTCACGGACTTCAGGCAGCATAAACACAACCCGTTTACTTCCGTCCATAACAGCTTCTACTGTACGAATTTTCTTATTTTTCCTACGATAAGCAAACTGCTTTCCCCATAAAGGTTCCATATTCGCAATCATGCCGGATTCTGTTTTAAAATCCGCATCCACACCACGCGTTTTAGAATCTCTCATTGACTCATAAAACTCACGTGCAGCTGTCACTTCCTCTTCATAGGTCATAAAAACATTTTCTTTAGACCGTTCTGTATCCAACTCCTCATAGCAAGCAACCAACAAGATTGTCACCCCGATAATAAAGGATATAAAAGTAAGAACATTCTTTTTCATTATAAACATTTTTAGTTAATAAATGCATTCCCTATTTTAACATACATATTCACTTCCTCACCAAAAGAATACTTGGCCATCTTTATATGTAAAAATACGATGCTCGGTTCCTCGGGTCTTATCTTTCAGTAAATACAAGCCTTCAGCTGGAACCTGTTCAAACGTCAGTGACGAAGTCAAAGCTTTTTGTTCAGCTAGTGATTGGAAAGTAAAGTTCTGATAAAAAAATAATTCATATACATCACCTGCCATGATGTGATTGCTATCTGTACGAGGAAGGTATTTAATCTTTCGTATTTTAACAGGATGCATAAAATCGATACCAAGCCAATTCTTTATCTCTACGTAATCTGTAATATCCCTATTGTACAAATCATATGTTTTGCCCGCAAGTAGATGAGATTCCGGTAAAAATAACTTTCCATAATAACATCTCGTTGTATCTACATCATAAGTTTCCAACTCGGATAGTTGTAAGGAATTAGCGGGATGATGGATACGAAAATATCTATAGGGAGGAATACTCATATCCGTATATATTGAATCGTATTGGGTGTTGGCATCACGAGAAATAATTCCAAGTGTATCAACTTTTCGGAAGTCCGGATAATCAGAAGCCTCTATTGCAGTTCCGATAAGATGACGGCTGTAATTAGCAAATCGATGAAGCAAAGGATATTTACGCACAATAGTTAGTGCTATCTTTTCTGTTTCAACAGGTGATATATAAGTGACCGTTCCATCTAAGTTCACATGAAAAGGCAATGAAGCCGGCACTATCTTATCATCTATATAATACCCAGCTATGAACATCGTCTGCGGTCCTACATGTGTAAAGGTGACCTTACTTTTATTAATCCGTCCATAATGAACAGGTGTCCAATGCTCATTATTGAACACACATAAATAAGCATATTCACGCTTCTCCTCCGGAAGACATCGCAAATCTACAGTGATGTCATAACACGTCATATACTCATGCGTCACATCTTTCACAAAGCGGTCTTCAAAGAAAGCCGGGATTGGTTCATCAGGATATTGACGAATAAGTGTCTGATTATTGGCAGCATAAGTCCTACGATATACTTTATTCATCTTATAATCCTGATTCAAACCACGGGGACGGGAATCGAAACCAGTAAAAGGATATCTCAGACCGGTAAAATGATAAACAGCATTCCAATAATGTCTCCCTCGTCGACTTGACCATTGCTCTATCATCTCGAATGATACAGGGATCCCTAATGAACGCATAATCAATACCGCAGTAGGAACATATTCTAAACACCTCATCCCAACTACAGTTTTTGTACCAATCAAAGAATGTGTAAAACATACAGAATCGGAACGAGCTTGATTCATCTCCTCTATTAATTTATCATTCAATCGCATACAAGCCTGATAAGGCGATTCGAAGAGTTCATCAACACCTCGCATTTTTTGCAATACAGAACAATAAACACCCTCCAATGAATCACGCCAATTGTTCAATGGTTCATTGCCTATACGATAAGGCAATAAATATTCGCAGAAATCATCAAAACCTAAATGTTGTGCCCAAGGATATTTCCAGCACTCGAAGGCCTTTTCTATATTCGAAATCAAATAAGAAGCCGTGATACACTTCACATCCTCCACGCGCTTGACATCCATTAATGAGTAAACATCCTGATAAGGATACAGATAGAATATGTTACGAATGCTCCAGGGAAGCCGTTTTAATACACTTGATGAATCTACAGCATTTTTATAAGCATCCAAAGAAGAGCCATAATAAGAATAATGTCCAGGCATATTAGATATGAGATACTTTGCAGCTTTCAACTTCAAAGAATCAGCTGAATTGTGAGAAAAATGAGACAACACCTGTTCCAGTTCGGTACGATTCTCTCCACTCAGGATTAAAGCATACTCCAAATCCGAATTCTTTTTGCCGCAAGAGGACAAGATAATTATTACGAACAGTAGCGATGTGAGTCTCATAGTATATATTAAACAGTTTTCTTTGTTTGCAATATAGGGAAAATTAATATCATGTATAAATTATAAAAAGAAAAGTGATTGGACACGAGCAGCCTATCTATAAATGCAACAACCTATAAATCAAGGCATAAAAACAATATAAAAATTTATCATATGGACATTACAGACCTGAATAGAAAATTACCAAATTTGAAACAAGAATTCATCTAAAGTTAATCCAACTTTATCAAAATGAACTTTTTTCTTTACTCGGAGTTTCTTCTTATAAATTGTATCCATTTCTTTGGACATTAGAAGAGATATACACGATATGGGAATCCGCATTCGTATGAAGCAGCAAAGAAGCAAGTCATCAGAAGATAATTGAGGATAGTCAGTTAATAATTGATTCACTTTGCCTTCAAAACGATTGTTACATGCCACAATCAAAGCTTCTGACTCTTCTTTCGACAAAGGATGAACAAGACGCAAAAATTTATTTTCTCCTTGTTCTAATAAAGCTAATATGTACTGAACTATCGGAGTTGTTTTCCAAATAATATATTTTAGTTTGTTCTGAGAAGAAATTAGTAATTCATTTTCTTGCTGCAAATCAGCAACTTCCCTAAATATCTTTTGATTATTTCTCTGCATACATATCAAACGATATATACTCATAAATAGCATAATAGTAGAAACCAACCCCCATATGGTAAGGAATAAATAGCTCATCATATTTCATTTTGTGACAAAATTCGCTCTTTTCTAAAAAAACGATTTGCAATATCATACCAATCTCTATAAATTTTATCTCAAAGCTTTTATAATAAAACTTCTTTCCACTTATTATAGTGCTTTTCAACCATACGCTTCATTAAGTATATACCTTATATATAGTATCCTTTTGCCGAAGAAAAAAATTATCGGTATCTTTGCAACTAATTTGTTGCCAGCCAGCAACAAGCCCAAAGAAAAAGATTACTAAGAAATTTAATATAAATATGGCTAAAGAGAAAATCATCCTCACGGGCGACCGCCCAACAGGACGCCTGCACATAGGACACTATGTAGGCTCATTGAGAAGAAGAGTGGAGTTACAGAACTCCGGTTTGTATAACAAGATATTTGTCTTCATTGCTGATGCGCAAGCATTAACAGACAATGTGGACAATCCGGAAAAGGTACGCCAGAACGTTATCGAAGTGGCCCTTGACTATCTGGCTTGCGGACTGGATCCGGAGAAAAGCACCATCTTCATCCAATCACAAATTGCCGAGTTATGCGAGTTGAGCTTTTACTTCATGAATATGGTAACCGTGAGCCGCCTGCAACGCAACCCCACTGTGAAGGCCGAAATCCAACTACGCAACTTCGATGCCAGCATTCCCGTGGGGTTCTTCACATACCCCATCAGTCAGGCAGCAGATATCACAGCTTTCAAAGCAACAACCGTCCCTGTGGGTGAAGACCAGGAGCCGATGCTGGAACAAGCCCGCGAAATCGTTCGTCGCTTCAACTATATCTATGGCGAAACACTGGTTGAGCCGGAAATCCTTCTGCCCGACAATGCCGCTTGTCTGCGCCTCCCCGGAACAGACGGAAAAGCCAAAATGAGCAAGAGCCTGGGTAACTGTATCTACCTTTCCGACTCTGCCGACGAAATACAAAAGAAAGTAAAGGGCATGTACACCGATCCCGATCACTTGCGCGTACAAGACCCGGGTAAAGTAGAGGGCAATCCTGTCTTCACTTATCTGGATGCCTTCTGCCGTCCCGAGCACTTCGGCCTTTACCTGCCCGACTATCCGAATCTCGATGAACTGAAAGCGCATTATCAGCGTGGCGGTTTAGGTGATATGAAGGTGAAAGGATTCCTGAATTCCATCATGCAGGAGACACTGGAACCGATTCGCAACCGTCGTAAAGAGTTTGAGAAAGATATACCTGCCATCTATGAGATGCTGAAGAAAGGATGTGATGCAGCACGCGAAGTTGCTGCTGCCACATTGGACGATGTACGCAAAGCGATGAAGATAAACTACTTCGACGATGCAGAATTGATAGCTGAACAAGTGAAGAAATTCAGTGCAGAATAATTTCCGCACTATTATCAAATAGAGAAACGCCCTGTCTCCCGTAGATTAACGAGAAGGCAGGGCGTTTCCTTGCTTATGAAAGAACTATTAATTGGCAGATTTTACTAATACCACACGGTTCAGAATTGGCTGACCAAATTTGTCTACACCACCACCGGCTTCAATATTCAAGCGGTCGGCAGCAATACCGTAATTCTTAACCAGTGCATCTTTAACAGCTTGTGCACGTTTCAAGCTCAATTCTTTATTGAATGCCGGAGTACCGGTTGCAGAGTCTGCATAACCATTCACGATGTAAGTTGCATTCGGGAACTGCTTCATCTGTTCTGCCAGATAAGACAGGTTCATGATTTCACGCGGAGACAGTTCAGCAGAACCGATTGTGAAGAATACAGTACGCGGTGCGATATCCGGATCCGGAACAATGACTTCTGTTTCTGTAACTTCGGCTACCGGTTGGTTTTGAGCCTGTATCAAAGCATTCTTCAACTGTGCATTCTGTGCACCCATTGCGGCCAACTTATCTTGCATAGCAGCCAACTCGATTTGAGAAATCAACTGCGGCATCGGACGACGGAAACCACGGGCAGGGAAACGGTAAGTCAAACCGACTGTAGCACTCAGTACGCCATCATATCCATGATCGCCACCAACTTCACCATCGAATTTATCTTCAACGCCCATTGCACTTAATTCCAGATTAATATCGAACGCATTCGAAATACGGAATTTATTAATGATACCTGCATTCACAGACAATGCTTCGCGATGAGGTTTTGAATAGTTGTGGGTAAAACCGGCACCGACATAAGGAATAATTTCATAAACACGATGCTGATTGTAACCACCGAAAAGCGCATTCAGATTGAACATCACATCAGCATGGAGGTTCATATAATCAAAACGCTGTTTATAATAACCGTCTTTCATTTGAGTACCTTTTACATAATCTGCCCCTGCATCATATGTAAAACCTCTCGCTTGAAGACCGCTATATTGCAAACGCAATCCTAAACCAGGGGTAAACCATTTACCGACGGAAACATTCAGCGTCGGACTAATACGTTTGCCAAAACTTCCGGCTGAATCATTGTCACCAAATGTAGCTTCGGCACCACCGCCAATAGAGAAGAACCAATTGCTCCAGAAAGGATTCGTTATCACCTGATACTTATCCTGTACCTGGATTACTTCATACTCTACAACTTCACTTGTACTGTTCTGCGCCCAGGCGGCAGAAGTCAGGCCGGCCAAAGCCAGCAACATTAGAATCTTTTTCATATACCTAAATAGTTAAGTGGTTAATTTAAATTCATTATTATAACTGACTAAATAACACCATCCCCACTAAAAGGTTTTTGAAAGAGATTATTTTTTGTTATTACCTTTAATCTTTATCGCGAGAATAATTTCTCAATATCCTCTTCTTTTATAGTTGACAATACAGTACGTCCATCCGGCGTGTAGTTTGGAGTAGGGCAAGCAAACAAACTATCTACCAAGTTTACCATTTCTTCATTGCTCAGCACTTGTCCATAAACGATTGCCGCCGCCTTTGCCAGCGTTAAAGCCAACATGGTTTGCACTTCTTCTTTTACATCACTTCCTTTTTCCATGGCAGTATGTACCATATTACGTACCAGTTCTACAGGATTCAGTCCCTCAATGCCAGACGGAATACCATTGATAGCATAACTGCCACCGCCCAACGGGGTTAATTCAAAGCCAACTGCCGAAAAATCTTCCATAATGCTTTCCAACACAGCAGCTTCCGAAGCCGGTAACTGTACGATTTCCGGAAAAAGTACACCCTGAGATACTCCCTGCTTCTGACTAATCTGATTCATGTAGCGTTCAAACAATACCCGGATATGTGCCCGGTGTTGGTCTATCAACATCAAGCCGGACTTCACCGAAGTCAGAATAAAACGTCCCTTGAATTGAAAATGCTGCGCTCCCTTTTCCACTGCCGGCTCATTAGCATACAACGGTGCAGATAAGGAAGAAGAAGCCTGCGTTTCCGGTATATATGGTGTACGTTCTTCAGACATATCAGTCGATACCGGCGCAGAAGCCCAATCTGTTTCATCTACAAAGGGTTCTTCTTCCATCGGAGCATTCATTTTACTGGCTTTTTCCAGCCCATCGTACAATCCTTCCCAATCTACTTTCGGACGGGAATAGTTGCCACCACCGCTATAAGAAGAGGAGGAAGATGTTTTAAACGGATTAAAGTCTGAATTATAATGTACTTTCGGCGGTTCTATCGGGCGTGTATGGTCGAATGCCGGAATATCAGGCATACCTTCGGTGTCAAAATCGATAGATGGTACAGCATTAAATTTGCCCAATGATTCTTTAACAGACGCAGAAAGTATCTGCCAAATCGCTTGTTCATTTTCAAATTTGATTTCCGTCTTTGTGGGATGTATATTCACATCTATATTTGCCGGATCTACCTCAAAATAAATAAAGTAAGAAATCTGCTCACCAGCCGGAATCAGCTGCTCATAAGCATCCATCACTGCTTTATGGAAATATGGATGACGCATATAACGGCCATTCACAAAGAAGTACTGATGAGCACCTTTTTTTCGTGCCGTCTCCGGTTTGGCTACAAAACCCGATACCTTCACCATGGTGGTATCCACATCCACCGATAACAAATACTGGTTCAGTTTTTTGCCAAACACAGCAAGAATACGCTGCCGAAGCGGCATAGCCGGCAGATTAAACAGTTCGGTGTCATTGCTATATAAATAGAAAGCCACTTCGGGATGTACCAAAGCGATGCGTTCAAATTCGGTAAGGATATTGCTAAGTTCCGTAGAATTCGCTTTCAGGAATTTACGACGAGCAGGAATATTAAAGAATAAGTTTTTAATGGAGAAGTTACTTCCCTTAGGGCAGGATACCGCTTCCTGGCTTTCTACTTTAGAACCGGCTATCACAATCCGTGTACCCAGCTCTTCATTTGCCGTACGGGTTTTCAATTCTACTTCTGCTACCGCAGCAACAGAGGCCAATGCCTCGCCACGAAATCCCATCGTACGCAAAGCAAACAAATCGGCTGCTTCTTTTATCTTAGAAGTGGCATGGCGTTCAAAGGCAAGGCGTGCATCCGTTTCGGACATACCTTTTCCATCATCAATCACCTGAATACAGGTTTTTCCTGCATCCGTTACTAATACATGTATTTCTTGTGCTTCGGCATCAATCGCATTTTCTACCAATTCCTTTATCACAGATGCCGGACGCTGAATCACCTCTCCGGCAGCAATCTGGTTGGCAACCGAATCGGGCAGCAAATGAATAATGTCGCTCATTATAATTACAAATTATGAATTATGAATTACAAATTACAAATAACGAATAACAACAGATTACATGATGCCACATTGTAATTCGTAATTAAATTAAATGACTCCGGTACTTATTGCATACCACAAGTATATCAGCAAGGCTATAATAACCAATATCACCCCCAGATGTACCGGTTTACGCCCGCTTTCCTTGCGTCGCTTCAAGTGAGTAGTTCCTTCTACAAACTTCCCCCGGATATCTTCCGGTGAGAGCTCTTTTTCAGGTAACATCCCCAAATCACGCTTGGCGCTCTCTTCCATTTTCGCCAACTTCTCTTTCCGCTCATCCACATATATGTATGGATGGTTAAAGCCGCGCGGCTTTCTCATAGTGAACATTCCCATAGCGTTTATTTATTTCGTTTAATATTCATATTCCTTGGTGAAGTTAAAGGTTTCCGGTCTGATTTCTGCAATTGCTGACCAGCCTTCTTTCCTCTCCATTCAAATATATCTTCCTTATTTCGCGGACGAATATAATCGAACCAAGCAAAGGTAGGCAATTTGTATTTCTCCGCAGGAATCTGATCCATCGGATACATCGTACCGTTAGCTTTACCAATAAAAGACCCTTTCTCCATACGTCTATCTTTCAGCAACATACGCAAGAAGCTACCTTCGGCATAATTCAATCCTATCAGGCTACTATCTTTTTCTTCCACCGGATAAAAGATAACCAGCACATTGCCGTTCACGTCAGCCTGACGCATGTCTCCTGCTACAAAGAAGCCTTTCATCTCTTTACCCGATACCTGATTATAATGGATAGAGTCTTTCTGTTCTATGGTAAAAGCCTGGTTAATAATATGTACCCAGTCTATAGTACTGTCATTCATATATGCCTTGATCTCCTCACCTAATATCTGTTGCGAACCGTGCCACAAAATAGGATCAGTATACATCGTCATGCAAGAATCTTTTGAATTATAAACCAAAGAATCGCATACAGCCTGTACATCGGTACGGTAAGCACGGACTTTATGATAAACACGCATTTCACGATACATGGAATCCGTATTTATATTATAAGTAATCAACCGCAACGTATCACCATGCATAAACAAACTGTCACCTTGTGAATAATCAATGGCGACAGCACGCTGAGTAGCAAGAGCGCTTCCCGTTATTTCATTATAGAAACAATAGTTACCTGTCAACATGTTTTTGTTGATAGTATCATTCATCTGCACATTCTCAAATGCTTCGCCATATCCTAATACACGATCGTAGAAAATGCTGTCACCTGTCAACTTCTTACCTTCGTTAGTTAACACGGAGCGATCCAGAAGTTCAGCTTGTTCAGTAGTAGTATTATAAAATCCTCGTTCAGAGTAGATATGGTTATTGTCACTCACGATATCCGAAGGCCCCAGAATCGTGGCTATCTTAGTTGCAGTGCTATATTTCAAGGTATCCGAAGTCAATATGAATTTCGGATTCACCAACTTCACATCATGATTGAATACAGAAATTTTCGTTGCCGGACTATATTCCCCCCACTCAGACGTCAGTACATTCTCTTCATCAGTCAATGTACCGCCCTCAAAGTAGTAACCCAGATTATACAAACGGTCGTAGTTCAAACTATCAGTTGTCAAAGTAGTATTTCGATTGATCATACGGACATTTTCACGAATCATGGCCAACTGTGCCATACCGTCATAATACAGATAATCTCCATAGATAAAAAGCGTATCCCCTTGCTCCATACGAACATTACCAAACGCTTCTACCGAATTTGTCTTTTCGTAAATCAACGCACTGTCACAATACATATACATGCTGTCGTGACGCAACTTCACCGACCGGATCAGTATCTGGATATCCGGATGTAACACTTTGTCCGCCTGTGCCTCTTCAGCATAAAGCAAATCGACCCGGGTTTTCTTCTTTTCCGGTTCTTTTTTCTTATCCTGAGCGCTCAGTAAACAGACACCAAACAGGCATAGAAGGCCTGCGAGAAGGAATCTATGCCTGTTCAGAAAATTAGTTCTTGTATTATTTTTCTGCATACAAAAAGAATCAATGTATCATCCGGAATCAGTCTTTAACCCAACCCGGATACTTGAATGTACAGTTCTTCCAGTTATCGTTGATACGTACGTACGTATGCTTCTGCTTTTCACGAATCCACTTATCCAGCATTTCATCACGGCGTTTTTCCAAAACGATTTCTTTCAGATTCTGATAGTCTTCTGAAATTGTAGCTTTGTGGCCGTTGATGCGGCTTTTCAGTTTCACGATCACACACTCTTCTTTACCGGTCTTTTGCGGAATCATAGTAAATGCTGTGGAGATTTCTCCTACTTTCATATTATCTACCACTTTGGCAATCTCAGGCGGAAGTTCCTGCATCTCAAACTTGGAAGTATTATTGTTAGGATTAGGCAACAAACCGTGGTTGTTGCGTGTATCTTTATCCTGCGAAAGTACAGAAGCAGCTTCCTCAAAAGAGAACTTACCATTACGGATGTCATCTGCAATAGAATCCAGACGGGCAGTACCTGCCATCAACGCTTCTTCCGGTACATGAGGCTTCAGCAAGATATGACGCACCTTGATTCGGTCACCACGTTTTTCCATCAACTGGATAATGTGGAAACCATACTCAGATTCTACAATCTTAGAAACCTTATTAGGGTCTTGCAAGTTAAAAGCCACATTTGCAAATGCGGGGTCCAAGTATCCACGCCCTGTAAATGGCATTTCACCACCATTGATAGCCGTACCACGGTCGTCAGAATACAAACGTGCCAACATAGAGAAACTTTCCCCCTTATTCACACGCTCGGTATATTCACGCAGTTTTCTTTTTACATCTTCAATCTCATCCAAAGGAATCTTTGGTTGCTGTGTGATGATCTGCACCTCTACCTGGGTAGGGATATAAGGGATACTATCCTGCGGCAGGTCTTTGAAGTAACGACGTACTTCTGCCGGAGTAATCTTAATCTCGCCCACCAGTTTCTGCTGCATTTTCTGCACCTTCAGACCTTCGCGTGCATTTTCACGTAAAGTCTCACGAATCTGACTGGATGTCTTATTGAAGTATTCTTCCATTTTTTCACGCGAACCGATATTGGCGATATACATATTCGTCATATAGTCCACACGCTGGATAACTTCACTTTCAGGTACTTCGATACTATCGAGAGCAGCCTGATGCAAAAACAACTTCTGTACAGCTATTTCTTCCGGAATCACGCAGTAAGGATCGCCGTCAAACTTGCGTCCTTCGTAAGCAGCACTCATACGTGCTTCTTCCACTTCAGACTTCAATATAGCCTCGTCGCCCACTACCCAAACTACCTCGTCAATCACGTTGTCTTGTCCGTAAACGGCAGAACCGGTCATCAGCGCCAAGGCACATAAAACTACAAACTTAAAGTTCATAAAATTCTTCATTCTGTGTATCTAAACTAATTATATTTAATCTTATCTCTTTTCACTGCCTGCTGATACAAGTCATCCTTCACAGCTCTCATAAATTCTACTTGTTTCAGATTCAACACCATATCTTTTACTTTAGGACGGGCAAACTCATATGGTTCCTGTTGGCCCACCGTGCGGAAATCGCTCACATTCAGAAAATAATGAAACGCCGTATCTTTCAGTTCAATATGACGGTTCTTATTCACATAATCCTCTACCTCCGGAACTTTCAGCGGTATCAGATCTAACACATCCGCCATCGGTACCCATTTGTCATAAAAGTATTCATACTTTACAGCATTCTGCAAACTATACTTCTCCAAATGCTCCACTGCATCTTGCGTAGGAGTCTTATACCAACGACGTACTTTGTTTAGTTCCGGTGCAGTGAGGGGTACTTTAATGAACAACCCTTGCATAAGCGGGCGTTCCAATCTGAATAGTTCTTTATTCTTTTCATAATAATCCGTCAACTCCCCTTCTGATATCTCATTCGAGAGCCTTTGATGAATCAACGCTTGTTGATAAGTGTGCATAATCAATGCCTTGCGATAGTTCTCCACTAATTTTTCTATTTCCCCATTATCAGGGATATTGCTTTGAGCTTTCTCGTACAGCAAGATATCTTCCACCCAGTTGCGGATATAATGTTCAGCAAACAGCAAACTATCATCTTTCGACAATCTTGCCGGAAGTGCAGATTGCAAATCTTCCTGGTAAAGGAAATTGCCGTCCAGCTCCACCAATGGCGTCTTACCTTTATGGTCGTGCTGCTCGCTACAAGCCACACAGAAAAGGATGGATAGGATTCCCAGAAAGATTATTCGCATTACCGATTGATATTTACTTTATTTCAAGTTACGAAGATAGCGGTTTAATCGGTTGCATCAGTGCTTATTAACGGTTTTTAAAACCTCTTGGTTTATTTCAACCTTAGAAGCTGCCCGCAATCGTGCTACCCAACGCTCCTCCAGGTAATTCTGATAATCACCGGCAAGCAGTCCACGCACCTCCTGATAACTCTCAGGACCCTTTATTTTCTCACCCAGGAAAGTGGTAAAAGGAAATGACGGTATAGGTTCAGCCTTCTTTTTTTTGAATATTTCGTCATCCACATAGATATTATCTCCAAGGGCAAATAATCCTTGTTCGGCCTGTACTTGCTGTTTTTTGGCATTAAATGTCAACCGGATGGCATCCTGCCACTCTTCTTCCGGCAAAGATTTTAAAAGTTTACGAACTTGTTTCCCTATTCGTTTCGTTGCAGAATGTATCACAATTCCCTTATAATGAGGATTTTTCCAATGGTAATCTGAACGATGCTTATCAAAGTAAGCAGCCATTCCCACCTCATCCGAAAGCACGCGTTCCCATATTTCCCGGTTACTGATTTCAAACAACAACATACCATCACGATACTCTTGCATAAGCATACGAAACTCCGGATACTTCTGTTCCAAACGATTGTATTCATAGTCGAGCACAGATTTCATGATAAACCCTTTCAACTGACGTTGTATCCCCTGAGAATGAGCAATAGCAAAATTTGCAAACATTTGCCCCGTATATTCTCTGCCACCAAGAGTAAAAAGTCTCTTTTCAGTCTGCCCTTTTGCCAGCAATTCATCCATTCCCGCTTTATCCGGTGTATATTGATACTCTTTTTTCAACTTCTCCACCAAAGATTCTGTTCCCTTATCCATTCCATGACGACGGGTCTGGCGACGGATAATTTCATCTTTCACATCCTCGAAAGGCAAAATATCTTTCCGTTCAAGCACCTTGACAATATGAATACCCTGCGGAGTGAAGAAAGGACGGGATATTTCACCCGGTTTCATTTCAAAGACCGTATCTTCAAATTCAGCCGGCATCTGTAGCCAACTTACCCAGAAAGACTTCTTTTCGTCAGAAAAGTTACGTACGCAAGCATCAAAATCCGCTTGTCCGTTCTGCAATGCAGTATAAAGAGAATCCATGCGGGTTTCAGTAGTACGGAGTAAATGGCTGGTAGCTGTCTGGGGCAGGGATTTAAAGATATGACTAACCCGTACTTGTCCCGCACGCTGATTGGCTTTCATCTTGTTATATACCTGCCGCGCAGCAAGTTCTGATACGGTTTCATCTGTTAAATAAGTCTTTGCCAACTGACGACGATAACCTTCCAGTTCTTCACGGAAAGCACGGGTAGTATCCAATCCTATAGCCTCAGCTGCGGCAACCTTCAACTTAAAGTTTACAAATAGATCAACATATTCGTTCAATGTTTTCCGCTCTATACCGGAAAGAGCATTATTCTTATTATAGATATATTCAAACTCTGAACGGAGAATATCTTTCCCGTTAATACGCATCAGCACAGGATCTTGCTGAGCAAAAGCTGTCCATCCCAGACAAAGGAGAATTATTGTCAATCCACTTCTTATCATAACTATCTTCTTTTGAAAAAGAACAATGTAATAACGGGGAAACATCTTTTATATTGTTTGCCTTCAACAGCTTTCTTTAAACACATCATCTGCCTGCCTCAAACAGATGGTCTATTTACCCTAAACAGACGGTCTATTTACTTCAAACAAATGGTCTGTTTATACCGAATAGACCATGTATTTTTAGAAATCAAAATACCCGGAAAGAAACTGCTCCTTTCCGGGTATTCTTATCTAACTTGCCTATACTTTTATTCGGGACGACTGTAATTCGGAGCCTCGCTTGTAATCGCTACATCGTGCGGATGACTTTCGAGTACACCTGCATTGGTAATACGGGTAAACTTAGCATCGTGCAACTGCTCGATATTGCCTGCACCACAGTAACCCATACCAGCACGCAGACCACCTACCAACTGGAAGATTACTTCATATAAAGTTCCTTTATAAGGAACACGAGCAGCAATACCTTCGGGTACCAACTTCTTCACGTCATTGGTTCCGCTCTGGAAATAACGATCCTTGGAACCATTTTCCATTGCTTCCAACGAGCCCATACCACGGTACGACTTGAATTTACGTCCATTAAAGATAATCGTATCACCCGGAGATTCTTCCGTTCCGGCAACCAGCGAACCGATCATTACACTATAACCTCCGGCAGCCAAAGCCTTCACAACATCTCCTGAGTAACGCAATCCACCGTCAGCAATCAAAGGAATACCTGTTCCCTTCAATGCCTTGGCAACATCATATACAGCAGACAACTGAGGAACACCCACACCTGCTACAACGCGAGTAGTACAGATAGAACCCGGACCAATACCTACTTTCACGCCATCAGCACCAGCTTCTACCAATGCCTTTGCAGCCTCTCCGGTAGCAATGTTACCCACTACAATATCAATATTCGGGAAACGCTTCTTTGCTTCTTTCAATTTCTCTATCACATAGATGGAATGTCCGTGAGCAGTATCGATAACGATAGCATCGGCACCAGCATCCACCAAAGCTTGCATACGGTCGAGGGTATCAGCAGTTACTCCCACTCCGGCAGCTACACGCAAACGGCCTTTAGAGTCTTTGCAGGCCATCGGTTTATCTTTAGCTTTCGTAATATCTTTATAAGTAATCAGTCCTACCAGCTTACCATCTTTATCCACAACCGGCAATTTCTCAATTCTGTGTTCCTGCAAAATCTGAGAAACAGCTTCCATATCGGTAGTCGGATTTGTAGTAATGATATTTTCTTTTGTCATCACTTCATCGATATGCTTATTCATATCTCTTACGAAGCGAAGGTCACGATTAGTAACAATTCCTACCAAATATCTTTCATCATCTACTACTGGAATACCACCGATTCTGTATTCTGCCATCAATGCCAATGCATCTCCTACAGTAGAACCTCTCTTAATGGTTACCGGATCATAAATCATACCATTTTCAGCGCGCTTCACAATGGCAACCTGACGTGCCTGTTCCTCAATGGACATATTCTTATGAATAACACCGATACCACCTTCACGTGCAATGGCAATAGCCATTTTCGCTTCAGTAACCGTGTCCATAGCGGCCGTTACAAACGGAATTTTCAACTCAATGTTTTTTGAAAACTTTGTCGAGAGTTCGACAGTTTTAGGGAGTACTTCAGAGTAAGCGGGGATTAACAAAACGTCGTCATAAGTTAATCCATCCATTACAATCTTATCAGCAATAAATGACATAGGGCTATGCGTTTAAAATTTATTGCGTGCAAATATACGGTTTTTATTCCATTCCGTATATCTGCACGCAATATTTTTTTCTTTTTTTAAACCAACAGCCAAGGGTTAATTCGCCATTTCAGAAATGAACTTGATGCGAACCAAACGTACTTCTTCTTCCGTAAAATCATCCCCCAACTCATCGAGGGCATCATCTACTTTGTCTGTGGTTGATTCTTTATAATAATCATAGATATCCAACATATGGTCTTCGTCCATAATCTCATCCAGGAAGTAGTCGATATTCAACTTCGTACCGGAATAAACGATAGCTTCTATTTCGTCCAGCAAATCACTGAACTCGATACCTTTGGAAAGAGCGATATCATCCAATGCCACTTTCCGGTCTATAGACTGAATAATAGAAACCTTCAGTTTTGACTTATTGGCAACAGTACGAACACGTAAATCTTCCGGACGTTCAATCTCATTCTCTTCACAATGACGCTTAATGAGTTTACAAAACTCTTCACCATAACGTTTCGCCTTACCGGCTCCTACACCAGGAATATTCTGCAGTTCGTCCAATGTCACCGGATAGATGGTAGCCATGGCTTCCAACGAAGGATCCTGGAATATAACGTAAGGCGGCACTTCCAACTTCTTAGAGAGCTTCTTACGCAAATCTTTCAGCATGGAATAAAGAGCCGGATCGACAGCGCAAGAACCACCTCCCCGTGCCGGAGCTTCTTCTTCCACTTCTTCGAAATCATTATCTTCGGTTATCTTAAATGACTTAGGATGTTTCAGGAATTTCTTTCCGTCATCCGTCACTTTCAGCAAACCGTAATTTTCCACATCTTTACTAAGGTAACCGGCAATCAACGCCTGACGAATGACAGCATTCCAAGTCTTGTCCTCTTCGCCCATGCCAGAACCGAAAGCTTCCAGATCTTCATGCAGATGCGCTTGTACTTCGGTAGTTTCGCGTCCTTGTATAATGTCGATAATATAATCTGCTTTAAAATTCTCTTTCACCGCGAGAATAGCCTCTATCACGGTACATAATAATTCTTGAGCCTCCACTTGTTTTTTCGGGTTTAAACAGTTGTCACAATTTCCACAGTTCTCTTCCAAATACTCTTCGCCGAAGTAATGCAACAGCGTCTTTCGGCGGCATACAGAAGATTCGGCATAAGCAGCAGTTTCCAACAGAAGCTGTTTGCCAATTTCCTGTTCTGCTACAGGTTTGCCTTGCATGAACTTTTCCAGTTTCTGCAAGTCTTTATTGGTATAAAAGGTAATGCACTGTCCTTCACCTCCGTCTCTTCCGGCACGTCCTGTTTCCTGATAATATCCTTCCAGACTTTTCGGAATGTCATAGTGAATGACATAACGTACATCGGGCTTATCAATCCCCATACCGAAAGCAATCGTCGCCACAATCACATCTATTTTCTCCATCAAGAAGTCATCTTGATTTTGCGTACGTGTTGCAGAATCCATGCCTGCATGGTAAGCGCGGGCATTGATGCCGTTTGCCTGCAGAATCTCAGCAAGTTCCTCTACTTTCTTCCGGCTCAGACAATAAATAATACCTGATTTTTCCGAGTTATTCTTGATGAACTTGATGATATCTCTATCTATATTATTAGTCTTGGGACGTACCTCATAATAGAGGTTCGGACGATTGAACGAAGACTTGAACACCTCTGCATCCACCATACCCAGGTTTTTCTGAATATCGTGCTGCACCTTAGGAGTAGCAGTCGCCGTCAAAGCAATCACCGGAGCTTTTCCGATTTCATTGATAATAGGGCGGATACGTCGGTATTCCGGACGGAAATCATGTCCCCACTCGGAGATACAATGTGCTTCGTCTACAGCATAAAAGGATATCTTCACTGTCTTCAGAAACTCCACGTTTTCCTCTTTCGTCAGCGATTCGGGAGCCACATACAGCAACTTCGTCTTACCGCTGAGGATATCAGACTTTACCTGATCTATCGCACCTTTATTAAGGGAAGAGTTTATAAAATGGGCAATACCATCTTCTTCACTGAAGTTACGCATCGCATCGACCTGGTTCTTCATTAGAGCAATCAGAGGTGAAATCACAATGCCCGTGCCTTCCATCATTAATGAAGGTAACTGATAACATAATGATTTGCCACCACCCGTAGGCATCAGCACGAATGTATCGTTGCCTGCCAACAGATTTTGTATGATAGCTTCCTGATTCCCTTTAAACGTGTCAAATCCGAAGTACTTCTTCAGCTGGTCTGTCAAATTAATCTTCTTCCCTGCCATGATTCATTAGGTTGTTTTTTTAAGTGATTGTTCAACATCTCTTTTAGCCATTCTTTTTAATAAGAACTCTAACAAAGTTATAAACAACTTCTTAATTTTCAAGCATAATCCAATGAATATTTTTCAATAAAAAACAAAAAAGTCAGTTTTGTGCATCCTTATCGTTTGATTTTAAGCAGTTTGCAATCTTGCAATGTTTGCTTTTTCAAGTTGTTGTTTTGCGTAATCCAACGTCACAACAAAGGTATCTTTGTGTTCAGAAGGGATTTCGAACATAGCATCCATCATTATGGTCTCCACAATAGATCGCAATCCACGGGCTCCCAATTTGTATTCCACAGCCTTATCGACTATGTATTCAAAAACCTCATCTTCGAACTTCAATTCCACTTTATCCATCTCGAACAGCTTTACATACTGTTTGATAATAGAGTTCTTAGGTTCAGTCAGGATGGAGCGCAAAGCAGCACGGTCCAACGGATTAAGATAAGTCAACACCGGCAAACGACCGATGATCTCAGGTATCAAACCGAATGACTTCAAATCCTGCGGAGCGATATATTGCATCATATTGCTCTTATCAATCACCGCAGTATTACGCACTGCACTATAACCCACCACATGCGTATTCAGGCGTTGAGCTATTTTCTTCTCAATGCCATCGAATGCACCGCCGCAAATGAAAAGGATATTCTTCGTGTTCACCGGAATCATCTTTTGGTCGGGGTGTTTACGTCCACCCTGAGGCGGCACGTTCACCACTGAACCTTCCAACAATTTCAGTAAACCTTGCTGTACACCTTCTCCACTCACATCACGGGTGATGGAAGGATTATCACCCTTGCGAGCTATTTTATCAATTTCATCAATGAACACAATGCCTTGTTCTGCTTCGGGAACATTATAATCTGCCACCTGCAGCAGGCGAGTCAGAATACTTTCAATATCCTCACCTACGTATCCTGCCTCGGTAAGCACCGTGGCATCTACAATCGTAAAAGGAACATGAAGCAGTTTGGCAATAGTACGCGCCAGTAAGGTCTTTCCCGTACCAGTACTTCCTACCATAATAATGTTGGACTTTTCAATTTCCACATCATCACCGCCGTCCTTTTGCAACAGGCGCTTATAGTGATTGTATACCGACACGGAAAGGAAACGCTTGGCATCATCCTGTCCAATGACATATTGATCAAGGAATTCTTTTATTTCTAAAGGTTTCGGAAGTTCTCTCAGATTCAGTTTTGTTGTAGCGCCACCTCTTTTTGCTCCACCCAATGCCTCCTGAGTAATCTCATAGGCCTGGGTAGCACAACTGTCGCAAATGTAGCCGTTCATTCCCGTAATCAGGAATCCGACTTCATCTTCCATACGCCCACAAAAACTACACCTGTTTTTGTTTCTTTTTGAGTCTGCCATATTTATTTTTTTATCAACACTTCATCTACCATACCATACTCTTTGGCTTCCTGTGCTGTCATCCAGTAGTCACGGTCAGAGTCTGCCCAAACTTTATCAAAAGGAGTATGAGAGTGATCAGCAATGATAGTATACAGTTCTTTCTTCAGTTTTTGTATTTCACGGGCTGTGATTTCAATATCTGAAGCCTGTCCCTGTGCACCGCCCATCGGCTGATGTATCATTACACGTGAATGAGTGAGCGCCGAACGTTTACCCTCAGCACCTGCCACCAGCAACACTGCAGCCATACTTGCCGCCATACCGGTACAGATAGTTGCGACATCACTTGTAATAAACTGCATTGTATCATAAATACCTAATCCTGCATATACAGAGCCACCCGGTGAATTGATATAAATAGAGATATCTTTACCCGGATCTACCGAGTCCAGATAAAGTAACTGCGCCTGTAAAGTATTGGCGGTATAATCGTCAACTTGCGTGCCGAGGAAAATGATGCGGTCCATCATCAAGCGGGAAAAAACGTCCAACTGTGTTACATTAAGCTGACGTTCTTCCAGGATATAAGGATTTAAATACCCGGCTTGTGATTTAATCACATCGTCCAACACCAAACTATTCATACCTAAATGCTTGGTAGCGTATTTTCTAAAATCATCCATATTACTTTCTTTATTTAGGTTTAGTAAATTGAAATGCAAAGAAACAAAAAAGAACACAGAGACACAAAAAAACACAGAGTTATATACTATAAAACTCTGTGTTTCTTAATGTTTTTAAACTGTTTTCAGAATAAAAAAGCTTATTCAAACATCTTGTTGAAGTCTTCTGCAGAAATTGTTTTGTTATTCAGCTTCACCTGAGACTTCAAAGCAGAAGCCAATTTGGTTTCAACAACGCGGTTCACCAAACCTTCTACACTTTCTTTCTTCTTCAGCATTTCCTTTGCATAGTTTTCCAGAAGATCTTCGGGAACGCTCATCATACCATATTGTGCAAACTGAGCACGAGTAGCTTCCTTAGCCATATTGACTACATCTTCCTGTTCAACTTTAATATCATTTGCCTTCACCAACTGTTCCTTGATCAGGTGCCATGTAAGTTCTTCAATGCTCTTATCATAGTTGTCATCAACAAACTTTTCGTCTTTATCCTGATTGTTCATACGCATGATGCGTTTCAGCAATGCATCCGGGAATTCCAGTTTGCCAACCTTTTCCATCAACATTTTACGAGCATCGATCAGGAATTTATAATCGCTGTCTGCTACGAACTGATTAGCAATTACTTCTTTTACTTTAGCGCGGAATTCTTCTTCAGTCTTCACTACGTCTTTACCACATACCTGATCAAAGATTTCCTGAGTCAGTTCTCCTTCTACGAAACGAGTTACTTCTTCTACCTGATAGCTGAAGTTAGATTTCATTTCAGCAGCCTCTTCCTTGTCGATCTTCAACAGAGAAGACAGTTCGGCAGCATTACCTTCCCATGCAGTGTGAGGATTGAATACAAGTACATCGTTAACCTTTGCATTGGCGAAAATAGCTTTTTGCTCATCGTTCTTCATATAAGACGGCATCATTACAGCACCTTCTACCTGGATACCACCTTCTTTGGTATTGCCGTTTTCGTCCAGCTCAGCCAACAGACCTTTCAGCATATCCTTATCTTCGTAAACGTCTACTTTCTCGTACTTACCGTTACGTTGTGTATAAGCTTTCACCTGATTGTTTACCATATCTTCGGTAACATCAATCAAATAGTAGTCTACTTTATCTTTAGCGTCTACTTCAGCCTTGAATTCAGGTGCCAAAGCAATATCAAACAGGAATTCGAATTCTTCCATAGTGTCGAAGTCGATCTCCGGTTGCTTGTCTTCGTTTGGCAACGGTTCGCCGAGGATAGATACATTATTATCTTGAATATACTTATATACAGCTTCTGAAAGCGCCTTGTTCACTTCTTCGGCAATAACAGATTTACCATACATTTTCTTCACCAAGCTCATCGGAACCATACCCGGACGGAAACCCGGAACCTGAGCTTTCTGACGAAGAGTTTTCAGTGATTTATCAACTTTTTCCTGATAATCGGCTTTCTCAAGCTTTACAGTAAGCAGAGCGCTTACTTTGTCAATGTTTTGTAATGAAACGTTCATTCTGACAATTATTTATTTGATTTATACTTTGTTCCAATCTCAAATGAGGGTGCAAAATTAGCGTTATTCTTTCAATTATCAAAAAAACATAGCTGAATTATTTCTTTATAACAAAAGGAGAGAATACTTACCATTGAATGGCACCTCCTATCATTAAAAAGAAAAGTTTGCGCCCCATAAACAACAAATTGTTATTTCATAAGGCATTTATCTATAGATTCGAAAGAAAAAGCAAAAAAAATAGAAGAGAAATATTGTTAATTCGAAATAATTCAGTTTCTTTGTTGCGGAATGGTAATGCGTTAGTTTTTAGATTTTCAGTACATGGTTTTTACTTCCGTTTTTATTAAAACGCTTTTGTAAACTCTCTGTTGTTGTGATCCTTTTATTATAGTTACTGTTCCAAGAGAGTTTTATTCATTTATTTATTTTTACATTTTCATTATGAACATTTACGTAGGAAACCTTAACTACAAAGTTAGGGAATCAGACCTGCAAAAGGTCATGGAAGATTACGGTGCTGTAACCGCAGTCAAATTTATCAAAGATCGTGAAACCGGTCGTTTCAGAGGCATTGCATTTGTAGAGATGGAAGATGCAGCTGCCGCAGCTAAAGCGATTGAAGAACTCGACGGAGCTGAATATTTTGGCCGCAACATGGTAGTTAAAGAAGCAAGACCTCCGAAATACTAATATAAAGGAGAAAGAAAACAAGACCGCCTGCTCACTCTTAAAAAAGAGAACAGGCGGTCTTTGTTTTACCACTATCATTATTTCATAAAATCCTTGCGACGAAGCACAAAGCTATTACTCAGATACTTTTCACGTACGATTTTATTTTCCGCCAACTCTTCCGGCGTTCCCTGGAACAAGATTTTCCCTTCGAACAACAGATAAGCACGGTCTGTAATACTTAATGTTTCCTGTACATTATGGTCAGTGATCAGGATACCGATATTCTTATCCTTTAATTTCCATACGATTTGCTGAATATCTTCTACAGCAATCGGGTCAACTCCCGCAAAAGGTTCATCGAGCATAATAAACTTAGGGTCGATAGCAAGACAACGGGCAATCTCCGTACGACGGCGCTCACCACCCGAAAGTTGGTTACCTTTATTTTTACGCACTTTCTGCAAACGGAATTCCGCAATCAAGCTTTCCAGTTTTTCCTTCTGATATTCCAGAGGTTTATCCGTCATTTCCAGAACAGAAGCAATATTGTCTTCCACACTCATCTGGCGGAATACAGATGCTTCCTGCGCCAAATAACCAATACCAGTTTGCGCACGCTTATACACCGGATACTTCGTAATATCCAGGTCATCCAGAAAGATGCGTCCCTCATTCGGCGTAATCAGTCCCACGGTCATATAGAATGAAGTCGTCTTACCGGCACCGTTCGGTCCCAGCAAACCAACAATTTCTCCCTGCTTCACATCTATGGAAACATGGCTTACTACTGTACGTTTACCGTACTTTTTCACCAAGTCCTCGGTGCGAAGCACCATTTTGTTTTCTTCCATATTCTTTTCAGTTACAAGCTACAAAAACTACGAGCTACAAGTAGACCTACCACACAACTTCTTTTTACTTGTAGCTTGTAACCTGTAGCTCACACATTTTGCCGCAAATGTAGCAATTATCAGCTGAAAATGGGCTATATTTGCAGACAAAATAGTTAAGAGTCATGATAAAAGCACTTAAAACTGTCGGAAGATACATCATGTTGATGGGGCGTACTTTTGCCCGCCCAGAGCGTATGCGCATGTTCTTCCGCCAATACCTCAACGAGATGGGGCAACTCGGCGTGAACTCTATCGGCATTGTGTTGCTGATTTCGTTCTTCATCGGCGCTGTTATCACCATACAAATCAAACTGAACATCGAGAGCCCTTTTATGCCACGCTGGACAGTAGGTTATGTGACACGTGAAATTATGTTGCTGGAATTCTCTTCCTCCATCATGTGTCTGATATTAGCAGGAAAAGTAGGTTCCAATATAGCTTCTGAGTTGGGAACCATGCGAGTAACCCAACAAATCGACGCATTGGAAATCATGGGAGTCAATTCAGCTAATTACCTGATCCTTCCCAAGATTTGCGCCATGGTGACTACCATTCCTTTCTTGGTAACGTTCAGTATCTTTGCCGGCATTATCGGAGCCTTTGCCACGTGTTGGTTCGGTGGCATCATGTCGGCGGTAGACCTGGAATACGGTTTGCAATATATGTTCGTAGAATGGTTTATCTGGTGTGGCATCATCAAATCATTGTTCTTCGCTTTCATCATCGCCAGTGTATCAGCCTTTTTCGGTTATACCGTCGAGGGTGGTTCTATAGAGGTGGGCAAGGCCTCTACAGACTCTGTAGTATGCAGTAGCGTACTTATTTTATTTGCCGACTTAATATTAACTAAACTCTTAATGGGATGATCGAACTGAAAGGACTTTGGAAATCATTTGAAGGCAGAGATGTATTAAAGGATATCAATGCCACTTTTGAAAACGGAAAAACCAATCTCATCATCGGACAGAGTGGTTCGGGAAAAACCGTATTGATGAAATGTATCGTTGGATTGCTCACACCGGAACGGGGTGAATTATTATACGACAACCGTAATTTCCTTGCCATGGGCAAGAATGAAAAGAAAGCATTGCGCCGCGAAATGGGAATGATATTCCAAAGTGCGGCATTGTTCGACTCCATGACGGTACTGGACAATGTAATGTTTCCTTTGAACATGTTCAGTAACGATACATTCCGCGATCGTACCCGCCGTGCCATGTTCTGTCTGGATCGCGTAAATCTGGCAGAGGCAAAAGATAAATTTCCGGGTGAAATCAGTGGTGGTATGCAAAAACGTGTTGCCATCGCCCGCGCCATTGCCTTAAATCCGCAATACCTGTTCTGTGACGAACCGAACTCCGGATTAGACCCAAAGACCTCATTGGTTATCGACGAACTGGTACACGATATCACCCATGAATATAATATGACCACCCTCATCAACACCCACGACATGAACTCTGTAATGGGTATCGGTGAAAAAATTATCTATATCTACGACGGATACAAGGAGTGGGAAGGCAGTAAAGACGACATCTTCACTTCCAGTAATAAGAAACTCAACGATTTTATTTTTGCATCCGACCTCTTCCGGAAGGTAAAGGAAGTGGAAGTTCGGAATATAGAAGGATAAGATTTTAAAATTTAGCAATCTCCTATAAATAAGGCGTCCGGAAAAACATCCGGACGCCCTTTTCCTCATAAAACCAGTTAATAGAATTGACATATATCCTCACGATATACTTTGATTGCCCTTATATCTTCATGAGAAAACATGAAGAACAACTTCAATTACGGCAACAAAGATAGCCAAAAGATACTAATAAAAAATCACGGAAAACCGTTACACTCTGAATTTCCCGTAAATCAGTTCAGTGAAATCCACCCTTGTGCAACAGCCTTGACCACCATATCTATGGCATTTTTTGCTCCAAACTTACTAATAAGTCTTTTACGAAATGTTTCTACAGTATTTTCTGAAATTTTCAATAAGTCAGCAATTTCATGGGTATTCATTCCCTTGGCCACAGCCTCCAACACATCACGCTCCCGACGGGTAGGTGCATCCTTAGGCTGCAAACCTGCCGATGCAGAATTCAGTTTCTGCGAAATAGCAGCAAACCGTGGACAAGCATACGCTTCTCCCCTCAACACACAACGAATAGCTGTCATTAACTCCGCAGAGGCCGAAGATTTCAGAATTACAGCATTCACTCCGCACTGTACCAGCCTGTTAACCATCCATATTTCTTCGTGCATTGTATTCACAATAATCTTTGCCTGGTCATTCATTTCACGGATTTTAGCTATCAACTCAAATCCGGACATATCAGGAATACTGACATCCAGAATATATATATCATAATCTCGTCTTTCAATCAATTCTGCAGCTTGTAATCCGGAAGTTACAGCATCCACCACAACTACTTCCGGCATCTTATTCACCACCTTACAAATACCTTCCAGAATCAGATTATGATCATCCACTACCAATAATTCCGCCTTCACATTCTTTTCCATCGTTCGATTAGATTAATACGTTAATTTTCAAACGGGTTCCCTTCCCAGGAGAAGAGTCCAATTCAACTTCAGCACCTATGGTCTCCGCTCGCTGCCAGATAGTCCGTAAGCCGATACCCTTAGTTTTCCTGCTCATATCAAACCCTTTTCCGTCGTCTGCTACAAGTATGGAAAGGTCATTATTTTCCAGAGCTAACTCTACCTGTATACAGGCTGAGCCGGCATATTTCACAGCATTGCTCACTGCTTCCTGAACAATGCGATAACATTCGAAACTGATTGATTTAGGCACTACATTCCAATCTACACCTACCGTAGAATGATATTCCGCATGCGTACCTTCTGGCAATGATAAGTGCAAAACATAGTCAGCAAGCAGTTCATCGAGTGTAGCATACTGGAAAACCGGTGGCATCAGTTCATGAGAAAGTTTTCTCAACCTTTCCCTGGTATTATTCAATAAATCCAGCTGCTTATCCAGATCAGCTCCTTCTTCAGTAGAAATAGTGCGAATATTCATTTCAAGTGCAAGCAGATTATTGCATACATCATCATGCAATTCAGTTGCCATACGCTCCCGTTCACTCTCCAAACCATCAATGTATTTTCGCGTTAAGCGCTGCTCAGTTTCTTTCTGGAGTTCCAAGAATTCACGTTCTTTTTCACAAGCTGCATTTGCCAGCAAAGCAATCCTTGCCCGCTGACGCTGACGCGCATAAAGTGAGCCCAGCAACAAAATTCCCAGCAAAGAGATCACCGAACCTACAATAATACGGTGACGCAACATATACGTCTCCTGTTCCAACTGTTCACGCCTCAGACTTACAATCTCCAACTCCTTCTCTTTGGTCCTATACTTCACGGAATATTCGGATAACTGGTCAGTCTCTTCCGTCTGGAACACAGAATCACGAAGTGCATAAGCCTGCATCATATAATTATAAGCCAAAGACAGATTATTCACAGCCAGATAGCATTCCGACAATTTCTTGTAATGCTCATAATCACGCGCATCTTTATATCCGTTACGGAGCATATCAACTATCTTGCGATAATAAACAATAGCATCCGCATAATTCTTACTTTCCTGCAACAATGCAGCTTTTGCTTGATAATACTTGAAACGCTCTATATCAGTCTGCATCTCATGTGCCAATTTATCCAACTTCTGCAAGTACTGCATTGCCATATCCAGATTTCCATCCAACCGGTAGGCATTTACCAAATAATTATAAGCATTACATAGCTGCCTTCTGTCATTCACCTGCTCCAAAAAAGGAATAGCTTTCAGTAATGTGTCAATGCCCTCTGTACGCATTTTCTCCATTCGTACCAAGATAGCACCCAAATTAACATAGCACGTACCTATTCTCCGTTTATTATCCGTCTTCAAAGCATATTTCAAAGCTTTTTCGGAGAAGGAAATAGCATCTTCCGGTCGGTCCCAGTCACAATAAGCTGTCGCTATATTTCCATATATAAAAGCGACCGTGTTGTAATTTCCACACAATTCACACAAATGGAGCGCTTCTTCAAAGTTAGCGATACAATCCTCCAAATTCTTTTTCCGACGATAGATAGTACCCAACTGATTCAGATTTTCAATCAACATAGCTGTATCTTTATCGGCAGCAGAGCGCTCACTGGCACGAATGGTATAAACTAGGGCCGAATCGGTCTGCCCTTCGAAAAGAAAAGAACTGGCGTAATTCGTCAATATAGTGCGACACGCCTCCTCTGCCCCCGGCAAACCCTCACCGGCTGCCAACCCTTTATGAAAATAATAACGTGCAGAGTCATAGCGGGCATCCGCATTACAATAATATCCCATGTCACAGCAAGCCTGAGCTATTGTAAACCTCAATCCAGCCTTTTCAGCCAAGCCAATGGCTTTCCGTTTCAAAGCGTACCCCTGCTCGAAGTCGCCTTTAATGAAGTAACCTTCACTTACCCAGATGTAGTATTCGATAAATATTTCCGGCTTTCCACTGTCTATGGCCAGTTGATGAATGGAATCGGCGTATGAAAGAAGTAAATCAGGATCTTCTTCTGTCTGATAAAGGAGTTTACAGACCTTGACATAGCTATCCAGGTTTCTGTTTTGGGCTGCCTCTTGTTGCAATGCACGTAAATCCGACTTGCCCTCTGCCCACAGCACACCTATGGAGAGGAGCAAGCAGCATCCCAATGCCCACCTGTAACGTTTCATCTAATCCTTTTTTTATGTTGTCAGAGCAAAAATAAATATTATATTCATATTAACCTATTTTTTATTTACATTTTCCTGATAAGCAACAAAAAAACCGCCTGATTTATAACTAAATCGGGCGGTTTCATACCAATATCTCAGTAATCGGTTTATCTACTTCTGACGGATATAAATATTTATCGGAGTTCCTGTCAGGTTCCACTTTTCACGCATCTTGTTTTCTAGGAAACGTTTATATGGCTCTTTCACGTACTGCGGCAGATTAGCGAAGTAAACAAAAGAAGGCACCTGTGTATTCGGCAACTGCGTAATATATTTAATCTTGATATACTTACCTTTGGTTGCAGGAGGCGGATATGCCTCAATCAGCGGCAGCATTTCCTCGTTCAAACGGGCAGTCGGAATACGCGTCATACGGTTATCGTATACACTGCGTGCTTCCTCCAGCACCTTCAGGATACGTTGTTTTGTCAATGCCGAACCGAAGATGATAGGGAAGTCAACGAATGGAGCAAAACGGCTACGGATTGCATCTTCAAAAGTCTTCATCACTTTCACAGTCTTATCCTGTACCAAATCCCACTTATTCACTACTACCACCAGACCTTTGGCATTCTTCTGTATCAGTGAGAATATATTCAAGTCCTGGCTTTCAACGCCACGCGTAGCATCCAACATCAGAATACACACATCCGCATTTTCAATGGAACGGATGGAACGGATTACAGAATAATATTCCAGATCCTCATTCACCTTATTCTTTTTACGGATACCGGCAGTATCTACCAGATAGAAATCAAATCCAAACTTATTATAACGGGTATAGATAGAGTCACGTGTTGTACCGGCAATCTCCGTTACAATGTTACGTTCTTCTCCGATAAAGGCATTCACGATAGAAGATTTACCAGCATTCGGGCGTCCTACCACAGCAAAGCGGGGAATATCCTCATCCAGAATCTCATCCGTATCCTTTTTAAATGTACCCACAATCAAGTCCATCATATCCCCCGTACCGCTGCCCGTCATAGCCGAGATGCAGTAAGGATCACCCAGACCCAACTTATAAAATTCGGGAGCATTGTATTGTAATTCCCCATTATCAGTCTTATTGGCAATCAGTAACACCGGCTTTTGAGTCCGGCGCAAAATGGCTGCTACCTGCATATCGAGGTCAGTTACCCCATTCATCACATCTACTACAAACAATATAACGTCTGCTTCATCCACAGCCATCAGTACCTGCTTGCGTATTTCCTCTTCAAAGATATCGTCAGAGTTCACCACCCATCCGCCGGTATCTACCACGGAGAACTCTTTCCCCAGCCATTCGGACTTACCATACTGGCGATCTCGTGTTGTTCCTGCTTCTTCGTTCACAATTGCCTGACGTGTTTTGGTCAAGCGATTAAATAAAGTAGACTTTCCCACATTGGGGCGTCCTACGATTGCAACTAAATTTCCCATAGTTCACTCTTCTTGTTTTTGCGACTATCACAGTCGTATGAATACTCTAATCCAGTTGATAGCCAAAATTGCGCAACTCTTTATCCGAACTACGCCAATCCTTATCCACCTTCACAAATGTCTCCAGGAAAATCGTTTTTCCGAAGAACCTCTCTAAATCACGGCGTGCTTCAGTGGCCACTTTTTTCAGTGCTTTACCTTGCTTGCCGATAATAATTCCTTTCTGCGAATCGCGCTCCACATAAATCACAGCGCTGATATGTATCTTCTTCGCATCCTCCTTAAACTGTTCCACCACTACCTCTACCGAATAAGGTATCTCCTTGTCGTAGTACAACAAAATTTTCTCCCGGATAATCTCATTTACAAAGAAACGGGCCGGCTTGTCCGTCCACTGGTCCTTATCGAAGTAAGGCGGTGAATCTGGCAACAGTTCTTTCACCCGCTTCATCACATAGTCTACATTGAACTTTGTCGTTGCAGAAATCGGAATAATCTCCGCATTGGGCAATAATGCTTTCCAAGCTTCCACAAGTTCCACCAGTTTCTCCTGATTCGACAAATCAATCTTGTTGATAAGGAGCAACACCGGTATTTCCATGTGTGCCACCTTCTCCACAAACTCATTATGCTTATCGGGTGTCTCAACCACATCTGTTACATATAGCAAAACATCCGCATCTGTCAGAGCCGAAGTAGAGAAATTCAGCATAGACTCCTGCAACTTATACTGCGGCTTCAGCACTCCCGGAGTATCCGAGAATACAATCTGCATATCATCCGTATTATAGATCCCCATGATACGGTGACGGGTTGTCTGCGCCTTGAAAGTAGCAATCGAAATCCGCTCGCCCACCAAGGCGTTCATCAATGTAGATTTACCCACATTCGGATTTCCCACGATGTTTACAAAACCAGCTTTATGCATCACATTCCTGTATTTTAGTTGAGACAAAAAAACGCATCGAATCGAAGTAGGATGCGTTTTTTTAGTTTATATGTTTAGTAACCGTAATTCGTAATCCGTGTGATTATACAGTTACTCTTTCTTTCCGTCGTATCCCCACTTCACGTAAACGGCTCCCCAAGTAAACCCTGCACCGAATGCTGTAAAGATCAGGTTATCACCTTTTTTCAGTTTATCCTCGAAGTCCCACAGACAGAGCGGAAGCGTACCGGCACTTGTATTACCATAATGCTCGATATTAATCATTACTTTCTCATGAGGAACCTCCAGGCGATGAGCTACTGCATCGATAATACGCAGATTTGCCTGGTGAGGGATAATCCAGTCAATATTCTCTTTGGTGAGATTGTTTCTTTCCGCAATGGCAGCACAAGCATCCGACATGTTCGATACGGCATATTTGAATACTGTACGGCCTTCCTGATAAATGAAGTGCATATGGTTATCCACTGTAAAATAAGAAGGAGGGCATACAGAGCCACCTGCTTTCATATGCAAGAAAGGTAATCCTTTACCGTCTGTTCTCAAGATAGCGTCCATGACGCCTACATCTTCCGTAGTAGGTTCCATCATAACCGCAGCTGCACCATCACCGAAAATCGGGCAAGTAGCACGCTCTGTGTAATCTACCATAGACGACATTTTGTCAGCGCCCACTAAAATGATCTTCTTATATCTTCCCGAGCGGATAAAGTTAGCCCCTGTTTCCAACAGATACAGAAAACCGCTGCAAGCAGCCTGCAAGTCAAAAGCAAAAGCATGTTTTAAACCGAGCTTATCACATAAGATAGAAGCTGTAGAAGGGAAGTGATAATCAGGAGTAGTAGTAGCTACAATCACCAGATCGATATCATCAGGATCAGAACCAGTACGCTGCATCAACTGCTTTGCAGCCTTGCGAGCCATGTACGAAGTGCCCAGTCCCTCCTCGTTCAGGATATGTCTCTCCTTTACTCCGATACGGGTCATAATCCATTCGTCGTTGGTATCCACCATTCTTGATATCTCTTCATTCGTCAAGATATAATCGGGTACATATCCGCCGACTCCTGTAATTACTGCATTTATTTTTTCCATTAATCCTGCTTAAAGTTAATAAATACCTAAACAACGGTAGTCTAAAAAGGTTTGTGTGTTACAAATCTTTTTAGACATCCGGCATTCAAGTATATTCTTCATCAGGCTGCAAATTAAACAGCAGCTTCTTTCTCGATAGCAAGCTTGCCTCTGTAATATCCGCAAGCACCACACACAGTGTGATATACATGCCATTCGCCACAGTTCGGGCAAATAGCCAATGTAGGAGCTACTGCTTTATCATGAGTTCTTCTCTTTGCAGTTCTTGTTTTAGACTGTCTTCTCTTAGGATGTGCCATTTTTCTTAATCTTTAATTGTTATCTAATATTTTCTTTAATTCATTCCAACGCGGATCAATCTGTGTTTCCTCCGCATCACCCTCCGGCATAGCGTCTTCACCTTCGATAAAGATTTCATCTTCCGCATCATCTTCATCTGCTTTTGTGCGCAGGTGCTTATGCAATTTGCTGCTGACCGCCTTATTACATTTTCCAGGAGCATGTACATGCTTCATCGGAATTGCCAACGCAACAAATTCATACATGAACCATGCCACATTGATTTCCCCTTCTTCTTCAGGAATCACAATGAGGTTATCACCTTCTTCAGCATACTCATGACCAAACTTTACCATCAGTTTATCTGTAGAACTAACCGGTTGTTCCATATCGTCCAGGCAGCGGTCACATGGCACCCACACCATACCCTCCGTCTGGAAGTTGAATTCGAAAGCACGAGATGTTTTCTTTACAACCAATGTAACATTAACTTTGCCCTTCTGTACTTCCGGTCCATCAATGTTAGCGAAAAAAAGGTTATCCAGTACAAACTCATACTTACAAGAGTCTGCCTGCATGCCTTTCAAATCTATTTTGTATTTATCAAACTTTCCCAAAGCTTCTTTTATTTATTCGGGCGACAAAGATACAAATAATTATCCTCATAATGTATAAATTAGCCACGAAATATTCATTTTTTAAGCTCTATTCTGAATATCGTCCCTTTATTGATCTCCGATTGCTTTACAAAAATACGCCCTGAATGATATTCCACCACAATCCGGCGTGCCAATGACAAGCCCAGTCCCCACCCTCTTTTTTTGGTGGTATAACCGGGAGCAAACACAGTTTCAAAATTCCGTTTGTCAATTCCCTTTCCCGTATCAGCCACATCAATATGCCAAAATCTTGACGTTTCCTGTACCGAAATAGTCAAAGTTCCAACTCCTCCCATTGCATCAATCGCATTCTTACACAGATTCTCTATCACCCATTCAAACAAAGCAACATTCAGCCTTACAGGCGGAAGTAAATCCGGCAAATGGGTAATGATCTTTACCTTATCCGAAGTACGATGGGCAATATAATCCGTCACCCGTTCCAGCAGAGCTTTCAAGTCCGCCTCTTCCAACTCCGGAACAGAACCTATCTTCGAGAAACGATTGGCAATCATCTGCAAGCGCTCCACATCTTCTGCCATGGCAGGAATCAGGTCATCCTGCGGATATTGCGTCTTCAACAGTTCCGTCCATGCCATTAATGAAGAAATAGGGGTTCCCAACTGATGGGCTGTTTCTTTAGATAATCCCACCCATACCTTATTTTGTTCTGCTTTTTTAGAGCTCAACAGAGCAAAAATAGCAATCAAAACAAAGATTAGTACCACTGTCAACTGTACATAAGGATAAACAGCCAGCCGGGTGAGCATCAGGGAAGGACCATAATACACATTCAGATAGTCACCACCACCATTCAAGTCGATACGGATGCAATTCCCTTCATGGCTGAAGTGATTCAGTTTTTTTTTCAGCGAAGCGATTGTATCGGTTGGAGATAGTTCAATATTCCTGTAAGTCTGTACATCTTCATTCTGATCCACAACAATTACCGGAATCGTATGATTGGCATTCAGGACTTTCAGCACCATAGTCAAATCCGTATTTCCATCAGCGGTTTGGAGATTCTTCATTGCTTCGGCCCACACTTCCATACGCACCCGTTCTTCAGCAGATAAATCGCTTATCAGAGAATGGGAAACATACAGGGAAGAGATAGCTATAATCACAGCAATCAATATCAACCAGAACTTTATAGGACGGATTTGCTTTAGCATATATAAATAAGGTGTAAACTTACAGTATATAAACGAAAAAACAAAGAGAATATTATCTGGACAGGGGTATAAATACAAAAAGCCCCCATATCGTTAGATATGGAGGCTTTCCTCTAAAAA
>NZ_CABJDN010000003.1 GCF_902364365.1 Bacteroides intestinalis | reverse complement strand
CCGTTTTTAGAGGAAAGCCTCCATATCGATTGATATGGGGGCTTTTTGTATTTGTATAATTCTAATTTTTTGCTTATATTTGCGCCGCACTATTTATTATTAATGTTTAAAGCAAAATTAGAGATGAAGACAAAGTTATTTTTGGCAGCTGTTGCAGTTGCATTTTCTTTCGCCGTGACTTCTTGTGGTAACAAAAAGGCTGCTAATACTGAAGTAGAAGCTACTGAAGTTGAAGTTGTAGAAGAAGTACAGGCATGTGATTCAACAAAAGCTTGCTGCAAGGCAGATTCTGCTGCTTGCGATAGCACAAAAGCTTGCTGCAAAGAGAAAAAAGAATGTGATAAAGCTTGCGACAAGAAGTAATTCTTATCACATAGGATCATATAAAAAAGGGGCATACGTTCAAGTATGTCCCTTTTTTGTTATACTTTATAGAGTTATTTGATAGCAAACTTATAAAATGATGTTTTTTTAGAGAAAAAAGTTACGAATTTATTTGTATGCTACGAAATTATCTATACCTTTGCACCGTCATAATAAAAACAAGAAGATAAAAATGATACAGAACTTTACATATATTCTACTGTGTGGTATTATTATTCTACTGGCAAGGTTTAGTGGAAGTGAGTGCTGTGCGTGAATATATGTAACGATTAGGATATTCGAAAGCCTTTCTCACTTCCAAGTGCGAAAGGCTTTTTTTAGTGGCAATAATTTATAAAAACTATAAGAAATGAGTGACAAGTTATTTATTTTCGACACAACGCTCCGCGATGGCGAGCAGGTCCCGGGATGCCAATTGAACACAGTGGAAAAGATTCAGGTAGCAAAGGCACTGGAACTGCTGGGCGTGGATGTTATTGAAGCCGGATTCCCGATCTCCAGTCCGGGAGATTTCAACTCTGTTATTGAAATATCCAAAGCAGTGACATGGCCTACTATTTGTGCATTAACCCGTGCGGTACAAAAAGATATAGATGTAGCTGCGGATGCTTTGAAGTTTGCCAAGCACAAACGTATTCATACAGGTATCGGTACATCGGATTCGCATATCAAGTATAAATTCAATTCCAATCGTGAGGAAATCATCGAGCGTGCAGTAGCTGCTGTGAAGTATGCCCGCCGTTATGTGGATGATGTGGAGTTCTATGCAGAAGATGCAGGTCGTACGGACAATGAATATCTGGCTCGTGTGGTGGAAGCTGTAATTAAGGCGGGTGCTACAGTAGTGAACATTCCGGATACGACCGGGTACTGTCTACCGGATGAATATGGAGCGAAGATCAAGTATTTGATGGAGCATGTGAGTGGTATTGAAAAAGCAATCCTTTCTACGCACTGTCATAATGACTTGGGAATGGCTACAGCAAATACGATGGCAGGTGTACTGAATGGTGCACGCCAGGTGGAGGTTACCATTAATGGTATCGGTGAACGCGCAGGTAATACTTCGCTTGAGGAAGTGGCTATGATTATCAAATGCCATAAAGATATCGACATTGAAACAAATATCAATACACAGAAGATTTATCCGACAAGCCGCATGGTGTCAAGTTTGATGAACATGCCGGTGCAGCCTAACAAGGCTATCGTAGGTCGCAATGCTTTTGCACACTCATCGGGTATCCATCAGGATGGTGTGTTGAAGAATGTGCAGACTTACGAAATCATCGACCCGCACGATGTGGGTATCGACGATAACTCTATCGTATTGACTGCCCGTAGCGGACGTGCCGCCTTGAAGAACCGTTTGCAGGTATTAGGCGTGGATCTTGAACAGGAACAACTGGACAAGGTATATGAAGCTTTCCTGAAATTGGCGGATAAGAAGAAAGATATTAATGATGATGACATTCTGGTGCTTGCCGGTGCAGACCGTACACAGAACCACCGCGTGAAACTGGAATATCTGCAAGTGACCAGTGGAGTAGGTGTACGTTCAGTTGCCAGTCTGGGACTGAATATCTCCGGTGAGAAGTTTGAAGCGGCTGCCAGTGGAAACGGTCCGGTAGATGCAGCGATAAAGGCTTTGAAGAAGATCATCGACCGCCATATGACACTGAAGGAATTTACTATCCAGGCTATCAGCAAAGGTAGTGACGATATGGGTAAGGTACACATGCAGGTGGAATATGACAATCATATCTATTATGGTTTCGGTGCGAATACGGATATTATTGCCGCATCGGTAGAAGCTTATATCGATTGTATCAATAAGTTCAAATCATAAGACTAACCTCAATTATAAATTGTAAAATCGTAATAAATCTGATGAATACATTATTTGATAAAATCTGGGATGCCCACGTGGTTCAGCAGGTGGAAGATGGTCCCACACAGTTATATATAGATCGCCTTTATTGCCATGAAGTAACCAGTCCGCAGGCTTTTGCGGGAATGCGTGCACGCGGCATCCGATGTTTCCGTCCGGAAAAGATTGTTTGTATGCCCGACCATAACACGCCGACGCACGATCAGGACAAACCGATTGAAGATCCGATTTCTAAAACACAGGTGGATACACTGGCCAAGAATGCGGAAGATTTCGGATTGACGCATTTCGGTATGCTGCATAAAAAGAATGGTATCATTCATGTGGTAGGCCCGGAAAGAGGGTTGACCTTGCCGGGAATGACGATTGTGTGTGGTGACTCGCATACATCAACGCACGGTGCGATGGGAGCAGTGGCTTTCGGTATCGGTACAAGTGAGGTGGAGATGGTAATGGCTTCACAATGTATCTTGCAGACACGCCCGAAGACAATGCGCATCACAGTGGACGGAAAACTGGGTAAAGGTGTGACGGCAAAAGATATTGCGCTCTATATGATGTCTAAAATGACAACGAGCGGTGCAACCGGTTATTTTGTGGAATATGCCGGAGAAGCAGTTCGCAGCCTGACCATGGAAGGACGCCTGACGCTGTGCAACCTGAGTATAGAAATGGGTGCACGTGGTGGTATGGTGGCACCGGATGAAGTGACATTCGAATACATCAAAGGTCGTGAATATGCTCCGGCAGGTGAGGAATGGGAAAAGGCGTTGGCATATTGGAAGACGCTGAAGAGCGACGAGAATGCTACGTTTGATAAAGAAGTGCATTTTGATGCGGCAGATATCGAACCGATGATTACATACGGAACAAATCCGGGTATGGGTATGGGTATCACGCAACACATTCCCACGACTGACGGAATGGGAGAGGCTGCAAAAACTTCATTCCTGAAATCAATGGATTATATGGGCTTCCAACCCGGTGAGGGAGTATTGGGTAAGAAGATTGATTATGTATTTTTGGGTGCTTGTACGAATGGACGTATTGAAGATTTCCGTGCTTTCGCCTCGTTAGTGAAAGGCCATAAGAAGGCGGAGCATGTGGTTGCCTGGTTGGTACCCGGTTCATGGATGGTAGATGAACAGATTCGTGAAGAAGGTCTGGATAAGGTATTGGAGGAAGCAGGTTTTGCTATCCGCCAGCCGGGATGTTCGGCTTGTCTGGCAATGAATGATGATAAGGTGCCTGCCGGAATGTATGCGGTTTCTACAAGTAACCGTAACTTTGAAGGTCGTCAGGGACCGGGGTCGCGTACGTTGCTTGCCAGTCCGCTGGTAGCGGCTGCGGCAGCAGTAACGGGAGTGATTACGGACCCGAGAGAACTGATGTAATTTCAGTCCTCTTGGCAGAAGTCATTAATAATAAGTATTTCAAAATCAAAGATAAGAAACAATGAAACAGAAATTCAATATCATCACCAGTACTTGTGTGCCTCTCCCGTTGGAGAATGTAGATACAGACCAGATCATTCCTGCACGTTTTTTGAAAGCTACGACCAAAGAAGGTTTCGGAGAGAATCTGTTCCGCGACTGGCGGTATGACAAGCAAGGAAACAAAATCGACTCTTTCGTTCTGAATGATCCGACCTATAGCGGACAGGTGCTTGTAGCCGGAAAGAACTTCGGTTCGGGCAGTAGCCGCGAGCATGCAGCATGGGCCATTGCAGATTATGGTTTCCGCGTGGTAGTCAGTAGTTTCTTTGCTGATATTCACAAGAATAATGAACTGAATAATTTCGTATTGCCTGTGGTGGTGAGCGAACCGTTCCTGAAAGAATTGTTTGATTCCATTGCCGCCGATCCGAAAACGGAGGTAGTGGTGAACCTGCCGGAACAGACAATCACCAACAAGGCAACAGGCAAAAGTGAGACTTTCGAAATCAATGCTTACAAGAAACATTGCCTGATGAATGGCCTGGATGACATCGATTTCCTGGTAGAGAATAAAGATAAAATAGAAGCTTGGGAAAATAAAAAATGAAGTATAAACAGCCCCAAATAGAAATCATGGACACCACGCTCCGCGACGGTGAGCAAACCAGCGGTGTGTCGTTCGTCCCCCATGAAAAGCTGATGATAGCCCGTCTGCTACTGGAAGAACTGAAAGTAGACAGGGTGGAAGTAGCTTCGGCACGGGTTTCGGACGGTGAGTTCGATGCTGTCAAGATGATATGTGACTGGGCGGCACGGCGTAATTTATTGCCTCGGGTGGAGGTGTTGGGTTTCGTAGACGGGCATACGTCGGTAGACTGGATACACGCTACCGGTTGCCGCGTCATTAATCTTCTGTGCAAAGGTTCGTTGAAGCATTGCACATGTCAGTTGAGAAAGACCCCTGAAGAACATATCGAAGATATTATTGGCGTAGTGAATTATGCCAATGAACAGGATATGGAGGTGAACATTTACCTGGAAGACTGGAGCAACGGGATGAAAGATTCTCCGGAGTACGTCTTCCAGATGGTGGATGCACTGATGCACACGAATATCAAGCGGTATATGTTGCCTGATACGCTGGGTGTGCTGAATCCCTTGCAGGTCATCGAATATATGCGGAAGATGGTGAAACGTTATCCGCATGCTCACTTCGATTTCCATCCGCATAATGACTACGACCTGGCAGTGAGCAATGTGTTGGCTGCTGTTCTGAGTGGTGCGAAGGGACTCCATACCACGATCAACGGCCTGGGCGAACGTGCCGGTAATGCACCGTTGTCCAGTGTGCAGGCCATTCTGAAAGATCATTTCAATGCTATCACTAACATTGACGAAGGTCGTCTGAATGAAGTCAGCCGGGTAGTTGAATCCTATTCCGGTATTGCTATTCCCGCCAATAAACCGATTGTTGGTGAAAATGTGTTCACGCAGGTAGCGGGAGTACATGCCGATGGAGACAATAAGAGTAACCTTTATTGCAACGACCTGTTACCCGAGCGTTTCGGACGTAAGCGGGAGTATGCACTGGGTAAGAACAGTGGTAAGGCGAACATCCGTAAGAATCTGGAAGATCTGGGACTGACGTTGGATGAGGATTCTATGCGTAAGGTGACGGAAAGGATTATCGAGTTGGGCGACAAGAAAGAACTGGTTACCCAGGAAGATTTGCCTTATATCGTTTCGGACGTACTGAAGCACGGAGTGATGAACGAGAAAGTGAAACTGAAGACATACATCGTGAACCTTGCTTACGGTCTGAAGCCGATGGCTACGCTGAAGATTGAAATCAACGGACAGGAATATGAGGAAAGTTCCAGCGGTGACGGTCAGTATGATGCTTTTGTGCGTGCCTTGCGTAAGATTTATAAAGTGACATTGGGACGTAAATTTCCCATGCTGACGAACTATGCCGTAACCATCCCTCCCGGCGGGCGTACCGATGCTTTTGTGCAGACAGTTATTACCTGGAGTTACGACGGCACGGTGTTCCGTACACGCGGGCTGGATGCCGACCAGACGGAGGCGGCGATTAAGGCGACAATGAAGATGCTGAATATCATTGAGGAAGACTATGAACAAAAAGAAGCCGAATGATGAACTCTGTTGAGAAAAAGAAATCATTTTTTGATAATTACCCCAAGGTATGCTATACACTGTATGCGGTTCTGTTATTCGCTCTAAACCTCTTCCTGCGTTGGCGGGACGGGGAGTTGGGTGTGGACGAGTGGTTTATCTCTGCCCTCAATACCCTTATTCTGACAGCTGGTTTTGTGTGGGGCGACCGTTATCGTCGCAAGAATTTTGCGAATCAAAAGAAAATAAACGAATACTTAAAAAATAAAGAAAACAATGGATTTTAAAATTGCAGTATTAGCCGGTGACGGCATTGGCCCGGAGATTTCCACCGTAGGTGTGGACGTAATGACCGCCGTATGTGAGAAGTTTGGACATAAAGTAAACTATGAATATGCTATCTGCGGTGCAGATGCTATCGACAAAGTGGGTGATCCGTTTCCCGAAGCTACTTATGAAGTTTGTAAAAACGCAGATGCAGTTTTGTTCTCGGCTGTAGGCGATCCGAAATTCGACAATGATCCTACTGCCAAAGTACGTCCCGAACAAGGACTGCTGGCTATGCGTAAGAAACTGGGATTGTTTGCCAATATCCGTCCGGTACAAACTTTCAAATGTCTGCTCCATAAATCACCGCTTCGTGCCGAACTGGTGGATGGCGCAGATTTTCTTTGTATCCGCGAACTGACCGGCGGTATGTATTTCGGCGAGAAGTATCAGGACAACGACAAAGCGTATGATACCAATATGTACACTCGTCCGGAGATTGAGCGTATCCTGAAAGTTGGTTTCGAGTATGCCATGAAACGCAATAAGCACCTCACGGTGGTAGATAAAGCCAATGTGCTTGCATCTTCACGCCTGTGGAGACAGATTGCCCAGGAAATGGCACCGCAATATCCCGAAGTGACTACGGACTATATGTTTGTGGACAATGCAGCCATGAAGATGATTCAAGAGCCTAAATTCTTTGATGTAATGGTTACCGAGAATACGTTCGGTGATATTCTTACGGATGAAGGTTCTGTAATCAGCGGCTCTATGGGCTTGCTTCCTTCGGCTTCTACAGGCGAAAGCACTCCTGTATTCGAACCTATCCACGGTTCATGGCCACAGGCCAAAGGTTTGAATATCGCTAATCCGCTGGCACAAATCCTTTCGGTTGCCATGTTATTCGAATATTTCAATTTGCTGGAAGAAGGCGCATTGATTCGCAAAGCCGTAGATGCTTCTTTGGATGCTAATGTCCGCACACCGGAAATTCAGGTGGAAGGTGGTGCGAAGTATGGTACCAAGGAAGTAGGAGCATGGGTGGTAGATTATATCAAACGTAGCTAATCTTCGGCAAATACGGCTTCACAATGTTCACCCGGAACTTCAAACTCCAGGGTGGCATGGCCGATGCCGAAATCTTCAAGCCGGTGGCGGATGAGGTGTTTCACCTCTTGCATGTCTTCCGCTTGCTTTAAAACAATATGGGCTGTCAGTGCATTCTCTGTGGTGCTGATGGCCCATATATGTATATGGTGAACGTCATCGATGCCGGGAAGGGCACGGATGGACTCTACTACTTGCTGACTGTTGATACTTGTGGGCACGCCATCCAGCGTCAGGCGAAGACTGTCATGCAGTAAATTCCACGTAGAGATGAGGATGACAACAGCCACAATCAGACCGATAATCGGGTCGATAATATACCAGCCGGTCCGGCTGATGACGATACCTGCCACTAATACTCCCACTGATACCAAAGCATCTGCCGCCATGTGCAGATAAGCCCCTTTTACGTTCAGGTCTTTTTCCTTATCTTTCATAAAGAGGAAAGCGGTGAATGCATTGATAAGTACACCCACACCCGCTACCCAGGCAATGGCTCCGCCGGGAACGACTGCCGGATTACTCAGCTTATGAATACTTTCGATGACAATGGCGCCTACGGCTACCAGCAAAATGACCGCATTGAGCAGGGATACCAGGATCGTACTTTTCTTATAACCATACGTATAGCGTTCATTGGCTTTGACTTTGGCAAGGCGGAAAGCCAGCAATGCCAGCACGAGACTGACTACATCACTCAGATTGTGTCCGGCGTCGGAAAGCAGTGCGAGGGAATCGAACCAGAAACCGGCGGCGAACTCTATGACAACAAAGGCTAAATTGAGAACAATGCCTATGATAAATGCCTTGTTCAGCGACTCTGCGTTGATGGTATGGCTCTGCTGATGTGAATGTTCGTGTGACATATATTTAATAAGGTGTAAGAGTGATACAGATTTTATTATGCAAATTTACGTGATAGAAATGTAACACTTGAACGGTGAAATAGTTTTTTATCTATCTTTGCTTAAAAACGAAGATAAGGTGCACCTTTGCATAAAAAATGAACGAGTTCATTTTATTCTGCTTTCGGTTTGCATTATCTTTGTACGAAGATACCTGCAAATGGGAATGTTTAATAATTAGATTGTTATGGCAAAAATAGCAAAGAATCTGACGGAACTTATCGGTTGTACCCCGCTTATGGAATTAGCGGAATACAGCCGCAAATATGGACTGAAACAGAATATTATCGCAAAGTTGGAAGCGTTCAATCCGGCCGGGAGTGTGAAGGATCGTGTGGCGCTTGCCATGATTGAAGATGCAGAAGCACGCGGAGCACTGAAGCCCGGTGCTACGATTATAGAGCCTACCAGTGGAAATACCGGTGTGGGACTGGCGATGGTTGCTACGATCAAAGGATATCACCTGATGCTCACAATGCCCGAAACCATGAGTATAGAACGCCGCAACCTGTTGAAAGCACTGGGAGCTGAAATTGTACTGACAGATGGACTGGCGGGTATGGCGGGTTCCATTGCAAAGGCGCAGGAGTTGAGGGCGGCAATTCCCGGTTCGGTTATCCTCCAACAATTTGAAAACCCTTCTAACGCACAGATTCATACGCTCACTACAGGTGAAGAAATCTGGACGGATACAGACGGAAAAGTGGATGTCTTTGTTGCCGGAGTGGGAACAGGCGGAACCATCTGCGGAGTGGCACGTGCCTTGAAAAAACATAATCCGGATGTGTATATTGTTGCTGTAGAACCGGAATCTTCTCCTGTTCTGGGAGGCGGAGTGGCAGGGTCGCATCGTATTCAGGGAATCGGAGCCAATTTTGTTCCTGCTATTTATGATGCTTCTGTTGTAGATGAAGTGCTTCCTGTGCCCGATGATGAAGCAATTCGTGGCGGACGCGAGTTGGCGTCTACCGAAGGACTGCTGGCGGGCATATCTTCCGGTGCGGCTGTGTATGCGGCACGTTTGCTGGCGCAACGTCCGGAGTTTGCGGATAAAAGGATTGTAGCCCTTCTGCCTGATACGGGAGAACGTTATCTGTCGACAGAGCTGTTTGCGTTCGAAACTTATCCGCTGGATTAGTAATTCTTATTAAATAATTCGTTTCGTATTTGGGAACAAAGTGTTTCTCCGTGTGGAACTAACAGTTTCAAGCGATGAAACAAACAGTTTCTCGGTGTGAAACAAACAGTTTCAAGCAATGAAACAAACAGTTTCAAGTAATGAAACAAACGGTTCCTTACTTTGAAACATAACCTTTAAATAAATTGAATATGAAGAAGTCTATTCTTTCTTTCCTTATATATATAATAGGTGTATCTCCTGTGTTTGCCCAAACCTACCAGGAGCTTTCGGAGCGTGCCATTGCTTGTACGGAACAAGATAGCCTGACGCAAGCAGAAGATTATATCCGCCGGGCTTTGAAACTGGAACCTGCCAATCCGCATAATGCCTTATTGTTCTCTAACCTCGGTACTATCCAGCGTCGGCAACGGGATTATGATCAGGCTTTGGAGTCGTACACATATGCTTTGAACATTGCACCACGGGCTGTTCCCATTCTTTTGAATCGCGCTGCCCTGAATCTTGAGATGGGACGGAATGAGCAGGCGCGTGTAGACTATTCTTTAGTGTTGGATATGGAAAAGGATAACCGGGAAGCACTCCTGATGCGTGCCTATATTTATGTGACACAGCGTGATCTCAAGTTTGCCCGGGCAGATTATGAACGGTTGCTGAAGCTCGATCCTCAGAATTATAATGCCCGTTTAGGACTCGCTACCCTGGAACAAAAAGATGGGAACTTACAGAAAGCCTTGGAGATATTGAATAAAATGCTGGTAGAAGATCCGCAAGATGCAGCCTTATACGTAGCGCGTGCGGGAATAGAACAAGATATGCAGCATGTTGATCTGGCAATGATTGATCTGGAAGAAGCTCTGAAACTGAATCCTTCGCAGACAGAGGCTTATCTGATGCGCGGACAGATCTATCTGTCCCAGAAGAAGAAAAGTCTGGCAAAGCAGGATTTTGAGAAAGCAATGTCTCTTGGAGTGCCACAGGCGGATCTCAGGGGATTGTTACAGCAATGCAAGTAATGATTAGGGGTTAGTGATAAATGATTAATGCCATGCGGTATAACAGCGCAGCTTACTAATCACTTATCACTAACCCCTAATCACTATTAAACGTATTTCCTGATTAACTCGACAAAATCCTTCCCGTATTTCTTCTTTTTATATTCGCCGATTCCGCTGATATTGCCGAATGCTTCCATGGTAGTGGGGCGGGCGGTACTGAGTAAATGTAAAACTTTGTCGGATAGTACAATATAAGCCGGTAACGCTTCCTGATCTGCGAGCCGTTTCCGTAATGCACGCAGGGCTTCGAAAAGTTCTTCACTTTCCGTGTTCGGTAACCCCAATGGTAGTTCTCTGACCGGAATGGTCGATTTTTTCTTTCTTCCTTTGGCGGGTGCGGACTCTTCACGCCGGATTACCGCCAATCGTGCTTGTGCCCGTCCGAAGAGAACATCACTACCGCTGCTTGTTATTTTCAGATGGTTGTTCTCGTTGTATGCTATTTCAAAATAACCCAGTTGTAGCATTTGCAACAAGTAGTCCTGCCAGTCACGGGCAGGAACTTCACGTCCGGCACCGAACGTTTTCAGTTGCTGATACCCTTTCTCCGATATATCCGGAGTATTATTTCCGCGTAAGATATCTACAAGAATACTCGTGCCGATCTGCTGTTCTGTACGGACAATAGCGCTTAAAGCTTTTTGAACAATAACAGTTCCGTCGAAACGCTGGGGCGGATTCTTACATACATCGCAGTTTCCACAATCCTCTGTAGTGGTCTCTCCGAAATAACTCAACAGGATGCGACGCCGGCAAACATCAGCTTCAGCATATTGTTGCATACGTTGTAACTTCTCCAGGTTGATACCTTGTTGCCCGCTTTCCATCGCAAACTTGGTTAATAGAATAAGGTCAGCCAAAGAATAAAATAAGAGAGTATCACTTGGCAATCCATCTCGTCCGGCACGTCCGATCTCCTGGTAAAAACTCTCTATACTCTTAGGCAAATTGTAATGGATGACCCAGCGCACATTACTTTTATCGATTCCCATACCGAAAGCAATCGTGGCACAAACTATTTGTACACGGTCGTTGATGAAATCGTCCTGTGCTTCATCTCTCCGTGCGGAAGATAATCCGGCATGATAAACAGCTGCACGTAACCCTTGCTTTTGCAGCATTTGTGCCACTGTCTCCGTTTTGCTGCGACTCATGCAATAGATGATGCCGCTTTCACCGGGATGGCGACCGATGAAATCCAAGATGGCTTTACTTTTTTCTTTCTGCTGGTACCCCCGTTTTACGGTAAGGCTCAGGTTGGGACGGTCGAAAGAAGAGATGAAAACCTTTGGCTGGTTGAGGTGTAACTGCCGTACAATATCTTCACGTGTAATTTTATCTGCTGTAGCTGTAAGGGCTATGACCGGAATGTTGGGAAACATCTCGCGTATGAATCCCATTTGTGCATATTCCGGACGGAAATCATGTCCCCATTGGGAAATGCAATGCGCTTCATCGATGGCAAATAATGAGATGTGCATATCTCTTAAAAGATAGTTGGCTTCTGCTATTAATTTCTCAGGCGAAATGTAGAGTAATTTCAGCTTCCCTTCCATACAAGCACGGCGTAGGGCAGCATTTTCGGTCTCGTCGTTGTTGCTGTTCAGGGCACCCGCGGCTACACCGTTGGCGCAAAGTGACTCCACCTGATCTTTCATCAGGGAGATTAAAGGGGAAACCACTACGGCGGTTCCTTCGCATAACAGAGCCGGAAGCTGGTAACAAATGGACTTTCCACCTCCGGTAGGCATCAATACCAGGGAATCTCTTCCGTCCAGTAGTGTGCGGATAATCTCTTCCTGTAAAGGGCGGAAACTATCGTAACCAAAATATCGTTTAAGCGTCTGTATCATTTCGCTGATAAAGTTTTATCCTGCAAAGGTACATTAATTATTGTATATGAAACAAGCTGATAAACGTATTCATTTTATATCATAACCTCTTTTGCTAAAGTTAAAGTTTCTTATTAAATCGGCTCAAATGCTACTTTTCAACCTTTTTCGTTGTTTATAGGTCAAAAATATGTACGAGAAAAGTTGCGTATTAGAAAAAAATGTCAGACTTTTGTAAAGTCTAAAGGAAAATCCTTCGGGCTTTCATTTTTTAACAAACCCTAACCAGTTAATTCAAATGAGTGATTTAGAAAACAAAAATCAGGATGCGGCTCCTAAGAAGCGCCCTTATAACCTGAGAGAGAAAAAAGAGAAGAATGCTGCTTACCGCTCGTTGATTCGTCCGGAATTGGCAGATGAATTGTATGACAAGATATTGAATATTGTTGTTGTGCAGAAGAAGTACAAAGATCCCGATTACTCGGCTAAAGACTTGGCGAAAGAGTTGAAAACCAACACTCGCTATCTGTCTGCTGTAGTAAACTCTCGTTTTGGTATGAACTATTCATGCTTGTTGAATGAGTACAGAGTAAAAGATGCTAAGCATTTATTGACGGACAAGAGATATGCCGACAAGAATGTAGAAGAAATTAGCACAATGGTAGGCTTTGCCAACCGTCAGTCTTTCTACGCTGCATTTTACAAGAATGTAGGTGAAACTCCTAACGGATATCGTAAAAAACACGCAGATAAAAAACAGTAATTCTGCGTAAAGCAATGTATAAAAAGGAAATATTCCGGAGCAGCTGTTTCGGAATACTTCCTTTTCGTCTTTTCTAAATACCAACTCACATATCTCCCGACACATGAAGAAACAACTAATGGTATGTGCCGCTTTTGCATTGCTGACAGCTTGTAGTGGCTCGAAAACAACAACTGCCGAGGCAGATAAATTTGATTATACAGTGGAACAATTTGCAGATTTACAAATATTACGTTACCGGGTTCCCGGTTTCGAAAACCTGTCGCTCCAACAGAAAGAGCTGGTGTATTACCTTACGGAAGCTGCTTTGCAGGGTCGTGACATTCTCTTCGATCAGAATGGAAAATATAACTTGCGCATTCGTAGAACGTTGGAAGCGATTTATACAGGATATAAAGGAGACAAAAACACGCCTGATTTTAAGGCGATGGAAGTGTACCTTAAACGTGTGTGGTTTTCTAACGGCATCCATCACCATTATGGCTCTGAGAAGTTCGTGCCTGCTTTTGCTCCCGAATTTTTCAAAGAAGCTGTGCTGAGTGTAGATGCCTCTACATTGCCGCTGGCTGAAGGACAAACCGCAGAGCAATTATGTGATGAGTTGTCTCCGGTTATTTTTGACCCGACTGTAATGCCGAAACGCGTGAACCAGGCAGCAGGAGAGGACTTAGTGTTGACTTCTGCTTGCAACTATTATGACGGTGTGACGCAGAAGGAAGCCGAAGACTTTTATAATGCCATGAAGGACCCGAAAGATGAAACACCTGTTTCTTACGGTCTGAACAGCCGTCTGGTGAAAGAGAACGGCAAGATTCAAGAAAAGGTCTGGAAAGTGGGTGGTCTGTACGGACAGGCTATTGATAACATCGTATACTGGTTGAAGAAAGCGGAAGGCGTAGCAGAAAATCAGGAACAGAAGGCTGTGATTGCTGAACTGATAAAGTATTATAAGACCGGTGATCTGAAGACTTTTGATGAATATGCTATCCTCTGGGTGAAAGATTTGAATTCCCTCGTGGACTTTGTGAATGGATTTACGGAAAGCTATGGTGATCCGTTGGGTATGAAGGCAAGCTGGGAATCATTGGTGAACTTTAAGGATATGGAAGCTACGCATCGTACTGAGATTATCAGTGGCAATGCGCAATGGTTTGAAGATCACTCTCCGGTGGATAAGCAATTCAAGAAAGATGAAGTGAAAGGTGTTTCCGCCAAGGTGATTACTGCTGCTATTCTGGCGGGTGACCTTTATCCGGCAACAGCTATCGGTATCAATTTGCCTAACTCCAACTGGATACGCAGCCATCATGGTTCTAAATCTGTGACTATCGGTAATATTACGGATGCATATAATAAGGCGGCTCGTGGTAACGGATTCAATGAAGAGTTTGTGTATAGCGATGCCGAATTGCAGTTGATAGATAAATATGCCGATCTGACCGGTGAACTTCATACGGATTTGCATGAATGTCTGGGACATGGTTCCGGTAAGTTGCTTCCGGGAGTTGATCCGGATGCTTTGAAAGCCTATGGCTCTACGATTGAGGAAGCACGTGCGGACTTGTTCGGTCTCTATTATGTAGCTGATTCTAAGTTGGTAGAACTGGGACTGACACCCAATGCAGATGCTTATAAAGCAGAATATTATACTTATCTGATGAACGGCCTGATGACACAGCTGGTTCGCATTGAACCGGGTAACAATGTGGAAGAAGCTCACATGCGTAATCGTCAGCTCATTGCCCGCTGGGTGTTTGAGAAAGGTGCGGCGGATAAAGTAGTAGAGCTGGTGAAGAAAGATGGTAAGACTTATGTAGTAGTGAACGATTATGAAAAGTTGCGTGCACTCTTCGGTGAGTTACTGTCCGAAATCCAACGTATCAAATCAACTGGCGACTATCAAGGTGCCCACGATTTGGTGGAAAACTATGCAGTGAAGGTAGATCCGGCTTTGCATGCCGAAGTTCTGGAACGTTACAAAAAGCTGAATCTGGCTCCGTACAAGGGATTTGTAAATCCGAAATATGAAGCAGTGGTAGATGCAGCCGGTAAGATAACCGACATAAAAGTGACTTATGACGAAGGCTATGCGGAACAAATGTTGCGTTACAGTAAGGATTATTCTAATCTGCCTTCTATTAATAATTAACTATAAATCATTGTTTTGTGGATTTACATGAACAACTGAAAGAAATAAAGACACAGCTCCGCCTCTCTATGAACGGGGCTGTGTCTCAAAGTATGCGTGAAAAGGGACTGGTCTACAAATTGAATTTCGGTGTAGAACTTCCCCGCATCAAGGCAATTGCCGGAGAATATGAAAAGGATCACTCATTGGCGCAAGCCTTGTGGAAAGAGGATATCCGTGAATGTAAGATTATGGCGGGACTGTTACAGCCTGTAGAAAGCTTCTTTCCGGAGATTGCCGATATCTGGGTGGAAAGTATTCAGAACATTGAAATAGCGGAACTTACTTCTATGAATCTGTTTCAGCATCTTCCTTATGCTCCTGCGAAGTCTTTTCAATGGATTGCCGATGAGCGGGAGTATGTACAGACGTGTGGTTTTCTCACCATTGCCCGTTTGCTAATGAAGAAGGGGGATATGAATGAACGCACTGCGAACGAATTTCTCGACCAGGCTGTTTGTGCTTTCATTTCCGGTTCCTACCACGTGCGTAATGCAGCTATGGCGGCCATTCGCCGCTTCATGCAGCATAGTGAAGAGCATGCTTTCCAAGTATGCCGCCGGGTGGAAGAGATGGAACATTCCGAATCGGAAGCCGAACAGTTGCTATATAATCTTGTAAGAGAAGAAATAGAATAAAGTGATTTTTTGTTTTTTTTCCCCTTTCTCATTTGCTTTCCGCAAAAAAGGCTTAACTTTGTTGGCTGTAAAAAAACTGCGCCGCCAAAATGGAAAGTCAGAATGTGAAAGATACGGTAAAGCAGATATTCACTGAATATCTCAACGCGAACGGGCATCGCAAGACTCCCGAGCGCTATGCCATACTCGATACTATCTATTCCATTGATGGTCATTTTGACATCGATACACTTTATTCGCTGATGGCTGACCAGGAGAATTTCCGTGTAAGCCGCGCGACTCTTTACAATACTATTATCCTTCTCATCAATGCACGACTGGTTATCAAGCACCAGTTTGGAAATTCCTCCCAATACGAAAAGAGCTATAACCGTGATACGCATCACCATCAAATCTGCACACAGTGTGGCAAAGTGACTGAGTTTCAGAACGAAGAATTACAGCAGGCGATTGGGAATACTAAATTGAGTCGGTTCAGTCTGTCGCATTATTCGCTTTATCTGTATGGATTGTGCAGTAAGTGCGACCGCGCTAACAAACGTAAGAAGAAAAGTAATAACCATAAGAAAGAAAAATGAAAGTAGATGTTCTATTAGGATTACAATGGGGCGACGAAGGCAAAGGCAAAGTCGTTGACGTATTAACTCCGAGATACGATGTCGTGGCTCGCTTCCAGGGCGGACCGAATGCCGGACATACACTCGAGTTCGAAGGGCAGAAGTATGTGCTCCGTTCTATTCCCTCGGGAATTTTCCAAGGTGACAAGGTGAATATCATTGGCAATGGCGTGGTGCTTGACCCGGCTCTCTTCAAGGCAGAGGCTGAAGCATTGGAAGCATCCGGACATAACCTGAAAGCGCGCTTGCATATCTCTAAGAAAGCGCATCTCATCTTGCCGACCCACCGCATATTGGACGCTGCATATGAAGCTGCGAAAGGTGATGCTAAAGTAGGTACGACGGGGAAAGGTATCGGTCCGACTTACACCGATAAGGTCAGCCGTAACGGTCTGCGTGTAGGTGATATCCTGCATAACTTCGAACAAAAGTATGCTGAAGCCAAAGCACGCCATGAACAAATCCTGAAAGGTTTGAACTATGAGTACGACCTGACAGAACTTGAAAAGGTCTGGATGGAAGGTATCGAATATCTGAAACAGTTCCCGTTGGTAGACAGCGAGCATGAAATCAATAACCTGCTGAACGAAAATAAGTCAGTACTTTGCGAAGGTGCTCAGGGTACAATGTTGGATATCGACTTTGGTTCTTATCCGTTCGTTACTTCTTCCAATACCATTTGTGCGGGTGCTTGTACCGGTTTGGGGGTGGCTCCTAATAAAATCGGTGAGGTTTATGGTATTTTTAAAGCCTATTGTACACGTGTAGGTGCAGGTCCGTTCCCAACAGAACTGTTTGATAAGACAGGTGATCAGATTTGTACACTGGGACATGAATTCGGCTCGGTTACAGGTCGTAAACGCCGTTGCGGATGGATTGACCTGGTGGCATTGAAGTATGCCATTATGGTGGACGGTGTTACTAAATTGATCATGATGAAGAGCGACGTGCTTGATTCTTTTGAAACCATCAAGGCTTGTGTAGCTTATAAGGTGGATGGCGAGGAAATCGATTACTTCCCTTATGATATCAATGACGGCATTGAGCCGGTTTATGTTGAGTTGCCCGGTTGGGAAACTGATATGACGAGAATGCAGAGTGAAGATGAATTCCCTGAAGAATTCAATGCTTACCTGACATTCCTGGAAGAACAGCTTGGTGTGCCCATCAAGATTGTTTCCGTAGGTCCTGACCGCGGACAGACGATTGAACGCTATACAGAAGAGTAAGTCTAACTATATTATAATGAGATTACATCAGACATACATGCTGATGTAATCTCATTTTTATTAACCCATCCGCATACTTATGATGAACACACACTTTCTTCTATCACTTTTGTTTGCAGCATCTTTTTTGCCTGCAAAGGCGCAGACTTATCAACCGTCTGCCGAGAACCTGAAAGCCCGTCAGGAATTTCAAGACAATAAGTTTGGAATATTTCTGCACTGGGGACTATACTGTATGTTGGCTACCGGTGAATGGACGATGACCAATAAAGATTTGAATTATAAAGAATATGCGAAGCTTGCCGGAGGATTCTATCCCTCTAAATTTAGCGCTGCTGAATGGGTAAGTGCCATTAAGGCATCCGGAGCCAAGTATATCTGCTTTACGAGCCGCCACCATGAAGGGTTCTCCATGTTTCATACCAAGTATTCCGATTATAATATTGTGGATGCAACCCCTTTCAAGCGCGATGTCGTGAAAGAGTTGGCGGACGAATGTTATAAGCAGGGCATCCGGCTTCATTTCTATTACTCCCATATAGATTGGTATCGTGAAGACGCACCTTGGGGGCGCACAGGGCGCGGAACTGGAAGACCTAACCCGAAGGGAGACTGGAAAAACTATTATACCTTTATGAACAACCAGTTGACGGAGTTGCTGACGAACTACGGTCCGGTAGGCGCTATCTGGTTCGACGGTTGGTGGGATCAGGACGCTAATCCGGATTTTGACTGGCAGCTACCGGAACAATATGCGCTGATACACCGCCTGCAACCTGCATGTCTGGTGGGAAACAATCATCATCAGGTTCCTTTCTCCGGAGAAGATATACAAATCTTCGAGCGTGATCTGCCGGGAGAAAACAGTGCCGGACTATCCGGACAGGATGTCAGCCATTTGCCTTTGGAAACTTGCGAAACCATGAACGGGATGTGGGGATATAAGATTACCGACCAAGATTATAAGTCAACTAAAACTCTGATCCATTATCTGGTGAAAGCTGCCGGAAAGGATGCAAATCTCTTGATGAATATCGGTCCTCAGCCGGACGGATGTCTGCCGGAAGTCGCGGTTCAACGGTTGAAAGAAATGGGAGAGTGGATGAAAGTGTATGGCGAGACGATTTATGGCACTCGTGGCGGTGTTGTTCCTCCGCATGACTGGGGAGTGACAACGCAAAAGGGAAATCGACTTTTTGTCCATATTCTGAATTTGAAGGATAATGCGCTATATCTTCCATTAGATGGAAAAATGGTGAAGAAGGGCTTTCTGTTTAAAGATCAATCCCCGGTACGAATTGTTCGTGCCGGACAGGGAGTGGTATTGCAATTACCGGAAGTTCCTGCAGATACGGATTACGTGATAGAGTTACAACTTGTTGGGCAGTAGTGGGTTTTCGCTAATTCTTCCTAAAAGATAAGGGAAACTGTAGTAAAGCTCACGGTTTCCCTTTATTTTTGGCAAACAATTTGTATTATATATAACAAACGACACATTTTTAATTACTAAAAACAGAAAAAGATTATGGAAGGAATGATAGGAATACAATGGATTATCTTTATTGGTATAGCTGTGGTCAGCTGGCTGGTGCAAATGAACTTGCAGAACAAGTTCAAGAAGTACTCCAAGATCCCTACCGGTAATGGAATGACGGGCCGTGATGTTGCCCTTCAGATGCTACATGACAATGGAATTTATGATGTTCAGGTGACACATACGCCGGGACAACTGACAGACCACTATAACCCTGCCAATAAGACAGTAAACCTGAGTGAAGGTGTATACGAAAGTAACAGTATCATGGCTGCTGCCGTTGCCGCTCACGAGTGTGGTCACGCTGTGCAGCACGCACGGGCTTATGCTCCCCTGACTATGCGTAGTAAGCTTGTACCTGTGGTATCGTTTGCTTCACAGTGGATGACCTGGTTGTTGCTGGGTGGTATCTTGCTGTTGAACACGTTCCCGCAATTGTTGCTGGCAGGTATTATCCTGTTTGCTATGACTACGCTGTTCAGTTTCGTCACTTTGCCGGTGGAAATAGATGCCAGTAAGCGTGCATTGGTATGGTTGAGCCGTTCGGGCATTACGAACTCTTACAATCATAAGCAGGCTGAAGACGCACTTCGTTCTGCTGCTTATACCTATGTGGTGGCTGCATTGGGTTCATTGGCAACGTTGATTTATTATATTATGATATTTATGGGACGCAGGGACTAATCTTGTCCAATATATAAAAGCGATAAAACAGACCATCTATTCATTGTGAATAGATGGTCTGTTTGCTTAAGATAGGCCATCAACTATGCACATATTTATTCAAAATCTCCTGTTTTTCTTTCAGCTAATTCAATAATTTGCCGTAAATTTGCATTTCAAACTAAATAATATAGAATAATTATGGCAGCAAAACCAGGTATTCCCAAAGGAACCCGTGACTTTTCGCCAGTAGAGATGGCGAAGCGTAACTATATATTCAATACCATTCGCGATGTATATCACCTCTATGGTTTCCAGCAGATTGAGACGCCTGCAATGGAAATGCTTTCTACACTGATGGGGAAGTATGGTGAAGAAGGTGATAAACTCCTGTTCAAGATACAGAACTCAGGTGACTATTTTTCCGGACTGACTGATGAGGAACTACTGAGTCGTAATGCTGCTAAACTTGCCAGTAAATTCTGTGAGAAAGGTTTGCGTTATGATCTCACTGTGCCGTTTGCTCGCTACGTGGTAATGCACCGTGATGAAATAACTTTCCCTTTCAAACGTTATCAGATACAACCCGTTTGGCGTGCAGATCGTCCACAGAAGGGACGTTATCGTGAATTTTATCAATGTGACGCTGATGTAGTGGGTAGTGACTCTTTACTGAATGAAGTAGAGTTGATGCAGATTGTTGATACGGTCTTTACTCGTTTTGGTATCCGGGTTTGCATTAAGATCAATAACCGTAAGATTTTGACCGGTATCGCCGAGATTATAGGTGAGGCTGATAAAATAGTGGATATCACAGTAGCTATTGATAAGTTGGATAAAATAGGTTTGGACAATGTGAATGCAGAACTGAAAGAAAAAGGTATCAGTGATGAAGCTATTGCCAAACTGCAACCTATTATTCTGCTGAATGGTACGAACGAAGAAAAACTGGCTACTTTGAAAGAAGTGCTTGCGGGTAGTGAGATCGGTCAAAAAGGTGTGGAAGAAAGCGAGTTTATCTTGAAAACTCTGTCTGTTTTCGGTTTGAAAAATGAACTGGAACTGGATCTGACGCTTGCTCGCGGATTGAACTACTACACCGGTGCCATTTTTGAAGTGAAAGCCTTGGATGTGCAAATCGGAAGTATCACAGGTGGCGGTCGCTATGACAATCTGACCGGTGTATTCGGTATGGCTGGTGTTTCTGGTGTAGGTATCTCTTTTGGAGCCGATCGTATCTTCGATGTATTGAATCAGCTTGACCTTTATCCGAAGGAAGCTGTGAACAGTACACAACTTCTCTTTATTAACTTTGGTGAGAAAGAAGCTGCTTACTCTCTGAATGTACTTGCTAAGGTACGGGCCGAAGGTATTCGTGCAGAAATCTTTCCGGATTCTTCAAAGATGAAAAAACAAATGAGCTATGCTAATGCCAAAAACATTCCATTTGTAGCCCTTGTGGGAGAGAATGAAATAAATGAGAATAAGGTGACGCTGAAGAATATGGAGACTGGCGAACAGAGCTTGGTTTCGGTCGAAGAATTGATACAAACTTTAAAGAAATAAAAACTTCATAAAAGAGTAAACTCTTTGTAGTCCATCTTGGTTATCTTTGTAGTACTAACCTAACAAAGATAACTATTATGGATGTTTTAGAACCGAAGTATTACGCAGCCATCGGTATGGTGATGACGTTAATAGCCGTAATATTCCTTTTCTTGATGGGGAGTGCTTTAGTACATTCTACCAAGAGCTTCTGGCAGGGATATTCGACGGAATTGAGTTGTGATACGGATCTGGATATTGACTAAACTGGCTTGGTTTATCATTTTTTCAGTCGCCAATTTCTTGTTGACAAGAACTTAACTCCCTGTTGACAAGAAGTTAACTTCTTGTATGCAAGGTCTTAACTTCTTGTAGGAGGGGTTTTTAGTGTAATTTTCACTGTTTATTATCTTCTCTTTACTATTCCCACATATACTAATAAGATAATATTCATCATCAGCGCATAAATAATGGCTGGTATAGCAATTACATCATTATTGAATATAAACGGGCTGCTTGCAATAGCAATACTTTGAGCTGCATTCTGCATTCCTATTTCAATGATAAGTGTGCGTTGCTCTTTTCTGTTTAATTTCATTAGCCAAGAGATTATATATCCTCCACCCATAGCCAGCAAAATCATCATTGTGATGCACAATCCTAATCGTCCGATCTGTGCAGCTATCGTTTCGTGATGTTGTATGAAGAAGACAGAAGCTAATAATATCAAGGCAGGAAAAGCTACTTTAGATAATACTTTGTGTATCCGTTCGGCAGCTTTAGGGCAGAATCGTTTTGTTAAAATACCTGTTGCAATGGGGAACAACATAAGTAGTAAATTCTGGACGATGAGGCTACCGACAGGTAAGTGTATGATCATTCCACTATTGTCTCCTGCAACTTGTGTGGCAAACTCCATAATGACAGGAATTGTGAATAGGGTGATAATGCTGTTGAGGGCAGTTAACGAAACGGAAAGTGCCACATCGCCTTTGGCAATCATAGAGAATATATTGGATGAACTTCCTCCCGGAGAGCAGGCTATGAGTACCAATCCAATAAAAAATAAAGGCTCCAGATGAAACAGATATCCCAGTGCAAAGGCTAATACAGGTAAAAGGATTATCTGTCCTATCAATCCTGCAATTACAGGATAGGGGCGTTGACGAAATAATTTAAAATCTTTAATTTCAAGTGTCAATCCCAGCTCAAACATTAATAATGTGAGAATGGGCAAAACAATCCAGACTGCATTCATGTTTCTAAAAACGTTTTTTGAGGGGGCAAAGATAATGCAAATCATGAAAAAGTTATGCTGAGATGCCGCTTATCTTCTCTAAAGATAATGGAATATTGTCTTATTCTTTGCCAATTTGGCAGTTTTATACTGACAGAAATTTAGCTTTGCTGTTTGGCACGCTTTTCGCAATTTATTTTGCGTCTCACCAAAACGAGGCAAGACATTACTATAATAAATGTATAACATATAAAAAACAAAAGAACTATGAACATTAAACCATTGGCAGACAGAGTGCTGATACTCCCTGCACCTGCAGAAGAGAAAACAATTGGCGGTATCATTATTCCGGATACAGCAAAAGAAAAACCTTTGAAAGGTGAAGTTGTGGCAGTTGGTCACGGTACGAAAGATGAAGAGATGGTATTGAAGGTGGGCGACACAGTTTTGTATGGCAAGTATGCTGGTACCGAACTGGAAGTTGAAGGCACTAAATATCTGATTATGCGTCAAAGTGACGTACTCGCTGTGTTAGGTTAATATAGTAATTATAAAATATTTAAATTGTAAATATCATTATGGCAAAAGAAATATTATTCAATATCGATGCCCGCGACCAATTGAAAAAAGGTATCGATACACTGGCAAATGCTGTGAAAGTAACTCTCGGCCCTAAAGGTCGTAATGTGATTATCGAAAAGAAATTCGGTGCTCCTCATATCACGAAAGACGGTGTAACTGTAGCTAAGGAAGTGGAACTGTCTGATGCATACCAAAATACAGGTGCACAGTTGGTGAAAGAAGTAGCTTCCAAGACTGGTGACGATGCCGGTGACGGTACTACTACTGCTACTGTATTGGCACAGGCTATTGTTGCTGAAGGCTTGAAGAACGTAACTGCCGGTGCAAGCCCTATGGATATCAAACGTGGTATTGACAAGGCTGTTGCCAAAGTAGTTGACTCAATTAAGTCACAAGCTGAAAAAGTAGGTGACAACTACGATAAGATTGAACAGGTTGCTTCTGTATCTGCCAACAATGATCCGGTTATCGGTAAGTTGATCGCTGATGCTATGCGTAAGGTTTCTAAAGACGGTGTAATTACTATCGAAGAAGCTAAGGGTACTGATACTACTATTGGTGTGGTAGAAGGTATGCAGTTTGATCGTGGTTATCTTTCTGCTTACTTCGTTACTAACACGGAGAAGATGGAGTGCGAAATGGAAAAACCATACATCCTGATCTACGACAAGAAGATTTCTAACCTGAAAGATTTCTTGCCTATCCTAGAACCTGCTGTACAAACCGGACGTCCTCTGTTGGTAATCGCAGAAGATGTGGATAGTGAAGCTTTGACTACGCTGGTTGTAAACCGTCTGCGTTCTCAGTTGAAGATTTGTGCTGTGAAAGCTCCGGGCTTCGGTGACCGTCGTAAAGAAATGCTGGAAGATATCGCCGTATTGACTGGTGGTGTAGTGATCAGCGAGGAAAAGGGTCTGAAACTGGAACAAGCTACCATCGAGATGTTGGGTACTGCTGATAAGATCACAGTTTCTAAAGATAACACTACCATCGTAAACGGTGCCGGTGACAAACAAAATATCAAGCAACGTTGTGAACAGATCAAAGCTCAGATTGCTGCTACGAAATCTGATTATGACAAAGAAAAATTGCAGGAGCGTCTGGCCAAATTGTCTGGTGGTGTTGCAGTTCTTTACGTAGGTGCTGCTTCTGAAGTTGAAATGAAGGAGAAGAAAGACCGTGTAGACGATGCTTTGCGTGCAACACGTGCTGCTATAGAAGAAGGTATCGTACCAGGCGGTGGCGTAGCTTACATCCGTGCACTCGATGCATTGGAAGGCTTCAAAGGTGATAACATCGATGAAACTACCGGTGTTGACATTATCAAGCGTGCTATTGAAGAACCGTTGCGTCAGATCGTTGCCAATGCAGGTAAAGAAGGTGCTGTAGTTGTACAGAAAGTACGTGAAGGTAAAGGTGACTATGGTTACAATGCTCGTACTGATGTATATGAAAATCTGCATGCTGCCGGTGTAGTTGATCCTGCAAAGGTTGCTCGTGTAGCTTTGGAAAATGCTGCTTCTATTGCAGGTATGTTCTTGACTACTGAATGTGTAATCGTTGAAAAAAAGGAAGACAAACCTGAAATGCCAATGGGGGCTCCCGGCATGGGCGGCATGGGTGGCATGATGTAATACCCGTTTTTCCCTGAATTCATAATTATAATAAATGACCACAGCATCTCTCTGAAGGTGCTGTGGTCTTTTTTTCTCTTTTCTAGTCTTTTTCTTCTCATATTACCTGTATATTATTACGAAACTGTTACAAATTTGATTAAAAAATATATCTTTCGTTCGTTTTTTGTGTTTTATAAATAAAAAGTGATACCTTTAGGGGGATAAATTAGGATAGCCTAAACAAAAACCAATCAATTATTTAACCTTTTTAATAACGAAAAGAGATGAACAAAAGCGACATCGGCCTGAACGCAGGCAAAATTTGGAGGTTGCTTAGCAATTACGCCAAATGGGACTATGGGACTTTGAAGAGAAAGTCCGGGCTGAAGGACAAAGAACTGGGAGCCGCCTTGGGATGGTTAGCTTGTGAAGACAAGATTGTATTGCACCAAGAGAATGAAGAGCTCTACATTTTTTTGGGCGTGAATGTTTATATCGGCTAAAGAATGAAAAAACCGATTGAAAACCTAAACGAAAGCGTGGATTTTAAAAATCCACGCTTCTTTTTTTCTGCTAACGAATATATTTCGTTCCTTTGCATGCTCTTAGTAGTAAATGATAATTCGGGTGCTAAGATAATTTATCGATAAAATGAATATAACTATGAGAAGTTTTGCTTCAGACAACAATTCCGGTGTACATCCATTGGTGATGGAAGCACTAAACCAAGCAAACCAAAATCATGCAGTAGGCTACGGTGACGATCCTTGGACGGAGGAAGCCGTCCGCAAAATCAAGGAGACATTTACAGCTGATTGTGAACCGCTTTTTGTTTTTAATGGAACAGGTAGTAATGCAGTAGCTTTACAGTTGGTTACGCGTCCTTATAATTTGATTCTTTGTGCGGAGACAGCGCATATTTATGTGGATGAATGTGGTGCTCCTGCACGTATGACAGGTTGCCAGATCCGTCCGATTGTGTCATCGGATGGAAAACTCACTCCAGAGTTGGTACAGCCTTATCTAAAGAATTTTGGTGAACAACATCATTCCCAGCCGGGTGCTATTTATATTTCCCAATGTTCGGAATTGGGTACTGTTTATACTCCGGAGGAATTGAAGGCATTAACAGCTTTGGCGCATAAACATGGTATGTATGTACACATGGATGGTGCACGCCTGGCGAATGCTTGTGTAGCTTTGAATCTTAGTTTCAAGGAACTTACGGTTGATTGTGGTATTGATATACTTAGTTTTGGTGGAACAAAGAATGGTTTGATGCTTGGGGAAAGCGTAGTTATTTTTAATCCGGAGCTCAAAAAAGAGGCATTTTATGTGCGGAAGCAATCGGCCCAGTTAGCTTCTAAATTACGTTATCTTTCTTGTCAGTTCACAGCTTACCTTACAGATGATTTGTGGAAAAAGAATGCTATGCACGCCAATGCAATGGCACAAAAACTGTATGATGGTTTGAAAGTATTACCGGGTGTACATTTCACACAGAAGATGGAGAGTAACCAGTTATTCTTGACTATGCCTCGTTCGGTTATTGATAAGCTAATGAAGTCTTACTTCTTCTATTTCTGGAACGAAGCTGAAAATGAAATTCGTTTTGTGACTTCTTTTGATACAACAGAGGAAGATATACAGACCTTGTTGCAGGCTGTGAAAGAAAGCTTCTGATTTTCCTTATTATGCACTTATCTGCATCACCCCACACACTTATTTGCATCAGGTTGAAGACTTATCTGTGTAGGGTGATGCACTTATCTGCGTAGGCTGATGCACTTATCTGCATCAAAATCTTCTTCATTATATTATAAAAATGACAGAAAAAAGCTCCGGACCTTCTCAGGCATGGAGCTTTGGTTTGAAACTTTTTCCCTTGGGGGGGAAAAGCCTACTGAAAACAAACCGATTGAATATTACCTTAAATACCTTTGCATGATAACCTTTAACTAACCTTTTTATGATAATCGTATGGACTACATTCCTATTGCTTCGAGTACGGGTACAAAAGTATAGCCTTTCCGTTTCAATGTTTTAATCATTTTATCCAGATAGCCATTATAGAATTTATCCGTACGGCGGTCGTCCGTACCGAAGTGTATCAACATCAAATGTCCGTTTAAACCTTCTTTTTTCTCTACTTCCATGATTTTGTCATAGATAAACTTACTGCTGCGATATTTCTGTCCCATATCCGGGGTAGTGTAATCTGCATTACTCATTGTACCGGGCGTATAGTTAATAAGTTGGATACCCATATTTTTTGCCCATGCAGCTATTTCTTTATTATAATATTCATAAGGCGGGATATATACCGGAGCATCTTTGTATTCGATACCTGCCTCGCGCATACCTGCGTAGCTTTTTAGCATATCCTGTTCAAACTGCTCACGGGTTACTAATAGTGAATCGCGATTTTCCCACGGCATATACAGTAAGTGTCCATAACTGTGGCTACCTACCAGATGTCCTTCGGTACGCAGACGTTTGACTACTTCAGGGTAGAGTTCGTAGAATTCACCGGTGAAGAAAAATCCACCTTTGATGCCATACTTTTTCAGCGTGCTGATGATAGCGTTGGCACCGTCTGCTTTATCAGCTGCAGTAAAAACAAGTGTAATTTGTTTTTTTGATGGATCAGTGCGAATGATGCCACCATTTACATATACATTCTTATCGCCCTGAATATTGGCTTGCTTCATGCCCTCTTTTTGCATGGCAGAGAGGTAATAAGTGAGACATGCAGTTCCATCCATAGTCGGCTCATTGGTCGAATAGTCATGAATAGCATCGTGATATACCATCAGGTCCGGTTGAAAGCGTTCATAATCTTGTCCGGGAGTACCGGGAATACCAGTCATATTTACTCCACGTAGACTTTCAAAAATAGTGCGGTAAACTGGTCCGTCTACCAATCCGCCTGTAGTGTTGCCTACTCCTGCATTTAGTAATGAAGAGTGGGGCTGTGAAGGATAGTCTCCATATAGGGGGAGTTCTACGATCATGCTAGTTCCCCATGGGTTACAACCGAACAACCAGTCGAGCATGGCAGCTTCCATTTCTTTGTATGATTCATCACCTGTTGCTTCACGATACAGGCGGCACTGTGTCAACATGGCAGTTGTTAAGTTGTTAGAACACCAAGTGTAGGGAATGCCATGCATGAATGGGCTTTCGACTGCTTTTTCGTAGGTACGTACAATACCGGTATGCATGTTTCGGATGAATTCTTTGCTGAGGCGGTCATTGTTTACTTTTGCTAAGTGGTAATGTCCCATATTCATGAACGGATACCATTGATAGTGGCGTGCACTGTCAGCACCCATCCATGGGGTAACAGGTTCACGTCGTCCATACTCAACGGCTTGCTGCAGATATGTCAGATCTCCGGTACTCTTAAACAGTTCCATGGCTCCCAACTCCATATCGTCTACCCAGTTATCTTCTTCATAGATATACGGAGACAAGACAGATGCCGTTTGGCAAGCCCCAGGCTTTTTTACTCCTTCCTGATAGGCTGCATCAGCCTTTGCCTCTATTTCAGCTGCAAATTCCGGGTAGAAATTCTTCAGGAGGCGTGCACCGAGAGCGAAGCAGGAAGCATATTTGCCTGCTGTACTGGCTACACCTGTAGTTGTGTTCATAAACTGGCCACGTACCTGAGGTTCACCGCTACAGAAATAAACAGGACGTCCGTTGCCTGGACCGTAACCATAGTCCACTTTATCTTCGTTGGGCAGACGCATACCGGCGTGGTCACGGTCGTCAGCAATCTGGTTGTATAGTTCGCCAGAAGCGGGATTCATGCGATTTAACCAATCCAATCCCCATTTTATTTCGTCTACAATGTCAGGAATACCGTTAGCACCGGGAAGTCCGGCAGCATCATAGAAATCACCGAAAGATTCCGGATTTTCCTGATAGGCGAACATCATCTGATAAATAGCATTGGCGGAAGTGGTGGTGTATTGCAGATAATCAGTTGCATCGTGCCAGCCACCACGGACATCAATGTGTTGTCCCGTCTTAGTGGGATGATACAAGATGTAGCCATCGTGCACATGACAACTGTCTTTCAGGAAAGGATTATAACCGCAGCGCTGCTGACGCATATAGTTCAACAAGAAATCTGCAGTTCCATTGTATACATGGTTATTGATGGGGAAATGGGGAGATACAACTTTACCTGCTTTCAGGTAATAGGTTCCCGGTTGATTGAAATCGCTAAAATTCAAACGATAAGTACTCTTCATTAGGCCCATCTTTCCGGTTGATTTGATAGAATTGAAAGTTCTAACTGTTTGTCCGGTGAAGGCATCTACAAGTGCATACTCTTGTATGTCAGTGGGTTCTTCACTCATGAATACTGCTACTTTCACAGATTGCGGCAAGTAGCCAAGTTGGTTTATGCGTATCCATGCATCTGCTTTGGTTTGCAGGACAATGAAAGTGAGTGCTACCGTAAGTAGCCAATGGTTACTTTTCATAATAAGTCAATATATTAAGGTTGGGGGAATTATGCTTTCTGTAAATGCATTATTTTATATACAAATAAAGTGTTTTCCGTTTATTTTAGGAAGTTTTAGCATGAATAATTAATTGATGTTACGAGTCGTTTACATCGTTTTAGAATTAAAAAGACATTAATGGATCTTTTTATAAATGGATATTTTGTTGATTATCTATGGTTTATGCTTTTTAATACTCCTTTTTAGTTTTCGTTTATGTATTTTAATATTCAAAACACCTACTTGGTGCGTTATTTGTGATAGGGTATATAAGAATAACAAAATTTATAGACTATGGCTTATATAGATTATTATCAAGTCCTTGGGGTAGATAAGACGGCAAGCCAGGATGATATAAAGAAAGCGTTCCGTAAATTGGCACGCAAATATCATCCTGATCTGAATCCGAACGATTCTTCTGCCAAAGATAAATTTCAGGCAATTAATGAAGCAAATGAAGTGCTGAGTGATCCTGAAAAGCGTAAAAAATACGATGAGTATGGTGAGCATTGGAAGCATGCCGATGAATTTGAGGCTCAAAAGCGTGCCCGTCAGGAGGCGGGTGCCGGTGGATTTGGTGGCTTTGGCGGCGGTTCGGGTGCAGGATATGGTACGGATGGTAGCTCTTACTGGTATTCATCCGATGGACAGGAATTTTCCGGTCATGGTGGCGGCTTTTCCGATTTCTTTGAATCTATGTTCGGAAGCCGGGGGCGTGGAAGTTCTAATGCAGGCTTCCGCGGACAGGATTACCATGCAGATTTAAACCTCTCGCTTCGTGATGCAGCCCAAACTCATAAACAAGTGTTGACTGTAAACGGTAAGAATGTGCGCATTACTATTCCTGCCGGCGTGGCAAACGGGCAAGTCATTAAATTGAAAGGTTACGGTGGCGAAGGTGTGAATGGTGGACCTGCCGGAGACTTGTACATAACGTTTGTGATTGCGGATGATCCGGTATTCAAACGTTTGGGAGATGACTTGTATGTAGATGTTTCCATTGATCTTTATACCGCTATCCTGGGTGGAGACCAGTTGGTAGATACTTTGGATGGAAAGGTAAAACTGAAAGTGAAACCCGAGACACAGAACGGTACGAAAGCCCGTCTGAAAGGCAAGGGATTCCCTGTATATAAGAAAGAAGGACAGTTCGGTGACCTCATTGTGACTTATTCCGTGAAACTGCCGACGAACTTGACGGAAGAACAGAAAGAGTTGTTCCGTAAACTTCAAAGTATGAACTAAAAGGAGGTAGCACTATGCAGAATGAATTAATCATAGTCAGCGAGTATTGTCGCAAATGCCACATTGAACCGTCGTTTATCGATTTGTTACAGGAAGGTGGCCTGATAGAAGTAATGACCGAAGGTGGGGAACGCTATCTGACATTCACCCAACTGCCGGAGGTGGAACGTTACAGCCGTATGTATTATGACTTATCCATCAACATTGAAGGAATTGATGCCATCCATCACCTGTTACAGCGTATGGAAGAGATGCAGAATGAACTTCATGAGTTACGCAGTCAGTTGAGACTGTTTCGGTAAGGAGCTTTATTTATGACAAAGAAGGCTGTCCCATTCGTTTGAGACAGCCTTCTTTGAATATAGTAATCGGTTAATTACTTGCGGTAGTTATCCAGTTCTTCAACTTTGAACTTGCGGATAAAATTGAAGTGCTTTTCTACTTCAGCTTCAGCGTAGTTCAGATAGACAACAGCTGACTTTGCAAACAACTCAGGTGCTTTTGTTGCGTCCTGAATGAGAAGATGAGACATCACACATACAGCAGCCATTTCGTAAAGACGGCGGGCTACGAAGTCCAGCAGTTCTTGGTTTGCAGCTTCTTTCGTTGCGTTGGTGACAGCTTCAAACTTATTCGTCATCTCTTTCAGGCGATCCATCAACGGTTGCATTTCTTCGCTGCAAGGAATTGTTTCGTAATCGCGGAGAGTAGCAGCGTATGAACCGTTTGTTACATAACGGATGGCGGCTACAGTCTGTAACTGAGTCGTACCTTCGTAGATGCTGGTAATACGGGCATCGCGGTAGATACGTTGACAGGCATATTCCAACATGAAACCGGAACCACCATGAATCTGAATACAGTCGTAAGCATTTTGGTTGGCATATTCGGAGTTCATACCTTTGGCCAGCGGAGTAAAGGCATCAGCAAGTTTGGAATATTTCTTTTGTTCCTGACGTTCTTCCGGAGTCAGTTTACGTTCGCGGGAGATATCATCCAAAGCTTTGTAAATGTCCACATAGCGAGATGTTTGGTACAACAAAGCACGACCTGCATCTAACTTAGCTTTCATGATAGCCAGCATGTCATATACAGCCGGGAATTCAATAATAGCTTTGCTGAACTGCTTACGGTCTTTTGCGTATGCCAGACCTTCATTGTAGGCAGCTTGTGACAAACCTACGGATTGTGCGGCGATACCCAGACGGGCACCGTTCATCAATGCCATTACATATTTGATCAAGCCGAGCTTACGGTCACCACAAAGTTCAGCTTTTGCATTCTTGTAAACAAGTTCACAAGTAGGTGAACCGTGGATACCCAACTTATTCTCGATGCGGCGTACATCTACACCACCTTCGCGTTTGTCATAGATGAACATGGAAAGTCCACGGCCATCTCTGGTTCCTTCTTCCGAGCGAGCCAGTACGAGGTGTAAATCAGCGTCACCGTTTGTAATGAAACGTTTCACACCATTCAGGCGCCAGCAGTTTTCTTTCTCATCAAATGTAGCTTTCAGCATTACACTCTGCAAATCGGAACCGGCATCGGGTTCTGTCAAGTCCATAGACATGGTTTCTCCGGCGCAGATACGCGGAATGAAACGGCTGTGTTGATCTTCGTTGCCGAATTCATACAGTGTTTCGATACAGTCCTGCAAAGACCAGATATTACCAAAACCGGCATCGGCAGCAGCCACGATTTCAGCGCACATGGTATACGGAGTGATCGGGAAGTTCAATCCACCGAAGCGGCGGGGCATAGTCATACCGTTCAGGCCGGCTTTCACCATGGCATCGAGGTTTTGTCTCGTACCGCTGGCATATTCTACGCGACCGTCGGCACAGTGAGGACCTTCTTCGTCCACGCCTTCGGCGTTCGGGTTGATAATCTCTCCGGTGATTTCTCCGGTGATTTCGAGCACCTTATCATAAGAGTCCATTGCATCCGTATAGTCTTGCGGAGCGTAGTCAAATTTGTCTTTATCTTGGTATCCGCGCTCTTTCAGCTCACAGATACGTTCCATCATCGGGTTGTTCAGTTGGAACTTCAATTCAGGAACTTCGGTATAAAAATTAGCCATATTATTTCAATTTTTTTTATTATAAACGAAAATTTACGGGAATGCTGAAGTTCATATTAACCGGTTGCCCTTCTATTTTCCCAGGAGTAAATTTGTAAGTCATAGTCAGGAACCCTACTACTCTCATAGCTTCTTTGTCCAGTTCCGGAGAAACGCTCTTTACAATTTCCGCATTCTTAGGATTGCCCTCTTTGTCTATCGAACATTTTATGATGACCAATCCTTGCTTCTTTTCTTTTACGGCTTGCGGAGGGTACTTGGTATATTGAGCTATCAGCTTCATGAGTTCTGCATTTCCTCCGGGAAACTGAGGCAGTTGCATGTATGGGATGAAGTCCAGTTCTTTTCCGTCAATATCATACAGATGCCCTGTAGTGGTAGAATGTCCATTTAAGACTTCTTCCCGTTTTAAGGCTCCATTCTCATAATATTGCTTTAAGCTCTGTATGTGTCCTGTCTTGTATGTAAAAGTCAGGTGCAGTTGTCCATTCGGGTAGTACTCCGTTCGTTGTCCTACCGGTCTTCCGTTTTTGTAAAAGCAAATCACACTATCCTGCCCATTAGCATACGAATAGACATGCTTGCCATCTTTCGGAAACTTGCTCTGGGCATTCAGCATTCCGCATAGGCAGAATAAGCATAAAGCAATGACGATTCCCTTCATTCCGTTTGTAAATTTACTTACTGTTCTGTTTGTAGTACTTAATCATTTTCGGAATCACTTCTTCTACCGTACCGTTGATTACATAATCAGCGATGGTATTGATAGGAGCATTTTCATCATTATTAATAGAGATGATAATACCACTTTCCTGCATACCGGCGATATGCTGGATTTGTCCGGAGATACCACAAGCGATATATAATTTCGGACGTACCGTAACACCTGTCTGTCCGATCTGGCGATCATGGTCGCAGAAACCTGCGTCAACAGCTGCACGGCTGCCGCCTACTTCAGCGTGAAGTTCTTTGGCCAGTTCGAACAGCATGTCGAAGCTTTCACGGCTACCCATACCGTAACCACCGGCTACAACGATAGGAGCACCTTTCAAGTTGTGTTTCGCTTTTTCTACATGGCGGTCGATAACTTTCACTACATAGTCTGTGGTCGGTACGTATTTGGCAACGTCATGGTTGATAACTTCGCCCTCATACTTATCATTAAGAATCTCTTTTTTCATTACGCCTTCGCGAACGGTTGCCATTTGCGGGCGATGTTCGGGGTTGACGATAGTTGCCACGATGTTACCACCGAATGCAGGACGGATCTGATATAACAGGTTTTCATATACCACACCTGCTTTTTTATCTTCGTGTTCACCGATTTCCAATGAAGTACAGTCGGCAGTCAAACCACTGGTCAGTGCAGAAGAAACGCGCGGACCGAGGTCACGACCGATAACAGTGGCGCCCATCAGACAGATCTGTGGCTTTTCTTCTTTGAACAGGTTGATAAGTACGGAAGAGTGGGGCAGTGAAGTATAGGGGAACAAGCCCGGAGCATCGAAGATGTGAAGACGGTCGACGCCGAAAGGCAATACTTGTTTTTCGATACCTGTAAGGTTAGTGCCGGCAACTACGGCTTCCAGTTGGCAGCCCAGTTGGTTAGCTAACTTGCGTCCTTTGGTAAGGAGTTCGAGACTTACTTCGGCAACTACGGTGCCTTCAAGCTCACAATATACAAATACGTTATTCATATTTCTTAGTTTTTAGCTACTAGCTACGGGCTACAAGTGCTATTCAGTGTAATGGTGCGGCAACTTGTAGCTTGTCGCTTATTGCTCGTAGCTTAGCCAATCGTATGATTGGCGAGTAGTTCAACAATAAGATCTTCTACATCCTGGTCGCTTCCGGTCAGCGTACGGCTTTCTTTGGCTTGGAAAGAGATGTTCTGAATGGTTTTTACTTTAGTGGGCGAACCGCTGAGACCGCATTGTGCCAGGTCACCGTTCACGTCGGCCACACTCCATTCGGTGATGTTCAGATAAGGGTACTTCTCGTAGAGGTTGGCATAAGGCAGAGTAGCACCTTCCTTGGTGATAGCAGCTTTTTCCTGGGCACCAAGAGCACGTTTGTACTTCTGTACCAGCTTAGCGTTGCGTGGGCGGCAGGGGGCTGCACTTCCATTCACAGTGATAACGATGGGCAGAGGACCTTCTACAGTTTCCACACCACCGTCGATGTGACGTTTTACGACAACACGTCCGGTAGTTTTTTCAACGTTCAGAATTTCTTCGGCATAAGTGATCTGTGTCAGACCGAGCTTTTCAGCAACCTGCGGACCCACTTGAGCCGTGTCACCGTCGATAGCCTGGCGTCCGCCGATGATGATGTCATACTCGCCTATCTTCTTGATGGCAGTAGCAAGGGCGTACGAAGTGGCAAGGGTATCTGCACCTGCAAAAGCACGGTCGGTCAACAGATAACCATTGTCTGCACCGCGGAACAATCCTTCACGAATAACTTCGGCTGCGCGTCCCGGTCCCATTGTCAGGATGGTTACGGTAGAGCCCGGATGTGCATCTTTCAGTCGGAGGGCTTGCTCAAGAGCGTTCAAGTCTTCGGGGTTGAAGATGGCGGGGAGTGCCGCACGGTTAATGGTTCCGTCGGCTTTCATGGCATCTTTCCCAACATTACGTGTGTCGGGAACTTGTTTAGCCAATACTACGATTTTCAAACTCATGTTATTAATTATTAGTATTAGTATTTCTTTGGAGCGTCAGTGCCGGGAATAGGAGTAGGAGGTACATAGTGTCCAGCTACTGAAATTATCCGGTTAACTAATTATCAGCGTGCAAAATTAGTCAAACTGTTCGTTCTGACAAGAAATGCGGGCAAAAAATGCACATACAGAACGGTTTTGAGCAAAAGAGGGTAGAAAAAATACATCGTTTTTGATTGTGTTTATCGTTAAAAATCACTTGTTGGTTGAATCTATTTTCTTTGTTTCACTCTTGCGGTTACATTTGTCACAGAAACGAAACATGTATGACAACAGAAGAAACATTGAAGGATATAGCGGAAATGCTGGATATATTCGGTCCTGTCACGCTGGAAGAAATGAGTGGTATCCGATTGATGAACAGGACGGATACGAAATATCTGCTGCCTTTGGAAACGCTGGCTGTGCTTTTGCATTATGCTGCCGTTGATTATCGTGTACAGGAAGTGACAGGAGAACGGAACATTGTTTATCATACTGTTTATCTGGATACTGTAGACAAAGCAATGTATCGGGCACATCAAAACGGACGGGCGGTACGTGAGAAAATCAGGGTACGTACCTATGTTGCTTCCCAATTAACTTTTCTTGAAGTCAAAAATAAAAATAATAAAGGTCGCACGGACAAGCGGCGTATACGCATCACTGCTCTTGATGAATTGTCTGCTGAAGATGTGGATGACTTCTTGTCTTTGTATGCCTGGTACAAGCTGCCGCAATTGTCTCCACAGTTGGAGAATCGTTTTCTACGCATTACTCTTGTCAACCGGGCAATGACGGAACGGCTTACTATTGATACGGATATTTGCTTCCGAAATCTGGTGAACGGGAATTATGCTGCCTTGCCACGTCTTGCTGTGGTGGAGTTAAAGCGAGACGGGCGTACATCATCGCCCATCCGCGATATATTAAGCCGTTTGCATGTACATCCCGCAGGTTTTAGTAAATATTGCATGGGTTGTGTACTGACGGATGAAGACTTGAAACAGAACCGCTTCAAACCGAAAGTACGTAAAATGAGAAGGGCAGAAATTCCCCGAAATATAGAAACATTAATAAATAGTATATGAACGATTTTGCTGAATTAGCCTTTATGGAGACACCGCTTATAGATGCGGCTGGATTTATGGAATTGATATTGCGCTTCGTTTTCAACATGGTGGTGGTGTTTGCCATTATTCGTTTCTTTTATTACCCGAAGAGCCGTCGTCGCGATTACTTCTTCACATTTACGCTTATCAGTATCAGCATTTTTTTGATGATATTCCTGTTGGGCAGTGTGAAACTGAAAATAGGGTTTGCACTTGGATTGTTTGCTATCTTCGGCATAATTCGCTACCGGACAGAGTCGATGCCTGTGCGTGAGATGACCTACCTGTTTGTGATTATAGCTATTTCCGTCATCAACGCTCTGTCTGTACAATTGAGTTATGCCGAACTGACGGCAACAAACTTATTATTTATTCTGTGTATTTGGTTATGCGAAAGCAATCGTTGGCTGAAACATATTTCATGCAAGCTGGTGCAGTATGATCGTATTGAATTGATTACCCCGCAACGCAGGGCAGAATTGATTATGGATCTGGAAAATAGAACGGGACTTAGCATCACGAAAGTAGAAGTGGGCCATATCGATTTCCTGCGAGATGCAGCGATACTGAAGGTTTATTATGAACCGGAGAGTGAAGAGATAAATACAATTGATACACTAAGACGGATACCGAGGAAAGGAGAATGAAGAAAATGAATAGACGAATAATCTTACTGGCTGTTTTTCTCTGCACAATGGTTGCAGGAGTATATGCCCAAAGTGATGACTTCGGCATTTGGACCAGTGCCGAGGTAAAGAAGAAAATCTTCCCGGGCTTTGATGCTTCGGTGGAAGGTGAATTCCGTACTCGTGATGGTGTGGATAATGTTGAACGCTGGTCTGCGGGGGCGGGTGTGGCTTATCGCATCACTTCTTTTTTGAAAGCGGATGGCGGATATACTTTTATTAATAGCCATCGTCCGGGAGAGATGACCAAGAAAGGCAATTATGTTTCTGACTACTGGTCACCCCGTCATCGTATGTACTTGTCTTTGACAGGTAAGTTGAACTGGCAACGCTTTGAATTTTCCTTGCGCGAACGTTACCAGTATACGTATCGTACTTCGCGTTTTGTTTCCAAGTACGATGGGGACGATGGTTCCCAAAAAGCAGATGAGGAAATTACCGGCAAAGGTAAGAATGTACTTCGTTCACGCTTGCAGGCTGAATGGAATATTAAGAAATCTCGTTTTGCACCTTATGCTTCTTGTGAATTATATCATTCCATGTCCGATAGTTGGGCACTGGATAAAACTCGCTGGACACTGGGTACCGGATACAAAATCAATAAGAAGAATTCACTTGATTTCTTCTATCGGTATCAGAATCATGCAGATGATGACGAGACGAACGGGCACGTAGTAGGTGCGGGATATACGTTTAAGTTTTAAGTGAATGATTTATTAGTCACATAAATAAATGATGGAAATGAAACGAATACAGAAAATAGGGATTTATGCAGTGTGTTTCTGCTTGTGTGTCGCGTGTAGTGCTGATAGTCCTTTTGATGATTGGGGAGAGAACGGAACGAATGGGGGAACGAACCCCGGTGGAAGTTCAGGCAGTTCGGATGCTTCGGGTACATTACTTGACTTTGATGTTTCGTGGGAAGATATGGCCGATAATTCATATGTTGAAATAGCTGAAACTATCATAACCGACAAGAATGATGACGAATATGATGACTTTATAGAGAATTCATCATTCGCTTCTTCCATACAAATAGCATATGCTAATGGTTCGGCAACGGTGGCAGGCTCTGTGAGTGGGGTTACAGTAACCACAAACGGAGCACATGTCACAGTAAATGCATCCGTAGCAGGTGTGGAATATGTACTTAGTGGTTCGACGTCCAACGGTTCTTTCAAGGTATACAGTGATAAGAAATTTAAACTGACTCTTGCGGGTGTCTCGCTGACTAATGACAGTGGGGCGGCAATCAATATCCAGTCCGGCAAGCGTGTTTTTGTAGAAGTGAAGACAGAAACGGAGAACTATCTGGCAGATGCTTCTTCTTACTCCACCGTAACGGGCGAAGATGAAAAAGGATGCTTTTTCAGTGAAGGACAACTTATTTTTAGCGGTACGGGGGCACTGACCGTGACAGGTAATTACAAGCATGGTATTTGTAGTGACGACTATGTGCGTTTGCGTAGCGGCAGCAATATTACCGTAGCTTCTGCCGTGAAAGATGGGATTCATACGAATGATAAAATCATTATTGGTGGCGGTATCCTGAAGGTGAAAGCATCCGGTGACGGGTTGGATTGTGAAAAAGGATTCATTGATATACGGGGTGGGCTTATCAAGGCTGACATCTCTGGTGATGCCTCTAAAGCGGTAAAGGCAGAAACGGACATCACGCTCAGTGGTGGGCAGTTGATTCTGCTGACTTCGGGTTCTGCGGTCTATGAAGACAATGATCTGAGTTCTGCCGCAGGCATCAAATGTGATGGTAACCTGGTGATGAATGGTACTACTCTTTCAGTCAAAAGTACGGGTGCTGCCGGTAAAGGTATTAATTGCGACGGAACTCTGAGTATCGATAATAGTACGGTGAAGATTATCACTACCGGTAAACAGTATGTCTATAACCGTCTGGATTCCTCCGCCAAAGGCATTAAAGCAGACGGTAATTTGACTATCAATTCCGGTACTATCTGGGTGAAGACCCCGGGTGGTGAAGGAAGTGAAGGGATTGAAAGTAAAAGTACCCTTACGGTGAATGGCGGTGACGTCAGCGTCTATTCTTATGATGACTGTATGAATGCTTCTAAAAGCATTGTTATCAACGGTGGCAATATCTATTGTTACAGCAGTGGAAATGATGGTGTCGATTCTAACGGTACCCTGACTATTACCGGTGGTACGATTGTCTCTATCGGTACTACATCTCCCGAGGAAGGATTTGACTGCGATCAGAATACTTTTAAGATAACAGGAGGAACTATCTTGGGAATCGGTGGCGGCACCAGTACTCCCACGTCCAGCGTTTGTACACAACGCACGGTTATCTATGGCGGTTCGGGTAGTAAAGGTACGCTTTTTAGTATTCAAGGTTCTGATCAGGTGATGTCTTACACTATTCCCCGTGCTTATTCGCAAATGACATTGTTGTTTAGCAGTTCGAAGTTGGTATCGGGCACCACTTATACGATTTATACAGGCGGTTCGGTGACCGGAGGTACTGAATTCTATGGACTGACTGTTGGTGGAATCTATACAGCAGGTTCACAGGTAGCGACTTTTACGCCCGGCAGTATGGTGACTTCGGTAGGAAACGTATCTTCCGGAGGTCCCGGTGGTGGCGGAGGTGGTTGGCATTGGTAATGAGAACTTTGCCGATGAAAAGCTCCTCCTCGTCTATTTCTTTTGTTAGTTAATCGAAAGTCTGCTATATTTGCCATGACATCTCTAAAAAGGAAACAAAACATGAAGAAAGTGTTTGCCCGTGCTACCTATAAACGTTACCTGCCGGAAATGATGATCTACATTGCTGTGTGGCTTATCGTACTGATGGTGCCGGTGGTAAGCAATTTCTTCGAACTTTTATCGGGTAAGGTGGAAGTGATGCGATGGAAAGGAGTTTTTATTTTATGGCTCAATGTGTTGCCATTCTTTTTCCTTTTCTTGTTGAATAATCGTGTGCTTGCTCCTTTCCTTTTCCTGAAGCAGAAAGTGGTAGTGTATGTAGTAGTTGCCATATTATTATCTACGGTCACTTTCTGGCTAGTGGATATGGTGTCTCCCAGTCGTCCTGTCATGAAGCGGCAGCAAATAGAACAGAGAATGCGCGACCGGGGAAAGGAAGGTCTCGGGCCGAGAGAGCATGATGTTCCCGGTAAGCCTTCGGGACCGGATATGCCGTCTGCACGGGGGGAACGTCCTGATCCTCGACATTCTGGCTTCCCGCGTCCGCCTTTCGAAGAGATGCCTTTCTTTGTGCCCCTGTTTCGTGGTCCTTTTCTGGGGCGCATGCTGATAGCTTTGCTAATGTTCAGTTTCAACATTGCTGTTAAGCTGTTTTTTAAGTCAGTACGCGATCAGGAGGCTATGAAAGAACTGGAGCATAACAATCTTCAGACGGAGTTGGATTATCTGAAATACCAGATAAATCCGCACTTCTTCATGAATACTCTCAATAATATACATGCATTGGTGGATATTGATACGGAGAAGGCCAAACAAACCATTGTCGAGCTTTCACGGTTAATGCGCTATGTGCTTTATGAATCGAATAACCGCTTGATATCGCTTTCCAAGGAGTTGCAGTTCCTCAATCATTATATAGAGTTGATGCGCATCCGCTATACGGATAAAGTGCGGATAGATGTGTCTTTTCCTACGGATACGGGCGAAGTACAAGTACCGCCCCTATTGTTCGTTTCGTTTGTAGAGAATGCTTTTAAGCATGGTGTCAGTTATCAGCATGCTTCATTCGTATCAGTCTGTTTGCAAGTGGTGGGAGAGGAAATTCATTTCGTTTGTTCCAACAGTAATTATTATAGGTCCGAAGATCAGCACCACGGTATCGGTCTTGATAATATCCGCAAGCGTTTGCGTCTGTTGTTCGGTGAGCGTTATAAACTATCTATTGATGATACGGCCGATTGCTTTGATGTACAGTTGCTTGTACCGGTGAGTTAATACGGAATGGAGGTATATTATGATAAATTGTATAGCTATTGATGATGAGCCGTTGGCTCTTACCCAATTGACGGGATATATCTCCCGTGTACCTTTTCTGAATCTTGTAGCTTCCTGCCAAGACGCTTTCGATGCTATGAGTGTCCTTTCCGCACAAAAGATTGATCTGATGTTTGTCGATATCAATATGCCCGATCTGAATGGGATGGACTTTGTACGTTCCCTGACGGAAAAGCCGTTGGTTATCTTCACAACAGCTTATTCGGAGTATGCCGTCGAAGGCTTCAAAGTAGATGCACTGGATTATCTGTTGAAACCGTTTGGCTTTCAAGACTTCCTGAAGGCGGTGGACAAAGCGTATAAATGGTGGGAGTTCCGCACCAAAGGGCATGGAACAATTGCTCCACCGTCAGCCCCGTCCGAACTTTCTTTTAATGACGGTACTCTGTTTGTGAAGAGTGATTACCGCGTTACGCGTATCAACCTGGCAGATATTAAATATATTGAGGGAATGAGTGAATACGTACGTATCTTTGTAGAAGGAGAGGCTAAGCCCATTATGCCTTTACTCAGCATGAAGCGTCTGGAAGAAACTTTGCCTCCCTCTCAGTTTATGCGGGTACATCGTTCTTATATTGTCAATTTGAGAAAGATAACGGAAGTTTCTCGCCTGCGCATCGTCTTTGGAGAGACCTATATTCCGGTAGGAGAGAATTATAAGGATCAGTTTACGGAATATATTAATAGTAGGATGATGAAATAGTGATTAGTGGTGAGTGATTGGCGATTAGTGATTAGTGCTGCGCTGTCATTGCCGCATGGTGCTAATCACTAATCACTCACCACTAATCACTTATTTAACTCCCAGCTTCTTCAACAATGCTTTGGGCACTGCATCTTTGTGTACCAGGATATTGATAGTTTTGTAAGCAACGAAAGGTTTAGAAGCATACCAAGTACCTTTGTATTTGTTGTTGGTACCCCAGGAGTTCTTTACCATGTAGTATTCTTTACCGTTCTGGTCTTTGGCTATACCGTAGATAAGCATACCGTGGTCATCGGTAGTTTCCCAATTGTCGAATGCTGTTTGGCGCATTTCCTGAGTTACGGTGATTTCCGGTAATGGACGGGAAGTCAGTTCTTTGCGCTTGTCGGCAGCAGTAAGACCTGTCCAGCGTGCCATGTCAGAACCGGTGAGTTCGGCACCACGATCCGCGTCGGGCATAACGGCTATACCGTCACGAGTGAAACCGCTTTCGCTGACGTCGCTACCCCAAGCTACAGTGTAACCGTTGTTAACGGCATTGTCGATAACAGACATGAATTCCATCAAAGGCAGGTTATAAGAAAGGCCGTTGCGCCAGTTGTCCTGGATTTCGATGTTCATCTGAGTGTAGAATGGATGGTGGGTAAATGAAGTCAGAGATATGTAATCGTCCGGATTGATTCCGAGGGATTCGGCAAATGTCTTCGGAGTATATTCTTTTCCTTTGTAAGTGAAGTTTTCGGGGCATTTGCCGAGGTAAGTATCATAGATAGAGCACAGGCCTTTCTTCCATACCGGAGTCAGTTTGGTCAGTTTGCCTTTGGCAATAGCGTTTACGTAAGCACCGGCCACGGCATCCAACTCGTTGTGTACCGGCAATGTGTCACCGTACATGATGCCCGGCATAGCTTCCTGCGGAACAAGACCGTAGTTTCTCAGGCAGAACATGATGTCGTAGAAACTTCCACCAGGTGAGAAAGAACTGTCACCGTGATAACGTACGTAGTTTACGCCGCGGTCCATCATGGTGTGGTGCACTACAAACATTTCTGATAAATCATACTCTCCCTTGCCCATGCGCAGCAGTTCGCTTTCAAGGAAACCGAGAGCCGAAAAACTCCAGCATGTACTGGAACGGTTTTGATTTTTAACAGATGTAATCGGATTTTCTTTGACGGTGGTGAAGATAAAGCCTTCTTCCGCCTTCGGAGTGTCTTGTGCTGACACATTGAAACTTAATAAGCCTAAAGTGGCAATAAGTATTGACTTTTTCATCATGATTAAATTGGTTTTAATTGATTGTTACTGGCACAAAGATAGGGAGATTTCGGAAACAAAAGCTATCTTTGAAGCGTTAATTCAGATAATTATGGAGAAAAAGATACATATCAACCCCAAAACAGGATTGGTTCTTGAAGGTGGCGGCATGCGTGGTGTCTTCACCTGTGGCGTGCTGGACAGCTTTATGGACCGTGGCATCCGCTTCCCCTATACTATCGGAGTCAGTGCCGGAGCATGTAATGGACTTTCTTATATGTCCGGCCAGCGCGGACGTGCCAAGTACAGTAACATTGACTTACTGGAGAAATATCAGTATATCGGGTTGAAATATTTGTTGAAGAAACGTAATATTATGGACTTCGATCTGCTGTTCCAGGAATTCCCCGAGCATATTCTTCCTTATGATTATGAAGCGTATTTCTGTTGCCCGGAGCGCTATGAAATGGTGACTACAAATTGTGTGACGGGCGAGGCGAACTATTTCGAGGAGAAACGGGACAAGCATCGTGTGATTGACATTGTGCGTGCTTCAAGTAGCCTGCCTTTTGTCTGCCCTATTGCTTATGTGGATAATAAGCCGATGCTTGACGGAGGTATTGTCGACAGTATTCCTCTGATGCGTGCCAGGAGTGAGGGATTTACCCATAATGTGGTAGTGCTTACCCGTAACCAAGGATATCGTAAAGAAGCGAAGGATATGCATATACCTTCTTTCCTGTACCGTAAATACCCAAAGATGCGTGAGGCTTTAAGCCGCCGTTGCCGTGTGTACAACGAGCAGTTGGAGATGGTGGAACGTATGGAAGCGGCAGGAGAGATTACTGTAATCCGTCCGCAGAAACCTGTAACAGTCGACCGTATCGAACGGGATATCAAGAAATTGACTGATTTGTATGAAGACGGTTATGCATGTGCGGCGAAGTATGAGTTTCAAGGATTGATTTGATTCTAAAACCTCATTGCCAAATAATGATTGCCATAAAGTGGCAATCATTATTTGGCAATGAAATCCTTTATTCTTATCTTTGCCAAGCTACAATCTTTAGGAGGCTTATATATGAACAACCCATTTGTAACCAACGGTTATGTTGCTTCGAAGTATTTCTGTGACCGTGAAACAGAAACAGAGGATATCACCACGTTATTGCTCAACGGAAACAACATTGCTCTTATTTCTCCCCGCCGCTACGGAAAAACGGATCTGATTCGTCACAGTTTCTCCCAGCTGGAGGTGGCGGAACACTATTATACTTTCATAGTAGATATTTATGCTACCCGTTCGTTGCGTGACTTTGTAAACAAGTTCGGGAAAGTCATTCTGGATGCTTTGAAGCCTCGGGGGCGTAAGGTTTGGGAAACTTTCGTAAATACGATTGCCTCTTTGCAGGCGGGTATCACGTATGATATAGGTGGAGTCCCTTCTTGGAATATAGGACTTGGTGACATCGCTAACCCGGCTGCTTCTCTTGATGAGATATTCCATTATTTGCAACATGCAGACCGTCCCTGTCTGATAGCTATTGATGAATTTCAGCAGATAGGGAAATATCCTGAAGATACGATTGAGGCTACATTGCGTACTTATGTACAATATTGCAGTAATGCCCGCTTTGTCTTTTCAGGTTCACAACGACATCTGATGGGGACTATTTTCACTTCACCTTCACGTCCGTTCTATCAGAGCGTCACTATCATGAACCTGCCGCCTATTCCTTTGGAGAAATATACAGAGTTTGCCGTTCGACATTTTCGCGAACACAGAAAGGTGCTTTTGCCTGAGGTGGTGAATGTGCTTTATGACCGTTTTCGCGGTGGGACTTTCTACTTGCAGAAGGTCATGAATATCCTTTTCCTTAAAACTCCCGAAGGGGGAACGTGTGATATGGAGATGATAGAAGATGGTATCAACTACATTGTAAACTTCACAGCAGATACGTATGCCGAATTACTCTATCAGTTGCCCGAGAAGCAGAAACAAGTGTTGATTGCCATCAACCGTGAAGGCCGGGCGATAAATGTCGTATCCGGTGCTTTCTCCAAGCGTCATGGATTAGTGTCGCCCAGTTCTGTACGTTCCGCACTGGCAGGATTGCTTGATAAAGATTTCATCACGAAGGAGCGTGATTATTATCAGGTGTACGATCTCTTTTTTAGTATCTGGTTATCCAGAGAAGAACATTAATTTAGTCCCATTCTATCTTCATTATACGCAGCATTGTTGCACTGGCTCCCGTAGACCCGGTGTGCTGAATGCCTGTTCCGCCGTAAGTATTGGGAGTGATTTCTGCTTCCAGATCTACGGTGGCAGTCAGACCCGGACGATGCGGGGCAGGGAGCTGAGTGCTTGTCTCCGCATGGGCGGTGAAGCGATTCTCTACTATTGATAATTCTAATTTGCAGTCCGTGCGATAGCAAATGGATGAAACGGGGGGGCTTATAGGAGATGCAACACCCTTTTCGTAGCGCATCAGTATGAAATCTACTGCGCGGTCGTGCTTCGTGGTGCGGATAATTCGCAGGGCGTACCCTGTCAGTGTACGCGTATCGAACTTGATGTAAATATCCATATATTGCCCTGTGGCACTACCAAAACCTTGTCCGGCTGTCTTGCATGGATCTACAGTGAGGCTGACGTGCATATTGCCGCATGTCGCTGCCACGGGAGTATAGAGTAGTCGGGCACCCTTGCTTGCCTGGAGCAGACCTGTAGCATTTGCTGCACCATCCACTCCTTTGCCGTATATCCAGCAGTTTTGCGGATTGGGTGTCCAATCGAAATCCTGTGTATCGACGGGTTTATAGCTGTCCACTGTCCAGAAGCCGGGGATGATGCGTGGCTGATAATTAACCGGGAAGTTGCGGAAGTCCGTTTCTATATACTCTGTCTTGTCGTTTCCTGTATCGACCGGGCTTTCAGTAATGGCGCTTTCTGCCGGTCCGGCATGGCAGCGCAGGTGTTTGGGTGAAACTGATACCTTTATATAGTAACCGTTATCGGCAGGTGAAAGTGCATACGTCCGTTCCGGTTTGTTGAGGCGGGACACGGCGACGGGGATAACGTTGCTTCCTGCGGCATCCGTACAGCGATACCAGGTGATGAGGGATTGATCGGTGCGTCCTTGCAAATCCAACTGATAATCAACGGATAGTTGTCCGGGATATGAAGCTGCACTTACGATGTGCGGACGGCTGATAAATGCCGGTGCTTCGAGGAAACGGGATTTAACAGTGACTACGCAGGCCGCTTTCAATCCGGCTTTACCACCTCCAGCGATGATATTGACCGTATGTGTTTCTTCACTGTTATTCTTTCCTTTCACTATGCAACTGCCGTCATGTCTCTGTATCAATTCCACGAAAGCGCTATCCTTGGGGGAGATATGCCAATGGGTACCTGCCTTAATAACTTTAGAATCAAAGTTGGCTTCCGTGCCGAAACGAAGCCAGTCGGCCTTTATGTGCATTGAGTCCACTCCCGATTCTATTTCAGCCTTTCGTTGCGAGAGGCGTAGCTGGGTGCTGCGGCGTGTGTAGGCAGTGGAGAACCCATGCCTTTGCTTTCCGAGTTTCTTTATCACCGGCTTCTGTTCCGTAGGATCCCATCCGTCATTGCCGGACAATAGGTTATAAAGATTGTAAATAACGGTATCTCCTGCCGCTTCCTGATGATGGAACAAGACTTTCGGCACTTCCAGCCGATAGGCTTCCAATACATTTTTATCTGTCATATCCACCGTCAGCCAGGGACGGTCGGTATTGATGAAGAGTGGCTTTCCGTTCAGTGTCAGGTTGTATTGGTAGCTGCACAGGTCGTCTGTTGGGTCTTGTGTCCAGCCGATAAACAACTCCGGGTCTTCACTTGTCCAACGGCAATCGACTATTGTTACAGGGCTGCCCACCTTGACTAAATACTGCCGTCCGCGGGTAAGGGAATGGATATCGCAGTTCAGAAAGACTGCCCCGGTGCCTTGCGTGCTATAGAAAGGCTTACCGCTGAAAAAGGTGAAACGACTGTTGAGATAAACACCTGTTCCGCAAAGGGCGTCATCGGTACATTCAAAGTAGCAATTATCGAACAATGCCCGCCGTGCACCTGCAAAGGGGCAGGAGTTGAGGCGGCTGATGAAGCGGCAATTGCGTGCCACCACACGGTCGCTATTGCAAATAATGAGCTGTGCCTGCACGATGGTTTCCGAGCGTTTCTTCCGGTTCAGCTTTTCGTTCAGAGGATAGATCAGGTCTACATTGCAATAATTCCCGAAAGTGATATTCTCCGCTTGGATATCGTCTCCGTCAAAGTGCAGCATGGTGAAGTTGCCCACGGCACCCAATGTTTGTCCCCGGTTGCTGGCTATCACTACTTCTTCCGGGTTGTCGGTCAGCCCGATGAGGCGAAGATTGCTGACTTTCAGCTTCATGCCGTAGGGGATGCCCTCTCCGGGAAGGGGGTGGCGAACTTCCGGGGCGTCTGGATCGTCAATCCAGTAGACTCCGGGGGCAATGTACAGGCTGATTCCTTTGCCCGGAACGGTTCTTCTTTTTGATTGGTTCGAAGCGAGTTGTTTCTCCGCTGCCCGCAGGGCATCTTTCAATGAGCGGAAGACGTATGTATCCGGGTGGATGACATCATTGGTAAGTGCCGCATCTATCAGATAATTATGCTTGTCGGGGCGGATTGTTTTCTCCCGGTAGGTGAAAGTGGGTTGTGCCATTGCCGATACGGTCAGGCAAAGGATGAGCAGGGATAAGCAGGTGTATTTCATGGTTCTTTTCATGGTCTGTTGATGGATGTTGTTCTGAAAAAGCAGCGCAAGATAGTGATTTTGCTTCATTTCACCATCTTGGCCTGGCATGAATCATTCATAAACATTGTTGCGGTGTATACGTTTTGTGCAACAAGCTGCTTCTTTTGAAGGGTGAAACAAAAACGAATGGTTATGAATGAAGAAAAAGAAAATGCGGAGGATGACTTGCAGCTTTACATGCAGGAAGTTATCACGGTGCTGGAGCAATATCAAGGTAAAGAACGCATCGACCTGACCAAGCTGATCGGCAACAACATGGCCTTCGACGGCGACTGGCGTCCAACCTTGGAGAAGATTGCCCATGATTATAAAGAGAATTCTTCCGTGCGCAGTCTGATAGAAGGCGAGCGCAACATTCAGGGTTTCTTCCAAGCCTATCTCAGTATAAACGCTTACTACCTCATTGCCCCCGAAGTGGAGTTGAACCACGGCTTCTGTGACCTTTTCCTGATGCCGGACCTGCAACGCTATCCCGAAGTGAAGCACAGTTACATTCTGGAGCTGAAGTATCTTTCCGCCAAGGATTATGCCGCTAAAGGTGAAGCCCAGTGGCAGGATGCCGTAGACCAGATTCACCGTTATGCCGAAGGCGCAAAGGTGCAGTTGATGTGTCAGGGTACAGCGCTGCATTGCATCGTGATGCAGTTCAGTAACTGGGAGTTGGTACGGCTGGAAGAGGTGTGACAGGTATAGTCTAATCTTACAGAATACAGAAAGCCCTGAAAGCAGATGGAAATAAGAAAATTCCGCTGCTTTCAGGGCTTTTAGTAATCACTAAAAATAAGTTGGTACAGTTTTCATTAGCTCCGTTTGACTTGATAAAGACTGTTGTTTGCTGCACCTTATTTCCATCTTTACTGAACCATAGAGCCCTTATTTATGCGAATCCGAAGTTGAAGTGAACTCTTGAAAGTTGTTTTGAATAAGAAAATTGTACCAACTTATTTTTTAGCGGTTATTAAAACGAAAGTTTATTCAGCAAAAAACATGCATAGAACACCTTTAGAAAGGGGATGTATCAAAAATGCCATCTTTCGTAACATTTGTTATAGGTACAAATCTGGGTTTCGCCTAATTTTGCTGACACAAAACTCAATTGCAGAATTGGTTTATTATTAACTTTAAATTAATAGATATGTTGAAAAGCATTAATCTTAGGATTTGCACATTAATTGTGCTTCTCTTTGCGGGCATTTCTTCATTTGCCCAGCAAGTCCAAGTAAAAGGTATTGTCGTTGAAAAAACGACTGGTGAATCCATTATCGGTGCTTCTGTCATGGAAGTAGGTTCCGCCAGCAATGGAACGATTACGGATATTGACGGAAATTTCACTCTGTCCGTAGCTTCCGGTGCCACATTATCTGTATCCTATATAGGATATAAAACCGTTACAGTAAAGGCTCAGCCCACTTTACGTATTGAGTTGGCGGAGGATTCCCAGTTGATTGATGAAGTAGTGGTGACCGGCTATATGTCTGAGAAAAAGGCCAGTCTGACTGGTTCGGTGGCTGTGGTCAAGATGAAGGATGTAGCGGATATTCCTACCGGAAATGTATTGTCAAGCTTGCAGGGACGTGTTGCCGGAATGAACATTACGACTGACGGCACGCCGGGCGGTGGAAATACCTCTACATTGGTTCGTGGTAAGTCATCTTTCCGAAATGATGCCAATTCCCCGCTTTATGTCATTGATGGCGTGATGACCCGTGAAAATATCTCGTCTATCCTTTCCTCCAATGATGTAGAATCCATTCAGGTGTTGAAGGATGCCGCTTCTGCTTCTATTTATGGTGCGCAGGCTGCCAATGGCGTGATTATCATTACTACCAAGCGTGCCAAGAAAGGGGAGACCCGTGTGGATTTTGATATGTCGTTGACCATGCAGACTTATCAGTGCGGCTTTGATATGCTGAATGCTGATGAATGGGGGCAAGTTTATTGGTCGGCTTATATGTATGCCAATAATGGTGCTACGCCAAGCAGTGAGATCTATGGTAATGGTGTAACTCCTCAACTTCAGGACTATGTCGGTCTGAATGGAGCTAAAGTACATGCCGTTGATACGGACTGGCGTGATGTGGTTTATCGTACTGCTCTAATGCAGAATTACAGTGCTACACTATCAAAGGGCTCCGATAATGGTTCTTTTTCGTTAGCGTTGAACTATCTCGATCATGACGGTCTGGTAGAGAATACAAACTTCCAGCGAATCAATACCCGTATCAGTTCCAACTATCATTATCTTGACAATCGTTTGCGCATTGGCGAAAACGTTGCCATCAATCGTTGGACACAGACCCTTAGTCCGGGTGGGGTAGATGAGAATGCCATCAAGCAACATCCTGCCAAAACGGTTTATGATGAGAATGGCAATTATAACGATGCCATCAATGATGTTTTGGGTGATGCTCCCAACATGGCACGTCTGTTGGAGAACGAGAAGCAGAACAAACATGATTACTGGCGTATCTTTGGTAATGCATTCCTTGAAATTGAACCGATTAAGGACTTGGTGCTGAAAACCAATTTTGGCATGAACTATTATGATGAAACCAATAAAACTTTTGAGCCGGCATGGGCACGCGATGAGGTCAATAAGTTGACTCAATCCTCCAACAAAAGACTGGATTGGGTATGGACCAATACCGTAACTTATAGCAAAGCATTTGGAAAGAACAATCTGACTGCACTTCTTGGTACGGAGGCTAAGAAGAACCATTCGGAATCCATGTTCGGTTATGGTACAGGACTGGCTGTGGAAGATGAAGATTATATTTATCTCGACGGTGTGACTGCCGGTAAGAATGTAGGTGCCGGTGCTTCCAATTATGGTATGGTGTCTTACTTCGGTAAAGTGAACTATGACTATGAGGGACGGTATCTGGCTTCTGTTACGGTGCGTCGTGATGCTTCTTCCCGTTTGGCAAAGGGTAATAATGTAGACTACTTCCCCTCAGTGTCGGCAGGCTGGCGTATTTCAAGTGAGAAGTTTATGGAAGCGACCAAGAATTGGTTGACGGACTTGAAACTGCGTGCTTCATGGGGTATCAACGGTAACGATATCATTGATAATGAGGCTCCCTATACTAAATACTTGATTAGCCTGAAGGATGCAAGCTACAACATGAACGGTGATGGAACAACTCTTGCTCCCGGTGGTTACAAAGTGAGATCTACCAATCCTGATTTGAAGTGGGAGAGCACACGGCAGTTCAATATCGGTGTGGATGCCGCTTTCTTGAACGGACGTCTGAGTGCTTCTCTCGATTATTTTGATAAGAAGACGAGTGATATGCTTGTAGAGAAACCGTATATTGCTGTCATTGGCGAAGGTGGTTACTGCTGGTATAATGGTGGTACGATGAACAATAAAGGTTTCGAAATGGCATTGACTTGGAATGATAAGGTTAAGGATTTCCAATATAATGTAGCATTTAACTTTTCATATTACAAGAATGAAGTTACAGAGCTGACGGAAGAGATTTACTATACTTATGGTGGTGGTAATGGTGTTGACAAGACCTTGGTTGGCCAGCCGTTCGGTTCATGGATGGGCTTCAAGACAGATGGAGTATTCCGTACCCAGCAAGAGGTGGATGAGTATAAATCCAAATATAATGTACAGTTTGGTGCTCCCGGAATAGGACGTATCAAATATGTGGATGCTGACGGTAACGGTACGATTGATACTAACGACCGCGTATGGTTGGGCTCTGACAATCCGAAAGTGATTGCAGGCCTGAATCTGGGGGCATCCTGGAAAGGGTTTGACCTCAGCATGTTCTTCAACGGCATGATTCGTGATGCTTATAACAACTCCAAATATTATACGGATTTGTTCCAATGCTGGACCGGCAATCACTCTACCCGCCTGCTCGACGCCATGCATGCCTACGAGAACTTTGAAAAGACGGGTGTTTACAATAGCAGTGTACCGGCCTTGACTACCCTTAACAGCAACAATGAGCACGAAGTTTCTGAGTTCTATATTGAAAATGGTTCGTATATCAAGTTGAAAAGCCTGACATTGGGCTACACACTTCCTAAAGCTATTCTCGACAAGATGAAGATGCGTCATGCGCGCATTTATTTCCAGGCTCAGAACTTGTTTACAATTACCGGTTATAAGGGTGCTGACCCTGAAGGTTTGGGTTATCCTTATCCGTTGCCCCGTACGTTCTCTTTGGGATTATCATTTGGTTTCTAAACTTTAAAACTATACTATTATGAAATTGAAACATTTATATATGCTTGGCGCAGTAGCGATGATGACTGCAAGCTGTAATGAAGACCGTTTCCTGGATTTGAAGCCCCAGGGTAGCTTGAACGAAGATATTATGACTTCTACAGAAGGTGCCGACCTTTTGGTGAATGCCGCATATGCAGCTTTGGGTGGTCCCGAGGGACAGAGTTGGAGTGTATGGTGCCATCCTACTTCCAATTGGACTTATGGTGAGGTACGTTCGGACAATGCCTATAAAGGCGGTGGTGGTGTTGGTGACCTTAATGAAGTGCACCGTATGGAGACATTTGATATGGATGCAACCAATGGATTTCTGGACAGCAAGTGGTATCATCTATATTGCAGTGTACAGCGTTGTAATTCTGCATTGCGTGTTCTGAATGTTGCAACAGACGAGCAGGTGAGCGGACGTGTATCCCGCATTGCGGAGATGAAAGTGCTTCGTGCTCATTATTATTTTGAATTGAGCCGCCTTTTCAACAAGATTCCATATTTTGATGAAAACGTTGAGATTATCCAATATCCCGATATTCCGAACAATGAGTTTACCCGTGACGAGATTTTAGGCAAACTGGCCAAAGAAATGCTCAATGCAGCCGAACAGCTTCCTGAATCGCAATCGGAAGTAGGGCGTATTCATAAATATATCGCATTGGCTTATGCAGCTAAAATCAAATTGTACCAGGCCTATCAGCAGGATGAAACTAAGCATGCCGTAACTTCCATTGATAAAGAGTTGCTGAGAGAGGTCGTTTCGCTTTGCGACCAGGTGACTGCCAGCAATCGTTATGGTTTGCTTGACGATTTTCAAGGCTTGGATTTAGTGGCCAATGAAAACGGTAAAGAGTCAGTTTTTGCCATTCAATATTCCATGAATGACGGCACCGAAAGTGCCGGCCGCATTAATTGGAGTAACCTGTTGAATTCTCCGGGTGGTGGCAGTCCTTACGGAGGTGACGGTTTCTTCCTGCCCAGTCAAGATCTGATCAATGCTTACCAGACAGATGCAAACGGTCTGCCCGATTTTAATTATCAGTCAAAATCTGATTATAGTTGGGCCGTATTGAACAATGGTGTTTATACTTTGCAAAACACGGCTCCCAATGTAGATCCGCGTCTTGATTTTGTAGTGGGCCGTCCTAATCTAACTTGGAAAACTTATCCGGACAAACCGTGTGAAGGATGGGTGCGTGATAAAGAAACTTATGGCTATAATTGTGTGAAGCGCTTCTGGGTTTCTCCAGAAAGTAGTGATATGTTTAATGGCTGGCCTTGGGGGGCTTCACAGTTGAACTGGCAGATTATACGTTACGCAGATATTCTTCTTTGGAAAGCTGAAGCTCTTATTGAACTTAATGAAGGCAATGGACTCGAAACTGCCCGTGATTTGATTAATCAGATACGCAATCGTGCCCGGAACAGTGCCTATGTAAAGGATTTCAATGATGATTCCAAAGATGCGGCCAACTACCTTGTCAATCCTTATCCTGCCGATAACTGGACTCAAGACTATGCCCGTCAGGCTCTTCGTATGGAAGTTCGTCTGGAGAAGGCTTTGGAAGGTGAACGTTTCTTCGACCTGGTCCGTTGGGGTATAGTGGAAACAACCATGAACAAGTACATTACCGCGGAGTCAGACAATCGTGTTTACTATGCCAATGCGCGCTTTACGGGTGGAAAGGATGAGTATTATCCGGTTCCGAACAATCAATACGGATTTTCTGGGGGCAAGTATGTACAGAATCCCGGTTATGCTCCGTTCAACTAATTATATTTTGAAATAGAAACGCAAGGGAGGGGAAACATTTGTTTCCCCCCTCTTCCTTTAAACAATCTTTTATTATGAAACACTTTGCCTATTCTATATTGGGCTGTCTATTGCTTTCTTTGAATGCAGCTTTTGCTCAAAAAACGTGGTCGTTTGACGGGCAGGATCCCTTACTTTCCAGTGACGGCAAGTCATTGTTGAATTTGTACACTATAAAGGAAATACCGGAATTTGTTGCCGGAGTCGAAGGTAAAGCCCTTCGTACAGACGGGTATTCTACTTGGATGGATGCTGCCACGGAAGGAGATGTTTCGTCGTTGTCCGGATGGTTTGCTCTGGAATCTTATCCGACGGATACTGCTGCTTTTATGGGAATCAGAGACATGGTAGGAACATCTGTAGCGGTATGTGTGGACCGTTATGGTGGGCTGCTGTTGGGAATGGGACAGAATGGCTCGTACTCTTACTGCTCATTAAAGACAAAAGTCGACCGCTTCAAGTGGCTACATGTAGTCCTTGATTTGAGTAATAAATCGGTTTGCCTGAATGGGCAGAGGATGAATTCAGAGGTATGGTCTCGGAACTTACAGGATGGGGAAATGACGCTTCGGGTAGGTAAGGATTTCAGGGAAAAGAAGGTTTGGATGTACGATGTTACGGCTATAAACGGGCTGATTGACGGGATAAGCCTCACTCCCTTTCCCGATGATTCGTCTGCATGGAGAGACGAGATTGCCTTAGGATTGAAGAAGACCCCGGTTTTGGCTATTCCGGAAACCCGTTTTGCGAAGGACTTCAACCGTCCCCGTTATCATCTGTTGCCGGCTGCCAATTGGACGAATGAGACGCATGGTTTACTTCTTTATAAAGGTAAATATCATATATTCAATCAGAAGAATGCTTCTGCAATCTTCTTGGGGCAGATAAATTGGGGACATTTCAGCAGTCCCGATATGCTTCATTGGACCGAGGAAAAGCCGGCTTTGACTCCTGATGCTGCTTATGACAAGAATGGAATATGGTCCGGGCACGCTGTCATCAATGATGGCGGTCTCCCCCAGCTGATATACACAGCCGGTGGAGACAAGATGGGAGTGGGTATTGCTTTTCCGAAAGATACTGCGCTGATAGAATGGGAGAAATATGCGGGTAATCCGGTCATTGCCGAGAAGCCTGCCGGATATACCCGTACGGACATGCGCGACCAGTATGTCTGGAAAGAGGGTGATGTCTGGTATATGACTATTGGTTTCGGCATTGAGAAGACCGATACACCTCACGGAGCTTTGCTGCTTTATAAATCGACAGACCTGAAGAAATGGGATTTTGTACATTTACTGTTTGAGGGCAATCCGGAAGTGGATGAATCCGGTATTTTCTGGGAAATGCCGGTTTTTAAGAAGATGGGCGGCAAATATGTTCTTTTGGTGAATAGGGTTCCTCATAAAGGCATACCTGCGCGTTGCCAGTATTGGATAGGAGATTTCAAGAATGAAAAGTTTATGCCGGACAACCCGGTTCCTCAAAATCTGGAGGTCATCAACCGCTTGCTGTCCCCCTCTGTTGTTGAGACCCCGGAAGGGGATGTTGCTGCCATTGCCATTATACCCGATGAAATAGGAGGGGAGGCCACTTATGAACAAGGATGGGCACATCTCTACAGTATGCCCAGAAGATGGCAGCTGAAAGATGGAAAACTATGCCAGACACCCCATCCCGTGATGAAACAATTGCGTGAACAACCGACGGTTTATTCCAGACAGGCATTGACTGCTGCGAAACCGTGCATTGTGAGCAGAGGGGAACATCAGCTTGAAGTCAAGGCGACTTTTTATCCCGGTGACGCAAAACGGTTTGGATTTACATTGTGCAAGAACCCGGATAATGGCGAATATAGCCTGATTTATTATGATGTGAAAAAGGAGGAGTTCATTGTGGACCAGACGCATTCCTCCTTGCGTGCACACATTCCTTTGACGCTCCGCAAGGACCGGTATCGTTTGGATACAACCAAGCCGGTGGAGATTCGTCTGTTTATAGATGGTTCTGTGGTGGAAGGATTTATTAATGACGAGGATGCATTTACTACAAGAATATTTCCTCTGAAAGAAAACAGTACGCTATTGGAACTATTCTCTGATGGAAATACAACGGAAGTTACTGCCGAAGTTTGGAAACTGAAAGATGCAAGGGTAAAGATGAACTTTTAATAAAAATACAGAAAATGAAGATACCAACTATATTGGGTGCGCTTTTATTGGCAGGAACATTGTCTGCCGGTGCGCAAATGAATTCAGACAGTTTATACAAAGAGCCTTATCGTCCTCAGTATCATTTCAGTCCGGAGAAGGGCTGGATTGGTGACCCGTCGGGATTCATGTACTATCAAGGTAAATATCATATGTACTGGTGGGGTAAAGTCGAATCTACAGATTTGGTACATTACCAACAGATAACCCCTTATGCCATGACCGGAGCGGATGACAATATCAGTTACTTCACCGGTTCTGTAGTCATAGACAAGAATAACACGGCCGGCTTCGGTAAAGGTGCCTATGTGGCGGCTTACACTGTTTTTGAGAAGGATTCCAAGAAACAGGCGCAGGGTATCTCTTTCAGTCATGACGGAAAGACGTTTCATTATTATGAAGGCAATCCGGTTCTGGACCTTTGGAGTACGGAGTTCAGGGACCCTACCGTCTTCTGGCACGAACCGACCCAAAAATGGGTGATGGTTGTAGCCAAGGCCTTGGAGAAGAAAATCAAGTTTTATACCTCTCCTGATTTGAAGAGCTGGACTTGGACCAGTGATTTCGGCCCTGCCGGTGACAGTGAGAAGTCTTGGGAGTGCCCGGATTTATTCCAGTTGTCGGTTGACGGGGATTCTGACAAGAAAAGGTGGGTGATGGTCGTATCTGTAAACTGGGCACAGGAACAATACTTTATAGGAGACTTCGACGGCACTTCTTTTAAGCTAATGGAGAACCATCCTGCAGAGCCCCTATACGTGGACAAAGGGCTGGACTTTTACGCATCCCGTACATTTCAGGATTTTGACGGAACGTTGGATTCCAAGATTTCGATGGGCTGGGTTGCAACCTGGGACTATGCACCAGTAGCTCCATCGAAGTATGGAAAGGGCTTTTGGTCCATTCCCCGCAACCTGGAACTGAAGACATACAAGGAAGGCGTGAGGCTGGTGCAGAAACCTGTCGAACAGCTGCAAACACTTCGCTATAAGCCTGCTTCGGTAAAACGTACTCTATCGATGGGGACACAGAGGTTACCCGGCTTTGTTCCCAATGAAAATGTCTACGAACTCGATGCTTCGTTTTCTACTGACGTATCCAATATCTTTGGTTTTAATTTATGTGTGGGTGAAGGGCGCAAAGTGGTAGTCAGCTATGATACGGATTCATATAATCTAGTGATTGACCGTACCCATTGCTCCGACGTGCAGATTCCCAAATTCAGCCGCATGGCATATACCAGAGTGGAACCGGTGGATAACAAGATACGTTTGCATATATTTGTAGACAAATCGAGTATTGAAATCTTTGCCAATGACGGGAAGGATGTATTCACATTATTAACCTATCCGGGTGAGGCTCAAACTTGTATTGAACTTTTCGCGCAGAAGAAGGGGACAAAGATGGAACTGGATGCCTGGATGCTTAAATCGATATGGAGATGAGGAATTTATTGTTTGCACTGCTGCTGTTGCCTTTGATGGCTTCTTGTGTGAAGGATACGGCACAAGTGACTTGGGACTCCCTGTTGGATGAAATGATATCCGTGGAAGAATCTGCACGTTATCCGCTTGTGCCATACCATTGCCTGCAAGTCAGCAGTTATGACCGCTCTTCCGTGTCTTCCGATTCACCGGGATGGTTTGCCAATAATGATGGCTATGGCATTGTCCGCACGGATACGGTTGATGGGAGAATTGAACGTGTGATGTTTGATGAAGAGGGCCCTGGAACTATTACTCGTATCTGGATAACTACAGTTGACAAGCGTGGAACCTGGAGGTTTTATTTTGATGGGGAAAGTACTCCCGGATGGATAGTCCCTGCTTATGATTTGATGCAGTTCGGAATACCCGAATTAGGTAGGGGGCTGCTTCAACCCCACACCAGCTATACCCCCGACGGGAAAGGCGGCAATACTCTTTTCCTGCCCATCCCTTTTGCCCGAAGCTGTAAAATTACATTTGAAGATGAACCAGGCATTACGCCTACCCCCAAATACTATCACATCAATTACCGCAAGTATCCCGAAGGAACCTCTGTAGAAACTTTCTCTGCAGCATCTGTAGTTCGCATCGGTGAGAAAATTTCAAAAGTAGATGATTTCTTGCTGCATCCTAAAACCCGTTCCGGTTTGCAGATAGATAAGAAGCGGCAAGTGCTCCAACCGGGCGACTCTTTGTGGATTGACTTGCCGCCAGGGGAAAATGCGGTTTATGAAATCAGCTTCCAACTTGAAAAAGCCGATTCAACGGTTTATGCCCAACTGATGCGTAATCTTATATTTAAAGCTGATTTTGATGGTTTGCCTACTGTTTGGGTTCCTCTTTCGGATTATTCGGGAGGTGGTATGGGAGCTCCAGCTGTTGATAGTTGGTTCTTGTCTGCCGACGGACAAGGCAAGGTGGTGAGTCGCTGGCTGATGCCCTATAAAACAGTGGGTAGGTTATTACTACAGAATATCTCTACACAGTCTGCAGACGTGAGTATGGAAGTTGGAACGGTACCTTTGTCATGGGGAGAGCGTTCTCTCTATTTCCATGCTTCCTGGCGCCAGCAGACTGGACTTCCGGTTTATGAGCGCCCGGATGATGATGCAAATTGCCGGGAGTGGAACTTTGCTACATTGACCGGACGAGGCATATACAAAGGGGATGTTCTGACTCTGTATAACCATTCGCGTGCCTGGTATGGAGAAGGGGATGAAAAAATTTGGGTGGACGAGGATTCCTTTCCGTCTCATTTCGGTACCGGAACAGAAGACTACTACAACAGTTCATGGGCTCCGGTCGTGATATTTCAGACGCCTTTTGGAGGTGCTCCCCGTGCCGATCAGGCGAGTTCTCACGGCTATAATACCTTCTTCCGTACTCGGAACCTGGATGGCATTCCGTTTTCTTCGCTTCTGCGTTTCGATATTGAGTTGTTGAGTTGGGTGAGCGGGACGGTGGACTATGCAACTACCGTTTACTGGTATGGGGATGCGGCTGCCAAAGCTGTTGGAACATCCAAGGTGGAGGAGGCTACAAAGGAATTGCTGCCCATTCCTGCCGATTTGTCTAAATATCGTAGGGAGAACAGTATTGAGTTTGAAGACAAGGTACCAGTTGCTGCTTCTCCGTCCATTCGTTTTGACAAGCAGAGCATGCTTGGCTTTGTTGATGCCCAATGGAGCGGTGGGACTCAGCTTCTTTGCATCGGCGGAAAGCCGGGGGACTTTGTGGAGTTCGAGTTTGACCGACTGGAAAACCGTTCTTATAAGATTGCCGTTTATGCGACTAAAGCAGCGGATTATGGTATGACCTCTTTCTTTGTGAACGGAAAGGACACACAAGTCTGTCTTGACGGATATGATACAAAAGTTACACTTTGCGGTCCCGTCGTTTTGGGCTCCTTCACCCCGGTTGATGGAAAGATTGCATTGAAAGCTGTCATATCGGGAACCAACCCTCAGGCCGTGGGAGAAGGCTATTTGTTAGGCCTGGATTGCATTATTTTAGACTGAATGTAACATTTGTAATATACTTTGAAACAAAAAAGATAGCCTCACACTGCCTGATGGCGTATCTTTGCACTGTAGAAAACAGTTTTAATTTAATACCAAGAAACATCATGAATTTAAAAAACAATTTGTTGACTGTGCGATGGACCCTTACCTTTATAATAGGTACAATCTGGTCTGTCTTTTCGTGTCAGGCTATTAATCCTCCTTTCGTGATTAAACATTTAGGTGACGGACAGAGCATTGTCCAGATTGAGAATCAGAAGAAATTTCTGTTGCTTCCCGTAGAAGAGGCTGCTCCGGAAGCAAAACTGTATATGATAGCCAATAATGACGTAGTGCGCAATATGAATGTTCGTCTGGCTGTAAATAAGGTGGACTATTTTGTTCCGGTAGATCTCTCCGGATTTGATAATAAATCACTTTCCTTCAACTTCCAGTTGATACCCGATACGGCTATTTGCTGGGATGAAATGAAACTTTCCAATGAGTTTGATACATCCAATCGCGAGAGTTTCCGTCCGCTTTATCACTTCACTCCTCAATATGGCTGGATGAATGATCCGAACGGCATGGTATATAAAGATGGTGTTTATCATTTGTTTTATCAATACAATCCTTACGGTTCTATGTGGGGAAATATGCATTGGGGACATGCCACCAGTACAGACCTGGTGAATTGGGAACATCAGCCGGTAGCCATTGCGCCCGATGCGTTGGGAACTATCTTCAGCGGTTCCTGTGTGGTTGATAAGGATAATACGGCAGGTTTTGGTGCCGGCGCAATCATAGCTTTCTATACTTCAGCCAGCGATCGCCAGGTGCAGAGTATGGCTTACAGTCTGGACAACGGAAAGACATTCAAGAAGTATGCGCGTAATCCTATACTGACTTCCACCCAACGTGATTTCCGTGATCCGAAAGTTTTCTGGCATGACGCTACCGATAAATGGATCATGATTCTTGCCGTAGGTCAGGAAATGCAAATCTACTCTTCAGCTAATCTGAAGGACTGGGCTTATGAAAGTAGTTTCGGTGAAGGTCAGGGGGCTCATGGTGGTGTATGGGAATGTCCCGACCTGATAGAATTGCCTATTGAAGGTACGGAACTGAAGAAATGGGTTCTAATCTGTAATATTAATCCCGGCGGACCTTTCGGTGGAAGTGCCACTCAATACTTTGTAGGTACCTTCGATGGAAAGAAGTTCGTAAATGAATCACCGAAAACCACCAAGTGGATGGACTGGGGAAAAGACCATTACGCTACCGTGACCTGGAGCAATGCGCCCGAAGGACGCCATATCGCCTTGGCATGGATGAGCAACTGGCAATATGCCAACAATGTACCTACTACTCAATATCGCAGTGCCAATTCCGTTCCCCGTGACCTGAGTCTGTATACCTCGGCAGGCGAAACATATCTGAAATCTTCTCCTTCCAAAGAGTTGCTTAAGTTACGTGAAAAAGAAGAAAAGAAACGTTCCTTCAAAGTGGACCGTACCTATAATCTGGATAAACTGCTTTCCGATAATACGGGTACATATGAAATTGAAATGACAATTAAGAACCGGAATGCTGAGATTGTAGGTTTCCAACTATTTAATTCAAAAGGAGAAGAAGTGGATATCTATTATAATCTGGTAGAGAAGAAATTCGCAATGGACCGTAGTAAGAGTGGAATCGTATCATTCAGCCAGGATTTCCCGATAGTGACTTTTGCTCCAATAGAGGATAATCCGGAAATGACATTACGTCTTTTTATTGATAAATCGAGTATTGAAGCATTTGGAGAGGACGGACGTTTTGCAATGACAAACCTTGTATTTCCATCGGAACCTTATAACCGCATCAGTTTCTATGCTAAAGGTGGAAGCTATACGGTCAGTTCGTTCAAGGTTTATAAATTGAAGTAAAATTAGTCTGTTTTACCTCTTTTACCATCCCTAATCTACACCAAAGCCGTACCAACTCCGTATTTGCTCCGTACCTAAGCGTTTGGACCAGACACGAAGTTGGTACGGCTTTGATACGGAGTTGGTATGGATATGATAGGCCGATTGGTCTATTTCTCTTTTATTCTTCTATTTCGATAGTGTATTTTCCTCTGAATATTTCTTCGGGTTGCAGATGCTGTATCCAGTCCTTTTCTTTATATTCTCCTGTATAGTGTGCTCTGTCACAACGACCATACCACGGTTCTATACAGACGAATGGAGCATTCTTGGAAGGAGGTGACCACAAGCCGACTACAGGTGCATTGAAATGCAGGCTGAGGTAAGGTTGCTTATCCTTATTATATAGAGTAACCTGCCGTACCTGACTGTTTTCCAATATCAGTGCATCTTTATCAAAAGTATGTATATCTAAAGGTAACAGTCCATCAGTTAACTTCAACGAATATTTGGTGTCCGGATCAGCGCAGCCCTTTTCGGAAATGAGGATATATTTCAGGCTGTTCTTTTTTCCAAAGCCAAAGAAACCCCGCTCTTTTGTAGTTGCATCGAAATCCGGATAATAGAATGCCGGGTGTGCTCCAATCTGGAAATGCATTTCTTTTTCTCCGGTATTCTTCACTTCCCATGTTACATCGATTTTCTTGCCATAGATGCGATAACCAATTTCAAGACAAAATGGAAAGGGGTATTTCTTGAGTGTTTCTTCGTTGCTGACAAGTTGATAGCGCACTTCGTCGTCATGCTCTAATATGAGCGTAAACTCCATGTCGCGGGCAAATCCATGCTGTGTAAGGGCGTAGGTTGTACCTTCATTGCGATATTCATTTTCCCACACACTTCCTACGATAGGAAAGAGCACCGGTGAATGACGTTTCCAAAATGCGGGGTCTGCTTGCCACAGATATTCTTTTCCATTAGAGAAAATACTGCACAATTCGGCTCCATGTGCAGAGACCTCGATACTAAGTTTTCCGTTAAAGAGTATTTCCATAATGATTTATTTATGAGTTTGTTGTATGTACTTGTACAAAAGTAGCTAAAATGGATGATAATAGGGCTCAAATACGGCTAAAAAACAGTCTGGTATCATAATTGATATTCTTTGTAACAAAATTGTTATCCCGTTGTCGTGGTATTCGCTTCCTTTGCAACATGCTTTCCCGAGCAAGAAATACTTAAATTAATACCATACAACCATGAAATCAAATTCTTCGTTATCCAAGCTCTTCCCGGTGATGCTTTGTTTCTTCGCCATGGGATTTGTTGATCTGGTAGGCATTGCCTCCAACTATGTAAAAGCTGATTTAGGTCTGACGGATTCTCAGGCTAACATCTTCCCCTCGTTGGTTTTCTTCTGGTTTTTAATCTTTTCCGTACCGACAGGTATGTTGATGAGCCGTATCGGACAGAAAAAGACGGTACTTCTTAGTTTACTGGTAACTTTTGCTTCTTTATTGTTACCGGTTTTCGGCGATAGTTATACGCTGATGCTGATTTCTTTCTCTTTATTAGGTATCGGCAACGCGCTTATGCAGACTTCACTGAATCCGTTACTTTCCAATATTGTCAGAGGTGACCGTCTGGCAAGTAGTCTAACCTTTGGACAGTTTGTGAAAGCGATTGCCTCGTTTCTTGCACCTTACATTGCCATGTGGGGAGCTACGCAGGTCATCCCATCCTTTGGTCTGGGCTGGCGGGTGCTATTCCCTATTTATATGGTAATTGCTGTAATTGCTGTTTTACTATTAGGGCAGACACAGATCGCTGAAGAAAAAGAAGAAGGCAAACCTTCTACATTTGGCCAGTGTTTATCTCTATTGGGCAAACCGTTTATTCTGCTTTCTTTCATTGGCATTATGTGCCATGTGGGAATTGATGTGGGCACGAATACTACTGCACCTAAGATTTTAATGGAACGCTTGGGTATGGGATTGGATGATGCTGCGTTTGCTACCAGCCTTTATTTTATATTCCGTACGGCAGGTTGCTTTACAGGTTCTTTCATTTTGAGAAAGATGAATGCCAAATCGTTCTTTGCTATCAGTAGTTTTATGATGTTATTGGCAATGATAGGGCTTTTTGTTTTTCATTCAAAAACATCTATTTATATTTGCATTGCATTGATAGGTTATGGTAACTCAAATATATTCTCGATTGTCTTTTCGCAGGCATTGCTGTATATGCCCGGCAAGAAGAACGAAGTTTCCGGTCTGATGATTATGGGCCTTTTCGGTGGAACAGTGTTTCCGTTGGCAATGGGACTGGCAAGTGATGCGGTAGGACAAAGCGGTGCAGTAGCGGTAATGACAGTCGGTGTGCTTTACCTGCTGTATTACACATTGAAAATCAATAAGACAATCTCTCATGTGTCGTAAATCATAAATCATAAATAGTAAATCTAACAAGTATCATGAATAAAATTATCGTTGGAATGGGTGAAGCACTTTGGGATGTGCTGCCCGAAGGAAAGAAAATAGGTGGTGCACCTGCCAATTTCGCTTATCATGTATCACAGTTTGGTTTTGACAGTCGTGTAGTAAGTGCTGTAGGGCATGATGCTGACGGACGGGAAATATTGGATGTTTTTGCTCAAAAGAAGCTGACTTGCCAGATAGAGCAGGTGGATTACCCTACGGGTACGGTACAGGTTACTCTTGATGCTGTCGGTGTACCTTGTTATGAAATTAAAGAGGGGGTAGCTTGGGATAATATTCCTTTTACGGACGATTTGAAACGGCTGGCTCTTTCTACCCGTGCCGTTTGTTTCGGTTCTCTGGCTCAACGCAGTCCTGTGAGTCGGGCTACTATCCAGCGCTTTTTGGATACGATGCCTGACGGAGAAGATCAGATTAAGATTTTTGATATTAATCTTCGCCAGGGATTTTATACGAAGGAGATTCTTTGCGAATCTATGCGTCGTTGCAATATTCTTAAAATCAATGATGAGGAATTGGTGACAATCAGCCGCATCTTTGGCTATCCGGGTATTGATTTACAGGATAAATGTTGGATACTTCTGGCTAAATACAATCTGAAGATGCTGATTCTGACTTGTGGAACCAATGGCAGCTATGTATTTACTCCGGGCGTAGTATCTTATCAGGACACACCGAAAGTTCCTGTTGCCGATACTGTGGGAGCGGGTGATTCATTTACTGCTGCTTTCACATCTGCCATACTTAGTGGAAAACCTGTTCCTGAAGCACATAAACTGGCCGTAGAAGTTTCTGCTTATGTTTGTACACAGAGTGGGGCTATGCCGGAATTACCGTCTGCTTTTAAGAGTCGGTTGGAGTAAGTACCTGAAAGGTTACAATTAGATTGTTTTCTCCTTTATCATTACTATTCTGATATGGTAATGATAAAGGAGATTCATTTATATGGCAAGTAATTTGGTATTATAAGGGCATTGTGTAGCATACAATACCTTTTTTCTTCCAACTTCCTTCTATTCCATATTCCTGTTTGTCTTCTGTAGTGTAACAATAATCATTTTCATTTGCTGCTTCGTATAGAGGAATGGCTCCGTCTACGGGTGAAGTATATACATATCCCAGTTCTTTTTCCAGTTGCCATCCGGCGTCTGCTCGTAATGACTCTATGGATAAACGTTGTTTTTGTCCATTGCTATATAAATACAGAGGCACGGTATGTGTTCTTTGCTGTTTGTAGATGGAACAAACGGCTCCTTCGTATTTTTTGTTGGAGTGCACTGCAATATCTAAATAAGATGTATCGTATGTGTGATTTTTGCCATTCCAAGCCTGAAGTAATGGAGTTGTGGAAACAGACGATAACTTTTGGTTGGAAATATATTTTTCTATGGCATCTTTCACTTGTTTTCTTTTGGTGGCATCCGCTATCAGTTCATAAATAGGAAGAACTTTGTCTTGAGTGATTTTAGTCAATGTATAATTTTCTTCATTGAAGGACTTCCACCAAGCATTGAAGCCATCGGTTATCGGCTGTGAAGTCAATAGGCTTGTATTTCCTCCATAGAATTCCAGTATAAGCTGGCCTCCTATGCTTTGTGCCACTTCTTCTTCCCATCCGCCGACACCGCTTCCGGTAAAGAGACCTTGCTGGCCTATTTTGGTCAAAGCGCTGAGTAAGGTGATTCTTGCACTGCTGGCAGCCGATGTCGCTGTAGGCACTGCTGTCCGGAAAAGTCCTCTGAATCGTGCCCCTATGCCGACGTCCACTAAAAGGTGTGTGCCATATTTGTTTATGATATCTTCTGCTGTCAGACTGGCGACATCATTTTCAAACTCCTGTGTAAGGTATCTGTATTTATATTTTTCTGAGTTATAGAAGAACGAAAAGTACCAGCGTTCCGCCGTAAATAGCTGTTCGCTGGAAGCAAAAGAATATTGTGAAGAATGGTTGTAGTCAGATTCGAACTCTTTGTGCTTGAGAATGGTACCGATCGATAGAGCATTCCTGGATTTTACGTCTCCCAGTATTAGGTTATTGGTCATGTCGGTCAGGAACGTTGTTGCATTTTCTCCAGCGTAGTCTCTGGGTTCGGAAGCATTTGCCCGCATACGATAGATATTATCTTCATCGCTGTTTTCCAATTTCTCCAAATCTATTATAGGTGCTTTTATGGCTTCTGGACTTAAGTAGTCGGCAGTAACATCGTAGCCCGCACCAAGAATTTGCTTCATACTTGCCGGGTAGGTTTTGAAAATGACTTCCTTGTCAGGAATAGCTTTGAGTTCATAGATATCAGAAGGAGTTTCATCTTCCGGGGTGAAATCTGAATCTGAGGAACATGCATATGAAATACATGCCAGAATGACAAAATAGAATAGCTTTTTCATAAAATAATAGTTTTCTAGTTGTTATCTCGTATCTGTTGACAAAAGTAACAGAAGTATTTGAAAGGGCAATAGGAACATGTCTTTTCTTTAAGAAAAAGTATCTTGTCTTATATAATAGACGATTTTACATTACTGCACAAAATTCCTATGCCTGCTTTTCAAAACGATCTCTTATCTTAACCTTATTCTTTACTACGCTCCGATGATTATAAATAGTTTGTGGTGAATAGTACAGGAGGGCGACTTTTGGTATGAGTGGCAACTATTTGCGTCCGTTTACGCTGGAATTCAGTGCAAGTCTTTCATTCTAATTTTAATTAATATATTTTTGTAACTAAATTGATTGTATACCATGAAAAATTTACTTGTAACCCTTTTTGCATGCGCTACTTTATCGTATACTCATGCAGCGGAAAACAAAACGATCCGCATTTCTACGGACAATACCGACCTGGTGCTTCAGGTAGGCGATAATGGTCGTCTATATCAAACTTATTTAGGTGAGAAACTATTGCATGAACAGGATCTGAATAATTTCAGCTGGAGTATCCATGCAGGTGCCGATGGTAGTGTAAGCCGGCGTGGTTGGGAAGTATATAGCGGTTCGGGTAATGAAGATTACTTTGAACCGGTCATTGCTATTACTCATAACGATGGCAATCCGTCCACTATCCTGTATTATGTTTCTTCTTCCTCTAAGGCGGTTGACGGTGGTACGGAGACTGTGATCAATCTGCGTGACGACAAGTATCCGGTAGATGTCACTCTGCATTATGTGGCTTATCCGAAGGAAAACGTTATCAAGACCTGGAGCGAAATCATACATCAGGAGAAGAAACCTGTAATACTTTCGACCTATGCCTCTACCATGCTTTATTTCAATAATTCAGCTTATTACCTGACTGAGTTTAGTAGTGACTGGGCGAAGGAAGCACAAATGAGCAGCCAACAGCTACAGTTCGGTAAGAAAGTGATCGATACGAAGTTGGGGAGTCGTGCCGCCATGCATACGCATCCTTTCTTTGAAGTGGGACTGGATCAGCCGGTCAGTGAAGATCAGGGAAGCGTATTGATGGGTACATTGGGCTGGACTGGTAATTTCCGTTTCACTTTTGAGGTAGACAATGTAGGAAACCTTCGCGTAATCCCTGGCATCAATCCTTATGCTTCGAACTATGAGTTGAAACCGAATGAAGTGTTTACTACCCCTGAATTTATCTTCACTTTAAGCAATGACGGTGCTGGGAAAGGTAGCCGGAATCTCCATGAGTGGGCACGTAACTATAGTTTGAAAGATGGTAAAGGCAGTCGTCTGACTCTTCTGAATAATTGGGAAAATACAGGCTTTAACTTTAACCAGGAGATACTGGCTGAGTTAATGAAGGAAGCCAAGCATCTGGGTGTAGATATGTTCTTATTGGACGACGGGTGGTTTGCGAACAAATATCCCCGTAAAGATGATCATGCAGGTTTGGGAGACTGGGATGTGAATCATAATAAATTGCCTGGTGGTATTCCGGCTCTGGTGAAAGCTGCCAAAGATGCAGATGTGAAGTTCGGTATCTGGATTGAGCCTGAAATGGTGAATCCAAAGAGTGAGCTCTTCGAGAAACATCCGGATTGGGTGATCATGCTGCCTAATCGTGACACGTATTATTATCGTAACCAGTTGGTGCTTGACCTTAGCAATCCGAAAGTGCAGGATTATGTATATGGTGTTGTAGAGAATATAATGAAAGAGAATCCCGAAGTTGCTTTCTTCAAATGGGATTGCAACAGTCCTATCACCAATATCTATTCTCCGTATCTGAAGAATAAACAGGGACAGTTGTATATTGACCATGTCCGCGGTATCTATAATGTTCTGAAACGTGTGAAGAAGAATTATCCTGATGTCCCGATGATGCTATGTTCCGGTGGTGGTGCCCGCTGCGATTATGAAGCACTGAAATACTTTACCGAGTTCTGGTGCAGCGATAATACGGATCCTGTAGAACGTATCTATATCCAGTGGGGCTTCTCCCAATTCTTCCCGGCAAAAGCTATGGATGCTCATGTGACCAGTTGGAACAAGGCGACTTCCGTGAAATTCCGTACCGATGTGGCTTCCATGTGCAAGCTTGGTTTTGACATTGGCCTGAAAGAACTTACTGCTGACGAACTGACTTATTGCCAGACAGCCGTTGCCAATTGGAAACGCCTGCAGAATGCTATTATGGATGGTGATCAGTATCGTTTAGTTTCTCCTTATGAAGGAAATCATATGGCATTGAACTATGTGAGTAAGGATACCAACAAAGCTGTACTGTTTGCTTACGATATCCATCCCCGCTTTCAGGAGAAACTGATAGCAGTGAAATTACAAGGTCTGGATCCGAATAAACAGTATAAAGTAGAAGAAATCAATCTAATGCCTTCTGTTACTTCAAAGTTAGGAGCTGACGGAAAAGTTTTCTCCGGTGATTATCTGATGAAGGTCGGTTTGAATGTATTCGGTTTGGCTACGACTCAGAGTCACGTGATTGAGTTTACTGCTCAATAAGTAGGTTGCTGACAAAGATATTTTTATAATAAGTGCGCCCACTAAAGCTTAATTTAGTGGGCGCACCTGTTTTTATATACATTTCATATCATCAAAAAAAGTTTCATCCCTGAACATTACTGATGAAACGGATGTGGTATCGCCTTCCGCTTCCGGTTTTTTGCCCGGTTTGCAGGGACTTCATGCGGCAGTGGTAAGGAAACTGGACGGCGATCCGCTGAAAGAATACCGTATTCAGATAGAATTGCCATGGATGGATGGAAAGAACAAGCTGCTTTGGGCAAGGCTCTCCACCATGTACGCCACAAATGCATCAGGTAACTTCTTCCTGCCCGAACCGGATGATGAAGTGGTGGTGGGCTTTATGAATGAAGACCCCGGGCATCCCGTAATATTGGGTGGAATATATGGTGCGAAGCACAAACCGCCCTACGAATACGAGGCCAAGAATAATATGAAAGCTATCGTTACCCGTGAGAAGATGCGGATAGAATTTAATGAGGAAAAGAAGGTTATAACGATTTCTACTCCCGGAAAAAACACGGTGGAAATCAGTGACGACGACAAGCATATCAAGCTGACCGACCAGAACAAGAACGAGATTGTGATGAACAGTAGCGGTATTTCCCTTTCGTCGGCAAAAGATATCACACTGAAAGCGAAAGGTGCCATCACAATAGATGCCACTTCAAAAATCAGCGCCACCGCCAAGCAGGATGTCAGTCTGGAAGGACTGAACGTGAACATGCAGGCTAAAGTGAGTGCGACCGTTAAAGGCAACGCCATGGCGGAACTTTCAGCTTCGGGCCAAACTACCGTCAAAGGTGCGATGGTCATGATAAACTAATGGACAATTAGGAAATGGATTTTTAATTTATAACTTTTAATTTGAAAACTATGCCTCCAGCAGCAAGAATAACTGATATGCACGCTTGCCCCATGCAGATCCCAGCGTTTCCCTCGCCGATACTGCATGTGGGCGGCCCGATAGTCGGACCAAGTGTGCAGAATGTTTTGATAGGGAAAATACCGGCAGCCGTCGTAGGTGACATGTGCGTCTGCGTGGGACCGCCGGATACAATAGTAAAAGGTTCTCCACTGTAATGATAGGTGGCAGACCTGCAGCTCGTATGGGTGATAGCACCGCACATGGTGGCACGATAGCCACCGGATGCCCAACAGTGATGATAGGCGGATAAAGGGTATGAGTATACATTAGGCAATGATACCTTTCCGGGCAAAGGCTGACCTATACTGGCAGAAAGATTGTGAATAAGGTACTTTATGAGCAGGATATTCAGCAAAGTCTGGATGTCCTGTTTGGTGTGTCTTCCGGCGAGCGGGTGAATTGTTATGATTATGGAGTTCATTCCATGAGTATACTTCCGAAGTGATGAATACGGAAATTGTAGTAGAAATAGTTGTCTCCTTTGAGGTAAATACTTACTTTTGTAAACATGTGATAGAGAGGTTGATTCAATAGTAATATATAAATGGTGAGTATATGGAAATGATTCAGGTTCAGTATTATCAATCTCCCTATGGTGAGTTGATACTTGGCTCCTTCGAGGGTAAACTTTGTATGTGTGATTGGGTAAATGAAAAACGCAGAGCGGTAATCGACAAACGAGTACAAAAGGCACTGCATACTACTTATGATACAAATGGTTCCGAAGTGATTGCAAAGGCAGCTATTCAATTGGAAGAGTATTTTGCCCGTAAAAGAAAAGTATTCGACATCCCATTACTCTTCATAGGAACGGATTTTCAGAAATCAGTATGGCAGGAATTGCTGAATATCCCTTACGGTAAAACCGTATCTTATGGTGAGTTGTCACAAAAACTGGGAAATCCGAAAGCGGTCCGCGCAGTGGCAACTGCCAATGGAGCGAATGCTATTTCAATATTTGTTCCTTGTCATCGTGTCATTGGCAGCAACCATAAGCTGGTCGGATATGCCGGCGGATTGGGAGCTAAGAAGGGATTGTTAGACTTGGAAATTAATCTTTATGATAGATTCATGAACCATTAGTGAAAGCTAAGGAGATTTTCTGTGAGGGTTAAAGATTAAGATAGCGAAGGTTAATTCGTCCCCTTATAAGGAACATTGCGTCCCTCCATAAGGGGACGCAATGTTCCTTATAAGGGGACGTAATGTTCTCCATGGTGGAACGCATTAGCCTTCGCAGGCAGAGATACTAATTTCTCCTATTGCTCTATTAAGGTACCCTTGCTTTATGTCTTGAAGGTATTTAATATTATGAACACAAGCTTATTTACTCTTTAATTCCGCAACAGGCATTCATGTTATAATTTAGTAGATTGGAGAGTTTTTTAAGAAACAGGTAACGATTCCTATGATAATATTTTTATATTTGCGTTACTAATACCAGAAAAGATGAGAAGATATACTTTCCAAATGTTGCTTATTCCAATGCTCTCCCTCTTTTGGCTGACTGCTTCGTGTACGCATCGCGACGTGCATTTCCGTATCGGCGTTTCCCAATGCAGTGACGATGAATGGCGGTACCAGATGAACAATGAAATGCTGCGCGAAGCACTTTTCTATGACGGAGTGGAAGTGGATATTCGTACTGTGAAAGACGATAATGCACAACAGATAGAAGATATTCGCCATTTCATTCAGGAAGGGGTAGATTTGCTTGTAGTTGCCCCCAATGAAGCTGCTCCCATTACTCCGGTGGTAGAGGAAGCATTTGATCGTGGGATTCCCGTCATAGTCTTCGACCGGAAGATACTTTCTGATAAATATACCGCTTATATAGGTGCGGATAATTATGAGTTGGGAAAAGCTATAGGTAATTATGTAGCCAATATGCTTCATGGGCGGGGTAATATTGTAGAGATTGCTGGGTTGACCGGCTCTACGTCTGCCATGGATCGCCATCAAGGATTTGTTTCTGCGATATCTCCCTATCCCGGTATTCAACTTCTGGCTCGTGAAGATGCCGGTTGGTTACGTTCGGAAGCGGGAGAAAGGATGGACACTCTTTTGAAGCGTTTTCCGGAAATAGATGTGGTGTATGCCCAGAATGACCGTATGGCTGCAGGTGCTTATGACATTGCTAAACAGCAGGGTAGGGCAGAAGAAATGCGTTTTATCGGTACGGATGCTTTGCCTGGTGAAGGATATGGTGTGGAGCAGGTACTGAACGGGCAATTGGATGCCACGTTTATTTATCCTACAGGTGGTGATCGTGTGATACAGATTGCAATGGACATTCTGAATAAACGTGATTATCCTCGTGAGACTGTATTGGGAACTTCTGTCGTAGATGCTACCAATGCCCAGATTATGCAGATGCAGACCTCACATATAGCTACTCTTGACGAGAAGATAGAAACCATGAACGGGAAGATGAGTCAGTTCCTCGACCGTTATGCTACGCAGCAAGTTGTGCTATATGGTAGTCTGTTGGTACTTTTATTGGTAGTGGGCTTATTGGTTGCCGTGTATCTGTCTTTGCGTACTAAAAATCGCTTGAACCGGGAACTGTCTCGTCAGAAGGAGAAGTTGGAAGAACAGAAACAGCAACTGACACAACAGAAAGAACAGCTCATTCAGCAGAAAGAACAACTGGAACAACTTTCCCGTGAATTGGAAGAGGCAACTCATGCCAAACTGGTCTTTTTTACCAATGTCTCACATGATTTTCGCACCCCATTGACGTTGATTGCGGATCCTGTTAATCAACTTCTTGCCGATAAATCTCTTGGAGAACGTCCGCACCAGTTACTGGAACTGATGAAGAAGAATGTCAATATTCTCCTTCGTCTTGTTAATCAAATCCTTGATTTCCGAAAAGTGGAGAACGGACGAATGGAACTCCATCTGGAGCCGTTCGAGCTTTTGAGCAGTTTTCGTGGCTGGAACGATTCTTTCCGCATGGCGTTGTTGAAAAAGCATATATCCTTTTCTTTTGAGGCTACCCCTGATACGGATTTCCGTATGATGGCAGATAGTGAGAAAATGGAGCGTATCTACTTCAATTTGTTATCCAATGCTGTGAAGTATACACCCGAGAATGGAAAGATTATGGTTCGATTGGAGGCAGAAGCTACTAATTTCCGCTTTTCAGTATTTAATTCCGGTAGCCATATTTCTCCCAAAGAAGTTGATGCCATCTTTGAACGTTTTTATCAGATAGACGGGCATCAGGCTGGCACGGGGATTGGTTTGGCACTTGTTCGTGCTTTTGTAGAGATGCATGGCGGTCAGATCACTGCCCATAGTGATGAAAAAGGGGCGACTTTTACTGTTCTTTTTCCGGCGCAGAGTATTTCTCAGTATCACCCGACGGTGGTTACTCTTCCAAGTGAAGAAGCAGAAGTTTCTACCACATTAATCGAGACCGATTTTCCTATAGGTGAGGAGGAAACGAGAGATGCGGATCGCCCGACAATTCTGGTTATCGACGATAATGCTGACATCCGCAATTATGTGAAAACATTGCTTGCCGAAGAATATCATGTGTTGGATGCTCCGGAAGCTGCTACGGGAATTCGTCTTGCAATGAAATATGTTCCCGATGTGATTGTATCCGATGTTATGATGCCCGGTATGGACGGGGTAGAGTGTTGCCGGAGACTGAAGACAGAGTTGCAGACTTGTCATATCCCCGTTATCCTTCTTACGGCCTGCTCGCTTGATGAACAACGCATCCAGGGGTATAATGGCGGTGCAGACTCTTATATATCCAAGCCTTTTAATTCCCAATTGTTATTGTCCCGTATCCGGAACTTGATAGACTCCCGTCGCCAGCTTCGGCAGTTCTTTGGTGATAATCAGACATTGGCAAAAGAGAATATATGTGATATCGATAAAGATTTCGTTTCCCGCTTTAAGTCTTTGGTGGAGGAGAAAATGAGAGATCCGGAACTGAATGTGGAAGACTTAGGCAAAGATATGGGGTTGAGCCGTGTACAGCTTTATCGTAAATTGAAATCGCTTACGAACTATGCTCCCAATGAATTGCTGCGCCAGGCACGTCTTAAGAAGGCAACTTCCTTGTTGGCTTCTTCCGAGATGACAGTTGCGGAAATTGCCTATGAAGTAGGTTTCTCTTCTCCTTCTTATTTCACAAAGTGTTATAAAGAACAATTTGGCGAAAGTCCGACGGATTTCTTGAAGCGGAAGAATTTATAGCATAACAAGGGTAGGAAGTGATAATAATTGCCTACTTTTGCAATATCAAAAAGGAATTGAATATTTTATGAAATACGATCTTTGTTGCATTGGATATATTACTTTGGATAAAGTAGTTACTCCGCAGAAAACAGTGCACATGCCTGGAGGAACCTCTTTCTATTTTGCGCATGCCATTAAACACCTGAATACTGAAGGATTCCAACTTGTTACTGCTTTGGCTGATAGCGAGATGCCGATGGTGAATGATTTGAGAAGAGACGGCATTGAAGTGAAAGTACTTCCCAGCACTCATTCCATTTGCTTTGAGAATATTTATGGGGAAGACACTAATGAAAGAAAGCAGCGGGTCACAGCTAAGGCTGATCCTTTCACAATTGAAGGTTTGCAGGAGGTAAATTCTGGGATCTATCATCTGGGCAGTTTATTGGCGGATGATTTTTCATTAGACGTCATTAAACATCTTGCCGGGAAAGGGCTATTGTCTCTTGATGTACAGGGTTATTTGCGTGAAGTACAGAATGAAGAAGTATTGGCAGTGGACTGGCTTGAAAAAGAAGAAGCCTTGAAGTATATCCATATTCTGAAAGCGAATGAGCATGAAATGGAGGTACTTACGCAGTGCACGGATCCTTATGATGCTGCTGTGAAATTGGCAGAATGGGGAGTGAAGGAAGTCTTGCTTACCTTGGGAGATAAAGGTTCACTCATCTATGTTGATAAGCGATTCTATGAAATACCTGCCTATCCGGTAGAAAATGTAGCTGATGCCACAGGCTGTGGAGATACATATATGGCAGGCTATCTATATATGCGTAAAAGAGGAGCATCCTATCAGGAAGCCGGTTGCTTTGCCGCTGCCATGTGTTCTGTAAAGTTGCAGAGTTATGGTCCGTTCGGTGGAACGGAAGAAGAAGTTCATAGCTTAATAAAAAAAGAAAATGCCGTAATTTAATACGGCATTTTCTTTTATATACAGATAGACCTGTCTATTTCAACATCTGTGGCAGATTATCTCTTCCCCAGAAATAATAAAAGATCAGTCCGATCCAGCTGGTGAGCAAAACAAGGATGGCGACTAATAGTTTTTTCACTCCATCTACTTTCCATTTCATAATTTCCAATACGGCTTTGATTGCAAGTATCAAGCCAATAATCCAAATAATAAATCCAATCATAATGTTCGTTGTTTATTAATTTAAAAACAAATAAAGGCTACATCCGGTTCACGGTGCAGCCTTCATTTTTCAGAGTTTATTATGTTCTATTTCAATAATCGAAATTATTCGGCATCAGCACCCCAGTTTCCTTTAGACAGACGCTTGTAGCTGTTGTAACGCCATTTTGCATTGTCTTCGGCAGCCTGGAACAGTTCGGCAGCTTCTGAAGGATATTGTTTCATTACAGAAGAGTAACGAACCTCACTCTTCAAGAAGTCCTGGAATCCAGCCCAATCGGGTTCTTTGCTATCCAACTGGAACGGGTTCTTTCCTTCAGCTTCCAAAGCCGGATTGTAACGCCACAAGTGCCAGTAACCGCACTTAACAGCCTTTTCTTCCTCAGCTTGGCTCTTACCCATACCCAGCTTCAGACCGTGGTTGATACACGGAGCGTAAGCGATGATGAGTGACGGTCCGGGATAAGCTTCAGCTTCGCGGATTGCTTTCAGAGTCTGAGCCTGGTCAGCACCCATAGCAATCTGAGCTACGTAAACGTAACCGTAAGTAGTAGCCATCAGACCGAGGTCTTTCTTGCGTACACGCTTACCGGCAGCAGCAAACTTAGCGATAGCGCCCACCGGAGTAGCCTTAGAAGACTGACCACCTGTGTTAGAGTAAACCTCAGTATCCAGAACCAGGATGTTAACGTCCTTACCGCTGGCGATTACATGGTCGAGACCACCGTAACCGATATCGTAAGAAGCACCGTCACCACCGATGATCCACTGGCTGCGTTTTACTAAATATTGAGTCAAGCCTTTCAGTTCCTTGCTTACCGGGCAGCCTGCAGCGATGCCTTGCTCGATGATAGCCTCGATCTGAGGTGCAAGTTCTTTAGTCTTGTCTGCATCGTACATGTTTTCAATCCATGCTTTCAATACTTCCTTAGCTTCAGCAGGAGCATTGTCACCTTCCAGAATCTGGTTGAACAGTTTCACGATACGGTCACGCATCTTTTCATTAGCGAGTTCCATACCCAAACCGAATTCGCAGAAGTCTTCGAACAAAGAGTTTGCCCAAGCAGGACCTTGACCCTTTTCATTCTTAGTATAAGGAGTAGAAGGTACTGAACCGGAGTAGATAGAAGAACATCCTGTTGCATTAGCTACCATTTCGCGGTCACCAAACAACTGAGTGATCAACTTCACATACGGAGTTTCACCACAACCAGAGCAAGCGCCTGAGAATTCAAACAACGGAGTAGCGAACTGAGAGTTCTTTACGTTAGCTTTAACGTCAACCAGATGTTGTTTGCTTGCTACCTTTTCAGCGCAGTAATCCCAGTTAGGAACTTGGTTCAACTGGCTTTCCAGATGTTTCATAGTCAAAGCTTTGCCACCCTTCTTCGGGTTACCCGGACAGATGTCGGCACAGTTACCGCAACCCAGACAGTCGAGAACGTCAACTTGGATACGGAATGTCATACCGTCGAATACTTTACCTACAGCTTTCAGCATCTCGAAGTTTGCACCCTTCTGCTCTTCAGCATCCAGAACGAACGGACGGATAGAAGCGTGAGGACAAACATAAGCACACTTGTTACACTGTATACAGTTTTCAGCATTCCATTCGGGTACGAAAGCAGCTACACCACGTTTTTCGTATTTAGCTGTACCTTGATACCAAGTACCGTCTTCGATACCCTTGAATGCAGATACTGGCAACAAGTCACCATCCTGTGCATTGATCGGACGAACTACTTCGTTGATGAATGCAGGATCGTTGTTTTCAGTCTTGGCGTCATCAGCCAGATTAACCCAGGCAGGATCAACGGTCAATTGCTTGTATTCACCACCACGGTCAACGGCAGCGTAGTTCTTGTTTACGATATCTTCACCCTTCTTACCGTAAGACTTCTGGATGAATTTCTTCATCTGTTCTACAGCCAGGTCAACAGGAATTACACCTGTGATACGGAAGAATGCAGATTGCAGGATTGTATTGGTACGGTTACCCAAACCGATTTCCTGTGCAATCTGAGTTGCATTGATATAGTATACAGAGATATTGTTCTTTGCGAAGTACTTCTTCACGCGGGTAGGCAGGTTCTTTGCCAATTCTTCGCCTTCCCAGATTGTATTCAGCAGGAATGTACCGTTCTTGCGCAAACCACGGGTTACATCATACATGTGCAGGTAGGCCTGAACGTGGCAAGCCACAAAGTTCGGAGTGTTTACCAAATATGTAGAACGGATCGGAGTATCACCGAAACGCAAGTGAGAACAAGTGAAACCACCTGACTTCTTAGAGTCATAAGAGAAGTAAGCCTGGCAATGCTTGTCGGTGTTGTCACCGATGATTTTTACAGAGTTCTTGTTGGCACCTACTGTACCGTCAGCACCCAGTCCGTAGAATTTAGCTTCGAACATACCTGCACCGCCCAATGCGATTTCTTCTTCCTGAGGAAGTGAAGTGAAAGTAACATCGTCTACGATACCGATAGTGAAGTGGTTCTTCGGCATCGGCATAGCCAGATTCTTGAATACGGCAATGATCTGAGCAGGAGTAGTGTCCTTAGAACCCAAACCGTAACGACCGCCTACGATTACCGGAGCATTAGCTGCACCATAATAGCAGTCTTTTACATCGAGGTACAACGGTTCGCCGTTAGCACCCGGTTCCTTCGTACGGTCAAGAACTGCAATAGTCTTAGCAGTCTTAGGCACAGCAGCCAGGAAGTGCTTAGCAGAGAACGGACGATACAAGTGTACAGCAACCATACCTACCTTTTCGCCATTAGCCATCAAGTAGTCGATAGCTTCGCGGGCAGCTTCGGTTACAGAACCCATGGCGATGATAACGCGTTCTGCGTCTTCAGCACCATAGTAATCGAACAAGCCGTATTTACGTCCTGTGATTTTAGAAATTTCATTCATGTATTCTTCTACAATAGCAGGAACTGCTTCGTAGTAGTTGTTGCATGATTCACGGTGTTGGAAGAAGTGGTCGGGATTTTCAGCCATACCACGGGCAACCGGATTCATCGGATTCAATGCGCGGGCACGGAATTCAGCCAGAGCTTTCTGGTCAATCAGCGGAGCGAGATCGTCGTTTTCCAACATCTCGATCTTCTGGATTTCATGAGAAGTACGGAAGCCGTCGAAGAAATTAACAAACGGTACACGAGCTTTGATAGTTGACAAGTGAGCAACACCGGAGAGGTCCATAACTTCCTGTACAGAACCTTCGGCCAGCATAGCAAAACCGGTCATACGGGTTGACATAACGTCTTGGTGGTCACCGAAGATACACAGAGCGTGAGAAGCCAGTGTACGAGCTGATACGTGGAATACGCAAGGCAGGAATTCACCGGCAATCTTGTACATATTCGGGATCATCAGCAACAGACCTTGAGATGCAGTGTACGTTGAAGTCAACGCACCGGCTTGCAATGAACCGTGAACGGCTCCGGCAGCACCGGCTTCTGATTGCATTTCCTGTACCAATACTGTTTCGCCGAAGATGTTTTTGCGTCCTGCGGCAGCCCATTCGTCTACGTACTCAGCCATCGTAGAAGAGGGAGTGATGGGATAGATAGCAGCTACTTCAGAGAACATATACGAGATATGCGCAGCAGCTTGGTTACCATCACAAGTAATGAATTTCTTCTGTTTAGTCATAACTAAATTGAATTATTATTAAGTGAATAAATCTCAATATAAAAAGCCGAACATCCAGAGTGGAATCTGATTCCCTCTTCCTATTTCTGCTTTGTGCAGGGCGTAGGTGACGCCGGGATTGTTCTTAATCTTCATTCCTTCCGGACAAATCTTGAAAGGCATCACATCGTCCACCAAGAACGACATATTCTTGTCGCCTTTGTTCACCTTGTGATCTTTCCACAAGGAATTTGCGAAGAAAGTATCCAGTACATCCAGTTCTTCCACTTTCACGGGATAGATGGAGTACATCAGGTTGGAGTTGTGCATCATAATCTTTGATGGTTTCTTAGGGAATTCTTCTCCCTTCGGATATACCATATTGATAAGACGTGCATCTGCCAGATATTTGATGTAGTTCATCACCGTAGCACGGGATGTCTGTATATCGTTTGCCAGCTGGCTTACGTTCGGGGCTTTCGGACCGTCTACTGCCAGCATATAGAGCAATTTCTTGATTTTTGAAAGATATTTCAGTTCAATCTGTTTAATGAGAAGAATATCCACTTCCACCATCATATTCATGGTCTTCAGCAGATTTTCCGAGAAATTGCGTTTTTCCAGAAAGAACGGATAGAAGCCGTGGTGCAGATAATCCTGCAGGTAATCTAACGGGCGCACTTTCGAAAGGATACCTTTGGCAATCTGTTCGTGGTTGCTCAAAATCTCTTCCAGTGTATAAGCACGGAACTTCATGCCTGTTTGCAGGTTCAGATACTCACGGAAAGAGAAGCCACGCAGGTTATAACTCTTCACTATATCACGCAGTTCCAGATTTTCCTCTTTCAGTCGCATCACGGACGAACCGGTGAATACAATTTTGAGGTTCGGGAAACGGTCGTAGCACATTCTCAGTTCTCTGCTCCAGTCAGGGTGTTTAAACACCTGGTCTATCAATAATACTTTTCCACCGCGGCGTTGGAATTCATAAGCGAAGTCAACGATGCTGAAATAAGAAAAGTAGAAGTTGTTCATATTGATAAAGAGACAAGAACGGTCAGTGCCGAATTTCTCTTTAGCGTATTGTAACAGAAACGTGGTTTTGCCTACACCACGCGTTCCTTTAATACCGATAAGGCGGTCGTTCCAGTTGATCTCATCCATGAGGTCACGGCGAACAGGGGCATTGGTATGCTCAACAAGATAGGCGTGTGTGCGGTAGAATGCTTCCATGCTGTTAAATTCGGTTTATCGGGCGACAAATATACGGCTTTTTTGTAGAATTGCAAAGTAGAGATGGCAAAATATCTTTTTTGTTAGTGAAGTTTATATATTTGCTTTGCCTTGTTTTTCTCTGTAATTTTGCGGCTTTAAATAATAAAGAACTGTAATTGTATGAAACTCTACGTATTCAACCCAGACACAGACATGGCGCTTGCTAACAATGAAGAAAATTATATAGCTCCCGCTTCTGCCCGCCGAATGGCTCAGGACCTTGCTTTATTACCCATCTGGTATGCCCAGCCTGGCAGTGCCGTACTCGCTCCATCAGCTTATAATGCAGATTATCTGCAAATAATGAAGCGTATGTTTCCCCTTTCCGTGCAGTTGGTTACCGAACCTGAACTGCCTGATTATGCCGAATCTCAGATTATACCATGGGGCTGGAATCTTGCTTTTCGTAAACGCATGTTGAAAGGGGGAATTGCAAAACACAAACTTCCTACGCTGGAGGAATTAAAAAGACTTCGTACCTTTTCTTCTCGAGAGTTGGCTATGGTAGTGCTTGACGGCTTGCATGGCATTGAGAATTGTTGTGGTTTGGCCAACTATCTGCATGATATCCCTGCTTGTCAGGAATTTGTAGAGAAGTATAAACGTACAGTGTTGAAGGCGCCTTGGTCAAGTAGTGGTAAAGGATTGAACTGGTGTAGAGGTACATTTACCGATTCTATTGCCGGTTGGTGTCAGCATGTTTTGGATGAACAAGAGGGGGTAATCGGGCAACCTGTATATAATAAGGTAGAAGATTTTGCTCTTGAATTTTATTCTGATGGACGTGGCAGGGTACTTTTTACTGGTTATTCTCTTTTCCTGACCAATGAAAAAGGAGCCTATCTTGGTAATCTGCTGGTAACACCTGAATGGGTGGAAAACTGGATAACTGAATACGTACCATTGGTAACTTTGGTCCAGGTACGCGAAAGGTTGCAGGAGTTATTAACTGTTGTATTCGGAGAGTCTTATACGGGTTATCTGGGTGTAGACATGATGGTTTGTCGTGATGAGGAAACGCAGAGTTACCGTATTCATCCTTGTGTGGAAATTAACGTGCGTATGAATATGGGAGTGGCGGCACATCTGTTTCGCGAGAATTTTGTAGCTCCGGGCACAGTTGGTAATTTTAAAATTGATTATTATCCAACGAACAATGCCCTGCAGGAAGAGCATGAGCAGGCGATGGAGCAGTATCCTGCTGTAATAGAAAACGGACGTTTGGTTTCCGGCTATCTTCCGTTAGTTCCGGTTACACCGAAGAGCCGGTATCGCGCCTATGTTCTATGTTATAAGAGTAGGGTGAATGATACGAATGATTAGTGTAAGACCTGTTTGCATGCTTCGCTCTCATTTCCACAACGATCTACAGCTGTGACGGCAAAGTATTTCTTTGCTGTCCACAGACGGATGGGGGCATATGTATATTCTGTTCCCTGTACACGCTGGGCTATGATATTTTCCGGGTTAGAGGTATCTACGGGATAAGTATCCGAACCATAGATGACATAAGTCGGCACATTGCGTTTATCATTGTCCGTGGCGGGAAGCCAGCTCAAATGTATGTAGCCGTCGGATTGCTGGGTAACGGTTAAATTGCCGGGAGTTGTAGGTGGTACGTTGTCTATCCATGGCATGGCGGGCTGCAAGGCAGGAGCGGTATAGAAATCTTCTTCCAATGCATCATACAATCCCTGAGTGTTATCCATCAGATATTTTACACGATAATGAGCCTGACCTGCCAGTTTATGTTTGCGGATAAAGTACATTTGGCGTTCCACTTCGTCCAAAGTCCAGTTGCCTTCGCTGGGGTCAAGGAAATAAATGCCCAGTCCTGGAATAATCTGTCGTCCATTACTTTGTTCCTGCCAGTCGAGGGCAAAAGGGTAGAAATGATTACCACGGAAATAAATCATGGGATATATCTGATCTTGTATCCCTTCGCCCAGCCAACCTTGTGCATCCTGATAGACGGTGTGGAAAGCATTCCAGCCGCGAGAAGGATAGCGGGAAGTGTCACGGTATTTACCTACCGGGCAGGTACTAACCTTTACCCAGGGTTTCAGAGCTTTTACACCTTTATAGAGATGACGGACGATTTCTGTGATATTATCCCTGCGCCATTGGGAAAGATCACGTCCTTTACCGTACTTCCGGAAATCGTAAGTATCGGGAAAACGGGGAGCATTCTCCGGATAGCGCAGATAATCGAAATGGACGCCATCTACGTCATATTTTTCCACAACCTCACGTACAAGACTCATCAGATATTCTTTGGTTTGCGGATTTCCGGGATTGAGGAAATATTCCCGCTTGTAAGGTACACAAATGGCGGATTTTTGTTTAGTGACAGAGGTATTACCCAGATTGGCAACATGTTTGCGGTTACCCAATGGAATGGCTACCATCCAGGCATGGCATTCCATACCGCGTTTATGACATTCCTCTACGGCAAAAGCCAGCGGGTCATACCCCGGATCGCCACCTGTTTTTCCGGTTAGTATAGAATTGAAAGGCTCAATTTTTGAGCGATAGAGTACATCACCGCGTGTCCGTGTCTGGAAGAGTACGGTGTTGAAGTTGGCATCTTTCAGTCGGTCCAGTATTTCGACGAGTTCTGCTTTTTGTTTCCAGATACCTTCGGGCGTGGTGGCACGGGTACGCGGCCAGTCCAGGCCATAGACAGCGGTAATCCAGGCGGCACGCACTTCGTATTTAGGCGGACGATTTGTCGTCTCACCGATGGATTGCGCAGCAAGGGGCAAAACCAATATGCTGAATAGTATGATAAGCAGTAACTGTTTCATGATAGGGCTGGATTCTCTTTTACTTCTTTATTTCTGTCATTTTTCGCGGCGAAGATAAGTAAAACACTCGAGAAAGTTGTGCAGTTTCCTAAGAAACTGTTACATTTGCGTGCATTAAAAGTAATGAATAACAACGCACCATGATTACATTTACGCTTTGCTTACTGGCATTAATAGCGGGCTATTTTCTTTACGGGCGTTTCATCGAACGCATCTTTGGCCCTGACGATCGTAAAACACCTGCCCTGACCAAGACCGACGGGGTGGACTATATTCCTCTGCCCACGTGGAAAATATTCATGATACAATTTCTTAATATTGCCGGTTTAGGACCCATTTTCGGCGCTATTATGGGGGCTAAATTCGGGGTGTCGTCCTATTTGTGGATTGTGTTTGGCAGCATCTTTGCCGGTGCTGTACACGATTATCTGGCAGGTATGCTTTCTTTGCGTAATGGCGGTGAAAGTTTGCCGGAAATCATCGGTCGATATCTGGGTACGACTACCAAGCAAGTGATGCGTGGTTTTACCGTACTTCTGATGATATTGGTGGGGGCTGTGTTTGTAGCCGGTCCTGCCGGGCTGTTGGCAAAGCTTACGCCGGAGTCGCTGGATGCTACGTTCTGGATAGTGATTGTATTTATCTATTATATTTTAGCAACCTTGTTGCCCGTCGATAAGATAATAGGTAAGATTTACCCACTTTTTGCTGTTGCATTGCTCTTTATGGCGGTCGGTATATTGGTGATGCTCTATGTGAAGCATCCTGTTCTGCCGGAATTCTGGGACGGATTGCAGAATACGAACCCGAATGCTGTCGAATTGCCTATTTTCCCAATTATGTTTGTTAGCATAGCCTGTGGCGCTATCAGTGGTTTTCATGCAACACAAAGCCCGTTGATGGCACGTTGTATGACAAGCGAACGTCACGGTCGTCCTGTATTCTATGGTGCCATGATTACCGAAGGTATTGTTGCTCTGATATGGGCTGCTGTGGCCACTTACTTCTTTCATGAAAATGGAATGGGCGAAACGAATGCGGCTGTAGTAGTAGATGCCATCACTAAAGACTGGCTTGGCGTAATAGGTGGTTTCCTCGCTATATTGGGTGTGATTGCTGCGCCTATCACCAGTGGTGACACCGCTTTTCGTTCTGCCCGTCTCATTGTGGCTGACTTTCTTGGAATGGAACAAAAAACCATACGACGCCGTTTATATATATGTGTGCCGATGTTTCTCGTTGCTATTGGTCTGTTGCTTTACAGTCTGCGTGACAAAGAAGGCTTTGATATGATTTGGCGTTACTTCGCATGGACCAACCAGACGCTCTCTGTTTTCACTCTTTGGGCGATTACCGTTTATTTGGTGCGTGAGAAGAAGGGACGCTATTTTTATGTAACTTATTTACCGGCTATATTCATGACCGCCGTTTGTACAACTTATATTTGTATAGCTCCCGAAGGTTTTGACTTAGGGCCTCAAATGGCTCTCGTTATTGCCATTCTTTCTGTAGTGATAGCCGCATTCTGGTTTAATATCTGGTATTTCAAAACAACTAAAAAACTTTGGTAATGAAGAAATTCAAAAAATCAACAAGTATTACGATCGCCCTGCTTATCTATGTGAGTGCTACAGCAGCCTATTTCCTGCCGCGTAACACTGTCATCAGTGATATGGAGAAATACATTACGGTTGCGGCATCTTATATTATCGTGTTTATTCTCTGGCTGGTGCTGCGTAAGAAAGAAGAATTGCAGCGGAAACGTAAAGAAGAAGATGAAAAGTACAATAACACCAAAAACTATAAGTAACAATGAAAAAATTAGTATTATTCGTTTGTCTGCTTGTGGCCACAGTGGCTGCCCAGGCACAGTTTGAAAAAGGAAAGTGGATTGTGAATCCGTCAATTTCCGGGTTAGGTTTGTCGCATAATACGGATACAGATAAGACCTCTTTTGCTATTGAAGCCAAGGGTGGTGCATTCTTGCTGGATAATGTGGCGTTATTGGTACATGCAGGGGCTGCCTGGAATAATGGTGGTTCCGATACGGATGTCTATACTCTCGGTGTAGGTGGGCGTTATTATTTTAGTAAGACTGGAATCTATCTGGGTGCTGATGTTAATATGGATCGTTGGAGTTGGAGTTCAAGCAGTGATACCAAGTTTTCATTCGGAGCAGAGGCTGGCTATGCTTTCTTCTTGTCAAGGACAGTGACACTTGAACCGGCTGTGTACTGGAACGTAAATAGTGACCGTTCGGTATTTGGCCTGAAGGTAGGTTTCGGTTTCTACTTCTAAGAGTTTTCTTCCGCTTTGCGGATTTTATGAATCGTCCCATGAGATCATATTAATAGTCTTACGGGACGATTTTTTTTATCTCATGGGACGAATATTTTCATCTTACGAGACAAAATAAATCGTCTCATGAGATGAATTCATTTCAATTATTTCATGTGTAATTTCTCTTGCAGGAATTGTCCTGTATAGCTTGCTGCACATTTTGCCACTTCCTCTGGTGTACCTGCAGCTACCAGATTTCCACCTTTATCACCGCCTTCCGGTCCAAGGTCTATTACGTAGTCGGCACATTTAATAACATCCATGTTGTGTTCAATGATTACAATGGAGTGTCCACGTAATATCAAAGCATCGAATGCTTCCAGCAATTTACGGATGTCATGGAAGTGCAATCCCGTGGTCGGTTCATCAAAGATAAACAGGGTGGGGTCTGCTTTCTCCTGACTGAGGTAGTAAGCCAGTTTCACACGCTGGTTTTCACCACCTGAAAGGGTGGAGGAAGATTGTCCCAGTTTGATATATCCCAATCCCACATCTTGCAGTGGAGCAAGTTTCTTCACAATCTTCTTTTGTCCGTGTTTGGTGAAGAACTCCACGGCCTGGTTTACGGTCATTTCCAGTACATCATATATATTGGCATCATGGAACTTAACTTCCAGTGTATCTGCTTTGAAGCGTTTGCCATGGCAGGTTTCACATTCCAGAACCAAGTCGGCCATGAATTGCATTTCTACTGTGATGGTTCCGTCACCTTTACATTCTTCGCAACGTCCGCCTTCACTGTTGAATGAGAAGTAACCGGCAGTGTATCCCATTTGCTTGGCAAGCGGTTGTTCTGCCCATAATTTACGAATTTCATCGTAAGCTTTGATATATGTCACAGGATTCGAACGACTGGATTTACCAATGGGGTTCTGGTCTACAAATTCTACGTTCCGCAGGTTTTGCAGGTCACCACCAATAGAAGCGAATTCACCCGGACGTTCACTGCATTCATCCAGTTCGCGCTTCAGGGCACGGAAGAAAACGTCACGTACCAGAGTACTCTTACCGGAACCGCTGACTCCGGTTACTACAGTCATCACATTTAGCGGAAAACGTACGTTTACCCCTTTCAGATTATTCTCGCGGGCTCCGGTCAGTTCTATGTAGTTATTCCATGGACGACGGTGTTCCGGAACAGGAATTTCTTCTTCTCCCAGCAGATAACGTACTGTGTAACTATCACTATTGGGTTGCAAATCTTTCATATCTCCCTGGTAGACAACTTGTCCGCCCAGACGTCCGGCTTTCGGTCCGATATCTATAATATAATCTGCTGCACGGATGATTTCCTCGTCATGTTCCACGATGACAACCGTATTACCCAATTGTTGTAATTGACGTAATACATGGATCAGCTTATCTGTGTCGCGGCTATGCAACCCGATACTTGGTTCATCAAGAATATAGAGTGAGCCAACCAGGCTACTGCCTAATGAAGTAGCGAGGTTGATGCGCTGACTTTCACCACCGGAAAGCGAATTGCTGAGGCGGTTTAATGTCAGATATCCCAATCCTACATCGAGAAGGAAGCGGATGCGACTGTTGATTTCCGTTAGGATACGGGTGGCAACATCCGTATCATGCTTATCCAGCTGAAGGTTATCGAAGAAAGTTTTCAGTTCCGTAATCGGCAAGTCCACAAGTTCGGAGATATTTCGTCCGCCTACCTGTACATAGCTGGCTTCGGGCTTCAGGCGGGTACCGTGGCACTTTGGACAAAGTGTTTTGCCACGATAGCGTGCTAACATCACACGGTACTGTATTTTGTACTGATTTTCCTGTACCATCTTGAAGAAAGCATTGATTCCTTGGAAGTAAGGGGTACCTTCCCATAACATGCGGCGCTGCTCGTTTGTAAGTTCAAAGTAGGGGGTGAAGATCGGGAAACCGGCTTTTTCAGCACCGCGTATTACCATGTCTTTCCATTCTCCCATTACTTCGCCGCGCCAGCATACCACGGCACCGTCGTATACGGATAATGAGCGGTTGGGTATTACCAAGTGTTCATCAATGCCGATTACCTTGCCGAAACCCTCACACTCAGGACATGCACCAATAGGGGAATTGAAAGAAAACATCTGGTCACTGGGCTCCTCAAAAGCAATGCCGTCTGCCTCGAATTTAGTGCTGAAGCGGTATAGGCTGGTTGTTCCGTCAGGTTGATAGAATCGCAGTAGGCAGGCTCCGTCACCTTCGTACATGGCTGTCTCGGCAGAATCTGTTAACCGGCTGATTGCATCTTTCTCTTTAGATGCTACCATACGGTCTATCAACAAGAAAACTGTATCTTCTTTTTTAGGCTCGTATTCGTCGATACGAACCATTTCTCCGTTTACTTCCAGACGGTTGAAACCTTGTTTCATATCGATGTCTAATTGCTGCTTCATCGTTCGGTCTTCGCGGAGTAATATCGGAGCCAGTACGGTGTATCTTGTTCCTTCCGGATATCCCAACATACAGTTTACGATATCTTCTGTGGAATGTTTTTTTACTTCCTCTCCGCTGATGGGACTGAATGTCCGTCCGATGCGTGCATACAGTAAACGCAGGTATTCGTAAATTTCGGTAGAGGTACCGACGGTGGATCGTGGATTGCGACTACTCACCTTTTGTTCTATGGCAATAGCTGGCGGAATTCCCTTAATAAAGTCACATTCCGGCTTGCTCATACGTCCCAGGAACTGGCGGGCATAACTGCTCAGGCTTTCTACATAACGACGTTGTCCTTCTGCATATAGCGTGTCGAATGCCAGGGATGATTTACCGGAACCGGATAGCCCGGTGATGACGACAAGTTTGTTTCTGGGTATTTCTACGTCTATATTTTTTAGGTTGTTGACGCGTGCGCCTTTGATAAGTATGGAGTTGTTTTTTATCATAATCAGAATCACTATAGTGAATATCAGTTTGCAAAGATAATCACTGCGGTTCAAATATGTATAATGATTGGCAGGTTAAGATTTGTTATACTTTTAAATAGTTGCTGATATACCAGCAGGAAAAGAGCTATTTTTATGCGCATTTTTAAACGAATCATCCCTATGCGATACCCTCGGATATGCTTGTGTGCCATTTTGGTATGCTTGTTCTTTTGTGTCGAGACAATTACAGGACAAGAGACTGTTGATCTGAAATCACTTGCCGATAGTGTGCGGAAAGCTAATGGCAAGCCGAATTTTCTACCTTTGGGCATGCACTTTCTGGAACTGGCAAAAGAACGGAAAGATACGGCAAATATCAGTGATGCTTATGCCATCATTACAAATCATTATTATGAGTTGGGTGATACGGATAGTCTGCGTCTGATGACTTATGAATATATGGATTGGGCGGACCGTTGTCATCGCAATACGGATCGCTATCAGGCATGGAGGCAATATATTCAGCGGATGACTGAAAAGGGCATGCAGGAAGAGGCGATGAAAGAGACAGAATTGCTATGTAAAGATGCCGAACAGAGGAAAGATAAATATGGCATGGCATCCGGGGAGATGTGTATAGGCTATAACCACCGTGTGTTCGGTCAGAATATAAAGCTCTGTATTGAATATTATGATAATGCTTTAAAACATTTTGAGGAAGGCAAATACTACCGTGACGCCTACGTTGTTTCTCTTAATATCATTCAAACTTATCTGGCACGTCAGTCGTATAATGAGGCCTTGCCCTATTTGGACCGTTTAGGACAGTTGGTGAAAACTGTAGAAGATAAAAATATATCTATGGGAGAGGCGCTATATATGCGTTATTATCAATTTCGTGTCATAGCTGTCTTAGGAGTGAAAGGAGCGAAGGCGGCAGAACCTTACATCCGTGAGGCGAATGCTTATTACCTCAAACATAAAGGAGACATATCACAAGAAGGATGGTTCGGTTACAAAATAATGTGCAACCAGATCCTGGGAGATATAAGTAATGCTGTGGTTTATATGGATTCTTTAATTGATTACCAACGTTCGATCGGTAATTATTACCCTGGAAATTATAGGCAGAAAGCCATTATGCTGGAACAAGTAGGTCACTATAAGGAGGCATGCCGTGCTTTTGCAGAATACTCTCAATTGAATGATTCTGTACGTACGGCAGAAATGGATGAACAACTGAACAAATACACTGCCCAGTTTGAAGTGGACCGCCTGAAGATGGAAAAGTTGGAATTGAGTGAAAGAATGAGTCGTGAACGGCTTATTACGGTATCTATTGCCGGTTGCCTGATATTTATATTACTTCTGCTGGTTACTTACCTCTATGTTCGCACTTTATCTATGAACCGGAAATTGGATGTTGCCCGTAAGGAATTGCAGAAGATGGGACGCATCAAGAGTTCATTCATCCAGCATGTTACGCATGAGTTGCGTACACCGCTTAATTCTGTTGTGGGTTTTTCTGCTTTGCTTGCCGAGGAAGGGCTGGATGTGGAAGATGCTCGTGAATACTCCGGTCAGGTGGAGAAGAACAGTGCTTATTTGCTGGGATTGATTGATAATATTATTGATATAGCTGACATGGACTCTCAGACGGCAGATATGCCTAAAGAAGTTGTAGATGTCAACGCTTGCTGTCTTGAATGTATAGATGAATTTGGAGGCAAACAAAATGACGGTGTGGAATTGCAGTGGATTCCATCTCCTGATGATCCTGTAATCCTGACTGTGCGTGCCTGGATGAAGCGTGTCCTGTCTTTGTTGCTGGACAATGCCGAGAAGTTTACTGAACAAGGAGTCATTCGTCTACTGTGTGAGGAAGATAAAGCGAATAGTATCATTCGTTTTATTATAGAGGATACAGGTATAGGTATCGACCCGCAATGTCAGGATACTATTTTCGAGCGTTTCTTTAAAATAGATACCTTTAGGCCTGGTACAGGATTGGGACTTTCCATAGCCCGCCAGGTAATGGACATTGTTGATGGCAAAATTTATCTGGATACATCTTATACTGGCGGTACCCGTATGGTAGTAGAATGGCCTGCATAATTAATAAACAACCCTTAATCAGATTTATAAAGAATGAAAGTAAAAACTCTTTTGTGCGTATGCGCTCTACTCTTTTCTTTAACTGCGGCGGCACAATCTCCGCAACCCGAAAGATATCCTAAACGTGAATTTCGTGCAGCCTGGATTCAGGCTGTCAACGGACAGTTTCGTGGAATTCCTACCGAGAAGTTAAAACAAACCTTGATTGACCAGTTGAATTCTTTGCAAGAGGCAGGTATCAATGCAATCATTTTCCAGGTACGTCCTGAGGCTGATGCTCTTTATGCCTCCAAACTGGAACCGTGGAGCCGTTTTCTGACAGGTGTACAGGGAAAGGCTCCTAATCCTTATTGGGATCCTATGGAGTTTATGATTGAAGAATGTCATAAACGAGGCATGGAATTTCATGCGTGGATCAATCCCTATCGCGTGAAGACCTCGCTAAAGAATGAATTGGCCCCAAATCATGTTTATAATATCCATCCCGAGTGGTTTGTGACCTATGGTGACCAATTATATTTTGATCCGGCATTACCGGAAAGTCGTCGCCATATCTGCATGGTGGTAATGGACATTGTTTCCCGCTATGATGTGGATGCCATCCATATGGATGATTATTTCTATCCCTATCCTAAACCGGGAGTGGACTTTCCAGATGATGCCAGCTTTGCCCGTTACGGTGGTGGCTTTTCAAATAAAGCAGATTGGCGGCGCAGTAATGTCAATGTGTTGATAAAGAAAATACATGAGACAGTACGCGAGGTGAAGCCGTGGGTTAAATTTGGTGTATCTCCTTTTGGTATCTATCGTAATGAGAAAAGCGATCCGCTGGGTAGTAAGACTAATGGATTACAGAATTATGATGACCTTTATGCCGATGTACTCCTTTGGGCTCGTGAAGGTTGGGTGGACTATAATATTCCGCAAATATATTGGCATATTGGCCATCCGGCAGCTGATTATGAAACATTGGTGAAATGGTGGGCAAAGCATACGGAGAACCGTCCTTTGTTTATCGGGCAGTCAGTGATGAATACAGTACAGAATGCTGATCCGCAAAACCCTTCTATGAACCAACTTCCTCGCAAGATGGCATTGCAGCGTGCTTATCAGACGATTGGCGGAAGTTGCCAGTGGCCTGCCAGTGCAGTGGTGGAAAATGCCGGGAAATATCGTGATGCTTTGATTGCGGAATATCATAAATATCCCGCCTTGCCGCCGGTATTCGATTTTATGGATAATGAAGCACCTGATAAAGTGCGTAAGGTAAAACCCGTGTGGACAGAAGACGGATATCTTTTGTTTTGGACAGCTCCGAAATACAAAGATGAAATGAACCGTGCTGTTCAATATGTGATTTACCGCTTCGGTGCAAAAGAGAAAGTGGATATCAGCGATCCTTCCCATATCGTAGCCATTACGCGCGATAACTTCTATAAATTGCCGTATGAGAATGGAAAAACAAAATATCGTTATGTGGTGACGGCACTCGACCGACTGCATAATGAGTCGAAAACAGTTGCAAAAAAGGTGAAGCTATAAGCTTCACCTTTTTTATTGATATAATATAAGCCCTGCTATTCCGCAAGCTACAATCATTAGTATCGGATTGATTTTATATTTCCTGGTTCCTATAAAAGCTACCAGGAAAATGAGGCAGCTAATAATAAACGAGTACATATCTTCTTTGGGTGAACTGAAGTTTTCTGCGTTCATCAATACCAATGCTGCTGATGCCAGCAATCCGACCACTGCCGGACGTAATCCACTGAATACGGCTTCTACAACCGGATGCTTCTGATATTTCAGGAAGAATTTACTGATGGCTAACATCAATATGAATGAGGGAAGCACCACTGCAAGGGTAGCGATGATAGAGCCCCATACACTTCCGGTAGCAGTAAAACCTACATACGTTGCCGAATTGATTCCGATAGGTCCGGGCGTCATTTGACTGATAGCCACAATATCTGTAAATTCTTGTGATGTCAACCAGCCATAGCGGGTGACCACTTCACCTTGTATCATAGAAAGCATGGCATATCCGCCACCAAAGCCAAATAAACCGATCTTGAAGAATGTATAGAATAATTGTAAATAAAGCATGGGGAAATTATGATTTATGATTTATAATTTATGATGCGCAGCCAGCTCTCAACTCTCAACTTTCGGACGGCGCAGCCGTCCGTACAAGTATCCTCCCACACCGGCAATGATAATTACCCAAATAGGGGAGAAGCCCAGTAGCCAGATGACCAATGCTGATACGACTGGTATCCAGATATTGTAACGGTTTACCTTGGCTGATTTTGCCATACTGAATGTAGGAGCGGCGATCAATGCAACTACCGCCGGACGAATACCTTTAAAGATACGTTCAACAATGACATTATCTTTGAAGTTATGGAAGAATAACGCAATGGCAAGAATTATGAAGAATGACGGTAGTATAGTACCTAAAGTGGTAACTATGCTTCCGCGAATCCCCCTTAACTTATATCCGATGAAAATAGAAATGTTAACTGCAAGAATGCCTGGGGTTGATTGGGAAATGGCGAGTAAGTCAATGAAATCGTCTTTGGCAATCCATTTCCGTTTGTCTACAATTTCTTCTTCTATCAATGGCACCATGGCATAGCCGCCTCCTATAGTAAAGAGTCCTATCTTAGAAAAGAGGCCGAATGCCTCGAGGTAAATATTCATGTTATTATTTCATCTTATCATTATTATCTTCTTCTTTCTGTTTCGCATATTGACTTGGACTGACGTTGAAATGCTTTTTAAATACTTCACGGAAGTACTTCGCATCACTAAATCCCGTCATTTCGGCGACCTCAGTTATACTGTGCTGTTGCTCTTTCAGTAACTGGGCGGCACGTTTCAGGCGTATCAGTCGGATATAATCTGCTGGGGCTTGGTCAGTCAGAGCCTTTATTTTATTGTAAAAACTGGTGCGACTCATATTCAGTAAGTTACATAGTACATCAACTGTAAAGGAGCTATTATCCATATTGTCTTCCACACTCTTCTTGACAGTAGAAATGAATTTCCAGTCAATGTCAGTGGAACAGTTGATGCAAGCTGTGTCACTCTCTTCATCGTTCAGTTCCAGATTGGCATATTTATGGCGCAATAAGGAACGGTTAGTAAGGATATTAGCTATCGTAGCACGAAGAATACCAATATTAAATGGTTTCACAATGTATTCGTCTGCTCTCGTCTTCAATCCTTCAATGATATTTCTATCATTATTCAGTGCTGTAAGCAATATGATGGGAATATGTGATGTTTCAATATCATTCTTCAATCTGTGACACAATTCATCCCCACGCATTTCGGGCATCATGATATCCGAAATGATCATGTTAGGCATGTACTCTTTTACTATGTCGAGTGCTTGCTTGCCGTCACTACATACCTGTATGATATAATCATCCGACAGTGTATTGCGCAAATACTCTCTCAGTTCGTCATTATCCTCTACAATTAAAATTTTCGGAAGATCGCCATTCTGCTGTTGTTTCTGTCTGGCAGTATCATAAACAGTACTTAAAGAAATATTCTTAGGCACACCTGATTCTGCATAAACCACTTTCTCACTTCCCGGCTTCGGACTGTGAACAGCTTTACGATAATATTTTTCTTTCTTCGGGAATATAACCTTAATGCAGGAACCTTTACCTTCCGTGCTGCTGAAGTTAATTTTACCTTTATGCAGACGGACGAGTTTCCATACCAGTAGGAGACCAATACCACTACCTGTAACCTTTGAGTTTATAGCATTACTACCCCGAAAATGCATTCTGAATAGCTTTTTTTGTTCGGAAGCCGGAATACCGATACCCGTATCCTTTACTTCAACGCTCCAGTTGTCTTCAGTCTCAGCAGCAAAGATATGTACGCTACCACCTTCCGGTGTATATTTCAAAGCATTGGAAATCAAATTCTTCAGAATAGAGTCCATTTTATCTTTGTCGAGCCAGACATTCATATAGCGGAAGTTGCTTTCGTATGTCAGACTGACATGTTTAACATCTGCATAAGCACGGAAAGCATTGATCATTTCTTCCATGTATGTACTCAATTCGTATTCTGATACATACAAAGCACTGGAATAAGTATCTGCGCGTTCAAAGTTGATCAGGTTAGTTGTAAGACGCAGCAGGGCATTCACATTTCGTATGGCAGTATTCATATTACTACGTCCGCCTGGTGTCAGATCTTCCTTTTCGCTGAGTTCTTCCAAAGGAGCTTTGATCAATGTCAACGGAGTACGGATATCGTGCGCTGTATTGATAAAGAAGCGTATCTTTTCATCCGAAGTTTTTCGTTGTTTACGTAAGATGATGACACGTAAAGTTATAGTAACAATTGCTGCAATAACAATAGCATAAAGTAGTAAAGCCCAGATACTAAGCCATATCGGTTGTTCTATAATAATATCCATATTACGTTCTTCAAGAACGATTCGTCTGTCTTCACTGGAAATGGCACGTACCCGTAGAGTATATTTTCCGGGACTTAGGTTAGTGAACCGGATCAGGCAATCCTTTTCGGGGCGACTCCATCCGTCGTAGAAACCATCCAACTTCCATGAATACAGAATCAGTGATGGATAATCATAGTTGATGGCAGAAATCCGTAAAGAGAATATATTCTGATTGTATTTCAGTTTCAAGGTTTTGGTGTCATCTATATCCACTTCCAGCGGTGAACCTTCATCACCTGGGTAAACGGTTTGATAAAATACACGCAAATCACTGAATATCATTTGGAACTTATAGTTGCGTGGAATCATCATATCTTTATGGAATTCTATCGCTCCGTCCGTACTTCCAAGAATGAAGTCTCCATTCTTGCGCAATATGCCCGATGTTGCATTGAAGTGATCACTCTTTAATCCCTGCTCTTTAGTCCAGTTATGGAATACCTTTTCTTCAGGATAATAACTTGTCAGACTGTTTTCCGTACTCAACAGGACACTTTTTTCTCCATCCGAAAGAATACTGTATATATTGTTGGAAATCAAGGGACAATTGTCTTTGTGGAAGTGCTCGAAAGATTTCTTTTCATGATCATAAATGAGTAATCCGGAATTGCTGGTTCCTATGTACAGCAGGCCATTATCCGACTGATAAAGTGCATTGATATAGAAAGACTCTATTGGCATCGTGATGTACTCAAACTTGCCGGTTTCTGTATCCAGTAAATACAAACCTGTAGCAGTACCTATCCACATGTGTTGCTTATCTTTTTCTTTTATATCCGTGATGCCACTCAATCCCGGATAGGCGCGTATGTTTTTACGGGCAAAGTCAATCCGTTTTAAGTTATAATAACCACCGGACCATATATTCCCGTCGGAATCCTTCATTATAGAGCGTATGTATTTGTCGGGACGAATGTCACAATCTCCAAACGTGGAAGGAGTGAAGAATCCTACACTCATCTGTTTTTTGTTGATTTGATAAATCCCCGAACTATATCCACCTGCCCAGATAATGCCTGGTGAAACTTCACATAAAGAAATAAAAACGTGATTCTTGGTTACACTCCCATTGTCGAATATGCTAAGGAATGAATGCCATTGCTTGTTTTTAGTGGAATATAGGCTGATGCCATTGTTGGTCGCAAACCATAAATCTCCTTCATGATCTTCGATGATGGCATTTACCTGATCATTGATCAGTGATTGCTTATTGCCTATGGAATGTTTGATCCATTGATAGCTGGTGTATTGATTATTACGTACCGTAATGCCGATGGGATAGTTTGCCATCCAGATACGGTCACCATCGACATAGAGATCATAAATGCTGTTGCCGTTCATGGAATTATAGCTGCTATAGTCGGCTACAATATAGGGCTCACATTTGTAGGTATCTACATTCAGCTTATATACTCCGGCACCATCTGTGGCTATTAAGATTTCTTTATCGTTGAAAGCTTTGATACGTGTAATACTGACATCCTTCAAACCGACATTCAGTTCAATAGCTTGATGGATGTTCATGTCATACAGATAAACACCTTTCTGAAAAGTTCCAATGAAAAGTTTACGGCTTTCTTTATGGAGGAATAGTTCATTAACCTGCATCTTCAGATTGTCGAGCCAGTTGCAAGGAGAAAGATTAAGAACATTGTTTTTTAATTCGGCATGATGTATGCCGACATCTGTGCCAATGAAATAATGTTCAGAATCGATTTGTTCGATATCTGTAATACTTTCACCTATATGGTTTTTGATGATGGTCGTTTTCTCAGTTTTTGTATCGTAGAGGTATAATGCCTCTTCGTTACAGAGCCATATGACATTGTTGCTATCAATAAAACCGTAGCTGACAGGAGTCGGTGTTCCTTTTACCACTTCATCCGGTAGTTTGTATACTAACTGGAAGCGGTCATGTTTGGCATCATAGCGGAATACTCTTCCTTTTTTGCCTATTTCCCAAAGTGTTCCATCCGTGCCAACATAGAGCCAACTCAGATTTAACATAGAATTGACCTCTATCTCGCTGTCTATGAGCCGGTATTGCTTGAAGTTTTTTCCGTCATAACGGTCGATGCCATTATGCGTAAGAAACCACATATAACCTTTCGGCCCTTTCTGAATGGCGTATACCCTACGGTTACTTAAGCCATCTTCTACGCCGAGATATTTATATGTTTGGGCGATGCATAGGGCAGAAAAATATGTGAATATAAAGAAAAGGACGAGTTTTCTCATAACAGTTATGGGCGTTTGTTGTTGGGGGCTTTTGTGAAATTAACGCAAAAATATGCATTTTGTTTGATAAAAGCAAAATGAATGTAGAAGAATAGTGTTCGATACCTCGTATTGTTTAGACGAAACAGGCGCAAGTTGTATATTATAACCTGCGCCTGTACATCACTTATAAATTGTAGCCAGAACTACTTTGTCTTTTCTTCTACCCATTTACGTGCATTGACGAAGGCCTCCATCCATGGAGTAATCTGGTCACTGTGCAGACGGTCAGCAGGATAACAACCGTTTTGCCATGGGAATATGGAACGCTCCAAGTGAGGCATGATAGCCAGATGACGTCCGTCGGAACTTGCTATTGCAGCAATGGAGTAGTCCGAACCGTTCGGATTGGCAGGATATTCATCATAACTATATTTAGCCACTACGTTGTATTTATCTTCATCGTAAGGCAAAGAGAACTTTCCTTCTCCATGAGCTACCCAGATGCCGAGTTTGCTTCCGCTTAACGAACCGAACATTACACTACGGTTTGTTGGAATGGTAAGTCCCAGGAATCTGGATTCGAATTTATGCGATTCATTGTGAAGCATCTTGCCATTCTTCTTGTGTTCCGGATTAATGAGGTTCAGTTCCATCATCAGCTGACAGCCATTACAAACACCCAGTGAAAGTGTATCTTCACGAGCGTAATATTTGTCGAGAGCTTCTTTGGCTTTCGGGTTGAAGAGGAAAGCACCTGCCCAACCTTTGGCAGAACCCAGTACGTCGGAGTTAGAGAAACCACCGCAGTAAACAATCATGTTCACATCTTCCAGTGTCTCGCGTCCGCTGATAAGGTCGGTCATCGTAACGTCTTTCACATCGAATCCTGCCAGATACAGTGAGTAGGCCATTTCGCGTTCACCATTCGTACCCTTCTCGCGGATAATTGCTGCACGGATACCTGTCGGGGTACGACGGTCCGGATCAATACCGTATTGAGAGAGTTTACCTTTGAAATCAGGCATGAAAGCGAATTCCAGAGGTTGCATCTTATAGTTTTCGAAGCGCTTTTTAGCACAGCCGTTCATAGATTGTTTGCGGTCGAGCAGGTAAGAAGTAGAATACCATACATCACGCATATAATCGATACCGAACTGGTAAGTAGCATCGTCTTTGGATACGAGGATGTGACGTTCGTCAGTCGGCTTACCGATTTTCACATAACCCACACCGGCATCTTCCAATATCTGTTTAACCTCTTCTTTGTGCTTGTCGCTTACCTGGATCACGATACCCGGATTTTCGGCAAACAAAATTTTCACAAGGTCGTGTTCCTTCATTTTGTCGAGGTTGATCTCCATACCACCTTCTACATTAGCGAAACACATTTCAAGCAGAGTAGTAATCAAACCACCGGCAGAAATATCATGTCCGGCAAGAATCAATCCTTTGTTTACCAACTCCTGAACAGCAAGGAAAGCATCGCGGAAATATTCGGCATCTTGTACGGTAGGTACTTCGTCACCTACTTTGCCCAATGACTGTGCAAAAGCCGAACCACCCAGTTTCAATGTATCGAAGCTGAAATCAATATGATAAATGGTTGTCTTTTCGTTGTTTACCAGTACAGGAGAAACTACTTTCTTCACGTCAGATACTTCACCGCCTGCCGAAACAATAACGGTTCCCGGAGCAATCACCTTGCTACCGTCGGGATATTTCTGAGTCATGGAAAGAGAGTCTTTTCCGGTAGGCACGTTGATTTGCAGTGCACAGCAGAAATCACTTAATGCCTTTACGGCGGTGTAGAGGCGTGCATCTTCACCCTCTTGTGAGCGGCAAGGCCACATCCAGTTGGCAGAGAGGGAAATGCTGTCCATTCCTTCAACCATAGGAGCCCATACAAGGTTGGTCAACGCTTCGCTTACAGAAAGTACCGAACCGGCTGCCGGATCTGCCAATGCAGCTTGTGGTGCATGTCCCAATGAGGTAGCGATACCTTTTTCGCCACGATAGTCGAGGGCAACCACACCGCAGTCACTCAGCGGTAACTGCAATTCGCCCTGGCATTGCTGGCGGGCAATCTTACCTGTTACGGAACGGTCTACTTTGTTAGTCAACCAGTCTTTGCAGGCAACAGCTTCCAATTGCAATACATTCGTCAGGTATTCGTGCAACTTGGACTGTTCGTATTTCGGCATTTCGTAGTGACGCTCTACGGTTTTGTCTATCATGTAAGTCTTGGGAGACGAACCGAACATCTGTTCCACGGCAAGGTCGAACGGACGTACACCGTCAGCTTGTTGGAAAGCAAAACGATGATCGCCGGTAGTTTCACCTACCACATACATCGGAGCACGTTCGCGTTCAGCTATTTTACGTACATGTTCGATAGCTTCTTCTTCAATCAGCAATCCCATGCGCTCCTGGCTTTCGTTGGCGATGATTTCTTTAGCTGACAAAGTCTGGTCACCTACGGGTAATTTACTCATGTCGATCAAACCACCACATTCTTCCACCAATTCGGAGAGACAGTTCACGTGTCCTGCTGAACCGTGATCGTGGATGGACACCACCGGGTTAGTTTCTTCTTCGCAGAGGGCACGTACTACGTTGTAGGCACGTTTCTGCATTTCGGCGTTGGCACGTTGTACGGCGTTCAGTTCAATACCACTGCTGTAACGTCCGGTGTCTACTGAAGAAACGGAGCCACCGCCCAAACCGATACGATAATTGTCACCACCGATTACAACGACTTTGTTTCCGGCTTCGGGAGCACCTTTCAGGCAGTCACGTTTTGTACCGTAACCTACACCACCGGCAAGCATGATTACTTTATCGTAACCATAAACTTCGTCGTTTTCTTTATGTTCAAAAGTAAGTACCGAACCACAAATCAGTGGCTGGCCAAACTTATTACCGAAGTCACTGGCACCATTGGATGCCTTGATCAGAATTTGTTCCGGAGTCTGGTACAGCCATTGGCGTACCGGCAATATTTCTTCCCAAGGACGTCCTTCGTCCGTGCGGGGATAAGAAGTCATATAAACAGCAGTTCCGGCAATCGGCCAAGAACCTTTACCACCACCCATACGGTCGCGGATTTCGCCACCTGTACCAGTAGATGCACCGTTGAACGGTTCAACTGTGGTAGGGAAGTTATGTGTTTCAGCTTTCAGTGAGATAACACTCTTTATATCTTTTACCTGGAAGAAATCAGGTTTGGAATGATCTGCCGGAGCAAACTGCTCAACTACCGGACCTTCTGCAAAAGCTACGTTGTCTTTATAGGCTGAAATAATTTTATTCGGATTTTCCTGAGTGGTCTTTTTAATCATCTGGAAGAGGGAAGACTCTTGTTCCACACCGTCGATGATGAACGTTCCGCCAAAAATTTTGTGACGGCAGTGCTCGGAGTTGATTTGAGCGAAACCAAACACTTCGGAGTCTGTCAACTTACGTCCGAGGTCTTTCTCTACTTTCTTGAGGTAGTCCATCTCTTCTTTAGAGAGTGCCAGACCTTCTTTCTCATTGTAAGCTTCCAGGTCTTCGATATGGACGATCGGTTCCGGCTTACGGTTGGTGGTGAATACATTCTGATCCAAACCTTTGTACATGCGTTGCAGCATCGGGTCACGGTCAGCATTTTCGTCCTTTACGGGGAAATACTCTTCAATACGGGTAATGCCATTCAATCCCATGTTCTGGGTGATTTCTACGGCATTCGTACTCCAAGGAGTAATCATTTCGCGGCGCGGACCAACGAAATGTCCTTTCAGGTTGTCTTCACTTTCGGGGGTGGCTTCTCCAAAAAGCCAGCAGAGTTTGTCGCTTTCTGCCTGGGTGAGTGCGTGGTCACATTCTACGGCCATCACGCTCTTGGATGGGGTTCTGAAAAAAAGAATCATACTTATATTTACGATTTATGATTTTACGATTTTGCGATTGGGATTACTCCGGAAAAGCGGAGACGCATTTACGGGAAATACCAGCTTTTTTTCTATGGCGCAAAGATACATAAAATCGTTGGGGGAGAGAAGTAAAAGGGTATAAAAAAATGAATCGTGCTAAAAGTTATGCCTTGCTATGATATAACTCAAGGTCTGAATAATATATATGAGGCGGAAGAGTTTCTTATCAGGACCGGATATCCAAAAGTCGCTAAAAAAAGCCTCTCTCGGTTCTTACTGTCGAAAAAACGTTAACATAATTCGTTCATCTCATAAAAAAGTCCGATATTTGCAGCCATGATTGAGATAAGGACCATATTCGATATATTATGGAAAGGGTTCATTATCGGGGTAGTTGTGTCTGCTCCGTTGGGACCTGTAGGCGTGCTGTGCATCCAGCGTACGTTGAATAAAGGGCGTTGGTATGGTTTCATAACAGGTTTGGGAGCATCGTTAAGCGACATTGCATATGCCTTGTTAACAGGGTATGGAATGAGTTTCGTATTCGATTACGTCAATAAAAATATCTTTTATTTGCAGTTGTTCGGAAGTATCATGTTGTTAGCTTTTGGTATTTATACGTTCCGTAGTAATCCTGTCCAGTCTATTCGTCCCATCTCTACCAATAAAGGTTCTTATTTTCATAACTTTATTACTGCTTTTGCCGTTACGTTATCCAATCCGCTTATTATCTTCCTGTTTATCGGTCTCTTTGCTCGTTTTGCGTTTGTCAGTGAAGGAGTACTGGTATTTGAGGCGGTTACCGGATATCTGGCTATTGCGCTGGGAGCACTGGCGTGGTGGTTTGGCATCACTTTCTTTGTGAATAAAGTCCGTACGCAATTCAACCTGCGCGGCATCTGGATATTGAACCGTATAATCGGGGGCATTGTCATTGTTGTGTCTGTGTTCGGGTTGGTGTTTACGCTGATGGGCGAGTCACTTTACTGAGAAGAAACATAGAATCATGAAGATAGCGCAACAATTGAAAGCGAAAAATATCGCGGAATACCTTATATATATGTGGCAAGTAGAAGATCTGATACGTGCCAACGGATGTGATATCGATAAAATACGCGAAAACATAATCTCCCGTTATCCGGAAGAAGAGCATACGGCTTTGGAGGAATGGTACGGCAATCTGATTGAGATGATGCGTACCGAGGGAGTGAAAGAAAATGGTCACTTACAAATCAATCGTAATATTATAATTAACCTGACGGAGTTGCACGGCGAATTGCTGGCATCCCCGAAGTATCCTTATTATAGTGCAGCTTATTTCAAAGCATTGCCTTTCATCGTAGAACTTCGACAGAAAAGTGGAAAGAAAGACGAGCCGGAACTGGAAACGTGTTTCGAAGCCTTATATGGGGTTTTGTTGCTGCGTTTGCAGAAGAAAGAAATTACTACAGGAACTGCGAAAGCAATAGAAGCTATCAGCAGTTTCATTTCCCTGCTTGCCAACTATTATGAGAAAGAAAAGAAGGGTGAACTGGAAATTGAATAATAAGTGATGAACCGGAAAGTATCAATAATGTAATTTCAATCGTAAATCGTCAAATCGTACATATAAAGATGAGAATATTAGTAACCGGGGCCAACGGACAGCTTGGTAACGAAATGCAAGTCCTTGCAAAAGAGAATCCACAACACACGTGTTTTTTTACGGATGTACAAGAACTGGACATCTGCGACGAGCAGGCAGTGCAGAAATGTATTGCTGAGAATGGCATTGAAGTGGTTGTGAACTGTGCTGCCTATACGGCAGTTGATAAAGCGGAAGATAACGAAGAGTTGTGCCGCAAACTGAATCAGGAAGCTCCGGGCATACTGGCACGTGCTGCACAGGCCAATGGTGCTGCTATGATACAGGTTTCTACGGATTATGTCTTTGATGGAACAGCACATATACCTTATAAAGAAGATTGTCCGCCTTGTCCTAATTCGGTTTACGGTTTTACTAAGCTGGGTGGGGAGAAAGAAGTGATGCAGAATTGCGAGAAAGCAATGGTGATCCGTACCGCTTGGCTGTATTCTATCTATGGAAACAATTTTGTGAAAACGATGATCCGGTTGGGGCGTGAGCGTGAGTCTTTGGGTGTGGTTTTCGATCAGATTGGCACACCGACCTATGCAAATGACCTGGCACTGGCTATCTATGCAGCTATTAATCAGGGGATCGTTCCGGGTATTTACCATTTTAGCGATGAGGGCGTATGTTCCTGGTATGATTTTACGGTGGCTATTCATCGCATTGCCGGTATCACGACCTGTAAAGTAAACCCGCTGCATACGGATGAGTATCCGGCAAAGGCACCACGCCCGCATTATTCCGTATTGGATAAGACGAAAATAAAAAAGACTTTCGGCATTGAAGTTCCCCATTGGGAGAAGAGCCTTGTAGAATGCATTAAGAAGCTTGAAGTATGAATTCGAAGAAAAAGATAAATTATCCCTATATATCTGTAGGGGTCTGCTTAGGAGTGGCTTTAGGGCTTATAATAGATAAACTGGCTTTGGGCATCGCTTTGGGCATCGCCTTAGGTGTTGCACTCAATGCTAAGGCAATGAGTAAAAATAAAAATAACGATAACGACGAATGAACCAAGAAATTCAAAGAAGACGAACCTTTGCGATTATCGCGCATCCGGATGCCGGTAAAACGTCATTGACTGAAAAACTGTTGCTTTTTGGTGGACAGATTCAGGTAGCGGGTGCTGTAAAGAGCAATAAGATAAAGAAGACCGCTACATCCGACTGGATGGATATAGAGAAACAGCGTGGTATCTCTGTAACTACCTCCGTGATGGAGTTCGATTATAAAGATTATAAGATTAATATCCTCGATACTCCCGGTCACCAGGACTTTGCCGAAGATACATACCGCACGCTGACTGCTGTAGATAGCGTTATCATTGTTGTGGATGGTGCAAAAGGTGTGGAAACGCAGACGCGTAAGTTGATGGAGGTATGCCGTATGCGTAATACTCCGGTTATTATATTCATCAATAAAATGGACCGTGAGGCCAAAGACCCTTTCGATTTGCTGGATGAGCTGGAGGAAGAACTTGCCATTCATGTGCGTCCGTTGACGTGGCCTATCGAAAGTGGTATCCGCTTCAAGGGGGTTTATAACATCTATGAAAACAATCTGAATCTTTTCCAGCCTTCCAAGCAAGTGGTGACGGAAAAGGTGGAAGTAGATATCAATACCGAAGAGTTGGATAAGCAAATCGGTACACAACTGGCTGATAAACTGCGTGGTGAGTTGGAGTTGATAGATGGAGTATATTCTGAATTTGATAAGGAAGAATACCTGAAAGGGGAAGTGGCACCTGTATTCTTTGGCTCGGCCCTGAATAACTTCGGTGTGCAGGAGTTGCTGGATTGCTTTGTGGAGATAGCCCCAAGCCCTCGTCCGGTGCAGGCGGAAGAACGTGAAGTGGAGCCGGAAGAGCCTAAATTCACCGGCTTTGTCTTCAAGATTACAGCGAATATCGACCCGAATCATCGTTCTTGTATTGCATTCTGTAAGATTTGCTCAGGTAAATTTACGCGTAATGCTCCATATATGCATGTGCGTCATGGAAAGACGATGCGCTTTTCTTCGCCCACACAGTTCATGGCACAGCGTAAGACGACTGTTGATGAGGCTTGGGCAGGCGATATTATCGGTTTGCCGGATAACGGTACTTTTAAGATTGGTGATACACTGACGGAAGGGGAGATGCTTCATTTCCGTGGTCTGCCGAGCTTCTCACCGGAGATGTTCAAGTACATTGAGAATGCTGACCCGATGAAGCAGAAACAACTTGCCAAGGGTATCGACCAGTTGATGGACGAAGGTGTGGCGCAATTGTTTGTTAACCAGTTCAACGGGCGTAAGATTATCGGTACGGTAGGACAGTTGCAGTTCGAGGTTATCCAGTATCGCTTGGAGAATGAATACAGTGCGAAGTGTCGTTGGGAGCCGTTGAGCCTGTATAAGGCTTGCTGGATAGAGAGTGATAATCCGGAAGAACTGGAAGCTTTCAAGAAGCGTAAGTATCAGTATATGGCAAAGGATCGTGGGGGCAGGGATGTATTCCTGGCCGATAGCGGCTATGTGTTGCAGATGGCGCAGATGGACTTTAAAAATATAAAATTCCATTTTACAAGCGAGTTCTGATAGATGTTCAGAATTAGGAATTTCCGGATACAGGGATGCAAAGAATAGAAACTTTGTATCCCTGTATTCTTTTATATAAGGCTATGGAGATATATTATTAGATAATGTTTGGAGCAAAGAATGATACCGGAATGAGTAATATGAGGGGTATCTTTTCTTGATTTTCAAGTATGCGTTTTACTTGTTACATTTCAAATTCTTTGCAGAAATCATCTCCCAAACAAAAAAAATAGTAACTTTGGTTTCTGAGAACATAGTGGTATTTGTTTTAAAGTTATATTTGAATACTATAAAGTTGGTGCTTTTACCGCTATTCTTTTATTTATTAATATCAATCTTATATCGAACTCATGTTATTTGTTAAACATTTGCATGTGTAAGGTACATAATTGAATATATTATAAATTTGTTGTTTGTATAATAAATATTTTGCAAATATGAAATTTCTGTCTTTTCTTCTTTTTATTTTATTTATACCTTTATACTTCTTATCTGCCAATAATACTAATTTGGCTCGAATTAGTATTACAAATTTAAATATAAATTCAGGCTTAGCTAGCAATGATGTAACTTGTATACTGCAAGATGAACTCGGTTTTATGTGGTTTGGTACTACAAATGGCTTGTGTAGATATGACGGATATCAGTTAAAAACTTATCGTTCTGACTATTTATCTCCATCATTTTTTATTTCTAATCATATTTTGTCAATGAAAAGAGATAACAATGGAAGATTTTGGATAGTGACTTCTAAAGGAATTACTATTTTTGATCCGATGATTGGGCAGGTACTTCCGATATCGATAGATACTAGTAAGTGTGGCAAAATTAGCAGGCTTTTAATTACTCAACAGGGAGATATTCTTTTAGGTACTTCAAATGGTCTTTTTTTATGTAACAAATTAGATTATCAAGTGAATTTTTTAATAAAAGCAGATATATCCTCTTTATATGAAGATTCTAGAGGTTATATTTGGGTAGGGACTTGGAGAAATGGTTTTTTTACTTTGAACATGCAGACTATGGAAGTATTCAACTATGATACAATATGTCGAAATAAGGATTTAAGAATAACTGGCTTTGCGGAAGATAATAATCATCGAATGTGGGTATCAATGTGGAATAATCAGGGGATAATGCGTTTAGAAAATCCTTTTGATTCTCATTCTTCAGCATATAAGTTTTATTATTCTTCCTCAAAAGATGGAGCTTTACCCAGTGATGTAATACATGAACTGGTATATGATTCCCAATATGATGAATTGTGGGTAGCAACAGCAAGAGGGCTGGCCGTACTGTCAGAACCGGATTCTACTAATAGTTTTACAGTATATGATGCTGACGAACTTGGAGGATATGAAATATGGACTATTTATAATGATAGAAAAAACATATTATGGGCTTCTGCATCAGGAGGAGGAATCAATAAACTTGTAAAACGCAAAGTGCCTTTCGTACACAATGCTATATCTGTAGGTACAGCAGATAATACTATGGTTACAGCATTGTATGAAGATGAATCATCGATTATATGGATCGGAGCACGATTAGATATATTGTTGTTATGGGATAAGAAAACAGGAAAACAATATTCATATAAAGAGATAGATGCTTTAAGAAATATTGCTGGAAACGCAGTTCAGTCGATTACTAAACATCAAAAAACAGGAGATATATGGCTGGGTACCCGTTATGACGGAATCTATATAGTTAAACGGAATGGAACGAAACCTGTATCACTAATTAGACTACGAGATGAATATCCTGATTTAATAACTATAAACACCATGGTACAAGATACTATTGGTAACATGTGGATTGCTACAGAGCAGGGACTTTTTATCGGAGAATCTATAAGTGAACAAGAATATGTGATAAAACCTGTGGCTGTATTAAATAATATAATTAGTAATAAATCTATCCATACGGTGTTGTGTGATAAAGCTGGAATATGGATTGGCACTAAAGATTATGGTGCTTTTTACTTGTCTCTTGATGGAAAATTGACAGACTATAATCTGGCGAATGGAAAATTGAATTATGATAATGTGCTTTGTTTCTATCAAGATTCGAATGAGCAACTATGGATTGGTACACAAGGTGGAGGATTAAGTAAGTATAGTAAAGTGAATGATCATTTTGAAATGTTGGAAAACATTCAAATGTTTTCCAATAATATCATTTATTCTATTGTAGAAGATAAAGATCGTAATTTGTGGATGGCTACCGGAAAAGGGTTGATATGCATGAGTCTAGTACAGGAAAATCATGCTAAACTTTATACACAAAGCGAAGGCCTGGTAAATACCCAGTTTATAAAATCTACATCACTGAGGTTATCTAATTCTGAAATATTATTTGGTGGAACCAATGGAATTGATTGTTATATCCCTAGTCAGAATGTGATAGATTCTGTTATTCCTAAAACTGCTATTGTGGATGTTTCCATAATGAATGTACCGTTACAAGAGTTGGTTGATAAAGGACAGGTGGGTGAGACGTTTTTACCACCTTATACAAAAGAGCTTTTATTGGCATACAATCAGAATAATGTTCAGATGAGCTTCAGTTGTCTCTCCTATACCAATCCGCAGGCGAATCGTTATGCATATCGCATGAAAGGGGTGAATAAGAATTGGATTTATGTGGATGCCAATAATCGGCATATATCCTATAATAATTTGGATACGGGAGAATATGTATTTCAGGTTAGAGCATGTAATGAAAATAGTGTATGGTCGCAGCCTGTAGAGATGAAACTGACGATTATGCCACCGCCTTGGTTGACTTGGCAGGCTTATGTAATTTATACTTTGCTAATTGGTATAATAACATATATGGCTTTTCGTATCATAAGAAAACGTATTCGGTTACAAAATGCTTTGAAGATAGAACAAATCGAGCATAAGAAATCCGAAGAAGTAAATCAGGCTAAGTTGACTTTCTTTACTAATATTTCGCATGAGCTATTTACCCCTCTTAGTGTGCTGCAATGTTCGATTGACAGTCTGAAACAGGATGGAAAGGCTGATGGGCAAACTTTGAATATTATGAGGCTGAATCTGAAACGCCTTCAGCGACTTTTGCAGCAAATACTGGAGTTTCGTAAGGTTGAAAGCGGTAATTTGAAATTGAAAGTTAGCTATAACAATATAGTGGCATTTGTGAAAGAACTATGTGAAGAAAATTTTTATCCTTTGCTGCAATCAAAGAATATCACATTGAACTTTCAGGCGGAACAAGATGTCATAATGGCTTATTTCGATGTGGACAAGTTGGACAAGATTATCTATAATCTGCTCTCTAATGCTTTGAAATATAATTATCAGAATGGAATGGTTCTGGTTTCTTTGTCACAGATGATTCAGGATAACAAAAACTATTTTATTCTTAAAGTAGAAAATACGGGAGATGGAATTCCTGAAAATAAGATACCTTTACTATTTAAACGTTTTTATGAAGGAGACTACCGTAAGTTTAAGACGAAAGGCACAGGTCTTGGACTTTCATTAACTAAAGACTTGGTGGAATTGCATCATGGAACGATTTCTGTACAAAGTATACTTAATGAAACTACAGTATTTACAGTGATGATTCCTTCTGATAAACAGAGCTATACAACAGAGCAAATTGATGAGGAATCTGAAGAAATGAAAAATGAAAATTTGAAAAAGGAACTCGAACCGATTATTGAAGAAGCTGTAATTATTGAAGAAACGAATAATGAACGTGCACATTTGCTTTTAGTAGAAGATGATATGGATTTGCTGGCTGTAATGACGAAAGTGTTAAGTAAACAGTTTAATGTGAGTACAGCTGTCAATGGAAAGATAGCAATTGATATACTACAAGAGGAACAGAATATTGATGCTGTCATAACTGACTATATGATGCCAGAAATGAATGGTGTTGAATTGTGCCGAATAATAAGAAATGACACTGCGTTGAATCATTTACCTATTGTAATGCTCACTGCCAAAACCCAGACTGAATATCATTTGGAAGGATATGATGCTGGGGCTGATGTATATATAACTAAGCCTGTAGAGATGGTGTTATTGACTGCTCAAATCCAAGTGTTAATAACGAATCGTAAATTGCTGATCCAGCAATTCCGTCAACAAGATAATTTAGATATATGTGATTTGGATTTGTCTGTGTTTGACCGAGATTTTTTGGATAAAGCAATTGCAGCCATTGAACAACAAATGGATAATAGTGAGTTTTCTAATGAAATTTTTTCCGAAATGATGAATATGAGCCAATCTACATTATATCGAAAATTGAAATCGCTTACAGGTATGTCTCTCAATGAATTTATTCGTGATGTTAGAATTAAAAAAGCTTGCATGCTCTTACGGCATTCAGATTTGCGAATAGCAGAGATCGCTTATATGGTTGGTTTTACAGATCCTAAATATTTTAGAGAAATTTTTAAGAAAAAGAAAGGAATGACCCCAAAAGAATATCAGGAGTCATTAAAACAAGGCAATTGACGGGATTTTCTCCTCTTTTTGCCTTAATCTTCCCCTGTGTATGAATAGCAGATGGACTACTTTTGAGCCATAATTGTTATTCGCATTTATTATGAATACACACACTTTAATAGAAAGCTTCTTCTATGTATTTTATATTGGTTTTATTGCTATTATTTCTTTTTTGAATGGTAGTAAGGAGGATGTAACAGGATTGTTTATTGGCAATGCTTTTGAAACCACGTTCTTTGGGAATGAGGACGAAAGAGAAATAACTCTATATCATATTAATTGTGGCGGTTACCCTGTTTTAGACAGAGTAAAGCATTACTATGCTCCTCAAATATTAATCGTCTGGTTGCGTAGATGGCGTCCTGTACGATCGGTTATCTGGAATGAACGGGATAATAAGGTTCATGTAATGACATATATGAAACTGTGTAAAATGATAAACAACGTTACCGGGTAGGATGAAAATCCATAAAGAGCATACTGAAAGCCGTTTTTGACTCTTTTTCCCCCGCTGAATGACTTGATTCTCCCTCCCTTCTACATATATAATGCACTATTTTTGCTTTAGAAAAACGTAGATGATTAACTTTAATTTAAAGAATGAAATCACAATATGGATATTATGAATAGACTATTATTTGCATCTGGTACGTTGAAAAACGATTTGGAATGTTACGGCCAGGATCGGATTAGAACTCCGACTATCGATACATGGGGTAGCACAGAGCATGAATTCATTTACCATTATTTCTGTTCTATGGTCAGTGTACTTTTCTGTTATGTACCTTTATGGATAAGTATCCGGATATTTTATATAGGAGAGGATTAGGTATATAAGACAGAGAATGGGCGATGAAGAAATTGTTATATGTGAAATGATTACTTACGAAAATAATGTAGGAAGTAAGAATGACCGATGAGAGCTGGAAGCTCGCCTTTGAGAAATAATCTTTTAGAATCATTTCTTCTTCATGAGAAGAATTATATAACTTAATATTAAGATAATTTTATGAAAAACTACAATCTGAAATCCTTAAATGCTTTTACAAAGTTTAAGTGTACATCCAAGTTATTAGGATGTACGTGGGTTCTCTTGGGATTAATATCTACAAGCACTCAAGTGTACGCTTCTGATTTTAATTCCAGTATAAGTACTTATGGCGTCAGCCAATCTAAAGTAACAATAAAAGGAGTGGTGGTGGATGAACGGAACGAGCCAATTGTCGGTGCCAACATTATGGAAAAAGGAACAAGTAATGGTACAATATCTGATATTGAAGGAGCTTTTACTCTTACTGTAAGTTCTGATGCAATTCTGAAGATTACTTTTATAGGATATGTTGATAAGCAATTATCAATTAAAGGAAAAACAAATTTTCGTGTAGTGCTTTCCGAAAACACCAATGCTTTAGATGAAATTGTAGTGGTGGGCTATGGAACAGCAAGAAAACAGGATTTGACAAGCGCTATTTCATCGGTTAAGAGTGAAGATATTGACAAGTTCTTTAGTGGAAACGTTCAATCCTCTTTGCAAGGACAAGTAGCAGGTGTTACAGTCGTGAATTCGTCGGGTGCTCCTGGCAGTAATCCAAGTGTGACTATTCGTGGTATATCAAATTTTGGAGATAACAGACCATTATATGTGGTTGATGGCATTCCAATGGGAACAGATATTAGATACTTGGATCCAAATGACATAGAAAGTATGGAAGTACTTAAAGATGCTTCTGCCACTGCCATTTATGGTACTCAGGCTTCGAATGGTGTTATTCTGATCACTACTAAAAAAGGTAAAGCAGGTAAAGTTAATTTTCAGTTTGATGCATCGTTTGGCTTTCAAACTATTGGTTCTCCTAATATGGCCGATGGTCTGGAATATGCTAAAGTGTTGAATGAAAAAGCTAGAAATGACAACGGATCGGATGCAGCTTTGCCATTCCCCGACTTAAATGATGTACATACCACGAATTGGTGGAGAGAAGTTATGAACAAAGTTGCTCCACAACAGAAATACAATCTATCATTCAATGGTGGTTCTGATAAGATTGTTTATTCTGCTTCTCTGGGGTATTATCGTCAGGATTCTCAGATGGACAAAGGCTATTGGGAGAAAATATCATCTCGTTTTAATTTAGATTTTAATTTTAATAAATACGTCAGTTTTACACAAAATCTGAATGTTAGTTTTGAAGGACAGGAAGATACTCCGGGAGTCGTTGGTAATATCCTTAAGATGGACCCGACTACTCCAGTTTTTATTCCAGAAGAAGAACGTGTAAATGATGGAGTTAACGATCGTTCCAAACCGCTCAATTGGTATCATCGTTCCATACATAACCAAGCTCATAACCCGGTAGGTGCTGTGGCACGTGCAGGTAATGATTCTTACTCCAGCTATCGTTTCATAAGTAACTCCACACTAACAGTGAAACCGATAGCAGGATTGACTCTTCGTTCGCAATTAGGATTGGGATTTAGATTTAATGAAAAGGATATATTTAGCCCTACTTTTTTTATTGATAATTTGGAAAGAAATGAAAGATCCAAGATAGAACGCAGACACAACAACAGTTCTAATTGGTCGTGGAACAACACAGCTACGTATGAAAAGAAAATCCAAAAGCATTCGTTTACTCTCATGGCTGGTATGACCATGGAGAAATATAGAAGTAGAACATTGCAAGGATCCAGAAATGATTTGCCTGGAGAATTTGAGTCTTTGAGACAAATTGATGCTGCTACGGGAGAAATGACTTTAACTGGTAATACAAGTATCAATACTCTTCTTTCATATTTGTTCCGTGTGAATTACAACTATGACAATCGTTACTATTTAACTATGACAGGACGATACGATGGCTCATCCAAATTTATGGATAAGAACAAATGGGCTTTTTTCCCCTCTGTTTCTGCTGCATGGAGAATAAGTGGTGAAGGCTTCCTAAAAGATTCTGAAATCGTTAATGATCTTAAGTTACGTGTTGGATGGGGGCAGATTGGTAATCAAAATATTGACAACGGTGCTTATCTTGACATCTTGAGCGGTAGCTATTATCCTTTTGGATCGGATAAAGATTTGCAGATTGCTTATCTTCCCGGTGGCGTGAAGAATCCTGATGTGAAATGGGAAACAGTAAAGGATGCCAATGTCGGTGTTGATGCTTCTTTCTTTAGGAACAGATTCTCTGTTTCTGCTGACTATTACGTGCGCAAAACAGAAGATATGTTGATGCAGTGTGCTAATCCATGGTATAGTGGCTATCCCGGAAAGATCTGGACTAATGTCGGATGCATTCAAGTGAACGGTTGGGAAGTTTCTGCAACTTATATGGAAAAGTTCAAGGATTGGAGTATGAAAATTGGATTGACAGCTTCGCACTCTAAAAACAAAGCTAAGACCTTAGCTGATGGTGAGGCTTTGTGGGGTGGTAGTTTCGATGGAGGTGGAAATGTTACCCGTACCGTTGAGGGCGGAATTATCGGTGAATACTATGGCTATATTGTAGACGGAATTTTCCAAAATCAAGACGAAATAGACAATTATGCAAAGGATGGAGTACCTATTCAGGGTAACGCCCGACCTGGTGACTTGAAGTTTAGAGATTTGGATAATAGTGGTACTATTGATGACAAAGATAGAACGGCGATTGGCAATCCTTATCCCGATTTGAATCTTGGCTTAAATATTAACTTAACTTATAAAGATTTTGATTTCTCTACTTCCTTTTACGCATCGTTGGGTGGCGATAATTTCTGCAATACGAAGTTTAGACATACTACGGCTAAAAACGACTTCAATGTATTCAAAGGAGTGTATAATTCTGTATGGCGTGAAGGTAATGAACGAAATGCTACTATGCCTAGATTGTCGGGTGTAGACTTGAATGGAAATCTTAGCAAGGTGTCTACTTACTTTGTTGAAGATGCATCATTCTTGCGTTGTAGGAGCATGCAGTTGGGATATACAATTCCCAAGAAATTTTGGGGCATGTCAAAGCTCCGTGTGTATGCTTCTGTAGAGAATTTGTTTGTTATAACGGGCTATTCCGGACAAGATCCTGAAGTTGGAGGTAGTACATTGAGCGCTGGTATTGATAATGGATTGTATCCTCAACCTCGTACCTATATATTTGGATTAAAAATGTCATTTTAAGTTGTATTTAAAAGAATATTATCATGAAAAAAATTGCAAACTTATATCTTTTGATCATTTTATTATTGGGAGGAACTTCTTGCGAAGGGTTTCTCGATCAGCCAGTTTATGGATCGTTGGATGCTGACTCGTTCTACAAAACCGAGCAAGAATGTATTTATGGACTGAATGGATGCTATCGCTCTTTGATGCCTATTGAATGGGGACAAATCTGTATACTCAGAGTTATGTCTGACATGGCTACTGATGATTGTTGGGCTGGAAATACTACTCAAAATGGAGAGAAATATCTGGAGATAGCTCATTACCTGTTCAAGGGAAAGGCTAACAATGAACATGTGGGTAATTTCTATGCAAGAAACTTCAAAACAATCTATAATTGCAATTTGATAATTAAAAAGATTACCGAAGCTCCTTTTGATAATCAGGAGGCCAAAGATGAAATGATTGCTGAAGCTAAATTTTTGCGTGCTGTTGCTTACTTTGAATTAGTGAAAAACTTTGGCGGAGTACCTTTAACGAGTGAACCTTTGACTCCTATTGAACTGCATTTGTCAAGATCATCGGTAGCGGATACATATGATTTTATTAAGAAAGACTTGATGGAAGCTCGCAAAGTATTGCCGGTAGTTGCAAAAGAAGCAGGAAGAGCCACCTGGGGAGCTGCTACAGCATATTTGGCAAAAGCTAATTTATATACGGAAGATTGGGATCTAGCAGAACAATATGCCTTTGAAGTTATCGATTCTGGTCAATATGACTTGGAAGATGATTTTTCCGATGTATGGAATGTTGATAATAGTAATGGTAAAGAAGCTGTATTTCAAATACAATATAGTAACAATAGCACTTTTGGACAATATGGTTCATATTATACAACGATCATGGGTTGCCGTGATGATAATGGATGGTCATGGGGATTACCTACTTCTGATTTAGAAAAAGCATATAAAGATGAAGGAGATGATATACGCTTGAAAAATACCATTATGGTGCATAACCAAGATGTATATGGTGATCCTGATGCTTTAAAATATAAAATCACCCCTGCGAAACATAAATCCGCACGCGTGTGCCGTAAGTACTACATACCCAAAGCTAAAAGAACAATTCCTTATAATCAACCAAGGCATCCTTTGAATTACCATATGATGCGTTTTGCAGATGTGTTATTGATTCATGCCGAAGCTGCTTATCATAACAATAATGAGTCTGGTGCGTTGGGGTCTCTGAAGCGTGTACGTGATCGTGTTGGTTTAACTACAGACATGGCACTGACCGGTGATGATTTAAAATATGCCATTTACAAAGAACGCAGATTAGAATTTGCTTGTGAAGGGCAACGCTTGTACGACCTTCGCAGATGGAAGAATCCTAATGATGAAAGTAAGTCTATGCTATCTTATATCATGGGGCCGACCGGAACATTTGTAGTTCGTAACATGAATGAAAGTACGGCTGATAAATGGGAATGGGATAACAAAAAGGAAGCTCAAAATAAGGGTTATTATTTTGAAGAAGGTGTTCACAATTTGTTCCCAATTCCTCAAACAGAAATAGACCTTTCCGGTGGTCTGATTGAGCAAAACCCGATGTAGATGTATATATCATTGTGTTTGCTTAAAAAACAATAAATATAGATTACTGTATAGTATTTACTTAAGTGATACTATACAGTAACTTTTCAATAACAGAATAATAATATAGCTCCTGACTATTTGAGAGTGCAATATATTTTATATGAAAAAAAACATTTTGGTGTTAGTATTTCTTGCAATGGTTTTATCCTGTAAAGGTGAAAGTATTGATACTTCTCTCCCTTCCGATGGAGAAGGCCCAGAGATACCTGATTCTGAAGAGGTAATACCTGTAAATATATCAGAAACAGAAAAACAAGATATTTATTTGGGAATTGACGCTGAAAGATTATGGTATTGGAAAAATTATATCAAAGATGAATTAGCCGATTTGGGTGTAAAAGAATTGCAATCGAAATTTGTCCGTGTTGCCATCAATTGTAAGTACGAACGTGAAAAAGGTGTAAAAGATGAGACAGCTTATACGGAAGATATTTTAGTAATGATGGAAGCTATGAAAAAAGCTAATCCAAATATCGAGTTCTTTGCAAGTCCGCGTCCGTTGGGAGAGGCATACACTAAAGAAGAAAAAGAGAGCATATGGGGACATGAAAAAAATGTTCCATGGTCTCCTGTTCCTGCTTGGATAATGAAATTCAAACAGAATGGAACTAAAAAAATAGATGGTGTCGAAGTGCCCAAATGGGTGGATGGTGAATTAGACCTAGATGCATTAATACAATATTATGCTGATTATCTCAATTATATGGGATCAAAAGGATTTAAAATTACTTATTTGGATGTAACCAACGAAAAACCTATAGTGAATCCTGCTCAAGTGAAAATTATGAATGAGCAAATTCGTAGTAAATTGGATCCGGGCGTGAATATGCCTAAACTGATAGGACCCTCTTCCTGGAACTATAAGCGAGGTATTGCTTGGATAAATTCTATTAATACCGGTAATGGTGAGGTGAATGCTATAGATATACTTTCTACTCATAATACAAATGAGGAAGGAAGTAGAGAAGATTTTGTTAAAAAGGCTCAGGAACTTGGGAAAGCACCTTGGAATACTGAAGTGCATGGATGGATAGGCATTGAAACGAAAGATGAGATTATGAACTCTGAAAGTTTATGGAATCATTTCCGTGCTGGTTTTGTAGGGATGAGTACTTGGTTGTTTTATGGTCCTTTTTCAGGTAAGAATCATTCAATGATTTGGGCACACTGGCAAGATGGAAGAATCATAAAAACTACAAAATATGAAATATTCAAGAAGGTTGTAAACAATGTGAATGGAGGTAAATATGTCGATATAGATATGCCGAATTCTGCAGTAACTGCTGCTTTTATAAAAGGTAATATTCTATCAGTTTGGATATTAAACAAGTCGCAAGATGATCTTAAGAATGTTGAATTTAGGTTAGGTAGTAGAAAAATAAAAGGTTCGTCTATTGAGTATACAGTGTGGAATGAAAACTTGCCTAAATATGGAAGTTCTAAAGAACTAACAAAGACGACTCGGAATTCTTTCAGACAAACTATTGGTGCAGAATCTCTTTATTTCTTCAAAGTGGAAGTGGAATAGTAAGAATTCTGCCTACTATGTACAGATATAATTTAAGTGTTTTAAAATAAAAAAAAACGGTAGATACTTGAAGTTCTACCAAATTAAAAATAACTTAATATGAAAACTTTTTTAGTTTTAGCAGGCTCTTTGTGCGCTACTATTGGAGCGCAAGCCCAAATGCAGAAAAAACAAGTAAAATCTCCGTCAAAAGAGCCTATGAATGTGCTGTTTATTTTGGCTGATGACTATGGTTGGAATGATTTGTCTTGTATGGGGAGTAAATACTATGAAACCCCTAACTTGGATCGATTGGCTGAACGTGGCGTAAAGTTTACTAATGCATATGCTACTTGTCAGGTATCCAGCCCTTCGCGTGCAAGTATTATGACGGGAAAATATACTCCTCGCCATGGAGTTACGGATTGGATTGGAGAAAAATCTGGTGAAGATTGGCGTAGCATGAAACGTCACAGTAAGCTTCTTCCTGCTGATTATGTATGGAATCTTCCACAGGATGAATATACATTGGCAGAATGTCTTCGCGATAATGGTTATACCACTTTTATAGCAGGTAAATGGCATTTGGGTGAAGAAGGCTCTTGGCCCGAAGATCATGGATTTGATATTAATAAAGGTGGTTGGAGTGCCGGAAATCCCAAAGGCGGCTATTTCGCACCTTATAATAATCCTAAATTAACAGATGGACCCAAGGGGGAGAACTTATCCATGAGGTTAAGTAATGAAACGGTAAGTTTTATACGTGAGCACGAAAAGAAGAATAAGAAGAAACCATTCTTTGCTTATCTCTCCTTTTATGCAGTACACGGGCCGATTCAAACGACTAAAGAAAACTGGAATTATTTCAGAAATAAAGCGGAACAGTTGGGAATAAAAGAAAGTGGGTTTGCAGTAGATCGTACGTTGCCAGTACGACAAACACAAGACAATCCTGTCTATGCCGGATTAATTAAACAAATGGACGATGCCATAGGCAATGTGTTGGATGCCATAGCTGAAATGGGGTTGGATAAGAATACTTTAATCATTTTTACGAGTGACAATGGAGGTGTCTCTACAGGAGATAATTATTCCACTTCATTATTGCCCTTGCGTGGTGGTAAAGGTCGCCAATGGGAAGGTGGAATTCGGGTTCCTTTGTTGATGCAATATCCCGATTGTCAATCAGGAACAATTTGCGAGACTCCTGTGATAGGTACCGATTTCTATCCTACGATACTTGATTATGCTGGGCTTCCTTTTGTGCCCGAACAGCACAAAGACGGTGTCAGTATATTCCCCCTTATCAATAAAGATAAGATAGAAGAACGCGCCTTGTTCTGGCATTATCCGCATTATGGAAATCAGGGTGGAGATCCTTCGTCAGTAATTCGCAAAGGAGATTGGAAGTTGATATACTATTATGAAGACCAACACTGTGAGTTATACAATTTAGCCATTGATATTAGCGAAAGCGAGCCGTTGAATATTCAATATCCGGAGAAGGTTAAGGAATTAAAGACTTTGCTTGACGCTTGGCTAATAGAAGTAGACGCTAAACTACCTCTGCCTGATCCTGAATATATTCCTCAAAAAGAAGCTCAAGTAAAGCTGGTATGGAAAACTGAAGTTTTACAAAAGCAAGAAGAGAATAGAATGCAAATGTTTAGACCTGACTGGGAGCCTAATGAAGATTGGTGGGGAAGTATGATTACAATAGATTAACTCACATAAACTTAATGTTACTGCCTGATTTATTTGTTTGAATAATAGGAACATAGCGATAAAAGTTTTAAATTTATAGTGTCCAATTATAACATTTATACGATTATCACTATGTTCTTGTAGTCTAAAATTATGGAGGCTTATTTAGTTTTTAATTCACCCTAATTTTAGTGGGGTATTAGTGAGTTATCTATTAAAATTGATATCATGGAAAGGAAAATCATATTTTTTGTTTTGATACTATGGAATGTCTCTGTCATTGCTTGCGAACAGATTCCATTGACCTCTTGGAAATTTCACTTTGGTGATGTTCCTAATGCTATTAGACCAGACTTTGACGATAATGATTGGGAACAAATACGTGTACCTCATGACTGGGCGATAGATAAGCCTTTCGACATGCGTATTGATATGCAATCGGTTCAAGTTTTAGAAGATGGTGATAAGGCTCCTCGGATACGCACTGGACGTACAGGAGCCTTACCGGCTTTTGGTGTAGGATATTATCGTACTGATATAATGTCCAATGCTTCAATGGCAGGTAAGCGGATTAGGGTAGAGTTTGATGGAGCTATGAGTTTGTCTAAAGTTTACCTGAATGGGCAATATATTGGAGAATGGCCCTATGGTTATTCTTCTTTCGCCTTTGACTTGACTGATAAATGGAATTACTCAGGGAAAAACATATTGGTAGTGCGTCTGGAAAATAAGCCGGAATCGTCTCGTTGGTATTCAGGAGCCGGACTTTATCGCAATGTACGTTTAGTGGTAGCAAATCCGATAAATATTGGGCATTGGGGAATATTTGTCACGACGCCGGAGGTATCCAAACAGAAAGGAAAAGTACATATCTCCACATGCATAGAGAACCATGCCGATGAGAAAAGTGCGATACTTTTAGAAAGTGTTATTATTGACGCCCAAGGTAACGTGGTAGGAAAAAAAAGAACTCAAAGAAGAATCATAGGAGAAAGAAATTCTACATTCGAGCAGGATATAAGCTTCCCAAAGCCTCTTTTATGGAGTATCGATACCCCCCACTTATATCAACTGGTTTCCAATGTATATGTAGGCGACCAACTGATGGATACCCATAAAATTAGTTTTGGTTTACGTTTCATCCGTTTTGACAAAGACAAAGGCTTTTTTCTGAATGGTGAATCTATAAAGCTAAAAGGAGTCTGCTTGCATCATGATTTGGGACCTTTAGGAGCAGCTGTCAATGTGCGGGCTATAGAACGACAGTTGGAAATTATGAAAGAAATGGGGTGCAATGCTATCCGCACGTCCCATAATCCTCCTGCTCCCGAGCTGCTTGATTTGTGTGATCGTATGGGGTTTGTAGTACAAGTAGAGGCCTTTGATGAATGGCGAATCGGGAAAAATGCCAATGGTTATCATTGTTATTTTGACGAATGGGCAGAGCGTGATTTACAGGCTATGATTCGGCGTGATCGAAACCATCCATGTGTTATCATGTGGAGCATCGGCAATGAAATACGCGAGCAAAATCAACGTGATGGTGCAGAAGTAGCCCGAATGCTTGCTGACATTTGTCATCGGGAAGATCCGACTCGTCCTGTGACAGCAGGTTTCAATGGGCATATTGCTGCTATAAAAAACGGATTGACGGATGTAGTCGATTTGGTTGGCTTTAACTATAAACCTCACGATTACAGAAGGCAACATGATGCACATCCCGATTACATACTCTATGGAAGTGAAACCGCATCTACAGTGAGTAGTCGTGGTGAATATAAATTTCCAGTAACCGAGAAACCAGGAGCCTGCTATGAAGATTACCATGTGTCGTCTTATGATATGGAATATCCAAGGTGGGCATCTACGCCGGATACAGAATTTGAACAACAAGATGATTGTGATTTTATATTCGGTGAATTTGTTTGGACTGGCTTTGATTATTTGGGAGAGCCGACGCCTTATAATGAAGGTACTCCGGCACGTAGTTCTTATTTTGGTATTGTCGACTTGGCAGGAATGAAGAAAGATCGATTCTACCTTTACCAGAGTAAATGGAGTAAAACGCCTGTATTGCACCTACTTCCGCATTGGAATTGGGAAGAGCGCTTAGGACAAAACGTTCCTGTGTTTTGCTATACTAATTACCCTAAAGCAGAACTGTTTATTAACGGTAAAAGTATGGGGATGAAGGAAAAGAGCAAGGAAAGCAAATATAATCGTTATCGTATGATGTGGCAAGATGTCACCTATCAGCCTGGAGAAATCAAGGTTGTGGCATACAATCATGAAGGTTTGCCTGTAGATACTGCTGCTATAAAGACTGCTGGAGAAACTTATCGCCTACGGACAACAGTCGATCGTCGGGAAATTAAGGCGGATGGTCAAGATCTTGCTTTTGTCACAGTTGAAATTGTTGATAAGGAGGGCAATCTATGTCCCAAGGCCGACAACTTACTTTTCTTTGAGGTAGAAGGCAATGCTCATTTAAAGGCTGCTTGTAATGGTGACCCGACAAGTCAAACTTCTTTTGCTTCTTCTTACATGAGAACTTTCAATGGTAAATTAATGTTGATTGTAGAAGCTGGTGATGCAGTAGGAAGCGCTACCCTGAAGGTTTATGGTGGGCATCTACTACCCGCTGTTGAAAAAATCCTGTGTATTGATTAAAGCTTCATACGTATCTCGATATTTTATGACTCTTATATGCTTGAAGTACTTCAAATATAAAATACCACTTTACAAGCGAGTTCTAAAAATCTATTTATATTGTTACAGGGGCGCAAAGGACAAAAACTTTGCGCCTCTGTGCTTTTTGTAGGTAGAAAGCGCTACCTTTGCACCTTATTATATTAATAGATACATTCAAGATGAAACACGCGTCTCTTCTTCTCTTGCTGACTCTCCTTTTCGGGCTGACAGCCTGCTCGAAACCTGCCGACCCGACTTTGATGAACTACGAACAGTCCCTTGTCCGTGCCGACTCGCTGGTACAATCCGGTGTCGCCGACAGTGCCCGGATAGCCCGTCTGCTCTCCGGCTTGCATCGTGAATACAATCAGGTGAAGGAACATTCCGGTGGAAACCTGGTTCGCCTGAAGCCCGCCGACAAGCGGAAACAATTTCTGTGGGGAACATTCACCGCACTAATGATGGGCCTCAATGTATGGCTTTCCATCAAGGATATTCAGTTTTCCAAGGAGCGCAAGCACCGCCGTTATCTCATAAATCTGAGCGAGAACGAACAACGTCTGCGTAGCAACGAGCGCGAACGCGAAGAATTGGAAGCGTGTTTGAACGAAATGGCGTTGATGGACGAAGAGCGAGAAGAAGTAGAAGAGTCTTTGCTGAATCTCACGGACCGGAATGTACTCTTGCGAGGAGAGAACGACTCCCTCCGTATTCGCCTTAAAGAATATGAAAAACGTCCGTTGCCTCGTGAAGCTGAACTGCTGGAGAAGCAGAATGAACGCATCTGTCTGCTTGATAAGCAAGTGCAGATTCTTACTTCAACGTTAATAGACCGTGATGATGCGGTGGAACGTCTGCGCCGCCAACCCAAGTTTCTCTCTGATAAAGACTGGGAACACCTGATAGAACTCGCAAATCGTGTGTACAATGACTTCACCAACCGCCTTGTCACACGTTTTCCTTCATTAACTGCTGCCGACCTGCAACTTTGCCTGCTGATACGTCTGCATTTCACGAATGCACAGGTGGCTACGCTTATTGCGGTGTCGCCTGCTTCGGTTTCACAACAAAAGTTCCGGTTGAAGAAGCGGTTGGCGCAGGCGAACGAGACACTGTTCAAGGAGGGGGAGACGGTGGATGCGGTTATTGGGGAATGCTGATACCTGAAGTCTTTATCTTGCTGATTGATTTTTTTTGTTACAAATATTTTCTAAAATCCTTCGTTTTGCAGAGAGCTTTCGTTTCACTCCCTGAGTGAACGTGATTCAGTCCCTGACTGAAAGCCTTTCACTCAGGGACTGAATGCCTTTCTGTTCCTGACTCATTGTTCCCCCTCTCAGAAGGTGTTCTGAAGGGAGGGTATAGGAAGGAGAGCAGACATGAGGTGGGAGTAGTAAAAAATGCGGAGATAATTCTTACGCTTGTCTCTAATTGTTGCTTAAACAAATATTTTTTCATCTATTTGGGAGTTATATTTTCCAAATCGGCAATAAATATGAGAATAAATTGTTAATTTTGTATGTATATAATTGATGATGAATTGTAGGAAATAAAAGATAATTAAGACATTAAATATATGAATAAGCAGCAGCTTGCAAATAAAATATGGGCCTCGGCCAATAAAATGCGTTCTAAAATAGATGCCAATGAATATAAGGATTACATTCTTGGACTTGTGTTCTATAAATTCCTATCAGACAATGAAGTGAACTATCTTCGTAGTATCGGATGGAATGATGATGACATGAAGACTCTTGTAGAAGATTATGAAGACCCGGAAGCAACGATGATGATTGCTTATTGTAAAAATAATATAGGATATTTTATCGAATATAAATACTTGTTCAGTACTTGGTTGTTGCCCAATTCTGATTTCAGTGTGGCGGACCTTAGTGCTGCGTTGAATAGCTTCGACCGACTAATCAGTACAAACTATAAGCATGTATATGCCAACATCTTCAAGACGCTACAAGCCGGATTGAGCAAATTGGGTGAAAATCCTTCTTCTCAAACCCGTGCTTTGAAGGATTTGATTAAGCTCATTAAAGATATTCCTACCGATGGCAGTCAGGATTACGATGTGCTGGGTTATGTTTATGAGTATCTCATCAGTAATTTTGCAGCCAATGCCGGAAAGAAAGCCGGTGAATTCTACACTCCTCACGAGGTAGCGATACTGATGTCGGAGATTGTAGCAGAGCATCATAAGGACAAACAGCAGATTGAAATATATGACCCGACAAGTGGATCCGGTTCTCTGCTGATTACCATTGGTAAATCTATTGGCCGCCATATCGCCGATAAAAACCAAGTGAAGTATTATGCTCAAGAACTGAAGGAGAATACCTATAACCTTACCCGAATGAATCTCGTGATGCGCGGTATCAAGCCAGACAATATTGATACCCGTTGTGCTGATTCTCTGGATGAAGACTGGCCTTTGCAAACCATGGGTAGTGATATTGGCAAACCACTCTATGTGGATGCGGTTGTGTCAAATCCGCCTTATTCACAGCATTGGGATGCCACGGATCGTGAACTCGATTCTCGTTTCAAGAATTATGGTGTAGCACCTAAAAGTAAAGCCGACTATGCTTTCTTACTTCACGAACTGCATCACCTCAAACCCGATGGCATTCTCACCATCGTACTGCCTCATGGAGTACTTTTCCGTGGCGATGTGGACGCAGATAGCGAAGGAGAAGGGAAAATCCGTCGGAATCTTATTGAGACTAATAATATAGATGCCATTATCGGGCTGCCGGCTAACATCTTTTTTGGAACAGGTATTCCCACACTGATTATGGTCTTGAAGCAGCATCGGGATAGTGACGATGTGCTTATTATTGATGCTTCCAAAGGATTTATCAAGGAAGGCAAGAACAATAGACTCCGTGCCTGCGACATAAAGCGCATTGCCGATGCCATTCGTGAGCGTACGCCTATTCCTGGCTTTTCTCGCCCGGTAAGCCGTGACGAAATCCGGCGGAATGGATATAACCTCAATATTCCCCGTTATGTGGATTCTTCGGAGGCTGCCGAACAATATGATATCTATGCCACTATGTTTGGTGGCATTCCCGAAAGCGAGATAAATAAATTGCAGACCTATTGGGATGCGTTGCCTTCACTTCGTGCAGACCTTTTCCAGCCCAAGGAGGACGGTAGTCCGTATGCTACGGTGAAGAGCAAAGATGTGGCTAAAGCTATTGAAGAGAATGTGGATGTGTGCAATTTGAAGCAAACCTTTGCGAATGCATTCTCCGATTTTGGAAGTCTTCTTCATAGCCGACTGATTACGAATGTCAGTACTGTAAAGGAGCAAAATGAACAGGACGATATAGCTGACGATATATTTAATCGCCTAAAGCCGATTCCTTTGGTGGATAAATACGTCGCTTTCCAAGCTCTTTCAGATAATTGGCAGGTGATAGCGGGGGATATAGAGACTATACAAAGTGAGGGAATTGATGCTGTGCGGGTAGTAGAGCAGGCTTATAAACTTGTGAAGAAAGGTGATGAAGAGATAGAAGTGCCCGATGGATTGAAGGGGCGCATCTTGCCGTTTGAATTGGTACAACATGAGAAATTTCAAGCCGAACTGGATGCTATCAGTGAAAAGCAAGCGGAAGTAGAGGAATTTACATCCTCGCTTGAAGAACTGCGTGACGGTTTCACCGAAGAAGAAGGGCAAGCCTATCTGGATGAAGATGATAATACCAAGTTCAATAAGAATGCCATAAAGGCCGATGCCAAAGCTAAAGGCGATGAAGTGGAACCGGAAACCAAAGTTAAACTGAAAGAGATTGTGAGTTTATGGGATAAAATTACTAAGCTCAATAAAAATATCAAAGAGGATAAAGCTGCATTGCTGCAACTTACTATTGATGCCATAGAACATCTAAGCAATGAAGATATAGAGTTCTTCTTGCACAAGAAGTGGATTGACCCGGTGTGTGGTGGCATTAATGGCACATTGTCATCTGTCTTTTCTGCTCTTGAGAAATCAGTCACGGCACTGGAAGCAAAGTATGCCTTATCATATAATGAAATTGAAAACAATATTGTTGATGCTCAAAAAGAGTTGTCGGAATTGATTGGTCAGCTTACGGGTGATGAGTTTGCGGTGAAGGGGTTGCAGGAATTGCAGAATAGATTAAAGAATTGGGGAAAATCCTCTTCTCTTATTTCTATGTTTCCACAAGCAGGAGAAGTGAAACCACGTGTCCGTTTTAAAGGGTTTAAGGAAGACTGGAAGACAGTCCCTTTTGATATTGTTTTCCGTTATCTAAAAAACAATACCTTATCACGCGCAGATTTAAATGAAACATTAGGGAGTGCTAGAAATATACATTATGGTGATATTTTAATTAAATTTGGAACTTTGATTGATATTAGAAAAGACGATCTACCATACATTACAAATCATTTTTTAGCTAATCAATTAACCAATAATTGTAAATTACAAAAAGGCGATATAGTTTTTGCCGATGCAGCAGAGGATAGTACCGTAGGTAAATGTACGGAGATTACATTCATTGGTGAGGAAAAAGTTGTAGCAGGATTACATACGATACCGTGTAGAACTTTATTTGAGTTTAGCGAGGGATATTTAGGCTTTTATTTAAATTCCCCTTCTTACCATAACCAACTATTACCACTTATGCAGGGTACTAAAATTTCCAGTATTTCAAAGTCTGCATTATTGAATACAAGTATCTCCTTTCCGAGTAGTATTGCCGAGCAGCGTCAAATCGCCTCTTTCTTCCGTTCCCTCGACACGCAAATATCCTTAGAGGCTCAACGACTTGAGAAGCTCAAGCAAATAAAGTCAGCCTGCTTGGATAAAATGTTTGTATAACGAAACAATTCAATAAAATGGAAGAAAAGGATAAGAGCAATATCATCATCTATCAGAGTGAGGACGGGCAGACGCACATAGAGGTGCGGATGGACGAAGATACCGTATGGCTCACACAACAGCAAATTTGTGAGTTGTTCGACAAGTCGAAATCAACCATTAGCGAACATATTAAAAACGTATTTGAAGAAGGAGAACTACAGCGTGATTCAGTTGTTCGGAAAATCCGAACAACTGCCGCAGATGGGAAATCATACGAGACCTTGTATTACAATCTGGACGTAATCATATCTGTTGGATATAGAGTGAAATCAATACAAGGCACCCATTTTAGAATTTGGGCGACGGCACGTCTTAAAGAATATATCATCAAGGGCTTCACTATGGATGATGAACGATTGAAACAAACGGGAGGAGGAGGTTATTGGAAAGAACTGCTCGACCGCATACGCGACATTCGTTCATCAGAAAAAGTGATGTATCGACAGGTGCTCGATATTTATGCTACGGCGATTGATTATGACCCACGTTCTGATGTATCCATCGAATTCTTCAAAATAGTGCAAAACAAACTGCATTTTGCCGCTCATGGGCATACTGCCGCCGAAGTGATTTATGAACGGGCAGATGCAGATCAATACATGATGGGACTGACCTCTTTCAAGGGAGACCATCCTACATTGCGCGATGCCAAAATAGCGAAGAATTACTTAAGCGAAGAAGAATTGAAAGTTCTGAATAATTTAGTTTCCGGATATTTCGATTTTGCCGAAGTGCAAGCCATGAAGCATCGGGCTATGTATATGAAAGATTATATTCAGCATCTTGAAGCAATCCTTTCCTCTACGGGAGAACAACTCTTGAATGGTTGTGGAACCGTCAGTCATGAGCAGGCCATGGAAAAAGCGGAAAAGGAATATAGGAAGTTTGATGTCCGTACACTTTCTCCCGTAGAACAAGCCTATCTGGATAATATAAAGATATTGAACAAAAAAGTTAAAGGAAAGAAATAGTCTTGTATGTATAACCTATAAATGCCCAAAGCTATATGCCAAACGACAATACGCAATTCTTCATCAAAGAAAGTGCTTTTGAACAGGCACTTGTTGATTTGCTTCCCCACCACGGATGGGAGAAGGAGGTAATAATGCAACCCAGTGAAGCAGATCTGATACAAAACTGGGCCAATATAATCTTTGATAATAATAGAGACATCAACCGACTGGGTAATGCTACGCTTACTACGAGTGAGATGCAGCAAATCATCGACCAGGTGAATCGTTGCGACAATCCATACGCCATGAACAGACTTATTAATGGCGGGCAGGTATGTATCAAACGTGATAATCCTATGGATACGAATAATTGTGGTAAAGAGGTATATCTCAAAATATTCGACGCTCGTGAAATCAGTGCCGGACAAAGCCGTTATCAGATAGTACGCCAGCCTCGTTTCAGAACTTCACACCCTTTAGGTGGAGACCGGCGAGGCGATGTGATGCTATTGATCAATGGTATGCCTGTTATCCACATTGAACTGAAACGTTCGAAAGTGGATGTGAGCCAAGCTACTTTTCAGATCAAACGCTATACCCACGAAGGTGTATTTGGCAGTGGCATTTTTAAGATGGTACAGATATTTGTTGCAATGACTCCTGAAGAGACGCTTTACTTTGCCAATCCCGGACTGGAAGAAAACTTTAAACCTGAATATTATTTTCATTGGGAGGATTTCAATAATACCATCGTTAGTGATTGGCGAAGAGTTGTATCCGATCTGTTAAGTATTCCTATGGCCCACCAGCTTGTGGGATATTACACCATTGCGGACGATAAAGACAAGACGCTGAAAGTACTTCGCAGTTATCAATATTTTGCAGTCAATAAGATAAGTGATGTGACCCATAAAACCAATTGGGATACGCACCAACATCGTGGAGGCTTCATCTGGCATACAACAGGGTCTGGCAAAACCATGACCAGCTTTAAATCGGCACAACTGATAGCTAACTCAGGCGATGCGGACAAAGTGGTATTCCTTATGGATCGTATTGAGCTGAGCATACAGTCGCTTGATGAATATCGTGGCTTTGCCGGAGAATCTGATGTAATACAAGACACACAGAATACTGCCATTCTGGTCAGCAAACTGCAAAGTACTGATAACGATGACCGCTTGATTGTGACCTCTATCCAAAAAATGTCGCATGTTAACAGCGAACATGGCATTTCACAGGCCGAAATAGATAGCATCGGACGTAAACGATTGGTATTTATTATAGACGAATGTCATAGAAGCGTATTTGGCGATATGCTTATCGACATTAAGAATACATTTCCTCGTGCGTTGCTTTTTGGCTTCACAGGTACGCCGGTGTTTGAAGAAAATGCCCACAACGAAATCATGACCGAAACGCTTTTCGGCGATATGCTTCATAAATACACCATTGCCAATGGCATCCCCGATCATAACGTACTTGGATTTGATCCTTATCGCATAAACACCTACGATGACAACGAACTACGCGAAAAAGCTGCATTTGCTCAGTTAAGAGTGAAGCGCATCGAAGAGATTGAAGGTGACGAGGAGAAAATGGCAATCTACAATAAATTTGTCAATGAGTTGCAGATGCCCAGAACTTACACTGAAGGCGGTGAGACAAAACATGGTATAGAATATTATCTTCCCAACGATATCTATCAACAGCCCATTCATCACCAAGCTGTAGCGGCCGATATTATAAAAAGTCGTGTCCGGCTAAGCAAGAACGACAAGTTTCATGGAATATTGGCTACACAAAATATACCGGAAGCTATAGCTTACTATAAACTATTCAAAGCGCAATATCCCTCGTTGAATGTGGTAACTGTGTTCGACAATAATATCGACAATTCCAATGAAGGAATCGCCAAGGAAGATGCATTATTGGAAATACTTAAAGATTATAATGATAAATATCACACCTCTTTTCAGCTTTCTACTTACGCTAAATATAAGAAAGATGTGGCAAAACGATTGGCTCACAAAAAGCCCTATCTTGGTATAGAGCATGACCACAATCAGCAGATAGATTTACTCATTGTGGTTACGCAGATGCTTACCGGCTACGATTCAAAATGGGTGAATACACTCTATGTGGATAAGCTGATGAAGTATGTGGACATCATCCAAGCTTTCTCGCGCACCAACCGCTTGTTTGGACCTGATAAACCTTTTGGCATTATCCGCTACTACACATTCCCATACACTATGCAGCAGAATATTAACGATGCGCTTGAGGTATATGTGGATCGCCCGCTTGGTGTGTTTGTAGATAAGTTAGAAAGTAATTTGGTTAATATCAACCAACGTTTCCTGCATATATGCGACATATTCCAATCACACCGGATAGCCAACTTTGAACGGTTGCCCGATACTCGTGAAGACCGCAATATGTTTGCTAAGGACTTCAGCCAGATGACTCATCTACTCGAAGCTGCTAAACTGCAAGGATTCTTATGGGATAAAGTCAAGTATGAATTTCAGCATGGTGATACTTATACTTATGTAAGAATGGAGCTTGATGAGCAGACCTATTTAATTTTGTTACAACGCTATCGCGAGTTGTTTGAAGGTAGAGAAGGTGGCGGTGAAGCCAACGATTTTGACTATCCTATCGATACTTATATCACCGAAACCGGTACGGGCACCATAGATGCGGAATATATCAACTCGAAGTTTGTGAAGTTCATCAAAAACCTTTATACTACTGGTCCTGGTAGCGAACTTACGAAAGAGGCTTTTAAAGAGCTGCATAAAACATTTGCCTCACTTTCGCAGAAAGACCAACGAACGGCAATGGTGATACTGCACGACATTCAATCGGGTGATTTGCATCTTGCCCCAGGCAAAACTATCTATGACTATATCATAGAATATCAACTCCGTGAGCTACACAAGCAGATAATGATTTTAGTAGAAGCTACAGGTATAAATGCCAGTCAGTTGGAACATATCATGAACAGAGACATTACGGAACAAAACTTAAATGAGTATAGCCAATTTGATAATCTGAAGTTAACCTTGAATATGGCTAAGACTCGTGAGTTCCTTACCAAAACAGAAGGTGTGGAAGTTCCTGCACGCATGGTTATGCCCAAAATTGATAAGATACTTAGAGAGTTTATCCTTGACGGAAGCTGTAGAGAGCGTATCCTAAAAGCCTATCTGAATGAAGATGAAAATTACTCTACTGATACAATCAGTCAGAAATCATTAACGGAACAATCCGTTGTGGTTTTAGAAAATTCACAAGAAACCGAAAGAGAGCAGTCTTTCGACATTGATATCGTAAAAGCAAAAGTAAAAGATATACTGACAACGACTTTAAGTGGAGTACTTCCGCAAATGCGTTCCATAGAAGAAGTGCTAAATAGCGTATTCTATGTGATTGGTAAGGAATCCGTTGAATCGCTTGACAATGTGGGGTTGTTCATCAATAGGGCTTTCAATAATCTATATGGAAAGAAAGTAACCATAGTAGATAAGTTTGTGGCATTCAATTTGCTTGTGACCAAATATGAAGCCTACCTTAAAAAACTATATTACTTGATGCATAACAGTGGTGTACCTGCACGAAACGAAGGTGAGGATGTGACATGGAAAAATGTAATCTATGCTCATAGATGCCTTTGGAACTTGAAATTTAGTACTGATGTAGCCAAACAGCAATTGTATCAATACCTAATGTTAATTAAGGGTTGGCGTAATGATGAATCGCATATTTCGCCTACTGCTTCTGAACAGGAAGTAGATACTGCCATCAGTATAATTATTTCAATGTATTTCTATGCTACAGGAGCCTCTATCACCGATTTGGAAATGGCGGGTCATGATGTAAGTGCACATCGTAGCTGTAGACTTTATTCCGTTACTAATGATGAAAATTATTCTGGTGTAGCTGCAGAAACTATTGATATCAGAAAATTGCCAGAAGAAAAGCGAATTGAAATACTCAGGAAGTGCATTGTTAAGCTTCTGGGGTATAATCCTAAGAAATCGGCTTTCTCCAAGCAACGGCACTGGGAGGCAATTTACCGTATAGCAGCTGATAAAGGATTCATTATTGATGGTGATTACGTTTATTTTAAAAGAATTATTGATGGGATGCAACTATTAAATATTTCTGTACCTTTTAATATGGACTTATTGGAACGGTTAAATCAAGGTATTTATGCAAAGAATATTGGAGATTGGTCACCTGAAGGGCTTGACGGGAAAAAGCTTCAGGAGTACAAAGACATCAAAAGCTGTGCCGATGCGTTCAGTAAAATAATAGATGAAAATACTCAGCAAAAAGATAGTCTTTAAAAATGTATGGCAGTGGTTGAAGTATATGATAAAGATTTGAAATATTCACTGACTACATTGGTTATGCAATTATGAATGGCTATTTCCTTGTTGTAGAGACTACTTTGAATGCTATCATTCATTATCAGTGCTTTACACCTCTTGCTTGTAGAGATTGCCAGAATATTTTGGTTTCCCCTGTTTCTTTGTTTTTTCTCCCTTGTAGAGATATGTATTCTGTAATGTGTTGTTTATGAAGAGTTTGTGCGAAATGATTGTAGATGCCATTTTCTTGTTTTCTCTTGCTATCCACCCTAACTTTGCAACATCGAATTTGAGAAAAGCAGATGGTTGAATCGTTGAGGCCTCACGGTGAAAGCTTCTGCTTCTCGGGTGAGACAAGAGAAATCATATATACATTATTAATCATTTAAAACATTATTATTATGGCATTTTACAAGAAATTTCAATCGAAACTGAATGATTTGTGGTATCCGAAAGCAATTACTATCGGTATACCTATTTCTACAGACAAAGTGGCTGACAAACTGTCCTTGCAATCTACCGTCACCCGTGGTGACACGTATGCCGTGCTGAAAAACCTGGGAAGTGTGATGGCCGATTACATGGCTATGGGGCGTACGGTGAAGATTGAGGGGGTAGGTACTTTCTACTATACCACAGCTACGAACAAACAGGGAGTTACTACGCCTGCTGAGGTGAGTTCGGCACAGATTAATGGCATACGTGTACGTTTCATTCCCGAAGTGAAACGCAGTAGTAGCAAGAAGATAACTACTCGCTCTATGGTGGATGTAGATGTTGACTGGACGGACATAGAGAAGCTTGCCAACGGTGGTAATATCGATGGAGGTAATGGTGGTAATCAGGGCGGCTCCGCCGGCGGCGACGGCGGCATCGAGGGCGATCCGCTGGGCTAATCTCCCGGTTCCGGTAAGTTGGTAACTTCTGATATTTCATGACTTGTGACAGATGGTTTCCATGCTATCTCTCCGCTTGGAGGGAAAACATGGAAACTTTCGTTTTAGCATCTTTTAGTGTTATTTTTCTGTTTTAATTCATCGAAAATCCGTAATTTCGGACGATTTTTTGCAAAACAGACCGAATAACTAATAATTTATAATATGGAAAATCTCAACACAGCGCTTCTGCTGATGGTGGTAGGTATGACGACAGTGTTCGCTATCCTGCTGATTGTAATCTACTTAGGTAAAGGACTTATTCTTCTGGTAAACAAATACGCCCCTGAAGAGGTGGTGCCGGATAAGAAAGGTGCGCAAAGTCCTGCCGCAATTCCCGGAAACATTTTGGCTGCTATCAGTGCCGCTGTAACAGTGGTGACACAAGGCAAAGGTAAAGTAGCCAAGGTCGAGAAAATAAAATGATAATCTTTAATAAAAAACACACACCTATTTATTTAGTATGAAAAAGGAAATTAAGTTCAGTCTGGTTTTCAGGGACATGTGGCAGAGTGCCGGAAAATATGTGCCCCGTGTAGACCAGCTGGTAAAGGTTGCTCCAGCTATCGTTGAAATGGGCTGTTTTGCCCGCGTAGAAACCAATGGCGGAGGTTTTGAACAGGTAAATTTATTGTTTGGTGAAAATCCTAATAAAGCTGTACGTGCATGGACGAAACCGTTCCACGAAGCCGGTATACAAACTCATATGTTGGACCGCGCGTTGAATGGTCTTCGCATGAGTCCCGTGCCTGCCGATGTGCGTAAGCTGTTTTATAAAGTAAAGAAAGTTCAGGGAACAGATATCACGCGTACATTCTGCGGATTGAATGATGTTCGCAATATTGCTCCCTCTATCACTTATGCAAAAGAAGCGGGAATGATTTCCCAGTGTTCACTTTGTATCACTCATTCTCCCATCCATACGGTGGAGTATTACACCAATATGGCATTGGAACTGATCAAGCTGGGTGCTGATGAAATCTGTATCAAGGATATGGCAGGTATCGGACGCCCGGTATCATTGGGCAAGATCGTAGCCAATATCAAGGCTGCACATCCCGAAATTCCTATTCAATACCATAGTCATGCAGGTCCCGGTTTCAATATGGCAAGCATCCTCGAAGTTTGCGAGGCTGGTTGCGATTATATTGACGTGGGCATGGAACCGTTGTCATGGGGTACGGGACACGCTGACTTGCTGAGTGTGCAGGCTATGCTGAAAGATGCAGGTTTCCAGGTTCCTGAGGTGAATATGGAAGCATACATGAAAGTGCGTGCATTGATTCAGGAATTTATGGATGATTTCCTCGGTTTGTACATCAGTCCGAAGAATCGCTTGATGAACTCCCTGTTGATCGGTCCGGGACTTCCGGGTGGTATGATGGGTAGCTTGATGGCTGACTTGGAATCCAATCTGGAATCTATCAATAAATATAAGGCGAAACGTAACTTGCCGTTTATGACGCAGGATCAGTTGCTTATCAAGCTGTTCAATGAAGTGGCTTATGTATGGCCGCGTGTAGGTTATCCTCCGTTGGTAACTCCGTTCAGCCAGTATGTTAAGAATCTGGCGATGATGAACGTGATTGCTATGGAAAAAGGCAAGGAACGTTGGGGTATGATTGCTGATGATATCTGGGATATGCTGTTGGGTAAAGCAGGTAAATTGCCGGGTACATTGGCTCCTGAACTCGTAGAGAAAGCCGAACGTGAAGGTCGTAAGTTCTTCACCGGAAACCCGCAGGATAATTATCCGGATGCACTCGACAAGTATCGTAAGATGATGAAAGAGAACAAATGGGATTTGGGTGAAGATGATGAAGAACTCTTCGAATATGCCATGCATCCGGCACAATACGAAGCATATAAGAGTGGTAAGGCGAAAGAAGACTTCTTGGCAGACGTGGAAAAGCGGAAAGCGGAACTTAATAAGTCTCCGTTGGATGACGCCAAACCGAAAACGCTTACCGTACAGGTGGATGGACAGGCTTATCGCGTAACGGTGGCTTATGGTGATATTGACCTACCGGCAAATGCTACTGCAAAAGTGGAAGCTCCCGTAGGCGAAGGTCAGGATGTGATCGCTCCGTTAGAAGGTAAGTTCTTCCTGACGAAGAATGCACAAGAGACTCCGGTGAAAGTGGGCGACAAGGTGAAGAAAGGTGACTTGCTTTGCTACATTGAAGCTATGAAGACATACAATGCCATCCGTGCCGACTTTGACGGAACAATTACGGCTATTTGTGCCACTCCAGGGGACACTGTTTCAGAAGATGATGTATTAATGAAGATAGGATAAACAGCGATGGAAGAAATATTTGCAAAACTCTATGATATGACGGCGTTCAGCAATATCATTGCCGACCCGTCGTTTCTGGTGATGTATGCCATTGCTTTCATTCTGCTGTACTTGGGTATCAAGAAGCACTACGAACCGTTGTTGCTGGTGCCCATCGCTTTTGGTGTACTTATCGCCAACTTTCCCGGTGGCGATATGGGGGTCATTCAAGCAGATGAAAACGGAATGGTAATGGTAAATGGGGTATTGAAGAACATCTGGGAAATGCCGTTGCATGAAATTGCACATGACTTGGGATTGATGAACTTCATCTACTATATGTTGATTAAGACAGGCTTCTTGCCGCCCATCATCTTTATGGGTGTGGGTGCTTTGACGGATTTCGGACCAATGCTTCGCAACCTGCGTCTCTCTATCTTTGGAGCAGCAGCACAGTTGGGTATCTTTACGGTACTGTTGTGTGCGGTGATGATCGGTTTCACGCCGCAGGAAGCAGGTGCTCTTGGCATTATTGGTGGTGCTGATGGTCCGACTGCAATTTTTACGACTATCAAGTTGGCTCCGCATTTATTGGGTCCGATTGCTATTGCCGCCTATTCTTACATGGCGTTGGTTCCGGTGATTATTCCGTTGGTAGTGAAGTTGTTCTGCTCTAAGAAGGAATTGATGATCAATATGAAGGAGCAGGAGAAACTCTATCCTTCGAAGACGGAAATCAAGAATCTGCGTGTACTGAAAATCATTTTCCCGATAGCAGTGACTACGGTTGTCGCTCTCTTTGTACCGACGGCAGTGCCTTTGATTGGTATGTTGATGTTCGGTAACCTGATTAAGGAAATCGGTGCGGATACCAGCCGTTTGTTTGATGCAGCTGCCAATAGCATTATGAATGCGGCAACTATTTTCTTAGGATTGAGTGTAGGTGCAACTATGACAAGCGAAGCATTCCTGAACTGGACAACTATTGGTATTGTTATTGGTGGTTTCCTTGCATTTGCACTTTCCATTACAGGTGGTATCTTCTTTGTGAAGCTGTTCAACCTGTTCAGCAAGAAGAAAATAAATCCGCTGATTGGTGCAACAGGTCTGAGTGCTGTGCCTATGGCAAGCCGTGTGTGCAATGAGATTGCTACGAAGTATGATCCGAAGAACCATGTGTTGAATTACTGTATGTCCAGTAATATCTCCGGTGTTATCGGTTCGGCAGTGGCTGCGGGTGTGCTGATCTCGTTCTTGGGATAAGGAGAATAGATACGCGGACGACGCGGATTGATGCGGACGAACGCGGACTTTTTAGGCGCGGATTACGCGGATTACACGGATTCTTTTGTTGCAATTTGTTGCAATAAAGAAATGATCCGCGTAATCCGTGTAATCCGCGCCTGAATCTTTATTCACTAATCACTTTCTTGTATTCTGCCACTGCCATTTTCTCTGCCAGATATGCATTAATCAGGTTCGTATGCGCCTGTGTCCACGATAATTGTGCGGACAAGACATCTGCCATACTGGATTTTCCTTCATTATAAGAGAAAGTGACAAGGTCCAGATTCTCTTCGGCAAGAGCCATATTTTCCTTTGCTGTCTTTACTTGCTGCTCCGTTTCCGTCAATTTGGTAGTGGCGGCGGAGAGTTCTTCAAGAATATTATCAGTGATATAACTTTGTTGCAGCTTCTGGATGCCAATGAATGCTTTCTGTTGCCGGTTTGTTTTGAAACGCGCCCCCCAACGGAAGATGGGGATACTGACGTTTACTCCGGCTACAGGCGTATGGGGGATTTCCTGTCCCATGTACGTGATACCGGTATCCCAACCTGTGGCAAGGAACATGCTTACCTGAGGATTGTACTTGCTGAGGGCGGCACGGCGTTGTGCTTCACTTCGGGCTATGTTTACCGTTGTGCTGGCATAATCGGCACGGCGTGGAAGTACATCGTCAAGTCCAAGAATGTCGACGGGGTCACTGGATATACTGATTTCACTTAGGCTATCTACAGGGGTATTGGGGGCTGCTCCCATCAAAATGTTCAGTTGTTGCAGGGCAAGGGTATAGTTCTGGCGGGCCTTGATATACTGCAATTCAGCTTCTTTCTGGCGGGTGGAAATCATCAGCAGGTCTGTACGACTGATAGCGCCATCGTTGAAACGATCCTGAATAATATCGTGCTGTTTCTTTATGATATCTTGAAATGTAGCAGCAGCCTCAAGACTGGCATAGGCGGCTGAAGCATTCCAGTAAACGGCATCGCTTTGATAATGAATCTGGTCGAGAGTTAGTTCAGTGGTGAGTTGACTCAGTTCTTCGTCAGCCTGTGCCATACGCTTCTGAGCCATTAGAGAACCACCGGTATAGAGGGGCTGTGCCAAAGTTGCGAGTGCCTGATAGGTGTAGGGGCGGTATTCACCTTTCGGACTGTTCCACTTATCCAGGTGGTTGAGGTTGGCGGTCCCTTCAGCAGTGATGTCTATTTGTGGCAGGAAACCGGTATTTGTTATTTTTCGCGCTTCGGTGCTTGCCATGGTTTTCAGGCGTTGCTGTTTCAACACTTGGCTGTAAGCTTCTACTTTGTCACGATATGCTTCGCGGCTTAAGTACTGCTGGGCTCCGGCTTTCAGGCCGAAACTGCAAAGTAATGTAAGTATGGTTATTATCTTTTTCATAATTATTTAATTTTATGTATCGCGCAATATGCCACCGGAAGCACGAACAGCGTCAATGCTGAGGCTACCAGCAGACCACCCATGATGGTTGCCGCCATACCACCGAACATGGCGTCGAATAGCAACGGTAACATACCCAGAATTGTGGTTCCGGACGCCATGGCTACAGGTATGATACGGCTGGTTGTAGCACTGATTACCGCATTCAACGGCGCTTTTCCGGAGGCAGCTTCTATATCGATCTGGTCTACCAATACAATTGCATTTTTGATATTCATACCAATTAACCCCAGTAGGCCGAGTACAGAGAAGAAGTCGAATGATTTACCAAGCAAGATTAATCCCAGCACGATGCCGATAAAGATAAGCGGCAACATCAATAGGATGACAATTGGCTTGCGGTAGGTCCTGAACAGGAACAATAGGGTGATGAACATTAGGAAAAACGTCAATGGCATATTAGCTGCCAATGCTGCATTACTTTCTGCCTGGCTTTCCTGTTCACCAAAATACTTCATGGTGTATCCTTCCGGTACCTGAATTTCTTCTTGTACTTCTTTCCATATCTTATTGAATGCTGCTATGGCATTTACTCCCCGGCGTGGATCGGCTTGCGCCATCATTACCATCTGGCGGTTATAGTCTTTCACATTCGAGAACTTATATTGGAAATCAAATTCACTGACTACTTGTTCCAGGGTAGTGGTTTCCTGTGTTGTTCCGAATACGGGTAGTGTACGCAGGTCGTTGATGCGGAAAGAATCGACTGTATTATCCTTTAGAAGGATAGGCAATACTTGATCACCTTCACGATATTCACCTAATGTCATACCACTTGTACCGATCTGAATGCTCTGTGCCATACTTTGCCGGGAGACTCCTAACGGTTGGGCGCGTTCCGGACTGTAAACAGGTTTCCATACGGGAATCTTATTCCCCCATGAATTTCGTACATTGATGAGATCATCATCCCGATGCATGATTTCCAAGACTTTGTTGGTCAGCATCACCAGTGAATCGACATTATTACCGATAAAGCCGATTTCAATGGCGGCATCTACCGCAGGCGATAGCTTAAACAAAGTGGTACGGGTTATGGCATTCGGATAGTTTGACTTCATATACTGGTCGAAGTTCTCTTCGTATTCCTTTGTATATTTACTGTCAGTCAGTTCAATAAGTATATTGGCAAAGTTGGGCTTGGGACCGACGGAAGTAGAAGCCAGATAATAACGCAACGGTGTACTTCCGAAAGTGGTGGATATTCGTTTCACTTCCGGTTGTTGCAGGAGGTGTGCTTCCACTTGTTTCATTTCCTTTTCCACATCACGGATGCTGTAACCGTCCGGATAGAATATATCGGCACGGAAATAGGGCTTATCCAGTGAAGGAAAGAAGTTTTGCGGCATCATTCCCATGATGACCAGTGAGATGATAAACAGGACTACCATACTGCCCAGTGTGAGAGTCTTCTTCTTGATAAGTACTCTGAGAATAGATGCGAACTTGTGATAGAAAGGTTTATCATACGGGTCTTTATTGGTATCGCCGGATTTGGCTTTCAGAATAAAGTTACCGAAAGTGGTGGTTTGTGTGAGTGCCAGTATCCAGCTTAATCCCAAAGAAATGGCAAGCACGACAAACAGAGGTTTCACGATTTCCGCTACGGCAGAAGGGGCGAGGTACAACGGCAGGAATGAACAAATGGCGATGAACGTGGCACCAAGTAATCCCCATTGCGGTCCGGTAGCTCCATCTATCAGGGCTTTTCGCCGGTCTATACCTCGGGCAATGGCTATTTGTGCATTGTCCGTGACTACGATGGCATTATCCACCAGCATGCCCATGGCAATGATGAAACCTGCCAGGGAAGTACGGTTCAGTCCTACACCCATGAAGGACATGATGAGTAACGTACCGCCAATGGTGAATATCAGCGAACTGCCGATAAGTATACCTGCACGCAGCCCCATTACCAGCATTATGATAACGATTACAATGAGGAGGGATTCTATCAAGTTAATGATGAAACCATTATTTGCTTCCTGAGCTATGACATTTTCCGGATACAGACTTTCCAATTCCAGTCCTACCGGGATGAGGGGAAGAAGTTCAGCCAGTTTCCGGTCTACCAGTTCTCCGGTCTTTACTACATCCTTCGTCGGGTCGGTGGAAACGCCGATACCTATGGCACGCTTTCCGTTGACATGCATGATGTTGCCGGGAGGGTTCATATATCCTTTTTCAATGACAGCAATATCGCCCAGTTTCACCTGCCCGCCCGGAGTGGTAATCACTTGGTTCCGGATGTCATTGACGGTGGTATAGGTTCCGTTGGCTACAATGCGCAGTTGTTGCTCACCGGCATTGATTTCACCCGTATTGATAATCTGGTTTTGTGATTGCAACAGGCTTGCCACTTGCTTGGGGTCTATACCCATGCCGGCCAGTTTGTTGACGGATATAAAGATATTCACCACTTCGGTTTGTGTACCGAACAGGGCTACTTTCATTACTCCGTCGGCAGTGATAACCTGGGTTTTGATACGTTCTGCCCAGTTGCGCATTTCTTCGTAAGAGAAACCTTCATCGCCTACCAAGCCGTAGTATATACCGAATACATCGCCGAAATCGTCCGATACCGTGGGAGTGGAAGCGCCGGCGGGTAGCTGCGGTTGTATGTTGAGCACCTTACGGCGCAGTTCATCCCACTTCTGCGGAATAGACTCTGCGGAAAGGGAAGGTTGGAGCTCGAATGTTATCTTGGATAGTCCGTACATGGACTCCGATTTAATTTTATATACACCACTCATCGACTGTATCTCGCGGGAGATCGGTTCGGTGATCAGTCGTTCTACTTCTGCTGGTTCTGCTCCCGGGTAGCGGGTCATAATGACCGCTGACTTGATAACGAAGGGGGCATCCTCTTTCTTTCCCAACCGGTCGAATGATAGTATACCTCCGACGAGCAACACAGCCAGGAAGAAATAAACAATCTTAGTGTTGTCTAATGCATATTTAGCTAAATTCATATGATTTATATTTATGTTTTAGATTCATGAATGATAATTTATCGGGCTGAATTTTAAGCCTGAAAGGCTTGCATTATATAGCGTAGGGTATAGCCCTACGTAATGTGCATCCCCATTTCTAAGCCCTGAAAGGGCGATATAAAGGTTGATGTTTAATTGCGCCCTTTCAGGGCTTAAATTAAAGATATACATAATCACGTAGGGCGTTGCCCTACGCTATGTAATCTCAGGCTTTCAGCCTGTCTTGATTTCAGGTATTCAGTTCCCTAAATTATCATTTAATTGATAACTTTCACCGTCTGTCCGTCTACCAGTTGATGCACTCCGGCAATCACAATAGTTTCTCCCGGCTGTACACCGGCAGAGATAAGAGCATTGGCTTCTCCGGTAGGAGAGTATACGGTTACTTCCCGCTTGCTTACCTTATTATCCTTTACTACCCACACATAGGTTTTCTGGTTCTCGCTTTCACCGAATATGGCACTGAGCGGAATATTCACAAGCTTTTCTTTCAGGAAGGGGGCTACGTCCGAAGCCAGCTTGATTTTACATGTAAATCCCGGTTTCACATCGTATAAGGAGCGGTTGAAAGCAGGATCTTCAATCGTAATAGTTACCGGGATACCTGTTCCGGCTGTAGAAATGTCCAGATATTCTTCCAGTTTTGCATTGAATACCGTGTTCGGATAGGTATCGAATACCACTTTGAATGTTACGTCCTTTGCTTGGAGTAGATAGAGATAATCATCCGGTACGGTGAATTTGATACGGAGTTTTTGTGTATTCACCAATTGTACAATGCCTTCCCCGGAGTTCACGCGCTGATAGTTTTCCACCAGACGCTTTTCTATGGAACCATCGAAGGGAGCGGTCAGTTTGGTATCCCGCATATTATTGCTGGACAATTCATAAGCAGACTTTGCCTTTTGATAATTGGCAACGCTGATTTCATATTCCTGCACGGAGATAGCCTGGCGTCCCAACAAGCGTTTGTTACGTTCTACCTGTGCTGCGGCAGTTTCGTAAGTGGCTTTGTCAGCGGCATATTGCAGGGAAATGTCGCGCGGATCAATGGCGGCGATCAGCTGCCCTTTCTTTACCCGCTGGCCTTCTACCACAGGCAGGTTTATGACCTGTCCGCTAACGCGGAAGGCCAGTTTTACGTATTCTACGGCTTCTACAATACCGGAGAAATCTTTCCGGATGACCGATTGGGAGCTGGCAGTAGCCGTCTTGACAGGTCGGATCAGAGTGGCATCGCCCTCTTTCTTGTGCCCGCATGATGTGGCAAGCAGCATCACGCTGATGGCGAACAAATAGATTTTCTTCATACTGATGTATAGTTGTTCGTTTAGGTATAAAAACATAAAACCGGAAAAACAGATAATTGTTCTCCCGGTTTATTTTGCGCGTTGTTATTGATATAGGCTTCTACTCCTCTATCTTGAGCAACAAATCGGTGCCCAATTTGAGCATATAAACGTTTTTATATACCTGTATGTTCAGTTCTTCTCCGGTGATAAGTGAAATATTTATTTCCTTGCCTACACGTATATAAAGTGTACGTCCCTGATAATTTATCTGGAAGGAGTAGCTGTTCCATTTTTCGGGAATGATTGGGGAGAAAGAGAGTATGCCCTCCAAAATCTGCATCCCGGCAAAGCCTCGTACAATGGCAAGCCAGCTACCCGGCATACTGGTGATATGCAGTCCTTGGTGAGTTTCGTTGTTGTAGTCATCCAGGTCGAGACGGGTGGCATGCAAAAAGAGGTGGTAAGCCTTTTCTACTTCACCGATGCGGGCGGCAAGAATGGAATGGATGTGCGGGGAAAGTGAAGATTCATGTACCGTCATCGCTTCATAGAAATCAAAGTTACGACGGACAGTTTCCTTGTCGAAATTGAAGTAATACAGATATAGGCCCAACAATACATCGCTTTGTTTGATGTAGCATGAACGAAGAATACGATCCCAGGACCAATGCTGATTGATGGGACGTTCTTCGGGTGGAATGGCATCGGTACTTTCCAGTTCCTTATCCAGGAAACCATCATTTTGTACAAAGATTCCCAGTTCTTTATCTTCCGGCAGATACATACGGTTGATGATGTCGCGCCAGCGTTCAGCCTCTTCCTGCTGGCGGAGGTTGGTGACACGGCGTACACGTGCATATTCGTCAGGGTATTCTCCGGCAATGATTTCAAGATAGTTAAGTGTCATCTGCAGGCACTGCACACACGAGTAGTTGGTGTACCAGTTATTATCCACATTATTCTCATATTCATCCGGTCCGGTGACACCTAATATCACATATTTCTGTTTTGGTTTGGAGAAAGATACGCGCTGGCTCCAGAAACGGGAGATGGCAATCATGACTTCCAGTCCGTACTTAGCTATATAATCTTTGCTGCCTGTAAGTGCAGCATGTTGTGCAATGGCATAGACGATGATATTGTTGCGGTGTATTTCTTCAAAGGTGATCTCCCATTCACTGTGACACTCCTCGCCGCTGTAAGTGACTTGTGGAAAGAGGGCTGCACCCGCTTTGAACCCTAATTTACGAGCATTCTCTATCGCTTTCGGCAGTTGGTTATAACGGTATATCAACAGATTTTTTACAATCTCCCTCGGAGTAGAGAGTAGGAAGAACGGTACACAACAAAGTTCCGTATTCCAGTATGTGTTTCCGCCGTATTTTTCACCTGTGAATCCTTTCGGCCCGATATTCAGACGCGGATCATCACCGCGGTACGTCTGGCAAAGTTGGAAGATGTTGTATCGGACCCCCTGTTGTGCTTCCGGGTCCCCTTCGATAACCACATCCATTTCCTTCCATATATTAGCCCAGGCTTGCTGATGATCGTTTTCCAGCTTATCCCAGCCGTCAATTTTAGCTTGACGCGCTTTGGTGATGGAATGCTCTATCAATTCCTGACGTTCATCATAGAGTGACGAACTTATAGCGGTGTATTTGATGAGTATCATATTATCTCCCGGTTTCACATCTGCTCCGATGCTGAATCCGGTTTGTTTCTCCTTTTCAATGCGTATCGGGTTCGAAGTGGTTTCTTTACCGTTCTTGAAGAACTGATAAGTCATGGCATAGCACACTTGCGCATCTTCCCGCCGGGTCTGCGTCCATAGATAAGCGCAATCCTTTGTGACGCCGGAACGTAGGATATTCCATATCTTTTCGTTCGGCTCATCGTCCTTATTGATTATGATTGCATCCAGGGAGGGGATCAGTGATATTCTTCCCGTATAATTGATGGAGGTGACACTGTATTTTATCAGACATAAGTCGGGGTGAGCCATATTGTTGATATGTTCCACATGTACCCGTATTTGGTGTCCTTTGGGAGATGTGGTTTCGAAATCACGGTAGGAGATACCCGCTTTCATATCGAGCTTGCGGCTGAAGTTGTTTACGTCCCATTGTGCCAGGTCCAGTTCTTCGTCAATGAGGCGCAGGCTGACACGACTCCAGTCTGCTGCATTGGGAATACGGGTATAGAAATGAGGAAAACCGTTTTTCCACCAGCCTACACGCGTTTTATCAAGAAAGGTGATACCGGCAACGAATGAACCACGGTATGAGTCGCTCGAATAAGGTTCCTCGAAATTGCCCCGTTGGCCAAAGCGACCGTTCCCAAGACTGAATATACTTTCTGACATTCGCAGGTTGTCGGCGTGAAAGTTATCTTCAATAATATTCCATTCATCGGTTTTAAGGTATCTTTTCATGGTGTGTATCTCAATGGTGATTATGGCGGTAAAGATAAACAAATAAACGGATAAACGGCAATGATGAGGAAAAAAAAGAAGACAAAAAATATCTAAAGAATAAGATGTGTTTGATTCCTTTATAAGAATCGCCCCAGTCCTTTTAAAGGAGCGAGGCGATTATCGTAGAGAAAAGAGTTGTTCGTCGTAGAGGAATAGATATCCCCTTCAAAGTATGTTCTTGTGGGGATTATGCTTTTGCTTGTTCCCCCTTGGTCTCTTTAATTAAATATACACAGACGGCACCGATGATCAGCATCACACCTGCCATGACGAGCATATTTATTTCAGGTGGTAACATGCCTTTTGGGGTAAACAGGGCAAGAATACTACCACCCAGTGCAGCAGCTACAATCTGTGGAATACAGATTGTTCCGTTGAACAGTCCCAGGTAGGTACCCATGTGTCCGCCGCTCAGAGCATTGGTCAAAATGGTGAAAGGCAATGCCAGCATAGCTGCCCATGCGCAACCGATAAGCAGGAATGAGATAAATAATATATATTGATTATGAACGAAATACGTGGAGATAAAACCTATACCACCCAAAATAAGACTGAGTGAGTAGATCTGTTTGCGATTCTTGAACATCGGGATACATACTGCCCAGAGTACGGAGCCGATGGCCTGTACGGCAAACAGTACGCCTACCCAATCGGCAGCATTCTGATACTGGATACTCTTAGTGTCCAGCATTATTTTACTTATGCCATTTACCACTGTTTCAACAGTAGGAGCATCGAATACATTGGCAGCTACACTACCATTGGTATAAGTCCACATGAACATGAAAGCAAACCAGCAGAAGAACTGCACTAAGCCTACTGTCCAGAAAGCTTTCGGTGCTTTCACCAGTAGCTTCACCATATTGATCTTTTCCTTTTCTTCCTCTTCGGTGATACCATGGTATTCTGCATATTCGGCAGGTGGCATTTCTTTCACCTTTACCGTGGTGTAGATGACGCAAAGTATCAGAATGGCTGCTCCAATATAGAAGGAATAGATAACTGAGTCGGGAACTACACCTTGGGGAGCTATGTTACTGATGCCTATCCATGTAAAGATGAACGGGAACAAGAAACCTACCAAGCTACCGGCATTACACAGGAAACTCTGGATAGAGTATGCAAGGCCCTTTTGCTTTTCATTGACCATGTCGCCCACCATCATTTTGAATGGCTGCATCGCCATATTGATGGATGTATCCAGAAACATCAACGATACTAATCCGAATATCATTGCCGTGCTGACTGCCATACCGAAACTACCGGCATTCGGCAGCAGGCACATTACCAGTACGGCTACCAGTGAACCGACAAACAGGTAAGGAATACGTCGTCCGAAGCGTGTCCACGTTTTGTCGCTTGCAGCACCTACGATGGGCTGCACGATGATACCTGCCAATGGTGGCAATATCCAGAAATAACTTAAACTATGTGGGTCTGCACCCAATGTCGCGAAAATACGGCTGATGTTCGCACTTTGCAAAGCATATGCGATCTGTACGCCAAAGAAGCCGAAGCTGATATTCCACAGCTTCCAAAAGCTCAAATCAGGTTTTACTTTCATTCTTAATAAATTATTAGTTACGAGCTACGAGCTACAAGCTACGAGTTCCTTTCGGCATACTGGCAATTTCGCGCAGCCTACTCGTCACTCGTAGCTCGTAGCTTGTCACTCATTCATTTCGTTGTTCCTCTCACTACAAGATTCGTTCTCACAATCTTGTTACTACTCTTGTCATCGCCTCCTTCCAGCTTGTCTGCCAGAATGCTGAAAGCACTTTTTCCGACTTCTTCTCCGTGCTGTTCCACGGTGGTCAGTTTGGGATCTGTGCTTTGGGCAATGGCACCGTCGGTAAATCCGCAGATCGATACTTCTTCGGGCACTTTCTTTCCAACCAGTTTACAGGCATACAGAATGCCCGAAGCTGTTTCGTCATTGATGGCGAAGAAACCATCGGGATGGCCGGGACCTTCCAGTATGTCAGGGGTGATGGATATGGCGCGTTCTCGTGTATCACACAGCATAATCATGCTGTCGTCCACGGGAATTTTGTATTTCTTCATGGCATCCAGATAGCCATTCCGGCGATTCTTGGTGATTTCCAGATGCGGTGCTGCTCCATAAAACAGGATACGCTTGCAACCTGTCTGTATCATATACTCCACGGCGGCAAAAGAACCGGCATAGTCGTCTACTACCACCCGTTCCGTTTTCAATCCGGTACAGATGCGGTCGTAGAACACAATGGGGATATTATTATTCAGCAGGTCCTGATAATGGTCGTATTGGGAAGTATCTTTTGCCAGAGAGGCAATCACACCACAGACGCGGGCGGCAAGGAATGAATGTACGATTTTTACTTCCTGCTCATAAGATTCGTTGCTCTGGGCTACCAGAATATTGTATCCTGCTTCGGCAGCAGCCTTTTCAATGCCACTCAGCACGCACGAGAAAAAGTGATGTACCAGTTGCGGCACAATTACACCAATTGTATTCGAACGGCTGGCTCGAAGATTTACTGCAAGTACGTTAGGCTTATAATTATGCTCGCGGGCGTAAGCATGTATAAGATCGCGGGTTTCCCGGCTGATATCCGGGTTGTCCTTCAACGCTCTTGACACGGTAGAGGGCGAGACGTTCAACGCCCGTGCTATGTCCTTGATGGTAATCTGCGGTTTATTCATGGTATTCTCTAAGTATTCCTTTATCCAAAGGTAGTGCAAACCAAAAACAATACAAAATAAGTTTGTTTGTTTTTTATTGCTGAGGTGCAGCTTATCTTATTGAACTGACCTATCCGGTTGCAAAAATAGCTGAATACATGAAATATCGCTTCTTCACTGACAGTTATCGGGTTAGAGAGTTGTGCAAACGTTTGCATGTATTCTAAGAGTTGGTAAGTATGAGGCAGAATGTATTGGGCTGGGTGTTACATAGAAGGAAGAAGGAGTGAAAAGTTTCAGAGCATAGCAAACGATTAGATAGGTTACTTTAAAGGATTCCCTCATAAGATTTAGGCAATTTTTCAGAAAGATGCAGGGCGTTTGTGACAGATTAATTTTATCTTTGTCCCCGACCTTTAACAACCTGAAGTGTATGCACAGACCTGTTTTTCTTCTTCTATTCATACTTTTGCAGATAACGCTTCCCGTCAAGCTGTCCGGACAGAAACCGGATTATCGCTTGTTCGATAATATCAGTCCGGGGACGGAAGCTTCTGTAATCTATTGCTTCCTGCAAGATACACAGGGACTGATATGGATCGGTTCCAATAAAGGGTTGTTCAGTTATGACGGTTATTCTACGCAGCCACATTTCACTTTCGCCAAGCGTAACAATACACAGATTTATTGCGGTACAGTGGTAGACAGTACCTATCTTTATCTGGGTGCCGACAATGGTCTGCTGATTTACAACTATCGCACAGATACCTACGAAGAACTGGAAATGCAGCTTCCGACCGATATCCGCGCATTGCTTGTGCATGACGGTATGCTGTGGTTAGGAACATTGAACGGCCTCTATACCTATTCGCTGAACGACCACCAACTCTCTGCCGTTACCGAAGGTATTCCACACCCGACCATCTATTCACTGATCCGCTCTTCGGATGGGCTTCTTTATATTGGCACCTATAATGGCTTCTGCCGCTATATTCCCGCTACCCGGCATTTTGAAGTAATAGACCTTCCTCGCAGTGGCAACCGGAGCAACCAGTTTATCAATTCCCTACTGGAAGATACGGCACGTGGCTGCATATGGATCGGTACGGAAGGGTGTCTTTTCAGATATACGCCTGCTGACGGGCGTATTCAGAGGATTGATGCTTTCCATGATAATTCCGTCAAGTCGTTGGCACTGGATGGCAGTGGGCAGTTGCTGGTGGGAACGGACAATGGTTTGTATGTATATCAGGAAGGAGAACCTTTGCTGCACGTGGTCCACGACTCCCGAAATCTGCAATCACTCTCCAATAATATCATCTGGACCATCTTTGCCGACCGGGAACATAACATCTGGCTGGGCACGGATTACGGAATTTCCATGTCACGGAATAATAATGCGTTGCGTTATATCCCTATTTCACAAATCACCGGAACGGGAGAGGGGAACCAGTTCTATTCCATGCTTCGCGATACGCACGGAAACTACTGGTTTGGCGGAACCAACGGACTGATCCGTTTCACCCGGCCCACGGGGGGAGAACAAGAGGTTGCCTGGTATAAAATGGGGGATCGGAAATACCCCTTGTCGCACAACCGGGTACGCCATCTTTATGAAGACCGGGAGCGGCAACTCTGGGTGGCTACCGATGGCAGCATCAGCCGTTATGATTCGAAGAACCGCCAGTTCGTCCATTATAGTATTGTGGACAGCACCCGCCGCTACAATGCCAACTGGGCGTATCATTTATTTGAAGACCGGGAAGGGCAGCTCTGGATAGCCACTTGTCTCGGTGGAATCTTTGTGGTGGATAAACAGAACCTTATGCGTTCCTCCGGTGCTTCCTATATGGCAGAGAAGATGTATTCCATCCACAACGGCCTTTCGGGCATGTTCATCAACCAGCTGATTCCCGACCGTGAGGGGAATGTATGGGCATTGCTGTACAACAGTGCCAACAGCATCGAGAAGATAAATCCCCGCACAGGCGAGATAACCCATATTGCTCCGGACGAGCTGACAGGCGAAAGAACCCCCAACTTCATCCTCTCTGCCCAAGACGGTCATATCTGGATAGGCTTTCCCGGTGGTGTGATGCGTGTACAGCCCGATAACGATAGTATCCGCATGCTTCCTTTTGATGAGTACAACCACTATGCGATACTCTCCATGGCTGAGGCTGACGGAAAAATCTGGATATCTACCACCGATGGTTTCTGGGTGGCAGACCAGCGGACACTGGAAATTCGCCGGCTGAATATCACCGATAAACGCTTCACCAGCATGTTCTTCGACCGGACAAGCGGAGAGTTTTATTTGGGTACGGCAGATGGCTTTGCCATATCTTCACCGGAAGTTCTGCTGGCAGAACACACTGAAAAGCCTCTTATCCTGACTGCCATTTACATCAACAACCAACAGTATCAGCCCAATGCCTCACAAACTGATGTTTCACATTCCGATACCAGACGCTCCGGTACTTTCTCATTGCCCGGACAAAGTATCCGTTACTCGCAACGGATAGAACTGGCTTATGACCAGAATAACCTTGCCTTTGAACTTTCCGACCTGCCTTATTCTCTTGAAGAGAAAAGCAAATTAGTCTATCGTCTGGAAGGCGTGGATCGTGAGTGGAACTTGTTGAAAGCGAATACGAACCGTATTACTTACAATAACCTGAGTTATGGAGACTATCGTCTGCTGGTGAGTAAGTTGGACATTTATGGAAAACCATCGGACCGGGCTTATACACTGGAGGTTCATATCATTCCGCCCTGGTACTATACTCCGTGGGCAAAGGTATTCTATGCCTTACTCTGCTTGGTACTGGTGATCTGGACCATCAACTTCTTTCGTGTAAAGAATCGCTTGAAGCTGGAACGTATGGAGAAGGAGAAGATTCTGGAACAATCACAGGCGAAGATAGAGTTTTTCACCAATCTTTCCCACGACTTGAAAACTCCGTTGAGCATGATTATCGCTCCTATCAGTAAACTGCTGCCCGGTATCAAGGACCAGCAGGAAAAGAAACAACTGGAGCAGGTGCATCGCAATGCCATGAAGCTGAATTCACTTATTCATCAGGGACTGGACTTCAACCGGGTGGATAGTGGCAACAATACGTTGCTGATATTTTCTCAAATCGAACTAGTATCTTTTGCGCGTGGTTTATTTGCCATGTATGCAGAGGAGAAGACGAAAGAGAAGAAGCTAACTTTCCATTTCTATACCGACCGTGAAAAGATATACATACAGATGGATGCCATAAAGCTGGAATCTATCTTGGATAATCTTTTGTCTAATGCTGTGAAGTATACTCCGGAGGAGGGTGAGGTAACGCTTCGTTTACAGGCTTCTGATAAAAAGGTGAATATCTCTGTATCAGATACAGGTATCGGTGTTCCCCACCAGGATCAACCGTATGTCTTCCAGCGTTTCTTTCAGTCTCCCAAGACGGCAGGCAAAAAGGAGGGAACGGGTATCGGGCTATATTTGGTAAAGACTTATACGGAACTGCATGGCGGTAATGTTTACCTTTCTTCAGAAGAGAATAAAGGTACTACCATTATGCTGACTCTTCCGGTGATTGCTATGGAACAGCCTGTCGTAGAAATTTCTCCGGAAACTGTTTCTTCTGACATCGAACTTACTGTTGCCAAAGTAGAAATTCCGGCTTTCGATACAGATATGCCCGCTCCGGATGCCCCAGTGCTTCTGATTGTGGATGATACTCCGGAAGTTTCAGAGTTTATCTATCAGCTATTGCATACCAAGTATCGTTGTCGTTTGGCAGGAAATGGTAAGATAGGTATGGAACTTGCCTTGGAACTAATGCCCGATCTGATTATAGCTGATGTCATGATGCCCGTAATGGATGGGCTTGAAATGGTGCGTCATATCAAGAAGCATGTTCCTACATCCACCATTCCCATCATCTTGCTGACAGCGAAAAGCGATAAGGAAACAGAGCTTGAAAGTATCCGGTTGCATATAGATGCTTTCATTCCTAAACCCTTTGAACCGGATATTTTACTTTCTCGTGTGGAGCAATTATTACATAGCCGGGAGACGCATGAGGCGAAAGCCCGCATGGAAGTTCTTTCTACCCCGAAAGAGATAGAGGCAGTTTCTTATGATGAGAAGTTCCTGGCAAGTGTGATTCATCTGATTGAAGAACACATCTCAGACTCCGAACTGAATGTGAATGCCCTTTGCGAATGGACCGACATCAATAACAAGCAGATGTACCGCAAGATAAAGCAACTGACAGGTATGACACCTGTGGAATACATTAAGTCCATCCGCATGAAAAAGGCGGCTATGCTGCTGAAACAGCAGAAGTTTACTGTGGCCGAAGTGATGTATATGGTCGGTTTCTCCAATCATTCCTATTTTTCTAAATGCTTCCAGGCAGAGTTTGGGGTGACTCCGAAACAGTATGTGTGAGGGAGGGCTTCTCTTTTATAAGAAGACTTCCGCGCCAAGCAGGTTGTTGAAATAGGTCGCATTGCGTTCATCTTCCAGTCCACCGTCAAGGGTGAACAGTAGTTGGTACCTGGTCTGTGTATTCGCCATTCCCACAACTACGGAAACCACTGCTTCCCGTTTGGGGAACTGAACTAAGGTGACTCCCTGCACCATTCCGTCGGAATATTCGCTTGCGGCAAAAGCATTGTATACGGCATTGGGCACCTCATCCATTGTTCCCCAGTCAATCTGTTTCATTTCCCATTGTGCCTCGGAATTGAACCAGACCTTTGTATCGAAACCATTCTGTATAAAGTCCGCTACATAGTAGGTCTCATCCCGTGACCAGGCAACATCCTTGGCGGCAGGATACATCTTTTTCAGTGCTGTCTGTACATTGACAGGCGCATAATCGGCAAGGGCCGGAACTGATGTCAGGAGCATCAGGAACAGGAAAGAATACGTTAACTTTTTCATTGTTTCTTTATTAGATTGTTATCGTTCCGAAGAGAACAACGAGTGGTGAGTTTTGTTTAGCAAAGCTGCTCTTGAATCATATAAATAGTCTGTTTATGTTGTTGATAATCAGTAGGTGTCCTTTTTGTTTCCTTTTATGTCCGATATCTGCTTTGACGAATAATCGCACTCCATTACTTTTGCCGTCAAGAAAAACCAACTTGAATTTGATGACATGCAGAGACACATTCTTATCTTGATTACTTGTTTGCTGGCAGTAGTTGCTCCGGCACAGAACAAAGTACAAAAAAGCGTTCCTACTATCTATGTAGATGCCGGCGGCGTCATGCGTTGGTCGGATACGAAGAAAGAAGCTTCTTTCTTTGGTGTGAACTATACCTTACCCTTTGCACATGCCTACCGGGCAATGGGCTATCTGGGAGTGGACCGTAAAGCTGCTATCGATCGTGATGTCTATCACATGGCACGCCTGGGACTGAATGCTTACCGTATTCACATCTGGGACGTAGAGATTTCCGATGCAGAAGGTAACTTGCAGGAAAATGAGCACTTGGAACTATTGGACTACCTTATCCATAAATTACAGGAACGCGGTATCCGTACCGTTATCACGGCACAGACAAATTTTGGCAACGGTTATCCGGAACGCAATCAGCCCACCGGTGGCTTCTCATCCCATTATGATAAATGTGCTGTTCATAGTGATGTAGGAGCTATTGCTGCACAGGAAAAGTATATTGCTGATCTTGTACGCCATGTGAATCCTTATACAGGTTATGCTTATAAAGATGATCCTTATATCGTAGGCTTTGAAATAAACAATGAGCCTTGTCATCCCGGCACTGTTGCTGAAACGCGTAATTACATAGATAAGATGCTGTCTGCCTTGAAGCGTGCAGGCAACCGCAAACCGGTGTTCTACAATGTCAGTCATAATCAGCATGTAGTAGAGGCTTACTATTCTACAGCCATACAGGGTACTACCTATCAATGGTATCCTATTGGTCTTGTATCCGGACATACCCGCAAAGGGAACTTCCTGCCTTCCGTAGACCGCTACGATATTCCTTTCTCCAATCTGAAAGGTTTCAATAAGAAGGCTCGTATGGTTTATGAATTTGATCCCGCTGATATTCTTTATTCCTATATGTATCCGGCCACTGTACGCACTTTCCGCACAGCCGGTTTCCAGTGGATTACTCAGTTTGCCTATGATCCTATCGACATGGCGGCCTACAATACCGAATACCAGACTCATTACTTGAATGTTGCATACACTCCGAATAAGGCTATCGGATTGATGATTGCCGCAGAAGTGGCACAGAAAGTGGGTAGGGGAGAGAGTTTTGGCAGTTATCCGGCAGATACATTATTCAATGACTTCCGTGTCAGCTATGTGCAGGATTTAAGCGAACTGAATGACGGAGAGAAATTCTACTATTCCAATACGACTCAAACTCGTCCGAAAGATATTTCTCAGCTTCGCGCAATAGCCGGTTGTGGCAAATCTCCGGTGGTGAATTATGAAGGTACGGGCGTTTATTGGCTGGATCGTTTGGAAGAGGGTGTTTGGCGTTTGGAAGTAATGCCCGATGCGGTACAGGCTAGTGATCCGTTTACAAGGCCTTCTTTGGATAAAGAAGTAATGCGCATTGTCTCCGGTGCATGGGATATGACTCTGAATTTACCTGATTTAGGTAAGCAATTCCGGGTGAACGGTTTGAATAATGGAAATACATTCAGTTCACAAGCTGCGAATGGCAAGATTTCTACTCTTCGTCCGGGTGTTTATCTGTTACAGCGTGAAGGTATATCTACTTCCGGTAAATGGACTGCTGATGCCCATTGGCAGAATATTACTCTTGGTGAATATGTACGTCCATCCATTTCTGATAATAACGGTTTTACTGTTACTCATTCTCCTGCCAAGACAGTAGATGCCGGTAAAGAACTACAGATAGAGGCTATTGTGGCAGGCCATGAAATGCCCGATTCCGTTATTATTTATACAGATAAGATATCCTTCTGGAATGAAAAGAATCCTTATCTGAAAATGAATCATACAGGCGGTTACACTTATCGTGCTACCGTACCTGCTACAGAGATAAAAGAGGGTTGTTTTAGGTATAACATCGTCGTTTGTCAAGGCGATAAGCGACAAACGTTTCCTTCGGGAGTGGCTAGGAGTCCACTGGATTGGGACTATACTTCGGCTACTCTGTGGGAAACCAACGTAGTTGCTCCTGAAAAATCACTGCCTCTATTGGAAATAGTGGATGCTGATAGTAAGTTGGAAACATATACTATGCCCGAATGGAGCCGCACGAATCGCCAGTTAATACAAAATGCACCGACAGAGAAGCCGACCTTGCGCATCACTTTCGAGTCTAAAGATAAGGCGTCTGTCTTCGTTCTTCGTCGTTACATTAAAGATGATATCGATGGACGCCCTGAGCGACTCGCTTCCTGCCGCACTTTGTGTATCCATGCAAAGAAGATTCCCGAAGGACTAAAAGCTGGCTTCATTACTTCTGACGGATATACCTATCTTGCTTCGTGTGCCGCTGCGACTGATGGTATCATTCGTGTACCCTTGCAGGATTTGAAGCAAACAAATACAGCTTTACTTCCCCATGTCTATCCGGTCTTCCTTGATAATTATTTCCGCCCGCAGACTGAAATACCTTTCAAGGTAGAGGGGATTGAAACTCTCGAACTCTCTTTTGATGGAGTTGCTGAAAAGGCTACGGAAATAGAGATAGGGAGTATCTGGCTTGAATGATTATGCTTTTATTTATTATATTTGTATCATTGATAACTATATTTGCCATGAAACACATGAAATTTTTGTCTTTCTTTTTGGGTATTACTTTTTCTATAGTAGCGTGTAGCAGTAATAACGAAACAATTCCTGTGCCCGATGTCGATCCCGATGGTGACGACGGAACTACAGAGGTGGAGTTTGCCAAAGGTGCTGACATAGGATGGGTCACCGAATACGAATCCAAAGGCTACAACTTCTATAATGCCAAAGGTGAGCAGCGTGAGTGTACGGCTCTGATGAAGGAACTGGGGCTTAATGCCATCCGTATTCGCGTATGGGTAGACCCGAGCAAACATGGCAATTGGTGTAACACTGCCGATGTGGTGGAGAAGGTCAAAAGAGCCAAAGAGTTGGGGATGGATGTAATGATAGACTTTCATTACAGTGATTGGTGGGCTGACCCCGCTCAGCAAAACAAACCCGCGTCATGGGTAGGAAAAAATCTGGCAAACTTGAAAAGTGCCATTAAAGACCATACGGTAAGTGTGCTTCAGGCCTTAAAGGCGATAGGGGTTATTCCTAAATGGGTACAAGTGGGGAATGAAATTCGCCCGGGCATGTTGTGGGATGAAGACGTGGCTTTGAGCGGCGCATCTTATAATGTGACGGAGAAGGATTTGAAAGATGCACCAGCAAGTGCTACCGACAAAGTGGTATATCCCATGAATTGGGCTAACCTTGGTGCTTTCGTCACTACCGGATACGATGCTGTGAAGTCGGTTTTTCCCGATGCTATTGTGATTGTTCACTTGGACAATGGATGGGACAGCAGCTTATTCACCTGGTTCTTCGATGAATTGAAGAAGAACGGCGGCAAGTGGGACATGATAGGCATGTCGCTTTACCCTTATTGGTCGCGTGATGCCAAAGAAGGCTATTCATCTGCCGATGCCGTCATTACGGACTGTATCAGCAACATCAAGGCTTTGAGTACCAAGTACAATTGTGATGTAATGGTGGTAGAAACCGGTATGGAGTGCGCCGATGACAATGGTAGGTTGGCAAGTACCTCTGTTTTGAACGAGGGAAAGAGACAGCTTGCCCGTATCTTGAAGGAGTGCAAGGAAAATACCAACGGTCGTTGTAAAGGAGTGTTCTATTGGGAACCGGAGTGCAGGCCGAGTCAATATAGATTGGGAGCATTTACAGAAGATGGGCGTCCTACTGTTATAATGGATGCTTTTAAATAACATTAATTAAATACTTTGATTGAAAATGAAGAAGATACTATTCATCTCTTTCTCCTGCTGTATCCTTTTTTCTTTGATAGCAAAAGCTCAGCGTATAGAAACACTGTTGGAGAAGAACTGGAAGTTTACGAAGGGTGAAGTAGCGGAAGCTATGAAGCCTGAATTTGATGATCGCAAATGGGAAACCGTAACCGTACCTCACGACTGGGCCATCTTCGGTCCTTTCGATCGCAGCAATGACTTGCAGGAAGTAGCAGTAACGCAGAACTTCGAAAAGAAGGCTTCTGTCAAGACCGGACGTACAGGTGGACTCCCTTACGTAGGAATAGGTTGGTATCGTACTACGTTCGATGCTCCCGCTGATCAGCAGACGACACTTGTCTTTGATGGTGCAATGAGTGAAGCCCGTGTATATGTCAATGGGCAAGAAGCATGTTTCTGGCCATTCGGTTATAATTCTTTCCATTGCGATGTCACCGGACTTCTGAATAAAGATGGTAAAAACAATACCCTTGCTGTACGTCTGGAGAATAAGCCTCAATCTTCCCGTTGGTATCCTGGTGCAGGACTTTATCGCAATGTGCGTGTAGTGAGTACTGATAAAGTGCATGTTCCTGTATGGGGTACTCAGCTGACTACTCCTCATGTTTCTGATGAGTATGCCTCAGTACGTCTGTTGACGACTATTGCTAATGATGAAGGAAAAGATATCCGTATCGTAACAGAAATTATCTCTCCCGATGGGAAAGTTGTTGCAACGAAAGATAATACCCGTAAGATTAATCATGGGCAGCCTTTTGAACAAAACTTCCTGGTGAATGCTCCTTGCTTGTGGTCGCCGGAGACACCTTATTTATATAAGGCTGTTTCCCAAGTCTATGCCGATGGCAAGCAAACGGATGAATACACTACTCGTTTCGGTATCCGTAGCATAGAAATCATTGCCGACAAAGGATTCTTCCTGAATGGTAAGCACCGTAAGTTCCAAGGGGTATGTAATCATCACGATCTCGGTCCGTTGGGTGCTGCCATCAATGTTGCTGCATTACGTCGCCAACTCACACTGTTGAAAGATATGGGTTGCGATGCTATTCGTACCGCTCACAATATGCCTGCGCCGGAGTTAGTGCAACTCTGTGATGAAATGGGCTTTATGATGATGGTGGAACCTTTCGACGAATGGGACATTGCCAAATGTGAGAATGGCTATCACCGCTATTTCAACGAGTGGGCAGAACGCGATATGATAAATATGCTGCATCAGTTCCGCAACAATCCTTGTGTCGTGATGTGGAGCATCGGCAATGAAGTTCCTACCCAATGTAGCCCGGTAGGTTATAAAGTTGCTTCTTTCTTGCAGGATATCTGTCATCGTGAAGACCCGACACGTCCTGTTACTTGCGGTATGGATCAGGTTTCCTGTGTTTTGAAGAATGGCTTTGCAGCAATGATTGATGTACCCGGTTTTAATTATCGTGCACACCGTTATCTGGAAGCTTATGAACTGCTACCGCAGAATATAGTGCTTGGTTCCGAAACTTCTTCTACCGTTAGTTCCCGTGGCGTATATAAATTTCCTGTAGAGAAACGCGGGGATGCAAAGTATGACGATCACCAGTCTTCCGGTTATGATTTGGAGCATTGTTCTTGGTCTAATGTCCCCGATGAGGATTTTGCTTTAGCAGATGATTATGACTGGACTATCGGTCAATTCGTTTGGACAGGATTCGATTATCTGGGTGAGCCTTCTCCCTATGATACGGATGCATGGCCGAGTCATAGTTCTTTGTTTGGTATTATTGACCTTGCCAGCCTCCCTAAAGACCGCTACTATTTGTATCGTAGTCTTTGGAATAAAAATGTGAATACACTCCATGTACTTCCTCACTGGACATGGCCGGGTAGGGAAGGGGAGAATACTCCTGTCTTCGTTTACACCAGCTATCCGGTTGCCGAACTTTTCGTTAATGGGAAAAGTTATGGTAAACAGCATAAACTGACAGCTGAAGAAAGTAAAGCTATTCAAGGCAAAGATGCGCTTGCTCTCCAACGTCGTTACCGCTTGATGTGGATGGATGTTCCTTATGAGCCAGGTGAGGTGAAAGTCGTAGCTTATGATGTTTCAGGTAAAATAGCAGAGGAGAAAGTGGTCCGTACTGCCGGTAAACCTCATCACTTGGAAGTGGTAGCTGATCGTTCGCAACTTACTGCCGATGGCAAAGACTTGGCCTATATCACAGTTCGCGTGGTTGATAAAGATGGAAACCTCTGTCCTTCGGATAGTCGTCTTGTTAACTTTACGGTGAAAGGTGCGGGCTATTATCGTGCTGCTGCTAATGGAGATGCTACTTCACTCGATTTGTTCCACTTGCCGAAGATGCCCGCTTTCAGTGGCCAACTGACAGCCATTGTTCAAATGGCCGAACAGCCCGGTGAAATCATTTTTGAGGCTAAGGCTAAAGGGGTGAAATCTGGTAAGCTTGTGCTGAGGTCTGTTACAGAGTAAAGAAAAGAGGGCGTCACTTTCAAATGAGGTGATGCCCTCTTTTTATTCTACCACCCATTTTTCAATGTTCCGGGTTTTCTCACTGAAGTTTATTCCTATTTTAAATAGTTTTCGTTCATCCATCTCGAAAGGAAGTGCATAACGCTTGTCATTAATTTGCTGCAAAGCTTCTTCGGCAGTACCTTCCAACTTGAATTCCATGATATAAATGAATTTGTCTGTCTTCAATACGAGGTCGATGCGTCCGTTGTTGGTATTATATTCCACTTGGGTATAGAAACCTATTAATTTAAAAACGATGAAGAGTACATTTTCGTAGTGCAGTTCCTGTTCGCGGATTACTTCGTAAGTGGTATCTGCAAAGAAACTTTGCAGGCGGCGGAAGAAGGAATCATAATCTCCCGATTCCACTTCACGAACAAATTTCTGAATGGCAAACGGGGCTTCTACTTTGTTGATATTTGTATAGAAAGGCAGGAGGAAACGGATGAAACCTTCCTCTACTTCACGGTTGGGAAAACCTAAGCGATACATACCAAAGCGTTCATCGTATCCTTTGATGGTAAGATACCCACTTTGATAAATCACCGGAATGGGATTGGTCGATTCAGAATCGATGCTGTTCAGTACTTGGGCGTCGGTTTCTTCATGTGCCATCTGTTCCAGGTCGTAATGGTGCTTCTTTAGCAGTTTTACCAAGTAAGTAGGCGTTCCCGTTTCAAACCAATAGCTGTTGAATTCCTTATATTTGAAGGCATTAAGAAGGCTGAATGGATTGTATATACCGATAGAGTTATGAGTGAAATGATAACCGTCATAGTTTTCTCTGAGTTCGGCGCAGAGTTTGTCATACGTCACTCCCCGTGCAGCTGCAAATTCATGGATTTCATTTTCCAAATTAGAATGAATCTCCTGTTCGCTAACCCCACAGATTTCAATGTACTGATTCCGCATTGATATGTCGTCCAAGTTGTTTAGATCACTGAACACGCTGACCTTTCCAAACTTTGTCACTCCCGTCAGCAGGGCAAACTTGATGCAGCCATCCATCGTTTTGAGTACGCCATAAAATGCCTTTAAAGTATTCCGGAATTGTTTTTGTAGCTCTTCGTTACCGATAGCCTGCAACATGGGCTTGTCGTATTCATCTACCAAAATTACTACGCGTTGCCCGGTTTGTTCGCAGGCACGTTCTATAATACCTGCAAAGCGCAGGGAGAAGGAGCGTTCGGATGGTTCGGCGCCGTAGAGTTTTTCCCACGCTACCAACGATTTCTCAAGTATATTATCCAAACTCTCCGGTGCGTCATATTTCTCAATATTGAGGTCGAGATGCAGTATCGGATACTTTATCCAGTCTTTTTCCAATTTTTCTATAGCCAGTCCCATAAACAGTTCCTTTTTCCCCCGGAAGTATGCTTCCAGTGTTGAGATGAGCAAACTCTTACCGAAACGACGTGGACGGCTCAGGAAGTAATAACGGCCGGTTTTTACCATTTGATAAATTAATGCCGTCTTATCAATATAGAAATAATCATCCTGACGGAGACTTTCGAAATTTTGTATTCCTATGGGATAAATCTTATTGCTCATATTTGTCTGTTTTTATACATCAATACACAAAAGTACTTATTTATGTTCTATTTTCAGTATTAAAAAGGGAAATTTAATCAGGGCAACCGCATCAAAATTTGTTCGTTTCTATATGGTTATGAACTAAATGATAAATAATCTTTTAGACGCGGATGACACGGATGACGCGGATCTTTTTTTTATCCATTTTTATAGCGCAGCCTTTTAAATCCGCTTTATCCGTGTCATCCGCGTCTAAAAAATAATATACCGAATGGCGCTAATCACTTATCACCAAACACTAATCACTTTTATTCCTTTCTATTTCCGTTATGAGGGTAGTTGTCCCCTCGTTACCTTACTATAAGTTTAACGTCATATTTACTTGCACGCTTGCACTATTTGCTGTAAGTTGCTGATAAATAGTTGAAAAAGCGTGGTGGCAGCAACTTTATTTGCGTGCAAGTAAAAAGTTGCTTGCACGCTTTGTCAGGGATAGAGCCTACTCTTCTTTCTGTTAATGACACATGTATATTCCGCTGATATACAATGTTCTTTTGATTAATATACGTTTAATTTAGAATGGCCACAATTGTGGTTCACCTGTTTCATAATGGTGGTTCATGTGCTCCATCAATGTGAAGCAGTTGTACCACAAATGTGGTTACTCGTAAATTGGCAATGTGGATTTAATAAATACTTGGTATTATTCGTAAAGAAGTGGCATCAGACAGGTATAGAATAGTGTGGCTTTTCCTCCGAAAAACCTTCATAAAGGACACGAAACACTAGGAGACTGCATCTATATATGGGTGGTGTTGGGTATATAGATACAATCGTCAGGAAGGTTTTAACTCATGCATCGGAAATATCGGCTGAACCTAATGAATAGCAGTATGCGGTTTGCAATGATTTCGGGGTAATTAGGAGAGTGGATAATGAAAAAACGGGAAATAGGGATAAGTGTCATTGTGACAAATTGTATTTTTAGTTGACTGAGAATGCACTGTTTCTGTCCGTATGTCTACCGAGATGGAAATATGGGAATGAAAAACGGTAAATGTCAGAATAATAGTTGGATAGCGAAATTGTTACATTTGTTCTGGAACGAAACAGCTCTCTAAAACCGTTTTTATAGGTGAAAAAACTGACACAAATAAGTGCGTTGGCGATAAGTAGTAACCCTTTTGCCTATAAGTAGTAACCTTTTTACCTATAAGTAGTAACCCTTTCACCCGTAAGTAGTAACCCTTTTCTGCATAAGTAGCTATCAAAGCTGCAATTATATGCAATAATAGCGTATTCTTATCCCTTCTTTATTCACTGAATATGCTGGTTTGTGAATTTGTAAACTAAAGTGTGTTGCGAAAATGAGGAATATACTATCATTGTGGATGCTGAATAGATGTAGGTACTATTGTTTTGATATTTTGTATCTCTTAGTTTCTTGAAAATGATTGTGTATAGGTCTCTTTAAAATGAAGATTTTTATCTTATGCGACGGTGCAACTCTGTGCAATCGTTTGCACTGTTGCATTTGCATATTTCTTATATTTCTTATATTTTAATATTTTTATAAAGCATATTTTTGTTGCGTCATGTTATAGATACCTTATAAAAGAGAAAGTAATCGAAAGATAATTTCGAATATATAATATAGGTAATTAATATTGTTAACTTTAATTTTTTAAATGCATGAAGCAAGTTAATCTTAGAATCTATCGAATGATTCTTCCCCTATTAGTAGGGTTATTCTTGTCTGTTGGCGTTTATGCACAGAACATTACCGTGAAAGGGCATGTAAAAGATGCTACGGGATTGGAAGTGATAGGCGCGAATGTTGTAGAAAAAGGAAATACCTCTAATGGTACAATCACCGACCTTGATGGAAATTTCACCTTGAGTGTTCCTAAAGGTGCTACATTAACAATATCTTTTATTGGTTATCAGACACAAGAAGTAGCTGCTGCTCCTATGGTGATGGTGACACTGAAAGATGATGCAGAATTATTGAGTGAAGTAGTAGTAGTGGGGTATGGTCGTACCAAGAAAGATGATCTTACAGGTTCGGTAACGGCAATCAAACCGGATGAACTCAGTAAAGGTATCACCAACAATGCGCAGGATATGTTGGTTGGAAAAGTGGCCGGTGTCGATGTTATCACTGCAGGTGGTACTCCGGGTGCAGGTGCTCAGATTCGCGTGCGTGGCGGATCTTCTCTTAATGCTTCAAACGATCCGTTGATTGTTATTGATGGTTTGACCATTGATAACAATACTCCAAAAGGAATGAGTAATCCCTTGGCTATGGTTAATCCGAATGATATTGAAACTTTTACAGTTTTAAAGGATGCTTCTGCTACTGCCATTTACGGTAGCCGTGCTTCAAACGGTGTTATCATTATTACCACTAAGAAAGGTAAGAGTGGTTCTGCCCCTAAGGTTTCTTACAACGGTGACATGACAATTTCTATGATCCAGAAAAAGTATGATGTACTCAATGGTGATGAGTTTCGTGAACTTGTTAATAACATCTGGGGCGATAAAGCCGGTGAAGTAGGTATGGGTAACGCTAATACTGATTGGCAAGATCAAATATTCCGCACTGCTATCTCTCATAGTCATAATGTATCAGTATCCGGTGGTTTGAAAAATATGCCTTACCGTTTGAGTTTGGGATATAACGCTTCTGACGGTATCGTTGAAACCTCATGGATGCGCCGTGCCAATGTCGGCTTGAATCTTTCTCCTTCTTTCTTCGATGATCACCTCAATTTGAAGATTAACGCTAAGTATATGTATGAGAAAGACCGTTATGCTGATGCAGGCGGTGCAATAGGTTCTGCTCTTTCAATGGATCCCACTCAGCCGGTATACTTTGATGCTGATGATGCCCGTGCTCCATTTTTCGATGGTTATTTTCAACATTCGCAGTCACCTAAAGATTTCAATGCAGAATGGAAATATACTAATAATCCCAATGCTCCTCAGAATCCTTTAGCTCTGTTGAAACTTAAGGATGTACAGGCTGTTGCCAATGACTTTACAGGTAACTTTGATGTAGACTATAAGGTACATGGCTTTGAAGATTTACGTCTGCATGCCAGTTATGGTGGACAGTATACTGAAAGTAAGCAGGACGATATAATCTCCAAGTATTCTTATTCTAACAACTACTTTGGTTGGAATGGTATAACGCAGACTTATAAATATAGTGTCACAGCTAATGCTTATGCTCAGTACGTTAAGGAAATAGGCGCCCATAATTTTGATATAATGGTTGGTGCCGAAGAAAGTCACTTCCACCGCAGTGGTTATGACTATGGTCAAGGTACCGATCCTTACGATGGTACTCCTCATGATGCCAAATTGAGAGAGGAACAAGCATGGGCTACGCATAACTCTTTAGTTTCTTACTTCGGTCGCTTAAATTATACGTTGCTCAACAGATATATGCTTACGGCTACGTTCCGTGCCGATGGTTCTTCTCGTTTCTCTGAAGACAATAGATGGGGTTACTTCCCTTCTGTGGCATTGGCGTGGAAAATCAATGAAGAGGCATTTATGAAGAATCTTACTTGGTGGAATGAATTCAAACTTCGTTTGGGATGGGGTATGACAGGTCAGCAGGATATTAACTCTGATTTCGGTTATGAAACTCATTATACTTCAAGCGACTCTTTCGCTCAGTATCCTTTTGGCGATACTTACTATGGTACGATGCGTCCGTCGGCTTACAATCCTGACTTGAAGTGGGAGACTACAACTACCTATAATGCCGGTATCGATTTGGGCTTCCTGAATAACCGCATCACAGCCAATATTGATGGTTACTACCGCGAAACCAAAGATTTGCTGAATTCTATCACTATTCCTGTAGGTATGCAGTTTGGTTCTCAGTTGACAAAGAATATCGGTTCGCTGAAGAATTATGGTGTGGAATTCTCTATTAATGCTAAACCTATTGTAACTAAAGATTTTACTTGGGATGTAAGCTATAATATTGCTTGGAACCATAATGAGATCACTGACTTGGTGGATGGCGATGCAGGCTATTATGCATGGTCGGGAGATAAGATCAGCCGTGGTAACAATACCTTGATTCAGGCAAATACTGTAGGTAAAGCAACTAACTCATTCTTTGTGTATCAGCAAGTATATGATGAGAATGGTAAACCTATTGAAGGTATGTACGTAGACCGTGATGGTAACGGACGTATTGACAATGGTGACCGTTATTTCTACAAGAAACCCTCTGCTGATGTTATTATGGGTCTTACAACTAAATTCCTCTATAAGAACTGGGATTTGAGTATGTCTTTCCGTGCTTCTATTGGTAACTATGTTTATTACGATTTCTTGTCGAATCGTGCAATGGTCAGCCAATCCGGCTTGTATTCTAACAGTGCCCTGCATAACTCTACTGCCGAGGCTGTAGCATTGGGCTTTACCGGTGTAGGAGTAGGTAACGATAATTATTTGAGCGATTACTTCGTACGTAATGCTTCTTATCTGAAGTGCTCAAACATTACTTTAGGTTATTCTTTCCCTGCATTATTTAAGGTAGCCGGTCATGAAACATGCTCTGGCCGTGCGTTCCTTACTGCTCAAAATCCTTTTATTATTTCTAAATATAAAGGCATCGACCCTGAGGTAGCAAGCGGTATTGATTCTAATCCTTATCCGCGTCCTTTCAGCATTCAAGTTGGCTTAAGCCTGAATTTTTAACCTATTAAATGCATATAATGATGAAACATATATTTTTGAAAACAGCCCTTGCAGCCCTTCTTATGGGTGGAGTGGCAACGTCGTGCGTCAACGACTTGAATATTTCGTCTATCGATCCGCAGTCCAGTTCATCGTATGGAGATATGGAACTGTTGGCAAAAATCTACAGTACACTGGGCCTGACAGGCCAGAAAGGTCCTGCCGGTAGTGGAGATATCAGTAGTGATGAAGGTGAAAGCGGATTCTACCGTACTACATTCAATCTGCAAGAACTTTGTACCGATGAATGCCTTTGGGCTTGGCAGACTGACGCTGATATTCCTCAAATCACCAATATTGACTGGACGGCTTCATCTGTTCGCGTGCAATGGACGTTCCAGCGTCTGGCTTTTGATGTTACTCTTTGTAATTTCTATCTCACTAACACTGAGGATAAAGCTGATGATCCTGATTATAAACAGTATCGTGCAGAAGTTCGTTTCTTGCGTGCCCTTCACATGTGGTACTTCCTCGACCTTTGGGGAAAGGCTCCTTTCAAGACTACGTATGACATTTATGAGTTGCCCGTAGAGAAAGCTGGTAAAGAACTTTATGACTGGATTGACAAGGAGTTGACCGAAATAGAACCGGATCTTGCCGAAGTGGGTGCATTCAATAACTCTTCTAACTTTGGACGTGCCGATAAAGGTGCCGCTTATATGCTCCATGCCCGTTTGGCTCTGAACTCTGCTGTTTATACCAAAGGTGCGGTAAAAGACTATCAGAAGGCTATTGACTATTGCGATCTGCTTGATGGGAAATATGAACTTTCTAAAGTTGAAAAGAATGGCTATACTGGTTATGAACAAGTGTTTATGGCTGATAATGACCAAAATCCGCAAGCTATGAAAGAAATCATCCTGCCTATCCGTCAGGATGGTGCAAAAACAAAATGTTATAGTGGTGCCAACTATCTGGTAAGTTCTACCCGTATCACCGGAATGCCTTATATGGGTACTTCCAATGGTTGGAGCTGTAACTTCTCCCGTGCAGCTTTGGTTAAGAAATTCTTCTCTACGCTCGAAGATTGTCCGATTGCTACTGTGAAAGCCCCCGATGGAGCTACTGAGGCTCAGATTATCGCTCTTGATGAAGCAGCAGGTACTACTACCAAAGATGTGCAGAAGAAGGCTAACGACCATCGTGCATTGTTCTATTCGGGTTGTGGTGGCGGACTTCGTAAGTTACAGGCTGAACAAATTGCGGGCTTTAACTCCGGTCTTTCTATTGTGAAATGGAGTAACATTCGTACAGATGGTGCAGCGACTTCACATAATGAATTCCCCGATGTGGATATCCCTTTGATACGTTATGCTGAAATGTATCTGACTCGTGCGGAGGCTAAGTTCCGTTTGACTGGTGACCCGCAACAAGCGCGTGCTGATATTGAAGTTTTGCGTAGCCGTGCAGGTGCTTCTACTCCTGCTACCATTACCGAACAATATATTATTGATGAATGGTGTCGTGAGTTCTATATGGAAGGTCGTCGTCGTAGTGATTTGATCCGTTTTGGTCTTTTCACAGGTGACAAATACGTTTGGGATTTTAAGGGTGGTGTAGCAGAAGGAAAGAGCGTGGAAGACTTCTTTAACGTATATCCTATTCCTGCCGATGACATTAATGGCAATGAGAACTTGTCTCAAAATCCGCGTTATTAATAGAATTTATTACCGAATTTACTAAAATCGAAACAATAATATGAAAAAGATACTGTTAGGAATGTTGCTGCCCGTTCTTACTTTGGTGTTGGTCACCTCATGTGAGAAAGATATGGATAGCAATCCTACATTCCACGAAAATACTACAGGATTTGTATTGAATATGCCTGCCAACGCAGCCAATAATGTATTGGACTTGCTGACTACTGATCAACTCACTTTTACTACCAGCCAACCTGATTATGGTGGCATACCTTTGAGTACTAACTATGATGTGGAGATTTCTTTTGAAGATTTCAGTGCGGAAGAACCTGTGTACAAAGTTGTGGCAAGCTCGACTTCTGCTACCATTAAAGTATCGGGTAGTAGATTGAATGATGCTGTAATTACTATGTTTCAGGATGCCAATGAAGGTGTGACATATCCTTCTAATGAAGTGAAAGACCTCTATGTACGCTTACATGCCAATGTTAATGGTATGGAGTTGGGGAGTTGTTACTCTAATGTTATAAAGATACAAGTGATAGCTACTTATCAGGCTCCGAGTATTACATTGCCTGAGGATATCTATGTATGCGGTTCGAGTATCGGAACTGCTTGGACAACTTGGAGACCAATGGCACTTATTAATGGTATGGCCGGTAACTTCTTTACAATAGTTTACCTTCCTAATGATGCCGAATTCAAATGGGGAACTTATCCTCAACAATGGCTGGGCCATGCCGATTTTAAAACTATTGATGATCAAGCCGGTGCGGATGTTTCTGATAATGGTGGTAATGTGAAAGTGAAAAATGGTGGATGGTATACACTCTACATTAAGGGTAAGATTAATGGTGAAGCTATTGATTACACACTGACTTTTTATCCTGCACAACTTCTGGTTACAGGTGATGCTAATGGAGGATTTACTCCTACGCCTCCTTCTGCCCCGATGGTTGCTCCCGCTGATAATACTGGTCAATGGATATCTGCTGAATTTGTATCTGGAGGTGAACTACGTGCCTATGCTCAAGTAGGTGATTTTGATTGGTGGAAAACTGAATTTACGCTTTTGGAGGGTAAAGTTTTCTGGCGTGAGAATGCAAATATAGCCAGCAATTGGAACACTGATATGGGTTCTGAATACAGCGTAAATGCTGGAGCGGGCCAGAAACTCTATCTTACTGTAGGTGCTACTGAAGACGGTGTAGATACGGGTGAGGTAAAATAACCTGAATGATAATCTTATTTTAAAAGAAAAACATTATGAAGAAAAATCAAATACTCGCAGGTATATTCCTCGCTGGAATTACCTTAGGTGCTTGTACGGAAGATTATACGGATTGGGCTGACCCCCAATCCAATTCTCCTGAAGAAGCGGCCGCTAAATATGAAATCAGTTTTGCCGCAGGTTCCGATGCAGTTGTGGATATGGATAAGTTTTACAGTACTATCGAAGCGGAAGAACAAAAGACAGACTCTGTGGAAATTGCCGTTCTCTCTTCATCGAATTCAGAGGTGGCTTCTATTAAGATGAACAGCATAAATATTAACGGTGTGACTATCAATGCGGCATTTAAAGAAGGGAATATTGTGAAGGTGAATACTCTTGAACTTGATTCAGTTGTTCGTGATGCCTTCTTCAGCCGTGCTCATGTAGAGCGTGTACTCAATGTAAATATGAATGTTGCTGTTAAATTGAAAAACGGTGAAGCGGTAAATACTTCAGGTACTTCTCAAGCCAAACTTACTCCAATTACTACTCCGGAAATTTCAGCTAATGGATATGTGCTGATGGGGGATTTTGTAGAAAATGGTAGTGGATGGGACGTAGAAAATCCTATTCCTATGGAGCTGGTTGAAGGTAAAGAGGGCATTTATCAAGCTACAATAGAAACTAAGAATGGAGGTTCTAATTGGTTTAAGCTATATAAAGCTTATGATATAGCTGCCGGTTGGGATGGTGCCAATGCTGGGCAGATTGGTTGCCGTGTAAATGGTGATGATAAGATTGAAAACTTTGCTGTTTGGACAGGTGATGTGTATAATGTGGAAACTCCTACAATTACTGGACAAGGGCATTTTATAATTACATTTGATGCTGTTAATTACACTTATTCGGTTGCTCCTGCTACTGCTTATCTTTATATGGCTGGTGATGCAAATGGGTGGAAACATATTGATGTGATGGCAAGTCCTGAATTTAATAACATCTATAAGGGGTATATGTATCTCAACCAAAATGGTTTCAAGTTCAGTTCGGAGGAAAGTTGGAATGGTACTAACTATGGTGCAGATTTCAGTACGGCTGCTGATGCTGCCAATATAATGATGACCGAAGAGGCAGGTTTCTATCAGGTGATTGTTGACTTGAATGAAAAGAGTTATACCTTGACTCCCATTGCGATAGGTATCATTGGTTCTGCCACTTCTGGGGGCTGGGATGCTGATACAGATATGGTATATAGCGTGGAGAACCATTGCTGGTCTATTACTGCTGAACTGTCTGAGGGTGAACTTAAGTTCCGTGCTAACGATGCTTGGGATATTAGCTGGGGCGGTACTATCGAAAGTCTGACTACCAATGACGGTGCTAATTTGAAGATTGAGGCAGCTGGTAAATATACCATCAACCTTTATCCTCTTTGTGAAGGTAAATCTTATTGTACGATTGTAGCAGCTAACTAATTGGAGTTGGCTGTAGATAATCTATAGTATTTTTTAGCTCAAGACTATTTGGCATTTTATAGAAGTCCTCTTTCTCGCATTGAAAAACGGGGAAGGGGGCTTTTGCTTTTCATTGAAACAATCACTAATCTAAAACAGCTGAAGGACAGCGCATATTCAATCACGAACTTGTGGCTGAATTACGTCGTCATGTCAACGTGACGGGATTAATTGGGTGGTTTCCCGAGGAAAACGCTTGCGGTAATAATGTAACAGAAGGTTGGCTTAATCGTGGACTTTTTGATGACCATATGGGCAAACTTCTTCCGGCAATGAAAGAGTTTAATCTGTTTGTTCAACCTTTGTAAATAGTATCTTTTATTTTATGTATGATGAAAACTAAAACTTTATTTTTATCTTTTGCTTTATTGCTATGTCAATTGGGACTTGCTAAACAAATCATGTCGTCAGAAAGACTTATTGAATATTCTAGGTTTGAATCTTCTATTATTCCTTCACAGGATAATTCAACTTGGCTCTCTTCACATTATTCAGGAAAGAAAAATGAGAAGATAGAAAAAGTGGAACCTGCTTTTTGGTGGTCTGGCATGAAAAACACCTGTTTACAGTTGATGGTATATGGTTCAAATATAGCAACATATAAACCTGAAATAAATCATCCGGGAGTTGTCTTAAAGGAGGTCTACCCAATGGAGAGTCCAAACTATCTGGTTTTGTATTTAGACGTAAAAGATGCGGTACCGGGTAAATTTCAGATAGAATTCGTTAAAGGAAAACGTAAGCTGAATTATACTTATGAATTGAAAGAACGCCAGCGTAAGGGAGAAGATAGGATTGGCTTTAATTCTTCTGATGTCGTATATTTATTAATGCCGGACCGCTTTGCCAATGGTGATGAAAGCAATGATCATATACAGATGAAGTATCCTTATACAGTAAATCGTAAGGATGTAAATGCTCGTCATGGTGGTGATTTAGCCGGTATTATGCAACATCTTGATTATTTGGATAGCTTGGGGATTACGGCAATCTGGACAACTCCTGTTTTGGAAAATGATATGGGTGAAGGCTCTTATCATGGTTATGCTGCAACGGATTACTATAAAATAGATCCTCGTTTAGGAACTAATGAAGATTATGTTTGTTTGGCGGAATCTATGCATCAACGTGGAATGAAACTGATAATGGATATGGTTTTTAATCATTGTGGAACCAATCATCCTTGGCTGCTTGATCCACCAATGCAGAATTGGTTTAATAATTCACATAAATATATCGAGACCAATCATAATAAAACTGTATTTTTTGATCCTTATGCTTCGGATATAGATAAGCAGGAACTGACGGATGGTTGGTTTGTGCCTACAATGCCCGATTTAAATCAAAGAAATCGTTTTCTTGCTGATTATTTGATTCAGAATTCAATCTGGTGGATTGAATATGCAGATTTAGATGGTATTCGCCAAGATACATATGTATATCCGGATCCGGATATGATGGTTCGTTGGTGTAAAGAAGTTTTTGAGGAATATCCAAATTTCAATATTGTAGGTGAAGTAATGATTCCCAATAACCCTGTAGGTACTGCATATTGGCAACAAAATAGTGTGGTTAATGAGAAAGCTAATACAAAGCTGAAATCTGTGATGGATTTTCGTTTGCGAACAATAGCTGGTAAAGTTTTCCATGAAGAAACTTCCTGGGATACTGGTTTACAGCTTCTTTTCGAACATTTTGCTTATGATTTTTGCTATCCTGACATAAACAATGTGATGCGTCTACTTGAAAATCATGATACGGATCGCTTCTTGTTGGAGGATCCGGAAAATTTGAATGCATATAAACAGGCAGTTACCATGTTATTGACAATTCCGGGCATACCACAATTGTATTATGGGCAGGAATTACTAATGTCTGGTAGTAATAAAATAGATTTTGGGTATGTACGTCCGGATATGCCGGGAGGTTGGAAAGGAGATGCAATGTCTGTTTTCCAGGAAAATGGAAGAACGGCTATGCAGCAGGAAGCTTTCGATTTTATGAGCAAGTTACTGCATTGGCGTAAAGGAAATGATGTTATTTCTAAAGGTAAGATGAAACATTTTATGCCTCGTAATAATGTATATGTGTATGAGCGTTCCTATGATGGAAGGAGTATACTGGTTATAATGAATGGAATAAATAAAGAAGTTGATTTGGACTTGGCTCCTTATAAAGAAGTAATAGGAGATAAGATTAGTTCGAAGAATGTGTTGACGAACGGTGATGTGTCCTTAGGAAGAATACTTCATTTACAACCTAAAGAAGTGCTTGTGCTCCAATTATAATATTGGGATATGAAGAAAGTATTGCTCCTATAGTATTTTTAATGCTTGAATTGGATTGGAGTAATTTAAAAGAAATGGTGCTACAGGAGAATCTGGAAAAAGAGAGTGATTATTTTATAATTTAGCGTATGAAAACAAGACTTTTATTTATATTATTATCTCTGTTGCTGTGCCAATGGACCATTGCTCAACAAACTATATCATCAGGGAAACTTATAGAATATTCTCGATTTAATTCTACCATTGTTCCTTCTCGTGATGTTTTCGTATGGTTACCTACAGATTACTCAACAAAAGAAAGATATGATGTTCTTTATATGCATGATGGTCAAATGCTGTTTGATGCAAATACCACTTGGAATAAACAAGAATGGGGAATCGATGAAGTTGTTGGAAAACTTTTGAATGAAAAGAAGATTAGGTCTTGTATTGTTGTAGGAGTGGCAAATATCCCGGAAACGAGATATGCAGACTACTTTCCTCAAAAAGCATTGAGGAATTTACCAGATAGTGTAGTTTCGGGGAATGTTAGTTTTAATGCAGATAACTATCTTCGTTTTCTGGTAGAAGAAGTAAAGCCTTTTATTGATAAAGAATATTCCACGAATAAGAGTGTTGAGCATACTTTTGTGATGGGCTCCAGTATGGGTGGCCTAATTTCACTATATGCACTTTGTGAATACCCGGAAGTATTTGGAGGGGCTGCATGTATGTCGACTCATGTTCCCATGATATTAAGTAAGGAACTATCTAAAGAAAAAGCGGACCAATGGTCGAGAGCTTTTAGGAATTATCTTGATGAGAACCTTCCGACGGCTAACAGTCGTATAATTTATATGGATAGAGGAGATGCTACCTTAGATGCTTATTATCCTCCTTATCAGGATGAACTGGACAAATTGATGAGGAAGAAAGGCTGGAAAGGACCAATGTGGGTGTCTAAAGTGTTTCCGGGAGCTGCGCATACGGAAGTGGATTGGAATAAGCGTTTAGATAATCCGTTATTATTTCTTTTAGGAACTGATAGAAAAGATTGTATTTGTGATAAAAAGGATACAGATATGTCGCCTGATGATTATTTGATTTCTAAGTTTAAAGATGCTGACATCGTGTTATTGGCTGAAGACCATGGCGTTAAGGAAAATTTGGACTTCGTTAGAAAAATGATACCGAAGTTGTATGCGAATGGTATCTATATGTTAGGTATGGAATTTGGAGCATATGAGGATCAGAAGCAATTGGATTCATTGATAAATGCACCAAGATATAATGAGAATTTAGCTCGTCAATTGATGTTCAATTATAATACCCGTTGGGCTATAGTTGAGTATATGAATCTTTATAAAGCAGCTTGGGAATGGAATCACTCATTACCGGAGCAAGCGAAAAAGTTTCGTGTTTTAAATATTAGTTATCGCTACAATTGGGAAAAGTTTGAAGGAGCTAGAACACCGGAAAATATGAAGCAAGTGTTTCCTTTAGGGAATACAGAAGACTTTCGGTGTGCATTGTTGGAACGTGAAGTGTTGGCTGTTCACGAGAAAATATTGGTTCTGACTGGGACTATTCATGCATTTACGTCCTACCGTTTTCCTTATTATGATTATACTTCTCCTGGTTTTGTACGTTATGAGAATCGTTTTTTAGGAAATTTGCTGTACGATAAATATGGCAATAAAGTAGTATCTGTAGCTTTGCACCAGCCTTTCTTTAATTATCCTAATCAGCAACCAACATTAATTTCCCCAGCGGCTGGAAAGTTAGAACTAATAATGGAAAAATCTCAGAACAACCCCATTGGCTTTGATTTGAAAGGTTCTCATATTGGTGAATTACGCGATTATAGTTATTATTCAATGGGGCATAAAGATTTTATTCTATCCGATTTGTTCGATGGATATATATTCCTTAAACCAATAAGAGAATTATCCTCTTGTACGGTTGACTATAAGTTTATGGATGATACTAATTGGAATGAAGCTGTGAGTAATAGTCCCGATCCTGATTGGCAACCACGTCCACATGATAAGGAAGAATATTGGAGAGTAGTGGAGAATTTTATGAATATTGAAAAAAGATATGCGGATGTTCAATGAGATGATGTGAATAATTTGCCTGTACTTGATGTGGATGAAGCATTACATGAGAGTAGTAGGATTTACTCCTTCATATTTAGTGCAAGGAGATAAAGAGGTTGCGCTAAAAAAGTAGTAGGATAATCTTTTCTTGATTCATGCAACCGTTTGCATTACTTCTTCTTCTCCTTCTGTTTCAAGCACTTGATAATTTGAGATAACTACTGTACTTTTGAACTATTAACTCATAAATTGATACCGAATGAAAAGACTCTACGCTTTTTTTATTTGCTTGTTAGCTGTTTTAGCTATGCAAGCGCAAATAGTAACTACTACTCCGGATTTCCCAACAGAAAATGATGAGGTAACCATTATCTTTGATGCAACGAAAGGTACCGCAGGACTGAAAGGCTTTACTGGTGATGTGTATGCACATACAGGAGTGATACTCAGTACGGGTACAAGTTGGCAATATGCCCCAACTTGGGGAGATAACTCGGCGAAGTATAAACTGACTTCATTAGGAAATGATAAATGGCAACTGAAAATAACCCCTAATATTCGTGAATATTATGGCGTTAAAGATGGAGAAACAGTAAAACAACTGGCTTTTGTTTTTCGTAGTGCAGATACATCAAAAGAAGGCAAGGATACGGGTAATAAAGATATATTCGTAGATGTTCATACTGCCGGTTTAACCGTTCGTTTCGATCAGCCTGCTGAGAAAGAAAATTTGATCACAAATACTGCTCTTACAATTAAAGCTTCTGCTTCTGTTGCTTCAACTCTAAAACTCTATGTAGGTGCTACTGAAATAGCTACGAAAGCTAATGCTACTACAATTTCCCAATCTTATACATTCTCAACTGCCGGAAGCTATACGTTGAAAGCAGAAGCTACCGCTAATGGTAAAACTGTTTCTGCTACACAAGAAGTAACAGTGCTGAATGGAACAAGTATCTCGGAGGCAATGCCCAAAGGTGTACGTCCCGGTATTAACTATATCAGTGATACAGAAGTAACTTTGGTACTACAAGCTCCAAAAAAGAAGTACGTATATGTAGTGGGTGATTTTAATGATTGGACTCCTAAATCCGATTATCAGTTGAAACAAGATGGTGAATATTTCTGGATAACTCTTTCCGGATTGATAAAAGGTGAAGAATATACTTTTCAATATTTGGTAGATGGCTCTATTTATATTGCAGATCCTTATACAGATAAAGTTCTGGATCCTTGGAACGACCAGTATATTGAAAGTACGACATATCCGAATCTGAAACCTTATCCAGCCGGAAAAGCAGAAGGTATTGTTTCTGTATTACAAACAGGACAGACTGTATATAATTGGAAAGTAAAGAACTTCGAACGCCCGGCTTCTGAGCAATTGGTTATTTATGAAATGTTGGTTCGTGATTTTACTGAAGAACATACGTTTAACGCTGCAAAAGAAAAGCTGGGATATTTAAAGAATCTGGGAGTAAATGCTATAGAATTGATGCCTATTAATGAGTTCGAAGGAAATACGAGTTGGGGATATAATCCTTCATTCTATTTTGCCGTGGATAAGTATTATGGTACAAAGAATGATTTAAGAGCTTTTGTGGATGAATGCCACAGTCAAGGGATGGCTGTTATTATCGACCTTGTGCTGAATCATAGCTTTGGTCAGTCTCCTTTTTATCTTTTGTATAAGGATGCAGATGGAAAGCCCTCTGCTGATAATCCGTGGTATAATCAAGAATCAAATATAAAGAATCCGAGCCTCTCATGGGGATATGATTTTAATCATGATAGTGAATATACCCGTGTTCTGGTAGATAGTGTAGCTGGTTTCTGGATGTCAGAATACAAAATTGATGGTTTCCGTTATGATTTTACGAAAGGTTTCTCTAATACTCCTTATGGAGTGAATGACTGGGCAAATGGGCCGGATAATGCACGTATTAATAACCTGAAGCGTATGTCGGCTGCCGTAAAAGAACGACAACCGGGTGCTTATGTTATTTTTGAACATCTGGCAGCTCTCAGTGAAGAAAAGCAGTTAGGAGATGCGGGCATCTTGCTATGGCGTAATAAAAATGAAGCATATTGTGAAACTGCTATGGGATGGAGTGGTCCAAAAACCGATTTTTCTGGTTTATTTGCGGGAACATCCAGTATGCCTGCTGGTAGTTTAGTAGGATATATGGAAAGTCACGATGAGGAACGTACAGGATTTAAAGCCTGGAAATGGGGAAATACCGGAGTAATAGCATCAACAACGAGTACAAATACCGGAATGAGTCCTGCAACAGGAAGTAATATTAATCTCTCTACTCGCACCAAACGTTTAGCCACAAATGCGGCTTTCTTTCTTACCGTACCCGGACCAAAGATGATCTGGCAATTTGGTGAGTTAGGGTATGATTTCTCTATAAACAACAATAGTGATGGTTCTAGTTATGACGATCAGGACGGTTATCGTACGGATCCTAAACCTATACGTTGGGACTATTTTGAAGATGCTGATCGAAAAGGATTGTATGAAACGTATGCTGCCCTTTTAGATTTTCGTCATTCATATCCTGAACTATTTGCTTCGAATACTACATTTAGCTGGAAGGTAGGTACTACAAACTGGGATAATGGACGTACCTTGTCAGCTACTTCTACTGATGGCAAGTCTTTTGTAGTGGTTGGAAACTTTACTTTGGCAGATAAGAACCTTTCTGTAACTTTCCCGGAAACAGGTACATGGTATGAATTTCTGAAAGATAATGAGCCATTGAGTGTGTCAGGTGCTACACAGACTATTGCTGTCCCTGCTCATGAATTCCGTCTCTTTACCAACTTTAAACCGACTTTGACTGGGATTGAAACCACTACTCCTGATGCGGAAGTGCCTTTGATATATTATAATAAGGCAATAGATACTTTGGTGTTACCTGTTGGAGAGGCTAAACGTGTAGAAGTATATTCTGTAAACGGAATGCTGGTGATGACGCAGGAAAGGTGTACTTCTGTAGGCCTGTCAGCCTTACCTGTTGGTTATTATATGGCACGGGTTTATATGGAAGATGGTAAAGTACAGGTTTGCAAAATAATGAAATAGGTTAGTTGTTGTAAATATGGTTGTAAATTGGTGTTTTTCAAAGAAAGCTGCGAGTATATTACTTGCAGCTACTTCTTTTTTAGTAATGTCTTGCAGTGAAAATGTAAAAGAGTTATCTCCGTTAAATATGGATAAATTAGGTATCACTATACCTGGCGGACAGTCTCGTGAGTATTCTTATACAGATAAGAATGGTGGCTTCTACTATGGAATGACCTCTACTGACGATTGGGGAGACTGGTATGCTGGGTGGAATATCTATGCTAAACGTATCTTTGCTGATTACCGTTTGTATGTGGATGGTGAAAGATTGTATCGGAAAGATGCTCGCACATCGGTATATCCTGACAGATTAGTCCGCCATTATGGAAAGGCTGTGGAAACATTTTCTCTGGTGGATGAACCAAAGTTATTATATGTTCGTATGGATAGTGTGCAGGGAAAACAGATCTCATTAATGTTGATAGGAGGAAATGTTGTAGATGCACGGAAAGAGGGAAATTCAATACTTTATACTGCGAAAGAATCGTCGGAGAATGTAATACGCATAGCACCTGTAAAAGAAGTGGAAATAGAATTTACTGACAGTCTGATAACTGTTTCGACTTCTTCCGATGGTTTCCTGATCGCTTTCGGTACCGAAGGAGAGAGCCGGAAAATAATAGAAGATTTTCGTCAAGAAGGAGAAAAATGGTTGAGTACACGTAGCCAGCGTATTCAGTTGTTACTAGATCATAATCCTTTAAAAACAAATCAGGATTCTTTAGATCATGCCCTCGCCTGGATTATGCTCACTAACGACCAACTGATAACTCATCAACATGGTGGTTATGGCATGTATGCCGGTCTGCCTTGGTTTACGGATTTCTGGGGACGAGATATGTTTATCTCTATGCCGGGTGCAGTACTCTGTACAGGACAGTTTGATACGGCACGTGATATTCTAGCTTCTTTTGCACGTTACCAGGATACTATTTCTACTTCTCCTACTTACGGGCGTGTACCGAATCGCTTGAATCTGGAAGGTGTTCTCTATAATACTACCGATGGAACACCCCGCTTTGTTATGCAAGTGCACGATTATCTGAAATATACCGGTGATACCGCCTTTGTAAAAGAGATATATCCTTCAGTGAAGATTGCTACGGATGCATCTCTCCGGCTGTATACTGATGAGAAAGGTTATCTTACCCATGCAGATGCAGATACCTGGATGGATGCCAAGCGCCAGGGTAGATATCCATGTTCGCCACGCGGCAATCGTGCTGTAGATGTGCAGGCATTATGGTATACTCAGTTGAGGAATGCTGCAGACCTTGCCCGATACATGAATAAGGAAGAAGATGCACTATGTTGGAGTAAGGCGGCAGCGCACCTTCGTTTAAGCTTTGAACAAGACTTTGTTGACACTGCTACTAAATTTATTTATGATCATTTGAATGCAGATGGAAGTGGAGATATGCAATTCCGCCCCAATGCTATCTATGCGTTGGATTTGATTTCTGATTCAGATTTAAAGATGCATGAAACAAAGGAAGTCTGGGAACGCCTGGTATATCCGTGGGGAGTGTCTTCGCTCGACCAGTATGACGAACAGTTTCATCCTTACCATGAGCAATGGTATCGTTATCATAAAGATGATGCGTACCATAACGGTACGATATGGCTTTGGAACAATGGTATGGCTATGCAACGGATGATAGAAAACGGTCAGCAGGATATAGCCTATGCGTTATTCAAAAACATGAATCGTCAGGCACTTGCCGAAGGTGCTGTTGGGAGTTTGTCGGAGAATGCAGATGCGTGGCCACATGCCGGGCAGACATGGGTACGGCGTAGTGGAACTTTTCTGCAGGCATGGAGTAATAGTGAACATATCCGTGTGTGGAATCAATATTTCTTGGGTATTCGTCCCGATATGCTTAACCATTCTATTACCATTGATCCAAAACTTCCTTCTGATTTGAAAGAGGTAGATGCACAAGTAAACGTTGGAGATGGTATCCTTCGTATGGTCTTCTCTAAAAATGGAGCTAACGGAATTTATCATTATGAATGGACGGGTGCGCCTGTATCTCTTAAACTGAATATCGATTCTTATCAGGCATTGGAAGTTCCGGTTTCAACCAACAGTTCAGTGAATATCAAGACAGATGTAGCAAGTATGAAAGTAGAAGTATCGGATGCCTCCGGTAAACAAATCGCAAATTATACAGTGGAACCGGATGCTGCCAAGCTGGAGAAGAAGCAACAACAGGATGCCTATTTCCACAATACTCATTTTGCAAAGCCGTCTTACAGAGAGAATCTGAAGAGTATGTCTCGCTACTTTGATCCGCCGCTGACATACCAAAGTGTAGAGTGAAGTCTATTCGTAGATTTTGTTTAGTATTCTATTCAGCCATTCCCAACGGAAACGGAACCAGCGGCGAGTACTGCTTTGCTTGCCGCCGAAGCGTAGGACAAACTCGCGATAACCGTGTTTGCGGAAGGGGAGGCCGACATCCATAAATTCAAGATGGCGGTAGCCGCGTTGCTTGGCATCAGATAGAGCATGCCATACGGCAAGTATGCCAGGATATTGGAGAGCATACGTCTTGCGCATGCCACCGGAGAACCAGAGATAGGCATTATCTTCGGAATAGATGCAGGCACTGCCACCTATAATTTTATCTTTGTAAGTGACAATGAATATTTTGCTTTGTTCCCCTTTCATCATTTCTTCTTCCATGCGTAGGAAGAAGACTCTGCTGGGGAAGTGGCGGCGTATTTTTGAGGAATAAACATGGTGTAGCATCTGGGAGAAAGTACGTATTTCCTCAGGAGTATGGGCTTCACGCACTTCTGCACCATTTTTTAATCCTTTTTTTATCTGACGGATACGTGAGGGACTGAAACGACTTTCTACATGTTCGATGCTATGTAGCGAATTGCGTACCCGTAGCCAGTTGATGGCAAAATAGCGATTCTTGCGGAAAGATTTATACCCGAACAGCGAATTTTCCAGATTGCGAAACTCAATAAGAAATGCTTCCCGCAATGCCTCGGCAGTTAACCGTTGTAGAATTTCGCCAAAGACAAATTCTTTATCGACTGTTTCATCAAAATATTCTCCTGTGCCATAGATTTCACATCTCTTGATGATAGAGGGTGGAAACAAACGAGCACTCTTTCGTATTGCCGCCAATAGCTTGGCAACGGGCTTTCCTGCCTCTGATGCAACAATGAGAAGGGGTGTATAACCCGGGGTTGCTTCATAGATATGAAACAACTCAAGGGAGTGAAACGTATTTTTGCCCGGTAGTTCCGGGATGTTACTCCCGTGGTAATATGTGGTTAGTTTCAAAGGCATTGACTGCAAATTTAAAAAATAATCTCGTATCTTTGCGTTCTTAAACGATAAATTAGCTACAAGCTACCGGCTACGAGCTACAAGTGCCATTCGGGTATGTTAGCGCAGCCACTTGTAGTTCATAGTCGGTAGCTTGTTACTTAATAAATAATATTACGATATATGGAAAATTTCAGTGAATTACTAAAGGTTCGCCGCAGCATGCGGAAGTTTACAAATGAAGAGTTGACACAGGAACAGGTGGTTGCTTTGATGAAAGCTGCACTGATGTCGCCTACTTCCAAGCGTACAAATGCATGGCAATTTATCATGGTGGATGATAAGGAATTACTAGAAAAACTATCGCATTGTAAGGCACAATCGTCGCAGTTTATTGCTGATGCCCCGCTGGCAATTGTGGTGACGGCCGATCCGTTGGTTAGTGATGTGTGGATTGAAGATGCTTCCATTGCTTCGATTATTATACAGTTACAGGCAGAAGACATGGGCTTAGGCAGTTGTTGGGTACAGGTGCGCGAACGTTCTACGGCTACTGGTATGCCTTCCGATGAATATGTGCGCGAGGTACTCGATATTCCTTTGCAGCTACAAGTCCTCAGTGTCATTGCTATCGGACACAAGGGAATGGAGCGCAAGCCCTTTAGTGAAGAACATTTGCAATGGGAAAAAGTTCATATCAATAAATTTGGAGGAAAGTAACGGTGAGCGCAGCAAAAGCAAACAATAACCGCGATACTTACAGGGCTACGGCTGTTACACTGATTGTTTTCGGCATACTTTATCTGGTGGATAAATTGATACATTTTTCCAATATCGGCTTGCCGTGGGTGATGAATAAAGATAACTTCCTGCTTTATACAGCAGTAATATTCCTCATTTTCAAGCGTGACAAGTCTGTAGGGCTGGTGTTGATCGGTTTATGGTTAATACTGAACTTCGGATTGATTACAGCATTACTCGGTACGATGTCTGCTTATCTGTTACCTATAGCGCTGTTAGTTCTCGGAATTATTTTATATTGGCTGGCTACAAGATGAAAAGGAGTGTACAAGATACGCCGATAGTCTTTATCGGTGCCGGAAACCTCGCGACTAATCTGGCTAAGGCTTTATATCAGAATGGCTTTCGTATAGTACAGGTATATAGCCGTACAAAAGAAGCTGCATGTGCATTGGCGCAGGCGGTGGAGGCTGGATATACAACCGAACTTTCTGAAGTGTCTAAGGATGCCCGGTTATATATTGTCTCTTTAAAGGATGATGCTTTCGTGACATTATTACCTGAAATTGTTGCCGGAAAGGAAGATGCTTTACTGGTACATACAGCCGGAAGTATTCCTATGAATATCTGGGAAGGTAAAGCATCACGTTATGGAGTGTTTTATCCTATGCAGACTTTCAGCAAGCAGCGTGAAGTTGATTTTCGTGTAGTGCCTTTCTTTATAGAGAGTAATTCGTCTGAAGATACAGAGTTGCTAAAAGCAATTGCTTCTGTTCTTTCGGAGAAAGTATACGAGGCAACTTCCGAGCAACGGAGAAGTCTGCATCTGGCTGCTGTGGTTACTTGTAATTTCACGAATCACATGTATGCCCTGGCGGCTGAATTGCTAAAAAAGTATGATCTTCCGTTTGATGCCATGTTGCCTTTGATTGATGAGACAGCTCGTAAAGTGCACGAATTGGAACCGAAGCAAGCGCAGACGGGGCCAGCTGTACGTTATGATGAGAATGTGATCAATAAACATCTGGAGATGCTTGCGGGTGAACCGGAGATGCAGGAATTATATCAATTGGTTAGCGAGAGCATACATCGTTTGCATAACAAGTAATGTTGTTTTTGATAAATAACCCAACTAAAAACCGAATATAGTGAGTACTATCAATTACGATTTAAAGAAGATAAAGGCCCTTGTTTTTGATGTCGATGGCGTCTTAAGTGCTAACGTTATCCCGATGAGTCCGGATGGCGAACCGATGCGTACCGTGAACATTAAGGATGGATATGCCTTGCACCTTGCCGGTAAACAGGGACTGCTATTGGGTATCATAACCGGTGGACGCTCTGAGGCTGTTCGTAAACGTTTCGTGGCTTTGGGAATTCCTTCTGTGGATATTTATATGTCTTCTTCCGTGAAAATCCATGATTATCATGATTTCCGTGACCGTCATAGTCTTAAAAATGAAGAGATTCTTTATGTAGGAGATGATATTCCCGATATCGAAGTGATGCGTGAATGTGGATTGCCATGTTGTCCTAAAGATGCATCAGCGGAAGTGAAGGCTGTTTCCCGCTATATATCTTATGCCAATGGTGGCTATGGTTGTGGTCGGGATGTCGTGGAACAAGTCCTGAAAGTTCAGGGACTTTGGATGGATGATAAAGCCTTCGGATGGTAGGATGACGAGCAAATTAATAATTAATAATTAAAAATTAAAGAGGCAGTGTTGGACAATTTGAAAAAGTATAAGGTGATACTTGCCAGTAATTCTCCGCGAAGGAAGGAATTGCTTGCAGGGTTAGGTGTGGACTATGAAGTGCGGACTTTGCCCGATGTGGATGAGTCTTATCCTGATACTTTGCAGGGTGCGGATATACCTTTGTATATCGCTAAAGAAAAGGCGGATGCTTACGTTGCCATGATGCAGCCCGGTGAATTGATGATTACTGCCGATACAATTGTATGGCTGGATGGCAAGGTGTTGGGCAAACCCCGGGATAGGGAAGATGCTTTGCAGATGTTGCGCACTATGTCCGGACGTACCCATGAAGTTTTCACTGGTGTATGCATAACCACTACCGACTGGCAGCGTAGTTTTACTGCACAAACTGAGGTGCGTTTTGCCACTTTAAGTGAAGAGGAAATAGCCTACTATGTGGATAATTTCCAACCGATGGATAAAGCCGGTGCCTACGGAGTGCAGGAGTGGATCGGTTTTATCGGAGTGGAAAATATCTCGGGTAGTTACTATAATATCATGGGGCTTCCTGTACAAAGAATTTACAACGAACTCAAACGTTTATAGGCTGTTACCTCTAATATCCTGTTATTTATTGTTTTGCGCAAGTATAGCATTTCTAATTTAATTTGCTATATTTGCGCAATTGTTTTACGACTGTTTTACAGAAATAGAACTCACACGATTAATTGTTTTACAATCATGGCAACCGTTAAAATCGTTATCCTCAAACATCAAAAGCGGGAGGATAATACTTGGAATGTGAAGATCAGAATTACACATGATCGGCAATCCGCATACTTGGCTACTTCTCATTATGTAGGAGCTGAACTTATAAATAAGAAAACCTTCGAACTAAAAGAACGAAATAACCCAATTTACGACCGGGTTATGCTGGACATTCTGAAAATAAGGAGCGAACTTTCAAAACTGGGACATTCCATAGAATTGTATTCCGCCAAAGGATTATGCGAATTAATGAAAGAAAAGCTGTCAGGTAAAACGGATGGAATAAATTTCTTTGATTATGGATATGCCTATGCCGATAAAGTATTGAAAGAAGGTAGGAGGATTGGGGAAAATTACCGAATAGCAGTACATAAGTTTGAAGAATTTGTTGGAAATAGAAATTTATGCTTTTCTGATATTACATCTTCTCTATTGATGAAATACGAGGAGTATCTTAAAGGATTACCCTCAAAATGTGGTATAGGTAATATTTCCGATTCAGGGGTAAGATTATATATGTCAAAAATTCAAGCTCTTTTTAATAGGGCTAAATTTGATTTTAATGATGAGGATTTAGGTATCATTAGGATCGGGAATAACCCTTTTGCCAAATATAAAATTCCCAAATCCCCTTTAACTAAAAAACGTTCTCTTTCGGCAGATCAAATAAAAGCGATTAGATATTACGATGTGCCTGAAAACATGATCGGGACAATGATAGCGAGGGACGTTTTTGTTATGTCGTTTCTCATGCTTGGAATTAACTCCGTAGACATGTTCTATTTAAAGCCTCCTGTTAACGGTCGGTTAGAGTATGAACGTCGAAAAACCAGAACCAGGCGAAGCGATAAAGCCTTTATATCTATCAAGGTAGAGCCTGAATTGGAGGCTTATTTGGATCGGTATAAAGACTCATTGAATGACCGTGCTTTTAATTTCTTCATAAGATACGCAGATCATAAACAATTCGTCCATAGGATAAATGTAAATCTGAAAAAAATCGGTGAAGCTTTGGGTATTCCGGATTTAACTTTTTATGCAGCCCGCCATTCTTGGGCTACTATAGCCAGAAATGATTGCGCGATTTCTATAGACGATGTTTCTATGGCACTCAATCATAAATCCAAGCATGATGTAACTGATACCTATATTAAAAAGGACTGGAGCCTTATCGATAAGGCAAATAGAAAGGTCATAGATTTTGTGTTTGGCAAATAAAATAGCCCGTCTAAAAAAACGGGCTATTTGTTGGTATTACATGTTCTTTTTAACAAGTTCAACATATCCGGGAAATCCACCCGGATTTTCATATAGATTCTTGCGGTCATTTGTCATCTGAATAATTTCCCAATTAGGTGATATATAAATAAGATATTCTTCTAAAATAACAGCACCTAATTTATTCTTTCCTCTAAACTTGTACTTATATAAATATGCAGCATCTTCATTAACTTTATCACCCATTAAATTTTGAATAGAATCTATTCCAATAAGAATAAGACTATCTTTTTCTATTGAATTGAAGGAATTTATAGGTGAGTCTTTTTTTATTTTAATTATTTCTTTGAAATATTTCTTTCTATAGTTGATATTATCAATGTACTTTATTGTGTCTAATACTTCTAGAGAAACAAACTCATAACTAGACCAATCGTTCATTTCAGTCTTTAGCTTTTCTTCAACTACTTCTCTTACTTTTTTCTCGTTTTGATTACTCGATTCTCCACATGAACAAAGTGCAGTGATGGCACAAATTAATAAAATAATCTTTTTCATAAGCTAGTTTTTTAATTATCCGATTTTATTTGATTTTTCAAGATTACATTTTTGGCAAAGTAATTGTAAATTTTCAACGCTTGTATCTCCACCTTTGGAGAAAGGAATAATATGATCTAAGTGTAGATTTTCATTCGACCCACAATAAACGCATTTTCCTCCGTCTCTATTCCAAACAGCATCTACAACATCTTTTGGTATTGGAGGACGTTTGTTCGCTTCTGGAAAAAGCTCGCCCTCATCTATAAGCTCTTGGAGAGCTCTTTTCTCTAATTCTCTCTTCTTTTTCTTTTCTAACAATTTGGTTTTTATTTCATTTAATTTTATCGCTTCTTCTCTTTCCCTTTCCTTTCTGAATTCTTCTCTCATTTTATCCTGTCCTCGTTTTATTGCTTCCGGGCTGTAATCAATTTCTAAAATATCAGTGTTGTCTTGAATCTGTATTTTAGGTGCAAATATATTTGAGGAGTGGGGAGCAATGATTTTAATTACACAGGGAGGTTCGTAGTGTATAACTATCTCACCAAGAAATTGACTGATAATACTTATTCTATTTTCATAAGAGATTTGCCCATAATAATAAAATTCACTTTCTTTACAACTCCAAATAATATATGGGGCATAGTTAATATCTTTTGATCTAAGCGATTTATACCTTAATATTTTTTTATATTGATTAATTTCTATCCAGTCGAACATTATCGGTATCAGATCTTTTTTATTAGATGTAATAGGCAATGATGTATGGCTAGGAGTTTCTACTTTATTAACTTGTTTTGGGGGTATATTAGATATACGTTTTAGCTTTCTATATCTATTATAGTTATAGAAACTTTGCCATATTATAAAAACTAATAAAGCTAATAATATTAACAACGTCATCATTATTTTATCTCCTTCTGGGTCTGACTGATTCAATTACATTAAAAATTTGTTTCACTTCACATAAATCAATAACTCGATCTGGATACATATCATTTAAAGAATGAATCGTGATTGTATGATTCTCTACATTATGATCTATGATACGCTTAATTATTATGCCATCAGTATGCACTATGACAAAATCCCATTTTCGAAGATGTAGCTTAGAATTGACCCACAAGTGTGGTTGTATTTCCCGGCAATAAAGTCTATCACCTTCCAGATAGCTTTCTTCGGTTCCATTATTCATACTGTCGCCTTTGACCTCAAAGGCTATATAATTTCCAAGCCCTTCTCTATCTACTATGAAAGGGATTTTAGGTAGTTGTTCCATGTAAGTTATGTCTGTGTATCCATCTAAATATCCCGCATAAGCATATTGATTGACTAATGGGATATAAACTACGTCTTGTTGGATGGGCGTAGCTTCATAATAAATAGGTTTATGAGATGATGTATTTAACATTTCACCAACATTCCTAGTTATCCAGTCGATATTTAATTCGGGAAATGATTTAGAAATTAATTCTAATTTTTGAGTTCTAATGGAATCTCCTATTTTAGAAACAAAACCATTTCCTAAACCGCATCTATCCTCAAATTGCTTATTGTTAAGCCCTTTGTATTTTATGAATTCCTTAATCCTGTCTTTTATACTATCCATTTCTAATTAATAAAGGTTAAATTAGAAATAATTTCTATTTTATATAGAATATAGTTAGAAATAATTTCTATATTTGCATCATCAAACAACAGCAAAGATGCGAAGTTTGAGTGAGATAACCAAATAATTGATATACCTAAAAAGAAGTAAATGATAGTTATGAAAGCAAGAGATTACAGATTAGTAGTAGATGGCAAATATAACAGACGTGCCATTATGCAAAGAGCTTGGGCTTACATGAAGAAGAACAAGGCTTTCAAGTGGTATTCTTTTGCTAAGGCTTTGAAAGATGCTTGGGTTGATGCTGGCTTAAAAATGGATGAATACAAGGCGCAGGTAAGCCCGGTTTATACTGACTATCCGAAGCATGCCAACAATTTTAGACAAGCTTTGATTGATTTGAATCCTTCATTGAAATGCTACGATAGTAGCTGGAGATAATTCCTGTTAGGTAGACCTATGTAAGAAGCGAGCAAAACGCTTTCAGGGAACATGTGATAAGCTCTTTGACTTTTTGAAGAAACAAATACGAAACAAGGATTATCCATAGCAGAAATGCGGAGACTGGATAAACGGCTTGAAGTAGTCTTATTATATAAAATACACCGTTTTACGGTGGGCATTATACGGTTGTATGGTGTTTTATGGAAATGTTTAGTCCGAAAAATCGTCTTCATCAGTAAGAAAACGGGGTTAGGCGTCCGTACGCTATTCATTATAAAAGCTCATAGTTATGCGCGATGCAAGTAATCGAATTACTCTATGAGCGCAATAAAATTATTATATATGGAAGAGATTTGGAAAAATATTGATGGTTTTGAAAATGAATATATGGTATCCAACTTAGGTAGAGTTAAATCTATTGATAGGAAGTCCTTTGATTGTTCAAAATATAATTTTTATAAGGGTAATGTATTGAAACCTCAAAGGAACAGAAATGGATATTTATATATATTATTAAGTAAAAATGGGCATAAATATTATAGAACTATCCATAGGTTGGTTGCTAACGCTTTTATAAGAAACCCATTAAACAAAAGAGAAGTAGACCACATAGATACTGATAAGAGTAACAATGTAGTTTCTAATTTAAAATGGGCAACTCGGAAGGAAAATGTAAATAATCAAATAACTAAAATAAAAGCAATTGAAGCTAGGAAAAAGAATAAAACAAAAAATAGAAAATATCGTCCAATAATAAGGTTATCTATTGATTTAAACTCGCGCACAGAATATAATTGTATAGCTGATGCTTGCGATGAAAACAATTATGATTGCAGCACCATTAGAAAGTGTTGCAAAGGTTTGAGAAAAACTGCTTATGGATTTATCTGGAAATACATATAGTATGTAAGCGACCATACCACGCTTATCAACATATCCCGTGGCTTACCTATCCTTAGTGTAAGTAGTAAGGCAATCATCGGAACGCCCACGGGAACTATCCCGCAGAAAAGGTTAGTGCTAATACTGTACTAAAAGCCATGAGAGAAACGAAGTGCGCACCGTTTTCCTTTACCCTTGTACAGGCGGTTAATTTTTAAATCATACGATTATGAAAAAAGGAACATTAGTAAAATATAAAGCTCCCGGTTGGGAAAACAAAATCGGGAAGGTATATAGTGTTAGCGGTGATAAAATAATGGTACAATTTGGCAAACATGATTTTGTCGAATTATACAGTGATGAATTGGTGATAATGACAGTGTTATGATTTCAAATATATTAAGAATAAATTTAAAATAGAACAATCATGGTAAAGAGAATTACAGAAAAATGGACTGAGGCTTTGCTGAATATGAAAGTAGGTGAAGTAGTTGAATTTCCACTTGAAAAGGCTGAATCTATTGTCGGTTCTATTATTCCAAGACTGAGAAAACGAATGTGGAAGAGTAAATCGAATTGGAGTAGGGAAGGGAATTACGATATGGTGAATGGAACGTTTAGAATTAAAAGAGAGGCGTGATGATTGTTTTGTCTCCGGCGGAAATGCTTGTTGCAAATGAGTACTGCAAGGGACTTGCCGACAAAGAGGTAGCAGACAATTTAAATAAATCGGTTTGGACTGTCAAGACCCAGAAAAGAACGATATATCGGAAACTGGGTATCTCCAAAGATACGGAATTGCTTTTATATATGATTTGTGGTAAGCTAAAACGTGATTTCGACTTGAAGGAAATACGTAAACACGGGCTTGAACTCTTGTTCTCTGTTCTTTTTATTATGATGCAGATTACTTGCAATAGTTCCGATTTACGAAGGATGAGAACACCATCGAGAGCTCGAACAGCTATGCGATACATACGAGCAGGGAATAGGAATAATAATGGCTTTAATTTTTTAGCTGCATGATAGAATGAAAAAGACAATACTAAAGGTGATGTTGCTTAATATATTGGCACTGCCGTGTATGTTAACTTTTAACGATGTGAACCCGATAACAGGAGACTGGAATTATACAATGAATCTTGTTGGTATAATATATTCAATATGGTTTTATCACAATGTCTTGAAAAAGGCTTTTAGAATATAAACCTCAGTATACTAAAAAGTAATTTGTCTTGTTTTTTATCGCTTTATCACAAGCATAGCGATATGAGAAGAGGACAAAAGATGAAAATTGAAAGGATTTAAAGAGCAAGGAGTAATTATGGTATCGATGCCGGAAGAGGTTTTATATAAACTAATAGACTATGCAAGAGGAATAGGACAAAGGGAAGAACGGATTAACTCTTTTAAAGAGCCTCAGTTTATTTCTCAAAATAAAGCTCATAAAAAATATGGGAAAGGGGATGTTTCTAAATGGGTAAAAGCTGGCTTGGTAAAGCGATATAAAGACGCTGACGGTAAATTACATTCTAGAGTTAGATATGATATTTTAGAACTTGAATCGGCCGCTTTTAAATGTAATTATATGAAGGAATTATCCCCTCTTGCAAAAGCTGAAATGAAAGAAATTATAAGTAAATAACCCTTTAAAAATTACGATTATGAGTAAAGAATTAACCTTAAAAGAGCAAGAATCTTCATTTGAGATTCAAGCAGCAGATTTGAGTACAAGTGACCTCCCTTCTCTAGAGGATGCTCAGGAGTTACCAGTTGACCTTTGTGGCAATTATTGGACCCCGGAACATGCTGGTGAGTTTAAGAAAATGTTTTTTGTAGAAATCAAGCCTCAAAAGGTTTTAAGTGCTAATGGAACTGGTGATCTGATTGATTTGGATTGTGCTATTTTTCTTGAGAGATCAGAGGATGGAGTAGTACAGACTGTGACTAATGGTTCTCGTAGATTGGTTGGTATTCTTGAACAATATATTGAGAATGGTTCACTTAAAAGTGGTGTTCCTCTTAAAATCACTTATATGGGTAAGAGAAAGAATAAAACCAATAATTTCCAGTCCGATAATTGGTCTATAAAACCTCTACGCATAAACTTACACGTAGTCGGATGATAGATTTTGATTTGAATAATTGTGCAGAAGGGGAGGAACTCAATCCTTCTGCCTATAATCCGGATGATTATCCAACGAAAGAAACGGTTCTGGATTTCATAGCGCTAAACTGCAATAAGAAACCTGTCAATATCGACTTGAAATCTTTGAGTGTGAATGGAGTAGTCAAGCGTGATCCAATGGAAACATATCTTGAAAGCAGACATATTTCTTCTTCAAATCTAAAGAGTGCTCTTAAAACTCCGCGTTCGTTTTATTATGACTGGGAGAGAGTCTTTGAAGAGAAACCGAAGCCCTGTTTTCAATTGGGTACATTTGCTCACATGGCTTTTCTGGAACCTCGTTTGTTTGAATTGGTAAAGGTAGAACCAGCATGCAATCAGGCATCAAAAGATGGTGTGATTCAAATGATTAAGTTCTATGAAGAACTTCTTGCAAATGAGGAAAATTATGCAAGGGATGCTGAAAGTGAATCTCCTTCTGAAAAATGGAATTTCAATGCACTCAAAGAGTACCGGGACGATCTGAAACAAAAGCTTATTGATTTCGGCTATTCTTTCATCAGTGAAGAAATGAATATGATTATAACCGCCTTGAAAAGAAACTATTATTGGTATGGTGGCGGTATTATTCCTAATATTCTAAAAGGTGCATACTCAGAAGTCTCTTTCTATGGAAAGGATGAAGAAACCGGACTTAATGTGAGAGTTCGACCGGATTATTTTAACGTAGAAGAAAATATCGGCGTTAATGCTGTAATTTCCTTCAAAACCACACGGGCCGATGATCTCGGCAAGTTCTATTATGATTGTGCCAAACTCAAATATGAGTTGTCAGAAGGTATGTACCAAGAAGTAATGAGCGGCGTTACTGGACGAAACTTTAATGTAACCATAATGATTATGTTGCAGACAGTCGAACCCTATGATGTGGCTGTTCTTTTTTGGTCTCCTGATGATCTGGCTAATGGTAAGTATAAATATCACTATGCTCTTTCTATCGTCAAAGACTGCTTTGATAAGAAGTGGTTTCCCGGCTATGATGCTAAAGCGGAAGAGGGTGCTCGTGGTATAATTGACATGCAGCTTCCTGATTGGAGTAAGAAACTTCTTCATCCGGTGGCTATAGATGATTTTGAATAATGGAATTATGCAAAACAGATATTCAAACAATAGAGCGCCTACTTATGCAATGCTCTGATAAAATAAAGAAATACGCGCCTAAAGCATCTCCCGATCAGGATTTATGTAGAAGGTGCAAGAAAATGCTTAAGAAATTAAATACTAAGAAACAATGATTGATTTAAAAGACTATGTACCAGAGGAACTTAAATTCAAGCTTCCTACTACAGTAAAATTCCCCGAAGTTATTTTCTCTGATTGCGTTTGTATGGACGACGTTAAAAAGAAGTTATCAGAGCATTTTGTAACCATCCAAGAAAAGGATGTAATCGCTAACCGGGTTATGGATGATTATGAGATTTCAACTATCCGTGCGAACTATGGCGAGATTGCCGAGGAACAGATTCCGGAACTTGAAGCACAGTTCGAAGCTTTAAAAGCCAAGTTTAATGCTGAGAAGAAAGACTTTGAGGCAAAGATTTCTGCCTTACATACCCAGTTCAAAGACCTTGTGAACTTGGCGAAGAAAGGCATTAAGGATTATCCTTTAAAGATGATTGATACCTTCCGTATTCCTGTGATGGGGCATTACCTGTATTATTCATGGGTGAATGATGCGTTTCGTCTGGCGTTGGTTCAGGAAATACCAAAGCATGAATACAATGACCTTTTCAATTCAGGTGAAATGAATCAGGAAGCATTTAAAACACTTGGTTATGAATTACCTGATATAGATGTGAAGGATACCAGAAAGAACCTTCGCAAATTTGGTAAGGATGAGAATATTGTTGAAGTCTGGGAAGAAGACGGTCAGGATGTTTGGTTAGAACACTGGACCGAAGACTTCTTGGATGAAGATAATGGCGAGGTTGTTCCTATCCAACGCCATGAATGGCATAGAGTAGCAATTGAAGAAAGCCCATGGAGGAAAGAAGATGAACAGACTGAATCACAAGAAGGGGCGACCGACGAAGTATCGGCAGAGCCTGAGGAATAATCCTTATTGGGAAGAGGTGAAGCGTAAGGTTAGAATTCGTGATGGGCATAGATGCCAAGTGTGTGGTAAGACATACAATTTGGAAGTCCATCACAAAGTATATGACATTGCAGGATATTCCATAGTTGGGCATGAATTAGAGTTCCTGTATTGTCTTGAGACTTTATGTGAGGATTGCCATCGAATGAAACATGGTAAGTAAATTATCCCGGTGTCCGTTGGTTCGGTATCCGGGAGCTATTATTTAAACACTATTCGTATGAAACAGATTAGCACCAAACAAGCCCAGCGCAACAGAGAAGTTGCAAGAATAAAGAAAGCATTGCCACCTTATTGCGCTATCTGTGGTAAACCAATGTCGGACGCAGCACATTTAGTTCCAAAGTCGGAATATCCTGAACATTATACCAATCCTCTTAATATCGTTGGATTGTGCCGGGAATGTCACAATAAGTATGACGATAATTTAGCTTTCAGGCAGAGGCAGAAGCGGCTTATAGAGCGTGTGAAGTCTTTTGATGAATGTGCAGCAAATAGATATTTTCGTTTATGAATAGCTATCAACTAATATCCAAACTTCGAAAGGTAAGGGGGAGAATCTACCTAACCACTGCCGCACAAGCTCTTTATCATGAACTTGTGGCTATCTGCAATGATATGAAATGGAAGGAAGTATTCTTCATTCGTAGTAATATTCTGTGTGGTAATTTAGATATATCTGATAATACATTGCGTAAATCTAGAGATAGTTTATCTGATGCTGGACTTCTTTTTTATAGGACTTGCAAGGATAAACGTATAGGCTGTTACTATTCTTTTTCTCAAAAGATAAGCGATGAGGTGTTATCATCCGCAACATCATCCGCAAATTTTGAGGATGAAAGTACGGATGATATTGCGGATGATAATGCGAATGAATCGATATTTCTAGTTAAAACAGATAAAGTCGTAACATCCGCAATATCATCCGCAGAATCACCCGCAAATTTTGAGGATGATAAAAAAACATCATCCGCAACATCATCCGCAAATTTTGAGGATGAAACGCAAATTACACCTATTAAAGATAATATAAACATAAAACAAGAAGAGAGTCTCGCGCGTACGCACGAGAACCCCCCACCCGAAAAGCCCAAGAAGTCCAGAAAAAAAGAGGGAGATGTAAAGCCTTTAGTTTATCCTTTCTCTTCGATAGCTTTCATGTCTGCTTGGGAAACTTTGCGAAATACTCCAAAATGGAAAAACAAGCTTAATTATGCGTTGCAGCTTTCACTTAATAAGCTTTCTAATTTTGAAGAAGAGTTTGCCATCAGGCAAATTGAGAGGGCAATTGAATCCGGATGGACCGGGGTTGTATTTACGGGAACTGAACGTGATTATCAAGAATGGTTAAACATCAAGTATGGAAAAACAGGAATCCAAGGACAAAACAATCGGAATGCTGATAAAGCAGCAAAGGCAAGAATGCTCCTTGACGAATATGCAGCCATCGAGCAGGGAAATTCTGCTATCAACCATCAAGCAGAGATACCCGACCTTTAAGGCCTTTTCATCTGCTTATTCCACTTCACTTCAAACAATTATTCTTTCAGATTTGGAAAAGGCTTATAGTGAGAAATCTCCAACAGTGGCTGATTTAGAACGGATGTACGGATGTGATTCTTCTTCGTTGTGGGTAAAAACTCAACTATTGACTATCGATTTTGCCTCTTCGACGAAAGAAAGTGCTGACTTAGACGCTCTGAATGAATTTTCACGGCTGTTTGTCGGGCAGTATCACTACATCAAGTTGACAGAATTTCTTCTATTTGTTGCCCGTTTCAAGCTAGGGAGGTATGGTAAGTTCTACGGGTATTTCGATACTATAACTGTCGGTGAAGCATTTAGAAAGTTCCTCCGTGAACGTAGCGAGGAAGTGGATGTTATCATTAGGAAGCGTAACTTTCCAGAAACAGAAGGACAGCAAACGGCAGTTGAACGATGTCATATTGCGCCTGATTACATTCAGGTTGAAATAAACCGGTATTTGAAGCAATGAAAGATTATTAACTAAGATGGAAATGATAGAAAAATTATTGGTATGGAAAATATACTCTACAGCAGATGTCTTTGGGGTTATATCTTATGTCTCTGAAAATGGAAGAAAGGCTTTTTCTTCTGCTATGCTATTCAGGGGATTAACAGGAAACTATTTAGAATAACTTAATATAAAATGGAACTAATAGCATTGATTATGATCGGTGGATTCTTATGGTGGATTGCCGATTCTTTGGATGAGATTAAGAAAATGAAAAAAGATGAATAACCAATAAGATATGAAGAAAAGAATAACTATAGTACTATCCATTATGGCATTTATTGCATGTATATGGTTTATCAATTTTTCTAATAAACAGAATATTAGAGTGAAAGTCGGAAAAGTAGATAGGATCCAAAAGACATCGGGAGATAAGGATGGTTTTTGCACAGAAGTATATTATCTACTCTATACCGATAGAGGCACATTCCGTATTAATATTGATGGGTTTATAGCTCATCCTGAATTTGCAGGAACGATGAAAAAAGACTCTATATATGACATTATGGTATGCGGAGTAGAAGTTCCTTTTCTCGGAATGTACAGGAATATAATTGATGTAAAATAACTGAATAGATATGAAAATAAGATTAGCAGAAAAGATTCTTTATGTCACTTCCATATTTGGAAATTGGGATAGTAATTATCAGCCATATTCTGTTCCACAACAGCAGAAAGCGTTGAAAGTCTTGAAAATTCCTATGGATATCAGAGAAACGATGTTAGAATACGGAGTATTTGGCAAAATCCCAGTTGAATACAGAAAGTATAATCCGATGGAGATTGCGCAAATTATGCTTGGTAAAAACATGAACCCCGGCTCTGTAAAAGAGTTCCGCAGGTGTATGAAGCAGATTCTAAACAAATAATTCAAATCAAAGAAGAAATGAATATAAATCAAATGATAAAAAAGGCGGATGATGCCTATATAAACTATAGGCATAGGTGCGAATCTATCGCAAAGGAAGCGCAAAAGTATATTGATTGGGATGATAAAGTAAGTTGTGAGCATCTGCCGGCAGATGGTTTATGCATCCTAGCAACCGTTCCCAGCGATTGTAATACGAGTGGAATGCCCGAATGTGTTTGCCCAGCAGATTCATTCTTTTCTTATGTGAAATCAAAGAAGATGATTTCACCACAAGAATTTAAAGCAATTAGTATTTAACGTAAATAATTTTAGAAATGAGTGGAAATAAAGATAAACTAATAGCCTTTAACTACTTCGGTGGCAAGTTTACTTGGCTTGAATACTTATACAAGTATTTTCCTGATAGATTTACTCACTTAGTGGATCTCTTCGCCGGAAGTATGGTTGTATCTCTCAATTACAACGGTAAAGTGATTAAGACAGCCAACGAGATAAATGCGGATATCACAAATTTCTTTGCAGTGTTACGAGATCACGAACCGGAATTGATTCGATTATTGCTTTTAACCCCATGTTCTGAATTAGAATATAATAATTCATGGGAACCATCTGCAGATAAAATAGAGCAGGCCCGAAGATTTTACGTTCGAGTCCGTCAGTCTTTCTTTGGATTAGGAGCACAACGGAAAAATAAAGGCTGGCACATGGCAAAGAAACATGTTAATGCTCAAGGGGGTGAAACAGTATCTCGTTGGAACAATGCAATAGAGAAGCTACATGAAGTAGCGGAAGTAATCAGATCTAATTTTCAAATTCTTAATTTGGATTATTCTGCCTGTATTGATAAAATAGATTTCCCAGAAGCATTCTTCTATGTTGATCCGCCTTATCCGCTTGAATGTCGGGCATCATCAAACGATTACAAATTTGAGTTTTCAAACGATCAACATTGTGAACTGGCCAAACGATTACACTCTATTGAAGGAAAAGCAATGATAAGTAGTTATGATTGCCCTCTTATGCAAGAACTGTACGGAGACTGGACTATGATAAAGTTTCCATCAAAGAAGAACAATATTCGATCCAACGAAGTACAAGAAGTGATTTGGATAAATTATAAACCGAGATCCATTCAAAGTATTTTTGAGTAGGTTCAAAACCAGAATAAATATGAACTATTATGGGAAAAAATATCAAAGGTCTTGCCAGTTCTACCACCTTTAACCAAAAGACGGTTGAGCAAATGAACGGCATAAATAAAGGCAATAAAGGGAAAGCATCCCCAATTTATATACCATCTAAAAAACGGAAATAATGGAAACAAAAAAACTTTTTACAGTAGATTTTTACGAGAAACCTGAACTGACGTTAGAAGCATTAAATTGGTTAGTTGAGGGAAAACACGTTGCAGCTCAGGATATGTACGAAGGCGGGGAGTTCCTGTATATGGAAGTTTGCGAAAACAAAGAAGTCAAGAATATCCTCTCTTCTGTCATATCAGACTTGGAATCATATAAGGCTTACAATAATGAATACTTTGTCTCTTTCGAAACGACTCAAATAGGTTTATGCGCTTTAGTAGATGAATACAACCATTTCTTCCGTGATTTTGAAGGAAACAAAGAAATTAGATGGAATAATGATGCTAAAGCGTTCGTCTTTGCCGAAAATATGCCATCAAAATTTGATTAAAAATAATAAAGAAAGGAATCAAATGAAATGAAATGAAATTAGTTCATGGCAGTTTATTTAGCGGTTTTGATGCCCCAAGTGTAGCAGCTTCCTGGATGGGTTGGGAAAATGCCTTTCACTGTGAGATAAACGATTTTTGCAACGAGATATTGAAATATTGGTTTCCTAATTCAGAACATTATGAAGACATTACCAAAACAGACTTTAGTCAATGGAGAGGACGGATTGACATCCTTACAGGAGGGTTTCCTTGCCAGCCTTTCTCCGTCGCAGGTCAAAGAAAGGGAGCGGATGATAACCGTTACCTCTGGCCACACATGTTCCGTGCTATACGGGAAATCCGACCCACTTGGGTTATTGGTGAAAACGTTGCTGGAATCCTCACGATGGTTCAGCCCGGCGAGGAGACTGAAATGGGAAGCCAGACCTCTCTTTTCGGAGAAGATAACCGAAAAAGAATATTGCTACAACAGGAATACGTTGTCGAAACCATCTGTAAAGACCTTGAGCGAGAAGGATATTCCGTCCAGCCGATGCTTATTCCGGCTTGTGCCGTCGGAGCACCCCACAGAAGAGACAGGGTATGGTTTGTCGCACGACTTACTACCGACACCGCGTGCCATGGAAGTGGTGGAACATCCCATGAAAGCTGCCGAGAGAACAAAAGACAGAACTGGGACGAAACTGAACAATCTTTCGTCCGGAGCGAAATTCGGGTTGCTACCAACACCAATGGCAAGCGATGCTACGACGGGTGCGATAATTGGAGAGAACGACACCTTTATAACGACCAAAAACGGGACTCAGAGGAAGATAAACCAGAACGGGACGAACGGAAGTATAGGGCTTGCAAGAATGGTTCAACTACTTCCAACTCCCAATGCCCGGGAAGCAGACAAATACATGAAGAAGTACAATCCGAAGAGCCAGATGGGGACTGCGTTGACTGCAATGGCAATGAACAACTTACTCCCCACTCCACGAGCCAACAAAGTGAACGGATGCGATTTAGACAATCCGAATATAGCATTCAGGAACAAGGGAAACTTGGAGGAATCGGTAGCGAAAGCCATTATAACATCTGGGGAGGAGAGTACTCCGAAGAGAAATGGCGCAACTTCCCAACTCAATCCCCTGTTTGTCGAGGAAATGATGGGCTTCCCTTTGATGTGGGCGACCTTACCATTCCTTTCACAAAGTGGAGACAGGAATCAGTCAAGGGATATGGAAACGCCATAGTTCCGCAGGTGATTTTTGAGATATTTAAAGCAATAGAAGAAGTAGAACAATTAGGGTAAAACAAATTTAAAAAGGAGGCAAATTATGACAGTACAAGAATTGATTGATAAATTAAACGGCATTGAGGATAAAGACGTTGATGTTTTCCTTGATTCAGGAGATATAAATCTATGGAATGCCAACGAAGTCTATATTGATGATGATAAGACAATAGTAATCATTGCTAATTGAATAAATATGAGCGAATTAACTAAAATGATAAAAGTTCCTCTTTGGGAGCTAAAAGAAATAGCTGATACACTTCGGATGGTAGCAAATGCGCTTGATTCTCCTAAAAGAGAATCATGTTTAGATCGAAATGTAATGCGTTCATGGAATCATGTAGTTGATATGATAAAAGGAAAGATACCCTCTGCACCTGAAAGCATTGACTACTATATGAAAGTGGGCCAGGTTCCTAATATAAACGAATAACGAATTAAAAATGAATGCAATAAATGATTTTCTATTAAACCTTTTTACAGGCAATGACGAGCTCCGCCCTAACATGATGTTCCCGAATTTAAGGGATGGCATAGTGAGCGCTTCCGATGGTTATGTATTAATCTGTATTCCTGAAAATGAATTGACATTGAAGTACAACACCAACGAACAATATCCTAACAGTGCTAAACTCTTTTCTGATTTTGAGACAGAGCCTCTTAGCAGCATAAAAGTGAATGTTGAAACTTTAGCTAAGGAACTAACCAAATGTAGGTTAGAGGTTGATAAGCTTCTGTTAAAATGCAAAGAATGTAATGGGTCTGGAAATGTAGAATGGGAATATAAAGATAATAACCTAGAAACTCATTATGCGCAACATGATTGTCCCCTGTGTGATGGAGCCGGAACTGATGAAAAGAATCATCCTTTTGCAAGAATCCGTCTGTTATCCTTTGAGAAAGACGTAGATACAATCTTTCAGATCAAAATTGGAGACTTATATTTTCATCCATTTCAGATTTACAGGTTATTTATGGTAGCCATACTCAAAGGTTATAAGGAGATAGAAATATTCTATAAAAAACACGAGTATGGGAAAAATGTATCTTACTTCGGCAATATAAAGGTATTGGTGATGGCTATGCTTAACGAACAAGACTATTAACGTAAAACTTAAAAGATATGAGTAAAATAGATTTAAACGCCCTTCGTGATGGGGTATATAAAACCGCTTGTGAGCATGGCTTTCACGATGTAGAATTGAGTAACGAACATTTCATTTGTCTTGTCATTAGCGAGTTAATGAAAGCTATGGAAGCAGACCGAAAAGGTAAACGCGCATGTATAGAAAGTTACAAGTTGCTCTCTCAAGCAAGCATTGAAAGAACTAGAAATCCTGAATATTTCAATGAAGTATCTTTCCTGTACCATATCAAAGATACAGTGGGGGACGAGCTTGCCGATGCTATTATTCGTTTGCTTGACTTATATGGACTTCGAGGAATTGACTTAAACGAAGACGCATTCGATGAGGAAACAATATCAGAATATTCTGTGACCTATCGTAATAAATCATTTACAGAATCAATATTCCATATCATAAAGTTTATTGCTTCAAATAATGAAGTCTTTGTGCGTTCTTGTATCGTACCAGAAATGCTTCTGCTTGAAATCTTCGGACTTGCTAAATATCTTAGTATTGACCTCATGTGGCACGTTGAGCAGAAGATGAAGTATAATGAACTACGCGAAAAGATGCACGGGAAGAAGTATTAACCTCAATACAAGAATAGAAATGAGTGAATTATATATACCACCAGAACGCCCTACAAGAAACCTTGTAAATGGTAGATTTTTGAAAGGGCATACTCCCTTTAACAAGGGAAGAAAGTGGAGTGATTACTTAGATAGTAGGAAGAAGAGAAAGATGCTCAAAAATCTATCTCTTGGAAGAAAGGGCAATCCTTCTATAGCTGGGAATAATGCCAGGCCAATCGTAGCAATCAAAGACAGACGATTAATAGCTGTTTTCCCATCTTCTAATGCTGCCGAAAGAAAAACTGGAATTTGTAGTCGTAATATACGAAGCTGTTGCTCTGGTAAACGGAAACACGCAGGCGGTTACGAATGGTTCTTTGAAAGTGACAATCAGTGGTTAAACATAGTAAATGAATAATGGAAACAAAAGAGAAATTTGTTAGCGACCTTCGGGAAATATTATACAATAGCCATATTCCCAATATCAGCACGGTCATAGACCTTGTATCAGTTGCTTTAAAGGATTTTGAGTTGCGATACAAGGATACCTCATTGGTTCTTTATGATGATAGCGATAAACAAATATTTCACAAATTCTTTGTAGCTAAAGCTGTTGAAGGGCTGTCTAAAAACTCATTGAGTTATTATAACACAATAATATCCAACTTCTTAGTAAAGGTTGGGAAGCATATAAAGGAAATATCAACAGATGATGTGCGCATCTATCTTGCGTGTAAGAAGTTGGAAAAAGTAAGTGATAATACTCTTAATAACATACGCCGGGTTCTTAGTAGCTTTTTCTCTTGGTGCATAGAAGAGAACTATGTAGTTCGAAATCCGATGCTTAGGATAAAGGGTGTTAGACAGGTGAAGAAGATTCGTAAATCTCTTACTGAGGATGAGATGGAGAAGCTAAGATATTCAGCCAGAACCAAGCGAGATAAGGCTATAATTGAGTTTCTATTCTCGACCGGTTGCCGTGTGTCTGAAATGACAAATGTAAATCGAGGTGATCTTGATATGGCTAACGGTCAGGTTGATGTATTGGGAAAGGGACGTAAATTCCGTACGGTGTATCTTTCTTCCCGTTGCAAATTGGCTGTTCAAGAATATCTTTCTACCCGAACCGATAATCTTGAAGCTCTTTTTATATCAACTTGGGAAGGAATGAAGGGTGGCATTGGCGGCACTCCGGTAAGAATGTCTAAATCTGCTGTTGAGATTATGTTGAGGAATCTTGGTGAACGTGTCGGTATATCGAATGTTCATCCGCATAAGTTTAGAAGGACTGCTGCAACAACGGCTTTGAAACGAGGAATGCCCATTGAACAAGTACAGCGTATGTTGGGTCATGAAAGCATACAGACTACGACTATTTATGCTCAGTCAACGAATGACGAAGTGAAGTTGAATCATGAAAAATTTATAGTATGATAATGAATGACATTAATAGGATGCTTGACATAACAGATAGTTATCAGGCGCCTGGTCGATTAATGAATATTCTCATGGGGGATGAAGAAGACCGGATCAAAATATATCGGGCTTTTCTCGATTATTTTAAATGTGATGTTAGTTATGACTGGTTTCATGAGTATTTTGAAGACGAACATGCTGATCGCAAAAATCAGAAGCAAGATTTTACGCCAAAATGCCTGTCTTCATTAGTCGCTAAATTGATGGGGAGTGATGCCGGGGTAACTTACGAGCCGGCAGCCGGTACGGGAGGCATGTTAATTACAAATTGGCATCGTCAACGGTATAATATTCATCCGTTTGATTACGAACCTAACAAACATCTGATTGTAGCCGGTGAGATGTCTGATAAAACAATTCCATTCTTACTTTTTAATTTATCCATTAGAGGTATTTCCGGAATGGTTTTTCATGGAGACACTTTAAAGGGGGAATATAAAGCAGTATATATATTAACAAATGAACGCAATTCACCTGTTTGCTTTTCAACAGTTACCAGATGGAATAGCGTATAACAAATATAAATTAGTGGTCTCATTGTTGGCAATCTTAATGAAGCTCTTAATAAACTGACTATAGCGATTAATAATCGACGTGGGCTGACACCCATAGAAACAAAAGAATTATTTATTTTCTTAAGAAACAGGTAAACTAAATAGTGATTAACCTTTAAAATGATACAGCCGCAACATTACAAGTATTTTCCCCTGTTCAACCCCGTCAGACGAGGAAGGACTACATCAATCACTTTAGGCAGAGCAAACCGCTCGAAGGCGTTTACTTCGCGGACTTTATCCGTGAGGTAGTCGAAAAGAAATCCAGACGCAAGTCTGCACAATATCCCGCCGTTTATGATGCAATCATTAAGCACATAAACAACTTCTCGGAAGAGTATGATTGTGACATCTTCACCAATTCGGTGACCGCTGAGTTTCTGGACGACTTCATAATCTACTTGGAGAACCAGAACTTGAGGCACAATACAATAGTAGGGTATATCTTAAAGATACAGTCTATGGTACGAAAAGCAAGCCAATACAATTATGCAGTCGACTCGACTTATGACGAGATTGGCATGCGGCTGGAGGAAACCTCAGCCGTATTCCTCAGCATGAATGAGATTACTCGTATCTATTACTACAAGTTTCTCAATCAAGACAAAAGAAAGGCAAAAGAACGTATCAGAGACCTGTTTGTTATAGGTTGCCTCACTGCTCTTCGTTATTCTGACTATTCTACGTTGGCTAAAGACAATCTCCAGAACGGATACATTGTAAAACGGACAAAGAAAACCAATGTTGATGTTAAGGTACCAGCGCATGATTATGTAAAAGAAATCTTTGCGAAGTATAACGGTAACATACCTTGCGGCCTGTGCATCCAGTATTTTAACAAGTACCTAAAAGTCATCATGAAGGAGATCGGGCTGAATGATAAGATTACCTACTCATTTACCAAAGGCGGGAAGTTGCAAACTGTCACCCGTGAGAAATGGGAACTTATTAGTAGTCATACAGCCCGCAGAAGTGCAGCTACCAACATGTACCTCACTGGCCGGATGAAAACCTTTGAAATCATGAAACTTACCGGACACCGGACTGAACAGAACTTCTTCCGGTATATCCGGTTGACAGGTGACGATACAGCCCGATCAATTTCCGGGGATATGTTTTTCAGAAAGTAATAACCAATAAACAGTAAATATAGCTATGAATGTAAATTCCAATATCAGAAAACGTAATAAACAAGTTATTTCAGACAGATACAAGAAAGTTGATACAACGGTCAACGCAGATGCCGAACGCCTCGTGGAAGAGCACAGGGAGATTGAGAAAAGGTTATATCCTCTACGCATCGACCAGCGTACTGTTATCTATGTGACCAAAGATAAGTGCACCAAGGAATATGCCCAAAAGAGGCGGCGTCAGTTTGGGATTGAACCCTCTCCAGAAAGGAAAGGAGGAAATCCTCGCGTGCATATTGAAGTTGAAGAGGTAAACAAACTTGTACAGGAAGGGATGCATCTTAAAGACATAGCCCGTACACTTGGAGTAAGCCGAACTACGGTTAGTAAATACATACAGAAATATGATTTAAGAAGAAATGGAAATAAATAAATACTTATATAGCAAAGCTTTTGATAAAGCTTTGAAAGTAGAGTTCCTCACCAATCGTGAAGAACTCTTTTTATATGCAGGCGCTTTGTATTCTGCTATGATGTGGAGTAGGGAAGTGAATGAAAAGAATAGGGTTATTCTGAAAAAGAATAAATATGTAAAATAAGAAAGGAGAACCAAGCGCACGACCACTCAATCCTCCCTCACACGATTATGATGCAAATATACTATTTACTTTTAAAATAATTGTGTTATGGAACTGGATTTTAACAAAATAATTCGTCTTAAAAAAATCAGAATTGAGAAATCAGAACTTTCAGAAGAAGAAAATACCTTAGCTTCACCGATTTTGAGAGATAAAAGCCTTATTAGGGATATCTATAAAATCTTCGTTGAGTTATTGAATAGCCGAAGTCTTCCCCCTTGTATTGATAGTGTAACACAACGAAAGAAGTTCATTTTCATTATCCTGTACCTGTTTTCTCCAAGCTCGCTTGCCGGTGGGAAAATGGCATCAGGGTTACGTCCAGAAATAGCAAAGGTTCTTGGAGTTCAATCAGAATGTACCATTTCCGACAACTGTGCGGATGTCGTGTTTCTGTATCAGAACTATGGGGATTTCAGTGGGGATATAGAGTATCTTTACACCGAAATCGTAAATCGGTTAAAATTCAAAGGGCTAATCAATTAATGAGCCGGAGTTTAGTGCTCCGGCTTTTCTGCGTTACCTACTTTAATTGGTGGAATTATTATTTTAAGTATGTCTTTTATATACTTCTGAACCTTCTTTGTTATGGGACGATAATTTGTAAATTGAATATCTCTTCCGCTATCTAAATCAATATAGACACCATACATTTTATCGCATTCTTGTATTAATTTGTTGAAGTTCTTTAAATTTGAATATCTAGATTCGTAACAGTGTAAGAAATCTCCTAAATCATTGATAGATTTAATAGCTTGTCCTAATTGTCCTTGTGACTCATAACTTTCATCCATTTCAATGTCTTTTTTACATTCAATTAGATGATTTATTAACTCTTTGTCTAAATTATTGCATATTTCAAAAAGTGATTTTGAAAACTCATATTCATTGAGTAATTCCATTTTGAACAATTCTAATGAATTATTGTATTGGGATTCTACTGATTTAATGATATTAGTAATGCTTTCTATGTCTTCTTTGGTAGCAAGATTCTTCCCTTTTTCTTCGTTATATGCTTTCTTTCGAGATATACTGCACAAGAATATAAAGTTCCCTATGGCTAAAATGACAGCAATAATATTGATAATTGTATTGACATCCATATCATTCTCCTTTCTCTATTTTTATCTTTTTTCCACAATGGGGGCAAATAATAGCGTTTTCTTCTTTATCCTCATTCAGTAAGTCAATTATTCCTACATCTAATGCCTTTGCTATTTCACCTAACTTCCCAATGGTAGGGTTGCCGGACACTGCGGCATACAAGGCCTGATATGTCACTCCCATTCTTTTAGCAAGGTCTTGCATGGTAATGCCCTGCTGTTTGCAGATTTCTTGTACTCTTAGCATGATATTCAAATTATAATTTGATGCAAAGATAGGAATAGTTTTCAAATTATACATAGAATATATAAAGAATAGTATCAAAAAATAATTTGAAAAATTTTCTATCAAAATTTGTTTTATTCAAAATAAAATTTGATATTTGCATCGTGATAATAAAAACATAGTTTGAATAACAATTAAAATATATAAGATATGGCAACAAAGAAGATTGATGAAGAGAAGACATTGAAATATGCAGTAGCATTTTACTTCTGCACGTCAGGTAAGGTAAACTTCATGTTAGGCAATAAAATGTATCAGCATATAAATACTGTTTATGACCAAAGAGAAGATGGTAGAGGTTTCAATACTTGTGAGATCGTTTACAACTACAAGGCTCAAAAGTATGAGGTTCTGAATGTAGATACAGAAATAGGTAGCAAAGAGATTACAATATTATAAGTTTAACCGGCAGGGCTTTTGCCCTGCGCAATATAGAAGATTATGAATATAAAAGAAATAGAAATTGGTTTGAGATACAGAATTTCAGGTGATTTAGCTAATGGTCACTATGCAGATGGCACACCACGCATATCGCACGATGATGTAGTAAGAGTGATAAAGAGAGTCACGGATACTCATGTGATTTTAGAGTGTGGACGTATGTTTATCATTAACGACAATCTCAAAATAGAGAAGTTCTAAGTTTTAATCCGGTAGCCTTCGGGCTACCACAATACACACGATTATGAAAGCGGATTTAGTTTTAGTTATCAGCCCCGAAGCCCCATTGATGAAGCAACTGGGCAAAGTGTTGGGTAAGCTATGTACGCCGTACGACTTCTCTACTATAGAGAGGGGTGAAAAGTACATCACCATACAGCATGATGAAACTGGTCTTGTTGTGGCTTATACGAGTGAAGAGAGATTGAATGTGAAATTTTAAATGTTGGATTATTATGGAAACATTGGATAATGAAGGGTGGATAAGGATTGCTGATTGCATTCCTCCCGTTAACGAAAAGGTGAAATTACATACCGGTGACTATGAATATACTGGCACTGTAGATAAAGATGGTGAAGTTTGGGTGTGTTTAGGTTTAAGTGACGAAGAAGAGTATTATAGCAATTTAGATGATGGATATATTACACATTGGAAACCAATAAAATAAATAAAAGCGTATGAATAGAGCAGATGTAATCACGTATTTTGTAATGTTTGTTTTCATTTCAGCCTCTCATGTTACAAAATCAATTAGCAAAACAGATTGCTTATTGTATATTATCTGTATGACATTGATATATATATTACTTGTGTTGTGTAGAATTAAAAGCAATATTGAAAAACGTAAATGATTATGAGCAAAGAATATAGAGTTGTAAGATACTTCGATGGCTATCCCGAATACACCATGTGCAAATGCGATACAATTGAAGAAGCAAGGGTTAAATGCAAAGAGCATAACGATAAAGAGAACAAGCCTTATATCAGCTATCATATATTGGTAGATGGCGATGAGAAATTTGGTGGTAAAACTTATAGAACTGAATGATTATGAGAAATGAAGATATAGAAGCAATGGCAGATATATTTCAAGAATATGATATTTCTGCATCAACCGATGTAATCGAGAAAGTTGCAAGTGATTTTATAGACCATTTGGATGCAATGCGAGATATGGAAATGACACCATTTATGAAAGATAACGGTGAATCGGATTCTCAAAAAGTATTAAGGTTAGAGCGTGAATTAAGCCAAGTTAAAACTGAATTTGCGAGAATATCCAAAGAAAATCAAGTTTACCATGATAGTGTGATGCAAAGACGAAATGCGTCTGAGGTTTGGATTGAAGATAATACAGTAAAATATAGCTTATGAACTCAATAAACGAAAACGGTTGCAGCGTATGCCAGCCCGGTAAAGAGAATTACACTACCTACACAACGAAGTTAGGCAGAAAGAGAGTGAGAATGTACCAGTACGACTATCGTACTGAAAGTGGTGAGCTATTCTCTTGTTGTGCGCCTACCTTAGAGGCATGCAGAGAAAGACGTGATATTTGGCTTAGTTCACGACAATAAACCGATTGTCGTGTATAACGATTGAAGATATTTCGTTATCTTTGGTTGTGGTAGTACCTTTGGGGTACTATCGCGGGGTAGAGCAGTGGTCAGCTCGCTACTTTGACTTGGTAGAGGTCCGGGGTTCGAATCCCTGTCCCGCAACTATGAATATTAATTAAAAAAATGACACGATTATGAAGGTACTTGCATTAACTATTAAACAACAGCCTTTCAACGAAATTTTGACTGGCGAGAAAACTGAAGAATTTAGAGAATTAAGACCTACCATGTATTGTTCAAGATATGTTGTTTATCGTGGCGATGATGGTAAAATCTACAAAATGGCATCACTCGTACCTAAAGGTGTTGACTGTAAGCCTGAAATAGTAAAATATGATGCGCTAAAGCTAATAACAGGTGAACAAAAAGGTACACGCCCTTATTTGATTGTTGAGGTAAAATCAGCACAAATAGAAGTCATAACAGACAAAAACGATAATGTTATAACGTATGAGAAAGACGGTATGATGTATGCTATGGCTCAAATAGTTTATAAGTTGGGCAAAGTTTTAGAAAAATTCAATTGTTAAACCATAAAAATTAATTGCCGAGTCTATAATTATCAAAGAGGTGACAATATTGGCGCACGAAGAGGTGTGTCAGGTCGTATTCAAAACAGAGAGCAGCAACAGAGGGACTATAACCGTTTGTTTGGTGCGAAATGATGAATATACAGCAACATTCATCAAAAGTTATAGCCACGGTCAGAAGTCAGACTGACCGTGTGCTATTGTTTTATTCATGTGGCAAAGATTCTATCGCAATGCTCGATATGGTTGCGCCACTTTTTAAAGAAGTGGTATGCGTATTTATGTATTTTGTCAAAGGATTGAATCATATAAATAGATTCATAAATTACTCAAAATCAAAATACAGTAACGTGACATTTCTTGAAGTGCCACATTGGAATTTGTCAAGGGTATTGAAAATTGGATTATTTTGCCAACCACAGAAAGACATCAAAATACTGAAATTAGCAGATGTGATAGAACGTGTCAGAGCGCATATAGGCATTGACTGGTGCTTTCTTGGTATGAAACAATCAGATAGTCTGAATCGCAGGTTAATGCTTAGGACATACGAAGATGAAGCGATAAACATAAAGTCAAAAATAGCCTATCCTTTATCATTGTGGAAAAAAAAAGAAGTGCTTGCATATATTAAATTCCATAATCTTCCAACTCCTGTTGAATACTCTAAAGAAGCCGGTAATGGGCTTTGGTTTGATATAAAAGTATTCTTATGGTTAAAGAAAAATGAGCCGGAGGACTTACAGAAAATATTAAAGGCATTTCCATTATCAGAAAAAATATTATTCGATTATGAGCAAAGAACTAAACAGATACTTTAAATCGGAGCCGGTAGAAATCGCTCGCAGTAGCATTCGTTTTGCCAATTATAATCCAAGGAAGATAACGGATTCTGCGTTGAAAAAGTTAAAGCAGAATATTAAACGTGTTGGAATGCTTGGAGGTATTATATGGAATGAGCGGACAAATAATTTGGTTTCTGGTCATCAACGTGTAACCGTTTTGGATCAACTCAATGGATATGACGGTACAACTGAAACGGATTATATACTTCGTGTTGACAAGGTAAACCTATCAGAAAAAGAGGAAAAAGAACAGAATATCTTTATGAACAATCAATCTGTTCAAGGAGAATTTGATATAGAAGCCTTGCGCAATTTATTACCTGAGATTGATTTTAAGAGTGCAGGATTAACAGAACAGGATTTATCAATCATTGGTATAGACTTTGATATGCCTGTTTTAGAAGATATACGGGCAGGAATAGAAGATATGTCCAGCTCTTATAATGAAGATAAGGACAGAGAAAAGAAAATTGCTGAATTATCAAGAGAAGCCAAAATTGCACATAATAAGGAAGTTAAGCAACAAGTAAAGGAGAATGCGCAGAAGCAAGCCGAGGATATGGATGCTTATGTGATGTTATCCTTTGATACCTATGAAGCTAAAGCCGTTTTCTGTGAGAGATTCGGTTATGATCCGGATATGAAATTCATAAAAGGAGAAGTGTTTGATGAACAAGTAGAACGGGTAGATTGATATGAGCAATAGTGAATCTCAAAACCAAAAAGGTCGTGGAGGAAGAAAGCCTAAGTTTGACTATACAAGCGAGGACTTTCTTTCTCTTGTAGAGTCGTATGCCAAAAAGGGATTCACTGATAAGGAAATTGCTCATGCCGTTGGGTTATGTCCTCAAACTTTTTGTGAGAAGAAAGGTGAGTACCCCGAATTGAACGAAGTATTATCGCGTGCGCGTTGTGCTATAAACGCTCTTGTACGTGCTAAGTTCCTTGCTATGGCTCTTGGTGGTATTAAGACTAAGAACACCACTATCAGAAAAATTAAGGACAGAGAGGGCAACCTGACGGGCGAGGAAGAAGTTCAAATCGTAGAAGGTGAACTGGCTCCAAGTTTACAAGCGCAGTCTGTTTGGTTATATCATTACGATGAAGATTGGAGAAAAGTTGAACGTAAGCAGGATGAAGAAGCTGACATTCCTACTGACATAAACCACGGTATCAGTATTGATTCCTGGATTAAAGACAAACTGAAATGATAACTCCCCAAACAATATATCACCCCTTATACACCGATAACGAGAAATTCATTATCCTTATCACCGGTGGACGTGGATCGGGAAAGTCTTTCAATGCTTCCACTTTCATCGAGCGATTGACCTTTGAACTCACAGAAACTGAGAAGATAGTCCACCAGATTCTCTATACTCGCTATACGATGGTTTCCGCTGGTATGTCTATCATCCCCGAAATGATGGAGAAGATAGACCTCGATGGAACTACTAAGTATTTCAAGACTACCAAGACGGATATAGTCAATAAAATGACTAAGAGCCGTATCATGTTCCGAGGTATCAAGACTTCATCTGGTAATCAGACGGCAAAATTGAAGTCTATTCAAGGTATCACTACTTTTGTCTGTGATGAAGCGGAAGAGTGGACGAATGAGGAAGAGTTCGACAAGATAATGCTCTCCATTCGTAAGAAAGGGATTCAGAACCGGATTATCATCATAATGAATCCTTGTGATTCCAATCACTTCATTTACAAAAAGTATATTGAGAATACTCACAAGCTGGTAGAGATTGACGGAGTTCAGGTTCAAATCTCCACTCATCCTAATGTACTTCATATCCATACGACATATCTTGATAACTTGGAGAACCTTTCTCCTGAGTTCCTTAAAGAGGTAGAGGACATGAAGGAGAATAACCCGGAGAAATATGCTCATGTGGTTATCGGTCGTTGGGCTGATGTGGCGGAAGGTGCCGTATTCAAGAAGTGGGGTATTGTGAAAGAGTTCCCACAGGAATGCAAAAAGGTAGGAATAGGGCAGGATTTCGGATTTACTAATGATCCTTCCGCTGCTGTAAGATGTGGCATCATTGATAACCGTTTGTATGTTGATGAACTTTTCTATGAAACGGATATGCTTTCGTCGGCTATTGCCAACAGGTTAAAGCCTTTCTCTATGAAAGTTTTTGCCGATTCGCAAGACCCTCGATTGATTCAAGAGATAAAGAACAGAGGCGTGAATATCTATCCGGTAGATAAGTTTCCCGGCTCAATTAAAGCGGGTATTGATAAGATTAAAGACATGGAGTTCTTTGTAACAGAACGCTCTTACAATCTTATTACTGAACTTCGGAAATATGTTTGGGACAAAGATAAGGATGGAAACTACATCAATGAGCCAGTAGATGAATATAATCATTTGATGGATGCCATTAGATATTATGTATTGGGTTGTTTGCTTGGACGCATTTTGAAACCGAAAGATTTAACAGGAATATTCACACACTAAAAATGTAAGCTATGCCATTAAGTTTAGAAGAAATATTAGCATTACCCGATATCGGACAGAAAATAAGCTATTTAAAGAAGGGGCGGAAAACCGAACTTCCAGACCGTTGTAAACTTTGGGATGATTGGAATCCTGAACGCCATGAAATCATGGTTGACAAAGAGAAGTACCCGGATAGAAAAGTTCTTGAAAAGGAAGCGGAAAAGGTCTTCGATGAAAAGACAGGAAAGACCTACGAAATCGAAGCGAAATACAAGACCGAACCAGTGAACCGTATCTCCATTCCTTTGGAGCAGGATATAGTGAACATTCAAACGGCTTTTACTGTCGGCACCGAGCCGTCAATGGATTGCACTCCAACAGATGATGACGAAAAGAAACTGTTGGATGCGGTCAAAGCTGTATTCAAATCCAACAAAATCAAGTACCAGAACAAAAAGATTGTCCGTTCTTGGCTTTCCGAACTGGAAGTTGCAGAATATTGGTATGTTACCGATGATGATTCGTTTTGGGCTAAGTTCTGGAAAAAGGTAAAGACTACCTTCGGAGGAAAGGTAAAACCTACCAAGAAGCTGAAAAGCGTATTATGGTCTCCGTTCCGTGGGGATAAGCTTTATCCGTTCTTCAATGATGAAGGTAAGATGATTGCTTTCTCACGTGAGTACAAGAAGAAGCTCATGGATGATTCGGAGATAACTTGCTTTATGACTATCACTGATAAGATGGTCTATCAGTGGGATTTGGCTAAGGGGTATGAGGAAAGAACTTCATTTGCTCATGGCTTCTCTAAGTTACCGGTTCTCTACGCTTATCGTCCTGAACCTTATTGCAAGAAGATAAAGACCTTCCGGGTCCGGTTGGAAAAACTGTTATCTAATTACGCAGACTGTATAGACTACCATTTCTTCCCATTGCTAAAATTAGTCGGTGATGTGGAAGGCTTTGTCGGGAAGAATAAAGACAAAATCGTGAAGCTTACCGGGCAGGGTGCAGATGCTCAATATTTGACGTGGAACCAAGTCCCAGAAACAATACGTTTTGAAGCCGAAACACTTACGAACAACGCTTATGATATGTCCAATACTCCAAGAATATCCTTTGAGACATTGAAGGGTGTAGGCAAAGCATCAGGAACCGCTTTCCGTTTCATGTTCATGGGTGCCCATATGAGCGTAAGTAATCATGCGGAAGTGATAGGTGAGTTTTTACAGCGAAGGGTTAATTTCCTTGTTTCTGCTTTAGGCTCTATCAATCCAACCGAGTTTAGCAAGGCATCACAGACCATCGACATAGAAACGGAACTTGCTCCATATATGATTGATGACTTGAACGATAAGGTGGCTACTGCCGTCTCCGCTGTCAGTGGTGGCATTTGGTCAACACGTGAGGGGATTATGTTTGCCGGGAATGCTGATAGGGTAGAAGAGGAACTTGCAGAAATCAAAGAGGAGCAAGCAGCAAAGAATGAGCAAATCGGAAATAAGGAAACATAATTTTAAGAAAGAGGGGAGTAAATCCCCTCTTTATATTTCTTTTTCTATTTTTCCGATCGGAAGATTATGATACCGAAGGCTCTCCAATATGTGAATAAGCACCTCTAATTTCACCTATAGGTACAAGTTGCAGTGGTATTTCTAGTACATCATCATTATAAGCAATTTCAAGTCTCCATCTATATAATGGAAGTTCATCATAACCATCGGATTGTCGTACAGTTATTATATTATCCATAAAGGTAATAGACTTAATCTCATCCTTCTGGACTTTCAAATCGGTCATGGGGAAAGATATAGTACTAAAAGTGTCTTTAACTTGTTTGAGAAAACTCTGTTCTTCTATTTGTTTTATATCCAACTTGTTCAAGGGAATACCTCTAAAAAAAGTTATCTCATTTCTTCCACTAAAAATATCTCCCACAAAATCAAATTCATTTTTTAACTTCACTTCCTTAATAGTGATGAGTCCATCTTTTGCAAAAAGGCGAATATTTAACTGCATCTGATATTCTCCTGCATGCACATACCGTGTACTAAACGATACAAGTTCAGCTCTTAAGTGAGGTTTACGTATAAAATCTTTATATACTATAATCCCTAAATTTATAATACCAAGAGCAAAACCACCAAAAGCGGCTATCGGTGTCAATGCTGAAAAGTCCATATCCAATTTCTTAATATATTATATCATCAACATATCCAATACAAGCATAGGAACCTTGGAAAGATGTAAGCACTAAGTATTTGCCATCTCTAAAGTCGATCTCAATATTAGATATTCGATGTCCTATGCTTGCACAGTATTCAATGATATCATTTAATGAAGTTACAGGAACTTGTGTGTACCCGTTGGGGTGAAAATAAATCGTTTTCATAATATTACCTCCTTTTTTTATTGGTTTATAATTTACCAGCCAAATTCTTCACATCTTCCGCTGATTTAACTTCATGCACTATATCTCCGACCTTTACGAAGCCGATAACATTACTGGCATTAGGCTTTTCAAATAGTTCGGCAAGAGGAATATTTAATGTATTTGCAATCTTTTCTAATGTTTGCAACTGCGGATATTCCCCTCGTAAAGTCTTATTCAGACTTATATCAGATATTCCCATTTTTTCTGCTAACTCTTTTTGAGTTATACCTTGCCCTTGACAAAGTTCTTTTATCCTTGTTCTAAAGTCCATAATACTATATAGTTTTATTCGGCAAAAATAGATATTTATACCACATAATACAATTATATGACTAAAATAAATCTACTTAGTTTTATTTTTAACATTATTTATTGCTTTAGATATTGTAGAATTAAACTAATTAGTTTTACTTTGCAATATCAAATTAAACGAAGTAGTATAATTAAAAACATATAAGAGTATGAGCACAAAATTTAGAAGTCAGATGAAAGAGGTTATGTCAATGGCATGGTCTTTTGTTCGCAAGAACGGTTATTCAATGAGTGAAGCATTAAAATGCGCATGGGCTAATTTGAAGCTCAAAGCAGCTTTGAAAGTAAAAGTAGTAGAGTTCTACTTCAAGAAAACCGATGGTTCGTTACGTCAAGCCTTTGGCACTCTCTTAGAAAGCAGAGTACCCGAAACAAAAGGTACAAGTAGAAAGCCAAATGATAACTTACAGACCTATTTTGATACAGAGGTCGGTGATTGGCGTTGCTTCAAGAAGTGTAACCTAATTAAAATCGCATGATTATGACACTAATAGCTGAAAATCAAGAAGTAAAAATATACCGTCATAAAACAGTAGGCGGTTGGATTAACGTATATCAGTTCAGAAATGGCGAATTGGTGTTCGGGTCAAAGAAAGTATCAGTTCTGAATAGATTTGAGAAAACTCAGGTTTATAAGAGAATTTGTATGGCGATCAACTACAACAATTAAATCAACACGATTATTAAAAGGCAGTCTTGCACGACTTTAAAGGCTGCCTTTATTATTAATAGAGCAAAAAGTATGAATGAAAATTATAAATATAATCAAAGAGAGCACGCCCAAAGTATTTATGTTGTTTTAAATGAAGAAACTAAGCGCGTTAAAATCGGGATAGCATATTGCGTAAAAACAAGGTTTTCAAGTTTGGTTTCTGCATCGGGATGTAGATTGAAACTTATGTATTACACAGAAAGAATAATTGGTGCTTGTGATATAGAGAAGCAAGCCCACGAAAGATTTAATGAAGATAGATACATAGGCGAATGGTTTAATATAAAATGGGAAGATGCTGTAAATTGTATAAAAAGTCTTCTTGTTGATTATACGAACCGTAATTCTAAAAGTATGGATGCTGTAATCGAGAGTGAATATGAAACTATTGAACAGCCTCAAATAATCTCTAAAAAGAAAAAAGAAACGTGGTATGGTAGTAATGAAAGAGTTTTAGATATATCTCTTGGTAAGTTTAAGAGAGTAGATAAAGATATATATCAAAACAAGCAAGGGAAATTATTTAAGATTGTATATCGAGACAAACAATGGCTAATAACCAATTTGTAATCTGCTCCTTAGTCAGAAAAATTGCGTGGTTTATAATTTTAGTATAAGAAAAATAGAATATTTAGCAGTGATTCTTACGGAGTTGCTGCTATTTTATTGGATCTATTGTTAAAAGTAACAAAAATGTTACTAATCTTATGGGGCATACTTGTTTGGTAGTAACAAAAACGTTATCTTTGTGTTGAATTTAAAAGCTCATTGAAATTATGAAAGTATCAGAATTAGTAAGAATGCTTACGAAAGCTGGTTGTTTTATTCATCGTCATGGTTCTAATCATGATATTTGGTATAGTCCAATAACCAAACAGACTTTTCCAGTACCAAGACATGAGAGCCAAGAAATGAGAGACGGCACATTAAAGAGCATTAAGAAGATGGCGGGGATTTAATCCCTGCCACTTACTTACTGAATTGAGAAGCATATTTCAATGGCTTTTAAATTTCAAATCAAAAACAAAGAGTTATGAAGATACTTGCTATTATTGAAAAGGGAGCAGATGGTTTATACTCCATCTATTCGGATGATATGTTACTTAATCATGGATTGGGTGGATATGGTTCAAGCGTGGAAGAGGCGAAGGCTGACTTCTTTGAAAGTATTAAAGAAGCAAAGGAAATGATTATAGAGGAAGGTAAAGTTCTTCCTGATGGAGCGGATGCTATTGATGTAGTGTTTAAATACGACCTTCAATCATTCTTTAATTATTTTGATTGGATAAATGTTAGCCAGTTTGCCAAGAAGGTAGGAATAAATGAATCAAAGATGCGACAGTACAAAAACGGATTGGCATTCGCTGGAGAATCAACCACAAAGAAGATTCTCGATACTATAAAGAATATCGGAGCAGAATTACAATCTGCTACTTTATAAATTCAAAGCTTTTAAATTCAAAATTAAGGCGTGAGGCTCCGGCTATTCACGCCTTTTTGGTTTTATACACCTGTATCTTCTATTAACTTCAACTTTGCTCCGTATTTGGGGCAGATAAAGCTATTCCCTCCAACCTCATCCGGTGATGCAAAGAGTTGCCACTAATTTTTATGTGCATTGGTTATAAATATTAGAATATTATTTTGAATTATAGAATTATATACATATCTTTGTCAAACGATAATTGAGTAACCAATGAGAATATTTACTGAACAAGCATTAAAAGAATATGCAGAGAACCATCCCGACTCGAAGGTCGCTTTGCAAGAATGGACCACCATTGTAAAGCAAAGCAAGTGGACTTGCTTTGCCGATATTAAGAAAACATTTAATAGCGTTGATAATGTAGGTAATCAGCACTATGTTTTCAACATCAAAGGTAACAACTATCGTTTGGTAGTAGTGATTAAATTCACCATTCAGTTTGTGTATATTCGCTTTATTGGTACTCATAAAGAATATGATAAAATAGATTGCGCTAATATTTAGGATTATGACAAAGATAGAAAATCAAGCCCAGTATGAATGGGCGGTGAAAAGAGTAGAGGAGCTTCTTCCATTGGTGAAAGATGATACTCCTTTGAATGACCCAAATAGCATAGAATTGGAGCTTCTTTCTAATTTGGTTGCTGATTATTCCGAAGAACATTTTGCTTTGGGAGAACCTTCACTTGTGGATGTCCTTAAACTTCGTATGTACGAAATGGGGCTTAATCAAAAATCACTTGCAAAGTTGGTGGGTATTAGCCCCTCACGTCTTAGCGATTATATCTCTGGTAAATGTGAGCCCACTTTGAAGGTAGCCAGGGAAATAAGTCGGAAGTTGAATATTGATGCAAATATAGTATTAGGGGTATAATGGGGGATTTTCTTAGTAAAATATGGGATTTCTTTTCAAATGAAAGAATTTCATTGACTCCGAAAATTACTATTCCTTTATTTCTTATCATAATAGTGTTTCTTTTTGTAGACTATTATGGCTTTTTTTATTATTATGCAAATAGTGAAAAGGTAGAATATCTATCAAAAATAGAGGAAGCAAAAGAAAGATGTTCTTCTGATACTATAATTGTTTCTTATTTGGATGAAATGCTATATGATGCTGTAAATAGGAAAAATATATTTCAGCAATTTGCTATGCTGTTTGAGAATGAAGATGTGTCTCATGTTCCTGAGATTTTGGATAAAAATGATAATAGCGACTCTTTTGAAATAGAACGTATTTTTCCATTATGCGAAAGAAACCAGTTGTGGCATACTGCAACTGCATCTTTGTTTTGGATACTTTGGTTAGTGCTTTTATCGATTATGCTACTTTATATACCTTTTTCACCCGGTGATAATAGATTGAATTTAATGTTTGGAATGATAATAGGAATAGGGGTGATTACTTTACTTATATGGGTGACCCAATGGTTATTTGGACTTATTCCTGTTATATTAGGAAGAGCGTATATTAATTATATAATACAACTTGCTGTAAACTTAGTTCCAATGGTTTTGTTTGCTATAAAAAGTAAAAAGAAATAAGTATATTAACGATTTTGCAGGCGTGATTCCATTTGGTTTCACGCCTTTTTTATACTCATTTCCCACAATCGCCTGATTGTGGTTTTCTACCACTCTAATTATTTCCCTTTCATCCACTTACTGACTACTTTATATACCGTATTTACGACAATCAATCCATTGTCGTAAATGGGAAGCCTAAATATTTATCAATCATCTGTATTGGTGGTATTTTTACTTCCGCAAATTGAATCTCAAATTTTAATTCATACGGTATGACAATTTTAGAACAAATTTTGGCAGGACTACACCAGAAATTCACTGGGGTAGACACTGCTATCTTAACCCGAATTGCCACCAAAAAGGCAGAGGGTGTAACGGACGAGACAAAGGTAAACTCCATCGTTGAGGGTATCAGTTTTTCGGACGTGCTTAATTCCTATGGTGATTTCCGTGCCGGGGATGCTTCAAAAACGGCAGTGACTAACTACGAGAAGAAGCATAACCTTAAAGACGGTAAGCCAGTCGAGACTACCACTACTACCACAACCATCAAAGCGGAAGACAAGCCGGATGATATGGCTACCATCATTGCCAATGCAGTGAGTGCAGCCGTTAAACCGCTTTCTGACAAGCTCGCTCAGTTTGAAACGGAAAAGTCGCAAGCAACCCGGCAGGAGCAGATTATGGCAAAGGCAAAGGAGTATGGTATTCCCGAAAACTACGCCAAGCGATGCGCCATCAAAGACGATGAGGACTTGGATACTTATTTCAAGGACTTGAAACAGGAGTTCGCAAATGACGGCTTCAAAGGCGTAACCCCTCCCGAATCAGCGGAAGCGAAGATTGAGAAAGAAGCTGAATCTATCGCCAAGATGATTGACGAGGGAACGAATGCTATTGTTGAACAAAACAAGAATTAATTATGTCAGCAGGATTTAAGTATGACTTGGTTCCGCCTGTTGAGCAAGAGGAACGTTACGATGTCCAGACAGGCATCCGTAGACGTGGCCCGTTCAAGCTCGACACGCAGAACCTTGTAGTGGGAAGTTTTCTTCCTGGATTTACACCGATTTGTGCGGACTTGAAAAACAAGTTCGCTTATGCGGTAATCAATGTGGAAGTAGTGGAAGCATACGCAACCGGTGATACTGCATTGTCCATTAAGGTAGCCAAGAACTCTTTGGCATACACGGGTATGTTCATCGGAAGCGGTACGAAAGGTGCGGAAGTAACGGCTATTGACAAGACCAACAAAGTGTATGATGTATTGACTATCAAGGCTGCTTTTGGTGAGGACATAGCCAGAGATGCGGTACTCTTTGAGGCGGTTGCGGTTGATGGTTTGAAGCAGAAGCACGTGGCAAATTCGGCTCTGTTTAACCGTACAAAGGTTGAGGACGGAATCACACTGGTTTCATTGCTTCGTACAGCCGCAGAGATTGAGCCTTCAAAATTGGTTATGCCGTTCTCTGAGAACGATAAAGCCAACATGAAGGGATGGTTTGAATTTAACGAGTAAGGAGGTAAGATATGTTTTTAACGATTCAAACATTATTCGATGACGCGAACATTGTTTCCGCTATCATCCGACGTGTGAACCAGACACGTAAGGACACAATCTATTGGCAGCAGTATCTTACTTTCCGTAGAGTAACTACTCGTGTGTTCAAAGATTATATCGGTTCTGTAACTGGGGTAATGGCTGGTTCTATCAACTCACGTTTTGGAGAGAAACCTATTCGTGAACGTAGGAATATCGGTTCTGGCTATGGTGAGATTGCCTATTTGGGTGATGCTTATCAGATGTCTATTGACCGTCTTTCCGAATTGCAGGATTTGATTGACAAGTTCAATGCAGCTAAGCCAGCCGACCAAAAGGCTGCAATGGAAGAGATTGTAAACTTCCTGGCAGACGACTACCGTCAGATTACCCTTGCAGCCCACAAGCGTATGGATATTATTGTCGGTGCGCTGTTAATGCTTGGTGAAGCCACCGTTTACAACAAGGATGCCGCAATCACTTCCGGTCAGACCAATAATAAACTGCTGGAGATTGCCCTTCCGTTCAACTTTATCAAGCCGACAAGTGGAGATGTGGTTGTGGACGGAAAGAATATGTTTATCTCTTATTTGAGAGAGAAACTTCATTCCTTGGCACCGGACTATGGCGTTTATGCCAAGATGGTTATGACTCGTGCATCTTTCAACAAGCTTATTCTTGGTTCATCTGAATTTGGTGAGCAGTACAAGATGATTCTCGGCAGCAACGAAATGAAGTTGAGTACGGGATTGGTTTCCTCTTCTTTGGCTTCCGAAGTGTTCACCGGCATCGGTTTGCCGCGTATTGAAATCAAGGAGGACTACGTGAAAGACCAGACGGGAAAGAATGTGCAGATTTACGCGGATAACCGTATTACTCTGTTACCTTCTGACAACATTGGTTATATGCGCCATCATACCCCGTATGAAGCGACAGACCCGGTACAGGGACGTACTTATATCCCGTCAGAGGGGCAGATGCTTATCTCTAACTACCGTGACAAAAACGGTCGCTACATGGAATATACGGCAGAGTGGATTCCGCAGATTTCCAATCCAGATTTGATAACCAATTTCGATTTGAGCGAAATTGCATCCATCCAATCAGCATAAGGGGGTAGGATATGAAAGTAAAGGTTATATCAGTTTTCCGCGACAAGTTCACCGGAAAGTATTATGCTCCCGGTGAAGTGATTGAAGTCGGTGAGGAAGCCCGTGTGCTGGATATGGAAAGCCGCAGACTTGCTGAACGGATTGAGGTAAAAAATCCCGAAGTGAAAGCCCCTGAAGAAAAGAAAGAGGTGAAAATTTCCCTCTTTGAAAAGGAGTTTGAGAAGAAGGCTTTGATTGATGCTTTGAAGTCTATCGGTGCGCAGGCTTCCGGCAATATGAAAGAGGAAACTCTTTTGTCTAAGGTTTCAGAACTGGATGAAGAATCAACAGCCAAACTGAAAGAAGCATTAGGTATCGAGTAAAAGGATAGGGTAGTGCTTCTACCCTTCCATTGTCTAATTTTATAAATCAGAAAAGAAATGAAGAATTTTATTTTTGCCATGTGTGGCTTTTTGATGATGTCTTTGGTCTCGTTGGGCGTGCAGGCCTCAAGTGTGGAATCTCCCAAGTGTGAGTATGTGAATCCATCTGTTGATGTTGGTTTGTCAGACATTCAGTGTATCACTTTTGAAGCATCTTCTGTTGATTGTGTTGTGCTGATCACTCCGCAGCCAATATTTAAGGTTGTGGATAGTCCGGTGAAGCAAACAGTAACTATTACGGCAATGCAAAGGAAACAGATTTCAGTTCCTAAATGCCCGTTCCGGTACGTCTATAAGCCGAAGTATTGCACACATTATAGCCATATAGCATATAGTAAACTGATTACACCATATTAAGATGACGGTAAACGACTACATACAACAGAAGTTTCAGACATTCGGCATTAACCTGTCGGAAGCTGACCTTTTGGATATGTGTCTTACCTCGAAGATAAGCGGAGAGGATGAGATGAACGAGGATTGCCAAACGCGGGTGTCGGTGGCAATTGCGAAGTTTATCCCCTCTCTATTGCTTCGTGCCACTTCTATCAGTGAAAGCGGTTTTTCTATGTCTTGGAATCTTGAAGGGATAAAGCAGTACTACTCTTTTATCTGCAGGATGTACGGATTGAAAGATGAATTAAGTAACAAACCTAAAGTGACCTTTTTATGATATTCGCTCCACACATATTACAGGTAAAGGTTATCACTCCGATGGATAAGGATGAGTTCGGAAGACCCATCCCTGATACTGGTGGTGAAAGCTGGCAAGATGTATGCAAGTGCCGTTGTGATGATAACACAACTAAAGAGTTTACGTCTGATAACGGTTCTGTGTATCGTCCTAACTACCATGTGGTGTGCGAGAAGAGAATCACTGTCAAGGCAGGGGATGAAGTCCGTTGCATGGATGGCGATAATTTGAGAGGGCAAGGCGAGGTTTATACGGTGAAGAGTACGAACTACTTTAACTACTCGGAATTATGGATGTAGATTTCGATTTTTCCGATGTCGATTCCTTTTTCGATGAAGGCGAATGGGAAGTCGAAAAGAAGATGATTGATGTGGGCGATGAAGCCGTGAAGTACGCAGAGGAACACGGCGATTATCAAGATCGCACACTGATTTTGAGAACGTCCAATGATTACGATGTTGATGAAAGCGGTTTAACTCTGAAAAACGAAGCGGAATATGCTTCATTCGTGGAATCCAAGGGGTTTGATGTTTTGAGTGGTGCCGCTTTATATGCAGAGAAACGATTAAAAGAAGAATTTGAATGATAGTAACTACCGACATAGGAAACATTCTCTATCGGGATTGCAAGGCTTTCAGGATAGATATAGTACCAGTAGGGGAAACCCTGACGGGCGAATTGAAGTCTGAAAGAATTGTCATTCACACGAAGAAACAACAACCGGAAACATATTGGAAGAAGTCCTTTGCCGAGGTAAATATCTGTGTGCCTAATTTGAGTGAGAATGAAGCGAACTCTATCCGTCTGAATGAGCTTGAAAGGCAAGCCAACAAGTTATTCGACGATGTGGTAAGCACCTATGACGACACAGCCTATCGTTACTCAATCGAATCAATCGGTACGGAAGCGGACACAGCTTTGAAGTGTCATTATGTGAATGTGAGAATTTTATTTGAAGTGTTAAATGTAAATTAGAAAAATATGAAACCATTTATCGGAATTAAAAAGATTTGGTACGGTGCGGTTATTAATACTGCTGTTACACCTGCCTCTTTAAAAACATGGCTGGCTTCTGCTACAGAAGTGAAAAACTCCCATAATGACACTTGGGGATATACAGAAGATGATCCGACTACAACGGATTATGTTAATGAGTTGACCGGAAAGGTCTACTATAAGGATGTTACCGCCAAAGGTGCAAGCACCATGGCGTTTACTATGGGTGAATATTCATTTGAAGACAAGAAGGAATTGCAAGGCGGTGAACTTGTGAAAGACGGCCAGACTGTTGTCGGCTGGCATGAGCCGGATGTCGCAGAAGTTATCAACAAGGCTGTTGTCGGTATGACCAAAACAGGTAACTACATTGTGTTTACCAATGCTTCCGTAATCGGCAAGGGCAATTTCGTAGAGAAGAACATCGGTTTAGGTGTTTCAGCTGTTGCAATGGAAAATCCTACCGATAGCGTAGCAGGCGAGTACTGGCTTGATGGTGAAAAGGTAGATGCGCCTACGGCATAATCGAGGTAAAAAGTAATGTTTTAGGATGGCGGTGGGTGATTGCTCACCGCCTTTTTAGCTTATGGAAAAGAACGCATCAAAAATAGTAAATGCAGCCGTTTTAGGGAAAGACTTTGAAACGGTATTCGTAAATGGCAATGCCTATATGATTCATCCTCTTACGATTCATAAAATAGCAGGAGCGGGATATTACCTCTCTGACCTAAAAGAAGCTGTAACGGTCATGGATATGCTTCGTTCATTGAAAGATGTAGAAATGGCTTCTCGTGCGCTATCGTGGCTTATTCAGGGCGATGAGAACCTCCATGAAGAATTGTCGTGTGGTACATTCGATGAAGTAGTGGAAGCTTTAGCAACTGGGCTTTCGATGATTTCTGCTGAAAATTTTTACAAGCTGTTAGCTTTAGCCAAGAACGTAGCAATCCTGACAGCAAAACAGAAACAGTAGGAAACAATTGCCTACTGGGACAGATAGCATCGTTCATGGAGTCTCTGCATCTGTCTTATGATGAAGTAGTATACAAGATACCATATAGGAATTTACTTATTATGCAAAAGGACAAACTCCATACAGTTTATGGTGAAGTCCTGGAAGAAGTATCAGAAGAAGAGTTTTTTAAAGCTAAAGGTAAGAACCCATTTAAATAAGAGATATGTCGAAACTGTATTTCAAGGTAGGAAGTGACTGGGAGGAAGTTGTAAGACTTCGTAATGAAATAGCAAAATTGAAGCAAGAGTTAAAGGGTATGGATGGTACGCAGTCACCTGCCGCTTTCAAAACGCTCAATACCCAACTTGCGGCATCCACTCAACGGATGAATGAATTGGTGAATGAAGCCGCCAAAGCCGGAGTTGCAATGGAAGGTGATTTTAAGAAAAAAATCTTTGATGCCTCCCAATCAGTAAACAGCTTTACGGAGAAGATTATCGCCCAAAAGAATGCCATAGGTTCTCTTCAAACAACTATTCGTAAAAATAAGGAGTTATATAAGAATATTGTTTCAAGAGGCAACGAAGATAAAGAACTACTCAATCACATCAGAGAACAAGAAAGAGCGCTCGGTAAAGAACGGGATGCTTTATTTGGACTTACCCAAGAGCAAGCAAATGCTCGGCTATCTGTAAAGAAACTCCGCGATGAATATGCACTGTATAAAAACGATGGGAAGCAGGTCGTTGAAGTAAACAATGGGATTGCCATTTCATGGAAGAAAGCATTAGCGGTTATCGGTGGTGCCGGTGTTCTGAAAGCGTTAGGTTCTGAAATCATTCGTGTGCGTGGAGAATTTCAATCCATGCAAACCACCATTGAGACGATGGTAGGCAAAGATGTAGCAGGGAAACTGATGCCACAAATCAAAGAATTGGCAAAGATATCACCTCTCGCCATGACCGATATGGTTGGGGCTGAAAAGATGATGCTTGGCTTCAATATCCAGGCGGAAGATACTATTAAGTATTTGAAAGCTTTGAGCGATATTTCAATGGGAGAATCAGGTAAATTCAATTCCTTGACTCTGGCATTCTCCCAGATGTCAGCTACTGGAAAACTCATGGGACAAGACCTGAATCAAATGATTAATGCTGGGTTTAATCCGTTACAAACTATTTCTGAAAAGACAGGTAAATCCATTGCCACACTCAAAGATGAAATGTCAAAAGGTGCAATCTCCGCAGAAATGGTACAGCAGGCCTTTATTGATGCAACTTCGGCAGGTGGCAAGTTCTACAATATGTCCGAGAACGCATCCCAAACTATCAATGGCCAAATGTCCATGATGCAGGATGCTTGGGATTCTGTGTTTAACGAATTGGGAACTAAGTCGGAAGGTGTTATCATGGACGGTATTCAGATGACGACTTCACTGATTGAGAACTATGAAACGGTGGGTAAAGTATTGACCGGATTGGTGGTTACTTATGGAACATATCGTACTGCTGTGATGCTTGTTGCTGCTGCTGAAAGCAAACATACACTTGTAGAGATAGGTTTGACTAATGTCCGGATATTGGCGAGAAAGGCTCAATTGGCTTTGAATGCTGCAATGCTCACTAATCCCTATGTAGCATTAGCTACGGTAGTAATCGGATTAACGACTGCTATGTGGGCGATGTCTGATAGTACTACAGAGGCAGAGAAAGCGCAAGAACGCTTTAATAAGCGGCAGAAAGAAGCCACTAAACAAGAGCAAGAGCATAAACAGAAAATAGACTCTCTTGTACAAAGTTCTCGTAACATTGCCTTGTCTGATTTGCAGAGGGGGCAGAGCTTGGCCGAACTACGTAAGGAATACCCTAAAATCTTTGCTCAATATGACATCGAAACAATAAAACTTGCAGATATTCTTGAACTAAAACAGCAAATCGCTGAAGAAGATGCAAAGCGTGCAGGTGAAAGAGTCGCAAGAGACTTTGAGGCTGCGAATAAAGCCGTATCCGACTATGAAAATACTCTGACAGCCAAACAGATTAATGGAGGTAAATTAACTCAGCAAGAAATAAATAAGCTAAAAGAACTTCGCTTCGATAGAGACCAGTTCCTTGTTGACAGAGGTAGTTCCATTTCTGAGCAATTCATCTCAAATCTTAAAAACATTGATATAAGTGAGTTTGACAACTATATATCAAAATTGGAGAACCAAATTAGAGGCAAGGGCGAAAATGGTATGATAAAAATTCGCTTGCCAATTGACGAGAAAGGCTCTTTATCCGATAAAGCCATCTATGAGGTTAAGGAAATTAAAAATCTCATAGATACCACAAAGTCAACAAAACAAGCACGCATTGATTCCGAGAAGAATAAAACAACTTATCAAGAAGACCTTGCCAAAGCAAAAGAAGATTGGGAGAAAGCAAAGAAAGGATACGAAGCACTTTTGAAAGATCAAAAAGCCACATCCGAGCAGGTAAAGGAAGCTCGCGATAAAATGCAGACTAAGGAGAAATCCTACAAGGATTTAGGCAGTGTTACTGATACCTCCAAACAAGAAAACCAAGCTGAAAAACTCCGCAAAGAACAAGAGATGCTCCGCTCCCAAAATGAAAAAGTTCTTCAACTCGAATCTAAGCAGTCCCTTGAACGTCAGCGTCAACAGCAGGATTTGGAAAACCAAGCAGCTCAAGCTAAAATTAATGCGATGACTGACGGCTATGAAAAAGAAAAGGCTCAGCGTGATTTGAATAACAAGATAGAGATTCAGAATGTTAAGCGTCAGAAAGAAGACTATATTCGTGCTGAAATACAAGCTCAAAAAGAAATCTTCGATGCCAAAGAAGATTTAAAATCCAAGCAGTCCAAAGGTTATGTAAAAAAGATATTTGATGCTTCTACTGTTAACGTAGACGAAATCATTGCAGCATGGGATAAGATTGTAGCTCATACAGAAACTAAACAAGGATTAGATGAATGGCAAGAGCGTGAGGATGCGATGAATAAATATCTAATGGAGTATGGAACATTTTCCCAGAAAAAGGCTGCAATTGATAAGAAGTTTCAAGACGATATCAACAAGGAGACTTCGCTTGGGGCGAAGAATGCTCTTCAAAAGCAATGGAATGAAGCTATATCTTCTCTCAAAGTAGATGAATTGAAGCAAGAGATTAATTGGGAGATGGTATTCGGAGACTTAAGCAATGCCTCCAAGGAAAGTCTTGATAAGATTAAAAAACAACTCAAAGAGTTTAGGGAAAGTCAGGAATACCAATCAATGGATATCGACCAAAAGAAAATCATTGATGAATCGTTAAATAAGATACAAACGACCTTAATTGATAAAGGAGGGTTATTGGGAGGTTTGCCGGAGCAACTTAATGCGCTCCGTATTGCACAAGAAGAACTGATTAAGGCTCAGGAAGAATATAATGATGCCCTCAAAAACGGTACAGAGAGCGAACAAGAGGCTGCTTTAATCAAAAAAAACAATGCAGAAAAAGGTGTTCAGAATGCACAAACAAATGTAAGTCAATCAGCCGAGAAAGCGACAAGTAACGTTGCTACTTTAGCCAATGTAATAACAGACCTTGGCAGCAATTCCCAAATGTCTCTGTCACAGGTTGGACAATTGGCGGGAACGCTTGCTGATACTTTCTCTGAATCTGGAAAGAAGATAGGAGGGATTATCGGTGCGGTATTTTCTGCATTAGATTCCATTGGCGAGCAAGGCCTTGACGGCTTTTTAGGAAATATATTTGACTCTATTTTTAATGCGGCTTATGGCGCATGGGATACTGTGTTCGGGTGGACAGGACTTGATTTTGGTGGTGAAAGTGACCCACAATTACAAAAAGATATTGAGAATCTTACTCAATCCAATCAAGACTTGGAAATGGCTATTGACAATCTTGCTGATAAAATGGAATCTACTTCTGTTGTGGAATCTACAGAAGTGTATAACCAACAGAAGTCCAATTTGGAGCAACAGATGCGTAATACCCAAGAAATGATGCGAAGAAGTGCAGAAGCTTATAGCAATGGTTTCTTAGGTATGGGAGGTAGCCATTCTTCAAATAAGAAAATAAATAATGCCATGTCTTCAAGCGACTGGGCACGCATTAGTGGTGTTGTCGGGCATACAGTTAATAATGCCAGTGATTTCTGGAATTTAACGAGTGAGCAGATGGCGAAAGTTGCATTAGAAGCCACAGACTTATATACTAAAATTAAGAATTCAGCCGATGATGGATATAGAGATGCCGCTCAATACATGGATTCTTATATATCATACTACAAAGAACTTGAGGAACTTCAGAATGCCTATTATGAAAAACTTACTTCTACATCTTTTGATTCGGTAAAAGACAACTTTCGTACCTCATTGCTTGAAATGAAGGATAATGCAGAAGCGTTTGCTGAGGACTTTGAGGAGATGATGCAAAATGCTCTGCTTGAAATAATGATGACCGGTGTATATGATAAGAAGCTCCAAGAGTGGTATACTAATTTTGCCAAAAGCGTAGAAAGCGATAAAAAGCTTACACCAGAAGAGATGGAGGCTTCCAAACAAGATTATTTAGACATCGTTGAAGAAGCTAAGGCAGAATGGGAAAATTATCAGAAAATGTTTGGATGGTCTGATTCTACTTCAGATTCTGCCAAAGAGGCTCTTGAATCATTTGTCAGTGATATGCAAAGTGCTCTAACTTCTTTGGACGTGACAGCTAAAGATGTCTCCGATAATATCTATGACTACTTCCGTCAAGCCATGATAAATGCTCTGTACGAAAAGGAGTATAAGAGCAAGATGGAAGAACTATACAAGACCTTTGAAGGCCTCTCAGCAGACGGATTATCAGAGAGTGATATGGCGCAACTTGGCTCCCAAGTAGACCAGTACATTGAACAGATGATGAAGGGCGTTGAGAGCGTGAACAGTATCTTCGCTGACAAACTGAAGGATGCCGAAGACCTACAGTCATTCGTTGATAACGTGAAGTCTGCAATGTCCTCCATCGAAGCTACCGCCGAAGATGTGACAGATAATATCTTTGAATACATCCGTCAACAGATGGTTGACAAGATGTTTGCCGATACCTTCCAACCGCAGATAGAGGAATTCTATAAGAAGGTTCAGGAAGCCATGTTTGACGGTGATATAACCGATGCTGAACGTAACGCACTGAGAAGTGAAGCTGAGAAACTGGCTAACGACATTACGACCGCCAAAGACATTCTATCCGATACTCTCGGTATCACTGAGAGCAGCCTAAAGAAGGAGCTTGAAGAGGAATTCAAGTCTTTCTCTGATGGTATATTAAACTCCTTGTACAATGCAGAAGTGACAGCCGAGTCCGTCGCCAAGGACATTGCTGAATCCATGCGCAAAGAGCTTATCGAGGCAATGTATATCGAACAGTACGAACCTCGTATCAAAGCTATCTGGGAGAAATGGAAAGAGTATTCCGCCGATGGACTTGTAACTGATGAAGAGCGTGCCAATATCAAGACTGACATTGACGAGCTGAGCAAGGAAGTATCAGATGCAGCAAAAGAAATCAGCGATGCTTGGACGGATTCTGGCGAAGAAGTCAAGAAAGCCTTTGAATCTTTCTCTGACAGTATCAAGAACGTATTGTATGATGCGGAAGCCACTGCCGAGGATGTAGCCAACAATATTTATCAGTACATGCGTAACGCCTTGGTTGATTCTATGTTTACCGCTCAGCTCCAACCTCAGATTCAGGCTTGGTATGACAAATACACCGAGTTTATGAAGGACGGTGCCATAGATACCGCCGAGCGTAAGACCTTGGACGAAATGATAGCCGAGATTCAGAAAGCCGGTGTTGATATCGTGGATGCTGCTAATGCTTTGTTCCCATCTCTTGATACGGGTGCAATAAAGCGTGCCGAAGAAGCCGCACAAGAGGCTGAGAATGCAAGGAATGAGGCAGAGCAGGAATGGGAGTCATTCTCTGATGGCATACTAAACTCCCTCTATGATATTGAAGCCACCGCCGAGGATATCTCCGACGACATGAGCGAGTACATGCGTAAGGCTCTCATTAAAGCCATGTATGTGGAGAACTTCAAACCCCAGATGCAGAAGTGGTACAACGAATGGCAACGTGCCATGGGAGATGACAACCTGACTTCCGAAGAAAAGCAGCTCCTTGACTCCATGAAACAGACTATGGTTGATGACATGAAGAAGGAAGTGGATGCTATCAACCAGTTCTTTGGAACCATGTTTTCACAGCAGGCATCTTCCAAAGGCTTTGAAGCCATGTCACAAGACACCGGCGAAGAGCTTAACGGGCGTTTTACGGCTTTGCAGGTTGCCGGAGAAGAAATCAAGAATCAAGCTGTTCAACAAACTGGCTTATTATCATCCATCGACAAAAGACTGTCATTGATAGACATTACAAACGATGATATTCCTGCCTTAATGTCTGGTACGCCCAATTTCGTTGATAAGACAAGAGGAATCATCACTAATAGCTATCAGTCCCAGATAAATGTTGTATTTCCGACAGAAGATATAAAGGTATTGACTGAAAAGGTTTCCAGTATGGAAAGGATTGTAGACGAGATGAGGACATTCCAAGTGGAGGGTAATATTGCTCGTAGGGATATAGTGGAAAACTCAGCTATACTTGCGAAGAACAGCCCCAAGATACTTGCTGGCACCGATGAGATTAAACGGAACTTAAAGAACCTTTAAAAACTTATAGATATGGCCGAGTTGATAATTAACAACAAAGATGCTCTTAAAGAGTGGGGTGTTAGAATGGGTAATAGTTTCTTTGATGTACTGGGTGCACCGGTTTCTCTGAAGGAATTCATTGAAAATAAATCCCGACTGGAACATGGAAAAGAAGTGGTGGTAAAGTCGCCCAAGCTGGATGAACGCGAATTGGCTCTGACGTTTACAATACAAGGTAGCTCTCCAGAGGATTACCAAAGGAAGAAGAAGGCCTTTTCCGAGGAACTCTACAAAGGGGCGGTTGATATCCAAGTACCGGACAATAGCAGTGATATCTATCACCTAGTCTATCTTGGGAAAAGCGTATCTTATGCCCAAAGTCTTGACCGGACGTTCGGTAAGATAACAAGTAAGTTCTGCGAGCCGAATCCGAGCATTAGAGGCTAATTTACGACATTAAATTCATTGTCGTGTATGGAAGCTCTAAATTTTAGGGCTTCTTTTTTTTATCTCCGACATTTGTAGTTATGATAGATATTAAGGACATACAAGGCAATACTCGCTTTTCAACCGGTATCAATCCCGGTGCAAAAGGTAGGTTCTCTTTGATGAAGGAGGACTATGTTGTGCTTCCCTTTAATACTTTGCATCCAATCGATTTCCAAGTAGGTGATTACGTAGACCTGCGCGGTGTCTTCGATGCCTCTATGGGTGGGAAACTGGCTAAAATCTATCAGATAGTAGACTTGTCCTATCCGACCTACAACGCATCCACCGGAGGGTATGACTACGAGCTTCGTTTGGATGCTTACTATTGGCAATGGAAAACAAAGATATTCAAGTACACCCCGGAGAGTGGAGGGCAGGAAGCGTCTTGGTCCCTTACCGCTTCACTGGATATCCAGATGGGTGTATTTCTTCGTAATTTGAAAGCTCTTGGTTATAAGTACGAGGGAAAGGACTTTGAGTTTTCCATTGACAGCAGTGTAGAGAGGTCTTCCAAGCTGATGACCTATGAGAACATGAACCTCATTGATGCCATGTTCTCTATGGCTGACCAATGGGGCTGTGACTGCTGGGTAACGGACCATGTCATTAACTTTGGTAGGTGTGAGTTCTCCGACGCTGTTAAGATAGAACTGGATAAGGAAGCCAAGGACATGAGCCGGAGTGACAGCAAGGGTACTTATGCCACCCGTATCTACGCATTCGGTTCAACAAGAAATATCCCTACCAACTATCGCCCGGTAGACCAGAGTACTGTTGTTAATGGTATCGTTCAGAAGCGCCTTATGCTTCCGGCAGGCACTCCATACGTGGATGCCTATGAGGGCATGAGTGACTTTGAAGCCATTGAAGCTGTTGTTGTATTTGACGACATCTACCCTAAAAGAGTAGGTGAAATCACTGATGTAAGCTCCTACGAAAGCGAGGTAGACAATGAAGACGGTACTAAGACGAAAGCTACCTTTTACCGCTTTACCGATACCGGAATCAACTTCTCAAAGGAATACATCCTTGAAGGTCAGGAACTCAAAATCAGGTTCGAATCCGGCAAGCTCAATGGTATGGAATTCGGAGTTGCTTTCAATCCTCTTGGCTTGACCGAAAAGAACGACGACGGCACATTCAACCCGGACGCTCAGCTTTGGGAGATTGTACAGAACGAAGACTACGGCCGTCCCTTGCCGGATGAAATTCTTCTTCCTGCAGAAGGTGATAAATACGTCCTTAGTGGTTGGAATGCCGAGAAGATAGCCGAACTGGGTTTAGTTGCCACCGCCGAACAGGAACTACTTGCCGCCGCCAAGAAATATGTAGCAAAGACCTGCATTGACGATGGTACTTATACCGCTACCCTCAACTCCATTTGGGTGCATGATGACCAAATCAATCATAGCTTTGATATCGGTCAGAGAATTAACCTTGTCAACCCCGCCTACTTCAAGGACGGGCGCTTGTCCCGTGTCATCGGCTTTGAAATCAAGCTGGATTTACCTTACGACTCCCCACAATATACCATCGGTGAAAGTACTGCCTATTCCCGCCTTTCCGATATTGAAACGCAAGTCGAAGAGTTGACTTTCAAAGGGCAGACTTTCACCGGTTCTGGAGGGAGTAATATCTACGTTATTAAAACTAACGACGCTACGGCCGCAAGTAACTTCAATGTATTCTCTGCCTTGCGTACACTCAGGATGTTTCTGAGGAAGGACTTCCCCGATGTGGCGGAAGAGATTATCACGTTCCTCAAGGGACTATTGATTGGTAAGAACGGCAGTGGTATCACAGTACGCGAAGACGGCACTTCCCAAGCTGTTGTTGACCGTCTGTATGTGAAGATAAAGGCAGTCTTTGAAGAATTACAAGTTAAGAAAGCTACGCATGTCGGCGGTGAACAGATTATCACCCACGCTGGAATGAAGTGTATTCGTGTAGAAGAGCTGAAAGATGTCTACAGATGCTATTTTCTTGCCGAGCAGGAAGGGGAAGCAATTGCGAACGAATTCAGTGTTGGTTCGCTGGCGCAGGCCAAGGAATGCAACATTGTTGACGGTACCACCCTTAATGCATCCAACCGCTACTACTGGCGTGAGGTCATGGAGGTGGGGCGTGATTATATTGACCTTTCCAAGACTATTTGTGACGGGGGAAGCGATATCCCCCAAGCAGGTGATGACATTATCGGTTTAGGACACCGTACAGATGTGGACCTTCAAAGTGCGATTGTTCTGTCATCCACTAACGAGATATCCCCATCTATCACCTTCTACGCTGGTATCAATGATTTCAACCTGACAGAGAAGGACATCATTTCCTTCGGGCTTGACAAGTCCACCGGTCACGCCTACATGAAGGTGTATGGCACTTCTTATATCGGTGCCCGTGACGAAAGCACTTACATCAAATATACCCCGGAAGGTGGAGTCGAAATTAAGGGGCGTTTTCTTACCATGGCCGGTGAGGATATTCTAACGATGTTTACCGTCATTGAAGGTTTGATAAAGTCTGAAATCTCTTCCGTGCGCGATGAAATCAATGCCCTTGACAACTACCTGAACAATGCGTCTTTTGCCGCAGATATGCAGTATTGGACTGGTAGCAGCAACATACGTATCTTCCGTGTAGATGGTCGATTGCTGTACTTCAATAGCAACTTCTATGCGAACAAGGAGTCTTTCGCCGATATTGTAAGCGAGGGTGCAAAAAGTGTCTTGCGCTTAAAGAACAGCTATATCGAGCAGGTTAATTCAAACTTTTACCGCCATCCGGATTTTGAGACTTTCGACGAACTCAAGCGCCCCCGGCAGTTCACCGTCTCTTTCAAGTATCTGGTGAAGCGTCCCGGTATTCTTACCGTTCATTTCAATGATGAGAATGAGACGGGCTTCGAAGAATATACCCCGATTTCCTTCTCAAAGGACCTGTATCCCGGTACTGAATTCAAGCAGATGGAGATAACCGGCAAGTGGAACGGTACCGGTGATTTCTACATGTCTTTCACCGGTGACATCTATGTCTATTCACTGACTCTTACCGATGACGCTCTTGCCGACTTGCGCGAGGAGTTCAACATGCGTTTCGAACTCACAGACAAGAAGATTCAGGCGAACCTTGACGAAATCAGAAGCACGGCCGGCAAGCTTGAAGAGTATCACAGTGAATTCCTTCTGACTGCCCGTAATCTTGAAGCGAAGTTTACGGAAGACCTGACAAATACCGAGGGTCGTATAACGGAAGCTTATACTTCAGCCATTGATTTATCCGCCCGTGGATTACGTGCAGATTTCTCATCATCTATAGCTGACCTTGATGGTAAGCTGACAAAGCATCTTTCCAGCTTCCATGTGACTGCTGAAAAGATAGATGCAATGGTATCTGCTACCGATACTATCAATAATACCATCAAGTCGGCTGGTTGGATCACTACTGCTGACGGTAACAAGTTATGGGCTACCATCTCTACGGTGAATGCTATTGACGGCCGGTTAACTTCTCATGAAGCTTCTTTCCATGTGACTGCCCAGAAGATAGAGGGTATAGTTGCGGACATAACCGAACAGGGGACCAACTACTCAAAGCTCACCCAGACAGTCAGTGGTATTTCTGCTAACGTAACCGATATCACCGGTAAGTATTCTACTTTAAAGATAGAGGTTGATTCTATCAGAGGTATTGTCGGGGATGGTTCCGGTGGAACTTTCAGTGAGTTCCAGCAGTCCATCAGGGAGATAACACAGAGGGTAACAAGCGTAGAGGGTGGCTTGGACAAGCATGAAGGCAGCTTCCATGTGACGGCCGAAAAGATTGATAGTCTGGTTACTGCAACCAACAGTCTGAAAGGTACGGTAGAAGAACATTCATCCGCTATCAGCCAGACAAGTAACCGGATTGACCAGTTTGTACAGAAGATTACTTTCGATTCCAAAGGTAATATCACCAACATCGACAGAGCCGGTTTAGTGACAGAAAGCAATATTGCTACTGTGTTTGCCCAGAAGGTTGACCCGTATGGCGAAATAGTCAGACGGGCTGAAATAAGTGCGTTCATCACAGAGGATGAAGCTGGTAACCTGATTTCCAATGCTACGATTCAGGCTGATAAGATAAACTTTACCGGAAAGACCATCATCAACGGGAAGTTCATAGTCGATACAGATGGCAACCTTACCCTGAATACCATTTCAGTCAAGAATGTCAATAAGCCTACTGACCCTTTCTACATTGATAGTAATGGTGTTTTCCATGGTAAAGGAGGTACATTCAGTGGAAGTATAACCGCCACTGACGGCAATCTTGCAGGTTGGATCATAGACGTTGATTCTATTCATAAAAATAATGTTGTGCTCGGTGCTGACGGTTCAATATATAACCAAAACGGTTCTTGGTATTTAGGCAACAATAACTCTGGATACCTTGCCAACAGTAATATCACCTGGGATGCTTCCGGTGATGTTGTTGTGAATAACATGACTGCTAATAATGGAACCTTTAACGGCACTATCAACGCTTCCAGCGGTCGGATAGGCAGTGATTTGTATTTGCACAGTAGCGGTATATCTACCAATCCGAACAGCCAGTTAGTTGATTTTACCGATGAGACCAGCCAGTTCTCATTAAGCAAGCCTTATTATATGCATGGCGTCATGGAGAATAAATACTTGAACATGCTCACTATCAGGCCTTATTGCTTTAAGGAAGGTGAACCCGGGTATTCCACATCTCCTGCCGTCCTCAGTATCTCTGCTGCAATTGAAGGCCGCAACAAAGCCATACATGTATCTGCCGGTGAGTGCTACTTTGGTGACAAATGTAGTTTTGCCGGTGATATGATGATCTATGGAAAGTTGACTACTCCTTCTTCCCGTATTTTAGAGATAGATGCGCCTGTGTCGACACGTGGTGTCAATACACGCTTTATCACAGCATCCGGTAGTGTCAATGTGCATGATGACTTCCTGCGCTTTACCAGCAATGTGAATGTTACCATGACAATGCCTTCTCCTTCGTCTTGTCCCGGGAAGGTTTATTATGTCAAGCAGACTGCCGGTAGTGTCACTTTTACAAATGGACCGTTCGTAGCTCCTAACGGTTGGGAGATGAATAATACCTACAAACTTACAGGAACGTACTCCATGATGTTGGTTTCTGATGGTAGTAGCTGGTTCTTCTTTTATTGTGGATAGTTTAATTATAATTTATAGAATATGAAAATCAATTTTAGACAGATCGAGGCACAGACCTCTTTTGAAGGTGGAAAACAAACCTTCGATGCAGCCGAGACAGTCGGTAACGAGATGATGTATAACGGAAGTATTCTTCTGGATATCGGCTTTGAAGATTTGGCAAAGAAAATCTACTATTCGACTGATGCGGTGGAGATTCCGGACCAGTATTGCAGGGCTTTAGAACTTGTAGTCAAAAACTCCCGGCTAATAGCTGCGGTGAAGCGCAGTATAATTAACCTGCTGAGTGGTAATTAACCGTTTAAAATCAATTCAAACCATATGGTATTAGATTCAAATCAGTTTAACCAGCTTGTAGAAGAGGTAAAGAAAGCTCTCCTTACGGGTTCCCAAGGTGTTGGTGATGTCGAGGTAGTCGATTCACTGGATGACATAGTGAGCTTGCCCGCACTTCGTCTTTCTGGTATGGACGAGTCGGTTGTTGAAGCTCCTTTGGAACTGTTGTCTGCTCCTGCCAAGGAAGCTGCCGAAGAACTGCGTAAAGCCGAAGAAGGACGTGTCTCAGCGGAGAACCTGCGTAAGGATGCGGAAACAAAGCGTGTTTCTGCTGAAGGTACCCGCGCATCTGCTGAAGCTACGCGTATCAATTCGGAGAAAGATCGTGTGACGGCCGAAGGTACCCGGAAAACAGCCGAGACAGAACGGGGCAAGGCTGAAACTACCAGACAGGCTTCCGAGACTGCCCGAGCTACTGCTGAGTTCGGACGTGCTGATGCTGAATCCAAACGTATCAGTGCCGAAGATGAACGTAAAAATGCTGAGACTACGCGGGCTGGTGCTGAGTCTATCCGGCAGACAAATGAAACAGGCCGTGTCAATGCTGAAAAGAACCGCGTTACTGCAGAAGGTTCCCGTGTGACGGCTGAAAACGGGCGTGTTACTGTAGAGAATGCCCGCGTTACAGCTGAGGATGTGCGTAAGAGTGCAGAAACAAGCCGTCAGATAGCCGAGAGTGTACGCGTCAATGCTGAAAGCGGCCGTGTAACTGCAGAAGGTAACCGTGTTACTGAATTTGCTACCCTCAAGAAGAATTCGGAAACGGCCACTGCAAACGCTACTGACACGGCAGAACATCCTACCTATATCGGGACGGACCACTATGTATACCAATGGGAGAAGTCCACTAAAAAGTACGTAAAGACGGATATTTATGTTAAAGGTAAGCCGGGAGATACGTTCACTCCTCTTGGACAATATGATACACTTGCCGCCTTGAAAGCTGCTGTTCCTGATGGTTCCGGTAGTAGCGGTTTCTATGCTGTGGGTGCAGCTTTACCCTACACATATTACGCATGGTATAACGGTGACTGGCAAAGTCAGGGGCGATTACAAGGAGAGAAAGGCGATAAGGGAGAGAAAGGGGATACAGGAGCACGAGGTCCTCAAGGTGTACAAGGTCCACAGGGGATAAAAGGTGATACTGGTGCAACAGGACCGCAAGGAGTAAAGGGCGATACTGGTGCTACTGGCCCTAAGGGGGATACAGGAGCAACCGGTCTTCAAGGTCCCAAAGGGGATACTGGTCCGCAAGGGGCTACCGGTCCTATTGGTGCAAAAGGTGCAACTGGTGCGACAGGTCCTGCCGGAACGACACCTACGATTGGTTCGAATGGTAATTGGTATCTTGGGACTACCGATACAGGTAAACCTTCAAGAGGTGCAACAGGAGCTACTGGGGCAACCGGTGCCACTGGTGCACAGGGAATACAAGGTCCAAAGGGCGATAAAGGAGACAAGGGTGATACTGGTGCAAAAGGCGCAATCGGTGCCACTGGTCCTGCTGGAACAAACGCAACCATTACCGGTGCATCCGCTACAGTGGATGCCAATGTCGGTACTCCTGCAGTAACAGTTTCTCTTGGTGGTACTGCTTCTGCAAGAACCTTTGCCTTTGCCTTCAAAAACTTGAAAGGTGCCACTGGTGCAACCGGTCCTCAAGGCGCGACAGGTCCTGCCGGAGCTAAAGGAGCTACCGGTGCGACTGGTCCACAAGGTGCAACTGGACCTGCTGGGGTCAATGCCACTATTACGGGAGCGACTGCTACAGTTGATGCGAATATCGGTACTCCCTCTGTAACGGTCACTGCAGGTGGAACGGCATCTGCAAGAACCTTTGCTTTTGCTTTCAAGAATCTGAAGGGTGCAACCGGACCACAGGGGGCTACCGGTCCTGCTGGTGCGAAGGGTGCTACGGGTGCACAAGGTCCTCAGGGTGTTGGAGACCCGACCGTCACGGGTGTCAATACGGTTACAACCCTTGCTTCTTTGCCTGTATCAAAGAGAAGTATCGTTGCTACCCTTGCTTCTGCTACAAATCTGTCTGTCGCAAGTGGTATGTCAGTAGGGCAAGACTTATATATTAGATGTAAAGCAATGGCAACTTTTATTCAGCCTATACCTAATAGTGGTGCGTACACTTCGATGTCAGGCTCATCGCTAAGTGTTGCTTCGGGAGATGTTTTTGAGATTAGCATTTGGTGCTATGCAGCAGGTGCGTACTCTATATCCGTAAAAATGAAAGAATAACGATTATGAGTATTATACAAAGAAGAGCGGATTCAGGCGTTAAAAGTGGGAAATATGTAGCAGCCATATATATGGGTAAACAATTCTTTTCTACAGATTATGGTCTGAGCTTTACTGAGAAGAAATGTAATTTTATCTATCTGTCTGCATCAGTTGCTATATTAGAGGATACAGGTGATGTATTTGTAGCTACTCGCGGTAGTATAAATAATATATATGTTTCGAGAGATGGTTTGGTTACCACTAATCTCATTAAACCCAATACTTTATTTGAAGATATAACAGGGATGGATATTACTAAAGACGGAAACACCCTGTTTGTATTAGGTGAATATCAATATTTACGTAAAATTGATATTCAAACGAACACTATCATTGAGGGAAACTGGTTAAATGTTGATTATAAAATGCATAAATTAGCTGTATCAAGGAATGGCAGATATATAGTAATTGCCGGGGATTCATTTATGCATGGTTCTAATGATTATAGTTTGACTTTGAAACTGTCAAAACAAATAGAGTACCCATATTCAACTAGTAATAAATTAAATGATATGGTGATGAGTGGTGATGGTAAGTATATCTTCTATTCTTTTAAAAGTGCTTCTCTTGATTATAATGGCATCTTTAGGGTACATTGTGATGATTGGGATACAGTAGACCGGATTTCTGTAGCTGAGATTAATAACTACTATATACCCACTCAGATATGTGTGTCCCATACAGGAAAGTATATTATACTGATATATGGTAGTAGTCAAGGAAATTGGATATCCCGCGATTTTGGTAGGAGTTTTACCAGACTGGTTGGTATGGATGATGCAACCCAGTTTGTAATGTCCTCCAATGGTAAATATATTTATTGTATAAATGGTTCTGCATTATATAGGTCTGCTGATTATGGGAACACTTTTTCATTGGCACTATCTGGGATTAATAGTTCTTATATGATTGCAATAAGTAAGTAATTTAAAAACAGAGATTATGTTATATGTAAATATCGATTCAGTAAGTAAAGTTATTAACCTCGATTTTGAGCTTGATGATAACTATGAAGTAGGTACAACCTATGAAGATTACCTTGATGGTAAGTGGGTTAAACTAAACGAGGAACAAGAAGCGTTCTATAATGCTAATTCGTCAGCTTCTATAAAAGAAGTGTTTGATTGTGTGCTAAGGTCTCCCTATGAACCTACAATCGAAGAAGTGAAAAGCCTGAAAATCTCTCAGATAACCGAGTATGACCAATCGGATGCTGTTAATCAGTTCTTGTTGGGCGGAAAGCGGATGTGGCTTGATAAAGATACGCGTGTCGGTCTTGTAAATTCAATCACTATCGAGCAGACAGCAGGGAAAGAAACGACTGTGTTATGGCATGATGCGATGAAGTACGTGATACCTATTCCTCTTGCCTTGCAGATGCTTGCTGCTTTGGAACTCTATGCTCTGGATTCCTACAATGCTACGCAGGAGCACATAGCTGCTGTCAAAGCACTTGCCACGAAAGAAGAGGTAGAAGCCTACGACTATACTTCCGGCTATCCTGATAAATTAGTGTTTAACCTTAATCAATAATGATATGATTTACTTATACCTTATATCGTTGATATTCCTCACTATGTACATAGTGTATGCGGTGAGAGTGTGTGGAGTGCCTTGGTCACTCTCTGATACTTATTATCAGTTGAAAAAGCGGAACCGTCCGGCATGGTTGTTCCAAATGGCTATGATTATTCCTGCCATGCTCTTGATGCCGGTGTGGCTGGAGTGCTCTTCCGGGAACTTGCAGTTCCTCGCATTCCTCTCATGTGGAGGACTCATGTTCGTAGGTTCTGCACCGTTGTTTAAGGAGGAGTTCCAAGGCAGGGTGCACTATACCGGAACCGCCATCAGCGGCATTGCGGCTATCCTCTGGCTCTGTCTGTCAGAAATGTGGTGGCTGCCTGCTACTACTTTTCCAGTTGCCGGGATTGTCATGCTCAAATACCGCAAGTGGTTGTTCTGGGTGGAGATGGCGGCATTCGTATGTGCGTATGCAGGGGTGTTGATTGTCCTGATATAAAAATTCCCGTCCTACTTTCTCAAGCTGGGCGGGATGAACAAAACTACTATGTGACCTTAACGGTCATGTTGCAAAGATAATATTAATAATTAGATAATATTTGAGAATGGATAGATTATTGACATTAGACCAAATTCGGGTGATATGCGTGTCGTTATTTAGTTCGATGTTAGCGTATCTGACACCCACCAAAGGCTTCCTTATAGCTTTGGCAGTGATGTTTGCCTTTAATATCTGGTGCGGTATGCGTGCCGATGGCGTGAGTATTGTTCGGTGCAAAAATTTCTCTTGGGGGAAGTTTAAAAATGCATTGGCAGAGCTGCTTTTGTACTTGGTTATTATTGAAGTGGTATTTATCTTTATGAACTCGATAGGGGATGGGGAGAGTGCTTTCATTGTGATAAAGACTATTACGTACGTCTTCTCATACGTGTATTTACAGAATGCATTCAAGAACCTGATTATGGCATACCCAAAGAATAAAGCATTCCGGATAATCTATCACTTGATTAGATTTGAATTCAAACGTGCGATGCCCTCACATGTCCAGGGGGTTATTGAAAGAATTGAAAACGAAATTGATAAGGAGGAAGAAAAATGAACTACTTTACAATTGCTGAACTCTGCAAGTCAGATACAGCCGACCGGTTAGGTATTGATAACCGGTGTAAGAAGGAACATGTAGTCAATATGACTGCATTAGTAGATAACGTACTGGACCCATTACGGGAGGCATACAGTAAGCCAATCACTGTGAACAGTGGTTTCCGTTGCCCGGCACTCAATAAAGCCGTGAAAGGTTCAGCTACGAGCGACCACATGACTGGACGGGCGGCAGATATAACCGGTGGAAGTCCGAAGGAAAACAAAAGGCTGTTTTATCTGATTCAATCGCTGGGGCTCCCTTTTGACCAGCTCATTGACGAGAAGAACTTTGCTTGGGTACACGTGAGCTATCGTGAAGGGGCAAACCGTAAACAAGTGCTTGCTCTATGAAAAAGCTACCTTGGATATTAGTAATATTGCTGGCTGTGGCTTGTGTGGCTGTTTGGTTCCGTCCGCACGAGCCTTTGCCGGCAGAAATACGTACCGAAACGAAGGTAAATACAGTAGTCAAGGTTGATACTTTGCTTATCTCTGCACCTATGGCACCTCTGTTAGTTTTCCAGCTAACAGATACTATTCGTATTGGTGACACTGTTGTTCATCGTGAGCAGGCTTATTATGAGGATAGTCTTTACCGGGCATGGGTGAGTGGTTATCGTCCGAGGCTTGATAGTTTGCAGATATTTCCAAAGACTGTATATCAGACGGTGACGAATGATATTTACCATACTATCACACCTAGAAAGAAACGCTGGGGATTGGGGATGCAAGTCGGCTATGGCTATCCATCTGGAATATATGCCGGTGTAGGTGTTAGCTACAACCTTTTTCTGTGGTAACATGTTATAAAGAAGTAGAAGTAATTCGTCATTGATGAATTTGGGCCTCGGCTGGTGACGGTCGGGGCTTTTTCTTGTTCAAGTGTTAAAAATGAAGCAGAATAGGCTACCTTTTCCTTTCTATGATTTATCTTTGCTCCCAAAACAATATGGAATACAATCATGATGAAAATAGCGTAAAATCTCTAATTATAATGTTTGTTTTACAACTGTTTTACTAAGATGTTTTTATTGTGATGTATATCTTTGTTTTATAGCTTGTTATAATGTTATGTGTCTCATAATAATATCATGGGGCTTCCTGTACAGAAATTGTACAGGGAATTACTGAAAGTATAGTTCAATACTCCTTCTCGTTTGCCAGATTCCAGGCATTCAGAAAGGATGCTTTGGTTATCTCCACTATCTTCTCCCAATTCAGTTTGTCTGTATGATCGGAGGGTTGATGGTAATCCGGGTGCCCATCTGTATGATACCAGATAATAGGAACTCCCGCTTTGGCAAAAGAACCGTTATCACTACCGCCTATGGGATTATCCCATGGACGATAGTCGGGGTCCAGTTGGAGGTTGTATTTCTTTATATCTTCTTTTAGCCATTTTCCAAAAGTCGGATTGGCCTCCGTATAGAAATAAACTACATGCATGGGTTGTTGCGGCTTATTATTACGGCCTATCATGTCGAAGTTCAGATATCCTTTGATCTGCGAAATGAACGGACAGGTTTGTACAAAGTATCTGGAACCCAGCAATCCTTTCTCCTCACCGTCCCAGAAGGCAAAAATAATATTTCGTTCCGGTTGCTTGCCGCTGACAATGAACGCTCTGGCTATTTGCAGAACGGCTGATACACCGGAAGCATTATCATCAGCACCATTATAAATCTGATCACCTTCAAGAGCAGGATCTATTCCCAAATGATCAAAGTGCGCACCGACAATAGCGTACTCACTGGTGTTTTTACCGGGGATCATTCCCAGTACATTTGCCATAGAGAGCTTCTGATGTACTTCTCTTTTGAATATGGTTATTGAATCGGGGTGTACTTCCAACCTTCCCCTTTTCTGGCGTTCTCTTCTGTATGCTTCAAAAGGTTGAAAATAGCTATCTCCCAACGGTTGTATTCCCATAGCCTGAAGCAATGAAGCAATATATTGGGCAGCTACCTTTGAACCATGGTATCCGGCTTCCCGCCCTTGTAATTCATCGTGAGCCAGAAAACCGATATATGCTTCGGCAGATGTCCGGTTTATGCTTTTCAGTCCTTTCTCTACAGGACTTTGCGCTGTAGCCAGATAGCTAAGGCAACAGAATACAGCCAAGATACAGTATTTCTTCATTAGCTACTTATTTATGTCTTTATTCAATCATATCCAGCATTAATGGAATTTCTTCTCCTGCAATACCTTGTTTGAGAAGACTGCTCCGGTCTCTGTCGAATATTTCAAGGAAAGCATCTTTACTTCCGCTTTCTGCCATGGCCTTGCCATATAGCCCGACTGCTTTTTCTATGTTTCCCAGTACCCAGGCCACGTGTCCGGCATTGAGATAATCCGTAGCAAGTGGCTTGGCTGCAAGGAGTTTATCATAATACTTCATAGCCTGTTCATGCTTACCACTGACAAATGAACACCAGCCAATGCCGCGCCATGCCTTCATACAGTCGTTTTCCAGGAAGTCTAACTTGAAGAAATATTGCAGGGCATCGTCATACCTTTTTTGTTCTGCCAGGCAACTACCGGTATAGAACAATACATTGCGATTTTCCGGTTGAATGGCTTCTACGCGGTGATAGTATTCCAAAGCTGCATCGAAATTCTTCATCTGGCGGTAACAGGTAGCCAGGTGGCGAAGTGTCCACAGGTGATCGGGCTTCAGCATATCGGCTTTCAGATAAGCATCTATGGCTTCTTTATAGCATTTCACCTTTTGTAGGCAGAAGCCTGTTTTCTGGAAGACGTCCGCATTGGCCTGTTTCCGGTCTATCAATATCCGGTAGAGTTCCAATGCTTCGGCAGGGTGCTCTTTGCGGAAGTGGAAGTCGGCAACGGCCATTAGTAGTTCGGGAGCACTCAGCAATTCCTTCAGTAGAGGGTTGCTGTGCAAAGCAATCTCTTGCTGGAAGATATTATGAAACTCGAATCTGCGTTGGCTAAGTTTGAAGAAACGGTATAAATCGTGAATGTACTGGTTACTGATAACATCAGGCCGTTCAGCATATTGTTTCAGACTGGCACTATTCTTTTCTTCCATAAAGTCGCTTTGATCCTGAGGGGTCATCTGGTTTAGCATCATGTCACGTTGTCCCTGCGGAAGTTGTGCAATGGTGAAGCAAAATGAATACTTATCACTGTTGCAGAAGAATCCTGATTGCAGGATGATAGAGAGGACAGAACTCTCACCACTTTGGTTCAAACCCACCTGATGGATAATGCTGGAATGCATCCGGTCGAAAGGGTAGAACCAGTTATGTGGTTCGCGGAAGAAAGGATACCCTTTGAGTTGTGCGAATGTGCTCATATAGACATCTGCTCCTTCCAGTTGCAGATCGTTCATCTCGCGTATTTTATCTCCCAAACCCGATTGCTCGAAAGCTTGTTCCCAGTCGGGATTGCGGTCGTTTTCATCTGTTTCTTCAAAACCGAACTTCATGTTGCGCATGATATTCACGTTCTTCATCATTTCGGGAATGATTTCTTCCCGCATCTTTCTGTCGATCTTTTCCGTTTCCTGGCTACGAAGTAGCTGGATATAAATACGGTTCACCTGTTTGCTGAAGTTAGGGTCTTCTCTGAAAAGAGAAATACGTGCTTCCAATTCCGGATAAAGTGCAATGCGTGAAGGATAGAGATGCAAGATAATAACAAGTCCTACCAATGCTCTCTGATTGATTTGCGGATTGGTATGGCGAAGCCCGTCGAGTAACCAGTTTACTTTGCGCTCATCGAAACACTCCATTAAACTGAGTGTGACAGCACTGACAAACAGGCATAAGTCATTGGTTGGCAATGTCTCCGAACGAAGCATATCTTCTGCCTGGGCAAATTCTTCCAAAGTCCAACCACTGTTGCTCCAGGTAGTAAGAAACATCACCTGATGTGTTTCTTCATGTCGTCTCAGGATAGCGTCCAAACCTTGGTAGTTTGCTAACTGTGATACAGCCATTTCATCTGCAAAGCCTTCCAGGATCTTTTGCTGGCCGGAAAGGTCATAAGCTTTCGGAAGTTGGTTGGGATTCCTGCGCAGGGAGTGGTAATAGTGGGTGGATATTTCATCTAATAATGCAATACGTGTCTGGTCGGCAATCTCCCATGTATCAGCCAATAGCTGACGATACAGTTTCTGCCGTTCCGGGTCTTTCATACCCAGTTTCATATATTGCAACATATATTGATAGGAAGTCTGGATTTGTTCCAGTCGGCTACGTAGACTCCAGTCGTTACCATTATATAAGAAAGCATCCAGTTGAACGAGAGCTTCTTTCAGCCGTTTATCTTCCAATAAACTGGCTATTTGGTTATATTGTTTTTGGATGGATTGTTCATTCATATTCAGTCCTTTCTTTAATACTTTATTAATATAAGGTACAAAAATGATGCCAAAAAGTTCGGGGGTTTAGAAAATACTGATAGCTGTTTTGGTTGTCAGCAATTCAAGAGCTTTCATTCCCATTACAGAGTTGCCTTTAGGGTTAAGTCGCGGACTCCATACTGCTACCGCATACTTGCGTGGGCAGACAGCTGCAATACCACCACCAACACCGCTTTTTCCGGGTAACCCCACCAGATAAGAGAATTCTCCGGCTTCATCGTAGAAGCCGCAGGTCTGCATAATGGCATTGATACGTTTCACTTGTGAAGTCGTCAGTTCGATTCCATCAAAACTGAACGGTCTTGTATGATCGGCGAAAGGAAGGAAAGAACGTGCCAGTTCCCGGCAACTCATGCCTATGGAACATTGAAGGAAATAGAAGTGGAGTACCTGCTCAATGTCGTTTTCTATATTACCATGATATTTCAGCATATTGGTAATGGCTGCATTCAGATAGCCATGTTCCCGTTCGGAAGTTGCCATACCTTCATTATATTGAATCTGGTCGTTGCCGCAGAGTCTTCGTACGAAAGCGAGATAATCCTTTTCCGGATCATCAAGTACTGAAAGCAGGATGTCTGCCATTACTAATGCTCCCGCATTGATGAGAGGATTGCGGGGAATTCCTTTCTCCATTTCCAGCTGGAAGATGGAGTTGAATGCATTACCGGATGGTTCTACACCTATACGTTTCCAGAGTTCATTGCCCATCCGGCTGAAACTTATCGCAAGAGAGAATACTTTTGAAATACTTTGTACGGCGAAACGCTCGTCACTGTCTCCCTGGGCATATTCTTTTCCTTCAATAGTACGTAGGCAAATGCCATAGCAATCAGGATTGACTTTCAGCAACTCAGGAATATAGCTTGCCGGTTTACCCATTTGGGCGTATGGCTGTATCTCTTCGTATATTTCTTTCAGAATTTCGGTGTAGTCCATGGTATATAAGGTTTTTCTTTAGAAACGCACCTGCAATTGCGCTTGCAGCAGGTTACTGTTATCTCCGATATGGCGGTTGCAGTATGTATACTGTGCCTGTACCCTGCATTTAGGATAGAACCAATATTGTAAACCTACTACATAATTACTTTGCTTATCATCGAGTACTTTGCTCTTATTAAGATAATCATAAGATGCTATTACATCTACTTTCGGGAATACATGTGCAGATGCTGTTACATAATAACCGTTACTTTTGATGTGTCCGTCTTTTCCGGCCAGGTATTCCGTGCGCACATCCACCGGTTTGGTTTTAATGACTGCACCTGCCGACCACCGGTTACGGGTATAGTTTTCGCCTACCTGTATGTCGGGATTAAGGCTGGAAACGGCCACAGCACATCCTTTCCCTTTTACAAATGAACCGCCTACAGACAGCCAGTCGAGTGGATGAACCATCAGGCTACCTACAATATCCTTCTGATTGTTTTTATCTTTCAGGTTGATGCCTTGCCCGTTCATTACCGCAAGATTATAGTTCACCAGTTTTCCAAACAGATCACCATAGAGCAGGAGTCCCATATCGCGTCCGCTACTGGAACCATACAAAGGATCACTGCCATTGATGCCAGCCAGATAATTGACAGATTGCGAGTAGCAATTAATCAGTTCTACATAGCAGGGAGACATTGGGTTTTCAATGGTATACATGGTTTTAAATTGTCCGATGCGGGCAGTCAGTTGCGGAAGGAATTTATATTCGGTATATGCTTCAAGGATTTTTCCCGTATTGGCAAAGCTGTACATGAAGTAGCACAACCAACGGTCGGTAATTCTACCTTCTGCCATAAAGATAACCCGCTTGATGTCGAACGTATTACTGCTACCATCGGCATCATCGTAGGAATAACCCACCTGTGCGTAGCCTGCGAGTTTGATGCGGTCTTTAAGGGTATTTACTACATCGTTCAAACATGCATCTTGTGCTGTTGCTATCAGTGCGGAAAGTAGGAAAGCAAAGGATAACAAAGTTCGTCTCATTTCTATGATAAATGTGTTAGGGAAGATAATTGATCGTTTACTATAAAAATATAAGATTAAAAAAGGCAACCCTTCTTTTCAAAGAGCTGCCTTTTGGTATGATAATGTTTATTCTTATTCGTTGATAGCAGCGATACCCGGAAGAACTTTTCCTTCGATTGCTTCGAGCAATGCACCACCACCTGTTGAAACGTAAGAAACACCGCTTGCCAAGCCAAACTTGTTAACGCAAGCTACAGAGTCACCACCACCTACAAGTGAGAATGCACCGTTTTTAGTAGCCTCTACGATAGCTTCGCCTACTGCACGTGAGCCGTGAGTGAAGTTTTCGAATTCGAATACACCTGTCGGGCCATTCCACAAGATAGTCTTGGAGTTTTTGATAACGTCTGTGAAGATTTTCTCAGTTTCAGGACCGATATCCAGACCTTCCCAACCATCAGGAATTTGGTCAACCGGACAGAACTTGGTGTTAGCGTCATTGGAGAAAGCGTCAGCAATCTTAGCATCAACAGCCAATACCAGGTTTACACCTTTTTCTTTTGCTTTTTCTACCAGTTCGAGAGCCAGATCCAGTTTGTCATCTTCGCAGATAGAAATACCGATCTTACCACCCATAGCCTTAGTGAAAGTATAAGTCATACCACCTGCGATGATCAGGTTGTCAACCTTGCTCAGCAGATTTTCGATAATTTCAATTTTAGAAGAAACTTTAGAACCACCCATGATAGCAGTGAACGGACGTTTGATGTCATTCAATACTTTATCAACAGCCTTCACTTCTTTCTCCATCAGGTAACCGAACATTTTGCTGTCTTTGTCGAAATATTTAGCGATCAAAGCTGTAGAAGCATGCGCACGGTGAGCTGTACCGAAAGCGTCATTTACATAACAGTCAGCGTAAGAAGCCAATTTCTTGGTGAATTCTTTCTGGCTTTCTTTAACGGCTTTCTTTGCAGCAGCTTTTTCTTCGTCTGTAGCGTCTTCAGCCAAACCACGGGGTTTGCCTTCTTCTTCAGCATAGAAACGAAGGTTCTCGAGCAACAATACTTCACCCGGTTGCAGAGCAGCAGCCTTCACAGCAGCTTCTTCGCCCATACAGTCGTTAGCGAATTGTACGTCAACACCCAGCAACTCGGAAAGATGATTCAGAATGTGTTTCAGTGAGAATTTGTCAGCCGGACCTTTCGGGCGACCGAGGTGAGAACCAATAATTATACTACCACCGTCAGCTAGAATTTTCTTCAACGTAGGAAGAGCAGCACGCATACGGTTATCATCTGTAATGTTGAAGTTTTCGTCCAGAGGTACATTGAAGTCTACACGAACGAATGCCTTTTTACCGGCAAAGTTGAATTGATCAATTGTCATAATACTCTATTTTATTTAAAAGTGTTATTAATTCGTTTTCGTGAGCGCAAAGTTAGCATTTATTTCTTTCTTTTGCTATGAATCCGTCGTTTATTCTTTATCTTTCGGCTTCTCTTTGCTAACTTTATACTTCTCGCAATAATATTTGCACATCAATTGCAAACCGCACTTATCACATTGCGGTGTACGTGCCTGACAGACGTATCTTCCATGTAAGATAAGCCAGTGATGTGCAATGGGAATATCCGCTTCCGGAATATTTTTCACCAATTCTTTTTCTACACTGAATGGCGTGGTACATGCATCCGAAACCAGTCCGAGGCGGTGACTTACACGGAACACATGAGTATCTACTGCCATTGCAGCTTTGTTAAATACAACGGATTGTATAACGTTCGCCGTCTTTCGTCCTACGCCGGGTAGTTTTATAAGCTCTTCCAGTGTATCGGGCACTTCGCTGTTGAAGTCTTTCACCAACATTTGTGCCATGCCTACCAGGTGTTTTGCTTTATTATTGGGATAAGATACGCTGCGGATATATTCGTATATCACTTCCGGTGTACTGGCTGCAAGAACTTCCGGGGTAGGGAAGTCGCGATACAACGGTGGAACAATCATATTCACCCGCTTGTCTGTACATTGGGCGGAGAGGATGACTGCTATCAGCAGTTGGAACGGGGTTTCGTAATGCAGTTCCGTTTCGGCTACAGGACGATTCTTCCGAAACCAGGCAAGAATTTTTTCGTAACGTTCTTTTTTTCTCATCGCAATTTATTTTTATGGTAATGAGGAGCCACTTTCCCATTGAAGTAGAGCATAGAGACAATGGTGAGACAAGCCCCGAACAAATAAGCTTTATCGAAAGTGCTGACCTCCGCAATATATCCTCCTGCTAGCATACCGATACCGATGCCTACATCCCAGGATGTCAGATAGGTAGAAGTGGCAGTACCGCGTTGACTGTTGGGGGCGAGGTTGACAAAAAGGGTGTTGTAAGCCGGAAACATAATACCAAAACCTACTCCCAATAGCAGGGCTACGGCAAAGAAAACAACAGTACATAACATGTTGTTCCAACTGATAAGATATACACATGCTGAAAGGAGGAAGAAACTGAATACTACGAGATACAGTCCGGCTGAAATGACCTGTGTTATTTTACCCCTGTCCACTATCTTTCCGGAGAAAATACGCGAGATAGCCATACCTATTGCCATGAAGGTGAAGAAAAATCCCGTAGTGGCATTGATACCAATCTGCTTGGCATACATAGCCACATAGTTCGTTGTCATTCCGTATGGAATGGAAAGCAATAAGAGGCTAATGCCTGCCGGAATACCTTTCAGTAATATGAACCGGTCGAGAGATATCGGTTCCCGCTTTACGGGTGGCTTATAAGGTGTCCTCACAAGAGAAGCACAAACAAAGCCTGCTATACAAGATCCCAACGAACAGCAGAAAATAGTGGTAAAGCTCATTCCTGCATCGTGCAGAAACAATCCGGACATCGGCCCTACTGCCATTGCAATATTATTCGAAAGTCCATAGTATCCTAATCCTTCTCCGCGTCGTGAAGAAGGCATGATGTCGATGACCACTGTATTGCCGCCTACGGTCACCATTCCGAACGATACGCCCTGTATGATACGAAACAGAATGAATAACGTAAGTGAACCGGCAATGATGTATCCGGCAAACATGGTCATAAAGATAAAATAAGCCATCAGATACAGAGGCTTACGTGCGAAGCTGTCCAAAAAGTAACCGGAAAAAGGGCGGATACATAAAGCTGCTACTGTATAACAGGAAAGAATAATGCCGATTGTTGAATTTCCGGCACTAAATACTTCGGACAGGTAGAATGGAAGTACCGGTATCAGCAACCAGAAGCCGAAGTACAGCAGGAAGTTGGCTGCAAGAATAAAACAATAGCTGGGAGTGACAAGTCTATCTTTCATAATGGGCAGCTTGAGTAAGAACTAAAAAAATATATCCGGGCGAATGATTATGTATAGCCTACTTGTTTTGTGATATCCGGAATGGTATATCATTGTAGGAGCGGATAATCATTCGCCCGGTATATGTCGGTTATTAGTAAGCGGCTTCGAATTCTTTCAGGAATCTTGTGTCGTTTTCAGAGAACATACGAAGGTCCTTTACCTGGTATTTCAGGTTCGTAATACGCTCGATACCCATACCGAGGGCATATCCGCTATATACTTTACTATCAATTCCGTTGCTTTCCAATACATTCGGATCTACCATACCGCAACCGAGGATTTCAACCCAGCCGGTATGCTTACAGAACGGGCAACCCTTTCCACCGCAAATGTTACAGCTGATGTCCATTTCCGCACTGGGTTCCGTGAACGGGAAGTAAGACGGGCGCAAACGGATTTTAGTGTCTTCACCAAACATTTCTTTGGCAAAGAGTAACAATACCTGTTTCAAGTCGGTGAAAGATACATCTTTGTCTACATACAAAGCCTCTACCTGATGGAAGAAACAGTGTGCACGGTAGCTGATAGCTTCATTACGATATACACGTCCCGGGCAAATGATGCGGATAGGAGGTTGTGAAACTTCCATTACGCGGGTTTGCACGGATGAGGTGTGTGTACGTAATACAATATCAGGATGAGCTTCGATGAAGAAAGTATCCTGCATATCGCGTGCAGGATGATCTTCGGCAAAATTCAATGCAGAGAACACATGCCAGTCATCTTCAATTTCCGGACCTTCGGCAATGCTGAATCCCAAACGGGCAAATATATCGATGATTTCGTTCTTTACGATGGTGAGCGGGTGGCGTGTACCCAATTCTACCGGATAAGCGGAACGTGTAAGATCAATATCATCACAGCCCGTATCCTGACTTTCGAACTGTTCTTTCAGGGCAGCAATCTTTTCCTGTGCCTTATTTTTCAGTTCATTCAGTCTCATGCCGACTTCTTTCTTCTGTTCGGCAGCCACGTTACGGAAATCTGCCATCAAGTCGTTGATTGCACCTTTTTTACTAAGGAATTTAATGCGGAGTGCTTCCAGTTCCTCGGCGTTGGCAGCTTTCAGTGCTTCCACTTCTTGCAGAAGCTGGTTGATTTTATCTATCATATCGTCGTTATTATTTATTTCCGAAATACATAAAACGGTGCAAAGATACAACTTTATCATGATTCCGGTTGCAATCTTTTTATAAAATTAATCGGATACAAGGAAAAAGCCTATGTGTGATATGAAAATGAATTTATTTCCGGAGGTTTTGCAGGTCTGATTCTTACCAATTCCCTGCCCATTCCCTACCAACTCCGGACCTTCTCCCTATCCTTAGACAAGGACTATGTAAGGAGTAGGTAAGGAGTAGGTAAGGAGTAGGTACGGACTTGGTATATCCCGGAACCTTTCCGTTTTTGTTATGTACTTCGTTATATCGGCAGTGGAGAAGGTTAGTTGGCTTCTTTTTTGTGCTTTTTTAGTGCTTCCTGATAAAGCTCTTCCTGCAGCACGCAGAATTCTGCTACCAGTTCAATAGAAATACATGCGTCATTTTCATCTTCTGCATTATTCATCAATTGCTCAATTTGTTTAGAGAGGGAAAGATAGCGTTGTACTTTCGGATCGTAAGGGCTCAGTGTACGCAAAATAACGTCACTTTTTCCTGATTTAGTTTGTTTCATCTTTAGAATTAATTTGTCCGGCAAAGGTAGCTGTTTTTTTACTATTCTTAAGCATTCTGCCGTAAATAATCTTTTTGCTAAGCAATTTTGTCAAACAGATATTAAAAAAGCATATTTATGAATCTCTTTGATAACAACTTAACAGTTATTCAACTACCTTTAATACAGAAAATAGTGGCCACAAGTGTTTTCGTATTACTAACAACATCTGTATAATGTTCAATTTAAACAAATAAACATTATGCGGTAACTAATTTGTAAACTATGGAAACCAAAAAAACACCCAAAGCAAACCTGGAAAACAAGAGGCCAACGTGGCTGCTTGTCGGTTATGTAACTGTACTCGCCTTCATGTTCGTTGCATTCGAATGGACTCGTGACATCAGGGTTGATACGAGTGGTCGTATCAACGAGAATGTATTTGAGCAGGACATGGAGATCCCTCTTACAAGGCAGCCTGAAGTTACTCCTCCACCCCCTCCTCAGGTAACTCCTATTAATGATGTTTTGACGATAATAGATGATGACGCTACTGCAGAAGAAACGAATTTTGCATCTTCGGAGGAAACAGGTGAAGATGTAGTAATTAAGCACATACCGGTTACAGTGGATGAAGATGTGGTGGTAGAAGATGAAATTTTTGTGATTGTGGAAGAAAATCCGCAATTTCCTGATGGTGGCACAGCCGGACTTTTACAATACTTGGGCAAGAATATCAAATATCCTACTATTCCACAAGAGAATGGAACTCAGGGTCGTGTAACGGTGCAGTTTGTTGTTAATAAAGACGGAAGTATTGTAGATGTGAAAGTGATAAGAGGTGTCGATCCTTATCTGGACAAAGAAGCAGTTCGTGTAATTTCTACTATGCCGAAATGGATACCTGGTAAACAACGTGGTGTGCCTGTACGCTGTAAGTTTACAGTACCTGTGACGTTTAAACTACAGTGAAACAATGATATAAAAATAAAAGCTGCATTCAAAACCGAATGCAGCTTTTGTTTTGTGGAGAGTATCGGACTCGAACCGATCACCTCGACACTGCCAGTGTCGCGCTCTAGCCAGATGAGCTAACCCCCCTTTTCGAACTTTCGCTAACGTTTGCGAGCTTTCTCTCTTTTTGGTGGCGCAAATATAATGCATTATTCTGAAATAATTGCTATGTTTGCGAAACAATTTGAAAGAAAAAATATGCTGATCTATAATACAACCTATCAAGTAGAAGAAGGACAGGAAGATAACTTCCTGATCTGGATAAAAGAATTCTATTTACCCGAAGTAGAGAAAACCGGTGCATTGCATACACCGCGTATTGTCCGCGTACTAAGCCATCGTGAAGAGGGTAGCACATGCTATTCCCTTCAGTTTGAAGTGGAAAACTCTGGTATTCTGCACCGCTGGCACATGGAGCAAGGGGTGAAGTTGAACGAAGAACTGGTTAAAATATTCCAGGATAAGGTGGTTGGCTTTCCTACATTGATGGAGGTAATAGAGTGATACAACCGGTCAAAGAAAAGATAATTTTAGGTATTGACCCCGGTACTACCATTATGGGATATGGAGTGCTGCGTGTGGTGGGGACAAAGCCTGAGATGATTGCTATGGGGATCATTGACCTGCGCAAACTTGGTGACCATTACCTTAAACTACGCCATATACACGAACGGGTGTTGAGTATCATCGAGAGTTACCTGCCTGATGAACTTGCTATTGAGGCTCCCTTTTTCGGCAAGAATGTACAATCTATGTTGAAGCTGGGGCGTGCTCAGGGAGTTGCTATGGCTGCTGCCCTCAGTCGTGATATCCCTATTACGGAATATGCCCCTCTTAAAATAAAAATGGCTATCACAGGAAATGGTCAGGCTTCCAAAGAGCAAGTAGCGGATATGTTGCAACGCATGCTCCACTTTGCAAAGGAGGATATGCCTACATTCATGGATGCCACGGACGGGTTGGCCGCTGCTTATTGCCATTTTCTGCAAATGGGGCGTCCCACAGTAGAGAAAGGATATCACGGATGGAAAGACTTTATAGCCAAGAATCCGGATAAAGTGAAGAAATAAGATATGATATTTAATACTTAAAACTTAAAATAACCACCATGAAACTGAATGAACTTGCCTTGATTGGAGTAGCTACAGCGACAGTTGTCAGCTGTGCCCCGGCAAAGAATGAGTACGCGTCTTATGAGTTGTATCCCGTTCGTTCGGGCAGCTTGACGGAAATGGAGTATACTCCCGAAGTTACGAATTTTACATTGTGGGCGCCGACTGCCGATGAAGTACGCCTCATGCTGTTTGATGCGGGTGATGGCGGCCATGCTTATGAGACTGTTTCTATGGTATCTGATAAGGAAGGAACCTGGACGGCAAAGGTGGAAAAGGACCTGATTGGGAAATTCTATACATTTAATGTGAAGATCAAGGATAAATGGCTGGGAGACACTCCGGGCATCAATGCGAAAGCAGTAGGGGTGAATGGAAAACGTGCTGCTATCATTGATATGAAAGCAACCGATCCTGAAGGTTGGGCACAAGATAAGCGTCCTGCTTTGGCTTCTCCGGCCGATGCTGTTATTTATGAAATGCATCACCGTGACTTCTCTATTGATCCTTCATCGGGCATTCAGCATAAAGGTAAATTCCTGGCACTGACGGAAGAGGGTACACTTAGCCCTGAGAAGCTGGCAACCGGCATCGATCATTTGAAAGAACTGGGTGTGACACATGTTCATATTCTGCCGTCCTATGACTATGCTTCGGTGGATGAAACGAAATTGGATGAAAATAAATATAATTGGGGATATGATCCGCAGAACTATAATGTACCTGACGGTTCGTACTCTACTGATCCTTATGATCCTTCTATCCGTATCAAGGAATTCAAGCAAATGGTACAGGCTTTGCATAAGGCAGGTATTAGGGTAGTGCTGGATGTGGTATATAATCATACATTTAACACAGCTGAGAGTAATTTTGAACGTACGGTACCGGGGTATTTTTATCGCCAGATGCCGGATGGTAGCTTTGCAGATGGTTCTGCCTGTGGTAATGAAACGGCAAGTAACCGTCCTATGATGCGGAAATATATGGTAGAGTCTGTGTTACACTGGCTTAATGAATACCATCTTGATGGATTCCGCTTTGACCTGATGGGAATTCATGATATTACCACAATGAATGAAATCCGCAAGGCTGCTACGGCGGTTGATCCGAGTATCATTATTTATGGTGAAGGCTGGGCGGCTAAGGCTCCCCAGATGCCGGAAGATTCTTTGGCTATGAAGATGAATACGTATCGGATGCCCGGTATCGCTGCTTTCTCCGATGAAATGCGTGATGCTCTGCGTGGTCCGTTCAATGATAACCACAAAGGTGCTTTCCTTGCCGGACTTCCTGGTGGAGAGGAGAGTGTTAAGTTTGGTATTGTGGGTGCCATCAAGCATCCGCAGGTGGATAATGACTCAGTGAATTACAGTAAGGCTTCGTGGGCTGAACAGCCAACACAGATGATCAGCTATGTATCCTGCCATGATGATATGTGCTTGGTAGACAGGCTTAATGCGAGTATTCCAGACATTACGCCGCAGGAACTTGTCAAGTTGGATAAACTGGCACAGACGGCGGTATTTACTTCACAAGGCATACCGTTTATTTATGCAGGTGAGGAAGTGATGCGTGATAAGAAAGGGGTACATAACAGTTATCAGAGTCCTGATTCTATCAATGCGATCGATTGGAAACGCAAAGCTGAATATGCTGATGTATTTGCTTATTATAAAGGTTTGATACAGTTGCGTAAAAATCATCCTGCTTTCCGTATGGGAGATGCGGAACTGGTGCGCAAGCATTTGGAATTCCTTCCGGTAGAGGGTAATAATCTGGTTGCATATCGCTTGAAAGAGAATGCTAACAGAGATGTTTGGGAAAATATTATCGTGGCACTGAATTCTCGTAAAGAGCCTGCAAAGCTGGTTGTGCCTGAAGGTAAATACACGGTGGTGTGCAAGGACGGATTTATAAATGAAAATGGACTGGGTACACTTTATGGTTCGGAAGTTATGATTCCGGCACAATCTGCACTCATCATTTATAAGTAAGAATTAGTATCTATAAAGTTATCGCCCCTGTTAGTAACAATACTGACAGGGGCGATAACTTTTCTATAAATGATGCTATATTGTCAGTTCTATTTTCAGATTACTTACTTAAAAATAGACAATTTGCGCAAACAGCCTGTTTGTTTGAGTAAGTAAAACCGGAAAACTTGGTATCTTTGCGGCATTACAAAACAAAATATGTCTCCAATGATGCAATCATATACTATATCTTTGAAGGGCGGGGTGGCCCGTAATCCGCTTGTACGATTGGCTGCACCTGCTTCCGTATCTTTTCCTGCAGATGAGCACATTGCCATTGTAGGGCCTAACGGCTCAGGAAAGAGCCTTTTGGTAGATATGCTTATCGGGAAATATCCATTGAAAGACGGGATGCTTATTTATGACTTTTCCCCTTCCGCATCACAAACGGCTTATGATAATATCAAATACATTGCTTTCCGTGATACATACGGTTCGGCGGATGCTAATTATTATTATCAACAACGTTGGAATACTCATGATCATGATGATGTACCATTAGTTAAAGATATGTTGGGAACGGTTAGGGATGAGGCTCTGAAACAAGAACTTTTCGATTTATTTCGCATTGAACCTATGCTGGATAAGCCGATGATTCTTCTTTCCAGCGGCGAGTTGCGCAAATTTCAGTTAGTGAAAGCATTACTTACTGTTCCTCGTGTGCTTATCATGGATAACCCTTTCATTGGATTGGATGCACAGACTCGTGAGTTGCTGAATACTCTGTTGGAAGGATTAGCCAAACGGTCTACCGTGCAACTTGTCCTGATACTCTCTATGATGGATGATGTTCCCGTATATATAGATAAAGTACTGCCGATAGCAAATCGTACAGTAGGACAGATGATGTCACGTGATCAATACCTTACCATATTCCGGAACGCAGATATACCTGTACCCGAAGATTTGCAACAACGCATTATCGACTTGCCTTATGATAATACTAATTATGTTTCCGACGAAGTGGTAAAACTGAATAAAGTCAGTATCCGCTATGGTGACCGCATCATTTTGAAGGAACTGGACTGGACGGTGATGCGTGGTCAAAAATGGGCATTGAGTGGAGAAAATGGAGCAGGAAAATCGACTTTATTGAGCCTTGTATGTGCCGATAACCCCCAATCGTATGCTTGTGATATCAGCCTGTTCGGGAGAAAACGGGGAACGGGTGAAAGTATTTGGGAAATAAAGAAACACATCGGGTATGTCAGCCCTGAAATGCATCGTGCTTATTTGAAGAATTTACCGGCTATTGAGATTGTTGCTTCCGGTCTGCATGACAGTATCGGATTGTATAAACGTCCGAAAGCGGAACAAATGTCTGTTTGTGAATGGTGGATGGATATTTTTGGTATTGCCGCCCTCAAAGATAAACCTTTTTTGCAATTATCCAGTGGCGAACAACGTCTGGCGCTCTTGGCACGGGCTTTTGTTAAAGATCCGGAGTTGCTGATATTGGATGAGCCTTTGCATGGCTTGGATACTTATAACCGTCGCCGGGTGAAGAAAGTTATCGAAGCCTTTTGCCGTCGGCAGGATAAAACGATGATTATGGTTACTCACTATGAGAGGGAGTTACCCGCCACTATTTCAGATCGTATATTCCTGAAGCGTAATCGGTAATCGTTCAATACTATGAAGAAACTGCTACTCTTGCTTTTGATGCTAATTGTCCTTCTTTCTTGCGGGAGAGGAGGGAAAGCACTGGACGCTGACTCTTCCCGGATAGTGCCTGATTCTTTTGCAATTGGTTTAAACTTGTTTAATAAAGGAAGAGTAGCTTCTCATAACTCCGCCAATATGGATAGTGTCTTGTTTTACATGCAATTGGCTGAAAACTTTTTTAAACGTGAGGGGGACAAAGCGCAGGTGAATCGTTTCATTGCTTTTATTTATTCGTCAAGAGGGATGTTAGATGAGGCTATGCCCTATTTTTTGAAAGCCAGTCGTATGGCAAATGAATGGCAATATAGCTCTATTTGTCAGGAAGTGGCCAACGCTTATGCTGCTGCCGGACGTTTTCGGGAAGGAGTGTTAGTATTGGATTTAATACGGAAGAATATGAATGATAGGAAAGTAGTACCCTACTATCATTTGGCAAAAGGAAATCTTTGGGCAGGTGTCAATGAATACGATTCGGCTGTTACTTATTACCGTACAGCATCTATATCATTAAATCGATGGGTTGCAGCAGAGGCATCCAGACGGTTGAAAATGTTGTATTTTTCACAGGGAAAAGATAGCTGTTCTTTCTATGCAGCACTTGCTGCTAATGAGCATCTTGTAAATGAGTTGAGGAGAGAAGAAGGTTTTGAAAATCGGACACAATACGAAAAGGCTAAGCTCGAAAATGAACTGAATCGTCTGAAAATAGATAAGCAGAGGCGTGAAATCTGGCTTTTGAGTTTAGGGCTTTGTTTTGTCGTAGCATTTGCGGTAGGTTATATTGTTTGGCAGCGTCGCAAACGCCAGATGTATAAGCAACTTTGGCGTGAGCAATCTCTGCGGCTGAGCCAGACGGAGCAACTATTGCAGCAATCAGAGGAGTTGAATATGCTACGTGAAAAAGAGGGTATGCTTCGTGAGTCGCTTTTCCGACGAATGAAGTCATTTCATAAAATCCCTTCTTTGGAGAAAGAAGAAGAGGCTTCCGAGGAAGAGAGTGATAGTCAAAATAGGCGTATAGCCTTATCTGATGAAGAGTGGGAAGACATACGTCAAACGGTAGACGGAAGTTATGATCGTTTTTCTGTGAGGCTGTTAGAAGCGTTTCCGGGATTAAGTATGAAGGATATATATTTCTGTTGCCTGGTGAAAATAAATGTTAGTATCAAAGATTTGTCTGATATCTATTGTATCAGTCGCACCTCGATTAGTCGCAAGAAACAACGCATGAAACGAGATAAGTTGGGATTGACGGAAAATAATGAGACTTTAGATGATTTCTTGCGCCGTTTTTGAATTTTTGTCTATACTTATTTTAGCTGTTAAAGGTTTAATCTTTTTAAAATCAGCGTTTTATGTGTGATGCAATCTGCCAATTTTGTCTATAGGATAATTTGCTTCTCCTTCCCAAGGCAGCTATCTTTGTCTTATTGTTTCACGTAAAAAATAAGAATATGAAAAACAAGCAATGGAAAAGTGTTAGATGGCTGGCAAGCCTAATGTTTATTTTGGGGCTGAGTTCCTGTTCGGATGGAGGACAAACTCAGAAAAGTTCAGCATTGGACACACAGCCGATAGCGGGTTCAGTGGAGGTTGTAAACGGAGATTCTATATGGGTTTGTGACCTGTCGGCATTGAAAGATACTGTGGTACTTCCGTTGAGTTATTTTGCAGATGAATTGCAAATTGTGAAGTTGGACAATCGGGATGAGGCATTGGTACCTGTGCGAAATGTGATTGTTTCCGACAATTATATATTAGTATGGGGTAAAGATCAGACTCCTTTTAAACTTTTTGATAAATCAGGGAAATTTCTTGCTAATGTGGGAGCTTTCGGACAAGGGCCCGGTGAGTATCAGCTGATTTATGATGCTCAGATAGATGAAGCTGGTGGACGTATATATTTACTTCCCTGGAATGCTAAATCTTTGCTGGCTTATGATTTGAAAGGACAGGCTGTGCAGAGTATTCCATTGCCCGGTTTGGTGCCGAAAGGCGTTTTCAAAGCCAATACGAAAGACTCTCTGTTGTCTGTATTCCTTTTACCTTTTGAATATTTGCCGTATGTGGCATGGACTCAGAAGTTCGATGGAGAAATACAAGATACGATACGTTCACGTCATTTAGCCATAAAGCCGGACTTCAGCAATGAAGTGTATAGCAATAAAAATGGTGGAGACTTTGATGTGTCTCTTTTTGTATTTTGGGAACGTCGTCCGGACAGTCTCTATCATTATGCCAACGGGCGTTTGAATCCTCGTTTCACTATGGATTTTGCTAAGAAAGAAATTCCCATTCATGATTACAAGGAACTGCCGCGTCATTTCCTGGGAAGTACATCTGTGGAAAAACAATTGGATGAAAATAATTTCACCACAGAAGTGCCGGCCGATTTTATCATGGACAAACAATCTTTGAAAGGTGCTTTCTATAAGGTAGAGAATGACTATCTGGGTAATCTGCCTATTCCCTGGTTTCCGTACAGTTGTTCAAACGGATATTATACTGCCAATATGGAGCCTGTAACTCTGAAAGAAACATTGGAAAAGTACTTGGCAGGTGCTAAAGATATTCCGGCTGCCGATCGGGAGCGTTTACAGAAATTGGCAGATAGTATTCATGAGAATGATAATAACTATATTCTGTACGCCAAGTTGAAATAATAAATGAAACACTTACTTTACATTATATTGCTGTCTCTATTGTTTCTCTCTGCCTGCAAGTCGCGGGCAGAGCAGAAGCAACAGGAGGCGAACGATACGATTGTTGTAGAAACTCCAAAGATAATACAAGATGCTCCTCTGGTGGCTGGAAGTGTGATATTAAAAGATGAGGACTTCGGAGAACTAATAGAATTGACAGGTACCCATCAGATACTGGATGAGGAAGGTCCCATCTTCAAAATGGCAGAGCCGGAAATGTTAATTAGAGATGGGTATTTCCTTTTGCAGAATCGCCCTGCTATGTCCTATACCCGTCGTCCGGATGGAACGGTTGAAGTAGTGAAATCGGCAGACGAAGGTCTGAACTGTTTCTTCCACTGGTATCGTTTGCCGGATTTCCGTTATATCACTTCTTTCGGAATAGGAGGAAATGGACCTAATGAATTTAACTTTCCTCATTTGGTATCTTCAGGTGTATCTGCCCCCGGTACATATGTTTATGAGACGGGGACTATGCAACTGTTTGAAACTGATACAACGGGGGTATTGAAACCTTTTCCTTTTACCTTTAAATCGATCAAAGGTTCTTCTTATTCAAACCGGCAGATATGTGCAGTTTCCCGGGATACTTTCTATTATGCTGATAATGTGCCGAGAGGAAAGGCTATTATTCGTACTGTTTATCAGGGAGACAGTTTGCAGACGGAACAGATATATAATCTTGCATTTAGCAAGAAACATCGTTCCTGGAGTCCGTATATCGGTGATTTTATTGTTTCACCTTCCGGTAACCGGATGGTATATGCTTATAAATATTTTCGTAAAATCCTGATAATGGATACATCTGCTCAGGTTGTACGGGATATTACTTTTGATGCTGACGGCGTGGAAGCCAAGAATGATATACTTACATTAGGCCCGGATAATGTGACCTATTATTGGGGAATATCTGCTACTGACGATTACTTCTTCCTTACTTATAGCGGACGTACTCCGCTTCAGGTATCGCGTGAGAATGGTAAAGGTGATGGATATATCTTTGTAGAACAATATGATTGGGGTGGTAATCCGGTGGCACGTTATAAACTTGACCATTGGGGCAGGGTTATATCAGATGGGAAGTTATTGTATCAGGTATGTTACATGTATGACGATCCGCTCTTTTTGTATACATTGCCCGGAAAAGAATGAAAGAGGTTTGCAAGATAAAGAACTAAAATGATTTATCTCTGAAAAATACTTTTTATATTTGCAGCCGTTATGGCGAAGTATGTACTTTTGTGTTGTATATTGTTAGGTGTATTCCTTATATCAGGATTCGAATCTGTATCCGGTGATGTGAAGGAGTATAAAGAACTTCGTCTAACGGAACTGCAACCGGGAAAAACGGAATGTAATGTATCTAGTGCGGATGCCGAGCAATGTAAAAAGGTGGTTTATGGTGGAGAATATGCAGGTAAGGCTATTGGAAATATAGCAACATCTGTTTCACGTACGAATGTTCCTTCCTCACAGCTTTTAAGGTTCAATGCATTTTCTGTTGTAGCTAAGATCGTTAAATCCATAAAAGTCTTACTTCCCGAAGAAAAAAGAATTTCTTTTCCACATCCTATTTCACTTACTCAATATTCCAGTAGATATTATATCTATGCTTTAAGACATATTATTATTTAAATCTTCCTTTCTTTATAAGGCATTTGTGTCTTATAATCTTCTTATTACTTCAATTCATATATATTTCTGTCACAGGGAATAGCTGGAGAGCTTTGCCTCTGTTGTGGGATATGTATATATTTTATATGCTAATAATCAATATGTAATGGAATTTATATTAGATTTTATTCTTCACATTGATCAATATATGATAAACATTGTGCAGGAATATCACACTTGGACTTATGTAATATTATTCATAATCGTTTTTTGTGAAACGGGTTTGGTGGTTACTCCTTTCCTTCCGGGGGATTCATTGCTTTTTGTGGCAGGGGCTATAGCTGCGTTACCCGGAACTCCGCTTGAAGTAAATATCCTTGCTTTGATTTTGTTTTTTGCTGCTGTGTTGGGAGATTCTTGTAACTATATGATAGGGCATCTCTTTGGGCGCAAGTTGTTTAATAATCCCAATTCCAGAATATTCAAGCAAAGTCATTTGGATAAGACACATGAATTTTATAAAAAATATGGTGGTAAGACTATAATCATAGCAAGGTTTGTTCCCATTGTGCGCACTTTTGCTCCATTTGTAGCTGGAATGGGGAAGATGCATTATTACTATTTCATGGTATACAATCTGGTGGGAGGAGCTGCTTGGGTAGCGCTTTTCTGTTATGCCGGGTATTTCTTCGGAGACCTTCCGGTGGTACAAGAGAATCTTAAACTGCTGATCGTAGCAATCATCGTAATTTCCATATTGCCTGCCATAATAGAGGTGGCACGCGCAAAAATGAAATCAAAGAAACAAAAATAATTAGATACATTTATTCTTATGAAAAATTCCTTTTTTAGTAGGTTTACTCCCAAAGAACCTAAATTCTTTCCTTTGTTGAAACAACTGTCTGAGATTTTGACTGCATCATCGGCTCTTTTAGTTGAAAGTCTGCAACATGATAAACTGGAAGAGAGAGCTGATTATTATAAAAGAATAAAAGACCTGGAACGTGAAGGAGACAAATTGACCCACTTAATCCTTGACGAACTTGGAACCACTTTTATTACTCCTTTTGATCGTGAAGATATTCATGCTTTGGCATCAACTATGGATGATGTTATAGATGGGATAAATAGTTGCGCCAAACGTATTCATATTTATAATCCCCACCCGATCTCTGATAGTGGAAAGGAACTTAGCCGCTTGATTCAGCAAGAGGCTGTTTGCATTGGTAAAGCAATGGATGAATTGGAGACTTTTCGCAAGAAACCGGCGGCATTACGTGGATACTGCAATAAGTTGCATGATATAGAAAATCAGGCAGATGATGTATATGAACTCTTTATCACGAAACTTTTTGAAGAAGAAAAGGATTGCATTGAACTCATTAAAATAAAAGAGATCATGCATGAACTGGAAAAAACGACCGATGTGGCAGAACATGTGGGTAAGATATTGAAGAACCTGATTATCAAATACGCATAGAAGAAGCTGAGAACATGGAATTATTAGTAATAATTATTGTATTGGCTCTGATATTCGATTATATCAATGGTTTCCACGATGCAGCAAATTCAATAGCTACCATTGTATCAACCAAAGTTCTTACTCCTTTTCAGGCAGTAATATGGGCAGCTTTTTTTAATTTTGTTGCATTCTTTATTGCCAAGTATCTGATTGGAGGTTTCGGTATAGCTAACACGGTGTCTAAGACTGTGGTGGAACAGTATATCACACTACCGATTATTTTATCGGGAGTGATCGCTGCTATTGCATGGAATCTGTTTACCTGGTGGAGAGGCATTCCTTCATCTTCTTCGCATACCCTTATCGGTGGATTTGCAGGAGCTGCTATTATGGCTCACGGTTTCGATGCCATTCAACTCAATATCATTCTGAAAATCGCAGCCTTTATTTTTCTGGCTCCTTTGATAGGAATGATTGTTGCTTTCGGATTTACCTTATTGGTTTTATATGCTTGCCGACGTGCACATCCCCATACGGCCGAGGTTTGGTTCAAGAAATTGCAACTGGTGTCTTCGGCAATGTTTAGTATAGGGCACGGCCTGAATGATTCACAGAAGGTAATGGGTATTATAGCGGCAGCTATGATAGCTGCTCATTCAGAAGGTTTAGGCATGGGAATAAACAGTATTGAGGATTTGCCGGATTGGGTCGCTTTTTCCTGCTTTACTGCTATTTCGCTTGGCACGATGTCCGGTGGATGGAAGATTGTGAAAACAATGGGTACCAGAATAACGAAGGTAACACCTTTGGAAGGTGTTGTTGCAGAAACTGCCGGTGCCTTTACCCTGTATCTTACGGAGTTTTTAAAGATTCCGGTTAGCACTACACATACAATTACCGGAGCTATTATTGGAGTTGGTGCTACTAAACGGCTTTCTGCTGTACGTTGGGGTGTAACGAAAAGCCTGATGATTGCCTGGGTGTTGACTATTCCGGTGAGTGGTCTTCTGGCAGCCGGGGTTTATTGGGTTATTACCTTGTTTTCCTCTTTATTGGGATAAAACGGTATAAACTGAAAACATTTAACTAAACTATCTGTTTTTATATTATATATGCTTCATATTTTGATATTTCATTTTATGTCGATTTATATTTTAATCACAATAAACAGTTTATGCCATGAAATTCTTTATTGACACTGCAAATTTAGACCAGATCAAGGAAGCCTATGATATGGGCGTTCTCGATGGAGTGACCACCAACCCTTCGCTTATGGCGAAAGAGGGCATCAAAGGAGTAGATAATCAGCGGAAACACTATGTGGATATCTGCAATATCGTACAAGGTGATGTCAGTGCCGAGGTAATTGCTACGGAGTATGAAGGTATGATTAAGGAAGGCGAAGAGCTTGCCGCACTCAACCCGCATATCGTAGTAAAAGTTCCCTGTATCGCAGATGGTATCAAGGCTATCAAATATTTCACTTCCAAAGGTATTCGTACCAATTGCACATTGGTATTTTCTGTAGGACAAGCTTTGCTGGCTGCCAAAGCGGGAGCTACTTATGTATCTCCGTTTGTGGGACGTCTGGATGATATCTGTGAGGATGGTATTGCACTGGTAGGTAAGATTGTGGAAATGTATCGGTATTACGGCTATACCACACAAGTTCTTGCGGCTTCTATTCGTCATACAGCACACATAATGCAATGCATTGAAGTAGGTGCCGATGTAGCAACTTGTCCATTGTCTGCCATTAAAGGCCTGCTTAATCATCCATTGACGGATTCCGGACTGAAAAAGTTCCTGGAAGACTATAAACGTGTAAACGGATAATAAAAATACTCTTATAAGCCTATCTTTCACGGTTTTCTTGAACAATATTGGCGTAAAATAGAATAAAACAACTATTTTTGCGCTCAATATAAATATAAAACAAGAAAAAGCTGATGAAAGAAAGGCTTATAGGATTGATAAAGACGTACATCCTTTTCGTCTGTATCTTTATATTGCAGAAACCGTTATTTATACTTTACTACAGTTCTTTGTATGCAGGTACTTCCTGGACAGATCCTTTCCTGGTTATCTGGAATGGTTTACCCCTTGACCTCTCACTGGCCGGATATTTAACGGCTATCCCCGGATTACTTTTTATTGCGTCCGCCTGGACACTTTCCAAGACACTCCGTAGTATCTGGAATGGTTATTATTTCTTCATTGCTATTTTACTCGCTGTCATTTTCATTGTTGATTTAGGTTTATATGAGTATTGGGGATTCCGTTTGGATGCCACCCCGCTCTTCTATTTCTTCTCTTCTCCTAAAGATGCATTTGCCAGCATGAATATATGGCAGATGACAGGCGGAATAGTGGCCATGATCATATATGCATCCTTACTTTACGTGATTTTCCTTTGGGTACAGAAAGGCATTTGGAAAAGGCTGAAGTTGCCTTATCGCCGTCTGTCCGTATCGGGTATCATGTTGTTACTTACTGCCCTGCTTTTTATTCCTATCCGTGGTGGCTTCACCGTTTCTACGATGAACACTGGTAAAGCCTATTTCAGTTCTAACCAACGACTGAATCATGCAGCTATCAATCCGGCGTTCAGCTTGATGGAATCTCTTTCCAAGCAAAAAGATTTCAGTAAACAATACCGTTTTATGGAAGCGGCACAGGCAGATGAACTGATGAAGAAGCTGGTAGATCCGCAGGTACTGGATAGCACTGCGGTAGTTCCCGATACTTTGCGTACGGCTTTATTCAAAACAGAACGTCCGAATGTCATTTTCGTCATACTGGAGAGTTTCTCATCTAAGTTGATGACCACTCTGGGAGGAGAACCGGACATTGCCGTGCAGATGGATAGCCTGGCAAGTGAAGGAGTACTCTTTACGAATTTTTTTGCCAATAGCTTCCGTACAGACCGTGGATTGGTATCCATTCTGAGCGGTTATCCAGCACAGCCTACCACCAGTATCATGAAGTACCCCCGCAAGACCCAGAATCTTCCTGCTATTGCAGGCAGTCTGCGCGATGCCGGATACCGTACCAAATATTATTATGGGGGTGATGCCGACTTTACGAATATGCGTTCTTACCTGATGTCTTCCGGTTTTGAAGGTATTGTTTCGGATCAGGACTTCTCCGTATCAGAGCGTTTGAGTAAATGGGGGGCACACGATCATCTTGTCTTCAATCGTCTGTTGGAAGATATAAAGGCTGAAGCGGCGGATACAATTACGGCAGATAATCCCCGTCCGTTCTACCGGGTATTGCAGACCTCCAGCAGTCATGAGCCTTTTGAGGTTCCCTATCGTCGTCTGGCGAATGATCGTTTGAATGCTTTTGCCTATACTGACAGTTGTGTAGGTGACTTTGTGAAGCGTTTCCGTGAATTGCCGCAGTGGAAGAATACGGTAATAGTTTTTGTGCCCGACCATCTGGGGGCATATCCCGAACAATTGAATAATCAGTCGGTAGACCGCTATCAGATACCTCTGTTGTTGGTTGGCGGTGCAATTAGCGAACCAAGACGTATTGATGTGTACGGTTCCCAACATGATATTGCTGCTACTTTGTTGGCACAATTATCCTTGCCTCATCAGAAGTTTGTATTCAGCAAAGACATGCTGAATCCTGCTTCTCCTCACTTTGCTTTTTTTGCAGTTCCGGATCTTTTCGGTATGGTAACACCGGAAAACCTGCTGATATTTAACTGTGAAGCAGATGCTGTAGCAGTAGATGAAGGCAGTGCGAAAGGAGAGAACTTGCTGCCAGGCAAGGCTTATTTACAGAAATTGTATGATGACATTGCTAAAAGATAAAACAAGATGATGCTATTAGACGTTTTGAATCAGGTAGTCGATATTGATACTGATATATTCCTCTCCATCAACCGGATGCACAGTCCGTTCTTTGATTATTTTATGAGTGCATATAGTGGTAAATGGATTTGGGTTCCTATGTATGCTGCTATCTGGTATGTCATGCTGCGCAATTTCCACTGGAAAGTGACTTTGTTCTGCATGATTGGGTTAGCACTTGTCATTACCATTGCCGACCAGACAGGTGCAACATTGATACGTCCTTATGTGGAGCGTCTTCGCCCGGCTAATCAGGAAAATCCGATATCCGAAATGGTACATATTGTAAATGGTTATCGGGGTGGGCGTTATGGTTTTCCCTCTTGTCATGCTGCCAATACTTTCGGGCTGGCATTCTTTATCTGGTTCCTTTTCCGTAAGCGATGGCTCACCGTGTTTATAATGGGATGGGCACTGCTGACCTGCTATTCACGCATTTACCTGGGAGTACATTATCCGGGTGACCTTCTGGCAGGTACGCTTATCGGATTGATTGCAGCATACATTGTATATCGCCTCTTCCTGAAAGTCAGTGGATATAAGACCATGAAGAAAGTTCCCTGTATTTATGCTCCGATATTGGTTGGAGGATTAACCATATTGGGAATACTCATCTATTCCACAGTAATGGTATTATAGATTAAAACTGATAATTTACCGTCATCATGGCTTCCCTCGGACGTATATTCAGTCGCGAAGTATAACTTTGGGTGGCTGAATACGTCGTGTAAGCATACTCCTTCTTGTTGAAGAGATTGTTGAGACTTGCTTCCAATCTCCATTTTTTTCTTTTATAGATAAGGGATGCATCTGCAAACACAGTGTTGAGATGCGTATGTTCTCCTAAGTCATTCCGGTAATGTTCGCCGGAAAGGCGCAGGTCTACTTGTCCGATGCTGAATGTGAGGTGTAGCCGTTGTACAAAGTCCAGCAGTGGGCTGAGGCGGGTATCGCTTCCTATCTTGCTACCACCATATCCCAATGTCGCATGATACTCTGCTTCAAAGAGATCTGCGGGCGACCATATAACCTTAGGTTCTGCTTTCAGATAATCATAACGGTAAGTTTGCAAAAGACTTTGCGGATCGCTATCAGCCAGGCGCGTAAGTTGCTCACCGTTGCTACGACTGAGCAGCAGGGTAAGAGAGGTTTTCAGATGCCAGTCGTATATGCCTTTGGACAAGGTACTGCTGAGGTTCCAACTATCGCTGTGATTCGGCAGCTCACGTCGGGTGTAGACGATTGCATTTTCAGAAACACTTTGCTCAAAGAGGGTATTCCGGTTACTGCGACTGTAGGTCAGTGAGGCTGTGACAAAGAATTCCTGCACGGTGTTTTTATATTCACCATAGAGATTATAAGTCTGCGTAGTGCTTGTAGGGAAAAGGCCGTTACCGCTTCGCCAGGTACGGTAGTCGGTTTGGTAAAGTCCCGGATATAGGTCGGAGAAGTCTCCTGCCGAACGTTTCAGGCTGCCATAGAGAGAGAACGTCCAATGATAATCCAGTTTGTAACGCAAATACGTGGACGGATTGAAGAAGAGGAATGAACGTTGTTGTGAGAAGTATCGCTGGGCTTTTAGGGGTAACGAAAGTGTAGCCAGCCATTTACCCCGTTGCAACTGGAAATAGGGGTTGAAATACAACGACAGGTTAGAGGCGTTGAAGTCATTAGGTTGTGTAGGTGGAGTATACCTCATTGTTGCCCGTTCTCCTTGTATTCCTGCTTTGTATTGCCGGGTAAAGCCGTTGTACTTGCGCAGATATGCCGCACTATTATCAGTATAGAAGCTGTGCTGATTGAATTTGCTTTTTCCTTCTTCAAGCAATAAAGATGCGGGCTGGTAAGCATACTGTGTTGCCGAGCGGAATTCCCAGGTACTGCTTTCCCGGTTCCGGATGAGATTGAAATAATTTCCCGCACTCAGCCGGGAAGTTCGTAGAGTTTGTCCGAGCTCTTCCGAACGTCCATGGTTTAATTCTCCATCCATTGTGAAGCGGTTGGATATATAGTTGCGATTGCTGTTATCTTCATAACGAAGTTCCAGATTGGCGGCATCGCTTCTCAGGTGATAATGATAAGTTTCATCTATTTGTATGGTATCCGTTGGCTGATAATAGACTTGCGTATTTCCCCGTTGTTGCCGGATCACGTCATGGGTGTATCCGGCTTGCATACGTAAACTGCGATCTTCATTCCATTTGTACATCCGGTTGCCATTCAGGGTGTGCGTCTCATTAAACAATAACCGTTTTTTATCCAACGGTGCACTGATGCCCGGCTGTGATAGAAAACCGGAAAGTGGCACTTCCTGCCAACCGCTTCCTGTCAATATTGTCTGTTCGTCGCTGAGGTCCTTGCCATTGTTATTCGTCTTGTAATTATAGACACTCTGCTTACCTTTGCCCAGTTGAAGGGCATTCAGCCCGCCTTCCCATAGGAGTTTATCATTGTCATCGCTCCATCCGGCACCCAGTGTGATGTTAGCTATCCATTGGTCCCGTGCTTTCGGATCGAGTTTCAGGTTCAGTGCCACTTCTTCAGAGTTAATCTTTCCTTTCAGTGCCTTTACGGACTGATAGTTTTCCATGATTTCGGCCGTTTTCACAGCTTTGGCATTCAGGTTATTGTTGATCTGGTTGTAGCGTCCGCCTGTGACGTCCATTCCTTCTACAAAGTAGTGGTCGATGGCTTTCCCTTTGTACTTAACTTGTCCATTTTCATCGACATCCACGCCCGGAAGTTTCTTCAATACATCCTTGATATGCAAATCTTTAGAGGACGCAAACTGTGCCAGATCATATCTTACCGTATCTTTCCGGGTATTGATGCGCCCCGGACGTATCTGTACTTCTTTCAGCACGATAGCTTCCGGTTGCAAGCTAAGATTCAGGGTTCCTGCCGCATTGATATTTCGTATTTCTCTCTTATAGCCTAACAAAGAGATACTGAGTTGCAGCGTTCCGCTATGCTTCCACGGCAAAGAAAATTGCCCTTTGGCATCGGTTAGTGCATAGTCTATCGTTGTGTTTCCGCGCAATACACTGATCATGACTGCCTCCAGCGGTTGATTGGTTTCTGCATCTGTTATCTTGCCGCTCAATGTCTGGGCGTAGGTAGACGACAAGAAAGGAAAGAGAAACAGAAAAAACAAAATAATAAGTCTTTTATTCATATGCTGAAATAATTGAATAATTAGTATTTGAGACTTGTCTTAATTTATATACAATTATTTATCTTTTGTAATCTCTTGATTATCAGTGGATAAGAAGGAAACTGTCTAAGTATAGGACTGAGGTACCCTAAGTATGATACTGAGATACCCTAAGTATCATACTGAGGTACCCTAAATATGCGACTGAGTTCAGAAACAATCATGTATGTAATGAAATAGCACCTTTTATAGACCGATTGTCAGGTTTTATTTTTCTACGAGTATAGCGTAGCTACTTGTCACTGGTAGCCTGTAGCTTGTAGCTCATTTTTCTCGTTCCAACGGATTATAAGGAACATTCTTCGGATTCTTGGTTGCATTACCCTGTTCATCGCTTATTTTAACGGTAACATTCGGCATACTTCCGGTGATAAATCCTACCGGGTCGGCATAATAACGTTCGTGTACTTTGTTGTATGCTTTGCGGTTCATCGGTTCGTGCTTCTTTCCATCGAAGAGTATCGGCCTGTATGTATGGCACTGTTCCATACCGGCAGCGGTAAATGAATAATGCCCTTCACTGTCTTCGGCTTTCAGTATCAGCCCGGGTAGTCCATAAAGTTTCCAGGGACCTTCGCTGACGGGTATTTCTGCAGTAAACCATGCCGTCCATGTCCGGCCTTTGAATAGACATTCGGCTTTGCTGCAAAGGTAGGAGAGGACACTGTCGTTTTCTGCCAGTATCTTCCACTGTGGACGTTCTTCCGCTTCTTCGCAACGCAGGCGCGTCATGCCTGCCACTTCATCGAGGGTAGTTACTTTTCCTGTAGGATAGCCTTTGAAGGTACGTTCGCCCAATTTGCTTTTCCCATATTGGTTCAGGTGTTCATTGATGGTTTCCTGTGAGGCTTTGTTAGCGAAATCCACTGCCAGTACGGAGTCGCAGACATACTTGGTGTAACTGTAGAACTTGGAGAGATTTTTGCCTACTTCCAGCATCATGGTTTCTTCCGTAACATTTTCCGGTTTCTCCGGATTGATGATGCAGCGCGTTTCATATTGCACAAGGAGTTGTGCGTCGCCGATGGTATCATTCTGTATTTTCGTTCCATCAGAAACAATAATTTGTGCCTTTGCTTGTGATGCGCATAGCATGGCGAGACACAGATTGAAGAAAATAATTCTTGCACTCATAGTTTTTACTTTTTTAGAGGTTTGACATGCTGCTTCCAGCGATTATTGTACTGCAAAACTATGCGGATTTTGCTTCAGAAGAGGGCGAAAGTTATTACTGAAATATTACGCAACGTATAATATCTGCCTCGCACGTACTTATATTTGCAAGCTAACTTCTACCTTTGCCGGTACCAAATGAAGGTCCTTTTGAAAGAGGTCTTAAAAAGAGGAATAATTATGGAACGACGGATAAAGATAGTTTGGATATTCTCCATTGTAGCGATGCTGCTCATTACATGCGGACAGGCTTACTGGCTACGTAACCAATATCAGTACATGAATGATGAACAGATCAATGATATCTATGATCGCATCTTGCAGACCACCCAACAGTATGACTCTATCCGTGCTCCCCAACCCAAGAAGGTGCTTAGTAGCAGCAATATGTTTTTCTATCAACTAAGTAAATCTATTGATTTGGAAGCACGAACCACCATCGACGAAGTAATTTTAGGGGTTCTGAAAGGGAGGGATCTGGAAAGTGTGGGCCAAAAGAATATAGAAACTCTTAAAATAGAGCAGCAGGATTCTGCCAGCGTGGATGATAAAGAAAGAGAGGCACAGCGCAGGGAATGGGCATTGGCATTAGACACCCTTCTACCGGAAGAACGGATCATTGTGAAGGATTCATTCAAAATCAATATGTCCGATAAAGATGCTCCTAACTTGAACTCTATTATTAATCTTTATCGTTTGGAGTTGGATATACCTTTTGCATTGCAGCAGTTTGATTCCTTGCTTGCCATACGTTTGGACGAACAAATGTTTACTACGCATCTGGTCGTTTCTGAAGATTCCACTTACCAGTGGAATGCCGAACTGAAGCGGCAAGGCACTTTGTTCAATCCGTATATCGAAGTAAGCTATCCCTATAATCCCCTGAAACATCAGTTGCTTCTTGTTACTGTGAAGGTTTCGCCTCATGCAGTACTTGTGCGTATGGGTTGGCAGCTATCCGGCAGTATCTGTCTGATTTTCCTATTGGGGCTTTGCTTGCTGTTTCAGATAAAAACCATCCTGAAACAACGTCGGATCGACGAATTGCGAAAAAGCTTTGTAAACACCATGATACATGAATTGAAACGGCCTGTACAGGCTCTGAAAATGTGTATTGCTTTCCTGAATGACAAGTCTTTGCGGATGGATGAGAAAGCAATGGACGAAGTGATCCATGATTCTATGTCCGAACTGGATAATCTGTCGGCTTATCTTTCAAAGTTGCGCGATATGACGCGTGCCGATGATGAACATACACAACTTTCCGTTCGTACGTTCGATATAAAAGCGAGTCTGGAAAAGCTTGTCCGCCTTTATCATATTCCAGAGGATAAAGATGTTTCTATTGAGACACATTTCAGTACGGAGACTTTGGTGACGGCAGATCCGGTACACGTTTCCAACATCATTAGTAATCTGATAGAGAATGCTGTGAAGTATTCAGGTACTTCTGTGCACGTCGTTGTAGATTGTCTTTTGCAAGATCATCAGTTGATAATACGGGTATCCGATGACGGTATCGGTATTCCGGTTTCCGAACAGAATCGTGTATTCGATAAATTCTACCGGGGCAGTAATCTTCCTGATCGCTCATTACCGGGTATCGGTCTGGGTCTGAGTTATGTGAAATTGCTGGTAGAGGCACACCATGGGACTATCTCTTTAAATAGTCAGGCGGGTAAGGGAACGACAATAGAAATTAATATACCTCAATAAGATGAAACCTTTGAAGATACTTTTTGCCGACGATGATTTGAAATACTCAATGCTGCTGAAGCGCTTTCTTGAAAAAGAAGGTTACGAGGTAACTTATGCCGGGAACGGAAGCATTGCTATCGAGCAATTTCCTCTTGTGAAACCAGATTTGGTGTTACTCGACATTAATATGCCCGGTCACAATGGCTTTGAAGTTGCCGAACGTATCCGCGAGACGGATAAGCATGTACTCATATTCTTCCTTTCCGACCGTAGTGATAAGGCCGACCGTCTGCAAGGTTTCCAGCTCCGTGCGAATGATTATCTTGCCAAACCGTTTTATCCGGAAGAGCTTATAGCCCGTATTCGTGAACGTTTCGCTTCACAGCGTTCTGATACGGTGGAGGAGGAGACTTATCATTTCGGCCAGTCTGTCTTCAATTACAGTACCAATGAAATACGAACGGGAAATAATAAAGTGCTTATAACTTCCCGTCAGGCAGAGATTCTCCGTTTGTTGGCGAAGAACCTTAATTTGTCTGTAGACCGTGACTTGTTGTTGAATACAGTTTGGAGCAGTGCCTCTTATGCAAACTCTCTGGCGCTGAACGTGCAGATTACTTATTTGCGCAAGGCACTTCGCAATGACTCTTCGGTGAAGATAGAATCGTTGATGAAGAAAGGCTATGTATTGAAAGATAAGTAGTTTATTGTTTACTTTATTTCTTCTAACAATGTTTCTCCCTCATTTTGCATAAAGAATTTGCCTGTCCACTTTCCTGTGATTTGCAACTCTTCACCAGTATTAATCTCTGTGAAGAGGGCACGGTAAGTAGCGTTTACTTCTCGCAAACTAATGATGTGATTGTAAATAAGTCTGTGATGAGGAGGTATAGTCGATTCATGAGTTATTTCTACCATAAGGGGAATATATTGTTCCTCCAACGAAAAGAGTGTTTTAGGGCCACTATTTATATATGAAAAATGGTCTGATGGGAGGAGAGTAGAACCATCTGGGACATAAATTTCATTAGGGGTTTGGGCTAAAAGTTGAAACAACTTTGCATCATCTGTGTAGAAGCATGAAGATTGTCTTACATCTGCTGTTGGCTTGACTGTTACTTTCATTTCTTCATCAGTGTTATTATCAGTAAAGAAACCTGGTATCGTTTGCTTAATGATTTTAATTTCATCATCTTGCATAATCCATGCTACTTCTTTTAATTTGTAATCCTTTGCGAGTTCATCATCACCATCATCGTTGCTACATGCTGAAGCGCCGCAAAGTACTATAATAACAAATAGCCCGATTCTTAGTAGTTCTTTAATTTGTGTCATACCTTTAATTTTTTAGTTAGTCTATAAGTGTAATTTTCAAATATACGCCAATAAATTGAAACAATGACTGTTTGTTGTGTTAAAAGTTCAGCTATACTTTGAAAGCAGACCCTTTCTTCACTGACTGTTGTTTTATCCTTATGCAGAATGTACAATGGTATCTATACAGACTCTAATGTTTTTAAGTTGATGATGCAAAGATTTGTATAGAGGTGCGCAATGTTTTTGCGCAGTGAGAATTATTTTTGAATTTTACTTCTTTTGCAGATTTCTTTGTATACTTTTGTCGGGCTATATAGATGAATGAGAGCAAACTTATATAGAACACTAAATAATATATGAAAATGAGATTGTTTATGAAGAACACATGGCAGTTATTTATCTGTCTGGTATTTCTGGCTGCTTGCAGTGATGATGCTGTAGAAGACCAAACTACTATTTCGTTGCCCCCTGAAACGGAGGCGCTGTTTGAGAAAGGACTGAACTTTACAAAAGATGCAGATACTCAGTCTTTAGAGTTCACAACTACGGAGGACTGGAGCATTACTGCTGCAGAAACTCGTAATGGTGAAAAGTGGTATCGGATTTATCCTACCAGTGGAAAAGCCGGAGAGAAAGCTGATGTTTCCATTAGTGTCGATAAAAATGAGACTTATGACGAACGTAGTGTTGCCATTACTATCAATGCCGGTAAGGTAAAAAAGACATTAATGATTTCGCAGAAACAGACAGATGCTCTGCTTGTGTCGAGCGAACGCATGGAAGTGAAACAGGAGGGAGGAACTATAGATATAGAGGTCAAAGCGAATGTGGAATACAAAGCGGTAATTGCAGACGATTGCCAAAATTGGATAAAGCTTGCACCTTCTACTACTCGTGGGCTGAGTACTTCTATCATTCGTTTCAAGATAGAGGCAAATGGGGAACGGGATAAACGTGAAGGAACAATATACATCACTGATGGTAAACTGACAAAGCCGGTAAAAGTATACCAACATGGTGGCGACATCATACTGTTGAATGAAAATGAGTATCCTGTTGGCGACCGGGGAGAGACTATTAAAGTAGAGTTGCGTAGTAATTGCACATATGGCATTCAGATGCCCGATGCAGACTGGATTAAAGAAGCGATCATGAATCGTGGAATGTCCAGTCATACCATTTATTATACAATCAGCCCTAATGAGACGAATGAAAGTCGTCGGGCAAAAATAATCTTCTATAATAAAGAAAATACTGCAATAGCCGATACTTTGACTGTGATACAGGCACAGAAGGATGCTGTTGTGATTGATAATAAGAATATCGAACTTAAAACTCCCAATGATACCATTATTGCTATAGATGTAAATGCTAATGTAGATGTAGAGATACGTCCTGCAGATACTTGTCAGTGGATTACGGAAAGTGCCGCAACGCGTGGTTTGCAACTTCGCAAAGTTTATCTGAAAGCTGCTAAAAATGAGAACTTCTCACCTCGTCGCGGAAGAGTATTGATTAAAAGTAAGAATGGGAAAGACTGTGATACGCTGAAGATATGGCAGGCCGGGAAACCGACTACGGTGAAACTGGAAGAGTCGGAGTTGGACGTGCCTATGGCAGGTGGGACTTATCGCATCAAGATAGAAGCCAATGTGGCTGTGAAAATGAGTAAATGGAAGTTATTATGGCCGGAAGGGGAGCTTGGAGATGAACCAAGCAATGATATGACGGATGATTCTATTTGGAGTAAGGATTTGTTTGAGTATAAAAATAAGCCGGGAATTCCTTATCAGGCAACTCTGTCGGCTGATGGCCAATATCTGGAAGTTAAAGTAGATCCGGCAGTGAGTGCGAAAGCTACTTCTGTAGCAGTAAAGGTTTATGGTGAGTATGAAAATAAAGAGGCGCAACTGATTATTCGGCAGGATCCTGATCCGACCAAAGTGGTTCAGTTACAATTGGCCGAAAATGGTGCGGCAATGTTTACAAGTATCTGTACTTTTTCCTATCAAGCTTTGCAACAGATGTGTACACTTGAAGAACTTTATTCCCGCCAGTCCGAAAAGGAACAAGGCTATAATAGATATTTAGATTTTATCAATCATACTTTAAATCCTTATAATTCGTATGTATCAAATGCATGGGATGCTTGTTATACTACGATAAACAGGAGCTTGATAATAAATATGGGGTTGGAGAATGCTGTAAATGATGACATAACTTCTTCTGATAGCACAGCTGTCGTAGCTTTGATGGAAATGCACCGCTTCTTGTTATATTATGAAATGGTAAATTTATGGGGAAAGGCAGTGTATATAAATAAGCTTCAAACAGATTCATACACAGGCATGCCTGCAACTTTAAAAGCGGAATTATTGAAATTGTTTGTAGAGCCATTATTGCGCTCACGTGACTATTTACCTGGGGAAAAGGTGGCACAGACTACGGTAAATGATTGTTTCTTCCCTTCCCGTGATTTACCTTCTTTACTGCTGGCGCGTATTTATATGGAGCAAGAGGATTGGAGTAAGGCAAAGTCTATGTTGGCAGAAGTGATAAATAGTGGTAGGTATCAGTTGGGAGATTTGGTTTATCAACTACCTGCATTCCAGGCATCCTCTGGCAATCAAAATGATATGGTAGCCAATATTTGTTTTAGTTATACAGAAGTCTTGCTGAATTTAGCAGAGTGTGAATTCCGTTTAGGCAGTTCTACGCAGGCTGAGGAATATTTGAACAAGGTAATAGTAGCTAATATCGGTTCTCCGGCATATTCGTCAGAGAAGTTGTCTGCTGCAAAATCAGGTGATGGTTTTATGGAACGTTTAGCAAATACGTGGCAGTCGCAGTTGAAAGGTACAGGTACCTATTTTGCTTTTTTGAAACGTAATGGAATTGCTGAAAAATTCTTGGATGTACCTGCTTGGAGATTGAAATTTCCAATTCCTCAGAGAGAACTGGATATGAATAGGTATATGTCACAGAATGAGGGATATTAGAATTCTGTAATTTGTATATTTAAAGTATTTCGCGCCACTTCCTTCCGGTTATGGAGAAAGTGGCGCGAACTATGAAGAGATTAAAAGTTGAGCCACAGCTTGAAAGAAGATACTTTTTCTTCGCTCACCGTTATCTTATCTTTATGAGGCGGTTTCACGTGAAGTATTATTTTTCCGTTAAAATAGGGCGCTGCATGCACTATGGCATCAATACAGACAATAACCTGACGGTTGGCACGGAAAAAACATTGAGGGTCCAATTGTTCTTCAAGTCGGGTGAGGGAAAGGTCTATGATATGTTCCTGTCCGCTTTTTGTAACGGCAAAGGTGATTTTATTTTCTGAATAGAAATAGGCAATATCACTGACTTGCAAGGCCCAGAATTTATCTACTCCGGCAATGAGGAAGCGGGTACGGTAGCTCTTTTCCTGCTTTTGCAGACTTTGAATCAAGTCTCCTATGTAATTCTCTTGTTTGTAGTCTTTTCCTTTCAGGGTTTCATATTTCACAATGGCATCCAGTAGGCGTTTCTCATCTACAGGTTTCAATATATAGTCTATGCTGTTCACGGTGAAGGCACGGATGGCATATTGATCATAGGCTGTTGTGAAGATAATCAATGAAGAAGGTTGTGCGGCAGTGAGGAAGTCGAATGAATTGCCATCCGATAGCTGAATATCCAGAAACAGGATATCCGGATGAGCCTGTGTCTTGAACCAGGCAATGGCATCCTCCACACTTCCGGGTAATACGGTAACCTCCCAGTCGGGACGCAGCCGTGTGATGATGGAAGATAGCAGGCGGGCAGCGGGTACTTCATCTTCTATAATGGCAGCAGTCAGTTTACTCATAGATTAAAGGGACTTTTACAGTGAATATTTGGTTCTCATTATTGATAAGAATGTCGGTACCTATCATTAGTTTGCAACGGTTCGATAGATTCTGCAGACCTACTCCCGAACTTGTATCGCTCTTCTTGACGTGTATCGGATTGCTGACCACCAGAAAGTGATCGGCAATGTATATCGTAATTTCCATCGGTTTATTGCTGTTGATGGAATTGTGCTTAATGACATTTTCCACTAATAATTGCAGGGTGAGCGGAGGAAGTTGATACTCCATAGCCTCGGTTGGTATTGTGATATTGCAGGTGATGCAATTGCCTAATCTGACTTCGTGCAGGAAAAGATAGGACTGAATAAATTCTAATTCTTCACCTAATGTAATCAAGGTTTTATCCTGCGATTGAAGCACATAGCGATATACATCCGAAAGATTTCGTGTGAAGCGTACGGCATTTGCCGGATTATATTCGATTTCGGCTATCAGCGTATTCAGACTATTAAAGAGGAAGTGAGGGTTCAGTTGGTTCTGCAGGGCGGTATATCGGGCTGCGTTATTCTCTTTCTGTAATTGTGCCGTTTTTTGTTGTAGCCGGAGGGCATTTTTAATGGAACGGTTAGCAAGTAACAATCCCAGGATGACAAGTTCCACCAACCACACCACTAATAAAATACGTATTCCTCCTATCTGGAAAGTGAATGGATTTTCTGCTCTTCCTATTAACTTGGCAGCTACTAACAGACCATAATTCAATAGCAGAAACAATAGCATTACAGATATATATACCGCTATGAACTTCCACTTCCAGCGCAAATTGTTGGAATATAGGCGGTTCATCCATGAACTGATGCGAAGAGTACAATAACCCAATATATTGAAAGTGGCAACGACAAAGAAGAATGCACCCGGTGTGTGGATTGTATTCGTAACTTGCGGAGTAAGATTTGTATAATTAGCCAGAAGCAGGAATGAGAAAACTCCCAATCCTGAAAAGAGTAGGCTGTATAAAAGAGTGTTCCACTTCATAAGTACAAAGTTACGAATTTCCACTTATCATTTATATTGGTTCAATGCTTTTATTAATGCCGAATACTGTCCTTGTGCAGAAGCTTTGGCCTGTACATGGTTTATTTCAGCGTTTTGCCGGTAAGTCTGCGCTTCAATAACCTCTACAATGGATATTTCGCCTTCATTGTAGCGTTCCATGGCTTGGCGTTCGTTTTCGTGAGCTTTCTCCAGCGATTGCTGGCTTAGCTGTACCTGACTTAATGCCTGTGACAGAGAGAGACGGGCAGTTTGTATTTCCAGATCGACTTTATCCTGAATCTGATTCAGATTGTCTCTTGCCATACCTATCTTTTGGCTGGAAGCCCGTTTCTCATTCCGTCGCTTTCCCCATTCAAACAAAGGTACGCTGACTTTGGCATACACTGCATAGTTAGGGTCCAGATCGGCACGCAAGTCATAACCCGGAGAAGAATAACTGCCATCTACTCCTACATATAGTTGTGGTTTATATTTTGAATCGTTCAGCTTTCGTGAACTCTCCGCCATTTTAATCTGATCATGTGCTATCTTGATTTCGGGACGTGGAATAGCAAGTGCCAACCGCGAATTGTCCGAAGTATCCACTTGTGGAATAATTGTATCTATAGGAGTAGGTTCCTCCAGAGGTAACCCGATCAGGGAATTGAAAGCCATTAATCCGGTATCAAATTCTTTTTGTGCTTGAAGCAATTGAAACTCAGCATCGTTTAGTTTCACCTCAGCCATTAGCAGGTCCTGGGGATTAACCAGTGAGACTTCCACCCGTTCACGGATTGTTTGAGTCAGTGAGGCAATAGAGTTCCGATAGTCTGTAACAATGCCTACGATCTCCTGGCGGGCTACGGTATTCCAGTATTGAATATCCGTTTGAAAACAGACTTCCGATAAGAGCTGTTCCTTCTGGTGTGAGGCCAGAGAGTATTGATGCTGTGCCATGCGGATGCTCTCAAGTAAGCGCCCGCCTGTATATATAGGTTGCAGTAGGGTGAGGGAAGCACCATATTTGGTATCGCGCCCTTGTATATGGAGTGGGTTATCCATACCCGGCAGGTTCAGGTTGAGCTCCAACGGATTTCCGGTATATTGAAAATTGGCATCGCCTGATAGTTTCGGTTTCAGGTCTGCACGGGCAGATTTCTCCAGTTCAATGCTGGCTGCCAGATTTTTCTCCGCCGCTTTCAGGTCGTGGCTGTATTCAAGAGCCATCGACCTGTACTTCTCCAGCATCGCACTTTGCTGGCCAAAAGCGAACGGACCACACAACGATAGAATAAAAAGGATATATAATTTCTTCATAATCTATTTCTTCTTTACTTTATAAAACAATGAATAGAGCGCCGGAGTGACGAACAGAGTCAGCAACGTTGCAAACGTCAATCCGAAGATAATAGTAGCCGCCATACCACCGAAAGCCACGTCGAACAATAAGGGAACCATACCCAGGATCGTAGTAGTGGCCGCCATCAGTACAGGTCGGGTACGCGATACGGTAGATTCGATAATGGCAGTATAGACAGGTATTTCCGCGCGTCGTTGTACCTGTATCTCATCCAATAGCACAATCACATTTTTGATAATCATTCCCAGCAATCCCAGCCACCCGGCAATGGGGAAGAAGCCAAATTCAAACCCTGTCATCAGCATACCTACAGCAACACCGATCAGGGATAATGGTAGCACACACAGAATGATTAGCGGATCGCGGAAGTTACCGAACAAAGCAACAAGAATGACTACCAGTGCAAGGAATGCCAGCGGGAAGAATTTGGCTATGGCTTGCATGGCTTCGCGCTGGTCCTTGTATTGGGCGTCCCAGAAGAAAGTGTAGCCTTCGGGAAGCTGGATCGATTCTATTTCCTGACGAATTTCACCGTGTACTTCTGCCATGGTATGTCCGGCTTTTACCCCACACATAGCTGACATGGAGAGTTGCCGGTTATAGGTACGCATCTGCGGCCATTCCCAATCAGTTTCAATCTTTCCGGTGACTTGCGACAAAGGAGCAGAGTTTTGCCCGTTCCATACAGAAAAGTCTCCTAATCCCTGCGCATCGGTAATATCAGTACCTGCCGACTTAAGTTGTACGGGAACTTTCTTCTCATTGTCGCGGTAGATTCCTACAGTCAGCCCGTCATTGATAGATTTAACAGACTCCATCATGGCCGACTTTGTGATACCCAGTGCACCGGCTTTTACCGGATCATAGACAGGGCGGATAATAGGTGTCATATTGCCCCACTCATTACGGGCATCCGCTACTTTGGGGTTTCTGCGCATAATCTCGATAGCCATACCTGCCAGTGAATCGAGTATAGCAGGATCAGGTCCCAGGAAACGAGCTTCGATGACAGCTTCCGTCAGTGGACTCAGTTCGAATTTGTTCACCTTGATAAGTGGTCCCGGGAAAAGCGTACGAATGGAATCCTGCAATTTGTTACGCAATTCTTTTGTCTCTTTAGAGGAATGTGCCTTTACCAGCAATTGCGCATAGTTGGGTTGCGGACCAAAAGATACATTGGATAGATAGTATCTTGGTGGAGTGCGTCCCACGTAGGTTGAAACCATCTCTGTTTGTTCTTGATTGCGGATGTATTCAGCCATTTCCGAGGCCAAGCGATCGGTTTCCGTAATATCTGTTCCTTCGGGCAGCCATACGTCCAATGTGAAATAGGGTTTCTCCAGCGCAGGTACAAAGACTTTTGGGACGAACTTGAAACTCCAAGCGGAAACAACGAGCAATACAATCATCAGTCCCAGTGTGGCATAGCGGTGACGAATAACGAAATGCAGTGCTTTTCGGAAAGAATCGTATGCCCGACCTGAGAATAATTCGCTTTTTAATTCCGATGGTCGCGGACGACGTACAAATTCCTGAATAAAGAATGGCGTTTGTGTCAGTGCAAATACCCAACTGAACATGAGTGATACACCGATGACAATTACCAAAGAGGATAACAATTCACCTGTGATATGCGGTGAATAGTAAATAGGCAGGAATGTCAGGATAGCTATGACTGTAGCTGCCAACAAGGGTAGAGCGGTAGCAGAACATGCTTTCATGATGGAGGTTCGTTTTCGCATCCCCCGTTGCATATTCACCAGTGCAGAGTCGGAGACTACAATGGCATTATCTACCAGCATTCCCATAGCAATGATAATGGCTGCCAATGACATACGTTGCAGAGCAATCCCGCCCGCCAGCATCACTATTAATGTAGCAAAAATGGAGAATACCAATCCGCTGCCTACTAATAAACCATTCTTGAAACCGATGAAGAAGAGCAGGATGGCTACTACAGTAATTACAGATACTATCAGATTGATAATAAATCCTTGGTTGGCTACGGCGGACTCATGTCCCTGGTCATAGATAGCGGTGAGTCCGAAGCCTTCCGGCATATCTATTTTCAGTTCCTCGATACGTGCTTCGATGGCTTTTGCCATATCTACCACATTACCGGTAGGTACAGTAGAGATGGCAATGCCTACGGCCGGTTTCCCATCTATGCGCATCAGGTTGCTGGCAGGAGTTTGGTAACTTTCGTTGATGTCGGCAATATCTCCCAGACGGAAATGCTCTCCACTACGTGAAACAATGGTGAGCTGACGTATCTCGTCCAGCGAATAGAAATTACCTGTGGACTCAATACGGATACGCCCTGTTCCTGCCGTAATTCCGCCGGCATCCACCACCTTGTTCTGGGCATTGAATGCATTGACTATGTCCGCCGTAGTGATGCCGCTGCGAGACATCACTGCCGGACTGACTACTACATCTATCGTAGGTGTTTGCGTTCCGTAGATTTCGATACGGGCAACGTCCTTTACTTTTAGTAACTCATTCTTGATAAGCTTTGCCTGATCTTCCAGTTCACGATAGCTACGGCCTTCGCTTGTCAGTCCATAGAAAACGCCCAATACATCGCCGAAGTCATCATTCACAACTGATGGACCGGCACCGGCGGGGAGCTTGCTTTGTGCATCGCCTACTTTACGTCGCAGTTTATCCCAAAGCTGTTGCATCTCATCGGCACGTGTCTCTTTCTTTACATATACGGTGATTTTAGAAAGCCCCGCGCGGTTTTCCGTTTTCAGGTAATACAGTTCCCCTAAAGACTGGATGGCTTCTTCCAATACATCCGTCACCTGGCTTTGTACCTCTGAGGGAGAGGCGCCGGCATAAGGAGTCAGTACCAATGCCTGTTTGATGGTGAAAGGAGCATCCTCCAGTTTCCCCATCTTGATGTATGAAAAGAGTCCACCGGCAAGTACCAGTACCAACAGGAGAATGGTAACCGAGCGGCGTTGTAGGAAATATTTAATTAGTTTCATGATGCTTACTGTTTCATTGGATTTTTACTTTCATACCATCCGACAGGAAACGCAGGCTGCTTGTGGCTACTATTTCACCGGGTTGCAGTCCGGCGGTGATACCTGCATTGCCGTGTGGCAGTAAACTGCCGACGGTTACTTTGCGTTGGCTGACTATGCCGCTTTCTGGATGGACTGCCCACACATAACTGCCCGCTGTGGGACGGTTGCATAAGGCTGCTTGTGGAATACAAACCAACTGGGTGGCAGTACTATCTGATAATTCCGGAGAAGCTTTTTCAAAGCGTACCTTGCCTGACATACCGGCCAGTAACCGGGCTTCCTTATTGGGCAACAGTGCCGTCACCAGATAAGAAAGATTGTTCTGTGTCGTTCCTTTGGAAACTTCTGCAATCTGCGCTTCTAACTTCATGTCCGGTTGTACGTCCAGTGTCAGTTGTATGTTTTGCCTGGGTTGAACGCGGTAGGCAATATCTTGCGTCACGTAAGCTTCTATTTTAAGTTGGTCTATATCGATAAATGTTAATATGGGTTGACTGGCTTTAACCTCCTGGAATTTCTCTACATAGACTTCACCTACATATCCGTTGAAGGGGGCTATCAGTCGGGTATCTTCCAGTTCGTTGACCGCTGTATCAAAAGCTGCCTTGGCAGAAGTGTATTCCGCCCGTGCTTTCTCGTAAGCACTGGCAGAAAGATTATTTTTCTGGTAAAGCGCACTGATACGTTCGTACTCTGCCTTTGCCTGGCGGTAGACGGCTTCGGCGCGTTCACACCGGATGCGGTAATCCCGCGGGTCGATTTCTGCAATAATGTCTCCACGTCGGTAATAGTTTCCGGCATAGACATCCAGCCGGTCGATGGGCCCACTGACACGGAAAGAAAGTTCTGTGGTACGGAACGGTTGGGTGATGATGGGGAACTCTTTGACTGTTTCGTTACTGTAGGTGCTGGCAGTAGCAGTTTTCACAATTAAAGTCTCTTCCTGTGAAGAAGAGTTGTTGCTACAAGCACCCAACATGAGTCCGAGGCTAAGAATACTGATAAATGTTACGTTTCGGTTCATACTTTTTTCGTTTAATCCGAGAACGAAAGTAAACTGTTTCTGACAGATGTATCGGGACTTTTTTACCGAAGCCGGAAAACTAAAAGATGAAACCGGAAAAACGTTTCATTAAACAACCTGCCCCCTTTATCTGTTATTATTCTTATAAGCAACTAAAATAGGAGGAATATATGACGACATTAGGAGGGTGGATGAATAAAACCCTTGTAGGTTGGGGAGTAGATCCCAAATTTGCGAATACATTTGATGAAACTATCATCGCCATATTGATTATTGCTGTAGCTGTAGGATTAGACTATCTATTCCAAGCAATATTGGTGGGCGGTATGAAGCATTATACGAATCGTTCGCCCCACCGTTGGAATACCTTATTAATGAAGCGGAAGGTAGTTCCTCACCTGATACATACCTTGCCGGGCATTCTGATTTATTTCCTGTTGCCCCATACTTTTGTGCATGGAGTAGAGCTGTTGGGCTTGGCCCAGAAGGTGTGTGCCGTGTACATTGTAGCTGCATTAGCCTTTGCTCTGAACGGACTATTGCTGGTTTTTCTGGATTTTCATAATCAAAAAGACAATAGTAAGAATCACCCGATGAAAGGTTTTGTCCAGGTATTGCAGGTACTGCTGTTCTTTGTAGCAGCTATCATTGCCATATCTATTCTTATTGATAAATCTCCCGCAACCCTTTTTGCCGGATTGGGTGCTTCGGCAGCAGTATTGATGTTGGTATTTAAAGATAGTATTCTGGGATTTGTGGCCGGAGTGCAACTCTCTGCCAATGAAATGCTGCGTATTGGCGACTGGATTGCTTTACCCAACGGTTCTGCCAATGGTATTGTGAAAGAAATTACCCTCAACACCGTGAAGATACAGAACTGGGATAACACAATTTCTACCATTCCGCCTTATACCTTAGTGAACGGTTCCTTTCAGAATTGGCGCGGCATGCAGGAGAGTGGTGGCCGTCGTGTGGATAAGAATATTTATCTGGACATGACCACATTGAAGTTCTGTACTCCTGAGATGTTGGATACCATCCGCAAGGAAGTTCCTTTGATGGCGGACTATCAGCCGGCGGAAGGAGAGGTGCCTACCAATGCACAACTCTACCGCATTTACATCGAACGCTATCTTTGTAGCCTACCTGTTGTAAATCAGGATCTGGACTTGATTATCAGTCAGAAGGAAATGACAACTTACGGAGTTCCTATTCAGGTCTATTTCTTTTCCCGGAACAAGGTATGGAAAGAATATGAGCGCATTCAGTCCGATATATTCGATCATTTGCTGGTAATGGTACAGAAGTTTGATTTGAAATTGTATCAGTATTCGGATTAATAAATGAGCCGGAAATCTGCCCATGCAGGCAGGTGATCGCTGTAACCGTTCTGGTACTTCATCCCGTAGTAAGTGCGGAATGGCTGCACACCGCCATACTTTTTATCATCCGTCAACAGGAAAGAAGGACGAAAGATATCGGCTTTGCTTTCACTGGTGCAAAAGTCTGCATCCGGCTGGAGAAGCGTGCCGGAGACAATGATATGATCCAGTAATCCCCATTCACCCTGATATTTATAACTGCCGAAATCTTTTTGTGTAGCAGCCTTACGGGCAAGCAAGTGATAGAATCTTTGTGGTTGCAAACTACTTTTGTCTTGAGGAGGCGCTTTTGCTGAAACTATTTTGCTGACCGATGCATTATCGGGATAATCGTTAAAGTCTCCCATGATAAGAATTTGCGGATGATACCGATGAAGGTAGACGCTGTCTGCCGCAGCTTTCAACTGTCGGGCGGCATGTAGGCGGTAAGGCTCGCTTTCTTTGGCACCTCCTGAGCGGGACGGAAGATGAACTACAAAAACATCCAGTGTATCGTGGTTTAATAACATCCCGCAAACGTGTAGTATGTCCCGTGTAGGGCGAAATTTCGTTTTACCGGATATATGAGGTATGGAGATTCCCTGATAGGAAATCAGTTTGAAACGGTCCCGTTGGTAAAGCAATGCCACATCAATTCCCCGCTGGTCGGGTGAGTTGGTCATCACATAGCGGTATCCGGCTTCCCGAAGAACCGAGCGCCGGGTCAGGTCGCGTAATACACTGTCGTTTTCCACTTCACAGAGGGCAACAAGTGCAGGTGGAATCCAACCGCCTACGGCTGTGATGGTGCGGGCTATGTTATCCAGCTTCTTTTTATATTTCGTATAATTCCAGTGGCGTACTGCATCGGGTAGGAATTCATAGTCGTTTTTTAGCGTATCGTGGCGGCAGTCGAATAAGTTTTCAACGTTATAACTGACAACACGAAGAGAGAGGGTGTCCTTTTTCGTTTGTCCGCAAAGGAAGAAAAAAGGAGCGAACAGAAATGAAAAAGTAATATATAGTTTAATGTTCATTGAGAACCATTTTTAGTATGATGGCAAGATCATAGATTCATAACATCCTGCATCCGGTGCGGCATCCTGTAGGCGGGAATGTCCATTTCTGTCAATTGGGTAGGTGTTTGCATCTTCTTTTCTTCCCCAATTAATGGCTTTGGATTTTTCACCAAGATTAAAATTGTATTCCTGTGTATGGTTATCCATCAGCATGAAATTGTCATCCTTCTCCCAGATAACATTGACTATCTTGTCATTCTCTTCTTCTATCGAGTTGATGAGGCAGTGTGAGAAGTAATAATTGAAAGCTATATTCTCATTTTTAGAGCGTCCTCCGTTAATTTCGTCCGTGCCTGAACCCGCAATAATGCAATTACGGAAAATAGCCGATGAAAGTGGATATGCAGTATCATCCAGTTCATTCCGGACTTGCAATGCCGCCCCTTTCCGTACATTCCAACTAAAGTAATTTGCCAGTGTACAGTGGGTAAATGTATAATCTCCCCCTAACAGGCTGACGCAGTTTTCTCCCGCATTACTGATCTCACTGTTTCCTACCACTACCTGACACGACGTCAACTCCAATCCATTGCCCGATACTTGTCGTATGAGAGAGGATTCCAATGTCAACTTCCTGCGGTCCGTCATCGAAGAATCGCAACGAATGCCGAAACTACCACCATGAATATCCGCATAGACCAGATGATTCTCATAGCTGGTTTTGTAAAAACGTAAGCCTCCCCATTGTCCCGGTAACCGGTCATAAGGAAGATAGGGGAACATCCGGTCTGTACGATCCCCCCGGAAAACAACCGGAGCGGAAAGGGTACCTTCTACTGACAGGCGTCCGTGTACCTGCATTCCTGCCTTGCCGTGGAAATACAAACGGGTGCCTGCTGCGAGGGTTAAGTGTGCATCCGGAGCAATACTGATACTGTCATAAATCAGTATCGGACGTTGAGATGTAATCAGTGTATCTTTTTCAATTACTTTTCCCCGGAAAGTAAGAGCATCTTGTGCGTATGCTTGCAGCTTTACTTCTTGCCGGATGCCATTCAGTTGAAAAAGAATGGAGTCTTTTATTAACCTGATGTCGGTATTGTTTTGCTGAGGCAGGGTCGCTTCTACAAAAATATACAGGCTGTCTTCTCCTGCAATTTCTATATCGGAGAATTGATTTCCCTTTATGCCATCCACATTGATACGAAAACCGGATTTACCGGCATCGGCAAGAATTATGGAAGATATTAACAATGCTTTCTTATTCGGGTTGTATACTTTCAGTTGACGGGTGGAAGTAGGAATGCCGGTGAGAACGGTATCCATGCGTAGCGTATCCTGCGAGAAACAAAGTGTATGCTTCGGGTCGGACGAATAATCGTCCATGTCGTCACAAGCGTTGAAGGACAACAGGAAGAATATAGGGAATAGATATATGAGGCGCAGGGCTTTTGATTTCATGCCGTTATCGGGTTTTTACTAAATAACGGGGTTTGAGAGGTTTTATTATATGACTCAAGTTTCGCAAGCTCAACTTTCAAGTTTTTAAATCTTTTCACTACAGAAAGAATGTTATCTTATTTAATGCCATCAGGGAAGTTGCTATATTGATAAAAATCACCACGCTAACATTCTCCGCCTATAGGCTATAGACAACCAATATTGACGCTTTAATACATCGGACAAGAAAGAATGCTCAATCAGTACCTTTACCATCGGATTCTCTTTAGCGAATGTATCCAATTCCCGTTTTACCACTCGTTCCGGAAGTCCAATGCGGTTACCAAATTCTTCAAAATCGGCTCTATTCACTTGATGTGTATCTGAGAGCTTCATGCCTTCTCGGAACAAACCTTTGTCAAGGGCAAAAATACGTGGTTCAACTAAATGTAAGGAAGTGTTTATCAAATCATAAGCTGGAGAAAGACGATACTCTCCGTCTCTATCAATCAGCGAAAAATTCTTCAGATGAGCATCGTCATTAAGAGTGATAAAGTTGAACACCACCAAACGAAAGAAGCGGGCTACATCGATGGAAGCCGCCTTAACGTACTGACGAATCACTTCGGCACACTCTTCATAACTGGCATTGCAATATTTATAATCGCTTCCTCCATTTGCTTTGGTATATCCCATCAACGCGGCAAAATCCTCCTGCTGATACTTTCCGCCAAGATGCACGTCAAAACGACGAGTAATGTAAGCTGCTTCGTCATTCTTGAAAAAGCAGAGGCCATTGGCCGCTGTTTCGATGCCATATACTTGCGAAGCAATCTGCATAGTAAGATGTTCGTTGGCGGCACAATACTCCTTATTTAGAATATGATAACCGTTAGGACGAGGTTTCAATATATATGTTCCCCGTTCGTCTTCACGAGCATAGCGCAAATATGAGCTCTTAATATCTACCACCATAGCAAATTTGGGTTGCACACCCGACAAAGAAATGCGTCCCACATTGCGAATTGCCTCTTTGGCTTCAGCACTATCTTCCGATGGACTTGGTGCATCAACGTAATGTGACACCTCCTTGCCGTCGAACAAGATTTTTCGAGCAGCAGAAGAATAGGTTATGTAGCCTTCAGCTAAAGTAGAGGGACAAATGTGTATCTCTCTCATACGGCAATCGGTTTAATAGTGACAGCTCCTATGGTATCTGTTTGTGCGGTGGCAAGCAAAATGCCGAAATCATCATCCGCATCGATACGGAGCATTTGGGATTGGATTTGACGATTCTCCCCTTCAGAAAGCATGTTGAAGAAGAATGCAAACAAATACGGCGAATGATAAGGTTCACTACGTAAAGGCAGAGTAAGGCTGACAGGAGGATTTCCTTTACCCAACAAGTAAGCAGCATCGTAAATGAAGGTGTACTTCCGATTGTCATCTTCGGTAAGTATCCCGGCACGAATACCATGTATATAAACTTCGCATTGTCTCATAACTTTAATCTTTTAGCTTGATTTCAACCTGCAAGCCTAAGGTATCAAGGATAGCAAGTAATGTTTCCAACTTTGGATTCCCTTGTCCACGTTCAATGGCAACCAATGTATTGATGCCTACACCGGATAAATCAGCAAGCTCCTGTTGTCTCACCTTCAAATGTTGGCGCCGCTTCTTAATGATTATTCCTATTTCTTTTGTATTCACGATACAGTGTGATTTTGAGCAAAAATAAAGAATAAAACTGAAATATACAACTAAAATCACAATTAACTGTGATTTTAAGGAGGATTAGTTATACTATAGCTTTTATATATTCAAAAATCACAGCGTATTGTGATTTACTCAAGTTTCGCAAACTTAACTTTCGCAGTTGACAAGGTTTCAGTTGACAAGGGAATAAGGCAAGAATGTCAGGCTTTTCATGAAAGTTATATTTGAATATTTGCCAATTCTTATTTAAGAATGATATTGACTGAATGGAATGAACTGTTTTATATGTTGTAAGTGGTTGATTAGTAGTAGTTTTTGACTTGAAATGGAGGGTGAATAAAAAACGTTCGTTTAATGTGCACTATTTTGAACGCAAAAAACAGATACCAGAAACTATAAAAAGGAGAAGATATTAAATATATTTATTATCGAAGATATTTCTTTGATTATCAATGCAATATGCACAAGAATATATTCTTAAATAAATATTTTTATTAAACATCTTGTTCATCTCAAAAATACCCTTTATCTTTGTGCACATTAAACGAACGATTAAAAGACATTTTAGTTCCCTTAATCTCTTCGTTAATAGCTTTTTCACATAACTGTTTCACTGCTTTTTGACCGTGATGGCGGAACGCTTTGAAATAATATGAATGCAATATAACTTCTTAAAAATAACTGCATTACATAAATTAATCGGTAAGTATTTCACTACTCCGGTGTCCCCAAAGAATATTCTGACGTGAACATTACTTCACACTCTCCACATCTTCACTGGTTTGCAGTGCGAGTCACTTATAGCCGTGAGTTAGCTTTGAAAGCTTTTCTCGACGAGGAAAAGATTGAGAATTTCATACCCATGCGTCGCGATTATATCGTGAAAAAGGGGCGTCGCATTCGTAGGCTTGTTCCTGCTGTGCACAATCTTGTTTTCATCCGCTCTACCCGTAAACGTATTGATGCTTTAAAAGATAAAGCCGGTATGAATATCCCCATGCGCTATATTATGGATCGTGAGCAACATCTTCCTATTGTTATTCCCGACAGCCAGATGCGTAGTTTTATTCTTGTTGCCGGTACCTATGAGGAGTCGATTGTTTATGTGGAACCGGCCGAACTTCAACTGATAAAAGGTCAGAAAGTACGCGTTATAGGCGGTGTTTTCGAAGGAGCTGTGGGGGAGTTCGTTCGTATTCGTCGTGATCGTCGTGTAGTTGTGAATATTGAAGGGGTCATGGCTGTTGCCACAACCTTTATCCACTCTTCGCTGGTAGAGCCCATAACTGACTAACTTCAGTGTTATAAATCATAAATTATAAATCTTAATTAAATATATGAGTGATCAAGTTTCATCCTTATTTTCCCTGGCTCACAGTCTTCTCACTCTGGGGCAGGATGACCGTCCGATTTATGTCGATGATTTCACCCGTCTGAATCGTGATGTTTATGAATCGGCCCTGAACTCGTATGGAAAGCATGGTTCTACTCCTGAAGCTGAAGCCGAACTTTGTCTGGGGCTTTTAGTGGCTTTCAATGCCACTATGTACGATAATGGCCATAAACAGGAATATATTCAGAAGGTTCTGGACCGTAGTTTTGCAGTGCTTCCCACACTAAAGCCTTCGCTTCTGAAAGTTCGTCTGCTGACTTATTGTTATGGTGAAGTATATGAAGAAAAATTGGCTGAGGAAGCGCATGCTATAATTTCAAGTTGGGAGACTTCCCGATTGACATTGGAGCAAGTTGAGATTATTGAGGAATTGCAATATATTGAGGAGAATCCTTATCCTTTTGAGGAAGTTGATTTGTTGTAAAGAAATATTCTCTGGGGATAAAAGTCTATCTTTGTGTAAAATGAGTATTTAATTGTTATGAATCCGGTAAAGACTGACATCTTACACTCTATAAAATAATACGTTGCAGAACGTTCTTCCTTCAGGTGGACATGCTTTTTTGTATGGTTCACAGGCGCGAGGCGATGCATGTGTTGATTCGGATTGGGATATACTTATTCTTTGGGATAAGCCGAAGATTGAGACTAAAGATTACGATAATGTTTCTTATCCATTAGTTGAGCTGGGATGGTATTAAATGAATGTATAAGTCCGATACTATATACCATGCAAGACTGGTTGAAGTATCATTTTACACCATTTTTTCATAATGTAAAAGAAGAAGGGATACAATTGTTATGAGTTTTGGTTCGGAAGACATGCAAGCGGTTGTTGCCTATAGAAAAGAAAAAGCATAACAGGTGACTATAATGATTTCTTTGATTTTGCACGTGAAGATGTATTTCCTTTGTTAGAGCCGATACGTAAATTGTTGGTCACGCTTGACAGATTGATAACTCAGTTCTAATAATCTTTTTTTATTTTTGGTACTGCATCATTTTATCGCAGTTGATATGTGTGCCGGCTTACCTGAAGAGTGAGTTGGTCAGAATTTTATATTCCCATTCATATGATTGATGTTACAGATAAAACGCTGTAGTGCCTGTGTTGACGTGGGAGGGCATGATGCGATTATTTTCAAAATGATATTGAAAGTTTTGGTATTTGGAAATAGATAAGGATAGGTCTGTTATAATGGCAAAAAGTATATATAAGCAAGGCGCTATGTTGGATGACGCCAAAATAGAGCGCTAGCTAATCATTAAAAATTAATGCTGAATGTCCGTATCCGATAACGACAAGCGTATAGCAAAGAATACCTTTTTCCTTTACATCCGGCAATTGTTGGTAATGGCGGTAGGTTTGTATACGGTTCGTGTAATACTTGCTGCATTGGGCGAAGAGGATTATGGTATTTACAATGTGGTAGGTGGATTCGTGGCCATGTTTAGTATCTTATCCGGTGCCTTATCTGTAGCCATCAGTCGTTTTATAACTTATGAGATGGGGCAGCCGGATGTCACTACTTTCCGTTTGCAACGGATTTTCTCCTCTTCGCTTGTCATACAGGTTGTTATAGGGCTAATTATTTCTTTGTTGATAGCCACGTTTGGAGTATGGTTTGTTGAGAATAAGATGGTGATACCTTCCGAGCGCTTGGACGTTGCACTCTACGTGCTATTATTCTCCACGTTGAGTTTCTTTATCAATTTACTCAGTGTCCCTTACAATGCATTGATTATTGCCCGTGAGCAGATGAAGGCATTTGCCTATATCAGTATTCTGGAGATCGTTTTAAAGTTGTTAGTGGCTTATTTGCTCATGGTTACATCATCAGACAAATTAATGCTTTATGCTTTTTGTATGGTAGTGGTTTCTTTGATTGTTCGTAGCGTTTATACTATTTATTGCAAACGCAATTTTGAAGAGTGCCGTTTTGTCCGAGGATTCGATAAGAAACTGCTTTCCAAAATGTTTGCATTTTCCGGTTGGGCATTTCTAGGCAATGGTGTTGTCGTTTTGAAGGAACAAGGAAGTAGCGTGCTCTTGAATCTGTTCGGTGGTCCGATGGTGAATGCTGCGCAGGGAATTGCGATGCAAGTAAATGCCGCCGTGTATAGTTTCGTTTCCAATTTCATGATTGCATCTAACCCACAAATCACCAAGAACTGCGCTGCCGGAGATTTGAATTCTATGCACTCTCTTATAATCCGAAGTGAGAAGTTCGGTTTTTTCATCCTGTTGATAATCCTTCTTCCACTTTGTGCCGGCATTGATTATGTACTTGGGGTATGGCTCGTTGATGTCCCTGCTCACACGACGAACTTCATCGTGCTTATTCTTTTGTACTCGCTCATTGAATGTTTCGTAAGTCCACTTACTACGGGCGTTTTGGCACAGGGGAAAATAAAGTCTTTCGAAATAGTGCTGACCTTTATCTATTTGGGAAATTTCATCGCTTCGTATGTGTGCCTGAAGATTGGTATGGCTGTCGAATCAGTTTTCGTACTCAATATTATATTTAAGTTTTTCGTACTTGTGGCGCTGCTTTTGCACTCGCGTTCGAAATATTCCTTTCCCATCGCCCGCTTTTTTAGGGAGTGCTTATTGCCGTCATTGTTAGTATTCCTTGTTTCTGCACTTTTCGTTTATGTCTTGCCCGGGAAGGATACTCCGTTTATAGGTATTTTTGTCGTGAGAACTCTGGCGATAGCGACTTTTACTTGCGTGGCTGTATTCGTGATCGGTATGGCGAAGAGGGAGCGGCTTTATGTGAAAAAACTCCTGAAGGAAAAAGTTTGTAGTAAGATTTGATATCGTCATTTACGATAAAAAATAAAATATATTAGGAGAAACAGATTATGACTAAAACAATTGAAATTACGAAAATTGTCGCAGTGGATGACACTATCAAGTACGAGATACACGACCATACGGGATTACATCTCCTTAAAAATGAGAAGGTTGAGGCGTGGGTGAAATATTATAATGCGGAAAGCTTCGGTTTCTCTCCGGAAGGTCTTCCTGAATCAATACTGGCACTGCCCGTTACACTTTACCTGATACCTGTGACATGGTTTTATGGTGTGAAACTTGTCGTACCTTCAATAGACAAGACGCTTTACGATGACCTCTCTACAATTTATGCCGCTTATTCTAAAATTTATGGTCCTTTCAAAGAGGAATGGCGTGGCAAAGTGACGGCTAAAACCGTCGTAGAGAATAAAATGCCCGAAAGCCGTTTCGACAATATTGTCTTTTTTTCGGGAGGTGTTGATGCACTACATGCGGGGATAGACAATCTTGGAAAGAGAAGTGTTCTTGTGAGTGTGCCAAGTATAGAGAGCGTGGAAAAGACTAAAAAAGAAAACTCAGGGTGGGATTTTCTTAATGCCAAGTCACAGCTTATACGTGAGTTCTCCGCCATTTCAGAAAGTGATTGGCTTTTGATCACAAACAATTTTCTTGTGAATATTTTCGATGATGCGAGGATACAGTACGACTTGAAGAATTCCTTTATTCTTAACAGCGAGGCATTTCTTTTTGATGGATGGTTTGGCATAAAATACTTGAATAATATTCTTTCTGCTGCACCTTTCGCTTATGCCATGGGCATAAGTAACCTGATATTGGGTTCTGCATTTGAGCAGTTGGAGGATAATCTCGCTAGTAATTTGGATGGCGCGAATCCGGAATTGTCGGATTCCATTAGGTTCGCTGGTGTCTTTTTCGGGGAGCAGGATGGGCTTTATACGCGTCGTTCCCGAAAGGTGAAGAATATCTTGGAGTGGTGCATTGCACGTGGTGAAAAGACAAGGCTATGGACCTGCTTCGCTGACAGTACTGAGCAGTGCTGTGTATGTACCAAGTGCGTGAGGACGCAGCTTAATATACTGTGTGCGGGCGAAAACCCTGTGGATTGGGGGTTTGCAAACTTCAATGAAAAGAACTTTTCGCGCCTTGTACGTTCCTATCGCTATCATGATCGGAATTTGTGTTGGCTTTGGGACATTGTGGATTCAATCGATGATTCTACAATTTATCCGTGCTGTGATAAGTTACTGCACTGGCTCAAGAAGGTAGGGTATAAGAGATATTCCAAGAGGGCTCGGTTCGTTAGCAATGTGCCGAGAATTCTCAAACTTCACAGATATCCGCATTATGTGAAGATTGTGTTCCTGAAAATTACAGGGAAAGGGTACATGTGAAACTGTTCAATGAGTTTTGGGGGTACAGTTGTACAATAAATATTCTATATCCATAGACAATAAATATGGCAGTGAAGACTTTTCTGAAGAGAAACATTAGGCGAATGATGAACTTATTTGCTCCAATGACTGTGGCTAATATTACGGAATTAGCTCCGAACGAATTGTTGAGAGGACGCTTTGCATTGGTGACAGGGGGGACAAGCGGCATTGGTTTTGCCATTGCTGAAGCTTTCCTGAAGGCTGGTGCTTCAGTGGCCATAACGAGCCGTCGTGCTATGAGTGCCACTGAAGCCGTTACGAAGTTACGGCAGGTATGTGGTGTGGACGAGTGTCGAATCTTAGGCTTTGAGATGGACAATTCCAAGGTTACACAGTTGCATGAGAATTTGCGACGAATAACGCAGGCATTGGGTAAAATCGATATACTCGTGAATAATGCCGGAATACTCGGTGCCGACTCAGAGGAACAGTGCTATGACATTGTACTCGATACCAATCTTAAAGGTGTTTTCTACCTCAGTCGAGAAGTGGCACGCTACATGAAGGACAACAACATACGTGGCAATATATTGAACATAGCATCATCATCAAGTTTGCGACCAGCTACTTCGGCTTACGCCTTAAGCAAGTGGGGAGTACGAGGATTGACTCTTGGTTTAGCGAAGTCCCTCGCTCCATACGGGATAGTGGTCAATGGTATAGCTCCGGGGCCGACTGCTACGCCGATGCTGCTGGGCGATGATACGGATAATATCGCTCGTTCCCGAATTCCTTCCGGACGTTTCGTTATGCCGTGCGAAATAGCCAATATGGCAGTCGTGTTGGTGAGCGATATGGGACGTACTATTGTTGGTGACATCGTTTATATGACTGGTGGAGCAGGAGTCGTGACGTTCGATGACGTAGATTATTCATTTTAAAATCCAATGTAGTATATGGACGGAAAATATTATAGCAATGAACGCAGCATACAAATACTTATTTCTTTGCTGAAACAGCACGGTATAAAAAAATGTGTGCTTTCTCCGGGAGCAACAAACATAACGTTTGTTGCAAGTCTTCAGCAGGATAGTTATTTTGAACTTTATTCATCCGTAGATGAACGTAGTGCTGCATATATTGCCTGCGGCTTGGCAGCAGAATCGGGCGAACCAGTTGTGTTAAGTTGTACGGGTGCAACAGCTTCTCGTAACTATTTGCCGGGACTCACAGAGGCTTATTACCGCAAATTGCCTGTGTTAGCTGTGACCAGTACGCAAGATATCACCCGGATAGGTCATCACATCGCCCAAGTTATTGATCGCCGCCAAATGCAAAATGATGTAGCATTACTAAGTGAATATATTCCTGCTACTTGTAACGATAGGGATGAATGGAGTAATACGGTGAAAATAAATCGTGCTTTACTGGAACTTCACCACCGTGGAGGAGGACCTGTTCATTTAAATTTGGAAACAACTTATAGCTGTGATTATTCGGTGAGAGAATTACCAAAGGCACACATGATTAAGCGCATCTGTGCAAATGATGAATACCCTGAATTGTTCGAAGGTCGGATTGCCGTTTTCATTGGTTCTCACCAAAAGTTTACAGAGGCTGAAACAGTTGCACTTGATGCATTTTGCGGAACATACGATGCGGTGGTGTTCTGTGATCATACAAGTGGATATAAGGGCAAATATCGTGTACCTATTTCTATTCTTTCTTCTCAGGAAAAAGCTTATTGCAGTTTGATTGATATTGATTTGTTGGTACATATAGGTGAAATCTCCGGAGGATATATCGCTATGCGTCCCAAGGTTGTTTGGCGTGTCAATCCGGATGGAGAGTTACGGGATACTTATCATAAACTGACCTGTGTGTTCGAAATGAAAGAACAGACATTTTTCGAACATTATGTCAATAATCCGTCCACTTTACATCACACATATCTAGATACTTGCATGAATGAGTTGAAGGCTACATGGGCAAAAGTTCCTGATACACTTCCTTTTTCTAATGTTTGGATTGCTCAGCAGACAGCGTGTCGGATTCCGGAAAACAGTGTACTTTTTCTCGGCATTCTTAATACATTGCGTACATGGAATTATTTTGATATTCCTGATACGGTGTATGGCTATGCCAATACAGGAGGATTCGGCATTGACGGTTATATATCTTCGTTCATAGGGGCTTCATTGGCGCATCTCGATAAGTTGTATTTCTGTGTAGCAGGTGATCTTGCTTTCTTCTATGACATGAATGTGGTTGGTAACCGGCATGTAGGTCGAAATATTCGTATACTATTGGTGAATAATGGTAAAGGCACAGAATTTCGTAATTACATACATTCTGGCTCGGCTTTTGGAGAAGAAGCAGACAGATTTATAGCGGCAGGGGGGCACTATGGTAATAAGTCTCACTGTTTGGTAAAGCATTATGCCGAGGATTTGGGATATGAATATTTATCGGCTGATAGCAAGGAAGAGTATTTGAAGAATCTTGAGCGTTTCCTTACCCCTGATGTGACGGAACATCCGATGTTGTTTGAGGTGTTCACTGATAATGAGGATGAGAGTGAGGCTATAAGAATAATAAATAACCTGAATGTATCGGCCACAGGAGTGTTGAAGAATACGGTGAAAAGAATAGTGGGCGAAAGAGGAAAAGAAGTTATCAAGAAAATGCTAGGAAAGTGAAAGAACGGGTAGCATGGTTTGAGGTTTTACGTGGTGTAGTTATTCTTAATGTTTGCTCGTAAAATGTGCCTTTTGCTACTTATAAGTGATTTATGCATGATTATAACTAATAGTTCAATCTAAAAAAAGATGTTATTTAATTCTTTTGAATTCTTGTTCTTTTTACCGATAGTCTTCTTGTTCTATTGGTTTGTATTTAAACGATTGAAGTGGCAGAACCTTTTTCTGGTAATTGCCAGTTACGTGTTCTATGGTTGGTGGGATTGGCGTTTTTTGATACTTATCGCCCTTACCACGTTTTTTAGTTATATCAGTGGGCGGCTCATTGTTCAGTATGAAGGACGACGAAAGATTCAGAAAGCTGTCAGTGGTACTAACATCATACTAAATCTTTCTATTCTTGGTGTATTCAAATACTACAACTTTTTTGCGGAAAATTTTGCAGTTCTGTTCCGTAATATAGGTTGGCAAGTGGATTGGGTGACGTTAGATATTCTTTTACCCGTGGGTATCAGTTTCTATACTTTTCAGGCATTGAGCTACAGCATTGATGTTTATCAAAAGAAACTACCGGTTTGTAAAGATATTATTGCCTTTTTTGCTTATATCAGCTTCTTTCCGCAGTTGGTGGCTGGACCGATTGAACGTGCCACAAACCTGTTGCCACAGTTCTACAAGTCGCGCACATTCGACTATGCACAAGCCGTGGATGGCTGTCGGCAAATGCTTTGGGGATTCTTCAAGAAAATAGTAGTGGCGGACAACTGTGCCGAAGCCGCCAATGTGATTTGGGGAGACTATTCCAATCAATCCGGATTCACACTACTGTTGGGGGGATTCTTTTTTACATTTCAGATTTATGGTGACTTCTCCGGTTATTCGGATATTGCTATTGGTACGGCGCGTCTGTTTGGTATCAATCTGATGCGTAATTTCAATTTTCCTTATTTCTCACGTGACATTGCAGAGTTTTGGCGTCGTTGGCATATCTCACTGACTACCTGGTTTCGTGATTACATTTACATACCTCTTGGTGGTAGTCGTTGTGTACGTTGGAAAGTAATGAGAAATACACTAATTATTTTCCTTGTCAGTGGGTTTTGGCATGGTGCAAACTGGACGTTTATTACTTGGGGAGCTTATCATGCACTGCTTTTCTTCCCACTGATGCTTTGGGGAAAGAATCGGAAATATACAAACAGTGTAGCTGCCGGACGATTCTTACCTTCTGTGAAAGAGTTTGGTCAGATGCTTTTCACTTTCCTGCTTGCATTGATTGGTTGGATTATTTTTCGGGCAGAGAATATAGGTCAGGCATGGGATTATCTTGGTAGAATGTGTTCATCATCACTACTGGATATTTCCATACGATGGGGAAAGTCAGCCTTGCTTTATATAGTACTTCTTGTCATCGTAGAGTGGTTTCAACGTGACAAGCAACACGCATTGCAGATTACTGGGAAGGGAATATTACTTTATACTCCAGTGAGATGGATAATCTATTTTACGATTATACTATTTGTTCTCCTTTTTGCAGGTGGCCAAACTGATTTTATTTATTTTCAATTCTAACTAAATAATGAAGCAATTTATGAAGCGAGGGGCGCTGTTTGCGTTACTCCTCTTGTTAGTCTGTGCGGGGATAGAACTGTATTTATTGACTGTTCTGAATGAATACTCCTACAAAAAACAATATGTAGAACAACATAGCGAAGATATACAATTACTTATTTTAGGCCATTCTCATGTCGCAAACGGTATAAATCCTAAACTTTTAGATATTGGAGCCTTCAATATGTCAAATCAAGGCAGGACTACTTACTATGATGCGGTTTTGGCAGAACGTTACATTCCTCAACTAAAGAATCTTCAATACGTAATATGGCCTTTAGGATATAATTTTCAATATTCAAGCTATCGTTATCTATGCATTCATCGTAAAGATGTAGACTATGCATCTTCTTATAAATGTATGTATGAGAAGTATATGAATATCCCTTACGACATTTCGGGCATTTATTGGTCGGAACTGCTTCATTCAAAATTGAATTATGGGCGAAGGATTTTCTCTTCATCGAAAAACTTTTTTGCAAGTGGAATTTGCGATACATTAGGTTTTGAAGGTTTGGATATAGCAAAGCGCAATTTGACTTGGCAAACAGAAAAATTACCTTTTGAAGTTGATTATAAGAATTCGAATGCTGACCTTGCCTTAGCTGAGAATATATCGTGTATGAAAAGAATAGCTAAGGTTTGCAAAGATACTCATGTGACACTAATAGTGGTTTCTACTCCTTGTTATAAAACATATCTGGAGTTAACAACTCCCAAAGGATTAAAAGAAATGTCAGATTGCATAGATTCCATGAAATCAGTGAATCCAATGTTGGAATACTATAATTACATCAATGATGATCGTTTTGTGGAAGAGGATTTTTTTAATTCCTGCCACCTTTCTATTGTTGGAGCTAATAAATTCACGCGTATCATTGCTACAGAGTGTTTGCAGCGTTGATTACTATGTTAATAAGATTGGAAAATGATAGCTTAACTTAGTAAATAAATATAGGTAGGATTGCACTAAGACAGCCCTACCTATATAATGAAATATGCGGTTTTACGTTTTATAAATCACTGTATGTTGTTTTTGCATCAAAGCACGGACACGCTTTATGCACAGATTTACTGAGTTGATAATGTCCCAGTATTTTCGCCTGCGGATAATCCGTTTTTAACTGTCGTAGTAAATCAAGTAGCGAGCATTTCTGAGCATACGTCCTTGTATCAGCCGGTTGCCCACTTTCATTCAGTCCGCCCTCGTAGCAGATACCTATACTTTTATCATTCCACCCCGTTGCGTGGGCCCCGATTTGATGAACCGGACGGCAGATGTGTACTTCACCGTCACGTGTGATATAGAAATGATAACCGATGCTTGCAAAACCTCTTGCCAGATGACAACGGCGAAGAGCCTCTACGGAGAAATTCCTGTCACAGCGTGTTGCCGAACAATGAACTACCAGGAGGCGTACCTCCCGATAGTTCTGATAAAAACTGCCTGCTTTCATGCCTTTATGCCATGCAGGCATTAAGGCCGAGTACTCCTGCCAGAGCAGAAGCCACGGCAATTACAACTTTGATGATAACACTCCAGGTTGATTTTGATTTTTTTTCCATGTGAATTGTAATTTAGTTATTAGTTATAAGTAATTAGTGATAAGTGATTGGCAGCGCAGCCTTTCATTATTAATTCTTTCATTTTTAATTTCTGAAGGCTGCGTCTTTAGATCCTATCCCAACGGATCATCTTCAATACCTCCGTCACCGCCGGTGTCGCCACCGCCATCAGGTTTTCCGCCTGAGTTTGAGGAACCGGAAATATCTACGGTGGTTTGCCCTGCCTTCTGGGCTTTGAGCAATGCACGCGTTGCAGCACGTGTAGGTACGGGTGAGAAACTCATTCCGGCAAAGATGTCCTTCAGGTCCTCTCCGGGAACGAATTGGATGTTTACTCCGGTAATATTGGCAGCCGTGAATTTTTCGGCCGTGTCTGCCGCACGACTGTTGATTTGTAACCGGAATTTTCCCAAGTCTCCGAAGTCCACCTGTTTGCCGGCTCTCAGGCCTCCAATCATATTCTCCACAGTGGAGATGATTACGGCGGCTACGTCCGCTCTACTAACGGTGGTCTGGCTTGCTACCTGCTGTCCCAACTCTTTCAGAGTCAGTTCTCCGGTGATTTGTGACTTGGCATAAGCCTTGGGCTCTTCGTCCTGCTTTTGAGGATTTTTGAGCATTGCAATACTGTAATTCAGTGGCATAATTGATGAATTAAAAATTAATAATTAAAAATTAGACTTTTGTCGGAGAAGGACTTTTCTTCTTTCCGACAAGTCAAAGATACAACCTCTGAGAGGTGTGAAAATGAGTGACATTGAGCGGTGATAAACCTGCTTCAGGATGAGTGTTATCTGATGACTTTTTAGTACTTTTATAGCATATAAAGAATCTAAAAAGTTATCGGAAAATGAAGAAAAATGTGAGTGAACAGGAATCGGATGCTGCCATTGAAGAATGGCCGGTGCGCCCTTACTCCAAGAGTGAATTGGCGCGTGCTTATGCACCCGAAATCGGAGAGCGTTCCGCGCTTAACCGTTTGTCTCGCTGGATACGTTTTAATGAAGCGTTGTATTCCGCTTTGCAGGCAACCGGCTATAGACCGACCCAGCAGATTTTTACATCTAAGCAAGTCGGCCTGATTTTTGAATATTTGGGAAGACCTTGAAGAAGTGGAGAGTTGAGAATTGAGAGTTTTATACTTGCGGCTTCGTTGCCGTTCACTTGTGCAAGTGTTGGCTGACAGAGCCGCAAGCGTCTGCCTTTGCAGCCGCAAGTACAAATACCTTCACTCTCAATTCTCAACTTCTCCAACTTCTTCAAGCCAAGGATTCCGGTCTTTGGTCATGATTTTGCCTTGTGCTTCAGTCACGATCTGTTCTTCTGATTCACGTTCATCGTAGCGTCCGCAAGTCTGACGAACATACAGTACGCTTCCTGTCTGGCACTGGTCTTGGTCGCGAACTTTCAGCATATCGAGTCGGGTGTAACTCCGGTCCTGTTCCTTGATTCGGGAGATGGAAAAGATGAAATCGGCGAGATTGGCCCAGTTGGCACTTCCCGAAATGGTGTACATATCTATGTCTTCCAGTTCGTTTTTTCCGTTCTGCTTTTTCAGACTGCGTGGATGTGCCACGATGATTACCCAGATGTTGTTGTTGCGTCCCCATGCCTGCATTTGCGTTAGCATGGCCTTTATGGCTTGCGTTTCGGTGCTGTAGCGTCCCGTTTCCATTTCCATGAAGAGGTACGGGTCGATAATCAGATATTTCAGTGGAGCTGTTCGTCGTACCCTGTCTGCCCGTGCAATGATGTTGGTCGGGGTGGGAGAGACTTCATGCAGGTCGAGGTGCACCATGTGTGTGTTCAGGAAACTAACTATGGGTTGTAGCTGCTCGCGGGTGTAATTGGCTGTGTTTACTTTGCCCAACATCAACTGGATGAGGTGGGCGATATGCTTGTTCTTATCCGGCACTTCAAAAGATAGATAGCAGACGTAACGTCCGGTTTTTGCCATCAACCGGCAGGTGAGGTCATTCAGGAAATCGGTCTTTCCGCTGTTGGGCTTCCCGGTGGTGATTATCAGTCCGCCCTGATCGGTGGGATGAAAGATGTGATCCGTCAATGGGCCGTATCCCACGTCGTAGCCGTGGTCATATTCTCCATGCAGAGCATCCAGAATTTCATTAGTCCGTTCGCTTACAGTGATGATGTCTGAGGTGTGTTGCGGCTCTGCCGATTCGATGATTTCGCGCACCACATTGATGCCATAGGTAGCAAGTACATCGGATATGTCCTTGCAGTCGCCGGGCAGGATGGTGAGCAGACAACGGGCTCCGAAATAGTCGGTAAGATGTTTGATGAGTGTACGTCCGGGCAAGTCCCGGTCTCCGCATATCACGATGTCTCGTACTTGATCCAACCAGGGTTCAAAGGCTTCAAAGGTCTTGGCTAAATCGCTGGCAGCACCGTTGGGTACGCTGATAACATAGGGATAACCGGCTTCTTGCAGGGTAAGTACATCTTTTTCGCCCTCGGTGACAATCAGTTGCGGGATGTGGTCTTCGGATACTCGCAGCGGATTGATGCAGTCGATATTGTAAGGTGCGCAAGGGGTGGTTGGTGAGTCCTGACTCCAGAATTTAGTATAACAGACGGGATTTTCTGTGCCGGTTGCATTTTCATCGCTTGTAATTTTAATGGTTGACGGATCACACGAACGGTATTTGACATTTACTGGCTGTCCGTTCACATAGTTTACGTAAGCGATGCAGTGATACTGGGTTCCGGTGGACTTTTTCTCATCGTCCTTGCCATAGCAGCGGTGTGTGAGACATCCGATACGAGCTTTGATGGCTTTCTCTAACGAAATACCTTGGTCTGCGAGATATCGTCTGGCTGCCAATTGATCCTGATCATTCGTTTCCGGATCATTGGTCAAGGGTTTGATTTTGGAAAATACTTCGGGTGAGAGCTTTTTATAATCTTCGGGAATCATGGGTACTTCCGATGTGCTTTTTCCGCTACTTGTTGAATTATTGCCGCTGGCAGCGTCATTCCCTTTGCAGGAATAACGGGCAGTCTTGTTAGTTCCTGCATAGTTTCCGCCAGTATTGCCGGTAAACGATGAATCGCTGTACGGCCGTTCTTCCCAGAAGTCCTTCAGCTTTCCGTTGAAGTCACATCCGGCGTAGAAGCAATGAAAGGCTCCGGTCTTTTTAGAAATTGAAAGATGTTTTTTCCCGCATTTGGGACATTCGGCAACGAAATTCTGTCCCGCGTTCTTACGTTCGGGAAAGTCAGAAAGATAATAAAATGGTTTCATTATGATTTATGATTTATAAATTATGATTTATGTAGATTTTATAAGCAGAACTATCTCAATTCTCCTCCTTCCGGAAGGAGGAGTCCCCGCAGGGGGAGGTGGTAGGTAAAACCCATTCCTTGCTCAGCACATTCCAAACCGCATTTCCGAAAGGTCTTGCCTCCGCATCAGCAGGAATATTCACCGCCCCTTCATCCTTGTCGTCGTAGAATCTCATTCCCGTCTCCGGGTCTGTCCATTCAAACTCATTGACAGGATGATTTTCGCGTTGATTCTTCTTCGTTTCCAGGGCAACTTGTTCCCGTTTCTGCCTGCTGCCCCGTGCTGCATCATTCAGCAAATGCTGTCCGTGTGCCGACTTCAGCAGATTATTCAACCAGCAGAGCCGTCCGGTATGATTCGACTTCATAAACCGTGTCTGTCCTGCGAAATAGGGAATCAGTAATTCATTGACCAGATAGACCAGATTTTCGCACGCGTGTTTTCGGGTAAGTCCTTCATGCATCTGGAACCAGTTGATGAGTGGTGTTAGTATCTGCGCTTTCTGAGCTGAATTTCTGTTGATGAGATGGAAAAACTCTTTGGCGGCAGCCAAAGATTCTTCTGTAATAATATCTTTCTTCGAAGATTTATCTTCTAAAGTTGCTTCGCCTTCAGGCGAAACCTCTTCGTCAGAAGAGTTCCCTTTAGTATATATATTATATATATTATCCACCGCAAGAGTTTGCGCAAAAGCTTGTGGTAAATTTAGTGATGATTGGGGTGTTTTGTTATCCTCTTTTGTCTCTAATTTAGAATTTTCGTCGTGGCATAGCGGAGAATAAAAGGCTTTAATCTGTTTTTGATTCTCGTCCACAATGAATTTGAAAGACTGACTCGTCTTTACAGCTTCGATGAGTGATTGGGTAGTGGAAAATCTCAGTGACATCTTGATGTCGTAGAAGTTCTCTACCGGATAGATGTGCTTATCATTCATATAGGCAGTCAGTCCGAGGTACAGATCAAGCAGTTTGGGTATAGTGGAGTCTGTTATTTTTCGACTTCTCCATATCTTGATTGTTTTTTGCAGTTCTGTAATGGAAATGGTTGTTTTTAGTGCTTTCATTGCTTGTTGTTTTTAAATCTGCGGTGAAGTTATGTAGAAAGGGGAAAAGCATCGTACCAACATGTTGGTACGATTGATAATATAATTATCGAATTTTAACATTAAATTTTATAGAGAGCCATGCTTGAAGAAACAGAAGAATCATGTGACCATGAGAATTTAGGTGAGTATATCAATCAATTCCGTCTTAATTTAGGAGTAAGTATCAAACAGCTTTGTGAGGACTGTCATATCAGTCGTCGCACCTATTACGAGAGTTCGGGATGGTAAAGATATTAAGCTGAGTTTTTATGTTCGCATCTTCAGTGCTTTTCATGAGTATGCTACGGAAGAGGAGTTCGGGGAGATGTGGAAAGAAGTTGCTGCGTTGCTGTTTTGAACTGTAGGAGATAGGTAGAATCTTTTATTTTATATTTATGAAGATATTAATTCTTACACAACCTTTGCATACTAATTATGGTGGATTGCTTCAAGCTTACGCTTTACAGCAAATATTGAAGCGAATGGGACATGATGTTGTTACAGATCGACTTGGAGTTATACAAAAACTGCCATTGTGGAATAGAGTTTTACGTTTTTTATATCATGCAACTCAATTCTATATACTAAAGAATTATCGTTATTATCCATACCGTTATTTATTCTTTTCGTTTGATAAAGAAAGTAAGGCTAAAAGAAGCATTGCTGCTAATACAGAGCGTTTTGTCAATATCCATGTTGATACAATTGATTTATTTACAAGAAGTAATGAAGATGTAATCAATACAGTGAGACAGTTTGATGCAATAGTAGTAGGGAGTGATCAGGTTTGGAGGGCTATAATGAGTGATATACCTACTTATTTTTTATCTTTTACCAAAGCTATGAATGTGAAGCGTATAGCTTATGCTGCGTCATTTGGTACAGATGATTTGAGTGAATATTCAAAAATGGATATGAAAATAGCGTCTGAGTCTATTAAATTATTTGATGCGGTTTCTGTTAGGGAAAAGTCTGGTGTACATCTTTGCCGAGATTATTTTAAGATGGATGCGGTTCATGTTTTAGATCCGACAATGCTTTTAAGTAAGGATGATTATTTGAAATTGATAGAAGGAGAGGATAGTTCTTGTTCAGCGGATGTGCTTCTTACTTATATTTTAGATAGAGTACAAGAGAAAAATGAAATAATAAATAAAATAGGTAATGCTTTGCATCTAACTTCTTATGAGAATGGGCCTGTGAAATACTTTTCCAATATAATAGAAAACAATGTGTCAGAATGTATTTTTCCGTCTGTGTCCAAATGGTTGGCAGGATTTCGGGATGCTCAATTTGTTGTGACAGATTCCTTCCATGGAACTGTGTTCTCTATTATTTTTAATAAACCATTTGTAGCTATTTTGAATTCTGAAAGAGGAGCTTCAAGGTTTATCTCCCTATTGAGTGTTTTGGGCTTGGAAAACCGTTTGATCTCTACTGGTAGTGAAGTGTCAGAGGAACACTTAAGACCTATAGACTATACTGGGATAAATAAAATTTTGAATGATTGGAAACTTAAGTCTATTAACTATATAAGGAAATGGACATGATATCCAATAATATGTTAATCATATAATTATCTGTTTTATAACTGATTTTAAATGAAAACTCCTCAAATTTCAATTGTAGTTCCTGTATATAACGTAGAGAAATATTTGGAACGATGTATAGATAGTATTCTAGCACAAACCTTTACTGATTTTGAACTATTGTTGATAAATGATGGTAGCAAGGATACTTCTGGATTGATATGCGATAAGTATGCTGAAAAAGATTCACGTATTCGAGTATTTCATAAAGAAAATGAAGGAGTTAGTCGGACGAGAAATTTTGGAATTAGTAATGCAAGAGGGAGATGGCTTTGTTTTATTGATTCTGATGATTGGGTAGATAAAGAGTATCTTCATTGTTTTGGTGATGTGCTTAATTATCCGGATGATATCATTGTTATTCAGGGGATGGAAAGAATTGATGGAATACAAGGATGTACTTTATGGCAAATAAAATATCCCAATAAACGTCTTGAGAAAACAGATTTGGGCAATGGCATAGCACATTTCCGTTTATTACATTCTGGTTTTCCGGTTTTGAAACTTTTTAATCTATGTATAATTAGAAAGTATCGAATACTGTTTGATACGAAGATATCTTACCATGAAGATCATCTTTATGTTTTTAATTATTTGAAATATGTGACCCAAATTTATTTATCCGAGAGTATTTCTTATAAATACATGTATAATGGTGGTTGTTCTTCACTTTCTTCTAAGACTCATCATTATTTGGAAAGTGAATATGCATATCAATGTATATCTGCACTATTAAATGAATTATTGAAGTCTTTTAATGTAACAAATGAAATGTATATCAAACAGATATCTCATTTTGTATATCAGATAAGAATAGAAGGACTTTTTTTTTGCTATTTACAGGAATGTAGAAAAAAGCGGATAGATTATTTGCAAAAGTTGAAAGATGATACTGAGGGTATACAAAAGAAATATAATCCAGAATCTTTAGGGGGGAAATTTCTGAAACTGGTTCTTGAGACATTTCCTGTCTTTTTTTTGGATCGACTACTTCTTCTATATGTAAGTATTAAAAAGTAGAATTAATGAGCTTGAATATTTTGTTTTTGACCTATCATGAGGTAACTCCTCAGAAAGGTGGTATTGAACGGATGACTGATGTTGTTGTAAACGATTTATTGAATAGAGAAGGATTCTATTGTTATTCAGCTTATTATTATCCCAATGAATTGGAACATACGATCTTTTCAGACAAACTTTGTTTGGAATGGGGAAATGAGTATAAACAATTGGCACGTTTTGTCGCAGATAACAAAATAAATGTTCTTGTTAATCAACAAATATATACACTGAGTAACATTTTAACGAAATTGAATCAGTATTATTCCGTACGCTATATTTATTTTCAACATGATCGAACAGCTGTTGATTTGTTACCTGCCGTTTCATATTATTGGTATGCTGCTACACATGGTAATGATAAGCAAAAGAAATTCATTTTTCTTACGAGGTTTTTGATATCTCCACTTTATGTGTTAATGCGCAGATTTTATTATTGGTATTCATTTCGTAACATTTATCGTAATGCAGACACTATAATCTTGCTGTCGCGTTATTTTATTCCTGTTTTTTTGAAAAGTATTGGTTTTTCGACAGATAGAAAACAGTGTATAAGGATTATAAATAATAGTATAACACTACCTATTGTTTCTACACCTGAAAATATTGATAATAAGCATTATGAAGTTTTAATTGTCAGCCGTTTGACAGAAGATAGAAAACGAATTTCATTAGCTATTAAGATTTGGTGGCTATATCAGCAACGCTATGATGAAGCAAAGAAGTGGATACTGCGAATTGTTGGTGATGGTGAATATGCTCTTGATTATCGTAGATTAGTAAGGGAGAAAAATATTCCGAATATTATTTTTGAAGGACAGGTTGATGATACAGTACAATTTTACCATAAAGCTTCGGCTTTCATAATGACATCTGATGCAGAAGGATGGGGACTAACACTGATGGAAGCTCAGCAAATGGGAGTAGTGCCTATTGCATTTGATAGCTATGAATCTATTCATGAGATTATTCAAGATGGAGTGAATGGTTTATTAGTGAAGGAAGGTAATTGTGATGAGTTTGTTAGGAAACTACATGATTTATTGAGTAACGATGGAAAGCGGAGGAGGATGGCAGTCAGTGGTTTGGATGTAGTTAATCGTTTCTCAGTAGATAAGATGATGAAACAATGGATGAAGATCCTGAGGGCTAATTAAACATGAAATGATATAACCTTATGTATTCTTATCCTCCATTAGTGAATATTGGGTATTCATTGCCTTATATTGTTGTCTTTTGCATGTACTTATGTACTTATTTAATTTCTGAGTCTAAAACTTGGAAGCAATACTTCAATTATTCACATGCAGTTTTCTTTGTTTTATTAGTATATTTTATATTTGTTGGATTCCGAGGATATATTTGTACTGATTGGTATAATTATTATCCGATGTTCCAGGAAACCCCCTGCTTACTTGATTTTGATGAATTTGTGAGTTATTCAAACTCCGTTTTTACAGAAAAAGGTTATTTGTTCTATATATCACTATTTAAGGTACTTTGTAATGATTATGTTGTGTTTCAGGCTTTTTCGGTGCTTATAGATTTGGTTCTTATTCATTTATGTATAAAAAAATATTCTTCAAATTATCTATTTACATTTTTGATTTTAAGTGTGTTCTTTTATGTACAATCGGTAAATCTTAATAGAAATGTAAAATCTATACTTTTGTTTTTATATGCTTTACGGTATATTGAAGAAAGAAAATTTTGGAAATATAGCCTTTTTAATCTTATAGGTTTTTGCTTTCATTCGATCTCTTTGCTTTTTTTTGTATTGTATTTTTTTCTAAGACATCGATTTTCTGTACGTACATTATGGATTGTTTTTATATTTAGTAATATATATTATTTTTCTCAGATACAACTCTTTTCATTGATAGCAATGGCTATTGATGGAATGATAGGTGGAAAAGTTGGTCATGCTATTCATTTTTATTTAGCTAAAGAAAGTGCTGTTCAATTTTCTACTATATCTATTGGATCATTGGAGCGGCTCATGACATTCATAGTCTTGATATTAAACTATAATAAGGTGTGTGCAACCTTTAAATATGGTAGGTATTTCGCTAATATGATGTTGCTTTATCTGTTATGTTATCTAATTTTTAATGAATTGCCAATCTTGGTTACGCGATTCAGTCAGCAGTTCGGATTTGCTTATGGTATATTTTATTCTTATATAATTTCTTTGTATAGCAATAGCAAGAATATAGCTATTTATAAAACAGCTATATGTTGTTATTTATTGCTATGGACATTGTCCACTCACCGTCAACTAATGGATAAGTATGACAATTTTCTGTTTGGGCATCAATCGTTTGAAGAAAGAGTACGCGTGTATGACCATTATGGCTCTGCTTATCTAGGAATGGATTAATATTTCGAATTATTATAAGTCTCCCAATAAATATGAAACTTGAAGTTTTAATATCTTGTATGCGTCAGGATGACCTGTCAATAATACATCGTAGTAATGTATCGACTGATGTTTTAGTAATAAATCAAGGTGACAGAGAAGATATTATTGAAGATACGGTAGAGAATCATTGCTTTCGGATGATTTCTACTGTGGAAAGAGGGCTCTCGAAAAGTCGGAATATGGCTTTAAGAAATGCGACCGGAGATATATGTCTGATTTGTGATGATGATGAGATCTTATTTGATGATTATGAAGAAAGAATATTAAAAGCATATAAAGAACATCAGGATGCGGATATTATCGCATTTCAAATAGATAATGCCGGTAAAGACTATCCGAAGCATGAGCGCAAGCTAAATTATTTGTCATCACTAAAAATAGCAAGTTGGCAAATCTCATTTCGCAGAGAAAGTGTATTGAATACAAAAAATTGCTTTGATGAAACTTTAGGATCTGGAGTATCAAAAGCTGGAGGTGAAGAGGTGATGTTTTTATATGATTGTTTAAAAAGGGGGCTAAAACTTTATTATGTACCTGTGTCTATTGGTAGAATGATTGAAGGAGAGTCACAATGGTTTCATGGATTTAATCGGGAATATTTTTATGATCGAGGTATTTTTACTCGTAAGTTGATGGGGCGTTGTTGGGCTAGTCTTTATGCTATTTATTATATAGTGTTTAAGTACCAAAAGTATAAAATGGATATTACAGTGTGGGGGGCATTACGGAATATTTTTGCCGGAATATGGTAGTTATTATATTGTTTTTGAGTGAAGTATATTTAATTTGTAGTGTATGAATAAAAAAAGAATTCTTGTCATTAGCTCTAAATCTCCTTTTCCTGTTCAAAATGGAGCTGCTATACGTACTATGCAGATGTTGCGTATGTTGAGCGCTTTTTATGACATCGATTTAATTTATACTTATACAGGACAAGATTCTCGTTCTGATTTAGATAAATTGTGTAGAAATGTGTATGCGTTTCGGACATCCGCATTAGGAATGGTATCAAGGGGGATTTTGGGACTTTTTATTTCTAAACCATTACAATGTTCGTATTTTTACTCGTCAAAAGCAAATAGTTTTATCAAAAATAATATATATAAATATTATTTGGTGTTTTGTAATAATATTCGTACAGCTCAGTATGTAATTGATATGCCATGTTATAAGATTATAGACTATGTGGATGCTATTTCAATGAATTATTGGGGAGCTATCAAGAATGCTAATTTGTTCTGGAAATATCTTAATAAGATAGAATATAAGCGTTTAGTTTGCTATGAAAAGCGTGTACTAATGGCATTTGATAAACATATTATTATTTCAAGCGTTGATAAAAAATTTATAAAGAGTGGGATTGTTGAAAATTCCAAAGAAATATTTGTGATAAGTAATAGCGTTCCTTTTGATGAAGAACTTATTGTACAAAACGAAGATTCTAATTTAGTGTTTGTAGGTTCAATGTGCTATGCTCCTAATATTGTGGCTGTAAAGACATTTGTGAAATTTGTTTTCCCGTTGATATTGAACAGGATTCCTAATGCTAAATTTTATATTGTGGGTTCTCGTCCTGTTAAGAGTGTTTGTGATTTAGCCTCTGGGAACGTTATAGTAACAGGCTTTGTTAATGAGCCTAAAGACTATTTGAGAAAAGCGACAGTAGTAGTAGTGCCTATGTATTCTGGTGCTGGGGTGCAAAATAAGATATTAGAAGCTATGTCTATTGGATGTTGCGTGGTTACAACTAAAATTGGAAGTGAAGGTTTGGAATGTATTTCTGACGGACAAGAGTTGTTTATCAGATCAGGATATAATGAAATGGCTGATATAATTGTTGACCTGATTGATGATAAGCAACAAAGAGAGAGAGTTGGTAAAGCTGCTAAAAAATATATAAACAATTATTTAACCTTTAATATAATATTTGATAGGTTTAAAAGTGTATTATATTCTTGACAGATACTGGTATATGGCATTTTGATATTGAAAATAATCATTGAATATGTTGTTTATTGATTATGAAATAGTGTATTAAATGTCTAGAATTCTTTTATTTTACTCGCTTTTAATATAAAAGTGTTGTTGTACACAGTAATTATTTATTTTATGAAACTTCTATTTACAGGAGCCTCTGGGTTCTTGGGTAACAACGTATGTCCCTTTCTACAGAAAACATGTGATATCACAACCGTTGGGCTAACTTCGCAAGATAATTATACCATAAATATAGCAAAGGACATTCCGAAGTTATACGAACGTTATGATGTTGTATTACATGCCGCTGGAAAAGCACATTCTATTCCTAAAACGGACGCTGAACGACAGGCATTTTTCGATGTAAATCTACAAGGAACGAAAAACCTTTGTACAGCGTTAGAGAAAGTCGGAGTACCGAGAGCTTTTATTTTTATTTCCACAGTAGCAGTATATGGTTGCGATTATGGAGTGAATATCACGGAAGAGTATCCACTAAATGGAACCACTCCTTATGCTATGAGTAAACGTTTAGCAGAAGGATATTTGCAGAATTGGTGTCGGAAACACAATGTTGTGTTGGGGATAATTCGCCCTTCCTTGATAGCTGGCCCTAATCCTCCGGGCAATTTGGGAGCGATGATAACAGGGATTCGTAGAGGAAGGTATTTCAGTATTGCAGATGGTAGAGCTCGGAAAAGTGTACTGATGGTACAAGATATTGCGAATCTGATTCCATTGCTGGCTAGAAAAGGAGGTATCTATAATGTATGTGATAGTTATCAACCTACATTTAGGGAATTGGAAGCACTGATTTGTAATCAGATGAATAAGTCGCTGCCTTTATCAATTCCTTATTGGCTGGCAAAAGGTATGGCTTTGATAGGGGACTGCTTGGGTAAGAAAGCGCCATTAAACTCATTGAAACTTAATAAAATAACCAAGTCGCTAACCTTTAGTAATGAGAAAGCAATGCGTGAATTAGGGTGGAAGCCAACAAATGTATTAGAAAACTTCAAGATAGAATGAGGATATGCTTTTGGATTGTAATGGCTGTAGTAGGTATAGCAGCTTTTTTATTTGTCTGTTTTCAGGTATGGTTTCATTGGATTAATAAAAACGGATAATGTATTACGTAATTATATTGGTTCTGCTATTCCTGGCAGAACTTTTTTATTTTAAAGTAGCTGATAAGTGCAATATCATCGATAAGCCTAATGAGAGAAGTTCCCATACCCGGATTACTTTGCGTGGTGGTGGAATCATCTTCTATTTTGGAGCATTAGCTTATTTCTTGACTAACCATTGGGAATATCCATGGTTCATATTAGCTTTAACCTTGATAACGTTTATCAGTTTTGTGGATGATATTCGTTCTGTTTCCCAAGGCTTAAGATTGATGTTGCATTTTTCTGCTATGGCTTTGATGTTTTATCAATGGGGATTGTTTACTCTTCCCTGGTGGTGGATTATTGTAGCGTTAATTGTTTGTACGGGCATCATTAACGCTTATAATTTCATGGATGGTATCAATGGCATTACAGGTGGTTATTCGCTGGTTATCCTTGGTGCACTGGCTTATATCAATGCTGAAATAACGCAGTTTGTAGAACCTGCTCTAATCTATACGGTTCTCTGTTCTGTTTTGGTCTTTTGTTTCTTCAACTTTCGTAAGAAGGCGAAATGTTTTGCCGGTGATGTAGGTTCTGTAAGTATTGCTTTTATACTTCTTTTCCTGATAGGAAAGTTAATTCTCAAGACTGAGGATTTCAGCTGGATTATCCTTCTGGCTGTTTATGGTGTGGATAGTGTTTTGACTATCGTTCACCGACTGATGCTTCATGAAAACATAGGTTTGCCACATCGGAAACACATGTATCAGCTTATGGCGAATGAATTGAAAATACCTCATGTGGCGGTGTCACTGGTTTATATGTTTACGCAAGCTGTAATAGTAATAGGATATATATACTGTCGGAATTGGGGCTATTTGTATCTTTTATGCGCTATTTGGGTGCTTAGTCTCATCTATGTGTGGTTCATGAAGAAATACTTTAGACTTCATCTCTAAAATAAGCATAGAAAATAAGATTAGTATGCCTTTTCAGCTTGGGTTATTTGCAGTATCATTGTAGAATGAAAGGAGAGCTTTTAAATCGACTTCGTCCTCGTATAGAATACTTACTTTATAAAATATATCACTAATAATCATATCTCTGGTCAATATATATTATAGTCATAGAATTTTATAACTAATGAGTTCTTAAAAAAACTCCCGGCAGATAACTAACATTCTGCCGGGAGTTTTTTTGTTACTTCTTTACGGGAACATTAGCCAGAATATCCAGCAAGTGTTTCCAGAATTTATCTACTGTAGGAATCAGCATCCGTTCATCGGGAGAATGTACGCCTTGCAAAGTCGGACCAAAGGATATCATATCCAGTGAAGGATACTTATCAAGGAACAGACCGCATTCCAATCCGGCATGGATGGCTTTTACCTTCGCATCTACACCGAATAAACGTTTGTAAGATTCGACTGCGATTTCCAGTATCTCAGAGTGTGGATTAGGCTTCCAACCCGGATAGCCGTCACCAAAACTAACTTTGGCTCCACCCATATCGAATACGGTACGTACCATATTAGCAATGTCTTGTTTGGAAGAGGCGGTAGAACTGCGCTGGCTGGTTTCGATACGAATCACATTGCCCGGCTTCATCTTGACAGATGCAAGATTGGTAGAAGTTTCCACCAGTCCGGGGATGTCCTGACTCATGGCATAAACTCCGTGGGGACAAGCATAGAGGCTTTGCAACAAACGTTTCGTAGTATCTTTGTCGATAGCTTTCGCACAAGCGTTTTCCGATTCTAAAACGAGTTGCAACGTCGGATCGACTACGGCATACTCTGCCTGTACTTCGGCTGCAAATATATTCAGATCGGCACGCAGATCATGTTTATTGTCTTCCGGTATAGCGATAATGGCGTGCGCTTCGCGAGCAATGGCATTGCGAAGGTTACCACCATCGATTTCGCACAGGTACATATCATACTTCTGGAAAGTCTGGCTCAGGAAGCGGTTCAGTATCTTGTTGGCATTGCCAAGTCCCATGTGGATATCTCCACCGGAATGCCCGCCTTTTAAACCTTTCACTTGTACCTTGCAACAGAAATATCCGGCAGGTACATCCACCTCTTTATATGTAAACTCTGCAACGGAGTCTACTCCTCCTGCACAGCCGATAAAGAGTTCACCTTCATCTTCCGAGTCGAGGTTCAGCAAAATATCCCCGTTCATGAAACCTTCTTTCAGGGCAAAAGCACCGGTCAATCCGGTTTCCTCGTCCACTGTAAACAGGCATTCCAAAGGTCCGTGCTGAATGCTGTCATCGGCGAGGATAGCCAGTTCAGTGGCTACACCGATACCGTTGTCGGCTCCCAGCGTTGTACCTTTGGCTTTCATCCATTCACCTTCAATTACGGTCTCTATCGGGTCGGTGAGGAAATCATGCTGCACATCGTTGTTCTTTTCGCACACCATGTCGATGTGAGATTGCAGTACCACGTTTTTCCGATTCTCCATGCCCGGTGTAGCGGGCTTTTTGATGAGGACGTTGCCGGCTTCGTCCACCAGCGTTTCCAACTTATGTTTCTCACCGAATGCTTTCAGATAAGCAATCATTTTCTCTTCCTTCTTTGAAGGACGCGGCACTTGGCAGATTTCATCGAAATAATGAAAAACGCCTGCCGGTTTCAGTTCATTCTTTTCCATATTAATTCCTTTATGAATGTTCGTATTTAACCTCTTATTGCTAAATATAGTTAAATCAATTGGCTATTTTATAACCGCTTCTCTTTTTTTATGGTAAAAAAAGCGGGTTAGTCCATACAAAGCCCTATATTTGCACCCACAAAAATAGAGCAAATTGAATGCAAAAGAAAATTTTATTTTCATTTTGCTGAAATGCAGTCTGTTTTCGTATTACAAAAATAGTAGAAATGCTCGATACAGTATTGATAAGTTTGTTAATAGTTGCTATTTGCATTGCATTATTAGGTGTAAAAGTCTTTTTTGTGAAAGGCGGAAAGTTCCCTAACGGGCACGTCAGCGGTAATAAAGCAATGCGGGAGAGAGGTATTGGGTGTGCCCAATCGCAAGACAGGGAAGCACAGAAGAAGCCGCGTTTTTCTATTGATGAACTGGAAAAAGCCTTAAATGATAGTATGAATTAATAATTTTAAAACTATATTTTTTACAAGTTATGAAGAGATTGAACTACCTCGTAAACGGTTTGGCTGCCCTTGCACTTATCGTTTTATTTTCTCAGTGTACAGGTAAAGCTGAAAATCAAACGGCAACTACGTCAGGCCAAGCTTCAGGTGAACTTACTGGGATGAAGATTGCTTATGTTGAAATAGACACGCTTCTGGCACAATATAATTTCTGCATCGACCTGAATGAAGGTATGGTAAAGAAGAGTGAGAATGTTCGTTTGACGTTGAACCAGAAAGCTCGTGAATTGGATAAGCAGAAACAGGATTTCCAGACGAAGTATCAGAATAATGCATATCTTTCTCCGGAAAGAGCACAGCAGGAATATAACCGTATTGCTAAACTGGAACAGGATTTGCAGACTTTGAGTAACAAACTGCAATCAGAGTTGATGAGCGAAAATGAAAAGAATAGCCTGCAATTGCGCGATTCTATCAATGCTTTCCTGAAAGAGTATAATAAGACAAAAGGATACAGTATGATTATCAGCAATACAGGTTTCGACAATCTGTTGTACGCTGACAGCATCTATAACATTACGAAAGAAATCGTAGAAGGATTGAACGCAAGATATTCTTCTCCGGCTCCTAAGAAATAAATAATTTTGATTTAGAAAAGGGTCGTCCCCTTACGTTGTAATCACAATGTAAGGGGACGATTTTTTTATATCTGCACTCCAGGTTTATAAAAACGTACCATTCTTTTGAAGTATCTTCTCAAACTACTTCCAGAGGGAGGTTATCTATTTTCGTTCATGTTTTAATCACCTATATTTGCTCTGTGATTTTTTAATTCTAATTGGAAAAACATGATGAAAAAACTTTGTGTTCTTTTGCTCCTAACGGTGTCGCTCTTTGCCAGTGCCAAAGAGTATACATTCTCACCGGGAGATGTGGAGGCAATGAAGCAGTTGCTGGGGAGTGGAAACTTGCAGCCGGGAGATGCCGTCGTACTGAAAGACGGAACGTATCATAATCTGGAAGAAATACATTTCACCGGTAAGGGTGTTTCCGGTAAACCGATTGTCTGGCGGGCCGAGAATCCCGGGAAGGCTGTTATTGCCGGTAAGTTAAGGCTGAAGATATATGGAGAATATCTGCAACTGGAGGATTTGCTCTTTTATAAGGCATGGGCTATAGGGCATGATATGATTGATTTTCAAGGAGAAAAAGGTGTGTATGCTTCTTATTGCCGGATGACTCGTTGTGTGATTGATGAGTGCAATGATCCTCAGAAAGGTGAACGACCGAATGAAGGAGATGAATATTGGGTCGGATTACGGGGAACCAATAATCGGATAGACCATTGCTACTTTGCTAATAAAAGAGTAGGCGGACTGGTGTTACAGGTGTGGCTGAGTGCTGATAATCACTTGAATAATCATTTGATAGATCATAATTTCTTTGGTGAACGTCAGCCTTACGGTGGCAACGGGGCAGAAATTATTCGTATCGGACATTCCTGGTCTTCCCAATTGGAATCGCGTACGATTGTCGAGGATAATGTCTTTTTCAGATGTAGTGGAGAAAATGAGATTATTTCTGTGAAGTCTTGTCATAATGTGTTGCGCAGAAACTTGTTTTATGAATCTGCCGGTGGATTGGTTTGTCGTCATGGACATTACAATGTGATAGAGTCGAATACATTTATTGGGCATAATCTGCGTGGAACTGCCGGCATCCGTATCATTAACCAAGGACATACGGTTTACGATAATTATATTAAAGATGTAAGGTCATTCGGATTGTTGGTACGTGTGGGAGTCTACGAACGTCCTGCGGCGGAAACGGATGTGAAGCAAGAACCCTTAACTTCATACCATCGGGTAGAGAATGTGGATATCGCTTATAATACTTTTCTGAATAGTTCCTTGGAATTAGGTTCCGGTCGTGGAGAAAAGATGCCGCGCAATGTTCGTTTTGCCCATAACCTGTTTGCAGGGCAAACTCCTGAATTGAAAATAGTAAGGGCGGATGAAGTACTTCCCGGTTTCTTATTTCTGGATAATCAGTGGGCATTTTCAGATAAGAATTCCTTTTCGACTGTCTCTTATGAACAGGTGAGAGAAGGATTTGAGCCGATTGATATGCCTTCCGGTTTGGCACAAAAGGAAAAAGAACGGATAGATGCCTGTATCTTTACTGCCGGTCCGACATGGTATAAGGCGGTGAAAGAGAATGTTAACCATATCAATACGAATCGCTAATTTATGAGAAATACATTATTGGATATGAAGTCTATATTATCAAAATCTTTTCTTTTGTTCCTGTTGCTGGGAGTGGCGGGAGTAAGCATACAGGCAGGTGAATTGTATCCCTGGCAATTAACGAGTGACTCTTTATTGTTGTTTGAAGGTACTACTTATCGTTATACAGTGGATACTCCCGAGAATGAAGGGTTAAGTTCCACTTTGCCGTCAGTTGAAACTCTGAAGGAACAATTGATTCATTCCGGTTACGGTGTTTATCGTCTTTTCACTTCTGCCGGACAGGAGAAAACAGAAGGTTTTCCGGTTCATGGCGATTATTTGCAATCAACTTCTAAAAAGCGTTTGCCTGTAGGGGTACGTAAAGGGGCATTGCCGCCTGTAATAAAGTTGAACCGTACTGCATTCACGATAAAGACTGCGGGAAATCTGACACTTGATTTTTATGCCGGACAACGTAGCCCGATGACCACAGTTTCTATCCGTGTACCGGAAGGAATTGATGTAACATTGGACAATACAACGGTAAATGTAATAGGTCGTGGAGAAGTAATTCTACGTGATTTGCCCAAACAATCTATCGGAAGAACCGGAACCAACTATTCTTATAAAAAGGTTGGAGATGTGGAAATTCGTAAAGATGGGAAGAAAGGCACTCTGTTGATCTTTAAAAATTTGGATTTCCGTCCCTCTAACGGACCTGATATCCGTCTTTGTTTCCGTGGAGTGGCAATACCAAAGAAAGGTAATTATACATTCGAGGCTGATTATATAACCTCTCAACCTGAAGTTTTGCATAGTCCGGTTGCTGCTGCAACTTTCGAGGGTGTTACGACCGTCTCCGATTTTACCCGTACTCCCTTACATGCATTTACGTATAAAAAGGATTGGGATTTATCATTCACTTCTTTCTACTGGACAGCGCCCCGTAATGCGGAGTCTGTGACTTTATTATTGTCTGAGGATCGGGGTAAGACTTGGAAACCTGCAAGAACAGAGATATTGCCGGACGATGATTTTGCTGCTGCCGGTCGGTTGACCCCTAATCAATTATACGCTTTTAAACTATTAGTGAAAGGAGGAGATAATCAGGGAGAATCAAATATAGCCTGGTTCTATTCCGGTCTGCAGGATATCAAAACTACAGGAGTAAAAGGAGATGGAATAGCAGACGATACGGAAAACATTAACAAAGCTATTAGTGAAATGAATAAGTTGGGTGGGGGTATTCTGAGATTCACGGCAGGTACCTATAATGTGCGGACGGTTCATCTATTGAGCAATGTCTGGCTACATCTGGATGCAGATGCCATAATTCAGGGACTTCCGGGTGGCGATGCGCCGGAAACGACTTGGTTTAGTGACCGGGCTTACCGTTCGGGACTTTCGCCTACCGATCCGCGCCCTTATGCCGATCCGGAAAACTATCTGACGAAGCAGGATGTGGGACATACATTTTTCCGTAATGCAATGTTCTTTGGAGAACGTATTGATAATGTGAAAATTGTGGGTACAGGCCGTATCACGGGTAATGGTAATTTGGTTACTTCTGATAAAGTAATGAATAACGCTCCCGAGAAACGCTGCGACAAAATGTTCTCTTTGAAACTTTGTACCAATATTGAAATTGGAGGCTGGAATATAAATAAGGATATGTGGTATGATCCGCAAAAAGATGAGCCTTACTATATAGATGCGGATAACCGGAAGAATTATGACGTCAGCAATATGCTGCATATAGACCAGGGAGGGCATTTTGTTTTGCTGGCTACAGGTACCGATGGTATCCATGTGCACGATACTTACTTTGCCAAACATAATACCCGGAATGCCCGTGATATCTACGACTTTATGGCGTGCAATGACGTAACGGTGACGAACATTTACTCGCGCGTCAGTTCGGATGACATCGTGAAACCGGGGTCGGATTGTTCATTAGGCTTTACCCGTCCGGTATGTAACTATATGGTACGTAATATAGTTGGAGATACCAATTGTAACCTGTTCCAGATAGGTTCGGAAACAGCGGATGATATTCAGGATTTATACGTGGATAATATCTATGTGCTGGGAGCCAATAAAGCAGGTTTTTCTATATCTACTAATGATGGTGGTCATATAAAGAATGTCTATCTGAATAGCGGGAAAACCGGACCGATACATTCTCGCTCGATAATGCATCGCACCCGTGCTCCGTTCTTCATATCCATATCCAATAGAGGTCGTGTGTTGGGTGCCGATGTTGCTCCGTTTACTTTCACGGAAAATGGAAGCGTACGTAAGGAATTGCTGGTGACCAACTCTGATATCGGACAAGTGGAGAATATTGTGATTTGTGGAGTAGACATTGATGAGGTTTATGGTGGAAGTTCTTTCCGGGGAGATCGCTGGAAAGCATACGATGGTTCTCAAAATACGGCAACTCCTATCATCGCTGGTTTCAAACTGCCGGATACGGAAGTTGTAGAAGGAGGACTGACATTCCGTTTGCCGAATGGTCAGCATACGGGGTATATTAAGAATGTACAGTTCCATGATGTGAATTTGCTTGTGAAAGGTGGACATCCGGTAGAAGATGCAGAGGCGTATCCGCCTGAAATCGGGGTGGGACGTTATAATGTAGGTGATTTGAAAATACAACCTTCTTTTGGTTTCTGGGCGCGTCATGTGAAAGATTTCATATTGGATAATTGTAGGATTAATGCTGAGCAGAAAGATGGACGTTATGCAGTAGTATTGGATGATGTAATTGGTGCTGAGATTAAGAATCTACAGGTAAAAGCAAGCGTTACGGATAAAGAAAATGTGAAATCAATGCGTAGTAAAGAGATTATTATCAAGTAGTATGAAGCGTATCTATTTATATTTTAAAGAAAAGGTTGAGAAGAAGGAGTTTTCCTCCAGAGGGATGCGAGTTTTCCTCTTTTGGGGACTCGGTCTTTTTTCCACTATCTGGTTTCTGGTACGGGTTATTCCGAAACCTTCCCGTGCCAGTTATCCATGTATGCAGACAGCAGCACCATTAATGTCCGCTTTTGTCATGTATTTACTCTCGTTCACGGGAGTCTGGGTGAGCCTGCGTAAGTTGTGCGAGGCATTCCGTAATAGAAAAGCAGTGATAGGTTTTTGGGCTTTTGCAGGTCTTTGTTTTTTCGGGACTTTGATGTTGGTAGAAAACAGTACTGACCTGTTGGCACAAGCTTTTCTTCCGGCGAGAGAACCGCGTATGGCATGGGGAAAGAATAATCCGGTGGGGGAGGCGAAAGGTATTTATCCGGGTCGGGTGGTATGGGCCCATGCGCCGGGTGCCGCCACATGGGAGAAAGGAGACGGCTTTTGGTTTGAAGATCGCTGGAATAATCAGGCAGATGCCGACTGGCTTCTAAACCAGTCTCTCTTGTCTTTGACCGGAGAAAAGAAAGAAAAGGCGGCTTGGAAATCTCTTTTTCTTTATTTCAATCAGCAGCATGGCAAAGGGAAGCGTGGATATAAGAAAGGAGAAAGGATTGCTATCAAGATTAATCAGAATAATACTTTCTCCCATGAAGATTGTGAGCAGTTGAATGCTTCTCCGCATCTGACGCTTGCTTTGCTTCGTAGTTTGGTGAATGACGGCGGAGTGCCTCAAGAGCAAATCACAGTATTTGATGCCAGCCGTTTTATTACGAAAGCTCTTTATGATAAATGTCATGCCGAATTTCCCGGTGTTGTATATCTGGATAATGAAGGTGGAAATGGGCGTACCCGATCGACTTATACGGCAGATGCCATTCCATATTCAGCTGATAATGGCCGTTTAGCGAGAGGATTGGCAAACTGTGCACTTGAGGCTGATTATCTGATAAATATGGCATTACTGAAGGGACATGGCGGACAGGGGGTAACACTCTGTGCGAAAAACTGGTATGGAGTAACGGACATCAACCGGGACTTCCGTAAAAATCAGCATAATAATTTCAATCAGGACCGTGGTGGAAAACCGCGCTATATGACCTTTACCGATTATATGGCACATAAGGATCTGGGACAAAAGACAATGCTCTTTCTGATAGATGGCCTGTACGGTTCGGAAAAGGTGAATGGAGCGCCTTCCGGTAAATGGAAGATGTCACCGTTTAATGGAGACTGGCCTTGCTCACTGCTGGCTTCCCAGGATCCGGTAGCCATTGACGCGGTGGGTATTGATTTCCTGAGTGCAGAGTTTCCGCGTATGGCCGATGTGGATTATTGCGATATGTATCTGGTAGAAGCTGCTCTGGCAGACCGCCCGTTGTCCACTACTTTTTATGATCCGGAAAGAGATGGCACAGGAGTTGGCAGTCTCGGAGTCTTGGAACATTGGAATAATCCGGAAGAAAAGAAATATAGCCGCAATATGGGGAAAGACATTGGAATAGAGTTAGTCTATTTACATAAATAAGATACTGTCTGCTTGGTTGAGACGATTTTTCAAGTATTTGATGGAATACTGATAATCGTCTCTTTTTTATCTGCCTATTTTTGTAACCATGAAAGATAATCCTTATATATCTAATGAAATGAATACAAAAATAAAAAAATGGTTCTTTAAGACTTGTCCGAAGAGTGGACGGATTGTTGGAATCAACAAGAAAAATGTTGTTTTGAAGATTTGTTTTCCTCTGTTCGGATTAGCTGCTTTGATTTGGTTTCTGATACGTGTTGTGCCGAAACCTTCGAGGATAGAATATCCCTGTCAGCAAATCGCTGCTCCTATCGCTTTTTCTTTTGTAGCTTTTATCAGTAGCACATTGGTTGGATTTAGTACGTGGAAACGTTTCAAACTTTTGTGGCATTCCCGTAGGTTCTATATGGGCTTATCCGTATTGGCAGTTGGTATATTACTGTCGGGTACCTTATATATAATGTCTGTGGATAATTCTCTGATGGGGCAGGTTATTCGTAAGCAGATAGATAATGGTACTGATATGGGACGTTTTGTGCCTATTGACGCTCCCAACACTCCGATGGGAGTAGCCAGAGGAATTCATCCGGGGCGGGTGGCATGGGCACATGATCCGAAAGCTGCTGTCTGGGATGGAAAAAGAGGACTTTATTCGGATCCGGATAATAACAGTCAGACACGGGTCGATGATATGATGGAGGGAGTGATAATTGCACTGACCCGCCAGAATACGATTGATAAAGCATGGGATGAATTGTTCAGAACCTTTAATTATAAGAAGGGTAAAGGTGCAGTAAAGTATAAGAAAGGTGAGAAGATTGTTGTCAAAATCAATCTGAATGACAATGGTGGAACTAATATCATTGATGCTACTCCGCAGTCTGTGTATTCTTTGTTGCATCAATTGGTAGATATCATGAAGGTTCCTCAGAACTGTATTACGGTATATGATGCACAGCGTCGGGGCATTTCGGCTGTTTACGATTATGTACATCCGGTTTATCCAAATGTCAATTATCAGAATTGGGGGGGATTTGTTCCCGATGTAATTCGTTATTCCAGTGAGATTACCGATGCCGGTGCCCGAAGTTTGGCACGTGCGGCTTATGAAGCCGACTATATGATTAACATGGCATTGATGAAAAGGCACTCTGAACCGACCGATAAATGGCGGGACAGTGCCGGACAGACAGCTATAACTGCTACCGGTAAGAATCAGTTCGGTTCAATAGGCAATGTACCGCCCTTGCATCTTTCTATTCGTGATTGGTCTTCTTTCCGTGGTATGGGTACTTATAATAGCATTGTCGATCTGATGGCTCACGAACGTATAGGTGGAAATACCTTAGTATATCTGGTGGATGCTATGTACGTAAATCCCAAACATAACGGAAAAGCGGTACGTTTCCAACTTCCCCCGTTCAATAACGGTTGGACTTCCAGTTTCCTGGCTTCCAATGATCAGGTTGCTATTGAATCAGTGGTACTTGATTTTATTTATTCGGAACTTCCTTTGTGTGCCAATGCCGACAACTTTCTTCATGAAGCGGCGAATATAGGCAATCCTCCTTCGGGGATAGCTTATATCGGAAAAGAACAAGGTAGCCTGGGCGTACATGAACATTGGAATAACCCAACGCACCGGATGTACAGCCGTAATCTGGGCACAGGTAAAGGAATCGAATTATACAGAGTTCCATTGAATGAAAAGCGTCCGGCAATAGAATACTTCTACGCAGATGAAAATGCCTTGCATTATAAAACATCCCATGCAGAAGAAGTACGATTGAATGGAAAACGTTTGGAAGATGCAGAAGGTATCATCCCTTTATCTATCTCTAAAACGACTGCTTTTAATCTGGAGGTTTTGGTAAATAAAAAAGTAACATCTTCGCAACGTGTAGTGGTACGTCGTTTGGAGGATATAGGGATATGCCAGGCTAAAGATATGGAAAGGCAGGGTTCTGCATTCTTGAATGAGGATGGTTCGGTAGAATTCAAAGGTGAAAAAGGTAGCTCTGAAGGAAGTGTGAGTTGGAAAGTAAATATTCCACATAAAGGTGAATATTACTTAGTAGTATCTTATACGGGTGGCAATCCGGTTCCTTCTTACTTATATATTAATGGAGAGAAAATCAGTGAGAATATCGGCTATTTGGCTACATTGGGTGAGAAGCGCGGAGAGTTTGTTTTTCCTATAGTGTTGGCAAAAGGTACCAATGAACTGCGTTTGGAACATCCGGGACGGCGCAGTAATAAGATATATGCAGTGAATATAGCAAAGGAAATTAAATAGTTAATTTATAAATACTAACCATGAAAACGAAAAAGAATTTATTACTGTTGTTGATGTTATTTGTTCTGCCATTCACTTTGCAGGCTGAAACATTCAATGTGAAGAAGTACGGTGCACGGGGAAATGGTAGAAAGATGGATTCACCGGCCATTCAGAAGGCAATTGATGCTTGTTATAAAGCAGGTGGTGGAACGGTGCTTGTACCTGCCGGAACCTATTTGTCTGCTACCATCGTGCTAAAAGATAATGTAACTTTGCATTTGGAGAAAGATGCCCTTATTCTGGGCACTACCGATTATAAAGCTTACGATAACCTTGATCCTTTTACGGAAGGCCTGGGTATTGATGTCGGTTGGGCATTGCTGGTAGCGGTGGATGCTAAAAATGTGGCATTGGAGGGTGAAGGTGCTATCGATGGTCAAGGTTCGGCTTTGAAAGAGCGGCATATAAAAGTAGATACCCGCCCGGAAGGACAGCGTTGGGGATTGCGCCCTTTCCTGTTGCGCTGGGTTCGCTGTGAAGGGGTACGTGTGGAAGGGGTTACTTTAAAATATGCAGGTGCCTGGACTTCCCACTATTTTCAATGCCGTAATGTGAATATCCATAATGTGACGATCCGCAGCTTTGGAGTAGCCCATAATGACGGTATTAATATTGATGGTTGCCAGCATGTACGCATTAGTAATTGTGATATTGTCAGTGGTGACGATGCTCTTTGTTTTAAGACTACTGCCAGTAAAATGGGATGTGATGACATTATTGTTACAGATATGAAGTTGAAAAGTAATCAGGCAGGCATCAAGATGGGAACAGAATCTATGGCAGGATTTGAGAATATCAAGATTAGTAATTGCCATATTTATGATACCAAGAATGGAGGTATTAAGCTGTTCTCTGTAGATGGAGCCCATTTGCGCAATGTGGAAATCTCTGATATCACGATGGATGAAGTACGTACGCCGATGCTATTTCGTTTGGGTGCCCGCCTGAGTGTATTCCGTAAACAGGAAGATACCCAGCAGCCTATCGGCGTCTTTGAAAATGTAACAATACGTAATGTGAAAGCGGTGGCTGCCGATAAGGCTCAACTGACGCCTCCTTCCGGCATTCTGATTACAGGTATTCCAGGACATTACATCACAAACCTGACTTTGGAAAACATTCATATTCGTTTATTGGGTACAGGAACTCCTGAGGATGCCTTGTCTCAGGTACCTGAAGCTATCGATAAATACCCGGAGGTGAAGACTTTCGGTCCTAAGATTCCGGCATACGGAGTATGGGCACGCCATGTGAAAGGGTTGAAGCTGAAGAATGTTACGTTTGAGTTGAAGAACCCCGATGCTCGTCCTGAGATTATTTGTGAAGATGGGGATATGCAAATATATAAATGATGAATATGCGAAGAACTATTAGTGTAATGTTAGTTGGAATTTGTGTATTGGTTTCTGCCAATGCTCAGACACAGACACTGTTTCCTGTTACCAGTCCGAATGGTTCTGTTTCTTTATCATTGAAACTGAAGGAAAAGTCGCTTTATTATGAAGTAGAAAAGAATGGAGTAAATGTATTGGATGAGGCACCCATACGTTTTACTATCGATGGTTCAGAACTCTGTAATTCTGTGGATATATTATCTTCGGATAGTTATAAGACAGATAATACATATCCTATTCGGGGAAGCCATTCTCTCGCTGTGGACAAGAGTAATGGACGGACTTTCAAATTGCAGAATACGATTTTAAAGATAAATTTTACTATAGAGGCGAGAGTTTATAATGATGGTGTTGCTTTTCGGATAATACTTCCCGGGAAGCAAGGGGAGATGAGAGTTCCCGATGAGCACACTATATTTACATTGCCAAAGGGAAGTATCGTGTGGTATCATGATATGTACTGTCATTATGAAGGTATTCACCAGAAGAAAGAAATCTCTGAGATTATGCAGGGAGAATGGGCGGCTCCTCCCGTAACGGTCCAATTACCTGGAAAGACCGGATATCTTTGCATTACGGAATCCGCTTTAATGAATTATGCAGGGATGTCTTTGCAGGCAAATGGCAAGAATGGTTTTGAAACAAAATTAGGGCATGCACAACCAGCCGGATATCCTTTTGCTCATGATTATAGTTTGGCGGAGGCACGGCGATTGTCACAACCGGCTATTCTTGCTGGTACGATTACCACTCCTTGGCGTACCATTATAATAGCCGATGATTTGAATGAGTTGGTAAATTCGGATTTGATTACCAATTTAGCTCCTGCACCTGATGAACGATTATTTCCTAAAGGAGTACAGACAGACTGGATAAAACCGGGACGTTCCGTGTGGTGCTGGTTGGATGGTGGAGCGCGAACTGTGGAGGGAATGAAAGAATTTTCTAAATTTGCAGGAGAACTGGGATTTGAGTATAATACGGTAGATGCTTTCTGGTATCGTTGGACGGATGAGCAGCTAAAAGATTTAGTAGACTATTCATCTCAGTTCGGAGTGAAGATCTGGTTGTGGCGTCACGGACGTGATATGCGTGATCCGCAGAAGCGGAAAGAGTTGTTTGAGCGTTGTCATCGTCTGGGAGTTGTTGGCTTGAAGCTGGATGCTTTTTCACATGAATCCAAAGAGTTCATAGACCTATATCAGGCATGTTTGAAAGAAGCGGCAGAATATAAACTGATGCTTAATATTCATGGAAGCAATAAGCCGGCAGGAGAGGTGCGTACGTGGCCGAATGAAATGAGTCGTGAAGGTATCCGTGGTCTGGAATATGGTAAAAACCAGTATGAATGGAGTACACATAATACTACGTTGCCTTTTACGCGTTTGATAGCAGGAGCTGGAGATTATACGCCTGTTGTTTTTGGAGAACGCCGTTTGGAAACCTCGTGGGTACATCAAATTGCTACTGCCCTTGTTTTTAATTCTTCTGTCATATTCTTCGGTTCGCATCCGAAAACAATGCTGGATAATCCGGCAGTAAAATTACTGAAGCAGATACCCGCAACCTGGGACGAAACAGTAGTGTTACCGTCCAGCCGGATTGGTGAAACTGCTGCATTTGCGCGTAGAAGTGGTAAGACATGGTTTTTGGCAGTTCTGAATGGGCAAAATGAGCGTTCCTTACAATTCCCTTTGTCATTTTTGGGTGATGGTTGGTATGAAGGGATGGTGTTGAATGATCGTCCTGCTGATGCGGCTTCTATCAAGACGGAACGTGTGTTTTGTCGGAATACGGATGCTCTTACAGGGCATATGCGTGTGGGTGGAGGATATATTGTGATGTTTACCCCTCAGGAATAATTAGTGACTATACAAAAAATGAATACCATGAAAAAACTATTGAATACAGCATTATTGCTGTTTGCAGTATTAATGACGTCTTGTACAGCTCCTGATGCATGGGAGTTAGTATCTAAAGACAGCAACATCCGTTTTGTCTTGGAAAATAAACAAGAAAATCTTAGTTACTCTGTCTTTTATAAAGATGGAGTGGCGATGGAGAAATCTCTTTTAGGGCTGGTTATGGATAATTGTGAGTATGGAAAAAACGCACAATTTGTTTCCGCTTCTGCTGTGAAAGATATCTCTAATGCTTATCAGCTAAAATCCGGTAAGAAAATGAATACTACGGAAGAGTGTCGCGAACAGACTTTTACTTTCCGTACCAAAGAGGATAAACAGTTTAATTTGATTGTGAGAATATATAATGATGGAGTGGCTTTCCGTTATGAACTACCCGGAGAGGATGGACAAATGCACACTATCCAGGCCGAGCATACGGAATTTGCCGTACCCGTAAATGGAAAAGCTTGGATACATCCGTATGACTGGAACGATCGTCACAAACCGAGTTATGAACAATATTGCCAAAGTGAAATAGATATCCGTTCGGAATGTGGACATGGACGTGGTTGGGCATTCCCTATGTTATTCAACACCAACGGAGTCTGGATGATGATAACGGAAGCTCACCTGGATGGCTCATATCCTGCTACTCATATTGATAATGCCGGAACAGGTAAAGCCTATAAAATCCGCTTTCCGGAACCGGATGAACCAATTGTACCGGATGCAGTAGAACCGGTATCGGAATTACCGTGGTTCACTCCCTGGCGTGCCATTATCATAGGAGACAATCTGAATACCATATTCCAGACACAAATGATTTCACACCTGAATCCTGCATCTGTAGTGAATGATGAATCCTGGATAAAGGCAGGACGCGCTTCCTGGAGTTGGTGGTCTAATGGCGGTACTCCACGTGATTATAAAGCACAGCTGAAATATGTGGATCTTAGCGCTGAAATGGGTTGGGAATATATGCTGATTGATGCAGGCTGGCAACGCATGGGCAATGGTGGTACTATGGAAGATGTTGTGAAATACGCACAGCAAAAGGGAGTAGGTGTCTGGTTATGGTACCATTCCGGTGCAGGGCGTGACAGCGATTCTATACCGACGCACCGTCTGATGAGCGATCCGGAATTACGTCGTGCGGAAATGCAACGCATCAGTGAAATTGGCGTGAAAGGAATTAAGGTCGATTTCTTTGATACAGATAAACAACGCATCATCCAACTTTATCCGGCTTTATTGAAAGATGCGGCAGATAATCATTTGCTGGTAGATCTTCATGGTGCCACTTTACCCCGTGGTTTTGAACGTACGTATCCGAATATGCTGACCACGGAAGCTATCCGGGGTGCGGAAACTTTGGGGCGTCAGGAACGTTGCGACCAGGCAGCAAAACACAATGCTACTGTACCTTTCACACGCAATGTGGTCGGTTCTATGGACTATACCCCGGTGACTTTCTCTGATAAAGTACGCCAGGGGGTACCTGCTATACGTAAGACAACTATGGGGCATCAGTTAGCTCTTGCAGTAGTCTTTGAATCCGGTTTCCAATGTTTTGCTGATAAAGCGGAGTCTTATCTTTCCTTGCCGGAACAACCCAAACAATTCCTGAAAGATGTTCCTGCTGCCTGGGACGAAAGCATCTTGTTGGCTGGCTATCCGGCTGATTATGCTGTTGTGGCACGTCGTTCCGGTGATATTTGGTATATTGGCGGTATCAGTGGTAAGGAAGAAGAACGTGAAATAGAATTTACCTTGCCTGCCGGATGTGAAGGTAAATCATTCACTATGATTATAGATGGAAAAGATAAGGATAGTTTTGACTACATGCCTGTAGAAAATACAAATGGGACGGTAAAAGTGAAAGTTCTTCCGAACGGTGGCTTTGCCGGTATGATTCGATGATAATAACGCTATTGTAACAAAATGGAAAGAATGAAGAAAATTTTGATTGTAGGGGCGATGGCCCTGTTGATGCTATGTCCTGCCAAAGCACAGATTGCATGGCAGCAAGTGGAGCCTGGCGTCTGGAAAGGCGTGGTAGGCACTCCTGAAGAATATTCATTATTGGGTGTGGCCGGTGTCACGCCACAAAAGGAAGGTTTTGCCCGCTTGCCGGAGGTGACATTGCCTGAATTGGCGAACGAAATTGTAGGTTCCATACAAGATGGTAAAACAAGTCTCCGCATTCCTTTGCAACGCAAAGAACAGTTGTACGGCTTTGGACTGAACTTTCAGACGGTACACCAGCGTGGCAAGATCCTGAACTTGCATGTAGATCATTATGGTGGACGTGATAATGGGCGTACACATGCTCCTGTCCCTTTTTATATTTCCAGTTCCGGTTATGGAGTACTGATTAATTCGGCACGTTATCTGACAGTATATGCAGGTAGCGGCGCACGTAAGGACAGTCCGAATGCTCCGGTGGCTAAAGACCGTAATCTGGATAAGACCTGGACATCGGCTCCTTATTCGGATGCCGTTTCGATCTTGGTTCCTGCTCCGGGTGCTGAAATTTATCTGTTCGCCGGGCCTACTCCTATGGATGTTGTCCGTCGTTATAACCTGCTCTGTGGAGGAGGTACATTGCCTCCGCGTTGGGGGCTGGGTTTTACGCAACGTACAAAGAAGCTCTATACAGCCGAAGACGTGAAGAACGAAGCGGATGAATTTGAACAACGTGGTTTCCCGTTGGACTTCATCGGACTGGAACCGGGTTGGCAAAGCAAAGCGTATCCTTGTACCTTTGAGTGGGATGCTACCCGCTATCCGGATCCCGCCGGCTTTGTGAAAGATATGTTGGCTAAAGGAGTACGCATCAACTTATGGACAAACCCATACGTATCTCCCGATTCAAAGATATATAAGGATATGTATCCGGTAAGCGGCTCACACACTGTATGGTGTGGCATCGTGCCCGACTTGGCAGGTGAGAAAGCCCGTAAAATTTGGATGGATAAGCTGGAGCAAGAACACGTGAATATCGGTGTCAGCGGTTATAAAGTGGATGAAGTGGATGGATACGACCGTTATGTCTGGCCGGATGTGGCTACTTTCCCCAGTGGAATTGCTGCCGAACAGATGCGTCAGACTTATGGCTTGTGGGTGCAACGCACTACTGCGGAATTATACAAGAAGCGTAATCAACGTACCTTCGGATTGGTTCGTGCATCAAATGCCGGTGCTGCTTCCTTCCCTTATGTGATTTATAATGATTATTACAGTCATCAGGACTTCATTACCGCTCTGATTAACTCTGGATTTAGTGGTGTATTGTGGACTCCGGAAGTACGTAGTTCCAGTTCATCGGAAGACTGGTTACGCCGTTTCCAGTCTGTAGTATTTTCACCGATGGCAATGATTAATGCTTGGGCAAGCGGTACGAAGCCCTGGACATTCCCCGAAGTAGAGAATCAGATAAAAGAGTATGCAATGCTGCGTATGCAGATGATGCCATACTGGTATAGTGAATTTGCACGTTATCATTTCGATGGTATTCCTCCATTCCGTGCCATGAATCTGGAAGCGGGTTTCAATCCTGAACAAGGAACTACAGCGAAACTGTCGGATGCAAATCTGGAAGAGAATCCTTATCTGGAAGCGGTTTCCAAGGAAATTAAGGATCAGTATATGGCTGGTGAATATCTGTTGGTAGCTCCTATGTTCAAGGGCCAGAAAGAGCGTACAGTGGTATTGCCTAAGGGAGACTGGTACGATTTCTATACGGGGAAATATGTGGGTAATGGCGAGAAGATTACTGTTACACCGGGCTTGGACCGTATTCCGGTATATGTAAAGGATGGGGCTATCCTGCCATTTATGGAGGCTCGTCTGCATGCACCGAAAGCAGGCGAGAAGGTGAATCTGGAAATTCGTCATTATGGAAAAGCGGATGGTGCTTACCGGCTGTATGATGATGACGGTGAAACATTCGATTATGAGAATGGCGCCTATTCCTGGCGTGATATCATTGTGACACGAGATAAGAAAGGCAAGCTGAAAGGTGTTATATCAAAAGCTGAAAAAGGGAAACCGAACAGCATTGCCAATGTAACCTGGAAGTTTATGACAGAAGAATGATAAGATTATGAAGAATATATTGACGACCTGTTTATTTCTCTGCCTTCTCCTCACGGTGCATGCAGCAGATAATCCAAATGTGAAGAAACTCTTCACCGTTACATCCGGCGAACTGAAACTGACCTTTATGGTGGGTACGGACGATCGCCTTTATCAATTGGGCTTTGGAGATGCTGCCCGTGAAGTAGAGCCTCCTGCAAAGATACCCTCACGTGAGTGGGAATTTCTTCCTTCTTATGGAAACGGTGTCCTGACAGAACCGGCTATCCAGGCAACTCATGTAGATGGGAATACATCTACGGAACTTCACTACGCCGGACATCGTACTGAAGCGCTGGCCCCGGGTATCGAACAAACCGTTATTTCACTGAAAGACCCTGCCTATCCTTTCAGCGTGGATATCTATATCAAGTGCTATGCAGATAATAGTATGATGGAAATCTGGAATACCGTTACTCATAATGAGAAAGGCAAAGTCATCTTGCATCGTTTTGCTTCTGCTGCCCCGGTGGTAAAAGCAAAGGAATACTGGCTTACTCAATTCTCGGGTAACTATAAGCGCGAAGCGACCCTCAATGAAGAACGCCTTTCGGAAGGAGTCAAGATTCTGGATTCCAAGTTAGGCATCCGTGCGCATCAGATGCGTATTCCTTCTTTTATCCTCTCCCTGAACGGACCGGCTAAAGAGAATGAAGGTGAGGTACTGGCTGCTTCTTTGCGTTGGAGTGGCAGTTTCCAGTTTGCTTTCGATGTAGACTGGAACAAGAACCTGCGTTTGCTGACCGGTATGAATCCTTTGGGCTCGCAGTACAATCTGGAGCGTGGCGGTACATTTACTACACCCGCCATTCTCTACACGTACAGTAAGCAGGGTAAGGGAGAAGCCAGCCGTCGTTTCCATCGTTGGGCTATGGCAAATGCCATCCGCGATGCAGAAAAAGACCGCCCTGTATTGCTGAACAACTGGGAGGCTACGCACTGCGATTTTGATGAAGACCGCCTGAAGCAACTCTTTGACGGTGCCCGCCAGGTGGGTGCTGAACTTTTCTTATTAGATGATGGCTGGTTCGGAAACGGACCTTACTCCCGTGATGATGATAAGCATGGTTTGGGAGATTGGGACCCTTCTACCAAGAAGTTACCAAAGGGGCTGTCATATATTGCCAAAGAAGCATTGAAGCGTAAAGTTGGCTTCGGTATCTGGCTGGAACCCGAGATGGTGAATCCTCAAAGTGAACTTTATCAGAAACATCCCGATTGGATCATTACTCAATCCAAGCGTGAACCGATACTGGGTCGCCATCAGGAAATACTGGACCTTACCCGTCCCGAAGTACAGGCTTTTGAATGGGACATTATCGACAAAACCTTGCGGCCTAACCCGGATATCACTTATGTGAAGTGGGATTGTAACCGCTATATCACCCAGCCCGGCTCTTCTTATTTGCAGCCTGCCGATCAGAGTCATCTCTGGATAGACTATAACTGGGCGCTTTACCGTCTGATGGATCGTTTTGCCAAAGGCTTCCCCAATGTGATGGCCATGCTTTGTGCAGGCGGATCGGGACGTGTGGACTATGGCGCAATGCCCTATTTCCATTCCTTCTGGCCCAGTGACAACACAGATCCGTTGGGACGTATCAAGATACAATGGGGCTTCTCACATTTCTTCCCTGCAAATACGATCTCCGCTCATGTCACCCGTATGGGTAAACGTCATTTGAAGATGGCAATAGATGTGGCATTGAGCGGTGCATTCGGAATAGACTTGGCATTGGATAAGGCTACGGCTGAAGAACGCGCGCAGATTGCTGATGCTGTGAAATTGTATAAAGAGCGTATCCGTCCGTTGGTGATGCATGGTGAACTTTATCGCCTGGTTTCTCCCTATGAGTCGCCACTGGCTTCTTTGAGTTATGTTTCAACAGATAAGGAAAAGGCGGTTGTTTACTTCTACCAGACTAAAGATGGCAATGAACTCCGGGTAATGCTTGGTGGACTTGATGCCCATAAGAAATATCGTGTGGAGGAAGTAAGTCTGGCAAAGGGAGTGACTTCCCGTTTCCCTGCCAATGGCAAGGTATTTACGGGAGCGGAACTGATGGAAAAAGGTCTGGAGAATCCCTTGAATACCCAGTTTGAGAGTGCAGTATTGATATTAATAGCAAATAATTAAACACAATAACCTTATGAACTTGAGAAGAACCTTATTACTTTTCTCTTTCATCTTTGCCGGTTCGCTGGCCATTGCGCAGCCGAAAGATCGTTGGACTATTCAGGATGATGGAGCTATTCGCTGGGATATCAATGACAAAATCCCGCACAGTGATCATCTGGAGATGAGTGGGCAACAACTTTCCGTTGTCCTTCGTTACGGTGTGGATGCGCAGAAGCGTTTCCATCTGAACCGCAGTCTTGTTTTTCCTATGCTTCGTATGCATCCCAATAAGACACAGAACAATCTGAAGCAACGTTTCGATGTGAATATTCCCGCTTTAGTTACAGTGGATGATCAAACCCTGCTGAATGAAGAAGTACGCGACGTGACCTTCGATGGTATCATGCGCGTGGAAAGCAGTTTCGGCTATGTTCACCGGCGCAAAGAACTGAAAGATGCCGTGCAATTGACGCGTGTACTTTATCCTTCTACCAATGCTGCGCGCTATTGTGAGGAATATACTTTCAAGAATAGTAGTCCTAATCAGATCACATTGCGGGTGCCTGAGTGGCGAGTTGCCTATACTACTCCTAAAGAAGCCGGTGTATATGGTGCCTACCGCATTGAAGCGGGGCTTTCCAAAAGTGGTACATTTGTTTTGAAACCGGGCGAAACGCTTGAATTCTATGCCATCTTCTCGGGACGGAAGTTGGCGGACGCTTCGTCTGCCCAGGAGGATACGGCTTTTTCCCGCATCAATATCCTTAGCGAACGTGCCGGACGTGAAGCACTTATCAGTCAATGGTGGAGCAATCTGGTTTTGGACACACCCGATCCCGTGCTTAATCGCATGTTTGCCTTCGCCAAACTACGTGGTGCCGAAAGCATCTATCGCACGAAAGGCGGATTGATGCATGGTCCCGGTGGTGAAGCCTATTATGCGGCTGTCTGGGCTAACGACCAGGCAGAGTATATCAATCCTTTCTTCCCCTTTCTGGGTTATGAGATTGGTGATGAGTCTGCATTGAACTCTTTCCGCCACTTTGCCCGCTATATGAATCCGGAGTATAAACCTATTCCGAGTTCCATCATCTCCGAAGGTGTCAGCTTCTGGCATGGTGCCAAGGATAGGGGAGACGGTGCGATGATTGCTTACGGTGCCGCACGCTATGCGTTGGCTCGTGGAGACAAGGCGGAAGCGCGTGAACTGTGGCCTCTGATCGAATGGTGTCTGGAGTATTGCAACCGTAAACTAACTCCCGCCGGCGTGGTTGCATCGAATTCGGATGAATTGGAGAATCGCTTCCCGGCTGGTGATGCAAACCTATGCACTTCTACGCTTTACTACGATGCCTTGCGTTCAGCTGTTATGCTGGGACGTGAATTGGGAGTATCGGCAAAGCAGTTGAATACGTATCGTGATCAAGCGAATGCTTTAGAGAAAGCCATAGAAAAACATTTTGGTTATGAGATAGAAGGTTTCCACAGTTACCGCTATTATGAAGGTAATGATATCCTGCGTTCCTGGATTTGTATGCCTCTTGTTATGGGTATCTACACCCGTGCGCAAGGCACTATCGATGCGCTCTTTTCATCCCGCCTCTGGACGGACGACGGATTATTGACGCAAGCCGGTACCGAAACCTTCTGGGACCGTAGTACCCTCTATGCTTTGCGTGGCACCATTGCTGCCGGAGAAGTGGAGAAAGGTATGAACTTCCTCAAGAAGTATTCACATCGCCGTTTGTTGGGCGATCATGTGCCTTATGCCATTGAAGCGTGGCCCGAAGGAGATCAGCGTCATCTTTCTGCTGAAAGTGGATTATATTGCCGTATCTATACCGAAGGTTTGTTTGGCATCCGACCCACAGGATTGCGCAGTTTCGAGATGACTCCCCGTTTGCCACAGGAGTGGGAATATATGAATCTGAATCGTGTACGTGCTTTCAATTCGGAGTTTGATATTCGTGTATCCCGTGCAGGAAAGAAGTTACATGTAGAAGTATTGAAAGGCGGCAAATCAGTGCTGAAGAAGAGTGTGACGGAAGGGGCAACGATAAAGGTGAATTTATAATCTATTTGTATAAATTTATAGTCAATTTCGCTTTTCGAAAACGTGGTTTTTAACTACTTGTTTATCAAGAGCGTTAAGGTGACGCATAATGAGTATACGAGTGAATAGGGTTCAGTATACGACTGAACCCTATTCAGTATACGACTGAAATAGGATAAGATTTCGACTGATTTGCACTATAAAATTATTCTGTAACTATTTAGTGACGCCGGACTAACTTTTCTTTTCTCCTTATATTGTTTATTTCACCTTAATATTCTATGTTATTTCCGGGCTTTTCTTATTTTTGTGTGCAAAACATATCTATACTGATGAAAACGAAAATATTGATGATCTTTCTAATTTGCTCATTTCCAGTTTTGTGCTTATGGGCAGAACATTCCAAATATTCATTTTACTATAGCCAGAAACTGAATGAAGGGATTTCCCAACTTTCCGTGATGACCATTTGCCAAGATACCCGGGGATACCTTTGGCTGGGAACACGTAATGGGCTGAATCGTTATAATGGCAGTGAATATACCGTCTTTCGTCACCATCCGGGAGATTCTCTGAGTTTGGCAGACAATGAAGTCAATGAGATATGCGAAGATCATAGCAAAAATTTATGGATAGGTACCAGTCGGGGGTTAAGCCGGATGTGTCTTCGCACCGAACATATCCGCAATTATTATAATATAGATGGACTTTCCAGTGCAAGTATCCTTTCTCTTTTAGTTGATAGTTCCGGCAGAGTATGGGTGGGTACTCGTAACGGACTTTGTTGTTACATTCCCAAACAAGACAACTTTAAAAGGGTGGAGTTTGTGGAAAACTTCAATAGTTCTGTCACTGCCCTGATGGAAGATAAGGCAGGTAATTTCTGGATAGGCACGGCGGCAAACGGAGTTTACCAGTGTAACAAACAGATGCAGGTGATTAATCACTATGACCGTCGTGCCGGTTTACCGGACAATAGTATTTCCACTCTTTATGAAGATTCTTATCATCGTATCTGGGTAGGTTGTCAATTTGGAGGACTTAACTGCATTGATGTCCGTAACCGTAAAATAACTTCTTATACATCTGCCAACAGTGGTCTGAAGAATAATTATGTCCGTTGTCTTGCCGAATGGGATGGAGAAATGCTGATTGGTACTTTTGATGGTATTTATGCTTATGCACCGTTGAAGGACCAGATTCGTAAAGTCAGCAGCTATGACGAACCTGGGCGTGGCTTGGGGCATTTTTCCATTTATGCTTTTTGTCGTGATCATACCGGTACGTTGTGGATTGGTACTTTTGCCGGTGGTGTCACTTGGCTGAGTTCTCTTACCGACCGCTTCATTCATCATGCTCCGGGAAAGGCGGTGAATCAGCAAACGGGAATCTATGGAACGGCTTGTGTCGATAAACAGAAAAAATTATGGATAGCTACTGAGGGGTATGGATTGCTTCAATATGAAATTTCGACAGGAGAAGGGCAGTTTTATCTGATTGATAAGGACAGCTATTCCGTACATAATTCGAATGTTATCAAAACGGTATATGCTGAGGAAGACTGTATCTGGTGCGGTACGGTATTGGGTGAGGTCTATCGTTTTGATCTTGCTACCCGGCGTTTCTCTTTATTTTATAAATATCCCATAGAACTTGCTATTTATGGTATTGTGCGTGATGCAGACGGCAATTTATGGGTAGGAACTTCAAAAGGCGGATATGCACTGACTTGCTTTACTCCTGCCGGTGAGCGGAAGACAGAGTTTACCGGACCGAAAGGAGAGAAATTGCATTTCTCTTCCGTTCGTTGCATGGCGGAAGAGAGTTCCGGTGTGTTATTGATAGGTATGCGTTCTGCCGGACTTTACCGTTTTAATACCCGTACAGGGGAAATGACTGTATTCCGCACATCTCGTCCGGAACAAGAAATGCAAATTCCAAGTAACTATATATCTTCTATATTATCAACCAGATCCGGTGATGTATGGGTGTCTACCTATGGAGGCGGTATTTTTCAACTGGATAAACGCGGTGGTGTACTTCGCCGGATAACAGAGAAAGAAGGATTGATGGGAGGGGATATTTGTAAATTGCTGGAGGGAGCGGACGGAAATCTATGGATGAGTTCGTTGCAGGGAATTTCCTCTTATTCTCCATCCACTGGGGAGATTAAAAACTTTCCATTCAATAATGGTATTCATTTGCGTGAATTTACATACCGGGGTGGGGTAGCCATGCCGGACGGTACATTGTGCTTTACCGGTAATGATGGCTTTATTACTTTTTATACACCGGAGATGCCGATGAATCGTTTTGTACCGCCAATTGTATTGGAAAACCTGTTAGTGAATAATCGTGTGGTGCGTGCAGACGATGGAACAGGAATCTTAAGTGGGTTGCTTAATGAAGCGGAGGGTATCAGATTGCGGTATAATCAGAATAATCTGGCAATAGACTATAAAGCGTTGAATTTCATTAATCCGGATATGAACCGGTATGCCTATAAATTGGAAGGATATGATGAGGACTGGAACAATGTAGGAGAACGCAGTACAGCTTACTATACCAATCTGCGTCCCGGTACCTATCTTTTTCATGTCAAAGCCTGTAACAATGACGGGGTGTGGAATGAGGAAGGAAAAACTTTGAAGATTGTCATTACACCGCCTTTATGGGCTACCTGGTATGCTTACCTGCTTTATGGATTATTGGTGGTAGGAGTGCTTTACGCGATCTTCCATTATTTTAATGCCCGCCGCCGCTTGAGGGAAAGGCTGCAAATGGAGCAGAAAGAGAAACTTCAACAGGAAGAGTTTCATCAGGCGAAGATGCATCTGTTCACGAATTTCGCCCATGAGTTACGTACTCCCCTGACACTGATTATCACTCCCTTTGAAGAACTGGTGAAGCGGATGGATATGACTATGGAATTGCGGGATAAACTGATGGTCATTTATAAAAATGCCCAACGGCTTCTTTTATTGGTCAATCAACTGATGGACTTGCAGAAAAACCAAAGTGGTACGATGGAATTGCAAGTCACGGAGAATAATGTATATGAGTTTGTCACGGAGATTTACTGTGCGTTCAATCAGATAGCGCAAACTAATGAAATCACTTTCACACTGGATTGCCAGGACCGGGAGTTCCAGGCCTGGTATGATAAAGTGCTGCTTGAGAAGGTCGTATTCAATTTACTGTCCAATGCATTCAAGTATACTCCTTCCGGCAAAGATATATGTATGTCGGTAGAATGTATTCCGGCGGGAGAGTTGGAAGAATCGTATAGAAAAGAAGTAGCCCCTTCTGCCCTGTATATGATGTTGCAGGTAGTGGATGCAGGTTGTGGAATCCCACTTCAGGAACGGGATAAGGTTTTCACACCTTTCTACCGGATACCTGAAACCTCAGGGGTAAATGTACCGGGTACAGGCATCGGGCTTAGTCTGGTATATTCCATTGTGAAGCTGCATAAGGGAGTAATCCGTATTGAAGACCGGGAGGATGGAACGGATGGTGCGCGGTTTATTGTTCTGCTGCCTGTTTCCCGTGAAGCTTTTACAGCAGAAGAGACGGATTCTATGCCTGTGGAAACGATTGGCGATACGGCATTTGCACAGCCGGTGGAGAAACCGCAAGCATCTCCCATTGGAGAAATAGCGCCTAAAAAGCCGGTGCTTCTCTTGGTGGAAGATGACAAGGACGTACGGGATTACCTGCATAAATCTTTGGAAAATGATTATGAAATCATCGAAGCGGCAAACGGTATAAAAGGATATGATAAAGCTATACAGTTCTTTCCGGATTTAGTGCTGAGTGATATCATGATGCCGAAGCGGAACGGGCTTGAACTTTGCTCTATGATTAAGAATGATGTCCGTATCGGGCATATTCCGGTGATACTGATGACTGCACGCTCCATGGTGATGCACATCAAGGAAGGTTTTCAGGCAGGAGCCGATGACTATGTTATTAAGCCTTTCAGTATGGATGTGCTTCGGATACGTATTCAGAGCCTGTTGCAGTCGAGAGAGCAATTAAAGAAACTGTATGGCAAACGCTTCTCGCCCGAAGTGGTAGGTGTAAGTACTACCTCGGCGGATGAACGCTTCTCACAGAAACTATATGAGATTATTGAGAAGAATATATCTGATCAGAATCTGGGTATAGAGATGCTTTGTGACCAGATCGGTATCAGCCGCGCCAATCTCTACCGCAAAATCAAAGCTATATCCGAGCTTTCTCCCACGGAACTGATACGTAATAAGCGTCTGGAGGTGGCATTGCGTTATCTGAAGGAGACTAATATGAGTGTTTCGGAAGTGGCAACTTTGTTGGGATTCAACAGTCATTCCTACTTCTCCAATTCGTTTAAAGCATTCTATGGGTTCACACCTACCGAGTTCGTACAGATGAACAGTGCGAAGAAAGAGAAGATATAAGACGAAAAATAAGATTTAAGGCGGAAAGGAGTTTCCGCCTTTTTTGTCTCAAACGATTCCCACTACCGTCTCAAAATGCTTACTACATTTGTTTTGAGACATTATTACAAGTCAATGATACACGATTTATAACCCTCAGACCAGTGATGCCCTATCTTTGTGATGTGAAAAACAAGCTTAATTCAATCACTATGAAGTATAAAAGTCGTAGCATCGCAAAGGTTATAATACCTGTGTTTTTAGTGGTATCTCTATTTGCATTTACTACTCATACCACAGAACAACCGGAGGGAACTCCATTGTTTATAACGGGTATCACTCCTTATAAATCCGGAATGATCGTATCTCAAAAAGGTGTTCAGAAGGTTTCTATTTATTCATCAGATTATAAAGAACGCTTGCAAGAGTGGGAACTGGATGAAATACCTACCGGAGTTGCTACAGATGGAGACCAGATTTATGCAACAGTGGCAGGTGAACATAAGAATGGTGTTTATTTCCTGTCTGCTTCCAATCCTTCGGAGAAAGTCTTTGTAGAAACGGCATCCGGTGCTTGTGCTCCTTTGGTAAATACGGGTAATGGTAGGCTGTATATTTGTAACCAGTTTGCCGGCACAGTGTCAGAGTTGGATAAGAATGGAAAGAATATAGTAAGAACGGTGAAAGTATTGCGTGAACCGAAATCTGCTGTCTTCGATAAAGAAGGCAAACACTTGTTTGTTACCAATTTCTTACCTATGCAACGGGCGGATGTAGATACTGTAGCTGCTTGCGTATCGGTGATTGATATGAACAGTTTCCGGAAGATAAAGGATATTCAACTGGCCAACGGAAGCAATGCCTTGCGTGGAATGTCGCTTTCTCCGGACGGACGTTATTTGCTGGTTACTCATAACTTGGGCCGTTTCCAGGTTCCGACCTCCCAGTTGCAACAAGGTTGGATGAATACCAGTGCTATCAGTATCGTTAATCTGGCTACTCTGAACTTTGAGGGTGCCGTGTTGCTGGATGAACCGGAACGGGGTGCAGCAGGTATCTGGGATGTGAAGTGCACGGATGATAAGATTGTGGTCAGTCACTCCGGTACCCATGAGGTCAGTGTGATAGATTATCCTGCGTTTATTCAGAAGTTTGAGCAATATCCTCAAAAGGATGCTTTGGCGTATGATTTACGCTTTTTATATGGTATGCGTAGACGTGTAGCGTTGGTAGGTAATGGACCGCGTTGTATAATGCTGAAGGATGGAACAGCTGTTGTTCCTACTTATTTCTCTGATACATTGAATATCGTGGACTTGAATACGGCAAATGTTCAGTCGGTTGCCATGGTGAAGAATCGTACGGAAAACAGAATACAGCGTGGTGAGAAATACTTTAATGATGCGGAACATTGTTTCCAGAACTGGCAGTCGTGTAACGGATGCCATCCGGGAGATGCGCGTATGGATGCCATGAACTGGGATTTGATGAATGATGGCATTGGCAATTCTAAAAATTGCAAGAGCTTGTTATTTTCCCATGTAACTCCGCCTTGCATGATTTCTGGTATTCGTGCTCATGCCGAGATAGCTGTTCGTGCCGGATATAAGCTCATTCAGTTCAGTGATCTGCCGGAAGAGTTCGCAGAATGTGTGGATGAGTATCTAATGTCATTGAAACCGGTTCCCAGCCCTTATCTGGTAAATGGTGAACTTTCAGAGAAAGCTAAACGGGGGCGTAAGGTTTATGAGAAGTTTAATTGCGACGAATGTCATTCCGGTCCCTATTATACGGATATGAAGATGCACCGTATCGGCGAAGATATTGAATTTGAGAATGGGTGGGATACCCCGACACTGCGTGAAGTCTGGCGCACGGCTCCTTATCTGTTTGACGGACGTGCTGCCACTATGGAAGAAGTGTTCACGGTGCATAAGCATGGCATTGAAAAGAAAATATCAGCTAAGGAAGCGGAAGAACTTGCCGAATACGTGAATTCACTTTAATAAAACAAGAAAGAAAGCCATGATTATACACGAAAATATAGAGATCATTCATTATTTCCTGCAGGTTGATAAAGCTCCATTTGAGAAAATGCTGACTCAGTTGCTGGTGGAATATAAGGCTATCCATACTCCCGTACGTATGGTAATATTCGATGCACCGATGGATAATGAAGAATATATAGCCCGTTTTGCTTGCATCAGGGAAGCTGTGAAAGGAATTTTCAAAGAAAATCAACCTACTGTAAGTTATGTGGCACAACCCCCTCAGACAATGGGGTTGCTGATGGAAGTGCATGAAGTGAAGTTGACGGAACAAGATCACATTAAATACCGGATGCAAGGAGATTTGCCTTATATCACTATCGAAAGAGAAGGTTGTAAGCGCTTGTTCCTGAGTGGTGTGACGGGAGACGTGCTGCATCAAAGCATCCGCGAGCAATCTCATGAAGTTTTCTTCAGAATAGCCGGGGTCTTGGAAGCGGAAGATATGTCGGTTTCCTCAATTATACGTCAATGGAACTATATTGAAAAGATAACGGCTTGTGATACAACCGGACATCAGCATTATCAGGATTTCAATGATGCACGTTCGCTATTTTATAATGGCGTGGAGTGGACTACTGGTTATCCGGCGGCTACCGGTATCGGAACTCAGTGGGGGGGCATTATGATTGATGTGGATACTTTACTCTGTAAAGATAGAAGTGTCCGGGTTCTTGGGGTGGATAATCCTTTGCAGATTGCCGCTCATGCTTACTCACAGAATGTATTATTGGGAAAAAAAGATGCGGCTCTTCCTCAAAAGACCACTCCGAAATTCGAACGTGCCAAGGCTGTATGGAAAGAGGATCATGGTTTCGTATACGTATCGGGCACAGCCGCTATTCGTGGTGAACAGAGTCTGGAAGGCGTTGGTATTGAACAGCAAACCCTGACTACCTTGGAGAATATAGAATATCTGGTATCCCGTGATAACCTCAATCGTTCCGGTATCCCTGTTACGGAGAATGCTACCCTTATCACCTTCCGCGTGTATGTGAAACGTTGGGAAGATATGGAAAAAGCGAAACAGGTAGTGACAGAACGATATCCCGATTTACCTGCCATCTATACTTTAACAGATGTGTGCCGTTCGGAACTATTGATAGAGATAGAAGGAATGGGAGTGCTTTGCTGAGGCTGATTATTAACCATTAAAATAGATAAGTACATGAGATTAAAGCAAGTATTAACCTTGGCATTAATTGCCGCCTGCGGTATGGGATTCGTTTCTTGTACGGCAGAATCTAAAAAAACAGAACAAGTTATGACACAGGAAAAGGCAACGTATCAGAAGAAGTACACGAATGCTGACTTCTACAAGGACGGAAAGTTTGATCAGGAAGCTGCTAAAGAAGCATTCCTTGACATGTTTAAATTTTATGGCGTGCCTTACACTCCGCTGATGGAGAAAGATATCTGGTTCACAGATTTCGGTTTGGGCGACTTTGAGAATGTAGGTATGGGAGGCATCTTCTGGGTAAACGATCCTGAATATGGCTATTTTGCACATGCTATTTATTTGTTGCCGGGACAGATGATTCCGGAACATGCCCATGTCAAAACGGCATTCCCTGCGAAACACGAGTCGTGGATGGTAAATCACGGTTGGGTTTATAACTTCTCCGAAGTAGGAGATGAAACACCGAATGCTCCTGCGGTTCCGGCATCTCACGGTCCTATCAAGAGCAAGAATTTTGTGAAGCAGAATGTGGGTGATGTCCTCCGTCTGAAAGAGCTGGGTACTTTCCACTTTATGATGGCCGGTCCTGAGGGAGCCATTGTAGATGAGTGGGCATGTTACCATGATAACGATGGTTTGCGTTTTACTAATGGACAGGCTGCTTTGTAAATCATTCAATAATTAAGAATACCATGAGAAAGATTAATCATTTTGGAGTACCGACCACCACACCGCAACCGGGTGAGGTATATGCGGAAGGATTGAAGGTATGGCTGACTAACTTTAATGAAAGCCCCAATAAGATAGAATACTTGCGTTTTGAAGAAGGCAGTTGGATGCCTGAGCTGATTCAGAAAGTAGCACATATCGCTTACGAAGTAGATGATCTGGCGGCTGAACTGGAAGGTGCAAAAGTATTGGTTGAACCGATGCCGGGCGGAGAGAATCTGACAATTGCTTTCATTGAAGAAGAAGGTATTGCTTTGGAGTTAATGCAGTTTGATAAATAATCAATTAGTAGAAAGAAACTATGATGAATAAATTCATAAATGATCCGGATAATCTGACAGCTGAATTGCTGGAAGGATATGTAATGGCTTATAGTAATCAGGTAGCCATCGGCGGAGAAAATATTATTGTGCGTGCACATGCGAAAGCTGAAGATAAAGTAGCTGTGATCACTTTGGGTGGTTCCGGTCATGAACCCGCATTAAGCGGTTTCGTGGGCGACGGAATGTTGGACTGCTCCGTAGTCGGTGATATTTTTGCAGCTCCGGGTGCACAACGCTTGTTCCAGGCTTTGCAGATGTTCAAACGTGAGGCCGGTATCTTGCTTGTGGTGTTGAACCACTCCGGCGATATCATGAGTGCAAACATGGCATGCCAGTTGGCTGAACGTACAGGCATTAAGGTAAAGACTATCCTGACACACGATGATATCAGTGCCGGGCTGGATGCACCGGACGAAGATCGTCGCGGTCTGGCAGGTTGTGTTCCTTTGATTAAAATCGTTGGAGCTGCTGCTGAAGAAGGTAAGTCACTGGACGAGATTATTGAAATAGGTGAACGCTTCAATGCACGTTTGGCTACGTTAGCAGTGGCTATGAAGTCCTGTACCCATCCGCAAAACGGTATGACCATCTCCGATCTTCCGGACGGTGAAATCGAAATCGGCATGGGACAGCATGGAGAAGGTGGCGGCGGTCGCAAGCAACTGGTTTCTGCCAATGAAACAGCCGAAGAAATGATCGGTTTACTGATGAAGAAGCTACAGCCGAAAGCTGGTAACAAGGCTTTATTAATCATTAATGGTGTAGGGGCAACTACGCACATGGAGATGAATATCGTTTATCGCAAAGCTCATCAAGTGTTGGAAAATGCCGGAATCGAAGTGGCTGCTGCCCGTATCGGTGAGTTGCTGACTGTTCAGGAGCAGGCAGGTTTCCAGATGATTCTTGGTTTACTGGATGACGATCATATCGATTATCTGAACAATAAAATGTCTAATGCTCCTTATTGGACGACTATCGGTAAATAAAAGATGGATAAACTGACTATAGATGATTTCAAGGAGATGCTTCGTAATGCGCTGGTGTGCATTACGGAGCGCTCCGATGAATTCTCAAAACTGGATGCGGTATTGGGAGATGGCGATCATGGAACAGCTATCGTTCAATCCATGTCTGCTCTTGTTGCTACGGCTGATAAGGGCACTGAATTTAAGTCGATGCTGAATGACATGAGTTTTAACCTGATGCTTGAGATTAGTGGTTCGACCAGTACATTACTGGGTGGATTCTTCCTGGGAATGAGCGACCATGCGGAGGGCACCGAACTGGATGTGGCGGGTGTAAAGGCTATGTTTGCAGGTGGACTTGAAGGTGTGAGAAAACAAACAAAAGCAAAACAGGGAGATAAGACAATGATGGATGCCCTGATACCGGCGGTAGAAGCCATTCAGACTTGTGATTCTGCTGATGTGAAGGCTATCCTGACAGCGGGTGCCGAAGCAGCCGTGAAAGGTGCTGAAGCTACCAAAGATATGAAGGCAAACTTCGGACGTGCCCGTAATTACGGCGAACGCTCTATCGGTTATGCGGATTCAGGGGCTTCATCCTGGTCGTGCATGTTTGATGCGTTTGCAAAAGCTTTATAGTAAATAACTAATGAAAAGATAAGAAATGGCTGATTTAGATGATTTAAGAGAAGGCTGCAATTTCGGTTTGGGGGTAGCTTCTACTAATAATAGTTTTCATGTGAAGGGAGCGGAACATCTTCCGTGGGGTATGAAAGATCGTTTATCACGTATCTTCAATCCGAAGACAGGCAGAACTGTAATGCTGGCATTTGACCATGGCTTCATTATGGGACCGACATCCGGTTTGGAGCGTATCGATTTGAATATTGTGCCGTTGATAGAATATGCAGACTGTCTGATGTGTACACGCGGCATTCTTCGTACAGTGATACCGCCCAGTACCAATAAACCTGTTTGCCTTCGTTCGGATGCCGGCACTTCTATTCTTACAGAATTGAATGACAATGTCTTGATTGACATTGAAGATGCGATACGTATGAATGTATCTGCCATGGCAGTCATGCTCTCTATCGGTGATGCAGCTCACGAAGCAAAAACAGTTGCCAACCTGTACAAGGCGGTGGATAAAGGCACCCGTTATGGCATACCGGTGATGGGAGTGACGGCTGTAGGTAAGGATATGGCGCGTGATGCCCGTTATTTCGGTTTAGCTTCCCGTATAGCTGCCGAGAATGGGGCGAATATAGTGAAGACCTATTATTGTGATGGTTTTGAAAAGGTGGTGGCAGCATGTCCTGTTCCTGTGGTGATTGCAGGCGGAAAGAAACTTCCCGAATTGGAAGCGTTGGAATTGTGCTATAAGGCAATCAGCGAAGGTGCTTCCGGTGTGGATATGGGACGTAACGTGTTCCAGTCGGAAGCTCCTGCTGCCATGATACAGGCTGTTCATGCAGTAGTACATGAAAACCTGAAACCGGAACAGGCACTCGAACTGTTCAATGAACTGAAGAATAAGTAACACTGATGTACAAGAAGAATGATGAGGGTTTATATAATTATTTGGATCATTCTTTCCATGGGATTTCGGGCGGCAGCACAAGATAAACTCTTGGTTGCCGGTTCCGGAAATTCGAATATCCTGCTGTTGGATAAACAAACAGGGAAAGTGGAATGGCAGCATACTCTGGAGAAAGGGGAAGAATGTAATGCGGTTGCTTTGACTCAGAAGGGGGAAATCTTGTATTCGTATAAGCGGGGAGCAAAACTCGTGACGTGGGACCATCAAGTGGTCTGGGATTATAAAACACCGGACAAGACGGAATTACAATCAGCCACCTTGTTGCAGAATGGTGGCGTACTATTGGGAATATGTGGCATTCCTGCCCAATTCATAGAATTGGATAAGAAGGGTAAAGAAGTAAACAAAGTAACATTGAATCTGGAAGTGGAAAGACCCCACAGCCAGTTCAGACAAGTATTCCAGCTCCGGAACAGGAATTATCTGATACCGGTAATGGCGAAACAGAAAGTGCTGGAAATAAGCCGTAAAGGGAAGATCATCGCTGAACATCAGATTGACGGTAAAGCATTCTCGTCTCTTGAACTTCCTGACGGAAATCTGCTGCTGCCTTGTGGCGACAACCATTATTACATGGTGATAGACCGTAAGACGGGCGAAGAGTTGAAACGGGTGAATGCACAGGATATTGAAGGGGTTGCTCTATTGTTTGTAGGGCAAATCCTGCAACTGCAGAATGGGAACCTGTTGATTTGTAACTGGTACGGACATACCAAAGATACCACGGTAGACGAACCGCAATTGATAGAGATAGATAAAAACGGTAAAGTGGTGTGGAGCTTACATGATAAGAAGAATGTCGGTAAGATATCTGCTGCCTGCTATATAGACAATTTCCGCTTGCCGGACTTAAAATAGGAGATTAACTTTAGAACAAAGTATTATGAATAAGAAATTATTAGTAATGTCTGTATGTATTGCCCTGTCGCTTCCCACTATGGCACAGCGAAGGGCAAGTGCGAAGGTGAAAGTGCCTGCTACGTGGGCGGAAAGCATTGCTGCGGCTAAAAATCAGGCCCATACGGAAATGCAAAAGACCTGCTTGCCGGTTGCATCGAAGGTGATTAAGGCAAAAGAGGCGGCAGTACCTTTTTCGGCGGATATAACCGGACTGGATGAAATGGTGCTTTATACCTGGGGTACTGTAGATGGTACAGGCGATGACCAGGCTGTATGGGCAAATGCTAAATTAGTGGCGGCAGATGGCTCTTCCGTTTGGTTGAACGACTTGAAAAGTACTTTCAAGAAAACAGGTAGTGGCAGTCTGCGTTTTAATGAGAATGCCAAAGGACAGGATGTGATCATGAAAGGCAAAACCTACAAACGTACGATCATGGCGAATGCCAATGCACAAATTGTGGTTCCTCTGGATAAGAAATATATCCGCTTTGAGGCGGAGATCGGATTGGAGAACCGCTCTTCTGCGGGTACGGTGATTTTTCGTCTCCAAGGGATTACCGGTGCGGAAGCTGCTTCGGATATTGTTGCTAAATACCCGACTGAGGCTACTTTGTTCCTGCCATTCGGTGGAAGCGATATGAAAGCATTGGTTACAACCTATGATGCCGACATCGAAAAGCATATAGCAACGGAAGTCATTAATCGGCTGAATGATAAAGCCTATTTCACTGCCCAGATTGCCCAGATTGCTTCTAAACCGATCTTGGACGATCAAGTTATCGGCTATTTGAATCTGGCACAGGAGGCCATGAAAGTATATCAGTTGCAGGAGTCCCTGAGTTGGCTGAATATGCGTGCCATTGAAGAAGCTTATAACGATATGGCAAAAGATGCCGGTTATGATAAGAATGCGAACCAGGCCAAGCTTGCTGAACTGAAGCTACTGATTGGAAAAGGATTCTCCGGCATTTATAAGAATGAGGCTTCTGCCCTGGAAGCTGCCAACAAAGCTTTGCAACTGAAGCGTGATATCTTGCTGGCAAATACAGCGTTGGATATGGATAAGATAATTGTCGGTCGTTACAAGATAGGTACTTCTGCCCGTCAGGTGAATCCGCGTGCCCTGGGTACTCAGAATAACAACTGGTCCAATCAGACTTCAGCTTCACGCGGTGGTTTTAATGCTGAGATTGCAGAGTTATCCAACCTGCGTGGAGATGTTAAGACTCGTACTATCTTTAAGCCTACCAACGGTTCTTCTGTTCCTGATTTGAAACTACATTGGGATGCTGAACGTCTGATGTTCTCTATGATAGATACCGACCGCCGCTGGCAAGTATTTGAAGTGAAGCTGGATGGTACTGGTTTGAAGAAGCTCATAGAAACTCCGGAAAAGGATTTGGAATTTTTTGATGCTACTTATTTGCCTTCCGGTAAGCTTATCGCCGTATCTAATATCGGTTATAACGGTGTACCTTGTGTGAATGGTAATGACGAAGTAGGCAATATGTGCTTGTATGATCCGAAAGATGGTTCTTTGCGTCGTCTGACTTTTGACCAGGATGCTAACTGGGCGCCAACGGTTATGAATAATGGCCGTATCATGTATACACGTTGGGAATATACGGATTTGACTCACTATTTCTCTCGCTTTGTAATGCACATGAATCCGGACGGAACGGAACAGAAGTCTTTGTATGGTAGTGGTTCTTACTTCCCGAACAGTACGTTTGATGCCAAACCGCTGCCCGGTGGTTCATCACAGTTTATCGGTGTGATTTCCGGTCACCATGGTGTGACACGCTCCGGACGTTTAATGTTGTTTGATCCTTCAAAGAGCCGTAAGTCAGAGAAAGGTATGTTACAGGAATTGCCTTTCCGCGACCGTAAGATAGAACCGATTGTAAAAGACCGTTTGGTGGATGGCGTATGGCCTCAGTTTATCAAGCCTTATCCATTGACGGATAAATATTTCCTGGTTACTGCCAAGCTGAATGAAAGTGCCCTGTGGGGAGTCTATCTGATCGATATATACGATAACCTCACGTTGATTGCCGAATTTGAAGGTGAAGGTCTTATTTGCCCGACTCCGGTTGTGCAGCGTCCGGTACCTCCTGTGATTCCTGAAAAGATTAATCTGGCCAGTAAAGAGGCTACCGTATTTATTCAGGATATATACGAGGGTGAAGGTCTGGAAGGTGTGCCCCGTGGTACAGTAAAAGCATTCCGTGTGCTTGCTTATGAGTATGCTTATAACAGAACTCCGTCGGACCATTGGGCGCAGGGTGTTCAGAGCGGCTGGGATATCAAGCGCTTGTTGGGTACCGTTCCTGTAGAAGAAGACGGCTCTGCGATATTTAAGATTCCTGCCAATACACCGATCTCATTGCAGCCGTTGGATTCGGAAGGACGTGCCATTCAGTGGATGCGCAGCTGGCTGACCGGTATGCCGGGAGAAACAGTTTCTTGTGTAGGCTGCCACGAAGACCAGAACCAATTGCCTATACCGAAACGTGTGAAAGCTTCGGCTATGGCTCCCCATGAAATTACGAAGCCCGAAGGTGGCGTGCGTTCTTTCACTTTTGATCTGGAAGTACAGCCTGTGCTGGATCGTGCTTGTATTGCCTGCCACGATGGTTCCAATAAACTGGCTGACTTTACAGGTGGGAAGATAGATAAGTTCTCCGGTTTCGGAGTCAGTTACTTGAATCTGCATCCTTATGTGTACCGTCAAGGTCCGGAAGCAGAGATTGAAGTGCTCGATCCGTATGAATATCATGCTTCCGTGAGTCCGTTGATCAAGATATTAAAGACGGGACATCATGGAGTGGAACTGACTGACAAAGAATGGCAAGCTCTGTATAACTGGATTGACTTCAATGCTCCTTATCATGGCAAGTTCAAAGCCAATGAGTTTAAAGGAGTGGAACAAATCAGCCGCCGTACGGAATTGACGGAGAAATATGCCCGCTCCGGTGTAGACTGGCAGGCTGAGATCCGTTCGTATGCCAAATACCTGGAAGGACAAGAGAAACCGGTTCCAGTGAAACCGGAAAAGAAGGAGTATAAAGACAAGGATGTAAAAGTCAAAGGCTGGCCGTTTGATAAAGCCGCTGCCCAGACTATGCTTGCCAAAGAAGGAGAAACGAAAATGAGCATTGAATTAGCTCCGGGTATAAAAATGAATTTTGTCCGTGTTCCTGCCGGTTCATTTGTGATGGGTAGTAACAGAGGTCATTCCGATTACTCTCCTGCTCATAAGCAAGTTGTGAAGAAAGGATTCTGGATGGGTGAGATTGAAGTCAGCAATGAACAGTTCCGCACGATCTTCCCGGAACATGACAGCCGCTTTATCCGCCAGTTGTGGAAAGACCATGTACACCAGGGCTATCCTGCCAACAACCCTGAACAGCCTGCCATCCGTGTGAGTTGGGAAGAGGCAATGGCATTCTGCAAGAAGCTGAGTGAAAAGACCGGTAAGACTGTTACTCTTCCTACCGAGGTTCAGTGGGAGTGGGCTTGCCGTGCAGGTAGCGACGGTGAGTTCTGGTATGGTTCTTTAAACACAGACTTTGGTAAGTTTGAGAATCTGGCTGACAAGCACCTGAATCAAATGGCGGTGAAGGGAGTAAATCCGATGCCGATGAAGGAGAATGATCCCTGGTATAAGTACTATACTTATCAACCTAAAGAGAATGGTGTGGATGACGGCAATATGCTGATGGTGAAAGGCGGTGAGTACCAAGCTAATGCGTGGGGACTCTATGATATGCAGGGTAATGTTGCCGAATGGACGTCCTCTGATTATCTGCCTTATCCTTACAATGAAAAGGTGCAAGGTACGGGTACGGAGAAAGTGGTTAGAGGCGGATCATGGAATGATCATCCGAAAGCGTCCACCACATACTACCGCAGATCGTATTTGCCTTGGCAGAAAGTATATAATGTAGGCTTCCGTGTGATTATCGAAGATTAATTTAGTGGTTAGGGTTTAGTGATTAGTGATTAATAGGCTGCGCTATCATACCGCATAGTGTTAATCACTAATCACTAAACCCTAACCACTAAATATTAAGTGGAGAATGGAAATATGAAAACTATAGGTTTAGTGGCCGGTCCGTGTAGTGCGGAAAGTCGTACACAGATGTTGGAAACAGCAAGAGGGCTGAAAGAGATGGGGGTTGGCATTCTGCGTGCCGGTTTGTGGAAGCCCCGTTCGCGCTGTGGAACATTTGAGGGAGTTGGCGAAGAAGGACTGGACTGGATGCGAGAGATACAACAGGAACTGGGATTCCGGGTTATGACTGAGGTGGCACTTCCCTGCCACGTGGAAGCTGTACAGAAAGCTGGTCTGGATATGATCTGGATTGGTGCGCGTACTACGGTCAACCCTTTTATGATGCACGAACTGGCAGAAGCCCTGCGCGGGTGCGATATGCCGGTATGGGTGAAGAATCCTGTATGTCCCGACGTAGACTTATGGATTGGTGCGGTAGAACGCCTTCAACAGGCCGGACTGAAAGACATCCGCATCATTCATCGTGGTTTCTGCACGGTAGATAGTTCTCCTTACCGCAATGCCCCTCTTTGGGAGTTGGCGGAACGTTTTCATACTCATTTTCCTGAATTGCCTTTCTACTGTGATCCGAGCCATATCGGAGGAAAACGTGAATTATTGACGGCTATTTGCGAGAAAGCCATATCTTTGCACGCTGACGGTCTGTTTATCGAGTCGCATTGCTGTCCGCAGAAAGCTCTTTCTGATGCTGCCCAGCAGCTGACGCCACCGGCACTGGCAGAACTGTTGGATACGTTGAATGTTTCAATAGAATGATATACACATGAAAAAAGTAAGCTCCTCCCTGAAAGCGCTGTTCACCTCGTGGAAGATAACATTGGTATTGCTCGTGCATTATGTGATCCTGCTGGCTGCCGCAACTTTTGTCGAGAAGGCGCAAGGGACGGCAATGGCAAGGGAAATAATCTATAACAATCCGCTTTTCTATCTTCTGCAATTTCTTTTGATTCTCAATTTCTGTGCTACTGCCTGGCAAGCCCGTCTGTGGAGCCAGCGCAAATATGGAGTCTTACTGTTGCATATCTCCTTTATTGTAATCCTGCTGGGGGCATTGGTGACCAATATGTTCGGTTTTGAGGGCATTGTGCATATTAGGGAAGGAGAAACCGTGTCCCATATGCGTACGACGGAAGATCAATGTCCGTTGCCTTTTTCCATCCGCCTGGATGATTTTAAGTTAGTTCGCTATCCCGGCTCTCACAGCCCTTCTTCTTTTGAGAGTTTCCTTACCATTCATACGGAAGAGGGAGAACGGAGCGAACACATCTACATGAATAAGGTGATTTACGAGCAGGGATACCGGCTCTACCAGTCCTCCTATGATGCCGATGAACAGGGCACCATCTTGACCGTCAACAATGATACGGCAGGAACAAGTATTACGTATGCCGGATATCTGCTGCTGCTTGCCGGTATGTTACTGACCCTGGCAGATAAAAAGTCCCGTTTCCGCCAACTGGCAAAGCAATTGAAACGGGTGACTCCTCTTTTGCTACTGGCTTTTCTTCCCACCCTTTCTTTTGCGCAAAAGACTGAAACGGAACATCTGCTGAAGAACACCATCCCTGCGGAACAGGCTGAACAATGGGGACGAATGCAGATACAATGTCCTACAGGCCGTATTGAACCTGTAGATACTTATACGGACAAACTCTTGCGCAAGATCTACCGTAGCGATACTTTCGAAGGACTTAGTTCCGAACAGGTCATTATCGGCTTTCTTATGAATCCGTCTTACTGGGGAAATATTCCTTTTATCCGCCAGACTAATAAAGAATTGCCGCAAGCCTATTCTCTACCCGAAGGTAAATATATCCGTTTCTTTGATGTATTCAGTGAAGATGGCAGCTATCTGATTTCCGATGCCGTAGACAAGGCGTATTCCCGTCCGGCAGCCGAACGTTCGCGGCTTGAAAAGGACCTGTTGAAGCTGGACGAAAAGATTAATATCTTGTATTCCCTGCAACAAGGAAAGATGTTTGCACTGTTCCCGTTGCCGGGAGATACGAGTGGCAAATGGTATTCTCCGGGAGATGATTTAAGTGTGTATTCCGGGAAAGACTCTCTGTTCGTATCGAAAATCATGCCGTGGTATTTGGGAGAAGCTTTTGATGCCTTGCGTACCGGTACATGGGAGAGCGCAGGAGAGGTGCTTTCCATGATGAACGTGTATCAACAGAAGCAGAGCGCTACACCTTTGCTGACGGAGAAGCAAGTGTCGTGGGAATTGTTTTATAATAAAGCACGTTTGTTTTTCTGGTCGGCTATGGGGTATATGGCGGTCGGACTGTTATTGTTGATATTCGTGGTAGGGCAGTTGCTGAAACCCAGACGCTGGGTTAAAACCGTTATCATTCCCTTGGTGGCGTTGGTTGTGCTGATCTTCTTGTTGCATACTTCCGGAATCGGCATCCGTTGGTACATATCCGGGCGTGCTCCCTGGGCCAATGCTTATGAGTCCATGATATATGTAGCCTGGGCTACAGCGTTGGCGGGACTTTTGTTTATCAAGCGTTCCTCCATGACGTTGGCTTTGGCGGCTTTCTTCGCAGGTATCATCCTGTTTGTTGCCAACCTGAACTTCATGGACCCCGAAATCACTCCCCTGGTTCCGGTGTTGAAGTCTTATTGGCTGATGATACATGTGGCTGTAATTACGGCAAGTTATGGCTTCTTCGGTATCAGTTTCCTGCTCGGCCTGCTTACACTTGCATTCATGAGTGCCGGTAATCCGTCGAAAGTAGCCTTGTTGCAGCCCCATATCCGTGAACTCCGCATCATCAATGAAATATCCCTGCATATAGGGCTTTATCTGCTGACGGCAGGCATCTTCCTCGGTGCTGTTTGGGCAAATGAGTCGTGGGGACGTTATTGGGGCTGGGACCCTAAAGAGACTTGGGCATTGATTACGATGGTGGTTTATGCTTTTATTCTGCATGCACGCTTTCTTCCCGTTCTCCGTTCGGATTATGTATTCAGCGTCATGTCCGTACTGGGCCTTGCTTCGGTACTGATGACTTACTTTGGTGTGAACTACTACTTGTCCGGTCTTCATTCGTATGGCGGAGGTGATACACCGCCGGGACTGACTGCTGTATTCATTACATACGCCTGCGCTTTTGCGCTGATGATTTACGCAGGGTATAGTCAGCGTAAACAGTAAATTTCTTATTTATTCTCATCGCTTTGAGAATATTTACTCAATGCGATGAGAAAGGATTCTCAAAGTGATGAGAAAGGATTCTCACCATGGTGAGTATTTGATCCCAATAAAGCGAGAATTTGATGATTACGGTATATCTATTTGCTGATCTCTTATTCTATCACTAAACTATCCTCGTCTGTTGGCCTATATACGCTATTTTGAGCTAATAGTTCAAGCATTTGGAACGATCTTTCAAACCTTTCAGCCTCAAATTCCCTAATTTTGCCATAGTTATTAATCTGTTAACAATACTATGGAATGAAGATGCACAAGATTTTATTTATTCTATTTGCCGCCTTTTCAGGCTGGTGTGGGACTATGAACGCTCAAAATGCTGATTTGAAGAAATGCATGAAAGATGCCGATCCGAAAGTTATAGGTACGCGCATTGTCAATAAGTTCCTGGTCACCCCTCATACCCGCTTTGGAAATCCGCGGGCGGAAAAAGCTCCCAATTATGTGACTTATCCTGATGCCTGTACTTGGTTGGGCGCCTTATGGTTCAGCAAAGCCGTGAAGAATAAAGATATGCAGCAACGGCTGAAGGAGCGCTTTGAACCCTTGTTTACTACAGAAAAGAATATGCTTCCCCGCATGGTGCACGTAGACTATAACGTGGTGGGTGCTGTCCCCCTCGAAATCTATATGCAGAAGTTGGGCGACCGGAAATACTTCGATCTCGGAATGAAATATGCCGATGCCCAATGGGAAGTTCCTGCCGATGCCAAGCCGGAGGAGAAAGCTTATGCCGAGCAGGGCTATTCTTGGCAAACGCGCGTATGGATTGATGACATGTTTATGATAACCACCATACAGTCGCAAGCCTATCTGGTTACGGGTGAGCGGAAGTATATAGACCGTGCCGCTGCTGAAATGGCGATGTATCTGGAGAAGATACAACGCCCGAACGGTCTTTTCTATCACGCCCCTGCAGCTCCTTTCTTCTGGGCGCGTGGCAATGGTTGGATGGCTGCCGGAATGTCCCGTCTGCTTTCCGTACTTCCGAAGGATAATCCGAACCGTCCGGTTATTATGGAAGCCTATAAAAAGATGATGGCTACCTTACTCGAAAATCAGGACCCCGACGGAATGTGGCACCAGTTGATCGATGAACCCGCTTCGTACAAAGAGACTTCCGGTACGGCAATGTTTACCTATGCCATGCTGGTGGGGGTGAAACACGGTTGGCTCGATAAGAAAACCTATGCTCCCGCCGCCACAAAAGGATGGTTGGCGTTGGTTTCTTATATCAATGATGAAGACGAGATAACAAACGTATGTGAGGGAACCAATATCAAGAATGACAAGAACCATTACATGAACCGCAAGCAAATCACCGGTGACCTGCACGCTCATGCTCCATTGCTATGGTGCGCTACGGAGTTGTTGACGAAATAAGCCTATTACATCTTTTTTTTGACCTATGAGAAAACATATTCTTTTGCTGATAACCTTGTTGGCAACCTTGGAAGTAACCGCGCAGAATAATGAGAACTTCTATTTTTCAAACCTGAACCTGAAAGATGGTTTATCTCAGATATCTGTGCTTAAAATATTCCAGGATACCAAAGGTTTCATCTGGTTTGGTACGCGCAACGGATTGAATCGTTATGATGGAAGCGAATTCGTGATCTATAAACATGATCCGAAAGACTCTCTGACCTTGAGTGATAATCATGTATGGAGTTTGGCCGAAGATAACGACCGCAATTTGTGGATTGGTACGGCACGCGGATTAAACAGGCTCGACCTGAAAACCAACCGTATCAAGCCGTTTGTTGACGAACGATACGGCGCTTTTGCCAAAAGTGAAGTACGCTGCCTGACGGTAGACTCCCGTAATCGCCTTTGGATAGGAACTACCAAGGGGCTATACCTGTATGTACCTGCAATGGATGTATTTCAGCGTATAGACCTGAACGGGAAGATCAAAGATGAATTTATCTCTGTAGTCTACGAAACGAAGCAGCATCAGATTTTGATAGGCACTTCTACGAAAGGCCTGTTTGTCTGCGATATGAACATGAAAGTGCAACGGCAACTTACTACCCGAACGCCGGGGCTACATCTGCTTGGCAATAGCATCTCTACTATCTATGAAGATTCAAACGGGACGTTATGGGTGGGAAGCGGACTGAGCGGATTGTATCGCATAAACTTTGAGAAAGAGGAAATGGTGACCTACCATAAAGGCAATAGTATTCTAACGAGCAATAGTGTCAGAGCTATATCGGAGTTACGTGGGATGTTGCTTATCGGCACCTTCGACGGGCTGTATACCATCGATCTTTCTACTAATTCTTTCTGGAAACATACGGATGCTTCCCTTGAAAAGGGGAATCTGAGTCACTTTTCCATTTATTCGTTGTTTGTAGACAGGAGTCAGACGGTATGGGTGGGGACGTATGCCGGCGGAGTGAGTTTCTCCAGCCGCTTTAACAACCGCTTTGATTTCCATGATCCTGCTACGGTGTTTGATGCATTGTTTGGTATATACGGTTGTATGGTTTCTACTCCCGGCGGTTGTTTATATATGGCAACGGAGGGTAGAGGATTACTCGATTATAATCTGGAAAACAGGCAGTATGCGTATTATCCGATAGACAAAGCTTCAAAGTTGCAGTACAGCCAGAATATTATAAAAGGGCTTCTGTTGGAAGATGATATACTTTGGTGCGGAACGAATAAGGGATCAATCTATCAATTTAATACCCGTACTAAGAAATATACGTTCTATTATCAGTTGCCGGGGGAAATGTCTATTTACTCCATGTTTCGTGATAAGGATAATAGTCTGTGGATTATAACTTCCGATTCGCGTATGGGAGTGATGCGTTTGTCGGATAAAAAGGAACTTCAGAAACGCTTCCCTGTAAATGGTGGAAAGGACAGTTGCCTGTTTGCCAGTTCGCGCTGTATACTGAAGTTGCGTGATGGGGTAATGCTGATTGGTAGTCGTAATGATGGTCTGATAAAGTACGATGTAAATAGGGAAGAGGTGGTTTACTATGATACGGATGAGAAAGAGCCTCATCGATTGCTTAATAATTACGTGACGGGTATTGTGCGTGATAGTTCCGGTCGTATCTGGATTGGTACGTTCGGTGGCGGTATCGCTTTGTACGAAGAAGAAAAAGGAATCGTAAAGACCGTAACGAAGGAACAGGGATTGATAGAGAATGATATTTGCTCCATTGTGGAGGATAGCGACAATAATTTATGGATCAGTGCGAGCAATGGCATCTCGAAATACAATCTGAAAACAGAGGAGTTTACCAATTACAATTCTCTGAATGGAATCGGAGTCTATGAGTTTACTCCCCATAGCGGTTTATTACTGCCCAATGGAGAAATCTGCTTTAGCGGTAACAACGGCTTTGTGACCTTTAGCCCGCAGGAGTTGCAATTAAACTCTTTTGTACCGCCATTGGTATTCACGAAATTGGTAGTGAATAACCAGGTGATTGAGCCGGAAGACGAAACCGGAATATTGGATACCGTGCTGGACGGTATGGAAGAAATAGAGCTGAGTTATAATCAGAATAATATCTCTATCGGTTACTGCGCACTGAACTTTGTTTTTGCCCGGCAGAATCAGTATGCCACTTTCCTGAAAGGCTACGATAAAGACTGGAATTATATTGGCAATCGCCGGGAAGCCTACTATACGAACTTAAGCCCGGGAACCTATGTGTTTGAAGTGAAAGCCTCTAATAATGATGGAGTCTGGAGCCAACAGACGCGTAAGATACGTATTATTGTGCATCCGCCCCTGTGGAAAACCTGGTATGCTTATCTGTTTTATGCCATTGCTTTTGTCTTTATAATGACACTCATCATGTATTATATATCGAAGAAACAAAAGCTGGAGCGTGAATTGCAATTCAAGCAGAAGGAGAAACTGCAACTGGAAGAGTTCCATCAGGCGAAGATACGTATGTTTACCAATTTTTCCCATGAACTCCGCACTCCGCTTACACTGATTATTGCGCCTTTACAGGATCTGGTGTCTATGCCGGAATTCTCTTCCAGCGTGAAGAATAAGTTGAGTCTGATATTCAGTAATGCCCAGCGCCTGTTGCTGCTTGTAAATCAGTTGATGGATCTGCGCAAGAACCAGGAGGGTAAATTGAAGTTGCATATTGCCAAAACGGACATGAATCTGTTCCTGCAAGAAATCTACTATGCCTTCAACCATCTTGCAGCAAAGAAATTCATCGAATTTACTTTTGAGAAGAGTGAGGAGAGAATGTCGGCATGGTTTGATAAGTCTATCGTGGAAAAGGTGGTCTTTAACCTCTTGTCCAATGCGATGAAGTTTACTCCGAATAATGGTAAAGTTGTGTTTTCATTGTCCCGGTGTACCTTTGCCGAACTTCCATCGGAGCAGCAGGCGGAATTGAATAAGATGCCTGCCGATACTAAGTTTGCCTGTCTCTCGGTTACCGATTCCGGGAAGGGTATTACGGAGGAAGATATGAAGAATATATTTGCACCTTTTTATCAGGGTGAAGATGACAATAAAGAGAATGTGGGTACGGGTATCGGTCTGAGTCTGACACGCTCAATCGTGCTTCTGCATAAAGGCACTATTTCCGTCTCCCATAATCAGCCTACGGGCACGATCTTCAAGGTTTATATTCCAATCAGTAACTCTGCCTACAGCAAGGATCAGTTGGTGGAAGATGATGAAAAGCAGGTAGTGGAGGACGTTATCCCATCGGCCAAGGAAATGCATTTTGAGATAGAGAAGAAGTGGACTGTACTTTTGGCGGAAGATAATGATGAAGTAAGAGCTTACGTCAAAGAATGTCTGGATCCTTATTTCTATGTGCTGGATGTAAACAATGGTAAGGATGCGTTGGAACTGAGTCTGGAGAAATATCCGGATTTGATACTGAGTGATATCATGATGCCGCAGATGGACGGATTGGAACTGTGCTCGCGTGTGAAGCAGGATTTACAGCTTGGGCATATTCCGGTAGTACTGATGACGGCCAAGTCCATGGTGGTTCATATCAAGGAAGGCTTTTCGGTTGGTGCCGATGACTATATCGTGAAACCTTTCAGTATGGATGTGCTGATTTGCCGTATCAACAGTTTGCTGGAATCCCGTGAGAAACTGAAGAAACTATATGGAAAGAAGTTCTCTCCGGAAGCGATGGGAATCGAGATTGTTTCGGGGGATGATCGGTTCACGCAGAGTTTCTTTGAGATTATAGAAAAAAATATCTCTAATCCGGAGCTTGGAGTGGACTTGTTGAGCCAGGAGTTAGGTCTAAGCCGTGCCAATCTGTACCGGAAACTGAAAGCGGTAACGGAGCTTTCTCCAACAGAGCTGATACGCAATAAACGTTTGGAGATAGCTGCCAAACTCTTGTTGGAATCCAGTTATACGGTTTCTGAAATATCGGTTTACACAGGCTTCAATAGTCATGCTTATTTCACCAACTGCTTCAAGTCATTTTATGGATATTCACCTTCAGAGTGGGTACAAAGGCATAATGATAAGGGAGAAATTCCCAAATAGCTCCTGTTTTACATATTGTTTGGAATAGAATTTCAAATGAATAAGACAATATTGAAAGTTGCGCTAAGATAAATCGCTTATCTTAGCGCAATCTTTTTATAGACTGATTAAGTTATGAAAAACATTCTAATTGCATTTGTCTTATTCTTCTCTTTATCTATGAAAGCGCAACTGCCGGGTGATGATCCGAAGTTGTGGTCGGAGGGCATTGCGCAAACTGTGATGACTCGTTATCCATCGGCTTTGATGATTCCCTTCAAACCCTGGTGTTATCCGCAGGGGTACTTTCTGATAGGGCTCGATAAGCTATGGCAAGCTACGAGAAAAAGGAAATACTATGATTATATCATGAATTGGGCAAATGAAGTGGTTCGTCCGGATGGTAGCTTGGTGTATTTTCGGGGGCGTAGCATGGATGATATGATGGCAGGTTCAGTTATTGTCTGGGCATACCGCCAGACTGGTGATGAGAAGTTTAAGAAAGCGGCTGATTATATAAGGAAAAGCTATGATGATTATTCGCGCACGTCCGACGGAGTGTTTTGGCATGGACGCGGCACAGTAGGGCAGATATGGGTGGACGGCGTATTTATGGGGCAAATGTTCCTGACAAAATATGGCCGCTACATAGGTGATTCTAAATATTGCTTTGATGAAGCGGCTAAGCAGTTGATCGGCATGCACCGCCATCTTAAAAAAGGGAATACAGGCCTGCTGTATCATGGCTGGGATGAAGATAAAGATGCCCGTTGGGCTGATCCGCAGACTGGTATGGCGCCAGAAGTATGGAGCGAAGGCTTGGGCTGGTATGCATTGATATTAGTGGAAACTCTGGAGTTGTTTCCAAAGAATCATCCTCAATATGGAGAATTACTTTCCATAACCCGTGAACTCATGGCCGGTCTGAAACAAACGCAGGATTCGGAAAATGGTTTGTGGTATCAGGTTGTGGATAAAGGGGGAGAACCGGGAAACTGGCATGAAACATCCGGTAGCGGTATGTTTGTTTATGCCATTCAGCGTGCCGTCGAATTGGGAGTTATTCCGGCTAAAGACTATGCCGGCTGTGTACAAAGAGGATATCGGGGATTGCTATCCAAAGCACGTGTCAGTTCTGATGACGGTCTGATAGACCTGTGGGATGCCAACAACGGATTGGGTATTCAGAAAGATTATAAAACTTATGTAACCCGTCCGAGAAAGAAAAACGGACAGGAGGTAATTTCTTCCTTTCTTTGGGCTACGGGGATTGTGGAAAAGGGTATGAAAGAAGCTCCCTATGTGAAACCGGACCCCTGCAAAAACTTTGTGTGTACAGACTATTCACAAGGAAAAGTCTTCATCTTTGAAGACGGAAAGAAGGTATGGGAGCATGATGCACCGCTTTCTAATGATATATGGGTGTTAGATAATGGCAATCTGCTGTTTACTACCGGACACGGAGTACTTGAAGTAAACCGTGCGAAAGATACGGTTTTTCATTATACATCTCCAAGCCATATTTTTGCTTGCCAACGGCTTGCTAATGGCAATACGTTTATAGGCGAATGTAACTCCGGACGTTTGCTTGAGGTTACTTCTGACGGGAAGGTTGTTAAGGAACTGTGCATTCTGCCTACGGGGGTGACGGATGGGAAGAAATCGTTCATCAGGAATGCACGCAGACTGGATAATGGTCATTATTTGGTGGCTCATTATGGTGGGAAGAAGGTGGTGGAATATGATGAGAATGGAACAATTTGTTGGGAAGTGCCCGTCTCGGGAGGTGCACACTCTGTAATTCGTCTGCCGAATGGTAATACATTGGTAGCGGTGGCTGATGCTGACAAGAATCCCCGTATCGTAGAGTTTAATCCTGAAAAGCAAATTGTTTGGGAACTATCCAATAAAGATATTCCGGGTGCTCCCCTTAGGTTTATGAGCGGAATGCAATATATTCCTGAGATAGGATTGATACTGACTAACTGGACAGGGCACGGAGATAGGGAATCATTGCCGCACATGCTTTGGGTAGACAGGAACAAGAATATCGTGGATGTCTTTGCCCCATGTGAGGGAATTGAAACCTTTTCCTCAGTTTTTATTCCGTTGGCAGGAGAGAATATTTATCATTAAATCAATATCAACATTAGTAAGAATAACTATTATGAAATTTAAAACAGGATTAGTATCATTATTGGTCGTATGTGGAGCATGCAGCCAAGCGACAAAAGAAACGGATGTCGTAAAAGATAGTTTTGATTTTGCCGGACAGCAGTTGAAGTATGCATTTACGCAAATAGATTCTGTTAAAGCAAGTATGCCGGAGGAACAACTGAAGAGGAAGCCGGTTTCTCCGCGCACGATAGAAGATAACGGTGCCTTGCGCCTGGTAGCATCAAGAGACTGGACCAGTGGTTTCTTTCCCGGTGAATTGTGGTATATGTATGAGTATACACAAGATGATTTCTGGAAGCAGCAGGCACAGGCATTTACTGCTAATATAGAGGACCAGAAAACGAATGGCGGAACGCATGACATGGGATTCAAAATGTACTGTAGTTTTGGTAATGGTTATCGTCTGACCAATGACGCAAACTACAAAGATATCCTGTTGGAATCTGCAGCCACATTGATTACCCGCTATAAGCCGACGATTGGTTGTATCCGTTCCTGGGATCACAGTCGCGACAAGTGGCAATGTCCGGTTATTATCGATAATATGATGAACCTTGAATTGCTGTACTGGGCATTTAAGGAAACCGGCGACTCTGTGTATTATAACATTGCAAATACACATGCACGCACTACAATGAAGAATCATTTCCGCGATAATTATAGCTCTTATCATGTGATAGATTATGATACAATTACCGGAGACGTGCTTCATAAGCATACGCACCAGGGATATAATCACGAATCTGCTTGGTCAAGAGGCCAGGCATGGGGTTTGTATGGCTATACCATGTGTTATCGTGAAACGAAACTTCCGGAATTCTTGTCGCAAGCTGAGAACATAGCCAATTACATCTTTACCAATCCTACCATGCCGGAAGATATGGTTGCATATTGGGACTTTGATGCTCCGGGTATTCCGAACGAACCGAGGGATGCTTCTGCTGCCGCAGTGATGGCTTGTGCCATGTACGAATTGTCTATGTACAATCCGGAGAAAGCAACATTATACAAGAAATGGGCGGATACGATTGTTGAGAGTTTAAGCAAGAACTATCGTGCGCAATTGGATGGTGACCGTGGTTTCTTACTCCTGCACAGCACGGGTGCACATAATTTTGAAAGAGACGTTCCTTTGGTTTATGCAGACTATTACTTCCTGGAAGCTTTGCTCAAGAAAGCTAAATTAGAGAAAGAAGGTACGGCTATTCTGTAAATATGGAGAATCAATAGGTATGAGACGTATAATTGCATTGTTAGTGATGATTTGCTTTGTTGCAGGTACCTTTGCGAAGATACCTGTGATGGGCAATAAGATCCGGTTAACGGATAACTGGGAGTTTCTCCGTCAGGATGTGGGCAATATCTGGGAACTGGTACGCCCTGTAAAGAAAGGTCAGCCGGAAGAGCAACCTATATGGACAAAAGTTACGTTGCCCCACTGCTTTAATGCGGAGGATGCTGTTGATCCGGATTTGAATTACTATCAGGGGCCGGGGTGGTATAAAACACGCCTGAAGTTGAATAATCCGTATCCTGATGGACGGATTGTATTGGAATTCGAAGGAGCGGGACAGAAGACGGATGTATATGTTTATATGACCAAAGTGGGTAGTCATGTCGGTGGATATGATAGTTGGAATGTAGATATAACAGATGCCGTGCGAGCTTTTCTGGCAAGCAAAGATGCTGAACGTTTTGGAGGTGAAATTCCATTGAGTATTCGTTGTGATAATACCCGGGATGCTGAAATGATTCCTTCGGATTTATCGGACTTCAATTTGTATGGCGGTATTTACCGTTATCTGAATCTGGTGTATCTTCCGGAAGTTTCCGTGGCTTCTCTTCGGATAGAACCGGCATTGGATGCTAAATTGAAAAAGGGGACGTTAAAGGTATCCGGTACATTTTATAATCCCGCAGATGTGCGTGAAGCACTGGTGGAAGTTATAGTGAAGAATGCTAAAGGTGAAGTGGTATCTACCCGTACGCTGGATAAAATAACTCCGTTGGGAGATTTGGATATGCTGAATATTCAGATTGATAAGCCACAACTTTGGGATGTAGATCGTCCGGTATTATATACTTGTGAGGTTACTGTAACTGCCAATGGACAGAAAATGACAGCGAGTGAACGTTTCGGTTTCCGTTCTTTTGAGTTTATAGATAAGGGCCCTTTCATGCTGAATGGAAAGCGTCTCTTGTTGCGGGGAACACACCGGCACGAGGATCATGCAGGAGTAGCTGCTGCCATGACCGAGGAACAGATGATACAGGAAATGAAAATGATGAAGGAAATGGGTGTGAACTTCATCCGTCTGGGACATTATCAGCAATCTGAAATCATTTTGAATCTTTGTGATGAACAGGGTATTCTGGTTTGGGAAGAAATTCCCTGGTGCCGTGGTGGTGTGGGTAATGAAACTTATCGTGGACAAGCGAAACGTATGTTGACGAATATGATAACCCAGCACTATAACCACCCTTCTGTGATAATCTGGGGATTAGGTAATGAGAATGACTGGCCGAATGACTTTCCTGAATTTGAACAACGCGAGATACGGAGCCTGATGAGTGAGTTGAATACATTGGCACATCATCTTGATGCCGAACGCAAGACAGCAATTCGCCGTTGTGCATTCTGTAGCGATATTGTAGATGTATATTCTCCTTCTATCTGGGCCGGTTGGTATCGTGGGGTTTATACAGATTATCAGCAGATGTCCAAAGAAGAAATGGAGAAGGTGAAACACTTTCTGCATGTAGAGTGGGGGGGGGATAGCCATGCCGGACGTCATGCGGAGGCTACTGCTCCTATACGAAAAGAAGGTGAAAGTGATGGCGATGCAGCTCTGAATGGTTCGGCTCTGGTATTGAAGAAAGGAGACTGGTCGGAAAGTTATATCGTTAAGCTGATAGATTGGCATTTGAAGGAACAGGAGAATATGCCTTGGCTGACCGGTGCTGCTTATTGGCCGTTTAAGGACTTTTCTACACCGGTGCGTCCGGATAATCCGGTGCCATATATGAATCAGAAAGGAGTGGTGGAACGTGACTTTACGAAAAAGGAAAGTTATTATGTATTCCAATCCTATTGGACAGAAAAGCCTATGGTTCATATCTATGGGCATGGATGGCCTGTGAGATGGGGAGATGTCGATGAAGAAAAAGAAGTCTTGGTTTACTCTAACTGTCCATCGGTGGAACTGTTTGTGAACGGACAAAGCCAGGGGATACGCAAGCGTAATAGTCAGGATTTTCCCGCAGCGGGTTTGCGCTGGAATGTGAAGCTTGCTAAGGGGCAGAACACATTGCGTGCTGTGGCTGCTGGAAAAGAAGCTCTTGCTGATGAATTGAGCTTTGAATATCAGACCGAGAAATGGGGGAAAGAACATGCATTCCGGGTAACTTCTACTCCTAAAGAAGATGGAATTGTTGAAGTTGAAGCCCAGTTGGTAGATAGTAATGGCATCAGGTGTCTTGATTCCAGAGTTTTTGTTTCTTTCGATATTGCCGGTGACGGAGAACTGATACAGAATCAGGGTACGGCAACCGGTTCCCGCAAAGTACAGGCACGTAACGGGCGGGCACAAATACGGGTTCGTACGCAAGGCGGTACTTCCTGTATAGCTGTAAAAGCTGATAAAGTCCAAACATCATTTATAACGGTGCAGTAAGATTATGAAAAAGGTAGGTATGTTATTTTTAGGGATCTGTTCTTTTCTGGCTATTTCGTGTACATCGGATAAAGACGGTAAAGATTTTGTAAAGTGCGTTTTAAAGCAGGGTATACTGGAACGTGCCGCAATGAATATAAAGGAGGAGCCGGTAACGGTTACCGCCTTTATAGCGGAACGCAGTGCAGGGGATATACATGATTTTTATTCGGAGGGTGATTATTGGTGGCCGGATACTTTGAACCCTGACGGACCTTATGTGCGTCGGGATGGCGAGACCAATCCGGATAATTTTGTAGCTCATCGTCATGCTATGATACGTTTTAGTTCAATTGTAGGCAATTTGACATCTGCTTATTTATTGACTCAGGATAAGGAATATGTAGATGCGATATTGGCACATGTGCGTGCTTGGTTTGTGAATGAGTCTACGAAAATGAATCCTAACTTGCAGTATGCACAGGCTATTAAAGGAATTGCTACAGGACGTGGTATTGGTATTATTGATACGGTACATCTTATGGAAGTAGCTCAATCTTTATGGCAGTTAGAAAAGCTTGGAGTATTGTCTAAGGATGATATAAAGTCTACTAAACAGTGGTTTGCTGATTATTTGAAATGGATGTTCACACATCAGTATGGCATAGACGAGATGAATGCTAAGAATAATCATGGAACTTGCTGGGTGATGCAGGCTGCTGTATTTGCCCGTTATGCCGGTGATAAGGATATGATGGATTTTTGTAAGCAGCGTTATAAAGAAGTACTTTTACCTAAGCAGATGGCAGAAGACGGCAGTTTTCCGTTGGAGACAGCACGTACGAAACCTTATGGTTATTCTTTATTTAATCTGGATGCCATGGCAACAATATGCCAAACGCTTTCGGATAAGAATGATAATTTATGGACTTATACGGCAGAGGGAGGTAAGAATATGGAAAAAGGCATTAATTTTATCTATCCTTATGTTGTTGATAAAGAAAGTTGGATTTATGCGAAGGATGTAATGTATTGGGATGAATGGCCGGTAGCACATCCTTTCTTGATATTCGGTGCTTTACAGACTCATAATAAAAACTGGCAGTCAACGTGGGAGAAGTTAGAACATTTTCCTGTAACCGACGAAGTGGTACGTAATCTGCCTGTACGTAATCCGTTGATTTGGATTTAATTATTAATAATGGTGCTATGATAATAACGCGGAAAATAATAATAGGAGCTTGTGTCGTATGTGCAGTAGGTACAAATATTCCTTCTATGGCTCAAAACAGAGTAGTTACTCAACATGCAACCGGTACGGTAGTAGAGGGAGGGGTAACTATGCTGGTTACTCAGGAGACTACCACCCGCTATCGGCGAACACTTCTCAGGGAGTGCCGGAAGCTAAATTGGGATATACACCCGGAGTAACTCCTGAATATTTAGCTATACCTCTGTCGGAAACAGTGATGACGAGATATCCAGATTATCGGATGGCTTACTGGAAAGACTATACCTATGTGCAGGGATACATGTTTGAGGCTATGGACCGTTTGGGACAATTGACAGGCGATAGCAGGTATCTGGAATATATAAAGAAATATATAGATCATTTCGTTGATGAAGCGGGTAATTACAAAGGAGGCGGATTAACGAATCTCGATAATTTCATGACAGGTTCGGCCTTTTGTACATTATATGGGCGTACGGGTGATGAGAAATACAAGAAAGCTGCCTTGCAAATATTGAAAGCTGTGGATCAGTATCCCAGTTCCGATGGACAGTTTTGGCACGGAAACCGGAGTCCTAATATGTGGATAGATGGTGTTTTTATGATGCAGATGTTCCTTATACGTTGTGCACAGTATGTGGGGGAAGCCGATTATTGCTATGATGTGGCATGTAGGAATATTATTGCTGCTGCCCGTCATTTGCAACGCCCGGATGGACTTATCCTTCATGCATGGACTACAGAGCCTGAAAAGGCTGTGTGGGCGGATAAAACTACCGGACTGTCACCGGAGGTATGGAGTGAAGGCATGGGGTGGTACACTTTGGTGGTACCTGAACTATTGGCTTTACTACCAACAACACATCCGAATTATCAGCAGGTCCTTGGTATTTATCTGAAAATGTGTAAGGGGCTGAAAGAAGTGCAGGATAAGAAGACTGGCGGTTGGTTTATGGTTGTAGATAAAGGAGATAATCCTTTAAATTTTGTAGATCCATCCGGAACTGCTATGTTTGTGTACTCTATTCAGCGTGGTGTAGAGTTAGGGCTCTTAAAAGCAAAGGAATATACTCCGGTTGCATATAGGGGATATCAAAGTCTCTTTCCTTTTATACAGGTGAATGACAGAGGCTTACTGGATGTGATAGGAGCATGTGATGGAGTTGTGATTAAGAAGAATTTTGTAGAATATGTTACTGTTCCCAAAATATTGAATGCCAAAGAGGCTGTTGCCGGTATATTGTGGGCGGCTGTTATAATGGAAACAGAACAACTGAAAAAATAAACAGGAATGAGAATTTTGCGTAATCTGATTATAATTAGTGTATTACTTGTATCTGTTACTGTACAGGCAAGTGGTGTGGATGAGTTGGTGCGTATCAAGCAAAATTATGCCCGAATGTTGGTTCCTTCCGGTAAAGATCCGTTTGGCTTATTGTCCATCCTTTCGTCTATTCAACCGGAAACAGAGATTTCGGATCAGGTTGTGGTAGAGTTGCATCAGCGATATCCTTTTGATTTAAAGAAAGTAGAAACTTATCTGTCTTCTTTCACGGAAGCCGGAACATGGCCGGATATTAATTACGATGACAAAAAGCGTTCCGGCTGGGAGCCTAAAATTCATGCGGAACGTATTCTGGAACTGGTAAAGCTCTATAGCTCCGATCAGACTTCCTACTATCATTCTTCGGAGGTGGAAGCGGTTATTCATAAAGCTTTGAATTATTGGTTTACTGCTAAACCGGTATGTTTGAATTGGTGGTATAATCAAATAGGTGTTCCTAAAACACTGGGTACGGCTTTTATCTTGTTTGAGAAGCAGTTGACCCCTGTGGAGAAACAGAGTGCTATAACTGTAATGGAGAATGCTAAGTTTGGGATGACCGGACAGAATAAGGTATGGCTTGCTGGAAATGTGATGATGCGTGCATTATTACAGAATGATTATGAGTTGGTAAAGATGGCGCGTGATACCATTGCATCTGAAATAGTCACGGGTGGGGCAGAAGGTATAAAAGACGATTGGTGCTTTCATCAGCATGGTGCTCAGCAGCAGTTTGGTAATTATGGGCTTTCGTTCGTATCCGGAATGAGTTTCTTTTCTGGGTTATTTTCAGGGACGTCGTTAGCATTTGATGATAAACAGTTGAGTATTCTGAGTACGCTGATTGATAAGGGATATCGTTGGGTTATCTGGAAAGGAATGATGGATGTGAATGCTTTGGGACGTCAACTGTTTCATCATGCTCCCGTACATAAAGCACTGAGTCTTGCATTTGCAGCCTCGGAGTTAGGTGGAGGTGAATCAGATGAGTGCATGGCTGTGGCAACAGCTCTGCTTCGTGATAATTATCCTGCACCTGCGGTGAATGTGTTTACAGGACATAGGCATTTCTGGCAGTCGGATTATACAATTCATCGCCGTCCTTCCTGGATGGCGTCTATAAAAATGGCTTCTGACCGTATTATCGGTACGGAAATGATGAATGGTGATAATATGAAGGGGTATTATATGGCAGATGGGGCTACTTATATTTATAAAGATGGTAAGGAGTATATGGATATTTTTCCTCTTTGGGACTGGCGGAAGTTACCGGGAGTAACAGCTTTTGAAGATAATGCACCTATGCCCTTGATTAAAAGTTATCAGCCTCGTAATAAAGGAACTTTTGTAGGAGCTGTTTCGGATGAAAAACAAGGTATGACTGTTATGGAGTTAGATCGTGCCGGAGTGAAGGCTCATAAGGCATGGGTCTGTACGGATGACTTTATTCTTTGTTTGGGAGCTGGTATACAAGCAGATAGTAATCTTGTTGTTACCACTTCTATAGAGCAATGCCATAAAAATGGGGAACTGCTTTCTTGGGAAAATGCACGATGGAATGTTGTGAATACAAAGCAATCTGCTAAGGGAAAGGAACAACGCTATTTTCATAATAATACAGGATATATTGTATGGGGCAATACCCATGAAGTTGTAGCTGAAACAGCAGAACGTACGGGGTCATGGTATGATGTGATGCAAATGTATCACCCGGAAGAAACGCATGGAGAGGTGACTGCCATCTATTTGACGCATGGTGTTGCACCTAAACAAGGCACATATCAATATTTGATATTACCCGGAATGGACAAGGAAAATGTGGCTGTTTTTAATTTATCAGATATACGGATACTCCGTAATGATGCTACTGTTCAGGCTGTCTATAGTGAAGGAAATACTACTTGTTGGGTGGCCGCTTACCAGCCGGTACAATTAACTGTAAGTACGGATTTGATACTGAATATTCAAACTCCCGGAATCTATATGATACAGAAAAATGAATCCGGTCGGTACATAATAAACTATGCTGATCCGACTCAACAGAGAAATGTTGCAGAACTTGAGTTGAATCATAAAAAGGTGCGTTTTTCTCTTCCCGAAGGAAAAGAGAAGGGGAAAACAACTTTCATAGTGGGTTAATTCGTTAAAAAACGCATTTTGAACCATTTCTCCAAACGATTGAAATAATATTGCAAGCCTTGTTGGTAAGATACGTCTATTTTTGTTTTTATATAAATGATTATAGACTATGAATACACACAAGGCTTTTATTTTGGGCGTAGCATTGCTGAGCACTATTGGGGTGAAAGCTCAGTTTGCCATTGATAACTATAAAGCTGTCTTTACTTCATCCCCACAGCATGTTCCCACTACCAAAACTCCGGATGCTCCTTTAGCCGGTAATGGAGATATCGGTATCACAATGGGAGGTACTCCTGATAAACTTTGTTTTTATATTGGTAAAAATGATTTTTGGAGGGCTTATCCTGTTTATCCGGGAGGAATTGCGCTTCCGGGTGGACTGGATATTGAGATAAAAGAACTGCAAGGAGCTACTTACTATGCGGAACAATTGCCCGGATCTGCTGAAATCAGAACAAGATTCACAACTCCTCATTGTCAGTTGGATTTGTCTGCATGGGTTGCTGCAACGGATAATAAGATTATTATAGAGTTGCAATCGGACAAAGCCGTTATTGCCCATTTGCGTTTATGGGCTGCGGAAGGTAATACTTCGACTACTGCGGGAGGTAAAGATAAAGTAATGTGGGTAAGTCGTTCATTTGAAAATACGGAATTGCTGCGTTGGCCTACTCATGTGGCATTGGCTTTAAACTCAGATTCTGATGAGTTCTCCTTGATTCCCGGTAAGAAAGTACAATTGGTTATATCTGTTTATACGAATCATGATACACCGGATTGGAAAAACAAAGCTATTACAGAAGCAGAGAAAATAACGGAAGTGGGTGTTGAGCAATTACGGAAAGAACATCATTCCTGGTGGAATCATTTTTGGAAACAGTCTCATATTAATATAGGTGATAGTTATTTTGAAAAGTATTACTATCAGTCGCAATATTTGTTTGCTTGTTCTTCCCGTGAGGGTAAGTTTGCGCCAGGTATCTGGGGACCATTTGTTACGCGTGACGAAGCGGCATGGGGAGGTGATTATCATCTGAATTATAATTATCAGGCACCTTACTGGGCGTCATTTTCTTCCAATCATATTAGTCTGACGGATAATTTTGATCAGCCTCTATTAGATTATATGGAGGCTGGACGGAAGCATGCGCAGGAATTGCTGAATTGCAAAGGTATCTATTATCCGGTAGGTATTGGTCCTAAAGGCTTGTGTACGGCAATGTGGCCGTTAACTCCTGAAGAAATGCAGGAAAAGTATTCGACCCGTGAAAATACAATTGACGGTGGTTATAAGTTTCTGGGACAGAAAATCAATGCAGTGTTTAGTGTTGGAAATATGTTGATGCGATATTACAGTACGTATGATGAGGCGTATGCCCGTAAAGTATATCCGTATCTTCTGGCCTGTGCGGATTTTTGGGAAGATTATCTCTCTTTAGAGAACGGACGTTATGTAATCCGTATGGATCATTTTAATGAAATAATGCCCAATAAACGCAATGGGGGGATCTGGCGCAATCGATTGGGTGATTTTAATTCTACTCTTTCGTTGGGGTTGGTTCGTATGCTGTTCCAAGGGATGATGGATATGAGTGATTTCTTAGGCACTGATCAGATACGGCACCCCCGCTGGCAGGATATCTTGGAGAAATTGAGTGAATATCCATTGGGTATTACAGAAGATGGGCGTCAAAGTTTGAAGAATATGGAAAAAGGCCCTCAAGATAGAGAGATACAACCCTCAGGATTGAATAGAGTTTCTATTCATGGCTTGATTCTTCCTGCTGGTGTTGCGGGCCCCATGACAGATGCTACATTCAATGCTATTTTGTTGGAAGATGTGGCGCATTGGTCGGAGAAGCAGCGTGACCCGAATGATTGGGGAAATACATCTAATAATGGAATTGAAACCTGTTATCCCGGAGCAGTACGTGTTGGGTATTCTTCAGATCAGGTTTTATCTTATCTGAAGAAGCGGATTGAAATGGACGTGTATCCCAACTCTTGGATTGTGCAGGGTGGGGGAGGCATTGAAACTTTTGCCGCTGTTCCTCTGACTATTAATGAGATGCTGTTGCAAAGTTATGAAGGCATTATCCGTGTCTTTCCCAATTGGAATTATAAAAAAGATGCCTCATTTGAAAATCTGAGGGCTTATGGTGCTTTTTGGGTTACTTCTACTTTGAAGGAAGGACAAATTCAGAGAGTAACTCTGGTTAGTGAGAAAGGGCGTATGTGTAAGATAGAGAACCCATGGAAAGGATATCCTGTGCAAGTTATCCGGGAAAATGGAAAATCAGACATACTTTATGGAGAATATTTGCAAATACCGACTGTGGCAGGTGAGAAGATTGAACTGAATTTATATACAAACTAATAATTGAGAATAGAATGGATCATGTGAAGAAACTTGTAGGAGGTGTACTGGCTATAGCACTTTGTGTAAGTGTGTCCGCTCAGACAAAATTACCTCCGGGCTGGCAATCCAGTTATGTGAAGATTACTCCGAAGGGGGAGTTAACTTATTATCCCGATAAACAAGGAAATACGATACCGGATTTTAGCCGGGTCGGTTATCATCATGGTGATAAATCAATCCCTGATTATCCGGTAACAAAAACTGTATATCCTGTGGAAAAAGGAGATAGTCGCCAGAGAATTCAGGATGCAATAGATGAAGTGTCTCGTATGCAACCGGATAAAGACGGACATCGTGGAACAGTTCTGCTGAAGCGGGGAGTATATCATGTTTATGGAACTATTCATATAAATGCAGGTGGAGTTATTTTGACCGGAGAAGGAGATAATGTGAATGAAACCCGTTTACTGGCTATCGGTAAGCAGCGTTTTTCATTGATAGAAGTATCTGGTAATGGAAGAATAGAGGAAGTACCCGGAACAAGAGTGAAGATTATGGATGCTTTTGTACCGGTAGGAACACACTCTTTTCAGGTATCTTCTGCTGCTAGTTTTAAAGTTGGTGATCGTATCATTGTTTATCGTCCGGGAACGGATAACTGGATACATGATATTAAGATGGATCAAATCGTTGAGCGTCAGGGAACCCGCCAATGGACTGCACAGGAGTATAATCTTTCTTTTGAACGTGAAATTGTAAAAATAGAAGGTAATCGTATTTATATTGATAACCCGGTAGTAATGCAGATGGAAGAGAAATATGGCGGTGGTGAAGTCTTTAAATATACTTTTGACGGTCGTATCAGTGAGGTAGGAGTGACTAATATGTGTTTGGAGTCGGAGTTTGAACATTATGAAGATAATCAGCATGGTTGGGTTGGAGTTCAGTTTGATAAAGTGGAAAACTGTTGGGCACGTAATCTGACTTGTCGCTATTTTGGCTATTCAGCAGTAAGTTGTGAACGTAATGCGAAGAATGTAACAGTAACGGATTGCCGTTGTTTGGAAACAAAATCTCTGATAACCGGTGGATTACGATATTCTTTTAATAATTGGGGACAGCAAAATCTGTTTATGAACTGTCAAAGCACAGAGGGGCGTCACGACTATGTGACGGGTGCCCGCGTATGTGGCCCCAATGTATTTTATAATTGTACGGCTTCGCAAACTTATGCAGATATAGGTCCTCATCATCGTTGGGCAGTCGGGACTCTTTATGATAATGTGATAACCGATGGAGAAATCAATGTGCAGGATCGTGGTAAGATGGGAAGTGGACATGGCTGGGCCGGAGTAACTCAGGTGCTTTGGAACTGTCGTGTGAAACGTGCTGCTGTACAGAGCCCTTGGACATCAGGATATAATTATAGTTTTGGTATGAAGGGTGAAAAATATCCGGGAGTTTTTATCGATCGTCCGGATGGTGTTTGGGAAGGACAGAATGAAAAGAATGTCTTTCCCCGTTCACTTTATATAGCACAACTGATGGCTCGTCATAAGAATATGGACTTGCGAATACTGACTAAATAAGCTGGAATTAGCTTGTAATTTGGTATTGTAAAATTGTGATTCTTTGTAATGTATTGATTTGTAGATTGTTATTCTATATTCTGTTTACAGACTATAACACTTTGAGATATAATTGATAGTATTTGATACAATCTTTAAATCTTGTTTGAGGAAATTGTTGTTTGTTTGCGGTATGGAAAACAATGATGTTTAACTTTAAAATGATGTATTGATATTATGTAAAAACAAAAGTGTATTATTAACAAATGTATTAGGTATAACCTCTTAGCTAATTTAGGTCTAATTTTAATCAATCTATTAAAAATGAAGAACATTTTATTCTTTCCGTTATGTCAGCATGCAATTAAACAATTATGCAGCTATATAGTGATAACGGTTTTAGCAATTGTTCCTTCGCCATTACAGGCGAACGCCTTTTTTTTAGGAGGCATTCATGAGACAGAAGTACTCAACGAGATTACTCAACAAACAGTAAAAGTAACAGGACGCGTGGTAGATAGTACTGGTGAACCATTATCTGGTGCTGCAATTCCTAATACAATTTTCGCCCAAGGGATTTCAGTTCCAGATACTCTATCTAAATACATATTGACTCCCAAAGTATCTGATACTCCCCGAATCAATGGTGCGAAAATTTTTGGAGTTCGTCCTGGTTCTGATTTTCTCTATACGATTCCAGCCACTGGTATCCGTCCCATGAGTTTCTCAGTAAAAAACTTGCCAAAAGGATTACAAGTTGATACAAAAACAGGACGAATAATCGGAAAAATCAAAAAAACAGGTGAATATATAGTAACCCTTATTGCTAAAAACTCTTTAGGGGAAGCGAAACGCGATTTCAAGATTGTAGTAGGAGATAAATTGGCTCTAACTCCTCCAATGGGATGGAATAGTTGGAACTGTTGGGGAAACGCAGTCAGTCAGGAAAAAGTACTCAGTTCCGCTAAAGCAATGGTAGAAAAAGGATTAATTAACCATGGCTGGCAATATATTAATATTGATGATGGCTGGCAAGGTCTTCGAGGAGGAAAACATAGAGCTGTGATGACTAATAGTAAGTTTCCCGACATGAAAGGTCTTGCAGATGAGATTCACTCTATGGGGCTGAAAATTGGCATATACTCTGGTCCATGGGTTGGAACCTATGCGGGGCATCTCGGTTCCTATAGTGATAATGTTGATGGTACTTATGACTGGGTAGAAAAATATGCCAATGAGCATTACCGTTATGTCGACCCCAGCAAAAAGACAAAACACGGGATCAACTATCATCATGGCAAATATTCTTTCGTGAAAAATGATGTTCAGCAATGGATCGACTGGGGAATGGATTATCTCAAATATGACTGGAATCCCAATGATGTATACCATGTTAAGGAAATGATGGATGCTTTACGTTCACACAAACGTGATGTTATCTATAGCCTTTCCAATAGTGCTCCTTGGGGAGATGCTACTCAATGGGAAAAGATGGCTAACTGCTGGCGTACCACTGGTGATATAAAAGATACTTGGGAAAGTATGAGCCGTTTAGGATTTAATCAAACCAAATGGGCAGCCTATACAGGTCCTGGACATTGGCCTGATCCAGACATGTTGGTAGTAGGTATGGTCGGTTGGGGACCCCGTTTGCATTATACCAAGCTGACGGCAGATGAACAATATACGCATATTAGTTTATGGGCATTGCTTTCTGCTCCTTTATTGATAGGTTGCGACATGGCTCAATTGGATGATTTTACAATCAGCTTACTCACAAATGATGAAGTTATTGAAGTAAATCAAGATCCATTAGGTAAACAGGGAACTGTGGTTGTAGAAAAAGGTACTATTGTGATTTACGCAAAACCGATGGAAGATGGTTCTATGGCTGTAGGATTGTTCAATCGCGGTGAAACATATGAAGAGGCAACGATTACCTGGAAACATTTAGGTATGAGAGGTGAACAGAAAGTTCGTGATTTGTGGCGTCAACAAGACATTACTACTTCTGATAAAGAATTTACAACTAATATAGCGCCACATGGAGTGCGTTTAATCAAGATATATCCTGGAAATAGCCGTTTACAAGCAACGTCGGGTAAATAAGAATGTTTATAAGCTACAAATAAAAATAAACAACAATAAATCCATTGTTATTTTAAGTCTAATTAAAAAAATTGTTTCAATGAAAAAGAAAGAACGCAAATCAAAATGGCTTTCATGGCACATTTTATTGGTACTGTTGAGTTTCTCCCTTAGTACTATTGTACAAGCCCAGAATATAACAGTAACCGGAACTGTAGAGGATCAGAATGGTGAGCCACTAATTGGAGTGACAGTTGCAGAACTGTACACTACTAATGGAGGAATTACCGATATTGATGGTAACTTTTCTATTAAATGCACAAAAGGTGCAACTCTCAAGTTTAGCTATATTGGTTATAAAGAGGTAACCAAAGTTGTTACCGAAAATAATCTTAAAATTGTTTTATCCGAAGATTCACAGGCTTTGGATGAAGTCGTTGTAGTAGGTTACGGTACTCAGAAGAAAGGAAGTGTTACTGGCAGTATCACTAGTGTGGATGCGAAGACAATTGCCGATATTCCATCAGCGAACTTAGCAACATCATTAGCAGGTCGCCTCTCTGGAGTAATGATCACTTCTACCACTGGGAAGCCAGGAGCAACGAGTAGTCTGAGTATTCGTGCTAAAGGTACTACTAACGATGCCAGTCCGTTATATGTTATTGATGGGATTGTAAGAAATCAAGAAGCTTTTGAATCTTTGGATGCAAGTGAAGTAGAAAATATTTCGGTTTTAAAAGATGGTGCTTCTGCTGCCGTTTATGGTGCACGCGCTGCCAATGGTGTTGTATTGGTTACTACCCGTAAAGGTAATAGTTCTAAACCCACTATTAACTACTCTGGTACTGTTGGCTTTGACAATCCAACTAAAAATCCAGAGACTATGAGCGCTTATGATCAGGCTATTTTTCTAAATCATAATAGATACCAGAGTTGGATTGATGGTGGCTCAGATCCTAAAAAGCAACCGGAAAATCAGAAAACATGGTATACGGATGATGAATTAGAATATTTTAAAGGTGTTAATTACAGTTGGCTTGATGAGATGTGGAGAACACCGCTGACTACACGTCATGCATTAAACATCACTGGAGGTACTGAACGAGTACGTTACTTTATTGGTGGTGCTTACTACTTTGCGACTGGTGCTTTTGATAATTTGGAGTATAACAAAGCAAATTTCCGTGCCAGTATTGACGCTAATATTACGAATAACTTCAAAATAGGTTTGAATATAAGCACAGATAATAGAAAAGATATTAAGCCGCATTGGAAATCAGACGGTGGGAGAGATAATATGGACAACCTGTATGCCAGTATCTTAAAACGCTCCAAAATGAATCCATTTTATATAAACGGACTTCCTGTAAAAGCCAATGGTTTGGAACAACATCCTTTGACACAAATTAGTGAAGAAGCCGGACGTGATACTCGCAAATGGATGAATACTAATGTAAATATGTTTGCTGAATATGATGCACCTTTTTTAAAAGGCTTGAAACTGAAACTTCAATACAGTAGAAATACCTATAATCGAATATACAAAGAGGTAGCTATGCCATATACTCTTTATACATTTGAAACAAGTGGAACAAATGGGCATTATATTGATCCAAGTAAAAATCCACAAGTTACTGGGACAGATGTTCGTGGTGGTGATAATTTTATAAAAAAGACATCAGGACTTTATTCGGATTATCAATTAAACTTCTTTGTAACCTATAATCGTACATTTGGTAAACATGATATAGGTGCCTTGTTTGTATATGAACAAGCAGAAGGAGAAAATGAGTCTTTTGATGCACAACGTAATGGCTTATTAACTTGGACAATGCCTGAGTTTCATGCAGCCAGTAGCGATGCATCTCAATCTGTAGTTGGAGCAGGTTCAGTGGGAGAAAGTGGTCGTCTCTCTTACGTGGGCCGCTTAAATTATGCATATGCTGATAAGTATTTATTAGAAACAGCTTTTCGTGTGGATGGCTCTACTAAATTTGCTCCCAATAAACGCTGGGGATTCTTTCCTTCTGTTTCCGCTGGTTGGCGTGTTTCAAGCGAACCATTCTTTAATAACATAAAGTTCGTGGATTATTTAAAACTACGTGGTTCCATCGCTTCTTTAGGAAATGATGCTGTTGGAGGTTGGGATTGGATGCCCAAATATAATCTGACAACAGGAGCTGTATTTGGTTCTCAAAGTTATGGAATAGAACCGGGAACATTGGCTAATCCTGATTTAACGTGGGAAAAATCTCTGTCTTACAACATTGGTTTTGATGGCCGTCTATTCAATCATCTGGATATTAGTTTCGAATGGTTCTACAGACATACTTATGATATCTTGGATACCCGTAATGCCAGTGTACCAACAAGTTTTGGTGCTAAACTTCCTAAAGAGAACTATGCAAAGATTGATGCACGTGGTTTTGAATTTGAGATAGGTTATAATGGTAAGGTGAAAGATTTTACTTATTGGCTAAAAGGTAATTTTGGTTATGCTAAAAGCTGGTGGGTAGAAAAAGACGAGGCTTCCAACCTAGCTGCATACAAGTCTGAAATCGGTCAATCACTGGATCGCGTATGGGGATTTGATTGCGTAGGGATGTTGCGTACTCAGGAGGACGTAGACCGGGTTAATAAAGAGAATATTGAAAAGTATGGAAAAGAACTGTTGATTAAAGGTACTAAACTGACTCCCGGTATGTTACTTTACAAGGATGTACGTGGTGTTAATAGTGACGAGCCAGATGGCCAGATCACAGATGAAGATATGGTTGTCATTGTGGATAAACAATCAGCACCAATCACTTATGGGTTTACATTGGGTGGTAAATGGAAGGGATTCACATTGGATATTTTCTTCCAAGGTTTAGCTGGCCATGAACGAGTTATAGATGAGCGTTCACCTGGTGTAAAAGATTGGACGGGAACTTTTGCTTTCTGGAATGATCATTGGACAGAAGATAATCCTAATGCATCTATGCCATTCACTTTGACTAAGACAAATAATCAAAAATCTACTTTTTGGGTACGCAATGCTTCCTTCTTACGCTGCAAGAATATATCTTTATCCTACGATATACCTAAGTCTATTACCAGAACTTTAAAAATGGAGAAGATTAAAGTGTTTGTAAATGGTACGAATTTATTTTTATTGCAAGATCCATTAAAAATTGCAGATCCCGAGGTGCATAAAGATCACTTAAGTTCTTATCCGATTATGAGAAATATTTCTTTTGGTCTCAACGTAACATTATAATCTAAATAAAAGAAGAATATTATGAAATCAAAATATATACTAACTATAATCTTATTTGCAGGATTCGGTCTGACCGGGTGCAACGATGTTCTTGATAAAAAAAACCTGAATGCAGTAACTGCTGAAGATACATGGAATGATGTGACTTTGGCAACTGCTTTTCTTGATAAATGTTATAAAGATAACTTGCCTGATTGGGATGCAGATGTAGTACAAATTAATCAGTACAGTGATGAAGGTAGAGGAGGCGAGGACTTTTTTTATGAAGGCCAGTTGACATCTGAAGGTGGAGATGGACCGACTGCTGAATATTGGCCTTATGAAGGGATTTATAAACTAAATGTATTGCTTGATAATATTAATACTGGTAGTTTGACAGAAGATGTACGCAAAAAGATAGAAGCTCAGGCGCTTTTTCTTCGTGCATATCGTTATTTCGAACTGGTCAAACGATATGGTGGTGTACCTTTGATTCTATCGGTGCAAGACAGAAATCAGTCTGAGGTTCCAAGAGAAAAAACCTCAGTTTGCATCAACCAGATCGTCACTGATTTAGAAAACGCTTCTACTGCGCTACCAGCGTCATGGGGAAGTGCAGATGCTGGACGTATTACAAGAGGGGCTGCACTTGCGATGAAAGGTCGTGTTCTAATGTTCTATGCCAGCAAACAATTCAATAGAAATAATGATAAAGCCCGTTGGCAAATGGCCTATGCTGCCAACTTTGCAGCCAGAAAACAATTAGAAGAGGATGGATATGGATTAAATAATAGTTATGATGGAACTTGGAAAGATAATTCAGATGCATGCGAACTCTCCAAAGAGGTTGTTTTTTCTTCACGTTATTCTTATCCGGCTCGTTATACTGATATAAATGCTGGTATTCGTCCATTAGACTATTCGCAAGGTAAAACAGGCTGGAATCAGCCAACTCTGGATCTTGTATTAGCTTATCCGATGGCTGATGGAACAGAGCCAGGCATTGATATTAATGGTGATGGCAAAAAAGAAGCATTTAATCCGGAAGCGACTGATGAGACTGGTCTCTTTTGGTTAAATCGCGATCCACGTTTCTATAGAACCATCGTAACAAATGCAATGATATATCCGCTAATTGACAATCAATATCCGGAACAACGTCAATATACGTATAAGGGCGGTGAAGTTGAAATCGCAAACTCTACAAAAACAGGGTTCTACTCTTGTAAATTTATCAACTATAATTTACCTAAAGTGGATGTCCGTAAATATGATCTTGATTGGGTCGAAATTCGTTTTACCGAAGTTTTATTGAACCTTGCCGAATGCGCTGCAGAAGTGGGTGGTAAGGATGCAGAAGTATATGAGATATTAAAAAAAATTCGTGAACGAGCAGGCATTACTCCTAATGCAGATGAAATGTATGGTTTGAAACCAAATATGTCACAACAAGAATTAATAAATGCTGTGCTTTATGAACGTCGTATCGAATTAGCTTACGAAGGTAAACGCTTCTGGGATATGCGCCGTCGTATGATGTTTAGCGATTCTGAGTATGTAGGATATGCTCGAGAACGAATTGAAATAGAACTGACTGATGCAAAGAAAAATCTTTCATTGAGTGAATTAGTGAAAGATTTTGCAGAAGGGGGAGGAGAAGCTAAGCTGAACTCTTTGGCCTATTTTGACTACTTTAAAACCATTGTCACACGAATAGATAATAAGTTCCAATGGAATGTGGGAGAAAATCACTATTTCTTTGCATTGCCTAAGAAACATATAGAGCAGAATCCGAAGTTGGAGCAAACTAAAGGTTGGAATGATGGAACATTCGATCCACTATTATAATAATTAGCGCATAATTTAAGATATAAATAGGAGATTGGCTTTAAACTAATCTCCTATTTTTTATATGAAAAAGGTAACCCCTACGCTGATTTTGCAAGCATTTGAGACAATATATATAACGGGAATTCTTTTTTTCCCTTTTCTTTGCTATACTATTATTAATTCTATTGATAAAACAAATGAAAAACATCTATTATCTACTATGTCTTCTTTTTCCCTTGTCCGTTATGGGGCAGAAACCAACTGGTAAAAGCCAGTGGATTTATCCGGATGCATCTGGAAAGTTAGTATATAAAGCTACGAAAAAGGGTGACCGCATCATTGATTTTTCCCATGCTGGCTATAAAGGTGGTGGAGTTACATTACCTTATGTTCCGGCTAAGTTGACGGTACATCCTTTAGGAGAGAATGAAGATTGCACGGACTATATCCAAAAAGCTATTGATATGGTTTCTGCACTTCCCCAAGATGAAAATGGATTCCGGGGAGCTGTATTGTTGGCACCCGGACGTTTTGTATGCGAACGTACTATCCAAATTACAGCTGACGGTGTAGTTTTACGCGGTACCGGAAGTGACCCAAGTGGAAGTACCATTGTTATGACTGGTGGAAAACACACAGCTATAGTTGTGAATAACAATCTTCGTCAACGGGCAGGTAATCGTTTGGGAGAGACTTCTCCAGATGAGAAGAGCATAAAAGTCATTGACAAATATATTCCTGCCGGTTCCTGTCATTTCACAGTGGAAGACGCTTCGGGACTTTCAGTTGGAGATAATATCGAAATACGTAAACCTGTGACAGAGAAGTGGATTAAATATATGAAGATGCACGATCTGGTACGCGACGGAAAACCTCAGACCTGGATAAAGGCAGGAAGACTGTTGATTGCAGAACGGACGATTGCAGGTATCGAGAAAAATACAATCACTCTGACAGTTCCGTTAGTAGATTCTTATGATGCCCGGTTTACGGATGATAACACTACGGTGGTGATAGCCAATGATGTCCGGCGTATTCGTCAGTGCGGTGTGGAGAACCTCCGCATTGAATCACCGGCGCAGGCAGTTAATCATGGAAAAGCTTTATATTACGCATTAAGAATAAATGGAGAAGATTGTTGGGCAAAGGATATCAATGCAATGGAAACCATGGAAAGCGTAGGTGTAGGAGGTCGGCGTATCACCCTGCAACAAATTAATGTGGTAAGAAGGGCTCTACATCAGGGAGCCTCCAAACCAGCAGAATTTGCACCGAATGGAGGACAGATTTTACTGGACCGTTGCTCGGTTGCAGGCGACAATATTTGGTTTGTGGCACTTGGCGGTGGACAAACAGGCCCTATTGTATTCCTTAATTGCAGCTTCAGAGGGAACGGACGCATAGAAGGACATCAACGCTGGAGCACTGGTTTACTACTTGATAATTGTGTATTGCCGGACGGAGGCATCGATTTCAAGAATCGTGGTTCCATGGGTTCGGGGCATGGCTGGGGCACTGCCTGGTCCGTTGCTTGGAATTGCGTAGCAAAAAATTATGTGAATCAAATGCCACCGGGAACCTGCAACTGGGTGATAGGAAGTAAAGGGGAAAGTACACCACTACGCCGTCCTTTCAATCAATCGGGGCCGACATTGCCCGTTGGTATTTTCGATTCTCATAATACTCAGGTTGCCCCTCAAAGTCTTTATCTTGCACAACTTAAGGAGCGTTTAGGCGAATCTGCATTGCAAGCTATCGGATACGGATCTACTGCACAGTTACCTCCTCCCACTCCATCCGACTATGCCTTTCAAGGAGGTATGCAGGCTTCTTCCGAATTGATTGGAAGAGATTATGACGCGATACATGAATATATGCGCACTTTAGGATGGGACTACTCTGAACATCCTAATATATCGAAGAATGATCATTATGACGGAGTTCATTGTGAAGTAATATTCGATCCTATTTTGCAACAATACATATTTAAATTCACAAATCATGCCAATGCTGAAGCTTTGGATAGTGACCGCGGCAGGTTATTGAGTGATCGTCAGCGAAACGAAATGAAAAGCCAGACCAACCGTAATTGGCACCACCTGAATGGAAACTGGAATGAATGGCAACGATTGGAATGGAAATTCCGTATTCCTAAAGGCTTTCAACCCACTACTAAATTCTGCCACATCCATCAACTAAAGGCACAAGAGGGAAACAATGGTGCACCACTCATCACTATCAGTACACGCTGTGATGAGAACGGTGATAATAAACGCGTACAAGTAATCCATACAGGAGATACAAGAACATCGGGTAAAGGAATTCTGATAGACGATCTCCCCCTTTCTGATTTTGAGGACGAATGGATACAGGTTGAGACAGAAATGTATTACACCCATCATGGCACGTTCCGTATCAAGCTCACCCGCATCAGCGATGGCAAAGTACTTGCCAATCAATCTTTCTCTGATGTAGATTTGTGGAGAAAAGGAGCAACGAACATTCGTAATAAATTTGGTATCTATCGCAGTTTGGGACGGAAGATGCAAAGTGCATCCGATCGTCCGGACAATGGCCTTAAAGATGAAAGTCTACAATTGGCAGATTTTAAAGTATATGAAGCACATACTAATCCGAACCCACAACCTCATGATTAATTTGTCGCTTTGACATTTTGTATTTTCAATCACTGTACGTTTGTATTCTTTCGCCCTTCCTGCCATAAGTTCAAAAAGAATGCACGGAAATAGGATTAGATAAATTCAAAAAGAAAGTAGAAAAGGGTAATGCTTACGGGTTCTTCTTGTAAGTATTATCCTTTTCTGTCTTTCGGTTACAATTTGCAAGAAATGATCCTGTGTCTGTTGATAAAATGCTACTGAAAAAGTGAACGGAAAAGAAGATGAAATAGAAGATCTAAATACACTTTGGGGATTCTTGATGACGTTTATATAGGCTTTGTACATCAGGTATTAACTTCCTGTAGACAGGAAGTTAACTTCTTGCACGCAGGATATTAATGTCCTGCGTCTTGGATATTAATATTCTATCTCCAGATACTTAAGCTTTATTCTCTTTTTTATTCATTTTCTGCATATCTATTATTTTTTTATTCGACCTTCTTGCATAAGTATTCTTGGGTTGAATCACAAAAGATGCTATAATCTTTATCCTGTGAAAACCATGAGTTATAGAATAGATAAAACAGGCTTTCTTTTGAAAGTAAAACAGACAATAATATTGTAAAAAGATATGCGAATTGAATGAGAAAAGATTGAGGTCGGTGCTTCACTTAATACTTTAATATGATACAAAATTGCAAGAAAATGAGATTTCTCAATAAAGGGGGTAGCTAAAGAAAGGGTTTCTTTGTAAAACAAATAAAAAACTAATAAATATGAAGAAAGCGCACCTTATATCCTTATTTATAGGATTCTCTGGATTCGTAGGTTCTAATTTGCTCATGGCACAAGAAAGCTGGCAATCACAACTCGTAACTCAGGATAAGACCGGAAATCTGACTTATCAGAAAGATAAAGATGGTTTTGTCATACCCGATTTTAGCCAGGCAGGCTATAAAAATGGGAAAGATATTCCTGTAATCAACTTGCCGGAACGCACCATCGTTATTAGTCCACTGGAAGATAAAGAAGCTGACAATACGCAACATGTACAAAAAGCGATTAATGAGGTTGGACAATATGAGTTGAATGCTGACGGCATCCGGGGAGTCGTACTATTGAAAGCTGGGCGATATAATATTGATGGAACCTTGAATTTGACGTACGATGGAGTTATCCTGCGCGGTGAAGGTAATTGTTTTTCTGAGAATGATTCTACCGTCCTGTATGGTAGAAATGCTTCCGAGAAGGCAAAGCGACTCATTTTAATGGGAAATTCTTCTGCACACAACTGGGGCAATGGAAAAGGAAACAACCAGGTAAATATTACAACCCGGAAGGTAATGCCGGGAGATTATTCATTTCAGGTAACTGACGCAAGTGCTTATCAAGCTGGCGATTTAATCTGTATAAAGTACCCCACTACTACGGAATGGTTGGAAGCAGTCTGGTATGGTGGAAACACAAAACGGAATACAGATGAAAGTATGAAATGGAAGATTAAAGATATTGATATTTCCTATCACCGTTATGTGACCAATGTAGAAGGAAATACAATTGAAGTGGATGCACCTGTTTTCTATACACTCGATCAGCAATATGCACAAGCTTATATTTATAAGATTGAGAATCCGGGTACTGTTCGTCACAATGTAGGTATTGAAAACCTGCATATCTCTTTGGAAAGAAGCCCGGAAAATTCTACGGCCAATGTCGATCAGAACTGTATCTATATGAGTTCTTTAGAAAATTCATGGGTAAAAGGTGTTTCGATGTCAGGATTCGTTCATGCAGGTATCAAAACAACATCGACTACGCGGAGCACAATCGAAGATTGTTATGCAATTGATCCTTCAGGACTTTGCACCGGAGGTACATATTATAACTTTGAAAACTACCATCGTTCACAACTGATCTTGCTTAAGAACTGTTATGCCCGTAACGGACGCCATCACTATATCTCTAACGGTTGTGCCACTACCAGCGGTATTGTGGTGTTAAATTTCCGTTCGGAGCTTTCTCTTGCACAGGCAGAGGGACACCGTTTATGGTCACAAGGTATTCTGTTTGACAATTGGAAAGAATTGGGAACCATAAAATCAAATGCCGGTAAAATCGGCATGTACTTACGTGATAACATGGGAAGTGGTCATGGCTGGGGAGGTACTAACAGTGTCTTTTGGAATTGCGATGTACAGGGAGGTGCTATTTATCTGGACAAAGTACCTACAGGGCAGAACTATGCTATCGGTTGTACGGCGAAGACGATACGGCGATATCGTAATACGATGAGTGAATATATGGATGGATATATCGAAGGGCAGAATCGTAAGAATCTGCAACCAACATCACTTTATGAAGCTCAAAGAGAAGCTAGAGGTATATCTACGGGGTTAATGCCTGAAGTAAATAGAGAAAATACCCCGCATATCATTGTAGAGATAAACCGTGTGAGAGTAAAATCACAAAAAGATGCATTGATATCTATTTATACTACGAACGGAAGTATGGTGCAAACGCTTAAATCTTCTACTAATAACTGGGTGGAAAGTATGGCATTGAACGATGACTTTTACATAGTTCGTGTGGAAGAGGCCGGCCGGAAAGTTTACACTCAGAAAGTTCTTATCAGAACTACCGGAAAGTGATTTGATTATGCTCTTGAATATCAGAAATAAATCTACTAATTGTTATGACAAAAAAAACTTTTATCTCGCTCCTGTACGTATTGATGTGTACAGTTTGTTTCGGACAAGAATTTGTGCATCCCGGAATGTTGCATACGACCTCTGACCTCGAGTTTATGAAAACAAAAATCCTTGCAGGTGAAGAGCCTTGGAAGGAAGCATGGAATCAGCTCAAAGATTCAGAAATTGCCTCACTCCACTATAAGCCAACTCCATTTAAAGTTGTGGATAACGGCCCGTATAATCAGCCCGATAATGGCGGGAAAGAGTTTGTACGTGATGGAGCCGCCGCCTACACCATGGCGTTGCAATGGTATGTGGAAGGAGACAAAGCTTATGCGGAAAAGGCTATTGAAATTTTTAATGCTTGGGCAAATACCCTTGAATCTGTCGTCAATCACAATCGCCAACTGAAAGTGGGTACAGCAGGCATTAAGTATCTCAATGCTGCCGAGATCATCAAATATACCTACAAAGGTTGGAGTGACAAAGATCGTAAAGCATTTGAAGATATGGTAATCAATATTTGGTATCCTGTGATAACAGACTGGACACCTCGTTACAATGGCAATTGGGATGCTGCCAACGGACAAACCATAATGTGTATCGGCATCTTCCTTGATCGACGAGATATTTTTGACAAAGCATGCAAACAGTTGACAGACGGTGATAGTAACGGCTCTATAAAGAACTATTTTTATGAAAACGGACAATGTCAAGAGAGTGGACGTGATCAGCAGCATGTACAGATGGGGCTTGCTTTCCTTGCTTGTGCCGCAGAGATAGCATGGAACCAAAAAACAGACTTATATGGGGCGTTCGATAATCGTCTCTATAAAGGATTTGAATATACAGCTAAATACATGTCGGGTGAAGAAGTTCCTCATATACAGTATATCACTTGGTTTGGAAAACCAGTCTATGGACCTGAGATCTCGCCCAAACAACGCGAAAAGATATGTCCTGCCTGGGAACGCGCTTACCATCATTATCATGACCGCAAAGGAATGGATATGCCTTATACCTATAAAATGATTCAGAAAAGTCGTCCGGAAGGAACAGTTAACCAATCGTTTATGCCTTGGGCATCTCTGACCAGTGCAGATTTCCCAGTTCAATAAAACTGTGCGACCTCTTTTATTCTTAGTATACTCTTAGAGAATAGTTATAGTATTTCGATATTACACAAGTAATTTGTTACTTGTGTAATATCGTTTATTTCTTCTCATTTTATTTGCTTTACATACCGACAGACTTTCCCATCATCTGTTATACCTTCTATCACTATCGTATAAGTAGAAGGGCGATCTGCTGTATAAAAACTTAGTCCTGTTTCACCTTTCTCATTCAGACGGATATTGGGTTCCCAGTGAATGGTAGTACGTTTATCAGAGTTGATAATCTTACGGCTTTCTTCGGTAGGGTATTTGGGAGCATAAAATTCAGCATTCTTAGCATAAGATAAATAACCTATACGAGCAATGCTCGGAATAGAAGAACCGATAATTCCTTTAGAGAGATAAGTACTTATATATACTTTCTGGGGCTGAACAATCAAAGGTAGTGCATCACCAGTTCTCGGTGCATTAGCTATTGTCACAGCTTCTGTTTCTTCATAATTTTCCCAAGTATAATGATCCTCGCTGTTTGCAATATACATTGCCTTATCTCGTACAAAATTTATAGACTTCACATCTTCGGCACGCAGATTTTCCAGATCTTGTAGATTCTTTAGTTCATATCCATCAACTATTACGGGTACTCTTTTCCAGAAGCGTTCCCAGTAACCTGATATCGGACTTTGGCCATTAGAACCAGATATTTTGCTGTAAGAACTTTTTTCGTTGAAGTTTCTGTTTGGAACTAATACAAACATTTGGTTAACACTATTTCTAACTCCGGAATAAACCATAATGTTAGGAGTTCTCTTCAACAAATCCAAAGCCGTCTTTTCATTTATCTGCTCTATCTTTTCTGGTTCAACCACCTTATATGAGACCCACCCATCCGGTAATTGCAAAGCGGTGACCTCCACTTCCGGCAGTCGGTATATTTTTTCTCCATTTACAAGAGTATAATCTTCGCGCACACTTTTAATGAAAGCTCTACTTTTCAAAGGTATTTCATCTTTTTGCCAGTGCAAATGTCCGGTACCGGGATATTCCGTTTCATTCATATAAATCCCATATCGCCATTTGGGTTTTTTCCCAGCACCGTTAATCAAGAACTCTGTCAAACGATTCTTGACCTGCTGAAAATTATGGGTAAAACAAAACTCTCCTTTCTCATTGGAAATAACAATTTGTTTGAAAGCTTTTTGAGAAGTGCTCACAAGCAGTGCAAAATGAGACAATCTTTTCTTATCAAAATGACTTTCAACATATCCGCAGATTTGCTGAGTTTTCTCAACTTCATATTTATATTTCGCTTCTCTCAAGTTTGTATTCACATCATATCTACGCCAGCCGTGTGTCAGCATGAGTTGGTCCAAATGCTTTTTGATGCTCGGAGTGTGAAAAGAGAAATAGTAACCAGGAGAAAAAACATTGCCTCTTAAATCCGAGTTCAGTAATAGCTCACTGACCAGATGGTTGGCAGTAGAATCTATATTCACGGCGAAATCATCGGTTATACTCAAAGAGAAATTTCCCTGTACTGACATTTGCCGCTCATTCAACACCCGTAGCCCCATTTTTATAAGTTGGCGACTATTGGCTGGACTACCAGAAACAGCCAACTGAAATACTGTAGAAGGCTTCCTGACAAAGACAAGACGCTCACTTACCACTGTCGTATCCAGATTGAATAATGTGAAATGGGTAATTCCTTCAGGAAATAAATCGAGAGGGATACTATCGGACAATTTTTCGCAGGATATGACACGATTCATGAGAATCTTGCCACGTGTATGCACCATTAAGCCGAAATCCTCATTTAGTACTCTATCCGAAGGAGTGAGTATACGATAGTGTACGAAAGTGGTATCCTGATGTATGGCAAGAGCAACATGGGTGTTGGAAGCTTTAGGCAAAGTAAAACTCTGCTCATGTCCGAACTTATCTTTCACAAAAGCGCACAGTGTATCTGTCGCTTGGGTTTGAATCGTAAATGAACCTATGCCCGCATATTCGCTGCTGAGTGTAGCCAATGTATCTTTTCGCTGATTTAATACATATCCTTCTACATTTATTATTTCCCCAGTCGATGTTTCTGCTTTAAAGGCAACCTGCTGTTGTACTCCTACCAGTAAATGCCCTCCTTCCGGATAGAAGCCAACTGTATATTCATAATCCTGAGGCAGGAAGATGCGCTTGCGGTGTACATATTCCTTCTCGTATAGAGAAAGATAAACATAAGGTTCCACGCCTTTCTTCCGGTCGGGTAACTTAAAGCGTATTTGTCCATCGGCATTTGTTCTCACACGACGAAAGCGATTCTTATACTCTTTCGTGCGAATCATATACTCGACACGAGAACCTGCATAGGGAGTGCCCTCTTTACGCAACAAGGTGATAACGGCATATTTTCCATCGGTTTCATCCGAATCATATTCGATGTTCGCAGTAAGTAACGAAGAGGTATTGGCATATACTGGAATCTGCTTGGTAAAGAAAAACTCCTCTCCTTGATTTCTCATGAAATTGGTGTAAACGCGAATCTGATAATCGGCCTCTTCAATATCTTTTTCTAAAGGAATGAAGTTAGAAAAATGCCCGTTTTCTTCTTTTATTTTTTTACGCTGAATTACCTTATTCTTCCGGTTTATGAGTTCGATATATAAAAAACGACTTTGCGCATCTCTCTCTTTATGCGTTTGTGCATCTACAAGATAACCTTTTAGCCAAATGGTATCACCGATTAAATAGAAAGGTTTGTCGGTATGGAGGTAGACTTTCTCCTGAGTTGGAAAAGCTAGTATTTCGCCTCCATCCTTGAAAAACAAAGAAGGAAGAATAAAGATACAGATCATTGTAATAAACAACTTTTTCATCTTACCTTATTTAGGGCCGGAGTAGAACTCTCTATGTTATTTCTTACATTTTAATCGTGACTCTCCGGATTAGGGTTCGTATTTTTTTCGTAGACTTTAAAATCAGCCAGTTGTAGCGTTTCATCTTTTATTCCGTTTGTCGGGCGATCATCCACACCATCCATATTTCTGCCAAAACTCCGATAAATGCCATATTTATTACGAATACTAATAGCACCTTTTCTCCACATGTCTATATCAGAGAACGATTTATTAACTAGGATTTTTCCATCACTGATACGTGTCATCTTAATGCTAAATGAACCATTATGGGTATAATGCATTTCTGTCTCTACTTGTATCCATTCATCCTCAAAGTCTGATAGAGGTAAATTGTCTATTATTGTACCTTTATTAGTGGCACTTTTATCACCTGTATGAATAACTTGTATTCGTCGATTACTACCATTGCTATTGCAGCGGGGAGTAATCGTTATCAGTGGAGAACCATTGTTTCCTTCCTGCGCTTTTAGTTGGTGGATGTGACAGAAATTCGTAGAAGGTTTAAAATCTTTCGGAATACGGAATTTCCATTCCAAGCGTTGCCATTCGTCCCAGTTTCCATTCAATTTATACCAAGCAGCAGTTGTTTGTGTTTTCATTTCATTACGTTGACGGTCTTCCAATTTTCCGCGATCACCATCAAGTATCTCTGCATTGGCATGAATGATAAATTTAAAAACATATTGTTGTATGATTTTGTCGTATACAACCTCACAATGTATACCGTCATTGTGATCTTTGTCAGATGAATTGGGGTGTTCAGAATAATCCCAGCCGTAAGAACGCATATACTTATGAATCTCAGAATATTTTTTTCCAACTAATTGTTCCGCAGCCTGCATAGTTCCTTGCAATGTGTAATTGTTAGGTTCAGGCTCTGGAGTAGGGTCTGGCTTTGGAGCTGGAATAGACTGATCCGTATCTGGCTTATGATTCTCTTCTTTGGAACAAGCACTTATTCCGTATACGGCAATACAAAGTACGCACAACATCAGAAATAAATTAATATGTTTCATAGTTTTATCATTTATAAGATGTGACATTATCTTTTTAATAAATACTCATACCGACAAGGAACCCCCTTATCTGTTATCCCTTCAATAACTACAGTATAATAACTTGGCCGATCAGCAGTATAAAAATGAACATTGGCATTACCATTTTCATCAGTAAAAAGTTTTGGTTGCCAATAAATAGTAGTACGATTATCCGATACAGAAGATTGGCGTTCAATATCAGTTGTATATTTAGGACTATAAAAAGACTTATATCGATTGAAGCCAAGCAGGAAAGCTGTATCTCCCTGGGAAGTACTGGGAATTGCTAAATTACCGGTACGAGAGGTTAATACAATACATCCTCCGGAAATATTTTGAGATCCATCTTTCATTTTTTGAAGCTGCCTGTCAACTTCCAGTTCTTCCAATTCTTCTAAAGTAGCACCGCTTTCAAATGCCTCATTATATGCTGCCTCCAAATATTTCAGATTTTGAGTGATATTGACAGCTGCATCAATTTCCGGATCTATTTTATGTACACCAATAATATCTGCTGCATCGATAAGAGAAAGCACATTAAAGCCAACAGTCCTGTTATCTAACATAAAGCGTGCGGTACGGCCATAATCTATTTTTTCTTTCGGACGTAATGTATTTCGGTTATTTACATCATTAGACATTAAATGTTCTGGACGTTGAGAATATTTAGGATTAATATAGGGTCGATTATCGATAATTCGAAATCCTGGAACTTTCTTTACCAGATCAAGTGCTGTGCGTGCATCTTGTTGAGATAACATTTCTTCATCGTCCATTTTAAAAGAAGAAAAACGATCTTTCACCAGAGTTCTGGCATTGATTATGACTTCCGGAAGCCGTAACATTAAAACACCATCTTCTTTTACAAAGGGAGATTGCATCTCCTCAATATATTCAGTTTGGTGCTGATACTTTGTATTTATATAAGGGTGGGCATTAGTCGCTTCTGGAAAATAATCCCGGTCTATTTGAACATTGGCACGGAATATTTTTCCTTTCTCTATTACTTGTGCTTCCACTCTGGCTGTGTCTGCATAACTTAACTTATCAACAAGAAATACTCCATTACGATCTGTATATATTGAAGGATAAGGGCGCTTATTGACAAACACATTCACATGTTTTCCTGCAAGTGGCTTGTTGCGGATATCCAATACCTTACCGGAAACAAACTGTCCGACTTCCATAAAATACTGCGGATTCGTCTGCTGTTCTTTTAAAAGATCTTCCACATTAAATCGGCTCCAACCCTGTGTCAACATTAAATTATCCAGGCAAGCTTTTAGTCGCTGGGAATTATTTTTAAAATAATACCCAGGCGTTTCAATATATCCTTTTAAATCAGATGTTAACAGTAGATTAGAAAGAATGTTATCTCCTATCGAATCACATCCAATTGCATAATTATCAGTAACACTTAATGAAAAATTGCCTTTTATGGGTTGTCCTGACAGATCAGATAAATGAATGTCGAGAGAAACCGGAGAACGTGGACCATAAGATGATTTATCAGGAGTCAGTTTCCAAACAGAATTATTTTCCCGGCGAACGAAAGCAAGACGTTCACTATGCGGAAGATAGTTTCCATCCAATAGTGTAAGAGTCAGTATGCCTTCCGGAACGGATTGTAAACTGATAGCTCCTTGTTCTTTTTCGATAGGTTGTATAAATAGAAGAAATCCACGAATATGAGCTACTAAATACAAATTCTCTGAAAGCTTTTTCTGAGGAGTATGTAATATTGTATAGTGTATAACTCCATTACGTTCAGTAATAGATAAAGCAAGTCTATTCGCTTCTGGTTCCGGTAATGAGAATTCTTTTTTTATACCTTCTGTTGTACTAACAATTGCCTTATATTTTTCACCCATTGAAACTGGTAGCATAAAACTACCCATACCGGCATAGACACTCTTAAAATGAGTTATGGTATCGCCATTACTATTTAAAATGTCACCTGCTATCTCTACAGAATTCCCATTTATATCTATAGCTTTTATACCTATTTTTTGAGTACAACCTCCTATCAGGTTACCTCCTTCCGGAAAGAAATCAACTTGATAATCAAAAGCATCAGGAACGTAGAACGTATGCTTATATTTTAATTGTTTGTCTTCCAGTACAACATAGATATATTGTTCTATTTCTTCTTTTTCCGGAATGTCTATCTGTATTTCTCCATTTTTATTAGTTTGTTGCTGCCGAAATTTATTTTCATGTGTTTTAGTACGAACCATATAATGTACATAATTGCCTGCATAGACGCCATTGTCAGGCCTTTTGAATGTAATAATTGCCGTACGCCTTTTACCTTTCTGATCATATCGAATTTCGGGATACATAAAAGATGATTGCGAAGCTAATATTTTTAGATTCTTAGAAAAGTAAAAAGAAGAATCTTCATTTAGCATCCAATGAGTATATGCACGAAGATAATAATCACCCGCCTCCAATGTTTTAGGTAAGGTGAGATAATTTGCAAAGAGACCTTTATCTTGCTGAATTTTGATACGTTGCAAGACTTTATCTTTGCGATTTATAAGTTCTACATATACATAGTGGCTTCCATTTCCTGAAAAATGAGTAATGGCATTCACCAAATATGCTTTCAACCAAATAGTATCTCCTACAAAATAATATGGTTTATCTGTATGCAGATATACTTTTTCTTGCGGCAGATTGGTGATTTGCTTAAATGAACGAGCTACTTTATTCATATAAACAGTATCAATTTGCTGGGCATTGCATGTAAATATGCTAACAAAAAATATCACCCATATAGTTAGGAGATAACGTATTCGGCTGTTCCTCATAGTGGATATGTATTATGCTATTTTTTAATTGTAGTGATAACAATGACACCATTAGCTCCTTTCATGCCATAAGCTGCACCATCTTTCTGAATTTCCACTTTATCAATATCATTGATTGAGACTACTCCATCAACTTCACTGCTACTTTCATACAAAGTACCGTCTACAACAAATAAAGGTTCGTTATCCAAATCGAATGAACTTCCACCTCTGATTGTTATTTTATCTCCGTTTACAGTTACTCCCGGAATAGCTCCACCTTTGAATAAATCATAAATATTATTAGCTGATAGCTTCTGAATTTGCTCATGAGTCAGTACGTTGGAATTATAACTGGCACGAAGTATTTTGGTATATTCCCTTTTTTCGTCTTTTTGACCATCAAATAATATAAAGAATTTCTTCTCTATTTTAAGAGAAGCTTGTGACATTTTACCAATTGGAATAACAGCTTCCTCTTTTTTTGATATAGACACAACCAATGTATCTGTAGGTTTTAAACCGGAAAAGGAGAATACTCCCATTTCGTCAGTCTTCACACTCTCTGTAGTATTTTTCTTCCAAACCTTCATTCCTTTCAGAGGTCGTTGTTTAGCATTAACAATAACTCCTCTAAAATCTTGCCCTAGGGCAGTTAGTATAAACAGAGATGTACACAATGCGAGAAATAATCGTTTTTTCATAATCGTAAGAATTAAAAAAGTACCTTAGGGGTATAATGACTCCTAAGATACTTTTTGATTAATGAATATTATTTTAAAATACCAGTATTTGAAGCATAAGCATCATCAATATATAATACTGGAATTTCTTTTCCACCATTACCATTAGGAAGATAAAGTTCCCAGTTATTAATGGACATACGGCCTTCACAAGCATTTATACTACGGGCATTACTTAAAATGGTACTCTTCAAGACTTCCTGACCTGCTACATGGACAATGAGTGCCTCACTTTCGTCTACAGACATAGAAACTGTCTGATAAAGCTTAGCTGTAAATGTATTCATCGTATTCAGGTTATGATATTCGTTATACGTAGTTTTTTTACCTTCTGTAGATGTATATTGTACTATTAACTGTACGTTGTAATCGGAAGTTCCTTCCACCGTTACATCATCATTAGGTACGGCAGGATAAACCTCTCCACTTTTCAGTTTTCCCGGATACCACAATAAACGAATCTGATTAATATAAGCACCATTATTAGAAGCGTCAGAACTCAAATTCCAGCGATACTCCAACATAGGTTTGCCTGTCTTGGTTCCAACTTTAATCTCTTGCAGATTAGGAACATTAGATTCAAAACCGAGTTTCATACGAGTGCTAAACGGAGTATATAATGTATTATCACCAAAAGCACGACGCACATACCGATTCACTTCTGCTGCTGAATTAACTTTGGCCTGTAGATACTGGTTACCATCAGCTTCTTTCTTTAATGTACCGGTAGTATTACTTTGTAGAGACAAGGAATGAGGAGTTTTCTCAAACTTATCAAAGTAGTAACTGGAAACATACATTTTATGAGAACGCACTTGAGTTTCACCACCGATACTTGCACGACAAGTAATCGTATAAGTACCTGGAATACTCGGTGCCTTCCATGTCATTTCATTTAAACCTTGAGGCTGAGTCAATGTACCTGCATCACAATCCCACTCATAGTTAGTATGCCATAAGTCACTGGAGCGTACACACATCCATACTTTCACTTTCTGGTTACAATAGAACTCATCTCCATCTGCACTCAATGAGTCTATTTCGATAAAATCATCATCGCCGCAGCTTGCAAAGGAGAAAGCGCAAAGTAGGACAAGGAAAAATTGATAAATATATTTCATAATCGTAATCTTTTTAGGTTATTTCATATTCAATTGTTCTTTAGTAGGACGGTCCAACCAACTATCCAATACATGCATATATGATCCGTCAGAGTTGTACAAATTAGAAGTACGTGGTTTAATCGAAGATTTGTAATGACCATCAAAGTTGTTAAACACAATGTTAGGATTACGGTCTTTCAATAAATACATGTTTACTTTAGCTGTATCCGCAGGGGCTATTGTTTCAAACCAGGTAGGTTCTGCCGGCAGATTAGTAAAGGTATACTTACCTTGTACAATATGGTAAAGCAAAAACTCTTTTACTTGCTCTTTCGGATAAGCAGTCATACTTATGGGCGCATAAGATACCATTTCTCCAGTCTCATCATCGATATAAGTCAATTTATGAGTTTGAAAGTAACTTAAATCAGTGCTTGTTTCAGAATTAAAAGCTGTATTTGTAGGCAATAAGTAGGTAACGCCACTACGCTTAAATTCATTTTCAACTCCTGCATATAGAATAGCCTCTCCCAATAAAGAAAATATATCTGTGCGAGATTGAATAAATTCAAAAGCAGACATATCTATTTTATTACTGGGCATGCCTTCATTATAATCATAGTCATATGAATCTTGATAATCCAGTCCCAACAATTCACAGCTGATGAATAGGAAAGGAAGTACCAATAAGGCTAATGTTATTTTATAATATTTTAGTTTCATTATTCGCTTCATTTAAATAGTTCATAATTAACGTTCGGTATAGGGTGCATTTTGATCACCAACAAGTGCTTTATTGGACTCAAACTCACCATAGTAAATAGGCCAATATTTAGTACCTTCATGACCAAAACCAGTAACTGTTACATTAGCAGCTTCCTGACGTGCAGAATAGATAGGATCCATCACCTCTATTAAACGTCCTGTGCGCATCAAGTCGAACCAGCGATAACCTTCTCCAAAAAGCTCCAATTGTCTTTCATGCAAAATAAGGTTTTCCACTTCATTCGTATTATTGACACTGGAAACTTCTAACTTGGCATCTTTCAAATAGCCCACACGACTACGAATATCGTTGACAATACTTAATGCTTCATCTCCTCTATTTAATTTGTTCAAAGCCTCTGCACGAAGTAACATGATATTCGCCATACGCATCATTACCAATGCAAATTCGCTATCCGTTGTATTTTTGATTGCAAAGTATGATTTATATACTTGGTTAGCAGAATCATATTCACGTTCTGGATCAATATCACTATACTTGATGCATTTATTTACACTTTCTACACCGGCTGTATAACTGGCGTAAGTTAAAGGTACACGAGAAGCTTTATAGTATACTTTGACAGTATCAATTGTATTCCAGAAACGGGCATCAGAACCTTCGCCAGAACGTAAGCGATCAATGAATTCGTCAAAAATAGGTTGTGACATTCTATAACCATTATTGGTATTACTAGCACCCAAAAGTTGAGGCCAACCTCCAAGAGCACCATCTGTTTCATAATTCCATGCCATAGCAAAAACTACTTCTTTGGAACCTGAGGGATTGGTAAAGATGTTCTTCCATTCAACTTCTCCATTCGATAATGTCAGAGTCTTATGATCTATGAAATGATCTGAAGCTTTCAATGCCTCCTGATATTCATTGTACCACATGTATACTTCTGTCAATAAAGCATACATTGCATCTTTTCCTAAATAGAATTTGTCACTTGTATCAGAAATATTGAAATATCCAATAGCACTTTCTATATCAGACAATATTTGTTCTTTTACTTTCTCCAAAGAGGAACGGGGAACAGCTATGTTATTTAAAGAACCATCCCATGGCTCTGTTATGATAGGCATTTTACCCCAAGCACGGGTTCCCCAGAAATACAAGTAAGCGCGCATTGCATAGCATTGTCCAATATATGGGGCATATTCAGACTCCAGGATATTGGGAATAGTTGGATATTTCTGAATACCAATATTACATCTGGAGATACAAGTATAGAAAGGCTCCCAACTGGTATCTGAAATATTAGACATCAAAGCATTCATATAAATCTTTGAATCTTCATAAGTCGTACCTGTTACATTATCAGAACGAACATCACCGAAAAGTACTTGTCTTTTCGAAAGAGCACTTTGAAATGCATCATATATACCCGCATTCCAGTTTTTCATTTCAGCTTTGTCTTTGAAATAACTTGATGGAGATAAGTCTGATAAAGGTGACCGGTCCAAAAAGCTTTCACAACTTGTTAAAGCTAAAAGGCTTGCAAAAGCTAAAATAATATATTTCTTCATTTTCTTATCCTTTTAATTAAAATCCAACATTAAATCCGATACCAAATTCACGCTTGCGAGGATACTTGGAACTGTCCTTACCAGGTGTCAAAACACCGCCACTTAATTCAGGATCATAACCGGTATAATTTGTCCAAGTCAATAAGTTATTACCATAAATATATGCTTGTACAGAACGAAGCGGAGTCTTATTTAAAAATCTTTGATTTACATTATAACTTAAACGAACGGATTGTAAACGAATAAAAGTTGCATCTTCCAGGAATTGGTCACTCAAACTCATAGAATGATTATTGGTTTTACGTTGTCTGGAATTCAGTGCATACCAACCCGTAATCTCACCTGGATATTTCCATCCTTGCATAATATATTCAGGAGTCTGTTTATGAGTATTACCTCCCCATGAGCAATAGTAACGTTTCAAGTCATTCCAAACTTGACCGCCCCAACTAACATAGAAATTAAATGAAAGAGAGAAATCTTTGTAAGTAAGAGTATTTCCCCAAGAACCAAACCAATCCGGGGTAGCTTTACCTAATTCTGTCTGGTCATTAGAGTTAATTACATTATCCAATTCACCATTTTCGTTAGGCTTATTATACCATATGACATCACCACCGCCAGCTATCACACCATTCACCGTCATTTGAGCGACTTTACCAGTATATTCACTGCCATCAGAATTTAAATATTTCTCTAATGTCGGTTGACCATTCAAACCGATAATGACATTACCATCACCATCACGTTTAAAGACAGGAGTTAAACGAGTCTTATAGTCTTGAGTCCATGCATTGCTCGCATCATACTCATATACGCCCAAATTCTTGTAACCATAGAATAAACCTGCAGGTTTTCCTGCTGCAATCAACCAGGCACTGTTGATATAATCTTCACGAGCTAAATCCAGGATTTTATTATCATTTTTCCACCAGTTAACTGTTGTACTCCAACTAAAATCCCGTGTTCTGACCGGAGTGGTGGTGAGAGATAATTCAACACCTTTATTCTCAATACTTGCCAAGTTTACACGCATCTTATCATAACCGGTAGTACTTGGAAGATTATAATCAGAAAGCAGATCACTTGTTTTCTTTATATAATAATCAGCTACAAACATGATACGTCCATTTAAGAAGCTCAAATCCAAACCGATATTTGTCTGCTTGGTTTGTTCCCATTTCAAATCCGGATTACCATACTTAGATGCAGGGACTATACCTCCTACTGAATTATAATATTGAGAACCTGCGGTATAAACAGTCTGAGATTCATAACGACCAATCTTATCATTACCGGTAATACCATAACTGGCACGAACTTTTGCATCTGTAAGAACATTATTTGACCAACGCATAAATGGTTCATCCGAAATACGCCATGCAGCAGAAACTGATGGGAAAGATCCCCAACGATTATTCTTACCGAAACGTGAAGAACCGTCAAAACGAAGATTACCAGTTATGGTGTAGCGACTTTTCCAACTATATACAACACGTCCGAAAACACCAACCATAGCCTCATCCCAACCACTTGTATAGATATTTTTCACATCCTTTACTGTGGCAAGATTCATGTAATGAATATCTTCAGATAAGAAGAAAGAGCCAGCTATATTGTATTCTAATTGATTACTTACTTCAAAGCTACTACCAACCATTGCATTTAAAGAATGGTCTTTAGCAATTGTTTTATTAAAGTTCAAATACGCTTCACCTGCATATTTCCATGTCTGCTGACTTCTATCTGCACCCGTATTTTTTCCGTTATCACTTCCTTCCAGATACTTGGATGAGAATGTCAAGTTTCTATAAGATGTATAATCTGCTGAGATATCAGCATCTAATCTTAACCAAGGAGTAAATGTCCAGGTTACACCTTGATAGAAGTTTCCTCTATAAGTTGAACGCTCATCTAACTTTTGCTTTAACTCTGCAATAGGATTACGACGCCCGCCGGAAGAATAATAAGGAATTAATTCACCGTCCGGATACCAAATAATCATATCAGGGTCACGACGCATAGCATCCTGCAAGACTGATTCTTTTATATTGTTAACCTTATTATAGCTTAAACGAACACGAGTTGTAAATTTGATATTTTTCCATGGTTCATAATCAACATTAATGTTAGCTGTATATTTATCGTTTCCAGATTCCAATATAACACCTTTTTCACCAATATAATTTAAAGATGCACGGTACTTAAAACCTTTAGAACCACCACTAATCTGTACACTGGCATCATCACGCCCACCTGTGCGGAATAACAGATCTTGATAATAATAGTTTGTACTGTATTGCATACCAACGGAGTCGGTACGTGCAGAGAATTTTTCCAAAGTCTTAGATGGATTATCTAAGTCTGTGGCAGCCATACTCAAACGACTTTCAAAAGCATTAACCTGAGGAAGTTTACGTGCAACTGTATAAAAGGAATGTTGATAGCGTACATCAACACGTGGCTTACCGGATTCACCGGATTTAGTTGTAATCAATATTACACCATTGGCAGAACGGGCACCATAGATTGCGGAAGAAGCTGCATCTTTCATAACATCAATCTGTTTGATATCATTCGCAGAGATATCGTCGATGTTATCTACAACGACTCCGTCTACAACATACAATGGAGATACGCCTTCGTCACTAAAAGTGGAAGCACCACGAATAGATACAAATGACGAAGATCCGGGGGCTCCAGAATTTGAAACGATTTGCATACCAGGAGCTGCACCTTGTAATGCATCGAAGACATTCACGGAGTTTTTCTCTTCCAGAATTTTGGAATCTACTGAAGTCATTGAGCCTGTAATATGCTTTTTGTTCATTGAACCAAAGCCAACAATAACAACTTCATCTAAAGCTTGAGCATCTTCAGCCATTTCTATTCTCATTCTCTGACCACTCGCTTTATGTTCCACTGTCTTGTATCCCATAAAAGAGAAGACTAATGTGGCACCTTTATTACATTTGATGGAGAAGTTACCATCCAAATCCGTGATGCCACCAGTCGTTGCACCTTTTACTTGTACTGTTACACCAATCATCGGTTCATTATTCTGATCAACAATAACACCAGTCTGGGTTATAGATTGAGCCATCATATTAGTACTCAAAATCAATGCTGATAGAACTAATGATAATCGCCAGAATAGCGATTTGGACTTGTGTTCTTTCTTTTTCATTAAACTACTTTTTAAAATTAGACTTAAATTAACAAGGGATTTCACCTAAGATTCTTTTTGAGTTGTTCATAATAGATTGTTTTTACATAATATCAATACATCATTTTCAACTCTGTCTACGAAAAGCAGTTATCTATTTGATTTTGTGAAAAGAAAGGAATGGAAATGGCTTTTATCCGTCACTACGGAACATGCTATTTACATATATATATTTGTTTTATAGATCGAACCTTGTTAAGAGTATTGAGTTCTTTTTCCTTTCTTCAGCTTCAAAACTTGCGAGATAGTTTTCGGTAATGGCTAAATTGGAATGTCCAAGGCTTTCGGATATATAGGAAATGTTGACACCACTGCGCTTTAATACTGTTGCAAATGAATGACGCGCTGAATAGGTCGTGACACGTGGAATACCTGTCTTATGGGAAATTTTGTAAAGTATATGATTGCATTCGGTGACAACCTCCCTTACCAGTTTTACTCTTTCAAAAGGATTCTCTTTTCCGGTAGCAAAAGGAAAGATATAAGTTTCCGGTGACGTGGGTGGATTGCCCCATTTCTCTATTATCTTTTGCATCTCGGGCGTGATGACTGCATGGATAATCTTACTATGTTTGGTGTTTCGGGCTGTTTTTGCACGTATAAAGCAGATCTCACCATTGATAATATTGGAGTATTGCAGATATAATAAATCACGAAAATTGATACCATTACATAAATAAGAAAAGAACCACAGATCACGATAAATTTCAGTTTTCTGGGTGCCATCATTAAAAGTAATAATTTTCTTGATTTCTTTCAGGCTTAATGCCAATTTGCGTCCACATCCGGTAGGTACTTCATACTTCCCTTTTCCAAAAGGATACTGACTTTCCTTAATGATACCGTCTTTACGTGCTAAATTGAGAATACATTTTAAGTTTCTGAAGTAGAACCCCATACTGGAGTAGCTAATTCCTGATGCGGATAAGTGATGTTCAAAACGGTTTAGCCAATTGATGGTTATTTCATGAAAAGAAATGTGTTTCCCTGCAAACTGTTCTATTTTGTTTAATGAACCTTTATAAGAGAGATAAGTATTGGCCTGTCCATTTTCTTTCAACTCCTTCAACTTTTTATGGAATAAAGCATTGACTGAAAAATTAGAATATCTGCCTAAGCGCGCATTTAGAATGTCAAAATGAAATTCGCCTTGAAAAGATAGAAATTCGACTTGTTGCCTGATTAAAGAAAAACTGTTTTCGATGTTGCGCCGTATTTCGGATAAGTGGCGACTTTTGGTGTGTGGTAATACTTCCCAGTCACTGATGGAAACTTCTTGTCCGGTGGAGTAATATTTCTGTTTCCTGTTGTGGATAACTTGTACTTTTATGGGGAATAATCCATTCATTTTTTGTTTCCTTTTATCTAATACTGTGAGTACGGAAACTCCATCTTTAGAATATTTGTACATGGCTTTTTAAATTTGTTGATTATTAACTATGAATTGATATTGTATTTAGTAACATGCAATTTGCATACAAAGTTGATAAATAAAGGGCACATTAAAAGACATTTGAGATGGTATTAATAGAAACATAGATAATATTGATAATCGTCTATTTTTCTATTCCTTACTTTTGTAGTGCTAACAATTTAACAGAATAGTATGAAAAACAGATTTTTTATTTTATTGAGTTTTGTACTCATTATGGGACGGGATATTGTTTGTGCAAATACCTCAACAGTGCGTGAGCGCATAAACATTAATCGTGATTGGCGTTATCAGATAGATGATCCGGATGGGGCAGGTACTGCATTACATTACTCTCAACTGAAGCCTTATTTATTACCTTGTGCCAACGACTTTATTATATTTGGGAAGAGGTATCAGAGGCCGGAAGGCAATCCGGGAGAAAATATAGCCTATGTAAAATCTGATTTTGATGATAGTGGATGGAGACATCTGAATTTACCTCATGATTGGGCCATTGAAGGCCCTTTCAATATTGACTATAACGGTTCGACTGGAAAATTACCTTATTGGGGGATACGCTGGTATCGTAAAACACTGGAGTTATCGCAGGATGATGTCGGGAAACAAATCTATCTCGATATTGATGGGGCGATGTCATACGCTTCCGTGTGGTGTAACGGGCAATATGTGGGTGGGTGGCCTTATGGCTATGCTTCTTTTCGCCTTGACTTAACACCTTATATAAAGGCAGGACAAAAAAATGTATTGGCTATTCGATTGGATAATCCGGACGATACTTCACGTTGGTATCCGGGTAGTGGTATTTATCGGAATGTATGGTTAGTGAAAACGTCTCCTGTTCATGTGGAACAATGGGGAACTTTTGTGCGAAACCGACAGGTTGATTCAGAAAGTGCTGTTATGGAAATGGGAGTGAATATTGAGAATCATGCAAGAAAAGATGTTCAGGTTAAGTTGCAGACAAGTGTATATTTGCAAGGGAAAGATGGACGTCCTGTGGGGGAAGAAGTAACTCAAAGTATGACTAAGGATATTGCGATTAAAAAAGATAGCTGGTCGAGTGCCCGCTTTCAATTTAAAGTAGATAAGCCGAAGTTGTGGGATATTGATACTCCAAATTGCTATGTAGCGGTCAGCCGCGTGTTCATGGATGAAAAAGAAATGGATAGTTATGAAACTCCTTTTGGAATTCGTACAATTGAATTTACCCATGACCAAGGTTTCATGTTGAATGGACAAAAGGTAGCTATTAAAGGTGTGTGTATGCATCATGATTTGGGTGCTTTGGGCGCTGCTTTTAATGAAGTGGCTGCCGAAAGGCAGTTGCGTATCATGAAAGAGATGGGTGCAAATGCCATTCGTACTTCACATAACCCACCGGCACCGGAGTTGGTTGCTCTCTGTGACCGTATGGGACTGATGATGCAGCTTGAATTAGCTGATACCTGGCAAAAAGGGAAACGCAAGAATGATTATAATCTTCTTTTTGATGATTGGAGTGAAGCAGATATGCGCTCGTTGGTACGTCATTATCGTAATCATCCTTCTGTTATTATGTGGAGTATAGGTAATGAAATGCCTGATCAAACAACTGATCAGGGAATTATAATAGCTCGTAACCTGACAGCTTACTGTCATGATGAAGATCCTACACGGCCTACTTCTTTAGGGTGTAATAAGCGGGATGCTGTTTTCCGGGATATTGTGAATCAGGTAGATATATTTGGTCTGAACTATTTCCATAAAACTTATCCGGTTTTTAAAGAGCAGAATCCTACTCGCCGTTATCATGCCAGTGAAACTTCCTCTGCAACGAGTTCTCGTGGGGAATATTTCTTCCCTGTAACTACTGACGTTAACGATAGCCGTTCCGGCTTCCAGCTTTCATCATATGATATGACAACTATAGGATGGGGATGTGCTCCTGAGGTTCAATTTAAAATGAATGAAGAATATCCGTTTATGAGTGGTGAGTTTGTGTGGACTGGATTCGATTACTTGGGCGAACCTACTCCTTATAATAAAGACTTAACCAATTTGTTGAACTTCAGTGATCCGAATGAATTAGAAAAGGCTAGAAAGGAATTGGAAGAGTTAGGCAAAATAAAAACACCTTCTCGCAGTTCTTATTTTGGTATTGTCGATTTATGTGGTTTTCCGAAGGATCGTTATTACAATTATAAGAGCTATTGGCGTCCTGATGTGCCCACTGTGCATATATTGCCTCATTGGAACTGGGAAGAGCGGATTGGTGAAATAACTCCCGTTCATATTTATACTTCGGGAGATGCTGTTGAGCTGTTTTTGAATGGTAAGTCACTGGGGCGTAGAGAGAAAGCTCATTCGTATGACCGTTTGACCTGGGATGATGTACGTTATGAACCGGGAAGTTTGAAAGCCATAGCTTATAAGAACGGTCAGAAGTGGGCGGAAGAGCTTGTAGAGACCACTGGAAAACCAGCCGCTTTACAAGTAACGGCAGAGAAAACAGAGCTTAAAAGTGATGGTACTGATTTATCATTTATCCGTGTAGCTGTTGTGGACTCTCAAGGTCGTGTTGTGCCTCGTTCTAAGAATCATTTGAAGTTTTCTGTAACAGGGCCTGCTGAGATTATAGCTACAGATAATGGAGATGCAACAAGTTTATTACCATTCCAATTATCAGAAAGAGATGCTTATAACGGTTTGGCATTAGTCATTTTGCGTAGCCAGTATATGAAGCAGGGAAAAGTAGTACTTACAGTCGAATCTAAGGGGCTTCCGAAACAAAAGATTGCATTAAAGGTAGAATGATGTGTATGAGTATAAATTACAGTTTTAGAATTATTGTCATTGGTCTCTGCCTGTATTTGAGTGGATTAAATGTATCAGCACAAGTGCAAGTGAGAAATACGATATGGGACGGAGAGGACTTTTTCAGTACTCCTGCTTGTCGGGTAGTAAAAGAGGATTCTATACGTTCTCTTATATTCGAATCTGTTTCTTATAAAGGACAGGCCAAATCTGTTTTTGCCTATTATGCTACCCCTGCTATGCTACAAGGCAACAGCTCTCAGGAGAAAAAGTTACCGGGGATTATATTGGTACATGGCGGTGGTGGGACAGCTTTCCGGGAATGGGTTGTAATGTGGGCAAAGCGGGGGTATGCAGCCCTTGCTTTAGACACGCGTGGTAATGGTCCGGATAAAAAACACATTGATGGAGGTTTTGATGAGGATGGAAAGGAGACACCTTATTTTGATGTCACTTTACCTCAAAAAGAGCAGTGGGTATATCAGGCTGTCAGCGATATTTTCAATGCGCATTCTCTACTTCTGAGCTTCCCGGAAGTCGATGTGGAGCGTACTGCCATTACTGGTATAAGTTGGGGTGGGGTATTGACTTGCATTGCAGCTTCATTAGATTCTCGGTTTCGGGTAGCCGTTCCTGTCTACGGTTGTGGGGTTCTTTCTGAAAGTGGGCGAATGAAACAACAACTGGATGGTTTGCCTGATGAACAAAGAGAAATATGGCTGAAACAGTATGATCCATCCAACTATTTACCTCGGATGGAAAGACCGATACTGTTTGTAAATGGAACCAATGATGTGCATTTTTATTTGCCCTCCATGGCACAGAGTGCAGCATTGGCTTCTCAGTCCGGATTATTGATAAAACAAGGTTTGCGTCATAGCCACAAATATGGTTGGCAAAGTGAAGAAATAGCTGCATTTATAGGTCAATATCTTCGTGATATGGAGCCTTTAACCGAAATAATAGATGAGAAAGTGGAAGAAGGTATAGTATCAGGTGAGCTTACTTCTTCTATTCCGGTGGAGAAGGTCACTTTGCATTACACTACAGATACAGGGCAAGAGCGGGAAAAGTATCACTGGCAGACAATAGAAGGTAGTGTAGAGAAAAATAAATGGAAGATTCTTTTGCCAGTCGGTGTTACTACTTGGTATGTAAATGTAACTGATGTCCGGGGATACCAGACATCAGGTAGATTACATTGGTGATGGATTACTGATTCATTAATTCTGCAAGAGTCTTCATTTCACTTAGTTCAACGTTGTGCCAAGAGGTTCCGCAATCTATGGGGGAAACTGCTTGGCGCCGTTGAGCTTTTATTTGCTCAGCATTGAATGTCGTAATTTGGAATCCTTTTACATCGGGTGATTCATTATTTTTGAACTGACAGAAGTTATTGATAAATGTAATGCCGGGAAATATGGCAGAATTACTGATTTTGATATTGGGAACAGTATTCGGAGAATAAATTCGGTTATGAGCAAAACGTACATTCTGTGGCTCTTTATCTCCTCGTCCGTCTCCAAAGTTCAGTTCGGCACAATCAACAAAAGTATTAAAAGCAATGTCAATATCTGCTGCCCGATGATACGATTTAAGTTTTTCATCTTCATAATCTTCGGGTGTATTGGGGCGTTCATATACTCCCATGCGTAGTATGAAGGCGGCACCGGAGCCTTTTCCTGTTACACTTTCCACGTAATTATTGCTGACTGTATGTCCTTGATTGATAATGCGGATGCCCAAAGTAGCAGGCAGATGATTACCAATGATTACGTTGGAATCTATAATATTGTTGTGACCGTGACGACACACTAATCCGCCACGCGATTCGTAAAATAAGTTACGGCGTATGATGTTGAAACCGGATTTAATTGAAATAATCTCATTTTCTCCATCACAATGATAGAATATATTCTCTTCAATGATGCTGTAGGAAGGCAGTTGTGATGACCAGGAGTTACCCACGCGTATGATTTCCGCACCATTACCCCCGAAGGGTTTCCGATAACCAAATACATTATGATCTATCTGGTGGTGATTGTGATCTCCACCGTCTTCTACTGTAATTTGTATAACCAATCCACGGGCACGTTTATTGGCAAAATAACAGTGGTCTATACGATTATTGTTTCCATGCAGTCCAATCCAGTTTTCAGTTCCTCCCCCTGGTTTCTCTCCTTTGGCAGGGTCATTGCAATCATCAATGGCACATTGGGTAATCCGGCAATGAGTGGCTGGGTGTTCTTTATCCAGTTGAAATTCTATCATTTCAAAGTCAGATGCCCAAGCTTTATGAAAGTAGAGTCCCTCTAATTGTAGATAACTGCCTGCTATACGTATTTCTGTTGTTCCGGATATGATAGCCTTTCCGGTATTCGCTGCTTTCAGTATAATTGGATAATCTGCTGTTCCATTTCCTGTAAAACTAACCTTACCAAGATGGGAATAGGTTCCATCTTGTAAAAGCAGGGTATCACCAGGTTGTAAAGATCCGTCAGACATCTTGACCTTTAAACTTTCGATGTCGGTTGGTGTGAAGGTGTGTGTCACCGCCAAAACCGGACAAACGAGTATTACTGCAATAATAGTGGATGCAAATGATTTCTTATTCATGATATTTATATAATTTAGATAATACAAAAGAATAAAAAGCGGGTGTTCCACAACAACCGCTTTTCGATCAACAATCTACCTAAAAATGAGAAATAATACCTATTTACCAACTAACTATGAATTTAAAAAGCCTATGATTTATTCTATATTACAAGTATGATGTGATGTTTTAATAGCAGTTCTGATGTTATCCATTGGTGTTTGGGGCAAGATAGTGCAATCTGCCCCTAAAATAAATCGTTTCCCTTTCAAGGAATTCTTTAGTGCATATATTTCTTTTGCTACTTCATCAGAACTTCCTTCTAATATGGCGCCTTTACGATATAATCCTCCCATTGCAGGGCGCTTAAATAATTGTTCGCATGCTTGTAGACTGAAAGGCTGGTCGGCTACTTCACAGGGTGCATTAATTATTTGGCCCGGATATGACACAAAACGGGTTAAATCGTCATACTTGCCTTCGTAGTCACAGATATGGAGTATATTAAGCTGGGTTTGGGTATTACATTCCTGCATGACTCTTATGTCATATGGCTTAACGAAGGTTTCAAAGAATCCGGGAACTTCATAAAATTTAATTTCTCCCCCTTGTGTAGGTGTGTAAAACCCATCTACACCTATTTTTTTACACGCTTTTACGTAGCCGATAAGTGCTTCAGTAAAATATTCGAGTGCTTTTTTCACTCGTTTCGGTTCTGTTTTAGCATATGCTATCACAGTTTTAGCTCCTACGCTTTGTATCAGCATCTGGAATGGAGAATAAACAGTGGGTAATATCATCGCATTGTCACCGGCAATATCATAAATGTTTTTTACGACTTCTAATGTTGGAGTAAAGAAGTCTGAGGGAAGTGGCTTAATTAGTTCCCAATCTTCTGATTTCTCAATTCGAATACGTCCATATCCTTGTTCGAACTGGATTTTTACGAAATCCATGCCTGTAGAAAGAAAATAACGTAAATGTGCATCTGTAGCTTTTTCTCCGGTGCGTGCGTCTTTTCCGAAATGCATGAAAAATGCTGCCGGTACATATGATTCGTCCAATGTACCTGACAGGAATTGCTGCATTACTTCCCGCTTATTGGTGGGAATTTGTGCCTGAACTAATGTCGTGAAGCAAAACAATATAAATAGTACTCTTTTCATGGGATTCTGTTTTTCATTGAATTCGATAGAACAAAGGTACGCGTTAAGGTAATGCATGACTTAAAATATTGTTCCAATCATTATATATATTGTTTCAACCAGTCTGTTTTGATGTGAGAAATTTGATTTTTTGTTTTGTTAGTATGAAATTCTGGTGTGATATGTTCTAAAAGGGAATAAAAAAGAGGAGCCAAATTTCGTTTAGCTCCTCTCACATGAAATGTTTTGCTGATTATTTCTTCACTTGAATAATATCGTAGTTCAGGTCGCTGACAGCTTCCTGCAGACTATCGTTAACCAAACGTAAAGTGGTATCGTTCACTACTACGAAGTAGACGGGAGCGTCACCATCATTCGGTGTCAGTTTGTAGGCTGTCTTTTGTTTGTTGTCCACTGTCTTCTTGATGACTTGTTTCTTACCTTTGGAAGTGAAGCTCTTGTTCTTTCCTTGACCTTCCGCATCCAGATAAGTAGTAACCAGAGTATAACCGCTTTCTCCGTCAGGACCTACACTGTCCACGCTCAATACGTATTGGATACCCGGACCGTCGGCAGCAGGAAGAAGACCTTCGTATACGGCTACGGCAGAAGAATCATTCCCGGCAACTGTCAACACTCCTTCACCTATGGCGGAATCATTGTTCTGGGTTCCTTTTGATTGGCAGGATACCAATGCAGCAGCGATGGCTGCAATCATCATTACTTTTTTCATTGCTTTAATGGTTTAAGTTAATATATATAATGCAAATTCACACTATTCTTCCTCTTCTTTTTTGATAACGAGCAGTTTATCCACTCGTCCACGATCCATGTCCACAACTTCAAACTGTAGGTTCTTGTAGCTGAACAAGTCTCCTGCTTTGGGTACCCGCCCGATGAGGAACATGGCGAGACCGCTTAGTGTGGTAAAGTCTTCTTCTTTCAGATCATCATAGCTCAAGATACCCATCTCTTCCATAAAATCATCTACATTCATAGAAGCCTCGACGAGCATCGAACCATCTTGCCGGGTGACGATATCTTCTTCTTCCATTTCGTTTTCTTCAAGGATGTCTCCGAAGATACTTTCTGTCAAATCATGCAAGGTGATAATGCCTGCTGTGTTACCATACTCGTCTACAACAACTCCGAACTTATTTTTGTTCTTCTTAAATAGCTCTAAAACTTTCTTGGCATATAAACTTTCCGGAATAAACAGGGGCGGACGGGCAACATTGCGTAAATCGAAGGGGTGATCATTGCCAGACATCAGAATAATATCTTTGACGGACACTACTCCGATAATATCATCTTTTCCTTTCTCTACCAACAGATATTTACTAAAATGCTGTTCGCGGATGATGTGCAGAACTTCGTCACGTGTGTATGTGGGATATAGTACGACAAGATCACGGCGGTAAGTCATCAATTCATTAGCCCGCTTATCTGAGAAACGGAATACATCTCGCAACATTTCAGTTTCCTCCTTATCAATAACACCCTGTTCTGAACTTTGGTGCAGAATCATTTTTAATTCCTCCTGTGTCATAGGACGTTCTTCTCCATTGTTCAGGCCGATTAGTTTATTCACTACCTTGGTTGAGAAGCTGAGCAGGCAGACGAACGGATAAGATACTCTGGTCAGCAAAATCATGACCGGACTAAGTAGAGTTGCATATCGTTCCGGATTACTCAGTGCTATGGACTTGGGCACCAATTCACCGATGATGAGTGAAAGGTACGTAATGATTGCCACAGTTGTGATCATGGCAAGATCTTTTGCATAAGGAGCGACTCCTGGAATGGAGGCGAATAGCGGGGCTACATTGTCGGCAATGGCTACACCACCGAAGGCACCGGATACAATACCGATGAGCGTGATACCGATTTGAATGGTAGAAAGAAACTTCTCAGGCTCTTCCAACTGTTTCAGTACTCCTTTGGCTCTTTTGTTTCCCTTTCCCGCAAGGGTTTCGAGTCGTGCTTTGCTGGATGACACCAATGCTATTTCATACATGGCAAAAACGCCGTTCAGGACTAATAAAAATAGAATAATAATAAATTCCATATAGGTTTTTGAATAGTTTATACTGCAAACTTACTAATTTTTTGAATTTTATTACTAATATTGCCGCCTATTTATAGAGATTATTAAAGAATGAAAAACATGAAAAGAAAACAAATTTTGTTCAGCGTTTTATTGCTGTTTTCGGCTGTTGCAACACAGGCTGCACGAGTAGATACTATAATGGTGAAAAGTCCCTCCATGAATAAGGAGGTACAGGTAGTGTATGTACTTCCTGATAAAGCATTGGGAGAGAAAGCTGAGGCTTGCCCGGTAATTTATCTGTTGCATGGTTATGGTGGCAATGCACGTACCTGGGTAGGTGTTAAACCGGAGTTGCCTAAGATTGCGGATGAAAAAGGAATCATCTTTGTATGTCCTGATGGTAAAAACAGTTGGTACTGGGATAGTCCTAAGAATCCGGCTTACCGCTATGAAACTTTTGTTGCTTCAGAACTGGTGAATTATACAGATAAAAACTATTCCACAATTCCGGAGAAAAAAGGAAGGGCCATTACAGGGTTGAGTATGGGTGGACATGGTGCTTTGTGGGTTGCAATCCGTCATAAAGATGTATTTGGTGCCGGAGGAAGTACCAGTGGTGGAGTGGATATCCGTCCATTCCCAAAGAATTGGGAGATGAGCAAACAACTCGGTGAATACGAAGCCGACAGCGCTTTATGGGATCAGCATACTGTTATTACCCAGATTGATAAGATTACAGATGGAGAGTTGGCATTGATTATCGATTGTGGTGAAAAAGATTTCTTCCTGGAAGTAAATAAAGCATTGCATAAAGCTTTATTGGAAAAGAATATTAGTCATGACTTTATCACTCGTCCTGGTGCACATAACGGGCAATATTGGAATAACTCTATTGATTACCAAATTCTTTTCTTTGATAAATTTTTCAAGAAATAGTATTTCAAATTATTCGATTCTGTAATTTATGGTACGCTTGTAATCGTCTCCGTAACTCTTGGTCACCTCATCACAGGAAGTAACGATACCTCGTCTGTCAAATTCATATTTATAAGTCGTGGTTTCGTTACTTTCACTGTTATCCTCTGGTCTGAGGTTAGTAATCAGAGTATTGTATGCATCTCCCAAGAACTTCCCGTAAATGGCTACCGAGTGGAATGAAAGGGGATATAGATCTGTCAGGAATAGATACGGAATCTCTGAAGTGTTGGCAATTTCATTAGTGGTAGATGTGCTGGCTATATAAGTTTGTTCGGACTTGTTAACCTGCTGGGTGATGCGTAGTGTTCCATAGCTGCTATAATCTATGTTGATAGAAGAATAGGGCTGGTTTTCGTCTAACGTTTCTGTTATATTTTTCAGGAAGTATTTTCCCTCCGTATTAATTAGATAGTCGAAAGTATAAGAGCGTATTTTTCCATCCATTTCCTTACGTATGCAACTCACGGCATATCCATTATCGTCCAATGTATAAGTAGAAACAGTATTGATTTCATCTGTCACTACGGCCTGATGGTCCCCGTAAACAACACTTGTAGCATTTTCTATCTTGAAGGTTTCTCCTCCGGCTACAAAACTTTGTATGGCAGTGAAACTTATCACTCTACCGGCTTTATAAGCATAGGTTTGAGTGAGGGTAACCGGCGAAGTAGGCTCTTCTTTCTTAACTTCCGATAATTCTATTTTGGAAAAATGAGTTACGGGATATCCCGGATTATCGGGTATATCCGAATCGTCACTATCACTGCAAGCAGCCAATCCTCCTATGAATAGCAAGGCTACGAGAATATTCTTCTTCATTCTGAATTATTTAATGATAAGACCGCTACGGAAGGTGCGTTTTACTTTCACACTTTTCACAGCCTTCATTTGGGGTTCGGGCTCCGGTTCAGGGTCTGGCTCTGGCTCAGGTTCCGGAAGTACGATGCTACCATCGATAATTCCTAATGCTGCACTTAACATTTCTTCATTAGGATCACCTAAGGGCAATACTTTTGCAAAGTCTTGTAGAGAATTTACTGTATAGTCTGCAGTAAAACCAGTGGAATAATCAGCTTTGCCTTCGGAATTGAATACCTCGCATACAACGGGGCGAAGAATCCACTGGAACTTATCACTGGAGAAACTGGCTGTTGCTACGTTTTCTCCCTTGGTTGTGGCACCTACGAGTACTACGGTCATATAAGGTTTCAGACAGTTAATCAGCATTTCTGCGGCGCCTGCAGTAGTACTGCTTGTCAGGATATATACTTTCGATAGATTTAAATTACTACCTCCTTGCAAAAGCTGGTCGTCAAAAGTGAGTTCCCGGTCTTTGGACATCTGCTTTTGGCTGTATTCCAGTGAAGCGAGGGTACTGCCTAATTTATCTGCAGGTGCTAATATCGTTGCCAGAAGCTGTACACAATCCATTGCTCCACCGGCATTGTAGCGTAAGTCGAGAACGAACTCTTTTACATTGTTCTCTTTATAGTACTGGGAAAGTCGAAGCAATTCACTATTATCTTCTGTACTGAAACTATTGTATGCCAGATAACCTACACCGCCGGTGAGAACATCATAGGCGGGTATGGCAACGTCTTCCACGGGACGGGAAGCGGGCAGGTTGGCTTCACCATAGGAAGTAATGACACCTTCTGTTTCTCCTGCTTCATTTTCCTGTGTACTATATTCTCCCATTAATAACTTCCGGCTTTCACCTTCTTTCAGTAATTCCTCAGTTTTCTTGGTGATAAAGTCATCGTTGACTTTCATAATCCACTCACCCCGTTTTAAACCAACTTCGGCAGCAGGAGAACCGGGTATTACGTAGGTAATCAGTGCATTAAAAGCAGTATCATTACCAACTATACTATACAGCGTATAGTCGAAACCATAACTTGGCAATGGGGTAGCATACAGTGTATCTACGCTGGAGTATCCTTTATCGAGTGGAGATATTATTTTCTTCAAAAAAGCATCCGGTTCAAGGAAGTAATTCAGGTCCTTTGTGTTGGGGATGTCTTCAAACCACAGATATTCTTCTCTCATGACGCTGTCTATCCATAGATCACGTCCGGTCCATTTGTAATATTCCGGCCAACGGTCTACTCCACAAGAGAATAAGCTCGTCAATGCAAGGATTCCCAATAGTAGGAAAAGCTGTATATTCCTTCTTTTCATCTGTATCTATCGTTTGGTTTTCGTTGCAAATTTAGCGAATAGTTTGTTTATCTACCATAAATGTGGTATAAAATTCCCTATCTTATGTCATTGCCCATGTCAGAACATCCCATTATCTTTGCGCTCAATCAATTAATCCTAAAAAAATACAAAGACAATGGAAACAAAGAAATTGCATTTTGAGACGCTTCAACTCCATGTAGGACAAGAACAACCCGACCCGGCAACTGATGCGCGTGCCGTGCCCATTTACCAGACTACTTCGTATGTATTCCGCGACTCTGCCCATGCTGCCGCACGCTTTGGTTTGCAAGATCCGGGTAATATTTATGGCCGTTTGACTAACTCTACCCAAGGTGTGTTCGAAGCACGTGTGGCTGCTTTGGAAGGGGGCGTTGCCGGATTAGCAGTTGCTTCGGGGGCTGCTGCCGTGACTTATGCTTTAGAGAATATTACCCGTGCCGGAGATCATATTGTTTCAGCTAAAACCATCTATGGTGGTACATATAATCTGCTGGAACATACTCTGCCTGCCTACGGAGTGACTACTACTTTTGTAGATCCTGCTGATCTCTCGAACTTTGAGAAGGCTATACAGGAGAATACAAAGGCTGTATATATTGAAACTTTGGGTAACCCGAACTCCAACATTATTGATATTGAAGCTGTTGCCGAGATAGCACATCGTCATAAGATTCCATTGATCATTGATAACACATTCGGTACACCTTATCTGATACGGCCTATTGAGCATGGAGCAGACATTGTAGTACACTCTGCTACGAAGTTTATCGGTGGTCATGGTAGTTCCTTGGGTGGTGTGATTGTGGACGGCGGTAAGTTCGATTGGGCAGCTTCGGGCAAATTCCCTCAACTGACGGAGCCGGAGCCTTGCTACCATGGTATACGTTTTACCGAAGCTGCCGGTGCTGCGGCTTATGTTACACGTATTCGTGCTATCCTGCTTCGTGATACAGGGGCTACTATAAGTCCATTCAATGCTTTCATTTTATTGCAAGGATTGGAAACACTTTCCCTTCGCGTGGAACGTCATGTGGAGAATGCATTGAAGGTGGTTGATTTCTTGAAGAAACATCCTAAAGTGGCAGCAGTGAATCACCCGTCATTACCGGAACATCCGGATCATGCATTGTATCAAAGGTATTTCCCAAATGGCGCAAGTTCTATCTTTACTTTTGAAGTGAAGGGTGGGGTGAAAGAAGCGCAGACATTCATCGATAACTTGCAGATCTTCTCACTTCTGGCAAATGTAGCGGATGTTAAGTCGCTCGTTATCCATCCGGCCACTACTACACATTCGCAGTTGAATGAACAGGAGTTGGAAGAACAAGGAATTAAGCCGGGGACCGTACGCTTGTCTATCGGTACGGAGCATATTGCTGACTTGCTGGATGACTTGGCTCAGGCGTTTGATAAAATATAATTGGTTCATAACCGAAAAGTAATGAGTCTATTTCTCATTTTTTTTGTCGATTGTTTGTTCTGATTTATTGATATTGAGAAGAAAATTTGTAATTACTTGACTATCAGCTCTGTTGTAATGTCCCTATCTCAGTATAGGACTGAGGTATCCTAAGTATGGGACTGAGGTACCCTAAGTATAGGACTGAGATAGGCTAAGTATACGACTATACCTTGAAAATTTATTTATTGTAAGTAATTAGTACTCATATCAAATGCTTACTATAATCCTAAACTATTTGAATGAATATAGCTGTTTTATTATCAGGAGGTGTCGACAGTTCAGTTGTCGTACACCTTCTTTGTGAGCAAGGGTATCGGCCGTCTCTGTTTTATATTAAGATAGGAATGGACGGCACCGATTATATGGACTGCTCTGCTGAAGAAGACTGGGAGATGGCTACGGCTATCGCACATCGTTACGGATTGCCTTTGGAAATGGTAGATTTGCAGAAAGAATATTGGGAACAGGTTGCTGCTTATGCCATTGATAAAATCCGTCGTGGATTGACTCCTAATCCGGATGTGATGTGCAACCGCTTCATTAAATTCGGTTGCTTTGAGCAGAAGATAGGCAAAGAGTTTGATTTTACCGCTACCGGCCATTATGCCACTACGGTCCATAAAGATGATAAAGTATGGTTGGGTACAGCTGTTGATCCTGTAAAAGACCAGACAGACTTTCTTGCACAGATTGACTACCTGCAAGTATCCAAACTGATGTTCCCCCTTGGTGGATTGATGAAACAGGAAGTACGGGACATTGCCCGCATTGCAGGACTGCCTACTGCCCGTCGCCGTGACAGTCAGGGGATTTGTTTTCTGGGAAAGATCAATTACAATGACTTTGTTCGTCGTTTCCTTGGTGAACGGCAAGGAGATATTATAGAATTGGAGACTGGAAAGAAAATCGGTACACACCGGGGGTACTGGTTTCATACCATCGGGCAGCGCAAAGGATTGGGTTTAAGTGGTGGTCCTTGGTTTGTCATTCGGAAAGACGTTGAGGCAAATGTTCTTTATGTCTCACGGGGATATGACACCCAGTGGCAGTACGGGCGTGAATTTAAGATTCATGATTTTCATTTTATTACAGAAAATCCCTGGTTACATAATCAGGAAGTCGATGTGACTTTTAAAATCCGCCATACACCGGAATTTATGAAAGGAAAACTGATACGGGAAGGAGAACTCTACCGTATTGTATCTTCTGAAAATTTGCAGGGCATTGCTCCCGGACAATTCGGTGTCATATATGATGAAGCTTCCCGGATATGTATCGGTAGTGGAGAGATTGGCGTCTGAACAGTCTTTTTATATATAGTATTCCACTAAATCCACAATTCCTGCCTTCATGGCATATTTGGTAGCTTCGTGCACATTATTCACTCCTAATTTACGGAATATGTTTTTGCGGTGGCTGTTTACCGTATGGAAGCTGAGGTTCTTCTCCGCCGCAATTTCTTTCGTAGTCTTTCCCAGAGCGATTTCTTTCAGTACACTCCGTTCCGCTGGTGTCAGTAATTCATCTTTCAGCGTGGGGCGTGCGGGAGATGCACCGCTGCCGGACAGCAATAAATTACTGACATGATTACAGATGAAACGCTCTTTCCGCGAAGCACATTGCAATGCAGACAGTATTTCTTCTTTTGAACTATCCTTCAACACCACTCCGAAAGCCATACTGCTGAACAATACCTGCCGGAGAAATTCCATGCTCAATTCATCAGAGAAAAGGAGCCAGTCCGCTTCTTTAAAACGCTCATGCAGCACAATTAACTCGTCCGCACCTGAGAAATCAAATAACGTATAGTCCAGTATCACTACTGCTTGCGGATGCAGGCGCAATTGCTGAACTAATTCGGTTTTGTTATCTGCTTCCAGTAACAGAGCTGTGTCCTTCTGACTACTGAGTAGAAACATCATACCTGCTTTGGTGATGTCCTGATGGTCTGCGATGATAAATTCTCTCATATATGGATGCAAAAATATAAAAAACTCCGCTGCAAATGTACACATTTCTGGCAATTTGCAGCGGAGTGGAAATATATATATTGTAAAGGGCTTTACCAGGAACGTCCTTTAAAGATGCTGGATTGGTCTAATGGAACGAGGTTACCAGTCAGCGTCATCGTATTGGAGTTAAAGTTCGGGCTGATGGTTACGGTAGCATTGTTTCCACCGTTAGTCAGCGAAATGAAAATCTGTGCAGAGATACCGATACCCTGAATGCTAAACTGGCAGTTTACGTTGCCTTTCTTGTCGGTTGTAATCTGCATATCCGAGGTAGAACCATCTACTGTTACACCACCGATACCGTTAGGACCGGGATATACTGTGTTGAATGCTACCTGTACGGTACCACGTCCTTGATTTACCAGTACAAAGTTGGTGTTGGAGTTAACGAAAGCTGTCTGTCCGTTACGGAACATTACCTGGTCAGCTTCCAGTACGAATTGGTGGGCTTTCAATGCAGCAACGGCGTCATCATACGATACTGCGTCGGCTACTTGTTCTTCTGCTTTCAGGCGGGCGCGTTCAGCGTCTCTTTGAGCCTTACGGTCTGCGCGGCGTTCCGCTCTACTTTCTTGTGCATACATGGCGGTTGTTGCCGCACTCATCATCACTAATGCTACTAATGCAATAAACTTTTTCATAATTCTTTAATGTTTAGGTTTTACGATTCTTGTTCGTTTATTGCAAAACAACCTTTATTCGGGATTGTTCACGGGATGCTTCACTATTTTATATCCGATGGCTGCAACGAGGATGCTCATTAGCGGACTGATAATGTTGAAAAAGCAATAAGGAAGGTAGGTCAGCGTAGATACGTTCAATATCGTTGCCTGCGTCATTCCGCAGGTATTCCACGGTATCAGAGGGGATGTCACGGTAACGGCATCTTCCGTAGTACGGCTCAATAATCGGTTCTCATATCCTTTTTTCTCATAAATATTGCGAAACATGTTTCCGGTGAGGATAATACTGATATATTGGTCGGCGGTAGTGAGGTTGAGAAACAGTCCGGAACAAACAGTGGATGCTACAACACTGACTCTTCCTTTCATGAAACGTACAAAGACTGAAGTTATGCTACCCAGCATACCGCTTGCCGTCATGGCACCCCCGAAACACATGGCACAAAGAATCAGCCAGACCGTATTCATCATGCCGGCCATACCACGTGTAGAAACAAGGTCTGTCAGCATGTTATTGCCTGTATCCAGGCTGGTACTTCCGTAGAATGTCATCATTGTCCCTTTGAAGATATTGTTTTCTCCTGCAATTTCACGTAGTAAATCAGGTTGGAAAATGACGGCATATATACCTGCCAGCATAGTGGATATGAACAAGGTAATGATGGACGGAACTTTTCGTGCAATAAGTATTCCGGTTACTAAAGGAACAATCAGTAACCAGGGAGTGATTGTGAATGTATCTTTCAGTGACACGGCAAAGTCCTCCATGTGCGCAGTAGAGTTTGTTTCGATGACGAATCCCATTACTGTAAAGATGATCAGTGTGATAATCAGCGATGGAGTGGTGGTTATCAGCATATAGCGTATATGCTTGAATAAAGGTACGTCTGTTATGGATGAAGCAAGTATTGTAGTTTCCGACAATGGGGAGATTTTATCACCGAAATATGCTCCGGAGATAATGGCTCCTGCTATCCATCCTTCGTTGAACCCTTGTGCTTTGCCAATACCCATCAGTGCGATACCGATAGTGGCGATTGTTGTCCACGAGCTACCCGTCATAACAGAAATTAATGCGCAGATGATACAGGTTGATGCCAGGAAAAAATCAGGATGAATAATTTGCATGCCATAATATATAAGAGTAGGGACGATGCCGCTTATCATCCATGCTCCACTTAGTGCACCTATTATCAGCAAGATGATAATTGCTGTAGCAACTCCTGAAATATTATTTGTGATGGCGAGTTCGTAATCTTTCCAGGGGACACGGTAGAATGCTATGCCTATGAATACGCAAAAAGCGGTAGTGGTCAGTAGGGAAATCTGGCTGCCTCCTTCCAATGCATCACTTCCGAATGTATGTATGGTGGCGAATAACATTCCTACCAATAACACGATGGGCAGGAGGGAAACTAAGGGAGAGGGAATTTTTTTCAATGAACTCATTCTGTTTGTTATATCAGTTAAAACTTTGCAAAGTTACAACAAATCTGATAATTATGTTTTATCCCTGCTTTTCCGCCAATAAATATTATTATATCTTTGCGTTTGCTTGGAATAAAAATACAACTTTGCTGTTTAGTTAATCTTTATTATTGACATCGTATGAATAAGAAACAAATTGCCACAAATAAGAAAGTAGTTACCTTTGGTGAAGTAATGCTGAGGCTTACTGCTCCTGATTTCCTTCGTTTTTCACAAACCAATCAAATGATAGCCACTTACGGTGGCAGTGAAGCTAATGTGGCCGTTTCGTTGGCTAACTTTGGTATTCCTACAGAATTTGTAACCCGTTTGCCAGACAATGCTGTGGCGCGTGCTTGTATAGCTTCGCTCCGTGCTAACGGTTTAGGTACGGAAGGCATTGTTTTTGGTGGTAAACGCATGGGGCTTTATTTTTTGGAAAGTGGTGCGGCATTCCGTAATTCCAATGTGGTTTACGACCGTGAAGGCTCTTCTTTTGCTACCTTGCGTCCGGGTATGATTGATTGGGAAAAGATATTCTCTGATGCCGGTTGGTTTCATTGGTCGGGTATTGCTGCTGCTTTGTCACAAGATGGTGCCGATGCATGTCGTGAGGCTCTTGAAATAGCTGACCGTATGGGATTGACTATCTCCTGTGATCTGAATTTCCGTAAGAAACTTTGGAACTATGGGAGTTCTGCTGCCGAAGTCATGCAACCTTTAGTACAATATAGTGATGTTATTTTTGGTGCCGAACCGGAATATAAAGAGATACTTGGCATACAGCCTGTCGGTTTTAAAGCCGTAGATGCTGCGGATACTACGTTTGAAGCAAATCTTCCTGCCTTTCAAGAGTTCGGTCGTCGGGTGGTGGAACTTGTTCCTCGTTGCCAGAAGGCATTTTTGGAACTTCGTAATTCCATTACTTCCAATCATAATTTGCTGGCTGCTGTCCTCTATTCTGATAACACATTGAAGCATACAGGTATTTATGATATCGAATGCGAAGTGGACCGTGTGGGTGCCGGTGATGCTTTTGTCGGTGGCATGATTTATGGTCTCATAACGTATCCGGATAATGATCAGAAAGCATTGGAATATGCTCTGGCAGCTTCTGCATTAAAGAATACCGTATACGGTGATTTTAATCATGTGACGGTGGAGGAAGTAGAAAGCCTGATGCAAGGAAATACATCCGGAAGGGTATCACGATAAAAATAATACAATTAGATAACCTCTTTTGCAAGTGCCTCGGCAGTAGAGGCGTTTATCGATTCATCCAGCACATAGATACGATAAGAAAGACGCAATTCCTGATCGGGATACAAAGTAAATGACTGGTGTTTGGTTGGAGAGAAATTCCACATCAGGTCGCCCCGGGAATTATTGGCTTTATCATCCCATACCCGTATCGGTTCGGGATAGTTCAGATTGGAGGGGTAAGGAACAATCAGGATACAGGCATCGTCTTTGCCGGGTTTCTTTTGAAAGTAGCACCAACGGGCCAGTGATCCATCGGCATTGTTGCGGTCGAGCCCTTCGGATGTGAGCATCTCGGCTGTCTGCCCGTTCCAACTTTCGCATACACGGATACAAATGCCTCCATAGCGATAGCTTTCCAGTACTACCGGGGCAGAAGTGGCACAACGAAGCGTGGTGTGATAGTCAATGTAATATCCTCGTTGTTTGGTTTTTCCCATACGGATTTTCAGTTGCTCGGTCATCGCTATTTTTTCTTTCGTGGAGTCGGGATATGCCACATGGTCGAGTACGGCAGAAAAACCATCGGGTTGCACTTCAACGAATTGCCGAAAACGAACCGTACCTTGTTTCTTATAGAGATTCCAGAAGTCAATTTCATTTTCTTCGAATGTGGTTTTTGTCCAGGCATACCACAAGCCGAAATGGTGATAATGGTCGGATGGGGAACAATTAGTCAGTACCTCACCTTCCAATGTACGTAGAGGATGGATGAATCCGCTTCGTTTATAAACAGTATCTACGCCCTGTGGAGGATAAGTTACTGCATAATTGTAAGTAAACAAGTGTTTTCCATCCATTGTGTACTCCAATGCTCTATTTGTATCTACCACAGCAAACGGAGTGTGGGTAGAAGAGCATGAGCTGAAAAGCACGAAAAAACTTAAATGGAATAGAGATAAAATGATGTTCTTTGTTTCAGTGTATTTATACATAGCTATCAATGTTTTGTTGGCAGTGCAAATATATCAACTACAATGTTATAGAAGATTTTCTTTAGCACTGGGAGTATGCTGAAAAATAGGACCCACTATCTGGCAGTTATCCAATTCTTTACAGTCACCACAAGTATTAAATCCTTTTTCGTTTACGCATTTGCGGATTGCGCACATGTCGCTGCAATACATCGTTTTCACCCCATCCACACGGCAGCCCATGCAATTAATGGTATCTGCCGTAATCTCCGGTATGTTATTCAACTTACTCCACAGTTGGGCTGTTTTTTCTCTTAACTCATTGTCATCTCTGACAGTAGCTATGCGGGCATCGCAGCTTTCGCAATCTAATCCGCAACAAGCAATTAATTGTTTCATCATTAGGCTATGACTGTTGATATTTGGTTGATTGCAAATATAATGATTCTTATGCGGCTTAATCTCATTGAATACATTTTTTTTCGATATTCTTTGCTCCTTTCATTTTTTATATTTTACTTTGCACTACAAAGTACTTTTTATATATGAATAAGAATAAAGCAATAGAATCAGTAAATGAGATAAAGGAGTTGATGGAAAGATCTTCCAAGTTCGTATCTCTCAGTGGAATGACGGCTGTCTTGGCCGGAGTGTATGCATTAGCCGGTGCTTATGTGGCCGGTCAGTTATTAAGATCAGGAGATAATAGGGAAGGACTAATAATGGTTGCTTCACTGGTTTTGACTGTTTCAGTTGTTACCGCCTGTATCTTATCCTGGTATAAGGCCAAGAAGATGCAACAAAAGCTATTCAGTAAACTAACTTATCGTATTGCATGGAATTTTTCACTGCCATTGTTGACGGGCGGGTTGTTCTGTATAGCCTTACTGCTACATGAACATTACGGACTTGTATCTTCTGTAATGTTACTTTTCTATGGACTTTCTTTGGTTAATGTGTCTAAGTTCACTTACTCCAATGTAGCATGGTTAGGATATACTTTTCTTTGCCTGGGCATTGCAGACTGTTTCTTTGAAGGACATGGCTTGATGTTTTGGACAATTGGTTTTGGTGGATTCCATATTTTGTATGGCATGTTGTTTTATTTACAGTACGAAAGAAAAAAATAATAGATGATAGAAGCATTTCAAAATATAAATAAGGCATTTGAAAGTAAAGTTCGTCTGGGTATTATGGCAGTTCTCATGGTAAATGAAGATGCCGATTTCAATACTTTGAAGGAATTACTTTCACTGACGGACGGTAACTTGGCAAGCCATACGAGGGCTTTGGAAGAGTTGGGGTATATCGTTTGCCGGAAGAGTTTTATGGGCAGAAAGCCGAAAACATCTTTCCAAGCCACTAAGGAGGGGAAGAAAGCTTTCAAAACTCACATTGAAGCATTGGAGAATTTTCTGAAATCAACGTAGATGTTTGGCTTCACACAAAACCGGACAATACTAAATATCTTACTTAATACTATTCTATTATGAACAATTTGAATGACAATTTGAATGACAATTTGAATGAAGATTTCAATGGAGATTTTGCAAAGAATCTGAATGAAACAAAGAAACAGGCGAGCGGCTGTTTACGCCGTTTCTCCAAATCGATTAAAGTGGTAGTTATCGCTTTTCTAATTTTATTGCTGTTGATCCCGATGTTTATGATCGAAGATATGATTAGGGAACGTGGGCGGATACAGGCAGATGCTATTGAGGAAGTCGGCCAGAAGTGGAGTTTGGCACAGACTATTACAGGCCCTTATATTAACTTTCAATACCCCGTTACTCAGGAAGATAATGGAGTAAAGAAGGTTACTATGGGGAGTATAACATTGCTTCCTGATGAATTGTCAATAGATGGACAGTTGAGTACAGAAATTCTTCAGAGAGGAATTTATAAGGTAAATGTCTATCAGTCCGAATTACTGTTCAAGGGATTCTTTAGTTCGGAAGAACTCCGTAAGAGTAATGTCGACATGGATGTGCTTCAGTATAACAGAGCAGCTGTTTGCTTGAATCTAACAGATATGCGTGGTCTCAGTGAGCAGGTTAGTATAACACTGAATGATTCTGTATATACATTTGAGCCGGGAATGGATGGACGAGGTATTGAAAGTATGGGTGTTCATGCCATTGTCGACCTTTCCTCTCTGAAAGAAGACAGGAAATTGCCTTATGAAATGAAAATTAAATTGAAAGGTTCACAGTCTATCTACTTTACCCCATTGGGCAAAACTACCAAAGTGAATCTGAAGGCAAATTGGAATACTCCAAGTTTTGATGGTAATTATTTGCCCGAGAAACGGGAGATTACAGAGAAAGATTTCTCTGCACAGTGGCAGGTGTTGAATCTCAATCGGAATTATCCCCAGGTACTTGTCAATTATCAGAATGCCAGCGTTAAAGATATTCAAAACTCTAATTTTGGTGTCAACCTGAAAATGCCGGTAGAACAGTACCAACAGTCTATGCGCTCTACTAAATATGCTATTCTGATTATTCTACTTACTTTTACAGTAATATTCTTCACAGAGATAATGGAGAAAACCCGCATTCATGCCTTGCAATATTTGTTGGTGGGATTAGCTCTTTGTCTATTCTATAGTCTGTTATTATCCATGTCCGAGCATATTGGCTTTAATATGGCTTATTTGGTGGCATCGGTGCTTACTATTGCTTTGGTGGGTGGATACATGCTGGGGATTATAAAAAGAAAAAAAACGGCTTTCATTATGGTAGGTTTGCTAAGTGTTCTTTACATTTATGTTTTCATTCTTATCCAGTTAGAAACCTTTGCTTTGCTGGCCGGTAGTCTCGGATTGTTTGTGATACTGGCGATGGTGATGTATTTCTCTAAGAAGATTGACTGGTTTAATGAATAAATTCTTTGTAAATAAAAAGAGAGTATCCGTTTATGAGCTGGATACTCTCTTCATATATTCATTTGCCCCTCAGCTTCTATCTTCGGTCTCTGAGTATTTCTTTAGAAGTACTTATTTTTTATACCAATCTTTGTTCTTTTCTCCATTACTGGTTACCCATTCATCATAGCCGCTATATAACAGATTAATAGCTTTTCTTTCGTTGGCACTATCCAACAATTTGCTTAAATCACTTTCTGTAGCCCGACTCAGGAAGAATGCAAACGGGTAATTACCTTTACGTACATAGTAGATACTCTGAGATATTTGAGAAGCATCATCTCCCTGACCAAAATAGTCTTTGTTCATTTTAGATGTCGGTACTTCTAAAGGAACATGCATTTCCCATCGTAAACCGTCTTCTTCATTCTTAAAGATGAATGCCTGAGCTTCAGATTGTGTTGAAATGGGATCACTATAATTAACGGTTACTTTATATTCTGCTCCCATATTGTCTTTTACATTTTCAGTCAGGAGGTATATGTTTTCCTGAGGTTCATATGTAAATGTCGTTTCAGCAAAGTCTTTCTCACCTTCTTTACGAATAGAATAAGTGGTAGACTTAATATTTCCTTTAGTAAGTAGTCTGAATGCTAAACCATTTTTATTGGTAGCTACATTCTGGAATGTTTTGAATGTGAATGATTCGGAATATATTTGATTCTTTTCATTGAAGGTGTTGCCATAGTTATATCGCACAACTACATCATTCATGTCATAATCTCCCTGATTGGGCCAAAGATCCTCGAATGCGTATATACCTTTAAGGAAATCAATGCTTGTTTTATCATCATCAGGATTTGTCACGGGTATATCGGTAATAGCGTCTACCGGATTAGATTTCAAAGTAATAACTACATCGCTAAAGTTTTCATCAGTCATATAATCCTCAAAAGAAGTCAATATCCAGTCACCATATCTATAAACGGCAGTGCGTGGTTCATTAAAATTCACACCATCGGCATTTAAACTTAAACCACTTGAAGTGGCAGCACGGTATTTTTTGTATCCAGTGAAACCGCCAACATGATTATTCCAGCCGTTGGTGGCTAATACAAAACCTATCCTATAACCCTTGGGGAATGCCGTTGTTGCTCCTTCTTTACTTCCGCTTGCGATATTGGGATAATACATTAGTTGTACGGCGGTCAGTGGATCAATGCCTGCACTCTTTTTTGCTAAATTGAGATTGTTGGACCAATTGCCATCCTGAGTATTTGGGAATAACATGATTACATGAGCCTCATTTAGGTCTGCGGGTTGCTCCCCCTCTTTATAGTAGTAATATCCCAATGAACATGTCCAACAGGTATTTTGTCCCAAGAATGTAACTACTACTTCAGCATCTTTGTTAACATACATATCCGAGTAGCCACGATATTCTTGCGGACAAGTATTATGTGTGTTTATAATACGGGTGTGTGCAGTATATAAACCATCTTTCTTGGTTGCTGCCAATGTACCATTATACTTATAATTAATATCCCCGTTTTTATACATGTCGTAATCGCCTAACCAAGTCTTCCATACTTCATTCCCATTTTTATTACTTACCAGATAGCTATCATGTGATTCCTTGGTTGAGGTGATTGTACGCGTTTCAGTGGCTGAATTATCCGTTGCTTCAATATTGCCATTTACAATATTTGCTTCCATCAAGGTTTGTGCAAAGAAAGCAGGGGAATAGATATATACCTTTGTTAAGTAAGAAGGTAATTCTATCTTCCCTTTATAAGTACCGTCTTCTTTGGTGTAGGCTGCAAACAGATAATCTACATCCTGACGTTTGATATAAGTACCGTATTCACTTTCAGTGACAGGCATTTCATCATATACTTCAAAATACACATTTGATTGTACAGTACCATTTACGTAATTCACATTTAAGTTTACGTCCTTCTGTACAGTAGAGAAGGGGAAATTGTTGAATTCTTTTTCATCCTCCTTAGGACCCTTATAAACATCATTGTCTGTACAGCTGCTTAATACAAGTGCAGCGATTAAAGTAGTTCTTAATAATTTTTTCCACATATTATTTAGTGTTTATAGATAGTTTCGCGTTCCTTTTTCAGGTCTATGTGTAATCCTTACAAATGCAAGAGAAGACAGTGTTCGATTGACGTTTGTAGAAAATGACCATAATAAACAATTGCAAATATATTGTATAATAATTAGATATACAATAAAATAGCTAATTAATTGTTCGAAATTTCTTATTTCATAGTCAGATTTTACAATTTCAACATGAATCTAAATTTGTCTGAATTCATAGAGCAGAGCCTGTATTGTTCTTTTAGCTTGCTTTAATGCGAAAAGAAGATTACTAAAAATGCTCTGCAACCAATGCTCATTAGGTTTATAGAATAGGGAATATTCACTTGTTAATCTATACAAGTTACCATAAAATAAAAACTCCTGCAATCGCAAGGATTACAGGAGTTTATCTATATGAAGTAACTTAAATTACTTGCTCAAAGCCTGAGCTACGTCTACTGCACAAGCTACAGTACAACCTACCATAGGATTGTTACCGATACCCAGGAATCCCATCATTTCTACGTGAGCAGGAACAGATGAAGAACCAGCGAACTGAGCGTCTGAGTGCATACGGCCCATCGTGTCCGTCATGCCATAAGAAGCCGGACCGGCTGCCATGTTATCCGGGTGAAGAGTACGGCCTGTACCACCACCGGAAGCAACTGAGAAATAAGGCTTACCAGCAAGCATGCGCTCTTTCTTGTAAGTACCTGCAACCGGGTGTTGGAAACGAGTCGGGTTAGTAGAGTTACCAGTGATAGAAACGTCTACGCCTTCTTTCCACATAACAGCTACACCTTCACGTACATCGTCGCAACCATAGCATTTTACTTTGGCACGCTCGCCGTCAGAATAAGCGATTTCGCGAACAACTTTCAGTTCAGAAGTGTAGTAGTCGAATTGAGTTTGTACATAAGTAAAGCCATTGATACGAGAGATGATCTGTGCAGCGTCCTTACCCAAACCGTTCAGGATACAACGCAGAGGTTCTTTACGTACTTTGTCAGCTTTAGCAGCAATTTTGATAGCACCTTCTGCAGCAGCAAATGACTCGTGACCTGCCAAGAAAGCAAAACACTTAGTCTCTTCGCGCAACAACATAGCTGCCAGGTTACCATGACCGATACCAACCTTACGGTCGTCGGCTACAGAACCCGGGATACAGAAAGCTTGCAGACCGATGCCGATAGCTTCGGCAGCGTCAGCAGCATTCTTGCAACCTTTCTTGATAGCGATAGCTGCACCTACTACGTAAGCCCACTTTGCATTTTCGAAGCAGATAGGTTGAGTTTCTTCACACGTTTTATAAGGATCAAGTCCGGCAGCTTCGCAAATTGCGTTTGCTTCCTCGATGTCTTTGATGCCGTTAGCGTTCAAGGCAGCAATGATACCTTTGATACGACGGTCTTGACTTTCAAATTTTACTTCTCTAATCATAATTTCTTTCCTCCTTATATTATTCGTGACGTGGATCAATATGTTTAACTGCTCCCTGCTCAGGTGTTACGCGACCGTAAGTACCGGTAACCTTCTTCAATGCTTCGTTAGCATCTGTACCCTTCTTGATTTCATCCATGAATTTACCCATGTGAACGAATTCGTATCCGCAAATCTCGTCATTCTTATCCAAGAAGATATTCTTGATGTAACCTTCGGCCATTTCCAGGTAACGAGGACCTTTTGCCAAAGTACCGTACAGTGTACCTACCTGGCTACGCAGACCTTTACCCAAGTCTTCCAAACCTGCACCGATAATCAAACCACCTTCAGAGAAAGCAGACTGAGTACGTCCGTAAACGATTTGCAGGAAAAGTTCGCGCATTGCTGTATTGATAGCGTCGCAAACAAGGTCAGTATTCAATGCTTCGAGTACTGTTTTGCCCGGAAGGATTTCAGCAGCCATAGCAGCTGAGTGAGTCATACCGGAGCAGCCGATTGTTTCAACCAATGCTTCCTGAATGATACCTTCTTTTACGTTCAAAGTCAGTTTACAAGCACCTTGTTGAGGAGCACACCAACCTACACCATGTGTTAAACCTGAAATATCAACTATTTCTTTTGATTTTACCCATTTGCCTTCTTCGGGTATGGGAGCCGGTCCGTGGTTAGGACCCTTCTTTACAACACACATGTGTTCCACTTCGTGTGAATAAGTCATAATTAGCTCTTTTTTTAAGTTATATAAATTAAAAAACGTAATCCACTTTCTAAAATCGCTCGCAAAGTTACTTCTTTTCTTTGTTTATGCAAATCGAGTTATCTGACTTTTTTTATAAAAATAAATAATAATAGACAGTGTTTCTGTGTATTGCAATCTCCACATTACAATAAAATTAACGGGGACTTTTGAAACTGTATTTTTTCCCTCCTGATAGGATGTTAATAATGGCAGGCTGGGTGAGGGGGTATATAGCCTGTTCGTCAGAGCTTTGATAGGAAGCCATGATTCTGCCCGACAAGTCATAAATTTCGATGCATGCCCCTGCACAAAGTCCCTTAAGGACAATTTGCTTATCCTGCCGGAAACATTTTACCGCATCTGTTTTTGGGGCAGAAGGAGAAGAAATCCCCGTTGTAGTGCCATATAAACCGAAATCGTGGATGCTTGGGGAATTACTGCTGTTTTCGTAGCAGGCTTTCATCAAGTCGTCAACGAGGCTATTGATATAAAGTTCCAGATAAGAGTAACCGGTAGATGGTTCTATGTCTTTATAGGTTTTGCCGACGGGAAGATATTGGGTAGCCCAAGTGTCAGGAATACCGTCCCCATTGGAATCAGCAGGCTTTTCTTCATTATTGTACAGAGGCCATCCTTCCACATCGGCTTGTGAATCAATCAGTCCGTTACTACTGCCGTTGCTACCTTCATAAGTGTAATTCCCATTCTTAACTTCAGAGATGATCCGTTCATCGACGGCGTCACGCTTCAGGCTGGCGCCCACTTGTGCCAGTACTTTTTCATAAGCTTGTGTTGCAGCATGCGTACTAACGGATGCAACTTCAAATTCTGTCTTACTTTTAATACCGTCTTTACTACCTCCCGGCAATTCACCGTTACCCAGATGCGGATGAATGCCTTCCCAGTTATCTGCATTGGTTTCACCCACCAGTTTTTTCATGTCGTTACTCAACTTGGAGCAAGTATCGTCAAAGTAGTTACCATTCACATAAAAGCTTCCCCATATACCTGTAGGATTACTTTGTGTGCCATCATCGGCATTGGGCTGAAAGATACGGTTGACGATACTTTTCTTTGTGGCAGTAGAGGGACCCGGTTTATAATAATTGTTCACAAAGTTATATCGTCCGCCTTCTCCGGCATATCCTCCGTTGGTGGGGCCCCAGTTATAGAATACATTGTTGCGCAGATCGGTTAGTTCCTCTTCCCATCTTCCTACGGAGCGGCTGCCATCCAGACGAGGAGTGCGGCTACTGTGATGAGCCAGCAGATTATGGTGGAAACTTGCTCCCTCACCTCCCCAAATCGCTCCATATCCGTGGTTTCCTTTGACGTGTACCGATTTGGTTAGGCTTTCACTCAAGATACACCACTGCATAGTGAAATTCTTATTACTATAAAAAGAAGCACATTCGTCCGTACTCCAGCTCATACTGCAATGATCTATAATGATGTCCGAGGTATAACGTCCCCACATGGCATCGTCTTCTGTTTTTTTTTCGTTTCCCAGTCGGCAACGAATGAAGCGGATGATAATATTAGTGGCACATTGATCCTTTTTTTCTTCTTCTTTATATCCGGCAATGTGCAGGGTGTAGTTCTTGATACAAATACCATCTCCCGGAGCCGTTTGTCCGGCAATGGTAAGATCACCGTTTTTTATGACTAGCCTGCTTTCCAGTTCAATAATGCCCGATACATCAAAAACAATGGTGCGGGGAACTTTCATATCAATTCCTGCACGCAGTGATCCTTCACCGCTATCATTAAGGTTAGTGACGTGATATACGATTCCTCCACGTCCGCCGGTTACGGTATAGCGGGCAAAACCTTCGGCACCGGGAAAGGCGGGAGTGGTTTGAGCTTGTGCAAAAACGGCACATAAAAGCATGATAAATAGAAGTGTGTAGCTTTTCTTCATGGTTTTAAGATTAATATTCTGATGTTGCAAAAGTATGTCATTTTAGGACCCCGGATGTCGACAAATTCTTTTTCTATGTGGAAGTTTAGGTCTTACTGTGTCATTTTTTAATATATTTTTTCTATTTTCGCATTAGAATAGAGAAAAAAGAAAGCTGGTGGTTACAGAAACTTCTCATACACTCATTAGTATTAGGCTTAATGAACGGGAGTTCCATAATGTTTTTGATAAATATTATGTGGCACTTTGTTTGTTTGCAAACCAATATACAGAAAATGAAGAAGCTTCTGCTGACGTTGTACAAGATTCCTTTGCTAAGCTATGGCAAATCAGAGATGATTTTTTCTATCTACATCAAGTCAAAGCTTTCCTTTATACGGCTGTGCGCAATAAGGCGTTGAATGAATTGGAGCATTCTAAAGTCGTATTTGAATATGCTCAAAAAGTTATTGAAAAGAAAAAGGATTCTTTTTTTCATGATGCAGTAGTAGAGGAAGAGACATACCAGATTCTGGCAGAAGCCATAGATAAACTTCCCGATCAGATGCGGGCTATTATGCGATTGGCTATGGAAGGAAAAAAGAATGGTGAAATAGCCGGGCAATTAAATGTATCTGTTGAAACTGTACATACTCTTAAAAAGATTGCATACAAAAAGCTTCGCGTATATCTGAAAGAGTACTATTACTTTCTTATATTCTTTTATTTATAGACGTATACCTCGTCACTTATATTCCTATATATACCATTAGAGGAAAAACGAATTTCAGATCAATTTCTTACCAACTCCAGACCCTCTCCCTGTCTGCTCCATACCAACTCCATACCAAGTCCATCCGTATAGGTACGGAGCAAACACGGACTTGATACGGTTTGGGTCATGAGAGACAGGAAAAACAGAACAAATTATATTCTTCCCGCAAGGGTGTTGTTTTTCTTATTCCTTTGCGGATAGCTGGAATACGACCATTTCACTCTTCGTTCCTATTCTGAAAGGAGGTCCCCAAAGAGACAAGCCGCTGGAAACGTATATATGACTGTTTCCCCACTGGCGATAACCATGGCTTTGTTCGTAGATATGATCTGTAACCAGACTCATAGGCCATACTTGTCCACGATGGGTATGTCCGCTGAATTGTAGGTCGATGCCGGCTGCTTCACTTTCCGTCAGTTTATAAGGTTGATGGTCTAACAGGATAACAGGTTTGTTTTTATCTACATTTGCCATCAGCTCTTGTAATGAGCGGCGGGCGGTGTTCGATCGGTCGTCCCGTCCTATCAGTTGTATGCCATTGGGGAGTGTGACTATCGAATCGCGCAACAACTGTATGGGAGTGTCTTGTATAAATCGTGCACTTGCATTCATGCCACTGATATATTCGTGATTACCGGGAACCATGTAAATACCTAATGGTGCTTTTAATTCGGAGAGTTCCTCCATCATGTTTTCAGCATAAAGAGGTACTACACTGTTGTCAATCAAATCACCTCCGATAAGAATCAAATCCGGGTTTTGTTCGTTAATCATCTTCACGTATTGCTTCAGAGCCGCTTTCCCGGTCCCATTGCCCAGATGCAGGTCGCTCACGGCAATTATTTTAATCGCTTGCCTGTCACCGATCAGAGGCTTGTTGAGGGCGATGTTGACTATATTTGTTTTAGGATGGCGGTAATTATAGTATCCATATCCTAATAAGATGACTGTAAATACCAAAGAGAGGATGAAACCGTAGTTGAAGGGGACACGGCATAGTTTTAACAGATCGAATGCGAGTAGGAATAAGACCATATATAAGGTGAATATCAGCCAGCCGGTTCCAATTTCATACATCGTATGAGATAAGAAAACCGGCATTTTTATGTTGCGGGTCAGCATCGTCCCCACGATGGATAGAGCTGCGAGCCAAAACAAAATAGCCAATGGAATTTTGATTCCGACAGGAAGACCGGATAACGCTTGTGCACCTCTATGAAATACATAGGTGTTTCCGCCAAGATATACGGTGATGAGGATAATGAAGAATATTGGCATAAAATAGAAGTATTAAAATTTGGCAGCAAAAGTAATTTAATTCTTGATAAAGAAGGAATAAACTACTGATATAAAGCTAAAAATTGCATAATTTGACCATGGCTTTAATTTTTCTTTGAAAAAAGTGCTTTTTGATTCACCATGATTTTAATTATGCCTGTTTTATTATAAAAGACAACGAAAAAAGTTCAATTTATGATAAAACAGGATTTTCATATAGCTAATATTATAGCCAGGCACTTATCGGGTGAAATTACCTCTGAAGAAAGCGCTCAACTGGAGAAATGGCGAAAAGCAGATTTCACTCATGAAGCACTCTTTCAGAAAATTTGCAGTAAGGAGAATCTAAAAAAGCATGTGGAAAAAGGTGCGTCATTCAACACTGCAACTGGTTGGCTGGAAGTGCAAAAGCGTATCAGGAAAAGCAATAATCGGGAACGGATGATGAAAATATTCCGTTATGCCGCAGCTGTTTTAGTACCCGTCTTTTTTGTAGGCATTACACTGAAGTATACTGATCATGGCCATTCTTCCGATAAGTCCGTATTGATAGCCCAGCCCATACTGCCGGGGGCTGCTAAAGCGATATTGACTTTGGATAATGGGGAAACAATCAATCTGAATAAAGAAACAGCAGATGCTTTACGGAAAATAGAAGGAACACATATTCAGGTAGATTCGACCACTTTGAATTATCAATTGGCACAAAGCACCCCCGTCCTGGTAAAACCTGTATATAATAAGCTGGAAATTCCGCGTGGCGGTGAGTATGCGTTGGTGCTGAGTGACGGAACAAAGGTACATTTAAATTCAATGAGTAGCCTCCGTTTCCCGGTAGCATTTACTACGGGCAAGAGAGAAGTCGAACTGCAAGGTGAAGCTTATTTTGAAGTGAACAAAACCGGACAACCTTTTATAGTCAACGCCAATGGCATGCAAGTAGAAGTATTGGGTACAACTTTCAATATCTCCGCTTATCCCGATGAAGAGTACCGGACCACCCTGGTGAACGGATCAGTGAAGGTCAGTGCCGAAAAGGGTGAAAGCCTTATACTGAAACCATCGCAACAAGCCACCATTGCTTTAGGCAGTAATTCTATACAGGTGCGAACGGTAGATACCTCATTCTATACTTCATGGGTAAAGGGAAAGATCAATTTCAAAGACCAACGTTTGGAAGACATTATGAAAACGCTGTCCCGCTGGTATGATATGAATGTGGTTTATGAAAATGAAGGACTTAAGAATATACGTTTCGGCTGTAACCTGAACCGTTATGAAGAAATAACTCCTTTCGTCAAGTTGCTGGAAAAGACGGAAGAAGTGCATGTGAAAATCGAAGGTAATACAATAATATTCAATAATTAACCCAAAAATGATTGCTATGAACAAAAAAGAACACAAGAATCATGCTGAAAGAAGTAGTAGACGTTTATGGATAACGTTACTGTTTCTCTGTTTCACAGTTACCGGTTTTATGCAGGCTGCCAATGCAGTGTTTGCACAAACCACTGTCACTGCAACCTTTAAGAATGCCACCCTTGGCGAAGTGCTATGGGAAGTTCAGAGGCAAACGGATTTCACCTTTGTGTATAGCACAGAAGAGGTGAAAAAGGTAAAAGTAGAAAGGCTGATTGTGAATCATGAAAAGATTGCTGATGTGCTGGATAAATGCCTGAAAGGTAGTGGACTTACTTATACGGTTCACGACGGAGTCATTGCTATTAAGCCTGCTTCTAAGGTTGAAGAAGCGACAGTACCGCAGCAAAAGACAAAACTGAATGGTACTGTTGTAGACGAAACAGGTGAAGCCATTATTGGTGCCAATGTAATAGTGAAAGGTACTACCAACGGTTGTACTACAGATTTAGACGGTCATTTCTCTCTCGATGTAGATCATCTTCCTGTCACTTTGATGGTTTCTTATATCGGTTATACTCGCCAGGAAATCAAGGTAACTTCTGCTAAGACGATTAAAGTGGAAATGGTGCCGGACAATAACCTGATGGATGAGGTAGTCATTACAGGTTATGGTACCTTCAAGAAATCTGCTTATGCCGGTTCTGCTGCCAGTGTAAAGGGAGAGACTTTGAAAGATGTTCCCGCTATTTCTTTCAAAGACCTGCTCCAAGGTAATGCGCCGGGCGTACAGTTTACTTCTTCTTCCGGACAGCCGGGTGCGTCTTCTTCATTGAGAATTCGTGGTATGGGTTCTTTCAATGCCAGCAATTCCCCCCTTTATGTAATAGACGGAGTGCCGATGCGCTCAGGTACTATTAATACGATGAGTTCGGATGCCGGCCTCGATATTATGTCTACCATTAATAGCTCTGATATCGAAAGCGTTACGGTGATAAAAGATGCTGCCGCCGCTTCACTTTACGGTTCGCGTGCCGCAAATGGTGTCGTACTGATTACAACGAAGAAAGGTAAAGCAGGAAAACCTTCCATTTCGTTAAAGGCCGATTGGGGCAGTTCTGATTTTGCCATGGATTATCGTCCGATTATGGGTGGAGAAGAGCGTCGCCAGTATATCTATGACGGTTTGGTAGCCGGTCAGATTAAGAAAGGTAAGAGTGAGGCTGATGCAATGGCTTATGCCGATGGAGAAATAGATGACTATGCTCCGGTTCCCTGGTGCGGATATACGGATTGGGATGACGTTTTGTTCAAGAAAGGAAATCATCAGTCTTATGAAGCTTCTCTTTCAGGAGGTACGGATCGGTTCAAGTATTACTCTTCACTTTCTTATCTGAAGCAAGACGGTATTGCCATCAACTCAGGTCTGGAACGTATCAGCGGACGCCTGAATGTGGATTTCCAAGCTACCAGCAAGCTGAAATTGGGAGCCAATGTCTTGTTTGCTACGGTCAATCAGGATGTATATAGTGAAGGTACTTCTTATTCTTCTCCTTTCTACACCTCACGTAATGCTGTGGTACCTTCTGATCCTATATATAATGAAGACGGCAGCTGGAATCGCGACTTGATTCGTATTGGTGACCGTAACCCATTGTTGTCAGCAACTTATGATTATCAACGCGAATATGTGACCCGTGCATTCAATACCATTTATGGTGAATACGAATTTATCAAGGACCTGAAGTTTAAGTCTACTTTCAGTTATGACTATGTCATTACCAAAGGTAAAGACTGGAGCGATCCGCGTACTTCCAACGGTGATGATATCAACGGTGGTATGAGCAAGAAATATTATGAATACAACAAAATGGTATGGGCCAATCAGTTGAGCTATAAAACTTCGATTGCCAGAGATCATCATATCGATGCGCTGGTAGGTTACGAAATAGACGATCAATACCGCGATTACCTGTCAGGGTATGCCACTAACTTTGCGACTTATGATAAAAATCAAATCAGTAATGGTATGAAGACGGAATCGGTCGGCGGTAATGATACCCGTACACGTATGGTTTCCTACCTGACTCGTTTGAATTATGATTATAAGAATAAATACTATTTGGGTGGTAGCTTCCGTACGGATGGTAGTTCCCGTTTCCAAAGAGATAACCGTTGGGGTAGTTTCTGGTCAATATCCGGTGCTTGGCGTATTATTGAGGAAGAATTCATGTCTCCAACTAAGGATTGGTTGACTGATTTAAAGATTCGCGCATCTTATGGTGTGAATGGTACCCTTCCTTCCGATTACTTCGGATATATGGGATTGAGCAGCCTGACTAACGGTTATCTGGAACAACCGGGCATCATTCAGTCGCAACTCCGGAATGACGACTTGCAGTGGGAGACAAACTATAACCTGAATCTGGGCTTGGATTTTGCTTTGTGGAACCGTATCAACGTTACTTTGGAGTACTACACCCGTACCACCAAGAATCTGTTGATGGACCGTCCTATTTCTATGACTACCGGTTTCAGCAGTTACCTGATGAATATCGGTGAAGTAAAGAATAAAGGTGTGGAACTGGAAATCAGCTCAACCAACATCCAGACTAAGGATTTCTCATGGAATACAACATTCAATATTTCGCATAACAAGAATAAGATTGTAACCCTGGATGGCATGCAGACGGAAATAAAGAGTGGCTCTCAAATTCGTAAAGTAGGGAAATCATACCGTACTTTCTATATGATTGAATTTGCAGGTATCAATCCGGAAACCGGTGCTCCCCAATTCTATACAAACGATGTGGACGAAAATGGAAACTACATTAAAGACATCACCGAAGAAATCAATAAAGCTCATGCCATCGTTCTTGATAAACATGCAGAACCGAATGCTATAGGCGGTTTATCAAATTCGTTGCGCTATAAATGGTTCGATCTGAACTTTATGTTCTCTTATCAATTTGGCGGTTACTCTTATGACAACTGGGCACAGAAAACCGAACATGGTGGTAATGACCTGGAAGCTAACATTCCGTCCTATTATAAAGATAGTTGGAAGAAGCCGGGAGATGTTACAAAGTATGAGTTATTCTATGAGAAACCCTCTGTAGCAATGAATAAAGTAACGACTACCCGCCGTCTGCACAGCACTGATTTTATCCGCTTGAAGACACTGACATTCGGTTTCACCGTTCCGAAGGACTGGACACGGAAAATCGGTATCGAGAATGTACGTTTGTATGCATCGGCCAATAACCTCTGGACATGGGCGGCATACGACTATTACGATCCGGAAGCAGTGAGTGGCGGTACTGCCATTTGGGGGACTCCTCCTTTGAAGACTGTAACTTTTGGTATTAATGTAAATTTCTAACCCGATAAAAACGCAATATTATGAAACCATTAAAATATTTATTTATCAGTTCCATGTTGTTCGTCGCTACTTCTTGCGGCAACAGTTGGTTGGATTTGGAACCTTCCACTTCGGTAGATACTGAAACCAGCATTAAGATATTGTCGGATGTTGAGTTCACTCTGAATGGTATTTACAGCACAATGCAGAGTTCGGACGCTTACTCCGGACGCTTGGTATATTATGGAGATGTGACGGGTGATGATATGCAGGCTGTTAGTTCTACTAAGCGTGTAGCTAACTATTACCGCTTTAACTTTACCAAGGATGATAACCCAAGCAGTCATTGGTCTTATCTTTATTCCATTATCCAGAATTGTAATCTGATTTTGATGAACATTGATAAACTGGTGATTGATGAAGGAGACAAGGCATACCGGGATGATTTGAAAGGAGAGGCACTGGCCATCCGTGGTCTGGCATTGTTCGATCTGACCCGTATCTTCGGTTATCCGTATCTGAAAGATAAGGGGGCATCACTGGGTGTGCCCATAATAGAAGGTCTGTCCACTATTGATAGCAAGCCGGCACGCAACACTGTAGCTCAATGCTATACGAAGGTAATCGATGATCTTACCCAAAGTATTTCTTTATTGGGCGAAAAATTCAATAAGGGTAAAATAAACAAATGGGGGGCAATGGTACTTCTCAGTCGTGTTTATCTATACAAAGGTGAAAATGCCAATGCTTTGGAAATGGCGGAGAAAGCTATTGCAGGGGCAGAAAAGAATAAATACGCTTTGTGGACCAATGAAGATTACCCCACGGCTTGGGGAGAGGATGCTTCAGCCTCCAAACCGGGTGAAGTATTGTTCGAAATCGTAAATCTCACTACTGACAGCCCGGGTAAAGAAAGTATGGGGTATCTCAACTCTTATGACGGTTACGATGATATGTGTATCACTTGTTCTTTTTATCAGTTCCTGAAGGAAGACCCGAAGGATATACGTCTTAAGTTGCTGAGCTTCGATAAGAAATATTATGCTTATGTAAATAAGTATCAGCCGCAGCGTGAAGAGAATATTGAAGATGCCAATATTCCGTTGATCCGCCTTTCCGAGGCTTATCTGAATGCAGCCGAAGCCGCTGTAAAGGAGAATGATAATGACGCTGCTGTCAAGTATCTCGACCCGATTGTAAGGCGTGCTAATCCGGATAACACAGTGGTAGGACAGACTATCACTGTGGAGAGAGTACTGAACGAACGCCGTAAAGAACTGGTTGCCGAAGGACACCGCATGTATGACGTTATCAGAAATGGATTGACAGTGGAGCGTAAGGATGTAAAGGACAGTAATCTGAGTAAAACCAAGCATGACACGAAGTATATGACGTATGACTGGAATTTCTATATGATTGTACTTCCTATTCCCAAGAAGGAAATGGATGCCAATCCTAATATGGAACAGAATCCTGAATATGGTGGAAGATAATTTAAATAAATGATATATGACGAGTAAGACAAGTTTCATGAAGTGCTTTCTTATCGCATTTACTCTAATGTTCATCAGTTCCGGCCTAAACGCCGGAACTTTTGGTTCAGACGGTAAGAAGAAAGACAAAGAGAAAAAAGAAGAGTTATCGGCTGACGGGCCGTATGTGCTTTATCAGCCTGATGGTAAAACGCGTGTCATCAGTGTTGATAAGAAAGGGAAAATTACCGACACGACTTATGCTGCACTACCCGAAGATTTTACTCTGCATGTGGTAGATCATAAAGGACGGTTTCCGTTTGATGTGAAATTGCATCCAGTGAAACGTCCCGATTGGCAATATCGGCAACCGGAGAAAGTGTTTGTTATGTCCGACCCGCACGGTAGGTTGGATTGTGTTATTAGCTTGTTGCAGGGCAATGGGGTTATCGATAAAAACTATAATTGGAGCTTTGGTAATAATCACCTGATGGTTATCGGTGATATTTTCGATCGTGGAAAAGATGTACCGCAAATATTCTGGTTATTCTATAAGTTGGAAGATGAGGCTGCAAAAGCAGGTGGAACGGTTTCTTTCCTGTTAGGAAATCATGAGCCGTTGGTATTGGCCAATGACTTGCGCTATACGAAAGATAAATATAAAGTGCTGGCACAGAAATTGAATATGGATTACCCTAAACTTTTTGGACCTGATACGGAATTGGGTAAATGGTTAGGAACTCGTAATGCGATGCAGACCATTGGTAGCGACCTTTATGTTCATGCCGGGTTAGGCAAGAATTTCTATGACCGTAATTTAAGCATTCCTACCGTGAATGAAGAAATGAGCAAAGCCCTTTTTATGAATAAGAAAGAACGCAGGGCTCTTTCTCCATTGACCGCATTTCTGTATGGTAACGATGGCCCCATCTGGTATCGTGGCCTTGTGCGTACGGATGCCAAGTATCATCCAATGGTGCAGGATAGCCTGCAAATGGTGATGGAGCGCTATAAAGCCAAACACATTATCGTAGGGCATACCATCTTTAAGGATATTTCTACTTTTTATAATGGCAAGGTTATCGGTGTCAATGTAGACAATAAAGAAAATCAGAAGAAGAAACGTGGCCGTGCATTATTGATTGATAAGGATACCTACTTCGTGGTAGGTGATAAAGGCATCCTGCGGAAATTGTAGGAACACTTTTCATAGTTTTTAGTCTTCTTGTTATACCTTTATCTTTTAATTCCATATCTTTGTCGTAATAATTAGAAAAAGGCATAATAAGAAGACTATGATAGAAATTACTGATGCCGCCTTGCGCAAAGCAGCAGGCGAGGGGATGGATACTTTTATCCAGGTATTTACCGACAGATATAAAGAAGTAATAGGTGGTGAACTAACTGCTGAATCCATGCCGTTACTGACAGGTGAGCAGCACACTTTGCTTGCTTACCAGATATTTCGTGATGAAGTAATGGATGGCGGCTTCTGCCAGTTGATACAGAATGGGTATGGTAGTTATATTTTTGCTAATCCGTTTGCTAAAGTGATGCGTCTGTGGGGAGCAGAAGATTTTGGTAAACTGGTATATAGAGCTAAAAAGATTTATGATGCCCATCGTGAAGATCTGGAACGGGAGCGTACAGATGATGAATTTATGGCTATGTACGAGCAATATGAAGCTTTCGATGAACTGGAAGAAGAATTTTTGGAAAAAGAGGAAGGTATCACAGCTATGGTAGCCAGTTATGTAGATGAACATCTGGAACTGTTTGCTAAAATCGTCTGATAAGGGCGATTTTTTTATCCCTAAAAATTAATGCAAAAAACCAATGCGGGTTGTGTCTGAATCATTCCGTTGGGTAAGGTCATCTGGATGCTTGAGCTGCTAAGCGAGAATTCTATTGCTTGTTTAGCTCGTTTTTTATTGATATTTGCAAAAACGAAAAGCGGAATACTGGCAGCTGTTGCACTTGCACCGGTATAAAATACGGCTTTCCATGGCCGGGTGTTTTTGTAGAGAGGATTGTCGAAAGCTCCGCCTATCAGACCTGTTGCCATTCCGGCAAGCCCTATGCCTAATGCTGTGTATGCACCAATTCTGAACTGTCTGTGTTTTCTCCATAATTGTGGGTCGAGTTCTGTGCCGAGTGCAGTTGCAATAGCTTTCTGTCTATTTTTGACGGCAAATACAAAAAGAGGAATACTGCTTACGGTCAGTCCGGCTCCTGCACCGAGAATGATACCGAAACCTTCCCCATCTCCACCGGACTCATAGCTGGAAACGACGGCACCAACAAATCCTACAACCATCGTGGGAACACCTATGCCGAGTGTTGTCCATCCGCAGGCTTTTAATCTTTTATGCTTTTTCCAATATCTGGTTTGTTTATACTTGTCTTGTGAATTCATTTTGTCTTTTGCAATATAAATTGTTGTTGTGCTTAATGGGATATAATGCATTGATAAAGAATCTATATTTACTGCTTTGGAAGAGATCGTGAGGAACAACAATACAAAGAAGAAGATATATCGCATCGAATGCGAAGAATGACTTCCGTCTTCTTTCATTTCCGGTGTAACGGTTTCTTTTTGGGGGATAATGTAAGATTTAGAATGAGCCATAATCTTGGTATGAGTTTGATATAAAAAGTAAACCTCTTAACAGATGCCACTATGAATCATCGGAAACAAAGTTACTGAAATTTATTATTTAGCAGATGAGTTTTGCAGAAAAGATGTTGTAAAGCATGAGGATAGATCTAATAGTTTGAGTGGTGCTTAGATAATGATCGGTTCTTCTTTAAAGGGGCTATACGTTAAAGTCTAAAGATAAATCTTCTTCTCATAGCAATAAAAAGAATGAGGTAAAGTAATATTTTATTTTAACCTTGTCGCTTTTATCTATGATTGAGGATGTATATAGTAAGCATATTGCTCCGGCATAGGCTTCCTGTTGATAAAATGATGTTAATTTATAACTAAGTTGTGTCATCTTTTTTGTTTCTTTGTATTCATTTAATTTAGAAAAATGAATAAATATCTATTTCTGCTTTTTTTATTTCTTGGGGGAGGGGTTGCTTCATGCATACAGACTAGTAAGGATGTGGATTTATTGGAACGAGTTGAAAGGTATGTAGAAGTATATCCTGATAGTGCTATGCAATTCTTGAATCTGATACCATGCCCTGAACAGCTCCATGGCAAAGAAAGTGCTGACTATGCTTTATTGTTGACACAGGCTTTAGATAAGAATAATTTGGATAGTTTGCAATCTGACTCCTTAATTAGGATAGCTGTAGATTATTATAAAGAAGGTAATGATCCCGTGAAAGCTGGAAAGTCTTGCTATTATTATGGAAAAACAATGGTAATAAAGGGTCAGGAATCTGAGGCAATGGAAGCTTACTTGAAAGCATTGACATTCTTAAAAGAAACGAGAGAGTATAAATTGCAGGGATTAATATTTGAACATATCGGCTATTTAAATTTGGGGCAGGGGATGCATGAGCAGGCGATAAATAATTATCGGGAGTCTATTTATTATTATGAATTGGCTGGTGATAGTATTGGAGAGGTATATGGATGCAGGAATGTTGCTCGAACTTACTTTGCAAAACAGAATAACGATAGTGCCGATTGGTATGCAAATAGAGGATTGTTCTTGTTGTCTGATACTACAAATCAAGTGAGGTCTTCTCTTTTTCAGTTGTTAGGACTGATTGCTAAGGATAATAAACAGTATACAGAAGCTATAGATTATTTTGTCTCTGCAATCAAGTCGAGTAAGGATAAGAATGATGGTCTGCGTTATTATTTGTCTTTAGGACGTACCTACATGGATATGGGAAGGTTTGCTTTAGCTGAAAAGTGTTTCAACCATTGTAGAAATGCTGATGATGAATTTATTTTATCAGGTGCGTTAGGTTATTTGTGTCTTCTGAGAAGGGAAGAAGGAAATTATAAACAAGCATTTCTGTACCAAGAAAAGTCTGATTCATTATTGGAAATTGTGCGTAATGATGAATTACGGGAACAACTTTTGACTTTACAGAAGAAGTATGAAGCTGATAAGCTTATTTTAGAAAATAAACAGATAAAACTGGAAAAAGAGAAGCAAGCTTATTTTTATTTGGTTGTAGTGCTCTTGATAAGTGGAATGAGCTTTTATCTCATTAAAAAATATAAAAAGAAAATTTTACGGAATGTAGAAGCTTTAAGAAAAGATGAAAAGATTATAGAAGAGTATACTTGTAGGGTAACAGAGTTTGAACAGAAGGAAGAATGGGAGCAAAAGGCAAAGAAGGAAACAATTGGAAAATTGAATAGAAAGATTCTGGAATTGGCATCTGAAAATAAAAAAATACGTGATAATTCATGTGTTGAAGCATTATTCATATTAGGAGAATTGAAACAAGGTAGGTTGATTGCGGAAAAAATGTCAGCAACTGAACGCCAGAATATATTCGATTTTTTGGATTTGGTTTATGCTAACTTTATTTCCCGGATAAAAGCTGATTTTGATTTAACTAAAGGTGAATTGTTATTGGTAGCATTGATAAAGTTAGGCTTTTCAAATCAGCAGTTGATGATTGTCTTTGATTGTGAGATGAAGTCTGTTTATAAGAATAAGCAAAGACTAAAATCGCATTTATCATTGAAAAAAGACGATGATTTAGAGCAAATGATAGCGTTTTATGGGAAATAATATCTTGTTTTTGTCCTCTATAGATTTGGATAATTTGTTGATCAATAGTTGCTTAAATGCTATTTTCTTGTCCGCATACTCATTCTTGTTATTGGATTTTATAGCACTAACTTTGTTACTGAATTTTAAAAAGATAGGCTATGAAATTAAAATTGATTCTATGTTTATTAGGGGTGTTTTTCTTATTGAAGATAAATGCTGGTTCTCCGGTAGGTAATGATGGAGGCTTAGAGAAGGTTCTTATTCAAATGACCGGAAATGATGTTCCTTTTGACATTCTAACAAAAGGTAATTTAGGAGATCACCGTTCTGTACGGCCATTGATTCCAATTTATGTGATGTTAGATGGCAGTAGTTATTCTTTGGAAGTATGTTTTGAACAGGCTATAGGGGAGGTAGATATTACTATTTCTCAGAATGGTGTTGTGGCTTATTCTTCTTCAGAAGATATACAAGCTTCTATGCAAAAGACTGTTCAATTGAATTCTGGTGCTTCTGGTAATTTCCTTATAGAAATAGAAGGGAAAAATGGCGCTTATGTGTGTGGACAATTTGAATTATGATACATGATATAATTTGTTTAACCTAATAATGTGATGCTTATGAAAAAGATTAGTTTGTTATTAGTAGGATTGTTGGCAATGTTTTCTTGTGAACAAGAAGATTTGGAAGGGATTGTGAAAAGTGATGCGGAACAGGTACAGACGAGGGCGGCAACGTCTATTGCGGATTTTGATCCATTAACAGAATTGGCAAATATACCAGTGAATGTTATAAATGTAGGAGGTGCAAAATATAAATACTTGACGGTAGGTTCTACAGGAAATTTTGTTTGGCTGGCAGAAGTTGATGATGGAAGTATGAGACAAAGATGGTATTTAAAAAATGGTAATCTTATTCTTGTTGGGGGAAATTCTTCTATGCCTATTAATATGGGAGTTGCACCTAATGATAAAAAAGAATATCCTATTTTATTAGGAATGACAACGCCGTTTTTGCCAAGTTTTTCGCCTTTCATAAAATATGGTGATTATTACAATATTAGGGGAGTATTACCGGTTATTGGAGGCTTTGGTTCATATGAAGATGCTGGATATTTACAAGCAAAAGATGAGAATAGTAGTGATTTAAAGTACAGAAAGACTAATTCTTCTGCAATATCTCGATGGAAAGTTGTCCCTGTTGGAGAATATAGAATAGTAAATATGGAATATGTAGAAACATCTGGTGATTTTATAGATCGAAAAGACCAGTCTATTGATGGAGCTATTGTTCCAAATACTTCAGCTACTCAAGAAATAGAACATTCTATTTCTGTTTCAAGAACGGCGAGAGAGAAGAGTAACTTTACGGAAGCTGAAGGCGTTTCTACTCATGAGGGCAGTTCTTTTAATTTAAATTTGGGCTTAAAAGTGGGGATAGTTAATATAGGTTTTGGTGGAACGATTGATAATAGTACTACTAGCTCTCGTACAGTTACTTATGGTACAGAAGAAGAATATACGGTAAATGTTACTCAGACATTTAAAATCATTATTCCACCTATGACTACATATAGAATTGAAGTGTTAAAAATGTCATACAATGCATCAGTTACATATGTTGCTACTTTGGAGAAGATGGATGGTGATGATAAAGGTCGAAGATTTAAAATTAAAGGAAAATGGGATGGTATTGTGACTACTGATTTATATTATAATTTATATATAAAGGATACTAATGAATTAGTTGAATCAAAGATTATAAGTTGAAATATAAATAAATGTTAAATAAATATTGGTGTTTGCAGTATTTAGATTAATATTTCATTTACTCTTAAAAACAATGAAAAAATGGAGAGAGTGCGGTGTTACTCGATTCTTTTATCTAAATTTGCAAACTCTAATATTTATAGAACAATGAAAATGGCTAAGTTTAAACTCTGGATGGTTGCCCTGACCTTAATAATGGGTGTTTCGTTTACTTCTTGCATGGATAGTGACCCAACAGTGACGGATGTAACATTAGGACAAGTGACAGAAATATTTCCAAGTACTGTTATTACTGCTCCTTATGGCATTAAATTTACTGCAGTAAATTCTTTAGCAGATAAAAATTTAACTTATGGTGATTATGTACAATTTCAATACTCATATAATTCAGATGAACAACAGGTAGATAAAAATACGAAGAATATTAATGTAACGATTCCTTATATTGAAGTTATAAAGACTGGAAATGTAATAGTAGGCGATAGTAAAGGAGAAGAAGAGGAAAATGCTACTATCCTTCAGATAGGATATGGTTCCCAAAATGCATCTCAGGCTCAGTTTATATATTATGATAAGAACACTCTGGTTGTTCCTATATATTTCTTGGCTAAGAAAGAAAAAGATAGTCATTCTTGTTCTTTATACTGTAATGTCGAAGAAATCAAAGATACAGATACAGAGTTGAAATTCTATTTACGTCATTATTCTCAAGAAGAAGAAGTGGCAGAGCAAACAGGATATAATAGAATTTATAGAATAACAGAAGCTTTGTCTGCTTTTAAAGGTATAACGAAAAAACTTCCTGAAAAAGTTATTATCTATGCAAATGAGACTACTGATTTCAAAACAGATGATTTGGATAAGGCAAAATCAGAATTGACTCCTTACTCTGTAGAATACCCATATAAAGATTAATAATTGGATTACAAAGCATTATTCCATATAGCAATGTTACTGATTTCCTCTCCGGCCAAGGCCTGGGAGGAAATTCGTTTGGAAGAGGATAGGCGAAAAGTATTTACTGCTTTTGTCTATCCTATGATTGGTTTATGTGGATTGTCCGTCTTCATTGGCTCTTTGCTGGCGAAGGGGTGGGGCGGTCCCGAGAGTTTTCAATATGCCATGACGCAATGCTGCGCGGTGGCAGTATCCCTCTTTGGAGGATATTTCCTGGCGGCGTATCTCATAAATGGGTTGCGCGTCAAAATGTTTATGATGGACAGTGACATGCCCTTGACGCAACAGTTTGCGGGCTATGCGCTGGTTGTTCTTTTCTTGCTCCAGATTATTATCGGCATATTGCCGGACTTTAATATCATCGGATTGCTGTTGCAGTTCTATATTGTGTATGTGGTGTGGGAGGGGGCTTCCACGTTGATGGAAGTAGAAGAAAAAGACCGGTTACGGTTTACAATCATTTCTTCCATCCTACTGATTGCCTGTCCTATGCTCATACAGTTTATATTCAACAAGCTGACGATGGTGCTTAATTAACGTTTGAAATCATGAAACAAGCTCCTGTTAATATAAAAAATAAGCGCGCTACATTCGATTACGAATTGGTAGACACTTATACCGCGGGCATTGTGCTCACGGGTACGGAAATTAAATCGATCCGCATGGGTAAGGCAAGCCTTGTGGATACCTTCTGTTACTTTGCCAATGGCGAGTTGTGGGTGAAGAATATGCATATTTCAGAATACTTCTACGGTTCGTATAATAACCATTCGGCACGCAGGGAGCGCAAACTTTTACTTACTAAAAAAGAACTTGATAAACTGGCGCGTGGAGCAAAAGACCCCGGTTTTACAATGATTCCCATTCGTATGTTTATTAATGAAAAAGGACTTGCCAAAGTGGTGGTAGCCCTTGCCAAAGGTAAAAAGCAATACGACAAGCGCGAAGCGTTGAAAGAGAAAGATGATAAACGCGATATGGCGCGGATGTTTAAGAGATAATATCATTCTATCACTGAATACAAATGGTTTCTATTGAAAAGTTGGTGCGTGAGCGCATCCTTATTTTAGACGGTGCTATGGGCACCATGATACAACGGTACAACTTAACGGAGGAAGACTTCAGGGGGAAGCGCTTTGCTGACATCCCCGGGCAGATGAAAGGAAACAATGATCTGCTTTGTCTGACGCGCCCTGATGTGATACAGGATATACACCGTAAATATCTCATGGCAGGTGCCGATATCATTGAAACCAATACGTTTAGTTCTACCAGTGTCAGTATGGCCGATTATCATGTGCAGGAATATGTACGTGAGATGAATCTGGCTGCCGTTAAACTGGCACGTGAAGTAGCTGATGAATTTTCTACACCTGATAAACCACGTTTTGTAGCCGGTTCTATTGGGCCTACCAATAAAACTTGCTCCATGAGTCCCGATGTGAATAATCCGGCCATGCGTGCGCTGACTTACGATGAACTTGCCGATGCCTATCGGGAACAGATGGAAGCCTTGCTGGAAGGTGGAGTAGACGCTCTGCTGATAGAAACCATATTCGATACATTGAATGCCAAAGCAGCTATCTTTGCTGCGGAAAAGGCGATGGAGGCTACAGGCGTTCAAGTTCCTGTTATGCTGTCCGTTACCGTATCCGATACAGGCGGACGTACTCTGTCGGGACAGACTTTGGAGGCTTTTCTTGCCTCAGTTCAGCATGCCAATATCTTTTCGGTAGGCTTGAACTGTTCCTTTGGCGCCCGCCAGTTGAAACCTTTCCTGGAACAGCTTGCTGCCCGTGCTCCTTATTATATCAGTGCATACCCCAATGCGGGATTGCCCAACAGCTTGGGACAATATGACCAGACGCCTGCCGATATGGCGCATGAAGTGAAAGAGTATATTCAGGAAGGGCTGATAAACATCATTGGCGGTTGCTGTGGTACGACCGATGCATACATCGCCGAATATCCTGCCTTGATAGCCGGTGCTGCTCCCCATGTTCCTGCTCCGAAACCCGAAAGTTTTTGGCTTTCCGGCCTGGAATTGTTGGAAGTGACTCCTGAGAAGAACTTTATCAATGTGGGAGAACGCTGCAATGTGGCGGGTTCCCGCAAGTTCCTGCGTCTGGTTAATGAAAAGAAATACGATGAAGCCCTCAGCATTGCCCGTCAGCAAGTAGAAGACGGGGCGCAGATTATCGATGTAAATATGGACGATGGTCTACTGGATGCACAGGCTGAAATGACTACTTTCCTCAAACTGATTGCTTCTGAGCCGGAGATTGCCCGTGTTCCTGTGATGATTGACTCCTCTAAATGGGATGTAATCGTTGCCGGATTGAAATGCCTGCAAGGAAAATCCATCGTGAATTCAATCTCTCTGAAAGAGGGAGAAGAAAAGTTTCTGGAACATGCCCGCACGATCAGGCAATATGGTGCGGCTACCGTAGTAATGGCTTTTGATGAAAAAGGACAGGCGGATACATACGAACGTAAGATTGAAGTGTGTGCCCGTGCTTATCAGCTTTTGGTTGAGAAAGTGGGCTTTAATCCTCATGATATTATCTTTGACCCTAACGTCCTTGCCGTAGCTACGGGTATGGACGAACATAATAATTATGCTGTAGACTTCATCCGGGCTACCGGTTGGATACGTAAGAATCTGCCGGGTGTGCATGTCAGTGGTGGCGTTAGCAATCTTTCATTCTCTTTCCGCGGCAACAATTATATCCGTGAAGCCATGCATGCAGTGTTCCTTTATCATGCTATCCGTGAAGGAATGGATATGGGAATCGTAAATCCGGCTACGGCTGTACTTTATACCGATATCCCTGCCGATATACTGGAACGTATAGAGGATGTGGTTTTAAACCGTCGTCCCGATGCTGCCGAACGCCTGATAGAAACTGCCGAGCAACTGAAAGCTGCTGCCGAACAACAAAAAGGTAATGCCACTGATAAGCAAGTTGCCCCTCTTTCATGGCGTAATGGAACAAGTGTGGAAGAACGTTTGAAACATGCTTTGACAAAAGGAATTGGTGACTATCTGGAGGAAGATTTGGCAGAAGCACTGAAGCTTTATCCGAAAGCAGTGGATATCATCGAAGGTCCTTTAATGGCAGGTATGAACTATGTAGGTGAGCTCTTTGGCGCCGGAAAAATGTTTTTGCCCCAGGTGGTGAAAACAGCCCGTACCATGAAGAAAGCCGTTGCCATTCTTCAGCCTGTAATTGAAGCGGAAAAACAAGAAGGCTCCACCTCTGCCGGAAAAGTCCTGCTTGCCACGGTGAAAGGTGATGTGCATGATATAGGCAAAAATATTGTTTCCGTGGTCATGGCCTGCAATGGTTATGAGATCATAGACCTTGGCGTGATGGTACCTGCCGAAACGATTGTTCAGCGTGCCTTGGAAGAAAAAGTGGATATGATTGGACTCAGTGGTCTGATAACCCCATCATTGGAAGAAATGGTACACGTGGCTATGGAACTGGAAAAGGTAGGTGCCGATATTCCTTTATTGATAGGTGGCGCTACTACCTCTCGACTGCATACAGCATTGAAAATTGCTCCTGTCTATCATGCTCCTGTAGTTCATCTGAAAGATGCCTCACAGAATGCAACAGTAGCCGCCCGCTTGATGAATCCGAAAGCCAAAGAAGAATTAAAAGAAAAATTAAGTTCAGAATATCAGCAGTTGCGTGAAAAGAGTGCTACGCAAGCACCGAAGACTGTTTCGTTGGAGGAGGCGCAGAAGAATAAGCTGAACTTATTTTAGTGATTAGGGGTTAGTGATAAGTGATTAGTAGGCTGCGCTATTATGCCGCATGGTACTAATCACTTATCACTAACCCCTAATCACTATTTCTTTATCTTCTTTTTATACGTCTCATACCTCCCCATAATATCCCTCACAAAGTTATATGTCTCTATTCCACGGAAGTAGCCGTTTTTGCAGACAGGGTCGGTGAAGTATTCTTCATTGCTTTTCAATAAGATGAAGTTCTCTACATTGTCTTTCCAGACATACTTGTTCTTTCCATATTTCTCAGCCAGTGCCATTGCATCCTGTACGTGGCCGATACCCGAATTGTAGGAGGCAAGCACAAAGTTGAGCCGTTCCTCTTTCGGTACTGAAGAGAAACTCTTACTGGTAGCATTGATATATTTTATGGCAGCTTTCACACTCTCTTCCGGATTCTGTTCTTTTCCTTCGGGCATTCCCATTGCACGCGCCGTAGCAGGCATCAATTGCATTAACCCTTTTGCGCCGGCCCATGAAACGGCTGTAGTATCAAAGTTAGACTCCGTATACGCCAGAGAAGCAAGCAGACGCCAGTCCCAGTCTATTTCCGAAGCATACTTTTTAAATAATTCGTCGAAGTGTGAGATCTTTCCCTCACGAAGAGAAAGGATAGAAGTGTGTGGAGTTGCCTTGCTGATCTCAAAATATCTCTTCATACTGGCAGTGTAGGCGGGAGAAGTCATATTCTCTTCATGCCATTTATTAGCGGCGGCTGCCAGTTCCGGACTATCCTTGCGCACCGCCCAGGAAGCCCTTTGGTCGAAACTGATGGATAATTTAATATTCAGGTTGGGGTAATACGTAGTGTTAAGTCTGGCTACGTCATTATCGGCTACCGTATAAGGTATCTTTCCCTGAGATACTTGTGTGATGAGGTCCTCCACTGAAATGCTGTCATTAGTCACTTTGTGGATATGGATGCCGCCACCGAGTTCTTTATCCAGATTAACCAGACGGTCGTAATATTTCCCGGGCTTTACATATACATCCTTACCTATCAGTTCCGTTACATCCGTCAGCGGTTTTGTTTTCCCGCCTGCGCGTTGCACAATAACCTGGTGTGTGATGACTTCTTCACCGCAATAGATCAGACTGTCTTTTAATTCCTTTGTGATGGGGACATTGTAGGCAATAATGTCTCCTTCGCCTGCCAGTAACTTTCTTATAAGTCCCTGTACATTCCTTGCCACCACTACGCGCAGTTTCACTCCGAGACTTTTGGCAAACTGTTCACTCAATTCGTACTGGAAACCCATTTCCTGACCACGATAGTTGAAGTAAGAAGTAGAACTGTATAGCGTCAGTACAACGAGTTCACCGCTATCTTTTATCTGTTGCAAATCGCCCGCAGCCTCATCGGGCATGGAACCATGCCGTTTATTTCCGCACCCCGACAGGCAGCACAGACATAGCAAAGCAATCAGGAAAAAATTAGCAGTTCCCCTCATTTAATTTTTAATTTTCAGTTTTTAATTCTCAAAGATGCTTCTTTATATACATCGTCAGAATATCGATTGCCACCTGATTGTTTCCCCCTTCGGGTATGATCAAGTCCGCATATCGTTTGCACGGTTCGATGAATTGCAGATGCATAGGCTTCAATATACGGGTATAACGCTCCATAACTGCCTCTGCCGTACGTCCGCGCTCTACTACATCCCGTTGTATGACACGAATCAGGCGTTCGTCCGGATCTGCATCCACAAAGATTTTGAGGTCCATCATGCTACGCAGTTTCTTGTCGCACAGTGCAAGAATCCCTTCAATAATCACCACTTCGCGCGGTTCGATATGAAGCGTTTCGGGTTCCCGCGTACAAGTAAGATACGAGTAGGTGGGTTGTTCAATGCTTTTTCCTTCACGCAGCATGGCTACGTGTTTGGATAAAAGACTCCACTCGAAGGCATCCGGGTGGTCAAAGTTGATGTTCTGTCGTTCTTCTACAGGTACATGGCTACTGTCCTTATAGTAAGAGTCTTGCGGTAACAGTACCACTTCGCCTGCCGGCAGGCTTTCAATGATTTTACGTACGACGGTGGTTTTTCCCGAGCCAGTTCCGCCTGCAATTCCTATTATTAACATCCGTTTAAGTGTATATTTAAAACAAAACGAGTATTTTTGCGGTTAATATTAATCGCTTCGGTTGACAAATATATAGATAAATCATTAAAATTGCAAAGTTATGGTCAAACACATTGTATTATTTAAATTAAAAGACGAAGTTCCGGCTGACAAAAAGCTGACAGCAATGAAAGAATTCAAGGCCGCTATCGAGGCTTTACCGGCTAAAATCTCTGTTATACGTAAGATAGAAGTTGGACTCAATATGAATCCCGGCGAAACTTGGAGCATTGCCCTCTACAGCGAGTTTGATACGCTGGACGACGTGAAATTTTATGCTACTCATCCCGAGCATGTGGCAGCAGGCAAGCTGATTGCTGATGTAAAGGAGAATCGCGCTTGTGTTGACTACGAAACAATTGACAATTGATAATTTGTAACTCGTAACTCGTAATTAAAATCATTGTATGAAGAAAATATTATCCATTTGTCTGTTGCTGATTGCTGTCGTGGCACAAGCGCAGATACAGGAGCCCGTCAAGTTTAAGTCGGAACTGAAGACGCTTGCAGCGGGAGAGGCGGAAATTGTATTTACCGCTACTATTGATAAGGGTTGGCATGTATATTCTACCGACCTGGGGGACGGTGGTCCTATCTCGGCCACCTTCAATGTAGAGAAGATATCCGGTGCTACAGTTGTAGGAAAGTTGCAGCCGAAAGGAAAAGAAATAGCTTCTTATGATAAGTTGTTCGAGATGAACGTACGCTATTTTGAGTCTACGGCACAATTTGTTCAGAAGCTGAAGCTCACAGGAGGAGATTATAAGATTGAAGGTTTTCTGGAATTCGGTGCTTGTAATGATGAAAACTGTTTGCCTCCTACGCAGGTAGAATTTAATTTTTCAGGTAAAGCGGAAGCCGCTAAAGGTGCAGCAGCCGCAACTCCGGCTGAAAAGGTAACGGCTCAGGCAGAGGAAACGAAACCGGAAACTCAACCTGCTTCTCAAACTGAAACACCTGCGGATACAGCTTCTACTGGCATCATAGGTGGTGCAGATGGTCCGACGGATATAAATGTGGCAGGTAATATTGACTTGTGGAAACCTGTTATCAATGATCTGCAATCTTATGGTGAAACCACTTCACAGGAAGATATGTCATGGTTCTATATCTTTATCACCGGATTCCTCGGTGGACTGCTGGCATTGTTCACGCCTTGTGTGTGGCCTATTATCCCTATGACGGTAAGTTTCTTCCTGAAACGTTCCAAAGATAAAAAGAAAGGTATTCGTGATGCATGGACGTATGGTGCTTCCATTGTGGTGATTTACGTAACTTTAGGTTTGGCCATTACGTTGATCTTCGGTGCCAGTGCGCTGAATGCACTTTCTACGAATGCCGTGTTCAATATCCTTTTCTGTCTGATGCTGGTTGTGTTTGCAGCTTCCTTCTTCGGAGCTTTCGAACTGACGCTACCCTCTAAATGGAGCAATGCAGTAGATAGCAAGGCGGAAGCAACAAGCGGTTTGCTCAGTATCTTCCTGATGGCATTCACGCTTTCACTGGTGTCTTTCTCTTGTACAGGTCCTATTATCGGCTTCTTGCTGGTACAGGTATCTACAACGGGTAGTGTGGTAGCTCCGGCTATCGGTATGCTCGGTTTTGCTATTGCTTTGGCATTGCCGTTCACACTGTTCGCCCTGTTCCCGTCCTGGCTGAAGTCTATGCCGAAATCAGGCGGCTGGATGAATGTCATTAAGGTTACCCTCGGTTTTCTGGAACTGGCTTTCGCTCTGAAGTTCCTCTCTGTAGCCGACCTGGCTTATGGCTGGCGCATTCTCGACCGCGAAACGTTCCTGGCATTGTGGATTGTTCTGTTTGCTTTACTGGGCTTCTACCTGTTGGGTAAGATCAAGTTCCCGCACGATGATGACGATACGAAAGTGGGAGTGGGCCGCTTCTTTATGGCACTCTTCTCGCTGGCATTTGCCGTATATATGGTTCCCGGTTTGTGGGGGGCTCCGTTGAAGGCGGTCAGTGCTTTTGCACCGCCTATGCAGACTCAGGACTTCAACCTCTATAATAATGAAGTGCATGCCAAATTCGATGATTATGACCTGGGTATGGAATATGCCCGTCAGCATGGCAAACCTGTAATGCTCGACTTCACCGGTTATGGTTGTGTAAACTGCCGTAAGATGGAGCTTGCCGTATGGACAGACTCTAAAGTAAGTGACATTATCAACAACGACTACGTACTTATTACACTTTATGTAGATAATAAAACCCCGTTGACCTCACCTGTTAAAGTGACGGAAAACGGCCGGGAACGTACATTGCGTACAGTAGGCGATAAGTGGAGTTATCTCCAACGCGTTAAATTCGGTGCCAATGCACAGCCCTTCTATGTGCTGATAGATAATGAAGGCCGTCCTTTGAATAAATCTTATTCGTATGACGAGGACATTCCTAAGTATATCGAGTTCTTGCAAACAGGATTGGAAAACTATAAGAAAGGAAAATAAACGAACGAATGCCCGGCTGATATCATGCGACCGGGCATTTTTTATTAATCAATAACTTTATGAGACACATTGTAGACATCGAGACATGGGAGCGCCGGGACAATTACAATTTCTTCCGGGGCTTTGTAAATTCCTGGTATTCCATTACCACAGAGATTGATTGTACCGAAGCCAGTGCCGCAGCGAGAGCCTCGGGCCATTCCTTTTTTCTCTATTATCTGTATGCCGTAGTGCGTTCGGCAAATGAAGTTCCGGAACTCCGTTATCGTACCGACAAGAACGGACAAGTTATTTTTCATGATGAAGTGGATATCATTTCTCCGATAGCTGTTCCCGGAAAGACCTTTTATACGGTTCGGATTCCTTACCACGAAGATTTCAAACGCTTTTATGCCGAGGCGTATGAGTTGATAACCAATATCCCCGAAGATGGCAATCCCTATGGTGCCGAGGAGGAGTTGGCAAAGCAAGGATATTATGATGTAGTGCATCTGAGTGCTGTTCCTAAGATGTATTTCACATCCACTACCTATACACTGGCCGAAGCCGGCAATGGTTGCAGTTACCCTTTGATGACTTCCGGTAAAGCGGTTACCCGCGAGGGACGTCTGGTATTTCCTTTGTCCATTTATGTGAACCATGCTTTTGTTGATGGTTCGCATCTGGCATCATTTTTTCAGAAGATAGAAGAGCACCTGAAACGGATTTCACGAGAATAAATTGATAGAATAAGTAAGCTATGCTTTTTTCTTATTTTATCTTTTCCCTTTTTTATTTCCCGGATTTTACATACGTTTGCAGCATCTATTAAACTTCTGTTTCCTGAAAAAACTAAAGATTGCTATATGTGTGCAGATAATTTCTCAGAAGAACGTTCACTCATTCTCCGCTTGACAGAGGGGGATGAGGGCGCCTTTTGTGAACTGTATGCTACTTATAAAAACCGGCTGATATACTTTGCGATGCGTTTCCTGAAATCGCGGGAGTATGCAGAAGATGTTTTTCAGGATGCTTTCACTGTAGTTTGGCAAAGCCGCCGTTTCATTAATCCCGATGCTTCCTTTTCTTCCTATCTCTACACCATTATGCGCAACCGGATACTGAACCAGTTGCGTAATGCCGCTAATGAGGAAAAACTAAAGGAAAGTATTCTTTCACAGGCATTGGACTACACGGAAGATACCAAACGTAAAGTAATGCTGAATGATTTGAAATCCCTCATTTCCCATGCCTTGCAGCAGCTGACTCCCCGCCAGCGTGAGATTTTCGAGATGAGTCGTGAAGCCCAGCTCTCCCATAAAGAGATTGCAGATAAGTTGGGCATCTCCGTCAACACCGTTCAGGAGCATATATCTACCTCCCTTAAGTTGATTCGTACCTATCTTATAAAGTATTCAGGTAGTGAATATGTGGATTTGCTATTGCTGCTGATTTGCCTTAATACATAATAAATGTTAATCACACCCCAGATGTTTTCCTTTACTGTGTATTACTCTATGTAAAGGAAAAGTTTTCATGACCTTTATACTAAAAGAGCCCGCACAATGAAGAATGATGTAACAGACAAATCTATAATGCGCCGCTATCTGGATGATATGTACACCCAGGAAGAGGCACGTGGAATATTATCCCGACTGAAAGATGATATTCATGACCCAATGCTGGATGAACTGGTAACAGATGTCTGGAAAGAAGCCGCTATGGAAGAGCTCACCACCGGCATGGAGCGTGATAAATATAAGGAAGAAGCCAGTCGGTTACTGAAGCGCATCGAGCATAAGAAACGCACCTGGTTTCGGCGGATAGCTCTGACGGTGGCAAGTGCTTCTGCTGTTGTACTGCTCATTTTCGGGGGAATCAACCTGCTGGGGTATATGGATAAGCGGCAGATTTCTTATTTGGAAGCCTCTACCTCTTATGGTGAATCCAGACAAATCCGGTTGCCGGATGGAACACAGTTGATCTTAAATTCCTGTTCGCGTGTTCGCTATCCGAACAGTTTTGTAGAAGATGAGCGGCAGATAGAACTGGAGGGCGAAGCTTATTTCCAGGTGCAACGGAACGAAAAGCAGCCTTTTATTGTCAGGACCGCCCGTTTTGATGTAAGGGTTCTGGGAACTTGTTTTGACGTGAAGGCTTATTCTTCGGATGAAGTTGTTTCTGTAGATGTGGAAAGTGGTAAAGTACAAGTGGATCTGCCGGAAGCAATGATGCGTTTGCAGGCTAAGGAACAAGTGTCGATCAATACACTTTCCGGTGAATACAGCAAACGGCGCGACGAACGTGATGTTGCCGTGTGGCGTAAGGGTGGATTACGTTTCAGCAGTACTCCGGTGCGCGATGTGGCTAAAGAGCTTGAGCGCATGTACAATTGTCGCATTACGTTTGCGGAAGGGCAGGAGTTCAACAACCTGATTTCCGGAGAACATGAAAATAAAAGTTTGGAGGCGGTACTCCAATCAATGGAATATACCAGTGGCATCCGGTATAGAAAAGAAGGAAATCATATCTTCTTATTTAAGTAGCAGAAAAGCATGGATATACGTCCGGCTGGTAAATGGATGTGTATTATAATATATGTAAGTATTAATATGTTTAACCTTTAATTAAAAGAGAATATAGAATATGAAAGCACCCACTTAGCGTCTCCTCTAAGAAAAATAGGAGCTGTCTCACAGAGAAGCCCCTATCTTGTAATGCGAACAGGTATTCATTCGTTTCGACCCGCGTGAATCATGTATCGCGAATTACTCCTTTGTTCTAATTAATTTAATCAATTACTAAAACGCACAAATAAATGAATAATCTTTCTAATACCAAAAGGAAAAGAAGAAATATACATTCGTTTTTAGCTTTTTTACTATTCGTATGCTTGTCATTAATGCCTGACCAAGCGCAAGCTCAAAAGGAAAAAACAGTAACACTGAACGTTCAGAATGAAACGGTAGAGAATGTTTTTGTTCAGTTGGGCAAGCAGACAGGCTTGAAATTCTTTTATGATCAAAATGTTGTAAACACTGCTCCGCGTATATCTATCAAAGTGAAGAACAGTCCCCTACAGGCTGTTTTGGATAAGATTACAGAGCAAACCAATTTATTTTTCAATAGGGATAATAATACAATATCTGTAGGTAAACAAAAGATTGGGAACGATGCTCTGAAGTCGAAGACAAGAACTATAAAGGGAACAGTGGTAGATGAAACCGGTGAATCGGTAATCGGTGCTACTGTATTGGTGAAAGGCACTGCCAATGGTGTAACCACTAATCTTGATGGAAATTACACCTTGAATGATGTTCCCGATGGTGCCACCATCTTAATTTCCTATATAGGCTACCAGACTGTTGAACTTAAGTCCGGCAGTAAGGAACTGGCTAAAATTACATTAAAAGAAAACAGCGAATTATTGGATGAGGTTGTAGTCTTGGGATATGGTAATATTCGCCGTAGTGATGTAACGGGATCTATTGCTTCCGTTTCCTCGGAATCTATCTCCAAAGTAGCCTCTGCTTCCGTGGCCGATGCCTTGGCGGGAAAGATGGCGGGTGTGCAGATCACTACGGCAGATGGTGCACTGGATGCTGAAATCAGTATTCGTGTACGTGGTGGGGGATCAATCACTCAGGACAATTCACCGTTGTTCCTGGTCGACGGTTTTCCGGTTGACGATTTGAGTGGTATTCCGCCTACGGATATCGAATCTATTGATGTTTTGAAAGAAGCTTCCATGACTGCTGTTTACGGTGCCAGAGGTGCGAATGGTGTAGTCATCGTAACCACGAAGAATCCGAAAATGGGCAAGACATCGGTTCAGTTCAATAGCTATGTACAGACACGTACACTGGCAGGGAAGTTGCCGGTAATGGACAGCTATGAATTTGTGATGGCGGAGTACGAATACCAGATGATACGTAAGGGATCGGCTGATACTTTTATTAAGAATTTTGGTTATTATGACGATGTTGACTTATACAAGTATACGGACTCTACCGACTGGCAGGATGAAGTGCTGGGAGGCAATCCGATTTCACAATACTATAATCTGACTATCAGCGGAGGCAGTGAAAAGACGAAGTTTAATCTAAGTTATAACCATAATAAAGATGAGGGACAGCTGATAGGTTCCGGTCTGTCACGTAACAATATTATTCTGAAGCTGAACCATGAGCTGTTCAGGAACCTGAAATTGGAGACGAATACCACATATCGCACCCGTACCATTGACGGAGCAGGTACATCTGGAACCAACATTGTCACGGCTCTTCGTTACCGTCCCACAAACGGATTGACTTCCGGTGTGTCCCTTGATCCGGATGATGATGAAAATCTGGACGAAGATGGTAATTCCTTGAACCAGAAGTATACCCCGTTGGAGGAAAATAAGCAGAATTACAGAAAAAGGAAAGAAACTGCAATCAGCCTTAAGGCAGCTTTGGTGTGGGATATGTTTAAAGGGATGCAATTTCGTTCCGAATATGGCATCAGTACCACGGACTCGAATGATGACCAGTTTTATGGAGCTTTATCCGGCACGGCGTCTGCTGCGGGAATGAATAATATGCCTTCGGCTAAGCGTACTAAAACACATAAAGAGTCGTATCGACTGGCAAATACGCTGACCTATCGCAATTTGTTCCGTAAAACCCATAATGTAAACCTGATGCTTGGACAGGAAATAAACCATTCGCAGAATAACAATACTTTTATGAGTGCACGTTATTTCCCGGTTTCCATTACGGCAGAAGCGGCTCTTGAAAACTTTGCACTGGGCACTCCACACCAGAGCACCAGTTATAAAGCTGCTCCGGATCGCACAGCTTCTTTCTTTGGTCGTGCCCTGTACGATTATAAAAGCCGTTATTATGCTACTTTTACATTTCGTGCGGATGGTTCAACGAAGTTTGCACCCGGTAAGCAATGGGGCACGTTTCCTGCCGGTTCTATAGCTTGGAGGCTTTCCAAAGAGAAATGGATGAAATCGGTCAAGCTGATTTCGGAATTAAAACTGAGAGCAAGTTACGGGTTGGCAGGTAACAACCGTATCAGTGATGATTTGTGGCATAACATTTATCGCGTGTATAGCGGATCGAGCGCTCCCGGTTTCAATAATGAAGAGTATAATTATTACCAGTTTGCCGACCAGACTTATTTGTATGATCCTGATTTGAGATGGGAGACTACCATTACACGAAATCTCGGTTTGGACTTTGGTATCTTCAAAAACCGTTTAACCGGTACAGTCGATGTATACTGGAATACAACTAAAGATTTGCTGGTGCCGTCAATCATTCCGAACTCATCCGGTTATTCGCGGCAGATGACAAATGTGGGCCGTACTTCCAATAGGGGAGTTGAACTTTCATTGAACGGTAAAATCGTCCAGACAAAGAACTTTAATCTGTCAGCCAGTTTCAATGTAGCCTTTAATAAGAACAAAGTCGACAAGCTTTCTTCCGGTGAGTCGGAATGGAAAACAAAAGCCTCCTTGTCCAACTGGTATGGAACCTACAATTATAAAATGGAAGTGGGCAAAAGTATGGGACTCATTTACGGTTTCGTGAATGATGGTTTTTATACGGTAGACGATTTTAATTTTGATGAAACGACAAAGAAGTGGACTTTGAAACCGGGAGTTCCGGATAACTCTTCATTCAGTTCGGGTAACTTTAGCTTTAAACCGGGAGCAATGAAGTTCAAGAAATTATCTGATTCCGACTCAGACCTGATAACGGAAGAAGACATGACGGTTATTGGAAATACGAATCCGAAGGTTACAGGCGGTTTTGGCCTCTCCGGCAGTTGGAAGAACTTGGATTTTACCGCGTTCTTTAATTATATGTGCGATTTTGATGTATTCAATGTCAATAAACTCTATTTGAATTCGGCTGTTCGCCGCAATTATTCCAATCTGTCTACGAATATGAGTTTGGCACGCCGCTTCCGCTATGTGGATGATGCCGGTGTCAATGTCTCCAGTGATCCGGTTGCATTGGCTGCATTAAACCAGAATGCCGCCACTTATTCCTGGATGTCCGTTACACAGGGTATCACAATGAGCGATTTGATAGAAGACGGTTCATTCCTGCGCCTGAGTACGCTGACAGTGGGATATACATTTCCGCAACGCTGGCTGAGCCGCTTGGGAGTCAAGAGCCTGCGCCTGTACTTCTCCGGTAGTAACCTGTTCACTCTGACGGGATATAGCGGATATGATCCGGAAGTGAATATACAGAAAGGCTTGACGCCGGGTATAGATAATAATGTGACTCCTCGCAGTCGTGTTTATACGCTTGGAATAAATCTGAATTTTTAATACTATAGAATTGAACCATGAGAAAGTTTTATATTCCAGTTATCATATTGATGATACTTACATCTTGTGAAGATTACCTGAATGTAAATTCGCCTTCCACTTTTGATAAAGATTATATATTTACCAGTGAATCGGAGATTGCGACTGCCGTCAATGGCATGTACGTGCCTATGGTCAGTGGTAAGGGATGGGTAGGCAATCTGGCACAGAAAATGCTGTTTAATACGGATGTGGAGTTTACTACGGTCACTACGTCGTCCAATCTGAAAGAGAGCGCCTTCGAACCGAGTGCAGGTGACATCAGTTCGTACGGCAGTATCTGGACAGGGATGTATGATGGAGTGAACAGGACGAATGACGTGATAGAAGGTATCGAACAAAGTCCTCTGTTTGAGGCTGCCGATAAAACCAAGCCTTCGCGGTTAATGCATTATTATGGTGAAGCGAAAGTTCTGCGTGCCATGTACTATCTGGAACTGGTGAGAAACTGGGGAGACGTTCCTTACAGGCGGAAACCGGCAGGAAACAAGGATGAACTGTTTATCGGTGCAACTGACCGTGACATCATATTGACAGACATGATCAATGACCTGATTGAAGTTGAACCGGTCATGTGGTATGCGGAAGAATCGGACAGGGGAGTGGAAGCGGCATCAAGAGAGTTTTGCCAGGGATTGATTGCCCGTATGGCATTGTATAGAGGAGGATGGACTCTGCGTCCGGATTACTCGAACCCTGCCGCTATCGGTTCAATGCAGCGTAATGATGACTGGCAGAAATACTATGAGATAGCCGAGAAATATGCAGGTAAAGTGATTAATGAAGGCAAACATTCGCTGAATCGCTCATTCCGTCAGGTTTGGGTGGACGAATGTAGTTGGATTGTTCCGGTGAATGATGATAATATCTTCGATGTACCGGCAAAGGTAGGAGGCTCCGGAGAGTTGGGATATTCTTGGGGGACATACATTGTTTCACAGAAGAACTCAGAGGGACAGAATGCATCTAATGCTCCGCATGGATATTCTTCGGGAGGTTCCAAACTGGCGCTTACCTATATGCTGTCATTTGACAAAAAAGACTTGCGCCGCGACCTTACGTGCGAGATGTTCCGCTATGAAAATTCGGGAATGACTAACATCGTACAGAAACCGATAGCCGCCCTTACGGTTTATTGCGGGAAATGGAACCGACTGTTTATGGCAACTCCTCTGGGCAGTACTTCCAATAAAGGTACCGGAATCAATTACACTTATATGCGGTATGCAGACGTACTACTGATGTATGCCGAAGCTGCCAATGAGAATCATAACGGTCCTACACCCCAAGCCAAAGAGGCTCTGAAGAAAGTCCGCAACCGTGCTTTCGCGGCGGAAGATCAGCCGGAATTGGTAGATACCTATGTCGATAAACTTACTACAAAAGAAGATTTCTTTGATGCAATCGTTAAAGAACGCGCATGGGAATTCGGGGGTGAAAAGCATAGAAGATATGATCTGGCGCGTTGGAATCTGTATGGAAAGACACTCTATAACTTGTATTTTGATTGGATTACGTTAGGAAAAGTTGCCCGTACCAAGCAATATGAGAATTCCACCACTGCGTTTGAGGAACCGACTTATGATGAACGTTTTGAATCTTATCCGGCGGTTTCTTATTACAAAATGGTCGATGCCGTGAATCCGGCTGCCGTGTGTGTATCACAAACCATAGACTGGTATAAAGAAGGAGGCAGGAATTCTTATGACGAGGCTTTTGAGTCCTATCCTTCAAAGGCACCTGCGGGATATACACTTTTCAATATGTGTAATCAATATTGCACGCAGGTCAAGAATACATCGAATCCGCGTCAATGGGTTCCTGCCCCTGCTGTCTTGTTTTCTTTCTACGGCTACATCAATGAATCGAATGCCGCTACTGTGAATCCGGAAACCGATCCGGTCCGTTATCTGGTACCTATACCGCCCGATGCATTGTCAAGCCATCAGGGACTGTTGAAGAATTATTATGGATATTAAAAAAGAGAGTATGAAAAAGTTATTGATATATTTGATACCTGTATTGGCATTTTGTCTATTGAATATTACTTCATGCAAGGATGATGCGGAAGAGCTGCCCCGCCTGTTCAGACCTTCCTTCATAGCCTCTTCCTGTTTTGCGGAAGGTAATTCGATTACCCTTGCCTGGAGAACATCCGGAGAAGCGACTTCTTATACGGTGGAGCTTTCGCGTGACCAAACTTTCCAGTCGGAACCCGCTGCAACGCAGACCGTAAACAACGGTAAGTGCACTTTTACGGGGCTGCGCTATGAGACAGGATATTACGCCCGCGTAAGAGCGAATAATGAAAGCCTGAATATTATTTCAAACTGGACGGAATATTCTTCTCTTATCACCACTTTGACCCGCGTCATACCCAAGGTACTTTATGCATTGGATGAGCACCAGATAACGGAGAGTTCGGCTGTGATAGAATGGAGAGTCTCCGAGCAGAATCCTGTGGACGGCGTTGCCATCTGGCAACAGGAAAACGGAACGGATGAAAAGCATTTTGACTTGTCCGGATCGGAAACAGCCTCAGGCAAGTATGTAATTTCAGGATTGACTCCCCGTACATCTTACTATGTTGCATTGACCAATAGCAAAGCTCCCGAAGGTGCGGAAAAGTACAATCGGCAGAAATTCACAACAGCCGGTATGCCTTCCGGTGCCGTACTGGTGACGGATGGCGTTGACTTACTATCGAAGATAAAAGAGGGAATGAATGATGACAGCCGGGCGAGTCTGATCTTCCAATTGAAGAACGGGGTTGATTATTATCTGTCGGCAGACGGACTTCCCGGAAGCAGTACCGGTGACATCAAACTGACGAAAAGCATTGCATTCTTGGCTAATCCCGGAGATCGCCCTACGCTCTATATACGTAAAGGTGGCTTTGTCATTAAACCGGAAGTGAATAATATTCCTGAAATCGAATATTTTATTGTTGAGAATGTGAATGTCAAAGAACCGGTCGTGTCCGGCGGAAGTGGCGGCAGCAAAACACGTTTGTTGAATATCGGCAAGCACGATGCCGGAACTGATATCACGATAGATCGTTTTGAAATCCGCAATTCCGATATTGTCCTTCCTTCTACCGTTCTGATGATGAGCGATGCCAGCGAAGGAATGACGACCATCAACCATATCCGGATTGATAATTGTCTGGTTACCGGAATCAATGACACTAAATATGTGACGAAACAATTCGGATTCATACATGCCATCAATAAAGGTTCCAACGTCTGGAATGATGTTTCTGTAACGAACTCCACTTTCTATGAATTCTATATCTCGCCGGGTGTCTTTGGAGTGCTTACTGCTGATGTGCCGGTTTCCTCTAACGCTAAAGTTTCTATTTCGAATTGTACGTTCTATAATTGGGCTACAAGCAAGTCGTCGTATACGGCAATTGGCGATTTCTCTAAACTGTCTGTAGCATTGCCGCTATCCGTTAATGCCTGTGTCTTTGGATATAGTGCAGGAAAAGCTCTGGTTCCGGGACAAGCCAAACTGACGGGAAAGAATAATTATTGTACCACCGACTTTGAGCAGGCGGCCGATACTGGACTGACGTTGATAGATCTGGGCATGTCGGATTCTTCATTTTTCAGGAATGCCAAGGATGGTGACTTTACGGTTATCGATACCGGATCCACGGTTTATACCCAGGAATATGGTGACCCGCGCTGGATAACGGTTTCCGAATACTAACTTATTGATAGAAAACAGAAAGTGTAAGATTCTGTAAGAGGGCTGTGCTTAGTATGGACGGATTTTGATTCGTTCATACGGGCCGCCTATTGACTATACACTATTAAAATAGGAGATTAGAATTATGAGATATACTACAATTGGAATCCTTCTTCTGGCATGGGTCCTGCTGGCCTGCGATGAAAAAGAGGAGGTTTCCGGTCCGTCTGTTCCTTTCCCTGATTATGGAGAAGTGCTTGCTTTTCCGGGAGCCGAAGGGTACGGGCGCAATGCGGTAGGCGGGAGACATGGTGAGGTCTATCACGTCACTACGCTTGCCGACTCGGGAAAAGGCTCTTTGCGTGATGCGGTGAGTAAATCCGGAAGAATCGTTGTTTTTGATGTTGCGGGAATCATTCGCCTGCAATCCCCGCTCACTTTTTCCAAGAATCTGACTATTGCTGCACAAACGGCTCCCGGTGACGGAATTGTTGTTTATGGAAATCAGGTTTCTTTTTCCGGAGCCGACAATGTCATTTGCCGTTACCTGCGCATACGGATGGGAGTGAACGGGAAAGACGGTAAAGATGCCGCCGGTGTGGCTTACGGAGCGAATATGATTTTTGATCACATGTCGGTTACTTGGGGGCGCGATGAATGCTTTTCCATCAATGGAGATCCGAAGAAACCGGGCGATCAGCCCCGGAATATAACTATCCAGAACTCCTTTATAGGGCAAGGCCTGCAACCACATTCTTGCGGAGGACTTATCCAGACTACGGCTGAAAATGGAGTGACCTTATACCGTAACCTGTATATCGACAACAAAACCCGTAATCCGAAAGTGAAAGGTCTGAATCAGTTTGTAAATAACGTCGTTTACAACTGGGGTAATGGCGGTGCTTATATCATGGGTGATACGGAACAGACCTCCGAAGCCGATATCCGGAATAACTATTTCATAGTAGGTGCTACTTTAAATTATGATGGGAAAACGCTGGGTGCTACAGCTCCCTTCACGCGCTATAACGAACATTTTCGTGCCCATTTATCCGGCAACTATTATGATGAAAATAAGGATGGAGTGCTGAATGGTCGCGAACTGACCCGTGAAGATTGCACGAAACGGAAACAAGAGTCTGGCACTGAGATCGTGATAACTCCTACTTTTCTGGATAAACCGTCGGATGTGCATCCCGCTATCGAAGGCTTGATGACTGCCCGGGATGCTTACGAGTGGATCGTGCAACATGGCGGAGCTTCATTACCCGCCCGTGACCAGGTAGATAGCTATCTTGTTGAAGAATTAACTTCATTGGGTAAGAAAGGAGGGATCATTCTCACGGAAATGGACCTGCCTGCACAAGGCCCCGGTGAAATAAAGTCGGGAACCAAACCGCTGGATACTGATAATGATGGTATGCCCGACGACTTTGAAGATACATACGGACTTGATAAAAATGATCCGTCCGACGCTATGAAGATAGCTTCCAACGGATATACTAATATTGAAAACTACATATTCCTGATAAACAAATGAAAAAGATATATACTTATTTGATCTTCTCACTCGCCCTGCTGTGCAGCACTTCATTGATTGCGCAGACCAATGAGAAAGCCAGAGAAACTGCTGTAATGATTGCCGACCGCATTCTGAAGTCAACAACCTATGATTTTGTCGATAAGAAAAGCGGCAAGACCTACACATCGCTCAAAAACGTACCTTTAAATAAGAATGTGAAAGTACAAAGCAAATATCTGGATTGGCATTACACAAATGGAGTCACCAATATAGCCCTGATGGAGTTGGGAGATAAATTAGGTACTTCGAAGTACGAGAATTATGTTCTGAAGAATATGAATTTCATTTTCGACGATGTAAACCAGGACTACTTCCATCGCCTGTATGACCAAACATTGGAGCAGGAAGGTTGGAGAGCCGTGAACCATGTGAATTGGCACATGATTTACCGGAATAAACGCTTGGATGATAATGGCCCTATGGGAGCCAGTCTGATTGTGCTCAACCGTCGTCACCCCGAACAGGCTTTCCGGAAGTACATCGATCAGACCGATCATCACCTGATGGTGTCCGAACCGCGTCTTGCCGATGGTACTATTGCCCGGTTATGGCCGCATGTCAATACCATTTGGGCGGATGATGCCTTTATGGCTCTTTCATTTCTGGTCAGGATGGGAGAGGTGACAGGCGATACCAAATACTTTGATGATGCAGCCAATCAGATACTGAACTATACCCGCTATCTGTGGTGTCCCGAAAAAGGACTGTACTATCATTGCTACCACACGGATAACAAAGCGCATGGCGTTGCCCATTGGTCCAGGGCGAACGGATGGGTTTTCATGGCTACTGCCGATTTGCTGGCACGAATGCCCGCCGAACATCCGATGCGTGAAGATGTCATCCGGAACTTCCGTATGCAGGCGGACGGACTGATTCGTTATCAGGGTGCGAATGGATTGTGGCATCAGCTTCTGGATAAGGAAGATTCCTATGAAGAAATTACGGGAACTGCTATGTTCGTCTTCGGCATTGCCAGAGGCGTGAAACAAGGGTGGCTGCATCCCGACTATATCTATGTGGCATGGGAAGGGTTGAAAGGCATGTTCACCAAGATTACTCCGGAGGGTGATGTAACGGCTATCTGTGCAGGTACGGGCATAATGCCCGCTTTGTCATTCTACTATAACCGTCCCCAGTGGAAGAATGATCCGATGGGAGAGGGTCCCGTGCTGAGGGCATTGGTGGAAATGATAGACGCACCCAAGTATACGGAAATCAAGGCCGAACAGCAATACGATAAAATCAAGTGATTTCTTGATATTACAGGAATATTACAGATTTATTACAGAATCTTTCTTTAGCTTTGCATCTTCTAAGAAAATAAGTTGAAGTAAACCTTTGAGGATAATATGCTAAAGAAATATTCTGTATTACGGGGATTCGTTGTTTTGTGTGTAGGACTGCTTGCCTTCTGTCTGCCTCCTTTGCAGGCACAGGACAGTGATTTCGTGACCTGGAACAAGATGAAAGCCCGGCACGATGTATCCTCCAAAGTGGAACTTTACGGAGATGTGGAGATGCGTACCCGTGACGCACTGGATGAGATAGACCGTTGGGGGTTCGGCGTAGGTACTTCCGTCCTTCTTCTTCCGTTTCTAAAAGCTGAGGGCGGTTACGAATACCACTACCGCAACCGTGGTGAAGATGGCTGGAAATCCCGGCACCGCTATCATGCAGGAGTCTCTTTCACTCTCAAAAAACGACAATGGACGTTCACTCTGCGCGAGCGTTTCCAGCATACTTTCGACGGACGCGGAGCGGATGAATTCCGTCTCCGCACCCGCCTGAAAGCTGCTTATAAGGTAACTACATGGTCACCGTATGTTTCTTTAGAGCAATATCACGGTCTGGGCAAAGATGAATGGTTCCATGCCTCCCGCTTCCGTGCCCGCGGTGGGGTGGAAGCTAAACTGTCGTCCTCCTAGTCGGCAGATGTTTTCTATTGCTACCAGCACGAGAGTGATCTGGACAGACATATTCTGGGGTGGGAGTTGATTTACCGGTTCTGATTGCCTTTGCCGCCGCTATTTATTTGTCCCCATCCAAGTCCATTTATGCCAGATATGTTCCAATGGACCTTGTTTATGTTTGCTCAACCACCATTTGCAGAATTTCACTTGCAACAGGAACATGCAAAGCCCGATTAGCAGACTGAGCGTATATCCACAATAGGGAGCCAGGTACAGACCGATAGGGAAATAAATCAGTGCTCCCATTATGGATTGGGATATATAGTTCGTAAGACTCATTTTTCCATAGAATCTCAGGCTGCTGACGGCTTTACTGAACTTTTCACGTTGGTAAAGCAATACGAATGAAGCTACCAGTACGAAAGTAAAAGCTAACTTTTGCCACATATCGAATGCAGTTCCGGCTGTTTGCTGTATGAGTGTACTGTTCTGCATAATCAACTCTTTCAGGGCATAGAGAGGAGCAAAAGATATTGCGGAGATAATCAGTATCTTTATCCAGAAATGGAGATTCTTTTCCGTCGTAACGAAAAGCTGCTTTCTGCCGATGTAGAAGCCTAAGAGGAATAATCCGGCTGTTTGGAAAAAGCGTCCTGCATTTACCGCCCATAATAAGCTGGCTTTCTGCCCTAAAGTAACGTTCCCCCAGATGAAATCCCAAAAGTTGCCGGCTTGGGTGTACTCTGCCACTTCCGCATACATTTTGCCTACCTTCAGGTCCGGTAACTGATGTGCAGGATTGATCAGATTGGCTATGTAATTGCCTTAGATACATATATCAGAAAGCCGCATGAAAATCCCTCTATTGGGATAATACTTTGCAGAGAAATGAATCAAACCTTTGTAGAATTTGCAGTTCGTGATTATAACAAGCCGATGGGAGTCGCTACCTACCGTGCATCCAAAGATATGCCGGAACGACTTCGTAATGCCTTGCCTGACATTGAGGAACTGAAAAGGTTATTGTAAAACGAAAACCTGTCTCTTTTTGGGCAGGTAGTCGTCTTTTGTTTCTACTTCTGTTCACAAGTAAATTCTTTGCAAAAATTATCTGTCAGCTAATAAATCTTTATATCTCCGTTGTATTTAGAATATCAGGAAGCTGAAAAAGAAGTGATAGTCACGATGAAATAACTTTTCTGTAAAAATAAATAGTGTTTGCAAATTTGCTCGGTAGAAGAACAACGATTCGTCAAATGGGAAGTTTATATAAAAAGAGACTTTCTCCATCTCTTCATCCATAAAAAACTCCCATCCATATCCCGCCTTTATCAAAAATGAGTATATTTGCCCGCATCATTCTATCTTTTAACCTTAAAAACACAGTTTAAATGCAGCGTAAAGCCCCGCAAACATCTGATATTGACGATGAAACTCTTTTTGCTAAAGTGGAGCGGGGAGATGTAGAGGCATTTACTGCGGTTTACAATAAATATCACAAACTGCTTTACGCATTGGCCTATCGCTATTTGATGAGTTCGGCGATGGCAGAAGACGCTGTGCAGCACGTATTTACCCGTTTCTGGGAATTCCGTTCGGAGCTTCGGGTGGGCATCAGCCTGAGAAACTACCTGATAACAATGACTAAAAATCATATACTCAATGTGATACGCAATGAGAATACCGCCCTTACCAAGAATTATGAGATAGCTCAGGGCATCCCTGCTTACGAAGATACTCTTGTTGATAGTCTGGAAAAGAAAGAACTAATGTCCATCTTTTATAAAGCAGTCGATATGTTACCACCCCAAAAGCGGGAAATCTGCCTGATGAAGGTGCGCGAAGAACTCTCCAACCAAGAAATAGCCGACCGTCTGAAGCTCTCTATCAATACCATCAAAACCCACTATTCCGATGCGCTGAAACTGTTGCGCGTCCATCTGGGGAAATTGCTAATTTTTGTTACGTACCTCACCTTGTTAAGGTATTTAAGTGTCTATTTAATAGTATGAGTACAGAGAATATGAATACACCTACAGAAAAACAAATACAGGAAGTGCTGGCAGGGACGTCTACTCCTGAAGTTGCCCGGATCGTAGCGGCTTGGTTTGCTACCGATGAGGGGGCGGCCTATCTGGCTAAAAGTATGGACCGTGATGCCGTACAGATCAAACAAGGATTCGAAGAACTCTATGTCAATCACGAAATCCCGTCCGAAGAGATGTTTGCCCATATCCGCCGCAACATCCGGCAGAAACGTATTCGCAGGATTACTTTCCGTGTGGCAGCCGTACTCATTCCATTTGTACTGCTGATAGGGCTGTTTGTCCAGGTGAATACCCGTGTCGATCTGCTGGGTGATTCCGGTTACGAAGAAATCTATGTGCCCAAAGGTGAGCGCTTGCAAATGATGTTTCAGGATGGCACACGCGCCTATATCAATTCAGATTCACGCCTGAAATATCCTAAGAAGTTTGCACTGTCCAGCCGTGAAGTCTATCTGGAAGGCGAGGCTTATTTTGTAGTCTCAAAGAATTCCCACCGGCCTTTCATTGTCAATCTTAACGGGCCTTCCGTGCATGTTCTGGGAACTTCGTTCGATGTTCAGGCCTATCCGGAGAATAAGGATATCACGGTCTGTCTGGATGAAGGTCATGTTAATCTGATGCTTGCTTCAGATAAGAAATATCCGTTGCAACCCGGTGAGAAACTTGTCTATAACAAGGAAAGTGATCGTTGTACCATTACCCGGCATGCCGATATCCATCTGTCTTCCCTGTGGAAAAAGAATGTGATAGCTTTCAAGGATGCCCCGCTGTCCGAAGTCATCAAAGTACTGAACCGTTGGTATGATGTGAACTTCAAGATAGAAGACCAGTCAGCTTGGGATGTATACTTTACGATTACATCAGAGAATACGCTTCTCGAAAAAGTTCTTCAGGATTTGGAGAAGATTGCGCCGTTACGGTTTGAATATAAAGAGGCTGAAAAGGAAGTGATAGTCACAAGAAAAAAAGAGGATTCCCGTCTAATGCATTGATTGTTCAGATTTGAGTTGTAAACAATATGTGAAATAAAAGTGCGTATTGCAGGTAAAATTCCGTTCAGTAAAGTGCGCATTGCAGGTAGTTTACGCTATATTAAACTTGCGTATTACAGAAAGTATCTTTGTTTTTGCGCATTGACCATATTAAATATTGAATTTCATGATATTTAAATGTAAATGGGTAATAATTCAAGACTATTCTGTATGCCCCGTTAATAACCGTGAACAGCGTTTTTAAAGAATAAGAGGAACGTTTTTTAAGAATGTTGCCGACGTTTATTAACAGCGTAGAAATCGATCTTAAAACTATAATAGAATATATATATACAAAAAAGGCGATAATCCTTCATGAGAATGACCGCCTTTTTACCTTTTATACCCGTTATTGTTTGGGGTGAAAGTCACCCGTATTAACTATAATCAGCCTGAATAGCTTAGGAATAAGCCACCAGTTGATTATATGGATTAGCTCCTGTTTTAGCTGAAAATATTGTCAATTTTATGCACTGTTTAGTGTCTCGTTGTAAAGGTCTTACTTTTCCCATTTACGAAAGTTTTAGGTTTATATTAGAGTTTCATTTTAAACTTCTACAAATATACTACATCAGAAAGGCGAAGTCAAGTGTTACGGCCTTTGTTTTGAATTGTTTTTTCATTAATGGTGATAATCTCTTCTGTTATACTATTCTATCGGTTAGTTTCTATTTCATATTGCCCTTTTTTAGGTAGAACTATTTCATATTATCCTTAAACTTCTTGCATGAAACGGCTGCTTATTATTATAAAAATAGTAAATTTGTACGAATCTCGTGAGTGATTGCCTTCTTTATACATAGATACATTAATACAAGATGACGAGCTACATTTTGAACCGCCAATGACGATTCTTAGTCTTTTAGAAGACCTTTTCTTGATTTATTTAGCAAAAAAGCATTTTTCCCTCACCCGCTCCGAAATCTTGTGTGTCTACTTTGTATAAAGCGATTTATATCATTGTTAATCTAAAATTTAAGTTATGAAACACAAGATTTTACTTGTTCTGTTTTTGGGCTTTATGGCATGTTTAGCAGCCAACGCTCAGAAAGTAACCTTGCAGTTCCGGCAAGTTAAGTTGGCAAAAGTCTTTGATGCTATCACTCAACAAACCGGACTAACCGTGGCATACAGCCGTCCTACCGTTGACCCGGATCGGGTTGTTTCTATTGAGGCTGATAAAGAAGAACTTTCAGATGTGCTTGCACAATTGCTGAAAGGCACGAATGTAACTTTCGAAATAGGCGAGATGAAGATTTTCATAAAAGAAGAACCGGTTTCAGATACTTCGCAAAAGAGTGGTCGACTTATAACTATTTCCGGTACAATTGTTGATGAAAAAGGTGAAACGATTATTGGGGCAAGTGTTGCTGTACAAGGAACTACTTTGGGTACTATCACCAATGCGGACGGTGAGTATTCTTTAGCTAATGTGCCGGAGAATTCAAAAATCGCTATTTCATTTATTGGTTATCAATCAATATCGCTTCCAGCAAGTACAAAAACGCTCAGTAAGGTAGTGATGAAAGAAGATAATGAAGTTTTAGATGAAGTTGTTGTAGTTGGTTATGGTACACAGTCAAAGACGCGAACTACAGGAGCTATAGCGCAAATTAAACAAGATAAAATAGCAAATATTCCTGTAAGTAGCTTTGAACAGGCTATAGCTGGACAGTTACCCGGAGTACAAGTGATGCAACAAAGTGGAGCACCGGGGGCTGGGGCCTCAATGAAAATCAGAGGGTCTTCTTCGATCACAGCAGGGACTAATCCTCTTATCGTAATCGATGGTTTTCCAATGACTTCTGAAAATACAGCAAGCTTATTAAATCCAGAAGATATAGAATCAATTGATGTTTTAAAAGATGCCTCTTCTTCTGCCATCTATGGTTCTCGTGGCGCTAACGGAGTTATTGTAATTACAACCAAAAAAGGAAAAGATGGTAAAGCAAGAATTTCAGCAAAAGCATATTATGGTATACAAACAGTTTCAAAGAAAATTGATTTGATGGATGCTTATGAATATGCAGATTTTGCAGCTACTGCCAGAAATAATTATTGGGTGGATTTAAAACCTGGAGTAAATACACCTGAAGATCCGAATTCTGCTCGTCCGTCGAAAGCAAGAATACCTGATTATCTTACTCCTTATCTGAACAAGGAAGCAGGATTAGTTAATACAAATTGGCAAGATGAATTATTTCGTACTGCAGCAATACAACAATATGATCTTTCAGTGTCCGGTGGAAATGAAAAGATATCCTATTATACTTCAATAAGCTATGCTAATCAAGATGGAGTAATTAAGAATTCAGGATTTAAGCGTTTGTCTGCACGTTCCAATATCAGTGCGAAATTGAATAAACATGTTTCATTTGATTTTGATATTGCACCTTCTTATTCTGTGACTAATAAAGTATCTGAAAGTAATCATAAGTCAGATGGTGTTGTTTTGATGACAATGTTAGCCAATCCGGCTGCTATAGCATATAATTCAGATGGGAGTATTAAATACGGTGATCAAATAGAAAAAGGACAAGCTTGGGGTACTGTAGCTTTAGAGAGTCCATTGGCTACTGCTATGAGTATTAAAGATGATGAGAAGACATTCAATATTCTATCTAATTTGAATCTGAATATAACGATTTTAGATAATCTAAAATTCAAATCTCATTTTGGGGTACAGTATAATAAAATTGAGAATGATTATTTCCGTCCTTCTTATTTGGGTGGCTATAATTCTAAAGCCCCATCTAAAGCTGTAGGTAAATATTTTGGTTATACGACATTAAATTGGATTACTGAGAATACGCTTACCTATTCTTTAGAACAAAATGATCATTATATAGAGTTTCTGGCAGGTATCAGTGCACAGCGTGAAGATTATGATAGAGCGAACATGGTTGCTTCAGATTTTCCGAATGATAATATTACGACATTGAATGCAGGTATAGTAAATAGTGGATATACAGATAAAAGTACTTGGACATTATTCTCATATTTTGCAAGAGTCAATTATTCATATAAAAATAAATATTTGCTTGCTGCTTCTATTCGACGTGACGGTTCTTCCCGTTTTGGAAAAAATAATAAATATGGTACATTCCCATCGGTTTCTATAGGATGGCGCATTATTGAAGAAGAATGGATGAAAAAATTGGATATACTTAGTGATCTGAAATTGAGAGCAAGTGTTGGAGGAACTGGTAATTTTCAAATATCTAATTATAGTTCATATTCTTTATTAAATCCTGCTAATTACTTGTATAGTAATGTGGTTGTAAACGGGTTGGCTCCTTCAACAGCTCCAAACCCTAATATTTCATGGGAAAAGACAACCCAGTGGAATGTTGGCTTAGATGTTGGCTTACTCAATAACAGACTAACATTTGCTGTGGACTATTACAAATCAACTACAGATGGTTTATTGTTGAATGTTCCGGTTCCTGCTGCATCAGGATTTACCACATCACTACAGAATATAGGCAAAGTGAATAATAAAGGTGTTGAATTATCAATTAAAGCAGATATTGGTAATGATGATTTTATGTGGAGTCCTTCATTGAATTTTTCCAAGAATAAATCGAAAGTAATTCGATTGGGGCCTGGTCAAACACAAATACTTCAAGATAATAGTTTGACAAGGGTTGGTGGCGAAGTTGGCTCTTACTATGTTTATAATGTTATAGGTATATATAAATCAGAAGAAGATTTGAATAAATATCCTCATTTAAATACATCAAAAGTAGGTAGCTATATTTATGAGGATATTAGCGGGCCTGACGGGAAACCTGATGGTAAAATAACAGATGCGGATAGAAAAGTAATGGGCAATTATATGCCTGATTTTACGATGGGATTTTATAACTCATTTTCTTTTAAGAATTTTGATTTAAGTTTTATGATTCAATGGGTTCAAGGTGTTGATATCTTTAATAAATCAAATGCTTTTCTTTTGAATGAAGAAGGATGGGGAACTGGAATTAAAAAATTGTATAATAATTGGTTCTCTGAGAATAATCTGACTGCTAAGTATGCTCGTCCCTTAGTTTCACCAACAGATAAACTGTATGAATCATCCAATTATATGCTTGAAGATGGATCATATCTACGTTTTAACAATATAACATTAGGTTATCGATTGCCTAAAAAAATATTGAATAAAGTGAATGTTGGGGATTTACGTTTTTATGTAACTGCTCATAATCTATTTACGATAACATCGTATTCAGGGTACAATCCGGAAGTCAGTATATCTTCTAATCCTCTTACACCAGGTATAGATTATGGTGGTTATCCGGTAAATAAATCTATTGTATTTGGTATAAATGTAAACTTTTAAATAGAAATGATATGAAAACATTTAGATATATTATCTCTATCAGTTGTGTGTTAGCTAGCATCTGCTTTTACTCATGCGATGACTTTTTGAACCAAGAGCCTCCCTCTAATGAAAGTGTGCCGGCATTCTATAAAACAGAAACGGATATAGCTCAGGGGGTAGCGGCAGCTTATAATGCTTTAATGGCGAAATCTCAGTATGGTAGTAATTTTATTTATTTGATGGAAGTTCGTTCAGATAATACTTATACAGAAAGTATTACAAATAGTGGAGGAATATATGGCGATATTGATTTATTCCGTGAAACATCTTATAATCGAGTTCTGGAGGACACTTGGGTTGGTTGTTATGAAGGTATTAAGCGGTGTAATATTGTTTTGGATAATATAGAAAGTGTCCAGATGGATGAAACTGCTAAGAAAAAGTATAAAGGAGAAATGTTGTTTATACGCGCATTGACGTACTTTAATATGGTTCGTTTATGGGGGGATGTACCATTGGTAATTCACTATTTTGATGATCCATTTCAAACATTTGGATTTGGCAGAAGTCCGGTAAATGATGTATATGAGCAAATTAAAAACGATTTGATTGAAGCATCTAAAATTCTACCCGAAGCACCGGATAGCAAGCGTTTAGGAACTGCCGTTTCAGGATCTGCAAAAACTCTTTTGGGAAAAGTTTATTTGACTTTAAAGGATTATGATAATGCAGTGAAAATATTGAAAGAAGTTATTGATAGCAAGCAATATACTTTTATTCAAGACTATACAGAGCTTTTCGATGTAGATAATAAAAATAATTCTGAAAGTATTTTTGAAATACAATATACTGAAGCCGTGACAGATCTTGGCAGTGCGTTTGCTAATTTGTTTGCTCCGATTGGAAGTTCAGAAGTTACTGGAGGTATTGGAGCCACTGAAGGTAACAATGAACCTACGCGAAATTTCTATGAATCATATAATATAGATGATTTAAGACGTGATGTATCTATAGGGCAATTAGCTGATGGTAGAATCTATTGTAAGAAATTTGTAAAGAAGCCGGTTTTACCCAATCAGTCAAATGCCAATTTTGTTGTTTTGCGATATACGGATGTTTTATTGATGTATGCTGAAGCTCTTAATGAAATTAGTTATTCATCTTCTGGGGATGCAATTAAATATTTGAATGAAGTTCGCCAAAGAGCAGGTTTACAGCTGTATACTTCTCAGCAAATAACAGGAAAGGATGAGTTTAGAAACCTGATTTGGGATGAGAGACGTTGTGAGTTTGCTTTTGAAAACCAGCGTTGGTTTGATCTTCTAAGAAGTGGAAAGGCTGTAGAGGTTATGAATAAATCTTCTAATGGAGATTTTGCGATAGAACCTTATCAATTATTATTTCCAATACCTCAAAATCAGATTGATATTGCACCTGATGTCATGAAGCAAAATGATAACTATTAGTTGATTAATGATGTGTTTGAAATAGTATTAACTTAAAAGAAGAACCACATGAAAAAACTATTGATTTTATTGTTCTTATTAGGAGCATCTTTACAGTTTTGTTTTTCTCAATCACAACCTTTGCCTATTTCTCAATTAATTGAGATTTATAATAATCCTTCGAAGTATCCCAATTACATTATGTTATCTGCCCATAGAGGATATTGGAAAGATTATCCTGAAAATTCAATTCCTGCTATTAACGCTGCGATTGCTTTAGGCGTTGATATGGTAGAATTTGACATTACTATAACGGACGACGGTACACTTTATTTATTACATGATTGGGGATTGGATAGACTTACTGACGGAAATGGTATCGTCAAGAAGAGGGTTTCAGGACAATTTGTTAATTACAAATCTTGGGATGAGCTTAAAAATCTACATTTGAGGTTATACACGGGAGAAGTGACTTCTTATAAGTTAGCTACACTGAGGGAGGCTCTTTTAGCTTGTAAGAATAAAGTTTTGGTGAGTATTGATAAGGCAGAGAATATAATACCTGAAATGTACTATTTGGTGAAGGATTTAGGTATGCTTCAACAAGTCACTTTTAAAACAAAGATTCAAACTTATCCTACTCCGGAGTCAATTAAGAATTTGGTGAAAAATACAGATGACCAAAAACAGTTGGTGAAAATGTTTACTCCTACTATTTTTAATGAAACTTATGAAAAAGATCCGAATATGATTGCAAAGATGAAAGCTTTTGTAAATGAAGGTTGCACAGGATTTGAGATGATTTATTTTAAAGATACAGATAAAATGCTAACACAGCAAATTACAGTTGATGGTAAAACTTATTCTAATGTTCTATCTTGGTTAAAAGCTATAAATAAGCGTATTATCCAATTTCCAGAATGGCCGGAAAATCAAAAGGGTAATTGGTCACCTGCCGCATATAAATTTAGAAATATAGATTTGACAGGTAATGATTTGCGCTGTGATTGGGATTGGCTTTTGAAAGAATCTCATTCGCCTGATATTGTTATTTCTGATCGTTTGGAGGTTCTCTTTGATTATTTGAAAACTATAGGGAAACGTTCATTGCCTTAATCATAAATACTAGCTTATGAAAACTTTATTAAAGAGTAATAGTAGTTATATATTACTATTTTGTTTGTCTATTCTGTATTGTGGAAATGTAACTTCACAAATAAGTGTGCCTAATCCTAGTGTTCACTTCGCTTTTGATACCAATAATCCTGGATATGAATCTGTATCTAAAGCTACAGCTGTTACTTTTGGGGATTTTACTTTCGTTACAGATAGATTTGGGAATTCTCGGAGAGCTGTGATGTTTAATGGAAAAGGAAGCGGAATTCGGGGCAAGGGATATAATATTAATAATGTCCATACGATTTCATTTTGGGTTAAAATTGATGATCCTTCTACTATTCCATCCGGAGCTATTCCTTTTTCTCCTACTGATGTGAAGTATGAGTTTTATAATTGGATAGATGCAAATAATAACATTTTAAGAGGGCTTGGGCGGAAGAAAGCAACTTTGGGATTAAACCGCTATATTCCTAAGAATGACGGGAGTCGCGTGCCTTGGTATTTGTGGGCTTATAAGCCTTTGCAGTTTAATGAAAGTGGTTGGCATCATATATTTATTATTCAAGGAGAACATTATACTAGATTGATAATGTATAAACCTAGTACGTTGAAATCGTATTTTTATATATGGCTTGGATCTCAGGACTTTCCTGTAGACAAGAAATTGTTTATCGGTGGATTCAGTGATAATTACCCTATTAACGGTCCAATAGATGATTTCAAAGTTTATAATGTAGAATTAACAGATGAGCAAATCGAGTATTTGCATATAGCAGAATATCCTTTTTCTAGATATGTAAAAATAAAAAATAAAAACTCAGGTAAATATATAGTAGTTGAAGACGCCAGTAAAGATGATGGTGTACATGTAATGCAACATTCAACAGAATCTGGTAATGGCGAATGGAAACTTTATTATGCTGGACCGAATGAATATAGGATAGAAAATCTTCATTCCGGGAAGTTGATGAATGTTAGCGGTTCTTCTATGGCTGCTGGAGCCGAAGTAATTCAGTATAGAAAATGTGATAGTGAAAATGAAATATGGATTCCTGAATGCTCAAACCTAGACCCTAAATATTTCAGACTAAAAAGTAAAAGTAGTGGTAAATATTTGAGTGTTTTTCAAAATTCTACTGAAGATAATTATAAGTTGATTCAAAGTAATCCTGGAGAGGTAAGTGAATATTGGACTTTTGAATGTGCCATGCCAATTAATACTTGGGCTATTGAGGATGGACTATATCGTTTGAAAAACAAATTATCAGGTCGCTATTTATCTGCGAAAAAGGGTTCAGAAGCTGTTGGAGATAATTTAGTTCAATTAGAAAATGATCAATTAGAAGACATTGGGTATGATGTTTGGTATGTGCATACTTATGCGGGAGAAAATGGTTGCTATATAATAAATGCTGTTAGCAGCTTGGCTATGAAATCTCAGAATAGAGTTGTAGGCTCTTTAGTTACACAAGATGTGAATACAATTGAAGGTTCATTTAAGTGGCAGTTTATCAATACTGGAAAAGAAAATGAATATCGTTTGAGGAATGTAGAAAGCTTTTATTATGCAGTCGTAGCAAATGCTTTAGGCACTGAGGGGGCTTCGATAGTTCAGAGTACTGAAAGCTCTTTGAACAATGATGTTTGGGTACCAGAAAGAGTATATTATGATGAATCTGTGATCCCCGAAGGTACTTATAAGATAAGAAATGACAATAGTAATAAATTGATGGTTGTGAAAGATGCTTCAAAGAGTGATGGAGCTGAAATTATTCAGCATGAATTTGGAGAAGATGATAGTATGTGGGAAGTTGTACATAGAAAATACGGCTATGTGGAATTGATAAATAAGAATAGTCAGAAGTTTTTCGTTGTGAAAGATGCTAGTCTCTATGTGGGAGAAAACATCATTCAATATGGGACTCATATAGCTAATGGATTATGGAAAATTAGTAAAATATTCTTTAATGAAGGGGGGACTATGCGAGTCGGATATACTCTGAAGAATGCAAATTCACAGCAATATGCAGTAGTTCGGGATGCTTCTCGGGATAATTTTGCCCCCATTATACAATATAATAGTGGAGAGGCCAATAAACTATGGTATTTTGACAAACAGACTGCTAATGCCATGACTCGTAATGCTTCTGGGAGTGAAGGAAATGTTACATCTGATATGAGTGAACCTATGGTTTTTGTCGATTGCAAAAATGATCTGATACAAATTTATACACAATTTAATTCTCCTACAGGATTGATTTTGAGAATAATGGACTTGGCAGGTCGTCAAGTGTATGAAGGTGAGAAAAATGTAGATGCAGGAAATAATGCAGTTCTTATTAATCAATTTAATAAGTCGTTGATTGATAATAATCTGTATGTGATATCTATACGCTCAAAGGATGGAACATTTAATTTTTCCACTAAAGTTATCATGAAACGTTGAATAATGCTTAAGAATTAATTTTAATAAATAATTAAAGTAATAGATTATGAGAAAAAGTATTTTATTTCTATTTGCAATTTTCTGTGCTGCTTTCGTGGTGGCACAAGATCAGCTTCCTAAGTGGGAAAAAGGTTATCTGGATATTCATCACATCAATACCGGACGGGGAAGTTGTGCTTTCCTCATTCTGCCGGATGGAACAAATATGATGATTGATGCCGGAGATTTTGATAACGAAGCGTTTGATGCAAAGTATGCGCCCATGTTTGCACCACAGGTATTTCCAAATAGTAGTTATACGGCAGGATCGTCTATAATAAACTATTTGACTAATGTGTTGGGAAGAGATAAGCTGTCAATTGATTATTTTCTGCTTACTCATTTCCATTCCGATCATTACGGTAGTGTACGCAGTGTTTCCGGCACTTCCGAAAATGGTTATCGTCTTACCGGTTTGACCGAAGTAGGTGATGTAATTCCTATCAAAACCTATGTAGACAGAGATTATCCTGATTATAGTTTTCCGGTTGACCTGCGAACCAACAAATCAGGCAATGGGGGAGTGGAACCTGCTACTTTCCAGAATCTTTTGAAGTTTCTGGAATTCCAGAAAAACAACAATGGGATGAAGATTGAGAAATTTGATATTGGATCGAATAAACAGTTTGTATTGAAAAAAGATCCAAAATCTTATCCCGGTTTTGAAATAAGAAATATTAAGTCAAACAATCTTCTGTGGACCGGAAAGGGGAAAAATACGACTCCTTTGTTTACCAAAGAGGAACTGTTGGCAAACAATGGAAAATTTAATGATAATCAGATGTCGACAGCCCTTGTTGTTACTTACGGTAAATTCAAATATTATGCAGGGGGGGATAATTCCGGTTTGGTAGATCAGGATCATGCGGAATGGTATGATATTGAAACTCCGATGGCTCCGTTGGTGGGGAAGATATCTGCCATGTCGCTTAATCATCATAGTAATCGTGATGCTACCAACAAAAACTTTTTAGATGTACTTGATCCTAAAGTGGTGGTTGCCCAATCATGGAGTCCTGACCATCCGGGACCGGAGGTAGGTCAGAGATTATTATCCAAAAATGTAGGTACTCAAAATAGAGATATCTTTATGACCTATTATCATGATGAAACAGGCATCGGCATTGGTCCCTGGTTCTCTCGTGGTATTAAAGCGAAAGAAGGTCACATTGTGATAAGAGTATATCCTGACGGAAAATATGATGTATTTGTTCTGGATGCCAGAAAGTCCAATCTGACTATAGTTAAAAAGTTTGGTCCTTACGTTAGTGAATAAATTTAATATCTAAAAACTTGCCCAAGTTTACAACATTCATACCCGTAGGCTTGGGCTTGTTTTTTTAATCATTGAAATTACTATGAAACGTTTTATCTTGTTAGCCCTCTTTTGTTGCCTGTTGCTGGGGATGAGTGCCCAGACAGCCAAAGAGGAAATATTTGAAGATATTCATCGTTCGGCAGCTAACCATTGTGCCTATCCCGAACCGCATTTCATAATGACTGTTCCCCCTAAAGGATATAAGCCATTTTATTTGAGTCATTATGCTCGTCATGGATCTCGTTATCGGGTTAATCCGGATGACTATAAGAAGCCGTTGGAAGTATTGCGCGAAGCCGATAAAGACGGAGTACTTACCGAATTGGGAAAGAAGACGCTCTGTATGGTAGACAGCCTTGCCCGACTGGCAGAAGACCGCTATGGAGATTTGACACCGTTGGGAGCACGCCAGCACCGGGGAATTGCAAAACGAATGTATGAAAGCTTCCCGGAAGTATTTCAAGGGGCGGTAGCAGTGGATGCACGCTCCACCGTTGTTATTCGTTGCATCCTTTCTATGATGGCCGAGTGTTTGCAACTGCAATCTATGAACCCTAAATTGCAGATTAAGAATGACGCCAGCTATCATGATATGTATTATATGAATAATGAGGACGATTATTTCAGAAAACAACGTAAAACAGATGAAGTGCTTGCTGCCAAACAGGCTTTCCGAAAGGAACATCTTCATCCTGAACGGTTGATGAAATCTCTTTTCACTAATGAAGATTATGTAAAGTGGAAAGTAAATGCAGATAAACTGATGAGCTACTTATTTGAACTTGCAGTCATTATGCAAAATCACGATACGGATATCGAACTCTATTCTCTTTTTACAAAAGAGGAGTGTTACGACATGTGGTTGCTGAATAACGCAAATTGGTATATCGATTACGGTCCGTCTCCGTTGACAAAAGGGAAAATGCCCTATCTGGAAGCCAATCTGTTGGAGAACATTCTGAATACTGCGGCTACCTGTATCGTTAAAAAAGAGAACAGCGTTACATTGCGATTCGGTCATGAATCTTGTGTACTTCCTCTCGCATGTCTGTTGGAGTTGGGCGATTGCGCTTATCAGACTACCGATTTGAATAGTCTTGCCGAGGTCTGGCGCAATTACAAGATTTTCCCGATGGCTTGCAACATCCAGTTCGTGTTTTATCGTAAAAAAGGGAGCGATGATGTTCTGGTGAAAGTACTGCTGAATGAACAGGAAATGAAACTTCCGGTAGAGAGTACACTTGTTCCTTACTATCATTGGAAAGATGTGGAAACATACTATAGGAATAAATTGGCAGCTTTCAGGAAATAGTTTTTTATAGGTAATAATATAATATTGAAAATCATGATTAATCGGTTTATATTGAACGAAGTATCATACTTCGGACCTGGAGCGCGTGAAGTGCTTCCAAAAGAAATTGCCCGTTTGGGATTGCACAAGGCTTTTGTGGTGACAGATAAAGATCTTATCAAGTATGGAGTGGCGGATAAAGTGCTGAGTGTGCTTAAATCTGCCGGAATACCTTACGAGATATTCAGTGAGATCAAACAGAACCCTACAGTGTTCAATGTAAAAACAGGCGTGAAAGCCTTTGCTGAGTCGGGAGCGGACTTTATCCTGGCCATCGGTGGCGGTTCTTCAATAGACAGTGCAAAAGCTGTCGGAATTATTTCCAACAATCCGGAATTCAGCGATGTCGTTTCGTTGGAAGGTGTGGCAGATACGAAAAAGAAATCCGTTCCTATCATTGCCCTGCCTACCACTGCCGGAACTGCCGCCGAAGTAACAATCAACTATGTGATTACGGATGAGGCAAACGAAAAGAAAATGGTATGCGTCGATCCAAATGATATTCCGGCTATAGCTATTGTGGATGCAGAGTTGATGTACACCTTGCCTAAAAGCCTGACCGCTTCCACCGGATTGGATGCTTTGACACATGCCATCGAAGGGCTGATTACCAAAGGAGCTTGGGAAATGAGCGATATGTTCGAGATCAAGGCCATTGAAATGATAGCTCGTTATCTGGAAACAGCAGTCAACGAACCTACCAATGCCGAGGCACGCAATGGTATGGCTGTGGCACAGTACATTGCCGGAATGGCATTCTCTAATGTCGGTTTGGGAGTGGTGCACGGAATGGCTCATCCGCTGGGAGCTATCTTTGATATTCCTCACGGGGTGGCTAATGCTTTGCTGCTGCCTGTTATCATGGAGTTCAATGCACCTGCTGCACTCGATAAATACGTGGATATTGCCAAAGCTATGAATGTATATACTTCCGGTATGAGTCGGGAAGAAGCGGCACATGCAGCTGTGGAAGCTGTAAAATCGCTTGCCATACGTGTAGGTATTCCGCAACATTTATCTGAGTTGGGAATTGAGGAAGAAGATTTGGAACGTCTATCAGAAGCAGCCTTTGCAGATGTATGTACACCGGGCAATCCGCGTGAAGTTTCTAAGGAGATCATTCTTGAACTATACAGAAAAGTATTGTAATAAACTGTGAGTAAGAACCCTTTTGTCTTATGAATAACACAAAGAAGACTTCAATAATAAGTAAGGATGGTGTGAGCTATCTGATTCCGTTTATATTAATCACGAGTTGTTTTGCCTTGTGGGGATTCGCCAACGATATTACTAATCCGATGGTGAAAGCTTTCTCCAAAATATTTCGTATGAGCGTTACGGACGGCGCTTTGGTACAGGTTGCTTTCTATGGCGGCTATTTTGCCATGGCTTTTCCGTCAGCCATGTTCATACGCAAATTTTCTTATAAGGCGGGAATACTTTTAGGACTGGGTATGTATGCTTTCGGTGCATTTCTGTTTTTTCCGGCCATGCTTTCAGGAAGCTATTATCCATTTCTGATAGCCTACTTCATCCTGACGTGCGGGCTCTCGTTTCTTGAAACCAGCAGTAATCCTTATATCCTCTCGATGGGGACGGAGGAAACGGCTACCCGTCGTTTGAATCTGGCTCAGTCGTTCAATCCGATGGGATCGTTGTTGGGAATGTATGTGGCGATGAATTTTATACAGAATCGTTTGAGTCCGATGGATACGATGGAACGCAGCCGGCTTTCTGCTACTGAATTCGAAGCGGTTCGTGATTCAGATTTAAGTGTATTGATTGCTCCCTATCTGATTATCGGCATTGTGATTCTGGTAATGTTGATACTGATTCGCATGGTGAAAATGCCGAAGAATGCCGACCAGTCTCACGACATCAACTTCTTCCCGACATTGAAACGTATCTTTTCTATCAGTTATTATAGGGAAGGAGTGATTGCGCAATTCTTTTATGTCGGTGCCCAGATTATGTGCTGGACGTTTGTCATACAATATGGCACACGTTTATTCATGTCTCAGGGGATGGGAGAAAAGGCATCGGAAGTGTTGTCGCAGGAGTATAACATTGTGGCGATGATCATCTTTTGTGCAAGTAGGTTTATATGTACTTTTATCTTGCGCTATCTCAGTCCGGGGCTACTGTTGAAGGTTCTGGCTATTGCAGCTTGTGGATTTACAATTGGAGTTATTTTTATTCAGGATATCGGAGGAATGTATTGTCTGGTGGGTGTATCTGCCTGTATGTCATTAATGTTCCCTACGATTTACGGAATAGCTTTACAAGGATTGGGTGATGACGCAAAGTTCGGTGCTGCGGGCTTGATAATGGCGATTCTGGGCGGTTCGGTGTTGCCACCGCTTCAGGCGAGTATTATTGATATGCAAACCTTGTTCGGCATGCCTGCTGTGAATGTTTCATTTGTACTTCCTTTTATTTGTTTTGTGGTGATTATAATTTATGGACATCGTTCTTATGTAAGAGAGAGAAGACGGTGATTGAAAAATTGCGCAATGCACTGAAAATAGCCAGTGCTCGTGAGTATGCTCTCATTGAAGAACTGTTGGTTTGTGTCGATAAAAAAAAAGTTTGATTAAGCAGATCAGGTATCGTATGTAAAATGGACACGGGCGGGAGAGTTGCCGGAAGAATAAGGGAGAAAAGGCGGAGTAATCCGCCTTTTTGCTAACTTTGCAAAAAAACATTGCATACCTTTATGGTCATATAAAGGCAGCATTAAAAAACATTTTTATGACAAGAGAACAGAAGATATTATCCTTGTTAGCCCAGTTTAAGGAACTGGGTATTGACAAACAGATAGATTATGATAAATTCTATCTGTATTCTCTTATTACCCATTCAACAGCTATTGAAGGTTCTACTGTCACTGAAATTGAGAATCAACTTTTGTTTGATGAGGGCATCAGTGCGAAAGGTCGTTCTATGACTGAGCAACTAATGAACTTAGACCTGAAAGCAGCATACGAACAATCTATTGCTTTTGCAAAGAGCCATAGTGATATTTCTGTTGATATGCTTAAGAAACTATCTTCTATCGTTCTGAAGAATACTGGAACAATATATCAAACCGCATTAGGTGAATTTTCGTCAGCGAATGGAGATTTACGATTACTGAACGTCACAGCCGGAACTGGAGGACGCTCTTATATGAATTACTCAAAGGTACCTACAAAGTTGGCAGAACTTTGCGAAAGTATAAATCAGCGACGAAAGGCTCTTTCAAAAACGAATGTTATTGAATGCTATAAGTTGAGTTTCGACGCTCACTTCCATTTAGTAACAATTCATCCGTGGGCTGATGGCAATGGCAGGATGTCTCGTTTGCTGATGAATCAGTTGCAGTTTGAGTTTGGAATCATTCCTACCAATATTAACAAAGACCATAAAGCGGAATATATTGAATCTCTTATAGCTACTCGTGAAAACGATGATATAGAACCATTTCACAACTTTATGTTCGATGAACATATCCGCAATTTAGAGCAGACGATTCGTAATTATCAGGCATCCATAGAGGATGAAGGTTTAGAACCTCGTATCGATGTCGGTATAAATGTCGGTATAAATGTCGGTATAAACGAACAACGTGTATTGGAGCTTATCCAGATAAATAACCGAATCACTGCAAAAGAGATTGCAGAATCGCTTTCGGTTTCCTTACGACAGGGGGAACGGATTATGGCAGCATTAAAGGAGAAGGGGCTGATCAAACGTGTTGGCTCTAACAAATCGGGGCATTGGGAGTTGAGAGGGGGATAATGAGAGAGAGTTGTTACTTTCATTCAAGGCATTGGTACTATGAGATACCCTTTATAAATCGAAAACTGTAGTTGTTTTGTCATCTAATTCTATACCATTAGTGCAGATTGTAGAGTTATATTAAACCATTATATTTGTTATTTACCGAGAAAGATTTATCTTTGTAGTTGAATTAGAATAGAAATAATAAACTATGAGTTTAGTATCTCAAAATAAAATAAACCAATTGCTTCTATTAGGAACAAGGAACGGATTGTTCTTTTCCGAATGGTTAAAAAAGAATGGCTACTCAGATCAGCTAGTTAGCAAGTATCGACAATCGGGGTGGCTCAGTACATTGGCAAAAGGGGTTATGTTTCGTACTGGAGATGTTTTATCGGCATATGCTGCATTACAATGTTATAATCAACAATTAGGAAAAGAATTTCGCATAGCAGCACACTCAGCCTTAGAATTGTTTGGTTTTAATCACTATGTACCCATGGGTAAACCTTTACTTATGGTGGGACACACAAAGCAAAGCATTCCTGAATGGATGAGAAGTGATACTTTTGACAGAACAATCAAAACATTCACTACCGAAACCTTTCTGATTCCACAAGTAACTACTATTCAAAAAGATGAATTAAGCTTACTAATATCGACACCTGAACAAGCATTTATGGAGTGTTTGTTGCTTGCACCACAACAATATAGTTATATTGATTTATACTATGTGATGGAGCAACTGACTACACTGCGCTCTGAAGTTGTACAAAAGCTACTTGAAACAACTAAAAGTTTGAGAGTGAAACGTCTGTTTTTATATATGGCTGAGAAAGCTGGACACTATTGGTTCGATATGCTTGATGCTTCTAAAGTTGCCCTCGGTACATCCAAACTACAATTGGTGGAAGGCGGTATATATGTGCCTAAATATAAAATAACTATACCCAAAGAATTACACGAATATGAATAATGATATATATAGAAAACAAGTTTCTCTGTTGATACGTATTGTACCATCTATATATCGCGTTGTAGACTTTGCAATTCACGGTGGCACAGCTATTAATCTATTTCATAAGGACATGCCTCGATATTCGGTTGATATAGATCTCACTTATATTCCCATACAAGACAGAGACGAGAGTCTTGCAAATATTAACCGTCACTTGCTGGCATTAAAGACAAATATCGAAAAAACAATACCAGGTATTAAAGTTGAGCATAAGCCTAAAGTATGTAAACTGCTTTGTATACTTGATGGTGCCACTGTAAAAATAGAAGTAAATGGGACAAAAAGAGGTATTATTGGAGAAGTTGAAGAAAAGATGTTGTGCCCAAAGGCTATAAAGGAGTTTAATATGACCTGTAAAGCCCGTACGGTTTCATATAGTCAACTTTATGGTGGTAAAATAGCAGCAGCATTAAGTCGGCAGCATCCGAGCAATTATCCTTCGGTAAAGTGGAAATTGCAGAATATTGATAAATTAGTAAAGAGCAATCCCAAGAAACATCAAGAGGGGGTTCAGAAATTGCAGAATTTTTTAAAGATACAGGATTAAATCTATATTGGTATCTATTTATAAAAGCCTGTTTAACAAGAACACTGTCACTGATTCCGCTGATATCTGTGTAGTGTATTGTTGCATTATGTTTTATGTAAAGAACTTTTCTTGTTCAATTCTTCAAAATCAGTAAGCGAATAAAAAAACAATCCCTTTTTCATTTTGTATTGGAACAAAATTTTAATAGGTTTGCAAAACCTAATTATTTACTTCTAACAATCTTTGTTCCTTTAAAATATAAGCATGGAAAAGAATATGGCTGATTTTTCAGATGATAGCTATTTATTGGGGGAGATAAAACGGGGAAACGAAGAAGCCTTCGTCTATCTGTTTAAAAATTACTTTCCCCGTTTGCGTGGATATGCTGTTCGCTTTATAGAAGATGAAGAAATCGTCCGGGATATTATTCAGGAATGTTTCCTGAAATTCTGGGAGAAGAGGGACTTGCTTTCGTCAGTCTCTATAACTTCTTTGCTGTTTGCAATGGTGCGCAACGGATGCCTGAATTACCTGAAACACATATCTATTGTAGAGAAACACCGGATTGAATACCTGGCGTCCATTGACGGGGAAGAACGGCTTTACTATACCGACTTCACCTTTGACGCGGACAATAAACTCCTCTATGACGAATTGCAGGAGCAAATCAAACTCGTCATCGGTCAGTTGCCCGACCGTTGCCGCGAAGTCTTCCTGTTGAGCCGGTTCACACATCTCAAGAACAGGGAGATAGCCGATAAACTGCAAATATCCACTACAGCCGTGGAGAAACATATTTCTAAAGCCCTTGCCCTTTTTGAACGTCACTTCAAGGATAAATATCCGGTAGACATCTATATAATGGTTTTAGCTTGGGTGATTATGAACGAATAAACAGAATAACCGGGAGGAGAAAAAGCAGAGAACTAAAAATTTTCTGCTTTTTTCTATTTCCGGGGTTGGGTAGAATTAAAATTAGTTGTTACATCCTATAGAAAGAGAATTTATGAAAACAGAAACAAACATTCACGAATTGGCGATCCGCTACTTTGAAGGACACATTTCAAAGACGGAAGAGAAACTCTTGTTCAGCTACATTGAGCAAGCGGAAGAAAACCGTCTGCGGTTTCGCCAGTGGGAAAAAGAATGGAAAGTTACTAATGAAGGGGACGAACAGACCATGCAGGAATGGCAACGTCTGCAACGCCGCCTTCGTACGCAAGAGGCTATCATGCCGATGTTGCCACGCCGCTATTTCAGCTTCTGGCGCAGAGTGGCTGCCGTAGCCGCCATCGTGGTGCTTACTGCCGGGGCTACGCTGGGCATCTGGAACATTGCTTCCTTATCTTCTACCGAAGATTATTTCGTATTCGAGGCTCCCTACGGAGAAAAGAGCAAGATGACTTTGGCAGATGGTACGGTGGTATGGCTGAATGCCGGTTCCGTACTGAAGTATTCGGATAAGTTCAACGAACGGAATCGTAAAGTAATACTTAGCGGTGAGGCTTATTTTGAAGTCACGAAGAAGGAAAAGGCCAACTTCACGGTGCAAACCTGTGGATATGATGTAGTGGTGAAAGGAACGAAATTCGATGTTTCCGCCTATCCCGAAGACTCAGTTGTCACTACGGCACTGATGGAAGGTATTGTCGAAATCCATCATGGAGAACAGCGGATAGAGATGACTCCCGGTGAATTTGTGAAGTTGGATATGGCTACCGGAAAAATCACACGTACCCGTAACGATGTGAAGCAATGGAAAGCCTGGTCGGAGAATCGGATTGAATTTGAGGATATTACGTTGAAAGAACTGGTAGCGAAACTATCCCGCCAGTATGACGTCAACATCAGTCTGGAATCGGAACAGGTAGGTGCCAAGCGTTTCCGTATTTCATTAAGAAACCGTGAGACGATAGGAGAGGTGATGGCTGCTTTGCAGGAGATCATCCCGATAACCGTCGAACGCAGAGGAAAGGATATATATATCAGAGAATAAAATCAATTTTGTAACAACTAATTAAATCAAGAAAAGCTATGAACAACCGAAAATCAATTCTATGCTTATTCCTTCTGTTCTTGCTCAGTTTGGGTTCATTGTCAGTAAATGCCCAGACAGTCAGCAAAGTTTTTGAGGAACAAACATTGAAAACTGTGTTGAAGGAAATTGAGAGTCAAACAGGGCTGTCCATTATCTATCAGAAAGACGAAGTAAACGAGAATAAAAAGGTTAATGCGACTTTTGAAAATACTCCCGTTGTAGAGGCATTGTCATCTATCCTTGACAAATCATTGGAGGTGAACCTAAAGAATAAGATGATTGTGATTTCCAAAAAAGGGACAATGCCGGGTGCTGACCAAACAAAAGTAAGATCAATCACCGGAAAGATCATTGATGAAAACGGTGAGCCGGTGATTGGGGCGAGTGTGGCGATACAAGGAACTACGCTGGGCTCAATTACAAACATTGACGGTGAATATACCTTAGCCAATGTTCCGGAAAATGCAGAAGTAACCATTTCATTCATTGGTTACCAGACACTGACTTTTAAAGCGAATGACAAAGCCTTGCAAAATATCACTTTGAAGGAAGATAACGAAATGTTGGATGAAGTCGTGGTAGTAGGATACGGTGTACAACGTAAACGCGATGTAACCACTTCTATTTCCTCAATGAAAGCGAGTGAACTGGCAGTTCCCGTTTCCAGTGTGGATCAGGCGCTTGTCGGTAAGATGACCGGTGTGCAGGTTTCACAACCGAATGGCATCCCGGGTGGAGGATTGTCTATTAAGGTAAGAGGTAGTGGTAGTATTACTGCCGGTACGGAACCGTTGTATGTAGTAGATGGTTTCCCCATGTCCGGTGAAGCCGGAAGTGGTACAGGGCAGAATGTATCTCCTTTGAGTTCCATTAATATGAATGACATTGAGTCCATCGAAGTTTTGAAAGATGCTTCGGCGGCAGCCATTTATGGATCAAGAGGTGCAAACGGTGTAGTCATTATTACTACTAAGCAGGGTAAAGAAGGCAAAGATATGAAGCCTACCGTACAATATGATGGATATGTAGGTTTCCAGCAGCGTACTAAAAAGATAGATATGCTGGATGCGTATGAATATGCTCGGCTCTCCTATGACGGACACAACAATGCTTATCTTGATTTGCTGGAAAGTAAAGGTATTGAAGGTAGCATCAATGATTCTAATGAAGTTCGTAACCAGAAGTTGGGGAAGAAACCGGATGTTATCAATCAGGCTTATTTGCTACCTCCCGAAATAATGCCATATATCAATGGTGAAACCGGACTGACGAATACAGATTGGCAAGACGAAGTTATGAGAACAGGAATCGTCACAAGCCATAATCTTTCTCTGTCCGGAGGGAACAAGGCTACCAGATATTTTATTTCCGGTAATTACATGAAAGAACAGGGTATTGTTATCGGTTCGGATTTTGAACAGATGGGAGCCAGAGGAAAAGTCGATGCTAACTATAAGAAATTCACCTTCGGGACTAATCTGTCTTTTAATTATTCTGTGTATAACATCGTTCCTACCGAGGACAGATATAAAGAAGAGACAATCGTTGCTTCTGCTTTGGCCATGTCGCCCACTATGCCGGTGTACAATGCCGACGGTTCTTATAATTTTGATCAATGGAACTGGCAGTATAAGCATCCGCAGATTGTAAATCCTGTAGCTTTGGCAAATGAAAAGGAAGACCAAATGAAACGTTACCGTTTTATGGGGAACGTCTATGGTGAATATGAACTCTATAAGAATCTGAAATTCAAGACAAGTTTCGGTGTGGATTTCAACAGCTACAGCCGTTCTTATTACAGACCTTCCACCTTGCCTACTTCTTTAGACCGACTTCCGCCTTCAGTGCCGGAAGGGTCGAAGCGTGATAAGAATATGCTGAACTGGGTATGGGAAAACACTTTGTCATATACTACAGTCATTAAAGATGTACATAATTTGTCTGCCATAGCCGGGTGGACTGCACAGAAAGAATCTGTGAACACTTCATTGCTGGCCGGTAATGGTTATCCTAATGACTTGGTACATACCATGAATGCAGCATCAGCTATTACAAGCTGGAGTGCAACAGCTTACGAATGGTCGTTGTTATCGGCATTGGCACGTGTGCAATATTCATATAAGGGCAAGTATCTGCTATCTGCTGCTGCCCGTATGGATGGTTCATCCCGTTTCGGAAAGAATAACCGGTGGGGTATGTTTCCCTCAGCTTCTGCCGGATGGTATATCAGTGAAGAAGATTTTATGAAAGATATAAAATGGCTTACATCCCTGAAATTGCGTGCGAGCTACGGTATCAGCGGTAATTTCAATATTGGCAATTACGAGTATTATGCTACGTTATCGGAAGACAATTATGTGTTGGGAAAAGCTGACGGCACTCTTGCCAGCGGTTTGCGTCCTGCAACGGCTGGAAATCCTGATTTGGGGTGGGAAAAGACAGCTATGTTCAATCTGGGTCTGGAAATAGGACTGTTCAATATGCTGACTTTAGAACTGGATTTATATAACAGTAATACAACTGATATGTTACTGGATGTACCGGTTGCCGAATTTTCCGGTTTCAGTACAGTGCCTATGAATATCGGAAAAGTAAATAATAAGGGTGTCGAATTTGCTATTTCTACTACAAATACTTGGGGAGACTTTACGTGGAACAATCGCTTTAATATCTCCGCCAACCGGAATGAAGTAAAGGATTTGGGCGGTGTTGATGAAATGATAACAACTGCCGAGAGTGTGACTTTCATTACCAAAGTCGGAGAGCCTATCGGCAACTATTACACTTTGGTAACGGATGGTGTATTTGCCAATCAGGCAGAGATTGATAACTCGAAGAATCCGGATAAGAGCCAACGTAAATATGCTTATGTCAGTGGCGCGAAACCGGGAGATTTCCGTTTCAAAGATATGGACGGTAATATGGAGATTGACGAGAACGACCGTACTATTACAGGAAATTATATGCCGAAGTTCACGTATGGTTTCTCTACAGAGTTGAAATATAAGTGGTTTGATCTCTCTATTGCCCTGCAGGGTGTACAAGGAAATAAGATTGCTAATATATTCCGTCGCTACATTGATAATATGGAAGGAGGAAATAACTGTCAGGTCGATGCTTTGGACCGCTGGCAATCAGAAAGTAATCCGGGCAGCGGCTATGTAGTCCGTGCAAACAGAAGTGCAACGGGTATGAATGGTACTACTTCTACCTGGCATATTGAAGATGGTTCTTATATGAGAATTAAGAATATCACTTTTGGATATACGCTGCCTAAATCATTGCTGACCAATGTAGGAATCAGCCGGGCAAGAGTTTATTTCTCTACCCAGAATCCTTTCACTTTTACCAAATATAGCGGATATAATCCGGAAGTGAATATGAAAGGCGGTTCACTGACTCCCGGTATCGATTATGGTACATATCCTCTGTCTAAATCATTTGTATTCGGATTAAACGTAACCTTTTAAATAATCAAGATATGAAAATTAAATATTATATTGTAGCTTTTGCATCTCTGTTGCTTACCAGCTGTAGTGATTTTCTGGACTTGACACCTATATCTGAGGCTTCTTCGGCAAATTACTATAAAAATACTTCTGATATAAATTCTGCATTGTCCGCTTGTTATGGTTCATTACAAGGAACCTATCAATATGGCGAATACTTCATTTCCCTCATGGAGTTAAGGTCTGATAATGTGGAGGACATTAATCCCGGTGGAGCAGCCGGTATGTTCTACTTCATTGATAATTTTACTGCTACATCCGGAAATAATGTCGTTCGCTATGCATGGAAAGAATTATATAACCAGATATATAGATGCAACAATGTACTTGCAAGTATAGATGTGGTAACAGATGCCGCGTTGAAAAAGCAGTATGAAGGGGAAGCTATGTTTTTACGGGCTTTAGCCTATTTCAATATTGTTCGTCTTTGGGGAGCTGCACCTCTGATTCTGAAACCGGTGACCGCTGCTGAAGCTAAGAGCTATGGGCGTAGTGCAGTGGCGGATGTCTATAAAGCCATAGAAGAGGATTTGGAGGTTGCATCCGGTATGCTTACTTCTGCTTATGATGATGACAATCTGGGAAGAGCCACTTCCGTAGCTGCAAAGGCATTATTGGCAAAAGCTTATCTGACACAACAAAAGTGGTCGGCAGCAGCGACTTTGCTGGATAACATAGTCAAAGATTATTCATCTAAATATGGTTTGCAGAACACCGTTGCTGATGTTTTTGATGTAAACCAGGAGATGAATAAAGAAATTCTGTTCGCTGTACGATATTCAAAGTCAGTTCTTGGGGAAGGACATGGCTACAACGATTACTTTAAGGATAAGTCGGTTATTGATAGCAAACTTTTAGCTTCTTATGGAAATACGGACGATCGTAAAGCCATGATCGAATATAAGAAGGTGGATGCTAACAATAATGTAATAGCCAAGTATTACGATACGTTCGACGCTACTACGGCAAAGGTTGGATTTGACTTACCATTATTGAGATGGGCGGATGTATTGCTGATGTGTGCTGAGGCTCATAATGAAGTGGCCTATGAAAATTCTGAATCAAGTAAGGCACTGAGCTATTTGAATTTGATTCGTAAGCGTGCAAATGCAGTGGAATATAAAGTGACGGATTTGAAAGACCAGAGTGCTTTCCGCAAGGCTGTATTGGAAGAACGCCGTTTGGAATTTCCGTTCGAACTGCATCGCTGGTTTGATTTGATTCGTACAGATACGGCGATAGAAGCTATGTCAAAGGTTGGTTTCACGATAACAAAGAATGATTATTTATATCCTATTCCGAAAACGGAGGTTGATTTGATCGACAATCCGGAAACATTCCCTCAAAATCCGGGATATAACTAATCTGAGTATTTATTGAGTGGGGATGCCTGAGAGGTAATACTTTCAGGCTTCCTTCTAAAACTATGGAACATGAAATATATTTGGGGACTGTTGTTTGCCTTGGTGGCTGAATGTGCTTTCTCACAGGAATTGCCTCAATGGAAAGAGGGATATATGGATATTCATCATATAAATACCGGGCGAGGGGATTGCACATTTTGTATTTTGCCGGATGGAACTACTCTGTTGATTGATGCCGGAGAGAATAATAGAGTCGGAGAGAGGGTCGTAGCTGCCAAACCTGATGATACCAAGAAAGCTGGTGAGTGGATCGCAGATTATATTCGCTATTTTATACCTAAAGGCAAAACGAATATCGATTATTATCTCTTGACACATTATCATTCAGATCATATCGGTAGTTGGTTACATAAGAAAGAGGATAAAGGCAGGTATTATCTGACCGGTATTTCCGAGGTATATCAGAATTTTCCTGCTAAGGTGATCGTGGATAGAGGGGATGACTTTATGCCTCCTTCCGATAAGGATTCTTGCTATATGAACTATCGTAATTTCGTAAAATCAATCTCTGACTGCACTAAACGTGAAACCTTTAATGTGGGATCGTGCAAGCAGTTTGTGTTATGCAATGAACCGGAAAAATATCATTCATTTGGTGTGCGTAATGTATATGCTAATGGCAAGGTTTGGGATGGAGATGCAGGATCTGTCTCATTATTTCCTGAAAAGGGCAACTATTCAAAAAGCGAAATGCCCAGAGAAAATATGTATAGCTGCGTGATAAAGTTGAGTTATGGTGCATTTGATTACTATACAGGAGGAGATATTCCAGGTTTTCCCCGTCCGGGACGTCCAGAGTGGCATGATATTGAGGCTCCGGTTTCTGATGTGGTAGGCAAAGTGGAAGTGGCGGTTTTAAATCATCATGGCAATGAGGACGGGACTAATGAAAAATTTCTCCGGAATTTATCACCTCAGAATATCATAATGTCTACTTGGGATGCTCTGCATCCTAATCATACGGTGCTGTATCGTCTTTTCTCTAAAGAAGTTTATCCGGAAGAGAGAAAGATATTCTCCACGAATATGCATCCGGCTACTAAAATTGTTATCGGTGATTTGGTTGACAGAATGGCATCCCATCAGGGGCATATAATGGTACGTGTATATCCGGAAGGTAACAAATATCGTATGTATGTTTTTGATGATGCGGTTCCTGTATTCCAAAGCCATGTCATCTACGAATCGGATATACTTGAATGTATAAAATAAACAATAAAATTTATGAGAAGGAATCTATTTTTATTGAGTTGTCTTTTATTATTGTGTACAGTTGCGTTATGGGGGCAAAGTCCTGCTGAACGGATTCATAAAGCATTTAATGAATCTGCTGAAAAATCAATTCTGGTGGTTTCGCACCGTGCGGATTGGCGTAATGCTCCTGAAAACTCATTGCAAGCCATTCAAAATTGCATTGATATGGGGGTGGATATGGTTGAAATTGATTTGAAGCGTACTAAAGATGGGCATCTTATCCTGATGCATGACAAAACGATTGACCGTACTACCACGGGTAAAGGTAAACCGGAAGATTATACGTTGGAAGAGTTGCGCCAGTTCCGTATGCGAAGTGGAGCCGGACATAAAACCCGTCACCTGATACCTACTTTTGAAGAAGTGATGAAGTTGTGTAAAGGTAAAATTATGGTGAATGTGGATAAAGGTTATGACTATTTTAAAGAGGCATACGCTATTCTTGAAAAAACAGGTACTGTGCATCAGTGCATAATGAAAGCCGGGCTACCTTATGATCAGGTGAAAGCAGAAAATGGAGAAGTGCTGGATAAGATGATTTTCATGCCTGTGATCAATTTACACAAGGAAGGTGCTGAAGCGATTATTGACGGTTATTTAGAACACATGAAACCTCAGGCTTTTGAATTGGTATTTGATAATGACGGACCGGAGGTGCTGAGACTGATAAAGAAAGTACATGATAGTGGCGCGAAGATTTTCATAAACAGTTTGTGGCCTGAACTTTGTGGTGGCCATGATGATGACCTCGCTGTAGAGTTGAAACAACCGGGTGAGAGTTGGGGATGGATTATTGGACAAGGAGCTAAACTGATTCAGACAGATCGGCCTGCGCTATTGCTGGAATATCTGAAAGCAAAAAAGCTTCACGATTAACCTCACAAGAATATGCTGAAATATATTATTAATTTTTACAGGGTCTCAATGCCGAGACCTTGTAACGGAGAGTCTTTGTCCGAACAGAAGAAACGGTTGAAGCGTTTGCAATGGTCTACTTTTTTGGCTGCAACCTTTGGGTATGGAATGTACTATGTTTGTCGGCTCAGTTTGAATGTAATGAAGAAACCGATTGTAGATGAGGGAATTTTTTCAGAAACCGAATTAGGAATCATCGGTTCTGTACTCTTCTTTACCTATGCAATCGGAAAGTTTACAAACGGATTCCTGGCTGATCGCAGTAATATAAAACGTTTCATGACTACAGGCTTATTGGTTACTGCCTTGGTCAATCTTTGTTTGGGATTTACCAACTCATTTATTCTCTTTGCCATTCTTTGGGGAATCAGTGGTTGGTTTCAGTCTATGGGAGCTGCTTCGTGTGTAGTGGGGCTTTCCCGTTGGTTTAGTGATAAAGAGCGTGGGTCTTTCTATGGCTTTTGGTCTGCCAGCCATAACATAGGCGAGGCTTTGACTTTCATCATTGTTGCTTCTGTGGTTAGTGTTCTGGGATGGAGGTATGGTTTTCTGGGCGCAGGTCTCGTGGGACTTATCGGAGCATTGATAATATGGCGATTCCTTCATGATACTCCTCAAAGCGAAGGACTTCCGGCGGTGAATCAGCCTAAAGAGAAAAAAGAAATGAATACTGCGGAAGCTGCTGATTATAATAAAGCGCAAAAGCAGGTTTTGTTGATGCCTGCCATTTGGATATTGGCTTTGTCCAGTGCTTTTATGTACATCAGCCGTTATGCGGTGAACAGTTGGGGAGTGTTTTATCTGGAAGCGGAGAAGGGATATACCACTTTGGATGCCAGTTTTATTATTTCTATCAATTCGGTTTGCGGCATTGTTGGTACAGTTTTTTCCGGATTCATATCGGATAAACTGTTCGGCGGACGTCGCAATGTGCCTGCATTGATTTTCGGATTAATGAATGTAGCCGCTTTGTGTCTGTTCCTGCTCGTTCCCGGTACACATACTTGGGTAGATGTGGTGGCCATGATATTGTTTGGAACGAGCATCGGCGTGTTACTGTGTTTCCTGGGTGGACTGATGGCGGTTGATATTGCTCCGCGTAACGCTTCGGGTGCGGCGCTGGGAGTAGTGGGGATTGCCAGTTACATAGGCGCCGGATTGCAGGATGTGATGAGTGGTGTGTTGATCGAAGGAAACAAGACGGTAGTGGATGGAACGGATGTTTATGACTTTACGTATATCAATTGGTTTTGGATTGGGGCTGCAATCTTATCAGTATTGTTAGCATTATTAGTTTGGAATGCTCGGAATAAAGAGCCTGAATAGGTATTGTATAAATTAATAACAACTAAGATTATGGAACTTGAAGAATTGCGTGATGCACTGAAAATAGCCAGTGCTCGCGAGTATGCTCTCATTGAAGAGCTGTTGGTCTGTGTCGATAAAAAAAAGTTTGATTAAACAGATCAGGCAAACAGAGAAAAATGATACGCCTGCGAGGGTGGAGTATTACGGTAACCCGAAAGCAGTTACCCGCGTGCTTGTGAAGTTGATAGAGCAAGGGAAGCTGCGCTACAACGGTGAGGACAATTACTCACGGATCATCCGCACGCTGACTGCGGTGGTGGATGTGGTGAATGAATCAACGGGAAAGATAATGAGCGGGGAGTCGCTGGTATCGTATGTAAAGTGGATACGGTCGGGGGAGTTGCCGGAAGAATAAGGGAGAAAAGGCGGAGTAATCCGCCTTTTTGCTAACTTTGCAAAAAACATTGCATGGCGGATATTCCTCTACATAAAGCAGTTCAGCAATCCGATTTCGGGATATTTGCAAAGGAAGTTTCTCCTTTTTCCCCGAACCGGCTGATCAATTACACACATCGGGATAGTTACTATATATTCGGTATAGTGGAGAGTGGAACCTGTCGTGTCGGCATTGATTTCAAAGATTGCGACCTGTCGGCGGGGAGCGTTATCTGCACCCAGCCGCATCAGGTGCATCGGATCGTTGATAAAGGGGATGCAAAGTCGTTTCTCTTATTCATCGACGGGGTATTTATAGATGCTCCCACCAAACAGACCCTTGCCGAGTATGCCTTATCGCCGATACCATTTAAGATAAGCGATACGCAACGCACCGAATTGATTCAACTGTTTGCCATGATTCTCCGCAGGATAGGCGAGCGGGAAAATGATGAATCGAAAACGGTTTTACAGAATCTGGCATGTACCGTTGTCGGGATCATAACGGATGCCGCCCGGAAAATAATCGGGCGTGAATCCAAAAACAGAAGGCACATTGAAATTACATTGGCCTTCAAAGAATTACTTTCTGCTAATGAGCAAATAAACAGAAATGTATCTTATTATGCAGAATCTTTGCACATCTCATCGGTATATCTGAACGAGGTGATTAAGAACGTTACAGGCGTGAGCGTAAGCGGGTACATTCAAAATGAACTCATATTGCATGCCAAACGAATGTTGGTATATACCTCTCTGACTGTGCGAGAGATTTCCACTCATCTGGGGATAGATGATTATGCCTATTTCACACGGTTGTTTACAAAGGCGGTTGGCATAAGTCCCACTCTCTACCGGAAAAAATACCTCGAATAATACAATCTTAACCTTACATAGTCTATTCTTCTATTTATCAATGCACTGTAACTTTGCAAACAAAAAAGATGAATAGAAACAGATTTATTTACTTCACGGATTTAATGTTGCTCCTTGTATTTATTTTATCATTCTACACGGGCGTCGAGTTGCATATTGCAGGACAAGGGGTCGATCATGAGAGTTGGCATATCTGGGCGATATTTCACACGAATGCCAGTCTGCTGTTTATGATATTGGGGATTATTCATGTCAAGAGTCATTGGGCTTGGTATAAGGGGCTGAGAACGGTAGGATGCAAAGGAAAAAGAAAAGCTGTATTGCTATTGTCGATTGTTTTTCTGTTGGCTGTTGTTTCGGGGATATTACTGGTGTGCTTCGTTGATGGTGCAAACTCTTCGCTGGGGTTGTGGCATTATAGAATCGGTATTTTTGTAAGTGTTTTGGGGGTACTTCATATATTGAAGAGGAAAAGGGGGCTGTATAAGGGGGTGAGGAGGCATGTGCTATAGTTCTTTATGGTAATTTTTCTCTGATAATGATTTTTTTATCAGAGAAGTTTTGTGGATGATAATAATTTCTTTATCTTTGTTGTGTCAATCAAGAAGAGCTCTTTGAATGGCTGATGAAGAAGCGCTAAAAGCGCGGGAAATTGAACTTCTAGAAAATCTCAATTTCTTCCTTATGAACTATCATCGTCTCATTGCAAACGGTTATAGGAAAAAGGTATTGGATGATGAAATTAAGCTTATTCAGTTAGAACTGGATAAAATTAAAGAAGTCCTCCGATAGAAAGAAGGTCCACCGGGGTAGCTGCCGGTGGGTAAAGTTAGATTGTTGATTTAAACAGTTATAGTATGGATGTAAAAAAGGAATATTTCAGACTGAAGGAACTGTGGATAAAATCAAGTAGTTCCGAGCGTGATGAAGCAGAACGTAAGCTGAATGCATTCTTCGAATCTCTTGGTGAAGAAGAAAAAGAGTTGGTTAATGCAACTGTTGCAGAGGACTTTGCCCATGTCCATAAAATTATTGATGAGAGTAAAGAATTTCGTGAGCGTATCGAAGTTCGCAAGCAGTTGGAAGGGGTGCTCCCTTTTATTTCAGTTTCAGAATTTGCAAAACGATACTTTGGCAAATCTGCCTCATGGTTACATCAACGGATTAATGGGAATGCTGTACATGGGAAAGTAGCTACATTTACCCCAACTGAGCTGATTACTTTGGCTAATGCATTGAAGGATGTGGCTGGTAAGTTAACGCATGCTGCTTCAGCTTTTGTGGGACAATAAAGAAGTTATTAAAAAAGCGGCGAAAGATTTGAAAAATAGGACGGTGTTTTTCAAATCTTTCGCCGCTTTTTTTAATCTTTCCGCCAATTTTCCGGAGGATATTTCCTTGCTTTTATTCCTATATGTCTTTTATCATATGAATTGTTGTGGCGGTATGTCCTGAACTGCCTAACCGTGATTCTAAATGTCGGAAGCCTTTACGTTCGTATAGGGAGACTGCATTTTGAAATTGAGGAAATGATTCGATATAGAGTTGCTTATATACACTTTCTGTTTTAGGCGCATCAAACTCTTCAAAGACTTTGCGTATCAGGGCAGCTATTTCCTTATTGTCTTTTTCTTCGATAGGACGAATTATTACTTTTTCCATGGTTTTTGCACAGAAATAAAAATGAGTACTAATAATAATACAGTTTGAACAGTACCCCATATTTGTGTGGTCTGTATATTATCGAGAAAGGCGGGATCTGTCAAGGCGGCATCTCTGAGTTGATTGGCAATAATGACGTTATTATTTATGCAAGGCCCTAATACCCATGTGCCGAATGCCATTTGCAGGATTGTCATTACCCATTTTACAATAATCCAGCGATGCTTGAAAAAGCCCCAATTAGTCCAAATGCTGTATATCAATCCCGTAATAAGAGATCCAAAGGCACCACAAATAATGAAGTAATCGTCTATTATCTGCAATATTCTTGAACGCATATAAAGTTCATCTCCAGATTCTGGATGAACAGTAAAGACCAGAAGGCAAAGTGCAACACCTCCAATGATCCAACTAAATGCGAAAAAGATGTGGAACATCTTCAAAATTTTAATTCCTTGCGGTTTGAGTTTCTTTACTGCCATAGCTTTTTTGTTTTGTTGATTATTGAAGAATATATTAGAACGGTTAGGTAGAGTTAGGTTACTTTTAAAACTTTCGTGAGAAAGGATAAAAATAGAAAGTAATTACTCTCTGAAGTTTAAGTGTATAAGGGAAGTTACAAAAGTAACCTAACCTGACCTAACAGATTGTTTCATATCGGATGCAAATAGAGTACTTTCTGACCCTTTATTCTGTGTCACCTCATTTATTTATCTCCTTTACCTGCATGATAATCTCTAATCCCAATATTTCAGCAATCTTGCTGAGAGTGCTGAATGTGGGATTACCCTTGCCTGCCTCTATACTTTTGATTATGCGCAGACTTAATTCTGTATAATCAGCCAGATCTTGTTGGGTTAATTCTAATTGCAAGCGGCGATCTTTTATGATTTGACTTATATTCATGGTGCAATATATTGCCTTTTATGGGTAAATATAGCATTTATCATTGAATAAAATAGGGAAAAGTGCAATATATTGCATTATTTGCATGCTTTTGATATTGAAATATTGACTAAAATGAAGAGTTTGTTTGATTTGTATTGGGGATTATTTGTAATATTTCAACTTTGAAGTTGAAATATTGCTTTAAATTTTGCGAGTATTCAATTTTAATGTCTATTTTTGTAGAAAAATAATAATATGGCAACACAAGAGGAGGTTGAAGCGTTTTTAAAGCAATTCCATCAGAAGTTAAAAGTCTTTAGTATTATCTTTAGAGATGAAAGAGGAAAAAATGCTCAAACATTAGCTGATTTGGAAATAACCCCAAAATATAGAGAAACTATTATAAAAGCAATTGAAGTAGAAGATTATTCTCAGGGACCAATAGTTGATACACTTAATCATTTAGGCGATATGTGGGTGTTCGGAAAGGATGTGAAAGGTCATGAGATTTATATAAAGATTTCGCTTGGAAGAGATAATTGTCAAACGATATGTATTTCATTTCATATTGCAGAATATAGAATGAGGTACCCATTTAAAGGAGGAAAATGATGAAAAGCCCTTTTACAGGAGGAAATGTAAGCCTTCAGCAAGAAAATTCAGAATTGGTATTTCGCAAAGAGAAGTTTCAATACACTTATCTTTATTATGAGTGTGAGGATACTAAAGAGCATTTCACAACGACGGAAATTGATGAGCTAAATCTTGCACAAGTGTACAATCAGTACAGAATAAAATATGGTATCCCGTTTCCTGATGAAATAAAGCAGATACGAGAAATGTATGATCTGTCAGCTTTAAAGATGTCTGAGATATTGGGGTTTGGGGACAACCAGTATAGATTGTATGAAAGTGGAGACATGCCAAGTGAAGCGAATGGAAAAGTGCTGAACTTGATAAAAGATCCTGCAATCTTCGAGACATTTGTAAGAAATGCAAGATATCAGTTGGAAGAAAAAGAGTTTAAACGGATATTGGCTAAGCTAAATAAAGTAATAGAATCCCAACTACCTAATATTGAAGAAGAACTGATTTATGACTCATATACAAGAGGGAGTATAAATGGCTATGCTGCGCAGTCGTATAAGAAGCTTAAGAATATCTTATTATACTTTATAGAGCGTTGTGACGGGGTGTTTAATACTAAGATGAATAAGTTACTTTTCTATACCGATTTTCTTTGTTATAAAAAGTATGGAAGGGCCATGAGTGGTTTGGCTTATAAGGCTATTCAATATGGTCCTGTACCTGTAAGATGGGATAGGGTATATAGTTTGGTGGATGGTATTGACCAAGATATTGTTGAATTTGAATCTGGTTATTCCGGGGTAAAGTTAGATTCATTATTGATGGCGGATATGAATGTTTTTTCTCAGGAAGAATTGTCAGTGTTAGAATCTGTATATGAAAATTTTAAAAATTCAACTGCTGCCGATATTTCTGCCATAAGTCATAATGAAGATGCTTGGAAAAAGTATTATGGCACCAATAAACTAATTGATTTTAGAGAAGCTTTTACTTTGAAAGCCTTATAATGGAATTTATCATTCTGTCATTCAAGGATAAATTTTAGCTATACTTTGAATGACAGAATGACGGTAAGTGCCTTTCGGATTTTTACATCACATTTAGCCAACGGCTGATATTACGCTCTTCCGCGCTGAACTCTACTCCAAGTTTTATCACTTCACGTCCGTCAGCCTGATAAGGAATCAGGTAACCTTTGTCTTCAATCTGTTGCAGGGCTTCTTCGGCTGTACCGTTCAGTTTGAATTCGAAGACGTAAATGTATTTAGGGGTTTTTACTACGGCATCTGCACGTCCTGTGGCACTTTCAACTTCTGCTTGGGTGAACTGTCCCATCAGTTTGAAAACCAAATAGAAAACGACCTGGTAATGACGTTCGGTCTTCGCGTTCAGTTGATAGGGGAAATCGGCAAAGAAGGCTTGTAGGCGGGTGAAGAAGGCATTGTAATCGCCTCTTTCCAACTCTTCTACAAACTGGCCGATATAAAAGCCCTGATCATCATTATTTACGCTGGTATAAAATGGTACAAGAAAACTCATGAAACCATAGCGAACTTCATCATTAGGAAATTCCAACAGATAATTCCGAAAACGCTCATTGTAATCCTTTATAGTAAGATAACCACTCTGATAAATCAACGGAATCGGATTATTAGCTTCTACACGATATTCGGAGAACATAGAAGCCGGGGCTTCGATGCCATCAAGTAAGATACGAAGGTCATATTCTGACTTACGGAGCATTTCAACCAGAAAAGTCGGAGTTCCTGTCTGAAACCAGTAATCTCCTAATTCCCGTTTACTGAAAGCATTCAGCACGCTGAAGGGATTAAAGACTCCGTCTCCTTTCGGATGAAAGTGATAGCCATCGTACTGACGGGCCATTTTATCGACAGTTTCTTCAGCAGAAAGCTTGTTAACCCTGCCGAATTCTTCTATTTCGGGCGTAAAGGTTTCAACCAATTCTGTCCGGGTGATGCCGCATACTGTGGCATAAGAATAATCCAGGCTGATGTCATTCAGTTGATTCAGATCGCTGAACACACTGACTTGCGAGAATTTAGTAACTCCCGTAAGGAAAGCAAAACGCAGGTAGCGGTCGGCACTTTTCAGTACCCCGTAAAAAGCTTTTAGAGTTTTGCGATAATCTTCCAGTAGGGCATCATTATCGAGGGCTTGCAACAGGGGTTTGTCGTACTCGTCCACTAAGACCACTACACCACAACCTGCCTGTTCATAGGCACGTTCTATGACATATGCAAAGCGTTCTTCGGGGCTACGATCCTTTTTTTCATTTCCGTATACAATTTCCCATTTTTCCAATGTTTGGTTGAGCATTGCTATCAGGTCGGCTGGAGTTTCATACTTTTTGGCATTCAAATCCAGATGCAGTACCGGATATTTTTTCCATTCCGTCTCCATCTTTTCAATGGCAAGGCCTTCAAAGAGTTCTTTCTTACCTTCGAAGTAAGCCTCGAAAGTGGACAGGAGCAGGCTCTTGCCGAAGCGGCGGGGGCGGCTCAGGAAATAAGGCTTGCCTGTATTGGCAATAAGCCAAACAAGCGCAGTCTTATCCACATATAGATAATTACCTTGGCGGATATCCGCAAAAGTTTGTATTCCGATAGGAAGCTTGCGTAATGATGTATTATATTCCATAAACACACATTTTTTCTTTTATAGCTTCAAAGATAATTGTTTTTTTTCAGAATTGTTCGTTTTGGCACAGTTTTGATGCAGCTACGAGCTACAAACGACAAGCCATATCACTGATACAGCTGATTATTCTTCACACTCTCCACCTCCAGAAGTATTACCTCGTAGCGCCTCATATTTTTGCTTGTAACATACTGGAAGCCATATTTGGTGAGAATCTTCCCTAACAGGATTTTTCCGGCATGGTTATATTGATAGCCGGTTCTGTTTCTGATTTCTTCCGCTATTTCACTTACCGTCATATACTTGAAACTTTCGAAGCGCTCCGGTTTGCGGAAATGCGTCAACAGCATTTCTTCTTCGGGAGTCTGAAAGATGAAAGGCTTGTTGTTGCGCTCTATCTCATCATTTTCGTCGGCTTCGAACCAGTAGCGGTAGCCGGTGTCCAGCAGATGCTTGATTTGGGCGTAGAGCTGTGGGTAGTCGATTTCGTAGCGGTCTATCTTTTCGATTTCGTAGCAGAGGAAGCGGCGGTTGCCGGTAGGATCGTACAACACTTGCGGATAGTTGCAGGTACCGGCAAAGGATGCCCAGTGGGGCAGGTTCAGGGTGTGGCGGGCATAAGGCAGGCGGATGCTGATAAACTTCCGGGTGATAAGGTCCTTCAGCAGACTGAGTTCGTGCCCCGTCATGCCTTCGAACTCATCGAAGTTGATGAGCATAAATTCCGCCATGCGGGAGAGGTCGTCCTTGTTTCCGGCGGAGATGATGCCGGTGCTGAGATAATCGGTTCGTAAGTCATCTGACAGAATTTTGTTGATGAAAGTCGTTTTTCCCAGATTCTGCTTGCTGCATAGCAGGAGGCAGAGGTGGTTCACTACTTCTTCTTGCGTGGCGGCGGCTACCATACCTACCAGAAAATGCCTGAAACCTTTCAGCCAGAACTCTCTCTGGGCAGGAATGGTATGGACACTTTCGGCAAGACGGCCGATGTGGTCGATGCCGTCCCATTGGGGCAGATGGTTCATATACTCGCGGATGGGGTGGTAGGAAATACTGAAATCGGAGTAGATCAGGTTCTCCATGTTCTTGACGCTGCAAGGATAACCGGCTTCGTTCAGTTCCATCCAGATGCTGTTGCTTACCATGTCATCCAGCATGACGAAATCATCTTCACCCTTTTTTCGACATTCCATGCGGTGCTTCATTTGGTTGTAGCGCGTTTCGTAATGATTGTTGATATACTGTCCGATGCGGAGGAAGTTCCATTGCGAGGTTCTCAATTTACGTGTGTTAAATTCGTCCGTATGCTGATAAGCACTGTCCGTCAGGGAGTCAATCTCTTCGGGCGGTATGTCGGTGAAGTTGAGGCGCAGGAAAGGGGCGACTTCTTCTTTGGGGATGCCGTAAGCGTTGTATGTGCAGGTTAGCCGGAACAGATAGTTGTTGCGGTTGCCTTCTTCGTACTTGTTTTTGTGGTCGTGATAGTAAAGAAGGAGGGCGAGCAGGGAGCGGCTTTCGCTTTGGGGATAAGAGATGTTGTCCGAAGGTTTTTTGCACGGAGGTGTGTCTGGTGTTGCTCCCGAAGACTTTTTCCGTCCGGGAGTCTTCTTTTTCTTTTCCCTGAGAGGGCGGTTGAGGTCGACGATGAGAACCTGCGGATTAGGGTTCAGATAGACATTCTCATCGTGAGGCAGATAGCAGATGCGCGTCATGTCTTTGCCCGATTCGTCGATGTCCGTCCGGCAAAGCTCTTCGTAGAGTGCGGCAACCTGGTCATAGGCATGTGCATGGTAGTTGCGGACTTCTTCGGGAGATTGCGGCAGGGTACCGTCGGGCAGACTGGTGATTGTGGTCAGTTTGTAACCGTTGCCCTTCGGACTGGTAAAGCTGATGTGGGTATGCGGATTTCCGGTGACTGCTTTTGAGATGCGTGTCAGTTCTTCGGGGGATTTCTTGTCAAGGTCGAGGACGATTTCCCCGTTATACTCAGTCAGTTTGTCGTATCGGCGTCCACCGGTGAAGCGGGCGGAGAAGGTGACGGAGGGAAGTTCTCCTTTGATGAAATCAGCGGTTGCGATGTCATTGGCAGTGATATGCTGTCGGATGTCAAGGGTCATGTGTGCCAGTTTTTCATCGTGGCGGATGAGGTTGGCCACTTCTTCGTCGGTTACTTCGGCGCAGGGCGGTTGTTTTTTGTTTTGATAATATGAATACTTCATTGTTTGTATAAATTTTGTTGCAAATTAACATATGTGTCCGATAACAGGGAATAACTTTTGGCTTTTCACGTAAAGTTAAGTTTAAGGTTCGCCCAAATAGTGGACTATGACTTCTACCTGGCGGGGAGTGAAAATGTGGTTCCGGTCCTGATAACCCAAATGAATCAGTTCTGCATGCAGTTCGGCGTTGTGGAGTATCCAGCGGCGAAGTACTTGGGTGGCGTTTTTAAGGGTTAGTTGCGGATTGTAAAGATGAGCCAGTTCCGATTTTGTGTAACTGCGCACTACGAAGGTGCCTTTTTCTTCTTTCATTTTCTTGTATTTATTGATTCTTAATGTGATGTAAATTTACTGAAAATAAACGGTTGGTGAAAGTTTTGAGACGTGTTTATTTCAATAATATTCGTAAAGCTTCATTGACGACTGAGGGATGTCTGTTATCCGGTATATTTGCAGTGTAGATCGGTGATTTACATTCACTTTAAAATTTTAATCAATATGGCAACATCCATGAATTATTCAGTGGTGGCTCGTAAAAATCCTTCTAAGAAGAGTGAGCCCGCCAAGTATTATGCCCTGGCGCAAGCTTCGGGCGAGTTGGACTTCGACGAAATGTGCGAAGCGATAACCGGACGTACTACTTGTACGGAAACTGATGTGCGTGCCGCACTGGCGGGCATCATCTATGAGGCGAAACGTGCTCTGAAAGCGGGGCGTATCGTCAGGTTGGGAGATTTGGGGTCTTTGCAGATGGGCGTCAGCAGTACAGGCGCGGAGAAGGCGGAAGATTTCACAATATCCATGATTAAGAAATCACATATCAACTTCCGCCCCAGCAAGGGGTTGACGGACATCACAAAGACGATGGCGTACACGCGTGTGGTGACGCGAAGTATGCAGTCGTCCGAGTCGGGTGGTTCTGCTGATGGAGGGATTGAAGAGAATCCGTTGGGATAGAATCACTAAATATTAAATCACTAAAAACTGATCGTTATGAAGAAGATTACCTGGGACACAGTATTGAAAGTTGTTATTGCGATGGCTTCTGCCTTATTGGGGGCGTTGAGTGCACATGCTATGACGATATAAATGGTATGCCGGTTATGAGAAAGATTGATCTGATTATTATTCACTGTTCCGCCACAAGGGCGGACAGTGATTTCAGTGCGCAGGACGTGGATACGGCGCACCGTTACAGGGGCTTTTCATCGTGGGGGTATCACTATTATATCCGAAAGTCGGGACAGGTGGAGCTGATGAGGCAGGAAGATGTGCCTGGGGCGCATGCCCGGGGATATAATGCAAACAGTCTCGGAGTGTGTTATGAGGGTGGGCTGGATGTGAACGGACGTCCCGCCGATACGCGGACCTTACGACAGAAAGAGGCGATGCACCGACTGGTAGCCAGTCTGTTGCAGAGTTATCCGGGGGCGCGGGTGGTGGGACACCGGGATCTGAGTCCTGATAAAAACTACAACGGCATTGTAGATCCTTGGGAAAGGACGAAAGAGTGTCCTTGTTTTGAAGTAAAAGCGGAGGCGTGGGAGTAAAAAACTCCCCGCCTTTTTTTGTGCGTGTTGAAGTATTGTTATATTTGTGGCAACATATAGAAAGACACTATTGGATATGAAACACAGATTTATCTCTGAGAGATGTAAAATATTTGTTTTGCTTCTTCTGTTGGCAGCCGGTTCGGCTGCACTTCGTGCCCAGGATCAGCCGGGCATTAAAAACATACGTACGGTGGTGTATGAGCCGCTACTGAAGGACACTACGTGGGTGACCGGTAAGGTGGTGGATTACATTACATTCGTGAAGTACGACAGTAAAGGTCGTAAGATGGTAGAGAACAGGCTGAAGCCGGACGGCAGTCCGCATGGTAAACTGGTGTATGTGTATAACCCTGCCGGACAGGTGTCGCGTGAGATTTATGCAACTGCGGATAAAGGAGTCAGCGATTGTTGGGGCTATACATACGATGAAAAAGGGCGGCTGAATTGCATTGCCTATATGAACGGGCAGGAAGATACACTCCAGATTACTTCTGCTTTGTATGATGAAGCGGGAAAGATATTGAAAACGTACTCCAGAGACTATGTGAAAAAGAGGTCATCGGGCAGACAAGTACTGTATAATGCGGATGGAACGCCGGAGAAGATCATCTTGATGGGTGGTCCGGATGAAAAGATGGAACGCGTGGGAGAATACCCGATTGGAAAGGGGGATACACTGACGCTGAAAAGAAGGGGGGCACTACAGTTAGGTAAGATGCGGGTGGTGAAAGATGATAATCAGAAGAATCCGATTCGGAAGATAGATGAAGCGGGTAACTGGACAGAGCGTTTTGAAGGTTGCAATGAATATGGAGAACCGAATTTCATTATCCGCAGGGATATAGAGTATGCAGGCGGTGGAAATGACTGGGAGAAAATACCCGTGCGCGGTAAAGTGAAGAAGGTACAGCAAAGGTCGTACGTTGCCATCGCCAAAGGTCCGCAGGCGGTGGATAAGGGAGAGAAGAAAGGGCAGTTCTTCGTTTACGAGTTTGGTGAAAACGGACGGAAAGTAAAAGAGGAACGGTTCACGGATGCGGGAGTATGCCGGGAGAAGATTCAGTATGAATATAATGAGAATGGGAATTTGTCGAAAGAAAGTCATTATACGCCGGCGGATGTGCTGACGGTAAACAAGAGTTATGGATATGATAAGGAAGGGCGTCTCAAGCACTGTTCAATACTGGATGATAAGGGTGAAATTATGCAGCGGGATGTGTTTCGCTATGACATAGAAGGTAATATGGTACAGGAAGTGGGTTACCTGACGAATGGAACAAAATGTAGTGAGTTCCGTTATATATATGATTCCTATGGGCAGCAAATAGAGCAGAAAGTGCTGTTGCAGCCCGAAGGAGCCGATCCGGTTGGCTCTGTTCGGAGAGGCTATAATTTTCAGGGACGTGTAGTGTTCGAAGAATATCTTTCACCGGATGGTACATCTCAAAGCCAGCATACGTATCGGTACAATACCAAAGGGGAACTGATTTCCGGAACAGAGCGTCCGGAAGGGCAAACCGAAGAAGTGAAATACGTCTATAAATTCCATAATGACAATCAGGGAAACTGGAAAATCAGAATCAAGTATATAGATGATGTGCCGGTGGTGTACGAAGAGCGTGAATATACATATTATTAGTGTGGATATTAGGCGCGGATTACACGGATTGCGCGGATTTAAAGCTGCGCTATTGTGTCAATTAACTAAAAAATTCGCGTAATCCGTGTAATCCGCGCCTAAAAAAGTACCATTTACAATCTTTTTGTAGAATCTGCGAAACTTGAATTAAAAATAAAAACGAAATTGTATGAAGAAGATTATTAACCCGTGGAAAGATTTGGAAGGGTACAATTGTTTCGGTTGTGCTCCCCATAATGAGTCCGGTGTGAAAATGGAGTTTTACGAGGATGGCGACGAGGTGGTGAGCATCTGGAAGCCGCGTCCGGAGTATCAGGGTTGGTTGAATACGCTGCATGGTGGCATTCAGTCGGTGTTGCTGGATGAAATTTGCGGATGGGTGGTAGTGCGTAAGTTGCAGACAAGCGGGGTGACTTCGAAGATGGAAACTCGTTTTCGTAAACCGGTGTCGACTAAAGACTCGCATGTCGTGTTGCGGGCTTCCATACGCGAGCAGAAGCGGAATATCGTGATTATCGATGCGAAACTTTATAATGAAGCGGGAGAGGTGTGCTCGGAGGCGGTATGCACTTACTTCACTTTTCCGAAGGAGAAGGCGGAGCAGGAAATGCACTTTCATCACTGCGATGTGGAGAAGGAGGAGATTCTGCCGCTGATTTAAGTTTGCTTACTATGGACGGTTAATGAATATAATTTTAGGCGCGGATTACGCGGATTACACGGATTCTTTTCCTGTAATATAGTGTGATAGCGCAGTCATTAATCCGTGTAATCCGCGTAATCCGCGCCTAAAATTATTATCGGCATTTAGTTCATTACTTTCCCATAATAAATTGATCTGTGCAAATCAGTGTAATTTGTAACGTAAACTAAGAAAATGATAGGAAAACAAAACTTTTTGTGATAAATCTTTGGAAGTTTCAAACGGATAGTTTACTTTTGTCGCATCAAACAAAAGAATTGTATGAAAAATATTGTTGCACATCATCACCATCATCATTACCTGACGAATAATCGGTAGGCGTATGATTGTATGTGCATAATGAATAAACATATAAACGACGAGGCTTGCCGGATAATGGCAAGCCTCGTTTTTTTGTTTTCAAGAGTTTGGTTAAGTCTAGTTTAGTTTTTGTGAGTAGTTAAATCGTAAAATTATAAATAAGATTATGTTATTAAGAATTGCAGTACAAGCTAAAGGTCGTCTTTATGACGAGACAATGTCATTTCTGGGAGAGTCGGATATCAAATTGAATGCAGTGAAACGTTCATTGCTGGTACAATCGTCTAATTTTCCTGTTGAGGTGTTATTTTTGCGTGATGATGATATTCCGCAGTCGGTGGCAACAGGCGTGGCGGATATAGGTATCGTGGGCGAGAATGAATATGTGGAGAAGAATGAAAATGCAGAGATTGTAAAGCGTCTCGGATTCAGCAAATGCCGTTTGTCACTGGCTATTCCGAAGGATATCGAATATCCGGGTGTGCAGTGGTTTGAAGGACGGAAGATTGCGACGTCGTATCCGGGTATTCTCAGCACATTCTTGAAAACGCAGAATGTGAATGCGGAGATACATGTGATTACAGGTTCTGTAGAGGTGGCACCCGGCATCGGGCTGGCGGACGCGATTTTTGATATTGTTAGTTCGGGGTCTACGCTGGTGAGCAACCGGTTGAGAGAAGTGGAAGTGGTGATGAAATCGGAAGCACTGCTGATTGGTAACAGGAATCTGTGTGACGAGAAAAAGGAAATCCTGAAGGAGTTGCTTTTCCGTATGGATGCTGTGAAGACGGCGGAAGATAAGAAATATGTGCTGATGAATGCACCGAAAGAACAGTTGGAAGAGATTATCCAGGTGCTTCCGGGTATGAAGAGCCCGACGGTGATGCCGTTGGCACAGGAGGGCTGGTGTTCGGTACATACAGTGCTGGATGAAAAGTGCTTCTGGGAGATTATCGGAAAGCTGAAGTCGCTGGGGGCAGAAGGGATTTTGGTGCTGCCGATTGAGAAAATGATATTGTGATGTACTTTTCTTTTGTCTTGAGACAAAAGAAAAGATACCAAAAGAAAAACTCAAGGCTGCACTTCCGGAGCTACTCCGGTAGCATTTTCAGCTAAAGGGCAGGAACTCGCTACGCTCAAACAGACTGCCCTTCTTGACGCTGAACATACTACCTGCGTTTGACGCTCCTACAGTGAGGCCGGGGACCATTCGGGGTGATAGTGCAGAGGTGATGGTGTAGGGGTGATAGTGTAGAATGAATCTTAAAAATGGAATAGGGTATGAAATTAATAAATAATCCGGATAGATCACAGTGGGCGGAGATACTGAAACGTCCGGTGATGAATACTGAGAATCTGTTCGATACGGTGCGGGGGATTATAGACCGCGTGAAGTCGGACGGTGACCGTGCGGTGCTGGAGATGGAGGCGAAGTTTGATAAGGCGGAGCTGACATCGCTGGCGGTGACGGAGGCGGAACTGAAAGAGGCGGAGACGCTGGTGGATGAAAGGCTGAAGGCGGCTATCCGTCTGGCTAAACAGAATATAGAGACTTTTCATGCTGCACAGCGCTTTGAGGGCAAGAAGGTGGAAACCATGCCGGGCGTGACGTGCTGGCAAAAGGCGGTGGCTATTGAAAAGGTGGGATTGTATATTCCCGGAGGAACAGCTCCTCTGTTCTCTACGGTGCTGATGCTGGCTGTGCCTGCAAAGATTGCGGGTTGTAAGGAGATTGTGCTTTGCACACCGCCGGATAAAGAAGGAAGGGTGCATCCTGCTATTCTTTTTGCTGCACAGGTGGCAGGGGTGAGCCGGATATTCAAGGCAGGTGGCGTGCAGGCTATTGCTGCGATGGCTTACGGAACGGAAAGCGTGCCGAAGGTTTACAAGATATTCGGTCCGGGAAACCAGTATGTGACGGCAGCGAAACAGTTGGTCAGTCTGCGTGATGTGGCGATTGATATGCCTGCCGGTCCGTCGGAAGTGGAAGTGCTGGCGGATGAAACGGCGAATCCGGTATTTGTAGCTGCGGACCTGCTGAGCCAGGCTGAACACGGTGTGGATAGCCAGGCGATGTTGATTACCACTTCGGAGGCTTTGCAACAGGCCGTGAAAGAGGAAGTGGAACGTCAGTTGGAACTTCTGCCCCGTAAGGAAATTGCGGAGAAATCTCTTGCCAACAGTAAGCTTATCGTGGTGAAGGATATGGAAGAGGCCATCGAACTGACGAACGAATATGCGCCCGAACACCTGATTGTGGAAACTGCGGACTATATGCAGGTGGCAGAACGTGTGGTGAATGCGGGTTCCGTCTTCTTGGGATCGCTCTCTCCGGAAAGTGCGGGAGATTATGCTTCGGGAACGAATCATACCTTGCCGACAAACGGATATGCGAAAGCTTATAGCGGTGTGAGCCTGGATAGTTTTATCCGCAAGATTACGTTTCAGGAAATCCGTCCGGAGGGTATGAAGAATATAGGCCCTGCCATTGAAGAGATGGCGGCAAACGAACATCTGGATGCGCACAAAAATGCGGTAACAGTGAGATTGAAAACAATATAGAATACAAATTACATGGATTACACGAATAAGGGTAAAGATGAAATTTGTGTAATCCGCGTAAATAGTGTTCAATACTTTATCATATTTATAGATCATGAAAACATTGCAAGAACTGACCCGTCCGAATATCTGGAAGCTGAAGCCTTACTCTTCGGCACGTGATGAATATAAAGGCGTAACGGCATCGGTATTTCTCGATGCGAACGAGAATCCGTACAATCTGCCGCATAACCGCTATCCCGACCCGATGCAGTGGGAACTGAAAACGGAACTTTCCAGGATAAAGAAAGTGTCTCCCGAGCATATTTTCCTGGGCAATGGTAGCGACGAAGCTATCGACCTGGTCTTCCGTGCTTTCTGTGAGCCGGGAGTGGACAATGTGGTGGCTATCGATCCCACTTACGGCATGTATCAGGTGTGTGCCGATGTGAATAATGTGGAGTATCGCAAAGTCCTGCTCGACGAGCATTTCCAGTTCTCGGCAGACAAGTTGCTGTCTGCTGCGGATGAACGGACGAAGTTGATTTTCCTGTGTTCGCCTAATAATCCTACCGGAAACGATTTGTTGCGCAGTGAGATAGAGAAGTTGCTGCGTGAGTTTGAAGGGCTGGTGATACTGGATGAGGCGTACAGTGACTTTTCAGAATCACCGTCGTTCTTGCTGGATTTAGATAAATATCCGAATCTTGTTGTGTTCCAGACTTTTTCTAAAGCATGGGGCTGTGCGGCTATCCGCTTGGGAATGGCGTTTGCTTCTACGGAAATCATCGGCATCCTGAGCAAGATAAAGTACCCTTATAATGTGAACCAACTGACTCAGAAACAGGCGATAGAGATGTTGCATAAGTACTATGAGATAGAGCGTTGGGTGAAGAGGCTGAAAGAGGAACGCGAGGATTTGAAGAAACGTTTTTCCGAACTGCCGTTGACGGTGGAAGTATTTCCGTCTGATGCCAATTTCTTTCTGGCACGGGTGACGGATGCGGTGAAGATCTATAATTATCTGGTAGGAGAGGGGATCATCGTCCGCAACCGTAATTCTATATCGCTGTGTGGCAACTGCTTGCGTGTGACGGTAGGAACGAGGATGGAGAATGATAAACTGATAGAAGCATTGAAAAGCTATGAGTAAGAGAGTATTATTTATAGACCGTGACGGGACTTTGGTGATTGAACCGCCCGTAGATTACCAGTTGGATTCGCTGGAAAAGTTGGAGTTTTATCCCAAAGTGATGCGTAACCTGGGCTTCATCCGTAGCAAATTGGATTTTGAGTTTGCGATGGTGACCAATCAGGATGGGTTGGGCACGGCATCTTTCCCGGAAGAAACTTTCTGGCCTGCGCATAACCTGATGATGAAGACGCTGGAAGGTGAAGGGATTACGTTTGATGAAATCTTCATCGACCGCAGTATGCCGGAAAATATGGCGCCTACCCGGAAGCCGCGCACAGGGATGTTGACGAAGTATCTGAATAATCCGGAGTACGATCTTGCCGGAAGTTTCGTTATCGGCGACCGCCCGACGGATGTGGAACTGGCTAAGAATCTGGGTTGCCGGGCTATTTATTTGCAGGATGATACTACGTTGCTGAAACCGGAATCCGAAGGTGGAACAGCCGCTTGCGAAGGTTTGGAAGAGGTATGCGCCCTTGTTACGAAAGATTGGGATAAAGTTGCCGAATTCCTTTTTGCCGGAGAACGGAAAGCGGAAGTACACCGCACGACCAAGGAAACGGATATTTTCGTGTCTCTGAATCTGGATGGTAACGGTGCCTGCGACATCCATACCGGACTGGGTTTCTTCGATCACATGCTGGAGCAAATAGGCAAGCATGGCGGTCTGGACCTGACGATCCATGTGAAAGGCGATTTGGAAGTGGACGAGCATCACACCATAGAGGACACTGCGATTGCATTAGGCGATTGCATCTATCAGGCATTGGGAAGCAAGCGTGGCATCGAGCGTTATGGCTATGCCCTGACGATGGATGACTGCCTTTGCCAGGTTTGCCTGGACTTCGGCGGACGTCCCTGGCTGGTATGGGATGCAGAATTCAATCGTGAAAAGATAGGTGAGATGCCGACAGAGATGTTCCTGCATTTCTTCAAATCCTTGAGCGATGCCGCCAAGATGAACCTGAATGTAAAAGCGGAAGGCCAGAACGAGCACCATAAGATAGAAGGCATTTTCAAAGCGCTGGCCCGCGCAATAAAGATGGCGGTGAAGAGGGATATCTATCACTTTGAATTGCCGAGTTCGAAGGGAGTGCTTTAATTAGTGATTAGTGGGTAGTGATTAGTGATTAGTGGCTGCGCTGTAACGCCGCATGGTACTAATCACTAATCACTACCCACTAATCACTAATTACCGTCCGTTTCTGGACATCCCCACTGTCCGATAATGAACACCCACCCCTACCCAGAAGCATCCTGACGCTTTGGCACGCTCTTTGCTTTTCTGTTTACAACTATTTTTTGATAAACATGAAAAGGAATATTTTACTCGCAGCTTGGATGCTATTTCCGTTCGCCGCTTTTGCACAGAACGATACATTGACAAACGAACGTGAACGTCTCATCACTTTAAATGAAGCGATAGCTTTGGCACGTACCCAGTCAGTGGATGCCGCCGTAGCGCTGAATGAATTGAAGACTTCATACTGGGAATATCGTACCTTCCGTGCCGACCTGTTACCGGAAGTGAATCTGAACGGTACTTTACCCAATTACAATAAATCTTACAGCAGATATCAAAACTCGGATGGTTCCTACTCATTCGTGCGTAACAATACGCTGGGACTTTCCGGAACGCTCTCCATAGACCAGAACTTATGGTTTACGGGCGGTAAACTGTCACTGGCCTCTTCTCTTGAATATATCAAGCAATTAGGATCCGGAGGAGATAAACGGTTTATGTCCGTCCCCGTCAGTCTGGAGTTGTCGCAACCTATCTTCGGAGTGAACAATCTGAAATGGAACCGCCGTATCGAACCGGTGAGATACGCAGAAGCGAAAGCAGCCTTTATCACTGCTACGGAACAAGTGACGATGAAGACAATCACTTATTTCTTCAATCTGCTGCTGGCAAAAGAAAATTTGAAAACTGCCCAACAGAATAAGGTGAATGCCGACCGCCTCTATGAAGTGGCAATGGCAAAGCGCAAGATGGGGCAGATTTCTGAAAATGACCTGTTGCAGTTGAAATTGAATGCTTTGCAGGGCAAGGCGGATGTGACGGAAGCAGAGAGTAACCTGAATGCGAAAATGTTCCAGTTGCGTTCCTTCCTCGGTTTGTCGGAAGACGAGAGCCTGAATCCGATGCTGCCGAATTCTGCACCGGATATGAAGATGGAATATAATCTTGTATTGAACAAGGCTCTGGACCGGAACTCGTTTGCACAGAATATCCGTCGTCGCCAGTTGGAAGCGGACTATGAAGTGGCTACGGCTCGCGGAAATTTGCGCAGTATCGACCTGTTTGCCAGTGTGGGTTATACGGGGCAGGATCGTGATTTGACTTCCGCTTACAAGGGGCTGCTTGATAACCAGATTGTGCAGGTGGGTGTGAAAGTACCTATCTTGGACTGGGGAAAACGCCGCGGAAAAGTACGTGTGGCAAAGAGTAACCGTGAAGTGGTGCTTTCCAGAATCCGTCAGGAACAGATGGACTTCAATCAGGATATTTTCCTGCTCGTAGCGAACTTCAATAATCAGGCACAACAGTTGGGCATTGCACAGGAAGCTGACGGCATTGCCGAAAAACGTTATAAAACCAGTGTGGAAACCTTTATGATCGGACAAATCAGTACGCTGGACCTGAACGACGCACAGAAATCAAAAGATGAAGCCAGACAGAAACATATTTCCGAGCTCTATTATTATTGGTACTATTTCTATCAGATCCGCAGTCTGACACTTTGGGATTTTGAACGGAATTGTGAGCTGGAGGCGGACTTTGAAGAAATTGTGAGAGACTGAGTTTGAGTTATGAGTTATGAATAATAACTTATAACTCATAACCGTTTTTCGCTTGTTATTGAAAAAAACTGTGATATTCTGTGCTTTCTGTGTGAAATCGTTTATTTTTGCAAACCATAAAACAACGAAATCTTATGATACTGATAATCGACGATGATAGTGCCGTACGTTCTTCCCTCAGTTTTATGCTGAAACGTGCAGGATATGAAGCGCAAACTGTTCCCGGACCGCGCGAAGCAATGGATGTGGTGCGTGCCGAGGCACCTGCCCTCATTTTGATGGACATGAACTTCACCCTTTCCACAACGGGAGAAGAAGGATTGACTTTGTTGAAGCAAGTGAAAATATTCCGCCCCGATGTACCCGTTATCCTGATGACAGCGTGGGGGAGTATACAACTTGCCGTGCAGGGTATGCAGGCAGGCGCGTTCGACTTTATCACGAAGCCTTGGAACAATGCCGCTTTGCTGCAACGCATCGAGACTGCCCTTGAACTGACTGCCGTTCCGAAAGATGCGCCGGAAGAACAGAGCGAGACGCTGAACCGCAGCCATATCATCGGAAAATCTCAGGGATTGATGGAAGTGCTGAATACAGTGGCACGCATTGCGCGTACCAATGCCTCGGTACTGATTACGGGTGAGAGTGGAACAGGTAAGGAATTGATTGCCGAAGCCATCCACATCAACAGCCAGCGGGTGAAACAGCCGTTTGTAAAGGTCAACCTGGGTGGTATCTCGCAGAGCCTTTTCGAAAGCGAAATGTTCGGCCATAAGAAAGGGGCCTTTACGGATGCCACTACAGACCGTGTAGGGCGCTTTGAACTTGCCAACAAGGGTACTATCTTCTTGGATGAAATCGGTGACCTCGATCCTTCCTGTCAGGTGAAACTGCTCCGTGTATTGCAGGATCAGACGTTTGAAGTGCTGGGGGACAGCCGCCCCCGCAAGACGGATATCCGTGTAGTATCCGCTACCAACGCCGACCTCCGCAAGATGGTATCGGAACGTACCTTCCGCGAAGATTTATTCTATCGTATCAACCTGATAACCGTTAAGTTGCCATCCCTTCGCGAACGTCGTGAAGATATTCCTTTGCTGGCACGCCACTTTGCCGACCGTCAGGCAGAGCTTAACGGACTGCCCCGCACGGAATTCTCGGCAGATGCCCTGAACTTCCTTTCCCGCTTGCCTTATCCGGGAAATATCCGTGAACTGAAGAATCTGGTAGAGCGTACGATTCTCGTCAGCGGAAAGACGACACTGGAAGCTTCGGATTTTGACGCACAATATCTGCGTCCTAATGAACCGGTGAAGGCTTCGGACGCATCGTCTCTGGCAGGCATGACGCTGGATGAAATAGAGCGTCAGACTATTTTGCAGGCGCTCGATCGCCATAAAGGAAATCTCAGTCAGGTGGCTATGACGCTCGGCATCAGTCGTGCCGCGCTTTATCGTCGACTGGAAAAGTTTAATATAACAGTCACAGAAAAGTGATAAGTGGTAAGTGATAAGTGATTAGTACAATGCGGCATTAAAGCGCAGCCCGCTAATCACTTATCACTTACCGCTTATCACTAATCACTGACCACTAATCACTAATTACGTGAGAATAAAGTTCTATTTCTCCATACTTGTCCTTTTCCTTCTGGGGTTAGGTGGCGTGCTTCTCTACTTGGCAAAGGGGATGAAGCCGTTACACCTCTACATTGTGGAGGGAATCATTGTATTCATTCTGGTGTTCCTGTTCATCTTCTACCGTAAGATAGTGAAACCGATGAATATTATCGGCAGCGGTATGGAATTGCTGCGCGAACAGGATTTCAGCAGCAGGCTCAGCAAGGTAGGGCAATACGAGGCGGACCGCATTGTAAATGTGTTCAACCGCATGATGGAGCAATTGAAGAACGAACGTTTGCGTCTGCGCGAGCAAAACCATTTCCTGGACTTGCTTATCCAGGCTTCGCCGATGGGAGTTGTCATTACCACACTGAACGGTGAAATATCCCAGCTCAATCCGATGGGATTGAAGATGATGGGCGTACGCCTGGAAGAAGTGATGGGGAAGAAAATTGAGAATATAGACTCTCCTCTGGCTGAAGAACTGGCGAATATCTCAAAAGATCAGACGGCAGTGGTGCGTCTGAATGACTCGAATATCTATAAGTGCACCCATTCATCCTTTATAGACAGAGGTTTTCATCATCCTTTCTATCTGATAGAGAAGATGACGGACGAGGTGATGCGTGCTGAAAAGAAAGCGTATGAGAAGGTGATCCGCATGATTGCCCACGAGGTGAACAATACGACGGCGGGTATTACGTCTACACTTGATACCGTGGAACAAGCTCTTTCCACCGAAGAGAATATGGAGGATATCTGCGATGTAATGCGCGTTTGTACCGAGCGTTGCTTCTCCATGAGCCGCTTTATCACCCGTTTTGCCGATGTCGTGAAGATTCCTGAGCCCACCTTGGTTACGGGCAAACTGAATGAATTGGCCTCCATGTGTAAACGCTTTATGGAGGGTATGTGCAACGACCGGAATATTCTTCTCTGGCTGGAATGTGATCCGAAGCTGGAACCGGTACGCTTTGATGCGGCACTGCTGGAACAGGTATTGGTGAATATTATCAAGAATGCTGCGGAAAGTATCGAACATGCGCCCGAAGGAACGATCCAGCAGGGTAGGGTTGTAGTCCGCACAATCGCTCCTACCACGATTGAAGTGGTGGATAATGGCCCCGGTATAACAAAAGAGACTGAAGCAAAGCTCTTCAGTCCCTTCTTTTCCACCAAACCGAACGGGCAGGGAATCGGTCTGGTGTTTATTCGTGAGGTGCTTACCCGTCATGGGTGTACGTTCTCTTTACGCACGTACAGTGATGGGTTGACACGGTTCCGCATTATTTTTCCGTAGTCTTTTTCCACGCCTTTGCGTATTCGTCAAGAATCCGCTTGATGCCCTGGCCGATGACCACATAGTCCTTTTCGTTCAGGTTGGCAAGCGAGGCGCGTATGCTCCATTCCGGACCATCGAAGCCACCGCCGTTCAGCAGGACGAGAGACGTTTCTTTTGCCAGGCGGAATACGACGTTCAGCGGGCTGTAGGTACGTTTCAGGTATTCTACGAAATCATCTCCATAGAACTTCTTTGCCCATACCAGCATGTCGATCTCCGTATAATATCCTACGCGGAGCGGGTCTTTTATCAACGTGAATCCCGTATTATCCCACAAGGCATGCAGACGCTTCTCAATGATTTCCATCATCTTCAGTTTATATTTGTTTTCCTTATCCAGCAGGGCGAAGGAAGCGAATAAACTCATTTGCATCTGTTGGGGCAATGACAGGCCGGCGGTATGGTTCAGTGCAACCTGTCGGCTGTCGGCTACCATGCGGTCGATGAATTTCATTTTTTCGGGGTGCAGGGTCAGACTTGAGTAACGGCGGTTCAGCGCATTGCGTTTATCTTCCGGCAGGCGGGCAATTTGCTTGTCATAAATGTTGTCTTCGTGCAGGGCGATGACGGCATCACGCCAACCGGTAGCTCCGAAATATTTGGAGAAGGAATAGACGCAAAGCGTATTGTGCGGCAGTTCAGCCATGAATGAGCGGAAGTGCGGACTGAATGTGCCGTATACATCATCTGTGATGACCATCAGGTTGGGGTTATCATTCTTCACGATATCGACAATGCGTGCCATCGTCTCCGGACTGAGGGCGTAACTGGGCGGATTGCTGGGGTTGGTGACGAAGAGCGCTTTGATGGCGGGATCTTTCAGGCGGTCGATGTCCTTGTCATTGTACTGCCAGAGGTGGAATCCGTCGTCCGTCATGCGGTCGGCATGCAGTTCTATCATGTTGAACTGGTAGCGGCTCAGTTGCGGAATTTCAATGTAGGGGGTGAAAGCGGGTACCATCAGGGCGATGCCGTCACCTTTATCCAGCAGGAAGTTCTCCTGGAGGGAGTCGAAGAGGTAACACATGGCGGCGGTTCCGCCTTCGGTGGCAAAGAGGTCGAATGTGCCGCGGGGAGGGCGGTTATCGCACATTTCTTGCGACAGGTAATCTTGCACCAGTATTTCGGTGAAGTGCAGGATGCGGTCGGGCACAGGGTACTGGTCGCCGATTACGGCTTCTGCCCATTCATGCACCAGGGAGTCGGGATCGGCGGCATGTTGCATTAACAGGTAGTTATAGGTCTGCTCCAGGAGCTTGGCACCGTGGGCGGCATTGTTCTTTTTGAGGAAAGCTTCGAAGCGGGAGGCGATGCCTTCTTTTTGAGGAATGCCGGCGATGCCTTCGGGGAGGTTCATGACGCGGCGACATTCTTCGAGTCCGAACTGTCCCAGGAGGAAGAAAGCTTCGCGAGGGGTGGTAGCTATCCAGTTAGGGTTACCGCGTCCGGCGTTCAGCATCGTGCGGGCAGTTTTCTTCAGGCTTTCATCGGCCATATCAATCAATTGGTTTTTCAGCTCGAATGGGCTGATTGTTTCCATTTTCTTTTCAAAGTTTTTGGTATCCATTTCGTTAAGTTTTAATTGTTATCATCTAATTTTGGGGTGTAATAGACTAATCCTGTGAGTGCGATAGACTGACTCTCGGGATGCAAGAATCTATTCTCGGAGATGCATAAAACTATTCATACCATAACTGTTATTGTATCTTACAATAACTGTGTTGCTTTCTTACAATAGATATATTTCTTTATTACAATAGTTGTTGTAAGAATAATAATATGCATCTTGAAGATTAGTTCTTCGCATCGCGGCGATTAGTTTCTTGCATACGGTATATCAGTTGTATGCTATATCCGCCGGGTTAAATCAGCAGTACGATGACGACACCCCATATTATTAATAAAGTGTTGCCCACAGCATACGTTACGGTATAGCCCAGCGCAGGCGTTTCGCTTTCCACTGCATCTTGTATTGCTCCCAGCGCGGCTGTCGTTGTACGTGCTCCGGCACAGCATCCCAGTGTTATTGCAGGGTGGAACTTGAAGACGTACTTACCCAGTAGCAAACCGATGATCAACGGCAGGGTAGTGGCTATGGCCCCCACAATGAACAAGCTGAGCCCGACATCCCGGAAACCCTGTACAAAACTCGGTCCGGCGGCTATTCCTACTACTGCGATGAACATATTCAGCCCTACATTATTCAGTACCCACAGAGAAGCTTCGGGAATGCGTCCGAACGTAGGATGCTTGCTGCGCAGCCAACCGAAGAATAATCCGGCTATCAATGCACCTCCACTCGTACTCAGACTGATGGGAACACCACCGATGTGGATGGATAATGCACCGAACAAACCGCCTATCAGAATACCTAATCCTACGAATATCATATCCGTTTGGTGGGTAGGCCGGTCCACATATCCTATTTGTGCAGCGGCACTTTCCACTTCCTGCTTTGTGCCTACTACTTCGATGACGTCGCCGGCATCCAATTTGGTCTGTGCCAGTACGGGTATTTCAATTCCCGCACGCTTGATGCTGCGGATGCTGACGCCATGCATGAATTTGTGCCGGCGGATATTCGCCACTGTCTTTCCGGCGAACGTTTTCTTTGTGACCGTGACAGGTAACGTTTCTGCGGGGAAATCAAGCAACTGTGCGTCCTGTACTTCATTGCCTATCCAGTCCTCTTCGCCGATAACGAATTCACGGCGTCCGCTGAGAACGACTTCGTCTCCTATATTCAATACGGTATTCGGGGATACATCCCGAACGACTCCTTGCTTGCGCAGGCGCTCTACGAACAGGCGTTTACCATCTTTCTGGAAGTACATTTCCAGGTCTATCACCCGACGGCCTTGCTTGAACCATTCGTTTTCTATCTTGTAGGCGCGGAAAGTTACGGGGCGTGCGGCGTGCATGAAGCCCGGTTCGTCTGCCTCGGAACTGCCCATTTTGGCTTCCAGTTCTTTGCAGGCGGCTTTCACTTTCTCCAGTCCGCCCAACAGTTTGGGACCGAGGGAGGAGAGTACCCAGGCTGAACCTGCCGTACCGAAAACGTAAGTCACAGCGTATGATACGGGGATGATATTGATATAACTTTGGCGTTGCGCCTCGTCCAGTCCCATGTTTGCCATGGTGTCTTCGGCCACTCCGATGACGGCGGAGATGGTTTGCGAACCTGCCAGTAATCCGGCGGCTTCACCGGGATTATAGCCCATCACGAGGGCGAGAAGCCAGGTCACCACCAATACCGATACACACATCAGTACGGCAAAGCCTACCTGGGGGAGTCCGTCCTTTTTCAGCCCGCGGAAGAACTGCGGTCCCACTTTATACCCGACGGCGAACAGAAAGAGAAGAAAGAACACTGATTTGATGGGGCCCGGTACGTCGATCTTCAGTTGTCCTACCAATACGCCTACAAGCAATACGCTTGTGACCGTCCCCAAGCTGAACTTCCCGATACGTAGTTTGCCAAGCCAGAACCCCAGGAACAGGGTGAGGAATATGGCAAGTTCGGGGCGCTCCCTGAGCTGGTTTATTATCCATTCCATAATTAAGTTGTTTAGGTTATTAATTGGTTTTCGATGCTTTTTGCGTCGTTTAAAGTATATACAACAGCTTGCCAAAGGAAGTGTTTTGCGCAAAAGTGGTTTTTTAGAACATTTATTCAGCAAAACTGAACTTTATAAAAAAGTTTTCTTACGTACCTTTGCGGGCGTTAAAGAAGGAGGAATGATTATTTAGCGAAAATTGGTACGCGTTCGTCCGCCTGATCCGCGTCGTCCGCGTCCCCATTCCCCCCTGAATTCTCATTCATCTTTCAACATTATAAAAATAGGTATGAGGTTTACTTTTTTAAGGATTTTATTGTTCATCAGCCTTTGCTGGATGAGCTTCCCCCTGCAAGCACAATATGTGGTACAAGGTGTTGTTACAGACTCGTTAACCCGTGAGCCTCTCCCTTATACATCTGTATATCTGAAAGGTACTACCGAGGGAGGCATGACCAACGACAAAGGACAGTTTTCTTTCAATACCTACCGCCCCCAAGCCGTGCTGGTTATTTCTGCCATTGGATATAATGAATACACCCGCCTTATTCATCCGGCACAAGGCATCCGCCTTACCATCGCCCTTTCTCCGGCAACGTATGCCCTGAACGAAGTGGTGGTAAAGCCTAAGCGGGAGCGATACAAGAAAAAAGATAATCCCGCCGTGGAATTTGTGAGACAGATGATAGAACATCGGGATGACTATTCGCCCAAAGAGTTGGACTTCTGGCAACGGGACCGTTATGAGAAGATGACCTTTGCCATCAACAACTTCGACAGTGCAAAGCAGCAGAAGTGGCTTTATCGTAAATTCAAGTTCCTGACGGACTACGTAGATACTTCCGCCGTTACGGGAAAGCCTGTGCTTGCCGTTTCCAACCGTGAGCTGCTGGCTACGGATTATTACCGCAAATCTCCCAAAAGTCAGAAACAACGCGTACATGCCCGCCGACAGGCCGGTGTGGATGAGATGCTTTCGCAGCAAGGCATGGAGCAAGCCATCAGTGTGACAATGACCGATGTCGATATTTATGAAAACAACATCACACTGTTCACCAATAAGTTCGTAAGCCCGCTTTCTTCCCTGGGACCTTCATTCTATAAATATTATCTGATGGACACGCTTACGATAGCGGGCCAGCCTTGTGTGGACCTGACGTTCGTACCCTTCAATTCCGAGTCCTTCGGTTTTACGGGACATTTGTACGTTACGTTGGACAGTACCTATTTCGTGCGTCGTTCCACCATGAACTTTCCACAGAAGATCAATCTGAATTTTGTGGATTATATGTCTTTGGAACAGAACTTTACCCGTGGGGCGGATGGTACGCGCCAGTTGGCTGACGAACATATCACCACCGAATTCAAGCTGGTGGACAACAGTGACGGTATCTATGCCAAGCGGGATGTGTATTACAGGAATTATGTGTATGAACCTTCTGCGGATGCCCTTTCGGCCTTCAAGAAGCCGGAAAAAGTGATTGAGCCGGCCGAAGCAACGCATCGCACGGAAGCTTACTGGGACGATAACCGTCAGGTGGAAGTCAGCAAGAAGGAAACTTCCGTTGATAAAATGATGGCGCAGCTTCGCACGTATCCTGTCTATTACTGGACGGAGAAGACCTTGAAAGTGCTGTTTACCGGCTACATACCCGCACCTAAAGAGAAAGAACCCCTGTTCTATATAGGTATGATGAATACCACCATAAGCGGCAACACCCTGGAAGGTGTGCGCCTGCGTGCGGGCGGTATGACTACGGCGTGGCTCAATCCGCACCTGTTCTATAAAGGATATATGGCCTACGGTTTTAAAGACCACCGGATGAAGGGGATGGCGGAAGTGGAATATTCTTTCCATAAGAAGAAGGAGTATGCCAACGAATTTCCTATTCACTCTTTGAAAGCACGATATACCTCGGATGTAAACCAATACGGGCAGCATTACCTCTATACCAGTCAGGACAACGTATTCCTGAGCTTGAAGCGCCAGAAGGACGACCGGATAGGCTATCAGCGCAAGGCGGAGCTGACTTACACCAATGAGTTCCATTCCGGCTTCTCTTTTCAGCTCACTTCCCGATTCCGGCAGGATGAGTCTTCGTATCTCATCCCTTTCCTGAAACAGGATGAGATGGCAACGCCCGTGAAGAATATATCGAATACCGAGTTTGAAGTAAAATTGCGTTATGCGCCGAATGAAAAATTCTTTCAGACGCAATGGAACCGCTTCCCGGTATCACTGGATGCTCCGGTCTTCTCGCTTTCGCATACGATGGCTGCAAAAGGAGTGTTGGGCGGCGATTACACCTATCAATATACAGAGGCCGGTTTTCAGAAACGTTTCTGGTTTTCGGCCTTCGGCTATACGGACGTCATTCTGAAAGCCGGAAAAGTTTGGGATAAAGTACCTTTCCCGTTACTGATTATCCCGAACGCCAACCTCTCTTATACCATTCAGCCGGAGTCTTACTCCCTGATGAATGCCATGGAGTTTATGAACGATGAATATGCTTCGTGGGACGTTACTTACTATCTAAATGGCTTTTTGTTCAACCGCGTACCTTTGCTGAAAAAGTTGAAATGGCGTGAAGTCCTTTCGTTTAGGGGATTGTACGGGAATTTGAGCGACAAAAATAATCCGACAGTCAGCAATGACCTCTTCCGTTTTCCCGTCACAACCTCTTATATGGGAGATACTCCTTATATGGAAGTGGGGGTCGGTGTAGAGAATATTTTGAAGGTGCTTCGCTTCGATTATGTCTGGCGATTAACTTACAGAAATCTGCCCGGAATTGATAAATCCGGTCTTAGAATCAGTCTGCACATGACCTTTTAACTTAAATCTTACTAACAGAACATTAAATCGGATAAAAAGACGAGTCTCAATTGAACAAAATAGTCTAAATTTGAGCAATTTTTTAAACTTTAAAAGATACAATGGCAATGAAAGAAAACATTAAGCCGGCAACTGGTCGTTTGGGTGTACTGGTAGTCGGAGTGGGTGGCGCGGTCTCAACCACCATGATAACGGGTACGTTAGCTGCTCGTAAGGGACTGGCAAAACCTATTGGGTCTATTACACAGATGGCCACAATACGCATGGAGAACAACGACGAAAAGCTGATTAAGGACGTAGTGCCTTTGGCAGATTTGAACGACATTGTTTTCGGCGGATGGGATATCTTCCCTGATAATGCATACGAAGCTGCGATGTATGCAGAAGTTCTGAAAGAAAAAGATTTAAATCTGGTAAAAGAGGAATTGCAAGCCATCAAGCCGATGCCTGCTGCCTTTGACCACAACTTTGCAAAACGCCTGAATGGTACGTATATCAAGAACGCCGCTACCCGCTGGGAAATGGTGGAGCAACTGCGTGAGGATATCCGTAACTTCAAGGCTGCCAACAACTGCGAGCGTATTGCCGTGCTGTGGGCTGCAAGTACCGAGATCTACGTTCCGTTGTGTAAAGAACACGAGTCGCTTGCCGCTTTGGAAGAAGCAATGAAGGCTAATAACACGGAAGTGATTTCTCCGAGTATGTGCTATGCTTATGCTGCAATTGCAGAAGGTGCTCCGTTCATCATGGGTGCTCCTAACCTGTGCGTAGATACTCCGGCAATGTGGGAATTCTCTAAGAAGATGAATGTGCCCATTTCCGGTAAGGACTTCAAGAGTGGACAGACACTGATGAAAACAGTGCTCGCTCCGATGTTCAAGACTCGTATGCTGGGTGTAAGCGGTTGGTTCTCTACCAACATCCTGGGTAACCGTGACGGTGAAGTGCTCGATCAACCCGAAAACTTCAAAACAAAAGAAGTCAGCAAGCTGTCTGTTATCGATAACATCTTCGAACCGGAAAAATATCCCGACCTCTATGGTGATGTTTACCACAAGGTTCGTATCAACTACTATCCTCCCCGTAAAGATAATAAGGAAGCATGGGATAACATCGACATCTTCGGATGGATGGGTTACCCGATGGAAATCAAAGTAAACTTCCTGTGCCGCGACTCTATTCTTGCAGCTCCTATTGCACTCGACCTCGTTATTTTCAGTGACCTGGCATTGCGTGCAGGTATGTCTGGAATCCAGACCTGGTTGTCATTCTTCTGCAAGAGCCCGATGCACGACTTTGAGCATGAACCGATCCATGATCTGTTCACTCAATGGAGAATGGTGAAAGAAACAATCCGTACGATGGTGGGTGAAAAATCACCGAGCTATCTGGATTAATAAATAATAATAAGGTGATAAGGTGGTAGAGTGATAAAGTGGTGATGTAGTATTACTTTACCGCTTTACCATTTTATCACCTTATCACTCTTTTATATCTTTTTTCTATGAGGAGACCTTCCTTCTTCCCTGTCCTGATAGGCACGGGCTTCGGCTCAGGCTTTTCTCCCTTTGCTCCGGGCACGGCGGGCGCTTTACTCGCTACGCTAATCTGGTTCGGACTTTCTTTACTCATATCAGAAACCTGTCTGTTGTGGACGACTGTCGCATTGATATCCCTGTTCACCGTAGCCGGCATTTGGGCTACCGACCGTCTGGAACCCTACTGGGGTGAAGATCCGTCGCGCGTGGTGGTGGATGAGATGGTAGGTGTGTGGATCACGCTTCTGGCAGTTCCGGCAGGTCATATCTGGTATGGACTGGCAGCATTTGTTTTGTTCCGCTTCTTTGATATTCTGAAGCCGCTGGGCATCCGGCGGATGGAAAACTTGCCGGGTGGAGTCGGGGTGATGATGGATGATGTATTGGCGGGAGTGTATGGTTTCATCGTTTTAATAGTGGCAAGATGGTGGATGGAGTAGATGAACAGAGTCGGTTTGCAGGTTGGCGCAGGGAAGTGTGGCTTTTTATGAAGGCGCAGCTTTCTGCACAGATAGCCACTGTAATCGATTTTCTGATAACTATTCTGTTGGTGAAATTGTTTGGTGTATACTATTTGTATGCCACATTTATCGGTTCCGTGGTTGGCGGCATGGTCAATTGTGTAATCAACTATGAATGGGTATTTAAGGCGGAAGACTGCAAGAAGATACATGTGGGGCTGAAGTATTTCATAGTATGGGGTGGGAGCATCCTTATCAATACATGGGGTACTTTTGCTTTGACGGAATGGCTGGCAGGAATGAAGTGGGTGAACGGGTTGCTGGGATATTACGTCTATGACGTGTTTATCCTCTCTAAAATCACGGTAGCCTTGCTGGTTGCATTTTTCTGGAATTATTATCTGCAACGGGTCTTCGTCTACCGGAACCACAACTTAAAAAGATTTCTGAAACAACGTTTGGAGAAAAAATAGAATGAACATGAATTACAGAGACTGGCTGCAACAGGTGATATACAAGATTATCAATCCCGTTGTGCGTGGCATGATTAAAATTGGCATTACGCCTAACTTTATTACTACTACCGGGTTGATACTTAACATTGTGGCTGCCGGTATATTTATTTATGCAGGGTTGGTTACAGATTCGGAAGAGGACCTTTCTTTAGTGGGATGGACAGGCGGACTGATACTCTTCGCCGGGCTGTTTGACATGATGGATGGCCGCGTGGCGCGTCTTGGCAATATGTCTTCCACCTTCGGGGCGTTGTACGATTCGGTGCTCGACCGTTACAGTGAACTGTTTACTTTGTTCGGTATATCCTATTATCTTATATTGCAGGGATATTTCCTGGGTTCCATTATTACTTTCCTTGCTTTGATCGGTTCGCTGATGGTAAGTTACGTACGCGCACGTGCCGAAGGTCTGGGACTGGAATGTAAAGTGGGTATTATGCAGCGCCCTGAGCGAGTGGTGCTGACCAGTCTGGGAGCCCTGTTCTGCGGTGTATTTTCCGATTGCACGCTCTTCGACCCAATGCTGATCCTGATTGTTCCTCTGGCAATCATTGCCATATTGGCTAATCTGACGGCTTTTGTCCGCTTGGTACATTGCTATAAACTTTTGAATAAATGATAAAAAGATATTTCCCTCCGGTGAGAGAGACGGCATTGCTGGTAGTCATTACGTTGGCTTTCCTGTTGCTGACGGCTACTTGCATCGGACTTCGTACGGAGCATTTTCTAATGACGGGCTTGTTCCTGTTTCTGTTTTTTGCAGGAAAGACAACCCGTAAGCTGGCAGTGGCTTTGCTGCCATTTGTTATTTTCGGGATTTCCTACGACTGGATGCGGGTGTACCCCAATTACCAGGTGAACCCTATCGATGTGCAGGGCTTGTATGAAGCGGAGAAGTCTCTTTTCGGTATATCCGTGAATGGGGCTACGCTGATTCCTTGTGAATACTTTGCCATACATCACTGGCCGGTAGCCGATTTCTTTGCTGGGGTGTTCTATCTCTGCTGGGTGCCTTTGCCTATAGCTTTCGGTTTGTGGCTTTATCTGAAGGGAGATCGCCGGATGTATCTCCGTTTTGCCATGGTCTTCCTGCTGGTTAATCTTATTGGCTTTGCCGGATATTACATTCATCCTGCCGCTCCCCCTTGGTACGCTATGAACTATGGATTTGAGGCGATGCTGAATACTCCGGGAAATGTGGCGGGACTGGGGCGTTTTGACGAACTGCTGGGATGCACGATATTCGACTCTATCTATGGGCGTAATGCAAATGTATTTGCAGCCGTTCCTTCGCTGCATGCGGCATATATGGTTGTGGCGTTGGCTTATGCTATAATGAACCGTTGTAAGGGTTGGCTGATAGCATTATTTGCATTTATTATGGTGGGTATCTGGTGCACAGCTGTTTATTCGGGGCATCATTATCTGATTGATGTATTATTGGGAATATTCTGTGCTCTCCTGGGCATCTTTGTCTTTGAAAAAGGGTTGATGAAATGGGGAGCGTTCAAGCGCTTCTTCGAACGTTATAGTAAATATATTGAATAATATAGTCCTCAAACAACTCTATGTAAATAGATGAAAAGATTTTGTTGATAACCAAAATATTCAGAAGTATTATAACAGAGACCAAGAGTCCTTTTCAGTCTCTGTTATAATTTTAAATTTAGACTATTTCTTTTTTCTCTTATTTTTATTCAGTTTTTGAATATCCTGCTCCAGTTCTTTGATGCTTTCCAATCGTTCCAACTGTTTTTGTACCTCCTTGTATTTGTCATACTCGCCAGCGGCTTTTTGCAGTGCCAATTTATGAGAGATTGATCCCGCGTGCTCCAATATGTTTTTATCATTCATCGTAAGTACCTGCTTCAATTTCTCAATCCAATCCCGCATATACATCGGTTTGTGCTGTATTGCCTGAGTCTCTGCATAAGCAAGGAATTGTTCTACGATCAATTTCAAAAGCCCAATCTCTTCTTCATTCAAGTAATTCTTTCCAATTTCTACATCTGCCTTACGAACCTTATTGGGTAAAGATGTCGATGTCAGCCCCATTTGCGGCAATGTGGCATTTGCCCGATCAGTTCCGCCGCAGTTTTCCCGCTGACCGCCCAAAGAAGTTTGTTTTGCACCTCTTTATAAAAGGCAAGGGTCATTTCATCGGACGGATCGTAATCAATGCTTGTGGCATAAATATCTTTGATTTGTTGATAGAAAAGCCGTTCGGACAAGCGAATCTCCCGAATTCTGTCTAACAGTTCCCGAAAGTAGTTCATTGACGAGCCGCTCTTGAATCGCTCATCGTTCAGAGCAAATCCCTTGATGATATAATCCCTCAAACGCTGTGTCGCCCAAATACGAAACTGCGTACCTTGCACAGATTTCACCCGATAGCCAACTGAGATAATTACATCCAGATTGTAATAATTAACTTCGTGGCTTTGGGTCTTATTTTCGATCGCACCATGCTGAGTGGTTGTTCGGAATTTCCGAACAACCATATTTTCATTCAGTTCTCCTTCCTCGAAGATATTTTTGATATGCTCACTTATAGTAGATTTAGCCTTTCCAAACAGAGACCCAATCTGCGTCTGTGTCAGCCAAACCGTCTCTTCAGAGAATAGTACATCAACTTTTATCGTACCATCCTGAGACTGATATATGATGATTTCATCTTGTTGTTCCATGTATACTTCTAAATGTTAGAATTGCCCTTCACTCCTTAATTATTATTTATTTTAAAACTATTCTCAAATCGCTACGGTTTTTAGGCAATATAACCGCTTGAGTCATAGAATCTCTCTTTCATATCAACATTCAGAAGATTAGCTATTTTATCGAAAGTTTCAACGTTCTCTGCTAAAACGACTTGTAATCTATTGATACGCTCCATTTCAATTGATTTAACTTGATATTTCATGTAAAGATATTGATTATTCCCGAAAACGACATGATATTTAGCAAAAAAATGAAAGCACCGTGCTATTTATCAGGCTTATTACTGCGCCCTGCGCTAAGTCTCAATTTTTTTCCTATCTTTGAACAAAATAATACATTTATAACCATAAATAATTAGAAAAATGATTCTTGTAGACGACATGCTTGCGGTAGCATTTCAATATCGGGACACAGAATTGTGGAAAGAGTTGACAGATAGTGATGTATTTGCATTTCGCCTATCCGATGGGGAAACCGGATATTGTTGCGTGATGGGAAATGCAGGTGAACACCTTGCCTTGGGTTTCTACCGGGGGCGAAAAGGTTTCACTACTTATTTGAAAACTATCAGCTTAGGCAATGAACATCTCTCAGAAATCGAAATGTTTGAAATGACAACAACTTTCGATTGTATCAATTGCGACTTTATGCAAGCATCTGACATGGATGTGAAAACAAAGAAAATTATCCGTAATTATGCCGATGCCCATAAGCTGAAGATTCGACGCTCTAAAGGCTGGCCTGACTTTACCCGGTATCAGCCTGGAAAGATGCAGTATGGCATCACTTGTATGGAGGATGCGCGTGATATCGTTGAGGCGCTTCGGGCCGCTATTGCTGTGGCGGCAAAGGTGACAACCTCTGACTTTGTAAAGCTGGGCTTTGATGTAAATGGCAACTATCCTACCGCAAAGGGTGGAAAATCTGTTCCGTACCTTATTCCCAATTCCGATGGTACATACGAGTGGAATATTACTCAGCTTCCTGCTTTTCTGCCTGATGAGTGTGTTGCACCAAAGTTTGCCAACGACATACTGGCAGGCGAGATGAAAAAGTTGCCTGTTTCCGGGACATTACAAATGAAGTATCTGCATATGCCGACGCCCATAGATGCAGATGAGGATGAAGCTCCTTACCTCCCTACCGTATTACTTTGTTTGGATACCGCCAACGAGTTGGTATTTCCCATTTTGACTCAGGATGCTTTGAACAACAATCCAGAGGAGTTACTATTGAAGTTAGTCAATGTTTTGCGCGAGCAGGGTAATAAACCTCACGTCATTGAGGTGGAAGATAACAAAACTGAATTCTTGTTGAAGGATTTTTGTTCCCGGTGCGGCATTCATCTTTCCCGCAAGAAAGAACTTCCGGAGGTTGGCGATGCTTGCTTCTTCCTGTTCAGTAATTTTATGATGTAGTTGTGGGGACTTTTATCCCTTCGGTTGTGGAGAAACGTAAACTCTTATTATGGCTATACTACTTTATGCCGGTATTTCGCATATAATAATATAATAAATTATGAATAATTTCGTCTTTTACAGTCCTACCGAATTTGTATTCGGTAAGGATACGGAAATGCAAGTCGGTGCACTGGCGCGGAAGCATGGTGCGCAGAAAGTGATGATTGTGTACGGCGGTGGCTCTGTCGTGCGGAGTGGTTTGCTGGATAGGGTGAAGCAGTCCTTGCAGGAAGCAGGGATTGAATATTGTTTGATGGGTGGCGTGCAGCCGAATCCGGTGGATACAAAAGTGTATGAAGGCATTGAATTCTGCCGCCGTGAACAGGCTGATATGCTGTTGCCTGTGGGTGGTGGTTCTGTCATTGATACAGCCAAAGCCATAGCGGCAGGTGTGCTTTATGAAGGTGACTTCTGGGATTTCTATATCGGAAAGGCTAAAGTGACTAAAGCGCTGAAAGTAGCTGTTGTGCTGACTATTCCTGCTGCCGGAAGTGAAGGTTCCGGTAATACGGTTATAACGAAACTGGACGGTTTGCAGAAACTCAGCCTGCGTGTACCGGAAGTTTTGCGTCCGATATTCTCTATTATGAATCCGGAACTTACTTATACTTTGCCGCCCTTTCAGACAGCCTGTGGTGTGGCTGATATGATGGCTCATATCATGGAGCGTTATTTTACGAACACTCAGGAGGTGGAAATTGGAGATCGTCTTTGTGAAGGCACTTTAATGGCTATCATCAATGAAGCTCCCAAGGTAATGAGAAATCCTGAAGATTACGGTGCGCGTGCCAACTTGATGTGGGCGGGCATGATTGCGCATAATGGTACCTGTGGCGTAGGTTGTGAGGAAGATTGGGCTTCGCACTTCCTGGAGCATGAAATCAGCGCTATTTATGGTGTTACCCATGGTGCCGGGTTATCTGTTATCTTCCCTGCCTGGATGACGTGGATGGTAGAGTATAATGTAGGAAAGATTGCCCAATATGCCGTTCGTGTATGGGGCGTTCCTGAATCAGAAGATAAGAAAGCGGTTGCTTTGGAAGGTATTGGTAAGCTGAAAGCTTTCTTTAGCTCTCTTGGTCTGCCTGTGACATTTAAAGAACTGGGTGTTGAAAATCCTGATATTGACCGTCTGGCGGATAGTCTGCACCGCAATAAAGGAGAGTTGGTAGGGAACTATGTGAAGCTGACAAAGCAGGACAGTAAAGAGATTTATCACCTTGCATGTGCAGGGGAGTGATGGTCGCTTCTATATAAATGGTGAGTTTCTTTTAGATATCGGCCATTGATTTTGAAAAGTTGGCGGGAAAAACAAAAAAGACGGCGAAGTTTCTGATTTACTTCGCCGTCTTTCTTATTTAATTTCGAATTCTTCCTTCATGTCAATCTCTTCCCCTTGCGGGTCGTAGAATACATATTCCAGGAACGCGAGTTTCTGGCTTGGAATAATCTTGATACCAAATCCGTATTTCATCTGCCATTTCCGTTTCAGGGAAACAAGTCCCTGGTTGATGTAAGCAGCAATATACGGGTGGATGTGTAACGAGAATTTCTTAATCTTCAGTTTGTTGACTAAGTAGTCAATTTTACTCTCTAAAGTGTCCGTAAAGAGGATAGAGGACTTGATGGTGCCTTTTCCGAAACAGGTGGGACAGATTTCTGTGGTATTGACATCCATTGCCGGGCGCACACGCTGGCGGGTAATCTGCATCAGTCCAAATTTGCTGAGCGGTAGGATGTTATGTCTTGCCCTGTCTTTCTGCATGTTGGCACACATACGTTCGTAAAGCTTTTGTCTGTTTTCGGCTTCGTTCATATCAATGAAGTCCACCACAATGATACCACCCATATCTCTCAGTCGCAGCTGGCGAGCCAGTTCGTCGGCAGCTCCCAGATTCACTTCGAGTGCGTTGGCCTCCTGCCCGTTGGCATTCTTGGTGCGGTTACCGCTGTTCACGTCTACTACGTGAAGCGCCTCAGTATGCTCAATAATCAGGTAGGCACCACTCTTGTATGAAACCGTCTTGCCAAACGAAGACTTGATCTGCTTGGTGATACCAAAATTGTCGTAAATGGGGAGTTGTCCTTTATACAGTTTTACGATTCCTGCCCGGTCAGGGGCGATAAGAGTTACGTAATCCTTGATTTCGTGGAACACGGCTTCGTCGTTGACGTGGATGTTCTCGAAAGAAGGATTGAACAAGTCGCGCAATAAGCCTACGGCGCGGCTGGTTTCTTCGTAAATCAATGTCGGGAATTTGGTAGCTTTCTGTATTTTGGTGACAGCATCTTCCCAGTGCTTTAATAAAACTTTAAGCTCTCCGTCGAGTTCGGCTACGCGTTTTCCTTCGGCAACGGTGCGGACGATCACTCCGAAATTCTTCGGTTTGATGCTCATCAGCAATTGCTTGAGGCGGGCTCGTTCTTCGCTCGATTTAATTTTTTGTGATACGGAAACCTTGTCGTTGAAAGGTATCAGCACCAGATATCTTCCGGCAAATGAGATTTCGGAAGTCAGGCGCGGACCCTTGGTAGAGATAGGCTCCTTGACAATTTGCACCACTACTTCTTGTCCCACCTTGAGTGTATTGGCTACGGTGCCGTCTTTTTCAAGATCGGGAAGTATGGTTGCCTTGGTGATTTGCGGTAGTTTCTTTTTATCGCTTAAAGTTTGCTTTACGTACTTCTCTAACGAGTTAAATTGAGGACCTAAGTCCAGATAATGAAGAAAAGCATCTTTCTCGTAACCCACGTCCACGAAGCAGGCATTCAGGCCGGGCATCAATTTCTTGATTCGTCCTAAATACATGTTGCCCACCGAGAAAGAAAGGTTTCTTCCTTCGCTTTGAAGTTCCACCAGGCTCTTGTCTTCGAGCAGGGCGATGGAGACCTCTTTGGGCTGTACGTCTACAACGAGTTCACTTGTCACAATTTTTTTGCTTTTTAGGTTCTAAAGTTGACGAGGTTCTAAGTTGACGAGTTTATAAGAGGAAGTGTATTGCGACTATCTTCCTTATCTTCTTTTTCCTTGTCACCTTGCCGACTACAATTTGTTACTTAAACAAAGAACAAACTCGCGAGACAAATAGCTTCACAAGTTTGTTCTTTATTTCTGTCCTTCAGACTAAAAATTACTTTTTGCTTTTATGTCTGTTCTTTCTTAGTCTTTTTTTACGCTTGTGCGTAGACATTTTATGTCTTTTTTTCTTCTTTCCGCTAGGCATAGCTTCAATAATTTAATGGGTTAATACTCTTGTTTATTATTTCTTCACGGAGATGGTGAATGTTTTTGCAGGCTTAAATGCCGGAATGTTGTGTTCCGGAATGATAATCGTAGTATTCTTTGAGATGTTACGAGCAGTTTTCTGTGCTCTTTTCTTCACTACGAAGCTACCAAACCCGCGGAGGTAAACATTTTCATCTTTTGATAAAGATGCCTTTACTGTGTCCATGAACGCTTCAACCGTAGTAAGCACTGTTACTTTGTCAATCCCGGTGTTCTTTGTAATTTCGTTTACAATATCAGCTTTAGTCATTTTTCTTTAAAAAAAATATTATTACTATAGTTTCCTAATTTTTTGGACTGCAAATATATAGCTTTTTACGCTCTCTAAAAAATATATTCTGGACAATTTTCTAAAAAAGTCTTTTGATTAAGGTTTGTTGGGGGAAAAAGAACTATTTTTGTGCTGTAGGAAGGGCTACACGCTTTTATATTAGGGATGTAGCCATAAATTGTGAAGAAGTTAGCCATCCAAGGCGAAAGACGTTGCCCTTTTTAGACTTTTATAACTATCTGTAATAGAGATGAATATATTTAGTGAGAAATTGATAGCCTGGTATGCCGAAAACAAGCGTGAATTGCCTTGGCGGAATACCACCGACCCTTATATTATATGGATTTCAGAGATTATACTGCAACAGACCCGGGTAGCGCAGGGTTATGATTATTTTTTGCGTTTTATCCATCGTTTTCCTAATGTGACAGCCTTGGCTGAAGCACCGGAAGATGAGGTGATGAAATGCTGGCAGGGACTGGGGTATTATTCCCGTGCACGTAATCTGCATGCGGCGGCAAAAAGTATGAATGGTGTTTTTCCGGTTACTTATGAAGGGGTGCGTGCGTTGAAGGGGGTAGGGGACTATACTGCTGCGGCTATTTGCTCATCCGCCTACGGTATGCCTTATGCAGTGGTGGACGGGAATGTCTATCGTGTGCTTTCGCGCTATTTCGGCATCGATACGCCGGTGGACAGTACGGAAGGCAAGAAATTGTTTGCTGCTTTGGCAGATGAGATGATGGATAAATCGCAGCCTGCTGTCTACAATCAGGCGATAATGGATTTCGGTGCCATACAATGTACGCCGCAATCACCGAATTGCCTGTTTTGCCCTTTGGTTGACAGCTGCTCGGCCTTGAAGGAGGGTACGATAACGAAGTTGCCCGTAAAGCAGCATAAGACGAAAACCACCAATCGTTATTTCAATTATATATATGTACGTGTGGGCGCGTGTACCTACTTACATAAGCGGACGGAGGATGATATCTGGAAAAATCTTTTCGAATTTCCGCTGATAGAAACGGAAGCGCCTGTGACGGAAGAAGAGTTTCGTGAATTGCCCCAGGTACGTGTGCTTTTTGCAGACGGGGAGGTTTCGGGATTGCGTTTAATCAGTGGAAATGTGAAGCATGTGCTCTCTCACAGGGTGATTTATGCCAATTTCTATGAAGTTGTTTTACCGGAAAATTCCACTTCTTTTTCTGCCTTCCAGCGGGTGAAAACAGAGGATTTGGAGCAGTATGCGGTCTCTCGCCTGGTGCATGCCTTTCTGGAGAAATATCTATAAAAGTTGCGCTAACTCTTGCATTGTGTGATTATTCTGTTTAATTTTGGCAGCAAATTCAAATAAAAAGAAAAAAGGCTTATGTCAGTAAATAAAGTAATATTGATTGGAAATGTAGGTAGGGACCCTGAAGTAAGATACCTTGATTCCGGTATCGCTGTGGCTTCTTTGCCTTTGGCTACTACAGACCGTGCATACACATTGGCTAACGGTACGCAGGTACCCGAAAGGACGGAATGGCACAATCTGGTACTTTGGCGCGGACTGGCAGAAACAGCCGAAAAATATGTGCATAAAGGGGATAAACTTTATGTGGAAGGCAAAATACGTACCCGTTCATACGATGATCAGACCGGCGCAAAGCGCTATGTTACGGAAATCTTTGTGGACTCTATGGAAATGCTGAGCCCCAGAGGAACTGCTGCACCGGGTGCTGCCGCTCCGCAACCGGGTATGTCACAAGGTGCTCCTGCACAACCTATGGCGCAATCGCAGGCAACCCCTGCACAAGATAATACAACGGACGATTTACCGTTCTAATTGTTTAACTAAAACCAAGATCTTTGGACCCAGACGCTTATTTATGCCAGTTGGCAAATGTTTTTAATGGTATATCCGTACATAGCCCTACTATTTCGGCAATCATCGCCATTGTGTTGGCAGGCTTGCTGTTGTTCGTATCCGGCTTTGCCTCAGCTTCAGAAATAGCCTTTTTCTCTCTTTCTCCATCCGACCTGAACGCCATTGACGAGAAGAAACACCCCTCGGACGAGAAAATTCGCAAACTACTGGATGACACGGAAAGGTTGCTGGCAACCATTCTGATAACGAATAATTTTGTGAATGTAACCATCATCGTGCTCTGCAACTTCTTCTTCATGAGCGTGTTTGAGTTTCATTCTCCTATTGCGGAATTTCTGATACTGACCGTCATCCTGACCTTCCTGCTGCTTCTTTTCGGTGAAATCATGCCGAAGATTTATTCAGCCCAGAAGACGTTGGCTTTCTGCCGTTTCTCCGCCCCGGGTATCTGGATGTTTCGTTCCCTCTTTTATCCGGTAGCTTCCATGCTGGTGCGTTCCACTTCATTCCTGAACAAGCATTTTGCCCGCAAAAACCATAATATCTCGGTAGACGAGCTTTCTCACGCCCTTGAGCTGACGGATAAGGCGGAGCTGAAGGAAGAGAATAATATTCTGGAGGGTATCATTCGTTTTGGCGGTGAAACGGCGAAGGAGGTGATGACTTCCCGTCTGGACGTAGTCGATCTGGATATCCGCACGCCTTTCAAGGATGTATTGCAATGTATCATCGAAAATGCTTATTCCCGTATTCCTATTTATTCCGATAACCGGGATAATATTAAGGGTATCTTATATATCAAGGACCTGCTGCCTCATTTGAATAAGGTGGATTTCCGTTGGCAGTCACTGATACGTCCGGCCTATTTTGTTCCGGAAACCAAGATGATTGATGATTTGTTGCGTGATTTTCAGGCCAATAAGATTCATATAGCTATTGTGGTTGATGAATTCGGCGGTACTTCGGGAATTGTGACAATGGAGGATATCATCGAAGAGATAGTAGGGGAGATTCACGACGAATATGATGATGAAGAACGTACGTATGCAGTGCTGAACGATCATACGTGGGTGTTTGAAGCCAAAACTCAGTTGACGGACTTTTATAAGATTACGAAGGTGGACGAGGAAGTCTTTGATGAAGTAGCGGGTGATTCTGATACGCTTGCAGGATTACTGCTAGAACTGAAAGGTGAATTTCCTTCCCTGCATGAAAAGGTTACCTACGATCACTATGAATTTGAAGTCCTGGAGATGGATAACCGCCGTATTCTTAAAGTGAAGTTCACCATCAATACTCCTCCGTCGGATTCCGATAAGAAAGATTGATTTATAAAATAATATGTCTCTTTTCATACAACATACGTATCCTTCATATAAGTGGGGAGTCTGGAAGATGGACGAAACACTGGATGAACTGCTGAGCATGCTTCCACAACAGGAAACATACCTGGAGGGGTTGCAACGTTTCTCTGCTGAACATCGCCGTCTGGAGTGGCTGTCGGTTCGTGTATTGCTGTTCACTCTATTGGGAGAGGAAAAGGAAGTTGCTTACTATCCCAGCGGAAAGCCGTATCTGGCAGATAAATCTGCATCTATCAGTATTTCTCATACACGTGGGTATGTATCGGTGATTATCGGTGAAGCCGGTAAGGAAGTGGGCATTGATATAGAACAATACGGTGAACGGGTACATAAGGTGGCGCATAAGTATATGCGTACTGATGAACCTCTGTCTTCGTATCAGGGGACCGATACCTGGGCTTTGTTGCTTCATTGGTCGGCCAAAGAAGTGATGTTTAAATGTATGAATACACCGGAGGTTGATTTCCGGGAGCATCTGCGTATTTTTCCTTTTACGGTTACTGAAAAAGGAGCCTTCTCAGCTGAAGAGTACAGAACGCCGGAACAGCGTAAATTTGAAATTCGCTATATGTTGCATCCGGACTTTGTGCTGACCTGGCAAGTCGATTAATTTTAAAAACATGATACTATGAAACTACAACGCTATTTCTGTATTCTTCTTCTCTGCTTGCCTGTGCTGGTTTATGCACAGTCGGATAAAACTGTTACGGTCAGCTATGAACGGTCTGCCAAGGAGGAAGTGACTTTCTATGCCGAAACTCAGTCGCACACGCCTTATACGGTATCTATGACTTTTTCCCGGTTGAGTAATACTACCTCTTCTGAAGGAGAGATTTATGATGCCGTTATCCATTATGGCAAAACACGTCTGCTGACTTTGCGTCCGACTACGGAAAATGTTTCGATTGGATTCTCATATCGTTATACCTATAAAAAGGGAAATAACCGCTTGAAGACGGATACCAGTTTTGTGTATCTCTTCCCTCTGGCACAAGGGAAGGTAGTCCGTGTGAATAAGATGGTGTCTTTAGAGAAATTCCTTGGGAAGGAAGGGGAGAAACGTGTTACAGGTCTCGGCTTTTCCACGACTGTCGGAGATACAATTTTTGCTGCCCGTGGCGGACTCGTGACGGAAGTTGTTGATAACTCCGCTTCCACTTCCGAAAATACATCGTTTCATTCGACGGAAAATTATCTGGAGGTTTTCCATAAGGACGGGACTTTTGCCCGTTACAAATTATTTCAGAATGGAGGGATCTTTGTCTCTCCGGGTGAAAAGGTGATTCCGGGACAGCCGCTTGGCATCATTGGCGGGGAAAACTACAAGCAGGGTTCCCACTTACGTTTTAGTATTTATTGTCCCGATCAGCCGGATTACTCGTATGTACCTGATTTTTGTCTTTCTCCCGAGGAAACAGGCAAACCTGAAGAGCGGGTGATGTATAAGTCTTGGCATCCTACCGCAATTGTCATACAGGAGATGAATAAAAAAGAGAAGAAGAAATTTCTGTCAAAGGAATGAATCGTTGACAAAAAGATAGTAAAATGCTTGTTTGTTTCTATTTAAATGCTTATATTCGACCCGTTGAATAATTTATATGGGTCTTTTTGTTAACTAAATGTCAAAATAATAAGCAAGCACTATGGAATTACCTTTTGCAGAGTCTTGGAAAATTAAAATGGTGGAGCCCATTCGGAAGAGTACCCGCCGGGAACGTGAACAATGGCTGAAAGAAGCCCATTACAATGTGTTCCAGCTGAAATCCGAACAAGTATATATCGATTTGATTACCGACTCCGGTACGGGAGCAATGAGCGATCGCCAATGGGCGGCGATGATGCTGGGCGACGAAAGTTATGCGGGTGCCTCCTCTTTCTTCAACTTGAAAGAAGTAATCACTCGTCTGACTGGTTTTGAATATGTCATTCCCACCCACCAGGGGCGTGCTGCCGAGAATGTCCTTTTCTCCTATCTGGTGCACGAGGGGGATATCGTTCCGGGCAACTCTCACTTTGATACCACAAAGGGGCATATTGAGGGCCGGAAGGCCATTGCTTTGGATTGTACTATTGATGAAGCGAAAAATACCCAGTTGGAAATACCTTTTAAAGGCAATGTAGATCCAGTGAAACTGGAAAAAGCGTTGCAGGAGCATGGTGACCGTATACCGTTTATCATCGTTACCATTACGAACAACACGGCCGGCGGACAGCCCGTATCCATGCAGAACCTTCGTGAAGTCCGTGCTCTTGCGGATAAGTATAATAAACCTGTATTGTTTGACTCCGCGCGTTTCGCAGAAAACGCTTACTTCATCAAAATGCGTGAAGAGGGCTACAGTGGTAAAACGATAAAGGAAATTACTAAAGAAATGTTTGATCTGGCTGACGGTATGACTATGAGCGCCAAGAAAGACGGTATCGTCAATATGGGAGGCTTTATTGCTACACGAAAAAAAGATTGGTACGAAGGTGCCAAAGGCTTTTGCGTGCAATATGAAGGGTATCTTACTTACGGTGGTATGAATGGTCGTGACATGAATGCACTTGCCACAGGGCTGGATGAGAATACGGAATTTGATAATCTGGAAACCCGCATCCGGCAGGTGGAATATCTGGCAAAGAAGTTGGATGAATATGGTATTCCTTATCAGCGTCCTGCAGGCGGACATGCCATTTTTGTGGATGCAACGAAGGTGCTGACGCATGTACCGAAGAATGAATTTCCGGCACAGACTCTAACGGTTGAGCTATATCTTGAAGCTGGTATCAGAGGATGTGAAATCGGCTATATCCTGGCGGACCGTGATCCGGTTACCCGTGAGAACCGTTTTACCGGATTGGATTTATTGCGCCTGGCTATTCCCCGCCGCGTCTATACGGATAATCACATGAATGTGATAGCGGTGGCGCTGAAAAATGTTTTTGACCGTCGTGAAAGCATTACAAATGGAGTCCGCATTGCTTGGGAGGCTCCCCTGATGCGTCATTTCACTGTTCAATTGGAACGTACATAATCACTTTCTTTTTCATAATATCAATGAGGTTGCCCGGGTTCATAGGTTGAAGGGGTAACCTCATTTCTTTTATTTATCTTCTTTCTCGTTATTCATTCTGTAACTTAATGCTCCCGACGGGCATTTCTTGATTTGAGCAATCAATTCTTCCGTCGTTGCGTTTTCAGCCGTTATCCACGGTTTTTCTTTCGGATGATACACATTCGGAAGGGTCTTGGTACAAATGCCTGCATGTTGGCACAGTCCGGGTTGCCAGATAATGGTCACTTCCCCGTTCGTATATTCTTTCTTTATATTCATAACTGTTTATTATTGAATGTGAATACCTTTCATTACAATTCTTTTCCATTCAGGATGTTTGTGAATGTATCCCGCTACAAACGGGCAGAGAGGTACTAATCTAAGTCCTTGTTTTTCTATATCTTTTAATGTTTTTTCTACTAACTGGCTGCCGATGCCTTTACCACCCAGTTGAGTGGGCACTTCGGTGTGTGTCAGGTAAATCTCTCCATTCGTTGATTTCATGTACTCAATCTTTGGAGTATATTTCTCGACATGGAACTCATATTGGTGACGTTCTTCATTGTCGATCAGTTCATAATCTGCTTCCATAACTCTTCGTATTAATCGTTTACTGTATGTTATAACATACGGATAATAAAATTTGTTTTGGGAAAGCTACAGAATAAAATGTCCGGGCGAAATCCCTTCGACCGGACACCATTCAAATAAACTTGGCAGAGTTTATTGTTCCTTACTTTCTTTGAAGCAGAGTGGATGAATGAAATGATGGGACGATTTGCCCGTTTCATTAGACTCAACGCTTTTTCCTCGAAAGCAGTGATAAAAACAGTGCATGGCAGGTCTTCTGACTTGTTTCTGTTGCCAGGCGCCTTCCCGGAAGCGGACTTCCAGTGGCTATTGGTAGTTTGCCTGCAACCTATCATGAAACTTACAGCAGCGGGACTGTTCAGGATTTGCACCTGATTCCCTTTTAATTACCGTCTCCGAACAAAGACAGTAAACCAATGCATTGCAAAGATAAGGAAAAAAGTGATTAGTGGTTAGTGATAAGTGATTATTTTTCCTTTGCCAGTGTGAATACGAATTCCAATCCGCCACCCTGGTTGTTCTTGGCCGAAATGGTACCTCCATGGATGATTACCGAGTTCTTTACGATAGCCAATCCCAATCCTGTGCCACCCAGTTTGCGTGAACGTCCTTTATCTACCCGGTAGAAGCGTTCGAATAAGCGGTTCAGATGTTCGGGAGAGACACCTACGCCGGTATCGGCAAAACTGAAATAGTAGAAATTCTCGTCCTCGCGGAAACAGCTGATGTTGATACATATATCCGTGCCTGCATAGGCAATGGCATTGTCCATCAGGTTGCGGAAAATGGAGTATAGCAGGGAGTAGTTTCCCCGTAGTTGTATCTTCGGCTTTAGGGAGTTGACTACGGTGATATGCTTTTCTTCCAGTTCCAGGGCTACCTCGTTTATAATATTGCCTACCAGCAGACTGATGTCTACTTTCTCCATGTCGATCATGTTGGCGGCTTCGTCCATACGCGTTAATACGGAGATGTCGCGTAGCAGTCGGCTCAACCGGTTGCTTTGGGCGTAGCATCGCTCCAGGAATGTCTGCATCTTCTCCCGGGAAATGTTTTCATTGTTGACGATGGTTTCCAGATATCCCTGTATGCTGCTGACCGGGGTCTTCAGTTCATGTGCGATGTTCTGCGTCAGCTGGCGTTTCAGGCGGATCTGCTCTTCTTCCTGGGTGACGTCGTTGATGGATATCTCGAAGCTTAAGTCCTGGAATATGATGCATTCCACAATAAACATACGTCCATTCTTATTGATGTTGATAGACATACGCTTTTCTTCCTTTCCCGGACGCTTGGGAGTCTTGTTGATGAAATCCGTGATTTTCTGGAACTCATTGATGGAGAATATTTCCTCCGTTGTTTGCAGGTTGGAGTCCGAAATCAGGTTGCTGTACTGTGTGAACAGGTTGTTGACCAGGATTTCTTTCTTGTCTTTATTGAATACGCCCAATCCTTCATGCGAGGTTTGTAAGTGGGTGATCAGTTTCTCCCGTTCAATGTATAGCGCCTCTTTTGTTTCTCGCAATCGCTTGTATATCTGGATGATATGTTGCGAAATCTCTCCCAGTTCGTTGTGCGGAAAGGCGGATTGCATATCTGTTTCCACAGGTTCATTCTTATCGGCACGTTTGGCAAACTCACGTAGCTGATTGATGGCTGTCCCCAGTTTAGAGGTGAATTTGTAGAAGATGAATATTAATAGCAATGATACGATGACGGTAAACCAAATGTAGTGCTGGTCTGCTGCAAGGTGTCGTATAAGGTTCAGGTCATAGGGGAGGGCGGAACGTATGATGTAGCCCTCATAGAGTGTGGCAGAATAGAAATAGGGCACTCCCGTTGTTTCGGAAGTACGACGTACGTCATATCCTTTTCCTTCTGCCAGCGCCTTTTGCACTTCCGGGCGATTGATATGATTGCCCAACTTCTGATTTTCGTAGCTGTCATATAATACGTCACCCTGTACATCAACTACCGTAATACGTAGATCCTGTTTGATGTACTTTTGCAGGTACTGTTCCAAGGTTCTATCCCATAAGCTGTCCGGGATGTGGGCAAGCTCCTGGTGCAACCGTTCATTATAGTCCTGTAGCTGTATATCCAGCAGATCTATCTTATATTCTTTTTCACGCTGGTATTGATATGCCAGGAAGCATCCGGCAAATACCAGAAACAGTGAAATGACCGAAAGAAACAACTTCCGGCTGAACGACAGGAAATGTGTGGTATTATTCAGCTTCGAAGCAGTATCCATATCCTAAGCGAGTTACGATGCATTTACCATAAATACCTATTTTCTTACGCAAACGGGTGATATTCACATCAATGGTGCGGTCCAGTACATAGACCTCGTCGCTCCATATCCGTGCCAGTATATCTTCGCGGGAGAATACGCGTCCTTTGCTCTGGAGGAGTAAAAGTAATATCTCAAATTCCTTTTTGGTGAGAGGGGCTTCTTCCCCGTCGATACTTACTTTCTTTTTCACAATATCAATGACTAACGTTTTGTAGCTGATTTGTTCAGGTGCCCGTTCGGGTTCTCCTTGTTGGGTGCGGCGCAATACAGCTTTGACGCGTGCAATGACTTCACGCAGCGAGAAAGGTTTGGAGATGTAGTCATCGGCCCCCAGATTGAAACCGGTTACCGTATCATTTTCCGTGTCCTTGGCGGTGATGAATATAATAGGTACCTGAGCGGTCTGCTTATCTTTCTTCAGTAAGCTGGCCATTTTGAAACCGGATATTTCTCCCATCATCACGTCCAGCAGCAACAGGTTGTAGCTACCGATATCCATTTTCAACGCCTCTTCGGCAGAGTTGGCCATATCCACTTCATACCCTTCATTTTCAAGGTTGAATTTCAGGATCTCGCAAAGGTCCTCTTCATCGTCTACAACTAAAATACGATAATCGTTCATTGCTTTTTCTAATTAATATGAGGTATTCAAAACAAATTCTCCTACCACAAAGTTATACTTTATTTCTTTTCAGCGACAAAGGTGCGGTGTTTTTGTTACGGGAAAGTGAAACACGTGTTACAATTTGGTTACATTTTTGCTTTTACAGGATGAAAATAGAAATTCAATCCAATGCAAAGAAACAAAAAAATGATAGTTGTATAGCAGGGAATGAAGATATGGTAAATTCGGTTGAAATATATATTTTACGATAATAAACCGAATTTGCTATGAGAAAGAACCAATTATACAGCGAAGAGGAAATGAGGGGAGAATATTCTTAAAAATGACTCTCAAGAAAAAAATGTGGAGCAAAATGTGGAGCGGACTTTTAAATCTGGCATGAAGTGTGAGAAATCCGAGGATTTTTCAGTAAATTTGTATTTAAGATAAACATATAATAATATGAAGGAATTGGCAAGTATTGATTTTCAGCGTCATAAATGGCGTATTTCTATCTTGACGGGTCTGTTGGTGATTGTTGTGGCAGGTTCCTTTTGGCTGAATACAGCTCCGTTCCGTTCCGGTTTTGAGATAACGGATGAGTTGGGAGGCAACATCTTTCCTTCCAGCATTCTTTCTGTAGCGACGACGGATGCGCAAGTCATAGTTCCGGCTGATTCCTTATATGTAGGTAATTCTAAATCCTGTATTTCTATCCGGATTCGTTCGGGGAAGGCGTATAGCAGGGTACGTATTGAAGTTTCTGAAACTCCGTTCTTTTCCCGTTCCGTATCAGAGTTTGTGTTGGCTAAACCACGGACGGAATATACGATTTATCCCGATATTATCTGGAATTACGAAGCGCTGAAGAATAATAACCAGGCGGAACCGGTTAGTGTGGCTGTAAAGGTAGAAATGAATGATAAGGATTTGGGGCAGCGGGTTCGTACTTTTTCTGTCCGCAGCATTAATGAGTGCTTGTTGGGGTATGTTACGAATGGGACTAAGTTTCATGATACAGGAATTTTCTTTGCGGCATACGTTAATGAGGAGAATCCGATGATTGACAAATTGTTGCGTGAAGCACTGAATACACGCATTGTCAATCGTTTCTTGGGCTATCAGGGTGGCAATGCTGAAGTGGTGGACAAGCAAGTCTATGCTTTATGGAATGTGCTTCAAAAGCGTAATTTCCGTTACAGTTCCGTTTCCAATACCAGTTTGTCCAGTAATGTAGTCTTTTCCCAGCGGGTCCGTACGTTCGATGATGCACTGGAGTCTTCGCAGATTAACTGTGTGGATGGTAGCGTGCTGTTTGCTTCCTTGCTTCGTGCCATTAATATAGAACCTATATTGGTTCGTACTCCGGGACACATGTTTGTGGGGTATTATACGGATGCCGGTCGCAAGAATATGAACTTCCTTGAAACTACTATGATTGGAGATGTGGATCTGGATGATTTCTTTCCGGATGAGAAGCTGGATTCAACGATGGTAGGTAAATCACAGAATCAAATGTCACGGCTAACATTCGATAAGTCTAAGCAATACGCTAATAATAAGTATAAGCAAAATGAAGAAGGAATACATTCCGGGAAATTGAATTACATGTTTTTGGAGATTTCTAAGGATGTGAGAAGGAAGATACAGCCTATTGGAAAATAAGCAAAACTTGTTGAATGAATGTGCAATTTAAAGCTGTTGACGAAAAATACATCAAAGAGTTTCTTAAAGTATTAGGTTAAGTTCTTTGGGAACTTGGCACATAACCTCCATTGTAAGCTTTAGCTGAGTATGGAGAAGATATCCCAAATAATGCAAGCAATACTAATGATAAGTAATAATTGTTTTTCATAAGCTCTATAATTTGGATTTATTTGCAAATATATAAATAAATTTAATATTTACCGAATGAGTTGTATTAAAAATATGTAAGTGAATATTAAAATATCTATTTTTATGCTTTAGTAAACTATAGATTATCGTATCAATATATAATATATTGACTCGTTTGAAGCTTTATTTGATTTTAATATATTGATATTAGCATTATATTAATGTTTAAATAAGGATATATGTAACTATATTTAGTAATATGATATCGTTTGTCTGTCTATTTGATATTATTCGTATAACTGTATGTATGGAGAATTTTATGTTTTATATATATTATTTCTGAAAATGGAAATAGAGAATGGTAGAAATTAAAGAATAATATCTGAAAATATGACTATCGTTTTCCCTTAATTAAGGGAAATATTAATGTTAGATTATTAATTAAAAGGGCGAAGAAATATTAATCTATTAAATAAGATTATCTGTTTTGGGTAATATATAATTCATAGGTGAATTTATTTATTTGTCGTGTGTTGTAAAGTAAATGTCAGACTATTAAGTAAATAGTAAAATAAATAAATAAATTCTTTTTAGAATGTGATAAGTAATAAGTGTCCAGTATATTCCTGCATGATTTTCTTACGCCAAGTTCCCAAAGTACTCAACAAGCAAAGAAAATCACAGGTAAGGTCGTAGATGCGACAGGTGAACCGATCATTGGTGCCAGCGTATTGGTAAAGGATACCGGTACGGGTGCTGTGACTAATCTTGATGGCGATTTTTCGGTTGATGTTTCAGTGGGTAACACATTAGTAGTATCTTTCGTTGGTTATAGAACTGTAGAGGTTAAAGTTACAAATGCTTCTTCTTATGCAGTGACTATGCAGGATGATTCACAAACATTGAATGAAGTTGTTGTAACGGCAATGGGTATTAAAAGAGAGAGAAAATCTTTAGGTTATGCCATTGATGATGTGAATGCAGAAGAACTTATGAAAAATAAGAGTGTAAACCCTATTAACTCTTTGGCAGGTAAGATTGCTGGTGTTAATATTACGCAAAGTGGTGGTGCTGCTGGTTCAGGTTCTCAAATCATCCTTCGTGGCGGTACTTCGCTTGAACGTGATAATCAACCGGTTTTTGTTGTGGATGGTGTAATCTATGATAATTCTACTACAGTGGTTGGTAACTCTGCTTTTGATGGTAGTACATCGACGTCTTCTACGCAATCAAATCGTGTAATGGATATCAATCCGGAGGATATTGAGAATATGTCAGTCCTTAAAGGTCCTGCTGCCGCCGCACTTTATGGTTCTCGTGCTGCTGCGGGCGTTGTTATCATTACTACTAAAAAAGGAAAAGAAGGTGCCGTTGAGGTAAATTTCTCCACTAAATATATTACCCAATGGGCTAAGTATCTTCCTAAAGTACAGAATAGATATAAAAGAGGTTTTGCTGAAGACCAATATACGGATGGTAAATATACCGGGACGACCTATAATGACTTTAGTTATAACTCCTGGGGAGAGACCATAACGGATGGTACTCCCATTTATGACAATATCGGTGATTTCTTCCAACAAGGCGGTGCTTGGGATACCAATGTAAGTGTAGCTGGAGGTTCTAAAAATAGTAGTTTTTATCTCTCGGGTTCTTATTATAATCAAGATGGCATTATTCCAACCACGGGTTATGAAAAAGCAACATTCCGTTTCAATGGTGAGCAAAAGTGGAAAATATTCACTTTTGGTGCAAATGTGGCATATTCTCAGGCAAATACCGATAAGACTCTGACTTCGGCAGGACTTTATGGTTCGGATGGTTCGGGCACAATGACAAGCGTATACCGTTGGTCACCCACTGATGATATGACCCATTATCTGAATGAAGATGGTACTCGATATCGTATGTTCGGCGATCGCCTTGATGTGGTTGATGAGCGTACTAATCCTTATTGGATTCTAAATAAGAATAAGATGAAAGATAATACTGAGCGTTTCACTGGTAACTTCAATGTCAAGGCTGATATTACAGATTGGTGGTGGATTAGCTATCGCATGGGAATTGACTCATATACTACTGACAATTCAAATACACTTGGGGCTGGTGGTGTTTATAAACTACAATGGCAAAAAGGCATGTATAGTGAAAATTCTTATCGTTACAAATATCTTTCTACCAATTTGATGACAAACTTTGCTAAGCAATTCGGAAACTTTAATTTTAATTTGATGTTGGGTACTTCTACCGATGATACTCGTACGTGGTCTAATTACCGGATGGCTTGGAATTTTGAGGTTCCTAATTTTTATGCGTTTGATAATGCTACAAGTGAGAATCGTAATTTCTCAAGTGCACGTTCTCAAAAACGCCTTGTAGGTGTGTTCGGTGAATTTCGTGCAGACTGGAAAAGTACTTTGTTTCTGACTGTATCTGGCCGTAACGACTGGTCTTCTACGCTGCCTGTTGAAAATCGCTCTTATTTCTATCCATCTGTAAGTGGTAGCGTTGTATTTACGGAATTTCTTCCCAAATCAGACTGGTTATCTTTTGGTAGAATTCGTGCGAGTTGGGCGCGTGTAGGTAAAGATACAAGCCCATATTCATTGGACACTGCATTGTGGCCGAGCCAATCATTCCTTGGAGGTTTTACAGGTGTTAGTAATTACTGGCAAGCGGGCAATGCTGCATTGAAACCTGAGATTACTGAATCTACAGAAATTGGTCTTGAATTGCGCTTTTTCAACAATCGTTTGAAATTCGACTATGCGTTTTATACTAATAACTCTTATGACCAAATAATGTCACCTCGTTTATCTAATGCAACAGGCTATATTCTGCGCTCAGTAAATGCGGGTGATGTATATAATAAAGGTATGGAGCTCAGCATTGGTGGTACTCCGATTCTTACCAAAGACTGGAGTTGGGAATCTACGCTTAATGTGAGTGGTAACCGTGGCACTGTCAAGAATTTGATGGAAGGTGTAGAAATTCTTTATGTAACCGATGTGCAGGTAGGCAATGCTAAAGCGGCATCGTTTCCTGATGGTAACTTCATGGCAATTGCAGGTAGCGAATGGAAGCGCGATGATCAGGGGCGCGTTATGCTTGATAAGAATGGTCTTCCTGACAAAAATACTAATAAAAATCTTGAAATTGGTAATCGCGAACCTAAGTTTGCCGGTGGTTGGAATAATACAATATCATATAAAGGACTCTCACTTAATATGCTGTGGGATTTCCGTGTAGGAGGACATGTGTACAATGGAACACAATATGCTATGACAGGTGCGGGCGTGAGCGAACTTTCGGCTAATCGTGAAAAGATTGAAGTATCGGGTGTAAATACAGCCGGCGAATTCGTAACTAATACATTTGAGGCTGGTAAAACATACATCTACAATGGTAAAGAAACGAGTGGTAAAACAATTATAGCCAATTACTATCAGGATATTTATCCTTATGAAGCTGCAAATTTTATGACGAAAGTCAATGCGCTCCGTCTGCGTACGATCTCACTCTCATACGATTTTCCAAAGGCTTTACTTGCTAAGATAAAAGTTCTTAAACGTGCTTCGATTACAGCTACCGCCAATAATCTTCTTCTCTTTACCAACTATGATGGTGACCCCGAAGTTGCAGCGGCCGGTTCAGGTGCAGTTGGTTCATCTTCGGTAGGTATAGACTATTGTGGTGTTCCTTCAACAGCAAGTTTCTCCTTTGGTGTTAATCTGACCTTCTAAATATTGTTTAACTACAAGAAAAATCAAATCTAATATGAAACTATATAAGAAAATAATCCTCGGAGTGGCAGTTTGTATTTCTCTTTCTGCATGTACCGATTGGCTTGATGTCAACACCAATCCGAATACTCCTATATCTACTGATGCTGAATTTCATCAGCGCATGCCTTGGATGCAATATTATATGAGCCATATCTACCATATTGTTGCTTCTAATTCAAGTTTCTATTGCGGTCATTTTTATCGTAACAACGAACGTGAAGGGGGAGCTGCAAAATGGCAATTAGGCTCTTCAACACGTGCAGTAAACGCACAGCAATGGTTCTTTACTCAAGTAGGTGTGAATTGTAATGACTTGTACAATCAAGCGATGGAGGCAGGTGCTTATCATTATGCCGGAGCTGCCAAGTTTTTCCGGGCTTATGGTTTTATGATGCTTACAGATTTATTTGGTGAGATACCTTATACTGACGCATTTGGTGATAATCCTTCTCCTGTTTATGATAATGGCAAAACGATATTTCTCGGTTGTATTACTGATATTGATGAGGCCATTGATTTATTTTCCAGGCAACAAGAAGTGGTAAATGGTATCACTCCTGTATCATTGGCTGAAGGTGACTGCTGGAATGGAGGTGATGCAACTAAGTGGCTTAAAATGTGCTATCTTCTCAAAGCCCGTTGGCTGAATCATTTGATTAAAAAGGAAAGTGGTAGCTACAAAGAAGGTAAGTACGATGCCCAAGAGATTCTTAGCTGTCTGGCTAAGGCTCAGCAAAGTAATGCCGATAACACTCTCATCAGGCACACAGATACCAATACACCTTCTCATGATGTATTAGGATGGAATGAACCGGTGGACTATTCAGCTCTTTATTCTTGTATTGGCATGAATAGTAATATTTACATCACTAAGTGTTACTATGATAATTTGACAAACTTTGACGGTAGGGGTGTAGAAGATCCGCGTGCTGACAAATTTATTCCTTGGGCTCGTTCTGAAAAGGGTGTTACCACTCCTGCTGATATCAAATGGTCAGATGACGGCAAGTGGCGTCGTTCGATGGGCGTTGATATGCAAACCGATATTTTGAGTCAGTCGGGACCTTATGCATTATCGTTCAATGCTACTACTCAGACTTGGTATTGCGACAGCCCGTCTCGTCAAGGCGATACGATTTATGTGTGGACTACTTGTGGTGGAACTGGATATGCGGGTGGTGTTGATATTCTCTACCGGCGCAATAAAAGTTATGATCGTTCCGCACTCAGTGGGGTATTCTATGCTCGTCCCACAAGTCCTACGTTTATGGCTTCTTATGCTGAGGCCTGTTTCATTAAAGCCGAGGTACTTTTCCGCCAGGGTAACAGGGATGGTGCATTCACCGCTTACAAGGAAGGCGTAAAAGCAAGCATTGATGCTGTTAATGATCAGATTGGTGTATGGACTTCTGAAGATGCGAATTTGACTTCTTGTCCATCATTTACCCATATTGAGCAAGTGGAAATTGATGATTTCCTGAACAATGGTCTGGGAACTGCTAATGACCTTACTATTGGTAAGATTTTGACTCAGAAAATGCTTGCAATGCCTTTTTCTAATGAGAACTGGAACGATATGCGCCGTTATGACTACGATACTGATGTATTCATGAATTGGGATAAATCCTATTATTACCGGAATACTCCCGCTGGCTTTACTTACTGTCCTGAAGGTGAATATCCTCGTCGTTGGAAACAGGCTTCGTTTGAACTGACCTACAATACTAAGAATCTTTCTGCAATTGGCGCTGAAGTTCCTGGTGCGGCTGAACTTGGTGATGGATGGTATAATAGTAATGTTATTTGTACATTGCAAGTATGGTGGGATTCTAAACAACAATAATATGCTGTAGTATTTGATGAATTTAAAAATAGAACTATAATGAAGACAGTATTTATATCGATATTAATGGCCATACTACCATTGACATCTCAAACTAACGAGGTGGTGTATTTTGAAGGAAATGCTCTGGTTCACCCTGGTGAAACAGCCTCGTTGGCAGTATATCCTGAAAATGTATCTTATACATACGAATGGAATTCTGATCCTGAATTTTAAAAAGCCCAGAATGTTTTTGATATTGACATACAAAGAAATAAAATAAGCATGACTCCCCATGCAGGATTAAATACCGGAGTTTCTAATGTTTTTTGTTCTGTGTATGACGAGTACGGGAATTTAATAGGAAAAACTAGTACTTGTGTAATGATATACTAATCGATATAATGAAGACTCTTACGGTCTTCATTCATAAATGATGATTGAAACAGCTGGTTCGTGAGAATCGGCTGTTTTTGACTATATTGGTCTATAAAATCCCTTTGTTTATAGAATGTTATTTTAAATATCTTAAAATATTGGGACTTGATGTATTTCATTGATTATCTTTGCCGCAAAGCGAAGATAAGCTGCACCTCAGCATAAAAAAAGAACTTGTTCTCTTTATTCTGCATCCAATTTGCATTATCTTTGCGCTCGAAAACGAAAATATGGTTTTCATTGAAGTTTAATAGAGATTTAATAAGATATTGAAGACTATAACGGTCTTCATTCATAGATGATGATTGGGACAGTCGGTTCGTGAGAATCGGCTGTTTTTTTGTTTCTGTTTGTTTGCATATCAACGGATGTAATGTTACTTTTGCCGGACGAGGTCAGGTGGCCTCGTTTTTAACCTCTGAATAACAATGGCACAAAGCAAGAAATTTATCTCTCCGGGAGCATGGTTTTCCATGATGTATCCCGCAGACTGGAATGAATTTGAAGATGGAGAAGGCTCTTTTCTCTTCTATAATCCTAATGAATGGACCGGAAATTTCCGTATCTCTGCATACAAAGGCAATGCGACGTATGCCAGAGAAGTAATCCGGCAGGAACTGAAAGACAATCCTTCGGCTGTTTCCGTAAGGATAGGAAATATGGAATGTGCTTACAGTAAAGAGATGTTTGAGGAAGACGGAGCTTATTATACTTCTCATCTTTGGATTACCGGTATGGGCGATGTGGCTTTCGAATGTTCTTTTACTGTCAGTAAGGGTTCGTCTGCGGCAGAAGCCGAGGCGGTTGTTGCTTCATTGGAAATACGCAAAGAGGGAGTGAAATATCCGGAAGAAATTATTCCTGTCCGCCTGTCCGAAATTTATCAGATTAATGAAGCTTTTGAGTGGGTGACAAACACTGTGAAGGAGCAACTGAAAAAAGACTTCCAGGGAATGGAGGAAGATTTGGACAGCATGCAGCAGGTCATCGATAGTGGAACTATCGGTCCGAAGAAGAAAGAAGCGTGGCTCTCTTTCGGTATTGCCATCTGTGTGATTCTTGCCAATGAAGTAGATGGCTTGGAGTGGATGACCCTGATAGATGGTAATCGCGAAGCTCCTGTGCTGCAGAATCTTACTACCGGAGAATGGATTGATCCCATGAAATTAGTGTGGAGCAAAGTGAAGGCAGGGGAATCTTGCAATCTGTCAGAGACCTACAAAACCCTTCTTTAATTTTTAATTTATAATTTTTAATTGTGATTAGTTATCTTCAGATAGAGAATTTGACCAAATCGTTTGGTGATTTGGTATTGCTTGAGAATGTTGCTCTCGGTGTAGCAGAAGGACAACGTATCGGATTGATTGCCAAGAATGGTAGCGGTAAAACTACCTTACTGAATATCATTGCCGGGAAAGAGGGATATGACAGTGGAAATATATCTTTCCGCCGTGACCTCCGGGTAGGGTATTTGGAACAAGACCCGCAATATCCGGAAAACCTGACTGTATTGGAAGCCTGTTTTCATCATGGCAACAGTACCGTAGAATTGATTAAGGAATACGAACGTTGCATGGAGACGGAAGGGCATCCGGGACTCGATGAAATCCTGATACGCATGGACCATGAAAAAGCATGGGATTATGAGCAGAAGGCCAAGCAAATTCTATCTCAGTTGAAGATACGTAATTTCGACCAGCAAGTAAAGCACCTTTCCGGTGGTCAACTGAAGCGTGTGGCACTTGCCAACACCCTTATCACTGAACCGGATTTTCTGATCCTGGATGAGCCTACCAACCACCTCGATCTTGATATGACTGAATGGCTGGAAGATTATTTGCGCCGCACCAACCTCAGTCTGCTTATGGTGACGCACGACCGCTATTTTCTGGATCGTGTCTGCACCGAAATCATTGAAATAGACAATCGTCAGATTTATCAATATAAAGGAAACTATAGTTATTATTTGGAGAAACGGCAGGAACGTATTGATGCAACGAATGTCGAGATCACCCGCGCCAACAATCTGTATCGCACAGAGTTGGAATGGATGCGTCGTATGCCGCAAGCTCGTGGGCATAAAGCGCGTTATCGCGAAGAGGCTTTCTATGAACTGGAGAAAGTAGCTAAACAGCGTTTTAATAACGACAATGTGAAGCTGGATGTGAAAGCATCCTATATCGGCAGTAAGATATTCGAAGCGGACCATGTGTACAAATCATTCGGTGACCTGAAGATATTGGAAGACTTCTCTTACATCTTTGCCCGTTATGAAAAGATGGGTATTGTGGGAAATAATGGTACCGGTAAATCTACTTTTATTAAAATCCTGATGGGAGAAGTAAAGGCAGACAGTGGAACAATTGATATTGGTGAGACGGTGCGCTTCGGTTATTACTCTCAGGATGGCTTGCAGTTTGATGAACAGATGAAAGTCATTGATGTGGTGCAGGATATTGCCGAAGTCATAGAACTGGGTAATGGCAAGAAACTGACTGCTTCCCAATTCCTGCAGCATTTCCTTTTCACTCCCGAAACCCAACACAGTTATGTCTATAAGTTGAGTGGTGGAGAACGCCGCCGCCTGTACTTGTGCACGGTACTGATGCGCAATCCTAACTTCCTTGTATTGGATGAGCCTACCAACGACTTGGATATTATCACTCTAAATGTGCTGGAAGAGTATTTGCAGAATTTCAAGGGTTGTGTGATTGTGGTCAGCCATGACCGCTATTTTATGGATAAAGTAGTAGACCACATGCTGGTATTCAACGGTCAGGCAGATATCCGTGATTTCCCCGGAAATTATACCCAGTATCGTGATTGGAAAGAGGAAAGGGCTCGGTTGGAAAAGGAGAAAGAAAAAGAAGCCTCTAAACCGCAGGAAGATAAAACCGCTAAAGTGCGTCTGAATGAAAAACGTCGGATGTCCTTTAAGGAGAAAAGGGAATTTGAACAGCTGGAACAGGAAATCGCTACATTGGAAGAAGAAAAGAAAACCATTGAAGCTGCCCTGTGCAGTGGTACCTTATCCGTAGAAGAACTCACTGAGAAATCAAAGCGTTTGCCCGAAATTACGGATTTGATTGATGAAAAGACCATGCGCTGGCTGGAACTTAGTGAGATAGAAGATTGATAGGATGCAAGTTGGTGAGATGATAAATGATAAAATTATGAGCAACAGAACTGGAAATTTAACGAACTATCATAGTCATAGCTTATATTGCGACGGACGTGCTAATATGGAAGACTTTATCCGCTTTGCCCTGAGCGAAGGATTTACTTCTTATGGATTTTCTTCCCATGCCCCTCTGCCGTTTTCTACAGCGTGGACTATGGAGTGGGACTCTATGGATGATTATCTGGCTGAATTCCATCGTCTGAAGGCTAAGTATGCCGGACAAATAGAACTCTATATCGGTCTGGAGATTGACTATCTGAATGAAGAGAGCAATCCGTCTGTTGCCCGTTTCCGCGAATTACCGTTGGATTACCGTATCGGTTCTGTACACTTGCTTTATGATGATAAGGGAGAAATAGTGGATGTGGATGTGACGGCTGATAAATTCCGCAGACTTGTGGATAAACATTTCAATGGTGACCTGGTGAGAGTGGTGCATCTTTATTATGACCGTTTGATGCGTATGGTGGAACTGGGCGGTTTTGATATTGTCGGTCACGCTGACAAAATGCACTATAACGCATCTGCTTATCATCCCGGCTTACTGGATGAACCTTGGTATGATGCTTTGATTCAGGAATATTTTGATGCTATTGCCCGCAAAGGATATATCGTAGAGGTTAATACAAAATCTTATCTGGAATTGGGTACTTTCTATCCCAATGAACGCTACTTCCCTGTATTGCTTGAAAAGGGAATCCGTGTACAGGTTAATAGTGATTCCCACTACCCGGAGCGTATAAACAACGGACGCCTGCAAGCTTTGATGGCCCTGCAAGCGTCCGGTTATCACACTGTCACGGAGATGTACAATAATGAGTGGAAAGATATGCCACTCCTCATTCATACATAACTCCAGTGACTTTTTCTTATATATTATTTCTTCTTTAACAAGAAATCTTCAATTGCCTTTTGGTAAGTGGCTTTATCAGCTGCACCACGGAAAAGCTGAGGTTCTCCTTCCATCGGAATGAATACAAAGAGAGGAATGCTGCTTGCATTGAATAATGCGGCAAGTTCACGTTCTTTGTCCACATTCACTTTGTAGATCACGATCTTTCCGGCGTATTCTTTTGCCAGATCTTTCATGATGGGCGCTGTCATGCGGCAGGGACCACACCAGTCGGCATACAAGTCAATGATGGCGGGTTTGTCACCCTTATATTTCCAGTCCTGGGATTTCTCGTAATCGAATACATCTTTAATAAACATATCCTTGTTCATTACGATTACTTCTCCGCTCTTGGCTTCTTTTTGTTCCGGTTCATTGGGTTGTGCTTTTGCTCCATCCTTGCAGGCGAATGTCAGTACGCTGGCAAAAATCAGAATGGCAAATGTTAGTACTTTCTTCATAATGTTTGTTCTTTATGAATTTTGTTCAATGACGCCTTTCAGCTCACTGCCCTTAATAACTCCGGAATGACGCCAAACGGCTTCACCTTTCTTGAATACGATAAAAGTGGGTACCGCTTGTATACGATACTTAGCAGCCAGTTCCTCATGTTGGTCTACATCGATTTTCACGATGCGGGCACCATCACCGATTTGTTCTTTCAGCTCTTCCAATACAGGATGCATTGCCTTACATGGGCCACACCAAGTTGCAAAAAAGTCTACTAAAACAGGTTTTTCTGATTGTATAAGTTCTTCAAATTTCTCCATAATCTTTTCCTTTCTGTTATTACTACAAGTTTTTTTATTACTACAAAATTAGTGTTATTGTCTGTAGTTAGAAACAGTTTCGGGTATGTATTGTTCACGCCCTTTTATCCTTTATGGCCGTTTAGGGCATATTTTGGCTATTTTTTAGATTCGTTGTCAGAATGAAACATTTTCCAGTGGAAATGATTTCCTGAAAAGAAACACTCCTACAGATATTGTACAGATATCTGTAGGAGTGAATTATTGAGGGTCCGAATACATAGACGGACTTTCTTTTATTCCGCAATCGTCAATTCCTTGATGATGTGTGAAGCTCCGGCATACTTCTCTATGATGAATAAAGTATAGCGGATATCTACACAGGCGGCACGTTGTGATGAAGGGCGGAAGGCGATATCTCCTGTGAGACCTTCATAATTACGGTCGAAACCTGTACCGATAAGTTCACCTTTGGCATTGAATACCGGACTGCCGGAGTTACCACCGGTGTTATCCGTGTTCACGATGAAACAGATAGGCATTTCACCGTTCGGCATGGCATAGCGACCGAAGTCTTTTGCCTGATACAACTGTTTCAGTTTTGCAGGAATCACAAATTCCCAGTTATTGGGATCTTCCTTTTCCATGGCACCTTTGAGGGTGGTGTAATAGCCATATTCCACTCCGTCCGCAGGTTCATACGGTAACACTTGTCCGTAAGTGAGACGCAGGGTAGAGTTGGCGTCCGGATAGATCGGAGTGCCTGCACTGCGCTTCATATCCATCATTCCTTTTACCCACACTTTATGCGCGGCATTATAGTTCTTGTTGGCCTCTGCCATGGCGATGGCGGTCTGCAACAAGCCATCGGTGATGGAATGCTTGAACAACACCATCCAGTCGAAGCCCAGTTTATAAGAGCCCGGCTTGCGGATAAACTTCTTGAAGTTCTCTTTATTTCCAAAAATAGAGTGGTCGAAGCAAGCGTCCACAAAAGCATCACTATTCCCCTTGAAACGCTTATCGATCACTTCAAAGATACTGATACGTTGTTCTGCGGGGATATATTGCATGTAAGTCTGCAGCATTTTCTTGGCAACAATGCGTTCCACTTCGGGGAAAGGCACGGAGGCAAAATACTTGTCTGCGGCAATCTTCAAGCTATCTGCGGCAGTTTTAATCTGCGCTTTGTCCTTGCTTTTCAAGGCGGCCAGCATGGCAGAAGTGTTGGGAATGCGCATGAAGTCCAATCCCGTTACCAATGCTTCCTGAATGGCTTGCTGGTGATAAAGGGCGGGGCGGAGATGCTCGACGATGCTGCGTATCTGGTCGAATGCTTTCTGATAAGAGTCGTCACCCTGTTCGCGTCCGCGGGCGAGGAGTTGTTCCTGTTGAGCACGTTTAGTATCAAGCACTTTCAGGCGGACAAGCCCTTCGTTCATACCGATGGCATTCTTCCAATAGTTGGCAGATGAAGCATACTTGCTGGCGTAATGGATACGTACGGCGGGGTCTTTCTGCATCTGTTCCATTAATGCTTCCTGGCGTACACCGCGTACATGATGGCGCATGAAATTCGTAGTTTCCATACGTTCTTCCACTTCGTCGGAGATCATATAACGCCAGTTGCGTCCGGGGAATCCCATAACGAACGTGAAGTCACCTTCCTTGTAGCCGGCAAGGCTGATCGTAAGGTGTTTCTTTACCTTCAAGGGTACATTATCTTTGGAGTATTCCGCAGGTTTTCCATCCTTGTCGGCATAAATGCGGAACAGGGAGAAGTCACCTGTATGGCGCGGCCACATCCAGTTGTCGGTATCTGCACCAAACTTACCTATGGAAGAAGGAGGTGCACCTACCATGCGGATATCACTATACGTAGTCTTGATGAACAGATAGTAACGGTTTCCGCCATAGAAAGCTTTCAGCTCCAGTTTGCGTCCCGGAGTCAGGGCAATGCCTTGTTCGGAAGAAAAACGTTCGGCCACTTCTTTCAGGTACTTGGGAGAGAGATAATTGGTACCATTCGGGTCCGGATCTATCTTCAACTGTTCGTTGACGTAATCAGTCACATCCAGTATCTCATCAATATAAGTGATGGTAAGTCCCTTGCAGGGAAGTTCTTCTTCACGGCTCATGGCCCAGAAACCATCCGTCAGATAGTCGTGTTCCACCGTGCTGTGCTGTTGGATAGAACCATAGCCACAGTGGTGGTTGGTCAATACCAATCCTTCGGCAGAGATGACTTCACCTGTACACCCTCCGCCGAAGTGGATCACTGCGTCTTTCAGTGCGATGCCGTCGGGGTTATAAATCTGGTTAGCCGGAATCAGTAATCCCAGTTCTGTCATAGCCACTTCGTTCTGCTTTTGCAGGTCGGTCAGCATCCACATACCTTCGTCGGCGTGTGCTGATAGCACTGTGAATGTCAGGAATAATGATAGTATATTCTTTTTCATATAAAGGAGCGTTAGAGATAGTTCAGAAAGGGGTAGAATCACTATACGACTGAATAGGGTTAAGTATACGACTGAACCCTATTCAGTCGTATACTCATCTATGTTCAGTTGCAGAGGCATCTTTCCACAGGGTGGTTGATTACTCTACAATGTTCATTTCCTTTATCAGATGCTCGCATCCTCCCAGTTTTTCGAGGATGAACAGTACATAACGGATATCCAGATTGATACAACGTTGCAAGTTGTTATCGAAATTGATGTCCCCACTCAGAGACTCCCAGTTACCGTCGAAAGCACATCCGATCAATTCACCGTTTGCATTCAGTACCGGGCTACCGGAGTTACCACCGGTAATATCGTTCGTGCTCAGGAAGCAAACCGGCATATCACCGTTTGGCAACGCATAGCGTCCGAAGTCTTTCTTCTGAATCAGTTCCTTCAATTTGGCAGGAACTACGAATTCACGGTCTTCGGGGTTTTCTTTTTCCAGAATACCGTCTGTAGTGGTATAGTATTTATAGTGTACGGCATCACGCGGATTGTAAGATTTTACATTACCGTAGGTCAGACGGATGGTGAAGTTGGCATCCGGATAAGATGGAACAGGCTCTTTCATTTCGCCCAGACCACGGATATATGCTTTGTGCAGCAAGGCCAGTTCTTTGGAAGTGCTGTTCAAATCTTTTGCCAGTGCCATCAACTTTTCAATCTTGGCACGTGAATATTGGGTTGCAATATCCTTCTCGATAGCTTTTACCGTAGGCTTCTTTAAGAACTTATCGAAGTTAGCCTGATTGGCCAGGATGGAGTTGTCATACATAGCATCGATGTAAGCATTGTAATCACCTTTGAATTCCTTTTCGATAGTCTGATAGAAAGCCGGACGCTGTTCTGCCGGAATGATTTCGGCATATACCGGGAAGATAGCTTTAGCCACTTTACGGTCTACTTCATGGTCATAGTCTTTGTTGTGGATATCAGCAAAAACTTCTTTCAACTGCTCTATGGATTTGTTGATAAGAGAGTCATTCTTCTCTTCCAGGCCTTTTTTCAGATTGTCCATAACCATGTACGGGCTACCGAATTCAATGGCACCGCTGAATGCTTCTGTCAGGTAGTAATACTGACCGGTCACCGGCATTGTCTGGCTCACAATCGCATCGATTTTTTCTACTACACCTTCGTATTCCGGCTTGCCTTTGGCGAACTCAGCGAATTTCTTCTCCTGTTCTGCTTTCGTACCCAGCACATCATTATCAATGATAGCCTTATTCATACCGATAGAGTTCTTCCAGTAGTTGCTGCTACCGGCATACTTGTTGGCATACTGAATACGAGTTTTGTCGCTGGCGGCCATCACTTCTTTCAGTACGGCAAGACGTGCGCCACGAATGGTGATGCGTGGCTGGTTCTGTGCCTCCATACGTTCTTTTACTTCCGATACGGTGAGGTAGCGGCTTGTACTTCCGGGGAATCCCATAATCATGGCATAGTCACCTTCTTCCAGTCCTTTGATGGAGATGGGCAGGTATTTCGGAGTTTTCAGGGGCACGTTTGATGCTGAATATTCTGCGGGATCACCATTAGCGTCAGCATAAATGCGGAACATGGAGAAGTCTCCCGTGTGGCGTGGCCACATCCAGTTGTCTGTCTCTCCACCGAATTTACCGATAGAGGAGGGGGGAGCAGCTACCATGCGTACGTCTGTGTATACTTTCTTGTAGAACAGGTAGTATTTGTTACCGGCATAGAATGGCAATGCTTGTACTTCGATGCCCTTCTTGTCCTTCAGATCGCTTTTTTCGAATAATTCCTTAGCCAGTTTGTTGAGGAACGGGCGAGTCATTGCATTCACTTCCGTCACTTCGCCGGCAGCGATTTTCTGGTTTACGATATCCGTGATATCTTCAATACGGTCCACGAACTGGAACTTCAATCCCGGAGTAGGCAATTCCTCGCTACGGTTTTTGGCCCAGAAACCATCTGTCAGATAGTCGTGTTCCACACTACTGTGTTGTTGGATAGAAGCATAACCACAATGGTGGTTTGTCAGAATCAAGCCTTCCGGTGAAATGATTTCACCCGTACAGCCTCCACCGAAGATGCCTACCGCATCTTTCAGTGAAACTCCACCTGGATTGTACAAATCATCCGCTTCCAGTTTCAGTCCTTGTTTTTTCATTAACTCAATGGAATTCTGCTGTTTCATCAACTGCAGCAACCACATTCCTTCGTCGGCACGCATTGCAGAGCCGAACGCCAGCGCAGAAAGCGCCACTAAATAGGTTCTAATTTTCATTCTTACTTGATTATTATGAGTTCGATTTTATGAAATCCATTACATTGGCGGGCGGGCGTTGATTCATCAACTCGTTCTTCATGAAGTCCATATACGGAGCCACATGACTGAAGAAGCGATGATACCCCTTGCAGAGATAGTTTAATCCCGGTTCGCCGGTTGCCGTCCGTGCAAAACGGTTCTTGGGGCATTCGCCATTGCAGGCAAACAGCCACTCACATTCACGGCACTGAGTAGGCAACGATTGCTGTTTCATCTGCCCGAAAGCCTGTTGCTTTTCACTGTACATCATTTCCACCAGTGTCTTCTGGTAAATGTTTCCCAGCTTGTATTCGGGGAATACAAAATGGTCGCAGGAATATACATCTCCGTTGAATTCCATTACTCCGGCATGTCCGCAGGTCTTTGCCATGGTGCATACCCCCGGCTGTTCGCCTATCCAGTTGGCCAGGGTAGAGTCAAACAACTGAATGTAATATGTGCCTACATCCTTTTTCACCCATTCGTCGAAGAGGGTACAGAGGAAATTGCCCCATTGCTCCGGGCTGACGGAAAAGTCCGCCAGTTCGGCCACCTCTTCACGATCGGCCAGTGAGGCCAGATGTCGTCCGTCCTGATGTCCGAATACGCGCTCTACGATGGGGGCAAACTGTATGTAGTGGCAGCCTATTTCCTTGAAGAAGTTGTAAAATTCCAGCGGATAATCGGCATTGTAGTCATTCACTACTGCCATTCCGTTCCATTCTACACCGTGCTTCTTCAATAAATTGATGCCTTGCATCACCTTTACGAAAGAGGGTTTTCCCTGCTTGTTTTTTCGATATTCGTCATGAAACTCCTGCGGCCCGTCGATAGAGACTCCCACCAGCCAGTTGTTTTCACGGAAGAATTCGCACCATTCATCCGTCAGCATGGTTCCGTTGGTCTGTATGCTGTTGTCTATGGTGCGTCCGCGTGCATATTTTTTTTGCAGCTCCATCGCCTTTTTGTAGAAAGACAACGGGCGCATCAGGGTTTCCCCGCCATGCCAGGTAAACATTACCTGCGGCATGGTTTGCGAATTAATATACTCTTCAATAAACTTTTCCAGCAACTCTTCGCTCATTACATGCTTTGGGTTGTTCTGGTATAGTTTGCTCTTTTCCAGGTAGTAACAGTAGTCGCATGCAAGGTTGCATACGGCGCCTACCGGTTTCAGCATGACGTAGAGTGGCTTGGCAAAAGGAGCATAAGTTGACATAGGAGACTATCTTGTTTCAGTAATAGGGTTTACATTTTGTTACTTATCACTGCAAAAATAAGTAAACTAAATGAAATATCCTTTCTTTTCTCCCTCCTTATAAGGATTATTAATGGAAAAAAGAGAGCAAAATTTAAATATTGATAAAAAGTTTCTTTACAGCGCGAATAGGTTGTACCTTTGTATCGTGTTTCATAAAAATCGTTTCCTGCATGATTAGAATGAATGTGAACCGTATTTTGCCCTTAATGCTTTTGCTCGTGCTTTTTGCTTCGTGCAGTCGCAAGTATAAAGTGGAGGGTGTGTCATCGGTGACCAGTCTCGACGGTAAGATGTTATACCTGAAAACGCTCCGCGACGGGCAATGGATAACAATTGACTCTGCCGAAGTGGTACACGGTTTGTTCTCAACGAGTGGCCCGTCAGACTCTGTAATGATGGTGACGCTCTACATGAATGATGAGGCTATCATGCCTCTTGTACTCGAAAACGGTAAAGTTGAAGTCTCCATATCCAACTCTCAACTCACCGCTAAAGGTACGCCGCTAAACAATGCTTTGTATGAATTCATCGAAAAGCGCAATGCGCTTGAGCTGAAGATTGAAGAACTGGAAAAGAAAGAGGCACGTATGGTTCTGGATGGCGCCGCATTGGATGACATCCACGAGCAACTGACTCAGGAGGGAGAGGCCTTGATAAAAGAAATGAATGACTATATAAAGGAATTTATTTCTGCCAATTATGAGAATGTCCTTGGTCCCAGTGTATTCATGATGATGTGCAGCACGCTGCCTTATCCTATCATGACCCCACAGATAGAGGATATCATCCGTACGGCTCCCCAGTCTTTCAAGAGTACTCCTTTGGTGAGGGAATTCCTCGATAAAGCCAAAGAGAATATGAAATTAATAGAGGAACATCGACGCATGGAGGAGAGCAATCATTGATCCTCGTTTTTTACCATTCCCTTGTATTCTTCCGGTAAAGCACTTTCTACGGCGGCGTAGGCTTCGGCCATCGTCGCCTTGATGTTTTCTATACCTTGCCCTTTGGGAGGGATAGGATCATGGATAGTGAGTATCATACGGTATGGGTGTATCCACTTGCCCGTGCGGGGGAGGATTTGGAATGATCCGTCGATAGTGACGGGCACCACTTCTAGCTGTAACTCGTCTGCCAATTGAAATGCACCTTTCTTGAAGTATCCCATGTGTCCTGTAAAAGTACGTGCACCTTCCGGAAATACCACCAATGATACGCCATCTTTCAGTGAAGCCTTTGCCTGACGAATGGTTTCCAGTACTTTCTTAGGTCCAGAACGGTCTACAAAGATGTGTCCTGCGCTTTCGCAGGCTTTTCCTACGAAAGGTAATTTCCGCAGGCTCTTCTTCATCATCCACTTGAAGTTGCGTCCCAGGAATCCGTAGATCAGGAAGATATCGAATGCACCCTGATGATTGGGTACGAATACGTACGACGTATGTTTATGTATCTTTTCCCGGCCGCGCACCTTTACAGGGATCAGCAGGAAAATGCAAATTAGTTGTGACCATATTTTTCCGGGATAATATCCCCAGATGTGTGCACCGCCTATCAGTGAGCCGACAATCGTGACCAAAGCCGTAAGAATAGTCAATACCAGCAGAATTGGCAATGCAAAACATATTTGGTAAATATAATAGAGTATCTTCATAGGTGTTGGATTTTTATTGCTGCAAAGATATGCATTTTGATTTAGATATACTACCCGGCAATGGCACTTTTAGTTTGCCCCGATAATACTCTTTCTGACAGGGCTACACCCTTTGCCCCGGATGGTGTAGCTATCTGCCCCAAAGGGTGTAGCCATCCGGAGTAAAGGGTGTAACCCTTTTTAATACCCTCTAAAAGGGGCTCCTGATGGGGTGATGCGGATGTTCAGGCAACGTTTGGTTGTGAATTTCTGATTTGTGAAAAACGAAAAAGGGAACAGTTATTCTTCCCTTATATCTCCTTACAGGAAATGTCTAACTAAATGTGTGGGATATTATGAAAAATGGAAACTTGAAAGGTATGAAATTAGTGTTAGGGCGCAAAATAAATGACTTGTGTTATGGTGGAGAGAATAAACGAATCATTATGAATTTGGATAGTGAATAGCAATTTGCTTATCTTGATATTGAAAAATACTTTAATGATTAATATGTGGTTAGTTTGTTAATGAAGTGATATCTTTCTGGTAATGTCATTTTTAATACTACAAACGATGTCATAATGTAAAACAAGTAATGTTGTGATACGAAACATTCTTTGTTTTGTATCATAACATTGCTTGTTGTCACCTCTCCTTTAAGGTAATTGAGGCTTAGAGGTTTTATACCTTACTGTATAATGGTCGTTTCTTTTATTGCCGGTTGTTTGTTTGCTATATTAAAAGAATGGAACAGTGAAAAGCTTTATAAAGACTTTGAGACGTCTTGCTGGGGGTCAAGTTAGGGTCAGGGTCACCTATAACCCCACTCGTAGATGAAAATATTCTTTTGATATTGGTATGTTGTTGTTGTACAGCGAGATGGATATTTGCTTGTGTGCTGAATATCGCTTTGGAATCTATTTTGATATATTGGCAATCTACATAGTTTTGATGATTCTTTATGGGTAAAAAAACGATATTGTGTGGCCTTGGTATATGTAAAAGTTTTTGGGAAGAATAAGGCTTATTTTATAGATTAGTTTTCTGTTTTATCTGTCTGCCTGTTGAGCGTTTATTTAGTAGGTACTTCTATACGGAATATTTCTTGACATGGGATGCAATCACTCTTTCCATTTGAGTAAAATGCGGGGGTATAGGTGACCCTGACCCCTGAATTGACCTCTTGGTTTCTTCTTTGTTGACTTTTAATATGTTGATAATCAGTGGGTAATAGCTGTTTTGAACTCCTATTTATTAAATTAAATGATGTATGTCTTTCAGGGGATATTGGACTGGATTCTTTAGATTTGCTGACTGAAAAAACTTTATTGTTGTAGTCTGAAAGGAGATTCTTTGAGTACATATAGATTATACCTGCCTATATCAGAAGATGTTTTTAAATGTGAAGCGATTTTATGATATAATTGCTTGATGATGGGTTTCTTTTTATGTACTTTTGTGGCATACACATTTATAAATGCCATGAAATACTATAAACAAACATTATACATATTGTGCGGATTGTTGTTGACTACTGTAGGCTTGCTTGTGTACTCACTGTACCTAAGCGGGGTGGAAAATCAGGGGAAAGATAAAATGACTGCTGAAATGTTATTAAAGGATGCAGCAACAGCCTGGGTGAGTCAGGAGCTTGAGCAACAGAGAATACCATTTTATTCGGCAGGCGGTAATAATGAAGAGAAGATTTCCAAACGTCGCATTGTAACAGCAACAGGACCACTAATTGTAGAAATTGATTCTGTAAAAGAAACGAAGAGATTACTTTCCTCGGATTTTTTGGCTTCTATGGCTCGTTATTTACTTATGTCTGGTGTTTCGTCTATTGATGGATTGAATGAACAATGGCAAAAGAAATTGAATGCGAGTTTACCTCATTATTATTCAGCTTTTGAATTCATACCTCAAATGTCCAATAATGAAGAGAATCTGAAACAAACTCTTGCTGGAAATCAAGCCTTTTGTCTGCCTGAAAATAAACTCGGAGATTATTATTTGGATAATATGTATTTTCTTGAAGTGAAGGCCTATTTGTCTGCACCATCTGTGTGGTGGTGTGCAGACTGGAGGCGTATGGATATTGTTTTATACATTGGAGGGTTAATATTAGGAATATGCATCTTGGCATTTCTACTTATATATAATAGGGATAGAATTCCAAATAATAAAGTGGATGTTCTGCCATCCGCTGTTCTTCTTCAGTATGATGATTTTTTATCTACTGATAAAATAGTATCAGAAGATGAAGTAGTCTGTAGCCTTGGTAATGCTAAATACCAACTACGTGAAATTCTTTTTAATGAAAAGGAAATGACCATAACTTATAAAGGGCAGATGAAACAATGTTCTAAGCAGCCGTATAAGTTGTTATCTGCTTTTATCCATGCTAAAGACCATTTTTTGTCGGATGGTAGAATCGCTGAAATTTGTGATTGGAATTTGGATGATATTGGTTTGGAAGGTAAAAGAAAAACTGCTATATCCAAGCTTCGGAGATTACTTGAAAGTGATAATTCGCGCGTGAATATTGTCCGTATGCGAAATGAAAAAGATGAAGTTGGCTTTGTTTTGTTATTGACAAAATAAATAAATCCTTAATTTTTAATTAAAAAAGGCGTTTTAAGGGGGTAAGAATTTTCTTACCCCCTTAAGGCGTTATAAAATCAATGAAACATATATGAAATATTTGTGTAATCTTTATATTTGCCACATTGAAAAATCAATAAAAAGTATGATTTATGAAAAACAGAATTAAAAAAAATCTGGTAATTGTATTAATAGTAGTTGCTATTGTAAGTGGATATATTGTAAAAAGTCAGCCATCATCGGAGGTGTCTCCTTTATTATTAGAAAATGTAGAAGCTTTGGCGAGGGGAGAGTATGATGGAGTTTATTGTTTCGGTATTGGAACTGTCGATTGTCCGTTTAATAATATCAAAGTAGATTCTTATTATGCTCCGTATAGCTTACTTTATTAGTATCCTCTTTTTTCTTCTTTCCTGTACTTCCCAATCAACTGTCTCTATGAATAATGGATATGTTGATTTCCCTGAAGTCCGGGAACTAAAAGCAAAGACGATACAACTGGATACAGCCTTATTTCGCTACCCCTTTCGGGTACATGCTTGGGACAATAAAGCTGTGGTGCTGGATTTGCATGGAACGGATCATTATTTTCATGCATTCAGTTATCCGGAATTTCGGTATCTGTCTTCCTTTGGTAAGAAGGGAGATGCCCCCGAAGAGATGCTTTCAGCAGAAAACTTCCGATGGAGTGAAAAAGGCTTGTGGATATTGGATGCAAATAAGTCGGAACTGACAGAGTTGGGTTTTACTTTATCCAGTGACACGTTGTTTTGTCAGGAAGTAGTGAAGTTAGATAAAGCAATCCTCCGAGCTTTAGATTTTGTAATATATGAGGACTCCACTTTTATCATTCCTGACTATACAGGTGATAACCGTTTCTGTCAGGTCAGTTCAGAGGGAAGGTTGTTACGGAAGTTCGGGGTAATCCCTTCTGCCAACGAAGAAGCTTTGGCAAATTCTCGTCCTGCATTGGCGCAGGCTTGGCGTAGTTTTATTGACTACAACCCTCGTAAGGGTGTGTTGGTTGCTGCTACCCAGTTGGGTGAGGTTCTGGAAATCTATAACTTGAAAGACAGTACGCATGTTGCCTGTATCGGTCCGCATGGCGAGCCGGAGTTTCAGGTCGCAGAGGGTTATGGCATACCGACAGGTATTATGGGCTTTGGCGATGTACAAGTGACGGACAATGCTATTTATGCTGTTTTCCAAGGGAAAAGTTTCAAGGATATTATGGAGAGTGCCAAACAGGGAAACAAATTACCGGATGGAGGACAATCTATTTATGTGTTTAGCCTGAAAGGTGAACCGCTTCGGAAATATGTGTTGGACCATTATGTTCATGGCATTTTTGTTGATGAACAGAGAGGTGTTATTACAGCTTTGGATGTGAATATGGATGAGCCGATATTGGAATACAGTATTAACTGTATGTTTTAATTGTGAATTGGTATGTTTTTGATTCTGTGCTAAATATAATTTTATCGGTGTATTATGTCTGTAATCTATTTTGTAGGAAAATGAATATTTTGCGTAAAATGAAGCTATTATTTACTGTAAGATAAACTCTATATCGGAATTGGTCTGAGTAGAGAATGTTTAATTTTAATATTTTATGATTATGAGAAGATTTTTTAAGTTTCTTGTGGTGGTAGTTGTTGTAGCTGTTAGCGCAAGTTTAGGTGTTTCAAAGAATGATGTTCAACATCCTGTTCTTCCATCACCTCTTGTTGAAGTAGAAGCAAGTGCAGCTTGTGAAACAAGTTCTAGTAGTTCGTTGAATTATGGACATTGTGTTTCAGACGTTAACAACAAACAAGAGTATTGTGCATCGGGGAAGGGTACGCCTGAGTGTAATGCGACGATTTAATCGTCCGATGAGAACTTTAAAGAAAGTGGTTGACATATATTTTCTTTAAAGTTCTTGTTTGGATGCAGAAACATGTAAGTTACTGAAGATTCTAAACCATTAATTTGTCTTTAGAATTTTTGCTCAGAGTCAGTCATTAGAAAATTAGAATCCTCTTTTAGCATATATTGCCAAAATAAGAATATGTGATATATATTGCAACTGACTTATAAAGGTTTGGTAATAGAGGACTCTAATGGCTGATTTACATTAACGGTTAATTGAATTAGAATATGATAAAGTGTGTAGCATTATGTTTAGGGTTGGGATTGTTGTATTCCTGCTCTTCTGGGAATAAGAAGCAGTTCTTAGTTCCCGATATTAATATTGAAGAAGCCGATGACATTGTTTTCGCATTGGATGATTCTACGGTGCAGAATATGGAATATTTACAATTATTCCAACGTAATGATTCTGACATATTAGCTTTTACAAATGAATATGACAATGCAATAGTCTTTTATGATTATAAGACAAGAAAATATCTAGGACGAACAGAGTTTGCTAAAGAAGGGAATAATGGGATTGGAACTATTTTTTCTTTTTATTATTTAAATCAGGATTCTATATATCTGTATAATTTTACTACTTATTCTTTATTTTTAGCGAATGCAAAGGGTGAGGTTGTGATGAAGAAGGATTTACATACAGTCCCTAATTTGTCGAAGGACTCCTTATTTTTCGCTCCACAATTATTTCCGCGAACGAATTCACCATTAAGAAAAATAGGAGATGAACTACTGATCGCAGGCTTTTTCATGAATGAACAGGCTGGTGAAAATTCTGTAAACCGTCCTGTTATGGCGTATTATAATTTATCCAAAAATACTTTGAGATTTTCTGATAGTTATCCTTCCATGTATCATAAAGGAAACTGGGGAGGCGATTTTACTTATCGAAATCCTTTTTATACGTTGTCTCCAAAGAATGAGATCGTATTGGGATTTGCTGCCGACCATAACATCCGGGTACATGGGAAGGATGAAATGGAGTATCATGAATATTATGCAGGGGTAGGTGGAGACTTCGAAATTACTCCAATAGCAAAGGATATTGCGATGAATACAATAGCACGAGAAATTGTTAATCGACATTATACCAGAACTTTGAGTTATCAGGCTATAGTGTATGATAAATACCGAAAAGTTTATTATAGGTTAGCTCTTCTTCCTGATCCGGATATAGATATTAAAGTTGGACTTATCAGGAAACCTATTGAAATTGTAGTCTTAAATGAGCATTTTGAATTAATAGGAAAAAGCGCTATAAAGAGGGAGCGTTATTGGATAAATCAATGCTTTGTAAGTCCAGATGGATTTCATATTCAAATAGAGGCTGATAATGATGATGAATTACGGTTTAAAACCTTTGTTTTGGGAGATTATGAAAAATAGAAGTTTTGTGTGTTTATTATTTATAATGAGTATAATACTATGCAATTGCTCTACAGAAGAGAAAGAATATGCGGAAACCGTTGTTACAACTTTGAAAAAGAATGATGTAAATCTTACAGAATATTCTCATGTAGTTGTTATTCCAAATGTAGGATGTGGAGGCTGTATTTCGGAAGCAGAACATTTTTTTCGTGAGAATAAAGCGCAAGATATATTATTTGTCTTTACTAAAATATCTTCAGAGAAAAGTCTGCGATTAAGATTGGGTAATATGATAAATCAAAAAAACGTTCTGATAGATTCAGAATGCATATATGCTTCTCAAAAGGAGGAAATAAACGTATATCCGGTTATTATTGATATAAGAAATGAGAATAAATATACATGGTGTTTTTTGGACCCTGGTGTTAGTTATGAGACAATTTTAACTTATTAATTACATGGAAAGGAGATAAATGCAATATTTGTATGATATAATGTATTCATCTCTCCCATTTATAGTTAAACTACTGCCATGAGAAAAAGTGTCAATTTGATCCTACTGTTTTTATTCGTTTGTTCTTGTTCTAATCGACATAGCAAGAACATTGATGTCCTATCAATGGCATCGGTTGAGTTGAAAACCGAAAGAGTTAATCATTCGGAAATCATAGCAAGAGGAGCTTTTCCGTTTGTTATGGTCGATTCTATGTTTTTCCTGTTTAATGGAGACCCGTCTTCCGGTGCAGTTGTTTTAAGGGAGTCGGATGCATCAGAAATTGCGCAGTTCCTGACGAAAGGAAATGGATTTGGAGAGTGTATAAATGCTGGCTATATGGGGCGCAGCAAAGATACTCTTTTCATCTACGAAGCATCAACTGTGAGGAAGATGACTTATTTGTTTTCCCTTTCAGGTGATAGCCTGAAATATAAATGTATAGAAGATGTTCGTCCCCAAAATGGTTCTGAATTTTGTTATGCTGTGCATCGTTTAGATAACGGTTTATCTGTGGGAGGCCGATTAATAGGTAAAGATCATTTGTTTGTACTGTTAGATGAAAATTTGGATACAATTACTACTTTTGGAAAAATACCTGTCGAATATACAGGCTCTAATATTATAACATTTACAGGTGATTTGCTGGTAGATGGCAATACGGTTTATTATGCAAGTAATAATTTCACTTATATGGCGGCTTATGAAATATCTAACAGAAAACCTATAGTGAAGTTTGAAAAGATGTTCGTTCCTCCCGTTCTTCTGACTTCAGGAGATAGAATATCTTTTAATAAAAACAAACATTTGGATGGTTTCCTTGCTCTAAAATCCTATAAAGATTATCTATTTGCAACTTATTCAGGGAAACCAAAAGCGGAATTAGATTTGAATGGATCTTCTGCCTTAGTTCCTACCACGATATTAGTATTTGATAAATCGGGTAATCCTTTAGTCAAGTTTACAACTCCATATAAAATTAGGAGCATTGCTTTTACAGATGAAAAGATGTATTTATTGGATTTGGATTGCAATATTGAATCCATTAATATGGATGAAGTGCTGAAATATTTATAGGTGAAAAGTGTCTGTCGCATTTGCTTAATATTGAAATTCATTGCTAATAATAAACGCTGAAATTGCGAATCGTTTTAAGATTATGAAAATTTCTTTTAGTGCATACATGGTTATTCTTATTCTATTTAGTTCTTGTCAAAATAGTAATAAGAACGAAATCATTTCATTGGTGAAGGAGTGGGAAGGTAAAGAAATTCTTTTTCCGACTGGTTCTGTCTTTACTATATTGGAAAGGGATACCGTAGAGCATGCCAAAAATGATGTAGACTACAAAATTGTAACTTATGTGGATTCTACGGGCTGTATGAGTTGTAAACTGCAATTGTCACGTTGGAAAGAGTTTATTCTGGAATTGGATACAATTAGTCCCAAGAAAATTCCTTTTCTGTTTTACTTTTATCCGAAGAATAAGTCAGAACTGAATTTTATTGTTTATCGTAATACTTTTAATTATCCTATTTGCATTGATGAAAAAGATTCCTTCAATAAGTTAAACCATTTCCCTGCAAATATGATGTTTCAAACATTTCTATTGGATAGGGATAATAGGGTACTTGCCATCGGCAATCCCATTCATAGCTCTAAAGTGAAAGAACTTTATCTGAAGATCATTCAAGGTGATAAAGTGCAGCCTAACAATAAGAAGAACATCATTCAAACAGAAGTGAGTGTTGATAAAACCACCATGTTTTTGGATCATTTTGATTGGCATAAGGAACAGCATGCAAAATTTATACTGACGAATACAGGAAAGGAACTTTTGATGATATATGATGTAACGACTTCATGTGGCTGTACTGAAGTGGCTTATTCAAAGGAACCTACGCGTCCGGGCGCTTCTGTATCATTGAATGTCACTTATAAAGCAGAGCATCCCGAACGGTTTGATAAATCCATTACCGTATATTGTAATGCAACATCTTCACCGTTGCAACTGAGGGTAAAGGGAGAAGCTGAATAATCTTTTTGCAAGAACCGGTAAACGAACAGAGTGAAAATGACGAAGAATAAACCCCATAAGAAAAAGAACTTAGGTTGGTATCTGGATCAGGCACTGAACCTGATACTGCTATTTGGGGGATTGGCATTGATTTGGATATTGCTTCAAGTGACCTGTATTGTTACATTCAAGATTCCTTCTGATTCGATGGAGCCTGCCCTACTTGCCGGAGACAATATTCTGGTGAATAAATGCGTGATGGGAGGGCGTCTGTTCAATGTATGGGATGCTTTGGGAGACAAGGAAGTAGACATATACCGTTTACCCGGATTAGGCAAGGTGAAAAGAAATGATGTGTTGGTTTTCAATTTCCCCTACTTGGAACAACGTTGGGACAGTGTCGCATTTAGGGTAATGAAATATTATGTGAAGCGTTGTGTTGCTTTGCCCGGTGATACATTTGAAATAAGTAGGGGGCATTATAAAGTACATGGCTATACCTCAGAATTGGGCAATGTGAAGTCACAGGATGATTTGATGCGGATTATTGAGCGTGGCCGGGAAGTGGACTGTGGAATTGTGATGAGGGGTTATCCTTATAGTGATATTGTGGATTGGGATATAATGAATTTTGGTCCTTTATATCTTCCGGCAAAAGGTGATGTGATAGAGATGACTTCCAAGCATGTTGCCTTGTATCGGAATGTAATAGAATGGGAACAAAAAAAGAAACTTTTGTTACGTGGAGATACGGCTTTGTTGAACGATAGTGTAATACACACATACCGTTTCAAGGAGAATTATTATTTTGTGGCAGGTGATAAGGTGATGAACTCTCAGGATTCCCGCTATTGGGGCTTGTTGCCCGAATCTTTTATTGTAGGGAAGGCTGTCAGGATATGGAAGTCTGTAGATAGAAATACGGATAAAATAAGGTGGAACAGGATATTTAAAAAGATAGAATGATAAAGTAAAGGAGGTGTTATCGAATGAAAAAGTAATATATTTCGGATGAGCAAGTAATATATTTGTTCATTCTGCGGAAGTCCTTTCCGAAAATAGAGGATGAATAATAAATTTGTTAATATTAAAGAGAAAATTATGAAAAAAGTACTTGTTGGTATTATTGCTGTTGTTGCAGCTGTTAATGTGTTTTTTAATTTGTACAATAGGAATGAAATTATAGGTTTGTCTTCTCTAAAAATAGAAGCATTGGCTTTTGATGAATCTCATGGCAGTAATCTGGGTCCTCTTTATCAATATGGATGTACAATAATAGAAAAAACGATAATGGGATATGATTCGGATGGCAATCCTGTAATTCAGGAGGTTCCATATCCAGGAGAAAGTGGTTATTGTGCTGGTTCAATAGGAGATTGTACTCCGTACGATTGCACTAGATATTATTAATAGGAATGGGGCTGAATAAAGAACAGCCCCACTTCTTAAATTTGAATATTACTATGAAATATTTGCTTTTGCTTTTAATTGTTTATACTTTTTGTGGGTGCTACACAGGGACCCAAAAAGTCGCTCATACTAATGAGATAAGAGAAATTTTAATTGACCCTGATAAATTTGAAACTTTTCTGGACTTATCAGAGATCCTGGATGATTCGGTAGAAGTGATTCCTTTGGAAATGAAAGAAGAATGTTTGATATCCCAAATTGTTCGAATTGAGTTTTATAAAGATAAGATATTGGTCTCTGATAAAGCGAATGCAAAGATTTTTGTATTTACTTCCGAAGGAAAGTATTTGAAAAGTATTGGAAAACAAGGACAAGGACCTGGTGAATACTCTTTTTTGGGTGATTTTACATTAAAAGGAGATTCTGTTGTTGTTCAAGATCGTTCTCGCAATAAATACATTGTTTATGATTTATATAGTAATGCATTTAGAGAAATCTCATATGATATGCTTCATTTGGAAGTAGTATCATTTGATGAGATAGCTTATTTTATTTCTAATTATTCACACTCGAAATACGGAGATTATAATCTTTTTCGATTCAATTTAAATACCTCTGAAGTGCTTTCTTTGGAAGTACCTTTTGGAGAAGACGGAATTGATAAATCTAGTTATGGTTTAAAGAGATATGCAAGTAAAAGTGATAGCACAGCTATGCTTATTTATCCATTGAATGATACTGTCTATACGTTGAATAAAGAAACAGTGTTTCCTTCTTATGTAATACATTATACTTCAAGGAATCTTCCAAGTGAAGTGAATGTTAGTAAGGAAAATATCTATAGGTATGTTCATGAAAATAAATATCTGAAAGGATGGGAGTTTATGCAAAATTCTCAAAATTATATGCTGGGCTATTATATTGATAATGGCTTTAAATATTTTGTATACAATAAACAAAATTCCAATATCCGTGTTGGGCAATGGTTGAAAATAGGTTCACTTAGTGAATTAATTTTTAGTGACTTTTATACTACTACTGATAATCAACTTTATTTTATTCAGTATGCAGCTGTATTATCATCTAATTGGAAGTTAACGCGGGCAAAAAGTACGAATGAACATTTTAAAAATAAAATGGATGCGATAGTTGCCTCTTTAAATGAAGATGCTAATCCTGTATTATTTAAATGTCATTTTAAAAATAAGTAGAATATGAAAAAGATTGAATATATATTGTTTGGCTTATTCACTATATTTTTAGTTTTTAGTACCTTTTATAGTTATATGCAATCACAAAAAATGTGTGAGTTTCGACTATTTCTTAATGAATTAAAGCAAAAATATAATACTCAGATTGGACGGATAGAAGCATTGAAGGAATATAGATTTAACGAGGTCATTTTGAGTGGTACCAAAATGAGTGCAGATTTTAACGTGGTGGACATTGGGGAAAATAAGAAAAAAATATCTGAAGTTATTTCGGATAATACCTTGATATTACGTTACTCAGAAATGCATTGTGAAGTTTGTGTTGATAGTATAGTGAAGCGGTTGAATGTTTATAAAGATTCTATAGGATTACAAAATATAGTGTTGCTTACTACTTCACAGAATTTTGGCTATATGAGAAGATTTAAGAAAATAAATAGGATTCCATTTGGCATCTATAATATTGATGAAGCTTTAGATTCTGTATTGGTTGATATTGGAATGCCATATCTATTTGTCTATTCTACTTTAAGTAAAAGAATAAATAATATGTTTATTCCACAAAAAGAGGATCCACAATTGACTGATGAATATTTGCATTCTATTTTGATGAAATATTATATGGATTAGTATTTTATGTTGTTAGTAGTGGATATTGTAAATAAAACATTTTTTTTTATAGCACTTGTTTTGTTATTGAGTGTAGTATGTATAACCACGCCCGAACTTCCGGCTGAAGAGAATGTGGGGCAGTGGGTATGGTTGGGAAAAGCACTATTGCTTTCGGGCAGCTGTATTCTTATTGCAGTCTTGTTACAGTTGATGGTAAAGGATAGCCGAAAACATGTATTATGGTTTTCTGGTTTTTCCGTTTATGTTTCATGGGGGATTTTATTCTGCGGTGCTGTTGAGGCTATTTGGGGATTGCGTCAGCTGTATGGTTTTGCTGCTTCCGGTCATTCCCGCTATGCACTTACGGGCTCTTTTTTCAATCCGGGACCGTATGCGGGGTATCTGGCAATGGTGTTGCCGCTCTGCCTGCATTTGTACTTATGCACTTATAAAGAAAAAACAGTGATTCGCAATTTGAAGAGAGGGATTGCTGCCATAATTGGTATCCTTATACTTTGTGTACTACCTGCTACAATGAGCCGCTCTGCTTGGATTGCAGCGGTTATGGGATGCGGCTGGGTGTCGTATATGCATCGTGATAGGCGGAAATGGCGTATTTTGTGGAAAAGGTATAGGAAACGTTATGTTTTATGGAGCATGGGAGTACTTTTTATAGTGGCATTAGGAGGGGGCGGAGCCTTTATTCTGAAACCTGATTCTGCATTGGGACGTTTGTTTATGTGGAAAATAACCTGTCAGGCGATAATGAACCATCCTTGGGGCAGTGATAAGGGATTTGTCTCTGCTTATGGAGAGGCACAGGAAAATTATTTTGCACAAGGGAATTACGCTAAATGGGAAGAACGAGTAGCGGGTAGTCCGGAGTATGCGTTTAATGAATATCTGTCACTGGCACTGATGGAAGGGATTATAGTTTGTGTCGTGGTTTTGGTAATCATTGGAATATGTTTATGGATGGGAGTAAAGCGTGGGCGCTATGGCATTTGCGGCGCTATCTTGTCTTTACTTGTTTTCTCTTTCTCTTCTTATCCAATGCATTTCCCGGCATTTGTGGTGGCTGGTCTAGGTCTGCTTCTTGCTTGTGGAGTAGGAGATATTATAGGTAAACCTCTTGTTTTATGTATCTGTCTTATTGTGTGGGCAAGTGGTTGTATGGAAAAGTGGCAACAGACGGAGAATGCCTGCCAAAAGTGGACGTATGCGCGGATGTTTTATCATTCGGGTGCATATAAAGCTGCCAATGAGGCTTATGGGAAACTCTATCCAATATTGAAAGACCGAGGGGTATTTCTGTTTGAGTATGGTCACAGTTTGCATAAGTCGTTTCTGTACAGTGAGTCCAATAAATATTTAAAAGAGGCTTGTCAACATAGCGTTGATCCCATGATACTGAACGTCATGGGTAAAAACAGTCAGGAGTTGCATTGTTATGAACAAGCAGAACTATCTTTTTATCGGGCTGTTCATCGCTTGCCAAGTAGGATTTACCCCTATTATCTATTAGCTAAACTTTATGCAGAACCGGATTTTTATAAACCCGACAAGCTGAAAGAAGTGGCAGACAGCGTACTGACTAAAGAACCTAAGGTGCACTCAACTGCCATAGATGAAATGCGTAGTGAAGTCAGGGAGATATTAGAAAAGATAAAAGTGAAATAATAAAAATGAGATAAGCTATGGATACATATAACGATAACTGGTGCTCTTGCCTGTTGTTCAGAAATAAACAACTGACTAAAGAATTAAAACGTTTTGAAGACTTTTCCGCTTTGTCCGGTTCTTCTTCGCGTATGTTGGCTTTGAGTCAACTACTCAAGCTACATCTGACTCCTGCCTATGGAATTATAAGGAATGAATACGAATGGCAGAATTTATTTGCAGTGATTGATTTGCTTTATGGTGATGATTGGCTTCCGGCTGATCTGGAGACAAACCATCTGAGCCAGCAAGAATTGAAGTTGTGCTATCTGGTGCGTGCCCGGTTAACCAATAAGGCTATTTCTCTTCTTTTTAATATTACTCCGAAGTCTGTACTGAAAGCAAAGCAGCGTATCAAGATAAAGTTGTCTTTATCGGGTACAGATAGTTTTGATGAATATATACGGCGGCATTGAGACTTTTATATCGATTGAAACCTCTATATTATTATCTAAATAATGACAGAATTATGCATAGGAACTTTTTTCTGATAGTTGTGGCTTTATTTCTCTTTTCATGTATGGATACCCAAGATCGCTTGGAACGGGCTTTGACCTTGGCCGGTGAAAATAGAACAGAGTTGGAAAAGGTACTCCAATACTATAAAGATGATAGTCTTAAGTATAAAGCAGCATGCTTTTTGATTGAGAATATGCCTTACCATTATGGTTATGAGGATGCGCGGCTGGACAGTGTGAAGGCGGTACTGGGTACTGCTCCATTGGGAGATGGTTATATTCCGGATAGTGAAAGAAAAAGAAAGTGGAAGTCTTTTAATTATAAATCATTGCCTATGTTGCAGGATGTGCAGCGAATGACAGCAGCTCTTTTAATAGAGAATATAGACGTGGCCTTCGAAACTTGGAATAGGGTGCCTTGGGCCAAATACTATTCGTTTGATGATTTTTGTGAATGGATATTACCATATCGTGTGGGTGATGAACCTTTGGAAAGTTGGCGGAAGGCTTATTATGATCATTACCATCCTATACTGGATTCTCTTTATCAGGGGGAGAATATCCTCGAAGCTGCCGATGCTTTGAATAAATACTTGAAGTATGAAACCCCTTTTTCTCCTAATTCAGATTTTGATTTACCGCATTTGGGTGCTAAATATCTGTTGAAATACAGGTTGGGCACTTGTAAGGAGACGACGGATCATACAGTATATATATTCCGGTCGTTGGGTTTTCCTGTGGGGATAGATGAATATCTGTATTCTCCTTCCAATCAAAATTCACATGTCTGGAATATACTTAAAAACACGGATGGAAAACCCCTTTCCTTTTGGTACATGGATTCCCGGGATCTGGCAGTCGGGATGACTGATGGGCGTAAAAAGGGAAAGGTTTATCGTATGCAGTATGGAGTTCAAGAGGAAAAATATCAGGGAGTATATAAGGATAATAATACTCCTCCGGTGGTTCGGAACCCTTTATTGAAAGATGTGACAGAGGAATATTTCGGGAGCAATGAGTATCCAGTCGGGATAGACGGGAAGGTTAAAGGTAGATTTGTGGCTTTAGGAATTTTTACACCGTTCGGTTATGTTCCGGTGGACGTAGCTTTACGGGATGGTGATCAGGCTATTGTGAGGAATATTGAGCCGGAGGTCATCTATCAGCCTTTGTGCAATGAGAAAGGACTTTTCCAACCATGCGGTTATCCGTTTATGATAAAGGATGATACGGTACGGACTTTTGTCCCGGATATGGACAAGAATGTTTCTCTGTCTATTAAACGAAAGTATCCATTGCAGAATCATATTCTTGAGTATATGTCGTGGATGACCGGTTCTAAAATAGAAGGAAGCAATGATGTCAATTTCCGCAATAAGGAAATTTTGTATTGTATTACGGATACACCGCGGGTGAATGTGAACTTTTATCCATCTCATCCTTCACGCCCTTACCGTTATGTACGTTTTGTTCCCCGTGATGGTTGGCGTGCGGAGGTTGCAGAGTTGGCTTTTTATGAGAATCTTCATGATGATGTGGCAATTTCTTCGAAGGCTATATTAAGTTGTCCTCCTGTTGATGGCAATCCTGCACATGCTATGGATAAAGCGAATGATGGTGACTGGCTTACATTTTTCTTTTCTGAGGAAGCAAATGGCACAGTAACGTTTGATTTACAAAATCCTACTTGGATCAGGAAAATATTGTTTGTTCCCCGTAATGACGATAATTTTATTACGCCCGGTAATAGCTATGAACTTTTTTATCAAGATGGTGTGATGGGCTGGAAATCACTTGGCAAACAGACAGCTACTACCTATGAATTGATTTATACGAATATACCGGATGGAGCTTTATTGTGGTTGCGTAATCTTACTCGGGGCAAAGAAGAACAAGTCTTCTATATTGAAGAAGGTAAGCAACGTTTTGTTGGGTATGAATGAAAATCTTATTATGTATTAGTTACGCAACGTCAGCACCGTAATTTCGGGCCATGCTCCAAAGCGGAATGGCAATCCGACATAACCGATACCTATATTGACGTATAGTCCCCGGTCACCTTCTGTATACATTCCTCCCCATTCGGGATAAATCAGTGACGCGAGTGAATGGCCGAACATAATGGCCTGCATTGCATGAGTATGTCCGGCAAGCATTAGCTCAATGTCTGTGTTCGGCAATACTTCCCGCCGCCAATGGGTAGGATTGTGGCTCAACAAAACACGAAACATACCGTCTGTTCCTTCAGCAGCCTTCTTTAAGTCGGCAAATTGGGAAAAGGGTGGTTCTCCATCATTTTCCACACCAATAAGGGCTATACTATCTCCCTGATGGTATAATGTAGTATGTTCATTATTCAGTAGTTTCCATCCCATTGCCTTTTCCATATGCACCAGGTTGTCGAGGTTATTCACCTGTTCTTTCAGGTCTTTCCAACGGTAGTAACTTCCGTAGTCATGGTTACCCAGAATAGAATATACTCCATCTTTGGCATGCAGTTGCGACAGAATATTTTGAAAACCTTCCAGCTCACAGCTTCGTTGATTCACCAAGTCACCGGTGAACACAATTAAATCTGGTTCTTGTTCATTGACCAATTTTACCAGTTCATGGACAGGCTTTTCATTCTCTATCCAGCTGCCGATATGTATATCCGATAACTGTACGATGCGGTATCCATCGAATGCTTTGGGCAGGTTCGGGTGATGGAACTCTATTTCTTTTACTTCAAACTTACTGATGCCTACCAGTGTGCCATAAAGGATATTGAAGAAACTGACTACTCCCAGCACCAATCCTACAGCTGTAAATGGCGAACGGGGCCAGCGCAGTAGATAATGGAAAGGTAATCCCACCAGCGAGCATATCATAAATATCGTTTTGGGTATGGCAAACAGGAAAATAGCAATAGCCAGCCTTCCAATGGCCTGGGCATGGTGTGCCATTGCATTTTCACCTATGCCTTGCATCAACAGAAAGTAACCTGCAATTAATAAGAGGGTGGGTATCCAGTGGGCAATACGTAACCAGATGTTTTTGGTTTTCCGGATAATGTACATAAAATAGATGTACGCATCAGGAATCAGTAGAAAAAGGATAAGGAGTAAGGTTATTCTGTGCATATATCTTCTAATTCTTCTATATTCTTCTTGATATCGTTAAGATGTTTATAAGCTACTTTCTTGTATAACAGGTAAATGATGGCAACGTCGCAGAGCACAAAGAATGCGATCAAGGTAGCCTGGACGCCAAAGGATGCCTTATAATATCCCATCACCCAATAATTAAGAACATTGAATATAATTACCCATACGGTAATGGCGATAATCTCATACCTTGTCCATCGACGGAAACTGGCCATACGCTTACTGACAATAGCTACGGGCATTTCGTCAATCCTTGTGTTCCTTATCCAGCGATAGTTTTTATGATCCCACCAGATACCTATCAGAATACTGATTCCAACAAAGATTACGAGTGTATTAATCTTAGGTTGCCATTCTTCGGTGATTTGAAAAATGGATGGCAATAACCAAATAACCAGAAGGAGAGCAAGCCCTACTACTCCGATGCCTATGGAGAAGCGCTGCCAACCCGTAAGACGCCCTATGCTTTTGCGTGCGTTTGCCTTGTATTCGGCAATCATGCCTGCAATCTGCTTTTCGTCGGCAATCGGCTCTTTCTTCAATTGCTCGTCCAGCGCGTTCCAAGATTTCTTCAGTTCATCCAGTTCCATATTATTCCTCCTTGTTCATTTTTCTAAGTTTGTCCTTAATCCGGCTGATTTTGGTAGCGACGTTTGTTATTGTCAGACCGGTAATTTCAGCAATTTCCTCGTAGCTTTTTTCTTCCAGGTAAAGCAGAATTATGGATTTTTCCAGTTGTCCCAGTCGGTTGATCATCCGATAGAGTTGCTTTAACATGTTTTGTGTCTCGTCCAATTCTTCCATCCGGTCGGAATCTTGACTCAAGGTCACGATTTCGGGGATGTTCTTTTCTTTACGGATAAAGCTGATGCAAGTATTTAAAGCGATGCGGTAAATCCATGTGGAGACTTTACACTCCCGTCGGAACTTGGGATAGGCCCTCCACAGATTGAGCACAACGTCCTGGTATAGATCGTTCAGGGTAGCATTCGGCGTAGTATACAAATAGCACACTTTGTATATGACACGTTCATACTCCCGTATTACGGACAGGAACTCTTGTTCTACATTCTCCATCGTCTTTTTCTTGCTTCTTGAATTGCTTTTGTACTGTTAGTCGCAAAGGGAGTCGGATAATCACAGGTTTGCAGCCAAAAATTTTCTGATTTCCTCTACGGACATCTTCTTGCGTCGTGCATAATCTTCCAGTTGGTCATTACCTATCTTGCCAACAGCGAAATAGCGTGCAGCCGGATGTGCCAATATCAGTCCACAGACTGTGGCATGCGGACGCATAGCTCCATTTTCAGTCAGAGTAATACCTATTTGCTCCATATGAAGCAAGTCGTTCAATAGGAAATTGACAGACTGGTCGGGCAGGGAGGGGTAGCCTACGGCAGGTCGTATGCCCTGGAACTTTTCTCTCAACAAATCCGGAATAGAAAGGTTCTCATCTTTAGCATATCCCCAGGCAACCTTGCGTACGTATTCATGCATCTTCTCTGTTGCTGCTTCGGCAAGCCGGTCGGCAAGTGTCTGCACCAACATGCGTTTGTAGGGATCGTTTTCATATAGAAGTTCCACTTCTCCGTCACACGATGCAGCGAAAATACCTACCGTATCAGGAATACCTGAAGATAGCGGACGGACAAAGTCGCTAAGACAAAGAAAGGGACTACCATCGGGATGTGGGATCTGCTGGCGGAGTAAAGGAAAAAGCTTTCCATCCAGTATCAGGTTATCTCCATCGGCATTGGCTTCACATAGACGGAAAATGGTGTGGACATGGTAATTTTCATCCAGTTGGTTCAGCATCCGGTTCGCTTCCTTAAATAGCTGCATGGCTTCAGCCGCTTTGGCACGTTCCTCTTCAGGAAAGGTGGTGAGCCAGTAGGCACGGCAGGAGTCGCATCCGTGAATATCGGCAATGGCTGCATAACGGGGTTGGAAACCCCATGCGTGAAAGAAATATATCCAGTTGATATATGGAGCAACCTCGTGAATGGTATACGTCAATACCTTATCCACTGAATTATTCATCGCTAAATTTTAGTATTAATAATCGAATCTCAGTTCTTCACCGCGGTAAGTATCATCTACTTGACCGTCACTATATATCAGATGTCCGTTCGCAAATGTCTTTTCTACTTTCCAACGGAAAGAATTACCTTCGAGCGGACTCCAGCCGCATTTGCTGAGTATATTCTCAGTATTGACTTCCCAACGTTCGCCATGACTGACAAGTACGAGGTCGGCCTGATAGCCTTCGCGAATATAACCGCGATTGCAGATACCATATATCTGGGCAGGGGCATGACACATCTTCTCAACAATGGTTTCGATAGAAAAAATGCCTTTCTCCGCCAGTTCAAGCATACTGACCAAGGAGAATTGAATCATTGGCATACCCGACATTGCTTTCAGGGCACCACCTTCTTTCTCACTGAGCAGGTGGGGTGCATGGTCGGTAGCAATGACATCGATAACTCCGGTGTTGACTGCATTCCGTAAGGCATCGCGGTCAGCTTGTTTCTTAATGGAAGGATTACATTTGATGCGGGTTCCCAGTTCTTTATAATCCTGTTGGCGGTATAGCAGATGTGCAATGCAGGCTTCGGCTGTAATATGTTTATCTTCCAATGGAGCATCGCTGAACAGTTGCAATTCTTTTGCAGTAGAAACATGCAGCACATGCAAGCGTGCACCGGCCAAACTTGCCATACGTATAGCAAGTTGCGATGAGGAATAACACGCTGCTGCAGAACGTATGTTAGGATGTTTACTGATTGGGATTTCCGGTGCGTTACTGAACATTTCTTTGTAATATTCAGTATTCTTTTTGATAATTTCCTGGCTCTCACAATGAGTTGCGATCAGCATATCTGTTCCGTTGAAAATGTTCAGCAGACTGTTACTTTTGTCTACCAACATATTACCGGTGCTGGAACCCATAAAGAGTTTGATGCCGCATACCCGATGCTTGTCCAGCTTGCTGAACTCAGTGTAATTATTATTGGTGGCACCGAAGTAGCAGGAATGGTTGACAATACACTTCTCATTCAGAAGATCGAATTTCTGTTCAAGTGCATCGAGAGTGGTAGTCAATGGCTGTGTGTTCGGCATGTCCATGATGGAAGTGACACCACCGGCAGCAGCTGCACGGCTTTCGGTAAAGATATCCGCTTTATGGGTCAGTCCCGGATCACGGAAATGTACATGGTCGTCAATGATACCCGGAAGCAGACAGCAGCCGGTGGCATCTATTGTTTCATCACAAGGGGCGGACAGTTCTTTGCCATAAGTCAATACCTCGGCAATCTTTCCGTTTTCAATTACTACGGAACCTTGCACGGAACGTCCCTCGTTAACTATTGTAGCGTTATGTATCAGAGTTCTTTTCATCTTCTATTAATCATTTTTCGTTAATCACTAACCGTTTTTCACAGCTTTCGGGTACTTGTGGAACCAGCTATGTACTTTCAATTTGATAACCCCGAAGACAGCTTCTCCAAAGATACTACTGTTCATCTTTGAAGTACCCAGTTCACGGTTGATAAAGATAACCGGGACTTCTACTATCTTGAAGCCGCATTTATAGGCAGTGAATTTCATTTCAATCTGGAAAGCATAACCTTTGAAACGGATACCGTCGAGATCAATCGTTTCCAGAACCCTGCGGCGGTAGCATTTGAACCCGGCAGTTGTATCTTGTACAGGGATACCCGTAATAAGGCGCACATACTTGGAGGCAAAATAAGACATCAACACGCGTCCCATGGGCCAATTTACCACATTGACTCCGCTGATATACCGCGAACCGATAGCAACATCGGCACCTTCTTCGGCACAAGCTTTATATAGACGGGGAAGGTCGGCCGGATTGTGGCTGAAATCAGCATCCATTTCGAAGATGTATTCGTAATTATGTTCCAGAGACCATTTGAACCCGGCAATGTAGGCGGTACCTAATCCTAATTTTCCTTTCCGCTCTATCATGAATAAGCGTTCGGGAAACTCTTGCTGCAACGTTTTGACGATGCTGGCGGTGCCGTCAGGCGAGCCATCTTCAATGATAAGGATATGGAATACTTTTTCCAAGGCGAAAACGGCGCGGATAATGTTCTCGATGTTTTCCCGTTCGTTGTATGTGGGAATGATAACGATGCTGTCCGATGTCTGCATATTCATAAAAGGGGGTTCTAATTTGGAACAAAGTTAAGTGTTTTCTGCCACATACGAATAAATCTAAGGATTATTTAGTAATTTCGCGCCCGTTATGATGACAATTACCGAGCTACAACAACGATATGCCACTCACCCCAATGTGGAAGCTATAAGTGGCCTGCTGAAGAATCCGTCTGTCCGCACCCTTTTTTGCGGGGGGCTGTGTGCCTCTGCCGCTTCATTATTTTCGTCCGTGCTGGTGCAACGCGGAGAGTTTCCTTTTGTTTTTATTCTGGGCGATCTGGAAGAGGCGGGATATTTTTACCATGATTTAACACAAGTATTGGGGACTGAGAAAGTTTTGTTCTTTCCTTCTTCATTTCGTAGGGCAATAAAATACGGACAGAAAGATGCGGCCAATGAAATTCTGCGTACAGAAGTGTTGAGCCGCTTACAAAAAGGGGAGAAAGGACTTTGTGTTGTGACTTATCCCGATGCTTTGGCAGAAAAGGTGGTTTCCCGGAAGGAACTGGGAGATAAAACTCTGAAATTGCATACAGGGGAAAATGTGGATACGAATTTTATTACGGAAGTCTTGCGTAGCTATGGTTTTGAGTATGTGGACTATGTCTATGAGCCGGGACAGTATGCTGTACGTGGTAGTATCATCGATGTATTTTCTTTCTCTTCCGAATTTCCATATCGTATAGACTTTTTTGGTGATGAAGTAGAAAGTATCCGTACGTTTGAAGTAGAAACGCAACTTTCTAAAGAAAAGAAAGACAGTATTGTTATCGTGCCGGATTTGAGCCGTAGTTTGGAACAGGGGGATGCAAGCGGTATGGTTTCCTTCCTGGATTTTCTCTCGGCGAATACTGTATTGGCAATGCGTGATCTGCTTTGGCTGCGTGAACGTATCCAGACTGTACACGATGAAACACTTACCCCACAAGCGATTGCAGCCCGCGAAGCGGAAGAAAGTGGTTGTATTACTTTGGATGGAAAGCTGATTGATGGAAGTGAGTTTACGCTTCGTGCATTGGACTTTTGCCGTATGGAGTTCGGTAACAAACCAACTGGAACTCCGGATGCTACGGTGACATTCGATACGTCTGCCCAGCCTATATTCCATAAAAACTTTGATATGGTGGCCGAAAGCTTCAAAGAGTATATGGAGAAAGGGTATACGCTTTACATTTGTAGTGACAGCATGAAGCAGACTGACCGTATTCGTGCCATTTTTGAAGACAGGGGAGAAGAGATTGCTTTTACAGCTGTAGAGCGCACGTTGCATGAAGGTTTTGCCGATAATGCCTTGCGGCTTTGCATTTTTACGGATCATCAGTTATTCGACCGTTTTCATAAATATAATCTCAAAAGTGATAAAGCACGTAGTGGCAAGGTTGCTCTGAGTCTGAAAGAGTTGAATCAGTTTACACCGGGAGATTACGTGGTACATACCGATCATGGTGTGGGGCGCTTTTCCGGATTGGTGCGTATTCCTAACGGTGATACAACGCAGGAAGTGATGAAACTGGTTTATCAGAATGAAGATGTCGTTTTTGTTTCTATCCATTCATTACATAAAGTTTCAAAGTATAAAGGAAAAGATGGTGAGGCTCCCCGTTTGAATAAATTGGGTACGGGAGCCTGGGAGAAACTTAAAGAGCGTACTAAGACCAAAATTAAGGATATTGCACGTGACCTCATAAAATTGTATTCTCAACGTCGTGAGGAAAAAGGTTTTCAGTTCAGTGTGGATAGTTTCTTGCAACGGGAACTGGAAGCATCTTTTATTTACGAAGATACACCAGACCAAAGTAAAGCAACGGCGGATGTAAAAGCGGATATGGAAAGTAACCGTCCTATGGACCGTCTGGTTTGTGGAGACGTGGGGTTTGGTAAAACAGAAGTGGCAGTTCGTGCTGCTTTTAAAGCTGTGGCGGACAATAAACAGGTAGCGGTTCTGGTACCTACCACCGTGTTGGCTTACCAACATTTCCAGACGTTTAAAGAGCGTTTGAAAGATTTGCCTTGTAGGGTGGAGTACCTGAGTCGTGCCCGTACGGCAGCTCAGGCAAAAGCGGTCGTAAAAGGATTGGCGGCAGGTGATGTGAATATACTTATCGGTACACATCGGATTTTGGGTAAGGACATACAATTCAAGGACTTGGGGTTGCTGATTATTGATGAAGAACAGAAGTTCGGTGTATCCGTTAAGGAGAAGTTGCGCCAGTTGAAGGTCAATGTAGACACCTTGACCATGACGGCCACGCCTATTCCGCGTACATTGCAGTTCTCATTAATGGGGGCGCGTGACCTGAGCGTTATTCAAACGCCTCCTCCAAACCGTTATCCTATTCAGACTGAAGTGCATACCTTTAATGAGGAAGTTATAGTGGATGCTATTAACTTTGAAATGAGCCGGAACGGACAGGTCTTTCTTGTAAACAACCGTATTTCTAATTTGCCTGAATTAAAAGCGATGATTGAACGGCATATTCCGGATTGCCGTATAGCCATCGGGCATGGACAAATGGAGCCGACCGAATTGGAAAAGATTATTTTCGGCTTTGTCAATTATGATTATGATGTGCTGATAGCCACTACAATTATAGAGAGCGGCATTGATATTCCGAATGCCAATACCATTATCATCAATCAGGCACAGAATTTCGGACTGAGTGATTTGCATCAGATGCGTGGTCGTGTAGGACGAAGCAATAAGAAAGCATTCTGCTATTTGTTGGCTCCTCCGCTTTCTTCCCTGACTCCTGAAGCAAGGCGTCGTCTGCAAGCTATTGAGAATTTCAGTGACTTGGGCAGTGGAATTCACATAGCCATGCAGGATCTTGATATTCGTGGTGCAGGCAATATGCTCGGTGCGGAACAGAGTGGCTTTATTGCCGATCTGGGTTATGAAACCTATCAGAAGATACTGTCGGAAGCTGTGCATGAACTGAAGACGGACGAATTTGCAGATCTTTATGCCGAAGAACTGAAAGCGGAGGGTGGCGTTATCAGTGGAGAGCAATTTGTAGATGAATGTCAGGTAGAGAGTGACCTGGAATTGTTGCTTCCTGCCACTTATGTTACAGGTAGTAGCGAACGTATGTTGCTTTACCGCGAATTAGATAGTCTGACGTTGGATAAAGATGTGGAGGATTTCCGTACCCGTCTTATAGACCGGTTTGGTCCTATCCCGTCAGAAACGGAAGAACTACTACGGATTGTACCTTTACGCCGCCTTGCTGCACGGCTTGGTGCAGAGAAGGTTTTTCTCAAGGGAGGACGTATGTCATTGTTCTTTGTTTCTAATCCGGATAGTCCGTACTATCAGAGCCAAGCGTTTGGTAAAGTCATTGCTTATATGATGAAATATACCCGCCGTTGCGATCTGCGTGAGCAGAATACCCGTCGCAGTATGCTGGTAAAAGATGTGAAGAATGTAGAAACGGCTGTTAGCGTTTTACAGGAGATTGTGGCGATGCAGGTGGAGGAAGGATAATTTGCTATGCTGTGCCATTCTCATTTATCTTTTGCTTGTACTGATTAGGTGTCATTCCGGAAAATTCTTTAAATCGTTTGATGAAATAGCTGGTAGAACTGAATCCCAATTGCATAGCGAGTTCTGTAATAGAGATATCCGGTTGTTGTTCAATACTCCGGTAAGCTAATTTAAGTTTGATGTTTATTATAAATTCGTTAGGTGTCATACCTGTGATTGCTTTTATCTTCGTGAAGTATTTGGTACGTCCTATACAGAGCTCTTGTGCCAGGAAATCAACACTGAACACGGGATTCTCTAGGTTATTTTCTATTAACTCGATAGATTTATCTAATAAAACCTGATCTAATGTAGATGTGGCAATTAATTCACTGCTGGAATTACTTTCTTTAGCATATTTTTGTTGTAATGTTCTGCGTAGATTGATTAAGTTATTACATCTGACAATCAGTTGTTTAATGCTGAAAGGCTTGCAGATATAGTCGTCTGCTCCAATTTTCAGACCTTCAATAATGTATTCAGAAGCTGTTTGTGATGTTAATAAAATGATGGGAATGTGAGAAGTCTTTATATTGTTTTTTAGTTTCTGACATAACTCTGTTCCGGACATCTCCGGCATAACAACATCACTGATAATGATGTCGGGTATAACAGAGAGAGCTTTTTCATATCCTTTTTTACCATTTTCTGCTGTTTCGACATTGTAGAGGTCAGAAAATACTTCTGTGAGTAGTTGCCTGAGCTCCTGGTTATCTTCTATAATTAATAGCTTATAATACTTTTCACTATTTTCCTTTCTTTCTTCTTCTGCTCCTTCCAGTGTATCTGTGGAGATGAAACCAACTGCATTGAGGTTGTAATCTTCTATGATAGGCAAATTTTCCTGAATATTGCTGGGAGGATATTGTATATCAGTAGGCAGTTGTATAGTGAAACAACTACCTTTTCCTTTAATACTTTTAACTGTGATTACTCCTTTATGGGCTTCTACTATATTTTTTGTGTAGGCCAAGCCGATTCCAGTTCCGATATTATTAGTGAAACAAGTATTATCTGTTTGGTAAAACCGGATGAATATATTTTCTAGCTCTCTGGTATTAATGCCTACACCTGTATCTGAGATTTCCAATGAAACTTTCATGCTTTCATATTTTACTCGTACGAAAATACTGCCATTTTCTGGAGTAAATTTGAAAGCATTGGATAACAAATTAAACAGTGCTTTTTCAATTAACTGCTTATCAAAATAAAAAGAAATATCATCTTGTCCGGCAAGTAAAGTTAGGTTTATTTTTCTTGTTTGTGCATACTCTTTGAAAGAGTCTACCACATTATTTACTATGTCTATTAAATTATAACAGTTTACTTTTAAAGGAGTGAAACCCTGTTCTTGTTTTCTGAATTCCATCAGCTCTATGATGAGTTGATTTAATCTGGTGATGTTTCTCCAAATATTTAGTAACTTAGAATTTAGCTTTGGAGGAATATTTTTACTCTGTAATAATAGTTCGACTTGATTGGATATAAGTGTTAAGGGTGTTTTGAATTCATGAGATATGTTAGTGAAGAAACGTAGTTTGCTTTGATTGAGTTGTTCCATATTCCGCTTCTGTTCCTTTGCTATTTTTAGAGATGAACGTAAGATGATTACTTGGTATGCTTCGTATAGTAATAGAATGGTTAATAGAATATATAATATGTAAGCAAGAGGGGTCTGATAAAAAGGAGGATTTATTATGATATCGAGTTTGCGCTCCGGAAATTCTCCGTTGGCCAAGGCTACATCTCCTTGAATATGTAATATGTATTTATCTGGTGATAAATTGGTATAACTTATTTCATTTAAACTATTGGTGCGTTTCCATTCTTTGTCAAAAGGTTCCAGTTTATATTTAATGCCACAGGTAAAAGAGGCGGCATAGTTATTGGTATATGCTCTGATTCCTATGGCATGCTGATCGTAAGGCAATTCAATCCTGTTAGTGTAAAGAATGGATTGCTTAAGTGTTTTTCCGGCTGAGTCTACCTCCAAAGGAGTATCATTGACGGAGAATTCAGATATACCTACTTGATAATGTTCTGGTTTGTTGAAAATTTGCTTTAAAGGGAATGAACAGAACATATTGATTCCTCCTAAATAGACATTATTGTTTCGGTCCAGAAATAAGCAGTTGCTATTTACCTGGAAAGTAGATAAGAATCGGTTTTTATCAATATTGGTAATTTCTTCTTCATTATCTATATAAATGAGTCCTTCATTGGTAACAATAAGAATACCACCATACTTATCTTCACACATATCTATAATGTCTTTCATCAAGATGGCATCTGTGGCAAAAGGTTCTAATTCTGCTTCTCCTTTTCTTTTCCGAAATATTCCATGTCTGGAGGTTCCTATTAAGATATCTCCATTCCGATTCTCAATAATCTTGTTGACTATACAGTTCTCTGATTTACGAATACAAATATGCTGCCATGATTTATTGAGTAGGTTATAGCAAAGTAATTGATTCTGAACAGCAATCCATAGTTGTTTTTGGGAGTCTAATAGGATGGTTGTCACAGACATTCTCTGTAAGTCTATCTGTTCAGAAGAGAGGATAGTACTTTTATTTGTATGAGTATCAAATATACTGATACCGTTATGCGTAGCTATTATTAGGGAATCATTATAAGGGATAATTTCTCTGATGCTATTATTGTGTAATACGTTTCTGAGAAATACCTGAGTAGATTGACTTTGCAGATCATATTTTTTTAGTCCGCCAAGTAATGTTCCGATCCATAGGATGTTTTTTTGTTTATCCAGATATAAGGTTTGCACGTTGTCTGTGAACGGCAGCTTTTTCAAAGCTTTGGTATGTGTATTGAAAAAATATAATCCGTCTCGTTCTGTTGCCATCCATAAATTCCCTTCATTATCTTCTACTGTTTTTCCGAAGATTGCATGTTTAGATGGGGAGGATGGCATTATATCTTTAGTGACAAAATGATAGGAAAAAGTACTGTGCTCCGGGTGAAAGCAATTTATTTCACCATAAAACGAGCCACTCCAAATAGTTCCTTGCTGATCTTTCATTAAGCAATAGATAGATGCGTCATTTAGAGTATAGGCATTTTCGTTAATAAACTCATATTGGAGGAACTTTCTTTCTTTTTTATCATATTTATTTAATCCATTGAAAGTGGCAATCCATAAGTTACCTGCATTGTCTTCGCATATGGATCGTACAATGTCACTTGATATGCAATTATTGCTGTTTTCTGAATAAATAAAATTTTTGATATTTTCATCACTATCTATGAGGAATAATCCGTTCCTTCGGGTAGCGACCCATATCTTTTGTTCTGAATCAATGTATAATTGGCGTATCTGGTTGATATTAGCCAACATCTGTTTTGTGTCTTTATTCCTTCTGATGAGGAATATACCGTTGTCTCTGGTGCCTATGTACAGATTTCCTTTGGATGTTTCAGTGATGCAATCTATAATGCAAGATTCCTTTGGTAACTGCAAATGCAGTTTTAATATATTGTTCTTCCATTGGTAGATTGTATTTTTATACCCTATCCATAAGCAAGAGTCCGAATAGTACATGCATTGTGAATAAGGGGTTATTTTACGGAAATGATCTTTTTTTATGTTATACTCTATAATGCCTGAACGTGTCTCTATATAAATATTGCCATTTTGATCTCCCGTAATGGAACGTACCAACTCTTCTGCATCAGGAATGTTATTATAAAGTTTTTGTATGAATTTCATTTGAGTTCCATCATATCTTACTAATCCTCTTTTGGTACCAAACCATATCATTCCGAACTCATCCTGATACATGGCATGAATTGTCGACTGATGCATTCCTTTATTAATGGATATATGCGATGCATGTAATTTTATGCTGTTATTTGCATAAAGAGATGTACCGGATATATTTCCTATTAGTATGTAAAGTGTTAACAGTATGACGTTTCTCATAGTATATTTATTACTGATTGCGGTACAAAAATAATGCTTCGCTTTTAGATTCGATAATACAATCGTTCAAATAATAGCAATATTGTCCTTTTTAGTGGAGGAGGGATTTTGTGGATGAAATGGATATATATTAGAATTTCTATCTTATTTGAAATTTGTTTTTTTCCATAGTTTTGCAACCACGAGTTATAATCTAAAAATAAAGCTATGACACATCAACTGATTAAATTTGCATCAGCTCTTTTTTTTTCTTTTATGGCAATTTCTGCTGTACAAGGGCAAGGTGCTCCCCAAAGTGATAGAGAATATTGGGTACATACGCTATTAAAGATAGCAGATCCGGTTTTGAGTAATTTGAGTAAAGACCAGTTAAAAAAGAATATTCCTGTTGGACGTTCTTCATCTGCGAAAGCTAGTAGTAGGGAGTTTGTTACACATATGGAGTCGGTGGGACGAACAATAGCAGGAATAGCACCATGGTTGGAATTGGGACCGGATAAAACAGCAGAAGGAAAATTGCGTGATAAATATATTAAAATGGTCTGTAAGGGGTTGAAGAATTCTGTAGACCCTCATGCTGATGATTACTTTAATAGTACAGCTACACGGCAGATTTTGGTGAATAGTGCCTTTTTGATACAAGGATTGTTACAGGCACCCACTCAGTTATGGGGAAATCTTGATGATAAGACTCAACAACGTTTAATAGAACAATGGAAATCGACACGTACAATGAAGCCGGGAAATAATAATTGGCTATTGTTTTCTGCGATGGTGGAATGTGGATTGAAAAGTTTCGGTAATGAATGGAATTTTGAAGTAATAGAGAAGGCTATTTCATCACATGAACAATGGTATAAAGGAGACGGAGTTTATGGAGATGGGGAGAATTTTCATTTGGATTATTACAATAGTTATGTCATTCATCCTATGTTATTACAGGTTTTAAAGGTTGTAGTGAAATATGATTCATCTTATCAGACACTTTTAGACAAAGAGTGGAAACGTTTCGTCAGATATGCGGAAATTCAGGAACGCATGATTGCACCGGATGGGAGTTATCCGGTATTGGGACGTTCAGTAAGTTATCGTTCGGCAGCTTTTCAAGTTCTGGGAGCCAGTGCATTATTTCATCAACTTCCATCAAGTTTAAAAGCAGGCCAAGTACGGGGGGCAATGACTGCCATGCTGAAGCGTTTATTTGAACAGCCGGGTACCTTTGATAAAAATGGTTGGTTAACGATTGGAGTGTGTGGTGAACAGCCGGAATTAGGTGATTCTTATTTATCAACTCCTTGTGTCTATCTCTGTTCTTTAGGTTTTCTTCCTTTAGGTTTGCCGGCAGATGATGTTTTCTGGATAGCTCCTCTTTCCCCGTGGACCAGCATTAAAGCCTTTTCCGGGGAAGAGTTTCCCATTGATAAATTTATGAAACCATAATCAATATACTATAGAATCATGAAAAAGAATATTCTTACCTGTGCATTGTTCCTGTTAATAAGCTTATGTGGTTATTCACAAAATCCATCAGGTTTGGAGGATCGTGCTTATTGGGTTACTGTATTGACAAAAATAGCGGACCCGGTATTGGAAAATATGAGTAAGGGAGAACTGAAGAAGAATATGCCGGTAGAAACTATATCCGGTGCATTGAATCCTCCCAATACACGTACTACTCATTTAGAAGCTTTGGGGCGTTTGTTAGTTGGTATGGCTCCCTGGCTGGAACTTGGTCCTGATGAAACAGAAGAAGGAAGATTGAGAAATAAGTATATACGTCTGATGCTTCTCTCCATAGATAATGGTTTCAATCCCGAGTCTCCTGATTATTTAAACTTTGTGGTGACACGACAACCGTTGGTGGACGCTGCTTTCTTCTGCCAGGGGATATTACGTGCCCCTAAACAAATTTGGGGAAATCTTTCTGACAAGACTCGACAGAATGTATTGGACGCATTGCAGCAGATACGCAAGATAAAACCGATAGAGAGTAATTGGTTATTATTTTCAGCCATGGTAGAAGCTACTTTACTGGAATTAACAGGAGAATGTAATATGGAACCTGTTAATTATGCTATTATGCGTTTCAAGGAATGGTATAAAGGTGATGGATGGTATGGAGATGGGGTAGATTTACATATGGATTATTATAATAGCTATGTGATTCATCCTATGTTATTGGATGTGTTGGAAGTAATGCAAAAGTATGCAAAAGGTGAAGAAGAATTTTATCAGTTGGAGAAAAAGCGCTTTTCCAGATATGCAGAACAACAAGAAAGAATGATTTCTCCGGATGGAGCTTATCCGGTGATAGGCCGGTCAATAGCTTATAGGTTCGGGACGTTTCATGTACTATCCCAAGCTGCATTGAAAGATTTGTTGCCGGTATCGGTTACAAAGGCACAGGTTAGATGTGCTCTGACAGCTGTTATAAAGAAACATATGTCGGTTAAGGGGAATTTTGATGCAGATGGATGGCTGACATTAGGATTTGCAGGTCATCAACCACAGATTGCTGAAAGATATATATCTACGGGAAGTCTCTATCTGTGTACAGCAGCTTTTGCGGCATTGGGGCTTTCTACTATTGATGAATTTTGGAATACTTCGTATGCCGAATGGACTGGAAAGAAGATATGGTGTGGAAATCCAGATGTGAAACTTGATAAAGCTATAAAACCATGAAAACGGAGCTTTTACATAAAATCATTTGGGGCAGTTTATGCCTTTTGATATTCGCATCGAAGGTAGATGCTGGTTCATTAAGAGATATAAATAATATATTATTGGCTGAACAAAATATTCGGGAAGATAATCCTCAATTAGGGCAATTGGTAGAAACTTTTTTAAAGAACCAGAAGCAGGTAGTTGATTTTCAATCATCAGGATTAGATAATAATGAATATTTGAGATTGATAGAATGCCAGGTTCGTGCATTTGCGTCTTGTCAGGATAAAGTGACGGGAGCAATTATTGATCCGGTCTATAAAATCGAATGGCAATACTCGACTCCTTGCTATGCTCTGTCTATAGGGTTACTGGTTCAAACGGGATACTTGAAAGATGATGCTTTGGTAAAGAGTGGAATAAAGGCTTTGGATTGTTCAGTGAGTGAGATGCATGAGAACAGGTGTGCCCATCACCATGGTGAATTCTTTATTCAGCCTATCATGCTGGCGATGGATCTTTATAAAGGATTGGTTTCTGAAGCGCAAATGATTGTCTGGCACGAAAAAATGGCTGAAATTGATCCGTATGTGCTATATCGGGATAACTTGAAGCGTAAGAAAATCTGTTATAATCACAATGTTGTGGCTTTGGCTGGTGAATATTTACGGTTAAAGAAAGGGATCAACGATCACAAAGATTTCTTTCATATTCATCTGGAACACCAGCAGCAATATATGTCTGATTTTGGCTTGTATGTAGATAATAAGACTAATCCGCCAATGGTGTATGATGAGTTTACGAGGCAGTTTATGGCTTCTATTTTGGCGGAAGGATATAACGGAACGTTTTTTGATTTTTATTCCCGCAAATTATGTTTGGGAGCATGGACTTCTCTTTTCATGCAATCGCCTTATGGAGAGGTGCCGACAGGCGGCAGAAGTGCTCAACATATCTGGAATGAAGCAGCGGCAGCCGTGACTTATGAGATTTACGCTTCACAATATGCAGCTTTAGGAAAAAAGCAGGAAGCAGGCGCCTTTAAACGAGCTGCGCATTTAGCACTTAGGAGCATCGGAAGATGGATAAGAGAAGATGGAAGCGGATTTATTGTGAAAAACCGTTTTCCTATCGAAGTGATGCATGGGTATGAAAGTTATTCAGCGCAATCACAGTATAATCTGTTGGCATGCTGGCTAATGTGTGTTGCCTATTTATATGCTGATAATTCTATTAAAGAATCTCCGTCTCCAGCTGATATCGGTGGATATGTTTTGGTTATGAAAGACGTGTTCCATAAGGTTTTTGCTAATTCTGGCGGAAACTATGTAGAGTATGAACTCAGTGGAGATCCTCGTTATAATGCAACAGGACTCATCAGAATTCATCTGAAGAATTCAAACCCACAGTTAGGTCCTTCGGATGGAATTCCCCATAAATGGGATAACAAGAAGAAGCAGGATTTAGGTGGAGAACTGTATGCAGTTGGACCTGAATGGCATGATGCTACGGGGGGAATACACCGCTTAGCGGAATATACTAACATATTATTTCCAAATACATCTTGTTTTTCTGCATATGGAGGTAGTAAGCTTCCTGAAATAGATGTGAGGAATATTAGACAATCTGTAGGCGGAGTTGCATTTGAAGTTATCTATACTGGTAGATTTGATGGGGTTACTCAGATTTCACAACGTGTTTATATTGACCATACCGGAATTACTGTGCGTGATATTCTGAAAGGGAATGTAAAGAAGGTGCGGGCATGTTACCCCATGTTAATAAATGATGGTATGGAAGAAACTAAAATTGATTTTCAAAATGGGAAAGTGATATTGCAGTCTCGTGATGGTCAAATTTGTTTTCAGGCCATATCACCTCGAAATGCTACCATACAGAGGAAGCAGAAACGAATTCCCTATAGAAATGGATATGCGGATATCGCTTATTTTGAATCTGACAAGAATGTGATACAGTATAAAATAACCACAGGGTTTTAGTATTAACCATTTAAATATTAATAACTATGCATGTGAAACACAAATTGTTTATGAAATTGTGCCTGTTTTTTAGCTTAATCAGTTGGTCAACAGGTGCCTATGCGCAAAATTTTGTAGTTACCGGAAAAGTAACATCCAATGGCGAAAGCGTCATAGGAGCAACTGTGCAAGTGAAAGGGAAAATAGCTGGTACTATCACTGATATTGATGGTAATTATCGGTTAACATTGGAAAATTCCAAAGAGACTCTCGTTTTTTCATTTATTGGTTATCAGTCTAAAGAGGTTACGGTTAATGGAAAGAATGTGATTAATGTGGAATTGGAAGAAGATGTCGCTCAATTGGAAGAGGTTGTTGTTGTTGGTTATGGAACGATGAGAAAAAAAGATCTCACAGGAGCAATAACCCGCATCTCTACAGAAAATACGACGCAGTCGGTAACTAGTGTAGCTGAAATGCTGCGTGGTACGGTAGCAGGATTTTCTGCAGGGTTCGGAACTTCTGCCAAAGGGGGTGGTTCTATGCTGATTCGTGGTGAGAAATCCATTAATGCCAGTAATTCTCCTCTGATTGTATTGGACGGAGTTATCTTTAATGGCGATTTGGTGGATATCAATCCCAGTGATATTGAAACGATTGATATTTTGAAAGATGGTAGTTCTGCAGCTGTTTACGGATCACGTGCGGCTTCGGGAGTGGTCGTCATATCAACGAAACAGGGTAATGAAGGAAAGCCTGTCATCAATTTTGATATGAAGATAGGTATGCAGAATTTGACTCGTAATCAGCGTCCTTTTAATGGGCAGGAATATATGGTTATGAGAAGGGATGAAAAAATCCGGAGTAATCCATCTCGTCCTTTGGGATACTTCCATAATCCGGACAATTTGCCGCAAGGAGTTGATCTGAATACCTGGTTATCGTATACAGGGGCTTCGGCAGATTCAAATCCGGCAGAGATTTGGCTGAATCGTTTAGCCTTTTCTACTACAGAAATAGATAATTATCTGGCAGGTAGGGAAACGGATTGGTATGATGCCTCTTTTCAAAACGCTTTGCGTCAGGATTACAATGTAAGTATCTCTGGAAAGAATGATAAAGTTTCTTACTATTGGTCATTAGGAAGCATTAATAATCAAGGTATTGTAGTAGGAGACCAATATAAGACTATCCGTTCGCGTTTAAATTTGAAAGTAAATGTTACAGATTGGCTTCAGGTCGGCTTTCAAGCACATTATGCCACTCGTAATGAAAGTGTAGATGAAGTTGATTGGGAAGAAGCTATCCAGGCTAGTCCCTGGGGGGGTAAATATGAAGAAGACGGTTCTTTGAAGTTCTATCCTAATGATGATAATATGAGCACGAATCCTTTTGCAAGCTATGAACAACGTGATCGTTTCAATGTGACTCAGACATTCAATGCTACATTGAATGCAAAGATTACATTGCCATGGGGATTCGTTTATGAAATGAGCTATTCGGACTATAACAATTGGCAAAAGAATCATTATTTTGATCCATCTACCAGTATGGCTGGTGAAAAGTATAAGGGGCATGCCGTCAGGCGTAATAATAGTGCTCATTCCTGGATGTTTGATAATATTTTGAGATGGAACCGTACATTCAATAAAATTCATAAGCTTGATTTGACCCTTTTGTTTAATCTTGAAAAAAATGAAACTTGGTCTGATAAAGCAGAGAATTCCAATCTTACTCCTTCTGAAGTACTTGGTTGGCATGCTGTTGCAAATGGTACGAATCCGGTTGTAGGGAGTGATGATACAGTGGATACGGGAAATGCTATGATGGCAAGACTGAACTATAATTTAATGGATCGCTATTTGTTTACTGCTTCTTTCCGGCGTGATGGTTATTCGGCTTTTGGTTCTAATAATCCATATGCTAATTTCCCTGCATTTGCATTTGGTTGGAGAATGAATGAGGAAAATTTCATGAGAGCGATTTCGTGGATTGATAATTTGAAATTTCGTTTATCTTGGGGTATCAATGGAAACCGGAGCATCGGACGTTATGCTGCTTTGGCAAATTTGGATTCGGAGAAATATCTGCATAACGGAAGTACAGTTATTGGGATTTATGCCACTCGTCTTCCCAATGAAAACCTGAAATGGGAGAAGACTGAAGCATATAATATAGGCTTTGACTTTGCAATTCTGGGTAATCGTTTGAATGGAACAGTGGAGGCTTATTATATGTCTACAAAAGATTTGCTGTTAACTCGCTCTTTGCCGGACATTATTGGTTTTTCCGGAGTAACAACTAATTTGGGAGAAGTTCGTAATAAGGGTTTTGAATTGTCTTTAAATTCAGTTAATATCGATCATAAGAATTTCAGATGGTCTTCTTCTTTCATTGCTTCTCTTAACCGGAATGAAATTGCCCATCTGTATGGGGAAATGGTAGATGTGCTGGATAAAGATGGAAATGTAATAGGACAGAGAGAAGATGATGATATTCAGAATGGATGGTATATTGGACATGCTTTAGATGAAATTTATGATTATAAAATTTTGGGAGTATGGCAAGAGGATGAACGTGAAGAGGCTGCCAAGTATGGTAAAGAACCGGGTGATTTTAAGATATGGGATGTAAATAATGACGGAGAATATCTACCGGAAGATGATAAAGTATTTCAAGGACATAAGCGTCCTCGTTTTTCATTCGGTATTGGTAATACGATGGAGTTCTTTAAATGCGTGGACTTTTCATTCTTTATTCGCTCAGATCTTGGACATAAGTCTTCTAATAGTCATTATACTCATCCCACGGATTATTATTATGACCGCGTAAATGCTTATAAATATGATTATTGGACTCCGGAGAACCCTACAAATGAATTTGCACGTTTAGGTTCGAATACGAAATCTCCGTCATTCAATGTTTATAAAAACCGTTCGTATGTACGTTTACAAGAAGTTTCGTTAGCTTATAGAATACCTAATAAAATATCTTCTAAATGGAGCGTCTCCAATGCTCGTGTTTATATAAACATTTCTAATCCTTTATTGATAACAGGATGGAATTATTGGGATCCGGAATCCTTATCTCCGGCACCGCGTACGTTTACTTTTGGTATTAATTTCTCATTATAAAAGTATAGATATGAAAACACAAATAATATTAAGGAAGGTACATTATGCATTCTCTGCATTTTTGTGTACTGCATGTTTGGTTTCTTGTAATGATTGGCTAAAACCGGAACCTTTGTCATTCTATTCTCCTGAAAATACCTATGTGACGAAAGAAGGATTAGAAGGTGCTTTGGTTTCTTGTCGCGCAATGATACGTCCGGAGTTTATAGGTAATAATTCTTATGCCTGCACAGAATTGATGACTTCTGATGTTGCTGTAGCTGGCAATATCGTTGCTCAAACTTTAAAAAACTTTGAGATTCAGCTAAAGCCGGGTGCTTATGGAGATTCTCAGATTGGTACTTTCTGGAGTAAAGGCTATAGTGCTATTCAGAAAGCAAATACAATAATATCTCGTGTACAGGCTGCGGATGAGATTACCGAAAATGATAAAAATACAATTCTGGCTGAAGGGTATTTTCATAGGTCTTATTGGTATTATAAACTGGTGAATCAGTTTGGAGATGTACCTTTTATTGATAAAGAAGTCACAACTCCTAAATTAGATTTCTATTCACATACACGTAGTAGCATTTTGAAACGTTTACGAGAAGATATGATGTTTGCCACCCGCTATCTGCCGGAGAGTGCTCCTCATGGTGCTGTCTCCAAGGCAGCAGGAAATCATCTGCTGGCTAAAATATGTTTGGCATGTTGTGATTTTGACGGAGCTGTCACTGCTACTACTGCTGTCATAGATCATAGTCAACATAAACTAATGGAAAAAAGATTCGGGGTCAATATATCAGATGCTCAATATAATATAATAAGTGATCTTTTTAATCGGGAGAATATCAATTCTTCTGAAAATCTGGAAGGCATCTTTCTGGTTGAGGATAAACAATTGACAGAAGGAGGGACTTCTACCGGGTCTTATCGGATGAGAGATCTTGTACCTTGCTGGTGGAATGCAAATACCAACAATGATCCGGATGGTAAGCGCGGCACAATGGACAAAGCGGCGGGACAGCCCCAAATAGGACAAGTGGGACGTGGTATCGGTAGAGTCAGAACGACTAATTATTTTAATTATGAAGTTTGGGATTCCAAAGACGATTATCGTCATACAGCTCCTAATTGGTTGAATATGGAGGATATGGTCTATAATAATCCGGCATCTAAATATTATGGTCAACCTTTACAAAAAAAGTATTGTGTAGATACTATCTATGCTTGGAGTCCGATGATGCATTACAAGACTTTTGTACCTGAAGATAATAAACCTGATACTCCTCAGGGAGGATATACAGATTGGTATGTATTCCGTTTGGCTGAGACTTATTTACTGAGAGCTGAAGCTTATTATTGGAAAGGAAATCTGGATGCAGCCATGAATGATATTAATAAAATCCGGATGCGTGCTAATGCAGCAGAGTTAACAAACTCTCAGCAAGTAACCATTGAATATATACTGGATGAGCGTGCTAGGGAATTGTTTTTTGAAGAACCTCGAAAGACGGAATTGACTCGTGTGGCTTTTATCATGGCAGAAAAGGGATTGAATGGGTATTCACTTAGCGATATTTCAGAGAAGAATTATTACTATGACCGAATGATGAGATATAATAACTTCTTCCGTGAAAAGATCAATCATAATGGCATCAATATTTATACCATTAAGCCTTATCATATATTATGGCCTGTACCGGAGAATGCGATTGCTTCTAACTCCAGAGGTCGTATTAATCAGAATTTAGGATATCCGGGAGCCGATCAGAATGTACCGGCCCTCGAAGTTGAATAATAAATTATTTAAAACCATGAAGAAAATTTTAGTTCTGTTTTTGTTTTCAGTAGGTTGTAGCTTATATGCTCAGCAGTTTTCAGCTGACATGAAGAAAACTGATATTATGAAAGTCTGCGATGCAGTAGCCAAATGGCAGATCAATCATCAAAAAGAGGTGAAACATCATCCCTTGGATTGGACAAACGGTGCATTATACCGGGGGATGACGGAATGGGGGAAGGTCTCCGGCAATGAGACATGTTATGACTTTGTACGTGAAATTGGTGAGAAATACAATTGGAATATGTGGGATCGTGTTTATCATGCAGACGATATCTGTGTGGGACAGGCATTTATTGAAATGTACCGCAAACTGGGAGATAAACGGATGTTGCAGCCGGTGATGGAGCGGGCATATTATGTGGCAACTCATCCTTCGAAAGCCCCTTTGTTGAAAACGGATGCAGTGGGAACTTTGGAACGCTGGTCTTGGGCGGATGCATTGTTCATGGCACCGCCGGTATATGCGGCTCTGTATACAATGACGGGAGATGATGTTTATTTGAATTATATGAATAGTGAATATAAAGAATGTGTAGATTCATTGTATGATGAAGAATGTTCACTTTTTTATAGGGACAATAAGCGAATTCCTCTGCGTGAGAAGAACGGAGCCAAACAATTTTGGGGACGTGGTAACGGTTGGGTATTTGCCGGACTTCCTTTGATTATAGATAATCTCCCAATAGATTGTGGCTCGCGTAACTACTATATTCAACTGTTTGTGAAAATGGCTGAGGCCCTACGTAAAACCCAATGCGAGGGCGGTGACTGGCGTACAAGCTTGCTGGATCCGGATTCTTACGATATGCCTGAGAATAGTTGTTCTGCTTTTATGTGCTATGGAATTGCGTGGGGACTCAGAAATGAATACCTGGCAAAACGTACTTATAAGCCTGTGCTTGAAAAAGGTTGGAAGTCACTGGTCAAAGCCGTACATACAGACGGTAAGTTGGGATATATACAACCTGTAGGGGCTGCTCCCAAGGCTGCAGGACGTGATGCTACTGATGTATATGGTGTAGGTGCTTTCTTGTTGGCTGGTAGCGAATTATACAAACTGATTAAGTAATAGAATCCCCCTTCCATACCCATACGTTTCTCTATTAATAGAACTTTATGGATGTGGAAGGGGATATTTTTCTTATGGGTTGGCGGGAAATTCTGTTATCGTCCGAACTGTATGGCAAAACCTATATTGAAGAACGTAATATTGTTCTTAAACCAGCTGTGATCTATTCCGTCATCATAATCATCCGGATTGTAAAGTCGGGCATCAGGATTGGCAAACCAGTCGGCCGTCAGAATGTCGGCACGAAATACTCCGGATATTTTTTTCGAAATATAGAATTCGTAACCCATGCCGATTGACAGGCCGCAATATCCTCTATTGAAAAGAAATCCTTTCTTGGTATTTCTCTGGTATGTACGCTCCTCGTAGTTCATATAACCGATACCGAATGATAGGAAAGCACCTTGATTGCCATTGCTCCATAAGTAACGGTAGGTGATATTGGGATGTATGTAATGTAAATGCATCTTATCCGGAGAATGAGCAATTCTCAGGTAATCATACTGAAGTCCCAAAGCGAAATTCGGCATGAAGTAATAGCGTCCTTCAGTCGTCAGGTTATATCCCGCACGGTTTCCGTTCTTGTTAAAGAAGTCATTACGATTTCCATCTACATACGGCAAGGTCAGTCCTCCTCCCAATGATACACTAAAGTCTTGCGGTAAACGATCTTGTGCTTGTAAGAGTGAGTTTGTGCAACTCAGGGAGACAATAAGGAAAATGATTAATTTTTTCATGCCTGATTCGTATTTATCGTTTTACATATAGTTTGTCAATCAAATCTTGCCGTCCGATGCGTCGCAATTCGTTGATGATATTCTTCCGTTCTTCCGGTTTGTACCAGAAGAAGAACTGACGTTGAGCTAACTTTTCCCGTGGAGTCTTGGCACTAAATACAGGTTCCAGGGTATAGGGGTGGAAACCGGTGTACCATGCTTCGGTGGCCACAGTCATTGGGGTAGGGGTAAAGTCTTGTACCTGTTCCAGTTGGAAGTCAAGACGTTTGGTAATGACGGCCAGTTCTGCCATATCTTCTTCTCGGCAGCCGGGATGGCTGGAGATAAAGTAGGGGATAAGCTGTTGCCGCAATCCTTCTTCGCGGTTGATGCGGTCGAATATCTTTTTGAATTCTTGGAACTGACTGAATGAAGGTTTGCGCATGATGCTCAACACTCGTTCGCTGGTATGCTCCGGAGCTACTTTCAGACGTCCACTGACGTGTCGGGCTATCAACTCACGGGTATATTCAGCAGTGCTTTTATTGGTTTCCGGATCTTTGCTCCGGTGCAATAATAAGTCATAGCGTACACCACTTCCGATAAATGACTTTTTGATGCCGGGCAGTGCATCCACAGCATGGTAAATATCAAGCAATGGGCGATGACTACTGTTCAGATTCGGGCATACTTTGGGATGAATGCATGACGGGCGCTTGCACTTCTTACAAAGAGCTTCATCATTTCCCCTCATGTGGTACATGTTGGCCGAAGGGCCTCCAAGGTCGCTCAGGTATCCCTTAAAGTCAGGGAGCTCCATTAATGCTTTCACCTCTTTCAAGATGCTTTCTTTACTACGGCTGACAATGAATTTTCCCTGATGCGCCGAGATGGTACAGAAAGCACAGCCACCGAAACAGCCGCGGTGGATATTAACGGAAAACTTAATCATGTCATAAGCCGGAATACGTTTGCCTTTGTATTTGGGATGAGGCAACCGGGTATAGGGCAAGTCGAAGGAGTGGTCAAGTTCTGCTTCCGTCAGCGGAGGATAAGGCGGATTGACAACGATGGTCAGGTCATCCACTTCCTGTGTGATGCGTGAGGCCGCATATTTATTGCTCTCTTCTTCAATATGGCGGAAGTTGGCAGCTTGTTTTTTCTTATCTTTCAGGCACTCTTCGTGAGAGTAAAGGCGGATATCTCCTTCTTCCGGCACAAATTCCGCTGTCTTGCAAAGATAAGCTATTTGTGGGATGTCACGTTGCAGGGGCAAGCCGGTATCAGCCTGCTGCTGCATTCTTTTTGCCAGTTCCACAAGTGGCTTTTCTCCCATTCCATAGATCAGTAAGTCGGCTCCACTATCTACGAGGATGCTTTTGCGTACTTTATCCTGCCAGTAATCGTAGTGCGTCAATCGGCGCATACTTGCCTCAATGCCTCCCAAAACAACCGGAATGTCGGGATAGAGTTTCTTCAAGATTTGGGTATAAACGATGGACGGATATTCCGGTCGCATATCCGGGCGGGCATCCGGTGTATAGGCATCATCACTACGAAGACGCTTGTTTGCTGTATATTTATTGACCATAGAGTCCATGCAGCCGGCACTGATACCGAAGAATAGGCGGGGACGTCCCAACTTTTTAAAGTCACGTAAATCGTCTCGCCAATTGGGTTGAGGCACAATCGCTATGCGCAAGCCTTCCGCTTCGAGGATGCGTCCCACGACGGCAGCCCCGAAAGAAGGATGGTCCACATAAGCATCTCCGCTGAACAGAATAACGTCCAGTTCGTTCCATCCACGCAACTCTACTTCTTTTTTGGTTGTGGGCAACCAATCAGTCAGTCGATATTCTTTCATGCTGCAAAGATACGCATAAAATGAGGTTCAGCCAGAAAATGTGCAATTTTTGCATTCATAATCTATGCTTGTCGTATCTTTCATATTTCCGATTTTGCTTTTTATAGGTCTGTAAGGGATATAGCTTCTTAGAGTAGTATAGATTATAGAAGAACTTAGTACCTTTGCCTGCGAATGTTAATGCGTTCCACCATGGGGAACATTTCGTCCCCTTATAAGGAACATTGCGTTCCTCTATAAGGGGACGCAATGTTCCTTATAAGGGGACGAATAGATTTTCGTTGTCTTAGTCTTTAGTCCTTACGGAAAAGCGCCTTAGCCTTCACTGGTAACTTGGCAAAGTATGGGATGGGCACAAATAAAAATGCCAAAGAATCGTCTGGTTTATCCAGATATTTTATATTTTTGTACGCTAATGGCACAAATCAAAATATAAATCAATCAATTATGGAAACATCTCCGTATGAAGAATCAGGTTCAAAAGATACGCTACAAAGCAAACTTGACCGGGCAACTTTGGTTTTACAAAATATTAATGCCTATTTTTTACTGATTGATAAAGATTTTATTGTCTGCGACACTAATTACTACTCCTTGAATAAGCTTCCTGCTCCTGAGACTGGTGTGATGAAAAGGGTCGGTGACTTGTTGCATTGCCGGAATGCTGCCGAAGCCGGTGAGTGTGGCATGCACCAGCAGTGTAAACTTTGTGGTATCCGCGCAGCTATTGGAAGAGCTTTTCAGAAGAAAGAGAGTTTCAAAAAAGTAAATGCTTCTATGAATCTTCTGAATGAAGAAGAAGACAAAGTGATCCCCTGTGATGTTTCAGTATCGGGTGCTTATGTTGTTATTGAAGGAGAAGAGCATATGGTATTGACGGTTTATGATGTAACGGAACTGCAGAATGTTCAGAGGTTGCTGAACATAGAGAGAAAGAACTCGATATCTGCAGAGAGGTTGAAATCTACTTTTATTGCGAATATAAGTCATGAAGTCCGTACACCACTGAATGCGATTGTTGGCTTTTCCGGATTAATAGCTACTGCTTCCGATGAAGAGGAGAAGAAACTGTATATGGATATTATTTCAGAGAACAATGAGCGTTTGCTGCGTTTGATAAATGATATCTTTGATCTTTCGCAGATAGAGGCCGGGACTTTGAGTTTCGAGTATTCGGAGTTTGATGCCAATGACTTGTTGAGAGAACTGGAAGGCATGTTTCAAGTGAAACTGTTCAATAACCCTTCAGTTGATTTGATCTGTGAAGCATCCTTGCAACCTATTATCATGTATTCTGAACATCAGCGCATCATTCAGGTAATGGCAAATCTGATTCATAATGCGATTAAGTTTACCAAATCTGGTGAAATACGCTTTGGTTGCTACATGAAGGAAACGGATACCGTTCATTTTTATGTGTCCGACACCGGGATTGGGATACCGGAAGAAGAGCAACAAGAAATATTTACCAGCTTTAAGAAGTTGGATCGGGAAGTGCCGGGAACAGGTTTAGGGCTGACGCTTTCGCAAACTATCATTCGGAGTCTGGGAGGCAAGGCGGGTTTGGAATCTGAGGTAAACAAAGGGTCTACATTCTGGTTTGAAGTGCCTTTGAATATGAATAGGTACGCGAATTAAGCGTACCTATTCTATTTACATCTTGAACTGCAAGATCATCCGTTCTCCGTCGTATATTTCTCGGAAACCAATGCTCTGTTCCGCGAGGTATTCCTTCAAATCCTGGAAAGCCTCAGCGTTATTCATAATAATTTCCAACTTCTCACCCGACGCGGTTTCGCACATAGCTTTGACTGCGGGGATGAGAGGACTGTAAAGTTTTTGACCACAGGTGTCGATTGTTTTCATTTCATGATTCCTCTTCTATGGGTTCCTGCTTGGAAAGCCATTCCAGATAGAGCTTGATCAACTGTTGTAATCCGAAGGCCTTCATGTTGTTGTGGTATATCACGTCGATGCATAGGTCGAGCAGATCTTTGCTGTCCTCCTCTTGTGATGCGATGAGGGAGCGGATATTCAGTCTCAGTTTTTCCAGAACAGACTCGTCTACAATACCGTTACTGTCAATAAGATGGCGGAAAAGTCCGTATTTTTCAATAGTAGCCAGATTCTCTTCGGATATTTCTAAACTGCGGGTACCGCTGGGGTTTGCTTGTATAGTGTACATAGTTTTTTTATGTTTTAAAGGTTTATACTCTGAGAGCAAAGATAAGTTTTTCACCACAGATTATGCATACTTTCATTGATTATTCTTCCTTTTTTATTTTTATTTGCGTGAATCTGTGGTGAGGAATTGCAGGATAGAGGCCATGATAGCATTACGATCCGTTTCCTTTTCGATACTTTCAAAAGGAAATCCCATGACGAAGGTACGGTAATTGCCTTGATAAGCAATGGCAGCACTTTGATTGCCGGAATTATACGTTAGTACGGGGAAAGCACCACCTGTAGGAAGAATACATTCCGGAGCAGTTACGGGATAAGCATATTCGTTGGGTAGGCGGGGAATACTGAATGTACGTCCCAGCCCACTGATATTTCCTGAATAGCTGTCAGTGATAGACTGTCCGTAGGCGTATTTCAAAAGATTCTGTGTAAACTCCCGATCGCCTTGCGAGTTATTCATATCGCTGCCGATGTAGGAACCGCTAATAAGCAGATTACCACCGGATTGACAGTATGATGTCAATGCGCGTTGCATAGGGGAAGAAAAGGTTTTGTAATATGTGTTACGAGCCGGGTTACTTTGACGATCTTCTTTCTCCAGTCCAAGAATGTAATCCACAATATTATAAACCTCCAATGGGACGCGTCCGTTTTCTACAGCCTCATCGCTGCATGATACAAAACTATAATTGCCGGCTGCCTGTATTGCTTTTCCGTGTATGAAGGAGTAGTCGAAGGTATTTCCGGCAATTTTTAATCCTTCCCACTCGTCACTGCTGCGTCCCAGTTCCTTTCCCGTTTGCTTGCGGGAGAATTCGGTTTGAGCGCCGCAAAGTGAAATGTCATACAGATAAGGTACGCCCGGATCTTTTGTTAAATCAAATCCGGCTTCAATAGGGGTATCGATGACTGCCGGTCCACTGATACGGTCGAAGCCGTTGACAATCAGGATACGTCCTTTTTCCTTCTTGGCTTTATAAGCAGCAAGAATCTCGGACGGAAAACTTTCTCCCCCCCGATTGGCTGCGGTTACTTTAAAAGAGTAGACAATACCCGGTTCTATTTTGGCTGTATAAGAAGGGCTGCTGACACGTACGCCATTATCAAATCCTCCGCGTCCGATGCGGGTATAAACAATGTACTCACGTGGTTTGGCTGTAGGTTCCAGTTGATCCTCCTCACCCTTCCAGGAGAGTTCCAATGTATTCTTTTTATCGCCGAAGCGGATGGAAAAGTTGCTTACGGGAAGTGGTTGCACTACATAATCTTTGCCATGCTGATTGCAAAGGTATTGCAGAATAGCTTTATAAATGGAACGTCCTACGGTGAACTTAAAATTGGGGTCATGACCGAGGCGCATATCAGCAAAGTTCTGATGTGAAAGTAATTCAATGATAGTAGAAGGAATGGCAGGAAGTCGTGTTTCGCTGTAATTACGATCCCACATGCTTCGACGTGTCCAGTCTATGGCATAGTTGGAACGGATATCCCGCTGGAGTTGGGTGAGCAGGATGTCGGATAAGTCACGGGAAGCATAACGGCTGGTGCCTGCTCCGAGTTGTCCGCTATTGAAATCAGTAGTGTATATACCGAGTGAGCCTATGATTTTATCTTCCTTGTTGGCACCGGCATCACTGTGCAATGCCATAGAAATTTCAAAGGGTATCCCTAACCCTTTTTCTTTGGGATTGAATATGGAACCACCGGAAAGATAATTGATCATACGGGAGCGCACATTAATGTCGTCGGACATGTCATCCTTGCCTTCCCGTCCACCATAGACCGGATAAGGCATACCTGCCCATTGTGCAGAATAACGGGCACCTTCCAGATAACGCGGCAGCCCACTGGTTACTCCGCCACGTTCAATATTACCCATACCTCCACCGAAACGTACAGCATCGGCGCAGACCACTCCTTTCTGCTTACTTTCATTACTGAGTACTACCATACCATAATCATTCTTTCCTTTATCAAAGGTAAAGGTTCCAAGGTAGACCCATGTACCGCCACCTATCTGTTGGTTTACCTTGAATTCTGTAGTTCCACCATTATGAAACACAATGTATTTGGCATCACTTACACTATTAGGCAAGGTCTGATAAGAGACGTATACAGCGTATTCTCCTGTTTCAGGAATATCGGGTATCCACTCAGCAAAAGCTTTGTTTTTTTTCTTCTCGGTACGAGCAAATCGTGCCGTACCGAGAAGAAATGGGTTTTCATCATCCCGATAGACTGATTTATGCTGGGCGAAACCGGGAAGTCCTGTTTGTTCCCACTTGGCTTTGCGGCTTTTCATATCCAGATAAAGGGAATTTTGCGGAGTATCATTATCCACAATGACTTCCTGTTTCTGGGTATCCCGTTCTCGGGGAGTAAACACGTTGGCACCGGCATTCTCCAACATTGGGATGACGTAGGGAAGAATAAAGGATTGGGTGAATTGATCTTCTGTTGTACAGAACAGGCGGGGGCGTTGCCATCCCCATTTTCCGGTTTTGTTGATGAAGTACTTCCCATGACTTTGCCATAAAGCGATATGTTTACCTTCCAATCCCCGGCTGATTTCATAAGGACGCGAAACGCGCGTTACCCACGGCTCGCCTTTATACTCTAATCCGCTGTACAAACGGGATTTATCTTTTTTGCCTTTTCGGTAAAGATTAGGAATCAGGTCTTCGATGGGTTGTCCGTCCGTTATCACAGTTATATCATAATAGTTTACGGGACCCGGAAGTACTTGCTTCAGGTACCGGTATATGGCATCTACCGTTTTCTGGCGAAACGGTTGATAGGAGAATTTATCGTCCGCATAAATCGTTAATCTTTTTTTCTGATGATTTATGCGGAAGCTATCCAGTTTGCAAGTACCGATATTTACTGTGGTAGTGGTATATTCCCGAAAGAAAGATTGAAGACGATCTTGTACATTCGCTTCGGTATCTTGGGCTGCCAGTTTTCCATTAAGGGCGAAAGCGCAGCAACAAATGGCTAATAATATTCTTTTTCTCATATTCTCATAACGGATAAGCTCTGTGAGACTCTGTGCCTCTTTGCAGTGAAGTCCCTCCACAAAAGTACGTAAAAAAAGAGTGGAAAACCTTGGCTTCCCACTCTTCTTATTTCTATTTAGCAAACATTTACAACGGAATATATTCCACGAATGCCTCCATTGCTTCGTAAGATGCCAGACCAAGGCTGTCATACAATGCAGCAGTACCACGGTTGCGGTCTTCGCTGCGTTGCCAGAACAGACGTTCGTCGTTGCCCAGAAACGGTGCACTTTCCATCTGAGACTGGTGTTTCAGGATAGAGTTACGTTTGGCACGGAGTTCTTCAGGACTGATAGGCACTGCCATTTCAATGTTCTCAATTTCCCATTCAGCCCATGCACCACGATACATCCAGATGCGGCAATCTTTCAGCCATTTTGCACCTTCTTCTTTTTCCAGATCGATAGCTGCAAATACAGCATCGGTGCAGACACGGTGTGTGCCATGTGGGTCGGCAAGGTCGCCGGCAACGAATATCTGGTGAGGTTTCACTTCACGCAACAGATTACGTACGATTTCCACATCAGCTTCAGTCAACGGACCTTTCTGAATACGACCGGTTTCATAGAACGGCAGATCAAGGAAATGACAATGATCCAGTGGGATGTTATTGTATGTACAGGCGGTGCGTGCTTCACCACGACGTATCAAACCTTTAATGGTAAGAATATCGCGTGTATCGATGTCACCGTCTTTTTTCTCTTTCAGGAACTTACGGATTTCTGCATACTTATCGGTAATCACTTTGTCTTCGCTGTTATTGAAGATTTGATTGAAACCGTTGATAAAGTGCAGGAAACGGATTACTTCTTCGTCGCCTACGGCAATGTTACCGGAGGTTTCGTAAGCCACGTGTACATCATGCTTTTGCTCTACCAGACGACGGATGGTACCTCCCATAGAGATAACGTCATCATCGGGATGCGGAGAGAATACAACGACCCGTTTCGGATACGGTTTTGCGCGTTCGGGACGATAAGTGTCGTCTGCATTCGGTTTGCCACCCGGCCACCCGGTAATGGTATGTTGCAGATCGTTGAATATCTTGATATTTACATTATATGCAGAACCGAACAATGCCAACAATTCACTTAAACCATTTTCATTGTAATCTTTATTGGTAAGTTTCAGGATGGGCTTTCCCGTTAATTGGCACAACCATACGATGGCACTGCGGATCAGTTTGTCGTTCCATTCGCATGAAGTCACTAGCCATGGACGGTGAATGCGTGTCAGGTTGCCGGCAGCAGAAAGATCAATAATTACATGGGCATTATTGTGAGTTTGCAGGTAAGATGCCGGAATAGTATCTGTTACTGCACCTTCTACACACTCTTTTACCATTTTGGCCTTATCATCACCCCATGCCATCAAGAAGATTTTCTTGGCAGCCAGAATGGTGGATACACCCATTGTGATAGAGCTGATCGGTGTGCTTTCAATGCTTCCGAACATTTTGGATGCCTCGTTGCGTGAGTCATTATCCAGCAAAATCAAGCGAGTGGTGGAGTTCAGACGGGAACCCGGTTCGTTAAAACCGATGTTACCTACACGACCGATACCGAGTAACACGGCATCCAGTCCACCAAAGCTTTCGATGCGCTGCTCGTATAAACGGCAATATTCGAAAATCGTATCTTTGGGGATAGTACCGTCCGGACTGAAAATATTCTGCTTGTCGATGTCTACATGATCGAGGAACATTTCTTTCAGGGCATTCAGATTGCTGTTGATGGCATCTGCTGTAAGTGGATAATATTCGTAAAGGTTGAATATGATAACATTGCGGAAACTCAGACCTTCTTCCTTATGCATCCGGATAAGGGCTGAATATACATTGCGGGGAGAATTACCGCCTGGCAATGCCAATACGCAAAAACGTCCGGCTTTTTGTTTGTCGCGAATCAGTTGAGCTATTTCGCAGGCAATGTGGTTTGCACCTTCCTCTGCTGATTCGTAGATGTCAGCGGGGATTTTTTCCAGTCGGGTCAATACCGACCTTTCAAATGCATTCTCAGGCCTGTAATACCTGGGGGAGACTCTGTTGAGAGTGATTTGAGAACTAAGATTGGTTTTCATAACTAAATTGGTATTAATAAATTGATTAAAGCTTGTCGCTTCTATGATTTAACAAATATACGAAAAACAAAGTTCACTCATTTAATAGTGTTGGGGCTGTTTTTCGGAACAAGGTGTTTTTTTCTGACACTGTTTCGGGATACAAATGTAGGCACTTTTTGGTAACTATGTACTCACTTCTTTTAGGTATTTTCATTAAAAAGACTAAAATGGAATCTTTTTGTACAAATACATCACCTGTTCAGAGGGAGGTTGGGGACGTGTCGTTTGCGTACCTGTCTTTTAGTAACAGGTAATCCTAATTAATATAAAATGTAGTAGTTACTGTATTTCCTGTACTATCTACCGCTGTCAGCGAGTGTTTTCCGGGTGTAGGTTGCAAGGAGATCTTATGGAAATCCTGTGTCTGCGTCAGATAAGTATTATCAAGATGCCAAAAGATGGTGGTAGCGGGATTACCATGGGCCAGTTCGGCAGTCATATATCCTAGGCTTCCATCCATCTGTTTGGGTAATACAATCCGTGCATTCATGGGGGGGTAGATGAACTGCATCGGTTGGAGGGCATCTTCTCCGCAACCCGGCTTAAAAGGAGGAAGCGGACTGTATTCCGGATGATGCTGTTTGTAATACCATTCCCAGACGGGCGGCAAAGTGAACCAGGATTTCTGGATGGTAGGTTCCAGATTAGCACAATTCTCATAGATACGGTGAGTTTCATCGGCTGAGAGAGTGATGAGGTGATGATAAGGGCAAGCTTCCGTCTTTAATCCGGCGGGAAGAATCAATAAGGTGTCTGTTTCTTCGCAAAATCGGCCTTTCAGATGCCCGGATTTCCGGCATACTTTAGCCTTAACAAAGACATTTTCCGGACGTTTGAACCATTGTGTAGGAGGAAGCAGGCTGAATACATCAAACAGAACCGGACCGGCTGTCCGTGCTCCTACAAGACCGGGCTTGCCTTCTCCGGTAGCATTACCCACCCATACACCTACGGCATAGTGAGGAGTGACGCCTACAGCCCAGGCATCGCGGAATCCATGACTCGTTCCGGTCTTCCATGCGATGGGATGCATGGAAGGGATGGATTTCCAGTCTATTTCTTCGGGACGGTTCACTTCGGTTAGAGCATTGAATGTTTGCCATACGGCTCCCGGTTGAAAAATATCCGTTGTCTTTGCAGAAGTGACTGCCTCGGAATTTTCAGAATCTTCAGAATCTGAAAGCAGTAAACTACATTCCGTTTGTGGAAGTTGCAATAGACTCCGTCCCATATGTGCGTATGTATTGGTTACATCCCATAGGGTGGCTTCCGCTCCACCCAAGATAAGGGATAAACCATAATGGGAGGCGGGCCGATTGATTGTCTTCAAACCTATTTGCCTCAGGAAAGTGTGAAACTTGGGAACACCATATTTTTGCAGCATCGTTACTGCCGGAATGTTTAGTGAACGGGCAAGTGCTTCTGAAGCAGGAACAGCACCTTCGAACTGCAAACTGAAGTTTTGAGGCGTAAAGCCATTAATATTAATTGGTATATCAGGTAGTAATGTATGAGGTAGCAGGCTGCCTTCCTGCAACATGGCATAATATAGAAATGGTTTCAGAATACTTCCCGTGCTTCTGGGTGCCTGAATTACATCTACCTGGTTACCGCTTTGTTTCCGTTCGAAGTTTACATTGCCGCAATAAGCTACCACCTGATTGGTCCGGATATCAATCACCAGAATAGCCAGGTTGCGTATATCACTCCGGTTAAATTCGTTACTCCAACGTTCGGCTGCATTCTCTATTTGGCTTTGAATACCTCTGTCGATGGTTGACACGGAATATTTCCCATTCCGTTCCTGATAGAAGCGACTGACCAGATGAGGGGCTATTTGGGGGAGAGGATGAGGCTCATCGGGTAGTGGTTCACTGATGGCCAGTTCGTAAGTGGAACTATCTATAATCTTTCGTTCATACAATTGTTTCAATAGACGGTTTCTCTTATTGAGCAATGATTGTCGTGATTTGGAAAGGTGAATCATGGCGGGTGCGTTTGGAAGTACCGCCAACATAGCTGCTTCCGCCCAGGAAAGTTCTTCGGCCGAATGTCCGAAATATCGCCAGGCGGCGGCATCGAGTCCTACTACATTTCCTCCGAAAGGAGCGTGTGAAACGTACATGGACAGGATTTTTTCTTTTGAAGCACGAAATTCCAGTCGGGTAGCCAGGATCATTTCTATGAACTTTTCTCCAAAAGTACGCGATTCGTTTCTTGCCAGACGGATTGTTTGCATGGTGAGGGTACTTCCTCCACTTACAATGCGTTTATTCTTTAGGTTTTGGTAGGCGGCTCTGCCCGTGGAGACAGGATTGACTCCCCAATGGTGATAGAAATGCCTGTCTTCGAAAGTGATGAGACATTGCTTTATTTTCTTCGGAGTAGTGGTCCGGGGTGGAAAGCGCCATTGACCGTCGGATGCAATGCGTGCGCCCAGTAATTCACCGTTCCGGTCAGTGACAACGGTGGAGTAGGGTACATGGAAAAGTTGCCGGGGGAGGCAAAAGATATAGGCTATCACCAGAATTGTAATAAGTATGAGTATTACTTTTTTGGTGATAGACAGTTGTTTGAAGTACTTTATAATTTGAATCTTCATCAATATTTAAATATGACTATCTTAATTCTCCTCCTTCCAAAAGGAGGGGAATTTGAATAGTTTTGCTTATTTACTATTTACTGACAGTCGTTCTTCCTGCCTTTGTTCGTGCCTGTGCCGAAGCGTCATACATGGCTTCGCACTGGATAGCCGGCAGAATGAAATTGCCTGCATACGTCGCTTGCAATCTTATAGTGAACTTCTTCAGTCCGCTGCGTTGTAGGTCGAAGTAAGTCAGCACACGGTCGTCACGAATATCCTGATAGGTATAATCACGGGTAGGCGTCGCTTCCGGAGTCATCAACCGGTCATTGTAAATCTCCCAACCTGACGGCAGGATATGTGTTAATGCCAAATTGCTGTAAGCAGTGGTTCCACTGATATTACCTACGGTGATGACTGCCATAAAGTCTGTTCCTTGCTTGATATCATCTATGGATATCGTCGCTCCGTTCATATCCGTATATTTTACGTCCAGGCGGAGGTTATTGGATATTGCGGGTAATGTATCATTAAGTAATTGCGTGCGTGTAATGAGGTCCACACTTAATGCACCTTTACTTTCGTTCTTTACTATAATATTACCCGAAGCCGGTGAAGTGGACAGTTCCTTTGCAAATACAGCCTTGGCTGATTTCACTACGGGTTGCTGTTTTCCGTTCCAGGTCCAAGTGAAGTCCAGAGTACCTGAAAGCTTCTCAGCCAGACGTCCCATCGCCATTAATGAGAAAGCAGTGGACTGTGTGCTGAACCAATTCTCTTCGGCCAGATTCTTGGATACCTTCTTCGCCTGTTGCAATGCCGCCTGGTCACGGTTCATCAGGAGTAAAGTTTCCAATATCATAGCTTCGTCACGATCATACGAACCATAGATATAATTCTGTGAGGAATAAGGGGTAACGGTGGTTTCTGCCTTAAATACCAGTTCTTCAGCCGGTTTCATCTTACCTGTCAGGGCATAAGCGGCTGCCAGTCTCCATTTGGCTTGCAGAGGCAGGTTAGCTTGTTCTTTCATCCGGTTCATGGCACCCTGCTCAGGTGCCCCGGCTAATGCCAGTGTGTACAATCTGTATGCCTGTTGCACTCCCGTTTGCCAGTAAGCCCAACTGTCATCCTGATCCGGCATCCGCCAGTTCTGGGCAGCAGCACGTTGGAAGCGTTTCCACTTATTCAGTACATTCGAGTTGACAGCGTAGCCTTTCTCCTGCGCCAATACAAGGAACATGCCCGCATAAGAAGTAATCCACTCATCGGCACTGGCATTTCCCGGCCAGTAAACAAAACCGCCGTTCGGAAGCTGGCGTGCATAGAGTTGCCGTATCGCTTCCTGTACGTTGGTCTTAATCTTTTGAGCTTCTTCCTCATCCACAGCTTTAAACTGGCTGACGAACAATAGCGGCAGAGCTTTGGAAGTCAGCTGTTCCGTGCAATGATGCTGATAATTATACAGGTAGTCGAACCTGCGGCTGATATCTACCGAAGGAATGCGTGAGACTTCCAGCAGCATACGGCTATTTGCCGGAGAAGCACCATTCAATGAATAAGGAAGTGTTACACTTTCTCCCTTTTCCACCCATTGGTTGTTGCGGAAGGTCACTGCCGGATTCGGGTTTCGGACTTCTATTTCAATGGTTTCTTTCGCCTGCTGACTGCCACCGCTGGCAGTGATATGTATCGTTGCTTTTCCTGTTTTACTTCCGGTCTTTATCTTAAAGTAAACGAGTTGGTCACCCGGTTGACTGAAAGTAATGGATTGTTTATTGGGATCAATCACTTGTACACCTCCACCTGAAGCCTGGATGGATACCGATACATTCTTCACTTCCTTCTCCATGGCAAAGACATTTACCGGGACAGTAATCTCTTCTTGTGTGCTCAGCACACGGGGTAGTGTTGACAACAACATCAACGGTGTCCGCACGAAAGAAGTCTTTTCCGCTTTTCCATAAGCTCCGTTTTGCCCCGCTACCACCATCGTACGTACAGAACCTACGTACATCGGTAGTTTCAGCGTGTGCGTCTTCTGTTTCCCTTTATCCAGATAGAACGGACCGATAAATTTCACTATCGGCTTGAAGCGGTTCGCTTTTGCATCGGCTGGTTTCAATGTCTCGTCACCACCCGTACTGAACAATGAACTGTAACGTCCGGCAGATGCTCCGAGTACATCGTCATACATATCCCAGGTGCGGATGCCCAATGCTTCGCGGGCATAGAATTCATTCCATGGATCGGGAGTCTTGAAATTAGTCAGGTCGAGCAATCCATCATCTACAATGGCCAGTGTGTACGTCATCTGTTTGCCGTTCTTTTCGCTGACGGTAACTGTGAAGTCCGTTTCCGGTCGCAACACTTCCGGCATTTTAATTTGCGGTTGCAATATAGTTTGTTTGTTAGTGACCAATACCGGAACTACACCGTACATACGTATCGGCAAATCGTTCACCGTCTGTGCATGAGGTTGCAACAGGCTGATGTGCAGATAAACGTTCGGCGCCATTTCCGGAGTCACTTTGAAAGAATACTTTGTGTCTCCGTTGTTGGAAACTTCAATCCATTCACGTTGCAGAACGGTTGAACCGTTTTCCAGGGCTACCAGTGCACGTCCTCCCGCAGCGGCAGGAATAATGGCTGTTGCCGTTTCACCTATTTCATACGAGTCTTTATCCAGAGAGAAAGCGAGCATTTTAATGCCGCTGGGGTCCGTCTTGCTTGAACGTCCGCGCCAATCCGGCCAGTCTATATAAACAGTTCCGCCGGTGGCATGCCCACTTTCCTTATCTTTCACATAAATTAGGTAACGTCCCCAGTCCGGATAGTTTACCCGGAATTTGAAAGTTGCCTTTCCGCCTGTAGTCTGTATATTGCCACTGGCTACGGGAGTGATGGAACTACTGTTGACATAAGTTCCGAATGATTCGTCCCGGTTCTCCCACCACCAACTCCAGGAGATACGGTAAATCTTATATTCCAGATTGGAGCGGTTCACTAATTGCCCTTCTGCATTTACGGTGACAATGTCGAATACATGATCCTGGTCTGTCTCGATGTATTTTCCTTTCGGTTGGTTCAGATTAATCCCTACGTAAGAAGAGAATGGAGAGAACGGAATGCTTTGCGTGTAAATACTGGCGTCTCCTCCCGGTTCGAATACACGGCTGGTTAAAGTTGCATTCAGCATTCCCGGGGCATTGGTGGCAGCCGGAAGTTTCAACCTAAAGTTAGCTTTTCCTTCCGCATCCAGCGTTCCGTCGAATACATCGTTTTTCACAGTTGTAAATTCAGTAGCCGGATTATTGAATATGTATTGCCCGTAGTTCTTAAATTGCGTATTTACTTTTGATAGGGACATTTCCACCTTGGTTTTCAGCCGTGAAGCTGTGGCGCCTGTCAGCCATGTGGAAGTAAGCATTACCGGCATTTCTTTGGTAGAAGCTTGGATTACTTTCTCCGGTAGTTTCAGATTAATTTTCAGGCGGTTTGGCTTCACTGTTTCTATGCGAAGGCTTTTGTGGAAAGCGGTTCCGCCTACTTTGACGTAAGCGTTCCATAATCCCGTCGGGTCTTCGGGGCGTGTCGGCAGGTCAAACGTGTAGAAACCGTTTATACCCTGTGTGGAAATTATTTTGGTATAGAATTGTCCTCTCGGATTATACAATTCCAATGCTACAGGGTGTTTATCCGGAATTCTTTTTTCACGGTCTTCCATAATAAAGCTTACATGCAGCGTATCTCCCGGTCGCCATACCCCTCTTTCGCCATAGACGAATCCTTTCAATCCTTTCTGAATATCTTTTCCACCTACATCGAACCGGCTGACAGATTGTTCTTCACCGTCTGCCACACGAACGTAAGCCTTTTGTTTCTCTACTTCGGCCACCACAATGAAAGGAATACCTTTCGGGGTGATTTCCGTAAATCCTTCACTATTGGTCTCAGCGGTTCCGATGGCTTGCAACTGGAAGTTGTAAACAGTCACTTTTGCTTTCTCCATCGGTTTGGTATCCAAGATGTTGCTTACGGCTATCCACAGTTTGTTCAGTGAATTCCGTTTTACAATCATTCCTATATTGGAGGCAAATACATTGCACGATGCTGCCCGGTCAGAGTCCATATAATAGGAGGGATGGCAAGGATTATTGCGTTCCCGCCAGTTATACTGGCTCCAGTCCATCTTTATGTTACCATTATAGTAGAAATAAGTTTCCGGGGTATCCCATTCTGCTTCATTTTCTTCGAAAGTACTACTTCCACTGACTTTCGTCAATCCCTCTGAAGCAGTATTGTCTGCAAAGCTCATCTCTTGTTTTTCTGTTCCGCTGCAAGGATAGGCTGAGTATTCCTGCCGGAAAGAAAGTATGATACGGTAGATAGCACCCGGTTCCTGCCGGATCAGTCCGGCAAGGTCTATTGAATAGTCTTCCCATCGGTGCACGTCTTTTGTGCTGTCCTTGCTCAGCCACAATGTGTTCTGATAAACCAATCGTCCGGAACGGCGCAGTTCACTGGCGGATGAGAGCGTATTGGTCTGCATGAACATCAGTACATTGTTTTCAAAAATACGGATTACGCTTAAATCTACCGCATAGAGATTGACTGCCCGGAACGGGATGATTAAACTTTTGGAGTCGGGCAGGATAGCGGCTGATGTAGACATGCTCACTTGTGGTTTCAGATTCAGTTCGCTGAATGCGATGGAATGTGATGTTCCGAGCGATTTATCCCGGCTGTTTTTCACTCCTTCGTGTATCTTCAAAGTCAGTTTGCTCAGTTGGTTGGCTTCAAAGTAGATGTATACTTTATTATTCTCCACTTGAAATATAGAAGATGATACTTCGGGGATTTCAATCAATCCGTTCAGGTCTTGTGTGGTAGAAACAGGATCGGAGAATACTATTTCGATTCCATTTTCCGGTTCGTCAATACGTTTGGCAGAGAGGAGACGGAAATCATTCTTGGCAGGGATCAGTACGTTTTCTGTCAGTTTGCGGTCGATTCCTGCAGGACTGCCGTTGGCGGTGATTTCCAGCTGGTAGTCTTCCGCTTCGCGAATGACACCGGCTATTTCAAACAGATAGCGTATCGGATGATCTGTCGGAGTGATACTGACCGGATAGCTTTGACCGTTTCCGCCTTTGGCAGAGAGCATTTTCTCAACTGCTTCTTTGGAAGTGGCATCACTGAAACGTACTTCACCTTTCAGCGTCACTAGGTCGCCATGGCTATCTACGTCGATGGTTGTTAGCGGTTCAATATACAGTGTGAAATTGGGTTCCTGTACTCTGAAAGAGAATTTGAATTCTTTCAGGCGACTGTCCACTTCTACAAACCGACCTAATTGGAACGTACCTTCATAGAACTCTCCCGGTTTTAAAGTTCCTGGTTCAGGAACGAATTCAATCGTATTGTTGCTGACCCAATATGCTTTACCTTTCAGGGACGGGGAGAAACTGAATGGGTTTTCTTTCAGTTCATTGTTCAAATCTACCATAGCTTGATCTTGTGTCAGTTCTATGCGTATGTTCGAAGTTTGTGAGATAACTCCTCCTGTATATGCATTTACAAAAGGTGCATACTCGGCAGAAGGAACAATATCTTTTTTGCTGTTTGCGCAAGAGGAAAAAACTATGATGGTCAGTAACAGAGAGAATAGCTTGTCAGCTATACGGTGTTTAGCTTTCATTCGTTCCATAATATAAAAGAATTATAAATTCTCAATAGAAAAGGCATCCGCATCTTTCCATGCGGGGAATTTTTGTCTGAATTCTCTCAGGACAGAGAGGTCGAGAGTTGCGGTGGCGGTTCCTTCTTCATGATCGGGTACGCTGGCAAGCAAATCGCCCTTTGGTGAATAAATGACGCTGCCGCCATTATATAGCATTTGATTTCCATCCGTACCGATACGGTTGACACCGCAAACATAACTGATATTTTCGAGTGCACGTGCTTGTAACAAAATGTCCCATACCCGACGGCGGGGAACAGGCCAGTTGGCAACGTATATCAGAAGATCATATTCATTATTTACGTTCCGGCTCCATACCGGGAAGCGAAGGTCGTAGCAGACTAACAGTAGTATATTCCACCCCCGGTAGGAGATAACAGGCCGCTGGCTACCCGCTGTAAAATGCTCCGTTTCCTGGCCCATACGAAAGAGGTGCCGTTTATCGTAGTAATAAGCTTCCCCTTCGGGAGTCAGGAAAAAAGCACGGTTATAATAAGACTTATCAGGAATGGGAACCGCATTTTTATTTGCATCTACTTCTTCATCGCAAGCTATATAACTGCCTGTAATGGCGAATTGGAATTCTGCCGCCCATTGGCGCAAGGTGGTGATGGTTACACCCGATACTGGTTCAGCTAGCCTTCGGCTGTCCATACTAAAACCGGTAGAGAAGGTTTCGGGCAAGACAACAATCTCCGCTACTCCACGAAGCGCTTTGAGCTTCCTACGGAGTAGGCGGAGATTTTCTTGTTTATCTTCCCAAACAATATCTGTTTGTAATAGAGTTACACGCATAACTTCATTGAAATATTTTAGGCGCGGATTATACGTATAACGCGGATTAACGTGCTACGTTATACTTGCAGGCAAAGATTATTTGCCTGGCTTTCCACGCCGCAAGGTAATAAAAATCCGTGTAATCCGCGTAATCCGCGCCTAAAAGTTATTATCAAATGTTGCCTAAAGCAAAGTTCTTCGGGTTCTTCCCTTTGAAATCCTTATAATAGAGCTTTACCTCGCGCATATCCTTTTCGATATCTCCTGACGGCATAATCGCTTTTGTCGCGGAAATCGTTTTAGTGGTATAATCGATACCTATCATTACAATAGGTACCTGCGCTTTCAATGCAATAAAATAAAATCCTTTCTTCCAATTAGGGTTTGCTTTGCGGGTTCCTTCCGGTGTAATAGCGAGCTGGAATTTCTTGCTTCTGGCGAATCTTTCCGCCATCTGGTCTACCAGTGATGTTTTGCGTCCCCGATCTACCGGTATGCCACCTACGGCTTTGAATATTAGTCCCAGTGGAAAGAAGAACCATTCTTTTTTCATCATGAAGCAGGTTTTCCGTCCGATAGCTCCGTAAAATAGTTTGCCGATAAATAAATCCCAATTAGAAGTATGAGGTGCTGCAGTTATCACACATTTATCATAATCCGGTACCGTTACATTTGTCTTCCATCCCAAAATGCGATAGTAGATAAAGCTGTATATTGCTTTTTTCATTCCCGGTGCTTACTTCAGATTACCGATAGCGTTAATAATTGCGTCTACTTCTTTATTAAAGTCTTCGCGGAATTTCTTGTAGAAACCTTTTACATTTCCCGGCTCGGTATGGCTGATACGGCTGATAAATTCATCTTGCATACTCAGGATTTTACCCATCAATTCGTCAGCTTTTGCTTTATCGGTTCCGGGTACGTATAAGCTGTTTACCAAACACTCCATGAACAGTTCACCTGCGATATAATTGACGTTTTTCTTAAGTTCTCTTCTACTTGCCATAATCTTTACGTTTTAAGTGAATAATTTGAAATATTTCCGGTAAAGATAAGTACTTTCCACGGTATAAACCAACATTTCATATTTTTTTTGATGTGCGCTTCCTTTCATAATTCAGAAAAAAACACGAAATTTGCGACGCTTTTGAACGAAACTTTACTAACACCTTTAAATAATTAGATAAAATGACAAAAAGTGCATTGCAAATTGCAAGGGCTGCTTATCAGCCCAAACTTCCGAAAGCGCTGAAGGGTGCCGTTAAGGCGGTAGCTGGAGCAGCTACTCAGTCTGTAGCCGATCAGGAAGCTATCCAAAAATTGTTCCCTAATACGTACGGAATGCCTTTGATCAAGTTTGAGGCTACTGACGAAGTGGTTAACTTCCCCGCTATGAATGTGGGTGTTATCCTTTCCGGTGGTCAGGCTCCCGGTGGTCATAATGTGATTTCCGGTATTTTCGACGGCATCAAGAATTTGAATAAAGACAGTAAGTTATATGGTTTCATCCTTGGCCCCGGTGGTTTGGTAGACCATAACTATATGGAACTGACTTCAGACATTATTGACGAATACCGTAACACAGGTGGTTTCGATATCATCGGTTCCGGTCGTACCAAATTGGAGAAAGAAGACCAGTTTGAAAAAGGTCTGGAAATCCTGAAGCAACTTGATATCAAAGCATTGGTTATCATCGGTGGTGACGACTCTAACACCAATGCCTGCGTACTGGCTGAGTACTATGCAGCTAAGAAGTGCGGCGTACAGGTAATCGGCTGTCCGAAGACTATCGACGGTGACTTGAAGAACGAAATGATTGAAACTTCTTTCGGTTTCGACACTGCTTGCAAAGTTTACTCTGAAGTCATCGGTAACATTCAACGCGACTGTAACTCTGCTCGTAAATACTGGCACTTCATCAAGTTGATGGGACGTTCTGCTTCTCACATCGCACTGGAATGTGCTTTGCAGGTACAACCTAACGTTTGTATCGTATCAGAAGAAGTTGAAGCAAAAGATATGTCTCTGGACGATGTAGTGACTTACATTGCACAGGTAGTAGCTAACCGCGCTGCTCAAGGCAACAACTTCGGTACGGTTTTGATCCCTGAAGGTCTGATTGAGTTTATCCCGGCTATGAAACGTCTGATCGCTGAGTTGAACGACTTCCTCGCTGCAAATGCAGAAGAATTCTCTCAGATTAAGAAATCTCACCAACGTGATTATATCATCCGCAAACTGTCTCCGGAAAATGCTGCTATCTATGCCAGCCTGCCCGAAGGTGTTGCACGTCAGCTGACGCTGGATCGCGACCCGCACGGAAACGTACAGGTATCTCTGATTGAAACAGAAAAACTGTTGTCGGAAATGGTAGCTACTAAGCTCGCTGCATGGAAAGAAGAAGGTAAATTTGTTGGTAAGTTCGCTTCTCAACATCACTTCTTCGGTTATGAAGGCCGTTGCGCTGCTCCGTCTAACTACGATGCTGACTATTGCTACTCGCTGGGTTATACAGCTGCTTCTCTGATTGCTAATGGTAAGACAGGTTATATGTCTTCTGTACGCAACACTACAGCTCCTGCTGACCAATGGATTGCAGGTGGTGTACCCATCACGATGATGATGAACATGGAACGCCGTCACGGTGAAATGAAACCGGTTATCCAGAAAGCTCTGGTGAAACTGGATGGTGCTCCATTCAAGGCATTTGCTGCTCAACGCGACCAGTGGGCTATCACTACAGACTATGTATATCCGGGACCGATTCAGTACTTCGGCCCTACAGAAGTTTGTGACCAGCCGACAAAGACTTTGCAGTTAGAGCAAGCTAAATAAATCAGCAAGCTAACGAAAAGTGAATAAGAAGAACGCAAATTACATGAATTACACAAATTTGAATAATCTATTTGCGTAATTTGTGTGATTTGCGTTCTATTTTAACTAATGCATGGCAACTAAAACTAATTCTACACCTCGTCGAAAACCAATTTCCCGTCCTGCTGCACCTGCTGTACGCCGCGGTAAGAAAAAGAGCAAAGAACGTATCATGCCCACATGGTTGCGTGCTATACTTGCTGTTGGGATTATTGCTGTGTTTTCTGCCGGTTTTTATTGGTTTTTCATTCGCCCGTATGCTTATCGCTGGAAGCCTTGTTATGGTCAGAAAGGATATGGTGTCTGTATGCCCTGTGACTATGAAGTGCATGGCATTGATATTTCCCATTATCAAGGCAGTATAGATTGGATACAACTGACATCCAATAAAACAACCAAATTTCCTATCCATTTTGTCTTTATGAAAGCCACTGAGGGTGGTGACCATGCTGACGATACTTTCCCGTTCAATTTTGATCAGGCACATCGTTATGGTTTTATCCGTGGGGCTTACCATTTCTTTTCTCCCAAAACAGATCCGCATAAGCAAGCTGATTTCTTTATCCGTACGGTTCAGCTTATTCCCGGCGATCTGCCCCCCGTACTTGATGTCGAAACTATTGGTAAAAGTACGCCTCATGATCTGAAGATTGCCGTTAAAACCTGGCTCGACCGTGTAGAGTCACATTATGGAGTGAAACCTATTCTTTATACTTCCTATAAATTTAAAAGCCGCTATCTTAATGATTCGGTATTCAATACATATCCCTATTGGATTGCTCATTATTACGTAGATTCCGTCAAGTACGAAGGTTCCTGGCACTTCTGGCAACATACTGATGTAGGCAATGTTCCGGGCATTAAGGAAGAAGTTGACTTGAACGTGTTTAATGGCTCATTGGAACAATTGCAGGCTCTTACTTTACAAAAATAATTTAGTTGAAAGTTCTCTCTTTTTATATGTTTTCAATCTGCTCTTGTTTACAATATATTTTTTGCAATAAACGTGTTCCGAGTATCGGTCTGTAATGTCCTCTTTCGTAGTAGTTATGAATATCGTTCGTGTATTCATTAATACCACTGAAATCAAATACGTTGGTATCACCGAAAAATCTTTTTAAGATCTCCACGTCTGCAGGATTTATGCTTATTTGACTGTAATCAGGACTGATAATAATCTTGACTGAAGTGCTCTGTCTCCGGCAGATTTGACTTATTTCCTCTAATAATTCGATTTGTGCTTGCCAAAGAAACGGTTCACCTTTCCGGTATTTTCCATTTCTATAATTGGGATCCCTTGTTTTCTGGAATTCTTTTTTATGACTTTCCCAATATGCTTCTCCTTCACGTTGGATCATTTCTTCCCGGGGATTGATGGCGTCATTGGTCACAGGATCTTTGACGACACCATAAGGATTGATCACTCCTTTCATATAGGGGCGGTATTGATGGAATATTTTATAATCGAGATAGGGAAGCAAGAAATTGGGAAAGAAAAAGGCTTGGCAGAATTTCTCCTGGAAACTAAAGTTACTGATTCCTGACAGAGCAGGAGGCAGTACATAATTATGGCCGTTTAAAAGCTGGTCTTTTCCTAACGACTCTTTATCCAGAATCAGAAGCAGGTTTTTAATTTCTGCGCCGTTTTCTTCCAAAGCTTGTAGTTTTTTGCAAATGGCAGCTATACTCTCGGCATTACCAAACAGGCGTATTGCCCTGCCTCCATTCAGATATTTTTCCCACTCGCGGCATGGATAGGCCATCGTACAGGAATTTCCCATAATGAAGGAGTCAAAAGCAATGGAGTCCCGGTTGTTCATGTACATTTGCCAACCGATATAGCTTTCGTTCAACATAACAGGAGAGTTGTCATAACGGTCGTAATGTTTTAAAACCATAAAAGGGTCATTCAGAAAATAGACCGCCAACAGACTGATAAAAGGTATCAGGAATATAAATAATTTTAGGATGAAACGCATGGCTGCACTTCGTTCATTCTTTTTCTTCATAATGCTGTCTTTATTTATATTAAAATTGCAGATAGATAAAACTGTCGGAATTGAACTGTCCCAATGTAAAGAACATAATAGCCAGCAAATAATAGATGCTCCATCTGATAAGTGCAGGCTGTTTTGCCAATGCTTCCAGAAGATCTCGTTTAGACATGAAATATTCGTAGGTTAGAATCAGTACAAGGGCACTGCCTGCGACGATGCAGTTATGATCCGACATCCCGATGCTCATCTCTTTCCAACTGGCATGGGTGCTGAACGAAATGTGTCTGATATAATAAAACGCATCGGTAACCGAATCCAGGCGGAAGAAAATCAGGGAAAAGGCAAAAAGAAGATAAGTACGGATAATAGATAAGGCGCTAAACAATGGATTGCCTAACCAAGTCTTCAATTTGTTGCGGAAGATAGCGGTTTTCATTTCATAAAAAATGAGAAGCCCCTGGATGAGTCCGTAGATGATAAAGTTCCAACCTGCACCATGCCAAGCGCCCAGTCCGGCAAATGTAAGGCTCAGGCTCAGGAATACACCCCATTGCCCCCAACGACGCATACCGGAAGACAGGGGAAGGTATAAGTAATCTCTAACCCAGAATGAAAGGGACATGTGCCATCTTCTCCAGAATTCGGCAGTAGTTTGTGCTATGAAGGGGCGGTTAAAGTTAGGGCTGAGTTTAAATCCCAACATACAGGCACCTCCAAGAGCAATATCCGTGTAACCAGAAAAGTCACCATACAATTCTATCGGATATAAAAGGCATGCCATGAGTAACTGGACGCCGGATGCTGCATGCACAGAATTGAAAATTCCATCTATATGGGGAGAAATATAGTCGGCAAGTATCAGCTTTTTTATCAATCCTACTACTATCAGTTTCATTCCATAGACAATAGACTGGTAGGCTACCGGTTTCCCTGACTTTAATTGGGGAAGCATATCTCTTGCTCTCTCTATAGGACCTGACAGGAATTTCATGAAGAAGAGCATATATATCATGAAGTCGGTAAGATTCTCTTCCGGCTCTTCTTCTTTCCAATAGATTTCAGTCAGATAGGAAAGAGCCTGGAAAGTATAAAAGGAAATACCTAAAGGAAATAGTAAGTGTACGCCGGGCAGTAGGTTGGCATATCGGAATGTTAACCAGCCTACTATCAGAAGACATAAGCCTGAAATATAGATTCTTTTTACATCCTTTTCACGTTTTGTTTGCCCTACCCATTTGCCGAGAAAAAAAGTTGCCAGTGAAATGAGGAGGGCTATCACCAGAAAGGCTATATGATAGTATCCTATAAAAACACAACTCGATAACAAGAGCACCGCTTTCTTATATTTCGTGGGGAGTGTGTAGTATAAAAGGAAAGTACACACAAACAGTGTGACAAAATTCAGGGATATGAATGACATGTTCTACTTTGTTTTAGTCAGAATTGCATTACAAATATCTCCTACATTCTTAAACCGTACAATATCCCTGAAAGTAAAATGAACATTAAAATCTTTTTCAATTCTACTTATTAGTATCATGTTGGTTAATGAATTCCATCCCTCTACGTCCTGTGCAGTGGTTTCATTGGTAAGAACGATGTTATCTCTCTTTAAGATTTCCTGAAAAATCAGGCTTAGTTTGGTTAAAATCATCTGAGTATCCATGTTAGTTTAGTTTTATATTAATTCCAAGATTTTCTTTCTATCTGTTTTACTGCTGGTGTTCAGAGGAAAATGCTCCATGCAGTGTATATGTTTAGGAATCATGTAGAACGGTAATCGGTTATTCATGTATTCTTCTATCTGTTGTCTATCGAGATGAACTTTTTCGACGACCAGATGCAGTTCGCATTGGTTGTTTTCTCCATATTTGGGAATGACAACCGCTTTGCATTCATTGTTGAAGTAGTTTTTTACGACGTGTTCTATTTCACTTAGTTCAATGCGGAATCCCTGTAGCTTTATCTGTGAGTCTTTCCGACCGCAGTATATAATATCACCATCGGCATCTAACTGACAAAGGTCACCGGTTTTGTAGTAAATCTTTCCATCTATTCCTTTGATGAGGCATTCCTGAGTCTTTTCCGGGGAATTCCAGTAGCCGTTCATGATTTGTTTACCACTGATCCAGAGTTCTCCGGTCTCCCCTGTAGATACGGTAGTTTCATTGCTGTCCATAATCAGAATGTCGGTTCCATTGAATGGTTTTCCTATGGCAATCATTCCGTTGTGGTGTTTGCACGAAGTGGTTGGTATCTGATAAACTGTACAATAGATTGTTCCTTCTGTAGGACCGTACAAGTTCACAAAAGAGGCATTAGGTGCACAGCTTCTGAAAGCAGACAGTAATTCTACATCCGATGCTTCTGCGGTAACAACCAGATACTTCAGTTCAGGAAGCTGTATCTCTGAAAAATACGGCAATAGTAACTGGAGTAGCGAAGGAGCTACGGCAGCAAATGTAAGGTTGTATTTCTCCAGGGTTTCAATGACATTGATATACTTTACACCTTCCGGGGAAACTGTATATACACATGCTCCTATAGTCAGTGGGTATAAGAAAGATACGATGGATACATCAAAGGTCAGCTCAAACATTTGCAGCATCCGGTCGTTTTCATCTAACTGCCAGTCCAGATGACTGTATGCATCATAGAAAGCATTCAGGTTATTGCGGGAGATAGGAACTCCTTTGGGTTCTCCCGTACTGCCGGAGGTGAAGATGATATAAGCGTTTTCATTCTTTTCCGCATGGCTGGCAGAAGAGGAGGGAAGTGTTTCTTGTATTTCCGAAGTACATATAAAGTCTATATGCTGGGTGTCCAGATTCAAAATACGAATATCTTTTGTATATAAGATTAAATGAATATCGGCAAGCTCGGCTATCTTCTTGTTTCTATGCTTAGGATAGGCAGGGTGCAGGATAACATACGTTTTTCCACTGATTAATACTGCCAGTATGGAGGCATAGGTTTCTAATTTGTCTTCGGCTATGATGCCAATGATTTTGTCTTTCCTTTCATTAATCAAGGTCGATATTTTGTATACGGTTTCAGATAATTGCCGATAGGTATAGGCGATGTCATTAATAACAAATGCCTGATGTTCCGCATACTTCTCAAAAGCATTTATGATCTCACCGATCATATCTTTTTGATCCTTTTCCATTTTGTTTGTGATTTGATAGTTATAGTAAAGTCTAATTTGTTTTTGCACAAATAAAGACAGGGAGAATTTATATTCTCCCTATAGGCCTATCGTTAATGTGTGTTAAGGATCGTATGCTTTCGGAGAATTAAAGTCTGAACTTTACTGCTGCCCAACGATTTTTCTCCTGGTGGTGCACAAATTGCAATCCATTACGTTCAGCCTCTGCCTGAATCAATGGAATGTCATCTACATAAAAACCGCTCATATACAGTTCTGATCCCGGATGCATGCAACGCACATATTGTTTCATGTCATTCAGCAGAATATTACGGTTGATGTTGGCAATAATCACATCAAACGGACCTAGATCTTTCAGGGAAGATGCATCACCTTGTGACACGGCGATATTGTCTACATGGTTCAGCTCTATGTTTTCAAGGGAATTGCGTACACACCATTCATCAATATCAATAGCGGTGCAAGGTGCAGCACCACGCATACGGGCAAGAATAGCGAGGATAGAAGTACCGCACCCCATATCGAGTAAAGACTTTCCTTGCAGGTCACTGTCCAGCAGTTCACTGATGATGAGGCTGGTAGTTTCGTGGTGGCCCGTACCGAAAGCCATTTGCGGATTGATTACGATGTCATATTCAGTTTGGGGAACATCGTGATGGAAAGTGCTGTGAATGACGCAACGATCACCAATAACAATCGGTTGAAAGAAATTCTTTTCCCATTCCTCGTTCCAATCTTTGTCTTCAGCTTCTGCAAAAGTATATTCAATTTTTGTATCCGGTAGGGGGAATTCGGCTATAACTGTTTTTACAGTTGTCTCATCATACAAATCCTTTTGTATGTAGGCAGCAATACCGTCTTCTTGTTCTACAAAACTCTCAAAACCTGCATCACCCAGAACAGCGGCAAGCACATCGTTCACTGTTTCAGTGCAGGGGGAAGTGCGGAAAGTAAATTCTAAATATTTCATTGGAATACAATATATTGTTAAATGCAAAGAGGGTCCCGATGAAGTGAACCGGTTTCTTTGTATATTTGTTTATTAGTTGCAAAGATAATGTAAATCGAATGCAGAACTTTCATGCTTGCATGAAAAAGTTATGTTGAGATGCAGTTTATCTTTTTTAAAGATAGGGTATTTAGGGAAATCCCTATAATCATTTGGGGAAATTCTTCTGCAGACGGTAATTCCCATCGCTATCTTTGTGACGTGATAAAATAGATAAATGTAAACCAATAAACTACACCCATATGAAAAAGATTGTTTTTTTATCGCTTTTTGCCTTGTGCCTCCCTTGGATGGTTTCGGCGCAGAGCATAGATGACGACCTTTACTACACTCCTTCTAAGGATAAGAAGGAAAAGAAGCAGGAGAAGAAAAGAACATCTGCTCCGGCTGAAGAGATTGTAGTAAAGTCGAATGCACCGACTACGGTTTATACGTCGCCGGGGAATACTACTGTTGTAGTTCAGGATCGTAAAGGAAATGCACGTGATGTAGACGAGTATAATCGTCGCTATGATTCACGTGAGAATGACTTCGTAATGGAAGACGATACCTTATATATTAAAGAAAAAGCTGTGCCTGATCCGGAGGGGGAATGGGTAAACGGCTTCGATGGTTCGGAAGAAGATTATGAATATGCTATGCGTATCGTACGTTTCCGTAACCCTCGTTATGCAATAAGTATCAGTAGCCCATACTATTGGGATGTCGTTTACGGTCTGGATACATGGAACTGGAACGTTTATACTGATGGAATGTATGCTTATGCTTTCCCAACTTTCTCTAACCGCCTGTGGTGGGATTGGCGTTATAACTCCTACGGATGGGGTGGCTATCCTTATTATGGTTGGGGAGGTTACTCACCTTATTACAGCTATGGTGGCTGGTCCTATGGTTGGGGCGGCTTCTACGGTGGCTGGGGATGGGGACACCATCACCATCATCACTATCCTGGCGGTGGCTGGTATCCCGGTGGCGGTGGACACTGGGGAGGTGGTCATTGGAATAGCGGTAGCGTATATACGTATAGACGTCATGATGGAACACGTTATTCCAACGGAAATCGTGTCTCTACTGCACAAGGAACTACACGTCGGGGTTCTGTAACGAATGGTGGACAAACCGTACGTCGTTCTTCGGATGCTACTTCCGTAAGACGCAGTACCGGTACTTCAGGTAGTACAACTCGCAGGGTGGTAGGTACTCGTTCGGGAAGTGAACGTCCGGGAATGAATACCCGAACAGATGCTGCTTCTTCACGGAGATCGACTTATACTCGTCCCAGCAGTACGCGCAATAATTCATATAATAGTAGTAATGTGGAACGTGTTCGTAATAGTGGAGGAACTTCTACCCGTTCTTCTTCTGTAGGAACTACACGTCGTAGTAGCACTTCTACATCGACTTATAATAGAGGTAGTTCGACTAATCCTACCAGAAGCTACTCTAACGATAATAGCAGACGTTCTAATAACAATAGTAGTACTACTCGTTCTTATAACAGTAGTCGTTCTTCTTCAAACAGTAGTTACTCTTCCGGTAGTAGCTCACGTTCGAGCAGCTATTCATCCGGTAGTAGTGGTGGAGGTTCTTCCAGTCGCTCAAGTGGTGGCGGCGGTGGTTCCACTAGAAGAAGATAACCGTATGGAGTGTTTACCATAAAAGAGAAATGAGTATGAAAAAGAAATCAACGATAATAGCTTTGGCTGTGCTCGTAGCGACAAGTGTGAGCGCACAGACTGTATATGATGCAGCAAATATAATAAGTAAAGATTTGAACGGAACCGCCCGCTTTGTGGGTATGGGTGGTGCGATGGGAGCTTTGGGTGGTGATATTTCTACTATTGGAACAAATCCTGCCGGTATTGGTATCTATCGCAGCAATGATGCAATGGTTTCATTCGGTTTTTCCAGTATGGGAGTCGAGAGTAAGCTTGGAAGCAATACATTTAATAGTGATAAGAACCGTTGGAATTTTGACAATGCAGGTTTTGTGTTCTCTACGAAGCTCGGGAATGTAACGACCTTGCGTTATGTCAACTTTGGATTTAACTATCATAAAGCAAAATCATTCAATCGGACAATGACGATGGGAGGGCAATATGGTTTGTCGCAGACAGACTTGATGGCAAGCCAGGCAAATCAGATGTACGGTGCGGGAATGGATCTTCAACAGTTGACAGAAAAAAACATTCTTCCGTATGATCAAGATAGAGTTGGCTGGTTAGGTGCTTTAGGATGGGATGCCCGATTGTTTGATAGAGATGACGATCCTAATAATCCTTATCTAAGCTTAGGTATTAGCCCTTATGCTACTTATAAGTCTGTAGAAAGAGGTGGAGTGGACCAATATGATTTTAATATTGCTTTTAATTTTAATGATCGCTTTTATTTTGGCGTTACCATCGGAGCATACGATGTAAATTATCGTAAGTCTTATTTCTATGGCGAAGATATGGGAGAAGGTAATGACTATAGTATTAGCAGTGAAAACCGTATCAATGGTGCAGGTTGGGATGCTAAGTTCGGCTTTATCTTTCGTCCTATGGAAGACTCTCCTTTGCGCCTTGGATTAGCCATCCATACGCCAACCTTTTATCAACTGACTTATACTACCAGTGCAGCTATACAATCGAATCTTTGGTATGTGAATAATGAAACTGGTGAAGAGTTTCAGGAACATCTCTCTTATAGTACTTATTATGAATTGAATGATAAGGATATGAAGAGCGAGTTTGAATTGCGTACTCCGTGGACATATAATTTAAGTATAGGTTATACAGTGGGAAGTAATTTGGCTTTAGGTGCTGAATATGAGTACCAGGATTATTCGAAAATGGCTTTCTATTACCCGGAAGGTGATAAAATGGAGTATGAGAGTGAAGAAGCAAAAATTAACAATAAAGGAGTGAGTACTTTCCGTATTGGCGCTGAATATAAGGTAATCCCGGAATTTGCTCTTCGTTTGGGTTACAACTATAGCTCTGCTGCATTTAAGAATGATGCAGTTAAGACACTTCCTTATAATTCATTGAATGTAGATACTGACTTTGCAAATACGAAGTCACTGAGTAATTATACGTTGGGTATTGGTTATAGAGGTTCTTCATTCTATGCTGATTTGGCCTATAAATTCTCTACTCAGAAAGCTGATTTCTATCCATTTGCTTTGCCGGGTAATAATGGTAATTATGATGTACCGGCAGTAACGAAAGTAACAAACTCTCGTAGTCAGGTGCTATTTACTTTAGGTATGCGTTTCTAAACGAACAACAATATAAAGCAAATAACCTTTCATTGCAAATACCTTGTGTATTAAACCCAAGTCCCCGGAAACGATTGCAGCGCTCCGGGGACTTCTTTTTTTAATGCTTGAATAATAGTGTTTTGTAAGGAGTCAACTTCTTGTTGACAAGAAGTTAAGAGTTTGTTAGCAAGAAGTTAACTCCTTGTCGACAGGCTCTTAATAGGCTATTTTATCTTCCTTATCAGCCCATGCTTCAAAAGCTTTGATAGCTTCGTTGTGTAATAATACTTCCGATGGAAGTTTCCGGTCAGCGGGCTTTAGAGCGATCTCATCATAAATGAAAGAGTCGTCGAAACCTATATTTTTGGCATCAGTCTTATTGTTTCCGTAATACATTCTCTCCAGTCGTGCCCAGTAGATAGCACCGAGGCACATGGGACAGGGTTCGCAGGAAGTATAAATTTCGCATCCGCTGAGGTTGAAAGTACCTAACTTTGTGGCTGCTGCACGAATAGCACTGACTTCAGCATGTGCCGTAGGGTCACATGAGGCTGTTACACGGTTCGTTCCGGTAGCTATAATTTCTCCATCTTTGGCAATGACAGCACCAAAAGGGCCGCCACCATTAGCGACATTCTCCGTAGAGAGTTCGATCGCTTTTCTCATTAATTCTTCTTTGGTCATAATGAAATGATTATTTTTAGTGTTACTGACAAAGATAACAATGTTTTTTATATTCTCCAAGATTGTGCACCCGATTACAGGAGACAACTGAAATCATCTCCTGAAATGAAAAAGAACATCCCCTGAGATGAAGAAATTCATCTCAGGGGACGGATTATTTTATCTCGTGGAACAGATTTTCTTAGCTTACGGGACGATTTACCAGTACCAACCTATACCTATAGAAGCCGGGTAGAGTTCAGGGCCTTTGTTCTTTTCAAACAAGGAAGTTAGTGCAAAACGGGCATTGAATCCCAGGCAACCGTAACCGGCTTGCAACAACAGGTTCATTCCAAGTGGATGAGTGTTCAGTTTGTCGCTCAAAGTGTGTTTCTTATTATCATATTTAGCTCTGGATTTAACCCCCACGCGCCATTCCATTTCCGGACCGGCTGCAATGAAAGCACGGCGGCTGCCAAATTTGGTTTGCCACTCCAGGCTGACAGGTAGGCGGAAAGCCCAATAGCGCAGCCAACTCTTTTGATAGTCTATATCGTCGGCTTGTCGGCAAACAGTGATGCCATCGATCTTTTCGAAACCATAGTTATCATCTAATTTATAGACGATGCGTGCAAGTCCGAGAGTCGTAGTTAATCCCCAATGATTGTCTCGTGTAATAGCTACGCCGGTATTGAACAGATTAATTCCCCATTCCCAAGACTTAGAACCAAGTTGTGGTACTTTGGCAGAATATTGGAACGTGCTGCTTGCCAGTTTGTTGAAACCGAAGTAAATAGCAGGGTAGTGCGGATCAAAGCGGTAGTAGCCTTTCTTTTTCTTCACGAAAGGTACGGAAACTGTGGTGGTTCGCTCAATGCTGCGCCCGTCCAGATACACACCTTCAAATACCTGAGTATTTTCTATGGTGTCATTTTCAGCTTTCGCTTCATACATTTTTACTTTGATTTTACCATCACGTTCTTTAATAACCACCTTCCGTCCGTTGAGGTAGAGGGTTGTGTCTTGCGGGATGCTTTCTTGTGCCACGACTGTCATTGAAGTCATGATCAGAAATAAAAAGAGTATTCGTTTCATAAGATTTATTATTTGTGATTTATAATTTTCAATATTAGTCTTTACTGAATATTAGTGTGACAAGGTCATCGCTGTCTATTTCTCCTTCGATATAGATAAGCGTAGCTTCACCTTTTTTCCCGAGTCGGAACAAAATGAATCGATTGGTTTTGTCTTTTACCGGAGGCAGCTGATAGTATCCCGATTGAATACGTCCATCTGTGATTACCTCTTTGATCTTTTTGGCATATTCCCGATCGGCTTCCAGGCAACGGTAAATGTCAGGCAATGCTTTTTCGGCTTTCGATAGCTTTAGGCTTTGGTAATGGGTAATGTCCCATGTTTTGGATAACATCTTCGATAATTCCACATAAGTGGCCCCTTTCTCGTTACCGTATTTTTGAAATACGGAAGCTATTTGTAGCCCCTTTTGGGCGTACATACCGGTGCTGAGTAGAAACAGCAGGCAGCATAGCAGGGTACGAATGAGCTTTTTCATAATCATATCTATTGATTTTTATTATTCAAACATCAGGTCAAGTACTTCATCCTCCGTAGTCCGCATATCGCGGAAAGCTGCAAGGGCTTGTTCACGTACGAGGTTCTCATCGGTGTATTGTTTACCGTCGATGATGACATAGTTATCCGGAGTGACATGAAGATAACGTTGTGTACCTGCAATGCCGATAAGTAATAATAGTCCGGCAGCTATTCCCCCGGTCATATAAATGAAGCGTCGACGGAAAGAGAGTTTTTTAGCAGGGATGCTTTCTTTCCGGAATGCTTTTGCTTCTTGAGCCAGGCAGGCAAACAGGGGACGGTATACTTGTAGGGATTCCGGTATATTCTCTTGTGTGAAGAAACGGCGCAATTCGCGCTCTTCGTCACATGAGGTCTGTCCCTCGAAATAGCGATCTATTAATTCTTCTATCTTCATGCTTGTTTCCTCCTTATTTTTTCTTGTATGGTTTGCATGTAAATTTCCCTCACTTTCTTCCGTGCTCTCGACAGGTTACTTCGGATAGCTTCCGGATTACACCCTGTGATGTCGGCAATTTCTTCTGTTTCGTACTCTTCGATATCCTTCATCCGCATGATAGTGCGCTGCAAGTCGGGCAGTGAATTGATAATCTCATGCATCAGACGAATCTCGTCTTTTATTTCAAGCAACCGTTCTGGTGTTCCGCTGGGGGTGGCATCTTGTACATATTCCAATGGTACGTTGGTTATATGTTTAGTACGCCACATGTCCATACAGAGATTATGTGTCATGGTCATGGCGAATGCTTCGATACTTCGGTACTGTTCCAGTTCAAGCCTTTTATTCCATAGCTTGAGCAGGACTTCCTGTACGGCATCTTCTGCATCGTCCGGACTTTCAGTCAGTTTCCGCGCATAATTCAATAGTTTATTGCGGAGGGGTAGAACGGATATTTTAAATTGTTTGAGTTCCATTTACATAACTAAGACGAACGAGAAAGGAGAACGTGACATCAAATATAAAAAAAAGGGCTGTACTTTCGCACAGCCCCTTGAGGATTGGATTAAATCCACATTATTTCTTGAAATAACGGTTGTACAGCCCTTCGAAGCCTTTACCGTGGCGAGCTTCATCTTTAGCCATTTCATGAACAGTGTCATGGATAGCATCCAGATTCAAAGCTTTTGCACGAGTAGCAATACGCTTCTTGTCTTCGCAAGCACCGGATTCGGCATTCATTCTCTTTTCGAGGTTAGTTTTGGTATCCCATACACAGTCGCCCAACAGTTCAGCAAATTTGGAAGCGTGTTCTGCTTCTTCCCAAGCATAACGTTTGAAAGCTTCAGCTACTTCGGGGTAACCTTCACGGTCAGCCTGACGGCTCATAGCCAAGTACATACCAACTTCTGTACATTCGCCCATGAAGTGATTGTTTAAGTCTTTGATCATTTCGTCGTCACAACCTTTAGCTACACCGATTACATGTTCGTCAGCAAAAGATAGAGGACCATCTTCTGTAGTTTCTACAACTTCTACGAACTTGCTTGCAGGAGCTTTACACAATGGGCATTTCTCAGGAGCGGCATCACCTTCATATACGTAACCGCATACAGTACATCTAAATTTTTTCATTTTCTTTTTGATTTAATTGAATTAGTTATTCGTTCGTTCTTATAATAAAACGTTAGTCTTCTTTACATTGTTTACAGATTCCTTTGTAATAATAGTGGATTTCCTGCACTTCGTGTCCATCCATATCTGTATCTACCACTTGTCTTACAGTATCATTGCACGTCAGATCATAAACTTTACCACAGCGCTTGCACAGGAAATGTGCATGTGGAGTAGTGTCGGCATCATAACATGTGTTACGCTCATCAATGGTCAGCGTCTGTGCAGCTCCTTGTTCGCTCAAAATTTTCAGTGTGTTGTAAACTGTCGTTTTTGAGAGTGTCGGTATAGTAGGAGACAGTGCTGTATAAATCTCGTCTACCGTCGGATGTGTGCGGTGCTCCATAAGATATTTCATGATGGCAATGCGCTGCACCGAAGGTTTGATATTATGCCCTTGCAATCGTTCTACTACTATTTCCATATTTTCTTAATTCAAACTTGTAATAATTACATTTTTATTTCGCTTGCAAAGATAAAGACTTCTTTGAATTTTCCAAAAGATTTCTAATCTTTTTTGTTGTCTTGTTGCTAATAATAGTTCTATTTTTAATTAATGGGTTGGTAAGGGAGCTCTATCCAGAACTCGGAACCTTTATTCACTTCAGAATGTATTCCGACAGTGGCATTCATCTTTTCAGCTATCATTTGGCAGATAGACAAGCCGAGTCCTGTGCCTTGCTTGAAGTTGTCCAGCTTTACAAAACGCTGAAAAATGGTTTGTTGTTTATCGGGGGAAATACCACAACCTGTATCCCGTACATAGAAACGGATTTTTCCGTCTTTGGGAGGATAATAACCAATGGTAATGCTTCCTTGATTGGTGTATTTGATAGCATTGGAGAAGTAATTTCCAAGTACTTGCATCAGACGGTTCTTTTCGGTATGGATATAGCATTTCTTCATACCGAATTCTGTTACACATTTCACGTTTGCCGGCATCCTGAAACGGAAGGCATCCTCAAGTTTACGGATACAGCTGTTTACGTCTACATTGGTGTAGCAGAAGTCCAGTAAACCGGCTTCTATTCTTGACAAATCGAGGATGTCGTTTATGAGTTGTAATAACAGGTAATTGTTATCTTCTATAATTCTGATGTATTCATGATTTTCCGGTGTGTCTGTTGTCTCAGCAAGAATACTGGAAAAGCCGACAATTGCATTGAGAGGAGTACGTATCTCATGGCTCATGTTGGCAAGAAAAGCAGACTTTAATCGGTCGGATTCTTCGGCACGTTCCTTAGCTTGAATGAGTTCCTTTTTATGTCTTTGGGAATGGATATAGTAGAAAATATACAGAACAATGAGTAGGGCTATGAATAAGCCTGTCATCCAGATATAAGTTTTATATTGTTGGTAGAAAGTAGGAGGCTGAAAGAAATAAACCGCATCTTTCGGATATAAGTTTTCGGGAATTTTACACCACTTCAGATCGGCGAAATTGAGATAAGTCTGTGGAACTCCACCATTTTGATAAGGGATGGAAGAGGCGGCTTCGCCTGATAAAATACGACCGATTAAAGACATTACTGTGTTCGTGAAATCATGGATGGAGATATAATGCCCGCCTACATATAAGTTTTCTTGAAGGTTTAAATCGGCTAATGTGAATACCGGAACTTCCAGGAAGCTGGGAAGTATTTTTTTAAGGTGGTCCGATAGATAATAATTCTTATTGCTTCCATATTGTCGGAGCCAGGCATAATAGATGACCCCGGTCGTTTTTTTGTAGCTGGTAAGTGTGTCCAGTAATTCTTCGGTGCTTATTTGTTCAGAGGATAAAAGCTCCAGTTGCAGAGTGGGAAAATCTTTTTGCATCACTTCTTTTATTGCCTGACGAGTAACAACGCTGATATAGCGATCATCGGAAATGAAAGCGATTCGTTTGACTTCCGGTTGAAGCTGCCGGATGAGTTCAAGGGTTTGCTTGATGTAATATGGCTGTTCCAGTACAGTGATATTGTAGTTTTTATTGAATTTCTCAATGGGAATGCTGTTTTCTTTTGTTAGAGGAACCTTACTTAGTAATGTTTGCAGGTCGGCTGGAACCCTTTTACGGGAATAACAAAGGATAACAGGGATATCTTTCCAGGGACCATCGAAAATAGGTGCGCTGACCAACCATCCCGGGTCGCCAACAATTATGACTGCTTTTGGTGGAGTAGGATATGTCTGTAATATATTAGCTTGAGCTTGTCTGACCTCTTCTTCGCTTTTTAATACCGGGACCGTGAGAAAATAATTGTGTAGTTCTATGTTTTTATTATAGGGAAAACATTTTTGGATTTCATTCAGAAAACCATGTATCCAGGCCTCTTCGGCATTGACGGAGCTAAGAAATAACACGTATTCTTTTTCTTTAGCAGAAACAGAAAGACATCCGACTAATAATATTAGTGAAAGTAGCCATTTATGGAGTGTACTATGGGGCCTCATGAGTTTTGTATAACGTGCTTTAAAATGTGGCTAAAAGTACAAATAATCCGGGATATACGAAGTGAAAGAAATGATTATTTTGTGTTTGTGGATAAATAACTGTATTTTTGCCGTCAAATTTTATAAATGACATCCTTATGAATTACGGATATGTAAAGGTAGCGGCGGCTGTGCCCCGTGTGAAGGTGGCGGACTGCAAGTTCAATGCCGGAGAAATAGAAAAGGAGATAATCATAGCTGAAGGAAAAGGCGTACAAATCATAGTCTTTCCGGAACTGTGTGTCACAGGGTATACATGCGGCGATCTGTTTGCGCAGCAACTGTTGCTTGAAGAAGCAGAAATGGGGCTGATACATATTATAAGTAATACACGACAGCTGGACATAATAGCTATACTGGGTATGCCGATAGCGATGAATGGTGTATTGCTGAATGCAGCCGTCGTAATTCAGAAAGGAAAAGTGCTGGGTGTGGTACCTAAGACTTATCTTCCTAATTACAAGGAATTCTACGAGAAACGCTGGTTTACATCTGCTGTTGATGTTAGTGAGACCAGTGTACGCCTTTGCGGACAACTGGTTCCCATGGGAGCCAATTTACTGTTTGAGATGGCAGATACGACATTCGGCATTGAAATCTGTGAAGATCTGTGGGCACCTATTCCGCCCAGTTCCTCACTGGCATTGCAAGGTGCAGAGATCCTGTTTAATCTTTCTGCTGATAATGAAGGAATTGGAAAGCATAATTATTTGCGCTCTCTAATTAGTCAGCAATCGGCACGCTGTATTGCCGGTTATGTATTCTGTTCGTGTGGCTTCGGAGAATCCACTACTGACGTAGTGTTTGCCGGAAACGGTTTGATTTATGAAAATGGCAGCTTAATAGAACATAGTAAACGCTTCTCTTTTGAGGAGCAAGTTGTCATTGGTGAGATTGATGTGGAACATTTGCGTATAGAAAGGCGTGTAAACACAACATTTGTTGCCTGTCGGGCACATTGTGCACCGGAGGAAGCAGTACGTGTTTCTACGGAATATGTGAATAGTAAAGAACTGAACCTGACGCGTCGTTTCGATCCGCATCCGTTTGTACCGCAAGGAACTGCATTGAATGAGCGTTGCGAAGAAATATTTTCGATACAGGTTTCCGGTCTGGCACAACGTCTGGTACATACGTGCGCTAAAAGTGCGGTGGTTGGTATTTCCGGTGGATTGGATTCTACCTTGGCACTGCTGGTATGTGTAAAGACCTTTGATAAATTGGGATGGTCCCGCAAAGACATTATCGGTGTGACGATGCCGGGTTTTGGCACCACTGACCGTACGCATACGAATGCGGTGGATTTAATGAACTCTTTGGGGATTACCGTGCGTGAGGTCAGCATCAAAGAAGCTTGTATTCAGCATTTCAAAGATATAGATCACGACATCAATGTACACGATGTGGTCTATGAAAATGCACAGGCTCGCGAGCGCACACAGATATTAATGGATATTGCCAACCAGACTTGGGGAATGGTGATAGGTACGGGTGACCTTTCAGAATTAGCGCTGGGATGGGCAACTTATAATGGCGACCATATGTCTATGTATGGTGTGAATGGAAGTGTTCCTAAGACATTGGTCAAGCATTTGGTGAAGTGGGTGGCTGAGAATGATATGGATGCAGCTTCTCGTGCAACGCTACTGGACATTGTCGATACTCCGATAAGTCCGGAACTTATTCCGGCAGATGAAAACGGGAATATCAAACAAATCACGGAAGACTTGGTTGGTCCGTATGAATTGCATGATTTCTTCTTGTACTATTTCCTGCGTTGTGGCTTCCGTCCTTCCAAGATATTTTTCCTTGCAGCGCGTACGTTTAAGGATATGTATGATGAAGAGACCATTAAGAAGTGGTTGCAAGTATTCTTCCGCCGTTTTTTCAATCAGCAATTCAAACGCTCTTGTTTGCCGGACGGACCTAAGGTAGGTAGTATTTCTATCAGCCCACGTGGTGACTGGCGTATGCCGAGTGATGCTTCATCAGAAATGTGGTTGAGGGAAGTGGATAGTTTGTAGTGATGATGTAATTTGTTGATTATCAGCAAATAGCATTTACATGCAATTTACCCCATAATGTAAAAGCATTTACTGTAGGATGTAACGACCTTTACCGCCTATTGTAACGGCTTTTACCTTGGCATGTAACGGCCTTTACCTCAGTATGTAACGATCTTTACTTCAGACTGTAAATGGAGTTACCGTGTGGAGTTTTGGTGAACTATAAGGAAGTATACGATAAAGGAGTTATTATCTGCTGGAAGACTGGTAATATTTATGGTAGATCGATTGAAATTCTTTGCTGTTACAAAAGGTTTGCAGCCATGAATTAAGACTGTCTAATAAAACAGGCGACTGTTTGCTGACTCCCCAGGAATAGAATTGTGTGAAACTGATATCGGTATTGATATCTATTTGTGGAAAACTATCTGAAACGATACGGGCAATGCTTTCATCACATACGGCATAGTCAATGTCACCATGGGCTACAAGAGCTATCAATTGTTCCGAACCGTATTTGTCTATTTCCTTAATATATATGGTATCTCCAATCTCGTTTCCCAGATTATGGATACGCAAGATGGATGGTGATCCTTTCACTACGTGCAAGGTTTTTCCAGCCAAGTCCAATTGACTTTTAACGAATATGGAGTCAGTGGGGGAAGTGGCTTTTCTTTGTACGAGAATCTGTTTGTTCAGCACAATCGGAGTCGTAAGTAATAAGGAATCTTTCAATTCACTGGTAGCCAGAATGCCGTAAGCAATGACATCAAACTCTCCATCTGCCAGTCCTTCGAGCCGTTTATCGAAACTCATTTCAGGAGTGATAGCGGCTTTCCAGCCATGATCACGTGCAAAAGCTTCTATTAATTCATAGTGAAAACCGGATAAGGTATCTCCATCTACGTAAAAGCTGATGGAATTATACTCCGTGGCAGCGCGGATAATTTTCTCAGCAGCTATTTCTGCATAATCACGAGGATGTCCATGCTTCTTTTCTTTCTTTAAAAAGAAAGTAGTAATACAAGCAACTATAATCCCCATTGCTACATATTTCAGAATATTGGCTTTCGATATTTTCATAAGGAAAGAGTTTTAATCATAGAAGTTCCACGAAACACCAATTCTGAGAAGACTCGGATTAATGGGGTAATGCGGTACAAGGAAAGAATTACGTGTACCCATACCCTGATTTACGTGAGAATACATAGCAAAGAGGCGTGTACGCTTCAGGTGCAGATTGGCATAAACATTCACTATCGGATAGCCGCCGATTTCTACCTGGTCATTTTCGGGTTGCAGATGGAACTGCTGAATGGAAGGTGTGTAAGCCGGTGCATGGTATTTGGTAAAGTAACGGACATCAGCACCCAATTGTACGGTAAGTACCTTTTTAGCTAACTTGGTCAGGAGATACAAATTAGAATATACTGAAAATTGCGGCAGAGGTAGAACCGTTTCATTACTTGATTTCTGCCAGGTTACTTCATTATCTAAATGGAAAATACCTGCACGGAAGTTTTGCTTCAGTGTGGCCGAAAGTATTTGTATGTTACCGCTATTCTGTTCAGGTACGGCCTTTTGGTTGAGATAGGTGTAATTCTTCACATTTTCTACTCCGGCACGAAGATTGGTTCCCCAACGGTCAATGTTTAGTTCGCCCTCTACGCGGGTACGGAATTCTTTCTCCATGTTGTCATTATCCCAAACGTGCAAGTTGGAGTGATAATGGCGCATATAGAAAGAGGGCAATGTGTTTTTTACGAAGCCTCGTACTATCAGGTTTACCGTATCTTTCCAAAGACGGAAATTTAAATCCATATTTCCATTTACGCGGAATTGTCCCATTGCTTTGTCCATAATACCAACTTCGCCGTCTATAGAATAGTGTAGAGTTTTACCTTGTCGTTTAGCTAATTCACCACCCACATAGATTTCTTGTTCGGTGAAACGGTCTACTGTCATAGAGTCTGCATTCATCAGGTCGTAGCGACTGAATTTATGGGATATATAGCCGGTAAGTCCGGCTTTAGCATATCGATTGAAACCTTCCAGCAAGGCTATGCCAAAGACATTCTTTACGCTAAATGCTGTGGTAGAGTCACGACTGACTCCTTGTTTGTTGTAGTAAGCGTTTTCGTCTGGTGTCGATACAGATTGGTAACTGTGACGTGTCCGTTCTATCTTGAAGGTATGAATGAAACTTGTGACCGGAACAAATTCTTCGACAAAGTTAGTATCTTCCGGAAGAGCGTGGTTGTTATTGAGGCTGTCCAAACTGAGATTATCTCCCATTGCGAGATTATTAGCCGCGAGGCTGTCGGTAGCTAAACTGCCAGTAGCTAAGCTGTCTGCAGATGCAATACTGGAAGTAATAGGTGCAGTCGGTGCTGTAGGGGAAAAACGCTGTTGGACACTGTTATTCTGGGCTTCTTCTTTCAATACTCTTCGTTTGAAACCTAATCGGTAGCGTTGTGTAAGGTAGATATAGAAATCTTTATTGCGATTTGAGGTTTGTTCCATCTTCACAGGAATGGTAGTGGAACTATACTCTTTCTTACCTTCCGCCATTGTATCAGGCCGGGTGATGTAACCGTCATTCGCTATACCACCGTTTTCGTTCATTTTCATGAAGAAGTTGTTATAAACTGCCTGTATTTGATAGCGTTCACCAATGTAACTTCCGAATAAGCCGGCATTAAAATGTGAAGTGGACTGATTGGCATAATAACCACGTCCATATAGATAGTCAAAATTAAAGCCAAATGCTAACCGTTTGTTTACATTGACAGAGAAATAAGATTTAAACCGTTCTTCGCCATTAACCTTATTACCAGCTTTATAGTAAGTCAGATTGGTATAGGGTACATTACTATTAGTGAAAAACACCTGGTCGGGACGAACAAAGAAACTAGAGTATGGTGCCATGAAGAGGGTCGGTTCGTCGTCTTGGCGATTAAAGAAAATACGGGAGAGACGAGGTGAGCCCAGATTACCCAGGAAGTTATATTCCCCAGTCATACCACCTACCAGGTTCGTATTTTGGAAATTCAGAGCAAGCGTATCTGCAGGAACAATGGTCCGGTTTCCTAAAGTCTCGCTTAATTGCCACATATAAAGTTTAGGCGGAATGCTTTGAACATCAGTGCCAGTATCTAGACTGTCCGGCTGCGTTGACGGGTCGACCTGGTTTCCATAGCGGTCACGGTTGTCCAGCGTATTGAATGGCTGCTGTGCCTGTACTGCCAGCAATCCCAATACGAATAGAAGTATGTATGTTAGTAGAATTCGTCTCATAATTAGGCGCAAAGATACAATAAAAAATTATTCGCTTGCGGAATTCAGCCTTTTTTGCCTATTTTTACAAACATACCGTCTTATAAGCAAATCTAATAGTGAGGAGTTTTATGTCTTTTATTGTATAAAATAAGCCCTTGCAAAAAAATGATTGCAAGGGCTGACTTTTATTATAAGGGTCAATGGAATTATACCTCTTTGATCAATTCCATTCCTTTTTTAATCGCTTCTTCGTTCATCGGTATCAAGTGATGATGACGTTCGGGCAAAGTTTTCTTCAAGCCTCTGAGCACACTATCCAGCGTAACCATCGGTTTCAGTTTCAGCAATCCACCCAGTACGATCATGTTGAATGCTTTGGCATTATTCATTTCATTGGCTGCATCCATTGCGTCGATGCGATACACTTTGATATCCTTACGCGTCGGCGGGTTGATGATACCATATCCGTCGTAAATCAGGATACCGCCCGTCTTTACCTTACTTTCGAATTTCTCCAGTGAGGGCTGGTTCAGAATAATGGCAGCGTCATACTTGCTCAGAATAGGAGAAGAGATTTTCTCATCGCTTACAATCACTGTAACGTTGGCTGTGCCACCACGTTGTTCCGGTCCGTAAGCGGGCATCCAGCTCACTTCCTTACCTTCCATCAGTCCCGAGTATGCCAAAATCTTTCCCATAGACAATACACCTTGTCCACCGAAGCCTGCTATAATGATTTCTTCTTTCATTGTTCTTAGTCTTTTAGCATGTGATTATTTATCTTTCAAGTCACCCAGCGGATAGAACGGGAACATGTGCTCTTCCATCCATTTGTTAGATTGCGCAGGTGTCTGTTTCCAACCGGAGTTACAAGTAGAAACAATTTCTACCAGGTTGGAGCCTTTGCCTGCCATGGAGTTCTCGAATGCTTTGCGGATGGCTTTCTTTGCTTTGCGGATAGCGCCGACTGTTTGTACACTCTGGCGGGTAACGTAAGCGGTTCCTTCCAGTTGTGCGGCGATATCTGCCATCTTCAGCGGATAACCGTGCAAATGAACATCACGTCCGTAAGGACTGGTAGAAGTCTTCATGCCGACCAGGGTAGTAGGAGCCATCTGTCCACCCGTCATACCATAAATGGCGTTGTTGATGAAGATGATAGTAATGTTCTCACCGCGGTTCAGTGCATGGATTGTTTCTGCCGTACCGATACATGCCAGGTCACCGTCTCCCTGGTAAGTGAATACCAGTCTGTCCGGCCACAGGCGCTTGATCGCAGTGGCAAGAGCGGGTGCACGTCCGTGTGCGGCTTCCTGCCAGTCAATATCCAGATAGTTATAGATGAACACGGCACATCCCACGGGGGAGATACCTACTGCTTTGTCTTCCATGCCCATTTCTTCGATTACTTCGGCTATCAGCTTGTGTACTACACCGTGGCTGCATCCCGGACAGTAGTGCATGGGATTATCGTTCATCAGAGTCGGTTTCTTATAAACCAGATTCTCAGGCTTGATAATATCTTCTTTTGTCATAATCACTTCTCCTTATCTGTTGGTGAACCGTATAAAAAACTCCATCAGCTTAACGAATATTGCTGCACCACAAACGTAGATGAACAGTTTGAAGTCATCCTTTGCAACGAAATATACGATGATAGCTGCCAAGGCAAGTATCATAAAGAGTATATTCAATACGCTTCTTATCTTATCAGGGTTCATTTCTCGATTAATTTTTCTTTCAGTGCACTTACAATCTCTTCCGGATCGGGTACGATACCGCCGAGACGTCCGAAGTGTTCTACTTTTACTTTACCATTCACAGCGAGGCGTACATCTTCAACCATCTGTCCCGCATTCAATTCGGTAACCAGCATGCCTTTCACTTTTTCAGCATAGGCTGCAATGGCTTTTGTGGGGAAAGGCCAAAGGGTAATGGGGCGCAGTATACCGACTTTGATACCTTCTTCGCGTGCAAGTTCCATTGCTTTTTGTCCGATACGGGCCATAGAACCGAAGGCGATAATCAGGTAATCGGCATCTTCACAATTGATTTCTTCGAAACGTACTTCGTTTTCTTCAATCAGTTTGTATTTAGCCTGGAAGCGGATGTTATTCTTCTCCATCTCTTCCGGTTTCAATTCCAAAGAAGTAATGATATTGGGCTTGCGTCCGTTCACTCTGCCGGTAGTAGCCCATAGGCATTGTTCGATAACTTCTGCATCTGTACGGCGGGGCTTTTGCGGAGGCAATACAACCTTTTCCATCATCTGACCGATAACACCGTCGGCAAGAATGATAGCCGGGTTGCGATATTTAAAGGCAAGATCAAAGGCCAATCCAACGAAATCAGCCATTTCCTGTACGGAAGCGGGAGCCAAAGTAATCAGACGGTAGTCACCGTGACCTCCACCCTTAACAGTCTGGAAGTAGTCTGCCTGACTGGGTTGGATGGTTCCCAATCCGGGGCCGCCACGCATTACGTTTACAATCAAACAGGGTAATTCGGCACCTGCCAGGTAGGAGATACCTTCCTGTTTCAGGCTGACACCGGGGCTGGATGATGAGGTTAATACCATCTTTCCACTTCCGGCACCGCCGTACACCATATTAATAGCTGCCACTTCACTTTCTGCCTGCAACACTACCATGCCGGTAGTTTCCCAGGGTTTCAGTTCGGCAAGAGTTTCCAATACTTCCGATTGCGGAGTAATAGGATAACCGAAGTATCCATCAGCACCGCAACGGATAGCGGCGTGGGCGATGGCTTCGTTTCCTTTCATTAATACAACTTCTTCTGCCATATTCTACTGATTTACAGATTTATTCAACTTTTACTTTAAAAACAGAGATACATCCGTCCGGGCAAACCTGGGCGCACGACGCACAGCCGTTGCAGGTATCTTCCAATATTTGGTGGGCATAGTTATACCCTTTTACGTTCACCTCTTTGGTGAGGGCTATTACATGCAGAGGACAGGCTACCACGCATAGGTTGCAGCCTTTGCACCGTTCGGTGTCCACTACGATTGCTCCTTTAATCTTTGCCATAATTTACGTTACTTTTATATGTTATTGATTGTACATATCTTTGTTGAAGAAATTCAGGATATCCATTGCCATACGATAGGCTTCACGGGCAGGGCTGTCGGGATTGAGGTCGATAGCATACTGGTAGTTGTTCAAAGCCAGTTGCCAGTTACCTTGTTTACGGTAGGCATTTCCCAGGAGATAGAAAGCTTCGTCCCGGTCGGTAGAGTCGGTGATCAGATATTCATCGAGCTGCCGGATAGCTTCTGCTACATCTCCTTGATTGATAAGCTCTTTGATAGTTTTCAGTTGCTCCATATCGTATTGAGTTCCGGATTAATTGGAATACAAAGATAGTTTTTATTTAGAGACAACGAACAAGTATTCTGTGAAAAATAAGAAAAATGGGGAAATAAAAAGCCCGAAGTTGAATGAAATTCTGTCAGAATGTCACAGCTTCGGGCATATATGATGTAGAATGTGGTTTTGCTACTTTACAAGTTTTCCATTTATATAGAGATTTTTGAACGTAACGTCTTTAGCTCCTTTTATGTCATTTCCATCTTTGGCAACATTATTAAAGTGGGAGTCTTCAACGCTGATATTGTACACATGATCATCGTCGTCGAGACCGATGATAAGGACACCAAGTTTGCTCTTTTCGCAGGTTACATTCTTCAGGTGAACGTTGCGGACAGTAGGAGTGAAACCACGGTTGCAGTTCTCACGGTTTTCGTATTGCAGGTTGATGCGCAGCACGGCTTCGCGACACTGTCCTACGGTGACGTTACGCACGAACACATTTTCAATCAGTCCGCCGCGGCAGGTGCTGGTCTTGATGCGGATAACACGGTCGAGGTCTGGGCTATCCATCTTACAGTTTTCTACATACAGGTTGCGGTATCCGCCGGAAATTTCGCTACCGATGACTACACCTCCATGTCCTTTCTTCATATAGCAACCGCGTACAATGATGTTCTCGCTGGGAACACCCCATTTACGTCCGTCCTGGTTACGTCCGGACTTGATAGCAATACAGTCATCTCCGGTATCGAAGGTACAGTTCTCTATCAATACATTTTTGCAAGATTCGGGGTCGCAGCCATCGCCATTGGGACCGCGATTATAAACGTATACACCGCGTACGGTGAGACTTTCGCAGAATAGCGGGTGAATAACCCAGAAAGGAGAATTCAATAAAGTTACATCTTCTATCAGCACTGTATTACATGAGTACAGGTTGATGAGTTGCGGACGTAATCCGTCTTCAGATGTCATTACACGCTTATAAATAGGAGTGGAGGTTTCACCGTACATCAGCAGGCGTTCCCGTCCGCCGTTGCGCTGTGCCACCATGCCTTCTTTCCAGCCATAACGGGGAGCGCCACACATAGGCCACCAGGTTTCGTTGGAGCCTTGTCCGTCGATAGTCCCTTTACCGGTGATGGCGATATTTGTTTCACCGTATGCATAAATCAACGGGCGGGCATTATAGCAGTCTATTCCTTCCCAACGGGTGATAACTCCGGGAAAGTAGAGGCTCTGATCGGTTGAAAATTTCAATACGGCTCCTTCTTCTACATGAAAGTTGACGTTGCTTTTCAGTGTGATGGGACCTGTGTAGAATGTACCTTTGGGAACTACAACCGTACCACCGCCATTCAGGCAACATGTAACGATAGCCTGGTTGATTGCTTCATGGCAGGGAGCATCCGGGGTGTCGGGCTTGGCGCCGAAGTCTGTAATGAGATACGTCCGTTTGGGGAAAGATGTTTTCTTGATTTGCTTTTCAATCTTTGTACTCTCCTTGAAAGCCTTATCGAAATCTATTGAGTTGGCAGTTGCCAATGTGGCCGAGAGAAGCAGGGAAATAATTCCGAGTACTTTTTTCATGCGTTTTCAGTTTTACTTTAAATGGTTATTAGATATGCAGGCAAAAGTACGGAAAGTGACTCTATTATAGGGAAGAGTTTTTGGCATAAAAGGTGTAAAAATTGATGTGTTTATACTTCTTAGCTCTGAGGAAGGTGTATAAACTAAACTGAAAAACACTTGCGGGTGTGTAAGCCTTCACTACTGCAAGTGTTGCCTTACACATCCGCAAGCGTTACCTTACACTACTGCAAGTACCAGTTCCCGCACCTACAAGTGTAATTTCAAGTTGGGATGATTATCTCACCGGTATTTTATCAATACGCTTCTGATGGCGTCCACCCTCAAACTGTGTACTGAAGAATTCTCTCATAATCATATCAGCTTCTTCTGTGCTGATAAAACGTCCCGGCATGACGAGTACGTTGGCATCATTATGCTGGCGAGCCAGATGAGCAATTTCCGCCGTCCAGCAAAGTGCGGCACGAATACCCTGATGCTTATTCAGTGTCATGCTGATACCTTCGCCACTTCCGCAGATAGCAATACCTGGGTAGCACTCTCCGGCTTCAACGGCCAATGCCATGGGATGCGCAAAATCTGCATAGTCGCAGCTCTCCGTTGTATAGGTTCCGAAGTCTTTGTATTCCCATCCTTTAGTTTCCAACCACCCCTTGACGTATTGTTTCAATTCAAATCCGGCGTGGTCGGAACAAATTCCAATTGTTTTCATTTTCTGTTGTAGTATGATTGATTTAGAGGCTCTATAATGGGATATCAGGTGAAAAATATTTCGCCCCTACAAGCCTGTTACAACCTGTAGGGGCGAATGAATATTCGCCCGGTAATGCACCAAGGCCTTTTATAACATTGCTTTTACTTGCTTATAAACATTTTCAGCAGTGAAACCTAACTTCTGATCCAGTACTTTGTAAGGAGCTGAGAAACCGAAAGATTCCAATCCCCAAACTTTACCGTGAGCACCTACCAAACCTTGCAGGTTTACAGGCAGACCGGCTGTCAGACCGAAGACTTTTGCGTCAGCAGGGATAACACCTTCCTGATATCCCGGAGCCTGGCTGCGGAACAAACCTTCGGAAGGAGCAGACACGATGCGTACTTTCACGCCATCTTTGCGTAATAATTCGGTTCCTGCCACCAGTGTAGATACTTCTGAGCCCGAAGCTACCAATATTACATCCGGGTTCTCATCAGAACCTGCTACAATGTAAGCACCCTTGGCTGCCTGAGAGTAGTCGTTTCCAGCAGGCAACATAGCGATATCTTGGCGAGAGAAGATCAAGCCGGTCGGAGTAGTAGTATTCTCCATAGCCAGTTTCCATGCAACTGTTGTTTCTTCTGCATCTGCCGGACGGAGAACCAACATAGAGTTGTGTCCTTTGTGGTTTTTCAGTTTTTCCATCAGACGGATCTGAGCTTCCTGTTCTACCGGTTCATGAGTAGGACCGTCTTCACCTACACGGAATGCATCGTGTGTCCAAATGAACTTCACGGGAACTTCCATCAGTGCAGCCATACGTACGGCAGGTTTCATATAGTCAGAGAATACGAAGAATGTTCCGCAAGCAGGGATTACACCACCATGCAGTGCCATACCGATACAGCAGCAAGCCATAGTCAGTTCGGCAACACCAGCCTGGAAGAATGCACCGCTGAAATCACCTTTCTTGAAAGCATGCGTCTTTTTCAGGAAGCCGTCTGTCTTATCAGAGTTTGAAAGGTCGGCGGAAGCAACGATCATGTTTTCTACCTGAGTAGCAAGAGCGCCCAGTACGGTAGCCGATGCAGCACGTGTAGCAGCACCTGCTTTTTGCTCGATAGCTGCCCAGTTTACTTCAGGAGCTTTACCAGAGAAGAACAGGTCGAGTTTGGCAGCCTTTTCAGGATTAGCCTTTGCCCATTCTGATTTAGCTGCATATTTCTTAGCCATAATTTCCTTCAGTTCAGCGGCACGTTTTGCGTACAGTTCCTTCACTTCGGGGAAGATTACGAATGGATTTGTCGGATCACCACCCAGGTTCTTGATGGTATTTACATAAGCGTCACCACCCAGAGGAGCACCGTGAGTAGCACAGTTAGCTTCGTAGCTACTGCCATCTGCCTTGCGTGCACCTTTACCCATTACGGTATGACCGATAATCAGGGTCGGACGTTCGTTTTCTGCTTTTGCTTCGTTCAAAGCGCCACGGATAGCGTCGGGATCATTACCGTTGATCTTGAGAACCTTCCAGCCCCAAGCTTCGTATTTCTTGGCAGTATCTTCGATGGTTACATCTTTGGTTTCAGTAGAAAGCTGGATGTCATTGGCATCATAGAACATGATGAGGTTATCCAGTCCCAGTGCACCTGCGATACGGCCTGCACCCTGAGAAATTTCTTCCTGTACACCACCGTCCGAAATATAAGCGTAGATGGTTTGCTGCATCACTTCTTCGAAACGGGCTTTCATGAATTTAGCTGCGATAGCTGCACCCACTGCGAAAGTATGACCTTGGCCGAGCGGGCCGGAAGTGTTTTCAATACCACGCATAATATCGCGTTCAGGGTGCCCCGGGGTAGGACTGTCCCATTGGCGGAATTCCTTCAGTTCATCCAGTGTGAATTTGCCCGTCAATGCCAACTGAGAGTAGAGCATCGGTGACATGTGACCCGGGTCCAGGAAGAAGCGGTCACGACCTTCCCATGCTGGATTTTCGGGATCATACACCAGAAACTCAGAGAAGAGTACATTCACAAAATCGGCACCACCCATGGCACCGCCCGGGTGACCGGAATTAGCTTTCTCAACCATAGAAGCAGCGAGGATACGAATATTGTCCGCTGCACGGTTCATAAGTTTGTTGTCGTTCATATTGATATTTATTTGATTTGAATACTATATAAAGCAGGTTGAAGTGTCACTTGTTAATTTTAACAGCGACAAAGATAACTCTTTATGCGTAATTCGCAACATAGAAAGAGCCTCTTTTTTTGCGGCACTTCCACCTGCTTCTTGTTTAAAATACAATAAGTCTTTTCGACTGATTTACTGTAACTCTATAGTAACAATAGACTTGGCTGGTAGTTTTATCTTCAATACGCCTTTATTGATTTTTACCTCTTTGAACGGAGCTAATTTTACATTATTAGGGTTCTCAAAAGAGTTGTAATCCGTCAGGTTGGCAGAAGTTAAGATTTCACCAACGGCTTTCTTAGCCTTCACATCCGGCAGGTTGATAGTAATTTCTTGTGCATTGTCGGCATCGATATTAGACATTGAGATGTGAATCTTGCCGTCCTTGTCTTTAGAAGCTGTGGCACTTACCATAGGTACTTTGCGATTGTCGCGTACATCCATGATTTCACAATTCAACTCGAGTGGGAGGAAAGTGGCATCCTGGTGTACATTGTACATCTTGAATACATAATAAGTGGGAGTCAGCACCATGTCTTTACCTTTTGTCAGGATCATGGATTGCAATACATTTACTATCTGGGCAATATTTGCCATTTTCAGACGGTCGGTGTATTTGTGGAAGATGTCGAAACTAAGAGAGGCAACAAAAGCATCACGCAATGTATTTTGCTGGTAAAGGTGGCCCGGAATAGTGCCGGGTTCTTCGTCCCACCAGGTACCCCACTCATCGAGCATAAGGGCTACGTGCTTTTTAGGATCATATTCGTCCATAATGGCGCAGTGCTTTTTGATAACGTCTTCTATCTCACGACACTTACCCATTGTCCAGTAATAATCGTCTTTGTCGAACTTAGTGGCTGCTCCTTTACTTCCGCTCCAGCCGGTTACGGTGTAATAATGGAGAGAGAGTCCGTTCATACGTCCACCTACGCGGTCCATCAGGACTTTAGTCCAGTTATAATCGTAATCACTGGCACCACTGGCAATCTTAAACAGATGGTTGCCGTCGTAGTTGCGGCAGTAAGTGGAGTAACGGCGATACAAATCAGCATAATATTCAGGACGCATGCTTCCGCCGCAGCCCCAACTTTCGTTACCTACACCGAGGTATTTCACTTTCCATGCTTTGTCACGACCGTTCTGGCGGCGAAGTCTTGCCATCGGAGAGTCTCCTTCGGAAGTCATGTATTCTACCCATTTTGCCAGTTCTTCTACAGTGCCACTACCTACGTTTCCGCTGATATAAGGTTCAGTACCCAGCATTTCGCAGAGGTTGAGGAACTCATGTGTACCGAAACTGTTGTCTTCAATCGTGCCTCCCCAGTTATTGTTTACCATTTTGGGGCGGTTCTCTTTCGGACCGATACCGTCCATCCAGTGATATTCATCGGCAAAGCAACCGCCCGGCCAACGAAGTACGGGAATCTGGAGCTCTCTCAATGCATTGAACACATCTGTACGATAACCTTTGATATTGGGAATATCCGAATTTTCTCCTACCCAAAGTCCACCATAGATACAGGTACCCAGGTGTTCGGCAAACTGACCGTAAATTTCTTTGGGAATAACTTGTGTGCCTTGGTCGGCATGAAGCGTGATCGTTGCACTCTTTTGTGCGGACAGCGATACGGATGCAGCTAAAAGAACGCTGCTGAATAATAGTTTGTTTCTCATAATGGTTATTAGTTATATGATGTTCGTAATGTTATTATTTGAGTAAGCGGACCTCATAAATAGCAGGTGTCCACTCTGTTTCGTCGGGACTGAAGCGTATCGGATAGCTGCCTGCACTTAACTTCCGGGGTAAAGAATAACAGATCGTTATAAAACCCTCTTTATCAGGTTTGCTGATCGTAGGACTAACGGTCAGTTTTTCATTGTTAAGAAGGATGGCTACCTTGGTATAATCCTCTTTCCGTACAGTAATCATGAGCTGGCTGGCTTCCTCTTTTACTTTGAGGTTATAACTGAACCAACCTTTGGCACGCCGGAAGTGACGGTCTTTATTGATTCCAGTTTCTGCCTGTTCATATAGAATACCATGATCTGATTCAGGCTGTTGTTCACCAGGGAAAATGAGATCTACAGTTTGGTTGACAAGTTCCATTGCTTTACGCTCGCTCAATGCCACTTCTTTGCGGATACTTTCTACTTCAGCTTCGGTTACCTGATGGAAATAAACGGCATAACGGGAATCGTGAAGACGGAAGAAAGGAATCAATTTCAGCGCTTCTTTCTGTGCCGGATAGACACTACCGGTATAAGTAAATGCAACCAAGTCATCGTTTATCTTCCGGAGTGATTGAGGCAGAGATGCGGCGGAACCTACCAGCATCGGTATTTCTTGCATGGAAATCTGTTTGCCATGGGCAATGTGTCCGCCACGGCTGTCATCTGCATAAAGCCCGTCCATATTCTCTGTCCCTGTGGGGCTGGCAAGTACGATAGGGCCATACATGAATGCATAGAAATTTTCCCGATCCGGTATTTGCTCCAAGGCAACCTGCATGGGCATATTCAGTGTGATTTCATCTCCGGCTTTCCATTTACGGTGAATGGTCAGGTACTCTCCCGGTCGGGCATTCGTTTCCTGTACTTTTCCATTAATGGAAACGCTGGCACCTTTAGCCCAAGAGGGATAACGGAGTTTGAGGTTGAATGCTTTCTTCTTGCTCTTTTCCACGCGGAAGCGGATTTGCTCTTCGTCGGGGAAACGGGTTTCTTGTGTCAGGGTGACGCCTTTCTCCTTCCAGGTCAGACGGGAGGGGATGAAGAGGTTCACATATAGCGTATCCTTTACATGGGCGTAAATAAACTCTCCGTATTTGGTGTGATTCTCCAATCCGGAACCGACGCAACACCACATGGATGTTTCCGGCTGCGAATAAACGCGGTAGTGTCCCGGACGCATAGGGGTGAAGTAAACAAATCCACCCTTTGTAGGCTGTTGTGAGGCAAGGATATGATTATATAAAGCACGTTCGTAATAATCGGCAAAACGAATGTCGGGAGAGGTCTGGTAAAGCATCTTCGTCAGGCGAAGCATGTTGTAAGTATTGCAAGTTTCCGGACCTTGCACATCATTGAGCATGGATGTGAAATTGTCTGCCGGATGAAAGTGCTCGCGTACACTGTTGCCACCAATGCAGACGGAACGATGATTTACTACTGTATTCCAGAAGAAGCGGGCGGCGTGATCCCAGTTCTGGTCTTGTGCGAGGTCGGCGATACGTTTGTAGCCGATAACCTTTGGTATCTGTGTATTGGCATGCATGCCTGTCAGGCGGTCTTCATTCTTCACAAGAGGATCCAGAATTACTTTATGGGAGAAGCGGCGTGCCAGTTCCAGGTATTTCTTGTCACCAGTGATTTCGGCAACATCGGCGAAAGTTTCATTCAGTCCTCCGTGTTCGCTGCGGAGCATGTCTTGCATTTGCTGGTCGGTGAGTCCTGCGGTGATGTCTATCATCCAGTCGGTGAGGGACACTAACATCTGGCGGGCAAGGTCGCTTCCGGCATAGAGGTAAGCGTCGCGCAGTCCGGCATAAGTCTTGTGTATATTGTATAGGGGTACCCATTTGCCGTTGAGGTCGAAACCTCCGGCACGGATATTCCCGGCTTTAATTTCTTTCCAAAGTTGCAGGCTTCCGGGAGTACCTCCGATGAATCCGGTGCCTACGGCTTGCTGTGCACGATGTAGTTCGTTCAGCATATAGTTCAGCCGATTGTATATGGCTGTGTCTCCGGTAGCGGCATACATCATGGAGAGTGCGGAAATGTAATGTCCGCCAATGTGCCCGTCCAGTCCGGTGTTTTCCCAGTTGGTATAACTTGGCGCTTTGGGTGTCAGTCCGGCTTCGCGCAGGAAAGGGGCGAGCAGGCGGTCGGGTTCCATGGCCATGATGTAATGTAAGTCAGTCTGTTGAGCTTGCAGGAAGGGGCTTTCCAACAACTTAACATCTTGCAAGGGGAAATAGGAAACTTCTTGTTGGGTTTGAGCTTTCCCGGTCAGGAGAAAACAAAAAAGGAACAGGTAAGTAATAAGGGTCGTTTTCATATTATATTATATTTGAGGTAAGTACTCATACAAAATTAACTTGTTCTATAAATGGTAATTTAAGGGAGCATAGGTACGCGGACGACGCGGATAAGGCGGACGAACGCGGACTAAGATTTACCTTACAGTATGCAAGTGATTTTTCATCCGCAGATGATGCAGATAACACAGATTTCTTTTTTATCTTCCGTATGGGATACATTACGTTTAACATAGTGCAGCTTTGAAAATCCGCGTTCGTCCGCCTTATCCGCGTCGTCCGCGTACCTATGCTTGTAGAACGAATGTATAGGGAGTTGCTCCGGTGCCAACAGCACCCACGTGGCAGCCGAAGCTTCTCCCTCTACTATTACATTCGTTTATTCCTTGAAGTAGGAATTACTTTTTGAATTTCACGGCTGCTTCTTCGATGGGCAGTGCTGCCTTGTAGTTTTCGATGTATGCGTTAAAGCCTGCTACCTCTTCAGCTGTAGGCGCTATCTCAACACCTGCATCTTCACCAAACACCTGTTCATCCAGGAAAGCGTCGAGAGGTTGCTTCTTTTCGTTGTTCACAAGGAATGAACCCAGCAACGCAATACCCCAGGCACCACCTTCACCGGCAGTTTCCATTACGGAGATCGGTGAATTTAATGCTGCTGCAAGTACTCTCTGGCCCACACTCTTAGTCTTGAACAAACCTCCGTGTCCTGTGATTCTGTCAACTTTCACCTTTTCTTCTTTGAAAAGAATGTCATTACCAATCTTGAGGACACCGACAGAAGCATACAAGTGCGTTCTCATGAAGTTCGCAAGGCTGAACTTGTCATTGGCCGAACGTACAAACATCGGTCTTCCATCTGCAAATCCTGTTACAGGTTCGCCTGAGATGTAATTGAATGAAATGAGACCGCCACAATCCGCATTGCCTGTCAGGGCATGGTTGTAGAGTTTTCCATATACTTCGTTCATATCTACAGGTATACCCAGCAATTCCTGATATTCTTTGAACAGGTTGATCCATGCATTGAGGTCAGATGTACAGTTGTTGCAATGTACCATGGCTACGGGACTTCCATCGGGAGTAGTAACCATATCGATCATTTCGTAGGGCTTTGACAGATCTTTCTCCAATACAATCATGGAGAATGAAGATGTACCTGCCGATACGTTTCCTGTACGCTGCTTAACGGCATTGGTTGCAACCATACCGGTACCTGCATCTCCTTCGGGCGGGCAAACCGGTATTCCTGCTTTCAAATGGCCGGATACGTCGAGCATCTTAGCACCTTCCGGTGTCAGGAAACCAGCATTTTCACCAGCCGGCAATGCCTTGGGAAGAATATCCAGCAATTTCCAGTTATATCCCTTCGGAGCGATTAACTCGTCGAACTTGGCCACCATTTCAGCGGAGTAGTTCTTGGTAACCGGGTCTATAGGGAGCATACCTGATGCATCGCCTATTCCTAATACCTTTTTACCGGTTATCTGCCAATGGATAAAACCTGCGAGCGTTGTCAGATAATTGATATCTTTTACGTGTTCTTCGTTGTCCAGAATAGCCTGATACAAATGAGAAATGCTCCAACGCAGAGGAATATTATAAACGAACAGTTCTGATAAAGCAGCCGCAGCCTGACCTGTATTGGTGTTTCTCCAAGTACGGAAGGGCACGAGAATCTCTTCTTTATCATTGAACGCCATATAACCATGCATCATGGCGCTGACGCCGATTGCTGCCAAAGCTTCTATTTCTATGTCATAGAGTTTCTTCACGTTTGAGCGAAGGTCGGCGTAACAATCTTGCAGTCCATACCAGATGGCTTCAACACTATATGTCCAAAGTCCGTCAACCAACTGGTTCTCCCAAGTGTGACTTCCTTGAGCGATGGGCTTATTTTCCTGGTCAATCAAAACAGCTTTGATTCGGGTGGAACCGAATTCTATGCCAAGAATGGCCTTGCCTGCTTCGATGGTTGATTTTGCGTCTGGTTTCATAATCAACAAAGCGCTTTGTTCAACATGTAATATACTTCATTCATGCGCAGTTCTTTCTTGAACTCGCTGATAGTTGTATTTTCATCGATAACTACCATTTCGATACCTGCCATTTCTGCATAATCTTCCCAGTATTCTACGGTCAGATCATAAGAGAAGCTGGTGTGGTGAGTACCACCTGCCAGAATCCATGCAGCAGCACCTACTTCGAGGTTCGGCATCGGAATCCACAATGCGCTGGCAACGGGAAGTTTGGGCAGCGGTTTGCTCTTGATACATTCTACTTTGTTTACGATGAGGCGGAAACGGTTACCCAGGTCAACGATAGTAGCAGCTACGCCCTCACCTTGTTTGCTGGTGAATACAAGACGTGCAGTTTCGCTATCGATACCAATGCTCAGGCGATGTACTTCCAGTTTCGGTTTTGCTTCAGCAATCAGCGGACAAACTTCCAGCATGTGTGCCTGGAGGATAGCGCTCTTCTCACCGTCGAAATGCAAGGTGTAGTCTTCCAGGAAAGAACAACCTTTCGGCATACCCTGGCTCATGAACCAAGTGGTGCGATACAAAGCGGCAGTTTTCCAGTCACCTTCTGCACCGAAACCATAACCTTCTTCCATCAGGCGTTGAGAAGCCAGTCCCGGAATCTGATCGAAGTCACCGAGGTCATTGAAGTTAGTAGTAAATGCTTTGGCACCTGTGTCTTTCAGGATACGACGGAGAGCGATTTCTGCTTTTGCAGAGTTCCATACTTTGGTATAAGCTTCAGTTCCGGCCTTTTCCAGTTCAGGAGCATGATCGTATTCTTTGAAGTAAGTATCTACCATTGCCTGTACGTCTTTGTCTTCCACTGCATTGTAGTACTTCATCAGGTCGTTTACCGGACAGTAGTCTACGTGGTAACCCAAAACTTGTTCAGCGGATACCTTGTCACCATCAGTAACGGCAACGTTGTTCATCTGGTCACCGAAACGGATAATCAGCATATCCTGTGCATCAGCCCATCCGGCGCAAACACGCATCCATGTTGCAATCTGTCCCTGTGCTTTTTCATCTTGCCAGTGCCCTACCACTACCTTACGGTTTTTACGCATACGGGTTACAATGTGGCCGAATTCACGGTCACCGTGAGCAGACTGGTTCAAGTTCATGAAGTCCATATCCATGGTATCCCAAGGAATTTCTTTATTGAACTGAGTATGGAAATGCAGCAACGGTTTTTTCAATTCCTGCAAACCGTGAATCCACATCTTGGCAGGAGAGAAAGTGTGCATCCAGGTGATAACACCGATACATTTCTCATCATTGTTAGCAGCTTTGAAAGCTTCAGTTACTTCTTTAGAAGAGTTTACCGTACCTTTATAAACCACCTTTACCGGCAATTTGCCGCTGGCGTTCAATCCGGTTACCATTTCATTACTGTGTGCGTCTACTGCGATAACTGCGTCACCTCCGTACAGGAGTTGTGCTCCGGTTACGAACCATACTTCATATTGATCAAATGCGTTCATAATTCTTTTATTTTTAATTGTTAATTTTAAACTGTCGATTGTTTACTGTCCATAATAAGCGTTAGGGCCATGCTTGCGGTTGAAATGCTTTTCTACCAACAGCGGATTCATGGTCAGTTTCGGATTGACGGCATAAGCAATGCTTGCCATCTTAGCCACTTGTTCCATTACCACTGCATTGTGTACAGCATCGTGCGCATCTTTTCCCCAAGAGAAAGGACCGTGATTCTTTACCAGTACTCCCGGTGTATGTACAGGGTTCAGCCCTTCAAAGCGCTTCACGATTACATTTCCGGTTTCCATTTCATACGCTCCTTCCACTTCTTCCTTTGTCATATCTGCCGTGCAAGGTATGGCATCGTGGAAGTAATCTGCATGTGTCGTTCCAATATTCGGAATGTCACATCCAGCTTGTGCCCAGGCAGTAGCGTAAGTAGAGTGGGTGTGTACCACGCCGCCGATTTCAGGGAAAGCCTTGTAGAGTACCACGTGGGTAGGTGTATCTGAAGACGGTTTCAATCGTCCTTCCACTACCTTGCCGTCGAGGTCCACCACCACCATGTCTTCCGCCTTCATATCGCCATAACTTACACCACTGGGTTTGATGACTACTAATCCCGTTTCACGGTCGATAGCCGATACATTTCCCCAGGTGAAGATAACCAGTCCATGCTTCACCAGTTCAAGGTTGGCATGGAATACCTTTTCTTTCAGTTCTTCCAGCATAATTTATAATTTAAAATTCGGTGCCTTGCGGTATGCCTTTTCATTGAATTTGTATAAGGCAGCTCCGCGTTTGGAACCTGTTTTATCAATCTTATCTGTTTTTTCAATGTAGTCCATTTCGGCTATCCGTTTACGGAAGTTACGCTTGTCTATCTGTTCACCGTAAATAGCTTCGTAGAGGCTTTGCAGTTGAGACAGCGTGAATAACTTCGGTAACAGGTTGAAGCCGATAGGCTCTGTGGATGCTTTCTGTTGCATCAATTCCCGTGCTTGTTTCACCATTTGCGGATGGTCGAAGATCAAAGGCGGTAATTCATTGATGTTTACCCAGTAGGCATTATGCTGGTGCACCAGTTCGCGGTCGTACTCGTTGATATTGATCAATGCATAGTAAGCAACTGAGATAACCCGTTCTCCCGGATCACGTTCCACTTCGCCGAACGACCCTACTTGCTCCATATATACATTTTCCAAACCGGTGAGCTCCGCCAGTACACGTTTGGCAGCATTATCCACACTTTCATCTTGTTGCACGAATCCACCCATCAGAGACCATTCTCCCATTGCCGGTTGAAAGTTTCGTTTCAGCAATAGCAAGTTCAGTTCTCCTTCGTTGAAACCGAAGATGATGCAGTCGATACCAACGTAAAAGGTAGGATTTGAACTATAATAGTTATTTGTCATATACTTTTAGTTACGAGCTACAGGCTACAGGCTACAAGTGGGCTGCGCTATCATGCCGGATGGCACTCGTCGCCTGTAGCTTGTAGCTATTTTACCAGAAATAGATATAGAATGCGGCAGTGATACCCAGGATAATAACCGTATGGATAATATCCCAATGATTCCAGCTGGCGCGTGTCTCTGCCAATTGTGCCGGGGTGGAGGTACCGAATACCAATCCTTGTATCTTTTCTTCAGACGGTGCTTTCGTTGCCAGACTGACTACTATCACTACAATGATACAGAAAAGGAACATCCATCCGCAGAAGAACAACCAGTTCATATCATAGAATAGATATTTGAATGTACCACCGGCCACATCTCCTGCATTACTGTAATATACTTTTGCTCCTAGACGTGTCAGGCCGATTACCATACCGGCGATCAATCCCCACATACCACCTTGTGCAGAAGTACGCTTCCAGCAGATACCCAACAGGAAGGCTGCGGCGATACCCGGTGCCAATACAGACTGTACGTCTTGCAGATAAGTATAAAGTACATCACCTACGCTACGCATGATAGGTATCCACAAAATACCCAGAATTACAATCACTACAGTTGCCATCTGACCGATAACTACCAGTTTCTTTTCAGAAGTTTTCGGTTTAAAGCGTTTGTAGAAGTCAATTGTAAACAGCATGGCGGATGAGTTGAACAAAGACGCCAATGAGCTCATCAAAGCTGCAAGAATACCGCAAACCACCAGACCTTTCACACCAGCCGGCAACAACTTGGCTACCAGTGTCGGGAAAGCTGCATCGGCATTGGCGCTACCATTAGCGAGCATCGGCAAGAAACCTTCACCACCTGCACCGAGGTATTTCTGATGAAGTGCGAAAGCAATCATACCCGGAATCAAGAACAAGAATACAGGCAACAATTTCAGATAAGCTCCGAAGATGGTACCGCGGCGTGCTTCTTTCTGGTTTTTACCTGAAAGAACGCGTTGTACGATGAACTGGTCAGTACACCAGTACCAGAAACCGATGATAGCTGATCCGATTAATGCTCCCAACCAAGGGAAGTTCGGATCACTATTGCTACGGATTAATTCCGTCATGGTGTTGCCCTGATCATTAACAGTCACCGCACCACAAATTCTCATCATTTCGTCCCATCCACCCAGTTCTCTGAAACCGAGTACAAGGATAATCAGTGAACCTAACAACAAAATCGGTGTCTGTAATACAGAAGTATAAAGTACTGATTTCATACCACCGAAGATTGTATATAATGCAGTGATCAAAACCAGACCGATCGCTGCAATCCAGAAGAAATCGATTCCCCAGAGTTCTTCAATGCCGAATACCTGTTGGAATACCAGACCACCGGCATATACCGTAACCGCTACCTTAGTCAGTACATAACTGATCAAGGAGATTACAGACAATATAGTACGGGATTGCGGGTTATAACGACGTTCCAGGAATTCCGGCATCGTATATACCATACTTCTTGAATAGAACGGTACGAATACCCATCCCAAAATGAGAATCATCCATCCCTGGATTTCCCAGTGTGCCATAGCCATACCACTGGATGCACCGGCACCTGCCAATCCGATCAAGTGTTCCGAACCAATGTTCGATGCAAAAATAGATGCACCAATAGCAATCCACGTAGCGTCACGTCCACCCAGAAAATAGTCCGCTGAGTCATTTTGTTTCTGTTTGACAACCCAAACAATAATACCAATCAGAGCTAAAGCGAAGACTCCAATTACGATCCAATCTAATGCTTCCACAATTCTAATATTTAAAAGTTAACTATTATTTCTCTACTGAGAATTTGAAAATACATTCGCTGTTGTAAGTTTGTCCCGGCTCCAATACCACGCTGGGCCATTCCGGCTTATTAGGACTGTCGGGATAGTGTTGTGTTTCCAGGCATACGGAAGCACGTTGATTATAAGTAATGCCTTTTTTGCCTGTTACAGTTCCGTCCAGGAAGTTGCCGGTATAAACTTGTATACCTGGTTCGTTGGTATATACTTCCAGAGTGATACCGCTTTCAGGTGAAGTCAGTTTTGCAGCTAATTGAGCAATGTCTCCATTCGTATTCAGTACCCAGTTGTGGTCATAGCCATTTCCGTTTTTCAACTGAACGAAGTCGAAGTTTGTGATGTCTTGTCCTATTGTTTTAGGAGTAGTAAAGTCCATCGGAGTATCTTTCACTGTTACGATTTCTCCGGTGGTCATGAAAGTACTGTCTACCGGAGTGTAATTGTCTGCATTTACATATAAGATATGATCTGTTGCAGCTTTTGAAGGATTACCGGATAAGTTGAAGTAAGAGTGGTTAGTCATGTTGATGACTGTTTTCTTATCTGTAGTAGCGCTATACTTTATATCTATAGCGTTGTCATCTGTCAGTTTGAAAAGAACTTTGGCTGTTACATCGCCGGGGAAGTTTGAGTCACCGTTCGGTGAGATACGAGTCAGTTCCAGAGTCGTTTCATCAATCGGATTGGCTTCATACACTTGGTATTGCCAGCCTTTAGGACCACCATGCAAGCAGTGTCCGAAGTTGTTTTGTGGTAATTGGATCGTGTCTCCGTCTAATACGATTCTTCCCTGATTGATGCGGTTTGCATAACGGCCGATAGAAGCGCCGAAGTCACTCGGGATGTTTACATAGTCGGCAATGCTGTCGAAACCCAGAACAACGTCCTGCATATTCCCGTTTTTATCGGGAACCATAATAGAAACGATACGACCACCGAAGTTAGTGATGCACACTTCCATGCCCGACTTGTTCTTTAAGGTGTAAAGATCCGTTTTGGCATTGTTCACTTCTGTTTGAAAATTCACCGGATTCAGACCGGACAAAGTCAACTCCTGAGCTGGCTTGTTATTGCACGCAGATAACATCAGTGCGGCAATCCCTGCAAGTAGAAAACTGTTTTTCATGGTTCTATTTTTAATGTAAATGAGATAATTATCCGATTTTGGGTGTAAAAGTAACACTTTATTTGAGTGTATTAACTACACCTGTATATGTTATGTAACATAAAAGTAAAAAAACAGACTCAGTGATTGGGAATTTGAGGCTGTTTTTAGAGCTCAGATTCACCCCCTTCCTACCAAGTCCGTATCAACTCCATACCAACTCCCTACCAAGTCCAAGTGTATAGATACGGAGCAGATACGGACTAGACACGGCTCAGATACGATTCGGATATGGATGGGAACTTATCTCATTTTTTCTTTTTACCCCAATATGTTTTACTGTTGGTATATCCTGCATAGACAATTGTGTGAGTTCTCGGACTGGCTTCCCAATCTGCTTCTCTTTGCAGGCATACTTCTACTCCATTGCTGAATGTGATACGTTGGTTGTCTGTATCATAGCTCCATGTTGCGCCTTTCCAGGAACCATCGGTTACTTTATGATCGGCAGAAAGTGTCATTGTATTGGATGTTTTCTGTTTTCCGTAAGAGTAGGAGAGATCTATATGTTCCCAATTTCCAACCAGCTCATTTTCTGTAATGGGTACCAGAGGTACGGCGCCGTAACGTTCCGGCATCACTACCGGCCATCCTGTACTCGTCCATTTGATAGAGCGTACATGTCCCATCATCACGGCATTACTGCTATTGATGCTTGGTACATCTTTAGGTAAACGTCCTTGTGAGGCATAGTACCAATTTCCATTTCCATCGTCAAAAATAGCACAGTGAGAAATACCTACCCATCCATTGCTGTTGCTGAATTTGTAGGGATGTGTAACGATGGGGAGCATTTCGCCGCCAAATCTGGTAAGATCTGTACCGTCAATGCCTAAGTAAGGACCCAGAATATTTTGGGAACGACACACACGTGTATTATAAGGTACATCTAAAGCATCATAAGCCATGAACAGATAGTAATATCCGGTGTTTGGATTATAAATGATTTCCGGTCCTTCAGATCCCTGCCAGCGATCTCCTATTTTGCGGGTTACGAGTAACTGTCCGTAAGAAGCTATATCGGCTTCCGTTCCCCAGGGATTGGGCAATACATTAAGTGGTTTTCCGGTGGTTGCATCTACTTCCAATGCTGCGATACCACTATGCCATGAACCGTAAACCAAATAGTGTTTACCGTCTTTGTCGATAATATAACTTGGGTCGATTGCATTCCATTTATAGTAACAGTTTGCCCAGTCATTTGCCTGAACGTTATAATTTAATCCTTTATCCGAAGCATTGGTAATGACGTATCCTTTATCTTCCCATCCTTCATTATTGGCAGGATCAGAATTTTCCATCATGCCGATAAAGGCACGTTCCCCCCAGGTTCCTTCGCCGTTGAGCAGGCCTGGGCAGACGATGGAGTAGTACATGCGGTAAAGACCGTTTCTGACTTTCCGGACGCAAGGTGCCCAATAACCAAAGTCTTTAGTATCAGGCTGAACGTCACTCAGTCCCATGCTAGCACGTATTTCATTTAATTTAGGAATAACCCAATTGGGTAATGCTTTCATGGTGCCTCCCATGTATTCCCAGGTTACCAGATCTTTGGAACGGCGGCAATGAAAATGTCCGCCGGCTTCATGTGCATTACCATACGAAGCATCTGTCTGGTACATATAATAGTACCCATCTTCGGCTAATACTACACTTGGGTCATGCACGTTGGCTAAATTCCATTGATTTCTGTTGTTCCAGCCTGCAATATTGGTATAATCGTCAGAATAGGAAGGGGCTATATATTTGTCCAATTCAGAAGTAACACTGCGGGATGCTGTAGTGAATGTGATTTCTGATGAATAAACCGGGTTTCCATTCGCTATGGTGGCGAACGCCCTGGCGTAGTATTTGGTTTCGGGATCAAGTTCCGATAACGTCAGATTGAGTGACAGACCTGCACTACTCATTTCAACAGTCCGGTTGGATATTGTCGGATTAGATTGAGTATCATAACAAATACCTTTCTTTAATATTGCGGAGGGGGTATTTGTCGTGATAGTCGCAACAACAGTTGCTTTATCATCCGTAACATTTGATACAGAAGGGGCTGAAATAGAGATCGTTGTTTCGTCAGTGTCGGGCTCATTGCTTTCACTGCTGCATGCTCCTGATAAAACTAAATAGCTTGCCAGTAATAAGGTCCATTTGTAGAGCTTCATAAGTAAATCAGTATTGGTATTAGTTGTATAAAGTGTAAATTACGGGTTACAATAAAAAGCCTGCGCTTTTGGTTTGTAACCCGTAATGAATATAGTTTTATTCAGCAGGAGTTTCTATTGTTCCAACTGTCATTTCCACTTCCGGCGAATATATTACACCATCGGGATAAAGGGTGGCAAACGCCCGTACATAATATACGGTGTTGTCAGTAAGGTCTGTCAGTGTAGCTTGCATCTTTCCGTTTTCGGGAAGTGTTTTCACTGTAGCGCTATAAGTCGTCGGGTTCTTTGAAGTACTGTAACAGAATCCATAAGCCATGACTCTGATAGTGCCTTTATCCAAATCTTTCTGATTGACTATAACATCGGAGGTTGCAATGGCGGTGGGAGCGGCAATCTCTGTCAGCGCAGGAGCGCCGAGAGAAAGTGTGCCGCAATTGTCGTCATCATCGTCACAGGCGGTAAAGCCGGTAAGTAATGCGCAACTCATCATTAGTATGTTTAACCATTTATTAAGTTTCATAATTTTAGAGTTTTTAGATTATTCAGCAGGTGTTTCACTCTCGTTTCCACTGCCGGAAGTGGAACCTAATTCCCAACCGGAGTTTTGTTTCAGGTTAGGCAATCTCTTGATTTCAGCATCCGGTATCGGGAAGTAGTAGTTCTTCGGGCTGTTGAAGGCACGGGATGTGTGCATTTCGGCAGGACCGTAATTGAATACTGTACTTTGCGCAGGGGTTACAGACACTCCATAAATGTTGTAAACCTGTTGGTAGTATGGCTGATTCCTTTCGCTGGCGGCAGTTTTGCCCTCAAAAAGTTTCCAACGGCGTTCGTCGAAGAAACGGTGGTCTTCGAAGCAAAGCTCGATGCGGCGCTCGTTGCGGATGCGTTCGCGGAATTGCGACTGGCTCATTCCGCTGTATGGCGGCATACCTACACGGGCGCGCACTTCGTTCACATACTGATAGGCATTTGCCGGGCCTTCTGCTTCATTGATAGCTTCGGCGGCATTCAGCAATACTTCAGCGTAGCGGAAGATGGGGCAGGCATGTGTGTATGTGGTCGGGCTCTTGAATGACATGTTATTCAGGAATTTCTTTGTGTAGTACCCGGTCAGGGTTCCACCATGCAATTCATGGTAATCCTTACCCGAACCATAAGTAACGTCCACTTCGCGCTCTTCATCTTGTTGCGAGTCTCCCCAGATAGAACCGTGGTGCAGAATGGTTTGTTCCAGACGTGGGTCACGGTTGGCATAAGGATTCTGCGGGTCGTAAGACGAATCCAGATTTATAGGCAGGCCATTTTTGGTTTCATAACTGTCCACCAGATTTTGTGTCGGATTTGTACGTCCGGTTGAGTTTACGCTTCCGCTGAATCCGCAGGGAGCCAGGAACAGTTCAATTTCACGAGTTTGCCACTCCGAACGGCTTAGAATATATTCGTTGTTCAAGTGGGGCGTAGAAATGAAGCATTCATAATAGTTCTTATTCGGATCATTATTTGACGTAGTATATAGTTTGTACGGATTACTCTGGGTTTTGTTTTTGGTAATAAAGTCCGTAGCGGCTGTTGCAGCTTCTCTCCACCAGGAAGCGTCGTTGTTCGGGTTGTGTAAAGCCGACGCTCTGTACAATAAGGCTCTTGCTTTCAGAGCGTATGCTGCTGCGCCATTCACACGTCCCCAGTTCAGTTCCTCTTGTGCATACCGGAAAGGCAGTACATCCTTTATTTTATCACATTCGTTGGCAATCCATTTCAAGGCTTCGGCGCAATCAGTACGTGCCATGTTCATCTGTTCCGGATTGGTATATTCGAAAATGACAGGTTCGCCGTTCTCGTCTTCACCGATAATAGGTATATCACCAAACCAGCAGGCCTGATCGAAGTGGAAGATAGCGCGGAGCAGGCGAGCTTCGGCCATATACCGGTCGTACAAGTGATTGTCATCGCCATCCATTTCTGTGTTCTTCACTACACTTTCACGGGCATACTTCAGGAATGTGTTGGCTGCACGAATACCTCTGAAATTTTTAGGCCAGAAGTCTTCTGCAAACGAATGTTTGGTTGCCGAATAAGCGTCAGTCAACACACTGTGATAGTAATGCACACTCCAGAAAGAGAGTGCATTATCAGTCATACAGTCGCGTGATGCACCCCGAAACTGGCCATCTGTATAGCCTACAAACGCATCCGGAAGATAGGTATATATATTTGCCAGAAAGCCGCGGGTATTCTCGAATTTCTGGAACACTTGTTCCGCATCCAAGGTCAAGTCTACCTCTTTATCCAGGAAGTCGCTACAAGAGGTGAAATTTACAGCCAGCAATGCGGCTGCCATATATCTAAATATTTTTTTCATATCTTTTCTGTTTTTCTGATTAGAAACCAATGTTTATGCCGAATGTAAATGTACGGGTTTTCGGATACCACCATACGTAGCTCATCGGCTTTTCCGGGTCACAACCATCGGGTACGCTGCTCCATGTGCAGAGGTTGTATCCGCTGAAGTAGAGACGGCATTTGGTCAGATTGGCCTTTGCGATCAATCGTTTGGGGAGCGAATAACCTACTTCAACGTTGCGCAGTGACAGGAAGTTTCCGTTTACAATCCAAATGTCGTTTTGGTAAGTTCCCGTATCTCGGTCACTGTCAATGGCGTTGTAACTACCGTAAGTAGGACGCGGATAGGTTGCATGTACGTTGCGAGAATCAAGCGGATCATCTGTATAGTAACCCCAAGTTTTTACAACTTCGTGAGTACCTTGATTACCCCATCCGGACCATGCGACAGCTGGAGAAAGGAATACGTCACGGTTCAGATAGGCGGTGAATACGGCGCGTGCATCGAAACCTTTCCACTCGAAGCCGAAGTTAAGAGTAGGAATCAATTCGGGGATAATGGTATAAGTATCCGGTATCATATCGTTAGAGTCGATCTGACGGTCGCCATTTAAGTCCTTGAATACGGCTGTACCCAGTTTCTGCGCACCATTGGAAGCTGCGTTATACGGATATTTCTCCGGATGGTCGATAGCATCTTGCTGGCTGGTTGCAATCAGGTTGGCGTCGCTGGCCCATTGAGTGAACTTGTAGCGGTTCCAGCCGCCGACACCATTGTTGAATGAACTTTCATATAAACCGGCAACAGAGGTGTAGTCGTAGATACGATTACCTGTTTTGCGTTGCCACTCCACATTGGGCTCTGTTTCGTCCATTTCGGTGATTTTATTGGTATTATAGGTCAGCATACCTTCAATGTAGTAATTGAAGTCGCCGATATGGTGACGATGACCGAGTGTTACTTCAAAACCTTTAGTTTCTGCTTTTCCATAGGAGTCTTGTGCTACAGAGATTCCCAAAAGAGAAGGTACACTGGTACGAGTAACCAGAATGTTAGAGCGCCATTCTTTGAAAGCATCTACTGAACCATAGAGCTTCTTATTCCAGAAATCGAAATCCAATCCAATATTCAGCATGTCCGAAATTTCCCATTTGTTATTGGCATTACCGGCCATGGTTTCCGCAAATCCATTGACGTAAGAGCCTGAATAACCGAAACCGTAACCGGTGGCGGAACCATACGTGTTTTGATAAGCATAACGTCCCCCACCAGTGGTAGATTGTCCGGCACGACCATAAGAAGCGCGAAGTTTCAAGAGGCTGATATTCTTATTTTTCAACCAAGGCTCTTCGGAAGCTACCCAACCGGCGGATGCGCCGTAGAAGGTACCCCAACGCTCGTCTTCTCTGAAGTTATCGCAAGCCATACGTGATATGTTCCCGGAGAAGATATAACGGTTGGCATAATCATAAGTCACTTGTCCGTTGTATGAAAGATAACGGTTGGAAGATACATATCCGTTTGGTTGGTTACGGTAAGCACGTGCGAAAGCGCGGGCTTCAACCGTGTGCTGACCGAATTTGTTGCTGTAGCCTAAACCTCCCATCAGATTCAGGTTATAATAGAATTCACGTTGATTGGGGGTCGGATCACTCAATGCGGAATAGGTGGTGTACTGCGTATATTTGAACTGTGAGGGGTCAGTTACATCCATATTCATATAATCATAGTTATACGAGTTGACACTATTCCTCTGAGTGGATTCGAAGGTTTCGTAAGAGTCGAAACTGATTGTTGCATTCACTTTCAAACCTTTCAGTATAGAGCTTAAATCACCGTTGACATTCAGCGTAGAGTATAGATTACGACGGCGATTCTTTTCCTGACCGGAAGCGGCAAGGTAACGGCCGGCATTATTGGCGGTACTGGATGCGTAAATCTGTCCATTCGGTGTATATACCGGTTCCATAGGGTTGGCTTCAACAACTCCGAATGTAGCCAAATTGAACACACTTTCCGTAGGTTGGGTAATGTTGTCGATACGACCACCCAGGTCAAGAGATACATTGAGGTATTTGGTTACGTCAATATCAATGTTTGAGCGCAAGTTCCAACGGTTCAGCGTATGACCTGTATTGTAATTTTTGTTATAGTTAGTCCACTTCTCGTTCCACATACCTTCCTGGCGGAGGTAAGAGAATGATACATAATAGCGGGCACGCTCATTGCCACCGCTGATTTGCAGGTTGGTCTTGTACATGGGAGCCGTTTCGCGATAGAGCTCATCGGCCCAGCTGGTATTGAAGTATCTATACTGGTCAATTCCTTCAAGTGTTTCTCCATTAGATACACGACGGTACATTTCAATCTGTTCATCAGTGTACATAGGATCTTGTCCATCCAGGTATTTCACCCGGTTACGTGTCAGAGCCATGTTGTAAGAATTCTGATTTTCCATCTTGTTGCTCAACATTTGGAAACCTACTTCCTGAGTGAAGTCAATGTTCGTCTTTCCTGCACTACCGCGTTTGGTAGTTACCAGGATTGCACCGTTTGCACCGCGCATACCATAGATGGCTGTTGCGGCAGCGTCTTTCAGAATCGTGATGTTTTCGATAGGGAATGCATCGAGGAAAGAGAGGTCACGTTCCATATTGTCTACAATAACCAGTGGAGCACGGGCACCGCTGTTCATTGTGCGAATACCGCGGATGTACATGGCCGTTTCCGTCCACCCCGGTTCACTGGACCATTCGTAGGTTTCCATACCGGTAACGGTAGATGTGAATGCATTCTGTAGTACGGTGATAGGGTGTTTTTGCAATTCTTCACCGGTCACCACAGAGGTTGATTCGGTGACGAGTTTTTTAGCTTTGCGCCCGAATGCCACAGGAGTGGTGTGCAGGTATTCATCAATATCTGATTCCAGTTCTATTTTGAAGCCTTCATTGAAGTCCGCCGGCACTTGTGCACTTTTAAATCCTACGCTGCTGATGCATATCTCATCGGATGCTTTTACATTCTTCAAACTGAAGTAACCGTTCTCATCGGAGAGGACAATACGGCTTTCTTCGGCAACGTTTACCACAGCCCCGGCAATAGGATTACCTTCAGCATCTACAATGCGTCCTTTCAGTGTCTGCGCATTTTGTGCCCAGACAGTGCTTGTAGCAAGGAGTAAAGTTCCCAGTAGCAGGGCTTTGCCTGCTCCGGTCAATTTCTTTATAATATGATTCAAATTATACATACTTCTATATTTGATTTAAGGATTACCATTCTGGATTGTTTTCAATTCCTGTCTTCCAGTATTCCCCTTCAGGAATAGGATAGAGGTACATCTTCTTTTGGAATACGCGTTTCTGAGCTACTTTGCGCGTGATGGTTCCATTGGAGGCTACATCGATGCCGATGATGTCACGTCCCAAAGCTTCTTCAGCCACATTCCAGCGGCGTACATCCCAAGCGCGATGCTCTTCGAAGGCCAATTCAACAGTACGTTCCTTGCGGATGAAGTTGCGCATCTTTTCTTTGCTGTTCAAGTCTGTACGATCAGCAACATCTCCTGTGATACCTGCACGATGGCGGATCAGGTCGAGCTGATCATATACTTCCTGGCAGGGACCTTGTACTTCGTTCAGCGCTTCGGCATAATTCAACAGAATTTCCGCATAACGAATGATGGTCCAGAGGCGGCGCGAATTACCACTGTGGTTTGCGCTCAATATGGTTTCCGGAATATATTTGCGAACATAATATCCGGTTGGAGTGGCATTGGCGTTACCTACAGGATTATCGCGCTGTCCTTTAACTACATTGATTACACCGCTTCCCCAAGATACACCATTGTAAAGAACGGATGCTGCCAAACGTCCGTCACGGTTGGCCCACATATTGGCATCGCTGTAACCGCTTGCCGAATTAATGCTTGGGTTAACACCATTATAAACCGGAGCTCCGGTTTCGTCGTACTCTTGGAAAGGTGAACTGCCGTCAATCATGTCATACATATCCACCAGATTCTGCGATGGGCAGAGACCACCGTTACCGCCTTCACCTACCGGAGTATCATTCGAGATGCCGCCCCATGCAATAGTTCCATCGTTGCGATAGAAGATCATTTCCTTGTTGGACTCTGTATATGGGGTCAGTAACCAGGCATTGGTTAGTGCGGTTCTTGAATCCGTACCTTGCATCAGTGAGTAGTCACTGCCATAAGTATCAATGAAACCTTTTGCTGCATTGGCTGCCTGTTGCCAGGTGATACCTGATTCGCTGCTGTAGCGTGGGCTTGCCATATAGAGCATGATACGGCTATATAGCGCACGTGCCATGGGTTGACCGATGCGTCCGGCGTAAGTGGATTTGGATGCTTCGGAATAGACCATCAGACCGCTTTCGCATTCGTTCAGTTCTTTCAGAACGAAGTCTACAACGTATTCCTTCAGGCTTGGGCGGGTGGTATAGTTACTCAGTAAATCACCGTTAGGATCGAGAACTTCCGTTACAACGGGAATCGGTCCGTAGCGCAAGAAGAGTTCCCAATAGAACCAGGCACGTAAGAAACGGGCTTCGGAGATGACGTAAGACTTGTGCTCAAGATAAGTAGCTTCTGTTAAGTCCGGATTTTTTGGTACACTTTCTATGCGCGTAAGTATCATGTTGCATTTACGGATACCGCGATAGTAGTGTTCCCAAGTGCCACTTAGTTCGGCTGAACCGCCACTACCGTAGTAGTTGCCTATATTGAATGTAGTGCGTACACCACCGGTTGCGTAACTGGTTTCGGCCAGGTCGGTAGCTGCATCCAACCAAGAATTGTTGATGCGGCAGGCGCCGTGACGCAGGAAGTTGTAAGTGTCGTAATGGAACTGTAGCATCAGGTTCCAGTCGCTGAACACTTCTTCGCCCGTCAACTCATTACTGGGTTGTTTGTCGAGAAAGCCTCCAAACATATCTTCGCAGGAAGTTAGTGTGGCGGAAGCGATGCTCAGGGCAAAAATGCCATATAATAATGTCTTTTTCATTTTCTATCAGAATTTAATGTTTACACCAAAGTTCACAGTCTTCATAATTGGATAGCGGTTGGAACCGTTGCTTTCCGGGTCACAGAGGTCGTCCAGATGATCCCAAGTAATGAGGTTGTTGCCGTTTACATAGAGGCGGCAGTCACTCATACCTACTTTTTCCACCCATTTGGTAGGTAAGGTATAGCTCAACTCGATGTTCTTCAGACGTATGAAAGCACCGTTCTTCAGGAAGAAGGAGTTCTGGCGCTGATTGTGGTCACCGTAACTGTCGTAGTGGAGCAATGGGTACTTGGCACTTGCCAAGTTCTCGGATTCCGACTTAGCTGGATTCCAACGGTCCAGATGGTGTTCTTTCACCTTACCGCCACTGACGAAAGCATACATAGCTTCTGCATCGTAATAGCGGCTTACATGATCGACGCCTTGGAACATTACACTGAAACCAATACCCTTGTAATTGCATCCTAAAGTAAGTGCATAGGTGTTTTCAGGCACATCGCTATAACCGATGAATGTTTCGTCTCGTTCGTCAATAAAACCATCATTGTTCATATCACGGTATTTCAAGTCACCTACCTGTACATTACCAAAGGTCGATGTCGGGAAATTAGGATCTGCCAAATCAGCGGCAGTCACGAATCCGTCACTTACCAATCCGTAATACTGACCGATAGGATGACCTTCGCGTTTGCGATAATCTGTTTTCAGTGCCGGTTCATCCATGTTCTTAATTTCATTCTTTGCATGAGAGAAAGTCAGGCCGACATTGTATTGAAAGTCCTTGCCGATACGGTTGTTATGTTTCAACTCAATTTCAAAACCACTATTGACGGTTTCACCCAAATTACCGGCTGCCATCGTTACACCTACCCATTCCGGACGTGTCAGGTAATTGGTCAGGATATTGTTACGGCTTTCGTAGAAAATGTCGATGTTACCATTCAGTAATCCGTTCCATAACCCGAATTCTAAACCGACATTGTACTTATGGGCACGTTCCCAAGTAACGGCATAGTTAGGATATTGTGTTTCGTAGATGCCGGACTGACCGCTGGTACCGAACATATAATCATTACTGATCTGGCTCCATTTTTCCTCATAGAGGAAGCGTTGGGCCACTCCATTTACGGTGTATACGTCATTACCAACCTCACCGTACGAGGCACGAAGTTTCAGGTTGTTCAACCAGTCTTTAGTACTCTCCATAAAAGATTCATTGCTGATACGCCAACCTAAAGAGAAAGCGGGGAAGAAACCGAAACGTTTACCTTTCATAAAGTTCTCCGAACCGTTGTAGCCAAAGTTTACCTCGGCCAGATAACGATCGTCATATCCGTATGTGGCACGGCCTACCAAACCTTGGTAGCGCTTAGCCAAATCGGCTCTGTAGCGATAATCATTCTGGTTGTAGAGCATCATGGCTGTCACATCGTGTTTGCCGAACTTACGGGCATAGTTGATTTGAGCTTCCATATAGAGCTTATAAATCGTGTAAGAGTCTTTGCTGCCGGCCATTTCGCCATCAGTATTGAAGCGGTTGTAAGCATCGATGTTTCCGAAATCATCACGGTTGTTCAGCTCATAAGTAGCGAAACTAGCTCCGTATAGAGTCTTGTCGTAAGAGTCGTAGTCGAATGAGGCCATACCCTTTACGCTTAATCCTTCAGTCAGCCAATCCATCTTGTAATCGAGGATGAAGTTGGTTTCGTTGATGGTATTGGTGGCTTTGTAATAACCGCCTTTCGTCAGAGACGCTACGATGTTGTTCTGATACTGTGAGCTACCTCCATAGATTGTTTCTTGTTTTTCACCGTTTTGTACTACTGTAGATACGGGGAAGAGCCATCCGGGAGTATGATTCATTTCATAAAATATCTGGCTATAATTAGCACTTTCGGTAGTATTGGAGCCTTTACGCTCTTCGAAACGGGTACCGAAGTTGACAGAGAAAGTCAGGTCTTTCGTCAAGAACAAGTCCATATTGGCGCGGAATGCATAACGACGGAAGCTGGGACTTGAAGAGTTGCCATACTTGTCGTTGCTCAGATTCTTAATCAGACCTTTCTGGTCGTATAGTTCACCGGAAGCATAGTAGCGCATACGTTTTGTACCACCCCGCACGCTAACGTTGTAGCGTTGTGCCGGAGAAGAACTTTTCAATACTTCGTCATACCAGTTCACATTGGGGTAGAGCATGGCATCCAAACCGCTCAGTTCACCGGCGCATGACTTGCGATACATTTCCAGGTCACTGGCAGAGAACTGTGAAGGAAGGCCGTCGTTAGCGAGGGCTTCTTCCAGCAAACTCACTGACTGGTAAGAGTTCAGGTAAGTATCTGTGCGTGTCGGACTTTGAATCTGCCAGTTGGCGGTCAGACTTACTTCAGGCTTTTGCTCTCTACCACGTTTGGTGGTAATCAACATTACACCATTTGCACCACGTACACCATAAACGGCTGTTGCCGAAGCATCTTTCAATACAGAGATTGTTTCAATGTCATCCGGAGCAATCTGCGAGAATTCACGCTCCACACCGTCTACCAGGACAAGCGGTTGCGCATCGCCGGCAAATGTGGCGCGGCCACGGATATAGATTTGTGTATCGTCCGAACCGGGAGCGCCGGAAGTCTGTGAGGTAATAACACCTGAAATTTTACCGGCTATGGCCTGGGATACGTTGGCGGCAGGTGATTGGAGCAGTTCTTTGGAAGATACTTGTGAGATGGCACCCACTACGCTCTCCTTTTTCTGTGCACCATAACCTACTACCACTACTTCTTCCAGCATCTCAGAGTCTTCCTTCAAAGTGACTACAATAGAGCTTTTCCCATTCAGGCTGATTTCTTGTGTCTGATAACCAACGAACGAAATCAGTAGCGTGGCATTAGGATTGCTGACTGTTAATTTGAAATTACCGTCAAAGTCTGTAATAGTACCATTATTGGTAGTACCTTTTTCAAGTACACTGGCACCGATGACAGTTTCTCCGGTGGCATCTTTCACTACGCCTGTCACTTGCTTGGATTGTGCAAAGAGCATTTGTCCGGTCAGCAGGAAGGCGAATGCCAGCAACATACCCGCCAAGCGCGGGGCTGCTGATATTGTGATTTTTTTGTTGTCCATAATATATTCTTGTTTATAGAGGTTATTACTTGAATAACGGAGTGTACAGATAGCAGTTGGATTTATCCATCTTGAGATGAGCTCCATCTACGATAAGGAATGCCCGTACTGTCTGGCTTCCGTCACCGCAATCTGTCACAAAAGCTTCTTTATACACGTTGCCATTCTTGGCGGTAGCTATTGCAGTGGTTGTCACCGTAGCACTGTTACGCTGGATGTCAATGACTACTGTGGCTCCTTCCATGTCGGTACGGAAAACATCCCAGTCGCCGTAGCCCTCGCTGGTCAATGTGCCCGAGGCATAACTGTCACCCCATCCGTAAAGGTCAGAACGGAGGACGAAGTATTCGGCATAGTCACTTTCACCCCGTTCGGCATCGGTGCAGAGGCAGATATTCCAGTTATTCCAGTTGCCAGCGCCACTGGTGTGGTTCTCGAATTCGAGACGCAAATTCTGTCCAACGGGGATCTGGAAATAGTCTGAGAATTCCGTCCACCAGGCAGCCGAACAGTCTTCGGCACCGATAGTAGTCTTTGTCAGTGGCACTGTGGTCAATGCTGTGGTTTCTTCGGTGTCGAATACGATATGTGAACCATCCATTATAAAGAAGGCTCGGACTACTTGTGTGCCGTCACCGCAAGTGGTGGTGAAAGCTTCTTTGTAGACGTTGCCGTTGATGCCTTTGGCCACTGCCTCTACAGTCACCGTTGCTCCGTTGCGTTGGACGGTCACAGTCACTTCTGCGCCTTTCATGTCAGCACGGTAAGCGTCCCAGTCACCGTAGCCTTCGCTGGTCCATGTACCTGAGCCATAGCTGTCGCCCCATCCGTAAAGGTCGGAACGGATAACGAAGTATTCAGCATAGTCACTGCCATTCCGTTCGGCATCGGTGCAGAGGCAAAAACACCAGTTGTTCCAGTTGTTAGCGCCGCTGGTGTGGTTGGTGAATTTGAACTTCATGTTGCCGTCGGCGGGCATCCTGAAATAGTTGGAGAATGCTGTCCACCAAGCTGCAGAGTTGTCTTCTGCGCCTACAGTGATAATAGGATCTCCGACAAGATATTCGAATGCTCCTTCGCCTCCCAAACTAGGCATGGCTTGTTGTGTTGCAGTGATTTGGTTACGGTAGATGGTAATGTCGTCTATCCACATTTCTTGGGTTTCAGTGTCCGAACCATATCCTATATATATATAAGGTACACTTGCCATGAATTGTACGATCTTGCTGAAATCGAAATCAGATTGTTGTACTTTCTCGTTGAGGCGTTGGTTGCCGTCCACAAATATGCTGTAACCGTCATTGCGTACACTTATCGCTACATAGTGCCATTCATCTGTCGGGTTGAGCATACCGGTTTTTACCGATTCGGGATTAGTCGCTTCGTACTCTCCGTCTACGGCTTCATATTTCAGCCATCCGTTGGCGGTAATGAACATCCGTTGTGCACCGTCCGAACTCTGGAAAGAGATAAGTGCGCCTGTCAGGTCAGGGTCCAAAGTTTCTTCGGTTTCCGGGTCTGTCAGGAGAGCTTGTTTAACCCAGAATGTGATGGAAACTCCGTTTTGTACTTTGTAACTGTTCAGTGGATTGAAAGTACGAGCATAACCGTTGGGGAGATGTAATACTTGCCCGTGGTCATTGTCGGATTCTACAACTGCCACTTCGCCTCCGTCATAGGCGTAATAGTTAAAGGTTGTGGGGTCGAATCCTTTTTCATCTTCTTTTTTTGCCGGTTCGAAATCGATTTTGGATACCTGTTCCAACTTCGGGAAAACGTCACTTCCCGCCGGAGGGTCCATTTGCCCCCAGTCTTCGCAGGCTCCGAATGAAAGGACTGTAAATGCCGCCATGATGAGGGACGGCCACTTTTTTGTCTTCTTCATAATACAGATATTATTGGTTTAACAATTAGTTATTCTACTTCCCAGATGTTAAGTAGTGATGCAAAAGTACGCTCAAACATGCTTACAGAGGTGGACAAACGAATTTTAGAGGTGGACAAACGAGTATTTGAGTGTAGAAACTACAATTATTATAATATTTGACTTATATGGGATCTTTTTATATAGATATTCGTACGTAACTCCTTAAAACCTTATGAATTATTTAGGCTAATACAAATGATTGAATGCATAGACCGGAAGTTTAAGATGACTTGCTATTTGCCGGCATCGCATACTTACTTTTTTCGCATGATATGAAAATGCAGCTTGCTATAGTTGCAACGGCGACGATATATTTATCCTATCAATCACGTAGTGTAAGGAAATTGAAAAAACTGTGACACAAAATGTTTCGCCTGTTGAAACAAAGTGTTTCTCGGTGTGAAACAGAGTGTTTCTCGGTGTGAAACAAAGTGTTTCAAGCAATGAAACAAAGTGTTTCACCTATTGAAACAGTCGGTGTCGCCTGCTGGAACAGAAGACGGTATGCGCGGAGACTTTTGCGAGGTCTGCGGGAAATCACCCGCAAAAAGGGTGAAAAAGAGTTAAAATGATGCGTTTTTCGTATAGATTCGTGCAGGAAAGCTCCATTTGGCAATTATTGCTCTACTCGCTATCAATCAGTTAGATAGGTTTGAATATTGTAAACATTCGCTGCAAAATTAGTGCTGGCAAACTGTTTGCCAGCACTAATTTTCAGGTTGCCAGCACACCGTGAAATGCCGATCAATAAAGGGTTTGAGGTACATCTGTGCTGGAGTGCTGGCAAATTCGCGAAGAACTCTCTAGTATAAGTACTCATGCAATTAGCTTATATTATCTGTTACTCTCTGTCATCCTGAGTGGGAATCACTCTGAAAAAGCGATGAGGACTCAGCATGACAGATACTCCCATTATATAAACTAATTATACTCATTTACTTAACTTGGATGAGCGTGCAGCATCTATATATCGGACATGTAACACTTCTAATGCGGATATAATACGTTATGTATATGAAGGCTTATTCTTCGTTATTCAACAGTTCACTGGGTTTCATGTTGAACTGCTTGCTAAAGCAGCGGGCAAAGTATTTGGGATCATTGAACCCCACCTCGTACGCTATTTCCGCAATATTCATCTGCTTTGTTTCCCGGTTTTTGAGAATCAGTTCCCGGGCGGTATTAAGCCTGTAATTGCGGATAAATTGCCCGGCCGACTGTCCGATGAGGCTTTGAAGTTTCTTGTTCAGCAAACTTTTACTTACCCCGACAGCTTCGCTGAAGTCGCTGACCTCAAAGTAGGGGTTTTTATAATGCTCTTTGATGACTGCCATCACCTGGTTGATGAACTTCTTGTCTCCCGATTCCTCCTCTATATTCAGTGCTTCCACATCCATGCTTGCTTTGAATTGCCGTTGGTAGCGTTTCCGATTTTCCAGTATGTTCTCGATGCGGGTTAATAAAAGAGTCTCATCAAAAGGCTTAAGCAGATATTCGTCCACTCCTATGCGGTAACTTTCGAGCCGGGCTTCCGGAGATGTTTTGGCGGTTAGCATCAGGAAAGGTATGTGTGAGTTGGTGAATGTATCTTTCACCCGCCGCGACAGCTCAATGCCATCCATCACTGGCATCATCAGGTCGCTGACAATGAAATCTACCGGTTGATTGTTCAATACTTCAAGAGCTTCCGCACCATTGGCAGCTTCGAGCACATTGTAGTAGTCGCGGAGGACGGAGCGGATATATCCTCTCATATCTGCATTGTCTTCAACGACCAGAATGGTCAGAGCTACTTTTTCTTTCGGTAACTCGCTGTCGGCTGTTGATGATAGGGCCGGCTGTATGTTGTTTTCAAGGATGATATTGTTGTTGACGCCTTCTTCTTCCGACAACGGAAGCAGGATGCGGAAAGAACTGCCGGATGTATGGTTGTTGCGGACCGTTATCTTTCCGTTGTGCATCGTCACGATGCGTTTGCAAAGATACAAGCCGATACCTGTGCCGGTCTGTCCGTATACGGGATACTTCACTTGCTTTTTCGATTGGTAGAAGCGATTGAATATCTGCGCTGCGTCTTGTTCCGGGATGCCTGTTCCGTTGTCACTGACGCAGAGATAAAGGGCTGCTTCCTGGTCTTCTTTGGCCGGCAGCGTGGCTATGTATATGGATATCTTTCCACCGTCGGGGGTGAACTTAATGGCATTGCTCAACAAGTTGGTGATAACCTTATGCATGGCTTCTTCATCATAGTATATTTCGGGGTTCTCCATGCGGAAATAGCGCTTTATTGTAATATTCCGTTCTCCCGCAAAAACTTCGAAGGGCGTAAGCAATGAATTCATGAAATTCATGAAATCACCTTTGGACTTGACTATATCCAGTTTCCCGGATTCTACTTTCCGGAAGTCCATCAACTGATTGACAAGTGACAGCAGGTATTTGGAATTACGTTCCACAAAGTTCAACTGCTCTATTACCTGCGGATTATAACTCAGCTTGAGGGCTCGCTCTATGGGACCGATAATCAGGGTGATCGGTGTGCGGAACTCATGTGTGATATTCGTAAAGAAGGCAATCTTATCCAGTGTCAGTTCCTGCACTTTGCGTGCCATGCGGCTTAACTGGGCTTTTTGCCGGGTAATCTTCTCATTTTGTTGTATCAGTGTCCTGTTCTGTCTGGAGAGCTCTTCCGTCTGGTTTTCCAACAGTTGCTTTTGCTGTTCCAGCTGGTAGGTACGCTCTTCTACGGTGCGGTGCAGCAATTCTCTTTGTTGCTTGAAGTTGCGTATGCGCCACTGGTAGATCTGCCAGGTGGCAAGCAAGGCCACACCGATAAGTAGTAATATAAACCAGGTGGTTTTGTAGAAGTAGGGCAGGATGGTGATTTTGAGTTGTGTGATGTTCTCCGTTCCATCCCCTCCGTCAGGAGTATATTTCACTTGCAGGGTATAGGTTCCCGGGCGCAGGTTCGTATAACTGGCAAAACGCCGGCTTCCGGGTACTTGTATCCATTTATCTTCAAAACCAAGCAGACGGTAGCTATAAGTTGCTGTATTGTCCGGTTCGAAATTCAGGGCTGAGAATTCCAGTGAAAAAGACTTCTCTTTCTCATGAAGCTCTATTTCCCGGGTAACGGCAATGTCCTGGGACAGGTATTTATTTCCGGGAAGAATATTCTGGTTTCCGATTCTCAACCGGGTAAACTTGACGTTGGCCGGTTGGATAACAGTAGACGGGAAGTTGCTTTCAATGGCAGTAAGCCCTGCCACAGTGCCGAAATAGAGAGTCCCGTCTGAGGAATGAAATGAGGCATTCCAATAGAATTGGGCGTCGGGCAGTCCGTCTTGTTTAGTGTAATTGGTGAAGCGGTTCTCTGCCGGGTGATAACAGGACAGTCCATTGTTGGTTCCTATCCAGATGTTGCCGTCGCTGCCTTCCTGCATGCTCCGGACGTTGTTGTTGATTAAGCCCTCGGAGGTAGTGTAGGGAATAAACTCTTCTTTGCCTTGTCCGTCGACTTTTCTTTTATAAATGCCATATCCATTGCTTCCCAACCAGAGGGTTCCGTCTTTTGTTTGGCAGAAGCAGCGGATTTTCTCTATCAGTTTTGATTGCGGGTTATCCAGTTTATAGTTGATATGCCGGTATTGGAACTCTCCCTTTTCTGATTTTGGGGAGCGGGAATGCAGGTCTACAATGTATACCCCTTCCGTACTGCCTATCCATAATTTATCTTCTTTATCGATGATGGCGCCCAGGCAGTCGCGAAGGTTTTCCGCTGTATGGTTGGCAAAAGGAGATATGAACTTTTGGGTTGCCATATCGTAGAAAAAGAGTCCCCGGTTGGCACCTACCCACATCCCATTATTGATAGAATCATAGATGAGTACTGCAATGAAAAAGAGTGGAAATCCCGTTTCCGGATGAGTGAATATCACTTGCTGCGGACGGTTCAGCGCTTTAGGGTTCATGATATTGATTCCGCCGCCCCAGGTACCTACCCATAGCCGTCCCTGATTGTCGGTTTCGAGGCTGCTGACGGAGTTATGGCTTATTTCGCCACGTTCCCATCTGTAATGCACAAACTGATCTTTATCCGGTTTCTTCAGGTTCAGTCCCCCTTCTACGGTGCCTACCCATAAATTGCCTTCTTTATCCTCGTAAATGGTATTTACCGGATTATCGGACAGACTTGATGGGTTTTCTTTATCATGTATGTAGTTGTGTATGAATAAACGTTTGGGGGTAAGTTTGTTGATGCCTCCGCTTTCAGTGCCGATCCATATATGCTTCCCGTCTACCTTTATGCAATTGATGAAATTGCTGTTCAGCTGGCTGTTGCCGGTTGAGTTATGAGTAAGGCGCTCAAAGTTGTCTGTTATAGGATTGTAGATGTTTGCGCCGCGAAGTGTCCCTGCAATCAGTTGTTTGTCATTGGTGATGGCAAGGCTGGTCAGATAGTTTTGTGACAGGGAATTCGGGTCATTGGGCAGGTTCTCGTACATCTTTATCGTATTGTTGTTTTTATTGTAGCGATAAAGCCCTATGTGTGTGCCTATCCATACTTCATTCTCCTTTGCCAGCATGTCTCTCAGGTAGATGTCGGGCGTGAAGGTGAGTTTTTCGGATATATGATTTGTCTCTAATCCCCCCTGATTGTTCGGGCTGATCTTGTAGATTGTGCTGTTTATTGCTGTCCATATCTTCCCGTCTTCATCGATATCTTTTAGTACAAGATCCGGTTCGGTTAGCTCTGGCAGCGTCAATGTAGATAAGGTTTCTACGTCTCCCTTTGTGTTGAAGGTTATCCGGTGGAGTGCGTTGCCGCATTGCAGCCATATACAATTCTGTGAATCGAGTATCACGGTATAGGCAGGCTGGTTTAATACATCTGTCAGAAGCCCTTGGGGATCATTGGGGATGATGGATTGCAAGGTCGACAAATCAATAATGTCCGTGCCTCCTTCGGACACAATCCAAAGGCGCTGATAGTTGTCCTCGTATACATTCCGAATGAAATTGCTTTTGAGTTTGCAATGGGGAGTATTGGGGTTGAAATGAATGAATTCGTAACCGTCATAGCGTGAGAGTCCTCCTCCGGAAGTAGATATCCACAGAAAGCCCCGGGTATCTTTATAAATATCGTCGATAAAATTATAAGGAAGTCCATCATCCATAGTGATGTACGAGATATTATACCGATCGGTAAAACGTTCTTGCGCCTGCAAGATACCGGGTATAATAAAACTGGTATATATAATAATAAGGTGTAACAGGCTGTGTCTTTTCATATTATTTGCATAATTAAAGGCAAAGTTAGAAGAATATTCATGAAGTTTAAAATCCGACCGCTTGTTTTTGATATAAATTGCTTGATTGTCCACCTCAAATATTCATTTGTCCACCTTCCCGTGCCCGTCCGGGCGTATTTTTGCATTCAGAATTTATAATCTACTGATAGTATGAAAAACTTGTTATCTATAGCTGTTGTGCTGATGAGCAGCTTGTTTGCAGGCTGCACCTCCTCTGTATTTGCGCCTGCCGCCTCACCAAATCCGTGGACGGATGATTATTCCGCCTTGTCTTCTATGGAGAATTATCAATCGTGGGGAACTTACAATGTGCATGATCCGTCGTGCCGGAAGATAGGTGAGTATTATTATATATATTCTACAGATGCCATTTTCCGGGAGAACCGTAAGGAAGCAAAAGAAAAGGGAGTTCCTTTGGGATTTATTCAGATGAGGCGCTCCAAGGATCTGGTGAACTGGGAGTTTATGGGATGGGCATTTCCTGAAATTCCGCAGGAAGCGGTAGAGTGGGTGCGTACGCATGCCGATGGACATGGGGCGACGAATATATGGGCTCCGTATATTATCCCTTATAATAATAAGTATAGATTGTATTATTGCGTATCAGCTTTCGGGCGGAAGACATCCTATATCGGATTGGCTGAATCTGATTCTCCTGAAGGTCCCTGGACGTTGGCGGGCTGCGTTGTCAAGACGGATGATACGACGGCCATGAACGCCATTGATCCCAGTATCACTGTAGATCCTTCGAACGGGAAGTGGTGGATGCACTATGGTTCATTTTTTGGCGGCTTGTATTGCGTGGAGTTGAATCCCGCAACCGGACTTCCTTTTACAGAGGGAGATAGAGGGCACTTGACAGCCCGTCGTGCCAACTATACGAAGGATAACCTGGAAGCGCCTGAGATTATTTATAATCCTGAGTTAAAAGAATATTTCCTGTTTGTTTCCTACGATCCGTTGATGACCACCTACAATGTGCGCGTGGGACGTTCAGACAAAGCGGAAGGTCCGTTCATAGATTACTTTGGCAAAGAGTTGAAAGATACGACGAATAACTTTCCTATATTAACAGCTCCTTACCGTTTCAAGAACCATCCGGGATGGGCGGGAACTGCGCATTGTGCGGTGTTCACTTCAGATGACGGACAGTATTTTATGGCTCATCAGGGGCGCTTGTCACCACAAAACCAGATGATGGACCTCCATGTGCGACAAGTATTCTTCACTAAAGATGGCTGGCCTGTTGTATCGCCTGAACGCTACGCAGGTAGTAATCCCCAGAAGTTCTCTGCGGCGGATTTAGTGGGCGAGTGGGAAATTATCCGTGTACAGGAACCCCTGTATGAACGCCAACTGGAAGCCGGACAGATATTGTGGGGCGAGGGTGAACTGCAAGATGAAGAATGGAATATGTCCCACTTCTTATATCTGGAGAAAGATGGACAGTTAGGAGAGAATAAAGGAACCTGGGATTTTGCCAAAGAAGACCAATCCTTACAACTGGCATTGGACGGAGAAGTGGTGAAGAATCTGATTGTGTTTGCCGGGCACGACTGGGAGAACGAAACAGAAACAGTTCTCTTTACTGGTCTGGATAGTCGTGGGCGATCCGTATGGGGAAAAAGAACTAAATAATCAATTATAATTTTTATTTTGAAACCATGAAAAGATACACTGGATTATTAGCAGCGCTGACCCTTACTGCGGGTATGGTGCTTCAGGCACAAACCAATGAGTTTGTGATACAGACCAAGAAATTAGGCGCAGAGATTCAGCCTACTATGTATGGGTTGTTCTTTGAGGACATTAACTATGCCGCTGATGGCGGATTGTACGCCGAATTGGTGAAGAACCGTTCGTTTGAATTCCCTCAACATCTGATGGGATGGAAAACTTTTGGCAATGTGACTTTGCAGGATGACGGACCTTTTGAGAAGAATCCTCATTATGTTCGCTTGTCCAATCCCGGGCATCCGCATAAGCACACCGGGCTCGACAATGAAGGATTCTTTGGCATCGGTGTAAAAGCCGGAGAAGAGTATCGCTTTTCCGTGTGGGCACGTTTGCCACAAGGAGGAACAGCCGAAAAGATTCGTGTAGAGTTGGTAGATACCAAATCAATGGGCGAACATCATGCCTTCGCTACAGCAACATTGACTATTGATTCCAAAGAATGGAAAAAATATCAGGTTATCCTAAAGCCCGGCATAACAGATCCAAAGTCAACATTACGTATCTTCCTTGCTTCAGGGGGAACAGTCGATTTGGAACACGTTTCTCTTTTTCCGGTCGATACATGGAAAGGGCATGAGAATGGTTTGCGTAAAGACCTTGCGCAAGCTTTAGCAGATATTAAGCCGGGTGTGTTCCGTTTCCCCGGTGGATGTATCGTTGAAGGAACGGATTTGGCTACGCGTTATGATTGGAAGAAATCAGTAGGTCCGGTAGAGAACCGTCCTTTGAATGAAAACCGTTGGGAATATACTTTTCCACATCGTTTCTATCCCGATTATTTCCAAAGCTACGGATTGGGATTCTTTGAATTTTTCCAACTTTCGGAAGAAATAGGAGCAGAGCCGTTGCCGGTATTAAGTTGCGGTCTGGCTTGTCAGTTCCAGAATTCGGATGCAGAGGCACATGTGGCCGTTTGCGATTTGGATAGCTATGTGCAGGATGCTCTTGATCTGATAGAATTTGCCAATGGGGATGTAACCACGAAATGGGGAAAATTGCGTGCCGATATGGGACACCCTACATCGTTCAACCTGAAATTCATTGGTATAGGTAACGAGCAGTGGGGACCGGAATATCCGGAACATCTCGAACCATTTATTAAAGCTATCCGTAAAGTTTATCCCGATATCAAGATTATCGGAAGTTCGGGACCTGATTCTGAAGGAAAGCAGTTTGAATATTTGTGGCCGGAAATGAAGCGTCTGAAAGTGGATCTGGTGGATGAACATTTCTATCGTCCTGAGAACTGGTTCCTGAATCAGGGAACACGTTATGATAACTATGACCGTAAAGGTCCGAAAGTATTTGCCGGTGAATATGCTTGTCATGGTAAAGGTAAGAAGTGGAACCATTTCAATGCTGCCTTGCTTGAAGCTGCTTTTATGACAGGATTGGAACGTAATGCCGATATTGTATACATGGCTACTTATGCTCCTCTGTTTGCTCATGTGGAAGGATGGCAATGGCGTCCGGATATGATCTGGTTTGATAATCTGAACTTGGTACGTACTGTAAGCTACTATGTTCAGCAACTCTACGGACACCATAAAGGTACCAACGTACTTTCCCTTACTATGGATAAAAAGCCTGTAACTGGTACTGAGGGACAGAATGGCTTGTTTGCAAGTGCTGTTTATGATAAAAATAAAAAAGAGATTATAGTGAAAGTAGCCAATACTTCCGATAAAGCTCAGCCCTTATCATTGAAGTTTGAAGGATTGAAGAAGCAAGATGTATTGTCTGACGGTCGTTGTATAAAGCTTCGTTCAACTGATCCTAATAAAGATAATACGATTGAACAGCCATCTGCTATCCAGCCCCAGGAAACTCCGGTTTCTATCGACGGACAGGTGCTGAATGTAGAGCTCGAACCCAATACATTTGCTATCTACATTTTTAAGAAAGGATGAAATTGATGAATAAAGTTAGGTTAGATAAGGTTAGATTTTTGGTTGTTTCTTTTGTACTGGTAGCCTCACAAGGGCTATCAGCACAAAAAGATACTACTTTTGTAGCGAAAGGAAATCCGATTATAAAGTATAAATATACGGCTGATCCGGGTGCGATGGTATATGACGACAGAGTGTATATCTATGCCGGACACGATGAATGTCCTCCACCAGCTGAACATTATCTTCTGAATGAGTGGTGTGTTTTTTCTTCAACTGATATGAGGACATGGACTGAACATTCTGTACCTTTGAAAGCCAAAGATTTCTCTTGGGCAAAGGGCGAAGCATGGGCAAGTCAGGTTATCGAACGTGATGGTAAATTCTATTGGTACGTTACAGTGGAGCATAATGCCATTCCCGGAAAGTCTATCGGTGTGGCTGTTTCCGACTCTCCGTTAGGCCCTTTTGTTGATGCACGTGGCTCTGCTCTGATTACCAATGATATGACGGTAGAACGCACTAAAATCTACTGGGATGACATTGATCCGACAGTCTTTATAGACGATGACGGACAAGCTTATCTGTATTGGGGCAATACCCAGTGCTATTATGCCAGATTGAAGAAGAATATGATTGAACTGGATGGCCCGATTGTTTACGTAGATTTGCCTCGTTTTACGGAAGCTCCCTGGATACATAAGCGCGGAGACTGGTATTATCTTTCTTACGCTTCTGAGTTTCCCGAGAAGATTTGCTATGCAATGAGCCGGAGTATTACCGGACCTTGGGAATATAAAGGAATACTGAATGAAATAGCTGGTAACTCCAACACCAATCATCAGGCCATCATCGAATTTAAAGGCGACTGGTACTTTGTCTATCACAATGGCGGAATTAATCCCACAGGGGGAAGCTATAGGCGCTCTGTGTGTATTGATCGCCTGTACTATAATGAAGATGGAACCATGAAGCGTATTCAGATGACAACAGAAGGAATGCAATAGGTTTAGATATAGAATATATTGAAGGTTAGATTAGGTTAGTTAATTAGTTTATTTGAAAAAGGCTAAAAAGATAAGGGCGTCTCCCCGTAATGGGAAGACGCCCTTTTAAGATTGGGTTGTTTTTATTTTAAACTAATCTGCGAGCACCGTCACTGATGACTACATCATAAACTTTAGGGCTTCTGCCGAATTTCTCTTTGAACTTATCCTTTGCATTCTGGATGAATGTATCGTACAACTCATCTTTCACCAAGTTGATAGTACAACCACCGAATCCACCGCCCATAACGCGTGAACCTGTCACACCGCAGTCGAATGCAAGGTCGTTTAGGAAGTCGAGTTCTTCACAGCTTACTTCGTAAAGTTTGCTCATACCATGATGTGTCTCGTACATCTTCTGACCTACCGTTTCGTAATCACCTCTTTCCAAAGCATCGCAAACGTCGAGCACGCGTTGAATTTCTTCAATGACATATTCTGCACGCATGAAGTCTTCTTCGCTAATTTCAGCTTTTGACTCTTGCAGCATGTCCATGCTACAATCGCGCAGGAACTCTACATGCGGATGTTTCTTCTGAATAGCAGCAACAGCAGCTTCGCAACTTTGACGACGCTTATTGTATGCTGAAGAAGCCAATTCATGCTTAACTACAGAGTCTACCAATACCAAACGATAGCCTTTCGGATCGAACGGGAAGTATTGATACTCCAGTGAACGGCAGTCCAGACGGATAAGGCTGCCTTGCTTGCCAAATACAGAAGCAAACTGGTCCATAATACCGCAGTTTACGCCGCAATAGTTATGTTCTGTTGCCTGACCTACTTTAGCCAGTTCAAACTTGTCTATCTTGTTGTCACCGAACAGATCGTTTAATGCATACGCATATGTACTTTCCAAAGCGGCAGATGAAGACATACCTGCACCCAAAGGCACATCACCAGAGAAAGCTGTATCGAAGCCCTTTACATCAACGCCACGCTTAATCATCTCACGGCATACACCGAAGATATATCTTGCCCAGCTTGCACGAGGAGCATCTTCTTCTTTCAAACCGAACTCTACATAATCCTTCAAATCGATGGAATAAGCCTTCACTATGTCAGTGCCATTCGGTTTAATTTCAGCAATCATGCCTTTATCGATTGCTCCGGGGAATACAAAACCACCGTTATAGTCTGTATGCTCACCAATGAGGTTGATGCGTCCCGGAGAAGCGTAAACTGCTCCTGTTGTTCCGTCAAAATGCTTGATGAAACGGCTTCTTACGTGTTCTATATCCATAATCTTTTTAAATTTATAAGTGAATAAATTAATTACCTATACCTTTTTATTGCGTTAATCCTCTACTGGGATATCTTTATTAACATTTTTGCAACCTACCAGACCATAGAACAGCAGATAAGCAAGAGCTGCGATAATTAACCAGTAGCTAGCCATATAACCTACAGAGTCAGAAATGCTTTGTTGGATCAAAGGTAATACACCACCACCAACAACCATCATCATGAAGATACCGGATGCTTGTGCTGTATATTTTCCTAATCCTTCTACTGCAAGGTTGAAAATACCACCCCACATTACAGAAGTACAAAGACCGCAGAGTACGAGGAACAATGCGCTGACGGGTACTTGTGCCATCATAAAGCCTTCACCTACAGTATAACCGGGCATTGAAACTGTTACATCTTTCGGAGTGAAGATAGCGATCAATACAAAAACAATAGCAGTGGCAGATACAACGATTAACTGTGTACGGCTGGAAACTTTACCACTGATAGCACTACTTGCAGTACGTCCTACAAGCATTAACAACCAGTAGATAGCAGCAATAGCACCACCGATGGCAGCACCGTTCATCATGATTCCGGCACCCTTATCGCTTGCGTCGGCAAGATAGAAGTTTAATGTACCCGGAATACCGATTTCGATACCTACATAAATGAAAATACCAATTACACCCAGTACAGTGTGGCGGAAGCTCCATGGACTGTGAGAGAATTTTTCTTTCTTTGCTCCACTTTTCTGAAGGTGTGGTTCAGGGATAGCTACAAATGAAATGATAATAAATGCAGCTACGAATACACCCATAGCAACGAAGAGGAGAGGAGCAACATCAGACATGGCTGTCTTGGAAGTTACCGTACCGATCAAAGCACCTACAAAAAGCGGAGTCAATGTACCGGATAAAGAATTAAGGGCTCCACCTGTTTGAATCAATTGGTTACCTTTGTTGCCACCACCACCGAGAAGGTTCAACATCGGGTTCACCACTGTGTTAAGCATACAAACACAGAAACCGCAGATAAATGCACCAAGCAGATAGATAACGAAATTTAATTTGATTACATATTCACCGAATGCGAAAACTTCGGCATTTGCTCCGAATAAGCTGGAAAGGTATTGCGTGAACAGACCGAGGAAACCTACTGCCATTGCAATCAATGCTGTCTTCTTGTAACCGATCTTAACAAGCATGTTACCGGCAGGAATTCCCATAAACAGATATGCCAGGAAGTTCATCATATTTCCCATCATACCTAAAGTATTCGAACCCGCATATTCGTTCCTCCAAATCGTACCGAACGGTGCGGCAAGATTTGTAACGAAGGAAATCATCGCAAAAATAAAGAACATGGTAATGATAGCGACAAGATTACCGTTCTGTTTTTGTTGTGTCATGGTTTTTAATTAATTAAATTAGTTATAAAATTAGGTTAGTTATATTCATTCTTGTACACTGAACTTGTAAATAGTTACTTGTTGGTATTCATCGCCCGGGAGCAATACGGCCGATGGGAAATGTGGTTTGTTGGGTGTGTCGGGGAAACATTGGGCTTCAAAACAAACTGCACTGCGTGCCGGGAAAGTAGCTCCGTGAGCACCGGCAAAGCCACCCAACCAGTTTCCTGTATAAAGTTGTACTCCGTTCTCTGTGGTATATACTTCCATTGTACGTCCGCTTTCCGGTTCCGTATAAGTAGCGGCAAGACTTAATTCGCCACTCTCGGTTTTATTCAGTACATAACAATGATCATAGCCTGCACCATTTATCAACTGCTGGAATTTATCATCAATGCGTTCACCGATAGTGTGCGGTGTACGGAAATCCATAGGAGTACCTTCCACTTTCAGGACTTCTCCTGTAGGAATAGATACTTCATCAATGGGAGTGTAAAAATCAGCGTTGATAGTAATCGTGTGGTCTAGAACCGTAGGGGTGGGATTGGCAATTCCTGCCAGATTAAAGAAGCCGTGATTGGTGAGATTGACAACTGTTGCTTTGTCGGTAGTGGCCCGGTATTCGATAACCAGTGCATTGGTTTCATCTTCCAGGCGGTAGGTCATTTCTATTTCCAGATTGCCAGGGAAGCCCTCTTCACCATCTGCAGATGTATAGTTGAATACAACAGTTGTCGGATCCGGTTGGACTGCATCCCATACTCTGGCGTGGAAACCTGTGGGTCCGCCGTGCAGAGAATTAGGTCCGTTATTGATCGTCAGATTGTGCTCTTCGCCATACAGAGTGAACTTTCCTTTGGCTATACGGTTACCGTAGCGTCCGATGGTAGTGTTGAGGAAAGGTTCGGGACTATTGATTACATGATCTATACTGTCATGTCCCAGAACTACATTAGCATACTTCCCGTTCTTGTCGGGGACCATAATGGAAAGGATAGCGCATCCGTAGTTAGTTACTGCAACTTCCATTCCCTGAGCATTTTTAAGAATAAATAAATCAGTCTTTTTGTTATTTATATCTTTTTGAAAGTCTTCCTTGTTTAAACCAGACAAGTTACTTCCTGTTGACACGGTGTTTATCATATCCATGGTATAATTTAAATTTCTTGCAAATAAAAAGAAATTCTTCCGTACTCCCAAGGGTTTATCTTGAAATGTGAAGAACATTTTAGGAAAGTTTAGCGTTTAACATTTACGAGGCGAATTGATATTTTTTGTAAGTTTGTCGCGTTAATCTAAAAAAATGTAACATTTTTATTTAAAGCTCTAACAAAAACTACGAATGTATCCTTTGAAATTTGAGCCTATTCTGAAGCAAACGCTTTGGGGAGGCGACAAGATTATTGCTTTTAAGCAATTGAATGAAACGCTATCCGGAGTAGGCGAAAGCTGGGAAATCTCGGCTGTAGAAGACAATGAGTCTGTTGTTGCCAATGGCCCTGACAAAGGCCTTACGCTCCCTGAGATGGTAGGGAAATACCGTCATGAACTTGTCGGTGAAGTAAATTACTCTCGTTTTGGCACAAAGTTCCCCTTGTTAATAAAGTTCATAGATGCCAGATTGGATTTGTCTATTCAGGTACATCCGGGTGATGAACTGGCTAGAAAACGCCATAATTCTTTTGGTAAAAATGAAATGTGGTATGTGGTATCTGCGGATAAGGGGGCAAAGTTGATTTCCGGTTTCTCCGAGCAGATTACTGCGAAAGAATACAAGGAAAGAGTTTATAACGGAACTTTTGCTGAAGTGCTGCAAACGTGTGATGTGAAACCAGGGGATGTGTTCTATGTGCCTGCCGGTCGTGTGCATGGTATTGGCGCCGGTGCTTTTGTGGCTGAAATCCAGCAGACTTCGGATATCACTTATCGTATTTTCGATTACAACCGGAAAGACGCAGAAGGTAAATCTCGTGAGTTGCATACTACTCAGGCTATCGAAGCCATTAATTTTGCCGATGTGCAGGATGATTTCCGTACTGAATACGATCACTTGAAGAACGAACCGGTAGAATTGGTTGCCAGTCCTTACTTCACTACTTCCATCTATGATATGACGGAGGAAATTACGTGTGACTATTCTGAATTGGATTCATTTGTGATTTTCATTTGTGTAGAAGGTGCATGCCGCATCACAGACGACAGCCAGAATGAAATTGCTGTCCGTGCAGGTGAAACTGTGTTGCTGCCTGCAGTTGTACAAGAAGTGACAATTGTTCCGGAAGAAGGTGGCGTGAAGTTGCTTGAAACGTATCTGTAATCTTAGAATTGAATTAAAACAAAAGAACTGCACTTTATAAAGTGCAGTTCTTTTGTTTTAATATCTGTTTATCTTTTGGCAGAAAACATCCTCCTGACTTTTCTCATTAGTTTTACTCCTAACATCAATCCGTCGAAAACAGCCATGCCTGTATTAAAGGCACGCATGATAGCATTACCTTTGTCGGCAGCGGGTGCAAGCGGAGCAAATAATTCTCTTGCCGTATCCGTCATGATTTCTTTCTGTGCATGTAATTTCTTCCGTAATTCTTTTTTCCGTAGTGCAATACTTTCCAGAGTCATGGAAGAAGTATCAGGCATATTATTCATGATGGTATCATTTTTCATTATCATTATCAAAAAACAATCCCGCAATAAAATTCACCATCGGGTTGACGATGAGTTTTTTGCGGAAAGTAATTACTAATAAAACCAGCAGAAGATGGAAGCATGCGATGATGCTGAAACTTACCATGAGTCCACCTACGAGCGGATCTAAAATATAAGCCAGCGCAAACGACAAATAAAACAGTGCCACCATGCCTAAAATAATAACCACTGATAATAATATCAGGGCAGAAAGCAGGATTGAGAGTTTCTCAGTTATTTCCAGTTTAGTATATTCTTTTTGTAGGTTCAGATATTTCTTAAACTCAATGAATAGCTGCTGGAGGTTGTCAATACTTCTATCGTCTGCAAACATCATAGTGGCTCTGTTTTTTTGTAGATTTTGTTTTATTCGGCTGCTTCGCCTTTAATTTCTGCTGCAATCTCGTCTACCAGATTTTCCATTTCGCTACGGTTCAGGCGAATTCCCTTTTTACGGAGGATTTCTGCAATTTTGTGACGAGTGTCTTCTCCTTTTTCGGGAGCAAATAAAATACCGACGGCTGCGCCTACTGCTGCACCGCCCAGAAAAGCTACAAGTACATTTAATCCTTTCATAATGTTCTCCTTTCTATTTTAAAGAGGTTAATACTACAAAACTAACATTTTTCTTTGAATAGTTGTTCACGTAACTTCTTTTTTTTGAATATATTTTTTCATTTATTTTTCTTATCCGGTTTCGAAAGGGACCAACTCCGTATCAAGTCCGTACCAACTCCATAGCAAATTCGGTTCTATAGACACGGAGATGGTACGGACTTGGTATGTACTTGGTGCGGGTCTGATACGGTTCGGACCGGCTTCTGTCGCAGGGAAAAAAATATGATTAGCTTAATTTAACTATAAGAGTAACGTTCGGATTGATTGTTCCGCGTACATTTGTCCTATTATTCGGAATATTGGCTACATGAAGATACGAAAGAGAAAGATATTTCTGATTATCGGGTTGGTAATGCTTGTACTGGCAGCTTGTAGTAATGTTGACGGCGATTTAGATAATAAGTGGCAGTTAAGGCAGTATCAATATGCCGATGGCTCCATAGAACGGCAAGATAGCATCTTCTATAATTTTCAGAAAGGCAGTTTTTCTGCCATTTGTTTATTGAAAAATGGCAGGTATCAAACGTTTTTTGGGAATTATTCTTTGAAAGGAGATAAAATTTCTATTATTTTGCTGCCTGAAAGTGTAGAGTACGAAAATTATGCACTCTATATGGGATGGGAAAATGGAAAACGAACCTTCACAATAGAGGAACTCAATTCCTCATCCCTCCGTTTGGAGTATGAAGGAGTACGATCTATATTCCGTAAATATTGAGTATAGTTAGGATATTGATATAGAATTTATTAACAAAAATGATATGATTATGAAAAAATTAGCCATTTTAGGAATGGGATTGTGTATTGTATTGGCATTCTCTTCTTGTAAATCAAGTGAAAGCGCTTATAAAAAAGCATATGAAAAGGCAAAGCAACAGGAACTGGCAGAACCCCAGACTACTGCACCAGTAGAAGTAGCTCCGACAGTTACTGCTCCGGTAGAAGCAAGAGTGGTGGAAAGCACTCCGGTTGCAACTGCAGGTGTACGTCAGGAAAAAGTAGAAGTAGTATCCGGCGTAGGTGGTTTGAAAGATTACAGTGTGGTTTGTGGTAGTTTTGGTGTGAAAGCTAATGCTGAAAACCTGAAAAACTTCTTGGATAAGGAAGGTTACAATGCTGTTGTTGCTTTTAATTCAGATGCAGCTATGTACCGTGTAATTGTTAGTACTTTTAATGATAGAGCTTCTGCTGCCGATGCACGTGATGCTTTCAAGGCTAAATACTCAAATCGTAAGGATTTCCAAAGTTCTTGGTTATTGTATCGCCTTAAATAATTTGAATTCTTTTTGGTAATTAATAGAAAGGGAAACTCCTCTTTCAAAAATAGGGCAGTAGCTGTGAAGTTACTGCCTTTTTGTATCCGGTTTATGAAGTAAAATAGAGAAGTCTCGACCTGATGAAAGATTCAATCAGGGTCGAGACTTCTTTTTGAGGGATTGTGTCAGTTAACTTTTATAAGGTCTGATTATTTAAGCCGGATGTAGAAAGCCTGGGTTCTTCCGGCATATATATCGCTATTACTGAAGTCGCAATTGATAGTTCCTGATCGTTTGGGAGTATCTATTTTTACGGTTATGTCGGTCTGTGTCTGCGCAGGATCAGCAATATGAAGTTTTATTTTATCTTTATCAATCTTTTTGATGATTAGAGCACAGCCTTTGTCTACCTTTACTGTCATGTCTTTGTGGGTAAACTCTCCTGCATTATAAAAAATCATCTGCCAGATGTCTGTTTTTTTATTTCTGACTGCCTGCACATTTTCTGTATTAGCCAGAATTTCAATATTATTTTTTTGCAGGTACCCCCTCATGTTTTCAGCAGTCTGGATACCAGGTACAACGATATAAGCATAAGTGGCCTGTTCTGGTGTAATACCATGATTAACTCCAAGTGTGAATACTTTTTTTCGGACGATATCTTTGGAAGTGGTATGGTTGATATTGTACCAGTTCCCTTCTTGTTGTTGATTGGATACAAAGACTTGTTGTCCTTTTGGCAATATGTATCCTATCTTGTTGTGTAGAATCCATTCGGGGGAGGTGTAGTCGGAAGTACCTTCTTGGATATCAGAGAGTTTTCCTTTCTGACAGATTATAGGATTCTCTGTAGAAGACAGGCATTGATTGATAGTTGTAAATACGGGATGTGGTGATGTGGAATGTATCCCCGCACCCAGGCATACGATTTCATTGTCGAAAAAGAACCATGCTTTGTGTGCGCTTGTATTGATTTCAGCATAGGAATCTGTGTATGAATAAACAGATGCTCCGTATAAACTGTCGGATACACCTCCGGCAAAAGTCGAAGTTCCCGGAGTTTGCCAGTCACTGGCTGCCATGGGAATTTCATCAAGTTGCGGAGCCGTTGTACCGGGAATACGTGTCCAGTTCCAGACAGGAAAGATTTCGGCATATTCATCTCCGTCGACTACAATGTTGGTACATCCGTCGGACATAAAGTAAGTCTTCAGGTTTTCTCCATTTCCATATTCGCAACGTGCAGTGCGGGTAGATGCCATGCGAACATCGAAAGCGTATGTGGGACGTATATGGAGAGTATAATCTCCCCTGAAGTAGTGAGTATGCTTAGACGTGAGTGCATAGTGGGCTGGTTGCTTGCCATCCAGACGGGCGATAATATCCTTAAATTCATTGGCATGATCCGGATCTAATTCAATCATACGTTTGGCGAATAAAGCTGTATGTATCTTCTTTGTGACGCCGGGACGGCTTACACCTCTCCCGAGTACATCGAATAGCATATATTGCCCCCGTATAGTAGCATAATAGGTCTCGCGCATGAATTTGCTGAGCAATGCTAATTTGTCTTGAGGAATTGCATACTGAGTACCTTTGGTATACATCGCTATTTGGGTAACCCCCTTCAGGATTTCATCTCCATATCCGCCAATATAAAGTTGTCTGCCATGTTGAAAATAGCTGTTGTCGTGTTGAAATCCTTCTTTTGTAGTATATACGATAGGATTGTAAACATTCTCAAGTGCCACTTTCAGGTCTGTTTCATTTTTGGAAAGACATGCGCGATATATCCAGTGCAAGGCAATGTCCGTACGATTGGCGCCAGTCCACTTGGCAGGATCGCCTCCGTCAGTTTTGATTCTTTCCAATATTTTGTTTTCCAACTCCGTATTCAGGTGTTTTTCACCTATACGCATTTGTATGAGTAATACTCCCAAACGTTGAGGTTCTGCTATTTGGTTATACCACCAGTTATGACACCAGGGATTACGTTCATGCCAGTATTCCAAGCCTTTCTCTATTTTAGTGAAGAGGCTTTCATCCTTGTAATATTTATTTTTAGGATTTGTATAAGCAAAGGCAAAATCGTACAGGCGGTCGACGTGTTCCAGAGGAGGCCACTTTGTACGCTGAATACTGCCATAATCTACATCTGTGAATGAGCCGTCAGTTTCGTTGTATTTCTTTAAGGATTCATCAATAGAGGGATTTTTAGCAAAGTCGAGCCTGATTTTCTGCATCAGTACTTCAAATTCATCCTCGTTGCCCGGAAGATTGCTATTTGTGGCTACGCTTGCTTTTACCGATATAATACTGCTTATAAAAAGCAAAATTATAAGGTGGATTTTATTTTTCATATTGTTTTTCAAGTTACTATTTTTATGTTATGATTATTCTTTATTTTACTTGGCCATTTTGTAGATTTGGTTGCCTGCTAACAGAAATGCGCCTACACCATAAACTTCGGTCATTTCGCGGGTCACTTTCTTTGGATCGGCGCCGATGGGCTGTACATAGCCCAGCTTTCCATCCTTTTCTACAGCTTTTACCAGGGCTTTCCATCCTTTTTCTATGGCAGGCATAAAGGTTGCTTTATCTAATAATCCTTCATTTACACCATAAGCTAAGGCATATACGATGAAGCCGGTGGCACTTGTTTCGGGTGAAGGATATGAGTCCGGGTCCAGTAAACTGGCGTGCCAATATCCGTCTTTTCCTTGTAACTGGATGATACGGTCGGACAAGGTAATGAATAAATCCTGATAGAACTGGCGGTGCATATTATTTCGAGGCAAAGTCTGCAAGATTTCGCAAAGCCCTCCCAGTACCCAACCGTTTCCACGACCCCAGAATACTTTTGTGCCGTTAGCTTCTTTTTGATTGAAATAACGGTGGTCTCTGTAGAATAATTTTTCTTCTTTATCAAACAAATAGTCGTAGGTAGCTTTATATTCCCGGTTCATGAATTCGATGTACTTCCAATCATCGGTCAGCATATACATTTTAGCATAGACAGGAGGTGCCATGAATAAAGCATCGCACCATGACCAACGTTCCAGGCTTGCCATATTCCTGTAGTCCAGTTCCAGTGTACTGGCTGACGGATGATTGATCACAAATTCTGTACGTGCCAGTGTAGGAAGCCACATATTCCGGTCGTGATATTTCTGGTACATGTCCAGGAATACCTGTCCCACAGCTATATGATCTGCATGATACATGTATTTTCCTACCTGCCAGGCGTTACGGCGGCCTATTTTCATCAACCATTCATAATAAGAACTGTCTCCGTCTTCTTTTTCGGTTAACTCGGCCCAATCTATCATGCCCATGTACAATGCGGCATGTGTCCAGTTCAGATCATCATGTTCATTCCCCTTTGCCGGATTGGCTATTTGCCAATCAGCAACACTTTTCATGATAGATTTTATATCGGTTTTGTTGAAACTGTTTTGTCCATATGAGTAAATCGCTACTATAGACAAAATGGAATAAATAATTAAACGCTTCATATTTCTTTTTTTAAGTAAGTGCTTCATAGTATTTATTAGTAGATGTTTTAGAGGATTTTATTTCCAGTTTTATGACGAAAGGTTCTTGGAAATCCTGTTTAGGTACTCTCACATTATATTCATTGCGGGCAGTTTCTGTAACTTTCATTTTTTCTCCGTTCAGTAATATGGCATTGATAATTTGGGTCTCTTTCGGGACTTTCACCGTAAGTTGCTTGGAATAAGGACGATTGAATACTATCATATAAACGCTATTCTTTTTATGTGTATAATATCCCCAGGCCTGTTTTTCCCAACCTGCATAATCACAGGCATATATGCATTCCCCATTTTTCTGCATCCATTTGCCTATGGCTTTTGCAATCTCTTTTTCCTCGGTACGAAAATCTCCGTCAGCTTGTGGACCGAAATTTACTACCATATTTCCACCCATGGATACAGCATGGACGATTCTTTCCAACACTTCGACCGGATTCTTTACATAGCTCAAAGACCAGTCCTTGTGATAACCCCATTGGTTTTCAGGAAGGGTCATACACGCTTCCCAGTCCCATTTGGTCACTTGCAGGTCCTTTACAGGATCGGGGAGGCGACGTTCATAGGCTGATTCGTAATCTCCCATAAGATGTCCGTTGCTGTCAAAGTGCCTTTTGCCGTAATCATCGGCACGTAGTCGGCTGTTGACTGTAACGCCAGGAATGAGTTCTTTCAACATACGTTCTGCATGTGCGGTCCACCAACCGTTCTTCTTGATACTTTCATCCCAGGTTCCGTCGAACCAGAAATCTTTGACAGTGGGATAGCGGGTGGCGAGTTCTTTTAGCTGATTGTCGGTGAATGCCAGAAAGCGTTGAAAGGCGATCTCGTCTTCTTGGTTTTTGATACTGTAGCGCCAGTCCGGGTGACTCCAGTCCATAACAGAAAAGTAGAAATGTACATCGATACCCGCTTCGTTGTAGGCTTTTACTAATTCTCCCAGAATATCCTTTTTGTATGGGGTATTAGCCACGGTGTATTCTGTAAACTTACTTGGCCACAGACAGAAACCTTCGTGGTGTTTAGTCGTAATTTTGACGTATTTCACTCCCATGTCTTTGGCCATTTTAGCCCACTTCTTTGCATCGAAGTTCTGTGGATTCCATTGTTTCATAAGTTGTAGCCATTCTTCAGCGGGGACTTTTGCCCATGACTTGAGCCATTCGGCAGCCCCGTTATATACCTGACCGTTCCATTCTCCTCCGGGAATGGCGTACAATCCCCAATGAATAAATGCTCCCAGCCGGTTTTCACGGAACTTTTGCATGGCTGTGTCATATCGCTTTCCTAAACGGTCTGCACCGTACTGCAGTTCTATCTCCTGTTCGGCAGGCAAGAGTTTTTGTGCCTGCATCGGGAATGAAAACAGAGACAGGATAGTAAAAGCGATTAAATGTAGTTTTTTCATAATACTGTTAATGATAAATGATTGAAGTGTTAGAAAATGATTTCATATATTTCTCCTTTTCGGGTATTGAATTCAAAGATATCATTACCGGAAAGTTTGATTTTGATTGTTTTTTTATACTTGTCGGTCGCTTGTGCACTTGCTGCTTTGCAGTATTTTATCCGGCAAAGTTCTCCTTTATTAGATAGAATCCTGAATCCTCCCTTACCATAGGCACTCTTGTTACCCATCATTTTCTCTGCTAATTGGATACGCTCTACATCAGTTCGTCCGAAGATGCAGACTCCCATAGCACCATTTCCAATGGGAAGTGACCATTTCTTCCAATCTTCATCATAAGGAAATCCTCTTGCTGCGATTTGGCTAAAGTTTCCCCCACGGTTGTATGCTGGGCGATTGTACCATAATGTGTATTCTTTATTTGACTCAGCACCTTGTATGCTTAACGTTGATAAAAACAATAGTATTGATAAGAAAATTCCTTTCATGGCTTTCTGTATTTTGATTTTAGGATTAGTGCAAAGGTATAGAAAATTTCAAAGTAGCTCTCTTTGATACATTTCATTTTTAGATGATTACACAATTTGTGCTACAAAAATGGACGTTATTGGCATAGCTTGAAACTATTAAAACCGAGAAAACTATAATTTTAATAGTTTATTTGCCTTATTTGAATTATTTCTATAGTTTTGCTTTTAAGAAATTAATAATTTATATGAAAAGAACCAAATACTATGTAACACCTGTCTTATTGTTATTTTGCATTAACTTGTATGGACAGTATTTCAAGAAACTGGATATGAAAGATGGACTTTCAAATCTTTCAGTTCTGGCTATCTACCAGGATACGTTGGGGCGTATGTGGTTTGGGACAAATGAGGGGGTTAATATCTATGATGGCGAACGGCTCTCTACATATAAATCTTATGAAATCATAGATAATCAACTTCGGAAGAAGAAATTCATTAATGGAGTAGTCGATCAAATTGTAGGTGACTTTTATGGTGATGTTTTTTTGAAGACAGATGGAGCGCTAATTAAATATGATATTAGAAAAGAACGTTTTAAAGAAATATATCCTACAGGCATAAGTTCCATTGTTGCTTTTGATAATGAGGTCTGGTGTGCTGCCAGTGATTCCTTGTTTAGATATAATGCTGAGGCTGACTCCTTGTCTTTTTATCAGAAATTAAATACTCCAACAATTTGGTGTATGGCTAAAAGTGGGGATAAAATATGGATTGGAACAGCCAAAGGTTTATATGTATTGGAAGGAGAAATCGTAAAGTGCCTGTTACCGGAAATCGAGATTTTTAAATTATTTGTAAGTAGCAGAAATGAATTGTGGATTGCTTCCCGCATGAGAGGGCTATATAAGATAGGGCGTGATGGAATTCTTAAAAAAGAAATATCTGCTTCCGATCGTGTAGTAAGTGAACAGATACGTAGTTTTGTGGAGGATGACCAAAATAATGTCTGGTTCGGTACTTTTGATGGATTACAGATGTATAGACCCAGTGCAGATACTTATTGTGTATATCGTCCGAACTTTCATCCGGGTTCGTTATCGCATGAATCTGTATTTTCTCTTTATAAGGACAGGCAAGGTACTATCTGGGTTGGCACTTATTATGGAGGTGTGAATTATTTCAATCTGAAAAAGGATTTATTTAAGTATTATGTCTATGCCGAGGCAAACAATAATTGTTTGAATTATCCGATTATAGGGCAAATAATAGAAGATAAGAGGCGTGACCTTTGGATATGTACGGATGGAGGAGGTGTAAATCGGTTCAACCGGAAAACGAATACTTTTACCTATTATACTACTGAGAGTGGTAAGAATTCAATTTTGCATGATAATGTGAAGACTATTACTTATGATGAAAGCCGTGACCAAATATATATAGGCACATATACGGGAGGACTTAGCCTTTATGATAGAGCAACTAATCATTTTCATAATTATTTGGATGACTATAAACGTACCGGACAAGGTCCTGACCACATTATTTATTATTCACTATTTAAAGATGGCTGGTTGTATGTGACAGCCCGGAATGGCTTCTGGCGTATGCATCCGGATAAAGGGGAATTCCAACTAATCAGCAATAAAGATTTTTTTCAGACATTTGAAATTGATTCCCAGGGATATGTTTGGCTGGCTGCCGATTTAGACCTGTATAAATTATCTTTAAATGATTGGGGCAAGATCGAATCTGTGCACTTTGACACATTAGAAAATCGTAAGGTCCGGATTACTAAGATAATGGAAGCTACGGATGGAACTGTTTACGTTTCGACCATAGGCAATGGAGTATTTTCATATAACTATGATACAGGGAAGTGGGAACATTACACAGCTGAACAAAATAGCTTGCTAAGTAATTTTTGTTATAATCTGGCCGAATCTCCTCTAAATAATATACTGATAACCAATGATAAAGGGATTTCTATTTATTCGCCTTTTAACCATTCTATTTATTCGGTTGAGTTAGGGGCTATAAAAGGTATGATTTCTGCAGTTGCAGATGGAGGTGGAATTTGTGTAGCGGATGACGACATGGTTTATATCGGTGGGGTAGATGGTGTGATCTCGTTTCGTGAGAAAGATTTATATATGAATGATGAGAGTGACACTTCTGAACTTTATTTTGTGAGTCTTTTTGTCAATAATGTCAAGGTGTGTCCGGGAGATACCCAACATGTATTGGAGGAATCATTGCCATTTATACAGCATATCGATTTGTCGTCCTGGCAGAATAATCTGATGGTGGACTTTTCCAGTTCTAACTATATCGAATTGGAAAAGAGTATCTGGTATCAGTATAAATTAGAAGGTTTTGATAAGGATTGGATATCAACAAACCAATTGCGACTGATTTATACGAATCTTGCTCCGGGGAATTACGTATTGAAAGTACGTGAGGCAAAAAATAGATTGGGTGAGGATATGGGAGAGGAAATAGCACTTAACATTGTGATACATTATCCCTGGTATCGTAGTTTTTGGGCTTATCTGGTATATTTCCTGATAGTAGCAGGAATTATATATGTTTTCCTGAGGGTACGAAATGCCCGTAAGGCACTGGCTCTTTCATTAGCCAAAGAAAAGGATGAAAAGGAACGAATAGAAGAAGTGAATAAAATGAAACTTCGTTTCTTTACTAATATATCCCATGAATTCCGTACTCCGTTAACTTTGATCGTTGGGCAGATAGAGATGTTGTTGCAATCAGAAAAGCTTTCACTTTCTGTTTATCGCAGATTACATAGTATTCATAAGAATGCAATGAATCTACGTTTTTTGATTACAGAACTATTGGATTTCAGAAAACAGGAGCAGGGATTCATGAAATTGAAGGTAGAGTGTGTTGATATAGTGCCATTTCTGGAAGATGTTTACCGTTCATTTTGGGAACTTGCCCGGAAAAGAAATATAGTATATACGTTTGAACATCCCAATGAGAAGATGGAAGTCTGGTTTGATCCTGTGCAGATGCAGAAAGCAGTGTTTAATCTGTTATCGAATGCTTTTAAATATACATCTGATGGGAAAAGTGTTAAGGTATCAGTCAGGAAGCAGCAGCAGATAATGGAAATAACTGTATCAGATACCGGATGTGGAATCCCCCAGGATGATTTATCCAGAATTTTTGAACGTTTTTATCAAGGGAATGAAAAGCAACAGAGGGGGATTGTTGGAAGTGGCATCGGGCTGGCTCTTACTAAAGGAATAATTGAGGCTCACAGAGGTGATATTACCGTAGAAAGTGTATTGGAAGAAGGAAGTAGCTTTAAAATACAACTGCTTCTGGGCAACAACCATTTTACTAAGGAAGAGTTGGAACATGAGAAAGTAACGGTACCTGCATTGGATTGGGAAGCTATTGTCTACGATGAGGTGGAACCATTACCGGAAGAAGAGTCTGAAGAGAGTGAGATGAATGCAGGGCAGGAGAAAGAAGAATCCGGAAAACCTCGTGTATTGTTGGTAGAAGATGATGAAGGAGTATTGGATATGTTGGAAGGTATTTTTTCATCAAGCTATATTGTATATAAAGCGTCAAACGGACAAATGGGTTTTGAACTGGCTCAACAGTTGCAGCCGGAGCTGGTAGTGAGTGACGTTATGATGCCGGTGATGTCTGGCAAGGAAATGTGCTATAAAATTAAGAATTCTCTGGAATTGGCATATATCCCTGTTGTATTGCTTACAGCACAATCTTCAATAGATTATACAATAGAAGGATATATGTTTGGAGCAGATGATTATATCACAAAACCCTTTAATGTGAAATTACTCTTGGCACGTTGCAATAATCTGCTAAGAAACAGGCGATTGTTGCTGAAAAAGTTGAGTAGGACAGAAGCTATGATCCCCCAGGAGGCTGGTGGCTTTACGGCTGCAGATCAGAAACTGCTGGATACGGCATCAGAAGTCATAAAACGTAATTTTGACAATCCGGACTTTGATATGAATATGCTGGCTTCCGAATTGAATATGGGGCGGAGCAAAATGTTCCTTCGCCTGAAAGAAGTTATGGGGTTAACTCCGAATGAGTTTACAATGAAGCTGAAATTGGAAGAAGCTTTAAGGTTGCTGCAGGAAGAACCACAATATAATATTTCAGAAATCTCGTATCGGTTGGGTTTTACTTCTCCACGTTATTTCAGCCGCTGTTTCAAATCTTTTTATGGAGTTGCTCCTTTGTCTTATAGAAAAGATTCTCCTCGGGAGGATTCTCAGGCAGAAGAGGATCTTCAGGAATAAAACTTCTCCGACAAAGAATGCTGTTAGTCTTGTCCGATTGAGAGCATTCTTGTCTTTTGGTGAATTATTCATCATGTACAAACTACTATTTTAATTCGTACCGGTCTTTTAAGAATCCTCGGTTAGGTTGCTATGGGTGAAATCTGTCCGAAATGGGGCACATTTTGTCTGCAAAACAATTTGTGCCACTCTATATGACTCAATGGTCAGGTGCTTGTCTTGTAGATTCCATTCATTTGCACTGTTTTAGTAAGTGTATATGCGATACTAAAATATTGACCATGGTTATTCCTTATTTAATAATGTTATGTAAAATCACTTTTTTATGAAAAACAAATTGTGGATTTTTATTTTTGCTTTCTTGGCCATATGTCCCGGCAAGAGCTTAGGAGACGAAAAACGTTCCGAAGCTGTGGCTGTAACACAACAAGACAAGGAAAGAGTAGTAACGGGAGAGGTCTTTGATGACCAAGGCCCGATTATTGGTGCTACTGTCAGGGTGAAAGGTACCCAGAATGGTAAGATTACGGATTTAGATGGTAAGTTTACCTTAAGTGTTCCGATTGGTGCTACCATTGTGGTGTCCTTTGTGGGGTACGAAGACAAGGAAATTGTCTATAAAGGTGAGAGCAAGCTGAAGATTTCAATGGCTGAAAGTGCTACGCTGTTAGAGGAAGTACAGGTTATTGCCTATGGTACTACGAAGAAAGTAACCGTTACCGGTGCTTTATCCTCAGTGAAATCAGATGAAATTATGAAATCTCCGGTAGGAAGTATTGCCAATGCATTGAGTGGTAAGGTTCCCGGATTATCCAGTGTACAGAGTAGCGGTCAGCCGGGAGCTGATGATGCAACGCTGTATGTGCGTGGTGTAGGTTCCTTGTCTACCGGTTTGTCCGCTCCATTATGTCTGGTCGATGGAGTGGAACGTTCGTTCACCCAATTAGACCCCAATGAAGTGGAAGATATTACAGTATTGAAAGATGCTTCTGCTACAGCCGTGTTTGGTGTGCGTGGTGCCAATGGCGTTATCCTGGTGACAACGAAGCGCGGACAATCCGGTAAAGCTAAAATAACTTTCTCCACCAGTGCTGGTCTTCAGATGCCTACCAATATTCCGGAGTTTGCTAACAGTTACGACTATGCAATGACATATAATGCTGCCCAACTGCGTGACGGTGTTGCTGAAGACAAACTGATGTTTACAGATGCAATGCTGGAAGGTTTCCGTACACATAGTAACCCGATTCTTTATGCCGATACGGACTGGACGGATTTACTGATTAAAAATTCCGCACTGCAGACACAACATAATATGACAATTTCCGGTGGTTCCGACCGGGTACGTTATTTCGCTTCCTTAGGTATATTTACCCAAAAGGGACTTTTTGAGACTTTCCATGAAAATGATCGTGGCTTTAGCTATAACCGCTATAACTATCGTATCAATATGGATATAGATGTGACGAAGACTACCTCTATGAAGATCAATCTGGGAGGACGTCTTACTGACAAGACGGAGCCTAACTATAACAACGGTACTTATACTGATATCTCTTATTTGTATGACAACATTTACAGTGCCGTACCTTTTTCGGGAGCTGGAATTGTGGATGGTAAATGGATTTCCGTCAATAAATCGGTATTTGGCAATTTCGGTGTTATTAATGATGGCCTGAATACATATTACGGTAAAGGGTACACCACTACAGGCGGAAATGTGATTAACTTCGACTTTTCTCTGGAACAGAAACTTGAAGTTCTCACAAAAGGCTTAAAAGCACATATTAAAGGAGCTTATAATAGCGGTGTGACTGATAAACGACGCCGTGAGGGAAAAGCCGACCAATATGAGGCCTACCTTACAGAAAGTGGCGAGACTTTGATAAGAAAGATACAGGAAGCACAGACTATGGGTTGGACACAGGAGGCCGGACAGTCCCGTGACTGGTATCTTGAAGCGGCTTTGAATTTCCAAAGAGATTTTGGATTACATCATGTCTCTGCTCTGGCTATGTACAATCAAACAATGAAATATTATCCCAGTAAAAATACAGGTATTCCCCGTAGTTACGTAGGCTTTGTGGGACGCGTCACTTATGATTACAAAACTCGCTATTTATTAGACCTTAGTATTGGTTATAATGGTTCGGAGAACTTTGCAGAAGGGAAGCGTTTCGGTACATTCCCTGCCGGTTCAGTCGGTTGGATTATCTCTGAAGAGAAGTTTATGGAGCCACTGAAACCTTATGTCAGTTACTTGAAACTGCGTGCATCTTATGGTATTGTGGGTAATGATATCGTTTCTGATGGATCACGTTTCCTTTATTTGCCCGATAGTTATATCATCAATACCGCGGGAAGTAATAATACTACAGGTATTTATAGTTTCGGTTCTACTACTAATAACTTTCTTCCGGGTGCCAAAGAGTCAAAAGTTGGAAATCCTGATGTAACTTGGGAGACTGCTGCAAAACAGAATTATGGGGTTGATTTGCACTTCTTTGATAGCCATCTGAAAACTTCTTTCGATTACTTCATCGAGCATCGTAAAGACATTTTGATTTCCCGTCAGGTAAACCCTGGTTATCTGGCAATTTCTCTACCTATTGTAAATATGGGTAAAGTGGATAATAAAGGTTTTGAGGTAACTGCACGTTGGGAAGATGCAATCAGGGATTTTAGTTATTACATCGGTACCAGTTGGTCCTATGCTAAAAATAAAGTTATTTTCAAAGATGAAATCCCCCAGCCTTATGAATGGATGTGTGAAACCGGACGCCCGGTTGGGCAACAATTCGGCTATGTAAATGACGGCTTCTTTACGGAAGAGGATGCTGCTAATTATGAATCTTTGAAAGGAAAAGAGAATGGCATTCCCGATCATGGTTCCGGTTTCTCACCCATAGCCGGAGATGTGAAGTATAAAGACCTGAACAAGGACGGTAAGATTGATGCAAATGATATATCGGCTATTGGTTATCCTACCTATCCACTTCTAAATGGTAATATCCAGTTGGGCTTTTCCTGGAAAGGCTTTGACCTGAGTATGACGTGGGCAGGTGCATTCCAGACTTCCCGTCTTGTAAGTCGTATCTATCGTACTCCATTTGGAGAAACGGGCACAAATTCACTTCTTCAATATATGATTGATGATGCCTGGACAGCTGAAAAAGGGAATAGTGCAAAAGCGCCTGCCATTTCTTTGAGTGGTAGTAAAACCAATAACTATAAAGACTCGGATTTATGGTTGCGTGATGCTTCCTATATTCGTCTGAAGAACATTGAGGTAGGTTATTCTTTCCCCAAAGCTATGTTACAGAAATTCCGTATCAGTTCTTTGCGTCTGTCTCTCTCCGGATATAATCTGTTGACATTTAGTGATCTGGACTTCTGTGACCCTGAATCTAATCCGGATGGACGCGCCTATCCGTTGATTAAAGTCGTGAATTTTGGTTTAAAAATAGGATTTTAATAAACAGTTATTATGAAAAATATAAGAAAGCATTTTCACGTTATATTATTGGCCTTAGGTCTATTTGTGACAATGGCGTGTGAGGATTTGGCTTTCGGGGATAAATTCCTGCAGAAGCCGCCCAGTACGGATGTTACGATTGACACCGTATTTTCTACGGCAGAGTATGCTCGTCGCGTATTGTCGTATAGCTATCAATATTTGCCTTATGGCTTGGAAACCAGTGGCTATTATACTACCATGTGGTTGGGAACTATTGAAGGACTCACCGACTTGAATTGCGATAATGTAGGATACTCCGGTGTTCAGCGTGTTTATTATTCTGGTAGTTATAATTCCTCTGTCGAGAATGCCCCCAGAGCAACTTACATGACTACTAAGATTCGTTTTAATGAAAGCGAGACTCACATGTGGTCGGCAATTCGCCATGCATGGATACTTTATAATAATGTAGACCGTGTGCCTGATATGACCCAAACTGAGAAAGAGCGTCTGAAAGCAGAAGCCAAAATGCTTGTTGCTATCTATTATGCACACATGTTGCGCCATTATGGTGGACTCCCCATTGTAGATAAGGTAATTGCAGCCGATGACGAAATGCCTAAACGTGCAACCCTGCAGGAAACGGTTGATTTTATCATAGGACTTCTGAATGATGTCATAGCTTGTCAGGACTTTCCATGGAGAATTTCGGATGAAGATATGGCACAGTGGGACGGTCGTTTGACCAAAGCTGGCGCTTACGGATTGAAAGCGAGAGTCTTATTGTTTGTGGCAAGCCCGTTGCTAAACAGCGATCAGCCTTATGCTGCCGGGGAGGCTTCGGAACAGCACATGACCTGGTTTGGTAATTACGACCGCGAACGGTGGAAAAAGGCTGTAGATGCTTGTGAGGCTTTCTTTAATGCCCTCGGCCAGAATGGCTTTTATCGTTTGGTACAAAAAAATGATGTTTCACCTGGTGAATATCGTTATGCTTTCCGCAAAGCTTACTTTGACCGTGGGACTACCGAAACACTGATTTCTGTACATCGGAATATCTATTCGGCAAGTTTAAGTGCCGGACAGCTGGTGTTGTGGAATGCCATCCGTTGGGGAGGCTATTGTCCCACTAAAGAATACTTCGATATGTTCCCGATGGCTGATGGCTCAGATTTTGACTGGAACAATCCTGAACATACTGCAAACCCATTCGTGAACCGCGACCCTCGTTTAAACGAAACTTTTATATTGGATGGCGATATTTATCAGGGAAGAACTGTTGAATTGACTCAGGAGTATCCCAGTGATAAAACCAATTATCCGAAAGGGAAAGACTGGGGACAAGGAGCCATGCATAGTTTAAGTCTGAAAACCGGATTGGCTTGCCGTAAATGGGGATTGGATCGTGGTAATGAACTTAGCGGACATGTTATCCAGTGGCCACATCTGCGTATTGCAGAACTTTATCTGAGTTATGCAGAAGCTTTGAATGAATATAATGGCGGTCCTAACAGCCAGGCATATCAATGCGTAAATGAAGTACGTGCACGTGTAGGCTTGGGTGGCTTGAAAACAGGAATGACGCAAGAGCAATTCCGTGAAGCAGTTCTTCGTGAGCGTGCTTGTGAGTTTGGTTACGAAGAAGTACGTTTCTTCGACCTCATCCGTTGGAAAATGGAAGATAAGTTCAAGACACCTTTACATGGGCTGAATGTATATAAGAATAAAGGGGATGGTACGTATATTTGCGAACCTTTCTCTCTGGCTGAAACAGATAGAAACCGTGCCTGGTGGAATGCCGGTGGATTCTCTTCTATCTGGTACTTTAGTGCCTTCCCGCAGGACGAGGTGAATAAGGGATACGGATTGATACAGAATCCGGGTTGGGAATAATGTTTCTGGAACTTAGAAATGAAAAATATTATGAATAAAAAGATCAATATATTTTTGGCTGGCGTACTGTGTTCACTTGGCGTAATGGCTCAGGAAGACACACTGACAGTCCGTCAGAATAATGAGGTGGTAGAAATGGGACGTACTATTACCATGGATGCAAGAGAGATGACCGGTGCAGTTTCTGTTACAACGAATCTCTCACATAAGAACAGCATAAAACCATCTAACCAGTTATTTGGTACGCTTCCCGGATTGCAGGTTTTGCAAAATGCCGGTACGGTTTGGGAGAATGGCGCAACGCTGTATATACGTGGAAATAGTTCTTTGAATTCCAATAGTCCGTTGGTGCTGGTGGATGGTTTTGAACGTTCGATTGACGAATTGAGTTCTGAAGAAATAGAATCAGTCAGCGTTTTAAAGGATGCTGTGGCTACCAGTTTGTATGGCATAAGGGGTGCAAACGGTGTTATTCTTGTGAAAACAAAACGAGGATCGGTAGGTGCACCTAAGATCACTTTCTCTTATGAATTTAATATGGCTTCTCCTAAGCGCTTGCCTAAATTTGCTGACGGGTATACATATGCCATGGCATTGAATGAGGCGATGGAGAATGATGGCTTGGCTCCCCGCTATTCGAATACAGAACTGGATGCATTCAAGAATCAGACTTATCCGGGTGTTTATCCGAATGTGGATTGGTTGGATGAATCTTTGAGAGACATGAGTTACGGTGATAATGTGAATTTCACAGCACAAGGAGGAAGTCAGTTTGTACGTTACTATACGATGCTGAACTTCCTGGATAATAGAGGGCTATTGAAACCGACATCAGATAACGATGGTTATTCTACACAGTTGAAATATTCAAGACTGAACGTCCGTACAAATCTGGATATCACGGTAAGTCCAACGACTACTGTACAGTTAAATTTATTGGGTAATTTCACGGAACATAATCGTCCGGGCGAGAGCACGGGTAATATCTTCAATGCCTTATTCCAGGTACCTTCAGGTGCATTCCCTGTAAAGACAGACAGGGGAATATGGGGTGGTACAACTAATTATTCCAATAATCCGGTCGCCCTTATTTCCGGTAGAGGGTATGCGCGTTCTCAAACGCGTGCCATGTATGCGGATGTGAACATGAAGCAGGATTTGTCTGCTATACTTCCCGGTTGGTCGGCAGGTTTTAAGGTAGGTATAGATAATACCGCTTCATATTGGGACAATAATACTAAAGAATTTGGTTATGAGTCTGCATCTGTTGATTTTGCAACCGGTGAGAATATCTATACAACCCTACGTAATGAAGGAACTTTGGGTTTCTCGAAGAGTGTAGGTTCGGTTGCCACTCATTTTAATCTGGAGTTTTATACCAATTATATCAAACAATGGAATAAACATAGTTTAAATGCAACTTTGCTGTACTCCATGGATAAGGCAAAAACAAAAAGTCAGAACTCCGGACGTGCATTTATGGATATAGTGGGTAGTGCACACTATACTTATAATAACCGTTATCTGGTTGATTTCTCATTATCAGGTTCTGCTTCCAGTATACTTGATCCGGATGATCGTTGGGGAATTTTCCCTGCGATAGGTGCAGGTTGGATTTTGTCTGAGGAGAATTTCATGAAGAGAGATTGGCTGAACCTTTTGAAGGTCAGGGCTTCTTATGGTATTTCCGGTCGTGCTGATTATGGTGTAAATCTGTTCCAGAATATTTATGGCAGTGGAAATTCTTACTATTTCCAGAATGCCACTAATGTGCCTTCTTCCTCATCCGGCATGAAATTTACTCAGTTGGGAATTGATGGGCTGACTTATGAGAAATCCCATAAACTGAATGTCGGTATTGACTTTAGAGCTTGGAATAAGTTGACGATGACTTTGGATGCATTCTACGATCACCGTACAGATATTCTGGTGAGTAGTGGTGGTTCTGTTTCCCAGATATTCGGTATGTCTGTGCCCCAGATCAATAATGGTGTTGTCGACAATAAAGGTATTGAAGCTTCTTTGGCGTGGGATGATAATATCGGTAACTTTAAATATCATCTGGGTGGACAGTTCACCTTTACCCGCAATAAAATTAAAAATCAGAATGAAGAGTATCGCCCGTATGATTATCTCAAACGCACAGGAAGTTCTATGAACCAAATTTTCGGTTATGAAGTGATAGGGATCTATAAATCTCAGGATGAAATAGACAATCGCGGTGTGGAGCAATTGTTAGGTGATGTACGTCCGGGCGATCTGATGTTTAAGGATCAAAACGGTGACAATAAAATCGATGCCTATGACCAGGTACCTTTAGGCTATAATGCAACTTGTCCTGAAATCTATTATTCATTTGATTTAGGATTGGAGTACAAAGGTTTTGGAGTTTATGCATTGTTTCAGGGTGTAGGTAATTATAGTAAAGTATTGAATACGGCAAGTGTTTACCGCCCGATTGTCAACAACAATACAATCTCTACTTATTATTGGGAAAACCGTTGGAGCGAATCGAATCCTAACGGAACTTTGCCTCGCCTGACTTATTCCGGATCGGATAATAATTACAATACTAACTCTATGTGGGTGTCCGATGCTTCTTTTTTGAAGTTGAGAACCTTGGAGCTGTACTATAACTTCCCGACGAAGTTGTTGAAGAAGACTGGTTTCCTGGCTGGCGTGAAAGTTTTTGCTCGTGGACATGACTTATTCTGTCTGGATGGAATTGATCTTCGTGACCCGGAATCCATCGGTACAGAGCATCCTACTATGACTCAATATGCATTCGGATTTAATCTATCTTTCTAAAAAAATGAATGTTATGAAACTAAAGAAATTATTTGCGATATTTATCTCTGTCAGTTTGTTGGCATCCTGTGATTTTATGGATTGCAATGAATCGGATTACTACTCTTTGAAAGAAATTCAGGGAAGCTATAATCGCGTTAAGCAATTTGTAACAGATGTTTATGGCTATCTGCCTTCGAACTTTTGTAATATCGATGGTGCCATGCTGGATGCTGCCACGGATGATGCGGTTCATATTTATGAATCATCTAATATAAAGCGTTTTGTGAATGGTACTTGGTCGCCTAATTATACGGTTGATGATCAATTTGCCAATTATTATAATGGTATCCATGACGCCAACTTCTATTTGGAAAACCTGACGGGGTTGAAATTTGAAACATGGGAAAATACCAACGATTATGATAACTGGATGATCACTTATCCTAACTTTGAATATGAAGTTCGCTTTCTGCGTGCCTATTTCTACTTTGAATTGGTCAGACGTTATCAAAATGTACCTCTGATAACTAAGGTTGTCACTCAGGCTGAAGCCAATGCGGCAGAACCTGCTTCGGCAGAACAGATCTTCAATTTTATTATTTCGGAATGCACGGAACTGTCTACACTTCTACCTGTAGATTATACCAAAATGCCTGGTAGCGAGTATGGACGTGCAACACGAGGTGCGGCTTTGGCATTAAAGGCACGTGCCGCTTTGTATGCTGCCAGTCCGTTATTTAATTCCGGCAATAATAAAAGTAAGTGGGTGACTGCTGCAGAAGCTGCTTATGAAATTATTGGGCAGAGTTCTGCATTAGGTTATAAGCTGGATGCCAGTTTCTCAAATCTGTTTGGTGCTACTAATACGGCAAGTAATGAAGTGATCTTGGTACGTCCTACAGGAACAAGTACCAGTTTTGAAGCAGCCAACTTTCCTATGGGTGTAACAGGTGGTAAAACAACTACCTGCCCGACGGAAAATCTGGCAAGTGCATTTGAAATGGCAACAGGTGAGGAGTTTGACTGGAATAATGAAGCAATGAGTCAGAATCCTTATACAGGCAGAGATCCCCGTTTCTATTTGACGATTGTGCATAATGGCATGACATGGCCGGCTAAGAATGCGGTGGAAATTTATGAAGGCGGTGCCAATGGTTTGCCTCTAACGAATGCTACTTCCACCGGTTATTATCTGCGTAAGTATGTAAATAACAGTATCAGTTTTGAAGCTGGTTCTTCCTCTGCTGCAACTCATCACAACTGGGTATTATTTCGCTATGCTGAAGTGCTGTTGAACTATGCAGAGGCCATGGTGAACGCTTATGGTGATATTAACTATACTACGGATAAATGTGGTATGACTGCCTTGGCAGCAGTGAATGCGGTTCGTGGCAGAACGGGTGTGAATATGCCGGCATTATCAGATATTCTATCTTCTGATGAGTTCCTGAAACGCGTGAAACATGAGCGTAGAGTAGAACTCGCCTTTGAAGGACATCGTTTTTGGGATCTCCGTCGTTGGAAAGAATTGGCTGAATCCAAAGATGTTTATGGAGTGAAAATAACAAAGAGCAATGATGAGGTAAGTTATAAGAAGTTTACGTTGGAGTCTAGAAAGATAAGTGATAAATTGTATTTCTATCCGATATCAAATACGGAGCTCTTTAAAAATAGTAATCTGAAACAGAATCCTGGCTGGGAATAATAAAGTTCATATCAGAAAGGTCATGCTGGTTCTGTAATACAGGTATTGGCCTTTCTTATATAAATTCTTATTTGATTGGATTTTATAGATTGATTAATATGAAATCATTAATTGAATATATAAAATATATAGAATGAAAGTATTTTACGTTTTGTGCATATCGGTATTAGTGTTGATAGCATGTAGTGGAGGAGAAGATACGAGCATCGTAGAACAAGGTTTTACCAGGGCGGAACAACAACTGTATAATCAGTTGAAGGCTGTGCCTGAAGCTACCGAATATCCTCGTACGATAGGTAAAGACGGGAAACTGAAGGTAACTCGTAAAAATGACTGGACGGAAGGTTTTTATCCCGGTTGTCTGTGGTATGTATATGAATATACCAACAAAGAAGATTGGAAAAAAGCTGCAATAAAGTGGACGGAGTCGCTTGAACCCCTGAAGAAAATGACCAATCATCATGATATTGGTTTCTTGATGTATTGCAGTTTCGGGAATGCATATCGTTTAACCGGAAATGAGGCTTATAAAGATGTATTAGTCGAATCTGCCCGTTCGTTGTGTACTCGTTTCAATGAGAAAACAGGTTGTATTAAATCATGGAATTATCGGAAATCCTGGAATGGCAAGGATGAATGGTTTTATCCGGTCATTATCGACAATATGATGAATCTGGAATTGCTGTACTTTGCTACGAAAGTGACAGGAGATTCTGTTTACGCAAAAGTGGCTAATCGTCATGCTGAGACGACAGCTAAGAACCAGTTCCGTGAAGATTATAGCAATTATCACGTTGTGAATTATGATGCCGAAACCGGTGAAGTTTTAAATCAAGCCACTTGCCAGGGCTTTTCAGACAACTCGGCTTGGGCTCGTGGACAGGCATGGGCTATCTATGGTTATACAATGGCTTATCGTGAAACTCACCGGCAAGATTTTCTCGACATGGCAGTTCATACAGCCGATTTCTGGCTGAATCATCCGAATTTGCCGGAAGATGGCATCCCTTATTGGGATTTTAATGCAGGACAAGAAGGCTATGTGCCTGATTGGAATTATGATCCGGAAATCTTTAAGGTAGTACCACGTGATGCTTCGGCTGCTGCTATTGCTGCTTCCGCTTTTTTAGAATTATCAGGTTATGTAACGGACGGTAAGAAGTATAGTGCTGCTGCGGCACATATCTTAAAGTCTCTTTCATCTCCTGCCTATCTGGCCGAACCTGGCACGAATTGCAATTTTATACTGATGCATAGCGTTGGAAGTATTCCTCATGGTGAAGAAATAGATGTTCCTCTTATCTATGCAGATTATTACTATTTAGAAGCCTTGATGAGATACAAGAATATGCAGAAAAAATGAAAAATGTTCTTTTGTGCGAAAGAAAAAGGCTAAATTTGTAAGTAATTTGTATAACACAATCTAATGGTATGAATAAAGGTGTAATGATTTTGTTAGGGATGTGCATGTTGAATATCCCTATAACGGCAAACACGGTTGATAATGGCAGTCACACTCTTCCTTATTGGCAGGACATACAAACTGTCTCTGTAAATAGAGAACCTCCCCGTACGGCTTTTATGACCTATGATAGCCGTCAGAGTGCATTGAGTGGGAAATATGAGAATAGTAACTTCTATAAGTTACTGAATGGGACATGGAAGTTCTATTATTCGGATTCACATCGTAATTTGCCGGTAGATGCTGCGCAGGAAGTAGCAGATATGAAAGGGTGGAATGATATACAGGTTCCTGGCAACTGGGAAGTGCAAGGATATGGTGTACCTATCTATACCAATCACGGGTATGAATTCAAGGCGTTGAATCCACAGCCTCCGCAATTGCCGGAAGATATACCGGTAGGTATTTACCGGCGGGAAATTACTGTACCGCAAGATTGGATGTCACGTGATATTTATTTGCATATTGCGGGTGCTAAGTCCGGTGTTTATGTCTATCTGAATGGACAGGAAGTTGGATATAATGAAGATTCCAAGAATCCTGCAGAGTTCTTGATAAACAAATATATAAAGAACGGTAAAAATACATTGGTTCTGAAAATCTTTCGCTGGAGTACGGGGTCATATCTGGAGTGTCAGGATTTCTGGCGTCTGAGTGGTATAGAACGTGATGTATTTCTTTACTCTCAACCTAAAACTGCTGTGAAAGATTTCCGGGTAGTTTCTACATTGGATGATAGTTACACGAACGGTATTTTCAAATTGGCTGTCGATATTCGTAACAACGCCGCTACAGATAAAGACTTGCAAGTGTTGTATGAGTTGATAGATAAAGCTTCCGGAAAAGTGGTTGCTAATGCTACGGAGAGTTGTATCGTGAAAGGCGAAGATATTCAGACTGTGACATTTGGTGCAAATTTATCTGGGGTAAAGACCTGGACGTCCGAGAGCCCTAATCTCTATAAATTGCTGATCTCATTGAAAGAAGAAGATAAAGTGACGGAAATCGTTCCTTTCAATGTGGGTTTTCGCCGTATCGAGATCAAACAGATTGACCAGATAGCTAAGAATGGGAAACCGTATGTGGTGTTAATGATTAACGGACAGCCTTTGAAACTGAAAGGTGTCAATATCCATGAACATAATGAACACACCGGACATTATGTAACGGAAGAACTGATGCGTAAGGACTTTGAGTTGATGAAACAGCATAATTTGAATACGGTTCGTCTTTGCCATTATCCGCAAGACCGCCACTTCTATGAATTATGTGATGAATATGGATTGTACGTTTACGATGAAGCCAATATAGAATCGCACGGAATGTATTATGACTTGCGTAAAGGCGGAACACTGGGTAATAATCGGGAATGGTTGAAGCCACACATGTATCGTACAATGAACATGTATGAACGTAATAAGAATTATCCTTCTGTAACATTCTGGTCTTTGGGTAATGAAGCCGGTAATGGCTACAACTTCTATCAGACTTATCTTTGGCTGAAGGATCAGGATAAAGAACTAATGGACCGCCCCGTAAACTATGAGCGTGCACAGTGGGAATGGAATTCGGATATGTACGTACCGCAATACCCCAGTGCAGAATGGTTGCGATATATTGGAGAAACCGGTTCTGACCGTCCTGTGGTTCCATCGGAATACTCTCATGCTATGGGTAATTCAAATGGTAATCTGTGGGATCAATGGAAAGAAATCTATAAATACCCAAATCTTCAGGGTGGATATATCTGGGACTGGGTGGATCAGGGAATATTGGAAACCGATGAGAACGGTCGTAAATACTGGACATACGGAGGAGACTATGGAGTAAATATGCCAAGCGATGGTAATTTCTGCTGTAATGGACTGGTGGGGCCCGACCGTAAGCCGCATCCTGCTATGGCAGAAGTGAAGTATGTACATCAAAATGTAGCATTTGATGCTGTTGATGTAGCTGCCGGTAAGTATCGGGCTATAAACCGTTTCTATTTCACTAATTTGAAAAAATATACCATTCGTTATGAGCTGCGTGCCAATGGCATCCCTGTTAAAAAAGGAAGTTTGACTTTGGATGTAGCACCTCAGGCGGAAAAAGAATTCTCAATTCCGGTGAAGAATGTGAGCGGAAAAGCAGGGGTTGAATACTATGTGCATTTTAGTGTAGTCACTACTCAGCCTGAGTCATTGATACCGGTAGGATACGAAATTGCTTATGAACAGTTTAGGTTGCCGGTAGAAGCAAATAAGATTGCATATAAAGCAGCAGGACCGGACCTGGGTTGTAAAGAAGAGGGGAGTACTTTAGTCGTTTCTTCTCCTAAAGTGTATTTTGCGTTTGACCGTACTTCCGGTATGGTTACTTCCTATAAAGTGAATGGGTTTGAATATTTTGATAAAGAGACAGGTGTGCAACCTAATTTCTGGCGTGCGCCCAATGATAATGATTACGGGAACAGTAACCCGAAGCGTCTGCAAATCTGGAAAGCTTCAAGCCATAACTTTAAAGTGAGCAATGCTGCTGTGAGAATGGAGGGAAAGAATGCACTACTGAATGTGGTATATGATTTACCTGCCGGAAATCAGTATTGTGTCGATTATAAAATATATCCGGATGGAGTGGTGAATGTGGCCGTGAAGTTTACTGCTACTGACCAGGAGGCTGTGAAGACTGATGTGCCGGAGGATACTCATCTTGCTACTTATACTCCCGGTAAAAAGAAAGAAAAGAAAGATAATCTTGAAGTACCTCGTATCGGGATACGTTTTCATATACCGCAGGATATGAATATAGTAGAGTATTTCGGTCGTGGTCCGGAAGAAAACTATATAGACCGTAATGCCGGAAGCATGGTAGGGCGCTATAAGACTATTGCCGACTCAATGTATGTGGATTATGTTCGTCCGCAAGAAAACGGACATCGTACAGATACGCGTTGGGTTGTCCTGTCAGATAAGAGCGGACGTGGTTTGTTGGTACAGGCAGAGAACACTATTGGTTTTAATGCATTGAGAAATACAATTGAAGACTTTGATGCGGAAGATTCGTCCCGTCCATATCAATGGCGGAACCGTTCTCCGGAAGAAATCGAAAACCATGATCTGGATGAGGCTAAAAATGCGATGCGGAAGATGACTCATGTGAATGATATTATTCCCCGGGATTTTGTAGAGGTGTGTGTTGACATGAAACAGCAAGGAGTGGCTGGTTATGATAGTTGGGGAGCAAAAGTGCAACCGGGCTATACAATACCTGCCAATCAAAATTATGAATGGGGATTCACGTTTGTGCCGATAAAGGCAAAAGCAGATGTTGATAAATCACTTCGCTATGATTATTGAGTAGATAGGTGATTTATATCTGTAAGTAGTAAATATTAACAAAAGGCAATGCTTGTGAGTTCAGTCGTATATTTAACCTGTTTCAATCGTATACTGAACCTATTTCAGTCGTATACTGAACCCTATTCAGTCGTATACTGAATTACTGCTATTATAATGCGTCTGATAATCAATGGTTTGCGAAATACTTATTTGATGTTGAAAAATGAAGACAATAGTGGCTTTGTAATATATGTAAAATAGGCATAGGTAAAAGTTTAGTTGTTTTCTGGAAAAATAGCCGGAAAAGAAACCGTTTTTGGGATAAGGTACTTCAATATTAAGTTGAAGTACCTTTTTTGTTTTATCGATTGTGAAAAGTGCTTATAAATATATTATGTAGTTTAAAAGAAGTTATAAAACTGAGGGTGGAAACTTTTGAGGATGAAAAAGTTTTTAATTTTGCACACTATATAAGTATAGATACCATATATGGAACAACGATATATATTAAACGCGATAGATGCAGCTCTGCACGCCGGTGCGGACATTCTCTCTATCTATAATGACCCGGCATCAGATTTTGAAATTGAAAAAAAAGCGGATAACTCTCCTTTGACCATTGCCGACCGTAAAGCTCATGAAACCATTACCGGATATTTGAATGCTACCCCTTTTCCTGTTTTGAGTGAAGAAGGAAAGCATTTGCCCTATACTGAGCGTTGTGGATGGGATTCTTTATGGATTGTAGATCCGTTGGACGGAACAAAAGAGTTCATAAAGCGGAATGGTGAGTTTACTGTAAATATAGCATGGGTGAGTCATTCAGTGCCGGTAATGGGGGTGATTTATCTTCCGGTGAAACAGGAACTCTATTTTGCGGAAGAACATATCGGTGCGTATAAGTTATCCGGCATTACTTCACGCGGAGATGTTTCATTGGAGGAATTAATGGCATCTGCTACCCGTTTGCCTGCTGAGTCTGCAAGAGATAAATTTGTAATTGTTGCTTCCCGTTCACATCTGACGCCTGAAACAGAATCCTACATTGAAGAGATGAAACGTCAGCATGCTGAAGTAGAATTAATTTCAAGTGGCAGTTCTATAAAAATTTGCCTTGTAGCAGAAGGAAAAGCGGATGTATATCCTCGTTTTGCACCTACTATGGAGTGGGATACTGCTGCCGGACATGCCATTGCACGTGCAGCTGGAATGGAAGTTTATCAGGCGGGGAAAGAAGAACCGCTTTGCTATAATAAAGAAGACTTGCTGAACCCATGGTTTGTGGTTGAGCCTAAGCGAATGAAGTATTAACAAGATACAATGAATCTATGACATTTGAAATAATATTCGTGCTTTTGTCACTTTTGGGCATGGTTGTTGCATTAGTGTTGGACAAAATGCGTCCAGGAATGGTATTGTTTTCCGTTGTAGTCTTGTTCTTATGTGCAGGTATTCTGAGCCCAAAAGAAATGTTGGAGGGGTTCAGTAATAAAGGAATGATTACCGTAGCCATGTTGTTTTTGGTTAGCGAAGGTATTCGTCAGTCGGGAGCATTGGGACAAGTAATCAAGAAGTTGCTTCCTATGGGGAAAACAACTGTATTTAAGGCTCAGTTGCGTATGCTTCCCACTATCTCTTTTATCTCTGCTTTTCTTAACAATACTCCTGTTGTGGTAATATTTGCCCCGATTATCAAGCGTTGGGCAGAATCGGTAAAACTACCTGCTACCAAGTTTTTGATCCCCCTTTCGTATGTGACGATTTTGGGCGGTATCTGTACCTTAATTGGAACTTCTACCAATCTGGTAGTACATGGTATGATATTAGAAGCCGGTTATGAAGGCTTCACCATGTTTGAGTTGGGCAAAGTCGGTATTTTCATTGCTATTGCGGGTATTATTTATTTATTTCTATTTTCTTCCAAACTTTTGCCTGATGTTCGTACGGATGCGGTAAAACTGGATGACGACCAGGAGGAGGATAGTAGTTTGCATCGGGTTGAAGCAGTGCTTGGTCCCCGTTTTCCGGGTATCAACAAGAAACTGGGTGAGTTTAATTTTGAACGTCACTATGGTGCTGCTGTTAAGGAAATCAAGCGGAGCGGACAAAGTATTACGGAGAATCTGGATAATGAAGTTCTGCGCGATGGCGATACGCTGGTGGTGATGGCAGATGATTCTTTCGTTCAGACTTGGGGAGAATCCTCAGTGTTCGTTCTGTTGGCTAATGGTAAAGACAATGAGCCGGTTCCCGGAAAAGGAAAGCGTTGGTTTGCTCTTGTTTTACTGATATTAATGATTGCCGGAGCTACAGTAGGAGAGTTACCGGTTGTGAAAGAAGCATTCCCGGATATTAAGCTGGATATGTTCTTCTTTGTCTCTGTGACTACTATTATTATGGCATGGACAAAAATTTTCCCGGCGCGTAAATATACCAAATACATTTCATGGGATATTCTGATAACCATTGCCTGTGCCTTTGCCATTAGTAAAGCGATGGTGAATTCTGGTGTGGCGGATATAGTGGCAGGTTATATCATTGGTTTGACTGAACATTACGGACCGCAGGTTTTATTGGCTGCCGTGTTTATCATTACGAACTTATTTACTGAATTGATAACGAATAATGCAGCGGCAGCATTGGCTTTCCCATTGGCACTTTCCATTTCTTCGCAGATGGGCGTTAGCCCTATGCCTTTCTTTGTGGTGATTTGCATGGCTGCATCTGCCAGTTTTTCCACACCAATTGGATACCAGACAAACCTGATAGTACAAGGTATAGGAAACTATAAGTTTACCGATTTCGTGCGCATTGGTTTGCCGTTGAATATTATAGCATTCCTGATATCCATATTCCTTATTCCATTAATTTGGCCCTTTTAATTTAGATTATGACAGATAATAATATATATCCGATTTTTGATCGAATGTTGTCGAGGCAAGATAAAGAAGAGCTCCTTGGACAACATAGTATGATGATATGGTTTACCGGATTGAGCGGTTCCGGTAAGAGTACAATAGCTATTGCTTTGGAACGTGAATTGCACAAACGCGGATTGCTGTGCCGTATTTTGGACGGGGATAATATCCGTAGCGGCATTAACAATAATTTAGGCTTTACCGAAGCCGACCGTGTGGAAAATATCCGTCGTATAGCGGAAGTCTCTAAACTTTTTATTGATACAGGCATTATTACTATTGCTGCATTTATAAGTCCTAACAATGATATCCGCGAAATGGCTGCCAATATCATTGGTCAGGAAGATTTTCTTGAAGTCTACGTTAGTACTCCTCTGGCCGAGTGTGAGCGCAGGGACGTGAAAGGTTTGTATGCTAAGGCACGCCGGGGAGAGATTCAGAATTTTACCGGTATTTCTGCTCCGTTTGAGGCTCCTGCCCATCCGGCTTTGACTTTAGACACTTCAGTGCTCAGTCTGGAAGAGTCAGTCAACAAGTTGCTTGACCTTATTTTATCAAAAATACAGATTAAAAAGTGATTATATAAAATGGAAGAATATAAATTAAGCCATCTGAAAGAGCTCGAAGCAGAGTCTATTCATATTATCCGTGAAGTGGCTGCGGAATTTGAAAACCCAGTGATGCTTTATAGTATCGGAAAAGACTCTTCGGTGATGGTTCGCCTTGCTGAAAAGGCTTTTTATCCTGGCAAAGTCCCTTTTCCGTTGATGCATATCGATTCAAAATGGAAATTTAAAGAAATGATTCAGTTCCGTGACGAATATGCTAAGAAGTATGGGTGGAATCTGATTGTAGAGAGCAATATGGAAGCTTTCCATGCAGGAGTGGGACCATTTACGCATGGCAGTAAAGTACATACGGACCTGATGAAGACAAAAGCTCTGCTGAGTGCTTTGGACAAGTATAAGTTTGATGCAGCTTTTGGCGGTGCACGCCGTGATGAAGAGAAGTCACGTGCAAAGGAGCGTATTTTCTCTTTCCGTGATAAGTTCCACCAGTGGGACCCCAAGAATCAACGTCCTGAATTGTGGGATATTTATAACGCCCGGGTACATAAGGGAGAAAGTATTCGTGTGTTCCCTTTGAGCAATTGGACTGAGCTGGACATCTGGCAATATATCCGTTTGGAAAATATTCCTATTGTTCCGTTGTATTATGCAAAGGAACGTCCTTGTGTTACGATTGATGGTAATCTGATTATGGCGGACGATGATCGTTTGCCTGAAAAGTATCGGGATCAGATAGAAATGAAAATGGTCCGTTTCCGTACGTTAGGCTGTTGGCCGCTGACAGGTGCAGTGGAAAGCAATGCCGATACAATTGAAACGATTGTAGAAGAGATGATGACCACTACCAAAAGCGAACGTACTACCCGTGTAATCGACTTCGATCAGGAGGCCAGCATGGAGCAGAAAAAGCGCGAGGGATACTTTTAGGAATTAAAAATTAAGAATTAAAAATTAAAACCTGAGAATTGGAATCTTAAACCTGACCTTTAGAACTTTATTGCTTAGGTTTACGAAGATAAAGGTGACAATTAAAAAATAGAAAGTGATGGAGAATAACTCTAAACTAAATATCAAGGAGTTTCTGGATAAAGATGAACAGAAAGACTTGCTCCGTTTTCTGACTGCCGGTTCGGTAGATGATGGAAAATCAACGCTGATCGGACGTTTGTTATTTGATAGTAAGAAATTGTACGAGGACCAGTTGGATGCATTGGAACGCGATAGCAAACGAATGGGAAATGCCGGCGATCATATTGATTATGCGCTGTTGCTGGATGGCCTGAAAGCAGAACGCGAACAGGGTATTACGATTGATGTGGCTTATCGTTATTTCTCTACCAACAATCGTAAGTTTATCATTGCCGATACTCCGGGACATGAACAATATACACGTAATATGATTACGGGTGGTTCCACGGCTAATCTGGCTATTATTTTGGTAGATGCCCGTACAGGGGTGATTACACAAACACGTCGTCACTCTTTCCTGGTTTCTTTGTTAGGTATCAAGCATGTGGTGCTTGCTGTTAACAAGATGGACCTGGTAGATTTTTCAGAGGACCGCTTCAATGAAATAGTTAAGGAATATAAGGAATTTATTGCTCCGTTGAACATTCCGGATGTAACTTGTATTCCGCTATCAGCCCTGGATGGTGATAATGTAGTCGTTAAGTCTGAGCGTACTCCGTGGTATACCGGTATATCCTTGCTCGATTTCCTTGAGACAGTCCATATTGATAATGATCATAATTTGTCAGACTTCCGCTTCCCGGTACAATATGTGTTGCGGCCTAACCTCGATTTTCGTGGCTTCTGCGGTAAAGTAGCTTCAGGAATTGTGCGTAAAGGTGATGAAGTAGTTGCATTGCCTTCCGGTAAGAAATCACGCATTAAGAGCATTGTTACTTATGATGGTGAACTGGATTATGCTTTTCCACCTCAGTCTGTGACTTTGACGCTGGAAGATGAGATAGACGTATCAAGAGGAGAAATGCTGGTACATCCTGATAACTTGCCGGTTGTCGATCGTAATTTCGAGGCTATGCTGGTGTGGATGGATGAAGAACCGATGGATCTTAATAAATCATTTTTTATTAAACAAACCACTAATCTGAGCCGTTCACGTATCAGTAATATCAAGTATAAGGTAGATGTCAATACGATGGAACAACTATCGGTTGAGAATGGACAATTAACTACTGATAGCTTGCCCATGCAGTTGAATCAGATAGCGCGTGTTGTGCTGACTACGGCAAAAGAATTATTCTTTGACCCTTATCAAAAGAATAAGGCAACAGGAGCCTTCATTCTGATTGATCCGATAACTAATAATACCAGTGCTGTTGGTATGATTATCGATAGGGTAGAGGATAAAGACATGCATATTTCGGAAGATCTTCCTGTCCTGAATTTACCGAAGCTTGGCATTGCTCCCGAACACTATGAAATCATAGAGAAAGCGGTGAAAGACTTGGAGCGTCAGGGCATTGAAGTGAAAATCATTAAATAGTTTACCATTTGTATCGTAAATTGTAAATTGTTAAATTGTAAATGATATGGGTTTACTCGAATTTAATAAACTTCCTATAAATACATTGGTAGGAGCCGATTGGAAGACATTTAATGCTATTACGAAAGGACGTGAGATAGATGCAGCATACAAAGGCAAGTACCGCTTGACTAAAGCTGTCTGCCGATTGCTTTCTACTCTGGCTCCTTTACAGAATGGACGTTATGAGAAGCGACTGGCATCTCAACCTTTGGAACATGATCCGGTATTCATCCTTGGTCATTGGCGTAGTGGAACGACCTTTGTGCATAATGTCTTTTCATGCGATAAACATTTTGGTTATAATACTACTTATCAGACTGTATTTCCGCATTTGATGATGTGGGGGCAGCCTTTCTTTAAGAAGAATATGAGTTGGCTGATGCCCGATAAGCGTCCTACGGATAATATGGAACTTGCTGTAGACCTGCCGCAGGAGGAAGAGTTTGCACTGGCTAATATGATGCCTTATACTTATTATAATTTCTGGTTCCTTCCTAAATATCAGCAGGAATATGCAGATAAATATCTGTTGTTTAATGATATCACGGAGAAAGAACTGAAAGTGTTTGAAGAGGTATTTGTCAAGTTGATTAAGATATCATTGTGGAATACACATGGAACGCAGTTCTTGAGTAAGAATCCGCCGCATACAGGGCGTGTGAAGGAACTTGTTAAGATGTTCCCCAATGCGAAGTTTGTTTATCTGATGCGTAATCCTTATACGGTATTTGAGAGTACCCGTAGTTTCTTCACGAATACGATTCAGCCGTTAAAGTTGCAAGACATCAGTAACGAGGAACTGGAAAATAATATCCTTTCTATTTATGCTAAGTTATACCATAAATATGAGGCGGATAAATCGTGCATCCCTGCCGGGAATCTGATTGAAGTTAAATTCGAAGATTTTGAGGCTGATGCTATGGGAATGACTGAAAAGATTTATCATGATTTGTCTATTCCCGGATTTGCAGAGGCACGTGCTGACATCGAGAAGTATGTAGGTGGAAAGAAAGGATATAAGAAGAATAAATATAAATATGATGATCGTACTGTGCAATTGGTACAGGATAACTGGAATTTTGCACTGGATCAGTGGAACTATGAACTTTAATTGAAAGGCTAATGAGATGATGCAGAAGAAAATTCGTATGTATGGTATGCTATCCGCTTTTTTATATTGCGGGATGGCATCTGCACAGCAGCAACAACAACAGCATACTGTGGAGATGATTCCATTTGGCAATATGGACCAGTGGGTAGACCGCCAGATTAAAGAGTCGGGTATTATCGGTGGTGCATTGAAGAATGTGTATGCTATCGGGCCGACTACAACTATTCGTGAGAATAAGGCTTATAAGAATATGGGTGGATCACCGTGGGCAACTTCAAATGTGATGGCACGTGTGGCCGGTATTACTAAGACAAATACCTCTGTGTTTCCCGAAAAACGTGATAAAGGTTACTGCGCACGTATGGATACCCGTATGGAGAGTGTAAAGGTATTAGGAATCGTAGATATTACGGTGCTGGCTGCAGGTTCTATGTTTTTGGGTGAAGTACATGAGCCGATTAAGGGAACAAAGAATCCGCAGAAGATGTTGAATTCCGGTATTCCTTTCACAAAGAAACCGATCGCGCTTCAGTTTGACTATAAAGTTAAGATGTCTGATAGAGAGAAGCGTATCCGTGCTACAGGTTTCAGCCGTATTACGGATGTAGACGGTAAAGATTTTCCGGAAGTGAATTTATTCCTGCAGAAACGTTGGGAAGACAAGGATGGAAATATTTTTGCGAAGCGTATAGGTACAATGGTGGTACGTTATTATAATACAACTGATGACTGGCGTAACAATGTTACTTATTCAATCATGTACGGAGATATAACAGGTGATCCTGCCTATAAACCTCATATGATGCGTTTGCAAGTAGAAGAGCGTTATGCTATCAATAGTAAGGGAGAGAGTGTTCCCGTTAAAGAAGTGGCATGGGGAACGGAAGAAGATGTTCCTACTCATCTATTACTGCAATTTACTTCCAGTCATGGAGGTGCTTATATTGGTTCTCCTGGTAATTCACTTTGGATTGATAATGTAAAGCTGGTATATTAATCTTTATTTGAGATAAAATAATGGAGTTGTGTTCGGAAGGGCACAACTTTTTTTGTTTAAAGGGGATATAATGTAGGTTTAGTCTGATAACTATTTACTTGGCAATAAGGTATTAGGAGGATGTATTTATGGAAAAGCTTTCCATATCAATGTTTCCGGAGACTATTAGAAAGATGATTCTGGTATTTCATAAGTATTGATAAGACAAAAAAAGAGTTGTGCCAAATCTGACACAACTCTTCCCAAATAAAATTTGGTACCCTATATCTTATTCCAGAATCACTACACGGTTCAGATAGTTCTTACCGAACATGTTAGCTGTACCACCGAATCCTACGAGTTCGAGTTGATCTTTGTTAACGCCTTCTTTAATCAATGCGTCATAAACAGCCTGAGCACGTTTTTCAGACAACTTCTGGTTCCAAGAAGCGCTACCTGTAGCCTTGTCAGCATAACCTGCAACCTTGTACTTCTTATCCGGGTTAGCCTTCAGGATCTTAGCAGCCAACTCGATGTTAACCAAACCGTAATCGTCGATACGAGCACTACCGATCTTGAAGAAGACAGCACGCGGACCAGCAACTTCGACTTCCTTCACAACTTCCTTAGTTACAGGTTTAACGTTAGCCAAAGCATTCTT
>NZ_CABJDN010000002.1:372154-788589 GCF_902364365.1 Bacteroides intestinalis | reverse complement strand
ACCGTCAAAGCCCGTCCTGTTTTACGACGACGGTAAGACAATACATTGCCCTGCAGATCTCTTTTATGCAGATAGGCCAGGTCGACAAACGGAATGCCACGCAGCATAAACATAAGAACGAAAAAGACCTTTGTCTGCTGATTCTGAGATAAATAATTTGTCTCTTGTATGCTCATTTCCGTTTGACGAACCAGATAGCTTATATCCGATGTTTCCAATGATTTCTTTCTATCTGCACGCGTACCCGTATAAACGTGTTCAAACAGTCTTGGTATATACCGGGCGCATTTCATATCAACAGCTCTGTGGTAGACAGAGCGTATTGTTTTTATGTAGGTAGAAACCGTATTCCAACTACAGTTCCGCTGCCTCAGATGGTTCTCAAACCGCTTCAGTATTGCGGAATTTAATTTACGTAAGGGCAGTTCCTGATTGTTTACAAATGCAGAAAAGGCATTTGACGTAGCCTGATAGATATGCGCAGTTCCCCATCGGCTGTTTTCACGAAGTTCCTCAATTATTATTGAGAACATCTTCTGTAAAGTAACTTCATTTCTATTCATTCCTAAATAATTTATATAATTTCATCGTGCAATATATATAAAATGAACATGAATATGAAATTACACTCTTTATAGAGAATATGAAAGTGACATTTAGAATTAGGTGGATTTCAGCCCATTTAAGCAATCTTGCATTTTGAACCTACAAGGTTTCATCCCCAAGAAGAAAAGCGAAAATACGAATGCGAGATAAAGCGAGAGAAATGCCTAAACAAAAAAGTAACGCTCCCATTGTTAGTGGAAGCGTTACCTTTTTTAAATTAAAATATCATAGCTGAACCTCAATATTAAGTTTACCGCCAAGTCCACGCTCTACAATATCAAACAATGTTTTGAGAGTAATATTCTCCCCATCATTTTCGACTTTTGATATAAATGTTCGTTTCTTGTCAATACGACTTGCAAGTTCTGCCTGTGTCAAATCCAATTTCTCTCTGGCACTTCGTATTTTGAAACCGATGCGCAAAGCCACAAGTTCTCGTTCGAGCCGATCCCGTTCCGGCATCCCGACTTCACCGTAATATTCATCTTTAATCTGATCTAATGTCTTTGTATTCATTTGAATGTCTCCTTTCCTTTTTCTTCGTAATAATCAGTCATCAGGCGTTCAGCTCTTTTTATTTCTTCGGAGGGTGTCTTTTGGGTCTTTTTTTGAAAGCCACTTAATAGAACTACCAACTTGTTACCATCGAAGAAACAAAAGATACGAAATATATTATTGCCAAGCTGTACACGAACCTCAAATAACCCATTAGTCCCCTCAATGTATTTTAGGTATGTCAAGGGTATTCGGTCTATCTGCTCGATAATATCTAATACTTTGATGATTTTATCACGAACCTTTTGCGGTTGTTGCTTGAAAAACTCATCAAAATAGCCTTTATATGTTACTACTTCTCTAACTTTCATAGAGCAAAGGTAATTTATAAGTTACATGTATGCAAGAAAAACAAGATACTTTTTTCAATATTGCATTGTGTTTAACATTCACGCAAAATAGGTAAATTGACAGTAAGGCAAGATTCCTTCCTCCAGTCACAGCAATACATCTGTGTCTTTTCTGCTTCATCTGGTTTTATTACATGGCTTTTAAGTTCTCTCACGTCATGTTGTATCTTTATAGAAAAGTCCTAAAAATGGTTTGCTTGGGGAAAAGAAAAAAGAGGCGATATTCATAAAATACCACCTCTTCCTATATTAAGTTATTCTGCACATATTATGGACAATCTCCGTCGAAGGGCTATCAGAACATTTTTTCGTGCAAAGTCATTTATATTTCTAAAAGTAGTTTTTTGCTTCAACTTATTAAACCCTAAAATAGGGATCAGTTTTGCGATACATTCATCTGCAAATGAATTGGAAACAACATTCACTCCTTCAAAGTCTAAAATCACACACTCAGAGGATTCGATAGTTGCTATCAAGTCCTGACGAACCTTTTCACCCAAAACCCGGGCTCCAAGGTTTTCACCGAATGATCTAAATTTGAATACTGTCGTTTCCATATTACAATAGCAAAGATATACTATACACTTGAAAAAAGAAACGATTGTTTCTATATTCTATTTCATTATAAACGAATATGTATCCACTTCCGATTATCTATATAAAAAGAGTGAGGCTGTCTCCCACTGGGTACAGCCTCACACAACAACATTTTACTTTTCACGATGGTGAAAAAAAGGACTATTCTTCACAGAGTAGTTATGTTGTTAATAAGAAGAGGGTGTGTTTCGAACACCCTCTTCCACTCTTAAAGAATCAGTATGTTATTAATACTTTGTTCCATCCGTTACAATACCCGGAGTCGGCAATGTTACCGGACGTTCCTTGTCTGCCGGATAAACCTGTACTGTAACATTGTGTTCAGTATAATCCGTAGGAGCCCAACCATAGTAAGCTTTAATGGTAACAACGATTGGCTGTGCACTGATAACTGCATCACCGGAGTTAACCCAAGTAAGGATACCAGGACCTTCACTCTCTACCTTACCATTTTGCAAAGACAGACCATCAACACGTACATTGGTCAATACACCGTCGTCAGCCAATACTTTATTCTTGGCGATGTCAACAACGTAAGTGATCTTCAATCCGTGCAAAGTACGCAGACCTACACCAACTTTATCCTTGTTTGAACCTTGTTCCCACCAGCCTTGTTGCTGAGTCGGTTCCCAAATGATACCGTTAGTTGTAGACTTGTGAGTATCATATATTCTGAACAGTCTGTACAACGGAACTTGATAACCGTATTCAGTCGTTGACGGAGCTTTGTCAATCAGATACCACTTGTCGTTAGTATAATCAGCAAATGCAACCGGATTAACGAACTTAACATCAAAGATTGCGCTATTCGTAGCATTGTTTACACAGCCTGCTTTGTGTGCTTTCGCTGTACCACAAACAGGAGTAGTTGCATCATGGTTCGGGCAGTCAAGAATACCATTGAAGATAGAGTAAGCTCTAACCTTAATGTTCTTGTTTACCATCTTAGCATACTTGAAGTTACCATATTTACCGGCTGTAGCATCCCATGTAGCATCCAATTTTATCTGATGCTTAACAGCACCTGTACCATCAGTTACTTCTGCGATTGTTACGCGCCAAGCACCATCAGCATAGAAGTTTGCCTTATTGTATTGACCTTCTGTACTATTATCTGTGATAATTTCGAAATGCAACGTAGAAGTAGCTTTCGGACAAGAAGAACCGGTATACTTAGTGAAGCCATTTTCAAGGTAACCTTCCATTACAAGCGGGTTGTCATAGTCACTATTGTTCGTTGCATGACCATAAACCAGCATGTTTTCAGTGCCGTTCCACATATTAGGATTGTAAGTCAATGAAGTTTCAGGATAATCAATCCTAAATTCATCTGTAATGACAACCTGTTTGTAAGCAGCTTCAGTAGACTTAGTTTCGTATGTGATTTCTACGGTATATAAACCCGGTAATGCATAAGGTTTAATATACAGTGGCAATCTGTTGTTTTGGTATGTACCATCTTCATACCATTCTACGTTTTGAATATTCATATAAACAGCATTAGCATGATCTGCATCAAGAATTTTGCCATCTTTCTTAATAACGAGTGTTCCTCGTTGATAATTCCACCAGTCAGTAGCTAAACGAATATAAGTATTAACAAACTGTTCCTTACTCATGTTCAAAGCATTGAATACCTTATCCATATCAATATATCCACCCAAAGTATTTTCCCCATCAAATGGCTGACACGGTAGTATCTGATCTTTTAAATGATCCAGTGCTATTGGTAACTTATCTTGCTGGATATTACGAACAACTTTCAATTTCAGCAACTTAGTCATAACCAATAATTTGTTATCACCTTCACCTGCATATAATGAAACCTTGATCATCGGTTCACGACCAATAGAAGCTGTATTTTCCTTATGGAATGAAATTTTGCTTCCGTCCAATACGAGATACTTCATCACTTCTTCTTTGTCGTATATTTCCGCACCTTCACTCTGGTCTACCTGAGCTTTTGTATAAGGTTCGATAGCATATTCCAAAGAAAGCTTGTCAAATCCAAGTTCTGTCAAAGTAGCTTGCCACTCAGAATTCTTGCCATCAAGTTCATTGATGCCTTTACCTTTATCATATCCAGTATTAGTATGAATACGGATAGCATATTCTTCAAGATATTCGCTCAAATCTGTAATACCATCGAAAGGAACGTTGATATTCACAGCAAGATCCGCCTTATAAGTATTCTTCTTATCTGCACTCCAAGCAAGCGGATACATACGGTGTAAGTCGCGGTTTAATGTTACGGCTTTGTCCAAATTGATATCTTTATTTAGACCAATCATAACATCTTCCTGTTCAACTACCATACGCTTCATTGTGATGTACTCAGAAGTAACAACACCGTCAGCAGCTGCACTTTCCTTGCTATTCTTTACCTGAAGAGCCAATTCATCAACTTGGTTTCCGAACTTATCTTTTTGCTCAATACCCTTACCACCATTCTTCACCAATGGATCATCAAAGAGGTTGCCATAGTGCATCATCTGCAAACCTTTGATAGGAACAGACAAGGTACCATCATTCAGCCCCCATGTGCCAATAGTTAACTCTTGAGCAATAGCTCTGGTTGTATAGGCCTTTCCATGATCGAATCCTAGAACAGTAAATGCATCTTTTGATATAGTGGCAGGGTTAACCTTATAGTTCATGTTCAACCAACCTTCATACATCGTAATGTATTTAGCATCTTCCTTTGTATCTTTCTTGCTTGAATTATGCTCATAAATAGGACTGTTTTCCCAAGAAGCGTAGTCATAACCAATAACAGGGAAGAATGCAACTTTACCCAAATCTTCATTGATATTAGTTGTCATGTAGCTCAAGGAGCTCAAGAAACTATTACTTCTTGCCAATACCACTTTACCGCCATCTACACCACTCACATTGAACAATGTAATAGTATTGTCATCAGCAACAGCAGTTATAGTACCTGCAGGCAACCAAGTATTGCTTGTAGCCTCTCTTGTTTCGGTACCATCGGCTGCTACTGTAACCTTTACCCAAACCCCTTTTTCATCGCCTGATGTTCCAGGAACATAGTAAATGGTAGAAGCACTAGTTCCGGCAGAACCTGATGCCCCACGTGACGGTTTTCCGGTATCCTTACCGTCAATCCACCAATTGCCATTCTCGCCGATTTCAACAACAGAACCTGCCTTGCCATCAGTACCATTGCTTCCATTGGTCAAATCAAAAGAGTTACCATTACTTAATGTAACGGTTACACCCTTATCCGTTTTATTAACGCCAGTAATAACAGAACCGCTATTGATCAAAGCATTGATCTTGTCAATCGCAGTTTTGTTGGCATCAATCTGCCCCTGCAAGTCCTTGATGTCGTCATCGTAGTCCTTACAAGACGTGAACGTTCCTGTAGAACCTATCATCAAAGCTCCAAACAGGATTGCACTTAGAAATTTTTTGTTCATAATAAAAAAACTTTAAATTTATAAATTTAAAAAAATAAAGAATAATAAAAATTCATTTCTAAAACCTCACCTTCTTAAAACCGTTACTTTATAGGTAACAGAGTCTAAATCAAATAATTGATTTAACCTTTTCTAAGAAATGTAACTTCTCATAATTTTTAGCCATTAGCTATTGATATATTCTGTAAATTTTGAATACTGCGATAATGTTGACATTGGCAAAAAAAGAGAAAACAAAGAGGTTTTCAAGCTAAAATACTTAGATAGAATATGCAATTAATTAATATTGAGCAATATGACGCAAAAAAACATTAGAAGAGTAGGGACACAAAAATATGCCCGAAGAATATTATTCCCCGGGGTGAACGTAAAACCGATTATTATTCTAATAAATCTCTAAACAATACTTGCGTATTCTTTCACATAAGAGATAACTTGCGAATTAGCATTATCTATTTTCTCATTTTGGAACGGCTTTAAGTAAGTTTCCGTCACTTTGATAGACGAGTGCCCCATCGCTTCTGATATAATACCTGGATGTATTTCGCAATAATATGCCATTGTTGCCCATGTATGCCTAATAGTATAGGAACTTAGATGGGCAGCAGTTTTCATATATTTTTTTAATCGGGATAATCGATAATTAAACATCCTTAAGGATGATTGATACTCATGATAAGCAGCTTCTGTACCTTCTGGGCTTGATAAAAAGGGAAAAAGATAAGGAGATTCCGGCTTTGTTTTAGCTACTATACGTATAAGTTTCATAGCATCTGGTGTCAACATTACAGTCAATAAACGTCCAGTCTTTCGCCTACGGTATCTTAGAGTATTACCTTGAATATCCGCTTTACGCAAATATGCCAAATCTACAAACGGAATACCGCGTAGTAAGAACATGAGTGCGAATATGTTCTTCGTAGTTTGCAACTCTATAGGTAAAGAACCACACGTGGCTGCTTTTTCTGTCTCACAAAGCAGATTCCCTATATCAGAAACCTCTAAAGCCCTTCTTTGATCCGCACACACACTTGTATGCACATGCTTGAAAAGTCGCGGAACATATAAAGCATATCCATTGTCTACTGCTCGGTTATAAATAGCTCTTAATACTTTCATATAAGTAGAAACCGTATTCCAACTACATTTGCGTTGACGAAGATATATCTCAAAGCTTTTTAATAAGTTAGGATCCAATTTGTAAAATGGTATATCCTTATTATTATTAAATGTAGAAAAAGAATTGCGGGCACTTCGATAAACGTGAGCAGTGCCCCATTGACCATTAGCACGAAGCTCCTGAATGGTGGTGGATAGCATTTCCAATAATAACTTTTGTTTCATAATCGAATGTTTTTTGAATACTATTACTCTTTTTTTAATGAATATCACAAAAAAAACAGCTTTATTTGCACAATTATATAAAATCAATTATATTTGCACGGTATTTTATGCCGTTACCTATAAAGTAACGGACGAGGAAAAGCCTCTTCGTAAAAGAAATATTATCGTACTAAAAAATGTAAACGTATAGAATTGTTCTATTGAAACTGAGTGTTTAATAATATATTATTAATGTAAATTAAAAGCAATTATGAGAAAAAGATTTGTTAAAGTGGTGCTTTTTGGAGCATTGACATTCGCTGCCACGACGTCTTTCATCAGCTGTAAGGATTACGATGATGACATCAAACGTATTGACAACGAAATCGGTCAAATCAACCAGAGCCTTACTGACTTGAAAACTGCTATTGGAAACAATGGGGTAAAAAGTGTAACTTACGATGCTGCAACCGGAAAGTTGACTATCGTTGACAGCAACGATAAGAGCGTTTCTTGCACAATCGCCCAGAACCTTCCAAACTACACTATCGAGATAAAGGATGGCAAAGTTATTTTGAAGAAAGATGGTACTGAGGTTTCATCTGCTACTCTCCCTACTTCTGAAGTTGCAGAAAGCTTTAATCCTACGAAGCTGACGATCAACGCTGCAGGAGAAATCTTGTATGATGGAGTTAAAACAGGTGTTACTATTCCGAAAGCAACAAGTAGCATTGCTGCAATTAAGAAAGATGGTGTAATCATTGGTTATACTGTAACAGAGAATGGTGAAAGTTCTAATTTCTATATTCAGGATGCACTGCCTTTGACAAGCTTGGTTTTTGTTCCTGAAGCATACCTGAGCGGTGTAGAAGCTATGAGAGCTACTAACCTGACTTATGACAAATGGACTGTTAAGAGCCAAGCTGTAACAGAAAAGGGTGAAATTTGGAATGCTCCTGCAACTCCTGCTTCTAAGAGTAATATTACTCCGGATATGGTTGCTTACTATCATGTAAACCCGGTTGGTGTTACTATGAAACAAATCTCTAAATTAGTATTGTCTGCAGATGATAAAGAATTCGTTGGCACACGTGCTACTGGATTTAACATTGCTAACATTGATTTGGAAAAATGTTCTATTACTGATGGTATCTTGAAAGTTGTATTCAATGGTAACAGTGAAGCTATCCAGAAGATTGATGCTTCTAAGATTACTGTGATGAATCTGCAAGCTACTGTAGAAGTAAACGGTGGCACTAAAGTGGTTAATTCTGACTATGCTGCTATTTACAAATCAGTTTTGAAAGATTTTGTTTTGGCTAATGCTAAAGATGCTGGTGCACATAAAGCTCACTTGTATGGTGCTGATGCAAAAAATACGGCAGCTGGTTTGGTAGGTAAGGCAGAAGATGCAATTACTAAAGATCCTATTTGTGAAGTTGCTTACAATGACAAAAAGGGTATCGATTTGTCTAAATATGTTGAGACACACTATACTGAATGGACTGACTCAGATCCTATGACGCAGATTGGTACAGTTGGAACTGATAAGACTATCGCTAATGATAAGTTGGCTGATTATGGTTTGAAATTGGTTTATAAATTATCTGACTACTATCAAGGTGATAACAAGACTCTCCAGAGTAGCTTCTTTGCTAATCTGAACGGTACTGTTTTGACTGCTAAGGTTGGTGATATTACTGAAGATCCTATCGCTGCTGTTGGTCGTATGCCTTTGGTACGTGTAGAACTTCAAAATGCTTCTAATGGTGAAGTTGTTAATGTAGGTTGGATCAAAGTTAAGATTACAAGAGGTGATGTTGCAGGTACTGACTATCCGAAGGCATGTGGTGACCTCAAACTGCAATGTGTTCCTGAAACTTACGATCTGAAGTTTGACGAAATGAATGTTCACATCTATCAGAAGTTAGGTTTGACTAAGGAAGACTTCCACGCAATTTATGAATTGAAGTCAAGCTCTACTAATTCTGATGGCCAGAAAGTTGCTGACCTGAAAGTTGGTGAATATGGTACAGTTGTTGAATTGAACGATGCTGATCCTAATGTTGAAACAGTTTGCTTGGCTTGGACTGTAACTTCTGCAGATCAGGTAAATGCCGTAAATAACAATAGTGGTAAACTGATTGCAACTGCTACTTATGTTCCTAAGAATGATAAGTCACGTGCTGATGTAACTATTACATTTACTGCTACTGTTAAGACTCCGTCTGCAAGCTTCAATACTGGCAGCAAGAACTCTGAATACTGGTACAATAACATGAACAATATCAGAATGAATACAGTAGTTCCTGGTGTTACTCCGAACGATTGCTCATTCTCTGTAAATGTTGATAATGTATTCGAAGGAAACAAACCTTCATTCAAATTGAATAATGAGGTAAGTGATGACTTTAAGTTGGATAAGATTTCTTATCAATACATCTTCTCTGATAAAAACAATAATGTTAAAGTTCAGGGTAATGATGGTGCAACTTATACATTGACTGTAGCTGCTAACGGTAAAGAACTGTATGCTAATGCAACTTCTTTAGTTGCTAAGATCATTGGTAACAATGTTGAATATCAACAAACAGCTGCTGCTAAGGCTATCCTGAATATCTCTGCTCATGATGTTGCTCCGTTCACTGCTATACTTGATATGGTATTGACTAATGAGTGCAGCATGCGTTTACCGATGACTGATGGCCAGTTCAATGCTGAATTCTTGCGTCCGATCAATGTATTTGCTAACACAGGTAAGTACTTCGTAGATGCTACAGATGAAGGTTATACAGTGAAGATGCTTGATCTTGTTTACTTGACCGACTGGAGAGATTACAAGTTTGCTAAGGGAACAAGTGCAAGTGGCGTTGAATATGATGGTACTGGTTATTATGATTATTATAAAGTTGAGTCTATTGCAGCTGATATTGCTAACATTACAACTAACATGAATGGTAACAACATCGAAACGAAGAAGTTGTCTGAAGTGACTAATCAGATTGTGATTACTCCTGCTAATTCTACTGTTGTTGGTGACTATGGTACACTTACTTACAAGAATAATGGAAATAATGTACAAGCATTTAAGATTAAGATTCCCGTAATCGTAACTTATAAGTGGGGTACTGTGAAGACTGCAGTTTACATGGATGTTAAATCAACTGAAGGTAACTAAGTCTTTGCTTTCCTAAGCAATTAATATAAGGTATGTCCTTCGGGGCATACCTTTTTAATAAAACAACTACTCTGTGAAGAATAGTCCTTTTTTTCACCATCGTGAAAAGTAAAATGTTGTTGTGTGAGGCTGTCCCCGGTGGGAGACAGCCTCACTCTTTTTCTGTCATATTGTCCCATACCTTGTCACTCTTTCCTTTTTCTGCCATTTTTTCCACTTCCCTCCTTGTTTGATCTTCTTGTTTTTGATATAGATCAAGAAATATGTTATAAAACATACTTTACTGCCAAATATTGCTGTTTGTTCTAAACAAAGGTATTATTTTTGTGTTATAAAACATGTATTTAATAGGATAACAAGATTTTTTAAGGAGGATAACAAAATGAAAACGTTAAAGAAAATTTTTAAGCACATCAGCGAAGCTGATAAGCATGTTTGGGGGTATTCAACAATTTACTAAACCCCTCTTTTAGATTGTGTGTATTTGATTTTTAGGTATTAGTTTAATTTTTAAGGTTATGAAAAAAAAGATTTTTAAAACATGGAGAAACATTCTCGCCGAAGTAGGTCGGAATGAGATGTTGATGATGGGTTATACCCTGAAGAAATAAGAAAGCATTTTAACTAAACTTGATGAAGCGAGGAGTACGTCCAGAAAACGTATTCCTCGCTTCTTTTATATCCCCTTGAAAGCTTTTTTATATAAAAATCAGCTTTTGTTTAAACTTTATTCCCTTACTTTGTTGTTAGTACAAAGACTAATAGAATAATATCTATGGAAAGAATTCAAAGAATTTGTAGTTTAATACTGCTGGCAGCATTTTGGGGTTGTATGCCCGTGCTGCATGCGCAGTCGTTTGATAAGTTGTGGAAACAAGTGGAGCAGGCACAAAAAAAGAGCTTGCCGCAAACTGTGATAAAACTGACGGATGAGATATTCCGGAAAGGGGAACAGGAAAAGAATACCCCGCAGATGTTAAAAGCCTATATGTGCCGGAATACATTTCAGAATGTACTGACACCTGATAGCTTCTATGTCAACCTGAAAGGGCTGGAACAATGGGCGGAGCGTGAACAAAATCCGGTCAGTCGTGCCGTACTGAATTCACTGGTGGCAAGTATCTATGCCAATTATGCAGATAATAACCGATGGGAGTTGCGGCAACGCACTTCGCTCGATCTGGAAGGTGAAGCCTTGCCGGCAGATATTCGTGAATGGAGCGGCAACCTCTTCATGAAGCAGGTGATGAAGTATACAGGAGAGGCATTGAAGGACTCTGCTGATTTGTTGAATACATCTTCGCGTACTTATATTCCTTTTGTAATTTTAGGGAATGCAAGTGAGTACTATCACCATGAAATGTATCATTTGTTGGCATCACGTGCCATTGATGCTTTGCAGAAAGTTTCATGGTTCGAGACGGACTCATTGGTAAAGAAAGACATCATGGGCATTTATGGCCAGATGATAAATACCTATCGGAAAATGCCCGGCATGGAAGATGCTGCCGTACTGACTATGCTGGATTATATGGAATGGCGTAACAGGGAAGGAGATGTTTTGCTTCGTCCGCGAGCTGTGAAAGAAGGTAAAAGTGAAGTTCAGAACCAATACTTACGTGCCTTGGACCGCATTATTAAAGATTATGCCAAGCGTGATGTGTGTGCAGAGGCTTATTTAGCCAAAGCACGTTATTATCGCAATATACGTGAATATGAAAAGGCTTTGCAAACTTGTGATGAAGCCATCAACCTTTACCCCGACTATAAACGGATATCTGCATTGCGTGAGCTGAAAGAAAGTCTTTTGCAGCCGCAACTGAACTTTAGTGCAGACAAGGTTACCTATCCCGGTGATGCTCTGAAATTGAGGGTTACTCATTGTAATTTGGATGGATTTACGGTGAATGTCTTCCGTACTACTCTGTCGAAGGCTACAACGGATATGCCGGTGATTAATCCTGCTTTCTATAAGAAGTATGCCCATAAAGTAAAAACGGAACACTTTTCTTTGTTGCGTCCGGCTAATTACCTTCCGGCAGATAGTACATATCATATGTTGTTGCCGAACGAACCGGGTATTTATGTAGTGCAGGTAGTACCTGATGATAAGAAAGGGCGAACTGCCGAGAATTACCTTTATCTCACTCGTTTCAAAGTATTGACTATGCCTCTCTCAACTAAAGATTATGAGGTTGTGACCTTGGATGCTGAAACCGGAAAACCTGTAGCGGATGTTCAGATTACTTTCTATTCAAGTTATGGAACCAGAGAAAACAAGGTATTGGAGCAGAAAACTACGGATGCATCGGGTAAAGTGATACTACCGTGGAATAAGCAGTTCCGTTCGTTGGTTGCCACGAAAGGCACTGATACGGCAATGCCATTGCAGCGTATCTATAATAACTCTAATGGAACCTGGAATCATACAGACAGAGAATCCGAAGCAGTGAAGATATTGACGGATCGCTCTTTGTATCGTCCGGGACAAACAATTTATATAAAAGGTATCGCTTATTCCCAAAGTGGTGATACGGCTATGGTGCTTTCCAATAAGACTTATACTGTGGAGCTTACCGATGTGAATGATACTAATATTGGAAAGAAAGAAGTCCGTACCAATGAGTTTGGTTCGTTTACCACTGAGTTTGTGCTTCCTACTGCTTGTCTGAACGGGTCTTATTCTATCAGAACAGGAAAAGCAAACGGTTGGACATCTGTACAAGTGGAAGAATATAAGCGTCCTACATTCGACATCGTCTTCGATTCTCAGAAAGAGTCTTACCAGATAGGAGATAGCGTACAGGTGAAAGGTACGGTAAGTTCTTTCAGTGGTGTGCCCTTGCAGGGGTTGGAATTGAATTATACTGTTACCCGCAGCCAGTTCTCGTGGTGGAGAGCTTATGGAAATACTATTTCTCTGGTTTCAGGTAGCGTAATGATAGGTGATGACGGAATGTTCTCCATTCCTGTCCGGTTGCAAGGTGTGGAAGGTGTTACTTCCGGTTACTATACTTATCGGATAGAAGCCTCTGTAACCAATCAGGCCGGTGAAACACAGACTTCTGTAACTACCTTGTCTGCCGGAGACCGTTCATTGATTCTGTCTGTTGATACACAAGATCGTATCTGTAAGGATGACAGTATCCAGCTGACTTTTGTAGCCCGGAACCTGAATATGGAGCCTGTATCGGTGAAAGGGGATTACCGTTTGGTGCAAACTGTGAATGGAAAGCCTGAAGCTCGTTTCAGCGGGCAGTTTACTTCCAATGTGGAAGTAGTATTGCCGGAATGGAAGAATCTGCCTTCCGGCGCTTATGAACTGCAACTGACAGCAAAGGACGATCAGAGTAGGGATGTTGACTACAAACAAAATATCGTGCTTTTCTCCTATAATGATAATCGTCCTCCTGTGACATCGCCCGTCTGGTTCTATTCACGTAATACGCAGTTTGATGCCGGACACCCTGCACAGTTCAGTTTGGGAACTTCCTTTAAAGATACCTACGTGATGCTGGATATATTCAGTGGTAAGCAGCGCCTGAGCAGTACAACACTTCAATTATCCGATTCCATTGTTCGTTTTGATGTGCCTTATAAAGAAGAATACGGGGACGGAATAGAATATCTGTTTGCTTTTGTCAAGGATGGAGAACTCTATTTCGAAAAAGTGGATTTGCAGAAGCGTAGACCGGATAAAGAACTGACAATGAAATGGGATGTGTTCCGTGACAAGTTACGTCCCGGGCAAGAAGAAGAGTGGCGCCTGACCATTAAAACACCACAGGGTATACCTGCCGATGCTGAAATGCTCGCCACTATGTACGATGCCTCTTTGGATAAGATATACCCCAATCGTCAGAGTTTTTATGTGAATTATTCTCGGTTTGTGCCTCAGATTTATTGGTCGTATGGGTATACAGGCTCTGTTTATTACTCTTGTTATTTCCCAATGCGAGACTGGAAGGTGCCTCCATTTGTCTATGATACTTTCTATTCGGAAGAAGGTGTACAGGAAGCATTGATAGTAGGTTATGGTGCTATGAAAAACTCCACCATGACCGGAAGTGTGCAGGTACGGGGATTGGCGAGTCCACGGATGAAAGAGAGGGTTGCTGAAGATTCTTCTGCCGATGTTGCAGATATGGTATTTGAAGAAGAAATGGTGTCAACTGAAGAAACCGGCGCTGCCGTAGAACTTGGTGATGCTCCCGAACTGCGTACGAACTTTGCAGAGACAGCTTTCTTCTATCCGCAACTTCGCACAAATGAGCAAGGGGAAATTTCCTTCTCCTTCACCATGCCGCAAAGCCTGACACGTTGGAACTTCCGCGGGTATTCTCACACGAAAGGAATGATGATCGGGAAATTGGATGCTTCAACAGTCACGGTGAAAGAATTTATGTTGTCTCCTAATATGCCGCGTTTCGTACGGGTAGGGGATAAGACCAGTATTGCCGCAACGATTACCAATCTGACAGGAAAAGCTCTGAAAGGAACCACGAAGTTTGTACTCTTTGATCCGATGACGGATAAAGTGATTTCTACACAACGCCAATCTTTCACAGTAGAAGCCGGAAAAACAGTTCCTGTAAGCTTCCGTTTCACAGTAACGGATAAACAGGATATGCTGGGCGTACGCATGATTGCTGATGGCGGTACATTCAGCGATGGCGAGCAACACTTGTTGCCTGTATTGAGTGATAAGGAATATATCACTGAAACTCTTGCTATGCCGATACGAGGTGAAGAAACCCGTACTTTCTCTCTGGACAGCCTGTTCAATAATAACAGCCGTACGGCTACCGACCGTCGTCTGACAGTAGAGTTTACCGGAAATCCGGCCTGGTATGCCGTACAAGCATTGCCGGTATTGAGCCAACCTCGTACAGATAATGCTACTGCCTGGGCTGCCGCATATTATGCCAATTCCCTTGCTTCATACATTGCCAATAGCCAGCCACGCATTAAAGCTGTATTCGATAGTTGGCGCATGCAAGGTGGTAAGAAAGAAACTTTCCTCAGTCAGTTGCAGAAGAATCAGGATGTGAAGAATATCCTTCTTGAAGAAAGTCCCTGGTTACTGGAGGCCACTACAGAAGCTGACCAGCAGGCCCGTATTGCTACACTGTTTGATCTCAATAACCTGGCAAATAATAATATAACCACTCTTACCAGATTGAAAGAACTGCAAGATGCCGATGGCGCATGGAGCTGGTATAAAGGGATGCCGGGTAGCCGTAATATGACGGGATATATCACCGAACTTCTTGTTCGTTTGCCTTTACTTACCGGACAAAAGAATTCCGGTGATGCCCTTTCTATGCAGCAGACAGCTTTTAAATATCTGCATCAACAAGCATTGGAGGAATACAAAAGTATTCGTAAAGCGGAGAAAGACGGAGCTAAAATAACTACCCTCTCACATCCGGCAATGACCTATCTCTATCTGATAGCTATTTCCGGTGAGAAAGTACCTGCTGCCAATGGGGCTGCTTACAGTTATTTCCTTTCCAAAGTCGGCAAGAACCTGAACACTGCTGAAATGGGAATGAAAGCGCAGTCGGCTATCATTCTACTAAAAGCCGGCCGTACGGTTGAGGCTAATGAGTTTATTGCTTCCATTAAGGAACATCTGGTGCAAACCAATGAACAGGGAGCTTATTTTGCTTTCAATGAAAAGCCCTTCCGTTGGGGAATGCAGCCTATTCCTGTTCATGTGGAAGTAATGGAAGCTTTACGTCTGGCAGGCGGCAATGACGCCTTGGTAGAAGAAATGAAGCTCTGGTTGCTGAAACAAAAGCAGACTACAAGTTGGAACTCACCGGTTGCAACAGCGGATGCCGTTTATGCATTGCTTTGCCAAGGGAGTGATTTGTTGGCTACCCGTGGTGATGTACGCATTGTTCTTGGTAATAAAGTATTGGAAACATATAGTCCTGCTAAGACCACCGTTCCCGGACTGGGATATATTAAAGAAAGCTTTGCACAAGGCAGTCCCGAATTGCGTGCCAAATCTATCACTGTAGAAAAACGGGATGCAGGTATTGCCTGGGGTGCAGTGTATGCTCAATACCTCTCACCGATTTCTGACGTGAAACAGCAGGGTGGTGAATTGGCAGTGGAAAAGAAACTTTATGTAGAACGCACTTTGGCTACCGGAAAGAAGGAACTGCAACCAGTCACTGCTACTACACAGTTGGCTGTGGGTGATAAAGTGGTTTCCCGTCTGACGATACGCCTTGACCGTGCAATGGATTTCGTTCAGTTGAAAGACAAGCGTGGTGCTTGCTTCGAACCGGTGAATTCACTTTCCGGTTATCGCTGGAACGGCGGAATAGGATATTATGTAGAAATAGAGGATGCTTCTACTAATTTCTTCTTCGACAGCCTGAGCAAAGGTGTGTATGTGTTGGAATACAGTTACCGTGTGGCTCGTAGCGGGCAATATGAGGCTGGATTAGCTACCATACAGTGTGCTTATGCACCCGAGTATGCTGCCCATTCGGCATCCATGAAAGTAGAGGTAGAGTAGTAATTTTAAAACACCCTTTTAGGAACTCTCATTTAAAAAAACTACTTTTGTGCATCCTAAAATGAAAACGAATGAAACGAACCTTGATATGTATGTATGCGTTTGCCGCCGTAGCACTTACTGCTGCGGCGCAACCGCGTTTTTCATCTAATAAAGAAACCCACAACTTCGGACAGATTGAGTGGAAACATCCCGTCAGTGCACAGTATGTCATCACCAATACCGGTGACCAACCTTTGGTGCTTACTGAGGTAGATCCTTCCTGTGCCTGTTCCGTAGCTCAGTGGACCCAAACGCCTATTGCCCCCGGTGATAAAGGTATCATTACCGTGGAGTTTGATGCAAAGGCATTGGGCCGCTTTGATAAATCAGTGGCTATTTACTCTAATGCACAGCCTAATCTGGCTTATTTGCACTTCACAGGCGAAGTAGTGCGCGAGATTAAAGACTTTACGAAAACTTATCCTTATCTGATTGGTCAGATTCGTATAGATAAGAATGAAATTGATTTCCCTGATACCCATCGTGGCGCAAAGCCTGTTATACGGATTGGAGTTGTGAATCAGTCGGATCGTTCGTATGAACCGGTATTGATGCACCTGCCTTCCTATCTGGATATGAAAGTGGAACCCAATGTACTTCAGAAAGGTGAGAGGGGACTGATTACATTAACCCTCAATACAGAAAAACTGACTGATTTGGGCTTAACGCAAGCATCAGTTTACCTGTCCCGTTTCATAGGAGATAAAGTGAGTGATGAAAACGAAATACCGCTTTCAGCTATCCTTTTACCCGACTTTTCCGGTATGACAGATACGGATAGAGCAAATGCTCCGGTAGTCCGTCTTTCGGAAACTGATATAGACCTGAGCGCTTTATTGGCAAAGAAGAATAAAGTGAAACATGATATACAGCTTACCAATACCGGACGCTCTCCGTTGCAGATTAGTAAACTGCAGGTATTCAATCCTGCCTTGGGAGTAAGTCTTAAGAAAAGTGTTTTGCAGCCGGGAGAAACTACCCGTTTGCGTGTGACGGTAGATAAGAAGAATATTGCAAAGAAGAAACGTCATTTGCGTATTCTGATGATAACAAATGATCCGATGCAACCTAAGGTTGAGATCAATATTAAGGCAAAGTGATAAGATTTATGATTTATAATACGCTATTCTACCGCCCTATAAATCATAAGTCCTATCGTAAATCGTAAATCATAAATTATAAATCTTATCATGGAACATCCTGAAAACAATGAAGCCTATAAAGGCCTGGTTGTCAATGCAGGCATTGAACAACCTTCATCTGTTAATCCCTATCGTCGTCCTAAACCCAGAAAGCGTCAGCTTTCCGTGGCGGAGTTTGTAGAAGGCATTGTAAAAGGTGATGTAACCATTTTAAGCCAGGCAGTGACTTTGGTGGAAAGCGTGAAAGTTGAACATCAGGCAGTGGCACAAGAAGTCATTGAGAAATGCCTGCCTTATTCCGGAAATTCTATCCGTGTAGGTATCAGTGGTGTACCGGGAGCGGGTAAAAGTACTTCCATTGATGTTTTCGGTCTGCATGTATTGGAAAAATATGCAGGTAAGCTGGCGGTGCTTGCCATCGACCCCAGTAGTGAGCGTAGTAAAGGTAGTATTCTGGGTGATAAGACACGTATGGAGCAACTTTCCGTTCATCCTGCATCTTTTATTCGTCCCAGTCCATCGGCAGGGTCTTTGGGGGGAGTAGCCCGTAAAACGCGTGAGACGATTATTCTTTGTGAAGCTGCCGGTTTCGATAAGATATTTGTAGAGACAGTAGGTGTAGGACAGAGTGAAACAGCTGTACATTCTATGGTAGATTTCTTTCTGCTTATTCAGTTGGCCGGTACGGGCGATGAATTGCAAGGCATCAAACGCGGCATCATGGAGATGGCCGACGGTATTGTTATCAACAAAGCCGACGGTGATAATCTGGAACGTGCTAAACTGGCTGCAAATCAGTTTCGTAATGCTCTGCATTTGTTCCCTGCTCCTGAATCAGGATGGACGCCACAGGTAATGACCTATTCCGGTTTCTATAACTTGGGAGTGAAAGAAATCTGGGATATGATTTACGATTACGTTGCTTTTGTGAAGGACAACGGTTACTTTGATTACCGCCGTAATGAACAAAGTAAATACTGGATGTACGAGAGTATCAATGAACGCCTGCGCGATAGTTTCTATCATAATCCGGTTATAGAAGCTATGCTGGGGGATAAAGAACAGCAAGTGTTGCAAGGTAAACTCACTTCATTTGTTGCTGCAAAAAGCTTGCTGGATACGTATTTCGGGGAAATGAGAAAGAGTGATTAGTGGTGAGTGATTAGTGATTAGCCCATACGGTATAATAGCGTAGCCTGCTAATCACTAATCATTAACCGTTAATCACAAATTTTCCCTTCCTTTTCAAAGTCTGCCTTCGACTTACTCTTCGTCACAATATATACGCCGAGGAACACTAAGGCAATAGCTATTCCCTTTTCCCAGCCGAATACTCCCAAGCCCATGATAATGGCAGCGATAGAAGCTACGATGGGCTGCATATAATTGTACATACTTACCACTGTGGGGCGCAGTAATCTTTGTGCAGTCATAATGAAGATATAAGCAAGGAAACTACCGCCTATTACCACATAACCTACTTGTACGTATGCTGCAGTGGAGATCTCTGCCCACTGAATACCCGCCACATCTTGATAGGAGAATGGAATATAACACATGGATGCATATATAAACATCCACTTATTCAGCGTGATGGGAGAATATTTCTGCGATAACCCCTTGAATACAGTCAGATAAATAGAGAAACTGATTTGCGCTACCAGACAAAGTAAATCTCCGATAATGCTACCGTTACCACTGCCTGCAGTCTGACTACTTAAAATAAGTGTCAGTGCTCCCATAGCTCCCACAAAGATACCCAGTACCTTCAGATTCGTGATAGGCTCTTTCAGGTAGATAGCGGCAATAATCATGGTCACGATGGGAAGTGTGGTTGTCACAATGGAGGCATCAATGGGTGAAGTCATTGAAAGACCGAAAATATATACCCCTTGATTGAATACCAGTGCAAAGAGTGAAGCAAAGAATATCTTCAGCATATCGCGGTGGTCCACATGCTCATACTTACAAAATGCGGACAACAACCAGAAACAAGCTGCCGCACCCACCATGCGGAATGTGGTCACCGATAAAGCTGAAAACTCCATAAGTGCGGATTTGCCGATAGGAGCCATAAGCCCCCATAAAATGTTGGCAGTCAGGGCGAATATATGCCCTTGTACATTCTTATTCATACTCTTTTTGTTTTTGAGGCTGCAAAAGAACAACTATTTTGGGAAACTAAAAAATAATCCTGTATATTTGCTTTGATTAAAAGCAAAAACTATGGAAGAACAAGCCAATTATATCCAACGTATCGAGATACACAGGTTGTGGGATCGCTTTAACATAGCCTGGGATTTGCGTCCCGATGTGAATATCCTTTCCGGTATCAATGGAGTAGGGAAGACTACGATTCTTAACCGTTCCGTCCACTATCTGGAAGAGCTTTCGGGTGAGATAAAGAATGGTGAGATAGAAGGAGTACGTATTACGTTCGATCGTCCGGATGCCACGTATATCCCTTATGACGTAATCCGCAGCTATGACCGTCCTTTGATAATGGGTGACTTTACCGCCCGCATGGCTGATCCGAACGTCAAATCCGAACTCGACTGGCAACTCTATCTTTTGCAACGCCGTTATCTTGACTATCAGGTTAACATTGGCAACAAGATGATCGAGCTTCTTTCAGGCGATGAGGAACAGCGTTCGCAAGCTGCTTCCCTCTCTTTGCCCAAGCGAAAGTTTCAGGACCTGATGGACCAGTTGTTCAGTTATACCCGCAAAAGCATAGATCGCCGCAGCAATGAAATCATCTTCTATCAGGACGGTGAACGCCTGTTGCCTTATAAACTTTCTTCCGGTGAAAAACAGATGCTGATTATCCTGCTTACTGTGCTGGTGCGCGATAATGCCCATTGTGTCCTCTTTATGGACGAGCCCGAGGCCTCCCTTCACATCGAGTGGCAGCAGAAACTTATCAGCATGATACGTGAACTGAATCCCAATGTGCAACTGATACTCACTACCCATTCTCCCGCCGTCATCATGGAAGGTTGGCTGGATGCAGTGACGGAAGTGAGCGATATTTCGGTTGAGATATAAATAAAGGTGATAATATACCTATGGCTACTTCTTTAAAACATAATCTCACCTCCGCCTATTTCAATGCCGCCAACAAACTCTATCCCAAGAAGGCGCGTCGTCGTATTGTGGCATATGTGGAAAGTTACGATGATGTAGCTTTCTGGCGCACATTGTTGGCAGAGTTCGAGACGGATGATTACTACTTCCAGGTGATGCTGCCTTCGGCCACCTCTCTTGCCAAAGGTAAGAAGATGGTGCTGATGAACACGCTGAACACTACTGAATTGGGCAAGAGCCTGATAGCCTGTGTGGACAGTGACTACGACTTTCTGCTGCAAGGCAAAACGAACGTTTCACATAAGATAAACAGTAGCCCCTACATATTCCAGACGTACGCCTATGCCATCGAGAATTTCCATTGCTATGCTGAAAGCTTGCATGAAGTTTGTGTACAGGCTACGTTGAACGACCGTATGCTGATAGACTTTCCTGCTTTCCTGAAACGCTATTCGCAGATTATTTATCCGCTCTTTCTGTGGAACGTCTGGTTCTATTGCCAACGGGATACATATACTTTCCCGATGTACGATTTCAATGCCTGCACCCGTTTACAGGAAGTTAATGTGCATCATCCCGAACGGACGTTAGATCCTGTGCAGCGGGCCGTTGATAAGAAACTTTCTGAGATGCGCAGGCGCTTTCCGCGAAATATAAAGGCGGTGGAGGCTTTAGGCGTGGAGTTGGAGAGACTGGGATTGAATCCTGATACAACTTACCTGTATATACAGGGGCATCACCTCATGGACGGTGTTGTGATGAAACTTCTTATCCCCGTATGTACCGTATTGCGTCGTGAGCGCGAACAGGAAATTAAACGTCTGGCTGCTCACAACGAGCAATTCCATAACGAACTGACCAGCTATGAGAATAGCCAGACCAACGTCGGCTTGATGTTGAAAAAGAACAGCGGATATAAGAACCTTTATTTGTATCAGTGGTTAAAAGAAGATATAGGAGACTTCCTGAGCAAGTGACGAGAGACGAGCTGCAAAAGTGACAAGTAGCAGATGTATTTATTAATAATAACCCCCTTACTATCATGAGTATTGTACAACAAATTAACGAAGGACTTCAGAGTTTAGGTTTCAGCCAGTCATTGGCCGACCAGTTAGATCAATTTATAGCATTTCTGGGAGTTCTCCTGGTGGCTTATCTGGCAGATTCCATTTGCCGGAAGATCTTACTGAAGGTCGTTTCGCGTTTGGTAAAACAAACAAAAGCTACTTGGGATGACATTGTTTTCGATCGGAAGGTAATGGTGCACCTCAGTCGTATGGTGGCACCTATTCTTATTTATATCTTGCTTCCCCTGGCTTTTTCCGATGCGGGTTCGGCTACGTTGGCGCTTATTATGCGTTTCTGCCTCATCTTTATTATTATAATGTTTCTTAGTTTTCTTAGTGCTTTGCTTACTGCGGTCTATACCGTATATAGCGAGAAGGAACAGTTTCGCGACCGCCCTTTGAAGGGACTCTTGCAGACAGTGCAGGTCATTCTTTATTTTGTCGGGGGTATCATCGTTGTCAGCATACTGATTGACCGTTCACCCGGTGTATTGCTCACCGGTCTGGGAGCTTCGGCTGCCGTGCTGATGTTAGTATTCAAAGACAGTATCATGGGCTTTGTTTCAGGTGTGCAACTTTCTGCCAACAATATGCTGAAAGTGGGAGACTGGATCACTATGCCTAAGTATGGAGCGGATGGTGACGTCATAGAAGTGTCATTGAACACGGTGAAGGTGCGCAATTTCGACAAGACCATCACTACCATTCCTCCTTACCTGCTTGTAAGCGACTCTTTCCAAAACTGGCGTGGTATGCAGGAGAGTGGCGGACGCCGCATCAAGCGTTCTATCAATATCGATATGAACAGTGTACGGTTCTGTACTCCCGAAATGTTGGCAAAGTATCGCAAGATACAGCTCTTGGCAAACTACGTTGAACAGACGGAACAAGTGATAAAGGAGTATAATGAAGAGCATCATATCGACAACTCCATCCTTGTGAACGGTCGTCGCCAGACGAATCTCGGTGTCTTCCGTGCTTACCTGAATTGCTACCTGAAGAGCCATCCGGGTGTAAATCATGATATGACCTGTATGGTGCGTCAGCTTCAACCTACCGATCACGGTATACCGTTGGAATTGTATTTCTTTTCTGCAACCACATCCTGGATACCTTATGAAGACTTGCAATCTGATGTTTTCGACCATCTGTTGGCTATTATTTCAGAGTTTGATCTGCACGTATTCCAGTCACCATCCGGTGAAGATTTCCGTGAAAGGCTTAGTTGAGACGAAAGGCTCTTGAATTCTCGGCTTTCTCACTATGTTGAGAATGTATTCTCATTGCGATGAGAAAGAATACTCAATACGATGAGAATATATTCTCAGTGCGGTGAGAATATATTCTTGCTATAGTGAGAAGAAATCGATCTTGTAGTTCCCTGATATTAGTAAACGCCGGACAAGTTCAGAAGAACTGTCCGGCGTTGCTTTTGTAGAAGCTTAGCTTCGGCGTGTGAATTTCAATGAGTGATTAATATACTGTGTTTTGTGGGTCGAAGTTCGTCCAGCCTTCCAGCCAATTATCATTCGTGTCGCGGAAAGCACCGATATAGTTTCCGTCAGTTCCCATGATAGCCGTAGCGGGGCAGTAATTCTGACCGGTATTCATCGGGTCAGTCAATCCCAGTTCAGCCTCAGTCATTACTTTGTTCGAAGCCTCACTCTTGAAGAAAGTGTGTGAATAAGAAACCTGGCTTTCATCATACGTTCCGGTTTCTCTGTTGTAGAGATAATCTTCGTATTTCTTATTATTGTCCGAGCCAACTACACCCATACCGGCAAAGATGATATTCTTCAGATGGAAATCGCCGTTTTTAGAATATTGAACCGTGTTTCCTTTTTCGCCATCCACAATCAGACCGATAGGATAACCTACTGCCAATGTGTTTTCGCAGTTCAGCTTACTGCTGCGACGTATCTGCATGGCGGACTGGAACAGACCCAGCTTGGATTTATTATCCGGGTACATGTCACCGGCAGTGATGTATTCGGAAGTGTTCTGGAAATCAGTGTTCTTGGCAGTCATCGGACCGATGAACGTTACATTCTTGAATGTTGCGGTTGTGAATGGAGCGATATCTGCACCTGTTCCGTTGTTATCGCTTTCGAAGCCATTGGATTGCGAAGTGTCGGCAATGCGCGGGTCACGGATAGACAGGCAGTATTGTACAGTTCCGCTGAAGCCGTTGTCCGTATCGAATTCATCGTCCCAACCTTTATAAGCTACCAGATATTTGCAGCTCACTGCGCCACCGAACCATTCGAAAGAGTCATCGTTAGAGTACGATACCTGTAAGTGGTCGATGGTGGTACCACTACCCACGGAGCCGAATGTAATACCGTTGATCTCTTTGTCTGTTTCAAAGGGATAACCTGCAAACTCCACGCGGATATACTGGAAGATACCGGAATTGTCGGCATCGTTGCTGCCTCCGTGTATGGTGCGTGGTCCGCCTTCTATTTGCTGTGTACCCTGGTTATTTTTAGCTTTACCGCAAATGATTAAACCACCCCAGTCACCCGGCCTGCGCTGTCCGGGAGCCTCCTCGGAAGTCATGACAATAGGGGCTTCCTTGGTTCCTTTCATTTCTACATATCCCCCCGGTTCTATAATAAGGGCCGCCATTGTTTGTTTGTCACCCTTGATAATAGTGCCTGCGGGAATTTTCAGTTTAGCGCCATCGGCTACATATACCCAACCTTTCAGCAGGTAGGTTCCTTTTTCCAGAGTTACGTCACCGGTGAATACGAAGTGTTGATCGCCATTGCCCAGTTCTGTTCCATTCTTGAACAAGATGCCTTTGCTGTAGGCTGTTGTACCATCGTAGGTCACTTCGGGATCTGTACTTCCGTTTCCGTTTCCTCCGTTGTCTCCATTGGTGTCGTCGGAGCAGGAAGACATCACATTTCCAATTACAATGGCTGTGCACATCATAATGATCCAGCCAAACTTCTTAATTTCCATTTTCATACTTTTCTTAATTTGGGAATAAAACTTCTTTATTATTCAGGTTTTGTTAGTACTTAATAAACTGAAAGGGTAGGTTGTCAGAGACTATAGGCTATGGTCAGATTGTAGCTTCTGCCCGGTTTATAACTGCGGGTCACCTCTTCAATGGTGCGGACTTGTCCGTTTACGACGACGTCTTCAAACTGCTTGAAGTAGTAGCGTTCAGCCAGCAAGTCGCGTACGGTAGCCTTTATTTCCAGTTTGCCAAACTTTTTGCTTACCGAAAGGTCGATACTGTTGCGCGGCATTTCGTAAGAGTTTGGTATGTTGCGTGCATCACCTTCGGAAGAACTGCCGTAACGGTTGCCTACACCGATGATACGTTTTCCGATACGGTTGTAGAGTACGGCGGCATTCCATCCCTTATCCGTATTGTTATAGAAGAGGCCCGTGTTGATGAGGTAAGGTGATTGCCCCTGCATGGGACGGTCTATATTATTGCCTCCTTCTTTAAACTGTACTTTACTCTTAATCCACGCGCCATTGAATGAAAAACTGAAATTACGCATACCGATGAAGTCGAGATTCTTGCGGATATCTACTTCGATACCGTAGTTGTTGGCACCTTTGGCGTTGACGTAAGAGTAGATCGGATCGGTTCCTCCCGACATGGTGTAGGTCCATTCAATGGGATTTTCAAAATGTTTGTAGAACAAGGCAATGGAAACTTGTTCACCGTTGCTGGGATACCATTCGTAGCGCAAGTCTACGTTCTGTATGTAAGCTGCCTGCAGGGATGAATTACCCATGACACTGCTTCCCAGGTCGAAATCATAGTAAACGGAAGTGGACAGTTCGCGGAATTCAGGACGGTTTACCGATTTACCGTAAGCCAGGCGGAACTGATGCTTTTCACTCAGTTTGTAAGTGGCATTGACGGAAGGGAACAGGTCTTTATAGTCATAGAAAGTGCTTTGCAGGCTTTCTTCATACGAACGGGTGTTCATAATCAGTTCCTGACGTGCATATTCATAGCGTGCTCCGGCGTAGAAGCTGAAGGAACCTATCGGAACGTTGATGCCGATATAGCCGGACAATTGAGTGTTTTTGCCCTCATAGTTATTCATGTAGTTCACTTCTTCCTGCATGTAGAGCTTGTCAATTCCATAGTTGGAATCTATCAATACATTGTTTGCCACATCATTGTCAAACTGGAATCCCTTAGGCAGGCTGTTATTCGGTTGCCAGCCGTACTGGAACTGGCGGGTGTTGTAGGTACGTGTACGGTACTCGCCATAAACGCCGGCTTTCAAAGTGGGGGCGATGTCACCGAACTGGAAGTCCTGGCGATAATTTATATTTGCTGAGCCGATGTGCTCGTCCAGTTTGGTGAATTCACGGCTGATACGGTAAATACCCATGGTTTCATTGGTGCGGTCGGTACGTTCAATGAGACGGCGGTCCGGCAGGTTACGGTTGGCGTAAGCATAACCCACACTCCAGTCGAAACGACTGTCATCAAAGCTGTGCCTGCCTGTGAATTGGGTGTTGTAAGTGGTACGGCTGGAGTAGTAATACTCCATGTTGTTGATGTTGTCCGGTTGTGCGTTGAAACCTGTACGTTCCGAGTAGCGGTCTTTGGATATCTGGTTGAAGATATTCTTGAACTCATAGCGGTGGTTGCTGTTGCGCGGCTGGAAGGTGAGGTTCAGCAGGGCACCGAGGCGGATATCATTGCTGTACTGGTTGTCCGTTGCTTTCCGCAGATAGACGTATTTGTCATTGTTGGTATCATAAGGACCATAGAGAGAATTTTCCATATCGAGATAGGTCTTATAGGAATTGCTGTAATTCACAGCAGCCAGCATACCGATGGCACGTCCGCTTTCGGTTTCCCACTTGCGGTTGTATGCCATATTCAATTTTAAGTCCCCTACGGGTTTGATGGTTTTCAGTGTCCAGTCATTGTTGAAACCATTGTTCAATACATCTATGCGGGCTGTGTTTCCGGTTTCATATCCGGGATACATGTTCAGTGTGCCTTTCATGCCGGCATCCAGACTACGGAAACCGTTTCCGAAGCCGAGCCAGTCCATGCTGCTACCCTTGGCTTTACGAAAGTCTTTGAAGTGCGTCTGGTCATTGATAGCTCCTCCTACTGATATGTTGAAGCTGTTTTCGCCGGGCATATCTTTGGTATTTATCAGGATGAATCCGCCTGTGAAGTCTGCGGGATATTCCGGGGCGGGGCTTTTTACGATTACCATATTATCCAGTTGTGAACTGGGGATGATGTCGAATGAAAAGGCGCGTGAATCGGCTTCCGAACTGGGAACGGCACTACCGTTCATCCATACATTATTGTACCGCTGCGACAGGCCGCGCACCATTACAAACTTTTCGTCGATGATGCTGATGCCGGGTACACGACGGATGACTTCCGAGGCATTGCTGTCCTGGGTTTTAGCTATTTGTTGGGCGGAAACCCCACTCTGTACCACAAGGCTGCGGCGTTGTTCCTGTATGAGTGCTACCTCGTTATTCCGTTTGGCTTGTGCGGTGACGGAGACTTCGCCTAATGCTTGTGCATCACTTTCCATTTCGAAGTTCAGCACAGTTTCGGCCTTGACTTTTACACTGTTGAGCAGGATGTCTTTGTATCCTATATATCTCACGGCTATGGTGTATGTACCATCTTTTACATTCAGCGTATAGTTACCGTCGATGTCGGCTACTACCCCCTGCGCTGTCCCGGTTATCTGTATGGTAGCTCCGGTCAGCGGCTCTTTCGTCTGCTTGTCGAGGACGGTTCCTTTGATGTTTCCAGCCAGGGCGGTCGTGGTGGAAAGTACCAGTAATAAAATGAAGAAAAATACTTTTCCTAAATCCAGTTTCATGCTCATCTTTTATCGTTTCTTGTTTCCGGTGCAAAGATGCGGCAACGGAATTACAACCGTAATACACATGTCATACAATTGATTCTCAATTAGGTTACAATTAAGTGACAAGGCAAAACAACTGGCAGAAGACCTTTTCATTTTCCTGTGATTCACTCTGCTGACGGCTCTAAACTTTCTTTTTTTTTGTTGGTGTGAATAGAGCGGAATTTAATAAGTAAGCATTATCTTTGCATCTTTAGAATATTAAAAACACAAATCGTATGAGCGACAACCAATCGCATGAGGTAAAACGTTTTCAGCTTCTTTCCTCTATAGGGCAAATAGGTTGGTGGGAAGCAGACTTTGCCACCGGGGAATATCTTTGTTCCGAGTATGTTTGCAAGTTATTGGGGCTGGAAGGCAATACTATGACCTTTCAGCAGTTTGGTGCACTGATTCGTGAGGATTATCGAGGGCGTATTACTCGTGAGTTCCTTTCGATAGAAGAAATCGAGGTGTATGAACAGACTTTTCCTATTTACTCTTCAGAAGGGGTTATCTGGGTTCGCTCCCGTCTGGGCGAGAAGTGGCTGACGGAAGATGGACATCCGGTAGCATTCGGTATTCTGCAGTTGGTTAATGAACCGACCGATGCACGGTCGGGCGATATTTTGAAGCAATTCAATGAATTACTGTTCCGGCAGCACTCATTGTCGCATTCCTTGCGCAATTTCCTGAAAGATAAAAGTCTGAGTGAAGCTATCTTAAGCGTATTGAAAGATGTCCTCGATCTCTTCCACGGGGGGCGCGTCTATATTATGGAGTATGATAAACATTACCGTGTTCTGAGCTGTACATACGAAGTGGTAGCCGACGGAGTGAGTTCGGAGATGAATCTGTTGCGGCAGCTTCCTACCGACGACATGAAGTGGTGGCTCAAACAAATGCTGGAAGATAAACCCATCCTGCTGAATACTTTGAATGATTTGCCTCAAGAGGCCCGTCGGGAATACGAAGTGCTTGCCGTGCAGAATATCAAATCACTAATGGTGATTCCTTTACGGAATACTGAACGAATGTGGGGATATATCGGCATCGACCTGGTAGACAGGCATTATAAGTGGACGAATGAAGATTACCAATGGTTCTCATCTCTGGCCAATATTATCAATATCTGTATCAGTCTGCGTCTTACCAAAGATGAAGCAGAACGGGAACGTGCCTTTCTGCGCAATCTCTATACGTACATGCCCATGGGCTACGTGCGCCTCTCCATTTTTTGCGATGAGGATGGAGAACCTTATGATTATCTTATCACGGATGCCAACCAGTTTAGCTCAGATCTGTGCGGTATGCCTTTAGAGGCCTATAAAGGGCGTTTTGCTTCGGAGATTTATTCCTCGGACAAGATGTGCGCGAAGCTTCAGATGCTTGCGGATATACACAGGCAAGGTACTTTCCGCGAACTGGACGAGTATTTTGAACGGACTGACAAGACTTGCCATTGTGTGATCTATGCACCCGAACCGGATGAATTGGTCTGTCTCTATATGGACGTAACCGAGATGCGTCGCACTTATATGGCACTGGATCATAGCGAAAAGCTATTGCGCAATATCTTCTCCAACATTCCGGTCGGCGTGGAAATCTACGATAAGGATGGAATATTGATTGACCTCAATAACAAAGACTTGGAAATATTCGGCGTTAAAGATAAGTCTGAAACCCTTGGCGTCAACTTCTTTGAAAACCCCAATGTGCCACTGGATATTCGTGAAAGGGTGAAGCTGGAAGATGAGCTTGATTTCTCACAAGATTATGAATTCTCTAATGTGAGCAATTATTATGAATCTGAAAAGAAAGGCGGAATAGAACTCTATACCAAAGTAAGTAAGATATATGACAACCGGGGTGAATGTACCGGATTTGTGCTTATCAATATTGATAATACGGAGCGTATTTCTTCCATCAACCGTATCCGCGACTTCGAGAATTTCTTCCTGTTGATTTCCGATTATGCCAAAGTGGGCTATGCTAAGCTGAATCTGCTGACCCGTAAAGGATATGCCATTAAACAGTGGTTTAAAAATATGGGTGAGGATGAGGATACCCCATTGGGGGAAGTCGTAGGTGTTTACGGTAAGATGCACCCTGAAGATCGCAGACGTATACTTGCTTTCTTCGAGAAAGCTCGGCAGGGTGAGGCGAAAAGTTTCAAAAGTGAGGTGCGTGTGCTCAGACCCGGTACACTGAACCGATGGAACTGGGTGCGTGTGAATGTGCTACTCAACCGGTATGATCCGGCAAATAGTATGGTTGAACTGATCGGTGTCAACTATGATATTACTGAACTGAAAGAAACCGAGTGCGAACTGATAGGTGCCAAAGAGAAGGCCGAAGAGGCTGACCGTTTGAAGAGTGCTTTTCTGGCAAATATGAGCCATGAGATACGTACACCATTGAATGCTATTGTAGGTTTTTCAAGTCTGCTTGTGGAGACGGAAGACCCGGATGAAAAGCAGGAATACTCGAAGATGGTAGAGGAAAATAATGATCTCTTGCTGCAACTGATTTCCGATATTCTGGATTTGTCGAAGATAGAGGCGGGAACCTTTGACTTCAAACTCAGGGAATTGGATCTTAATACTTTGTGTGGGGACGTGGCACGTTCCATGAGGTTGCGCGTGAAACCGGGAGTAGAACTTCTGTTCGAACCTACTTTGCCATCGTGTATAATAGTGAGTGATCCAAACCGGTTGCACCAGGTGATTTCCAACTTTGTAAGCAATGCCAGTAAGTTTACCACAATGGGTAGCATTCGCATCGGATATGATAAGCCGGATGCAGGTCGTCTGCGGATATATGTGTCGGATACGGGTATTGGCATTGCACCAGAAGCCTGCAAGAAGGTATTTGATCGCTTCATAAAGCTGAATTCGTTCGTTCAGGGCACCGGATTAGGACTTTCTATCAGCAAGAGTATTATTGAACAATTGGGCGGTACCATAGGTGTGGATAGCGAACTGGGTAAGGGATCGACATTCTGGTTTACATTGCCGGTGGTATAAGGCGGGCATCATGGAATAAAAAAAGTGTATACCGGAGATTTTATTCTTTTGGTACACACTTTTTGTGAAATAAGAATTTATAGTTCGTTATAGCCCGAACGAGAACTTGTCGATGGATTGATAAACCACGCTTGCAAGGCTCAATACAATAATACCGAGCGTACAGATGACAAGACTGGCACGCGTATAATTATCGCTACGGAAAGTGGCGATAGGCTCATCGCTCTTGTTGATATACATAGATTTCACAATCTTCAGATAGTAATAGAGCGAAATAATAGTATTCACCAATGCAATAAATACCAGTAAATGGAAGCCACCCTGAAAGGCTGCTGCGAAGATAAAGAACTTCGAGAAAAAGCCTGCAAACGGAGGAATACCTGCCAGTGAGAACAGAGCGAGCGTCATAAGGAACGCCAGCTTGGGATTGGTACTGTACAGTCCGTTATATTCTTCGAGTGTGAAGCGGTGGGCACGCAAAGCAATAATCGTGATTACTGCAAATACGGAGAGGTTGGCAAACATATAAATGAGTATGTAGTACACCAATGATGCCATACCTTGTTGTGTACCGGCAATGACACCCAACATAATGTAACCTGCCTGCGAGATACTGGAGAATGCCATCAGTCGTTTCAGGTTTTCCTGGCGCAGTGCAAAGAGGTTGGCAAGGGTGATAGAGGCTATGATAACCCAGTAGAGTACTTCCTGCCACTGATCTATCATCGGAGCAAACGTCTTGATCAGAATTGTCAGCAGCACGAAAGCAGCCGATCCTTTGGAGATTACACTCAGGTAAGCAGTTACCACGCTCGGAGCACCTTCATATACGTCGGCTGTCCAGAGGTGGAAGGGGACGAGCGAGAGCTTGAATCCCATACCGGAGAAGAAGAATACGAATGCCATTATCTGCAAGGCGCTACCGTTTAGATGAGCCGGAACATCATCAAAGTAAAGTGTACCCACCGTACCGTAAATAAGCGAAATACCATATAGCAACAATCCGCTTGAAAAAAGTGCGGTAAGAATGTATTTGGCACCGGCTTCGGCAGAGTGGTGGCGATACTTATCAAAAGCAACCAGCGCAGCCATTGGGATACTTGCTGTTTCCAACCCGATGAAGAACATCAGGAAGTGTCCTGCAGAAATCATGAAATACATACCCAACAGTGTGCAGAGTGTCAACATATAGAATTCACCTTGTTTGATTACCGTATCCGGAAGTTTCAGCCATTCGTGTGCCATCAGGAAGACGATAAGCGTGCCAACACTGAGTATAGACTTCACAATACTTTGTATCGGCGCATTATGGTACATACCACCGAAAGCATCGGCAGCCGGACCGGGTATGATAGTAATCAGCGTGTGTATCGTGAGTAACACGACGGGCAACATGGTGTTGAGTCGTGGGTTGCCATCCTTTTTATGTGCATCAGGGCTCATAAAGAGGTCGGCTACGAAGAGGATAACGATGACCGCTATCAGCGAAAGCTCTTCTTTGAGAATGAGGAATTGGGAATAATCCATATTTTTAGTGATTAACTATTAGTTATTAGCATGACTTTATTGGAATATGCTTACCAGAGGAAGCACACTGTCTCCAATCATATTACTGATCCATAACGGAGCAAGACCGAGACCTGCAACGCAAACGATGAGTATGATAACGGCGGTGCGTTCATCCCAGGTAGCGTCGGTTAATGCCAGGTGATGCTTGTTAGTACAAGTGCCATAGAGAATCTTACCAACGAGTCTAAGAATATAGACTGCAGTGATTACGATACTGGTGCAGGCAATAATCGTCCACGTACGGTGGAAGACATCCACATGCTGGAATGCACCGTTGAAGATAGTCATTTCGGCAACGAAACCGCTGAGTCCCGGAAGTCCGAGATTAGCAAGTCCGGCAATCACATAGCAAACAGCCAGGAAAGGCATAATCTTCATCAAACCGGAGAGTTCGCGTACGTCACGGGTATGAGTACGACCGTATATCATACCGATGAGGGCAAAGAACAGGGCAGTCATCAATCCGTGGCTGAGCATTTGCAGGACAGCACCGGTACAAGCAGTCTGGTTCATCATCAGGATGGCGAAGAGTACGAGACCGCAGTGAGATACGGAAGAGTATGCGTTGATATACTTCAAGTCAGTCTGTACACAAGCAGAAAAAGCACCGTAAACTACGGATATACCAGTCAGGATCAGGAAGATCCATCCAAGTTCCTGGGCAGCTTCAGGCATCAGATACATGGCGATACGGAAGCAGCCATAACCTCCGAGTTTCATTAATACACCTGCATGGAGCATACTTACAGCCGTAGGCGCAGAGGCGTGACCGTCGGGGCTCCATGTATGGAACGGGAATAATGCACCGAGTACACCGAAACCGAGGAAGGTGAGCGGGAACCAGATGCGTTGTTGTTCAATTGGAATATTGTGCAGTTGTGCAATCTCCAGCAAGTTCATACTGGTGGCACCGGAACCGAAGTAGATACCCAGAATACCAATCAGCAAAAATGCAGAACCACCCATCAACATCAATGTCAACTTCATGGCAGAATATTCCTTTCGTCCACTGCCCCATACACCGATAAGCAGGTACATAGGAATGAGCGCTACCTCATAGAACATGAACATGGTGAACAAGTCCGTAGAAATGAAGAAGCCGAACACACCCAAGGAAAGCAGGGTGAACCAGAGGAAATACTCTTTTGTCAGCGGTTGCAAACGCCAGGAGGCGAAAGTACCGGTGAAGACAATGATGGCAGAAAGCAGCAACATGGCTACTGAAATGCCGTCTACTCCCACAGAGTAATGTATATTGAGTGCCGGATACCAAGGTACATCTGCACGGAACAGCATTTCGGCAGTGTCTCCGGCGGCACGGGCTTGCAGGTAAGCAATGGTCAGGCCTACGGCAGCCAGCACCAATGCTGATGCACCTACGACCATCACCGTGCGTATCTGCTTGATGTTACGACTTAGCCAGAGACCAAGCAACATCAACAGAGGGATGAGAACAAAAATACTTAATATGTTCATCTTTATATTACGTTTTACTATTTACGAATTACGATTAACATTTCTCTATTATAGCAGTAACAGCAATATCAGCGCCAGCGTACCCAACAGGAATACGTAAGTGTATTGCTGAATCTGTCCGCTTTGCAAACCGCGTATCTCATCGCTGGTGGCATTGGCACTCCAGGCAAGGAAGTTGAAGAAGCCATCTACTACATGGCGATCGAACCAGGCAATGGGACGGGAGATGCAACCGAAAATAATCTTGTGAGTTATGAACTGATATACTTCATCGATATAGAATCGATGATAAGCAGCTGTCCATAATCCGCGGAAGCGGTGGGCAAGAGCGTTGGCAACAGGTTGTTTGGCTCGTGCATACATAGCTGTAGCAATCGCAATGGAGATAACGGCTATAACGATGCTGGTGCCTGCTACTCTCCAATCGAGATGTATCTCGTAAGCTGTACCGTTGGAGCTGATGAACTTACCGAAGGGGATGAAACCTGCCACAATGGTAACAACAGCAAGGAACATCAATGGGATAGTCATAGCCAGCGGGCTTTCGTGGGGGGAGGTATGGGAGTGATGAGTGGTGAGTGATGAGTGATTAGCAGGCTGCGCAGTCTTGTCATTTCCTGCCACTTGCTTATCACTAATCACTAATCCCTTATCACTACTTCCCCCCCAGAAAATACCGTAATAGAGGCGGAACATATAGAATGCCGTCATAGCAGCAATTGCTGTCATAATCCAACCCATAGCAGGACTGAACTGGAAGCATGCAGTCAGTATTTCGTCTTTAGAGAAGAATCCGGAGAACGGAGGGATACCTGCAATGGCAAAACATGCAATCAGGAACGTGATATGGGTTACAGGCATATATTTATGTAACCCACCCATAGCGGACATTTCATTGCTGTGTACTGCATGGATAATGCTACCTGCACCGAGGAAGAGCAATGCCTTGAACATGGCGTGTGTAAACAGATGGAACATTCCTGCCATGTAACCCAGGCCACCGTGATGTGGATCGGTAGAAGTACAAACTCCCAGTGCCACCATCATAAAGCCAATTTGTGAAATAGTAGAGAATGCTAATACACGCTTGATATCACTCTGCACACAAGCTACCGAAGCGGCGTAGAATGCAGTGAAAGCTCCGACGTAAGCTACCAGGTGCAGCACATCCGGTGCATAACCGATGAACAACGGGAACATTCGTGCTACAAGATAAACTCCGGCTACTACCATCGTTGCTGCATGGATCAATGCACTGACAGGTGTCGGGCCTTCCATAGCATCTGGTAACCAGATATGCAATGGGAACATTGCACTCTTACCGGCACCACCGATAAACATAAGTCCCAGTGCCAGAGGTATCATTGTCGCACCACCTTTCAGTAATGCCATTTCACTGGGCTGGAAAGTATAGGTTCCGGCATAGTAACCGTAAACGAGGATACCGATCAGGAAACCCAGGTCGGCAAAACGGGTGACAATAAACGCCTTTTTGCTTGCAGCAACAGCAGATGGTTTCGTATAGTAGAAACCGATAAGCAGATAAGACGAAACACCCACCAACTCCCAGAACAGATACATCTGGAAGATATTGGTAGCCACTACCAAGCCCAGCATGGACATAGTGAAGAGGCTGAGGAATGCATAATAGCGTTGGAATCCACGTTCACCTTTCATGTAGCCGAAGGAGTAGACATGTACCATCAGCGATACGGTAGAGATAACGATGAGCATCATTACTGAAATAGGATCGAGCAGGATACCCAAGTCGATACTCAGCGTTGGGGTGAAAGGCAGCCACGTCACATTATAAGGTATAACTGTGTCGAAAGTGCCGTCCGCCAGACGTGGAGCGGAGAAATATTGCCAGGCAGTGACATAGCTCAGTAGGGCTACCACAGCCAATACCGTGGTACCGATGATGCCTGCCGTCCGGTGCGTCATCCATTTGCCGCCAATCCCCAATACCAGGAAGGAGAGGAGAGGAAGCAGGAGAATGAAGATTGTATATTCCATATTCTTTTCTTTTTATTCTATTATTGATACTGTACTAATTCTACCACTTCAACTCGTCCAGTTTATTAACCTGGATGCTTCGTATATTACGGTAGATATTGATCATAATCGCGATAGCTACTGCCGTTTCGGCTGCCGAGATGGCAATGGAGAACAGGGCAAAGAAATACCCTTCCAGTCCGTCGGGGAAAAGGAAACGGTTGAATACTGCGAAGTTGATATCCGTAGCATTCAGTATCAACTCGATGCTGATAAGTATCGCCAGCGTGTTGCGGCGGGTGAAGAACCCGTAAATACCGGCGAAAAACATGATAGCCGAAACTATCAGATAATATTCCATGTGTATCATAATCACTTGTTTTTATCGTTTACGTGCAATCACCAAGCCACCTACGATACATGCCAGCAACAGGATGCTGACTGCTTCGAAAGGAAGCAGATAACCATATTTATCACTACTCAACATAGAATGTCCGATAGTCTTGATATTGATTTCCAATGGTACAAGATCGGTGGTTACTATAAACTTATGTTTCAGTGTGATAAACAATACGATGATGGCTCCGACTACGGTTGCTCCCAGACCGGCCACCAGTTTGCTACGTTTCAATTTGTCAATGGTACGGTCTCCTTCACCACTGGTTAGCAGGATGGAGAAGACGTAGAGCACCACAATACCGCCGGCATAAACCATGATTTGTACTGATCCCAGGAAGGTGTAACCTAGCAGGAAGTAGATGCCTGCTGTGCCGAAAAGCGTAAACAGCAGATACGTTGCCGAGCGTACCATGCGGCGTGTGGTCACTGTGAGAATAGAACACACGGTGATGAACACTGCCAGAAAGTAGAATACTACGGTTTCAAGGGTTATTTCCATTTGATTTAATGTTTTAGTGTTTAGTGATAAGTGATTAGTATATACCGCATGGCACTAATCACTTATCACTAATCGTTAATCATTTTTTTATTACGTGACTGCCCGGATGGTTAAGCGTCTTCACCAGCTTTGTGCGGTCGAATACTGCATGTTCAAAGTCTGTAGCAAACGTAATTGCATCGTGCGGACAAGCTGTAACGCAAAGTTGGCAGAACATGCATGAACCGAGATCGTATTCATACTTCGCCAAAATCTTCTTTTTCTTGCCGTCCTCAGTCTCTATCATTTCACTGGTTACTTTGATAGTGTCATTGGGGCATGCTATCTGACATAGGCCACATGCTATACAGTGATGTTCGTTCCGCTCATTGTGGGGCATGGTCAGCGTTCCGCGAAAACGGTCGAACATTTCCAGTGTCGCACGGTTTTCCGGATATTGTTCCGTTACTTTCCGGCGGCAAAAAACAGTCATGGTAGTTTTCATACCTGTCAGCAAAGAACCGACGCCATGCATCAATCCGCCTAAATAACTGTATGTTTCGTTCTTATCTTTCATTATCTCTTTATATTTAATTTACCCGAAGGGAAACTTTGCTCCGGCGCTACGCCGGCTAGAAGTGCAGTTTAAATACAACAATCAGTACCATGATGATCAGGTTCAGCATTGAAATCGGTACCAGGTACTTCCATTCCAGTGCCAATATCTGGTCGATACGCAGGCGGGGGAATGTCCACTTAATCCACATCAGCAGGAATACTACAAAGAAAGCTTTACCAAAGAACCAGATGAAGCCCGGAATATAATCCATTATAGCATTGAAGCCGTCCAGTCCTATAATATGGAATGGCATCCAGCCACCCAGGAAGATGGTAGCAGCTACACTGGCTACGATAAACAGGTTCAGATATTCGGCCAGGTAGAAGAAACCAAAGTGCATACCACTATATTCGGTGTGGTATCCTGCCGTCAATTCACTTTCTGCTTCCGGTAAGTCGAACGGACCGCGGTTACATTCTGCGTTTCCGGCTATCAGATAGATAACGAATGCAATTACTGCAGGTATGTGTCCTTTGAAGATGAACCATCCATCTGCTTGTCCTTCTACGATTTCAGAGAACTGCATTGTTCCCATCAGTACTACCATGGTCAGTATACTTAGTCCCACAGACAATTCATATGAGATAATCTGTGCGCCGCTTCGCATGGCACCGATGAGTGAGAACTTATTGTTCGAACCCCATCCTGCCAATAGAATGCCTATTACACCTATACTGGACGCAGCCAGCAGGAAGAATACACCTACATTGAAGTCCAGTACTTCCATACCTTTATTAATAGGCAGGCATGCAAAGGTCAGGAACGAAGCTATGATCACCATGAACGGTGCCAGATTATAGAGAAAGCGGTCGGCATCCTTGGGGGTGAATATTTCTTTGGTCAGCATCTTCAATACGTCACAAATGACTTGGATGCTACCCCATTTACCTACACGGTTCGGACCGAGGCGGCATTGGAAGAAAGCGCATATCTTGCGCTCCATATAAATAAGAATGATGGCGAGCACGGCATACATCAGAATGATGCACACGCCTATCACTACACATTCGAGGAATATTGCCAGACCTTCCGGCATGACGGAAGTCAGCGTCTGGTGTATCCAGTTGGTTACTATACTAAAGTCAAACACGTTATTTAGTTATTAGTTGTTAGTGATCAGTGATTAGTATCTTGCGATGTGACAGCGTAATTCGCTCATCATTAATCACTAATCGTTCATCATTAATTACCTGTCAATATCTGGCACTACGTAATCCAGTGTTCCTCCGATAGCTATCAGGTCGGCAATCTTCGATCCGCGGCAGATAGTGTCTACGGTACTTACCAATGGTAATCCCGTTGAACGGAAATGCAAGCGGTACGGAGTTTTGTCACCATGACTCTCCAGGAAGACGCCAAACTCACCTCGGCTTCCCTCTACAGCAGCATAATACTGCCCTTCGGGTACGCGGATAATAGGTTTCATCTTTTCCTGATACGGACCTTCGGGAATATTGTCGATGAGTTGCTCAAGGATATTCATACTTTCCATGATTTCATCCATACGAACCATGTAACGTGCCCAGGAGTCTCCTTCGGTATAGACGATTTCTTTGAAATCTACTTTGTCGTATACTCCATAAGGTTGGCGCTTGCGCACATCACAAGCCCAGCCGCTGGCACGTCCTGTGCCGCCTGTGGCTCCGAAGGCGATAGCATCTTCACGGCTCAGCACTCCTACACCTTTCAGACGTTGTTGTGCGATAATGTTGCCGGTGAATACCTGGTGATATTCATGGATGATTCCACGCAGATAGGGGATGAACTCTTTCACTCGTTTCTGGAAGTTAGGATGCAAGTCAGCCTGTACGCCACCGATGGTGTTGTAGTTCATGATGAGGCGTCCGCCACAGGTTTCCTCAAAGATGTCGAGTATTTTCTCACGATCACGGAAACCGTAGAAGAAAGCGGTAAGGGCACCGAGGTCCATTGCCAGACAGGAATAGAATAGCAAGTGAGAGTCGATACGTTGCAATTCATCCATAATGGTACGGATATACTTCACGCGGTCGCTCACTTCTATGCCCATTGCCTGCTCAATACACATACACAGGGCATGGCGATTCTGATGTGCACCCAGGTAATCCAGACGGTCGGTCAGTGCCAGTGTCTGCGGATAAGTAAGGCTTTCGCACATTTTCTCAATACCCCGGTGGATATAACCGCAGTTAGCATCTATCTTATCGATGGTTTCGCCTTCCAGTGATACGCGGAAACGCATTACACCATGCGTAGCCGGGTGTTGGGGGCCGATGTTCACAACGTATTCCTCGTCACCGAAGAGTATCATCTCTTTATTTCTCACGGTACCATCCGGGTTCAGTTTCAACTCGATAGTGGTATCGATTGTTTCTTCATTGTCCATACACAATGGGTTGTCTTTTTCCGGATCATTATCCTTACGCATCGGATAGCCTATCCAGTCATTACGCAGGTAGAGACGACGCATATCAGGGTGCCCAATGAAGACAATGCCATAGAAGTCATATACTTCACGTTCATTAAAGTCCGCTGCTTTCCAAATGTCGCTTACACTGGGCAATTCAGGATTTTCGCGGTCCAAAGTAGCCGTACGTACTGCTGCTTGCTTACCGGTAGCGGTGGATTCCAGCAGGTAGACAACACCCAGTCCGCGTGGAGCATCCTGTGCGTCTCCGTCGGCGGGTTCTCCCCAGTCCATACCGCTGAGGCACTTTAAGAAGTCCATCTGCTCTTCTCGGTACAGACGCAGCATTTCAGCATGTAAGTCCGCAGGTTTTATAAATCGTATATTATCCATATTTTGATTATTTTTCTGTCTCCTCTTTCGGTTTAGGTTCTTTCCTATTGACTCCACCGAAGAATTTTTCTATTTTTACTTTGCGCTGCAATTGCATCATACCATAGTAGAATGCTTCCGGCCGGGGAGGACATCCCGGAATGTACACATCCACCGGTAGAATTTTATCTACTCCATTTACCACATGGTATGACTTTTTAAATGGTCCGCCACTGACAGCACATCCACCTACGGCAACCACATATTTCGGGTCCGGCATCTGGTCGTACAAGCGTTTAAGTACAGGTGCCATCTTATTGGTAATGGTTCCGCATACCATAATCATATCTGCCTGTCGCGGACTGGCACGGGCTACTTCAAATCCGAAACGTGCCATGTCATAGCGCGCGGCACCCAGTGCCATGAACTCGATACCACAACAGCTTGTTGCAAACGTAAGTGGCCACAGCGAATTACTGCGTCCCCAATTGATGAAATCGTCCAATACTCCGAGGGCGACGTTTGCACCTCCGGCATTAAGTTCGCGAACGAGTTTCTCCAATGTTTCATTATCCGTAAATTCTTCATACGGGATAGATTTTATTTTGGGCTTTTTTATTCTTTCCATTCCAGTGCTCCTTTCCGCCATGCGTAGGCAAGTCCTAATACGAGGATAAGTAAGAAAAATAAGATACTGAGTAATCCTGCTATTCCCAGGTCACGGGCAATAACAGCCCATGGGAACAGAAATACTGTTTCCACATCAAACATCAGGAACAGGATGGCAAACAGATAGTAACCTACCCGGAATTGCATCCATGATTTACCACGCGTAGGGATACCGCACTCGTACGCTTCCATTTTCTGTGGATTGTACGAACGGGGTGATATCGCTTTAGACAATGCGATAACAATACCCACGAAAGCAATTGCCGTCAGCAAGACGACTACTAACAAAGTAAAGTTCATAAATCTAATTAACTTTTAGATGTATATAATAGGATAGTTGGTCGAAGTGAGCAATGCCTCTGAATTGCCTTCGACGGACTTTGGTAAGCTCTTAAGCTTGCCAGACTTTTTATCAAATGATTATCTTTCTCAGCCCGAACACATAGTAAGAAAGCGGGTCGGGAACAGGGTCGAAAGAAGCATGTAGCAACGAGCCACTGATTGAAGAATCAGGCAGTCCGTACATCCGGAAATAATTCAGCAATAGCAAGACGCTCTTGTTACCGGGTACTTGCGTGCTGTCCACATTGTCCATATATAAAGCCATAGACGAGAAGTGGTCATATAATATACTGCGGATATCTTGTTTGTGGGCAGTAGGAGCCTGAGACAGGATACAGCGTTCTTCATCATTACGTATGAAAGTGCATGATATACCTGCCGCCTGTGCAGCGCCGTCGTATAATAATACGCCGAGTAAGACTATCATAAAGTATTTTATGCACTGTTTCATACAACTACTTTTTTCATTCGGCTGCAAATGTATAACAAATATTGGCTATTTTGTTATATAGAGATGGCAAAGTACTTTATTTTTAGCACTTTTTTGCCTTATATCAACTTCTTCTCCAGAATTCCGGGGTAAAAAGCAGCAATACCGTGAATAATTCCAGACGCCCCAGAAGCATAAGGAAAGATGATAACCACTTTGCTACATCGGGCAATGCATTCCATGAGAAGGCAGGACCTGTCTCACCCAATCCGGGACCCATATTACCGATACTGGAAACTACGCAACCCACAGATTCTACAAAACCGATACCCAGTCCCATCATGATCAGTACACTGATGATAATAATAACTGCATATATAAAGCAGAATGCCAGTACGGTAGATTGTACGGAAGGTGAAATAACCTGTTTGTTAATCCTGACCGGTAACACTGCATTCGGATGGAGAATATGTTTGAATTCATTACGCGCTACTTTGCCGAGAATAACCATGCGGATACATTTGAGACCACCTGTCGTGCTTCCTGCGCAGGCGCCCATCAGCATGACAATGGTTAGTAATCCCCATGTTACGGCAGGCCATAGCATATAGTCATCTGTAGCAAATCCGGTAGAGGTATGCAGTGAGATAACCTGGAACAGTGATTTGCGGAAGGCATCTTCCATTCCTATTGGTTTGGAATAGTAAAGTATGACTGTAATTAAGCCGGTGAATAATATAACTGACCAGAAATACCATTTCAACTCGGCATCGTGGATAACTTTCTTGAATTTCCGGTTGACGAAGAGCAGCAACAATGTAAAGTTGATGCCGGATATAAACATGAAGATGGATATTACATATTCAATATAGGGAGATTGATAGTAGGCTACACTGGCTTGTTTGGTTGAGAAACCACCTGTGCCGGTAGTGGCAAATGCATGACAAACGCTGTCGAACCAATCCATTCCGCCCATCATCAGTAAAACAACGAGAATACCAGTAATACCTGCATAGATACTCCAAATCCATTTGGCGGTAATGCCTATACGCGGATGTACTTTATCGTGTGTCGGCCCGCTGGCTTCGGCTGCAAATACCTGCAAACCACTGACTCCGAATATCGGAAGGATGGCAATGGTAAACATGATAATCCCCAAACCGCCTATCCACTGGGTCATACTGCGCCAGAAGAGGAGTCCGTGGGGCAATGACTCTATGTCATCCAATATGGTAGCGCCCGTACTGCTGAAGCCAGACATTGTTTCAAAGAAAGCATTGGTGATGCTCGGTATATATCCGCTGATATAAAATGGCAGCATGCCGAAAAGTGAAAATGCTATCCACGCAAAGCTGACGAGTACATATCCGTCTCTGCGTGTTAGTTGGCGATCTCCTCCCTTGCCCATGGCTGCCAGAAGTAATCCTGCTCCTGCTGTGATACCTGCCGATACCCAGAAATCTATCAATGCTTCGTCCTGATAATAGAACGAAACGCCGGAACAGGCAAGCAGCATCACTGTTTCAAGCAACAGGAGAATACCGATAATCCGTATTACTATCTTAAAGTTAATCACGTCGCTTAATTAAAGAATTTCTCAATCTTTTTAATCATCATATTCAGGCAGAACACCACTACGTGGTCGCCCGGTATTATCTGGGTATTACCGGTTACTACCACACCTTCACCCTGGCGGATTAATCCACCGATAGTAGCTCCCTTGGGTAAACCGAGGTCTTTAACTTGATGTTTGGTGATTTTAGAATCGGCCTTCACGGTGAATTCTGCAACGTCGGCATTGGCAAAAGTAAGACATTTTACATTGCTGACATCAGCATCCAGCATCATTTGGTAGATGTGGCTGGCGGTGATCATCTTCTTGTTGATCACTGTACCGATATCGAGGCTTTCTGCCATACCTATATAATCTATATTTTCTACTTCTGCCACTGTTTTGCTGACGCCCATACGTTTGGCTGCAAGGCAGGAGAGAATATTCGTTTCCGAGTTGTCCGTCAGTGCTACGAAAGCTTCCGTATTCTTCAGACCTTCTTCAATCAGTAAGTCCATATCACGACCATCACCATTGATAATCATGACCTTATCATCGAGGATTTCCGTCAGACGGTTACAACGGTTCAAATCGTTGTCTATGATCTTTACCTGCATATAGTCGGGCACATATTGTGCGGTTCGCACGGCAATACGGCTTCCACCCATAATCATTACGTTACGTACATCGGCATAGTCTTCCTTGCCGGCTATCTTGCGTATATAGGGTACATATTTGCGGGTGGTGGTGAAATAAACAATATCATGTAGTTTAATTACATCGTCACCACGCGGAATAAGTGTCTCGTTACCGCGTTTGATGGCTACTACGTGATAGGGTTTATCTGTTCCGGCAAGTTGGTGGAGAGGAATATCCAGTATTTCTGCTTTTTCACGCATCTTGGTACCGATAAGTATCAAGGACCCGCCACAAAACTCCCACCATTGGCGTACCCAACTCATACGTATGGAGGATACGATTTCTTTTGCTGCAAGCATTTCCGGGTAAATCAGTGAATCTACACCCAGTTTCTTGAAAAATTCTTTATTTTTGGGCAGAAGGTATTCGTAATTATCAATGCGGGCAACAGTCTTTTTCGCACCGAGGTTGGTAGCCAACATACATGCGGTCATGTTACGGCTCTCATCGGGAGTGACGGCTATAAAGAGGTCTGCCTCTTTAGCCCCCACTTCTTTCAACCCTTGAATGGAAGTAGGTGAAGCTGTGACCGTCATTAAGTCAAAGTTAGAACTGAGAGTGCTCAACCTTTCCTCATTGTCGTCCATCAATATGATGTCCTGCTTTTCGCGGGACAACAATTTTGCCAAGTGTGTGCCTACTGCGCCGGCACCGGCAATAATAATTTTCATCGCTCTTTTATTATGCTTTCTAATATCCCTTTTTCATCCATACCACACAAGTGATACAACTCTTGTACTGTTCCATGTTCTATAAACGTATCCGGTACACCTATGCGTTGTACGTGTGGGGTATATCCGTTGTCGGCCATAAATTCCAGAACGGCACTACCCATGCCGCCTTTCCGTATGCCATCTTCAATGGTGATGATGCGGGAAAATGAGTGTCCTATTTCATGCAGCATTTCCTCGTCCAGTGGTTTAAGGAAGCGCAGGTCATAATGTGCTATTGATATATCTTTTTCTTTTTCTGCCCGTTCGATGGCTTTTGCGGCAATATTACCTATCGGACCAAGGGTGAGTATGGCGAGATCCTTACCATCCTTTAGTTTGCATCCTTTGCCGACGGGGATTTCTTCCAATGGGCATTTCCAATCTGTCAGTACACCGCGTCCGCGAGGGTAGCGGATGACGAACGGTCCTTTATCCGGCAACTGTGCCGTGTACATGAGGCGGCGCAGTTCATGCTCGTTCATGGGTGATGATATAGTTAGATTGGGAATGGGACGGAAATAAGCTAAGTCGAACACACCGTGGTGCGTTGGTCCATCTTCGCCTACCAGTCCGGCACGATCCAGGCAAAGTACAACGGGTAATTTGAGTATGGCTATGTCATGAATGACGTTGTCATAGGCACGTTGCATAAATGAGGAATAGATGTTACAGAACGGCTGCATTCCTTCTTTTGCCATACCTCCTGAGAAAGTGGCAGCATGTCCTTCGGCAATTCCTACGTCGAAGGCACGATCGGGCATTGCCTTCATCAGCATGTTCATAGAGCATCCTGTAGGCATGGCGGGAGTAACACCGACAATACGTGGGTTCTGTTCGGCAAGTTCCACAAGGGTTTCACCGAACACATCCTGATAGAGCGGGGGCAGATTGTGAGTGTCTGCCGTAAAGCGTTCACCGGTTTCAGGATCAAATTTACCCGGTGCGTGCCAGATACCCGGTGCCTTTTCTGCCGGTTCAAATCCTTTTCCTTTGACTGTATGTAAATGTAGGATTTTCGGTCCTTTCATGTCTTTGATATCCCGCAGGATACGGGCGATATTCTTCACATCATGCCCGTTGATGGGACCGAAATAACGGATATTCATTCCCTCGAAGATGTTCTGTTGTTGGGCAGCCATCGATTTCAGACTATTACTGAAACGAATGAGTGCTTTACGGCGGTCTTCATTGAGAATGCCCACTTTGAATAACATCTTGGATATTTTGAAACGCAGTTGATTATAGCGGTTCGAAGTTGTCAGGTTGAACAAGTATTGCTTCATACCACCTACGCTGCGGTCGATGGCCATGTCATTATCATTGAGGATAATGAGAAGATTGTTGGAACTTGCAGAGGCGTTATTCAACCCTTCAAAAGCCAGTCCTCCACTCATGCTGCCGTCGCCTATTACAGCAACCACATGGCGATCTTTTTCTCCTTTTTCTTCTGCTGCTACGGCCATGCCGAGTGCTGCTGAAATGGAATTAGACGCATGTCCGCAGGTGAAAGTATCATAATCGCTTTCATCGGGAGAAGGGAAAGGACGAATGCCTTTGAATTTCCTGTTTGTGGAGAATGTTTTCCGGCGTCCGGTCAGTATCTTATGACCATACGCCTGATGGCCCACGTCCCACACAATACGGTCGTAGGGGGTATTAAACACATAATGCAGGGCGACGGTCAATTCTACCGTCCCCAGACTGGCTGCAAAGTGTCCCGGGTTACACGAAACTTCTTTTATAATGTCCTGCCGCAATTCTTTGCAGACTTCCGGGAGTTGCTCAACACTCAGTTTGCGCAGGTCTTCCGGGTCAGAAATAGAATTTAGCAAGTTATATGTTGCTGTCTCTGTCTTCATCTCTGTTCTGAGGATTACAAACTGCAAAATTAGTAAAAGAAAACGGAAGGTCATTTCCTTTTCGGGGAAAAAATACGAATCCTTGCTTCTTTAACCTTCGTGTATCTGTATTTATCTTATATTTTAATAACGGAAAAGTTACGAGTTACGGGTTACAAGCTACAAGTGGTTGCGCTATTTTCCGAAAGGCGCTTATAGCTTGTAGTTAATTCATAACCCGAAAAAAAAGAACTAATTTATCATTTAAAGCAGTTTGTTTGTTACAATTTCTTAAGACCTGAAAGGTTTTTTGCAAATGCTTGATTATCAAATATGTTATAATGATGGTATCTCGGTATGGGACTGAGGCCCCCTAAGTACGGAACTGAGATACCCTAAGTATACGACTGATCTCACAAATATCTTGTTTTGTAAGCATTTGTTGCTTATATGTGGAGGTGGCATACTGAATCATCATTTAACTCATAACCCGTCCGGGATGAATTGATTTATCAACGCGTCTTATCTATTCTTTGATTAGCGGATGGGTTATCTTTGCTTTTTGTTTGTCCCTTTAAAACAAATTGATTACTTTTGTTGCTGCAATGCATCGCTTGGTTTTCGTATAGAAAACAGTCAGCCTCAGTTTTGGCATTTTACGAAATGCAGAAGTGTGCATCTATGAACAAGAAATGCATTGGAACTTAATTAGCACAAATCAAATGGAGAAAGAAAAAGATTCCTTATTTAGCGTAGCGGACATAGTGAAGCGCGCCAAACGTGTACTGAACTTTAAGACTGATGCTGATCTGGCCGCTTACCTGGGCGTTTCGCGTTCCACACTTAGCAACTGGATTGCGCGTAACAGTACTGACTTTCCGTTGTTGTTGAGCAAAATGAAAGACGTAGACTACAACTGGTTATTGCTGGGAAAAGGAAGTCCTGTACATCAGGCAAAATTATGCAATAGTGAGTACGCAAGGGGAGAAGTAGAGATAATCCACAATCCCAAAACACCCGACCCGGTGGGCGATCGTAGCGTAGCGCTTTATGACATCACTGCTGCTGCCAATCTAAAAACACTGCTTGCCAACAAACGTCAATATGTAGTAGGTAAGATACAGATTCCCAGCATTCCCTTGTGTGATGGTGCCCTCTATATCAGTGGAGACAGTATGTACCCCATCTTGAAGTCAGGAGATATCGTAGGCTTTAAGGAAATCAGTAGCTTTAGCAATGTCATTTATGGTGAGATGTACCTGATTTCGTTCAATATCGATGGAGACGAATATTTGGCGGTGAAGTATGTGAACCGTTCGGAAATAGACGGTTGTATCAGGCTGGTGAGCTATAATCCGCATCATGAACCGATGGATGTGCCGTTTGCGGCTATCCAGGCAATGGCAATTGTGAAGTTCTCGATCCGGAAGAATATGATGATGTAGAATACTAATTTTCATAATCTATGGATTTCTTTACTCCCGTTGAGTTGCCTTCCGGTTTACCACCTCTTGTACAGGCAGATAGCCTCCTGTTGATGGGGTCTTGTTTTGCTACCAACATGGGGAGCTTACTCGCGGATGCTAAATTTCATCCGGATATAAATCCTTTTGGTGTTCTCTATAATCCCTTGTCCATTTCGGCTGCCTTGCGTGAGGTGGTGGCAGGTAAGGTATATAAGGAAGAAGATTTGTTTTTCTTCCGCGAATGTTGGCATAGTCCTATGCATCATGGAGATTTTTCTTCACCTTCAATGGAGGAAACTTTGCAGCGCATCAATGCCCGCTTGTTGGCGGCACACGAATGCATTCATCAACTGGATTGTCTGATGTTGACTTTTGGTACATCCTGGGTGTACGAACAGAAGACTACGGGGCATGTTGTTGCAAACTGCCACAAGCAACCGGAATCTGTCTTTATTCGTCGCCGACTCAGTGTGCAGGAGATTGTATCCGACTATACCTCCCTTTTCTCCGGTCTGATTGCCCGGAACCCGAAGCTGAAAGTGATTCTTACCGTCAGCCCTATACGGCACATACGCGATGGAATGCATGCCAATCAATTGAGCAAAGCCACGCTTTTGCTTGCCATCGACCAATTGCAGGCTTCTTTTCCCGAATATGTCTCTTATTTTCCGGCTTACGAACTCTTGCTTGATGAGCTTCGCGACTATCGTTTTTATGCTGACGATATGGTGCATCCGTCCCCCCAGGCGGTACGTTATGTATGGGAGAAGTTCGTGCAGACTTGCTTCTCGGAAGATGCGTTAGAGATTATGCAGGAAAGTGAAAATATCAATAAAGCGCTATCTCATAAGCCCTTCCATCCGGAGTCAGAGGAGTATAAGTGTTTTTTAGGACAAATTGTGTTAAAAATAGATCGACTTAACCAAAAATACCCGTACTTAGATTTCCAAAACGAGAAAGAAATATGTCATATACGATTGAAACAATAGCCGAACGCATTGGTGCACGACGTGTGGGGGACACGCCGGCAACTATAGACTGGTTACTTACCGATAGCCGTTCCTTGAGTTTCCCCGAAGAAACTTTGTTCTTTGCCTTAACTACCAAACGCAATGACGGTGCCCGCTATATATCTGATTTATATTCACGTGGCGTTCGCAATTTTGTGGTAAGCAAAGAAACTTATAAGGCAATTGAAAATGGACAATTGATTATAGATGATTCTATACAACATGATGATGCGCAGTCAAGTCTCATACCCCAACTCAACTTTTTAGTAGTTGCTAATCCGCTGAAAGCTTTGCAGAAATTGGCGGAGCAACATCGTGAGCAATTCCAGATTCCTGTGATTGGCATCACAGGCAGTAATGGAAAGACTATTGTGAAAGAGTGGCTTCATCAGTTGCTTAGTCCCGAACGGGTAATTGTCCGTTCGCCTCGCAGTTATAATTCTCAGATCGGAGTGCCTCTGTCTGTCTGGCAAATGAACGAACAGTCTGAGCTTGCTATTTTCGAAGCTGGTATCTCGGAGATGGGGGAAATGCGTGCCTTACAGAATATTATCAAGCCAACCATTGGCATACTGACTAATATTGGTGGTGCTCATCAGGAAAACTTCTTTTCTCTGCAAGAGAAATGTATGGAGAAACTAACCCTGTTTAAGAACTGCGATGTGGTGATTTATAATGGTGATGATGAGTTTATCAGTAATTGTGTGGCAAAATCCATGCTCAGTGCCCGTGAAATAGCATGGAGCCGAAGGGATATGGAGCGTCCCCTGTTTATAAGTAAGGTGGAGAAGAAAGAAGATTGTACCGTCATCTCTTACCGTTACCTGGAAATGGACAATACTTTTATGCTACCTTTCATTGATGATGCTTCTATTGAGAATTCGTTGAACTGCCTGGCGGCTTGTCTTTACCTGATGCTTCCCGCCGAAAAAATTACGGAACGCATGACGACACTGGAACCGGTGGCTATGCGTCTGGAAGTAAAGGAGGGCAAAAACGGTTGCTTATTGATTAATGATAGTTATAACAGTGATCTCGCTTCATTGGATATTGCGCTCGATTTCCTCTACCGTCGCTCGCAAAGCAATGGGTTGAAGCGTACACTCATTCTTTCTGATATACTGGAAACGGGGCAGAATGCACCGACGCTTTACCGGAAGGTATCGCAATTGATCAACAGTCGTGGCATTGAGCGCATCATCGGTGTTGGAAATGAGATTGCTTCGTGTGCTGCACGTTTTGATATTGAAAAGGCTTTCTATCCTAATACGGAAGCATTGTTGCGTGCTATTTCCCGTGGTGAGCTACGGTTGGAAAATGAAATTATATTGATAAAAGGTGCCCGTCAGTTTGGCTTTGATGCTTTGACGGAAGAACTGGAGAAGAAGGTACACGAAACGATTCTTGAAGTGAATCTCGGAGCCATGATAGCCAACCTGAATTATTATCGTAGTAAACTGAAGCCGGAAACCAAGATGGTCTGCATGGTGAAAGCGTCTGCATATGGTGCAGGTTCGTATGAGATTGCCAAGACGCTACAGGAACATCATGTCGATTATCTGGCTGTGGCTGTGGCCGACGAAGGTTCCGAGCTGCGCAAAGCAGGCATTACGGCGAGCATCATCATTATGAATCCGGAGATGACGGCATTCAAGACCATGTTCGACTATAAGCTGGAGCCGGAAGTGTACAGTTTCCATTTGCTGGATGCACTGATTAAGGAGGCGGAAAAAGAAGGTATCACCAATTTCCCTATTCATATAAAACTGGATACGGGTATGCACCGTCTGGGTTTTGCGCCTGAGGATATGCCACGGCTTATAGAACGGTTGAAGAGCCAGAATGCAGTCATTGCACGGTCTGTGTTCTCTCACCTTGTGGGTAGTGACGCATCTCAGTTTGACGCGTTTACGCGTGGACAGATAGAAATGTTTGAAGCTGCTTCTATGCAGTTGCAAGCAGCATTTCCGCATAAGATACTCCGTCACATCTGTAACTCGGCAGGTATTGAGCGTTTCCCCGGAGCACAGTTCGATATGGTACGTCTGGGCATCGGTTTGTATGGTATCAGTCCGATCGATAATACTATTATAAATAATGTAAGTACACTGAAAACTACCATCCTGCAAATACGGGGGGTGCCCGAAGAAGATACGGTTGGATATAGTCGCAAGGGACATCTGACACGTGATTCGCGTATTGCTGCACTGCCTATCGGATATGCCGACGGACTAAACCGTCACTTAGGCAATGGTCATGCATATTGTTTGGTGAATGGGCAACGTGCACCTTATGTCGGTAATATCTGCATGGATGTCTGCATGATAGACGTTACGGATATTGAATGTAAAGAAGGGGATACCGTAGAGATATTTGGCGATCATCTGCCCATTACGGTGCTTTCCGATGTACTTGAAACCATTCCTTATGAAGTATTGACAAGCGTTTCTACACGGGTGAAGAGGGTCTATTATCAGGACTGATATTCGGGTTTACCTTTATTCTTTTCGTTTTAATCCGTGTAAAAGCGTGTAATCTGTAGTGAAACTATTATATTTGCAACAAATTTAAAAACTATGAATATGACAAACTTACTTTTATTAGGCTTTCTGCCCAGCGGTTCCGAATGGGTCATTATTGCTTTGCTTATCTTGTTGTTGTTCGGTGGTAAGAAGATACCTGAATTGATGAAGGGATTAGGTAAAGGCGTGAAGAGCTTCAAGGATGGTGTGAACGAGGCGAAAGAAGAAATAAATAAAGCAAAGGATGATATAGAAGAGCCGGCTTCTAAAAAATAATAAGCTACGGGTTACAAGCTACGAGCTACAAGTATCTGTGCTATCATGCCGAAGGTACTTATAGCTTGTAGCTTGTAACTATTTCACTAGTATGGCAGATAAAGAACTAACCTTTTGGGATCATTTGGACGAACTGCGTCGGGTACTGTTTCGAGTTCTCGGTGTGTGGTTTGTATTTGCAGTCGGTTATTTTATTGCAATGCCGTGGTTGTTTGATAATGTGGTGTTGGCACCCTGCCACAATGATTTCATTTTTTACGACGTGCTGCGATATGTAGGAAAAACATTCAATCTTAACGATGAATTCTTTACGCAGCAGTTTCATGTCAAACTGATCAATATAAATCTGGCGGCTCCGTTCTTTGTTCATATGTCCACCGCATTCTGGATGTCGGTAGTTACGGCTACGCCTTATATCTTTTTCGAAATCTGGAGGTTTATCAGTCCTGCCCTTTATCCTAACGAGCGTCGTGGGGTGAAGAAAGCTTTATGTATTGGTACAGTGATGTTTTTCCTCGGTGTACTGCTGGGCTATTTTATGGTCTACCCATTGACGTTGCGCTTTCTCTCTACCTACGAACTGAGTGCATCCATCGAGAATCAGATTTCTTTAAATTCTTACATAGATAACTTCATGATGCTGGTGCTCTGTATGGGACTGGCTTTTGAATTGCCGTTGGTGACCTGGTTACTTTCACTTTTGGGATTGGTACACAAATCTTTCCTGCGCAAGTACCGTCGTCATGCACTGGTGATTATTGTGATAGTCGCAGCTATTATTACGCCAACCGGCGATCCTTTCACTCTGACAGTGGTTTCTATTCCGCTTTATCTGCTCTATGAGTTGAGTATCCTGATGATTAAGGATAAGAAAACTGACACGGACGAGGCGGATGAAGATAAGGAGGAGTAATGCAGGAAGAGGCACGGGAATACTATTACTTTTTACTTACGGTCTGCCGGGATGAAAATATTCCGTTAACAACGGCTTACCGTCAGCTCCGTGAATTTCTGGAACGTCTTTGCCGTACACAGATGCCGGACGGTAGCTTGCAAATGACTGACTTGTCTGCACGTATCAGCTTTGTTGCCTCGAAAGCCGGACTGTCTGTTGTGGAACAAAATCGTTTACATACTTTTCGCCTGACCTCCAATGCTGTTCTGAACCGTTTGGCTGAACCCTCACGAGAGAATCTGTTGAGAGACATCAAGACATTGACTTTCTTTGTGAAGAAGCTTACGGGAGAGGAGGTACCGGCGGAACTTTACCGCTTGCTTCCCCGTGCGGATGCTACTTACATCGTTTCTCCGCCTGCTAAAGAACGGGTACGCCGGATGCGTGTTTGTTTTCAATATGCCGATGATACGTATTTATATGTATTGCCTGTAGATACCGTTGCTGATGAACCGTTACGGGTGCGATACAATGTACCGCAGGTGAATGAGGAATTTGCAGAAACCTGTCAATTGTTATGGCGCCATGCACAGGTCAATCTATTGGATGTAGCTGTAGATGAGGCAGGTGTATTGACACCTTCCTTTATTATTTTAGAACCGGATTATCTGTTGGATATCAGTTCTCTGGCAGAGTGTTTTAAAGATTACGGGCATCATCCGGCCAATTATCTGCTGGCACGTTTGCAATCTCCCGATAATACACGTCCTCTGTTGCTCGGTAATATTGCCAATCTTTTCCTGGACGAATGGATCTATGCGAAAGAGGAGCCGGACTATTTATCCTGCATGAAAAAGGCTTTCCGCACTTATTCCATAGAGTTGGCTGCATGTGCCGATTTGCTGGACAAGGAGAAAGAAAAGGAATTCTTTGCCGATTGTAAACGGCACTTCGAACATATCCGTCAAACGGTGACTGAAACTTTCCGGACTCCCGGTTATGAACTGGATAAAACAGATGCGGTACTGGAACCTACCTATATATGTGAAGCACTGGGGTTGCAAGGACGTCTGGACTATATGCAGCGCGATATGTCTTCCTTTATAGAAATGAAGTCGGGTAAAGCCGATGAGTACTCTATCCGGGGTAAGGTGGAACCGAAAGAGAATAATAAGGTGCAGATGTTATTGTATCAGGCAGTGCTGGAATATTCTATGGGAATGGACCACCGTAGAGTAAAGGCATACTTGCTGTATACACGTTACCCGTTGTTATATCCTGCTCGTCCATCGTGGGCGATGGTACGGCGTGTGATGGATGTCCGCAACCGGATTGTGGCGAATGAATATGGCATGCAATTACGTAACAGTCCTTATTATACGGCGGAATGTCTGAAAGCTATCAATCCGGAGACACTGAATGAGCGTCATCTGAATAACACGTTATGGAAACGCTATCTCTATCCGTCCATCGATGTAGTGGCACAACGTATCCGGATGCTTACTGCATTGGAGCAACGTTACTTCTATACACTCTACAATTTTATAACCAAGGAATTGTACACTTCGAAATCAGGTGATATCGATTATGAAGGGCGTGCAGGAGCTGCTGCTTTGTGGCTTTCCACACTTGAAGAAAAACGTGAGGCGGGAGAGATACTATATGATCTGACGATCACGGAGAATCATGCGGCAGATATACATAAGGCATATCTTGTACTGGCACGTCCGGTTAATGATTCACCTCTGCAAGTTTTGCCGAATTTCCGTGAGGGTGACACCATTGTCCTCTATCAACGCAATCAAGATACGGACAATGTAACCAATAAGATGGTATTCAAAGGAAATATAGAGCGAATCACCGACCGGGATATCCGTATCCGTCTTCGTGCTTCGCAACAAAATACTTCTGTGCTTCCTCTGGATAGTCGCTATGCCATAGAGCACGATTATATGGATACTTCTTTCCGCAGCATGTATCTGGGACTTTCCGCTTTCCTTTCCGCTAACAAGGATCGCCGGGATCTATTGCTGTCTCAGCGTGAACCGGAATTTGATACTTCTTTTGATGCCCGTATTGCAGCTGCTTCCAATGATTTTTCCCGCATTACCTTGAAGGCACAGGCAGCCAGGGATTATTTTCTTTTGATAGGTCCTCCGGGCACCGGAAAGACTTCCCGTGCTTTGCGTGGTATGGTAGAAGCATTCTATCGTGACGGGAAACAGATACTGTTGCTTTCATATACAAATCGTGCAGTGGATGAGATCTGCAAAACCCTTTCTGTAATAACGCCTGAGATTGATTTTATTCGTATCGGAAGTGAGCTCTCTTGCGATCCTCCTTTCCGTTCCCGATTAATAGAGAATGTGCTGGAGCCTTGTTCTACACGTCGTGAAGTACACGCACGCATAGAACGTTGCCGTGTTTTCGTTGGTACTGTTGCTACCTTCTCATCTAAAACGGATATGTTTCGTCTGAAGACTTTTGATGTGGCTATTGTGGATGAGGCTACCCAGATATTGGAGCCGCAACTGTTAGGACTTCTTTGTGCACGAAATGTGGCTGGCAACAACGCCATCGGTAAGTTCATTCTTATCGGCGATCATAAACAACTGCCTGCCGTTGTTCTTCAATCCGAATCGCAATCTGAAGTGTGTGAAGAATGTCTGCAGAGTATCGGTTTGTATAATCTAAAAGATTCTCTGTTCGAACGTCTCTATCGTACAATCTCTGTTAATCATCCGTCGCCAACCACTCAGCATTTTTACGATATGCTTTGCCGGCAGGGACGTATGAATGTGGAAGTAGCCCGGTTCCCTAATCGTGCTTTTTATGGCGGATTACTGGAAGCGGTCGGTTTGCCGCATCAGCAAGGTGAACTTGAACTTGCTCCGGGACTGGAGAATGATGAATTTGCTGATGTATTGGTGAGTCGGGTAGCTTTTCTTCCCTCGGTGCCGGAGACTCCTTCACAATCAGCGAAGATTAACCATTCCGAAGCACAGCTTACAGCTCGGTTGGCTGCTGCCGTTTACAGACAGTATGAAGCAAGCAATTCTGGTTTTAATTCTGCTTTGACTTTAGGTGTTATCACTCCTTATCGTAGTCAGATAGCTCTTATAAAGAGCGAGATAGCAGCTTTGGGTATTCCTGTTTTGAATGATATTCTGGTGGACACTGTAGAACGTTTCCAAGGGAGTGAGAGGGATGTGATTATTTATTCTTTCTGTGTGAACCGTACTTATCAACTGAAATTTCTTGCCAACCTTACGGAAGAAAAAGGGGTATGGATTGATCGGAAACTAAACGTTGCGCTCACCCGTGCCCGCAAGCAGCTATTTATGACAGGGGTGCCTCACTTGTTACGACAAAATCCTATCTATGCCGATCTGCTTGATACGGTTTTATAAAGCTTTACCAATTCCATTTAGTAAATCTTAAATGTTCCTCAAATCTTTATATCTTTTATTAATATCTCCGAATGGAATAAACGGCTATCTTTGCCGAACGTTTTTTTCATAGAGATTTAGATTTAAGGTTAGAAGAATTGTGGAAGTCGTGAGACTTCCCTTTTTTTCATCTTAAAATTTTGCGCTCCTGTATCTCTCATGAACCGTCTGGAGGTGTAATTTGCTAAAGTGGGCACTGAGGTTTGTGTGGTTTTAGCAGGAGAGTGCAGAAGAGAGTCACTTCGTGAGAAGGGGCTTTTTTTGTGCCCATACTTTTTATATTATACTAAAAAAGGTGCCCATCGCTGAGCACCTTTGTCATTTTTTATTATATATAGAATAATAATATTATTCCAATACGATAGGTTTGTATTTCGGAACCAAAGCCTTCATGACAACCCAACCGAGCAGGTAAGCTACCGCACATACGCAGAAGATGATGAAGTATCCTGCCGGTTTGCCTTCAAAGCCCATGAAAGTCATGTTGGTTTCTCCGGCATAAACGAAGAGCTCACCTGCTATGAACTGCAGCAGCATGGAACCTACGCCCCCTGCCATACCACCAATGCCAGTGATACTTGCAATAGCAGCACGGGGGAACATATCACTTACCGTAGAGAAGATATTGGCAGACCAGGATTGATGAGCTGCGCCACCGATACCGATCATGATAACCGGCAACCACGGAGATATAGTACCCAAAGGTTGTGCTAGCAACACTACCAGCGGGAAGAATGCGAAAATCAACATCGCACGCATACGGGCGGCATAAGGATTTAAGCCGGTTTTCTTCATGATGATGGTAGGCAATTTACCACCATAGATTGAGAGCATCGTAATGGCATACAGCGTAAAGATCAATGCCATACCCAATCCTTCAGAGGTTTTGATACCGAATTGTGTATTCAGATAAGAAGGAGTCCAGAACAAGAAGAACCACCACACACCGTCGGTCATGAACTTACCGAAAGCGAATGCCCAAGTTTGCTTGTAGCTGAAGCACTGCCAGAATTTCATTTTCTTTTCGTCTTTCTCTGCTACTATCGGAGCAGCACCTTCTTCATAACTATCCTGTTCGATGTAGTCCAGTTCAGCTTTGTTTACGTGTTTGCTTTCAGAAGGTTTGGAATACATGAATACCCAAAAGCCCATCCAGATAAAACCAAGAGCACCGATTACTATGAAAGCCATCTCCCAGCCCCAAGCCTTAGCCAGCAAAGGAATAGACAGCGGGGCAACCAAAGCACCGATAGAAGCACCGGCATTGAAGATTGAAGTAGCATACGCGCGGTCTTTCTTAGGGAAGTACTCGGCGGTTACTTTGATGGCTGCGGGGAAGTTACCGGCCTCACCAAGTGCCAGTACGCAACGGGCGGCGAGGAAGCAGTACATACTGACGGTAGCGATGGTTACTACAACATCACCGGTCGCTCCCATTAATTCGGCTGCACTGTGCAGACCTACAAAATGTTCTGTAACGATACCACATAAGGCATGGAGGCAGGCACCTGCCGACCATACGCCGATAGCCCAGAGAAAACCCTTCTTAGTTCCCATCCAGTCTACGAAACGGCCTGCAAATAACATGCAGACTGCATAAACAATAGAAAAGACAGATGTGATAATGCCGTAGTGTGATTCGTCCCAATGGAATTCGGGTTTGATAAATTCATCCCACGTCAATGACAGCACCTGGCGGTCAAGGTAGTTTACTGTTGTCGCAAAAAATAACATGGCACAGATGGTCCACCTGTAGTTGGTCATCTTTCCCACTGCATTTTGATTTAAACTCATGATACGTTGATTTAAAATTATTAATTCTTATTTCTGGGGCCAAAAATACACATTATTTGATGTATATCAATACTTTTTTCGTCTAATTTCCTGCAATTTTTGTTCGAAATGCAAATAAATGGCAAAAAACTCGTTATCGCGCACGAAATCGCTCGTTCTCGTACACGAAAAAATAAGATTGTAGAGGACGAAAATAAATAATGCACCATTTCGGTCGAAAAGTACACAACGGTTTAGGTGAGAACCGCTATCTTTGTCACATTACTCAATATAATCTATATACCTAAAAACAAGAATAGAATGATGAATAATCTACTTTGTAAAACTTTTGTGATGGGAGCGCTGCTTTGCTCTACCCAGTTGTCCGCCCAGAAAGTCAGTGATAAGCAACCCTGGTCGGTGCGTATGGTAGAGTCAGAGATGATTCGTTGCCCGGAATCCTGGCAGTTGGATTTCCAGCCGAAATTGAAATGGGACTATTGCCACGGGCTGGAATTGCAAGCTATGCTGGATGTGTATGATACCTATGGAGATAGGAAAATGTTCGACTATGCATTGGCTTACGCGGACACTATGATACACAATGATGGAAGCATCGAGACTTATAAATTACATGAATATAATATTGACCGTCTGAACTCCGGTAAATTCCTGTTCCGTATTTATGAACAGACGAAAGATGAGAAATATAAGAAAGCTATAGACTTGCTGCGCAGCCAGCTCGATACCCATCCGCGCAATGAGGACGGTGGCTTCTGGCATAAGAAGATTTATCCTAACCAGATGTGGCTGGATGGTATTTATATGGGAGCGCCTTTCTATGCAGAATATGCTTACCGTAATAATCGTGTGCAGGATTATCAGGATATTGTCAATCAGTTTATTACAGTAGCCCGCCATACTTATGACCCCAAAAATGGCCTTTACCGTCATGCCTGTGACGTCAGTCGTAAGGAACGTTGGGCAGATCCTGTTACCGGACAGTCTCAACATAGCTGGGGACGTGCTATGGGCTGGTATGCAATGGCATTTGTAGATGCATTGGACTATATTCCAAAGCATGAGGCTGGACGTGATTCTATGCTCGTTATCTTGAATAATATTGCTGCACAAGTGAAGCGTATACAAGATCCGAAGACGGGACTGTGGTATCAGGTACTGGATAAAAGCGGTGAGAAAGGAAACTATGTAGAGTCTTCTTGTTCCACTATGTTTGTTTACGCTTTGTTTAAGGCGGTTCGTAAAGGATATATTGATAAGTCATATCTGGAAGTAGCTCTCAAAGGCTATCAGGGCATCCTCGATAACTTCATCGAAGTAGATAAAGATGGTGTGGTAACTATTACGAAAGCTTGTGCAGTTGCCGGATTAGGCGGTAAGAATTACCGTATGGGCGATTACACCTATTATATAAATGAGACAATCCGTAGCAATGATCCCAAGGCGGTAGGCCCGTTTATCATGGCAAGTTTGGAATGGGAGCGTTTGCAGTCGCCATTGTCGGCACAGACTCAATGGAAGGATACGATTGTTGTATCTCGCGATGGTTCGGGAGACTATCGTACTTTGACAGAAGCTATGGAAGGTATCCGGGCTTTTATGGATTATAAAGTGACGGTACTGGTAAAGAATGGTACTTATAAAGAAAAAGTGGTTATCCCTTCCTGGTTGCAGAATGTAGAATTCATTGGTGAAAGTGTGGAAAATACGATTATCACGTATGATGACCACGCCAATATTAATAAAATGGGTACTTTTCGCACCTATACAGTGAAAGTAGAGGGGAATAGCATAACTTTCAAGAATCTGACTATAGAAAATAATGCCGCCAGACTGGGACAAGCCGTGGCACTTCATACGGAAGGTGATAAACTGGTATTCATAAACTGCCGTATTTTGGGTAATCAGGATACTATTTATACAGGTGTTGCCGGTACACGGCTCTATTTTGTAGATTGTTATATTGATGGTACTACCGATTTTATATTTGGTCCTTCTACTGCATTGTTTGAGAATTGCGAGATACGGAGTAAAACCAATTCATACGTAACGGCAGCTTCTACCCCCAAAGATATTGCGGTGGGATACGTTTTCAAGAACTGCCGGCTGACTGCCGACCCTGGTGTGGATAAGGTATATCTGGGACGTCCCTGGCGTCCGTATGCCGCTACTGTATTTATCAATTGCGAAATGGGTAAACATATCCGTCCCGAAGGTTGGCATAACTGGGGAAATGCAGAAAATGAGAAGACAGCACGTTATGCTGAATATGGAAGTACTGGAGAGGGCTCTCCGACAGCCGATCGTGTGAAGTGGGCGAAACAATTGACGAAAAAGGAAGCTACACTATATGATGATCTGAGTTATATCTATAAAATGTGTAGTGATTGGAAATCTGCAAAATAACAACTTAACTTCCTGCCTGCAAGAACTTAATTTCTTGTCGACAGGAAGTTAACTTTTTGTTCGCAAGAAGTTAACTCCTTGCAGACAGGATTTAGCGCTTCAGAAAATCTGCTCTCATGGGGCTGAAACAGTCTATCAGGATACCAGCCTCCAGGCATACACAACCATGTACCGCATCCGGTTCGATGTAAACACCGTCTCCGGTTTCTACAATTTGTTTTTCACCATTTACGGTAAATTCAAATTTACCGCTTGCCACATAAGTGGTTTGTGTATGATAGTGAGTATGTGGTGTACCGACAGCTCCTTGCTCGAATTTCACTTTTACAAGCATCACTTGTCCGTCGTAGCCCATGATTTGGCGTACCACTCCTTCACCTGCAGGTTCCCATACTATTTCTTTTTCAAGAATGAAAGTGTTACTTCTTGTCTTTTCCATTTTGCCAGTCAGATTGATTATTTTGTCGGCAAATATACGATTAATATTAATTTTTCTACCGATTGCGACTTTTTTTACCCCTAAAACCCTCTGTTTTTAGGTAATATTGCAGCCGGAAACTAAGAATACTATTTATATATAATGAACTATGAAACATAAGTTGACATTATTGCTGGGGTTGTTTTTTCTGCTTTCTGCTTTCAAGGCTGACAAACCAGTGATTACGATTTTTATGATCGGAGACTCCACTATGGCTAATAAGTCATTGACGGGTCAAAATCCGGAACGGGGGTGGGGGCAAATGTTGCCCGGTTATCTCTCCGAGGAAATACGTGTGGATAATCATGCCGTGAACGGGCGGAGTTCCAAGAGCTTTATTGATGAAGGGCGCTGGGAGAAAGTAATCTCACAAGTGAAGAAAGGTGATTATGTATTTATCCAATTCGGTCACAATGATGAGAAATCCGACCCAAAGCGGTATACAGCTCCGGGAAGTACTTTTGATGAAAACCTGAAACGTTTTGTAAACGAAACACGTGCTAAGGGAGGTATCCCTGTTTTGTTTAACTCCATCGTACGCCGAAACTTCGGCACAGCGGATGGGAATGCAGTTGCTCAGGCTATCAGTCAGGATGATATACAGAAAGGCGTGAATCCGGATGCAAAGCGGGAAGCTTCGGAACAGCCGGCTGTTGCTGAAGGTGACAAGTTGATTGATACGCACGGAGCCTATCTGGACTCTCCGCGGAATGTGGCGAAAGAGCTGGGTGTTGCATTTGTGGATATGAATAAGATTACGCACGACCTGGTAGAAGGCATGGGACCGGTAGACTCTAAAAAGCTGTTCATGTGGGTACCTGCCAATCAGGTTGCTGCTATACCTAAAGGACGCGAAGATAATACCCATCTGAATGTATATGGTGGCCGCATTGTAGCCGGCCTGGCTATGGATGCCATTGCTAAGGAAGTACCGGAATTAGCTAAGTATGTACGACATTATGATTTCGTAGTGGCACAGGATGGTAGCGGAGACTTTTTCACTGTACAGGAAGCCATTGATGCTGTTCCCGATTTCCGCAAGAATATCCGTACTACGATATTGGTGCGTAAAGGTGTGTATAAAGAGAAAATTGTAGTACCCGAAAGCAAAATTAATATTTCCCTGATAGGTCAGGAAAGTGCCATACTTTCGTATGATGATTATGCACAGAAGAAGAATTGCTTTGGTGAAGAAAAAGGAACTTCCGGTTCATCTTCCTGCTATATTTATGCTCCGGACTTTTATGCTGAGAATATTACGTTTGAGAATTCCTCGGGTCCGGTGGGACAGGCTGTAGCCTGTTTTGTAAGTGCCGATCGTGTTTATTTCAAAAACTGTCGTTTCCTTGGTTTCCAGGATACACTCTATACCTATGGAAAAGACTGCCGCCAGTACTATGAAGATTGCTACATAGAAGGTACGGTCGATTTTATCTTTGGCTGGTCTACGGCTGTATTCAATCGTTGTCACATTCATAGTAAAGGTGGGGGCTATGTGACAGCACCTTCTACGGATCAAGGGCAGAAATATGGTTATGTATTTTATGATTGCCGACTGACGGCTGATAAGGGTGTACAGGATGTCTATCTGTCGCGTCCCTGGCGTTCGTATGCGCAGGCTGTATTCATCCGTTGCAATTTAGGCAAGCATATCGCTCCTGCCGGTTGGAATAACTGGGGTAAAAAGGAAGCGGAAAAGACCGCATTCTATGCAGAGTATGAAAGCACGGGTGAAGGTGCCAATCCAAAAGCACGTGTACCTTTCTCACATCAACTGAAGAGCCTCAAAGGCTATGAGATAGACTCCATACTTGCCGGAGAGGATGACTGGAATCCGGTAAAAAATGGGAATGAATTATTAAGCATAAAGCGCTGACCCGTATCTGTCAAAACCGTATCATCTCCGTACCATCTCCGTGTTCATAACTACGGACTTGACACGGTCTTGACACGGAGTTGATACGGACTTGGTAGGAAGATGGTCTTTGTGACTGGTAAAATAATGTGATAATACTAAAAACATAATGATGAAAAAGAGTTTGTTTATATGGCTGTTCGCCTTGATCTTTCCGCTGTCATTTGTATGTGCGGAAAACTACCCGTACCGGAGTGATGTACTTTGGGTGACCGTGCCCAATCATGCTGACTGGATTTATAAGACCGGAGAGAAAGCTGCGGTTGAGGTGCAGTTCTATAAATACGGAATTCCGCAGGATGGTGTAACTGTTTCTTATGAAATAGGTGGTGACATGATGCCGGCGGATACTTCCGGTTCCGTTATTTTGAAGCAAGGAAAGGCGGTGATACCTGTGGGAACAATGAAAGAACCCGGTTTCCGTGATTGTCGTCTGACAGCGACCGTGGATGGAACAAGCTATAAACATCATGTGAAGGTAGGCTTTTCACCGGAAAAGATTCAACCTTACACACAGATGCCGAAAGATTTTAAAGAATTCTGGAAAAACAATAAAGCGGAAGCTGCCAAATATCCGTTGACTTATACTAAAAAACTTGCAGAGGAGTATTGTACGGATAAGGTTGATTGTTATCTCATTAAATTAATGCTGAATAACCATGGACAGTGCATTTATGGTTATCTTTTCTATCCTAAGAATGCAGTGAAAGGTTCTTGTCCGGTTGTACTTTGCCCTCCGGGAGCTGGAATTAAAACTATAAAGGAGCCTCTGCGCCATAAATATTATGCAGAAGAAGGATGTATCCGTTTCGAAATCGAGATACATGGCCTGAATCCGGAGATGAGTGCGGAAAAATTTAAGGAAATCAGCAATGCTTTTAATGGCAGAGAGAACGGTTATTTAAATAACGGATTGGAGAACCGCGATAATTATTACATGAAACGTGTCTATTTGGGTTGTGTACGCAGTATCGATCTCCTGACTTCTCTGCCCGAATGGGATGGTAAAAATGTAATTGTCCAAGGTGGCAGCCAAGGAGGAGCTTTGGCACTGATTACTACCGGACTGGATAGCCGTGTAACGGCTTGCGTAGTCAATCATCCGGCATTGAGTGATATGGCAGGCTATAAAGCAGGACGTGCAGGTGGCTATCCTCATTTTTTTAGAGTAGAGGGTATGGATACTCCGGATAAGCTGAAAACGATGGCATATTATGATGTGGTGAACTTCGCCCGTATGATTAAAGTTCCTACTTATATCACTTGGGGATATAATGATGATACCTGTCCGCCTACTACCAGTTATGCTGTTTATAATGTGCTGGATTGCCCCAAGGAAGCACTGATAACTCCGATTAATGAGCATTGGACTTCTGATGCTACGGAATATGGACAGCTGAAGTGGATATTGAGACATTTGAAGTAAATAAGAACGTTTTATATTCTGTTTCCTTTCTGATATACTTCCTTTGAAAATATATCAGAAAGGATTTTTTATAAGCTTTTCTTTTTTGATAGAAAATGAGATGAATGAGTGTAGCGAAATAGTAGTTTAATAAAGTGGTTGATGTGAATAAACAGAGAGTGATGAATAGATTCGTAGAAAAAACGGTTTCAAGGGGAGAAAAAGGTGTAGAAAAGATGTGGAATAATTGTTTAAAACCCCTTCCAAAAGAACTTTGGGCTGTGTGGACTATTTTTTTAACCGATTTGAGCATATTTTTCACCTGCAAAATCAATATAATCCTCTCCTTTGCACGGCAAGGTGAAAGACAAAATCTTATTGAGAAACTTTGAATCTTTATTTATTAACCCCAAATGTATTGATATGAAAAACAAACTGCATTTTGATTTTAGAAAGTTGTGTTTTGTATTGGCATTGATAGTAACACAATGTCTGTATGCACAAAACAAGACGATTACAGGAACGGTGACTGACTCGAAGCAAGAGCCGTTGATCGGTGTGAATGTGACTGTAAAAGGTAATTCCGCTGTAGGAACAATAACTGATATGGATGGTAAGTATACATTGTCGGTTTCTTCGGGAAAAAACACTCTCATCTTCTCTTATATAGGATATGTAACACAGGAAATCGCAGTCGGCTCACAAAATACAATTGATGTGGTACTGCTGGATGATGCACAGGCTTTGGAAGAGGTGGTGGTAGTAGGTTATGGTACTATGAAAAAGTCCGATTTGACAGGTTCTGTATCTTCCATCAGTAGTGATCGTTTTAAAGTTGGTACTGACCTGAGCCCTCAACAATTGATGCAAGGTGCTTTTTCAGGAGTAAATATCAGCCAGAATAGTGGTAAGCCCGGTGGATCTAATACAATTCGTGTTCGTGGTGGTACATCTATTACCGCTTCCAATGATCCGTTATATGTAATTGATGGTGTTCCTATCAATTCTTCTGCTGGTGTAAGTTCCAGTCACATTGCTTCCAATGGTAGTAATACAGACTTCTTTGACCAGGAATCAGTAAATCCATTATCTTCTATTAATCCTAATGATATTGAATCCATCAATATCTTGAAGGATGCTTCTGCTACGGCTATTTATGGTTCCCGTGGTGCTAATGGCGTTATTATGATCACTACGAAGAAAGGGAAAAAAGGTGTTAAGCAATTGGATTACAGTTATAGCTTGGGTATTTCTAATGTAGCTAATAAGCTGGATGTACTGACTGGTGATGAATACCGTAAGGCAGTAACTGATTTAGGATTATCTTTGGATGATAAAGGTGATAATGCAGATTGGCAAGATCGTATTTTCCGTACGGCAATCTCTCAAAATCATTACCTTTCTTTCATGAGTGGAAGTGAGGATACAAACTATCGCGCATCTTTGGGTTATAGCGACCAGGAAGGTATTATGCTGGGCTCTGGTATGACAAGTGCCAATGCCCGTGTGAATATCAATCATACAGCACTGGATGGTAAGCTGAAGTTAAATATGAATTTGAACTATGGTGAAACACATGCTGACCAGGCACCGGTATCCAATACTGTTGGTAGTGAGATGGGAAGTAGCATGTTGTACGAAGCATATGTTTTTAATCCTACTTATCCGGTTTATGATGAGGAAGGTGATTTCTATGATGTGCCTCCTTATCGTGTGAATCCGGTATCTTTTGCATCTGAAATTCTGGATGAGCGTAAAAACAGAAAATTCCTGGGTAATCTGACTGCTGATTGGAATTTCTATAAACCTTTTACGTTCCAGGTGAATTTGGGTTATACTTATAATTCTATCGAACGTAACTCTTATATATCCAAGAGTAATCTGCTGGGTAATGGCAATGATGGTTATGTTAGTGTACAGAAATTGCAGGATTATTCTAAACTGTTGGAAACAATCTTGAAATACAATCAAAAATTTGGTAAACATTCTATTGATGCCATGCTGGGTTATTCTTACCAGTATTTTTATGATGAAGGAAATCATACCCGTGCTTATGGTTTCTTATCCGACACCTTCAAGTGGTATAGCCTTGCTGCTGCAAAAACAGTGGAAAGCGTAAGCAGTTTTGCCGAAAGCAATACCCTTATATCTATGTATGGACGTCTGAATTATAATTATGGGGATAAATACTTATTTACCGCTACAGTACGTCGTGATGGTTCCAGCCGTTTCGGTGCCGATCACAAATGGGGTATTTTCCCTTCTGCAGCCGCTTCTTGGAGAATCTCTCAGGAGGAATTCTATCATAGCGATATTCTTACAGATCTGAAACTACGTGTCAGCTATGGTATCACGGGTAATCAGGAGATTGGTAATTATAATTCTCTGAATACGTTGGGAGCCAGTACTAATGGATATTTGGTAGGGGGTGAGAAGGTAACTATTGTATTACCTCAACAATACTCTAATCCTGATATAAAATGGGAACAGACTGCACAGACAGATATAGGTTTGGACTTTGGTTTCTTCAATGGAAGAATTCATGGTAGTATTGACTATTACTATAAAAAGACGACTGATTTATTGCTTTCCGTGGCGGTTCCTTCCCCTTCCTTGATTACTTCGCAGATTGCGAATGTAGGTTCTGTAAAGAATCAGGGTCTTGAAATAGACTTAGGATTTGGTGTACTGCGTACCAAAGACTTTTCATGGGATGTGAATTTGAATTTCAGCCGGAATAAGAATGAACTGATAAGTCTGTCGAATGATAAGTGGACTGGTGAAAACATGAAAGTTGCTCCTTGTCAGGGCCAAGGTCTTTCAGGTTCTTATGCCCAGTTGGTAATACCTGGACAACCTTTGGGAACTTTCTATGGAAAGAAATTCATTGGTATCGTAGATGGTAAAGAACAGTTTGCCAATAATGGCGAGTCTGAAATCATAGGTTGCGCACAACCCGATTTTACGTATGGCATTTCTACTACTTTGCGTTATAAAAATTGGAGTTTAAGCATGAACCTGCGTGGTAGTGTAGGAAATGATGTCTATAACTGTACGGCAAACAACCTTTCTTATCTGAATAACCTACCGGGTAGAAATGTATTGAAAGAGGCAGTGACTGCCGGTGTGAATCGTGAAGAAGCCAAAGTATTCTCTTCCAGATTTATAGAGGATGGTTCGTTCTTACGTATGGATAATCTTTCTTTAGGTTATGATTTTAGTTTCAAACCGTTGCGTATTACTCGTGCCCGTGTATTTGTTTCCGGTCAGAATTTATTCACCATTACCGGATATTCCGGTTTGGACCCGGAAGTAAATTCGGAGGTTTCCAGAACAGGAGTAGCTCCGATGGGCATAGACTATTTGAGTTATCCGAAAGCACGTACTTTCACAATGGGTATCAACGTTTCGTTTTAAACCTTAATTTATTATCAGAAGATGAAAACAAAAAGAATATTTAAGAGCATAATTGCATGTTTTGTTGGGATTAGCATGTTGTCCGGTTGTCTTAATCTGGATGAAGAATTATACGGTAGACTCTCTCCCGAAACATATTATCAGACAGAAGAAGAAGCTCTCTCTTCCGTAGTAGGTGTATACCAATATCTGGCATATATGTCTAGGGCAGGTGGTGATGGCTGGCGAATTGGAGAGTTTGGCACGGATGAATTTTTCTGTCCGGGTCGTGCCAGTGGTGGATGGTATGATGAAGGTAATATGCAGATCATGGCACATAAGATAACAGCGGATAATGCACGCCTTGAAACTTGCTGGGGAACATACCTATTTCCCGGTATTGGTGCAGCCAATGCTGTGATAGCCAGTATGGAATCCTCTCCCATGAAAAATGAATTGAAAGCCTTGATTGCGGAAACACGTGCTCTCCGTGCCTATGGATATTATTATGCAATGGATTATTTCGGAAATGTACCCCTTTTTACAGGAGCTAAAGTTGATGCAAATGATTTACCGAAGACAGCTTCCAGAAAAGAGGTCTATGAATTTGTAGTAAAAGAGTTTGCAGAGGCTGCTGCAGATTTGCCTTCTATTAAAGAAGTGAATCGCGCATCTTATTATCCTCGTTTAACAAAAGAAGCTGTGTATACGGCATTGGCTTCTGTTTATCTGAATGCTGAGGTTTATGCCGGTGAAGCTCATTGGGCTGATGTGGTGACTATGTGTAATCATGTCATTGGAACCAATGCCTATGTTTTGGAAGATAAAGTGGGGGATTGCTTTCTTGCTACCAATGAATCAAATTCAAAAGAGGTTATTTCTTCGTTTGCGGTAGATCCGTCCAAAGGTGTTGATGGCAATGAATTCATTCTTTATGCTCAACATGCTCTTGATCAAAAGAAGTATAATTTAGCTTTTGCACCGGCTAACGGTTATTGTTTTACAGATGATGCCTTGAAGAGATATGAAGAAGGAGATGAACGTCTGGAACTTTTGGAGTATGGTCCTCAGTATTATCAGGATGGGGTTACTCCGTTATGTGATGATAAAGGCACTCAATTGGTGCTGACAACTATCAAAGATATGGTTTCTGCTCAGGATAATGAAGGCTACCGTGTGTTGAAGTATTCGCCAATAGGTGTGGCCTGGTCTGGTAGTAAGGCTGATAACGATTATATTTTGGAACGTTATTCCAATGTATTGTTGATGAAAGCTGAAGCTTTGTTCAGGCAAGGGATACAATTGGATGAGGCACTCGAATTAGTAAATCAAGTGCGCAGGCGTAGCAATCTTTCCGATTGGGATGGGCTGACTTTGAAAAAGATAGAGGAAGAGCGTGCCCGTGAATTTATCTGGGAGAACCAGCGTCGACGTGATATGATTCGTTTTGGTTCTTATTTCACAGATACCTGGTTCTATAAGACTGGTGTTACGGAAGAGTGGAGAGGTATTTATCCTATACCTGCTATTCAATTGAATAATAATCCTAATTTGAAACAAAATCCGAATTATTAATAAATATGTTTTTGGTATGATAAAAAGTATCATTCTTTGCGTGTTAGGGTTGGCCACTTCGGTGGTCGCCCTTTCTCAGCATTTATCCGGTTACGAACTGGAAAGGGAAATGCCGGTTTTTCTGGATCAGTTAAAGCAAGAGTTGACTTATCCCATGGCTTGGGGAAATAGTCCTGTCAAGAATTTTAAGAAATGGCGTAAACAAGCGCGCAATGCTGTGTTGGATGCCATGTTGGCCCCACCTCCTTATACTACTGATTATAAGATGGAAGTAGTGGCGGAAGAACAACGGGATGGATATAAAGCTAAGAAATTACGCTTTAATCTGACCGGTTATTCACGGGTGAATGCTTATATGCTGGTTCCTGATGGTGAAGGCCCTTTTCCGGCAGTTGTGCTTCTACACGATCATGGAGGACATTATACGATTGGTAAAGAGAAGATGATACGTCCTTTTGGTGTGTCTCCGGAAGTATTGGCGGATGCCGATGCCTGGGCGAAACAATGCTATGGTGGGCAATATGTAGGCGATTACTTGGCAGCCCATGGTTATGTGGTTATTTCTGTCGACGCTATCTTTTGGGGTGAACGCGGACGTAAAGAGGGAATTGATGGTGATAAACATATGGCTGTGGCTGGCAACTTTATGATGTTAGGGCGTAGTTGGAGTGCTTTTATGAACTATGAAGACATGTATACTACTGACTTTCTGTCAACCTTGCCCGAAGTAGACTCTAAACGTATTGGTTGCATGGGTTTTTCTATGGGTGCCTATCGTGCTTGGATGCTTTCGGCTTTGACTGATAAAATAAAGGCTGGAGCTGCCGTTTGCTGGATGGTTACCACGGATTGTCAGTTCTCATGGGAATATGGAAATGAAAGGGGAGGATTTGCCAATATGCTTCCAGGCATCAGGCGCTATCTGGATTATCCGCATATTGCTTCTATAGCTTGCCCTAAGCCTATGTTCTTTCTAAATGGAGAGCATGATAAATTGTTTCATCCGGTAGGAGTAAACGCCGCTTTCGCTGAGATGCGGAAAGTGTGGGAAAGTCGCTCGGCAGGAGATAAACTGGTAACAGAACTGTGGGATATGCCACATGATTGTGGTAAGAAAGTACAGGAAGCTGTCTTGGGTTTCCTTGATAAGTGGTTACAGGAAGATTGATTGTTTTATAGAGATTGACTATTTCATAAGATACCCCTATGTTCTGTATTAAGGATGTGCGAATGCTTTTAATACAGAACATGGGGAAATTTTATTTCCGGCTTTCTTTATATTCTGTCGGCGTCATGCCATATTGTTGCTTAAAGCATTTACTGAAATAGTGGGAATCATTTAGTCCCACCATATAAGCTATCTGAGCCATATTATATTCATCAGTTTCTATTAGTTGGGCGGCACGTTTCATGCGTATTTCCCTTAGAAATTCTACAGGAGACAGGCCTGTCAGTGTTTTCAGTTTCTTAAAGAATACAGAACGGCTCATATTTACTTCGTTGGCAATATCTTCAACCATGAGGTCACCATTATCCAGATGTTTCTCTATTGTCTCCATAACTTTATCTATGAATTTCCGGTCGTTGGCGGATAAGGAGGGTGGTCTCTCTTCTTTTTCATAGTTCGGTTGTTGGCTGGTAGATGTGGGCAGCAGGCTTGCACAGAATAATGCTTGCAGCTTCTTGCGCTGGTCAACCAGGTTGAAAATTCGCGCTTTCAGATAGGCAGCACTGAAGGGTTTGGTTATATAGTCGTCTGCTCCTGATTTCATACCTTCTATTCTACTTTCGATAGTAGATTTGGCTGTCAACATTACAATAGGAATATGGCTGGTATTCATCTCTTCCCGCAGTTCGCGTACCATTTCAATTCCATCCTTTTCGGGCATCATCACGTCACTGATAATAATATCCGGCAGATATTTCTTACTCTTCTCTAATCCTATTTTTCCATTTTCTGCTTCTATCACATTGAAATGTTGAATAAAGATAGTCTTTATGAAGAAGCGTAGTTCCTGATTATCCTCTACAATCAGAATCGTTTCTTTTTCATGGTTCAGGTTTGTTTCTTCACTTTCTGCAAGAGAGGATAACGAGGTATTCATATATCCCGGAACAATATCAGTTATAACATAATCGGATAGGATGAATTCAACAGTTTCGTCAAAATGCTCTTTTCCTTTGGGAAGTTTGATAGTGAAGCAACTTCCTTCGCCAGGTTTGCTTTGGATGCTGATTGTACCATGATGCATATCGATCAATTCTTTAACGAGTGAAAGTCCGATACCGGTGCTGGCCTGGTTGAATAGATTTTTATCTACAAGATTCTCAAAGCGGATAAATAAAGATTTTTGTTTGTTTTCGGCAATGCCGATACCTTGATCTTCCACTGCAATCGTTACATCAGTTTCTCCCTCCTGTATACTTACTTTAATCTGCTTACCCTGGGGAGTATATTTGAATGCATTTGATAACAGATTAAATAATATTTTCTCTAATTTATCCGGGTCAGCCCATATTTTGATCTGCGAAGTTTGTGCAGTCATTCCGAAATCCATCTGATGTTCGTCCGCCAGCTTGTTGAAACTTTCCATTATCTGCCGGGTAAACGGGATAAGATCGATTTGCTGCACCTTCATTTTCATCTTCTTATTCTGGATTTTGCGGAAGTCCAGTATCTGGTTGACAAGGCGTAGCATTCGGTTTGTATTACGTTCTACTAAAACCAATTGTTCTCGTTCTTCATCCTCTAACTTGCCATGCTGCAAGACTTGCTCTATGGGGCCGGCAATCAGAGTCAACGGGGTACGTAATTCATGAGAGATGTTCGTAAAGAAACGTAATTTGATATCTGATATCTCTTGTTCTACAGTAACTTTATGTTTAAGTCTGAAGATGGTAAAGAGAATATAGGCAGCTATAAAAATGATTAATAGGATAAAGAGTATATAAAGCAGATACGCCCATGGGGTTTCCCAGAAAGAGGGAAGTACAGTGATGGCTAATGTACGTGTGTTTTCTACCCATACGCCGTCGCTATTTGTGGAACGGACTTTCAGAGTATAATGTCCTTTAGGAAGATTGGTGTAAGTGGCAGTTCGTTGATTGCCTATTTCATTCCAGTTTTTTTCAAACCCTTCCAACTGATAAGAATATGAAATGTTATTAGGATATTTCATATCCAGTGCTGCAAACTGAATACTAAAAGCATTTTTATCGTGAGGTAATGTTAGGAGTCGGGTATCATCGATATGGGTGGACAATATGCTGCCTTCTCCGGGTGTTACCGTTTTTTCCGCTTGTTGGAGGCGGGTAAAGATGATAGGGGGAATATAAGTACTTGTATGGATTGAATCCGGGAAGAAACAGAGGATCCCCTTGACTGTGTTAAACATCAGATGATCAGAGTGCGCCCGTAATGCAGCTCCTTCATTAAAGGAAATTCGTCTTGGAAAAACTCTGGAAGGGTAGTTTATGATCTTTTCTGTTGTAGGAATGAATTTACAGAGTTCTTCTTCTGTGGCACACCATAAATTGCCGTCTTTGTCTTCTTCGATAGATAACAGAACATCCGACGGGAGTCCGTTTTTCATCGTGTAGGCTTTGAATGTAGCTTGTTCTTTATTGAGTGAGAGTAATTTATTGAGACCACCTCCAAATGTTGCAACGTACATTTCACCTTTTTGAGTGAAGAAGATATTATGTACATCGTTATTGCTGAGGCTTTGTGGATTACCTGGTATACGGCTATAACGATGGAAAGTGATTTTCTCCGGTTCATTGAAATTACCTTCACACATCAGTAACCCTGTAGCACTGCCTATCCAAATATTTCCTTTAACATCAGAGGTGATGAAACGGGTACGATAACATTGAGTGATAGGGTAATTCTTTAAGCGGTTTCGGTAATTAATGAATTGGACAGGCTTTTCATTCGCTTCTTTTTTCAAATAGTTTATTCCGCCTTCAAATGTTGCAATCCAGATTCGTTGCTGTTTATCTTCATATAAACTGTAGATTTCATTGCCGCTTAGGCTATATACATTGTTGGTGTCAGTCGTATATTGGGTAAGGTGATAGGTCAATGGTTTACTTTGAGGTTTGGCTGCAATCAAACCATTACCCTTGGTGCCAATCCAGATTGTTCCTTCATGATCTTGCATAATGGCATAAGCAATGCCTAATTCATCTGTGCTATGAGGAGAAATCGTTCCTTGTGCAGTGAGATTGCCTATGTAACGTTGTTTTTGATCATAGACTCGTACTATTTTATCTTTATTTCCAGTCCATATGTATCCGTCACGATCTTGATAAATGGCGCGAATATTACTACCTGGAAATTCCGGATCATCAGGAGCTGCTGTCAAAAGATGAAAGTGATTGGTATTGAAAGAAACTTTTTCCAGTCCATTACCATATGATCCTAACCATAGATTACCTTGTTTATCGGTAAAAATAGCTGTGACTTTATTGTCGGTGCTCCACCCGGATTGCAAGGATGGGTTATAGAAGGGTTTTATACGATTGTTTTTACGATCATACCAAGCAAATCCACCACCGGAAGGGTGTATCCATAAAGCACCATTTATATCTTCATAGATATACATTTCAGGTCGGGAGTCAACAACATCTTTTCCGTATTTATCTTTCAGAATGAAGAAATCAAATTGTTCATTCTCTGGATTAAAGTGGGTGACTCCTTTTATTTTCAAACGCATCCACACTTCACCATTGGAATCGACATACACTTCTTTTACCTGGTTATCTTTCAGTGAAGGGTGGGTGGCAGTGTTGTAATGGCGGGAGGTTTTGCTTCTTTGCTCGTGAATAAAGAAGCCATCGGTGGCTGTGCCGATAAATAGTTTATCATGCTTTAATTGCCGGATAATTTTAAGGGAGGAGTGAGTGGTGAGTTCTTGTCTTGAGAACTGACCATTATTGGAATGATATTCGTAGATGCATCCTCGCTTGGAAGTGAAGTAAAGTGCATATTCATTTTCTAATGCATCATAAAAAGGCTGCTTGTCTTTTATTGAGGGGGTGACAAAATAGGGGGATAACTTTTCTTCACCATTTTTTTGACTCAGTCGATACAAGCCATTCTCTGTTAATATCCACTGGTTTTGTTGTTTATCCTGGAAGATGAGATTAATTCGTTCTGAATATGAAATTTGGTGGGATTTGAAAAAGTTAGTGGCTTTCATCTCCTGAGTATCCGGATGAATGGTTATACGAATTAGTTCATTCTGTATGGTAACCACCCAGACATCTCCGCATGGAAGTACATATATATCTTGTGATAAATAGTTCTCGTAAGGGATTGCCTGGAATTGTTCCGTTCTTGGATTAAATCTGTATACCTGATGGTCATAACTTCGCACCCAGATATATCCGTATTTATCTTCTTTTATATTGTCCAGACGGTTATTACTTAATCCGATACTATCGCCCGGGTGTGCTTTATAGTTCTTGAATGTATATCCATCGAACTTATAGAGTCCATCCCATGTGGCAAACCACATAACTCCTTTATGATCTTGCATGATTCCCTGTATGGTTTTTTGTGCAAGTCCATCCTCTGAAGTATATTGTGTGAAAGTATGTGGTAGCTGTCCCATGCACAGGCTATTGCAGGCTATGCAAAATATAAATAGTATCCAGATGTGCTTCATGATTAGATAATAAATGAGAGTTTATTTCAGCCATTTATCGAAAAATTCCAATGTCTCTTTCTGCATTTCCTTGTTAAAGAAGTGCTTCTCTTCCCATATTTTAGTAATCAGGCGGTCGGATGCTTTCTGGCTTTGCCAAACTGTTTGCATGATGTTATATGCATCTTTCACACCTTCTACTGGGAATAGCTTGTCCTGGCTTCCGTTAAAAAATAAAGTTGGTTTCGGGCACGCAATGCTTGCCGTATGCGGGTAGTCCAGATAGCGACGCAGGTTGGGTATCAACATAGAATAGGCTGATCCCCCTTTGTTCTGATTGTTGGTTAGTGTCATCAGATACTCGGTAGTGTTCATCCAGCAGATGGATGCGGAGGCTTTTATGCAATCGGTGATTGCAGCGAGCATCCATGAACGATAGGCTCCCATCGAAAAACCTGCGCAACCTACTTTATTCTTATTCACACATGGGAGTGAAGCCAGAAATTCTGCACTTCGTACATCATCTATTTGGATGAATGCTCCCCATGAACTCCCCATTTGCAGAAAGTTGGAAGCTAATGCCTGTTGTCCGTCATAGTTCACTCCTTCTTTCCGTCCGCGATCTCCCCAGAATAAGGCATCAATGGAGAGTACTACATAACCGTGTTCGGCAAAATAGTCTCCTGTATATTGTCCGTCGTAGCAACGGGATGCCCAGTCATCTGCATCTGCCATGACTTCGGTACTTACTCCGAATGGACGAACCATTTTTTCTTTACCAATGGAAAAGTGTGCACCATGGTCGTGCAGCATAACGACTGCCGGGAAAGGGCCTTCACCGTCAGGTATTAGCAGATAGGCGGGGATGCGGCACCATTCTGATACATTAAATAGTATTTTTTGAGCTTTATATCCATTGCGTTGTTTAGTAGCGATTACTTCCATGGCATAATCAGCGGGAGCAGGGGGCAAATTCTGCATACAGTCTAATAAGGTTTCCCGTGCCTGGGTACGCCATGTCTCAAATTTGCGGACAGGGGAATTTCCCCATGCCATCGGAAAGGTAAGTTGCTGTTTCAGTTGCTCATAGAAGACAGGCATATTTTTTACAACACCATAGGTAGTGGTGTCGGTTTGTGCAATCATGCCAAGATGTCCGAAGAGAACTATTAGGAAAATGGTTGTAATGCGTTTCATGGTCAGTGGTTGTTAAAATCTAAACAAAGATACATGATTTTTCTATGAAATACGTATCTTTACCGCATAGAATAAGCCTGTTATGATGAAAAAAATCTTATATCTGATAGTTGGGTTGGTGTGTGTATTATCAGTAAAAGCACAACCGGATTGTTTCTTTACCCATTATTCGTCTGAAGACGGACTTTCTCAAAATACAGTAATGAGTATCCTGCAAGATCGTAAAGGGAATATGTGGTTTGCTACTTGGGATGGTATTAATAAGTTCAATGGTTATTCATTTAAAACATATAAGGCACGGCTCGATAATCGTATCGTGTTGAGCCATAATCGTGTAGACCATATGGTGGAGGATAAGTATGGCTTCCTTTGGCTACAGACTTATGATAATCATGCTTATCGTTTTGATCCGCGTACGGAAGCATTTGAGCGTGTTCCGGCTGAAGGCGAAAGGGGCAGTGCAGTCAATGTCACGAAGATAGAAGCTCTTCCAGGTGGCGCGGTTTGGTTGCTAACCGAAACGGAAGGCGCCATTCGCATAGCTACGAACCCAGAAGATTATAGTTTGACTTCACAATGGTATTCCGCTCAATCAGGACAATTCTCTGCCACTCGTGTTTTTGGGGTATATGAAGACCTTTCGGGTAATGAATGGATATTGTCTGATAATGGATTGGGAATGTTGGCAGCAGGACAGACTACTCCGGCATCTTATTTTGTAGATGCTGCTGAACGGGAAAAGAAAGGAGGGCAAGCTTTTTATTCCTGTCTGGAATATGATTCAGAAATCTATTTTGGTTCGGATAACGGACGTGTGTGGTGCTATCAGAAGGAAAATGGACAATTTCAGTTGCAGAATTTGCCTGCATCTTCCCGTATTGTTTCTATCAATAGCGTGGAGGGTAATGAACTGATATTTACTACTGCGAAAGATGGTTTTTTCTCATATCAACCTAAGACGAAAGCGATAGAACATTTTCCGGCTTCCCACTTTCCAAATGCATCTATTCACTCGGTTTATGTAGATAAGGCGTCCGAGGTCTGGTTTGAACAGCATATTCCGGGTACAGTGGTGCACTTCAATCCGCGTACACGGATCCTGAAACATGAGAAAGTACCGGTGGAGCCTACCAGCACTGACCGCTCGCGTCCGGCTTTTCATATTCATGAGGATATTAATGGTGTACTGTGGGTACATCCTTATGGGGGCGGATTTTCATATTTTGATCGGAAAAGCAATAGCTTACATCCATTCTATAATAGTCTGTCAGGAAGTGATTGGCGTTTCTCTAATAAAATTCATGCAGCTTTTTCTGACCGACAGGGTGATTTATGGATGTGTACGCATTCTAAAGGACTGGAAAAAGTGACCTTCCGGCCATCTCAGTTCCGTGTGATGACTCCCATGCCACATGATTATGAGTCTTTGAGTAATGAGGTTCGTGCCCTTTGTGAAGATATGGATCAGAATTTATGGGTAGGTTTGAAAGATGGAAAATTACGGGTATATGATAAGAAACGCGTAGATAAAGGTTATTTGACTGAAAATGGTACAGTGTCGCACAGTGGTACTCCATTGCGTGGTAATGTCTATTTCATTTTGCAGGATAGCAAACAAAATCTTTGGATTGCAACGAAAGGGGATGGTCTGGTGAAAGCCGAGAAGCAAAAAGATGGATTGCACTATAAGTTGACTCGTTATCAGCATCAGGAAGAGGATATTTATAGTTTGAGTGACGACAATGTTTACTGTGTATATGAAGATAGTCACGGACGTATCTGGATAGCTACTTTTGCCGGTGGAATAAACTATATGACACGTGATCAGGGTGGAAAGGAAATCTTTGTGAACCACCGTAATAATCTGAAAGGATATCCCATTGACTATTGTTACAAAGCCCGTTTTATTACAGGAGACCATAAAGGACATATCTGGATAGGGACTACCATTGGTGCACTGATGATAGATGCCGGCTTCAAAAATCCCGAAGATGTGAAGTTTCATCATTTCCTGCGTGTTCCGGATAATGAGCATTGTCTGAGCAATAATGATGTACACTGGATTGTGTCGACCCGTAATCAGGAACTCTTCATTGCAACTTTTGGTGGCGGACTGAATAAACTGGTGTCATTGGACGGCAATGGTAATGCCACTTTCAAATCGTATACAGTGCAAGATGGACTCCCTTCGGATGTGCTGCTTTCCATACAGGAAGATAAGAACGGTTATTTGTGGTTGAGTTCTGAGAATGGCATAAGCAAATTTATTCCTTCTGAAGAGACGTTTGAAAACTATGCGGATAAAGAGATTTTCTTCCGTGCACGTTTCAGTGAGGCGGCTTCGGAATATACGGCTTCGGGAAATATACTTTTCGGAGCTAATACAGGTATCTTTTACTTTAATCCGGATTCTATTTGTAAAAGTAACTATGTACCGCCGATTGTTTTTTCCAAATTATTAATAGCTAATGAGGATGTACAGCCGGGACAAGGTTCGGTTCTGAAACAAGGTTTGGATGATACGAGAGAACTGGTATTATCCCATCGGGAGAATATCTTCACGATTCAGTTCGCTGCACTCGATTATTCCGCACCTTCTGAAATTCAGTATGCTTATATTTTGGAAGGTTTTGAAAAAGCTTGGAACTTTGTTGGCAAGCAACGTGCTGCAACCTATACCAACTTGCCGAAGGGACACTATATCTTTAAGGTTCGTTCGACCAATGGAGACGGAGTGTGGACGGAAAATACGCGCATACTGAATATTGAGATTCTTCCTTCTTTCTGGGAAACTCCGTTTGCCTACTTTCTGTATGTGCTTTTCGTTATACTGATTATTGTGACAGCTGTTTATATCCTGTTCACCATTTATCGTCTGAAACATGAAGTATCTGTGGAGCAGCAAATGACAGATATGAAGCTGCGCTTTTTTACAGATATTTCTCACGAACTGCGTACTCCGTTGACTCTGATTTCAGGGCCTGTGGAATACGTTCTAGCGAATACGAAACTTCCAGCTGATGCACGTGAGCAATTGCAGGTGGTAGAACGGAATACGAACCGTATGTTGAGGCTTATCAATCAGATTCTGGACTTCCGGAAGATACAGAACCGGAAGATGAAGATGCAGGTGCAACGCATAAACGTGGTTGCTTTTACCCGTAAGATCATGGAAAACTTTGAGTCGGTTGCCGAAGAACACCAGATAGACTTCCTGTTTGAAACAGAGAAGGAGGAATTATATCTGTGGGTGGACGTTGATAAGTTTGAGAAAATAGTATTCAATCTGCTTTCCAATGCCTTTAAGTACACTCCAAATGGGAAGATGATTACAGTTTTGGTGCGTGAAGATGAAAAGACGGTTTCCGTAGGTGTGGAAGATCAGGGAATAGGCATTGCGGATAATAAGAAGAAATCATTGTTTGTCCGTTTTGAGAATCTGGTAGACCGTAACTTGTTCAATCAGTCCAGTACAGGCATTGGTTTGTCGTTGGTGAAAGAACTGGTGGAGATGCACAAGGCAGTTATTACAGTTGATAGTAAATTAGGCGAGGGGAGTTGTTTTAAAGTAGATTTCCTGAAAGGAAAAGAGCACTATGATAAAACAGTGGAATTCTTACAGGATGATACTACTGTGGGTATGGGAGTTGTAGAACAAGTGACGGACATACTTAGTGAAGTTCCCAATCAGTCGGAAGAGGAAAGCCTTCCGGATGAGACCGAAGAAGATACAAATGCTAAAGGGACGATGCTGCTTGTGGAAGATAATTCAGAACTCCGTCTGTTCTTGCGCAGTATCTTTGCTTCCGAATACAGGATTGTGGAGGCTGTAGATGGTATGCAAGGTTGGAGTAAAGCTTTGAAATTCTTACCGGATATTATTATCAGTGATGTGATGATGCCCGAAAAGGATGGTATAGCTATGACTCGTGAATTGCGTGCGGACATGACGACCAGCCATATTCCTATTGTATTGTTGACAGCCAAAACTTCTATTGAGAGCAAACTGGAAGGCTTGGAGTATGGAGCTGATGACTATATTACCAAACCGTTCAGTGCCACTTATCTGAAAGCACGTGTAAAGAATCTGCTTACTCAACGTCAGAAACTGCAGGGCATTTATCGCGATAACTTAATGACTGGAGCTCCTGCCACTACTTCCGAAGAAGAAACAGTGGAAGAAAAAGGTCCTGAAATGTCTCCTAACGACCGTAAGTTTATGGATAAACTGGTAGACCTGATGGAAAAGAATATGGATAATGGTGAATTGGTGGTAGATGATCTGGTGCAAGAGTTGGCTGTCAGCCGTTCTGTATTCTTCAAAAAGCTGAAGACGCTGACCGGATTGGCTCCTATTGAGTTTATCAAAGAAATGCGTATTAAACGCGCTGTCCAGTTCATTGAAACCGGAGAGTATTCCATGACTCAGATTTCTTATATGGTGGGCATCAATGATCCGCGTTATTTCAGTAAGTGCTTTAAACAGAAGATGGGAATGACACCTACTGAGTATAGAGATAAGGGGCTGAAAAAATAACGCCCCTTTCTTGCTAGTTTTGCCAATGCGTTGTGTAATTTTTATTGGCATCTGTGATAATCAATACCCAATCATTTCCGTTTATATGATTGCCTTCGGGTTGGAAGGTTGCTGTATTGGAACTGAATTCACCAATATAAGACAGGTTGCCGTTGCGGGGTGAATACCACCAAGCCTTTTTAGTTTTTCCACTGATTTTATTGAGATTGACTTGCATGTTACGTCCGGTATAGTTATAGATTAACATATAATCATTTCCCCGGGTAGCAATAAGGCGTTCATACTTAGTACCATTCTCACCGGCAATGCAACTTTGATCGGGTACTCGTTCATAGAAGGGGAAAGCAAGTATTAAGGTCTTCAGGTACTTCATCTGGTTGAATCCGGGATCTTTTAGTGCATCATACCATAGCTTTGTTGCACCATAGGCCGGGTTCACTCCTGGTTTTAAGAATTGCATGATGGAACTGTGCCCGTATGTATGTCCGAATGCTCCGGCGAATACAGACCAATAAGCATATCTGCGTACATCATTGTCTTTCCAGAAACCTTCTTTTGGATCATGGAGGCCTTGTGGAATAGCTTCATAGGAAGGTTCGCCATCAATAACCGGACGTAATGGGCGTTGGGAAAGACTACGCTCCACATATCGCCAGTTATCCTCTTCCGTACCTTGTGGCAACAGGCTGTTTTTATCCTCTTTGCTTTGTCCGTATCGACGGTGTCCGCTTTGGAACATGTTGAAATCCAACCATGGGGTATCATTGAACCATTCTGTAGAAAGAGTCCGGCCGAAAGGATGGAAAGTCATTAGATGATTCTTGTCGATAGATTTGATAGTGTTAGCAAGCATGTTCCATACTTCTGTTTTGATGTTTCCGTAGATATCTCCGCCAATCATCCAGATGATGTTAGGACGATCTTTGTAACGATTGGCAAGGAAACTACCGTAAGTCTGGGCTTCTTCTACATTCATTTTTCCACTTTTTACCAATCCACCCCAAATGCAGACCATGCCAATATATATTCCTCTACGGGAGGCGGCATCAATGATGAAATCCATATGGTCCCAATAACCATATATTCCCGGATGATCTATGTTTGAGAAATCAAATCTATCCGGCATAGAGGATTGCCCATAAAAGTTCATTGCAGGTACACCATTGATTGTTTGTACTTGTACTACATTGAAACCGGCTTGTTTACATTGTTCCAGGTAGTATTCCGCTTCATCCCGGTTCAGTCTTTCGGGAAGTAACCAACCGGTATCTCCGAGCCAGAAGAAGGGAGTTCCGTTGGTATGTTGAAGATAGCGGAAGTTCTCTGATACTTGCAGTTTCCCATTCTCCCAAGGGAGATTACGGGATTGAGGGAATGCTTGTAAATAGATACAGGCAAAGATGGTATATAATAATAGTTTTTTCATGTCTTCCATTTTAAGGATATGAAGTAGCCGCTACCAAATAGTCATTTGGAGCGGCCCCTCTTTTTATTATTTATCTATAAGGATAGAAGAGATTATTACCAGCGTGGATCACCAGCAACACCTTTTAATGTAAGATTTATCAAACTGAAGTTACTGCCGGCTGCATTGCTGAAAGTTGCATTAACATCTGTCTTGGTTGATGTTAACTCCAATGCAGATGCCGGTTCTGTTGCACCATCAGCCATATACCATTTAATGTCAGTAGTACCATAGCAATTATCAAGAGTCATACTACCTTTTGCTGCTCTGAAAGCGCTAAATGCACCGATAGACCCAGTTGAGCTACCATCTTCCTTAATTGATACTGCATTGCCGCCAGGGCCGAATAGACAATCTTTTAGTTTTGGATCTGAACCGAATGACATATTGTTGAAATCAAACATGTAGTTGTTCCCATCTTTCATGTTGTATACAAAAGTACATTTCTCTGCAAAGAATGAATTAACTGATTTACTGTTTGGTTTCGTTGAAACAAATAACTTTTCACAGTGTGAGAAAGTACTGTTTGTGATATTGATATTTTTAATATCTGCATCACCATTATCTGCATTTGTAATACCATATCCACCAATAGAATCAACAATGCAATTATCCATGATGAAATTATCAATAGATGCTTTTGTTTGTATGCGGCATAGACCACGTTTGTATTTGATTGTTGAATTTAAGAGTTTCAATGTACCTAAACTTGCACCTGATTTATTGAAGTTAAATAAATAACATCCACCAAAATTGCCAGAAGTCTTAGGTTTGTCATCATGTTCAGTAAAGAACACGTTATTGACGATAAATCCACCTACAGATGCACCATCTTTTACTCCGAGATTTCCTGATACTCTGAAACTTGCATTTCCTCTTAATGTCTGTCCCGTAACAACACTAATTGTTCCGGTAGTTGCAGGAAGTAGAACTGTAGCTAATTCATAGGCTACGCCACCTTGTAATACAATGGTAATGTTTTGGTCAGGATATTGAGCAACTGCATCATCTATGAAACTTTGAGTAAATAGGCTGTAGCTATCCTCTTCACTGTAAGAGCGGAGGTCTATAACTGCTCCTTCATAATTTTCAGGCGCTTTAGTTGTAAACTTCTTCTTACCTAGATAAGTGTCACCATAGTAAGCGCGGACAATATAATTATTCTCAGGTTCTAATTCGTCAATAATGATTTGTCCTAAGGCTAATTCATCTGAAGATAGTGGTATTTCTTTTATAACCTCTTCAGTTTCTTCTGTTGCTCCCTCGGGAGTATATACATGGAATATCTTCAGATTATTGTATATTGCCGGACTACCCCATGATACCAGTGCCATATTATCAATGGTCTGCACCTCCTTTAAATCTGTAACGATATCTGTGGTGGTGATAGTAGGTACTATATAAAATTTAGATTCCAATCCGGAACTTTTGCTAAATGAACGTATTTTAATTACATAATCCGTATCGTATGACAAGCCTTCGAAACGATAAAATGTAGTGTCTGTTTCAGCTGTTAATTCCAGCCCATCTTCTCCTGATAACTCAAGTTGAAAAGAATCAGCGCCTTCATAGCGATCCCAATTGAGTTCGATCCATTGACCCCCTACGATTGTTTCATTTACAATAGGGCGGAATAAAGCATCTGCTTTTGGTAGGCTTTCATCGTCATCGCATCCTGTCATCATTGCACCAACTCCTAGGGTTAGTGCTAATAATAATGTTTTGATATTGAATATATTTTTCATAATCATTTGGCTTTTAGAGATTAGTTACTGCTTTTTACGTGTCCATAACCATCGTTATTAAGTACTGTACTGTTCTGAACAGTCTCAATACCAATAGGCAACAGATAAGGAACTGCACTTTGCCCGGTAGGATCTGTATAACCTCTCCAGCAATATTTGATATAGTTGGCAGGTTCATATTCACCTGTTTTTACTTCTTCTCCTGTTACAGGATCTTTAGCTGTTAATGCGGTAATAAGTTGGCTAGTGAAGTTCATAGTTGCATATTTTCCTTCATTTTCAGCTTTATTCAGATCTTCATCTTTTACAGTTTCTTTAGGCTCATCTTCCGGAGCCAATTTATATTTGTCATTCAGGAATACAAGCATACCGGCTTTCTTTGTATAATAAAGCTTTCTTGCATAGTTCAAATAAGGTTGTACTCCTGGTTCATCTTTGAACTCATCAATGGAAGAACGTCCCATCTGAGTTAAAGTTTCAATTGTTTCTACGATCTTCTTGCCATAGATGTTCCAACGCGCCAAGTCATATTTGCGTAAAGCTTCACCACCAAATTCCCATGCACGTTCATCAACAATAGCATTGAAGAACTCTTCTTTATTGCTTAAAGCATTTACATAGTTTGTAACCTTTTCGCTTTGATCTGCAGAAGAAAAAGCACGAGTACGTACTTTAAGCAGTTGCTCTTTTGCTAAAGCTGTTGGTCCATTCAACTCATTTTCTGCTTCAGCCAACATAAGCAACACATCGGAATAACGCATCAGAGGCCAATTAATACCGGTTCCCTTAGATGAATCTTTACCGGGGGTACTAGTCATCCACATGCGACTCCATTTTCCAACGGTAAGCCCTGTAAATGATTCTGGTGATTGAGTGTTATCACTTGTATATTTAGCAAAACAGCAAGTAACGTCACGACGTATATCATTGTCATCGAATGAACAATAGTAACTTGGGGTTAAGTTTACTTGAATTGTTGTTGAACCTTTAGAACTAGCACTTACTGTTTGACCGATACACCAAGCTACATCGCCGCCATTACCGGCAACAAAGGCTACTTCATAAAGAACTTCTTCGTTAGGAGTTGTTACAAACTGACATTGACGTTCAAATATGTTTTTATAATCTGATACTAACGTACGTCCTTTCAGACTGATAAGTTTTTGACAGTAATCTTTGGCTAGTTCATAGTAATCTCTGGAGGTACTAGCTCTTTTTTCTGTACCATTAATAGTATAGGTAACAGTTAAATCTTCACTTGTTACATCCAAATAATCTTCTGCGCGTTTCATTGTGCCTTCTTTGGTCATTCCATATCCTGCACGGAACATTGCCAGACGTGCAATCAAACCAAGTGCAAAATCACGATTCATGCGTTCGATACCATCGGGTGCGACATCAGAGAACATCATATTTTCTTCTTGATCAACTAATGCCTGAATTTCTTTAGAGAAGATTATATTTTTATCTGTTTTGGGGAGATCTAATTCCATACCTGCCTTTGCAGCTTCACTAAAATAAGGAACATCTCCCCAAATACAACATAACATCCAATAACGATAAGCACGTAAGCAATAGGCTTCTGCCAACATACTTTTCATATTAGGAGTATTAGCTATTGAACTTTGTCTGATACCTTCAATGACTTGGTTAGCTCTATCTATTGCTAAATAGTTATTATCCCACGCCTTTTTTATATCACCAAACCCTTCTAGTAATCCACCTTGCAATGACCATACATCACGACGACTACCATCTGGTTTTTCGCCTGGCGCAATAGCTTCTACATCGGTGTTTTGTGCCCATACTGCTGACATACGAGATGTGAAAGGGTCTTCACAGAATAATTGGTATGCTCCCAAAAGCACTTTTTTTGCATCATTTTCATTAGAGAAAACGTAGTTTGTATCGAACTGAGAGGGAGAGTCTACTGTAAGGAAATCCTCACAAGAAGTTAATGATGCCGCTCCCATGAATGTTGCTATTATATATTTATTTATTTTCATGATGATTATCTTTTAAGTTAGATTAGAAAGTCAAGTTTACACCCAATGTCCAAGAGAAACTCTTCGGATAACAAGAGTAATCGACGCCTGGGGTAAGACCGGAAGCTGAACTACCACGGATAGTGGAACTAACTTCGGGGTCATAACCGGAATAGCTTGTAAGGCAGAATACATTATTAAGTGTGCAATAAACGCGGAGCATTTCACACATGAACTTGTTAGTATATTTTTTAGGAATAGTATATCCTACCGTTACATTTTGTAGGCGTAAGAATGAACCATCTTCGATAGCCCAAGAATGAGGAGTGATAACAGCATTACCAAATGACCATGGTGTCCAGTATTTTTTTGCGTTAGCACCCTCATTCATTTGCTGTAAGGTAGCTAAATCAGTTACTAAATTACCTGCATTATCAATATATGTATATCGGTTGCTACTATTCATAAACCCTAATAAGTTAGGATTGCTAACTCTGTATTGTTGAGAAGCAGACATTTTTTCTGCATTATAGATATCATTTCCATAAACAAAGCTAAACATAAGTGATGCATCAAAGCCATAGAATGTTCCGTTTAAACCGAAACCGCCAGTGAATTTAGGTGATGCTTTACCAATTACTGTACGGTCGTAATCATCAATTACTCCATCTGGTTTGCCATTAGGACCGGAGATATCTTTAAATTTGATAGTTCCGGGACGTATACCTGCTTTTCCACCAAGAAGTCCAGTAGTAGGTACGCCATCTTTTAAAATGTATTTCTTAGAATTTTCGTCATAACTGCTAAAATCATTTGTTGTATAGTAACCATCTGTAACCCAACCCACCATCAAACCTACAGGTTGTCCTACCTTTACTAAATAGTCATTATAGCCTTTGTTGTCGGTGCTTGCCCAACCAGAAGAAAAGGCCATTTCAGACAAACCATTAGCCAGTTTTTCTACTTTAGATTTGTTGAATCCAATGTTAAAGTTAGCAGATAAACTATAGTTTTTCTTTTCTAGAATGAAAGCATTCAAACTTATTTCGAGACCCTTGTTTGATGTTTCAGCTGTATTTTCCATGGTGGTTGTATAACCAGGAGCTACGATACTACGCTCAATCAAAAGATCTTTAGCTGTGTTCCAATAAGCTTCTACTGTACCGGATATTTTTTCATTAAATAAACCAAAGTCTAAACCTATATTACGTGTAATGGTAGTTTCCCACTTTAAATCGGGGTTAGCCAGCTGTTTGTTAGTAGCTGAATAATAGTTATTGAGAGCATCTCCGATACCATAAGTTTTACTTGCATTAATTGCGTAAGTCATCATATATAACGTATTTGCAATGCGGTTATTACCTACTGTACCATAACTGAGGCGTAACTTTAAATTAGATAACCAATCTTTGGTATTTTCCATAAATGGTTCTTGGTTAATACGCCATGCAATAGCACCTGCTGGGAAATATCCCCACTGCTTACCAGGAGCAAATTTGGAAGAACCATCGGCACGCATGGTGAAGGTAACCAAATAGCGATCTCCATAGTTGTAGTTCAAACGTCCGAAGAAAGAAGCCAAATTATCATCTGCACTTATCTTACTGGTTGTTTTCTTTGTACCGTCTGCCAAACCAAAGTTTGCAAAAACTTGTTCTGCGTTCAAATCTTTACTGAAATAGTCTGCATACATATAATTCTGATTCCCCATACTACTGTTGATCTCTTGTCCTAACAAAATGTTGAAACGATGATCTTTGTTAATTGCGAAATCATAAGTCAATGTGGCAGCTTCACGAAGTTTCTTTTTATTTTCTTTTGTCCAATCGGCCAGTGGGAGTCCTCCTACATATGAGGCATTGCTGGTTGTATGTCCCCACCAGTTTTGAGTTTCATTGAAACCCCATTCGTAACCTGCTTCTGCTTTAAAACTTAATCCTTTTAGTATATTCCAAGTTATACTACCATTGAATTTATAGCTTTTTTGATATTTTCTTTTCCAATATTGTTGAGCACGTTCAGTCAAAGACATGTGGCTGGCTTGCCATTCTTCGTATTCTTCCTCTGTCATTTGGCTTGGATCCACCTCTTTGAATCCATTTAAACCTTCTGTTGGAGCTTTAGTAATAGCTTCAGATGTACGTACTTTGTAATTACCACCGGCAGTACCAGAACCATTTGTTGTAGCGTCAGAAAGACGAGCATTGAAATCAAATTTTAAAGCTTTTGATATTTCGTGGCTTAATTTGAAGTTTCCAGTAACACGACTAAAATCATTATTTACCATCAAACCGCCATCTTTCTGGTAGGTAACACTTAGGCTATATTTCGTTTTCTCACTACCACCTTGAATGCTGATGTTGTGTGAGTTGGAAAGTACATTTGAACCGAACATGTCATCTTGCCAGTCAGTGCCTTCAATGCTTTTATATAGGTATAAGTCATCATATACACCGAAATTATTTGCAAAGTTTTTCAGGTCGGTAGTACCTCCTAATGCTGCTAATTCATAATTAGCCATTACATATTCATAAGTATCCAATACTTTCTTACGATTAGCTAATTTCTTAGATTGCATATAGCCGGTATAAGAAATTTGTGTTTTGCCGCCTTTAGCGCTTTTGGTAGTAATAATTACAACACCATTTGCACCTTGCGAACCATAAATAGCGGTAGAAGAGGCATCCTTCAAAACATCGATAGTTTGGATATCAGCAGGGGCAACATCATTAATGTTGGATACCGGGAAGCCATCCACGATGTAAAGAGGTGAGTTGTCACCTGTAACAGAACCACCACCACGTACACGAATAAGCATTTCTGCTTCAGGAGAACCATCTGTTGTAGTAATTTGTACACCGGCTAAACGCCCTGTTAAAGCTTCAGCAGCACTGGATACAGGAACCTTTGCTAAAGTTTCCCCACTAACAGAAGATACTGAACCGGTTAAGTCTTTTTTCTTAGTAGTACCATAACCGATAACCACAACCTCATCTAAAGCTTGTGAGTCATCTTCTAGTATTACATTAATTGATTTTTGACCTTTTAGGGCTATTTCCTGTGTTTTCATACCTACATAGGAAAAAATTAAGGTCGCATTTGCAGGAACGTTGATAGAAAAATTTCCATCGATGTCGGTTATTACACCATTACTGGTATTTCCTTTTTGTACAACGGAAGCACCGATAACCGTCTCTCCTGTTTGGTCTGTCACTGTACCTTTTACAGTTACATTTTGCGCAGATACGCTAAGCGATATCACGGCTACTAAAAAGAATAGTAGCGCGGTGCGCATGTTTTTCATCTTGTTAGACATTCTTTGCATGTTATTAATTAAAAATGATTTTTTTCATTAGTGTGTTCGTGCACACTGTTAATTCTTTGCTGCAAATGTATATGGATGTAAAAAGATAAATGTGTAATATCTGTTTTTAGGGTGGTAATTTTTGTTTTTCACTATATATATTATTTCTGTGGCTTATCGAAATGATGTTATATAACAGAAAAGAGGGGAATTTATTGTTCCCCTCTTGACACTTTAACATATGAACGGCTCACTTAAGTCGCTATCTCTATGTTTTTGATAACTATTTATTTTATTGTTCTTTTGATGTCAGAATGTACTCTTTGCCTGCACTTGTTTCAATGTCATAGACATAAGTCTGTGCATATTCCGGTATGCAAATTGGAGCATTAGCGGCAATTAATGGCTTGCGGATGCTCTGTGATTGCAAAAGTGGGTTGTCGGACACTTCTTGCGTAGTTGGGCTCAATTTTTCCCCATTCAAATACAAGGGAGTCTGAGTGCGGATACGGAGTGTACCACCAATATTGGAGGTTATAACGGCGGTTTGTAACTTACCGTTTTCCCACTTCATTTCATTCACAGTAAATCCACCACGGCAACGGATACCTTTCAGTGTTCCTTCTTTCCATACGTCAGGCAGAGCAGGAAGAAGATGGATAGCACCGTCATGGCTTTGAACCAGCATTTCGGCAATACCGGCAGCACAGCCAAAGTTACCGTCAATCTGGAAAGGCGGGTGGGCATCGAACAAGTTTGGATAGGTGCCACCATTTTGCCCCTTTTCGTCAGTGGTGGGGTGAAGTTGGTCTGTAATCAGTTTATAAGCATGGTTACCATCCAGCAGACGAGCCCATAAGCAAACTTTCCATCCCATCGACCAGCCCGTAGAATGGTCACCACGTCCAATCAAAGACTTCTTGGCTGCTTCAAACAGAACAGGGGAATGATAGGCGCTGATCTGGCGTCCCGGATACAGTCCCCAGAGATGGGAAATATGGCGATGACGATCTTTAGGATTATCCCAGTCGTACATCCACTCCTGTAACTGCCCCCAACGGCCTACCTGCATCGGTGCTAAATTGTCGACAACAGTCTGCAGACTGTCGGTGAAAGTGGTTGTTTCGTTCATTAGCTTGGCTGCGGCAATGGTGTTGTAGAAAAGATCGTAAACCATCTGGTTGTCCATAGTGGTACCGGCAACAACGACAAATGTGCGTTGTCCATTTACTGCAGGACTATTTTCCGGAGAGTAGGAGGGGGCAACTACCAACCAGTTGTTTTCCGGTTCGCGTACCAAAAAGTCGAGGTAGAACTCACAGGCCCCGCGCATCAAAGGATATGCTTCCGAGAGATAGTTCTTATCACCGGAGAATAGATACCGGTCCCAAAGATGCTGGCAGAACCAGGCATTGCAGGTAGGCCATACACCATAACTTGGTCCGTCGACAGCACCTGTGCTGCGCCAGATGTCTGTGTTGTGATGTAATGTCCAGCCGCGACAACCGTACATGGCTGCGCTTTCACGTCCTTGTATGGCTACTTCTTTCACTAATTGCAGGAAAGGTTCGTGCATTTCGGGCAGAGAAGTGCTTTCGGCTGGCCAATAGTTCATTTCAACGTTGATGTCAGTGGTATATTTGCCATCCCAGGGAGCACGTAGTTGGTAGTTCCAGATACCCTGCAGGTTGGCAGCCTGTCCACCCGGTTGAGAACTGCATATTAAGAGGTAACGTCCGAATTGGAAGTACAAGGCAGCCATCTGCGGATCGAAACTACTGCTGAACTCTTTTACACGTACATCTGTCGGTTTATTGATCTGAGCATTACTTCCCAAGTTCAGAGATACACGGTTGAAGTATTTCTGATATGCATTGATATGTGAAGCCTTACTCTTTGTGTAGTTCTTATTAACCTGTTTCAGATACTGTTGTGCGCTATTGAGGGCATCACCCGAAACGTCTTTATAATTCACGAAGTTGGTTCCGACGGAAACATACAGTACAACACTGTTCGCGTCTTTTACCTGTAGAGTGCTGTCTGATAGTATTTCCAACTTTCCACCGTTGTTTTCTATACAGGTAAGTGCGGTAAATTCTACTTTTCCTTCAATGCCTTCATGATCGTTGGCTTTTCCATTCAATTGCAATTCCTTACGGGGGGAGATGCAACGTACCACACCACTTTTATAAGGAGTGGTGTATTTGGCTGTGAATGAGATGCTTCTCTTTTGTGAAGCCGTCAGCCGGATCACTAATACCTGATCGGGGAAGGAGGTGTAGGCTTCTCGCGTATAAGTCACACCATTGGCTGTGAAGCGGGTGGTAGCAATTGCCTTTTCTATATCCAGATCGCGGTAATAGTCATTGTACTCATTGATACCGTCGAAGTCCAGATGCAGTGAACCTACTGTCTGATAAGGCATTCCATTGGCTGATTGCGAGCAAATGGTAGGGCCGCAAAGCTCCTGTGCTTCTTTGTTCTTACCTTCGAAGATGAGCTGGCGGATACGAGGCAGGGCATCTTTAGCTTTGGGGTTGGTATTGTTGTGGGGAGAACCGCCCCACACGGTTTCTTCGTTCAACTGGAACTGTTCGTGTACCGGATCGCCGAAAACCATGGCGCCTATACGTCCGTTACCTAATGGCAGAGCTTCCACCCATTGCGTGGCAGGTTTGTCGTACCATAGTTTGAGGGTTTGATCTTCTTGTTGTGCCTGTAGATTAGTTCCGGCATAAACAACTGTGAAACATGCTAATAACCATTTCTTTATCATTGTTTTTCATTTTTAGTATTTCGATTGCAATGTTAGGCAGTTTAAGGCATTCTGAGGGGGAATAATTGGCTAAAAAGGAGTAAAAATGACGCAATACGGCACAATAATGAGCTAAATGATAATTTATCGGGCTGAATTTTAAGCCTGAAAGGCTTGCATTATATAGCGTAGGGCATCGCCCTACGTAATATACATCCCCATTTTTGAGCCCTGAAAGGGCGAGATAAAGCGTGTATGCTTGATTGCGCCCTTTCAGGGCTTAAATAGAGATATACATAATCACGTAGGGCGTTGCCCTACGCTATGTAATCTCAGGCTTTCAGCCTTATAAAATCCGCGTTCGTCCGCCTTGTCCGCGTATCAATTTAGCTCATAACCATATAGAAACGAATATAGCTCCCCTCTTATCTAAAAACTATTTCCAAAACCTCTTCAGCTTTATCTATAATATAATTTGGGTGGAAAGTTTCCAGTTCGGCACGCGGGCGGAATCCCCAGGTTACACCGCAGGAAGTCACTTCCGCATGAATGGCAGTCTGCATATCCACACCGGAATCTCCTACGTAGAGAACATCTTCTTTGGAAATCTGTGCTATCTTCAGGATATCATATACCACGGTAGGGTCAGGTTTCACATTGACACCTTCACGTTGGCCGAATACAGCGGTAAAGCGGATATTGGGGAAATAGTGGGCAATAAGTTTTTCGGTAGCCGCTTGGTACTTGTTTGAAGCAACGGCCACTTGCAAACCTTTGGCTTGCAGTTCGTCCAAAAGTTCCGTAATGCCGGGGTAAGGACGACTCTTGTCGGCATTATGCTGGTCGTAATAAGGGACAAATTCTTTCCGTACACGCAAAACATTCTCTTCCGTTTTCTCCCCTTCGGGCAAAGCGCGTTCAAACAGCTTATTGATGCCGTTGCCAACCATAAAGTTGTATTCTTCTTCTTTGTGGGTGGGGTATCCTAATGCTGCTAATGCATGGTTTGTACTTTGTGCCAAATCGGCGATGGTGTTTAGTAGGGTTCCGTCTAAATCGAATATTACTAATTTCTTCATACTTCTTTTTCGTTAATGAACACAAAGATACGACATTTCGTTCAAACAATCTGTTGATACAGATCAAAAGACGGTAACCCTACAGGGGAACTTAGGTTACCTTACAGTATAACTTTGTTAACCCCACACGGTAACTCCATTTACATACCGAGGTAAAGGTCGTTACATCCCGGGGTAAAGAGCGTTACATCCCGGGGTAAAGAGCGTTACATCCTGCGGTAAAAGCCGTTACATTATGTGGTAAATGGAATGTAAATGCAACGCTATGATAATTAGCTGCATAAGTGTTACGGTATAGACTGCGGTGAATGTAAAACAGAGTGGAAATGAAAATTCCTCCTTACTGAAAACAAAGTTTCAATAAGGAGGAATAGATTGATTAGCTAAAGAGCCGATTATTATTTCTTTGTGATACGGAACCAGTCTACATCCGACCATCCGCCATCATTGGTCGTAATTGCCGGACGTGTACAGAAAGTACCTACTTTAACACCGATCCATTTGCCTTCTCTTGCTTGGAACGGTTTGCCAAGTGACTGGTATTTCTTACCGTCGAGGCTGTAACTGAAGTCGCACATTACCAACAGGTCGTGTCCACCTTCGCTCTTGGAAATCTTTTTGCCGTCGCTGGTGAATTTTACTTTCAGGTAAATTGTGTTATCAGTCAGGTCTACTGTACCGTTTACTTCTTCCGGTGTGCCCTTGTCAGCCTTCAGGCAGGATACTTGTGAGAGTACCAGACCTTTATCCGTATTCTCAAGGATCAATCCGGCGTAATCCATACCCATTACTACCAGTCCGGTACGTTCACCTTTATATTTCTCTACCGGTTTGAAGGTCAGCTTCATAGTAGCGGTGAAGTTAGGTGCAGGAGCTTTTTGTAATAGCAGATTGGCTACATCAAACAGGTTCTTGTATTCCTTTACAACGGGGTAAGAATAAAGACGGATCATACTCTGATCACCGGCATAATATGCCCATTTCTCATTGATATTAGCATGCCATTGCCACTGTGGTGACAAAGTGTATCCATCAAATTCGTCACTTTCCTGTGGAGTACAGATAGGATATGTCTTGCCTACATTCGGTTTCTTGTAAGTCATTACAGGTTCACCACAACCGTCACCGTCTTTATCAATGCCGATTACGGGCCAGTCATTTACCCACTTCATCGGTTGCAGATGTACCAAGCGGCCATAAGCACCTACATCCTGGAAGTGCAGGAACCAGTCTTCTCCGGTCGGAGTATCTACCCATGCACCCTGGTGAGGACCGTTGACAGGGCTATCACCTTGTGCCAGCACTGTTTTCCATTCGTACGGGCCGTATACGTTTTTGGAACGCAGAACTACCTGCCAGCCTGTGGGTACGCCGCCTGCCGGATGGAAGATATAATAATATCCGTTACGTTTGTAGAACTTCGGACCTTCACAAGTCTGGTGTGCTTCATGACCGTCGAATACAATGCGCGACGGGGTAATGGCTTTAGTTGCCTCGGCATTCAGTTCGCAAATGGTGATCACACTCTTCAATTCGGCGCGGCTGCCTGCATAAGCGTGTACCATGTATACTTTACCGTCCTCGTCCCAGAATGGGCAAGTGTCGATGATACCTTTTCCCGGCTTCACCAGTACAGGCTCGGTCCACGGACCTTTCGGGTCTTTGGCTTTCACCATGAAAGCACCCTGATCGGGATCTCCCCAGAAGATGTAAAACTCCCCGTTGTGATGACGGATGGCGGGCGCCCATACGCGGTTACCGTGTTCGGGACGTTCGGGAGTTTCAATAGGTGGCAGTGCATAGGGTACGGCAGCACCAATGATACTCCAGTTCACCAAATCTTTGGAGTGAAGTATCTGAAGTCCGGGCAGACAGTTGAAACTGGAAGATGTCATGTAGAAATCATCTCCTACACGGCAGGCATCCGGGTCGGAATAGTCTGCATAGAGTACCGGGTTCTTGTACTTACCGTTTCCTTGGTCGGCTACCCATACTTCGGAAACATAGTTCTTTTGCTGTGCCGCCAGTGGCAAGGCGAGCAACAGACAGAGACTCATTAGGGTCTTTCTTGCTTTCATGTTTTTAGTGATTAGTTATTAGTGATTGGTTATTTATCACTTTTTCACTTTCACCACTGCCGGATGTTCCAGCTCGTCCTTCCACTCGCGGATGTAGGCAAACCAAGCTTCGGGTGTTTTATATCCGAAGGTTTCCTTCATGGAAGTAAAAGTGATGTTGTGTGTGAAATAGCTGTTACCTTTGGCGCTGATGGTGTACAGATAATTAGCTTTATCTTTCACTTCATCCTTTACATATTTCTGGGGGATGTATGTGGCCAGGCCTACGGTTTCTTTGGCATACTTTACGGTGTCATTCACCGGCCAGTCAGTTCCCCAGCAACCTATCAGACCTTTGTGGTCGGAGTAAGATATGGAGCCTTTGATATCTACCACACCTGTGCAGAAGACTTCGTCCTTCAACGGTTCTTCAAAGAATGTTTCTACGAATACATCGCGGTGTCCGCCGTAAAGGGTATAGCGGTTCGTCATATTCAGTTCCGAACCCTGATACTGCCAGTCGGCTACTTCAATTTCGGAGATCGTGCGCACCGGGCCATAGGCGATGATACGCTCAGTGAGTGTGGCGACGGGGGTGATATGGGTAGCTTTTTTGCCGTCCCAACCTTTCAGTGCACCTACACCACAACTGCCTCCTACCATAAGGACATCATCACCAAAGCCGCGTGCCAGTTGTTCGTCGGTTGGGTAGAATTGTGATTCTTTGATTTCAAAACCTTTGTTGAATTTACCATAGATGTCAACAGTCTGTTTATGGTCGAAATACAGGCGGTATGCCACCAGTTCGGATTCGAAAGCCGGACCGTGGTGGTGCATTTGGTTGTAAATGTTGCTGGTGCCTGGGATGGTTACCGACTGTACAGGCACATGCTTTCCTCTTTTGTCGCTGACCAGCATTTCTGCATATACGCGGGCCGGATAAGTCTTGTCGCTTTGGGCGGAAGATAAGGTAACGGTCAGCGTCTTTTTACCTTTGGCAGGCAGGTCAACGAGGAATGCCAGTTCGTCCGGGCGGCGGTCGCCGTTCAGGTCATCCAGTTGCGAGGGGATTTCTTCATTACCGTTCATGACAACAGCCGAGCGTACACGAAACTGGGGATTGATTTCACTCAGTTTGATCACTACCGGTTCGTCTGCTTTTGCCTTGTTCCAAGTGTTGCTTACTTCCACTGTAAAACTCTTTTCTGTCTCTTGTGCCTCTGCTGCTACCGAGAGAGTACACAATAATAGCAATGCTGTAAAGATTTTCTTCTTCATGGTTTTTAAGTATATAACTAATTTGCTACAAAATTAGTGGAAACCTCGCGTAAATCCTTTTTTATTTTGATATAAATACTACTGGCTTTGGGGGAATGATTGGTTTCGGATAATTCCTCTACACACCGGAGATGCAAGGAAATGCAGACGACGCGGATAAGGCAGACGAACGCAGACTTTTATCAATATTATAGCGTAGCCTTTTAAATCCGCGTTCATCCGCTTTATCCGCGTCGTCCGCTTACCTATGTTTATAAATCTATATTCAGAGCTTTAGCCGCAGAGTTATTGTATGTCTTTCCGTTTACTTTCAGGCCTTTGGCTTTCTGTACCTGCAAGGGTGTACCTTTAGTCTCTATCTTTACATTTTCGATAGATACATTTTCAGCCTGACTGATGACGATACCTTGTTTGGCATCTGTAACTACAACGTTTTTTACATGTACATTGCGGATAGGCATTTCGGGCAGTCCATTGAAGAACATAGCACGTCCGGCACCTTTACAGGTAACATTCGTAATATGAATATCACGGAAAGCAGGAGTCTCCTCTGTAACAGCCGGAATCGATGATTTCATTCTTCCTTCCAGATCCTCTTCTGATTCTTCTCCCGCACCTTTACCTCCATAGAAAAGGTCGAACAACAGTGCTTCGTGAGGAATGTCAATCATATTAATGTTGTGGATGTAAATACCTTCCACTACGCCACCGCGTCCGCGAGTACTCTTAAAACGTAACCCTACGTCTGTGCCGAGGAATGTGCAGTCAGTTACATAGACATTCTTTACGCCACCGGACATTTCACTTCCTACGACGAAACCACCGTGACCATGCAATACGGTATTGTTCTTAACAATCACATTCTGGCAAGGCTCGCCACGTTTGCGACCGTCTTCGTCTTTTCCCGACTTGATGCAGATCGCATCGTCACCGGCATCAAAGATATTGTTGATAATCAATGCATTCTTGCATGATTCCAAGTCCAGAGCATCTCCGTTCTGGGAATACCAGGGATTGAATACCTTCACATTATGGATGGTGATATGTTCGCAGGATAGCGGATGCAGACACCAGCTGGGGGAGTTTTTGAAAGTAACACCTTCCAATAATACCTTTTTGCTCTTAACGATATTCAGTAATACCGGACGCAACCATGGACGAATCTCATTCCATTCTTCATCTGTTTCAATGCCTTCGGGATTATTGAAGTCCTTGGTAGCCATAGCGCCCTTCAGTGCACCTGCAGTAGGGTACCAGATACTACCTGCTTCATCGACTACTCCACCAGAACTAACCAGGCTATTCCATTGACTGGAAGTTAGTTTACCCTTCTTTACCGGGCGCCAGCTATCACCTGAACCATCGAATACACCATTTCCTGTAATGGCTATGTTTTCTGCATTCCAGGCAGAAATAGGAGATTGACAACGACGTGTATTTAATCCTTCGAAAGAAGTCTCAATGATAGGATAAGCATCAAAATCATCAGTAAACAGTATCAGAGCATTCATCTCCGTATACAGATTGACATTGCTCAACAGTTCGATAGGACCAGTCAGCCATAAACCTTCGGGGATGACTACCTTACCACCGCCTTTAGCATTTACCGCTTTGATGGCATCGTTGATGGCCTTGGTATTCAACACGATACCATCTCCTTTTGCTCCAAAGTCTATAATATTGACTGTATAATCCGGAAAAGCAGGTTGTTCTACTTTCGGCATATCGAAAGGTAAATTCTCATAGATACTTTCATCTATATAGTTTCCGTTTTGGGCGTTTACCGTATTCTGTACAGGTAATAACGGAAAGGATAGCGCTGTTAGCACCAATAGTTTTTTGATAAATGTGTTCATCCGTGATACTATATTTTAGTTATAAGTTATTCTTTATAAGTTATTCGTTGCGGGTTAACAGGTCTCTTCAATTTCCAACTCTTCATTTTTATTATCCTCCCGCAAACTGCTCTCCCGAGTAGTTTGCGAAAGAAATAATAAGTTAACCTAATTCTAACCTTAAATAAATATTATGAAAAAACCTCTTAATTACCGTTTGCAAATGTATCGGGCTTTAGCTGAAACCATGTGCACAATTTGTTGGTTTAGGTGGATTTTTTGTGGTTTTGGCCTTTTCTTTGCACACTTTCGGAGTTTTTTTATGTAGAAAGTTCATATCTTTAAATAAGATAGGCGGCATTTCAGCAAAGCAAAAATAAGCGAGCTTATTTTGCTATGCGTTCAATTTGCACTATCTTTGCGACCTCAAAAAACAGTAAACGAGGTGATAAGATACAAGTCGACGGGGAAAGGTACATAGAGGTAATACCTTGCTGGCTTGCCTGCTGAAACCTTGTAAACTTTAATATTATAGGTATGAGTTACAATTTGTTGAAAGGAAAAAGAGGCATTATTTTCGGTGCTCTGAATGAGCAGTCCATTGCCTGGAAAGTAGCTGAAAAAGCTGTAGAAGAAGGTGCAACAATCACCTTGTCAAACACTCCGGTAGCAGTTCGCATGGGCGAAGTTTCTGCACTGGCAGATAAATTGCAGTGTGAAGTTATCCCTGCTGACGCAACCAGCGTAGAAGATTTGGAAAATGTATTCAAACGCTCCATGGAAGTATTGGGCGGTCCAATTGATTTTGTACTTCACTCTATCGGTATGTCTCCGAATGTTCGTAAGAAGCGCACATATGATGACCTGGATTATGATATGCTGGGTAAGACTCTTGATATTTCTGCCGTATCTTTCCATAAGATGATACAAGCAGCTAAGAAACTGAATGCAATAGCCGATTATGGTTCAATCCTTGCATTGAGCTATGTGGCTGCGCAACGTACTTTCTACGGATACAACGATATGGCTGATGCAAAAGCATTGTTAGAGTCTATTGCACGTAGTTTCGGTTATATCTATGGTCGCGAACATAATGTACGTGTCAATACCATTTCACAGTCTCCTACGATGACAACTGCCGGTTCCGGCGTGAAAGGTATGGATAAGCTGTTCGACTTTGCCAACCGTATGTCTCCACTGGGTAATGCATCGGCAGACGAATGTGCTGACTATTGTATTGTAATGTTCTCCGATTTGACTCGTAAGGTAACTATGCAAAACCTGTTCCATGATGGTGGTTTCTCCAGCGTCGGAATGAGTTTGCGTGCTATGGCTACTTATGAAAAAGGACTGGATGAATATATGGATGAGAATGGAAACATTATATACGGTTAATATATAATGATTAACGGTTAGTGATGAGTGATTAGTGACTATGCAACATGATGTTGTAGGGAAATTAATCACTCATCACTTCTTTTTTATCACTTATCACTAATAATTAATCATTTATCAACGTGGAAACTGCTCTTTATCTTTTGCCCGTTACTTTGGGTGATACACCGATTGAAACAGTATTGCCTTCCTATAATAAGGAGATTATTTTAGGTATTCGTCACTTCATCGTGGAGGATGTGCGCTCTGCACGTCGTTTTCTGAAGAAAGTGGATCGGGAAATAGATATTGACGCATTGACTTTTTATCCGTTGAATAAACATACTTCGCCCGAAGATATTTCCGGTTACCTGAAACCATTGGTAGCAGGGCAGCCTATGGGAGTGATTTCTGAGGCCGGTTGTCCGGCTGTGGCTGATCCGGGAGCTGATGTGGTGGCGATTGCACAGCGAAAGAATTTAAAGGTGGTTCCTTTGGTGGGTCCTTCTTCCATAATCATGTCTGTTATGGGTTCAGGCTTTAATGGACAAAGTTTTGCTTTCCATGGTTACCTTCCTATTGAACCGGGCGAACGTGCTAAAAAACTAAAGACTCTGGAACAACGAGTCTATGCTGAACAGCAAACCCAACTTTTCATTGAAACTCCTTATCGCAATAATAAAATGGTGGAAGACATCCTGAGTAACTGCCGTCCGCAAACCAAACTCTGTATTGCTGCAAATATTACGTGTGAGGGAGAGTATATCAAAACCAAAACCGTGAAAGAGTGGCAAGGTAAAGTACCTGATCTTTCTAAAATTCCTTGTATTTTTCTCTTGTATAAATAACATCTTTCAGGTGTTCGTATTCGTTCTCGAAGCAACAACTGAAAAAGTTCTTGTCTAAATTGTGTTCTATTTGCTGGAAGGTCCAGAGCTTTCCATCTCTGGTTTGTTTGTCCCGCAAAAGATTCTCGTCTTCTATTTCAATAAGGAAAAGATAGATCAGACGATTGGTCACTTTATTCTCGAAATGATACATGATGTTGAACTGCAAATCCTGTATGGGAGCTTGCGGAAATGATTGTTTGACAAGCCGTATAATGGCTTGTTCCAAAGTTTCTCCATATAAAAGATAACATTCCAACGGTACATCTGTTTTTCCGGCATCCAGCATACAACGTTGAGGTCTCGGACGGAGATACAACATGCCGTTGTGGGAAACGGCAATACGAATCACCGGGTTGATATATTCATTCTTCCGGTTAATAGCATCTACTGCTAGACTTCTGCCTATTACATCTCCTTTGGTATTCACTATAGGAACAAAAGCTGTGTGTTCCATTATGATATTGAAATACAGAATACCAAGCTGGTTGCACAGTATGCTTAGCAGGAATACAGCCGGCGGACAATAACGGAACAAGACATTCCGGGCTGTTTCGCTCAGGGGACCAGGTAGTAAAATTGCTATGAAAATAGCTAAGAAGTGAAGGAAAGCAATGATTATTGTTACCCTTGTAGAGACGATAGCAGATTCCGCTCCTTGTGCAAAAAGTTGTTTGCAACATTTCTTTGATTGGGAAACCTGGTGGGCGAGAAATCTTTTCCTATTCAGGAAGATAATAACGATTGGTATCAGGGTACTGATTTCCAATGTCAGTGGCAGCATCTCATGAGAGCTGCAATCGCCGAAAAGTAGGATTGTAAAAGTTAATAGCAGGAGCATTCCTGTAGTACAGTAAAGCAGGAAATTTGGAATCTTAATCCCTTTACCCCATATTGTATATAGGCTATAGAGGACTCCAACACCTGCACCGATGTAGATGGAAAAGTCCTGAGTCGTAAATTCACATAATACAATGGATACGATAACAGGGACAAATCCCAAAGACATATTAAATTTAGATGATAGAACTCCTTTTTTAGACATTGCTAACTTTATTTTGCCGTTACTTCATAGATAACAAATAAGTAGAGCTATTAGTTTTTATTCTGTTCCTTTTTTATAGAATCGGATTTGTTTCTCGGCATGATAAGAAGAACGCACCAGCGGTGCACTCTCTACCTGGTCGAAACCTTTAGCGAGCCCTTTCTCTTTATACAAAACGAATTGTGCCGGAGTAACGTATTCTGCCACAGGATAATGCTTATGTGAAGGTTGCAGGTATTGACCGATAGTCAGTATCTGACAGCCTGCCTGGCGCAAGTCATCCATCAACTCTTCCACTTCTTCCGGTGTCTCTCCCAGCCCTACCATAATACCCGATTTGGCAGTTGTTCCGCTTGCAGCTATCTGGTGTATAACTTTCAGACTTGTTTCATAACGGGCTGCACTACGAACCAGGGGACTGATGCGTTTTACAGTCTCCATGTTGTGGGAGATGATTTCCGGATGGGCTTCAATAACTTGAGCTACCAATTCTTTTCTTCCTTGGAAATCGGGGATCAGTACTTCTACTGTCGTCTCTGGGTTGAGGCGTTTGATTTCCTGAATGGTACGTGCCCAATGTGCAGCTCCGAGATCAGGCAGATCGTCCCGGTCTACGGAAGTAATTACTGCATGGGATAATTTCATTAATGCTACGGATTCAGCCACATGAGTGGGCTCATTCGGGTCCAATGGCAAAGGTTTGCCTGTTTGTGTGTTACAAAATTTACAGCAACGGGTACAGATATCACCTCCTATCATGAAGGTGGCGGTTCCTTTTCCCCAGCATTCTCCCATATTAGGGCAACGTCCGCTGCTGCAAATGGTGTGCAGGCAGTGGGAGTCAACGATACGTTTGGTTTCTGTATAACGTTCGTTGGCTCCAATGCTTATCTTGAGCCATTCGGGCTTACGTACTCTGTCTTTCATTTCAGCTCTCTTTCAAAGAAATTCGTCAGCTTTGTATACAGATGATAACGAGTGTTTCCACCATAGATACCATGGTTGCGGTTGGTATACACCTGCATGTCGAACTGCTTGTTCAGTTGTACCAGATGCTCTGCGTATTCTGCACAGTTCTGGAAGTGAACATTGTCATCAGCCATACCATGTACCAGCAAGAGGTTTCCGTTCAACTGATTGGCACGCGTGAAAGCGGATGAACTTTTATAACCTTCGGCATTCTCTTTGGGAGTACGCATGAAACGTTCTCCGTATATCGTATCGTAATAATTCCAATCGGTAACGGCTGCCACGGCAACTCCGGCTTTGAATACGGGAGTACCTTCACTCATACTCATGATGGTCATGTAGCCGCCATAGCTCCATCCCCAGATACCGATACGACTCTTGTCTACATAGGACTGGCTACCCATATACTGGGCTGTTGCCACCTGATCTTTTGCTTCCTTCACACCTAAGTTCAGGTAGGTGCATTTCTCAAAGTCTGCACCACGTCCGCCTGTACCGCGTCCGTCTACACAGACTACGATGAAACCACGGCTTGCCATATAGGTTTCCCAACTGATACTCCATGTGTCGAGCACTTGTTGTGAACCGGGACCGCTGTATTGATATAGCAATACGGGATATTTCTTGGATGCAGAGAAATCCGTAGGTTTCATCATCCAGCCGTTCAAAGTTGCTCCGTCCTGAGTCTGGAAAGTAAAGAATTCCTTTTGAGGTACGTTGTATTGTGCCAGGGTCTTTTTCAGATTATCATTGGTAACAAGTGTGCTCAGCACCTTACCGGCATTGTCGTTCAGGGTAATGACGGTAGGAGTGCTCAGGTTAGAGTAACGATTCATATAGTACTTCATGTTCGTACTGAACTGGGCAGTATTGATACCGGGTTGTGCAGACAATTTGGTCTTTTTCCCTTTACGGTCTATCTTGTATACAGCTTTCCGCAGGGGGCTTTCTTCATTACTGGTGTAGTAGAAACTGTCATCAACGGCATCCCAGCCTAAGAAATCTTTCACTTCATAGTTTCCGGTAGTAACTTGCTTAAGCAGGTTGCCCCCCATACTATACCAATATAGATGATTGAAGCCACTCTTTTCGCTCACAAAACTGAAATTTTCCGGATAGAAGATGATATTGTCAAATACGGCTTCTTTAATATAAGCATCGCTTTCGTCGCGCAGCACTTGCTTGCAAACTGTAGAACGTGGGTCACCAAAGTACATGTCAAGGCGGTTCTGGTGGCGGTTCAGCGTTATGATAGCCAATTTATTAGGGTCATGTGTAAAGCGGATGCGCGGAATATATCCATCGGCATCCATCGGCACCTGCATTTTACGTGTCACTTTCGATTTGATGTCAAATGTATGTACGGACACTTTAGAGTTAGCTTCTCCGGTCTTTGGATATTTATAGGTGTAATCTCCCGGATACTTTTCGAAAGCTGTGATATGAGGATTGCTTCCTGCAAAGACGGGAAAACTGTAAGAGGGCACCTCTGTCTCATCAAATCGGATATAAGCAATCATCTTGCTGTCGGCACTGAATTCCAGTGCACGGTTGAAGGAGAATTCTTCTTCATATACCCAATCGGGGATACCATTCAGTACGGCATTACGTTTACCATCCTCTGTTACCTGACTTTCGCTGTTGCCAAACAGGAACTTGACCAGATAAATATTATTATCTCTCACGAAGGCAACCATAGTTCCATCCGGTGAGAATACCGGCACCTGCTGCGGACCACCGTCTGAGAGCTTTTCTACAATGTTATTGATTTCTCCATTGATATTTCGTTTCAGACTGTATATATAATGTACAGCTGTATAAGAATGGCGGTAGATTGGTGTCGTTTCTGTTGCGATAAGTAATTTGGTGCCATCCGGTGAGAAACTATAACTATCGAACGTTTTGAATGTACATTCACGGGCAGTGGCAGCATCAAACAGTACTTCCACCGGTTTGCCTGTTTTGAAAGAGTATTTGATAATCTGTGTTCCTTCCGGATTCATCTGTGAGTAATGTTCTCCGTCTCCGGGAATGGGAATGACTCCGTAAATGTTTTCTGCGCGGAATTTCCCCGATACAATGTCTTTTAAATCAAGTGCCTGGCCGCCTTGTGCGAAACTTGCCAATGTGCAGAGGCAAAGAAGAATTGCAATACTTATCTGTTTCATAATTCTGATTGATTTCTTTAGGGGAGCAAATATAGGGATAAAAACCGAAAAGATATAGATAAATAATGTTTCCTGATGTGTAAGGCCGAAAAAAGCCCGCCCAGCTTTGTGGGGGCAAAGCTGAAACGGGCTACCGTCACTCATAGATAATGATTGGGTCTTCTACTGGTTAGAGGATTTTTACTTTCTTCTGATATTCGGCAATAGCGGCATCCAGTCGTTCGTGGGCTGTCGTGTCTCCCGGAACGTTGTGAGATGGATGGATATACAGATGCACACCGCGATCTGCCAGAATCTCGGCAACTGTGGTGATAGTCATCCATACCATGGTAACGAAACTGAGGGTTGACAACGGACCTACTTTATCGAAATGATTCTTCAAGGGCACGGAAGCGTCTACTAAGGGCACGCAAGAGTCTACTACAATGTCAGCAAGCTGGAACAGGTTCTTACCGCTGGAATGGCGGCTTGCTTTGTCACCTGTTTCTCCTGCCGAACCGTAAACAATAACTTTCATGCCACGCTTCTTGGCTTCCAATGCGATGTCGATATTTACTGCATTGATACCTGTATGAGAAAATATCCAAATGCAATCTTTAGCATCGAAATCATAGTTCTTCATAATTTCCTGTCCATATCCTTCAGCTCTCTCCAGGAACAGAAACTGGTGGATACCCATCTGTCCGATGATTTGTGTAAAGAATGTCAGCGGGAGTTCGCACAGCGGGTGGAAACCTACGAAACTACCGATACGCGGATACATTTCCTCAACAGGGATAGTGGCATGGCCGCATCCGAACGTGTGTACCCAACGACCGGCTTCGATAGAATCTGCCATAACGGTGGCTGCCTTTTTGATATTCTCCAATTGCGTGGCTTCCAGTTTTTCCATGATGCCATGCGCGTTTTTTAACCATTCAAGTGCTAACATAATTTTCTGTTTTTTAGGGGGTAAATAATTTCTTTTATTTGAGTGAACGTTTAAACAATAGAAGCATAACCAACAGTGAAACTATCATCATATACGGGTATACAACAATACTGTATCCCTGTGAGATAATCCCGGTGAGGCTGTTCAACAGTGTCTGCCCGATAAGAGCAATAACAAGGGCTACACTGAATGCCGTTCCCGATAAGGAGGCATAACGACTGCCGATAATGCTGAGTATGACCGGGAAAGTGGATGCCAGTCCTGCACCGATAAGTACCATACCTACGGCAGCACGTGCAAAACCGGGTGCGAATGTCAGTAGTGCAAAGCCTATCACAGCAGTAATCAAACTGGTGCGGAGAACCGTCTCTTGCTTTATCTTCTTGAAAAGGACTACCAACAACAGGCGGGCAACGGTCAATCCGGCTACCATACAAGTCAGCGCTATAAGTGCCCGGTTTTCAGGGATGCTGGTGGTTTGTCCCAAATAAAGAGTAGTCCAGTTATTACAAACCCCTTCGATGCCACTTTGGAAAAAGAGGATGAGGCTAAGCAATAATAAACTACTTTCCTTTAATAGTCCCAATCCTTCCTTAATAGGAAATCCTTGCGGTTGTTTCGGGGCAGGGAAGCGTATCCCAAGGCAGAACAAAATACCAATCAACATGACCATACCTGTACCTTGCAGGATGATTTCAAAAGAATAGTATTCAGACAGGAAGCTTAATAATACAGGAATACCCAATGCGCCGATGCCATAGAACGCCCCGAGCAGACTGAGACGTGAGCCTTTTTCTGCTTCGTCGGAGATGTCTGCTACCAAAGCATTGGTTTCACCATTCAGAATACCACCTCCCAATCCGATGCTGATAATAGAGACCTGTAATAGCGGAATACTTGTGAAGAAAGCTATTCCTTCCAGTCCGAGGAGCACAACCAGACAGCTGAGTAGCAGTAGCGCTTTATGGCCGAAGCGGTCTACAATAGGACCGAAAAGCAGGGAACCTCCCAGTAAGCCGAGAGGCAGGAACGTCACCAGTGCAGTTGTCTGGAGGTTATCCAGAGCCAGTTTAGTGGTGAGGGATGGCAGTACCGCCCCCAGGGTGATCATCGAAATGCCAAAGAAGCACATGCCGATGCACGCAGCCGTAAATACCAGATTCTTGTTGTAACTACTCATATCAATAAAGATGATAAGGTGATAAAATAATAAGGTGATAAGGCGATGAGATTACTCATACAAGTGCTTTTTGATAGCGAGAAAAGCAGCTCCTATCAGTCCGGCATTACCGGACAACTGAGAGGCAACAAATTCCACCTGTTTGATGCTGAGTGGTTGTCCCCATTTACAGGCTTCTTTGTAGATATCGTCTATGAAGATGGAGGCAGGACCGAACACACCGCCTCCCCAGATTATTTTTTGCGGGTTTAGTAAGCTGACCAGGTTAGCCGAAGCCATTCCCCACATTTCTATTGCTTTGTGCAAGACAGAAACAGCAATCGGGTCACTTTCATTGTATGCACTGAATACATCGTAAGCCGAAATCCTGCAGATCGGTTTCTGGCGCAAACGCCCTTTATAAGCTTTGTTTGCACGGACTGCATCCCGTACTCTGGCTCCAATTCCATTTCCTGAGGCGTAATATTCAAAACAACCGCAGGCATCATATGCTTCTTTATAAGGTGGTTGCAATGCCATCCAGCCAGTGGCACCGATGATATCGTTTGCCCCGTGCAACACGTGCCCGTCAATGATGATTCCTGCACCTATACCTGTACCTACGGCAATGAACACTGCGCTGTGGCATTCTTTGGCTGCTCCTTGCCACATTTCTCCATACATATAGCAGGTACGGTCACTGTCGATGTAAATTTCAATACCCGGCGCGGTCACGGTACGCAGTACTTCCTGTAGCGGATAGTTTTCCCAACCGGGGATATTCGGAGCCCACACGCGGCCCGTTTGCGAATAAACGATGCCAGGTACACATACGCCGACACCATCAATTTGAATACGGCTTCTGCGGGCAATGGTCAGGAGTTTGGCAAGAATTTCTGCAGCAAGCTTGCCCACTTCATGTCCTGTTCTTCCTTTCAGCAGGCGCTTCCGGTTGAACAACATACTTCCGTCGGGGAGGAAAATAGCACTGGCTATTTTGGTGCCGCCTATATCGAGAGCGATAGTAGCCATGGTAATTATAGTATTAATAGGTTGATTGATCGAGGTTTTAGGCAAAGCTATGAATTTATTTCGTTTTCCATGCCTGTAAACGGAGGAAAATGTGTGTAAAATACGTCACCAATCATTAAATTGTGTTTAATAGAGGGACTCTCCTACGTATGTTGTGTAAGGCAGAATGTTGATAATCTGTGGGTGTAACATTTTTTAGTACAGGTGAAAAAGAATCGTTTTATGTTCGTTAACAAATAGATGCTGTGTGTGCTATGAGATTATGATAGGGTGGTGTCTAAGCTATAAAATTTATTCCTGGCTTGTTTCCTCTATACCTTCTCCTTACTTTCTCCTTATCTACTCCCTACCTACTCCTTACTTACTCCTTCTTTAATAGGAAGGAGAAGGTAAGGGATAAGTCGGACTTAAGCACTGTTTAAATCTGAGGAAGGTGTATTGGTGTGGATACTTCTGAATTATTCCTCTATTTGTAAACACAAAATAGCCTACTATTCGAAGAAAAGCCTTATTTTTGTCATTAAATAACAGGGATATGGACACCGCACCTATATTATATAATGAATTTCCACTCTTTCTGAAGCGTTATTTTCCGTATAAAGTACAGAAGATATCACTCAATGCCGGTTTTACTTGTCCCAATAGAGACGGTTCAAAGGGGTATGGTGGTTGTACCTACTGCAATAACCAGACTTTTAATCCTGAATATTGCCGTACGGAAAAGTCCGTTACCCAGCAGCTGGAAGAAGGGAAGATTTTTTTTGCGCATAAGTATCCTGAGATGAAATACCTTGCTTACTTCCAGGCATATACTAATACTTACGGTGAGTTGGAAGCCTTGAAGCGAAAATATGAAGAAGCGCTCACTGTTCCCGATGTAGTCGGGCTGGTCATCGGTACCCGGCCGGATTGTATGCCGGATGCCCTGCTTCATTATCTGGAAGAGGTCAATAAGCATACCTTTCTGCTGGTAGAGTATGGCATTGAGAGCACGAATGACGCTACATTGCTCCGTATTAATCGCGGACATACTTATCAGGATACGGTAGATGCGGTAGAACGCACTGCCGGCTGTGGTATTCTTACAGGTGGGCACGTTATACTGGGACTTCCCGGAGAAAGGCACGAAGATTTGGTGGCACAAGCTTCCACTCTGTCACGCATCCCCCTTACCACCTTGAAAATGCATCAGTTACAACTGATACGCGGCACTCGGATGGCACATGAATATGAACAACATCCCGAGGATTTCCATCTGTTTGACGTAGAAGAATATATTGACTTGGTAGTGGATTACATAGAGCATTTACGCCCTGATTTAGTCTTAGAACGCTTTGTCTCACAGTCTCCTAAAGAATTGTTAATAGCGCCCGATTGGGGACTGAAAAATTATGAATTTAACCACCGCATACAAAAAAAAATGCGCCAGCTTGGAGCTTATCAGGGAAAGAAATATGAAATGTGAGAAAAAAGCCTTATTTTTGCGGCTGTTTGAATGTAGAATCAATCTAAATAAAGAAGTATTATGAACCAGAAGACTATGATAAAAGGAAAAATACACTATGTGGGAGTAAATGACCGTAACAAACACCTGTTTGAAGGTTTGTGGCCATTACCTTATGGAGTGTCTTATAACTCTTACCTGATAGACGACGAAACAGTGGCTCTGATTGATACGGTGGATGCTTGTTATTTTGAGGTATATCTCCGTAAAATAAAAAGTATCATAGGTGAACGCCCTATCCAATACCTTATCATCAACCATATGGAGCCCGATCATTCCGGTTCTATCCGCCTCATTAAGCAGCATTATCCCGATATTGTTATTGTAGGTAACAAGCAAACTTTCGGTATGATAGAAGGCTACTATGGAGTGACAGGCGAACAATACATTGTGAAAGATGAAGATTTCCTGGCATTAGGACATCATAAACTACGTTTTTATCTGACTCCTATGGTGCACTGGCCCGAAACCATGATGACCTTTGACGAAACGGAAGGTGTACTATTCTCCGGCGACGGTTTCGGCTGTTTCGGTACATTGGATGGCGGTTTCCTCGATACCCGTATCAATACCGACCGCTATTGGGACGAAATGGTGCGTTACTACTCTAATATTGTAGGCAAATACGGTTCTCCGGTACAGAAAGCTTTGCAGAAGCTGGGCGGTTTGCACATTACGACTATTTGTTCTACCCATGGTCCTGTCTGGACAGATAATATAAGTAAAGTAATAGGCATTTATGATAAACTGAGCCGTTATGCTGCCGACGAAGGTGTGGTAATTGCCTATGGTTCCATGTATGGTCATACGGAACAAATGGCGGAAGCAATTGCAGCTGAACTTTCAGCACAAGGCATTAAGAATATTGTAATGCATAATGTAAGCAAGAGTAATCCTTCTTATATTATTGCAGACATTTTTAAATATCGTGGCTTGATTATTGGTAGCCCTACTTACAGTAACCAGATTTATCCGGATATAGAATCTTTGCTCTCTAAGATATTGATTCGTGAGGTAAAAGGTCGCTATTTGGGCTATTTCGGTTCGTTCACTTGGGCAGGTGCTGCGGTAAAACGTATGGCTGAATTTGCTGAAAAAAGCAAATTCGAAATTATAGCCGATCCTGTAGAGATGAAACAGGCAATGAAGGACATAACTTACGAACAATGCGAACATCTGGCACGTTCTATGGCAGACCGCCTGAAGAAGGACAGGGAATAATTGACTGAAAATACCCCTAATTTATTAACCTGATAAAAAACAATTGCAATGAGATTAATCATTCAACCGGATTATCAATCCGTATCTAAGTGGGCTGCTCACTATGTAGCTGCTAAAATTAAGGCCGCTAATCCGACGCCTGAAAAACCGTTTGTCCTGGGTTGCCCTACCGGTTCATCACCGCTTGGCATGTACAAGGAATTAATCGACCTGAACAAGAAAGGAATTGTTTCCTTCCGGAATGTAGTTACTTTTAATATGGATGAATATGTCGGCTTGCCGAAAGAACATCCCGAAAGCTACTATTCTTTCATGTGGAATAATTTCTTCAACCATATTGATATTAATCCGGAGAATACCAATATCCTGAATGGTAATGCTGCCGATCTGGATGCTGAGTGTGCCCGTTACGAAGAGAAGATCAAATCTTACGGTGGCATTGACCTGTTCATGGGCGGTATCGGTCCCGACGGGCATATTGCCTTTAATGAACCGGGTTCTTCTTTGTCTTCCCGCACACGCCAGAAGACGCTGACGACAGATACTATCATCGCCAATTCCCGGTTCTTCGACAACGATGTGAATAAAGTGCCTAAAACAGCCTTGACGGTGGGGGTAGGTACGGTACTTTCTGCCAAGGAAGTGATGATTATTGTAAACGGACATAACAAAGCCCTTGCACTCTATCATGCTGTAGAAGGTGCCATCACACAAATGTGGACCATCAGTGCATTGCAAATGCATGAAAAAGGTATCATTGTTGCTGACGATGCTGCTACTTTTGAGTTGAAAGTAGGTACCTATCGCTACTTTAAGGATATTGAAGCAGACCACTTGGATCCGGCTTCTTTGCTGAAGTAAATCTTCCTATAAAAGTGAATTGCGCAATTCGTTTTCCGCTGATAAGTGTGAAGCGGGTTGCGCATTTCTTTTTTGAATTGTCCACCTCTTATTAGAAAAAACTCTTTTTTAATAAGATAATGTGCTGAAAATTAATTGTCTTTCAGAAGTTAATTTTGTCCACTCTCTTTTGCTTGTTATTATCTTTATCGTTCCTATCTTTATAGCTTCGAAATGAATGAATCGTTTGAATATGAATGATGCGGATTGCCCTTTTGATGACTTGCTGTGCCAATCTCTCTCATTATTCCATCAGTTCCGGTTGTATGACGACCGTATGGAAGAGGATAATGCTTTTAAATTCTTGAGAGAAGCGGAAAAAGTGGTCGCTGATAATAAAGATGGAGTCTGTGTGGCTAAATTGGGATGTGTAATAGAATGCCTTGCACACAGATTTTATATAAATGATAATACAGACGATATCTTGGAAGAGGTGGATACTTTCCTGATTAAGTTCTGGAAGGGGATAAAGCAGCCTTCTTCCGAGGCGTTCATAGCTTCTTTATGGGTTGGAGAATATTTTCTGTTGCGTTTGAAAAATCCGGAATCCCGTTTCCGTAGCCGTAGTAAAAAGATGGTTTCTAAAATTCTGGCGTTTTTGGCAGATATGCTTCGCAAACCGGAAAAGCAAAAGACGCTTGCCCTTTCTTCTGTCGTTGTTCTCGAAGAAACCGTGGACTGGATTAAAGAAATATGTGATATGCATATTTGTGAAAAGCAGATTGTTGTTTTGCTGGAGAGGCTCTATCATCTTCAGGAAATAGGAATGTTACAGCAAGAGGAAGATGAAACAAAAAATACTTTGAGGCGGCAAATGTGGGATTTTTATTATTGAATGTTATCTTTGTAGCTTCTAACATTATTATAAACGTTATCTATACTATGAAGAAGCCGGTAATTTTGTTTTTTATACTTTTCTGTTTATTATGTATCATTCCGGTGGTCCGGGCTGCAGATACAATCTTTATCCGTGAGACACAAGTTCCGGTTTTGATAGAAAGAGTGGATAATGTCTTGTTCTATTTGCGTCTGGATGCTAAGGAAAGCACAATGCTGGATAGAGTTGTTCTGGATTTTGGAGAAGATACTGAACTTTCTGGTATTCAGGCGGTAAAGCTTTACTATAGTGGTACTGAAGCCCTGCAGGACAGAGATAAAGATCGCTTTGCTCCTGTGGAATACATATCAAGTCATATTGCCGGAAATACTTTGGCTGCAAATTCTTCCTATTCTATTAAAAAGGCTGAAGTGATTAGACCTCAAAAACGCCTTATTCTGGATGCTAACCAAAAGTTGTTTCCGGGGATTAACTTCTTCTGGGTCAGCTTGCAGATGAAACCGGAAACTTCGTTGGATGTTAAGGTCAGAGCGGCCATTGCTTCGGTTATCTTGGATGGCAAGGAGGCGATTCTGAATGTTATTTCTCCGAAAAGTATTGAGCATCGGATGGGGGTAGGTGTACGTCATGCAGGCGATGATCATTCAACAGCATATCGTATTCCGGGATTGGTGACTACTAATAGCGGATCTTTATTAGGTGTTTATGATGTACGTTATAACAGTAGTGTCGATCTTCAGGAACATGTAGACGTCGGTTTAAGTCGTAGTACAGATGGAGGAAAGACGTGGGAAAAGATGCGCCTGCCTTTGGCTTTTGGTGAAACGGGTGGGCTGCCTTCGGCACAGAATGGGGTGGGCGATCCGTCTATATTGGTAGATACGAAGACTAACAATGTATGGATAGTTGCTGCCTGGACACATGGCATGGGGAATCAACGTGCTTGGTGGAGTTCACATCCGGGGCTGGATCTGAATCATACGGCACAACTTGTTCTGGTAAAAAGTACGGATGACGGTAAAAGCTGGTCAAGCCCTATTAACATTACTGAACAAGTGAAAGATCCTGCTTGGTATTTCTTGTTGCAAGGACCCGGACGTGGGATCACAATGGAAGATGGCACATTAGTGTTTCCCATTCAGTTTATAGATTCTACCCGTGTGCCGAATGCGGGTATCATGTATAGCAAGGATCAGGGTGAAACTTGGAAAATACATAATCAAGCACGTACCAATACCACAGAAGCGCAGGTTGTTGAGGTGGAACCGGGAGTCTTGATGCTGAATATGCGCGATAACCGGGGTGGAAGTCGTGCTGTAGCGATTACGGAAGATCTGGGCGAGACATGGATTGAACATGAGTCTTCGCGCAAAGCGTTGCAGGAGCCTGTTTGCATGGCAAGTCTGATTCATGTAAAAGCCGGTGACAATGTTCTGAACCGGGATTTACTCATATTCTCTAACCCCAATACAACGAAGGGACGCCATCATATTACTATTAAGATTAGTTTGGATGGAGGGGTAACCTGGCTGCCAGAGCATCAACTACTGTTGGATGAGGATAACAACTGGGGATATACTTGTCTTACAATGGTCGATAAAGAAACAGTCGGCATTCTTTATGAAAGTAGCGTGGCCCACATAACATTTCAGGCTATAAAATTGAAAGATATTGTTGGAGACTGATCCTCATAAATTGCTAAAATTACTATCTTTGGCACTGTTATAAAACAAGAAGACTTGAAACATGCGAAAGAAACTATATCTGATATCTGCATTATTATGTCTATTAGGACTTCTCTGGAACTGTACATCTTCTGTTGATAAAGCAGATGTTCTTCTGTCGCATGCCAGAGAGTGTATGGAGATACATCCGGACAGTGCACTATATCTTTTGCAACAAATAACTCATCCGGATAAATTAAATGGCCGCCAACAAGCAGACTATGCCTTCTTGCTGACACAAGCGCGTGATAAGAACTATCTGGATAGTTTGCAATCTGATTCTCTGATAAAAATCGCAATAGATTATTATGAAAGCCATAATGATAAGGTAAAAGCCGGAAAGGCATCTTTTTATTATGGAATTATGCTTTCGTATCAGGATAAAAGTACGGAAGCAATGAATGCTTATCTGAATGCACAGATTTTATTGGAGGGAACTCAGGAGCATAAACTGCAAGGATTACTGGAAGAAAATATCGGAATGTTGAATTACAACCAAAGAATGTATGATGCTTCTATTCTGAACTTCAAGAAGACGGTTGATTACTATAAATTGGCAGGGGATACTTTAGGTGTTGTGTATGGATACCGGAATCTGGCGCGTGGATATATGATGAAAGCCAGTAATGACACTGCCAGATGGTATGTGGATGAAGGATTAAAGCTTTTGCCGGATACTACTCATCGGGTACGTTCCTCTCTTTTTCAGATACTTGGAATCATGGCTGAAAAAGAGAAAGATTACGAAGCGGCTATTGGCTTTTTCTGGAAAGCTCTTTCGAGTGATTCCAATACTCTTAGTCAATATCACTATTATATATCCTTAGGTAAGGTTTATCTGTCTATGGGAAATTTAGATGAGGCCGAACGATGCTTCAAGAAAGTGGTGAAGAGTAGTAAGAGGTATACACAGGCTGGAGCATATAATTATTTGTCTGGGTTAGAAAAGACAAGGAAGAACTATAAGGATGCTCTTTTTTACAAAGAACAATCCGATTCTTTGTTAGAGATTGTACATAATGAAGACTTGCGGAAACAGATATTAACCCTGCAAAAAAAATATGATAATGAGAAGTTAAGAATGGAGAATGAACAGATTAAGTTGGAAAAAGAGAGTCAGTTCTACTTAACTTTGTTAATTACTATTCTAATGGTGATTGCTATCGTAATAATCAGGACTAAATATAGAAGACGCTTTCAGCGGAACATCGATACAATCAGGAAAAATCAAGAGGAAATAGAAGAATATGCATTCCGCATAGGTGAGTATAAACAGAAGAGTGAAGAAGAGCAGTTAGCAAAAAAGAAGAAGATTGCCGATCTGAACGGAAAAATAATATTATTAACTGCAGAAAATAAAGAGTTACGTGAAAATATACGTATAAAGGCTTCTTGTGTGTTAGAACAGCTGAATAAAAGAGAGCTAATCGTTCAGAGAATGACTTTGGAGGAGAAGCGGAATCTCTTTGATTTCATGGACTTGATCTTCGCAAATTTTATCTCCCGTTTAAACTCAAACTATACTCTGACAAAAACAGATCTTATCTTGGCAACATTACTGAAAGTAGGATTTACGACTAATCAGTTGATGTTTGTTTTCGATTGTGAGCGGAACTCTGTTTACCGAATGAAGTTAAGACTAAAGGAACATTTGTGTATAGACAAAGAAAAGTCTCTGGAAGAGTTTATTTTATTCTTTTAATGGGGGGATTTTTGTCCATACTTTCTTGAGTGATTTCGTTTTATTGCTTTGATTAACAGAGATGTATCTTTCTGTTTTTTGTCCATATTCAATTTTAGGTTATGTGGTTTTAGAGCTTTATCTTTGAGCCAAAATTAAACAATAAAAGCAATGAAATTCAAGTCTATTTTATGTCTGGTAGGATTTTTCTTCCTATTTGCAGTTAATGCTCATTCATCCATGATTGGTGATTTGGAAGTAGTAGGTGAGATAACTTTATCTGGTAATGATATTCCGTTTGAAACAAATTCTGATGATGGGAATAGGCATCGTTCAATAACTCCTGATATTCCTATTATTGCAACGTTATGTGGGAATAATTTGGTAGAAATTAATTTCTTTGCCGCTGTAGGCGAAGTTGAAATAACCATTTCTCAAGATGGTGTTCCGGTGTATACTTCTTCTGAGAATATCACTACTTCTATTTTGAAGAATATTCAGTTGTCATCTGACGTGACTGGAGCATTCCTGATAGAGATAAAAGGAGATAACGGGGCTTATGCTTATGGATGGTTCAATTTATAAGTCCCGGCATCACAGACACTGTTACTATATTTTCATTATAACTACTGGTTAGGGTGTTGGATACTCAACTATCTGAATACTCTGCAGGCGGAAGTTTCTCTGTTGATAGAGGGATTTTCCGCCTTTGTTATTTAATCTATTTCGGCTTATCCAGATACTCTCTTTTAAACATATCTACGAACAAGAAGAACAATGAGAGTAATAACGGTCCGAATATAACTCCCATAAATCCGAATAGAGACAATCCGATAACTACTCCGAATATAGTGATTAGCGGGTGTATATCTGCCATTCTTTTTTGCAGGATAAAGCGTATCAGGTTATCGAGCTGAGAGATAATCAGAGTTCCAAATATAGCCAGGCCTATGCCATTGAAGAGATCGCCGGATAATGCCATATAGACGGCAATCGGAAACCAGACCAAAGCTGTACCTACCATGGGGATAACTGTTGCAAGGCAGGTGAGAAATCCCGTTAATAGAATATCCGGAACATCAAAGAACCAGTAGCCTATCATAGCTACTCCACCTTGTATGATTGCCAGTAAGGGAATGCCGACTGCATTGGAGTGTACAATCATTTTTATTTCTCTTACTACATGATCTGTATTTGCTTTATTAAAAGGAAGTATATCACTGATGTATTCCTCCATCTTTTGTCCGCCTATCAACATGAAGTATAGAACAAATACCAATACGAAGAGATTGACAGCGAAGCTGCTGATACTACCCATTACGAATTGTCCTATGGCAGGCAGTGCAGAGATAATAAAGGAAGTGGTATCTTTACCCAGAACATCATAGCCCGTCCTGTCTTTTATGATATTTGCCATATCTTCAATAGGGGCAATAATGCTTTGAGGATCCAGATTGATATATTGCAACTTGCTGACTAATAGCCATACAGCCAATGCCAAAGGAACTAAGAAGAAGAGAATGGCTTCAGTGGTAATGAGGGTGGCAGCAATGCTTCGTTTCATGTTCCGCTTGTCGGTCAGATGTATCATCTGCTTTCTGACCAGTATGTAGATAGTCAGCGCACCTAACAGGCCACCCAGAAAGGGAGTAATCTGTAAAAACAGGATTATACCCAGTCCGATGATAATAGTAATTAGTGAATATTTCCAGTATTGTTCTTTTGTACTCATATCCTTTTTGACTGTTTTCTTAAGAAACAAACAAAATGGGTATTTGGTTGGTTACCCTTCATTCAACCAGCCTTTTCCTTGTCGCACAATCTCTGCCTCTCCATTGGTACAGTCCACAATGGTAGAAGATTCTGTGCCACCAATTCCACCGTCGATAACCAGATCAACAAGATCACCGAACTTTTCATCAATTAATTCCGGGTCGGTACAGTACTCCATGTCTTCATGTTCTTCGTGAGGTAGGGTAGTAGTCATAATAGGGGCATCCAGAATACGGGCTATCTCCTGGATAATGGCATTATCAGGCATACGGATACCAACCTCCTTCCGGTTGCGGAATATTTTAGGCAAACGGGTAGTGCCGTTCAGGATGAAAGTGAAAGCACCGGGCAGGTTCCTTTTCATCAACTTGAATGTATTGTTATCTACTTTGGCATATTCACTGATGCTACTCAGGTCATAGCAAATAATAGAAAGGTTGTTTTTGCGCGGGTCAATTTCTTTGATACGGCAAATACGTTCGATAGCACGCTCTTTCAGCCCATGACAACCAATGGCATACATGGTGTCGGTGGGATAGATGATAAGTCCACCGTCATTCAGAATATCCACTATCTGTTGCAGATCTTGTGGATTGTTGTTCTTTTCGTACAGTTTCAGAAGCATAGGGCTGGTTATTAGTCTATATATAATAACACAAAAGTAGGGAATAAGTTTCTTATTATCAAATAAGTGTGGCTTATTTCTTGGATGATTTTTTTCGAAGTTCTTCTGCCAGCCTCCACTGTAATGCAGCTTCTACTTCTTTTCCTGCCTGCATCAGGGCATCGCCAAAGAGTTCGTGTGCTCCGGCATGGTCGGGTTTCAAGGTGGTAGCCTTGTCCAGATCGGCAATGGCGCCTTCTGTTTCCTGTTGTTTCAGGCGTAGTTTGCCCCGGTTATAGACAGCTTTAAACTCTGCCGGACGTAGTTTTACTGCTCGTGTGAGACACTCTTCCGCTTCAAGATATCTACCGTCGTTGAAGAGGGTGATTCCTTTGCGTATCCACGCATCCGCATATTCGGGATAGAGTTCCAGTGCCTTGTCATAGTTGGCAATGGCGGCACGGGAGTCATGGGCAAGAGTGATAGACTCATTGCCCATAAGGTAATACTCTCGTGCATAGTCTTGCAGTCGTTTTTGCTGTTCGGCCATCTGGGCTTTTAGTTGATCGTTGTTGTCACGTAGCTTGTTGATAACGCCTAATTTGCGACGGATGAGGCGTTGTATAACAGGCTTTTCTATGTCGTATCGGGAGTGTATAGCCTTGAAGAAATGATTGAGAAAGACTTCGAAATCTCCTTTGTCAAAAGCTTTGGTTGCAGCGGCATATTCCACGTCGGCCTGTGCTTGTTTCAGGGCGCGGTCTATGGCTTGCCGGTTGTTAAATCGTTCGGCAAAGTTTACTATTTCCGGGCGGACAAAGATATCAGCGCGGTTGACAGGTTTCTTTAGCTGGATGCCTTCCAATGAAGTACAACGACTGAGGGCAACATAGGCTTGCCCGCCGGCGAACACGCCACCGGTGAAATCGATAACCACACGGCTGAAAGTCAGTCCCTGACTTTTATGGACAGTGATTGCCCATGCCAGCCGTACGGGGAACTGGGAGAAAGTACCCAGGACTTCTTCTTCAATCTCTTTTTTCTTTTCGTTGTATTTATAGCGGATATTTTTCCAGTGTTCCGGTTTGACGTCACATTCTTTTCCATCATCGGTGATGACGTAGAGAGTTTCTTCTATTTCATCGAAGCCGCTGACTATGCCAATAGTACCATTCACCCAGCGGCGATCGAAGTCGTTTTTGATAAAGATAACCTGTGCTCCCGGTTTCAGTACCAGTTCACGTGATGTGGGCAGGCTGCTTTCAGGAAAATCTCCCGTGACTTCACCCCGGAAGGTTACAGAGTCACCGGGTAGTTCTGCCAGTTTCCGGTCGTTTATGTAGTCTACATTATCGCGGCGTGTGGCGAGGGTGATGTACATATCTTCCTCATTTTCCTCAATGTCAGTGCCATAGCGTGTATTGAGTAATTGCAAGTCGGCTGCACCAGCGGTGTTACTGCGGATATGGTCCAGAACACTGACAAATACTTTATCCGTCTGACGATACACTTTTTGGAGTTCGATGGAAACAAGGTCTATCTGGCTGAAAACTCTTGCAGAGAAAAAGTAGGGAGTAGGATAGAAGCGGTTTAATATTTCCCGCTCATCCCCTTTTACGACAGGCTCGAGCTGGAAAACATCACCTACTAACAGAAGCTGTTTTCCACCGAAGGGCTCACGCAGGTTGCGGGAATAGACTCGCAGGAGGCGGTCTACGGCATCGATAATATCTGCCCGTACCATGGAAATCTCGTCGATAATGATAAGTTCCAGTTCTTCCAGTAGCTTTCGCTGCGGCTTGGTATACCTGAAGAATTCGTGGATGCGCCCGCGTTGCAAGCTCAGGTTCGGGTCATCAGGTAGCAGAGGATGAAACGGTAATTTGAAGAAACTGTGCAAAGTGCTGCCACCGGCATTGATGGCGGCAATACCGGTAGGTGCCAATACTACATGTTTCTTTTTTATATTCCCGCAGATATATCGCAGAAAGGTAGACTTACCCGTACCTGCCTTTCCGGTTAAAAATACGGACTGGCGAGTATATTGTATAAGACTCAGGGCATCCTGAAACTCTTTATTGTTGGTATCGATTGACTGCGTCAAAATTAACAATTAAAGGGGACTATATGATTGAAAAATGTTTGAGCGCATTGGCTATTCCGTTTTCGTCCACTGAGGTGGTGATGTAGTTGGCATGTTCCTTCACTTCATCCACTGCATTACCCATAGCCACACCAATGGCAGCATGGCGTAACATGCTTACATCATTGCCGCCATCTCCGAATGCCATCGTCTCTTCCAGGCGAATGTCGAAATGACGGATAATTTCGTCGATTCCTTTTTGCTTGGTATTTCCTTTTGCGGTGATGTCGGCAAAAGCAGGGAACCAGCGTCCGGCTTCACAACCGGGAAGTTGTGGGAGAATAACTTTCTCTTGTTCCAAGGTGATGAATGGCGTCATCTGGAAGATTTCCCGGCAAATAGCCTCTTCAGGAGTCTTAACAGGGAGTACATCTACTTTCAGGTAATCATTGAATATCTTTTTCACCATCTCATCCGGTTGGCAAACACAGATATCATGCTCGCCTACAAAGATACAGGGGAAATTCTGTTCGGAAGAGATACGCGCCATTGTCTGTGCGTCAGTGGCAGGAATTGCACTCTTGTAAATCACTTCTTTGCCTACGAAACAATATCCGCCGTTCATGGTTATATAACCATCTATGAGTCCACGGTCCTGCAAAGCAGAAAGGTTGTTGATGATAACAGCGGGACGTCCCGTAGCGATAAATATCCGAATGCCTTTGGCTTTGGCAGCGGCGATGGCTTCGATGGTGGTTTCGGGGATAGCATGTGTATCAAAACTCACTAAAGTGCCGTCGATGTCAAAAAACAGGGCTTTAATCATATAATTTTTTATTTTACTTGGATGCAAAAGTACTCAAAAGTGAGGATATTTTGTACTTTTGCCACACATAAATTAATGTACGATTAGGTGATTTACGATGTATGATTGAAATTGGAATTGCATTATAGCCAGTATATCAGTGCTTATGATTTCAAAAGTACTATCAATCGTACATCGTAAATCGTCTAATCATACATTAGCATACCCCTAATAAACAAAAGAGAAGATGAAAAAGCATTCCTTCAAAGATTGGTTGATCGCTGTACGCCCTTGGTCATTTCCGGCGTCAGCAATGCCGGTGATTGTGACGCTGGCGTATTTGTATTGGGCATACGGGATAATAGAGTGGGCGAACGGATTGCTGGCGTTGGTCGGTATTGTCATTTTCCATGCTTCGGGAAATGCATGGAGTGATTATTTCGACTTTGAACGAGGAGTGGACCGCGTAGATACCTTCGGTGTGAAGACCCTGACGAGCGGCCAATTCATGCCATTGGAAATACGCAATCTGGCTATAGGATTAATGGTACCGGCAGTGGTTATCGGTCTTTGGCTGGTTACACGTACCGGACTTTCCTTGTTATGGATAGGAGTTTGTGGTGCCATGTGTTCGTTGCTCTATCCGTGTCTGAAGTACCGGGCTTTCGGTGATTTTGTTATTTTCGTGGCTTATGCCATTCTGCCTACTTTGGGAATAACTTATATAACGATGGGGAGGTTCCTGCCTGATGTATGGTTGATCATTGTTCCGGTAGGATTGATAACAGTAGCTATCCTGCATGCCAATAATACGCGCGATATCGGTACGGATGTACGGGCAAAGATCAGTACTCTTGCTATGAAGTTGGGAGTGAAGACTGATATTTACCTGTATATGTTTGAAGTGCTGTTCCCATTCTTGTGGATTGTAATTTGTGTACTACTGGGCTACTTCCCATGGTGGTCTCTACTGACTATAATAGGAGTTCTGCCGGCTATAGCCAATGCACGTACCATGTTACGGTTGCCGCAAGCAGGGATTAGTGCAATCTCTAATCTGGATGAAAAGACGGCGAAACTGCAACTTTTGTTCAGCTTACTGTTTGCGGTTACATTTTTAATATAGTATGAAACGAATCATTATTCCTTTACTGATAGCTGCTTTCCTGTGGTTTTTTATGTTCTCTCCTTGGACAAGCGGTATATTCAACTTCTGGACAGCAATGAGCTTTTCGGCAGTTATACTGATGAATATGTCTTTTGCACTTCGTCCGCAGTGGTGGGTAGAAGATGTGAAGTTCGATTGGAAGAATATTGCCGGCGGTGTGGCCTTGGCAGTTGTACTATGGGGAGTATTCTGGGTAGGGGATAAAGTTTCTGCCTGGCTTTTTGACTTTGCCCGTCCACAGGTGGAACTTATTTATGGTATGAAGACCGGGGAAAATCCTTGGCTACTCTCTATACTGTTACTCATATTGATAGGCCCTGCAGAAGAAATCTTTTGGCGTGGCTATGTACAGAATGCACTATCGAAGCGTTGGAACCCGAATACAGGTTTCATTGTGACAACGCTGGTTTATGCCTTGGTGCACATCTGGTCGTTCAACTTTATGCTGGTGATGGCAGCATTGGTAGTTGGAGCTATCTGGGGACTGGCTTACAGACTGTATCCGCAGAAGTTAGGGGCACTGATCGTGTCGCATGCGGTGTGGGATGTGGCGGTATTTGTAGTGTTCCCGATTTAATATGACCCTTTTGCGGATGAAGAGTGAAATTTTGATTTATAGGAAAAATAGAATATAAAACAAACAGCGATGAAATACAATTTTGATGAAATCATTGAACGCCGTAGTACCAACTCCGTGAAGTGGGATGGCGTAAAAAATATCTGGGGACGTGATGATTTACTCCCTATGTGGGTAGCTGATATGGATTTCCGTACTCCGCCCTTTGTAATGGATGCTTTGAAAAAGCGTTTGGAACATGAGGTGTTGGGGTATACTTTTGCTTGTGAAGAATGGTATACTTCCATTTGTGCATGGTTGCGCGATCGTCATGGATGGAATATATCCCGTGAGATGTTGACATTTGTCCCGGGAATTGTCCGTGGACAGGCTTTTGCCTTGCAGTGTTTTACTAATCCGGGCGATAAAGTGATGGTGATGACTCCTGTCTATCATCCTTTCTTCCTGGTGACCGAACGCATGGGCCGTGAAGTGGTATATTCGCCTCTGGAACTATGTGACGGACAGTATCATATTGATTTTGAACGTTTCCGCAAAGACATACAAGGCTGTAAAGTGCTCATTCTGTGTAATCCTCATAATCCTGGTGGACGTGTCTGGACGGCGGATGAACTGAGAGAAATAGCTGCCATTTGTTATGACAATGGTACTTTTGTAATCTCTGATGAGATACATGCTGACTTGACTCTGCCACCTTATAAACATCATCCGTTTGCTACGGTTTCTGAAGAAGCTGCTGCAAATTCTCTTGTTTTTATGGCTCCCAGTAAAGCATTCAATATGCCGGGATTGGGCAGTTCGTATGCAATAACCGTTGATAAAGGTATTCGTGAGCGTTTCCAGACTTTTATGGAAGCTGGTGAGTTTTCCGAAGGACATTTGCTTGCTTATATCGGTGCTGCAGCGGCTTATATGCATGGTGCAGAATGGCTGGAACAGATGCTCGATTATATAAAAGGAAATATAGACTTTACTGAGAACTATCTGAAAGAATATATTCCGGGCATCAGTATGATACGTCCGCAGGCTTCTTACCTTGTTTTTCTGGATTGTCGCGCTTTAGGGTTGACACAAGATGCACTGACCCGTCTTTTTGCAGAGAAAGCACACTTGGCTTTGAATGATGGAACTATGTTCGGTGCACCGGGAGAAGGTTTTATGCGATTGAATATCGGTTGTCCGCGTTCGGTGCTGGAGCAGGCTTTGAAGCAACTACGTGATGCGGTTGTACAGTGATTTAGAAAGAAAATTATACCTTTGGTGCCTGTAAAGGGCTATACTATATGAAGAAACTCTTATATCTTTTCATCATAAGCAGTATTCTGCTGTGTGCTTGCAGGCATACGGACAATACTACTTTGCTCCGTCAGGCGGATGCAGTGATTTATGGAAATTCGGATAGTGCAATGAAGCTCCTGTCATCAATCAAGAATCCGGAGCGGTTGCCGTTTGAGGAAAAGATGTTGTATGGTTGGTTGCGTACGTTTGCACATAATGTGCGAGGGGCTTCCATGGCAGAAGATTCCCTGATTTTGCCGGCATTCAACTATTTTGTAGCCGGCTCGGATACGGTGAAGATGTTGAACTCATACGTCTTGAAATCCCAATACTTATATTGGCAGAAAAAACATGAAGAGGCTATGACTGTACTCGATAGTGGTATTGCAGCAGCTACAGCTTGTAGAGATACTTACCTGATAGTCCATATGCTTTCTCTGAAAGCAAACAAACATGTATACGTTGAGAAGAATTATAAAAAGGCAATAGAAGCCCATCTCAGGGCGATTGCTGTTCGTGAAGATGAAGGGTTGTGTTTTTCTTTAGGTATTGCTATGGGATTACAGGGAAATGATTCTGCTTCTTACTATATGGATCGGAGTATCGAATTGGTTGGGCAAAAGAAGGATACGGTACGTCTGGTACATTATCTGCGAAACTATGCACAGATGTTGTCTTATATCAGCAACGATTATGAAAAGGCTGTAGCAGTTTCAAAACGTTTGCGGAGCTTGGCACCGGACGGAGGGCAGATTGCCATGACTGATCTGGTGTTGACGGAATGTTTTCTAAAGATGGGAAAACTGGATTCCGCCCAATATTACCTCGATCAGGGCAGAGCATTGCTTGCCAGCCGGGAGAAGCTTCTGAGCACAGAAAATATGATGAATTATTATCAGGGATTGATAGATTATACCCGGCATCGTACGTTTGACTTTCTGAAAGTGATGCGATATAATGATTCTGTTCACAATGCCCTCTATGCCTTGCAAAGTACTATTCAGCGGAAGGACGAAAGTAAAGAGTCGCTTTCGAATGCTAACTTGATGCTGACGGTGGAACGGCAAGAAGCCCAACTGACATTATTGGGCTGTCTGCTGTTGTTGGTTGTAGTAGGTGGCGGGGCTTTTTTCTATATCCGGGGGCGTCGTCATCGCTTGATTGAGGCGGAAGAACGTATTGAAACACTGAACCGTCTGCTGGCAGATGCTACAAAAGGAGATGGTGAACAGGGAATTGCTGGAAATACTGATAAAGAAGTGGAAGATGGACAGTTCTTCCGAAAGATACTTTTGCAACAGTTGGGCATTATACGCTTGGTTGCTACACAACCTACATCCCAAAATCAGGAGTTGCTTCGTCGTATATCCGGTATCACAAACCGCGAGTTGCCAGTAGAAAGTCTTTTAGTGTGGGAGGATCTGTATCCCGTAATCGACCGTATATATGATGGGTTCTATACCCAAATGAACCAGCGTTTCGGTTCTGTGCTTATTGACAAGGAGCAGCAGCTTTGCTGTCTGCTTTGCGCAGAATTCTCGACGAAAGAGATTAGTGTTGTGACACAACAAAGTATTCCGACCATTTATCAGCGGAAGACAAATATCCGAAAGAAACTTGGGATGGGAGAGAAGGAGGATATCGTCGGGTTCATTTTAGAGAAATAAGGCTTGTCCGCGTCGTCCGCGTACCCATTTAATTCATAACCGAAAAAATGAATACTTTCTTCAATGCATATAGATAGTATATAGACCCTAAAAAGGTAAATATAGAGAACGATGATTGTAATGTATTGATAATTAGTGGGATTTGTGCTGGCGATATAGAACTTTTATATCCCGATATAGACCGTTTGAGACACGTTTCACCCTTAAATTTGCATCAGGTAAAAACGAAAAGTGAAACATTAAAATCAATCAAACGATGAAAGCAAATTCAATGAAATCTATCGGGAAAAGACTTACGTCCTTATTCCTTATGTTATGTGTAGCAGTTTCTGTTTCTGCTCAAAGTTATCAACTCTCCGGTTGCGTACAAGATGAAAACAATCAGCCGATGGAAGTAGCAAACATCCTTTTAAAGCAAGCTAAAGACAGTACATACATTACAGGTATGCTGACGGACGCACAAGGTTGTTTTACTTTTACTCAACCTAAAGGGGAATATCTGTTGCATATCACTCTAATCGGTTGTGAAGACATCTACCTGCCTGTCTCTTTACAGGAAAATAAGAATGTAGGTATGCTCACTCTGAAATCCTCTTCTACCTTTTTAAATGAAGTGACTGTTACAGCCGCTCGTCCGGTAATCAAACGTCTGGTGGACAGAGTGGTTTTTGATACCCACAATTCCATTGCCTCTGCCGGTGGAAATGCACTCGACCTTTTGCGCGAAGTACCTGGTTTGCGTGTGGGGCAGAATAGTATTGATATTATAGGTAAAGGAGGCGTGAAAATATATATCAATGACCGTGAAACGAAACTCTCCGGTGACGAACTGATAGACTATCTCCGGTCTTATGACGCTTCACAGATACAGAAAGTAGAAGTGATCACCACTCCACCGTCCAAGTATGATGCAGCAGGCAATGCAGGTATCATCAACATACGCTTGAAATCACGTCCTAAAGATTACTTGGGAGGTACGGTATCCGCTTCTTATAATACCGGTGAGAAGGAAAACTACGGTTATGGTGGAGTAAACCTGAATATCAGTAAAGGCCGCGTTTCTTCCTTCATCAATGCAGGTACTACACAAGGTAACTATGAAACACGTGAAGCAAACCGCCGCTATTTCGCCAAGAATACCTGGGACGGACGTACGGATTATAAGACGTATATGCAGAGCTATTATGGTCAGGCAGGTGTGGACGTTGCTTTGGAGCGTAACTGGACCGTAGGTTTGCAAGCTGTTTATAACTATGGTAATCCTAAAGATGCCAAAGCTGTTTCCGTTACGGAAGTTTATAATGTAGCTACTACCCAGCTGGACTCTCTTCTGTTGTCAGATAGCAAAGAAGGAGGTAAGTCCGACCGTCTCAACCTGAACTTCCATACCGATAAGACTTGGGGGGACAAAGGAAAGAAGATGACTTGGGATGTGGACTACCTGCGTGATAACCGGGATAGTAATATGGGCTTCCTGTCCGAAACGCAGACTCCTGACGGTGTAGCAATACCCGGAACCAATTTTGATTATAGCTATCTGCAAGACCGTAAGGTAGACGTATTCTCTTCTGCACTCGACTTTACACTTCCGTTTGAAAAGTATAAGATAACTGCAGGTGCTAAGGTCTCTTTCACAAATACACGCAATCGTATCGATTATGATACTTCGGATCCGACACTGGTGCAGGATGATTACTTCCACTATAAGGAACAGATTTATGCCCTTTATGCCGATTACAATCGTGCGTTCTCCAAACAGTTTTCTATGCAGTTGGGCGTACGTATGGAGCACACCCGTACTACCGGTATTTCCGAGTCGGCGAATAAGACAGACAAGCATGATTATACCCGTCTGTTCCCTACGCTCTACTTCTTGTACTCACCTAATGAACTGAATGCATTGAATCTTAGTTTATCCAACCGTATTTCACGCCCCTCGCAGAATATGGTGAATCCGTTCCCGTTTTACCAGAATAAGTACACTTATGCTTGTGGAAAGGAAGATTTGAAGCCGAGTTATACGTATAATGCCGAATTGGGATATACATTTAAGAACAATCTTAATTTTTCCGCTTTCTATTCTTATTCGGACGATGTATTCTTCCAGGTGGTAGGTTTGGACCCGGAAACAAATGTCAGTTCTTTCCTGTGGGATAACTTTATGGAGACGCACTCCTTTGGATTGAATAATTCATATACATTCCGTACAGGGTGGATGCAGGCTTATGTACAGCACGGAGTAAACTATAGTCGTACGACTTCCAGTGCCGCTTCCACATCTGCCGAAGAGAAGGGATGGGCCTATAATGCCAGTCTGCGTAATACGTTCTTCCTCAATGCGAAGAAGACATTCATTGGAACACTTTCCGGTTGGTTCACTTCACGCCAATATAGTGGGGTTTATCTGATAAAGCCTAATTACGGAATCAGTGCAGGTTTGCTTTATCGTATGCTGGATAATAAACTCAGTCTTAGCCTGAATGTTAATAATATCCTGATTAGCCATTCGAAACTTGAGACGGTATCCAACGGTGTCCGGATGACGACGGATAATCAGTTTGCCTTTACCGGTTTCCGCATCGGTGTCTCCTACACATTTGGTGGAGATATCCGCAGCAAAGGGCAACGTAATAGTAACTCAGATATTCAGAATAGATTATAAGTATTGCTTTCATCGTTTTTACCTACTTGAAAGCACTCCTGTAACGGGAGACGGACGGCTTGTCGATATGAAACGGAGGTTTCAATCGGGAAGCCGTCTTTTTGTATGAATGCAGTTTGATAAGTGATTTTCGCCGTTTTATAGCATCAGTCCCCCTTTTCTATCAGTTTTTCCCCCTCTTTTTACTATGGATTCCTCACTTTTGCATCACATGAACCAATCTAAAAAGAGAGTATATATGAAAAACAAAATGAAAAACAGAATGAGAGGGGCGTACATTATATGTTTCTTATGTCTGGCTTTATTCCTGCTTCCAATCATACCGGCAGGAGCGAGTATCCTGCCTGATGACGAACAAACGGAAACAACAAAGGAATTGATAGCCTTTCCCGGCGCCGAAGGCTTCGGGCGGAATACAACAGGTGGTCGTGGAGGCAAAGTCTATCATGTAACGACTTTGGAAGATGGTCTGCAGGAAGGGACATTGCGCTACGCCCTTTCACAGGAGGGAACACGTACGGTTGTCTTTGATGTAGCCGGAACGATATTCCTGGATAAACGCCTTGATATCGCTAATGGAGATTTAACTATTGCCGGGCAGAGTGCGCCGGGACAAGGTATCTGTATAGCCCGTTATCCGGTAACGATCAATGCTGATAATGTAATAGTCCGCTATCTACGCTTTCGTGTAGGCAACGAAGGAGGTGGAGAGCCTGACGGACTTGGAAGTACGGATTGCAGGAATTTAATCATTGACCATTGCTCTATCAGTTGGTCGGTAGATGAATGTTGTTCCATATATGGTGGTGAGAATCTGACTGTTCAATGGTGCCTGGTCTCCGAAAGTCTTCGCACGGCGGGTCATGCCAAAGGTAAACATGGATATGGAGCCATTTGGGGAGGGGCAAAAGCTTCTTTTCATCATAATCTGCTGGCACACCACGAGAGCCGTGCACCCCGTCTGGGGCCCCGTCCTTTTACTCAGGAACGCGAACACATGGATATGAGGAATAACGTGTTCTACAACTGGGCCGGAAACGGTTGCTATGGTGGAGAAGGCATGTATATCAATATTGTGAACAATTATTATAAACCGGGACCGGCTACACCGAAAAACAGCCCTGTCCGCTACCGTATTGCCGCCATAGGAGTACGCACAAAGAAGTATTGCACGAATGCAGACGGCACTCCCAATGCTTGGAAACCGATGGAACACGTATGGGGGAAACTCTATGTAGACGGCAATATCATTGAAGGAAATGAGGAAGTAACCCAAGATAACTGGACCAAAGGAATTTACGGGCAAATCAATAATGCTTCTTGTGACAATACATTCACAAAGAAGGTGAAAAAGGAAATGCGTCTGTCCGGACCTCTGGATGCAGGCATTATCACTACTCATAGTGCAAAACAAGCTTATGAACTCGTATTGGACCAAGCCGGATGCTCCAGGCAACGGGATGCCATTGATATACGTGTTATAGAAGAAACCAGAAACGGTACGGCTACCTATATCGGTAGTGTGACGAAAGGAGCGGAAAGTGTTCCCGGACTAATAGACCTGCCGGCAGATGTGAAACCGGAAGGAGCCGCCAGTTCCTGGCCTGCATTGAGTGATGGCGGCATTACAGCCGATGAACTGCGGGACACTGATGGCGACGGCATACCCGATGTCTGGGAAGCGGCCCATGGCCTGAATCCGGAAGATGTTTCCGACGGCATTGCTACTACATTGAGTAAAGAAGGTTATACCAATCTGGAAGTTTATCTGAACGGTCTGGTAAAGTAAAATTCAAACCAATTATTAAATATATTAAGTATGAAGAAGATAATTCTTACAGCATTATTTATGGGCATTTTATTAGGAGGTCATGCCCGGAATACTGCATCACCATTTCAGGCTGTAGTGGCCCAGGATGGCAGTGGTGACTACACAAGCATTCAGGCTGCTATTGATGCAGTACCCGACAACCGGCAAGAGCCGTGGTTGATTTTCGTAAAGAACGGTTCGTATCGGGAACACGTGGTAATACCCGAAACCAAAACGTATGTCCACCTAATCGGTCAGGACAAGGATAAAACCATCATTCATCATCTCCTGAATGTAGGTGGAAAGCCTGAAGAAGGTACAGAACCGGCAAAGACGGCTTTTTGGAAACATTCGGTTCATAATCCCTCTTCCGAAGTCTATAAGTTTGAGGGGAGCGTTGTTAAGGTGAAAGCCGATCATTTCTATACTGAGAATATCTCTTATGTGAACGATTGGGGGGTAGAGAGCCAGAATGGTCCACAGGCATTGGCTATGAGTAGCCAGGCAGATTGTGCAGCGTTCAATAACTGCATTTTCCGTTCTTTTCAGGACACCTGGATGACTTCTACCAATGATTCTCACCGCCACTATGTGAAAGACTGCTGGATTGAAGGTGCAGTCGATTACTTTTATGGCGGGGGAGATGCTTTACTTGAAAACTGTACTTTGTATAATGTACGTAGCGGTTCTGTAATTGTCGCTCCCTGTCATAAAGATGCAAAGTTCGGATATATTTTCCGTGATTGCATTGTGGATGGCAATGCCTCTGCTGCCGACGGTAAACAGAAGTTGGGACGTCCTTGGCACAACTCGCCGCGTGCTGTCTATATACATACCACTATGCGTATTCCCCTTGCTCCCGAGGGTTGGACCAATATGGGAGCTATTCCCGGACTATTTGCAGAGTATGATAGTCGTGATACCGAAGGTAATGTACTCGACTTGAGCCTACGCAAAACAGAATATGACGGACGCGGACCGAATAACCCGCCGAAAGGCTCTTGTCGTGCTACCGTTACCAAAGAGGAGGCAGATAGCTATGTATACGAACGTATCATTCCGGGTAATGACGGATGGGATCCTCGTACAATGATGGAAAAACTACCGGCTCCGCAGAATCTGAAAAAACAAGGAACGAAGATTACTTGGAAAGCTGTATCCGATGCTGCCGGTTATATCATTTTTGATAATGATCAGGTGGTAGGTTTTGCCCAAAAGCCGGTTTTCGAAACAGGATCCGTGATGAAAGGAAATTTAAAAGTACGTGCAGTCAATCGTTATGGTTCATTAGGACTTGAGAGTGCTCTTTAAGTTAATGAATCGCAATGGCACTATAACACATTGACATTTTTTGCATGTGGGATCCCGGGCTTGTGAAAGTCCGGGATTTTTTGTGTAACCCCCTTGTATTTATTGGTATAACAGATATTTTCCTCTTTTTCCGATAGTTTTTACTCCTCTCTCCACCTGCAAATTGTCACCTTTGCAACAGGAAAAAATATGTGAAACTAAATCCTTTATTAATGTGAAACAAAAATCTGTAGAAATGAAAAACAAGTGTTTTGTATGGCTAATGGCTATACTGTTAATGGTTCCTATCGGACTGTCTGCACAAGAGATTACTGTTAAAGGTAATGTGACAGACTCCACGGGAGAAGGTGTTATCGGTGCATCCGTTGTAGAAAAGGGTAATGCCGGTAACGGAACAATTACCGATATAAACGGTGATTTTACTCTGAAGGTCAGCGGCAAAGGTAAGAAACTGGTTGTCTCATATATAGGTATGCAGACCCAGGAGATAGATGCTGTTGCAGGGAAGACGCTAAGTATTAAGCTTCAGGACGACTCTAAAATGTTGGATGAAGTAGTCGTTGTAGGTTACGGTACGATGAAGAAGAAAGACCTGACCGGTTCTGTTTCTTCTATGAACGACAAGGTACTGAAAGATATCCCTGTAACTTCTGCCTTGCAGGCTATGAGTGGACATCTGGCAGGTGTGAACGTAACGGTAACGGACGGTTCTCCCGATGCTGAAATCAAAGTACGTGTACGTGGTGGTGGTTCTATTACCCAGGATAATTCTCCGCTTTATATCGTAGATGGTTTTATCGTGAAGAATATTAATGATATTCCTCCCGGGGACATCCAGGATATTAGTGTATTGAAAGATGCTTCTTCTACGGCAATCTATGGTGCCAAGGGTGCTAATGGTGTGGTTCTGGTGACTACTAAGAGTGGTAAAGCCGGTAAGACAGTGGTAGATGTGAACTCTTATGTTGGTATAAAGAAGACTTATAATCTGACGGATGTCCTTTCTCCTTATGAATATGTATATTATCAGAAGGAAATCGATTCGAGCCCAAATGTATCCAGTGCAGGCTTCTATAGCATGTATGGTATGTGGGATGATATAGACCTTTACAAATACCGTGAAGGTATCGACTGGCAGGATCAGCTTTACGGCAATACCGGTTTACAGAAGAATTTCAATGTATCGCTTTCGGGTGGTACGGAAACCATGCGCTACAATATCAGTTATACGCGTGATGATGAAGACTACATCATGTTGAACTCTAACTATGTACGTGATAACTTCAACATTAAGCTGAATAAATCTTTTGGTAAAGTCATTGATCTGGACGTTACAGCCCGTACCACGAATACGATAATTGATGGTCCCGACGTATCCGGTGGCCGTAAGCTCCGTGATGGTGTCAAGTATGCTCCGGTAAAGAGTATAACTACTTTGTCTATGGAGAACCTGGTGGGTACCAGCGAGGAACTTGACTGGGCGGAATCGGCCAGTATGTTGAATGACCCGATTTACAACATTACCAATGAGTTTAAGAAGCAGTACTCATTTGTTAATTCCTATAATGTCGGTTTGACATTTCATATTATCAAAGGTTTGGATTATCGTGTTCAGGGTAGCTACTCTTACGAGAAAGCACATACGGATAATATCTGGTTGAAGAAGACCGGTGAATCTAATGCTAATGGTGGACAGCCCGTAGCCAAACGTGAATATACTGATGGTTACCGTTTCACGATACAGAATCATTTGACGTATGACTTTACGGTTGCCAAAGATCACCGTTTCAATATTATGTTGGGACAGGAAGTTTTCTCCGGTAAATCTGACAAGATGACTCTGCAATCCAAATTCTTTCCGAAAGACTTTACAGCAGAACAAGTATTGGCTATGTGGAATTATGGTGAACCGTTGCCTACTTATAATGATATAGGTGAGCCGTCACGTACCTCTTCTTTCTTCGGTCGCCTGAACTATACGTTGAAAGACCGTTACTATCTGACTTTCACAGCTCGTGAAGATGGTACAAACGTATTTGCTCCAGGTAAACAATGGGGTTTCTTCCCTGCCGGTGCTTTGGCATGGCGTCTGTCTGAGGAGCCTTTTATGGAAGCTACTAAAAGTTGGCTTTCCAATGCTAAGCTTCGTTTAAGTTATGGACAGGTAGGTAATGCACGTGTAGGTTCTTACTGGCGTCAACAATACAGTTTCGAAAGCTCTGCAAACAGACTTTACTATATCGGTGAGAAAGTGCAAAGTGGTTTGAAACCAACCAATACACTCCGTAATGAGAACCTGACTTGGGAAACCAAGACTTCTGCCAACATCGGTTTGGACCTGGGTTTCTTTAATGATAAAGTGAATGTGGTAATTGATGCTTATAAGGATGTAACTAAGGATTTGATTCTGGCTGTGGATATCCCTACTCATTCCGGTTACGGTACTCAATACCGCAATTTGGGACAGACTACTAACAAAGGTGTGGAGTTGACAGCTAACTGGTATGCCGTTGAAACTAAGGATTTCAACTTGTCATTGGGTTTCAATATCTCTTTCAACCGCAATACTGTTGACAAGCTGGATGGTTCCGACTCTATGATTGCTACTTCCGGTTGGGGAGTAAGTATCGGTTCGGATGATTATCGTGCCATTGTAGGTAAATCCATTGGCCAGATATATGGTTACAAACAGGATGGTTTCTATTCTTTCGATGACTTTACTTTTAACGAAGAAACGAAACGCTGGATCATTAAACCGGGTGTAGCAGACTGTAGTGATATTATAGCAACCAGCGGTAACTGGTTTGGTCCCGGACACATGAAACTGAAGAAATTGACGGATGATGGTTCTGATAAAGTAACTACGAATGACCGTACCGTCATTGGTAATGCCATGCCGAAACATACCGGTGGTTTCAATATCAATGCGGACTATAAAGGCATCGATTTTGGTGTACAGTTCAATTGGAGTTATGGTAATGATATCCTGAATGCCAATAAAATAGATAATACTACGTATGCAGGTTCCAAGAAGTATCAGAATCTGAGTAGCGATATGGCTTTGGATAAGCGTTTTACCACTATCGATCCTGAAACCGGTTACAATATCATGTATGGTGAATATGCGAATCCGGCACGTTTGCAGGAAATCAATCAGAATGCTACGATCTGGCATCCGTTGATGAACTCCACGGTCATGACGGACTATGCTATCGAAGACGGTTCATTCCTTCGCCTGAGTAATCTTACAATCGGTTATACTTTACCGAAGGCTTGGACTAAGAAGTTCCTGGTTGAGAAATTGCGTGTATACTTCACTGGTTACAACCTACATTGCTGGACAAAGTATTCAGGACAAGATCCTGAGGTAGATACTCGTCGTAGCACTCCATTGACTCCGGGTGTTGACTACTCTGCTTACCCGAAAGCTCATTCATTCTTATTTGGTATTAACCTGACACTCTAAAAAACTAATGATCATGAAGAAATTATATATATTAACTTTGGCAGCTGCCATGCTGATCACTACTTCATGTGATGATTTCCTGGCAACTGACACCCCCTCCAAACAAAGTAACACAAATGTGTTCAATACCGAGGCTATGGCCGAGGCTGCCCTGATGGGAGTTTATGCTACCATGTCCGATACGTATGTTTACGGACAGAAAATTTCTGTGAACTGGCAGAATATCAGTGATACGGAAAATTGTAATCTTTATCTGACTAATTATAAGGAAGTAAACAGTGATTATGGTCAGAACCACTATTATGGTAATTCCGGTAACTCTACCACTCGTTGGAACAATATCTTCCGTTTTGCAGAACTTGCTTCCGCTGCCGTAGAAGGAATGCGTGAAGGTGAATTGCTGAAGACAAACCCGACTGTCGGTAAGCCGTTACTGGGTGAAGCTTTGACTCTGAGAGCATTGGCTTATTTTGAATTGGTACGTATCTATGGAGATATTCCTTATAAGAAAACAACTTCCAATTCTGACCTTTCCAATGTATATATCGGTAAAATCGACCGTGATACTGTATATGCCGACCTGGTGAAGAACTTGCAGGAAGCCATCGAATATCTGCCTTGGTTAGGTAGTGGTAAAGCTTCTACTGCGGAACGTATCAGCAAAGGTTTTGCTAAAGGCCTGTTAGCACGCGTCGCCTTGTTCGCAGGTGGCTGGTCACTGCGTGATGGTAATCAATTTCCGGATATGCAATTGGAGAAACATCCTACCATCCCCGAAATGAACGGATATTATGTAGGTCGCGTGAAGAACTACAAAGAGTATTATGAAATAGCAGCCAAACAATGTGCTGAAATCCTGGGTGATCCTGAGAATCCGCATCAATTGGATCCTGACTTTGAGAATATCTGGAAAACAGTAAATCATCTGGATCAGAATCCTTATAATGAAAACCTTTATGAAGTTGGTTTAGGTGTAGGTAATACCGGTGACGTGGGTACTCTGATGGGTTGGGAAGTTCAACAAGGTTCTATGTACGGACAGCAAGGTATGGGTAGTAGCTATGTTACTTCTACAATTTATTACTTCTATTCTTTCGGTAAGACAGATAAGCGTCGTGACGTTACATTGACTTTCGGTCGCTGGCGTAAAGAGAATTATGAGGATTTCAGTCTGAATGCTACGAATGTGCACTATGCTAAATGGCGTATGTACTGGACCAGCGAAACCTATCGTGCGCTCCACTTGGCTGCTGCCGGCCGTGTGGCTACCGGTATCAACTGGATTGTAATGCGTTATTCTGATATTTATCTGATGTTTGCTGAGGCTATGAATGAGCTTTACGGACCGGATCATCAGAATACAACGGCAGGTTTGACTGCCCGTCAGGCTCTGGAAAAAGTACGTGAACGTGCATTTGGTTCCGGCTCTTCCGAAATTGCGAAGTATGATTCTGATTTCTTCAATGCTATTGTGAATGAACGTGCCTGGGAATTTGGTGGTGAAGGTGTACGTAAAATGGACCTGATTCGTTGGGGACTGTTGGATAACAAGATTGAAGCTATGAAAGAAAGTCTTTGCCTGATGCTTGATAACCAACATCCGGTGACCATCTTTGATAAGACTTATCAGCCTTCGGATTTCCCGACTGTATTGTACTATAAGATGAGGACAGATGATAAACTGTATGTAGATTATTCATCACCTAATTATTATCAGGAACTGGGTACGGCTCCTGCAGGCTATGAAAAGATTGACTGGTTCCCGAAAGCTTATGCAAAACCTGAAACCGGTTCAGGTACTACTTATCGTGACGAACTTGCCAAGATTCTGGTAATGGCTACCGGTATCAACGCATCTTACGACTATAGTGCATTACTGGGAAAACTGAAGAATGGTGGTGAGATTGGTGATATGTTGAAACAATATCCTATTGGTAACGGAACTTGTAACTATCGTCATCCTTATGCTATCTATGATACGGATATTTATCAGTCCAAGGGCTTTTTGGTAAATTCCTATGGTTATTAATAAATGGACAACAGAATTAAAAAATGAAGATTATGAAACTTAAAAGCATATTCGCATCCCTTGTCATGGTAGCCGCACTCTTTTCTTCGTGCGACCGTGACGTAAACGATTGGGAAGTGGCTACCGGTGAGAACCGTTTGTTTAAGCCTTTGATTTTCGAGGCAAGTACGTTGAAGCCTACTTCCATTCAGATTAAACACACCAGAGTGGTTGATGCAGCTAACTATATATTTGAATTCAGTAAAGATGCCGACTTTACAAATGTAGATAGAACAGTTGTTATTTTGGCAGATACCCTGACTCCATTTGCTGATTCAAACACGGCCATGAAGGTGGAATATCGTACTTGGTTTGAGGGATTTGACGGTACTACTAATTACTGGGTACGTATGCATGCTGAGAATGCAGATGCATCATTAAAATCAAAATTAAGTTCATTTACGTTTACCACTCCGGCCGAACAGATATTCAGAGGGTGCAGACCAACTGTTAATAGTCTGACTATGCTTTGGGAGCAGACAGAGCGAGTAACTAATCTTGTGCTGATGGATGCAGATAGTACGGTAATTGATAATCATGTACTGACTGCAACTGAAATACAGAATGCAACTGCTACTTTTGAAAATCTTGACATGGGAGTTCCTTATATTGTACAGATATTCTATAATGAAGTGCTGCGTGGAACGATGGATGTGAAAACTTCCGGTTTTATAGGTAGCGTTGTTCTTAATATTCCTGGTCATATTGCGGTGGAAAATATTAATGAGTTCCTTGTAGAGTATGCAGGAAAGGGTTACAAGAAGGCTACGATTAATTTTGCAGCTGGTTTGGAATGGAATTTGGAAGGTACAATTACGATTCCGACCGGAATAGAGTATGTTAGTTTTGTTGGTTCAGAGAACTCTAATGGCAAGCTGTCTCAATTGAACAAAGTTTATTTTGCCATCGAAAGTGAAGTGAAAGATGTTAGCTTTGAATACCTCAGCATGAACTCCGATGGTGGATTTATGTTCCAGGTAGGTGCGCAGAAGTTCCACGATATTACTTTTGAAGGCTGTGAAGTGAAACAAGTTAATTCTGCTGTCCGTCTCCATAGTGGTGCAGAAGGCAATAGTGTCAACTTCAATAACTGTTGGGTATCGAACACTGGTGGTTGGAGCTTCCTCAATGTAGGCTCAGGCTGTACAATTCCTGCTATCAATGTTACGAATAGTACATTAACTGAATTCAACACCCGTATTGCCGATATACGTGTGAAGACTGATATCAAATTCAAGAATGTGACTTTGGTAAATATTGCAGAGAAGATGACTCACCTTTGGTTACTTGACAACAACTCCAAACCGACTGTGACTATTGAAAACTGTATTTTTGCCGGTCCTAATGGTGGTCAGAAACTACACTCTACGAATGGTAATTATAGCAATGTTACTATTTCTTATGGTGGTTCTTACAAGACAAATGATTTAATAGAAGATTCTCGCCCGCTGGATGATATTACGGTTGTGAACCTGGATATCTATGGCTTGTTTGTGGATCCTGCCAATGGTGATTTCCACATCAAACAAGGTGCTGGATTTGCAGGAACCGGAGTCGCGGGAGACCCGAGATGGTTTTAATAAGTAGGTATTAGATTCAGGATAAGATTCTCTCAAAAAGGAAAGTCCGGGCTTTAAAAAGTCCGGACTTTCTGTATAAATGCTTATCACTAACCACTAATCATTTTTTTCCCTTCCTTGTATTCTGAAGGTGTCATCCCCACCTGCTTCTTGAAGCATTTGCTGAAATACTTCGGATCGTTGAATCCCGTCATATACGCTACTTGTGAGAAGTTGTACTCTCCGCTATCTATTAACTGTACGGCACGTTTGATTCGGATTTCCCGTATGAAGTCCACTGGTGATAGGCCGATGATAGATTTTAGTTTTTGATAGAAGACGGTACGTCCCATATTCAGTTTCTGTGCAAACTCTTCGATGGTCAGGTCGGAGTTATCCATTTCTTTTTCCATAACTTCCATTACCTGCTGCATGAATTGTTTGTCGAATGGAGTGATTTGTGGCTGTGACGGGGATATATCAATAGACGGTGCAGTGGGGTTTTCCTGCTTTTCAGACCATTGTTTCCAGAGAATATCCTGTAACTGCTTACGTTGATGTAGCAACGATTTGATACGTGCTTTCAGGTAAGTAGCACTGAAAGGCTTGGTGATATAATCGTCGATCCCCTGCTCCAATCCGGAGATGCGGTCATCCAATGATGATTTGGCGGATAAGAGGATGATGGGGATATGACAAATCTCCCGATTCTCTTTAATGTTCTTCACCATATCCAGACCATCCATTACAGGCATCATGATGTCGCTGATGATAAGATCAGGAATATGCTCTTGTGCACGTTCTAAACCTTCTTGACCGTTAGTTGCCTCAATGACTTTGTAGTTTTCCGAAAGAATAGTATGCAAGAAGCTCCGAAGCTCTGTATTGTCTTCTACGATCAGAATGGAAATCGGATCAGCTTCGTCGGTATCCGTAGGTATATCCTGAGAAACTTCATCCATTTTATTGTCGGTTTCTGTGGAAGCTCCGTCATTCAGAATGAATTCAGTGTTTTCATGAGTTTCATATATTTTCTGCCCCATTGGCAGGGTGACAATAAATTCACTACCTACTTCGGGCTGGCTCTTCACTTCAATGCTACCACAATGCAACTCTATTAATTCTTTTACGAGTGACAAGCCGATGCCGGAGGACGGTTGTAATATATTGTATTTCACTAAAGTCTCAAAGCGTTGGAAAAGCGTCTGCTGCTTCTTTGGATCAATACCGATTCCTTCGTCAGCTACGGATACAATCAGCTTGTCTCCCTCTGCATTGGCATGAACAGTAATAGACTTGTTGACAGGCGTATATTTGAAAGCGTTGGATAACAGGTTGAAAATTATCTTCTCGAATTTATCCTGATCAATCCAGGCGGATATTATCTTCTGGTTTGTTTGTAATTGATAGTTTATATTCTTTTCTTCAGCGATAAGACGGAAATTATCCATTACTTTTTCCAGCAAGACAACCACATTGGTCTTTTCCAACAGTACTTTCATCTTCTTATTTTCTATTTTGCGGAAATCCAGAATCTGGTTCACCAAGTGGAGCATACGTTCCGTATTTTTGTGTACCAATGTCAGGTGTTTACGTGCATTGGCAGATAGAGTCGTTTCATGTTCCAACACTTCGGTTACCGGACTGGCTATCAGTGTTAGCGGGGTGCGTAACTCGTGCGAAATGTCTGTGAAGAAACGTAGTTTGATGTTTGCCAGTTGTTGTTCCAGGTTGATTCGGTGGTGCAGACGATATATATAGAGAATGATATAAACGATCGTTGCAGTCGATACTATGAATAAAATGGCATAAAGTATCCATGCCCAATAGGTCTCCCAGAATGTAGGAAGCACTATAATGGGAAGAACACGTGTACCGTTTTCCATCCATACCCCATCGCTGTTAGTAGATCGTATCTGCAGTTCATAATCTCCGGGAGGGAGGTTGATATAACTGGCAGACCGGCTGTTGTCTACTTCGTTCCAATTTTCTTCCAGACCTTTCAGACGATAAGCGTAACTGATGGATTGTGGATCAATGTAATCCAGTGCAGCAAACTGGAAAGTTACATTTCGTTCGGAAGGTTTCAGTTTTAATTCTTTCAGATCATCAATATCCAGATCTTGAGAAGTTCCTTGTATCTTGAGCCCGGTGAATACGATAGGAGGAACATAGCTACTTTTTTGAAGTTGCTCAGGGAATATTCTCAGAATGCCGATATCTGTTCCAAGTAATAGCTGGTGATGTTGGCTCTGCACAGGAGCGGCTTCGGTGAAGTATAGATCCTGTTGCAGATATTTCTTGTCGTAATGTTCAAAGGTCTCTTTGTCCGGATGAAAACATGCCAGTGCATTTTCTGCTATTATCCAGAGATTCCCTTTATTATCTTCTATCATAGATTCCACAAGGTCTGAGGGGAGGCCGTTTTGGGTAGTGTATGTTTTGAATTCTATTTGGTCACTTAGCAGATTTTCGGACAATATTTTATTGAGACCTCCGGTAAACGATAGGACGTAGGTATCTTTCCGGCTGTCGGTATAAATGTAGATGACATCGTTGCTGCAAAGGCTGGATACTTTATCAGGGATACGTATATTCCGGTAGAATTCAATTTGTTCCGGTTGTGTAAATTCGCTGGAGAAGGTGAGTAAACCCTCCGTTGTCCCCACCAATAATACCCGGTTAGCTTCAGTGATGTACCGTACTTTGGCAAAGCGATCTTTCGAATATCCCGTTAATTTATTGCCGCTATGCAGAAAGCGTATGTCTCCTTCCTGCGTTTCTTCAATCAGATTCAATCCGCCACCATAACATCCTATCCAAATACGGTTTTTGCTATCCTGAAAGATGGTATAAATACTGTTGTAACTTAAACTGTACGGATCATCCTTTTGACGGGTGAACTGACGCATTTTGAAACGGTCATCCCCTGTTCTTTCCAGACGGAAAAGTCCGTCCTGTTTGCTACCCATCCAAATGATACCTTCTTTATCTTCCATGAAACAATAAATATTCTTGGAAAACGACACAGGATTAGAACTGATAGTTCCTTCCGGAGTCAGATAGCCCTTCAGGCTGCCGTCCGTCCGATATATCCTGACAGAACCTTTTTTGGTAGATGTCCAGAGATTCTTTTCCTTATCTATAAGAAAAGCACGGGTCTCGAAGCCGGTGTCAATGGATTGGAGGTGGCAGGCGTGCGGGAAGAAAGATATTTTGGTAACATCCCAGGTATTGCAGAACCATAGGTTGCCCTGACGGTCCAGGAAGTAGTTTAGAATGTTGGGACTATACTTCGAATTTGGATTGTCGTAATCAGTATAATAGGGTTTCAACTGGCGGTTTCTCCGGTCGTAGTAACAGAAACCACCCTGATGGGGGACCATCCACAAGGTTCCCTGTGAATCTTCGAAAATGAAATCACGGTTTACACGTTCGGCATTTGGCAGATCCTCCTTGGGAGTGATGTAGTGTTGCTTATCTTCTGTAACCAGGTTGTACCTTACTACTCCCGGGGTATCGGCAAACATCCATAATTCTCCGTGATGATCTTTGAATACGGATAATACTTTGGGAGAAAGTTTGGTTGAAGTACGAGGATCGATAAGCCTGTATCTGCCTTCTCCGGCAAAAAAGATATATAAACCTTCATCTGTACAAAGCCCAATACTATCTTTGCCGAGATTCTGCATGGAATTAATGGTATTAGAAGAGAGGAAAGGTGCTTCATTAAACTGTAATTGCTGTGTCTGGGGATTGTATATCACCAATTGATTATCATTGGATACCAGATATATCTTACCATTATTTTCTTTAATGCTCTTGAATGGTATATCCGATTCAATCTTCTTTTTGCCGATGATGGATATTCCTTTATCAGTCAGGATCCACTCATCTCCTTCACTGTCCTGATGTACAGTGATAATGTGACTCCCTTTCAGATTTTTTTGTTCCGGACTGTAAAGAGTGATACCTTCTCCTTCTTTACAACTCAGTTCGTCGATTCGGAATGCTTCCTGTTCGCACAGAATCCAGCTGATACCTTTTGGTAGAGCATAAATGGTACGTACGGCATATGTTTGTTCGCTCTGGTTTTCGTAAGGGCGCAGAACATCTATAAACTTCTCGCTACGTGTGTCGAACAGATAAACGCGGAGATCATAAGTCTGACACCAGATGTCACAAGTCTGGGTCTGAGTGATGGAAGACAGGCGGTTGCTGGTCAGGTTGGAGCCGTCTCCCGGGAATGCTTTATAATTTTTGAAGGTATACCCGTCGAATTTATTCAGACCATTCCAGGTTGAGAACCAGATAAGCCCTTTTGAATCTTGTACGATATTCGTTACCGTTCGCTGTGCTAATCCATTGTAAGCAGAGAAATGTTGTATCTGGCACACAGGTTGGGCAGCAGCTTTACAGGTAATGAAGATTATAAATAGCAGTAAATAAATAGTTTGTGATAGGATGTACTTTCTCATTGCATGACTGATTGAGTTTTCTTATGCAAATATACAACAAAAACTACTCTCTTCCTTAATATTCTTTAATTCCCCGGAAAATCTTCTCAGACTGCTTGTTTATATGCTCAATATTTCGATATATTTGTGATATCAAAATGATATCAATTAAATCTGTAAAGTATGGAAGCAAAAGAATTGAATTTTAATGGATTTAAGATGAACGGTTTCTTAGGATTATTCATTCATCTTATCGTGTTGCCGGCACTTATTATCTTCGGCCTTACCACATGTGTTCCGACAGCGATTGTTGCTGGTATCCTTTGCATTGTCTGGTGCATTATGTTTGCCGGTTATATGCAATTGGAACCGAATGAGGCCCGGGCCATGGTGTTCTTTGGTAAATACAAAGGGACATTTAAAGAAACAGGCTTTTTCTGGGTAAATCCGTTCCTGGATAAGAAGAAACTCTCTCTTCGTGCACGAAATCTGGATGTAGAACCTATCAAGGTGAACGACAAAATAGGTAATCCTATTCTGATTGGCTTGGTGCTGGTATGGAAACTTAAAGATACTTATAAGGCCATGTTTGAAATTGATTCACAGACCATGGCATCCTCTGCACATACAGTAACAGGCAATGCGAATCAAATTAGTATAGGTAATGCAGTTGCCAGCCGTATGAATGCCTTTGAAAACTTTGTAAAGATACAAAGTGACGCTGCTTTACGTCAGGTGGCCGGGCAATATGCTTACGATGATAACGAAGCGGATACTGAAGAGTTGACACTTCGTTCCGGCGGTGAAGAAATCAATGAACAATTGGAACAGAAACTGAATGAACGCCTTGCTATGGCAGGTATGGAAGTGGTGGAAGCACGTATCAACTATTTGGCTTATGCACCTGAAATTGCCGCAGTGATGCTTCGCCGTCAGCAGGCTTCAGCTATTATCACTGCCCGCGAGAAAATAGTGGAAGGTGCTGTTTCTATGGTAAAAATGGCTTTGCATAAACTTTCCGAAGAAGAGATTGTTGAATTGGACGAGGAAAAAAAGGCGGCTATGGTCAGTAACCTATTAGTAGTGCTTTGTGCGGATGAGGCTGCACAGCCAATTGTAAACGCAGGTACATTAAATCATTAAATTCAAATAGTATGAATTTCTCTTTTTTATATAAGTGGGCATTACTGCTTGGCTTATTGCTGGGACATGTAGTAGCGGTTTTTGCTCAGGATGCAAATATAAATCGTGCAGAGCATGTATATGAATTGTTTGTAGCAAATCAGGCTGATAGTATCCATGCTCTCCTGAACAAGAATTTACAGGAAAAATTATCTCCGGAAGTTTTTAGGGATATGTTCAAGCAGTCGGAAAAGCAGTTCGGGAAACTTCAGTCCAAAGGCGAATGGCGGAAAGAAAGTGCTGAGGGGATTACGCTCTATCATCGTGATTTGAAGTTTGAGCGTTACGACCTTCGTTTCCTGCTGTCTTTTGATGCAGATGGTGGGATGAATACGATTCGTCTAATGCCTGTGCCTGCTGCCTCTACAGCAAAGCCGGTGGTTTATAATAAAGAGAAGATGCTGGAACGGGATATAACGGTTGGAGCGGATGGCTTTAAGCTACCCGGAACACTGACATTGCCTGTAGGGAAGAAAAAGGTGCCTGTGGTAATTCTCGTACATGGTTCCGGGCCGCAAGATCGTGATGAGACTGTAGGGCCGAATAAACCTTTTCGTGATTTAGCTTGGGGATTGGCGGAACGTGGCATTGCAACGATCCGTTATGATAAACGTACGAAAATCTATGGTGCCGCTTGTGTGCCGGAAGGTCGTGAAATTGATTATGACACAGAAAGTGTGGATGATGCTATAGCCATTGTTGCTTGGGCAAAGACGTTGCCGGAGGTTGATGCTGACAGTGTTTATGTGTTAGGCCATAGTTTGGGTGCCACACTTGCCCCTCGTATTGCAGAACGGGCCGACGGATTGACTGGAATTATTCTTGTTGCTGCTTTAGCCCGTCCGTTTGAAGATGCAATTGTTGAGCAGATGACCTATATTTCTTCTTTGACAGATTCTTCTGCCCGTGCCAAAGAACAGATTGCTGAAATAAAAAAGCAGGCAGATAATATAAAGAAGTTGGGTACACCGGATTTTGATGACAAACTTCCTTTGCTATTGAATGTTCCTCGTCCCTATTGGGAATTTGCTAATGCTTATAAACCTGTAGAAGTGGCATCTAAATTGACTTTACCTATGCTGATCTTACAAGGTGAGCGTGATTATCAGGTTACTATGCAGGATTTCGGCTTATGGCGTTTTGGACTTTTGCGTAATAAGAATGCTTTCTTTAAATCTTACCCTAAACTCAATCATATGTTGCAGGAAGGTAGTGGTAAGGCTACCCCATTTGAATATAACCAGGCGTCACCTGTAGTGGGATATGTTATGGACGATATTGTATCATTCATCCATAACGGAAGTCTGTTATGATACAAAGTCAATAGTAAATTGTTTAATCGTAAAATAGAATCGTGGCTAAAAAAGAAACTTCAACCAAAAGCTTTGTCTTGCGTGTAGATGCAGCGACTATGGATGCTATTGAAAAATGGGCAGCCGATGAGTTTCGCAGCACTAACGGACAGCTTCAGTGGATTATTGCTGAGGCTTTGCGGAAGAGTGGGCGGATGAAGAAAACTAAAAATATTCCTTCGCCTGAAGAACTGGAATCGTAATTTATAATTCATAATTCATATTTCTATGTTAAATCTTGGTTCTTATTCAACTAAAGAGTTTCCTAATATCCGTGTATATCCTACCGTAATAGACCGTATACTGGAAGGTGTTGCTGTTTTATTAGCTGTTGCTGCTTGGGGGTGTGCTATATGGGTGTATACACATGCAGAAGATAAGATTGTAGCAAACTTTTCTTTGTTAGCTGCCGGATTAGGTACTTTCTGTCTTCTTTTGGTAGGTTTCTCTGCATATTTCCCTATCCGCTGGATACGTTTTCCGGTACGTATTACGGAACGTAATGTGGCAGTGCAGTATCTTATGGCAGTTCGCATTGCCCGGATATTAAATGTTTGTTTAACTTTGCTGTTTCTTACTCTTGTCTTTAGTAAAGTTGAGGTGGAATATGGTATTCCACAAGGACTGTGTAATATAATAACAGGAGCTGTCGGTGGTTTGCTGATATTGGTGCTTATTGTGTATTATATCCTGGCGTTTAAGTATAAATAGGGATGTTTACAGGTCTATATACCTAATTATGACTACTGCCTTCTTTCATTATACCTTGTTTTAGGGATTGCAGCATCTTCGCAAATGCCCTACTTTTGCATCATCAGATTTAATGAATTAGTTAGTCATAATTACGTAACCACTTTTATTAAGGAAAAAAGGTTCCCGTCTTCCCCGATGTGATATCGTGAAAGAACGGGGATTTTTTCATTTAATACCCTGTTGACAAGAAGTTAAGAGTTTGTCAGCAGGAAGTTAACTCCTTGTTGACAAACTCTTAACTTCTTGTAATCCTGAGAAAGTAGTCATAATATTCTTGTTTTCGGTCTATTCTCAGTATGTTTTCATCTTTGTGCTATTGATCAACACAAACAGATAAAAATGAAGTTGGATTTAATAAGGAGGAAGATTATATAATGCAAGACTATTGCAGCTAAATATGCAAGAGAAAGTTATTAAATAATGGTATCTGGTATTGAGGAAAGTAGAAAGAATCATTAATTTGTAGTAGTGTTGGGAACTTTAGGAACCAATACAATAAAGATTAGAGGGTATGTCAGGAGTATTTCCTGGTGTACCCTTTTCTTTATAAGTTATCCTTAATATCTTGCAATTCTACCAATTTATTCACAATGGCGTAAATGGTCAGACCTGCCGGAGAGTGTATTTGCAGTTTACGGGCGATATTCCGGCGGTGAGTGATAACTGTATGGATAGAAAGATAAAGTTGGTCGGCAATGGCTTTGTTGGTCATGCCTTTCACAACACAGGTAATAATTTCTTTTTCTCGTTGGCTGAGTGTTTCCTGTTCACTCTCTTTTTCTTCTTCTTCGTCAGTGCACAGCAGTTGGTTTATTTTAGTGGCAATGGTGTCCGGATCATCGCATATCGAGAGATGGTCATCGTATTCTTTTAATGAATTGCTGTCGATTACGGAACATACAAGGGCCAGATATTTAGTTTCTACCTTGCCATTTTCTGTCTTGAATGCAGGAAGATCAAACCAGCCGCCAAAAGTAGGGTTGACAATCAGTATATCAGGTGTATGCAAGTGTATGTAACTTTGCAAAGACTCTGGGGAAGAAACCTCTATAGGTACTACATTCAGATTAGGCAGGCGCTTCAATACTGTCGTAAGTCCGCTTCGGATAATGACAGAAGTTTCAGCGACTGCTATCTTTACAGAAACATTATTGTTCATTTTTCAATCTCCTTTCCAGTTGGGCTACAGCAGGAACAAACATATAGTCTTCTACCTGACAGTGTGAAGCAAGGTCATGTTCGCAGTTGAAGATGTCAAAAAGAACAGCATTGAGCTTGTTGTTGTTCTCTTTTTCCGGATAATATTTAATGATGATATTTTTCAGTTCGGTCAGTTTGGATTCAATCTGATTGTGCTTGCTGGCAAAGGTTGCTATATCATAGTTCTCTGCAAGTTTGCCTTCGAGCAGTTTTTCGACATAGGTGAACACAGCCTCATTTTCATATTCCATGTGGCGACGTACCTCTTTGGCATATTCATCGAAGAATTTCAGAATGAGATAGGCAATATTATCCGATCCCGAGCAATCGATAGATTCGATGAGCTTACGACGGATAACAGGTAATTTAAAATCGAGAAAGTAAGTGTGCGCCCGTTTCAGGTAATCCATAAGGGCTGAGATGGAAAATACATTTTCATCTCCACTATAGGTATATTGCTCTTCGCTGATGAAATTGGCTACTGCGAGAAAGGTGCGGTAGTCTACGCCTTGTGCCTCACAAACGTCCTTTACACTCTTATCTCCAAATCCCAGGGAGAGGCCGAAGCGGCTCATAACCATTAATAAGGAGTAGTTATCACAGATAAGGTCGCTCATTTTGTCTGTGGCGCGATACTTATGCGGTTCATTCATTGCAGATTATCCTTTCTTTCTTTGTTAATTCGTGCGCAAAGTAACGGATTTTCCCCGGGAATTGCAATCGCTATATGTAGGTATTTTGTGTTTAGTCTTATTTAACGAGGAAAATTAGTTTATAAACTAAATATTTTAGTTCTTTGCGAAAAACAAATGAAGAGTTATGAAAGGATTGACTGCAAAAGAAGAGGAAATCATGGGATTTTTCTGGGAGAAAGGTCCGTTGTTTGTGAAGGAGATGCTGGCTTTCTATGAAGAGCCGAAGCCGCATTTTAATACGCTGTCCACAATTGTGAGGGGATTGGAAGATAAGGGTTTCCTGGCACATAAGACTTACGGTAACACGTACCAGTATTATGCTGTGGTGAATAGGGAAGACTTCAGCAAGGGAACGCTGAAGAAAGTGATTAGTAAGTACTTCAATAATTCATATCTCAACGCAGTATCATCGTTGGTAAAGGAGGAAGATATCTCACTGGAAGATTTGAAGCAGCTGATTGCGGAAGTGGAGAGAGGGAAGATATAGTAACTTTAAATATCGAAGATTATGAAAAACATTGCTATAATTTGTTTAGTGTTGGTAGCTGTTTGCACAGGCTTACAGGCGAAGAAGGTGGTGAAAGCTCCTTATTTCATGGCAACGAGTACCAACCAAATAGAATTCCAGAAAGTGATATTAGGGAAAGATACGACATGGATAGAGGCTAAAATATATTCCAGACCGGGTGAAGGAATAAGAATAGACTCAACTGCTGTCGTACAGGTAGGGGAGAAAATGTATGCTTATCTGGGGGGCGATGGATTTTCGAAAGAGTTTTGGACAAATCTTCCGGCTTCGGGTGAACTGGCTGTGACTTTGAAGTTTGAACCGATTCCTATGGATGCGGAAAGTCTCGACTTTTATGAAATGCCTGCAAAGAAGAGTGAAGGATGGAATATTTATGGGGTGCGTCTGGATGGTAAGAAGCCGGAAATCGGAATATCAGAGAAACTGTTGAATCAGCAATTGGATTATTCTCAGCCTTTGCCTGACCCTGATTTGAAAAATGGAAAGACGGTGATCCGCGGACATATATTAGGTTACAATCCGGCATATGGAACTACTCTGAATTTCAATTGCAGTGACTGGTTCTTTTTTGATGTATTTGGTCAATCCATTCCGATAGCTGAGGATGGAAGCTTTTATTATGAAACAAACTTGATGATACCGGGTGATGCTACATTGCGTGTGGGGAGGAAGAGGTTTGAGATATTTTTGGTACCGGGTGGTGAGCTTGAAATAACATTTAATTTACCGGAAATTTACTGGTCGGAAAGCCGTTTGTTCGGGAAGAAAGATGGAAGACCACTGGTTTGGTTTGAGGGTACGTATGCCGGTCTGAATACTGAACTAACAAAGTATGCCGGACTGACGAGTATTTACAGCGCGGATAGTTTTTATGAGAATATTTGCGGTGTCACTCCTGCCCAATATAAAAAGTATGTGACGAAGATTTACGAAAAAAATCGTGATGAAATACTAAAGAATAAGTTGCTGAGTGATGCTGCACGCACATACATGATAAACAATCTGGAAATGTCGTATTTCTTTGCTATCAAGGGGTATAAGGGTACAATCAGTTATGCCCCGATGATCAGTGGAAAAAAAGGAGTGAAGCGTGCGGATATGACGGTAGGTGAGAACTATTATGATGATATCCTGAAATTGGATTTTATTCATTCTCCTTATATACGATATGGCGGTTATCCTGATTTTGTTCGTGCTGCAACCGAGGATTTCAAAGGTAAGTTTGAACCGCAACCTATCTGGGAGGATATCTTACGGGCGAGACCTTTAGGATCTACTCTTGCCCGCCTGAAGCCATTGTCGGAGAAACAGATGCTGACGTTGGATAGTATATCCGAACCGGAAATCAAGAAAGCTTTGACCATCAGAAATCAGAAAGTGGCGGATTTACTTGCAGAGAGTGCAAAGAAAACTGGTTATACGATCTGCCAACTTGATACGGCAGTTACAGCGGACAGTTTGTTAGCAGTTATCACTCGTCCTTATCGTGGTAAAGTGGTTCTGATAGATATGTGGAATACTTGGTGTGGTCCTTGTATGCGAGCTATGAATAGTTTGAAACCAGTTAAAGAAGAACTGAAAGATGTAGTATATGTCTATGTAGCGGATGAAAGTTCACCCGAAGGAAAGTGGAAAATCACAATACCTGATATTCACGGAATTCATTACCGGATTACGAATGAACAAAGTGCTGCATTAGGCAAATTATATGAGTATCCGGGAATACCTACATACTTTGTGATAGATCGGGAAGGGAAGCTTTCATATAAAGTTACAGGTTTCCCCGGTGCGGAAAAGATGAGAGAAGAATTGATTAAATTATAAATTGTACATCCATATGGGAATTTTCTTTGTCTATATACTGAAGTCGTCGGTTTGTCTGGTGGTATTTTATTTATTCTACCGATTATTGCTGAGTCGCGAAACGTTTCATCGTTTCAACCGGGTGGCGCTATTGAGCATTCTGTTGTTATCGTGCCTCTTGCCATTGGTAGAGGTAACCGTAGAGGAACAGACAGAAGTTCATCAGACCATGATGACTTTAGAACAGTGGTTGATGCTGGCGGATATGATGAACACGGCTAGTGCTACGGATTTACAGGCAGAGGAAGTGACGGTGACTTGGATACAGGTTGCATTGTTGGTGTACCTGGCAGGAATTTTACTCTTTGCCCTACGCAATGGGTATTCGTTGTTGAAATTAGGCGGGTTGCTAAAATCTGGTAGGAAAGAGAATTTAAGTAAATATATCGATGGGGGAGAGAAAGTGACTCTGATAGTACATGACCGTGATATAGCTCCGTTCAGTTGGATGAAATATATTGTTATTTCGGAAAAAGATCTGGATGAGAATGGTCGGGAGATACTTATTCATGAATTGGCTCATATTCAGAATCGGCATTCATGGGACTTGTTGGTGGCGGATATTTGTATCTTCTTCCAGTGGTTCAATCCGGCTTCATGGTTATTGAAACAGGAGCTACAGAATATCCATGAGTATGAGGCTGATGAAACGGTTATTGAGAAAGGCGTTGACGCGAAACAATATCAACTATTATTAATCAAAAAAGCTGTCGGCACAAGGCTCTACTCTATGGCCAACAGCTTTAATCACAGTAAACTTAAAAAACGTATCACTATGATGTTAAAAGAAAAATCGAATCCGTGGGCAAAATTGAAGTATTTATATATACTTCCGGTAGCAGCTATTGCAGTAACAGCTTTTGCCCGTCCTGAAATCTCAGAAACTGCAGAAGAGATTTCTGCCGTCAAAGTTAATGATTTGACAGCAATTGTGGAAGCAAAAGCCGTAAAAAGTACGGAAGAGGTAGTACAAGTAGCTACAGCTCTGAAAGATACAGCTAAACCAGTAGAGGTGAAGTATATTCCCGTGGAAGTGACTGAAAAGTTACAAGGTACTCCTTTCTACGAGGTGGTGGAGCAAATGCCAGAATACCCGGGTGGCATAGCTGCTTCGATGGAGTACATTCAGAAGAATATGCGTTATCCTGAAGCTGCAGAAAAGAATGGTACACAGGGGCGTGTTACGGTGCAATTCATTATCGATAAGGAAGGAAATGTGACAAATCCGAAAGTGCTTCGTTCTGTGGATAAAGACTTGGATGCTGAAGCTATTCGATTAGTGGGAGCGATGCCGAAGTGGAAGCCAGGTATGCAGAAAGGAAAGGCGGTAGCAGTGAAATATACATTGCCGGTGGTATTCAAACTGGAAGGTGGTGAGATAACAAGTTCTCAGTTGGTAACAGTTGCCGGAACCATTCGTGGAGAAGCTGTACCTTTGTTCATTGTGGATGGGAAAGAAGTTCCTTCATCTATAATGGGAGCGTTGAGACCGGAAAGTATAGAGAGTATGACTGTTTTAAAGGATAAATCGGCCGCAGAATTGTATGGAGAAAAGGGAAAGAATGGTGTGATTCTGATTACTTTGAGAGATAAAGAATATCCTATCGTTATAGGAAGCAAAAATACGAACTCAACTTCTACTACTTTACGAGTGAAAGGGACAAGTAAATCATCTACTCTTCCCGGAATACAGAATGTATATGTAAATCGTAAGAAGGCGGATTTGGGAGATGCGATTATCTATGTGGATGGCGTGGAAATTGAATCAAAGGAAGTCGATTTGGGTAGTGTAGTACCAGCTGACAGAATTGAGAGTATAAGTGTAGAGAAAGATTCAAATAGTGGTAAGGGCAAGATTTATATCACTACCAAAGACAAAAAAGGTGCTGAGAAAACTTCATCCAAAGGTGATATGAAGGTTGAAGGCTTTGTACAGGATAAAGACGGTGAGCCTATTGTGGGGGCATCTGTATTGATAGAAGGAACGCATACAGGGAGTATAACCGATGTGGATGGTCGCTTTGTCTTATCGGTTTCAAAGGGTGATAAATTGATTGTTTCTTATATCAATATGGCGACTGCCAAAGTAAAGGCTGAACCGAAAGTGATAGTTACTTTGAAAGATGAATAAAGTATATATGGTGTAACACTATGATCCGGTGGATAATGAAGTATATACCTTTATTACTGATTGCGACATTGAAATAAAATTAAATACTACTATTATGACACGAAATTCTCTCTTTTTGTTTCTCTTTATGATGTTTGTTTGGGCGGGGCTTTGCTCTGCCCAAACTACTGGTGACAAGTTTGTTCTCATTGACGGATGCTTTTTCAATGGTATGCCACCGGGAGTTCGGAATGATGAAGGAGCTCAAATGATTATGTTGACAGATGAAAAGGGACATACAGCATTGGAGATACGTCTGAATAAGGGGAAAAAATTACCGGATTATGCAATGAAATACCGGGTTTCGGTAGATAAAGTACCCGGAGGGGAGGAATTATTGATGATCTCACGTTCCGGAACACAAAAACCGATGGCGGTTGCCGGAAGTAATACGATTACTCTTGATAAATGGGTAGGTAAGCCATTTCCGGATTTTGAAGTAAAGGATACGGCAGGACGAGTATGGACAAAAGTAGATATTCTAGGAAAGCCTTTCGTGCTGAACTATTGGCATACGGGTTGCCGACCTTGTATCAAAGAAATGCCGGACTTGAATGAATGGATGAAGATCTGTCCGAATGTGACTTATTTCTCCACGACTTGGAATACACCGGAACAAATAAAGAAGATTGTGGAGAACCGTCCTTTCCTTTTTACGCATATTGCCGATGAATTATTTTTCTTCAATCTGTTTAAAGTACAGGTTACACCGACTACAGTGTTGGTAGATAAGAAAGGTATTATCCGCTATTGGGAAGAAGGTACAAGCGAGAGTAAGCGAGCATATCTGCTTGATAGGTTAAAGGAATTATCTGCTGAATAAATACTTTGTTTCTTATTTTTTTGTTTAAATCATTACTTTTAATTATTTTTGTTTGAGACGGTTTAGATTCTATCACTTAAAAGATAATGCTATGAGACAAAGAAAACAAATTCACCAGGGATATAGCTTCTTTTGGGGAGTATTTCTATTATTAGTAATGTCTGCCGCTATATCTATTCATGCTGAAGCCTCTTTCATGAAAGAGCTTGTAATTTTCAAAGATACTTTGAAGAATGACACACTTGTGACACAGTCTCCGAAGAAAGATGGTACATTGGTTATCAGAGACCGCATTCCTATTCCATCCAATGAGCCTTTATACATTGTAAATGGGTTAGAGCTTCCTTATGAAATCTTTGCGGCATTGAATCCTATGCACATTGAAAGCATTGATATTTTGAAAGATGCTTCGGCTACTGCTATTTATGGTACGCGTGGAATAAATGGAGTCATAGTTCTGAAACTGAAAACTCCACAGCAAGTGAAGGAAGAAAAAACGATTAAGCAGATTGATGAGTTGCTGAAACCGAGAGGTGTTGACAGGCGAAATGCACGTTATTATATTGATGGCAAAGAAGTTCCGGCCAGCACTGCGTACCAAACGAACATCGAACAAATGGAAGTGAAAACCGGTGCAGACGGAACTTTGGAAATCTATATTAAACCAATGATTTTCATAAGGGGAGAATATGAATAAGAAATTATCCGCCTTTTTATTTACCCATCTCCTTTGCTAATAATTCTTTGAGGGGCTGATAGGTGCTGCTATATCCCCTCAGAAGAGTTTTTCCTTCGGGTGAGATAACCATCAGGATAGGAACTCCGTTGAAGTAATAATCATCGGCAATAAAGCTATTTTCCTTTTGATTTGTATATACAGTGGGCCAGGGTGGATAAAACAGTGAAGCAGCTTCTGAGTCCTGAGAGAGACTTTCTGGTTGCTTATCGCCAGTGAATCCTAAGATTTCAAAACCTTTATCGTGGTATTCTTCGTAGAGTTTCAATAAGCGCGGATGTACCCAGGTAGTTCCAGGACATCCATATCCCCAATGATAAATAAGTAAATATTTACCACGGTAGTCCGACAAAGAAATACGGGCACTATCAGAAGTGATTACGGTAAACTCGCTTGGAGTGTTTCCCGGTTCTATATTTTTCATGACCTTGAGCAACTGTTCCAGTTTTCTTCCGATAGTCGATGATTTAATTTCGGGAGTAAAATGAGTGAATCTTTCTGCAGCTTCCGAATAGGAGACTCTGTTTATGGCTTGCAGATATTCCCAAGCGGCATATTCACTGTCATCTGCCGTATTGCGGAATTCTTTCAGAGCTTCACTTAGTTCGCTGGAACGGCATTGACTGTATGCTTGGTTATAATACATCATAGAGTCGGGATTGGCCTGTGGGGTGCCTCGCAGGTTTGCAAAATAGTATAGTTTGCGGTATATTTTGTTTTGTTCCACTGTTATACTATCTTCCAAGGTCAGGATGCGTTGTAAACGCGGATCATCATACATTCCGCCCTCTTTGTGCATGGCAGGAAAGAACTCTACGTTCCCCTTTACTTTCAGGTAATCGCCCGGACGGGCATAAAATACAAAGCCGCGATTGCAATATCTTAAGGGTTCATTTTGGGAAGGATGGTAGGTTATGATGTAAAGCTTTGTCTCATCTGTATGTTTGCAGAAAGAAAATTTTCCTTCTTTTGTTGCTATGAAAGTATCACGGTCGCCTTCTTTCCAGTCCGGCAGCAGATGGTGGGTAAGAATAAGTGTGTCCCCGATTTGTATTCCCTGCGTTGTACCATCTATTCGGAAGTTAGGTGCTGTAGTGCAAGAACTGACTGTGAGAATGAATATAAATATTGCCAGTGGAATAAGTGGTTTCATAGTACTGTACTTTTTAGTTGCGTTCAAAAGTAATTAATCCTATTGAGATATTCAACCGGAACTAAATAATTCTGATCTTTTTGAATACTTCTTTAGTAGAAAATCTTATTTTTGTATCAACTTCCCAAATATCTGATGACTTATGTTGAAACAAATATCCTTATTAATCTTATGTGCGGTAGCAATCGTTTTTTTCGCTACTCCTGTGCAAGCTTGTACTTCTGCTGTTGTATCGGGTAAAGTGACCCCTGACGGTCGTCCCCTGCTTTGGAAAAACCGTGATACGGACTTTATGCGAAACCATATTGATTATGTGAAAGGCGAGAAGTATAACTTTATTGCTGTAGTGAATAGCGCCAATGCATATCTGAAAGAGGCATGGATGGGAACTAATTCCTCAGGATTTGCTTTGATGAATACACAATCGTATAATCTGGTGGATGTAAAAGGCGATGAAGAACGGGGAGCAGCCAATGGACGTGTCATTTATCGTGCGCTTGAAGTTTGTGCTACGGTAGCGGACTTCTGTCATTTTCTGGATACCATTTCCAAGCCCAGCGATATCGAAGCTAATTTCGGTGTAATCGATGCACAAGGCGGTGCAGCTATATTTGAGGTAGATTATTATAAATATGTGATGTATGATGCCAATAACCCGAAAGATGCTCCTTATGGCTACATTGCCCGTACCAATTTCTCTTTTGCAGGTAAGGTGAACGAGGGAGCCGGCTATGTGCGCTATATGGAAGCAGACCAGGTACTGATGAAAGCTTCGGCTACAGGTAGCATTACCCCACAGTTTATTTTCAATGATTTATCCCGTTCGTTCCGTAACCGTATGCTGGATATTGATTTGCGTAGCGGGGCGTATAATCGTCCTCAGGCATCGGGTTGGTTTGTAGATCAGGATTTCATTCCGCGTAGCAGTACATCGTGTTCGGTGGTGGTACAGGGTGTAAAACCGGGTGAAAAGGCCGAACTGACTACCATGTGGACACTGTTAGGTTATCCTCCTACCGGTATAGCTGTCCCGCTGTGGGTGAAAGATGCCGGTAAACTTCTTCCCGGAATGGTACGTTTTAATAAAGAATCTGAGGCAGCTCTGCTCAGTGATTGGTCACTTCGTTTGGCAGACAGAGTTTTTAGCTATAAGCAGGGAATGGGTACCGGACGTTATCTGAATTGGGAAAGATTGTATAGTCCTGAGAAAGGTGACGGTTATATGACAGCGATTACTGCGGTAGAAGATGAAGTTTTCCGTACGACGAAGCCATTGCTGGAAGAGTGGTATAAAAAAGGAAGCCTCGATACCCAAGCAATACCGAAGCTGTACGATGAACTGGAATCATCTATCAGAATGATTTATCAGAGTTTACTGGAATCAGAATAGAACTTACATTACCGAATGGAGGTACGCCAGTATCTCCGTTTCTTGTTCCGGATGGAACCAACGGATTTCTTCATCTCTTTTGAACCATGTCATCTGCTTGCGCGAATAGATCCGGGAGTTCTGTTGGATTTTCTCTATGGCAAAAGGTAAGGTCCACTCTCCGTCGAGGTATTTGAACATCTCTTTATAGCCTACTGTATTCAATGAATTGAGTGCCCGATAAGGATATACTTTTCTGGCTTCTTCTTCCAGGCCATCCTCTATCATAATCTCCACCCGTCGGTTAATGCGGTCGTAAAGTTCTTCCCGGTCGCGTGTCAATCCTATTTTGATGATGCGGAAAGGGCGTTCTTTCTTTTGCTGGGTGCGGAATGAAGTGTAGGGCTTCCCTGTCATATAGCATATCTCCAGTGCATGGATTACGCGTTTAGGATTCTTCAGGTCTACTATTTTGTAGTATTCAGGATCGAGTAACTTTAGCTCTGCGCACAATCTTTCCAGACCTTCCGTTTCATACTTATGTAGCATCACCTGGCGTGTTTCAGCATCTACGGTCGGAATATCGTCAATGCCTTTGCAAACGGCATCCACATACATCATAGAGCCACCGGTAAGCAATACGGTGTCTTGTTCGGTAAATAAGGTTTCCAGAAGCTTCAGTACCTCTGCTTCGTATTGGGCGGCACTGTAATAATCGGTGAGTTGCAAGGTTCCTACAAGGTAATGTTTCACGCGTTGCAGTTGCTCGGGGGTAGGGGCTGCCGTCCCTATTTTCAAGTCGGCATAGAGTTGCCGGGAGTCTGCGGAAACGATGCAAGTTTGGTAATGCTCTGCCAGCCGCAGGCTGAGTTCGGTCTTTCCTACTCCGGTCGGTCCAATAAGCACTATCAGGGTTTTCATAAGGAAATGGTATTTAGAGAATCATTTTCCATCTGCAGATAACGCGGATAACGCAGATCTCTTCTAGGCTTAAGTCTTTCAAATCTGTGTTATCCGCGTTATCTGCGGATGAAAAATTTAAAATAATATTAGAACTTTTCTTCCTCGAACGGTGCTGCGCCACCTTCGCCTCCGCCCATGTCGAAACCTTCCTGGTCGAATTCTTCCAGATCAAAGTCCTGATCTCCATAGAAGTTTTCATCCAGATCAAGCGATCCGCTGTTGGCTGCCATTTCTTCGAAGTCAATTGTCTGTTTCGGAGCATCACCTTCCTTCTTGGTACACTTGGCACCTTTCATTTCTTTTCCGGTAATGATTTCGGAGAGTTCGATGAAGAAACAGCGTTCTGTCATGTAGTCGAACACATAGAGTAACTTCTGCTTTTCATCTTCTATCAGTTCGCTGATAGTGGTGTCTTTCATTACCCAACTGTCCATTTCCGGATTGTCATCCATCTCTTCCAGTGTAATTTCCTTTTCTTTTTCCCAATCATCATCACAGATGAAGAAAGAAGTCATCTGGTCGTTAGTATAACCTACTGACTTCACTATAGCCTCATGGAAGTCGTAGAATGTAGCTTCCGGGTCAATTTGTATTTCTCTTACGAAGTCGTCTACTTCATCGGAGATAAGTGTAAATCTGTATATCATATTCTAATTACTTTATCGTTTTATCACCTAATAATACCACGTTCGGAGTCACGGATGAAGCTGACAATGTATTCGATTTCCGGGCTCGTCGGAATTTCTTCTTCTATTTTCTTTAATGCGTCTGAAGTGTTCAATCCACTCTGATAAATGATACGGTATGCGTTGTGTATATTCTCAATGGTTTCATTGGAGAATCCGCGACGACGCAACCCGATAATATTGATACCGCTGTAAGCAATCGGTTCCCGGCCTGCAATGATGTATGGCGGAATATCCTTACTGAAACGGCAACCTCCTTGTATCATTCCGTATCCACCTACACGGCAGAACTGATGCATCAATACATTGGCACTGATAATGGAGAAATCGTCTATTACAATCTCACCTGCCATTTTGGTAGAGTTACCAATGATACAGTAATTACCGACAAGGGCGTCATGAGCTACGTGCACACCTTCCATCAACAGGTTGTTGTTACCGATAATGGTTCTGCCTTTGGCAGCTGTACCGCGATTGATGGTAACATTTTCACGAATGGTATTGTTGTTACCAATTTCAGCGGTACTCTCTTCTCCCTGAAATTTCAGGTCCTGAGGGATGGCACCGATAACGGCTCCCGGAAAAATAGTATTTCCATTGCCGATACGTGAACCGTACAGAATGTTGGCATTTGCCATAATTTTGTTGTTATCGCCGATTACCACATTCTTGTCGATGAATACAAAAGGAGCAATCTCTACGTTTTCCCCGATTTTTGCCTCGGGATGAATATACGCTAAGGGACTTATCATATTTAGTTGAGAGTTGAGAGTTGAGAGTTGAAAATTAATAGAGGAGAATAACTCTCAACTCTCAATTCTCAACTCTCAACTCAGAGGTTATTTGTTTTTAACTATTTGTGCCATAAACTCTGCCTCGCAAACCACTTTCTCGCCTACGAACGCATAACCTTTCATCGTGGAAATGCCACGGCGGATAGGAGCAAGCAGTTCTACGCGGAAGATAAGGGTGTCACCCGGCACTACCTTCTGACGGAACTTCACACCATCTATCTTCATGAAGTAGGTAGAATAACGTTCAGGTTCGTCTACGGAGTTCAATACAAGCAGACCACCTACCTGTGCCATAGCTTCAACCTGTAATACACCCGGCATTACCGGTTCTTGCGGGAAGTGTCCCTGGAAGAAGGGTTCGTTGGCAGTGATATTCTTCACACCTACAATATAGTTGGCACCTATTTCGATAACCTTGTCCACTAATTGGAATGGGTAACGGTGCGGCAACAGTTCGCGGATACGGTTTACATCCATGACGGGTTCGCGGTTGCAGTCGTAAGTCGGAGCCTGTATGTCGTGCAGGCGGATTTCCTTACGCATCTGGCGGGCGAATTTGTTGTTGATGGTATGTCCCGGGCGGGTAGCGATGATACGTCCCTTGATAGGCTTACCTATCAAAGCCAAGTCACCGATTACGTCGAGCAATTTGTGACGGGCACATTCATTGGCCCATACCAGCGGTTTGTGGTTGATGTAACCCACTTGTTTGGCATCCATGTGAGGAACTCCCATTACGTCGGCCAACTTGTCGAAGTCTTCCTGGGACATTTCGCGTTCGTAGATCACAATGGCATTGTCCAGATCGCCGCCTTTGATGAGGCCGGCCTGCAACAGTGGTTCAATCTCGCGTACGAATACGAATGTGCGGCTGGCAGCTACTTCGTCTTTGAATTTCGACATATCCTCCAGTGTTGCAAACTGGTTGGGAATGATGGTCGAATCGTAAGATACCAGTACATTCAGACTGAAGTTCTCATCGGGCAACACGATGATGGAAGAACCGGTCTTTTCATCGCGGAACTCAATCTTCGACTTGATAATATAGAAATCTTTAACGGCGTTTTGTTCTTCTGTACCTACGCGCTCTATCTCTTTTGCATAGTATTGGGCGCTACCGTCCAGAATAGGAAACTCAGGACCGTTGACTTGTATCAGGCAGTTGTCGATGCCTAAGGCATAAAGGGCTGCCATACCGTGCTCTACCGTGCTAACCTTCACACCATTCTTGGAAAGAACGGTACCACGCGTGGTCTCAGTCACATTATCCGCAACCGCATCAATGATAGGTTGTCCCTCTACGTCGATGCGTTGGATTTTATATCCGTGGTTGTCCGGAGCCGGATTGAAAGTAACGGTCAGGTCAAGTCCCGTGTGAAGACCTTTACCACTGAGGGAAAAACTGTCTTTCAGAGTCTTTTGTTTCAACATTTGTTACTTATTTATTTGTTGTTTTAATTCATTCAGTTCTTTACGGAGCTGGCGGAGTTCTGTTAGCATGTCCGGCAGGTTCCGTTGGGCAACGGAGGCTTTGAAGTATTGTTTCAGTTCCATGGGAGGAGTACCGATTAACTGGCTGCCATCCTTAATATTACTGGGAACACCGGACTGTGCTCCGAGGTTCACTTTATTTCCGATATGGATATGTCCTGCAATGCCTACCTGACCGCCGAACATGCACCATTCGCCTATCTTGGTAGATCCTGCAATACCCACTTGCGCCGCCATAACGGTGTTTGCACCGATTTCGTCATTGTGGGCTACCTGTATCAGGTTGTCCAGTTTCACACCTTTGTGTACGATGGTTGCCCCCATTGTAGCACGGTCCACGCAAGTGTTTGCGCCTATCTCTACATTGTCTTCCAGTATTACGATACCGATTTGAGGTATTTTTTCGTAACCTTCGGGAGTTGGGGCGAAACCAAAACCATCCGCACCGATCACACAGCCGGAATGCAGGATGCAATGATTACCTATCCGGCAGTCATGATAAATGGTTGTATTGGCATATAGGATACAATTGCTGCCCACTTTGGCACCACTACCGACAGTAGCGTGTGGATGTATCATTGTATTGTCTCCCACTTCTGCGTATTCACCAATGCAAGCGAAGGGGGCAATGTAAACATCCTTGCCGATTTTAGCAGTCTCGGCAACGAAAGCCAACGGATCGATACCCACACGTTTAGGCTTACTTTGTTCGTAAAGATTGAGCAATTTCGCCAAACTTTCGTAGGCATTATCCACTTTAATTAAAGTAGCCTTTATTTCTTTTTCAGGAACGAAGTCTTTGTTTACCAGTACAATACTGGCTTGGGTTTCGTAGATATAAGATGTATATTTGGGGTTTGACAGAAACGATATAGCACCGGGGATGCCTTCTTCTATCTTGGCAAAAGTATGTACAGTTGCATTCTCATCTCCAACGATTTCTCCTTGGATAAATGTTGCAATTTGTTTAGCAGAGAACTCCATTGTCTTATTCTTGTTAGATGGTTTCAAATCACAAATAACGGACTTTTTTTTTATATTTCCTTGTCCTTGGGTGAATATTTTATACTTACCTATGCAAACGTTGGTAGCAAAGATAGTATTTTTTTACCTTTTTAGACAGTAGGGAAATATTGAGCATGTCCGATGCTTCAGCAATATTCTTGATACTTCCGTCTTTATAAAGGATATCAATACTATCGTCTGCCGGGTCGTACATATTCTTCTCAATGCTGGGGGTAGAGACGAAATAGCTCGCTTCGGAGAGGGGTATGTCCAGTTGCTGACTGATTTGCAAAGTTAACTCTTTTTTCCTTTCTTCACATATCGGTTCGGTAGAAATTTCCACTTTAAAGATATTACGGTTGATCATACCGAGGCTCAACGTGGACAGAACCTTGTCGTTGTGGGTGCTCCAGACCTTTAATGCGGTCCATATGTCATTGTCATCCAGTTGGATAAAGTTCTCCAGGCACTCCGGATTGTTATAGAAAGTTTCCTTGTAGATGTCATTGTAAAGGAAAAAACGCAATGCCGGTGAAGCAAATAATTCCACACCTTTACTTGCTAATTCTTTGGCACGGAGCAGGGCGCTGATGAGCATTTTCTCGTATGCTACGGACGTTTTGTGCAGATATACCTGCCAGTACATCAAGCGGCGGGCCGTGAGGAAATTCTCAATGGAATAGATGCCTTTGGATTCTACCACGAGATGATCTTCTTTCACATCGAGCATCTTGATGATGCGTGCCGAGCCGATGTTACCTTCCGTTACGCCGGTGTAAAAACTGTCGCGGCGAAGGTAGTCCATGCGGTCCATGTCAAGTTGTCCGCTGACCAGTTGGTGCAGGAACTTCTTGGGGTATTCGTCCTTGAATATTTGGATGGCAAGGGTGAGCTGCCCGTTCATTTCTTTGTTGATGCGTTCCATCAGCATGAGGGAGATATCCTCGTGAGATACACCCTGTACGATAGTATCTTCCAGTACATGAGAAAAAGGACCGTGTCCGATATCATGCATCAGAATGGCCGCCTGCACAGCTTCGGCTTCACTGTCAAAAATGAAGTTTCCTTTGCTGGCGAGCTGCTGGACAGCTTCGCTCGTCAAATGGAAAGCCCCCATCGAATGTTGAAAGCGAGTGTGCTGCGCACCGGGATAAACCACAGACGACAAACCTAGTTGCTTAATGCGGGTTAAACGTTGCAAAAGGGGATGCTGCACGATGTCGTACAGCAACCCTTTCGGGATATTGATGAACCCGAACACCGGGTCGTTAATGATCTTTCGTTCGTAGGGCATGTGTTATAATTTACTCGTTTTTATATAAAGTTTTTGTCTGATTCTAATGTTTATGTTAAGAAGTTCATAACCAATCTTGTCATAATCTCCTTTTCTTCTGTTTTTGATTCGGCTATCATGATGGTTATTGCGACAAGTGTGCTGTCATTGATGCGTTTCTCTCCGTCTTCATGATATAGAATTCTATTCTTTTGCAGAAAATAGAGGAATATGGTAGCTGCAATACGCTTGTTGCCATCGTTGAATGAATGATTCTTGGTTATATGAAATAGAGTAGATTGGCGGCTTTTTCCTCAACGGACGGATAAACATCTTCTCCGCCAAAGGTTTGGTAGATAGCGCCGATACTGCTATAGAAAGATTTATCTTTTTCATTGCCGAAGAGATCACTGTCTGTATTGAACTTCATGCTGTTTATTACATTACGGCATTCTTCGTAGGTCAGAACATACGTTGCTTTATTCCCGTCGGGTTTTCTGATGCACTGATGGTCATAATCGTCCAGTAGGTCAAGGGCTATAGTGTACTGCTCTACTACGGCAAGCATTTGTTGGGCGTCAAGTTGGTTGGTGGTGCGTTTTAATATTTTGATGGCCTCTCCCAGCTGCTTTAAGCGATTGTCGTTGACGGCGATACCACGAATCAAGTAGTCTTTCAGAACAGAGTTTGCCCATATACGGAATTGTGTACCTCTTTGGCTCTTTACTCTGTAACCTACGGAAATGACGACATCCAAGTTGTAAATGGTAGTAGGTTTATATTTGGAGAGAGTATTATGCAAAATTTGCATATTACTATTTTTGTCAAGTTCTCCTTCCTTAAATACATTCGCAATGTGGCGGGCGATTACAGACTGGTCTTTCTGGAAAAGCTCAACCATTTGTGCCTGTGTAAGCCACACTGTGTCCTGCTCCAGCTTCACATCAATGGAAGTCTTTCCATCCTGGGTTTGATATATGACAATCTTGCTTTGGTTCATGATTGCTGCTGGTTTTCTGATAACCTTTTCATTAAGTTTCTTAGCTATTCAGTGGCTATCAAAGGATAGCCTTCAACTGTTCCGCCATCTGCCGTTGCACTTCCTTTGCGGCATTGCGTGCAGCTTCTGCAAATTTTGCAGTCTTATCCACATAGATGATGCCACGGCTGGAGTTTACAATCAGTCCGCAAGTGGAGTTCATGCCATACTTACAAACTTCTTCCAGTGAGCCACCCTGTGCACCTACACCCGGCACAAGCAAGAAGTGGTTGGGAACAATCTTGCGGATATCTTCGAAAGCGCGGCCTTGTGTGGCACCTACCACGTACATCATCTGTCCGTCATTGGCCCATTCCTGAGACTTGCGCAGTACTTTTTCGAAAAGGCGTTCTCCGTTGGGATCTTCCGTCAATTGGAAGTCGTGGGAACCTTTGTTGCTTGTCAGTGCCAGGAGGATTACCCACTTGCCTTCGTAAGTCAGGAACGGAGTAACACTGTCCTCACCCATGTAAGGGGCTACGGTTACAGAGTCGATGTCCAGTTCTTCGAAGAATGTGCGGGCATACATGGCAGAGGTATTTCCAATGTCACCACGTTTTGCATCGGCAATGATGAATTGGTCGGGATAGTTTTCCTTGATATATTTCACAGTCTTTTCAAAAGCAATCCAGCCTTTCACACCCATGCTCTCATAGAAAGCGAGGTTCGGTTTGTAGGCAATGCAAAGGTCAGCCGTTGCGTCGATGATGGCTTTATTGAAGGCGAAGATCGGATCTTCTTCTTTCAACAAGTGTTCCGGAATTTTCTTGATGTCTGTATCCAGACCTACGCAGAGGAATGATTTCTTACGCTTGATATTTTCAAAAAGTTGTTGTTTATCCATTACTGAATCTATTTAATCTGTTTATAATTCGTTTGGTTATTTCTTGAATAAGTAGCCTTCTATGCGTAACCTGAGAGCGTCTTTCCTTTTCTTATTGTAATCCAGAGAGAAACTTGTAAGCATGAAAAGGCATTTGTCGGAATTACATTTAAATCGGGTAGGGGGCATTTGATTATATTTGTGATTATCAAGTGCCTCCATTGTTTTCAGGTCAATGAAGATCGTATCGTTCTTATTGTTAGTCTGAGTGGTAAGAGGAACAGGCAGTATTCCTGTTTCCAGATAGTCGTATGGTATGTGGAAGTATCTGTCCTGTATATCTCCATCCGGTATGGCTATGAACTGATGGTACCCGTCCGGTATCTGGATGCTGACTTGCCGGGAACTCTTGCCGCTGTATGATACAAAGGAATCGGAATCGTCTGTTGTATCGGTAGTACCGTAATTTTTAGAAGAATAGAAAGAGGCATCCTTGTCCACAAGGTCGGCAATACTTTTCCGTCCGAACCAGTTGCGCAGATATCTGACCTTGTCGTTTACTTGCACTGCCGTTTCTGCCGGGAGCGATTCCATCCAGTCATCGTATTGATCACGGGTGAGTGGCAGTTTCAAATTGGTGCGTTTCAGCTCTTTCTCTACGCTGCTGCGCATGATATTCCGGGTGATACTTGCATAATTGACTGGTAGTGCCGAAGTTAGCAGAAAGAGGATGGAGAACGAAATCGGTATCCAACTGATGCGCCGGGCTTTAGTGAAGACGAGTCCGATACAAACAATGTAGCACCAGATGTTGAGAGTTATAAGGTAAAGGCGATTGATGGTAACGCCGTAATCGTTGAAGCGGCGTATAATGCCGATTGTCATCAGTACCAGCATCGGCAATACCAAAGCGGGTAACCAACGCGCAATCCATTCGTTTATAGGTTTCTTCTCCTGAATACGTACGGGATATAGTCCGAATTCAATGGCGATACATCCTGCCATCAGTGCTACCACGAGCCAGGAAACCCAGCCTGTGGGCAGTTCCCAACTGATAAAAATGCGGGCTGCATAAACATAAAGCACGAGGAGATATCCTGCCATGAGCGGGAGGAAGAGAAAATGTATCGTGCCGTTCAGGAACTCCGACGGTTGCGGCTCCCGGTTGTGTTTTTGTTCATCTTTGGGCAACATGCCAAGGAAGAGCAACATCGGAAGCAACACGCTACATATAATAAGGATATACAGATAGCAATTCCAACTTACATCCACATTGAAGAGTTGGCGGAGCGAGAACACCAGCAGACTGATTCCACCGCTCATGATAAGCCCCACCACATTGGCCGTGACAAAAGCGCCGACCGTGTATGAAGCGAAGTTCCAGCTTGGAATGTCATTCTTTTCTTTGATGAATGAAAGGAAGAAAGCCGAAAGCCACAGTGCCAGGATGGCGGCTCCGTGGGCTATGCCTATTTCGGTAAGCGACTGTTCCGGTGAAAGACTGTAGAGGTACACCGCATCGGCAATCAGCAATACGTGCATTATTATATGTACGATCACTCCTTTTATCTTGCTCTTTATCTCTTCGCTCCACAGGTGGAGAGTGAGTGAGAGCAACGTACCGATAGAAAAATAGTAACCCAGAACCATCACCAGCTTCCTGTCATCATCCAGGTCGGTAGCTACCAGATAGACTAAATAAGCGGTAAGTGCAAGGACGAAACATACTGTAGAAGGAAAGCGCCTCAGGCAATTTTGAAACGCTTCCGTCAGGGTATGAAATACTTTATGTAGTAGCTGTCCTTTCATTCGCTCTGCTTCTTAACCTGTTGGCTTACAGTTCGCTTTCTTTCAGACGTTCTGCATTTTCCGCTACAATCAGGTGGTCGATACAATCCTGAATGTCACCGTCCATAAAGGCGGAGAGGTTATAGATGGTATAGTTGATACGATGGTCGGTGATGCGTCCTTGCGGATAGTTGTAGGTACGGATTTTAGCGGAGCGGTCTCCGGTAGATACCATTGTCTTTCGCTTGGAGGCAATATCGTCCAGATATTTCTGATGTTCCTTGTCGTAAATGAAGGTACGCAGACGTGAGAGGGCACGCTCTTTATTCTTCGGTTGGTCGCGTGTTTCGGTACACTCAATCAGGATTTCTTCAGAAGCGCCGGTGTTCGGATTTCTCCATACATAGCGCAGACGTACACCGGACTCAACTTTATTTACATTCTGTCCGCCGGCACCGCCACTTCGGAAAGTATCCCATTTGATTTCGCCTTCATTAATTACTACATCGAACTCTTCGGCTTCGGGCAGCACGGCTACGGATGCGGCGGAGGTATGCACACGTCCCTGAGTTTCAGTAGCCGGAACACGCTGTACGCGGTGTACCCCCGATTCGTATTTCAATGTTCCGTATACATTGTCGCCCGTAACGCTGCAAATGATTTCCTTGAATCCGCCTGCCGCGCCTTCGTTGACGCTGGATATTTCCATCCTCCAACCTTTCGTTTCGCAATATTTGGTATACATGCGGAAGAGGTCTCCGGCAAAGATAGCGGCTTCGTCACCACCTGTACCCCCGCGGATTTCGAGGATGGCGTTCTTGCTGTCTTGCGGGTCGGCAGGTACGAGGAGGAGTTTGATATGTTCTTCCAGTTCCGGCTGGCGTGCCTGACAGGCATCCAATTCTTCGCGTGCCATTTCCCGCATCTCCGGGTCTGTTTCATTGGAGATGATCTCTTTGGCTTCCTCGATGCCGTTCAGCACTTGGATATATTCTTTGCGGGCCTCCATCAGGTCGCCCAGTTCTTTGTACTCTTTGGTGAGTTTAACGTAACGCTTCTGGTCGGCAATCACTGCCGGGTCTGTAATCAGCGTCGATACTTCTTCGAAGCGGGCAACAAGCCCTTCGAGTTTCTCTAATATGGTATTGTTGTCTGCCATTTATTTTATTTGCAAAGTTTTTGTACCCATCCATATCTCCGGGTGGCGACGCCATAAGTTATGACACACCAACCCAACAATGCAAGTATACGCATGAACAGCCTGAAAGAAAATGGTTTCGCTGATAACTGTTCCCACGTATCATACCCCATATCTACGGTGATGAAAAGGCAGAAGAGGCAGCATAAGATATAAATCAGTTTCTTCATTGAATTTAGTATTTGAATTCTCCGAACTCACTCTTGATAATCAGTTCTTTCTGGTTGCTTTCTTCAATACGTCCAACAATCTGTGCATCAATACCGAAACTCTTGCTGATGGCAATTACTTCCTCGGCATGTTCGGGCGATAGATATACTTCAAGACGGTGTCCCATATTGAATACCTTGTACATCTCTGCCCAGTCTGTATTGCTCTGCTCTTTAATCGTTTTGAACAAAGGAGGAACAGGGAACAGATTATCCTTAATCACGCGGCAATTATCACCTATAAAGTGCAGCACTTTCGTCTGTGCACCACCCGAGCAGTGTACCATACCATGAATTTCAGGGCGAAGTGCATCCAGCAACTTCTTCACTACCGGCGCATACGTGCGGGTAGGAGAGAGTACCAATTTTCCGGCATCCAGCGGGCTGTCTTCTACGGCATCCGTCAGTTTCAGACCACCGGAGTAAACCAGTTCTTCGGGCACTGCCTTGTCATAACTTTCGGGATATTTCTCTGCCAGATATTTGGAGAATACATCATGACGGGCACTGGTCAATCCGTTGCTGCCCATGCCACCGTTATATTCTTTTTCGTAAGTAGCCTGTCCGTAAGAAGCCAAGCCTACAATTACATCGCCCGGACGGATATTGGCATTATCAATCACATCGCTGCGCTTCATGCGGCAAGTTACGGTACTGTCTACGATGATGGTACGCACCAAATCGCCTACATCGGCAGTTTCACCTCCTGTAGCATATACGCCTACACCCATTTCGCGGAGCTCGGCGAGCAATTCGTCCGTACCGTTGATGATGGCGGAGATTACTTCTCCCGGAATGAGGAGTTTGTTGCGTCCGATGGTAGAAGAAACCAGGATATTATCTACTGCACCTACGCAGAGCAGGTCGTCGATATTCATAATCAGTGCATCCTGTGCAATGCCTTTCCAAACAGAAAGATCACCTGTTTCTTTCCAGTACATATAAGCCAATGAGGACTTTGTGCCTGCACCGTCGGCGTGCATAATGTTGCAATACTCCGGGTCACCGCCCAAAATGTCAGGGATAATTTTGCAGAAAGCCTGCGGGAAAATACCTTTGTCGATGTTCTTGATGGCATTGTGCACATCTTCTTTAGAAGCGCTGACACCGCGCATCATGTATCTTTGGTTACTCATGAGTTGATATGTTTTTTCAATTGAATGTGCAAAGATAGTGCAAAATCTCGATTTTATGAGTAAAAAGAGAATTCATTCTCTTTTTCGAATGTGAGAGATTTATTTAAACTGAATGCCCCGGCATTTGCATTTTGCTGAGGTGCAGCCTATCTTCACGTAGCAAAAGTAGCGATTATTTTGCTTATAGCCTTGCCTTTGCATAAGAAATTAATCAAACATTACTTCTTTACTTTCAATCGTTCCCAAATTGTTTTCTTCTGGGATATTCCTGTTAAGACAGTCCCCATCAAGCAACAAGCACAGCGCAGTTCTTGCTTGGAAAGTGTATTCAGATTATTCGTAATACTGGATAAAGGGTAGTTCTCTTTGAAAAAAGAAAATGCATCGGCTGAGTTTTCTAAGTCGGTTTTCATTTGACAGGAGCAGGTAAGAGGTTCATTCATCGTGTTATAAGTTTTTAAAGGGTTAGTTGTGTGTTCCTATTTCTCTGACTATAAAATAAGAGACGTGGGAACTATTAACATTATTATTCAACTCCAAGGCTCTGGTAAACCCGTCAAGAAAATAATAAGTAATAGCCCCACGCCAGAGTGTATATAACAGAGTTATATGCAATCCAGACGTGGAGACTTCCACTTATTATTCGCTCTTGTAGAAATTTACCAGATTTTAGAAGTTACGAATAATAAAATGATATCTCCAAATCGCAAAATATATCTCTTTCCTACGAAAGAAATACGCCACAAAGATACATTTTTTTATGTAAGAGTATATATAGAGTGGGGTAGAAATAAACTATAAAATCTTTATAGCTAACCTTACTGAACAGTGGACTCTAAGTGAAGTAATTGTTGCTATTACTTTGTTTATCTTTTGCCACCGCATTGGCAATACTTTGCCATCGTGTTGGCAAAGCCTTGCCATCGAAGTGGCAAAGTATTGCCAATGCGGTGGCAAAAGATGGCAAATTCTGAACGTGAAAACAGCTTTAATTTGTTTTTTTCTTCCCTTTTGCAACTAATATCCAAATCGGGCGTCTTATGTATAAAAGACTATCTTAAGATGGAACAAAATAATAAGGAAAAACAGTTCACTTCCCTCATCGAGGAATACAAGCGAGTGATCTATAAAATCTGCTACATGTATGCAACGGATGGAGATAATTTTAAAGATCTCTACCAAGATGTAGTAATAAACCTTTGGAAAGGCTTCGAGGGTTATGAAGGAAAGGGTAAACCTTCTTCGTGGATTTACCGCGTGGGATTAAATACCTGTATCTCCTTCTACCGCCAGCAGCAACGCCGGGGCGAACATACTTCCTTGGATTCCCTCTATGGCTTGGAAGCAGAAGATAGTGAAACGACCAAACGCTTGAAAGAGATGTATCGCCTCATTGCGGGACTGGACAAGTTTGAACGTGCCGTCATCTTGCTGTGGCTGGATGAAAATTCTTACGAAGAGATTGCGGAAATTGTCGGTGTGCCGCGCAATACCGTAGCTTCAAAATTGAAACGAATTAAGGATAAACTTACCAAACAAGCGAATAGCTAAAATAAAACAGATTATGGAACTGGAAGAATTAAAACAAAATTGGAATATAATGGAAGAAAGGCTCGGGCGTCTGGAAATGGAGCAGCGCCAGCAACTAAATAGTAAGGTGGTCAGCAAAGTAAAGCAGGTACAGGATCGTGTGTTGCGGCGATTTACGGTTGTAGTGATCTGTTTACCTTTTTTTTGCTGGTATATTGTTCATAATCAGATGTGTGATTTTAGCATGTCAACGTGGATACTGTTGTTTCTGTTTGTAGCTGTGATAATAGCCCGGCAATTCACGTGGATGTTGCTGCTAAGGAAGATTGATTGCCTGAAGATGACTGTACGTGAAGTGTGCCTGGCGGAGAGTCGCTTCCGGATGTCTTTCAAAGTGGGAATAGCTGGGAGTGTGTTGTGTGCCGTACCTTTGCTGGCAAGTATGATATGGGATATGTCTCAAATGGGTGATCGCTATATATTAATAGGTGCCTGGACTGGGCTTGTCGTAGGGTTGCTGATAGGAATCCGTTTGTTCCTCAAAGCATGGAGCGGGATAAAAGAATTGAAAGAGGCAATAACGGATTTACAGTAGTCATCTTAAAAAAAATGAAAGTCCCCCTTCCATCCCGGAGACTCGAATAGATCGGAGTTTCCAATGGGTGGAAGGGGGACTTGTTTTTATTGAACCGTTTGTTACGGTAGGACTATGTCTATTTTAGAACTGTACCTGCGGTGCTGTTTCAGCTCCTTCGGAAGCTTCAAAGTAAGCACGCTTTTCGAAACCGAACAGACTTGCAAGAATGTTCTTCGGGAAGCGGCGGATGGCGGTATTGAAGTTCTTTGCTGCATTGTTGAAGTTGGTGCGTGCCACGTTGATACGGTTTTCAGTACCTTCCAATTGAGCTTGCAGTTCCAGGAAATTCTGGTTTGCTTTCAAGTCGGGGTAATTCTCAGTAATGGCAAGCAACTTACCCAATGCAGAAGTTACCGCACCTTGAGCTTTCTGGTATTCAGCCAACTTTTCCGGAGTCAGATCGTTAGCATCTACTTTAATTTGAGTAGCCTGGCTGCGAGCCTCTACCACACCTTCCAGAGTCTCTTTTTCATGAGAAGCGTATCCTTTTACCGTACTAACCAGATTCGGAATCAAGTCGGCACGGCGTTGATATTGTGTTTCAACGTTTGACCATTGTCCGCTTACGTTTTCATCCATAGTTACCAGTCCGTTATAACCAGTGACACCCCAAATGACGAGGAGAGCTAAAACAACAAGAATGATAATAGTTGATTTCTTCATACTTTTCTTTTATTAAATGATTATTATTAATTAGCTACAAGTTGCGAGCTACAAGCTACGAGTTGCTGCGCTGTGATACCGAAAGGCACTTGTAGCTTGTAGCCCGTAGCTTGTCACTCTGAGAGTTTCAACTCTCAGAATCGGGAACCGGCACCTCCGCCACCTCCCATACCTCCACCGAAGCTGCCTCCGCTGAAGCCACCGCCTCCGCCGCCGAAGCCTCCGCCACCGCCAAATATGACCGGACCTCCTCCGCCACCTCCGCGATAGTTTTCATCATACGACTGTTTGCGGCGTACTACCTTGTGTCCGCAGTTGAGGCAAGTGTAGGTAACATCTTCCGTTTTTACTCCGTTGATCCGTGAAACCACTTTACTGCTGGTGCGTTGCAATTTGTGCTGTCCGCAGTTGGGGCATTTGCTTGCGGCACGTGCCGCCATCCAACCGATTCCTCCGGCAACAACAAAGAATCCGATAACTGCTGCCAGAATGCCGAAGAAGGAAATGTCTTCTTCATCATCTGTATCATTCACCATGCTGCCGTCCAGTCTGCCGCATACGGCACGCACACCGGCAACCATACCCGCATCCCAGTTACCATCTTTCAGATAGGGAATCATGTCGCGCGTCTGGATGCGTTTACAGATGGCATCGGGCAGATCTCCTTCCAGTCCGTAACCAATGTAGAACTGGATGCAGCGCTGGTCGGTCACCAGAAGAATGACCAGACCATTATTCTTTCCTTTCTTTCCCACACCCCATTCGTTGAGCAGGCGGTGTGCAAAGTCAAAGCAATCATCATTGCCGATAGACGGAACTACGGCAACTACTGTCTCAATGCCGGTCTGTTGTTCCAATGCATACAGCATACGGTCGATGCTGTCGCAGGCAGCCTGAGAGAGGATGCCGTCCGGATTGCAGACATAGCGCATTTTGTTCTGAAGATGTACTTTGGGGATATTGTCTGTAGTATAGACCTTCTGTGCCTGCACGGATAGCAGCAGGCATAGGAATAAACTTATGGAGATTAATCTTTTCATACTAATGTATTTGTGTGGCGAATATAGGAAAAATCACATCAATAGATGTATTTTCCTACAAAATTCTTCACACGTTCGGTGTATTCCTCCGGGTGATCCTTATAGGACATGGCGTGTGTGGCACCGGGGGCAAGCCACAATTCTTTAGGTTCCGATTTTGCCTCATAGAGCGGGAAGACCATCCAGGTGGGTACGTATGTATCTGCATCGCCATGAATGAAGAACATCGGCAGTTTGCACTTCCTGACCTGATTCAGCGAAGAAGCTTCCTTGAAGTTCCAGCCGTATTTCGCGTTACACAGCCAGCTGGTGGTGTACATCAACGGGAAAGGAGGCAGCCCGAACTGCCCTTTCAACTCATAGGAGAATTCGTCCCATACGCTGGTATAACCGCAATCTTCCACAAAACATTTCACGAAAGGTTGTTGAGGCTCACCGGATACCATCATAGTGGTGGCGGCACCCATAGAGATGCCATGTACTACCATCTGGGTATTTCCGCCGTAAATATCGTTGGCAATGTCCATCCAGCGCAATACGTCCAGCCGGTCTTTCCAACCCATTTGAATGGCAGGGCCTCCGCTTAATCCCTGATTTTGCAGGTCGGGCAGCAGAATGTTATACTTTAAATCTTTGTTGTAAAGGTAACCTATCATCAGCATACGGATGCAATCGTCCGTATAACCATGCACGATGACGGCTGTTTTGTGAGTAGGTTCGGGAGCGGCTGCGTAAATGGCATGCAGTTGCACTCCTTCAGGGTTGATAATAAAGGTATCCCGTAAAGCACCGGCTGTTTGCAAACTATCTATCCAAGGCTTGATTTGCGGGTACTCGCTGAGCATATACTCGTAGGAGCCGGGAATATCTTTCCCTTTGTTGTGCTCCGGTCTCAGCGAGTAGCCGAGCATGTAGAAACTCGCACCTGTGAGGGCAATAATGATAACTGCTAACAGTCCGAGCAGACTGTACTTGATACCTTTCTTCATATTTCCTTCCTTTCACTCTATTTGTTCCATATTTCCCATGCGGCAAATGCTTGCAATAACAGCATTTCCAGCCCGTTTTTAGTGACGGCGCCGTGAGCCTCTCCCTTTTTCATGAAAAGGGTTTCATTGGGATTATATAACAAATCGTAGAGCAAATGGTTGGGAGTTAATTGATCATAAGGAATATCCGGACAGAAATCCACCTTAGGATACATGCCTACGGGCGTACAGTTTACGATGACTGTATATTCCTGCATGATCTCCGGTGTCAGTTCGTCATAAGTGAGATAAGACGATTCCTTTTTCGTACGCGATACGAATACGCTTTCGATGCCCAGATTGGCCAGTCCGCGATAGACGGCTTTGGACGCACCGCCTGTACCCAGAATCAGCGCCTTCTTGTGATGGGGTTGCAGTAAAGGCTCAATGGACTGTGTAAAACCTATAATATCCGAGTTGTAGCCGACAAGCTTTACTTTTCCCTTCGGCTGGCGGATGATTTTGATGACGTTCACTGCGCCGATCTTTGCGGTATCTTTGTCCAGTTCGTCAAGAAAGGGGATGACCTGTTCCTTGTACGGGATGGTCACATTAAGTCCGCAGAGGTTGGGATTTTCCTCTATGACTTCCATAAAGTCATTGATGTTGGGTATCTCAAAGTTCACATATTCGGCATCGATATTCTCCGATTTGAACTTTTCATTGAAATATCCGATGGAAAACGAATGTCTCAGCGGATAGCCTATTAAACCGTATTTCTGCATAATTCTCTTAGTGTGCTATGTCAATAATCATTTCATTTAGTCGCAGTATAAAGAGTGCATATACCGAACGTCAGTCTGCGGAAATTAACCTGACTGAAACCTGCTTTGCGAATAACTTCCTGCATCACTTCGCCTTGCGGGAAAGCACGGATGCTTTGGGGCAGGTAGGTGTAAGCACTATTGTCTTTTGACAGGCATTTGCCGAGCAGAGGGATGACTACTTTGGAGTAGATGGTGAAAAGTTGTTTCATCGGAAAACGGTCCGGCGTGGAGAGTTCCAGAATGATGAGATGCCCTCCGGTTTTCAGCACGCGGCACATTTCCGCCAACCCTTTGTCCAACCCTTCGAAGTTGCGGATGCCGAACGCTACGGTTACGGCATCGAACGTGTCATCGGCAAATGAGAGAGAGGTGCAGTCCTCCCGGGCAAAGGATATTTTGTCCGAGAGGTGCGCCTGTTTTACTTTATTACGTCCCACGTCCATCATTCCCTCTGAGATGTCGGTGCCTATCAGTTCATCGGGCTGCAACTCGCGGCAGGCAAGAATGGCAAAGTCACCTGTACCGGTGGCTACGTCCATGATGCGCTTCGGTTGGAAAGGCTTTAACCAATGGATCGCTTTCCGGCGCCAACTACGGTCGATGCCTAATGAAAGGGTATGGTTCAGCTTATCGTAAGCAGGAGCTATGTTGTCGAACATTTCTTCTACCTGTTCACTCTTCTTTCCGTCCTTACCGTAGGGTTTGATATGTTCCTGGGGATAATCCATGTTGATAGTGTTTAGTAGTTGGTGATAAGTGATTAATAAACCTGTTAATCACTTGTCACTAAACCGTTTATCACTTATTTAAGTATTCCGTTACGTTCTTTTCGATACGTGAAGCAATGTTGCTGGTATCTTCCTTCACGAATTGTTCTCCGGTGATATGCTCGTACAGTTCAATGTAACGCTCACTGATGGATGCTACGATTTCGTCTGTCATTTCCGGAACTTGTTGTCCTTCTTTGCCCTGGAAACCATTGTCCATCAACCATTCGCGAACGAATTCTTTAGAAAGTTGTTTCTGTGCTTCGCCTTTTTCAAAACGTTCCTGATAACCTTCGGAGTAGAAGTAGCGGCTGGAGTCCGGTGTGTGGATTTCGTCCATCAGGTAAATAGTACCGTTGTGCTTACCGAATTCATACTTTGTATCTACCAGAATCAGACCACGTTCTGCTGCGATCTCAGTTCCTCTGTTGAAGAGTGCCATGGTATATTTCTCCAATACGGCATATTCTTCGGGAGTAGCCAGACCTTTAGCAAGAATTTCTTCTTTTGAAATGTCTGCGTCGTGTTCACCGATTTCAGCTTTCGTAGTCGGGGTGATGATGGGTTCGGGGAACTTCTGGTTTTCCTTCATTCCTTCGGGCAACTTCACACCACAGATTTCGCGTACACCGCTCTTGTAAGTACGCCATGCGCTACCACAAAGATAACCGCGTACAATCATTTCGATGGGGAAACCTTCGCACATTACACCTACCGTTACCATCGGGTCGGGTGTAGCTGTCTTCCAGTTGGGACAGATATCAGTAGTGGCATCCAGAAATTTGGCTGCAATCTGATTCAGCATTTGTCCTTTGAAAGGAATGCCTTTCGGCAAAACAACGTCGAATGCGGAGATACGGTCGGTTGCTACCATAACCAGCTTTTCACCATTGATGTTATAAACATCGCGTACTTTTCCGTGGTACACACTTTTCTGTCCCGGAAAATTGAAATCAGTTTTTGTTAATGCTTTCATCATTGTTATATTTATGATTTGGATATCTATTATTGAGGTTACTTTCCGCTTTCGCTTCTTTGCGACTATCCCGTTCGGCTTTGGTTTCCTTATCAAATTTCTCGTAGGCATCTACAATGCGGGTTACCAATTGGTGACGCACAATATCTTTCTTGTTCAGTTCCACAAAGCTGATGCCTTTCACACCTTTCAAGATGCGGAGTGCCTGTACCAGTCCCGAAGTCTGGGAAGAGGGCAGGTCGATCTGTGTCATATCTCCCGTTACGATCATCTTGGTGTTCATACCCATACGGGTGAGGAACATCTTGATCTGCTGGGTAGTGGTGTTCTGCGCTTCATCCAGAATTACGACTGCATCATTCAACGTCCGTCCGCGCATAAAGGCGAGGGGAGCAATCTGAATGATGTTCAGTTCCATGTATTCTTTCAGTTTGGCAGCCGGAATCATATCCTGCAAGGCATCATACAATGGTTGCAGGTACGGGTCTATCTTATCCTTCATGTCACCGGGCAGGAATCCAAGCTTCTCACCGGCTTCCACGGCGGGGCGACTGAGGATGATTTTCTTGATCTCTTTATTTTTGAGGGCACGTACGGCAAGGGCAATGGCAGTATACGTCTTTCCCGAACCGGCAGGACCTATGGCAAATACCATGTCGTTCTTGGCGAAACCTTCCACCAGTTTAAGCTGATTTTCACTGCGGGGGATGATCGGTTTGCCTGTCACGCTGAATACGATGACGTTACCCGACTTTTCTGCTTGCGGTGCATTTCCTTTGATGATATCGATGATCACCTCTTCTTTCAATGAGTTGTATTCGGCGCAGTATTTTTCCAGCTTGGTAATGTTTTCTTCGAATGCGCACATCTCTTCTTCATCTCCCAATACTTTGATGACATTGCCGCGTGCAACAATGCGCAGTTTGGGGTACAAAGCTTTTATCAACTGCATATTGGCGTTATTCACACCGTAAAAGATAACCGGGTCGATATCCTCAAGAACAATCAGTTTTTCTATCATTGAATTGTTTATAAGTTCATGTCGTTTTATAGGTAAAACAGTTGCAAATTTAGTGAAACGTTTGGATACTTAGCTGGTTCCGGCTGTTTTTTTTGTTGCAGGCTTCACGATGACGCCTTTTCCATTCTTGGTGCAGTGAATACACTCTTTGCGGAGTGTCCTTTCTTTGAAATCGAAAATGAGATTGGGGTTGAAATGCTGCCCGTTGACGCGGGTTTCAAAATGAAGGTGTTCGGTGCTGGCTCGTCCGGTACGTCCGGTCAGTGCAATGGGTTGTCCGGCCTTTACGACGTCACCGCTCTGAACAAGATTCTTAAAATTATGACTGTATATCGTTTCCAATCCCGAAGAATGGCGCACAACGATTACGTTACCGTAAGCACTGTAAGGCTTCGACATACGTACAATGCCATCGAAAGCACTGCGTATCGTGTCTTTGGCGCAAGTCTTGATATCAATCCCCGAGTGGCGGCCGCCACCGCGTCCGTAAGGAGAAATCACTTTTCCTCCGGGAAGCGGAAAGCAATAGGCGGTATCAGGTATTTGTTCCAGATGCAATTCTAACAATTTATCGTTATCGAAAAGCCCCGGTGTAGTAACCCGGATATGATTGATTTCCATTTGCGAGAAGTTTGGTTTCTCTTCAGGCGGAGTATAAGCCAGTGCGAATGATAGTAACAGAAAGAATATGTTCATGATTAAAGGTCCTTCTCGTTATTCAAAATAGATAATTTCTCCTCCATTCGAGGAAGCGTATTTTTTCAGTAACTCCTGTATCATTTCGACAGCTTCCTGCAAACCTTCCTGTCCGCTGTAACCATTGACGATGGCAAGGATATGCTGGGTACCTAAATCCATTTTAGTACGTTCATTGTCGCTGGTGGGAGTACCGATACCGCCTACGGCATCGCGATAGACGGGAAGTCCTTCGATGTTCAGCACGCCCCGTCCGATACCTTCGAATGGTTCTTCGGCGCGTCCAACTCCCAGTTTGAGGTCAGTGCCCTGTATCTTGTCCGCATCGAAACCACCGATGGAATAACCGGTGCGCAGAGACACCAGATTAATCAGGTCAACCAGTGTGTCTATCTGGTAAAGGGCAATTCCGCGCATCAGGCGGCGGCGCAAGGCTTCGGCAGAAGGACGGTAACGGCTGGGGTCTTTACCGCAACGTTTATAAGCTTCGCGGGTAGCTGCAATGGCGGGTTGCAGTTTGATGTCCTCCGGCTGGGTAGTGGAAGTCAGTTCCCGGGTGAAAGCGTTGATCTCTTCCCAAAGCCCTTCACAAAAGGCTGTATTGGTAACTTCTGCATAAACGGCTGCACCTTTGAAGATGGGGCAGGCATTCTTTATTTCTTCTGATACGGTGATCTGGTACATAAACTGAAACTGCTATTTAAACTTTTCATGTAAAACAAAAACAAAATAATCACTCCGCAACTGATGGCAGCATCCGCCAAATTGAATATCGGACTGAAGAATACAAAATTGTCTCCTCCAATAAATGGCATCCAGTTTGGCCAGTTAAACTCAAAAAGAGGAAAGTAGAACATATCGACCACTTTCCCATGCAGCCAACCGGTATATCCTTCCCCTATAGGTACGAAAGTAGAGAGCTCGGCGGGTGTACTCTTACTGAAAATAACGCCATAGAATATGCTGTCGATGATATTCCCGATAGCTCCTGCCAATATCAATGAAACGCATGCAATGTAACCGCGCTTATATTTAGCTTTAATAAGTATGGCGATATACCATACAATCGCGATGGAAAATATTGTACGGGCAATAGTCTGAATGGCTTTAGGCACTATCTGCATACCGAAAGCCATGCCGGGATTTTCTATAAAGCGAAGATAAAACCAATCCGTGATATGTATGCTTTCGCCATAGTACATATTTGTTTTTACTTCAATCTTTATGATTTGGTCAAGAATCAAAATTCCCAATACAATGAGAATCGATAGCTGCCCCTTGGACAAAATATTCTTCATATTAAAAAAGTTATGGTTTTGTGTCTACTATCATAATTCCCGATAGTATACGTCCAGATTTAATGCCAAGCCGTCTTGCCGAGAAAAATTCTTCATGCCTTATATAGGTACAAATACCAGATGTTTCTATTTGCTCGCCGGGTACGCCGAAGTCGAGCAACTGCATCCGGTTAGCAGCCCACAGGTCGATGTGATGCTTATGTGTTTCCGGCTTCCATTCTGATATATAATCCATTGCAAAACCGTTCATGCGGAAAGCTTCGTACACTTCTTCGCCTACTTCAAAAGAAGGCAAGGATATGCCGGGGCCGATACAAGCGATAACATCTTTTCCATCGGTTCCATAGAGTGCCCGCATCCTGTCGAGAGTATGTCCGGCTATGTAATTCACCGTTCCCCGCCAACCCGCATGGGCGGCGGCTACCACTTGGTTCTTGCGGTCATACAACAGGATAGGAATACAGTCTGCCGTAGAAATGCAAATGCAGCAACCCGGTTCCTTGGTGATTAGTGCATCCACCCCTTGCAGCATGGCCGTACGCTCGCCAGATGTGGCATTGAGATACTTTTCATCAATCACTTTCACCTTTGTACCATGTGTCTGGAACGGAATGACTAATTCTTTAGGGTGTTGAGGCATGGAGTTGCAGAGTAGTTCCTGATTGCGACGGACAGATTCCACATCATCCCCCGTGTAAGGTGTACAGTTGAAAGAGGCATAATCTCCTTTGCTGAAACCTTCCCGGCGGGTAGTTGCGAAACAAAAAATGTTGGAGTACGGTGTCAAAACCCCGTACCCCAACATTCGTTTATCTTCTGTCAGAGCAATCATTGCTTGTCATCCTCCCAGTCTTCCTCCTCATATTCAAAGTCTTCCAAGTCTTCCACATCCTCGTCGTCTTCCACATATTCATAGCTGAGGTCCTCATCCTCACCCATTTCTTGCAGTTCTTGCTGGAGTTTGCTTACATCCTTCGGACGGTGGACTATAGCTTCTATTTTGTTGCTATCCTTATTCAATTCTTCCCAAAGAATATCTTTCAGTACGGAAAGCCCCATACCGGTAATGGAAGAAATGAATACATGCGGAACGTTTGCAGGGAGTGTAGGCTCTATTTCGTCCATCAATTCCTGATCGAGCATATCGCTCTTGGTGATGGCAAGTACCCGTTGCTTGTCCAGCATTTCAGGATTGAAAGTGCTCAGTTCATTCAACAGGATTTCATATTCTTTCCGGATATCGTCGCTATCGGCAGGCACCATGAAGAGCAACAGAGAGTTACGCTCGATGTGTCGCAGAAAGCGCAATCCCAAACCTTTACCGGCACTGGCTCCTTCAATGATGCCGGGAATGTCCGCCATGACAAACGACTTGCTGTCACGGTAAGAAACAATACCCAGGTTGGGTTCCAATGTGGTGAAGGGATAGTTGGCTATCTTGGGCTTGGCGGCAGATACGGAAGCAAGCAAGGTCGATTTTCCGGCATTCGGGAAGCCTACCAGCCCTACATCTGCCAAGAGCTTCAGCTCCATGATTACTGTCATTTCCTGCATCGGCTCGCCCGGTTGTGCAAAGCGGGGTGCCTGACGAGTAGCTGTCTTGAAGTGCCAGTTACCCAGTCCGCCGCGTCCACCTTTCAGCAGAACTACTTCTTGCCCATGCTCGGTGACGTCACAGATATATTCACCTGTTTCGGCATTGTATACCACTGTGCCACAGGGAACTTCAATAATCTTGTCTTCTCCGTCCTTACCAAAACTGCGGTTCTTGGAACCGGATTCTCCATGTCCGGCCAGTGCATGGCGGTCGTAGCGCAAATGTAATAGCGTCCAGTAGTTACGGTTGCCGCGCAGGATGATGTGACCTCCTCGTCCTCCGTCACCTCCGTCGGGGCCGCCATTGGGTATGTATTTCTCACGCCTCATGTGCGTAGAGCCTCGTCCGCCCTTTCCGGAGCGGCAATATATCTTTACGTAGTCAACAAAGTTCGATTCAGCCATTTCTTTCCTTACAATTGATTTTAAAATACTTATTTTCTTTTTCGATGCAAAAGTAACGATTCTCTAGGACTACCTCAAACTTTTTTATTCCTTTTTGCTTGCTAACTCTAGTTTCGTCTAAACTCTGCCAGGCTGAAAGCTTTTGGTTATATGATAGGGGAGGTTGAATGTAAGTCCGATTTTGCGGACAGAACGTTTTTAGTGGAATTAGGTAAATGGTAATGTTTTGATATAAAATCTCTTTTCTTATAATGTTTTTATATTGCTGTATATTAGGTGGTTGCAAACTCTTAATTTCTTGTTTGCAAGAAGTTAAGAGTTTGTCGACAGGAAGTTAACTTCTTGTAGACAAACTCTTGATTCTTTGTGGAAGAATCAACTATCTCACTGCATGCGTGTTTCATTTTCCATACATCTCAGGCTATATAAAAGAACAACAAAGCGCGGTAATACCATGAAAATGATAATACCGCGCTTCTAAATTATGATTGTGTTACTTTACTTTGCAGCATCAATTGCAGCGCAAACATCAGCAAAGATTTCTTCCAGTGCACCTTGTCCTTTGATGTGCTGGTATTGTCCTTCTTGTTTGTACCAGTCAATCAGCGGAGAAGTCTGTGAATGGTAAACAAGAAGACGTTTCTTGATAGTCTCTTCGTTATCATCGGCACGACCGGAATCCTTACCGCGTTTGATGAGGCGGGTCATCAGTTCGTCTTCAGGTACATCCAGGTCGAGCATAACGCTTACTTCCTGATTTCTTTCAGCAAGCATTTTCTTCAGAGCTTCTGCCTGTGCAATCGTACGGGGGAAACCGTCGAAGATTACACCTTTGCTGTCTTCGAAGCTGTCGAATACACTTGCAAGGATATCAATCATCAGTTCGTCAGGGATCAACTGACCTTGATCGATATAACTTTTAGCTGTTTTGCCCAGTTCTGTGCCGTTCTTGATTTCTGCACGCAACACGTCACCGGTTGAGATGTGGTTAATACCGTACTTTTCTACGATTTTCTCACTTTGTGTTCCCTTTCCTGAACCGGGAGCACCGAAAATTACAATGTTCAACATTTGTGATTTACAATTTAACTGTTACTTATATTATACCTAATTCAAATTCCTTTTTAATCCACTACTGTATAAATATCCGCATAATTGCGCCCGAAACCGTCATAATCCAATCCGTAACCTACGATGAAGTCATTGGGGATTTCCATGGCTACGTATTCGATATTCAAATCTACTTTCAACTTATCGGGTTTCACCAGCAACGAAGCGATGTGAATTTCTTTCGGGTTACGTGTGCCCAGCGTGTCCAACAGACGTTGCATAGTCAGGCCAGTATCTACAATATCTTCCACAATCACTACCGTGCGGTCTGTCAGATCTTCGGTAATACCGATCACTTCTTTGATAACTCCGGTAGAGGACACCCCCTGGTAAGAAGCCAGTTTCACAAAAGAAATCTCGCAGGGAATAGTAATGTTTTTCATCAGGTCAGCAGTAAACATAAACGAACCGTTAAGGACGCTGAGAAATAGAGGGTTTTTACCAGCCAGATCGCGGTTGATTTCATTTGCAACGCGGGTTACTTCTTTCAGAATGTCCTGTTCCTTGATAGAAACAGTGAACTTTTTGTCTTTTATTTGTATGGTGTCCATAAGGGATAGATTTTTAAAATTGGCACAAAAATACGATTTTTATTCCACTCCATGCATCATCTTCTGTAATTTCTTTGAGAGCAGGAAGAGGATAAGAGAGGCTACGCCGGACATGATAACGAATACCATAAAGAAGTCGAACATGGTTTCGATGCGGAATCCAAGCAGGGTTTTCACTTTCCCGTCTTCGGGATAAAGACCGCCTAAAGTTCCTGCAAATTTATTGGCAGTAGAGGTGGAAAGATACCAGATTCCCATCATGAGAGAGGCAAAACGGACAGGAGTGAGTTTGTTTACCATGGATAAGCCGATAGGAGAGAGGGCTATTTCTCCCATAGTGTGGATGAAATAAAGTCCGGTTAGCCAGATAAGGCTGACTTTTACACCGGGTTGTACATCTTTCACACCGAAGCAAATGACTAAATACCCCAGTGAGAGCAGTAACAAACCAATAGCTTGTTTGGTGGGGGAAGCCGGCTCCATGCCTCGTTTGTTCAGCGCACCCCATACACTGGGCATAATGGCTGCCAGTATAACTACGAAGAACGGATTGAAAGATTGTATCCAGGAGGCAGGCATTTCCCAACCGAGGATTGTACGGTCGGTTTGCTCGGCAGCGAAAAGGGTGAGTGAAGCACCTGCTTGTTCGTAGGCTGCCCAGAAGAATATAACGAAGAAAGCGATAATGTAAATAACGAAGATACGGTCACGCTCTATTTTTGTCAGAGAGCCATCCAGCAGAATGCTGACGGGGAAGATGATACAGGCCGTGAATATCCCTATACTGACCCAATCGTTGCCGAAACACCAGTAGAAGAATAAGGCAAGGGCAATGGTCAGTGCTCCGAGAAGCAAATTGTTGCGCATCTTCTTATCTTTGTCTATGGCTGTTTGCTGAACTGTTTTATGTTCTTTCGGTTGCTCCCGTTTGGCGTCCGGAATAATGCCGAGCGGTTTTCCGTCAGGACCGATCAGATACTTGCTTTTTTGCGTTTCAAACAGAATTACCGTGAATACTGTAACGATTGCTGCAATCAGGAATCCCCATTTGAAATCATTAGGATCACCCGTCTCACCGAAGTAACCGCAAACCAGTGGGGCGAAGAAAGAACCCACATTTACACCCATATAAAATATAGTATAAGCAGAGTCCAGGCGTCTGTCTCCCGGTTCATAAAGTTGTCCGACCAATGACGAAACTGTAGGCTTAAAGCATCCGTTTCCTAAAATCAAGAAGGTGAGTCCCCCATACATCAACCAGTGGGAAAGCTCTTTAGTATCTAGCATCGACGCACTGAAGAACATCAGGAACTGGCCTACCGCCATCATCATGGCACCCCAGAAAACGGAACGCCGGATGCCCCAGTATTTATCAGCAATATATCCGCCGATGAGCGGAGTGAGATAAACCAGTCCGGTATAACTGCCATAAATAGAGGCGGCATGTTCCTTATCGAACAAGAGTGCCTGGGTTAGAAACAGGATGAAGATAGCACGCATACCGTAGTAGCTGAAACGTTCTGCCGTGCTGGTAGCAAAGACGAGGTAAAGACCTTTCGGGTGTTTGGATGTACTCATTATAGTATAGATATTTTCTTTATGGGAGGCAAAGTTATAGAATCTGATTAAAAAAACATTACTACATTAAAATAAATTGTCTCTCTTTTGCGCTATAAGTGAAAAAAAATCTATTTTTGCGTACGAAGAGGATGAGAAAAAGATTTAGCAGGAAAGAGGTGCAGTCGCCTCGTAAGCTCAGGAGCTTTCTTAGAAATGTAAATACTCTGGTATAAATACCACGATTTACATTAGTAAATACTCATCCTCTTCCTTTTTTGGCTATGTAAGATGAACGGAATTCTAATAGCGGTACTGATTGTCACCGGCTTGTTGATTTACAAAATTATCTCTTCGAGTCGTGAACAGGAAGGATACAAAAGGTGGAAAGCCGGAAACCGCAGCAATACAGAAGATGCTACTGATACGGAAACTACCCGTAAGGGATGGTTCAGCCGGTGGTTTGGCGCTTCTGCTTCGACCGTTATTCCGTGGTTTGATGCAGAGGCGGTGGCGAAGTGTGCCAATCTGTTGGGAGTGGAAGAAGCGGTTCTAAAGGAGATACTGAAAGATATTCCCGGACATTACCGGGAATTCTGGATTGGCAAAAGAAAGGGAGGCTACCGTATGATTTCAGCACCGGACAAAGAGCTGAAAACCATTCAGAATGCTATTAATCAGCGCGTTTTATCATTTGTGAATCTGCATCCCGCCGCTACCGGTTTCCGGTGCAAGATGTCCATTTCCGATAATGTCCGGCCACACTTGGGCAAGCCCTATGTGCTGAAAACTGATATCCATGATTTCTTTGGTTCTATACGCAGTCCGCGGGTACGGAAAATGTTCGAGAGTATGGGATATCCGCCGAAGATTGCAAGAGTGCTTGCGGCTTTATGCTGTGTACGCAGATGTTTGCCTCAGGGAGCATCTACCAGTCCGGCGCTGAGTAATATCATCTCTTATGAGATGGATAAAAAACTGGCGGCACTGGCTACTGAATACAATCTGGTTTATACCCGCTACGCGGATGATCTCACCTTTTCAGGAGATGTCTTTCCGGCACAACAGATATTGCCTTTGATTAAACAGATCATTCGGGAGGAAAAGTTTGAAATCAATCATAAGAAAACCCGTTTCCTGAGTGGGCATAAGAGAAAGATTATCACAGGCGTTTCCATCAGTTCCGGTGTGAAACTGACCATTCCTAAAGCAAAGAAAAGGGAGATACGCAAGAATGTCCATTTCATTCTGACGAAAGGGCTTGCGGAGCATCAACGCCGGATAGGTTCTCATGATCCTGCTTACCTGAAGCGTCTGATTGGAACTCTTTGCTACTGGCGGTCCATAGAACCGGATAATGCTTATGTTTCCGATTCTATTGCTGCTTTGAAAGGTTTGGAGAAAGGATCTTAATTGTTGCGTTTCTGCCGGATTGTTTCTATGTCATAATATCCTTCCTCATTCTTTACGATCTTGCATCGCCCATCTTTTACCCATTTGTTCCAATCGTTGAATAGTCCGACGATATATTGGAACAAATCTTCTGCTATATTGATTTCCGCGCCCGATTTCAGATTCAAAACTAATTGGTTATTCTCGACTGAAAGGAATTTTTTAGCTCTATCTATTGCTATCACATAAACCGTTTGATTGTATGCCCGGTCTTCCATCAATCCTGTGTGGTAATTGTAAGGGCCGATTGCATCATCGGACATCGGACGTTTAGTCTTAAGGAAGGTAGAGTCGGTAATGGATTCGCGTACCTTGCGGGCTTCTTCCCATGCTTTCTTGTGTTCTGAAGCAATCTCTTCGTTTCTAATGTCCTCTTGAACTTGTCTGTACAGCGTTTTAAACTCTGCTTCTTTACCTGAAATAGCAAAATAGCCATTTGGAATCCGAGCATTAACCCGAGGATTGCATACTACCTTATTGTTACATACAAAACCGATATGTTTACCTATAGACCGTTCGGTTGCATCTGCCCATACTTCAATCGACTGTTCGTTTACTCTTCCTACAATTTGGTATATCATTTCGCCTGTCCGTTCATTCAAGGAAGAGTCGAGGCTTATGGAGGCAAAATCTTTGGTCGTTACGATTGGCTCTGCCGAAAGGCTGTCTTGTTTACCGCTCGTGATGTAATACCACCCATTGGGGCGATTCGTATCAATGGCTTTTTCACGAAGGTTCATAGAACCGTTGCCGTTTCCTCCCAATGAGCTTAAAGCCATAAGTGCTATTAATAAACTGAATGCTTTCATAACTTTGTGATCTAGAATAGTTTATATTCACAAAGATATGCATAATTGTCTGGAAAAGCAAATGTGAGTTATACTAAATAATTTTACTATCTTCTTTTCAACTATTCCAATAATTCAAAAGTACAAGTGGCCCTACAATGATACACGCTAATAAGGCACATATTATTAATGGCATTACTAATAAAAAGCGGATGACATATCCAAGATTTGTGTTTATATCTATTTTAACTGGCTTCTTCATATTCCTTATTTATTAGTGTATGGTTCTTTAGTTGGTTAGTATTCATTTTATAGCTATTTCAAAACAAATTCACTCTTCAATCATCCTCTTCCTTAAAGAAATTATATTTCTTCATTAGTATAGAGAGTTCGGGGTCAAGATTCGCACGGAATTTCATTTGCGCGTTCATATCTACCGCAGCGGACAATAGTTGTATCGCCTGTTTTTCATTTCCTAAGCGTGCCTGAAGAACGGCTTGCATATACTTGATGTCCGCAGATTGTGGCAATTTCTCAAATATTCGCAATGCAGCTTTGTCATACCCCAGCGACATATAGGCAATGCCCGTATTCATATCCTCGTACGGACGCAGAATTTCCAATGCTTGTGCATACTTGCGCTTCTCCAGGTACTCTACTCCCTGTGCATACGTCATGTCAGGCTCATTGGTATAAACGGTATCCTGTTTCATACCCCTACGAGAGAGGGTGAAGCGGAAGTCTACTGCACGCACTGCCGGATAGAGCTTGTCGAGCATATAGGCATACTCTTCTTTATACTGGCTTTTAATCAACCATTCACGTCGGTCGGGCTCCGGTTCCCGGTCTATTATCTGCAAGATGGCACCTCTATTACCTTTAAAGTGCTTGTCATCCATTATCAGGTGCCTGAGCTTGTTCCATCCCTCAGGAATAGTACGTATCTTTATTAGTTCGGGCAGATTTGGGATTTCGTCTTTTACCTCCTGATGGTTGATGTTCCCCACTTCGTTCATTTCGACAGTAGTACTGACAGCCAGTGAATCGTAAAGCTGTTTAAAATCTTGTACCAGAACGTTACGAATTGATTCCGCACGCTTTTGTGCTATTTCTCCATTGATCTTCCAATTACCTTCAGGAGAGGACGTTGCCAGGAGTGTCAGACTGTCTATGATGTACACCGGGTCGGTCATTAGCGCCAGGGTAAGGTCATGTACCTGTTTTATTCCCTTTCGGTTTATATCAATGCTTTCATCCAGACGAAAGCTGCTTTTAGGAAAATAAAAATTCACATTTGTATTTGCTTCCGCATCACGGATGACGATTTTACGTACGAAGCGGGGAGTCTTGTCAATGAACTTCGTCATTGAACTCACCAGATAAGTGAGCGTATCCGATTTCGGTAGCGGATACTTGTTGCCGTTACTATTCAGCACATTGCCTACCACAAAGACCTTCATGCGTGCCGAGTTTTCGTCTGCAAGTACCTTCTGCGAATAGAGAAAGTGCACCTGTCCGGTAGCATAAATCACTGTATCGAGCTGCGCTTCAGGATTGAACGGAAAACGGACAATGTCACGGAACTTTTCGTCTTTCATCGCTTTACGTGCCTTATTACGTGCAATCTTCTGAGTTTTATAGAACGTTTTTATCAGGCGGGTCGAATCGAGCGAATTGATATGTGCCAGCCGTTCTTCATAGCTTGCTTGCCGGACGGCATGCCGCTGGGTGAGCATTAAGCTGTCACGCTCGGTCACCTGTCGGTTGAACATTTCAAAACGCTGCCGCAGAGGGGTCGGACGGCGTTTCTTCGCATCCTGTATCGCCCAGCGTTCCTCCAACTTGCGTTTATACCATTTCAAACGTTCAAGATAGCGTTCGAAAGAGTGATAATTGATGTAAGTCCGGTAAAAATTGATTGAATCCGGGATAATCTTTTCCAGGAAACGATCATAACGCCGGTAATCATACTCTTGCAATTTGCGGAACCCGTGTCCTGTGAATCGTAATTCTTTCAATGAATCGGACACATCTCCCCGCATCAGTACCGGACGAACATTCACCATCCAGTTTTCCTGCTGCATGCTCTTGGGCACCGTTACTACAAATTCAATGTTAATCAGTCCGTTTCGTTCCGCAGTGTTGCGAATGGAACTGGCAGACACCACTACTTCATCCAGTGCCATGGTGGTCAGATTCTCCTTGTTGATACTGTCCCATTCTGCGGATATACCTACAGAGATGCTGTCCCTTTTGTTACTGACGGGTACAAAGTTCAGGGACGGAGCTGTAGTGGCGGAATCGTTTTGGGCCATCTCCACAGGTTTTGTCTGTCGAACGGCAGGCAATGCCAGTGTCACTCTCGGTTGCTCTTTGTACAGCCTGCCGAATGGTGTACACGCAGTGATAATCATTATCAATAACAGAAAATAGAAACTTTTACTACTCTTCATACACCCATAGGTTGGCTAAAGGATTGACCTCAGAATAAATAAACAAGATTTAATGCCAGTTTAGGTGTCGGAAGGTAATAGGTTCCTGATTTCACCTTTTCACCGCAATGTTTGCAACGGTATTTCGTGTAAGGAGTTACAAGCAGCCCTAACCCTGCTTCAATTTCCATATTCCAGCGTTTGCTCAACAGCCAGGAACGTCCGTACGTCATTCCCACGCCATAGCCCCATCCCTGGTAACGGTATTCTCCATCCAGCAATTTGTCCCAGGCCACGTTAAAGCGTGCCCCCATGGCATACATGCTGATGAAGCTGCCGGCATAGGTTTGCCAGAACCAGTAGCGTGCACCGGGTTCTATTAGAAAATGCTTTATCTTCCTTGTGTCGCTGAAGTTCCACGGGTTATAAGAAAAACCCAGGTTCAGTGTCCAATGAGTACTCAAAAGCATGCTCCCTTCCGCATTGAAGGTGGTGGTAGCCAATTTTAATGTATTGGTCTGCGCTGAATAGAACTGTGCTTGCAGACGGGTAGTAAGACTGCCCGCAAGCAGCAGGAAAAAGGACAGTAAGCAATATAGTACGATTTGTCTCATTGATGTTTCAATATAAGGAGTTTATATTAATCGACTGTTAGCTGTTCGCGCCACATGTCATATTCTTTCCAGTAACAGTAAACGGCGGGCGGAGGGCTTACCTGTATGCACGTGTCTGAAACCAGTGTATCATAGCAATCGAAGAGATTTAACAGATACGAATCGGGAACACATACACAAGGTATGGATTCGGCAGAGACTTTACTCTTTGCCTCGACGGTCTCCAACTTCGGATATATCATACTCAGGTAATGGGCGGAATGGCCGAAGCACCACCACTTCTCTTCTATATAGAAAAGGTAGATATGATACAGATTTTCACATTCCTTATCGATTGCTAATTCTGGAATTTCCATATAACGTTTTATTATTGGTTAATAATCACTCACACATCTCACCATACCATTCGCTGTAGTTTTAGCTTGGGTATCACAGTAAGGCACACCTGGTGTAAACTTAAAAAACCAAGCATCTGTTGCACCCTTTTCAGTGGAAGTCCAGTATATTTTCGTCTTGTCGGGTTCTTCCATTGGGTTGTCCTTATATATCGCCCCGATGGCTTCACGAAACATCCACATCAGTTGTAGCTCGCGTTGAGTGGGAACACGCCATTTGCGCCCTGCACCCGGTGCGCCGGTAGTGCCATACCAACGGCACCCTGTATTTGCAGTGGTGGTAAAATCCGAATTCTGATTCTGCCCGCCATCATTTACTCCCTGCATTGTCATCCAATTTTTATTATTGTCTCCTATATCTTCGGTTGCCACGATAAAGCGAAACGGTATTCTATCATTGACGCTCAAATTTCCACCGTTTCCTTTGGAAACCTGATGCCGGATGGTAGTGCTGTCCCTCATCATCTTCACTCCGGGACTCCATTGGGCGGCTCCTGCCAATCCATCCGCATAAATAACGGCATACGATTTTCCACCGATAGTCTCTTTCTGAATATACTGCCCGAAAATTCCCGTAGGAAAGCCGAAGCAGAATAAAACGATCCATAGAATGGAATAAGTTTTGAAACTCATCATCTTTATTGCTTATTAGGTTGCATTTCGTTTACTAATTGTCGCTGCCCGCATGAGTGGCTTTGTCAGGGTCCTGGGAAGCTCTGACAGCATGCGTATTGCCAACAGCATCGGAGTACACTTTCCCTTCATTCGAAACCACAAAGGCTTTATCAGCATTCGGATCGGCGGTAGACGACCAGTAGCTTTCCGCCAACTGTTCTTGCGTACTCGAAGAAGAAATCCAAGTTCCTATCAGCTCGCTGACAGAAGGGAGATACCACAGAATATCCTCTGCAGGTATTCCCTGATCATATCCGTTCGTTCCCCGATAGCAGGTGTAAGCAGCTGCATAGTCTTCCCAAGGGGTGCCGGACGCTTGCAATAGTGCGGTATTCTTACGTCCGTCCGTCAACGAAGTGGCTCCCAATTTGGCGAATGCTACTCCTGCATACCATTTCAGGTTCTTCTCTCCCTGATTTGTAGAACCGGATGAGCTTCCCGCTGGATAGTATCCATCCGAAAAATGTAGCTCTATCTTGTTCGGGTATTGCCATTTAACGGCGTTCGCGTCAGTTACTGACGGTAAGGCAGTACCATTTGCATTGTATGCCGTAAGTTCTCCCGAGAAATAGCCCGGTATCAACCGGATGACATTGGTATCATCCGGACTGTTTCCTTTCAGGGTAATATTGTAAGTCAGGTCGTAATTGGCGGACACACTGTAATCGGTCGTGAAGTTCTTTCCCAAAAACAACTGATAGATAGAGAAATCTTTTACAATATTCAAATCATTGCCACCTGGAATCGTCTTATTCTCCAACCCGATAATCTGGAGGTAAGTGCCGCCCGACGGCGCATTATCGCGACGGGTTTTCTGTGTAGAGGTCGGCACCACTTGCTGGAGATTGATCGGGATATACAAAGGGGCCGTTTCAATCACAGGATTTGCAGCGGTTATTGTTGTGAGTGATTTAGTCCAGAAAAGACCGGTTTTGTCCATCGAACTCTCTGAAGGAAAAATAGCTTTTCTTCCAATTACATTATAGTAACTCTGCGTGGGTATATTCATCAAGGTCACATTCCATGTATGTTCCACATCTATAAAATGGGGATAGGTTGTTTTTATATTGAATTTCACTCTTGCCACCGTACGCTTTAAAGAGATATATAACTGTTTGCCACTACTGATTTCGGTAGCAGTCTGACCACACATAACGATTCCGGTTTTCTCTCCTCCGCCATTTGGCAAAGTTACCTTGTTTCTCGGGAACATGTCGTCATCGGTCACCAATGTCATACAGAGATTCTGTAGATCCGCATAGGTGGAATTGCCTACTATCATAGTCTCAAACTCACTCTCATTGACGTTGGCTAAAATCACAACCATGTTTTTTTGTCCCTCCAGTGTAGGCTTAATCTCCACCTCATCTGTCTTGATAGAACCATCCGGAGAAGTGAAAAATTTCTTTTCTACCAGTTTTCCATCCGATTTTGTTCCATCAAACTGAAAGCCCATATATGAATAAACGGCATTATCTTCAGTAATAGCTGCAGTCGGAGACGAGGCTACCCTTGTGGCGGCAGGTGTCGCCACGAGTTCTACATCCATATCCGGCGAGGACATCGAAAGGACGTGAGGTATTTCTTCCATACGTGTTTTCCCATCAGACGAAGTATTATAATCGTCTATGCCCAAGGTCAGCCTGACGGTAACCGGCTCTGTGGATAAAGGCATCCGGGAATCGGATAACAGATTGTCCTCCGTACAGCCTCCCAAGACTAAGCAAGCGACACATATCGAAACCATTGTTTTTTTTATCATGATAATATCATTCATTTGTATATTGTTATCATATCATTACTTATGAAGCATCACGGACACAGCGCACAGAACCCGTCGTTTTCTTATCGTACGGAGATAGTACCAACTTAGTATTTGCAATACCATTTTCATAATCAAAAGACATGCCCCATGCTTCGTTTTCACCTACTTCCGTACCGGTCCAGTATGGTTTATTTCGATTCTCATCACTTCCAAAGTTCAAATTTGCAAATGTACCCCCATTAGCTGATACCAGTACCAATACCGCCCGCAACTCTGTGGCTCTCGGAAGTCTCCAGTCATGAAAACCACCCCCGTTATATTTTCTGCAAAGTTCTTTCGCAACCAACTCTCCGTTTTCATTTTCCCACGGAACAGGCATAACGGAGACATCATTTTTGGTTATCTGAATTACCGGATAAGCTTTTTCTTCTGTATAGACGTTTATATCATCCGTAATCTTTAGACCGTCCGTGGGCAGTTTTGAGAGGTCTGGTGCTTTAACAGGCACATAAGCTCCGTTACCGCCATAGGCCACAGTAGTAAGGTAGTTTTTGAACAGATGCTCACCGGCGGTTAAATAGGCAGGTCGTGGAGGATATTTAGTAGGATTTAGATTGCCCGGCACAAGGGCTGTCGGCCAATAATTATTAGTATTTTGAAATTCTATCCGCATATAGCTTCCGGAGCCGGGAGGCGTTATGTCATCTCCAAAACCACCATTAATTACCTCTGAACTCCAGTTCTGAATACTTAGCCCCAGAGCGGAGTTATTATAGACCAGGTTATACGTATTTTTATATCCCTGTCTGAAACCAAATGACTTAGCATCGTCACTTTGGTTAAGATAGGCCTTATCCAGAAGAAACAATTCATTAATTCCATTGACATTCAATACGAGGACTATTTCGCCATCACCAACTTTGGCATCCATGAACGAGGGAACCAGAAACTCGTAAGTGAGAGTCTCCGTAGTAGATAATTCGACTGGAGGGTCTACTGTTACTCCTATCGGACCGACGGTAGCCCCATCCTTTGCCAACCCTGTTTCCGGGTCAATAGCTCCTTGGTTTTTGATCCAGCTCCCCCCAAGGTTATCCAAAGCGACACTGTTCAGACTGAACTTCTCTCCTTTATCCACGTATTTCGTGATGTTAAGAACGATCCATGTATAGGCATGCCGGAAGCGTAAAGGAATAGTTGCCACCGGCTTGTCGGATGGAGTAAACGGATAGATGGTGTCGATATTGTAGAGTAAATCCGTCTGTTGAAGGTTGGTTTTATCAGAAAAATCAAACGGGATGCCATCCGTATAGACATTCTTAGTACCGGTCGAGACACGAGGATAGTAGGCAACTACTTTTAATGCTTTACCTTCCAGCCCCACGGGAGTGACGCTTGACTGATTGGCATTGTCAATGAAAGACCAATTCCACGGTGTAGAGGAGCCGGGGCGTTCCATAGTCGCTGTCATGTCTGATGATCCTTGGAAAATCTCATTCCCATTCTCACTTTTAGTGATGGACATGCCAAAAGAATAGGAATTTGCGGTAAAATCTGTTGTGGGTACAATTATCCTCGATTGAGTGTCCTCTGTCTTTTCTATGGACGCGTTGAAGTTCAGAGGAACTTCCTTTGCCGGAGTATCCGGCTCCATCCCGTCGTAGGCATAGTTGTCACAGGCTCCTGCCAATACTAAAGAACAGGCTGCCAGGATGATTGTCCGGGGTAAGGTATGTTTCTTGTTTGTATCCATATTCATCTTTGTATATCGTTTCAATTACTTATTATCCAATTTCTGCCTTACGCAACGGATTTTCAGTTTTTCTGTTTTCAGATGATGCGATGCATATCCGGTAGCATCGGCAAAATCGATAGCCCATGCCGAACCGGACTTTTTCCTTTGCTCGTCTGTTGTACCTTCCAGATACTCACTCCCGCACCAATAAGCCCCGGACAACGGTATGAAGCCTCGCAATGCTTCCAATTTTGTCTGATTCACATAGATAAACGCCAGTTCCGATAGTCGCGGAAGTCTCCAGTCATCGAATCCGTTTTCTTCCAGATTGCGGCATAAATCAAAGGCTGTCAATGTAGTCCCAGTCTTCCACGGAATAATATCACTACCCGATTCATCCACTATATCATTACCGGAAACCATCAGATAAGGAAAGGTACCTTCATAGTTTAAGGCATCTGCCACTGTATCATACAACCTCCCGTTTTGTCCTCCCGAAATATTCGGAGCATAAAAATTATTTCCTTCCTTATAAAAATTATCATAGTCGAATGAAAGATATTGATTAGTACCCCAATAAGACTTCTTCTTAGGGATTTGTCGCGAGGAACCCACAGCATAAGTCCAGTCCACATTCTCTCCATTAAATCCCTGATAAGACAGGTAGTAGCCCAGAATGGAAGGCACGGAAGCCGTTTGCCCCACAGTCCATGGCTCAATAGCAACTTCGAAGCTTAAATTTTTCGGCTTGCTGTTGTACGCAAGTTCGGCAGTGGCATACCCCGCAGCTTCCACTCTCTTGATGGTAAACTGGTATACGTGGTTGCGCAGTATGTTCATTTTGTCCTTACTTCCCTCATCGTAAGTGAAGTCTATGCGGTAAAACGTTTCCATCGCCGAGCCGTCATACCTTCCTCCTACGATAATTGCAAGGCGATTGGCATGATTGTCGTCGAATGTGCTTCCCCATAGCAGGTCGGCTTCGGGCAGGTAGATTCGATCCGCACAATAAGTACCGTCCGTGATGTATGCACTGTTGTATGTCATGGTGACGGTTTCTCCGGGAACGACAGTGGGGCTGTCCATTACTATATTGTTTGAGGTGATATCATTGCTGGTAGTAGTCCAATGGAAGTTCCCCACTGCCGGTATGTAGGTGTATCGTTTTCCCGTTTTCCATACTTGTATTTCAGTCATGGTGAAAGGTACGTTATTTTTATTCCAGGTAACGGTACCGTCTGGGTTTGTAATTTTTCGACCGATGCCGAGGTCCACGCGTGCAACGGCACGAATCAGTTCGGTATTGCCCGTGTATCGAGTGTTTTCCTGTACCTGTACGGAGGCGCCTCCATTGACCACCCCGAACATGGGGAACGGGTGGGTACTATCGAATACAAGGGGGAGGAGGCTTTCTGCGCTCAGGCAAGCTTGCTGCACTTCGGCATAGGTTTTGCCATACAGGCCGTAAAGGAAACCGTAGTCGGGAAGGTTGGCAAGGATGACGAGTTTGTACTTATCGTTTGCACCCATGCTTTGCAACAAGGAGGCAGTGTATTTACCCCCGGTAGTTTCGGTGCCTTTTGCCACGTAGCGCAGGGTTCCGTAAGATTCACCTTCGGCATTGAACTGAAGAATATAAATGGAGGTAATCCGTGCATCGGCATCCGCACTACTTCCTGAAGTGTCGCTGATGCCTGAAGTAGCCACGGAAAACTCTACAAGGACCGGACTGTTGTTTGGTGGCACATCATAACGGTCGTCATTCTGGCAAGCTCCCGCCACAATGATTATCCAAAAGAGCTTAATCAGTCCGTTTAGTACCAATATATAATTATTTCTTTTCTTCATATCCTATTCTTTCTTTGAGAATCAAAAAAATCAATTGTATTCTTTCCAGACGACTGTTTCGCCCCAACTTGTAATTTCAATCTCTACGTTTACGGAGCCTTCGAAGTTCAATAAGAGATTCGTGGTTTTACCCACCACGGGGATAATGGGGTTTCCGTTGCCGTCGGCATGTACGCTTTTGAGCAAAGTTCCTTTGTGGTAGATTTCGATGGTAAGCCCGGTGGCATCTACAGTGGGGAAAAGCCGGAACATGGAAACTTCGAAGTCTTTGTTTGCTGCTAAATTTACAGGTGGGGAATAAGAAGCGGGAGTTCCTCCGTACGTTGCGTCGAAATTCATCCGGCTGCTTGTTTCGCGAACCACGAGTGAGTAGTCCCCGTCTTTCGTGCCGGTGAGCCGTTGCAATCCGCGCAGGGTTATATTCATTGACGCCGTCATGCGGGAGACAACTATAATTTGTCTTTCAGGCTGAGCGTGCGTTGTGTTATTTTCAATTTCAAGCTCTCCGTAGAGCAAATCGGCGGGAGAGGTAAAGATGTCCTGTTCCGCCCTTGTGGGTTCAGCGGGCTTCAGTGATATGAAGCCGTCAGAGCATGCGCCGCCCTTTTCGGGAGGACTGACGGACATAGTGCCGTCTTGCGTGTTGCACAAGGCTACGCAGTGGAACATGGGGATGTCCGGATAGTTCAGGGTCACGGGTTCCATGCCGCTTATCGCGAATACATCGAGTAGCCTGTCTTTGTCATCGAATACATAGAGACTTATATCTTTCATGGCTTGAGGCGAAATGTCGGCAGGCAGTTCCACTGTCAGCGGAATACCTGTGTAACAATCATCGGTATTCTCGGCTATGCATCCCGACAACAGCAATGTGAACATGAAGTAAAATATACCCGGGATGGACCGGAATCTGTAATCGCCTGTCATAATGGGTTTTCTTTCTTATTTTATTTCTTAGGAGGTTTAGAAACATCTGCTGCAGGCACTGCTGTAGCAGATGTTTCTGATAAGTTTGCATACCCCGCAGGGGCATCGGTCAGGATGTCAATCCCGGGATTATGTCCATTCTTTGCTAATCTCCGGTATCAGATCCCAAGTTGCCGGAGTAACGGTAACCTCTATGGCACTGCTTACGGTCGGTTTAGTCGGATCTTCGGTACCACCACCGCCGGTACCGCCATCGTTGGTAGGTTTAAAGTTACCGTTCAGTGCCAGAGACACGGTGTAAACCTTACCCGGCGCAAGTTCCGCCTGGTCTCCGCCTCCGAAATAAACGGTGAAATACAAGGTCTGATCTTCTTTTGAAATACCCTGACCTGAATCAGCTTGCGTTTTTCTCCATTTCACTTCAACCACGAGTGCTGTAGGATGCTTAGCGATATCTGAAACACCGGTATTTGCGAATGTGTACCAATGTCCTATGTTCGAGATATTATTTGTAGTAGTCGTAAATTTGTCTGAACCGGCCTCTATGGTATATTCATTATTAGGTTTATAACTATTCGGCTCTGTACCCGTCCATGGTGCAGACCACGTTACACCACCGGTGTATTGTTTATCGTCTTGTGCGATATAATCGGTACCGCTCGCGGTAGCAGGCAGGAAGTGCGTGGCTCTCTGTACATTCATTAGGTACACACGTGTGATAGTAAAGTTTGCATCATCAGTTGTGTCAAATGAGTTTGCCTGAACATATTTATTATCTTGACCTTTACCATTGAATGAAATTTCTTTGAGCTGTATTCTGGCCGACAAATAGTTCAACTGTATTGTTACATTGGCTTTCATTACCTCACCATCCTTAGCGAAAGCAGACAGAGTTCCTAATCCTGACATATAGAGATTGTCATCCTTCTGTGTTACTGCACCGGCAGGATCTGTCGGGGCTGCAAGCATATTTGCCAGCACAGCCTTGAGCGCAGTCTTGCTTGAAACAGCGACAAACATTCCTCCTGTAGTTGTCTGGTCTCCTGTATTGGTAACAACTGCCACTTCTGTGGCATCTGTCGTAGTTGACACTTCATTAGCTCCCTGTGCCGGAGTATCAATATACTTTTTCGCAATAACGTTTCCGGAACTGTTGAATACAAATATTGTAAGGTTATTCACCTTTTGATTACTTGCCAGCAATGTTTCATTAGTAGGCAAACCTGCTGCTCTGCTATCTGTCTGATTACCGTTTCCTGCCAATTTTATGACAACTTTGGCTTCCGGTGCATTGCTATCTATACCCGGAATTTCATCGTCATTCTGCGAACAGCTTGTTAATGCTGCTATTGCGCACATTAAAAAAAATAAACTTTTTACTTTCATACAACGTTTTTTAAATTAATAAAATTGATAATAATTGTTTGTTTGTTTTGATTTCGAGCAATTATTTTGAGTGAAGCTCTATTTAGAATAGAGAGCCGGAAAAATAAATTCTTATGTAAGTGTCTGGATATCATAATATGCTGTTTTTAAGATAGAAAGGAGTAGGCTTTGCGCTATCTATACTTGAATATATTTGCAGGATTATTGCTGCAATATTTTATAGGTAAGTGCATTATGATATCCGGTACTGAAACAATGCTGAAACAATACTGAAACAAACAAAATAAATACATTAAATATAGAATCTTATGGGTCGTAAAATTTTACTTAATAAACTGCTTTATACCGAGGAGCACCTTTCGTGTAGAAATTACTTAAATCAAGTGGAATCCGGTTTTAAATATATAGAGTTAGAGCAAGAGGTGTCTATCCATAAAGAATGTGCATGCTGGAACTATCTGCTACTGTTTCTTGATGGAGAATTTGTTATTAGCCAGGATCAATTTAATAAACGCAGGTTTAGTGCCGGAACAATGATTCTGTTACCTAAGATGTCTGCATTCAGTGGTTGGGGCAGTAGTGGTGCTAAACTGATTGCTTTATCATTTGATACTCCTCCGGGTAATTGTGACATGTTTGTTTTACAATCGCTATCAGGTATTTGCGAAACAATTGAATATAACTTTCAAGCTATTGAAATTCGTTATCCAATTACTCCTTGTCTGGAAGTGCTGACCTTTTGCCTAAAGAGTGGGATGAATTGCGGGCATTTGCACGAATTAATGGCAAAAGAACTGTTTTTTCTAATACGCGGGTTTTATACAAAAAAGGAGATTGCCAGCCTGTTTTATCCCATCATAGGGCAGGATTTTCTTTTTAAGCAGATGATTTTAGAGAACTATCAGAAGGCGGATAATGTTGAAGCGCTAATTAATATCTCTAATATGGGTAGGAGTAGTTTTTTTACCAAATTTAAAATTGTATTTGGAATGACGGCCAAATGCTGGATTGTGAAACAGAGGAATCGCAGAATACTGGATGAAGCAATGCGCCCTGATGTAACAGTTAAAGAATTGATGGTGAAATTTATGTTTGACTCACAAGTTAATTTTACGCACTATTGCAAGCAACACTTCGGCTGTACGCCTAAACAACTGATAGAGCACTATCGCATTGAAAATCAATAAAATTGTTTATTTAATACCCCTATGGACTAAATATAAAACTTATTGGACTTTTTTACATATAGACGTATGTAAAAATGACGTATCTTTGTAGCGTGAAACAAAAGTTGCATAGGATTATTATAGGTGTATCTCTATTCTAAATAGATATTTATATTTGACAAATATACTGAATTTACTTAATGCGGAAAAATAATTATCTCAATTTAACATTTAAAATAAGATTATTCATCATTTTGTTGACTTGTTTGAGATGGTCTGTATCAAGCTCCTTAAGGTATATATGTGTCATGTCTTCTGTTGTGTGTCCCAGCCCTGCACTGATAGTTGAAATCGGTACACCGTTGTCACGGGCCAGAGTTGCCCAGGTGTGGCGTGCTACGTATGTGGTTAAGGGAGTACGGATATTCAGATCACCGGCTATTTTTTTCAAAGCACGATTGATACGGGACAGGGCCGACCGATACTGCTTGTATGCGGAAATTTGTTTTTTACCTGCATTTTGAGGATTTATAATGGGGAACATATAGGATTCTTTATCATTGGTATCCCTGTTCATTCCGTACCGGTTGAACAGTTCTTGTATCTGAGGAGTAATCCCGATGTGAATCAATTGCTTCGACTTATGGCGCGAATAACTGATTATTTCATCACAGATATGTTTCTGTTGCAAGAAAGCAATATCTACAAAGGACATTCCCTGTGTATAGAAACTGAACAAAAAAAGATCCCGTGCAAATTGTAAAGTTGAGTTTTCCGGAAGATGAAGATGTAACAGGCGGGACATGTCTTCGCGACTCAAAGCACGTTTGATGGTGCGGCAAGGTTTGGCGTTTATGTCATTGAACGGATACTCTTCATGCGAAACCAAGCCCTCTTTTACTGCGAGGTTATAGCATGTGCGGAAATTGCGTATGTAAAAGTTTACAGTGTTTTCTCCTGCCCCTTCGTTTCTCAAAAAGTCTATGTAGCGGGCAACGAACTTTGGGTTTATCTGAGACATCCGTATGTCTTGGTTTCCAAGAAACTTGGATAGCGACTGCTTGGTGCTGTGATAAGCAGCTCCAATACCCTCTTTACTGATCTCTTTTTTCCATTCTATTTGAGTACTTATATACTTTAGCAGGTAAAAACATCTTATGGGACTCTGAGGCGTTTCTGATGTAATCTCATGTACGCTGTATTCCTCACCGGAACTGTCGAGTTCAAGAATACGTTTACTAAGCAGCCGATACATTCTGCGAATTTCACGGTTTATTTTCACATTCACTCTCCGGTGGGTATTTACCTTCCTTTTCCTGGAATCGAATTCCTCTTTCATTACATGAAACCCTGTGTACAGGAGCTTCTTGCGCCTATTATGAATAATCTGAAAGACGAGTGGATAGGTTCCGTCATTCAACCTCCGGCTTAAGTTCAACATTAATTTTATTGAAGCCATAAAAAATAAATTAATACATTAATTGTTTGATATACAACCGAACCCGGAGCAAAACTCCTAATTCGATATTGCAAACTATAACAATTATGAAAATAAAAAGTTATGGCAAAAACCGGTCAGTGATATTCTACAGTAATGATAACATTCAAATTATATACGGCAATTTTCGGATAGTTGCTTTTTCTTTCAATTCTTTGGTGGAATATATTGCCGTAACTCTTTCAAGAAATCCGGTAGTTGCTGTATTAATGACTCACAAAGATAGTATTTCTTTTTTTTGCTATTCGTATTAACTTGTTTTTTATTAGTTGTTTCCTGAAAGGCGACAAATGATCTATATACAGTTTCCCTTCCGTATGCTCAAACTCATGTTGAATGATTCGTGCCGTATATCCGTGGTAAACCTTGAATTGCTCATTAAATTCCTTATCCTGATACTTTATTGTTATGGACCAGGGGCGTGTCACTTCCTCATACAGAGCGGGAATACTCAGACAGCCTTCTCCCGTAGTCCATACCTCGTCACTGTATCCTGTTATTTCCGCATTTATGAATGTTTCTTCTATCCCGCAATCATCTTTTGCAAAGAAACGTTCTCTTTCTCTGGCAGACATATATGCATAGCTATCCCGGCTGTTCACTACAAATAGTTTGATAGGAAGATTGATCTGTGGAGCAGCCAGACCACAACCGTCTGCATTTCTCAGTGTCTGCCACATCGTCTCTATGACTTCCCGGATGCCCGGATAAGTTTTCTCTATACTCACACATTCTTCTCTCAGTACGGGATTCCCGTAAATTGTTATCGGTTTAATCATATTACTTTTTTTAGGCAAAAGTAACCCATAGACATCAACCCTTATGGTAAATTTTAGACATATCGTTCTGTACTATCCTATATTTATGTACTTTTGCACACATGCCGGTAAGGTTATTAGAACATATCATATCACATCCTTTCGCTTCTCTTGAGGGGATAAGGACAATGACTCCTGCAAAAGATATGCAAGAGTACGTCGATAGTTTCTTTATCTTCCCTTGCTGCGATTTATCTGATAGCTTGGCATATAATGACGGAACACCTATGTTAGCATTCCTGTCCGAGGCGGAAGATGAAGTAGAGTTGGAGTATAATGAGGCGACTTCCAGATTCAAATCCGGTTGGTTCAGTACAAGGTCTTTTGAAAAGATGGCTGTTCGTTTCTCCGGAAGGGGCACTTATCTGCTGATAGTACGGTTTAAACCTGCATCTTTTTACCGCTTGTTTGGGTTGGATGCCAAAAAACTCAATACCCGTCCTTTCTGGAATCTGCAATCCGTATTTCATGATTCGGATGCTTTACTGAAAGAAATGCAGCAATGTGGGGAAGTAGAAGAGAAGATAGAACTTTTAGAAACCTGTATCCGCAATGTCCTATCCGTAAATGAAAAATCTAATAAACTGCTGGATGAGGCCATTCGCTATATCAAGTTGCATAAAGGAACATTATCCATCGATGAATTAAAGTCGCATTTAGGCGTTAACTATAAATGGCTGGAACGAAACTTTTCCGAAGCAGTCGGCATGACGCCCAAGTGTTACTCTTCTTTGCAGCGGTTCATCCATGCTTATACTGCTTTTCGGGTACAGAAAGATTTGGTTCGCATTACCGCGGATAGTGGTTATAGCGACACGAATCATTTCATTAAGGACTTTAAGAAGTATACCGGACAAACTCCCATGCAGTATTTGCGTACATGCAATATGAAATCCTGCCTCACGGAATCGCGAAGTAGGATTTCTCTTGAAAAGTTTAGTTGAGATTGTATTGTTATTTTGTAGAGAGCGGCAGTGATTCATATTCCCTGTATTCTCTGTAATCTTGTCCGGGAACAGTTATCGGATCGTCATAAGTTTCGTATATGTGCAATTTGTCGGCGGTCAGTTGTTTTATTTCCCAATATAACCCGCTATCCATATAGATAATTTTAAAATTAGGTATCGTGAACGACCAGCGGAAATAACCCATGTTTTCGGAGACTTCCCCATCGTCATAGTTCCATACGAATTTACGGGAGCCGGTGGCATCACTTTTGAATACCCACAATTCGTATACATCACACTCTCTGCCGTCATACGATGTCATGTGGAAGGATCGTTCCCACCCCTTGTTCTTGGTTAGGTTGTCAATAATCTCTTGTTGCCCGTCGTCGTAGTAGCCCGATTTCTCGACACAGCCCGTCAGCAGGGAGAGAATGATAAACGACAAATAGATATATGACCTTTTTATCATGGATGTGAGATGTTAAGTATTGCAATGGTGGCGTTGCTGTCGCAATTGCTTGCTACTTCGAAGTTCCATTCCGTATCTGGCCGTTCTGCATGCCATGCAAAGCGGGGAGCAATCATCCGATATCCTACACCGCAAAACAGCACGTTCACCATTTGTCTGTTGCCGTTTTCCTCCATTTCACAAGAAACGAGAAATGTCCAACCTGCATTCTTGTAGGCTTGTGGAAAGAGTTCAATGGATGTTTCAATATCACCGCTTTCATAAACGGTGTATTCTTTTTCGCTATCGGTTACTTTTAAAGAAGCAGTCCTGGGATAGTAACTGCGGGTAGCTTCATTCTCATTTATTCTTTCCAGCACTATAGGGGAATTGCTTTTGGTACGGCTCACATAGATTTCGTTGCCGGTTATCATCACCACATAATCCACTCCGTGATTGGATGCAAGTTGCCCGGACAGTTTGCTTACCCGGTCGATGCTCTGCTGAAATACATCGAGATTGAACGAATTGACTACAGCCCATTCTTCCGCATCTGCATTGGTAATATAAGACAAGGCGGTAGTCCGCTTATTGGGATTGATATAATACTCATGCGTCGTCTTGTTAATGTCGACGAACCTGTTCAGCACTTCTGCGTCCTGTTCGTAACTTCTGCTTGCTTGTTCGGACGGAATATTAAAATCATCTTGGCAGCCTTGAATGGACAGAGCCACCAATGCCATTAACAGAATATGTACACGTTTCATAATAATGTATTTTAAGAGTGATTATTCTTTGCCGGACGTTTTGTATGGTATCATCTGTCTTTAATGTCTGACTCGCTGCAAATTAAGTGCATAAAAAAATGAAAAGCCTTGAATACTTTCAAGGCCTTCAAAATAAAGTGATAATCCTATGATTTTTTAACAAGGATCTATTCCTTTGATACTCTTTCGTATATGGCTGATTGTTTCAGGAGTGACCCGAAGAAAAGAAGCTATCTCCCTGAGTGTGGTGTAATTTAGAAAATCCGGGTAGCATTTTACTAAATTCACATATAGTTCAGCAGGTGTTTTACAGTAAATATCAAGCAAGCGCTTATAAGTCTGGACAAAGAGTTCTTCCGCTAAAATTTTTTCCAATTCCTGAGTAGATTTGTCGGTGGAAAAGAAGTTGGTTATTTCTTGGGCAGATGCATAATATATCAGAGAATCTGTTGTTGCCTGAATGCTTACCATTGCCTTCTCTTTCTTCATGCATTGTGGGTAATCACCGACAAATTCTCCTGCGAAAGCATAGCCTACAATATGTTCACATCCGTTTTCATCCGTACAGACATAACGGAACATACCTTTCTCTACATAGGCGGCATGTGTCGTGACAATGCCTTGTTCCGCAAAATATTCTTTTTTCTTCATCTCTTTGCATCTTCCATGATCCAAAAAGAATTCTTTGAATATAGAGAACTCCTCACGCTCCGCATAGTTATTAAAGCCTTTCATATATAGCGAATTAGTGTTTGTCTAATTGATAGCAAAAATACAAAAGAGAGAATAGAAGGTACATTATCGGACCAATAAAAAAGATTATTTAGGCAGAGGGTTTTTATTTTATGGTTTATTTGTTTTTCAGGCAATTGTTTGTCACTCGATGTTAATGCTAATATTCCTTGTTTATCTCTATTAAATAGTCTACTTTTGTTTAATAAACAGTGGTGTTTACATGTGCATGTTAGAACTATTGAGATATGCATGTTGATACTGTTTACATGTGCATGTCAGTAGTCCTAACATGTGCATGTAGGTATCTGCATTCTTTAAAGAAAGACGGACTGTTTAATAATAAAGCGTTAACTGTTAATATATTCGATATATGGCAATCCCTTACATTGTCTGCCGCAAGGTGGATGCAACGAAAAAAGAAAAACCCCAATTGTGGTATGCCGTCGGCAAGAAAATGCAGAAGAAAAGCGGCAGAACGGAGCGGGACGTAGCACATCGGGTAGCTCAGCGGACTGGTTTTCACCCGGGAGTGGTAGAAGCAGTTCTGGCTGCAACGGGTGAAATCATTGAAGAGGAGTTGAGCGACGGACGCTCTGTGACGTTACGCGGCATCGGGTCGTTTCAGACGGCAGTCACGAGCAAGGGGTTCGAACATCCGGAAGATGTGTTGCCACATTCCGTCAGACTCTCACGTGTGTACTTCAAAGCGGACCGTAGGCTGACGCTGGCCGTGAAACGTGCGGGATGCCATCGGATTCCGTTTAAGTATTACTTCCCGAAGGAGCTGCTGACGAAGAAGATGGAACTGGCCGATAAACAGGCGGAACGGGAAGAGGATGAGATGGATGCTTATTAGCGTGCATCATGTTACTTTATAAATCGTCGTTATGGATCATATTGTGTTACTGATATGTCTGTTTCCCATCGTCTTCATGTTGCATGATTTCGAAGAGATCATTATGCAACAGAGGTGGATGGAGCGGAATGCAGATGAATTGTCCCGTCGCTTCCCGGTGTTGAGAAAGCAAATCATGCAATTACGGGAGTTGAGCACGACCGGTTTTGCAATAGCGGTTGCCGAGGAATTTATTATTATCAGTGGTGTATCTGTCTATGCAGTTCTTTCCCGGCATTATTTTTTGTGGATGGCTTTGTTCCTTGCATTTGGCATACATTTGCTCGTGCATGTGGGGCAATTCGTACTGCTAAGGAAGTATATTCCGGCTATAGTAACCTCATTACTTTGTCTGCCTTATGCGGTTTATGTCTGTTATTTCTTTTATTCTACGGGCTTGTTTACTGCAATGGATTTTCTATTGGGCGGAATATTGGGTGTCCTTGTTATGGTGTTGAATCTGAAATTGGCTCATGCGTTGGGGCGCAGGCTAGATGCCCTCATTTAATAGATCAGGATGCTTTAATTCCTCCAATGGATTTGAGAATTATTCTCTGCCATCCTTCCTTGCGTATCTCCACAAAATAGCCTACCTTTGTTAGTAATTTGAAAATAAAGATATGAAGATATTTCCTACTCAAAGCATCAAAGAATTGGATGCTTACACAATAGAGAATGAACCGGTTGCTTCCATCGACCTGATGGAGCGTGCCTCGCAGGCATTGACAAAAGCGATTACGAAACGCTGGGAGGTTGAAACACCGGTTACGGTATTTGCCGGACCGGGCAATAATGGTGGAGATGCATTGGCAGTCTCCCGATTGCTGGCGGAAAAGGGTTATCAGGTATCGGTTTATCTGTTTAATACCAAAGGAGAACTTTCTCCCGATTGCGAGGCGAACAAGGAACGACTGGCGGATGTGAAGAATGTGGATTTTCATGAAGTGACATCACAATTCGTCCCGCCCGTGCTGACGGCTGACCATGTGGTTATCGACGGATTGTTCGGTAGTGGACTGAACAAGCCGCTGAGTGGTGGTTTTGCTGCCGTGGTGAAGTATATCAATGCTTCATCGGCACAGATTGTGGCTATTGATGTTCCTTCGGGATTGATGGGGGAGGAGAATACTTTCAATATCAAAGCTAATATTGTCCGTGCGGATGTGACGCTGAGTCTGCAATTGCCGAAGCTGGCTTTTCTCTTTGCAGAGAATCAGGAGTTCGTGGGTGAATGGGAATTGCTGGATATCGGTCTGAGTGAAGATGCGATAGAGGAGATGGAGACTGATTATAGTCTGCTGGAGGCTGAGGATATGCAGGATCTGTTGAAACCGAGAAATAAGTTTGCCCATAAAGGGGATTTCGGACGCGCCCTGCTTATAGCCGGTTCGCAAGGAATGGCGGGAGCGTCGGTGCTTGCCGCAAAAGCTTGCTTGCGCTCTGGAGTAGGGTTGCTGACGATGCATGTGCCTTATTGTAACAATATGATTGTGCAGACTTCCGTGCCGGAGGCTATGACGGAACTGGACCCCAGTGATACCTGTTTTGCCTGCCCTACGGATACGGATGATTATCAGGCAGTGGGCATCGGTCCGGGTCTGGGAAAGGCGGAAGAGACAGAGGGCGCGGTATTGGAACAGATAGACAGTTGTTTATCTCCTATGGTAGTGGATGCTGATGCTTTGAATGTACTGGCAGGGCATCGCAATTATATCGGACGCTTACCGAAAGGGAGTATTCTGACACCGCATCCGAAAGAACTGGAACGGTTGGTAGGAAAGTGTCAGGACTCTTATGAACGCTTAACGAAAGCACGTGAGTTGGCGCGAACATCAGGAACGTATATCATCTTGAAAGGTGCTTACTCTGTGGTTATTACTCCGCAAGGGAAGTGTTGTTTTAATACTACAGGTAATCCGGGTATGGCAACAGGTGGCAGTGGAGATGTGTTGACGGGTGTAGTGCTGGCTTTGTTGGCACAAGGGTATGCTTCGGAAGATGCAGCCTGCCTGGCGATGTATGTTCACGGGCTTGCCGGAGACATTGCTTGCAAGAAGTATGGGACGATAGGAATGACGGCTGGGGATATCGTGACGTGTCTGCCATTGGCGTGGAGGATGATGGAAGAATGAAAAGACAAGATATCAGGTTTTAAGTATGCAGTGTTATGGCGTAGTCTTAATACTGCAATACTTAAAACTTAATACCTGATTTATTATTTTCCTCTCGTCGTAATATGGAAGCATCCTTGCTTCAACTCATACTTTATATAGCATTTATCCGCTTTCCGCAAGTCGCGCAATACTTCGGAGAGTACGAGTTTCAATGTATCTGAACTGACATCCTGTAGCGGGCGTCCATCTTCATCTTCCACTTTCTTGAAGCGCTTCCAACTGACATCGAATGTGGTTCCGTAGAAATGCGCGGAGTTTGCCGAGGCATTACCATTGCGGCGACGCAGGCGTTTTACGTCATCTTCGGTGCGGAGTACCGAGGTTACGATTATTTTATTGGGATTTAGCCCTTTGGCGGTCAGTGAGTCAAGGAAATTGGTACCGATGGTATCCAGTAGTTGTGCTGCACCTTTAATGAGATATGGGATGGAGTGTGTCAGCGAGTCTACCACATATAAATCGTTCGTTTCGATGTGCTGAAGTTTTTCCTTCATGTGTTCGGCCTCTTTGCGGGAGGCAATTGGCGTAATGCCTATGGCTTGTGCGACATTCAGATGCGCTTCATTCAAGTCGCCGAAAGTTCGTCTGTAACTGATAACTCCTTTAATGTTTCGCGGCTCGTTCAGTTTGAGGGACATATCTTTCTTTTTGCATCCGGCAAGGGAAGTGCCGGCCATAAGTATTGCTAAAAATAAAACCGGAAGTTTGTTGTATCTTTGTTGCATATTGCTTGAAAATGTTTTTATGTGGGCACAAAAGTAGGAAAAAGAAAAGAGAGTTCTTCCTTATAGCCTTATTTTTGTACCTTTGCGCCCGAAAAATGAAAGCAAAAGAGTATGCAACGGTATTTTATTTATTTAGCTTACGACGGAACCGCCTACCACGGCTGGCAGATACAACCCAACGGAGACAGTGTACAAGAGTGTCTGATGCGTGCACTTGCCACACTGATGCGTCGTAAAGTAGAAGTTATTGGTGCCGGACGTACCGATGCCGGGGTGCATGCTGCTCTGATGGTTGCCCACTTTGATAGTGACGAACCGCTTGATACAGCTTTCTTTATCGACAAACTGAACCGTCTTTTGCCGCCTGATATTTCTGTCTACCGCCTCCGTGCAGTGAAGCCCGATGCGCATGCCCGCTTTGATGCAACGGCACGCATGTATAAATACTACGTGACTACGGCAAAGTCTCCCTTCAATCGTCAATACCGTTGTCGTCTTTTCCAGACGCCCGATTTCGAACGAATGAACGAAGCGGCCCGTAGTTTGTTTAATTATACAGACTTCACCAGTTTCAGCAAACTGCATACGGACGTAAAAACAAACAACTGCCGCATCATGCATGCCGCTTGGACTCAGATAGACGATGTAACCTGGGTATTCACCATTCAGGCGGACCGCTTCCTGCGCAATATGGTTCGTGCAGTTGTCGGCACTTTGCTCGAAGTAGGCCGTGGCAAGCTCACCGTTGATGGTTTCCGGCGTGTCATCGAGCAGAAAGACCGTTGCAAGGCTGGTACTTCCGTTCCGGGCAATGCTCTGTTTCTGGTAGATGTCACATATCCCGAGGAATTATTCATCGCAGATAATAACTGAATAACTAACAATTAATTAACTAAGAACCATGTGGTTATTACTCGCCTTTCTCTCAGCTGCCTTGCTGGGTTTTTATGATGCATTTAAGAAGAAATCATTGCGCGATAATGCTGTGCTTCCCGTTCTGTTTCTGAATACGGTATTCTCCAGCCTGATATTTCTTCCTTTCATACTGGTTTCCGCTTTTACTCCTGCTTTGAACGGAACAATGTTCGAAGTACCTGTTGCAGGTTGGGAAGTACATAAGTTTGTCATTGTCAAGTCGTTCATAGTTCTGTCTTCCTGGATATTCGGTTACTTTGGCATGAAGCATTTGCCGTTGACGATTGTCGGTCCGATTAATGCTACCCGTCCTGTAATGGTGCTGGTGGGTGCCATGCTGATATTCGGTGAACGTCTGAACCTGTATCAATGGATTGGAGTCATGCTTGCCATACTTTCTTTCTTTATGCTGAGCCGTTCCGGTAAGAAAGAAGGCATTGACTTTAAACATAACAAATGGATTTACTTCATCGTGCTGGCTGCCATCACCGGAGCTATCAGCGGACTTTATGACAAGTATCTGATGAAGCAATTCAATCCTATGGTGGTGCAGTCGTGGTATAATGTCTATCAGGTATTTATCATGTGTCCCATTATCCTTTTGCTGTGGTACCCCAAACGAAAAGAAAGTACCCCTTTCCGTTGGGACTGGACTATCATCCTGATATCCGTTTTCCTTAGTGCAGCTGACTTTGCCTACTTCTATGCCTTGAGCTATGAAGACTCCATGATTTCCATTGTCTCTATGGTACGTCGGGGCAGTGTGGTTGTCTCCTTCCTTTTCGGAGCTCTCTTCTTCCGTGAAAAGAATTTAAAAAGTAAGGCTGTCGATCTCATTTTGGTATTGATTGGAATGTTCTTCCTGTATTTGGGAAGTAAATGATGCTGATTACTATGAAGGGAGATTAAAGAAAAAGTAAGAAGTATCTTAGTATTAATAGTTTTGAAAGACAATAAAATGTTTTGTTTTTCAATATTAAATATGTACCTTTGTTCAAATCAATACGAGTAATGAGAATAATAGCCAAAAGCAAAATAGTTGAATATTATACCAAAAACCCTGATGCTGAAACAGCTCTTGAAGATTGGTATCAGAAGGTAAAGAAAGCAGAGTGGACCTGTTTTGCTGATATGAAGCAGACTTTTAATAGTGTTGATAATGTAGGTAATCAGCATTATATATTCAATATTAGAGGCAATAATTATAGGTTGGTTGTAGTGATTAAATTTACTATTAAGACTGTTTTAATTCGTTTTATTGGCACTCATACGGATTATGATAATATAGATGCTAAAAATGTTTAGGTATGGCAAAGATTCAGAGTGAAATAGCTTATAAAGCGGCAATGGAGAGGATAGAAGAACTTCTTCCATTAGTTGATGATGATACTCCTTTGACTGATAAAAATCTTATAGAGTTGGATTTACTGTCAGGACTTGTAGAAGAGTATGAGGATGAACATTATCCGATCAAAGTTCCCTCTTTGGTTGATGTGTTAAAATTGCGTATGTATGAAATGGGAATAAATCAGGCAAAGTTGTCTGAGTTACTTGGAGTGAGCACTTCGCGTGTTAGCGACTATATTACTGGAAGGAGTGAACCTACTTTGAAGGTAGCTCGTGAAATGAGCAGGAAGTTGAATATTGATGCTAATATAGTATTGGGAGTGTAATTATGGCAGAAGATTTATGTATCAGCAACGGCGGCAAGGCCGAAAAGTATCAGACTTTGCTTCCCCAGATAAAGAGCCTGATTGAAGGCGAAAATGACCTTATAGCCAATCTGGCTAATATTTCGGCTGCACTGAAAGAGACTTTCGGTTTCTTTTGGGTAGGATTCTATCTGGTGAAAGGGGAAGAACTGGTATTGGGACCTTTTCAGGGACCGATAGCCTGCACACGTATCCGGAAAGGACGGGGTGTTTGCGGTACGGCATGGGCTAAGGCAGAGACGTTGGTGGTGCCCGATGTAGATGCATTCCCCGGACATATAGCTTGCAGTTCGTTGTCGCGCTCGGAGATCGTTGTTCCGTTGATTCGTGAGAATGGCAAGGTGTGGGGTGTGCTCGATATAGACAGTGAAAACCTGAATACCTTTGACGAAACAGATGCACATTTTCTTGGAGAGATATGCTCCTTGCTCTGAAGATTGCGTTGAAGTAATAAAATACAAAATAGGAATAACAGAAAAATAATATGATGAAGAAATTGACAATGTTCTTGTGTTTGGCTTGTGCCTGGATGTGTTCTCTGCAAGCCCAGGAAGCTAAAACCTTTTTCAAAAATATGCCCGATAGCCTCAGTCCGCTGCTTACTGCTGTGAACCGTGCCGACTTTATCGACTTCCTTGAAAGTAAGATGAAAGCGGAAGTAACCAACCGTTTTGGCGGCAAATCGGAAATGACGGAGCTTGCTCCCGACTATATCCGCATCCAGATGACACCGCAAAGCTCTTGGCAGATGAAACTACTGGCTACGAGTGACAGCACGAAAGTAATCTGTACCGTGTCTACAGCTTGTGCCCCTGCCTGCGACAGTGACGTCCATTTCTATACCACCGGTTGGGAAGAATTGCCCGCTTCTTCTTTCCTCACGCCTCCTGTAATGAAAGATTTCCTGTCATTACCAGATACGTTGATGGATTATGAAGTGAGAGATGCCGGCGAACAGGCAGATATGCTGCTGATGAAAGCCGATCTTTCTGCAAAGGACAATACACTGACTTTTACTTTTACAACTACCGACTATATGGATAAAGAAGCGGCAGAGAAACTGAAACCGTATCTCCGCCGCCCTGTAGTGTATGTTTGGAAAGAAGGTGGCTATGGCCGCAAGTAACGGGCTACTTCACCTTTATTCTGTCGAACCCTTCTCCGTATACTCCGATTACCGCACTTTGTGATACAAATGCGTTTGGATCTATATCCTTTATCAATCGGAATATAATTGTTGATTCGCGCTTCTTGGCAAGTACGAACAACATCTTCTGTTCCTTGCCGCTATAAAATCCGGAAGCATTGATGACGGTGGCTCCTCGGTGCGGATATACATTGATGTGCCGGGCTATTTCATCATATTTCTCACTGATGATAAAGAACTGTACGGATTGCCGGGCACTGTTCACTACCTGATCCAGAACAAAACTGCAAATGTACAGGGTTACATAACCGTAAACCACCTTCTCCCAATCTTTCAACACAAAGTAACTGGAAGAAATGATAATCAGGTCACAGATCAGCATTACACGCCCCAGCGTGATATCCCGGTATTTATTGATGATGGCGGCAATGATATCCGTTCCGCCTGTGCTACCATTGGAAGAAAAAGCGATGCCTATGCCGCCTCCGCAGAGGGATGCACCGATGACACACGCCATGAAAGGCTGATCGTGCAGTAAGACCACACCGCTTGCCAGTCTCTGAATGATGGAAAGGAAGAATGTCAGGGTGAATACGGCGAATACAGTTTTGATACTGAACTTCCAGCCCAGGATGCGGATAGAGAGTAGTAGCAAGATGAGGTTGATACTGAAATAAGTGTACTGCACAGGGAAGCCGGTAGCGAAATAGACTATGGAGGCGATACCCGGCACTCCTCCGGTGGTGATGTCATTGGGCAATAGAAATACTGTCCAGCCTATACCATAAAGAATTAATCCGAGGGCGATCATTAAATAATCTCTTGTTTCCCGAATCAGGCTTTGCTTAGTAGGGACGTTTACGATTGTTTTCATCTGTTTTATGCGTAAGTTTGGTAATGAGTTTTAGAAACTTTCTCTATAAAATGTGCGTTGTCTGTTTACGCCTGCAAAGATAGATGTAATATTCGGAAATCTTGTCTAATCCGTCATGGTTCATGAAGGGATGTGCCCAATTTTTATTTGCTGATTAAATTCTTATAGACTACTGTTTGCAGTAATTCCTCCCGTCGCAGGGCTGAAACAGGAAGTTCTTTCCCGTTGATGAAGACTCTTCCTTTGGCGATGGAATCGATGTGCGAGAGGTTTACAAGGAAAGACTTGTGTATTCTGAAGAAGGCGCTTTGAGGCAGAATTTCTTCCAGTGAAGTCATGGTCTGATGGATGATGAGAGTTTTGGACTTGAAGTGCAGTTTCAGGTAGTTTTGCATACCTTCTACATACAGTATATCTTTCCAGGCTATCTGGGTAAATGCATCCCCCTGTCTGATATACATTTCCCGGGTGGTTTCTTCTATTCCATTATTTTGCAGTAAGAGTTGGGTTCTGAAAGTATGGGCGGCCTTGGTCACTGCCTGAAAGAAACGCTGAAAAGAAATTGGTTTCAGTAAGTAGTCAACAACATTGAGTTGATAGCCTTCCAGGGCATATTCGGAATAGGCGGTAGTTAGTATGGTCAACGGTGCTTCATCCAATGATTTCAGGAAATCGATGCCGGAAAGATAGGGCATATTGATATCCAGAAACATGAGGTTGATAGGCTGGTTTTCTAATATTCCTCTTGCTTCGAGTGCAGAAGAACAGGTAGCGTTGACTGTGAGAAAGTCCAGTTTGCTGATGTGGTTGGCAATGCCTTTGATGGCGATTTGTTCGTCGTCTACGATGAGGCATTTTAGGGGTTGTTGTTCAGGGGAGTCTTTCATCTTTTATATTTCAATGCTAAGTGAGGTTTGATAATAGGTATCTGTTTGGTTGACGGACAACTGGTACTTCTTGTGGAACAGGATGTCCAGTCGTTTGATTGCATTGGCCAGTCCCAGTCCGGTGCCTGTTCGTTGCAGATGCGGGGAACTGGTGTTGCCAACTTCAAGAAGGATATGATGGGTATTCTGTTTGAGCCGTATCTGTACTTGTCCTTTCTCCGTGGGGGTGTGCGATGCATGTTTAAAGGCATTTTCTATGAATGTCAGTAATAACAAAGGCGGGAATCCGATGCTGTCGTCTTCTACTTCCCATTCGGTGCTTACGGTCAGTTTGTCTTCCCAGCGAATGTTTTCTATCGCTATGTAGTTTTGTAGGAATTCTATTTCCTGTTCCAGGCTGATAAGCTCTTTCTGACCGTTATACAGCTGGTAACGCAGGATATCGGAATATTTCTCTAACAAAGAGGAAGCTAAAGGTACATTATCCTGCATCAGAATGTTGATGTGATTCAACACATTGAACATGAAGTGAGGGGTGATTTGCTGCCGTAATGTCTGGAAGAGGAATTGAGATTTCTCTTTTTCTAATTGCAGGTTTTCCGAATAGAAATACAGGCCGCAGAAGGCGAGATTAATAACCAATGTACCCGGTAGCAAGAGGATAGAGTTGAAAAGAAGGCTTTCTTCTCCCTCTATGAAGATGTTGGATGCAGGGAATATACCTGTTTGTTCAAGATGCTGGAAGAGAACGAAGTAGGAAGCTACCAGTGCACTTGTAGGGACGCAAAGTACTATAAACAATATCCAGAAAGGCTTCATCTGCTTGGTGCGTATCGCTTTTTTCAGCAGATGGTTACATAGATATTGGTTCACCAGCATATAACTGCCACTTATGCAGATGGTGAGAAGCGTTGCTTCGCATATACTGGTCGACATATTGAGGAATTGTATCCAGAAAGTGCCAGCGATGAGTAGCCAGAAGATAGTAGAGAGCTGCTGCGATTTGAAAGTCAGATGTTTCTTCATGTTGCAAAGATAAGGGATAAAGTGGTTGCTGCTTATCCGTTTTGTCATAAGCAGGCCGGGGGTTGGTCAAAAAGATTTTCTCGTTCGCATTGATATTGACAATCTTTGTGGCATACAAATCATTAAAAGAAGAAACAAAAATGAAATGGATATCTATTGCAACAGTCTTATTACTACTGGTTTCTGTGGAAAGCACTGCACAGATCACTATTAAAACAGAGTATTTCGGTACATCGGCTTATCGGGATGAGCACAATCAGAAAGTGGGTAACAGTAAAGGTTCCGCCATGGTCTATCACGGAAGTGCCAATCTGCCTTTGTCGATGAAAAAGAACGAAAGCAATCAGCCTACGATATGGGGGATCGGGCTTTCGGGCGATTATGCGTCTCTGAATAATAAGAATATTGCAGAGCCTCTTGTGTTGTCCGAGATCCTGAATTTGCAGATGTCGCTTTTCCATGTGCGGCCTTTGAGTGAGAAATGGTCGATGATGGCAAGCATCGGTGTCGGCGTGTATACGGATGATACACGGTTTTCGCGTTTACGTTTCCGGAATGTATTGGGAAGTGCGGGGTTGGTCTTTGTCAGGCGTATATTCCCTAATCTGGAACTGGGTGCGGGTTTGGCATTGAACAATGCTTTCGGTTATCCTATGGCGTTTCCTGCATTATACGTAAATTGGAATTATGGGCATAAGCTGACTTGTAGTTTCTCGGCTTTGGATGGAGCTAACCTTGCGGTTGGGTATAATGTGGACAAAACGTTCAGCATCAGTTTCATTACGGAAATGGGTGGGCAGATGGCTTTGACAGAGTTGAATGGTGATGATAAGATTTTTACGCACCAGTACATTGTGGTAGGTTTCCGTCCTGAATTCAAGGTTTCCAAGCACATTTCTTTGCCTGTTACGGTGGGGATAAATGCGGTACGTAATGCTTATTATGATGGCAGAAGCTTGTCAGCGTTCTTTAAGGCGATGGGGAGGGAATATGATCCTTGTTTCCAGATAGCGCCGTATTTCTCGGTAAGTATTGTATTGCAGTAAGTTGTATTTCCGAAAACATTGTTATCTTTGTCGTGTAATTAGAGAATAGGAGATTAAGTTATGAAACGACCTGATATTGTTCGCCGGATTGCAGAAGTAGTGCATCGCATTGCTCCTGATGCGAAGACCATTCTTTATGGGTCCGAAGCTCGGGGAGATGCACAGGTAGATTCGGATATAGACTTACTCTCAGACAGCATACACCACCTCATGTGCCTCCCCCAATTGCGGAACTTCCAGCTTCCCGAGCATTGCATCCAGTACCGTTTCCGGAACCATAAATTCCCGTTCACGATTTTGTTTCCTCCATACCGCATACGGCTTTTCGATATAAACAATCTTCACTTTAGCCCCGTAAGTGAGGAATAAATCAATCAGTTGCGAGCGCATTTGTTTTGAGGTATTGGTTGCATTCCACACAAACCCTTGCTCTTTACGCAGATAGCTGCGAGCTTCTTCTTTAGCTTCCTGTACCACCCTGCCATTGGCAGCCTTATCCGTAGGGCTAACTTTGTACTTTCGCCGGATAGCATCAAGGCTTATCACAGGAATATCCTGTGGCAATGTACGGATATAATGATCTTTCCCCATCCCCGGTAAACCGGATAATAAGATAACTTCACACCGGAAATTATCATGTGGAATGTAATCTATATACCCATCCTCAGCATGAAAGTACTGGAAGCGGGCATGGTCCGTTGCAAAGCCTCGTGCCTTTCCCCAGCAATCCTGTTCACGGCAAAGCATCTCGAATAATTCGACAACCTCCATCAGTGCAGACTTATCTTTGCAGATACGTCCCTGAATATCCGCTACTGCAAGCATTTTCAGTAAACGTGTATCCACTCTGAGAGATGCTTCGCACAGCTTCTTCACAGGATTCTCCCGTTCCATAATCCAAACCGGCAAACCATGATAACGCACCAGCGCAGCAATGTTCTCCCGGATATGAAACGGAGTAGGAATATCCCTGTAAAGGATCGTGCGTGCCGTATATTCCCCACGCCTGGCATGTCCCTTGGAAGTGATAATGCCACCTCCTTCATCTACCGAAGTAGAGCGCTTCTCCACATCATGCAGTAAAGCGGCTGCCCATAATATTTCCTGTTCCTGTGCAGGCAAAGCCCGATATTCCGGCTGTTGCTGCAATGCATCCAGTACCATACGGGTATGTACGGCCACACTACCTTCTTCGTGATGCAAATGGTGCTGCATCACGAAGTTCATATCTTGTACCCACCGGAACTGTTGTTCCAGTGAGTCCCAATTCTTATTATCTGTCAGTTTCCAATTCATTTTATTCCTCCTTTCCTGTTTCCCAGATGAGGCGGGCACGCTTCCAGTTGCGTGTCCAGTGCTCATCGGTCTTCACATGCCCCTTGCGTACGTACTTGAATACGTTGTGGGCAAATTCACTTACAGGATATTCACCTATATTACGGGTGACTACCCCTTCGCGGGTACAATCTGCGTCTGTTTGTGGATCGCGTGTTCCGAGCACACCCGGTTTTTGTGCCAGACTAACGACTTGTTGCTGCAATGCTTCCTGCGTCAATCCTTTTACCGTTTCCACTCGTAATTCGGGTACCGTGGGCAAGTCGAACAGAGCGGCATAGAATTTCACTTCCTCCCACGACAGCCACTGATTCAGACAGCGCACGGCAAACACGAAAAAGTGTGTTTCCAGTTTGCGATACTCTATCGAATGTATGGCATACAGGTTTTCACCGAATATCTCGATGTCTCCCAAGTCGTTTTTCATGAGTTCCCAACGCTCGCGCAGTTCCCTGGTCCACGGTGAGGTGGTGGGTGCTGCATGCGAGCGGGCAAATACACCGTGGCGGCTCAGACAATTATTTTCTCCGTCCAGCTTTTCGGTGTGTATCAGGGTTTCTATCTGTTGGATGTCTTCCCAATATGTATGGTTGATGCGGTCGTCACTGGTCGTTCCGGGAGAAAACGGATAATGATACGTGCGACCATATTTTTCTGATAACATAAGTTGCTCCTTTCTTTTTTAATCATTCATCTACTTTAAATCAGCGGCTCCTGGATCACCTTCACCGGATTGCCACGTTGCAGGCAGTTGTGATTACTCCAGTTGGCCTGTGCCTGAATCATGGCTTGCTCTATGCTCCATGATGCCAGTTTCAACAGCAGGCGTTCGGTGGCCAGCTTCTTGTTTTGCCATTGCGAGCGTTGGTCGGAAGCTACCACGCTCATTCCGGTAGGGATATGGACGGCACGGACGGCAGACTCCGTCTTGTTCACGTGTTGCCCGCCCGGTCCGGATGCCCGCAAGGTCTCATAACGGATTTCCGCTTCCGTAGCCTCCTGGCTTTCGGAGAGCGTGAAGGTCTGCACACCGACAAACCAGTTCTTCCGTTTATGATAAATGCGGTACGGACTTTTGGCAATCCACTGCACGGTACCTTCCCAGTCCTCAATCAGCGCGTGATAATCTCGGCCTTGCAGAGAGATGACGGCTGAGAGCAGGGTACGGTTGAGAGGTCCTGTTTCGCGTTCCACGACTTCTGTTTTCACTCCTTTGGCGACGGCTTGTTTCAGAATCTTTTCCAGTACCAGCGCCACTACGCGACAACATTCGGCAGGGCCGCGTCCGGAGGTTATTTGCATATATACTTTCTCCATAGCCTCTTACTCTTTATTCATTCTTACGATGCGCGGCATGAATTTGCCCTGCACTTCTACCAATGTCTCTTGGGGTTGCATCACCCGGTCGATGTTCTTGTAGGCTAATGGCATCTCTTCGATGCTACCCCCAATCAGTGTGACCCCAGCCTGCGAGAGAAATTTCTTCATGGCCGACTGGGTGAAACTCTCCTTTGCCTTCTGGCGCGACATGGCCCGTCCGGCACCGTGCGAAGCGGAACATAACGACTCTTCCACACCCCGACCTGCTACCAGATAACCGGGAGTTGCCATGCTTCCGGGGATAAGTCCCGGTTGCCCAGCCTGTGCAGGAGTAGCCCCTTTGCGATGCACGATGGCGGTGCGTCCGGGTGCAATCTCCTCTTTCCAAGCGAAGTTGTGATGATTGTTCACGTTCGCCATTGGCTTCAGTCCCAGAGCTTTCGAGAGGTTCAGGTGGATTTGTTCGTGACAGGCACGGGCATAGTCGCCTGCCAGGTTCATGCTCATCCAGTATTCCTGTCCTTCTTCCGAGTTCAAATCGAGCCAAGCAAAATGCTGTGCTTCACGTGGCAGTTTGCAGACTTCACGGGCTATCTGGCTGTAATGCATGGCAATAGCTGCTCCCAGTCCGCGCGAACCGGAATGTGACAGCAATGCCATATAATTGCCTTCGGGCAGTCCCAGCACATTTTCTCCTTGCAGAAGAAGCTCTCCGAACTCCACGAAATGATTTCCACCGCCGGAACTGCCCAACTGACGAATGGCCTTTCCGCGTAAGTCCCTCAGAAGAGGTGTTAACTGGAATTCTTCCCGTTCTGTCACTTCATGCTCCTGTGCAAAGGTCAGGCCACCCTCTATGCCGAAATGGGTATAGTTTTTCAGTGCCTCTTTTATCTGATGCGAGTATCTTTTCAGATAATCCGCTTTGGCATCGAACACCGTCAGGCTCATCCGGCAACCGATATCCACCCCTACGGCATAGGGAATGACGGCATTGTCCGTGGCGAGTACACCGCCGATGGGCAGACCGTATCCGGCATGTGCATCGGGCATCAGTGCGCCGGCTACGCTGACGGGGAGCCTCATGGCCAGGTTCATCTGCTGTTTGGCGAGGGTTTCTATGAACTTGCCGCCATAGGTTTTATAGGGCAACGGCTCGTCGAGCAAGTCGTATGCTGTGAACTTCTTTTCGATGAGGGTGGGGGACAGGCGTTCGGCCAGTTTGCCCCATGTCTCATTCTCTTTATAAGTATCGGGATTTTCCAGCACGTCGCTCAGTGTCTTGATAATCTGTTCTTTGCTTTGGTGCTTGCAATGTTTACCGACGATGGCTACTGCCAGACTGCGTGCTACATTGTCTCTATATCCCAGCTTACTTAAATCTTTTAATCGTATTCCCATATTTTCTTTTTTTCATGTGTATGCATACGGCATGGGCTGCCCGCCTCGCGACGGGGCAGTGCAATATGCGTTTTGTACCCAATGCATGAGGGATGATGATAGATACAACACTATCTGTCCACTGCATTGAAGTGAATAATAATAAAATTATAAATGTGATTGTAGGACTAATCAAGAAAATTGCAAAGCCCCATCATCCCGATGAGTCAACTTAGTCCTGGCTGAGATATTATAGTTCCAACATAAATTAGTCCCTTTCTTTTAGTTTTAAAGGGGTGAATACTGTGTTTAACGGTGGCAAAAGTAATGCATCTTTTTAAAGTATGCAAGGAAAAAGAACGTTTTTTTGCATGTGTAAACAGTTTGCGGCTTTTTACTATATCAATATTTGAAGTTTATGTGATATTGTTTAGACTGAATAGGTCAAAGAAATTAGTATTTGATATTGAGTGTTTGCATGTTCGATACTATTAAAAGGAGCACACCTAAAACAGTTTACTATCCCCACTGAGGTCTGCAACTACCCGGACATGCTAATAAACTGAATAGGTGCGCATTTTGTAAATTATTGAACATACGAATAATCATTCTGTTTAGACTTGTCCATCTTTGAAGTGATGCTAAACTAAATTCTATGAAATGTACCTATTATAAGGTAACTGCAAATATGAATGAAAAAGATTGATAATGCGAATCAGTAGTTGAATTAATGTTTTTATGATGGATTATGAATTAAATGATGTCTAAACTATTGTATGAATAATATTATGCAAGAAAAATATTAGTTTATCGTAATGTCGAGATTAGTTTCTTGCAACACAGGGAAAAGTCTCCCATGCGCCCCGTGTGAAGTCGGGTATTTCTACCGGGCGACTGCCATTCAATACCGATTGCTCACTGAGCTCGGTGATGCACGACCATTCGGCGGCATCGTAGACGTCCATATCCAAGGGGAGTCCATGGTGCAGGCAGTAGATGAGGCGGTAATCCATGATATAGTTCATCTCGTTCGGGGCACCTTTGAGGGCACCTTCTTTGCCGATGGTAGCTGTAAAAGGATGTTGATAGTGTTGCAAGAGTTCTTCGGTGGTTGCGCTGGCTGTCTCTCCGGCGGCTGTACCGATTGCTCCTCCGCTACGCACATCTTCCAAATTGATCGTGGCTACCGGATATTTTTGTGCAAACCCTCGCGTGCCGCAAATGGTGTGCGAACGGCTGTAAGGGCGTGGATGAACGGTGCAGTATTGCAGTTGGATGGTCTTTCCCTTGACGGTATGGATGAGGGTGGTGTTCATGTCTCCCAACAGGTAAGCCTGTTGTGCTTCGGGAGATTCTTTTCCGAAAGTGCGGCGGGCATATTCCGTCATTCCCGCTTGGTGGGTGGACATGGATACAAGGTAATTCAAACGGTCGCCCCGGTGGATATTCAGGATCTGGCATACGGGACCTAAGCCGTGAGTGGGATAGGGGTTTCCGGTGTGCTCCATGCAGTAAGCCTTGTTCCAGTGGTTATGGAAGCCGCCTTGGTTTTCATCGCTGAAGTACATGGAGCGCAGGTCGTGTATATAAGCACCTTCCACGTGCATGATTTCACCGAACAGGCCTTGTCTTGCCATGTTCAGCGTGGTCAGGGCAAAGGCATCATAGCAACAGTTTTCCAGCATGATGCAGTGGCGGCGGGTGCGCTCAGCGGTGTCTACCAGTTGCCAGCACTCGGCTACGGTCATGGCAGCGGGCACTTCGATGGCAACATGCTTACCTTGCTTCATGGCGTAGGTGGCCATAGGGGCATGTGTCAGCCAGTCCGTACATATAATGATGAGGTCGATATCAGGGTTGCAACACATTTGTTGCCAACCGTTTTCTCCGGCATAACCGGTTGCGGCGGGATGTCCGCCTTTTGTCAGTAGGGCTTGTCCTTTTGCCAGGTTTCCGGGGCGTATCTCACACAAAGCTTTGATCTCTACGTGCTCTATGAGCATATAACGCTCCAACGTGAGTAATCCGCGATTGCCTAAGCCTATGAATCCGATGCGTACAACGGGAATAGGAGGATGAGCCAGGCCCAGGACATGAGTAGGAGGTTCGTTTGTCTTATTTAATTTTTCCATTTGCCAAGATGTTTCTCTATCATCTCGTTAGTTCTATTTTTTTCTGGTGTTTTTATCAACAATAACAGAAGTTGTTAACCGGGTAGCTAACTGCAATTTTATATCATCATTCAATGGCTTTAGTATTTCCAAATAAGTATCGGTCAATTTTAGTGTATCCATAATCATTTATTTTTTCGATAACAAAGATAAAGGTTTGTCTTTGATATACAATCAACTCAATACAAAATAGTTATCTTAAACTTGTTGACGGAATTAACTCCTCTCTGCACAGAAAGGAATTAATTCTGTCAACAAATAAAAAGCTAATTCTTTATAATATAGCAATCTCTTTTTCGGAAAGACCAGTAGATTTAATAATTATATCTATGGGAGTATTGAGTTCTTTTAGGGAACGAGCTATACTATAACGCTCTTCTTCACGTCCTTCTGCACGTCCTTCTGCACGTTCCGTATAGATGTTGTCTCGGAGGATAACGATATTATCCAAATGTCGATAATAGGCTTTCAACTCATCTTTAGTCATCCTGTCTATCTTCAGGTGTTCACGAACCTCCTCTAAACCAGGAGCAGTAGCGCTGTCGGGAATATCACCTGTATTCAGATAATGAATCCATTCCTCTAACGGGCTTTTGGCAACCTGATTGAAATCATTTACTTTTAGAATATAATACTCGGGATAAAGTTGGCTGACAGTATCAACACTGAAAGTCTGTTTCTGAAAAGGAGTTAGTTCCAGAATATCCCCTTCATGGATACCGCGGAATTCTGTTTTGCCATGATATACGATATCTTTTCCATTACCCAGGGAGAAATATACGATATTAACGCTGTAGACTTTGCGTACTTTATCGTATCCTTCGCCGCGGTTGATGTATTCTGTCACAAGCTTGGAAGTGCCGAACAGCATACGTTGGAAGTAAGCATATTCATTGTTATTCTGGACTTCGATCAGGATAAGTTCGCCTTTCGAATTTTCAGCAAGCATATCCACACGATTATACTTATCAAACTCATCCTCTTGATTACTTTCGCTTTCCAGGAGTTTCTGAATCTTGATGTTTTCTTTCAAAAGGGTAGTCAGGAATCCTTCCAGTACCCCAAAATTGGCTTTGTTACGCAGCAGACGCTTCATTGCCCAATCGAAACGAATATAATTACCAGCCATAAGTTCGTCTCCTTTTTCTTGTTTTGTTTTCATTTCAACAAAGGTAACTGGAAAATGTTGAATATCAAACGGTGGATATGGATTTATTTTAAGTGCACGTTCGCATTCTCTTATTAAACAACAAAAGCTGTTTCAGAATTTTGAAACAGCTTTTGTATGGAAAAAACAGGGTGTAGCTTCTTATACTCCGCTGAATGCACTAAATCCGCCATCTATCGGAAGCAATGCACCCGTCACGAAACTTGCCGCATCGCTGCACAGGAATTGTACGGCGCCGTTCAGTTCGTTGATATCTCCAAAGCGTTTCATCGGAGTTTTGGCTAAAACTTTCTTGCTGCGGTCTGTCAGTGAACCGTCAGGATTGATAAGCACGGCACGATTCTGGTCGCCGATGAAGAAACCCGGAGCGATAGCATTCACACGGATGCCGTCTCCGTACTTCAGTGCGAGTTCGCTTGCCAGCCATTGAGTGAAGTTGGCAACGGCTGTCTTAGCTGCCGAGTAACCCGGAACGCGGGTGATAGCGCTGTAAGCAGCCATGGAAGATACGTTTACGATACAACCTTTACCTTGTTTAGCCATCACTTTGCTGAATACCATAGAAGGATAGACGGTTCCGTTCATATTCAGGTTAGTCACTTTCTCCCAGCAGGTAACGTCCATGTCGAAGAAGTTCTGGTCGGGAGCCAGCGTAGCACCCGGCATATTGCCACCGGCAATGTTGAGCAGGATGTCGATACGTCCCCATTTGGCAACGATGTCATCAGCCAATTTTTCAAGGCTGGCGATGTCCAATACATTACCTACGATGCCGATTACATCTTCACCGTAAGCTTTCAGTTCTTCTACACGTTTGTCCAGTTGTTCCTGACGGATGTCAACGGCTACTACTTTGGCGCCTTGCTCCATGAAACATTTGGCAATGCTGCCACCCAATACACCACCTGCACCGGTGATAACGGCTACTTTACCTGCAATACTGAATTGTTCGTTCATAATCTCCTTATTTAATTATTAATTTTTAATTGTTTATTTCGTCTTGCACCACTGCCATCATTCCTTCTACCTGTGCCAATGCCAGCATACGGCCATGGAATGAATATCCGGGGTTATATCCTTTGTCTTCGTCACCCAGCATCATTCGTCCGTGGTCTACACGCATAGGCAGTCCCGGGTTTTCTTTCTCAAAGATGCGGATGAGGTCAATCAAATGTCCGCGTCCGGTCAGATGCGAGCTTTCTATAAAGTTGCCTCCGGGCATGGCGGCCGTGCTGCGCAGGTGGACAAAGTGAGTACGTTTAGCGAATTTCTTTGCCAATTCACGGGTATCGTTATGCTCGCCTGCACTGAGGGAACCGGCGCAGAAGGTCAGTCCGTTATGCGGGTTATCCACTGCATTCAGGAACCAGGCGATGTCAGCTTCGTTGGTGACAATACGCGGTAAACCTAATACCTGGAACGGAGGATCATCGGGATGCACACACATATTCACACCATATTCTTCGCAGACGGGCATAATGGCGGAGAGGAAATAACGCATGTTTTCGCGTAGCATATCACGGTCGATACCTTTATAGAGTGCCAACAGCTTCTTGAAGATGTTCACCGGATTCTTATCTCCTTCTTTGATATTTCCGTTGACGAAACCTTGCGTCTTTACAATGATCGTGTCTATGAGATCATCCTTTTCTGCTTCGGTGATGGTCTTGTCCAGTTCTGCAACCTTTGCCAGTTCTTCGGCGGAGTAGTCCTTTTCGGCTCCTTCACGTCCGAGGATTCGAAGGTCGAAGTAAGCGAAGCGAACACGGTCGAAGTAGAGTGACGAAGTGCCGTCTGCCCAGGGATGTTGCAAATCCGTGCGTATCCAGTCGATAACAGGCATAAAGTTATAGCATACGGTTTTCACACCGCACTTACCTAGGTTTGCCAGACTGACTTTATAGTTTTCTATCAACTGTTCGCGGTCCGGTCCGGCATACTTGATCGCCTCGCAAACAGGCAGGCTTTCTACTACAGACCAGCGCAGGCCGTAAGACTCGATATAGGTTTTCAGATCGTTGATAGCCTCTTCGGTCCATATTTCACCATTGGGCACATCGTGCAAGGCAGTCACAATTCCTTCCACGCCGATTTGCCGCAGCATGTCGAGCGTGATCTTGTCTTTCTTGCCAAACCATCTCCAGGTTTTTTCCATAACATTTATATATTAATAGTTTAACTGATTATTGACTGCAAATATACGTGCAAAAATAATGCTGCGATAAATGGATATTTGCAGAATATATGCGGATTTTTGCATGTATGCGGTAGCATTTCTATTGTCTTTCCTTATCTTTGTGTGTGAATTAAATTTTGCTGAATATATGCGCCGACCGATTATAAATGAAAAGTTACCTATATCGGAGTCGAATCCGATCAAAGCGCGGCATTACGATTATGATCGTTTCACTTATCCATGGCATTTCCACAGCCAGTATGAAATCATTTACGTAAAGGAGAGTCATGGTCTGTGCTTTGTAGGCGACTGCATTGAGAAGTTCTCTGCGGGTGATGTGATTCTGTTCGGTACTAATCTGCCCCATTACATGCGGAGCAATGATATTTATGGTTCGGAGAACGCCACTTCACGCGTACAAGGGACTATCATTCAGTTTGAGCAGAACTTTATGCAGTATTCCTTTGATTATTATCCTCAGTTTCTGCAAATAAAAATGCTGTTGGAGGAATCGAAGAGAGGTATCATCTTTCCGAAACAGGATGCAACCCGGGTAGGGGAGTTGCTTTCCGGCTTTCTTTCATTAAGTGGTTTTCGCCAGATAAGCGGGTTGCTGGATTTGTTGCAGGAGCTGGCAGTCAGTCCGCAAAGAAGGACGTTGGCAAGTCTGCATTATTACGAAAAGTTTCCTACGCTGGGGAACAAGCGGATTGATAAAATCATTTCCTTTATAAACAATAACTACACCCGTAACCTCAAATTGAATGAAATAGCCGGAATGGCGAGTATGAACTCCAGCGCCTTCTGTCGTTATTTCAAGGAGAATACAGGGAAGACGCTTTTGCAGTATGTGCTGGAAATGCGTGTGGGATATGCTTGTAAGTTGTTAGCATTGGGAGAAATGGATATTTCGCAGATAGCTGTGGAGTGCGGCTTCGATTCAATCACTCATTTCAATCGCACGTTTAAGCAGTTGGTTAATCTGACGCCGACGCAGTATAGGAGTAATATTATGAAATAAGAGGGAATGTTTCTGAAATTATTCTGCTTGCAATGAAACATTCTTTATTGTGATTTGCTTCAAATTAAAAATAATGTTTACTGATTCCGGCAGATAATCGTTGCCTTTTGTCAATAGCAAATTTATGTATTATTAACGGGAATACTGCCAAGATGAGTGTCATGACTCGAATGCCTTGTGATTGTGAGTTTCTGATATCTTTTGCCTGTGGTTAGCGAAGCAAATACCACACTTTATTCTCCTCTATGCCACATCTTAGTCAGCTGAATGCCACATGTTTAAACTGTTGAAGTGTGGCATTGGAGACGACGGAGTGTGGTATTGCGGTTGTACAAGTGTGGGCTCACGCTTATATAAGTGTAAGCCCACGCTTATATAACTGTGAGCTATCGGAGCCTGCTGTGTTGAGGGAATAAAAAAACGGGGAAGCAGTTGCTTCTCCGTTCCTATATGCCGTGAAATGTAGTTTAATGCAAAGTTGAATAAAGATTATCTATAAAAGGATGATACAAAGATACGATATTGAGAAGGCGATGTCAAGTGTTTCGCTAATTATTTCCGGTTTGCATATTTGTTTTTTAGCTTCTTGCATTCTTCTCCTACCATTGCATATAACATCTACCCTTTGTTAGGACAGTTGGACTTAGATATGCTTCTATTGAAATCCCAAAACTTGGAACTTACAGATATACCTCTATTTTTCTGGTAAAAGGAACATCTATTTTTAGAATGTTGTATCTTTGCAAAAAACGGTGTATGAAAGATGTACTTAAAATATCAATCTTACTAATTCTTGCATTTAGCAACGGGGCTTTATTTGCACGGACGAATAGATATCTCAATTTAAATAGAGACACGTTAGATATAAAATTTGTAAAAGATACGTTGGTAACAAGTACAATCCAAGATACCTTTGCTACTATACCTGCTGTTAAAGATTCAATAACTGTAAAACAAGATGAAATTAATGACTCTGCATTGTATTATCGTCTAATCTTACACTACCGAGACAGTGTGAATCACAATCTTAAAAGAATATACAATAAAGATGCCTTTAAATTTAAGGATGATTATTTTCGAGAAAAAATGAGAGAACTGTGGATAGGAGATGTTTTAAGAGATATATTTTTAAAATAATTATGAAGTTCTATTTTTTATCCTTATGTATAATGCTTGCTGTCAGTTTTGCTGCTAAAGCACAATCAAAGCTTATTTTTAAAGATAAGTTTATGTATACGGATGTACAGGTGTTCAATGAGACAAAAAGGCACTCAATACCCTCTCTTATTGATACGGGTTGTTCGTTATGTATAATTGATTCTATTTTTGCTATTGATTCATGCGGAATAAAAGAAGATGAATTACAAGCAATTCCTGTTAACCAAACTAAAGATAAGATTTCAAGTGCTTTTATAGATTCTATTTTTTTTTGTGGAAAGACATATCATAGAGTGTATTGCTTAGTTGCAGATCTTACTGGGCATTTTCAAAAATATGCACCAAAATTTATCGTCGGGGCTAATATCCTTAGATCAGGAGCTTGGAAATTTGATATGGAAAAGAATATTGTTGAATCCTACGATTCTAATAATAAAGCGAAAGGGACTATTTATAAATGGAAAAACCATGAAGACTATCCTGATGTGGCAATAGATTATATCATTTTAGATAGTAAAGTCAATGGAAAAAAAACACGATTTGCTTTTGATACAGGATGTAGAAACAATAAACTTCAACGTGGTTTATATGTAGGAAAACCTGAGCAAATTCAAAAGGAAACAGCTAATATCGTAAATAAATTATCAATTAAGATGGCTGAATTATGTAGAAATGTAACATTCAAGATAGGAAAGGATGAGTATACGTTAGATTTTATAATAGGTGATGGCAATATTGGGCTCTTAAACATCGAATTCTTACAAGGCCATTCCTTTATACTTAATTATAAGAAACAGATACTTGAATTGTTGTAAAAGAGAGCTTGAATTATTAATTTCAATCTATTTAGCTCGGAGAGAAATTCATAAGTTATTGGAATTGGCAAATCGCTTGATGAGTGAACTCTATCTATTACTTGTGAAATTCATTAATATATTCCATAAACCTTATGATTATGAGTTTCAGATGTAGGTAATCATTTTCTTTTGCTAAAGTTTTCCATTTGTAGCACGCATTGATGTGTTCATAAGATTTTGGTTTAACTCTCGGTTTAACTCACTCGGTTAAACCACGCTAAATTCGGCATCCTCTAAAAGCAAAAATCAGATAGAAATCTTGCGATAACTATCTGATTTTCAGAAGAGCGGAAGACGGGGCTCAAACCCGCGACCCTCAGCTTGGAAGGCTCTTTGATAATACTATTCAATTAATTGATTGTTAGTCTGTTAATTACTTCTATAAAAGTCAATAGAACAACTATTGACCAACATTGGTAAGGTTTATACATTGCCAATACTAGCACTTGGAAGTGCTAAGTTTCTTGTTTCTTTTCCATAATTCAATCCTTTATTTAAAGTTTATAATGCAGTTATCTTATACCACTAGAAGAAGTAAGCTTTAAGTGATATTGATTAATCTTTTCTTCCTATTAAATGAAACACCTAATAATTAGATATAATAGAAAGGCACAGCAACCAAGGGTATAGCGAGGGCTATTCTCAATATTAATGATTAGACATTTGAGTATAATCACATATCTTTAGAAGAATCAAAAACATAAATTTATTTGTTTACATAATCATACAATAATATAAACCATCTGCGTTTATTGTTACACTTTTTATATCTATACAGTGCTTTGTTATATAATTCTTCATTTAACAAATATCCTCTATCATCATTATAGTTTCTATAATAATCACTAACTGTAGGCTCTCTAAATTTTACAGTTTGAAACAACCATATAATTAAACAAAGTAAGCCAAATATAGCGGCTACTATAAACCATAATAACGTATTTTCAGATGTCTGCTGTATGTCACTCATTGTTAATGTGTATATTAAGTTCTTTGAAATCAATAATCCATTTATTTTCTAATAGGAAGTCAGTACCCAGCAATCCATGTACTTGTATTCCACTATCTTCTTCAATTTCTTTAAAAGCATCTGATAGTTGCTGTACACAGAACTTTGGCTTATAGGTATAACCTTCAAAGTTGAAAGGTAGAATAACCACATCTACATTATGCTTAGTTCCATCTATTCCACTGATGCAGTAATCCCCAATAGGCTCTACTATATCCTTGAAATATTCTACTACATTACTATCAATCAAACAACATGTACTCCCAGTATCTAAGATGAAACAAAGGTGCTTATCCTCTATCTCAACTATTATAATGGGGAGTTTAGTTTGCTTAATTCCAAATAAAATAGAATAGTTCATTATACTAATCAAAATAATTATAGAAAGCTACGTCCTCCTTCTTCATAAAATTTGGGTTTATAATGAAAGAAGGTTTTTGCGCTGTAAATAGATTCAAGACATTTTTTTGTAGCTTCAATAGCATTATAAAAATCTCTATCCATTAGATAAGATTTGATACTATTGAAAGTACTTTTATAATCATAAAGATAGAAATCTTTCATCCCTGTTTGTATATCATCCGCATCCTTTCTTAATTCCATAACTTGCGATTCAATCTTATCCAACTCTTTTAAAAGACATACAATCATTGAATCATAAGAGACACCTATAACATGTTCCTGATGATTTGCTCTAGCATAATCTGTTAGATATAACAATTGAAGTAGCGTATAGTAATTTTCAATAGTGGCTTCTAATCTCTCTTCATAAACTTTCATATTTTTATTTGAATTACAACTAGATGTTCCAAAAACAAACAGCACACAAAGAAGTAGTATATAATATTTATTCATTTTCATATGATTATATTAGTAATTATAATGAATCCCAAAAATCAGGGCTTTGTTGGTCTAAATCCAACATACCATTATAGTATGGATTTCTATAAATTGAAGAGTAATTATTGCTATCATCATCTTCATAGCTTTCAGTATCATTAAAATCTTCGCACATTGTATTTAATTCCGAAAATCTAATAGTCCTTTTTTGCATACCTTTTTCTACGATAGTATCATTTCTCTTTTTATTATAAAAATTCCATATATTATCATATTCTAAAGGAAGTACTAATTTTCCTGTATAGTCTATGATGCCCCATTTATCTCTTTTTTTAACTCTAGCTAACCCTGAATCATAGCCATCAATCCAATCATATATTCCAAAATCAACAACCTTATCTATTGAAAAATCAGAATCATTAATAACAGCCCATTGATGGTTCTTGTTTATAGAATATAAATGTCGGGAATAAAATGGATAAAGAGCATAATCAATGACTTCGGGAAGTATATAATCATATTCAAAGTTTACCCATGTAAATCCTGTAGAATCAATAATCCCCCATTTCTCATCTTTCTTAACACACACTTTTGATTGTGAGGAGTTTAAAAACAAACCTTGATAATCACTATAAATTGGCTTTATAATAATTTCCCCATCTTTATTGATAAATCCGATTTGATGGTTTTGAATAATAGGCAATAATTTTACATTTTCAAACAATTCCCTACATGTTATAAAATTCTCTGCACTAACAAGAATCTTGATATTCTTATTATGTAGTTTTTTTACATTAGTACAAACTCTTTGCAATTCATGGAATATATTCATAGTACCCACTTTTGTAACCATACCATAAAAAGAAAGTGTGGTACTTTCCTTATTAACTCTCAGGTATCGCCAAACACCTATAGCTACAACAAGGAAAGCCCACACCTAATGGTATGAGCATTCACTTATTCACTTTTGTAGCTATTCTTAAAATTGGCGATTTTGAGAGTTACAAGTAAAAAGCAAACACTTCTTTTTCTAATATGTCTTGATTAAACTTCTATTTCATTAGCATTCATTCAATTATTCATGATGCAAAGTTAGAACTTTTCATTAATAAACAATCACTAGAATACTAATTTTATAAGCATCAATCCATATTAGCACCATTGGTATGGGCTATGTTTTGGTATTGCAAATTTAGTCTTTATTTCTTAGTATCTCTGTCTAACCATAGGTATATTGCCAAGCCTACTATACTAAAAACAACCCATTTCATCATTAAATAAAATTCTGTCATAACTCAATCAATTAAAAAAGCCCCAACCTATTATAGGCTGAGGCTTGAACAACAATAAACTACAATACAATAAGGCTTTAACCTCAATGTAAACCTATGAATACTCCTTCATCTAATCACTTTTCATTTTAACCACTTGAAGTGGATTAGTTTAATGAGAGGATTATCAATCTACCTACAAATCTCACCCTTATAATTCATTTTCAGAATTAAGAGGCTATTGTGTACATCTAACTTACAGTATATAATAGAAATTTAAAAAGATAGATGTACACTTTCCTCAGGTTAGCCTGAGGCACTTGAAGGTGTTAGGTTATTGAATGTATTCACTTCTATATTCTTTTTATAAGAGAAGTGAATACAAGTGCCTCCTTTCTCACTTACCTCTATATTATAAATAAGGATGTAAATGAGGCTAACAAGAATTTCCTAACATAATGGATATAAGAAGTGAGATAAGGTGGGGGTTGAAGAAGTAGTGCTAATTATAATTGGTTACTGGATAAACCAGCTGTATTCATTAGTGCCATACAGAGCCTTATTTAGTCCTTCTGTAAGTTGTGTGGCATTCAGTGACCTATCCAAGAAGTTATCTATGTAGCTGCTTTTATTAGCCCCAGTGAGTAAATTATATACATTCCACATGGATATAGCACTCTGATTGTCAGGAAGAGCAAAGTTATCATCATTGTAATATGCCTTGGCTACAAGCCCTATCTGTGTATCAGTCATCAGCATTTGAGGAAGCCTTTTCTTCTGTTCAACTGGGAGATATTGATATAATCTACTCTTACCCAAAAACTGTGCAAACTGCTGTTCAGTCATATAACTATCTTTATATGCACTCATGTAGTATAGGTGTTTGGCTATGTTGTATTCTTGAAATAGCCTCATCACTGAATTAAATAAATCAGCAGTACTCATCACCTTTAACTCAGACTTGTAACCATCAGTTGAGACACACATATTACAGCAAACTAAGTTCTTAAAGCCTATAAATACCTTGAATTTTTCTACACCTTTCTTACTATACAAGTTTTCATGATTATATGCCCTTACTCCACCAATAGTAAGATTCAATCTATTGCCCATTATATCTTCATGGATAGTGGGAATCTCAAAGCAGAACATCATTCTTTCATAATAAATGGTCTTGTCTGATTCAAGTAAATCCTTCACTGGTTTATGAATAGCTTCGGGGGTTCTGCCTTTAATGACATGGCTTACTCTAATTGCAGGTTCTTCAATCCTCTCATTGGGAAATATCTGATTGGCAGCTTCCCAAACAGTGTCAATAAATGAAGGGTGACTGATAGTTATCTCATTATCCTTGCTGAATACTGGTACTACACAATCATTTCTTAGATGCTCAATAGTAACCTCTTTGGTGTTAGCCTCTATGAATGGTAATTTGTTTACCCTTCTAGTATTAGTAGGTTCACTCTCCAATACCTCAATAGGTGTTATTGTTTCAATATTAGTTCTTTGGTTAGTCAATACAGACATATTAGTTCTGTGTACTGGCATTAACTGCATTGCTTCCATAATGTATAAAATTAGGATTATAGTTAATAATAGGTTTATTGTTCTCTTCCTGCAACTGCATTTTCTTCTGCATGAAATCTGATGTAAGTTGCTGATACCATTCAGGGTATTGGTGATAAATGGAGGTAAGCTCTTCAATGGTTTTAGCCTGATTTATCTTCTGTTTTATCATATCTAAGTTTACTCCATTATTACACCAATCCAGTATTATTTGCCCAGTAGTGGGTGTAATAGTAAAGTCTGGCTTACCCATGAATAGACTTGTTCTATCCTTTGATGCAATGGCTTGATGCTTCATGTTAATATCAAGAACTATGGTAAATTCATAGTCTATTCCATCCCTCATGACAGCCTTTAATCCCACTTTCTCAGGAATCATCTTGCCATTTTTTTCACTAAGAACATAATCCTGCTTGCACCTCATGGTACAAATAACATGGCTTGGAGATTGTAGAATCTTCTGCATGAAGGCATTAATTCTTGGTGTAATCTTCTGCCAGTTAGTGAATGAATTGCCTTGTAGATTAGCATGATACTCCAGAAGGTTATCCCAACATTGGGAAATACTATCAATGATTATCACCTCCATTTTAGCATCCTCACACACCTTTATAGCTTCAATATAAGTTTCAGGTGTGAAGTTGTCTTGAAGGGGTAATACATTGTAATTACCTAAACTGGCATACAAATCAGCACTTCCATTCTCACTGTCTATGATGGCTATTTTAGTCCAGTCATTAGTCAGACCATAGGCTAATAACAAGGCTGAATAGGTCTTTCCTGAGCCTGCACAGCCTTGTAGAGCAAGCTTTATCTTAGCCTGCTTCTTTGATGATACTCTTAAATTCAACATATTGTAATCTATTAATTGTTGATGGTTAGTGTATAAAGAAAAAAGAGTAGCCAGCCTTTCAACTGTACTACTCTTCAAGTGATAAGCATAACCTTTATAAAGTTGCCAAGGTCATACAATTACCTTCACCCTTCTGATGAAGCATATAGAACATATCACCAGTGTCAGGTGAGCAAACTTGTGAAATAACTGGATTGGTGATTTCTCCATTAATAAACTTATCACTCACTGCACCAGTTTCACAGCCATATACAAAGAAGCATTTACCAGTGTGTGGATTCTGCTTCACTTCAATAGCTTTAACTTCCTTCTGAGACTTGAACTCATTGATAGTCATTGTCTCTAAAAACTTTAACTTTCCCATAATTCTGTAATTTAATTGTTGTACTTAATGAGGTAATTCCATCATTGACTACCTTCAAGTGCATAGGGGGAAGTAATGAGCATTGCTGTTTGTATTAGTGTAATGAGCACCCTGTTCTAGTTCATTATCCAATCTACTTTAGCTTCATCCCCACAAACATGATAGGGGGAGTAGCCCAATATTGCAAGATTAGGGGGCTGTTGATGCTAATTAAGTAGCATATAGACTTATAAAAAACAAAATAAAAAATTGGAGAATACTTGAAGTGTGGAGTAAAAATAGTTATGTATTGCTAATGGCAGGATATAGTTCTCCCCTATAGAGGTTGGGGAGAACTGGGAATTTTTAATATGTACTATGTATTCATATTATTATTTCTAATATAGAAGTGCATACATTGTTAAAATCGAAAAATATTTCGTATATTAACATTTGCAGGAATTGAATGAATGGGTTGACAATTAAAATCATTTATATCATAGCTTTCTATTATGTATGGAGTTCTAATAACTCTACTAGATGTTTTTTTTATTTTACAAAATAAGCGTAAAATAGGTATTGCTTGTCTATTGGTTAGCCTTCTATAGCCTAATGAACTTTGCCACATATTATTAAATCTTTCTGTTAGTACATTACCTGAAATCAATGTGTTAATAGGAAATTGCTGATAAAAAGCTAACTTAAATTGATGACCTTCACTTAAAGCCCAAAACATTACAGAATTATAAAAACTATCATATTCTTTAGAAGTATCATATAGTTGGAGCTTTTGTATTAATACTTCAAATGGTAGATATGTTTGTAATTCGATAAAACGCTCAATGAAGATTGTATTTGATGTAGAACAATGGGATTTCAATCTATTTGCTAACCTTTCTCTATTTTCTAAAGTGGATTCTTCCCTTAATAAAGTGATAAGTCTCTCTCTCTGTTCTTGATTTGATTGGTGAATTTGTTCTTCTGTTTCCCTCTCAACTTCTGGAGCTAAGTGTTCCATCTCAGGGACATAATCATGAAAATAAATATTATTCCCCAGTCTGACTAATTCATTATACAAACGTAATTTTTGAGAATACAAGCTTTTCATTAATTCTATTTGAATCCTTATATTGTCAATGCTAAAATATGCAGGAACAAACAAGCCATTGCTATTCCTTCTTATAATCTGTATAGGTTTACTACCTCCATAATAGCTTTTACGACTCCCTTTTATGAAATCTTCAACATCTAAATTATCTCTAAATAGCAAGACTTTAGGGAATTTCAATTTAAGTGCAGGATATAAATTTCCCAGTAAAGACATTTGCTCTGCATCACTAAGCACTTGTTTACTAATTTCTGTAAGATTATAATCATCACTTGGAGTTTTAGTTGAGTAGATTATTGTTTCACTTAATACCTCGTCAATATGCCTACATCTACCAGCTATTTGCTGTAGTTTATCTGTGGTTAGTGCTGTCTGTGGTTTATTTGAATTGATAACAGAAATAAGATGAAATCTCTCTGTAATATCTATGCCAACAAAATAAGTACAAGTCATGAATGATATTTGCTTGGGTAGTTGATTCTCTATTATTTTATGATAGTATGGTATAGTATTCTCATTCTTAGTACTACAAAGCATAGCGCATTCATTCTTTAATACCTCTTCAAGGCTATTTATGACAATCAGACAATTTCTGATAGCATTATATGCTACTAATATTTTATCATTAGGATGATTATAATGAATATCTTCAATTGTCTTTTTTAAACGAATGTTAGTATCATCTGTATAAAATAATTTGATATTTCTTGATAAAGGTTGATTAAACTGTACATTTATTATAGGTTCTTCCTCTATTTGTTTATTTGAAAATGAGCTGATTGTAGCTGAAACTAAACATCTTTGTGTGGGTGGAAACTGAAAGTAGTAATCAATGACATCTTCCATATTAGGTCTATAGCTACAATCATATTGATAAGAATCAATCTCATCTATCATAAGAAAATAGTCCTTGTAATTATCCTCACCTATATCTTTTAAAAGTCCAGGGAAACTATCAACAACAACAATAAATTTCTTATATTCAATAGATGAATCTGCAATATATGCAGATGGGGCTGGCACATTAAAACCTGCAATCTTTCCCCCTACATAAAGAATTTTATACTTGTTTTCTTCTCCTTCTATTTTGCTATTTATTGCTTTATTGTAGGCTAATGCTCTTGTAGGAACAACCACAATACTATTTCTTGGAGAACTTAATTCAAGGGTAGTAGCTCCAACTCCAGTTCTATTCTTTTTTATTAAGCCATAGGGAGTAGTAATAAATACATCTCCTAAATAGGCATTGTCTCTTGGCATCAAGAAACTAATAGAATTAATGGATTTCCCTGTCTCTTTCCAATTAATGTCACATTTTAAATCAACATCATAATACCTGACTTTTGCATTGTTTAGATATTGAATAACTTTAGGTGTATCTTCTTCAAAAGATGCAGCTACTCCTGTTCCATATAAGATTTCATATTTTCCAACAGAAATAATACTACTCTCTATTATACTATTATTATTCATGATTATTATTCACTTGATGATAATCAAAAGTAATATATTGTATTCACTTCTCCTAATAAAAAGCAAACAAATGAATACAAAAAAGAATCTCCATAGTCCATCAACTACAGAGATTCTTTTAACACTACTTCACCCCTTCACTCCCAAATACATATTGAAGAACCTTCAAGTTTGCTTCATTCTCAATCTTGAAGTCTCTTTCAATGTATATGTCTGTGACTTTCATAGCTTCATCAATGTGATTAAGTGCTGCATGGACTGTATATTTGTCTATGCCTACTTTATTGACTGCTAAAGTAGCCCATGAGTGCCTTGCTGCATAATACTCCAAATCATCAATCTTTAGTAGTTTTCCTATTTCCTTTAAACCAATATTGATAGCCTTATTGAAGTTGCCAGCAGTTGAATAAGTGTGATAGAAATTGAATATTCTGTTTTTTGTTTGGTCTTGGTACTTTTCCATTAGTGATTGAAGAATAGGAGGAACTATAACTTTCATTTTGGCTTTATCTAATCTTCTATCTTTGGTTTTACTTCTATAGTAGGTGATTACTTCTCCTTCTAGTGTAGAACAACTGTATAAGTCTATTGAGTTCATTCCCATCAGACAGAAAGATATGATGAAGCAATCTTTGGCTAAGTTATATGGGCACTTCTTCTCTGTTCCATTATTGTTATATTGGTAAGGTAATTCCCATATTTCTTTGATTGCTTCTGCTGAAATAGCTCTCTTCCTTGTAGCCTCTTGCTTGGGAATTTCTAAGTTCTCAAAAGGTGAGTTTGGTACTAAGATGATGTTTCTATCATAGTCATTATACCTTTTCTTGACTTCATTGTATAGGTGTCTGAGGCATCCAATATATAGAGAGAGCATTCTATTGGAAGGTATTCTTTTCCCATGTTTCTTTAACTCCTCAATTCTTTGAGTTCTTTTTAATTGTAGGTAATTTATGAAATCATTTAATAGCTTCTTGGTCATTTGGTCTGTATTCAGATGTTCTTTTCCAAGATAAGTGATGAAGGCATTAATTGATGTTTGGTAGTTGGATTTCCCTTTTAATTGAGTAATCTCCAACCACTCCTTTGAGAACTGAATGAAATCTATGGTAGTCTTTCTTTCATTTTTAACTTTGATACACTCTATTATATCATTCAGGCTATAATTGGCTGTTTCCAATGGGAGGGAGGCACATAATTCTTGATATTGCCTAACAATATTATTTGCTTCCTTAATAAACTTGGGATTCTTTATTTTGAATGTCTTGGTGAGGTCTTCCTTTCTTACATAGATAGAAGTTGGTAGTCTTTTGACTTCTCTCTTATAGGTCATTCTGATTTTTACATTATATGTACCATCACTCTTTTGCTTGCCTTTTAATACTTCGGCTTTGATTGTTATCATATTTATTGTTTTGGGGAACAACAATAGACCAACAATTGCATTATTTATAATATCATGAAGGAAGATTCCAAGTAATATATAAAAAGAAAAGGATTGATAACCTTTTGATTATCAATCCTCTCTAAGAGCGGAAGACGGGGCTCAAACCCGCGACCCTCAGCTTGGAAGGCTAATGCTCTATCAACTGAGCTACTTCCGCAATTTTTGTGGGCAAAGATGGATTCGAACCACCGAAGTCGAAAGACAGCAGATTTACAGTCTGCCCCATTTGGCCACTCTGGTATTTGCCCTTTTGCACTTTGAAATCTATCTCAATTCTCTCATTGAGTAGCTTTGTTTCTCAATTGCGGTGCAAAGATACGACTATTTTTGTAAACTCCAAGCAAAATCGATCATTTTTATTGCAGTAATTGCACATTCGTCACCTTTGTTACCCAGTTTGCCACCGGCGCGGTCCTCGGCTTGCTCCATTGTATTGGTGGTAATTAATCCGTAAATAACTGGTACGTTGCCAGTTGCGTTCAGTTGAGCAATTCCGTTGGTGCTTCCCATACAAACATAGTCAAAATGTGGCGTATCTCCTCTAACTACGCAACCAATTGCAATAACTGCATCCACATTACTATATTCAATGAATTGGTTGGCTCCAAAAATTAATTCAAAGCTACCCGGAACTGTTTTCACCAAAATATTTTCGTCTCTGGCACCATGTTTTTTTAAAGTATTCATTGCGCCCTCTAAAAGTTTTCCGGTGATATTGAAGTTCCACTCAGAAACAACAATGCCGAACTTCATGTCTTTAGCATCAGGAACAGAGTTGAAGTCGTAGTCTGAAAGGTTATGATAAGCTGTTGCCATAGTTATTCTAAAATTAATAATTAAAAATAAAAGGGGAATAAAAAAAGAAACGGATTACACGGATTTCACGGTTGTTTCTTTTTTATCCGTGTAAAATCTGTGTAACCCGTGTCTGATATACTATATAATAAGGTATATTACTTCTTCAGCAGTTTGGCTTGTTCGATGTACTTATCGATATCCATTGACTGGTAAGAACGGAAATATTTGTCCTTAATCTTGGTATATGCTTTGATAGCGTCGTCATACTTGCCTTGCTTAACGAGGATTTCTCCGGCTTGTTGTAAGTAGATAGGACTGAGTGAATTGTTATCAGCTTCGTCAGCAGCGCTCAGCAACATAGAAGCAGCTTTGTCCAGCTGGCCTAATTGTGCGTAGCAGTTACCCATTGCACCTTTCATTGCAGGAGCTATCATCTGGTCTTTTCCGCTGAAGCTATCCAGTGCTTTTACAGCAGCTTCGTATTGTCCCAGGTGAGCGTAGCAGATACCCATATATGCTTTTGCCAGGTTGGCAGCTTTGGTTCCACTATATTCATCAGCAATTTTAGCGAAACCTGCGAATCCGATACTGTCGCCATTCAATGCCTGTTCGTAAAGGTCGGCCTCAAAGTATTCCTGTCCTTTGAACAATGCAGCCTGTGCTTTTTCTTCGCGCGGTTCAGCATAAAGGTTCTTGTACATTACTATACCGGCTACGATGATGATTACTGCTACTACAGCGCCGATAATTGCTTTTTTGTTTTTAATGAGAAATGCCTCCGATTGTGACAATGCTTCTTCCACATTCAAGGCTTCGTTAGCTTTCTTTTGTTCTGCCATTTTATATATTCTTTTTGTTATTATTCTTATTTAGCCATTTCGACCCGCAAAAGTAACTTTTTTATAGGTATCAACGAAATTTAGCGGCATCTTTTTTTCTTTTACGCTTGAAAACCCGAAATTCTTCCTATTTTTCGATAAGCTAAGCTTCACCTCCGCATTAAAAATAAGCATGCTTATTTTGTACTGCATTCGGTTTAGATAAATCTCTCACATTCGGAAAAAAGAATGAATTCTCTTTTCGCTCACTAAATCGAGATTTTGCATTATCTTTGTAACTGAATTTACTGCTGTAATATGATACTGAAACGTATATCCATACTTAATTATAAGAATCTGGAACAAGTTGAGCTCTCGTTCTCACCCAAGTTGAACTGTTTTTTCGGACAGAACGGCATGGGGAAAACGAATTTGCTCGATGCCATTTATTTCCTTTCGTTTTGTAAGAGTTCGGGCAATCCCATCGACTCGCAAAACATCCGCCATGATCAGGAATTCTTTGTCATCCAAGGCTTCTATGAAGCTCCCGACGGTACGCCGGAAGAGATTTATTGCGGTATGAAGCGCAGGCAAAAGAAACAATTCAAGCGGAATAAAAAGGAATATACCCGCTTGTCCGATCATATCGGATTCTTGCCTCTGGTCATGGTTTCTCCTGCCGACTCGGAATTGATTGCCGGAGGCAGTGACGAGCGTCGGCGCTTTATGGATGTCGTAATTTCGCAGTATGATAAAGAGTATCTGGAAGCTCTGATACGCTATAATAAAGCGTTGGCTCAACGGAATACTTTGCTGAAAAGTGAAGTGCCGGTAGAAGAAGAGTTGTTTCTCATTTGGGAAGAGATGATGGCACAGGCCGGTGAGGTTGTTTTCCGCAAGCGGGAGGCTTTTATCAGTGAATTCATTCCTATTTTCCAGTCATTTTATTCTTTTATTTCACAAGATAAGGAGCAGGTCGGGTTGACTTATGATTCGCATGCCCGTGATGCATCCCTGTTAGATGTAATAAAAGCAAGTCGTGTGCGTGACCAGATTATGGGATACTCTCTGCATGGAATTCACAAAGATGAACTGAATATGCTTCTGGGTGATTTTCCTATTAAGCGGGAAGGTTCGCAAGGGCAAAACAAAACCTATCTTGTTGCCTTGAAATTGGCGCAGTTTGATTTCCTGAAAAGGACCGGCACCACAGTACCTTTGCTTCTGCTGGATGATATCTTCGATAAACTGGATGCTTCCCGCGTAGAGCAGATCATCAAGTTGGTAGCCGGTGATAACTTCGGGCAGATATTCATAACAGATACGAACCGGGAGCATTTGGATCGCATTCTTCATAAGGTAGGCAGCGATTACAAAATGTTCCAGGTAGATCAAGGAGTCATAACAGAACGGGAGGAGGATGAAGCATGAAGCGTAACGATGCCGAACAAATAGGTAAACTGATACGTACTTTCCTTCGGCAGGAGAGTCTGGAGTCGCCACTCAATGAGCAGCGGCTCATTAACTCATGGGCAGAAATCCTTGGCCCCACTATTGCCTCTTATACCCGCGAACTCTATATCCGCAATCAGATTTTATATGTCCATCTGACCTCTGCCGCCCTGCGCCAGGAACTGATGATGGGACGTGACTTGCTGGTACGTAACCTGAACCGTCACGTAGGTGCGCAGGTAATCACGAATATCATATTCAGATAGTGATTAGTGGTTAGTGATTAGTGATAAACTATCCACTCTCTGTATCTTCAATGCTTTCAATTCTTCTATGGCACGATTGTAATATACAGGCGTTTCCAAGTCTTTATTGTTATGCGCATCTAACCCGATGATAGCAGTACAACCTTCATTGGCGGCAATGTGCCAGAAGTCCGGGCAGGGATAAGTCTGCAAATTGTGTGCCTCATTATAAGCTACATAACCGATATTATATTCCAGCGGAATATGGAGGCGTGCGGCTGTGCGGCAGATATGGCGGCTGATTAGCTTACAATGACGGTCGAACTGAGGATATGAGCGCATGAATAAATCCGGGTGAGCCAGACAGCAGAATAAACCACTCTCCATTCCCTCGATGGCGCTTTCTTCATAGAGTTCCAGCATATCGAGGTTCTCGGTATGATGCCCGAAGTAAGGGAACTTCTCATCTGTATGGTAATGGTGATTGCCGAATAGGATATAATCCAGTTGATACTCTTTGATTTTTTCTTTCAGCCAATGAATATAAGCGGGAAAATACTCGCATTCCAATCCGATTTTGATACTGATCTGATCCCGGTATTTCTCGCGGAGCGAGCGTAGGCTTTCTACGTATCCGGGTAATTCTTCGGGGAGCATACGCATGTCAGCCACATAATCGGTATGATACTTCCACGGAGTGTGGTCTGAAAATCCCAGTTCCTGGTAGCCGCCTTTGATGGCGCTGAGCACGTAGTCTTCGTCGCTACCCGTAGCGTGCATGCAACGGGTAGTATGAGTGTGATAATTTGTTTTCATTGAATTGTTATAATCGTATCCATGCGGATGTCGAATGGCTCCGCAGGCACTTCTTCCACTAATTGAAAAGGAAAACAGATGCCGGCTTTGAAAGCCGTGAGGCGGGGGAGCAGTCGGTCATAATAACCTTTGCCTCTGCCCAGACGGTTACCTGCATTATCGAAAGCTACGCCGGGAACGGCAACAAAATCGATAGCTGCATAGTCGGTGAAGAGTTCTCCGGTAGGTTCTTCAATACCGTAACTTCCTGTTGCCAGGTCTTCGGGACCGGTATAGACACGCAATTCCAGATCGTCACCTACGACAACCGGAAGTAATATCCGCTTTTCACGACTCCACTTCCGGACAAATTCATGCGTATCGACTTCGTCCTTCAGTGAATAATAGAGCAGGACGATATGTGCCGCCCTGAAAGCCGGGTGGGCTTCCAGGGCGGCAAGTATTTCAGCAGACTGGGATTGATGCGTAGTGGTAAGCCCGTGCCGGGTCTTTAACAATGCCATACGCTTCCGCAGTTCTTTTTTTCTTTCCTTCATCTTTCGTTTCTTCTTTCACAACATCTTCCGGAGCCTTGGGAAATGCTTCGCCGTTCTCCAGAATTTCCAATGCCTTTTGTACGGTAGGATCGCCCTGGTTGATATACCTTATATAAGGCTCCCTGCCTAATATATTATAGATAATGTTTCCATAAAGGTTTCTTTCCATCAGCTTGTAGGACTTGTGGATAAGGATATTGCGTCTCTTCACTCCCTTGCTGTCTGCAAAACGGATAAACTGTTCTACGATGCCTTGCTGACGAAGATATTTCAGCATGTCTTCTTCATTTTCGAACTCATTCAGTTTAGCCCGGTTGCGGTCGGAATACTGGAAACTGAACTGTAAAGTCAGTCCTTTATTGAGCACTTCAATCAGATAAGAAGAGGTTCCTGTGGTATCCTGCGGTACGAATACATCCGGCATAATACCACCACCACCGTAAACGGGACGTCCCAAACGGGTGGAGTAGCGCAAATTCTCGTCCAGCTTGATGCTATCCTTAGAGAAGAATTCACCATGCTCGTAGCGGGTCAGCCAATCCATTTCGTACTTGGCGTCCTTACCGTTCTTATACGGACGTTGTATGCAACGTCCGGATGGAGTATAGTAGCGGGCGATTGTCAGGCGGATAGCAGAGCCATCGCTGAAGTCAATCGGTTGTTGTACCAATCCTTTTCCGAAGGAGCGGCGTCCTACGATTGTACCACGGTCATTATCCTGAATTGCTCCTGCAAAGATCTCACTGGCGGATGCCGAACTTTCATTGGTCAGCACAACCAAAGGCATTTTCTGGCAACTGCCTGTTCCGTTGGCATAATCTTCCATACGGGGGTATTTGCGTCCCTGGGCATAGACAATGAGCTGTCCTTCCGGCAGGAATTCATTTACCATACGCACGGCAGCCTCCATATAACCACCGGTGTTGTCGCGCAAGTCAATAATAATTCCCTTGCAATTCTGATGACTGAGTTGAGCAATAGCATTCAGCAGTTCTACATGAGTGGTACGTCCGAACTTACTGATTTGAATATATCCATAATCATTGCTGAGCATATAAGCTGCATCAATTGTATTCTGTGGAATATCACCGCGGGTGATGACGAAGTCCAGCAAATTCTTTTCTGTAGCACGTTTGACGCTTAGTTTCACTTTGGTTCCTTTCGGACCTTTCAAAGTGCGCATGGCTTTCTCATTGGTCAGTTTTATTCCGGCGAACAAGCTGTCGTCTACCATAACAATGCGGTCGCCTGCCATCAGTCCTACTTTCTCGGACGGACCGCCTTGAATGACACTGTTCACATGAATCGTATCATCCTGAATGGTGAATTGAATACCGATACCGCTGAAACTGCCTTCCAACTCTGAATTAACTTCCTCCAGATTCTGGGCAGGAATGTAAGTAGAGTGGGGGTCTAACTCAGCCAATATCTGTGGCATTGCTTTTTCCACAAGGTCCGTCATGTTGACGGTGTCTACATACTGGTCTTCAACAACCCGCAACAAAGCATTCAGCTTGTTGGACGAGCCATTAATAATGCCCAACGTATTTCCGGCGAAATGCCTGGCATAAAATGTTCCGATCAGAATTCCCATTACCACGCTGATTGCAATGACGAGCGGAGTAAAGCGGGAAGAGTTTTTTGTACTCATATCTTTTAGTTGTTAGCTACGAACTACAAGCTACGAGTAGTGGCTGGTGGTTCGTAGATTTTAGTTTATTGTTTGTTTAAGGTCTTTATTCTTTACTTGTAGCCTGTAGCTCGTCACTTGTAGCTACATATACTACCTCGATACCTGCACGCTTCAAAAGTTCGATACCGTCTTCCAAACGGTATTTCTCGGAGTAAACCACCCGTTTGATACCTGCCTGGATAATCAGTTTTGAACATTCAATGCATGGCGAAGCGGTGACATACATAGTGGCACCGTCACTGCTATTGTTAGAGCATGCTATCTTCGTGATTGCATTCGCCTCGGCATGCAACACGTAAGGTTTGGTAACGTTATTATCGTCTTCACATACATTTTCAAAACCGGCAGGCGTTCCGTTATACCCGTCAGAAATGATCATTTTATCTTTGACGATGAGTGCACCTACCTGGCGGCGTTTACAATATGAATTTTCCGCCCAGATACTTGCCATACGTATATAACGCTTGTCCAGCGCTTCTTGTTTTTCTTTAGCAGAACCTTCCATAGTCTTAATTACCTGAGTTACGTTGTGGAGCGAAGGAGATGAACTTTACAGTCTGCCCCTCTTTGTAGTAAATATATAGATTCTTATTGTCTCCTCCATATTTGAATGCACCCTTTAGTCCGTCCATAAAGGCTTTACCTAAATACTTATCTCCATCGGTGCCTCCTCCATTTTTTATGGTAATCTTTAATTCCCGATTATCCCCGTTTGCACTCCAGTCACCATTGACAGAGGCACTGGTGGCTTTTCCGCTAAAAGTCCCGATTGCTACATCATTTACATTAGCACCTTCAAACACTAAAGTGTAATTATCTCCTGCAATTGTCTTAAAACTCTTTTCTCTTGCATCTTGGTCTCCTTGCCAGAAGTCGTACATTTTGTTTTGTCCTTCCACTGCAATGTAAGTCATGTACCAGGTTTTTCCGGTGAAGATGTCAATAACATCGTCTTCCTGATCACAAGCGCTCAATACGGGTACGAAGAGAGCTACTAACAGCAGCTGTATATAGGTCTTCATCTTTTTCATTTCTTTATTCCATTTCTGATTAATAATGCATCAATAGTTGGTTCTTGTCCGCGAAAGCGTTTGTATAGTGTCATCGGGTGTTCTGTTCCTCCTTTGGAAAGAATGTTTTCCCGGAAGGAAGCGGCTACTTCCGGATTGAAGATTCCTTTTTGTTTAAACAGTGAGAACGCATCTGCATCCAGAACTTCCGCCCATTTATAGCTGTAATATCCGGCAGAATAACCTCCGGCAAAGATATGCGAGAACTGTGTACTCATACAGGCATCTTCTATCACAGGAAGAATCTGTGCTTTCTTCCATGCTTCTTTTTCGTAAGCCTTCACGTCACCATCAAATGGGGTGGTACGGGTGTACCATGCCATATCCAGTAATCCAAAGCTAACTTGACGCAGGCAGGCATAAGCGGCATCAAAATTAGAAGAATCTACAATGCGCTGTACCAGTTCGTCCGGTATGAGTTCTCCGGTCTGATAATGTCTGGCAAATGTGTGGAGGAACTCCTTTTCAATAGCGAAGTTCTCCATGAATTGAGAGGGAAGTTCCACAAAGTCCCAATATACATTTGTACCGCTCAGGTTTTCATAGGTGGAATTCGCGAACATGCCATGCAGGCTATGCCCGAACTCATGCAGGAATGTCTCCAGTTCACCAAATGTCAGTAAGGCGGGTTTGTCTTTGGTCGGCTTAGTGAAGTTCATCACGATAGATATGTGCGGACGACTGTTTTCACCGGTTGTCTCGTCAATCCATTGTTCTTTATAAGAAGTCATCCATGCACCTGCGCGTTTACCCTCTCTGGGATGGAAGTCTGTATAGAGTACGGACAGGAATTTACCGTCTTTGTCAAAGACCTCATATGCATCCACATCCTTGTGATATACCGGGATATTGCTGTTTTTCTTGAAAGTAATACCATACAAGCGGGTAGCCAGACCGAATACACCTTCTTTTACCTTGCTCAGTTCAAAATAGGGGCGGAGCATTTCATCATCTATCTGGAACTTCCGGTCTTTCAGTTTATGAGAATAATAAGACCAGTCCCAAGGCATCACAGTGAAATCATTGCCTTCCAGTTGGCGTGCCAGCGCCTCTACTTCTGCATATTCTTGCTTGGCGGTGGGAGTGTAGGCTTCCAGTAGCTGATCCAGCAGCTTATATACATTGCCGCTGTTTTCTGCCATTCGCTCTTGCAGGTTATACTCGGCAAAACTGTTGTAACCCAAAAGTTGCGCAATAGCCAGGCGGGTATTAACGAGCTTCTTTACAATTTCCAGATTGTTGGTTTCATTGTCATGGGTACATTTGGTATTATATGCCATATAAAGCTTACAGCGCAAATCGCGGTTACTGGCATACGTCATAAACGGACTATAACTGGGGGCCTGCAAAGTGAACACCCATCCTTCCACGCCTTTTTCTTTGGCAGTTTCTGCGGCTGCATCAATGGCGCTTTGCGGCAGGCCGGCAAGTTGTGCAGGGTCTGTCAGTATCAGTTTATAGTCGTTGGTTTCTTTCAGATTGTTTTCTCCGAATTGCAGGGTCAGCAAGCTGAGTTCTTTGCTCAGAGCACGATATTGCTCTTTGGCTTCTCCTTCGAGGTTGGCTCCACTGCGAACAAAGCTATTATATACTTTCTCCAGCAGCTTGTTTTGCTCGGGAGTAAGATTAGCCTGGTCTTTCTGGTCATATACTGCTTTAATGCGTGCAAATAACTTCTCATTCAGAGTGATGTTATTGCCATGTTCGCTCAGCAACGGCATGATGGTTTTTGCCAGTTCCTGCATGTCGTCGTTGGTTTCCGCACTCAGCAGATTGCCGAATACAGTGCTGACCTGGTTCAACAGTTCGCCGGACTTCTCGTAAGCAGCGACCGTGTTGGCAAATGTAGCCTCTTCCGGATTATTGGTGATAGCATCAATCTCCGCATTGTGACGGTTGATACCTTCACGAATGGCGGGTTCATAATGTTCGGTCTTTATCTTTTCAAACGGGATGGTACCGTGAGGCGTAGAATACTTTTCAAAAAAAGGGTTTTGAGCCTGTATTATATTCATAAAGCAGAGTAATGTTAGCGTTAGTTTTAATTTTATCATACTTACTTAGGTTCGGTAAAAATAATCTAACTGCAAAAGTGCAAAAAAAATAGCTGATTTAATGAATAACCCGTTGTATTTTAACAAAAAACAGGCAACCTCGTCGAGATTGCCTGTTTTAAATATTATTTTGTACTCTGCTTATTAGTTGTTAACTGAAGCCATGTGAGCGATCAGGTCAAGAACCTTGTTAGAGTAACCGATTTCGTTGTCATACCAAGATACAACTTTTACGAAAGTATCAGTCAAAGCGATACCAGCTTTTGCATCGAAGATAGAAGTACGAGCGTCACCCAAGAAGTCAGAAGAAACTACTGCATCTTCAGTGTAACCCAGGATACCCTTCAATTCGCCTTCTGAAGCTTCTTTCATAGCAGCACAGATTTCAGCGTAAGTAGCCGGTTTTGCCAAGTTAACTGTCAAGTCAACTACAGATACGTCCAAAGTCGGAACACGCATAGACATACCAGTCAATTTGCCGTTCAAAGCAGGGATTACTTTACCTACAGCCTTAGCAGCACCAGTAGAAGATGGGATGATGTTGCCAGAAGCAGCACGACCACCTCTCCAGTCTTTCATAGAAGGACCGTCAACTGTCTTCTGAGTAGCAGTTGTAGAGTGAACTGTAGTCATCAAACCATCCAAGATACCGAACTTGTCGTTCAATACTTTAGCGATAGGAGCCAAACAGTTAGTAGTACAAGAAGCGTTAGATACGAATTGAGTACCTTTCACGTATGTTTTTTCGTTTACACCGCAAACGAACATCGGGGTGTCATCTTTAGAAGGAGCAGACATTACTACATATTTTGCACCAGCTTCGATATGAGCTTGAGCTTTGTCTTTGCTCAGGAACAAACCTGTAGATTCAACTACGTATTCTGCACCTACAGCATCCCATTTCAAGTCAGCCGGGTTTCTTTCTGCAGTGATGCGGATAGCTTGGCCGTTAACAATCAGCTTGCTGTTTTCAATATCTGCTTCGATTGTTCCGTCGAACTGACCGTGCATAGTGTCATACTTCAGCATGTAAGCCAAGTAGTCAACCGGACAAAGGTCGTTAATACCAACGATTTGGATATCGTTTCTTTTCATTGCAGCGCGGAATACGAAACGTCCGATACGTCCGAATCCATTAATACCTACTTTAATCATTTTGTTTAAACTTTTAAGGGTTTTATAATATTTGTTCAAATATCTCTCTTCTCTTGCGCATTTATTTCTGAAATGCGGTGCAAAAGTAAGAAAATGTTTTTATATTCGCACTTAATTTTATAATTAAATAATGGAAGTGATGGGAAAAAGTTCATTTTTACAAGATTTTAAATCATTTGCCATGAAAGGCAATGTGGTAGACATGGCTGTCGGTGTAATCATCGGTGGCGCGTTTGGTAAAATTGTATCTTCTGTGGTGGCAGATATTATCATGCCGCCTCTTGGTTTATTGGTGGGAGGTGTGAACTTTACGGACTTGAAGTGGGTGATGAAACCTGCCGAAGTTGTGGACGGTAAAGAGATTGCTGCCGTAACCTTGAATTATGGGAATTTCCTGCAAGTGACGTTTGACTTTCTTATTATTGCTTTTTCTATTTTCCTGTTCATCAAGTTGCTGACCAAGCTGACGGCTAAGAAAGAAGAAGAAGCACCTGCAACACCTCCTGCTCCTCCTGCACCCAACAAAGAAGAGGTCTTGCTGACGGAAATCAGGGATATCTTGAAAGAAAAAAAATAGAAAGAATAGTCTGCCACATACCAACTCCGTGTCTGGTCCATACCAACTCCGTACCAAGTCCAAGTGTATAGATACGGAGCAGGTACGGACTTGATGCGGGGAGGGTACGGCGAGGTCGGATAAAGAACAATTATTAAAGGCTTTTAATACCCTGTCGACAAGGAGTTAAGAGTTTGTCGACAAACTCTTAACTCCTTGCTGATAAACTCTTAACTTCTTGTAAGTTGCTGATAATTAGCATGGCTTTGTTTCACTTTGAATGGGTTTTACCTTACTTGGATGGAGTTATATGATATTTTAATTTTTGATATTCCTGGAGTGCTTCTTTCTGTAAATTTTCCAGTAGTCTGATTTCTACGGATAATTGATTGAGGCTGGCATTGGAGTTGAGAATCTCTTCTCGCTCTTTATAATTTATAATGCCATTTGGTGCCACTTCCTGTTTCTTCTTGCTTTCTTCCAACATATAGCGTGCTGCGGCTATATAGTAGTTTCTGAGTGCCTTCTGCTCTTTATTGCGCATGGGGCGGTAGTCTTTATTCTCGTCGGATAAATGACGATAAAAATTATTCATGGCTACATTGATTTCTTTACGAATTTCCTCTTTAGCGGTATTCCGGTAGGCAGAGTCTAATTGTGCATACTCGGGATAGGTATTCAATATCTTTTTCAGTTCGTCTTTGGCTGTCTCGTAGGTTTCTTTGGAAGCAGATAATTCTTGAGGCTTTAATTCGAAAATGATATAAGTCAGCTTCGGTTCATTTCTAATGTTTATTAATTTGTTGGATGCTTCGCAAGCATCCAGATATTTTTCCATAAGTGTCCAATTGAACAGCAGTTTCTTTTGCTGCAGATCAGTACGTATGATTTCGAGTGATTTTTCTAATTCAACAATTCTGTTTTCCTGCGCCTGCAGGCATACAATATTACATAAAAGCAATAGTAGTAAAAAGCTGATTTTTTTCATGTTTTCCTGTGCATTAAATGATTTATTTATTTGCAAATATAGATTTTCCGCTCTATAATTCCTATTATTCTCTCAGTTTTTCATACTTTTGCAGCTCATTTTAAACTAAATCCATACAGATTATATGCAAGAAAAGATTGTCATTCTTGATTTTGGTTCACAGACTACACAGCTTATAGCCCGTCGTGTCCGTGAATTGAATACATATTGCGAAATTTTACCTTACAATAAGTTCCCGAAGGGGGATGAAAGTGTAAAGGGGGTTATCCTTTCGGGAAGCCCTTTCTCTGTATACGATGAAAATGCGTTTAAGGCAGATTTGAGTGAAATTCGTGGAAAGTATCCTATTCTGGGTATCTGTTACGGTGCGCAATTTATCGCTTATACCAATGGCGGCAAGGTGGAACCTGCCGGAAGTCGTGAGTACGGACGTGCACATTTGAGCTCTTTTGACAAGGACAATGTGTTGTTCAAGGACGTGAAGGAAAATACACAGGTGTGGATGAGCCACGGAGACACAATTACGGTTATCCCTTCCAATTTCAAAAAAATAGCTTCGACGGATAAGGTGGCGATTGCTGCTTATCAGATAGAGAACGAAAAGGTGTGGGGGGTACAGTTCCATCCGGAAGTATTTCATAGCGAAGATGGCACGCAGATGCTGAAGAATTTTGTGGTGGATGTTTGCGGTTGCAAACAGGACTGGAGTGCTGCTTCCTTTATTGAAACGACGGTTGCCGAATTGAAGGAACAGTTGGGTGACGATAAGGTGGTTCTTGGTTTGAGCGGTGGTGTGGATTCTTCCGTAGCTGCTGTATTGTTGAATCGTGCTATCGGCAAGAACCTGACTTGTATCTTCGTGGATCACGGTATGCTCCGTAAGAATGAGTTCAAGAATGTACTACACGATTATGAATGTCTCGGTCTGAATGTTATCGGCGTGGATGCCAGTGCCAAATTCTTTGCAGAACTGGCAGGTGTAACGGAGCCTGAGGAAAAACGTAAGATTATAGGCAAGGGGTTTATCGAAGTATTTGATGAGGAGGCCCATAAGATTAAGGACGTGAAATGGCTGGCACAGGGTACGATCTATCCTGATTGTATCGAATCTCTTTCTATTACCGGTACGGTTATTAAGAGTCATCATAATGTAGGTGGTTTACCTGAAAAGATGCACCTGAAACTTTGTGAGCCGCTTCGCTTATTGTTTAAAGATGAGGTTCGCCGTGTAGGTCGCGGATTGGGTATGCCTGAACATCTGATTACCCGTCATCCTTTCCCCGGACCGGGTCTGGCTGTGCGCATTTTGGGGGATATTACTCCGGAGAAAGTAGCTATTCTGCAAAATGCGGATGATATCTTTATTCAGGGGTTGCGTGACTGGAAAGTGAAAGAAGCTGATGGTAGCGAAACTTCTCTTTATCATCAGGTTTGGCAGGCGGGCGTTATCCTGCTCCCTGTGCAATCAGTTGGTGTAATGGGAGATGAGCGTACGTATGAACGTGCCATTGCGCTGCGCGCTGTGACTTCTACGGATGCCATGACGGCAGACTGGGCACATTTGCCTTACGAATTTCTGGGCAAGGTTTCCAATGATATTATTAATAAGGTGAAAGGGGTGAACCGGGTAACCTATGATATTTCGTCAAAACCGCCTGCAACGATAGAGTGGGAATAATAGATAGTATCTGACCATCAATAAAATTTTTATATTAATCTATTTAAAATCAGCATTTTGAGCCTGTTTTAGCTTAATTTGCTGATTTTCTTTTTCTTACATTATTCAACTTAAAATGCAATTTTGTACCCTAAAAGTGTACCCTACGACATTGCAAATATGATGTTTTTTGTGTTCCTTTGTATCAATCTAAAAAAGAAGGAGCATGGAGAAAAAATACAAAATTCACTTTTACCTTAAATCGGGGGATGGAGAACAAATAATTTATATAATGTTTAGTGTGTTGGGAAAACGCTTCAAATTCTCAACGGGGTACAAGTCTAAAAAAGAGCAATGGGATAATGAAAGGGAAAGAATGATAAACAGCAGCCAATTTAAACAGGCTGAAAACAGACAGGCGAATAAGGTCAATAGATTTTTGGATTATCTCAAAGATAAGACAGAAGAGCATATTAATTCTGTGGTATGGTATAAAGCGAGTGATATAGATACCGTTTTGCTGAAACGTGTTTTACTTGGTTATATTAATAGTTATAATAAGAAAGAGGAAGAAATTGAAGCTAAAGCCAAAGTTACTCCTATCACTTATTTTCAAAATTATATCAGTAATATGGATAAGGTTATTATTAAACGGACGGGAACATTTGCGTCTAAAGGTACGATAACCAATCATAAGATAGTACTTTCACGATTTAGTGATTTCATTAAAGATAGAGGGTATCAAGATAGTTTTTCAATCTTCAATAAATATTTTGAAGATAATTTAGCTCATTACCTGCTAACAGTAAAAGAATATACTATGAATACAGTATGCGCAACGAATAGTATAATGAAGGTGTGGCTTAATAAAGCTCTACAAGAAGGATTAATAACAGATACCACATTTAAGAGTTGGAAAACAAAAGGTAATGACGTTGAGCATATATATCTAAATGATAACGAATTGCAATTAATATATAGTATTGATTTTACCGATGAACTAAAAACACAATATAAGATAGATTTAAAATCCAATATTGAGCAGACACGAGACTTGTTTATTGTGGCTTGCAGGTTGGGATTGCGTTTGGGTGATTGGGGTCGTTTAAGTTCTTCTGAATGGAATTTTGAAGAAAATACTGTTATTATCAATACGAGTAAAACGCAAGAGAGAGTTATTATCCCTTTATCTAAAGAAGTGAAAGCCATTTATAAAAAGTATGCAGGGAAATTTCCACGTCCCGTTTATAAATCTCACTTGAATAAGCAATTACAAAAGTGTGGAGAAATAGCCCATATTGATTCAGATGTGTATTTGATTAGGCGAAAAGGAGGAGTTGCCAAACAAAAATCATATAAGAAATATCAACTGATTTCAAGCCATACGGCAAGGCGTTCATTCGCAACTAACTTGTACCTGAAATGTAAAAATGCAAAATTGGTAATGACATTCACAGGACATAAAACAGAAGAAAACTTTTTTAAATACATTTGTATTGACAAAAAAGAAACGGCAGATATAGCACAGCAATACTTTGAATAAGTATGTTTGGTTTCTAAAGAGGGGGCTACGTAACCCCTCTCTTAAATACCCCTCTTTGGAGGAAGGGGGGGGCTAAATTGCCAACGGGTAGTTCCTTTTTCCGTAAAATTTTCTCCGCAAAAATGACTTTCTTTCAAAGTGGAAATAAGTTTGTAAAGACTTTGCCTACCAAGTGGAAATGTTGTGCCATACAAATTCGTTTGTAGCATGGTTTATATAAATTTCTGATGTTCCATTTTCCAATTCTTTTAGTATATCTCTGCAAGTTTGACACCTTGAATGGGACTCATTCTTGGCTATTGCTTTAAAGCTGTCTATCAATTCATTTATTTCTTTCATATCTTGTTCTTCTTGTCGCAGTTCTCTTGCTACATGCTCCGTTGAATAGTAATCAACTGATATATTGGGAAACAAACCAATCCGCAGGTATTCTTTTTCGATAATCGAGCGTATAAGTTCGGGAGTACATTGGTCGTTAGCTTTTGTATCTAAGACTACAATTGCATCATGTATTGTCAGCACTTTAAATCGTTTGGCGTACAGTTTGGTTAATATACTCCTGAATATATTACTTTCAATGCGCATCATTTGGTTAGCCAAGAAAGTACGGTCTTCTCTTTTACTTTCCTTCACCAATTTATAAACACTTGGATATTTCTTTTTAAATGACTTGGCAAAGTCTTTTCCTTTTGTTGTCAGTGTCTTGGAATAAAAGACTTCACGGAATAGCGTTGCTTTAATGTCAGAACGTAATAATCGTTTAAACTCGTCCAATCTCGTAAAATCATCCCAAAATATCCCCTTTGAAGTATTATAAATGTACTCCCAAATATCATTAGGGATATTTGCAATTTCTTCTTTTGGTATTCCGTTGTTTACCAATAATTTACAGAGTTGTTTACTAACAGAATAGTAAGAATTATCTATATTAGAAAGATTATTATATAATATATGTAAGATATTATCATTAATATTATATCTTTCAATTATTAGTTTATTAAATAATAAAGGATGACTATTATGTATATCTATGGAATATTTTATATTAAGAAAATTCTTAAAGATTCTTGGTGATTGTGTTAAAATGGAATATATGCGTAAATTGCTATCAACAGATAATATATTAAAGTTTCCTTTGTTATATTCATTTAGAATATAAGTAAAATATTCTTTTGATTTGGGAGTTATAAAATGATGCCTATTCCTATAACCTTCTGCTTCTTCTCTATGTGCTAATTTGAGCATTCTCAACGATTTTGTAAAATTATCATATAAGCTATTCCCCATTTCAGATTTTATCTCCTGAATTTGTATCTGCTCATATTTTTTCAATTCTTGTTGCATCTTATCGGAATATTCTTCAATATAAGATGAATATTTCATTTCCGATACAGTGGGTAAATTAGGATTAAGTTCTATTAAACGAGCCTGAATAGATGGTATATAACTACTTGATACTTTTATAATACCCAACACCTCCAATGTGTTCAACATGTCAATATAAACATGTCCTAATACAGTTTGCAATATTTTGGAATTAAAGCGGGTGAAGTTTCCTTCTTTATTGGATTTACACCGTTGAATAAACCGATGAATAAGGAACGCATATTTCTTATATAATATTTGCTTTCTTGGCAATGATTTGTTTGCTCCCTCGACAGTTTCGATTTTGGCGATAAAACTACTGTCACAAGTGACCTCATTGAAGTTAGTAATAGTTCGTTGAGGTTGATTTTGGTTTTTCAACAACTCTATATGTTTCTCAATTATTGCATCAATGCTTATATCCTTGAAAGTATATATAAGTTGCTTCATTGGTAACTTTCCCATATTTTCGTGTTATTTATTGCATTTTTATTCACCTTTTAAGCAAGTATGGTAATAAGCATACAAAATCAATTATACGCATTATATCATTGAATATCAATTATATAAATCGTATTTCGCACCATTGTACATAGACATGAAACAGTTGGCTATATGATTTTTTTTTCATTTTGCAGGCTGTTTGTAACGAGTAAGCAGATTTTCCATGTCCTGAAAGGAAGTGACTTTAAAAATTTCACTCCCAATCTCAATATATCCATTAATATTTTCATTCTTTTCTTGTTCAAATAATTCTTGTATCGGTACTTCCAATGCAGCAGCAATCTTTTCCAATACTGCAACAGATGGATTGCCATTAATATGGTTGCTTAATCCAACACGATTAATCCCCATTTTATCCGCTAATGTTTGAACGGTCATACCTTTTTCTTTGATAATCTCTTTAATTCGTAGTGCCATAAGTATTCATTTATATTATAAATACAAATATACGTTTATTATTAATATGTATATTGATGGATATACATAAAATAATTTAATGTAGCTCTAAAAATATACGATTTTATTTGTGTATGTATATTAAAAGCACTACATTTGCAATACAATAAGAAATCAATAACACTACAATAATATGAACCGATACGATAAAAGACAAGTGATGAAGGATGCACACAGAATTTATAAAAACGATTTCCAACGCAGGGGACGTTCTTGGTCGGAGTGTTTGAAAGCTGCTTGGAGTTGGGAACGGGATGCGGTCAAAGTTCGCGAAGAAAAAGCAGCAAGACTTGATGCTATGATTGCCGCAAGTTGGGCAGCGCACAACACCCGTAAAAACGAGAAGCCTAACAAAAAAGAGTTTGAAGGTTTGTCTTCTGATGCAGTTTCTTATGCTATGGGCTATGGTCGTGGCAATGGTTTCTATTGTGGTGATTGATTGTAGAATATTAACCGATAAATAATAAAAATATGCAAGCAATAATTTTAAACGGTATTACAGCGACAAGAGCGAGAGTTGTTACAGTGCGCACAAATGCACGTGAAATAGATGGGATTTCAAAGGCAATTTTGATTGAACAACTGAAAAACAAGTTGAAAAGTGGCAAAATCGTAAAATTCGCCTACTTAAAAAGTAATGGTGAAGTTCGTATTGCATTTGGTACAACTAATCCCGATTTTGTGAAAGATAAAGTTTGCGGTTGGGGTGAAAGTCGTGAAAGTTATGCTACTACTGCATACTTTGATTTGGAAAAATGTGGTTGGCGTTCGTTCCGTTGGGAGAACTTAATAGCGGTATTTTAATATTCACTAATGCACAAAGTGAATATTGTATTGAATACCAATAACTTAAATAATTTTGTTATTTTGAGGTATTGATATGATGTTCACTTTTATTTGATAACCAACAAAATTGAACATTTATGAGCTTAAAATACAGTCAAACAACAAGTGATTATTTAGAATGGAAAGAAGCAATGAATTTAATCCGCACCCTATATCGGGATGGCAAATTTCAAATGTCTTTGTTCGTTTCGATTGGTTGTTTTTGGGGGTTGAGGGTCTCTGATATATTGGCTTTGCGTTGGAAGCAAATTTTGTATGTGGATGAATTTTGCATTATTGAGAAGAAAACGGGAAAAAGTAGAACCATACGGATTAACCCACAATTGAAAAGGCATATTTCGGACTGTTACGAACAAATTCACCCCATTGGCGTAGATGCTCCTATACTTGTCAGTCAGAAGGGGACTGTATTCACAGTACAGCGTATCAATGTGATTTTGAAAGAGGTAAAAACAAAATACGGCTTGTCAATCAAAAATTTCAGTTGTCACAGTTTGCGTAAGACTTTTGGACGACAAGTTTATAACATGAATGGCGAGAGTGCGGAACTTGCCTTAATAAAGTTGATGGAGTTATTTAATCACAGTTCCGTAGCCATTACCAAAAGATATTTAGGTTTACGTACAGAAGAATTGCTCCAAACCTATGATTGCTTGACCTTTTAATATATATTTGCCTTATAAACAGCTCACAGAACGTTGCTAAGTTCGCTTTTTATTAATATATTTGCATTGTCATTGCATCGCAATGACAGACATATAATTTATAGGAAGCGTTTTAGCTTTATTCCACTTTGATGAATCTCGACACCTCATCTTTGTGTAACATGGAATAATAAAGAACGTTCTTCCTTTGGTTTGTTATATATGTTTTCAAACAACATATACAGCCAAAGGTGTGAGCTGTTTTTCTTATTACTCAATTTGTTACACGGCAGTCGAGAGCCAATCAAAGGTTGGGGATAAGTCTATTCAGGCTCACACTTCTTTTTTATAATCCTTCCTTTTGAGCCTACAGGAAACAGATTCTTGCGAATATTATGGCACAAGAAAAAATTGCTTGCCCCTTTTGTGGTGGATTGGGGAGCGTTGGCTCTATATGTGAATATTGTGGTTCAGTTATACAGTTATCTACTCCAATGCTTGAAAAAGGCTTCCCGAAAACGGAAAAGAAAACTATTTCAGGCGAACAATATGCAGAAAAAATATCCAAGTATCAGACTGTTGGTGAGTATCATGGAAAACTTGCTATTGTTTCAATAGGACAAAGATTTGGGCTTATTGATAGGAATGGTGATTTACGAGTTGGGTTGGAATACGACAATATTGTTAGTACAATTAGAATAGAAGGACTATTTGCCATTTGTAGAAAAGGAAAATGGGCTTTACTGAATGATGATTGCAAATTTCTTATTGATTTCCAATTTGATGATATAAGGGATATAGGATATGAAGAGATTGGGCGTGCGGTATACAATCCCAAGGGGTTAATTAAGGTGAAATTGAAGGGAAAATGGGGGATTATAAACTCCAATGGAGTAGAAATACTCCCATGTATTTACGATGAACGAGGAATTATACCACTGTTTTGTAAAGATAAAACTCTACAATATGACAAGTATATAGAAGTTGCTAAAGACGGTAAATATGGAGTATTTGATGTAAGTGGGCGTGAAATTTATCCTTGTATTCATTTTTTTATCCGTACATGTGGAAACGGAGAACGGTATATAACTTTTACCAAGATGGATGGAGAGTCGTTTGTATCAGGATTGTATGATATGAATACCTACCAAGAAGTATTACCACGTATATATTCGTTTGTTTCTGATTTTCTCCCTAATGTAATTGTCAGCAAAGAAGGGAAGAATGGAGTATATAACATAGAGAGTAAAACGGAAATCTTACCATGTGTCTATGATAAAGTTATTATGGAAAGTAATTGGATAAAGGCAGGAATAAAGTTGGGTAATGGAGAGAATTGGGGGTTGTTTAAATTGACAGGGGAAGAAATTGCACCTTGCCGATATGATAGAATAGAATCTAAAGGTACAGGTAAATTTGACCTCTATTATGGGATGGAAGATATAGGTGTAAACCACTTCTTTACAATAAAAATGGATGGTGATAGGATTGTAGAAAAAGGTTCTCCTAAAATATTTAATGGTTGGTCTGTTTTTTGGTCGGTTTTGTGCCTTTTGGGTGCTATTTTTTTTATTAGTTCATTTGGATTTTTCTCAAATAAATTTGTTTTGGCTCTTATACTCTGTTTGTTAGCCGTTCCCGCAGGTTGTATTTGGAAAGCATTAGTAATAAGGAGATATAAAATATGAATCTTATAGATGTAATCAAATGTGAAGTGAATGACAAGGAGCTTGTGTACAAGTTTCCGTCAGAAAATTTGCGATTGGGTTCACAATTAGTTGTATATCCAACACAAACAGCCTTTTTTGTGAAAGGCGGTGTGATTTTGGATGAGTTTATTTGTGGTACATACACTTTAAAAACAGAGAACATTCCGTTATTGGGTAAGCTGATAAATCTTCCCTTCAATGGACAGACACCTTTCAAAGCGGAGGTTTGGTTTATCAATCAGATAGCCATTCTTGATTGCAAATGGGGTACAGCAAGCCCAATACAAATTGAAGACCCTAAATATGGGATTATCGTGCCAATAAGGGCATTTGGGCAGTATGGATTTAAAGTTGTCAGCCCACGGCAATTCTTGGAGAGTTTGGTAAGCAATATGACTTCGTTCACAGTGGAAAAACTTACCAATTATTTTCGGGGAATTATAATGTCTAAGCTGACAAATATTGTTTCAGATAAGTTGTCCCAAGATGGAATATCGGCAATTAACATAAATTCACACATAAGCAACATTTCTGAATTTTGCCAACAACGCATTGGCGTTGAATTTGAGAAGTATGGACTTAAACTTGAAAGTTTCAATGTAATAGGGATTAATGTTCAGGAGAATGACCCAAGCTTTATCCGTTTGAAGGAAGCAAAAGATTTGGCAGCACGTTTGAAAATAACGGGAAAAGACGTGTATCAAATGGAGCGTAGCTTCAATGTTTTAGAGAATGCGGCTTCCAATGAAGGGGGTGGGCTTGTTAGTTCAGGTGTTGGGATTGGGATGGGATTAAATATAGGTAATCAAGTCGGCAACATGGCAATGAATACAATGAATGTTAATCCTCCGTCATTAACAGTACCTCCCCCATTACCCGTCCAAGAATATTATATTGCGGTCAATGGGCAGCAACAAGGGGCTTTTGATTTCAATACCATTAAAGTGAATATTGAGAACGGGACAATTCAGGGAAATACTTTAATTTGGAAAAAGGGGATGGCTAATTGGGGCTTTATTTCCCAACTTCCTGAATTTTCATCTTTCTTCAATGAATTACCTCCCAAGTTACCAACCATGTAATTTTATCGGCTATGAAACAGATTATAATAGTAATAGGAATCATCCTTTTAGTTGCCAATCTGCTGTTTGGCTTGATACTTTCATCTTATGAAGTGTTCAACTTGTTTGTCAGTAGTTTGGTTATAGTCGCTACTACTGCGTTATTATTTAGTTTGAATGTGATAATACTAAAAGATGGTTTTAAAATATCGTTGTATGTACTATTTTCCATGTTGGGAGGTATAGAGTTTGTATTATCGTTGTTCTCTTCAAAAACTTTTGAAAATAATTGGTTTCTATTGGTTATAGTGTTGTCTCTTACAGCACAAAGTATCATTCTGTTAATTACTAACAAGGTCTCAATTAAAATTAAATAGGAAGTGGAATATATTATATGTAAAAAGTGTGGTTGCCAAATGTCTCCCATGTCGGAGGCGTGTCCCATGTGCGGCACACCGACTAATGAGGATGCACATACGGTAAATTCTTCACCCAAGAATGAAACAGAGAAATACGAGCAAATACCCAATGTTTCAATTTTTAAAAATGGCAAAAGAGTATATTGGGGTGTTGCTGCGGTTCTTACTATCCTATTTATTGTGTATGTTGGATATAATATTGGTAATCGTCAAGATAAAAGTAAAGAAAGCGTCACGAGCATACAACAGACCAATAGCGAACAGCGTGACACATTTAAACGGGAAATCCCCCTTAAGCGTACAGAAACAATAAAAAAAATGACAGAAGCGGATATAAAAGAAGTATTTCTGCAACATTGGAAACACTACAAAGATGATAGGGAATTTATTCCGTTAGAAACGTGCAGTGAAGGGTATAATATCTTTATTGGAGATTTAGATGGTGACGGTATAGATGATGCGATAGTTAATGCGTATGTTACTGCGAGTGCAAAGGAAATATCCAACAATGATAATGAAGATAAGTCTTATATATTTTGTTTTCTGAATAATGGTAAAACTTACGAACTTGCTGTTGCAACAAAATTATATACCATGTTCTTTGTTGATAATATAGACAATGGAGAAATACATGCCCACCGAATTGAATATATGAAAAGAATGAATGACGGAAAAAGAATTGCTGTGAAAGATAGCCATATCTTCAAATATGACGGTGATAAATTAGTAGATTTGGGTGGTACTAAAAGGACTGTTGATGAAGAAGAAAATCCCCCAATAAAGCGGAGAAGTGGAAGTGTGGGATTATCAGAAGGATATTTTTATCGCTATGAGGGCGATATGAAAGGTTTTCCTATAAAGGTGGATTTTGGCGTTTTACCAAATGGTGTGATAAATGGTGAATATCAAAATGTAAAGTATGGTACGGTATTAGATTTGGTAGGACAATTAATCTCCGAGAAATCATTACAGTTAGTTGGCGAGAATCAAAATGAGAAAATTGTATTTGAACTTTCTTTTTCTTCTCCTGAACGCTTAAAAGGATATGGAAGGGTTGGTGATAATTCACTGTCTGTCAATTTGAAACAGGTTTCAAATGAAATAATAAACGATAGCCATTAATGAGTGCTTAAAAATATAGGAATATGAAAAATATTTTAATTACACTTGTCTTGATAAATGTTAGTGCATGCGTATTTGCTCAAAGAACGAATAACAGAGGTGAGTATATGGTAAAGTCTGCCATCGTTGAATCTTATGGTGGACGAGACTTTTCTTATAAACTTGATTTTGAGTATGACGGTTCAAACGATTTGGTGAAAGTAACACGAAGCGGTTATCATGGAAATGATAAATATGTTCATGTCTATACATTCCGTAGTGGGAAATATTCTGATGAAAAGTATATATACTATATTGGGTATAAAAATGGAAAAGTGTTTGATACCAATAAAAATAAACCCTTGTGTTGGTTGGAGAAAACATATTATAGTTTAGAACAAAAATCCTTTAATAGATTTTTTGTGGTTAAAAAAGAAGCGTATGGTGATGATGGCTTTTGCGAAACAACTAACTATGTATATCGTAATGGAGAATTACAAGCAATTCATAGAGGGACAAACAGCATTGGTGACAATGAAATAATGATGCTTACTTGGAGAAAAAGAAATATAGTGTCGGAAAGAATGGAAGGAGGGGGAAATTGGAGTGACGATTTGGAATATTATACGGAATCGGAAATCGTAAATAATACCAATTTGAATATAAATTTCCTCAAATTAGGAGGTACGGGTAAAACATACAAGGATGAAAATATTGGGTTTACAGAATGGTTTGGATTAAATACAACAAAGGCGTTGAAGGGGAGTAAAGATGGTTCGGGATATGGTAGTAGTACCATAAGTCCGCATTATGAATATGAATTAGATGGAAGTTTAATCAAGAAAGTTAGATATATTCATCTAATTGCAGGTAAAGAACATAATTACATTTACAGAACACTTACATTAGAGTATGTATATTGATAAAATGTAATATATAATGTGGTACAAAATGTACTCACAACAATAGATAATATATAACTTTTAAATTAATATTATATGATTAAGAAACTGCTTTTTACGTTGCTTTTTGGAATGTTTGTTTTTCCATTGGTAAATGCGCAAACTTCATCCATGAAGATTGAGACATACAAGATTGACAATGTTAGTACAAGAGGGTTGAATAATAATACAAAAGGAGATGAAGCATTTGATTTTGGTGATTCACAATTTGGCACTGCTATGCTTATGAGTGGCGAAAAATACCCACACGAATCACTTCAATATAAGGTTCAAACTTGGTATGACCCTAATGATGAATGCTGGGAATTATATGGAGTTGAACCCAATTATGAAACATGGAAAAAATCTATATTAATCATTAGTTATAGTGATTGGCAGAATCCCGAAGATGGTACTTGGCATCATACATTCCTAACAGCAGAGGACTTTAAATTCATGCGTGATAGTCTTCCAAACCTGCATAGTGTTAGAATGCGTGACAATATTGAAATTCGTGCTTATAAGGGGGGAAATGGTACAATAAACGGATATTATGAATATCCTGATAATGAAATACCACCTTATGCCTTTGATAAAAGTTACAACAACAAGAAATTGAATAAAAAGCCACAATATAGTACAATCATCTTACCAAAGAATATAATTTCAATTGGTGAGTATGCTTTTGCTAACATCATTGACATTTATTTGGATTCACAAGAACAGTGGGATGAATCATTTCATTCACCCAATCCACGTTTTTGGGACGATGAATATGATGGATATATCTACTTATCCAACTTGCAGAACCTTAAAACAATTAAGGATAATGCGTTTGTCAATACCATATCAACAAGAATTTATCTTCCTGAAAATCTTGAATCCATTGGTGAGAATGCTTTCAATTCTGACATCATTAAGTACAGACCGATAAACACCAATCTTGACAGCATTATTGTAACCTCGTCAATACAACCGAAGATTGCGGAAAATTCATTTGGTATGAAGTTTAAGGATGCAAAGATTGTTGCACCAAGCAGGAAATATTATTTGAATTATAAGTATGACAAACAGTGGGGGGTATCTAAGAACCTGACATACTTTGGTTATGTGTCACCCAATCCCATTGACATTCGTTTGGATAAGGGAAAGTTAATCATCAATATAAAGGATGATGCAACGGAAACGGGAGTTGTTTCATGCTTCCAAGACGGAAGAAAGGTCAGTGACATAGAACTGAATACGGGAAGCAACATTGTGAACTTGAATCCCAAGATGGAATATAAGATTTCAGTGGAAGTGGAGGATTTTAATTTGAAACCATATAAAGTAAATACTAAAAAATAGGATATTATGAAAAAAGTACTTTTACTAACCGCATTGTTTGCTGTGCTTTTTATGGCTTGTAGCGAAGATGAAAACACACCTGAAATGTCTGAATACGTTATACCTGAAAATGATATAAATTCGGTGAAAGAACATATTGACTTGGAAGATAATCAGGAGTTGGTTACTTATAGTATAATAAGTAAGGATAGTATTTGGGGATTGTCAAAGGAAATAATAAATAAAATGGAACTTTGTGATATTTATTGATATATGGCTAAAAAGAAGTTTTGTGCTTTCAAGGTTATATATACTGATTCTTTAAGTATTAAACGAGGTATGGCGATACCTCATTTATTCATTATCTTTTTAATGGAGTAGTCCTTGTTTGGATTACTCTTTTTTTATACCTTTGCTACATCAACTTAAAAATCAGATGATTTATAAGTTACATTTCAGGGCTATTTCATTGATATATAATATCAACCATTTTTTGAAAAATGTACCCTGAAAGTATACCCTATATTTTTAAATAAAATATAAATTATTGTAAATTAATGGTTTATGATAATTGAGTGGGAATAAAAAGTTTTTTATATAATTTTGAGATAGCCCTGACTTTATAATAGTCGGGGCTATTTTGTATGTTTTACGTTTTTTTTAAAGAAAAAGTCTACAAAAATTAAAACTTTACAGAAAACTCCTTATCTTTGCACAGTTGTACAACACAACAGACACATATAAGGAAGTGTTTAGTCCCGTTCCAAAATGATAAAACTCGACTTTAAATTTTAGTGAATTGAACTAATAGGTTCACACATTCTTTAATGCGCCAATACTATTTTATCATAAAGGCATTGATGAACTTACGATGCATGTTTTAATAATATGAAAAGATTTTTTGTAAGCACGCTGGTATGTATTATGGCAGTATGTGCAAGTGCTCAAATTATGCGTGCTGAAGAACTTGAGAAGTATGCAGTTGAGAAGTATGGAGATAAATGGACTGAGGCGGCTGAGAATCTGGGAGCGGGGATTTCATTGGATAAAAATAATTCATTAACTTATACGCAGGTTATTGACTGTGGGGAACAAACTAAAGATCAGCTTTATGTTGCATTGAATTATTGGTTTACTGCCACATTCAATGATGCTGATGCAGTTATTCAGCTAAATGATAAAGAATCCGGTGTAATTATTGGTAAAGGGTTTATAGGAGGTATTGCAGCTCATGCAGGTGGTATGAATTCTTATGTTATCAGTATACACCCTATTATCAGAGTAGATATTAAGGATGGCAAAATCCGTGTAACTTATACCGTACAAAATTATGATGTTAGTAAGTATATTGGTGGAGGCATAATGGGAGCAATAGGGGGTACACAACCTACGAAATCAGTTGAAATGTGGGCTATAGAAAAGTGTTTTCCATTTCAAAAAAAAGATGAATATAAGGCTAAAAAAAGTTCTTCTAAAGCACTTGTTATGACACACGCTTATTCAAATGTTATCATGGATAAAATAGAAGAAGCTGCAAAAAATGGTCTTGTTGGGAATGAAAATAATGATTGGTAAATATCCTCTTTATATTTAGAAATTTTCTAATATGGAAAAGCCCGGAAAGTTTTAAATTCCGGGCTTTTCTGTATTCACTCTTGTTCGAACGTCTCTTCTTCTTTGTCATCAACCTCTTTTTCTTCCGGGTTGTTCTTACCACGTAAATATACGGATGGAGATACTCCGAACTGTTTCTTGAAGCATTTGCTGAAATAGAATGGGTCTTCGATACCTATCTTATAAGATACCTCTGCCACTGTATAACGATTTTCAAGTAAAAGTTCAGCAGCTTTTTTCATGCGGATGATGCGCATGTATTCATTGGGGGAATAACCGGTTATTCCACGTACCTTGCGATAGAAGGTTGAACGTCCCAGCCCCATTACTGAAGCCAGGTCATCTACAGCGAATTCACTGTTACCAATCTGTTCTTCCAGAATAGTTTGAAGCTTATCGGCAAATTGTTTATCTTTCTCCGATGTGCAGATGGCAGGCGTAATCATTCCCGGATCATCCGAAAATTTCTTTCGCAACTTTTCACGTTGCTTTATTAGTTGGAATGCCCTTGCCAGCAATAATTTAGGGCTAAACGGTTTGGTAATATATGCATCTGCTCCGCTTTCCACACCTTTCAGATGATTTTCTGCCGAGCTCATAGCTGTCAATAATATGATAGGAATGTGACTGGTATCGAAATCATTTTTAAGCTTCTGGGTAACTTCGAAGCCGGTGAGACCTGGCATCAGTACATCGCAGATGATGAGGTCGGCGTCGTATGTGCGGGCGCGCTCAAGACCTGAAAGTCCGTCCTCTTCAGTAACAACCTCAAAATAAGGTTTAAATTCTTCTTTCAGGAATTCGCGTACATCATTATCATCCTCTATAATGAGCAGTTTATATTGATTCGAAGGCTCTTTTTCCTTTGCAACGTTTACTTCCAGAATATTTTCTTCTTCATTACTTTCCGGTTTATATGCTTTCTCTTCCAGAAAGGCATTGTGAGGAATCAAAAAATCTTTTTCTTCATATACACTGATGTCAATGGGGAGTGAAACAGTGAAAACTGATCCTCCTCCCTGGTTCTCATCATAATTGATATTCCCTTTATGGACATTGACAAGTTCGTGTGTCAAGTGTAGTCCTATGCCTGTACTATTGCTTGAAAAATTACTTTGCATAAAGCGTTTGAAGAGTTCTCCCCGTTTCTCTTTGGCGATGCCGATACCTGTGTCTGCTACAGAGATTTCCAAGCATTTCCTGTCTTCATCAACGATAGCAGCAAGGGTGACTTTCCCGTTGCTCGGGGTGTATTTGAAGGCATTGGATAGGAGGTTATAGACCACTTTGTCCAGATTCCCTTTGTCAATGAACATCTTGTAGGAAGCAGCTGAGGGCTGGAAACGAAAATCCATGTTCTTGGATGTGGCGGTGTCTTTGAAGCTTAGGAATATTTCGTGCAGGAAGCCCATAACGTCTGTTTCTTCCAGGGAGAGGGCGAGCTTGTTGTTCTGCATCTTCCGAAATTCCAGCAATTGGTTGATGAGACGGAGCATGCGCTGGGTACTCTTGTTCATAACCTTTAGCGAGTTGACCATTTCCTTGGGTACCTTGTCTATACTCTGTATCTTCTCCAGTGCTCCCTGAATCAGAGTTAGGGGAGTACGGAATTCGTGTGAAATGTTTGTGAAGAATACGAGTTTATATTCAGTCAGTTGCTTTTCTACCTGTACTTTATTACGCAGGAGATTGAAGTTACGTATCAGTCTATAGGTGATGTACAGCATGACTGTCAACAATAGGGCATAGATGAGGAATGCCCAAGTAGTTTTCCAGAAGGGGGGAGTGATGATAATTTTCAGAACGGCTTCCTGATCGCCCAAGATGCCGGTGGCATTGCAAACTTTCACGTGCAAGCTGTATTTACCCGGTGGCAGGTTTTTGTAGGATGCAAAACTGAGAGGCGAGGGTTTGCTCCACTCTTTATCATAGTTCTCCAGCCGGTAGGTGTAGGTATAGCTGTTGGTCTTTGAGTAATCGAACGTAGTGAAGTCGATGACGAATGATCTCTGGAAATACTTCAGTTCGATTTCGTCGGTGTACATCATGGCGCTGGAGAGGGGGGAGTCGGGATCACCGGGGCGCATGGATATTCCGTTCACCTGAAGGTTGGTAAAGGTAATTGAGGAGTTGAGTACCGAATTGTTTCCCATTTGTTCGGGGTTGATGACCAACAAACCGTAGTTGGTGCCGAACAGCAGGCTGCCATTTTTGCTGACGTACGAGCTATTGTCGCTGTAGACATTACCAAGCGTGTAGGCTGAGAAGAAGTAGTTATCGAAGACTTGCGTTTCGGGGTTGAAGCGCGAGATACCGTATTCGGTGGCAATCCAGAGGTTGCCTTGCTTGTCTTCGGCGATGGCTTGGACCATGTCGTTGACGAGGCCGTTGCTGGTGCCGTAGTGCTTGAAGGTGAGGTTACGGTAGTCGGTACTGGGGATACACATGCTGAGACCACCACCAGAGGAACCAATCCATATCCGCCCCCGAGTGTCCTGGTAGATGCACTTGATTTCGTTGCTGCGCAACTTTCCGTTGTTGTAATTGTAAGTCAGGTAGTTCTGCGGGTTGGTTTGCAGGGAATCGGGAGAGAAGACGTAGACTCCGTCACTGTTTCCCACCCATATCCAGCCGTTCGAGTCTTCGATGATGGCGCGCGTGCGGCGCTGTCCGAAGGTTTTGTTGAAGAAGTGGCGGAAGGTGTATCGGTCGTTCTCCTTGATGGCCAAATCCAGTCCGCCACCAAAGGTGCCTACCCACATACGACCTTTTTGGTCGCAGTAAAGAGTAAAGATATGGTTGTTGCTGATGGAAGAAGCATCATAAGGATGGTTGATATACCATTGTCCGCCAATGCAGAGGCCTTCACCGCGGCTTCCCATCCATAGGGTTCCATCATTATCTTCGGCCATAGCGTAGATGTTGGAGTTGTAGTGAACTTCTTTTTTCAGTGTGTTGATTAGTGGGTCGTAGGTATAGACGCCACCACCACGGGTACCGATACAGATGTCATCGTTCTTGAGGCGGGTAATCATGCGGACGGTATTGGAACGGTCGGACATGGAGATGGCTTCGGGGTATATACGTTTGATGCCTTCGTTCAGGATGGTGAGACGGGCGATGCCGGCGTATTCGGAACTGACCCAGATGGCGCCGGAACTGTCTTCCATGATGTATTGCAGATAGTTGGAGCTGATGTGGCTGAAGCCGTCGATCTGGAAGTCGAAGTGCTGGAGTTCTTCTGTGGTAGTGTTGTAGGTGAAGAGTCCATTGCCGTAGGTGGAGATCCAGATAATGCCTCGGGAGTCGTGTACGATGTGGTAACGTTCCATGTCCACATAGTTCAGCTTATCGGGAGGGGAGAGGCGGAAGGTTTTAACGGCGTGAGTGGTGGCGTTGACGTACCATACTTGGCCGGTGTTGTTATATATCCAGAAGTCGCCTCGATTATCCGTCAGCACATTGCCGTTATGGATGTCGAGTTCAGGGTGGCGGCTGACGTGATTGTTTTTCATGTTGAATAGATAGCCTCCGGTGGAGGTGAAGATGACCCACTCGTTTTGTAGGCGGAGTGTGCCGTACAGGGTGATCCCTCCCTCGCTACGTGGCAGGTGGGCGACGGTTGTAGTGGGTGCAGTACCGCTCTTCCGGCTGATGATGCCATCGGTGGAGAGGAAAAAGACGTCTTTTCCGAAGGATTGTGCGGCAAAGGCATTGCCGTTATTGATAATGACGGTTTGTGTACCGCTGACCAGGACCACACCGTGATCGGTACCTATCCAGATGTTTCCCTGTGGGTCGGGGTATACATAGGCCACGCTGTCCGAAGGCAGATTACCATTGGATTTCTTGTAAGCAACGGATGAAAACGCACCATTGTGGTAGGTGATGAGGCGGCAGCCGTTGCGACTGTTCCACAACCATATATCTCCATTGGGAGCTTCAGCCTTGCGGTCGTAGTGTTGGCGGTGTTCGCCGCGGCCGGTGAAGTCGACAAAGCGTTCTGTTTTCAGGTCATAGCAGTTGAAGAATTCGCCGGAGGTTTCGAGCCACAGGAAGCCGTTGCAGTCTTCGCTGATGGAGCGGACGTGGTTGGAGGAGAGGGAGAGGCGGCCGGGCTGGGTGTCGCCTTCGGGCAGAAGAGTAACGAAAGTGTTGCCGTCGTAACGACTGAGTCCGTTCAGGGTTCCCATCCAAATAAACCCTTTACTATCCTGGAATACATAGCAGACGGAATTGTTGGCAAGCCCGTCGGCAGTAGTCATATGGGTAGAACGTACTTCGACAGAGGCTGAGGTGTTAAGAATGAAGAATAATAGATATAGGCATGCAAGCAATAAGTGCTTTTTCATATTTCATAGATTTTAGTACGTAACAAAAATAAGGAAAAAAGCGCATTGAAGACTAACTTCAATGCACTTTTAAGGTTTATTCCATGTGGAATACCTCGGGCAAGGGTATGGTTACCGGAGAATTATCCGGATTTACTTCCATGATGTCCGCCATGTAATCCCACCATTTTTGTACAATGGGATTGGTACCCATATCTTGGGAGGATTCTTCACCCCGCGTCTTCTGGCAGGCAAAGAGGATGTTGGTGTCGCGGTCCCAATAGATGGAGTAGTCGTATACTCCGCCGTCGGATAACATCTTTTTCAGTTCGGGCCAGATGGCTGCATGTCTTTTCTCGTATTCCTTTTCGAAGCCGGGCTTCAGGAACATTTTAAATGCTTCTCTTTTCATAATATATTATTCATTGAGGGTTAATCGGGTTTACTAACACTGAAGATCGGTGCGGTAGTCTTCTGTTCAGTATGGTAATACTGAATGGCACTGTCGTTCATTTTAGGATGCTGTTTATTCAACAGGTTGATCATTTCAGCCCCTGCCCAGATTACAGGACCATAGCCGTGTGCGGCATACACATTGACCGGGCGGTAATAGTAGAATGCAGGATCGAATGCCATTCCGGTACCCACACAGGTACCTTCTACCTGTCCTTCTGCATTGATCTGTGTGGAGACTGCATGCCAGCCAAGTTGCGCTACGGGACCGTAAGCCATTGCGTCGAGCCAACCTTGGTTGATGGCATGGGAGATGCAATAGACATAGATAGCAGTTGCTGAAGTTTCCAGATAAGAATCGTTACGATCTAACAGTTGATGCCAGAATCCTTCGCCACTTTGAAGAGCAGCCAGCCCACGGACGTGTTCACGAAAGAGGTTCATGAGCTTTTCACGCTGGGGATGGTCGGTCGGCATTACGTCCAGTACTTCGGTCATGGTGAGCAGCGCCCAACCGTTGGCACGTCCCCAGAAGAAGGCAGGATGATCCCCCATACCTTCTACCCAACCGTGACGGAAGAGTTTCTTCTCGGGTACCCACATACGCTCGGCAAATTGGAAGATTTGGCGAACGGCTTCGGCCAGATATTTGGACTGTTCTTTATCTGCCATACGAGAGTACCAGGCTATGGGAGGAACGCCCATGAACATATCATCCAGCCAAAGCGTGTTGAGCTGTGGACGGATGCGGGCAAAGGTTCCGTCGGCAAGGCGATATTCTTTGTTTAGAATGAAATCGAGATAATTATTTATCAAAGGATAGAGATTGAGAGATTTATCCTGTAATTGTGCCTTAATCATAGCAGCACATACGGCACCGGCATCATCAAGCGCATGAGGTGTCAGGATTTGCTTCATTTGTGGGTCGGTAGTACCATTCTTTTCGAGCAGATTACGAAAATGCGGAGCCACTTCGGCGAGAAACTTGAAGCGATCAGTAACATATTTCATGTAAGCTGCGTCTCCGGTGGCTTCGGCAGCTGCCATCATGGCCGAATAAGTAACTCCCCATTCATAACTGGCCAGGCGGAAGGCGCCGCGTTCCAATTGGGCGTCGGCAGGCAAGTTACTATAATCAGTGATTACTTTTCCGGTCTTCTCACTGACCACACGGGTATGAGTAGTCTTTTCCAAATAACGGAGAATACGGTCGATATCAGTTTTTACTTCAGTAGTAGAAAGAGCTTTATAGGGTACTTTATACTCTGGTTGCAACAGGTGCAGCGGGGTGTTGGAGTCATTTATTGCTTCCTTCTTTTTCTGGGCATAAGTGCTGATGCTGAGTAACAGCAAGGTGCCTGTCAGGCAGAATGTCTTTATGTTCATACTTTTAAATACTACATTATATAATTACTATTTAAATTCATATCCTCTGAAACTTCCTTTCAGATCAGGTCCGAAATAGAAACCGGGTTGTGTCGGTTGGTTGTATGCTACGTTTTGTGTAGCAATACTGATCCTGTAAACCGGATCTTCCAGGAAAGTGTGGAAACGGTAATCAGTTGCTATGGGTGATACATAGAGGCGTAGTGCCGTATTGTCTTCTGTGCGTAGCAATACTTCTTCGCGCCAGTCACCCAGAATATCGCCTTGCAGGCAGGGAGTTGCTTTGGTTCCGTTGTTCGATACAGCACCTTCGAATGTGACGAGCGGTTTGCAGACGCCGGCTTCCCAATCGTACTTGGATACCACATTCTTGTTCAGCAACTCACGGAGTAAATCGCCGTCCCACCACACAGCCATATTGACAGAGAATGTTTTGATATCGGGATTGACTACTTCTCCCTTGATATTGCGTAGTCCTTTTGATTCCCAAGACCACATTTCCACGCCGGGGTTCGTCGGGTCGATGTCGGCAGCCATACAACGGCCTACGTCTATTCCGCTTTTCACCTGAAAGAATACTTTTCCTGTTGCTGCATCGCGGAAGCTGGAACCGTCGCGCTTATTTTCATGGCAATCCCAAACCTGAAGTCCGGGCATATCGGGCGAGAACTTCGTCAGATGCATGGCATCTCCGTGTCCCATTCCGGTAGAGTAAAGCCCTTTACCATTATTATCGATGGCGCAGGAACCATATATAATTTCGTCACATCCATCCCCATCTACATCTGCTACACGGAGGTTATGATTGCCTTGTCCTGCATAAGCTTTGTATTCTGGGGTGTTACTGTCGAATATCCAACGTTGTTTCAGTTCTTTTCCATCCCAATCGAAAGCTGCAAGTACAGTACGGGTGTAATATCCGCGGCACATCACTACACTGGGATGGATGCCATCCAGATAGGCAACGGCAGCCAGAAAACGGTCGCTTCGGTTGGCGCGATTATCTCCCCAATCTGCCAGATTTCCGCGTGCAGGAACATAATCGATAGTCTGCATGGCGGCACCTGTGCGTCCATTGAAGACGGTGAGGTATTCATTACCCTTCAGGATGCGACCTTGATTGGCAGGGGTACCCGGTTCGCGATAGTCGGCCGCGGCATCCCCGATCACTTTACCTTGTCCGTCGATGGTTCCGTCAGAAGTCTTCATGATGATCTCTGCACAGCCGTCGCCATCAAAATCATATACCATGAATTGAGTGTAGTGTGCACCTGCACGGACATTGTGTCCCATATCAATATGCCAGAGGCGTTCACCTGTCAATCGATAGCAATCGAAGAGGACATTTCCAGTATAGCCATCATGGGCATTATCATGTGCGTTCGAGGGATCCCATTTCAGAATAATCTCATATTCTCCATCCCCATCGACATCACCAATAGAAGCGTCATTGGGTATATAGGTGAATGCTTGTCCCGAAGGGGTGACCCCATCCGCCGGACGGTCCAGCGGAATATTGATGTATCCTATGGGTGCCTTCGCCGGCAGTGTATAGTTGCCCTCGATATGTCCTGTTTCCACGCCGTTTACAACGGGCCGCACGGTGTACGTAGTTGCTTTCTTTCCTTTATAGGCATCCCGGTAGAAAGTTCCCGTAGTAGCAGGTACTTCGGCTATCTTCTTTCCGTCCCGATAGAGGTTGAACGCTGTATTCTCGGGGTCGGACGAGAGGTATCTCCAGGAAACAGCTACTTCTGACGGGTTCTCACGGATGGCTACTACACCACGACCCAACTTTTCCTTTTGTAGCTTTGAATAATCATAAGCCGGAGCATTCGCCGCGTTGCGGAAGCGGCCGTACGTCACGTTCTCTTCCGTTACATTCTCTACGTTATGTACGTTCTTGATGAATTTCGTAACTTCATCGGCATGTACATTCTTTATAACGACGTTCTTTGCAGGCAGTTTGGCATCCCCTTTCAGATCGTAGATGGCTTCAGTGCGTTCGCAGGTCACGTTCGTCATGTACAGGCCGTCGATGCGGGTGATGCGCTCCTCGTAAGTAGGTACCAGATTACGCCATTGGTAGAGTACATCCGTATCAATTTCGAGTACACGCTGCATCTTGCCTGCTTTTACGTTCTCCATGTGGATGTTTTCGATGAAACCTCCCCGGCGGTGATTGGTCTTGGCAAAGAAGAGGCGGAACACGGAGTCTGGTGCTGCGCAATCGTGCATATATACGTTGCGTATGCCGCCCGACATTTCGCTGCCGATGCCCAGTAATGTATGTCCTTTTATGATGTCGCAGTTGCGTATCACAATATTCTCGCACGGGGTATCCAATCGCCAGGCATCTTGGTTACGTCCGGCTTTAATGACAACTGCATCATCTCCCTGATCAAACTTGCAATCTTCTATCAGGAAGTTCCGGCTCATTTCCAGATCGACGCCATCGTTATTGTGTCCGTGGGCATATACGTCCAGATTGCGAACAATACCGCCATCGCACATATACAAGTGTATGGTCCAAAAGGGGCTTTCACGAATCTTGAACTGATCGAGCAAGACGTTCTTACATCTGTTGAAGTGTATCAGGTGCGGGCGAAGATTATTTTCTCCTTTTGCCATCTGTCTTTTCTCTACCGGAACATCCGTTGAGGCCATTGTGTAGAGTTCGGCCAATGCGTCCATGTGAGGCTTGGGACGCTTAAACCACTTGCGCCACGTGTCCATGATGGGTTGCAGTGTCCCGGTTCCGGTGATGGCTACATTTTCACAGTCGAAAGCATACACCAAAGGCGAGTAGTTGTAACATTCCATACCTTCCCATGACGTCATCACGGCAGGAAGATAGTCTTCCGGATTGTCTGTGAAGCGCAGTATGGCACCGTCAGATAAATGCAGGTTCACATTGCTCATCAGGTGTATGGGGCCTGTAAGCCACTCGCCGGTGGGAATTACTACACGGCCACCACCGGCGCGATTGCATGCCTTGATAGCCTTAGCGATAGCTTTTGTATTTATAGTTTTCCCTCCTTTTACTGCTCCATAATTTGCGATGGAAAAATCACGGTTGGGGAAAATAAATTCCTTTATCGGCTCCATGGCAAAAGGTGCGTTAACGGTGACAGTCTTATATTTCGGGGCGGGCATGGCGCCCGATAATCCCAGTGCAATCACTGCAATGGCAGCTATGCCGGTCAAGGATTTAAAACAAGGTTTTTTCATGATATATTTTGTTTTTCATTAGTTGCAAAAATACGGCTTAATACGAAATACTTCCATAGAATAATATGCAATATACATGGAAAATCGTGCAAATCATTCGTCCATGGGAATTACTTCCTGCATGTAAATAGCATCCAGACTCCACAGGGCGGCATCGTTTGTGCTGATGCTGGTACATTCGTCCAGCGGGGCAGGCACCTCGGGTGGAAGTAGAGTTGTGATGCGGAAAGGCGGTGCCGGCGTGTGCTCCAGTCTTGTGAACAATTCCGCCCAAGCCTCCTTTGCCATTTCCGGGTTGCGTGTCTGATAAGCTGCATAGCCCATCAGACGTGAAATGCGAAAACGGCTACGGTTTAGCTCCCATGCTTTCTGTTTGTAACGTATCGTATAATCTAACCAAGCATCTTTCCATTCGGGTAGTTCAATCATCCGGAGCATTTCATTCATCACCTCGAAGCCGCCCATGATACTCATTAAGTGGTTGGTACTTTCCAGTTTGGGGTCGCACTCACTGCTGATGATGCCGGTTGCAGGGTCAAAGCCAAGCGCTTTAGGGCCTGTGAAAATCCGGTTGGGCAGGGCGACGATACTCTTCATGCCGGTAATGATTTTATCGCGGTAAGCCACATTGCGGGTGCGTTCCCATTCCGTCATCCAGTTTCCGGCGTATGCCAGCCAGTCGGGACCAATGCGCAGGCGGGCAGGGGCGGTGCAGGGATATTCGCTACGTGGTTGTGCCAGGCGCATAGGGTCTAGGGTATAGAGTTTCTGTTCGGCGTCTTTCACTTCGGTCATGAGGTCTCCGCAGCGTTCGTCCGTAGTGAGATAATAGTAGAAGCGATTCCAAGCAGCCTGACTGATGCGTGCTTCTTTGGCGCCACATCCCCAATGGCTGACGTTGTGACGACTACCCAATCCGGCATTCTCCCCTATGTGGTAGACGTCTACCTCGGCTGTGTGGCGGGTCATAGCCTCTGCCATGCGCCAAATGTCTACACGCCCTGTGCGCAGGAAATTATACCAAAGCCACATGTTGGAGGCCAGTTCCGTATTGTCCCAGGCAAAGCCTCCGATGTCGTAGCGCCAGGTGTGGCGAATAGGGTCATACGCATGCATGACGTCGCCGTAGTTCCAGAAACCATACCATTTGTTCTGTTCGATGGCCTTCTTGTAAAAGTCAACGTATGCATCCAGTCGGTCTTCTACCCGGTCGCGGAATGGAGTACTGCGATCCGGAAGGCTCCAGACGCCAAAAGCTTGTTGCGCGTGCAGGTATTCGGGGGTAGGCATCAATACACCCGGTTCCGAAAGTTGCTTGGCACGGTCTGCAAAAGCCTGCTTTCCTGCATATCCTCCCTGTGGGATCAGGGTGAGTGTGGTGGTGCGGGCAATTCCATAAGGTGTACTCAGCCCTTCCTGAACATCCTCGTAACTGGCATTTAAATCGTGTGCTACATTATCGTAGTGGCGCAAATCCATGGGTTCGGCATCGGGGCTCCATAGCCAAGCGGTAAGGGTGGCTACGGGAGTCTTCGTCCCGGAGATTTCGATGGCCGAAGGATAAGACTGCCAGAAGTCGTGCAAGCAAAGCCCCAATCCACCGCTGACGTCGCCGGCAAAAGCATATCCCTCACTGCGCGTGCCGGAGAAGGTACCTATCCAGGGATTCGTGTCATTGGCCCGTTTACGGATGGAGAAAGCATCCGCAGTGAGCTGAGACAGGCGGTAGGTGTTCCACGATGCCCAGTTGTCCAACAGCGAGCGATTTTTTTCATCAAAAGCTTCATAAGGTGGGATGCGTTTCCCTTCCATCTGTTGCTGTTGCAGGGAGGGTTCCTTATCCTTGCCGGCATTTTTATTTGTCACATCCCGGCCGGAGTTCCTGTTCGCTGCATCGCCCAATGTCAGTACACGACGCCCTACTAATGGCTGTACAGGTTCGCTCCACACTCCGCCGTCAGCACAGGAGAAGGCTATGTGGCGGTTGTAAAGTGCTTCGCGCATAGGCACGTCGAAGCGGACGCCTAAAGCACGAATGAAATCCTGGTTCTGGTCTCCATCGAACAGGAAACTATGCACCATCTTCATCTGCTCACTTCCACCATAGAAATAGAGACGTACCACAAAGGGCAGCCATTCACGTCCGTTTTTATTCTTATGTACGCCCTCCAGTTTTATCAGCGTACGTACAGCACCGCACCGCTCTACCGTCGCTGATTTCATTTCGCTCACATAGTTATTGAAAGATACCTGCGAAGTGCTTTCAAGAACGGGCGTGCTCTGTGTGCTGCATATCAAGCGTGCTTTCTCGCCCACCTTCACCCCTTTATATAGCAGACTGTCTATCAGGAATTCACCTTGGCGGGGAATGTAAGCCGAAATCACTCCTGTTTCTATCAGAATATTCCGGGATGTCTCGGTGACGGAAACGGATGCTTGATCGTTGGGATTTGTTGTTCTTACCTTTTTTACCGATTTCTTTTTTGCTAGTTCAAGTGTAGCCCCCTCTGTTCCGGCGGGGATAACGCCTGCTACTCCGCTCCATTTCACCGAACCATCCGGCCAGTAGGCCAGCGCCCAGGTGTCGATCGGTATGTTTTCACCATTTACGGTGGTTAACTGTAAAGTGCTTTCAGGAAAGATCTTGCCTTTCTCAAAAGGTACGCCGAAGCTGGTCGCTTTGTCCATTTCGGGAGTGTCGCCGATCCATTGCAAAGGCACAACGGAGGTTTCTTGCAGTGAGCACTCGTAGCGGAAGTTGGTAATACGGGTACGCGATAGGGTGGTGCGGAAGCCAAACCAACCTTCAGTCAGTGGTTTGGCATCCCTGAAATCCACCAGACGCTTTCCGTCTATATAATAACTAACCCTATTATTTTCGTTCGTAATTTTAATATGATACCAGTGGTTCGCTTTCAGTAAATGCTCTACATTGGTATATTCTTTTAAGACCGCAGGCCGGGCCTGAGGATTGGTGATGCCTGCTTCATTGCCATCATAGCGACGGAAGCGTGTAGTGGAGTTGTGGTTTCCGCCATATCCCAGATAATAAAGTTGCAGGGAGTAGCAGTTCAGAAATATTCCATTGCGCCACTTCTCGCGTTTCCATAAGTTGTCCGGATACTTCGGGTCGGAAGCCATCCAGAAGCAGTTCAAGTCGCTCAGGCGGTCTTTTTCCGTTTCACTGACTACGCAGGCATCGTATTCAATGGTGACTTTGCCGCTCATCTTCTCCTTTCTCCAAAGAGTCAGCCCTTTTGGGGAGACAATTTCGGCTGTATCTCCCCGGAACGTTACTTTGTAATCGGGCGATTCCGACTCCACTTTCCAGTATTTGTGAAACTGGCGGGCATTTAAGCCGGAAACCTGATTGTCCTGTGCCTTCAATGGTAGTAAAGACAGAAAGAAAAATGAAAGGCACAAACTAGTACGGAATCTGTTTCTTTTCATCATGATTAAAAACTTGTGTGTGGTGGTTGATTATATGCTACGTTTTGCCAAGCGATAGCCAGACGATATTGACGGTCGTTCATCAATGTCGGGCGCCTGTCGGCGGCAGGTATCGTTGTTGTGTATATGCGCAGTTCTGTTTGGTCCTCTGAAGCCCAGATGACTTCTTCGCGCCAATCTCCCAGAATATCTCCGGACAGGCAGGGATTCCCTTTGGTGCCATTGTTGGAAACTACTCCCTCGGCTTTCAGCAATAGTTCAGTTTCTTCCGTTTGCCAATTCCACTTGCTGATGGAGACATGGTCTAATAACTCTGCCAGCGGATCGGCATCCCAATAGATTGTGAAATTGCAGGAATTCGGTTTCTTATCACTGATAAATTCTCCGGTATCTCCTCTTCGTAAGCCACCGATGTTGCACCAACATTCTGCTCCTTCATAGCGTGGATCGATGTCGGCTGCTACTCCGCGTCCGGCGTCTTTGCCTAACCCATCTTGCCAGATGATTTCTCCGGTGGCTCCGTCAAACATGGCTACGGCGGGAGTTCGCTTGACAATCTCATTATCTCCTTCGTTCTCATGTACGCCGAATACTTGTATACCAGGGCGCGAAGGGATTAAACGTCCGGCATGCAGGGCGTCTCCATGGCGCAGTCCCGTTGTGAAGAGACCTTTTCCATCATGGTCCACTGTCATAGCCCCCACGCAGATCTCATCATAATTGTCTCCGTCAAAATCGGCTATTGTTACGCTATGATTTCCCATACCGGAATATCCTTCCATACCGGGGGCGGCACTATCGAAAGTCCAGATGCTTTTCAAGGTTGAGTTAGTAAATGTCCATGCACAGACTACAGTACGTCCATACCATCCTCTGACCATTACAGGTGAAGGAGTCTTACCATCCAGAAAGGCGACTCCCGCAGTGAAGCGGTCGGAGCGTCCGCCGGTATTATCGTTGCCACAGTTACCGCCGATGCCTCCCCATCCGTCTATGGGATAGCGGGTAGGAATGTATTCTTTGGTATCTAATTCTTTTCCGGTTTTACCATCAAACACAGTCAGGTATTCCGGCCCATTGACTATCTTTCCATAAGTCGGACTCTCTTTATCCCATGTTCTCCAATCTGCTTGGTTATCACCGATAGTATGTCCTGTTCCATCCACGGTTCCGTCTCCTGTCTTGCAGCAGATTTCAGCACACCCGTCTCCATCGAAGTCAAAGACAAGGAAGTAGGTGGTGGCTGCTCCTGAACGGATATTCGGTCCCAAATCAATGCGCCAAAGCAATGTTCCATCCATTTTATACGCATCCAGGTAAGTATTTCCTGTAAAGCCACGTTGCGGAGGACGCTTAGAATTGGAAGGTGACCATTTCAGTATGATTTCATATTCACTGTCACCATCCAAATCTCCTATACTGCAATCATTGGCTGTATAAGAGAAATGTTCGCCTGCGATTTCTCCATCTTCCGGTTTCCGGATTGGAATACTTAAATAGGGGTGTAGTTCCTCTTCTGTCGAATGTGTCCAGGTGGCTACTTCTCTATTATCAGCTTTCAGTATCCAGCGATTAGTGACTTTGAAGTCAGTGCCCTCATCTAGAAAATCGGCAGTCTGGCTAATGGGTTCTTTATTCAGTTTTATGGCTGTTCCGCCATTGGTGCTTCGATAGATGTCGAACTGCAAGCCGGGTGCATCATCCAGCGTCATGCGCCAGCTGAAGTACATTCCTTTCTCTGTAGGGATTCCGACCAAGCCTTTTGAGAGTTTCTCTGCTGTATAGGGTTGAGAAAAAGCATATATACTCCCGCAAAGCAGGAGTATATACATAATAACCCAGTGTTTTATATAACAATTCAACCTTATTGCCATAAGTTTTCTTTAAACTCAATTTCCACAATGCGTAATTCGTGCCTGGTCTTGTTTCCATCTTTAGCTTTATATAGATCCAATTCATTGGCGACGGGAGCAGCTACCTCAACTATCTGTCCGAAGGCATCCCCTTCTTTGCTGGCCCCTTTCAGACGAATGGTGATCTCGTTGGTCAATACAGGTTTTACTTTCAAATGAACATATCCCAGACTTTTATCTGTTTCTCCGCTCCAGATCAGTTCGTCACCTGCATAGATTTCCAGCGGATAACTGCGCAAACGCCATCCGGTCAGCTTCAGGCAAACTTCATCCACTCGTGCGGCACGTTCCAATTGGTAAGTGATCCAGGCTGTGTTTGCTCTTCCGTCATTTCTCCACTCGCTCAATTCGTTATCATCGAAACTATTGATAGCGTTTTCATTATTTGCGCCGGCGACAGCGGATAAGATGCCAACATCTACTTTCGTATCTTTATAAGAAGGTGTTAATGGAGTTTCCCCACGGGTTAATCTGCCTTCCAGTTCATTGCCGGGGATATAGCTGCTTAATCCGTCTTTTACTTCTATTGGTGATGATGAGAAGCTGATCTCAGCAGATTTCAAACCCTTAGCTTTTGCAGTTACGCGAACTGTACCAGCAGTTGTCAGAGAGCGGATGAGTGCGCGGTTGATGCCACATTCTACCGGCAGATCTTTTGAAAGAATAAAATTGTCTTTTCCCTGTGCGATACCACCACGCCATTCGGCAGGTCCTTCCACATCGAAATGTATTAGATCATTGGCCAACGGACAACGTCTTCCATCCTTATCCATTACTTCTACCTGGAGTAATACCATATCCGCACCGTCTGCTTTCCATCCATTAGGACTTTGAATCAGGCTCAGCTTTATTTGCTCTGGTTCACCGGCTGTCTGTAAGTGTGTACGGCAGCATTCTGTTCCGTTTTCATCATAGCCCACTGCTTCCAATTTACCGGTTGCAAATGCTACATTTTCAAAAGTATATAAGAAATGGTGGTCTCTATTACCATATCCTAAGGATGTTCCATTCAGGAACAATTCCACTTTCTCTGCACTGGAAACTACATAAACCGGTTTCACTGTACCTTCTTTATAATTCCAATGGCCAATGATATGGATGCGTGGATTTTCTATATCTACCCAACCGTCCCACATCACCTGATGTGCAAAGAAAGGATCTTTGGGAATACGCATGGCATCAGTTACCCCGCTACGACGATAATTCTCTACCCCGCGGAAATGAGTATTAGTATCAGAGAAGATGATCTTTACTCCACCTGAACTAACACGCTCTCCGGTTCCCGGGCGTTCACGCCAATAGTCGAACCAGCGAATTATATTTTCTATCGTAAATGAATCCTGATTATGATTGTAAGCACGTGCATCTACTTTCTTCTGGATTTTATTGGTTGCGGCGGATTTGAAAGAATTGTTCCCTTCTCCATTCTTATGATAGGGGTAAGAGTATTCGTCCCAATACTTGCGCAATCCTTCATCGCGACAATATTCCATGGCCCACATCGGGTGATGTTTACTCTTATTGATATAAAGCATTTCTCCGCCATATTCGGCTTCGCGGATATCAAGCATTTCACGTGAACCTATGGCACGGCCGCCATGAGGGTCATATTTATCGCGTATTGCTTTCATCTCTATCATGTGTTCCCGACTGATAGACTCATTTCCACATTCGTAAAACAGGATACTCGGGTTATTACGGTTGTAAATGATGGCATCACGCATCAGTTCAGTCCGTTGTCCCCACTGGCGTCCTTCACGGTCTTTTTCTGCATCACCGGCTTGCATTGCCTGGATCAACCCCACGCGGTCACACGATTCAATGTCCTGTTTCCATGGAGTGATATGCATCCAGCGAACCAAGTTGGCATTATCTTCCACCATCAATCCATTGCTATAGTCACTCAGCCATGCCGGAACGCTCATTCCTACTCCCGGCCATTCATTACTGGTACGTTGGGCAAACCCCTTCATCTGGATTACGCGATCATTCAGCCATATCATACCTTTCCCAAAGCGAGTTTTGCGGAAACCTGTCCGGGTAGCTACTTCATCTATCTTTTTACCGTCTGCCCATAAACTTGTTTTTACGGTATACAGATAGCCATATCCCCAACTCCAGAAATGCAAACCGTCCACTTCCGCAGCTGCTTTTAAAGTAACTGTTTCTCCGGGTTTTATTAAAGTCTGAGCACCGTCGAATACTTTGATTGTTTTACCGTCACGGTCTATCAACTCAACTTTATAGGCCACTTGTTTGGCACGCTTGTACTCGTTCTTTATCTCGGATTCCGCATGAATCACCGCTTTGCGGGATTTTACACGAATATCTTCCGCATAGATATAGACACCCGTGGTTTGCAGATTGCTGTATAAAGGCAGAGTCTGATATAATTTATCTGTAACATGTAGCCATACATTCTTAGGAATACCACCATAATTGGCGTTGAAGTTACGGTCGCTCCACTGATATTTGGTGTTGGTAGCGCGTTCCTTGTAATTCCAGTCATTATCAATGCGGAGGGCTATTACATTTTCCTGTCCGTATTTTATATAAGGAGTCAAGTCGAAACCAACAGCCATCGCACCATTTTCGTGCAGGCCCAGATATTGACCGTTAATGTAGAAATCAGCTCCTTGGCGGACACCTTCGAATTCTATAAATACCTTTTTATCTTTACTGCCAGCGGGTAAACGGAAGTGTTTACGATACCACATCACTGTATCTGTTAACTGGTCGATGCTTAAGCGAAAAGCTTCATCTTCATTGAAAGCGCGGGGTAAAGTGACTTTTTTCCAATCCGTATCCTGAAAACGTACTTGTTGGGCTTCAGGGGTATCACCAACGGAAAGTAACCAGTCGGAATTGAAATTATATTTATTGCGAGCATCTGATGCTCCTACATACTGGCTTATGGATATAAAAGCCAAAAGGAATAAAAGGATTCTACGTCTCATGGTTTATTAATCATTTAAAATAATCTTATTTACTCTCCTAAATAGTAGGAAGGTACAGGTGCCTGTGGATAACCCATGGAACGATGTGCTACATAATTCCGGTATATTGCATCCTGCATTAAAGTTACACGACGGTCTTTGGCGGGGATATTCGTTGTGTAAATACGAATTTCGCCCGGTAAGGCTGTGATGATCTCTTCACGCCAATCACCATATAAATCGGCAATCATCAGGATATCCCCTTCAATACCTTCTGTCAGAGATTCCCCTTTCCATTTTATGATACTTAAAGATTTTCCGTTAGAAGAAGAGTTTGCTCCCCATCGGTTATCGTCTCCTTTAAATGTTTCACGCAATAAATCTCCGTCCCACCATGCCCAGTTTCGGCAGGAAGGTACATCTTCGTTTTTGCCTAAATATTGACCATCTGCAGAAAGCAGGTATTTGTCCGTACTTCCTCCTTTACGGTCTTCGCTTGCGAAACATTCCAGCCCTTTATGAGTAGGATCGAAGTCGGCAACCATGCCGTCACCCACATGGAACGTTTTGTGACCGATGTTCCAAACGGGTTGTCCGGTTTTTGCGTCTACCACACAAACTCCACGGCCGTTGTCATGCCAAGGTTCCAAACATAGAAATACTTCCATTCCCGGACGATTCGGGTCAATATCTGTCAGATAAATCTTGTCCGGGTGTCCTAATCCGGTAGACCACAATAGTGTACCATTGTTATCAAGCATGCATGAGCCTAAGAGTATTTCATCTTTTCCATCCTGATCCACATCTCCGCATATCATGTTGTGTGATCCCATACTTCTTACTACAGGGTTTTCTTCATCACTATCCCATCTCCAGGCGCGTTCCAGTTTGTTGCTGTTTAATTGCCAGGCATCTACAACCATCAATTTATAGGTTCCGCGACAAGCTAATATATAAGGTGTCTTCCCATCCAGATATGCCATACCTATCTGATTACGATTCTGGCGGACAAGATTTCCATATCTGTCATTGCGCTCAGGCCAATTCACGCGGGCTATTTCTTCTCCAGTCATGCCATTCAATACGCTCAAGTATTCTTCACCTGAATCTACACGCCCTTTTTCATTACGTTTTGAATTTTCTGGAGCGGTCTTTAATGCTATTTCAGCTTTGCCGTCTCCATTGAAGTCGTAAGCGATAAAAGGAGAATACCATACCCCCGGTTCTATACCTTGCCCCAAGTCTTTAGACCACAAAAAAGTACTGTCATTCAGATAAGCCTCAATTTGATAAGTTTCTCCACCCAAAGTACCCGGCATTCCCGGATCTACATTTTTATCCGGCGTACGGATAATGTAATCATAAATCCCGTCTCCATTTAAATCGGCAACAGCTATCTTGCCGGCTTTTATATTTCTATTAAGTTTGATTGATTGATAATTCTTCAATGATGGGAGTTCCACTTCTATTTTAGCAGATGTGTCAATCACTTTTTTCTTTTTATCCAATGCGCAGATCCAATAAAATGCTTTTCCGTTTGCAGGAGATCGATCTATGAAATCACAAGTTGATTTTACCGGAGATTTGGTTAAGCGTTCCGTCTTGCCATTTGCAGTGCGATATAAATGGAAGGACACATCTGCATCATCTTGTTCCGATAATCTCCAGCTAAGATATATGCCTTTTCCATCTATAGCAGGGGCTGCCGCCAGTCCTCTGTCCAAGTGCTCTTTTATTCGTTCGGTTGCAAAACCATTCACTTTAGGCTTCGGTTCATGCCGTGGTTCCAGAATCTCATAGTAGTAAGTACGTTCACGTAAATCTTGGGCTTGTAAACTACCGGCTGCACCGATTAGTAAAGTACAGAGGAGTAAATATCTATTTTTCATTGCTTTCTTTTTTAGTTATTGAATGAAGTAATATCGACCATCATCAGATTCAAACGCGTACCGTTTGTGAAGTGCCCGGATTGAAAAAGTACTTTTGTGCCGTCGGGACTGAAACTTGGGTGTGCATGATCCGGTTTCATTTTGGTGTCCGAAACCAGCCAATGGCGTTGACCGGTCTGCACGTTGATAAGCCAGACATTTCCTCCGAAGGTGTCACCCGCTGCCCAACGATTGTCGCGACTTGCATTGCAATGCCAGAATCCTCGTCCGGTAAGTTGTCCTTCTATGGCTTTGCGGTCTTTATCCAGTTCTACCTGACCCACTAATTCCACGTCATCGGTGCGAAGATTGATACGGGCAATACCACTTACTTGTTTACGAAGACGAGGCTGAAAACCCAGAATATTGAAATAAACATAGTCCTTGGTTGCAAAAGTTTCGTGAGTGACCCAGTCTAACGGAGTTTCTTTATAAAGAGGCTTGAAGACCGATCCGTCTGCTGTGCAGAACCACATGCGCTGGTGTGCATCGCCACCGGTTTCATTACAGAAAACTATTTCTTTCGGTGTGAAACGGCTGGCCTGTATGTGTCCTGTCTTAAATTCGGTATCGATAACTTTGGTTACTTCGCCGGTAGCAAGGTTCATTTTTCGGATGCCACAAAGAGATGGTTTTATTTTTACCGGCTGATTACTTTCCGGCAAGAATGCATTTTTCGCCATGCGTTCTTTCTCTTCTTCTGTACCTTCACGTTCCACGGTGATATATGCATAGTCATCGTTACAATCTACGGCGTATCCTCCGGGACGTCCCATATTCGTGGGAAAAGTACCTAAAAGAGTCTCGTAGGCGGCGGGTTTTCCTACCTTTCCTTGTTTCACATCTGCAAAGAACTTATCCAAGTTCATGACATACAGATTCCAGTCTTCTTTCTCTTTTCGGCTGATGAACATACGATTGCTCTTATTGGCCAGAAATGCACTGCCCAGATCAGGACCTTCCGTAGCCTGAATGATTTGGCCTGTTGCCATTTCTATAAAATAAATTTGTGTGGGAGTCCAACTGCGTTTCTCCCCGTTTGGAAGTGTACGTTCTATCTTTTCACCATTTCCACGGCTGGATGATCTGAACAGTAGATATTTGCCGTCAGATGTCCACATCGGGTCTGTCTGATAGAGGAAACGGTCGTTCTTTAAAGTATCGGTGAGTATGGTAATGGTGTTCCCGGTTTCATGGTCTGTATAAGTCTGCATTTCGGATGCGGTACAATTACCAAACTGGGCAAACAGCGCTTTACTGAAGCCGATTAATAAAATAATGGTTAAACAGAGCTTTCTCATAGTATGTCATTTTTTTATTTGATGTTACAAAGTTAGGCGCAATGAGCGCTCTATAAAATAGAAATTCATACATTTATATGGTTATTCGTCCACTTATATACCCTATAAATGCGCTTTATGTACAGTAAGAGGGAGGGCTTGTAACAGCACCCCAAAAGAATAGCATGATAGAATGGGGACAATAAGTCCCCATTCTAAAAAATCATTGATTAATAACCATTATTCTGGTAAGCCTTTTTAGCTGAGTCGTCTAAAGGGTTACCATTCTCGTCAGTCAATAAGTCGAGCATGGATTGAGTGAATGGTTTAAGGGTATAATGAGGTTCAAACATACCCATACCGTCACCCGTTTGGCCGATACCGTTGATCAGGTTATCAGAAGAATCCCATAAACCTTTTTGAGGAGATGCCAGTTGGTCATGGTAGATAATGCGATCTGCCTGCCAACCGGAATGGTGCAAGTTCTCATAATAAATTATTTCCTGATTCAATTCGCGTGCTAATTCATTCAGAATGAAGTTGGCAAAACGATCTTCTGTTGAAGTAGCTGTCTTGGGATACATCTCTGCTTTTGAATGATCGGAGACTCCATCCCAATAAGATTCGTCTATCAACATTGCAGATGTCATATCAACTGCTACTTCATACGGCCATTGTTGTTCGGTCTGCGATAGTTTTTCATATCCCGGCTGTAAAATGGCTATGACTTCTGCACGCTTTTCTCCGGTTTTGTAGGCTGCACGTGCACGTACTGCATTAATATCGGCAATCGCTGCATTGTAGTTACCTTTACGGCCATATGCTTCAGCACGAAGCAGGTATGTTTCGGCGAGACGGAATAAAGGTACATCACGGCCCGATTCGTAGTGTGTATAGTTGCTACGATTCGGCTCATCGTACTTCAGAGTTGCCGGACATGCGGTAGATCCCATTTTGTCCAAACCTGAATAACTCTTGTCATTATAAGTATAACTGTTTCCTTCTGCCTTTGTCGGAATACGGTAATAGTATTTATTTCCATCTTTTATCCAGCGAGCCATCAGGACAAAAGGATGCGCTAAAGCTTCATTTATGTCGATAGCGGTTTCCTTGGTATTTTCTACATAAGCAAAAGCCAGGTCGCCTTTACCCATTTTGTGTTCACCGGCTACAGCTTTGCGATTTCCCCAAGATGCTCTGGTGTACGTAGGAAGAATCTTTTCGTTAAAGTACTTTGCCATTGCATCAGTCCACACATAAGTCTTGTTATTATCGCTGTCATAAGCATAATAGTCTAGGTTGGCGGCGGGTGATGAGTTTGAATCTCCTCCCTTGAGTGCCGTTGTGTATTCCACATGGAATGATTTCTCATACCGAGAGTCAGCCTGCTTATTTACATACAAGTCAAAACCGAAATCATTGGTGAAACCAATGCGTGCAGAGGATTTTGTAGGATATTCCCAACAGAAATCAGGAATTCCCCAGGATGCATTCGAGTAATCACCACCAAAGAAATAAGGCAAACGATTACCGTAGCGACCATTGTCGGCGCCTCCCATCGGACCATATACACAAGAAAGAATCAATTCATGACTGTTCTCATTTGAATAGTCTCCCATCGGATGACTGAAGAGCTTTCTATAGTCTGATTCCAATGCATAATAACCATGCTCTATTACTTTCGTTGCATAATATATGCAAGAGTCCAAATCGGCGGTACCTTCACCTTTGTACAGCATACCTAAATAAGACTTTGAATTACTGGTATCTACATGGCCATCGGCTTTTACACCATATTCAGAACTGCCATATTTAGCACCTTGTGCACGTTGTAAATAGAGCTTTGCCAGAAAATGGGCAGCCGCCCCTTTGGTTGCACGACCAAAGTCTGTGGTCAGGTTCTGTTCATTAACATCCGGTAGATGATCGTAGGCATAACGTAAGTCTCCAATCAACAGGCTATAAATGCTGGGCACACTTTCGCGTACATAATTATAGTTGGAAGGTAATTCTGCAGTGTATCCTTTGGGGACAAATATTTCACCATACATTGTACTCATTATATAAAGTGAGTAAGCACGATTGAATAAAGCTTCCGACAAAGCCTTGGCTGCATAGTTTGCATCACTTGCAAATTTTCCGAGTGCCTTACCTTCACGAATAGATAATATGGCACGGTTACAGTTATTTATAATAGGATAGAAACCTAATAATGATTTTGCATTCTCACCGCACAAGCCATTAGCATAGCCTGCCAATTTGCCGGTTGCATTCCATTCACTTGCAGAATACATGCCGTAAGCTGCCGTTTTTGCAGAGAAGTTATCTACTCCCAGCATTAAACTACTTGGGCCCTGTTCATATTGTTTGGTTACACGCAAGGCATCATAGGTGCCGACTATCAGTTGTTCCAGACCTTGTTCGGTTTCAAAATAATCTTGTGTAATGGTAGATACCATTTTCTCCTCCAGAAAGCTGTCAGTACAAGATATGCTTCCCAGTGCAATCATTGAAAGTAATATATATTTCTTCATATTTGTTTTATTCTTAATAGGGTTCATCAATTAAAAGCCAAGTCTTAAACCTATCACATAGCTGCGGTTCAATACCGTGTTATTGGTCTGACCTCCGATAAAGTTAGTAGCGCTGGTTTTCTCACTCCATCCGGTAGTATCATCAGGATTGATGCCTGCTTTTACCAACTCACCGCCAAAGATAAATGGATTCAATACCTGAGCATAAATGGAACAACTTGATGCGCCGATCTTATTCAATAATTTCTCCGGTAGTGTATATGACAAGGCTATATTACGAATAGCAATCATATTTCCTTTGGTATAACTCATATATGCGCTATAGTCAGTAAATGTTTCGCCACCTGCACGTGGTTGAGGGAATCTGGCACCTGTATTTTCCGGGCTCCAGATGTCCTTTTCCACACGGCGTCCGTAAGTTTGCATCAATCCATAATATGTGTTACCAAAGCGACCATAGATGAATGCATTCAACTGCCAATTCTTATAAATGAAAGTAGTAGTGAATCCGCCTTCCCATTTTGGAGTAAATGAACCTAAGAAATGATTATCGTCATTGTTGAATTTGCCGAAACCATTGTCCATGTATGTGATTTCCTGTTTTTGTCCATTGATATCCACCGTCTTGGTTATTGCTCCCTCTGTGCCTTTAGGTACTTCAATGAAATCCTGATCGACCAGTTTAGCCATACCGGGGAACATTGTAATGCCATTGGCTTTATAGACTGCTAATAATTTCTGGTCTTCGGGTGTATTTTGCCACAAACGATCATATTTGTAAGTCCATACCTCATTGATAGGCTTTCCGATAAACCAACCATTAGCGGTATCGTCATTTTTGCCATCGGCCAGTTCTACGATTTTCTCTTTATTGGTAGAGAAAGTGAAATCAGTTTTCCAGGTGAAATCTTTGGTCTGAATATTTGTGGTAGAGAGGGTTATTTCAAAACCTTTATTCTGAGTCTTACCTATATTTGATAAGATCTGAGTATATCCGGTCATGATAGGAATTGAACGGTTCAGCAGCAGATCGGAAGTCTTGGCAACATAGTATTCAACACTACCGTTGATTCTATTATTCAGGAATCCAAAATCGATTCCCACATTCGTAGAAGCTGTTTTTTCCCAACCAAGCATTCTGTTGGGTAATACGGAAGCTTTGGCACCTGTAGTATTAGTAGTCACACCGCCTTGTCCGAAAGGCTTGTTAGCCCATTGGGAAACCATAGCCCCTCCTGTCTGATAAGGACTTACAGAAGCATTACCGGTAACACCATATCCCACACGCACTTTCAAAGTATTAATCCAGTTGATACTTTTAATGAAATCTTCTTCATTCAGTTTCCATGCCAATGCTGCTGAAGGGAAGAAATCCCATTTGTTGCCTACAGCTAACATGGAAGCACCGTCCCAGCGACCTGTTAAAGTCAGCAGATAGCGGTCCATCAATGAGTAATTGACACGAGCCATATAAGAAGCCCTTTGTTGTTCGCTGAACGAGGAGCCAATACCTGCTTTTGAAGTGTTCGAATCACCTACGCTATACCATAAGGCGGTAGGGAACTTACATTCGTAAGCACGTACTTCTATACCTTCTGTGCGATAATATTCAGCTGATTGCATCAATGTCAGACCTAAAGAGTGAATCTTATTGAATGTCTTGTTTACAAAGATCATATTCTCCAGTGTCCATGCCAGTTTCTGACTTTGATTGTTGTAAGCTACATTCGGTTCTGTTGAGGCATAACCTAACGGATTGGTGAAATCATTGCCATAATAGCTGCCTTCACGGGCGTTGCGATATTGGGAACCAAAGTTAGTACGCCATTTTACTCCTTCCAATGGAGCCCATATTTTGCCAAAATCAAGTTCTGCAAAAGAGCTTAACATGACACCGTAATAGCGTGTTTCATTTTGAGCCTGATCAATGTTTAATAAAGCATTGTGCTGTGAGGGACCATCTGACGGACTCAGTAATTCTCCATTTTCATCATACGCCGGTGCGTAGGGCATCAGATTGGTAGCTAAACCATAAGAGTCCTTAGCCGTTGTATTTGAAAAATTGCTGACAATACCGTAGTTTTTAATGGAATGACTGATATTCACTCCCATACCGACTTTCAAAAAGTCAGTAGCCTGGATTTCACCATTCAAATTTATTGTATAACGTTTATAATCCTGATCTTTCATCGGAGATTGCTGATCCAGATAGGCTAATGACATATACAGTTTGGACTTTTCTGTTCCGGCGGAGAGTGACATTTGGTGGTTGTGGGTAACTGCCGTACGGGTTACATAATCAGTCCAGGGAGTGGTTGGAATCTTTGAAGAATCATATACCGGTACTCTGGCGGCATATCCTAATACATTCTGCTCATATTCGGTTGCATCACGTAGTACAGGAGTACCGTCGGCATTAAACTGGAACGCTGAATTGAAGACCGGACGCAGATAAGGATATTTGGTTACCCCACCAAAGTAAGCATCTCCGTCGATGTCAGGGTCTGGAGCATTACCATATTTGCCGGTATATGCGCCTGCATTAATATTGGATTGCCGGTTCCAATCGATCAATTCGCCCGAATTCATCCAATCGGTCATTGAATCAATCTTTGAGAAGGAAATGGAACCATCATAATTAATCGTCACTTTACCAGTTTTCCCCTTTTTGGTAGTGATCAGGACGACACCATTCGCACCGCGTGAACCGTAGATTGCGGTAGCGGATGCATCTTTCAGGATTTCCATAGATTCGATATCATTGGGATTGACATCAGCCATGGAACCTGCGGTCATTGGAATACCATCGATTACGTATAATGGGTCGTTACTTGCATTGATAGAGCGATTACCACGGATGCGCACATCGCCCAATTCTCCCGGTCGGTTGTTAGAAGTAATCTGCACGCCAGCTGCCTTACCCTGCATGGCTTGCAAGGCATTCTGTACAGGACGTTCTCTGATGGTTTTTGCAGTCACCTGTGTCAGTGCTCCGGTCACATCACTTTTCTTGGCAACACCATAACCTACGACAACTACCTCATCCAGAATCTCACTGTCTTCTTCTAATGTAATTTGGAAACTGGACTGACCTTTTACTGGAATATCCAAGGTCTTATATCCGACGAAGCTAACCTGGATCGTCCCATTATCAGGAACATTCGAAATAGTAAATTTGCCTTCCAAATCAGTAATTGATCCGTTAGTAGTACCTTTTACTACTACACTGGCGCCAATTACAGATTCACCAGTTTTGTCGAGGACAGTTCCCGAAATAGTTTTGCTTTGTGCAGAGGCTTCTATAGCCAGTACTGAAAATAAAGCAACGAAGAACAGTCGCTGGACTTTTTCCAAGCGACTAAACAGACTTGATTTTTTTCTGTTTTTCATACTTAAATTATTAAGTTAAACAAAAGTTAACTTGATAATGATGAAAAAAATGACTTATGGAGTGTTTTTGGTGAGGTTTTAAGAAGACCCGATACAATAATACGATCTATTTGCCGAATTGAGAAATATATACTTTAGTTATTACTATGATTAATCTTACTGTGAAGGAAGTGTTTTTAACCCTACTTATAATCCTCCACATACCAAGTCCGTATCAAGCCCGTACCAAGTCCGTGTCAAGTCCGTACGAACTCGCATCTATAGAATACGGAGATGATACGGAGTAAACGCGGTTCGGATACGGTTGAGGCTTTGAACTAAGATTATTCAAATTGCTATTTTATCAACTGATCGAAAATTGCCCTGAAAACTTTATCCGCGTGTTCCTGCATGATTCGTATATAGTTAAATATAGGCCGGTTGTTTTTCATGCTATGTCCTATACAATATTCTATCTTTTCTATTTCGATCCCCATATCATAGCCATGTTGGGCAAATGTTTTTCTGGCGGAGTAATAAGAGACTTTCCTGTTAACTCCCGCCAAATTCGCCACCTTATATATATGTCTGAAAACTAAACTATAGACTTTTTCATAAGATGAATACCTGCCGAAGACCAGTTTTCCATTATCTGAGATATAATTATCGATGATTACCTGCGCTTCCGGCTGAATGGTAAAAGCTATTTCATTCTCACTCTTTTTACTGTTCCGCGTCTTATGGCGTACATACCGCATACTGTTTCGGTTCTTGAAATTATATTCCATCAAGTCTCTCAAATTAATGCCTCCTAAATAATAGGTAAGCATAAATATGTCCCGGGCCATTATCTGTGTTGGCTTGAATAATTTCACATCACGTATCCTTTTCAATTCTTCCACAGTCAAATCCAGTTCTCTGACATTGCTAACGGGCATTTTGAAAAGTACAAAAGGGTGAACCCGATAACTCACATAATTCATTTTGTCGGCATAATTGAGTATTACCTTTATTAAAGTAAGGTAGATTCTAATGGATGTTTCCGATAATCCCTCATCTTTCATCGTATTGGCAAATCCTTGTATTTGCAATGGATTCAATTGTACTAAAGGAAAATCTCCTTTCATGTATTTTAGGAATTTCTTATAAGCTATATAATATAGCTTATAAGATTTCTTTTGTTCTTCAGTATTCATGAGGGAAAGATATTCATTTGCCACAGTCTTGAAAGTAATACCTGTTTTTTGTTGTTCGCGAGTGATAGTATGTATTAGCTCTGTACACGATAAAGTTGGCAAATAATGAATGGATGATAGGATTTCTTCATATTCATAGATTATCTTGCGGAGGCAAGTGTTAATATTTGCTGCATTTTCGTGCCTGACAACTTTGCCATTTTTCATTTGGCTAGCAGAATCCAATATAAATTGAGTTGAAATATATCTGGTTTGCGAGCGATGCGCTACTGCAATTCTTATTCGATGTTTTCCGTTGGATAGCTTTTTAGTTGGTACAATTACTATTGAAAGATTAGCCATATTCGTTTTTGGGTTTATACGTTTCTTGATACAATATTAAAGTAACAAATCTAATAATAAAATACCCGGAATAATCAAAATGCTACGAGGACTAATCATTTTGATTTTATTCACAGTCGTTGATACTATTTTTCAGTTGAAAAGATTAAATTTTCCATGCTTTGACACAATCCTACATTCCCTTTTTTGTCTCTTGCTTGTATATTTGCAACACTTTTTCACAGACAGGAGGCCTTAAATCTCCTGAGAGAATAGAAAACTAACTTTTGTTTAACTTAATAATTAAAGTATGAAAAACAGCAAGATTTTAAGTCTGTTTGGTCGCATGGGTAAACTCCAGCGGCTGTTCCTCATTGCTTTGTTATCGGTATTGGCTATAGGAGCCGCCGCACAAAGTAAAACAGTTTCAGGTACTGTGGTTGATCAAACTGGCGAACCGGTTATTGGTGCCAATGTTCTGGTGAAAGGCACTACTAATGGTGTGATTACTGACTTGGATGGTCGATTTACCCTTTCTAATGTGCCTAATAATGGTACGATTTCTATTTCTTTTATAGGTTATAAGGACCAAGAGATTTCTGTTGCCGGGAAAACAAATTTCCAGGTGACATTGCAGGAAGATAATGCAATGTTGGATGAAGTAGTAGTAGTGGGTTATGGTGTTCAGAAGAAGAGCGACGTAACGGGTGCTTTGGTAAGTGTAGGAGCAGAACAACTGACATCTCGTCCGGTTAATAATGCTTTCGAAGCATTACAAGGTAAGGCTGCCGGTGTGGATATTACTACGAATGAGCGTCCGGGTGAATTAGGTAGCATACGTATTCGCGGTAGCCGTTCACTTGTTAAAGATGGTAATAATCCGCTTTATGTAGTAGATGGCGTTCCTTTGATGTCAGGTTCTGGAATTGAAACGTTAAATCCGCGGGATATTGAGTCTATTGATATCTTGAAAGATGCGTCGGCAACTGCTATCTATGGTTCTCGTGGTGCCAATGGTGTTGTTATTGTTACTACTAAGCAAGGTAAGGAAGGTAAGTTCCAAATTGATTATTCGGGAACAGTGACTATTTCTAATATTGTAGATAAGAATCCGGCTATGTCAGCTTCAGATTATGTCACATATCGCCGTTGGGCTGCTTATAACTCGAACACTGAAGAATATGCAAGTCCTTATTCTCCTACAAAGGAAAATGATGAGTTATTATTTGGAGGCGATACCTATGCTTTGGCTAATGTAATGAAAGGTTGGGCTGGTGGCTCATGGGATGGTTCGAAAATGGCGAATACAGACTGGACTGACTTTGTAACGCAAACCGGAGTTTCTCATGAACATACGTTGAGCGCAAGTGGAGGTACTGATAAACTGAATGCTTATGCTTCATTCGGTTACCTTAAGAATGAAGGTACGCAGATAGGACAATGGTACGAACGCTACACTGGTAAAATTAGTGTGAATATTAAGCCTACCAAGTGGTTTACTATGAATGCCTCGATCAATGCAACTTGGAGTGAGCAAGATTATGGTATGTCAACATTGAAAGGACAATCAGGTTCAGTGCCTGATGCTATCTATGGTGCAGCTAAAGGACTTATGAATTATGCGGTGCCTTATGATGATAACGGCAATATTATCTTCCAGCCGGGCGGGACTATTTCCAATACTGTGGTAGGTGAATCAGAAAAGTCTACTCAACAAAGACAGACTTTTCGTGCATTGGGTAATTTCTCAGCTACTCTTGATTTGGGTGAGATTTATGAACCATTGAAAGGACTCCGTTACAAATTTAGTTTTGGACCAGACTTTCGTCATTGGCGTGAAGGTGCTTATATTGATGCCACATCGGCTAATCGTGGAACAGGAGCTAATAGTTGGGCACGTTTAAAAAATAGCCGCGATATCTCTTGGACTCTGGATAATATGATTATGTTTGACCGTACATTTGCTGAAAAGCATAAAGTAGGAGTCACATTGCTCCAGACAGCTTCAAAATGGAATAATGAAAATAGCAGTATGGAGGCTGAAAACATTCCTCGTCCTGACTATTTGTGGAATGCGTTCAGCAATACAAATAACAGCCCGACGGAAGCAGGTAACAAAGTGGGAATAGGCTCTGGTATCACCAATCGTCAACTTACTTCTTATATGGTTCGCCTAAACTATGGTTTTAATGAACGTTATCTGGTAACTGTAACAGGTCGTTGGGATGGTGCTTCTCAGTTAGCAGCAGGCCATAAGTGGGATTTCTTCCCGTCAGCATCTGCTGCATGGCGTATTAACCAGGAAGATTTTCTTAAAGATGTTTCTTGGTTGGATAATTTGAAAGTTCGGTTCGGTGTCGGTGTGACTGGTAATTCTACGGTTTCTCCTTACGTCACAAAGGGTGGTATCAGCAGTATTATGCTTCCTTTCAATGGAATTTCTGATTACCTTGCATATACATTCAATGAACCTTATTATGTGGACATGAGTAAGAATGGAATGACAATGGCAAATCCAGAGTTGGGCTGGGAAAAAACAACTCAATATAATTGGGGTATAGACTTTGGTTTCTTTAATAGTCGTATCAGTGGTAGTTTGGATTTCTATATGTCAAGAACCAACGACTTGTTGATGGGTGTGACTATTCCTACGCTGACAGGTTTTAATACGACTTATGCAAATGTGGGTAAGACTAAAAACCATGGTGTTGAAGTTTCTTTAAACCTTATCCCCGTGCAAACTGGTTATGGACTTACATGGGAATCAAATATCAATGCTGCTTATCAAAAAGATAAAATTTCAGAGTTAGCGTATGGTAAGAATGATATGCCTGATAATAGTTGGTTTATTGGACAGTCTATCGGTGTTCATTACTCTTATGCAAATGCAGGCTTGTGGCAAGATACTCCTGAGGATCAGGCTGAAATGGCTAAGTTTAAGGAAAAAGGCGGTTACAATTTCTCTCCGGGTATGGTACGTCCGGTCGATCAAAACGGTGACTATGTTATTGGTGATGAAGACCGTGTGGTTTTAGGTAATTCAAATCCTCATTGGACATTAGGTTGGACAAATACACTTTCATGGAAAGGCATTGAGGCTGGCATCACTCTTTATGGTCGTATGGGATATATGGTAAGCGGTCTGGGCAATGGACTGACCGGTGAGTATAATATCAATAAAAAAACAGATTATTGGACACCTGAAAATACAAATTCGGAATTTCAAAAACCGATTTATAAGAAATCAGATGAATTTGCTAATTTGTTGGGCTATCGTGATGCGGCTTTTGTTAAAATCCGGAATATCTCTTTGGGCTATAATTTCCCGAAAACTATTTGTAGCAAAATGGGAGTTGGAAATTTGAAAATTTATGCGCAAGCTGTAAATCCGGGTAGCTTATATCAGTCTATTGATTGGTATGATCTTGATACAAGCAATACTTACTATAACCGTAGTTTTGTATTTGGTTTGCAGGTAGGTTTCTAATTATGAAAACATATATATTAAAAGATTAAGTTATGAATAAAATAAAGAATATCGGACTGGGTCTCCTGACCTTATCAAGTGTGATGTTTACTTCTTGTGGAGAAGATTTCCTGAAAGAAGAACTGAATACACAGTATTCAACAGACTATTTTCAAACGGCTGAAGGTCTTGAAGCTTTAGCGGTATCCCTTTATGGAAATATTCGTTGGCATTTCGGATATGAGCATGCTTATGGTATTACTCTTTACGGTACGGATGAATTTACTATGGGGGGTGATAATACCTCTTGGATATGGAATACTTATGAACCGGCTTTGAATCCCTTGAATTATACAACTGCTTTGGGAGCTCCTAATGCTAACTGTCCGGGAGTTTCGGGGCTGTGGGATGAAATGTACTTCGGTATAGCATCATGTAATACGATTATTGCCAATGCCGATCTTGTACCTGATGAAACGGTGCGTAATCGTTGTCTGGCACATGCTTATTTTCTGCGTGGCTATAACTTCTATCGATTGACAGCACAGTATGGTGGTTGTGTATTGCAAACCACTCCTGCTGTGGGTGTAGTACGCAATTTTACTCGTTCTACAGAGGAGGAGTGTTGGGGACAAGTTATTTCAGACCTTCGTAATGCCTATAATTATTTTACAGGTGAAGAATTTACGTATGGCAAGGGAATTACTTGGACAAAAGCCACCGCTGCCCATTTCCTTGCAAAGGCTCTTTTATTCCGTGCTTCCGAACGTTGTTCCGGTTGGAATGGCAAATATGTAGAGAATGATTTGAAAGAAGCTATCGATGCATGTACATATGCAATAAATGCTCGTGGAGCATTAGTAGAAGACTATAGTGATTTGTACGCAAATTGGTCTGGTGTTGATTGCGATATAGAGCAGACTAATGAAATACTGATGGCTGCTGGACATAATGCCAATAGCTCGACAACCGGACGTTTTGGTAATCGTACTTATAATTATTTCACTCCCCAATATCGTACTGTATCTAATCAGTGGACACAACGTGGTCAGTTTATCGGTGGTATGGAGTTCCAACGTTGTCGTCCAACAGAATATGCTTATGCTGTATATGATCATGTGGATGATGCCCGTATGTGGAAAACATTCCGTACTATTTATGGCATCAATAAGATTGTTGATACAAAACTTGCGACAGAGAAAGGACTGGAACTTGGTGATCCTTCAATTGTTATGATTCTTAATACTGAAGAAGACGGCACTTACAATGAGTATAAATTTGGTGCAGGCGCTTTAAATCCTAATTGGTATGATAAAGATAATATATTGGGTTTAGGTGGCAAATGGGCTCCTGCATCGCTTGTATTGTATCAGAATGGAGAGTATGTAGGTAATACCTTTGGTACTACGGCAAGTAATGCATCTAACTTCTTTGCCGGTATTAATAAAACAGATGACTGCTCGCGCACAGGAGAAAAAGGGGATGCCCACCGTGATGTGACAATGGCTCGTTTAGGAGAGACTTATTTGGTACGTGCCGAATGTTACGTTCGTCAAGGCGAATATGATAAAGCTAAAATAGATATTGATGTTGTTCGTAAACGTGCTCAATGGAAGAATGGTGAAGAACGTGATACATATATTAGTACGGATGATTATTTTGCAAAGGCTAATTCAACCGCATCCAATACTTTTAAGACACAGGTGAAAGATGGTTCATCTTATGTGGCATCGTTGGTGGAAATGAATAAATGGTCTAATATTCCTAAGAATACCTATTATTTATCTAATCCAAGTTTGCAAAGAACAACTGCCGCTTCGGATCTGACAGATTGGTCATTCGATAATTTCCCTGATGTTGATAAAAAAATATTGGATAAATTGAATCTTTCTGATAAGAAGGAACGTGCTATCAACTTTATTCTGAATGAGCGTACACGCGAATTATTGGGTGAATGGTTACGTTGGGAAGATTTGTCTCGTACCAATACCTTGATTAAACGTGCCAAGGCTTTCAATCCGGAGACGGTTGCTAATATCAAAGAAAACAAGCATGAATATCGTCCTATTCCGCAATCATTTATAGATGGTCTACTCAATGAGGATGGCACAAACTTATCTGATGCACAGAAAAAGGCTTGGCAGAATCCGGGATATTAATTTATCTCACAATAGGGTTAGACTAATATAGGTTTATTGATTTGTAATGGGCTGTCTCTCCGTAAATGGGTGGGGCAGCCCTTTTCATTTGCCCAATATGGGTAATTTGTTTAATAAACCTAAATATGTGCTCTTAATAGTTATCAAGTTCGTCTATATTGCTTACTTTAGACAACTAATAGTCCATTAAAGAACTTTCCGTTAATCTTAATATCTTATGAATATTAGAAAAGCGCATCTACTTATTCTGTTATGCACATTCTGTATCCTTTCTCCGGTGTATACGCAGCAGCCACTTTTTGATGAATTCAAAAAATCGGCGGGAGATTATGCAGCTCTTTATACCAGTAAAGTAGAAGTGAGCTACAGCCCTTACTTTTATATAAATCATCCTTATTGGGATACGGATGAATTTCAGGAAGGGGCAGTTTGCTATGATGGATCACTGTATACCGATATGCAGCTCCGGTATGACACCTTTAAGAAACAACTGATTGTGATTACCCCTGAAAAGCGGTTGCTTCTTGAGGTCGATATGAGGAAAGTTAACTACTTTGTCATTGGAGATAAAAAGTTTGTTCCACATGGCAATACTTTTGCTGCACAATTATATGATAGCCCACAGATGGGATTGACCCAGTATGTTTTGTGTAGGATGGGAGCATCCGTAGAGAAGGATAGAATCAGTTATAAACAGTTCGATAAAGTGGTGCGTTTTGTGCTTTCTAAAGAGGGGGTAGAATATACAGTGACTTCACGTTCCAGTTTCCTAAAGCTCTTTCCGGATCATAAAAAGCAATTGAAAAGATATGCAAAGGATCATTTTCTGAACTTTAGTACTCTCTACCGCGCAGAGGCTTTGACTGCATTAACCCAATATGCTGATTCTCTAATCAATAAGAAATAATTATGACAGTATATAAAATAAGATATATAGCAGTCATTCTGTTTATTATATCCCCTTTCGTAGTGCTGGCACAACAGCAGAATACAGACAGCATTTCTATCTTTGAACTGATGGATGCTGTTGAAAAGAACACATCTTGCCGTATTTATACTACGATTGCAACCCCGTTCAAGGTGAAAAAGTCTGAGACATCGAAGCCTACTGCCGAGAGTTTGCGGCAGGCATTGGCTGCCACACGCTATAAAGTCACTGTTTATGCCGATCAGATATTTATTTTGCCGGAGACGTTTTTATCTACCACTCTTACTCCGGTTCTGAAAGGGGAGCAGATAAAGGATAGTGAACAGGTTTCTTCTTTTATTCCTATTGTGAAGTCTTCTTCTGAAAATAAGGTATATGAAATAGGAAACAGGTATAAACCTTCTCCTGAGGCGACTGTTCTTCTGAATGGAAAAGTAACTGATTTTAAAACAGGACAGGAACTGGAAGGTATCAATATTGTTCATCGTGAACCGTGGGTTGCTACTGCTACCGACCGTCAGGGGAATTTTACCATTCTGCTTCCTGTCGGATACAATACGATTGAAATCAATGGATTGAATATAAAGGAGACTCGCCGGCAGTTTATGCTCTATGGAGAAGGAAATACTCACATAGAACTGGAAGAAGAGGATCATTTATTGGACGAAGTTATCATTGTTTCAGGACGTATGCAGAATGTGAAAAGCACTCAGTTGGGAATGGAAAAATTCCAACCCAGCTTACTGAAGAATATCCCTACTGCAATGGGTGAAGTGGATATACTGAAGATGCTTCAGACACTTCCGGGCATCAAGACAGTAGGAGAAGCGTCTAGCGGTTACAATGTGCGTGGAAGTGCGGCGGATCAAAATCTGTTACTACTGAATAATGGAACGATTTATAACCCGAATCACTTGTTTGGCTTCTTCACAGCTTTCAATTCGGATATGATAAAGGATGCGGAACTTTATAAAAGTAGTATTCCCAGCCAATATGGAGGACGTATTGCATCTGTGCTGAATATAACCAGTAAAGAGGCCAGTAAGGAGAAGTTTACAGGTTCGGCGGGTATCGGACTGGTGACCAGTAAACTGAATCTTGAAATACCAATCATTAAAGAAAAGACATCGCTTCTTTTGAGCGGACGTACCACTTACTCGGACTGGATGATGAAGGTGTTACCTGAAAAGAGTGGTTATCGCGATGGTAAAGCCGGATTCTATGATTTGGGTGGTGTATTCTCACATACTTTGAATGAGCGTAATAAATTAAATATATATGGTTATTACAGCCATGACCGTTTCGCTTTTAACGATAATCAGAAGTATGCCTATAACAATATGAACTTCTCTGCCAACTGGAGAAGTATATTCTCAGAGAAACTAACGGGAAATTTCTCTTTCGGTTATGACCATTATGATTACCGGAATGATGAAACTGTGGAAGAAACAGCGGCTGCACGGTTGTCGTTTGCCATTAATCAGTGGTTTGGGAAAGCGGATTTCAGCTACAAAATAGACGATAACCATACGTTGAATTTCGGCCTTATGAGCCAGTTCTACAATATAAATTCGGGAACTTACGAGCCGTTACATGAGAACTCGCTGGTTAGGCTCGATCAGCTTCAAAAGGATAAAGCATTGGAAAGTGCTATTTACATCGGAGACCAGTGGGAGGTAACTTCTAAGTTATCTGTAAATGCAGGTATTCGTTATTCCATGTTCAACCTGATGGGGCCGCGTACTTACCGTACTTATCAGGATGGTATGCTGCCTTCTTCCACTACTGTCGTTGACTCAATATCGGTTGGTAACGGAAAAGTGGTTAAGACTTACCAGGGACCGGAATTCAGATTGTCTGCCCGGTATGCTTTCAATGATGATTTCTCTGTCAAGGCAGGCTTTAATACAATGCGGCAGTATATTCATAAAGTGTCGAATACCACCATTATGTCGCCTACAGATACCTGGAAGCTGAGTGATACGAACATAAAACCTCAGAATGGCTGGCAGCTGGCTGCCGGAGCATATTACAACACGCCCGGTCAGATGTTAGAGCTATCGGTAGAGGGGTACTACAAGAAACTGAATGATTATCTGGACTATCGCAGTTCAGCAAAGTTGGTGATGAACCATCATTTGGAAACAGATGTGATTAACACAGAAGGGTATGCTTATGGTGTTGAGTTCCAGGTAAAGAAACCATCCGGTAAGTTGAACGGATGGGCAAGCTATACATATTCTCGTACTTTCCTGCGCCAGAATGATCCGCGCATTGCACGTCCTGTGAATAATGGCGAATGGTATCCGACGGAATATGACAAGCCACATGACTTCAAACTGGTAGGAAACTATAAATTTACCCGTCGCTACAGCCTGTCTTTCAATATGGATTACAGTACGGGACGTCCAACTACGATTCCTGCCGGACAATATTATGATCAAGGTCTGAAGAAGATGCAGGTTTATTATACGGACCGCAATAGCTACCGGGTTCCCGATTATTTCCGCCTCGATCTTGCCTTCAATGTGGAGCCAAGCCATCATTTGACTTTATTGACGCATAGCTCTATTTCTTTCGGTATCTACAACCTGACCGGAAGGAAGAATGTCTACTCCATTTATTATGTGTCCGAAAAGGGTAAGATACAAGGATACAAAATGTCTATTTTCGGAGCACCTATTCCTTTTGTCACTTATAACATTAAATTCTAAAGAGGTATGAAGAGAAGAACGAATATATTAGTCCTGGCAAGTTTGCTATGGATCACTTTAAGTAATTGCATTGATAAGTTTGATGCAAAACTTCCGGATGGTAGTGTAGGGCTACTGGTGGTGGAAGGAAATATCATATCAGATAGTACTGTCGTATTTTCACTGAGTCGTACCTTTTCTCTAAACGAAGAAAGTATCCCCGGGGATTATAACCAGATAGTAGCTGATGTCAGTGTTGTGGGAGATGATGGTTCGCGTATAAAGGGGGTATCCATGGGTAACGGACGCTATCAGGTACAGATAGGTCCTTTGAATCAACAAATACGTTATGGAGCGGAGATTGTGTACGAGGGGGATACATATACCTCTGAACTTCAGCATCCGATAGAGACTGCGGCCATAGAGAGTGTTACTTTTAATCAGCCGGAAGACTACGGGAATATCTACATCTACCTTTCCACACAAGCAGCAAAGGGTAATGAACCTGCTTATTATCTTTGGTCTTATGAGGAAGACTGGGAGGTGAGGACGGCATTTTATGTCCAATGGTTCTATGATCCGGTGACAGATGATGTGACGACTTATGAAAAGGCTCCCTTTGCACGAGGCTGGACCCATGCAGAATCGAACAAAACGCTTGTGGGTTCTACAGAATCGAATGTGACTAATTTGATAAAGGATAAGAAAATCTATTTTATTGCTTCCAACAATCTCAGGGTTTCGTATTATTATAGTACGTTGATGAAGCAAAGAGCCTTATCGAAAGGAGAGTTTGAATATTATGAGAATAAGGCGAAATTGAGTGAAGATATGGGAGGACTGTTTACTCCGCAACCGTCGGAACTGCCTACCAATATCACTTGTAGTAATCCGGATAAGCAGGCAATAGGCTATGTGGGAGTCAATATGAATGTAAGTGAGTACCGCCTTTATATTTCGAACAGTGAGATACAGTATGACAATACGTACGACTGTAATCTTTTGGAAGATACGGAAGGTAAAAGTAACCGTGATTTGTATATGGAAGGATATCGCATTGCTTATTTGGATATGTTAGGTTATGAGTGGGCTAAAAAAGGGTGTACGGATATTCGCGATTTAGGTGCAACTCTCAATAAACCTTCTTTCTGGCCGTTACCGGACAGGGATTATTAATACCAGAGTATTATGAGAAAAATTATATCTATCATCGTTTGTTTAGTTTCAGTGTTGACCTTGCAGGCTCAGACTACTGAACATATGCGAATATATACAGATAAAGACAATTATCTGGCAGGAGAAGACATGTGGATAAAGGTTTGTGTGACCGATTCATTGCAGCGTGAAAGTCAGATAAGCAAGGTGGCTTATGTCGAAATCAGTGATACGCATCAGGCGTATGCACAAGGAAAAATAGCCTTGAAAAATGGGGTGGGATGGGGACGTATCAAATTTCCTCAAACCATGCATTCGGGCACTTATCAGCTTATGGCGTATACTCGCTACATGAGAAATCGGTCGGAAGATTGTTTCCCCGGAAAATACATTGCCGTACTGAATGCTAATCAGGCTACGGAGGAAGATGATGTAGAGTTACTAACAGATTCTATTTTACGGATCTCCGAAAATCTGCCGGCTTCTTCGTTACGTTCATTAACAGAAAAATCTGTATATGGTAATCGTAGTAAGGTAACATTGAAGCTGTCGGGATTACCGGATAATATGCGGGATCTGACTTTATCTGTGGTGAGGAAAGACTGCACATTACCACTTTTCCCATCCCTGGGGAGTTTGCAAAAAACGAATACCGGTTCATCTGCTCATCTTATTGCCGAATGTGAAGGACATATAGTGACCGGAAAATTAATAGGGGCATCTGCCGATTCAGTGGATGCACGGTTATCATGTGTAGGTAAGGACATACGGATCTTCGATGGGCAACTACAGCCCGATGGTACTTATGTTTTTTATACTTCCGGAATCACGAATATGCAGGATGTCGTGTTGACGGCTTTGCCGGAAAGAGGACGTCCGGGCAGATTGGAAGTAGTCTCTCCTTTTGCCGGATTATTACCCGAAAGTCTTCCTGAATTACGTTTGGCATACGACGAAGAAGCACTGATAGAACGTAGTATCGGAGCGCAGTTGCATGCTATTCTGCCGGTAGATTCCACTCAGAATCAGAGTATATTGGAACAGTTACATAATTTTTCTCCTTCGATCAGTTATAATCTGGATGAGTACGTTCGTTTCAATACAGTACGTGAGGCCTTTATAGAGTTTGTGATGGGAGTACGCGTAAGTAAGGTAGAAGGTGAAACCATTATCAGAATATTGCAGGAAGATATTAAACGATTCAGTAGTTTGAAAGCGTTAGTGCTGATAGATGGAGTTCCCATTGAAAACCATGAAACGGTATTGGATTACAATGCGCGCTTATTGCATTATATCCACCAATATAGTGGCAGGTATACATTTGGTGGTAAGCTGTATGAGGGAATCGTTTCATTGATTACACATAAGGGAACTCTCCCCGGACTGCGTCTGGATGAGAATTCCCAGTTGTTTGCTTATGAGTTTCCTCAGAACCGGCCTGTTTTTATGACTCCGGCATATGATTCGGAAGAACAACTAACATCCCGTATTCCTGATTTCCGTCATACACTTTATTGGAATCCGGATATAACTCTTACGACGGATGCCGTTAGTTTCTATACATCGGATATGAAAGGAACTTATGTGGTGACTTTGCAGGGAATCACGGATAAGGGTGAAGCGGTTAAGATACAAAGTGAATTTGTGGTGAAATAAAATACACCATTCGTCTTAATACTGTAATATAAAGTTTTCCGCTACTTTCAGGAAGCGGGCATGGCCTTTTGCATTCAGATGTGCCGTGTCCTTCTCTCCCTGGAAATATATTTTCCTGAAAGCATCATTGTCGGCATAGATGCCTCCCTTCCTGGCGCAATCAAAGATGGGAATGCTGTAATTACCGCAGACTTCCACCATGGCGTCTATCACTTTCTCGGAGTCACTTCCCTTGAAGTCCTTACAGTTCCATCGGGTAAAGAAGAATATTTTGGCTGTGGGATATTTCTCTACGAGTCCTTTGCAGAGTATTTCCAGCTTAGCCTTGAAGTTATCTATCCCTCCGATGGAATCGAGTTTGAAAGCATCGTTATGTCCTCCGATTACGATAACATAGTCGAGGTTGTCTGCCATCTCTTTATATCTTATGTACATGGCCTCGCCCCAGCGCGGGCTGGAATAAGCAATGCTATTCCCATTCCTGCCATAATTGAAGTATTCCATGCCATGTTTTTGGGCAAAAGCGTAGTGCCAGGTATTTTCAACAGGTTCTTTGTGGTTCTTCACATAGCTGTCACCAATGACTCCGATACGTTTTCCTTTCAGATCATCCGCTTGCGGGTGAGTGTTTGCTGTCTGTGCGAATCCCGTGAGGGCGGACAGGCAGAAGATGATAAATAATAGTTTCTTTCTCATGATACTTATTGTGTATAAATAGATGTGCGGCTTAAACTATTGCTTTGTTGCAAATACCAGTACTCCTGCTGTCGGAATATCTGTTGTTCCTATCAAAGTTTTGGCTCCTGCAGGAAGATTGAAGTGATAGGGCTTGTCGCCATAATTGAGAACTATTCCCAAACCGTTGCGATATTCCATCGTTACTCCATACGGCAGATCCATTACAGATATATTCAGTTTTGCATAGAGCTTTTTGAGTACATCTCTTTCTAAGGTTCCGTCCGTGCTGTCGATTCCTACATAAGTGATAGTACCTTTACCAAGTTTGCGGGTAGTAATGGCTGGTTTTCCTTCATAAAATTCTTCGATATACTTTCCCCAGGTCTGGCAATCCTTACCCGGTTTCAGTATCTCTCCCCAGGTATTCCAGGGGTATTCTTTACCATCCATCACAAACTTTCCCGGTTCTTCGGGGAGCAGAAGGTCGTAAAACTCCATTTCATTTCCCGTCAAATCATAGATCAGCGAACCGAAAGGTGCTTCGGGCAGACGGCCGTAACGGTCTTTCTGTGCTGTACGGCAGGTTAATACCAGATTACCGCCATTCTTTACGTATTCAGTCCAACGGTCTACCAATGCTTTGTCTGCCATCTGATAGGCAGGAGCAATGACTACCGGATACTGTGACAGGTCTTTGCTTTCATTAATGATATCGACCGGAGCTCCGAAGCTTTTTAGCGTACGGTAATACTTGTCAATGTGTGCCATCGTATTCCAGGTACGGTTCTGCTTCTGACGTTCGATGCTCCATGCATTTTCGTGATTGAAAAGTATGGCGGTGCGACGGGCTTGGTAATCGGTGGGTTTCACATCACGTGCTTTTGCCTGTGTACGCAGTTGTTTCACTTCTTTGATGAATTGTTCGAATTCATGTCCTCCGGGGGTGATGGTAGTACCGTCTGTGTTGGCAATTCCGTAATGGTACTGCTCTGTTCCGTAAAGCGGCTGGCGGTAACGGTACGTACAAATAAAGTCGCTTCCTCCTGCAAATACACTCCAGAGCCACAGGCGGACAGCGCCGGGAAGTGGTTGTGGATTAATACCTCCCCAATTTACTTGTCCCGGTTGCAGTTCCATTACTCCGTAAGTTCCTTGCACGGGGCGGAAGAAATCGTTGGCAAAGGCAATGCGTAACGGATTTCCCACCCGGTATCCGCGACGTCCGATGCCTTCGTTGTCGCCATAAACCATGTAGCGGGTGTAGCTTACGAAATCCAGGTCGGGACTTCCACCGATATGGCCTTCATCATAGTTGGGGATATAATTGGTGGTAATCCATTGGTTGCGGGCATGCTTCTTAATCAGCAGGCATTGTTCGTTCAGGAAGTCATTGGTTTGTCCGGCGGCAAAGCGTCGGTAATCCAGTATTTGATGATGGTTCATAAACATCTGGGCAGTCTTGGGAAGGGTGATTTCGTCAAAGGTCGAATAAACTTCACTCCAGAAAGCAGTACCCCAGGCATCATTCAGTTCTTTGATAGTATTGTGATACTTGTTTTTCAGGAAGTTGCGGAATGCTACTTCTGCCACCTCATTATAATCGAACTGTACGGCAGGTTCGTTATCAAGCTGCCAGCCTACGATGCGGGGATCATTGCCATAATGTTGTGCCAGCTTTTCTATCATTTTGTAGGCAAGTTCCCGATACCGTGGAGAAGCGAATGAAGCATGCTGGCGGGCACCGTGGTCGAGGATTGTACCATCTTCATGCTTAATCAGGATTTCAGGATATTTACGACTTAACCACACGGGTGGGGTAGCGGTAGAAGTACACATCACTACTTTTAGTTTGTACTTGTCTGCCAAAGCGATTGCCTTGTCCAGCCAGGCGAAGTCATATTTGCCTTCTTCCGGTTCCAGTTGCGCCCAGGCAAACTCGGCAAAGTGGGTGAACTCAAAACCTAAGTCATGCATCTGCTTGAAGTCACGTTCCCATTGGTTTTCGTCCCAATGTTCGGGATAGTAGTAGACACCGGTCAGGGTGAGGTCTTTGTCATTGAACCAAGTGGACTGTGCAAAGAGCATTCCGCTCATCAGGTATGCACAAAGTAGGGTGAAGATTTGCTTTTTCATGGATGTTTTTCTTGTTGGATTTATATGTACGCAAAGGTAAGTGACTCAGGAAAAAGAGCCTATGGAAAATAGTGCAATTTCCTGCAATATAGGACTCTTTTAGATGAATTTCCATGTAAATGTACATGTTTCCATTTATTGAAACTGTGAAATGGCCTATTTTCGCAGCATGAATTAATTAACGGAATACTGGATACTATGAAGAGAAGCATCACGATATTATTATTGTTAGTTCTTGTGCTGGTGGAAGTGAAAGCACAGGTGCTTCCTTTTCGTTTGTCTAAAGGGGCGGGTACTTTCCGGCTCGGAATAGTAGCAGGTGATGAAAGCCGTTGGTTGGATGAATGTAATTTGAAGAAAACGGGAGACCGGATATATATCATAAAGGATGCATTGTTAGAAAAGGGTGAAGTTAGGTTGGTAATATGTCCTTTGGCAGATACGAAGGGTTTTGTAATGGAGGTTTCCGGCTCCCGTTTACCCCAAAATATATCTTTGTGTTGGGCTTTCGGAGCCTGCAATGAAGATGAAACTCTTTCGAAAGAAGGAAATATAATCTCTCCCGGGGCTTGCCGGGACAATGTATTCAGTGATGAAGAGAATGCTGTCACTGTATATTATGGCGAAAGCATGGGTTTGCGGGTTGCTTCGGGAATCGTGCCTATTGGTTCTGAACTTCGCTTGTCGGATGCCCGTCAGCAGAAAACTCCACTTGAATTGTATCATTCGGGAAAGAAAACAGATGCTCCTGTACTTTCCGGCTTCTACTCTTGGACTGCGCAAGAGAATTGTTACTTCTGTTTCTATAAGCAGAATGCCAAGGCGGATTATAATTACTTTATGTTATCGGAATTATTTCTAAAAGAAAATAAGAGATGAAACGTTTGGTTGTATTCATATCGGTTTGTTGCTGGGTGTTACTGATGCAGGCATCCATCCATAATGTGAAAGATTATGGAGCCAGTGCCGACGGGGTGACCATTGATTCGCCCGCCATTAATCGTGCCATCTCTGCGGTTGCCGGTGAAGGTGGTGGAACCGTATATATCCCTGCCGGAGAATATGCCTGCTATTCCATACGGCTTGCCAGCCATGTTCATCTTTATCTGGAACAGGGTGCACGCATCATTGCGGCATCGCCTACTCCGGAGGGTGGATATGATGAGGCTGAGCCGAACGAACATAACCGCTATCAGGACTTTGGTCATAGCCATTGGAAAAACTCCCTGATCTGGGGAATCGGCATAGAAGATGTGACTATTAGCGGTCCCGGACTGATCTATGGTCGTGGACTGACTCGTGAAGAAAGTCGTTTGCCGGGAGTGGGAAATAAGGCTATCAGCCTGAAGCTTTGCAAAAATATCACACTGAAAGATTTCTCCATGTTGCGTTGCGGGCATTTTGCCTTGTTGGCTACCGGAGTGGATAATCTGAGTATCATCAACCTGAAAGTGGATACCAACCGTGACGGATTCGATATAGATTGCTGTAAGAATGTCCGTATAATGGGATGTAGTGTCAACAGTCCGTGGGATGATGCGATTGTATTGAAGGCATCCTATGCTCTCGGAAGTTTCAGGGACACGGAGAATGTGACGATTTCCGATTGCTATGTTACCGGTTACGACCGTGGAACGATGCTGGATGCCACATGGCAGCGCGATGAACCGCAGGCGCCCGATCACGGCTATGTAACGGGACGTATAAAGTTGGGCACTGAATCCAGTGGCGGCTTTAAAAATATTGTTATTACAAACTGTATCTTTGAGCGTTGCCGTGGTCTTGCACTTGAAACGGTGGATGGCGGTCAGTTGGAAGACATTGTCATCAGCAATATCACAATGCGGGATATTGTGAATGCCCCTTTCTTCTTGCGCCTTGGCAAACGTATGCGTAGCCCCGAAGGAACTCCGGTAGGTTCAATGAGACGAATTCTTATCAGTAATGTCAATGTATTCAATGCCGATTCACGTTACTCTTCCATTATCAGTGGGGTGCCGGAAGCATGGATCGAGGATGTAACTTTCAGCAATATCCATATTTATCATCAGGGAGGCTATACGGCAGAAGATGGCAAGCGTATTCCGCCTGAGAATGAAAAGACTTATCCGGAGCCATGGATGTTTGGTACTATTCCGGCAAAAGGTTTTTATATCCGTCATGCACAGGGAGTGACGCTGGATAATGTACATTTCCATTATAAACAGCCGGATGGACGTCCTTTGTTTGTGACGGATGATGCCGAAAGAGTGGTATACCGGAATATAACCGTGGATGGTGAAGGGTACAATAATTAGTGTGAAACAATAGGTAGATTAAGATATAGAACAGTATTAATGAGTAATAACCACATCATGAAAAAGAAATTGATAGGAGTTTTCCTCTTTATGAGTCTCATTTGCGGGAGTGTCAGTGCACAAGGATTACCCGACAGGAAAGAGACACTTAAAACTTTGGTAAAAGTGAATGATTACTTCATGAAGAAGTATGCAGATTATCGTACGCCGTCTTATAATGGTATTATTCGTCCCAGCAATATCTGGACGCGGGGAGTATATTATGAGGGATTGATGGCGCTACATTCCATTTTTCCACGGGAAGATTATTATAATTATGCTTATCAGTGGGCTGATTATCATAAATGGGGAATGCGCAACGGAAATATTACCCGTAATGCCGATGACCAGTGTTGCGGACAGGTTTATATCGATTTGTATAATATTTGCCCCAATCCGGAGATGATTAAGAATATCAAGATTAATATCGATATGGTGGTTAATACTCCGCAGGTGAACGATTGGTGGTGGGTAGATGCCATACAAATGGCAATGCCTGTTTATGCTAAATTGGGAAAATTGACAGGAGAGCAGAAATATACTGATAAGATGTGGGAGATGTATAGCTATACCCGTAATGAGTATGCCAAGAATGGCCTGTTCAACCCTAAAGACGGACTGTGGTGGAGAGATCATGACTTTGTTCCGCCCTATAAAGAACCGAATGGGGAAGATTGCTATTGGAGCCGTGGCAATGGCTGGGCGTATGCCGCCTTGGTGCGGGTGTTGGAAGAATTACCGGCAAATGAGCTACATCGTGCAGATTACATCAATGATTTCCTGACTATGAGTAAGGCAATCAAGAAATGTCAGCGTAAAGATGGTTTCTGGAATGCGAGCTTGCATGATGAAACAAACTTTGGCGGTAAAGAAACGAGTGGTACGGCTTTATTTGTTTATGGAATGGCTTGGGGGGTGCGCAATGGGTTGTTGGATAAGAAAGAATACCTCCCTGTATTGTTGAAAGCCTGGAATGCAATGGTACAGGATGCTGTTCATCCAAACGGTTGTTTGGGCTATGTACAGGGAACAGGAAAGGAACCTAAAGACGGTCAGCCGGTGACTTATGATAAAATACCTGATTTTGAGGATTATGGTATCGGCTGCTTCCTGTTGGCAGGAACCGAAGTATATAAATTAAATTAATTAGTAACAGATTTCATAGATTATAGTATAATTGATTAAAAAGTCAATTAGGGGGGAAGGAGGGGCTGTGAAGTCGTTCCTTTTCTTTTTCTTTGCATAATAAATTAAGTAACTAACATAAAATGAAAGAGATATGAGACAGATTTTTACATTGTTAATTTTAGAATTATTGTTTGCTTCCGGTGCGGGAGCGCAAAGTTATAAGTTCGACTTTACTTCTGGTAAAAAAGTGAAGGACGGATATATTAAGATTACATCTGCCGACCGGTATGATCAGACAAAAGGCTATGGATATGACTTGTGTCCTTCTCCTGAAGGAAAGAGTAAGGCTCCTTTCTTCTTTTCTATAGCCGTACCGGATGGGAATTATCATGTTACGGCTATTGTAGGCAGCAAACGCAATGCAGGAGAAACAACACTTCGTGGAGAATCACGCCGTCTCTTCTATGAGAACGTGAAAACGAAAAAGGGGGAATTACTGCCCTGTTCCTTCACTATAAATAAGCGTGATATACATATCTCCGACAAAGAAGACGTACGCATCAAGCCGCGTGAACGTAGCAAACTGAACTGGGACGATAAGCTGACTTTAGAATTCAACGGAGATGCTCCCCAGTTAGCAGAATTGATTATTGAGCGTGTGGAAAATGTTCCTACGATCTTTTTATGTGGTAACTCTACTGTAGTCGATCAGGACAATGAACCCTGGGCCAGTTGGGGACAGATGGTACCTCGCTTTTTTACAGATAGCATTTGCTTTGCAAATTATGCTGAATCTGGCGAATCTGCCAATACTTTCATTGGTGCCGGTCGCTTAAAGAAAGCTCTGACGCAAATGAAACCGGGCGATTATATCTTTATGGAGTTCGGTCACAACGACCAAAAGCAGAAAGGTCCTGGTAAGGGTGCTTTTTACTCTTTTATGACAAGCCTGAAAACTTTTGTAGATGAAGCCCGTGCACGTGGTGCCCAGCCTGTATTGGTAACTCCTACTCAAAGACGTAGTTTTGATGAAAACGGAAAGATAAAGGATACCCATCTCGACTTTCCCGATGCAGTACGCTGGTTGGCAGAAAAGGAAAATATACCTTTAATAGACCTGCATGATATGACACGTGTGTTGTATGAGGCTATGGGAGTAGAGGAGTCCAAACACGCTTTTGTTCATTATCCGGCAAATTCTTATCCCGGACAAGATAAACCATTGGCGGATAATACCCATTTTAATCCGTATGGAGCCTATCAGATTGCTAAATGTGTAATTGAAGGTATGAAGAAAGCCGGATTGCCTGTTGTGAAGTTCCTGAGAGCAGATTACCAGGGATATAACCCGTCACAGCCGGATAATCGCGACTCTTTTAAATGGAATAACATTCCGTTTACGGAAGTGGAAAAGCCGGACGGTAACTAAAGAAGGCTTTAGAATAAGAATTACGCGAATGATACAGAACTGATTTCTTTAAGAATTCAAAGAAAATATCTGTATTATTCGCGTAATCTATGTTATGATACTTATAAAAAAGGCTTTTAGGGGATCAATCTTTCTAAGTCCGGAATCACTATTTCGCCTCGGTGTAGCTCCAGTAAACCATTTTCCTGCATGCCATTCAATGCTTTTGATACACTCAGGCGTGTGTCATTAATAGCATTGGCAAGTTCCTCCATCTTTATTTTCAGTATCTTTTCTCCCGAGGGACGTTCAATGTGTGAGAGTATAAAATCGGTAATACGAGCTTCAAGCCTTTCCGGAACTTCCGTCCACAAACGATTGTAGCAGGTTTGTGCCCGGTTACTGATAATATTCATATAGTTGAGTCGGAAGATTTCGTATCTGAACAAATCGTTCATCACAAATGCTTTACTAATAGTTACGGTATGTACTTCTGTATGGGCTACATGAGTAGATACATAAGATGTATTCATACCGAACAAGGATTGTGGCTCGATCAGGTAAGGAGCCTGAAAGAACTCTGTAAAGGTGTAAGAATTATCTGTAGATGAGGTAGATGAAGCGATTTCCCCGTTTAAGATAAATACCAACTGTACACATGCTGTACCTTTTTTAACTAAAATTTCGCCCGCCTTATGCTTGGTGAAATGTAATTTTACTTTTCCCAATATACTGGTGAAGTCCTCATGGGCGAGTCCTTGAAATAGTGGCAATTGGAGCAGGGTGTCATACATCGTTTCCATATCTTTATCAACTTCTTGTTTGAAAACAAATGTAGGCATAATAGCTATTTACCGTAAACACTTTGCCTCTCTTTTTGTTTTTTTTATTATTTCTTAAACGTGCTATTCATTCAGGTAATTAAATCTTGTGGAATGCATAAAAATCGATTATCTTTGCAAAAAAAGGAGGGACACATGTTTGCAGCATTTAACTTACAACAAATGATTAGTGCATTTATCGTACTATTCGCAGTTATCGATATTATTGGTTCTATTCCTATCATTATCAATTTGAAGGAAAAAGGTAAAGAGGTGAACGCATTGAAGGCCACGTTGATATCTTTTGCGTTATTGATAGGCTTCTTCTATGCAGGAGATATGATGTTAAAGTTATTTCATGTGGATATTGAATCGTTTGCCGTTGCGGGGGCATTCGTTATTTTCCTGATGTCTCTGGAGATGATTCTGGATATAGAGATATTCAAGAATCAGGGGCCGATTAAGGAGGCTACTTTAGTGCCGCTGGTTTTCCCGTTGCTGGCAGGTGCAGGTGCTTTCACTACATTACTTTCTCTTCGTGCGGAATACGCCAGTGTTAATATTATCGTTGCTTTGGTGTTGAATATGATATGGGTGTATTTTGTCGTTAGCATGACCGGGCGTGTAGAACGCTTCTTGGGTAAAGGCGGCATTTACATTATCCGTAAGTTTTTCGGTATCATTCTATTGGCTATCTCGGTAAGGTTGTTTATGGCGAATATTACTTTGCTGGTAGAGGCATTGCATAAAACCTGATAAAAATAGTTTTCTTGACTTGATACAGATCAAATTCGTTGCTTTATTGAATACATATTTGGAAAATATACATAAAAGTCCTACCTTTGTACTCAAATTCTGAACGATAATGAAAATTTTATGTACATATAATCCTTTAAAGCGATTGCTGCAGAACGAACATATCTGCTGCTGTAGCGTCGTGCATGTACATTGGTTCAGTGGATTTATCTAAATACTCTTATCACTTTTTTTCTTTAGCTGGATGACGTTTGTTGCCGGCATTCTATTTGTCTGTTACTAATTCTTTAGTAATTGTGTTTTTTGTTGCATTAATCTAAACTGGATTTGTTATGTTTAAAATACTTGGCCTGATGATCTTGGGCATTATCATAGGTTATGGTTTGCGTCGTATTTCGTTTTTACGCAAAGTGGAAGTTTCTATATCTTATACGGTATTTTTGTTGCTGTTTGTTCTGGGAGTTACTATTGGTTCCAACCGGCTGATTGTGGATAATCTTTTTTCTTTCGGATGGCAAGCAGCGTTATTGGCCTTATCGGCTACCGTAGGGAGTATTTTGGCTTCGTGGATTGTATTAAGATTGTTTTTCACTTCTAAAAAGAAAAAGATATGAAAGATAGCTTGATTGTATTGGGAATTTTTGTGGGCGGATGTCTTTTAGGAGCTTTGGGATATTTCCCATTAGATTTGAAGACGGGTAATCTGTCTATATATATACTGTATGCGCTAATGTTTCAGATTGGTATCAGTATCGGCTCTAATAAAGAATTGAAGAGCATGATTTCTCAGCTTCGCCTGAAGTTTTTACTGATTCCGCTGGCTACTATCAGTGGAACCCTGCTGTTTTCAGCAATAGCCAGTCTGTTGCTCAGTCGTTGGAGTATATTCGACTGTATGGCGGTGGGAAGTGGTTTTGCCTACTATTCTTTATCGTCTGTACTGATTACACAGTTTAAAGAAGCATCGATAGGGATTCAGTTAGCTACAGAACTGGGTACAATAGCTCTGTTGGCAAATATATTCAGAGAAATGATGGCCTTGTTGGGGGCACCGTTGTTGGTGCGATACTTCGGTCGGTTAGCTCCCATATCAGCTGCCGGGGTTAATTCAATGGATGTGATATTGCCTGTAATTACCCGTTATTCAGGGAAAGAAATGGTACCTATTGCCATTTTTCATGGTTTACTTATTGATATGAGCGTACCGTTCTTTGTTTCCTTATTTTGTAGATTATGATGCCGACTCTTCTTCTACCTTATGGCAGTCTGCCTCTTCTATTGGGTGGCAGTCTGCCTTCTTTTCATTAACCTGCTCCTCTTCCCCAGATTCTTTCCCGGACTCTTCATCAGATATTTTTTCTTCATCATCTTCGTCTGCAAACGGGTCTGGTCGTTGAGGTCCATATTCCATAAATGCAATGGCACATATTGTGCCGGCTATGGCTCCACTGAGGTGTCCTTCCCAGGAAGTGGTTTCTTTTGCAAAGAATGGGAACATATTCCAGATAAGTCCACCATAAAGAAAGGTAACTAATAAGGAGATAGCAATCAGCGGAACGTGCTTTCGAAGGATGCCGCTGAAAAATAGAAAGAATGCAAGGCCGTAGATGATTCCACTGGCTCCGATGTGCCATCCTGGTTTACCTATAAGAAAGGTGAGTGCACCGCATCCTATCCAGATGGCAAAGAATATATAAGAGGCAATGTGCCGGTAAAAGTAGAACAAGCACCACATCAGGAAGAGTAGCGGTAATGTATTTGCCAGTAAATGCTTCCAACTGCCATGTACAAGCGGATGTGCGAAGATACCAAATACTCCTCTTTGCTCCATAGGATATACACCTAACCTCCTGAAATCCCAGTCCATACCGACTTCAAGGAACTTTAGCAAGTAAAGGATAAAAATTAGGAATAACGGTATAACCGCTGCCAGAGCTATCCGGCGGATATCATGCTTCATGTTTCGTACAGGTTTCTGTTATTTTGGTACAATGCTACGAATATTTAAGTAAAAAACGAAAATAAATGAACTTTTTATTTTGCGTATTGTCTTTAATTTGTATTTTTGGGCATCACTACCATACCCGTAAATATAGTAGGCGAGGTATGGAGCATGATGCCTGAACAATTAACCTTTAAATAATGCACAACTATGAGTTATTTACGATTTGACAAGACTCTGATGATCAATCTGGAAGAATCTTTACCAAGGGAGATACTTCGGACAAATAAATCAGGAGCCTATCATTGTACAACGATTGTAGATTGTAACACACGCAAATATCACGGACTATTGGTGATTCCCGTCCCCAATCTCGACGATGAAAATCATGTGCTGCTGTCTTCTTTGGATGAAACGGTAATTCAGCACGGTGCGGAGTTTAACCTGGGGCTGCATAAATATCAAGGAAACCACTTTAGTCCGAATGGACATAAGTATATCCGCGAATTTGATTGCGAACATATCCCGGCGACAACTTACCGTGTAGGAGGAGTTATTCTTCGCAAAGAAAAGATCTTTGTACACCACGAAAACAGAATTTTAATTCGTTATACCTTGGTAGATGCCCATTCGGCAACCACACTTCGTTTCCGACCTTTTCTGGCGTTTCGTAGTGTGCGTGAATATACGCACGAAAATCCACAGGCAAACCGCGACTACCAGTTGATAGAAAATGGTATAAAAACTTGTATGTATCCCGGCTATCCCGAGCTCTTCATGCAACTGAATAAGAAAAATGAGTTTCACTACCAGCCGGACTGGTATCGTGGCATTGAGTATCCTAAAGAACAAGAACGTGGTTATGACTTCAATGAAGACCTGTATGTTCCCGGATATTTCGAAGTGGATATAAAGAAAGGTGAGAGTATTGTTTTCTCTGCCGGTATCTCTGAGATTTCCCCGCGTAAATTGAAACAGACATTTGAAGCGGAGGTGGAAGATCGTACGCCGCGCGACAGTTTCTATCACTGTCTGCAGAATTCGGCACATCAGTTCCATAACAAGCAGGGAACTGATCACTATGTACTGGCCGGGTATCCCTGGTTCAAGTGCCGTGCCCGCGACCTGTTCATATCTTTGCCCGGACTGACTTTGGCAGTAGATGAACAGAATGAGTTCGAAGATGTTATGGTGACTGCTGAAAAGGCTATACGTGAGTTTATCAATGGTGAGCCCGCCAGCTATAAGATCTACGAAATGGAAGATCCCGATGTGTTGTTATGGGCTATATGGGCATTGCAACAATATGCCAAAGAAACTTCTCGTGAACAATGTCGCCAGAAATATGGTCGTTTGCTGGAGGATATCATGGATTACATCCGTAGCCGTAAGCATGATAATCTTTTCCTGCATGAAAATGGTCTGCTATATGCCAACGGAACAGAGAAAGCTATTACCTGGATGAATTCTACGGTAAATGGTCGTCCGGTAACACCACGTACGGGATACATTGTGGAAGTGAACTCTTTGTGGTATAATGCACTTCGCTTCATAGCCGACTTGGTTCGTGAAGTTGGTAATGTCCATCTGGCAGATGAATTGGATGCCCAGGCTGAAATAACCGGGAAGTCCTTTGTAGAAATATTCCGTAATGAAAGCGGTTATCTGTTCGATTATGTAGATGGATTTATGATGGACTGGAGCGTCCGTCCCAATATGATATTTACCGTTGCCTTCGATTATTCTCCGCTGGACCGGGCACAGAAAAAACAAGTGCTTGATATTGTGACGAAAGAGTTGCTTACTCCAAAAGGTCTGCGTACTCTCAGTCCGAAGAGTGGGGGATACAATCCTAATTATGTCGGTCCTCAGATTCAGAGAGATTATGCTTATCACCAGGGTACAGCCTGGCCTTGGCTTATGGGTTTCTATATGGAGGCATACCTGCGTATTTACAAGATGAGCGGTGTATCATTCGTAGAGCGTTATCTGATTGGTTTTGAAGATGAGATGACGAGTCATTGTATTGGTTCGCTCCCCGAGCTCTTTGATGGTAATCCACCGTTCAGAGGTCGTGGTGCAGTATCTTTTGCCATGAATGTGGCTGAAATACTGCGCATCTTGAAATTGTTGTCTAAGTATAATTTATAAGAGGAGGAACGAAAATGAAAGTTTTAATGTTTGGATGGGAGTTCCCCCCGCATATCTTAGGTGGCTTGGGAACTGCCAGCTACGGTCTGACGAAGGGAATGTCCCAGCAGGAAGATATGGAAATTACTTTCTGTATTCCAAAGCCGTGGGGCGATGAAGACCAGAGCTTCTTGCGTATCATAGGCATGAATAGCACTCCTGTAGTGTGGCGTGATGTAAACTGGGATTATGTTCAGGGACGTGTAGGTTCTTATATGAATCCCCAGCTCTATTATGATTTACGTGATCATATTTATGCCGATTTCAATTATTTGCATACCAATGATCTCGGTTGTATCGAGTTTTCCGGCCGTTATCCGGCCAACTTACACGAAGAGATCAATAACTATTCTATTGTGGCCGGTGTGGTGGCACGTCAACAGGAGTTTGAGATCATCCACTCACACGACTGGTTGACGTATCCTGCAGGTATTCATGCCAAACAGGTATCAGGCAAACCGTTGGTAATCCATGTTCATGCCACTGACTTCGACCGTAGCCGTGGTAATGTGAATCCCACTGTGTATGCCATTGAGAAGAATGGAATGGATCATGCCGATCACATTATGTGTGTAAGCGAGCTGACTCGTCAAACGGTTATTCATAAGTATTTCCAGGATCCACGCAAGGTATCTACCGTGCATAATGCAGTTTCTCCACTTCCGCAGGAAATACAGGATATTGTACCGCAGAAGAAACCGAATGAAAAGGTGGTGACTTTCTTAGGCCGTATCACGATGCAAAAAGGACCTGAGTATTTCGTAGAAGCTGCTGCAATGGTATTGCACCGTACTCGTAATATCCGTTTCGTAATGGCGGGCAATGGTGATATGATGAACCAGATGATTCGTTTGGTAGCTGAACGCGGTATTGCCGACCGCTTCCATTTCCCCGGTTTCATGAAAGGAAGCCAAGTGTATGAAATGCTGAAGGCAAGTGATGTGTACATCATGCCCTCTGTTTCGGAACCATTTGGTATTTCTCCTTTGGAAGCTATGCAATGTAGTGTACCTACCATTATCTCTAAACAATCTGGTTGTGCCGAGATTTTAGAGAAATGTATTAAGACCGATTATTGGGATATCCACGCTATGGCAGATGCTATCTACGCTATCTGTACTTATCCTGCGCTTTATGAATACTTGCGTGACGAAGGTAAGAAGGAAGTGGATGCCATTAAGTGGGAAGATGTAGGATTGAAAGTGCGCCGCATCTATGAAGAGGTCATTAAACAATATAATAGATAACAATAAAACAATATAGATATGAGAACCATCTGTCTTTATTTTGAGATTCATCAAATCATTCACCTGAAACGCTATCGTTTCTTTGATATAGGTACGAATCATTATTACTATGATGATTATGCCAACGAATATAGTATCAACGAAGTTGCCGAACGTTCCTATATTCCTGCATTGAGTGCGCTCATTGACATGGCAAAGAACTCCGGAGGTGCATTTAAGGTAGCTTTATCTATTTCCGGTGTGGCTTTGGAACAGTTGGAAATCCATGCACCGGCTGTCATTGATCTGCTACATCAGTTGAATGACACGGGATGTTGTGAATTCCTTGCTGAGCCTTATTCTCATGGGCTTTCTTCTTTGGCAAACGAGGATTGTTTTAAAGAAGAAGTAAAGCGTCAGTGCGCTAAGATGAAGCAAATGTTCGGTAAGTCACCGAAGGTATTCCGTAACTCCAGCTTGATTTACTCTGATGAAATAGGAGGACTGGTAGCAAGTATGGGCTTTAAAGGTATGTTGACTGAAGGTGCTAAACATATTTTGGGCTGGAAGAGCCCGCACTATGTATATCATTGCAGTCATAATCCCAACCTGAAATTGTTGCTGCGTGATTTTAAACTTTCAGATGACATAAGTTTGCGTTTTTCTAATTCGGAATGGAGTGAGTATCCGTTGTTTGCAGATAAATATATTGGCTGGATTGATGCTTTGCCGCAGGAAGAACAGGTTATCAATATCTTTATGGAACTGAGTGCTTTGGGGATGTCCCAGCCACTTTCATCCAATATCTTGGAATTCCTGAAGGCGTTGCCTGTTTGTGCAAAAGATAAAGGCATTACATTCTCTACACCAACAGAGATTATCAGTAAACTGAAATCGGTATCCCAACTGGATGTGCCATATCCTATGTCTTGGGTCGATGAGGAAAGAGATACCAGTTGCTGGCTGGGTAACAGTATGCAACGCGAGGCTTTCAATAAGCTATATAGCATTGCTGAACGTATCCATTTGTCTGATGACCGTCGTATCAAGCAGGATTGGGATTATTTGCAGGCAAGTAATAACTTCCGCTTTATGACTACGAAAAATAGTGGTGTGGGCTTGAATAGGGGTATTTATGAATCTCCGTATGATGCTTTTACCAACTACATGAATGTCTTGGGTGATTTCATCAAACGGGTAGAGTCGCTTTATCCAATGGATATAGACAATGAGGAACTGAATGCTTTGTTGACGACTATTAAGAACCAAGGTGATGAAATAGATGAATTGCATAAAGAATTAGAGCAATTACAGACGAAATTGGAAAAAGGGAAGGCTGATCCGGCAAAGGCTGTCAAAGCAACAGCAGCTAAAGCTAAAGCCCCGGCAGCAAAGAAACCCGCTGCAAAGAAAGTGACTAAGAAAGAAGTTACTAAGTAGTTACTACTTTAGAGTATATCAATAAAAAAAGCCTTCCATTCGTTTGAACGGAAGGCTTTTTTGTACCTTTACTTCTTAGGAAAAGTTTATTTATTAAATGTGGTATAAGTTACTTCCAATTTTAGTGGATTCTCAAGTTCCCCATTCACTTTTTTAGGGCCACCTTTCAGTTTGGCATATCCTGGCCTCAAGTCATTCTGGATACCAGTCATTGTTTTAGTGTTGTTACTTGTATCGTAACTGATTGTAACAGGGATCAGGTATACTGTTTTCCAGTCTTCTTCCCATTGTTTATCCTTCTCATCAGTCCAGGCACTGCCAGCTTCTTCTTTTGCTTTTTTCTTTGCGGCATCCTTTCCTTTGATGCAGGTTGTTACCAAACGGGCAATATTATTAAATGTATATTGGTTAGTTGTTACATTATTATGTGCCACTGTAAAGGAAGTGACATTGTCCGGTAACTTGTTCTCTTCAAAGAAACTCTTGAAATCTACTTTACGTAACAATAAAACCTCACTTGGAGCGCTCATGCTGAATTCATAATCACTTTTTTCATTGTAATTAGTGAAAGTCAGTTTTACGGCATTAAGCGTATCATTAGATAACTTTTCATAGATTTCGTCATATGGTAAAATTGCTTCTGTGAAAATTCCGGCAGGAGATTTGATGTATGTCCAATCTTCTATCTTGGCAAGCTCTGCTATTTTATCAGAATTGAGGAATTGATTAGCTTGAATAACTTCTTTTGTAGAAGCAAATTCAGTCTGCCATCTGTAAGCAGTAGAGTCCTGACCTTCGAAACCTGCCTGTTTACGTTTACGAGGTACTTTGGTAGTATCATTCAATACATAATACTGATATTTCATTTGTAAGTCGACGCGGTCTACGTAGAGTACCGTTCCGTCTCCATAATCGCTTTTTATGTATACACCTTTGAACACATTTTCGATGAAAGCATCGGAGTTCTTAAAATATTCGGGATGACTCTGGCAAAGGTCAATCCAATCATTACCAAATTTGTCCTTATCGAGTGTGAAAATAACACTTGGATAGTACGTTTTGTTACCATTATCATCGGTTGCATTCCTTTCTTCATCCGTTATGCTTGTATCATAAGCGGTATAGGCTCTGCGACCCAATAATGACTTTGTAGGATTCAGCCAGTCATAATAATCTGTCGGCTTGATATTGGTATAACGGTTACGCTCTAATTTTTTGTCCAATTCATATGCACTCATACGGCAGGCATTCAAAGAGTCACCGAACCATGTAGAATAGAAAACAACTAAACGTACGCCTGCCACTGTATCATCAGTCAAAATACCGGTTTTCTTATCAAAATCATACTTCTCAGGAAAACTGAAGTCATCTATACAGTTCAATTCCGTCAGGAAGCTGGCTTCGTAATATCCGAATTGAGGATCTGTAAAACGGCCTACATATCCGGTACTGGTTTTTGCAAATACAGAATCAGCAACCACAGAACGTGTAGTCACATCGAATGTTGTCGTATGTGCGCTAATACCGTCAGATCCGGGTAGCATTCCTATTCCTAACGTTCCGGTATTGTCATCGCAACCAAAGAAAGTAAGGGTTGCTGCTAAAAGCAATGCTCCTAAGTACTTAACTTTCATAGTTTTCTTTGTTATCTTGTTTATTTTTGTTCTGTTTCCCACACTTTGTCGTAGAACTCGTTACAAGCATCAGCAAAGGTTTCGGGAGTTTGATATTCTAAAATCGGTTTTCCTGCTTGGCGGGCATATTCCATAACCTCTTCGTTAACATTTTCACTTTGCTGAATTACTCCATCCGAATAATCGATAGCCAGTTTACACAGCGTAGCATAGTCTACGGGAGCTTTCAGATGAGCCACATCTTTTTTAGTAACGCCTTTTAATACCAATCTGTTTACAAAATCAGCATTGAATGATTCTTTGAAATCATCCTCAAAAACGGAGAATACTACTTTAGCGTCACGGAATGAAGGCTCGTCCTTATATGCTTTCTTGATATACAAAGGAGCTAAGGCGGTCATCCAGCCATGACAATGGATGATATCCGGGCACCAGCGTAACTTCTTTACCGTTTCCAATACACCGCGTGCATAGAATATAGCACGGCTGTCATTGTCTCCATATTCCACGCCATTCTCATCAGCAGCCTGCAATCGATTCTGGAAATAATCATCGTTGTCGATGAAATATACCTGCATGCGGGCAGATTGAATGGAAGCAACTTTAATAATAAGGGGGTGGTCGGTATCGTCAATAATCAGATTCATACCGGAGAGGCGTATCACTTCGTGCAATTGGTTTCTGCGCTCATTGATATTCCCCCATTTAGGCATGAATGTTCTAATTTCTCTGCCTTTTTCCTGGATTGCTTGAGGTAGGTTTCTGCCTACAAGGGACATTTCGGATTCTGGTACGTAAGGAGTAATCTCTTGGGTAATAAATAAAACCTTATTCGCCTTTGTCATAATAACAATGTTCTCAATTATTCTGCAAAGATATAAAAAAAATCGGGCACTTGAGCAAATAAGGCGACTCTATAATTCCTTATGAATTGTTAACTGCTTGTTAATCAGTGATGCTTTGTCTCAAAGAAGAGTGCTGATCAAGCAGAACTTTTGCATTAATTTGCGATATTTCTTCTTTATATGCTAAATAATAGTTTATTTTGCACCGCTTTTGCGAACAACTAAGTTATTATATAACCTATAAAAATGGAAATAGTACATACTATCAAGGACTTGCAGGCCGGACTTTCGGCTTTACGGGCCCAAGGTAAAAAGGTAGGATTGGTGCCTACAATGGGTGCCCTGCATGCCGGTCATGCGTCATTGGTGAAACGTTGTGTTGCAGAGAATGATGCTGCGGTAGTGAGTGTTTTTGTAAACCCGACACAGTTTAACGACAAGAACGATTTAGAGAAATATCCCCGTACGCTGGATGCCGATTGTGCTTTGTTGGAAGCTTGCGGTGCTGCGTTTGTATTCGCTCCTTCGGTTGCGGAGATGTATCCCGAACCGGATACGCGCCAGTTTAGCTATGCACCGCTGGATACAGTGATGGAAGGTGCTTTTCGTCCGGGACACTTCAATGGTGTTTGCCAGATTGTGAGCAAGCTGTTTGATGCAGTGAAGCCGGATCGCGCTTACTTCGGAGAGAAAGATTTCCAGCAGTTGGCTATCATTCGTGAGATGGTGCGCCAGATGAATTATTCGTTGGAAATAGTGGGTTGCCCTATTATACGTGAAGAGGATGGGCTGGCTCTGAGTAGTCGTAATGCACGTTTATCTGCCGAAGAACGCAAAAATGCTTTAAAAATATCGCAAACATTATTTGAAAGTCGTACCTTTGCAGCTTCTCATACAGTTGCTGAGACTCAGAAGTTTGTGGAAGATGCAATTGCGGCCGCTCCCGGTTTGCGTCTGGAATACTTCGAACTGGTGGATGGCAACACGTTGCAGAAAATAGCCAATTGGGAAGATACGGCGTATGCTGTAGGTTGCATTACAGTATTCTGTGGTGAGGTTCGCCTGATTGACAATATTAAGTATAAAGAGTAATAAACCTAAAAAGAGAGATCAGACCTTATGATGATTGAAGTGCTGAAGTCGAAAATCCATTGCGCTCGTGTCACAGAAGCTAACCTCAATTATATGGGAAGCATTACGATTGACGAGGACTTGCTGGATGCAGCTAATATGATTGCCGGTGAAAAAGTGTACATAGCCGACAATAATAATGGCGAACGTTTTGAAACCTATATTATTAAAGGTGAACGTGGTTCGGGCAAAATATGTCTGAATGGTGCGGCAGCCCGTAAGGTGCAGCCGGATGATATCATCATTATTATGTCGTATGCTTTGATGGACTTTGAAGAGGCCAAGTCTTTCAAACCGTCGGTGATTTTCCCTGATCCGGCAACGAACAAAGTGGTGAAATAAACGGGAAGAAAAACGGTGAAAAGCTTGACTTTAGCTGTTTGATTCCGTATCTTTGTCCATGTAATCCTGATTTAGTTTCGGGAACGAAGATATTGAGAGGAGTGACGTAAGTTGCTTCTCTTTTTTTGTGCCTGCATGTGGGATTTATCAGAAGATACTATGTTTGGGTTCATAACATAGCATGTAATTGGGTAAAACATACCATGTAATCGCTCGAAACATACCATCTGTTTAGGGTTAGCAAATGATGTAATCGGGGTAAACATATCCTCTGTTCCCGAAAAAGAAAAGCGGAAAGAGCGAAATCTTCCCGCTTTGTTAAAGTTATGTAAACTTACTCTTGACAAATTCTGCTTACTTGCTCAGTTGCTCATGCATAGCAGCAGCGGCTTTTCGTCCGTCGCCCATAGCAAGAATAACGGTAGCACCACCACGAACAATATCACCTCCGGCATAAATGGTCGGAATAGACGACTGCATGTTCTCATTTACTGCAATCGTGCCTTTGCGTCCCATTTCCAGTCCCGGAATAGAAGAAGGTACAATCGGGTTAGGAGAAACTCCGACGCTGACGATAGCCAGGTCTATATCAATAGTTTCCGTTGCACCTGGGATAGCTACAGGGCTACGGCGTCCGGAAGCATCCGGTTCGCCAAGTTCCATTTTTTGCAGAATGACTTGTTTCACTTTTCCCAGTTCGTCGGCAATGTATTCGATAGGGTTATGCAGTGTAAGGAACTCAACACCTTCTTCTTTTGCATGTTTTACCTCTTCGATACGTGCAGGCATTTCCTCTTCGGAACGACGGTAGATAATCATAGCACGTTCGGCACCCAAACGGCGTGCAGTACGTACTGAGTCCATAGCTGTATTTCCACCACCGATAACGGCTACATTTTTACCGAAAGGTACCGGAGTATCAGAGTCTTCACTTGCTGCATCCATCAGGTTGACACGCGTCAGGTATTCATTGGATGACAAAATATTGATAGAGTTCTCTCCCGGAATATTCATAAAGTTAGGCAATCCGGCACCGGATGCTACGAATACACCTTTGAAACCTTCTTCTTCCAACTGTTCCACACTGATTGTCTTACCTATGATACAGTCTTTAATGAAGTTAACCCCCATCTTGGCTAGATTGTCAATCTCTACATCCACCACTTTGTTTGGCAAACGGAATTCAGGGATACCATACTTCAGTACACCGCCTATCTCGTGAAGTGCTTCGAAAACTGTGACATCGTAACCATATTTAGCCATATCTCCGGCAAAAGAAAGTCCGGCAGGTCCGGAGCCAATGACGGCAACCTTAATACCATTCTTTTCTTTGATCTCCGGTACGGAGATTTGTCCGCTTTCACGCTCATAGTCAGCAGCAAATCGTTCCAGATAGCCGATAGCTACCGGCTTTTCTTTCATTTTCAGGTGGATACATTTTGACTCGCACTGTTTTTCCTGCGGGCAAACACGACCGCAAACGGCAGGCAGAGCACTGGTCTCTTTTAGTGTCTTGGCAGCTTCGAGTATTTCTCCGCGTTCAATGTTTTTGATGAAACGAGGAATATCAATACCTACGGGACAACCTTCCATGCAACCTGGATTTGCACAATCGAGGCAACGCTTAGCTTCCGTCAGGGCTTGTTCCTCTGTCAGCCCTTGGTTTACTTCCTCTTTACGACTATGCGAACGGTATTCCGAATCGAGTTCGTTCATTTCAACACGCGGAATAGCGGTACGTTCTTTGGGTTTCATTGCCTTGCGAAGTTCCAGACGCCATGCGGCATTACGACTTTTCTCGTCTACTTCCTGTGCAGGTTCCGGCATAACTTTGCAGGATTCACCTTCTTCAAGCTTGTGCATTTCCTCGCGTTCGATGCTCTTGAAAGCACCCATACGCTTCAACATCTCGTCGAAGTCTACCTGATGACCATCAAATTCCGGTCCGTCTACACAAACGAATTTGGTCTTTCCGCCGATGGTGATGCGGCAAGCGCCGCACATACCTGTACCATCCACCATGATTGTGTTCAGCGAGACATCGGTCGGTATTTCATATTTCTTAGTCAGCAAACAAACAAATTTCATCATGATGGCGGGGCCGATGGCAAAACATTTGTCCACTTTCTCCCGTTTGATGACTTCTTCAACGCCTTCGGTTACCAATCCTTTGCGTCCGTATGAACCATCATCGGTCATAATGATGACCTCGTCTGCGCTTTCGCGCATTTCTTTTTCAAGGATAATCAGCTCTTTGCTACGTCCGGCAAGTACGGCGATCACGCGGTTACCGGCAGCTTTCAAAGCCTGTACGATAGGGAGCATGGGAGCTACGCCTACACCACCACCTGCACAAACCACTGTTCCGAAGTTTTCAATATGAGTAGCTTGTCCCAGCGGACCTACTACATCGGTGATGTAATCGCCCTCATTCAGTTCGCAAAGGCGGGTAGAGGAGAGGCCTACTTCCTGTACTACCAAAGTGATAGTACCGCGTACGGTGTCAGCCGCCGCAATTGTCAATGGCATACGTTCGCCTTTTTCGCCTACACGTACAATGACGAAGTGTCCTGCCTTACGTGAGCGGGCTATTAAAGGTGCCTCGATCTCTAATTTAAAAACCTTTTCAGAAAAATGTTCTTTGCTAATGATTTTGTTCATTATCTATAAATTTTGTTGGTATAATTACGTAATCACTTTCAGATTGTTACGGTTTGCAAAGATACGGGTTATTTGGTAAAAACAAAGAAAGTTTCTTCTAAAAAGCTGTGTAACTGATGTGGGCAAACGATAATTCGCTCTTACCAGGTCATATAGACGTAATGATATAAACGTCTGTGGTTACCTGTGTAAGAGCGAATTATGATTTACCCGCCAGAATAGCGCAGTTATTTTTAGTCAATCATTTCAAAACCCGTATACGGCACCAGTGCCTTTGGAATACGGATACCTTCCGGTGTCTGATTATTTTCCAGTAAAGCGGCAACGATACGTGGCAATGCCAATGCAGATCCGTTCAATGTATGGCAAAGCTCTGTTTTCTTTTCTCCACTGCGGTAACGGCATTTCAAGCGATTAGCCTGATAAGTATCGAAGTTAGAAACGGAACTTACTTCCAGCCAACGCTTCTGTGCCTCAGAATAAACTTCGAAGTCGAAGCAAAGAGCGGCTGTAAAGCTCATATCACCGCCACACAGGCGAAGGATACGATATGGCAATTCCAGTTTCTGCAACAATCCTTCTACATGGTCCAACATCTCTTTGTGAGACTTTCTGGAATGTTCAGGCTTGTCAATTCGTACCAGTTCTACTTTAGAAAATTCGTGCAGACGATTCAAACCGCGCACATCTTTACCGTAAGATCCGGCTTCGCGACGGAAACACTGCGTGTAAGCACAGTTCTTGATAGGAAGTTGCTTTTCTTCCAGAATCACGTCGCGATAGATATTGGTTACAGGAACTTCAGCTGTCGGAATAAGATATAAATCGTCTACTTCACAATGGTACATCTGGCCTTCCTTATCGGGCAACTGGCCTGTTCCGTAACCGGAAGCTGCATTTACCACTGTCGGAGGCATGATTTCCAGATAGCCAGCCTTACGGGCTTCGTCCAGAAAGAAGTTGATCAGTGCGCGTTGCAACTGTGCACCTTTCCCTTTGTAAACAGGGAATCCGGCTCCTGTGATCTTTACGCCTAAGTCGAAGTCTATCAAATCATATTTCTTCGTCAGTTCCCAGTGAGGCAGTGCATCTTTGGGAAGTTCGGTTTCCATGCCCCCCATTTTCTCTACTACATTATCCTCGGCACCCACACCTTCGGGTACTTCATCATAAGGGATATTAGGAATTGTGTAGAGTAGATTCTGCATATCTTCAGCAGCCTGGTCCATTTCAGCTTGCAAAGTCTTGTTGCTTTCTTTTAGTTCGGCTACACGACTTTTGGCAGTTTCAGCTTCCTCTTTCTTTCCTTCCTTCATCAGTTGTCCGATAGATTTGGAAATAGAGTTCACTTCAGAGAGGTTATTATCTAATACAGACTGTGTGCTACGTCTTTTGTCGTTAAAGGCAATTACCTGGTCTATTGTCTCTTTAGCATTTTTGAAATGCTTCTTTTCCAGTCCGCGGATCACCGCGTCGGTGTTTTCTGTAATTTGTTTGATGGTAAGCATATCTTGATACTTTGTTTTGATTAAAATCTTGATTTGAGAGTACAAAGATAAGTAAAAAACAAATAAGGTGTTGTTTTTGCTATAAAAAGAAAGGGATGCAATCCATTGGATTACATCCCTTTTCTTTATTTCTTATTCTGAAACTTACGCTTCTGTGCCTTCAGCAGGAATAACAGATACATAACGTCTGTCTTCTCTACCTACTTTGAACTGTACAGTTCCATCTACTAAAGCGAAAAGAGTGTGGTCTTTACCCATGCCGATGTTATTACCCGGGTGGAATTCAGTACCTCTTTGACGAATGATGATGTTACCTGCTTTGCAAGCTTCGCCACCAAATATCTTAACGCCTAATCTCTTGCTCTGTGATTCGCGGCCGTTCTTAGAACTACCGACACCTTTTTTATGTGCCATTTCTTCTTACTGTTTTAAATTGATTAAGCTACTACTTCTGTAATTGTTAACTCTGTGAATTGTTGACGGTGACCGTTCAACTTGCGATGACCTTTTCTTCTTTTCTTGTGGAAGATAAGAACTTTATCACCTTTTACCAGGCTTGATACAATCTGGCAAACTACTTTTGCACCTTCTACAGTGGGAGCACCTACGGTGATAGCACCTTCTTTGTCTACCAAAAGAACTTTGTCAAATTCTACTGTTGTACCGTTTTCTGCATTCTGGATGTGGTGTACAAACAGCTTTTTGCCAGCTTCTGCTTTAAATTGCTGACCGTTGATTTCTACAATTGCGTACATTTCTTATATATAATGTATAAGTTAGCTCCGTCGGGTGGTCTCTAATCACTTAGAAAGCACTTTGTCGAACCCGGTGCGGAATAATCGGGCACAAAAGTACTTTTTTTATTTGGAACAGACAAACGTTTCTTCCTCTTTTTTCGAGTATTAGATTCGCGGAATCTATCAGAAGGGGATGTTTGCATGTCTGATTCATACCAACTCCGTGTCAAGGCCGTACCAACTCCGTATCAAGTCCAAGCGTATAGATACGGAGAAGACACGGAGTAAATAAGACTTAGATATGATGAATATACGGGGCCTATTCATAAAGTATTGAGTACTGAACCGGGCAAACTTATAAGAGAGAATAAAACATTAAGTTCATTTTCTCTTTTTTTAGAATATTCTTCCTTGCATGATTTATAATATCTATATTTGCGTCTGGATTTAAGAATCCGGCTTTCGGGTGCTTCGTGATATATCTTATCAAACGAGGTGAAAAGGGAATCAGGTGAAACTCCTGAACAGACCCACTGCTGTGAGCTTCATTAAACTTTTCGGATAAATTCTACACTTGTCCACTGTCTGTATAGGATGGGAAGGACTTCCGAAAGGGAAGCGAGTCAGAAGACCTGCCTGCAAAGTCTGCAATCTACAGTTTCGGGGGAAAAGAAACGTAAGAGATTCACATTGCTTCAACTCATATTGTTATAGATATGGGAGGTCATTGCTCGGACTTCGTACCTCGAAACATAACGAAAAATAATTGTGTGTATGCAGAAGAAACGCATTTTGAGGTTATGTTATGCAGTGCTAATAGTGTTATTATCCGCTTGCGAGTATGAGGATGATTTTCCTGCCGGAGTGGGCGAGGGTAATATCGAAGCTATTGTTTTGAACGAGGGAAGAATAGGTACGAATATGGGAGCTATATCCGTATTGTACCGTAACGGGATGGTGAGTCCCGATGTCTTTCGTGTTGTGAATAACCGACCGTTAGGGGATGTAGCACAATCTATTACGATGATTAATGGGAAGTACTTCATCGCTTTGAACAATTCTAAGAAAATCGAGATTGTAAATTCCAAGACTTTCGAATCCGAAGGTACGATACTTTATACACAGGCAGGATTACCGCGTCAGATTGTAGCTATATCGGATACCACTGCTATCGTTTCCGATCTTTTAAGTAACAATGTCTCCGGTGTTGATTTGCCCAGTCAGCTGGTACGAATCCGTACCGTACCTCCTTATGGCTCTCCCTTGGAATATATTGTTATCAGGAAATGGGTCGAATATATGGAAGTGGCTGATCATAAACTCTTTGGTATTACGGCAAAAGGGCTTTATGTGTTCGATTTGGACAATATAACTCTGGAAGGAAGCCGCATGATAGAAGAAGTCTATAATGAGGAAGTTACTAAAACCTGTAAATTGCTGAAAGACAAAAACGGTAAGATATGGGCTTTGATGAACGAACGCGATAAAGGAAAACCCACTGCTATTTTGTTGAAGTGTATTGATCCGCAGACGGAGAAGGTAGTGACTACTTACAGACTGCCTTTTGTCAGTAAGAATGAAGCTAAAGAAGGGGATGTAACCGGAACTATCAGCTATAATCGGACAGACATGGATGCTACTAAAACTCTGATTTATTTTAGTGTGCGAACCTGCAAACCGGGTCTTCCGAATGACTCACAACAAAGTATTTATACGTTGAACACGGATGATGGCACTTTTAAATTACATCGTCATGTGCCTGGAGTAGATATGATGTATGGTTGTGGAGTAAGTCCGCAAGGGGAAGTGTATATCTGCGACTGCCTGGACTATTCGGCACAGCGTGGCTATATTCGTCATTATAAAGAGAGTGGAAATGTTGAAAGTTACCGTGTTGGTATTTATCCCAATCAGGTCTATTTTCCTGAATTATCCGAAGTTCAATAATCTGAGTTTATGAGAAAACTGTTTTTCCTGATAGTTGCCGCATGTCTGCTGGTGACTGATGCGATAGCTCAGAAAAAGGATACGATTGCCTATGGTCTGAATCTGGATGAGGTGCAGATTGTAGCCCGTCGGATACGCCATGCCAATGAAGCAAATGCCGGTGCAAAAGTGACGCATCTTGAACCTGAATTGTTGCAAATCAATAAAACCCGTTCGTTTTCTGAGTTATTGACCGAAAATTCGGCTACTTACATTAAGAGTCTGGGTACGGGAGCATTATCTACAGCCTCTTTCCGTGGAGGAAGTGCTGCGCAAACCCGGGTCAACTGGAATGGAATCAACATCACGCCGCCGATGTCCGGAGTGTTTGACTTTTCGCAGTTCCCTGTCTTCTTTGCCGACAACGTGAACCTTTATTATGGAAGCAGTCATGTGAAGAGTGGTACCGGTGCTGTAGGTGGGAGTGTAAACATCTTCAATGATCCGGAGTGGGGAAAGGGGATTACAGGTAAATTCTTTGGAGAATATGGTTCTTATAACACATATACCGGAGGAGCACAGATTAATGTAAGCGGCAAACGGGTGGTTTCGAAAACGCGTTTGTTTTACCAACATTCGGATAATGACTATACTTATATAAATAAAGTACTTACTAATGAAGCTTTCCGTGAGAAGCGGCAGGATGCCAAATACTCACAATGGAGTGCGATGCAGGAAGGGTACTTTAAACTGAATCCATACGCACAACTGGCTGCTGTAGGTTGGATACAACAAGGGAAGCGTATGTTGCCCCAACCATTAGGCATTGTGGGAAAGACGCACGAACAGCAGAATGAAACGAATATTCGCGGGTATGTAGGGTTCGACTATGTGCGTGGCATCCATGAATTTCATGTAAAGGGTGCATGGCTTTATTATCGTCTGAAGTATGACAAATGGTTTGATGGTGGCTTGTTCGATCCGGAAGGCAATATCAACTCTTCGCAGACATGGCAGGGTGTTGCTGATTATTCGTGTGCACCTGTTGACGAGTTGGTATTGAATGCTACCCTTACCTATACACACGACTTGGTAAATGTGAGTAGTTACATTGATGTGGATTCCGCTAAGTACCTGATAGACGATGTATATTATAATATACCGGTACCCGAACCGCCATTGAAACATCATCGCAATGTTTTGTCGTTGCAAGCTTCGGCGAACTGGACATTATTGCCATGGTTACAACTACATGGGCAGTATATGTTCGAGCAGAATAATAGCCGGAACGTGTCTACATGGTCGGCTGGTTTTGCCACTAACTTTTTTGATAAGACTTTCTACGTAAAAGGTAGCATGTCGTATAATTATCGTTTTCCCAGTATGAACGATCTTTATTGGCGTCCCGGTGGAAATCCCGATGTGAAACCTGAAGACGGCTATTCTTACGATGCAGCTATCGGTTATAAGAATGATTTAACCTCCTGGATGACATTGAATGCAGAAGCATCCGGTTATCTGATGCATATTGACAATTGGATATTGTGGCTTCCAAAAGATGGCAACCAATGGATATGGACACCTCAAAACAAACGTAACGTTCTCTCGCTGGGAGCAGAGTTTACAGGCAAAATGGTGCTTAGTTTCGGGGATTTCAAAACTACACTTTCCGGTAATTTCAGTTGGGCGCGTTCGCGTACGCGGAAGAAGCAGCATGTGGATGATAACTCTTATATGCAGCAGATTCCTTATGTGCCCGAATTGAAATGGAATGCACGGCTGGCATTCGATTATAAAAAAGCCTTTTGTTCGTGGCAGACTACTTATATAGGTAAACGTTATGTCACAACTGATGAATCTTATTCAACCCGTCCTTATACGGTTCATAACTTATTAGTGGGTTATTTGTGGAAATTAGGGAACGGCATGCAGCTTACTTCACAAGTACGTGTGGATAACATTCTGAATACTTATTATGAATCGACACAATACTATCCGATGCCATTGCGTAATGTGCTGTGCTCGTTGATGTTTGAATTTTAGTTTTTAATTTTTTATATACTAACAATGAAGAAGAACATTATTTATTTTTTATCATGCCTTGTTCTTACGGTAGGACTGGTATCTTGTAGTGATGATGACAAAGAACCGTTGTCGCCTTTGACGGTTGTGATAGAAGGCACTGAAGCACAGGAAGTGGTACAGGGGGCAACTCTGAATCTAAAGGCTGTAGTAGAGGGAAGTTCTGAGGTGAAATACGTCTGGACATTGAATGGTAAGGAAGTCTCTACCACTTCTACTTATGATTTTACTGCGACGGATCTTGGAAAAAGTGAAATTCAACTGACTGTTTCAAATGCAGAGCAAGGTGAAGCAGCAGCTAAGTTAGACCTCGACGTGTATGGAAAGTACAAGTATGGAACCTTTATCCTGAACGAAGGCGCAGCCTGGGGAGGTGATAAAGGTGGCTACCTAATCTTTATAAGTCCGGAGGGAGAACTTGTGGAGAAGGCTTTCCAAAAAGAGAACAATGGAGCATGGTTAGGCAGTGTTCCGCAGGATGTGTTTATTGCCAACAATAAAATGTATATTGTATCTCAGAATGGAGGTAATGAGGGTGGTTTTTTGACGGTTGTCAATGCTGAAACATTGAAACTGGAAACTGCTTTTGGTGATGAATTGAAGGGGAAGATTGATTGGCCTACCCATGTGGCAGTGCTGAGTGATGATAATATATATCTGCGCGATAATGCTGGCATTAAGTTGTTTCATCCTTCTACGGGAGAGGCTACCCTTATAGAAGGAACGAAAGGAGCCAGAAAAAATACAATGGCAGTTGTTGGAGGAAAAGTTTTTGCTTCGCAAGACAAGAACCTTCTTGTTATAGAAACTGGAAAAGATAAAGTGTCGGCAACAGTTGAATTTGATGGTAAGATTTCAGGCGTCGTGAAATCATCAGATAATAACGTTTGGGTATCGGTAGCATCCGGTAAAATAGCTAAGGTAAGTGCTAAAGATTACTCAATTATAAAAGAAAACGATTTATCGTCGAATACAGATGCTACAAAAACGTTGTCAGCTTCATTTGCTGCTGCTCCCAGTATAACAGCTAAGGGAGATACATTGTATATGAGTGGTCTCGCTACTAAAATTTACCGTCATATTTTTAGTACTAATGAAACTAAACTGATGGTAGATGTTAAAGAGATGGTAGAAAATGCCAATATCGTTTATAATACAGTTACTGTTGATCCGGTAACGGAAGGAGTTTATTTCAATACGATAAAAGGATATGGAGATGTTGGTATCAATCAGATTAGTATATTCGATTTTAGTGGTACAACTCCTACACTGAGAGCTGCTTACAATGATTGTACAAAATATCCGGCTGGCGTCTTCTTCACTTCTAATTTTAGATAACTATGAAGAATAATATTATTTATTTTTTATCATGCCTTGTCCTTACTATAGGATTGGCATCTTGTAGTGACGATGATTCCAACGACAATGCTTTACTACTCTCAGTATCCATTGTCGATGGTGAAAAACAAGATGTTGCACTTGGAAAGTCCCTCACTTTGGAGGCGAAAGTGGAAAATGGTGAAAATGCTCGTTTTGAGTGGACGGTGGATGGTGAGAAGGTGTCAACTGAACTGAAGTATGTTTTTACTCCCACAAAGGCAGGCACTTACGACGTGAAGTTTGCAGCTTATAAGGATAAAGATGAAGCCTATGCTGCTGTACTGGTGAATGTATATGTGGCTTATGATGCTGTAAAGTCTATGAGTGATATTCAATTCTGGACAGGAGAGGGAGAATGTCAGTCTGCATTAGGCGTGCAATGGATAAATGGTGACAACTGGGAAGATCCGACACAGGATAATGTCCATTTCTTGAGTTGGGGATATCGTTGGAAAGAAAGTGACCAATCCACCGGATATCAGATGATCTTAGCAATAGCTAAAGCAGATCCTCGCTTCTTTGTTGTGATGGGGCCAGGATTTGGTGGTGATGACAGTCGGTCTATTCGTGGTTTTGGTTATGATGCCAATGGTGATGGTCGTTTTTCTATAAAGAATGAATCCATGTCTGTTACATATGATGCAAAGAATTTTACGGATGGTGTAATTTTTCTGAAAGATGATGTGACAGGAGACGGATTTGTGTCAACCGATCCTGCCGATTATTGGATGGGTGGTTGGTATGAGAATTATTGTTCGTATTATTTGGGTGATGATGGGAAAAATGTTCCGGAATCATTTGAATATTCTCCGTATATGGCAGACTTGCGCATATTAACTCAGAACAGTTGGGATGCTTGGACTTGTTCCTCAATCAATTCCGGTATGATGAATACTTATCCTTTTGCAGAATGGATGGTAGGAGCTCTTGCAAATCCCAAATAATAGATACGAATTGATTTTTCCTGAAATAAATAAAAGTTCTCTCATATCAATTGATAGAGAGGACTTTTATTATATAATTAAGTGGCCGGGTATTTTATGAATTATAAAAGCGGTTTTAGTATATAAACCGCCGCAACTATCAGGGCTACTACAATAATAGCAAAGATAATAAGCAGTATCAAACTGTAGAAGAACATCAGTATTGTAGTCCAGAAGCTTCTCCACCAAGTATATCCATACAGTTGCTTATAATCCAGACAGAAGAGAGCAAAGATGAATAGTATGGGCAATTCATATAAATCTCCTACCTGTGCACTACCGTTGAAAGGAAGCACTATGATACTGAGCAAGAGTATCTGGCAGGCAATATAAGCTTGTATAAATACATGTTCTGTCAGATTATAGCGCAGTTTGTTCTTTTTACGGCGGAAAGCCATGAGTGTTGCCAGCGCAAAGAGAGGTAATGTGGCGATAATACGGAATGCCTTGTTACCATGTCCCCAACTTTTCAGTAAGTTCCATACTTTTTCCAGAAAAGGTGTATTGTGAATGGCTTTTTCAAGCTTATTAAATACTGATGATCCACTTTCCAAAAGTTCATCTATGAGCTCGCCATCTTCATCGCCTTTTATTTGGAGGGTGATATTATCCTTTTTTAAAGAACTTTTTGCTTCCAGTGTTTTCAGTTCTTTATCCAGGCTTTCTATCGTTTTATTCAGGATATTTTGGGTAGTCGGATCTGTTGCTGCTTCTATCCGTTTTTGTAATTGTTCGCGTGTAGCAAGTATTTCTTGTCTTTGGACTTCCGGAGACTTTCCCTTTTTCTCTTTTAGAGCTTCAGGATCCACCAGTTGTACAGCCATGATGTAAAGGGCGGCAAGCACAAATAATGTCTGGAAGGGACGGAAGTATAAGATTCGTTTGCCGGCAATGAAGTCTCTGATCATATATCCCGGGCGGTAGAGCAAGTCCAGAAGGGTACGCCCGAAGCCATTATCAATATTGGTGAATCCTCCTAATATATTTCTGAATGCATTACTGAAACGGTAGCGGGGAGTATTCCGGCTTTGGCCGCAACGGTTGCAATAGCTACCTGTATAAACGGTATCACAATTCAGGCAGATGTTACTTTCCTCACTGATGGGCGGAATATCTTTTCCACGTACCATCTTGATATGCAAGGCTCGAAGGTACTTCTTACAGGGAGTCCACCAGGGGGATATAAGATCTAATACACGGTCCGGCAGAATCCTGCGTTTGGTAAGGATATACCAAAGCACCAGTATGAAAGACCACAGAAAAACATTACTGTCTTTTCCTTCTTCAAAAGATAACCATAGTAGCACTGCCAGGATTAGTATTTGCCAGATATTGATCATTTTCCTTTTGCGGGGAGTGGGGCGGGGAGCAATAACTGGAACGGAAGGTGAGTTGACAATCGGATGGGAGGATACTGTTACATCCGTACTCGGAGGTGTATCATCAGTCGACTGCTTATCATGAGTTGGTTGTTCATCCGCTTCCAACAGTTCTTCCAGTGAGTTCATAATTTTCCAATGCGGATATTTGCTTAATTCTTCGGCCGTGGTTACCCCATGGGTTACACCGGCAAAGTTCACACCGGCCGCTTTGGCTGTGGCAGCATCTACTGTACTATCGCCAATGTAGAGGGTTTCCGCTTTGGTGACGTGTAGCTGTTTGATGGCAAGTAGTAGTCCTTCGGGTGAAGGCTTGGCTGTTTGTACATCTTCTCCGCCAACGATGATATTGAAGAAACTGCCGGGGAAGTGCTGGTCGAGCATTTCCTTTATGCGGTAACGGTATTTGGTGGAGATGATGCCGATGAATGCGCCTGCATCTTTCAGTGCAAGCAGCACGGACTTGGTTTCCAGAAAGAGTACGGTGTTTATTGTCATGTGGGTATCTGCTTCCTTCCTGTATTCACTCTTAAAACCAGCCAGTTGGTCTTCATCCGTCACACCCGTCAGGATAGAGAAAGATTCTTCCAAAGTTTTTCCAATGGTGCGTTTAATATCTTCATCGGTTACATCTGTATAACCATGTTGATTGAGCACATTACGGAAACAGGTAACGATGCCGCGCGAGGAGTCTGCGAGCGTGTAGTCAAAGTCAAAGAGATAAGTCGTATAGCTCATTGTTGCTTTTTGTGGCAAAGTTATAAATTAATTGGAATTTTTAGGCTATATTTGTTCGTTCGATGAATTTATTTGGGAAACCGCTAAGTGTTTCCGGATGCTGAGTTGTTACATATGCACGTTAACTATGTAGTATTATGAAATTGTCAGAATTGTTTTTACTGGTTTTATTCCTTTTCTCCCTTTCAGCGTGTGTGTCCCAGCAATCGGATACGAAGAGTAAGTGCTATGCCACAGAGTATGTCAATCCCTTTATCGGTACGGATTTTACCGGGAATACGTATCCCGGAGCACAATCCCCGTTCGGTATGGTGCAGTTAAGTCCTGATAACGGGCTTCCGGGATGGGATCGCATCTCCGGTTATTTCTATCCGGATAGTACGATTGCAGGTTTTAGTCATACCCACCTTTCAGGTACCGGGGCAGGTGATTTATATGATATATCTTTTATGCCTGTTACTTTGCCCTATAAAGAAGCGGATGCTCCGTTAGGTATTCATTCTTTGTTTTCTCACTCTGAAGAAACTGCCAGTGCCGGATATTATCAGGTTCGGTTGAAAGACTATGATATCAATGTAGAGCTGACGGCAACCGAGCGTTGCGGTATTCAACGTTATACCTTTCCTGAAGCAGATGCTGCCATTTTCCTTAACTTGCGAAAGGCTATGAATTGGGATTTTACCAATGATACTTATATTGAGAGAATCGATTCTGTTACCATACAAGGGTATCGCTTTTCTGACGGTTGGGCACGCGATCAGCATATCTATTTTCGTACCCGCTTCTCTAAACCGTTTAAAGCAATGCAGTTGGATACTGCTGCTATTGTCAAGGATGGTGAACGGATTGGAACTTCTGCTATCGCCCGTTTTGATTTCCATACCGCTGCAGGAGAGCAGATTCTTGTAACCACTGCCATATCGGGTGTAAGCATGGAAGGTGCTGCCCGTAATCTTGCAGCCGAAACACCGGAGGATGATTTCGATAAATATCTGGCTGCTACCCGGAAAAGCTGGAATGAACAACTTTCTAAAATAGAAATCACATGCGATGATCCTGACGAGAAAGTCAAATTTTATACGGCTCTGTATCACTCTATGCTGGCACCGACTATTTATAATGATGTGGACGGTACCTATTACGGTCCCGATAAACAAGTGCATCAGGCAGATGGATGGACCAATTACAGTACTTTTTCATTGTGGGATACCTATCGTGCCGCTCATCCTCTTTACACTTATGTAGAACCGCAACGTGTGAATGATATGGTTCAGTCTTTTCTTGCTTTTTTTGAACAGAACGGACGTCTTCCGGTATGGAACTTCTATGGAAGTGAAACGGACATGATGATAGGCTATCATGCCGTACCGGTTATTGTGGATGCTTATCTGAAGGGAATAGGAAATTTTGATCCGAAGAAAGCTTTGGCAGCTTGTGTAGCTACAGCCAATATAGATGAATATCGCGGAATTGGATTGTATAAAAAGTATGGTTATGTACCTTATGATGTGACGGATCATTATAACTCAGAGAACTGGTCGCTTTCTAAAACTCTGGAATATGCTTACGATGATTATTGTATTGCCCGTATGGCAGAAAAGTTGGGTGAAAGGCAGATTGCAGATGAATTCTATAAACGTTCTCAAAACTATAAGAATGTATATAATCCCCAGACTTCTTTTATGCAGCCTCGTGATAATAAAGGAAACTTTATTCATCCTTTCAGTCCGGATGAGTATACTCCACATATTTGCGAAAGTAATGGTTGGCAATATTTCTGGTCTGTGCAGCAAGATGTCGATGGTTTGATTGGCTTGGTCGGAGGTACGGAGCGTTTTGCCCGGAAACTGGATAGTATGTTCACTTATAATCCTTCTGCGGATGAAGATTTGCCTATTTTCAGTACCGGAATGATTGGGCAGTATGCGCATGGAAATGAACCGAGTCATCATGTCATTTATTTGTTTAATGCTGTAGGGCAACCTTGGAAGACTCAGAAATATGCCGCTGAGGTGATGCATGAACTTTATAAGAATACGCCTGCCGGTTTATGCGGGAATGAGGATTGTGGTCAGATGTCTGCTTGGTACGTATTTAGCGCAATGGGATTCTATCCGGTAGATCCGGTTAGCGGCAGATATGAAATAGGTACCCCTATGTATCCTGAAATGAAAATGCATTTGAATAACGGCAAGACATTTACGGTATTAGCACCGGTTGTTAGTAAAGAAAATATATATATCCAGTCGGTGAAACTCGACGGGAAACCTTATGATAAAAGCTATATCACACATGAACAAATAATGAATGGCTCTGTCTTTGAATTTGAAATGGGGGATAAACCGGGGGCAGTGTGGTATGCGATAGAGTGATAAAATGAAGTTGTGGGATTATGGGTGATAACTTTGATTCAACTTATAAACTCCTTTTCCGTAAATACTATGCCAATCTGCTTTTCTATGCCACACGTATTGTGGGCGAGGAAGAAGCAGAGGACGTAGTACAAGATGTATTTGTGGAATTGTGGCGACGAAAAGATACAGTGACGGTGGGAGAGCAGATACAGGCATTTCTGTATCGGGCGGTGTATACCCGTGCTTTGAATGTTTTGAAGCACCGGGACATCAAGAATAGTTACGAAGCTGTCGTAACGGAAATTAATCAGAAGAGGGTTGAATTCTATCAGCCGGATAGTAATGATGTCGTGAAAAGGATAGAGGATCGTGAGCTTAGAAGAGAACTTTCCGAAGCCATTAATGAACTGCCGGATAAATGCAAGATGGTTTTCAAACTCAGTTATCTGCATGATATGAAGAACAAAGAAATTGCAGAAACAATGGGAATATCGTTGCGGACGGTAGAAGCTCACATGTATAAAGCTTTGAAGTTCCTGCGTGAAAGATTGGGCTACCTGAACTTTATGTTAGTCCTGTTTTTATTGAATAAGGTATAAGTGTTTTTGTCGAAACGATTGTTTTATTAGTATGATGAAGGAAGGAAGAAATAAGTTGAATGAAGAATTACTGGCCAAATTCCTTATGGGTGAATGTTCTGAAGAAGAACTCTGTGAGGTGAACGCTTGGCTGAACGAGTCGGACGATAATGCGCGTGAACTGTTCAGGATAGAGGAAATATATCATCTGGGAAAGAGTGGCGATTCTACTGATGAGAAAAAAATAGAAAAAGCAGAAAAGCTGTTATTCAAACGGTTGGCACAGGAAGAAGCTGAGCAGTTCAAGGTGCGTAGAATGCATACTTGGATGAAGTATGCTGCTATGTTCATAGGAATTTTCCTTGTATCCGGTTTGAGTTATCATATCTATCAGTCTCAAAGTGAAGAACAGTTAGTGGCTGTTGTAGCCCGGGATGAGGTGAAGGAGTTAATGCTGCCCGATGGCACTAAAGTTTGGTTGAATAAGCACACGACCTTGAAGTACCCGCGTGAGTTTTCTGAAAAGGGAAGAAATGTGTATATGGAGGGAGAGGGCTATTTTGAAGTAAAGAGAAACGTAGAAAAGCCTTTTATTGTGCGAAGTGAAGCCATGCAGGTCAGAGTGCTGGGTACGGTCTTTAACTTGAAGAGTGATAAGATGAACCGTTCGGCAGTAGCTACACTGATTAAGGGAGAGATTGAGGTGAAGGGCAATCACAATGAGGGTATGATTGTGTTGGCCCCGGGGCAAAAAGCCGAATTGAATGCTGTAACTCGTCGTCTGGTAGTGAAGCAAGTGGATACAGGTATTGAGAATTGGCATAATAATCAGTTTGTCTTTGAAAATGCCGATATATTTACGATTGCCCGTACTTTAGAGAACTCTTATGGAGTGAAGATTATTCTGGCGCCTGATATGGATGCTACTAAAACATATTCGGGTACACTGAAGAAGAAAAACACTGTGGAGGAAATCCTGAATTTGATTAAAAGTACAAATGCAATACCTATTGAATATAAAATTGTAGGAAATAGTGTATTTTTGTCTCCCAAAAAATAAAAGGAAACTTTTGAAATATATAATCTTATAAATATAATAGTATGAGAAAGCTGCTTTTATCAATGTGCTTTTTGGGCTGTGCTCTCTGGGCGCAGGCTAAAGATTTAACACAATACGTTAACCCGCTGATGGGTACGTTATCCAGTTTCGAACTATCTACAGGTAATACATACCCTGCTATTGCACGTCCATGGGGTATGAATTTCTGGACTCCTCAAACAGGGAAAATGGGAGATGGTTGGCAGTATGTATATACAGCCCATAAAATTCGTGGTTTTAAACAAACCCACCAACCCAGTCCTTGGATTAATGATTACGGTCAGTTTTCTATCATGCCGGTAGTAGGCAAACCCGAATTTAATGAAGATAAACGTGCCAGCTGGTTCTCTCATAAAGGAGAAGTTGCATTGCCTCACTATTATAAGGTGTATCTTGCCGAACACGATGTCGTGACAGAGTTTACTCCCACTGAACGTGCTGTTTTGTTCCGTTTTACTTTTCCGGAGAATGAACATTCATATATTGTAGTGGATGCTTTCGACAAAGGCTCTTATATTAAAATTATTCCTGAACAAAATAAGATTATCGGATACACAACCCGTAACAGTGGTGGAGTGCCCGATAATTTCAAAAATTACTTTGTTATTGAGTTCGACAAGCCTTTCACTTATCAGGCTTCTGTTGCCGATGGCGTTTTGACAGAGAATCAAAAAGAACAGAAGACCGGACATGCAGGTGCAATTATTGGTTTTAAAACCCGTAAAGGAGAAATCGTGCATGCTCGTGTAGCCTCTTCCTTTATCGGTTTTGAGCAGGCAGACAGAAACTTGAAAGAGCTTGGGAACGATAGTTTTGATACTTTGGTTCAGAAAGGGCAAGATGCCTGGAACGAGGCATTGGGTAAAATAGAAGTGGATGGTGGTAATCTTGATCAGTATCGTACTTTTTATTCTTGTCTGTATCGTTCGGTACTTTTCCCCCGTGCTTTTTATGAATTTGATGAGGCGGGCAATCCTGTTCATTATAGTCCTTACAATGGTCAGGTATTACCTGGATATATGTATACGGATACCGGCTTCTGGGATACTTTCCGTTGCTTGTTCCCTTTCCTCAATCTGATGTATCCTTCGGTAAACAAACAAATCCAGGAAGGTCTCGTCAATACATATAAGGAAAGCGGTTTCTTCCCTGAATGGGCTAGCCCGGGACATCGTGGTTGCATGATTGGTAACAACTCTGCTTCTGTACTGGCTGATGCCTATCTGAAAGGGGTTAAAGTGGATGATGTGGTTACCTTGTATGAAGGACTTATCCATGGCACAAAGAATGTACATCCGGAAGTTTCTTCTACCGGGCGTCTCGGTCATGAATATTATAATGAATTAGGTTATGTTCCTTATGACGTAAAGATCAATGAGAATGCTGCCCGTACTCTGGAATATGCTTATGATGACTGGTGTATCTATCAGATGGCAAAAGCGTTGGATCGCCCGAAGAAAGAGCAGAAGCTTTTTGCCAATCGTGCCATGAACTATAAGAACGTGTTCGATAAGGAAAGCCTGTTGATGCGTGGACGTAATAAAGATGGGCAGTTCCAGGCACCTTTCTCTCCTTTGAAATGGGGAGATGCCTTTACAGAAGGAAACAGTTGGCATTACTCTTGGTCTGTTTTCCACGATCCGCAAGGTTTGATCGATTTAATGGGTGGTGAAAAAGTATTTGTCGAAATGTTGGATTCTGTGTTTATTGTTCCTCCTATCTTCGATGACAGCTATTATGGACAGGTGATCCATGAAATACGTGAAATGACAGTGATGAACATGGGTAACTATGCGCATGGTAACCAGCCTATACAGCACATGATTTACATGTACAATTATGCCGGACAGCCTTGGAAAGCTCAATATTGGTTGCGTCAGGTGATGAACCGTATGTATACCCCCGGTCCTGATGGGTATTGTGGAGATGAAGACAACGGACAGACTTCTGCCTGGTATGTATTCTCTGCATTAGGCTTCTATCCGGTTTGCCCGGGAACCGATGAATATGTTCTCGGTGCTCCTTTGTTCAAGAAAGCTACGCTTCATCTGGAGAATGGTCGTTCATTGGTCATTGATGCAGCAAATAATAGTTCTGAAAATATGTATATTGAATCGCTTCGTCTGGATGGAAATGAATATACGAAGAATTATGTGAAACATGAAGACCTGTTGAAGGGTGGTGTCCTGAAATTTGATATGGGTAACAAGCCCAACTTGCAGAGAGGAATACATCCGGAAGATTATCCATATTCTTTCTCTAATGAAATAAAAAAGAAGTAAGGACTGAAGTTAATAATGTAAGAAAGAAGGGAATAGGAATTAAAACTATTCCCTTTTTTGTTTTAATGAAAAAAAATATCATTTTGTAGTAAGTGTATTTTTAGCGACTGTTGTTTTATATATGAAAGTCGGGAGAAAGGGTCTCCTGGCAGATTAAAATTAACCAATGTGTAACCTTTAAACTTTGTTTATGGACAACAATCATGCTTTTCAAAGTTCGAAATTTCTACGGGCTTTATTAGTCTTGTTCTTCATGACTGTATCAATCCAGTGGACTTTTGCCCAACTGAATTTGAACATGTCTCGCACGACATTAGGTACGGTCATCGAACAAATCAAAACTCAATCCAAGTATCAATTTTTTTATGACGACAAACTTGCTGCTACGGCAGTGGAAAAAGTCGATGTGAAGAATGCATCTATCGAAGATGCCTTGACTGCTATTCTTAAAGGGAAAAATATTTCTTTTAAAGTAGAAGATAACATCGTTTATCTTTCAGAGAAGTCTCAATCAGGACAAGAAGGTACCCAACAAGGAAAAGAACGTACGATAACTGGTCAGGTATCAGACGATATGGGACCTCTGATCGGTGTCAATGTATTGGTGAAAGGTACCAGTGTTGGTTGTATCACCGATTTTGACGGTAATTTTACGCTGACCACAACCGAAGCAAATCCTGTAATTCAATTCTCTTATGTCGGTTATAAAACACAGGAGATTGCAGCAAATGAACAGAGTGTTATCAATCTGATGATGGAGAGCGATTCTCAACTGGTAGAAGAGGTGGTTGTAACGGCCTTGGGTATTAAACGTGCCACTAAAGCATTGAGTTACAATGTTCAGGAAATCAAGAGTGATGAACTGACCAGAGTGAAAGATGCTAACCTTGTAAATTCTTTGTCAGGTAAAGTGGCAGGTGTTACCATTAATGCCAGTTCCTCCGGTGTAGGTGGCGCCAGTAAAGTAGTGATGCGTGGTACGAAAGGTATTGACCAGTCCAGCAATGCTCTTTATGTGATCGATGGTGTACCTATGTTCAATCTTTCCGGTGAAGGTGGTCAGGAATTTGATTCTAAAGGTTCTTCAGAAGCGATTGCAGATATAAATCCGGAAGACATCGAATCTATGTCTGTACTGACGGGGGCTGCCGCTGCCGCTTTGTATGGTAGTCACGCTGCCAATGGTGCTATTGTTATTACGACTAAGAAAGGCAAGGAAGGACGTCTGAGTTTGACTGTATCACAGAATACTGAATTCCTCCGCCCGTTTGTTACTCCTAATTTTCAGAATTCCTATGGTACAGGCGATCTTCTGTCCAGTGCAGGTTCTGTAGAAAAAAGCTGGGGTAATAAATTGAACCCTTCCAATTACATGGGATATAATCCGATCAATGACTTTCTGAGAACAGGTGTGGTAGCTACCGAGACTGTTTCTTTATCTACAGGTACGGAAAAGAATCAGACCTACTTCTCTGCGAGTGCTGTGAATTCTGTCGGTATGGTTCCGAATAACGATTATGACCGTTATAACTTTACTTTCCGCAACACTACTTCTTTCCTGAATGATAAGATGACACTGGATGTAAGTGCTTCTTATATCAAACAGAAAGACCAGAACATGGTGAATCAGGGTACTTACTCTAATCCGTTGGTTACAGCTTATTTGTTCCCTCGTGGTGACGACTGGAATGAGATTAAGATGTACGAACGCTGGGATACTTCCCGTAACATTTATACACAATATTGGCCACAGGGCATCGATACTTTTACAGGACAAAATCCGTACTGGATTGCTTACCGTAACCTGCGTGAGAATAATAAGGACCGTTATATGCTGAGCGGTAGCTTGAGCTATAAGATTTTAGATTGGTTGAGTGTATCGGGCCGTGTGCGTGTGGATAACTCTGCAAGTACTTATACGGAAAAGCTTTATGCTACGAGTAATACTACATTGACCGAAGGCTCTAACAACGGTTTGTATGGTATTTCTAATACGAATGACAAGCAAACTTATGCTGATATCATGTTGAACATCAATAAAAACTTTGGTGAAAATCTTACTTTCCAGGCTAATATTGGTGCTTCTTTATCGGATATGCAACAAGATGTACTGCAAAATCGTGGTCCTATCAGTGAAGACGGCATTCCTAATGTTTTCAATGTATTCCAGTTGGATGACAGTAAGACGAAACGTACACAGTCAGGTTTTCATGATCAGACTCAGTCAGTTTTTGCCAGTCTTGAAGTAGGATATAAGAGTACTTATTACCTGACTTTGACCGGACGTTCTGACTGGCCTTCACAATTGGCAGGTCCTAACTCTACTCAGAGTGCATTCCTTTATCCTTCAGTCGGTGGTTCTGTTATCTTGTCCGAGTTACTGAAATTGCCACAACAGATTTCTTTCCTGAAGGTACGTGGCTCATTTGCATCTGTGGGGCTTCCTTTCCCGCGTTTCCTGGCCAACCCTACTTATTCATGGGATAACTCCAATAAGGTTTGGCAATCCAAACGTAACTATCCGATGTATAATCTGAAACCGGAAAGAACGGATTCATGGGAAGTAGGTCTTACTGCCCGTTTCCTGAATCATTTTAATCTGGATTTGGCTCTGTATACTACTAAAACTTATAATCAGACGTTTGACCCTAAGATTTCCGTATCTTCCGGTTACTCAACATTGTATGTGCAGACGGGTAGCGTACGAAATAAGGGTATTGAATTAGGATTAGGCTACTCTAATGAATGGGGTAAATTTAAATGGTCCAGCAATTACGTATTCAGTACCAATAAGAATGAGATTCTTGAACTGCTGGAAAACTATGTACATCCTGAAACCGGAACTGTCATCACTAAAGAACGCTTGGATGTAGGTGGTATGGGACAGGCTCGTTTCATTCTGAAGAAAGGTGGTTCTCTGGGGGATCTCTATTCTACTGCCGACCTGCAACGTGATAGTAACGGCAATATTCTGGTAGATCAGAATGGTAGTGTGACTGCTAACTATAATGCAGAAGATATTAAATTGGGTAGCGTATTTGCAAAATGCAATATGTCGTGGAGAAACGATTTTAGCTGGAAGAACCTGAATTTTGGTTTCATGCTCTCTGCACGTATCGGTGGTATTGTTTACTCTGCTACACAGGCTGCTATGGATATGTATGGTGTTTCAGAGTCAACAGAAACTGCGCGTAATCAAGGTGGTGTTTATGTGAATGGAACGGACTTGGTAAATGCACAGAAATGGTATACTACTATCGGTTCTCAGTCTGGTATTCCACAATATTACACTTACAGTGCTACCAACCTGCGTCTCCAGGAGGCTAGTGTCGGTTATACTATTCCAAGAGATAAGCTTTGGAATGTGGCTGACGTGACCGTATCTCTGGTAGGCCGTAACTTACTGATGCTTTATTGTAAAGCTCCGTTTGATCCGGAAGCAGTAGCTTCTACCGGTAACTACTATCAGGGTATTGACAACTTTATGACGCCGAGTGCACGTAGCTTAGGATTCAATGTAAGATTTAAGTTCTAACAGATTAAAGAAAGAAAAACAATGAGAAAATCAATTATAAAATTCGCTTTATGCGGTGGAATGTTAGCTGGCATGTTGGCATCTTGCACAGGTGATTATATGGATTATAATACTAATCCGTATGAAGCAACCAAAGACCAGATGGATCGTGATGCCTACTTGACCCGTTCGGCATTGACAGGTATGCAGGGATATGTCATCCCTACGGATGTACTTCTTAATCAGTTTCTGGAGGCCCTTCTGGGCGGACCTTACGGTGGCTATCTGGCGGAATCCAATTCCGGTTTCACGAACCGTTTCTCCAACTACAACCAATCTCAGGACTGGGTAGGTAAATTATATAAAGATGTTATTCCTAATGTGTATGCTAACTATGCACAGTTGGAAGCTGCAACAGAAGACCCCGTTTATTTGTCAGTAGGAAAAGTTGTAAAGGTAGCAGCTATCTTGCGTGTTACAGATGGATACGGTCCTATTCCTTATTCCCAGTTGGGAGCAAATGGTGACCTGACTGCTCCGCTGGATACTCAGAAGAAAGTTTATGAGACTATGTTGAATGAACTGGATGAGGCAGTGACTGCATTATTGCCACATCGTACGGAGACTTTTTCATCCAAAGCTGATAAGGTTTATAGTGGTAAAGTGGAAAACTGGATAAAACTAGCGAATTCTTTGAAATTGCGTATGGCTATGCGTATGGTATATGTAGATTCTACTACAGCGCAAGCTAAAGCGGTGGAAGCCGTTGACTCAGAAAGAGGAGGTGTGTTTACATCGAATGATGATAATGCAACCATTCAGGCTACTACTAATCCATTCAGAGTTATTATGTACGAATATAATGGTGGTGACTCTCGTATTGCGGCAGATATTACTGCTTATATGAATGGCTACAAAGATCCTCGTCGTGAAAAATATTTTGTAGAATCTACCTTTACGACAGCCGATGGAGTGAAGAACGGTTATCATGGTATTCGTTTAGGAACTGAACCGCTTCCGAGTGAAACAGCTCATAAGTATTCTAACATGAATGTTGAAGCCAATACGAAACTTGTTTGGATGACTGCTGCTGAAGTTGCCTTCCTGCGTGCCGAAGGTGCATTGCGTGGTTGGAACATGGGTGGAACTGCAGAAAGTTTTTATAAGAAAGGCGTAGAGTTATCATTCAGCCAATGGGGGGCTTCCGGTGCGGATGCTTATCTGGAAGATGGTAGTAGTTTGCCCGATCTGTATAAAGATCCTCTGGGAACTTATAGTTATAACGGTTCTCAGCCGACTATTACGATTAAGTATGATAATAGTGCCGTCTTTGAAACAAATCTGGAACGTATAATTACTCAGAAATGGATCGCCATATTCCCGTTGGGTAACGAAGCATGGGCTGAATTCCGTCGTACGGGTTACCCACGCTTGATGACTGCTGCCGTTAATAAAAACAAGGCGGAAGTTCCCGAAGGTACTTTCCCACGCCGCTTGCCTTATCCGCAGGATGAGTACAAGGACAATGGTACGAATGTGCAGAATGCTCTGCAAGATTTGAAACCTGCGAATGATAGAATGTCTTCCAAAGTATGGTGGGACTGCAACCCTAACATCTAATAAAGAAAAGAATTATGAAAAATAAAATGAAAAATATATTCATCGTGGCTTCCTGCTTCGCTGCCATAACCTGTTTCAGCGCATGCGACGACTGGACGGAAGTAGAGAATGTGAATATCAATACTCCCGGAATAGAGGAACAAGATCCGGCTGCGTATGCCAAATATCTGCAAAATTTGGTAGCCTATAAAAATTCGGACCATAAGGTTGTATATGCCTGGTTCGACAATAGCGAGAAAACACCGTTCAGTCGTGGACAGCATATCTCTGATACTCCTGACAGTTTGGACGTAATTTCAATGATGTACCCGGCGGAACTAGCTGAGTTTGAATTAGTTGATATGAAAACTGTACATGCTAAGGGTACCAAAGTGGTATATACTATCAGTTTTGATAAGATTCAAAAAGAATATACTGAAAAAGTAAAGGAAGGTACGGAAACCGGATCCTTCGATACTTATCTGAAGTCAGAAATGGACAAACAGATTGGTTATGCAGGGAGTTTCGATGGTATGATTACTGAATATAAGGGAAATAATCCTATTTATATGTCTGCCGAACAAAAAGCGGAGGCAAAGAAATATCAGGATATTTTTTTCAGTGCTGTTTCAACCTGGAAAACAGCTAATGCGGATAAGTTGCTGACATTTCAGGGATATCCGGAAAATCTGATTGAGCAGACCGTTTTGACTAATTGTAAGCACATCATCCTGGCTACGGATAATGTAACGGATGATGCACAGTTGTCGGTATTTGCCCGTTTGGCCATGGCTGCTGCAGGTGTTCCGACTGATCGTTTCGTAGTTGCAGTTTCTACAGCTTCACTGGATGCATCTGATAAGCAAACCGGGTTCTACGGTACCGACCGGGCACTTACGGAAGCAGCTTATTGGACTACAGAACCATCAGATGGCTATACCCGTGCCGGATTGGCTATCTATAATGTTCAGAATGACTATTACAATGCTACTAACACATACCAGTATGTGAAAGAGGCTATTAATATTATGAACCCTGCTCCTAAAAAATAAATCAAGCTATGAAATTAAAAAACTTATATTTACTATCGATCACATTGCTGTCTGTAGCTTTGGCGGCTTGTAGTGATGATACTGAAACGTTTGATAACCAAGTGTATGTAGATGCTTCGGTGAAAACTAGTAATGTTTTACTGAAGAATACGGTTCCTTCTGCGGAAGGTGAATTCAGGGTTGCTATGGCTAAGCCGGAAAATACAGATGTAACTATTTCCTTGAAAGCTGAACCTGCGTTGGTTGATACTTATAATGCTGCATTTTATGACAATGCTGAGGCTTTGCCGAGTAAGCACTATACATTGGAAACTCCACAGACCGTGATTCCTGCCGGATCCGTTCTTTCAGAAAAAGTCACATTGAAATTTGGTAATCTGACAGAGCTGGATGCTGAAAAGGTATATGTATTACCTGTAACCATCGATCAGGCTAACGTAGGTATTCTGCAAAGTGCCCGTACCATGTATTACGTATTTAAAGGTGCTGCACTTATCAATGTAGTAGCTGATCTTACTAAGAATCTTGTATACGTAAATTGGGGTACACCTGAAAAGGCAAATGGTTTACGGAAGATGACTGTGGAAGTATTAGTGAATCCCAGCAAGCTCGATAAAGCTATTAGTACAGTTTTGGGTATTGAAGGATATTTCCTGCTCCGTTTCGGAGATACTGCGCCGGCAAAGAATTGTTTGCAGATTGTAGGTCCTGGAGATAAGAAGATAAATTCAGAAGATCTGACTGTGGCTACCGGTGAATGGACACATATTGCAGTGACTTATGATGCTGATGCTCAAAAAGTGATAGCCTATTTCAATGGCGTGAATAAATTGGAAGCGACAGCGAATTGGGGAGCATTGGATTTGGGAAAGACCAAAACTGATGAGGGTAATGGTTTCTGGATTGGTCACTCTTATAACCGTGATCGTTGGTTTGATGGTGAAATGTCCGAATGCCGTATTTGGAATAAAGTTTTAACTCAGGAGGAGATTAATGCAAAGAATCATTTCTACCAGGTAGAACCGGGTGCGGAAGGACTGGTTGCCTATTGGAAATTTGATGAAGGTGTAGGTACTTCAATAGCCGATTATAGCGGGAATGAGAATCATGCTACAGCGGTGGAATCGCTTACTTGGACTGCAGTAGAATTGCCTGCGAAATAAATTAAGTTATATTTTAAATAGATGTATATTATGAAATATATGAATCACATAAAATTAGGCTTGTTGGCAGTTACCTTTGCCTGTGCAGGAACTGTTTTCACAAGTTGTGAAGATGACATTACAATCAATGCCGTTAATACAGAAAAGCTGGATACAGTGGACGGCGTATACGGTTATGTCAGATCAGCTGCCGGGGCACGCGAACTTACTTCGATTTCTCTCTTCGGGGATAAATCCGGTGCAGGACATCTTTATTTTGAATTGAGTAAAGCTGCTGAAAAAGACATAACGGTTACTTTCAAAGTAGATGCAACAGCGCTTGAAGCTTATAATGCTGCTCATGGTACATCTTATGCTATGTATCCTGCTGATAAATTGAGCTTGGCAAATGGTGGTACGGCAACTGTTAAAACCGGAGAGAAAAAGTCCGGTGCAGTAGAGTTAACTATTAATGCCGGAGGTTCAATCGGTTCAACCTATGCAGTAGCGGTTTCAGCTACTGCAAATGATGGAGTGGCTGTTTCAGCTAATAATCAGACTTATATTTATCTGGTAAAGCCATTGGCGGCTGTGCCTGATTCTAAAAAGGGAGATGTACGTACTCTCTGTTTTGTGGAAGTGAATGATGAAAATATCCTGAATTGTGGTGAATACGTAATGAAGGAAAGTGGAAAACCGTTCTTTGATGTAGTCAGTATCTTTGCTGCCAATATCAATGTGGATAGTGAAAGCGGTCGTGTGCATATTCATTGTAACGATCAGGTATCTTTCCTGTTGAAAAATGCAGATAAATTCATCCGTCCTTTGCAGGCTAAAGGTATCAAAGTCAATATGAGTATCTTGGGTAATCATGATGAAGCCGGTATGGGTAACTTATCGCAGGCTGCTGCGGCTGATTTAGCCAAAGAATTGAAAGCATTTGTCGATATTTATGGTTTGGACGGTATTGATTTTGATGACGAGTATACAGACTACAAAGAGAATCCGAGTCCGGGCTTCGAGCAACGTTCCCGTGAGAATTACTGTCGCTTAATCAGCGAATGTCGCAAGGTGATGCCTGATAAATTGCTGGGTATTTATGAATATAAAAGTAATTTTGAGGATTCTCCAAGCGGAACTGTCGACGGTAAGTCTATTGGCGAGTTGGTCGATTATATGTGTTACGGAACTTATCAGAGATACGTCAAAGGACGTGAATCTAATTTCACCGGACTTCCCAAATCAAAGTATGGCCCTTATTCATTGAAGATTAATGAAGAATATAAAGGTGGCTGGACAAGTTTTAAAGAAGAAACGATTCAGGACCTGAAAGATGCCGGATATGGTTTACAGGTATTCTATAACCCGAAGCCACAATTGTATTCTTATGATTATTATTTCACAGCTGTAAGTAAGATTCTGTTCAATGATGAGGTAGAATGGAGTGGCAAGTATTATGGAAGGACAGACTTCACGGCTTCAACAGGGGTTAAGTCTAACTATGAAGCTTATCTGGGTGAATGGCAAGTAGCTTCTACCAGTTCTTTATTCTTCTTTACGCCTCCCGAAGGTGGAAATGGCTGGTGGGATTATAATGGAGATCAGACATTTGATATTCGTATTGAGGCTAAAGAGGATGGTAAGACTTACTATATCTATGGTTGGGGAGAATATCCTGAAATAACCAATAAATATCCTTTGGTAGCTGAATTTGATTCCAATAATGGTAACTTTACTATTTCCATGCCTCAGGTTATTCATGAAGGTGATATAGAGGATCCCGAAACATGGGAAATGAGATGGGGAACTTATGCTAGCGGTAGTAAAAATACATGGAAATATGATACAAATACGACTGCTACAAAAGGAACACTTGACCCGCTTGGAAATTTGACATTGAATGGTAGAGCACGTCGTTATGGTATTTCTCTTTGTCGTATAGTAGATGGTACGGCAGAATTGCCGGAGGCATATTATGATGCTTATTACCATCCTGGTGATAATTATAATCTGACTAAAAAGTAAGCTTTTGGCTTTTTAAAAGAGAATGTCTCAAATAATCATGCTATTTTATGTATCTTTGAGACATTCTCTTAACTATCTTGCTGACCGATAACTTCGGACACATGAGTTCTGGTGAAACATATTTCCGATAACAAAATAATGAATCGAATATGAGAATACATTTTATTTATTTTATTGTAATTGTTTGTCTGGCAAGTAGTTGCTCTTCTAAACAAAAAGAGGTCTTTTCACCTGATAGTCGTATCAGGTTACAGTTTTCTCTGAATGACAGTAACCGTATGACCTACCAAATTGAAGTTGACAGTATTCCTTTTGTAGCTTCTTCCTGTTTGGGATTCGAAGCAGAGAACGGGATTAATCTTCATAAAGAATTCCGCATTGTAGATATTGATTTCACTACCCAGGATGAAACCTGGACGCAACCTTGGGGAGAAAATAAAACCATTCGCAACCACTATAATGAAATGGCTGTTCACTTGTCTGATGCAGCTGCTACCAAACTGATTTTACGGTTTCGTGTATTCGATGATGGGGTAGGCTTCCGTTACGAGTATGAAGTGTCCGGAGCAGATAGTCTTCTTATCACGGATGAGCTGACTGAGTTCAATATAGCACAGGATGGTACTTCATGGTCCATACCTGCCAATTATGATACTTATGAATTGCTATATCGTACGCAGCCTGTCAGCCGGATAGACAATGCCAATACTCCCATGACATTTAAGGCAGGCAATGTATATGCCAGCATTCACGAAGCAGCATTGACGGACTTCCCCGAGATGACATTGAAAAATACAGGTGGTTGCAATCTCAAGTCGGAACTGGCTCCTTGGCCTGATGGCATTAAAGTGCGGGTAAACGGTGGTGTTTTCAAGTCGCCTTGGCGTACCATACAGATTGCTCCGAAAGCTGTCGGTTTAATTAACTCCGGGCTTATACTGAATCTGAATGAGCCTTGTGTACTGGAAACTACGGATTGGATACGTCCAATGAAATATGTAGGTATCTGGTGGGGAATGCATCTGGGTGTAGAAAGCTGGGTGATAAATGACCGCCACGGTGCCACAACGGAGAATGCTAAAAGGTATATTGACTTTGCAGCAGCCAACAACATTGAAGGAGTGATGTTTGAAGGCTGGAACGCCGGTTGGGAAAATTGGGGAGGCTCTCAAGACTTTGATTATACGCGTCCGTATGCCGACTTTGATATAAAGGAAATAGCCCGTTATGCTAAGGAAAAAGGAATTGAGATTATCGGACACCATGAAACGGGGGGTAACATAATCAATTATGAGAAACAACTGGATAAGTCTTATAAATGGTATGCTGACCTGGGTATTCATAGTGTGAAGACAGGTTATGCCGGCGGACTTCCCAATGGGCACAACCATCATGGACAATACAATGTACGTCATTACCGTAAAGTGGTAGAGACCGCTGCAAAATATCATACCACTCTTGATGTACACGAACCGATCAAAGACACTGGTATCCGTCGTACATACCCCAATATGATGACTCGTGAGGGTGCCCGTGGCATGGAATGGAATGCTTGGAGCGAGGGCAATCCACCCGAACATCACGTACTTTTGCCATTTACCCGCCTGTTGTCAGGACCAATGGACTATACTCCGGGAATCTTCGACATACTGTATGAGCGTGCCAAAAAGTCTCCTTATCGCAAGAAGTGGAACATGAGGGATAGTAAGGATTGCCGGATCAATTCTACGCTGGCAAAGCAGATTGCTAACTGGGTGATACTTTATTCTCCTTTACAAATGGCTGCCGACATGATTGAGAATTACGAAGGACATCCTGCTTTTCAATTCTTCCGTGATTTTGATGCTGATTGTGACTGGTCGGAAGCGCTGGCAGGTGAGCCGGGAGAATATGTAGTCATCGTGCGCCGTGCAGGAGAAAAATATTTCCTGGGTGCAGCTACTAATGAAGACGCACGTGAGTTTACAGTCAAATTGGATTTTCTGGAAAAAGACAAGACTTACAGGGCTGTCATTTATGCTGATGGTAAAGAGGCTGACTGGATAACGAATCCTACGGCTTATGAGATTATAGAGAAGCAGGTAACTGCTGAAGACACTTTGTCTGTGGACATGGCAAGAGGTGGAGGACAAGCCATTACCTTTATGCCACTTTGATATGAATATGTAATACTATTAAGAATATGAAGAAAAACATGAAACTGAATTTTATGTTGATGAGTGGAGTGCTGTTATTCGGAATGTACAGTTGTACCCCGGGAGCACAGGATTATTCATCATACGTTAATCCGTTTATCGGTACGGGAGGGCATGGACATACTTACCCTGGGGCTGTAGTTCCGAACGGAATGATACAGCCCAGTCCCGACACACGCATTTATCAGTGGGATGCCTGTTCCGGATATTATTATGCAGATTCTACTATTAATGGATTTTCGCATACCCATCTCAGCGGTACAGGTTGTGGAGACTATGGTGATGTATTGCTGATGCCTACCGTAGGCAAACAGGATTATCATGCAATGGGAGAAGAGAGCCAACAGATGGCTTATGCTTCTGCTTTCTCTCATGACAATGAAGTGGCACAACCGGGTTACTATTCAGTCTTTTTGGATCGTTATCAGGTAAAAGCCGAATTGACAGCTACTAAACGTGCAGCTATTCACCGCTATACTTTTCCGAAGGCGGAAGATGCCGGATTTATACTGGACTTGGATTACAGTCTGCAGCGTCAGAAGAATGAAGAGATGGAGTTGGAGGTAATCAGTGATACAGAGATACGAGGACGTAAGAAAACAGTATATTGGGCATTTGACCAGTATATCAATTTTTATGCGAAGTTCTCCAAACCTTTTACCTATACATTGGTAACCGATTCTATGGCATTGGATGAAGGGGGGCCACTTTTTCCGACAGCTAAGGCTTTGTTACAGTTCCAGACAGAGAATAATGAGGAAGTTCTTGTGAAAGTCGGTGTTTCTGCTGTAGATATGGATGGGGCACGAAAGAATGTGGAAGCTGAAATACCTGAATGGGACTTTAACGGTGTGCGTAGTGCTGCCCGTGAATCATGGAATAATTATCTTGCCAAGATAGATATTGAAACCTCTGACAAGGATCAGCGGGTAATGTTTTATACTGCACTCTATCATACCGGTGTGCAACCTAATCTGTTTACAGATGCCGATGGACGCTATCTGGGTATGGATTTGAAACCTCATCAGGGCAGTGTGGAAGAGCCTGTCTATACCATATTCTCTTTATGGGACACATTCAGGGCATATCATCCGTTAATGACAATTATCGATCCTGATTTAAATGAAGCCTTTATCCGTTCATTGATCCGGAAGCAGCATGAGGGTGGTGTATATCCTATGTGGGAACTGGCCGGAAACTATACGGGAACAATGATAGGTTATCATGCTGCATCTATTATAGCTGATGCTTACACAAAAGGTTATCGTAATTTCGATGTGGAAGATGCATACAAGGCTTGCATCCGCGCTGCGGAATATGATACGACCGGTATATTATGTCCGCCGTTAGTATTGCCCCACCTGATGCCTCAAGCTAAATACTGGAAGAATAAAATAGGCTATGTACCTTGCGACAAGGATAATGAATCGGTAGCAAAGGCGTTGGAATATGCTTATGACGACTGGTGTATTTCTGTGCTGGCAGATGCTATGGGAGATGAACCGAATGAGGAAAAATATGCAGCCTTTGCTAAGGGATACCAGGTTTATTTTGATGCCTCTACCCGTTTTATGCGCGGACTGGACAGTGAAGGTAACTGGCGTACTCCTTTCAATCCCCGTTCATCCAATCACCGTAGTGACGACTATTGCGAAGGTACAGCCTGGCAATGGACTTGGTTTGTGCCTCATGATATAGATGGATTAGTGGAACTGATGGGAGGACGCGATGCCTTTATCGGTAAACTGGATTCTTTGTTTATTGCCGATTCTGCTTTGGAGGGTGATATGGTTTCTGCTGATATCTCCGGTTTGATAGGACAATATGCACATGGCAATGAACCAAGCCATCATATTACTCATCTGTATAACTATGTGGATCAACCCTGGCGGACACAAGAACTGGTGGATCAAGTATTACATACCCTTTATTTCAATGATCCGGACGGATTGTCGGGCAATGAGGATTGCGGGCAGATGTCCGCGTGGTTCATTCTCAATTCTATGGGTTTCTATCAGGTATGTCCGGGTAAGCCGGTTTATTCTATCGGTCGCCCATTATTCGAAAAATCTACCATTCAGTTGAAAGATGGCAAGACATTCACTGTCATAGCACATAATAACAGTCGCGAGAACAAGTATGTGCAGAGTATGGTACTGAATGGAAAGAAGTTGGATAAGCCTTTCTTTGCGCATCAGGATATAGTAGATGGTGGTACGTTGGAACTGACGATGGGGAATGTTCCTCTGAAGTGAAGCAGAATGATTTAGTCAATAGGTATGAATCAAAATAGTCGTAATCCGATTTCCTGGGTACCCACCGTCTACTTTGCCATGGGGCTTCCCTTTGTTGTACTGAATATGGTGTCTGTGCTGATGTTCAAGGGATTGGGGATTGGTGATGCACAGATTGCTTTGTGGACATCACTGATTATGTTGCCTTGGACACTGAAATTCCTTTGGAGTCCGTTCTTGGAAATGTTCAAGACAAAGAAGTTCTTTGTGGTGCTGACACAATTGATTACCGGGGCAGGTTTTGCCCTGGTAGCATTGGCGTTGCATCTTCCGGCTTTCTTTGCCGTGTGTATTGCTTTGTTGGCGGTTATTGCTTTCAGCGGGGCGACACATGATGTTGCAACAGATGGCGTTTATATGTCGGAACTGAATAAGCAGGATCAGGCCAAGTATATCGGTTGGCAAGGTGCTTTCTATAATATTGCTAAGATTGTTGCATCCGGCGGACTGGTTTGGTTGGCAGGCTGGTTGCTGAAATACTTCGGAGGAGTTCAGGGAGCTGAAGAAGCTGTTCGCCATGAAGCGACTGTGCAGGCATGGATGATGGTTATGTTGATTCTGGCTGCTGTAATGGTATTTCTGGGAGTATACCATATGCGTATGTTGCCTTCGGGAGGAACTGCAGCCACAGGCGCAGCGTCCGGCAGGGAAACCTGGAACCGGTTGGTGGAAGTTATCCGTGCTTTCTTTCAGAAGAAGCATATCTGGTATTATGTGGCATTTATCATTCTTTATCGTCTGGCCGAGGGCTTTGTCATGAAGATTGTTCCGTTGTTTTTAAAGGCGGAACGCTCTGTTGGAGGCTTGGGACTGGGAGAACAGGAGATAGGTCTGTATTATGGTACTTACGGGGCAGCTGCTTTTGTATTGGGATCCCTGTTGGCAGGTTATTACATCTCTCACAGAGGACTGAGCCGGACATTGTTTTCGTTGTGTTGTGTCTTCAACCTGCCGTTTTTGGCTTATACATTGCTGGCCATTTATCAGCCGGAGAATGGTATGCTGATAGGCGGTGCCATCGTGCTTGAATACTTCGGATATGGTTTCGGATTTGTAGGTTTGACATTGTTTATGATGCAGCAAGTGGCTCCCGGCAAACATCAGATGGCCCATTATGCCTTTGCTTCGGGTATCATGAATCTGGGAGTGATGCTTCCGGGATCTATCAGTGGTTTTGTCAGTGATGCGTTGGGATATAAGGCATTTTTTATTTTTACGATGTTTGCTACTATTCCGGCATTTCTGATCACTTATTTTGTACCATTCACCTATCCGGATGAAAAGAAGAATCAATGAAATATATAACTAATAAATAGAAGAATTATGAAACAGATGATGAATATGCCTTGGGAAGAACGCCCGGAAGGTTGCTCAGATGTAATGTGGCGTTACTCTAAAAACCCGGTTATCGGACGCTATCACATTCCGACTTCCAACAGTATTTTCAACAGTGCGGTAGTTCCGTTCGGAGATGGATTTGCCGGTGTGTTCCGTTGTGACAATAAGGCAGTGCAGATGAATATCTTTGCGGGCTTTAGTAAAGACGGAATCAATTGGGAAATAAACCATGAGCCTATCTGTTTCAAGGCGGGGAATACGGAGATGATAGAGTCTGAGTATAAATACGATCCGCGTGTCACCTGGATTGAAGACCGTTACTGGATAACCTGGTGTAATGGTTACCATGGACCTACTATCGGTATCGCCTATACATTCGACTTCAAAGAATTCTTCCAGTGCGAAAATGCCTTTTTGCCTTTTAACCGTAACGGGGTACTTTTTCCGCAGAAGATAGATGGTAAATATGCTATGCTGAGTCGTCCGAGCGATAATGGTCATACACCGTTTGGAGATATTTACATCAGTTACAGTCCGGACATGAAATATTGGGGAGAACACCGTTGTGTGATGAAAGTTACTCCTTTCCCTGAAAGTGCATGGCAGTGTACGAAGATAGGTGCCGGTTCTGTACCGTTCCTTACTGAAGAGGGGTGGTTGATATTCTATCATGGGGTTATTACTACCTGCAACGGTTTCCGTTATTCTATGGGAGCGGCTATTCTTGATAAAGAAAATCCGGCAAAGGTATTGTATCGCACACGTCCGTACTTGCTTGCTCCTGCTGCTCCTTATGAATTGCAGGGAGATGTGCCCAATGTAGTATTCCCTTGTGCTTCTTTGCAGGATGGAGATAAAGTGGCAGTATATTATGGCGCTGCCGATACAGTTGTAGGTATGGCCTTTGGTTATATTTCGGAAATCATAGAATTTACGAAGAAAAACAGCATTGTGTAGTTAATCCCTTAAAGAATCAGTTGACTATGAAACGTATTTTATTGGCTTACACACTTTCTGCCCTTTGTCTGCTTCCGGCATTTGCCGGAGGTGGAGATGGGGCTTTACCTATAAGCTATGTCAATCCTTTCATTGGTACTACCAACTTCGGAACTACTAATCCGGGAGCGGTCTGTCCCAATGGAATGATGTCCGTGGTTCCTTTCAATGTGATGGGATCGGAAGATAATAAGTATGATAAAGATGCCCGTTGGTGGTCTACTCCTTACGAGTATCACAATTGCTTTTTTACCGGATATTCGCATGTCAATCTGAGTGGTGTGGGGTGTCCCGAACTGGGATCTTTATTGCTGATGCCTACTACGGGTGAATTGTCCGTAGATTACAAGGAGTATGGAAGTCGTTATAAAGATGAACAGGCTTCTCCGGGTTATTACAGTAATTTTCTCACTCGCTATAATGTAAAGACCGAGGTGTCTGCCACTCCCCGCACGGGTGTTTCACGTTTCACGTTTCCTGCCGGACAAAGCCATGTATTACTGAATTTAGGTGAAGGACTGACGAATGAAACCGGTGCTTTCTTGAAACAGGTGAATGACACCGAATTTGAAGGTATGAAATTATTGGGAACTTTCTGCTATAACCCCCAGGCAGTATTTCCCATTTATTTTGTAATGCGTGTCAACAAGCAACCGGTATCCAGCGGTTATTGGAAAAAACAACGTCCCATGACCGGAGTTGAAGCTGAATGGGATCCCGATAACGGACACTATAAACTTTATACCCGTTATCGTAAGGAAATTGCCGGAGATGATATAGGTGCTTTTCTTACTTTCAACACAACGGAAGGTGAACAGATCGAAGTGCAAATGGGAGTTTCTTTTGTCAGCATCGAAAATGCCCGCCTGAATCTGGATACAGAACAAAGTGGAAAGAATTTCAGTCAGGTATTGACAGATGCCCGTATGCGTTGGAATGAGGACCTTTCGCGTATCCTTGTCGAGGGCGGAACGGAAGAACAGAAAACTGTTTTTTATACTGCCCTTTATCATACATTGATACATCCCAATATCTTGCAAGATGTCAATGGGCAATATCCTGCTATGGAGAGTAATGAAATACTGACTACAGATGGAGACCGTTACACTGTTTTCTCGCTTTGGGATACGTACCGTAACGTTCACCAACTCCTTACGTTGGTTTACCCCGAACGTCAGTTACAAATGGTGCGTTCCATGCTCGATATGTATCGTGAACATGGTTGGCTCCCCAAATGGGAACTCTACGGACGTGAAACGTTAACTATGGAGGGCGACCCGTCTATTCCTGTTATCGTTGATACTTGGTTGAAAGGCCTACGCGATTTTGATATCGATCTGGCTTATGAAGCTATGTATAAATCTGCCACCTTGCCCGGTGCCGAGAATTTGCTGAGGCCGGATAATGATGATTATATGTCATTGGGATATGTACCTTTGCGTGAACAGTATGATAATTCGGTCTCTCATGCATTGGAGTATTACATTGCGGATTATTCTCTTTCCCTGCTGGCGGATGCTTTGGGTAAGAAGGCTGATGCCCGTCTTTTTTATAACCGTTCACTGGGATATAGACACTATTATAGTAAGGAATTTGGTACTTTCCGTCCCATTTTGCCTGATGGTCAGTTCTATTCACCTTTCAATCCGAGACAGGGAGAAAATTTTGAACCGAATCCCGGTTTTCATGAAGGTTGTGCTTGGAACTACAGTTTCTATGTTCCTCACGATGTGAAAGGACTTGCCCGTCTCATGGGTGGACAGAAACCTTTTATTGAAAAGCTTCAGCGTGTCTTTGACGATGGACTCTATGATCCTGCCAATGAACCCGATATTGCTTATGCTCATCTCTTTTCTTATTTCAAGGGTGAAGAATGGCGTACGCAAAAGGAGACCCAGCGGCTTTTGCAGAAATATTTTAAGAATGCTCCCGACGGTATCCCCGGTAATGATGACACCGGTACGATGTCTACATGGGCCATCTTTAACATGATAGGATTCTACCCCGACTGTCCCGGTGCTCCGTATTATACTCTTACTACACCTGTATTCGATAAGGTAGTGATTCGCCTTGACCCTGATACTTGGGGAAGCGATAAGCTGGTGATAGAAACTGAACGTCCTTCGGCGGAATCCTTATACATCCGTGAGATGGAGTTAGGCGGGAAGAAATTATCCCGTTACCGTATCAGTCATGAAGAACTGGTAAAAGGTGGAACGCTGAAGTTCATACTTCGTTAGAATTTCCTGTTTGCAAGAAGTTAAGAGTTTGTCAACAAGAAGTTAAATTCCTGTTGACAGGAATTTAACTTCTTGTAATGCTTTGATAATCAGTATGTATTTTCTACTGGTTATTTCTCTCTTTTCTCAGGGATGAAATCAGGTATGCTCCTTTCGAATCTACTGTGCTCCATCGTGCATTGCTGATCACCTTCCATACATACCCTCCTAATTTTCCGTAGTTCGAGAGTTTCAGTATGCTTTTGATCTCTTTCGGGTCAATGATACACAGTTGGTCCAGTCTGAGTAATAAGCATTCTAAATTATGCGTCTTTTTGTTATATGCATATCCGGGGATTTCATAGAAGGAAATATCCGTCGTTCCTCCTCCGTTCTCCCCAAGGGGAGTTAGAGGGGGAAGTTCTTTATTTTCTTCTCCTATACTATGCTCTGCTATACTTTGTCCGGAATTGTCTGCATTTTCGGGTGAATTGTCTACATGCTGCATGCTATTTTGTGGATTTTGCATACAGTCTGTATCTTTTTCTCCCTTTCTGGTTTTATCTTCCTTCGTCTCTTCTTCCGTTTTTACCAGCATGTAGGGTAGGGACGCTAAGTCCCTTTTCCTACGTTTGGTTGCTTCAAGCCATACTTTCTGAATCTCCACGGATGTCAATATGCCATATTTCTCATAAGTCTCTTTATCAAAGAATGCTTTTTCTACCAGGATATCTACAATTCCCTGCATCTCATCTTCTGTAAGTTCTCTGCCGGCCTTATTAGTGAAGAGGGTACATTGCTCCTTTCCCCAAAGCAGGTAATATCCGCTTTCTTTATATATTTTACTCAACAGTTTCATTACTGCTGCCGTTCCTTTCATGCCGAACTTTGCCTCGGTCAGTTCCATGGGTACTTCATCAAAGAGTACCACTGATATGGGATAATATTGTATCCCTCCATACGTCATTGCCATAACTTTTAATTTAAAACTTTTAATTCTTAATTTACTACCGGTCTCCATTCCAGAAAGTTCTCCAGTTGGAAGCTTCTCCATGCTTGTATATCTACGTCCCAATACACAACGTGTCCTTCGATACGCTGTATATCGTATCCTTGATGAAAGTGGCTTTCATAGGGTAGTAGGGTTGCTTTTACAAACTTGAATGTTCCGTCTTGCTTGTAATATGCTATGAGAGCATATCCATAGAGCATGTAGTCAATAAGGTTTTCCAGTCTGTCCGTCATCCACTGTGCTGCGCTTTTCGTATATTCTTTTTCAAGCATAATACGTATTGCCCATTTCTTTCTGAGTGCTTCGTGAAGTGAAGCGTTCTTCTTTCGCTTTTTCATTGCATTTTAATTTTAAATTCTTGAATTTTAAATTGTTTAGTAGGTGTTTATGTCAGGCATAAAAAGAGAGAAGATGTCACTTTTTGAAAAAGCGGCATCTTCTCATTTGCGGGGCTTAATCTTTGCTAAAGCGGGGGCAAAGATATAGCGAATTGTAGATAGGATATAACTATTTAATTATTGTCCGATTATTTTGTAGATTATTCTTTTGATGTTTTTCCTCTTTTATTTATTTTACGAGGAAATTCGCTTCTTAATATTTCTCCCATTTCCTCTTCTATTGTCTTTGAAACTAAATGATTATCTTGAGCGGATAGAAAGAACTTACCTTTTGCTGCCCATTCTGCGAATTCTTTTATAGATACTTCGTTTTTATTACCAAAGCATCCTTCTTCTCTTAAATTGAGTAAGAGTTTCATTCCCTTTTTCCGATCTTTATGGAGGATGCCTCTTACTGCTTTACTTTTAGGGCGTCCGGGTTTTCTCTTAGTCTCTGATACATTGTTCTTTGAAGTTAATTTCTGTGCCTGTTCCGGCTCTTTTTTTCAAGGTTTTCAGCCTTCATTTCTTTTTTCATTTTTCTTGTTTTTTAGTTAAATATTTAAATACGTATAAAATGTAAAAAAATGACAAAAGTACTATGTTATTTTTGAAAATAGATAGGTTTGACAGAAAAAATGATTCTGAAAGTTTTTGAATGTGGTGTATGTAGTTGATATATAGGTGGATGGTGTGGAGAAAAGGGGGTGTTTAAAAAACGTTCGTTTAATATACGTAAAGATTTACAAAAAAGAAAAAGGTTAGAAAGCACAAAAATGAAAGGATATTAAATTCCTTTATTATTAGCAGTATAATGTTGATTATAAAATATTTAACTGTGATAAAATATTCATTTAGGAATATTTTTATTAAACACCTTGCAAGTTCAAAAAATACCCATTACCTTTGTGCCCATTAAACGAACGATTAAAAGTCATTTTTCTGTTTTAATAGATTCGTTTACAGTATATTAAGCTGGAATACCTGTTTGTACGGTTTGGAAGAGAATATGTCTCATTCAAACCGCGAAGCGCACCCGAAACAATCGTGAAATTCTCCTTTTTCTTTATATAAGTGGTTGAAAATCAAAAATATTGGTTTGCGGCTCGTACTCGTGATAAGCAAGAATTTGCAGTCCGAAGATTCTTAGATAAACTTAAATCTGAGGAAAATTTGGATATTGATTACTATCTTCCCACACGAATTGTTATATCACAACTGAAATACCGTCGTAAGCGTAGTGAAGTTCCTGTTATTCGAAATTTGATCTTCATTTGTGCCACCAAACAAGTTGCTTGTGATATTTCTAATGTTTATAGTGCCCAGCTTTTTTATATGAAGGATCTTTCCACCCATTCTATGCTGATTGTTCCCAATAAGCAAATGGAAGACTTCATGTTTGTCATGGACTTGAATCCTGATGGGGTTAGTTTTGATACTGAACCTTTCGCTATAGGAAACAAAGTGAAAGTCGTGAAAGGAGATTTTTGTGGCATTGAAGGTGAAATAGCTACGGAATCCAATAAAACTTATGTCGTTATTCGTATCAAAGGTGTTTTAGTTGCCAGTGTCAAAGTGCCCAAATCTTATCTGAAAATGATAAAGTAGTCTTATCTTAATTGAGATTAATCATATTTTAATCATATACCAAATGAATTCTTTACTTTCTCGTGCTCTTGAGCTTCAACATGCTGCTCATGAGTTGATGTATCTTGGTATGGACGGTGAACCTATCTATTCCGATACTTTTTGTCGGTTAAATAAGGAACTTCTCGTCAAGGCCGATTCCCTTTTTTCCTCTCAGAGTTCCAATATTGAGGAAGAAGCCAATTTGTGTCTGGCTCTTCTGATGGGCTATAATGCTACCATTTATGATTATGGGGATAAAGGGCAGAAAAAACAAGCTGTTTTAGATCGAATCTATAATATTTTGGAGAAACTTCCCGATTCTTTGCTTAAGGTTCGTCTGTTGACTTATACTTATGGTGAAGTTTATGAGGAGTCTATGCTTCAAGAAGCTCATAGCATTATAGACAATTGGAATAAGTCGGCTTTGATAACTGAGCAAACAGAGGCAATAGAAGAGTTGAAGAATATTGAAGAAAATCCTTATCCTTTTGAAGTAATATAATAAGATTATTATCTAATCTAAGTTCTTTTCATGCGCGAATTTAACGAGATAAAAATAGCTGTAGCCGGAACTGGTTACGTCGGGATGAGCATTGCCACTTTACTGGCACAGCATCATGAAGTAGTGGCAGTCGATGTACTGTCCGAAAAGGTTGATAAGATCAATCATAAGATATCTCCTATTCAGGATGATTATATTGAACAATATTTGGCAGAAAAGCCATTGTGTTTATCAGCCACCCTTGATGGGGCTGCAGCATATAAAGATGCTGACTTTGTAGTTATTGCCGCTCCCACTAACTATGATCCGGTGAAGAACTACTTCGACACCCACCATATTGAAGATGTCATTGATCTTGTGTTGAGTGTTAACCCTGATGCTGTTATGGTCATCAAATCTACCATACCTGTGGGCTACTGTCGTAGTCTTTATGTCAAGTATGCTCAGCAAGGAGTTAAGCGGTTTAATTTGCTCTTTTCACCGGAGTTCCTTCGAGAGAGTAAGGCGCTTTACGACAATCTTTATCCCAGTCGCATCATAGTAGGTTATCCCAAGATTATGGACGACGATCGGTTCGGTGCTGAAAACGAATCTATTAAAGCAATAACCGATGTACCTATGCTTGAGCAGGCCGCTAAAACCTTTGCTGCTCTGCTGCAAGAGGGAGCCATCAAGGAAGATATCCCAACTCTTTTTATGGGTATCAAGGAAGCTGAAGCTGTGAAACTTTTTGCTAATACCTATCTGGCCTTACGCGTCAGTTACTTCAATGAGCTTGATACCTATGCTGAAGTAAAAGGACTTGATGCACAAGCCGTTATCCAAGGTGTTGGACTTGACCCACGTATTGGTACCTACTACAATAATCCCAGTTTCGGTTATGGTGGTTACTGTCTGCCCAAGGATACTAAGCAGTTACTTGCCAATTATACAGATGTACCTCAAAATATGATGACAGCCATTGTGGAGAGTAATCGTACCCGCAAGGATTTCATTGCAGATCAAGTACTCCGAAAAGCTGGATACTATACGGCTTCCAGTCGGTGGGATGTGCAGAAAGAACAACAAATAGTGGTAGGAGTCTTTCGCCTTACCATGAAATCCCATTCTGATAATTTCCGTCAATCATCCATACAGGGGGTCATGAAACGCATCAAAGCCAAAGGTGCACAGGTTATCATTTACGAACCTGCACTTGAAGACGGTACTTCTTTTTTTGGTAGTGCTGTTGTGAATGATCTTACTAAATTCAAACAGATGAGCCATGCTATCATTGCTAACCGTTATGATACAGGTTTGGATGATGTAAAAGATAAAGTATTCACCCGTGATATTTTCCGTAGGGACTAACCTTTTTTTATGACCATATTAGTTACCGGCTCTGCCGGCTTCATCGGTTCTAGCTTGGTGGAGCGGCTCCTTATTGCTGAGAGTCCTATTCGGATAGTTGGTCTCGATAGTGTGAACGACTACTACGATATCACTATTAAAGAGTATCGTCTCAACCGTTTACAACAGATTGCGGCTCAATATCCTGAGAGTACCTATACTTTTATCAAGGGTAACCTTGCTGACAAAGCTCTCGTCAATAGGCTTTTTACTGACTACCGTTTCGATGTGGTGGTTAATCTAGCTGCACAAGCTGGTGTTCGCTACAGTATCACTAATCCTGATGCTTACATTGAAAGTAACCTTATCGGTTTTTACAATATCCTCGAGGCCTGCCGTCACAGTTACGACAATGGGCAGAGTGGGGTACAACATCTTGTGTATGCCTCTTCCAGTTCTGTTTATGGTAGTAATACAAAAGTTCCTTATAGTACCGATGACAAAGTTGATAATCCTGTCAGTCTTTATGCCGCTACTAAGAAGAGTAATGAACTGATGGCGCATGCCTATAGTAAACTCTATGACATACCCTCCACAGGTCTTCGTTTCTTTACTGTTTACGGACCTGCGGGAAGACCTGATATGGCTTACTTTAGTTTCACAAATAAACTAATAAAAGGAGATACTATTCAGATCTTTAACTACGGTAACTGTAAACGTGACTTCACTTATATTGATGACATAGTTGAAGGTTTACAACGTATAATACATGGTGCTCCCCAACGCAAAATCGGAGAAGATGGTTTACCTGTACCTCCGTACAAGGTCTACAATATAGGTAACAGTAATCCTGAGAACTTGCTTGACTTTGTGCAGATACTTCAGGAAGAGCTTATTCGTGCCGGAATTCTTCCTGAAGACTATAATTTCGAGTCCCATAAACAGCTTGTTCCTATGCAACTAGGTGATGTTCCTATTACTTATGCTGATACCACTGCTTTAGAGCGTGATTTCAACTTTAAGCCTCATACTCCACTTCGTGATGGTCTACGTAAATTTGCCGAATGGTATAAAATATTTTATATGAAAAAATAAATACTGAAATAAATAATCATGTCCATTTTCAAAGACAAAGTCCTGTTGATAACAGGTGGTACGGGCTCCTTCGGTAATGCTGTACTCCGTCGCTTTTTGGATAGCGACATCAAAGAGATCCGTATTTTTTCCCGCGACGAAAAGAAACAAGATGATATGCGTCATGCCCTTCAGAACCCTAAAGTAAAGTTCTATATTGGTAATGTACGCAATAGACAATCTGTAGATATTGCTATGAGGGGAGTGGACTACGTATTCTCAGCCGCTGCCCTTAAGCAAGTACCTTCCTGTGAATTTTTTCCTATGGAAGCTACCATGACTAATGTTGTAGGTACCAATAATGTTCTCCTTTCTGCCATAGAGTATGGAGTGAAGAACGTTGTTGTTCTTTCTACTGATAAAGCAGCATACCCCATCAACGCCATGGGTATTTCCAAGGCATTGATGGAAAAGGTAGCCATTGCCAAGGGGCGTGAACTCGGACAGAATGCGCAAACTACCATTTGCTGTACCCGTTACGGCAATGTGATGGCCAGCCGTGGTTCTGTGATTCCCCTCTGGGTAGAACAGATGGAACAAGGCAAACCTGTTACGATAACCGATCCTGATATGACCCGTTTCATGATGACTCTTGATGATGCGGTAGATTTGGTTATTTATGCCTTTACTCATGGTGAGAATGGCGATCTTTTCGTACAGAAGGCCCCTGCTGCCACTCTTGATGTTCTTGCTGAGGCTCTTAAGCAGACCTATGCACAGGTCGACCCGAAGTATGGTGAGACGGAAGTTAGAGTTATTGGTACCCGGCACGGAGAAAAACTTTATGAAACCCTTGTCACACGTGAGGAAATGGCCAAGGCCATTGATATGGGAGATTATTATCGGATACCTTGTGATACCCGTGATCTTAACTATGACAAGTTTTTTACTAGCGGTAGTGAAGAAGTCAGTAAAATAGAAGATTACCATAGCCATAATACCCGCCGTCTTGATATTACAGGTATGAAGAATCTTCTTCTCAAACTCCGTTTTATTCGTGAAGATCTTGGTCTCGAACCAAGAAGTAAGGCTAAAGAAATTCGTTCCGAATAGAATTATGAGGGTCTTAGTAACAGGGGCGCATGGATTCGTCGGTAAGAATCTTTGTGCCCAACTCAAGAATATTATGTCCGGTAAGGCCAAAAACTATCCTGTCACTATTTCTGAGGTGATGGAATATGACCTTGATACGGACCCTATGCTCTTGAATGGATTTTGTCGGCGAGCCGACTTTGTTTTCAATCTGGCTGGGGTGAACCGTCCTAAGGATACTGAAGAGTTCATGAAAGGTAATTTTGGTTTTGCTTCCACCTTGTTGGATATTCTCAAGAAGCACCATAACACTTGTCCGGTGATGATTTCTTCATCCACCCAAGCTTCTTTAGATAATCCTTATGGCGAATCCAAACGTGCAGGCGAACGGTTGATGTTTACCTACTCTAGGGAAACCGGTTCCAAGGTATTGGTATACCGCTTTCCAAATGTATTCGGTAAATGGTGCCGTCCCAATTATAACAGTGCTGTCGCTACTTTTTGCAATAACATAGCCAATGATTTCCCCATACAGGTCAACGACCCTAGTGTTATGATGAATCTGGTTTATATCGATGACGTGGTTGAAGAACTTATAGCTGCCTTGAACCAGTCTGAACATTACGATGGCAACTATTGTGTAGTACCTGTAGTATACACTATTACCTTGGGTGATATCGTAGATCTGCTCTATTCTTTCAAGGAGATGCCGCAGACCTTGGGAGTTCCCGATCTGTCAGAGGCCTTTGTAAAGAAGCTCTATAGCACTTACCTCAGTTACTTGCCCAAGGATAAGTTCACTTATCCTGTTAAGATGAATATCGATGATCGGGGTAGTTTTACTGAAATTATCCGTACAGTCGGTTGCGGCCAGTTCTCAGTCAATATTTCCAGGCCTGGAATCACTAAAGGTCAACATTGGCACCATACAAAAAATGAGAAGTTTGTGGTAGTTAGCGGTCATGGTCTGATTCAACTCCGCAAGATTGATACTGACGAAGTTATCAGTTTCGAGGTCAGTGGAGATAAGATTGAAGTGGTGGAAATGATTCCCGGATATACCCATAACATTATCAACCTGTCGGAAACAGAAAATCTCGTCACCTTTATGTGGTGTAACGAGTGCTTTGACCCCAACCATCCCGACACATTTTTTGAACCTGTAGAATAAAAATATATGGTATCATTTAAGAATAATGGCAGGCTTAAGCTTCTCATCATTGTAGGCACACGTCCTGAAATAATCCGCTTGGCTGCCGTCATCAATAAGTGCAGAAAGTATTTTGATGTTATCCTTGCCCATACGGGGCAGAACTATGACTATAATCTTAATGGTGTCTTTTTCAAAGACCTCAAGCTTGCTGATCCTGACGTTTATATGGAGGCCGTGGGGGATGACCTTGGTGCTACCATGGGCAACATTATTGGCAAAAGCTATAAGCTCATGGTCGAACTCAAACCTGATGCGGTTCTTGTCTTGGGGGACACCAACAGTTGTCTTTCTGTGATTGGAGCCAAACGTCTCCATATTCCTATTTTTCATATGGAAGCCGGTAATCGCTGTTTTGATGAATGCCTTCCTGAAGAAACCAATAGAAAAATTGTTGATATTATTTCTGATGTCAATATCTGTTACAGTGAACATGCGAGACGTTATCTTAATGCGAGTAGTGTAGCTCCCCAGCGTACTTATGTCAGTGGTTCCCCCATGGCTGAAGTGCTTCATGAAAATCTTGTTGAGATTGAGACATCTGATATCCATAAAAGACTTGGATTGGAGAAAGGAAAATATATTCTTCTTTCCGCTCATCGTGAAGAGAATATCGACACGGAGAAGAACTTTACCTCCCTTTTTACGGCTATCAACAGGATGGCAGTGAAGTACGATATGCCAATCCTCTATAGCTGTCATCCGCGTTCAAGGAATAGACTGGCTGCCAGTGGCTTTAAGCTTGATCCTCGCGTTATTCAGCATGAGCCTCTTGGCTTTCATGACTATAATTGTCTCCAGATGCATGCTTTTGCAGTAGTGTCCGATTCTGGTACATTGCCTGAGGAAAGTTCTTTCTTTACTTCTGTAGGACATAGTTTTCCGGCGGTTTGTATCCGTACCTCTACAGAGAGGCCTGAAGCGCTTGATAAGGGATGTTTTATTCTTGCGGGTATTGATGAATACAATCTCTTGCAGGCAGTGGGTACAGCTGTTGAGATGGTGAAGAATGGTGATAATGGATTACCGGTACCGAATTACACTGATGAGAATGTATCGACTAAGATTGTGAAGCTTATTCAGAGTTATACGGGAGTGGTGGATAAAATGGTTTGGAGAAAGGAACAGTGGGCAACTAAAAGTTAGAGAGGTAAAATGGCCAAACCAAAGAATTTTCATTCTACACTTAAATTTTTACGAAATAAAGATTCTTGGCTGCATAAGGTTGATGATGGATTTGGCTACTTTCGACAACAGTGCATAAATGGGAAGTAATAATGTCTGATAATTCCTTAAATAATAAAAAAATAGTTTTAAATACAACAGTTCTATATATAAAACTGATTATTAATATTGCCATCAGTTTTGTGACATCACGCCTCATATTGGACGCATTAGGAGCCAGTGACTATGGGCTTTATAATGTGGTTGGTGGTGTTGTTGCTATGTTAAACACCTTAAGCACTACTATGGTAGCAACATCTTACCGTTATATGACTGTAGAGTTAGGAAAAGAAGAGGGCGCCCCTAATAGAGTCTATAATACAATATTCATTATTCACCTAATTTTGGCAGTTTTCTTGTTGATTATTGGTGAGACATTAGGCGTTTTTTATGTTAATAATTATTTAAATATAGATCCTTCTAAGATTCCTGATGCATTATTTGTACTTCACTTAAGTTTGTTGACAACGGCTTTTGTAGTTATTACAGTTCCAATGAATGGATTGATTATTGCGAGGGAGAAATTTTTATATATGTCTGTAGTTGACTCTTTGAGTGCAATTACAAAATTATTACTTATAGTACTCCTGATGTATATGGATGGAAATAGACTCCGTATTTATGCGATAATTCTTGCTTTAATACAGTTGTTGTCACCAATTGCCTATCAAATATATTGTAGAATTAAGGATGCAGCTGTGGTTAAATGGAACTTTAATAAAAATATTGATGATTATAAAGCTGTACTTGGGTTTGCTTGGTGGATGTCGTTGGGAACAGTGGCTGTAATGGGTAAATTGCAGGGCGCAGCTATGATTATTAATTATTTTTTTGGCACTATTCTAAATGCTGCTTTTGGATTAGCTTCCCAAGTTAGTAATGCGGTGAGTCAATTTACAACTACTCTCCGTCAAGCAGCCATACCTCAAATCATGAAGAGCCAAAGCTTGGGAGATGAAAGTCGATCATTAACATTAGTTTATGCAATGTCGCGTTATTCTTATTTATGTATGAATATAATAGCCATACCATTATTATTATGTATGGATGACTTGTTGATTATTTGGTTGGGTGATCCACCGGAATTTACAATGATATTTATTAATTTCATGTTAGTAAATGGAATGTTTTCTAATCTAGGTGCTGGATTTGATGCTACAATTCAGGCTACGGGTAAAGTCAAAAAGAATCAAATAGGCTATAGTTTGATTAATTTAGCTCTTCTCCCTATTATCTTTATTCTTTATGAATTTGGATTACCGCCATATATTAATGTAGTCGTAATGTTATTCCTCACAGTAGTGACGCTCGTGTTTCAACTATACATTATGATAGAACTTACTTCTTTTAAGATGAAGGAATATGTAAAACGTACTTTGGTACCATCTTTTCTTTCAACAGCATTTGCATTTTTACCTCTTCTCTTATTAAAGATGCTGTTCCCTCATGCTATCATAGCTACATTTCTTTACATGGTTATTGCTAGTTTGTGGACATGTATTTCTATTTATTTTTTTGGTGTTACAAAAGATGAAAAAATGATAATGATAAATATAATAAATAAAACAGTGGTCCATAAGGTAAAAAGTAGATTATGAAAGTAGTTCTTTTAGCTGGTGGCTTTGGCTCACGTATTAGTGAAGAAAGTCAATTTAAGCCTAAACCAATGATTGAGATTGGTGGAATGCCAATTCTTTGGCATATAATGAAAGAATATGCACATTATGAATATACTGATTTTATCATTTGTGCAGGTTATAAACAAGAGTATATTAAAGAATGGTTTGGAAACTACTTTTTATACAATTCAGATGTTAGCTTTGATTTTCGAAATGGTAAGAATGAAATAACTGTTCTTCAGAGCAGTTTGGAGCCTTGGAAAGTTACAGTTGTAGATACTGGTTATAATACCATGACGGGAGGACGTATTAAACGTATTCAGAAATATGTAGGTGATGAACCATTCTTGATGACTTATGGAGATGGTGTTTGTGACGTGGATATCACTAAACTTGTTGAATTCCATAAATTACATGGTAAAGTGGCAACTCTTACAGCAGTGAAAATGTCCCAAGAGAAAGGTGTTCTTGATATTGATGGAGATAATGCAGTTCGATCATTCCGTGAGAAGAATATCAGTGATGGTACCCCCATTAATGCAGGTTATATGGTTCTTCAGCCTGATATTTTTGATTATCTTACAGATGATACTTGTGTTTTTGAAAAGACTGTACTTGCTAAGTTGGCAGAGAAGGGGGAGTTGATGTCATATGTACATACTGGCTTCTGGCAATGTATGGATAATATTCGTGAAAAGAATATGTTGGAGAAGCTCCTTGCTGAGGATAAAGCTCCTTGGAAAAAATGGGATCGTCAGGTGCCAAATCTAGAATACAAGAATAAATTAATTATCGGATAGAATATGGCATCACTTGTAGAAAGAGTTACAATTATTAATAGATGTTTCATAACAGATAATCGAGGGTGGTTCTTAAAGGCTATTACTGGTACAGAAAAAGGTATTCCTTCCCATACTGGTGAAATTTATCTGACGATGGCTAAATCAGGACAAGCGAGGGGAGGCCACTATCATCCTGAGGCAGTGGAATGGTTTACTATTATTGAAGGGCGTGCAATATTGAAACTTGAAGACATTAACACAGGTGAAAAATTGGATATAGAAATGTCTCTTGAAAAAGCTATCACAGTCTTTATTCCTAATAATGTTGCTCATATAGTGCTAAATAATAGTGATGAAGACTTTATTTTGCTTGCATATACAGACAAGCTTTATGACCCTTCTGATACAATAGCTTATACAATAGAATAATTATGATAGATATTTTCAATAATTTCTATAAAGGTAAGAAAGTCCTAGTTACTGGTCATACGGGTTTTAAGGGGTCGTGGCTTTCTATTTGGCTTCATGAGCAGGGAGCAGAAGTGGTAGGGCTTTCACTTGACTCTTATTCAGAAAAAGACAATTTTGTCCTTTCAGGTATAGGTCGTAGAATAAAAGCTGATATAAGGGCGGATATTCGTGATGGTCAAAGGATGAAAGAAATTTTTATTAAATATCAGCCGGAAATAGTGTTTCACCTTGCAGCTCAACCTTTGGTTCGTTTAAGTTATGAACAGCCTGTGGACACTTACGAAGTGAATGTTATGGGGACCATTCATATAATGGAAGCTATTCGTGTTACAAAGAGTGTTAAAGTAGGTGTGATGATTACCACTGATAAGTGTTATGACAACAAGGAGCAAATACAAGGCTATAAAGAGACTGATCCATTTGGGGGATATGATCCGTACTCTTCATCAAAGGGAGCATGTGAGATCGCTATCCAATCTTGGCGCCGTAGCTTTTTTAATCCAATTGATTATGGCAAAAAGCATGCTGTTAGCATTGCCTCTGTAAGAGCTGGTAATGTTATCGGTGGTGGTGATTGGGCAAAAGATCGCATTATTCCTGATTGCATTCGTGCATTGGAAGCGGGTAAGGTAATTAATATTCGTTCTCCAAAGGCTGTTCGTCCTTGGGAACATGTATTGGAACCTCTTTCTGGCTATATGATGCTTGCTCAAAAAATGTGGAATTATCCTACTGAGTATTGTGAAGGTTGGAATTTTGGGCCGGAGAATGATTCAGTTTCAACTGTTTGGGAAGTTGTTACAGAGCTTGTAAAAAATTTCGAATTTGGTGTGCTGAAAGATTCATCAGATTTGAATGCTGTTCATGAGGCGAATTTGTTGACACTTGACATAAATAAAGTTAAAACTCGTTTGGGATGGAAACCAAGATTGAATATGCAGCAGTGTATTGCTCTTGTTGCAGACTGGTATAAGAGGTATAAAACAGAAGATGTTTATAACCTTTGTGTAGAAGAAATAGATAAATTTATAGGTAGGTAATGACTTAAAAGCGAATAACGTTTATAGATACAGCAAAATTCTTTGCAATTTATTAGGGTGTATTTTATTCAACTTAAATAGCGGCGATAAGTCTCTTATTGCGATGTCATTATTTCAATATGGTAGTTATTCACTATTTATAATGACTGCATTAGTATTTTGTGTATCTACGCTTATGCTAGCGATTATTCTTGATAATTCACTATTGTCTATTTATGCTTTTGCTTTAGTAATTGCATCGTCCCTGTTATTTAAGCTATTACCATTCAGTATTCAGAATTATCCAGAAATAGAAGCGATACTGTATGGTTCAATAGTTTTATTTATTTCCTGCTTGCTTATCCCTGTCGTAAAAAGAATTGACTCAATTTTAATTGGTGAACATAAATAGAATATGATAATTTCAATTATAGGAACTAACGGAATGTTATCTGTTGCTCTTACAAAATACTTTTTTGTTAAGAAAGGATGTCAAGTCGATGTTTATGGACTTGATGTACCTAAAGGCTATACATATAATAACTTCTATCGAGTAAATTTGCTAACAGATGAACTTAAGTATGATGCCCTCCTTTTATCTGACATTATTATTTATGCATCTGGAGCGGGAGTACAAGCTGCATTGAAAACAGATTCCTCATTGATGTATGCACTAAATGTGAATGTTCCAATTGAGATAACTTTGCAGTTGAAAAAGAGAGGATATAAAGGTAAGTATATTTCTTTTGGGTCATATATGGAGATAGGTCTCAATAATGAATGTGGTAGAGCATTTACTGAGAAAGAAGTAGTATGTTCTGCTTTTTCGGTTACGAATGACTATGGTTTAAGTAAAAGATTATACGGGCGATATATGAATGATTTTAAATCAGATTTTGTTTATTATCACTTTATATTACCTAATATGTTTTCTGAAGATGATTTGAAGCCAGGAACGCGCCTTATTCCTTATACTCTTCAATATCTTCAGGATTATAATGCAGGTAAAAATCCATCAGCTCCGAGTTTTAGTGCAGGTTTGCAAACTCGTCAATTTATTACTCTTGAAGAGATGATTCTGATGGTAGATAAAGCAATTAATAAAAATATTCCATCAGGGATCTATAATATTGGAGGTGGTGAATTTTTGAGTATTAAACATCTAATAGAACGTTTGTTTGCTGTATATCATGTTCCATGTCGAGATGAGTATTTTGGCAAAGAAGTTCGTAGGGATGGCGATATAAAAAGTTTGCGAATTGATGGGAATAAAATAAAAAATGAATTGGGAGAATTGCCTAATTCTAGAATTGAAGATATTTTTAAAATTTAGAGAAGTGGTAAAAACTCCAGTTTTATTCATAACTTTTGTACGACCAGACTATGCTCGAAAGACATTTGATAGCATAAGGGCAGCTCAACCAAGCAAACTTTATTTTTATTCCAATAAAGGTAGAATTGAAAAAGAAGGTGAAATAGAACGTAATGAAGAGATTCGCTCCTATATCAGTGAAGTTGATTGGAATTGTGAATTACATATTTGGTTTAGAGATGAATGTGTTAATGTTTATGATTCGTTAAGAGGAGCTATAACTTGGCTTTTTGATAATGAAGAACAAGGTATTATACTTGAAGAAGATTGCGTGCCTACAATGGGTTTTTTTAGTTTTTGTGATCAGTTAATTGAAAAATTCCGTGATGATACAAAAGTATGGATGATCAGTGGAGATAACTATATTAGTTACAATCCTGAAGGGTATGATTATATATATTCTTATATGTTTCAAATTTATGGATGGGCATCATGGAGAGATCGATGGAATAAGATTGATTGGGATTTGATTAAAATAGATGATTTTCTTAAATCTGATAAAATAAAGTATTTATTCCCAGAAAAAAAACAATGTAAAGACAGAATTAGAATCATAAAAGATAATGTGAACAATTTGAGAAGAACAAAATGCTGGGATGGCATTTTTCATTATATGATGTTTATGAATAATGCGATGTGCATTTATCCCAAAGTGTTACTTGTTAGTAATATAGGCTTAGTCGGTACACATAATAAATCAAAGGAAGTTAGTATATTTAATACTAAAGCAATATATTCTGATGAATACTATTCAATAAAAAATGAGCCTCCTTTTCCTTTGCCTAGTATAAAGTTTGAAAATAAGATGTATAAAATAACATGGCAAAGGCCTTCTTTTCCTATGAAAGTATATTTGCATTTCAGGTCTTTGATAAATAGATTATTCCAATGAAAGTATTAATAGCAGGCGACTTTTGTGATAGATATAGAGTGTCTGAAAGTATAAAGAGGAAAGAATTTGATAGATTGTTTTATGATATAAAGCCTATAGTAGAGTCGGCAGATTATAGCATAGTTAATTTTGAGTTTCCTATAGTAAAAGGAAATGAATCTCCAATTGATAAATATGGACCTTGTTTAAAAGGGCAACCAGAAAGTATAGATGCAGTTAAATATGCGGGATTTAAATGTGTTACATTAGCAAATAATCATATTCTTGATCAAAAAGATTACAATGGTAAAGTTACGAAATTATTACTTGAACAAGCAGGGATAGATACAGTAGGGTTTGGGAGTGATATAAATGAATCATCCTCTATATTATATAAGAATATTAAAGGTATGCTCCTTGCTATTATCAATTGTTGTGAACATGAGTTTTCTATTGCAACAGAAATGAAAGCTGGTGCTAACCCGCTTAATCCTATAAGGCAATATTATAGCATTCTGGAAGCTCGTAAGAAAGCTGACTATGTGTTAGTAATTGTACATGGTGGTCATGAGCATTATCAGTTGCCTTCCCCTCGTATGCAAGAAACCTATCGTTTTTTTATCGATGTTGGAGCGGATGTAGTGGTAAATCATCATCAACATTGTTACAGTGGCTATGAGATATATCATGATAAACCTATCTTCTATGGATTGGGGAATTTTTGTTTTGATATAGAACCTGTTCGTATAAATGACAAGTGGAATTATGGATATATGGTTGAAATCTCATTTGAACGATCTATATCTTTTAGAATTATCCCGTATAGTCAATGCGAGGAAGAACCAACAGTAACACTATTGGATTTAAATGCCTTTGAACAATCTTTGAAATCGATAAACGAAATTATTACTGATGCTACAAAGCTGAAGGTGAGTACTGATAAGTATTATGGAAGTTCTAAGAAAATTGTTGGGTTTTATCTTGAACCTATTCAAAATCGATGGATACGTGCTGCTCAATGCAGAAAACTGTTGCCTTCATTAGTTTCAAGAAAGTGGTTGATGCAATTATTTAATCTTATTAATTGTGAAGCACACAGAGATAAACTATTGTATTATTTTGAAGATATGTTGGGTATTCAAAATAAAACGATTCCCTAATAATTTTATACGACTTGATAAACAGGATTCTACCTTTATAATACATCAAAATATGAGAATACTTTGGACAATAAATAGTTTAATGCCTAAGGTTGCTGCTAAACTTGGTTTTGAGAGTGGACATGCTATTTCATGGGTAGACGCTATGAGCATAAAAATTACCCAATTTGATAACGTTTCTCTTGCAATGGCTACTATTGCCAATGTAAATAAAATGAAAATATACGATTTAGATGGGGTAAGATATTATATCTTGCCTATGAATTGTGACAAGATAGATTATTGGCTGAAAATTATAAGTGATTTTCAGCCTGATATTATCCATGCATATGGTACAGAAGGTAAACACAATATATTATTGTTTAATCATACAGATTTGCCTATCATTGTGTCCTTGCAAGGTATTTTGACAGAATATCAGCATCACTATTACGCTGGCATTGATTTCTCTACAATGTTACGTTTCACTGCTTTGCAGGACTTATTTGTGCCTACGGGATTTTTCTCTGGTAGAAATTCTTTTATCAAAAGATCCAAGAATGAACAGAGGCAGTTGCTCAATGTAAAATATGTGGAGGGGCGTTCTACTTGGGATCGTGTATCGTCAATGAATATCAATCCAAATTTAAAATACTATTTTTGCCCTCGAATGATACGTGAGCCTTTCTTTAATCAAGAATGGAGCATTGACAGAATGGAAAGGCATACACTGTTTGTGAGTCAAGCTGTAACTCCCCTAAAAGGTTTGCATTTCGTATTTGAAGCTATTGCCAAACTTAAGAAAAAATATCCCGATATAAAGCTCTATGTTGCTGGATATGATCGTTTACATCCGACCAAATTGAGACAGAAACTATCTAGTAGCGGATATATGAGGTTTCTAAAATATCTGATAAAAAAATTTGATATTGATGACCTTGTTCATTTTACGGGGACACTCTCTGCTGAGGAGATGGCGATAAAAATGGCAAGTGTAAATGTTGTCATTATTCCTTCTTCTATTGAGAATGCACCTAATTCTCTTGCTGAAGCTACAATCATAGGTGTTCCTTGTATAGCTTCGTTTGTGGGAGGGAATATGGACATGTTGGAACATAATACCGAAGGTTTTCTCTATTGTTACAATGAACCAAATATGCTTGCTGAGTATATTAGTAGAATATTTGAATCCGATGAATTGGCTCAAAAATTCTCTACTACAACAAAAGTGAAGTATCGTAAAAAACACGATCCTGATATACTCATAAATACATTATTGAATATATACAAGGATGTCATAAAACATGAGAATAAGCAGTGAATATATTAATTAAATTGAGAAGAATCTTGGACCGACCTTCAAGATTAGTGATTGGGGTTGTATTACGATATGCTAGGCTTTTTAATGATCAAAAAGCTTTAGTATATGGAATGTATTGGCTGTCGATAGGTAAGAAACCAAATTTGAAGAATCCTACTACATTTAATGAAAAAATCAATTGGTTGAAATTGCATGATCATAATCCTAAATATCATATTTTGGTGGATAAATTTGCTGTCAAGGATTATGTCACAAATGTCATAGGTAAGGAATATATTATTCCTACGTTGGGTATATGGAATACATTTGATGAAATTGATTTTGACTCTTTGCCGGATCAATTTGTTCTAAAAACCACAAATGGAGGAGGAAATTCGGGAATTGTTATTTGTAGGAATAAACGAGAATTTGATAAGGCGGATGCAAGGGTGAAACTTCATAAATCAATGGCTTATGACATTTATAAAAATATGGGGGAATGGGCTTATAAGGGTATCAAGCCTCGTATTATGGCAGAGACGTTTATGGAGGACAATACTCATCCACAAAATGTTGACTTGATTGACTATAAGTTTTATTGTTTTAATGGAAATGTAAAATTTTTCAAGATAGATTTTGATAGAAATACCAAGCATCGTGCAAATTATTATAATAGGAATGCAGATATTCAGGAATTTGGAGAATTAATATGTTTGCCAGATTTCGATAAGAAACTTGATATTCCAATTAATTTATCAGATATGATAGGAATCGCTGAAAAGTTATCTGCTGACTTATTATTTTCAAGGATTGATTTATACAATATCAATGGTAGTATCTATTTTGGAGAAATAACATTTTACCCGAATTCAGGGAATGGAAAGTTTGTTCCGAAAGAGTGGGATTTGATACTTGGAAATTACTTGAAGATACGTTAATAAATTTGAGTATTGCCATTGTTGAGCATGAATCAATCATTGTCATTGGAATATAGAGAGAAACCGCCATATCGGTTTTATTTTTTTTTAGTTCTTTTATTGTATGCATCAATGCATTTTTATGTGTTTCCCGATGCATTGGATATCACTAGATATTACGATTCGGTAAAGGACGATGTGCTACACTATCATAACATATTAGATTATATTGAATCTCAGATCTCTATACATATAGACTTTATTTATTCCTCTTCATTATATTTAGCTAATAGGGCAGGAATTCCTTTGAATTTAGTAACAACTCTCTATCTTTCTATTTATTATATAGTGATATGTGAGTTATTGAGGAGAAATTATGGATTGAAACGGATTCGAGGTATTATTCTTTTTTATATATTAATGTCTGCCCCATTTATTTGGGTGCAAGAAATCTCACGAAATCTTGCAGCCATTGCTTTCATGTATTGTTCTTTTTTTCAGTTTAATAAAAATAATAAAACAATCGCTGTTCTTTTTGTGATTGGAGCAGTATTCACTCATTTCTCATTAGTTATTTTTGTTCTGTTATATATGATAGCTTTTTTCATGCAACAAGTAAATCTGAATAGGAAGATTGTCATATTGTTCTTTTTGGCTATATTGATAATAGGTTATATTTCACCATCATATTTGGTAAATCTCACGGTAGTAGTTGCCGAAAATTCTGACAATCATTATGCAGCTTACGCTAGCATTGAGAATGCTCTTCCTTTGTTTACAACATCTATTGGATATGGAGATAAGATTCCTATGGTATATGTTTATCTTTTTTCATTATATCTGGTCTTAAAAAATAAGAAGCATGATTTTTACTATTGGGGATTATTTGTGTTAACTGCCGGACTCTCTTTTGCTCTATCTACAAGTCTGATGCTTACAAACCGCATTATTATGCAGATGCCTTTATTCATCGGCTGGTCTATTTGTGCCATACTTCAGCAGGAAGGGAGGAAAGAATATATTAGGCTCTATATTCTGTCTGCTATTGGTACTGTTTGTGTACTAGCTCATTTTTGGTCATATCGCTTAATTTTTTCAATATAATGCAAATTTTATATATTTCGTCTCTTTCTTCAGAGAAGTTAATTAATCAGATTTATAAAGAAACAGGAAATAATCCAGGGTATTCGGTACAGAAATTTAGTCGATTATTAGTAAAAGGAATAAATGCAAATGGTGCTAATGTAGTTGCATTCACCAATCCACCTATTATTAGAGGCATTTCGTCTAAGATTATAGTTTGTATGGGACATGAGGAGGAAAATGGAATATTATATAAATATATTCCATTCATTAACTTACCTATAATAAAACACTTTTGTGTGATGTTTTATACTTTTTGCTATGTGTTTTTTTGGGGATTGAGTCATAGAACAGAAAAAGCCATCATATGTGACGTATTGAATGTGAGTGCTTGTATGGGTTCTTTATTGGCAACTAAAATTAATAGAATTCAAAGTGTGGGTGTTGTAACTGATATTTATGGAATGATGGTGGATAACGATAAAAGTAAAGTAGTAAGTTTTATTTCTTCTTGTGCCTATAGGTTCCATAATCTTTATGTGAACTCATTTAATAAATATGTACTACTTACTGAGCAGATGAATAAGATTGTCAATCCTAAGTGTCGTCCATATATGGTTATGGAAGCACTTTGTGATATATCTGTAAAGGATAAAAAAATAGAAATGGGAGAAAAACATTCTCCTCGTACTGTGCTTTATGCTGGTGGCCTTTTTGAGAAGTATGGCCTCAAAATGTTGGTTGAAGGATTCATTGAATCGGATGTAGACGCTCATCTCATTCTGTTTGGTAATGGTTCATACGTAAAAGAGTTGAAGGAAGTATGTCATCGGTATTCTCGTGTAGAATATCGTGGTGTTGTTCCTAATGAAGAAGTAGTAGAAGAAGAATTGAGAGCATCTTTGTTGATTAATCCTCGTTTTTCTACAGAGGAGTTTACAAAATATTCTTTTCCCTCAAAGAATATGGAATATATGGTGTCAGGCACTCCACTTCTAACTACAAAACTTCCAGGAATGCCACAAGAGTATTATCCATATGTGTATCTTTTTGAGGAAGAGACTGTAGCAGGATATGCTGAAGCTATTAGAGTAGCTCTTTCACATACAGAGGAACAACTTATGAGTTTTGGTGCTAAAGCTCGTAAGTTTGTTTTGGAGAGTAAAAATAATATAAAACAAGGGTGGAGGGTTTTGGAATTATTAAGATAAAGTCTAGATTGAGTGTCTCATTGTTTTTTAGAATTATGAATCCATTTGGTGCTTTTTTGTTAATGAGGTTGTTTGTAAAATTATAAATAGCAGATGTTTATAATACTAGTAATGTGTTTTATCTTTATTTGTATATGTATGATTTTGTAATCATGTTTATAGAATAGTTGTAGGTTATGTCAAATACTCCATTGATATCAGTTATATTACCAACAAGTAATCCTTCTGATTATATTTTTGACTGTTTAAAATCCCTTAATCAGCAAGATTTCTCCTTTAATGATTTCGAAGTTTTAATAATTTTGAATGGAGAAGAGCATCCATATAGAGAGAAGCTGTCCGCTAAATTGCGTGAATATTCGTTTAACTATAACTTGATATATTCAGTACATAAAGGAGTATCTATTGCTAGGAATATAGGATTAGATAATGCGAGGGGAAATTATATTGCATTTATTGATGACGATGATTATATCTCGCCCAATTATTTATCTGAATTATATAAAATTGCAAATAGTGATTCTATTGCTATTTGTGAGGTTGTTGCTTTTGGGGACAGATCTTCTTCTTTTTTTCTTAACAACTATTTGCAAAAATATCGAGAAAATATAGTTGTTGATTTATTTCGATTTAGATCAATTTTGTCTGTTCCATGGGCAAAGCTAATACCACGAAGTGCAATAGGTATAACTAGATTTAAGAATGGAATCACTAATGGGGAAGATGCATTATTTGTGACATCTTGTACTGCTAATATAAATCGGCTATACTGTGCTAAAGTAGCTTCTTATTATGTGAGGATGCGTGATGGATCTGCATCTAGAAAAAAAATACCTTTTGTGCATTTATGCCATAATACCATTCTCTTACTTTATGAATATGCTAAAGTTTATATATCGAATCCTCATAATTATAGTATTAAGTTATTTGCAGCAAGATTTCCTGGAGTTATTAAAAACTTCATTGTTTTACTTAGAAATAATTGAAAGATGGATTATTTAACATCGAAGTTTTATCTGTTTTTGAGTAATAATGCCTTTTTGCGAAGGATCATTAATTTTTTAAGGGCTTTTAGTTTAAGAATCAAATATTATAAGCTGTTTGCTCCTAAAGGAGATAAGTGTATGGTTCTTATGATTGATGGGAAATTGCGTCACGGTGGATTAGCTGATCGGTTATATGGTATTCTTAACACTTATGCCTATTGTAAAAAAAATGATTTGGTATTTAAGTTGTTATTTTGTAGTCCATTTGATTTGTCTCTATTACTTCAGCCAAATTCTTATGATTGGAAGTCCTTTAAATTGTCATATAGTTTGTTTAATACTTCCTTAAAAGTTAGAACAGGTGAAGAGTATGCTTTTAGAGGCTTTCATTTACGACGTCAGACTCACATATATAGTAATGGTCACAACCTTAAGCAACTGAATGCTATATATAGTTCGAATTATTCATATGGTATGTTGTATAATGAATTATTTAAGCCTTCAAATCAATTGCAGAGGCAAATTGATGCCATTACTAATTCTTTAGGAAATAATTATGTAGCGGTGTGTTTTCGATTTCAGAATTTATTAGGAGATTTTTCTGAAAGAAATTATAAAGAATTGGATGATGTGGAGAAAAATATGTTACTTGATCTATGCGAAAGAGCAATAAATAAATTATTGACTAAACATATAGATATTTTGGTAACATCTGATAGTATTACTTGCTTGAATAAGTTGTCTAAACAGAAGAGAATTCATGTTTTTCCAGGGCGAGTGGTTCATCTGGATTTTTCTAATAACGAGCCTCTTAGCGTATATGAAAAATCTTTTTTGGATTTTTATTTATTAGGAAATGCTTCTTTAGTCTATAATATTTATGGACATGGTTTAAGACGATCAGGATTTCCTGCCTTTGCTGCAGAAATTTTAGGTAGTAAATTTATTAGTCTAGACATAGATAAATACCTTTTAAATGTGAATTGATGATGATGATATCACTAATTACAGTCACATATAATAGTGAAAGAACTCTTCGTGATACAATTCAATCAGTACTAAATCAAACTTATTCTGATATAGAGTATATTGTTATTGATGGTTTATCTAAAGATTGCACGGTTGATATTATCCGCGAATATGAACCACTATTTCAGGGACGTCTCAAGTGGAAAAGTGAAAAGGATAATGGTCTTTATGATGCAATGAATAAAGGTATTTCCATGTCAACAGGTGATATAGTAGGTATAATTAATTCAGATGATTTTTATCATCGGAGAGATATTATTTCAAAGATTGTAGAGACGTTTCAAAATAAAAAAATACAAGCGGCCTATGGAGATGTGCGTTTTGTAAATCCAGATAACCTTGGTAAGACTGTGCGCTATTACTCATCTGGAAGCTTTTCATTGAGGCGTTTTAGATATGGTTTTATGCCTGCACATCCTACATTCTTTACTTATAGGAAATATTTTGAAGAATTTGGATATTATAAAACAGATTATCGTATTGCGGCTGATTATGAATTATTAGTCCGTTTTTTACATACTCATCAATTAAAGACTGCGTATATTCCATTAGATTTTATGAAAATGCGAACTGGTGGAATAAGTACTGCCTCTATAAAGAGCAATATAATATTAAATAAAGAAATAGTTCGTGCATGTAGTGAAAATGGTATATGGACATGCATGCCTCTGCTTTTTCTGAAATATTTTATTAAAATATTTGAATTGTTTTTAACGAAAGAATAATGAAAAAAAGTGCATTGATTACTGGTATAACAGGTCAAGATGGCTCGTTTCTTGCTGAGTTTTTAATAGAGAAAGGTTATGAAGTTCATGGTATTCTACGTCGTTCATCGTCCTTCAATACGGGGCGTATAGAGCATCTGTATCTTGATGAATGGGTACGTGATATGAAGAAAGATCGTCTGGTAAATTTGCATTATGCAGACATGACAGATAGCAGTTCGCTTATTCGCATTATACAGCAAGTACAACCAGATGAAATTTATAATCTTGCTGCGCAAAGTCATGTAAAAGTGAGTTTTGACGTGCCGGAATATACAGCTGAAGCTGATGCTGTGGGAACACTGCGTATGCTGGAAGCCGTACGGATTTTGGGATTTGAGCATAAAACACGAATCTATCAGGCTTCTACTTCAGAGCTCTTTGGTAAAGTGCAGGAAGTTCCTCAAAAAGAAACCACTCCATTCTATCCGCGAAGTCCATATGGGGTAGCCAAGCAGTATGGTTTTTGGATAACCAAAAACTATCGTGAGAGTTATGGTATGTTTGCCGTAAACGGTATTCTTTTTAACCATGAGAGTGAACGTCGGGGAGAGACATTCGTGACCCGCAAAATAACATTGGCTGCTGCACGCATTGCACAGGGACTTCAAGATACACTATATTTGGGAAATCTTGATTCTTTGCGTGATTGGGGATATGCTAAAGATTATGTAGAATGTATGTGGTTGATTCTTCAGCATGACACACCGGAAGATTTTGTTATTGCCACAGGTGAAATGCATACAGTACGTGAATTTGCTGCACTAGCCTTCAAAGAAGTAGGAATTGAACTTTGGTGGGAAGGAAAAGGAGTAGACGAAAAAGGTATTGATACAAAAACTGGCAAGGTGCTGGTAGAGGTTGATCCCAAATACTTTCGTCCTTGTGAGGTAGAACAATTATTAGGAGATCCAACTAAGGCAAGGATTTTATTAGGCTGGAATCCAACGAAAACAAGTTTCTCTGAGTTAGTGAGAATCATGGTTGAACATGATATGTATTTTGTGAAGAAGTTATATCTCAAATCACAGATAAAGGGATAATTATTCTGCTCTTATATGAATATACTTATAACAGGGGTTCATGGCTTTGTAGGCTCTAATCTTGTTACACCTTTACACAAATACCATACCCTTTATGGTCTCGATATCATTTTTCTAACAAAGGAGGGAGTCGTGAAGACTTTTGCTTGGAAAGATATTGAAACGACCTCTTTTCCAATGCAGCGTTTGCCACAATTTGATGCCATCATCCATCTGGCCGGTAAAGCACATGATACAAAGAATCAATCTGTAGCACAGGCATATTTTGATATCAATACAGGGCTAACACAGAGGATTTTTGATTTCTTTCTGGAATCTACAGCTAAGAAGTTCATATTCTTCAGTTCAGTGAAGGCTGTTGCCGATAGTGTAGTAGGGGATGCGTTGAGGGAAGATGTGATACCTACTCCAATAGGGCCTTATGGAGAGAGTAAGATAGCGGCAGAGAATTATATTCTCGATAAATTAAAAAATAAAAATGAAAAATTAAAACTGCATGATGATAGGAAGCAGGTATATATATTGAGACCTTGCATGATTCATGGACCGGGCAATAAAGGAAACCTGAATCTGCTTTATAATGTGGTAAAGAAAGGTATTCCCTGGCCTTTGGGAGATTTTGAAAACAAGCGTTCGTTCACTTCGATTGATAACTTATGTTATGTGGTGGAAGGTTTGCTGACGAAGAATGTTGCGAGTGGCATTTATCACATGGGTGATGACGAACCCCTATCTACAAATGAATTAATTGTTCTCATGTGTGAGGCTATGGGTAAAATACCTCATATCTGGAAGATGAACCGGAAGATGATGGAAGGTTGTGCTGGTTTAGGAACTTTACTTCATCTGCCGCTGAATACTGAACGTTTGCGGAAACTGACAGAGAATTATGTGGTGAGTAATGAGAAGATTAAAGCAGCACTTGGCATTGAACAAATGCCAGTTCGTGCTGCTGATGGGATTATGAAAACGATAAAATCGTTTTCAAATTAAGAATTAACAATTAAAAATTAAGGGGGCAAGTACGGTTATGTATTACCTGATTATATTGGTTCTGCTATTTCTGGCAGAACTTTTTTATTTTAGAATAGCTGATAAGTACAATATCATCGATAAACCCAATGAGAGAAGTTCCCATACCCGGATTACTTTGCGTGGTGGCGGAATCATTTTCTATTTTGGCGCTTTGGCTTATTTCTTGAGTAATGAATGGGATTATCCCTGGTTCATGTTGGCATTGACCCTAATTACCTTTATCAGTTTTGTGGATGACATTCGTTCCACTTCTCAAGGCTTTCGGTTAGTGTTTCACTTTACAGCTATGGCTTTGATGTTTTACCAATGGGGGCTGTTTTCTCTTTCGTGGTGGTGGATAATTATCGCATTGATAGTTTGCACAGGTATTATTAATGCTTATAATTTCATGGATGGTATCAACGGCATTACCGGTGGCTATTCATTGGTTATTCTAGGTACATTAGCTTATATAAATTCTAAGATAATCACTTTTGTTGAACCCGCTTTGATTTATACTGTCCTTTGCTCTGTATTCGTATTTTGTTTCTTTAATTTCCGTAAAAAGGCGAAGTGTTTTGCCGGTGATGTCGGTTCTGTGAGTATCGCCTTTATTCTTCTTTTCCTGATTGGGAAGCTAATTATTCAGACAGAAGATTTCAGTTGGATAATCCTATTGGTAGTTTATGGCGTCGATAGTGTTTTGACTATCATTCATCGTTTGATGCTTCATGAAAACATTGGTTTACCTCATCGCAAACACATGTATCAGTTGATGGCGAACGAGTTGAAAATACCTCATGTGGTAGTATCATTGATTTATATGGCAGTACAAGCAGTTGTAATAATAGGATATATAGAATGTTTGGATCATGGCTATATATTTTTGCTATGCACTGTTCTATTACTTAGTTTTATATATATATGGTTTATGAGGAAATTCTTCCGATTACATCAAAATACTTAAGATCAATTAATTATATATTAATATTAGAAAACAGCTCCTGGTGGGCTGTTTTTTTTGTTTATACCTGGTAATATCCCCACCTTTGCACTGTTGATCAACACAAGCTAATAAAAATGAAGTTGAATTTAAAAGCAAAGGAGAAAGATTATGCCTTTATTGTATTATGCGAGACAATCGCAGTTGAAAACGAAAGAGGGTGCTAAGCAGTGGCATCTGGCATTGAAGAAAGTGGGAAGAGCTGTTAATCTGCAGCAGTTGGGAGAAATGGTGGCTGAAAAGTGTTCGGCAACACCGGGTGATGTACATAATGTGGTCAGAAACCTGATGTCGGTGATGCGTTTACAGTTGTTGAACAGCCGTTCGGTTCGTCTGGATGGTTTGGGAACATTTACGGTGATTGCACGGACACGCGGAAAGGGTGTGGATGCAGAGAAGGATGTGAGTCCGAATCAGGTGACGTCATTACATTTTATGTTTACTCCTGAATATACACGTCCGGCTGCTCTGGGAACTACCCGGGCTTTGTGGCAGGGTGTTGAATTTGAGAAGTGGACGGGTAAGGATGTTTCTTCCGATGATGGTAAAGATCCGGATGATGGTAACGGAGGTGGTTCAGGTGGAGACGGAGGTATTGAAGATGATCCTCTGGGATAGGGTCTAAAGCTGAAGCTTTAGAATTTAAAGAATTAGAAATTAAGAATTAAAGGCTGCGCAGTCTATGAATTATTGAAATGCAAAGTAATTGATATGAAAAAGACGATTTGGGATAAGATTTTAAAAATAGTAATCGCTGTAGCATCAGCGGTGTTGGGAGCTTTAGGAGCCAATACGATGAATATGTGATGATGAACATATACTAAGATTAGAGGGTATGTCGGGGGGATTTCCTGATGTACCCTTTTTTATAAAAGCGGGTGACCACAAATCACTTGCAATCACCCGGTATCTTGCATTGACAGTATATCCCTGCTGTTTCAGCAGATTCAGAACTCTTTTTTATTTCAAATAGAAATTTCGGAAATTATAAACTCCATTTTTCTCTGTATGTAACTCTTCTTGCCCGTCGAATATAACAGCTGTTTTTGTTAGGCGATCTCCAAAGATCCCGTTCAGATAGTCAATACCTTTGAAGAATTCCTTGTGGAAACTTTGAGCTGATTTAATCTCGTATGCCTGAATATTGTTGGCCTGGGTATACAGAAGATCTACTTCTTTTTGGCTTTTGTCCCTGTAGAAATATAAGTTGGGATCTTTTCCCCTGTTGAGCCTGTTTTTCATTGCCTCATTTACGATAAGATTCTCAAATAAGGCTCCTTTAGCCGGGTGAGTAGCTAATTGTTCTTCATTCTCTATCCCAAGCAGGTAAGCTGCCAAGCCGGTATCATAGAAATATATCTTATTTGCTTTTACCAAGCGTTTACCGATATTGGCAAAGTAGGGTGGAAGCATATAGGCCTTTCCGGATTTGAAACTGCCAAGACCTGAATAGATGAAAATAGCTCTGGGTAATGGTGAGCTTCGTTAAGTTATCGTTATAACAGGAAAATGATAGACAAGACGTTTGGTTTCATCTGTTAGATTTCTGTATATCAAATTGTTATTCATTGCTGTGGCGGATTTTAAGTTGAACTTTAAATTTGCCCAAAGATATGCATATTTCTTGATATATAAAAGCGGGTGACCACAAATCACTTGCAATCACCCGGTATCTTGCATTTTCTTAGTTTTCAGAAAATGTCAGTAAAGAGAGAATTTATAGTTTTTATTTCATAGGTTCTACAGTATATCCCTGCTGTTTCAGCAGATTCAGGACTCCGTTAGTTCCTGGCAGGTGGCCTGCACCGACAACAAAAAGGGTAGGAGCATCCTTCATGAGAGCAGGCATTTTCTCAATCCATGCTTTGTTACGGTTATCCAGCATAGCTTCCATTTCGCCCGGTTGCGGATCGCACGAGTTGCCATCACGTTCTTCTATCAGCTTCAGCATTTCATCCAGGTTCTGAGCCTTGTATGCGTTGTTGAGACGTTTAGTTTGTTCCATAGCTTTATCTATGTCACTTACGAGGCAATAGAGTAAGTTTGCCTGACGCTGTAGAGTCTGACTTTTAAAGAGCATATCTAACTGAGACTGCGGAGTTTCCAAACCACCTATTTTCTTACCGCTTTGCAATGCTTGTTGCTGGAAGTAAGTATCTAATTGCTCCTGTGGATTAAAACCACCCAGATGCTTCATGCACAATATCAGGGTCAGTTGTTGGGTTATGGCAGCGGGTTTTAATTTGCCCAACATAGCTATATCTGCCATCAGGTTCTCTTTCACTACCTTGCCTACTACTTCATATTGTTCCGGGGTAAAAAGTTTCTGGAGAGTGGTGTCGCCTGCCATCATCATTCTTTGCTGCATTATCTGCATGAACTCGGGTGACATCATATCGGACATAACTACTTCTCCGTATACCTGAGTAGTACCTTCTATGGCTTGTGGCAATCCGGCAATGCTATCTTTGATGCTGAGAGGTGCCAGATGGTGGGTACCTAAAATGTATGAGGGCTTTTCTTGTCCGTTACCGGAGATTTTCCAAAGTAATTGTGCGTTGGCGTTCAGCGCAAGGCCGATAAAGAGAAGGACACCTAAAATCTTTTTCATCATTTTTCCTTTTTAAAGTTTTATTTGAACTATAAGTCGGGGAGGGAAAGGAAAAATCACAGGGGAAGAAAAAAGATTCTTATTTTACTCTGCCGCCGCAAAGCCAGTATTGCGTATAGTATTGTTCGTTGAGGCTACTGACAATAACTCCTTTGCTGGTACTTGCATGAATAAACTTCCCGTTTTTGAGATAGATACCCACGTGTGCCACCCTCTTCTTGGATGTACGGCTGGTGAAAAACACCAAATCTCCCTCACGCAAATTGCGGCGGGAGACTTTGTTGCTTTCTTTAAGTAAACCATCGGTGCTTCTGGCCAAACGGATATTATATACTTCTTTATAGAGTTGCGATACCAGTCCGGAACAATCTACTCCGTGCTTGTTGTCACCGCCTGCGCGGTAGCGGACACCCATCCACTCCGCGGAGGCAATGTACAACTTGTGGTTATCTTCCATATTTATGTCAACACCCATGCGGACAGAAGCTTTTGCCAGTGCCTTGTAATTGAGCCGGGGTGCTGATGTATGGCATGAGCTTAAACTGAATGTCAATCCGATGAGGGCAACTATATATAAGAAGTATTTTTTCATTCCTGTTCTTCTTTCTTTTCCGGTTGAGTGGAGGGTTCTTCAGTGATAGGTTCCTCAGCAATAGTTTCTTCAATGATTGTTTCCTGAAGAGGTGTTTCTTCAATCACTGTTTCTGCCAGTTCTTCCTCAATTTCTTCTTCCACTCTTATGTTGAAGTAATCTTCAAGTTCTTTCTCTGCTGAGTTATGTTCGTTTTGTATGTCACGGATAATGACACCATTTTCCAGCAAAGCAATGCGAGGGCATACGTCTACTGTATGGTTCAGGTTGTGGCTTGAAATGATGACCGTGGCATGATGATCTTCATTATACTTCTTCAGCAAGTGCTTGATGATGGATTGTGAACTCGGATCAAGGAAGTTGAACGGTTCGTCCAGGATCAGCAATTGCGGATGATGCAGCATAGCAGATATGATACCGATTTTCTGCTTGTTTCCGGCAGAGAAGTTACGGATGAACTTCTTTTGTCCGATGACCTCATTATTCATGAATCGTTCGAAAGGAAGCAGGCGCTCATCTACTTCTTCTTTCTTCAGATCGTACATCTTACCGATAAAGTAGAAGTACTCTTCGGGAGTAAGGTAATCGATCAGGAAGCCATCATCGATGAAAGCGCCGGTGAATTGTTTCCAGTCTTCGCTTTTGGCTACATCGATATCATTAATGGTTACATTGCCTTGATCTGCCTGGAGTAAGTCCAGCATCAGGCGGAAAAGGGTTGTTTTACCAGCTCCGTTGTTGCCTACCAAACCCAGCATGTCACCTTGTTCTATGACATATTTCTCAATATCTACGGCTTTCTTTTGGCCGAAGTTTTTTTGAAGATTGTTTATCTCTATCATATTCGTAATTATTTTTGTCTACTATCGTGAAATCCTTCCATATTCTTATACCGGCGCTTCATGAAACGATGGTACACATTTCTTAACCACCATCTTGAAGTTATAATGAATGCAAGTCCGATACCTATAAGAATCCATGGTGTAACCTCTTTGCCAACCATTGCCTTTAACCCGAACATCAGTAGCAGAGGCACACCAAATGCACCAGCTGAAATAAGGTTCTGCAATCCTGTCCCCACGTTCTGACGACCGGTCATCTTGGCGTTCAGGTTAAGGGTCTTGTTATTGTACACTGCCAGTTGGAACATGCAGAAATAAACGCAGCCTGGAACAAATATAAGCCATGAGATGCATTGCAAGGCAGATACCCTACCTGTCACCATGCCGGGAATCATCAGTATAAACGGAATGATCAGAGCCAGGCTATATAAGATGTATTTGGCACGTAGTAACGAATAGATGGATTCTTTACGACTCATCAGTCCGTCGATATAGTTACCTTCATAACTCATTAGCGGAGAGAGGAACAGAATACCGAAGATGATATAGTTGTAAAGTACGAAGAAGTCGCGTGAACCTCCCTCATAAAGATCAGAGAAACTGATGATGAGGCTAAAAGCTAATACTACAGCAGTGATGTTATAGAGTGATTTTTTGCAGACTTTATTACGAAGCAACAGCTTCAACTCTAACCGGATATATTCACCAATTTCACCATAACGATCCAGGAATTTGTATTCGGATACAGTCTTTACCTGTACGGTTGTATCTTCTACCTTGTTTAGTTCGTTATAGACTAATCTTTGCATGATGCTCCTGTTGATGAACCACATGATAAAAATGGCCAGCAGAACTCCGATAAACGTCAGTATATTTCCGGTGATGAATCCTTCACCCAAATTGACTGAAAAGGCAAATATCGGGCTGTTGTCCGGAATGAAAAGTGCAGCAGCAATACCACCATATAGGGCTACCGGTAGGAGGAACCACCAGATGCGTTCGTCCATCAGCGTACGGCACAATAAATACCAGTAATTATTGAATATGATGAGTAGCCAGATACCAATACAATAAGTCAACACACCTGCCACTCCATAAAATTTAGTAACTGTGATGATGGCAAATGGGACAAACAAGAAGAGCCAGAGCAGATTGAAGCTGTTAAGCCCGGAACGCAGGAGAAGGAAGTCAATCAGACGACTCCGTTTTACGGGAAGCAGTAAGTAGGGTTTGACTTCCTGTGTAGGTGTCTTCAGGAAGGGTAAGCGCATGAGAAAGTCGAGGGCGAGCACAAATATGAGTCCGCTGTTCATTACATGGTAGGCTTCTCTGGCTCCACCATCGAAAGCAAAGGCGAAGGTTGTTCCGAAGAATATGAGATAAGCTGCCCAGAACACACTCATGAAGTACATCCAAAACTTTCCGAACTTACTCTTTTCGTACATCGGATGCCGCTTTTCTGCTAACTTTCCATGTTTACGTAGCTCAAGAAATAGATTCATGTTTTTAGTGATTAGTCGTTAGTGATTAATTTGTGATTAGTCGTTAGTGATTAGTGATAAGAACTGTATTTTCACTTATCACTAATCACTACTTCCTTAATCACTTTTTAGGTACCGTCATCGTTACTTCGATCTCATTACCTTGTTTCAGCAAGTCTGCTGCAAACTTCTGGATATCTTTGGCAGTGATACTGTTTACGATATCTGTGTATCCTTGCGTCATATCCATATTATAGTAGAAGTAATCGTTCAGGTTGTTCAGCCAGTATGCATTTTCCTTTTGGTTATCAGCATACTTTTTCAACATGTACTCTTTTACCTTCTGCAAATGTACATCAGACGGTCCTTCTGCTGCCAGTTTCTTCAGCTCGTCTACTACGATACCGGCCAGTTTATCTTTCTTCTCAGGATCCGTCTGGAAGACAATCTGCATCAGCAATTGTTCTTTCGGATACTTCTGTAGGCTACCCATGCAATTTACACCGTATGTACCGCCTTCTTTTTCGCGTACTTCTTCAGTATAAACCATGTTCAGCACCTGGGTCATATAGCTCAACAGAATTTCATTCTTCAATGTATAAGGAGTTTTTCCGGTATACAGGAATACGATAGTTGCCATTGGAGTCTGTTGTTCTTTGGCAAATTCATTCTTGTATGTACCTTTACGGATCTCCATCTTGGTATCTTTGAAAGTCTCTTTACGGTTGATGGCAGGCAATGCACCCAGATATTCTGCAATCAGCGGTTTAGCTGTTTCCAGGTCAATGTTTCCAACGAAATAGAATGTAAAGTCGCTGGCATCTTTGAAACGGTCATTGTACATTTCCAGAATACGGTCATAGTTGATCTGATCTACCATTTCCGGTTTCATTATTACCACGCGCGGATGGTTGTTGTACATAGCTTTCTGCAATGTGTCGTTGATGGAAGAAAGCGGATTAGCCTGTGCACTTTCCAGTTCGGCCTTTGTACGGTTCTTATAAGACTCGAATGCTTCCATGTCCTTGCGGGGAGCGGTGAATGTGAGATAGGTCAACTGCATCATGGTCTCGAAGTCCTTCGGAGAACAAGTTCCGAATACATTTTCAGTAGTAGCACCTAGTCCGGCACGAACAGAAACTTTCTTTCCGGCCAATACCTTTGTAAGGTCTACCTGGCTGAAGTTACCCAAACCACCTGCAGCAACCACATTGTCCATAACAGCAAAGTTCAGTGCATCCTTATCGGGGAAAAGAGATTTACCACCCAGGCTGGTTGCTTTCATACGGATCTCGTCTGCTTTGAAATCGGTTTTTTTGATGTAAACAGTTACACCGTTGGAAAGAACAAGCTTCGTACTACCATAGATTTCACCTTCCTTCTCAGATACGATTTTGCCGCCTTTCGGTGCTTCTTTCATCAGAGGTTCATCAGACACCTTGTCAACATACGGTTGCAGATCGAGGCTCTTCATACCTTTCAGCAAAGCAATAACTTCTTCTTTCTGCGGATATTTTAATCCTTCTTTTTCGGGACCGGCAATGATAACTACCTGGTTACTGTCCGGAACGAGTTGCTGGATTGCCATGTTTATAGCCTGTACCGGAATGTTGGGAGCCAATTGGTTCATCATGGCATATTCTGTTTCAATACCAGGGATAGGTTCGGCATCCAGGAAGTTACGTACATACTCACGTACATAAGAACCGTGTTTGGTCTTCTCACGCTCGTTGTATGCAGATTCCAGACGTTGCAGATAGTTAGCGCGGGCACGGGCGTATTCAGACTCTGTGAAACCAAAACGACGGGCGCGTTCTGCTTCCTGTAACAGGACTTTCAGGGCTTCTTCAATACCGTTCGCTTTACTTGATGCTGAAAGATTGAGGGCCTCTTTGGTTTTAGCTACAAAGAAATTACCGTAACTGCTATATGCACGGTTAAATGGCGGATTAGCGCTCTGGGTCAGTTCACTCAGACGTGCGTTCAGCATACTGGTGATCATGCTTGTCATATACTGGGAAGCCAGATAACCTACGTTATTCTTTTCTGAATCGGGGGTTGCATCTTGCTTGAAGTAAACCTCGATAGACGGATCGTCTACTTCTTTATCTGTACCGATGGCTACGATAGGTTCCTTATTATCGGCAACAGGATAATAAACACGCTCTGCCGGATTTACAGCTTTCTGTACATCGGCAAATACTGCTTTCAGCTTAGCTTCTACAGCGTCAACATCAATGTCACCTACGATAACGATACCTTGCAAATCGGGACGGTACCATTTGTGGTAATAGTCACGGATATCTTTGTAGGGGAAGTTATTGATTACATCGATAGAGCCGATAGGCATACAATCTGCGTATTTATCACCCGGATATATGGTGGGAAGCAGGTCGGTATAAACGCGCAACATACCACTGTTACGGCTACGCCACTCTTCACGGATCACTCCACGTTCCTTGTCTATCTCGTCATCTTTAAGCAGGATGTAGTTAGACCAGTCGTGCAGAACCAGCAAACAAGAGTCCAATACACCGGCACGGTCTATCGGGGCATTGCTGATATTGTAGACGGTTTCGTCTATGCTGGTATAGGCATTTAAGTTTGTTCCAAATTTAATACCTACGGTTTCACACCAGGGGATAACACCGAGACCTTTGTCATCGCCGGGGAAATTCTTTGTACCATTGAAGGCCATGTGCTCCAAGAAGTGAGCAAGACCACGTTGTTGCGGCTCTTCGAGGATGGAACCTACTTTCTGGGCAATATAAAATTCAGCCCGGTTTTCGGGTAATTTGTTATGACGGATGTAATACGTCAAGCCATTGTCTAATTGGCCGATACGGACATTCTTGTCCACGGGAAGAGGCGGAAACTGCATTTGCTGTGCTACCGCTTGCTGGAAACTGGCGCATAAAACGAATGCTACCACCAATAAACTACGAAATGAATGTTTCATATTAATGAAGATTAAAATTGTTTCTTACTCTATTTGTCGAAGGACGGAAAAAGAAATCACAAGAGGAGGATTGTTTTTTTACACAAATGGGAATCTAGCGACAAAACTTGCTAAATTCCCATTTATCTCAGTGTACTTTACAAGAGTGAACTTATTCTTTTATAGCCTCTCTTATCCGTACTAACTTTGTCAGCAATCCTTCCAGCAGATCCAGCTTCAGCATGTTGGCACCATCGCTCTTGGCTATTTCGGGATGCTCATGTGTTTCAATAAACAATCCGTCGACGCCTACGGCAATACCGGCTTTGGCTACAGTTTCAATGAGCTGTGGCATACCGCCTGTAACTCCGCTTGTCTGATTGGGTTGTTGCAGCGAGTGGGTGACGTCCAGAATAACCGGATAACCGAAAGTTTGCATCTCCGGTATTCCACGATAGTCTACAACGAGGTCCTGGTATCCGAAAGTCGTTCCACGTTCGGTGATCATCACCTCCTTATTGCCGGCTTCTACTACCTTTTCTGCAGCGAAGCGCATGGCAAGAGGGGAGAGGAACTGCCCTTTTTTGATATTTACGACTTTTCCTGTCTTTGCGGCAGCTATCAGAATGTCCGTCTGACGGCAGAGAAATGCCGGAATCTGTAGTACGTCCACGTATTCGGCAGCCATGGCAGCCTCCTCGGCGGAATGAATATCTGTAACTGTGGGCACTCCAAACGTATCATGTACTTTCTGCAATACTTTCAGTGCTTTTTCATCACCTATTCCCATAAATGAGTCCAGGCGTGAACGGTTTGCTTTGCGGTAAGAACCTTTAAAGACGTAGGGAATCTGTAGTTTCTCTGTGATGTTTACCACACGTTCGGCAATACGCATTGCCATTTCTTCCCCTTCAATCACACAAGGACCTGCCAATAAGAAGAAATTTCCGGCAGGGTTATTTTTTAATTCAATCATAAGTATTTAGTATTTAGTGTTTAGTGATTAGTGATAAGTGATTAGCAAGTGATAACACAGCTTGCTAATCACTTATCACTAAACGTTAATCGTTTATTTTAGTTGGGTATAATCAAGGTGATTGCCTCATGCATGATGCCGATGTCCAATGGGAAGTGTCTGTCGAGGAGGCGTCCATCCAGATCGACAGAGGCATTTTGTGCACGCAGTACTTTCACTTTCTGTGTCCTGTAAGGCATTACGACTTTATGGTTTAATATGCGTCCTTGAAGTAACATCCACAAGCCTGATACAAGTTGTAGCAATTCCGGGCGGTAGATCACGGATACATCGAGCCAACCATTATAGGGAACGGCACTGGGAACTTGTCCATATCCCCATGCACTGCCGATACAAACCGTCATGATACGTCCGCGGATATGTTCTCCGTTTATTTTAAGATGCATCCGGTAAAGCTTGCGTTCAAAGAAAAGTGAAATGAGTGCCATGAGGTAAGATAAGAATTTTACTCCCCAGAAACGTTTGGTCTGGTCGCTGATCTTCACAATGCGGGCTCCTAAACCGATATTGATGGCATTGAGGAAATAACGGGTAACGTGTTGCTCGCCGTCGTAATAATTACAGAAGCCGACATCGATTTTCCGGCGACGGTTATTGATAATACAATCCACCGCATCTTTGTATTCCGAGGTCATTTCCCAGTATTTGGCGAAGTCATTCCCGATACCGTTCGGAATGATGCCTATGGCGATTTCTCTTTTATCTTCTGCATTGGACAACATGATGCCGTTAATCGCATCATTCAGTGCACCGTCACCACCTACTACGACAATAGTACGGTATCCATTATTGGCAAGAATACCGGCCAAACGTTCCACTGATCCGAACCCCTCGGACTGCACGTAATCATAAGACACGCCTTTGCTGTCCATATATTCTTTTATTTCTTTCCACCGTTTTTGCACTTTTCGTGTGCCGGCTTTGGGGTTATATATCACTCCCCACTTTTCGGGTTCTACGCTCATATTGTTATCTCTTAGTAAAGTCCTACATAATCATTAGTTACCCTCCCAGGCTTCGTCTTTGCTGCTCCAAAGATACTAATTCCCTTTGAGTTTCGCTTGTACAAAAGCAATCTTTTCTTCCATTGGCAGCCCGGCATCCATCCAGTGAATGGTAAATCCTCGGCGTTCCATCCCCCGGAACCAGGTCATCTGCCGTTTGGCAAACTGGTGAATGGCGATTTCCAGTTCCTGGTACATCTCTTCGTAAGTCAGCTTGCCGATGACGTAAAGCGTCAGATACTTGTACTCCAGGCCGTAATAAATCAAGTCATCCGGTTGTATGCCTTGCTCTATCAGCTGGCGCACTTCATTCACCATTCCTTCGTCCAGACGTTGGCGCAGTCGGCGGGATATCTTTTCGCGACGTAATTCCCGGTCTATATCCACACCGATGATGAGGCTGTTCAGTTGGGGGAATGTACGCTCGTCTACCGGTGTATGTGCGTAATATTCTTCTATTTCAATCGCACGGATAGCACGCTTGGCTGTATCTACATCCGTTGTGTTGTGCAAGGTCTTGTACTGTTTCAGTATCCCGGTTAATTCTTCCAAAGACTTATCAGCCAGCCGTGCACGCAGTTCCGGATTTTCGGGAACAGGGATCAGCTTATACCCTTTCAATACGGACTCCAAGTATAACCCTGTACCTCCACACAAAACGGGTAATTTCCCTTTTTGTTTAATAGTCTCGTAAGCTGTCAGAAAATCACGTTGATATTCGAAAACATTGTATTTGTACCCTGGATCGGCAATATCAATCAGATGATAAGGGATTTGTTTACCATTTACGGTGTAGTCAATGAGGTCTTTACCCGTACCAAGGTCCATGCCACGGTAGATTTGCCGGGAATCCGCACTGATGATTTCGGTGTCAAGAACATTTGCCAGTGCCGCGGCAAAAGGAGTTTTTCCGGAAGCGGTAGGACCTAATATAGCTATCAAATCATAGTCAGGCATAAGTCGTTTTGATTGTTTGTGGCAAAGATATGAAAAAGGAAGTGAAAAACGGAGTGACTTCTCTTAAATGGTGTTATAAATGTGCTGTTTTCGCACACGGAGCTTGCGAAATTCAGAAAAGTCCGTACCTTTGCAATGTGTTTTTCATAGTATTAGATTTAAGGTTAACAAAGGTTGGAGTACAGCGGTACTCCTTTTTTTATGTCCATACTTTCTGTGCTATACAGGTAAATCATTAATTTTCAATATTCCATCCCATTATTTGTAATAGTTCCCTTTCTTTAGATACGGCTTCGGATGTAATGGCGTATCCCTGATGTGCCGGATTGTCATTATACAGTTTCTGTAGCTTTTCTGATTCCATTTCTGGTATCACTTCCCAGGCAATTACCTTTCCGAAATCATAAGAGAAAAGCGGAGTTCCTTTTAAAGCCAGATCCATATTCTGCTTTATTTTGGCAACGGGAAACATTTTCAGGTATTCGTTCTTTTGGTTGGCGGTACGTGCCAGGACGTGCGGTTCACCATTTTCAATGGTAGCGAATATCAAATGTGAATCTTTGTTCACACCATTCTTATAAACATAATCACGCTTTTTCTGCAATAAGATTTTCAACGGAACGCGGTTGACATAACCGTTTTCATAGCAGAGGAGCAGTGCACCGTCGATTTCCTCTTTACTGATTCCCAATGTGAGTATGGCATTGTCTATATGTGAGTATTCGTCTTTCAATACATATCCGCCATTATCGAGCAGTGACAGATAGGACACCACCTGTGTACCATCTTCTTTTTCCGTCAACGCATTGGTGCGTATCAGGGATGTTTGTATTATAGCCTTTTCCGATACGGTTTCCACTTTCTTTTTCTTCTTTTCCAGACTGGCTGCAAAGGCGGCGGCAACTGCTGTCTGTGTTTCTCCGGTTTGCAACAGGCTTTCGTTGATTAGCTCTATTTCCTTTTCCGCAATCTGGTTAAGTTCTGCTTGTAACATCTCATTTTTCCTTTTTCTCTGCTTGGCCAGGGCATTGCCGTCGAGCATCACTGTCGAATTGCCTTGCCTTTGCCATATCACTCCTTTCAGTTCAATCAGTTTACCATAGCAAGGCACTGTAACGCAGCATATTTCACGGTTGCCATATCGGGGAAAATCTATTTTAATGATGCTGTTGATGTCTTTTCCCATTGTTGCTATGATGCGTTGGCGGATGAAACGTTCGTAGGCATCCGAATTGCATACCATGTAGGTGTAGTCCTCCTTCAGCCCAATTATGGCCCCTGCATCGGATACGCCGATATAGAGTGTGCCGCCGGCGGCATTAAGGAAGCCTGCAATGGTGTGCAGTATAATTTCCGACTGCCGTTTCATGTCAGGTACGGTACGTCCGGCGGGATATACCACGGATGATTTAAATTCTACTTTATCATTCTCTCTCCCCATGTGGGGGATGTCTTCGTGTTCTGCCGCAGATGGAGATTTTGCCGCCGGTTCATCGGGCAATGCAAATTCTCCGGCGCCTATGCGTTGCAGGAGTTCATTGCGCAAAGGGATTAATGTCGCCGTCGGCAGGGAGTTCAGTAAAAGAGTATGGGCCAGCACCAACCGGACTATGCGCTCTTTGTTTTCATCTTTGGTGGTTGCAATGCCTACTGCAAGCTCCGGGGCGAAGTTATGGGTATAAAACAAACTGAGAATTTGTAACATTTCTTTTTTAGGACGGAGTGAGGGATAACGTGAAACCGCCGCGTCATCTATGCGCGAAAAATGCGTCCATCGTGCCTGGCCGTTATGGGTGGCAAAACTGTAGATGTTTTCCTCATAATTCATTTGCAGCGCCAGATATTCGCTTAAGGTTGAATCATTGAGCATTCCGGCCAGCAGATAAGCTGTTCCCAGCAGGTTGTAACGCTTCACCAGCGACTTTTCGGCGGATGCTGTCACTACCAGTAGCCAAGGTAATTCGCACATTAGGGGGAGCGATAACTGCTCTCCGGTCAGCATTGCGTCCTCGTCTGTGAAGACTGGTCCGAAATTACCCTCTTCCTCTTCGGCTTTTTCATCCTGTGGAGAACAGAAATTGATATATTCGCTGACTAATTTAGCCAGAGCCTCAGTTTCTTCTATCTCTTTATCGGATTTTTCTATACAGGTGGCATTGATGTATCCTGCATCATTGATGCCCCTCACTTCCAGCAGGGCTACCGTGCCTACTTCAGGATAGAGTGTTGCGCCCGGTGTGAACAGTGTGTATCCTTCCTCACATACCCATACACCTGTTCCTTTGGAGATTCGTATCAGCCTGGCATATACACGATGGCCGTATTTGATTGTTCCCGTTACAAATTCAAACAACTCCCGAAGGATGCTGAATGTCAGACGCCCATTCTGCCCGACTTTCGATACTGTGGCTTCAAAGGTATCTCCTTCATAAAAAATGCCGTCCATGCTGTGGATATGGCTACGGGTTACTTCATTGGCCAGTAGTGCGCCGGTTCCTTCGTATCCCGGTTCTGTTACTTCTGCAAACATCATCAGTGGAAAACGTGGATTGAATGCTTTCAGCGTGATCCTGACACGCGTTCCTTCCGTAGGAAGAATCTTTTCCGGTGTCTTTTTGGTAGATGCCGTTATGTGTTCGGATAGCTGTCCTGACAACTCTCCCCAAAGATTCTTTAATACAAAAATATTTTGTGCTTCATTTGCTTTCGGTTTGATGTCTTTCTTTGCATATACACTAATTCTGTCGTCGAATACGGACACCATCTCTGTTACCTTCTGGTGTTCGGGTAGCAGTGCGCCCGGATTGCAACCGGCATAGAGCCCGAACTTTCCATTACGTAGCAATATCCGTCCTCCCTGTGTGATATGCTGGGCTATCAGCTTGTCTTTATCATCAGATGTATCCGTCATGAATGAGCGTAATTTGGTAATGAATGGCTCAGGCTTGAAGTGGACGACATCTTCCCAACTAAACTCCGTGCGGTAAGATTGATTTGCCCGTGTCAATACATCGAATGCCTTATCCGTCAGAATCCCGGCGGAAGAAGGGCTTGCCAAAGCTGCATAACGATAAAGCATGATGCGATAGACTGCCGTATGTGCTTCGCGGTTGTAGCAAAGCAGCAGGTAGATGGCCAGTAAGTGCATGATTTTAGTGGGGGAAACGTCATGCACAGCTCTGTTTTTCTCTATCATCCTCCTGATTAGTTCTATAATGGATGTCAGGGAGGAAGTTTCCGTAGTTGAAGTGTTGCAGGCTATATATTGGCAGAACTCTGTGAGGGTAAACATGTTTTTATCAGCCAATGTGTCGTCCAGCCGGAACAAGGCAGTCAGTAATTCGGCCTTTCGGCTCCGGTCGGACAAATATCCCGAAGTTCGTATTTTTGTAAATATATGTTTTAGAAAATTATCCACAGCATTGCTCCGGATAAGTTCTATGGCTTTCAGTATTGCTTCGCAGACAAATATTTCCCGTTCTCCCTTTTCGCGCAGGGATTGGACTACGGACGACGAGTAGAATGTAAGGAACAGGGAATCCTCGAGTATCCATTCGGTGATAAGAAGTTGGTAGTGTATTAATTCGCATACTCCTTCCCAATCTTTTTTTTCTATTTTTTCTTCTCTTTTGGCAAGCAGTATACTTTGGAACGATAGTAGCCATTCTCCTTCGTGACTGTCATATTGTTTCAATACTTGCTGTGTTTTCGGATCTCCGGTCGAGTCGGTGCGTAATGTTTCCAGTTGAATACAGGCTGGCAGTTGCTCGGTATGGATGTTATGCATCAATTGCTCGAAGGTAATGAAATTGGTTTCACAGTCCATTTCCTGGTTGACAGGAACGACGCCCAAGATTCCATCCGGATTGATATGCTTGACCGTGCAGCGGACATTTCTTCCTATAGTCAGTTCTTTTCCTATTCCTACCTGAATTAAGGCGCGTATACCATTCATATCATATCCATAATAGATGTTGCGGTGTCCGGATTGATAGCCTGGCTTTTGTTGCACAACGAAAGGATAAGTGCTGCCGACTGTATAAAGTTTGCGTGATATTTCACCTTTGTGTTGTGCAAAGAGAGGAGTGTCGTCGGCATCATAGCTATAAACGATACATTTCACTTCATCGGGAACCGGTAGTTTGTGCTGGAATTTCAGCATTTTTACCTTGTATTTGATTCCTTCATTTTCTATCAGATAATAATGACAATCATTTGTTATCATAGTCCCGGTTACTTTCAGGGAGTAAATCACATCCTTCTCATACTGCATAGTTTTATTTTTTATTATCGGGCAATACCGCCTTCGTGTTTTTAAATATGGCAATTTATATATTTTTTATTGAATAGCAAAGGTTATCCGTAAAAAACATGTAAAAATATTCAGAAGTAAAAATGCGGACAACTCTTTGAACTCTTTTTATTCTTTGGTTCTCAGGCTGACCAGTTCTGCCCATTTACGGAGACTGAGGTCGAAACCGCCTTTTTCTAACAGGTGGGGAAGGGATTTGTAGTGCAGGATTGTGTTTTCGTTGTCGGTATTTAATTGATAGGCTAATTCTCCGAGGTGGTATTTGAGGCGTGCCATCTGGATATAATCCAGTTGGGTATACTCTTCATTCACGGATAGGTCGATTAATTGTTTGATAAGATCATAGGCTTGCAGGCATTCGGAATCGCTTAAAAAAGAAACAGGTTTGCTCATGATGGGATGTTGCATTAACCGGATGACACATTCTTTGAAGTCCTCGTACATGGTTTATTTTGGTTGCCGCATCATTTCCCTGTGATGCGTGGTTTATAAAAAGAAGAGCGTGGGAAACTATCTACTCATGTCCCCTAAAGGCTCCGCTAGGACCTTACAACGACACAAGTGATAGCCCCACGCTCCATTGGGTATATAACAAGGTGTATATACAAATGTGCGTGAGACCTGTCACTTATTGTCATCCGTTGTAAATTTTAGCGGAATTTATAGGGGAATGCAATAAATAACCGTTCTCAAATCAAAATTTTCAAAGCCACTTTCTACACATAGAAGTAAGCTGTTACAAAAGTAGCAATAAATATTTATAATCCAAATAATATTGTTTTGCAATTATGTCAGAGGCTTATTTCAAATATGCCGTTAAACTTATTCTGGCAGATTACAATCAGTTTGTTTGGGTATCAGGATTTAGAATCTAATAATTTATAGTCCGTTCAAAAACAAACAAATTTCAACTACTGATTCCGCGTTACTAACAAATCAAGAAGCGGATGGATTTGACGAAATGCAATAGCTAACTCCTTTCTTAGGCATTCCTATGCTTTTTCCCTTCCAGCGGTTAGCCTTTTCCATCCGAACGTTTATTCTTTCTACCATGGTGGAAAGAATAAGTATTTACTATGATTTTCATTAACCGTCGCAGCGAAAAGAGATAAAAGTGGCGATGCAGCGGCTTAACTCATAACCCTACAGAAAGAAGTTAATAAAGAAAGGCTGCACTGTGCTTGAAACACAGTGCAGCCTTTCTTTATTATTATTATATACTATTATTTTTTATCCGGACTGATCATTGAGACTTCTATCTCATTTTTCTGTTTGAACAGGTCAGAGGCAAACTTTTGAATATCTTTTGCCATAATACTGTTGACTATTTGTTCATAGTCTTTTATCGGATTCATTCCGGTGAACAAGTATTCATCAATACTTCCCATCCAGTAGCTGTTTTCTTTCAGGTTTTCGGCATGCTTCTTCAGCATAAACTCCTTCACCTTATTAAGATTGGCTTGAGACGGCCCCTCTTTGGATATGTGCTCTATCTCGGCAAAGATGATTTTCATCAGTTTCTCTCTCTTAGAAGGTGCTGTATCGAAAACAATTTGTATTCCGGCTATTTCCTTTGGATATTTGGAGAGATTGCCACCTACATATACCCCATAAGTTCCGCCTTCATCTTCGCGTACTTTCTCGGTATAAACTAAATCCATAATCTGGCAAGTCATGTCCTGCAGAATGGAATTCTTTAAATCATATTTGCACGTACCGATGAAACTGACGAAGTTAGAGGCTTTAGCTGTTTCTTGTTCACGGATGAACTCATTTTTATATACACCTTTGCGGTATTCTATCTTGTTATCCTTAAATGATTCTTTACGGTTGATGGCAGGCAATGCTCCAAGATATTCGGCAATAAGCGGTTTCATTTCTTCAACGTCTACATTGCCTACGAAGATAAAGGTGAAGTCGCTGGCATCCTTGTAACGGTCTTGGTACATTGCCAGGATTTTATCATAATCCATCTTGTCAATCATATCGGCCTTCATGCGGATGGTACGGGGATGTCCCATTTGCAATGCAAAGGTAATACTGTCGCTGAATGCAACGTTCGGGTTCATTTCCTGGTTCAGTAATGCTGCTTTGTTGCGGTTCTTATAAGATGCAAAAGCTTCATCATCACGGCGCGGAGCAGTGAATGTCAGATAGGTGAGTTGCATCATCGTTTCAAAGTCTTTCGGAGAACAGTAGCCATTGACAGTTTCGGTCTTATCACCGATACCGTAACTTACGGAAGCCCTTTTGCCTGCCAATACTTTTTCAAGGTCTACAGCGCTGAAATTGCCTAAACCGCCTGCAGAAACGGCATCCAAACCGTTGATGTTGATGATTTCAGAGTTGGGAAACAGTGAACTTCCTCCCAGGCTTACACCCTTCATGGTAATCTCATCAGCTTTGAAGTCAGTTTTCTTGATGATAACTTTTACTCCGTTGGATAATGTCAGTATGGTAGTGCCGAATACATCATCTTTTTGTTCGGAGATGATTTTTCCACCCTTCGGGGCTTCTTTCATCAAGGGCTCGTCTGATACTTTGTCTACATACGGAGTCAGCTTCTCGGCTTTTACATCTTTCAGAATCTTCTTGATAGCTTCTTCTGTCGGCATTTTCAGTTCCTCTTTTTCGGGACCGAAAATGGCGACTACCTGGTTGGTATCTGTTATCAACATCTGCATCATCTGATTCAATGCTTGTACGGGGATGGCCGGAGCTATTTGGTTGATGATGGCGTATTCGTTTTCAATACCCGGTATGGGTTCGTTGTCAAGGAAGTGGCGTACATATTCATCAATAAATACCTCGTTCCTACGTGTATCACGTTCGTTGTAGTCAGATTCCATATTGCGCAGATACTCGGCACGGGCACGTTGGTATTCGCTTTCGGTGAAGCCAAACTGACGGGCACGTTCCATTTCGCGAACCAGGGTGGTGATACCGTTTTCCACTGCATCTTCTTTGCAAACAACAATGCCGGTAAAGGCTTGTTTGGTTTTTGCAACGAAGAAATCTCCATCATAGGTTCCTGCGTAGATATACGGAGGGTTGGCAGCTTGAAGCAGTTCGTTCAGTCGGGCATTCAGCATGTTATTGATGAGGTCGATGGCATAGTCTTGTATCAGATAATTCATATTGCCTTTCTCCGAGTCGGGAGTTGCTTCGTGTTTGTTAAAGATGATAGCTTGGATATGGGGCTGTTCTTTATCTCGGGCAATCAGCACAATCGGTTCTTTATTGTCGTTTACCGGATAATATTCGCGTTTGGCGGCATTGGGCTGTGCGGGGACATCGGCGAACAGTTTCTTAATCTGTGCTTCGATGGCATCTACATCTACGTCTCCCACCACAATAATGCCTTGCAAATCGGGACGATACCACTTTTCATAATAGTCTCTTAGTGTCTGCGGCTTGAAGTTCATCACTACATCCATGGTTCCAATGGGGAAACAAGTAGCATACTTGGTACCGGCAAACATGGCAGGAAGCAACTTTTCCTGGAAACGTTGCACTGCACTCATGCGTGTACGCCATTCTTCGTTGATGACTCCGCGTTCTTTATCAATCTCTTTAGGGTCCAGAGTCAGGTCATTGCTCCAGTCGTGCAGAATTAATAAACAAGAATCGATGGCTCCCGGAGTATTGACAGGTACATTCGAAATATTATATACGGTTTCATCTACTGCAGTGTAGGCATTCAGGTTTTCACCGAACTTAACTCCGATGCGTTCCAGATATTGTTTCAGGGCATCACCCGGGAAATGGGTGGTTCCGTTAAAGCACATGTGTTCGAGGAAATGTGCCAGACCGCGTTGGTTCTCTTCTTCCTGGATGGAACCTACTTTCTGAGCGATATAAAAGTCTGCCCGTTCGGCGGGGAGATTGTTTTTGCGGATATAGTAAGTTAGGCCGTTATCCAGTTTTCCAATGCGTACATTGGAATCGATTGGAATAGGAGGCATCTGTTGTGCAAGAGCCTGTTGAAAATTACAGCATACGATAAATGCTATAAGCAATAAATTACGAAATAGATGTTTCATGTTTATGAATATTAAAATTGTTTCTTGCTATATTTGTCAGAGAAGAATGAGGAAAATCACAAAATGCGGATTCTTTTTGGTAATTATGGTTGTTTGCAGGGCAGATGTTACATGAATGGAAATTTATGTAACATGAAAATGCCGGATGTAACATCGACTATAGTAAGTGGGAACATGCGGAACAAGAAAATATATTGTAATAGACTATTTTTGTACAAGACAGAAATTAATTAAAAAGTATCATACCATGAAAACAAAAATTAGTTGGGTTATCTATTGCTTGATGAGTTTAGTGCTATTACAGCCATTATCTGCAACAGAACGGTTTGTAGCAAATGAGGGGAGTGGTTTTGTCTGGATACAGCAGGGAAAAGCTTATCCCATATTGATAGATCCGCAGGAAGATAAAGGTGTAGTGCGTGCCGTAGTAAATTTGCAGACAGATGCGGGTAAGGTAACGGGTGTTACACCTGAAATTATTTACTCTGCATCCGCGAAGCGTATGTTGATTGTCGGTTCTATAGAAAATAGTTCTTGGATTAAACAACTGTTGCAGTCCGGGAAGATCAATGCGGCTGATTTGCAGGGCAAACGTGAGAAGTATATTCTACAGACTGTGAAAAATCCCATAGACGGAGTAGAAGAAGCAGTGGTGATTGCCGGTAGTGATAAACGTGGTACTATTTATGGCATTTATGAACTTGCCCGGCAGATGGGAGTATCTCCCTGGTATTTCTGGGCGGATGTACCGGTAGAAAAACATGATGTTATATCTATCAAGGAAGGAATTTATACGGATGGTGAGCCTGCTGTGAAGTATCGCGGTATTTTCCTGAATGATGAATGGCCTTCTTTGGGTGGATGGGCCAGTGCTACTTTCGGTGGTTTTAACAGTAAATTCTATGAAACTGTATTCGAATTGGTGCTTCGCTTGAAAGGAAACTTTATGTGGCCTGCTATGTGGAACAGTGCCTTCTATGATGATGATCCGATGAATGGCCCGTTGGCCAATGAAATGGGAATTGTAATGAGTACCTCTCACCATGAACCGATGGGACAGGCTCAGAAAGACTGGAAACGTCGTGGAACAGGGGAATGGAACTATAACACAAATGCTGCTGTATTACGTGACTTCTGGCAGAAAGGTATGGAACGCTGTAAAGATTGGGAAGCAGTGATAACCCTTGCTATGCGTGGTGATGGTGATGAACCAATGAGTGAAGATGCAAATATTTCCCTGTTACAGAATATTGTGAAAGATCAGCGGAAGATTATAGAAAAAGCTACTGGTAAGAAGGCGAAAGAAACTCCACAGGTGTGGGCACTTTATAAGGAAGTACAGGATTATTATGATAAAGGTATGCGAGTACCTGACGATGTAACACTGCTGCTCTGTGATGATAACTGGGGGAATGTACGTAAATTACCCGATTTGAAAGCTAAGCCCCGTAAGGGTGGTTATGGTATGTATTATCATTTCGATTATGTAGGAGCTCCCCGCAACTCTAAATGGATAAATATCACCCAGATACAGCGTACATGGGAGCAGATGACTCTGACTTATGACTATGGTGTACGTGAACTGTGGGTGGTGAATGTGGGCGATCTGAAACCAATGGAGTATCCGATCACCTTCTTCCTGGATATGGCCTGGGGTCCGCAACGTTTCAACGAAAATAATCTGTTTCAGCATACAGTAGATTTCTGTCGTCAGCAGTTTGGTGGAAACTATGCCGAAGAAGCAGCCCGTCTGATTGATACTTATACTAAATATAATCGTAGGGTGACTCCGGAAATGTTGGATGACAGGACTTACAGTCTGGAAAACTATAATGAATGGCAAAGTGTAAGAGATGAATATGCCGCATTATGCCTGGATGCCTTGAAACTCTATTATCTGATGCCTGCCGAGTATCGGGATGCTTTTGATCAATTGGTACTTTTCCCGATACAAGCATGTTCCAACCTATATGATATGTATTATGCCGTAGCGATGAATCGTAAACTGGCAGAGGGCAACGATGTGCAAGCCAATAAATGGGCTGATAAGGCACGTGCGTGTTTTGAACGTGACTCCGTATTGACTTATCAATATAACCATGTAATGAGCGGTGGCAAATGGAATCATATCATGGATCAGACACATATCGGATATAGCTTCTGGAATGATCCGAAACATAATATTATGCCTAAAGTAACTTTCGTTCCCGAACCTCGTATCGCTCCCGCACCACCTGTGTTTGTGGAAACGGATGGGTATGTATCTATCGAAGCAGAACATTATACCCGTTCAGCTAACAGTACATCTGCTCATTGGATTACAATTCCTAACCTGGGGCGTACGTTATCTGCTGTCACTACTTCACCTGCCACAGCTGTTCCGGGAGCAGATATGTGTTTGGAATATGATTTTGAAACGGAGAAAAGTGGGGATGCTACAGTTATCGTTCGTTTTTCTTCAACTTTGAATTTCAATGATTATAAAGGATTGCGTTATGCGGTCAGTTTGGATGGTGGTGAAGAACAATTAGTCAATATCAACAGTGATTATAAAGGTGAGCTTGGCAAGTTGCAGGCAGAGCACATAATTACTACTCAAAGCAGACACTTACTTGATAAGAAAGGAAGGCATACCTTGCGTATCCGTCCGCTTGATCCGGCACTTGTTATGCAGAAAATAATGATTGACCTGGGAGGTTTGAAACCTTCTTTCCTGGGAGCACCTGAAAGTTTGATAAAGGAGTAGGAATGTTAAAAATTACAATATTATGAGATATAAATTTACTTTATTGGTAGTATTGGTCTGTATATGTTCTGTATGGGCTGAAGCTAAGGTTAAACTCCCCTCCGTTCTTTCGGATGGAATGGTATTACAACGTGAAAGACCCATTAAGATATGGGGAACAGCTGAAGCGGGTGAGGATGTAGTGGTAACTTTTAAGAAGAAGAAATACACGGCAAAGGCTGATGAGAATGGCAGATGGCAGGTCATGCTCCCTGCTATGAAAGCTGGCGGTCCTTATGAGATGACGGTGAATGAAGTGATAGTAAAGGATATCTTGGTAGGGGATGTGTGGCTGTGCTCAGGGCAATCGAATATGGAACTGACCGTGGCACGTGTAGCGGATATGTTTGGCAAGGAAACGGCTGCTTACGAAAATCCAATGATCCGTTACGTTAAAACTCCCTATGGCAATGATTTGCATGGTCCGAAAGAAGATATTTCCCGGATGGACTGGACATCCTTGGATCCGGAGGTTGCTCAGTCTTATGCCGCACTACCTTATTTTTTTGCTATAGAGATGTATAATGAGACGAAAGTTCCTGTCGGGATTATTAATTCAAGTTGGGGCGGAAGTTCTATTGAGGCTTGGATGAGTGAGGATGCTCTACAGGAATTCCCAAAGAATTTGCGTGAAAGGGATATTTATAACTCTGACGAATATAAGGTTTTGATGAATAAGGCAGGTGGTATGATGTCGAGGTTTTGGAATCTCTCTTTGTATAAAGGGGATGAAGGACTTCATGCTCCGGTCAAGTGGTATGAACCGGAATTGGATGATTCCGATTGGGAGGAAGTGAATATGTTTTCCTATCAATTGGGCACTAAGAATGGCTATCCGGTAAGTGGCTCACATTGGTTCCGTCAGGATATTCGTCTTACGGCTGATCAAGCTGATAAAGATGCCATATTGCGTTTGGGTTGTATGGTGAATGCGGACTCTGTGTATGTGAATGGTGTATTTGTAGGTACCACTTCGTATCAATATCCGCCACGTATTTATAAAGTTCCTGCATCGGTATTGAAAGCAGGTGAGAATCTGGTGACGGTTCGTCTTATCAATTCAGGTGGTCGCCCCAGCTTTGTCAAAGACAAGCCTTATTGTATGGCGATAGATGGAGACACGGTTCGTTTGGCGGAACAGTGGAAATATAGATTAGGTTGTGAAATGCCTGCCGGAAGAGGTGGGGTGTCTTTTCAGAATATTCCGACCGGCATGTATAATTCCATGATTTCTCCTTTACGAAATTTGCATTTTAAAGGAGCTTTGTGGTATCAGGGCGAGACGAATGCAGGGCGTTCAAGTGAATATGAGGCTTTATTGACTGCTATGATAAAAGATTGGCGAGTGAAGTTTGCAGATGAAAATCTCCCGTTCTTTATTATGCAGCTACCCAATTTTATGCAGACGCATCTGCAGCCTGTAGAGAGTGGTTGGGCGGGTATGCGAGAGGCTCAACGGCAAGTGACCTTGAAGTTGCCTAATACTTCTTTAGTCGTAGCAATAGACTTGGGAGAGTGGAATGATATTCATCCATTAAATAAGAAAGAACTGGCAAGAAGAGTGGCACTTCAGGTTAAAAAGAAGGTATATGGTCATAAAGATATAGTTCATAGCGGTCCATTATGTACATCTGTATCTGTTGAAGAAGGAAAGATCATTCTCTCTTTTGAAGAAGGAACGAATGATTTAATGCCTGTAACTCAATTGAAAGGTTTTGCACTGGCAGGAGCAGACGGACGTTTTAAATGGGCAAAGGCTGCCGTAGAAGGCAATAAGGTGATGGTTTGGGGCGAAGACATTATTCAGCCTGTAAAGGTTCGTTACGCTTGGGATGATAATCCCCAAGAGGCTAACCTGAAGAATAAGGCAGGGCTTCCGGCTTCGCCGTTTCAAATGGAAATAGTGAAGTAAGTAAATGGCATTATAAGTGTATTAATAGTCTGGATTAAGCGCTCATGTAAAGTTAGCTCATTCCTTTTCGGGTATGAATTCATTCACCACAGAGTAACACAGAGTCTCACAGAATTTAATCGATTTGAAATCGAAAGAATAGAATTCCGTGAGACTCTGTGTTACTCTGTGGTGAAAACTCATTACCATACCGATATGAGTTAAATGATGCTTCATCGTATATTTCATCTGTTAGTAATTATACTTACAAAAAACTCGTAAATTTCTTCCTTTCCCGCAGCTACTCCTTCGACT
>NZ_CABJDN010000002.1:4814-372130 GCF_902364365.1 Bacteroides intestinalis | reverse complement strand
CGCCCACTTTTCCCCCCCCCCCCCCCATCCAGAAGGTACCTGAGAGGGGGTGGAAAAAGTGACAAGACAAGAAAGATAAGAAGTGAAAATTGTGTACAAAAAATATGAATTGATTCATTTGGGGCGGATTATGAGCTAAATTAAGTTACAAGCTACGGGTTACAGGTTACTATGCTTTGTGCCGCCGGCGCATAGCACATCAACTCATCATCGCCATAGCGCATCCTTTAAAATCCGCGTTATTCCGTGTCGTCCGTATCCGAAAAATTACTTGCACATTTGCATGACTACTCAATCTATAATTTATAGTGAAGGTGCACGGTTATCTAACATAGATAGCCGTTTTTTTTTATCCATTTCTTTAAATGTGTTAATTGCCCTTTTGCTAAATGAATAGGACAAGAGAGTTTTTTTGCCTCTAACAAGTGGGTTACATATCTTTTTCGGTACGTTACAAACCATTTTTTCTTTCATTTTTTGAGCTCCTTTTTACCTGTTTCAAGGTCTTCTGAAAGGTCGCTTTTTAGTAAAATATATTCCGGGCTTATAAGATTTTGTTTTGGGGGTAACTGTCTTATAATAAATGTTTTATATTCTATTATGTAATGCTTTCAAAGAAAAATGTAACATCAAAAAGAAAGATGTAATACTGTCAAAAAAACGTGTAGCATGAATGTGCGAATTGTTCCGTTTATGTTGGATACATTTGCTGCCAAGAAGAGAGATGTTTTGAGAGTTGAGGTAGTTGTTTGTGAAATGTCTCTAACTTCTATATGACCAAGAATGCAAATCTATGTAAAATATTGCAAATGCGAATCGCTGGAATTATTAATCTTAAAAGACCGATGTAATTATGAAATGCATGTATGATGACAGTTAAAGCTATTTCTAATAGCTAATGTAATGAAGAGAATGTAGTTATTAATATCTTAAACTAATGGTAATGAAAAATGTAACAAAACAAATTCAAAAGATCCCTTACTTGATTCTTTTGTTGCTATTGAGTTGTTTACCGACTTTAGCACAAAATGGAGTAACGGTAAAAGGAACAGTCGTCGATGGAAATGGCGAAACGGTAATTGGGGCTTCCGTCGTTGTAAAAAACAATACTTCAATAGGTACAATATCAGATATAGATGGAAATTTCACATTGACTGTTCCTGATGACAAAGTAATTCTTGTAGTTTCATTTATAGGAATGAAATCGCAGGAAGTTAGAATTGCAGGCCAAAAACTCTTGAAGGTCACTTTAGAAGATGACTCACAGCAACTGGAAGAGGTTGTTGTGGTAGGATATGGTCAGCAGAAGAAGGCCAGTGTAGTAGGCGCTATCACACAAACTACCGGTAAAGTACTGGAACGGGCAGCTGGTATCAGTGATATTGGTGCGGCACTGACGGGTAACTTACCAGGTGTGGTTACTACCACAGGTACAGGTATGCCAGGTGCAGAAGAACCTAAAATAACGATTCGTGGTGCAAGTTCTTGGAATAATAATGAAGATCCGCTTGTGTTGGTTGATGGTATTGAACGTCCCATGAGTTCAGTGGATATCAGTTCTGTACAATCTATTTCAGTTTTGAAAGATGCATCCGCAACTGCTGTTTACGGTGTGAAGGGTGCCAATGGTGTAATTCTTGTAACTACGAAACGTGGTGCTGAGGGCAGTGCGAAAATCGATGTGGGTTTCAATGCCACTCTGAAGGCTCCTTCTAAACTTCCCAATAAGTACGATTCTTACGACGCTTTGTTGTTTCGTAATACAGCCATTGAGCATGAATTGGCTCTGAGGCCTGATTCATGGGAATACATCCGTTCCCAATCGTTCATCAACAATTATCGTAATCAGACTACTGTTGAGCAGAGAGAACGTTATCCTAATGTAGACTGGCAGAAGGCTCTGTTTAAAGATAACACAATGTCTTACAATGCCAATCTTAATATTAGTGGTGGTACAAAGTTTGTGAAGTATTTTGCTTCGGCCGATTATGTACATGAGGGTGACCTCTTTAGAATTTATGACAATGGTCGTGATTACAACTCTGGTTATGGATACGATCGTATCAATGTGCGCAGTAATCTGGACTTCAATATAACGAAGACTACCGTACTGAAGATGAACCTTGCAGGCTCCAATGCTATTCGTAAGGCTCCATGGAGCAATACGGGTAATTCGGAATGGCAGATTGGGCAGCAATGGTCGGGTGCATACAATATTGCACCGGACGTGTTCCTGCCGCAGTATTCCGATGGTAGCTGGGGTATGTATCCACTTGTTACAAATACCACGAACTCTGCAGAAAATATTTCTTTAGGTGGTACGATGCAACTCACAACCACCCGTATCAATACCGACTTTACACTGGAGCAAGATTTGAAGTTTATAACTAAGGGACTTTCTGCCCGTGCCACTGTTTCTTGGGACAATATATTTGTTGAAAACAATCGTGGTATCAATGACTTGTTTAATAGTGCGCAGCGCAAGTGGATTGATCCGGATACCGGTCAGGTGAGATATGAACAATCGTATGACACAAATAATGGTTTTGACTGGACACAAGGAGTCAATTGGAGTACTTCTCCCGGTGCCGTGGATAATAGCCAGACGGTTCGTAACCTTTATTATCAGGCGCAATTGAACTGGATGCGTAGTTTTGGTAAGCATGATGTCACGGCTATGGGATTATTTAGTCGTCAGGAAAATGCACGAGGCAGTGTGATGCCAACCTATCGTGAAGACTGGGCTTTCCGTGTTACTTATAACTATGCCGACCGTTATTTCATAGAATACAATGGCGCTTACAATGGTTCTGAAAAGTTCAGCCCAGAGAATCGTTTTGCATTTTTTAATTCAGGTGCTATTGGCTGGATGGTCAGTGAAGAACCTTTCATGAAGTTTTTCCGTGAAAAGAAGATCATTGACATGTTGAAAGTTCGTGCTTCTTATGGTGAAATTGGTTCTGACCAGTTAGGACCTGATCCGTTTGATTCAAGCCGTCGGTGGTTGTACATGAACCAGTGGGCCTATGGTGGCCACACTACTATGGATCTGAACCATACAGAAAGTATCTATACCTGGTATCGTGAGTCTGCTATTGGTAATCAGGATATACAATGGGAGGTTGTGAAAAAATTGAATATTGGTGTTGACTATTCGCTTTTTGAAGGAGTGCTGGCTGGTAGTTTGGAATTCTTCCGTGATGAACGTTCCAATATCTTTGTCTATGGTGGCGACCGTTCCATTCCTTCTTATTTCGGAGGAACTCCTCCTTCTGTTAACAAAGGTAAAATCCGTACGAATGGATATGAATTGGAATTACGTGTAAATAAGACCTTTGGTAATGACTGGCGTGTTTGGGGTAACTTTAGTATGACACATGCTAAGAATAAGGTGTTGGTGAAAGATGACCAAGCTATGCGTCCTGCCTATCAGAAAGCAGCTGGCTTCGGGGTAGGTCAATATACTTCTTATATTGATGCGGGATACATTCAAAACTATGACCAATTGTATGGTAGCCCTGCTCATGATGCTAATGATTCTCAAAAACTGGTGGGCGACTATTACATTGTCGATTTTAATGGCGACGGTGTGGTGGATAACAAAGATCAGGCTCCTTATGGCTACACCAGTCAGCCCGAAAATACATTTAATGCTACCATCGGTTTTGAGTGGAAAGGATTCAGTGCATTTGCACAATTTTATGGTGTGAACAATGTAACCCGTGATGTGGGGCTTACTAGTTTTGGCAGCAAACTGAACACTGTGTTTGACACTGGCACATGGTGGTCAAAAAATACTCCTAATGCCGATGTGGTAGTACCTCGCTGGAATTCTACGCCGAGCTATAACGGCGGAACCCAATCTCTTTATGACGGTTCTTATATTCGTTTAAAGAACGTTGAAATAGCTTATACTTGGAATAAAGGCTGGATCAAGAGAATGGGATTAAGTAACCTGAAAATTTATGTCAATGGTAATAATCTATGGTTATGGACTCGCATGCCGGATGACCGTGAAGCTAACCTCTCCGGAGCTGGTTATCTGGGAGCTTATCCCACAGTGAAACGTTATAACTTAGGTGTTAAATTTACATTATAATAATGAACAAGATGAAATATACATATAAGACTCTTTTATGTTCAGGCCTTTTGGCTCTTGCAGTGGGGCTCGGCATGACGTCTTGCGAAGACTATTTGGATAAAAGTCCTGAATCGACTGTATCCGAAGAAGATGCATTTAAGAATTTCCGTAATTTCCAGGGATTCATAGAAGAAATATATAATTGTATTCCCGATAAGGAGAAATGTAACTATTGTACTTCGTGGAACTGGGGTGATGACGAACTCTTCAACTCCATGGGTGATGCTCACATGACGCATCAGGCTGACTTAGGTAATTTCCGTGCTTGGCAAAGTAATGGTCAATGTTGGTTGTATAGAAATCCCAGCAACCCAGCTTCTACCGATAAGTTTCAACACTCTTTGTGGCCGCATTCTTGGTATTGCATTCGCAAGGCTAATGTAGGTCTTGCCAATTTGGACAAACTGGTGGGTACGCAGGAAGAAAAAGACTTGATTGCAGGTCAGCTTTATTTCTTCCGTGCGTGGTGGCATTTTGAACTGATGACCTATTGGGGAGGATTGCCTTATATTGATCAGGTGTTCGATGCTACGCAAGAATTGAGATTACCACGTTTGAGTTATCAAGAATGTGCCGATAAAGCAGGAGAGGATTTCCGTCGTGCTGCAGACTTGTTGCCGGTAGACTGGGACAAGACCAGTGCTGGTAAGGCTACAGAGGGTAAGAACCAACTGCGAATCAATAAAATCATGGCGTTGGGTTATTTGGGTAAGAATTATCTGTGGGCAGGAAGCCCTTTGATGAAGAACGGTGCACAGTTGGGAGGTACTCAGACTTACAACTATGATGAAGCTTATTGTAAGAAAGCTGCACAGGCATTTGGCGAATTGCTGGCCTTGGTAGAGAGTGGGCAAACCCAATATGCGCTTGCAGAGTTTAATTATAGTAATGTTTATGATCATGAGAAGGCAAAAGGTGCCCAAACTTGTTATTCCGATATTTTCTATACCCGTCGTCAGAATTGGTTAATGCCCGGTTCGGTAGAGGCTATCTTCCGTGGCCCTTCTGCGGATTTTAATGGAAGTAACTGGAATATGACGAAATTGTGGGGGCCGAAAGTGGCAGGACTTGTCGCCCATGATAAAATCATACACTTGCCTACTGCCAACCTTGTGAAAATGTATGGTATGGCAAATGGTCTTCCTGTTGATGATCCCAACTCAGGATTTGATGAAAGATATCCTTTTAAGAACAGAGATCCGCGCTTCTATCACGATATCGTATTTGACGGTTTCCATTTTGTATTGGCAGAGGATAAATTGTCCGATGCACAAAAACCTTATGCTTATTGTGATCTTTCTACAGGTTCAGATATGCGTTCGGCAGATCTTGGCAGCCGTACCGGTTATTTTTTCCAGAAGTTTGTTCCCCATACTTGTAATGAAGGTGATAAGGAATATGACTGGGGTAGTAACTTGCATACTTATTTGCCTTATATGCGTTTGGCAGACATTTACCTGATGTATGCCGAGAGTTGTGCTGCTTTTGGCGGTTCATCTGCCAAGTCTGATAACTGTACGCTTACTTCGCTCGACGCAATCAATAAGATCCGTGCCCGTTGTGGTGCTGAGGAAGTACATTCATCCTATATTGCAGACAGCAAGAAATTTATGGACGAGATTCGTCGTGAACGTGCTGTTGAACTTTCTATGGAAGGTTTCCGCTTCAATGACCTGCAACGTTGGCTGTTGCTGACCGAGTCACCTTATACCGAGAAATATTCTGTAGAATTCGATCGGGTAGAGAGTGCAGATTTCTATAAAAATAATGACCCTGCGGAAGCTGAAGTGGCTAACTACCGTCATGAACTGATTGTGAAACGCATATACGGTACAAAGCATTATTGGTTCCCCTTACCTGATGATGATGTTTATCTTTATCCTGAGTTCGGACAGAATCCCGGCTGGTAATCGTGGAGGACTAAAAAGTATGTTTAATAATAAATGAATAAACAATGAAATATATACAAACAAAATTCATTCTTTGTGCTATGCTGGCTGTTTCTCCGATGTTTGTCAGTGCGCAGGCCACAGACTGGAATGAGACCGATTCATTGGCAAACGAAAAAGACCCGATGGTACAGGTCGCTTTTCGTAAGGTAGCTCAAAAAGACCTTTTGGGTGGTGTTTCTGTAGTCAATGTGGAAGAACTTACGAAGAAGAATTATAATACTTACAGCTTGGATAATATGCAGGGCTATGTAGGCGGTTGGAATGGTAACTCATTGTGGGGAATGGACGGTGACAATGCCGGTTTTTTGGTTTTGGTAGATGGTGTGCCTCGTGATGCCAACAATGTTATGCCGTCTGAAATTGCACAGATTTCATTTTTGAAAGGTGCCCAGGCTGTGGTTCTTTATGGTAGTAAAGCTGCTAAAGGTGCGGTGGTAATCACTACAAAACGCGGTAATGTAGAGGGGTTGAACGTTAGTGTCAGAGCTAATACCGGATTTCATGTAGCGAAGGCTTTTCCTGAATACTTAGGTTCGGCTGAGTACATGACACTTTATAATGAAGCCCTCTTGAATGATGATCCTACTGTGAAACTCCGTTATACGGCCGAAGATATTTACAATCATGGTTCAGGACTGAATCCATATCGTTATACAAATATAAATTACTATTCTTCTGATTATGTAAAAAAGGCATATAATCGTTCGGAAGTAACTGCTGAGATTACTGGTGGCGGTAAGCGTGCGCGTTTTTATAGTAATGTGAGTTATTATCGTAATGGAGATTTTCTTGATTTTGGTGAAGCCAAGAATAATATGACGGACCGTTTTAACGTACGTGGTAATGTAGACGTAAATATCAATAGCTTTATTAATGCCTACATTAATGCCAATGCTACATTTTACAATTCAAAAACGGCGAAAGGTGATTATTGGAACATAGCATCGACTGCACGTCCGAATTTCCCGGAATATGCGGCCCCGCTTATTCCATTGGATATGATTGATCCCAATGCTACAGCTGCTTGGGAACTGCTGAGCACTACTTCCAATATTATTGATGGAAAGTATTTCTTGGCTGGTACGCAGGCTAATTCTACTAATGCTTTTGCTGACAGTTATGCTGCCGGAAGCAGTAAGTGGACGAGTCGTCAGTTCCAGTTTGATGCTGGTGTGAATGTCGATCTTAATCAAGTTCTGAAAGGACTCTCATTCAATGCTATGTTTGCTGTAGATTATGCCACTTCTTACTCCACTTCTTTTGATAATAAATATGCAGTATTTGTTCCTACTTGGGCTAACTATGGCGGTAAAGATGTTATAGTAGCGCTCAGCAAGGAGGGAAATGATGAAAAGCCGGGCACTCAGAATGTGGGTGGAAGTGCGGATAAGCAAACGATTGCATTTTCTGGACAGTTCAATTATCAGAATACTTTCAATAAGTATCATAATGTATCAGCTATGCTTATAGCCAATGGTTACCAGCAGACGGTTTCTGCACAATATCATCGTATCAGCAATGCTAATTTGGCATTACAGGCGGGTTATAACTATCAGCAACGCTATTATGCAGATTTTGGTGCTGCATTGATCCATTCGGCTAAGCTGGCTAAAGGACATCGTCAGGCTCTCTCTCCTTCGGTGACGTTGGGCTGGCGTTTAAGCGGTGAAAACTTTCTGAAAGATTCTCCTGTGGTAGATGATTTATTGTTGAGCGTATCGGGTAGTATCCTCAATCAAGACATTGATTTGGTAATGGGTGATAATGAGTTTTATCTCTATGAATCAGTATGGACTCAAAACGATGGCTATGCATGGTATGATGGTCCGGCCGGTAAATATACTATCTCTACCAGAGGTCAGAACGACGATCTTTCGTTCATCAAGCGCAAAGAGTTCTCTGTAAACCTGAAAACTTCGCTTTGGAATAGACTGATTACGGCCGATGCTTCATTCTTTATCAACTCTATGGAGGGATATTTGATCAATCAACCTACTTTTTATCCGTCACATTTGAATACAGGATATCCGGCAGCATCTTTTATGGCTGTGATGAACTATAACAATAACAAGCGTGTAGGCTTTGATTTCAATATAAATGCTAACAAGCGTTTTGGAGATGTAGACTTGTCTTTGGGTGTGGCAGGTACGTATTACGATACTAAGGTTACTAAGCGTGATGAAATCTATGATGATGCCTATCGTTATCGTGAGGGAAAAGCTGTTGATGGTATCTGGGGACTTCAGAGTGCCGGATTATTCCAGAATAAGGAAGAAATTGAGAGTAGTCCTGAACAGAAACTGGGTAGTACGGTTCAACCTGGTGACATCAAGTATGTAGATCAGAATGGAGATAATGTAATTGATGACAAAGATGAAGTCTTCTTGGGTAAAGGTGGTTGGTATGGTGCGCCCTTTACACTCGGTATCAATTTTACTACCAAATGGAAGAACTTGACTCTCTTTGTGTTGGGTACTGGTAACTTCGGCGCTTATGGATTGAAAAACAGTTCATATTATTGGGTGGATGGCGATGATAAATATTCAGCCATAGTCCGCAATCGTTGGACTCCTGAAACAGCAGCTACTGCTACTTATCCCCGTTTATCTGCTAGAAGTGCAAGTAATAACTTCCGTGCTTCGGATTATTGGTTGTACAAGACTGATCGCTTCGATCTGGCGAAAGTACAGATTACTTATGATCTGCCGAAACGTATTTTGCGTAACACTTTCATCAATGAATTATCTGCTTACGTAAGCGGTGCAAATCTGCTGACAATCTCGAAAGAACGTAAACACATGGAGATGAATGTGGGTAGTGCTCCGCAAAGCAGATTCTATAATATTGGTGTGAAAGCTGTATTCTAATCTAAAATTATGATAAAAATGAAACTAAGAAATATTATATTAACTACAGTATTACTGGCGACTTTCTCTGCTTGCGAGGATATGTTCGAACCTGCTAAGGAGAATAATCGCGGTGTTGAGGAAATGCTTTCAGATCCTAATTATGCTGTGGGACTTTTGGGGTACGGATATGCTATGCTACCGTATGACAATTCCAGTGTGAGTGATGTAGCTACAGACGATGCAGTGACCAATGATAAAGAGAGTGGCTATTCAAAAATGGCTCTTGGTTCATGGGCGTCGAATAATAATCCTATGGAACAGTGGCAAGCCCGTAAAGCGGCAATACAATACCTCAATACATTTTTAGGTATCGCAGACCAAGTAAGTTGGGCTGAGAATGAGGTGACGAATAGGATGTTCATAGACAAACTCAGCGGAGAAGCATATGCCTTGCGTGCTTTGAATTATTACTATCTTTTGATGGCTCATGGAGGTTGGACGGCAGATGGCCAGTTACTGGGTGTGCCGATACTTCTGGAACCGGAAGATAACAGTTCCGACTTTAATCAGCCCCGTGCTTCTTTCAGTGCATGTGTAGAGCAGGTATTTACTGACTTAAATAAAGCAGTTGAATTACTGCCTGTTGATTACGAAAATATAAAAAGTGATGCTGAAGTACCTGCAAAATACAAAGAAATCGGTGCAAAGATGGGTAATTATAATCTTGTCTTTGGAACTTATCAACGCGGACGTATTACTGCCAGAATAGCTGAAGCCATAAAGGCACAGGTAGCTTTGCTTGCTGCAAGTCCGGCTTACCGGGAAGGTTCAGGTGTGACTTCTGAAACTGCTGCAAGCTATGCTGCTACTGTATTGAATCGTATTGGTGGTGTATCTGGTCTTGATCCGACGGGTAACACTTGGTATATGAATACAAGTGATCTTGATAATCTTGGTTCAGGAGAAGTGCCTGCTGAAATCCTTTGGAGAGGAAATAAGAGCAATGGAACGGAAGATTGGGATATAGGTATTAAGCAGGAGAAAGATAACTTTCCTCCTACGCTCTATGGTAGCGGGCGTATTAATCCTACGCAAAATTTAGTGGATGCTTTCCCTATGGCTAACGGTTATCCTGTTGCAGACAAAGCTAACAGCGGTTATTCGGAAAACGCTCCTTATGAAAATCGTGATCCACGTTTAGCAAAATATATTTTATTTAATGGAGCTACATTTAAGGAAAAAGCCATTATCACAGGTACTTATCCTGATGCAGACAGCAAACAAGATAATAACTTGAATCAATTAAGTACCTCTACTCGTACGGGCTACTATCTACGTAAGCTGTTGCGTGAAGATTGTAATGCCAATCCGAGTTCACTTAATGCTAAGTTTCATATTCCTGTTCGTATCCGTTATACGGAAATATTTCTGGCTTATGCTGAAGCAGCCAACGATGCTTGGGGACCAATGGGCAAAGGTAGTAATACCTATAGTGCTTATGACGTAGTTAAGGCTATTCGTGCTCGTGGTGGTGTAGGAACCAATAACGGCGACGCTTATCTGGAGAGTATCAAGGGAGATAAGGAAAAGATGACTCAACTTATCCGTAACGAACGTCGCATTGAGCTTTGTTTCGAAAATAAGCGTTTTTGGGATATTCGTCGTTGGCAAATGCCATTGGCAGAAACTGCTAAGGGAATACGAATTGACAAAGTGGGCGAAAGCCTGAGCTATACCGTAATTGATGTAGAAAATAGAAACTACAAGGAGTATATGAATTACGGACCTATACCTTATGGTGAGATGTTGAAGTGGAGTAATCTGCAACAGAACAAAGGATGGTAATCACATAATTATAAAATGCAAAAAGAATATGGAAATGAAAATCTATAAATTATTATCTGTAATATTGGGGAGTGCCATGTCATTTGCTTTCTCTTCATGTGAGAATGCAAGTAACTATTTTCCCGATTATGAGGGTGGTGTGAGTGTATATTTTGCTTATCAATATCCGGTGCGTACTATTGTATTGGGCAATGACCCGGTAGTAGATAATTCGGCTGACCGTCAGCACAAGTGTGCCATTTATGCAACAATGGGAGGGGCATACGGTGGAAGAAATATCACTATAGATATTGCTGTGGATAATACACTTTGTGATAACCTCTTTTTTGAAGATGGTTCACCGGTATTACCTATGCCTTCCACATATTATACGTTGGCTGGTGATAAAATTAAATATAATGGTGACCACTGGGGGAATGTGGAGGTGCAACTTACCGATGCTTTCTTTGCTGACGAAAAAGCCTTGAGTAATAATTATGTGATTCCCGTGGTGATGAAGAAGCAGACTGGTGCCGACCGCATATTGACAGGTACTCCTTTGATTGAAGGTGATGCGCCAGCACGTCCCAATTCGGATTATTGGAGTGTGCAGCCCCAAGACTATGTGCTTTATTGTGTGAAATATATGAATCCATGGCATGCTTCGTATTTGCGCCGCGGTATAGATCAGGTAACAGAAAGTGGAACTACAACTACCGTTGTGCGTCATGCTCAATCTGTGGAAAAGGATGAAGTCTGTGATATTACTACTCGTTCGTTGAAGACTGCTGTTTTTCCTGTTAGTACAAAAGAGGTTGATGGAACAACGATGAAGTGCGATTTACTGTTGACATTTAATGACAACGATGAGTGTACCATTGTCTCAGGTACCACAGGAATAATAGCTACAGGTTCCGGGAAATTTGTGGAAAATGGAGAGAAAAAAGCCTGGGGTGGTAAAGACCGGGATGCTATCTACCTGGATTATAGTGTAGACTTTGGCATAAAAAAGGTGGCTACGAAAGATACATTGGTATTACAGACTCGTGGAACAAACAAGATAGAAACTTTTGTCCCTAAGTATCGCGCCAATTGAACGGAAACGTTTAAACGACCAATTAACATAATGTTGGATAATAACTAAAAACATTCAATCATGAAAAAAATATTAATATCTATATTTTTATGTCTTCCTCCTTTGCTTTGGGCACAAAGCGGACCGACTGTCAATATCACGGGAAGTTATACCGCAGTGCTATCTGATCCTTATACGCCTCCAATAACGGCTGATTTAGGTAATCAGATGTATCTGAATGCCTTGTCCGGATTTGTCCGTATCGTAATGGACGTGCCGGATAGTTCATTGCATTATGAATGGGAAGCTTATTCTTCGGATGGTTCGGAGGTTTCTTTGCAATATTCAGGATTGCATAATGAGCGTTATCTGAGCTTGAACGGTACGCCCAGAAGTGTAACCATACGTGTATTGTTGAAGAAGGATACAGGTCCGAATTATGTGGTGAATTATAGAAGTTTCACATTTACCACTTATCGTTACCCTTGATTGCATATTGATGAAAAGAATAAGAAATATGTTAATAAATGATTATACAATGAAAACAATTAAATACTCATTATCCTTGGGCTTATTGCTGTCGCTTGCCTCTTGTGCCGATGACCAATTCGTTGACTTTAAGACTGAGAAGCCGGAAAGTATAGCCCAATATGAATATCTCAATGCTTACGATGCATTGAAAACATATATAGACCGAAGTGCAAGTCCCGACTTTAAGTTGGGAATTGCGCTGTCGGCGAGTGATTTTCTGAAAGGAGAAATGGTGCGTACTATGGCTATCTCTAATTTCGATGAGATGACGGCAGGTAATGCCATGAAGTACGCTTCGTGTGTGGCTAATGACGGAACAATGAGTTTCAGCACAGTGGCGAAGTTTGTAGAGGAAGCAAAAGCTGCCGGAATCACTATTTACGGACATACGCTGGCTTGGCATGCGCAGCAGAATAATAAGTATCTAAACGGATTGATTGCTCCGATACCTTTGCCTGTTGATCCAAACGCTGCTAACAATTTCTTGCATATTACAGTACCGAATGCGGGAAAAGACCCTTGGGAAGCAGAAATTTATTATGATTTAAGTACGCCGCTTGAAGTAGGCAAAGAATATGTGATTTCAATGAAAGCTAAAGCTACTTCTAATGTAGACTATAACTTTTGGCCTGGTGTTATTGATGGTGATACACAATACTTGCCTTCTTTTTCTGCTGGTGAAAAATGGGAAGAGACTTCAATTACGTTTACAGCAAGTATGCCTATCAATCGCTTGCGCTTTTGTTTCGGTCCGTTCCAAGGGGAACTCTGTTTTGATGATGTGACATTGACTTCTGCTGATGGCGAAAATCTTATTGTAGACGGTACGTTCGATACAGGCGATTTATCCCATTGGACAAAGCCAAGTTGGATGGGTACATATACCTATGAAATAGGGAAGGAAGGCAACGATAATGCTGGTTTTTGTTTGACTATGACTAATACGGAAAAGAAAGACAATAATTACGGTTCACAAGTGTGGTATCAATTTGCTACACCGTTGACAGAAGGAAAGGCATACACTTTTACGGCCAAGGTTAAAGCAACTGATGTATACAATTGTACTATATTTTTGCAGTCTACCAGCGTTGGCTCTCAAGGTTATCCAGGTGGATTTGCTATTGGTACAGAATGGACAGATGTAAGTTTTGTATTTACGCCGGGGTTTGACCAAGTAGATAAGTTTACCTTTAATTTTGGTGATTTTGTAGGAACTATTTATGTTGATAATGTAGTGTTCTCTGATGGGACATCGGAAATTTATACTACTAACTTTGAAAACCAGTCGATTGCAGGGTGGACAAGTTGGGATGGTTATCAAGCGTTATCTGCTGAAGGTGAGGGATATTCTTCTAATCAGACAAGTATTGAGTTGACTCCTGAAGAAAAGAAAGATACCCTTACATGGGCCATGAACAACTGGGTAGAAGGTATGATGGAAGCTACTGGTGGTTATGTGACTGCGTGGGATGTTGTGAACGAAGCTATTTCCGGAGGCGGTGATGACGGTGAAGGATTCTATACTTTACAGTCTGCCAAAAATGTCTCTGCAGAAGATGCTAAGAATAACTTCTATTGGCAAGACTATTTGGGTAATGAAGACTACGCTCGTGTTGTGGTAGCTGCCGCCCGTAAGTATTATGTCGAGAACGGTGGTACCGCTCCGTTGAAACTCTTTGTCAATGACTACAATTTGGAGTCTGATTGGGATGACAACAAGAAGGCCAAGAGTTTGGTACACTGGATTAAGAAGTGGGAAGCTGATGGTGTGACAAAGATTGATGGTATCGGCACACAAATGCATGTAAGTTGTTATGCTAATGCTGTTACTCAGAAGAGTAAGGAAGACCATGTAGTGAAGATGTTCGAGATATTGGCAGAAAGTGGCAAACTCGTGAAGATTTCTGAACTTGATATGGGCTATATAGACGAGAACGGTACCAGTGTGAAGACAGAGAATATGACCGAAGCTCAGCATAAAGCGATGGCAGAATATTATAAGTTCATCGTGAAGAAGTACTTCGAAATAATTCCTGCTGCTCAGCAGTATGGTATCACTCAGTGGTGTGCTACTGATGCTCCTGGTGATTCAGGTTGGCGTGGTGGTGAACCCGTAGGTTTATGGGATGCTAACTACAACCGTAAGCATACATATGCAGGCTTTGCTGATGGTTTGGCTGGAAAATAATAGAGTTTTATAAGAAAAGGCAGTGGGGCGTAAAGTGAAAACGCTCGCTGCCTTTATTGTTTTAATAAAAATCGAATAACAATGAAAAACATATTATTTATTTTGAGTTTGGTCATTTGGTGTGGTTGTAGTAATGAAATACCTTTTGATACAGCTGGAGTAGGGAATACGGTAGATACAAGGTTTTCAAGTTCAGATAGCATATATTATTTCGGATCTTCTGATTCAAAAGGCTATAAATTGTATGAAGGAACTATTACAGGAGATGATATTTATACCTATAGCTTTGTTCGTTATTGGTAATATTATAATAAATAAGTCTGTTTAGGCTTTCAATTAAAAATGTAACGTCAGTGAACAAGTATGTAACATAAAGATACAGATTATTTCATTGCATCTGTTACATTTGAAACGGAAAAGAAGGAAACAAGGGAACGAGGGGCTGCACAATACTTCTATGCCGCATGGAACCTTGTCCCCTTGTTAACTACTGATTCACTCCCCCTAAAATAATGAAGAATGATATGAAAAAAATAATTTATTTGTTAACATTGGCATTAGGGATGTTTTTGGCGGCTTGTTCGGACGACACTATTCCTGTGCAGCCGGAGAAACCGGAACCGGAGAAAACAGTCGAACCGGATCCGGAACCTGAGACTCCTGCTGAAGCTAAGTTGCCGATATTGCGTGTAGAGGGGCGATATCTTAAAAATGAAAAGGGAGAAATAGTCAATCTGCATGGTTTTACGCAGACTTACAGCCCTTTCTTCAATAATAATGCGTGGGGTAACTATGACGTGCAGGCATGCCTCAGGTATAATAAGAGCATGGTAGACGGCATTGTGGCCGCAGGATGGAAATTCAATTTCGTGCGGATGCACCTCGACCCGTATTGGAGTGATGACCCCTCCATGCAGTCCGTGAGATATGAAGGACATGAACGGTTCTCCGAAACCCGTTTTCGGAAGTATCTTGAAGAGTTGTTTGTGCCGATGGCAGAATACTTTATTTCTAAGGGAATGTATGTGGTGATGCGTCCGCCTGGGGTTTGTCCGTCTGATGCTCCCTATCAAGGTATAGAAATAGGAGACACTTATCAGCAATTTTTGCTCAAAGTGTGGGATATTGTCTCGCAACATCCTAAACTGAAAAATAATATGGATGTTATGTTTGAGTTTGCTAATGAACCTGTCAGAATAAAAGGTACTGACGGAACATACGGCAGTGGCGGTGACAGTCATTTCAAGAATCTCCAACTCTACTTTCAGGCTATAGTAGACAAGATACGTACTAATTGTCGCAATATTGTTTGGGTGCCGGGATTGTCTTATCAGTCATCCTATGCCGGATATGCTATTCACCGTATCGAAGGAGAGAACATAGGCTTTGCTGTTCACTGCTATCCCGGTTGGTATGGTAGCGATGCTGAGGAAGACAGCGGTGAGGGAATCGGCTCTTCCACAGGAGGAGGTTATGAGGCTTTTCAGCGGGGTTGGGATGCGCAAGTAGGTCCTGTGGCGGCTTTTGCTCCTATCATGGTGACTGAAATAGACTGGGCTCCGAAGAAATATGATGCCACTTGGGGTAAAAGTATTACAGGAACGGCAGGTGCTGAAGGCTTTGGCGCCAACTTCAAATATATAGCCGATAATTCAGGTAATGTTTCCTGGTTGTTTTTCACCACCAGATCCCATGAGCTGGCGGCATTTAAGGATGTGCCGGGTGAACCGGGCAACTATACTTTTCTCAATGACCCCGAAGCCTGTCCTTGGGCGATGTACCATTGGTTCAAAGAATATGCTGATGGGATAGTAGTGAATGGGGAATTGGAGAAACTGGAGTTGATGGGACAGGAAGGAAATCTTCGTCTGCAAATGGGTGGTACGAATTATCTCAAAGTGAAAGCTGTTTATTCTGATGGAACGGTACGGATGGTGACTGCGGAAGCGACTGTCAACAGTTCAGATTCGAACGTGCTGAAAGTAGAACAGGCAGCCAAATTAGTAGCTGTGGCACCAGGTGAAGCTATGGTAACCGTTACATATCAATCGGCTGCCGGAGTCAGTAAGCAACTGACATTGCAGGTTACGGTAATTTCTCCTTTCTCACTGACGGCAGATGTCTTCAATCCTTCTATATGGGAGAAAGGCACGTTCGACGAAAACACCCGCACACTGGTGACGGGACAGTATGGTTTCGGAGGGTGGCAATATGACAGTGGACTTGATTTGTCGGGATATAAGACTGTGACCGTAGAATTGGGTAATGATAATGAAAGTGGTGTTTCGTTCCGTCTGTTTGATAAAGCCAGTTATTGGAGTGAGCCTGCTACGTATGATTTCGGATCTTCGCGTAAGATTGTAGTGGAGTTGAATAATATGAAAGATAAGAACGGAGGAAAGATTGATCCTTCGCATCTTTATATTGCAGGTTTTTGGTCAACAGGTGGAAAACCTATTGTGATAGCTAATGTCTCCTTAGCAAATTAAAAAGACATATCAGCTCTCATCTTTCCGAGAGTTTGATATAATTTGTGCATTTTATAATATCTTTCCTGCATCCTCTGTGAAGAGTGTGCAGGAACACAAATCTGTAATATTTATCTAATATTGATATTCAAATGTCTAAAATTGCAAATCAGTGATCGGATTCATGCCTTATTTTTGCAGATATATATGAATGGTCTGATAAACTTTAAATAAAAGATATGATGAAGAAGATAATTGTATGGTTGGCTGTAATGATGTATACACTGTCCGGTTATGCACAAAATGCACCTTGGAATTTTCAGAGTAAAGTAGTTACGGACACTCTTTTTAGTAAAGTGTTGAATTCAAAGCGTGCCTATACCGTTTTTTTGCCAAAGAGTTTTGAACAGAATAAAGAGAAAAAATATCCGGTCCTATATCTTTTGCATGGTATGTGGGAAATCAATCCTGTCTGGGCCGAACGGGGTCATGTAAAAGATGTGATGGATTGTCTTGTAGCCAGTGGGGAAGCGTGCGAAATGATTATTGTTACTCCGAATGCCGGTGGAAATATCCATATGGAGTGGAACGGATATTTTGATATGCCGGGTTGGAAATATGAGACTTTCTTTTATACGGAATTCTTGCCTTATATAGAGAAGAAATACCGGGTGATAGGTGATAAGCAGCATCGTGCCATTGCCGGTTTGTCGATGGGTGGTGGCGGAGCTACTAATTATGGTCAGCGCCATAGTGATATGTTTTGTGCAGTCTATGCGATGAGTGCTCTGATGTCTATTCCTGAACAGGGAGCGGTACCTGCTGATGATCCGAATTCGAAGATAGCGATACTTACCCGTAGTGTTATTAAAAATAGCTGTGTGAAATATGTGATGGAGGCTGACGAGAACCGCAAGGCTGATTTGCGTAGTGTTGCCTGGTTTGTAGATTGTGGGGATGATGATTTCCTGCTTGATCGTAATATAGAATTCTATCAAGCTATGCGTAACGCCGGAATACCCTGCCAGTTCAGGGTGCGTGATGGAGGGCATGACTGGGAATATTGGCACTCGGCTCTTTATCAGTGTTTACCTTTCGTAACCCGGATATTTGGTAAAGAATGAATATGTATATAGAAAAATAAATAATAGACAGATTATGAGAACATTTGTATTTACATGCCTGCTTCTTTTAGGCATGACGACATTTGCACAAGATGCGAATTTTCATATCTATCTGTGTTTGGGACAATCGAACATGGAAGGAAATGCAAAGGTAGAAGAACAGGACACCGTGGCAGTTGACAGCCGTTTTCAGGTACTAGCGGCTGTCGATTGTCCTAATTTGGGGAGGACCAAAGGGAATTGGTATAAGGCGGTTCCTCCTTTGGCACGTTGCTATACGGGCCTGACTCCAGGTGATTATTTTGGACGGGCTATGGTGGCTAACCTGCCATCCAATGTACGGGTAGGAATTATCAATGTTGCCGTAGGTGGTTGCAAAATAGAACTGTTTGATAAGGATAATTATCAGTCGTACGTAGAAACTTCTCCGGATTGGCTGAAGAATATGGTAAAAGAATACGGTGGCAATCCTTATGCACGTTTGGTTGAGATGGCAAAGCTTGCTCAAAAGGATGGAGTAATTAAAGGCATTCTGCTGCATCAGGGAGAGTCGAATACAAATGATAAAGACTGGCCTTCAAAAGTAAAGGGAGTGTATGATAATCTTTTGAAAGATTTGGAATTATCTGCTGCTAATGTGCCCTTACTGGCGGGTGAGGTGGTACATGCGGACCAGAATGGAATCTGTGCCAGTATGAATACAATCATCGACAGTTTGCCCCAGGTAATTTCTACTGCACATGTCATATCCTCCGCCGGTTGTCCGGTTGCATTCGATAATCTTCATTTTACAGCCGAAGGATACCGGATGTTGGGAGCACGTTATGCCGCTAAGATGCTTTCTATTTTGGGATATGGAGATTGGACATCTGCCCAGAATATGAAATTATGGTATGCTCGTCCGGCACAAGACTGGCTGGAAGCTCTGCCATTGGGCAATTCCCGTTTAGGAGCTATGGTATTTGGCGGAACTGCCCGTGAAGAACTGCAACTCAATGAAGAGACTTTCTGGGCTGGCGGACCTTACAATAATAATAATCCCAAAGGATTGCAGGTATTACCTGAAATACGCCGTCTTATTTTTGAAGGCAAAGCCCTGGAGGCACAGAAACTCATTGATAAGAATTATATGACGCCCCAGCATGGCATGCGCTACTTGATGATGGGGAGTCTTTTTTTGAATTTCCCCGGACATGAGAATCCTTCTGAATATTACAGGGACCTGAATCTGGAGAATGCTACCGCTACCACCCGTTATGAAGTGGACGGAGTGAAGTTTGTCCGTACCGCGTTTGCTTCTTTGAGTGATGATGTGATTATTGTCCGCATTCAGGCGGATAAGGCAAAGGCTTTGAATTTCGCCATATCATACAACAGTCCGCTGAAGTCAAATGTACAAGTAAAGGGTGGCAAACTGATTATCTCCTGTCAGGGAGCTGAACATGAAGGAATCCCTGCTGCTATGCGTGCCGAATGCCAGGTGCAGGTAAAAGCTGATGGTAAAGTGAGTAAGGCAGAAAGCGCACTTGCCGTGAATGGGGCTACCGAAGCTACTTTGTACATATCGGCAGCTACTAATTTTGTGAATTACCATGATGTTAGTGCTAATGAATCAAAGCGTGCGGCTGCTTATTTACAGAAAGCCATCCGTGTTCCTTACGAACAGGCTTTGAAGAGCCATATCGCTTCTTACCGTAAACAATATGACCGTGTGGCCCTGACTTTGGAAAGCACTAAAGTTTCTGCTTTGGAAACACCTGTCCGTGTACAGCGTTTTATAGAAGGGAATGATATGGCGATGGCGGCTTTGATGTTCCAATATGGTCGTTATTTGTTGATTTCTTCTTCTCAACCTGGTGGTCAGCCTGCTAATCTTCAGGGTATTTGGAATCATAGTCCTTATGCTCCCTGGGATAGTAAATATACGATTAATATCAATGCTGAAATGAACTACTGGCCTGCTGAAGTAACCAACCTGAGTGAAATGCATGAACCTTTCTTTGACATGGTGGCCGACCTGGCGGTTACAGGCAGTGAGACAGCTAAAGTTCTTTATGGCGCCAAAGGTTGGGTTGCACATCATAATACGGATATATGGCGTGCCTGCGGACCAGTGGATGCTGCAAGTTTCGGTATGTGGCCTAATGGAGGTGCTTGGGTGGCACAACATTTGTGGCAACACTATTTATTTACCGGTGATAAAGAGTTTCTAAAGAAGTATTATCCGATATTGAAAGGAACTGCTGATTTTTATTTAAGTCATTTAGTGGAACATCCGAAGTATAAGTGGATGGTTACAGTGCCTTCCATGTCTCCGGAACATGGCTACCGGGGTTCACAAACAACGATTACGGCAGGTTGTACAATGGATAATCAGATTGCTTTTGATGCCCTTTACAGTACACTTCTGGCAAGCCGTATTCTGGGTGGTGATAAACTGTATGAAGATTCTTTGCAGGCCATGTTGGACAAGTTGCCACCCATGCAGATTGGCAAACATAATCAATTGCAAGAGTGGTTGATTGATGCTGACAATCCGTTGGATGACCATCGGCATATTTCACACTTATATGGTTTGTATCCCAGTAATCAGATTTCTCCAATTACAAATCCGGAATTATTCCAGGCTGCACGGAATACTTTGATACAGCGTGGAGATATGGCTACCGGTTGGAGTATTGGGTGGAAAATTAATTTCTGGGCACGCATGCTGGATGGTAATCATGCTTATAAGATTATACAGAATATGCTTCATCTTTTACCTAATGATAAAGTTCAGAAAGAATATCCTGAGGGACGTGCTTATCCTAATTTATTTGATGCCCATCCACCTTTCCAGATCGATGGAAACTTCGGTTATACGGCGGGAGTTGCAGAGATGTTGTTGCAAAGCCATGACGGTGCAGTACACTTGTTACCCGCATTGCCCGAAGCATGGAAAAAAGGAAGTGTGAAAGGGCTTGTAGCCCGTGGCGGTTTTGTTGTGGATATGGATTGGGATGGCGTTCAACTGAAAAAAGCGAAAATACATTCTCGGTTGGGCGGGGTACTGCGCATCCGTTCTTATATTCCTTTAAAAGGAAAAGGGGTGAAAGTGGCAGATGGTGCTTGCCCGAATCCTCTCTATGCACCGGCAGTTATAAAAAAACCGGTCGTTTCGAAACTGATAAATCCTCAAATACCGGTTCTTTATCGTACATACGAATATGACATTGTTACTCAGCCGGGAGAAGACTATTTGCTCGAGCGTAGCATGTAATGATATTAGTCTATGCGGATAAAGAGTTGAATTATACTGATATTATAATAGAGAAAGCCGGCTGATTTTAGCCGGCTTTCTTTTTGTTTTGTCTAGTTCTGTTGGTCAACTTCATTGTCAGAAGAAGACTTTTGTTGTTCTTCCATATAGGTGGTGGGTGGTACCCCGTATAATTCTTTAAAAGCGGTAGAAAAATATGCAATATTAGTAAAACCTGTAAGAGTAGCAACTTCAGTAATGTTATGATATTGGTTTGCCAATAGTGATGCAGCCTGTTTCAAGCGAACATTGCGTATTAAGTCGCGGGTTGACTGGTTAGTCAGCTCTTTTAGCTTACGGTGCAAATGTACACGACTGATACCTACTTCAGTTGCTATCATTTCAACATTCAGGTCAGGATTACCGAGATTGTCATTAATCACTTTCATCACTTTATCAAGCAACCTGTCGTCAGGTGATTGGACTTTTAGTTTCTTCAATTTCTGTTCCTGCATCTGGCTGCCACTGAAACTGTTACGTAGTATTTCCCTACTCTTAATAAGATTGACTGCCGTTTTTCTCAATATTTCAATACTGAATGGTTTCACTATATACGCATCTGCTCCCATGTTTAAACCTTCCAGATTATCTTCTTCTCTGGATTTAGCTGTCAAGAGGATAATCGGTATATGGTTAATGGTTACATTCTGCTTTATTTTTTTGCAAAGTGTCAATCCATCCATTTCAGGCATCATAATATCACTGATAATCAGATCCGGTTCCTTTTTTAGGATAAGGGTGAGAGCTTCTTTTCCATTTGCACACTCATGCATGTGGAAATCGCTGGCTAATTCACGACAGATATATTTGCGTATTTCTTCATTATCTTCTACTATCAGAACATGACACTTGGTTTTAGAACGTATTTTTTCATCTTCTTCGTCAGTTGGCGAGGGGGTAGGCAGAACAGTCGTGATATGTACAGGAGCATTATTCCCAACTGGATTATCATCAATTTCTTCTATACCCAGATGCTCTTTGCCCAAAGGTAGCCGTATGATAAACCGGGACCCTGGCTTGTTCCCATTGTTTTCAGCCTTTATGGTACCGTGGTGTAATTCTACTAACGAACGGCTTAGATGTAATCCTATACCGGTACCTACATTCGAATTATTATGGCTATTATGGATTTGATAGAAACGCTCAAAAATCCGTCCCATTTCTTCCGGGTTAATGCCAATGCCACTGTCTTCCACTATTATTTCAAAATAGTGTTTTAGAGATTGAGAAGCATTCATATCCTCACCTACACGCAAGTATATATTGATTTCTCCGTTTTCTGGCGTAAACTTGAATGCATTGGAAATTATATTCAGGATAATTTTATCGAAATTTTTTGGATCAATCCATGCTTTTAACTTTTCAGTTTCCGGTTGGAAGCTCAACGTGATATGCCTGGCATTTGCTTGATATTCGAAGGTATAGTACAAGTCACGGATAAATCCTACGATATCAACTTCCTGGAATTTCAGAGACATTTGCCCCTTATCTATTTTGCGAATATCCATCAACTGATTGACCAAGCGAAGTATACGTTCCGCATTTCGATAAATGGTATGATAGTTTTTCTGCCGCTCGTTATCTTTATCAGTAGCGATTAACTTCTGTAATGGGCTTATGATGAGAGACATTGGAGTGCGTATTTCGTGAGAAATATTAATGAAGAATTGTAGTTTGGCTTCATTGATCTGTTCTGCATGTATATGTTCCAATATCTCCTGACGAGCACGGTAACGATGACGTATCTGAATGACTATACCATAGATAATAACTATCAACAGTACTCCATATATAAATTTAGCCCATCCGGAGGCATACCATGCAGGATGGATTGTGATACTGAATTCTTTGATGTCTGAATAAGAATCGTTATCTTTTGCTTTTACCTGGAATGTATAGGTGCCTGGATTCAAATTGCTGAATGAAACCCGATTAATTCCCTGTTGTAAGCTAATCCAATTGGAATTATTAATGCTATATGCATAAGTAATTCGTTCCGGACTAAAGAACTCCATAGCTGAAAATTCAATGCTAAAAGAATTATCTTTGTATGATAGTTGAAAATGATCGGCATCCATAACTGCAGTGGTAACGATATCCCTATTCCCTGACTTCATACCCTTTTTAACCTTTTTATCATGAATATAGAAGTCTGTAATCCGAATTTCCGGTTTCTTATCAGGAGTGGTTATTTCTGTGGGATTAAAATAAGTGATACCATTCGTACCTCCAAAGATAAGTTCACCTTGTTTGTCGGCAAAAGCGGCTCCTTTACTAAACTCGTTGCTTTGTAATCCATCACTTGCATAAAAATTGATGAAACTTTGATTTTGAGGATTGAATCGGCTGATTCCATAATTCGTACTGATCCAAAGATAGCCATTCGCATCTTCTTTGATTGCACAGATATAATTACTGGGTAAACCTTCTTTTGTTGTATATTCTTGTACCTCAACGGTTTGTGGGTTTAGTCGTTTTAATCCTTTCGATGTTCCTATCCAGATATTACCATCCTTACCTTCATGTAAGGCATAGATTACATCGCCATATAATATTCTTCTGTTTTTCATGGGAGAAACGAAATCCATTGTTTTTATATCCAGACAGCCCAAACCATCGTAAGTACCTATGTACAGTTTGTTTTCGGCGGTATGTAACAGGCAATTTATCCATGAGTTATGTAGCATATTTACTCTGGTCCAATCGGTATTACTGGAAGTTGTGGTTGGACAACGGACTATTTTCTTAGTATTTATATTCATCTGATATAATCCTCCTCCCATAGTTCCTATCCATAAAGTTTTATTGTTATCTTCTGCAAAACAATATACATTTTCCATTAGATTAGATGTCTCGTCCACTAACTTCAGATACTCGCAACGACCGGTTTTTGTATCTAATTTGGCCATGCCATTCAGATAAGAACCTATCCACATATTGTGGTTGGAATCTTCAAAAATACTCATAATGGTTGCAGGAACGGAATGAGCATTGTCAGTAGGTGCAAAGTGCACTTTAGGTGTCTTGTCTGGGGTCACTGCATAAATTCCGTCATTGTCAGTCCCCACCCAAAGAGTTCCCGTATGGTCTTTGTATGCAGACATGACGCAGTTGGAACCAATCACATTGTGTCTGGAAGATTTGTAACCTAGATACTTGAACTCATTGGTAATGGCAGGTATGATCATGACTCCTTTCTGAAAGAAACCTAACCATATATTCCCTATTCTGTCTTTCAAAATAGAATGTATCTTTGATTTTGCAAGGTCAAATGTTGTGATATTGAAATTGGCTTCTTTAATCTTTTGTTCTTGGATATCATAGACTTTCATTCCCGAACCATCTGTACCAATAAGAATTTGATTCTCCTTCTCAGGGTATAGGATTTTGATAGGTAAGTTGGGATTAGGAGTGTATGTAATTGGTACAAATGTATCGGTTTTATCATTATATCTGAATAATCCTTTCTTTAAGCTACCCATATAAAGATTTCCTTGTTTATCTTCGCACATGCTGGAAACTGTATTCAAAGCTATGCTTGTTTCACCGGAATAGTGCTTGAATTGGTTGTTGCTATCGAGACGAAATATTCCATTATCGCCTGTTGCTATCCATAGATTTCCTTTTCTATCCCGATATGAATATGTAATCAAGTTGCTGGCAATAAATTGATCTATTTGTTGTGCTTTTATACTATCTCCTTGTATTTCCAGTAAAAATATACTGTGACCGGAAGTTCCTATTAATATTTCTCCGTTATTTTGTTCAAGTATAACTCCTACATTAGGAGCTATCGAGGCTCCACTGGAGAGGTACATTGGAATCGTTGTAAAACTATCTTTTGCGCGGTCGTATATTTGCAATCCGTTTAGAGAACCTATAAAGAGGCGACCTTGACTGTCTTCGAACAGTGTACGTACATAGTCACTTAATAAGGAATTTGGATTATCTTTTTCATTTCTATAAACTGTAAATTTTGCTCCATCGTATCGATTCAGACCATCTTCTGTCGCAATCCAGATGATTCCGTCATGATCCTGATAGATTTTATTGAGCATGCTGCTTGATAATTCTCTATCGACTGTGAACATTTTTCCTTCTTGACTATGGCATGGAAGGTATAAACACATGCATAATAAATAGAGTATAGATATAGTTTTCATATGTATTAAATTTGACTCTACAAATATACTTAATATCCTCTATATATTCTTTTAAAAGGTGAACTAATTAGACCTTATTGAGTGGTGAATAAACAGTTGACTCATGGTATACCTTGTCAACAAGAAGTTAAGAGTCTGTTAACAAGAAATTAAGTCCTTGTTGGCAGGAATTTAACTTCTTGTAAGTGGTTGATAATCAATGATAATGTGGTGGAGCTGTCCAAGCCAATATACAAACTATTTAGTGTGTTGCTTTATACCAATTTGTCTCTGTCTTATCTGCTGCTAAAGAATTTACGCTCGGATCAGATGCGGTAATGCCAGAGAAGGTTTTAATTGGTGTGGTAGCTCCCGTATTCATGGAATAATAATTTTCAGTATGCGTTTTATAAGGTACGGCTCGTTCTAACTGTTCTTTAAACTCTTTTAATAATGATGGGTCATCACACAGATGTGCTACGTAGTCACCATAATCGTAGAAGATTACCGGATAGTAACCGTCTAAAGGTTGTAACTGGTTCCGTTTTGAAATGTCAAATGTATACCGGTTATTTATTTCTTTCATGATAGCGGCCAGATGATCCAATTCTGTACAATTAGTTATGCCTAATGTTCCACAAGGCATTTCTTCATAGGTGGAATAAAATGAATAGAAGCCGTCACAGATGGCTTGATAATTTGGTTCGCCCATCAAATCTTTTCCAATGATAGAATAGGGCATACCATAAGCCATGATTTCACAGGTGGAACTAATAAGGTAGTCTGTAACGTTTCTCAGGTCATAGGCTACTTCTATGGTTGACATATAGCAATCATCGAATAGGATATATTCCATTTTTATTCCGGCATTTGCTATACCTTCTGCAAGGGTAGTGATATCTGTCTGATATTGACTTGTCGTACCGCCGAAGTAACGGGTTTGTGGAACGCCTTCGTTTTCCCAGTGCATTCTTATTGAAGTCCTTGCCCGTCCTTTTGTACTATGAACAGGAAGCCATCCCATGCCGTGACATCCGATAGTCATTGCGTAAGTGGGTGCAGGGGCGAAACTTTTTACATCATTGAGAATGGAAGTAATTCCTTCGGCGGTGGTGAAAGGCGGGTTGTTATATTCTTTTAGAGTAACCTGTTCACATTTACCTTTCTTGCAGGTTATTTCAAATAGAGTTGCTTTTTCCGAAGTAGTAGACATAAATACGATTACCCGTTCACCATTCAGTCCGTGCTGGCTGATTGCCTTTTCCATATCCGAGATATTCGTGTAGAAATTACTGGTCAGATTGGTGGACCAAGGCAGGTACATGAATAAAGTTTTTTGATTTTCAACAGGCTCAATATCTTCTTTTTCACAGGATAGTACAAAGAAAGAGAGAGTAATCAGACAGAGTGATAACCGTATCCATTTTATAGATAATAATGCTACTTTATTCATATTTCATATCCTTTATAATATTCTATAATGCACAAAAATACAAAAAGAACAGTTCAAATGATACATTGAACTGTTCTTTTTAGTATTTTCTATTTGAAACAGGGCTATTGCTTATCTTCTTTCATTCAGCATTTTCGGTGTCGGACATTCATGGTTGTCGATAGGAAGCTTCACTTGTTTCAAATCATCCAATTCATGTATCGGCCTTTCCACTTCGTAAGGAGGGCGCATACCCGAAAATTCCTGGAAGTATAGCAGACAGGCGTCTTTCCACCATACGGCATCACGTGCCTGTATCTTCAGGCGTGACTGTACATCCTTGAAACGTTCCGCATCGATGTAATTCTCAGTCAGATCCCATATTCTCTGAAAGCTTCTTACCTGCTGTACGCCATGATCGTAGCGATAGCAGAGCTCGTCCCATAAAATACTTCCGCTTTGCATGGTGTGTTGCCAAGGGGCATGATGGAACCACAAGAGATACTCATCCGGACAAGTACGGATGTCATCGTAAAGGCGGCAGAGTGAATCGGGATATTGGGCTGTAGCGTTGCTACCCGTATGACTGCGGTCGAAACCTATCCCCTGTTTGTCTGCTTTATGATAGTAAGACGGCATCCAGTCGGGGCGTGCACCGGGCACGTCGCACCAAGGTTCCGGGCCGTAATGGTGTCCCCATGCAAAGAGGTGATGCAGCCCGAGTGGCATCATATAGTCTACTACAGCCTCGCGGCTTTCCATCATCATGTTATGTATTTCATAGGCAATGGGTGCATGTTTGGGATTACTTGCATCGAAGAAAGTCTGTTTCAGCCATTCTTCTGCGATTGTTCTCGATGTCAGGGAAGGATTCCAGGCCATGCGCCCGAAAGCGTACCAGTTGGCTTGGGCGAAAGGATGACCGCACCAGTTTGTATCTGTACCTATATTGGCGACGCCTGCTATGGCTTTCAGTGAAGACGGCTTCACAAAGTCGAAGAACTCTTCCCACATCGGGGCAAGATAGGCAAGGTGATTGGAGAAGCCCAGATATTCTTGTGTAATCTGGAATTCGACCATCTGCGGAGTCCGGGGCATAGCGCCGAATAAAGGACTATACGGTTCGCGAGGCTGGAAGTCGACCGGACCGTTCTTTATCTGTACGATGACATTGTCGCGGAATTGTCCATCCAAAGGCTGGAATTCCAGATAGGCTTGCTTGGCGCGGTCTGCATCCGTTGGGCTGTAGACGAAAGCGCGCCACATGACGATACCTTTATAGGGCTTCAATGCATCTGCCAGCATATTGGCACCTTCGGCATGTGTACGATTGAAGTCGCACGGGCCGGGCTGTCCTTCGGAATTGGCTTTCACCAGGAAGCCACCGAAGTCGGGGATGGTGCGATAGATCTCTTTGGCTTTCTGCTTCCACCAGGCGATGACATCTTTGTCCAAAGGATCGGCTGTGGAAAGCCCGCCCAGTTGCATGGGGGAGGCAAAGTTGATAGAGAGATATACCTTGATGCCATAAGGACGGAATATGTTTGCCAGAGTCTTTACCTTTTCCAGATATTCGGCGGAAAGGATTTTAGAAGAAGCATTTACATTGTTCAGTACCGTTGCATTGATTCCGATGGAGGCATTGGCACGGGCGTATGCTTCGTATCTGTCGGAGAGTGTGCCGGGCAGTTCTTCCCAGTTCCAGAGAGATTTGCCGGCATAACCGCGCTCGATGCTGCGGTCGAGGTTGTCCCAATGATTGAGGATACGCAGGTCATAGGCAGGATTCTCCGTTATTTCCTGGTCTGTTTCCGAAGGCTTTCCAAAGTTCTGCATTTCTTGCAGACGGATCAGGTGATAGGCAGCATAAAGCAAACCCGTTTCGCTGGGAGAAGTGACGGTGAGTTTTCCATTTACCTGTCGTATACGGAAGCCTTCAGAAGATAGTTGTTTGTCTTTCTTCAGTACAAGCGTAACGGGGAGCCCTTTCCATGCCTGCTTCAGTTCACGGACGGCTATGTTTAGTGTAGGAGACTGGCGAGGCGCTGTGATCTGTGCGTGGGCATCTGTCGATTGCCGGAGCCACAAGCGGCTGCCGTCTTCCGCGGATACGGGTCCGAGTAAACAAGATAATAATAAGAATAAAGAGAGCAGTTTTTTCATAAACAAAAAGTATTGGTTGGTTTATTCATCGGCGGGGTAGCGTACTCCCCATTCGCGGCGTAAGTCATCCATCATGCGCATGATGCGCAGGGTTTCGGCGTGAGGCATATAGGGAGATTCGAGCCACCCGTTCCTCAGAGCTTCCATGGATGCATATACCTGGTATTCGTATCCGGTGATTTGTGGCGGACAGTTGTAGACAACTGCCGTCTTATAATCTTCTGTTACCACCTTGATTCGTTGCGGATTGTTGATATTTTCAATGATCAGGTGGCCTTTGTCACCGGAAATGATGCCTTGGCGGTCGGTCATACTCAGTATACTGCTGTGCAGCACAGCGATTTTCCCATCCTTGAATGTGAGAGTTATGCTATTCTGTGCATCGACTCCGGTATCGGTCTTTACGCAGGTAGAGGTGACACGCTCTACGTCCGTCCCGAAAACCATGGAAGCAAAGTTCAGTGCATACACTCCCAGATCGAGCAAAGCCCCGCCTGCCAGTGCCGGTTGGCGGAGGCGCTCACGGTTGCCGATTGGGTAACCCAGATTGGCAGACAGCGTCACGGGGCGTCCGATGATTCCACCGTTTACAAGGTCATTGATGGTTTGCGATAGAGGCATGTAGCGTGTCCAGATAGCTTCGGTGATGAAGAGCTCCTTTTCTTTGGCAAGATTCAGCAGTTCTTCCGCCTGGCGGGCATTGGCGGTGAATGCCTTTTCGCATAAAACCGCTTTGCCTTTCAGCAGACTCATACGTGCATGTTCGAAATGGTGAGAATGGGGAGTGGCAATATATGCCAACTCCACCTCTTCATCATCCAGCATTTCTTCATAAGAACCGTAGGCACGGGTGAAACCCCACCGGTCGGCAAAGTTACGGGCAGTCTGCAACTGGCGGGAAGCGACTGCATAAGCTTCTACTCCCTTCATTCCTTTGAGGGTGATTGCCATCTTTTCGGCAATCCACCCGGTACCTATAATACCTATTTTGACAGTATTCATACTCTATCGGGCAACGGTTAATCCACTCCTTCAATGGTGACGATCTTTCCGTCGGCGTCATATTCCAGTTCGCATACTTTCAGGCTGCGCAACCAGGTACGTCCGCCGGAAGGCACACTGTCGTGATGGAACAGATACCATTTGCCCCGGTATTCCACGATGGAGTGGTGGGTAGTCCAGCCTACTACCGGAGTCAGGATTACTCCTTGATATGTGAAAGGACCATAAGGATTGTCGCCGATGGCGTAGCACAGGCGGTGGGTATCACCGGTAGAGTAGGAGAAGTAATATTTTCCGTTATACTTGTGCATCCAGCTTGCTTCGAAGAAACGACGTTCGTTGTCTCCGGCTGTCAGTGGTTGCTCGTTTTCGTCCAGGATTACTACGGCTTTAGGTTCTTCGGCAAATTGCAACATGTCCGCGCTGAGTTTGGCAACGCGTCCGGGGATGGACGGCTCGTTGTCTGCGGGGAAGGTAGCTCCACTTTCCAGGGCTTTGTTATCGCGATAGCGTTGCAACTGTCCGCCCCACAGACCACCGAAGTACATGTAGTAGTTACCGTCTCCATCATTCAGAACGGCAGGGTCTATGCTGTAACTTCCGCGCATCGGATCGGGTTGGGGAATGTACGGACCTTCGGGACGGTCGCTGATGGCAACACCGATACGGAAGATATCGTTCTGGTCTTTCAGGGGGAAATACATATAATATTTGCCGTCTTTCTCTGCTACGTCGCAATCCCAGAGCTGGCGTCCTGCCCAGGGAATATCTTCGGTGGTGAGCACCAGGCCATGGTCTACGATTTCACCTTTCACGGGGTCATCGGTAGAGAAGACGTGGTAGTCTTTCATATTGAAATGGTCACCGTTGTCATTTTCGGCGATGCCGCTTTCCCAGTCGTGGGAAGGGTAGATGTAGAGGCGGTCGTTGAACACGTGCACGGCAGGGTCTGCCATATAATCTCCGGGTACTAAGTATCTTTTTTCTTTCTTCATGATTTTATGATTTTAATGTGGTTAATTCTGATAGTTTCCTGTGGCATAAATGCCGACCATGGTTCCGGTAAAACCTCCGGCTGTCTGCGTGCTTATCAGGTCGGCGGATACGGGTTCGCCTACTTGCGTCCAGTTACCTTTAGGACTGGTGGAGTAGCTGAAGGTATAGTTTACTGCATTATCTCCTTCTACTTTCAGATATACTTTTCCATCTGTCCGGGTTAGCGGGCTGTTTGCCTGGCTGCACAGTCTGCCATGGCTGTATGTTTCCAGAAGCATGACGGGTTTGCCGTCTTGGTCCAATGTCTTTCCGAAGCGAATATAGCAATTATCATCATGGAAACAGATGATGCCTGCGAAATCCTTCGGCTGTTGTGGCACGAAGTCCAAGCCAGTCTGAGCTGTGAATGTCCAATTGTTAATCCAGCGACCGATGGCGGCAGGTTGACGCTTTTGGTTAAGATCAGTGCTGCTGGCGGTCATTTCCAACTGCCCTTTGCTGTTTATATTATAGCAGGGCACCAGTGGAGTGCGGATGAAAAATGCTTCTTTAGCCAGTCCGTTTGCTGTCCATAGTGGGGCAGGACCGTGGGAGCGGTCGGCGGTATAAGTGATGACGTCACCCTCAGGAAGAATAATGGGTTGATTCTCTTTCCAGGTCACCGGGAGCATGAAAGTCTCGCGTCCCATCACGTCGTGACCGTTGCGGTAGGGGCGGACGCCGAGGAAGACGGCGTACCAGTCGCCATCGGGAGTTTCCACCAGATCGGCATGACCGACGCAGGTAACCGGATTGGAGCGGTCGCCCGGCAAGCCGCGTTGCGTCAATATCGGATTGATGGCACAAGGCTTGAAAGGGCCGAACGGAGATGCAGAGGTGAAGATCACTTCCGAGTGGTTGGGGCCTGTTCCACCTTCGGCAGCCATCAGGTAGTATGTGCCGTTGATGTGGTAGAGGTGTGGACCTTCTATCCAACTGGGATGCTGGGCTTTGTCTACGCCTCCGTCAATAATCATCTTCTGTTTTCCTACGGTACAACCGTTCTTCCAGTCGAATTCGCGTATCCAGATAGCGCGGTGACCGTCATATTCGGGTTTTCCTGCCGGACCGTCATTGTTCACAATGTATGCTTTTCCGTCTTCGTCGAAGAGAAATCCGGGGTCGATGCCGCCCACTTCGGGCAGGAAAATGGGATCACTCCAATTTCCTTTCTTCGGATCATCCGTGGTGACGAAGAAGTTGCCGCCACCGTCTACGGCTGTGGTGATCAGATAGAACAGTCCGTTGTGAGGATTGTATTTGATGTCTGGAGCATAGATACCACCGCTGATGCGCAGGCCGTCGTACATAGGCAACTGTGAGGGGCGGTTGAGGACGTAGCCCAGTTGTTCCCAGTTCGTCAGATCTGTGCTGTGCCAGATGGGTACGCCGGGGTAGAAGGCGAAAGAGGAGTTGACCATATAATAGTCGTTTCCTACGCGGCAGATGCTCGGGTCGGGATAACAACCCGGTAACACGGGATTCAATGTGCCCGGTGTGGTAACCTGATCAGTTGCTTTATCGGCATCCTTGGGAGCTACCGTATACGTGAACTCATCGAACACAGCCTTTTTCGGTTCCAGAATTTCTTTCAGAAAGGGCTTGGGCTGATAGTTGCGGTCGAAGAGTAGGGGATATTCCCGTCTTCCCGGTACGGGCCAGTCATTCTTCCAGGAGTCGCCGTCCGATACCCCCCAGGCAGTTACGCGTGTAATGACGTCCGAGTGCTTTATGAAAAGTTCCATGAACGATTTCATGCGGGCATTCCACAGATTGGAAACACTATCCGGCAGAACTTCGGGATAAGGATTTAAGGCTTTTTCAAAGGCTACTTTGTCGGCAATATTTGCTCCGCGGTTTACGGTTGGCAAAGCACTCATGTCCCATTCCGTTATCATCACTTTAGCACCTGTGGAGGCAAAAGCGAGAAGGCTGGTTTCATATTCACCTATGCTTGGGTAATCCAATCCCATGTGTCCCTGCATACCTATGGCATCTATGCGCAATCCTTTTTCTTTGAGTGAATTGACCATGTGCACCACTGCGTCGCGGCGTCCCGGTTCGTGCATGCCGTAGTCGTTATAGTAGAGTTCTGCTTCCGGGTCTGCCTCATGTGCATATTGGAAAGCCAGCGGGATATATTCTTCTCCCAGTATCTCGTAGAACTTACTTTTGCGGTAGCTTCCGTCTCCTTCGATGGCTTCGTTTACTACGTCCCAGCCTTTAATGCGACCTTTGTATCGGCCCACGATGGTATGGATATGGCTTTTCAACCGTTTTTTCAGGACTTCGGGTGAAACATTCTTTCCTTCGGCATCTACGCAGAACCAAGGTGAGAGTTGGGAATGCCACACCAGGCAATGTCCGATGATGAACATTCCGTTATCCTCTCCGAACTTAACGAATTCGTCTGCCAGGCTAAAGTCATATCTGTCTTCTTCCGGGTGTATCACTTCACTCTTCATGCAGTTTTCGGCCACAATGGAGTTGAAGTGGCGGCGAACTACATCGACTGCGCTGGTGTCGCGACCCGCAGCCTGTTCGGAATTAATGGCGACACCGACAAGGAATTTATCACCGAGAATGTTTGTTAGAGTCGGGTCTGCCGCAACAGGTTTGTCACTATTACAAGACATTAATGCGGCAGCACAAACTGATAATGCTAAATACTTTAATTTCATGCTGTAATTGGTATGATTTGGTTGCTGAAGGGATTTACTCTTAATGTACGGGTTATGAGTTAAATGATAAATAATCTTTTAGACGCGGATGACGCGGATCTTTTTTATCCACTTTTATAGCGCAGCTTTTTAAATCCGCGTTATCCGCGTCATCCGCGTCTAAAAAATAATATACCGAATGGTGCTTATCACTTATCACTAAACCCTAATCACTTTTATTCCTTTCTGTACCATTATGAATAAATCCCATCAGCCTTTACACTTAATAATCTTCTTTACTTCTGCGTTCCGTCAGTTCAGCCTGCATCTCTTCATTATACTTCTTTGTAATAGGATAGAAGTACAGCGCTATGACACCGATGAAGAACGTAACAGCCGGAATAATACTGGATGAAAGCACGATACCATGAATAGCCGATTCGCTTTGTGCGATCCCTGCACCCGATACATAACCGAAACCGGAGAGCAGGAACCCCAGAATAGCGCCGCCAATACCCAATCCGGCCTTCAGGGCAAACACCACACCTGCAAACACGAAACCCGTTGCACGGCGGTGATTGACATATTCCGAATGATCCGCCACGTCAGCAATCATGGCCCAAAGCAATGGAACGGTGGGAGCGTATGCCAAACTCTTGAGGAAGTTCAGGACGAACATCGTCTCTACATCTGTCTCATTTGGGAAATAGAAGAAGGCGGTGAACACTGCCGTCAGAGCCAAACAAACGATAAACACCGATTTCTTTCCGAAACGGTTGGCCAGGAAGCCGGACAGGAAAATAACGCCGAAGAACTGTACCACTGCTCCCAGCATATTAAACACACCGAAGCCCACTTCATAAGCCTTTTCAGGACTGCTGACAATAAGGCCGAAAGCATTCAGTATCGTATAGCCCACCGAATCACTGGCCTGTGTAGCCACCAACCCCAGTTTATCGAGGAAGGCAAATAATGCGCCCGAATCCACATAATTCTCAAAGTAGTAGTTCATAGCGCTTCCCCACATGGCAAGGGTAGTGAAAAGGAAGAGCGTCAGGATGAACATCGCCCGCCAGGGAATATTCTTGAATACATCCCTGATATCTTTCCGGGTATCAGTTTTCTGATTTGCCGGCGGTGTGATACGTTCGCGGCTGGAGAAGAAGGTAATAACCAGGAACACGAAACCGATGACTGCAAATAAGGAAATAGTGCACAGCCAGCCGTGCCCCTTATCACCACTTTCACCTGCGAACTTGCTTACCAGCGGGAGCGTCAAGCCCTGTACTACAAACTGCGCAATGGTAGCGGCAACGAAACGGATAGACGTAATGCTTGTACGTTCCTTGATGTCACTTGACATTACACCACCCAATGATGCATACGGTGTATTGTTGAACGAGTAAAGCGTCATCAACAAGGTATAAGAGATTGTAGCGTACACCGCTACCAAACCCTTATCCTCGATGCCGGGATTGTAGAATGCCAGCACATAGAACACCATGAACGGCAATGCGGTCCAGAGTACCCATGGGCGGTATTTACCCCATTTGGTTTGTGTCCGGTCGGACAATATACCTACGGTAGGGTCTACAAAAGCGTCCACAATGCGGGCAATCAGCATTACTGACCCGGCAATGGCGCCTTCCAGACCGAAGACATCGGTATAAAACTTGGTTTGATAAATCATCATCATCTGGAACACGAGGTTCGCAGAGCAATCTCCTAAACTATAGCCAATCTTCTCGGCCATAGACACTTTTTGACTTAGTGCGTTCATAGTGCTGTATTATTCAGTTATTAATTGTCAGTAATCAGTTGTTCGTTTGCTGTTATCCGTTCCCGGTTGTCCGTCATTTATTATTCTCCAACGCACTTTCTGCTGCGCGTTGTCCCAGGGTTTTCTTATCCAATGGGTGTATATCGTTCCATTCGCCCAGGTCACTGTTGCGGATGAGGCGGGTGTTCCGGTTGGTTTCGGCTACTTTGGCCTGTTCTTTGCGCATCTCAGCCCAGGCCTGCCGACCGCTGGCGTCATCTCGGGACAGGAAGTCTGCCAGCTCTACAATGCAGAAAGGTAATTCCGGGTTGCCGAATGTGTTGCGCCAATCAGCAATCAGAGCTGTCAGTAGTGCGGCGTATTCATTGCGGCGGTCCACATTGGACTCTCCCTGATACCAGAGTACACCACGGATGCCATAGTTTTGTAACGGAGCAATCATGGCATTGTACAGGCATACCGGTTTGTAACAGAAGAACATCATTCCCGGAGCCGGAGGCATGGAAGCACCTAATCTGTATTTCCATTCTCCTTGCAGGCTTACTTCTTCATTTCCGCAAATAATTTTATAAGGCTTCTCCTTTACAAAGTGCGGATAACCGTTATTGCTGATGAGGCGTATGGTTACTGTATTCTTTCCTGCTTTCAACACACCTGCCGGAATGGTATAGATGCGTGGAGGATACTGGTAGGAAATGGTACCTACGAATGTACCGTTCACATAGACGGAGTCTGCATCTACAATGCAACCTAAACGCAGGGTCGCTTCTTTTCCGTTCCAGTCTTGCGGTACTTCCACTTCCTTGCGGAACCAGTGCGAACCGTTTATCGGATTCAAACCGTTGGTTCCCCAGTCGGTAGAGAATAAATCAACGGTCTTCCAGTCTTTATCATTGTAGTTGGCTGCATACCAAGGTGTTGCTTCGTGCAGTCCTGCATCTCCCTGGTATAGGGAAGTGTTCCAGCGATAGAAGTTCAAACCTTCTGTCTGTTTAATGCTTTTCAGATAAGCATCATCTTCATATTGCCGTTTATCATTAATATACTTCGGAAATTCTTCCAGTCCTTCCTCGCTTATCCACGCCTCAACGGGAGTTCCGCCCCAACTGGAGTTTATCAGTCCGACGGGTATGCCATTCTTTTCATACATGGCTTTGGCAAAGAAATAGCCCAGAGCAGAGAAGTTCATTACGTTTTCCTGCGTCAGTGGTTTCCAGGCAACGTAGTTCGGCAGGTCCGTTTGCGGTGCATGGAAGTTGAAGATATTGGGCACTTTCAGTTGCCGTATATTCGTGTTCTCATAAGCGGAGATTTCATCACGGAACATATCCGTAACCCGGCTGACGGGCAGTTCCATATTGGATTGACCGGAGCATAGCCATACATCTCCCACCAGAATATCTTTCAGTTCGATGTCATTTACTTGAAGGAGGTAAGGTCCGCCCGGTTTCATGGCAGGCAGGGTAAGGGTCCATTGACCGTTTTCATCTGCTGTAGCTGTGTAAGTGGCTTTCAGTTTTCCTCCTTTTACACCTGTAGGAACGGCATTTTTCAGGAACTTTACCTGTATGCTTTCTCCGGCATCTGCCATGCCCCATACTTTAATGGGTTGTTCCCGTTGCAGTACCATTCCGTCAGAAATCAAGGCAGGCAACTTCACCTTTGCATCTACCATGGAAGTAGCGCAAAGGCAAAGCAGCACTGCCAGACTCAACCTAACTTTATTAAAACTAACCTGATTCATATCTAATTTATCTTTTTATTCACTACTTAGCTACTACCTACTTATACTCATACAACTTCACATGAAGTATCTGGAAATCTCCCACTGAGATACGCACATGGCGCCCCTGATGGTCTTGATCACCATTCAGACGGCGGATGTAAGAGAGCGTACCGTCCTCGTTTACCTTCACTTCATCTACGGAACCGATGCCGCATCGTGCCCCTTTCCACATCACCTTATCACTTATCACTCCATCACCCTTTCCTCCTGCCTGGACAAATCCGTCTTCGCCCAACGCCCGAACTTTGGCCTGATTTTCTGTAGCTTTCTCAAACTCGATAACGATACCGCTACCTGCCACGATATACTCATTGGGTGCCAGTCTTAATAATGCACCTCCACCTTCGGGCCATACACTGCCATCGGTGGCACGCGCATCCCAGGGAAGAGTAAAGAAATGGCGACAGGTTATCTTCAGATCATCCTGATAAATGATACGTTCTTTATTTTCCTGATCGAAGAGTAATCCTTTCATTGCGCCTTTACCCTGATACTTAGCGAGCAGAGGCATGAACTCTTTCAGCGTACGATAACTTTTCACCAACGGAGAGTCGGGAGAGTCGGAACCACCTTCGATGGAGAACGGGCTGATACCGATGGCATCATGCTCACCAAAGATATAGAAAGCTCTTACGCCATTATTGTCTGTCAGTTTGATTTCGGGAATAAACAACGGGTTGTTGTGCAATTTATATTTAGCTACCCACTCTGTAAAGCCATTGTCGTACAGGTCGGGAGCAAGAAGGTCGATGTCGGGCGCTCCGCAATGCCATATATCAATAAGGTGTGCCAGCGGACCGGCAGAAGGATATTCTCCCGGCTTCCGGTTGCGGCTGTTCATGGCAGCGTTCACGTATAGTGGAATATTGTAGATGGACCGGGCGCTTTGTGCCATTCTCTCCACATAGCGGGCGTAGTGCCAGGCCATAAATAATTCATCGGTGTAAATATCGGCTCCGAATACTTCTTGCCAGGTGCCTTGCTTCTTGCTACCTTGGCTTTCCCATTTCTCAAGCATCTGGGGGTGGAGCGTTTTCTTATTTTTCTGCAAGTAACTCATTAATTCAGCGGGCACCGGTGCATTGAACAATGCGTTGGCTTCTTTGGAATAGTCTCTTGCATCTTCCAGCATACCTATTTCATTTTCTATCTGTATCATGATGACGGTACCTTCCTCTTTATCAATGGCTGCAACGTGTTCCATCCATCCGGAAAAAGCGCGGTTGTCGGCTTGGAATACATTTTCAGAGAATGCGCTGGCTATTTCGAGTGGTTTTCCTTTTTGTGTATAAGCACGCGGGTATTTTTTATAGTTTTCTTTGAACCAGAGGGGAGCGTAGCAACTCATGGAGTTTTTCCAGGCACCGAACCAAAGAAAGATTACTTTCAGATCGTTCTGCCGGGCTTGACGGATGACTTTATCTGTGAGGGTGAAGTCGAATTGTCCTTCCTGCGGTTCTATCAAATCCCAGTATGCGGGAACGAGTACTGTATTCAGTCCCATCCGTTGCAACTTCGGGAAGATACGTTCGATATCTTCTGTGCATGCTGCCGATGAATTCCCTAATTCACCGCCTAAAATAAGAAATGGTTTGCCGTCTACTACTAATTGAGTAGCGCTGCCTTGTTTTTGTAATGTACTCTTTTGAGCATTTACATACCCAACTGTCATTACACTCAAAACTAAAGTTAAAATCCAATTCTTCATCGTTTGTCTCTGGTATTGATTTGAGATGTTTTTCATTGCAACAAAGATAGTGAGCTATAATTTAGAAAGCTTTTCGCAGTGTTGCAGAAAACTTCATTTCGGTTACATCATTCCTCAATGATGTTACATAATTTTTTGTTTATCGTACATTTCCCTGTTTCAGGGGGTAAAACGGATGTTTTTGCCGGATTTGCTGAATGATTTGTTAAATGGAATCTGGTAAGGTTTCAACCTTACCAGATTTCCTGTCTTCACACTTTATTCAGCTGGAGTTCCTTCTCCTTCTGTTTCATACGCATTCTTCCAGTCGTCACCGCTGAAATCTTCACTAATGTCTTTTCCGGCAATACCATCGCATACACCTTTATAGGCATGTTTGCGACCATAGTTTGCATCGAAAAGGTTCGGTGCATCGTCCGACAACCAGTATTCATGTTCTTTTTTGCTGTCGGTCAGCGTCCAGATGGTGATACCTGATTGCTGAGCCTGTGGTACGTTAACCCGGTAAGAGTCGAAGATCATTTGATATACTTCCGCCTGTGTGGCCAATTGTTCAGCCGATGGAGTAGTGGTGCCTACCTGTACATCCAATTCCGTTACCCGGATCAGTTTGCCTGTTGCAGCCAAAGTCTTGAACATAGCGTCTACCTGATCTTTCGTTATACTGGATGATACGTGCATCTGAGTACCGATACCGTCGACCTTCTGACCATTATCTTCAATGTACTGTACAAATCCTATCAGAGCAGCCAGTTTGTTGGGGCTTGATTCGAGGTTGTAGTCATTTACATAAAGTTTGGCGTCGGCAGCTGCATATTTGCGTGCATACTCGAATGCTTTCACGGCATATTCTTTACCGATGTAGTATCCCCAATAGAAGTGATCGGTTGCCCAGTTCAGGTTCAGACCGCTTTCTTCGTCTTCCACAGGTGCTATGTCAGGAGCTTCATCGCCGTTGCTCATAAAGTTACCGCTGATACCGCGCCATTGTCCGTCGTCTGCAATCGGTTCGTTGATTACATCCCATTCCTTGATGCGATCGCCCGTATGCTCCAACATGCCTTTAATCCATGATTCCATGGCACCCAGCAGGGCGGCTTTCTTTTCTTCGGGAGTCTTCAACTTGTAGCTGATGCCACCGGCACGGGTTGCAGCACGCAAAGTTTTAGTTTCTGCTGCAGCTTTCTTTTCACCGAATTTGAAGTTATCGATGTAGTAAGTTCCAGCTGCTTTTCCGTAGTTAATACAGAGACGTGCCATTCCTTCATTCTTGCAAACAAATTCACCTTCAATCGGTATCCATTGATCGACGGCTGTTGCAGCACTCACGTATCCTTCACCATTGCCACCACTGGCATCTTGCACCTGTAAGGTGAAATCCGGATTGATAACGGATGCTTTCACCATAACTGAATACATATAGGTCTTTCCCACGGTTAATGTTTCCGGGAATGAATGAGCAGTCTGGGCACTCCAGGAGTCTCCGTCAGAAGGATTGACCATCACCATGCAGTAATCGCTGTTATAGCCTTCTCCCTTGTTAGAGATAGAACGCGTCGAATTGTTTCCCCAACCGATCCATGAGCCGAGAGTTCCGTCTTCGAATTTTCCGTCGTCTATGATATTGATCATTTTCTCTTCTATCTTCTTGCCGAATTTAAAATTGTCAATTGTATATTCTCCGGCTATTTCACCACTGTTGATAAGAATACGGTTCACATCTTCATAGGTTGTAGTGAACTCGTACTGGCACAATATCCAGGAAGTTCCGACATCAAAAGTATTGTAGCCACCCTGGCTGCCGTAAGTCGTACCATTCTGATACTGGAATTGAAGTTTTCCTGCTCCCGTACTGCTCTTAGCCCAGAATTGTACCACATAAGTAGTACCGGCTTCAATCGGAGTATCAAAAGTGTAGGCCGTTTGAGCTTTCCAAGCGTTGCCGGTGCCACCATCTGCAGGATTCGTGATAAGCATTGCATACTGGCTTCCGTCGTATCCCGGAGAAGTGATACTTATTGTCGGGTTATTATTCCCCCAAGCACCCCAGCCTGCAATGGTACCATTTTCAAAGTCACTGTTTGGTATGATATTCTCGCAAACATCATCATCATCAACGTCTATGATAACTTCCGGAGCAATCAGTGATTTCAGATAAGTCTGTTTCTGCTGTGTGTGCCACAGGAAGTTGTGTCCGTATATCTGGATGTCAGACGGTACAAGATTCAGGAAGGCATCAATCGTTGTGAAGTCCAGTGTACCGTCGTTCTTCACTACGGACGAGTGCTTCATGGCATTGCCGGTGGTGAACAACTGGAAGTTCTCATCCGCCACCTGCTTGTATTGCGGATCGCTGATGTATTGGTCGGCACCTAAACCGAGACCGATGGTCATATGCGGCGCATACTGTTTGGCATACGCTTTGATATAATCATAGTTTGCCAGCTTCTCTTTCAATGCGAGGGGAATATCGGAGATGTTGACGTCACCGTGCCCGTCGGGTTTGCCCCATTCCATTTTTTCATCGTAACAGCCGCTCAATGTCAGTGCGCAAGCCATTACTGGAAGAATGATTTTATTTAGTTTCATAATCTATGTTCTTTTATTCATGTTACACAATGTGATCTATCCTTATTCCTCATCGTCGAAGTCCGAAACCGTGACGCTTGCGCAAGGAACTACGCGCAAGTTGTCCAGATAGATCTTCGTTTTGAAGAGTGTGGAAGTAATGCTTACTCCCCCATACGTGAAATCGGTATTCACGAAACCTACACCAAAGTTCTGGTATGTGGCAGCCAGACGGTCATCGACAACTGTTTGGAAAGTAGGAGTTGTGGTGCCCTCTTCCAATTGCTTCTTGTAGTAGCCGAATTCGCTGAAAGGAATGGTAACGGTCTGCCAGCCGGTCGTAGTAAAAGGAACTACTGCGCCATCCTGGATGTAAGGCACATAGAATGCAGTGCGTTGTCCGTCGTCATCAGAACCTATTCCTCCATAATTGAAATTATTGAATAGGCAGATCTGAATATGTCCGGTTCCGATCCACGCATCGGGTACGTTGATGTCAAATTGGAAGGCGACATCCGTCAGAGCGGTAGTGGCCGGGATGTGGGAGTACATGTAAGACCAATCCACCGTTTCGTCTTCACCGGCACCCACCGTCCAACATTCGGTAACACGCGGTTTACCGGCGGCTACTCCATTTCCGGTCAGTAGGCGGTCCGGAACAATCTGCAGGCACTTGCCGCGGCCAGAATCATCCGGATCATTTACAAGATCATCTGCACTGATCATAGAACCTGTCTCGCTCCAGTTCCACGAACCTTGTGCGCCTTTGCCATCGAAGTTGAGTATCATGCAATTGCTGTCATTGAAGTAAGCGGGAGTGATGGCAATACCGTTAGCACCTTCCGAAGTGATGGAACCACTGGCTGTGATGCCCGAAGGCATTGTGAATGAATACCATTCACCGTCTTCATCACTTTCTATGCCGGCAGTGATTTCAGTTCCGCCCGGCAAGGTCACTTTGCTTGTTTCGTGCAGTCCGGTGCCATATACAGTCACTTTTTCCTGTGCTTGCGGCAGCGTGTTGCTGATGCGTGAGATACTGGGGGCTGCTGAGCGGATTTCAAAAGTGTACTCTAGTTCCGCACCCGATTTTACCAGACGTATCTTATTGCGTACATCGTCCGGTGCATTTACAACAGGAGTTTTGCTGTCCACGGTAATCAGCATGGAGTTATCGGCCACGTATGCCACGTTGAAGAAGGTTTCATAGCCGTTGATATAAACCCGCTTCATCCCCAGGAAACCGTTGCCCTCGATGCGGATCAGCTGTCCCAGGCGGGCGAACTGGACTTCACGGTCGGGCACTGCCGACTTGTAGTCTTCAAGATAAATCTTTGAGATTACGATCGGTTTACTGTCCTGATTATCATCGTCGTCGCAGGATACGAAGCAGACAGCGGTCAGCGCAAGACATAAGAGCCATATATATTTCAAGTTTTTCATATCTGTTTGGTATTAAAGTTATTTGTATAAATCTGCTACGGACACTTCTCTCTCGCCGAAAGCATAGGGTACGGTTTGAATAGTGCCGCTGAGATAGTGGTTCTTGTTTTGGTCTACGTCTGAAACAGGGAGCGTCAGGCTGCTTGCCGTAGCCGTGGCCACGCCTTTTCCGGGAGCAACGTAATCTTCACTGATTTCATACTTTCCGGTGGTTTCGTTATAGTCGTAGCTGGCGTTACGGTTCTGGTTGTTCATGTAGTTCACCACTTCCTGCTGCTTGTAGTAGGAGCGGCGGATCAGGTCGTACCAGTATTGCCCTTCAAAAGCCAGTTCGATGCGGCGTTCGTAGCGCAGGTCTTCGTAAGTGATGGCTTCATTGCTATCTTTTGTCGGCATGCCTGCACGAGCGCGCACTTTGTTATAATAGAATAAGGCTGTGGGATCCGTAGTCGAAGCATTATTACCCAGGATGGCTTCCGCCAGGTTCAGATAAACTTCCGCCAGTCTGAGCATGTGCGTGTTCAGACCACTACTTTGTTGATAACTTACACCATTGTCGGCATTTGTTCCGATCACATATTTCTTGATGTTTGCACCTTGGCTTCCGCGATTTTCGGTCACACCATACGTGTAGCCACCGCCACGGACATTCATATCCGGATAATGTTCGCCATAGGAAGCCACGGAGTAGTGGCGGCGGATGACGTCTTTCGGATCATATTCGTCCCATAAGTCCCAAGAACAATAAGTGGCACCGCCCCAGTTGGTGGCGTCCGTCACCATGGTAGACCAGCCAAAGAAGGTAGTGATAGCCTGCATACTTCCCCAGGGAAGAACATCTTTGGAACCGGAGAGCCATTGCAGCTGGAAGAGCGCTTCTTTGCAATTGTTGTTTGCATACGTGAAGAGGTCGCCATAGTTATCCATCAGATCATAATTGGAAGTACCCACAACTCTCAAGGCTGCTTTCTTGGCCAGATCCAGATAATACGTGTTGCGCGTGCCCCGGTTCGGGTCGGTAGCTATGTTGCTTCCATTGTATTCGCCGTTGTCGGTCAGTCCGGCCATGGAGAGGTATACACGTGAGAGCATACCGAAAGCACTGTACTTGGTAACCCGTCCGGTCTGTGCAGGAGTGTCCGGGAGATATGCAGCCGCATATTCCAGGTCGCGGATGGCAAATTCCATCACGTCGGTGCGGTTGTTGGCGGGAACCACGTAGTTGTTCACCAGGTCCGAAGTGTTCTCGTAGATGATGGCCAGTCCCCAGAGGGAAGCCAGATACCAATAGGCTGTTCCGCGCATGAAACGTGCTTCGGCTATGCCTTGGGTCTTGGCTGTCTCACTTACGTTGGCAGAAGCATGATTCCGGATGTTATTGATCGTATTGTTGGCTTGCGCCACTACCGAGTAGAAAGCTCCCCAGGCATCGTCGAGTCCGGCGGCGAGTGAAGTTTCGTTCAGGTTGGTATACGGATAGATATAGTCCGAATATTGAGCGGTGATGTTATTGGCACGACCGTCGCCCATGGAGTAGTAGGCCTTCTCGTTGAAGCTGGACCATACATAGTTGTAAAGTGGAGCTGTTGCAGCTGTGATAGCCGCATCGCTGTCGAAGAAAGTTTCCTGGTTGAGGTTCGTAGTGTTTTCTTGATCCAGAAAGTCCTCGCAGCTTGCCAGTGACATTCCACCGGTCAAAGCCATTATAAGTATTAATTTGCTTTTCATTTGTTTTCTCATTTTGAGGTTAGAAAGAAACGTTTAAACCGAATGTATAAATACGCGGTGAAGGATAGCGACCGTAGTCCAGACCGTTCATCAGAGCATCGCCATACATACAGCCCACTTCGGGGTCATAACCGGAGTAGTTGGTCCAGGTGTATACGTTTTGCAGGTTGGCATATACTTTCACATTCTGTAGGTTCAGCTTGTTCACCCATTTCTTGGGGAGTGTGTAGCCTAATGAGATGTTTTGAATGCGCAGGTACGAACCGTCTTCGATGTAAAGGTCGCTGACGCGGTTGTTGGCATTCGTGGTAGAAGCCGAGATGCGCGGCAGAGTGGTGCTTGTATTAGCCACACGCAGGTTGCGGAAATCATCCGGACCGTCCGGGTTTATTCTTTCCAATACGGCATAGTTGGCTGCACTCTTCAGCAGGTTGCTGTTTACGCGCGGGTTCTCTATGTAGCGGCGGTTGTAGTTCAGTACGTCGTTGCCATAAGAGCCGGAGAGGAAGATGGTCAGGTCGAAACCTTTCCAGGAGAACGTATTTCCGATGCCGTAAGTAAACTTGGGTTCGGGATTTCCGATGAAGGTACAGTCGTTGTTGTCGATGACGCCGTCATTGTTCAGATCGGCAAAGATGTAGTCACCGATCCAGGTCTTTCCTTCTTCGATGGAAGAACCGGCAGGCAGAGCGACGGGTTTCACGTTGCCTTCTTTATCTTTGTAATAAAAGTCTTCGGCTTTGTCGAAACGGCCGATCACTTTGTAGCCCCAGAATTGTCCGATAGGCTGTCCTACAACGGTACGTGTCACTATGCTGTTCTCGCTGCCTACACTGTAGGTCTTCTCGATAGAAGCGCTTTCCGTATCCAGTTCCAGCACTTTGTTACGGTTCAGTGAGAATACGAAGTTGGAACGCCACTGGAAACCTTTCTTATCAATGTTCACTGTGTTCAAGGTCAACTCTATACCTTTATTTTCGAGTGATCCGACGTTTGCCCATGGATTGCTGGCCGAACCGGCACCTGCCGAACCGAGGTAAGACGGCAACGGAAGTTGGAGCAGCAGATCTTTGGTCTTCTTATAATATACGTCTGCGATGAACTCGATGCGGTTCTGGAAGAGACTGAGGTCCAAACCGATGTTGGTGGAGTAGGTCGTTTCCCATTTCAGTTCGGGATTGGGCGTGTTTCCTGTCAACACACCTACGCCCCACGGGGTGGTTTTGGATGAAAGCATGGCCATATAAGCCCAGTTCTCTACATTCTGGTTACCCGTTGCACCCCAGCCGAAGCGGAGTTTCAGGTTATTGATCACATCGTTGTCCTTCAGGAAAGATTCATTGGAAAGTTTCCAACCCAATGCGGCGGATGGGAACCAGCCCCACCGGTTGCCGCGGGCGAATTTAGAAGAACCGTCGCGGCGCAGGGTAGCGGTAAGCAGATAACGGTCGTCATACGAATAGAAGGCGCGTCCGAAGAATGAAGCGATGGAGTTATCACTCTGTGATCCGGTACCGCTTGATTTGGACACGTCACCTGCACTGGGGTCTTTGGTTGAGTTGCTCAGGTAGCCCGTTGCATTGCTCACCTGTGTTTCCCAATGTGACTGCGACATTTCCTGTCCCAGCATGACGTTGATGCTGTGTACACGTGCGAAGGTTTTATTATAAGTAAGTATATTGCGCCATGACCAGTATTTGGTGTCCGTCTTCGTCCAACGTCCGGTGCGGGTTTCGTTGGTGATTACACCGAACTTGTAGTCGGGTTCGTAGTAATAGAACTTATTCAGGTTGTAGTCGGCAGAGAGTTCCGTCTTGAATGACAGTCCGTCCATCAGTGTAGCTTCCAGATAAGTATTGAAGCGGAAGTTTATTTTCTTGTTATAATTATCGCGAATGGTTGCGTAAGCTACCGGATTCACCGGCATCCACACGTCGTCCGGTCCGTCGAAACCGCCATCGGCGTTGGTTACTGCTACGGAAGGTTGCTGTTGCAGGGCATTCATGATAATGTTGTTGTCGCAACCCACCTTTTGTTTAGAGTCTGCCAGTGAGAAGTTGATTCCCGCTTTCAGCCATTTCTTTACCTGTGCATCGAGGTTTCCGCGCAGGGAGAGGCGTTTGAAGCCTGAGCCCAGAGCTATACCGTCCTGATCCAGATAACCGGCACTGATAGCATAAGTGGCCTTATCACTACCGCCTGTCAGCGAGAGGTTGTGGCTGGTCATCATGGCATTCTGGAAAAGTTCGTCCTGCCAGTCGGTTCCTTCACCCAGCATATCGGGGCGTACAAAGGCGCTGCTTTGAGTGACGATACCCGCTGCGGCACGGGAATTGTGATGCTCAGCATATTCGCGCAGGTTCATCATATCCAGGTGCTTGGGCATGTTCTGCCAGCCGATGTAACCATCATAAGTAATGGTGGCTTCGCCCGCTTGTCCGCGTTTGGTAGTGATCATAATAACACCGTTTGAGGCACGTGCACCATAGATGGCGGTGGCGGAGGCATCTTTCAATACGTCCATTGAAACAATGTCCGACGGGTTGATGCTGGACAGCGGGTTATTCGTCTCGTCATCTGTGGCGGCGTCCACCACTACTCCGTCAATCACGAAGATAGGTTGGTTTGTGGCGTTCAGTGAGTTGATACCACGGATGCGGATGGCAGAACTTGCACCGGGTGTACCGGAGTTTGCCTGAATCTGCACACCGGCAGCGCGGCCTTGCAATACCTGGTCGATAGAAGTCGGAACCGACTTCTTGATGGCCTGGTCATTTACCGATACCACCGAACCCGTCAGGTCCGAACGTTTCATCTGTCCGTAACCTACTACCACGACTTCGTCCAGCATCTCAGTATCTTCCTTCATCGTAACATTGATTTGTGTCTTCCCGGCTACAGGAATTTCTTGTGTCTTGTAGCCCACAAATGAAATTACGATGGTACTGTTGGATGGAACATTCAGCGTGAAGTTACCGTCGATGTCGGTAATAATACCGTTGCTGGTGCCTTTCTGCACTACGCTCGCACCGATAACCGATTCTCCTGTGGCGTCTTTCACCACACCTTTCACAGTGATGTTCTGTGAAAATGCCCATAGAGGTATCAGGCATAATAAGAATAGAAGCCCCAGAGGCTTAAAACAATAATTTGTGCATTTCATACTGAAATTAATTTAGTTGGATAACAATAATATTCTCTTTCTTTATTAAAGATGTGAAGACGTGCATTTCATTTTTAAGTTTCCATATTTGTATTCAATTAGATTAAGTGATTAAACATTCCTTTTCGTTTGTGACAAAGGTATTCTATAATATGAAGAAGCAGGTGTTTTATTGTAGCCTGTGTTACATTTAAATGTAACATGACTTTTCCCTGTGTTACAAAATCATTCGCTGGTGTTACGTCCCGGGGTTGTTGACGCTCGAAAGATAGATAATTAAGTGATAAATCCCATATTCCTTTCACTGGCTTCCCTGTCCATTTCGAAAGTTTTCTTATCTTTGCTTACCTTTAAGTATAGAATGCAATGAAAACAGCTCCTAACAAAGCCCCCCTTATAGTCTTATTGTTGTGTTTGGTTGTTCTGCCTTTGGCAGCACAGACCGGTAAGTTTTATTCCACTAACAACGAATTGTCCAGCAGTCTTATCAACCAGATCTTTCAGGATAAGCGCGGATTCATCTGGATAGCTACTGAGTATGGACTGAACCGTTTCGACGGGCTTCGCTTTTCTAACTATAAACACATGTCCGGTGATTCTACTTCCATTAAAAACAATTACGTACGTACACTTTATGAAGACAGCCGGCAGAATCTGCTGGTAGGTTGCATCGACGGGTTGATGAAGTATGATTCGGAAACGGATACTTTCCGGGAGATTCCAATGATACGCGCGGGTAAGCGGGTTTTTCCACACATCACGCAGATGCAGAAATTGCATAATGGTGAGATCTGGGTGGTAACTACCGGACAGGGTATTTTCCGCTTGGACGAAGAGAAGCAGCAGGCGGAGTCCATTGACGCCATCATGAGGCAAGTGAATTATAACTTCCAGTCGAATTTATACGAAGATTCTGATTATAATATCTGGATTGGTACGGAAGGGCATGGATTGATTTGCTATCTGCCCGCTACGCAAGAAGTCCGTGTGTTCAGATATCCGGTGATTAATGATAACTATGTGTCGGCCATTGGTGAAGATAAGTACGGGACTCTGTTCATCGGCACTCAAAAGCATGGCTTGTCCCGTTATGATCGTGAGCAGAACCGCTTTATTCCTGTTCCCTATACGGGTAGCGAGGAGCTGTCCATCTATTGTCTGACGCTGGTGGACGACTGCCTGTTGATAGGCACCGACGGTCAGGGACTGAAGACTTACAATCGGATGACCGGGAAGATAGAGGATTATAGCATCAATTCCGCGCCGCTGGATTTTTCGGAAGGAAAGATACACGCTATCATGGAAGACCGCGACAAGAACCTCTGGGTAGGATTGTTTCAGAAAGGCATTGTACTGATGCCCAAGCAGGAGAATCCGTTTGAGTATTATGGCAACAAGTCCATTTATTATAATCCCATCGGACAAGGATGTGTAATGTCTATCTATCAGGATAGTAACCGTCACCTGTGGGTAGGAGCGGACAATGAGGGAATATTTGAACTGGATGCGGAAGGGAGGAGGCTGCGGCATTATCAGCCCGGCAATGACCCGCGTTCGATGGCTAATACTATTATGTGTATGTACGAGGATACGAACGGAGATTTCTGGCTCGGTACGTACACCCGGGGACTGGCAAAACTAAACCGGAGAACCGGTGAATGTGAATATCCGTTGCCGGTGGACAATGAGAAGATTTTCTCGATCACGGAAGACCGGCATAAGAACCTTTATATCGCTACTTTCGGTTCGGGTTTCTACCGCTATAATCTGGTGACGAAGGAGTTGAAACATTATGAGTCGTCTAAAGATGAGTCGGGCGACCTGACCCGGAATGAACTGGCAAATGACTGGGTGAACTACATCTTTTGTGATAGTGAGGGAATGATCTGGCTGGGACATTATAAAGGTATCAGTTGCTTCAATCCGGTGAATGAGAGTTTCATTAACTACCGCAATGTGAATACTCTGATTGAAGACCGGGTAGGGTATGTTTTGCAGGAAGACCATGCCGGAGATATTTGGGCAGGTACGACGGACGGACTCTATCGCTTCAACAAGAAGACCGAAGAACTGACCTGTTTTACGGTGGCGGATGGTTTGCCTAATAATGTAATCTGTGGAATTTGCGAAGACGAGGAACATAATATGTGGATCAGTACCTATATGGGTATCTGTAAGTATAATGTCGAAAACAACCGTTACATCAATTATTATGCGGGCGACGGATTGCAGGGAAACGAGTTCACGCACGGCGCATTCTATAAAGATCAGGCGGGAAAAGTCTATTTCGGCGGTATAAATGGTATTACCTATTTCCAGCCTTTATCCATAGGGAGTGTGCTGAAAAACACCAAGGTCTGGATTACGGACTTCTTTATCTTCAACCAGCCTGTGCGGAAAAATACGCGTTCGGGAAGGCATACCGTTATCTATACGTCCGTGCCGGATGCGAATATGTTTCAACTGGCTCATTACGATAATACGTTCAGTATCATCTTCTCCACGTTGCAGTATAACAACCCGGAGCAGATATCCTATCAGTATAAGATTGAGGAATTGAGCAACCAGTGGCTCAGCACCGAGCCGGGTGTGAACAGGGTGACTTACAATAATCTTCCGCCGGGCAAATATACTTTCCATGTGCGGGCACTGAGTCACGGCAATCTTTCGGAGATACGTACGGTTAAGATTCTGATTACTCCGCCCTGGTATGAGATGTGGTGGGCGTATTGCATTTATGTTTTTCTGCTCGGCTTGCTTGTATTGGGCATTGTGAATTACATCCTGTCGCGTATGCGCCATCGCCGTGAAATCATGAAGCGCGAACATGCCGAACAACTGAATGAGGCGAAGCTACAGTTCTTTATCAACATCTCGCATGAAATACGTACTCCGATGACGCTGATCATTAATCCCCTGGAGAAGTTGTTGGCCGAAAAGAAGGGAGGGGAAGTACAAAAGACTTATCTGATGATTTACCGGAATGCACAACGTATTCTTCGTCTGATAAATCAGTTGATGGACATCCGTAAACTGGATAAGGGGCAGATGTTCATGAAGTTCCGTGAAACGGATATGGTTGGTTTCATTGATGATGTGATGCTTACCTTCGATTATATGGCACGGAAGAAGAAGATACATTTCAGCTTCGAGCACGCTATGCCGCAGTTGAAGGTATGGGTGGATATGAATAACTTCGACAAGATATTGATGAATATCTTCTCCAATGCCTTCAAGTACACACCGGAGCAGGGTGAAATTACGGTTTCGCTTTCTACCGGGCGCGATGCTGCCCGTCGCGATCCTCTGAAGGAATATTTTGAAATAACGGTCACGGATAGTGGTATCGGACTCGACCGGGAGAAGATAGAGCGCATATTCGAGCGTTTCTATCAGATAGATAATGATGTGACGAAGTCGAATTTCGGTACGGGTATCGGTTTGCATTTGTCCCGTTCATTGGTGGAACTGCATCATGGCATTATCTTGGCAGAGAACAGGGAGGATGCTCCGGGCAGTCGTTTCGTGATCCGTATTCCTTTGGGTTCAGCACATCTGCGTACGGACGAACTGGAAGATGTGGAAGCACTCATCACCCCTCATGCCGTGCTGGTTAAACCGGAAAAGACGGACTTGGAGGAAGTCTTTGAAGAAGGAGAGGGTGAAGAGGATGAGGAAAGCAAGAAGACCGGTAAGGCAAAGAACCGTATGCGCATATTGATAGTGGAAGATGAGGAGGAGATTCTTTCTTATCTGAAAGAAGAATTGGAAGGGGACTATCGGATAATGACCCGGAAGAATGGCAGGGAGGCTTATGATACTATTCTTGCAGATACTCCTGATTTGGTAATCAGCGATATTATGATGCCGGAAATGGATGGTCTGTCACTTTGCCGGAAGATTAAGCAGAATACGAATGTCAATCATGTGCCTGTAATTTTATTGACTGCCAAGTCGAAACCCGAAGATACCATGGAGGGAATGGCAACCGGTGCGGATGCTTATATGGTGAAGCCTTTCAATACGGAGCTGCTGAAGAGTACGATTGCCAACTTGCTTGCTAACCGTAAACTGCTGAAGAGTAAATTCAGTGGTGCGCAACAGCAAGAGGACAAGGTGCAGAAGCTGAGCATGAAATCGGCGGATGAGATATTGATGAGCAAGATAATGAAGGTTATCAATGAGAACCTTTCCAATCCGGATCTGAATGTAGAGATGTTGGCGGCAAATGTCGGTTTAAGTCGCGTCCATGTACATCGGAAGCTGAAAGAACTGACAAACCTTTCGGCACGTGATTTTATCAAGAATATCCGTTTGCAACAGGCTGCCGCACTGCTGAAAGAGAAGAAACTGACAGTTTCCGAAGTGGCGTATGCTACGGGGTATACGAATCTGTCACATTTCTCCAGTTCTTTCAAGGAGGTGCATGGGATGTCACCTAAGGAGTATATGTTGGCACATCAGGGGTAAGTTTTAGGAATTTATTTATTACTTTTCCGTTTTGCTTTATTGCCAACCTTCATTTACAAACCTTGATTTAGCCATTCCTTTTAGTACCACATTATTAATATTTACCTGTGCCGCTTGTGCATCAGTTATCACTTCTTTCTTGGCTAATCTTTCCGCAATCAGGCGGAAGTAGCCTTCCTGGCTTTCTTGCAACCGCCCATCTGCCGTAAATGAGTTTTTGAAGTGTTTCGGTTTAGGAACGATAGAAGCCAGGAAAATACTTTCTTCTAAACTTAACTGTGAGGGGCGTTTGTTAAAGTAGAAAGATGCCGCTTCGTGGATGCCGTAAACCATAGGCCCCCATTCCGCTATGTTCAGGTAAACTTCGTACATGCGTGCCTTCGGAGTGAGGTGTTCGGTTTCGATGAGCCAGACGATAAGCGCTTCTTCCAGTTTGCGGGCAATGTTTTTGTTACGGTTCAGGAAAACATTCTTCACCAATTGCATGGAGATCGTGCTACCTCCGCGGGCAAACTTGCGAACTTCCAGGTCATGAATCAGAGCTTCTCGCATGGCATCCGGCAGGAATCCCCGGTGATAGAAGAAAGCTCCGTCCTCGCTCTGCATGACAGACATTTGCAGCAGAGGAGAAATACTGTCCAAGGGTGTGAAATTCTCCCATGACGGACCGACTGGGAAGGTGTATACGGGTTGTCCGTTCTCGTACGCTGTATAGATAAACTCATCGGACATCTTACCTAAATCCGTCTTTCCATAATGGAGAATACGGAAATCTTTTTCTTTCAGTTCCGACTCAAACTTCAAACTATCCAGTTGAGAGAAATCCACATCCAATAGAAAGTGATAAGCTAATTGTCCGGTAGTGCCGAGACCTTCCAGGTTTTCGAAAAGTCCTTTGGGCAATGAACCGAACAACTCTTCCGAAGGGAACCAGGGTTTCCGGACAGAAGCTATAAAATGCCACTCTTTCTTGCCTGTACTTTTCCCAACACGTTCTGCCTTTAAATAAGGATGGAAGGTCAGTGCATTGAAACGTACAAGGCTGGTACTATCCAGTTCTACGGCTTGCGGACTGACATTTACGTGGAAATCCAGTTGTCCGCGATCCAGGTTGATCGTCTCGGGCGACAACCGCTTATGATATACCTGCAATCCCCGTACTTCCGACTGGCCAACCAGACATGTGAGTCCGTTGCTTGCTTTTTCTTGTGAGAAGTTGCACGTCAGACTGTCGAACTGTACTTCTGCACCGAATCGGCGGTGGATATAAGGAACAGTCAGTTGTGGAGCATGTAAAGTTGCATGCAATCGCCTTTCCGAAGGATTAAATTCTCCTTCGGTATTCCATTGTTGGTTCAGGCTGTCTTCCAGAACTGTTATTTCTGATTGGAAATGATAGTCGTCAATCACAAAGCGGGGAATACGGAAGCTGACGAAATTACGGTCTTTCCGCTCAGTGATTGTAAGATGGGTGAGTTCACCGTTTCCGGGTAACAGGCCGAAAAGGAGATTTAATGTTGTATTGATGCGACGGGTGTAATCGGTACTGGTATTGCTTTCATTGGAGGCAGTTACTTCGGAAGAGGGCAGGAAAAGGAAATCATAATTGGCTGTAGAGTCTTTTTTTATGAAATTGAGTGAAAGTCCGTCCAGGCAGACTTCTTTGATCTTGATATCTCCCCACAGCAGTTTCCAAAGGCCGATACGGATATTGAGAGATTGAAGGGAAAGCAATGTATCTCTTTTCTGTGGAACCACATTCAGTCCGTCGACGGAGATCGTATTCAACCCCTTCATGTGGAGTTTATTGTAACTGATGTCCAATCCGTAACGCTGTTCCAGTCTGACAATGCGTTTATCTGCGATATGGCGCAGTAGGCTTCCCCGGAAGATGAAAATACCTGTTGATAAAAGAAATAGCAGCATGAGACATGCTACTATTACTTTGGTTATTTTTCGTTTTATCATACTCTTTACTTTTCGGGCGTAAAGGTATGGATAAAAATGTAAGTTGCTACTCTTTAAGCTTAAAAACGGGAATCATTTGTTCCCTTTCCAGATGGAGAGAACCTTCTTTCGTATCAGGAGGATGTTTAAAGCGGATACCACTATAAATAAGATACTTCCGGCAAGGAGACAGGGCAGAAGAGAGCCTGTTTCCAGTTGTGGAATGAGAATTTGCAGGACTCCGGTGTAGTAAGATCTTAACCAGGCTACACCAATGACGGCGAGGAGCAGTACCAGTAAATTCAAGCCTACGGTCAATACATGATAAGGCAATGCGACTTTAGAAGGACTGTAACCTATTAATAGTAGGTTTTCTAACTTTGCCGTATTCTTCTGAAGCAGCAAGAATACACTTAGCATCAGGATATAAAAAGACAAGATACTGATAAATAGTCCTACTCCTGAAACAATACCTGTGATGAGGCGGAGGAAATAGGTTGTTTTTCCGGCATCCAGGTTGTCTCCTTCGGTTTCATAGTTCTTTTGTTGGAAGTAGTCGGTGATGGCTGTATCTGTGGGATTCTTTACTTCCACGATGAGGCGGGAGGGTTGCGCTTCCCGTTCGGGGGCGAAATTCTGATTTGCCCACTCCATGAAGGATTGAGGAACAAGGATGGTATTCAACCGATTGGAGAAGCCGACGATATTTCCTTTGTATTGTTCTACACGTCCGTTGCCACGCATGTTGATATCCATTTGTATCAGTCCCATTACACCTTCCGATAATTTCGGCAAGTTGCGGCTTTGCGCAAAACCAAAGTTGTAAAGGTTCAGGTAGTTGCGGGGAATGATGATAGGTATGGTTTGTGTACCTTCATCAAAGTGCCACTTGTCCAGGCTGACATCGACAAAAGCATCGGGAACAGATTCAAAAAACATATCCGTAGAAATACGGATACCGGCTTGTTGCATTCCCAGCCCTGCCGACACTTTGAAAAGGGTAGGTGTGAAGGCGCCTACGCTGCGTGTAAAAGGTTGTGCTTCCAGCTCCTTGATTTCATCTTTGGAAAAAGTATTGCTTTGTCCGGTAATGCTGCCGAGGGTACTGATCTTTTTGGTAGCGATGATATAATCTTTCTTCATGAAGCTGTCTCCCTGCGTGAAGACGGGAAGAACATCCTTATAAAATTGCACGCTCAACAGTACAATCAGCATACCGAAGATGTTGGCGAGAAAAAAGCCACTTAATTGTCCGATGCTGATGTGCTGACGGAGAAGTTTCCAAACAAGCTTGTTCATTGAAATTATATGTTTTTGTTAAATGATAATTTAGGGAACTGAATACCTGAAATCAAGACAGGCTGAAAGCCTGATATTACATAGCGTAGGGCGACGCCCTACGTGATTATGTATATCTTTAATTTAAGCCCTGAAAGGGCGCAATTAAGCATCAACCTTTATATCGTCCTTTCAGGGCTTAGAAATGGGGATGCACATTACGTAGGGCGATGCCCTACGCTATATAATGCAAGCCTTTCAGGCTTAAAATTCAGCCCGCTAAATTATCATTTATAGTTTCATCACTTTATTATATTCTAATTCTATATGTTTTCCAATGGAAGTAACAATTATTCCTGCGCCTTGCCGTTCGGCTTCTTCGGTCAGCATGCGTCCCATAAGTGTGCCGTTATCATCATCCAGGTGGCTGATAGGTTCATCCAGAAAGATGAAATCGAATGGTTGGCAGAGGGCACGGATGAAGGCTACACGTTGCTGTTGTCCGAAAGATAACTTTCCGGCTTTCTCGTTTACTTTCTCGGCGATACCGAGTGTTTCAAAAAGTGCAAGGATTTCTTTTTTCTTCTTATAATTGGTGAGTCGGTTCTTCAACTGGACGTTTTCCAAAGCCGTCAGTTCAGGGAAGATACGTAGCTCCTGGAACAGCATGCTCAATGAATGTTTTCGTAATTCCACCCACTCATGAATGGAGAGCGAACGGATATTGCGTTCATCAAAGTTGATGATACCCTGGTAATCGCGGCGATATCCGTAGATATAGCTGCATAGAGAAGATTTACCCGTGCCGGAAGCTGCTTCTATCAGATACCGCTCTCCTTTCCGTAGCACAAGGTCTTGATGCCACACGTCGGATGTGATGGCATCCCGGTCGGCAAACACTTGGGGAAGTGTTTGCCTCAGATGAATGATTTCCATTATTTATCGGGATTAGATGCCTGCAAACTCTTTGATGAAGTTTACGATCTGTTTCAATGCATTTACGTTTTTGTCTTTCAGTTGAATAACTATATCTGCATTATTATTGGGGTCGCCAACAGCTTCTACATAAGCTATCTTGTCAACCAAAGCAAAAGCTGTTGCATATTGTGTGCCGCCATATTCTGATAACATCTTCACAATCGGCAAAGCAAGAATTGCTTCAGCATTAATGACGAAAGCACTGTTTTTACCTTTGATGTTGGATGCAAATTCGGTATCCTTAATGGATGGATTAACGGCTTTATCTATGCTCTTGTACAACATTTCGTCATTCGTAGCATACAAACTATTGTTGCGAACTCCGAAGAACAGGTTCAGTGCCTTTGATTTATATACATATTCGTTTTCTCCCAGTTTCAGGATGTCGTCTCCTCTTTTTAAGCCCAGTTCGCTTTTCTTCTCATACAATAACTGTACGGGGGCAGCACTCTTTACACTGGCGTACATCAGGAAAGTGGGAGCATTATTTATAGTGAAGTTTATCAGCCCCATTGCAATATCTTTCTGGAATGTGCCGAACAACTCTTTTACTTCATTAGCCTTGGCTATGGAGAAATTCTTCTGGAACTGCTCATTTTCCAACAACATGTTATAGAACTCTTCTCCATTGATACCCATGCTGAGATACATCAGGGTGGATTTCGGGAAGTATTTCAAGAAAGTGTTTTCTATGGGGCAGGTTGCCTTTTTTTGCTTGTCGAACAAAGCTTGCAGTTCCGGGTTTTCTGTGAAGCTCTCATACTTCATGCTTACCTTACCTTTATCAAAGGAAAGGCTTCCCAACATTTTCATATCTTTCAGGTCAATGTTGTAGGGCATATCGCTTGCCTTGATCATATTGGCATAAGGACCCAGCAGGCTTGCCGGAGAGAACATAGTGCTGATATCTCCTCCCATCTTCTGCATCTTTTTGAAGACAGTAGTTGAAACAATGCTGTTTTCATTCGTCTGTTTCAGCAAAGCAGGAATATTCTCTTTGATTTTCTCAAGCTGGGTAGTGCCGCTATAATTGGTCAGCATAAGCACTGAAGGAGTATATGCTATGAGTACCTGGTTTCCCATTTGTGTGAACTGAAAACCGTCACTGCTTGCCAGAGGCTGACAGACTTTTTCTTTTTCCAATGTTTCCAGCAGTGCATGCAGGTCGTCTTCACTGCTGACTTTGGCAACGATAGTAGTAGGGAATGTTTCCGTGGTGAAGATATACAAAGGTTCCGATACATCGATTCCCGATTTCTTCGGATCTTTCATTATCATTTCCACTTGCTGGAATGTTGCAGCATTCATGCCACTTTTCAAAGCATTCGTCAGCTTTTCCTGTACTTCTTTGTTCTCCTTGTCATTGAGGCCTGCTTTGTCAGCCAATGATTTCAGGTTGATGCTGACTACCGTATGGGCATTGGCAGGAATCACATCGGTGTATTCTTGCTTCTTCTGGGAACATGCGCTGACAAGAGCTACCACTACAGCCATCAACGCCAAACGGGGAAACAAACTTTTCTTCATATAACTATTATTTAAGTGTGATTATCATTGATTTTGTAAGTTCAGAATATGGCAGGCCACCAGAGCTGCCGTTTCTGTACGCAGTCTCGACTTTCCCAGACTAATGGGAGTAAAGCCGTTTTCTATTGCCTTTTGCACTTCTTCTTCACTGAAGTCTCCTTCCGGACCGATTAATACCAGTGCATCTTCTCCTTTGTGGAATACATCTTTCAACAGAGGCTTTTCTCCTTCGTAACAGTGAGCTATGAACTTCTGTCCTTTGAAAGGCTGCGTGATGAACTTATTGAAATCCGTCATTTCATTCAGTTGTGGCAAACGGGCTTTAAGGGATTGTTTGATGGCTGACACCAGTATTTTACTGATACGTTCGGTCTTGATAACTTTCCGTTCCGAGAAGCGGCAGTTCAGGAAAGTCAGTTCATCGAAGCCTATTTCAGTGGCTTTTTCAGCAAACCATTCTGTGCGATCCATATTCTTGGTCGGGGCCATGGCAATGTGCAGATGTCCGTTCCATAGAGGTTCCTGATAAGTAGTCTCCAGAATGTTTACTATGCAACGCTTGTTGGTAGCAGCACTGATTTCTGCACGATAGAAATAGCCTTTGCCATCGGTCAATGTAATCAGATCGCCAATATTGAGGCGTAGTACGCGGATGCAGTGTTGGGCTTCTTCTTCGGGAAGTTCGGCACGGGTTTGTATGTCGGGTGTATAGAATACATGCATAAGTCTATTTCTGTTCTTTTCGTTTGGTAATTTCGTCCCTGATGTGGGCTGCTCGTTCGTAATTCTCGTTGGCTATGGCTTCTTGCAATGCCTTTTGCAGCATCTCTATCGTATCTCCCTGGAAGAATTCATCATCATGTGGGGAAGGGTTTTCGCCCATAGGAGCTACACTACCGGTTTCGTTCTCTTTTCCGGTCTTGAGTTGTTCCGCTTCCAGAATCTCCTCGTAAATAAAGATGGGGGCTTTCATCCGTAAAGCCATAGCAACCGCATCGGATGTGCGGGCATCCATACGAATGATTGCATCGTCTGCTTTCAGGTAGATATAAGAATAGAATACACCATTGTCTACCCTGTAGATAAGAGCACGCATCATATTCACTCCCAATACTTCCAGGCACGAAGCGAAAAGGTTGTGAGTCAAGGGGCGTGGTGGAACAATCCCTTTCAGGTTGATTAGCATTGCCTGAGCTTCCGCCGCACCAATGATAACCGGTAATTGGCGGGTGCCCTCCACTTCTCCCAATACCAAAGCGTAAGCTCCTGCTTGTTCCTGACTATTGGAAATGTTTAGTACTTCTAGTTCTATTTTCTTCTTTTTATCCATAATATTTTTCCGAGTGGCTGGTAGCTACCAGCCACTTGCTACTTACTGCTTTTTATTTACTGCTTCTTCCGGCCGGTGCTTGTACTTGAATACCAAGGCAAACAAAATACCGATAACCAGTGCATAAGCAGCAAAGATCAACCAAATTTGGGACCACTCTCGGCTCACCAGTCTGCCGTCGGCATATACCGAGAAGGCATCTACTACGGCACCGCTGGCGTATCCTCCAATAATGGCACCCAAGCCGTTGGTCATCATAAAGAATAATCCCTGGGCACTGGCGCGGATATTGGAACTGGTTTCTTGTTCAACAAACAACGAACCTGAAATGTTGAAGAAATCGAATGCCATGCCATACACGATCATGGATAGGATTAACATCCACAGTCCTGAACCCGGATCACCGAAACCGAACAAGCCGAACCGAAATACCCATGCAAACATACTGATCAGCATGACCTGTTTAATTCCGAAATGTCTCAGGAAGAAAGGTATGGCGAGAATAAATAATGTTTCAGACATCTGCGAGATGGATAGCAGGATAACCGAATGCTTCACACCGAAAGACTCTGCATATTCCGGAATACTGGCAAAACTACCTAAAAAAAGGTCGCCATACGTGTTAGTAATCTGCAACGCTGCTCCCAGAAGCATGGAGAACAAGAAGAAAATAGCCATTTTCTTTCTTTTGAATAGTACGAATGCATCCAGTCCTAAAGAAGAAATCAGCGATTTATTTCCGGTCTTGGCAGGTTTACATGCCGGCAGGGTGAAGGAGTACAGACCCAGCATTAATGCGGATGCACCACCTACATAGAGTTGGGCGCTTGAGTTCTTGAATCCGGTAAGGTCCACCGCCCACATTGCACAAATGAAACCGATAGTGCCCCATACGCGAATGGGTGGGAAATCTTTGATGAGGTCACACTTATATTGTTCAAGCGAATTGTACGAAACTGTATTGGCCAGTGATAAAGTAGGCATATATACCAATAAATTGAGCAGCATTGCCCAATACATCTGGTCATACCCCGTAGCCGTGGAAGCATAGAAAAGACAGGCAGCCCCTGCAATGTGGCAAAGTCCGTATAAGCGTTCTGCATTAAACCATTTATCGGCAATGATACCAATGATGCCAGGCATAATTAGAGAGGCGATACCCATGGTTGCGAAGATTGCACCGATTTGACCTCCTTCGAAGTGTAGTTCTCTGCCCATGTAACCACCTAATGAAATTAACCATGACCCCCATACGAAGAATTGCAGGAAGTTCATGATGATCAAACGAACTTTTATACTCATGACTTTTCTAATTTGTGTGTTTCCTTTTCACATTAAATAATAGATGCAAATATAATATTTTCGTTGATTGCGTGAGCAAGTTAATTGATAAAAAGCGCATAAAAGTGAAGAATGGTGAAGAATAGATGGTAAAAAGTGGAGTAGGCAGGTGTATATAAAAAAAGAAGGCTATCTATCCCAGACAGCCAATCTTTATTAACCTTAAATCTAATACCATGAAAAACACAATGCAAATGTAGAGGTTTTATGTTATACAACATAGTGTTTTAGTGATTTTCTTCTTTGGTTTAACATCTTTTAGAATATAAAGGGTGCTTTCCCCCTTTATAAGGACCAAAGTACATGCACTATTTATTCTACATACAACACTAATCCTTTCAGATATTCCCCCTCGGGATGATATATACTTACCGGATGGTCGGCGGGTTGCGTCAGTTGATGCAGGATGCGAACGCTGCGACCGGACATTGCAGCTGCTGTGAAGACTGCCGTGCGGAAGTTTTCTTTGCTGACTGCTTGCGAGCAGGAAAAAGTAAATAGAATACCGCCCGGTTTGATCTTCTCGAAAGCTTTTACATTCAGTTTGCGGTAACCTTGCAGGGCATTGCGCAAAGCATCGCGGTGTTTGGCAAATGCAGGCGGGTCCAGAACAATCAGGTCGTATTGGTCGCCCATGCGATCCAGATATTTGAAAGCATCTTCGGCAAAAGCTGCATGGCGGGCATCACCGGGGAAATTCAATTCTATATTCTTATTCGTGAGGTCAATTGCTTTAGCTGAACTGTCTACGGAATGTACCAGTTTGGCATTTCCACGCATACCATAAACAGAAAAGCCACCGGTATAGCAGAACATGTTTAATATGGAACGTCCATTTGCATAACGTTCCAGCAGTGCGCGGTTCTCGCGTTGATCCACGAAGAAACCGGTCTTTTGTCCTTTCAACCAGTCAATATGGAATTTCAGTCCATATTCCATAGCTACATTATCAGTGCTACCACCTTTCAAGAAACCGTTTTCAGGGTAAAGATCAGCCTTGAAGGGAAGAGTCGTTTCTGATTTATAATAGATATTCTCTATTTTATCACCCATTACTTCACTGAGAGCATTGGCTATTTCCATACGGTCAAGATGCATACCGGCAGAGTGTGCCTGCATCACGGCGGTGCGGGCATAAATATCAATGATTAGTCCGGGGAGGTTATCACCTTCTCCATGTACCAGTCTGTAAGTATTATTAGTTGGGTTCTCGGCAATGCCAATGCTACGGCGCATCTCATAAGCAATACTGAGTTTACGTTTCCAGAAATCGGAATCGATAGCCTCATCCTGATGGAAAGAGAGTACGCGTACGGCAATGCTGCCAATCTGGAAATGTCCTTTGGCAATGAATTCCTTTTTGGAAGTATAAATTTCTACTACTTCGCCTTCTTCGGGTTCACCGTCGAAATGAGCGATAGCACCCGAAAACACCCAGGGATGAAAACGTTTTAATGACTCTTCTTTGCCAGATTTGAGATATACTTTGTACATGCTGTTATAGTGATTAACGATTAGCTGTTAGTGATGAGTGAGTAGTATCACACTGATTATTGGGTTATAATTTCCTCTGTTTCGTCCGGTGCCAACTCATAGTCACCACTGATTTTTAATTCTTGCAGTCGGTTATAGATGTTGAGGCATGCCCATGCATCGGTAGCCGCATACTGTTTCTGAGGTTCGGTCAGGTGTTCGGCTTCCCAGTTGGAAAGACGTTGCGATTTGGAAATCTTTTCACCGAACAGGATACCATAGATTTTCTGCAAGCTCTTGTCCTGTATGCCGAACATACGGACATATTCTTGCAATTCGATGCAGGCGCGTTGTTCAAAGGGAGCACGTTTGTGCAGCATCATAAAGTCATCCCGCAACGAAAGGCCGACTTTGGTGACCGATGGGCTTTCCAGCAACGAAATAATCGGAAGCGTCAGGCCGGTCAGGTTCAGGCGGAAGAGGAAGCAATCTTTTTCAGAGGATACCTGTAGCAGCGCAACCTTGTGTGATTGTCCTTTGGTGAATGACGGGCGGGTTTCGCTGTCAATTCCCAGCAAAGGATATTGCTTCAGGTAAGTAACTGCCTTTTCTGCTTCCCAGGGGGTTTGTACCAGATGTATTTGTCCTGGAAAGAGAACTTTGGGCATCTCTTTGATATCTTCCTTTTTAATCGTTTTTTTAATAACCATAATTTAATTCTTTATTCGTGATGGTGATGGCCGTGGCAATGGCAATCATCATCGTCGCAATCGCAATGACCATGATCGTGGCCATGACAATCACATTCTTCTTCATCTTTAAAATCATCATCTTCCGGTTCATCTTCTTCGGATTGGCGGTATTTCACGTCGTGTAGTGCACGTAGCGTGTTTACCAAGGTTTGTCCCCAGTACTCTTTGAATTGCTCCTGGCAGATGGCGAGGGAGTCGTTCATTGTTTCATTCAATCCCAGTTGGAAGACGAAAATGAAATCTTTGATGGCTTGGTAAATATCCGCCAGGTCTTCGGAAATATTCTTCTTGATGGGTTGGTCGCTATAAACCATATCTTGTATGAATACATCCAGATAATCATCCTTTTCGGCAAGAATACCGGCAAGGTTGATGCGAAGCACTTCATATGTTTCCTCCGTCACATAGCTTTCGGGGGCTTCATCGCCTATTATTTCCGTTTCGGGCAGCATGGCAGCCTTGAGGTAAAGTAGCGGAAGTATCTTTAATGAGGTATCGACAAATGTATTGCGTTTCATCGTCTCCGCCTGTTCCAGGAATTTACAGAACTCGGCAGCTACGGTGACGAACTCCACCACGTTGCGGTCGAATATCACTTGGCTTTCTTTTTTCATAATCTACTTGATTTTGAAACGCAAAGATAGTGCAAACGGAGTGCAGTAGCAAATTTATTTGCATTTTACTGAACAATAGTTCGTTAAACATTTCATTCACATTTATGCTGCCTTCACTGCCACCGTTTTTATAATAATGTACGGGCGCATATGCGATCGCGGGCGCGAATTTCCTTAACTTTTTCTTTAAGCTGTGTTACACACATTTTATGTTAATAGGTGGTAGCTGTCCCTACCTATTAATATAAAATGTGTGTAACACATAAAATAGAAAAACTTCATTTTTTAGATGGAAGTAGTAGAATATACAGTTCAGATAAGTGCATTGCCTGATTCAGATAAGTGTGCAAGCCAACGCAGCTATAAGCGTTACCCGATGCAGATAAGTGCGCAAGCTAACGCAGCTATAAACGTCTGGTTTGCGCATATTTCCATCCCTTCAATCTTCTATTGTGGATATACGGTCTTTCTATCCTGTGCATTGATGCTTCTACTGTATGAAATCAATGGTTTCCATTTTTCTGCTATAATCGGTTGTATCTGCCGTTTTCTGATAAGCCATGATATATAAAGGCTTTCTTTCCTTGTTTTCGCATTGCCTTTTCTTTATCTTTGCTTTCCAAACCTCTAATTTGTAGTTAACCTATGACAAAACTCTTATTTCTGGGAACTCTCCTGTTCTCTACAATATGCCTGAATGCCCAAAATATGGAATCTTATCAGGAAGCCGCTAATCCAGTAGCCGTCAATCCGGCTTTATGGTCTGAAGTGAAAGCCCCGCAAGTCAGTTGGGGAAGTACGGATGTACGGTATAAGAAGGAAGAACCTGCCGCTATTTCCGGAATAAAGAAAAGTATTAATCTCACAGCCTGGAAAGGTGAAAAAGTATCTGCCCAACTGGTAGTGTGGACTCCTGAAACATTAAGCAATCTGACTTTCACTGTCAGTGATCTGACTTCCGGTTCCGAAACCATTAGTAAAGATGATATTCGGACTAGTTTTGTACGCTATGTCATGACCGACGAACTGAACAAGGATGGGCTGGGGGCATGCGGCTACCGCAACAGTGCCGACTTTGACTCTACTCTGGTAGCGGATGTACTTGATCATCTTACCCCTTCCCTGGTGATTCCTGCCAACTCAGCCCAAGGAGGCTGGATCAGTGTTCGGGTGCCGCAGCATGCTGAAGCCGGAAAATATACGGGAACGGTTACCGTGCGAAACGGAGATACTGCCTTGTCTGAACTGAAGCTGACTGTCAATGTAAAGAACCGTATCCTTCCTGTTCCTTCCGAATGGGCTTTCCATCTGGATCTATGGCAGAATCCCTATGCTGTGGCGCGCTATTATGGTGTGGAACCATTCAGTGACAAACATTTTGAACTGATGCGCCCGTTGATGAAGTTGTATGCCGATGCAGGCGGGAAAGTGATTACTGCTTCCATCATGCACAAGCCTTGGAACGGGCAGACGTATGATGCTTTCGAGAGCATGGTCACCTGGCTGAAGAAAGCCGACGGTACTTGGTATTTTGATTATACGGTGTTCGATAAATGGGTGGAGTTTATGATGAGCACAGGCGTCAGGAAGCAAATCAGTTGTTTCTCTATGGTACCTTGGCGACTTTCTTTTCAATACTTTGACCAGGCGAGCAATTCATTCAAATATCTTAATGCCAAGCCGGGAGAAGCTGCTTACGAAGAGTTCTGGATAACGATGCTGAAATCGTTTGCCCGACATCTGAAAGAAAGAGGATGGTTTGAGATTACTCATATTGCTATGGATGAACGCCCTATGAAAGACATGCAGGAAACATTAAAAGTAATCCGCAAAGCCGATAAAGATTTTAAGGTTTCACTGGCCGGAACTTATCACGCTGAATTGGTGGATGAACTGGATGATTATTGCATTACGATTGCCGAGAGATTCCCGCCTGAAACGATTGATTCACGCCGTGAAGCCGGAAAGGTAACCACTTTTTATACCTGCTGTTCGGAACCTCGTCCGAACACCTTTACTTTCAGCCCACCTGCCGAAGCCGAATGGCTGGCATGGCATAGCGCTAAAGAAAATCTGGATGGTTATCTGCGTTGGGCATTGAATAGCTGGGTGAAAAATCCGTTGCAGGATAGCCGTTTTACTGCGTGGGCGGCAGGAGATACTTATCTGATCTATCCCGGTGCTCGTTCATCCATCCGCATGGAGCGTCTGACCGAGGGGGTGCAAGCTTTTGAAAAAGTGCGTATTCTGAAAGAAGAATTTAAGAAGAAAGGTAATAAAGGTGCTATTAAGGATATTGAGAAAATATTGCAAATGTTCGACGAGCGGAGTTTGGGAGAAATCCCGGCAGTTACTGCTGTAAACAAAGCCAAAGAGGTAATCAACAGATATTGATAGGCATCTGGCGGAAAGATTGGTTGATACCTCTTCTCAATTCGGAGAATCTTTAGAAGGTAAGGTTATAAAAAGAGCAATATTTTTATTACTTTTGCACCAATCTATCATTTACTAAGGAATTATATTCATGGCTAAGAAAAATTCAATTAAAGATACGGAACAAACTCTTTCCTTGTTTGGTAAAATAAGGGCAATCTTTAAAAACGAAACCATTCACTTTGTTATTGGCTTGATACTGGTCATCTTTTCTGTATACTTGCTATTAGCCTTTTCTTCGTTCTTCTTTACGGGAGCGGCGGATCAAAGTATTATTGACTCGGGCAGTGCGCAGGAACTGGCTTCTACCAATAATGGAGTGAAAAACTATGCCGGTTCGCGCGGTGCACAGTTAGCAAGCTATCTCATTAACGACTGCTTCGGCATCTCGTCTTTCTTCATTCTTGTGTTCCTTGCAGTGGCGGGACTGAAGTTGATGCGTGTGCGTGTGGTTCGGCTTTGGAAGTGGTTTATCGGATGCTCGCTATTGCTCGTCTGGTTCTCTGTCTTCTTTGGATTCGCTTTTGTGGAGCAGTACAAAGATTCTTTCTTATATCTGGGCGGTATGCATGGATACAATGTTAGCAATTGGTTGGTGTCGCAAGTGGGCGTGCCGGGCGTTTGGATGATTCTGTTGGTGACTGCTATCTGTTTCCTTATCTATATCAGTGCACGTACCGTGATCTGGTTACGGAGGCTATTTAGCCTCAGTTTTTTGAAGCGCAAACAGAAGGAAGAAGAAGAGAAAGGTGAAACGCCGGAAGAGTTTACAGACTCTTGGACGGCGAAAGGAAAGAAGAAACCTGCTTCTGTTCCTGATGTGGCGGAGTCTGATACGAAAGAAGAAGAAACTCCCATTGAAGTTCCTGAACCGGTAATAGAACCGGAAAATGAAATAACACTGGATTTAGGTGGTATTACAGAACCCCAACCTGTCAAGGCAACAGGGGAAGAAGTTTCTATGATTATTGAAACTCCAGTCTCCGATCCTGCTCCTTCTCTTCATGAGAAACCTGCAGCGGTAGAACCTACTTTTGAAATAGAAGCTGCAGAGGATGATGACGAATATAAAGGTCCGGAAAAGGAACCTTATAATCCTCGTCTTGATCTGGAAAATTATCGCTATCCTACTGTCGACTTGATGAAGCATTACGATAATGCCGAGCCGACTATCGACATGGCGGAACAGAATGCCAATAAAGATAAGATTATAAATACGTTGCGCAGTTTTGGTATTGAAATCAGTACGATCAAGGCAACGGTGGGGCCTACGGTAACGCTGTATGAAATCACTCCCGAACAAGGCGTGCGTATCTCTAAAATTCGTGGTCTGGAAGATGATATCGCCCTTAGCCTTTCAGCATTGGGTATTCGTATCATTGCACCGATTCCGGGAAAAGGAACGATTGGTATTGAAGTGCCGAACTCTAATCCGAAAATCGTTTCCGGACAGAGTATCATCGGCAGTAAAAAGTTCCAGGAGTCTACTTATGACTTGCCGGTTGCCTTGGGTAAGACAATTACCAATGAAGTGTTCATGGTAGACTTGTGCAAGATGCCGCATATGCTGGTGGCCGGTGCCACTGGCCAGGGTAAGTCTGTGGGACTGAATGCCATTATTACTTCTTTGCTCTATAAAAAGCATCCGGCTGAACTGAAGTTTGTGTTGGTAGACCCGAAGAAAGTAGAATTCAGCATCTATTCGGTGATTGAACATCATTTCCTAGCTAAGCTGCCCGATGGAGAAGATGCTATTATTACAGACGTAACCAAGGTAGTGCAAACGTTGAATTCTATCTGTATAGAGATGGATACGCGTTACGACTTATTGAAAGCTGCACATGTGCGTAATATCAAGGAATATAATGAGAAGTTTATCAATCGCCAGTTGAATCCGGAAAAGGGGCATAAATTCATGCCTTATGTAGTAGTGGTGATCGATGAGTTCGGTGACTTGATAATGACGGCAGGTAAAGAGGTCGAATTGCCTATTGCCCGTATTGCCCAGTTGGCGCGTGCGGTGGGTATCCATATGATTATCGCTACGCAGCGTCCGACAACAAATATCATTACCGGTACAATCAAGGCGAACTTCCCGGCGCGTGTTGCGTTCCGTGTATCTGCCATGATAGACTCTCGTACTATTCTCGACCGTCCGGGAGCTAACCAGCTGATCGGACGCGGTGATATGTTGTTCCTGCAGGGGGCTGATCCTGTGCGTGTGCAATGTGCCTTTATCGATACACCGGAAGTGGCGGAAATCACGAAGTTTATTGCCAAGCAGCAAGGATATCCTACTGCATTCTACTTGCCCGAATATGTCAGTGAAGATGGCGGAAGTGATCTGGGAGATGTGGATATGGGACGTCTGGATCCGTTGTTCGAAGATGCTGCCCGTCTGATTGTTATTCATCAGCAAGGTTCTACTTCATTGATCCAACGTAAGTTTGCCATTGGTTATAATCGTGCAGGGCGATTGATGGATCAATTGGAAAAGGCTGGAATTGTGGGACCTGCACAAGGCAGTAAAGCGCGTGAAGTGCTTTGTGTCGATGAAAATGACCTGCAAATGCGTTTGAACAATTTACTGTAAATCGTGTTAAACTAATGATGAAGAATGTTCTTTTAATCTGTATCTGCCTGTTCGGTCTGGTATTGCCGCTTTCGGCACAGAAAATGGATGCCAAAGATATATTGGACCGTACAGCTACTGCCTTCCGTCAGGCGGGAGGTATTCAGGCTGATTTTACGGTTCAGACGTATGCTAAAAGTACCTTGCAAGGAAGTTCTACAGGGGCTATTCGTTTGAAAGGAGAAAAGTTCCTGTTGGATGCCGATGGCGTGAAGACTTGGTTCGACGGTCGTACGCAATGGAGTTATCTGGCTAACAATGATGAAGTTAATGTTTCCGAACCTACTCCCGAAGAGTTGCAAAGCATTAACCCTTATGCCTTATTGTCCATTTATAGACAAGGGTATCATATAAAGTTGGGTAAAGCTGATATTTATGGGGGTAAACCTGCTTATGAAGTGATACTGACAGCTTCTAACAGGAAACAGGATTTGCAGTGTGTTATTATCTACGTAACGAAAGATACCTTTCAGCCTCTGTGCATCAGTATGACTCAGAAGGGTGGGAATAGCGTAGCTATCCGCATTACATCTTATAAAACAGGAGAATCTTACAACGATAATCTTTTCATTTTTGACAAGAAGGCGTATCCGACTGCCGAAGTGATTGATTTAAGATAAAGGTATATACCTTCACCTTTTACAATCTGAAGATTGTGCTACGGATGGTAAACAAAGAGTTTTTTTAATTGTAAATTGTAAATTGTTAAATTGTAAATAGAATGATGGAAACAGAAAAAGTAAAATGTCTGATTATAGGTTCTGGTCCAGCCGGTTATACTGCAGCTATTTATGCAGGGCGTGCCAACCTTTCTCCGGTGCTTTATGAAGGATTGCAGCCGGGTGGTCAGTTGACAACTACTACAGATGTGGAGAACTTTCCCGGTTACCCGGAAGGTGTCAGTGGCCAACAATTGATGGATGACTTGCGCAAGCAGGCAGAACGTTTCGGTGCAGACCTGCGTTTCGGTATTGCAACTGCTTCCGACCTGAGTGCAGCTCCATATAAAGTGACGATTGATGAAGAAAAAGTGATTGAAACAGATACGTTGATTATCGCTACAGGTGCTACCGCTAAATATCTGGGACTGGACGATGAAAAGAAATATGCCGGTATGGGTGTCAGCGCTTGTGCTACTTGTGACGGCTTCTTCTACCGCAAAAAGGTAGTGGCAGTAGTGGGTGGCGGTGATACGGCTTGTGAAGAGGCTGTATACCTTGCCGGACTGGCTAAGAAGGTTTATCTGATTGTGAGAAAACCCTTCTTACGTGCTTCTAAGATCATGCAGGAGCGTGTGATGAAGCATGAAAATATTGATGTACTGTTTGAACATAATGCTGTAGGTTTATTTGGAGAGAACGGTGTAGAAGGTGTTCATCTGGTGAAACGCATGGGTGAACCGGATGAAGAACGTTATGATTTGGCTATCGATGGATTCTTCCTGGCTATCGGTCATCAGCCGAACTCGGATATCTTCAAGGCATATCTGGATACGGATGAAACAGGTTATATCATTACAGAAGGTGACAGTCCTCGTACGAAAGTGCCGGGTGTGTTTGCGGCCGGTGATATTGCTGATCCACATTATCGTCAGGCTATTACGGCAGCAGGTAGTGGTTGTAAGGCGGCACTCGAGGCTGAGAGATATCTTTCATCCAAGTGTCTTGCCTAAAGTAGCGTAAAGAAATGCTTCCCTTGTGGATAGCAAAATAGTATAAAAAGAAAGCTCCGGATTATCATTCACAATCCGGAGCTTTCTTTTTATTAATATACTTCTATCTCATCTACATATAAGTCTGAAGGAATTATATCTTCCGGTGAATCTTTCCGGCAGTCGATGCCATTACGCAATGTTCCACCACTCTTCAATGTCACTTTGATGTAACGTGCTTTGGTAGGCGTACATTCCAGAGCGTCGGTGAACATTTTTCTGCCATGTTCCGGATATTCTCGAGTATAGGATGCCTGAGCTATTTCCTTAAATTCCTTACCGTCAGTTGATACCTCTACGCGAGCTGCACTTGCAGGCAGAACACGGAAAGCAGGGTTATAAAGTGTACCGAAAACAATCTTACTGATAGTGATCGGTTTCTCCATATCTACAGAGAATACGAGTTCATTGTTGTTTTTCTCGTTCAGCTTAAAAGCCACCCACGGTGTGAAAGAAGCGATATTACCTCGTTTTCCATTGGTCAATCCCAGTGTAGTGGTATCTGTGCCCAATACATCGTTTTCTCCGAAGATATCTCCACTCATCCAGCCCCAATGAGGAGTGGTAGTGTATCGTTTTCCGCTTATCAGGTTTGCATACAGTTTCTTACCGTTTACTTTCCCAAGCATCTTACCATCTTTGAAGGTCGCCGCCTGTAAGTCTATATTGCCTTCCCAGATAAAGGGTTGTGTGTAAAGTTCGGATTTGGCAGTCGGCGCACTTCCATCCGTTGTGTATCTGATTTCAGCATCCGGATAGAATGTTTCCAGCACAGCTTTCAATGTTCCGTCGTATACATGAGTGTTGATGTTTACATCAAAGAAATTACGGCAAGCTTTCACATTGATAACATCCATACGTTCGAAATCTTCTACCATGCGGTTCCGGAAACTGTTCCAGTTTTTTCTGCTGTTCTGCGTCCAGCCTGTTTCTGCCAAAGCTACGGCACGGGGGAATGCTTGGTAGTCACGGCGTTCGTCATTCTGCATATATTCGTTCCAGATATTACCTTGCACACCGATAATATGTTTCTTTATCAATTCTTCCGCATCATCGGGAACAGGATTATAACTATATGTTTTCTTAAGTGTATTATATCCACCGATAGTAGTCGGTGCAGTTTCCGGTTCCTCCTGGTACTGGTCCAGATAAGCGTACGGACTCGGAGTCATAATTGCATCATGCCCGGCTTTGGCAGCTGTGATACCGCCTTCTACACCGCGCCAGGACATGACTGTTGCATTGGGAGCCAGTCCGCCTTCCAGGATTTCATCCCAGCCTATGATATTTCGTCCTTTACTGTTGAGGTATTTTTCCATACGGGTGATGAAGTAACTTTGCAGCTTTTCTTCTTTCGTATGCTTCTTACCGTCAATGGCATTCGGAGTGATGTCGTCTTTCAGACCTAACTCTTTGATTAATCCTTGGCAATGTGCGCATTTCATCCAGGCATCCTTGGGACATTCGTCACCGCCAATATGAATATATGAACTGGGGAACAATTCTATAACTTCATCCAATACACCTTCCAGGAATTGGAATGTTTCTTCTTTGGGACAGAAGACTTCTTCGAACACACCCCATGTGCCGGTTACTTCGTATGTCGTATCCGGTCTGCAAGACAGTTCAGGGTAGGAGGCAAGTGCTGCAATAGCATGTCCCGGCATTTCTATTTCGGGAATGACAGTGATATACTTACTTGCTGCATAGGCTACTATATCTTTAATTTCCTCTTGGGTATAGTATCCGCCATGTTCTTTTCCATCGAAGATTTGCGGCCAGTTTACATAGTAGTAGTCTATCAGTGTCTCTTTCCGTTTTGAACCTACTTCCTGTAGTTTCGGGTATTTCTTGATTTCTATTCGCCAGCCCTGGTCATCTGTCAGGTGGAAGTGGAAGATATTCATCTTATGCATGGCAAGCATATCGATGAATTTATAAATATAATCGGTGGTGGAGAAGTGGCGGCAAACATCCAGCATCAAACCGCGGTAAGGAAAACGGGGAGAATCTTCTATTTCGACGGCGGGTAGAGACCAGTTAGCACGTTTCACTGTTGCTTTTCCATAAACAGCAGGCGGCAACAGTTGGTACATAGTCTGTACTCCATAAAAGAAACCGTTGGGATGGGATGCTGAAAGGGTGATTTCATTTGGAGTGATAGAAAGCTTGTATCCTTCTTTAGGCATTCCATCTTCCGTAACGAAACGTATATCAGGTTGTTCCGGATTTTCTTGCGGGTTACTTTGCAAAGAGATACCGGAGGTCAATTGGATACGGGCGATCAAGCTATCTGCAATGGCTTGTACTTCCGGAGTGCAACTGGCAGTGGCGACAGATACTTTATTACTCAGTTGAAAACGTCCCTCTTGAGGAGTCATTTGATTGGGCATCGGAACGATGTTATACTCGTTCACTACCTCTTTTTGATTTTGCTGACAGCCGGAGGAGGCACACAGCAGGCTTGCTAATAGCAAAGCACTTAATCCTTTTTTCATGGCATTTATGTGTGTTAAGTTTATAAATAGGGTAAAACAGGAAAGAGGAAAAAACAGTAATTGCCTTTAGGGGGAAGACAATCACTATCCTTTATCCTATTTTACTTATTTTCTTCAGTTTTTCCTCATCGATGACCTTTATTTTCCGTCCATCAATCGTGATAAGGCGTTCGGTAGCGAATTGTGATAAGGTACGGATAGCATTGGAGGTTGTCATATTAGACAGGTTTGCCAGATCTTCGCGTGAGAGATAAATACTGAGGGTGGAACCGTCTTCTTCCAGTCCATAACTTTCTTTGAGGAAAAGAAGTGATTCGGCCAGTCTTCCGCGAATGTGTTTCTGTGTTAGGTTGACGGTACGCTCGTCTGCAATTCCCAGGTCGATAGATAATTGCTTGATGAAGAACATGGCAAGATCATTGTTTTGTGAAACCAATGTTGTGATAGCGCTCATTGGTATCAGGCAAATAAGAGAGGGTTCGAAAGCAGCAGCAGCAGTAACATAGTCTTCTTTGGCAAAATAGGCGCGATAACCGAAATATTCTACAGGCTTAATCATGCGGATAATCTGGCTTCTGCCGCCAACGCCATCCTTGTAAATCTTGACCTTTCCGTTCAAGAGGCACATGAGATATTTCGGAGTCTCACCTTCGCAGTGAATGACCTCATTTTTCTTATAATTCTGGAGCGTAAAATGGTTCGCGAGAAATTCTCGCTGCTCTTCATTCAGGGGCTCCCACATATCGGCTATCAGCTCCGGAACATTCACGTCTGACAAATTCATTTTTACCATAACTGCTGCAAAACTGTGTTATACAGCACAAATGTAAAAAGAAAAAATTAAATATTGCACAAAAGACACGAAAAGATGCAGTAATCGGGCAGGAATTTTCAAATATGGAATTAAGTGGCAAGCTACGGGCTACGAGCTACAAGTACCTTTGGGCATGTAAGCGTAAGCTACTATATAATAGTTTTTAGGGCTATAGCGCAGCAACTTGTTACTGGTAGCTTGTAGCTCGTCACTTAATTTAGCGCTACGCGCTAAATTATCATTTTGTGAACAACAATTCCCTATATTTCGGCAACGGCCAAATCTCGTCGTCAACCTCCATTTCAAGGTGATCGATATGATCACGTATCTTTTCCAGATATGGGCGTACATTTTCTTCGTAGGCAAAAGCCTTATCTCTGTAGCTATCCATATGATTGGCCACTTTACGGGCTTCGGTCATTTCGCGTACAAGGACTTTGATAGAAGTTACACGCTTGGAAATTTCCCGTATCAGTTCTTTACGATCGGCACTTAGTACTTCGTATTCTTCAGGAGAGAAGATTTCTTTGAGTCCGAGCAGGTTCTCCAGCAGGCGGTTTTGGTAGCTGACTGCTATGGGAACAATGTGATTGATGGCCAGGTCACCCAATACGCGGCTCTCAATTTGTACTTTCATGGTGTATTTCTCCAATTCTACTTCCAGACGACAGGCGAGTTCCGTTTCATTAAAGATACGTTCGCCGATCAATACTGAGCGGGATTGGTTGTCCATATAGTGCATCAGAGCTTCGGGTACATGGCAAATATTAGTCAGTCCGCGGCGGGCGGCTTCTTCTTTCCATTGGTCAGAGTAGCCGTCTCCTTCGAAACGGATAGCTTCGGAAGCGATGATAGTTTCTTTCAGAATGCGGAAAATGGCTTCATCTTTACCAATTCCTTCTTCCATCAGTTTGTCGATGGATGCTTTGAATTCATTCAACTGGTTAGCCATAGCAGCATTGATGGCAATCATGGCTGCTGCGCAGTTGGATGAAGAACCGGCTGCACGGAATTCAAAACGATTGCCGGTGAAAGCAAACGGAGAAGTACGGTTACGGTCTGTCGTATCGAGGAGAATTTCCGGAATACGTCCGATTCCCAACTTAAGAGTTGTTTTTTCTTCGGCAGTCATTTTATCGTCTCCTACCTGACGTACTATATCATCCAGAGTGGCAGATAACTGTCTGCCCAAGAATATGGATAAAATAGCGGGCGGCGCTTCATTGGCACCTAAACGGTGACTGTTACCTGCACTCATAATAGAAGCACGCAGCAAATTCTGGTTCTTATAAACCATCATTAATACGTTCACCAGGAAAGTGAGGAAAAGCATGTTTCCTTTTGGATTCTTACCGGGAGCAAAAAGGTTGATTCCGGTATCGGTACAGAGTGACCAGTTATTATGTTTTCCCGAACCGTTAACACCGCTGTAAGGCTTCTCATGTAGCAACACGGCAAAGTTATGTTTACGGGCAATACGCTTCATCAGGTCCATTACCAACTGATTATGATCATTGGCAAGGTTGGCGTTCTCAAAGATTGGAGCCAATTCAAATTGGTTGGGGGCAACTTCGTTATGGCGTGTTTTTGCCGGAATTCCAAGTTTGTGGCATTCTATTTCCAGCTCTTTCATGAAAGCTGTTACCCGTGGGGGGATAGAACCGAAATAGTGGTCTTCCAACTGTTGGTCTTTTGCAGACGAATGTCCCATAAGCGTGCGTCCGGTCAGACAAAGATCGGGACGGGCATTGTATAGGGCGGAATCTACCAGGAAATATTCTTGTTCCCATCCCAGATTCGTGAATACACGGGTTACATTCTTATCGAATAACTGGCATACTTCCGTGGCAGCCTTGTCCACAGCACCTAGTGCTTTCAGTAATGGAGTCTTATAGTCCAGTGCTTCACCGGTATAAGAGATAAAGATTGTGGGAATACACAATGTGGTATCTACAACGAAAGCGGGTGAAGAGACATCCCAAGCGGTATATCCGCGAGCTTCAAACGTATTACGTATGCCTCCGTTAGGGAAAGAAGAAGCGTCCGGTTCCTGCTGGATCAGTAATTTGCCGGAGAAACGCTCGATTACATTTGAATTTTCTCCAAATTCGATAAAGCCGTCATGTTTTTCGGCAGTACCATCCGTCAGTGGCTGGAACCAGTGAGTGTAATGAGTGACATTCAGGGATTTTGCCCAACTCTTCATACCGTTTGCTATCAGGTCGGCTATTTCGCGACTGATAGGGGTACCTTTTTCTATGGCATCTGTCACAGCTTTGTAAGCTTCCCGGGGTAAGTACTCTTGCATTTTTTTGCGGTCAAACACATGACTTCCGTAATAATCGGATAATTTGTTCGAAGGGGTAGTAACTTCAAGAGGGCGCCGGTTGGCGAGCTCTTGCAAGGCGTAGAATCTCATTTTTGACATACTTGTCTTCCTTTTGTTGATTGTTGGACGCAAAATTATATGTTTTTTCTGGAAGTACCCCTATTTTTTAGGGGGTATTCTTGAAAATAATGCAATTTTTCTTGCAGGTACCCCCTGAAAAGGATTGCTTGTATTGCAAAATATGCAAATTGTGATATTTGTTGTTTCTACTCTCCGAAGTATCAATGCCGTATTAGGATCAAGTCTGGTCCGTACCAACTCCGTGTCTATACATTTGGACTTGACACGGAGTTGGTACGGTCTTGACACGGGGTTGGTACGGGCTTGGTCTGGATTAGGTGTGTATTTGGTATGTATTAAAAAAAAAGCTATTCCTTCGTTTTACAACCTTTTTTTCTATATTTGTCCCAACTAATTTGAGGATTTACGTTTGAAACATCTAATATATATATGGATAGGGCTCGGACTTTTATTTTCCGTTTTTCAAAAGGCCAATGCAGAAAATGCGGTCGATGAGCGGGATAAGCAGCTGCAACATCTGGCGGACTCTGTAATGGAACGGGTTTTCTATTTCGCACCCTTTTATGCAAATATAGTAGAAAGCTATAATGCGGAACTCTATATAAAAGGAAAGGTGAATGTGAAAAAGCGGAATTTCATTATCCATTATTTGCCTACCATGTTCCGTACCAGAAAGGGTATGCATGAATATATGATGGAAACATATAGTGAACTCCACTTCACCGCTCCTAATCGTTATGAACAGGAAGTGAAGGCAAGCATGGGAACTACTAAAGGGTTCTGGGAAGCCGATGGGCGCCTGATGGAACATTTTCACATAAATATTTATGCTTCCACGTTGCTATATGATAAACTCCTCTCCCCTTTAGCTTCGGATGCCAGAAAATATTACACCTATTTTGTGGATTCTATTATGGGAGATTCTCATAATCGTCAGTATAAAATTCGTTTCATGCCCAAAAACAGAAGCTATCAGTTAGTGGGTGGGTATATGATTGTGAATACTGATGTATGGAGCATACGTGAAATCCGCTTCTCTGGCCGTTCTGAGATGTTTCGCTTTACTAATCTGCTGAAAATGGGGGAAGTAGGAGAACCTGATGAGTTCTTGCCTGTGAAATATGATGTTACAGGTACTTTCCGTTTGTTGGGAAATTTGATAGACGGAAGTTATGTAGCAACACTTAATTACCGGGACATCCGTCAGCGCAAACCGGCCCATCTGACGCGGAAAACGGGTTCCAAATATGATTTATCGGGAATCTATAAAATGACTGCGGTACCTGATGCGTACCGCTACGATACAGCTCATTTCAATCGTGTACGTCCTATTCCTCTGACTGCTCATGAACAGGAACTTTATCGTACTTATTCTCAACTTAACGACTCTACGCCTGTCAAGAAGCGAAAGGTGTTTTGGGGACACTTGGGAGATGCGATGATAGATTACTATACAGTGGATCTGAATAATTACGGAAGGCTTCGTGGTTCTCCTATTATCAATCCTTTTATGTTCGGTTATAGTGCGTTGAACGGGCTTTCCTATCGTCAGACATTGAGGTATAACCAATTATTCTCAGGTGATCGGCGTTTGCAGATTTCCCCGGGAGCTGGTTATAACTTTAAACAGAAAGAATTTTACTGGCAGGTGAGGTCGAGTTTTGATTATAATCCTCGTAAGGGGGCTTCTTTGTATGTGGAGTTTGGTGATGGTAACCGTGTTTATAGTAGTGCCATATTGGATGAGCTGAAAGATATTCCGGACAGTATTTTCGACGTGAGTAGGCTCCGGCTGAATTACTATAAAGATCTTTACCTTATTATGAGGCATAGTTGGGAGATTGTCAATGGTTTGACCTTGGATTTGAATCTTTCCATGCATCGGCGTAGGGATACGGCGAAAGGCAAGGCTACTGTGATAGATTCCGGTACTTCTTCCACTACTGAATCCGGGCAGCCTTCCATACCACCTGACATTGATGAGGAGGTATTGGACAAATTACCCCGTGTTTATAATAGTTTTGCTCCGGGAATACGCTTGACATGGACTCCGGGACAATATTATTATATGAATGGTAATCGAAAAGTAAATCTTCATTCCAAATATCCTACAATATCATTGGACTGGGAGCGCGGCTTTAAAGGAATCTTGCCTAATTCAAATAATTATGAACGATTTGAAATAGACTTACAACATACAATCCCATTGGGATTGATGCGCGATTTTTATTATCGGTTGGGTTGGGGTACTTTTACAGAACAAACCGGAGTTTATTTTATTGATTTTGCGAATTTCCGGCGTACGAATCTTCCGACAGGTTGGAATGACGATTTTGGTGGAGTTTTCCAATTGCTTGATAGGTATTGGTATAATTCCTCGCGCAGATATTTCAGGGGGCATGTCACTTATGAAGCTCCCTTCCTGATAATTCCTCATTTAAATAAAATAAGCCAATATGTACTGAATGAGCGACTTTATTTTGGTGCTTTGTTTGTTCCTCGTCTGAAACCTTATATTGAAGTGGGCTATGGTATCGGTACACATGTCTTTGATTTTGGCTTTTTCGCCGGCTTTGAAAATTGGAATTATAAAGAAGTGGGTGTAAAATTTACGTTCGAATTGTTTAATAGGTAATCGGAAAGAAATAATTCTTTATATTTTTGTTTTGCTGGTTACTTGCTTAATTTTTTACTTATTTTTTTGAGCTTTTGCTTGTTTTTTAAATATTATATATATATTTGCAATATCTTTTTTTTTAAACGAATATTGAAGAATCTCTTGGAGTTTCTTATCAATAGGAAGGGATTGAGTCTGGTAGTTAATCAATATCTAAGTAGGGTTTAAGTGATGGATATTTTGTTTAATTATATTTCTGCTTTGCTCTGGGGATTATTAATAGGATTAATACTCTCAGGCTTTGTGATGTATCTTGCTCATAAAATATGTGGTATCTCTTATTTGATTAGTGGACTCATAGGGGTCTTTTGGCTTTTCTTTATGACTTTTCAGTTTACAGCGTTGATTGGCGCTAATAAAACAAAAAAATATGTAGAAAATGTAGTTGCTTCAGCACAGGCTGTTGGTGAGAATATTGATTGGACAATTGTCAAAGATAAATATTCATTGTTGGAATCTTATCTGGGCAAAGCTGAGATCACCCCTGCAAATGTGATGGATATAAAAACGATGGTCATTGATAGTCTAAATAGGTACATCTGGCGGCGCTTTGGATGGATTGTGGGAGGAATCGTTCTTGCATTCGGTGTGATGATTGGTGGAGGAGCGATGGAAGCAAACCGGGTTTCTAATCATCGTAGGCGTACTTCCGGTATACACCGTAATAATCGAGGGCATCGGACCAGAAGATGATAAGTAATATGGCTATGTAAAAACAATAAATATATAAATTATAAATGATGGAAAAATTAGATTCTCAGAGTCCTAACCACATTCTGATAGGTTTGGGCGGTACAGGAGGCAAAGTGTTGAAAGCCCTTCGTAAACGTTTGTTTTTAGAGTTTCCTAACGAGACAGATCGCGCTCAACTATCAATTGGCTTTATCTACGTTGACTCAACACGTGAGATGATGCAGCCTGGTGACCCGTCTTTCAAAGTAATGGGTAAAGATGCTTCTTTTACAGAGAGTGAGTTTGTGGACATTAAGTCAGTTAATCTTGGTCAGATATTAGACAATGTGGATAACTTTCCCGGATTGAAAAACATTGTACGTAATGGTGCATCAATGCGCAATACATTAGGCGAAGTAGGTGCTGCTGCCGGACAAAAGAGACGTGCAGGTCGCATCCTTTTTGCTGCTAATTGTAACAAATACGTCGCTGCTCTGAGAGCACAATACGAAAAGGTGAGGGCTATCAGCCGCAAAGACTCTGTGAATATTCATATTTTTACCGGTTTGGCAGGTGGTACAGGATCGGGAGCTATCATTGATGCTGTGGCTCAGGCACGTGCTCAAGCATCTTTCCGTGATGCTGTTATTACGGTCTATGCTATGGTACCGGAATTGGAGATTCCTGCCGGATGTCAGGCTGGACGTTACCATCAGAATGGATATGCCGCTCTTTGTGAGTTGAGTGCATTGAATGTGGGACGCTTCCTTCCTTGTGATGTGATTCGTGGTGATGAACACATTTCACTTGATTTGGATTCCAACAAGCAGTTTGGCTTGATGCTTTATTCCAATATTAATGAAAATGGCGTTACTGTAAACTCTTTCACTGAATTGCCACAGTTACTGGCCGATACGATTTATTTCCGTATGTTTTTGGAATATAATGCAGATACCACCGGTGATTTTATTCGTGGACTGAGTTCTGAAAATATTAATGATTTTTGTGTAGAGTATAGCGTAAAATCTAAGGGCAACGATAAAGAACGTGCTCGTACGAAAGCTATTAGTTCATTTGGTATCAAACGTGTTATCTATCCTGAGAAGCGTATCATCGAACATATCTCTTATACTATTGGGCAACAGGTGCTTCGTCAAATGCAGTATAATAATTTTAAGGATGACTTTGGTTTTGTACAGGAGAGTGTGAAGAAGGATTATAAGCAACTCTATATTAATGATGCACATTTACGTGACTGGAGACTGAGCGACTCATTCCTCACGCTTAACGAGAAGATTTACGATACGGATAAGAATTTCGATTCAATACAGGATTATTGGAAATCAACCACAAACTTCTATTCTTATGATGATGCGAAAGCAGCCGATAAGAATCCGTTGAAATATCTGGAAAGTTTCTGCGAAGGTGAGTTTAAGAATAACTTCCGCTTGAAAAAAGGCGTAGAGGAGTACTATCAGGATAAGGGTGATGACCGTATTTTGAAGGAACAAGCCAGTTATATTGTAGAACGTATCGAACGTGATCTTTATACAAAATGGTATGAAGGACAACTTTCTCTGGACGATTTGCTTCACATTTGTGATGAAATCCTGATTTATATTAAGAAACGCAGAGCCAACATCGATGCAGAGATTACGACTTGTGATGAAAAGATCAAGCAGTACTCAGACGATGCCGCTGCTAATGAATATGACTGGTCGCATGCTAGTCTTATAGCACGTGCAGCCGGTGCTTCTGCCCGTCGTTATACGGATCATCAGGAAATCCTTTCAGACCTTTATGTTGAGAAGACGACTAAATTGGCTAAGAAGTTTCAGGCTTCCTTATTGGGTAAGTTGCGTGCAGCTTTTGAAGAGTTCCATGCACAGGTTACTGAATTTGCCGGTAAACTTTACATTTCGATGGAAATGGCAGAAAAGCGTATTGCGGATCGTAATCAGAAGAGTAAAGGGGTAGCTGATCTTTCTAAAGCTATTATTGAAGTATGTGAAGACGAGAAGATGATTAAGTTTGAACGTACTATCATCTTGGATAAACATCGCCAGGAAACTCTTTCGGGAGGTTTGCGTAAAGCAATTGTTGGTAACCGGACTTTTGCTCATTTCGATGAATTGGCAGCTCAGACTACTGAGGATACTATTTTTGATCTGTTTGACCTGCAACTGGCCGGACAAATCCGTGAGATTCATGATCAAGAATGTCAGCAAGATAAGATACTCGGCATGAATATTTTGCAGCAATTGCAAAAAGTTCTCCTAACGGATGATGATATCAGACGTTTTGCCAGTGATGTTGTAAATCAGAGTGGTGTTTTCCTAAAACTTGATGAAGGACAACTTAGTAAAGCTTTGAATAACAATCCGAATCCTGTATCTCATCCGGAGTCCATTAATCGCAAAACGATTCTGGTAAGTTTGCCAAGTTATGAAGGTAATGATTCTCTCAAGGCTTTTGCTGTAAAATTGGAGAATGCTTTGAAGAGTTCATTTGGAAACGGTACACCGGGAAGTACCATCCGGTTTAATATTTCAGATCAACGCATGAATGAAATCACCATTGCAGCTGTGAAGTATTGTTTCCCTATGCGTGCTATTTCTTGGATGACAAACTATGAAAGGGAATATAATGATATGGTTCAGAACCCAAATCCTACCGAAGCTGCAGAGGCTCGTATCTTGCTTCACAGTGAAGGTGACGGTACGCAATTGCCGGGTATTATGGGTGAAAAGATTATTCCTCTGAAAGAATTCACTCCTTATCTCTTTGTGGCTGCCGCTAACGATCTTATACAATATACGCAGGATGCCAGAGAGGAGCAAGGATGGTGCATGATCACAGAAGATGAGTGGGGAACGCCGACTACGACTTTCATAGCTGCCAACTTTACTGATATACCTGTTAGTGAAGATTTCACATCTGAAATGCGTGATAGTATTCAAGAGAAAGTTGATAGTATTCTGAAAAATACAGAATTAAAAGTTAGTGAGCGTAATGCTATGGTGGAAAAGGTGAAAGTGCTGATGCGCGACTTTGTCTCAAAAGAATGCTCAAGTCCTACTTCTCCCAAATATACCCAGTTTGGTGCGGACGCAAGAAAAGCAATAGAAATGATTAATACGAAACGTTAAGGAAAACAATTATGGCAAGAAGTAATAATGCAAGAGACAGATATATGTATGGTATCTGTACTAATCGTGATAATGGTGATGGTAAGCCTTGTCCAAAGTGTGCTGAAAAGACAATTCAGCAGATTCGTGCAGGGAAAGATTTTGTTTGCGAAGAATGTGGTGAGAACTTGACAAAAGTAGCTCCTCCGCGTACTACTAATTGGACTCTTATTGGTGGTATTGCTGCTGCTGTAATTGTGCTTGGTGGAGGTGGCGCATATTTTGCATTCTCAGGTGAGAAAGCAGCTACAGAAACTGTAGTAACAGTAGAAAAGGATACTATCGTATCTTCTGGTGAGTCTCTAGAAGGTAAAGAAATTGTGGAACAAGAAGCAGAACAACTTGTGACTGAGGTGGAAGATACAATTAAAGTTTCTACACAGGAAGATGCCAAGTCTACCGATGTTGCGGAAACAGTGAAAAAGGATGCTCCTGCACGTATAAATCTGCCTTATGGTTATTTTGAAGGACCAACGAATGGAAGTGGTAAACCCAATGGTATTGGTATTGCTTATGTTACGAAAGGGTATTCACTCGACTTGAAAAATAGAGATAAAGAAACTTTGGACTTAAAGCCGGGCGATAAAATTATGAACGCTAAGTTTAAGGATGGTAACTTACAGCAAGGTGAACTTCAACGTAAGGATGGAACGCGTAAGACAATTCAGATTGGTGGTTGATAAACATTGAATGTTATGAAGACCATCTTCTACTCATTATTCATGGTATTTGCCCTCTCGGGGGTGAATACCATGTCGTTGATAGCTCAGAACAGTTATCAGACCGATTTATTGGCTGATATGGCAACCTCATTAAAGTTGGCAGATCAGTTGAGTACTTTGAAAGATGGTCGTTATAATACAGAGCTTTTTTATAAAAAACGTCCGTTGAGTGTTACTGTAGATGGTGGAAGGGTAAGCCATATTGGTTATCTTTTGTTTTCTGAGGAACAACGCCAATTGCTACAGGTTCCTGCTGTATACAATTTCTTAGAGCGATATGTGCTGAGCATTGATCTACCATTGAAACGTGAGAAGTCTGTAGAGAAACAATTAGCAGAAGATAATATCAATTTTACAGTTGGAGAAATGTCCGATCTGCGTAAACAGGTTGGTGATACCACTTTAAACCTGACTATTGACAATCTGTCTGACAGGCGCTATAAGGTTAGCTGGTATCGGGGTGATAAACTAACTTGTTCTGTTGATTTCCCTATTAGTTATGATTTGCTTCATGGTACTGAAATGGTAGAAAACGAGCGACGTATTGTTAGTGCTATAAAACGTGCTCCTTTGTTACCGGCAGATACCGCAAAAGTTAACCCTAAGTTTTTGGTTAAGACTTGGCAGCCGAATTATTTTGTTCTTCCCGGAGATACTTGTTACACGGCTGAACTAAGTACCACCCGTTATTATGAGAAATCGGATGATGGGAAATATCAGTTGCTGTTCAATCGGAAGCATCCTTTGGAGAGCTTGGCAAACCTGCTGACAACCGTTAATCTGAAAAATGATTTTAGGATAAATGTCCGTCTGAAAAAGTATGATGCTCCTGATGAAAACTTTGAAATGCCTTTGTTGCAGTTTGTTAGTTACTTTTTGAGACAAGGGTGTACCCCTTATTTCGGAGTAATTAGCTTTGAGGGTACGCTTGCCGTTTGTGAATTATTAATGCGCAATGCCAATGAAGGATATTGCCATGTGATGAAAGTAACTTGCGATGTAGAACAGTTACTGGATAAGAAAGGAAATATAACAGCCCGTCTGACTAGTTATGTTCCCACTTTTAAAATAAAAAATTTGTTTAAGGAAGATGAAAATTAAAGGTATGAAACAACGAATTCTGATGTTGCTGTTGGGCTGCCTCTCGGTTACGGGGGCTATTGCACAAAATTCGGGTATAACGAAGCAGATAAACGACATTAAACGTGACGGAAAATATTTCTATGCCGAATCTACTATGGAGACTGAAGAGGAGGCACGTGAAGCTGCCACTTTGATGTTGGCCAACTATATTAATGATTATATCAATGACAAAAACTTACCTCCTGAAAGCAAGGTTACAGAGCATAGCTTGACGAAGGTGCAATGTATAAAAGGAAAGCGTGGCACTAATATGCGTGTTTTTGTCTACGTAAATAAAGCTGATTATGTTCCTTTTGAGTCAGCGGCGGATGATACACCGTTCGAATCAAAAGTAGAGCCAATTGCAGCACCTGAACCTGTTGAATCAGTTGCAGCACCTGAAGCAGCTCCGGCTGTAACTTCTGAACCGGTTGTGGCAACTGAACCTACAGCGGCACCTGTAACCTCTTCTGAAGCTTCGATGGCCCTTCCCGTGGAATGGCAGCAGGAGGCCTTGAATGAAATGTTGCAGAAACCTAATTTACAGGGAGTGATAGGAGTTCTTAATCGCATGAAGGTAGATTATAAAGTAAAACGTTTTGGTACATACAATGAATGTAAGAATGTAGCAGAATGTTTTTGGGTTATCCTGGAAGATGATACGGATAAAAGTTTAGTGACGATTCTGGGACCTGGCACCAATGACCGGGTTAATTTCAGAACTCGCCAGTATGATTCGTTGGATAACTATTTTGGTAAGGGAAAGAGTGCAGTGTGGTTTGAGTTTTCCAAATAAGAATAAGATTTGGTTTAGAAGCTTATGCTGTTTGTGTATATATAAATAGTAATGTTATAGAAATATGAGAAAATTAGTATTCGCTTTTTGGATGTTGGGTTGTTGCATGCTTTTACAAGCACAAAACGAGGTCCTTTTTGAGTTTTCTGATGGTATTCCGGATGGTGCTTTAAAAACGAAGATAGAGCAGCAGGTGATGGGCTTGCTGACTGCTATTAATACTGCGGAATCCAGCAATTCAGACATCAATTATAGTGGTATTGACATTGATAATTTGGCTTCACAGAGCATTGGAATGACGTGGAATAATGTTCATTTTCGTACGATGGATAATGATATCGTAGAGCATTGTGTACGTTTGGAACGAAATAATGGAAGCTTGCGTGGCTTTCAGGTAAGAAATATTGGGGTAGAAATGAAGCCATTGGATGCTGCGTTTGATGCCCAAAAATCTAAGTATCAGGAAATTTGCATTGATTTTAGTCCCGCAGGGCGAATTGTTGATTTTAATTTTGCCATGGAAACCCGGCAATATCAGCAACTGCTGAAAGAAGGCGTACGTTTGAATGATGTGGACCGTCGTTTACAAATTATTCACTGGTGCGAACAGTTCAGAAAAGCCTATAATGATAAGAATCTGAAATTTATGGAAGATATCTTCAGTGATGATGCTTTGATTATTACAGGTAAAGTGGTAATGCAAAGACAAAAAAGCGAAGTTGGGATGGCAGATGCGGCAAAAGTAGAATATGTCCAAAAGAACAAACAACAGTATTTGGCTAGTCTTCGTCGCGTTTTCGACCGTGAAAAACATAAAGGTTATATCAATGTAGAGTTCAATGATTATGAGATTAAACGTAATGGTGCTCCGGGGAAAACTCAGTACTATGCAGTGACATTACGACAGAACTGGTATTCATCGACCTACCATGATGAAGGTATGGTTGTCCTGATTTGGGATTTTACCAATGAAGAGCAGCCCAAAATACAGGTAAGAACCTGGCAGCCTATGGGAGAAAATGTATTCGGATTTTCAGATGTCAAATTACCATAATAACAACAAACCAATTTATATGAAAAAGATTTTTTTTGCAGCAGTTTTGCTATGTTTCTCGTTATGCTCGCTTTATGCACAAGAGCTGACCATGAGCGATTTTCATGTTGATTCATCAGATTTATCAGCTCAGGTGCATCAAGTTGCTGATTTGAATGGCGATCCTTGTGCCTTAATTAAGGTAGGATTGACTGTGCCGGATGCTAAATTTGAGGGGGATATTGTAAAGTCTGAGTACAAGGATGGAGAATATTGGGTCTATTTGATCGGAGGCTCCAGTTGGCTTACTATTAAAACCTCAGATTTTACTCCTTTGCGTTGCGATTTTGAGAGCGTGAAGTCGAAATCCACCTATATTATGACGGTTACTAAACCGGGTGAGAATTTCCTGAAACCAAGAATTACCGTGGACTTGAAGCCACAGGCTAATATCATTGGTGTACAGACTAAAAAACCGGTAAGTTTTGACTTGTTGCTTGTAAAACCCGGTATGTTCAAAATGGGAGCTACTCCTGAACAGCAAAATGCGGACAAAGATGAACAGCCTGTTCATTGGGTAAAGATTACAAAAGACTTTTATATGGGTGAAACGGAAGTGACACAGGCATTGTGGGAGTATGTTATGGACAGTAATCCTTCTACTTTTAAAGATCCTAATAAACCCGTGGAAATGGTAACTTGGGATGAGTGCCAGGTTTTCCTTTCAAAATTGAGTGAACTGACAGGAGTACGTTTCCGTATGCCGACCGAAGCAGAATGGGAATATGTGGCTCGTGGTGGAAACAAAACTCAGCTTACACAATATAGTGGAAGTGCTAATGTCGATGAAGTAGGTTGGTATTATCCGAATAGTCAGAATACGACGCATGCTGTAAAAACGAAGAAGCCTAATGAACTGGGATTCTATGATATGAGTGGTAATGTGTGGGAATTCTGTATGGACTATAAGAATGAGTATCCTAAGGGAGAAGTTTCGGACCCTATCGGATCTAAAGCTGATAAGAACCGTGTGCGTCGTGGTGGTGCCTGGGATAGTGAATCCCCTGATAACCTTCGTGTAGCTTTCCGTCGCAGAGTGGAACAGGATACACGTGAAAAGGGCTTAGGCTTACGAGTAGTACTGGATCTTAGTAAGTGACAATGAAACGTAATATTGTTATTTGTATCGTGTTTCTGTGCATGGTTCTTGCCAGTCATGCACAAGAACCTGTTCTTCATTTTTCTTCTAATGGAGAGTTTAAAATTGTGCAGTTTACAGATCTCCATTACAAGTGGGGAAAGAAGGCCTCAAATACGGCTATAGAATGCATGGAAGAAGTGTTGGATGCTGAAAAACCAGATTTTGTGATGGTAACGGGAGATTTGGTTTATTCTGCTTCAGTAGCAAAAATTCTACCGATATTATTTGCTTGTATTTCGGAACGTCAGATTCCATTTGCCGTTGTATTTGGCAATCACGATGAACAATTTGATTGTACATTGAGTGAAATCTACGATATCATTAGTGCTATGCCTTATAATATACAGCCCGATCGTAACGGAGCTTTTAGTCCCGATTATGCTTTACCAGTGATGTCCAGTGATGGATCGCATGCGGCAGCAGTACTTTATTGTCTTGACTCGCATGCTCGTCCAAAATTACAAGGAATTGGCGGATATGATTGGTTGAAGTTTGATCAAATCAATTGGTATCGTGAGCAAAGTAGTGCCTTTACTGAACAGAATGGTGGAACTCCTCTTCCATCTCTTGCTTTTTTCCATATTCCTTTGCCCGAATATGCTGAGGCTGAAGCTGACGGAAAAAATCCCTTGTTGGGTTCAAAAGGAGAGAATGTTAGCTGCCCGAGACTTAATTCCGGTATGTTTACTGCCATAAAGGAGCAAGGGGATGTGATTGCTACTTTCTGTGGACACGATCATGATAACGATTTTGCAGTGATGCACAAGGATATTTTGTTGGCTTATGGACGCTTTTCCGGAGGAAATACCATCTATAATCATCTGAGGCCAAATGGTGCGCGTGTGATCGTACTGAAAGAGAATCAAAGAACTTTTGATACTTGGGTACGGTTACGTGGCGGAGAGGTGATTAACCAGATGACATATCCGGATAGTTTTCTAAAATCAAAGAAGAAAGCCAAATAATACCTATATTAAGTAATAAAAAGAAATTCTCTCTATCTGCTGATGATATGAGAGAATTTTTTTCTTTGTACACTTCCTGAAATAATAAAGAACGCACTTTTTCTATTATAGACTCCCTTTGTATATTTCTTTGCTTTTATCTTATTGTATTTTTGAAAAATGCTGTTTTATGCTCTATAACATGTAATGGCGTATTGACTGAATGTATTGTGTTTTTGTTGATATTCAGTATTTTATGTTGTGCTGACGTATTGCTAACGTATTTATAATTTTGAATTGACGTATTTAAGAATGGGCTATGTAGAGTCCTTTTATTGCATTTTACTCTATGTTTGCAGTGTTCGATTGAGAACATAACCGAGAATTGTTAATCTTAATTTAGTAAAACTTATGAAGAAGTTATTATCAGTTTTATTTTTACTAAGCTTTACCTTAGCTTCTGTATATGCACAAGATATACAGGTAAAAGGTACAGTGATAAGTGGTGCGGACAATGAACCCTTACCTGGAGTAAATGTGGTGGTGAAAGGTAATGCCACTACGGGAACAATCACCGGTATAGACGGTGAATTTGCTTTGTCGGTTCCCTCCGACGCAATCCTTTCTATTTCTTATATAGGATTCAAATCATTGGAAATTCCGGTAAATGGCAAGCGTGAACTTAAAATTGTTCTGCAAGAAGATTCTGAAGCATTGGACGAAGTAGTAGTTATTGGTTACGGTACTCAGAAAAAGAGTGTGGTAACAGCGTCCATTGCCAGAGTATCATCTGAGGATTTGGCAAATACAGCTCCGGTTCGTATGGATAATGCTTTGAAAGGCTTGGCAGCTGGTGTTACAGTTACTTCCTCTTCCGGTCAGCCGGGTGCTGCAGCTCAGATTCGTGTACGTGGTGTAGGTACGATTCGTACGGAAAATGGCGCAGCCGATCCTCTTTATATTGTAGACGGTATGCCTATTGAAGGTGGTCTGGATTATTTGAATCCGAGTGACATTGCTTCTATCGAAGTTCTGAAAGATGCTGCTTCGGGTGCTGTTTATGGTGCACGTGCTGCGAATGGTGTAATTCTTGTTACTACTAAAAGCGGTAAGATTGGTAAGACGAAAGTGACTTATGACTTTTCTTATGGCTGGCAAAGTGCATGGAAGAATCGGGATGTGCTGAATGCTACGGAATATGCGCTCATGATGAATGAGGGTGCTATTAATGCAGGTATAGCTCCCAAATACAACGATCCATACTCTTATGGTACGGGAACTGATTGGCAAAATGAAGTATTTAATGATAATGCTCCCGTAATGAATCATCAGGTGAGTGTGAGTGGTGCGAGTGATAAGGTGAACTACTTGTTCTCAGCTGGTTATTATACCCAAGATGGTATTGTGGGTGGTAACTTTAATCGTTCTAACTATGAGCGTCTGACTTTGCGTAGCAATACACAATATAATCTCTTCGATGAATCTAAGAACCGTAATTGGTTGAATAGTTTAAAAGTGACTTCCAACCTTTCTTATGCCCGTATTAAAAGTACTGGCATTGAAGCTAACTCCACTTGGGGATCTCCGTTAGGTTCTGCTTTGGCTTTATCTCCGATGTTGACCGTTTATGATGAAGGAGATGCTGCACAAGCTCAGCTTGACAAGTATGCTAATACAACGGACTACACGCCGATTTATGACCCACGTAACGGTAAGCTCTTTAGTATTCCCGGTTCGGAATTTGGTGAAATGACCAATCCGATTGCTAATCTTTCTTTGCCCGGCGCAAAGAACTGGAGCCATAAGTTTGTGGCTAATTTTTCTGCAGAATTGCAATTATGGGATAATCTGAGATTCAAGACTTCTTATGGTGCCGACCTCTCTTTCTGGGGCAATGATGGCTATACTCCTCTTTACTATTTGAGAAGTGGTGGTGCTTCATCACGCTCTACTGCCTACTCAGAGAAGCATGACGGGACTGTTTGGCAGTTGGAAAATGTGTTGATGTATGATAAGACGATTGATAAGCATACATTCTCAGTTTTGTTAGGTCAGTCAGCCAAGAAGAATACTGGTTCATATCTTAGAGGTACACGTAACAATATTATCAATTATAGCCGTCCCTATCTCAATGCAAGTACCGGACAGGCAGCAGATGGTGATCAGACAGCAGCGGGTGCTCCTTCTGAGATCGCTACATTAGCTTCTCTTTTTGCACGAGCCAGCTATAACTATGACGAACGGTATATGTTCCAGGTTACAATCCGTCGTGATGGCTCTTCTCGTTTCGGATCTAATAATCACTATGCTGTATTCCCTTCCTTCTCACTGGGATGGAATTTGACAAACGAAAAGTTTATGCAGAAGCGTCCTGAGTGGCTGACATCTACAAAAGTCCGTTTCTCTTGGGGTAAGAATGGTAATGAAAATATCGGTAATTTTAAATATACTGTGTTAACTTCAACCGGTAATAATTATATTTTCGGAGCTGGAGAAAAGGTGATCAACGGTGTGAAGGCCAGTGGACTCGCTAATCCTGACTTGAAATGGGAAGAATCAGAACAGCTGGACTTTGGTATTGACTTTGGCTTCTTTAATAACGCTTTGACTTTTACAGCTGACTATTACAAGAAAACTACCAATGGTATGTTGATGGAAATGAATATCCCTTCATATGTGGGTGAATCCAAACCGATTGGTAACGTAGGTAAGATGGAAAACAGCGGTATTGAATTGGAAGCAGCATACAGATTCCGCGTATCTGACTGGAACTTCCGCATTGGTGGTAATCTGACCTATTTAAAGAATAAGCTGATTGAATATGGAAACGAATCCGGTTGGGCAAACCTTGATTCTTTCCAAGGTACAGGTACAATCAGCCGTGCTCAGAATGGTAAACCTTTCCCATACTTCTATGGATACAAAACTGCAGGTGTATTCCAGAATATGGATGAAGTGAATGCTTATACTAACTCTAAGGGAGAACTGATACAGCCGAACGCAGTCCCCGGTGATGTTCGTTTCGTGGATGTGGATGGAAGTGGTTCAATTGATGCTGATGACCGTACCGATATCGGAAAAGGTATGCCGGACTGGACTTATGGCCTTAATTTGAATGTCAGTTGGAAGAACTTCGATTTGAGTATGATGTGGCAAGGTACTATGGGTAATGACATTTATGATGCAACTCGCCGTACCGACATCTCTGCTACTAATCTTCCTTCATGGATGCTGAACCGTTGGACCGGTGAAGGTACTTCTAACCGTATCCCTCGTTTTATGCTGGGTGATAATACAAACTGGCAATCATCTGACTTGTATGTTTACGATGGCAGTTATTTGCGTCTGAAAAACATTCAAATAGGCTATACTTTGCCGGCGGCATTAACACAGAAAGTGTTTGTTTCTTCACTGCGCTTCTACGTAGCAGCAGAGAACTTGCTTACTTTCACCAAATATCATGGTTTTGATCCTGAAATTTCATCGGGTGGTACTTCACTTGGTGTTGACTATGGTGTATATCCTCAGGCCAGAACATGGACGATTGGTGCTAACCTCACTTTCTAATTTCTCATCTTTAAAATATAAAAAGTTATGAAAAGATATAAATATATAGTAGCAAGTTTGATAGCGTCCGCTTTCTTGGCTACAGGATGTTCAGAATCCTTTTTGGAGGTTTCTTCTCCAACAGATGAAACAATTAATTCTTATTTTACTACCGATGCGCATATTCAGGAAGCAGTAGTAGCAGCTTATGACCCTCTGCATTGGTCCGATTGGGCAATGGGTGAATATAATCCTGTAACTCTTATGAGTGATATCATGGCTGATGATCTTTGGATTGGTGGTCAGGACAGAACGGATAATCAGGCATGGCATTTGATGATGAATTTTGAAGCAATTCCTACAAATGTCATTAAAGGACTGTGGACTGTTTCTTATAGTGGTGTGAAGCGTTGTAATGATGTCATTACTTACTTAGGTTGGGCAGGAGATAATGTAACTGAAGAGAATCGGAAATATTACGAAGCTCAAGCTGTAACTCTTCGTGTACTCTACTACAATTGGCTGTGGAAGTTCTGGGGTAATATACCTTATTATAATACAAACCTGACATCACCCTATCTTGCGGAACAATTATCTGCAGACCAGGTGTATGAAAATATCATTACTGATCTTGAAGGTGTGATTGCAAGTAAGGTTCTTCCAATGAAAGAAACAGCAGATAATTATGGCCGTGTGACCAGGGCTATGACATATATGCTTTACGCTGAAATTGTAATGTATCAGAATGATGAATCCCGTTATGGTAAAGCATTACAGTATATGCAGGAAATCATCAATAGTACTCAGTATGGTTTACTTGAAAATTATGCTGATGTATTCAAGGAAGCAAATGAATGGGGTAAGGAATCTATATTTGAAGTGAACTATAAAGATGATGATGCTATTCGTTCATGGGATGGCCCATTGAATGCAGGCGGTACTGTACTACCTACACTGGTTAGTCCGCATACCTGGCCTAACGGAACAGATGGACATGATGAAGGATGGGGATTCTGTCCGGTTCGTTTGGAGACGTATGAACGTTATGCCAATAATGATACCCGTCGTGATGCTACTTGCTGGAATGCACAGGCTGCAATTGATGCTCATAATGCTGCCAATCCTACGAACCAGCTCACTTATAATCACCGTTATCAGGATACAGGCTATTTTCTCGAAAAGTATGCTGCACATACAGGTGATAATGCCGGTCAGAAGGCAGATGCACAGTTGAACTGGAATAACAACCTTCGTATCTATCGTTTCTCTGAAACTCTGCTGAATGCGGCTGAATTGATTACTCGCGGTGCTGGCTCGGGTGATGCAAAAGAATACTTGAATCGCGTACGTAAACGTGCCGGATTGACTACTGAAAAAGAAGCAACAATTGATAATATCATTGACGAACGTCATCTTGAGTTTGTGGGTGAAGGTAAGCGTTATTGGGATTTGATACGTACAGGTAAAGCTACCAGTGTGTTGGTGCCCGATGGATATGGTTACCGTACAAATACCTGGTCAGCAAATAAGAAGCATCTGCCTATTCCGCAGAGCGAAATTGATGCTGCACAAGGTACTTTAACTCAAAACAATTATTAATTCATTTAAAAAAAGAAGGATTATGAAAAAAATATATAGCTATATCGGAGGAATGTTGCTGACGACGGCTATGGCTTTTTGCATCACAGCCTGCTCACCCGATGACTTTACATCACCTAATGAAGCCGGCATTCCGGTTGCATCAACTTATGAAAATACGATTCAGATAGATGTGGATCAGGAAACCAATTGGGTAACTTTTACTTTTAACGCTCAACCGGGCATTACTCCTGTCTGGATATTTGACGGTAAGACCTATTCATCTTCATTTTCCATGAAGAAATATTATAGAAAAGCCGGAGATTATAGTGTGGATGTAAAAATTGCTAATGCCAATGGTGTAAGTGATGGTAGTATTTCCAAAACCTTCCGCATCAATAAGACGATAATGAATGGTTTCGGTGGATTTGTGTATGAAAGCGATTTTAATATGTGGACGAAGGCTACGATAGCGGCTCCCACCTTCTATTATGCTCCGGGATGGTCGGCTATTGCAGATCCTGCATATACATTGGAAAATGGTACTTATACAGTAAAATTGTTGGAGGCTACTGATGATACTTGGCAAGCGCAAATGGCAATGGCAACCAATATTTCAACAGAGGCTACTAAGAATTATGACTTTTCAGTAATTCTTACAGCTTCAGTAGCACACTCCAATGTTACAGTAAAATTGGTGGATAGTACGGATGATGGTAATTTCTATTTTGAAGAAAAAGGTATAAAACTGGAAGCTAACGAACCGCTTTGCTTCTGGAAGAGTAATATGCCGGGCATTGATATCGCTAATCTGAAGCTTGTTTTTGATTTTGGCCGCAATGCAGCTGGCACGGATATGACTATTGAAAGTATTGTGTTAAAAGACCATGCTAATGACGACGGCACTGAAGTTCCTGTAATCGATGAAACTCCTGAACCTACATGGGTTGCTGTCGATAGTAAGGATAACCTTTGGAATGGCATGACCTATGTTAACAAATTCTTTTATGCAAATAGTGACTGGAGTCCCAAACCTAATCCGGCTTTGGTCATTGATGGCAGGTCTTACTCTTTGTCTTTCCCGGAAGCTACTGCAGAAGCATGGCAGAATCAATTCTCATTTGAGACTGATCTTACAGCTGACACAGAGACTGCCTATGACCTCCATGTTATCTTATATTCAACAGTGGACCTTAAAAATGTAACTGTTAAATTGGTGCAGACCAATGAAATCGGTGAAGATGGTAAAGAAATCAAGCATGATGGTAACTTCTTCTTTGATAAGAAAGTGGATTTAGTTGCTGATTCAGAAAAAGCTGTTTGGGCAGCTTCTGTGAAAGCTCCTGAAGCTATGCATGCTATATCTTTAGTATTTGACTTCGGAGGTAATCCTGCCAATACTGATGTAACTATTAAAGACATCATCTTACAAAAGCATAAAGACTGACATGATTAAGAATATAAAGCTAATGACAATACTTTCTTTCTTTACTTGCCTGCTCGGTTGCTTTAGCTGTGGCAGTAGCGACGGCGAGCCGGAAGTATTCTCTCCTGTAGTCAGTGTAGCGCCAACTCAAATAACGGCTACTTATGAAGGCTCCGTCACAATACTCTCGGTTAAGTCCGATCAGGAGTGGACTGCCTTCAGCAATGAAGACTGGATTACTTGTAAAATATTGAGTAATGCTCTGCAGGGGACAGTTGAAGTAACGGTCAAAGCTAATACCACTTACCAACCCCGAGAGGGGTCGGTAGTGGTAAAGTCTGGTACCACACGTGTTTCTGTTCCGATATCACAAGAAGCAAAACCTGATATTGTAGATCCGGATATCGACACTCCTGAGGGCTATCGGTTGATATGGCAGGATGAGTTTAATGACTCCAAACTGTCTACGCCCGACGAATCATTGTGGTGGTATGAGACAGGTGCCAGTGGCTGGGGGAACAATGAGATACAAAACTACATTCCCGGTTCGAAGAATGGAGAAACTTGTGCTCAGGTAAGTAATGGGACACTGAAGATTATCGCTAAGAAGGTGGGTAGCGAGGTTTATTCTATCCGCATGAATACAGTCGAAAGTTGGAAGTATGGCTATTTTGAAGCTCGCCTTAAACTACCGACAGGAAAAGGGACCTGGCCTGCATTTTGGATGATGCCGAAGAATTATACAGCTTGGCCCGATGATGGTGAGATTGATATTATGGAAGAAGTGGGTTATGATCCTAATGTGATTTTATCAACAGTTCATTGTAAAGCTTATAATCATTCAATAGGTACTCAAAAGTCAGGAACCATAAAAGTGCCGACTGCGCAAACGGAGTTTCATGTATATGCCGTTGAGTGGACGGAAGACTTTATCAAAGGGTATGTGGATGGTAAGTGCTACTTTACTTTTGATAACGATAAAAAAGGGAATAAAAACACCTGGCCCTTTAATGCAGCTTTCTACTTGAAGTTGAATCTTGCATGGGGAGGTGACTGGGGAGGTGCTCAGGGTATAGATGAGTCGGCCTTACCTGCAACTTACGAGATTGACTATGTACGTGTATTTCAGAAAAAATAATTGAATAGGTATGAAAGCTAGAAGAATTTTTTCCACTTGCTTGCTCCTTCTGCCTTTTGTCTCTTGTACGCAAGTGGCAAATAAAGGTAGCGATGCGGCAACCGAGAAAAAAGTAGAATCTCTCCTGTCTAAGATGACCCTTGAAGAAAAAATCGGTCAGATGAACCAGATTACCTCTTATGGGAATATTGAGGATATGAGTAGTTTAATTAAGAAAGGTGAAGTCGGGTCTATCCTGAATGAGGTGGATCCGGTACGTATTAATGCGTTGCAACGCGTAGCGATGGAGGAGTCCCGGTTGGGAATCCCTTTGTTGATAGCTCGCGATGTTATTCACGGGTTTAAAACCATTTTTCCCATCCCATTGGGACAAGCGGCTTCGTTCAATCCGCAGATTGCAAAAGACGGTGCACGGGTGGCAGCTATTGAGGCTTCTTCCGTAGGTATCCGTTGGACTTTTGCACCGATGATCGACATTGCCCGTGATCCTCGCTGGGGGCGCATTGCCGAAGGATGTGGTGAAGACACTTACCTGACTTCTGTAATGGGAGCTGCCATGGTAGAAGGTTTTCAGGGAGATTCTTTGAATAGTTCCACTTCCATAGCTGCCTGTCCTAAACATTTTGTGGGTTATGGTGCAGCCGAAGGCGGGCGTGACTATAATTCGACATTTATTCCTGAACGTCGTCTGCGCAATGTTTACTTGCCACCGTTTGAAGCGGCAGCGAAAGCGGGTGCAGCTACGTTTATGACTTCCTTTAATGATAATGATGGGATACCCTCTACCGGAAATGCTTTCATTTTGAAGGATGTGCTTCGTGGCGAGTGGGGATTTGATGGTTTGGTAGTGACAGACTGGGCTTCTGCCAGCGAAATGATAAGTCATGGTTTTGCTGCCGATTCTAAAGAAGTAGCCATGAAATCAGTGAATGCCGGAGTGGATATGGAAATGGTAAGTTACACCTTTGTAAAAGAATTGCCTGCATTAATAAAAGAAGGAAAGGTGAAAGAAAGCACCATCGATGAAGCCGTTCGTAATATATTGCGCGTCAAGTATCGTTTGGGATTGTTTGATGCTCCTTATGTAGATGAAAAGCAACCCTCTGTCATGTATACTCCTTCTCATCTGAAAGTAGCTAAGCAGGCGGCTGTAGAATCGGCTATCTTGTTGAAGAATGATAAAGAAGTACTGCCGTTACAAGAGTCTCTGAAAACCGTTGCTGTGGTAGGGCCTATGGCCAATGCGCCTTATGAACAATTGGGTACCTGGATCTTTGATGGTGAGAAAGCTCATACTCAGACACCATTGAATGCTATTAAGGAAATGGTTGGCGACAAGGTACAGGTGATTTATGAACCCGGATTAGCTTATAGCCGTGAGAAAAATCTGGCAGGCGTGGCAAAAGCTGCCGCTGCTGCTGCACGTGCAGATGTCATTCTTGCTTTTGTGGGTGAGGAAGCCATTCTCTCGGGTGAAGCACACTGTCTGGCAGATTTGAATCTTCAGGGTGATCAAAGTGCTTTGATTACGGCTTTGGCTAAGACAGGTAAACCTGTAGTAACCATTGTGATGGCAGGTCGTCCGTTGACTATCGGTCAGGAAGTGGAAGAATCAACAGCCGTTCTTTATTCATTCCATCCGGGTACGATGGGTGGACCGGCATTGGCCGATTTGCTTTGGGGGAAAGCGGTTCCAAGTGGAAAAACACCGGTTACTTTCCCGAAGATGGTAGGACAAATTCCGGTATATTATGCTCATAACAATACCGGGCGGCCGGCTACACGGAATGAGGTGTTGCTGGATGACATTGCTGTTGAGGCTGGACAAACTTCATTGGGATGTACTTCTTTCTATATGGATGCCGGTTTTGATCCTTTATTCCCATTTGGCTATGGCTTGTCATATACAACGTTCAAGTATAGTAATGTCAAACTTTCATCAGCATCATTGAAGAAAGATGATGTATTGACTGTGACATTTGATCTGGAAAATACAGGTAAATATAAGGGGACGGAAGTTGCTCAATTGTATATACAAGATAAGGTTGGTTCTGTAACTCGTCCGGTGAAAGAACTGAAACGTTTTACTCGCGTAACCTTGAAACCGGGCGAGAAAAAGAATGTTTCGTTTGAACTACCCATTAGTGAACTTGCATTTTGGAACATCGATATGGTGAAAGTTGTGGAACCCGGAGATTTTGGACTTTGGGTGGCAACAGACAGCCAATCGGGAGAAGAAGTTTTCTTTAAGGTGGTAGATTGATTGGTGATTTTAAGGTTAAAGAAGAAGAGGGGCAGACCGTGATGGTTCGCCCCTCTTGCAATTTATTTGATGCGCTTGTAGCCATAAACAGCATTAGCACCCAGTTCTTCTTCGATGCGGAGTAACTGGTTATATTTTGCCATACGGTCTGAACGGCTTAACGAACCGGTTTTAATTTGCCCGCTATTGGTAGCAACGGCAATATCGGCAATCGTAGCATCTTCCGTTTCACCGGAACGATGGGAGGTTACAGTAGTATATCCGTGGCGGTGAGCCATTTCAATGGCATTCAATGTTTCGGTCAGGGAGCCGATCTGATTTACTTTGATCAGGATAGAGTTTGCACAACCTTTTTCAATACCCATAGCCAGGAAGTCAACGTTAGTAACGAAGAGGTCGTCACCTACGAGTTGACAGCGGTTACCGATACGGTCGGTAAGTTTCTTCCAGCCTTCCCAGTCATTTTCACTCATACCGTCCTCGATAGAGTCGATAGGAAATTGGTTGATGAGTTGTTCCAGATAGTCAATCTGTTCATCGGCTGTACGTTTCTTGCCTTTTGCACCTTCGAATTTGGTATAATCGTAGATGCCATCTTTATAGAATTCGGAGGAAGCACAGTCCATGGCGATCATGACGTCTTTGCCCGGTTCATATCCGGCTGCTTTAATGGCAGCGATAATGCTGTTCAGAGCATCTTCCGTACCTTCCAGATTCGGAGCGAAACCACCTTCGTCACCTACGGCAGTACTCAGTCCCCGGTCTTTTAATACTTTCTTCAATGCGTGAAATACTTCAGCACCCATGCGCAGACCTTCACGGAAGGAAGTTGCACCCACAGGGCGTATCATGAATTCCTGAAAAGCAATAGGAGCGTCACTATGTGAACCACCGTTAATGATATTCATCATCGGTACAGGCATTACGTATGTATTGGTGCCACCGATGTAGCGGTACAGAGGTATATCGAGATAGGCAGCTGCTGCTTTGGCTACGGCAAGGGATACACCGAGAATAGCATTGGCACCCAGGTTAGATTTCGTTTTGGTTCCATCCAGTGCCAGCATGGCATGATCGATACCCATCTGGTCGAGGGCAGACATTCCAACTAACTGAGGAGCGATGATGTTATTGATATTTTCTACGGCTTTCAACACACCTTTACCTCCATAACGTCCTTTGTCGCCATCACGGAGTTCCAATGCTTCGTGTTCTCCGGTAGAAGCTCCGGAAGGAACGGAAGCACGGCCCATAAAGCCTGATTCCAACATTACATCTACTTCCACTGTAGGGTTTCCTCTTGAATCGAGGATTTCACGTCCGATAATCTTTTCTATTTTCATAACTATGATATTATTTGTAATTATTTTAAATAGAGAACAAGGGACAATCGGCTTTTGTTCAGTAAAAGATTCATGTTTTGTAAGTGATACCGGTTACTGAATTCTTATTTTCCTCCGATAACTCCTCCAACTATAGCTGCTGCTACTCCTAACGTGATACTTAATATAAAATAAGTGAAGAATAATCCGTATAATCCTTGTTTTAATAGAATTACTCCATCATTTGAAAAAGTAGAGAATGTGGTGAAACCTCCACATAAACCGGTTGTCAGCAGTACCCGGTATTCTGTTGCTAAATTGAAGCGTGCCGACCACGCATAAAATAATCCGATAAGGAAACTTCCGAGAATATTGACTGTAAATGTCGCCCATGGAAAAGAGTAGGGGATAATCCGTTCGTGCAACATTTGTTGTACAGAGAATCGAAGTACACTTCCCAGACCTCCGCCTAAAAAGATAAATATTAATGTTTTAGTCATTTTCTATATTGATTTATGGGACTATTTCTAAGATCGCGGCAAAGTTAGTATTTATATTTCATCTATATTTTCAGAAAGAGGCTTTTTCTTTAAGATTCAGTCCTTTAATGTCTTATGCAAACGTTTGCCGGGAATTCATCTATATTTTCATTTTATTCCTTCGTCCGCATTCCTTTTCATCCTTATATTTGCATCACGATTACAATTCTCTAAAAATAATTCAAATCATGAAAAACATGAAAGTAATTAAATTGTTCTGTCTTCTGCTCTTTTTATTTGTGAGTAATTGGACAATGGCTGAGAGCATTACCTCTCCAAACGGACAACTGCAACTGAACTTTTCAGTGAATGCACAAGGTGAACCGATCTATGAACTTTCCTACAAAGGAAAAGCAGTTATCAAACCTTCTAAACTTGGTCTGGAACTGAAAGATGCTCCGGGATTGATGAATGGATTTACACTGGCAGACACCAAGACTTCTACTTTTGATGAAACTTGGGAGCCGGTATGGGGGGAAGTGAAGCAAATCCGCAATCATTATAATGAAATGGTTGTGACACTGAATCAGAAGGCTCAGGATCGTAATATGATCATCCGTTTCCGCCTTTTTGATGATGGGCTGGGTTTCCGTTACGAATTTCCTTTATCTAAGAATCTGAATTACTTTGTTATTAAAGATGAGCATACTCAGTTTGCTATGGCAGGCGACCACACTGCTTTCTGGATACCGGGTGATTATGATACTCAGGAATATGATTATACAGAATCTAAACTTTCTGAAATCCGTGGTTTGATGAAAGGTGCCATTACTCCTAACTCTTCACAGACTACTTTCTCTCCGACAGGTGTACAAACTTCCTTGCAGATGAAAACTGCCGATGGTCTTTATATTAATTTGCATGAAGCTGCCTTGGTGGATTATTCTTGTATGCATCTTAATCTGGATGATAAGAACTTCGTATTCGAATCTTGGTTAACTCCTGATGCAAAAGGGGATAAAGGATATCTGCAAGCTCCCTGCAAATCTCCATGGCGTACGGTTATCGTAAGTGATGATGCTCGTGATATCCTGAATTCTAAACTGACGCTGAATCTGAATGAGCCTTGTGCTTACGAAGATGTTTCCTGGATTAAGCCAGTGAAATATGTAGGTGTATGGTGGGAGATGATTGCCGGTAAGAGCACTTGGGCTTATACCGATGATTTACCTTCAGTAAAATTGGGTGAAACGGATTATACTAAAACTAAACCTAACGGACGTCATGGTGCTACCAATGAGAACGTAAAACGTTATATAGACTTTGCTGCTGAAAATGGACTTGATCAAGTACTGGTAGAAGGTTGGAACGAAGGATGGGAAGACTGGTTCGGTCACTCTAAAGATTATGTTTTTGATTTTGTAACTCCGTATCCTGACTTTGATGTGAAGATGTTGAATGAATATGCTAAGAGTAAAGGTGTGAAATTGATGATGCATCATGAAACTTCTGCTTCCGTACGCAATTATGAACGTCATATGGATAAAGCTTACCAGTTTATGGTAGACAACGGTTACAATGCAGTAAAGAGTGGCTATGTAGGCAATATGATTCCTCGCGGTGAACATCACTATGGTCAGTGGATGAACAACCACTATCTCTATGCTGTGACTAAAGCTGCTGATTATAAGATTTGTGTAAATGCTCATGAAGCTGTACGTCCTACCGGACTTTGCCGTACTTATCCTAACCTGATTGGTAACGAGTCTGCTCGTGGTACGGAATATGAGGCTTTCGGTGGCAGTAAACCGTTCCACACTACTTTACTTCCGTTTAATCGTCTGATTGGCGGTCCGATGGATTATACTCCGGGTATCTTTGATACGAAATTGGAATTCATGGGTGACCTTCCTCATGGACAGGTACAGACTACTCTCTGTAAGCAGTTGGCTCTTTATGTAACATTATACAGTCCGTTGCAGATGGCTGCCGATTTGGTTGAGAATTATGAGAAGCATATGGATGCTTTCCAGTTCATCAAAGATGTAGCTGTGGATTGGGATGATAGTAAATATTTGGAAGCGGAACCGGGTGATTATATTACGGCAGCCCGCAAGGCTAAAGGCACGAGCAACTGGTTTGTAGGTGGCATCACTGATGAAAATGCACGTACTTCCAACTTTACTTTGGATTTCCTGGAACCGGGTAAGCAATATGTTGCTACTCTCTATGCAGATGGTAAGGATGCTGATTACAAAGAGAATCCGACCTCTTATCAGATAAAGAAAGGTCTTGTAACCAATAAGACTAAGATGTCTGTGAAGTTGGCACGCAGTGGTGGTTTCGCTCTTAGTTTGATTGAAGCTACTCCGGCAGATAAGAAGGCTGTGAAAAAGTGGAAATGAAAAATCTTAAGTTAAGAAATATTCATAATTTAGGGTAGGAAGAAGTTTTTATTAGGCATTAGGTAACGCGCCCCGCAAGAGAGATAGTTCTTGCGGGGCGTTTATTATTAATAGCCTGTCGACAAGAAGTTAAGAGTTTGTCGACAGGAAGTTAACTTCTTGCCGACAAGAAATTAAGACCTTGTAAGTGACTAATTATCAGTATGGTTTGAAACTGTCTGAAAGTTAAATAGCAGGCACTGTAAGAATTATTTTTATTAAACATTTTGTTCTTCCAAAAATCCCCCTTATCTTTGTGCCCGCTGAACGAACGATTAACGAAACTTTTCTATGCTAATTTGTTCGTTTACTGTAAAATAAGAAGCTGAAAATTGTGTGTTATCTGCTTGGACAGATTTTTCACTCTTCAAAAGCGCCTGTTTGTATTTCCTGCGATAGGGAATTCAGATTTTGGCCATTGAACGTATCAAATTCAATATCACGAATTGACGTTTTAACCGGAAGGGGTTTCATTCCCCCGGTGTCCCCAAGGAATATCCTTTTCTGAACACTTCTGAAGTGAACAAGCCAATTAGCGAAGATACATATTGGTACGCTTTGCGTATCACCTATAGCCGGGAGCTTGCTCTGAAAGAGTTTCTGGACCGGAATAATATTGAAAATTTCATTCCTATGCGCTATGAATATGTAACCCGGAAAGAGCAGCGGATTCGCAAGCTTGTTCCTGCAATACATAATCTGGTCTTCATTCATGCTACCCGAAAAAAGATAGATGAAATAAAGGAGGAAAATGCCATACATCTTCCTCTTCGCTATATTATGGATCGTGAAACGAGGCAGCCTATCGTTGTTCCTGAAGTTCAGATGCGCCATTTTATAGCTGTTGCCGGTTCGTATGATCAGCAGGTAATTTATTTGCCTCCTACAGAATATTCCATGCAGAGAGGGGATCGTGTTCGTATCACTGGTGGTGTTTTTGAGGGAGTAGAGGGTATATTTGTCCGGGTAAAGGGGGATCGTCGTGTAGTGGTATCTATTCAGGGAGTCATGGCGGTTGCTACAACTTTTATTCATCCCTCTCTTATTGTTCCTATAACAGAAGAATAATTCATAGTTTTTAATTTATAATTCATAATTATATGAAGTCCCAAATCGATGCTTTGCGTCAACTCACGCATGAGCTTCTTTATCTTGGCATGGATGGTGAGCCTATCTATGCAGATCGTTTTCATCAGCTAAATTCGGAGGTTTATAGTCAGGCGGAAGCTTTGTACGGTGAGAAAACTGGGAATGATGAGGAAGAAGCAACTCTTTGTATTACCCTATTGAAAGCTTATAGTGCTACGATTTATAATCATGGAGATAAGGATGAAAAGATTCAGGAACTGTTGAATCGTAGTTGGGAGGTTTTGGGCAAACTTTCGGATTCTTTGTTAAAATGTCAATTGTTGGTGGGCTGTTATGGTGAGACATTTGATAACGAGTTGGCGGAAGAAGCACATAGAATTATAGATAGTTGGATGCCTTCATTAACTAGTGAGCAACAAGAAATTGTTGATGAACTGAAAGGAATAGAGGATAATCCATATGCTGAATTTCGAGAATAGTAAGAGAATTAATTTGGATTATATTTTGTTGTTACATGTCTTAGGCTTTTATTTAATATACTAGATTCTCTAGTTTGGTATTGAACGATATTTAGAGAATTAACCTCAAATGAATATATATAAATGTTTTCAAAGGTATAAATATAAAATATTTAATAATAGAATTTTGCTAACAAATTTTTCTTATTTAGCAATACTTCAAATATTTATTATGCTTTCTCCTTTGATTACATATCCTTATCTAATAAGGGTTGTAGGACTTGAATTAAATGGAGTAGTTGTTTTTGCACAGTCCATTTCAACTTACCTTTCTTTAATAATAAATTTTGGATTTAATATTTATGGTGTAAGGCAGGTTGCACTGTATAAAGAAGACCAAGTTGAGTTAAATAGGATTATTTCTACTATTTACACTAATAAATTTATTATTTGGTTTTTTCTTTTGTTGGGTTGGTTGTTGTTGATATCTAAATTACAATTCTTTTCACAATACTATTGGGCCTATTTTTACTCTTTTTTTATAACATTTAATGAACTATTATTTCCTGTATGGCTTTTTCAGGGATTAGAGAGAATGAAATATATTACTATTATAAATGTTTTAGTTCGCTCTTTATTTATAATCTTGATATTTTTTGTAATAAAAGAAAAAATAGATTATTACTATGTCCCTTTGTTAAATGCTATTGGGGCTTTAATAGCGGGTTTATTATCGTTTTGGATAGTTTTTGTAAAACTGGGTTTTAAATACATAATTCCTTCTTATTCTGCTATGATTTTTTATGTAAAAGAAGGTTTCCCTTTATTTATTTCTTCTGTATCTATTCAAATATATACTAATATAAATAAGCTTTTAGTTGGTGGCTTTTTAGGAATGGAGGATGTGTCCATATATGATTTTTGTGAAAAGATTGTTTCTTTGGTTCGTATGCCTGTATCTATCATTTACCAGACAATATTTCCTAAAGTTTCTCGTGAAAGGGAACTTGTTTTTGTAAATAAAATGATGATAATTGTTTTTTTTATAAATATAATACTTTGCTCTATAATAATATTGCTTACTCCTACTATTATGAATTTTGTACTTGGTAATGTTTTAAGGAGTGGCATTATAGTAATATTAATAATGCTAATTTCAACAATCATTGCAGGAATTAATATTTTTTTAGGAGGGTGTAGATTGGTTGCTTGGGGGTATTCAAATACATATTCAAAAATAGTGATATTTAATAGTTTCTTTTTTGTAGGATTAATATTTTGCATATATATTTTGGATTTTATTTCTTTATATACAATTGTCATATTAAACCTCTTGACTGAGTTATTTGCTTTGTATTTATATTATACACAAAATCGAAAAATAGGCTTAATAATGAGTTCTAAATAAATATGTTTATTTTTTATTATTGAGTGGTGTCTGTCTTATTACTAAAATATTTATCATATTTAAACTCATATGATGATTGGTTTAATAACTAGTTATTATAGGTGGTTTTGTTTAAATATATAGAGATATAATATCGTTTTTTTAAGTATATGAAAATATTGGTTACTGGTGCTTCTGGATTCATAGGGTCTTATGTTTGTAAGTATTTGCTTGATCGTGGTGATGAAGTGGTAGGTTTGGATAATATTAATGCTTATTATGATGTTAATTTAAAATATGGGCGTCTAAAAACTTTAGGCATTAGATGTGAGAAAATAGATTGGTATAAATTTGTGCGGAGTGATAAATATGAACACTTCCATTTTATTCGTATGAATTTGGAAGATAAACAAGCTCTACAAATGCTTTTTGCCAATGAGTATTTTGATAAGGTTGTAAATTTAGCGGCTCAAGCTGGAGTACGTTATTCAATAGAGAATCCGTATGCCTATGTAGAAAGTAATATAGATGGTTTTCTAAATCTGTTAGAAGGTTGCCGTCATTATCAGGTTAAACATTTGGTTTATGCCAGTTCTAGTAGTGTTTATGGGCTGAATGGAAAGGTTCCTTTTTCGGAAAAGGACAGTATAGCACATCCTGTAAGTCTTTATGCAGCAACTAAAAAAACAAATGAATTGATGGCTCATACGTATAGTCATTTATATGGTATTCCTTCTACCGGTTTGCGCTTTTTTACTGTTTATGGCCCTTGGGGACGTCCGGATATGTCGCCTTTCCTTTTTGCCGATGCCATGTTGCACGGGCGGGCGATAAAGGTTTTCAATAGTGGTGATATGTTGCGTGATTTTACTTATATTGACGACATTGTTGAAGGGGTCCTTCGGGTGATAGATCATATTCCTTCTTCTAATCCGAGTTGGAGTGGTCAAATTCCTGATCCCAGTTCTTCCACTGCTCCATATAAAATATATAATATAGGTAATTCTCATCCAGTGAAACTTATGGACTTTATTCAGGCTATTGAAGAAGCTATCGGACATCCTGCAGAGAAAATATATCTTCCGATGCAACCGGGAGATGTTTATCAGACAAATGCAGATACTACTGCTTTGCAGAACGAATTGGGATTTAAACCTAATAAAGCAATCAAGGAAGGAGTTAAGGAAACGATAGAGTGGTATCGTTCTTTTTATCATTTATAATTAAAAGTCAGCAAATTATTATGAAAATAGCAATAGTTGGTACTGGGTATGTTGGTTTAGTTACAGGTACTTGTTTCTCGGAGATGGGAATAGATGTTACTTGTGTGGATGTACAAGAAAGTAAAATAGAGAATCTGAAGAAAGGTGTTATTCCTATTTATGAACCAGGTCTAGAAGATATGGTACATCGTAATTATACTGCTGGTCGTTTGAAATTTACTACGGATTTGGAGGAGTGTCTGGATGATGTTGAGGTTGTGTTCAGTGCAGTTGGTACTCCTCCTGATGAAGATGGTAGTGCTGATTTGAAATATGTGTTAGAGGTAGCTCGTACTATTGGTCGTAATATGAATAAGTATGTACTTGTTGTAACTAAGAGTACAGTTCCAGTAGGTACTGCACAAAAAGTGAAATCTACTATTCAAAAAGAACTTGATGAACGCAATATTCAGATAGAATTTGATGTGGCTTCTAATCCTGAATTTTTGAAAGAAGGTGATGCCGTGGATGATTTTATGAAACCTGACCGTGTAGTGGTAGGTGTGGAATCGGAAAAGGCTAAAGGTATAATGGAACGGCTTTACAAGCCCTTCATGATGAATAATTATCGTTTGATATTTACAGATATTCCAAGTGCTGAGATGATAAAATATGCTGCTAATTCTATGTTAGCTACACGAATTAGTTTTATGAATGATATTGCGAATCTGTGTGAGTTGGTTGGTGCTGATGTGAATATGGTTCGTAAAGGTATCGGGGCGGATAGTCGCATTGGTAGTAAATTTCTGTATTCAGGTTGTGGATATGGCGGTTCTTGTTTCCCGAAAGATGTGAAAGCTTTGATAAAGACAGCTGAGAAAAATGGTTATTCAATGCGTGTTTTGAAAGCTGTGGAAGAGGTGAATGAGAGACAAAAGGGGGTTCTTTTTGAAAAGTTGTTGAAGCATTATAATGGGGATTTGAAAGATAAACAGATTGCTTTATGGGGGGTGGCTTTCAAGCCTGAAACGGATGATATGAGAGAGGCCCCAGCACTGGTTTTGATTAATAGGTTGATAGAGGCTGGTGCTAAAGTGAGGGTTTATGATCCGATAGCGATGGATGAATGTAAACGTAGAATAGGGGATAAGGTTGCCTATGCTGCGGATATGTATGATGCGGTGTTGGATGCAGATGCATTGATGTTGATTACGGAGTGGAAAGAATTTAGAATGCCAAGTTGGAAGGTTATAATAAAAACAATGAAAACAGCAATAGTGTTTGATGGACGAAATATTTATGATAAAGCGGAATTGATAAACTTGGGTTTGACTTATTCTAGTATTGGTGTATGAATGATCTAAAAAAGTTAAAGCAATTAGATATGCCTATTGTGTCTGTTATTATTCCAACTTATAATACGAGACAACAATTATTGGATATGGTTGAGTGTATGAGAACTCAAACATTACAAAATTGGGAACTGATAATCGTAGATGATAAATCTATGGATGGTTCACTGGAGTATATAAAGAGTATTATTACAGATGAGAGAATAAAAATAGTGGTAAGAGATAGAGAACCTAAAGGTTCGGTTGTGTGTAGAAATATAGGATTTGAACTTGCTAGCGGAAAATATGTTATACATTTTGATGCTGATGATTTAATATCCCAAAAATGTTTAGAGGATAGAACTAAATATATGGAAGATCACGCAGATATTGATTTTGCTATATTTAGAGGTAAATCATTTACTGATCCTGATAATAAAAATCTTTTTTCCTCAAATGATAAGTCTTGGGGAGTTAAAAAAGGGGATGTAATTGCCGATTTTTTAAGAGCTAATTATCCTTTTTCTGTATGGAATTTGATTTTTAGAAAAAAAAGTGTTTTATCTTTCTTATGGGATGAAAAAGTTAAAATATATACTGATTTTAGTTTTATAATTCCTTTGTTATTTTCTAATCTCAAATATGAATTTGCCGATAATGATTCTTATGATTATTTTTATCGGGTAGAACCTAATAGAAATAATATGTGTACAAATTTTGTTTCAGAAGAAAAGTGTATTTCAACTTTATATCTATTTGATAAGACTATAAAAATACTGAATACTTCTATCCACAATAGATTTTATAAGAAAAATTTTTTAGGTTTGCTGGAACTTCATTTCTCCCGATTACTATTGAACGCTAATGATGAAAATATATATTCGTTTATCTGCTTTGTGAAGCAAAATTTTGGATATGCAGTTTGGATAAGATTCTCTATTTTGGAAAAGATATGTCGACCTTTTAAAAAGCAAAATATGAAAAAGATTCTGATGTATTTATTTGAGGCAATATTATTTTTGAAAATGGATAATATAATATATAATATCAAAAAGTATGCGTAGGTTTGCTTTTTTCATAATAAAGATCATAGCTTTTCTTTCTTTGTGCATTTTTCCTTATCGAGTGATGTATTATTTGAAAAGAATAAAAGATATTTTCTTGTCAAATAGATTTGCCCTTAAAATTAAATCTGGTAATAATTTTAATATAGGATGTCCTTTCCATGTGAAAGGACATCGTTATATCTGTATTGGACATAATTTTAGTGCATGTCCTGGACTTAGGATAGAGTGCTGGGATAAATATGCAGGTTATAGCTATTTTCCACAAATAGTCATTGGTAATAATGTGTCATGTAATTATAGATGTCATATTGGAGCTGTAAATAAGATTGTAATAGGTAATAATGTATTGTTGGGAAGTCAAGTTTTAATCATAGATCATGCACATGGCGAAGGTGATGTAGATCTGTTTCAGGCTCCTATTGACAGAAAGTTGTTTTCAAAAGGCCCTATTGTTATTGAAGATAATGTTTGGATTGGTGATGGAGTTTGCATTTTAGCTAATGTGACAATAGGATGTAATTCTATAATAGGAGCAAACGCTGTAATAACGAAGGATGTACCTCCATATAGTACTGTTGTTGGGAATAATATAATACTAAAGAGGACATCTAACTAATTTAGATAAGGTGCATTTATAAATTTATAGTCTTATTATTGTGGATTTGGTAATATTTAATGCTGTTTTATATCTAAGTACTACTATTATATATTTTTATAAGCGTAGAGTGATAGATATAGGTTTTATATTATTATCGATTTACTCTTTTGTTGCAATAATGGCTATTCCTTGTCATTATTTTCTTAATGTTTTATGGCAGAGGGATATCACTTTTTTTCCATTTCTTTATTTATATATAGTTCTGCTACTTTTTTTTAGGGCTTATTTATTGCCAACTGATGAACTTTGTTTAAGGATAAAAGAACGAAATTTGAATAAACTGAAGTTACTTGCTGTAATATATATAATGTCTTCAGTGGTTGTTTTGATGTTATTACTGCCTCAAGTTTTTATGAATATAGTATCAGGAGCATGGAATGAAGTCAGAGAGAATCTTTATGAAGAAGGAGTTAGTATTCCATATTATTCTCCTATTGATTTCTTGATGATGAATTTTACTAATTATAGTAGCTCATTTATGATATTGCTATTTTTTTATTTTTTAGCATATCAGAAAGTGAGTAAAACTTTTTTGTTTTATTTTGGGCTCTCTATTCTAGCAACAAGATTCTCTCTTGCGCTTTATATGTCTTCAAGAGGATTATTGGTCGAATTTATATTATCAATTATAGTTTGTTTTTATTTGTTTAAGGCTAAATTCACTAATAGTTTGTTACGACATATAAAGCTTTTATTTGGAGTATTACTTTTTTTGATTTTACTATATTCTTTCTCTGTTACTGCTTCTCGATTTGGAGATGAAACAGATAAACTACCTGAAGAATATTCGCAAAACATTTCGTTAGTAGATTATTTTGGACAATCTTTTTTGGTTTTTAATAGTGGTGTTTATCCTATGCATACTTATGCAAATGGAAAGTATATGTTTAAATATTTATATTCTATAGCTGGGGAAGATACGTCAATAGAACAAAATGTGTTGGGAGCAAGTTATGGAACTGGATTTTTTACATTTGTTGGAGCATTATATATTGATTTTGGTCCTTTCTTTACAATTTTGTGTGCTTTGTTATTTCCTCTATTTTTGAAAAAGAGAGTAACTAAAAGAGTTATATATTTAGAAGATATGTATTTGTATTTTTTCTTTCTTAATCTGATGTTAATGGGAGTATTTGTGATTGGTAGTGGAGTAATTTTATCTATCATATTTGCTTTTATTATGTATGCGTATTTGAGGTGTGCATTCTATCCCAAAAAGATAACTAATGTGATTTGTAATTAATTTATTTTATGGTTTCAATATTGCTTTCAACATATAATGGAGAATTATATCTTAATGAATTGATAAACTCAATACTTAATCAAAGTTATTCTTCATGGGAGTTATTTATTAGAGATGATGGTTCGAAGGATGATACAAATATTATAATTGATGCATATTGTATAAAATATCCTGAGAGAATATTTAGGATTCCCTCCTTTGATGAAAATGTAGGTTCTGGGAAATCTTTTATGAAACTATTGGAAGGTGTTGATTCTGATTATTATATGTTTTGTGATCAAGATGATGTTTGGTTGAATAATAAGATAGAACTATCTATGAAAAAAATGGAGGAATTGGAGTCTTGTGGAAAAGGTAAAGCTATAGCTATTTTTACGGACTTGAAGGTTGTTGATGAAAAACTTAATTTAATATCAGATTCATTGTGGAAATATTCTAATATATCAGCTGCTTATTCTAAAGATTTTTATCGAATGCTTGCATGGGGATGTCCTGCATATGGTTGTACTATGCTGTTTAATTCGAAAGTGAAGCAATATGTATTACCATTTCCAGAATGGAAATTTCATGATTTATGGACGATTTTAATAATTTCAAAGAAAGGCATTGTAGATTATATATCTTTCCCAACAATTTTATATAGACAACATACTTGTAATGTAACGGGAGCTCATCAAAAAAATAATAAAAAATATTATCTTTCTCGTTTTTTGCATATGAATGAATTAGTAATTGAACAACGCAAACTGTTTCTGATGTACAAAGATCTGCCATTTAATATTTCTTTGGTAAAAATATTTATCTTAAAAATGCTTAAGCTGTTTAAATGATAAAGTATGGGTAAAATAATAGTTGATATATGTGGTACTTTATTTAATTCTAATACAACATATGATTTTTGTCGTTTCTTTTTTGTGAATTCTAAAAGATATAGAATTTTGGAAATAATTTTCAATAGTAGCTTTATTTATCTGCTAAATGCTGCTTGTTTTAAGCTAATGAGAAAAGATATAAAGAAAATTATTTTAATAAAAATGCTGAATGGATATTCTTATGAAGAGTTATATAATGCAGCTAGCTTATTTTATGACCAATATTTAGTATATCATAAGAATATAGAAGTGTGGAATCTATTGAACCATTATTTGCAAAATTGTAAATCTGAAATTGTTATTTGTTCTGCGACTTTAGATTTTATAGCAGATGCCATTGCTAATAAAATGCATATTGAATTGCATATTTCATCTCGTTTACTGTATACATTAAAAGCAAAGTGTAAGGGAAAAATACTTGTTGACTTGTATGGTATGAAGAAAAGTGCATTACAAGCAAAAAATATTTCTCCCCCCTTTGAGGCTGTTTTTACTGATGATATTTCAGACATCGAATTGCTAAAATTTTCAGTAAGAAGATTCGTAATAGTTTCTAAAAAAAAACGTCATAAATGGGATGTGTTACTGAAAAAAAGTGATATTATTAATTATAAATACCTTTATTCTAATGCGTAATTGGGCATTTTATTTACCTTTTTGTTATACGTTATTTATACGTTTTTCAAAAGTTAGTCAATTTATCTCATGGGTGGCTATTTATATTATTCCAACTCTTTTAGTTTTTTTGTCTTTTTATGAGAAAGGGATGTTTTCTTTTCTTTTGTGCTATTTTTTATCTGTCATGTTGGTGTATAATTATTATGAAATTGGATATATTCAGAATGATACTGAGACAATAAAGAAGGAAAATAATCCTACATTGAGACTTACAATGATACAATTGCAATATTATAAATCTCATTTTATTTTGATTTATAGTAGTCGAATATTTTGGGGCATATTGTTGTCTTTATTATTATACTTATTATCGGATTTTGTTTCTTATTTTATATGTTCGTCTATTCTATTATTACTTTTATATCAAGTGTACAATAATGTACGCAATAGATTTACTTTGTTTCTTCATTTTTTATTGGTTATTATACGTTATTGGGCAATTATATTATATTTCCCTATTTCTTTATCTTTTATGTGTTATTTGTTGCTTCTATTTCCTGTGCTGAATTTGTTAGAGCGTTCGTCTGAATCTAGGTTCCATATTCCTTATATATCATATTTAATTGCGGATAGAAATGATATTCCATTATTTCGTGTTAAGTATTACTTAACACTCTTATTTTTAATGCTGATTTTGGAAATTTTTACAGAAATTCCATTAGTCATATTATTTCTATCTTTTTATTTTTTTTCCTATCGAATTATAGTGTATTTTTTCATGAAGAAAAAAATAATAAAACATATAGATTATTCTAAATAAAAATGTCCAATTTTACAGATAAAACTTTGTTGATTACTGGTGGAACAGGTTCCTTTGGTAATGCAGTATTACGTCGTTTTCTGGATTCTGATATCAAAGAAATACGTATATTTTCAAGAGATGAAAAAAAACAGGATGATATGCGCCATGCATTACAAAATCCTAAGGTGAAATATTACATAGGTAATGTGCGGGATAAGTCGTCTGTAGATGTGGCGATGAATGGCGTAGATTATGTATTTAGTGCTGCTGCTTTAAAACAAGTTCCTTCTTGTGAGTTTTTTCCTATCGAAGCTGTCAGGACCAATATTATGGGTACTGAAAATGTTTTAAATTCAGCCATAGAACATGGTGTACAGAATGTGGTAGTTCTTTCCACAGATAAGGCTGCCTATCCTATTAATGCAATGGGAATGAGTAAAGCTTTAATGGAGAAAGTAGCAATAGCCAAAGGTCGTGAGTTGGGTGAAGGTGCTCAAACAACAATTTGTTGTACTCGCTATGGTAATGTGATGGCTAGCCGTGGCTCTGTGATACCTTTGTGGGTAGAACAGATGATGGAAGGTAAGTCTATTACTATTACTGATCCCAATATGACACGCTTTATGATGACATTGGACGATGCGGTTGATTTGGTAATATATGCTTTTACCCATGCTCATAATGGTGATTTGTTTGTGCAGAAAGCTCCTTCTGCCACATTGGAAACTTTGGCGCAAGCATTAAAAGAAACATATGCTAGGGTTGATGGAAAATATCTTGATACAGAAGTGAAAGTTATAGGTACCCGTCATGGTGAGAAATTGTATGAAACTTTGGTAACCCGTGAGGAAATGGTTAGAGCTATTGATATGGGGGATTATTACCGTATACCTTGTGATACTCGTGATTTGAATTATGATAAGTACTTCACAAAGGGTAATGAAGAGATTTCTAAGGTAGAGGATTATCATAGTCATAATACTTATCGCTTAGATGTAGAAAGTATGAAGGAGCTCTTACTGAAACTCCGTTTTGTTCGTGAAGATATGGGACTTGAGCCAAAGGCTAAGGCTCGTGAAATCAGAAGTGAATAATAAATATAACTATAGCTATGTTGAAAGTTATGACAATTGTTGGTACCCGCCCTGAAATTATAAAGCTGAGTCGGGTAATGGCCGAACTGGACAAATATACGGAACATGTAATTGTCCACACTGGTCAAAATTATGACTATGAGTTGAATGAGATATTTTTTCAAGAGCTTCATATCCGTAAACCGGATTATTTTCTAAATGCTGCGGGTAGAAATGCAGCGGAAACGATAGCCAACGTAATTCGTAAGTCTGATGAGTTGATGGAGGAAGTGAGACCGGATGCTGTACTGTTGTATGGTGATACTAATAGCTGTATTTCTGTAATTTCGGCAAAGCGTAAAAAGATTCCGATCTTCCACATGGAGGCTGGAAATCGTTGCTTTGACCAAAGAGTTCCAGAAGAAATCAACCGAAAAATAGTGGATCATCTGAGTGACATCAATATGCCTTTATCTGAACATGCTCGCAAATATCTTCTGGCTGAAGGGTTGCGTCCGGAAACTGTAATAAAGACTGGTTCTCCAATGACAGAAGTTCTTTTATATCATAGAGATGAAATTGAAAAAAATACTGTTCTGGAGAATGAAGGTTTGAAAAAGGGAGAGTATTTTATTGTCAGCACTCATCGTGAGGAGAATGTAGATTCGGAAGATAATTTCTCTGATTTGCTTGTTTCTTTAAATGCTATTGTTGAGAAGTATCATAAGAAAGTGATCGTATCTACTCATCCTCGTACCCGAAAGAAACTGGAATCCATTGGCTTTGTAAATTCAAATCCAATGGTTGAGTTCATGAAACCTTTTGGATTTATGGAATATATTAAACTTCAGCAAAATGCTTTTTGTGTGATTTCGGATAGTGGTACGATTACAGAAGAATCTTCTATCCTTCATTTTCCAGCGATAACAATCCGTCAAGCTCATGAACGTCCTGAAGGTATGGATGAAGGGACATTGATAATGACTGGATTAAATAATGATCGCATTTTGGATTCAATAGATGTAGTTACGTCTCAATATGCAGAGAGTGCAGATGCTATTCATTCTATCCCGGACTATGCGGCAAACAATGTTTCTAAAAAAGTAGTTCGTATCATTCTTTCTTATACTGATTATGTTAACCGTACGGTATGGCATAAAACATTCTAAACTTACATTTGAATATTAGATGAAAAAAGTTTTATTGTTCGGCGCCACGGGTATGGCCGGACATGTAGTCTATTATTATCTTCAGAGTACAGGCAAATATGATATCTCCAATGTGGTTTATCGTACTCCTTTGACTGAAGATAGTATAATTGTTGATGTGACAAATCGTGATGCGGTCGCTGATGTGGTTCATAGAGTGCATCCGGAAATCATAATCAATTGTGTCGGTATTCTTATCAAAGGGTCTAGAGAACATCCTGATAATGCTATTTTGATAAATGCTTATTTTCCGCATTTATTAAAAAGATTGTCAGATGAAGTTGGAGCCAAGTTAATCCATATAAGTACAGATTGTGTTTTTTCGGGAAAGAAAGGAAACTATACAGAAGATGATTTTCGTGATGCTGATGATGTGTATGGCCGGAGTAAAGCTTTGGGCGAAATCATTAATGATAAAGATTTGACGATTCGTACTTCTATTATTGGCCCGGAATTGAAAGAAAATGGTGAAGGGTTATTCCATTGGTTTATGCATCAATGTGGAGAAATAAATGGTTTTAGGACGGCAATATGGGGTGGCGTGACCACTTTGGAATTAGCAAAAGCCATTGACTTTTCTCTGGATAATGGAATAGTCGGTTTGATTCATCTGAGCAATGGGGTGGGAATATCAAAATTTGATTTGCTGAATTTGTTTAAGGAGATATGGGGGAAGGATACTGTGATAAAACCGTATGATGGAAATGAAGTTGATAAATCAATTGAAAAGTCTCTTCGCCTAGATTATGAAGTTCCAAGTTACCGACAAATGTTAGTTGAGCAATTTGAAATGATGAAAAGTTATTCTAATTTGTATTCAGCTTATTAAGCTATGAAGAAAATATTGGTGGTTTCTTCTGTATATCCTCCTGAGCCTGTTATTTCTGCAAAAGTATCGTTTGATATTGCACGAAAATTGGCGGAATCAAATAGAGTTACGGTAATTTGTCCACACCCTTCACGTCCCTTGGGATATGAGTTTGGCAAGATTGTTGATGAAGAAAAAATTGAGAGAATAGTATTGGATAGTTATGTATACCCCAAGTCTAATTTTGTAGGACGTTTTAAGGAGAGCTTTAGTTTTGGTAAAGCTGTTAGTCGATATATCACATTGCATAGAGAGGATATTTTAATTATATATATGGTTACATGGCCTTTTGGTGCAACTTATATCCCAATTAGGACTTCGCGGAAAAATAATATCCCAATAATAGTTAATATAACAGATATCTATCCTGAATCAATGACCTCAAGATTAGGAATAATGGGAAAAATTCTGGAGTATCCTTTAAAAAAGATAGATTCATATTATCTTAGAAAGGCAACTTCAATTATATCTGTTTCTGAATTAACTAAGATTTTTTTGGAGAAGACAAGGCAACTGCCTGCTAATAGAGTACAAACAGTGAGAGTATGGCAAGAGGATAGCATATTTAATGCAAAATATAAGAAACAGTACGAAGATTTCATATTTATGTTTGTAGGAAGTATTAGTCCTGCAGCAAATGTTCCTTTTATAATAGAAGTATTTAAATCGTTGAATCTTAATCGCGCCAAACTATTTATAGTAGGTGATGGATCGGAAAAAGAGGAATGTTTGAGATTGTCTAAAGGGTATAATAATATATGTTTTTCTTCAGTAGCACCGGAGAAAGTCCCTGAAATACAAGCTCAGGCAGATGTGCTATTATTGACTCTCAAATCAGGTGTAGGTAGAACTGCCAGTCCCTCTAAACTTCCTGCTTATATGTTCTCATCTAAGCCTGTAATTGCTAGCTTAGATAAAGATAGTGATGCTGCAAGTATTATTGAGAGTGCTGGATGTGGTTATGTTTGTGAATCTAATGATTTTATGGGTTTTCAGGCTTTGCTAAAAAAAATGATTGAAGTTCCTGAATGTGAGCGAACTCGAATGGGGCTAAATGGTAAAATATATGCTCAGAATTATTTGTCTAAGCAGGTTAATCTTGATAAAATAGTACATATTATTTTGAGTTCTATAAAATCGTGAGTATGTTGAATGTACGAAAGGCCTTAATTAATGATGTAAACACAATCGTTACTATTCATTGTGATGCTTTTACTGATTTTTTTTTAACTAATCTTGGTTCTAACTTTTTGTCTTTTTATTATTCGTGCTTTATTGAAAGTAATGAAGGACTTGTTGTTTGTGTAGAAGAAGATGGGAAGATAATAGGTTTCGCAGCAGCTACTAAACGGTGTAAAGGCTTTAATGCATCTTTGATAAAAAATAATATTGGTCGTTTTATTAGACTTTCTTTAGAGTTGTCTTTATCCAATCCTAAGGCACTAATCAGATTGGTTAGAAATCTAACGAAGACCAATAGTCGTGTGCTTGATAAAGGAGAATATGCGGAATTATATTCCATTGCAGTAAAGAGAGAAGGGCAAGGAAGAGGCCTAGGCAAAAGGCTTTTATTAACAATTGAAGAGATGTTAAAGGCTGATAATATTAATCAGCTATCATTGACTACCGATTATTATGGTAATGAGTCAACTATAGCTTTTTACAAATCAATGAATTTTAATGTGCTTTATGAATTTATTGCTTATCCAAAACGTAGAATGTATCGCTTTATAAAAAAATATGATTAGTTATTGGTCGTTGCATTTAGATAATGATTAATTATTCAAAACGGAATACTAACATTTTAATTATAGATTATTCATGAAAATTCCATTTTCGCCCCCTTATATTGACGAGGCGGTTATCAACGAAGTCGTTGATTCGTTACGTTCCGGCTGGATAACTTCCGGTCCTAAAGTAAAAGCATTGGAAGAAGAAATAAAAGTATTCTCTAATGCAAAAGAAGTGCTTTGTGTAAACTCATGGACTTCGGGAGCCATTATGATGCTTCGCTGGTTGGGAGTAACAGCTGAAGATGAAGTAATTGTGCCGGCGTATACATATAGTGCTACGGCATTAGCAGTCCTTCATGCAGGTGCAAAGCCTGTTATGGTAGATTCCGGAGAGGATTTCAATATCTCTGTGGATGCTATTCGAAAAGCAATTACGCCAAGGACCAAGGCTATTATTCCGGTAGATATTGCGGGCTTCCCTTGTGATTACGACCGTATCATGAGACTCGTTAATGAACCGGAAATACGCAATCTGTTTCAGGCGACGTCATTGGTACAGGAAAAATTGGGACGTATCCTTGTTATGAATGATGCGGCCCATTCTTTGGGAGCTTATTACAGCAAGAATCAGCGTACAGGGTGCGAAACGGATATTGCTATCTTCTCTCTTCACGCCGTAAAGAATGTGACGACGGCCGAAGGAGGAGCCATCTGCCTGAATTTGCCCGAACCGTTTGATAATGCGGAACTCTACAAAGAATTGCGTATGATGAGTTTGAATTGTCAAACTAAAGATGCTTTTTCCAAATCCAAAGCCGGCGGTTGGCGTTATGACATAGTCGGTCTGGGAATGAAAATAAATATGGCTGACGTAAATGCTGCTATCGGTTTGGCTCAGATACGGGAATATCCTGAACTACTGAAAGAACGTAAAAGAGTATTCAATACCTATTCTAAAGCATTTGCTGATTGTGATTGGGCTATTTTGCCTCCTTCTGAAGATGGAGAAAAAGAAAGCTCATATCATATCTATGCATTGCGTATCAAAGATTTCACAGAGGAACAGCGTGATCGTATGATTGATGAAATCGCGAAAAGCGAGGTTGCCGTGAACGTTCATTTTATCCCGATGCCGATGCTTTCCTTCTTCAGCTCATTGGGATATGATATAAAGAACTATCCACAAGCTTATGAGAATTTTAAAGGTGAAATCTCCTTGCCCATTTATCCACAGTTGGATGAAGAAAAGCTGGACTTTATAATCAAAGCTGTAAAAGATGCATACCTTAAAGTGACTGTTGATAGGTGATGATTCGTTTTTTTGATATTTTATTTTCCTTTCTGGGCATTCTATTCTTATCTCCTGTTTTCCTTTTCCTGTATATTGCTATCCGTCTGGAAAGTAAAGGTGGTGGTTTCTATAAACAGTTACGTGTGGGACGTGGAGGGGCGGATTTTTATGTCTATAAGTTCCGCTCAATGCGTATAGGAGCTGATAAGCAAGGTCTGATAACTGTAGGCGGACGAGATCCCCGGATTACCCGTATCGGGTATTTTATCCGCAAATATAAATTAGATGAACTACCTCAGTTATTCAATGTACTGAAAGGTGATATGAGCCTGGTAGGCCCGCGTCCGGAGGTTCGTAAATATGTGGAACACTACACTGAAGAACAGCGGAGAGTGTTGTCTGTTCGCCCGGGAATTACGGATTATGCATCTATAGAATATGTAGATGAAAATACGATTTTAGGACAGGCTGAGGATGCGGACAAGGTATATGTAGAACAAATACTACCGGATAAAATATGCTACAATATGAAATATATAGAGCATCGTTCGGTGAAGGAATATTTCAAGATTATATTTCTGACTATATGGAGTATTGTACATTGATCAAATCAGTAATAAAGGTTATGAGATGGTTGTTTATTCCATATTATGTTTGGAAAAAGTAGTTTAAAATAAGATATAGAAAAGGTCGAAGCTCAGTTTCGGCCTTTTTTTATTCTTTCAACACTGACGCTTGTGACAACCTCAAACTACTCACCACCGCCGCAATTAGCGCAAATACACTCCCTGTTATCAAGCATACTTCCGTACTTTTGCTTCCTACCACCCAACTGAATAGGAGTGCTACAAGCGTAGTTCCGAGAGTCTGTCCCATAAGTCGTGCCATTCCCATCATTCCGCTGGCTCCTCCTGAACGTTTGGTCGGGGCAGATGCGATTATAGTACTATTATTCGGTGTCTGGAAAAGTCCGAAACCAATGCCGCAAAGGACTAACCGAAGGCAGATACTAAGAATGGATGACTCTGCATCCAGCATGGAGAGCGAGTAAAGCCCGATACAAAATATCCCCATACCGATACTTCCCAATATTCCCGGATGAATACGCTCCACCAGATAACCGGCAACCGGTGCGGCAAATAAAGTTGCAAGAGGCCAGGGAGTTAATAATAACCCGGTCATCACCTCGCTATGCCCCAACGTATTCTGTAGAAAGAAAGGCAATGAAATCATAGCCAGCATTTGCGCGGTGAATGAACAGATGGATGTCAGTATCGAAAGCCTGAAGATGGGAATCTTTAGCAAATCCAAAGGAAGTAGGGGAGATTCCTGACCTAATTGGCGACGTACATAGTAAGTACCTACAACAATTAATATCACTAATTGAAGTATCAGATAATCATAGCGTTCATGATGTGCAAAACCATCCAATGTATAAATCAATAATCCGAAGGTAATAGCATTGGCCACCGCACTGATAACGTCAAACTTACGTTTGGACAGTTCTTTCTGCTCAGGCAGATACTTGATTCCCAATATCAGGGCAATGATCCCCAAGGGCAAATTTATCGCAAATAACCAGTGCCAGGAAGCTATTGACAAAATACCACTGGCAACAGAAGGACCTGCTGCCGCCGATATGGCAATTACCATTGCATTAATCCCCATTCCACGTCCTATCTGTTTTTTCGGATAGATAAGACGAAGTTGGGCTGTATTTACACTGGTGATGGCTGATGCACTGAATCCCTGGAAAATACGGGCAGTTGTCAGAGTCCAGAAGGAATCGGATAAGGCACATATAAGTGATGTCACACAAAATAAAGCAATTCCGGAGAGAAATACCTTACGATATCCGAAGATTTCGCCTAATGCAGAAAAAGAAAGTAATGACACTACAATAGCCAATTGATAACCATTGACAATCCAGGTAATCACAGAGTCCGAAGTTCCAAAATCATGTGCGAGGGTAGGGAGGATTACAGTACTGATGTTGATATCAAGCACTGACATGCAGAGAGCGAATCCAATGGCCACTACCGCCCATATTCGTTGCGGAAATGGCAGCCCGTCCGTTTCGTCTATTTCCTGTGATTTTCCATCCTGAACCATATAATTTCTTTTATCTGCGAATTAAACAAAACGTTCAAACTGCTGTTCGGAAACCTGCATAAAAATAAGTTTTTTTAGAAATTGTCTCGTAGGAAAGTAATGTGGAGAAGAAACTTCTTTGTACCTTTGTGCCCGTCAATACTAAAATCAATAATAAATAATAGGATTTATGGGAGGATTTTTCGGGACAGTCTCCAAAGCGAGCTGTGTGACGGATTTATTTTACGGTACAGATTATAATTCACATTTAGGAACAAAGCGGGGCGGGCTTGCCACGTATGATGCAGAAGAGGGCATGTTTGCCCGATCCATTCATAACCTGGAGAGCACTTATTTCCGAACCAAGTTTGAAGACGAACTGGATAAGTTTAAAGGAAATGTCGGAATAGGAATCATCAGCGACACAGACCCGCAGCCCATCATCATTAACTCCCATCTCGGACGCTTTGCCATTGTAACAGTAGCCAAAATTGTGAATCTGGAAGAAATAGAAGCAGAGCTACTTTCCAAAAATATGCACTTCGCCGAACTGAGTTCAGGCAATACCAATCAAACCGAGCTTATCTCACTACTCATCATACAAGGAAAAACTTTTGTAGAAGGTATAGAAAATGTTTACCGCCGTGTCAAAGGCTCTTGCTCTATGCTGCTGTTATCAGAAGATGGCAGTATCATTGCGGCTCGTGACAAGTGGGGACGCACTCCGATTGTAATTGGCTGGAAAGAAGGGGCATACGCTGCAACCAGTGAGTCAAGCAGTTTCCCGAATCTGGATTATGAAATAGACCGCTATCTCGGTCCGGGAGAGATCGTTCGTATGACTGCCGATGGAGTGGAACAATTGCGGAAGCCGGAGGAAAAGATGCAGATTTGTTCTTTCCTGTGGGTATATTACGGTTTTCCCACTTCCTGCTATGAAGGTCGCAATGTAGAGGAAGTGCGTTTTACCAGTGGCTTGAAGATGGGGCAGAACGATGATTCTGAAGTCGATTGTGCTTGCGGTATACCTGATTCCGGTGTAGGTATGGCTCTGGGGTATGCCGAAGGAAAAGGAGTTCCTTATCACCGTGCCATTTCTAAATATACACCGACATGGCCGCGCAGTTTCACTCCCAGTAAGCAGGAGATGCGCTCATTGGTGGCGAAGATGAAACTCATACCGAACCGTGCCATGCTGGAAGGTAAGCGCTTATTGTTCTGTGACGACTCCATAGTAAGGGGAACGCAACTTCGGGATAATGTGAAGGTACTGTATGAATATGGTGCCAAAGAAGTACATATCCGCATTGCTTGTCCGCCGTTGATTTATGCTTGTCCGTTTGTAGGTTTCACGGCATCCAAGAGCCCGTTGGAACTGATTACACGTCGCGTTATAGAAGAACTGGAGGGAGATGCAGACAAGAATCTGGAGAAATATGCCACTACCGGTTCTCCGGAATATGAGAAGATGGTCAGCATTATTGCTGAGCGCTTTGGACTTACAACTTTGAAGTTTAATACCTTGGAAACTCTCATCGAGTCCATCGGATTGCCGAAATGTAAGGTTTGTACACATTGTTTTGATGGAAGTAGTTGCTTTTAAGTAACTCTAAATACTAACATTTTGTAAAAAGGGGCGTGAATTGCTTGGCAGTTCACGCCCCTTTTTCTACCTTTACGGCAGAACTATTGACTACTGTTGATAGACAATTGGTAGTTCATATTCTTAATCGTAAATTGAAAATTATTAAATCGTAAATATTATGGCTTTAGTAGAACGTTTTTTGAAGTATGTAAGCTTCGACACCCAGTCCAGTGAAGAGACAGAGGTGACTCCAAGTACTCCGGGGCAAATGGTATTTGCCAAATATCTGAAAGAAGAATTAGAGTCTATAGGTTTGGAAGACATAACGCTGGATGAGCATGGCTATTTGTTTGCCACACTTCCGGCAAATATCGATAAGCCGGTACCTACTATTGGTTTTATCGCCCACATGGACACCAGTCCCGATATGAGTGGCAAAGATGTGTCTCCTCGTATTGTTCAAAACTATGACGGTTCTGACATCGTGCTCTGTGCAGAAGAGAATGTAGTTCTTTCTCCGTCTCAGTTCCCCGAACTGCTGGATCATAAAGGGGAAGACCTGATCGTTACCAATGGCAAGACATTGTTGGGAGCAGATGATAAAGCAGGTATTGCCGAAATCGTTTCTGCGATAGTGTACCTAAAAGAGCATCCTGAAATCAAGCATGGCAAGATTCGTATTGGTTTCAATCCGGATGAGGAAATAGGATTGGGCGCACATAAATTCGATGTAGAGAAGTTCGGTTGCGACTGGGCTTACACAATGGATGGCGGTGAAGTAGGAGAGTTGGAGTTTGAAAACTTCAATGCGGCATCTGCTAAAATCACCTTCAAAGGTCGCAATGTGCATCCGGGTTATGCCAAGAATAAGATGGTTAATTCAATTCGTGTGGCCAACCGTTTCTGTGCGATGCTGCCTGCTCATGAAACACCCGAACATACCGAAGGTTACGAAGGCTTCTACCATCTCATCAGTTTTAACGGTGATGTAGAGCAGACTACAGTGGCCTATATTATCCGTGATCATGACCGTGCACGTTTCGAGAGCCGCAAGAAGAAAATAGAACGCTTTGTCAGTGAAATCAATGCCGAATATGGTGAAGGTACGGCAACACTTGAACTCCGTGACCAATACTATAATATGCGTGAGAAGATTGAACCGGTAATGCATATCATTGATACGGCTTTTGCTGCAATGGAGGCTGTAGGTGTGAAACCGAATGTGAAACCTATCCGTGGTGGTACGGATGGCGCACAGCTTTCTTTCAAAGGTTTGCCTTGCCCCAATATCTTTGCAGGTGGTCTGAACTTCCATGGACGATATGAATTCGTTCCTATCCAGAATATGGAGAAAGCGATGAAGGTCATTGTGAAGATTGCCGAACTTGTTGCTATAAAATAATTTAATACCTTAAGACATGAAAACCACTCCGTTTACAGAAAAACATATCTCGCTGGGTGCTAAGATGCATGAGTTTGCGGGATATAATATGCCGATAGAATATTCCGGTATCATTGATGAACACCTCACAGTTTGTAATGCTGTGGGTGTATTCGACGTTTCCCACATGGGAGAATTCTGGGTGAAAGGCCCCAATGCATTGGCTTTTCTTCAGAAAGTGACTTCCAATAATGTAGCTGCCCTGACTCCGGGCAAGGTGCAATATACCTGTTTTCCCAACGAAGAAGGCGGTATTGTAGATGACTTGCTGGTTTATCATTATGAACCGGAGAAATACCTGTTGGTAGTGAATGCTTCGAATATAGAAAAAGACTGGAACTGGTGCGTTTCGCACAATACCGAAGGTGCTGAATTGGAAAATGCTTCCGACCACATGGCTCAACTTGCCGTGCAGGGACCGAAAGCCATTCTTGCTTTGCAGAAACTGACGAGCATAAACTTGTCGGAACTGTCGTATTACACCTTTACGCATGGTGAGTTTGCCGGTGAGAAAGATGTGATTATTTCCAATACCGGTTATACCGGTGCAGGAGGTTTTGAGCTTTACTTCTATCCCGAAGCTGCCATGAAGATTTGGAATGCCGTGTTTGAGGCAGGAGAAGAATTTGGTATCAAACCGATTGGCTTGGGTGCACGCGATACGCTTCGTCTGGAAATGGGCTTCTGCCTGTATGGCAATGATCTGGATGATACGACATCACCTATTGAAGCCGGTTTGGGATGGATTACCAAGTTTGCTGAAGGTAAGAACTTTATCAATCGCCCGATGCTTGAAAAGCAGAAAGCGGAAGGTACTGTCCGTAAGCTGGTCGGTTTTGAAATGGTGGATCGTGGAATTCCCCGTCATGGATATGAACTGTTCAATACAGATGGTGAGGCCATTGGTGTAGTGACTTCAGGTACTATGTCGCCCACTCGCAAGATTGGTATCGGTATGGGCTATGTAAAACCGGAGTATAGTAAGGTAGGTACGGAAATTTGTATTGATATGCGTGGACGTAAGCTGAAAGCAGTAGTGGTTCGTCCGCCATTCCGTAAATAAGATGAGTTGGAAATCACCACAGATTATACAGATTAAAAGCAAATGATAATTATCAATATAAATATCTGTGTAAATCCGTGTAATCTGTGGTGAAAAAGACTTTATAATATTCTTTCCTTTATAATCTGTTGATCTTATCTAATAATTGATTGGCCCAGGCTATTTCTTTGCTTGTCCATTCTTCCTCTTCTCCTTGCATCCCTTGTTCCTGATACCGGGAAAGTAATCCCAGATATTCCTTCAATGTGCCGGCGGCTTTAGCCTGTTTATTCATGCGCATTAGCAATAGAATCTCCTGTTTATATATGTCAAGATTCGGACTGTCTCCTGCTAATTCTTTGGCTTTCCAAAGCAGGGCGGCACATTCTTCGTTTACCTCTTCTGTGTTGTAAAGTGCCATCCGTGATTTTGCTAAGATAACGTAATCATGGTCGGTGGCCAGATTGTTATTGATATTCTTCTGTATTAATCTTCCGGCTTCTTCATACCGTTGGTCTGCCATATTCATGGCTGCGTTGAAAGTCACTACATCTGATGTCGCTTTGAGATAAGGATGGCTGATTTGGTTTTCCGCCTGGCCGGCTTTGTCTATTCGCTTTTTCAGGTTGTCGATGCTGCCGTAGCGAAGCAGCTTATGACCGCGTTGCTGTATATTATAGTACCCGATGACTTTGGAAAGTGCAGACGCCAATCCATCGGGATTCATCCCCTTGAATTCCAATAACTCACGTGCAACCCGGTCGGCTGCGTATTCCTGGTTATTCTTGTAATTCATTCCCAGGCGATTCACTACATTTACATTCAGCAGGGCGGCAACGCTTCCGATGCTGGCAACAGCGCCTACACCTAAAGCTGTATCGTCGTCATCCCAGTATGCCACTTCCAGGGCTACTTCGGCAGTGACGGCAAGAACCGTTCCCCAAAAAGCTGCCCGCTTGGCACGGCGTTCAGCACGATAGATGTTATTAATCTGATGGTCCAGTACGAAATGAGACATCTCATTGGCAATAATGGCGGCAAGTTCATCCTCCGAATCAAGTGTGCAGAGCAGACCGGTACTAATCAGCATTGTGCCGTTGGGCAGCATGTAAGCATCCGGTTCGGGCGACTGGATGACACGTACATTCAACCGTTCGCTGCGGTTAGGATCTATGCCGGTGGCAGTCAGTTTCGCAAAGATATTCTGTACGTATGAAGTGATGAAATCATCCTCATAGCCGATCTCTTCCAACTTATACAGGTAATCCCGACATTCTTCGTCCACTTCCTTGCGCAACTTAGAGTTATATCCGCGTTCGCTGAAATACTCATACAGATGTTGTTTCAGATAAGTTTGCTGCCAAAACTCCTGATTGGTTTCGGGGGGTGAGAGTTTAATGGTCTTCAGGGCAGAAGAAGGTACTGCGAATTGCATACCGTTGATTTCGGTTGCATAGAAAACATCGGGGCCTGGTTGTTCTGCCGATTTCATTTTCACTACCTTGCGGATCACTACGGGAGTGCCGGCAGGAAAATTCTCATACTGTTGTTGTAGTTCGCCTTTTATGGCAATCGGGCCGCTCAAGTCTTTCTGTCTGGCAGCAAATCCTGCCGTGGAGAGGAGGACGGCGAGGATAACGAAAGTGATAAGACGTTTCATATGGATTACGTTTATGGTTTGTACAATTGACTTGCAATCAAAATTGCTGATACAAAAATAGGAAAGAGTTTTCTCTCTTTCCCGCTCTTTTCCCTACAAAGTGATAGGGAATTTCCTATAATAAAAAAGGGAAGACTTCGTGAAAGTCTTCCCTTTTTTTAACTTCAAAAGAAGTCAATTTTATTTCTTCTTACGGTCACCGTAGCGGCTCATGAACTTATCAACGCGACCAGCTGTATCCACCAATGTAGATTTACCAGTATAGAACGGGTGAGAAGTGTTAGAGATTTCCATCTTTACCAATGGATAAGTTTCACCTTCAAACTCGATGGTTTCTTTCGTATTTACGGTTGAACGAGACAAGAACATGTCACCATTAGACATATCTTTGAATACTACCGGACGGTAATTTTCAGGATGAATACCTTTTTTCATTTCAATATTTGTTTTTTTAATTATTATATTCGGTTACTATTTTGGTAATAAATAGTGTAATGGTCTTATTTTTCAGAGCGCAAAGATAGTGCAAGTCGCAGATAATACAAAATAAATTCAGATTTATTTTTGCTTAAGGTGCAGTCTATCTTAGTTTAAAGGCAGTACATTTCTCCGAATTAGAAAAAAGTTCCCTCAAAAAATAGGTTTATCGCTTTTTATTTCAGATTTTTGCATGGTATTTTAATTTATATTCAGCATGAAGAAGCTACTTTTCTTAATTTCCCTATGGCTCTGCGTCACTACGGCAGGTGCCCAGCAGAACGAGCGGGATCTGTATAGTGTTGCGTTTTATAATCTTGAGAACCTGTTTGATACGATTCATGATGCAGGTAAGAACGACCTTGAATTTTTGCCTTCCGGCAGTTATGCATGGACGGCTGAGAAGTATGAGGCCAAGTTGAAGAACCTTGCCAAAGTCCTGAGTGAAGTATCGCGCGACCGCGTACCTGAAGGACCCGCCGTTATCGGTGTAGCCGAAGCTGAAAACAACCGGGTACTGACAGATTTGGTAAGCCAGCCGGCTATATCCAACTATAAATTCGTGCATTACGAAGGTCCGGATAAACGGGGCATTGATTGCGCTTTGCTTTATGATCCGGAACAGTTCACTGTAACCAATTCCAAACTGGTGCTTTCCACCCCTTTTGAGGGGGACACTGTGCACCTGACGCGTGGTTTCCTTATTGTAGACGGACAGATGGCAGGTGAACGCGTTTGTTTCATCGTCAATCACTGGCCTTCCCGTGGAGCTAAGTCTCCGGTACGTGTACATGCGGCCAAGCAAGTACGGGCATTGACAGATTCCCTGATGCGTACGGACAAGAAACTGAAGCTGATAGTCATGGGAGATATGAACGACGATCCCATGGACGAAAGCATGGCTACACTGGGTGCACGCAAGTATGCAAAGCAGGTGAAGAAGGGGGAATTCTATAATCCCTGGTGGGAAACCCTTGAAGATAAAGGTGTGGGAACATTGCTCTATCGTGGCAAGTGGAATTTGTTCGACCAGATTGTAGTCTCCCGTCCTTTGCTGAAAGCCAAGAAAGGTTTGAAGTACGATCATAATGAAGTCTTTATCCGTGAATATCTCTTTCAGCAGGATGGCAAGTATAAAGGTTCTCCCTTGCGCACACACGGCGGACGTGTCTGGCTGAATGGCTATAGTGACCATTTGCCTACTATTATTTATTTGAAAAAGTAATATATAATAATGTGTAAACGAAGACCGGGAAGCTAAACTTGCTTTCCGGTCTTTTTGTTATATAATAGAAGGTATGCAGAAGTGGCTGATAAAGGCTACAGATGAAAAGAGTTTGTAACGTAGAGATTACAATATTCTGTTAAAATCATCCAATAGCTTTAAAATAGAATTGTTTTGACGGGTGGATGGCTATATTTTATTCCCGACCTGTTCTTACTTTTGGAAGATAATGACTACTTTTGCGTAGAATTTTTATTCACTAACAATAAACTTTAAACAAAATGGTTAATTACAAAGATTTGGGTCTCGTAAATACAAAAGAAATGTTTGCGAAGGCTATCAAGGGTGGATATGCAATCCCTGCATTCAACTTCAACAATATGGAACAGATGCAGGCTATCATCAAAGCTGCAGTTGAGACAAAGTCTCCGGTTATCCTTCAGGTATCTAAAGGTGCCCGTCAGTATGCTAACGCTACATTGTTGCGTTACATGGCTCAGGGTGCTGTAGAATATGCAAAAGAATTAGGCTGCGCTCATCCTGAAATTGTTCTTCACCTTGACCATGGAGATACTTTCGAGACTTGCAAAAGCTGTATCGACTCAGGTTTCTCTTCAGTGATGATCGACGGTTCTCACCTGCCTTACGAAGAAAACGTTGCTTTGACGAAGAAGGTGGTTGACTACGCTCACCAGTTTGATGTAACTGTAGAAGGCGAACTTGGCGTATTAGCCGGTGTAGAAGATGAAGTTTCTGCTGAACACCATACTTATACTGACCCTGAAGAAGTTATCGACTTTGCTACTCGCACAGGTTGTGACTCTTTGGCTATTTCTATCGGTACTTCTCACGGTGCATACAAGTTCAAACCCGAACAGTGCCATGTAGATCCGAAAACTGGTCGTCTGGTACCTCCTCCTTTGGCATTCGAAGTATTGGATGCTGTAATGGAGAAACTTCCGGGATTCCCCATCGTACTGCACGGATCTTCTTCAGTTCCTCAGGAAGAAGTTGAAACCATCAACAAATATGGTGGCAAGCTGGAAGCTGCTATCGGTATTCCCGAAGATGAATTGCGCAAGGCTGCTAAATCTGCAGTTTGCAAGATCAACATCGACTCAGACTCTCGTTTGGCTATGACTGCTGCGGTTCGCAAGGTATTTGCTGAAAAACCGGCAGAGTTTGACCCGCGTAAATATCTTGGTCCGGCTCGTGACAATATGGAGAAACTGTACAAGCACAAAATCCTTAACGTGCTTGGCTCAGACAACAAGCTGGCTGAATAATCCACAGTTCTTTGGAATATGAATAGAAGGCTGCCCTTTCAACGGGGTGGCCTTTTTTGTGATATTTTTAGTAATCAAGACTGGTTCCCATTTCCGGAGCAAGGCAGCATCTCGGGTCCGGATAGTCCCAACACTCTTTGCCGTATGCCTTGATGATGTCACTCCAACATCGGTTTCCATATCCGAAGCATTCTTCAAAATAGGTGCAGGCTCTGCATTTGCTTTGTCTGCTGAGGTCTTTGCGTGAAAGGTTGCAGAGATGTAATGCTTCCGGAGACTGCCAGATCTCTATTAAGCCGGATTTCTTAGCATCCCCGATGATGAAACGGGGATTCCAGTAAAGTTGTTCGCAGATAGTAACCTTTCCGTCCGGAAGAATAAATAAATGGCTGTTCAGCGCGGAGCAGACGGCGCCGTTGAAGTGCATACTTCCTCCTTCATCTGTATAATATTGCTTTTCTATGGCACTTTGGTTCAGGATAATCCGGAAATGCGCATTGGGTACGACCGATTCTCGAAGAAATCTGAAAATATCACTGATCTGCTGGCGGGAAGGTTTTAAATCCGCAAAACGCGGATAGTTTGTTGCTGTGGAATTGCTGACAGGTGTAAGGCGCCAGTCATGCAGGTTTTTCAATGTGGATAGAAAGCGGAACAGATCGGTCAGGGTTCGAGGGGCACAATTGTAGGTGGTAAGGACGGAAGACACCTGATAAGGCAGCCCGCTTTGATCCAGCATCCGGAGTCCACGCATCATTTCCGAGGCGTAGGAACTGTCGACGGATAAAGACTGTACCAATACCGATGTATCGATGGCATCCAGTGATACTTGTATCAGATTCTTATAATGGGTTTGTTTTAGCTTTCGCAGACATTCTGCGGTAAACGGTATTTTGGTAGAAATAAATTCCGGTTCTATGCCGTGCCTTACCAGTTCCGCCAGAATAATGTCCCAATCCTTATGCAGGAAGATTTCCCCGCCTATCAGGTTGAATTGTTGCACAGGTAGTTCTGCCGCTTCCCGTATCAATTCTAAAATGCGGGAGGTGGGCAACCTGTTTTGCACTTGCGTGCGGGTATCGGCATAGCAATACCGGCAGTGCGTCATACAGCGGTTGGTCAGCATCAGCGTCAATAGCAACGGACCGGAATATAACCGTCTGGTACACGTGTCGACGGTCATTCCTGTAGGAGTGCAGGGCGGTAATTTCTGAAAACAATATTCCGTTCCTGCCTTTTCCACTGGTATAATCAATTGCCTGGGGAAACATATTCTCTTTCCGTGCCATGTCGTGAAGAATGCTTCCCGATTTTCCATGAAAGGGCGTATCAGCCTTTCCGCTTTCGATGCGTCACAGTGAAAGAAAAGGGCCAGCAATGGCCAGTTCTCATTCAGGCTTCGTTCGTGCGTGAAGAAGCTGAGCATGGCCGCATGGGCGGGATGTATGAATGACATCCAGTTTGGTGAGGTGTTTCCCTTTCGGTTTGCTTTGGAAAATAGAACAAAACGATGTATATCATCTCTCAGCCCGTAATCAGGATTGAGCACATAGACATCACTCATCCCTGATGGATTTGTCGCCGGTGCTTTCATTGAAAGTAGCGCCTGTGAAGCATCCCAGCCCGCAACTTTCCTGCTGCTTGTCGTCTATGCCACCTTGCAGGTCGAACAATTCGTCCATATTCAGCAATTCTTCTTGAGAATAGTTCTCATCTTGAGGTGTTCCCTGACGTTGGTTGTCACCTTTAGCGGAATTTTTAGTTTTCATGATGTTGATTATTTAGAGGTTAATTGATAAAGCGGGGTGAATATGCGGCTCAGTATGCTCCGGTCCGATGTGATGATTTCGGCTTTCCCGGATAGACCTATCTCATACTCTATTTCATCTTTGGTTGTGGTGTTCAGTCCATAGGGGAAATTGATTTCCACTGCGTAGTTTTTGCTGTAAGGAACGTAGGCGATGGAAGCCACTTCGCCGGTGAGGTATCCGTAAGTATGTACCGGATACTTCTTCAAAGCGATGTTCACTTTATCTCCGGTCCGTATTTCCGCAACCTCTTCCTGCGAGAGCTTGACGCGTCCTGTAGGCTGCCCTTTCTGTTCCGATACTACGGAGCATACGGTGTCACCTTCATTTATCACATTGCTTATTCCCCAGCTTTTCCCCAGAATCACGGTTCCGTTGCTGCTGCTTTTAATCAGGTATCTGGCTTCCCACATCTTCAGGCTGTTAATCATGTTCTCGTATGCCAGTTCCAGTGTTCTCCGGTTTAGTGCCATTTCTTTTTTATGTTCCATTCTCAGGTCGAAGAGTTGGCGCCTGACACTCAGAATATTCATTTCATTCTTTTCGGGCTGTTTCTCCAGTATGGCCAATTCCTCTTTCAGGAATTTTTCTTTCTGCCGGAAGATGTCGAATTCATCATAAATCATGCACGTACGCACGGCATCTGTGAATTGTCCGTAAGCTCCGGTCATTTCACCCATGATGAGGTCGAACGGAAAACGGCTCAGGTACTTTATCTCGTTGGTGCGGTAATACGCCTCCACGTCTCCCAGCACACGGCTGAATTTCTTCACATCCTCCATAGAGGCTGCATTACGCAGAATACCCAACGTATCGTTGCGCTTCACCCGCTGCCGGTCTTCCACGAAGAACCGGTCTATGATTCCCGACTGTCCCACCGTTATCCATGCTGTTTTTGATAAGTCGTCGATGGTAACGCCTGTCTTCACGGTGTCCGGATAGGAGAACAGGGCGGCGAAGATGATTAATAATCCGATAAGCCCGTAGATGATATGGCTTCCCGTATGTATCAGCCAGTTGGGCATATCGCCCAGTATGTCGTTATTTTCACGGTTGTACAGTTCCACTTTGTCCGCTTCCTTGTCTTCCGGTTTGTAGATTTCTTCCATGCGTGCTCCTCCATTTTTAGGCGTTCAGTTCCAGTTGGTTTTTCACTAAGCGGTAGTAATCTCCCTGTTGGGATATCAGCGAGTCGTGGTTACCCTGTTCGGTGATGTTGCCATCCTTTAGCACTACAATCTGGTCGGCATTGCGCACGGTGCTGAGGCGGTGGGCTACGATCACTACTGTACGGTCTTTGAAGAACTGGTCCAGATTCCGCTGGATTGTTTTCTCATTGTCCGTGTCCAGTGCATTGGTAGCTTCGTCAAAGAAGAGGTAATCGGGGTTGCGGTAGATGGCTCTGGCTATCAGTATCCGCTGCTTCTGTCCCTGGCTCACACCTTGCCCGGTGTTGCCTATCCGGGTGTTGTACTTCAGGGGAAGGGTCTCGATGAAGCTGCGTATATTCGCCATGTCTACGGCATAAAGCAGTTTCTTTTTGTCCACGGTGTCATCTTCGGGAGCGATGTTGTTGGCTATGGTGTCGTTGAAGATAAATCCTTCCTGCATGACGACCCCGCAGTGCTTGCGCCATTGCTTGAAGCTCAGGTCTTGCAACGACTGCCCGCCTATGCACACCTTTCCTTCCGTGGGCGGATAGAAACCCAGCATCAGTTTTATCAACGTTGTTTTTCCGCTTCCACTTAGCCCTACGATGGCGGTAGTCTTTCCGGCCGGAATGTCCAGTGATACCCCTTTGATAATCTTCTTCGATTTTTCCGAACCGTACGTGAAGAACACATCTTGCAGTTGTATGGACTGGTTGCCGGATATCTGTTCGTCGCTGTCCGGTCCCTTGTCTTCCTCCTCGTTGGGCTTGCTGTGTATCTCTCCCAACCGTTCCAGACTGAGTTGGGCGTCCTGCGCTTGCTGCATGAAGGATACGAACTGTTCTATCGGGCCTTGCATCTGACCAATGATGTACTGTATGGATAACATGATACCCAGTGTGATGTCTCCATTCAGTACGGCGGTGGCGGAGAGCACGGTAATCAGTATATTTTTCACCTCATTGATGAGCACGGCGCCCACTTGCTGCCATTGCCCCAGATTGAGCGATTTGATGTTGATATGAAACAGGGAAGCCTGTATGTTTTCCCATTCCCATCTTTTCTGCTGTTCGCATCCCAGCAATTTGATGTCCTGCATACCGTATATCATTTGCATCAGGTTGTCCTGATTGACGGACATCTGTTCGAAGTTCTTCCGGTTGAGGTCGGCACGCTTGCGCATGAAGAGCTTCACCCAGCCTACGTAGAGGATGCTGAAAAGGAGAAAGAGGAGGAAAATCTTCAGGTTGTACACGGCAAGCACTCCACCGAAGATGATGATGGTGATAGTTGCAAACAGAATGCTCAGCACAGACTGGGTGAGGAACATCTCTATACGTTTATGATCTTCGATGCGGCGAATCAGGTCGCCGGCCAGCTTGCTGTCAAAGAATCGCATGGGCAGGCGCATCAGCTTGACGAGGAAGTCCGATATCAAGGCTACATTGACGCGCGTACTGATGTGCAGCAAGATACAGCGTCGTATGACCTCAATCAGTGTGCGGCTGAATACCAGCATCAGTTGGGCCGCTAATATCAGTTGAATAAAGTTCAGGTTACGATGCCCGATACCCTGGTCTACGATGGTTTGCGTCAGGAAGGGGAAAGCGAGTTGCAATACACTGCCTGCCAACAGGCCTATAATCAACTGGACTATCATCTTCCGGTAAGGGTGTACGTAGCGCAGCAGATGCCATAGCGATATGCCTTCGTACTTGATGGGAGTTGTGTCATAGAATTGAGGGGTTACCTCAAGCAGCATGGCTATTCCTTTCTCTATGCCTCCCTGCGAGGTGCTTATCCAGCATTTCTTCAGTTCCTCTTCTTCATATTTCAGTAATCCGTAAGCCGGATCGGCAATATAAAAGTAAGTTTTCCCTTTCTTCCGGACGATTTTGTAGAGCACCACAAAGTGTATCTGATTCCAGTGCAGTATGCAAGGTAGCCTGGACTGCTGTTTCAGCTTGTCGATGGTGGTACGAATGCCTGTGGCACGCATACCTATGCTGGTGGCCGCTTCACTGATACCCTGCATATTCACTCCGGTGCGTTGTATGAATGATTGCTCACGCAGTTGCTGCACGGAGAATTTCTTTCCGTGATATCTGGCTATCATTCGCAGGCACGAGGGGCCGCAATCCATGCCGTCCAGTTGTTTATAGAAAGGGAATTTCATAGCAGGCTGGTTTTATTGATTCTGAAATAGCTGGCAATTGTTGCAACATTCTCCACCCATCAGGGCGCAGAAATCCTTCTCTCCATAGTAGTATGTCTGGCTATAGCAGCTATAGAGTATTTCCAACATCAAGTCTTTGCGCAGGAAGGTTAGATATTCGAAGAGGGCGGATCGGGATAGATTCAGCTTTTGAGCAAATACTTCCGGTGTACCTGTACGTCGATGTGCAATCAGCGTATTCATATAAATGATTTTCTGTAAGTCGACATTTTTCATAATGGTGTGTTTTTAGTATTGAATAAGAAGGGGTAGAAAAGAAAAAGGAGAGGCTTCATAAGTCTGTCTCTCCTTTTCCATAACTATAGCTGAAATGTACCTTGTAAGTAACCACCGTAATCATTGCTGATTTCAATCGTGTAACTACCTTGAGGTAAGCTGTCGAGAGGAATGGAAACAAAAGATGTTTCGGGTGCTGCAATATCACACAGCCATACGGATTGGCCATTAGCGTTGACAATGGTGATATTTATGTCATAGTCAGGGGAGGCGCATTTCAAAGTTAGTTGGTCATCGCTGACGGAGGCGGTGAAGGGGATAGGAGAGAGGCTTCTTACTAATGTCCATTCTCCTCCAAAAATTATCTCTGATTCAGTATAAGAACCTCTGATTTCTGCCTGTATTGGCTGCATTGGCAAGCTACTTATAATAAAGAGCATGCAGATTGATAAATAACATACATAGTTTCTCATAATTGTTTGTCTTTTGATTTTCTGAAAACAAATTTAGCGGTTAATTATTGAATTGTTATGGACACAATATGGACATGTTGATCTTGATAACTCGCTAATAAATAGAAAAGTATGAAAAAACTTTTATTCGAATCTGGACATGCTATGATTTAATACTCCCATATCCAGATATCAATGAGTTGTGATTTGTCGAAGTTGTCTCCAAGTTCCTTTATGATTTGCTCTTTTATCCGTTGTTTCCGTTTAGAGACAGAGGCCGGAGAAATATTCAGTATCTTTGCTATGTCAGATACAGTAATGCGCAACTTTATAAGGCAACATACTTGCAGGTCATTATTGGTAAACGATGGGAATTGTTCTTTTAGGCGGAGAGTGAAGTTGTTGTATAGCTTATTTATATTTTCTTCCACTTCTGCCCATTGAACGATTGTGAGTTGTTTGGGTGATTTTATGAGAGAATCCAACGGTTTTATATATGGAATTAGTAATTTGCACAGGAATTCTTCGCGGTTACGCAAGCGTGTATTTTCTTCTGCCATAACATCGAAAGACATTAATTGCGTTTTGAGTTTTCCTTGCATGTTTTGTGAATATTCAGCCATGTTCTGTTGTAGTAGAATAGTTTCTTTTTGTAGATTCTCATTCCTTTTTTTGAGTTCATTCAATCCGTTTTGTTGCTCCATCATTGTTTCATGCAATCCTTCGTTTGCAGCCAACTGCTCAGAGAGTTGCATTATATGTACTCTATTCTGCGCCATTTGCATTTCATTTTCATGTATTTGCAGGCTGTAGATACGAAGCTGTTCTTCCTGCATCTGGATAGTACGTTCTTTTTGTATCAACTTACGCTGATAGAGGAAAATGAGGCATGCTATGACTATTACTATAAATAATAGAATATATAAGTTGTTTCGTATAATCTGCTCGTTTTCTATTTGCAATGTTTTTTTTTCGTTCAGTAGCTTTTCATGATCATACTTTTCTTTCATTGCTATGATTTCTTTGCCATGTTTTATTTGGGTAATTGAATCTATACATGTGTAGAACTTATCACAATATGTCATTGCTTTAGCATAATTCTGGGGTATAGTACGATTTAAATAATATAGTGATTGATATGCGCCACATACTGTATATATATTGTTTGATGTGGCAGCTCTGTTAAGATAGTATTGAGCGGAGTCGTTCATGTTTAGTTGCCGATAGATATCTCCCACTGTTAAGTAGTTTTGTAGAGATTCTTTCTTTTCGTTTATTCGTAGTGCTTCCAAGGCGTATATAAGAGCTTCTTTATAATTTTTTAAAAAAACTCTATAAACAACTGCAAGCTCATTCAATGCAATAGTTATAGACGTTTTATCATCTATTTCTCTTGCGACTTCTAATGCTTTTTTATAATAACTGATGGATTTGTCTGCATCTGGTTTTATAGAATATGCTCTACCTAAATATGATAAAGATAGAGATATGTATGCTTTATTTTTAGATAACTGGGCAAAATTTTGTGCTTTCTGAAAGGCATCAATTGCATAATCGGGTAAGGAGCGAAACACATATATTTCTCCTATTCCGGCATATATAAAATATGCCAATTGATAATCTTCCGTCTTTTCTATCTCTGTAGCAGCTTCTAAATAATATTTCAGAGCAGTTTCAGCGTCGTGTTTTTCATCATTATGATATATACCTTCCAAATATCCTGCAAGTGCTTTTCTCTGTGGATTTTCTTTTTGTTGAAAATACTTATAGCCAATTGATATTAAGCTGTCAGATTCCAATTTCACATAATTCTTTATTTTCGCTTGCGATAGTAGCAGACACCGCGTTGCATATTGATATTTATCAGTAACCTTGGGTGGTGTCATTTTTTCAAGAATATGTAGTGCGCTGTCGGGATATGCATACATACAATTTTCTGCTTGCGCCAGTTCAGGAAGTAGAGTTGGTGAAGATTCCGTGCGGGTGTTTGTGCATGATAGTACAAGTAAAATTCCCCAGATACAAACAATATATTTATTAGATAAAAGCATAGTAGTAATCTATTTGAAAGCAAAAATAAATTATTTCTTTAAAAAAGCAAAATGTTGTACTACATTCTTTCATCCGTCACTTCATTTTTTTTGATATGTATAATGAATCGTTTACCACGGGGTAACGTTGGAGCTACGAAGTTTAGTGAATTACTAATCCTCTCTTTTATTCCAATACATGTTATTAGACATAAAATAATATAATTCATCTAATAAAAATCCTTATTTTGAAAATTAAAGGGTATATTTGTGATAATTTCTCAAATAAATCGGTTAAGATATGATTATTCAATTTACAATAGGGAACTTCCTGTCTTTCAAAGAACAATCTACATTGTCATTAGCAGCATCAGCTTTGAAAGAAATACAGGTTCCGGCTGAAGATATAATCTTTAGCGTAGGCGTCACCGGATTATCATTGATGAAGAGTGCAGTTGTTTACGGTGCTAATGCATCCGGCAAATCCAATTTCATTAAGGCATTTGAATTCTTTAAGTGGTATGTGATAAACTCATCGAAGGATATTCAAGCAGGAGAACGTATTAATATAGAAAGTTTTCGGTTAAACTCGCTTACTGCGGGTGAACCGAGTTATTTTGAAGCAATATTCTGTGATGAAGATAATCAATATCGTTATGGGTTTGAAGCCGATAACTCATTGGTACATTCGGAATGGCTCTATCAAAAAGCTAATAAAAAGAGGGCTAAAGAGGTGGAGTTATTCTACCGGGAAAAAGATGGCTTCGACATTCATACTAAGTTTGTCGTTGGTAAAGAACTGGCAGGTAAACGAATGGTGAGAGCAAATGCATTATTGCTTTCTGTTGCAGCGCAATTCAATGATCCGATAGCAGTAGAGATCATGAAGTGGTTGAACGATACCACTATTATTTTAGGTTCCAATGATGAAAAAATATGGAGTACTGCAACCACCCAACTGGATGACATCAGGATGAAACAGAGAATTGTAGAGTTTTCCCGTTATGCTGATTTAGGTATTGAAAATATTGAAAAAATAGACAATACGATTGTTAGTACGCATACGCAATATGATGATGAAGGCCATGAGGTGAAAGCTATTACTTTTCCATTCAAGAAAAACGAATCGGAAGGCACGATAAAGTATTTCTCTTTGGCGTACCCTATCATTGATGCTTTGGATAATGGAAAGCGTCTTATTATAGATGAATTTGACTCTAAGATACATCCACTTCTTACATGTAGAATTATTGCCCTGTTTAATTCAAAAGAAACCAATCCGAAAAATGCTCAATTAATATTCACTACTCACGATACAAACTTGCTGAGTGCTAATATATTCCGACGGGATCAGATTTGGTTTACACAAAAAGACCGTTATGGAGCAACCGAACTTTATTCGTTGGCAGAATATAAAGTACGCAATGATGCCTCGTTTGAAAAAGATTACCTATCCGGAAAGTATGGAGCAATTCCAATTGTCGGAGATTTAACCCGTTTGTTTAATACACAAGAAGAATAGATTATGACGGCTACAAGAAGGAAAAATATAAATCCATTCATGCGAAAGATTTTCTATTCGCGATGTGATTTCTTTTATAACTACCACCATTCATGAGCTAATAAATTACTATATTATAGTGTAAATATGGCTATAAATATCTATATATTACTACTATGATTGTGGTTTTAATTACTTTAAGTATTAGAACGGATAGCTTTTATCTACTTGATGGACTAATGTCAATATATCGGTTCGATGGTGATAAACTGGGAATCTTGAAAATATTTGCTTCGAGTACTTTCGGACGGAAAAAATGACGAGATAATCAATGTACTGATTTCATTTATAGTGAAGAGAAGTATAGAGAATTTTAGGTATAAATAGATAAGTAATAATTCAGGTCAATAACAAGTACCCTATTAATAACCGTAATCAGCGTTTTTAAAGAATAATAGCTACGTTTTTTAAGAATATTCTCCGTGTTTATTAACAGCATAAAAGATGGTAATTACACCTGATTTAGATATATTTCAACAAAAAAGGCAGTAATCCTTGTGAGGAAATACTGCCTTTACTTCTTTTATACTCGTTACTATTTAGGGTGAAATTCACTCGGATTAGTTATAATCAGACTGAATAGCTTGGGAGTAAGTTATCAGTAATTATATATTTGATATCTGTTTTTTATGAAATATTGTCAGATTTATTCGCTTTATGATGCTTTGCTGTAAGAATATTACGGTGTTCTTTGGATTTTTCCATTTGCTAAAGTTTTAGGTTTATATTAGAGTTCTGTTCTTAAACTTCTACAAAGATACTACATCAGAAAGGTGAAGTCAAGTATTTCAGTCCTCATTTTAAAACGTTTTTCTATTTATGATGCTAATCTTTTGATTAATAGTATTTTTCAATTCCGCCAAATCCTACTATTGTTTTGTTTTCTTTTGTTTTGCTGATGAAGTTGTTTAACCGCTTCTCAAATTCTTCAGGACGTTTTCTCGCAGCTTCGATGTACGCTATTCGGATTCGCTTATATGCTTCGGAAAATGGTTGATAGTTTTTCCATACTGTTTCATCTTCTTTCAATTTATCAATTATATCATTGGGAAAAATGAAAGGCTCAGATAAAATACTTCGCGTTTTCTCCTCAAATTTCGGGTGTATCATTTTATTTTCCAATAGCCATTTAAGCCTTTCTTTGTTGGCTTGCGAGTAAGTGCTTTTAGGGTTTCTGGGTGTGAAACGCTGAATTTTATGATCTTTGTCAAGTGGTTTGGTTGTACTGTCAATCCAATCGAAGCAAAGGGCTTCTTCAACGGCATCATTGTATAAAATGCTTTTTTTACCGGACGACTTATAGGGAAATACAAACCATATTTCACTGGAGGTTTCAAAGTTGTCCATTAACCACTTTCTCCAATCTTCTCGATTCTCAAAATACTTTATTTTATTTTCTGTAGTCATAGCAAGTTATTCAAACTAATCATTTTACTGCTTTACTTTCGTGGTAATGACGCATTTCGCAATTTAATTTTGCCTCAACAATTACTGTATGTAGCGCAGCTACCATTTTCTACGATATTAAAACATGTAGGCTTTGATAGCTTAACAGCTTATTATAGCTGCCAAAAATACTAAATCTTTGAGAAACAACTCCAATTATCTCTTAAAACCTTTATTCTGATTTATAGGGCTTACCTTATATATAGGAAATCGTGCGGACTTGATCTGTTCTTTAACTTCAGTATGACCAAGGTAATTCTTCACTAGAGCCTCCAAGCAGGGGATGCAGATGCCTCACAAGGAGTCTGATAATAGGATTAATGCGAAAATATATTTATTTTCTTAATATTTTATCCAGTCCTGTTAGAATGGACTGATATCGGTTAGTTTTGCAATGTGAGATAATTACCCCAATTACTAACTTAAGAAATAATTACTTATGGAAGAGAATGACAAAAAAAGTAAAGAACAGATCAAAGTAATCAAGGATCAAGATGAAACTTTAGGAAATGATCAACTGGAAAACGTTGAAGGTGGTGGAACAGAATGTGTTTGTGATTGTTGGAATAGAAATACTAACAGTGACAAAGATAAGCAGGAGACGCTTAAACCTAGTACATCCGACGACAAAGTACTGTAGTTTTCTATAGAAAACAGATTTAGAATGCTTAGCTATTACTAACTAAGCATTCTATGTTATTAATAATAAATCAACTTGTGATTCTATGGCTGAAAATTTAAGCATATCAAGATATACTTATTTATTTGTGTCTTCGAAAAAGAAGAATTTGGTATACAATTCGCGGACTAATACTTTTCTTGAAGTCAGTGACGATTTGTATAAAGAGCTATTGAAATGTAAAGATGATAAACGCAATATCAGGAAAATTGATATAGATGTTTTATCCTCTCTCTTAAAAAGAAAAATTATAGTGGAGGCTATGGAAGATGATGATTTTTTATTGGAGCATCAATATGAAACAGATCGTCGCAGTTATTCAAAATATGTACTGGGTTTGACTCTTGTGCCAACACTTGGATGTAATTTTTCTTGTTATTATTGCTTTGAAGAACATAAACGGATGGTAACAATGAATGAAGAGACTGAAGATGCTGTGATTGCATTTATAAATTCACATCATGAATCCCGTCAATTAGCTCTTAATTGGTATGGAGGAGAGCCATTGATGGCTATTAATACAATAGAACGTTTATTGGATAAGATCTCTCAAAAAACAACTCTCGAAATGACTAAGCATTCTCTTATTACTAATGGGTATTTTATTAATAATAGAGTGTTAGCTCTATTTAAGCGATATCCGTTGACTAAGATGCAAGTAACATTGGATGGTAGCAGAGAGCGGCATAACTCTATTCGAAAGACAAAGACTGATTTATATACTTATGATAAGATTATAGAAAATACGAGTCGTTTTATTGAAGAGTTTCCTAATACTTTGGTGGATATTCGCGTAAATATAGAAAGAAATAATAAGAATGATTATTACCAGGTTGCAGAAGAGCTACAAGAAAAATGGAAACAAAAAAATGTGAGAGTATATCCTGGATTTCTGCGAATTGATAATGAACAGAAAACAGAATATGCTTCTGAAACTTTAAACCATAAAGAAATAGAGGAGTTACTATGGGATGCAAGACAAAGAAACTTGTTGGAAATTCCGTTATATCCCCAAAGCTTTTGTTCAAAAAGTTGTGCTGCTAATCGTCAATGTGCATATATTGTAGGTCCTGAAGGAGAAGTTTATAAATGTTGGAATGATGTGAGTGATCCAAAAAAAATTGTAGGAAATATATTCACTAATAAAATGACCAATAAGACATTGTTGAATAGATATATTGTGGGCACTAAATGGTATAATGATCCTGTTTGCAAAAAATGTTTTTTCCTACCGATATGTAGTGGTGCATGTGCATGGTATACTTTACGGAATAAATATGAAAATGGTAAATATGATTTATGTACTTGTACACAGAAGGCTCCTGGTATGTTGGATAAATATTTGGAAAGTTATTATGATTCTTTTTTATGATCAGTGGTGATACGTTGAATCAGTGTAATTGCTCGAAGCCGCTTTGAATTAATATATTAATTGTTAACTAATAACTGGATATTATGAAAAAAATAGCGATACTATATTTTCTATTTTCTATTTCTACAATCTTTTCTTCTTATGCTCAGATTAAGGGTAAAGTTGTTGATAAAAGTAATTCTGAACCTTTAGCATTTGCAAATATCGTTATCGTACAGGATAAGGACTCTACGACATTTGTCGGAACGGTTACAGATATGGAAGGAAACTTTATGCTCGAAACTACAAAAGAAAATCTGGTTGTTAAGGTCAGCTATCTGGGATATGTGACTACATCTGTGGCGGTAAAGCAGAATGTTCTGAATACAATAAAACTTGAAGAAGATACCAACTTGTTGGGTGAAGTAGTTGTTAGGGGGACTCGTCAGCATTTTAAGATGGAAAATGGTGGCATTGCCATGGATGTGGCAAATAGCCCGCTGAAGAATGTGGGGACAGCCAACGATGTTCTGGAAAAACAACCTTTTATCGTGAAAAATGGAGATGCTATCAGTGTATTGGGTAAAGGTACTCCACTGATTTATATTAATAATCGTCTGGTAAGGAATGATAATGAATTGGAGAGGCTAAGCTCTACACATATTAAGAAAGTTACTGTGATTACTAACCCCGGACCGGAGTATGATGCTTCTGTTAGCGCAGTAGTTCTGATTGAAGCCATACGTCCACCCGGAGAAGGGATAGGCGGTGAGGTTTTCGGAAGAATGGATATCAGGAGCAAAGTTTCTGCCGATGGAGCGGTGGATCTGAATTACCGTAAGAATAAATTGGACCTGTTTGCTTATTACGGGTATAGTGAGAAACAACGTGAAATTGATATTAATTCGATACAGACTTTGGAAGCGGAAGAAAACATAACGGCTGTACAACAGATTGCTATGCAAAAGGTCCATAATAAGTTTCATTATCTGGAGGGAGGACTCAACTATGAATTAGACGAACGACATTCTATAGGTGCCAAGTATGTTTATACGCGTACTCCTTATTATAAAGGTGGAGTGGATATAGTATCGGCTGTAACGAAGGATCGTGTGTCAATAGAGGAGTTCCCAACGAACACCAGAATGGATATGAATGATAAATCTCACCTTTTGAATGCTTATTATACTGGTAATGTAGCCTCTTGGCTTAAAGTACAGTTGGATATGGACTATGCTAAAGGCAGCAGTGAAAGCCATGATTTTTCTGTTTCCGAAAGAGAAGATGAAGTGGAAGTGGGTACGCGCTCTTTACAGGACTATGATTTATATGCAGGCAAACTTACTTTATCTACCCCTCTATTGGGAAGTAATTTTAATTATGGTATGGAATATAGCCATACGACCAATGAACAGACTTATTGGGTAGATGAAAATGAGGGAGTTCCTTCGCTTGCGTCTAATGAGAATATGTCGAAACAGAAGTTGTTTGCGGCTTTTCTCAGTTATTCAAAAAGTATAGACAAGTGGATGTTTAATTTAGGACTGCGTTTTGAAAATATCGGTTTCGATTATTTTGAGAATGGCAATAAAGTGGATAAACAAAGCCGTACATATAAAGATTTCTTTCCACAGGCTTCGGTGAGTTACCGGTCTGATAAGGTACAGATGATGTTGGGATATCGTGCTACGATTCAGCGGCCAAGTTATTATCAACTTCGGAACAGCATTCAATATGATGACCCTTACACTTATGAAACCGGTAATCCGTATCTGAAACCTACCCGAATAGATGATATCTCATATTCGTTGCTGTGGAAGAAAATTAAGTTGATGGTTTCGTATAAGATGTATGATAATATGTCACTATTGATACCACATCCTTATGGTGAAAAACAAGATATCGTTATGTATATTCCGGAGAATATGGATCATACACAAAATCTGATGGCTATGGTTTACTATTCTCCCCGTTTAGGTTTTTGGGAGCCGGTTGCAGGGTTAGGCGTATCGAAAGACTACTTCAAATATGGAGATACAGGACAGAAGTATGAAAAGCCCTTTTTACGTTATAGTTTGCAGAACACGTTCCGCCTGCCTGCTGGGTTTGTGGTGATGCTGGATTTTCAGGGCACATCAAAGGGGCACTCGAACCTGACTTACTTGTATGACCAGTTCCGGATGGATGTACGGGTGACGAAAACTTTCATGAAAGGTAATCTTATTCTGAACTTAAGGGGATATGATATACTGGGTACGTACAAACAGAAGAGGTTGATGGAGGTTAATCCAATAGTTTCATTGATAGATAAGAACTTGGATACTCGTTCATGGCAGTTCTCCGTGCGATATAAATTTAATGCATCAAAGAGCAAGTATAAAGGGAAGTCGGCTTCTGAGGAAGAAAGACAACGTATGTAATTCTTGAGACGAACTTACATTTACAATGTGAGATTTATCAATAAGGTTACAGTATTGATTAAAGAACTTGATTTAGTCAATTGCAATCATTTCAAACAGTAATAGCCTCCGGATTTTTAATGTGAGGCTATTTTTATAGTAAAAAGGTATGAAATGATCGAAGCAGATACCGATTTATCTACATTTGTTCGAGAATATTATGATTCACATAAAAAGAAATTAGTAAAATATGGTTAAAATAGAATATATTGAATAGCTTTGTAGAATTATCCTCCCGAATTATAAAACCAAACATATTGTAAGTATGAAAACACACATCATTTATTTACTTTTTACCTTCTGTATATTGTCAGGCATTTATGCACAAAATGTGAGTATATCCGGTAGGGTTACTGACGGGAGGGGCGAACCGGTTGCTTTTGCCAATATCGCGCTGCAACGTATGGATTCGTCATTTGTAACCGGATGTACTTCCGACGATAAAGGGAGTTTCAAAATGCAAGGCTTAACCGTAGACAATTATCTGCTACAGGTTTCATTTGTAGGTTATGTGCCCCAAGTGTTCAGACTCGATAATCTGAATCGCCCGTTGGATATCGGAGATATTATTCTGATGGAAGATGCAGTAATGCTGGAGGGAGTGACGGTGACAGCTTCGAATGTGGTGAAGAAACTGGACAGGCAGATTATAATGCCATCTCAGAAGCAGGTGAAAGCTTCTTCCTCCGGATATGAATTGCTGACGCACATGCAGTTGCCGGGGCTGAAAGTGAATGCTTTCCAAAGGACGGTAAATACTATAAGCGGAGGAAGTGTGCAGTTGCGTATCAATGATATGGAGGCTACCGAAGTGCAAGTGCAGTCGTTGAGGCCGAATGAGGTGCTAAGGGTGGAGTATATTGATAATCCGGGCGTGCGCTATGCTGACAGCGGTGCAGAGGCAGTCATCAACTATGTGGTGAAAAGGGCACAGTCGGGCATATCGGGAGGCGTAAGTATGATGAATGCTGTGACAACCGGCTTCGGGAACGATCAGGTTTATCTGCGTGCCAACCACAAGCTGTCTGAATTCGGATTGAGTTATTACGTCAGCTATCGTGATTATGATGACCGCTATGTAAATGAAGACCAGATTTTTGAGATACCCGGCAACGAAAAGAGAAATCGTATATTAGATGGTATTTCCACTCCCTTCAATTATGTGGATCATAGCATAGAGGCCACCTATAACCTGACAAAGCCGGATAAGTATGTATTCAACGCCATGTTTGCTACCAGTATATTCGATTCGCCACACGCTGACTTCGGACAACGGATACACGAAAGCAGCAAAGAGGATTTGTACAGCTACACGCGTGCTATAAACAAATCATCTTCACCCTCTCTGGACTTGTATTATAAGCGGTCTTTATCGGGAAAGCAGGAACTGATGTTCAATGTGGTAGGAACGTATATCAGTTCGGACTATGAACGTGGTTACAGGGAGTATGTCGATACTCCTGAAAATCCGTTGTCTGTGTACGATTATAGTACGGATGGTGCCCGCTACTCACTGATAGGTGAGGGCGCTTACAAAAAATCTTTTGAGAAAGTGCGTTTGTCTGCTGGCTTGAAGTATCAGCAGGCATATACGCGCAACCGCTATACAGGGTCGGTAGATGAAACTGCGGATATGCATAACTCAAATCTTTATGCTTATACACAGGTGCAGGGGCAATGGATGAAGTTGAATTATGGAGTAGGAGTGGGTGTGTCACGACAGACATTTGACGAGTCGGGCGAAGGTTTTACATTTTATACTTTTCGTCCCGTAGTGCAACTTTCTTATCCGGTGTTTAAGGGAGCTTCATTGCGCTACACCTTCAATAGTTATCCGTCGTTGCCTTCGCTTTCGTCACTGAGCGATATACGGCAGCAGGTGACGGATATAGAGGTGAATCGCGGCAATCGTGAGCTTGCTCCTTATCGCTCTTATAATAATCGTCTGCAATTCTCGTGGGGGAATAAGATAGTAAGTACGCAACTCACCGGGAGTTATCTGTACAGCAAAAATCCTATTATGCAGCAGATAGAAAGGGTGGATTTTGAGGATGGAAATTATGAGTTCCAATATGGTATTGCCAATCAGAAAAGCTACTCGAAACTAAACGGGCAATTGTATGTAGAGGTAAGTGTAATTCCGGATATTCTTTCGGTAAGTGGCTATGGAGGTGTGAATAGATTTGAAAGTAAAGGGCATCTGTACTCGCATACTTACACTGCTTGGTATGCAGGTGGTGATGTTTCACTGAATTATAAGAACTTCTCTTTCTATGGCGATATCAGCAACCGTTATGAATCTCTTTGGGGGGAGGCTGTGAATTACGGAGAGAAAAGCTGTTCGTTACAGTGTTCGTATAAATGGAAGACACTGAATTTTGGCGTTGGTATACTCTATCCGTTTATGTCCGAGGGATGGAGTGCAGGTTCAAAGCTGATGAATAATCTTGTAAGAAAAGAAGAATGGACTTACATTAAAGACAATGGCAATATGTTTGTGTTTACCTGTTCATGGGATTTCAATAGCGGACGTCAGCATAAAGCAGGGAAAAAGACGATGAATAATGTGGATAAGGAGACGGGGATTGTACAGTAGCTGTTGGATTGCATAGCCGGCTAATGACAGTACGTAAAATTCTATAGTTATACTTCCCAACAACGCCACCCCTTGTTTGAGCAAATATAAGCTACATACGTGCGTACATGATAGTTGGGGAAATGTTTCTGTGTATCATTGGCATAGCGGTGCACCTGTTCGACGTGTTCGGGCAGGGGAGCATCCAATGCCAACATCTTCTCGGCTTCCCGTGCTTTGTAGTATTTGAATTCTACCAGACGGTCATCAGTGTAATAGTCAGTGCCGGGAATACCTGTCATTTCAAAGTCTGCACGACCTTCTGAATTGTTTTGCTCAATAGCGAAGGTGTAGCAACTGCTCAGGTAGCGCGATACCAGTTCGAAGAAAGAACAACGGATGAAATTCTCATTAATTTTATCGAACACCTGTGCGGGGAACTGTCCCAGATACTCTTCAAAATAATTCTGTATCAATGGTTCCAGACAACGGTCGTTGACAAAACGTTCGTAAGTGGGTACATAGCGGTTGGCGCCACCGTCTATGCGGTTCAGTACGTTATAATAATCCATGTAGATGCTGCGCATGGTCAGGTTGGGCAGCGCCATGCGGTAATTGCTCTGCAAGGTAGTCATGCCCAGGTAGAAAAGGCTGATGGGGTAGAAGTTCTTGTCGAAGAACTTCTGTTTGTTGAACTTGCTGGAAAGATCGGCCATGTTGTAGGCTAATCCGTTGTCTATTATCAATGCGTCAAGCATAGCTTTTGAATTTGCCAGCGAAAGTGTGAGACGCCGGAGCCAGCTGACATCGGTTCGAAGGTTCTCGTCGATCATTTCATCGGGTACTTCTCCCTTGTTCACGGCAAATTTCTTCAGGAAGTAAGTTAATATAGTAGCATTGAATAACTTTTCACCGCGGGTACTGAAGCGGTAACCATCGTAATTGTTGATGATGAGTTGCCAGATTTCATCGAAGCGTTTCTGGCTTCCTGTATATTTATCCAGCACATAGCGTAGATAGGTCTCTGTCTCAGGACACCATCTTTGAAAAATCGTAGCGTATCACCATATATTGGTTATGTTCGGGCGTGGGCTGGCTACCTATGTAGGTGCCACCGAAGAGTTCTTCAAAGCGATGCGTCAGAGTGCGGTCGTAATAGTGTGCCAAGGTAGACACCCAGAGACTCTTGCCGAAGCGACGGGGTCTCAGGAAGACAGGAGCCTTATAACTTTCCAACCGTGAGATATACTTTGTCTTATCGACATAATAAAAGCCGCGCTCGTGCATTTCTGCAAAGTCAGCTACTGCGTATGGAATTGTTATTGTTGCCTTCATTTTATCTCTATTCTACACTTGACAGACACAAAGGTATAGAAATTTTTGTTGTTTTTCAATTCAGGTGCAAAATAATAGAGTATTGCTTTATACCATATCGTCTCCCGTCTTCACCACAGCCACTTTCAGAGTCTTATGGAAAGGGATGAAAGCGGAAACCACTGCGATAACCAATGCGGCAATCAGCAGATAGCCGATTACAGTCTTGATGCCCAGTAGCAGGCTCTGTTGCTGAAGCGTGGAATAAAAGTTATTGGCGGCTAACTGGCTGGCTTCATCGTAGCCGTGTCCCTGCGCCAAGGCACTGTTCATGGCTTGCGCATAGCGGGAGGAAGCCAGTGGATTGGTGAGCGTCATGTGTTCAGAAAGGGTATTCATCCCCTTAATTTGTAAGTAATAGAGCAGGTTACTGAAAAAAGAAGCGGATATTGACGGAGCCAGCACAGAGCGGAGGGATATCAGAAAGAAAGCGTTAGACAGCATGAGTTTAGGGTCCAAATCTTCTACTACATATACACCGAAGGCTATGAAAAGAGTCATCATCCCCAGTCCGCGGAGGAAAACCGGAAAGTAAAGCATCTCGTAAGTGGAGTAGGGCGTGATGCCGAAGTAGAGGATGACCAGATAGATGACGTAGCAGAACATCCCTCCGGAAATGAGATAGCGGAACCGCCATCGCTGCCACCTGAACCACCAGAAACAGATGATGGCTCCCACAATGAATCCCGGTATAAGCATCAGGCTGAGCGAATTGACATGTACGCTGTCTACACGGATAATGCTGTTCAGGTAATTGGTAATCAGGGAACTGCTGGCACTGAAAAACATGACCAGTACCATGAATGTGTACCCGATGATGGATTTATGGTGATGGAGTGGTTTCAGGCTGACGTATGGCTTCTCCTGTGTCCGTTGCCGGTGGACGAAAAGGTAAATCAGTATGGGGATGGCAATCGTATAAATCCGTATTTTGGGAGAGGAGAACCAATCTAATGTCTTTCCGTAGGTAAATATGTAGATGCTGAAAAGCAATGCAGCGGCTATGATAAACATGCTTCTTCCGTCGATTTCTTTGTAAGGGATGCGCATGGGGCGCTTGGCATACCGGAAAAACAACAGGATAAAGATAATGGCAATCAGCATCAGCAGGATTGTAAAGTAATACATGTACTGCCACTGATAGTAATAGGCCAATTGTGCCGTCAGCGCCATGGATATTTGTCCGCCGGAGAATACGATGGGGTAGAAGTAGGCGTAGAACTCGCTACGCACATTCTTCGGACTGAAGAACGGGCGTACCTGAATAATAAACTCCAACATAATGAAGGCTTTCAGGAAGCCGATGAAGAAGCTGCATATAATGGTGATGTCCATATTGCCAACCTGGGCGCAGATGTAGCTGAGAATGATTTGCAGGAGCAGGTCGGTAAGCAGCATCGTCTTTGGAGTGGCGATCGCACGGATTTTAGGAATGATGGGATAAGCTACCGCCATACCTGCTGCCGCAGCATAATACCCCATTGTGATGTCTTCGCTGAGTATTCCGAGGGTACTGCTGACTTCCAGCATGCTTCCCGTATAGGTTCCGTTGAGCATAATGATAGGGAACATCACCACGAACATAGTGACGATACCCAGCCATTGCGGTACCCAGGGGCGGAGTGGAAGATTTAGTTTTACCATCAGTGGATTTTCTTATTTTCTCAGTGCTTCGGTTTCTACCATCATGCCTGCACGGAGGCTTTTCATTTCTTCGGGGGTGGCATCGTCCAGCTCGATGCGAACGGGAATGCGTTGCTGCACTTTGACGAAGTTGCCGGCGGAGTTATCAGTCGGAACCAAGGCGTACTTAGAACCGGTTGCTTCGGATATGGCGGTGACGGTGCCGTGAAAGATATGCCCGTGGAAAGCATCGACCTTGATGCGTACTTTCTGCCCGATGTAGATGTGGGAGATCTGCGTTTCTTTGTAGTTGGCGGTGATCCATTTGTCGTTGCCCCGTACAAGATAGGAGATGGTCTGTCCGGCTTGTACGAATTGTCCCGGTTCGAGGGTACGGCGCCCCATATATCCGTCGTAAGGAGCGGTGACTATCGTATAAGAGAGATTCAATTTTGCCATATCCAGATCCGCTTCTTTGCGGAGGATATTCGCTTCGATGCCGGTGGATTTCTTGCTCGTTTCGGAGTATTGTGATTTTGCCGCTTCCTTTTGTTGCAGCAGGGCCTGATAGCGTGCTTGGGTTGCCTCGTAGGCGGTTTTTACCTGTTCATATTGTTGCTGGCTGACGGATTCTTCGGCAAGCAGGTTGGCATAGCGCCGATAGTCCTGTTCCTGCTGCCAGAGCTTGGCCTTGGTTTCTGCAATGTTGGCTTCCTGAATGGCTACATTTACTTGCGAGGTCTGAATGCCGGAACTTAATACGTCTTTTGCACCTTTCGCGTCCATCAGGGCAGCTTCCGCATCCTTTACTTTGATGAGGTATTCCCGGTTGTCAAGAATGAGAAGGGTGTCTCCGGCATGTACAGGCTGGTGCTCCGTGAAGCGGACTTCCTTGATATAACCCGAAGCTCGGATATTGAGTGGAGCTATATACTGGTCTACTACGGCATCATTGGTGATTTCGTAATGGACGTATTTCCAGAAGTAATTGATTGTCCATGAAATTCCCGCCAGTGCAAGGAGAATACATACCGTATTGAGGGTGATATTCCTTATTCTTAATCTCTTCAGTTGCTTATGTTTCTTTTGTAATTCGGACATAGACTACAATTGTAAATTAATAATTAATAATTAAAGAATTAAAGCATGCCGCAGGTTCGCTGTAATTCATAGTAAGTGTAAATGGCTTGCGTACGGGCAACGGTCAGTTGCAGTTCAGCATCCAGCCGCACGCTGCTTGCATCCAGCAGGTCGGTGAGGATGGAAAGCTGGTTCAGGTAGCGGTTTTGCACAATCCGGTAGTTTTCTTCTGCCTGGCTGACAGAGAGCTTCAGGGCTTCTATGCGGTTCAGGGCCTCTTTATGGCGGGTGTAGGCAGTTCGTATCTGAATACGGATGTCCTGCATCAGGAGTTCTTCGGTATACTTTTGAAGTTGTACGGTTTGCCGGGCTTCGTGCATCTTGTGCTTATTCTGATAAAGAGACGACAGGTTGTATGAGAGGCTGAGGCCGATGTTCCAGTTGTTGTTGTACATGTCAGCCAGTGTAGTGCTGAGTGGGCGTGCAAGGGTGTTGCCCGCGTGCAGTGACAGGCTGGGAAGGTAGTTTGCTTTAGTCAGCCGGATATCGTTTTCTGCCAGCAGGGTTTGTTGGCGGACAATCTGCATGCCCGGATAGTTGTTGTAGGCTAATTGTACATACGTATCATAATCGGACACACTGACGGCGGTATACAGTAAAGTGGTGTCCGGTGCTATCAGCTGTGATTCGTCCAGTCCCAGCAGAATATCGAGTTGTTGCGAAGTTATGGCGATGCTGTTGTCGGCTTCCTGATAGGCCAGGCGGTCGTTGGTCAGTTGCAGTTCACTGCGGATTTCATCATTGCGGGTGACTATGCCTTCTTTTTTCATCCGGCGGATATCTTTCAGTCGGTGTTCGGACTCTTCGATGTTGCGTGCCAGCACTTCCCGCTGCTTGTAGTAACTGAAAAGTGTCATGTACTGTTGCAGCAGTACCAGCTTGATTTCGGCTTCGTTGTCGGCACTCGTCAGGGCGGCTATTTGCTCTTTAAGTTCGGCCTGATGTATTTGGGCTTGTATCCTTCCTCCCTGGTAGAGGGGTTGCGTCAGGTTGATGTTATAGTTTTGTGACCAGTCCGGCGTTTCGGGGCGCACGGGATGTGAAAGTCCCCGCTGAAAGATGACGGGCTGGCCTATGATTCCGGCGCTGGCACCTACTTGGATATCTGGCAATCGGTCTGTGTATGCAGACTTCTTTTGGTCGTTATGAATAACCTCTTGTAGTTTGCTCTTTTTAAGTTGCAGACTGTTTTCTGTGCCCAGACGGAAAAGTTCGTCTACGGATAATAGATGAGTATTCTCCTGAGCGGTTAGCCACAGCGGAGCTACAGCAAGTATGTGAATGAGCAAGAGGCGAAGAAAATTAAAACTGGTTGAATATCTCATAGAGTGTCTCTAGTTGATTGGAACATGCGTTTAGGCTCTCTATTCCCATCAGTTGGCCCGTCTGGGTATAAAAATCCTTGATGAGCGGGCGTACACGGTCGGATATCTCTTCTCCTGCGGGAGTGAGGTACACGAGTCGGTTACGGCGGTCGTTAGGGTCTTCCTGGCGCATGATCCAGCCTTTCTTTTCGAGGTTGGCCATCAGATTAGTCATGCAGGCTTTGTCTTTGGCTGTCTTTTCGGCTAATGCCTGCTGGCTGATTCCTTGTTCCTGCCACAGAGAACTCAGTACTTGTAACATTTCAAAGGTGATATCTATGTTATTGCGTTTCAAAACGCGTTGCAGAGCTTGGCGGAATGCCATGCGGGTTCTTAACATTTGCTGGATAAGCCCGCGGGATGAATTGTAATTCTCCATTGCTACGTTGCTTTTTATCTTTCGGGCGCAAAGGTAGAGCTTTTTATTGGAATTAGTCAAATGTTTGACTAATATTTGTGAGGGGAGGTTTGGAAGAAAGATTAGAGAATATACTTTTATGAATAAAGAAAGGGCATAGAAAGCTAATTTCTATGCCCTTCTGTTATAATTGAAATGCGATTTATAACTCAATCACCAATGATTCTCTCGGTCCCATTGTCAGCGATTCACCGAATGCAACTGTCTTTCCGCTAAGAATGTCTTTTCCTTGCTTGGAATCTTTCAATATTTCTTTGTAGAATTTCAAAGGAACAGTAGTTTCGGCATCTGTACCATTCAACATTACGAATACGGTTTTACCTTCGTGCTGGCGGGCATAGGCATAAACACCATTCTGAACCATGAATTGCACCATGCTACCTTTGGCGATAACATCGTTTCCTTTACGCCAGTTCAATAAGGTCTTGTAGAAGTTATAACATTCGTTCTGTATCTTGCTGCGTCCTGCGGCTGTCAGTGCAGTTTCTGTATCGCCAGTCCATCCACCGGGGAAGTCCTTACGAACGTATCCGTCACTCTTGCTCTTCACACCGTTCATCATGATTTCCGTACCATAGTAGAGTTGCGGAATACGGCGGGTGGTAAGTAGCAAGGTAGAAGCTTGTTTCAGCATTGGCAGATTGTCGCCTTCACCCAGGAAGCGGTCGGTATCATGGTTTTCGATAAATGCCAGTACGGAAGCCGGGTTGGGGTAGAGGAAGTCGTATACGAAGCTATTGTACACGCGATCCAGACCTTTGAACCATGTTTCGGTCTGCTCGTTCTTGGCAGTGTTGATTTTATCGAAGAAGCTGAAGTCCATGACGGTTTTCAGGTTACTGTTCTTCGGGGCAGAGAGTTTGGAATCCATTTGCCACCAGGCTGTATAAGCCGGTTCGGTAACCCAGGTTTCGCCTACGGTGTTGTAGTTGGGGTATTCTTCGTTCAGCTCTTTCATCCAGTTGCTCATGGCGTCATAGTCGGCATACGGATAAGTGTCCATACGGATGCCGTCGATATTGGCGTACTCAATCCACCAGAAGCTGTTCTGTACCAGGTAGCGATATACGTGCGGGTTCTTTTGGTTAAGGTCCGGCATAGCGGTAACAAACCAACCGTCGTTCATCTGGTCGAAGTCGTATTGTGAAGTATAAGGATCAACGTGCGGAGTCAGTTTGAAAGAGGTCTGCACGAAGTTCTTTTCGTGATCGGGATTGTTGAACCAGTCTTTAGACGGCATATCTTTAATCCATGGATGTTCTACGCCGCAGTGGTTGAAGATCATATCCATTACAATCTTGATGCCGCGGTCGTGGCATTTGGATATCAGTTGCTGATACTCTTCGTTGGTGCCGAAACGCGGATCAACTTTATAGTAATCGGTAGTAGCATAGCCGTGGTACGAACCGCCGGTCATGTTGTTTTCCAGTACCGGAGTGAACCAAAGGGCAGTTACACCCAGGTCGGAGAAGTAATCCAGATTTTGCTCGATACCTGCAAGGTCACCACCATGGCGGGCGTTCGGATCATTGCGGTCTACTTTGTATTCGGCCATGCCGGGGATTTGGTCATTGTCCGGATTGCCGTTTGCGAAACGGTCGGGCATCAACAGGTAGAGGGCGTCGGAAGCATCAAAACCTTTGTGTTCACAGCTTTTCTTGCCGCGTGCTTTCAGTTCATACTCTTTGACGATTTTCTTTTTGCCTTGTGCAAAAGTGAGAGCTACTTTACCGGGTTTCACATCTTTCTCCAGTCTCAGGTAGACAATCAGGTAGTTCGGGCTTTCCAGCTTGACAGTGCTGCTCAAAGAAACGCCGGGATAGTTGACAGTAACGGAAGAGTTACCGATGTCTTCACCGTAGACCATAAGTTGGAGTTCGGGATTTTGCATTCCGGCGTACCAAAACGGAGGGTCGATTTTGTTTACGTTCATAGCTGCATACGTACTAAGGGAAAGTAAAAACGTTCCCAGGATAAGGAATAATTTTTTCATGATATTAGCTTTTTGTTATTATATCCGTATTTTGGTGCTAATATAAGCAAATAGCGGAGAAAGCTGCCGCTACTCCGCTATTATATACTTTATAATGTTATGCAAACGTTTTCACTTCTTGACTGTGTCTCTGGAAGTTTCTGTCTTTTTCGTATCTGTCGGCACTGCAATCACTTTCCCCTGAAAGAAGTCATCCACTTTCTTTTTCTCACGAAGATCTTTCAGCCAAGTTTCGGCTGCGCCATAATAAGTACTTAATCCTAATATTACATTTCCTTTATCATCTGTTTCGGGTTGCTCACTGCTGTTTTTGGGACGCGTTTTAAGGAAAGCCTCCAGACAACGTTCTGTATTCTTTTTATCTTTCAACTGATATTGGTAAACATATGCCATGTCATACAAGAGCTTATGATTTTCTATATCATATTTATCATATCTGTCTTGCATCGTTTTGATTTGCTCTTTAGGCATTAGTGCCATTTTATAGCAGTCTGTGAGGCCGACATAGAGGCGTATCATAGCGCTATCGGGTGGGGTAGCATATGCCACAGCTTCTTCCAGATATGCAACTCCTTGATCCTTCCATGACGTTTTGGAACAGGAACGTCCTAAATAATATAGCAGATTCACATTACGCTTATCATATTGGCGAGCTACTTCCAGTATATCATGTGCTTCATAAAACTTTTCTACTGCGTAATAACTGACTCCTAAATAATAACAGGTGGTAAATGTACTGTCCCCAAGGCTTAGTAACTGTTCGTATCTCTGTATTGCAGTCTGATAATCTTTCATCAGGCAGTATGCCAATGCATTTTGTTGGTTCACAACAACATTTGTACTGTCTATTTGGCGGTATTTTTCAGTAGCTTCTATAGCATAATTATAAAATGCTCCTTCGATGTGTAGTCTTGCTGCTTTGGCAGCAGCCAGAAAATCGTTGGGATATTTTTCCTGTATGTTTTCATAGCATCCCAATGCTGCTAAAATGTCATCTACCCCTTCAAAACTTTGAGCTTGTAGATGTAATGCGACAGCCGAGCTATCTGTTTCTGTAAGTAGACTGCTCTCTCCCAATGCTTCATCGAATTTCCGCTGATTCAGTAATAGAGTAATGTATTGAATACGGGCATATTTATTATCCGGATTCAGGTCCACTGCCTTTTGATAATATTTTAATGCCTGTTTGTTTTTTAATAATGACTTGCAGCACTCTGCTGCTTCAATATAAGCTCGTGGATTCAGAGAATCTTGCATCACGACTTCTTCATATACCTGAAGCGCTTCCCGGTTGTTGCCAAGACTTTTCAGAGCTTTCCCTTTCTGATAGAGTAGGGGAATAGTCGGCGTCTCTTGATCAATTAGCGTCAATGCCGTCTCATAATCATAGTTTGCCATTGCTTCCTGAATAGGATTGGTATTTTGTGCCATCAGCAATGAAGAGGCACTGAAAAAGAGTAGAATAAAGAGTTTCCGCATAGTCTTTTTATCTTTAAAGTATTGCTTAATTGGCTGCAAGTTACTAAAAAGATTTGCTTTACGAAATGTTCGTAGCCTCTTTTAGATAGATTAACGAATAAAAATAGCGCCCCTTCAACCGAAGGAGCGCTAAAATATACCGGATGTTTTGAATGGTAAAGATACCACTCAACGCACATGTCTTTTACATCAAGAATCCCAGCAAGATACCGGCAGCTACTGCTGAACCGATTACACCTGCAACGTTCGGACCCATGGCGTGCATCAGCAGGTAGTTTGTAGAATCATATTCCAGACCTACTACCTGAGAGATACGTGCCGAATCAGGTACGGCAGATACACCTGCATTACCGATCAACGGATTGATCTTATTATCTTTCTTCAGGAAGAGGTTGAATATCTTCACGAAGATCACACCTGAAGCAGTAGCAATTACGAATGACAATGCACCCAGACCGAAGATCTTGATAGAGTCGAGCGTCAGGAACTCAGAAGCCTGAGTAGAAGCACCTACTGTCAAACCTAACAGGATAGTAATTGTGTCAATCAGCGGACCACGTGCCGTTTCAGCCAAACGACGGGTTACACCACTTTCTTTCAACAGGTTACCGAAGAACAGCATACCCAACAAAGGCAGACCGGACGGAACAAGGAAGCAAGTCAGCAACAAACCGATAATCGGGAAGATTACTTTCTCCGTGTGAGAAACTACGCGCGGCGGTTTCATACGGATCAGACGTTCGTGCTTGTTGGTCAACAGGCGCATGATAGGCGGCTGGATTACCGGTACCAACGCCATGTACGAATAGGCTGATACCGCAATTGCACCCATCAGGTTAGGGGCCAACTTGGATGAAAGGAAGATAGCCGTCGGGCCGTCAGCTCCACCGATGATACCGATTGCACCGGCTTGCATAGGATCGAAACCTATTTCCAAAGCAATCATATAAGCACCGAAGATACCAAACTGAGCAGCAGCACCGATCAGTAACAACTTAGGATTGGATATCAGAGACGAGAAGTCCGTCATAGCACCAATGCCCAAGAAGATGAGCGGCGGATACCATCCGGAGGTTACTCCCTGATACAGGATGTTGAGCACAGAACCTTCTTCATAGATACCGACTTTCAATCCGGCTTCCATGTTGAAAGGAATATTACCGATCAGCATACCGAATCCGATAGGAATCAGCAGCATCGGTTCAAATTCCTTGGCTACCGCCAAGTATATGAAGAACAAACCTACCAGGATCATAACGACGTGGCCTACCGTTGCATTGGCAAAACCCGTGTACGTCCAGAAGTCGGCAAGGTTGTTTCCTATAAATGTGATAAATTCTCCCATATTATTCAATAATTACAAGGTCATTACCTTCGAGAACGGAATCTCCTTTACTTACGTTGATCGCAGTGATTTTACCGTCTTTGTCGGCATTGATATTGTTCTCCATCTTCATAGCTTCGAGGATAATGATGGTTTGTCCTCTCTTCACTGTATCACCTACATTGACTTTGATGTCGAGGATAACACCCGGCAGCGGCGATTTAACACCTGATTTGCCAGTAGAAGGAGCAGCCGGTTTCACTACCGGAGCGGGGGCGGGAGCGGGAGTAGTAGGACGTACTACCGGTTTAACAACCACTTTCGGTGCCTTTTCCATTTCTACTTTGTAGGGGGTACCGTTCACCTCGACGTGAGCGATATTTTCGTCGATATCTCCAATGGTAACTTTGTATGTATTACCGTTGATTTTATATTTATATTCTTTCATCGTTTTATCAATTTATAGGTGATTACTTTTTCAGAGGAGTTTCACGCAATGTGTAAATCTTCGAACTCCATGGTGAATAGCTGCGTTTTACACGGTTGATGGTGAGAACGGTGTCTTCCACGTCGTGTACATCGCTTTGCATCTCGTGCATAGCCATGGCAATAGCAGCGAAAATTTCTCCCGGAGCTTCGCCCAGTTTCTTCTCTTTGGCTTCCTGTTTGTCAGTAATACCTTTAGCCTTCATGGCGTTACGCTTGCTGAGGCTTACAGATACTCTGCCAACAATCTTGAAAGCAATGAAAAGCAGAATCAAACCGCAGAATACTACACTCATGGCAGAAATAGACATACCGATGCCATCGCTATCATGCTCTTCGAATTTCTCCATCTTAGCATTGCTGTCGATGGTCTTGTTGTTAGTGCTCGGAGTTACGTATTTTTCAGCACTACCGTCTTTAACTTCCCATTTTTCGGCTGCATCACTTATACGGGCATAAGACTGGTTAGCTTGTAATGCGCCTGCCGGTATGGTTATCTGATCCAATAAATTGCGTCCTGAATCATATAAGCCAATCCAGTTCTGTGTTTCCGGATTCAGTGTGAAGTTCGTGTGGAATGTACCACGTCTTGCTTCTCCATCGGCCCAGAATAATGAATGCTGACGAGGTTTCACCAAAGTCAGGACATCACCTTTAGGGATAAAGTAGCTGGCAGTATCACCCGGCTGGCTGCTGCATTTCAGATAGCAACCTGCGAGGTCGGCGCTGCCGTATGATCTGTTGAATATTTCAATCCATGCGCTGTGCATGCCGTAGTCATCCTGAAAGTTGCCTTCATTGGTAATCAGCACTTCATTCAGCACCAGCTTGTTGTTCGATTTCTTCTCTCCGCAGGAAGAGCATACACCTAACACCAGCAGCAAGGTAAAGAATATTCCGATTTTTGTTTTATTCATAATCGTTCTTGTTTTTAGTGTTAAAAGCCTGATTACAAAGGAATATTACCATGCTTCTTAGCCGGGTTAGTCAATTTCTTAGTCTGCAACTGTTGCAAAGCGCGGATAATGCGGAAACGTGTGTTACGCGGTTCAATCACATCGTCGATGTAACCATACTTAGCTGCATTGTAAGGATTAGCAAACAGCTTGGTATATTCGGCTTCTTTCTCTGCCAGGAATTGGGCAGGATTTTCCTGTTCCTTGGCTTCGCGGGCATACAATACCTCAACGGCACCGGCACCACCCATTACGGCGATTTCAGCAGTAGGCCATGCGTAGTTCATGTCACCGCGGAGTTGCTTACAGCTCATTACGATGTGCGAACCACCGTAAGACTTACGTAATGTAACTGTTACTTTAGGTACAGTAGCTTCACCGTAAGCATACAGCAACTTAGCACCATGCAGAATTACACCATTGTATTCCTGGCCTGTTCCCGGAAGGAATCCCGGAACGTCTACCAATGAAACGATAGGAATATTGAAAGCATCGCAGAAACGAACGAAGCGGCCACCCTTACGAGATGCGTTGCTGTCGAGCACACCTGCCAGATACTTCGGCTGGTTGGCAACGATACCTACGGACTGTCCGTTGAAACGTGCGAAACCGATAATGATATTCTTTGAGTAATCTTTCTGAACTTCGAGGAACTCACCGTTGTCAACGATAGCAGCAATTACTTCGTACATGTCGTAAGGCTTGTTCGGGCTGTCGGGGATGATTTCATTCAGAGAATCTTCCAGACGGTCGATAGGATCGGTACAGTCTACGTAAGGAGCTTCTTCCAGATTGTTCTGAGGAATGTAGCTCAACAGTTTACGCAACAAAGCCAACCCTTCTTCTTCAGTCTTGGCAGTGAAGTGGGTTACACCTGATTTGGTAGAGTGAACACTTGCGCCACCCAGGTTTTCCTGAGTTACGTCTTCACCCGTTACAGTCTTCACCACCTTCGGGCCGGTGAGGAACATATAAGAAGTACCTTCCATCATCAACGTGAAGTCAGTCAGTGCAGGAGAGTAAACGGCGCCACCGGCACAAGGACCGAAGATACCTGAAATCTGCGGGATAACGCCTGATGCCAGAATATTGCGCTGGAAGATTTCAGCATAACCTGCCAAAGCGTTGATACCTTCCTGGATACGTGCACCACCCGAGTCGTTGATACCGATACAAGGAGCACCCATTTTCATAGCCTGATCCATAATCTTACAGATCTTCAGAGACATCGTTTCAGACAAAGAACCGGCAGAAACTGTAAAGTCCTGTGCGAACAGATAAACCAAACGACCGTCGATAGTACCACAACCGGTAACAACACCATCGCCGGGATAGTGTTTCTTTTCCATACCGAAGTTGGTACATCTGTGCTCTACAAACATATCCATTTCTTCGAAACTTCCTTCGTCGAGAAGCATGGCTATGCGCTCACGAGCTGTATATTTACCTTTCTCATGCTGTTTGGCAATCGCTTTTTCACCACCACCCAGACGTGCAGCTGTGCGGCGATCTATAAGCTCTTTAATCTTTTCAAGTTGATTACTCATTTTATTAAATATAATGGGTTAATACTGTTTTTTTTATTACCAATTCTTCTTTAATTATAAATTACTCCATCTATGAATAATTCGTAATTATTATTCCGGTTTTTCGCAAAGTTCTGTCAATACACCCAGTGTTGATTTCGGGTGTAAGAAAGCAATGTTCAGACCTTCAGCACCTTTGCGCGGAGCCTTGTCGATTAAGCGAACGCCTGCAGCTTCCACTTCAGCTAATGCGTTTGCTACACCATCCTCGATAGCGAATGCCACGTGATGAACGCCTGCACCTTTGTTTTCGATGAACTTAGCAATGGTACTTTCGGGAGAGGTCGGTTCGAGAAGTTCGATTTTAGTGTCACCAACTTTCAGGAAAGCGGTTTTAACTTTCTGGTCTTCTACAGTTTCGATGTTGTAGCACTTCAGACCTAATACGTTCTCGTAATACGGCAGGGCTTCTTCAATGCTTTTAACAGCAATACCCAGATGCTCAATGTGTGAAATCTTCATAACTATATTTATTAATGTTGGTATAATGTCTTAATCAAAGGCATAAAACAGCACAAAGAAAGAGATTTCTTCCTTAATAGAGAAATTTTTCGTCAATTAATTATTGGATATTTGAAGTTTAGAAAGTTTTTTTTAGACTTCGGTTCAGAAGTCGAGCAGCAGTCGGACGTTAATCTGACGAGATGTCAGGTAATTGGGTACTGCAAACTGATTATTTCGGGTGTCTGTCACCCAATAATAGGAGTTGACGTTGCTGATATTTAGCAAATTGAAAATATCAACGCCTAACCAAAGGCTGCGGATGCCGCGCTGATTTTCGCGTTCGCTACGGTCGATAAGACAGCGGGACATACCTATATCTACACGTCGGTAAGGGGATGTACGAAACACGGCAGCCTCGCGTCCGCTATGTGGAGGGCCGAAGGGAAGACCTCCGGCAAGTGTACCTTTCAGGTTCATTTTCCACTTGCGGCTACCGGGAAAATAGTCCGTGAAATAGAGCGAAAGACGGTAGCGCTGATCGGTGGGCCGGGGGAGCCATTGTCCGTTTATTTTCTCTTCGGTTTTCATCAGTGAGAAGCTCAGCCAGGAGTCTGTTCCGGGAACAAACTCACCGAACAGTTTCATGTCGATACCGGTGGCGTAACCTTTGGAAAGGTTGCGTCCGTAATAACTGATCCGTACATTATCTATGTTATAAGGTATGAGATTGCTCAACGCTTTGTAATACACTTCCATGGAGAAACGGAACGGGCGGTCCATGGCACGGAAATTATAGTCGCCGCCTGCCACGAAGTGCAGGGAGCGCTGCGAACGGATGTCATGGTTCAGAGATACGGTAGCTATTCCGTCAATCTGGGTGGTATCACGGAATTCTTTATAGAACGGTGCCTGGTAATATACTCCGGCGGCTACTCTCAGGGTGAATTTCTCATTAAATGCCGGAATCAGAGCCAGGGAAGCACGCGGGCTGAAAATGAATTCTTTGTTCCAGTCCCAGTAACTGCCCCGTATGCCGGCAGTCAGGGTGAATAGTCCGGCGGTGGAGCGGAAGCGGTATGTATCTTGCAGGTAAAATCCGTATCGTTTGCTGTCCGTTTCGTTGCGCGAACGGAGGGTGTAGAATAGTTCCGGCCCTTCGGAAGTTTGTGGCATGGAGTAGCCGGCAGAGTCGCGCATTTCCCATTCGCGCATCCGGTCTTTGATGCGCTCCCGTTTGAGCTCCGCACCCCATTGCAAGGAGTGGCTTTTCAGTCGGTGACGGCCTGTGATGGAATAACTTTGCACCTCTGCGGTGAGATAATTGCGGGCATGTTCCATGTAAGTTCCCACGCCGATAGTTTCGGAAGTTTCCTCTTCGTTGGTAGTGCCGTCTACTTGCGTTCCGCTGTCCAGGGAGTTCAGCCAGTATTGCCCGGTGATGTCGTACGTTTCCTGTTCTTTCGTGTGGAAGGCGGAGGCTTGCAGGGTCAGGCTGTTCTGTTCGTTCAGCCGGTAGGTGGCGTAGGCGGTTCCGAACAGGGTGCGGAATAAATCTTTCTCCTGTCCTTCAAAATAGACTTTAAACTCACGTACATTGCTGAGAGTGCCGAAGCGGGTGTAGCGGTCTTCCGGCTGGAAGTTATAGCGGTTTTCTGAAATATTGCCGATGACACCTACCTCCCAACGCTTCGAAGGTGTCCAGTTCAGATAAGTCTGATAGTCGATATAACGCGGGTCGTATTCCCCTTTTGTATCTAGCGTGCCGAGCAGATATTGGTTGGTTTTATAGCGGATGCCGTTTGTCCAGGTTAGCCTTTTGGTGGCGATTCCTACGTATGCCGAGGCTCCCAACAGGCTGACGGAGGCACTTCCTTCCAGCCGTTCGGGTTTCTTGTAAGTGATGTCCAGCACGGATGACATCTTGTCCCCGTACTTGGCCTCATAGCCTCCCGTGGAGAAGCCGACGGATTGCACCATATCGGGATTGATGAAACTCAATCCTTCCTGTTGCCCCGAACGGATCAGCAAGGGACGGTATATTTCAATGCCGTTGACGTACACCATGTTCTCGTCGAAACTACCGCCGCGTACGTTGTATTGCGAGCTGAGTTCGTTGTTGCTACTCACTCCGGCCTGTGTGGCTATCACGGCTTCTATGCTTCCGCCCGAAGCGTCGGGGGCCAGGCGGTTTTGTTTGGTTTCTATCTGTTGGATGGTTCCGGTTTGTCGGCGGCGCTCTGTTACGCTCACTTCGCCCAATTCAAAGTTTATCGGGGGTAAGGTTATGTTCAGACTGATATTTCCCTGCGGACGTACTAATTTTCGTTTGCGGGTTTGGCATCCCAGCATGGAGAAGATGACCGTTACATTGTCCCGGCTTTCGAATTTCAGCGAATATCTCCCTTTCAGGTTGCTGACTGTGCCTATAGCCGTCCCTTCCAATCGTATTGTTGCCAATTCAATCGGATTACCATTTTCATCCGTAATCGTTCCGCCTATCTTGACTGTTTTCTGGGCAAGGGCGGGAGTGGAGAATAGTATTATAAGAACTGTCAGTAACCAAAAATGTCTCATACCTTTTCTATAACGGAGAAACTTCCCGAAACGTATATCAGGAGGTAAAAAAGAGCTTTTAACTTTGCTTCTTTATTTTTTATAGGTTCGTGTCACATATGTTACAACTCCAATCCGTGCTTCATGCTATCTTTGCAGAAAAAATAGATTATGGAACAATTACATGCTCATGAAGTCCTTCACATGATGGAAGGCAACAGTTATTCGGAATCATCATTAAAAGAGGCAATCATCCGGAAATTCGGCGAGCATCAACATTTCTATACTTGCTCGGCAGAAGATATGGATGCGGATAAATTGATAGAGTTTCTGAAAGCGAAAGGTAAGTTTATGCCTGCTGATGATGGATTTACGGTGGATATGACGAAGGTTTGCAGCCATTGATGCTGATAACTTTGGTTCTATAGCGGTTCCCCTTTTGTAATGTTGATTGCAAAAGGGGAACTGTTTGTTTCTGATGGGTACTAATTTCTCAGCTGCTACAAATTAATTTTCAAGTTACAAGAAACTATTGATAAAAGTGCTAAAATATAATCTTACTACAGTTATATAATTATCTTACAATAGTTGTTGTAAGAAAGAAGTATAATTGTTGTAAGAAAATTGTATAACTGTAGTAAGAATAATTAGATGCATAAAAAGAATTAGTTTTATGTGAATACGGAATTAGTCTTATTGGTATGCGTTTCTCTTGTTTATGTATGCAACAAAACATATTTGAATACACATCTGCAATAAAACAATTTGTACCTTTGTGGCCGAATGCAATATTGAAACTATGGGAATTGTAATAGGAATAGACGTTGGTGGAAGTACTACAAAAATTGTAGGAATCAACGGAGAACAGATACAGTCACCGATGTTTATCACTGCGACTGATCCGGTTACTTCTTTGTTCGGGGCTTTCGGGAAGTATATTTATGATAACGGTATTCAGCTTTCGGATATAGAGCAAGTGATGCTGACAGGTGTGGGTAGTGCATTTGTAGATAGTCCGTTGTATGGTTTACCCACGGACAAGGTCGATGAGTTTATAGCCAATGGGTTGGGGGCACGTCATGCCACGGATATTGACCGGCTGATTGTGGTAAGCATGGGAACGGGCACTTCTTTCGTAAGAATCAACGGAGAAAAGATAGAGCATATTGGTGGTATGGCAATTGGCGGAGGTACTTTGCAGGGACTTTCCCGCTTGTTGCTGAAGACGCATGATTTCAGGCAGATTGCAGCAATTGCCGAGAAAGGTGACGTTACCCGTGTAAACTTGCAGATCGGAGATATCTGCAATCGTCCTTTGCCGGATCTTCCGGTGCATGCCACTGCTTCGCTGTTCGGAAAAGCGGATAGCAACGCTTCGCAGGAAGATATTGCAAAAGGTATTATTTATATGGTGCTGCAAACGATAGGTGGTGCAGCGGTGCTGTCTGGGCTGAATGGTCCTATCAAAGATTTTGTCTTGATCGGTAATCTTACTAAATTTCCGCAGTGCCATGAAATTTTTCCGAATATGGAAAAGATATATGGGGTGCGCTTCCATATTCCACCCTATGCGGAGTATAGGACGGCGATAGGGGCGGCGCTGGCATATACCAGAGAGATAAACAGATAAGTAACATGTCACTGAGGAACTTCTGATTATTCATTCTCAAACATTTTGCTTCGTGCAAGCATGCAAGCTCCTATTACTCCTGCTTTATCTTTTAATTTTGAAAGAGTAATTATGGTATCCCTATTCACTAAATTTAGAGAAAATTTACGGACCGCTGTTTTTATGGGTTGAAGAATATAGTCTCCTGTCTGTGATAAGCTTCCTCCGATTATTACTAATTCTGGATTGAAGATATTGATGAGTCCGGCAATTTGTTTTCCTAACTTTTGACCTATTTCTTCTATAACCTCTATACATAGCATATCTTCGTTGTTGACTGCTGATATGATATTGTCCAATGTGAGTGGTTTATCTGCATCTATTCGATTGGAAAGTATTGAACTTTCTCCTTTCTGACTACGTTCTAATATAATACGGTGTAGGGCGGAACCGGATGCTTCTGTTTCAATACATCCTTTTTTGCCACAGTGGCAAAGTATTTCACTGTCGTAGGCTGTTACGTGTCCGAATTCACCGGAAAATCCCGATTTGCCATAATATAGCTTTCCATTCAAAATCAGCCCTATTCCTAATCCCCAACTGATATTAACGAAAATAATGTCTTTTTCTTTATTGATACATCCCTGCAAATATTCTCCAAATGCCATCGCCCGTGTATCGTTGTCAATGGTAACTTTATACCCTATTCTTTCAGTTAGGATTTCTGTTAAAGGTCGCTCTTCAAAATTGAATTGGCTGAAACTATATCCTAATTCTGAATTTACCCGACCAGGGATATTAATATTTATATTTATTATTTTCTCCTTTTCTATTGTTGATTTTTTGATGTAATTACATATCTGCTTGCATAATTCATTTAACGCTTCTATGGAATTTTCAGATTTATAAGGAATATTTCTTTTAAGTTCTATCATATCTCCCTTAAAATTAATAACTCCAATAGTAATACTATTCCTCTTTATTTCAACCCCAATAAAGTAGCCTGAGTCAGAGTTAAGTCCGTATGCGTAGGGCTGTCTTCCTGTACCCGTTTCTATTTTTCCATAGTTATTGATGTAGCCATCAGTAACCATCTCGTCAATTACTTTAGTGACTGTTGGAATACTCAATTGCAACTCATTAGCGAGAGCAGGAATTGTAGAATCGCCATTATGTATGTAATGCTTGATAATCTGTTTCTTAATAGTAGAATATTTAGAATCAGATTCTGTTTTCTTTTGCTGGTTTATTTTCATATTATCTCGTTTTGTCTGAATTTGATTTACAAATATACTAATATATATAGCTAAAACGCTGCAATCTTTTTAAAATACTATAATAATTATATAATGTTTGCTGTCGTTAATTTTATTAATTAAGTTATATATAATAAAATAATTAATTATATATGTTTATTTAGATTATAATTTAATTTATATATTGAATTTAATTGGAATAATTTTATTAAATAGTTTGTTTTAGATAAAATAATAAATATCTTTGTTGCTCGATAATAAAATGTTATCTTTATTTTTAATATTAATACAATAGTATGGAAAAACTAATTGGCTTGATTAATGCCCCCTTTACTCCTTTCTATAAAGATGGAGAAGTGAATTACGAACCCATAGCGGCTTATGCTGATATGCTGGTGAAAAATGGTCTGAAAGGTGTCTTTATTAATGGTTCTTCCGGTGAAGGCTATATGCTGACGGAAGAAGAACGTATGATGCTGGCTGAGCGTTGGATGGAAGTAGCACCGGAGAATTTTAAAGTGATTGTTCATGTAGGAAGTACTTGTGTGAGGTCAAGTAGTCGTTTGGCAGAACATGCCCAGAAGATTGGTGCGTGGGGAATTGGCGCGATGGCACCTCCTTTCCCTAAAGTGAACCGCGTTGAAGAGTTGGCGAAGTATTGTGAAAAGATAGCTTGTGCAGCTCCTGAACTGCCTTTTTATTTTTATCATATTCCGGCTTTCAACGGTGCTTATCTTTCAATGGTTGCATTTCTTGAAGCCGTAGATGGGCGCATTCCTAATTTTGCGGGTATCAAGTATACGTATGAAAGCTTGTATGAGTATAATCAATGCCGTTTGTATAAGAATGGTAAGTTTGATATGCTGCATGGACAGGATGAAACTATTCTGCCTTGTTTGGCTATGGGTGGGGCACAAGGTGGTATAGGTGGTACTACTAACTATAATGGCTGTAATTTGGTTGGTATTATCGACGCCTGGAATGCCGGGGATTTGGAGAAAGCGCGTGAACTTCAGAATTTCTCTCAGGAGGTTATTAATGTGATTTGCCACTTCCGTGGAAATATTGTTGGTGGAAAGCGTATCATGAAATTGATAGGATTGGATTTGGGCGACAATCGCATTCCATTTCAGAATATGACAGATGAGGAAGAAATTCGTATGAAGGCGGAGTTAAATGCGATTCATTTCTTCGACCGCTGTAATAAACTTTAATTTGAAGTTATGAATACTGTTGAATATCTTCAAAATTGTGCTGCTTCCTATAGGAATGATTTGGTAGGTAATATCATGCCTTTTTGGTTGAAGTATGGATTGGACCGCAAACACGGTGGGGTTTATACTTGCCTTAATCGTGATGGCTCGCTTATGGATGCCACAAAATCTGTATGGTTTCAGGGACGGTTTGGCTTTGTTGCTGCTTTTGCATATAATAATGTGGAACAAAATCTCGAGTGGCTGGCAGCTTCAAAAAGTTGTATTGATTTTATTGAGAAATATTGCATTGACGTGGACGGACGTATGTTCTTTGAAGTAACGGAGGATGGAATCCCCATGCGTAAACGCAGATATGTATTTTCCGAATGTTTTGCGGCAATAGCTATGTCTGAATATTCAATCGCTTCAGGTGATCGGTCTTATGCACTGAAAGCATTGGAACTCTTCAAAAAAATCCAGTTCTTCCTTACTACGCCCGGTGTCCTTGAACCTAAATATTGTGAATCGGTGCAAATGTGCGGTCACTCTATTACCATGATTCTGATTAATACAGCATCCCGTATTCGGGCAGCCATTGACGATGCTGCATTGACCCGGCAGATTGATGATTCTATTTATATGTTGCAGAAGTATTTCGTTCATCCTGAATTTAAGGCTCTTTTGGAAGTTGTAGGTCCTAATGGTGAATTTATAGATACTTGTAATGGGCGTACAATAAATCCTGGACATTGCATTGAAACGTCCTGGTTCCTGCTGGAAGAAGCTAAATATCGCAATTGGGATAGAAAAGATCTTCAAATGGCTTTATCCATTCTCGATTGGTCGTGGGAGTGGGGTTGGGATAAAGAATACGGTGGAATTATCAATTTCCGTGATTGCCGTAATCTTCCACCTCAGGATTATTCGCAGGATATGAAATTCTGGTGGCCACAGACTGAGGCCATTATAGCTACACTTTATGCCTATCAAGCAACACATGATGAGAAGTATCTTGAAATGCACAAACAAATAAATAATTGGACTTATGCTCATTTTCCAGACAGGGAATATGGCGAATGGTACGGTTATCTTCATCGGGACGGAACTGTTGCACAAGCAGCTAAAGGTAATTTGTTTAAAGGACCGTTCCATATTCCGAGAATGATGATAAAGGCATATATGCTATGTAATGAAATGTTAACTCTTTAAAATACATAATTTAATACTTGATTTTATGAAAAAACACTTGATCTTATTGTTTATGTTTTGCTTGTCATTACAGATGATGGCACAGCAAAGATCAATAACAGGAGTAGTTGTTGATGCAAAAAATGAACCTGTCATTGGTGCTTCTATTGTAGAAAAAGGCACATCGAATGGAACTATTACGGATGTTGATGGAAAATTCTTATTAAAAGTGGAACCTAATATAACTTTGGTGATTAGTTATATAGGCTATGAAGCTCAGGAAATTCTTTTAGGAGATAAGACTAATATTTCAGTAGTGCTTCATGAAGATAATGAAGTCTTGGATGAAGTAGTCGTAGTTGGTTATGGAGTACAAAAAAAATCGAGTATGACAGCGGCAGTAGCTTCTGTATCTGCAAAAGAACTGCAAAAGCAAGTCACTGGAAATGTTGCCTCTGCATTGCAAGGACGTGCCCCCGGCGTGGAAATTCTTCAAAAGGGCGGTGAAGCTGGGGCTGATGTTAAGATACTTGTTCGTGGAGCAGGTTCTTTTGGTTCTACCGAACCATTATATATTATAGATGGCGCCGTTAGTGGAAATGGACTCAATTCTTTAAGTTCAAATGACGTTCAATCAATTGAAATTTTGAAAGATGCATCAGCAGCAGCTATTTATGGTTCTCGCGCTGCCAATGGTGTGGTCCTTATTACAACAAAGCAGGGTAGAGCCGGAAAAACGGTAGTTGATTTATCTGGATCATTTTCATATCAAACACCATCGAAAATGCTGGATTTTATGAATGCCGAACAATGGAGAGGATTTGCCAATATGGTGGCCGACAATAGTCCGGCATATGATAAAGCACCTCAAAACGTCAATCCAACCAATCCGGATTATAGTCAGGATTGGCAGGATTTATATTATCAGAATGCTCCGATGTGGAATTTGAATGCCGGTATATCCGGTGGCGGAGAGAATAGCACTTTCAGTAGCAGTATTGGATATCTTAAACAAGAAGGCATTATTATTCAGTCGGATTATGAGAAATATAACGCGCGCGTGAACGGAACCTATAAAAAAGGTAGATTCACCATTCAAGAAAATTTGGCTATAGCCCATATAAGCAAAAAAACGCCCCCTACAACGCGCCATATCCTTATTCCTACCATTCCTGTGAAGGATGAACTGGGAAGGTATATATCTACTCCGGCAGAGGCAGGATATTCTACTACTAACTCCGATATCAGTAATCCTTTGGCTGGTATATATAATGGAGATTCATATACAAGAAAAACGGATATTATAGGTAGCTTGAGTATTGGGCTGGATATTTGGAAAGGAATAAAATATAAATTGAATTTAGCTGGAAACTATGTAAATACACATGGCTATTCACATTCTCCTGCCTTTGCTACTTATTGGGACGAACAGGGAAATCCGGATTCAAGATTCGTTCAGCCATTTACTTCATTGGATGAATCCCGAGGTGAATCTTTTAATTATACTATCGATAATTTGCTTACGTATAATGGTACATTCAAAGGACATACATTTGATGTATTGTTAGGAACAAGCTGGATGAGGGAATACTTCCGTGATATGTCCATAAACTCAGGTAATAATGATTTAGGTGGTCCGACTATTACTACTTATAATGGAGCAGGAATTATCGGTTCTGATGAAAAGAACTCAGCTCTTTTATCGTTTTTCGGTCGTGTCAATTATGATTATAAAAATAGATATTTATTATCATTAAGTATTCGTAGTGATGAGTCCTCTAAATTTGCTAAAGGCCATAGAGTCGGTTATTTTCCATCTGTTTCTGCCGGTTGGAATATACATGAAGAAGAATTCTTTAAAATTCCTTGGATGTCTAAATTGAAAATCAGAGGAAGTTATGGCGAATTAGGTGCTAATTTTATTGAACCGTATTCTTTCCTTTCGACAGCTCATGGACCAGTTCCATTGATTTTAGGTGGTAAACGTACTTTTGGCTATGTCACACGTTTTGCACAGTCTAATTTAACTTGGGAAAAGGCGATATCTTCCAATGCAGGCGTGGAGTTGGGATTTTTTAATAATGAACTGACGTTTGGTGTTGACTGGTTCTTGAAACGTAATAATGATTTACTTGCCCCTCTGGAACCATTACCATCATCAGGACAGACTATTGTCATCAATCAAGGTGACGTTCCTTATTATAATACTGCATCTGTCGAAAATAAAGGTTGGGAGTTTGTTTTAGGATATCGTAAAGGTTGGGGAGATTTTACACTGGATATGCAGGGTAATATAACTTTCCTGAAGAATAAAGTACGTGCTTTGGGAGAGGGAGTACAACCTATCCGAGGTATTCAATTAAGTTCTAAGTTCGGTGATCGGGCTACTATTACTAAAGAAGGTTTGCCAATTGGTACATTCTGGGGCTATGAGGTGACTGGAATGGATGGAGAAGGTAATTTCTTAATAAAAGGAGCAGATGGAACAGATAAATCTATAGCTAAGGCAAATGAAACAGATAAACGGGTGATTGGAAATCCTACACCTGATTTTACTTATGGACTGAATATTAATTTGGGATACAAGAATTGGGATCTCACGGCATTCTTCCAAGGTACGCAAGGCAATGATCTTTTTGCTGCAGCTAAGTATCAATACTATTTTAATTATACTAATAACAATTTAACTGATGCATTGAATTCTTGGACTCCTACTAATACTAATACTACAGTGCCAATCGCAAAGACAGATAACTCTGTAGGCGGCAATTCACTTCCAAGTTCTTTCTATGTAGAAGATGGTTCTTATTTCCGGTGCAAGAACCTGCAGATAGGGTATAGTTTTAGTGACAAGTTATTGAGGAAAACAGGTTTTATATCATCAGCCCGTATTTATGCGGGAGTTCAGAATTTGTTTACTATTACAAAGTATTCACTTTACGATCCAGAAGTTAGTGATAATACATTGTTCGACAGAGGATGTGACGGCATCGAAAACAGGGCACCTTCTATCAATGCCAGAGTGTACAATATTGGCTTCAATTTAACTTTTTAAAACAGAAAGACAATGAAAAAATATAATAATTGGTTCAACTTGGTAATCGTTGCCATTATGGGGGGATTATTTACCTCATGTAACGACATTTTTGAGGATTTGTCTGTTAATCCAAATCACTTGGACGTGCAGGGGTTCTATACAAATCCCGAATCCGCAAATAAAGGAGTATTAGGCATTTATTCTTATATCACTACTCCTCGTGCAATGGGAGCTTCGGGAGGTAGATTGATGGCTAATCGAGGTGATGAAAGTAGTGATAGATCTGATTATGGCTCTCCCGGTCAATATACTGCTATGCTGACGCCTTCTTATTATACTATTGTGGAACCCTATCAATTGTTCTACACTGCTGCGTCACAGGCTTGCCAAATGATTGAGGTAATTCCAACGATTGATTTTGCAAATACGGAACAAAGAGATGCTTATCTGGGCGAAGCTTATTTCTTGCGTGCCTTTTCTCATTTTTTTCTGTTCTTGCATTTTAGAAATATTCCATTGATGGAAAAATTGCCATTAACAGCAAAAGATTATAAACCTCAGTCTTCTCCTGAAAAAACATGGGATTTTATCATCAGCGATTTAATGAAAGCAAAAGAATTACTACCTAAAAAGGGTTATTGGACTGGTGATAATCTGGGACGTGTGACTAGTGGTTCAGCTACCGCTCTATTGGGGAAAGCTTATCTATATAGAAGTGGAATAGAAAAATATTATGGTAATTCGACTACGACATATTATAATGAAGCTGCTGCTTGTTTTGATGAAATTATTAATGGGACGCATGGGAATTATATTTTAATGGATAACTATAGCGACAACTTTAGCGTTAAAACAGAAAATAATGATGAATCAATCTTTGAACTCCAGTTTTTTGGAGATGTGGTTAATACGGTTTTTAATCCGGGATTGACGGATAGCGGTGTGTGGAGAGACCCGCGTGGTTATAATCCACCTTCAAAGAAAACTACGGCAGACCATGTTATTCACCAATGGGTATATGATACTTTTCTGGCATCGAAAGATGCTGATGGAAATACTGACTCGCGCATGTTTGGTACATTGATTTTTGATGATTCTGATCCTGCGGTATCTGCTAAATCCGGTGATAAGGTAATTATTTATGATGGGCAAACCTTTGTTGATTATTATGGCCCGACAGGTTTTGCTTCTGTTAATGCACAAGCGGGAAATTATAAATCTGCTTCCCGAAAAGGAATTGATTGGACATTGCCAACTCAAAATCCCGGCAATAACATGTATATGTGGAATCTACGTGCCAATGGACTGAATTATCCATACATACGATATGCGGATGTTCTGCTGATGTATGCCGAAGCTGTTATTAGTGGTGGTAAGCAAGGTGTGTTAACCCCGGTTGAAGCAGTGAATAAGGTTCGGTCTCGTAAGAGTGTAAATTTGCCGAGATTATCCTCTGTAGATATGAAAGTGATTGAAAACGAGCGTATATTGGAACTGACTCAGGAAGGACATCGCTTTTTTGATCTTTTGAGATGGGGCAAAGTAGCTGAAAGATTTAAAGAATTGGAGCAGTCCGATCCAAACTTCAAAAAGTACTCAAGTTCTGTCTATTTAGGATTTACTCCCAACAAAAACGAATGGTTACCTATTCCGATTGATGAAGTAGAAGGAAATCCTTATATCACAGAAAATAATCCGGGGTGGAATTAACCACTCTCTGAATTGAAGAGATAATCATCTCTTCAATTCAATTGTAAATAGAACAAATAAAAATCTAAAATTAAGAAATATGAAGATATTAGGAATTTTTGTAGCTTTAACCATTTTTACTCCATTTATATCAGCGCAAACACTACATAATGGTATTACACTTCCGCAACAATGGCCACCTCATTATGAAGAATCAACGGTGCGTCATGAGATGCCTTTACCTTATTTAAAAAATAAGCCTCTGGTTATTCCCATAAATACCGGGCGGCAGCTGTTTGTTGATGATTTTTTGATTTCAGAAACCAATCTGAGTCCGGTTTATCATACTCCGAAGTATTATGAAGGTAATCCTGTATTAGAACCCGATAAAGATTGGGAAAAAACTGTTGAAGGGGCATTGTATGCTGCTCCGTTTAGCGATGGAATATGGTATGATGAGAAATATGGAAAATATAGAATGTGGTATTTGGCAGGTGCAGGTACTATTCATAAAGATGAAAGACAAACTTTCTATACTTGTTATGCTGAATCCAATGATGGGAAAATATGGGAAAAGGTAAATCAAGATATAGTTCCGGGAACAAATATTGTAGATACCTGCAATCGTGATGCAGCTGTTATTTGGCTGGACCGGGAAGCAACAGATCCAGCCAAACGGTGGAAGTTTTTTAATGTGGAACGTAGAAAAGAAGACCGTAGGTGGCAATATGTATTGAAATATTCGGCAGATGGTATTCATTGGTCAAAAGGAGTTGCTCAATCAGGAGATATAGGAGATCGTTCGACGGCTTTTTATAATCCTTTTACAAAAAAATGGGTGTTAAGTCTTAGAGCAAGTGCATTGGCATCAAGCCGTTCACGTACCTATGCCGAACATGCTGACCCAGAAGTATTAGTAAGTGTAGCTCACCGTACTCGAAAAGATGCAGATGATAAATTTGTTAAATTTTGGTTTAGCCCGGATGACAAAGAGCTTCGGCATGAGAAATATCCGGAGGTAGAACCGGGTATTTATAACTTTGATGCGATCGCTTATGAGAGTGTTATGTTAGGCTTTTATAGTGCATGGGCAGGTCCTGAAAATCGTGTATGTGAGAAGGATGGAATTCAAAAAAGAAATGTAATTTCATTAGGTTATAGTCGTGATGGTTTTCATTTTTCACGTCCTACTCATCAGCCTTTTATGAATGTGAACGAAACGGAAGGTGCATGGAATTGGGGAAATATGCAATCTGTTGCTGGTGTGCCTCTTATTGTTGGTGATTCGCTTTATTTTTATTCAAGTGGTCGGCGTTTAAGTAAAATAATGTGGGATAGCCATACTTCTACTGGCTTGGCAACACTTCGTCGTGATGGCTTTGTATCTATGCATGCGGATAAAGAAGAAGGATATGTGCTCTCAGAGAAACTTTCTTTTGATGGAAAATATCTTTTTGTGAATGCTGATGTTCGTAAGGGTAAATTGCTGGTGGAGGTACTTGACGAGCAAGGTCTTCCAATTGAAGGATTTACAAAAAAAGATTGTATTGTGATGAAAAAAGCAAATTCGACTAAAGAACTTATCGTATGGAAAAATCGAAAAGATTTGTCTACTCTATTTGGTAAAAATATACGTTTGAAATTTTATTTGTCGGATGGAGATTTGTATTCTTTCTGGATTTCACCTTGGTTATCGGGAGCAAGCCGCGGTTATACCGCTGGAGGTGGTCCGGGACTTGATCCAAAGGGAATAGATATCGAGTGATGTATATCTCAATCTGATATCATTATTTGTTGATTTTAATTTTAATTCTAATTCTAATGCCATGAGAAAGATTTTACTTTTAATGATCTGTCTTGTGCCTGTTTTATTACAGGCACAAGACAGGCATTTCTCAGCAGTGAATCCAGCATTATTTTCTTATAGTACTGATGATGTTTATATTCAACAGCCTCAGAAGTATAACAATGGAAAGCAGTTAATTTCTCCTAATCCTCAATTGTATCCATGGGAAGCCAAACTGGAAAATGGAATGCCTAATGCACTTGTAGACCCTAATGGCAATTTATCTATTTATCTTTCGAGTTTCATAGTGTATTCACCCACTCCACCCTCGAAGGTTGGAGTAATGGTTTATACTAATAACACGAACAATCTGAATTCTTGGACTCGCCCAAACGCAAATTTATATTGGTACAAGGCAAGTGGAACGACTGCAGATGAAAAAATATTACCAACTCATGTTGCAGGTTCAATACCGACCAACTTGGTTGCAGTTGATATAGAGAGTTTAGGGATTTTTAATGACGGAACAACTGCTGCTAAACCATTGAAACTAATATATGTAGCTCAAAGAGAGTTTGTTTATAAATATCTAACAGCTTATGAAATGTCTCGTAACGTTGATAGTAATGGGGTCTTAGCAGGGTTTACAAACATGAAGGCGGATAGATTAACTGCTCAAAAGGTTTTTACTTTTCGTAATATTAATGCTGATACTCATATGAATTGGTTGATGCAGGATGGGAAATATTATTTTACTTCGCGGGTTAACTCTCGCCGCTCTGCTTTAAAACCGGGAGAAGTACCTCCTTTTAATCCAGACCCCCGTAAAAGATTTAGAAGAAGCACAATAACAGAGGTGGGGGAACAGATTGTTTCTAAGAATACAACGTTTAGTACGATTCTAGAATATTCTACGAAACAATGGGAACCTTATAGTATGCAGCCTTTTAGGCTTCCCGGATTTGAAAAAGATATGTGGTTTGGGTTGGTTACCATGTATGGTGTTGAAGGATATCCGGAAATTGAAACAAAACAGCGAACAGAACTGGCTGTTTCAAATAATGGAAAGGATTGGTATTATCTGAAACCCGGTACTCCATTTCTTGATAATGGAACCGATCCTCAGGCGGACGATCATGGTTGTATCAATATTGCTACTCCTGTATATAATACAAAGTTTCATGCGGGAAGGAATGCGAATGATCCGTATTTCTTTTATGCTTCTTCAAGAATCGGGCATGTTGAAGCGCGTAATTCAGGAATATCGTTAGCTACGTCTAAATACGGCAAGATTGCGGGTTTAAAAGCAACGAATGAAAAAATATTTTATTCGATGAATCCGGTAACGAATCCTAAAATTAAGGCGAATGATATGCCGTTATTTTCTATAAGTAATGCATTTGCTATTGATGCGGAGTTTTATCCTTACATATTGGGGGATATTACAAGTGATCCGAGAGGGAAAACACTCACACAATTAAATAGTTATGTTTCCGTACGCTTATTTACCTACAACTCTGCAAATCCTCATGGCTTGGGAGCGGAATTGGGAGGGACATTGGGAAGCTCTAAAACAGGAACTCAATATGTTTCAGATGAATACATTGCTGTACCTTTTGTTTCGGGGGGAGTCAACGGAACTAGTAAAGCTAAAATTTTAAAATTAATAAAAAGCTGGTCGGAGGCAGTTCCTACAAAAATCTTTTCTATAAAGGATTTACCTGATATCCCTGTTGTGGTGGAAACAAGAGTGAAAAATGCGACTCTTTATGGTATTATGTTTAAAGGTGCAGCCAATAATAGTTCTACCATGAATATAGAAAGTGCTAATGAATATAAATCTGATCATAATTTATGGGAGTTTAAACCGAATCAACCGATTTTGACAGATTGTTTTACGAAAGATTTTAGTACTGATTTAAGATTCCCGAACGAGGCAAAACCGACACAACTAGAGTCAGGGTCGTTTGCCATTAAAGTGAATCCCGGGAATAGTACAACAGATCAAACTATTTTTAAAATGTTTGGAGACAATGAAAACTATATTACCTTGGATTTTACTACTGATGGAGCTTTTAGATATAGGTTAGTCAAAGAAGGTACGGATTATCTCAATATGCGGATTGCTCCTCCTTCCGGTAAGATATTTCAAGGCAATGATGTTATCATTACACTTGAAGATGTTAAGCAGGGTGACCGTAAATATGATAAATCTAATAATGAAGAAACAACAATCTTTAGAGTCAAATGTGCCAGTATAAATTTTGAAAAAACAATATCGCAAGCTATTATATGGAATATAAAAAGTAATGTGCCTACAGCCAAAGATAGCTGCTATGCGCGTGGATATGCTTATCTGCCGTTTACAGCTTTTGTTGGAAATATGAATAAAATAGTTATTGGGGGAAGTACTGAATCTTGTGCTAATAAATTTACTGGGCCTATTTATCAAATGGAAGTTGCTGAGAAACTTCCAACAGGAAATAATGATTTTTGGGATAATACAGCAACTCGAAGTATACTAAGTTCAAATTCTGATATGAATAGCAATAAGGGAGGAAAAACAAATGTATATGTTTATCCTAATCCAGTGAGGCGAAATGGAATTGTTACGGTAAAGATTTTGTCTGAACAAGAGCCAACAGCATTGATAATGTTGTATACTTCTATGGGAAAACTTGTAAAACAGTTTGATTGCCCAGTTTCGTATGGGAATTGTGAAATCGATTGTGATTTATCGGGATTATCTGCTGGTATTTATCTAATGAAAATCGTTCGAGGAAATTTGATATCCACCCATAAGATTATAGTTACAAATTAGGTGTTCCAGTAGTGTTATAACATCGACAAATGTACTTGGAATTAACAATTGAATATAGATAACATAATGAATAAAATTAAAATTTATCCTTGGATAGTAGTAGCTCTTCTTTGGGGAGTAGCCCTTCTCAATTATATGGATCGCCAAATGTTGAGTACCATGAAAGATGCTATGGAGATTGATATTTCTGAACTTCAGTCGGCTACTAACTTCGGGCGTTTAATGGCTGTATTTCTTTGGATTTATGGCTTTATGAGTCCGGTAGCTGGTATGATTGCCGATCGTCTGAATCGAAAATGGCTTATTGTGGGAAGTTTATTTGTATGGTCGGCTGTTACTTATGGAATGGGGTATGCAGATACATTTGAGCAAATTTATTGGTTGCGTGCATTAATGGGAGTCAGTGAGGCATTGTATATTCCGGCCGGCTTGTCATTAATTGCTGACTGGCATCAGGATAAGTCGCGTTCATTAGCCATTGGCGTTCATATGACAGGATTGTATACAGGTCAGGCTATCGGTGGCTTTGGTGCTACGGTTGCTGCCGCTTATTCATGGCATACTACGTTTCACTGGTTTGGTATAATTGGTATTATCTATGCAGTGGTCTTGATGCTGTTTTTGCATGAAAATAAAGAGCATGTTGAAATTGAACGTTTACGACGTGAAGAACCCAAGGAAAAGTCATCTTTATTTAAAGGACTTTCTTTGTTATTCAGCAATATAGCATTTTGGGTAATTCTGTTTTATTTTGCTGTTCCAAGCCTTCCGGGATGGGCTACGAAAAACTGGTTGCCGACTTTATTCTCTGAAAACCTGAATATGCCAATGTCTGAGGCAGGGCCGATATCTACAATAACGATTGCCGTCTCTTCTTTCTTTGGTGTGCTGATAGGTGGTGTCTTGTCTGACAGGTGGGTGCTGAAGAATATTCGTGGACGTGTTTATACCGGTGCTATTGGATTGGGACTCACAATTCCGGCTTTAGCCTTGTTGGGCTTTGCACATAATATGGTGGGTATTGTGGGGGCAGGATTGCTATTTGGTGTTGGATTTGGAATTTTTGATGCCAATAATATGCCTATTCTTTGCCAGTTTGTCTCTGCCAAATATCGTGCTACAGCTTATGGCATTATGAATATGACCGGAGTATTTGCCGGGGCAGCTGTCACAGGTTTGCTTGGTAAATGGAGTGATGGCGGAGAACTGGGGCTTGGCTTTGCTATGCTGGGTATTGTGGTGCTTTTGGCAGTGGCATTGCAACTATACTTTCTGCGTCCGAAGACTGATAATATGGAATAGTGTTAAACCTTAAAAATGGATTATTATGATTGTATCTGATTTGAAGAACAGCAGTCGCATTGAGCTGCTTCATCCTTTGTTTAAACAGTTGTTTGATTATGTAAAGCAACATAATTTGCTGAAGACGGAATTGGGGCGCATTACTCTGGATGGGGATAATCTTTTTATCAATAATGTAGACTTGGATGGAGTAAAGAAAGAGAAGCAAGTATTAGAACTTCATCGTAAGTATATTGATGTGCATATACCACTATCCGGAAAAGAAACGATTGGATGGAAGCCATTGGAAAAACTGGAAAATGAAGTTATTGCTTATGAACGAGATTCGGATTGCGCTCTTTATTCGGATATGCCGACTGCCTATGTGGATATTTATCCGGGTGAGTTTGTCATTGTTTATCCTGAAGATCCTCATGCTCCCGCTATTGCAGAGGGGAAAATACGTAAGTTAATTGCAAAAGTAAGAATAATGTAATCTAAACACACATTTTATATATGATGGAAAATGTTGATTTATCCATATTGTCTTATGGAAAAGTAAAAGACCTGAAGTATGATTTGGTGATATTGCCTTGGGGAGCTACAGAACCTCATAATCTCCATTTGCCTTATCTGACTGATTGTATCTTGGCTCATGATATAGCGGTTGATGCTGCTCTTCGCGCAAAAGAACGTTATGGTGTACAATGCATGGTGATGCCACCTGTGACAATGGGGGCACAAAATCCGGGGCAGCGTGAACTGAATTTCTGTGTGCATACCCGTTATGAAACTCAGAAAGCTATATTGACGGATATTGTAGCGTCTCTCTATGTACAGGGATTTCGTAAGATGGTTATAATCAATGGTCACGGGGGGAATTGTTTTAAAAATATGATTCGTGATCTGGCGTTTGAGTATCCTGATTTTCTGATAGCTTCCAGTGAGTGGTTTACTGTGCTTCCTGCGAAAGATTATTTTGATGATCCCGGAGACCATGCAGATGAAGTAGAAACATCGGTTATGATGTATTATCATCCTGAATTGGTGAATTTGGATGAGGCTGGGGAAGGAAAATATAAACCTTTTGCGATGAAATCTTTAAGGGAAAAGGTTGCTTGGACGCCTCGTAATTGGCAGAAGGTGTCAGATGATACTGGCATTGGAAATCCGAAGTTGGCAACTAGTGAAAAAGGGAAAAACTTCAGTGGTGCAATAGTCTATAAGTACGCAGAGTTGTTTGCTGAACTTATAGGGGAAAAAATGTACTTATAGAGAGAGTTTTTATATAGCAATTTAATCATAAAAAATCAATATTATGAAAAGTGAAAATCAATGCAATTTGCTAATTCTTTCATTGGGTAATGAAGAAAGAGGACAAAAGGACAATGGATTGAAAAAAAGTATTACACTCTTATTGTTATGCTTACTGTATATGCCATTGTATGCCCAATATACAGGAAATTTACCATCTTTGGGGCAACCGTATGATTATGATAGGGCTGCAAATGGCCAAGTTTTTGAAGTTGATTATGGAGGTACTCTTCCTAAAGATAGGGCTATGTGGTCTATAAAGATAGCTGGAGAAGAACGATTGAGGGTTTGTAGGAATGGTACACTGGCGCTTCTGGGAGAATATAATAGTTATCCTACATTCAACTTTTATACATCGAATAAATATTTTTTGGGATCTATAAATGCAAAGGGTGAAAATTTGAATCTTGTTGGATATAGGGCTATTGGCATTTATCCAAGGCAGATTCCTACGGCGACTATTATGTTTGATCGGGGGGAGACCCGTTCAAATGTTGCTCTCAACTTTTATAATGAAAATTTGAACTATTTAAATGTTAAGAGTGGGAGGAATCAGGATGCTGCTATTATAAATCCGGCAGCTAAATGGCTGCGCATTGGCAGTAAAAGTGGAGTTGCTTTTTGGGGAAACGAAAATGCTGATAATGACGATTCTCCTCATTTTAAAATATTAGGTACTGAAGTCTACTCTTATGTTCCTATAAAAATGATGAGAAACAATGTTACTATGGTTTTTTCAACGGATGAAATGAATAGTGCGGGCTGGCTTGGCACATCAACGAATAATGGACTTTGTTTGGGTACGAATAGTACTTCACAGTTTTTTATTGATAATATTCAAAATGTATATATTGGAATGTCCAAGCAGGAAGCTAATAAAATAAAACAGGATTTGAGGAATAAATATCGTTTGTTCGTTACAAAGGGAATTTTATCAGAAGATTTTGCCATAGCACCGAAATCCACGTGGGCCGATTATGTTTTTAATAAAGATTATAATCTTCGTGGACTTAATGAAGTTGAAGAGTTTATTAGTGAAAATAATCACCTCCCGGATGTGCCTTCTGCTAAACAAGTGGCTGATGAGGGGTATTCACAGCATGATATGAATAAGGCTTTGTTGCAGAAAATAGAGGAACTTACGTTGTATGTGATTAAGCAGGAGAAGAAAATTGCAACTTTAGAGTCTGAATTGGAGAATTTGAAGAAGTAAGAAAAATATCTGAGCACTTGACTTCGGCTTTTCAATGTCGTTTATTTGTATTCGTAATCTTAACTCAGATTCAACTTAAAATTAGCATAAGAGGAGAGGCATTGTCTCTCCTCTATTTGTCTCCTCCCTTCTCATACCATTTGAAATGCCACACCTTAGCTTTCCGAATGCCACAGCTCAATAAGTGAAATGCCATAGCTCAGCAGGTGAAACATGTGGCATTTGAGGATTGACGTGTAGCATTTATTTCATTGACGTGTGGGATTTAGACCATCTGTTTCAGAAGCATACCAGTGATGCTATCGACTATCGCAAATCACCGGAAGGAGTTAATAATATGTAAATCGGCTCTTGACAAGAATCCGTCTTTAATTCACAAAGTTCTCTACTTCTCAATTATTGCTTTTAAATAGAGTACTTTAGTTTTGTATACAGGACGTTTTTGCCTTGTTTTCGTTCTCTATATACAAAACAATTCGGTCGAAGTTCCCACTACTTTTATACGGACCGGATGTAAAAATACCGAGAAATAACAGATCGAACTTTTTGTTCTTCAAGAAAATACTCCTATCTTTGCGCCCGAATTTATGAGCTAATATAATGTCTCACTCAATTAATTATTAAACAACTTATTTTATTTAATGGAAAACTTAAAAAATGTAGCGCCTGTTGAAGACTTCAACTGGGATGCTTATGAAAATGGCGAAACCTTCGGTGGTGCCAGCCACGAAGAGTTGGAAAAGGCTTACGACAGTACGCTTAACAAAGTTAACGACCGTGAGGTAGTTGACGGAACTGTAATCGCGATGAACAAACGTGAGGTTGTTGTGAACATCGGTTACAAATCAGACGGTATCATTCCTCTGAATGAATTCCGCTACAATCCTGACTTGAAGATCGGTGATACTGTAGAAGTATACATCGAAAACCAGGAAGACAAAAAAGGACAGTTGGTTCTGTCTCACCGTAAAGCTCGCGCTACTCGCTCTTGGGATCGTGTGAACGCTGCTTTGGAAAACGAAGAAATTATCAAGGGTTACATCAAGTGCCGCACAAAGGGTGGTATGATCGTAGACGTATTCGGTATCGAAGCTTTCTTGCCGGGTTCTCAGATCGACGTGAAACCTATCCGCGACTACGATGTATTCGTTGGCAAAACTATGGAATTCAAGGTTGTTAAGATCAACCAGGAATTCAAGAACGTGGTTGTTTCTCACAAGGCTCTTATCGAAGCTGAACTGGAACAACAGAAGAAAGAAATTATCGGTAAGCTCGAAAAAGGACAAGTTCTTGAGGGTACCGTTAAGAATATCACATCTTATGGTGTATTCATCGACCTGGGTGGCGTAGACGGTTTGATTCACATCACTGACCTGTCTTGGGGCCGCGTAAGCGATCCGAAGGAAGTGGTTGAACTCGACCAGAAGCTCAACGTTGTTATCCTCGATTTCGACGATGAGAAGAAGCGTATCGCTCTCGGTCTGAAGCAACTCACTCCGCATCCTTGGGATGCTCTTAGCGCTGAACTGAAAGTGGGTGACAAGGTGAAGGGTAAAGTAGTGGTTATGGCTGACTACGGTGCATTCATCGAAATCGCTCCGGGCGTTGAAGGTCTGATCCACGTATCTGAAATGTCTTGGTCACAACACTTGCGTTCTGCACAAGACTTCATGAAGGTAGGTGACGAAGTGGAAGCAGTAGTTCTGACTCTGGACCGCGAAGAACGTAAGATGTCTTTGGGTATCAAGCAACTGAAGCAAGATCCGTGGGAAACTATCGAAGAGAAGTACCCTGTTGGTTCTAAGCACACTGCTAAAGTTCGTAACTTCACTAACTTCGGTGTATTCGTTGAAATCGAAGAAGGTGTTGACGGCTTGATCCACATCTCTGACCTGTCTTGGACTAAGAAGGTTAAACATCCTTCTGAATTCACTCAGATCGGTGCGGACATCGAAGTTCAGGTACTGGAAATCGACAAGGAAAACCGTCGCTTGAGCCTTGGCCACAAGCAACTCGAAGAAAACCCCTGGGATGTATTCGAAACTGTATTCACTGTAGGTTCTGTACACGAAGGTACTATCATCGAAATGCTGGATAAGGGTGCTGTTGTTGCTCTGCCTTATGGCGTAGAAGGTTTCGCTACTCCGAAACACCTCGTTAAGGAAGATGGTTCTCAGGCTCAGATGGATGAGAAACTGTCATTCAAGGTTATCGAGTTCAACAAAGATGCTAAGCGTATCATCCTTTCTCACAGCCGTATCTTCGAAGATGCTGCAAAGGCAGAAGAAAGAGCTGAAAAGAAGGCTGCTGGTAAGAAGCCGGCTGGCAATAAGAGAGAAGACGCTCCGGCTATTCAAAACCAGGCTGCTTCTACTACTTTGGGCGACATCGACGCTCTGGCTGCTTTGAAAGAGCAAATGGAAGCTGGAAAGAAGTAATCACTTCTATATATAAATAAGGTGAAGGGTGCTTGTTATTACAGGCGCCCTTCCTTTTTTTCGTATCAGAAGATAAGCCGCATCTCAGCAAAACTTTTTCATGCAAGCATGAAAGTTCTGCATTCGATTTGCATTATCTTTGCAACATTATGGAGAAATTTGAACTACATATACTGGGCTGCGGTTCTGCGCTGCCTACTACCCGTCATTTTGCCACTTCGCAAGTGGTGAATGTGCGTGACAAACTTTATATGATAGACTGTGGAGAAGGATCTCAATTACAGTTCCGCAAGTCCCGACTGAAGTTTTCCCGCTTGAATCATATTTTTATTTCCCATCTGCATGGAGATCATTGTTTTGGTTTGCTGGGATTGATATCCACGCTCAATCTGCTGGGGCGCACGGCCGAGTTGCATATCCATTCACCGAAAGGATTGGAAACCCTATTGGCTCCGATGCTAAGTTTCTTTTGCCGGCAAATGACGTATAAGGTTCTTTTCCATGAGTTTGAGACGAAAGAACCCGGAATGATCTATGAGGACCGTTCTCTGACAGTGACTACCATTCCATTGCGTCATCGTATGCCTTGTTGCGGTTTTCTGTTTGCAGAGAAGCAGCGGCCCAATCATATCATTCGGGAGATGGTCGACTTCTATGAAGTGCCGGTATACGAGTTGAATAGGATAAAGAATGGGGAAGACTATGTGACTCCGGAAGGCAAAATCATTTCCAATTCCTTACTGACACGTCCGTCTGATCCACCGCGTAGTTATGCCTACTGTTCAGATACCATCTACATGCCTGAGATTGCAGAACAGATAAAAGGAGTAGATCTGCTATTCCATGAGGCCACTTTTGCAAATGCAGACTTGCCTCGTGCCAAAGAAACTTTTCATACTACTGCTGCTCAGGCGGGAGAGATAGCCAAGGCGGCAGGAGCAAAGAAGTTGGTGATCGGGCATTTTTCTGCCCGCTATGAAGATGAGAATGTTTTGCTTAAAGAAGCTTCGGCTGTTTTCCCCGAGACGGTGCTGGCTAAGGAAACGCTGTGTTTGGAGGTATAAATGATAATCACTAACAAATTATCATTTAACCGTCTGTTTTTTGTTTTATCGAACCGAATGCCGTATATTTGTACGGAATAATCTGAAAACATAGGCTTATAGATGAGAAAGTTACTCTACTGTTTTTTCTTTTTGTTGACTTTTTCGTCGCAGTCCGTGGCATGGGCACAGGACGGTCGGAAGCAGGAAACGGCTCAGAAAGAGCAGCCGTCTTCTACTATTGTGCTGACTGTTTCGGCAGATAACCGGGTGCGTGTGCAGAATGCAGAACCCGGCTCCCAGATGGAAGTCTACAATATTGTAGGCGTGAAACTTACCACGATACGCATTGACTCTACGGATGTCACCGTTCAGGTGAATTTGCCTAAAGGTTATTACATCTTTAAGATTGGGAATGTAGTGCGGAAAGTGGTAATCAAATAAACGAAACGGAATAGAGACTTATGAATCCTTCCTATAATGAACGCGAAGTGCTGGAGCTTCTACAAGATGAAAGTACACAAAAGCGAGGGTTTGAGTTGATTGTTGCGCAATATAGCGAACAGTTATACTGGCAGATCCGTCGTATGGTGCTTTTGCATGAAGATGCCAATGATTTACTTCAGAACACCTTCATTAAGGCATGGACCAATATCGATTATTTCCGTGGGGATGCGAAGCTTTCTACCTGGCTCTATCGCATCGCTTTGAATGAATGTTTGACTTTCCTAAATAAACAACGCGCTGTAACTACTGTTTCTATCGATGATGAAGATGCTTCTGTACTTCAGAAGTTGGAAAGTGATCCCTATTTCTCCGGCGACCGGGCACAGAAGTCTCTACAAAAAGCATTGCTTACACTGCCGGAAAAACAACGTATGGTATTCAACTTAAAGTATTACCAGGAAATGAAATACGAGGAGATGTCCGACATCTTCGGCACATCTGTTGGTGCTCTGAAAGCCTCTTATCATCATGCCGTGAAAAAAATAGAAAAGTTTTTGGAGGGAGAGGTTTAAACCTTTACCCCAAAACATAGTCTAACCTAACAGAGAGGAAAAAAGCTTATGAAAGAAGAAGATAACATATTGAAGAAGGTAGGGAAGGAAAATGTTTTCCGTGTTCCTGACGGATACTTTGAGAATCTTACTTCAGAGGTGATGAGCCGGCTTCCCGAAAAGGAAACACCTGCAATTATTAAGAGAGAGCCTACGAAGTGGGAGAGAATCAAGCCATGGGTATATATGACTGCCATGTTTGTCGGCGCAGCATTGATTATCCGCGTTGCTTCTACTGAACGTACACCTGTTAACGACCGGATGGCGATGGACGAACCTGAAACAGAAGTTGTTTCTGATGAATATATCAGTACGGTGCTGGATAATTCCATGCTGGATGATTATTCGCTGTATGTCTATCTCACAGATGCCGGCGCAGAGTGATGTGAGTAACAACTTAACCGTATGAGAAGAAAATGAAAAAGCTAATTGTTTTGTTTATTGTGATGTGCAGTTTCATCCCCTTGTCGTGGGCTATGGACGGATGTAATCAACATTTGTCTCCTGACGAATTCCGTGCCAAGCAGAAAGCGTATATCACTGAAAAAGCCGGATTGACTAAGGAAGAAGCCGCTAAATTCTTTCCTGTTTATTTTGAATTGCAGGATCGCAAAAAGCAACTGAATGATGAGGCATGGAACTTACTTCGGAAGGGAAAGGATGAAAAGACGACCGAAGCGCAATATAATGAGATTTTAGAAGGCGTATATGATGCCCGTATTGCTACCAACCGTCTGGAGAAAACTTACTATGAGAAGTTTAAGAAGATACTTTCGAACAAAAAGATATATCTGGTACAGCGTGCCGAAATGCGTTTTAACCGTGAGTTGCTGAAGGGGATGCATCATAAAGGTGGAGAACCTCAGAAACCGCAAGGAAAGAAAAAATAACAGAATATTAGGAGCTTCGGCTCCTTTTTTCGTCTATAGCCGATACATGCGGCTGCGAAGGCTTACACTTGCGGGAGTGTAAGCCTTCACTTGTATAAGTGATGGCCTTCGCAGCCGCAAGTGTGAATCTTCGCAGCCGCATGCATTTGAGTTTTTATTTTTCCAGCTTTTTAGCTTCGTTCCAGATGGCGTCCATCTCTTCCAGAGTCATATCATGCAGGTTTTTGCCTTCCTTGATGGTATGTGCTTCCAGATAATTAAAGCGGTTGATAAACTTCTGGTTGGTGCGCTCTAATGCATTATCCGGATTGATCTTGTAGAGGCGTGCGGCATTGATGAGGCTGAATAGCACATCCCCGAATTCGGCTTCTGCCTTGTCCTTATCCATATTGGCCACTTCTGCCTGAAACTCTTGGATTTCTTCTTTTACTTTATCCCACACTTGTTCCCGTTCTTCCCAGTCGAAGCCGACGTTGCGGGCTTTGTCCTGAATACGGTAAGCTTTGATGAGTGAAGGAAGGGCGGCAGGGACACCACTCAATACGCTCTTGTTTCCACCTTTCTCTCTCAACTTCAGTTGTTCCCAGTTTTCGGAAACCTGTCCGGCAGTATCGGCTTTTACGTCACCGAACACATGGGGATGGCGGAAGATTAATTTCTCGCAAAGGTGGTCGCATACATCTTTCATGTCAAAATCGCCTTTCTCGGAACCTATCTTAGCGTAGAAAGCTACGTGCAGCAAGACGTCTCCCAGCTCTTTGCAGATATCGTTTTTATCGTCACGTATCAGGGCATCACAAAGTTCATAAGTTTCTTCAATGGTGTTGGGGCGCAGACTTTCGTTAGTCTGCTTGCGGTCCCAGGGACATTTCTCGCGGAGTTCGTCAAGTATGTCCAGGAAGCGTCCGAAGGCTTCCATCTGTTCTTTTCTTGTATGTAACATATCTTTATAGGGTTATTTATTGCAATGTGTATAATAGGATATAAGCAGCCCGACTACTTCGGAGTAGTTCTTGCGGCCACTTTGGATCTTGTTTCCTTTCAGGTACAGGTCGTATATCCAGTCTTGTATATCACCGATGAGCGGACTGTATTTCTCTGTCCAGTATTCCTGATTACTTTTAGCCAGTTCAATGATTTCGGGGCGTATCCGGTTGAAGAGCTCTTTGTACTCTTCTTCATCCATCAGTCGGCGGGCATTGACAAGTACGTGTCCCAGCACTGAAAAGTAGCCGCAGAAACGGATACCTCGCGCTTGCGAACGGGTACAGACCTGATAAGCGTAGAAGTTGGCTTCCGCTTCGCTGGAGATGCCCAATAAATGTGCCAGTTCGTGAGCATACGTGGCAGGGTACTGTGAAGGGAGCAGATCTCCATTCAAGGTGAATTCACAGAAGAAAGGTCCCATGCTGCCGGTGACGCCCACCATGGAAATCAGCGGAGTGAAAAGCATAGTCTTTACCCGTGGTGATTTATGGAAAGGATGATGTACGCCCAGCGTATCACTGATCTGATTGTACCCGCAAACCGTTTCCCGGCGGATGAGGTCCTTATTGATAGTGGTTACATCTACATACGAACCATTCAGTTTGTCAACGTAATCATTAACAAAGTTCCGGAAGTTTTCGGGAGTGTATGCAGTGTAAGGAATCCCTGTTCGCTGGTAGAAGTTGGGCTGTGAATAATTAAGTCCCCAAGCCAGGTAAAACCAGACGTATATCCATAACAGATATTCAATATCATTCAGCAAGATGCGTTTCCACTTTTTCTTCTGAAAGCGGCGGGCATAGACAGGGTAGAGGAGCACGCCCGCAATGCTGAGGGCTATGAATAAGTCGCCTATGGCAAAGGGAATGAGGCGGGAGAAAGACGAAAGAATATAGGCTATGACAGGATATACGCTGTGTGCATAAATTTTTCCCATAGCCGGAATGAACTGTGTGGCCCAGACTACTAACAAGAGCGTACATAGCACGATATAACGAATCTTCAGCTTATATTTCATCGCAAATTTATTTGAAAGGCAAAAATATACATTTATTAAATGTCACGTAGGAAATTAGCTTTATATTTGCAAAAAAACTATTAATAAGCAATTTAAGTAACGACATTAGACACTGTAATTATGACTGATCAAAATGACATTGAACGCTATTGCCGCAATTGCGTTTCACGCGATTTCGTGAATGGCAGAGGACTGGTTTGCAAGCGTACCGGGGCTATCCCTGCATTTGTAGGTGAATGTGAAAGCTACCAAAAGGATGAAGAACTGGAGAAAATGGCTCCTACTCCTAAACCTGAAGATTATTCGGGATATGTGGACAGGGAAAAGCTGTTGGCTGAGGAGAATTTACCGAAAGCTGTATTATTCGGAGTGTTGGCATGCATCGTAGGTGCTGTGGCTTGGGCTTTGATCTCTATTTCTACCGGATATCAGATAGGATATATGGCTATTGGTGTCGGTTTCCTGGTAGGATTTGCGATGCGCCAAGGGAAAGGAATACGCCCGATATTCGGCATTATTGGTGCTGCTTTGGCGTTGATAAGCTGTGTGATGGGAGATTTCTTCTCTATCGTAGGTCTGGTGGCCAAAGAATATGAAGTCTCTTTTATGGACGTTCTTTTCGATACCAGTTATAGTGAAGTGATGTCTGTGGTAATAGAAAATATGGCTTCCATGACAATCGTATTTTATGGAATTGCTCTTTATGAAGGTTATAAATTGTCGTTCTCTGCACAGAAAGCGCCGGAGGGTGGCAAGATTTGAATTAAATTTAGTAATTTTGCGCCCGTTATTCGCGATAAAATAAATTATATACAGATTTAAAAGATATGGAATTAGCAAGTAAGTACAACCCTGCTGACGTAGAGGGAAAGTGGTACCAGTATTGGTTGGACCACAAATTATTCAGTTCAAAACCCGATGGTCGTGAGCCTTACACCATCGTCATCCCGCCCCCTAACGTCACCGGCGTGCTCCACATGGGACACATGCTTAATAATACCATTCAAGATATTCTGGTACGCCGTGCCCGTATGGAAGGCAAAAATGCCTGCTGGGTACCGGGTACTGACCACGCTTCTATCGCTACGGAAGCGAAAGTTGTAAATAAGCTGGCTGCACAAGGCATCAAGAAGACGGATCTTACCCGTGACGAATTCCTGAAGCATGCTTGGGAGTGGACAGATGAACATGGTGGCATCATCCTGAAGCAGCTGCGTAAACTCGGTGCTTCCTGTGATTGGGACCGCACCGCTTTCACTATGGACGAAAAGCGTAGCGAAAGTGTATTGAAAGTATTTGTAGACCTCTACAATAAGGGCTTGATTTACCGTGGTGTACGTATGGTAAACTGGGACCCGAAGGCTTTGACCGCCCTTTCTGATGAAGAAGTTATCTACAAGGAAGAGCATGGCAAACTGTATTATCTGCGCTATAAAGTGGAAGGTGATGCGGAAGGACGCTATGCTGTGGTAGCTACCACCCGTCCTGAAACGATCATGGGTGATACCGCTATGTGTATCAATCCGAACGACCCGAAGAACGAATGGCTGAAAGGTAAGAAAGTGATCGTTCCTTTGGTAAATCGCGTTATTCCGGTAATCGAAGATGATTATGTGGATATTGAGTTCGGTACAGGGTGCCTGAAAGTAACTCCCGCACATGATGTGAACGACTATATGCTGGGTGAAAAGTATAACTTGCCAAGCATCGATATCTTCAACGATAATGGTACATTGAGCGAGGCTGCCGGTCTTTATATCGGTATGGATCGCTTTGATGTTCGTAAGCAGATTGAGAAAGATCTGGATGCTGCCGGCCTGTTGGATAAGGTGGAAGCCTATACCAATAAGGTAGGTTATTCCGAGCGTACCAATGTAGTTATAGAGCCGAAGCTTTCTATGCAGTGGTTCCTCAAGATGCAGCATTTTGCAGATATGGCATTGCCTCCTGTAATGAATGACGATCTGAAATTCTATCCTGCCAAGTATAAAAATACGTATCGTCACTGGATGGAGAACATCAAGGACTGGTGTATCAGCCGTCAGTTGTGGTGGGGACATCGCATTCCGGCATACTTCCTACCGGAAGGTGGATATGTGGTAGCCGCTACTGAAGAAGAAGCTCTGAAGCTGGCAAAAGAGAAGACCGGCAATCCTGCCCTGACTATGGAAGATCTTCGTCAGGATGAAGACTGTCTGGATACTTGGTTCTCTTCTTGGTTGTGGCCCATCTCTTTGTTTGATGGTATCAACAATCCGGGTAATGAGGAAATCGATTATTACTATCCGACAAGTGACCTGGTAACCGGTCCTGATATCATTTTCTTCTGGGTAGCCCGCATGATTATGGCAGGTTATGAATATGAAGGAAAGATGCCGTTCAAGAATGTGTACTTTACGGGTATCGTTCGCGATAAGTTGGGACGTAAGATGTCCAAGTCCCTCGGTAATTCTCCCGACCCGTTGGAACTGATTGAGAAGTTTGGTGCCGACGGTGTGCGTATGGGTATGATGCTTGCAGCTCCTGCCGGAAATGACATCTTGTTCGATGATGCTCTTTGCGAACAGGGACGTAACTTCTGTAACAAGATATGGAATGCTTACCGCTTGGTAAGTGGCTGGACAATTGATGACAGTCAGCCTGTACCGGAAGCTGCAAGACTGGCATCCTTCTGGTTTGAATCCAAGCAGAATGAGGTTGCTGCCGAAGTAGCTGACTTGTTTAGTAAATACCGTTTGAGCGAAGCTCTTATGGCTGTTTATAAATTGTTCTGGGATGAATTCTCTTCCTGGTATCTCGAAATTATTAAGCCGGCTTACGGACAAGGTATCAACAGTTCAATTCATGCTGCTACAATTGGTTACTTCGATAATCTGCTTCATTTACTTCATCCGTTCATGCCGTTCATTACCGAAGAACTTTGGCAACAGATGTATGAGCGCGAAGAAGGTGAAAGTCTTATGGTATGTCCTTTGACAATAAATACCTATGTGGACGGCGAGACAGTTCGGCAATTCGAAGTAGTGAAAGAAGTGATCAGTAATGTTCGTTCTATCCGTTTGCAGAAAAACATAGCTCAAAAGGAAACGTTGGAATTGCAGGTTGTAGGCGAAAATCCGATTGCAGAATTCAATCCGGTTATCATGAAGATGTGTAATCTCTCGGCAATTGATGTGGTAGATACTAAAACCGAAGGTGCTGCTTCATTCATGGTAGGAACTACGGAATATGCCGTACCTCTGGGTAATATGATTGATGTGGAAGCCGAAATAGCTCGTATGGAAGCAGAACTGAAGCATAAAGAAGGTTTCCTGCAAGGCGTCATGAAGAAGCTGGGCAATGAGAAGTTTGTGAATAATGCTCCTGCCGCTGTCCTCGAACTGGAACGTAAGAAACAGGCGGATGCGGAAAGTATTATCAACTCTCTGAAAGAGAGCATTGCTGCGCTGAAGAAATGATTTATTAGTGATTAAGGTTTAGTGATAAGTGATAAGTGGCTGCGCTATTATTCCGCATGGTGCTAATCACTAATCACTTATCACTTATCACTAAATGAATTAGCCCTTGCAATATCCGATTACTGCAAGGGCTAATTTATTTTTTATAAATCAAATGCTATTACTTTTCCAGCAGTTCTTTCAGAAAAGAATCCAACTCTTCATCCAGACCTTTCAGCAATTCTTCGTTCACAAGCAACGTATCATCATCCATCAGCAGTAACTCTGCAATTGTCTCCTTTTCATCATCCACTAATACGAAAGAGTAAGGTTTCAGGATGGCCAGTTTGTCGAAGTCACCTCCGTTCTTCATGTTGTGGAGTAAAGTGGAAAGAATACGTTCTGCACTTTCGTAGAAATCATCTCCGTCATACGTCATCCATTCCTCGATAGAGACACATGCCAGATATTCGTCTTCATCGTCAAAGATGGACAATTCGCCGGAATTCTGGTTGGCTTGCAGATGAATGTCGGTCACAATAGTTTGCTCACAGCCGCAAGTGTATTTGGCGACCGCCTGTTTAATGGCCTTTTCAAGGAGTGATAATGATGCTTGGCTCAGTTTCATAATAGATATTCTTTCTTAATGGACGTTCAAAGGTATAAAAAAAATAATTACCTCTGCATCATTTCTCTAAAAATCATTCTTAAATCGTTCCATTTGGGCATTCAGCCGGGTCATTCCCTCCTTTCGTTCCTGCAATTCATTCAGGTAGCGGGTTACTGCAAAGTAATTGGGAACGTCGCTGACATCTATTCCTCCCTGCTTTTTTTTCTCTTCGATCTTGTCTATGTCGTATGCTTCTTTTTGTGCCTTTAGTGCCCATTCTTCTGCTGCCTGAATGCTATCTTGCATCTCATATCCTAGAGCTATGTTATAGGCAGCATACATTTTCTGTTTTCCTTTTTTCTTCTTCTCGTAGGTCTGTTTCCAAAGCTCAATGGCCTGTTCCCAGTTGTTTTCACGAACATAAACGGCTGCATCACGCATATTTACCGAACCGCTCGTAAACAGGTAGCGGGAAGCTGTCTTCCAGTATGGCAGCATATACTTTACAGGCACAGTGCCGGCAAATTCAGAAGCTTCTTTCAGCATTTCTGTTTCACTGATGAGCCCTGCACCGGCCTGAGCTATACTGGGGGCAGCATAATCCCAGAAAATGCTGTCGTTGGTATTGATTGTTACCATCGGACCATTTCGGTTAGGCAGGTATACTTTTACGGTAGGGTATACCTTTACGTCTATGGTTCCGGCATAAACACCCCACTCGCGCAGGTATTCAATTTTGCGGAGGGAGCGTAGTTGTATATTTTCCAAAGCTATCAGGAAATCGACATCCAGGCTTTTGGTAAGACTTTCCACTTCACTTTTGCTGAGGGTACTTTCGCGGGGAATCATATCATTGGCCCGTAACATAGAATCGCAAATAACAACTTCATCGAAATAGTTTTCGTTGGCAAGTGCTTCAGCCAGTGCCTCAGTGGTTATTTTAGCATTTCCGTTGAAGTATTTTGTTTTGCGGGCTATTTCCGTCTCATCTTTGTTCTTTTCATCCGTTTCTTCTACGATCAACTTGTTGTCCGGGATGGATGGCATATTATTTACTACGGCTACACGTTTGAGGCTGGGCGGAAAGCTGACTTCTGCCGGCAGCATATAGTCGATGGATAATTGTTCTACGGTCTGGCAACCGCCAAGTAGCAGAGCGCAACAGATCCCTAAGAGATGCGAATACTTAGTCATAGGCTTGTTCTTTATCTAAGAATAACAAAAATACACTTTTGTATGGATATATAAAAGCCTCAAACAGATTTTAACCGTTTGAGGCTTTTATTAGTGATTAGCGATAAGTGATTAGCATACTAATCACTCATTACATATTCCTTCCGTGACAGTTCTTATACTTCTTACCACTTCCACAAGGACAAGGATCATTACGTCCTACAGTTCTTTCCGCACGAATCGGTTCACGTTTCACTTGCTCACGTGTATCCTGTTGGGCGGCAGCCTGTTGATTCGGATCACTCAGATCTTGCTTTTGTTCGCGGTATTTGCTCATGTCCTGCTTCTGTTCAGGAGCAGCTTGCTGAATTTCCTGTGGCTCCTGTACCGGAATTTGTCCACGCATCAGGATAGAAACAGTCTGGTTATTGATCTTATTCACCATTGTATCAAACAGATTGACAGACTCCAGCTTGTAAATCAATAACGGGTCTTTCTGTTCGTAGCTTGCATTCTGCACAGAATGTTTCAATTCATCCAGCTCACGCAAGTTTTCTTTCCATGATTCGTCGATGACGTGCAGCAGGATAGACTTTTCAAAAGCTTTCACCACTTCCTTACATTCGCTTTCGTAAGCGGCTTTCAGGCTACAGGAGATGTTGTACATACGCTTACCATCCGTAATGGGGATAAGAATGTTTTCATACATATGTCCTTGAGTCTCATACACCTGCTTGATAACCGGATAAGCAACCTGTGCCATGCGGTCAGTCTTGCGCTTGAACAGATCCATGGCTACATTGAAAGCTTCTTCTGCAAGTTTCTCTTTCTTTTCGTTGCGGAACTGCTCTTCGCTGAACGGAGTTTCCATAGCGAGTGTTTGTAGGAAGTCCATTTTGCAGTTTTCGTAGTCGGGAGCTTCAACAGCAGCGGCAACACGATCCCAGATCATGTTCACGATGTCCATGCCGATACGTTCACCCATCAAGGCATGACGACGCTTGGTATACACAACGGTACGTTGTTTGTTCATTACGTCATCATATTCCAGCAAGCGTTTACGGATACCGAAGTTGTTTTCTTCCACCTTCTTCTGTGCACGTTCGATGGAGTTGGAAATCATCTTGTGTTCAATCATCTCACCTTCCTTGAAACCGAGGCGGTCCATCACACCGGCAATACGGTCGGAGGAGAACAGGCGCATCAATTCGTCTTCCAGTGATACGAAGAATACAGAAGAACCCGGGTCACCCTGACGTCCGGCACGTCCGCGCAACTGGCGGTCTACACGACGGGACTCATGGCGCTCCGTACCGATAATTGCCAAACCACCAGCAGCTTTCACTTCCGGGCTCAGCTTGATATCCGTACCACGACCGGCCATATTGGTAGCAATGGTAACTGTACCGCTCAAACCGGCTTTAGCTACGATGTCTGCTTCCTTCTGGTGCAGCTTGGCATTCAGTACGCTATGCTCAATCTTGCGCATAGACAACATCTTGCTCAGCATTTCAGAGATTTCTACAGAAGTAGTACCCACCAGTACAGGGCGTCCGGCTTGTACCAACTGTTCGATCTCTTCGATAACAGCTTTATATTTCTCGCGTTTCGTCTTATAAACGCGGTCGTTCATATCTTTACGGGAAATGGGGCGGTTGGTCGGGATCACTACTACATCCAGTTTGTAGATATCCCAAAACTCACCTGCTTCCGTTTCGGCAGTACCGGTCATACCCGATAGCTTGTGGTACATACGGAAGTAATTCTGCAACGTAATGGTAGCGAATGTCTGCGTAGCAGCTTCCACTTTCACGTTTTCCTTGGCTTCGATAGCTTGATGTAAACCGTCGGAATAGCGGCGACCTTCCATGATACGTCCGGTCTGTTCGTCCACAATCTTCACCTGTCCGTCGAGTACAACGTATTCATCATTGATCTCGAACATGGTGTATGCCTTCAACAATTGGTTGATGGTGTGCACTCGTTCGGATTTGATGGCATAATTTGTCATCAATTCGTCTTTCTTAGCCAGACGTTCTTCATCTGTCAACTGTGTTTCGTTTTCCAGTTCGGAAAGTTGTGCGGCGATGTCGGGCAATACGAAGAGGGTAGGATCTTCCGAGTTACCGGTAATCAAATCCACACCTTTATCTGTAAGGTCTACACTGTTCAGCTTTTCTTCGATGACGAAGTACAACGGGTCGGTTGCTTCGTGCATGCGTTTGTTGTTCTGCTCCATGTAGATTTCCTCAGTCTTCAGCATACCAGCCTTGATGCCCTGTTCACTCAGGAACTTGATCAATGCCTTATTTTTCGGCAAAGCTTTATGGCTGCGGAATAAGGCAAGGAAACCTTCTTCCTGTTCTTTCTTATCACTGGAAGCAATGAGGCGTTTGGCGTCGGCCAGATATTGGGTAGCCAGTTTCTTCTGTGCTTCTACCAAGCGCTCTACCAGCGGGCGAAGCTGTTCAAACAACTGCTCTTCACCTTTAGGGATAGGACCTGAAATAATCAACGGTGTACGGGCATCGTCAATCAATACGGAGTCCACCTCATCGACGATGGCATAATTGTGCTGGCGTTGTACAAGGTCTTTCGGGCTGATAGCCATGTTGTCACGCAGGTAGTCGAAACCGAATTCATTGTTTGTACCGAATGTGATATCTGCCAGATATGCCTTGCGACGTGCGTCAGAGTTTGGTTGATGCTTGTCGATACAGTCCACACTTAAACCGTGGAACATGTAAAGAGGCCCCATCCATTCGGAGTCACGTTTAGACAGGTAATCATTCACAGTTACCACATGCACACCGTTTCCGGTCAATGCATTCAGGAATACCGGGAGGGTAGCCACCAATGTCTTACCTTCACCCGTTGCCATTTCGGCGATCTTACCTTTGTGCAATACCACACCACCGAATAACTGCACATCGTAGTGTACCATGTTCCAGGTAACTTCCGCACCACCGGCCAACCAGTGATTCTGATAGATAGCCTTATCATCCTCAATACGTACGAAGTCCTTCGTAGCAGCCAGATGACGGTCGAATTCAGTAGCTGTCACTACAATTTCTTCGTTTTCAGAGAAACGTTTTGCTGTTTCTTTTACAATAGAGAAAGCTACAGGCAGTACTTCATCGAGTGCTTTTTCGTAGCATTCCAGTATTTCTTTCTCCAGTTTGTCTATCTGTGCGAAAACCTCTTCACGGTTTTCCAGTTCAATAGCTTCGATACCTGCCTTCAGTTCTTCTACCTTAGCGCGTTGCTCTGTAGCCGAATTGTGGATGTAGGTTTTCAGCTCTTCCGTCTTGGCGCGTAGAGCGTCGTTATCGAGTTTGGCAACTTCCGGGTAAGCGGCTTTGATCTTTTCCACCCACGGCTGAATTTCTTTCATGTCGCGCGTGGATTTATTGCCGAAAATCGAGCTTAAAAATTCATTAAATCCCATTATATATCTGTTTTTATTATTATTTGCTTAATTAGTTCGGGCGTAACTTTGCCTTAAATGCGGGTACAAAGTTACATTAAAATGCTGATTTACGAGAAGTTTACGAATTGTTTTTTGAGTAAAACACTCAACTTTCGATTCACTTCGTTAACATGTCACTTGATTTACCAAGTAAGATGTGTTTTCAGCTTAAAAGTTCAGTGGAGTAGCTGTACAAGCGTTCGGGGCGCGGATGCGCATCGCACTTGACAGGGTAGGGGCTATGCGGGTAATATTGACAGGAACCCGTATGTTTTCGGGTTTTATACCACCACCCAGAAAGATGAGTGGAGCAGGCACATCTGCATGACGTACTACGCGGCTATCTGTGACATTTTCTTCCACGATAGTCCAGCCGGGCAGCACGTCTATCAGCAGGTCACCGGAACGTTTACGATGGAAACCGTTGCGTGTCAGTTCAATCTGGGGTGACCAAGGACCTAATAATAAGCGATGGGCGGAATAAGCCTCATTCACTCCGCTGAACTGTATCAGGAAGTCGGCGGATTTATTTTGTATCTCCGCTAAATTCAGTTGCTTATTCTCTATTAACTTATGGTTAAGATAAATCTGCTGATTATAGTAGGTTTCTACGTATTGTCCTTCGCCATACGTAGCCATGAGATACATATTCAGCAAGGTAGCGCAGCGGTTCAGGTAGAATTCCCCGCCCGGGATGCGGTACAGGCCCAGGTCCGGTGCTTCCGGGTCGGCATATCCCGTAGATGCAATGCAGAAAATGACATTGTGCAAGCCTACTTTGCGGTCAATGAGGTCGAGTAGGGAGCCGATACTGCGGTCCAGGCGTACATAAGTATCCTGCATTTCCATGGCACACTCCTGTGTGCTCTTATGGTTGTAGTTTCCTGCGTAATAAGTCAGTGCCAGCAAGTCTGGTATCTCATCTTTGGCAATCGTACTCTTTTCCAGGAGTTCCTCTGTGAGTAAGTTTACCTCATCATTGATGAAGGGACTGGTAATCAGCCGGCGGAATTTATTGATCCGTTCGCTGTCGAACTTATATTTAAAGGGTTGATCCCGCCATTCGGGCAGGAACGTATATCTATTTATAGGATGTATCGGTTCCCACACCATATCGCGGATGCGAAAATCGGGTGATTGCCGTTCATTGTATTGGCTCACCCACCATGGGAATTCGCTGTAATATGTAGTACTGCACCACTTACCGGTGTTTTCATTCAACCAGAACGCACCGTTTCCGGAGTGTCCGGCGGCAAGGATAGCTGCATCGCGCGAGGGGGCAATGGCATATACCATACCTTTGTTGCGGGTGGCTACTTTCAGTTCATCGGCAATGGTGGAAGTCAGTAATTGGGAAGGAGAGGAACTCTCGTCGGTGAAGTTTCCCATAAAAGCGGGGTCGTCCACGCAATTCATCGGGCGCAATGTATTGGCATTCATCCATTGCTGGGAGATGATGCCGTTCATTGAGGGCGTCGTACCGCTGTAAATGGCGGCAATGGCAGAGGCGCGGTCTGTTCCGCTGAAGGGAAACTCGGTTTGATAGAAAACCTTGCCTTCGCGCATCAGTCTTTTGAACCCTTTTTCTCCGTATAGGGAAGAGAATGCTTCCATGTAGTCGGTGCGCAGCTGGTCAATCGTCAACGTTACCACTAATTTAGGAGTGGCAGGTAGCGGTTGGGCTTGCAGACCGGTGAAAGTTAATGCGAGTATGGAAGTTATCAGTCCCTTTTTCATTTATCTCTTTTTCGATGTCAAAATAAGATTGCTTGCTGAACGTACCAGCAAACAAAGTGCCAAAGGTAATACAGCTAAGTCAAATCTTTGCGGTATTATCGCCCAAAGCAGTATAAAAAGTGTTAAAACGATAAAATTAAGTACCATGTATCGACTTTTTTGTCGTTTTCTCACCTTATTTATCATCCACGGGAGGCAAAATAGGTGCAACGGGTGGAATACAAACAGTAAATAATTGGGGCTTACTGCCGGGTGTTGGGAAAACAAGGCCAGGAAAGCAAGGATACATCCGGCTATTCCGGCACAGAAGAACAAAATTAAATCCAGTCCCCAGAGGGTTTTCTGGCGTCGGATACCGTAGATGGTGGCGGCAGTTACCAGGATGAACAGCAGCAAGGCCGATTGCATCGGGGTAATACCACCGGAGCGGTGGTCGGCAGCTGTCAGTCCGGTTTCCACTATTTTCTCTTCAGAGGATACCAGCGGGCGTGCTTTTCCTTCTTTGTCTATGATTTGGGCTGTATTGAAGTACTCCTGTACATAGAAGGGGACGAACATCATCAGTCTTCGGTTGATAGGCTTGTCAGCTTCGCTACCCATACACATATCCATGCCAAAACGTGACCAAGGATGCCCCTCGCTGTATTTATGCAGTAAATCACGGAAAGAAACTCCCGTGTCATTGTCGGTCATATTGTCAGCATATCGCAGAGAGCCGTCGATGGCTTTCTCTATTTGGTCGCGCGGTCGGGTGGCGCAGTTGTCGTAGAAGAAGTTGTAACGATACTCACGGTTTTCCGGGCGATAGTTTTCCTGAAGCAGATTAAACAAATGTTCCTTTTCGTCCGGAGTAAGGTTCAGTGTTTGTTGCCATACGTCCCGCCCCAGGTAGTTGTATTCGGCTACAAAGTGCTCGTAATTGGTAGCTCCTAACTGGTAGTCCGTCTCTCCTAAAGCGAAGCGGAGAATGAAGTTGGGAGCATTGAAATTGAACATGCCATAGTTGAAAACAGCGTCGATATTCCGGGTAAAGTTTTCGTAGCGGATGGCAGTATGCCCGAAAAGAGAATATATTTCTCCACCCGAGGCGCAGGTCAGCAGGCTGATGCGGATCGAGTCGGATGTCTTTCCCTGCAACGTTTGCTCTTGAGCAGTGGTTATATGCGGGTAAAGAGAATAAAGTATGAAATATATGAAAATGAGTAGTTTTCGTTTCATGCTGCAAAATTAGGCAAAAAGACTGTAATCTTTTTCATTCTTATAGCAATTTCTTTAGTTTATCTTCGGCTGACGAGGTATTCCTTTATTTCTTAGGCATTTTTTTAGAGATTTATCTCTTTTCTGCTGACTCAATATCAGACCGGAAATTCAGGTGATTGGGGGGACGAGACATTTCTAAAGTGTTAAAACTATATGGTAATGAATGAATAGATACGCGGACGACACGGACAAGGCGGACGAACGCGGACTTTAATTTATTATTTATAATAGTATAGCGCAGCTTTTTAAATCCGCGTTCGTCCGCCTTGTCCGCGTACCCATTTAATTCATAACCGAAAAGATATGAATCAATTCAACTCCTGATTCGCATTACTTATTTATCTCTTTTTCTTCTGATTCACATAAAAAAGACCCAACGAAGATCGTATTTCATGGAAAAGTAGTATTTTTGGAGAGAGTTGTTTTATAACTTTTAAAAAAAAGAATCGACTATTATGATGGAGAAAACACTGGTCATTTTAAAACCATGTACCCTGCAAAGAGGCTTGGTAGGTGAGATCACAAATAGATTTGAACGCAAAGGCTTACGTTTAGCCGGTATGAAGATGGTGCAGCTGACGGATGAAATACTCAATGAGCATTATGCTCACTTAAGTGCAAAGCCGTTCTTTCAGCGCGTGAAGGATTCAATGATGGCATGCCCGGTCATTGTGTGTTGTTTTGAGGGAGTGGATGCGATTGAAGCTGTAAGAACACTGACAGGTCTCACCAACGGCAGGAAGGCTGCTCCCGGTACTATTCGTGGAGATTACAGCATGAGTTTTCAGGAGAATATAGTGCATGCCTCCGATTCGCTTGAAGCAGCAGAAGTGGAGTTGAAAAGATTTTTTAAACCAGAAGAAATATTTGAGTATAATCAAGCTACATTCGACTTCCTTTACGCTAATGACGAATATTGATAGAAAAAAGAAAACCAATTCAATTAAAATAGTATCTTTGCGCCCGGAAAAATAATCAGTATTCAGTGAATCTCGTTATTGATATTGGAAATACGGTAGCAAAAGTAGCTGTCTTTGACGGCTTTTCACTTTTAGAAGTGGTATATGACTCCAAGCAGAATTTGGAGCATTTGAAAGATGTTTATCATAAATATCACTTTGAAAAGGCGATTGTTGCAACCGTAATAGACCTGAGCGAACAGGTGCTGGCGCAGTTGGCATTACTTCCTATACCGGTGCTTTGGCTGAATGAAAAGACTCCGCTTCCGGTGGAAAACCTGTATGAGACTCCTCAGACATTGGGTTATGACCGCATGGCGGCTGTGGTAGCTGCTAACGAACAGTTCCCAGGTAGAGACATTCTGGTGATTGATGCCGGCACGTGTATTACGTACGAATTTGTGGATGCTGAAGGACGCTATCACGGCGGGAATATTTCACCCGGTTTGCAAATGCGTTTTCGTGCACTTCATCAGTTTACTGGACGTTTGCCGTTGGTGCAACGTGAAGGGTGTGAACTCCCGATGGGAAAGGATACTGAGACTGCCATCCGCGCTGGGGTGCTGAAAGGTATGGAATATGAAATTTTGGGTTACATAATGGCTATGAAACATAAATATCCTGAACTTTTGGTTTTTTTAACGGGCGGGGATGATTTTTCTTTTGATACAAACTTAAAAAGTATCATCTTTGCAGACAGATTTTTAGTGTTGAAAGGATTAAATCGAATTTTAAACTATAATAATGACAAGATTTAGACAAACACTTTTGGTGCTTTTGCTCACGATATTATCTGGGGCGACGGTCGCTCAAAATAATACAAATTCTCCCTATACACGATATGGATACGGACAGCTGGCAGACCAAGGGTCGGGTAATAGTAAGGCAATGGGTGGCATTGCTTATGGCTTACGTGACAAGTATCAGACTAATTTTGCGAATCCGGCATCCTATACGGCGGTCGATTCGTTGACTTTTATGTTTGATGGGGGTATTTCCATGCAGAATACCAACTTCAGTGATGGGACTGTTAAAAAGAATGCCAAAAACTCCAGTTTTGACTATATCACTATGCAATTCCGTCTTTCCAAATGGGGAGCGATGAGCATAGGGTTGTTGCCTTATTCTAACGTTGGCTATACAATGGCCAGTTATCAGGAAAACACGGAATATCCGGAGAATTCTGCCAGTACGACTTATGCCGGTGAAGGTGGCTTACATCAACTTTATTTGGGTGCAGGTTTTAAAATATTTAAAAATCTTTCTGTTGGTGCGAATATTTCGTATCTTTGGGGGGATATCACACATACCCGTAGTCAGTCATTTCCGTCTAATTCGACTGTAATGCCTTTGATTACAGCTACGGGCATGGAAATTACAAGTTATAAACTTGATTTCGGTGCACAGTATACACACCAATTCAGCAAGAAGCATGTTGCTACTTTAGGTGTTGTTTTTTCACCGGGACATGACTTGAATAATGAGGCGTATGTACAAAATCAGAAGGGTAATAGCTCAACAGGGTATACTACATCGCAAAAAGATACAATCTTGACAATGGGCATTCCTATGACATTGGGTGCCGGTGTGACATATGTATATGATGATCGCCTTACAGTGGGGGCGGATGTGATGTTTCAGAAATGGAGTAGTACGACGTTTATGAATAATCCGGATGCTTTCTGTAATCGTGCCAAGATTGCTGTGGGTGCAGAGTATGTTCCTAACTTGTTGGGAAGAAGCTATCTCTCACATATTAAATATCGTTTGGGAGCTTATTATTCCAAACCTTATTATAAGATAGATGGGGCACGTGCTGCGAATGAGTACGGAGTAACTGCCGGTTTTGGATTGCCTTTGCCACGTAGCCGTTCTGTATTGAGCATCTCAGCACAATATGTGAGAATGCAAGGTACGGAAAGTAAATTCTTGAATGAGAACACATTGCGTCTTTGTATTGGCGTGACATTCAATGAACAATGGTTCTGGAAACGTAAAGTGCAATAATGAAGAATAGACAATATAACAACTAAAATTTAAATACAATGAAGATTAAAACGCTTGTAGCTGTCTTGCTCCTTTCGGGTGGAGTAACCAGTGTCCTGGCACAGGAAGATTGTAACAAGAACAGTAGTATTTCTCATGAAGCGGTAAGAGCTAATAATTTTAAAGATGCTTATTTACCGTGGAAAGAGGTTCTCAAGGATTGTCCGACATTGAGATACTATACTTTTTCTGATGGTATTTCAATATTGCGTTCTTTTTTGAGTGATATAAAAGATCGTAATTCTGCTGATTACAAGAAGTATTTCGATGAATTAATGGAAGTATATGATTTGAGAGCACAGTATATACCGGAATTTGCAGCAAAGGGAATGAAAGTTCCGACTGTGGAAGCTGCATTGGGTACCAAGGCTCTGGATTATATGAGCTGGGCTCCTAACCCAGATGTAAATCAGGCATACGCGTGGCTTAAAGAATCTGTTGATGCAGAAAAAGGAAATTCAGCGGGTGCTGTTTTGCATTATTTCCTGGAGATGTCCTTGAATAAGCTGAAGATAGATCCTAATCATAAAGAACAATTTATCCAGGATTATCTGACAGATTCAGAATATGCTGATGCTGCTATTGCCGCAGAAGATGATGCGAAAAAGAAAGCTGCTTTGCAACAAGTAAAAGATAATCTTGTTGCCATGTTTATCAATAGTGGTACTGCTGATTGTGAGTCTTTGCAGGAAATTTATGGTCCTAAAATTGAAAGCAATCAAACGGATTCGGCTTATCTGAAGAAAGCCATTTCTATCTTGAAGATGATGAAATGTACTGAAAGCGAAGCATACTTCCAAGCTTCTTATTATATGTATAAGATCAATCCTACTGCTGACGCTGCTACAGGATGTGGATATATGGCATATAAGAAAGGTGACTTTGATACAGCTATCAAATACTTTGATGAGGCATTAAGTCTTGAAAGCGACTCTGAAAAGAAAGCTCAATTATGTTATATTGTTGCTGCATCTTTGTTTAATAGTAAGAAATTGTCACAGGCGAGAAGCTATTTGCAGAAAGCCATTGGTTTCAAGGAAAACTTTGGAGATGCTTACATCTTGCTTGCACAGCTTTATGCTTCCAGCCCGAACTGGAATGACGAGTCTGCTTTGAATAAGTGTACATACTTCGTTGTTATTGATAAGTTGCAACGTGCTAAAGCCGTAGATCCGAGTGTAGCTGATAAGGCAAACGAATTGATTTCAACGTATGCACGTTATACGCCGAAAGCTGAAGACCTCTTTATGTTAGGTATTAAAGCTGGAGACCGCGTTACAATAGGTGGTTGGATCGGTGAAAGCACAACGGTTCGATAAGAAATATTAATATGTTACCAAAACGAAGTAACGTTCTATTTTGTAGAAGTTTGAGCATAACCATTGCCTGTGGGGCAGTGGTTATGCTTCTTTTATTTTCCGCCTGTTCCGGACGTCATAAGGATATGGGAGATGCTATAACAGAGCGTGATTCATTGCCTGTGATGGATACGAAAGGAGTTATGACTTTGATCTCTGATTCGGGTGTCACCCGTTATCGTATCAATACGGAAGAGTGGCTGGTCTTCGACCGAAAAAATCCGCCCTATTGGGCATTTGAAAAAGGTGTTTATCTGGAGAAATTCGACTCGGTATTCAACGTGGAGGCGAGTGTAAAGGCAGATACAGCATATTATTATGAGAAGCAAAAGCTGTGGAAACTGATGAGTAATGTGGATATTCAGAATCTGAAAGGTGAAAGGTTTGAGACTGACCTGTTATATTGGGACCAGAATAAGCACACTATCTATTCCGACCAGTTTATCCGCATTGAGCAGCCTGACCGGATCATCACGGGACATGGCTTTGACTCCAATGAACAAATGACTATTTATACAATAAGAAAGCCGGAAGGCATTTTCTATGTGGATGATGATGCCACAGCGCCTGCAGATAGCTTGCAAACCGATAGTGTGCAAACTGGAAGTGTGCGAACCGATAGTATCAAACCATAATTATGGATACCTATATTTATTTATTGATTACTATGGCCTTCTCCGCCTTTTTTTCGGGTATGGAGATTGCTTTTGTTTCCGTAGATAAACTACGTTTTGAAATGGAGCGTAAGGACGGTGTGACTTCACGCATCCTTTCTTATTTCTTCCGTAATTCAAATAACTTCATATCTACCATGCTGGTAGGTAATAATATTGCGCTGGTTATTTATGGTATCCTCATGGCGCAAGTTATCAAAGTACATTTACTGGGAGATCTAATCTCCAATGATTTTGTAGAAGTATTGTTACAAACAGTCATCTCCACACTTATTATCCTGGTAACAGGTGAGTTCCTTCCTAAAACCTTATTCAAGATTAATCCCAATCTTGTGTTGAAAGTCTGTGCTTTCCCGTTACTCATCTGTTATGTCATTCTATATCCGATATCCCAACTGGCTTCCGGGCTGTCTTATCTTTTTTTGCGCATGTTTGGCATGAAGATCAACAAGGAGGCATCCGATAAGGCTTTTGGGAAAGTGGATCTGGATTATTTTGTTCAGAGCAGTATTGATAATGCTGAAGATGAAGAGGAACTGGATACCGAAGTGAAGATATTTCAGAATGCACTCGACTTCTCCAGCATTAAGATACGCGATTGCATTGTGCCACGTACAGAAGTTGTTGCTGTGGATCTGACGACTTCTCTGGAAGAATTAAAGACTCTTTTTGTGGAGTCCGGTATTTCTAAGATTATAGTCTATGACGGAAATATAGATAATGTAGTAGGATATATTCATTCATCTGAAATGTTCCGTAATCCTGCTGATTGGCGGAATAATGTAAAGGAGGTGCCCATTGTGCCCGAAACAATGGCAGCGCATAAGTTAATGAAGCTGTTTATGCAGCAGAAGAAAACCATTGCTGTGGTGGTGGATGAGTTTGGCGGTACGTCCGGCATTGTTTCGTTGGAAGACTTGGTGGAAGAAATATTCGGTGATATCGAAGATGAGCACGATAACACTTCGTATGTATGCAAACAGATAGGAGAAGATGAATATGTACTTTCCGGTCGTTTGGAAATAGAAAAGGTGAATGAGACATTCAATCTGGATCTACCGGAAGAAGATGATTATATGACGGTAGGCGGATTGATTCTGAATCGTTATCAGAGTTTCCCGAAATTGCATGAAGTAGTGACGATTGATAAATTTCAGTTTAAAATTATTAAGGTTACGGCCACAAAAATAGAGTTAGTACGCCTGAAAGTGGTGGAATAATAACAGAATGGCGTAATTTTTTAAAGAATAAATAGATGCGTATTAGCATTTTTTGTATCTTCGTGCGCTAAAATGAAGTTTGGAGAAAATAATAATAAACAAATAAATCATATTAACTAAAATGGCAACATTACAAAACATTCGGTCTAAAGGACCCTTATTGGTGATTGTTATTGGTTTGGCGCTGTTCGCTTTCATTGCAGGAGATGCTTGGAAGGTATTGCAGCCACACCAGTCACATGATGTAGGAGAGGTTAACGGAGAGGCACTTTCCGCTCAGGATTATCAGAACTTGGTAGAAGAATATACTGAAGTTGTGAAATTCTCGAGAGGTACAAGCGCACTTACCGATGAAGAAAACAATCAGATTAAAGATGAAGTTTGGAGAAACTACGTTAACAATAAGTTGATTGAAAACGAAGCGAAGAAACTTGGTATTTCAGTTTCTAAAGCAGAAATTCAGGCAATCATCGATGCAGGTGTACACCCGATGTTGCAACAAACTCCGTTCCGTAACCCGCAAACCGGTGCTTTTGATAAAGATATGTTGAAGAAGTTTTTGGTGGATTACTCTAAGATGAATACAGCCCAGATGCCGGCACAGTACGCTGAATATTATCAGTCTATGTACAAGTTCTGGTCTTTCCTGGAAAAACAACTGATTCAGACTCGTTTGGCAGAGAAATATCAGGCTCTGGTTTCCAAGTCTCTTTTCTCTAATCCGGTAGAGGCTCAGGATGCTTTCAATGCAAGAGTAGATCAATCAGATTTGTTGCTGGCTGCTATTCCTTATTCTTCTATTGAAGATTCAACTGTAACCATCACAGATGCAGACCTGAAAGCTGCTTACGACAAGAAGAAAGAACAATTCAGACAATATGTAGAAACTCGTAACATCAAGTTTATTGATGTACAGGTAACTGCAAGTCCTGAAGATAGAAATGCTATCCAAGAGGAAGTTATGGAATATACAGAACAACTTGCAGGTACTCCGGGTGATTATTCTACTCTGGTTCGTGCAGCAGGTTCGGAAGTTCCTTATATTGATTTGTATTATACTTCTAAGGCATTGCCTACTGATGTAGTTGCTCGTCTGGACTCTGTTTCCGTAGGTGGCGTATATGGTCCTTACTACAATGCAACAGATAATACAATCAATTCATTCAAGAAATTGGCTACAGCTTCTATGCCGGACTCTGTTCAGTATCGTCAGATACAGGTAGTGGCAGAAGATGCTGCTAAGACAAAGGTTTTGGCTGACAGTATCTATACTGCTATCAAGGGTGGTGCTGACTTTGCAGAGATTGCTAAGAAGTACGGTCAGACAGGTGAGTCTACCTGGATTTCTTCTGCTAACTATGAAGGTGCGCAGTTGGATGGTGACAATCTGAAGTATGTGAATACTGTTACTACTCTTGGTAAGAATGAAATGGCTAACCTTTCTTTGGCACAGGCAAACATTATCTTACAGGTAATGGACAAGAAAGCTGTTAAAGATAAATATAAGGTAGCTGTTATCAAACGTCCGGTAGAATTTAGCAAGGAAACTTATAGCAAAGCATACAATGATTTCAGTCAGTTCATTGCTTCCAATCCGACATTGGAGAAGATGACTGCTAATGCTGAAGATGCAGGATATAAACTGTTAGATAGAAATGACTTGTATAGCTCTGAACATGGTATCGGTAGTATCAGAGGTACTAAGGAAGCTTTGAGATGGGCTTTCTCTGCAAAACCAGGTGAAGTATCCGGTTTGTATGAATGTGGTGAAAGCGACCGTATGTTGGTTGTAGCTGTGTCTGCTGTTATTCCGGAAGGTTACCGTCCGTTGGCTTTGGTAAAAGACCAACTGAGACTGGAATTGATCCGTGATAAGAAGGCTGAGAAGATCATGGCTGATATGAAAGCTGCCGGTGCAACTTCATTCGACCAATATAAATCTATGGCTGAAGCAGTAAGCGACTCTGTGAAGCATGTAACTTTTGCAGCTCCTGCTTATGTTTCGGCATTACGTGCCAGCGAACCGTTGGTAGGTGCTTATGCATCTATTGCTGAACTGAATAAACTGAGTGCTCCGATTAAAGGTAATGGTGGTGTATTCGTTCTTCAGCCGTATGCTAAAGAAAAGCTGAATGAGACTTTCAACCAGGAAACTGAAGAAGCTACGTTGCAGAATATGCATGCCCGCATGGCAAGCCAGTTCCTCAACGACTTGTATCTGAAGGCTGATGTGAAAGACAGTCGTTATTTGTTCTTCTAAGAATTTACAGAATAATAATATAAGAAAAGCCGTCTGATGTAATGTCAGACGGCTTTTTCTTTAGGGGGTGTATCTCATTTTCTGTGTCTGTAATTGCCTTTATGCAACTTTATTCCTACCTTTGCAAAGATAAATTTGATAGATTGATAGATAATTATGCCGAAACAAACTCTTTTAGGACTAACACTCACTGAATTGCAAGCAGCGGTGAAGAGACTGGGAATGCCCGGATTTGCCGCTAAGCAGATAGCTTCATGGCTGTATGACAAGAAAGTGAATTCCATAGATGACATGACCAACTTGTCGTTAAAACACCGTGACCTCCTGAAAGATGTCTATGAAGTGGGAGCAGATGCACCAGTGGAAGCTATGCGCTCGGTGGATGGTACGGTGAAATACTTGTATCGGGCAGGGGATAAACATTTTGTTGAAGCGGTTTACATTCCGGATGAAGACCGTGCCACACTTTGTGTTTCGTCCCAGGTGGGATGCAAGATGAATTGCAAATTCTGTATGACAGGTAAGCAGGGCTTTACCGCTAACCTGACTGCCAACCAAATTATCAATCAGATCAATTCTCTCCCTGAACGGGACAAGCTGACCAATGTGGTAATGATGGGGATGGGAGAACCTCTGGATAATCTGGACGAGGTACTGAAAGCTTTGGAAATTATGACTGCTCCCTATGGGTATGGATGGAGTCCTAAACGGATTACTCTTTCTACTGTTGGTCTGCGCAAAGGCTTTCAACGCTTTATTGAGGAATCTGAATGCCATCTGGCTGTCAGCCTGCATTCTCCGGTTGCTTTGCAGCGCCGGGAATTGATGCCTGCCGAGAAGGCTTTCTCCATTACAGAAATGGTAGACTTGTTAAAAAACTATGATTTTAGTAAACAGCGTAGACTATCTTTTGAATATATTGTTTTTAAAGGCGTGAATGATTCGTTGCTCTATGCTAAAGAATTATTGAAACTCTTGCGCGGGCTGGATTGCCGTATCAATCTTATTCGTTTTCATGCCATTCCCGGGGTAGACCTGGAAGGGGCGGATATGGAAACGATGACTAAACTCCGTGATTACCTGACTTCCCACGGTTTGTTTACTACGATACGTGCTTCCAGGGGTGAAGATATATTCGCTGCCTGTGGTATGCTTTCTACTGCCAAACAGGAAGAGAATAAACAAGAATTAATATAAATTATTAACTTTGGCTCGGATGATATACGTATTCTTCGTAGTTTTGTAAAAACATTAACTGGTAAGTATATGAGAAAGCACCTGTTTTATCTAAGTTTAGCTCTTGTAGCAATAGCCTTTTCCGCATGTAGTAGCGGTAAGAAGGGCGTGTTTGGTGCGACTTCAAGTGGTCGTGCGTATGAAATCCTGGTAGTAGTAGATCCAGCTATGTGGGAACGTCCTGCCGGTAGGGCACTTTATGATGTACTTGATACGGATGTGCCGGGGCTTCCCCAATCTGAGCGTTCATTCCGCATGATGTATACTTCTCCTGCAAATTATGATGCTACATTAAAGCTGATTCGCAATATTATCATTGCTGATGTGCAGGATATTTATACTCAGCCTAAATTTAAATATGCGAAGGATGTATATGCATCTCCGCAGACTATCCTGACGATACAGGCGCCTGATGAAGCTTCATTCGAGACGTTTGTGACGGAAAACAAGCAGACCATTATTGATTTCTTTACACGTGCAGAGATGAACCGTCAGATTACACAGCTGGAAAAGAAACATAATGATTATGTGTCTACAAAGGTTAAGAGTATGTTTGATTGTGATGTATGGGTGCCGGCAGAGCTTTCTTCTACCAAGCAAGGAGAGAATTTCTTCTGGGCAGGTACGAATGCAGCTACCGCTGATCAGAACTTTGTCATTTACTCTTTCCCTTATAGAGACAAGAATACTTTTACTAAGGAATATTTTGTGCAGATGCGTGACTCTGTTATGAAAGCTAACATTCCGGGAGCTAAGGAAGGTATGTATATGGCTACTGATACCTTGATGACTGATGTACGTCCTCTTAATATTCAAGGAGAATATGCACTGGAAGCTCGTGGCTTGTGGCGTATGAAAGGTGATTTTATGGGTGGTCCGTATGTATCGCACATGCGTCTGGATCCGGTGAACCAGCGTATCATTGTTGTAGAAGCTTTCATTTATTCACCTGATAAGCTGAAACGTAATCTGATGCGTCAGATGGAAGCATCTCTTTATACATTGAGAGTTCCGGGTGACAAGCAAACAAGTGCAGAGATACCATTGGGGGTGAAGAAAGAGCAAGCTCAAATTGCTGATCAAGAAAAATAATATTGAGAATGTATAAGGAGAATCATTATTAAAGAAATATTTTTCATCCGCAGGTTACGTGGATAACGCAGATTGGGATTTTAATGAATCTGTGTAATCTGTGTAACCTGCGGATGAAAAGTTATCACTGGGACTCCTGACGCATTCTCATCTAAAAATGATATATATTGAAAAATGGAAGATAATAAAATAAGAGTCGGCATTACACAAGGTGATATAAACGGCGTGGGTTATGAGGTTATTTTGAAGACATTCTCTGACCCTGTTATGTTGGAACTGTGTACACCTATTATTTATGGTTCGCCTAAAGTGGCTGCTTATCATCGTAAGTCACTCGATTTGCCGACAAACTTCAGTATCGTGAACTCTGCTGCAGAAGCGGTTCATAATCGTCTGAGCGTAGTGAACTGTACGGATGATGAAGTGAAGGTGGAATTTTCGAAAGCAGATCCTGAAGCCGGAAAAGCTGCACTTGGAGCACTGGAAAGAGCTATTGAAGAATACAAGGAGGGACTGGTCGATGTGATTGTTACTGCTCCTATCAATAAGCATACCATTCAGTCGGAGACTTTTGCATTTCCCGGTCATACGGAATATATAGAAGAACGTCTGGGTAATGGTGCCAAGTCACTGATGATTCTGATGAAAGATGATTTCCGGGTGGCTTTGGTTACAGGTCATATTCCTGTCAGCCAGATTGCATCGACTATAACGAAAGAATTGATACAGGAGAAATTAGCTATCTTCAATCATTCATTAAAGCAGGATTTTGCTATCGGTGCACCGCGTATAGCTGTGCTTTCTCTGAACCCGCATGCGGGTGACGAAGGATTGTTGGGAAAAGAAGAGGAAGAGATTATTATTCCGGCATTGAAAGAAATGGCTGCAAGGGGCATATTGTGCTATGGTCCATATCCGGCTGACGGTTTTATGGGTTCAGGTAATTTTACTCATTTCGATGGAGTGCTTGCCATGTACCACGATCAGGGATTGGCTCCGTTCAAGGCGCTGGTAATGGATGAAGGTGTGAATTACACTGCTGGATTGCCTGTGATACGTACTTCACCGGCTCACGGCACTGCTTATGATATTGCTGGAAAAGGATTGGCCAGTGAGGATTCTTTCCGTCAGGCTATTTATGTGGCTATCGATGTATTCCGTAATCGCCTGCGCGATAAGGAAGCACATGCCAATCCCTTACGAAAACAATATTACGAAAAGCGTGATGACAGCGATAAGCTGAAACTTGACAGTGTGGAAGAAGATTTATAGAATGACAAAAGCGGAAATACAACAAGTAAAATTACGATTCGGCATCATTGGTAACAATGAAGCATTGATGCGTGCGATAGACGTTGCCATTCAGGTAGCGCCTACCGACCTGTCTGTACTGATAACCGGAGAAAGTGGTGTGGGTAAGGAGAGCTTTCCCCAGATTATTCACCAATACAGTAGACGTAAGCACGGTCAGTACATTGCAGTGAACTGTGGTGCCATTCCCGAAGGAACCATTGACTCGGAATTATTCGGTCACGAGAAAGGAGCCTTTACTGGTGCCATCGGTGAGCGGAAAGGATACTTTGGTGAGGCGGATGGTGGAACAATCTTCCTGGATGAAGTGGGAGAATTGCCTTTACCTACGCAGGCTCGACTGCTCCGGGTGCTCGAGAGTGGAGAGTTTCTAAAAGTCGGTTCGTCTAAGGTGCAGAAAACCAATGTGCGCATTGTGGCAGCTACTAATGTAAATTTGACACAGGCCATTTCCGAAGGACGTTTCCGTGAAGATTTGTATTACCGTTTGAATACTGTACCTATTCAGGTACCCCCTCTGCGTGAGCGTGGAGAGGATGCATTCCTGTTATTCCGCAAGTTTGCATCAGATTTTGCTGAAAAGTATCGTATGCCTGCCATTCAGTTGACAGAAGATGCTAAACAATTATTGATTTCTTATTCATGGCCCGGTAATGTACGGCAGTTGAAGAACATCACGGAACAGATTTCCATCATTGAAACTAACCGTGAAATCAATGCTGCCATTTTGAGTGGATACCTGCCGGCGCAGAATAGTATGCAACGCCTTCCCGCTTTGTTTGGTGTGAAGGAATCCAAGAGTTTTGAAAGTGAGCGGGAAATCCTGTATCAGGTTCTTTTCGATATGCGCCAGGATGTGACGGAATTGAAAAAGCTTGTGCATGAGATCATGACTGAACGTGGGAAAGCTGCTGCTCCGGCTGTGCCTGCTACTTATTTCGCCCAACCGCCTGCTGTGGTAACTCCGGTTTCTCAGAGTGTGCCTACCATCATTCATCCTTCCATAAAGTCGTCTCATGATATTGATGATGACATACAGGACACGGAAGAATATGTAGAAGAATCTCTCTCTCTGGATGAGGTGGAGAAAGAAATGATACGAAAAGCCCTGGAAAAACATCATGGTAAACGCAAGAGTGCGGCAAAGGATCTGAATATTTCCGAGCGTACCTTATACAGAAAGATTAAAGAATATGGATTGGATTAAAAAAATAGCTTCGACAGCATTGTTGTTGAGCGTGTTACTGATAGTAAATTCGTGTAGTATTAAAGTAGGACTGGCACCGATTAGTTCGATTGACTACTCCAAGGTAAAGACAGTCTCGATAGCTGATTTCCAGAATCGTGCAGAGTATGTTTATGCTCCGCTGGCTACTGAATTTAATCAGGGGCTGAAAGATTTGTTCATTCGTCAGACCCGTTTATCACTTGTGAATGGCAATGCTGATATTGAAATTGATGGCGAGATTACCGGTTATAACCAATATAACGAAGCGGTGGATGCCAGTGGGTATTCTTCAAAAGTAAAAGTCACCTTGACTGTGAAGGTTTCTTTTGTGAATAATACGGATCACAAAGACGATTTTACTGACCAACAATTCTCCGCTTTCCAGACTTATGACTCTTCCAAATTGCTGACCGAAGTACAGGATGAGTTAATTAAACTGATGGTGAAAGACATAACGGAACAAATATTTAACGCAACCGTAGCTAACTGGTAGAAGTAGGAATGACGCCTGTACATTTGCAACAATGGATACAGCATCCCGAGGCGTTGAATCGGGATACCTTATACGAACTTCGTACGTTGGTAACCCGCTATCCTTACTTTCAGTCGCTGCGTTTGCTCTATCTCAAGAACCTCTATGTGCTGCACGATATTAACTTCGGTGCAGAATTACGTAAGGCCGTACTGTATGTATCGGACCGCCGTGTATTGTTTTATCTGATTGAAGGTGACCGGTATGCCCTTCATCCTTATACTTCAGAATCTGTTGTCGGAAAGGAACTGGAGGAAGAGCCGAGTATCGACCGTACCCTCTCATTAATAGATGCTTTCCTTGCTACTGTGCCGGAAGAACATTCCCAAACGACAGAGTTGGATTATGCAATGGATTATACCACCTATCTGATGCAGGATGATGAAGATACAGACGAAGTGGATACATCATCGACTGTTTCGGTAGAAGTTCCCAAGTTGCGTGGACAGGATCTGATAGACGGATTTATCCGGCAGAGTGAAACCGAGGAAGGCATCAGCCTGAAGTTGCTGAAAGAGGAAAATCCGCTTCTACTTCCATTGATTGAGGAGGAAGAGGACGAAGTCGAAGAAGAAATATCGGTTATAGCCGAAGAGATTCCTCAGCCCACAGAGGTAGAAACAGAAGAGGAAGATGATTCCGAAGATACGGATACTGATGAAGAGACGACTCATCAATCAGCTTCGGATGAGCTGGATGACAGTTGTTTTACTGAAACTTTGGCGAAAATTTATATCAAACAGCGCCGATATGACAAGGCTCTTGAAATTATTAAAAAATTAAGTTTGAATTATCCAAAAAAAAATGCTTACTTTGCAGACCAAATCAGATTTTTGGAGAAATTGATTATTAACGCTAAATCAAAATAACAAAATGTATTTATTCTTAGTTATCTTAATGGTGGTTGCATCTTTGCTGATGTGCTTCATTGTATTGATTCAAAATTCCAAAGGAGGCGGTTTAGCATCCGGTTTTTCTTCTTCCAATCAGATTATGGGTGTGCGCAAGACTACTGACTTTCTGGAAAAAGGAACATGGTTCTTGGCAGGATTCATGGTCGTAATGAGTATTGCTACTGCTTATGTGGTTCCTACTTCTTCCGGTAAGGGAGGCGATGTGATTCTGGAGCAAGCTCAAAAAGAAGAAAAGACCAATCCGTATAACATGCCTACTGGTACAGCTGCTCCGCAGACAGAAGCTCCTGCTACAACAGAAACTCCTGCTACAACTGCTCCGGCTGCTGAAGATTCAGCTAACTAAAGCTAAGCGCGGATGAGCCCGCAAAAGAAATAAGAAAGAGGTTGATGCCGAAAAGGTGTCAGCCTTTTTTCTTTTTATGACGGATTTAACTACCTTTGTCGGGATTATGCAGTCTGACTAATAATTAATCTAAATAGTACAATGACAGAACAATTAAAACTTAAATTGAATGACTCCAAAGCTACCCGGTGGGGAGCATTGGTAATTGTTGCTTTCACCATGATGGCAGCTTACTATGTAAACGATGTGGTAGCACCACTGAAAACAATGTTGGAGTCGGATCTTGCTTGGACAAGTAGTGATTTTGGATTCTTTACAGGTGGATATAGTTTCCTGAATGTATTCTTCCTGATGCTGATTTGGGGTGGATTAATCCTTGACCGTTTTGGTATCCGTTTCACTGGTAAATTATCAACTATCTTGATGGTGGGAGGTACGGCACTTGAATATTATGCCATGACAGGGCTTGCCGGTCCGGATGCACAGATTTTCGGTCTTAACGAGATTTTCGGTTATAAAGCAGGCGTATTCGTTGCATTTGCCGGCTATTCTATTTTTGGTGTAGGTGCGGAAGTTGCTGGTATCACTGTTTCTAAAATTATAGCCAAGTGGTTCAGGGGTAAAGAACTGGCTACGGCTATGGGTGTACAGGTAGCACTGGCACGTATCGGTTCGCAAGCCGGTTATGCAGTGGCTATTCCTTTGGCACGTGCTTTCGGTATCACTACTCCGGTATTGGTAGGGTTGATTCTTCTCTTAGGTGGTCTGGTTGCTTTCTTTATTTTCTCAGTAATGGATAAGAAGCTTGACAGACAGATGGAAGCAGAAGCCATAGCAGCAGGTACAGAAGGGGAGGAAGAGAAATTCTCTTTCAAAGATGTGAAGAATATCCTCGTAAACCCGGGCTTCTGGTTGATAGCTTTGCTGTGCGTATTATTCTATTCTTGTGTATTCCCTTTCCAGAAGTTTGCTTCCGAGTTGATGATTATCAAATATGGTATTAATGAGAATGTAGCGGGTACTTTTGCCGGATTGCCGGCTTTGGGTGCTTTGATTCTTACTCCAATATTCGGTGGATTTATAGATAAACGCGGTAAGTCAGCTTCTATTATGATACTGGGTGCTGCAATGCTGATAGGTGTGCACTTTATTTATGCCATTCCTGCCATTAATTACTGGTTAGTGGCTATTGGTTTGATGATTATTCTGGGTATTGCTTTTTCGTTGGTACCTTCTGCTATGTGGCCTGCGGTTGCTAAGATATTCCCTGTAAGCCAGTTGGGTACAGCTTATGCATTGATTTTCTTTATTCAGAATATTGGTTTGTGGGGTATTCCTACGCTGATTGGTAAGGTACTTGATCTTTATTGTATCGTGGGCAAGAAGGCGGATGGAACGAATTTGTATGACTATACGATACCTATGTGTATATTTACAGGTATTGCCTGCTTGTCTCTTGTGGTAGCCTTTATGCTGAAGAGGGCCGATAAAAAGTTTGGTTATCAACTAGAAGAACCCAATATTCAGAAGTAAGTATAAACTGATGCGAGTATGGAAACACCAGAAGGAAAAGTCAGTCTGTTGGATGCTGTTCCGGTTCGTTGTGACCACATCTTGACCGAATGGGAGGGAGATTACGCTGTAATCTCCTATCCCCGGTTCAAGTATGAGTGGATGCGCCGGCTTTTGTTACCGAAAAGCATGTCTCCTGATATTCATGTCCGCCTTGAAGAACACGGCAGTGCAGTGTGGCGTCTGATAGACGGGCGGCGTACGGTACGGGAGATTGTTTCCCAGCTTGCCGATCATTTCCATCCTGATGAGAATTATGCTTCACGAGTCACGACTTATGTGATGCAATTACGAAAGGATGGATTTATAAAATTACTCTCTGTCAACCTTTAATAAAGCCCCTGTTTCAGGATCGAATAATACCTTTATTGTGGAATTCTTATTGAACAGTACAGGAGCGAGATATTCGACTACACCAAATTGTGTGACAGGGATTTCTGAATTATACAATTCTTTATTGTTATAACTTAATGTAACGTGAGCTCTGCCCGGTACATTGTAGGCAACCCCTTCATTCACCTTCTTCTTTGGATCGACTTCAGGGATTTTTATGCTTTTAAGGTCAGTTACCGTGATATAAATAGGTTCGCCTGCCAAGTCATTGTTAGCTACAATACCCAACTTCTTAGAGAAACGGAAAGCAACTTCATTCTTCATCTCTTTGGGGACGATGCGTATAGTATATATTTTCTCTTCATCGGTCACTTTACCTGCAAACATTTCGGTCATAGCATTTTCCTGCAAGGTCAGGTTATCCAGCATAAGCTTTAGTTGTGCACCGTCTTTGGGCATGTTGTCCGATTCACCGCGCAACAGGGCATTTTTGCTTTCACGGATGTTATAGATTTCTTTTGCAACCAGTTCCGCCATTTTTGCCGTTGAATTTGCCATCAGGATTTCTTCTGTCAAGAAGCTACGGGGATTGACGTTAGGAGTATTGTCTGCTGCCTTGGGAGTGGCAGGAGTTGCTTTCTTTTGTCCGCTGCCCAACGGCATGTTGATGGAGTAGACGATGCCGTCTTTGCTCAATTCGATAAGAGGAGCCACGGTTTTGTCTTTCATCTTCACGAAATATATATTCTCTTTATCAGGTATACCGACTACTGCTGTTTGTATCTTGTCCAATGTCCAGTAAGTTTCCGGTTCGGAAGAGACATTATTCAATCGCAGATAACGGTCAGCATACTTGGAAAATTCTCCGGGAGTATAGATATGTTTAGTGGCTTGCACGGTAAGTTCGATTTCTGTTTTCGGAAGTACATAAGTAACGCCGTAGTCTTTGCCACGCATGATACCTATTGTCACTTCTGTTTGCGCTATGGCAGAAACGGAGAACAACAGTGCTGAGAGTAATACTATATTTTTTTTCTTCATAAGTCGCGTTGTTTAAACAATTTCGGTTGAGGGACAAAGTTAATGAAGTTATTTTTGTCAAGAGTAAGATTATAGAATATTAACAGAATAGGCTGTCTGGGTGAGTTAGCGGCTCTTTTCGCTCCATGAGATGGTGTGTTTTGTCCCAATAGATCATTTCTTTTGTATCATTAGATGGTATGTTTCATCTCGATAGATGGTTTGTTTTACCTCAATAGATGATGTATTTTGCCTCAAAGTATCTTATCTTTCGCCTGAAAAGGTATCGGATATAAAAAAACAGGGAGAAGCAAATGCTTTTCCCTGTTACTATCTGTGAACCCGAATCTAAATCAGGATTACGATGCCAAATATACGAAATTAAAAACCGGAAGTCAAGCTTTTACCCGGTTATTTTACGAATTGGATGCAAACGGGTTTATCGATGCTGATGTCTTGATGCGTATCTGATAACAAACCTGTTACGGAATCCCGTTGGAATACCTGAATGACATGACTGTCGCGGCAGGCGGCCAACAGATATTTCCCGTTCGGGGTGATAATAAAGTTACGCGGATGAATTCCCGTCAACTGGTAGCCTACTTTTGCCAACATGCCGTTTTCCGGATTTACTTCGAAGATGGCAAGGCCGTCACCTTTCAGGCGATTGCTGGCATACAGGTATTTCCCGTCGGGACTGAGATGTATATCGGCACTGCCACGTGCACGGAGTGTGTCGGCTGCAATGGTCTGTATCTTTTCCAGTTTGCCGTCCAAGTAACTGAAAGCGGTGATGTTGCCGGATAATTCGCTGATAAGATACGCGTACTTGCCGTTCGGGCTGAAGGTGAGATGACGTGGACCGGAATTAGGATCTACGTCAATGGCTTCGGCAGAAGGGTGGGGGATAATGCTCTTCGGATGTATGACAAAGCGCAGGATGCGGTCGGCACTGAAGTCAGTGGCAAAGATATATTTTCCATCCGGAGAGAAGACAGTGCAATGCACGTGGGGTGTTGCCTGCCTTTCAGTGTCCGGTCCGCCGGTACTGCCTTCAAAAAGCGTATCGACAGGTTCTAATGAACCGTTCTTTTTCAGCGGGAAGATGGACATGCTACCTCCGCTATAGTTGGCTGTGAGTACTTCTTTTCCATTGGTGGCAACGTAGCAGGGATCGGCTCCCATAGTGGGCTGGCGGTTCAATAAGCTGAGTTTCCCTGTTTCCTTATCGAAGGAGAAAGCATTGAGAGCAGCTGTTGTGTCGTTCATTTCGCTGACGGCATAGACAAACTTTCCATCTTCCGAAGGGATGAGATAAGACGGGTTGAGCACTTCGATGGAACTGAGCGAAGTGGCAAGTCCCGTTTCCTGGTTGAAGCGGAAGGTGTAAATACCTTTGCTGTTTCCATCGGTGTACGTACCTACCAGCATGGCAAGTTCGTCACTTCCGTTGTTTACGTTTCCCGCTTTGCGGGGTGCGCAGGCTGTCATTGCTAATCCAAGCATACAGAAAAGAAGAGATTTCATTAGTGATTAGTGTTTAGTGATTAGTGATTAGTATTTGGTGATAAGTGATAATTGGTTGGCTCCGTTTTGTACACGGTACTAATCACTTATCACTAATCACTAATCACTTATCTGTTAATTTTCACTTCTGCCACTCCTACACGATCGTCATTCAGCACAATGCGCAAGTCGCTGGCAGTAGTTCCTTTGAACGTATATGAAATCAGCTTTCCGTACTCGCTGACTGTACCCGAATAAACTGTCAGGAATTGTCCGCCGCCACTTGAAAGCTGGATTTCAAACTCCGCGGGCAGACCGTTGCCTCTGCTGAATGCAATGGAAACACCGTCTACTTTGGAGCCGTTCTCCAAGGCAAAGGTAATATAATCTCCTTTATTTCCTTCCCAAACAGTATTCATTTTTTTATCGAGCACGTTCATTGCACTTTCCGGATTGGTGCTGGCAGTTACGGGAGCATCCGTTTTTGCCTGTGCTTGCATGGGGGCGTTGGGATCTTCTACTGTCAATTTTCCACTCAGTCGGATGTCTTCGGAAGAAGCACCTATCATAATGCTGAAGTCTCCCGGTTCCACCACCCATTCCATGTGCTTATCCAGTAATTCCAGTTGTTTGCGGTCGAGGGTGAAGACTACCTCTTTCGTTTCTCCCGGTTGCAGGTAGATACGCTCAAAGCCTGCCAGATTCTTTTCGTAAGTGGTAACGCTGCTCAGGATGTCGCGAACATACAGCTGAATCACTTCATCGCCTGCACGTTTTCCGGTATTTGTTACTTTGCAGCGTACAGTTGCCTTTTGGTTTGGTGTAATCACTTTCGGGCTGATTTCGATGTCGGAATACTCAAAGGTGGTGTAACTCAGACCGTAGCCGAATGAATAGAGTGGTCCGTTGACGCGTGACATGTTTCCATCCGGTCCCGGATTCTTTCCACCATCAATCTGTGAAGAGGGTTTGCAGGGGAAGTTGAACGGGATTTGTCCAACGCTTTTCGGGAAAGTGACTGTCAGTTTTCCGCCCGGATTATAATCTCCGAAGAGCACATCGGCTACTGCTGTTCCACCTTTGGAGCCCGGATACCATGCTTCTAAAATAGCGGGAACGAACTTGTCTGCCCAATTGATGGATAGCGGGCGACCGTTAATCAGCACCAGTACGACGGGCTTTCCGGTTGCCTGTACGGCTTGAAGCAGTTTCAGTTGTCGTCCCGGAAGGTCAAGGCTGCTGCGCGATTTGTTTTCACCGCAGGTACGTTGTCCGCCTCCTAATACGACTACGGCTACATCTGCCTGGCGTGCGTTTTCTACTGCTTTATCGATTTCAGCTTGTTCGCTATCTGTCATCGGATAGTCGATAAGTTCACTTTCCGGCCAGTTGGCATCTACAAGGTCACAGCCTTTGGTATAGAGCACTTCTGCTTTGCCTTCAGTTTTTTGGCGAATGCCTTCCAGTACTGTGGTTACTTCTACTGCCAAAGGACCGTAGTGTGTCAGTGCATATCCCTCTTCGTCTGCATTGGGGCCGCAAACTGCTATCTTCTTCACGTTGTTGATATCCAATGGCAACACGTTGTTTTCATTCTTCAACAAGACGAGGCTTTCGCGTGAGGCTTGCAGTGCAAGAGCTTCATTCTCGGCTTTCTCTACTTCTTTATCGGCTCCTGCAAGGTCAGTCTGATAGGGAGCATCGAACAGCCCTACGAGGAATTTTACACGCAGAATGTCGCGTACACGGTCGTTAATCACTTCTTCGCTTAGTCCGCCCTCTTTAACCAATTCGCGCAAAGGCAATACATATGAATCCGGTGACCGGAAGGTGCAACGTACATTCAGACCGGCTTCTACACTTTGGCGCACGGCTTCTTTCATATCTTTGGCGGTGCTGTGTTTGGTATAGAGATATTCAACGGCGTCACTGTCCGAAACCACATATCCCCGGAAACCCATCTCGCCACGCAGGCGTGTAGTCAGCCAATAATAACTGCCTTGTATGGGGACACCGTCGTAATCATTGTACGAACTCATCACTCCCAATAGTCCCGCTTCCTTTATCACCCGTTTGAAAGGGTAGACGTGTATCATTTCCACTTCGCGTGGTGACATTTGCGGGTCTACACGTGCCATACCTTCGCGGGCGCCCTTGTTGTTACTGTAGGCAACGAAATGTTTTCCGGTTGCTGCTACCTGATGGTTATGTTGCATGCCGCGTACCATTTCAATACCCAGTTCGGCAACGAGGTAAGGAGATTCTCCATATACTTCCTCATAGCGTCCCCAACGCTGGTCACGACCGACATCGAGGATGGGAGCATACACATTGGTATATCCCAACATACGGGCTTCCCGTCCGGTGATTAATCCTATCTGGCGTATCAGTTCGCGGTTCCAGGTATGTCCCAATCCCAGTTGTGTGGGGAAATTGGTGGCACGGTAACTTTCTACTCCGCGGATGCCTTCGTTTGTAAAATCTACGGGGATGCCGAGGCGCGTTTCTTCTATAAAGAAGCGTTGTACTTCATTCAGTGCCCAAGCATGGCGGGATGCCGGCCATACATAGGGATTATCCGATGGGGGAAGTCCCCATTGTTGGAAACCGTTCAGGTGTTCGTCGATGGCACCGATGCCGTCTTTCCAAAGCATTTGTTTCCATTCGGGGGTGGGGAGGTCGTCCTTCAGCACACGTTTGTAACCGTAGAGGGTTACCATCTGGCAAGTCTTTTCTTCCAGCGTCATCTGGCTGAGCAGATCTTCGATACGTGCATCCAGTGAGGCATTCGGATCTTCGTATACATCCTTCACTCCGTTTTTGTTGAAATCAATCCAGCCTTTCTTGTACATCTCGCTTTTGACGGGTTTGTACACAGCTGGTATCTTCACGGTCTTTTGTGCGCAGAGCAGAGTACTGCCTCCGAGCAGCAGTGTCATTGCAATCAGCTTCTTCATGATATTTATATTTTTGTGTATATTATCTTCTGTTGCCAAAGGTACGGTTTTTGTCTAAGGCGAGAGGGTAATATTGTTCATTACAATGGCCCTTATTGTCCGGACGGCTTGTCTTATTTTAAAAAAGACTTGTGAAGTTTCTATTTATGGAAACATTTGCTACCTTTGCGGTGTTCAATCATAAACACATGAAAGAAATGAAATTTTATACGCAAGAGGAGATTGAGGATGAGTTGATAGGCAAAAGAGGTACTCCGGAGCGTGACAGGTATGAGGAACAGCTGGATCTATTCCTCATCGGAGAAGCCATTAAGCAAGCGAGACAAGCCAAGAACTTAACTCAAGAAGATTTAGGTAAACTTGTTGGTGTACAGAAAGCCCAAATATCAAGGATTGAAAATGGTAAGAACTTAACTTTTGCTACAGTAATAAAGCTTTTCAAGGCAATGGGATTGAGTGCCAGGTTAGAAGTAGATAGCTTGGGAAAGATAGCTTTGTGTTAAGGCTTTAATATTTGCAAAGAAAAAGCATTCGATAAAAAAAGAATTCTTATCTTTGCCCCACGATTTCTAAAAACCGTATGTATTCTGGGGTTGACTGGATTTGACAGCGGGTAGAAATAGTAAGTAAGCATGCAGTGCGTCGTTGATTTGCACTTTAATCTCAGTCTTCAAAATTTTATCTGGCGAAAGACAATACGCTCTTGCTGCTTAATCGAATCATAGTAGATTAGCTTAATCCCGGCACTAGGTGCTGGGACGAGACATCACTCGGAAGCTGTTGCTCCGAAGCATTCCGATCCAGTGGTGCAGTTACATCGGGGATAGTTCTTGTCGGCCTTGAGGCGAGAATGAAACTTTAAAGGATAAGGCAATGGTTGATGGCTTTGGTTCTGCCGTTGCTCGAAAAATTAGGCAAAGATAAGCATGTAGAAAGCTTATGATTTCCTCGTTTGGACGAGGGTTCGATTCCCTCCAGCTCCACAAAAAAAGAATTAGAAGAGTCCTCGTACAACAGGGGGCTCTTTTTCTTTGTATACTGACCGGTACATCTTTATATGAATAACATATAAGAACTATTTACGTAAAGGTTTACGTACCTTTTCCGACCACATCCTTATTCTTCATCCGCATAATTCTCCTATTTTTGGCAGTATAAACAGATTTGAAACTATGAATATGCAAAAGAATCTATTTAAACTAACCTTGATGGGAGTTATGCTTCTAATGAGTAATTTCATGTTCTCACAAGTCACAGAACGTGAGCGTCCTAAGGAATGGAATCAACTGACAGAAGGAGCCCGCTTTATGGATCGCTTTCTGCCCATGAAAGGCAAAGTGCTTTCATCGGATACTTGGGGGGCCGGCTGTGTGCGTCCGCGCTACGTTGATAATGGCATCGAAGATGGTATCTGGTCCTATTGGGGTGGAAACATCAGAAAAGGTGAAGACGGTAAATATCACTTGTTTGTATGCGGTTGGCTGGGATGTTCCCCAAAAGGACATATGGAATGGCCCAACTCTTATGTATTTAATGCCGTAAGCGATAATCTGACGGGTCCTTTCAAACCTGTCAATATAATCGGTAAAGGGCATAATCCTGAAATATTCCGGGCAAAGGACGGGCGGTATGTTGTCTATGTGATTGGCGGACGTTATGTCTCCGATGATCTGAACGGGAAATGGAAATACGGGAAGTTCGATTTCAATGCACGCGACCGCCGTATCATCGAAGGTTTGTCCAACCTTTCGTTTGCCCAGCGCGAAGACAGCTCGTATGTGATGGTTTGTCGTGGTGGTGGCATCTGGATCAGTCAGGACGGATTATCAGAATATAACCAGCTGACTGACCAACGCGTTTATCCGGATGTGGACGGACGTTTTGAAGATCCCGTAATCTGGCGCGATCATATTCAGTATCACATGATTGTAAACGACTGGCTGGGGCGTATCGCTTTCTATCTTCGTTCAAAAGACGGGGTGAACTGGGTGGTTGATCCGGGTGAAGCCTATATGCCTGGAATCGCTATACACGAGGATGGACATGCGGAAGACTGGTTTAAATATGAACGCCTTAAAGTGTACCAGGATCAATACGGACGTGCCATTCAGGCCAACTTTGCAGTAATTGATACGCTTAAACACGAAGATAAACCTTTTGATCACCATAGTTCGAAGAATATCAGCATCCCCTTGAATCCGGGATTGTTACTGACTATTCTGGATAAAAAGCCCATTACTGCCGGTACCAAAACCATTCGTGTGAGAGTACAGGCAGAGGAAGGCTTTCATCCGCAGACGGATATGGACATAAATTCATTGCGTTTTGGCGCTTCTGAAGAAGTTAATTATGGTAGAGGAAGCAAAGTACTGAAAACGGAGAATGATGGTAATGACTTGATTGTAACTTTTGAAGGTAAAGGGAATGGCATTACCGAGAATGAATTTGCCCCGAAACTGATTGGGAAGTATAAAAATGGAAAGATGCTTTACGGATATGCGCGTTTGCCATACATTGATTATATAGAACCCATCCTTTCTGCTCGTGCACCTGTCTTCTCTGCATCTGGTAAAGGCTTAATTTGCGATATAGAAGTGCAGAACTTTGGGCAGGTCAGTTCGCAAAAGGCTTCGATAACAATAGGATATAAAAAGAATGGGAAAACGATAAAAGTAGCTTCCGGCATTGTTCCGCCTTTGAAACCTTATGAGAAAATGACTTTGCAACTTTCCGGTAAGGGTGTATTTGAACAAGGAAAAGAGTATGAACAAGTGGTGACAATATACTCCGGCAAAAAAAATATATCTACATTTTATCAGAAAAAGAAGGTCGTTGAATAGTTTGGAAGAAGTATGTGTGGGAGGATATCAACTTTCTCTCAACACGGTCTTAACTTCCTGCTCACAAGAAGTTAAGACTTTGTTGACAAGAAGTTAAGACCGTGTAATGTGTTGATTAATAATCCCTTTCTTAAACAGACAGTTCGTCTATGAAAGATCTTTCTTTTTTGCGGACATATAATTAGAGAGGGGATTATTACTTATAGTTTAGCCAAGTTGTGGCTGTAGTATTCTTATTGGTAAAGAAACGTATCCAGCGGGCATGGAATGTTTTAGGGAAAGTATAGTTCAATGTTTTGCCCGGTGCGACATTAAAAGATTTATATTCCATGTAGTCACCATTTCCTGTAGCATCTACTTCTATAGTAAACTTCACGATATCGTTTCCTCTATGTGATAGTGAGAGTTCTTTTCTGTCATAGTGGCTGATGAGATAGGGGTCTGATTTCTCCCAAGCTTTCACATCAGTGTCTATCCAAGGACCACCAGAACCGATTGGTTTTCCCATTTTCCATAGATCATCAATAGCACCGGCCCAAATGGCAGCTTTCTTGTCATTCGAAACAATGATATGTTTGTTACCTTTTGCCTTTTTGATGTCTATTCCGGTCATAACTAACAGTCCGCGATACGATGCGTAATCATGAATACGGAAAGAATGGCTGGCTATAGGCCTGATTTTAGCATATCCGTCGGCATTCTCGGCAGGGAGTTCATAAAATGTGCCATGGCAATTGAATAAATCTCTTTCTGTTGCCACTTCCCGACAAATGCGGAGAGTGAGAGATCCTGTCAACTCTGTGTATGCTTTATGGCCCAAAGGAAGCCTCCAACGTCTTTTTTGTTCATCAACAATTAGAATAGAGCCTTTTTCCACGGTGACTACTTGTTGGGGAATGGGTACTTTCATTTTTATTTCAGCACTCATATTCTGATTTTCTTTGCGTACTAATCGGAAAGAGTCGGCCATTTCATAATAGCCATTTTCTATTACTTTATCATCTGCAAAAGACTGTGAAACAATGCCCAATGAACGCTTGTTCTCGCCTAAACTGTACATCAGCCCTCCTATCGGGTCACTCTTTTCCACAAGGGCTAATCCTTTGAACATTTTGTGAGTTTTTGTGCTTCGTTTTTCCTTGGCACTATAATTAAAACTGACGGTAGCTATTGTTGCTTTATCGGACTTAACGCGAATCCACTCTCCCTTTTCTGAAGAGCTAAACTCTATGAAAGCAGTATTTCCTGCCGTTACGTTTATCTGCTTCAATTCTTTCCACTGGTTCTTTCCTTCTTTATCTATTTCGAAAGTAAAGGTAACATCTTGTTCTCCATCATTTTTCAACCAGCTTGTACGGTAGTTCCAACCGGCAAAGAGAAAAGGTTCTGAGTAAGTATTGCCTGGGATGCTTTCTTTAATCCATACGGCTCCATTGGCTGTGGTCGGCCCCAATTCATCAGGAGTAGCCAATGAGGTAAACCATAGATTTGAATTAGACTGTCCAGGTCCGACGATTTCTCCTTTTGCCTGCCGTTTATTCAAAAATTCTTTTTGAGCAGAATCGTCGCACCCGAAAACAAGCCGGTCTTGCCAGCGGGTAAAGTCACCTATAACTTTCAGATAAGCAGACCGTGGACGTATACCGGCTGTATGATCAATGGAAAAGTCATTCGGGAACCGCCAGAACATGCCATGCATAGTCATCAGATAATCTTTCTTGTCTTCAGTACCAATATTCCTGATGCGTGGCCATTCTGTATTCCACCCATGTGCTCCGTCGTAGGTGTTGCTGGCTTTGGGCAGGCGATAGAATGACCAGCCTTTCTTGGCATCACGTGTGCCGAGAATGACGGATTTATGATCCCAACCGGTAGCCCAGAGCGGGTCTGTTGCCGGATTGGGATTTCCATAAATGCCTCCGGGACCAGTCACTTCCGTAAATTGGTTACGGCGGACTACTTTCCAGTTTTTTCCATCCCATTCGGCCAAAACTCCGGCTGGTATGTCAAATTTCTCCAGTGCTTCTTTAGTACCTTCTCCATTATTGGTAAACAACATAACTCCTTGCCCGGAATAGAGCCCTTTGCCGTGTACACCGGGAAGCAGCGGATTTTGTGGACCTGCCGCTTGCCTGTCCGAGTTTTTGGGTAATAAATTTCCATCAGTGTAGAGTGTTTTTACGGATAATGTATGTACATCTACTTCATAGAATCCTTCCTCCATGGTTCCGTAGTAAATTTTGTTAGCGGGATCAGTCAGATGACGTGCATTACCCGTATGGCGGCCGGGCATGATGGTATGAGGGATAGTTCTGACTTTTCTATCTCCGTCAATGGCATACGGACCTATGAAAAGCTGGTTACTTTCTTGATGTATCATACGGTTGGCTGGAGTTCCCCCAATACTTTCTTTATGAACTTTCAAAATCAATTCAGGACTGATTTCATATAACTTGTCTGATGAGCCATTGGGCAAGTGGGGCCCATAGGTTATTATCCATAAATGCCCTGACCAGGGAACGACAGCTCCTGTGCCACATTCACCTTCATTATTATAATAGGCAAGATGTGGGTAGATGCCGGATAAGGAAGCCGGAATTGTTTTCTTTTCATTATCAGATTTCCATAGATATGGCCTTGCGGACATAGAAGTTGATAGACATAGCTGGAAACTTGCGGTAATAAGCAGTGTTTTGATAAAATTATAATCTTTCATATCTAGTTTTATTGCTTTGGGGATTTATCGAATACTTATTTGAATCTGACTCTCGTTCAAGTGTTCGGAAGTGGCAACTATATTTATAGGTTTCCCTGAACGATCGGATCTGATGATTAATTGTGCATATCCAGAAAAAGCACTCCTTTCTACCAGTACTCCCTGTGGAAAGACGTCGGGTTCATGACAGGAAGGATTACCATTGCCTACGCCCAGTACAATGCCATTTTCTACTTTGAAGCAAATGCGATGATTGGCAGTAGGAACTAAACGCTTTTTTGAGTCGACAATTTTTACTGTAATGATAGCTATGTCGTTGCCGTCTCCCTTTATGGAGTTTCCGGTTTCGCTGGTTAGTTGTAATGATGTCGCTTTTCCTGTTGTTTCTACAGTTGTTACATACTTTTTGCTGCCCATTTTACCTTTGGCAGTAAGTTTTCCCGGTGTATATTTCACCCGCCATGTGGGTATATCATATTTACCTATTGTTTTCTTTCCGAGGCTTTTATTATTAAGAAATAGTTCAACTTCATTCATGTTGGTATATAGTTGTACATCCACTGAATCGGTACCTATTCCGTTCCAATGAGGTAATATATGTAATACAGGTTCATTTGTCCACCAGGCTTTATAGTACCAAAATGCATCTTTTGGATAACCACAATAGTCTAGAATGCCAAAATTGGAGACGACGCCCGGCCAATAGTGCATCAAGGCTTCGCCACCATAGTCAAAGCCTGTCCAGACAAATGCACCTCCGATATATTTGCGCGTATCTACGTAACGCATCCATTCTTGTGCAGTAGCTCCCCAGTTAGGCCGGTCATGATCATAAGACTGATGATGATCCTTTTCTTTTATTGTACTATAAATTCCCCGAGTAGTTAGTGTACTGGCTTCTTCGGTTAGTATACAGGGAAGTTGGGGTAGTTTTTTGTGTACATCATCTAAGTTTCCTATTTTGAAATAGTTGGCCCCCTGTACATCTACGGCTAAAGAGAAGCCGCTTCCCCAGCCGCCGTTCATGGCTGCTGTGCACATGCGGGTCGGGTCGAGTTTATGTTGTATGTTTTTCATACGTTCGGCTATCATTCTTCCTTTTTCTGTTTTTTGGATAGCTGGCTCTTCGTTCCCTAAGCTCCAAAGGATGATAGAAGGATGGTTCCGGTCACGTCGGATAATGGTTTTCATCTGCTGAAGTCCCTCATTGCTGGAACTCATCATACGCATTTCATCTATTACCATCATTCCTAAACTGTCACATGCATCCAACAGGGAAACTGTAGGAGGATTGTGGGAAGTACGATAAGCATTGGTACCGAACTCTTTTAATTTCTGAATGCGCCAGGCATTTAAGCGGTTTGGAACTGCTATGCCTACTCCGGCATGGTCTTGATGGCAGCATACTCCTTGCAATTGTACGCGTTTGCCGTTCAGAAGGAAACCTTGGTCGGGACTAAAAGCAATGGTGCGGATTCCGAAGCGGGTAATATAGCTGTCAATAACCGTATTGCCTATTTCTATTTCTGTGCGTAGTGTATAGAGATGGGGTGTTTCCGGTGACCACAGGTGTGCATTATTTACCTGCATTTGAGTTTTTATCTCATTTTTTTCGAGCGAATGAATGTTTAGATGTTTTTCTGTATAAGCTATTTGTTTCCCTTCTGTGTCTGTAATGCTGTTTTTTATGCAAACATCTACGGTCTTGTCTGATTCATTGGCAACTTCAATTGATGCTTTTATAACAGCTTGTCGTTTTGTGAGGTCTACATCACTGGTGACGAAGGTGCCCCATTGAGGGATATATACCGAGGACGTTTGGGTCAACCATACATTACGATAAATACCGGCTCCTTCGTAAGACCATAGTTCCGACTGAGTGGCATCTACTCGCACGGTTATCACATTCTCCTTTTCCGGTTCATAGTTTAAGCACTCTGTTATGTCGAATAACAGAGGTGTGTAGCCGCTTTCGTTTCTTCCAAGGTAGATGCCGTTCATCCATACTTGTGCATCTCTGAATATGCCTTCAAATTCCAGGTGATAACGGCAGCCTTTAACGAGTGGAAGCTTCAAGTTTTTCCGATACCAGCCCACACTGTTTTCCGGCGAAAGTCCTCCCAGTTTACGATAGCCTTTTACTTTTAATTGATCTTGAGCAAAGCCCAGTGTCATTCCCCAATCGTGAGGTAAGGATATTTTTTCCCATTGGCTATCGTCATAAATCTCGGTGTGAGGAATCGTAAAACGAGCTTTCTGATCGGCTTGAAGCAAAGTAGCTTCTTGCAGGAAATTTATTTTTGAAAAAGAGAGTGCTCGCCCGTAATTGAAATCTTTTTCGGGATTGGCAGCATGTCCTTTGGCGAAGCGCCAGTCCGAATTAAGCGAAATTCTTTTTCGCATGTTTTGCGCATTGGCAAGAGATACGCATAACAATAAAGTTATTAGATAAAATGTTCTCATATTCATATTACCGGTTAAGTTTTTATCACCGGCAAAGGAATGAAAACATTCTTATGGAGACGTGTATTCACTATACATGAAACATGCTTGTTGAGTACATATTACTCTTCTTCTCCGTTTTCTACATCCTTTTCGTCACCGGGCGTTTTATTCTTTCGGTATGCTTGTGGGATGATGTGGTATTTAGCCTTAAAGCATTTGGTGAATTGCCTGGGTGAAGAGAAACCTAAATGGTCTGCAATTTCCGATATGTTTAGTTCCGGATTATTTTTCAGCATGAGTGCTGCCCGTTTCAGGCGAACGGTGATTATGAAGTCGTAAGGCGTTTGCCCGGTAATGTCTTTTAATTTATTGAATAGTTTGGTGCGGGCGATTCCCATTTCGCGTGCAAAGACATCTACATTGAAATTGGTGTCATCGAGATGTATTTCTATGATACTCATAGCTTTGTCTATGAGTGCTTTGTCCAAAGGGTTTGTCGCCAGCATCTGCGGCATTGCTTGAAGCTGTTTACTGAATTTCTCTTGCAGCATAATCCGGTTGTTGACAAGATTGTTGCAGCGGGATAGCAGGATGTTAATGTTGAATGGCTTGGTAATATAGTCGTCCGCTCCAATGCGTAGTCCTTCCAGATTGTGTTCGACAGCAGTTTGCGCAGTCAGCAGGACAACCGGGATGTGGCAGGTATCGATGTTCTCTTTGATCAGTTTGCACAGTTCCGTTCCTGACAAAATAGGCATCACTACATCGCTTAATACAAGGTTAGGGTGCTCTGCTTGAACAATAGTCCAACCTTCCGCTCCGTTAGAAGCCGTCATTACGTTATAGAATGTTTCAAATAGTTTCTTAAGCATTTCACGTAAGGAGGCATTATCTTCTATGATCAATATTTTGGCTTCTTTGTTCTTTTCGATGGCCGACTCTGTATTCAGTATGTCAAATTCATGTTCATCCAGAAAAAAAGCCGGATTAGTGTCGTTTGGTAAAGTAAGTTGCAAGTCACTTTTCTTTTCGTTCATTTGCTCAGGCGTCAGATGTTCTTTGCCACTGGGCAGATGTACACTAAAAGTTGTTATTTCTCCCGGATCGCTATAAACCTCTATTGTACCATGGTGTAGCTCCACAATGCCCTTAGTCAGTGAAAGACCGATTCCGGTTCCTGTGTAAGTGGGCGATTCTATTTGCTCGGTTTGGTAGAAACGGTTAAAAATCTTATCGATGTCCTGAGGCAGGATTCCGGTTCCATTATCAGTTACTTCAATGATGGCTTCATGATTTCCTTTTCTTACAGATACCGAAATGCAACCACCTTCCTTCGTGTGCTTGAACGCATTTGAGAGAAGGTTGTTCATCACTTTTTGCATCTGTTTCGGGTCATACCAGATAGGGATATTGTCATGTGTCTTGTGGAAATGGAAGGATGTTTTGTGCTGTATGGCATACTCTTGAAAAAGTAGGAAGTTTTCGTATACGAAATCGACAAGGTTTGATTCACTGGCTTTTATTGTCATATAGCCTTGTTCTTGTTTGCGGAAATCAAGTAACTCGGTAATCAACTCTCTTAGCTGCAGGCTACTCTTGTAGACTCCTAATATCCTGTTGTAGACAGTTGGGACAAAAGACCGCATTTGTAACAGCATTTCCATTTGTCCGATAATTAGCGTGAGTGGGGTACGGAATTCATGTGAAATGTTGGTAAAGAAGCGCAGTTTAATTTGGTTGAGCCTTTCTATATCTTCAGCATGCCTCTTTTCATATTTCAGAGATTCCTGTAGTTTGATGCGGTTATTATACATGCGGATCAGGTAATAGAGGATGCTGCATATGCATAGTGTATATAATAGATAGGCCCATGCCGTGCGATAAAAAGGGGGAAGAATTTCAATATCCAACCTGCTCTCTGAAACAATCGGGTTACCCTTGGCGCGTACAATGAGTGTATATTTACCTGGATTCAGGTTTGTATACGTGATAGCCTGTTGATTACGCATCTGAGTCCAGTTTTGTGAGAATCCTTTTAGGAAATACTCTATTTTATCTTGGTTGAAAGGTATATAATTTGTAGTGGTATATTCAATACTGAACATGGATTGACTGGATTTCAATGTAATTTTGGGTGAATACGTTAAATCTTTATTGAGTATTTGACTCTTGTCATTTACTTGGACTACTTCACCGTTTACTAATAAACGGAAGGGATAAATATCATAACTTTGTGGGATGTAGTTAATAGCTTCGGCTTTAAATGAGATCATACCATCTACACCTCCAATAAATATGTTTCCATTACTTGCTTTATAAACGGAACGTTCATTAGGTGCTGATAGCGGTATACCGTTTTTCTTATTGTAATTCTGGAATTTGCGGGTGGGATAATCCAATATGGAAAAACCGGAATCGGTAATGAATAGCAGTTTGTCAGGTGAGAGTTCGCATACATCATATACATAATTACTCCCTAATCCATGATGTTGCTCATCAAAATTTTCGAAATCATCTGTTTCATATCGATATAAGTCTATGCCACTTTCATTAGTGCAGAACCATAAGCGTTTCTGGCTATCTTCATAGATTCGGTTGACGCTATTGCTACTGATGCTTTGCTTTAAAGCATGATTATGCTTGTAGGTTTGTAAAGCTTTATTAGTGAATGAATATCTGTATACAGCTTTTCCATCACCGCCAATCCAAAGAGTGTTGTGATGATCCACACATACAGAAGTGGCAAAATGAATTTTATTGGATTTATCTTGAAAAAGAGGCTTGTATTGGCCGGTCTTCGTGTTAAATATGCTTATTCCACCGTGTGTAGCTAGAATAAGCTTGTCCTTATAAGGTATAATATCTCGAATTGTCCTTGAAAGAGAGGATTCCGATTGAGTATTCTCGAAAGGATAGTAGGTGAAGCGTTCGTTTTGAATATTTAATTTGTTGAGTCCTCCCATGTGAGTGCCTATCCATAAAGCTTCCTTGTTCTTGTCATAATATATGGCTTTTACATTGTCGTGCGAGATGCTGTTTGAATGTTCAGTATGTTTGTACCATTGAAATTTATCGCTTTTGGGGTCGTATTTGTTTATTCCTCCTCCTTCTGTTGAAATCCACAAGTTCTGTTGACTGTCTTCGGTAATACTGCCTACAATAGGAGAGCTGAGTCCTTCTCCTTCTCGAAATGAAATCTGGTAATGACGGTATACCTGATTTTCCGGATGAAAATAGTTAATGCCTCCGAAATAGGTTCCAATCCAAATGCTACCCTGCTTATCGCATAGTAAAGCCCAGATGGAAGAGTGGGTAAGACTTCTTTCTTTATTTTGTTTTTGATAGTTGGTGAACGTCTGGCTGGAAGCATTATATCTATTGAGCCCATTGAATGTGCCAATCCACACGTTGCCCTGCTTGTCTTCGCAAAAGCATCGGATGAAGTTGGAGCTGATGCTGGAAGGGTCATCCTGTTTATGTTGGAAGTTGGTAAATGAATCTTCTTTCATTATATAAATGCCATGGTTCATGGTGCCAATCCAGAACTTACCGGTAGAGTCTTTAAATATATCTTCAACATAAATTTCCGGTAAGAGCCTGCTAAGCTTTTGATTGTGGCAATCTAAGCGGAAGAGTCCTTGATTTACAGTACCTATCAGCATGAATTCATCACAAATGTACAAAGAAGTGATATAGCTATCTAATTCTTTTATTTTATAGTACTCCTTGAATTGCTTGCCATCATAGCGGTAGATTATATTATTCAGGGTAATGTAGAGTTGCTTATGATAATACATGGAACGCACAGTTCCCTGAATCAGGGTTGATATCTGGTTCTTTGTTAGCTGAAGAACAGATATACCTTTGGAAGTCATGAAGTAAATCTCATCCTCACCATTGCCGGTGATTTGAGAGATGTTATTGTAAATAAGGCTGTTGGGGGTGTCTTTACGATATTTGTATGTGGTAAACTCTTTGCCATTGTATGAACAGACCCCATTGCGTGTGCCAATCCATATAAATCCTTTTGGATCTTGATAAATGGACATGACGGAGTTATGTGCCAATCCTTCGTTTATGGTCAGATGATTGAAAGAAATATCTTGTGCTTTGCTGCCGGATAGAGCTAAAATGCAACAGCAAATTAGAAGAAAGAAGCTTTTTAATTTCATCATGTATTTTTTGAGTATTAGACAATAATGCAAATGTACTTCTTTTTAATTAAAAATAAAGATGTCGCAGCTGTCGTTTATGTACAAAATAGGTGCTTCCTGAGTACATTATTTGTATTGAGGGCGCATGTACTGACAATGTATGTTTTCTGTATAGCGGCTACGGTTCTGTTTTTTACGAGTGATCTACTTTTGCAGCAGCATTTAATTAATAATTTGTATATGAGAAACTCTTTGTTAACATTAGTCGGATTTCTGCTATTTGTGTTAGGGGGATGTAGACCGACCCCCGTTGCAGTAAGCGATATTATTTCTGATAATATCGGAAATGCAGTAGCGCAGTACTCTTCGCAAGTTAAATTAATAGAGAATACTAAAGAGATTTTGAATCCCCGTACGCTGGATAAGGAAGGAAACATAGTGTATGTCTCTTATAGTGACTGGACCAGCGGTTTCTTTCCGGGTAGTATATGGCATTTATATAATCTGACAGAAGATGAGGAGTGGAAAACTCTGGCAGTGAAGTATACTGAAGCTTTGGATTCTGCTCAATACCTGACCTGGCATCATGATGTAGGGTTTATGATAGGATGCAGCTTTTTGAATGGTATGAGGGTAGGAGGAATGGATTATCGTTCGGTAATTGTGCAGGCGGCAAAATCGCTTTCCACTCGCTTTCGTGGAAAAGCAGGGGTATTTCAATCATGGGATGCGGATAAGGGCTGGCAAGCCAAGCGGGGCTGGAAATGTCCGGTTATCATTGATAATATGATGAACCTGGAAATCCTGTTTGAAGCGGCACGACTGACTGGGGATTCCATCTATTATACTATGGCGGTCAGTCATGCAGATAAGACTCTACAGAATCATTTTCGTGCCGACTACAGTAGTTACCATGTAGTTGATTATGACCCGGAAACCGGTGAAGTGAGAAGCAAACAAACTGCGCAGGGATATGCAGATGAATCTGCTTGGGCCAGAGGACAGGCTTGGGCTCTTTATGGCTACACGATGTGTTATCGCTATACATATAACACTGAATACCTGATGCAAGCACAGAATATCTACAATTTTATTTTCACTAATAAAAATCTGCCGACGGATTTAATACCCTATTGGGATTATGACGCATTGAATATCCCCAATGAACCTCGTGATGTTTCAGCAGCGGCAATCACAGCTTCTGCCCTCTATGAACTGGACACCTATCTTCCCGGTACGAAATACAAAGAAACCGCCGATCTGATAATAGAAACGTTGAGTACTTCCGCTTATCGGGCTGAAGAAGGGACGAATGGTTTCTTTCTATTGAAACATTCAGTAGGAAGCATCCCTCATGGGCAAGAGATAGATGTTCCCTTGAATTATGCAGATTATTATTTTTTGGAAGCATTGATGAGAAAGCGTGATCTGGAAAAGTGAAAAATTGATCTTAATACTAACCGTGTCTATTGCATAAGCGGTAGATACATAATCTAATTTTATGATGCAAAAAATGATTCTTAAATGGGTCTGGTTACTGATTCTACTCAGTATCGGACTTGTAGGACATGCTCAGGTTACTACAGTACAAGGTATTGTATACGATGAAAGTGGTTTGGAAGTAATAGGAGCAAACGTAAGATTAAAAGACTCCTCTATAGGAGTAATTACTGACCTTGACGGGAAATTCAGACTGAGTGTCCCTAACCCGGAGAAGGCGGTTTTGGTGATTTCCTTTATTGGCTATCAAACGCAGGAAGTGGCTTTGAAAGGCAAGAAAGATGTAAAAGTGACTTTACTTGAAGTTGCGAATGAATTGAATGAAGTAACTGTTGTTGCTTATGGCGTGCAGAAAAAGGAAACATTGACCGGAGCCATTTCATCTGTAAAGAATGAAGCTTTGTTACGTTCGCCCAATGCAAGTGTCGCCAATGCATTGGCTGGTCAGATCACCGGTCTTTCTTCAGTGTCTACAAGCGGGCAACCGGGTGCGGAAGATCCTTCCATTTATGTACGTGGAGTAGGTTCGTTGACCGAAGCCGGTTCGCAGCCATTGATATTGGTAGATGGCGTAGAGCGTTCTTTCTTCCAGATGGATCCTAATGAGATAGAAAGTGTCAGCGTTTTGAAAGATGCTTCGGCTACAGCCGTGTTTGGCGTGCGTGGCGCTAATGGAGTAGTGCTTGTAACCACTAAACGAGGGGCAGAGGGAAAAGCGAAAATATCTCTGTCTTCTTCTTTTGGTTTGACACAACCTACGCGCTTGTTGGAGATGGCGGATAGTTATACGTATGCTTTATGCCATAATGAAATGAAAGCACATGACGGAAAATCACCTTCATTTGATGATTATGTATTAGAGAGATTTCGCTTAAATGATGAACCTATCATGTATCCCAATGTGAATTGGAGGAATTATTTGCTGAATAAGACATCCATTCAGACACAGCATAATCTCAATATCTCAGGGGGGACGGAGAGAGTACGCTATTTTATTTCATTGGGATTCCTGTACCAGAATGGTCTGTTCCGTCAATTTGAGGAACTGGACTACAAGAATAATTATACCTATAACCGTTATAATTATCTGGCTAATCTGGATTTGGACTTGACGAAGTCTACTGTTTTAAAGTTGGGGCTTGGTGGAATTGTTGGTATGACTCATGAACCTAAGGGAGCAGGTTTTGGCAATTTGTCACAGCCTTTCTGTAGCCCGGGAGTTATTGATGGGAAATTGATTGTGATGAATTCTCAAAAATATGAAGGGGTTTTGATGAATAACAATGTATTAAAGGGTTTTTATGATTTAGGTTATAAAGATAAGACGGCCAACACCATGAATATGGACTTGACACTGGTTCAGAAACTGGATATGGTAACCAAAGGGCTTTCTGTTGAAGTAAAAGGGGCCTATAATACATCCTACTCTTATTCGAAGAGCAGAACACGTTCGCAAACCATTCGATATGAACCCCATTACCAGTCAGAGTTGGAGGGATATCAGCCGGGAGCTGACCACCCGCTGACTGATGATCCCAATTATAATAAGACTGTTGTTTATAGAGTGCTGAATGATTATGCTACTCCGTTTCTGGCCTTTGACGAAGAGACAACAAGAGGGCGTAACTGGTATCTGGAGGCAAGTCTGCGTTACAATCGTAAATTTGGTAATCATAATGTAGGCGGATTATTGCTGTATAATCAAAGTAAGAAATACTATCCGGCTCAATACTCTGATGTTCCTGCTGCTTACGTAGGACTTGTCGGACGTTTGACATATGATTATAAGTCGCGCTATATGGCAGAGTTTAATTTCGGTTACAACGGTTCGGAGAATTTTGCTCCGGACAAACGTTTCGGTGCTTTTCCTGCCGGTTCTATTGGTTATATAATTTCGGAAGAACCTTTTATGAAGAAACAAAAGGTGGTTGATTATTTAAAATTGCGTGCTTCTGTTGGATTGGTCGGAAATGACAATATGAATAATAACCGTTTTCTTTATCTGTCGGATGCCTATTTGGTGGACCAGCAAGGTAGTCAAACGGCGTGGAAAGGATATCCTCATGGTTATAATTTTGGTTATAATTCGACCTATTGGACGCCCGCTGCGATAGAAAGACGCCTTGGAAACCGGAACGTGACTTGGGAAACAGCTTTGAAGCAAAACTACGGTATTGATGTTCACTTTCTGAAGAGCCGTCTTAAAGTTACGGCCGATATATTCTTTGAAGATCGTAAGGACATCTTAATCAGTCGTTCCACTATTCCTATGATCTCTAGTTTAACATCAAGCATTTTGCCGGTAGTGAACATGGGACGTGTGAAGAATCATGGTTATGAAGTAGAAGTGAAATGGGAAGATAGAATTAATGATTTTCGTTATTGGGCCAATGGTAATGTATCTTATTCAAAGAATAAAATTATAGAACAAGATGAGGTAGAACCCAATGAACCTTATTTATGGCGTACCGGAAAATCTGTAGGTGCCATTTTCGGTTATGTATCCGAAGGCTTTTATTCGGCTGCTGATTTTAAAGAAGATGGAAAGACACTGATTGATGGATTGCCGGATCCAAAAGTACCTGTATATCCAGGCGATGTGAAATATAAAGATTTGAACGGCGATGATGTGATTGATACGGACGATCAATGCGAAATAGGATATCCGACCCGTCCCACTTATACATTCGGTTTGAATTACGGAGTGAATTACAAAGGATGGTTCCTCACAATGAACTGGTTGGGAGTTACGGACCGTTCGCTGGTGCTGGCCAATGAGTTCAGAACACCTTTCGGTAACGGAGGCGGACAATCATTAGGCTTATTCTCTTATCATGTAGAAAATCGTTGGACACCCGAAACGGCAGAGACGGCAACTATGCCCCGTTTCTCAGAGAATAGCTTGTCGCATAATAGTAAGCAATCTACTTTGTGGGTCAAAGATGGTTCTTATTTAAGATTAAAATCTGTGACAATTGGGTATGAGTTTACAGATATACAAGTATTGAAGAAAATAGGTATCAGTAAACTGGGACTTAAGCTGTCGGGGTATAATCTGCTGACTTTCGATAAATTTGGTATCATGGACCCGGAATGTAAACCCAATAATCAAGATACTTATCCTATTACCAAGACTTATAATTTAGGTGTTAATATTACTTTCTAAATAAATGAATAACATGAAATTGAAATTTAAATATATAGGACTTCTTCCTGCTTGTTTCTTATCCATATTAGCAGGATGTGAAGATTTGAAGTTTGGTAATGCTTTCCTGGAAAAGCCTATTAGTACGGATGTGACTATTGATACGGTCTTTTCTTCCAAGAAGTATGCAGAACAAGCTTTGGCAGAAGTATATCACTCATTACCGGACTATTTGCCTACCGATGGTAGATTATCATGGGGTACTTTGGAAACAATAACCGACTTGGGAGAAAACACAAAGGCAGCTGGTGCACAAGGATATTATAATGGTACGTTGACTGCGATAGACACCGGTCAGTTTCCTTATCGCCTAGATCCGGCGGGCACTACTGAGGAAGCCGCTGCATGTTCGCCCATGTATGGCATTCGCAAAGCATGGATTTATTTGGAAAATGTGGATAAAGTACCGGATATGTCTGCTCAGGAGAAAGAAGTCCGTAAGGCTGAGGCAGCCCTTATTATAGCATTTCATTATTCTCAAATGCTACGCTACTATGGAGGAATGCCATGGATTGATCATGCTTTTAAAGCAGATGATGATATGACTTGTACTCGTATGACTGTTGAAGAAACGGTTGCCAAAATAGATTCAATAGCGGATGCCACGGCTCAAGTTCTTCCGTGGAGTGTGGAAGAGGCTGACGAAGGCCGTATGACTGCCGCCGCCGCTCTGGCTCTAAAATCACGGACTCGATTGTTTGCCGCAAGCCCGTTGTTTAATTTTGCAACTCCTTTCAGGGAAGGAGAAGCGTCTGATAAGTTGTATACCTGGTATGGTAATTATGATGCTTCACGCTGGAAAGATGCTTTAGATGCAGGATTGGCTTTTTTGGAAGCAAACCAAGCTAAGGGTAATTATTATCGTTTAGTCGATACAGGTAATCCGAGAGATGATTTTGCGGCGGCATACTTCAATCGCTGCAATAGAGAGTGCATTATTGTTTCCCATCGTTTCGTCACATATGATGCTAACAGTAAGTCTTTCCAGCAAATTAAGTTTGGAACAAGCGGAGTTACTGGAAATTATGCGGATATGTTTGAGATGGCAGATGGAACTCCATTCAGTTGGGATAATCCGGTGCATAGAGCACATCCGTTTTTTGATGATAACGGAAAGCCGGTTCGAGACATCCGGATGTATGAAACTTTGATTGTAAATGGTGATAAATGGCAATCGCGTACAGCTGAAGTTTGGTTGGGTGGTCGTGAATCATGTGAAGGCTCCAAGGTTTCTTCTTTCCAGAAAAATGCATATAACGGGTATGGCATGCGTAAATTTCAGCGTGATTTGAGCACTGAAATGAGGAAGAAATTCTATTCCTGTCCATTGTTGCGCTTGCCTGAAATTTACTTGAATATAGCCGAAGCGATGAACGAATTAGGACTTGCCACAACTCCGGATAAATTCGGAAGAACTGCCTATGATTATGTGAAACTGGTACGTAATCGTGTGGATATGCCGGGACTGGATGAAAGCATCGTTACGCCGGGTGAGAAGTTGCGCGAAGCTATTCTGCATGAACGTGCCGTTGAGTTTGGATTTGAGGAAATACGTTATTTTGATATAAACCGGTGGAAGAGAGACGACTATCTGAAAGCCAAACTTCATAGATTAAGAATTACCAAAGAAAATGATAAGCTTTCGTATGAGGTGAGATATGATATGTTGCATAAACGTGTATATATAGAACGCTGGGATAATCGTTATTTTCTGATTCCTATTCCTCAAGGTGAAATAAACAAGAAGTATGGACTCGTGCAGAATCCGGGTTGGGAATAAGAATAAATCTAATTAGAAACATTGAAAACTTATGAATAGGAAAAATGTATATATAGTCGGAATAGCTTTATTGTATGCTGTTTCGGCAATGGCTGATGGCGATATTAAAACAAAATCAAATATTGACGAACGTCAGACGTCGGCTGTTTCTACTGTGACATCAGAAGAATTGGAAAAGAATTCTACTCCTAATCCTTATAATACATTATATGGTTTATTACCGGGATTGAGTGTACTGCAACAGACTGGTTGGACTGATAATGCTAAATTGATTGTACGTGGCAGAGGCTCGCTGAATGGGGCAGAGCCATTGATAATAGTCGATGGATTTCCCCGTCCGTTAGAGTATCTGAATGTAGCGGAAATAGAGTCTGTTTCCGTATTGAAGGATGGTGCGGCTACAGCGGTATGGGGACCGCGCGGAGCGAATGGAGTGGTCGTTATTACCACAAAGCGTGGAAAAGAAGCTAAAATGAGTATTGATGTGAACTATCGGTTTGGTATGGGACTTCCTATAAATCAGCCCAAGTTTGTCGATGCTTATACTTACGCTCAGGCTAAGAATGAAGCGCTGTTGCTGGATGGGTTGCAACCACAGTATACCGATGCTCATTTAGAGGCTTTTAGGAATGGGAGTAACCGCGATCTCTATGCTGATACGGATTGGCTGAGTGAGGGATTGAGAAACCAGTCTTTTAACAACCAGGCGGATTTTACGTTTCAGGGAGGAGGTAAACGCCTCCGGTATTTCACAATGCTGAGTTATAAAAACGATTATGGCATACTAAATTCGGCTTATACTGATTATTCTGATCGTTATAATACACAAATGAAGAAGTATAATCTGAATTTTCGGATGAATCTGGATGTGGAGGTCACTTCCACAACAATGGTTAAGTTGACTATGCTGGGAATGCTATATGAGCGAAAACGTCCCAATACGGCAGAAGATAAGATTTTTTCAGGTTTATATAAAACCCCTTCTGCTGCTTTTCCCGTCAGAACAAGTAATGGTTATTGGGGTAGTAACACTGTGTATAATGATAATCCGATTGCGCGTATTGCCGATGTCGGATATTATAAAGAGAATCAGCGTATGTTGCAGGCTGATTTGCGGATTATACAGAATTTGTCGGCAATAACGAAAGGATTGAGTGCAGAGATAGCTGTTTCTTATGATAATAGTGCAACTTATCAGGAAACCGGAAGCAAGAACTTTCTCTACGAGATAAATTCCTCGGTATTGAATCCGGAAACTGGCGAATACCAGATTAATACAGAACGTTTCGGAGATGATAAGGCTTTGACAGTTGATAATAAAGGACTGGCTGACCAATACATACGTGCTAATCTGGAAACTAAAGTTGCTTATGACCGTACTTTTGGGAAACATGCTGTTACTATATCAGGTCTGTACCGTCAGGAGTCGTTGACGCCTACAGGTAAGGCACAATCCCGTTATCGTCAGTATATTACAGCTGCTGCAGGTTATAGCTATGACAATCGCTACTTATTGGATGTGGTAGTGAATCATAGTGGAACCAGCGTATTACCTAAAGGAGATCGTTTTCGTACTTATCCGGCAGTTTCGGCCGGTTGGCTTCTTTCAAACGAATCATTCATGGAGTCTGCGTCTTTCATCGATTTGCTAAAACTCCGTGCATCGTGGGGGCGATCCGGTTATGATGGTTTTGATTATTACTTAGACCGTCAGTACTGGGTAGGTGGTGCCGGTTTTGTGACGAATGATGCAGGAGGTACGCAAAGTGGTTTGAAAGAAGGTCGGTTGGCCATTTCGGATATGTCATGCGAGGTTTCTGACAAATACAATGTAGGTTTGGACATGCGTCTGTTTAAGAACTTGACTTTCACAGCCGATTATTTTATGGATCGTAGAAGGAATATTCTGGTTGACGGTGCCAATATGGTATCTTCGGCATTGGGTATAGAAATTGCCAAGACTTTTACGGGAGCTGTCGATACCAAGGGATTTGAATTGGCACTGAACTGGAATGGTGCAAAGAAAGATTTCAGCTATCATGCTGGAGCCAATTTGTCTTATGCCAAAACGGAAATAGTGGAAAATGGAGAAGGATATAAACCTTATTCTTATTTATCCGCTAAGGGCTATCCTGTCGGCCAGATATTTGGCTTGGAAGCAATTGGATACTTTCGCGATGCAGAGGATATAGCGAAGAGCCCTACACAAACATTCTCGGATGTGCGTCCCGGTGACATCAAGTATAAAGATCAGAACAATGACCAGAAGATAGATGATAATGACCGGATTGCCATCGGGCACTCTTCTACGATTCCTAAATTATATTATGGCATCAATTTGGGTTTCGAATATAAGGGTTTTGGCGTGGATATGCTGTTTCAGGGTGTTGGCGGATATAGCAAAATGCTGAATACGGCAAATGTATATTGGCCTTTGCGCAATAATACCAATATTTCCACCTGGTATATGGACGACAATATACGCTGGACGGAAGAGACGAAAGATATAGCCAATCTTCCCCGTCTGACAACTCTGAATACAAGTAATAATTTTCAGAACAGTACTCAGTGGTTGGTTAATGGCTCATACTTGAAGCTACGTAATCTGAATGTATATTATAACTTGCCGCAACAGTGGATAAAGAAGGCGAAGATGGAAGCCTGTCAGATATTTGCACGTGCTAACAATGTGTTTTCATTGGATCATGTGAAGTACTCGAATTGTGAGGATCTGAGTGTTAACTATCCGGATATGCTTTCTGTCTATTTCGGATTTAATGTAAAATTCTAAAAAGTACATGATTATGTTTAAGAAATATATTGCTTTTATATGTATATCACTTTCGCTGTCCGGCTGTGATTTCTTAGATTTGGAAGAAGCTACGGACATCACGAAGGAAGGGGCTTATACGTATGATTTTAATAATGTAAATAAATTGGTGGCTTATGTTTATTCTTTCTTGCCACAGGACTTTGGAGTAATGGGAGGTGGCGCTTTACGCGAAGCAGCAACGGACAATGCTGTGTTCACTTGGAGCAATAGCAAGATTTATGATATCTATGATAACGCGTGGGGACCGCTTAACACCATAGATGATGTGTGGGGCGATTTTTATACTGCCATCCGTTCTGCCAACTCATTTCTGGAAAATTACTCCTTGGAAAAGCTTGAATACTTTAAATGGAATGAGGACTATGAAGAAAACCTGAGACGTGCCAAACGCTACGTATATGAGGTACGCGCACTTCGTGCTTTTTATTTTTTTGAGTTATGCAAAAGATACGGAGATATTCCTCTCCTGACTCGTACTTATACGATTGAGGAAATCAACTCTGTAGAGAAGGCGAGATTTGCGGATGTGATTGACTTCATTATCAGGGAGTGTGACGACGTTGCTCCTGAGCTTCCTATTACACAGGATGCACCGGGGACTACTGTCCCCGAATCCGAATGGAATGATTATGGTCTGGGCGAAACAGGACGTGTAACCCGTGGGATGGTGAGAGCCTTAAAATCACGTGCCCTTTTGTATGCAGCAAGTAAGTTACATAATCCAGAAGGGGATAAAAGCAAATGGGAGAAAGCTGCTACGGCAGCCTATGACATTATCAAAGAGAATTGGTACTCATTGCCGAATATAGAAGACGATCCATTATACGATGTCCGAGGTGGTCATGATGTACTTAAGTCTAAGCAACTCATATTTGTGAAACGCAATGGAAACACCAGTTCTTTTGAGGGGTACAACTTACCCATTGGTTTTGAGGGGGGAAACAGTGGAAACACTCCAACCCAGAATTTAGTGGATGCATTTGAAATGGCAGATGGAACACCTTTTGATTGGAACAATCCGGAACATGTTCAGAATATGTATATGGATGCGGAAGGACAAAAGACCCGTGATCCTCGTTTGTATACAACCATACTCTACAATGGTTCTGTTTTCATGAAGAATGCGATAGAAACTTTTATAGGCGGAAAGAATGCATATCCTATCGAAGGTGCTTCTTTGACCGGGTACTATTTACGAAAATATATGAATGAGACTGTGTCATTGTCACCTGCCAAACCGATTTCGCAACCCCATCATTTTGTTATATTCCGCTACGCTGAAATATTACTTAATTATGCTGAGGCCATGAATGAATGGCAAGGTCCGGACTATACAGACGGCGCACATCCTATATCGGCACGTGAAGTTATCAATCAGATACGTTTTGCTGCTAATATGCCATCTGTAACGGAGCAAGGGGAGGCTTTTACACAACGTATTCGTAGTGAGCGCCGTGTAGAACTGGCATTTGAGGATCATCGTTTCTGGGACATTCGCCGGTGGAAAACAGGAGAAGTGGTTAAAGATATTTATGGAGTAACCATACAGAAGGTAGCAGACGGATTCTTGTACAAGAAGAGCAAAGTACAAGAGCGCAAATGGGAAGATAAGATGTATCTATATCCCATATCTCAGGAAGAAGTCTTTAAGAATTCTAATTTGAAACAAAATACAGGATGGTAGAAAGAATGGATAACATGTAGTTCTTAATTAGATTCAGGTAGTATTTATTATGCCTGGATCTAATTTTCGTAAAAAAGAAATTGTATTTTTGTCTCTTGTACGCTTCGTGCGGGTAGGTTTCGTGAATGACGTTTAAATGCTATTTAAGGCCTTTCAAAGCTATCCGCACGATTCGTTATAGAGTTTAAATTAATGGATAAAATAATGAGGAATTATTATAAATTATTGCTTGCACATGCGTTGAGCTGTCTGATGCTACTTCAACTTTCTGCTGGAGAGCGGAGTTATGTGATACCTCAGTTAGCACCGGGAATGGAGCAAATAGAAACATTATTGAATGGAGCTTGGAATTTCAAGCCTTCTTTGAAAAGCGGGTGGACTACCATTCAGGTTCCCGGAGAAGTGGTGATGCAAGGTTATGCCATTGAGCACGACCAGGCTTTTCGGTATCGTAAATCGTTTGTATTGCCGGATAGTTATAGGAATAAAAGGGTTATACTCCGTTTTGACGGAGTATACAGTCATGCTTGTCTGGCGGTGAATGGAAAGAAAGTCAGAGAACATTTTGGAGGATTTACTCGTTGGGAGACGGATATAACTTCTTATGTAAAAATAGGAAAGAAGAACGAAATAGAACTGGAAGTGACTGATCGCTTGGATGACATATCTTATGCTTCCGGTTATGCTCACCACCCCATTGGAGGCATCTTGCGGGATGTTACTATATTTGCTCTGCCGGAAACTCATATCTTTGATTTTTATGCTGAGACTGTTTTAGATGCTTCTTATAAGAATGCTGTGCTTAAACTCGGTTATTCGGCGTTTGCAAGTGAGGAGGCGGAGATCAGATATACGCTTTTATCTCCGCAGGGAAAACGTGTAGAATTGCCTGTATCGGTCTTTCCATTAAAAAAAGGAGAAAATATGGAAGTTATGGACGAACTTCCTGTCAGTAATGTATTGAAATGGGATGCGGAACATCCTAATCTTTATTCATTGACTGTTTCTATTTGGCAGAAGGGGAGGGAGATAAGCCGTTTTTGCAAAAAAATAGGTTTCCGTGAGGTGAGGATAGTAAAAGAGCGTATGTTGGTGAACGGTATGCCAATAAAGCTGCGCGGTGCTTGCCGGCATGATATACATCCCACTTTGGGACGGACAACGACTGAAGAACTGGACAGTCTGGATGCTGTTTTGTTTAAGCGTGCGAATATGAATTTTGTACGTACTTCGCATTATCCTCCCACTGAAAGGTTCTTGGAATATTGTGACAAACTGGGACTTTATGTGGAATGTGAAACGGCTGTTTGCTTTGTAGATACCTATCGTCAGAAGAACTATAAACCGGGAAAATCTCAGGATGATGCTGATTTTACTCATCGTTATTTATCGCAATGTATGGAAATGGTGAAATCCTTGCGGTCACACTCTTCCATTATATTTTGGTCGATAGGGAATGAGAGCAGATATGGCGATAATTTCAGAGCAAGCTGGGATTGGATGAAGAAGACTGATCCGGCGCGTCCTGTTATTTTCAGCTGGCCGGGTACTGTGAAAGGAGAAGATAAGATCTATGACATATTGAGCATGCACTATCCAAACGTAAACGGAAGTTTAAATCAGTTCGGGATGACTGTACAGAACTTTGAAGGATATGGGGTGCCTGCCTTGTTTGATGAATGGGCACATCCGGCATGCTATACGTATGAAACTTTAAGGGAAGATCCTAATATCAGAGAATTTTGGGGAGCTTCATTGGATAAAATGTGGAGTAAATTATTTAATACTTCCGGCGGACTTGGAGGAGCTATTTGGGGATATATTGATGAAACCTTTATGGTTCCTGAACTGAAAGTAGGAGAACCCTACTGGAAGACTTTTGCAAGAACGGCAAAGCCGGAAGAGTTTCAGGGTAATTGTGTCGGTTATGGAGAATGGGGAATTGTAGATGTGTGGCGACGTGAAAAACCGGAATTCTGGTCTACGAAAAAAGCATATTCTCCGGTCAGATTGTCGGTTGAACCGATTTCCAGTATCACTTCCGGAGAACGGTTGATAATTCCCGTTCATAATCGTTTTGACCACACCAACCTGAGTGAAATAAATATCCGTTATACTCGTAATGGTAATGTCCCGAAAACGATTTCTCTGAATTTGGCTCCACATGAGAAGGGGAATTTAATCTTACCGGATGAAGATTGGCAGGATGGTGATCGGATTTTGGTGGAGTTCTATACTGCCGGTGACCAATTAATCGATGCCAATCTGATAACTATAGGAGAGAAGAAAGTTCCGCTTCCCTACAATAGTGGTCACAAAAGAGCGTTGCGGGTGACAGAAACGGATGAGTTTGTCATTGTTGAAGGTGATAATTTTACAATCCCATTCAGTAGGCATACAGGGCTTATCTGTAATGCCGTTTCTGCCGGCAAGGTAGTATTGGAATCAGGACCTTTTCTGAATTTGAATACAAATTTAAATCACCTGACCGGTGCCGAGGTACGAAAAGCCGCGAAGAAATTCATTCTTCCAAAAGAGAACTGGGTCAAAAGGGATTTTGTGTGTCAATTGAAAGATGGTAAAGCGGAGATCGCATTGTCCGGAGAATATGGTGGAGTTAAGATTGACTTCCAAATGCTAATTCTTCCGGAGGGACAAATAGAGATGAACTATATTGTATCGGATGCTCCCAATGGCTATGTACGTGAGTCCGGACTTTCTTTCCTTCTTCCTGACATTTACAATTATCTGAGATGGGAACGTAAGGGATATTGGGACTACTACCAAGAAGGGGCTTTTGCAGGTAATAATGGTTGTGCGCCTCTATACAATAACCATCGCGTAGCCTATCGGGAAAATCCACAGCAGGCGTGGCAACTGGATACTCATAATTATTATTACTGGGCTGATGCTGGTGCTAATTGTCACCAACCATTGACGCAGATAGCTAAGGGACTGAAGGAGAATATCTATTATTATACACTATCTCAACAGAAAGATAGTTCCGGTCTTCATCTGTCTGTGATATCTCCTGATGCTTCATTGGCCTGCAGAACGAGTAAAGGGGCAGATGAGCGGTTGGTTTTGTATATAATGAGTAAGTGGGATTATCCGGAAATAGCTTGGGGAAATTATTGCAAAACTTTGGAGGCATCTCCCTGCTTTGGAAAACTAACAATTGTCTTATAAATATAATTAAATATGATTTGGAGAAGAATAGTCTATGTTTTGTTGTTCAGCTGGATTGCTTTATCAACTGAAGCGCAGAGTAGCACCTCGCGTATGGATTGGTGGCGTGAGGCCCGTTTTGGAATGTTTATCCACTTGGGATTATACTCTGCAGCTGCCGGAGAATGGAATGGGAAAGAAGTGGAAGGAATTGGTGAGTGGATACAGAATTTTGCAAAGGTGCCGAATCGTGAATATGAAAAATTATTGTCTGATTTTACTTTAAGTAAATGCAAGCCTGAAACTTGGGTGCAGATAGCCAAGCAAGCTGGTGCAAAATATATTGTTTTCACGGCTAAGCATCATGAAGGCTTTTGCCTTTATCCGAGTGATGTCACTGATTTTGATATTGAGAGCACACCTTACAAAGGTGATCCGCTGAGAGAACTGATAGAGGCCTGTCACAAGTATGGCCTAAAAGTAGGAATTTATTATTCGCACCGCCAAGATTGGCGGGAAGAAGATGCTGCCGTAATGAAAAATGAATATGACGGGCATTATGGGAAAGATAAATCGGAGGTAAAGCCCGATTTGGACCGATATATTCAAAACAAAGCGTTGCCGCAGGTGCGTGAGTTGCTCACTAATTATGGAAAAATTGATTTACTATGGTATGATACTCCTTTTGATTTGTCAAAAGAGCAGAGCCAGCTTTTTGTCAATGTGGTTAGAGAGTTGCAACCGGATTGTTTAATCAATGGTCGTGTGGGGTATAATCTTGGTGATTACGGGGCATTGGGTGATAATGAAATGCCTTGTGCTTATGCTTCAACGGATTTGGAGATGGTGGCTACCTTGAATCATACTTGGGGATACAAAAAGAATGATCATGCTTGGAAAGGAAAGAAAGCGATTCTTTGCTCATTGATAGAGGCTGTGAGTAGGAATGTTAATTACGTGATTAATATAGGTCCGCGTGCAGATGGGGTGGTCCCTCAGCCAAGTGTTGATGTGTTGAGTTTTGTAGGAAACTGGTTGAATGCAAATTCGGAAGCTATTTATGGTGCTGCCGGAAATCCGTTTAATGATAACTTTCCGTGGGGGTATGTTACTCGAAAGGAGAATAATCTGTATTTGCATTTAGTTCGTCAACCACATAATAATCAGATTGTACTGAAAGGACTACAGTCCGTTATTTTATCGGCAGGAGTATTGTCATCCGGTCAGAAACTGACAGTGAACCATAATATGGTTTCTATCCCTGAAGGATTGGATTATGAGTGCGTACCGGTTCTTAAACTTACTTGCCAAACTCCTTTGAATATAAGCACAGTGAATTTCCCTAATGAAGGGATTGTAAGTATGCCGGCCGCATCCGGGAGGAGGATACCTGGGAAGAAAGGATGTTTTAGAATAGCCGAAGGGGGGAATACGGAAAATTTCAATTCTGAAACGGGAAAACTATTGCTGGAATGTGTGATTGACGAACCCGGAGAATATGACGTGAGGCTATATACGAGCAGACATTGGAGGCGATCATTTACGGAAGGCACTAAAGTTTCTTTGAAGATAGGAGATGAAAAACAACTCAAAGCTTGTTTGCTGAGAAAAGATGAGGAATTGGTAAACGTCAGGCAGAATTCTTATCCTGAGACATGGAGTTATATAGGTACAGTAACCTTTGAGGGAGTGGGAAACAGGACATTGGAGCTTTCAATAGATACGATTGGTACATATAGCCGTCTTGGATTTTTTGGCGAGGATATTCAGAATGAAAGCGAGAACAATGTTCGTGTCATGCGGATAGAACTGATAAAAAGAAACCGGGAAGATATAGAACGTAAGTTGAGTGATTTGGAAGATTTACGTAAATCAAATCCATTACCATTACCTCAGGCTACTTCAGAAGAGTTGGCGGAAGCTCTGAAGCTGATAAAACGATATCAATTGAAACGTATGCAGAATGGGCGGGTAACGGGACTGCCATTGTCCAATGAAGAAAAGCTTGCTTTGGTACAGGCTCAGGAATTAAGCACGGCAACTCGTGCTTTAGCTTATGCTGTATTAGAAAAATATCCTAATGCAGAAGACGATTTTACTCTATTTATAGATTATTTGATTGCGCAAAAAGCTATTGAACGTATTGTCTTTCGCTATAGCAATTATCAGGCTGTCCGCAAAATACCTGCCGACTTCCTGAGTGCTTTATCGGTTTGTGACGATACCCGAAAATTGCAATTGATTGGGGAAGTGAAAAGCTTGTTAGAGTTTGAGCAACTGTATCTATCCTCCTCCCAGTTAGCTCCCAGAATAAACTCGGATTATATTTATAATGTGCCTCCTCACTTGCTTATTTGCATATTGCATAATCCGGACGACCAGCAGGCCTTAATTGATTTGGAGTCTTTCTCCCATTTCCTTTCTGCCTGTACTCAGTATGTTCCAGGAGGGAATGACTGGCTGAAACCTGATGGAACAGGTTTTCATCATCGGACACATTATAATGGGTATATGTATTCTTATAAGACTTTGGTTGAGTACGCGGCTCGGTTGAAAGGTACTTCTTTTCGGATAGATAGCGGTGCTTATCAACGTATCCGTAAAGCGATAATCTCTTTATATTTAATGGCTACCCGTTCTGCATCAGACGATAATCATTATTATGCCAATAGCCTGGCAGGGCGTCATCCGTTTACGGGTATTGGTCTTAGTTTTACGCAACAGCTTTTTGAACAGTTGATAGAAGTAGGAGGAGACATAAATGGGGAGGTTGCCGACTTGGAACTGGCTTCCTTTTATAATTACTTTTTTATGACAAAGAAGTATAAGAATGCTCCTGAACTGAATTTAGAAGGCTTTTACCAGTTCAATTATAGTCCGTTGGGAATTTATCGGTTTGATAATTGGGTAGCTACCATGCGCTGTCCGACGACGAATTTCTGGGGTGCTGAGATATATGCAGGAACAAACCGTTTCGGAAGATATCAAAGTCACGGAACGCTGGAGATTCTGTATGACGGACCGCTGGAACGTTCTGGATATCCGGGCAATGAAGGGCATAAAGGATGGGACTGGAACGTGATACCGGGTAGTACAACTGTGCATTATACCTCTTGGAAAGAAATGATGCCAGGGGGCAATGAAACGGATCGTTTTGACCAGAAGTCCTTGACTACAAATTTTTCCGGAGCCCTATCATGGAAAGACTGTGGCTTGTTTGCTGCTGCATTCGATCAGGGAGACAGTTGGGGAAAACAACGCTTTGAACCGACCAATTTGAAATTTTGCAAATCTGTTTTTGCTTTTGATGGTATGTTGATTAGTTTGGGCAGTGACATTTCTGCTGTAGGCAATTATGACGATAATTATTTAACAGCAACTAATCTTTTTCAGACGGTAGGTCAAGCTGGAAGTAGTGTTTTAGTAGTTAATGGAAAAGAGATTAAACGAAATGGGATGAGGGTTTTGAATTTGAAGGAAGAAGATGCGTGGCTGATTGCTCCTAATACTACAGGTTATTATCTCCCTGCTGGTAATGATTCATTAATAGTGCAGAATGTGGAGCAGGAGGTTCCGGCTTCATCGGGTTTTCAGAATGGTTTGAAGAGAATTAGAACAGCCAAGGCTTATATTAATCATGGAGTTAAACCTGAAAATAAGAGGTATTGTTTTGTAGCTGTTCCTAATACTACTGCACGGAAGATGGCAATGTTAGCGAAGCAGTTACAAAAGAAAGAAGGATTGTTTGAAGTCTTGTCAGCGGGGGATTCGGCTCATATACTTAAGCATCACTCTTCCGGTACCATAGCATATTCCTTATTTGCTCCGGCTCCACATTTGTCATATGGGTGTTTGCGTTCTTCTGATACAGAACTATTGCTTATGGAAAAGATGGATAAGAAAAAAGATACGCTTGACATCGCATTATGTAATCCCAATCTTCGGCCTCAACCATCCAAAGTGTATGGATGGATAGCTACCCCTACTTATGCGTCGCTTGTGTTGGATGGAGAGTGGGTATTGGCTGACGGAGAATCCCCGGAGAAAGTTCTTTTAATCGAATCGAAACCTGTTGGTACTACAATAAAAGTAACACTTTCTGAAGGAGAACCATTTTATTTAAAGTTGAAAAGGAAGACCTCGAATGGTTTTTCTTCTGTAAATTAAAAGAGTCCTATAGATATAAATAAGTGAAACAATGAAGTCAGTTATATATTCTTGCATAGTACTTCTATGTATATTATTAAGTTTAGAATCTTGCAATTCTTCTGATAAACCGCTGAAGTTTGCAATCGTATCAGATTTGCATGCTTCGGCTATGCCTGATGGAAAGGAGCGTGTGCAGGCAGTTGTGGATGCTGCAAATAAAGAAAATGTGGATTTCCTGATTCAATTAGGGGATTTTATACGTCTTGATAGTATAAGCAGGTCTTTAGATTCTATTTGGAATGAGTACGAGGGAGAAAAGTATCACGTACTGGGCAATCATGATCTGGATGCTTATACAAAAGAAGAATTCTTGAAAGGATTTGGAATCCCTAACCGTTATTACTCATTTGATAAAGGTGATTTTCATTTTATCGTGTTGGATGGTAATAACCTTTACGATGGCAAAGAATATCGCCATTATGCTAAATCTAACTATTTAAAGGCTAAGTCCGATATGCGTGCCTTTGTTGATCCGGAACAATTGGAATGGTTGATAAATGATTTGGCTGCAACTGATAAAAAGTGCATTCTGTTTTCTCATCAAAGTATAGACAGTTTTATGAATAATGGTGATGAAGTGCGTGCAGTATTGGAAAATGCAAACAAACATGCAGGTTTTAAAAAGGTGGTATTGGCTTTTAGCGGACATAATCATAGTAACTATACGAAAGAAATAAATGGGATTACCTATATGCAGATTAACAGTGCATCTTATGTATGGGTTGGCAAGCCGACAATGACTGAAAAGCGCTATCCCAAAGCTATTAATGAAAAATACCGCTTATTGCGTTATTCGATTACTTATGATAAACCTTTGTATGCCATTGTAACATTGGCAAAAGATAGAATTGATATTAAAGGTACGCAAGCAGATTTTATGCCTCCTACTCCCCGGGACCTGGGACTCAAGGATTCAATAGATATTTATCCGCTTGTTTCCACTATAGCAGATGCACAGATTGATTTAGATTGATATATGTAGATTGATTTAGATTGGTAAGCATTATCTTTGTGAAAATCATTATCTTCGGTTGTCCGATTGCCTCTTTATGATAGAGCAGAACGGTCAATGTATAGTTTCCTTTGCTATAATGAAAGAGATTAACCGTCAAGGTATCTTGGCATGAACCAGGGACAGATTTCATTCCATCGGTGTATATAATGAACAGGAAGATATATCGATAGCTGTGAGTGTCAATGGAAGTACTATTCCTTTCAGTGAATTTTTGTTGGGGATATTTGATTCTATTTATGGAAAGTAGTATAAAGAGTCAACAATAACAGGTGGGTAGTCGTTATTAGGTTATAGTTAAATTTCATTTTATGAAACATTTCGTTCTTTTTGCCTGCGTGGCTGTTGGTTTGATTTTTGCCGGATGTCGTAACCGGCAGGAACCACTTGTGCCGGTAGTTGTGCAGGAGGCTGAACCTAAAGATACGGCTGTACTGGAATTTCCGCATCCTATAGAGAAACAGTTGACCGCTGCCGATATTTCTCTTACCAAAGAATTGCTCTATGACCAGCATACCCTCGAAGATACCTATCTGTATAAGGATACGGTACGCTCTTTCAAATGGGATGTCATCCGGAATTGTCTGGCTTATATTGAGAATATGCAGCGCGATACTACTGCAAGGTGGGTGGTGTTGCAGAATTATAAGAATCTGAATAAAGAAGCTCCCCTGGTACGTAAGTTCGTGCGGAATGTGTACCGCCGTGTATCTGATACATTGGGCGTGGAGCGCTATCAATCGGTGCCGCTGTATCTGCCCGCTGATACTTTGGCGCCCGAACGTTATGGTAGAGACGGTACTATCGCTTATCTGAAAGGTGAGGAAGGAAGTTTTTACCGGATATTACCCGCCACTTTTGAAGAAGAATGGCTGGCGCCACGCAGTTATCTGAAACAATTGCCGGATAGCACCGTCTTTAATCATGTGATTTTTGTCGACCGCCTGGATCAGAATATTACTACCTTGGAACATGTCTCGGAAGGTGAGTGGAAGATACGCAGCATGAATCCTGCCACTACCGGAATGCATGCTCCACCTTATGCTCAGGAAACCCCACTGGGGATGTATCTGCTTCAACAGAAGAAAACGCGTATGGTGTTCCTGAAAGACGGTTCGGCGGAGACAGGAGGCTATGCCCCCTATGCCAGTCGTTTTACGAACGGAGCTTATATTCACGGAGTGCCGGTGAATGCACCGCGTACAAGTATGATTGAGTATAGCTGGTCGTTGGGAACCACTCCACGTTCGCACATGTGTGTGCGCAATGCCACTTCACATTCCAAGTTCGTTTTTGATTGGGCACCTACCGAACGCTCTTTGGTTGTGGTGATTGAATAGTAAATCCTCATTTTTAACTATCTGTGTGATAGGTGTCTGGAGAAAAAACAGTAATTTAGCCGCCGTTATTTCTCTGGCTAAAGTTTTATGTTGCGATTTATTGTATTCATTTTATTCTTATTTCTTCCTTGTACCTTGTTTCTGGGCGGCAAGTCGTCAGATAGCACTCCTGACTCTGCTGAAAGGGCTGCTGCATCTGATGTTGAGGCTTATGCGAGCTTATACCGTTCCATGCAGTTGGAAGGAGTCGTTAACTGGAAAGCTTTCCGGCAGGCTGTAGCAGGTTATTATAAAATAGACAATCGCAAACGGGAGGTGTTGACGTTGATAGACTTTTCCCGTCCTTCTACCGCCAAACGTCTTTTTGTATTTGATATGAGGGAGCGTAAAGTACTTTTTTCATCGGTTGTTTCCCACGGAAAGAATAGCGGTGATAATTATGCCACTTCCTTCTCCAACGAATATGGTTCCTACAAAAGTTCACTGGGGTTCTATCTTACAGAATCTACTTATCAGGGAAAGAATGGGTATTCGCTTATTTTGAATGGTTTGGAAAAAGGAATCAACGACCGGGCTCGTGAGCGTGCCATTGTGATGCATGGGGCGGCTTATGCCGATCCTTCGGTAGTCAGCAGAGGGGGGCGTTTGGGAAGAAGCTTTGGCTGTCCGGCTGTTCCGCCAAAACTTTCCCGTCCTATCATTGATGCCATCAAAGGAGGAAGTGTGATGTATATCTATGCTGAAACTCCCGAATACCTGGCACACAGTTCAGTCTTGAAAGGTGCGGACGGACTGTAGTTTAATTCTTTTCATGGCGAAGCATATTTTTGATGTTTGTCAATTCCTTTAATCTTATCTTTTTCTACCTTTGCGTGCAATTTTCAGAGGATTAATTTATGGCAACATCAAGAGAAATGACGGCAGGACGCGCATTGCCGTTGATATTCAATTTCACTATGCCTCTGTTGATGGGAAACCTGCTACAACAGACATACTCTCTGGTCGACGCGGCAATCGTAGGTAAATTCTTGGGCATTAATGCATTGGCCTCGGTTGGAGCAAGTACCTCGGTAGTTTTCCTTATTCTTGGTTTCTGCAATGGATGTTGTGGAGGTTTCGGTATTCCTGTGGCACAGAAGTTCGGAGCGCGGGATTATAGCACGATGCGTCGTTATATATCGGTCAGTTTGCAACTGGCGGGGGTGATGTCGGTAGTGATTGCAGTGGTTACGAGTATTCTGTGTGGGGATATCCTGCTGATGATGCGTACACCGGATATCATATTCCAGAATGCTTACTATTATTTATTGATAACGTTTATCGGAGTTCCCTGTACTTTCTTTTATAATTTGTTGTCCAGTATCATTCGTGCTTTGGGCGATAGTAAGACGCCTTTCTGGTTTCTGCTGTTCTCTGCTGCACTTAATATTTTGCTTGATTTGTTCTGTATCCTGGTGTTGGATTGGGGAGTGGCGGGAGCTGCCATCGCTACGGTCTTTTCACAAGGCGTGTCGGCTGTGTTGTGTTATGGATATATGATGCGCCGTTTTGATATATTGCGGGGAACACCGGATGAACGGAAGTTCAACGGTGCTCTGGCACGGAGATTGATGTATATCGGTGTACCTATGGGATTACAATTTTCGATTACCGCTATCGGAAGCATCATGTTGCAAAGCGCCAACAATGCATTGGGAACTGCTTGTGTAGCAGCTTTTACGGCTGCCATGCGCATCAAGATGTTCTTTATGTGCCCGCTTGAGAGTCTGGGCATTGCTATGGCTACTTATACCGGACAGAATTATGGTGCAGGCAAGCCCGAACGCATTTGGATGGGAGTAAAGGTAAGTGCGTTAATGATGATTATTTACTGGGCATTTACGTTCTGCATATTGATGCTTGGGGCACGTACGTTTGCCTTGCTTTTTGTGGAAGCGTCTGAACTGGAAATATTGAAGGACACGGAGTTGTTCCTGCATATTTCCGTGTCCTTTTTCCCGGTTTTGGGATTGCTTTGTATTTTGCGATATACCATCCAAGGAGCGGGATATACCAATCTTGCTATGCTTTCCGGAGTTTCCGAAATGATAGCACGTGTGCTGGTCAGTATTTATGCAGTGCCCGCTTTCGGCTATCTCGCGGTCTGCTTCGGTGATCCGACGGCATGGATTGCGGCTGTCCTGTTCCTGGTGCCGGCATTTATTTTTGTATATCGGAGGTTGCTTCGGATGAGGAGAGAACAGTGAGTATAATTCCCGTACCTCCTCCCGGTGCCTGTGCTATTTGCAGGGCCGATTCACCGGTTACTTCCTGTTCTTCTATTATCACCGGATATGGGTTGGTACGATAATCAGCCTTATCTCCATCTCTATAGATAACAGCCTTATATCGTTTTCCTTTATCCAGAAAGGAGAGGGGAAGTTGCATCTCCCGAGGTTGTTCATTAGTGATGCTTCCTATAAACCAACGTCCGCTGCTTCCGCGTTCTTTACGGGCAATTGTCACATATTTGCCTATTTTTGCTTCGGGTACTATGGTTTGTTCCCAAGTAGTAGGGCAGGTGGTGATAAATGAAAACGGTTCAGGGTTCCGTTCGTAGTTTTCTATTTCATCGGAGGCCATTTGCAGGGGACTGTATAACACAACGGATAAAGCCAATTGTTTGGCAAGTGTTGTTTGTACACGCGTCTGAGGCAACACCGGATTTTCGAAGCGGAAAGTGCCGGGGGTGAAATCCATGGGACCTGCCAGTCCACGGGTGAAGGGGATAATGGTAGTGTGTATGGGAGGATTGCCGCCATCTTTGTCCCAGGCATCCCATTCCTGCCCTCGTACGCCTTCTTGCGTCATCAGGTTGGGGAAGGTGCGTTGCAGTCCGGTGGGCATCACGGGTTCGTGATTGTCAATCATAATATGCTTGTCGGCTGCAAGTTCAATAACTTTCCGGTAGTGGCGCACACCAAACTGGCTGCTGTGTCGCTCTTTGCCATCCAGCAGTTTGCCTACATAGCCTGTTTTGACTATTTGCACGTCGTGATCTTTATATAAATTGAAGGCTGCTTCTATTTGGTTTTCATAATCAGATACCCAGCCGTCCGTTTCATGATGGCCGATAAGCGTCACGCCTTTGGAAGCGGCATAGTCGGTGATCTGTTTCAGGTCAAAGTCAGGATAAGGTTCGGTAAAGTTGAAATGATAAGTGTCCCAACCTTTGTTCCAACCTTCAATAAGTACCCCCTGAAAACCCTGTTGGGCGGCAAAGTCTATATGCCGCAATGCATTGGAGGTGGTAGCGCCGTGGCGTGGACCCGTGTGCCAGGTGTGTTTATGCATGTGGTAAGTCCACCAGATGCCGATGTATCTTCCGGGTTGTATCCAGGATGTATCCTGAATTCGGCAAGGCTCGTTCAGATTCAGCATAAGGCGTGACAGGAGTAAATCACCTGCGCTTTCAGCAACAATCATCGTGCGCCAGGGAGTGACACCGGGGGCTTTCATAAATACTTTTTCTCCCGTAGCCCATGGAGTGAGATTGGCTTTCAGGGTCATTCTACCTTCTTTAGGGATAAGATTCATGGCTGCATAATCTGTCAGATTGGCTTCATGGATGCTCAGGAAAAGTCCGTCATTGGTTTCCATAGTGAGCGGTGTGCTTATCCAACCGAGTTTACTGACAGGAGATGCCTCGTAGAGTGCTTCATAAAAATGTGCTTCGTAAGGTATGGACCAGGCTTTATGATCACCGGTCAATGCAAACTCTGTAAGTTCATCCATGATCACAAAGTCTTTTAATGCTTCCTGTTCCGGAAATTCGTAGCGGAAGCCAAACCCGTCATTGAACAGCCGGAAGACGACATTGAACTTTCGTTTGTGTGCGGATCTTTCCTGTACACGAATGGTCATCTCATGATAGTTGTTTTCCACAATCCGGTCTTCTCCCCAGATTTGTTCCCATGTCCCGCTGAATGAATGATGAAGAACTTCAATTATTTCCAGATGGTCAGCAAGTGTATCTTCTTTCAGGATAAACCCGAGGCGTGACTTATCGAGTATGGGCTTTCCATTCCGTGAGAGTTTATAATAGAGTTTTCCGTTTTCTGTTTCTACATGCAGGCTGAGATTACCATCGGGAGAATTTACAGAGAGTTGCGATGCCAGATTGCAACTTGTGCAGAGGAAAATGATAAAGATTACCCATAACAGGGAATAATTAGGAAGTCTTTTCATGATTTCTTTCTTGTTTTTATATAGTCCAGTTCAAAGCATCCGCCTTTGGACGTACAGTTCTGAATGGTTATATAATTAATACCGTTTTGCAGGGATATTTCTGTCTCCGCAGTTTGCCAGGCTGTTTTGTCAGCCTGTACAGGAAGTTGCAACAATTTCTCTATCGCCACATCATTGACGATAATCAAAGCCACTGCTTCTGCTGTTCCTGTATTTCGATATCTGATTTCCAGCGGATAGCCCCCCGCTTGGGGAACTTCCATTGCAAAGAGTACATTGGCGCCGGAGTTTTCAAGTCCTGTGACGTAGCCGGCACCACTGTAAGTATTCTCTTGTTTGCCATCGTTATCATGTCCGGAATCGGATTCCTTGCAGGATAACAGGAGACAAGCCATTAGTAATAGATTGTAGTACTTCATTGTTGATTGAATTCTGTAAATGATAATTTAGGGAACTGAATACCTGAAATCAAGACAGGCTGAAAGCCTGATATTACATAGCGTAGGGCAACGCCCTACGTGATTATGTATATCTTTAATTTAAGCCCTGAAAGGGCGCAATTAAGCATCAACCTTTATATCGCCCTTTCAGGGCTTAGAAATGGGGATGCACATTACGTAGGGCGATGCCCTACGCTATATAATGCAAGCCTTTCAGGCTTAAAATTCAGCCCGCTAAATTATCATTTACTTGATTGATTTTGCTCCACCCCTTACGGAAGCTGTTTCTGCTTCCATTTTCAGGGTGTTGTGTTGAATACGGATTACTTTACATTCATGGGGTCGCAATTCTACGGTGTATGTTCCCGACATACCTCCTAAGTCTTTGCGTTCCCATAAATCCCGTACATTGACGGCTTGCCCGTCTTCAATGCCCAGTTCACGATGGAAGTCAATGCTGCGTGTTTGTGGAGTACTTTCACGGTTGAATAATCCTACCACCCAGTCCCCGTTAGGCAACTGTCCGATCCATCGGGAACTGTTCGCAGCATCCCGAAAGTCGTAACTCAATGGTTTGGCGGCAAAACCGAGACTGTTCAACTCGTTCATTTCCGGATTCTGGTAAACCCAGGCGTGATCTCCAATCGTATCATACTGGTCGGCAATGGCAAGTGCAGAACCTCCCATAATCATCAGCGAGAAAAGGAAGCGGCGTTCGTTGTCATTTGCCAGTTTATTCATACGCATAAAGTCACCGTCCAGTATCATTTGCCCTCGTGCACCGACATCGGCAAAACCAATGAATCCGTCGAAAGCATTACCGAATTGCGGCCAATGGTCTTTCTGCTGCCCGCGGCGGCGGTTGCTGACAAAGTCCCAGTCACCGTCGAAGCAGTCATCGTCAATGCGTATCATATCCCCGTATTTCAATTCCGTCTTGGCATGATTATAACAGTGAGGCATCACAAGACTGAGGAAAAGATCATCTCCGGCAGCTTCGGCAATCCATGCCAATGCTTGTTCGTAGCGGCGGGTTCCATAGTTGGTTTCATAGTTTTCCAGAAAATCTATGCGGAGATAGGTGACACCCATCTCCTTGAAATAGTGGACATAATTCTGAATCCATTCTTTGGCTCCCGGCTTATCCACATCCACCCAATACAGAGGATCGTTGAATGATTTGTAGCCCACAATGTCTCGGGTACGGTAAGAAGTTCCTTTTACAGGCAGGTTCTGTTCATAGGCGGCACGGGTCAGCCACATGGGGTTGTAATAGACTCCCATCTTCATGTCCCGTTCTTGCAGGTATTTAGTCCAGTAGCTGAAACCGTTTTTCCAGTTGCTGTTGTACTTGGTGATATAGCCGTTCTCATTGACGGTTTGTGCAGCTTCTATCCATCCGTCGTTGCAGATCATGTCGTAACCGTAGGGTTTGAAAGTCTTCTCCATCCAGTCGATGTTTGCTTTCCAGCGCTCCTCACTGAGAGGAACGTTGGTTACAAAACACTCTTCGTAGGCAATCCAGTATCTGGGTCCCGTACCGTGACGGGTGAAGGGACTGTCACGAGCTATGGAAGACTGGGGAAAGGATAATAAGAATAAGGTTGCAAAACCTAATAGTAACTTCAAATGGTTCATAATGGTAAAGTTTGGGGGTTAATTAACTTTTTCTACTTTCAGTTTCAGAGTTTGGGTATTTACGGTTAACTTGTATTTGCCGTCCGTTCCTTCGGGAATACCCCAGAAGTGGTCGCGCAGGTTACCTTCCATTTCTGAACATTTAAACATGGGATATTCACCGGGTGTCACAATCTTGACGTTTCCGTTATGATCTACACTTTCAGGCACCAGATAATTAACTTTATCCCAATCTCCCTTTTCAAGGCAGAATTTGAATTGCTTGTTTTCGTCACTGTAGATGAGGTTTACCTCTGCCGTATAGATTCCTTCTTCATCCGGATCGGGTGTTAATCCGGTCGGATTGCCGGAGTCCCATCCGAATGCACTTCCTAAACCATAAATTGTCTTAATCTCCGGTTCCGGTTCTTCTGTTTCATCGCTGATTTTTTCGAGGGTTAGTTTCAGCTTCTTTACGTTTACTGTAATCCGATAGGTGCCATCGCTTCCTTCGGGTATTCCCCAGAAGTGGTCGCGCAGGTCGCCTGTCATTTCGGAGCACATCAGCATATCGTATTCTCCGGGAGTGATGACTTTCACGGCGGTACCATCATCGGTTGAAGTAGGTACCAGATAACGCACTTTGTCCCAGTCTCCCTTTTCGAGGATAAATTTGAATTGCTTGTTCTCTTCGGAGTATTTGATGACTTTATCTATGGTGAACGTATTCTGCTCAATCAACTTCAGTTCTGTGGGGACATTGGAATCCCAACTGAATATAGTGCCGAGTCCGTACAGTTGCGTGTAGTTTTCAACGGGTTCCACTACAACAATTTCTTTATCTTTCTCGCATCCTGCCAGTAGAGGGAGGAAGGCAAAGATGAATATAAGCTTATTGATTATTTTCTTCATGGTTATCTGATTTTAAATTGTAAGTTGTTATATCCGAGAGCCTTTCATCGGCGTTTGAGTTTCCTTTGAGGGAACAGTTTGTTTCCCGGCGTGAAACTCTTTGTTTCAAGGCATGAAACTGGTAGTTTCAAGCAATGAAACAGTTTGTTTCTCGGTGTGAAACTGGTAGTTTCAAACGATGAAACTATCGTTCACCTAAAGAGATGCTTTTTACCGGTTCGTATTAATTATATCCCGGGTTCTGTTTCAGTGTATGATCCGCTCCCATCATATCCCGTGGGATAGGGAAGATATCCCAGTGTGAGTCTGCATCGGGTTTCTTGTCCCACCATTCTTCCGTACAGTACAATCCCCAGCGGATAAGGTCGGTCCGGCGGCGTCCTTCGGCAAGGAACTCACGTCCCCATTCATCGTAAAGCTCATCTTGCGTCAGGGTTACTGTACCTTCGGGCTTGTACAGGCATTCTGCCCATGTATCTTGCGGATAGTTACGTTTGCGTACCGCATTCAGCAGTTTTGCCGCTCCGTCCACATCGTTTGCTTTGAACTTGCATTCAGCCAGTGAGTAATAGATTTCCGCCAGACGAATTTCATTGTAATCGGCTTCACGTTTACCTTCGTCATCATCCCTGTAGATGGGATACTTCACGAAATGCCATCCGGAGTTATGGTCGCCGGTATTCATGTTTGAAGTGCGGTCAGCGGGAAGTTCGTCCGGAGCGAGTTCGTGAAATACTCCTACCTGGTCGCGGATGTAGATTTCATATCCTCCTACGGGGGAAGTTACTTTCTTTTCGGTGCCGTCATCGGCGATATAAGGCAGGTAGCCGTAAAGGAACATACCTTCACGGGTACTGTTGCCCAGATTCCGGTACATGGTCAGGCGGTAATCTTTCGGATATTTCTTGAATTTGCTGACAAACTTGCCGAGTTTGAAGCTGTATTCATTATTGTTCAGGTCGAGACTGGGCTGCAAGGCATATTTGGTATTGAAGTCTCCTTGTTTGAAAGCGCCGAAGTAGAAACGTGCATTGACAGGGACGGCCCACCAGTATGTATCACCCGAATAGTGCCAGTAGCTACGCCCGTAGGACGACGGGAAAGCAAAGATGGTTTCGTTGCATTTATCGTTTGTCCAGTCGAACACTTCGTCCCAAGTCTTTCCCAGTTCGTAGAAGCCATAGTCACCGTCCAGAATATTTTGGGCATAGGTGGCGCATTCCGTATATTTAGAAGTACCGGTCCATTTTTCTGCGTTCAGATAGAGGCGTACTAACAATGCGGCTGCGCCGGCTTTGGTCCATTGACCTTGTGCTATCCCGTTTCCGGCATTACCATTCTTGGCAGGCAATGCTTCGATAGATGTTTTCAGTTCCGTTTCGATAAAGCTGAACAGTTCCTGCGGCGTCACTTGTCCGACGGAGTTCTTGCTCTGATCCAGGCTGACAGCTAACGGTACATTGCGGAAAGCATCCAGCAGGCGAATGTAGAACCATGCACGTAATGCCTTGTTCTGCGCGATGAAGTTATCCATTTCCGGCTGTGACATGTTGAATTTGGCAGGGTCCAGCTTTTGCAGGTCATCTATGACGGAATTGGCCTGCATAATTCCGGTGAAACAGTTTTCCCATTCACTTTTGATGGATTCATTGTCGGCAGCCCAGGTATGGTAGTGCAGATATTGCCATTTGGCATTGTCATACCACCAGCCATCGCGTGCCCAGGTACCCAATTGATCGGCACAACACTCTTGCAAAACTTGGCGCGGCCCGATACTGTAGAATCCATGTTCGAAGGGGCGGAATGTGGCTTTGATAATATCATCCTTTGTATTGTAATAGTTGGTAGACATGATTTGGTCGTATACCGTTTCCGTAAGGTCGGTGCATGCGCTGAGGGAGCCGAGAAGCAATACTCCTGCCAGCGAACCGGTTAATATATTCTTGAGTTTCATATTTCTATTGTTTTTAAGGTTATACATTTAGAAGTCTAATTGAACACCGAACATGACCTGTGTAGTGGAGGGATAGTATCGGCGGGTACCTTCCGTACCGTTCAGGTTCACACCCGGAGTCAATCCGTTGGTCTGGTAAGTCGAAGGATCCACACCATTGAAACCTGTAATGGTGGCAAGATTCTTTCCGGTGATGTAGAGGCGGGCACTGTCCAGCCATTTGTTATTGATCTGGAAAGTGTAGCTCAGGGTTACCATATCGAGCTTCACATAGTCACCGCGTTCAATGAAATAGTCGGTCAGCACATTCTTACCTTTCTTAATGGCTGCGTTCTTGGTATATGCCTTTTTCAGCACATTGCTTTGCATACTGGGAATGCCCCAGTAGAAGTCGTGTACATTGAAGAGGTCGAAGCCGAAAGCACCACGCAGGAAGATGGTCAGTCCCCAGTTCTTATACGTCAAGGTATTGGTCATGGAAGCTGTGAATTTGGGAAGTCCGTTACCGGTTACCCGTTTGTCTTCTTCTTTGGCATCAGATATTTTAATCATCTCCGTATTGTCTTTGTTCCATACTACCCAGTCTCCATCGGCATCAATACCGGCATACTTCCAGGTGTAATAGTTACCCAGGCGTTGTCCTTCTTCTATGCGTTGCAACTTGCCCGGTTGATTCGGACTTTCCATATTCGCCAAATCGTAATAGTTCTGTCCGGTGAACTCGTTGTTGGAGAATTTGAGGAACTTGTTCTCATTGGTGGCGCCTACCAGATTGATGGTATAGCTGAAATCTTTCATCTTCACCGCCTGGATATTCAGATCGACTTCAATACCGGTGTTGCGCATGGTGCCTACGTTGACAAAAGTGGTAGAGAACAAGTATGGAGGAACGGGCACATTGTAGTCGCCCAGCAAATCCTGTTGCTTACGGTTGTAGTAATTGACCGAACCGCTCAATATTCCTTTGAACATGCTGAAGTCCATGCCGATGTTCCAGTTTTTACCTTTTTCCCATTTCAGCCCCGGATTAGGATTCTTACCTGCACCCCATACGGTGAAGTACTGACCGTTGTAGTAGTAACTGCCGAAACTGCTCATAGTAGACAAAGACAGGTAATTGCTGAAATCCTGATTACCGGTTACACCGTAGTCACCACGTATTTTCAGGTCATCAATCCATGTGATGTCTTTCATGAAAGCTTCTTCGCTGATACGCCAACCGGCAGATACAGCGGGGAAATAACCCCATTTATTGTCATCTCCGAAGCGGGAAGAACCTTCGTATCTCAAAGAAGCGGTCATCAGGTAGCGGTTTTTGTAGTCATAGCTCAGGCGGCCGAAGAAAGCAATCAGTTTAGAATCGCTTTTGTTGGTACCCATTTCGTTGCGTCCTTCTTCCTTGGCCCATTCACCGGAACCGAGGTTGTTGTACAGAAGTCCGTCGGAAGAGAAATCCTTATTGGCGGCATTCAGACCTGAATTCTGGAAGTATTGGTACGAGTAGCCTACCATGGCGCGGGCACGGTGTCCCTTCAGTTCCATAGCGTAGTTGCCCAACCATTCAAGACTATGCTGGCGGTACTTGCTGTAAGTGCGGCTGGCTTCTCCTTTATAGTCGTTCTTCATAGCCAGGCGGCTTGTGGAAGGACGGAACCAGTAATCGAAATTATCTGATTGCTGGTCGGCAAAAGTCAGTTGCGTACTGAGGGAATGAATGGAATGACCATCTTTGGCGAGTAGGGGAAGTAAGTTTAGCTTCACAGTGGCATCCCAGTCCAATAGTTTGGTTTCACCACCGTTTTGTTCCAGCTTCAGTTCCTCTACAGGATTCCATAAGGCTTCCTGGCCGGTGAAGTCAGAATAAAGATTCGGATTTTCCGGATCAAACAGTGGGGTAGTGGGGTTGGCATCCATGGCTATCTTGAATGCATCCCAGGAGGAATTTTCACGGTAAGCGATACGCGGTGCGATATTTACGGAGAAATCTAACAGTCCGTTTTTAGTGGTATGGTTGATAGAGGCGCGTGCACCATACTCTTCGCGACTGGAACGTATATCGATACCGGTTGCATTGCGGTAATCCACGCTGACGCGGTAATTACTCTGGCTGGTGCCGCCGGATAATGTGACGGTATGCTGGTGGGTGAAACCGGTACGGGTAATCTCGTCAATCCAATTGGTAGCTCCACCCAGGTCACTGGTCGGATTGTTGGGAACACGGTATTCGCGGAACTCTTCGGCAGTCAGTGGGTCGAGTTCATGCAGAGGAATACTGGCGGTCAGCATACCATTATAGGTAGCATGGAATTTACCGTCGCGTGATCCCTTCTTGGTTGTGATGACGATTACACCGTTGCTACCCCGTGTGCCGTAGATGGCGGAGGCTGCACCGTCTTTCAGAATATCCATGGAGGCGATATCGTTGGGATTGATATTCGTCAGGTTACCACCGGGAATGCCGTCGATTACGATCAGCGGGCCCAATCCGGCAGCGCGTGAGGAAATGCCGCGAATCTGGATACTTGCCTGGTTGTTAGGGTCGGCGGCAGCTGTGTTGGTTACGGATACTCCGGCCACTTTTCCCTGTATCATCATGGAAGGGTCCAGACTGCTGATATGGAGAAAATCCTTACTGGAGATATGTGATACGGCAGAAGTAAGTTCTTTCTTATCCAGCGTTCCGTACCCGATAACGACTACTTCGTTCAGAGCCTGCACATCGTCTTCCATACGAATATTGATAGTCTTACGCCCGTCTACTTTCACTTCCTGCGTTTTGTAACTGATGAAGGAGAAGCGTAGGGTACTTGTGGGACGGACGGTCAGCGAATATTTACCGTCGACATCAGTTATGGCTCCGTTAGTGGTTCCTTTTTCTGCAACGGATACACCGATCAGAGGTTCATTGTTGGTGTCCGTCACTATTCCTGATACTTTGACTGTTGCATTTTGGGCATTCAGTAATGCAGGGAGCAGGAAGAACATTCCAAGGAGTACATGAAAGTACATTTTCCAAGGATAAATCTTAGTTTTCTTTTTCATGGTACAATGATTTAAATGAGTTAATAGGTTCAAAGAATTTTTTTCCTTGGGACAAAGGTATTTCGGATGGGAGGGAGAAAAAAGCAATGAAGACGGGATATAGAATGATAAAAGGAAGAATACGCTGATATTCAAATCAATGCATTCCTCCTTTCAACAGAAAATTAAGGTCTGTTTTAGAGCCTTTTCAGATATATTCGGGGCTAAATTCCTTTCTTTATTTGCATAATGTATTCTTCGAACTCTTCTTTCGGCACAATTGTCTTTCCTTTTACCCGTGCCTTATATACATATATGGTATTAATAGATAAGTTGAGGAACTTGGCAATCCGCTCGTTCTCGGTTACTCCCAAACGAATCAGGGCAAAGATGCGCAACTCTGGTGGCAGGTTGCCTGCCTCATCCAGAATCACCTGGTCGTCCGGGCGGAAGAACTTATTGTATTCCGTCAGGAAATTCGGGAAGAGTTTCAGGAAAGTCTGGTCGAAGGATGAGAACATATTTTCCCGTTCGGACTTTATATCGAACTCCTTATGCGTGATTTGTAAATCATTGAATTGGCGTGCTTTCAATTTACGATCCTGCTTTTTCAGCAGATTCTCGACTTTGTCCAGGTAATCGGACTTGCCATAAAGAGACTGGAAGATATACTGGTCTTTGATTTCATTAGTCTCCTGCAACTTTCCATTTACTTCTGATATCTCATTGAATTGCTGCTGGATGGACTGCTTGGCTGTCCGCAACTTTTTCATCTGTTTATAAATGATGGACAGGGTGACTAAAAGTGAGATGACCAGCAGGCTCATTACTGCCAATGATATTGTAACTTCCTTTTTCCTCTCCTCTATCATGGTGAGGCGTTGCTTCTCAATGATGGGGAGTATAGTGTTTATTTCCATCTTACGGTGTCGGGCATTGTAGAAGTTTGTTTCCTCCAGGGCAATCTGAATATATCTGCTGGCACGTAATACGTCTCCCTTTCCGTACAGATAACTTGAAAGTTCTTTTTTAGCAGTCGTTTCCCGGGTGGCAGAGCGTATATCCTGTATAGCTGATAGTGCCATGTAGTAAATGGCGTGTTCAAAATCTCCCATTCCTATGTACATGCGTCCCAGCATGGAGTAGATGATTGCTTTTTCATGCGGACAAACATCGTAATCATTCAGCATTTGCTTGTACATCTGTATCTTCTTCTCATTGTCGCCTACACTGAATTTGAAAGCTTCTATTTTCTGGTGGTAGAAAGTATGGTCGGGGGTATACAGTAGGGCAGAGTCACAGTAGAGGGTTATCTTTTTGTTGTAATCAGCATTGAAAGGTGTGCCTTCATTGTAACTGCTCATATCAGAATACAGTCTCATACAGAGCTGGTAGTATTCTGACTTAATGGAGTCCGGGGCATTTGTGACATGAATGGATCGCATCATATCATATGCTTCTTTGAATAAACCGGTGGAAAGATAGCAGTAGAACAGGTTGCAATCTGCCTGAATAGATAGGTTCGTGTCGGTCAGGCGGTGTGATATTTCCTCTGTTTGTATGGCGTAGGAGTAAGCTGAATCGTATTGATAAGTGATGTATTCATTGAACAGACGGTTGCAGAGATTATACTTTTCCTGTTGGCTCTTGACGTATCGGAATTGCTGTTTGATGTCTTCCAGCTTCTTTTCTTTCTGCTGGTAGTAGATTTCACGGTGTTCTATCTCGCTATCGAGGACAGAGAGTATAGAATCTGTACGTTCTTTGGCGGATAATCCAATAACCTGATATAGGAACAAGAGGATGAATAGATATTTCATAATATGTACGTGGGTTAAGAAAGTACTGCAAATTTAGAAATTTATTTTAAATATTGCTTGTGAGTAAGAAAAAATAGTCGTTAACTTGTTTGTAGGAACTGATATAAAGTAAGAGCATATGTGAATATGTAATTTTGTTGATGGGGCAATAAGAGTGTCATTGGGAAAAACGTTATCTTTGGGTCATAAAAGTAAAAGGTATGAGCCGTAACTTAAGAGCAATAACTATGTACGAATGGGCTAATGAAATGAACTGTGCCGTGACCGTATGTGACACAGAAGGAGTCATCCTTTATATGAATGAGAAAGCATGTCGCACGTTTGCCAAACATGGCAGTCTGATAGGCAAGAATCTATTTGATTGTCATAATCTGCAATCGCAGGACAAGATACGCGAACTGCTTGAAACGGGAGGTGTCAATGCTTATACCATTGAGAAGAATGGGGTCAGGAAGATGATTTATCAGACGGCATGGAAACAAGATGGTGTGGTGAGAGGCCTGGTAGAGATTTCTATGGAGATACCCGGAGAGATGCCCCACCATGTGAGGAAATGAATTGTAAAATGGAAAGGTGATCATGCATGATGTGTTGCGAAGGCACTGAACGAAAAATCATACATATAGATATGGATGCGTTTTACGCATCCGTAGAACAGCGTGACAATCCCGAGTTGCGCGGAAAACCTATTGCAGTGGGGTATGCGGAAGAACGTGGTGTAGTGGCGGCTGCCAGCTATGAGGCACGTCGCTACGGAGTGCGTTCGGCTATGGCGTCGACGAAGGCAAAGCGGATGTGCCCACAACTTATCTTTGTTCCCGGACGGATGGGGGTGTATAAAGAAGTCTCCCGACAAATCCATGAAATTTTTCACGAATATACAGATATCATTGAGCCGTTGTCACTGGATGAGGCTTTTCTGGATGTTACAGAGAATAAGCCCGGTATTTTGTTGGCTGTAGATATTGCCAAGGAAATCAAGCAGAAGATACGGAATGAACTGAATCTGGTGGCGTCTGCCGGTATATCTTACAATAAGTTTTTAGCAAAGATAGCTTCCGATTATCGTAAGCCGGACGGGCTGTGTACCATCCATCCCGATCAGGCAATGGATTTTATTGCGCGTCTGCCTATCGAGAGTTTCTGGGGCGTAGGCCCGGTGACGGCAAAAAAGATGCACTCATTGGGTATTCATAACGGCGAGCAGTTGCGTGCATGCTCGCAGGCTATGCTGCTGCGTGAGTTCGGAAAGGTAGGAGCGCTGTATTATGATTGTGCCCGGGGAATCGATCTTCGTCCGGTGGAGGCGGTGCGTATCCGCAAGTCCATTGGGTGCGAACATACCTTGGAGAAGGATATTTCGCAACGCTCATCGGTTATTATCGAATTGTATCATGTGGCGGTGGAACTGGTAGGGCGTCTGGAACATAAAGATTTCAAAGGAAATACACTGACGTTGAAAATCAAATTCCATGATTTTAGTCAGATAACCCGGAGTATTACCCAATCCAAAGAACTAATAACTCTTGATGTGATCCTGCCTCTGGCAAAACAACTGCTGAAAGAGGTGGATTATGAACATCATCCCATCCGGTTGATAGGGCTTTCCGTTTCCAATCCACGGGAAGATACCGGGGAAAAAGGCGTTTGGGAACAGTTGAGCTTTGAATTTAGTGATTGGAAGTAGACGGGCGTTAATTAATTTAATTCTCAGTTTACATTATAGTATCTCGTAGTTCGCTGATATTTAGTGGAATTTATATGATGCAACGCAACGGTTGTTACTGTAACAACTGTTGTGTTAATGCAAAAGTATTTTCTTTCATGAATAAAACAAGATACAAATGGATGATTTTGTACCCAACTACGGATAATCGCATACCACCGTTTTACTGTAACTTGTGTATCTTTGCCTCATCACAAAAAAGAAAATCTAACTTTTTAATATCATGAAGAGAAACACGTTTTACCGTATTTTTATTTCCTTCTGCCTGCTTTTCATGGCAGGTATCTCCGCACATGCATATACAGAACGAAATCTTTTGCAAAAAGCTGCCGGTAGTGAAGAACAACTGAAAGAAGCATTGGTGATGAATCAGAAGTGGGTACCTTATCCTGCTTATAACGACCGTGCCGGCTGGGACGAATTGCTGGGTACCAATAAAGAAAATCTGATCCGTGCCGGAGAGAAAATGCTTAATTACGAATGGAAAGTAATCCGTGCTACCGATTATCTGGAATATGAACGCAGCGGTGAACGTAACATTATGCAAACCCCCTATGAAGCCAACCGGAAAGCAATCAATGCCCTGATGCTTGCCGAACTTGCCGAAGGAAAAGGACGGTTTATCGACCAGTTGATAAATGGAGCATTTTACAGTTGCGAGATGACTTCCTGGGTACTTTCTGCCCATCTGGTACGACAGACCACCAAACGCTCTCTGCCCGATTATCGCGAACAGGTGATTGATCTGGGTTCGGGAAATTTCGGTTCCATGCTGTCGTGGGTATATTATTTTTTCCATGATTCTTTCGATAAAATAGATCCTGTAATCTCTCAGCGCTTGCGTCACACTTTGCAAGAGCGCATTCTCGATCCTTATATGAACAATGACCGGGAATGGTGGATGGCTTTCCAATGGAAACCGGGAATGATTATCAATAACTGGAATCCATGGTGCAACTCCAATGTATTGCAATGCTATCTTTTGTTAGAGAATGACCGTGATCGTCTGGCAAAGGCTGTTTGGCGCAGCATGCAGTCGGTGGATAAGTTCATCAATTTTGTAAAGGCTGACGGTGCTTGTGAAGAAGGTCCTTCTTATTGGGGACATGCAGCCGGGAAAATGTATGATTATCTTCAGATACTTTCGGATGGAACAGATGGAAAGGTATCTCTTTTCAAGGAACCGATGATTCGCCGGATGGGAGAATATATCAGTCGTACGTATGTAGGAAACGGTTGGGTAGTGAACTTTGCGGATGCTTCTGCTAAGGGTGGAGGCGATGCACCGTTGATTTACCGTTATGGCCGTGCGGTCGGCAGCGAGGAAATGATGCAGTTTGCAGCCTATCTGCTGGATGGCAAGCGTCCTTCTGTGCCTTTGGGCAATGATACTTTCCGTTCCTTGCAGTCCATTTTATGGAATGGAGAACTGGAAAAGACGGCCGCTGCCCATACCATCCCTGCTTGTACCTGGTATTCCGAAACGGAATTCTGCTATCTGACCAATAAGTCCGGTTGGTTCCTGGCTACGAAAGGTGGATTCAACAATGAAAGTCATAATCATAATGATGTAGGTACATTTTCATTATACGTCAATACGATACCTGTGCTGATTGATGCGGGGGTAGGAACTTATACACGTCAGACATTCAGTAGTGAACGTTATACCATCTGGACCATGCAAAGTAATTACCATAACCTGCCGATGATTAACGGAGTACCCCAGAGTTTCGGTCAGAATTATAAGGCTACGGATGTTGTCTGCCAACCGAAGAAACGTTTCTTCTCAGCGAACATCGCCACTGCTTATCCGAAAGAAGCTGAAGTAAATAACTGGACACGTGCCTATTCATTAGCTGATAAGCAACTGACAATTACCGATAACTTCTCCCTGAAATCAGCGAAAGAACCTAATCAGGTGAATTTCCTTACTTGGGGGAAAGTAGATATCTCCGTACCCGGGAAGGTGACGATAGAAGTGCAGGGACAGAAAGTAACTTTGGAGTACCCCGGTGAATTCACAGCAACCGTTGAAACAATCAATTTGCCTGATACACGCCTTTCTAATGTTTGGGGGCCGGAGATTTACCGTGTTGCCCTGAAAGATAAAGATGTGCGATTAACCGGTAAGTATAAGTTTGTTATTAAATAAAAAAACTATATTTGCGTATTAGAATACAAGAAACGCAAAATTATGGGATGTTTTATGAATTTATTATGGCTGGTGTTCGGAGGTATTTTTACCGCTATGGAATACCTTGTTGCCAGTTTATTGATGATGATTACCATTATCGGTATTCCGTTCGGTATGCAAACTCTGAAAATGGCTTCACTAGCATTGTGGCCTTTCGGTAAAACGGTGCGGAGTGGTGAACGTTCGGGTGGTTGCCTGTATATACTGATGAATGTGTTGTGGATACTTCTGGGCGGTATCTGGATTTGCCTTTCTCATCTGGCATTCGGTGCTGTGCTGTGCATCACCATTATTGGTATTCCCTTCGGGCTACAGCATTTCAAACTGGCAGGATTGGCTTTGACACCTTTTGGAAAGGACATTGTAAGCGACTGATAAAAGAAGAGGGCGAAAAACCTTTCGGTTTTCCGCCCTCATTCATTTTATTTAAAGGAGTTATTTACATGGTAGCCTGCTTTGCGAGCAGTTTTTGAAGTTTGCCATTCAAAGCCTGGCACATAGTTCCGTTTCCCATTGCTTGATAGCGTTTAATACGGTACTGTAACATAAAAATTTCATTTGCATTCTTTTTCATAATTGTCATCTTTTTGTGCTTTCCGCGTTTCGGAAAGCGGGTTTTACATCTTTTCTTTTATCTTATTAACGCTGCAAAGATACGAATTGTTCACGATAAATATGTTTTAAAACATAAAATAATGCACTTTCTCCTCGTTTTTCTTTAGAAACGCCCGTTTTTGCTATATGCATATTGCAAAAGTGTGACTAAAAATGGAATAAATGACCTATGTACGATCTATTAATAATTTATATACCTTTGTAGCATCTTACACATAATCAACCCTTACAAACAGGAAGTCATAATGATAAATAAACTGTTGACACTTTTACGAAGCCCTTATCCATCATTGGTGAAGAGATGGAAAAGCGTGATAATACCTTCACTTATAGTGTTTTTGATCCTTTTTGTGTTGCAGCCTTTTGGCATTTCTATGATGGGAGGCTATAAATTCTGGGTAGTGTTAGGTTATGGAGTGGTTTCTTCATTGGCACTGAGTATCTCCACGTATTTGTTTCCTGCTTTGTTTCCCCGTTATCATAGTGAGAAGAACTGGACATTAGGGCGCGAATTGTTAGGAACTTTAGGAGCTTGTTTGCTGATTGCGATAGGTAACTGTTTCTATACGGCTTGGGTATTTGGTTCATTCATACTGAGCTGGAAAGGATTTCTGATAAGTTTGGCTTGGGTGGCGGTTCTTGCTCCTTTCCCTATTGTCTTCTTTTTGATGTGGAATCGTAATTTGCAGCTGGTACGTAATCTGAAGGAGGCAACGGAGATCAACTACGCTCTTGCGAAAAGAGAGAATACCCAGAAGGAGAAGATTCGGACAAGGAATGAGGAACAGATAGAAGAGGGTAGGGCAGCAGAAGAAGTAGCAGAAGAAGAAACTCCTATGCAATTGGTTTTCTCCGGCGGAACGAAAGAAATGCTGGAAGTGGATGCCCATACCTTATTTTATGTAGAAGCAGAAGGGAATTATATAAGAGTAGCTTACAGTAGTGCGGATAAGATGCAGCAAAAGTTAGTGCGGGCTACTATGAAGCAGGCAGAAGAAGCAGTTGCTGCCTGTTCGTTCATTGTCCGTTGTCACCGGGCCTTTCTGGTGAACATACGCACTGTGGTAAAAGTAGATGGAAACTCACAAGGATACCGTTTGAAACTGGAAGGATGTACGGAAGAAGTTCCGGTCTCCAGAGGCTATGCAAAAGAGATAAAAACGCTGATAGAAGGGGGTACGGAAGGGTAGTCATTCGTCACAGAATAAAGAAAAATACAGCCATTCGTCACAGGAGGAGTGCTGTTTGTCACATATCCGGGCAGTCTGTCCCGGATATTTTTTTGCCTGAAATTCTTAGTCTATGTTTGCTGACGGAAATCGTAAAGAACATAGATTAAATGAAAAGATTGATTCTACTTTTTAGTGTAAGTGTATTGCTGATAGTGCAGCACTTGGAAGCGCAGACAGCTGTGACGGATACCGTTTTCTTGCAACTATACAATGATAGTGTAGATTTAAAGGAAGTAGTTGTGAAAGGTAAAAGAACACCTGTTGCCAACAGTCGTTGGAGTGATATGAGTCCGGTGGAACTGGTGACCGTGGGAGGTGCAAACGGTGATTTGTATCAGGCATTGCAGACACTGCCGGGCACGCAGGTACAAGGAGAAAGTGGCCGTCTGCTGGTGCGCGGCGGAAGTAGTGATGAAACACAGACATACATTGACGGAATGCACGTCTTGAATCCTTATACGGCTACAGGCATAAACTCACCTGCACGCGGACGTTATTCCACTTTTATGTTCAGTGGTGTCAATCTGGAATCGGGCGGGGCTCCGTTGGAATATGGGGATGCACTCTCGGCTGTGTTACCGTTGGAAACAAAGGATAAGAGCCCTATCAATAAGTTAGGCATCAATGCCTCTACGGTAGGCTTCGGTGGAGGAGGTACACGGGCTTTCGATAAAGGTTCGCTTTCGGTGAACCTGGATTATCAGGACTTGTGTGTCTATGATCATATCTATTCAGGACGTACGGATTTTGAAGATCCCTACCGGATGATGACCGGATCGGCACAATTCCGCTATCATCCCGATGATGCTACGCTTTTCAAGATTTATGGCGGCTATGATCATACTGACTTTTCCAATTATGAAGGTGCTGAACGTAGACTGTTTGATTTGAATGAGAATAATTTCTATCTTAATACAACTTTCCGTAAGCGTACTTCCGGTGGATGGAACTGGTTTGCAGGTGCAGCATTCTCTTTCTTTGAACAGAAGATAGGTAATGTATCACTTTTGGCAGATCATTGGATGGAACAACAACAGGAACTTCATGCAAAGGCAAAAGTGTTCAAGCGTATTTCTCCGGCTTTTCGTCTGGATATGGGAGTGGAGAGTTTTATCCGCCGGTATGAGAATCGTTATCAATATCAGATGAAAGAGGCGGAGGGAATAGATAGCCATCATGAAATCAATCCGACGATCAGTGCAGGCTTTCTTTCGGCAACTTACTATCCGGTGGAGCAACTGAAGGCGGAACTTTCTGTCCGTACGGAATACACTTCATTAAATGAGAAAGTGAATTTCTCACCCCGTCTGGCTGTTAATTACTATTTGGGAGATGTAGTGCTCTCTGCTATGGCAGGACGATATACACAGTTGCCGGTTAGCAGATTGCTGGCTCAGGAAAACAAGTTGAAATCGGAATCATGCATTCAGTATAATGTGGGTGCACAGTATGAGGGTGATGGACGTTTCTACAAGGCTGAACTTTATTATAAGAAATATGACCGTCTGGCATTGGTGGAAAAGGGTACGATAGATGCAGCGGAAGTACTGACTTCCGGTGGTTATGGTTACAGTAAAGGTTTCGACTTATTCTTTAATGACCGTGTCCTGCTGAAGAATCTGGAATACCAGCTTTCCTATACATATAATATTGCCAAGCGGAAGTTTCAGGAATATACGGAACTGACTACTCCGCAATATGCCACTCGGCACAATGCATCTGTAGTGCTGAAATATTTCATTCCGCGAATCGGCACGATAGTCGGTCTGACGAACCGTTTCAGCAGTGGGCGCCCCTATCATAATCCGGATTTGCCGGGCTTGATGAATGATCATGTGAAACCTTATAACAGCCTTGATCTCGGACTGACATTCCTGCCCAGTAAGAAAGTGATTATCCATGCCTCTGCTACCAATATCCTTTGTCGGAAAAATGAGTTTGGGCGGGTGAATAATAAAGCTATTCTGGCTTCAAACGATCATTTCTTCTATATCGGGGTGTTTATCACACTTGGGAAGAAGGCGGCTTATGATGTTTCTAATTTCTAATATTGATACGCGGACGACGCAGATAAGACGGACGAACGCGGATTAAAAACTATATTAATTAAAAAAGAAAGGTCCGCGTCCGTCCGCCTAATCCGTGTCGTCCGCGTATCTATTTATAAACTCTTTAAAAACAATTCAAATGAAAGCAATGATTATTAGTTTCGTATGTGTTTTGACTTTTGCAACTCAAAGTCTGTCTGCACAAAATCTTACTTTGGAAGTACGTGGTATCGAAAATGTAGTTGGTAAACTCTATGTCGCCATCTACAACTCTCAGGAAACATTCATGAAGAAGCCGCTTGCCGGTTTTGCAATAGAGGTGAAGGACAAAGTTGTGTCTATCCCCTGTAAAGGGCTTCCGGCAGGAACTTATGCTTTCTCCATGTATCAGGATGAGAATGGAAATGGCAAATTGGATACCGGCGCTTTCGGTATTCCTGTGGAGAAGTTTGGTTTCAGTAATGATGCCGAAGGCGTTATGGGCCCCCCTTCCTACGAAAAATGCAGTTTTACCTTCTCTGAAGATACAACTTTAGTGGTACATCTGAAATAAACTTCAGATTATTCTTTAACTTTGTAGCTCACACCTTAATATATAAGTATTATGAGACGAGCTACACAACTTTTCGGAATATGCTGGCTACTTTGTCTGCTTGCTGCCTGTGGAGAATCCCATTTCATGACCGATGCCTCGTATCGTTCGCGCGTGGAGCAGGACTTGCAGCAAAAGAAGGCTTTGATGCCGCAGGGAGAACTATTTGCGATACTGGATGATGCTTCGCTGAGCACTTATGAGCAGGAAGCCCTGGAATTCCTTTATGCCTATATGCCGTTGGCGGATATTACTGATTATCCCGGTGAATTTCACTTAATGAATATCCGCGCATCCCAGCGTGCCGCAGAGGAAATGCCTTGGGGAAAGACCATTCCCGAAGATTTGTTCCGCCATTTTGTACTTCCGGTGCGGGTGAACAACGAACAACTGGATAGTGCGCGGGTAGTGTTCTATAAGGAGTTGAAAGACCGTGTGAAGTCCCTTTCTTTATACGATGCCATCCTGGAAGTGAACCATTGGTGTCATGAGAAAGCTGTCTATATGCCTTCCGATGCCCGTACCAGTTCACCATTGGCAACAGTGAGTACTGCTTACGGGCGTTGTGGCGAAGAATCTACCTTGCTGGTGGCGGCACTTCGCTCGGTAGGTATTCCGGCACGGCAGGTTTATACACCACGATGGGCACATACGGACGATAACCATGCATGGGTGGAAGCCTGGGCAGATGGTAAATGGCATTTTCTGGGTGCCTGCGAACCGGAACCGGTACTGGATCTTGGTTGGTTCAATGCACCTGCCAGTCGCGGAATGTTGATGCACACAAAGGTTTTCGGACGGTATGAAGGAAAAGAAGAAGTAATGTCCGTTAACCCCACGTATACGGAAATCAATGTGATTGATAATTATGCGCCTACAGCACAAGCTAAGGTTATGGTGAAAGATGAGGCGGGAAATCCGGTTCCTGACGCCTGCGTGGAGTTCAAACTCTACAATTATGCGGAATTCTATACCGTAGCAACGAAACATACCGACGACAGTGGTGTGTGCGGACTGACTGCCGGAAAAGGGGATATGCTTGTCTGGGCCTCCAAAGATGGCCGTTTCGGTTTCTCCCAACTTTCCTTTGGCAAGCAAGCGGAACTGACCGTAACCCTTGATAAGCAAGCGGGTGACAGCTTCACGGTAGATGTTGATATTGTGCCTCCCGCAGAAAGTGCCAACTTACCCGAAGTGACGCCGGAACAGCGGGCGGAAAATGACCGCAGACTGGCAATAGAAGACTCTATCCGTAACGCTTATGTCGGCAAGTTTATCTCGGAAGAGGCGGCACGCAATTTTGCGAGAGATTATAAGTTAGATCGGGATGCAGTAGCCAAGATTCTGATTGCCGCCCGTGGAAATTACAGAGTGATTCGTGAGTTCATGACTCGTTTGCGTTCTGATAACTCCAGGAAAGGAGGGATAGACCTTTTGCAGCAGATTTCGGCAAAAGACCTTCGTGATGTTCGTCTGGATGTCTTGATAGATCACATGCAGTCTCGTGTACGCACGACGAACGTCGGATATTTCCGCAAATACGTGCGCAATCCGCGTGTAAGCAATGAAATGTTGACTCCGTATAAGACTTTCTTTGGCAAGGTGATTTCGAAAGAAGATATTGAGGCTTATGTAGCGGAGCCTATGAAGATGGTTGCATGGGTAGCGAAAAACATTCAGGTGAACAAGGAATGTAATCTGGGGGCACCTCCTGTATCTCCCGAAGGTGTGTGGAAAGCACGTTTGGCCGATGCCCACAGTCGTGATATCTTCTTCGTGTCCATGGCACGCAGCATGGGAGTTCCTGCACGCATTGATGAGGTGACGGGTAAAGTGCAGCTGATAACTGATGACGGAGCCATAGATGTGAACTTCGAAGCAGCCGGGCAGGCACCTGCACAGAGAGGCAGGCTTTCAGCTAAATATACACCGATTCAGTCACTGGACAATCCGAAATATTATTCTCATTTCACTATTTCCAAAGTAACTCCGCAAGGTAATTTGCAGTTGTTGTCTTACGATGAGGGTGACACAGACATGGGGGGCGGCGTTACATGGAGCAGTTTGCTGAAGGAGGGAACGTCTCTGGATGCCGGAGATTATATTCTGGTAACCGGTACCCGCCTGGCAAGTGGCGGTGTATTGGCGCAAATGACATCATTGAATGTGAAAGCAGGCGGACGTACAGAAACGAGACTGGTGATGCGTGAAAATAAAGATGAGGTACAGGTTATCGGAAACTTCAATTCGGAGAGCTTGTTCACAACATTGGAAGGCGGCAACAAGCAAAGTCTGCTTCAAGCCTGTGGTCGTGGTTACTTCGTTGTCGGTATTCTTGGGGTGAACCAGGAACCTACAAATCATGCCTTGCGGGATATCTCTGCTTTGAAAGCCGACCTGGAGAAATGGGGTAGAAAGCTTGTATTACTCTTCCCGAATCAGGAACAGGCCGGCAAATATCGTGCTGCTGATTTCCCCGGTTTACCCAATACTGTGATTTATGGAATCGACACAGAAGACATAGCTCAGCAGATTGTGAAGAATATGAAGCTGAAACGCAAAGATACATTGCCCATATTTATCATTGCCGATACCTTCAATCGCGTGGTATTTGTTTCACAGGGTTATACCATCGGCTTGGGTGAGCAGTTGATGAAAACGGTGAAAGGACTATAAGAAAAGCAACAATAGAGTGGGAGAGGCTTATTTGCAAGCCTCTTCCATTTTTTGTATCACTTCCGGTGAGGGCAACCCCTCTGTCATTCCTGTCAGCAATAAACTGAAGTTATCGGCTAACACTTCTTCCGGGTCAATGATGTACTGAGTATTACGTCCCATTCTGTCATAAAAATCAGAGGCTTCGTTAATAGAGTAAACCACTGCCTTACCTTCTTTCTCAATCGCTTTGCAGGTATTCTTGTCGATGGGAACGAGGCCAATATTGAGGTATTGGAAGAAGCTGCCTCCCTCATAAGGCTTGGTTGAATAAATAACCATGCAGCAATCTTTCTTTTCACCGTTGATGGTAAAAGTAGCATAACTGTCGTGGCGGATAACATCCGGATTGGAGATAAACCGTTCTTTCAACTCTTCGGGAAATTCTATTTCCTTCGGAAGAATATTAAAACCGATGATGCTGTACATCTTCTTGCGGAAATCCGGATTGTTCCGGGTAAGGACGTGAAATGCTTCATGTGCCAACAATTTGGTTACATATTCAGGATGTTCGAGCAACTTGTCGATAAGTACGATGTAAGTATCTCGGGTATATCCTCCCGCACCACCTTCTTCTTTTATCGTTGACTTTATCAGTCTGACTTCTTCCGGGAAAGGAAGTTTCAGCTCTTTTTTACGGATAATCTGATTGATGGATTGAGATGATTTCTGAAGTAGAGCCGTTTCCTCGTCATTCCAATTACGGGTCTGTGCGCCGGCAAACTGCAAATATCCCTGTTTTCCGCCTTCGATGCCAACGGTGTGTGAAGCCAAGTCAAATGAGCTCCATCTGCGGACATGCTCGTCCTCTTTCTGAAGGAGGAGTGCGGCTTCTTCCTGTTTCAGGAAAGTAGGGACAATGCTGTCGGAAGTGGAGTTTGAGGAACTTTGATTTTTAGCTTCATGCGCACATGAAATGCTGAGGAGAGTTAATAAAGTGATTACACTTAATGCCTTCATATTGATTGTTTTAAATTAATTCTTAATGGGACCGGTCAACGACTTTATTGTTCTTTTTACGCGTTCTGCGGTAGTGATGGGGCGACGATACTCTTCTATGTTCACAGTACCTCCCATCGAAACTGTTCCGTTCCTGTGCAGCATTTTGCTTTCGATGGTCTCTCTTGCTGAGAAGTGGAACTCCCGGATATCGGTTTCCGTGGCGATGTGAGCGATATTATTTTCATTTACTCCGCAACCAGCCAACAGGATAATGCGCCCATCTGCCTGCTGCTGCAATTTTTTTAGTAAAGGGATGCCCTGTGCTGCCGTAGCCTGTGCACCTGAAGTTAGAATACGGTTACAACCTAACTCTATGATTTGTTCCAACGCTTCCTGTGGATTGCGGCATACGTCGAAAGCACGATGGAACGTAACGGACATGCCTCGTGATGCTTCTATCAGTTGCCTCATCAAGGACAGGTCTATATCCCCTTTAGCAGTAAGGCAACCGAATACAACCCCGTCTGCTCCCAATCTACGGGCGTTGTCTATATCCTTCAGCATAATGCGCTGCTCGACGGGGGAGTACAGAAAATCTCCGCCACGGGGACGGATGATGACGTGCAGAAGAGTCTTTGTTAAGGCTTCCCGGGCAATGACGATATCTCCGTAGGATGGGGTAGTACCCCCTTCCGGTATTCCGGCGCATAATTCCACCCGATTTGCTCCTCCTGCCTGTGCGGCAAGGCAACTCTCCACGGAGTTAGCGCAAACTTCAAATTGATATTGCTCCATAATTGATAATCAGGATTATTTGGTTTGTGGATGCAAAAATAAGAAACTGTTTCGTGAATGGCAAAGAAAACAAAAAGAGGCAGGAATTTTTTATTTCCCCGCCTCTGTATCATTAATTTCAATCTTTACAATTTATTTCGCATAACTTACTGCGCGTGTCTCACGGATTACCGTGATCTTCACCTGTCCCGGATAAGTCATCTCATCCTGTATCTTCTTCGCAATTTCACCGGAAAGGTTTTCAGTCTGCTTATCGTCAATCTTATCAGCACCAACGATTACACGCAACTCGCGACCTGCCTGGATGGCATACGTCTTCGTCACACCCGGATAGGCCATTGCCAACTGTTCCAGATCGTTCAGACGCTTGATGTAAGCCTCAACAATTTCGCGGCGTGCTCCCGGACGGGCACCTGAGATAGCATCACAGACCTGTACGATGGGTGCCAGAAGGCTCGTCATCTCCACTTCATCGTGGTGGGCACCGATAGCGTTGCAGATATCCGGTTTTTCCTTGAACTTCTCAGCCAGCTTCATACCATAGAGTGCATGCGGCAATTCCGGCTCTTCATCGGGCACTTTGCCGATATCATGCAGCAATCCGGCACGTTTTGCTTTCTTGGGGTTCAGACCCAGTTCCGATGCCATCACAGCACAAAGGTTGGCTGTTTCGCGGGCATGCTGCAACAGGTTCTGACCATAAGAAGAACGATATTTCATCTTACCGATAATACGGATCAGTTCAGGATGCAAACCATGGATACCGAGGTCAATCGTAGTACGTTTACCGGTTTCGATGATTTCTTCTTCCACTTGCTTACGTACCTTAGATACAACTTCTTCGATACGTGCCGGGTGGATACGTCCGTCAGTCACCAACTGATGCAGTGCCAAGCGGGCAATTTCACGACGTACAGGGTCGAAAGCTGACAATACGATAGCTTCGGGCGTATCATCTACCACAATTTCCACACCCGTTGCGGCTTCAAGTGCACGGATATTGCGACCTTCGCGACCGATAATGCGTCCCTTGATTTCGTCTGATTCAATGTGGAATACGGTCACTGAATTTTCGATGGCAGTTTCCGTAGCTACACGTTGTATGGATTGTATTACGATACGTTTTGCTTCTTTGCTGGCAGTCAGTTTGGCATCGTCCATGATGTCGTTGATGAAGGATTGTGCCTGCGTCTTGGCCTCCTCTTTCAAAGACTCGATCATACGTTCTTTGGCTTCATCGGCCGAGAGTCCGGAAATAGTTTCCAGTTTTTCGATTTCCTGCTGTTGCAGTTTATCCAGTTCGTCTTTCTTCTTGTCGATAATAACCAGCTGGGCTTCCAGGTTTTCTTTCACCGCTTCGGCTTCTGATTTCTTACGCTGTATCTCTTCCTGGCGTTGGTTCAGCACCAACTCACGTTGTTTCAACTTGTTCTCCGCTTGCTGAATTTTTTGGTTGCGGATCGCTACTTCTTTCTCCAAGTCTGCTTTTTTGTTCAGGAACTTCTCCTTTACTTCGAGCAACTTATTCTTTTTAATCACTTCCGCTTCAGCCTCGGCTTCTTTCAGAATGTTGTCATATTTGGACTTCAAACCATGCTTGAAGAACATGTACGACAGAAATCCACCGATAATGAAACAGGCAATGGATACTAGTATTGTTACTGTCATTTCAATTTGTTTTAAGTATATAAATAAAAAACGCACTGCAGGAAAGCCACCCTCATTCTTTTTAAGAGGGACACTTTCACACAGTGCGTGGATTTTCTAATTCTTTTGCTGGCTTTGGTGTTCTGAGGAAAAGCTTCCGGACGTTTACAGTCCTTTGAAGTATGTTTCCAACACCTCTGTCAGTTCTTCTATCTTGTCGGCATACGGACGAGTATCGTTTCGGTTTTTCATTTTCAGGTTCTCCAAAGCAAATTGATAGGCCACCATGGCTATAATCTTTTCGGGAGTCACATTCTGGTAATGTTCTCGATACGCATTGAGCCGTATATCCACCTGTTTGGCGGCTTCTCTTACCATTTCTTCCTCCTCGCGCAGTATGGTGAGGGGGTAGGTTGAGCCTGCCATTTGCAGGTTTATCTTTATTTTATCGTTCATACATCTCGTTATTCATTCAACAAAGCGATGCATTTATCGACTTCACGCACTAATTTGGACAATCGCAGTTTCGTCTCTTTTACGTCGCTGCCGTTAAGGCTGATTGTCATTGCTGTTTTTAGGTTCGTATAGTCGTCTTCCAAAGCTTCATATTCGGCATGTACCTGCTCGCATTCTTCTTGTTTAGTTTTTAGAAGTTGCTTTAATTCAGCATTTTCGCGCCTCAATTCATCATGCAAAAAGATCAAATGGCGCAGTCTCGCTTCAAAGGTACTTAATCGCTTCTTTTCTTCGTCAGTCATTACTATACCAAAATTGTACACAAAAATACAATTAACTTGGAGATTACAAAAACTTTTCAGGGAAAAATGTTGTAGGAGAGGTGAAATAACCGGAAAAAGGAATTTGTGACGTTTGAAAATGGAATCTTCGGCGGTGGCTAAAAACTATATCAATTTGTACATTTTACTAATCTTGATACTGCGATACACTAATATTTTTCTTGCATAATATTAATCTTACTACAATTATGTTTCTTTCTTACAATAGATGTGGTAAGAATATAACATAGTTGTAGTAAGAAACTAATATAACTGTGGTAAGAATAATATTATTAATCCTGATGATTAGTTTATCGCAGTGCAGGGATTAGTTTCTTGCGACATGACATTTAGTTTTTAGTTATATATTGCTCATCATAAAATAATTTATATAATAATTTGGTTTATAAAATAAACTACTTATATTTGCAGTGGAGTTCGAACCCAAAATATGTTTTATTGTGAAAATCTAAATTGTTTATGATTATGAAAATGACTGGTATTAAATGGGTTGCATTGTTCATGTTAGCTTCTTGTGCAGTATCTGTTTCTGCTCAGAGTGACTTGACGGTGAAGGTAAAGAATATCCGTTCGGCGAAAGGGGAGGTGATGATTGCTGCTGATAAAGGGCAGTATGCGATGGCGGACGCTACTGGTGATACAGTGACGCTTGTATTGAAAGAAGTACCCGAAGGGAAATGCAAATTGTATGTGTACCACGATGAAAACGGTAATTATCAATTGGACAGGGTAGACGGTGTACCGACGGAGAATTGTGCGATTGTGGATTTAGACATGACAGCTGAAGCAAAAACAATTGATGTCGAGTTGACTGATCTGCGGAATAAAGCTAAAAAATAATTTTATGGAAGAGAAAGACATTATTATGGAAGACAAAGAATTGAACGAGCAAGAGAGTTTGAAGCTCATCACTCAAATGATACAGAATACCCGACGTAATTTAGATACGGGTAGTGGAAATATGTTTTTGTTATGGGGATATGTTTCTGCAATAGTTACGTTGGTAGTTTTTGCAGGAATCTATTGGACGCGAAATCCAGTTTGGATGTGGGGCTTTTGGGGAGTTCCGGTTTTAGGTTATCTCTTTAGCTTCATACTGGTACGTAAGCAACGTAAGCTCGCAAAGTCGTATGGCGATAAGGTCTTGAATGAAATGTGGCAAATCATGGGGCTACTTTGTATTGCGATTGTACTTGGAGCAACGTTTACCAATCATTATGAGATAATTCTGCCGATATGCGCAATCCTTATTTCTCTAAGTAGCATTATAACCGGGAGCATAATTCGCTATACACTCTTTTCCGGTTTCCCTGCTTTTGGAATTGCATTGGGACTGAATATGTTATTCAGTATTCTGGATAAGACTTCTTCCTATTTGTCATTGTTAGAATTTGTATTGGTGATTGTTTTTGCATTGATTATTCCCGGGCATATCCTGAATTATTGTGCAAGAAAGGATAATAAACGATGAATGCCGAATCGTTAACAGCAGAAAAAGCTGATATGTTTGAAGAAGGCAATATAGAGGCTATTACCCGAATGATGCAAAATCGCAAGAAAAATCTGCTTTGGCTGGCAGTTACCTCACTAATGGTATTTTGCCTGTATTGGCTTTCTAATGTAGTGTTATGGGTGCCTTGGAGTCATAGTCCGCAATTGGGTATCATTCTGATGCTGACTGTAAATCCCGTCTTTTGGGGAGTAGGCATATATGTTTGTCTGGTTTGCGAAAGTGGAGTAGGAAATCTGATGAAGAAAGCTCTTCTGTTAGCCTTGATTGCGGTAGGAATATCTTTGCTATCCGACTATCTGTTTTTTGCAGTATACATGAAGTCGAAGGACGTATGGCACATTACCACATTCTATGGTTATGCCTGGTTAGCTGTATTGGCTTTGGGTGAAGCATTCTTATTAAAGAAAAAATTGATGGCTAAACAGTATCCCGTAACGAAAAGACTGTTTTTTGTATTGGGCGTTTTCCTATTAGTGTTATTGCTGTCTTTGTCTTACCTATTAGCGGAATGAAAAAATGGGAACTTGGGTGATATATATGCTTGCGGGTAATTGGGCTTTGATGCTCTATTTAATACTAAATGTATATGATTGGGAAAAGTGATATATTAAAGAAAGGGAATCAATCATGAAAGCGAATCGTTGGGAGAGTTTTTTAACTTCCTGGAAATTCCTTTCATTGCTGGTGGTATTACAATTCATTTTGATGCCTGTAGCGACGAAAGATTTCAGGTTTGAGGCAGCGGGAGATATCGTATTCTATACGTTGCAGCATGCCTTTATTATGGATATGTATTCATACAGCTTTTATTTTCAGGTGGTGATGATCCTGGCTTTGATAGCTGTTGTAGTCTGGAAGGGAAAGTTTAGCAGAGTTTTTACTGCTATTACAGGTTGTTTTTACCTGCTTTATGCTGTGATACAGAATATGGCTGTAACAGGACAGCATGGTTTCAGCATGGTAACAGTGAATGTTATAATGATTGGTTTCGTTGCATTAGTCTGGCTGTGGGCTGCATGGAAGGGCAACAATGAGTTTTCTTTTGATAATGTTACCTGGAAAACCGGTTGGATGATACCTGTTGCTCTTTTTTGTTTGTGGTGGCCGATGAGTCTGAAAACGGCATTGCCGGATTTTCAGTTGCATTATTTGTATGATGGCGGTTCGGCATTGGCTTTCTGCCCGATGACTCCTGTGTTTCTAACTTTGCTTGTACTAAGCAGACGGGGAGTGAACAGGGTAGTGTTGCGGGTGACGGCAATGGTAGGAGTTATTATCGGATGTTATAATATGGGTAATTTTGCTTCTGATACCGGGTTTTATGTTGGATTGTATCACTTGCCTCTGCTGGGCATGTCCATTTATGCTTTGTTGAGCAGCAGACAGAAGAGACAGAATCCGGAATGTGTATGATTAAAATAATTTGTATTGAATATGGACAATAAGAAATTGAATGAGCAGGAGAGTTTAGAACTCATCACTCAAATGATACAGAATACAAAGTTCAAGATGGTGAAAAACGCCGGAACTCCTTTTTTAGTATGGGGCTACATGACTGTGGTGACTTCTTTGCTGGTTTGGTATCTCCTGAAGGAAACCGGCAATTATTACTGGCAGTTTTTATGGCTTCTGATGCCGGCTGTTTCTTACCCGGTCACTATCTATAGTCAGAGGAAAAAGCAAAGGATGGCAAAAACGTATATCGACCGGATAGTAGGATATGTATGGGGCGTTTTCGGGCTATGCGGATTGCTGATTTCATGTGTATCTATGATTTATTGGAGTCTGCCTATACTTTTTGTGATCCTGTTAATGATGGGGATGGGAACTACTTTAACCGGACTGATTATAAACATGAAACTGGTTACGGTAAGTGGTGTGCTGGGGATATTTGCATCATTGGGTTGTCTGTATATAGACAAGTTTGACCAGATATTGCTTTTTGCTTTAGCCTTTGTCTTCATGATGGTCATCCCGGGACACTATTTGAACATAATGTCAAAACGAAGAGTTTAATGTATTATCTTTGCACTATAAAATAGAAAGAAAGCATGTTTAAAGAACTGAACCCCTTACTGCATTCCGAACTGCGCCTGGCGGTGATGTCGTTGCTTATTGGTGTCGAAGAGGCAGACTTTGTCTTTATCCGGCAACAGACGGGAGCAACGGCGGGCAACCTCAGCGTGCAGATTGATAAACTCAATAAAGCAGGGTATGTGGAGGTGACGAAGACGTTCAAGGGAAAGATGCCTTGCACTATCTGTAAGATTACGCCACAGGGAGTAGATGCTTTTGAGGAATATGTGGAAGCACTGAAAACGTATATTATGAAATAATGAAAGCAGACTTTATAATCAGAGCAGCTTTGCAGTCGGATGCTGTTGAACTGAAAAATTTATTTCAGAATACCGTTCTCGCGATAAATAGGCGCGATTACTCACAGGCGGAAGTTGAAGACTGGGCATCATGTGGGGATAATCTTTCTGATATAGAAGATATGATAAAGACCCATTACTTTATTGTAGCTGTTAATCAACAGTCGGAAATCGTAGGTTTTTCATCTATCACTCCCCAGGGTTATTTACACTCAATGTTTGTTCACAAGGATTTTCAGGGTGAAGGCATTGCTACAATGCTTTTGAATGAAATGGAACAGTATGCAATTGCAAATGGGATTATGCGGATTACATCCGAAGTGAGTTTAACAGCCCGCCTTTTCTTTGAAAAGAAAGGTTATATAGTGGAGGAAGAGCAAAAGCGTAAGGCTAATCAGCTTTCTCTTACTAATTTCTGGATGGTCAAACAGGTGATATATCCGAAAAGCTTATAGAATAGACAGAAATCAGATTGAAGTTTTCCGATGCTATTCTCTTTTTCTTGTAACATTCCGGAGTGGCCCGTATCTAAAGGAAAAACTTTAGAATATATGGCGATGAAAAGATTACTTTTGACCCTAATGTTATTGGGAGCATCTCTTTTGATTTTTGCACAGGATTATCCTTTTTCGGTAGTAAAATCTGGAACAGGGAAACAAGCGGTTGTATTTATACCCGGTTTTGCATGTTCGGGTGATGTCTGGGCGGAAACAGTCAGCGTACTGGAAGACAGCTATACCTGCTATGTACTGACGATGGCGGGCTTCTCGGGTGTTGCGCCTGAAGAGTGCCCATCATTCAAAAGGTGGAAAATGCAGATTGCAAAGTTTATCAAAGAGGAGCGGATAGAGAAACCTATTCTTGTGGGGCATAGTATGGGAGGTGGACTGGTGCTTGCAATTGCGGCCGAATTTCCGGAGCTTACAGGAAAGATTGTGATTGTAGATACCTTGCCTTGTCTGATGGCTTTGACAGTTTCTGATTTTAAATCTGCTCCTGATAATGACTGCACTGATTTAATTGACAGGATTACAGCTATGGATGAGGAACAATTTGCGCAGATGCAAAGAATGAGTGCGGCAACGCTTACTACTGATTCATTGAGATTTGCCGAAATTGTAAACTGGGGATTGGCATCTGACAGAAAGACGTATGCTAAACTATTCTGTGATTTCTCGAATACAGATTTAAGGGAATGTATAAAGAATATAGTTGTTCCTTCTCTCATACTTTTGGAGCCTTATTTCAAACATATAGATACGGTCATTAAGAATCAATATAAGAATCTGGCAGTAGCACAAATAAGATATGCAGATAAAGGCTTGCATTTTGTGATGTTTGATGATAAGGAATGGTTCATCCATCAAATTTGTGAATTTATAAAAGAACGTTAAGTGGAATTTGAAGATATATATAGGGGGTACTGGAATAAAATATTCCGCTTATGCATGGGGTATGTAAATGACTACAGCTTAGCTCAGGACATGGCTCAGGAAACTTTTATTAAAGTTTGGCAATATCTGCCCACCTTCAGGAATGAAGCCAATATTGATACCTGGATATTTCGTATTGCAACCAATAACTGCCTGCGTCAGCTGGAACGGAAGAAGCAAATCTTGTCTACTCAGTTTCCTACCGATATATTTGAAGATGAAAAGACGGATATTGAGCCGCAGATTCAGTTGCTATATAAGTTTATTGCAGAACTTTCGGAGATAGACCGCATTATCATTTCGCTGGAACTGGAAGATGTCAGGCAAGCGGATATAGCGCAAATCATTGGATTGTCGGAGAGTAATGTCCGCGTAAGGATCCATCGTATAAAAGCCCAGTTAACAAGAAAATTCAAAGAATATGGAGAGTAATATTGATATAAAAGAGTTGTGGAACAGGCAGGCTGTTCCGGCTGCCGATCAATCTGAAATATTGAATAAGATCAGCCGTTTCAGAAAAAACGGTCTTAAAAAGGGGATATTTCTTAATGTTGTCTTAGTGTTGACTATCCTTTTTATGATATTTATCTGGATCTATTTCAAACCGCAATTCTTGAGTACTAAGATTGGAATCATTGTGGGAATCCTGCCGATGTGTATTGTGGTGGCGGTCAATCGGAAGATAATTTCTTTGTATAGGTCATTGGACGAGAAACAGTCGAATATCGATTATCTGAATAATTTGCTTATGCTGAAAGGGAAAGAAACTTTCATGCAGACTAAGGTAATGAGTTTATATTTCATTTTGCTATCCTCCGGTATCCTTCTTTATATGTATGAATATACTCTAAATTCATCTTTTACGTTTAGACTGATAGCGTATTCTGTTTTGTTTTTATGGATTGCCCTTAATTGGTTTGTTCTACGTCCTATAATGATTAGAAAGAATAGGCGGAAGATGGATTGCTTGATCAGACAGATCGAAAAGATAAAGTCGCCAGTGGATGAATTTTAGTTTCTAAAAAAAAGTTGTACATTTACTCGCTCAAAATAAAAAGATGCAGTATGAAAATTTTAGTTACTTACGCCGTACAGGGCGAGTTTACGGAGTTAAAGTTTCCCGGATTGATAGGAGAGGAAGAAGTTCATATCGGCTATATTCGTACGGGGGTAGGCAAGGTGAAGTCAGCCTATTATGTCTCCGAAGTGCTCAATCAGGCAAAGCCGGATTTGGTGATCAACGTAGGTACGGCGGGAAGCATTGATTGCCAGGTAGGAGATATTCTGGTGTGCCGTCATTTTATAGACCGTGATATGCAGAAGTTAGCCGATATGGGTTTGGAATATGAGATTGATTCTTCTGCATTGCTGGCAGAGAAGGGATACTGCATGCATTGGGCAGGAGAAGGCATTTGTAATACGGGCGATACATTTCTGACGGAACTTTCGGATGTGAAAGGAGATGTGGTCGATATGGAAGCTTTTGCGCAAGCATTCGTTTGCCGTGCCAAGAACGTGCCTTTTATAGCTGTGAAGTATGTGACGGATATCATAGGACAAAACTCCGTGAAGCATTGGGAGGATAAACTGGCTGATGCACGTAAGGGGTTGGGGGACTTTTTTGAGCAGATAGGTGGAGCGGTTAAATAAGCATCTACTTCAGCGTCTTAAATGAAAGAATATGATAGGTTACTCCTGCTGCAATAATCAGGAGTACTACTTTTACCCATATATATGGAACGATAAAAAACACGCAGTACAGCATGGTGATCCACATCAGCGAGATGGAAGCTATCTTTGCGCGCAAGGGTATAGCTTTGTTTTCACGAAAGTTACGGATATAAGGGCCGAGATGCTTATGATTCAATAGCCAGTTATATAGGCGAGGTGAGCTTTTGCAGTAGAGTGCAGCCGTGAGTAGCAGAAATGGAGTAGTGGGTAGCAACGGCAGAAAAATGCCGAAGATGCCAAGTGCTAAAGAGAGCGTACCAAGTGCTATATAAAGGGTTTTCATGTTGCAAAAGTACTCTTTTTTTGTTTACGGAGAAAGTTCTGTTTGCTTTGTTATCTGACATTCGCTTTAAATGCTTATGTTTGCGAAGAATTTTTTATAAAGTCAAAACATGGATTTGAGAAAGCCCATCTTCACGCTATTGCTGATACTGTGTAATGTATTTGCGGTGTTGGCACAGACTACCGCAGACTCTTTAGAACTTGTTACTGCTCACTGGAATGTAATTTCTATGGGAAAAGGTGTACTTTGTCGCGAAGCGGAGTTCGTTTCTTTGTATGGTGTTCCACAGCATGTTGCTATTCTTGAAATCAAACCGGAACAACATCGGTTTGACATTTTAATTCATTCTCCTAAAGAAGAAACCAGTAGTGCTGCCCGTCGTTCCGGTGCAGTGGCAGCTATTAACGGTTCTTATTTCAATATCAAGCAAGGAACTTCTATCTGCTATTTGAGGAAAGACGGTGTGGTGGTAGATACTACTGCAACCGGTATGCTCAGTTCTGTATCTAATGGTGCCGTGAAAATTGATAAAGGGAAACTGGACATCATATCCTGGAAGAAACAGGATGAGAAAATTTGCGAACAGAAAGAAGGAAGTATTCTCGTTTCCGGTCCGTTGATGCTGCTGGATGGAAAAGCTTGTGATTTGTCTGCTTGTAACCGGTCATTCGTTCAAACTAAACATCCACGGAGTGCCGTGGCTCTGATGAAGGACGGAACGGTGTTTCTGATTGCGGTTGCGGGCCGTTTCGAAGGTAAGGCGGAAGGTATCAATATTCCTGAATTGACACACCTTCTCCGTGTATTGGGTGCAAAGAAAGCTTTGAACCTGGATGGTGGCGGCTCTGCTACACTTTGGAGCACTTCTGCACCGGATAATGGAATTGTAAACAAGCTTACTGACAATAAACTTTATGATAATAAAGGGGAGCGTAAGGTTGCCAATTCACTTTGTGTTTACGAATAAAAGCAGAAGATTTAAACTGTAATCCTTAGAATTTTTGTACTTTTGTGCCGTGCCGAGGTGACATTAGGTGCGACAATAGACAAAGTATTTTCTTAATTAGCGTATTAACAAGAATATGTATACAGTTATCAAACGCATGGAAATATCAGCTGCTCATAGCCTGAAACTTTCCTATCGCAGCAAATGTGAGGATCTGCATGGTCACAATTGGATTATCACAGTCTACTGCCGTTCCCGGGAACTCAATGCCGATGGAATGGTAGTCGATTTCAGTCATATCAAAGAAACGGTGAAAGGAAAGCTCGACCACCGTAATTTGAATGAAGTTCTTCCATTCAATCCTACCGCAGAGAATATAGCCCGCTGGATCTGTGAGCAGATACCTACTTGCTTTAAAGTCGAGGTGCAGGAATCTGAATCCAATGTAGCCACTTATGAGGAAGAATGACCCTACTGAGAGTCGGTACGAATATTTTGTATGAGAAAGATTAATGAGATTTTTTATAGCTTGCAGGGTGAAGGCTATCACACCGGTACGCCTGCTGTCTTTATCCGCTTTTCCGGTTGCAATCTGAAATGCTCTTTTTGCGATACACGGCATGAAGAAGGTGTGCTGATGTCTGATGATGAGATTATTGCCGAAGTACGGAAATATCCGGCTGTTACGGTTATCCTGACGGGTGGTGAGCCTTCTCTCTGGATTGATGAGGCTTTTATCGACCGTTTGCACCAGGCGGGAAAGTATGTCTGTATCGAAACGAATGGAACGAACCCATTGCCCCAAAATATTGATTGGGTGACTTGTTCTCCCAAACAAGGGGTGAAGTTGGGGATTACCCGTATGGATGAGGTGAAGGTCGTTTACGAAGGTCAGGACATTGGTGTTTACGAGTTACTTCCTGCTGAATATTTCTTTCTGCAACCCTGTTCATGTAGCAATACTGCGGAAACAGTGGCTTGCGTCATGCAACATCCTAAATGGCGGTTAAGCCTGCAAACACATAAACTGATTGACATTCGTTAATGAATCGGGCAGTGTTATAGGAATGTAACGTGAATGACATCTTTCTTTTGCTTTTTAGGGCTTACTTTGCCGTGAAATTAAAATTCTAAAAAGAGAAGAAACATGAAATCAATTCATTCTTTATCCTTGCTGCTTTTGCTGAATTTGTTTGCAGCAGGAGGGTATGCAGCAGATCAACCCGTTAAAAAAGAGATTGCCGTAAGCGGTGTGGTGACAGATACGCAGAAACAACCTGTCGCAGGTGTTGTTGTGACAGATGGCGTTAATTTTACGCAGACTGATGATAAAGGGCGTTATCAGTTGGTATCTGATCCCGCACAGTCTAAATTCGTTTATCTTTCTGTTCCGGCAGACTACAAAACTAATGTAGAGAACGCATTACCTGTTGGCTATTATGCCCGGATTGATGCAAAAAAGAAAAAGAATCGTTGTGATTTCAGCTTGGTGAAGAGGGAACAGCCGGTTCAGGATTTTACCTTTATAGCTATCTCTGATCCGCAGGCAAGAAATGAGGAACAGTTGGATCGCTTTGCTTCGGAAACTGTGGTTGATTTGAAGGAAACATTGAAGCATTTGTCTTCGCAGGAAGTTTATGGAATGGTTCTGGGAGATATCGTCTGGGATGTTATGCCTTTATATGATTCGTATAAGAAGGTTATCTCTGGTTTGGACTTAACTATGTATCATGTGATTGGTAATCACGACTTTGATCAGCAATATGCGGCATTGAACCTTGCTACGAATAAGGAGGAATACGGAGAATTGGTGTTCGGTGACCATTTTGGACCGACGGATTATTCTTTTAATGTAGGGAAAGTACATATCATTTCGATGAAGGACATAGACTATAAAGGTAAGAAGAAATATACGGAGCAGTTTACCCCTGAACAATTGGAATGGTTGAAAAAGGATCTGAGCTATGTGAAGCCGAGTACTACCGTACTATTGAATCTTCATGCTCCTACGGCTAACAGTACGGGTAGAGGAGGAGCCAATGCTCGTAATGCCGAACAACTTTTTGAGATACTAAAAGATTATAATACGCATATCTTTGTCGGTCATACTCATTTCTATGAAAACCGCATTGTGACTCCCGTTATTTATGAGCATAATATTGGTGCAGCTTGTGGTGCCTGGTGGGCAGGACAGGTAAATCGTTGTGGTGCTCCCAATGGTTATCTGGTGGTAAATATGACTGGTGATGACATTTCCTGGCAGTATAAGGCTACCGGTCGTCCATTCGATTATCAGTTTCGTGTGTATAAGCCGGGTGAGTTTCAGAGCCAGCCTAAGTATCTGGTGGTTAATGTCTGGGATTATGATCCGGCATGGAAGTTATCCTACTATGAAGACGGTGTTGAGAAACCGGGCGTAATGGAGACTTTTGACGATGAGGATCAGGATTATATTACAATGAAGGAAGGAAAGGCTACAGGGTATCATACATCGCACTTATTCCGGGTACGTCCTACGGATAAGGCTAAATCAGTGAAGATTGTAGCAACGAATCGTTTCGGTCAGAGCTTTACTCAGACTGTAGATTTGAAATGACAGGCTTTGAATACTCGTTTATGACGGGGGAGTAAACAAAAATAGCTGCAAGTTTTTACTTGCAGCTATTTTCATCTTGCACGGGAGGAGAGGCTCGAACTCCCGACACCTGGTTTTGGAGACCAGTGCTCTACCAACTGAGCTACTCCCGTGTTTGCGGCTGCAAAGGTAATGTAAACTTTCAAATATGCAAGAGGGATGAGCGATTATTTTAACGCTCTCTCGTCTTATAACATCTGTAAGTCCTGATACATAATGCGGTAGGCCGCTGCTTTTTTTTCCAAGGCAAGCGGATAAGCACGCGAAGAAGAGGGCATCCGATAGAGTCGCATAGGTCTGCCATCGAAAATAAACTCTGTAAAATCTCCCACTTTCGGCTTTTTAAGAGAGAACTGTTCGCATAAAGTTTCTGTTGCTTTCTCACCTGTAGTAACTATAGCTTTACATTCCGGTAAGCGGCGGAGCATCCCCTCGATATCCGTAGGTTCTACAACTTCCAGAAATTTGTCGGATGCATTGTCTTGCAACCGTCGTATGGCGGTAGCTGTGTCAAATAGGGCAATGCCTTTTTCTTGCAGGAAAGGGATAATGCGATCTTTGTCGAAAGCTTTTGCCGCTTCGTTCAGAAAATGGTTCTTATCATTGAAGAACAGGAGTCCTACAATCCGCCACATATCATTGTTCCAGTTCGGATAATAAAACTCCATCGACCACCTTTTCTTTTGAGGTGGAAAGCTTCCCAGCATCAGCAAACGGGCGTTAGCGGGAAGAAAGGGTTCTAAAGGGTGCCGTTCGATTTCCATACTTACTATTTTTAGGATAAAAAATGTCTGAAAAGCCCGGAATATGATTCAGACTTCTCAGACGACTCTGTGATTTTCTTATGCAAAAGTATAGATTATTTCCGGAAGTTACTCTGCTATTTCCAGATTACTCATTTTTTCTGTGATGCGGAAAGGGAAGTCCGGATATTCGTACAGGCTGAACCGTGATTCGGTTTTGCCTTCCGTATAATTCCAGATACTTGCATAGTCTTCCACATCTTCTCCCATGGCGCGCAGTTGTCGCAGGTAGGCGGCTATGGACTTATTCTCTACAATATAGACCTGTCCTAGCTGATTGATAATCGGGCTGTGGCGGCGTGTTCCGTCGTGGTCGAAACGAAGGATGCGCTTTCCGTCTTCGGTCATTCCCACCAGATTGAACGTCATGCTCTTGCCGATGGCGGGCAGGTTCAATACGCTGCGGTCCGTAGCAAGGAACGGAAGATGGTGTATTTTCAGGAATTGGCGGATGCAGGACGCAGGATCAAGTGCGGTTTCGAGTGAAGCGGACAGGTTGAAGGCATCTTCTTTATTCAGTTTGCCGAAACGCTTTTCTTCTTGCTGTTCCTGCATGGAACGGCTGTTTGGCGTAAAGACAGCATTGTTTTCTTCGAAACCTTTTACGGAGAATGTATAGTAACAGACAACTCCCAGTTCATTAAGTACCTGGCGTAGGCGGGTGGTATGTCCCCGACGTGAGGCAGCTACGTTATACACAAGTTGGTTGGTAATCAGCCAGCCTGCCGATAATAATTTGCGAATACCTTCCTTTGCCTCGGGAGTAACCTCCAGTGGTGTTTGGAAGTGCGTTTGAATAATGAACTGGCGGATACCGATGACGGATGCTTTCTCCTTGAAAGTCCGCAGAATTTCTACCAATTCATTGTTGATACGCATTGGCAGATAAGCAGGCAAACGTGATCCGAGACGGATGCGCTGTAATTCGGCATACTTTTCTCCTTCCGGACGTTCCTGATTGGCTTTCCGTTTGCGGGTAGCCATGCGGTAAACGGCTTCCAGAATTGTGTTCAGTGTCTTGTTCTGACTCATGAGGGCATCTCCACCTGTGATGAGGATGTCACGCAATTGGGTATCTTCCTCGAAGTAAGTCATCAGACGGCGTAATTTCTTTTCCCATGTTTCTTTAGGACGCAGGGAGTCAAACTCGAAATTGAGTCGTTTGCTCTGGAAGTCATACATGCGCTGGCAGGAAGCACAAAGTCCGCCACAAGCGCGTCCCATGGTGTCGGGAATGAGGATGGCTACTTCCGGATAACGACGGTGGATATTGTGTCCGTCGGGCAGGAGCCAGCCGGCCGCATTGGGTTTTCCGGCTTCTACTACGTCTTCACGTTCCCAGGCGCGGATTTGCCCGTAAGTTTCCACCAGTTGCGGGGAGTAGAGGATGTAGCTGCGCAGAGACTCATCGTTGTATCCTGTGCTGCCGGGATTTAACAAGTGGAGGTAGTAAGGTGTAACGAAGAAAGGCATTCCTTTCTTCCGGGCACGAGACAATAGATACATGGTTTCGGCAGAGAGTGAATTGCCCAGGAAACGGTTTAGTTCCGTGGGAGTCTTAGCTGCCATGGCCAGATGGAAACGGAAGTCGTTCCACCATTCGCTGACGAGGCGGTATTTCTCTTCGTAGCTGATGCCCTCTTCAAAATGGAAGCGGGAAACGGAGGTACGGTGCTCTATCTTTTGTATCAATGCATGCAGAATGCGCTCTTTGTTTTTGGCGCGGATCAGCTGCACGTCTTCATCCAGTCCGCTGGGCCAACGCTCGGTCCACGCTTTGACGCGTTGGGGGGCCGGGAGTGGGGTGGCAAGATGCTGTAAGCGTTTGAATTGCTGGAAAATATCCAGGAACACATCTGTTTCCACATCTTCTTCCAGGTTCCCGGTAAGAAACGAGTATAGAAGTGACAGGGTAGAAACAGTTATTTGTTCATCGGTAGAAAGTTCATGGACTTCCTGTCCGTCATATTCAATCAGAAGTCGAATTTGCCTGACGACTTCACTTTCCGTATCGGCCTGACTAGTAATGAATTCCGAAATGCCTTGCTTGAAGCTTTCCGTACCGTCGCTCTGTTCGGCGATGCGTACAATTTCGGGAAGTTCATTTCGATAAAGTTGCTTCAACTGGGATAAAGTGAGTGCAAGCATTTTCTTTTGTTTCATAAGCAGTTGTTTTTTAATGATTAATACTGAAATAGCTACGAGTTACAAGCTGCAAGTTACAAGTAACGAATTAGAAGCTACAGGGGACGCGTGCCTTTTTGGGGGATGCCCTGATAGACTGAAGAGCCTGATGGCTTGCTCCGATAGTACGGAAGTTCGATAGCTTAAAAGTTCTGTTGATCAGAGTTTTAGAGTTTACACAGCGCAGCAGCTTGTCACTGGTAGCTTGTAGCCTGTAGCTTAGCGGGCAAAGCCTGCTAAAAAGTTGCATAAAAATAACAAAAAAAGGCGAGGAAATCATTTCTCGCCCTTTCTATTGATTATTTCTTTAGAAAACTTTTTCTTTTGATAACAGTTTTTACCTGATAGATATTTCAGGCTTATTTCTCTTCTGTGGCTTTGCTTTTCGGTTCTTTTTTAGCCAGTAGCACAACGTTGTACACGTATTCTGTCATCCACTGCTCGGAGTATCCCAGACGCTCTTTATATTGGCGGACCGCCATAGCCGTCTTATGTACATCGTCCTTTTTCCATACGGTTTTGGTGCAGACGTCATGCACGGTCTTTTCGGTCATACTGCGCAGTGCACCTTTAAAAACAGAGGGCACGCGGAACTTCCATTGCATCAAGTTGCCCATCAACATCATCAGGTCTTGTGAGAAGCCTTGATACATAAACAAGTATGCCTGCACATCATTCTGCGTGCGGCAATGTTTCTTTACGGAAGTATCGATTTCCTTGAAGAAGTTTTCACTCAGCCCATAGTCCTGCATCAGCATTTTGCGTGAAGCTGTCTTTTCGGCTTGTCCCAATCGTCCGCCTTGAGTCGGTATTTTGAACAGGCGTTTGAAGTTGGCTACATCCGGTACGAAACGAATGTTCGTAATGCCCAGATTAGCGGCAATCACGGACTGGAAATAAACGCGTGTCAGTGACACGAAATCTTCCACGTTTTTGGAGGAAGTACCCTCGGAATTCTTTTTAAATAGTTTGGCAAATATACCCATCTGATTTATGTTTTATGATTTATGATTTATAATTGCCGGGGCAATTGCGGTTGCAAAAGTACGAAATAAGTTGATTTACACCAACAATTGTATAAATCATGTGAATCAGGAGTTGAAATTAACTCCTTCTTATATGGTTATGAGCTAAATTGATACGCGGACAAGGCGGACGAACGCGGATTTTATAAGGCTGAAAGCCTGAGATTACATAGCGTAGGGCAACGCCCTACGTGATTATGTATATCTCTATTTAAGCCCTGAAAGGGCGCAATCAAGCATACACGCTTTATCTCGCCCTTTCAGGGCTCAAAAATGGGGATGTATATTACGTAGGGCGATGCCCTACGCTATATAATGCAAGCCTTTCAGGCTTAAAATTCAGCCCGATAAATTATCATTTAGCTCATTATTGTGCCGTTATGAATCTGTTTCAACTACTGATTCGTATAAATCATAAATTTCCTACCAGCACTCCACATCATTTTCTATCTCTTTGAGGTGGTCTTTTGTGAAAACAGGGTCTTTGATACCCGCTTGTTTCTGTGCACGGTAGTCTTCCAGTAGTTTGAAAGCGTATTTACCGAGCAGACTGATGGCAATCAGGTTGCAGAGCGCCATCAATCCCATGGTGACATCTGCCAGACTCCAGGCCACATCCAGTGCAGCGAGTGCACCAAACAGCACCATACCACCTACTAGGATACGGTAAATGTTCAATATCCATTTCTTACGGGTAAGATAACGTACATTGGCTTCTCCATAATAATAATTACCCAGAATGCTGCTGAAGGCGAAGAAGAACAAAGCAATAGCAACAAAAATGCTTCCTGCTGAACCAATCTCGTTCGTCAATGCTTGTTGCGTAAGTTGTACCCCGTTGGTAGAGCCGTCCAGTGGCGCACCGCTGAAAAGTATAATGAACGCGGTGCAGGTACATATAATCAATGTATCGGTGAAGACGCCCAACGTCTGTATCAGCCCCTGCTTTACGGGATGTGTGACGTGTGCGGTGGCTGCCACATTGGGAGCGGAACCCATACCGGCTTCATTGCTGAACAGCCCCCGCTTGATTCCCTGCATCAATGCAATGCCTACGCCGCCACCCAATGCCTGTTGCCAGCCGAAGGCATGACTGACGATGAGTTTGATAACGGCAGGAAGTTCAGTGATATTAATAGCTACAATAATCAGTGCCAAAGCAATATATCCCAATGCCATGATGGGGACAATGATACTGCTCACTTTAGCAATGCGCTGTACACCACCAAAGATAATAAGCAGCGTAGCTATGGTAATAAGCCCTCCTACAATGGCGTGATCGAAACCGAACGCATGTTCAAAAGCTGCACACAGTGTATTGCTTTGCACGGAGTTGAAAGCGAAGCCGAAAGTTATCGTAATGAGTACGGCAAACACAGTACCCATCCACGGTTTTTTCAATCCTTTCCGCATATAATAGGCGGGACCGCCAATGAAAGAGTCTTTGCCTCTCACCTTATATAATTGTGCCAGTGTGGACTCTACGAATGAACTGGCAGCACCAAACAGGGCGATGACCCACATCCAGAACACAGCTCCCGGTCCGCCTACAGCGATGGCGGTGGCCACACCCGCCAGATTGCCCGTACCTACGCGGCTGGCAATGGAGATGGCAAATGCCTGAAATGAAGAGATATGCTTTTCACCCGGCTTTCCGTTCGTAATTGCCGAATCACCCAGTAAACGTACCATTTCACCTATCATGCGGAACTGTACGAAGCGGGTTTTCAGGGTGAACCAAAAGGCACACCCCAAAAGCAGAGCGATAAGGATATAGGTCCAGAGAATATCGTTGATTGAATTGATTATATTCATGCTATATTGTTTAATATTTATTTGTTTAATGATAAACTGTCGGTTCTTCTGTCTGAATTTATTGATTATAAAGGTCGCAAAAGATATATTTTGTAACTGATTGAATATTATTGTGTTGTGTTGGGGTGTTCTAAGACTGCAACTGAGGTACCCTAAGTATCATACTGAGATACCCTAAGTATCATACTGAGATACCCTAAGTATCATACTGAGGTACCCTAAAATAACAACTGTTTTTGGCTTTTGTTTTTCTGTAAACAACTTTTTCCTCATACCCAAAAAGTAAAAGTCTGGATTGAAGAATGACCATTTACTTTAACCTGAAGTGAAACTTATGACCTTCAAATACCGGTTCTACAATATCAAACCGGATGAACTTGGCAAGTAAATGTTCCGCTGCACGTCGGGAAAGGTGTGCCAGCCTACAATACCTGTTCAGCGATAGACTATCATTTTCTTCCAACAAGTCAAGCAACAACTGTTCGCGCTCAGTATAAGTTATCAGTTCTCCCCGTGGACTGCCACTTTGCTGCCATACACGCAGATGTACCGGTGTGGCAAGTATATTCTCATCTTTGATGCGCAGATATGCCAATGGTTTTCCTGTTTCATCCTTGGCATATACAGGTTTTTGCAGACTTTCTTCAATCTGCACTACCAGCACGCTGCGCCCTTCCGCCTGAAAGGTCTGCATGTTATAATCCACTTCCGGCTGACAGTACATTTGCGCTGCCGCCTCTATCATATATTGTTCCTCGTCAGAGCGAACTCCGGCGATCTTTCCGTTATCTTTTACCCCGATCAGCAATCGCCCGCCGTCCGTATTGGCAAAGGCGGAGAGCGTTTTTGCGATCTTACGGGCATCGGAAATTTCAAACTTAAAATCCTGCCTTTGGTGTTCACCTTCAGCTATGAGCATGTGTATGTATTCCGTATCTGTAAGGGGTTTCATGCCTGCAAAAGTAGGTAAAAAACGCCAGAGGACGCCTTTTTGTATAATTTTTGCGGATTATTTCAAAAAAAATATTGTTTTTCTGCATTTATTTCAAGAAAGAGTGTATTTTTGCCAGACATTATTAACGAAGTAATATTAATAAGAAAAGGATTATGAAAGAATTAGTTGAAAAAGTTGCTGAATTGTATGCAGCATTCGAGAAAGATGCAAAAGCTCAGATTGAAAATGGTAACAAAGCTGCCGGTACTCGTGCACGTAAGGCTTCTTTGGAAATCGAAAAATCAATGAAAGCATTCCGTAAAGCATCTTTGGAAGCTGCTAAATAATAAGCACGCTTACTGAAAGAATTGAAAGACCGTCTCAATGAGAACGGTCTTTTTTGTATTTGTCCAAAACTGTATTTTCTAACAAAACTTTCTACCTAAGTAACGCTTAAAAAATAAGTTGGTACATAAGTAAGTGCGGTGAGTAAGCTTATAAATTATCATTTATGTACCAACTTCTTTTTTAAGCGTTGCTAAAAAGCGAAAAAGGGATAGATCAAATAGTTGGCGTAGGCATCTTTATTAAAGAATTTTATACCAATTCTATCCCATGGCACTTCCCCCTCTTCTTTTAAAAATCCCCAAATAAGAATCCAATTGGCATTATTACTATATTCAGTACTACTTGTCAAAATTCGCCGAGATTCGTGTAGATGATTTGACTTCTTATCCACCTTAGCCAACTGGGCATTATATGCATCCAGCGTTATCTGCCCGTAGCCGTCATAATAATTATCCCAGCCATACGCTGTCGGGTCATAGTCGCATATATTTACCAGCAAGTCTATCAACTGACCAATACTCGGAAGAAACCACGGACTACGAATTGGCAGACCATCTTTTTGAGGTATCTTATCCTGCTCTTTCTCCTGAAGTTGCTGGATGATATAAAAAGCAGTGTATATACTTTTGAAATTGCTACCGTTTCCATACGCTTCAATTATTGTTTTTGTATCAGAATAACCATCCATATACTCTTTGATTTGGGTGGTTTTCGGTACATTCTTAATTTCCTCATCTATACCTGGTTGTCCCCATCTTCCCAATCCGATACTATCCAATTTCATTACATAGGCATGTGTCCATCCATTATCACTGCACCCTTTGTCCGTCATCTTGTCAGGATTGCAAGTGATTACCATTCCGATAGCATTTTCATAATCAAAGATTTTCCCATTTTCTTCCAACAGCCCATCTCCGGGATGTACCTCTATCCGTTTCTCATTATCATTCTGAAAGATAAAATCTCCGGGATAAAGCCCTCTTTCCGTACTGCCTTTGCCGGGTACAGGACTGATTACTTTCAGCGTATAGCACTTTCCGGAAGCAAAAGTGGTAGTACTGCCGGAATAGTTTATCTTTGCTTCCTTATTATCTCTGCCATTAGTGGTCGTATAGTTTCCGGTAATCTTTGCATCTTGTTGTGGCGTAACAATGGCACAGTATTTCATAGAGTCTATCCGGTAAGCAGTAATACCGTTTAGAGCCACATTTGTAGTCGCTGAGTCGGTACCTAAAATTCTCGATTCTTTGTGGTAAACAAAACTCGCATCTTTGGGTGGGAAACAACCTACGTATGCTTGTGGCTGCAATACCAGCAATGTAAACTGATGTTGAAACTGCAAACTTAGGATTATCTTCGAAGAATTGCTGATATCAAGCACGCCGATAGCAATCATCAGGTCGCTGGCAGTATGTTTTTCTGCTGTGGACTGGTCTTTTGCCGGTTGCAGTTTTTCATTCTCTGTCAGCGAAGCAATAACCTCATTTATGTTTTTTAAGGCATTGGTATTTATCGTGATATTTTCTTTGTATGGATAGTATGCAACGTAGCTCACGCCATCATACCAATAAAGCGTCTTACCGTCCTTAACCGGGCTCCAACTTCCGCTTGATGTATCGAAAATCAAAGGGGTATTATCTACATTATCTATTATTTCGCCGTCTTTCACGGCGAAAATGCCGATTGAATCACCGTCGATGAACTCCGTTTTAAGATGTCCGTCTTTTACGGCTACACGTGTAGAAGGTTGCCCGGAGCCGGAAGGATTTTCAAAATCAGTTGCTATAGCCCGGACGGTGAGGGGTACACCATCATAGCAGCCCGTTATTCCCCCATTGTTTGTTTTATTTTCGTCAGTGCATGCGCTACAAATCAAAAGTATGCTCAAAAAAATGATGCTGATGAAAGATTTCATACCTCTTTTAATAATTATTATTGTTTCAAATCAGTTGATATTTCTTTGTGAAGTTTATGCTTACCGCTCAGATCCGTCAGCCCTCTGTCGTATCTTCCGTTCCGTTTACCGTTTCATCTTCGGTGGCTCCTTCCCATGGTGAAGGACTATTATCCGGCATTACGGTAATTGCCTTTTTGGCAATGCCAATGGCATAACCCACAGTAGCACCAGAGGTCCAATTATCGGTCAAAGGTAAAGACTGGTCTTTTATGCTAATGGATTGAGTGATAAGAGCATTGTTGCTGTCTTTTGTAGTATACTGATAAGTAATGCTGAACTTGCTCTCTTTTCCATCGGGAAGCAGAAAAAAAGTGGCAAGCAATCTCTTTCCTTCCGCAATAGTATTCGGTACAGAGAAATTTGTTTTGCTTGCGGTAAAGACTTCCTTCTCGCCAGAAGATGGATATGTCCACTTCCACCCTTTGTCGCTATCGGTTGCAGGAGCATGGTAGGTTAGTATTCCGCTTTTTATTCCTGTAAGAGAGAAAGAAGTCACAGACTTTCCATCCGTATTATCATTACTTTTTACGTAGATATTGACCTTGGTCAGTGTATGGCGCAGTTTGAAACTTACATTTCCATTGTTTTGGTTCATTACCGGAGTTGAGGCAAGAAAATCTATCTGTTGGTTTTCGGCTGTGGGCACAGTATAACTCAGCACCGGAAAACCGCTTGTCGTTTCTTTATCCTGAAAAGAGGGATTGCAGCTTTCTGCCTCCTTCACATAGGGGGCGTAAGCAAAGAAACTGATTTTGTCTGTTGTTGAATTGTCCGGCCAGAATTTGACCGGACTATAAGTCCATTTGCCGTCCGGTTGCTTTGCAACAAGCTGGTTATACATGAAATTCGGTGTCGCGGTGCTTTCATTGAAATTCCCATGTGTGAAATATGCAAAAACACCGATATTCTCAAGGTTGTCTGTGGCAGTATATTCCTTTGTAGCCCTTGTTTCCGGAACATCTCCTGAAAAGCCTATAGGGGTATTCCCTTGTGGAAGTTCGTATGTGTTTTCTTCCCCATTGCAAGCTCCTACCAACAAGGGCAATGCAAGGAGGATGCCATACAACCGCTTTGTACTTATGCTTCCTGTTTTTCCATTCATGCTTCTTTTTTCTATTTCGTTGTACGTCTTCTTTATCTGGGTGGCCGGAAAGGGACATTCAACCCCGTCCGGTCTGTTGGGTTATATCCGTATCTTCCTAAGAAGCCGGAGGGGTTATTCCACTGGAGATTCTGTTGTTTCAGTACCCCAGTTGTTTACTGTAACCTCATCAATGACAATGGTATGCAGGTTGATGGTGAGTGTGTATTGATATGTTTTTTGCCGTTTCAAGTGCCCTGCGGGAAGCTTGATAACGGATTCAGCATGGCTGGCAATGTATTGTTTATCATTCGTCTCGTCTTTGGTCACAATGTCGTAATGGAAACCAATCTGGATTTCTTCCTTTCCACAACCGGTTCCTTTGGTTGCATCAACATTTGTATCGCCTACGGGAATCAGGTAAAGGTATTGCTTGTCAGGGAACAGGGAAACAGGGGTGGTTTGCGAGTCTTTGGTTATTTTTACACCTGATATGGTGCTGCTGTGCCCTGCTGTCGGGTTTGATTCCGTAATACCACTGTCTGTATTCAGTATGGACTTCAAGCTGAAATCTTTCTCGGGAATAACAGCTTCAGCGTAATCCCAATGCAAGTCTTTCCATGTGGCGGTGGTATAGAACTTGGAATTTTCATTACTGGGGGCTGAAGAGTTGATCAGAGACATATTACCGTCTTTAGCCGATGTACCATGATTGCTTCCCACAATCCACATCTCTGTGATATAGACAAAATTTTCATCGCCGTCCATACCGCTGAATTCTCCGTCTCCCAGTTTTGCCTTAAAAGAGACACGGGAGAGTGTGTGATTGAAGTTGAAACTTATTTTGCCACCGGTATTGGCATCATATTTCTGATCGGTCTTATCGGCAACTACGAGATCAACCATTTCGCGCAGATCCTTTTCTTCTTTGAGCTTAAAGTTGATATAGGGAATCCCCACCGTTGTGGCATCACAGACTGTCACACCTGTTTTTGTTCCCTTTTCCCAATCACTTTCATACGGAGCGTAGGCGAAGAAAGAAATTTTGTCATTTGGGTTGTTTGGCCAATACTTGATTGGAGTGTAGGTCCATCCGCCTGCATTACTGTTCAATGTCTTGTCCCATTTCACCATTTGGTTGTGCATAAAGCCGGGGGCGGTCGAAGACTTGGCTTCTTCCCACGTTTTGCTACCTGTAAAATACCCCATGATACCGAAACCGCCATATTTGTCGCTTGCCTCCGGGTCTTCTTTGATACTGTTATTGTCCGTGTCTATTCCGCGGGTAGAGGTTCCTGTGTACACTCCGAACGCCATCTGTGGGTGTGCGTCCGGGTTGACTTCTGTCACTTCATTCTGCGAGCAGCCTGCTATCAGCAAGGCTGCAAGCGATACTGTCATCACATTGATGGTTTTCATTTTCTTAAATTTTTAAATTAGTTTTATTTTAAATCTCTTGTCTCTTTCTAATTGTTTGTCACTGATTCATCATTCAATCGGTATATCCGTATCTACCTCATCACCCCAACCGTCCACGTCCACATCAAATCCCGAGCCGGAACCTCCTTCGGGCTTCACTTCGGGGATTTTGTCAGTCGTGGCTTCCACGTAGATAGTGATAACTCCCTTGCCGTTGTCTTTCTCCGTCACTTTCACGTTGTCATAATCTCCTGTGAAAACAGTTTTCCCGTCTACCAGCTTTGCTTCCAGATGCAAACGGTGATTTTCGGAGAAGTCGATGCCGAACACGTTAAACGTGGCTGTCAGCGTTCCATTAAAAGGTGAATTTTCATCGAACACCGGATGGGAGAGCGGAAACTCCTGTGTTATACTCTGTCCTGACGTCTTGCCTGTGGCAAGAAAGATAGATTCCGAGATGCCATCCAGCCGACAGATGGCGGAACGGATGTTGTTCAACCCTTCCACACGAATCACGGCTATTACTTCGTGCGACCGTTTTTGCGGTACGAAGTGTAGGGCATAACGTTCATTTCCTGCCGTAGCGGAGTGTGCCGCCTTGCCGTAGGTTGTTTGGGTATAGTTACCAAGCATATCTTCTGTTACTGCGAAGCCTGTCAACGTTGCGGCTGCCAGCTTTTCGGGAGAACCGATGATGATGCGTGTATCCGTATTTCTGTCTATCTGTGTTTCTATATTCTTGTTATATGCTTCCAGCGTTTCATATCCGTCGTTGCCCCGGAATGCGATATTGCTGAAATCGGTAAAGGAGCGGTTGAAAAGGATTACGTTGTAAACTCCTTGCTGTAGTCGAACAGTTTCCTGTGAGTAGTTACCCATTAGGACGATTTTAGGCTTTCCGCCATCAATAGGATAGAATATGGCAGTGGCACCGTGTGCCGCCTCATCCATTCCATTCAGGCCGGATTGGCTCCAATCGACGGTTAGGGTGATTTCTGCTGTCTCATAATAGGTAAGGTCGCGGCGATTGCAACCTATGCAAAAGAACAACAGACAAAGGAGCATCCATTTTTGCATTTGGGCAAATGCCGGCACAATCTGCTTGTTATTTATCATTGACTCCTTGTAACTCATTTAGTATCTCCTTTCTTTACCTTGCGGTTCAGCAGCCACACCAATGATATTTTTGCTTTCGTAGGGCCGAACCATGTGTAGTTTCCGTTCTCCTGCCATAATAAGGTTTGGTAATTATTTTGAGCATGATAGTGACGGTAATCTGTGCGCAGCAAACCTATCCCGATGTTCAATTCCAAATGCAGGTTGCGGGCAATGCGTGTCGCCCATCCGTAGCTGATACCCGCCGCAATGAAAAATTCGCCTTGATAGCCGTTCTCTTTCCATTGTAAATCATATTTGCCCCCTCCGGCATAAAGCCCGACAAAATGTCCTGTCAGCACTTCGCGCTGTTCCCGGTTTTGAGAATTTCCCAACCAATACCGACCTTCCAGTCCTCCCGAAAGGATTTCTAAACAATACCGATTATCCTTCAGCAACCACCATGGGAACATGTATTCTCCATTAACCGACCAGCGTTTACCTATCGGTACTTCGATTTCCACGTTTGGCATCAAGGCGATATTGAATAACAGGTTTGTTTTTAGTGCGAAAAGTGGGCGTTTCGTTTTTCCCGGTAATCTGGAAAGACTGATGTTTCTCTCTGTTGTCCCGCTTGTAAATTGCGGTATTCGGTGTGATTCTTTTTTTAGGCTGTCGAATTTTATACGGGCAGTTTTGGGAAGTGCTGGCAGGGTGTCCGGCTTTATCCATGCCACACAAATGGCGGCATTGCGCAGATAATGCAGCAGATGGTCATGAATGTAGCGGTAAGGAATGCCGTTATCCATGTATCCGCTATCCATCAGTGATTGGCTAAAACGGAAATAAAGCGTCATCGGCTTGCCGGATACCTCCTCAATCGTTCCTTGTACGGCATGGCAGTACGGAAGAGGGATAAATAATAATATGCAATAGACAGCTCCCCGTTTGATAGACTTTATATATTTAAGTATATTCATGATGATAGATGTGTTTTGTTGATAAAACATTAGGATTTATTCTCCTTCCGAAAGGAGGCGATTGACAGGTTGCAGGTCATTATTCAAAGTAATGGCATGTAGCATGGTGATGACTGTTTGTGTACATATAGTTAACATGTCTGTTTTGTTTAGCACCCATTACTTACCAATAATCATAAAGACATATATAAAATGAAAACAAGTTCCAAATAAATATAGATAAATCATCTATATATCAATAATTTATATACGAGTTTTTATTTTCAGTTGTTTTCTACGTTTTCAGTTGCTTTGCTCTTTTTAGGTACATTTTTGTTTCTTGTTTGTTTCTTGATTTCGTTTTTTATTTGTACCTTTGTGATAGGAAATAACGAATAAAAGGACACAAATATGCCAAGGACCAGAAAGCCAATAAAAGTAAAGGAGCCGATTCGTCTTCGGACGAAGGAGTTGGCCAATGGCAGCAAGAGTTTGTATCTGGATATATACCGAAATGGTAAGCGGACATACGAGTATTTGAAAATGTATCTTATTCCGGAAACGGATCGTAATGCCCGCCAACAGAACGAAACGACAATGGCTGCCGCAAATGCAATCAAATCGAAGCGTATCATAGAGTTGACAAGTGGTGAAGCCGGTATCATGAATCACAAGGATAAGGTTTATCTGCTGGACTGGATGCAACTCTATAAAGAGGAACAGAAGAAACGTGGTAAGAAAAACATAGGCCAGATAAAATCTGTTACCGGTATCTTGAAAGAGTATGCAGGAGAAAGATTCACATTAAATCAGATTGACCTCACTTTTTGCCACGGCTATATCGACTATATGCTGACAAACTACCGTCCCAAAGGAAAACCCATCTCGGCTTCTACGCGTAATACCTATTACCAGATTTTCAACGGTGCGTTAAATGCCGCTGTCCGTGCGAAACGGATCTTAAAGAATCCATTCAACGAAATGGAAAAATCGGAGAAGCCCAAGATGCCGGAAAGTGTGCGTTCGTATATGACTATTGAAGAAGTGAGATCATTAATCGCTACACCAATGCAGAACGAAGGGGTAAAAAGTGCCTACCTGTTCTCCTGCTTCTGTGGACTACGTATCAGTGACATTATCGGATTGCAATGGAAAGATGTGTTTATTGACAACGGCCAATACCGCTTGGCAGTAGCCATGCAGAAGACGAAAGAACCGATTTACCTTCCGCTCTCCAATGAAGCGTTGAAGTGGATGCCGGAACGTGGGGACAAGACAGCAGACGACCATGTGTTCGATTTGCCTTCAGGTATCAACCAACTTATCAAACCGTGGGCCAAAGCCGCCGGAATTTCCAAGCGATTCACCTTTCATACCGCCCGCCACACGTTCGCCACAATGATGCTGACATTGGGGGCCGATTTGTACACTGTATCTAAATTGCTCGGTCATACATCTGTAAAGATGACCCAAGTGTATGCCAAAATCGTCAATAAGAAAAAAGACGATGCAGTAAATCTGACCAACGGTTTATTCGATTGACAATGCAATGAACATCAGATATGTAATCACTTATAAGGGTGTTGTTCCGACAGGATTCTCTTTCGGGAGCAACACTCTTATAATATATCATATAAATCCAATTTAAAATATTTCATCATGAAAAGACCTAACAATGGCCCTCTCTCTTTTTGGAGGGAAAAAACATCTGCACCATTTTGTTGCAGAACAGGATGTAGCGAAAGAATTATTCGCATTGCTCGTTGAAGCAAAAACAATGTATCTCCGTGATGTCGTGACGGGCAATAAGCAGTACTACCGTTACGTGGAGGATTTCGTAAACAGCCACCGGTATATCAACTGTGACCATGCGGTCTGCCGGAACTGCCATGAAATGAACATTCATATCGTCAAGGGGCTATTAAACGATTGCTCCCATCTTATCCGAGCATTTTTTACCGAAGCAGACTTCTCGTTCGAGAAGTGTATGGAACTGAAACGAACGTATGATACGTTTGTGCCACCATCACAGTCCGTCACGTGCTGCAAAGATGGACCGACAAGAATTTATCCTCTTTCTTTTGGATGCAATCTCACTCGTAAACAGATGATAGGTATTACAGCTTGTGCCAATGCTTATCATCTGTTTTGCGTTTCTACCCTACACGTTGAAGATATGGAAGCCCTGCTTTCCTGCAAAGAAGGATTCTGTATTCGTGTAAACAATATCCGCCATGTGGCCATCCTGTTTGATACACTCCTTGAGCACTCGTTTATCCAAGCCAAATGGCAGTCCGTTCTCAGTAATGGGCGGTTCTTGCAAACCAAGGATGGAAAAGGATTCGTTTCAGCTTCAAGCCTTTCATCCGCTCTGTCTGCCTTACGTAACAACATGACATCAACAGGTTACGGTATCAGACGAGCCATTGATGAACTGAGAGAGTGGTAAGAAGTGCCAATAAGCGAAGTATGTGAAAGGTAAAAGCGTGACAGTTGCCGTGATACGTGGTTACTATCACGGTACAAACTCACGCTGACCTTTTGGGTTGCCCTATCTTTGACCTCCGTTAGCGCGCTACATAACGGAGGATATACTTCATTGTCTAAATTTATAATAACTCATTTATGCAAAATAATAGATTGACATTCATGGAACGGCTGAGTGAACGGCTTACAAGCGTCGAAGTCATCCTAAAGAAATTAGATCCGATAGAAAGTCTGTTGGAACGCATCGCATTGCTGGAAAAAAATATATATACCACCAAACAGGTGTTTACCTTCCAAGAGGCTTGTATGTATATCGGAATATCCGAGAGTATGCTGTACAAGCTAACATCAGGCAAGGAGATTCCGCACTACAAGCCACGTGGCAAAATGATATATTTCGCCAAAGAAGATCTGGACGAATGGCTTTTGCAGAATTATGAACCAACCGTAGATGAAGCAGCACGTATGGCAAACGAGGCCGCTGCCACACAACCTTTCTTTAATCAAAGACGCCATGGAAAACGAAAGAAGAACTGAATATAATGTGGATATGAGGCCGGAGGAGGATTTCTTATCGGATATCCTCTCCGCCTCGCAGATTCGGGCGACGGATACCTATGAAACGCCGCCACAGATTATCTGGATAGACAACTCGACCATTGCTACGCTCGGCAACTTCAGCGCATCAACCGGCAAGGCGAAATCAAAAAAAACATTTAACGTTTCGGCCATTGTCGCTGCATCGCTGGCAGGGAAACAAGTGCTGAACTACCGGGCGCACCTCCCGGAAGGTAAACGCAAGATTCTGTACGTGGACACGGAGCAGAGCCGCTTCCATTGTCACAATGTACTGGAACGCATCTTGCGGCTTGCCGGACTGCCCACTACAACCGACAGTGAAAACCTCGACTTTATTTGCTTGCGCGAATACTCTCCGGCAATACGCATTGGGGTCATCGACTACGCCTTACGTCAAAGAAAAGGATACGGACTTGTTATCATCGACGGTATCCGTGACCTGATGCTTGACATAAACAGTACCGGTGAGTCCGTGGAAGTCATTAACAAGATGATGGAATGGTCATCAAAGTATGACCTGCATATCCACTGTGTGCTACATTTGAATAAAGGAGATAACAATGTGCGCGGGCATATCGGTACGGAAATGAGCAACAAGGCGGAGACTGTACTGGTCATCAGCAAAAACAACGATTGTCCCAACGTCAGCGAAGTTCATGCGTTACACATCCGTGAGAAAGAGTTTAAACCTTTTGCTTTCACTGTCAATGAGGGCGGGCTCCCGGTTCTCGCAGAAGGGCATTTGTTTGAGAATGCCCCACATCAGAAACCGAAACAGCGGACGGGTTTTATGGAACTAAGCATCGAACAGCACCGTGAAGCCCTTTCCGCTGCATTTGGAGACAAACCCATCCGTGGGTTTGAAAATATGCTGCAAGCCATGATGACTGCTTACGAGGCAATCGGGTTTAAGCGTGGGAGAAACGTAATGGTCAAACTGCTGCAATATCTGACTGACACCTTAAAACTGGTTATCAAACGAGATAAACTTTTTTATTATGACATGACACAGGCAGAAACCATGCTTTTCGATGAAGAATGAGAGCGGGCGCGGGCCTATATAATTCAGTTTAATTTAGTATTTATATATATAGGGGCGCAAACTAAACTAAACCGCTTTTGTACAAACAAGTGAAAAGAAATTTAATATGACCATAGACGAAGCAAAACGAGTGCGTATCGTGGACTTTTTGGCCCAGCTCGGCCACCGTGCGCAGTATATGAAATCAGAGCAATATTGGTATCTTTCGCCTCTCAGGAAAGAGGTGACGCCATCGTTCAAAGTCAATGACCGGCTGAATGAATGGTATGATTTTGGCGAGGCCACCGGAGGCGACCTTGTGGAACTGGGTAAGTACCTTTGCGGAACTAAAAGTGTGAGTGAAGCATTAGCATACATCAAACGGTATGTCAATGGTGTGTCGCTGCCGAGAACCCGGGCGTTGCCCGCAACCTCTCGACCAGTGGAAGCCGACATGAAGAATTTGATTATCGTGCCGCTGCGACACCACGCACTGCTCTCATATCTCCATTCACGTATGATTGATTCGGATATCGGACGAATGTTCTGCAAGGAAGTCCATTACGAACTGCGCCAGAGACGTTACTTTGCACTGGCCTTTGGCAATATATCCGGTGGATACGAGGTACGAAACCCTTATTACAAAGGATGTATCAAGAACAAGGACATTTCCTTGATACCCCAATCGCGTGGTGAGGCACAGAGCCGTGTCTGCCTATTTGAAGGATTCATGGACTTTCTGTCCTATCTAACCCTAAAACAGACGGACGATAGTGCCATTTGCATTAATGCTCCCTGTGACTACCTTGTTATGAACTCGGTCAGTAATCTGAAAAGGACATTGACGTATTTGCAAAAATACACGTATATTCACTGTTACCTTGACAATGACCTTGCCGGACAAAAGACAGTAGAAACCATAGCCGGGATGTATGGCAGATGCGTCTATAACGAATCAAACTGTTATGCCGGTTACAAAGACCTGAACGACTACTTACGTGGGAAGAAACAATGAACAACCCGCTCCCTAAGCCCTCCTTCATCACGGAGGGCTTTTTTATATCCCTACTTTTCCTGTTTTCTTATCCAAAATCATATTTGAATATGATTTTGAAATATGATTTTTGGATTTTGAAAAAATATTATATTGAAACGATACGTTTTATAATCAATAATTTTATCTTTCAAATTATCCATTCTTATTTTGCACACACAACCAAATATAAAAATCATATTATACAAAAATATATGAAATCATATTTTATTTTCACCATTGTCCTGACGGTTGCCTATCTCGTCTATTATGCAGTTATCATCGTGCAGGACCTTTATGGAAAAAAAGGAAATGGCAAGCCGGAAGAAGAGGTATTTGACCTCGGTGCGCCAGAAGATGAGCAGAGTGTGTACGTGACGGAGAGCGATACGGGATTCAATGTGGGTAATGAGAAATATGAAACAGATATTGCCCCTACCGCTTCGCCTGCACCACAGGAGACGGAAACCGCAGACAATAATGGCGAGATAGCCGTGGCGGAGAAGCTAAAACGCCTGAAAGCCCAAGCGGAGGAACAGATGGAAGAAACCGAGACCTACCTGTCGGACGCATACACGGCAGACGAACTATACAAAGCGATGCTTGCCAAAGGAAAGACGGGCAACCGTCCGAAACTGGTATGGAAACCTCTCAAAGACCGATTGTAAAATGTCGAAAGCAAAAAAAATATTATGTGCACTGTGCTTTGTCCCTTATGCGGCATTCGCCAAAAGTGGCAGCGTAAACTACAGTTGGGGTGCAGACGCACTGGCAACGATGCACGACTTCGTGGTGACGATGATGCTGTACGTGCTGTACATCTGCTACGCTGTCGCCTCGGTTTTCGTAGTCGTTGCCGCGCTCCAGATCTATATCAAAATGAACACAGGCGAGGACGGCGTGGTGAAGTCTATCGTATCACTTGTCGGTGCGTGCCTCTTCATCATTGGAGCTTCAATCGTGTTCCCTGCTTTCTTCGGCTACCGCATATAGGTGGCTGACAGAAGTGTAAAATAAATTCAAAAAACAAGAGTACCACAAAAATGTAATAAATATGTTTCAGAAATTTAAAAGAATGTGCCGAAAGGCAAAGAAAACTATCATGCAAGTTTCCACCAAAGTAAGAATGTTAATCATTGCCCTGTTGGGAGGCATACCTGCTATGGCTCAAAGTACGGCAGGCGATTACTCGGCCGGTACGACAGCTCTATCAACCGTAGCGGAGGAAATTGTGAAATACGTTCCTGTCATGGTCAAACTCTGCTATGCCATTGCTGGTGTCGTGGCCATCATCGGAGCCATTTCGGTGTATATCGCCATGAACAACGAGGAACAGGATGTCAAGAAGAAGATTATGATGGTAGTTGGGGCGTGCCTTTTCTTGATTGCGGCAGCCCAAGCATTACCTCTGTTCTTCGGAATTAACGCATAAACAGTCAGGGGAAATGATTAATGACGGACGTTATCCGGATTATCCGCTGTTCAAGGGGTTACAACGGCCTTTGGAGCTGATGGGATTACAAGGTCGCTACATCTATTGGGCGGCAGGCGTGGCTGGTGGAGCCATTGTGGGCTTTATCGCCGCCTACTGTCTTATGGGCTTTGTGGCCGGACTGGTCGTATTGGCAACTGTCTTATCTGCGGGAATCGTGCTTATCATCCTCAAACAGCGAAAAGGGCTGCACAGCAAAAATGTAAAACGTGGAGTGTATGTGTATGCCTATTCGCACAAAGTATGACTATAAGAAAAACCATCACGGCAATGTGTGTGGCTGATTGATTGTTGAACGCGGGCGGGTTCGCCTCCAGCCGAGGCAGACCTGCCCCTATTTAATGAACGCATATCGGAATGACCCTATATATCATTTTATTTTTCATCGCCCTATGTACGGGTATGGCCTTGTCAGTCTATACGTTCGGTACGGGCGGCAAGCGCAAGCACATCTTTCAGAATATCTATTTCTCTGTGGAAGATACAGATGGTGTGGGTGTGCTGTACACCAAGACGGGTGAATATTCCGCCGTCTTAAAAATCGAAAATCCGGTACAGAAGTATTCGGCGGACATTGACAGCTATTACGATTTCACGCATCTATTCTCTGCCCTTGCGCAAACACTGGGCGAAGGATATGCCTTACACAAACAGGACATCTTCGTGAGAAAACAGTTCGCGAAGGAGCCGGAGCATAATCAAGAATTTCTTTCGGCATCGTACTTCCGTTATTTTAATGGGCGTCCGTACACGGACAGCCTTTGCTATCTGACTATCACACAGGAAGCCAAGAAGAGCCGTCTTTTCTCTTACGATAGCAAGAAATGGCGCGATTTCCTCGTGAAGATTTATAAGGTTCGAGACCTACTACGCGACAGCGGTGTACAAGTGAAATTCCTGAACAAAGCCGAGGCAAGCGAATATGTGGACCGTTACTTTGCGATGAACTTCAAAGACCGTACGGTCTCGATGACGAATGTCAAGGCTGACGACGAAACGGTATCTATGGGTGACAAACGCTGTAAGGTGTACAGCCTCGTGGACGTGGACTGCGCCGCACTCCCCTCGCTGATACGTCCCTATACCAATATTGAGGTGAATAATACCGAGATGCCAGTGGATCTTGTCTCGGTGGTGGATAATATTCCGAACGCAGAAACGGTGGTGTACAACCAAATTATTTTCCTGCCCAGTCAGAAGCGTGAACTGGCATTACTCGACAAAAAGAAGAACCGGCACGCAAGCATACCCAATCCGAGTAACCAAATGGCCGTAGAGGACATCAAGCAGGTACAGGACGTAATAGCCCGTGAAAGCAAACTGCTCGTGTACACGCACTTCAACATGGTGGTGGGCGTGCCTGCCGACACCGACCTTCAAAAATGCACGAATCACTTGGAAAACGCTTTTGGGCGCATGGGCATACATATCAGTAAGCGTGCATACAACCAACTGGAACTGTTCGTCAGTTCATTTCCGGGCAACTGTTACAGCCTGAACGAGGAATATGACCGTTTTCTGACCCTCTCCGACGCTGCGGTATGCCTGATGTACAAGGAACGGGTGCAGCATAGTGAGGAAACGCCGATAAAAATTTATTATACTGACCGTCAAGGTGTTCCGGTAGCTATCGACATCACGGGAAAAGAGGGAAAGAACAAGCTGACCGACAACTCGAATTTTTTCTGCCTGGGGCCTTCGGGCAGCGGAAAGAGTTTCCACATGAACTCCGTCGTGCGCCAGTTGCATGAACAGGGGACGGACGTGGTAATGGTCGATACGGGTAACTCATACGAGGGGCTATGCGAGTATTTCGGCGGCAAGTATATCAGCTATACCGAGGAACGGCCCATCACGATGAATCCGTTCCGCATCAATCGGGAAGAGATGAATGTAGAAAAAACGGGATTCTTGAAAAACCTCGTCTTGCTTATCTGGAAAGGTACGCAGGGAACGGTCACAAAGACGGAAGACCGTCTGATAGAGCACGTCATCACGGAATATTACGACGCCTACTTCAATGGTTTCGAGGGCTTCACACCCCAACAGCGTGAGGACTTGCGTAAGAGCCTCGTTATTGATGACCGCAACAGCAGTGAGAAGCGGCACGAAAGCGAACGGGAACGCGCGGTCCGCATCGAGGGTATCATTGACGAGATAGAGGGCCGACGCAAGGAACTGAAAGTGGAGGAACTGTCATTCAACTCTTTCTATGAATATTCCGTGCAGCGCATCCCGGATATCTGTGAGGAGAACCGTATCACGGGCATCGACCTCTCGACATACCGCTATATGATGAAGGACTTCTATTTGGGCGGCAACCACGAAAAAACGCTGAACGAGAACATGGACAGCTCGCTGTTCGACGAGACGTTCGTGGTCTTCGAAATCGACAGCATAAAAGATGACCCGCTGCTTTTTCCTTTGGTCACGCTGATTATCATGGATGTTTTCTTGCAAAAAATGCGCATCAAGAAGAACCGCAAAGTCCTTGTCATCGAGGAAGCATGGAAAGCCATCGCCAGCCCGCTGATGGCGGAGTACATTAAATTTATGTACAAAACAGCGCGTAAATTCTGGGCCAGTGTGGGCGTGGTGACACAGGAAATACAAGACATCATCGGCAGCGAAATCGTGAAAGAGGCCATCATCAATAACTCGGATGTGGTGATGCTGCTTGACCAGAGCAAATTCAAGGAACGTTTCGACACCATCAAGACGATTCTTGGCCTAACAGACGTGGACTGTAAGAAAATTTTTACCATTAACCGCCTTGAAAACAAGGAAGGACGCAGCTTCTTCCGCGAGGTGTTTATCCGTCGGGGCACGACCAGCGGTGTTTATGGCGTGGAAGAACCGCGCGAGTGCTACATGACTTACACGACCGAACGAGCGGAGAAAGAGGCTCTGAAGCTTTACAAGCGCGAGTTACAATGCAGCCACCAAGAGGCTATCGAGGCATATTGCCGCGACTGGAATACCAGCGGTATCGGCAAGGCATTGCCGTTTGCGCAGAAAGTTAATGAAGCGGGATGTGTACTGAACTTAACCACTAAAATAACATCATAATGAAAACGAAAAGGATTTTAATCACCCTGTCACTGGGCTACGGGATAAATATGATGGGGTTTGAAAGCAGCTTGACGCGCGAACAAATCTCTGTCAGCAATCCGGAACTCACTGTTTTGTCCCTCCGGGAGTTTTGTATGCTGTCCAAGGAGAACCTGCTCCGCATGGATGACATGACACCGGACAAAGTAGCCGCCATCGAACGGTTGTTGGCAGAGTATTCCCTTCGGTTGGGTATGTCCGATGTAGAACTGGAAGCGTATTTGAACCGGTATTATGAAGAAAACCCCAAAGAAAAGGAGTTTTACGATATGTGCGACAGGCTATGTAACAGCAAACCTGTCTTCGATGAAAACAGGTTTCGAGAAGAACTATTCAGGGAACTGAACAGTAGTCCGATGAGTGAAAAAAGACTAAGTGACTTGGGATGGCTACGTTATCAGACCGTGCGCGAAACTTATCTAAACCAGCCTTTCTTTTTGAGATGGTTCGGCTCCCAAGAAGCCCGGATCAAAAGGGCCATCAAGGATACTACCATCATACATGATATGTTCTGCCGACTTGTCACGGAGAATTGTATCGAATCTGAACGGTGGTATTTCAATCACAAGGAACCGGAATACATAAAAGAGGTCTGAAACGATGAAACGGCTGTTTATCTTTTGGGTTATCCTATTGCCTGCCCTGACACAGCATGTTCACGCACAATATTACAGCGTGAACTATGACGCTCGTACCGTGGCGGCCATGGCCGCAGCATTCGGCACGGAGGCAGTAGCCGAAAGCTACTACCGCGAGCAGGTGGATGATATTCTGAAACACTATACAGCGGCAGAAGTGGCGGCAGCAGGGATATTTTCTTCCAAATTTTTGGAACACAAGGCTCTGTCCGACCTTGGCATCTGGTGCAGCAGCACGGAAAATTACTACTATCGTCGAATTTACCACATGGTGGCAGAAAAAATCATGCCGAAAATATGGGTGGTGGCGAAGCTGATGCTGCGCTCACCACAAACAGCAATCCACTGGGGCAGCTACCTGATGAAAGTGTGCGACGATACGAAGAGCCTGTGTATGCAGTTCGAAAGTGTGGTGACAAACAGCACGCTGTCGTTCTCGGACATCGCTTTTCTGGAAATTGACCGTGACATTGCCACCTTGCTGAACCTCGCAGAACTGGGCGGTACCGATTGGCAACGGATGTTGGACAACTTTACCAAAGTGCCGGGCAATTTCACGATTGAGAACTTAAAGGGCGACATTGACAACCTTTATAACATGGGCGTAGGGCTGGCAACATCAGGTATGGAGAACCTCGGTGACGCTCTACTGCAAAGTAGTGCGTTCCATGACCTGTTGGGTGGCAAAGTCAATGAAATCGGCAACCTGTATGAACACTACGGTACTCTCTTCGAGCAGGCGGAACATGACATCGGCAGTCTGCTAATCGACATGATGGGCGGTCAGGATAGCGTGGCCGCATTGTTCAATTTCAGCAACTACGACCTCACATCGTGGATGACCGACTATATGGACAATGCTGTCGGGAACTATTACACGCAACGGTGGTATATCGCACGGCGTGATCAAGGAAGCATTTCTCTATGCGACTACTACCCACCGACAGACGACAACAGCATATTGAACGGGGGCGCATGGACACGCTTTAACACGAGTGATCCGGGATTTTATCCGAACGCTTCGCAACGGGAGCAGGCCCTCGCCAATTCAGAACGGTATGCCGGATGGTCAAGAAGCCGAGTGCAACAGCTCAACAATAGCAACGATGGCTACACCTATACTATCAATACCCGACAACAGGCCTATATCATCAGTAAGGGTAACAAGCAGACAAAGAAGGCATACGCCTACGAGATACACGTGACACAGAGTTGGAATCGGACGGAGGTGGTCTATGAGGATGTCTTCAATTCCTATTCGATGGATTTGAATACGTTCAAAGCGCAGCTCAATGCCCGCCTCTCGGAGTTCAATGACAACGAGGAAGGCTATGTCTATTACATAGCATCCGATGCACGGAACTATTATCAGGCGACGGACGCCGCAAAATTGCAGGGATGCGAAAGCGTGACCATCAGTGTAACCTGTTCAGACGGGGCGACGCTGGGGCAAGGCTCGACACAATACAAGTGTCGCAAGTGTGGCGGCTCACTGGATGCCCACTCCAAAGAGTGTGTCATGCAGACCTCGGTAACGGAGAACGAACTGGACCTTTCAGAACTGGACGCACTGATACGGGAAGCGGACAATCAAGTCGCCGTTCTTCAATCTCAGATTAGTGCCTTGGAAAAGGAAAACGCCGACCTTCTGAAAAAAATTGCCGAGGCGAGCGTGGAAGACGCAGCAGCTTACCGGCAACAATATAACTCCAACCGGACACGTATCGAGGAACTGAAAAGCGAACTTGCCGAGTGGCAACAAAAACAGAAGGAGTACGCAGATGCGAAGCAGGAAGCGGAAGCAGAGAACGATGTGCCGACAGATGATTACTACCGCCTACCGGCTATCATGCAGGATTGCAAGACAGCCTATAGCCTCACTTGGCAGGACGGAGGTACATGGAGCGGCTATACGTTCGTCCGTAAGGCGACGATGCCGAACATCAATGGTATCATTACGTTCCGTGCGACTATTTCTATCGCACGGAAGCCGAAATACTTTCTGGGTATCAAGATTCACCGTGCCATTATCCAAATCAGTTGGGAATTGACTTCGGCATACACAGACACGCACGTTGCCGATGTACTGACACTCGATCCGAACCTGTCGAACGAGGAAAAGACTAAAATCGTGAATAATCGCATATCGGAAATCGCACGGGAATATCCCAACTGTAAAATCACTACCGAGTATGCCCGTACAGAACCTATGGAAGAAGTACCGAACAGCGACGTGTACCACCTGCTTTGGTCAAGTGACCGCCTCGAAATCGCACGAGAAGTGGATTCACGTATCACGAAAATATACGCCGACCTCGTATCCTTGGAGAAGATGATGCACTACAAGCGGAACATCATCGACGTACTGAAGGATGTGCTACCGGAACTCGATACGGACGAGGGGCGTAGGCTGACACTCGTGGAAGAGTGCCATGACCGCTGGGTAGAAAACGCACGGACATCCCGAAGTGGCAGAAAGGAGGTACGGCCATGAAACGCACTATACTGATAGCCATTACGTTGCTTGCGCTACTACCCGATGTCGCCAAGGGCCAATGGACATTCGATATCGTGTCGGTGGAAGCGTACATAAATGACCACAAAAAACAACGCAGCCTGTTGCTGGCCCGAAGCACGCTGGAATACAGCAACCAACTGCTGCACGAGTACAGCCGTGAGGAGACGGGCAAATACAAGGAAGTAAATATCGACCTTGACCGCTATACCCGTGCCTTTGATGTCATCGACGTGATGTACCAGTCCCTGCGGACGGTGCTGAACGTGAAGGATACCTACAGTTCGGTAAGTGACCGTATCGGTGACTATAAGACCATGCTGGAGGCTTTCCATGAGAAAATCCTGAAACATGGGAACATCGGGCCGTCAGACGCACTGATACTGACTATCAATGAAAAAGCAATACGGGACATCGCCAACGAGGGCGAACACCTCTATAAGTCGGTGAGCGACCTCGTGCTGTATGCCACGGGCGCAGCGGCCTGCTCGACCAGCGACCTGCTTATGGTACTGGAGTCCGTGAACAAGTCGCTGGACAGCATTGAGCAACACTTGAACCGGGCATACATCGAGACATGGAGATACATACAGGTACGTATCGGCTACTGGAAATCGAAGATTTACCGGGAACGTACCAAACGGGAAATTATTGACGGTGCTTTCGGACGATGGCGCAATGCGGGACGACTGGATTATTGACGGTAAAAGAGGAAGGAGGTAAATAATGCCACAAGTTAGATTATGACTTCTATGTACCGAAATTGATAAGGAATATCTTAAAACGCAGGAAAAGCGTTTCGTCCTGAATGTTCGGAGAAGTACAAACAGAGAAAGAAACTTTAAGTACAAACAAGTCTATCTGGCCTATAACCAAGAGGCAAATGGACATTAATAAAAGATGTAATGAAAAAGATCGTTTTTGAAAAAGACATTACGCTATATAAAGCCGATTGCCTTGAAGTAATGCCTCTTCTCCCAGAATCAAGTATTGATTTAGTTCTATGCGACCCACCTTTTGGAATTACAGCCTCGCAATGGGATAAGATAATACCATTCTCGAAAATGTGGGAGGAGATTAGAAGAGTGAGAAAGGATAATGCGCCTACGGCTTTATTTGGCAGCGAACCGTTCAGCAGCCTTTTACGCTGTGGCAATTTAGCCGAATTTAAATATGACTGGGTATGGGAAAAGTCAAAAGCAAGCAATTTCCTTCTTGCTAAAAAGCAACCTCTAAAAGCGCATGAGCTAATCAGTATCTTTTGTAACGGCAGAACTCCTTATTATCCAATCATGGAGGAAGGTGAGCCTTATGAGAATCGTACAAAGAGAGGAAGTAACTGGACAGGAGTAAACAAGGTACCAAATCCTACATTCAGAAATGAAAACAAAGGAACGAGATACCCACGAAGTGTGAAATATTTTAAAACTGCGGAATCAGAGGGCAAAACGATTCATGTTAATCAAAAACCAGTCGCATTGTTGAAATATCTGATAAAAACATACACAAAAGAGGGTGACACAGTCCTTGATTTTGCCTCTGGAAGCATGAGCACTGCAATCGCCTGTATTCATACGAATAGAAAATGTATTTGTATTGAAAAGGATGATATGCACTTCTTGCGGGGAGAGGAAAGGATTAGAAATGAATATAATATAAAAAGAAATGTGGAATAATACTGGTGATTAACTGATTGAAGCACATTGAGTATTGAAAGATTAATAACAAATAACCGAAAGTAAATATGGACAGAATACTCTTACTCGTGACGGTTACAATAATTGCAACCACGGCGGCAAAGGCACAATCCGTGACCTATAACCACGATTCGCCGAAACAAAACCAAGTAACAGTAATGGAAACCGGTACGGGAGCACTCTCGCCCGACCTCTACTATTCCATACTGCACAACAAGTATAAAAAGTCGGCAGCAGTCAAGAACAAACTGTCGTTCCGCACACTGGCGGGCGTCAACCTATACAACCAAACGGACGAAGCTGAAGCCATCGACTCGGCATTGGTGAGCCGGGCAAAGATAGAAGCCTTGAACGTGGCTGACCGTCAAGCGGACATCGCATGGGTCGCTGAAGGCGATAAGGTCAACGGACAGATGGTACGGCTCAAACGAAACATAGACCGTATCTTGCCTGTCGGGGGGACACCGGAGGATAAAGACAGATGGACGGAATATTACCATATCTACCAGTGCGCCATTGATGCAACGAAAGATGCCTATATGCCCAACGCACAGCGGAAGAAAGAGTATCTGCGCATATACGAAGATATAACTCGACAGAACGAAATCCTTGTCGGCTACCTTGCCAAACGGCAGAATACTACGATAACAAGTACGCTACTGAATGCTACCGCTGACCGTACTCTGGATAAGGAGAGTATTGTCCGCGATGCGGTGAACCGATGGCACGAATCGCGCTTTGCCGTGCGCGGCCCGCAATCAGGCAATAACACGGGTGGCAGCGGCGACGGAGATGAAACAGTAAACAAAGGGAACTGAAAAAACAAAAACGTATGGCAGACGGAAATATACTCTCGGATTTCGGTATTAATATCCTTGAAGAAGAAATAGACGATGTGATTTTTCAAACGAACGAGTTCCTGACTGATGCGACTTTTACCGGCTCGCAGGGACCGTTCTGGTGGATACTACAAATGTGCATGGCACTGGCTGCCCTGTTCGCTATTGTGATGGCAGCGGGAATGGCGTACAAGATGATGGTGAAACATGAGCCACTGGATGTGCTGAAGCTGTTCCGTCCTTTGGCTGTTTCAATCATCCTCTGTTGGTGGTATCCGCCAGCAGACACGGGTATGGCTGGCAGTGGGAGCAGTTGGTGTTTCCTTGACTTCCTGTCTTACATCCCGAACTGCATCGGCTCGTACACGCATGATCTGTACGAGGCAGAAGCCACCCAAATAGCGGACAAATTCGAGGAAGTGCAGCAACTTATCCATGTACGTGACACGATGTACCAAAGCTTGCAAGCACAGGCAGATGTCGCTCACACGGGTACCTCCGACCCGAATCTGGTAGAAGCGACCATGGAACAAACCGGAGTGGACGAAGTGACGAAGATGGAGAAAGACGCAGCCGAACTGTGGTTTACCTCACTGACGGCAGGAGTCATCGTAGGTATCGACAAAATCATCATGCTTATCGCTCTGATTGTGTATCGTATCGGATGGTGGGCAACCATCTATTGCCAGCAAATCCTACTGGGCATGTTAACAATATTCGGACCTATACAATGGGCGTTCTCGCTGTTGCCCAAATGGGAAGGTGCATGGGCGAAGTGGCTTATAAGGTATCTGACAGTACATTTCTATGGTGCAATGCTCTACTTCGTCGGCTTCTATGTGCTACTGTTATTCGACATTGTACTGTGCATACAGGTAGAAAACCTGACGGCAATCACAGCAAGCGAACAGACAATGGCGGCCTACTTGCAAAACAGCTTCTTCTCCGCCGGCTACTTGATGGCGGCAAGTATCGTGGCACTGAAATGCCTAAACCTCGTGCCGGACTTGGCAGCATGGATGATACCTGAAGGCGACACGGCCTTCTCTACACGGAACTTTGGAGAAGGTGTGGCGCAGCAGGCCAAAATGACGGCTACGGGCGGTATCGGCTCGATGATGAGATAATGATAAACCTAATATTAAATATCCAAAAGATGAATGTACAACAGAAAATTGAGAAATGGTGCAGGAACGAGCGTTTCGTGCACTATGCAAATGAACGCATAAGCGAAGAACTCGTTTATGCACCTAACCACCGAATTGATCCGGAATATGAAGAACTGGACGAAGCCATTACATGGGACAACCGATATATTGTCCCTATGATGACTTACCTTACCTATCGTCTGCAACTGGTCAAATTGCAGAAAAATGCCAAGAATCGAAACCGCCGTGTCTGGTGGATATTCGTGCATGTAATCATGCGGGAAGATTACACACAGCTTTTTGACGGGAAGTTCGAAAAATTTCTGACGGAGTTGCATGATACAGTCATGACAATGTTACATGACGAATACACACGATTGTCTAACAAGAAAAAATAAAGGTATATGGTCATCAAACATTTGGAGAATAAAATCCGACTGGTGGGCATCATCTGCACTGCTTTTCTTGCAGGGTGTATCATCATCAGCGTATCAAGTATCTGGACTGCCCGGACAATGGTGACGGACGCGCAGAAAAAGGTGTATGTGCTGGACGGAAATGTACCTATACTCGTAACCCGCACGACGATGGACGAAACACTGGACGTGGAGGCCAAGAGCCACGTAGAAATGTTCCACCATTACTTTTTTACTCTCGCACCGGACGACAAATACATCCGCTATACGATGGAAAAAGCGATGTACCTGGTCGATGAGACGGGACTGGCACAGTACAATACCCTCAAGGAAAAGGGATTTTACTCCAATATATTGGGTACGAGCGCGGTGTTCTCGATATTCTGTGACAGTATCTCCTTTGACAAAAAGAATATGGAGTTCACCTACTATGGTCGGCAGCGAATCGAGCGCCGGAGTAATATCCTGATGCGCGAACTGGTTACGGCAGGGCAACTTAAACGTGTGCCGAGAACGGACAATAATCCGCATGGACTGCTCATAGTAAACTGGCGCACATTGCTGAACAAAGATATCGAGCAAAAAACAAAGAGTAACTATTAAATCACCAAAGATATGAATATCAAAGGATTCAAACGGATGTTGTTCGGCGAGAAGATGCCGGACAAAGATGACCCGCAGTACAAGGAACGCTACGAGCGAGAGGTGCAGGCCGGGCATAAATTCGCCAAGGCGACACGCATCGACCAAGCGGCGGCCAAGGTGCAGGGCTTTGCCAACGCACACCGGACGCTGTTTCTGGTCATCGTCTTTACATTCGTCATCGGAGCTTTCGTATGGAACGCCTACCGCTTGGTAACTGTGTACAGACACAGTCCGGTAAGTCGCACGGCGACGGAAAAGCAGGATTCAGTGCTTCGGGAACGGCACAAGCTGTTGCAGGAAGTCGAAATAAGGGAACATAAAAACAGAGGGGACAAACCATAGTAAAAAGAGTACTTATGAATACACGGCTTGAAAAATCAGTCCGTTCGTCAGACGAATGGTACACGCCAAAGGAGATACTGGACGCATTGGGCAAATTCGACCTTGACCCTTGCGCTCCCATCCATCCGTTGTGGCCGACTGCCGAGGTCATGTATGACCAGAACATAGATGGGTTGTCCCAGATATGGGAAGGGCGTGTGTGGCTCAATCCTCCCTATTCGCGTCCTCTTATCGAGCTATTCGTCCGGAAATTGGCAGAACATGGCAACGGCATTGCATTATTATTCAACCGTTGCGATTCCAAAATGTTTCAGGACGTCATCTTTCCAAAAGCGACGGGAATGAAATTCCTACGCCACCGCATCCGATTCTACCGACCAGGCGGAGCACGAGGTGACTCTCCCAGTCGCGGTAGCATCCTATTAGCTTTCGGAGAAGACAACGCAGAGATACTGAGAAATTGTGCCATTGAAGGCAAATATGTACAACTCAATTAAAAGATGTATAATGAAGATATTGGAGAAAATCAATTTTCGCCAGCCGAAATATATGCTTCCCGCCATCCTTTATTTCCCCCTGCTCGGCACGTCTTATTTCATCTTCGACCTGTTTCAGACAGAAACGATAGAAATACAAGACAAGGCGTTGCAGACGACGGAGTTCCTGAACCCCGAATTGCCGGGGGCACAGATCAAGGACGATGGCATAGGCAGCAAATACGAGAATATGGCGAAATCATGGGGTAAGATACAAGACTACTCCGCTGTAGATAACATAGACCGGGAAGAACCCGATAAAAACAAGGAAGAGTATGAATCGAAATACACGCAGGACGACATCGACCTGCTCACGGAAGAACAACAGGAAAAAGCTGCGGCAGCGGAAATTGCCTCTGCCAAGACACGAGAACAGGAAGCACTTGCCGAACTGGAAAAAGCACTCGCAGAGGCGAGACTGAGAGGGCAAAACGCGACTGTACCCCCGGCAGAAACGGACACGGCCAACATTGCTCCACCACAAGGAGCAGCAGCCTCCGGAACCATCAACGAAGAGAGCCGGGCTGTGAAAACGCCATCAGCGGACGAACCGCCCAGCGAGGTGGTACGCAAGGTGAAGACAACCTCGGACTACTTTAACACACTGTCGAAGAATGTCCGTGAACCGAAACTCATCCAAGCCATCATTGACGAGAACATCAAAGCGGTGGACGGCTCGCGCGTGAGGTTGCGCCTGCTTGACGATGTGGAGATTGGCGAGTGTGTGATAGCAAGGGGAACATACCTGTACGCTACGGTAAGCGGATTCTCATCCGGGCGCGTGAAAGGTAATATCAGCAGCATCCTCGTGAATGACGAATTGGTGAAAGTGAGTCTCTCACTCTATGATACAGATGGCATGGAGGGGCTGTATGTGCCCAACAGCCAATTCCGGGAAACGAGCAAGGATGTAGCAAGCGGGGCAATGTCGGGCAATATGAACATGAGTATGGGAAGTACAACAGGAAACAGCCTTGCACAATGGGGGATGCAGGCGGTGAACAATGCCTACCAGAAAACAAGCAATGCCATTAGCAAAGCTATCAAGAAAAACAAAGTCAAGTTGAAATACGGAACTTTCGTGTATTTAGTGAACGGACAGGAAAAAAGGAATTAAAATGATGATGACATGGAAACAGATTTATCAGAATATCACAAAGGTACGGATGGGCTTTATTATGCGGACTATATAGCCCCAAATAAAGCCGAAACATTTATCGGAAAACTTGTGAGTACCGAATGGTGGCATCACAGAGGGCAGTTTGCCCTAATATGCAACTTCCGAACAGAAGACAGACGGAGGATTGCCTTATTCGCTTTTCAAAAACATACCGGTTTTTACGGACCAAGATACGGGAATGTTAATTTCAAAACAGTGGAGAAGGGCACTCTTTGGCAATGTGAAATCCAAATGACCCGGACGGGACGTTGTACTTGGGCGCGTGCCAGGCAGATAAAGAAATGAAGCGAAATAGGGAAAAGAAATCAATATAAATATTTTTAATCATGTGCCTATGAAATCTTCAAACTACTTAAAAAAATTATACGGGAATCCGACAGATGAAAAATATACACCGGGATATGGTGTATTACCCATTATCAAATATATACCCGAAGGCAAGATAGTCTGGTGTCCTTTCGATACGAAGCGCAGTGAGTTTGTGCAGAAATTCAAGGATGCCGGTTTCCATGTCGTGTATTCCCATATCTATAACGGACAGGATTTTTTCAACTATGAACCGTCCCAATGGGATATACTCGTATCCAATCCTCCTTTCAGCCGGAAGGTGGAAGTCTTTGAACGCTGTCTGAAACTCGGAAAACCATTCGCCTTGCTGATGTCCAACTATTGGCTGAACAACGTAGCACCCTGCCGACTTTTCCAGAATACTGATCTGGAATTACTCATGTTCGATAAACGTATTCAGTTCGGAAAAGGGAAAAACGTACCGTTCAACAGCAGCTATTTCTGCCATAAAATACTTCCGAAACAAATCATATTCGAACAGATAGATGTTACGGACAAATCTCCAAGTTGTATGCAGGATGACATCCCAGATAAGGCAAATATCAATTCGCAAGAGAATAAAGCAATCATGAATTTTCAATTATAACTCTGTATTTCAATGAAAAGGAATTTATTTGGCATTATGCTTCTATCAGGTATTTCCATTTTACCGAAAGCTAACGCACAAACTACCTACGAAGAAATGGAACAACTGACGGTGAACGAACAGATAACAACTGTCATCACGGCATCGGAACCGGTGCGTTTCGTGGATATTTCCACTGACAAGGTGGCGGGCGATCAGCCCATTGACAACATCATTCGCCTAAAGCCCAAGGAAAGCGGACACGAGGATGGTGAAATACTCGCCATCGTCACCATTGTGACGGAACGATACCGCACACAATACGCACTGATTTATACCACAAGGATGAAAGAGGCAGTAACAGATAAGGAGATATTGCTACAAGAGCGTAATGCGTACAACAATCCGGCAGTCTCAATGTCCACTGCCGACATGACACATCATGCACGGCGCATCTGGAACTCACCTGCAAAAATCCGCAACGTAGCTACCAAAGCACACCGCATGGTGATGCGTCTGAACAATATCTACTCGGTGGGTGACTACTTCTTCATAGACTTTTCCATCGAGAACAAGACGAACATCCGTTTTGACATTGATGAGATACGGATAAAGCTGACAGACAAGAAACTCGCCAAGGCAACCAACGCACAGACTATCGAACTGACACCTGCCCTGGTTCTGGAATCGGGCAAGACATTCAGACACGGCTATCGGAATGTGATTGTCGTGAAAAAGATGACCTTTCCCAATGACAAGCTACTGACCATCGAAATGACGGAGAAACAGATTAGTGGCCGTAACATCAGTCTGAACATCGACTATGAGGATATACTGGCGGCAGATTCGTTCCATGCAGATTTATTGGAGGAGGAATGACTATGAAAAAGACAATCATCGTGATAATTACCTGCGTGTGTATCGCTGCAAGTGCAAATGCACAACAAGGTAGCGGACGCCTCTCGCTTGGCACAGGACTACTCTACAAGAACGGCATGGATATAACGCTCGCCTACGAACACGAAATGAACTATCGCCATATGTGGGAGTTCTTCGTCAACGGCTATCTACAATGGGCAGAGTGCGCTTCGTGCGGGCATATCTGCCCGGAATCATTTTGGCGAAACTACCGCAGCTACGGTTTTGGCGTGGCCTACAAGCCGTGCATGACGCGGGGACGCAACCACTATGGCAGTCTGCGTATCGGAGCTTCAGCCGGAAGCGACATGAATAAGTTCCTCGGTGGCCTGCACTTCGGTTACGAACACAACTATGTGCTACGGGCCGGATGGACACTGTATTGGCAAGTGAAAAGCGATGTGATGATAAAAGGTGCGGACGTGCTGCGAGCAGGTGTCGTGCTGGGTGTGAAACTACCTATAAAATAGGGAAACAAAAAAGAAAGCAATATGATACGAAAGATACATTTGGTGGCAGCGGCAACGGCTGCCGTGCTTTGCGCTGCCTGTGACACGCATATAGACGTACCCGATACAGCAGTTCGTCCAGGACATATCCTCTGCGAGGATGGAACAGCCTTGCCTTACGCACAATATGAACAATCGGGGAAAAAAGCGATAGCGGTGGTCTTCGATACCGAAAAATGCGGAGATACGGAGGGGGACGGTTATGCAGTTTACCTGTGGGACATTGCTCCACAGGCATTCGCCGACAGCCTCGGCATCGCACAAGGCACATCGGCTGACATCATGGCTTATGATGGCAATGAGAATACATTCGCACTGTATGATACACAAGAAACCGCTTCGCCAATGGCAGAAGCGGTTTTCGACCTATGGCGGTACGGGCAGAGTGCCTATGTACCGTCCGTGGCAGAGATGCGGCTGCTCTACACCATGCGAAAGATAATCAACCCTGTCATCGAACAATGTGGCGGTGAGCCGTTACCACTGGATGAAAACGACTGTTGGTACTGGACATCCACAGAAGTCGAAAAGCAACAGACAGCCAAGGCATGGCTCTATTCCATGGGGAGCGGTGCAATGCAGGAAACACCTAAAGTACAGGCGCACAGAGTACGCCCCATAATTACCATAAACGAATAAAAGATAGAAAGATATGAAAGATACGGATATATTTTTCAGCATAGCATTGATGATATTGGGAATTGTCCTCATGTATAAGTCCATGAAAGGTAATTCATGCCGACAAATACTGGCAAAACTCGCAGATTCCATAGCATCGGATAAAGAAGATATTAATTTTCAAATTAAAAGGTTCGGCTACCTTTTGGACGAAATGACTGCCGATAATGAAAAAAATTCAATCTTGAAGCGTCATGCCGACAGACTGGAGGAACTTGTCACGCAATTAGACCGCACACGAAACGAGCTTGAAACAAGTAATCTGTCAATGGCGGATATTAACGGAGAGTTGAAAAGAAGTAATGCCGAACTTGTAAAGAGAGCAACCCAATTACGCAATGAGATACAGCAAGACGAGCTTGTCATCCAAAAGATGCAAGAACGCCTTGATTCTCTCAAAAGAATCAAAGTGGGGCTTGAAATAGCCCTGAATAACATTCAGGCAGAAGAAGTACACTATCTCTCGGAACCGGTATTCAGTTTGGGTATTACCCCATCCATCAAAAGCCATCTTGAATCTCATGGAATATTATATATCGGAGACCTGATTCATCTTAACGAGCAATATCTCATGGAAATCTGGGGTATCGGTCCGGTAACACTTGATAAGATAAAAACAAAACTGAACGAGAATGGTGCATGGTTCGGTATGGATGTAATCAGAGTAGGTAATCATTGGTATCGTAGAAAACAAGGACTAATAACAGACTGACTTATGGAAGAAAGTAAGGAATTGCAAGGGTTCTATAAAATATTCCGCACAGTGGTATATGTGTCCGTGCTGCTGGAGTTCTTTGAATATGCCATTGACCCTGCAATGCTCGACCACTGGGGCGGCATACTGACCGACATTCACGGACGCATCAAACAATGGATGATTTACCACGACGGCAATCTTGTGTACAGCAAAATCGCAACGGTACTGCTTATCTGCATCACTTGTGTCGGAACGCGGAACAAGAAGCATCTGGAGTTCAACGCACGCCGGCAGGTGGTGTATCCATTGACGAGTGGGTTATTGCTGCTCGTACTCTCCGTATGGCTGTTCGGCCATACGATGGAAACAAGGCTTTATACCTTACCTCTGAATATCATTCTCTATATGATTGCCTCCATTGCTGGCGTAGTACTGGTACATATCGCATTAGACAACATTTCAAAGTTCATCAAGGAGGGATTGATGAAAGACCGTTTCAACTTCGAGAATGAAAGTTTTGAACAATGTGAAGAAAAAGTCGAGAATGAATACAGCGTAAATATCCCCATGCGATACTACTATAAGGGTAAATTCCGTAAGGGGTGGATTTCTGTAAGCAACTGCTTTCGAGGAACATGGGTAGTTGGAACACCGGGATCGGGTAAGACTTTCAGTATCATAGAGCCGTTTATCCGACAGCATTCGGCCAAAGGTTTTGCCATGGTGGTGTATGACTACAAGTTTCCTACATTGGCGACCAAGCTCTACTACCATTACAAGAAGAACGAGAAACTGGGCAGAGTACCCCAAGGGTGCAAGTTCAACATGATTAATTTTGTGGATGTGGAGTACAGCCGTCGGGTGAATCCAATTCAGGCAAAGTACATCAACAATCTTGCGGCGGCCAGCGAAACGGCGGAAACATTATTGGAAAGCCTACAAAAGGGTAAGAAAGAGGGAGGCGGCGGAAGCGACCAGTTCTTCCAAACCTCGGCGGTAAACTTCCTTGCCGCTTGTATCTACTTCTTCGTGAATTATGAACGTGAACCCTACGATGCCAACGGCAAGCCTCTATATGCGGAAAGACAGCAAGATCCGCAGACCAAATTCTGGAAACCGACAGGTATCGTGCGCGACCGTGAAGGCGGCAATATCGTGGAACCTGCCTACTGGCTGGGAAAGTATTCGGACATGCCACATATTCTGTCATTCTTGAATGAAAGTTATCAGACGATTTTCGAGGTACTGGAAACTGACAATGAGGTTGCTCCGCTGCTTGGTCCATTCCAGACAGCTTTCAAAAATAAGGCAATGGAACAATTGGAGGGTATGATTGGCACGTTACGTGTTTATACCTCGCGTCTGGCAACCAAAGAGAGCTACTGGATATTCCACCGGGATGGCGATGACTTCGACCTGAAGGTGAGTGACCCGAAGAATCCGAGTTACCTGCTGATTGCAAATGACCCGGAAATGGAATCCATCATCGGTGCATTGAACGCTCTTATCCTAAACCGTCTCGTTACCCGTGTGAATACCGGGCAGGGGAAAAATATTCCTGTGAGTATTATAGTGGACGAGTTACCGACACTCTACTTTCACAAAATAGACCGTCTGATAGGTACAGCGCGAAGCAATAAGGTGAGTGTAACGCTCGGCTTTCAGGAACTACCGCAACTGGAAGCCGATTATGGTAAGGTAGGTATGCAAAAGATCATTACGACGGTAGGTAATGTGGTAAGCGGCTCGGCACGTGCCAAAGAAACGCTGGAATGGTTGTCCAATGACATCTTCGGCAAGGTGGTCCAGGTCAAAAAAGGCGTGACTATTGACCGGGACAAAACAAGTATCAATCTCAATGAGAATATGGATAACCTTGTGCCTGCCTCGAAAATCTCGGATATGGCAACCGGATGGATATGCGGTCAGACGGCACGGGACTTTGTGAAGACGAAAACAGGTATGGGCGGTTCAATGAATATTCAAGAATCGGAAGAGTTCAAGACTACAAAGTTCTTCTGCAAAACAGATTTTGATATGGCAGAAATCAAGAAAGAAGAAGCGGCGTATGTGCCGCTGCCGAAGTTCTACACTTTCAAGTCGAGAGAGGAACGGGAGCGCATCCTATATAAAAACTTCGTACAAGTGGGGCAAGATGTGAAAGAGATGATAAAAGACGTTCAAAATAAGCGCAACGCGAAATAAAAATCCGGCTGTCTGACATATAATGTAAATAAAAACAACAAAAACCGTCAGTACAATCGTACTGGCGGTTTACTACTAACTAATCTCTTCTTCTGGTTTATCAGGAGAGCTACCTGCTTAATAATTGGGTGAGTTGCTGATGGCAATTTTTTCGTATTCCTCTTTGTCAGTACCGCATTCAATTGCCCTGTCAATGACATCCCCTAACTCGTTGTAACAAACTTCTTCATTGACACACTCTGCATCTTTGCCTTTCAACAGATATACCTCATAATAGTCCGACCCATTAAGTGCAATAATGACGTATCCGGTGTGTAACAGTCCGTTTACTTTGATACGAAGTGCAGGCAGGTCTTTGAAGATGGTGGCTGCAAACTCTGCGATACCCCATGACATGAGGACGGGCATAGGGGTAAGTCCTATCAACTGCTCTTGAATGGTCTGTGCTATTTGTATTACATACTCTTTTTCCATAACTATGCTATTTTTAAGATGATTATTGTTTTTTTATTCGAACCATTCCGGGTTGTCCTTTTTCAGTTCGGCAACCAATTCTACGTCTGTCAGTCGCAGGTTTGCCATGTCGGTAAAGAAGAAAACCTCATCATAGATTCTTTCGGCTTCCTTGCTTGCGAAGCCTTCGTTTTCATCGTTGAAACTACCGGGCTGAAGGGCATCAAGCAAGGTAATCGAGCCGATAAGGAGTTCTTCACCCTCGTTGGATTCCACCACACGGCAAGGATAGTTATTGCCGCCAAATTGTACTTCTTGTGTTTTCATACGCTTGTTATTTTAATGGGATATGCTTTCCATTTGTCTTGAGGTATTCCATAAGACACTTTGCTTCTTCATGTGATGCACGATTGCGGTCATCATAGCGACGTGTCTCATCCGCCATCACAATGATGCACTCCTTAAACAATCTATAGAGGCTCTGTTGCAGTGTGGGGTGCATATCAGGTATAGCGGCTGCAAAACGCTTGGGATTGAAACTAAAACTATTCACTGCCATTTCCCATTCTTTGGCAAGTTTGTACTCTTTGCTTTCTTTGATGTTGTCCATTGTCATGAAATTTTAATGATTTATTTTTCTTCCCTCTGTTCGGTTCTATATTCTGTCTGAACCGCTTGGGATTTACAGATGCTTTACAGGACTGACGAACAAGCTACTTCCAACACTTTTTTTGGAAAATTACTCTTTCACAGAAAGGAAGAATTTTATAAAAATGCACTTCAAAGCGATGGAATCAAGCGCGGCAGTCCACCTTCGCGTCTGGAAAACCAACCGGCGAGGACAGGAAGGAACCGGAGAAGGAATAAGATGGAAAAGATAAAAAGGAGGAAACTGATAGGTATAAATGAAGACGGGTGGCGGCGGGGTATCGGGAGGTAGCTATAAATGGGATAGAAAAGGCATAATCGCGCGGATGGCGGGTTTGCCCGGCAGACGCGCCGCCCGACAACGGTTTGGAGCAGTTGTCCGTGAACATCTTCACCTTAATCTAATTACAAATTAGGAACGAATAGAGGACAGATTACTCCACCCTCTATTCGTTGGTTACTGATTATGGTTAAGCTGCAATATCTTCCTCTTGTGGCTGTTCTTCGGTCTGCATCCCTACTTCGGATTGCTGTTTGTCAGATTGCTCCGCTTCCTGCTTTGCTTGTTCCTGCACCAAAAGAACGGCTTTTTTCTCTTCGATACGTTGGTGACGCTTCTCATACACTTCATTATGTCCGTTCTTGATGTCTGCCAACAGGTCGGGCATATGTTTTTGTGCGAAGTCAAGCAAGAGGGATGCAATGGCATTGTTGCCGTATGCGTTCTTGAAATTAGCAATTAGAAAATCCCTGCGAATAATCGCTTTCTGCTTGCTCGTGAGGTTGGCAATGATGTTTATCTTTTCTTCATCTGTAAGGTAGGAATAAGGCTTTTTTTCCTCGATACCTACCGCTTCGAAATGCTCTTTGCGGAGGGATGATAGCAAGAAGAAATAAATCATCTTGTCCTCGTCTTGCCCAAACTTGCAATCGGACATATCAACCTCCAAAATCTGTTTTTTTGTGTCCTCTACAGTCTTTTCAAGGGCAATTTCCTTGTTGCGTTTGTCTTGCTTTTCCAACTTCTCTACCGGTGAAAGCGTCTGCTCCTGTTTTGTGTCATTGGTAGTACAGGTAACTTTCGGAACATAACAGAGTACGATGTCCTTGCTCTCAATACGGAAATAAAGGATGATTTCACCTGCTTCACTTCGGGTACGGATTTCTTCGCATTCTTCCGTGTAATCGTTCAAATCCTGTTCGAACTCGCTCTGTGCCTGTTCGTATTCTTCGGTGGTGTCGTACTCTTCTTTTCGGGGTGCTTCGGGCTGTTCGGGATATGCCTTTGCATAATAGTTAAGGCTTTCCACTTCGTAACCCATGGCGGTAAGACGTTCTACTACGGCTTCATTGCTGTTGAAACTTTCATAGCAGAGGGATACCTCAGGGCGTTCTTCCATAAGGCGCACGGCTTTCTCCGTGAGATATGCTGCATTCATTTCAGCAAGGCAAGTACGATTGGCGCAATTTCCGCAACCACCCTCGCAAAATAACATCATATTATTTGTATTGTGAGGACACGACAGACAGAGGGTCTTGTCAAATGCGTATCGCTCCAAGTCGGTGGTATATTGCCGTTCGATGTTCCGTGCAACATCAGAGGCTTTCATTCCTCGCCAACTATTGTACTGCACCCCCTCTTTAAGATGCTTGTTGTACACCTCTTTCTGAATATCTTCCCCATAACGGCAAATTTCGCTCGCTACGCTGATTGTGATTTCGTCCTGTTCCAAAAGCTGTGCGATTTCGGGCATTAAGGAAACGAATTTAAGGCGTGTGCGGATATAGCTTTCGTTTTTACCGAACTGCACCGCCAAAGACTGCACATCGTGGCGACCACTATCAATGAGCTTTTGGTAGGCATTTGCTTCCTCTATCGGGGTAACATCCTTGCGCTGGAGGTTTTCAGTTACCGCCATTTCTTCGGCAACTTCGTCTGAAATTTCCATAACGACAGCCGGAATGTCTTCCAATCCTGCCATGAGGGAGGCACGATATCGGCGTTCTCCAAAAACAATCTCAAAGCGGTTGTCTTCTATTGGGCGTACTCCAATAGGCTGTAACACACCCTGCTGACGAATACTCTCGGAAAGTTCTGCAAGGCTCGCTTCGTCAAAATTCTTACGTGGGTTGTAATTGCTCGGCTGCACGTTTGCCAATGCTACCATTGTGATGTTTTTCTCTACTGATTGAATTGCTGTTGCTTCCATAATCATAAAAATTTAATTGGTTTTAATATTTAATTTTTTATTTTCCCTTTGTTCGGTTCTCTTTTCTGCCTGAACCGCTTGGGATTTACAGATGCTTTACAAGGACTGACGAATAAGCGATTTCCGACGCTTTTTCCGGAAAATTACTCTTTCGCAGAAAGGAAGAATTTTATAGGAAATGCACTTCAAAGCGACGGAATCAAGCGCGGCAGTCCACCTTTGCGTCTGGAAAACCAACCGGTGATGGCAGGAATGGACCGGATGAGTGGCATTAAAAGAATATAGAAAAGGAAGAATACGCTGAAAGGCGGATGGTAAAACGGATGGAACTATAAAGGGATGATTAACGATACAACGGGACAAGCGGAAGGACGTAAGACCAGACGGTGTAAAACAGGAATGGAACTTACCAGATAAAAATCCTTTGAGCCATTTCGCTAAATAAATCTGTATCAATTGCCTGTTTTACCAGAAATTTGCATTATTTTTGCAGTAACGAAACAGCCGTTTCGGAAACAGACGTTTCGGAAACAGACGTTTCGGAAACAGCAATAAAAAAGGATAAGGATATGAGATTTTTTGACAGGACAGAAGAAATAGCCTCTCTTCGCAAGATTCGCGAAATGGCCAAAAACAATGCTCAGTTTACAGTGGTAACGGGACGTCGCCGTATCGGTAAGACATCACTCGTGTGGAAGGCATACGAGGACGAACCGATTCTCTATTTCTTTGTTGCCCGGAAAGCCGAAGGCGATTTGTGTGAGGACTACCGGCTTGAAATAGAGAACAAGTTGGGAGTCCCAACCATGGGGCGGGCCGAGCACTTTACCGATGTGTTCGAGTACCTGATGAAACTTTCGGCAGAACGTCCCATCACACTCTTTATCGACGAGTTCCAGGAGTTTTTCCGTGTGAACAAATCGGTGTTCAGCGATATGCAGCGCATCTGGGATCTATACAGCCCGAAGTCCCGTATTAACCTGATTGTCTGTGGTTCGATTTATTCCATGATGACAAAGATATTCAAGGATAAGAAAGAGCCGTTGTATAACCGGCAGTCGCGCTTTATGACTGTGCGTCCGTTTACCCCAACTGTTCTGAAAGATATTCTTTCGGAATACAACCCCGGCTACACGGCGGAAGATCTGCTGGCATTGTACGCTTTCACGGGCGGTGTGGCGAAGTATGTACAACTACTCGTGGATGCAGGAGCAACAGCCAAAACGACTATGCTCGACCAGATTATAAAGGCCGACTCCATATTTTTGGGCGAGGGTAAAGCGATTCTTATCGAAGAGTTCGGCAAGGATTACGGAATCTATTTCTCCATACTATCGGCCATTGCACGAGGAAAAACATCCCGTTCGGAAATTGAAAACGTGGTAGGCAAGGAAATCGGCGGTTATCTTACCAAGCTGGAAAAAGAATACGAAATCATATCGAAGAAGCAACCGCTGTTCGAGAAGAGTTCCGCCAAGAATGTCCGGTATGTCATCGAGGATAATTTTTTCACGTTCTGGTTCCGCTTCATCTACAAGTACAGCTATATGCTGGAGATAGAGAACTATGGAAGTGTGAAGATGATTATAGGTCGGGATTATGAAACTTTCAGCGGTCTGATGCTTGAACGTTACTTTAAGCGTGTACTGATAGAACGGCAAGTCTATACGCGTATCGGAGGCTGGTGGGACCGCAAGGGTGAGAACGAAATAGACATAGTAGCTGAAAACGAACTGGACGATACGGCGACATTTTTCGAAGTCAAACGCAAGGCCGAAAATATCGACATGGAAAAACTGGAAGCGAAAGCAGCCGCTTTCATGCGTGCAACGGGAGAGTTCAAAGGTTATTCCCTGTCATACAAAGGGTTGTCAATGACTGATATGTAGCAATACATATCGGCATAACGTACTAACAGAAGTCACAGATTTAAAAGAACGGTAAGCGAGGAACATACCCTCACTTACCGTTTTTTTCCAAATACTCCTTCATCGCCTCATTTACAATGTCTCTCAATGACATATTCTTCTCAATAGCAAGGAATTTCATACGCGTATGAACACTCTTGTCGATAACGAAATTGCAATGTACCGCAGGCTCTTTTTCAGTTTTAAGTGGTGTGGCTTCCTTCTTTTGCGGAGATTTCTTCGTGGATGACAGCAATCCGTCCAGTCCGCTTTTCATACTGTCTTTCAATAAATCACTCTTGCCCATATTGTCTTATTTTAATTTCAAAACCTCTTGTGCTAAAGCCATATAATCTTTGGCTCCATTGCAGTTCTTATTGTACTCAAAGACGTTCTTTCCCTTTATAGGAGCTTCGGCCAGTGCCACATTGTCCCGTACAAGCGTTTTGAACACTTTGTCACAGAAAGAGTCATTGATAATTTCAGCTACGCTCTTGTTGAGTGTCTTGCGCTTGTCAAACTGGGTAATAACAATGCCACCAATACTCAGGTTCGGGTTCAGGCGTTCCTTGACAATCTCAATTACGCTTGTAATCTTCGCCATTCCGCGCATGGCGAGGAATTGTGCCTGCACCGGAATAATCAGAAAGTCCGCTGTGGTAAGGGCATTGAGTGTCAGCAAGCCCAGTGAAGGTGGACAATCAATCAGGATGTAGTCAAACTTCCGACTGTCAAGCAACTTCGTAATCAGACCTTTCAGTATCAACTCACGTCCCGGCTCGTTTATCAGTTCGGATTCTGCCGCCGACAGGTCGAGACAGGACGGCACAACAGCAAGTCCGTTCTCCAGTTCGATAACCGGTAAGGGATATTCACCTCTCATTGCCCCATACACCGTTTGTTCTTCCTCAATGGAGAGACCACACGATTCTGTAAGATTTGCCTGCCCGTCCATGTCGATAGCCAGTACACGCTTTTTCTTCTGTCGCAAAGCAGCGGCAAGATTGATGGTGGTAGTTGTCTTGCCAACCCCACCCTTATGATTCAAAACAGCTATAATTTTTGTCATAATTTGATGTCTTTATATGCGATACAAAGATAATACTATTCTTAGTAAATACTATAATTAGTATATACTATTTTACTAAAAAGAGTATTTTAGTATTTACTACTATACTAAAATACTAATAGACTAAATGTAGTAAATACTACTTTCAGTAATAGGTAACTCACTAACTTCCTACTTTACTATAATTAGTAAATACTACATTTAGTATTTATTGTTGTTCAATACTATATGCACATCATCAGAACGGCAAGTCTTCCTTGTCCTCTTGCGGCATAGCTACCGGTGGTACAGGTACATTACTTGCGGCATCTGTCGGACTCTCTGCTTCTGAAGTTGTACCCTCACGCTTTCCGGTATTGATGAACTCCAATGCGTCTGCCGTAATGGATAGTTGAATCTGACAGTTTTCATCCTTATCCTTCCACAGTGAAGCTGAAAGTGTCCCTTCAATGAGCAGTAACCGTCCTTTGGTAAGATATTCGGATAGTCGAATATGGTTCTCTTTCTTACTCCGTACCCTTACCCAAGTAGTGATGCTGTTTCCATGTGAATAGTCATCTACCGCAATATCAAATGCAATGAATGAACCGTGTGCTCCAGTAATAACCTGGCAATCCTTGCCAATGCGACCAATTGTGTGAACGTATAACATAATAAATTCTTTTTGTGGCAGGTGGTTAATCCTACCGTTACCTTAGTTTATAAATATTCTTTATTTCCCTCTGTTCGGCCTGTTTGCGACCTCCGGGATGATTTTTTCTGCATCCAAAGGCGGCAGGAACAATCTGGCAAGGCTGAAGAGGAAAAATACGCTCACCAGCGGAGAGGAAGATTTTTGCGCTTCACTTGCGGCTGAATGCCGGCATTGACACGACTGGGACTGGCGATTACCTTCGCGGAAAAATTCAATCCACGGCAGGTTGCACGGCAGCAGAAAAGCGATAAATAGAAGTATATAAAAAAGGAATAGAAAACGCTAAAGCAGGGAATAATAAAACAGGAGAACGGACATGCAGGACTAAGCTCCAAAGACTACCTTGAAACTGTGAATAGTGATATAGTTATATCATTATCCGCAATTTCAAGTCTGTTCGTGTACCCTTTGAAAAATAACTTGACGCATTTTATGTAACGCGCTACACAAAGCGTGTCAGATTTTTCTTGTAGCAGCCTATCAGTCCTTATACAGAGGGATATAGAAAAAAATTATAAAAGTAACCGACAATAGCTAACGTCAAATACCCCTTGCTCCAATGACCTGATTAGACTATTAAGTCCATAATCACTTATATGTTCATAGATACACACGACGGCCATACAGATAATGACCGCTATTAATACAAAGTATCCGGATAGGGATTTACGCAGCAATGGAGCTTTGCGAATATTTTATGGTATTCTACTTATCAATATGATATGTACTATAAATAAAATTTTTAGCTTTCCTTTGAAAGTTCTCGTGAATTTCTATGGCTATTTGAAAGTAACATTTTTAAGTCATTTTTATTGATGCCCATGTATTTACATATTTTAAACTCACTTATGCCGTCTGATAACATTTCTTGAGCTGCTTTTCTATTCCTTTCATACGCTTCCAGTTTGTCAAAAATGGCATCTGTTAGAAAATCTATCCATTCGAAAAAGACCTTTTCCCCTTCTTGAGTACTAAAATCTATTGTACAGGTTTTCGCACACCTCCTATGAAGTATCAGATAATAAATTCCTCCAATCAGATTCGCCATAATAGCTTTAATATTGATTTTCGCCGGTTTAAACAGATTGTCATAAAACGCAATCAAATTTAGATTCATAATATCCCGTGTTTCTGCTGTTCTCTTTGTCGTTTCATTAATAACCGACATTTCATAAAGTAACAACTTTTGCATTACAGTGTTATCAGACAAGTTCCTATAAAGGGTCTTGAATGTTTCCGCAAAAAACTTTTTAGGTCCCAATATGTTCAGGCTGGAAACGTCAATAGTATCATTGATCCAGAAATCATACTGCTTGGCAAGCCTGTCGTAAAGGTTTTCCATTGAGCCGTATCTTCTATAAAACACATTAGCTTCTATGTTTGCAGCTTTCATCAATGCACTCAAATTGACATTACCAAAACCATATTCAGCTACAAGCTTTTCAAGTTCGGATATTACCTCCTTGTCTATTTGTTCATTTGTCCTCCTATTTCGAGCTTTCTTTTCTTTCTGTTTCACTATTATATAGTATGTTATAAAAATAAATCTGCAAAAATCAGTAAAAGGAAATATTTTTATTTTAGCTTTCGATAAACTTCTTCTTTTCTGAATTGACGATAATATCCCAAGGTAGGCTGTAAGTATTTATACAGCTATTCCATTCTCTTTTCATTTGTTTTGATATAGAGCAATTGGGTCTGTTGCAAATATACATTTTTATGCTTTACAAACAATAGACAGAATATAAAAACTACGTTTACCAATAAATTTGCATTTCAATAATAGACGTATTAATTTACTTATTTATTGCTATATTATAGGAAAATCTCCAATTTGAAAAAAGAACACTCACTACACGAAGAAAACTTGCTGCACATCTACATTAAATCCCTGATAGTTTCCGGTTGCGATAAGAGAAGTCAATTTAAATGAGACCCTAATGATTTCATATAAAGAAAACTTCATGTTGGATTATTCATGTGAGAATTATAAGAATGAAGAAGCATTATATATCGAAAAATGAAACTCTATTTTTTCTTTGAAAGAGGATGTATTACGTTTTATATTCACTGTGTAATGACATCTTATTATTTTGTTGAGAAGTGTTCTTTTACAAAGAATTTCGAAAAGGATAATACATCATCAAAATCATAGAACATATTATAAGTTACGGCTACTAAATAATCAGCTTCCACAAAAACAAGACACATAACAGGAGCCTCTGATATAATATCAATAATCGCATAGTCCTGTTTTTTTAATTCTTCTATTTTTGAGGTTATGGGGGCATGACTCTTTATATTAGATAGAATATTGATTTCTATAGAGTAATATTGTATATTTTTCTTTGATTTATTTGGGACTTTAATGAGATAATGCTTACAACAATATCCGATCTTAGCCAACTCTGTCTGTTCGTTCACATTATTACAAAAAGCGTTTAAAATAGGAGAGATTATGTATTTATGAGACGAGACAAATAAAGCAGTATCTTTGGAATTAGTATCCTCATAGACAATATTATTATTATCCCAACAATAATTGAAATTTTCAAGTACCTTATATGAAAACTTATCAGATATACTATCGCTACAGATTGCAGCAGCATGAAGATATGCACACATACAAAATATAGTACATAGTATATATTTTATGTTACACATAAATCTTATCTCCTTTTTATACTAACTTCTTTATAAAAATTCGCTTTAATATTGGGTGGAGTAGCATATTCAATTTCTATATAAAGTTTTTTATAAAAAACTAATTCAGAAATTGCACTATCCGCATCAACTTGAGTTGACCCCGATAATTCTTTTACTTGATCTTTAAACTCACTAAAACTTCCTATTATTTCAACGCACCCTGCTGCTCCCCATCCAATATGAGTAAGATCTTCAGGACCAGCGTGAATGTAAAAAGTTCCTTTTAGAACTATTGCACCATTATGTTGAGAATATGTATTATGTACCTCATAGGCTTTTTTATATTCTGGTGCAGGCTGCCTATTGAGCTTATGCAAGCCACTATTAACCCATCCAATTGTTTTATAAGAACTAAAATTTGGTGGGTTATAATACGGCATGAAGCGTAATGCTTTCCATGTATATTTTACACTTTGACCTTTATCATCAGTACCTTTGATATAGACATAATATACAGGGACTCCATAGAGCTCTATTTTGCTATTCTTATCCATATCACTGCATGGATAAGATTTTGCATAATAGGTATCCCCAGTTTTTGTACCAGAAATAATAATATCCACATCTCGGAGTTTCATATAAGTAAAGATTTCAATAATAAGACATATAATTTCAGCAACACATGACCCTGATAAATGATTTACAGATGGGCATAACTATGCCCATCTGTAAATTTAAAATTATTCAATACTATTCTTGATGATATTCGCTTTCCCAAATAGCATCCTCCGGATTATCGCCTTTATGACCGGCAAGCTGTATCACGAAGCTTTTTGCCGGGAAATACGGTGTGATGTGGATGTCAAGAAGCACACGGTCTTTCTGATTCGGGTCTTGTTCAATCTTCATAACCTTGAAGCGTTCGATGAGTTTGTTCGGTCCCATTACACTATCGAGGAATTTCACAACCTGACCACGTAAATCTGCTTCCGTGCGAGTAGTCCAATTTTCAAATGCCCGACGGTTCAGGAAGTCAATCAGTACCTTCGTTATATAGTCGAATACACGAACTACGGAGTAGGTCTGCAAGCCAAGATTATCTCCATTAAATAATGTCTTGGCGGAGAAAGCCATAACCTTGCTGTACTCGTTCACCATCGGCACAAGCCCCATACGTTCAAGCTCTGAAATCTCGCTCTTGCGAAGGTCGAAGCGTACACTTTCTACTTCATTAAGTCCACCAAATTTCTTTCCGGCTACTACCTGAGACATTAAGGTGTTGTATATTTTTCCGGCAAGTGAAGAAGATGGCGGAATATAAAGATTTTCTTCTTCTCCAACGCTTTCCTCTCTTTGACGACCAAGCAACCAGTTACAGGTCATAATAGTATTCGATTTGAACACATCTCCACTCGTATGATTGGCATTGAAGAATATATCTACTACATCGTCCGGAGTTTCAAGGTCTTGGAAGTCTGTAACAAGAAAAACCTTGTTCTCGTATGCCATTTTAGACCACTTATCCAAAATGGCATTTGAGCCTATATATCCAGGAACGACAAGCAAGGAGTAGTTGCGACGCAGGTCAAGACGGTCAAAATTCTGTTTGAGTTCGTTGCTAATGTGGTCAGCGAAAATGGTATTGTCCAAATCCTGAAGCTGCTCCATGGTCGCATTGACAATGGTGACATTCTTCACCTTATCACTTTCCGTGTTCTTGTAAAAGAACGCAATAGTGCGATATGCGCTTTCAAGTTCCCGTGTCCTGGCAAGAGCATTCTTCAAGTTATGATTAAGAAGGTTCTCGGCGTTTTCTGCGGTTTCTTTGGCCTTGTCCCGCATTTGTTCGGCAGTGTCATTCTCACGTAAGAGTTTGAGCCATACGCTTAAGCGATTAACCAAGGCCTTACGTTCATTTTCCCACTGTTCATCCGTGAGGAAGATGTTGCGACGGGCCTTTCGTGCCGGATTAAGATTGGAATACCCATCTATGATATTTTCAAGAAAAGCGAAGCCACCAAATTCTTTGAGTTTGTCTATTGCCGATGCAGATGACTTTTGCGCCTGTTGTGATACGACTTTCTGTGAGGTTGTCGTACTGGCTGTCTGTTGTTGAGTTTCCTGCTTCATCTTAGTAAAAGATTAAAGTTCTACTTTCTTTTGATTTGCCAGAATCTCCTCGATTGATGATTCAATCACGTCCATAATGGCATTTTTGACTTCCGGATTTTCAAGTGCTTTCTGTAAAGCGCGGTTGGAAGTAAGCTGGCGAGTTATTCTGACACCCTGCTCTTTCTCAATGTCAAGTTTACTCAAGAAATCACTCTTCTCTTTAATCTTCTTGGCTCCGAAGTCTCCAAGTCCGGTGAATGTCATGATTTCCTTGATTTCATTACCTTCCGCATCCACGTGGCATAAGTCAACTGTTGGTTCAAAACGTTGGAACACATCTTCAATGGTTTCCAAACCATACACGCTTTCCGGAGCCGCAGGAGCTTCATCTGTCAGTTTTTGAACTATCAAAGTTCGGTTGGAGGGGATTTCCGCGATGGATTCGTTCGCATCGACTTTTACTTCGTTGCCTCCAATTCCATAATTGTAGATTGCCATAGAATTTACTTTTTAATATCATACTTTTTTTATAGCTCTCTTTTGGTTTTGTGACCGTGCGCAATATATGAATTATTTCTGAAACCGTCAAATTTTTAGGAGCATTTTATTGGCATCTAACAAGGAAAAGAGTATATTTGCGAAATAGAATAAAATAAAAGAATAGTATGACTTACCTGAAAATGCCATTACAATTGCAATCGGCTGTTGCCAAGAAATTGCAAAGGTGTTCCTATCAGGAATCGATAGCCCAACACATCATGCTACTGATTCTTTCTCACCATGGGGAAGTTATCGGCCGAGAAGACTTTGGTTCCATGATATGGGACCTTGAGTTCAACCAACTTGTGAAAATCAGCGATTGGGAGGAAGGAGTAAAAAACTCCTTAATAAAAACGATAGAGAAATATGAAAAGAGACTACGGAATGTAGATGTGAACGTCACCCTTTTGGAAATAGAAGAAGAAAATATAGATAAAGTATCTCATATCCGAAGAAAGGCACAAATAACGGTGACCGGAATAATGGATAGAACCAACGAGAAATTCAGTTTTAACACCTCATTATATATAAGCCCTTTATCACAATAATCGAACTATGTCAGACAAGAAACAAATCGCAATAAAGGAACGAATATTAAAGCAGGCTATGGAGTTTTGGGGTGTATCCGATATACGCGATATGGACCCCGTGATAGATTTGCTGCTTGAAGTTTTTGCCCATGAGTCCAACAAGCTGCATCAAGAAATAGATCAGTCCGATTCACGGATACTTCACCGCCTGTCCAGAATACTCATAGGAAACAAATGGTCGCTGCCAAAGCCGGCCCATGCGCTTATGACTATTACCCCCAATCATGGGGAATGTTGCGAACTTGATGCCGAAGATCACTTTTATGCAGAGAAAAACATATTTGGCAAAGGGGATATTCAAGTCTTTATAACCCCTTTGTTTTCCTATAAACTGGTTGATGCAAAAGTCAAAGCAATCGCATACAACGATAGTATAAGGCATTCAACCGATAGCTTTAGCACTCCAACACGCTTCCTTGGCCCTAAAAACCGGATAGCGGATTATTGCGTCTGGGTCGGGCTGGATGTGTCTAAAGAAGTCCTGCAAAAAATGGACTCTGTAATGTTTTGTATCAAGCCTTCCGATATGGGGTTGCTTCCGTTTATGAATATGGCTTTCTTCTATGACTGCACAGGAAACCGATTGAATGCAAAAACAGGCCTTCATGTTGAAGATCCATATAGTAATGCGCACTACTTTGATGAAATCCGCGATTTTTATAGTGACCTATATTTTAATGTGAGTATAAAAGATGCTTCCAAAGAGAAACATACCTACCGAGAAATGTTTCCCGGTTATGTGGCCGACTGCGAGGTCCCGGATGACTCTGAGAATCTCTTTTGGGTCAAGATAGTCTTTCCGGAAATATTCACGAAAGAAAGTCTTGAAAATCTGGAAGTATATTTGAACACATTTCCGGTTGTAAACAGACAAATCGTTTACAAACAGCATAATTTCCGTTCCACCGGACGAATTATACCCCTGAAATGTCCGGGCCGTACACAATTCTTGAACATACGCTCGTTTCAAGACAACAAAGGCCGGGAATATGTAAACCGACTGAACCAGTATGAGGAAAATCCGACAGGTATATTCAGTCTGTATTTTGGCGACCTTGAACGATTTGATTCGGACAGTGCCCGCTCATTAATTTCAAAAGTGTTACAATTAATGAAAGAAGACGGGAGTGCTTTTGCTTCAATGAATCCGGATGCACTTTCGACGCAGCTCAAAGAGTTGTTCAACAAGATAAATGATATAGAGAAAGGATTGGAGGCCACGCTAAAAGGAGATAACAAAATAAAGGCCTTTGTTTTAAGTGTCCCACAAAAGGATGCGACCAATGCCGAGATAAAATATTGGGTGACTTCCGGATCTCTGGCGAACGGTTTCAATGAACGCACATTGATACAGCAATTCAACATAGAAAAATATGACGCTTCAGGCATCATGTTGCGCACTTGTATGCAAGGAGGAACAACGCATGATAGCGAACAGGAACTTATTAATAGTTTAAGGTATGGTCTGTTGTCCCGGGAACGGATTATATCTAAAGAAGACATCAAAAGCTACTTGTTTCACAAGCTGGGAAAACATGTTGAATCAGTCGAAGTCGGTAATGGCGTAGCTATATCTCCTGACAGCAAAAAAGGATTAATCAGAGTGACAGAGGTCAAGATAAAACTTGGACAATTTGATAAAGATGAAATTCCCAATCTGGAAGAATTGGCCCATTATCTTGAAAAAGATTTGACTGAACGCTCTGTATGTAATTCAAACTATAAAATCAAATTCGTATGAATGATAGCAATTATAGTCCAAGTTTGGTGTCTGCCCTTAAGATAGCAAGAGGAATGGCACTTCAAGACAAGCATAACACGTTCGGCGTGTCACATCTTGTCATGGCCATGTTTGCAGAAAACACGGGTCTAAAAGAAATTTTATCCTCGATGCAGAAGGATGTCGGCTACATAATGGAATGGTTTGACACCCACCGCGAAATGTATAGGTCCAGTGGCACTTCCACAGAAGAAGTGGAGCCTGACGAAGAAGTGTCAAAAGTCTTGGATGAGTCCGAACGGTCTAAAATTAAATTAGGAGCGGATTCCATAGACTCCATCTGTGTGTTTACCGCCATATTGCGTGAAGGTGTCGTATATTCGCATCAGCAGATAGAGATGCTGGATGTTTCGGAAGATGACATATTGTCCCACTACAATGCCCTTACCCCGTTGCATTCTTATCAAGGAGAGGAAATGCAGATAACAGCAAGCGTTCCTTATGCCGACAACCTAAAAAAGCAAGAAACCATCAATGCCGGTGGCTTTGTCGTCGGTAGGGAAAAAGAGGTCCGTACTATTTTAGAATGCCTCGAACGCTCAGAGAACAAGGGCATACTGATTGTCGGTGAATCCGGTATCGGGAAGAGTTCCATCATCAACGCCTTTGTCAAAGATATCTGTGAGAATGAAGACGAGATGTTAAAGCAAATATCTATTGTCGGACTCAATACGGCAAAACTGCTCGCATCAACCTCGTCTGAAACGGAGATAGCACAAAAAGTTGTCAATCTGATGCACAAACTCAACCAATTGGAACAAGCTGTGCTGGTGATTGATGATTTACAGGTCCTTTTGGAGAACAGCGTATCAGGCAAAGCATCCACACTTATCAACATATTAAGTGCGCAAATCAGCGAGGGAGCCGCAAATCTTGTTCTCACACTCACGAACGATTCTTACCGGAAGAACATCGAAAAGCATCCGATAGAAGGGCGTCTTGATATCATAAAGATTGAAGAACTGGATACGGCTACACTTGAAAGTGCCATACAATTACATAAAAAAAGGATTGAAAACTATTACGAGCTGAGAATTTCAGATGCGTGTATTAAAGATTCAATCGCACTCTCCAAACGATATTTTAAGGAACGCAGCCTGCCATATGCCGCCATCGACCTGCTTGACAGAACCGCTGCTGCCGTCCGGCTATGCAATAAGAATGCACGAGCCAGTGTTTCTGATTTGGAAGCGGATTTTGAGGAAATAAAGAATCTCGACGAAAAAATATCTGAAGGGCCGCTTTACTTACTATACCGTTCTGTATTCAGCAAAATCAGTGTCGTATTGACCACCAAACTGTCAGACAACTATGTATGGGATAAAGAAGATGACATCGCGATAAAAGCAGGACGTTTGTCGGGCATCATCAAAGAATTAAAGGCACTATCCGACCAGTCTATTGAAGAGATACGCTCTTCGGAAATAGAGGCGATTGTAGCGGAGTGCACCAATATACCTATCGGAAAAATACAAGCCCGCGAGAAGGATCGACTTTTGAGCATCGAGAGCAAATTGCAAGAACGGGTCAAAGGACAGAACCGGGCCATTACGACTTTATCAGATGCCATTATAGAATCACGCAGCGGACTGAGTGACCCCAAGAAGCCTATAGGTTCATTCTTCTTCCTTGGCCCTACCGGAACGGGAAAAACAGAACTCACAAAATCACTGGCCGAGTTACTGTTTGATGACGAATCAGCCATGATCAGATTTGACATGTCCGAGTTCAAGGAAGAACATTCGGCTGCATTGCTGTATGGTGCACCTCCGGGATATGTAGGATATGAGGAAGGTGGTTTACTGGTCACTCAAATCAGACAGAAACCTTATTCGGTAGTGTTATTCGATGAGATTGAGAAAGCCCATAGCAGCGTTTATGATGTTTTCCTGCAAATGATGGATGAAGGCAAGATACATGATAAACTGGGCCGGGAAGGAGATTTTTCAAATTCCATAATCATTTTCACCTCCAATATCGGAAGCCAGTGGATTGTGGAACAAATACAATCCGGACATACTCCTGATTCCGGAAAGCTCATCGAGGTTATGGCACAGTATTTCCGACCTGAATTTTTGGGACGTCTCACCGAGGTGGTTCCGTTTGCGCCAATAGATGAAAATGTCGCCAAACAGATATTCAACCTCCATTTTGGAAGATTGCAAGAACAACTGATGAAACAGAAAAACATCCAGTTGAATTTGTCGGATGAAGCATTGCAACATCTGGCAAACAAAGGGTATTCTCCCAAATACGGCGCACGTCCGATAGCAGGAGTCATAAGAACTTATATCAAGAAGTCCGTATCTCGTCTGATTGTCTCTGAGCAAATCAAGTCGGGTGACAACATCGTCATAAACTATCGAAACGGTGAACTGATATGGGAACAATGTTAGCGCAAAAGAAACCCTTGGAAAGCATCCAACGAAGTCAGGCAATAAATTTTGTCGCAGAAATCTTTTATGATGAACTTCAATTTATTCTTGACCGGCGGCTGTTGGACCATACTATGGTTAATTGCCATGGTATGAACAGTCGTGTGAAATCCAGAGATGTATTAAGTGTTTCGGTACAGCATATCGCGGCGACAAATGCCGACAAAGAATATATATTGCTGAATCTGGCAAGAAACAGCATCTATCATCAATTGCCGGAATTACTATTTCATCCATTGGTGCTTAGCACACCGGGCATGAGCAACAAGGAGATAGTTGAAGCCATCCGAGCCAATGAAAAACAGGATAAAGAGCTTATACAATTCTTTGCACCCTTTGATACAGAGTTTTTCAAAGAAAAGGTCCGTATCAATAACCGCCATCTGAATTTCTTTTCAGACCCGGACTCCAAGAAGAACTTCATCAAGATGATTGAAGTAATGGAAAATGTCGAACTATCCATTACTTCCCATCAGAAATATAAGCTGTTCCTATTCCTCTGCAATGCAGAACGGTATAAAGAGAACCTGCCTGCTATCGAGCAACTGCTTCTTATCGTTTTGGGATTGAAGGTGAAACTGCGACTGGAAGTCCATGAGATTGATGAAACGGTTTACCTTTCCGTCGGTTCCGGATGTGTCGGACAGACATTAGGCCTTAATGGTCTAATGATAAGCGAAACCGATGATTTGACGGCGACAATCATCCTTGATACTCCGACAGATGACTATGAGGAGGTAAAAACGCATCTATCCAATGTCCGCCGGATACTTGAATTTTTCATCCTTTCAACAAGAAATATCGAAGTTGATTATCTGGTACGTGGAGAAACGGATTTTATACTCGGAGAAAACCGATTAGGATATAATATGAACTTATGAAAAATCTAATAATATGAAGATATTGCTATATTTCTTTGCACGTTATTTATTGGCTCCATTATTTGTAGCCGTGATGATATTTGTCTTGACCGGAATAAAAACGATCAAGAGCAAACTTAGCCTGAAGAAATTAATCATATTCATTCTTCTGGCTTCCATTGCCGTCGCTTTACCCAGCCTGTTCGGTTTCCTAAAAAACGAATACGTCTGGGGAGGCTTGACATTCACGATATTGTCCTATATCCTCCTTGGAGCATTGTTCTGCAAACTGTCAACCTCCGATTTGTTCGGAGCAATCGGTATTGGCAGTTCCCGAACAGCGGTTATTCTCACTCTAACCACAATATGCGCTTTAGGCGGATGGTGCTACTATCTGCTGTTTGAACTGATAAGCAAGCTACCTTATTCGCTATGGAACACAACAAATATCCTGTGGTTTGCAATCCCATATCTGATTATGTACAGCAGAACCCTGTTCCTGGACATCCCGCATCCGATATATACCCCATGGGAATTGAGCTATGGTACCTTTGACCGGAAATATTGGGACAACATAGACAACTTCGGCTTCCGAACGGTCAAAGTCAAGATCAAACGGAATATAAAAGACCCGACATACGCTTCGTTGGTTGTCCGCCTGCCCAATGAAATATCTCTTGGGAATTGGTTCAATTGGGTTATCGAAGACCAAAACAGGCGTTTCCCCCAAAACAAGATTGAAACAGAGAAGGAAGATATGCAAATCGGATGGATGTTCTATACCTCAAAATGGTTTAACTTCCCGTTGTTCATAAGAATACTTGACCCCACTCTGACGAGTGAGGGCAATAAGATTAAGAATAATCAAACGATATATATCCGACGTGTACAAGTAGAAACAAAAACATCATAATATATGAAAACACTAACATATTTGCCTGTAAACTGGGTCAATGGTCTGAAGCTGACCAGCCAGCATTTCTTTGCAAACCAGTATTGCCAAACGGAAGCTCTCAACCGCGAAGCAGGAAGGAGTCTGACCAGTTATAACTATGGTCTTGGAGAGGTCCTTGAAGGGATAGGTGACAATCTTGAAATAGAGATTTCAGGTGATACCATGTCCACTCTCTGTGTCCGCCTGAAAAGCTGTAACGCTATCACCAAAGGCGGTCTGCCCATCGTTTATTACGACGGTTTATACGGGGATGAGAAACCCTGTGCAACCATTTCAGAATCCGGTCTGCAAGCCGAGGACAGCGAGTATATGGTACTAATATCCGTAGATCCGTATCACTTGATACCTGTCGGTGAACCGGACCCGGAAGAGGTGCCTTTGCATCACCCGTATGTCTTGCCGAGCATAAAACTCCATATCGTTCCCAGAAACCAAGTCAACAAATCTTTCTACAGCCAGAATTTTTTGCTGGTGGCAGAGGTATGCAGACAAGGGAATACCTATAAAATCAATCATCAATATATTCCACCGGTACAACATTCCGCTTGCCACGATGGGATTAAAACATTCATTTCCCAATTGGCACGTACCCTACAGTCGATAAAAGAAGACGTGAAACTCATTTACAGCAGGAATGTTGCTGACAAGCGTAGAGATACGCTTGCCAATAATACATTTGAGCTGTGTAAGGCTTTCTCGGCCTTTTACAACTCAAGAATCTTCTTTATCGAACAAATCGCCTTAGAGCAACCGCCGATATATCTTGTGCAGGCCGTGAATGAGCTTGCAAACGGTCTGAACTCCGCTCTTCAAAGTCTTTCTGAAACGGAAAGAGAACAATTGCTCCAATATTTCTATGAGTGGACCAATGTCACACCCTCTGAATTTATCACGAAGATAGAGAGCCTAACCAAGCTTATGTATGATCATACCAATATAAACCAGTCATTGCAGACGGCAGGGGCATTTGTGACACTGCTCAGCAATATGTTCCACAAAATGAGTGAACTGGAATACATCGGAATGGTTCGTGAGAATATTATAGTAGGAGACGAAAGTCACGAAACAATAGAGGCTCAAAAGAAACGATCATGGTCATTTATAGGTTGAGCGATTAAATCATAGCAAGTATGGAAGCAGAAAACAAAAAAGCTCGTTTGAAAGCGAAGCTCCGATTTACTTTGGTATTCGCTATCGCACTGATTGTTACCACAACCGGAGGTATCGTAACGATTGTGACTGCACAAAAGGGAATATCCCTTCTTGAAAGCAAGAAGGCCGAATATGACAATGTGTTCAAGAAACAGGCAGAACTTAACTTCCAGATAGAAGAATTGTTCCGGGACTTGAACAATCTGAAGACCAAGCGGCGAAATTCGAGTGAACACAAGCACATGCAAAAATTGATAACCAAAAAACGGTTATTAATGGAAAATGACATTGCAATGCAGGCCGATAAAAGCAAGTACGAAGTGTATAAAGCTATGCTTGAACAGATCCGTGTCATCCAATCATCAATGGATGACCTTGACCGCGAAAGCAAAAAGCGTGAAAGCAACATGGAGCAACTTGAAAAGTGTAGAATCAAATATCAGGAATTAACCAAGAATAAACTGACGAAGCCATGACAAAAGACGAAATGCTATGGGGAAACATCCGTTTCCTCCTGCTGCTGATTTTCTCAGTAGCCGCAATTTATATCATACTTTGCCGGTATATACTCAACGTACCGACAGAGGACAGTTCGGAGTTGATAAACGAAATCAACCATTCCGAACGCATTTTTGAAATCCAGCATACACATATGCAGCAAGCGCAGAGCATCTGGAATGAGATTGACTCTCTGGACTTCAACATTCATCAGGTACAAAAGATGGACGAGGTGAAGGATGGGATTTACCAATTGCAGCATATATACAAGGAAAACAATATGAATACGAAATTCCTTTTCGGCGTGTTGTCCTCCAGAATGCTTAAATGCCAATTCGACATAAAAGAGGAATTGAACAGTCTGGTACATAACAATGCACTGATTGAACGGGATTTGGAAGAATGTAAAGCCAATTTATAAAACATTCGCGATGGATAATAAGAAAACTATAACAATCATCATATTGGGACTGGTTGCCATGGCAGGTATCCTTTTGTTTTTGTTCCTGCCTTCGAAGTCGCACCTTGCCAATATTGACTTTTATGTGTATGACACCAATGATAATTTTCATTATGAGGTCAATGAGCGGTTGGAGCTATTAGTCAACGATACGGCAGCGATTAAAGGCAAGCGGCTCATTTGGGAAATGGGAAACGGTGATACACTGATGAGAAATACGGATGTGTCATACACTTACCGTAAGGCCGGCAAATATCTTATTACTTTGAAAATAGACGGAAAACACTCCGTAAACAAGTATATCAAAGTTATCTCAGGACTGGAGCATGAGGCCATTGATTCCATACCCCGTATAAATGGAGTGTCAGAGGGTTATCAAGGTGAAGAGCTGGTCTTTTCGGCAGAAGGCTATGGTATGGACACGTGGCTATGGGAATTTGGAGAAAGCGGTACTGTGGACGCATACGAGCAGCAAGTCGTGTATTCGTATGATATTCCGGGAGAATACACCATCTCATTACAAACCAATACGACGAAATATCCGGTGAAGCACCGTATAACCATTCTCCCACGCTTTGAAAAAGCAGAGGAACTGGTCACGGTAGATTCGTTGGTACTGGTACAGAATGATATTAAAAAACACTTGCAAGCCATAGCTGACGCCAAAGTCTCACAAAAGTCGGTCTATTACGAACATACGAATTATATCCGTAACAAATATTTTTGTATTGATGCAGACCAGGTAGTGGTCGTCATCAATGATGAAAAATACAATGACTTCAACGGCTATTGCCAAGGACTGCATTTTCTTGAAAGCAACAGGAAAAAGCGTGTGAGTATTGATGATGTGAAAATTGACGATTTGAATTGCGTCAAGTCCATCCATGTGACACAAAGTTATATTGAAAAATGAAACAACTGAATCTCATACGAAATCTGTTTTCTGTGGCCGTGATGATTACTCTTGCGTGCAACGTATCTGCCCAAGTGTCCATCCGCGACAGAATACAAATAATGGATAGGGATATATTCAATTATCCGGAATCAACAGACGCTCCTGTCAAAACAAAGAAAAGCAAGACAAACAGAATTGTCTATTCGGACAGGACCGGAAATCAAAGTTATGAAGACCCGTATTTCCAGCGTAAGCGGTCTTCACACGGGATTGGCACACCCTATTACATAGTAGGTGAAAAGAACGGAACCTACAAGCTCGTTCAGGCTGACCCAGACATTACAGGCAAGCCCAAGTCGATAATAGGCTTCCTGTATAACAGCAAGAGACACTTTAAGGAACCCCGTAAAGTCAATTATGCCGGATGGATACCATCGGAAAATGTACTGATGTACGACCATGCCCGTATCAATCCCCGCAACAACCAGCCGATAAGGTACCGTATAGGCATAAACAGCATTAACAAGCTGTTCGATATCCATCAATTCTTCAATGGAGATACCCTGAAAATATATGGAGAGCCGTTTTTGAAAACAACAACGGATGCGGTAGTTGTCAGCGGAGAGGTTGTTTACCTATACAAGTTAGACAAGAGCGGCAAATCCGCATTGATTTCCAATGTTCCCGCATTATCAGACAGTACCAAACGCTTTTTAGGGTGGGTTCCCGCTGACCTTCTTGCAGAAGTCGGCCAAAATGAGGTGTATCATATTGATTATTCACGATACCGTGATTCTTTGTTGTGTGCTGTCAACCTAATGTATCCCGATACGTTGGCATTACATAATGCGAATATTCAGGGTACGATGTTGTTCAACCTGGATGGAAACCCGGCAGGGCCTATAACGAATGGGAATATCCGGCTGAACTATCCTTTGTCCGTCTGGGACAAGAACTGGAATAAGATTATCAATATCAAAGGCGGAGACATCATGGTTTCCGATGTCCGAAAGATGGAAGCGGAAAACAAAAACGTGAACATACATGTACTGTTCAATGATGCCGACCTGCCTTATCTATCCCCATATATCAATGTGCTACAGAACCTAAAGCTGAAAATGAAGCCCGGATATGACTACACTTTCTCAGCAACTTGCATATCCTCCAACGGAGAAAACAGACATTTGGCCCCAACCAAGGACTTTTCAGCCTGGCTCGACTATATCAAACAATCCATTTCTTCCAAACGGAAAAACGAGCAAGAGGAACAATCATCGTTTTACGGTTTTGGCGGGGCTATCAAACAAATCTCCCGTTATGATGACGAAAGCCGTTTCAGCAACAATGTATTTGTCATTTTAGGGTCAAAACAAACTTTATCCTTGCACGAGCAACAACTCTCGTGGCTGGCAACCCAACCGGCAAGGCTTCTGTTTGCCCAGATAGACAGAGCATCAGGCACTTCTTATCAGGACTTCCTATTGCAGGCCAAATCCATTCTGGACAGCCATTCTACGAAATACATAGACCATATATCCAATTATATCGCAGACAGCAGACTGGTAAAGACGGAGCTGTTCAAGAACATAGAAGCTACGGATGCCAACTTATACCTGTACGATGCTCCATACAACAGCCTTACGGTAGGAGGAATCTTATTCCCTAAAGGTAGAAACAGACTGGAAAGCAACGCTTTGGAAACAGCCTTGGATTCCGTATTATGGCAATCTTTCGAAACGGACAGCCTACTGTTGCACTCACTTAAAGATTATGAGCGAAATATAGGTGTCCTAAGAAGCCGTCCCACATCCGAACTGACGCATATATTCCATCATACGGAAAATCCTGACAGTATGAGCCTTGACGATATAGATAGAAACAGCGTGAATGACACCTACTATATAAAGGCCTCCGTAGCGGACAGTATAATGGACGGGTACGAATATGGATATCTACTCGATGACAAGGAAGTGATGGAACTGCTGCAAAGCTACAGGGGACTGCTCCCGGAGTTCTCAGATAACATAGGGAAAAAGGAGCTAAGAGTGCTTCGCAAGCAATTTAACCGGCAAAAGAAAAGCATAAACAGAAGTTTCTATCGAAAAGTATTGCCCAGAAATCCATATTTGGCTCAAATCTTCTATTGTAAGACGGGAGTCATGGCCAATGACAGCCTTTTAAATTCAACAAAGGTGAAGAAACTAAAGAAAAGAAAGGTTGAACTGACGGACTTTAATAGTGGCTATACAGCCCTGATTTCAAAGATGAAGAGACTGGAAGACATGTATCAACGCAACCTTTTCAGACCTGTATTCATCGCCGGCAAGAAATATTATTTTATTCCGAAACAATTAATACTGTAAATAAAATGGAACCAACAAGAGAACAACTACAGGCAGAGATTCTTGAAATCCTATATCAGAAGTGCCTCCAGAAGCCAATATGGGTATCTTGTGCAGAAATATTTTGGAGCATCAGCAACCTCAAGGTATCAGAACGGAGTGTCAAGGACGTTCTTGACTGGCTGGTAAAAAACGACCTTGTAATTTATCAAGCGGATAAATACCAGATTGCCAAGCGCGAATTTATGGATATATCAAGACGTAAGGCTCTTGAGAAAAAAGAGACCGAAGAAAATGCCGAAGTCCGGACTGTAGAGTATGGAACATCCATTCCGCCTCACACGATGAACCATCATCCATGGCTTGAACGAGAGTACCAACAACCTGTCGCGAAATCATCAAACACAATGTTTGCCATCATAGCATTAATAGCCTTTCTGATCAGTGGCACACTTGTTGGCATACTCCTGTTCAACAGCTTCGCAACGGAACGGCGCAATAATGCAGAACTGACATACCTTCCGGACAGCATACAAGTTCCCTCGTTACAGGTAAGCACGCCCGGATATATCCGTGACGCATATACGACCAACCGCAACTTCAAGAACATCCAAACTTCGCTGGAGACACAGCAACGGATTAATGCTGAACTTATGGATATCTGCAAGGCACAACAATCCCAGATTAATATACTGACAACTTGCTCCAAACAACAAGCGGCGGACATCGAACATTTGGAAAAGGAACGGAAGATCTATACATGGATGATTGCCCTTGCACTCCTGGTATTAAGTTCATTGCTCATCTGCCGATATGGACGTAAGAATTAGGACATCCGCAAACATTCAGACTGTATAGTCAATCTGCTAACGGTATCTGCCACTTTCATGCGGTGGATACCGTTTTTCTGCATTCCGGCAGCAGTTTGCTTTCCGACGGTTTCGTCCGTTCCTGATAAAACTTCTTCTACAAGTGTTATTACAATACCGAGAATCAATTTAATAGCGACACATCATCAACGGGGCGTATTTCTAATCATATAGGACAGTGGCTTTATACACGAACATTAGTTTAAAACGTGTTAAAATGAAAACAACAGCAAAAAAACGCGCTAAAAAATTTGGAAAAATGAATATAAGCACTTATATTTGCTCACATCAAAGATGATGTTTTATTTTCTTCTCTTTTTCCCACAATAAAACTGAGTCATCCGGAGGCTGAGAGGAAATTTCAAAAAATCGTTTTTGAGGTTTTCTCTTTTTTGCATCTATACCGGTTAGGGCGCAAGGACGGAGAAACCGAAGTAAAATAATTAAGTTTAACCCATTAAATCCAAGTATTATGGCATTTAGAGCATCATTGGAACTTAACAACAAGGAATTTGACGTCCTTTATTCAAACTATGAGTTTAGTCGTAACACGGACCCTAAAGGTATGCCCTCTTCAAGCGTATTGGGTGGTAGAGTAAAAGCAACCATCGAATCAACAGAAGACACTTCGGTCATCGAAGCGATGTTGAACAGCCCTTTCAAACCTGTAGAAGGAAAGATTATCTACAAAAAAACGGAGGAAGATGCCAAGATGAAGGAGATCCAGTTCAAGAACGCATACATCGTTCACTACTCGGAAACTCTGGACGCGAACAACGATGTGCCTATGACAATCACCATTACGTTCTCCGCTGAAGAAATCATCGTCGGCAGCGCAGCTCTTGACAACCGTTGGCCGAAGAAATAAATCGGCGTACATAGGTAAATCCTAAATCAAAACATTTGTCAGGCCGTCCGACGGACTTCCGCCGGGCGGCTTTGGCAATTTGGATATAAACCGTCAAATATAATGCCGCCATGCTGGAACAAAAAAAAGTCACATTGGAAATAGCCGGCATACCCATGCCGTCGTTTGTGCAGTTGATGCTCAAACAGAGCATCAATGAGCATCACTACTTTGAGATAACACTGGATATCCAAGCCATAGAAGCCTATGGTGTGGAAATCCCGGAGGCATCAAAAGACTGGGTTGGAAAAAAAGTAATCATGGACTTCGGCGGCACTGTTTTTGTCGGCGTGGCCACCATGGTGGGACTTCATCGTTCCGGTGGAACACACGGAAATATAAAAGTGACGGGATATTCGTCAACATTCCTACTGGAGTCAGACCACACTTGTGCCTCATGGTGCAACAAATCCTTGTCTGACATCGTTAAGGAACTTACAGACAAGGCGGGAGTGCAAGCTCTTGTCAATCCGGAAACAAAATCGAAGCTGGAATACGAATGCCAGTACGAGGAAACCAACTTCAGATTCATACAACGGCTTGCCCGCCAATATCAGGAATGGCTCTACTACGACGGACAGAACCTTGTATTCGGGAAGCCACAGGCCGGCTCGACGACCAAGCTGACATACGGCGAGGAACTATCCGTGCTCGATGTCTGCTCGCAGACACTTGCCCGACCAATAAAGGGAAGTTCTTACCATTCGGTGAACGACCAGACCTATAACGGCCAATCCCCCGATACCGCAGCCGGACAAAACACATTGGGACAAGCGGCCTTTGACTCGTCATTGGCTTTGTTTACCGCTCCCGCTGTCCAACGGGCGGAACCGCGCATAACCAATAAGGGTGAACTTGACGCCTATTTCCAACGCAGGCAGCAAAGCGACAGCGCCGCATCCAGTTTCATCACCGGGGAAAGCGATTGCCGCATCCTTACGGTGGGCAGTATCATAGATGTTCATACCGCTATCCATACAGGAATAGGTATCCACGTAAAAAATAGCATCGGCACCTATATCATTACGGAAATAACCCACGTAGCCGGTATGGGTGACAGTTACCAGAACTATTTCACCGCACTTCCGTCTTCTATTCCCACCCTTCCATGCCCGGATGTACCTCTGCCTGTCGCTCATACACAGCAGGCCGTGGTTGTCAGCAACGAGGACCCGAAAAAGTTAGGCCGCGTCCAAGTCAAGATGAACTGGCAGACCGGCCCGATGCAAACCTCGTGGATACGGGTGCTCACTCCCGACGCAGGTACAAGCGACAAAGTGGCCACAAACAGAGGATTTGTATTCATACCCGAAAAGGGAGACCAAGTCATGGTGGCATTCAGATATGATGACCCGAACCGTCCGTTTGTACTTGGCAGCTTATTCCATGGAAAGTCAGGCACCGGTGGCGGCAGTTCAAACAAAACAAAAAGCCTGACTACCCGCAGCGGTTGTACCATAACGCTTGATGATGAAAAAGGAAGCGTTATGATGAAAGATAAGGAAGGCAACAGCTATACGGCAGACGGAGAAGGAAATATCACAATATCTGCCTCTAAAAGCATCACCTTATGTGTTGGAGAAAACAAAATAATGATTGATAGCGAAGGCAATATATCATCTAATGCGGAAAAGGACATAACAGAGTCCGCGGGTGCCAATATTGCGCAATCGGCAGAAAATATTGATTGTACAGCAGGCAGCAATTATAATATCTCCAGTACTGATTTTACAGCAACCGGCAGCAGCAGTGCCACGGTCAGCGGTACAACAAAGGCTACGATAGATTCTTCCGGAACCACAGCCGTAGCCGGAACTATTGTCAAATTGAATTAACAGCATATGAGCAACGCCATACAACAAATAGCAGACAAGATGCTCTACCAATGGGAAGATGCAGTCAGGAAACCGGTCAAGTTAATCCGTATCGTCATCAATCCAGGAGACGAAAGTATGCTTGATGCTTTCTATGACTATATGCTTGCCCTTGATAGCGAAGAGGAAGATATGGTGTTCCTCATAGAACTTCCGTTCAGTTCCAGAACCGATTTCTCAAAAGATGTTGTAGGGTATATTGCACAACAAGTAGAATACTGGAATAACTCAAAGAAACCCGAAGATATTGTCTTTGAACGTGTTGATTGGATAGCTGATTATAAGTCGGAAGAAGCGGAAAACGATGCATCCGTCGCAGTTGCCAACTTCAACAAGCTGACAGAATCCCTTGTAAAAGGGACTGATATGAAATGCAGTTTTGTCTTTAACCTAAAGAACACATACGACTATGACGGATGTCGTGAATGGTTTGAAAAGGCTCTTGCTCTGCCATTCCACAAGCAAATGGTATGGGGGATATCCGACATAAAAGACTATGAACAGTTTGGTAAACTAATGGCCAAACACTCCAATGACGCGGTGTCTATTTATCCACCAATAGATTTAGACGGTGCAATGGAGCAACTCGCGGAACAAGCGGCGAATGAAGACAAGAGCGACCCGGCAGCCTCGAATTTCAGGCTGGCATTAATCAAACTGATGAACAGTGTGAAAAAAGGGAACGCAGCGCAAACAGAGGAATTTGCGAAGAAATGCCTCGATATCGCTCTCGAAAATGTGAAGAAAGACATTAACTGGATCAGTCAATTTGTAACCGTATATACAATTCTATATACAGACCAGATTTCCCGTAAGGACTACAAGACAGCCATGTACTTTGCCGACAAAGCCGTAGAAGCCGCTGAAATCGGGGAAGAAAAATTAGATCCCTCTTTAGCTTGCCGATTGCTTGGAAACACCTTATTGGGGAAAGCCTCCATCTATGTACGAGAGTCGCTTTGGAAAGAAGCGGCAGAGACGTACTATCGCGGTGCTGAAGCATACTCCAGATGCAACGATTACCTAATGCAAAGTGAAGCATTGAGATTGTGTGGTTGGTGCCGGGAAAATAATTATGAGAAATCGTTAGCTGCGGAATGCTATGTGGAAGGTTTCAGACTTTCAGATAAACTTTCCATAGACCTGATAAAAAACTCCTCTTATCCTCTCCTGTTATTAAGCCTGTTAAACAGTTCGGCACGCTCCAAGCTGGTCAGTGACGATGAAATAAATGAAGTTCTGACCAAAGTGTTAGGAGATAACTGGGAGAATTATTTGTATGAGTATAAAAGAAATTTAGGAAAATACAATGGAATGGCTGAACAACATATTGCGAAATCTTGAAGGGCTGTTCACTAATGCAACCGAATATGCCTATGCGAACCCTAAAGTGGGGTACTTAGTAGTAATTTTTCTGCTATTGGTTTGGCTTGTCGGACTGATATTCGACTGGAAATGGACATACACCAGACCCGGAAGCTGGGGAGGAAATTTCTTTCTTGACTTATTGGGTCCAACCGGATTCCGATTTTGGCTCGGTGTAATTATTGTGATTGCCATTGTTGCATCTGCCTATTTGTATTTTCGAGTTAAATAACGATAAAAACTGACAGTTATGGCGGACACAGGCTATTTCGACAGCGTAAGTGCAAACCTAAAGACCGGCGTAGGCGCGCAGGTCAAGGGTATCTCGGAAGGCGTCAAGGCGAACTCCGAGGCCGGTGTGTCACCGTCCGTCAATGCCCTCGACACGGGCATCAAGGCGGCAACCGCCATCGGCGGCCTTGCCGACGGCCTGAGT
>NZ_CABJDN010000002.1:0-4804 GCF_902364365.1 Bacteroides intestinalis | reverse complement strand
TCGACGCTGTGGGAAACGTCACCGCCGAGAAAGGCTTCGACGGGGCCGTCCGTCGTTACCTGCGTGACAGGGGCGGACGCGTCGTCAGGGAGACGCTGCCTTCGGGGACGGAAAGGGAATACGGCTATGACGCCTGCTCGCGCGTGACGCGCGTCTCATACCCCACGGCCGGCGACCCCGACCAGACCTACGCCTACGGACTGTCCGGCAGGCTGGTGCAGGCATCGAGGGGGGAAAGCACGGTGGAGTTCGCGTACAACTCCCTGGGACTTCCGACACGGGAAACGGCCGACGGCAACACCATACTCCGCACCTACGACCATACCGGCAGGATACTCACGCTCGACAGCACGGCGGGGGCCTCGCTGCACTACACCCGCAACGCCTACGGGGAGCTTGAGGGGTTCACTGCCACCGGTGGCAGCGACGCCGACGGCGCGGGCTCGTGGGAATCGGCACACCGCCACGACGCGCTGGGCTTCGAGGTGGAACGCATCCTTCCGGGAGGCATTGTCCGCTCGTTCGCCTATGATGACATAGGCCGTCTGGTGGATGCCCGCACACGCAAGGACTCGCGCACACGGCACATGCGCCGCTACCGCTGGGGCGTCGCCGACAGGCTGTTGTCCGTGGAGGACAGCAGGCATGGCGAGACACGCTACTCCTATACCCCGACGGGGCAGCTCGAAAGGGCGGAATACCCCGACGGCAGGGTGCAGTGGAGGAAGAGCGACCAGACGGGAAACCTGTATCCCGACCCGGACATGAGGCTGCGCCGCTACCTCGGTGGCGGACGGCTGGAGCAGGACGGCGAATGGCACTGCGAGTACGATGCTGACGGGAACCTGACGGAACGCTACCTCGGCACGGGAAGGTGGCTTGACGGCAAGAAGGACCACTGGAGATACCGGTGGAACGCCGACGGCTCTCTGGCAAAGGTGGTGCGGCCCGACAAGAGGGAGGTGGAGTTCACATACGACGCGCTCGGGCGCAGGCTCTCCAAGAGCTTCGGCACGACGGTGACGCGGTGGGTGTGGAACGGCAACGTGCCGCTGCACCAGTGGAAGCAGCATAGGGAATACTCCGTCGTGGAGGACAGGTGGAACACGGACACGGAACGCCGCGACATGACGGTATGGCTCTTCGACGAGGATTCCTTCGTGCCGGTGGCAATGATAAAGGAAGGCAAGTCCTACTCGATACTGACCGACCAGCTCGGAACACCGACGGAGGCATACGACGCCGAGGGCAACGAGGTGTGGAGCCGGGTGCTTGACATGGACGGGAACGTCATTGAGGAGACCGGCAACAAGGGAATGGTACCGTTCCTGTTCCAGGGGCAGTATTATGACCGGGAGACAGGGCTGGCGTACAACAGGTTCAGGTATTACTCACCGAAGATGGGAATGTATGTCTCGCAAGATCCGATTGGATTATTTAGTGGGCTTACAAATTTATATGGATATGTTATTGACACAAATATCAGTATCGATGTTTTAGGGCTTTTAGATTTCATGCCAAATGATACTGATTTATTCCCAGTCACAGGTGCCCAAAAAAATACAGTAGTAATAACAATGCAAGGAAGCCGAGGACGAGATTTTACAGCAGCATATAAAGCAGCTGGAATATCTCGAAGTCAAGCAAAAGGTTATACATGGCATCATGTTGATGATTTTGATCCTCAAACGGGAACTACTACGATGCAATTAGTTCGTACTAATGGGCGACATCAAAAAGAAAATCATTCTGGATCTGTAAAACAATTTGAGTCTAAGATGAAAGTAAAATATGGGACTCGTAAATCAGTGAATAAAGCTTATAAAAAGGGTTGGGTCACTGGACGAAAACCCAGTTATCAAAAATAAGGTTAATTTTATGGAGTTGAAAGTTTTAGATTCTGAAAAAAGAATCACTATTAAGGACTTAGAAAATGTGGAGTCATTGTTGAATTTAACACTTCCAGAGGTGTTAAAGGAATTCTACTTACACCACAATGGTGGAACGATAGATAAAAAAATAACGATGCTTAATGAAGAAAATATTGAAATTGAAAGTATTTTTCCTATCAAATATGTGAAAGATTTTAATGATGATCCTGATTTTACAGCGGAAGGAGAAACTATTAAAATGCATAAAGCATTCGCAATACCACCGAATATGTTTATATTTGGAATGGAAAGTGAAGATGAAGGCCGCATTGCTGTTGATTTAAAAGATAATGATAATAAGGTATATCTTTACCCTATCACTGGTATGGCTGGGGATATATTTGTATTTGGCAAACCAACACTAATATCTACATCTATCAATGTCTTTTTTGCCAAATTAGAATCGGGAATAAATAAGCAAAGCAAAGAAATAGAAGCACCTTTAATATATAAGAAAGATGATAATAGTAAACAGATAGTATCTGACAATTGGCCTTCGATAACCAAAAGGGATATTGAGGATCTTGAGTTAAAATTAAAAATTGAAATTCCTCAAAGTATGAAGTTGTTCTATTTAAAGAATAATGGAGGTATACCATCTAACAACTTATTTATTCCACAAAACAAAAAGTTAGATGTTGTAGAAATTAATCTATTTTTACCTATTAAATACGATGACTGTAATACCAAATCAATATCTACCAATACTATAGACTGTTGGGAACACAAAACATTACCATTAGGTTTTGTCCCATTCGCAATAGATTCAGGAGGTAATTTTTATTCTATAAACGTATCAAATAAGAAAATATACTACTGTCTTATGGATCAGTGGGATAATAAAAAGACTAATGAAATGAATTACAAACATAATATTGTACAAGTAGCACAGTCATTTAAATATTTTGTAGATAATTTATTTTCTGAACTCTAATATATATGGCGGACACAGGCTATTTCGACAGCGTGAGTGCAAACCTAAAGACCGGCGTAGGGGCGCAGGTCAAGGGCATCTCGGAAGGCGTCAAGGCGAACTCCGATGCCGGTGTGTCACCGTCTGTCAATGCCCTCGACACGGGCGTCAAGGCGGCAGCCGCCATCGGCGGCCTTGCCGACGGCCTGAGCGAAGCCGCCATGCTCCCCGTACTGGGTGCCATGGGCATGAAGGGCATGGCCTGCCTGCCTATCTCCAAGCAGCTCGACCCGGTCATCGGCGTGGACATCCACCTCGTGACGATACCCCCGTCCCCCGTCGTGCCCATGCCTCACCCTTATGTCGGGGTTCTCCTCCGTCCGCAGGACTTCATCGCGGCGGCGGTCTCCTCGTTCATCCCCCCGCCACCGACAGCGGAACAGACGGGCGACGCCGACAGCGCGAAGCTCGCCGAGGTGGGCCACACCGTGCTGACGATGGCTGTAGGTATGCTCGGAGCCACCGTCAAGATAGGCGGCTTCATCCCCCGCGCGGTCGCATCCACACCCACGCGGAGCATCCCGCACATCCCCATGGGGGCAGGCTGGGCGGCCCCTTCAGCGGCGATACCAAAGAACAACGGCCACGCCTTTATGGGCAGCCTGACGGTACTTGCCGACGGGATGCCCTTCTCGGGCGGCGGCGCGCACCTGCACCTTGACTGCAACGACGTGGGCATACCGAGCGTGCACAAGGTTCCGGGCATGTTCCTGCCCACGGGTGTCATCAACCCGATACCTCCCGCCAGGCAGATACTCACCAGCCCGGTTCCCGTCCCCCTCAACCCCATGGCGGCACTCGCCCGCAAATGCACGGGGGCGTTCGGGCGTTTCTACAAGAAAAAGACCAGGAAGCTGGCGGACAGGCTGCACAGCAAGGTCAACAGGACGATAAAGAGCGAATCCCTGAAGAACATGCTCCACAAGGCCATCTGTACGGTCACGGGGCACCCCGTGGACGTGGCCAGCGGCACGTTCTTCACCGACGAGGAGGACTTCTGGCTCGACGGCCCGGTGCCCCTGTCATGGGAGCGCACGTGGTACAGCCGCAGCGACTACCGGGGTCCTCTGGGCAACGGGTGGCACCACGCCTACGACATGGGCGTCGTCGCGGACACGGAAGAGGGCACGCTGACGCTCCGCATGAGTGACGGCATCCCGGTGGCCTTCCCCCTGCCTACAGCGGAGGAACCCTCGTTCATCCTCTCCGAACGCAAGGAGGCCCGTCTGGAACAGGACGGCGGCTACTGCGTGTGGGACATGGCCGAGGACCTCTACTACCGCTTCACACACAAGGAGTACGATTCCGTGCGCCTGCTTGAGAGCGTGACCGACTGCAACGGCCTGGGCATCCGCTTCGACTACACGAAAGAGGGCCTGCTGCGCTCCATCACCGACAGCGCGGGCCGCCTCCTGAGGGTGGAGCACGACACGAGAAGCGGACGCATCCTTGAGATATGCGGCCCGCATCCGGAAGATCCGGAGAAAGAGATTACCCTCGCCTCCTACGAGTACGACGCCGACGGCAACATGACCCTCCAGCGCAACGCGGCGGGCGACGTGATGACATACGAGTATGCCGGAAGGCTCATCGTGAAGGAGACATGGCGCAACGGCCTTGCGTGGTACTTCGAGTACGACGGTACGGGCGTGGGTTCGCGCTGCGTACATACGTGGGGCGACGGCGGCATATACGACCACAGGCTCACGTTCCGGGAGGGAGTGACCGAGGTGCTCGACAGCCACGGGGAGCTGACGGTGTACCACCACCGCGGCGGCCTTGTGTGGAAGAAGGTCGATGCCAACGGCGGGGAACACCTGTGGCGTTACGACGACAGCCGCCGGCTCCTCGCACAGACGGACCCGCTCGGTAACAGCACCCTGTACAGATATGACCGCTG
>NZ_CABJDN010000001.1 GCF_902364365.1 Bacteroides intestinalis | reverse complement strand
TTATCTTTTTGACTCTGCAAAGATCCGACATATATACCAATATACCAAAAACGGCTTTTCGCGAAAAAAGCCGTTTTTGTATTATTTGGAAATCAAAAAAGGAAACAGGAATTAGTCCTTCGGATATAACTCAGAGCACAGCATATATAGCTCTTTTTCAATACTTCTGGCACTTAACATATGTCCACTTCCATCCGCATCCATGAAATCTATAAGCAGATGCAGGGTATTGGCAAGTGCACGAAATCCATGCAGTCTTGCCCCCTCATTCCTGCTGACCAGCAGATGTACGAAAGGAGTCAAGAAAAGTATACGTTCTTCATACTCCACGCGTAAACAACTGTGACACTGCAATAAGCACTCCATTGCGCGACTCAATTCTTCACTCTCATTCTCAAAAACAACATGGAAACCTTTACCACGGAAAAGTTTCACATCTTCAATAATGTTTTTTTGACCATAATTCTATTATTTGAAAATTGTTTATTTATAATATGATAACATATCGAATACAAAATTAGTAATACTTCACCGGAATATCGTAATTTCGCAGGATTTTATACTCAGTTTTTTCACCTTGCAAAACACTGACAATAAAAAAAGAAGAATAGATAATAAGGTACGTGTATACGCACGAACCTTGTTTATATAAATATTTAGAATAGGACAGTAGCAGATAGATCGTAATTTTATAGGATAAACATCCAAAAATGCTGTAAGCATATATAAAGAAAGAAAATGCTTAAAAAGAGTGTGTCAAAGTAAAAATCAAAAAACAAAGAGCCGCCACGGAACACCTTCCGGGCGACTCTTCTTTCATAGAAGTAATGTAACAGAAAGAGAGTATAATACAGAGATTTAGTCTTGTCCTCCTCCCAATGCTTGGAACAGATTAATTAAGCTTTGTATTTCGGTAAAATGATTGGCAGTTTGCGACAGTTGCGCATTTAGTAAAGTCTGCCGGGCCGTAAGCACTTCCAGATAGGTGGTATTGCCGTGCTCCATGAGCAGAGAAGTACTCCTCAGGGCAGTTTGCAGGGAAGCCACCTGTTTATCCAGCAGGAGCTTCTTCCCCTGGCTGGTCTGGTAAGCCGTCAAGGCATCGTTCACCTCACTGCCTGCATTGAGCAAGCTCTGCTGGAAACCAAGTGCAGCCTCTTCCTGCCGTGCACGGGCAATGCGGTATTGAGCCACAACCTGCCCCCGATTGAAAAGCGGCTGCGTCAATGACCCCACAGCAGATGCCAGAAACTTGCCCGGATTGAGAATCATGGTCCCCGCCGAGTTTGTCCAGCCGGCACTACCACTTAAAGTAATGGAAGGATAGAAAGCGGAACGAGCCTGATTCGTGCCATAGAAGGCCGCTTCGAGCGAACGCTCGGCACTGCGGACATCGGGCCGACCGGAAAGCATCTGCACCGGAATTCCTACCGAAAAGTGGGTGGGGAATTGCTGTCGCCGCAAACTGCCACGCTCGTAGTGGCGGGGCGTTTCGGCAAGCAAAAGGGCAAGGCTGTTCTCGGTCTGGCTGATCTGCTTCTGCAAGTCGAGCACAGAGCCTTGTACCTGATAGTAAGTAGCTTCCATCTGCGATACAGCCGATTCATTCGCCATTCCGGCGTTCATCAAGGCACGAGTGGATGCCACGGTTTCTTTCCATGCCTCTTCCGTCTGCCGGGAGATGGCGAGTTGCTCGTCCAGCATCAACAGCGTATAGTAAGTATTGGCTATTCCTGCAATCAATTGGGTACGCACAGCCTGGCGGTAGTCCTGGCTCTGGGCATACAATGCCTTGGACTGCTTCTTGGCATTGCGCATACGGCCGAAAACATCCAGCTCCCAACTGGCAGTAACGGGCAGTGAATAAGTCTGTGTAGCCTTATGCGTATCGAAGCTGCTCACAGTGCCCTGCGGAGCAAGAGCAAAGGCAGGTAGGAAAGCAAGCTTGGCAGACATCAGCGTTGCCTGTGCCTCTTCTACGCGAAGCTCGGCAGACTGATAGTCGGTGTTATTCTGCAATCCCTGCTCGATGAGGGATTGCAAATGAGGATCGGTAAAGAGCTCCCGCCAATCCATATTACCCAGACTGGCAGTGTCTTCGGCCACTACTTCCCCACCATAAAGCAGGTCGGGGACAGAAGTAGTGGGCTTGTATTTGGTATAGATGCCACAACCGCTCAGCAGCAGGCCGGTGACAGCTAATGTGATGATTTGTTTTTTCATTCTTCAGTATCTTTAATATGTTTCCGAGAATTGATCTTATCAATAATGCACCATAAAATCAAGGCAATGCAATATGCCACCACCTGCTCTATCCAGAATATTTCACCTTGATACATCATTCCTCCTTTCATTTATTTACCACTTCGTTCAGCTTCACTCTTCTCCTTTTCAAGCAATACTTGCACGTCTGCTTCTTCTTCCATCGGCGGACGGATTTTCTCCTGCAAGAACTCAAAGATGATGTAGAACACAGGAACCACGAAGAGCAATGCCAGTGTTCCGACCACCATACCGCCTACGACGCCCGTACCCAGCGAACTGTTACCATTGGCACCCGCACCGGAAGAGAACATCAGCGGAAGCATACCGAACACCATCGTCAACACCGTCATCAGGATGGGGCGCAAACGGACTTGTGCAGCAGAATAGGCAGACTCTACAATACCCATGCCCTTACGACGGCGCTCTATAGCGTATTCCGTAATCAGGATAGCCGTCTTAGCCAGTAGACCGATCAACATAATCACACCCGTCTGCAGATAAATGTTGTTTTCCAGTCCGAGGAACTTGGCAAAGAGGAATGACCCCATCAGTCCGAATGGCACAGAGAAGATAACGGCAAACGGTACCAGGAAGCTCTCGTAAAGACATGCCAGAATCAGATAAATAAGGAATATACAAATGGCATAGATGAAAATCGTCTGTCCGCCACCGGTACTTGCTTCTTCACGAGCCATACCTCCGTATTCATATCCGTAGCCCGTAGGCAGAACCTGTTCAGCCACTTCTTCAATCGCCTTCTGCACTTCACCCGAAGAGTAACCTTCGGCAGGGTTCACATTGGCTGCAATGGAGCTGTAGAGGTTGAAACGGTTGGTCGTTTCCGGTCCCAACACTTTCTTCAGCGTCACAAACTGACTTACCGGAGCCATTTCTGCGCCATTGCGTACAAACATGTTGTCCAATGACTGCTCGTCCAGGCGATACTCAGGTGAAGCCTGCATCATCACACGATACACTTTACCAAACTGGTTATAGTTGGAAATGTATGCACCACCACAGTAGCTGCCCAATGCATCGAGTACTGCACCCGGAGAAATACCTGCACGCTTACATTTGGCTGCATCGACTTCTACCGATACCTGCGGGAAGTTAATGGCGTAAGCGGTATAAGCCATATCTACTTCGGGACGCTGGTTCAAGGCACCCAAATAGTCTATTACCGCCTGGTAGAACGTTGCCATATCGCCACCGGTCCTATCCTGAAGGTTCAGCTCGATAGAGTTACCCATACCATAACCCGGAATCATACCCGGCTGGAAACTGAATATCTGTGCTTCCTTGATACCGTAGAACTGCCCATTGAGACGGGCAACCACTGCATCCGAACTATGATCTTTCCCTTTTCGTTCGCTCCAATCCTTCAGACGGATAATAATGGTACCGTAAGAAGTTCCCTGGCCGGATATAAGTCCATAGCCGGCTACGCGGGCATAATGTTCTATTTCGGGCGTATCCTGAAGAATACCTTCGAGCTTATCCATTACTTTCGTTGTTTCATCGAGCGTGCTTCCCGGAGAGATGCTGACGTTCACCATGATGACGCCCTGGTCTTCCTGCGGAACAAGTCCTGTCTTAGTAGTACTCATCAGGTAAACCAGCAATACAACAGCAGCTACCAATGCAGTCCACACCATCCAGCGGTGACGGATGAAGTACATCACACCTTTCTTATATTTACCCAGCACGGCATTGAATGAAGCATTGTAAGCTGCACGCACCCGGCCGTTGATACTCTTGGAACTCTTGGTTCCGTCCGACGGGCGCATCATGATGGCACACAGAGCCGGACACAGCGTCAGAGCCGAAATCATAGAGATACCTACGGCAGTTGCCATCGTGATACCAAACTGTGTATAGAATACACCGGAAGTTCCACCCATGAACGTCACAGGAATAAACACAGCCATGAACACACAGGTACAGGAAACGATAGCCATCGTTACATCTCCCATCGCATCTTTGGTAGCGAGGTAAGCCGATTTATATCCGGCATCGAACTTAGATTGCACCGCTTCCACCACCACAATGGCATCATCCACCACCGTACCGATGGCAAGCACCAATGCAAACAGCGTCAGGATGTTGAGACTGAATCCGGCAGCCACCAGGCAGGCAAATGTACCCACCAGCGACACTATGATGGAGATGGACGGAATGAGCGTACTCTTGAGATCCTGCAAGAAGAAGTATACCACCAGGATAACCAAAAGGATAGCAATAATCAGTGTTTCCACCACATTATGGATAGAAGCGAAAAGGAAGTCGTTCGAGCTCATCATCGTGACAAATTCCGTTCCTTCCGGAAGGCTCTTTTCCATTTGCTTCATCTGGGCGGTGATTTCTTTATTCACCGCGGTTGCATTGGAACCTGCTGTCTGGAATACCATGTAAAGGACGGCAGGTTTACTATCCATTTCACTACGGAAACTATAAGTCATCGTACCCAGTTGCACATCGGCCACGTCTTTCAGGCGGAGTACAGAACCGTCGCTCTGCGAACGGATCACCGTATTCTGAAATTCTTCCACGCTCTTCAACCGACCGCGGTATTTCATGGTAAACTGGAACACATTCTTGGAACTTTCGCCCAACGAACCGGTAGGAGCTTCAATATTCTGTTCGCCCAACACGGCAGTTATGTCCGAAGGAACCAGGCTGTATTGTGCCATCCGCTCCGGCTTCAGCCAGATACGCATACTATAGGTATCACCCAACTCCATAACGTCCCCTACCCCTTCGATACGTTTAATCTGGGGAAGTACGTTAATGTCCAGATAGTTGGCAAGGAACGTTTGATCGTAACGTCCATCGTTGCAGACCAAAGCACCGATCTGAAGGAAGCTGGTCTGACGTTTCTGTGTACTTACACCGATTTTAGTAACCTCGGCAGGCAACAATCCCTGCGCCTTGGCCACACGGTTCTGTACATTTACCGCCGCCATGTCGGGGTCGGTACCTTGTTTGAAGTAAACTTGTATAATAGCCAGACCGGAATTGGAAGCTGTAGAAGTGATATACATCATATTCTCCACACCATTGATACTTTCTTCCAGCGGCATGATAACGCTGTTCATCACTGCCTCAGCATCGGCACCCGTATATTGGGCACTTACATATACCGTAGGAGGCGCAATGTCAGGATACTGCTCTACCGGCAGCGTAAGGAGAGAAATAAGCCCTATGACCAGAATCAGCACGGAGATAGATATAGCCATCACCGGCCGCTTTATAAATATGTTTCCTTTCATAATCAATCTTCTTCCTATTTAACTTGTGTACCTTCACGTATCAATCCGGCGCCTTCTGATACGATTTCATCTCCGGGGTTCAGCCCACTCAGCACCACATATTCGCGTCCGTCGCTGATGCCGGATACTGTGACCAGCGTAGAGACGGCTTTACCATCCACTACCTTATATACTACTACCTTATCCTGCATTTGCACAGTGGCTCCCTGCGGAATGGCAATACAATCTTTATAAATGCTCGGTAGCACTACCGTACCGGATGCTCCGCTATGAAGCAGGCGTGATTCATTAGGGAATACTACACGCGCCATTACAGTACCTGTCTGGCGATCGATAACTCCGCTGATGGATTCTATTATACCTTTCTTATTATATACCGAATTATCATTCAATACCAATTCCACTTTTGGCATGTTCTTCAATGCTTCATCCATGCTGCCATGCTGGCGGGTAAGGGCCAGCAACTGATTTTCAGTCATGGAGAAATAGACATACATATCCGAGTTATCACTGACTGTAGTCAACGGATAAGGTATGTTGGCACTGACCAATGCACCGGCACGATAGGGCAATGCACCTACCACTCCGTCACTGGGGCTTTTCACTTCAGTATATGAAAGGTTGTTGCGGGCATTTATTTCCTGTGCTTCAGCCTGCGTCAGTTGTGCTTTAGCAGTGAGGAATGTATTCTCTGCCGTCTTCAGGCTAAACTCTGAAACTACTTTTTGTGCATACAATTCTTTGTTACTCTTGTAGGTGAGTTCGGCGGTAGCCATTGCAGCACGCGCAGCCTCTACGTTGGCGGTGGCAGTTTTGAGCGCAGCTCTGTACGGAATCTGATCGATTACGAAAAGCAATTGTCCGCGACGCACTGTCTGTCCTTCGGTTACACAAAGTTTTTCGATAGTACCCGATACCTGCGGATAGATGTCGATATCCTGCCGCCCGCGAATCGTAGCCGAATATGAGGTGGAAAGCTCCTTATCCGCCGCTTCTACTTTCATTATTGCATAAGAAGGTTTCACTCCCGCATCTGTTGCCTGCTTGCAAGATGCCATCCACACTGTACAACCGACAATCCCTATCAGCCGTAACCATTTTTTGTTCACTGTAATCATACTTTCTCTTAATTGTCATTTATTAAAACTGGGACAAATGTAGGAGAAAGGAACAAGGACATAGTGACCAATTTTCCCCCAAGAATGTTCCTTTTTCGTTATTTACCTTTTTCAAGGCTAATCAACTATCAATAAGTAACATATAGAACAAAATTAAAGGATAATAGGACATCCTGTTTTCCTCATAATTCACCAACTTTGCAAAAAGAAAAAAGGAAATAATATGGAAAAAGAGAACATTAAGACCGTAACCATTGAGGACTTTAAGAACAGTCAGCATATTCTTGACTATGTGGATGCTGACTTCGCAATAGTGAACAGTCTGGATGGAATACCTTATAGTAATGAGGTAGTCAGATTGGAATGTTTCCTCATTGCCATCTGTATAGAAGGGTGCATTCAACTGGACATCAACAATAAGACTTACCAGTTGCAGCCGGGCGATTTACTGCTTGGTCTTCCTAATACCATCATCGGGCATACAATGATGAGTCCTAAATATAAGGTAAGGCTTGCAGGGTTTTCCACCCGTTTCCTGCAACGTATCCTCAAGGTAGAAAAAGACACGTGGGATACCGCCATTCATATCCACAACAATCCGATAAAATCTATTAGCAGAGAGAATGATAACAGTATTTTTAAATACTACGGAGAGCTAATTATGGCAAAGATTAATGATGAGCCTCATTGCTACCACAAAGCAGTAGTACAACATCTGTTTTCTGCTCTTTTCTGCGAGATGCTGGGTTATCTCAACAAGGAAATTGCCGACTCAGAGAAAGCGTTTTCGAAAGAAGGCATCAAGCAGGCTGACCATATTCTACGGAAATTCATGGAATTACTGTCGAAAGATAATGGTATGCATCGTTCTGTGACTTACTTTGCCGATGCGCTTTGCTATACGCCCAAGCATTTTTCAAAGGTCATTAAGCAAGCGTGCGGCAGGGCTCCGCTGGACCTGATAAATGAGACTGCCATAGAACACATCAAATACCGGCTGAAACATTCGGATAAATCCATCAAAGAAATTGCAGAAGAATTCAACTTCCCGAATCAATCTTTTTTCGGGAAGTATGTGAAGGGGCATTTGGGAACATCACCGATACGGTATAGGAGTGAGAGGGAAGGGTGAGATTCATTATGGAAAAGAAAGGAATAGAGTGATTAGTGTTTAGTGATAAGTGATTAGCACCATTCGGTATACAGTTCCCGCATCATTTGTTGTGTCTCCGGTACAGAGAATCCATTGAAATCATATACCGAATGGTGCTAATCACTTATCACTAAACACTAATCACTTTATTCATATCCCATCAATATAAATCCATTTGCCTACTTTATTTGTTACTTATCTGAACGATTAGTAACAAATCACCAATTATGAAATATAAATCTTTGTCCTTATTAATAATTGCCCTGCTTTCCGCCTGTACGCTCGGAGCGCAGAACCGCAAAAAAGTCGGAGTAGTGTTAAGTGGCGGTGGTGCCAAAGGAGTGGCGCACATCGGAGCACTGAAAGTGATAGAAGAAGCCGGAATACCGATAGATTATGTAGTAGGTACCAGTATGGGAGCCCTCGTCGGCGGGCTATACTCTATCGGCTACACCCCACAGCAATTGGACAGCATTGTCAATGCGCAAAACTGGAAGTTTCTGCTGTCTGATACCCCCGATCCGGAAACTACATTGCTGAGCGAAAAGCTAAAGGAAGAACAGTACTTGCTCTCTGTTCCAATTACCGGAAAATCGGCGCATGTATCTGATGCAGGGATTATAAAAGGAAGAAACATATCACGGTTGTTTTCCGAATTGACAGTGGGGTATCATGACTCTATCTCTTTCAACCGGCTCCCCATCCCATTTGCTTGCGTATCGGACAACATAGTAAATGGCAGCAAGGTCGTTTTCCACAACGGTATACTGGCCACTGCAATGCGTGCCAGCATGTCTATTCCGGGAGTATTTGCCCCGGTTTATCTCAATGGCAAAGTGCTGGTAGACGGCGGACTGATAGATAATTACCCCGTAGATATAGCCCGGCAAATGGGAGCGGAAATTATTATCGGAGTCGATGTACAGAATCCATTAATGAAAGCGGATGAGCTGACAAGCCTCTCGAGCGTGCTGGGACAAATCATAAACCTGGTAGGAGAAGAGAGCTACAGGAAAAATGTAGAGGATAGTAATATTCACATCCAGGTAGATGTGGATGGGTACTCGGCAGCAAGCTTCAACCATGAAGCATTGGACACATTGATGCGCAGGGGCAAAGAGGCCGCCATGAAAGATTGGGAAAAACTGATTGCACTGAAAAAGGAAATTGGTATCGGTGCGGATTATCGCGCAGAATATCCCGGTCCTTTCAAAATACCAACGCGCACCATGCTGGATACAATACCGTCCGTAGCACAAATTACTCCGAATGAGAAACCTGTAAATACTATAAATATAGGAGGCAGGTTTGATAATGAGGAGTTAGCCGTGTTGTTACTAAATGCAAGGGCGTATCTTGGGAGACAGAAGAAATCGCAACTAAGCGCCACTACCCGGCTGGGTAAGCGGACTTTCGGACAACTGGAATACACGTACTCACTACGTAATAATTGGGATCTCAATACAGGATATCAGATAGGATATAATGACTTCAATCTTTATAAAGAAGGTGACCGGCTGATGAATCTAACTTATGTGCATCACACGGCTTGGATAGGATTTACGAAAAGCTGGTGCAGGTTGCTCGTCAAGGCAGGTATTCATTTTGAGAAGTATAATTATCACGACTGGCCGTCGGGGCCGGATATCTCTATCACCAAATCAAGTGACAAGGCTTTGCTCAGTTATCAGGCCAGTGTCATGTACAATAGTCTGAATAACCAACGGTTCTCTACGCAGGGAATGGAATGGGAAGCATCGTACAGGCTCTATACGGATAACATGATAGCTTACGGTTCGGGTAGTCCCATATCGGTATTTCAAACACATTGGAGTGGATATTTCTCACCGAACCGGATATTTACCATCATGCCGTCGGTATATGGCAGGGTAGTCGGAAAAAATACGCAATCGCTGGCGATATCGAACTTTGTAGGTGGAAATGTACCGGGAAGATACATGGAGCAGCAAATACCTTTCACCGGTATCAACCACATAGAGATAAGTCCGGATGCTATACTAACGGGCATGTTGGGAGTCAGAGCACGGACTTACAAGAACCAGTACATCGTAGTGCGGGGCAGTTACGGACGGACTGCCAACAAAATAGAAAATCTGTTTGGTGGAACAAATACCCATGGATTGGCGGGAGGCAGCATAGGATATTGCTACAACAGCATTATAGGACCCATCGAAGCGGAACTTAACTATTCGAATCAGTCCAAGAAGCTGGGATACTATATCGGAGTGGGATTTACTTTCTAATATATTATTCTTTAGCCTCCTCCTGTGGAATACGGATAGCAGTATATAGTTCAAGTATGGCGGCAACCGTCAGACATACAATCCACTCATTTCCGTGAGTGAAGAACATAAATGCGCCGGTGAGCACCAACAGCAACGCACCGAAAATCTGCTGGCGGCGGAGGCGTTTTACATTGGCCCTACTACTCTTGGAAGGAGAATTAATCTGGGCCAATGCCACCATAGTGGCACCGATTGTATAAACATAGGGAGCAACCTCCCAGCCGGTGATGTAGACGGCAGCACCAAACAGCACCATCAAAGCGCCTACAGTAAACAAAGCAGGTATCAGGGATTTCATTTTTCGATGTCTTCTTCAAATACGTAAATATCCTCATTCGGTTTCTTCATCAGGTACTTCTCACGCGCAATACGCTCGATGGCACCGGAATCTACAGCCAGCTCGTTCAGCCGCTCTGTGTTCTCTTCATATTCCGCCCGGTATTTCTCAATCTCAGAATTCAGGCGACTGATTTCATTCGCATAACCCATACGGCGCACGATGCTGTTTTCATCCAGAAAACCTACAACCACTACAAATGCAACAAACGTAATCAAGTATTTACGTCTGCGGACAAAAGCCCAAAGTGTCGCTAATTTATCCATTGATAAACAAATTAATAATTAAAGAATTAATAATTAAAAAGAAACCGGGAGGGGATTCTTCGCCTACAAAGATAAGAGGAATAACTGAGAAATTCCTTTTTTTTATGTACATTTGCACAAATTGTAATGGACAAGAATATCCCAAATCATGGAAAATTATATCGTATCGGCACGAAAATATCGCCCTACGACCTTTGAGTCGGTAGTGGGACAACGTGCCCTGACCACTACGCTGAAGAATGCCATCGCTACCGGCAAACTGGCACATGCCTACCTGTTCTGCGGTCCGCGCGGTGTGGGAAAGACTACTTGCGCCCGCATCTTCGCCAAGACCATCAACTGTATGAGTCCTACTGCAGAAGGCGAAGCGTGCAACCAATGTGAATCGTGTACAGCGTTCAACGAACAGCGGTCATACAACATCCATGAACTGGATGCCGCATCCAACAACTCCGTTGACGATATCCGCCAACTGGTGGAACAGGTGCGTATTCCGCCCCAGATAGGAAAATATAAAGTATATATCATCGACGAGGTACATATGTTGTCCGCTTCGGCTTTCAACGCTTTCCTGAAAACGCTGGAAGAGCCCCCCCGTCATGCCATCTTTATCCTGGCAACTACAGAAAAGCACAAGATTCTGCCTACTATCTTGTCCCGTTGCCAGATATATGACTTTAACCGCATCAATGTAGATGATACGGTTGCCCATCTGGCATATGTCGCTTCAAAAGAAGGAATTACTGCCGAACCGGAAGCCTTGAATGTCATAGCACTGAAAGCTGATGGGGGTATGCGTGATGCTTTGTCTATTTTCGACCAGGTAGTCAGCTTCACCGGTGGGCACATCAGTTACAAAAGTGTAATTGAGAACCTGAATGTACTGGACTACGAATATTATTTCCGCTTGACGGATCATTTTCTGGCAAACCAGATCAGCGACGCATTGCTGTTACTGAATGATGTGCTGAATAAAGGTTTCGATGCCAGCCATTTCGTAACAGGATTGTCATCCCACTTCCGTGATTTACTTGTGAGTAAAGATCCCGCCACCCTGTCACTACTTGAAGTGGGTGCCAGCATCCGGGAGCGCTACCAGGCACAAGCACAGAAATGTCCGCTGCCTTTCCTGTATCGCGCTATGAAGCTTTGTAATGATTGCGATTTAAATTACCGCGCCAGTAAAAACAAGCGGTTACTGGTGGAACTGACTCTGATACAGATTGCCCAGCTTACCGCCGAGGTGGACGACGCCAGTGGTGGGCGTGGCCCTAAACAATCTATCAAACCCATATTCTCGCAGCCTGCCGCCGCTCAGCAGCCACAGGCCGCACATGCTATGCCTCAACCGCAAGCAACAACTGCCGCTCCGGCACAACCCCAGCCGGTGCAACAAGCTCCTGCAGCCCAGGCTGCCCCTGTATCTCCGCAAGTCCAACAGCCTTTTGGCTCGCAAACAGCTGCCATGCGCCCCACTCCTACTGCCGTATTAATGGCCCAAGGAAAAGAGGAAAAGAAAATCCCCGTTATGAAGATGTCCGGTTTGGGAGTCTCAATCAAGCATCCACGGGGTGAAGAAGAAGAAAAAAAACAAGCTGCAGCATCAGCAGTACAGCAAAATGCACAGCCTGAAGAAGATTTTATCTTCAATGAAAAGGATGTCAACTACTATTGGCAGGAGTACGCCGGACGCTTGCCCCAAGAGCAAACCGCCCTTGCCAAGCGTATGCAGGTTATTCGCCTGACAATGCTGAATGCAACTACATTTGAGGCCGTAGTGGAAAATGATATTGCAGCCAAAGAATTCACAGACCTGATCCCTACCCTGCAAGGCTACTTGCGCAAACGACTGAAAAACAGCAAGGCAACGATGACTGTCCGCGTCAGTGCCCCCACTGAAAAAGTGCGTGCATACAGCCGTGTGGAAAAATTCCAGTTGATGGCACAAAAGAATAATGCCTTAATGCTATTGAAAGAAGAATTTGGTTTAGAGCTTTATTGATGATTATAATTAAGCAATTGCATTTTTTATCCAATAAATACTTTTGTTTTTTTAGTTTTATCATTACATTTGCGGATGAACTAACAAAAAAATATCTTTTACTTTGAGGAAAATTGCGATAATATCAGCAGTAACAGGCTTTTTGCTCTTCTCTTTTGCAGCAGGAACACACGCCACCAGTACAGACAAAGAACGTCTGGCTGCTTTGCAATCTCTCATAACCAAAGAGGTACCTTATGATGCCAACATACCGATAGACAGCATTATATCATGGACCGATGAACTGGCTCCCACACTGAAATCTCCCAAAACGGAAGAAGCTTACTTCACTTTAGTTCTGTGGGAAGTGAATGCATATATCATGCGAGGAGACCTCAGCCTGGCAATAGACCGGGCACGATTAATGTACAAATATGCTAAAGATATAAAATCCAACTTCGGTATCGCTCTTTCCAACCAGGCTGTCGGGCAAGCTTATTCAGCCTCTAACATACAGGATAAAGCTTTGATCTCTTATATGGATGCACTGCGTTATCTGCCTGAAAACAACCCGCAAACCCACCGGTTATTGGTGAAAATCTCCACGCAACTACAGCAAATGAATCGCCTGGAAGAAGCCATGGAATATGTAAAGAAGCTGAATCCGCTTCTTGAACAGAATCCGGAACATCCGCTTGCCATCCCCATACTTATAGAAAATGCAACTTATTACATCTCATCGGGAGACCAGGATACTGCGCTCCAGTATCTGCACCGGGCAGACTCGATTTACAAAAACCATACTCATGAAATAGCCCATGAGTTTTCCATCAACTATTACACTGCTGCCTGTTATCGGGCATTGGCTGCCGATTACCACGACAAAGAGAAGGCTGATGAAGCATTGGCACTTTATAACCAACTCCTGGAAGTGGTATCCAATAATAAACGCTCGCTGGAGTACCGCTGGATTTGTGCGGAAAAGATCTATTTATATAAACTACTGGGGCGCTTTGATGAAGCTTGCCAGATTTATAAGGAACTATACAGTGCTACTGATACCCTTGCATCGAAAAGCTACATCCGGCAGATTAATGCCCTGAAAGCTACTTATCAGGTTGATGAGATAGAACTGGAAAACAAGGCACAGCAGAACAAGATGGTTGTTGTTCTTATCTTCATCGGATTAGGATTACTGACTTTCATCTCTATGCTTGCCATCTGGCTTAGAAGACAGAAGAAAGTAGTAGTAATGTCTACGGAAACTCTGGAACAATTGCGTCATAATGCTGAAAATGCAACACGTGCCAAGAGCATATTCTTATCAAATATGAGCCACGAGATACGAACCCCTCTCAATGCTCTGTCCGGCTTTTCTGCATTACTGACGGAAGAGGGCTTAGATGACTCTACCCGGAGACAATGCACCGACATCATCCAACAGAACTCCGAGCTTCTGCTGAAACTGATTAATGATGTGATCGACTTGTCGAGTCTGGAATTTGGAAAAATGCAATTCAGCATAGCCGTGCATGATGCTGTGGCAACTTGCCGGAATGTGACCGACACCGTAGGTAAAGTAAAACAGACTCAAGCAGAATTATTGTTTGAAACATCACTGGAAGAATTATACATTGAAACAGATGATTCACGCCTGCAACAAGTGCTGATAAATCTGCTGATCAATGCAACCAAATTTACCCCTGACGGTAGTATCACGCTAAAATTGGAGAAGCAATCGGAAGAGATGGCTTTGTTCTCTGTAACGGATACCGGTTGCGGTATTCCGAAAGAAAAACAGGCAAGCATATTCCAGCGTTTTGAAAAATTGGATGAAAATGCGCAAGGAAGTGGACTTGGCTTATCTATCTGTCAGCTAATTATTGAGCATATCGGTGGTAAAATATGGATTGATCCAGACTATACAGGAGGTTCCCGTTTTGTTTTCACACATCCAATACACCAGACACACAGTAACTCAAAGAAGGAGGATTAATCATGATGAAGCGGTGGATCATACTATGCCTGGCTTTTAGTTCCGGCTTATTATCAGCCAATGCTGGAAGTACGGTTGTAAAAGACAGCCTGTTACGCATTTATGTCTCTGCTCCACACGATTCTACCCGATTGGACGTGCTGCATGATATTGCCCGGTTGGACCAGCAGACACCGGTATTCCTTTATTATGAAAACATATTGTTGCAAGAAGCGACCGCGCAGAACAATCTGCGATATCAAAGTCTTGCCACCTACGAACATATCATCTACTTCTTCAACAAACTGGACTTGGAGCGCGTCACGCAATGGATGGGCAGAATGGAAAACCTGGCAGAGAAGCATAACTATTACAATGACTACTTCAAAGCTAAGAAGTTGCAGATAGAAATGTACACGATCAACCAGCAGATAGAATTTGCCATCTATGAAGCAAAGATCATGTACGAGAAAGCTAAGAAACTGAACGACCGAAATGGTATGCGGGAAGCATGTCTCTGTCTGATGACCAGTTACATAGCGACACTACGCTATGAAGAAGGAATACAAGCATTAGAGGAGGCTTTCCAACTGATGAGTCCGCAAGATAGTCCGATGGATAAGATCAGTTTGCTGTCCAAAGCTATCTTGATTTATTCGTTCCTGCACGAAAATGACAAGATGTTCTCTTCTCTGGAACAGATGCAAACAGCCATAAACGAACTGATAACTGCTAATCCCGCACTACAAAACGCATATTCTGCATTATACATGGGGATAGAAACCCAATATGCCCTTTACTATATCCGCACAAAGGATATGAAGAAAGCATGGGAACACTTGCAGAAAGTGGATGAGTATTATACTCCCAACACTTTCCTGCCCTATCAGATCTCCCGCTTGCAAGCCTATGCAGAATATCACCGTTCGCTAAAGGATTACAAGAAATCACTGGAATATCTGGATGATGCGATTCGCTTGGTAAAGCAAATGTCTTTCCCGGATGTAATCTTGTACACTGCCATGAAGGCAGATATATTGGTAGACATGGGACGGGCAAACGAATCTCTTGACATCTATAAAAAAGTGATGCGTGATAAGGACTCACTCTACAGAAATCTGTCGCACACACAAATGGAACAGATACAAAGTTTGTATGACATGGACAAACTTCTGTTACAGAGGGAGCGATGGCATGCAAAAGTTCATATTATCTTTCTGGCTGTAATTGGAACAGCCCTACTGGCTCTTATTACTTTTGTAGTCAACATGTATCTCAGTCGGAAACGGTTACAAAGAGATGCCAAAGAAGCCGCCCGGTTGAATCAGGTTGCAGAAGAAGCAAATGAGGTAAAAAGTCGCTTCCTTGCGAATATGAGTTATAACATTCGCATTCCACTAAACAATGTGGTGGGATTTTCTCAACTGCTCTCTACGGATATGGGGCTGGATGAAAAAGAAAAACAGGAATATTCCGAAATTATCCAGACCAATTCTACCGAACTGATTCAGCTGGTAAACGATGTACTCGATCTCTCACGTCTGGAAGCCAAAATGATGAAGTTCCAGATACAGGAATGCGAGATACGGGAAATGTGTAGCGACCTGGTAGGTATGGCCCGGATGAATAGTGACGGACATATCCACGCCCAACTGGAAACGGATGTGGAAAGCCAGGTACTCAGAATGGATGCCAATCGCTTCAACCAGGCAGTGATAAATATGTTACTCTATCCTGTGCCCAATGATACCGACCGCGAAGTAAAGATGAGACTGGAAAGGGATGAAAGAAATGAATTGCTGATCTTCCATATTATCAATAGTCCGTTAGCAGATCCTGCATTTTCATCTCAACAGGTCTCCATACGACTTAAGATTAATCAGTTGCTATTTGAGCACTTTGGTGGGAGTTTCGTAATAAGCGAAGAAGAAGGTACCCCTATTACATTTACTATTTCCTATAAGGAATAGCGTCTACTCAAAGTAGAAAGTGAGCACTATCATACGTGAAGTGATTTTATCAACAGATTGTGTAAACTTCAATAACGATTGATCTGTAAGGTCCTTACGTTCTTTCTTAATCAGATTTGCCAGACCGAAACAAAATTTCAGCTCGGGTATTAACTTGAAATAGGGTAAGTAAAAATCGCATCCCAAACCCACTTCCACATAGCAATCGAAAGGCTTTACCAATAAGGCTCCCTGTTTCTTCACACTGAAGTCGTAAGTAGGAGCAACACCTGCCACCACATAGGGGCGGTAGTTATTGAAACGCTCAGCAGCAAACTTCAAATCTATCGGAACCGAAAGGTAGGCAGACTTCATGGATTGGGAATACTCCTCACTACTGGCTTGTTCGCGGAACACGACTTTCTTATCTCCAAAATGCAGTGTTGGAATAAAACGCAGGGAAAGGAAAGTATTCAGATACAGTTCGCCCAACACTCCCACCGTAAATCCGGGAGAATACTCAGGAACATCTGCAAACCAAGTCTGGCCATCTTCCGTCACATAGCCCGTATTCACCAATTTATAGTCTTGCACATGGATACCCGCTAAAAAACCATAGTGCCACTTTCGCTGGTCGATATACGGGCGATTTTGCACCTTCCGCTTCTGTGCCGAAGCACCGAAAGCAAGGAGTAAAGTAAGGATTATCAGACAAATGCGCTTCACAATCCTAAAACGGTAAAAGTGACATTTTATTGCACATATCCCCCCATTTTCTCTTCTCTATTATTTAGACAAGGTACAAATTAAGGGAATTTAAACATGATTGGTAACAACTAATCAAGAAAACTGCTATTTTTGCCGAACTAATTAGTACTAATAATTTAAAATTTGAAGAAAATGGCTTACGTAATTAATGACAGTTGTGTTGCTTGTGGTACTTGTATTGACGAATGTCCGGTAGGAGCTATCTCTGAAGGTGATATCTACGCTATCGACCCTGAAACTTGCACAGATTGTGGTACTTGTGCTGATGTTTGTCCGTCTGAAGCAATTCACCCAGCAGAATAATAACAACACTCAAAGAAAAAGAAAAGCCCGGTTTCAATTATGAAGCCGGGCTTTCTCATTTATATACGTTCTCTTATTTCAATTCAGCCAATGCTGCCTTGATACGACGGATAGCTTCTACAATATTCTCATCGCTGGTTGCATAGCTCATGCGGATACACTCAGGTGCACCGAATGAAGCACCACCCACACATGCCACGTGGGCAACCTCCAACAGATACATTGCCAAATCATCCGAGTCGCCAATCTTACGGTCGCCAACAGACTTCCCAAAGAAAGAATCACATTTCGGGAACAGATAGAAAGCACCCTGCGGTACATTCACTTCGAATCCCGGAACTTCCTTCGCCAACTTCACAATCAAATCACGACGACGCTCGAAAGCTTTACGCATTTCTTCTACCGGAGCCTGTGTTCCTGTGTAAGCAGCCTCAGCAGCTTTCTGGGATACAGAGCAAGGACCTGAAGTATATTGACCTTGCAACTTGTTGCAGGCTTTTACAAGCCATTCCGGTCCGGCAATAAAACCAATACGCCAGCCAGTCATTGCATATGCCTTAGAAACACCGTTTACGATTACCGTACGATCTTTCATTTCAGGGAATTGGGCAATACTCTGGTGCTTGCCGATATAGTTGATATGCTCATAAATCTCATCAGCAATTACGATTACCTGAGGATGTTTTGCCAGTACGTCAGCCAAGCCTTTCAACTCTTCCTGAGTATAAACCGAACCGGTCGGGTTAGAAGGAGAACAAAGAATCAGAGCCTTAGTCTTCGGAGTGATAGCAGCTTCCAACTGTGCAGGAGTAATCTTGAAATCCTGTTCGATACCGGCAGTAACAATAACCGGGGTACCTTCAGCCAGTTTCACCATTTCCGGATAACTTACCCAATATGGAGCGGGCACAATAACTTCATCACCCGGGTTCACCAGCACCAGCACTGCATTGCAGACTGATTGCTTAGCACCATTGGCACATGAAATTTGTGCGGCTGTATATTCCAGACCGTTTTCCTTTTTCAGTTTCTCCACGATTGCATTGCGCAAAGCCGGGTATCCCGGAACAGGAGAATAGCGAGAGAAGTTGTCGTCTATCGCTTTTTTCGCAGCCTCTTTGATGTGATCAGGAGTATTAAAGTCAGGCTCTCCCACACTCAGGTTAATTACGTCAACGCCTTGTGCTTTCAACTCGGCGCTCTTTTGCGACATAGCCAGCGTCGCCGACGGCGACAAACTGTTCAAACGATCTGATAATTGATTCATTTTTCTATCTATTTTATGGTTGTTGCATAAATTTGGCTACAAATTAAGCTATTTTCTTTGATATTAGAAAACAAAACAGCAAATTACTTATTAAAATGTAACGTGTGCCCCATACGTTCTTTCTTAGTACGCAGATAACGTTCGTTGTATGGATTCGGAGTTGTCTCGATAGGAACAATCTCTGTAATTTCCAGACCGTAAGCCTCCAACCCGACACGTTTCACCGGATTATTCGTCATCAGTCTCATTTTGTGTACTCCCAGTTCACGCAGAATCTGAGCACCTACACCATAGTCGCGTTCATCAGCCAAATGTCCCAGGCAAATATTGGCATCTACCGTATCCAGACCGTCTTCCTGCAATTTATAAGCTTTCATCTTTTCCATCAGACCGATACCACGACCTTCCTGGTTCAGATAAACAACTACCCCCTTACCGGCTTTATCAATCATTTCCATAGCTTTGTGCAGTTGCTCACCGCAATCACAACGCTTAGAGCCAAAGATATCTCCTGTAGCACAAGAAGAGTGTACACGCACCAGAATCGGTTCATCCTGATCCCATGTACCTCTAAACAAAGCCACATGTTCCAAGCCATTGGATTTCTGACGGAACGGGATCAAACGGAAATGTCCATGTTCAGTGGGCATATCTACTTCTACACCTTCTTCCACAATGGATTCTTGTTTCAGGCGATAAACAATCATATCACGAATAGAAATCAGCTTTAGATTAAATTCATCAGCCATCTTTCTCAACTCAGGCAGACGTGCCATCCCACCATCCTCGGTCATAATTTCCATAAGGGCACCTGCAGGATACAAACCTGCCATACGAGCCATGTCAATCGTAGCTTCCGTATGTCCGGCACGACGCAGAACACCTTTCTCCTGAGCATACAACGGATTGATATGTCCCGGACGTCCGAACGTTGCAGGTGTAGAAGCCGGGTCAGCCAATGCCCGTATGGTAGCCGCACGGTCGGCAGCAGAAACACCGGTAGTGCAGCCTTCCAGCTTATCGATAGTCACCGTGAAAGGTGTACCCAGTACAGAAGTGTTGTCACTTACCTGATGAGGTAAATCCAGCTCTTTACAGCGGGATACAGTAATCGGCGCACAAAGTACTCCACGTGCATGCTTCAGCATGAAGTTCACCTTTTCAGGAGTTATCTTCTCTGCAGCAATAATCAGGTCACCCTCATTTTCGCGGTCTTCATCATCCACTACAATCACAAAATTACCGGCTTTGAATTCTTCAATAGCCTCTTCTATTGTATCTAATTTCACTTTTTCCATTCTGTTTTCTCCTTTATTTATTTAGGTTATTTCAGATTAGTTTCTATTATCTTTTGAACATCTTCATTGTTTTTTATAATCCGCTCCATATCTTTATTCAACCGGATACGGAATGCCCAGATGCGGAAGTAGAAAAACAATCCTACAGGTACCACCAAGCCGCAAACCATATTCAGCCAATAATTACGGAAGGGACGCAAATGGGCATGAACAGAAATAATAGGATAATTATTCAGCGCATTCAGCAAATGAACAGATTTGGTGTTGGACATTTCGTCCACCAATTTCTCCAGACGATCATTTATGTTTTCTATCTCCTCATCATTGGACTCTGTCATCCATAATTTAAAATAATTAGGAGCACGCTTCAAAGCTTTCCTCTCAGCGTATGCACGACAATCAGCAGACAATGCCTGCAAATCAGCTGGCAGATGGGTATAATCAGGATCGTGTATAATTACTTCCTTACGGAACAGATGACGCACACTACGAATACCTACAACCTTCTTGAACCAGTTAATATAAGCATCGGCATTCAGTACCACAGAGTCATTATTAGACTTATAAGTAAGGAACGCGCCCAATGGAGCCAGGATAGCCGTACTTGTCCACATCCCCATCCATACAATCCACTGACCGTCACGCGCCATTTTATAACCTGTATTATTAATAATATAATAGATAATAAAGATAAGCACGGACACCACAACCGGCATTCCCAAACCACCCTTACGGATAATTCCACCCAGCGGGGCACCGATAAAGAAGAATATAAGACATGCCACCGAAAGTGTCAACTTCTCGTGCCAGGACGTCATGTGCCGTCGAAGGCTGGTATCTGTCTGTATAATGTTATAGCTCTTGAAACTCCAATCACTTCCCGCACTTTCCGCACGACTCACTGCAGTAGAGATAATCTTCTGTTTCTGTGATAAGGTGGCTACATTGAAAAGACTGTCTACATTGTATTCTCCCAAATGTGCCTGCTCTATTTTCAAAGTATCTGCTTTCTTCAGGTCTGCCGTGATCTTATAGGTACCATTCATGGCTTCCTTGAAATAAGCACGTCCTACACTGTCATTCTGCACTGTCATAGAATCGATACCCGCTTGCAGCATCGCCATATCCTTACTGTTGGACTGGCTACTCATGATACCGGCATCCACCATATTAAAATCGGAATTAAACTCAATGATAGCATGTTTCTCCCGGAACGCTTCCCGACGGTAAGGTACATTCTTCTGATTCATATTCTGAGACTTCAGGTTCTCAAATTGCTCTCCATTATAAAGATGCAGATATAAGTGCTGCTTATCTGCCGTCATTTCCAGACGACCGGAATCGGATTTAATAATTTGAGCATTTTCGAAACCTTTCTCAAAATTATAGATCAATACATCATAAAGCATACCCGTCTTACGATTCTTGTGCTTCACATATAGGTTATATCCATCTATTTCATCATAAAACACTCCCTCCGGTATATCCAATTCCGGGGACTTCTGTTTCATGGAGATTAGTAACGTCCATAACTTGGTCTGTGCCTTTGGTCCTATCACATTTTGGAAATAAAAAGAAACGCCACATATGAAAATGATAAACACAATCAATGGGCGCATAATCTTAAGTAGTGAGATACCTGCCGCTTTCATGGCAAGCAACTCAAAACGTTCTCCAAAATTACCGAAAGTGATAAGTGCTGCCAACAAGATAGCCAATGGCAACGAAGCCGGTACCAATGTCAGGGCAGAATAAAAGAAAAATTGTGCAAGGACACTCATTTCCAATCCTTTCCCCACCATCTCATCAACGTACTTCCATAGGAACTGCATCATGAAGATGAAAAGGCAAATGAAGAAAGTGCCCATAAAGAGCGTACAGAAGCTCTTTAATATAAATATATCTAACTTTTTTATGCGCAGCATTTTACTCGTTTCATGCAATGAAGACACAAAATTAGCATAAAAAAGGGAGTGTGGAAAATTTTTATATCAAAGTTAACTAAAAACCGCACGTTCTCCGTAGAGTCTCTACCTGAGAGTCCCATAATTCACGTAAATCGTTCACCTCGTCCACAGAAGTGAAGTCTGTTACTTCCAACACGAAATCATTAGTCAGTTCGTTGTTTGTCATCTTTAATTCAAAGTATTCCCGTTCATATTCATCATCCAACCAACGGAAACGAATAAAAGAGAAAGCCCGCACAGCTATAATCTCTGCGTCACGATGTTCTGTCTTTCCCCAGAAGAAAGTGACAACTTTATCGTCCGACTGCACCCTGTCTGCAAACCAGCCCTCCAAACCGGTGGGGGTACTTATCGCGGACCAAAGAATGCTTTTAGAAGTTGCATTCAAGAGGTATTCCCGATGAATTTTCTGTCTTTCCATAGTTCATATTTGCTTTTTATTGCGGCGGCAAGATAGAGACTTTTTTCTAAATACAAAAAAAAATACGTCTTTTTTATTCGTGTTCTACAAACCGCTGTTCTTCATCCCCTATATAAAACATCCATTTCGAATAAGTTAGTATTGCTGTATGTATCTATCAAAACTATCTGAACCCGATAAAGATAGTTTTGACTTGATACGTTGTTTTGACTTCAATACAGACCTGGGGGTAATATTAAAAAGCAAAGCAATAGTCTTATTAGTCAACCGGGCACGTATCAGATAGCACAATCTCAGTTCCTGAGCACTTAAACAGAATGGCGCCAAAGTTTCTAACAAACAACCTCCATAAAACAAATCAATGACAACAAACAAACTATGCCACTCTGCCTCATCCCGGACAATTCCGTAAACCGGTCTTTGATGAAGACACAATAACTGCCCCATCGCAACTATAAGAGAAGAAGAGCACCCTACCAATGCTGCAACTTTCTGATAGTCCTTCAGTTGTCTCGTCAATTGTTTATTACGATATAATAAACAAGCATTCCAATTATCCTTAGAAGCATCCATAATTTCTCCGGAGAAACTTTTATCGACATTAATATCACCAAAATATTTGTTTTCCATTCTCATACTCAAAAATTCTTTCGTCATTACCTGTGGTATGATTCTTCAGATATAACAAGGCATTCCGAGGCACAGTATATACCAACGAATCAGCAACTGCTGTTTGTCTGCCAAGAGAATTCCAACATCCTTTATCCCAGTAAAATAATTCGTAAATATTATCCTTATAAATAAAATTCACATCATTCCGGGGAGTATATATTGCCTTACTTACCCGATAAGGTTTCCCTAAATCTAAACCCGCCCAGCCGGTATCCGGAAATTTATAATCAAAAGATGTATCCGGATTACCATCAAAGACATTTGTATATTCACGCCTGCCGTCGTCTCCGTAACATCCCGGAGTACCTATGACTTTCCCCTTCAAAGGTAATGTATCCAAGCAGTTTTCATAGAAAGAGAGTTCTGCTATATTACAATAACTATCTTTTCCACCACGATAGCGAATATACCTATATACCCTATCCGGATTCAGATAAGCGACAGTATACAACCGATAGGGAGCCTCTTTGATTAAAAATAGCGTATCCACATTCTGAAAGTCCTTCTGATTGCTGCCCTCTATTACTCCACCAACCATACGGGTATTAAAATAATTCTTAACTGCAAAATAGAACTTCTTATAAACACTAATTATATGGGATTCTTGCAATGGATTAAGATAATGAATCTCCCGCGTATCATGATTTAGCGTAAAAGGATTGGACAATGCTTGAAGACCACTCTCATTGTATGTTGCCAAAATAGCCACTATTCCCCCTTCCACATTATCAAAACAAACAGCCTCCCCATTAAAAAAAGTATAAGCAACGGGAACCCATTCTTGCTTGTTTGCAAAACACAAGTATACCAATTCACCAGTACGAGGGCAATCATACAGTTCTTTTTGAGGAATAACTATTTGTCCATTCTGTTGTCCCAGATAAGTAGCCGTTACATCATGAAAAAACGGATATCTGAAAATAGGATGAACAGACGACACATCTTTCAAGTCTTTTGTCAGCTCCTCATTCAGGCTATAAGTCACGCGGTATACCTTTCCTCTGGTTATATCATCATATTCCGATGCTTTCTTCCACTTTTCTTGATAAGGAAATTCCGCCATATATGTATTATGCCCCTTATCCAATATAAAATTCCAAAAATGCGAAGCATTCGTATCGCCACGCTGTATTACCCTATCCATACCACACGGAATACCAAGAGCACGCATCACATATATCATTGCATCAGCAAATTCACGGCAACTTCCAGTTTTCCACTTCAATGCTACCGGACCTATATGGGGACCTTTGGGGAAAAGACTTGTATAGCGATACTTCCCCTGCCTTAAAGTATCCATTAAAATCTGAGCTGCTTTTGTTATATCATTGCTATCAGCTGATTTGCGGAATTTATTGAGCAGAGGATTATACGTATCATACAAATCCTTACGCCATAACGAGAGAGGCTCATCCCCAATCCTATAAGGCAATATATACTCACAAAAATCCTCAAAATTTACATTTCCTCCCCATGACTGTTCTTTCCAAACCTTGAATGCCCATTCTATATGTTCAACTAAGAAAGCGGAGTCTACCACTTCAATATCCTTTTTGCGGGTAAGCATATCCATTGAAAATTCTCCATCCGCTTTCTTGAGTGAATCTACAATGAATTGAGCTCCCTTTATATTAGTAGAATGCGCCTCAAAATAGCGAAGATATTTCTGTAATTCTTCCCCTTTATAGAAACCATAATAAGGCATATTCTTTATAAGAAAACATGCAGCATGGTATTTTTGATTATCACTTTCCCGATAACGATTTAACACTTTCAATAATTCCCCTTTGTTAGCACCTGCCATATTCAATGCACTTTCTAACCGACTATCATGTTGTTCGATGCAAGCAGATAGAAAAGTCAGAGCACACACACATATAAATATATAAATCCACCTCATATAAATCACTCCAGTTCATTTACTATTTTCTTTATCTCCTTACGCATCTCTTCAATTGCCGTCGAATGTACCTTAGGCTCCTTAGTCAGCACGACGTCAGAAACCTCTTTCAATTTATCAGGTCGATAAAATTCCGGTTTAGCATAGAGATTGGCTAATAAATAATAGGGATAAATTCTGCCCGGCAGGCGATGAATCGACCTTAGTAAAAAAGCTTCCGCCTGTTCATAACAATGCAGTTCTTGATAGTTCTTACCTATGATATTCAGAACCATTGGATCGGTAGTGTACAGACAAGCCTCTTCCAGATACTTATTGGACTCATCATAAAAGCCCGATTTATGCAAGCTATGCCCATACTCAAACAGAAATACCCCTTTCTCCTTCAATGCCGGATAAAGTTCTCCATAAGATTTATTGGCAGCTTTATAAGCACCCGAACTATAAAACATCTTTGCATATACCCACTTCCGGCAGGCATCCTCTTCCAGTTTCCATTTCTCCGTATAGCCACCCATCCACAGAATGAGGCTGGCACACAAGATAAGTGGTTTACAGATAAAATCTCCTACACCGCAAGCAAGAAGCAGGAATATCCCTGCTATCACAAAAGCCGGAAAATGCATAGGATAGGAAGAAAAAGAGAAAATAAGTAAAGACAGAATTGCACCGCAGATACCATAGCGCCCACGCTTCACCCCCATCCATAAACATGTTCCTATAACAACCAATACTGTTACACAGACGACAACTCCTTCCGTCAAAGCCAGCGATAAATATTCATTGAACACATATTCAGGACTTCCGGCCACACGCTCTTCCCATTCGGCATAGTCGCCTTGAGCAAAATAATCCTCCTGTGCCTCACCATAAGCAAATGCAAATCCCTTGTCGCAACCCGATGGATAGCTAACAATAGCCCGACAGGTTATTTTCCATAGGAACAGACGCCCTAATGCAGAATCAGGTTTCAATAGAAACGCCCCGACACCTCCTAACATCAGAATAAAAAATGCACTTATTCCCCACAAGACGGATTGTCTCTTGTACCTCTTCCACAACACATTCCATTTGCTTTTATCACGATGCATATATGCTACCCAAACACAACCAACCGCCGTAGCCACCCAAGCTGAACGGCTCATTGTGGCTGGCAACACACAAAGAATCAAGATACCTGCTATTGCAACTACCACTTTCTCTATTTTATAACAAACAGAGCGTTCCTTACAAGCACAAGCACACAGATACAAGTGTAAGCAGACAGGCAATACCATTGCCAAATACCCTGCATACGGTCCCGGATTGAAGAAAGACCCTGTTAGTGCATAGAGAGAGTGACCTGAAGTGGAAAAGCCATACAATTGCCGCAAGCCCCAAACCGCTTCGACACTCCCCCAAAGCACTAAACTCCATGAAACATAGAGAGAGAAATGAGAGAAACATATCACTTTTTTCAAAGAATCTCTCTTCACAAGTTGTAACAGGTAAGTTATAATGATACAGGCGGCTGAAAACAAAGTAGATTTACCAAGCCATATCCATTGCCCTATATTTTCCCCCACAGGAAGTTCGGGCGTAGTCACCCCAACCACCCCCAACAAGGAGCAGACGGCAGCAAATAGTAGCAACACTATCACCACATCTTTTACTCTATATATCCATAGCCTTATCACTCTATCTTTTTAAATATCCGGTTCCACCTTATCCTATCTGTACTATTATCTACCGACTTCCATATTCTGACAGCTTTTCCCACAATAAAAGGTTCAGGCAATAATCCCCAATAACGGGAATCTTGAGAGTTCATGACCTTATCCCCCGCTACAAAATAATAATTCTCTATAAAGCTGTAGGTCTGTATTACACTATCATTCAGTGAAACAGTATCTCCACGTACAAACAATTTCTTTTTTTGTTCCCATTCTATTATGTTCTTATATAGAATAACATGTATAGAATCCATCTTCAAGTTATCACCTTTAGCAGGAATATAAAGAGGTCCAAGGTTTACTATGTCCCAAGTAAATGCCGAATTATAGGGATACCCCCTCATTACAATTCCCAACTCTTCCGCCTTCCCTCTCTTCGCTAAGCCCATCAACGTTTCTTGCATTTCCACATTACCTAAAGACGTATCCTTTCCTCGCACCTTATATCGTGCATCCTTTATTTCGAATGTATCTCCCGGCAATGCAACACAACGCTTTACATAATACTTCATCACATCAAAGGCAACACTATCCCAACGCTGTTTAGAATAGGGGAAATTAAAGACTATTACATCATTCCTTTTTATTTTCCCTAATCCCGGCAAACGAGATATATGTATATCCTTTCCTTCCAAAGCATCCCATACATTGAACAAACGTCCTCCCATTACGCATTTATTCACCAAGATGTTATCTCCTGCAAGCAAAGACGGCTCCATAGAATCAGAAGGGATTTTGAATGTGGCAATACATATCACTTGAAGAAATATCCAGATCAATGCCGCCCCAAAGAGCATTAAGAATAGGTTAAGGATCTTATCAATATACCAACCTAAGCCTCTTTTGGTATGAGAATTATTGCTGTTCTGCATTTCCCGTTATTCTCAAAACTATCGGAGACGTTTCAGCATTGCAATATACAGTTATTGTCTTATCAAAATATTCAGGATGCTCGGCTTTATAAGTGACATCCAATATCATCTCCTTTCCCGGCTGCACAGGCTCTTTGGAATAATCCACCGAAGTACAGCCGCAGGAAGTATTGACGTATTCAGCAACTAACGGCTTATCACCTGTATTCTTCAAAACAAAAGTCGCCTTTTGTTCCTTTTTCCAGTCAAAGCTACCCAACGAAGCGGAGGTTTTGTCTATATCCACTTTCGTTCTTATCACTTTACTTTCATCTTTCTGTTCCACTTCCTCTCCTTGAATAATCTTCAAATACAGTTCTTTCACTTTAAGATTATGGATAGGATTGCCGATAGCAAGAACTTTATTGTCCTTATCCAATAAAAATGTGTGGAAGTTCATATCTGATACAGGAAAATGGTTCAATTCATTTAACCTGTTCTCTTTATCAATGCAAATAGGATAAGTGAATCTCTCCGATTTTAATGTAATCAGAAGATCTCTTCTTTTCTCAGGAGAGAAAAAAAATAAAAACCTCACAGAATTCATCCCTAAGCTATCCACTTCTTCCATAAAAGTTTTCCATTTCCCCAATTGCAATTTACAACTTATGCAACCAATAGAATCCACATAAGTTAGGATTTTGTATTTTCCCAACATTGAAAAGTCAATAGTATCTTTATCTTGTACTGTAAATACAGGATTTGTGGGAAATAGAATTTCTTTCCCACTCCATGTCTTCAACAATGCTGTTACATCCTCTTTCTTCCGGTCTCCACAAGAAAATAGAGAAAAGAGAATAAAGACTATTATCAAGTTTCTAAAGTTCATACCAATCAAAATTAACCATATCCTAATTTTCTAATTACTAATGTATTTTTCAAGATCAAGATAAGCAAATTGATATTCATCGTCCAAATTCATAATAATTCGCTTATTCTCCTCATCGCAACATAAGCGATTAATTCTACGTCCAATATCTAATGTTTTCAAATAATCTCCTGCAATATTAAACACGTGAAGTACCCTCGCCCCATCATTATGATTCCAATCTTCTCCTGTGTATGAAACAACGATCTTATCATCACAAATAGTTGCATTTTTAAAATGCGCCTTCCCATCACCATTTTTATCCCAATTAGGACCATACACATTGCATTGTAATTCTCCATTAAGATTGTACAAGCTTATCAAATCATACCGTCTGTTGCACTCTATCAATGTATTATATTGGGGGGAGACAGCAAAAGCCACCCGTTTCTTTTTATCTGCAGGATGAACATAATCTATCAATTCTGCTTCTCCGGTTATCATATTCCATTTTCCACTGGTTTGTTTAAAAGAAGAAATGGAAGTCTCTACGAACGAACCATAGGACAATGTATCATTGATATAGTAATACTCATCAGGAAATGGCACATTTCCAAATTTCAATTTGACAGTTGGAGCATATAGAGAGTCATTGAGAAGGCTATCCAAATTATACCTAAGGATTTTACGTTGTCCGTTGTCAGTCACATATAAATCATGTTCTTTCTCATTCCACGCAATTGATCCGACAACGGCTATTTCTGTTGGTCCTTGACCTCTGTCTCCAAGACTCAATATATGTTTAAACGTATGCTTATCAAAGATATGCACGAGTTTATCAAAAGATTTATAGTCGATGACAGCCAAATACTCACCACACATATATGGTTGTGCCACAGCACCTATCAGGACATCTTCCGTATCTATTTCTTTCACATCGTCTTTTACATTAACGATATTCGCCCTCCGGTTCTGCCACTTCTCGTTTTTTTCCCTTGAGGTACATGCACCACAGAATAAAATCACCAAAAGATATAACACTAATTTCATAAGCCATTATATTAATACACTACGATTATTTCGCACAAACCAAAGATAAAAAACACTCCCCCAAATATATTTCTCTCATGTCTCTGTATATTTTAAAGCAACGACAACACGAATTGAGACAGTTAGTGCATTCATTCGGATAACCAGAATTCATCTCACCAAGAGCTAATGCTTCCACATTAGCCAGCATCAAATCAGACATAGCATCTACCTTTAGATTAGCATAGACACCGTAAACAGCAATTGTCGCAAATACTGCACAAAAACAATTCAAAAAAGTACTTATTTACACCCGCAGCTATGATAAAGATCAAACCCCTAATTCAAACTTACAAGTTTATATCCACCTTCGTTTTCTGTTTTCATAGGTATCTCTATGATATCCATTTCCAACCTATCTGTCTTAGTTGCAGGAGACATCAAGTTATCTACAAATACAAGAAGCCCTTTCCCCACAGCAGTCCATGCTGTATAATAATTATACCGATGAGTAGCTAAACTACATTCACCTACTACATTAAATTCTTTATCAAAAAGAGTAATATACAAATTACGGTCATCCATTAGAGCATCTGCATCCAACGTTGCGTCAAAAGTATGCTCCCCCAAATGCAGACGTACATACATCTCTCTTTCAGGAAGATACATAATATCATAAAAATGAGGATTTTCTACTGCATGCCTTATCCACTGCGAATAATCACTCCGTGATCGACATTTCCCCGCTAAATTCTTTGTAAAACGGCTATCCGCATCTACTACTTTCGTTTGCTTTGTTCCACGATCCAATACATACACATGCGATTCCACAGGGTAGTTATAAAGGATATTATCATCGCTAAATGAAATATTTATCCCGCTCATATTACCATAATCTCCACCGCTTACATCAGAAACAGAAACAGAGGATTGCAATAAATACATCACCGGAGGAAATGAGCCGTTCAAAAATACCTCACGTACCTTAAAAGAATAGGGAGAAGTGGAAGTATCCTGAATACCATAAAGTAACGATTTATGCTGTTCGTCATAATATAATTTAGAAGTAGAAATTGCAAAATTACAATCTATCAATACCTGTTCATCGGACGTCAAACCATCACGCAAACTGACTGCATTTAAAAGTTGTCCCTGCCGATCCAACAATAGAGCCCGTTGCGAACCGTCATAAATCCAAATTGAATCAAGTGATTGCACATACACCCCCGTCACCGGACGTACTACGGCCGAATTACCATCTCCCAAAAATGTAATTTGAGATGATTGCATATTCTTTAAGTTGAAGCAATCCAGCCCGTGAATCTTATAATTATATCCATACAACATTTGCAAAGAATCAGTCTGATAGACAAACGACAAATAGTAAGATTTCAAATTGAGGACATTGGAAGACGGAACAACGATTTCTTTCACATTAAGTTGCACCTCCTCTCCGTAACCAATTTCTTTCTTATTTCCTGCAAACTGGCAGGAAACAAGAAAGGAAAAACAAATTAAGAGAAAGAAATGACTCCTCAAGCTCATTTTACTGACAATAAGAGGATGCATAGCAGACAGGTCTATTATTGTCAGTACTCAATTTACACTCATTTTGTGAAAGATGACTATAACAAGGGAATAAACGATAATAGCTCGTCGTTTCACCCGATGATGCCAATGCCTCCACATTAGCCAAAGCCAAATCAGACATAGTATCAGACTTCTGTGAAGCATAGACACCGTAACCCGCAATTGCTACAAATGCTGCAACAAAAGCTATTTTCAGAAACTTTTTCATCTTAAAGACTATTAATATAAAAACTTATTCAATTATCAATATCAAGCACAAAATAATATTGTGCAGCAGAGAAGCAAGATACAAAATATCCTGCTGAGATCATTTCATATCATGCTGTCGTCACAGCTAAAACCGGTTTATATTTTTTTCTCACTAAGTGAGTCTTTTCTTTTGCATTGGTAATTATGCTGCAGGATGAAAACGGTATTCTATTATCGGTTCATCCTTATTCACATCCGTAACTATTATAATGCCCTTTTGCTCATCTACTGAAATTCCATGAATATAGTGATCTAACATGTACTTCCGAAGCGGTTTACCCTCTAAGTTGAATACATAAATATTTTGTCCACCATTTACATAACCCGACTATTGTAGATTATAACATTGAATACTCCATCCCCCTTCACTATTTTTTACAGCTGCAAACATACTTTGTTCCACTTCATCAACAGCAATATAATAGGCATCAGTATCTAGTAAATATTTTTTAGCTGGATTACCATTCCAATCAAAAACCAACACTACATTTGACTTTCGAGTACTTTTAATCGCTTTTTTATCTGAATATAAAGCATAAACATACTCACCAGTCGCGCAAAGATTAATATAACCAATTTGACTATTTTCTGTTAATTCGACACTACAATACATGCCGCCACCTCCAATAGTATTTGTAACAGGCTGAGAAATTGGATCTCCCAACCGCAATGATTTTGTCAGTTTGATTTTATCATCCCCTATTTCAAAAAAGTCCAAGTTGGAAGAGAGATTGATTGAATAAGCAAACTTCTGCTTTTTTGGATGCATAATCAAGTCTCCTTGATTAGAAAGGAATTTAGTATATTTATTAAAAGTGCTATCTGCAACGTTATAAATATCCACGCCGTAATCCAACACCTTGCTGTTCTTATCAAACAACAAATATTGGTAACGATCCCTATAGGTTCCAGCAGAGAAAAAAGTACTGTCATTTATTGCTATAAGTCTTGATATTTGTGCGTCTGGAATATCATATTTCGTTAAGCGCTTGGGAGCGGCATTCACTTTTCCATTTCGCAAAGAGTCAAGATTATATTTCATAACTATCCGAGTTTGGTCATCAAAAACAGAGAAACATCCTTTCAATAAATAACCATAACACCCAACGGGAATTTCTATAGGTCCTTGCCCAATGGTTCCGAAGCGAGCGATAAATTCTCCCGTTTTTTCATCAAAAAGAGTATAACTACTATTTGAATGATAATCATAAACTATCAAATTTTCTCCATCACAGACTAAACCTTCTATTACAGCAAGAGAATCTTCATTAATATCATACACCTTTTTCTCCGACAAAGGGTGAGATTCAGGAAATAATTCCAAAACCGTATGAGTATCTTCACTTTTGCAGGCGTTTAATAAACATATATATAGCAAAAATAAAAAGAATAAAATCCGACCTTGTTTCATCACAATCTAATATTTAAAATATATTTCATTAGGCATACCTATTTAGTATGCCTAATATTTTTACACCAATACAGCCACTATACATTCTTTCTTATTTTTTACCAGCTTACGCTAATAAAATAAGGTATATATACAGTAGCAACTTAGTAATTAGGGACATGGTAGGGTAGATTTGACTCCTTTAACATCATGCTTAGTACCAGTATTATCTATAACAACCATGCATACCCCTGAATTACCACAACAGTATATATCTGAGCCACTACCCTCTCCGCCAGCCAATGCTTCCACATTAGCCAACATCAAATTAGACATAGCATCAGACTTCTGTGAAGAATAAACACTATATCCTGCTACTGTTACAAATGCTGCAACAAAAGCATATTTCAAAAAATTTTTCATTGTAAAATTGTTTTTTTAATCAAAAATACGTTCAATCATCAATATCAAACACAAACCAATATTGTGCTTCAGAGAAGCAAGATACAGAATATCTCACTGAGATCATTTCACATCATGCTGTCGTCACAGCTAAAACCGGTTTATATTTTTTTCTCACTAAGTGAGTCTTTTCTTTTGCATTGGTAATTATGCTGCAGGATGAAAACGATATTCTATTATTGATTCATCCTTATTCACATCCGTAGCTATTATAATGCCCTTCTGCTCATCTACTGAAATCCCGTGAATATAGTGATCCAACACGTACTTCCGAAGCGGCTTACCTTCCAAGCTGAATACATAAATATTTTGTCCACCATTCGGTAAGTTAATGCCTTGCTGCGCTTTCTGCATAATATCCTTAAATGCATGTCCTTGAAAGACAACATAAATAGCATTATCTGTCACTTGTATATCACTGAACCCCATAATACCAGTCGGTATGCCATAACCTTGGGAAATCTGAAACTCAGGTTCGCCATTAGGACCAATACATGCTAGATGCGTACTGTCTTTCAAATTATAGATTTCAAGCACTTCTCCCAGTTGAGTAGCCGCCACAAGTATCCCATTACGAGGATTGTAATCAATGAAACTCCGCCATGCCTGCGCTAAAGCAGGACGGGCACTCTTCAAAGCGTCCTCATTGGTAGTGGGAATAGTCCCTATTTTACGGAGTAACTTACCCTGCCGACTTACCAAACAGAAGCGACTGTCACCGGAATAATCAGGAATAATAAAGGTGGAATCATCGTATTGCACAAAGTCCAGTGCCCGAAGTAGTTCTTCATCCAGACTCACGGCTTCCAACCGAAGCAATGAGTTGCCGGATGAAGCAAAACCTAACCGGGTTAATTCAGACTTATTGGAATCAAGTGTCCACAAAAAGTTCCCATTCCATCGAAGATTTTCGGCTGAAAGCATCTCTTCGGGAGCATCGCCCCGCTTGCCGAAAGAGGACAAATAATGAAAGTCGGGATAGTGAAAGGCATGAAAGAAATAATCTGTCCCATGCAAATCAAACACTATAGCCTTGCTATCCTGTACACGTACTCTATAAGGATAGCGAAACAAAGCTGTATCCAATGACAAAGTACGGGCTGTCAATTCTCTGGTTTCGGGAAAATTAACGTAGGACATCATTCTCTCATCGGGCACAGAAGTGCATGCAGCGAAGAGAAAAGCTAATAATATGTTAATAGAGGTCTTCAAGGCTGTAACCAGTCATTACATATCTCACTTTAACTTCCGAAAAAGGACAATCAACATCACCCAAACCCAAACAGTGCGAAGATCCTCCTCCTTCACCCCAAGCTAAAGCTTCTACATTTTTCAATAGCAGATCATCCATTGGTTTACCGGAGGATTTCTGACTACAAAAAGCAGTTATTGCACCAACTGCACACAAGCTGATAACAGCAATCTTAATCTTGTTTTTCATATTCCACTACACTTAATATTAAACATCCGTATGAAGCATGCAAACAATATTGCCACATATTTGCCCATAAAGGTAGACGGAATTTTATATCAAACCAACTATTTTGCCTTACAACGACTTACCAACTTTACTTGAAGGCCTTTTGGTAAGCATCGATAAGGCCGTTTTTTATCCTTTTTCAGCATTTTCTTCGATGGAATGGGGCATTTTCAAACAATAATGTTCATCTTTATATTCCACAACAAGAGAAGAGATACCTTCCAATGATTCACGCAAACGATGAATAACAGCATAAAGTTGATTTGGTTTTCCCTTCCCTTGCCACAGTTCCTTAATAATTTCTTCTGCGGTCAACCGATAATTTTCAGTCTGTAGAAAAAGCTTCAATAAGACAATTACTTGAGGCCGAAGTTGCCTCGTCTTTTCCCCATTCATCAGGGTACCTTTTTCTGAATTCAAGATAGTCCCGTCGGCCAATTCATATAATCCGGTTTGCCCGACTTCCTCCTCCAAATGCATCTTTCTTTCAACAATTATCTTTTTCTCTTGAATACGGATAATCGTTTCCTTTCTCACCAGTTTTTGCCGCAAGAAGTAAGCAATCTGTTCATAATATAAAAGGAGAAGGAAAAAACAAAGCCAAAGTAAGAGTAATGGCCATACCTTTAACACCCGCCACCAGTCATAAGAAACAAAACCCGTTACCCCCACTTCACAACGAAATCCTACATAACGAGATAGCAAGCTATCCCCCTGCAGCACTTTTACACTGTCGGAAGAATAAACAGTGGAAGTCTTCTTCAATAAATCAGTTGTTGAAAGACGAATACCTGTATTAGCTTTAATTGATTTCCTTATCAATAGACTATTCCAAGATGTATTCAGCGTATCAGCATTCAGAGGACGCTCCTCAAGCACATAGCTAAGCAACATTCTTTTTTCAGTATCCTTGATAAGACTATTATCAAATTTCACACGTGATATTTCATAGCTATGCGTTCCATACTTGCTCGCCAAAGTTACATGACTTCGGAATGGGGTTTCCAATGTTTTCATTTCAGGAAAATCTCCAGCAATAAATGGCACTACAATGTCCCCTCGTCTCTGCACCTCCAGATTCAGCGCCTCCACGAATGTTTCTTTAGCCAATGCATTCCATTCCGGTATCTGTTCTTTATAGCTATTATAGAAGATATAGACATATATCCCTGTAACCATAGTACAGATGAAAGCTCCTACCCACATACATATTAATTTACCGGATTCCGCAGTTCTGCCTTTTTTATTCATAGTTCATCAAACATTTTATTCTGCAAAATTAGTACAAAAAGGCCAATAAGTACATTAATCTACTATTAATCTGACAAGTAGGATGAGAGAAAAAGAAAGAAAACATCGCATCAGAACCGAGAAGAGAGAAGAAAAGCACAGAAAAATTCGCAAAAGTTTTGGAGATTTCAAGAAAAGCTCTATCTTTGCACCCGCAATCGAGAAACGATGGCGGGATAGCTCAGCTGGTTAGAGCGCATGATTCATAATCATGAGGTCCCCGGTTCAATCCCGGGTCCCGCTACAAGATGAAGATTTAGACTGTTAGGAGGCTTCCACTCTTGGCGGTCTTTTTTGTTTTTACCTTCGGTGAAATCATAGTGAAAACGGATCAACGCAAAATTTCAAACTTTAACTCTCAGCTTTCTAAATAAATTTATGCTACTTCCTAATATAAGGATATATATTCACAAAAAGTATAAGACTTGAACAAAATAGTATTCTATCTATCTACCTATTTCCACTATTTTTGTGCCGTTCAATCAAATATCAATATTATGTTATTAAAAAAATATAGTGGAAACCCTATATTATCTCCTAATCCAGAGACTCCTTGGGAAAGTTTATCCGTGTGCAACCCTGCTGTATGGTATGAAGACGGAAACTTTTACCTTTTCTATAGAGCAGCAGGTAATGATGAGAAGCATTGCATATACATCGGCCTTGCCAAAAGTATAGATGGTTTCCATTTTACCAGAGTTTCGCATACCCCCATATTGAGTCCTGATCCTAATGGTTTTGACGCAGGTTCCGTAGAAGATCCACGAATTGTCAAGTTGGGGCATGAGTATTATATGACTTACGCATTCCGTCCCTATCCTCCCGGGCAATACTGGAAATATGACTATGACAAAGTGGTATCGCCCGAACATGATGAATATGCACCCAAATGTTTACGAGAAAATGTTGGCAATACGGCACTGGCAATATCCCGAGATCTGCTAAACTTCAAAAAAGTTGGTAGACTAACCTGCCCTTCATTAGATGACCGAGATGTAATAATATTCCCAGAACGAATAAATGGGAAGTTTTATATGCTACACAGACCCAAAGAATATGTTGGGGAAAAGTATGGGACAAGCTATCCTTCAATATGGATCAAATCATCTAATGATTTAATGAATTGGAATGTCCCTAGTCACTTACTGTTAAAAGGAGAAATGGATTGGGAAATAAAAGTAGGTGGCAATACTCCTCCTATCAGAACTACGGAAGGTTGGTTATTACTTTATCATGGAGTAGATAACCAATATACATACCGAATAGGAGCATGCATCCTCGACTTAGAGAATCCAACAAAAGTATTATATCGAACAAAAAAATTCATTATGGAACCAGAAACAAAATATGAGAAAGGAGGATTATATAAATGGGGAGTTGTATTCCCCACAGGAGCAGTTGTAATAGAACAAACTCTCTATGTATATTACGGAGCTTCAGATCAATGGTGCTGCTTAGCAACTTGCAATATAAATGAATTATTGGCTTATATCAAAGACAACAGCAAATAAAAATCATTAACTTCAAATCAATTCCAATGACAAGTTCTATTTCATCTTTAGATATTATCATAATAATTATTTTCTATGTTTTCATTATCTGGTGGGCCTTATCACATCGAAAGACAGCAGACTCTACCTCATATTTTCTTGCTGGAAAGAAAGCAACCTGGCCTATAATTGGCTTGTCTTTATTTGCTGCCAGTATTTCCAGTTCTACCCTAATAGGACATTCCGGAGAGGGATTTATCAGTGGGATTGCAGTGTTCAACTACAATCTTATGGCTGTATTTGTCATGGTATTTTTCGCCATTTTTTTCCTCCCTTTCTACATACAAAACGGCATCTTCACTATTCCTGAGTTTTTAGGAAAAAGATTCGATTCGCGTTCGCAGCTTTACTTTTCATTTATCACTATAATAGGAAATATCTTTTTGGATGCCGCAGCAGCTTTATATACCGGAGCACTAATCTTAAAAATGATATTTCCTGAGATAGATATATTTTGGATTATTATCGGCATAGGCTTGATTGCAGGTAGCTATAGTATTGTGGGTGGGCTCTCTTCCATACTCAATGCGGACGTAATACAATCTATTATCTTATTAATAGGCTCAATTATACTGTCTTATTTTTGTTTCGAAAGTATTGGAGGCTGGGAAAACCTGATAAGTCATTTTCAGGATGGAGTATGGCTCAAATTAATCCGCCCTATAGATGATCCTACAGTACCTTGGCCTGGTCTTTTCTTTGGTATCACTATTTTAAGTTTCTATTTTTGGGGCAATAATCAAGTAATGGTACAACGGATTCTCTCTGCAAAATCAGTCGACGAAGGGCGTAAAGGTGTTCTATTAGTTGGTTTGCTATACATGTTCACACTATTTATTTTTATTATACCAGGACTCATAGCGCGCGGCATTGACATATTCGATATCGGTGATACCCTTCCTAATGAGATTATCAATGGAGGAATATTGAAGGAAGTATATAAAATTAATACAGATGAAGTATATCCACGTTTAATAACTAAATTATTACCAAGTGGACTTATTGGATTAATTCTCGCAGCAATGATTTCTGCTCTGATTTCTACACTCAGTGCAACTCTAAGTTCAGTATCAACTCTGTTTACTATGGATTTTTATTCTCATTACGTTAAAACTCCTAATCCAAAAAAATTAGTTCATATTGGACAAATTTCATCTTTTATAGCTCTTATTATTGCCATTATATGGGCTCCATACATACAAAGGTTCGATTCTTTAGTGGGCTATTATCAAGAAATGGTTTCCTATATAGCCCCTCCTATAGTAGGTACTTTCATTTTAGGAGTATTTTGGAAAAGAGCAAATGCAATAGGAGCTCTAGGAGGACTAATGTTCGGATTGGTGGTTGCAATAAGTATCATGATTTTAAAGTATATAATAGAAGTACACATTCCCTTACACTACCTCATATGCGTACCAATATTAATGTTAGCAAGCATGCTGACTACCATCATAATTAGTTTCTTTACTCCAGCTCCTCCACAAGATAAGGTGCTGGCAACTACATGGAATAAGAAGATATGGATAAACGAAAGCAAAGAGTTAAAAGAAGTTGTTTGGTACAAAAACTTCAGAATACTCTGCATTATTCTTCTTATTTGTTGTACAATCGAATATCTAATTTTCTTATAATTAATATAAATGGGATATGAGAAACAAACTATTTCTAGTTAGTTACATGTATGTGATACTTTTCACATCATATTCTTGTCAGAAAAACAATTTTGAACAAGAAATGAATGAATTCAACTTCATAATAGGAACTCAAACTATAGGAGCCCAATATAAATTTACTCAAGAAACCAATCTTGTAGAAACTGCCAAAGCAATTCGGAATATGGGTTCCAATATCTTAAAAATAAGTTTGGGCCCCCAATACTTTGACGAAAATTATGATATTCCCTACCAAAATAACATTCAATCTCTAACTGACCTAGCAAAAGAAAAGTCAGTTAATCAAGTTTTACGAATGGACTTTAAATACTACCAACTATGGGCATATGAATTTCTACAAGAGCCAACAGTGCTTCCAAACCATAAGAACAACAAATATGCAGAATTTTCATCCTACAAAGAAATCTACGGTCTAACTACTTATCTTCTTAAGGAATTTACAGGAACCGGAAAGATCTTTTACTTAGGAAATTGGGAAGGTGATTGGCACTTACGCCAAGACTATGACCGTACAAAAGATATAGACCCTCAAACCATACAGAAAATGATTAAATGGATCAATATGCGTCAAAGAGCGATAGATGATGCTAAAAAAAACACTCCACACAATAATGTTGAAGTATATCATTATTTAGAAGTAAATCTTTCAGATCTGGCTATAGCAGGTAAAAGTTGTGCTATCAATAGTGTTCTTCCACACACCAATATAGATTATGTTTCATTCTCATCATATACAGCAACCAACCCTCCTGCCACAGAAGAAGAAATGGACTCTGTATTAACCGCTCATCTAAATTATATAGAATCAAAAATTCCTCCAAAGAAAGAAATTCAAGGTAAACGATTGTTCATTGGTGAATATGGTTGGAATGAATCGGAATACTCACGGGAACAAATTAATGAACGAGCTAAATGGGTAATAAAAACGGCTCTAAAATGGGGATGTACTTACATCCTTTTTTGGGAAATGTACAATAATGAGTTAAATACAGACGGCTCTAACCGAGGTTTCTGGCTAATAGATAAAAACAATCAAAAAACACCTTTATATGAAACTCATTACAAATTTTACAGTGAAAGCAGAGAATGGCTGCATCAGTATATACAGAAAAAACAGAGAATGCCTACAGAAAAAGAGTTTACGAAAGCTGCTCTCACATTTAATGCATTAAAATAGATAGATACATTAAACTAATATATATTTATTATGAAAAAGAGAAACCTACTATTACTATTAATACTTATTATCAATACAGGAAATATGGTTGGACAGAAATCCTATTTTTTCGGTGAACATTATCCTCAAAAGGAAGATGAACTTCCCAAATCAAAAGCAGGACATCACAAGGTCACCAGAGTGCCTAAAAAACAGGAAGCCGTAAAAATGGAAAAGGTTTCCCAAAATACTTACCAGTTATCTAAAGGATGGGAAATGGCTGATTCAAAACAGGTAATAGCATCCTCGAAATCAATCTTTGATCCTAACTATGACACGTCTGCCTGGTATAATGCAACTGTGCCAGGAACAGTTTTGACAACTTTAGTCAATCAAGGTGTTTACCCAGATCCATATTGGGGATTAAACAACTTAATAATTCCTGAAGATTTATGCAGAACAGACTGGTGGTACCGCATAGCCTTTAATATACCTAGCAATCAAGAAGATAAAAGAACATTTTTACGTTTCAATGGGATAAATTACAAAGCAGAAATTTGGTTAAATTACCAATTTGTCGGAAAAATGGCAGGTGCATTTGCATCTAATGAGTTTGAGATCACTCATTATCTTCATAAAGACACTCAAAACGTACTTGCCGTCCGTATTTTTCCACCTAATAATCCGGGAATCCCACAAGAACAAAACAGTGTTAGTCATGGAGGAAATGGTGGAGTTTTATGTTTAGATGGTCCTACCTTTATCTGTTCAGAAGGTTGGGATTGGATGCCTGGCATTCGTGACAGAAATATAGGTATCTGGCAAGATGTTCAATTAATATTCAGAAAAGATATTTCTATACAGAACGTTCAAATTCTGACTAATCTACCATTACCGGAAACGAACTCTGCAAAAGTAACTATAAACGTAGAAGCTATCAACCACACTTCAGAGACAAAAACTGCCGATATAAAAATTCAAATAGATAAAAGCGAATTATCAAAAGAAATAGAATTAAAACCCTTAGAACACAAAAAAATATCTTTCATTCCCGATGAGTTTCCCCAATTAAATATTAAAAATCCACGTTTATGGTGGCCAAATGGCTATGGAAATCCTGAATTATATACAATGCATCTCTCCCTTATGCAAGATAAAACCTTATCCGACTTACAAACTGTAAGATTCGGTATTCGCGAGCTAAGTTACGAATTGACTATACAGCAACTAGGAAAGACGAAAAGAATTCTATTCAATCCACTGGATGCCTATGCAAACCATAAGGTGATTTTCGACAATTTGCAAAAAGTTGAACTTTCTCCCAACTGTTGGATACCTTCCATCAAAGAAAATGTAGAGGCAGGTATAGAAGAATTAGTAGAGGATCAGTCCAACCCGTACATCATAATAAGAGTTAATGGAAAGCGTATCTTTTGTAAAGGCGGAAACTGGGGAATAGATGACGCCATGAAACGTTCTTCTCGTGAAAGACTGGAACCTTACATCAGATTTCACAAGGAACAAGGCTTTAACATGATACGGAATTGGACAGCAGAAAGTACTGAAAAAGTTTTTTATGATTTATGCGACGAATACGGAATTTTAGTATTCAACGACTTTGGACTTTCAACTGAAAACCATAACCTCTTGCCAGCCGATTATGACTTATTCTTAGATAATGTAAATTATATCGTGACACGTTTCCGTAATCACCCTTCAATAGCTATCTGGTGCCCTCAGAATGAAGGCTTCCCTCCTGCATATATTGAAAATGGGATATCGAAAATTATAGCAGAAGCTGATGGTACCAGACATTATTTAGGAAATTCACGTACGCTCAACACAAGACCAAGCGGTCCGTGGAATTACATACAGCCAACAGACTATTATACTATAGCTCAAGGGTTTGCAAGTGAAGTTGGTAGTCCATCATTGCCTACGGCAGAATCTTTACGTAAAATGATGTCGGAAGAAGATTTATGGCCTATAGGAGATGTATGGTATTATCATGATTGGCTAAAGGGCCAATGGGGAAATAATGCTTTTATACAAAGTTATGAAGAGGGGATTAATAACCAATTCGGGATATCCTCAGGAGTAGATGAATTCTGCAGAAAAGCACAATTAGTCAATTATGAAAGTTATAGGGCCATTTTTGAGAGTTGGAACAGCAAACTTTTTAATACGACATCAGGAGTATTACTCTGGATGAGTCATCCTGCTTGGCCAAGTATGGTCTGGCAGACTTATTCTTGGGATTATGAAACTCCGGGTGCCTATTATGGTGCCAAAAAGGCTTGTGAACCTGTACATATTCAATATAATATGATTACTCGAGAAATAGAAATCGTAAATACCAGTCTTCAATCTTTGTCAGAATTACAAGCTATCGGACAAATTATATCTTTGCAGGGAAAAGTCCTATACGAGGAAACTTCACATTTAGACATATCTCCTAATCAAGTTAGCACAGCAATAAAACTACCAATTCAAAATATCCCAAATGAATGCTACTTTGTCCGATTACAATTAAGAGACAAAAATAGAATCATATCTCAAAATTTTTATTGGATATCTGATAAAAAACCGCATGATTATACTTCATTAAATAATATTCCCCAAACAACATTAACTGGACAAAAGCTTACAGTACACAGAGAAAAAGAAGAGCTCAAGGGAAGTATAACAATCTGTAATACAACAGATAAAATTGCTTTAGCTATAAAGTTAAACATTCGTAATGCAAAAACAGAAGATGCTATTTTACCAGTCTACTTCGAAGATGGATATTTTTCTTTATTACCGGGAGAAGTCAGAAGCGTTAAATTTGAATTACCCATAACATACAAACAACAGAATCTAAAGTTAACAGCAGAAGGGTATAATATTCCACAGCAGGATATATCTACAACATTTTAATAAAATTCCATATCCTTTGCTCATGCAGGTTTCATCTAAATAATACAATACGATAAAGGAATAATTTTTTATTCCTTTATCGTATTGTATTATTTAGATGAAACAACTTCCTCAACAACACATTCGATCAAATTCAATAGATTGTTACCGTATGAGTATTCTCATCCCGGAACTGCGTTGGAGTACATCCCTTCTTCTTCTTAAAAATGCGATTGAAATTAGACATATTACAAAAACCACAATTATAAGATATTTCTGAAATGGTATGTGTTGTTTCAAGTAACATTCGAGCCGCCTCTCCTATACGCAAATCGTTCAGAAAATCGACAAAACTTTTTTGAGTTCTCTTTTTAAAAAAATGACAAAAGCCAGACTCTGTCATATTAATAAGTTTCGCTACATCAGCTACAGCTATCTTGTTGCCATAGTTCTTTTGCAAATATTGATATACAATCTTTATTCTTCTACTTTTCAACTCATAATAATCCTGAGTAAAATTTGGGCTGCATAACACCTGTTTATTTGTTGAAATAGCTAATTGATATAAAAGATTCAAAAAATCAACCACTGTATCAAAGCCTTTCTTTTTCGTTAACTCTAGCAATAAAACTACGATTTTCTCATTTTTCTCCGGCGGAAAAGAAATACCCTTACTGGATAAATCTAGCATTTCTTTTATAGGTCGAAATAGATTCTTATGCAAGAAGCAATTAGTAAAAAGCTCCGGACTGAACTGAATAGTAATACAATGAGTCCTAAAATCAGGAGCACCACTCCATGAATGGAAAGTATTTGGCCCAATTAGTACCAAATCAGAACTACAAATATTCTCTACCGAATCCCCAACAATCCTCTTTCCATGAAAATTAAAGACCATATTTAGCTCATATTCATAATGGTAATGCGTGGGAAAATCAAATTTAGCACACGGATGATTTAATAAGACAAAAAAATCATCATTATTAATGGGAGTAATCTCCCTGATTATTTGTTTCATTGTATTTCAGCAATAAAAGTTTCTCACTACAATATTATACTATTTTTTCGAGCTTCCAAAAGGAAATAGCAAAATAGTATCATCATTAAGCCATAAAATATTCAAAGCACATATACTAATACGCTATTTTTGCATTATAAAAAAAGAGTCTTTTACTTATATATTTCATTACCTAGATTAAACAAAATAAATATCATAGTATGAAGAAAATCAATATCATTATCATTGTCCAGTTATTATTATTCTATGGTGGGCAAATTTATGCAGGGGCTCTGCAACTTCCTTCTATTTTCTCGAATCACATGGTATTACAACGAGAGAAACCAATTGCAATATGGGGAAAGGCTGATGCAGGCTCCAAAGTTATGGTAAAATTCCAACAAGAAATTTTCGATTGTCAAACAGATGCTAATGGGAAATGGATGCTCTATATCCCATCAAAACCTGCAGGAGGACCTTATGTACTATCAGTCACTTCAGCAGACGAATGCATTGAATTACAAGACATCTATATAGGAGAAGTATGGTTTGCATCCGGACAATCCAATATGGCATGGATGCTACAAGATGGTGTGGGTCCCAATACCCTTAAAGAGATAGCCGAAGCAAATTATCCACTGATACGTTTCTTCAACACACCACATGAAACAAATATAATACCAACAGCAAAGTGGGAACGAAAAGATTGGGATATCTGCAAACCTGAAACAGCCAAATCATTTTCTGCAGTCGCCTATTTTTTCGCAAAAGAAATATCACAGGACCAAAAAGTACCTGTAGGAATTATCTCATCTTCTTGGGGGGCGACAAATATAGAGGCATGGATGAATGCAGAAACATTAAAGACACATAAGGCCTATACTGAATGGGTTAATAATCTAGACACAGACACTCTAAAATGGAGAAAAAAGGTGGAAGAAAGTTTAGAAAATGATAGAATGAGAGAAGTTATTGTAGCTGAGGCAAATGCCGGCATCAAAGCCAAAGTCTACAAAACATCTTATAATGATAGAGATTGGGCCACAACATCCGCTCCTATCAGAACCGATAAAATGAATCTTACTAATTTTTGGGGAGTAGCCTGGCTACGCACAACTTTTGAAATGCCAAAAACAAAAACATCATTATTTCTCACCGGAGATATAGATATCAAAGCATTGGAGATATGGCTTAATGGAAAAAAAATAAAAAAAAGCAAAACACAGGGCATAGAACTTCCTGCAAAATGGCTAAAAAAGAAAAATGTACTTTCTTTTAAAGCAACCATATATTGGGGAAGTGCTCATTTAGGTACGGAAGAACAACCTCTTAGCATATGCACTAAAGATAGTACATTAATTGTACCTTTAGATAATGAATGGAGATATAATGCGGAATTGGAACGCAGAGCCCCCGGTTGGCAGAATTACTATAACACAAATACAGTGTTATATAATGCTATGGTTTATCCTATAATGCCATACACGATACGCGGTTTCTTATGGTATCAAGGAGAAAATAATGCAGGACAAGCTAAAAGATATCGTCAGCTATTACCAATGTTGTTTACAGATTGGAGAGTCGGATTCCGGCAAGGGAATCTTCCGTTCCTTATTGTACAATTGCCCAATTTCATGAAAAAACAGCCACAACCTATGGAGTCCGGTTGGGCTGAGATGCGAGAAGTACAAGCAAAAGCGCTTTTATATCCCGCTACGGGATTAGCTGTTACTATCGATATAGGTGAAGAGCATTATATCCACCCACAAAACAAGCAAGATGTATCTCACAGATTATACCTGCAAGCCCAGAAATTAGCTTATGGTAGAAAAGATATCATAGCTATGGGACCAACATTTCACTCTATGAATATAGAAGGAAATAAAATACGAATAAGCTATTTAAATGTTGCCCAAGGGTTAGTGGTAAGAGGAAAAGAACTCCAAGGCTTCACTATTGCAGGAAATGACAAAAAATATCATTGGGCAAAAGCTGAAGTCCAAGGAAAAGATGTAATCGTATATTCAGATGAAGTAGACGCCCCAATTGCTGTACGTTATGCATGGTCAGATAATCCCAATGTAAACTTATACAATAGTGTAGGGCTTCCGGCAGCTCCTTTCCGCACTGATGTTTGGGAAGGTATAACTCAAGAATAAAAAACACAATTAATTTACTAAACTCAAAATCATCATGAAAAGAATTAAATTATTTCATTATTATTTCTTAATCTCAATATTTGCCTGTTCTTGCCATTCGCTTAGTGATAAAACAAAAGAATTAAGCGATGCGGAAATTGCAGCCATCATAGATCAGCATAAACCAAGTAAAGGGTATCAAATACCCGATAATTTTTCTACAAGAATCGGTGCTACACATGTAGACGGGAAATACTACTTTACAGGAGAACCCTATATTATCGAAGGATGCCGCACATTACAACAAATGGGATATGGTGTTGTCAAATTGTGGTTCAACAAAGGGAAAAAGCAAGGAAAGATTACTAAAATAGATGGATATTCATACAATTCCGAATGGCAGCTTCCAGACAATTGTACATTAAAAGATTTGGCACAAAACACTTACTATAAAACATGTTTTGACATGAACTTCTCTACAATTGTATTGAGTATTGGTGGAGCAGGAGTGAAAACCACTAATGAAAGCAGCCAAAAAGAAGAACAAGAAATCTACGAGCTAACCCAATACCTTTTAGATGAATATAAAGACAGAGAGATGACATTCATATTAGAAAATTGGGAAGGAGATTGGATAATGAGAGGAGGAACCGGAGACAGTGCTAGATGGTCGCGCAAAGCCGGTGAACTTATTAAGGCTGTAGACGGAGATAGATACACGGTTCTAGTCCCCGCCGATTCCACCCAAAGAGTACAAAATATGGTCAAATGGTTTACAGCCCGTCAAAGAGGGGTAGAACGCGCAAGGCAAGAGAATGTAAATTCTAAATGTAAAGTATACCATGCCATTGAAGCAAACAAAGTAATTGACAGCATGAACGGAATTCCAGGAATCATCAATTCGGTATTACCAAACGTAAATGTAGATATGGTTTCTTGGTCATGCTATGATGCCTTAAATACAACAGGGCTAGATAACGGCATACTATTATATAAAGGTATCGAATATATAAAAAAATACTTCACGCCAAGTAACATTATGAAAGGCGAAAAGAGAGTATTCTTAGGTGAAATTGGCATTCCGGAACAACGCTATGAAGAATTACTCACTGAAGAGCCCGTTATCAAGAACTGGGACACATATGTTGCAGTGTGTTTAGCCTTAAATATACCATACCTCATTCAGTGGGAACTTTATTGTAATGAGCCCAAAGATGAAGCATTCCGTTCTTCCAATGGTACACGTACCAATGATGAAATGAGAGGCTTTTGGCTGATTCGTCCTGATGGTACAAAAAGTTTTGCAGCAAAATACTTTGACTCTCTATTAAAGAATCAAGGACAAAGTCTAAAATAGAAACATACCATTCTTTATTAATTAAATCTAATTTAAACATGAAACATTTTTTATTTGCAAGTTTTTGGGTTGCATTGATTTGTTGCCTTATTCCCTTCAATGGGCTTGCACAAACAGGTGTTATTAAAGGTTTGGTCACAGACGAAACCGGCGAACCTCTTATTGGGGTAAATATCGTAGAAATAGGAACTACGAATGGAACAATTACTGATGTAAATGGCACATTTAAACTCTCTGCTCATCCAAATGGCAGATTAAAGATAACCTATGTTGGATACAAAAGTAAAGAGATTCACATTGCAGCTAAAACAAACCTAGTTATAAAGTTAGAATCAGACACTGAGCTTTTGGATGAAGTTGTAGTAGTTGGATATGGTGTACAGAAGAAAGAAACATTGACTGGATCTGTGGCACAAATTAAATCTGATGACATCTTAACAACCAAAGCTCCTAGTTTAGTCAGTAGCATCCAAGGTAAGATTCCTGGTATTCAAATTCGCCAACAGACTGGTGAGCCAGGCTCTTTCAACAGCATGGTAAGTATCAGAGGATTTGGTTCCCCACTGGTAGTAATTGATGGAGTAGCCAGAGATGGTATATCAGATTTTGAAAGATTAAGTCCGGATGATATTGAAAGCATTTCCGTTCTGAAAGATGCTTCAGCAGCCATATATGGTATGAATGCAGATAATGGCGTTATTATTGTTACAACAAAAAAGGGTAGTCAAGGAAAAACAAAATTCTCATATAACGGCTACTTTGGCATCAAGAGCCCAACTTCAATGCGTCAATCAGTTGATGCTTACACCTATCGCCTTATGAAAAACGAGATGGACAGAAACAACGGAAATAATCCTTCCTATAATGATGAAGAACTAGCAAAATGGAAAGCAGGAACAGAGCCAGGATATCAAGACCATGACTGGCTTGATTTGACCCTAAAGAATATAACCACACAACAACAACATTCTATTTCTGCAACCGGCGGTTCCGATAAGGTTAAGTATTACATGAGTTTGGGGTACATGGAAGATAATGGGCTATTAAAAAGCAATATTCAAACGTATCGCAAATATAATGCGCGAGTTAATATGACAGCAGAGCTTACAAAGAATTTAATAGCCGACTTTACATTCTCGGGGAAATATGATAGTAATAAATCACCCCGTATTGGCTACTTTTGGCTATTTAAACCAATAATTACGGCAGAACGCGGTATTGGACCGACAACATTGAAGAATCCTGATCACTATTCAAGCTTACCCAACACCAATCAAAATCCTGTAGCAATGATGCAGGAAGATGTTGACGGTTACCAGTCGTGGAACAATACACAATATCAAACAACCTTGGAGCTCACCTATACAGTACCTTGGGTGAAAGGCCTAAAAGCAAAAGTATTAGGTGCGTATGATGGAAATATCAACGATAATTCCATTCTGCAAAAAGGATATTATCTCTATGACTATCAAACTGACGCTAAGGTAGTAGACCCAGCAGTTTCCACCTACTCAAATAGCAAAACTACATTTGCCCGTAGAGATGTCCAAGCTCAATTGTTATACAACAATAGTTTTGGACAACATACAATTGGAGCAACCATGGTATGGGAAGCCAAGAAAATGGAACAAAAAACAATCTCTGGTAAAAGACAATATGATGATATATACACCAATGATGTTCTGGACCAAGGTAGTTTAACCAATTTATCAAACGGCGGCAACCGTACAGAAGAAGCGTTTCTATCTTTACTTGGTCGAGCTAACTATGATTACATGAATAAATATTTATTTGAATTTGCATTCAGATATGATGGTTCATATAAATACGCTCCCGGAAAGCGCTGGGCATTCTTCCCTTCTTTATCCGCAGGTTGGAGAATTTCCGAAGAATCTTTTATAAAAGAAAATCTTCCTTTTATCTCTAATCTAAAGTTAAGAGGTTCGTATGGTTGGATGGGAGCTGATGCCGGTAATCCGTTTCAATATTATTCTGGCTATACCCTTGCTGGTATAAGCGGAGGCTACGTCTTTAATGATGGTATTTTAACAAATGGAGTATTATTTCCAGGAGTTATTAATAATAATCTAACTTGGATTAAAACCAAAACGGCTAATATAGGATTAGACATTGATTTGTGGAATGGGAAATTATCAGCATCCGTAGATTTCTTCCAAAAGAACAGAAATGGATTATTAGCTACCAAAATACAGTCTGTACCTAATACTTTCGGAGCATCATTCCCACAAGAGAACCTAAATAGCGATTTAGTACGCGGATTCGAATTAGTTATCTCACACAGAAATTCTATCAGAGATTTCAAATATGGGGTAAGTGCTAATCTCGTATATTCGAGAAAAAAGCTACTGCATACAGAGCGCTCACCCTATAGCAGTTCATGGGAAGCATGGAAAGACTCTCAAGGCAGTAACCGCTACACTGGTAGAGAATGGGGCTTTATATATGATGGCCAATACACAAATATTCAACAATATCAAGAAGCTCCACTAATCGGAGGAAGTGTGGGCAATTCTAAAGGCTTACCTGGTAGTTATAGAGTTATCGATGTCAACGGTGATGGTATAATCAATGATAAAGACCAACTACCAACATTCTGGGCAGGTCAACAATCGGGAATTGCTAACAACCCACCTCTACAATATGGTTTTAACTTAGATGTAGCTTGGAAGGGCTTCGATCTTAATGTCTTATTGCAAGGTTCTGCCCTGTTCACTGTATTCACTCAAAAAAATGATATTTGGGGATATGGAAGCTATCCAGTATTATGGGAACAGTACATGGATAGGTGGCATACCGCCAATATCAATGACGATCCATATGACCCCAATACCCAATGGATTAGCGGCAAATATCCCGCATTGAAGACTGATGCTAGTGGAACAACAGATGCTATGATTACTGATTTATGGCGTCTCAATGCTTCCTATTTGCGTATCAAAAGTATAGAAATTGGCTATACTTTTCCAAAACAATGGACAAAAGCTATAGGTCTAGAAGGTTTACGGATTTATGCCAACGGATTTAATCTGTTTACCTTTTGTGGCAAAGGTATCAAAGATTTAGACCCCGAAAGGGAAGAAGGAGATTATACAGCAGATTTAACTTATCCTCTTATGCGTTCCTTTAACTTTGGTCTTAGTATTAACTTTTAAACAATTAAAGATATGAAAAGCAAATCAATGATATGCATCCTATTTGCTGCACTTATGAGCACTGCATGTAGTGATTTTTTAGACATAAAACCTCTTGATAGGGTTTCGCCAGAGCAAGTATTCTCTGACATCAGTGAAATAAAAACTATCCTTGCCACCTTATACAACAAGATGCCAATGGAAGACTTTTCTTACAATCCCAATAAAGGTTTCAATTATCATCAAGAAAGTGGTGGATGGGTAGAATTAGGCTATAGTTCTTCCTTCTTTACAGATGAAAGTACTAATAGTGGTGGTTCTCATAGCGTAGAAATATCATATGGATATTGGGATTATGGAGCTATCAGGCAAATTAATCAATTTATGGAAACTGTTCCTACCGTCGATATTAGCGAAAATGAAGCTAACCGTTTGCTTAGTGAGGCACATTTTATCCGTGCTTATACCTACTTTGCATTAGCAAAACGTTTTGGTGGTGTACCTATTGTAACACATCTTCAACAGATGGAAGAGGGGGATGCACTATATGTTCCTCGCAGCACAGAAAAAGCGACATGGGATTTTATTCTAGAAGAATGCGATAAAGCTGCTGCTCATTTACCTGAGAAAGTAGAAAATATAGAAGGAACAAAACGTGCAACGATATGGGCTGCATATGCATTAAAGTCTAGAGTTGCTCTATTTGCAGCTTCATTGGCAAAATATTGGAATAAAGCACCTCTTACAGGCAAGGCCGTAGAAGATAAATTAGTAGGCGGTTTTACTCCAACTGATGCTGAGAATTATTATCAAAAGGCTGCTGATGCAGCAAAACAAATTATTGATAATTCTGGTAAACAACTTTATAAGCCCATCCCTCAAAACGCTGAAGAAGCAGCTGTAAACTATCAACACATATTTGAGAATCCTACAGATCCAGAAGTTTTAAATGAAGTGATTTTTGCAAAAGGTTATATCGACGGGACACAGACAATGTTACAAGGCCATAATACCGATATATTCTTCAACCCAGCACAAACAAATCCCGGATATACCACCGCATACGGTAAGTTTAGTCCTGCATTAAATCTAGTCGATATATACGAAGATTACACAGATGATGGTACAGGGAAAAGTGCCCCCATTCGTACACGTATTGACGGCAAAGAAGACATCTACATCGCCAACCCTGGTGAAGGAATCGACATAAACGTACCATATATCAAATACAATAATCCTTCTGACATTTTCGCAGGGAAAGACGCACGATTATTTGGCAGTTGTATTGTTCCCGGGAGTATTTGGAAAGGAGTCACAATTATCATGCAAGGGGGCTTAATCTCTCCCGATGGTACACAGCTAATATACCAAGACAACAAGGCGATCGGGAAAGACGGAAAAACTTATTATACATTCGGTGGACAAGCCATGACCGATTATTCATTCAGAATTTATAATAATTGGGAAGATGCGAAATATTCTATCACAGGATTTTCTTTAAAAAAATTTCTACAGGAAGATAAAAGTGTAACGGGTAAGCTCTTTAGTTCCACCACAGACTATATAGACATGCGACTGGCAGAAGTATACCTGAATTATGCAGAGGCCGTAGCTGAATCTGGCCAAGGCGATATTATCCTAGCCAAAAAATGCTTGAATGATATTCGTAAAAGAGCTGGTCATAGGGACGAAATTCCATTAACAGTGGAGAATGTTCTGAAAGAACGAAGAGTAGAACTTGCTTTTGAGGGTCATCGTTACTGGGATTTAATTCGTCGACGGGATGCCCATATCATATTTAATGGGGCCGCCATGCGGAAAGCCCTAGTCCCTATCCTTGATTTGCGCGAAACAACTCCTCAATATATATTTGTACGTGCAAATAGCTATTACGATAATATAGATAATGGACGTCGTTTTAATGAAAGGTCATACTATTTAGCTATTCCAGGAACGACAAGCAATAATTTAATTCAAAATCCTCAATATTAACAATATAAGTATATGAAAACAAAAAAAATATTTTTAATTCAGTCTTTATTCTGCTTGCTATTATTACCTTCTTGCGAAAAGGACAACTTTACAGGACCCAACGCGTGCTTTTATGGTTCAATAAGAGATGTTAAAACAGGAGAGCTTGTTGAAACCGATTTGCAAAATGGGGCTACAATAGAAGCTTATGAATTAGGTTATGAAAATCCTAGTGCACAAACCTGGGTTATAAAAAACAATGGAGAATTCCGCAATAATCTCGTATTCTCCAATAAATATGATTTATACTTGAGAAATGCCAATTTCTATCCTTTAGAATTCAAATCTTTTGAAATAAAACCGGGAAATAATGAATATAACTTTGAAGTTGAGCCCTATATCCGTATTAAATCTCCAACAATTACTCATAATCAAAATGAGATAGTAGCAACCTTCTCATTGGAAGGAGGACGTGAGAATACTATCATAAAAAATATCCGTTTATATGCATTTTCAGATATGCATGTAGGAGAAGCTGTTAAATTTGACATACAATCTAGCAATGATAAAACAAATAATATCAATGAGATTATAGATCCATCTAAGCAATATGAACTATCCATTAATTTAGAAAAAAACACAAATCTATTCAAAGCAGGTAGAAGTTATTATTTTCGTATAGGAGCTATAGCTAGTCTAGATGATGTCGGAACTGTTAGGCATAACTATGCTCCAGCTGTAAAAATATCATTCTAACAAATATTTTAGATTGTTTTTCTTGATAACTAGAGGTTGTACCAAAACTGAACTGCACCCAAGAAGTTTTATGTCTAACTTTTGGGATGCAGTTCACATTTTGACACACCTCACATCAAATAAAATAATATACCGCTAAGAATACTTTTTAGCGTACTTTTACTCAAACAAGATATTATATCCAATAACAAATCACATTCTATGAGAAGGCTAAACATACATAATAAATTATTTGTAATTTTATCATTGTTAATATTTAGATTTAAAACCATATGATTTAGTGAAAAACAAACTATCTGTACAATCCAATAAATAATACGGGTATGGTATAGATGAAATGAATTTATTAATATAATTTTGTGCGAATTGAAAAAGACAATGATAACACAGTATCATAAAAAGAAATAGCTTATATGACTAGTAGAAGAGATTTTATGAAAAAGGCCGGAATGATAGCTGCAGCTGCAGCCATCCCGGGAATAATGCAAGCAACAATATCCACAGAGGAGGGCAATAGCCTTTCCTCAAAAAAAGGAATGATAAAAACAGGTGACCAATGGGATGTAATTGTTGTAGGAGGTGGCCCCTCCGGTTGCGCAGCTGCAACGGCAGCGGCACGAGAAGGTGCTAAGGTTTTATTGATAGAATCAACAGGAATGTTAGGAGGAATGGGAACATCAGGATTGTTAAATGCCTGGTGCCCCTTTACGGATAAAGAAAAGATAATTTACAGAGGAATTGCCGAAAGGGTTTTCCTTGAGGCAAAAAAAGGAGTTCCACATATCAAAGGTAACGATTGGGTACCCATCAATACGGAATATCTGAAAACAGTATACGACGATCTGGTCACTTCCGAAGGAGTTTCAGTGTTATTCTTCTCCACCATGGCCGCGGTAGAGATGAAACAGGAAGGAGTGGTGGATGCAATTGTTGTAGCCAACAAAGCCGGACTCACTGCTTACAAAGCAAAACTGTTTATCGACTGCACAGGCGATGGTGATTTGGCAACATGGGCTGGTGCAGGTTTTGATATGGGCGATGAAGAAGGAAATGTTCAGCAAGGCACTCTTTGTTTTTCCTTATCCAACATCGACCCTTACGAATTTTCACTAGTTGGCTCTGTGCATACCAGCCGAAAAGACGGACCTATTCATAAGATGCTCGATTCAGGTAAATATAATCTGATAAAAGACAATCATATCAACGATAAATACGCCGGACCAGGATATCTGATGTTCAACGCAGGACATGTAACAGTAGACAGTACAGATCCAGTCTCTCTTTCGAAAGCCATGATGGCCGGCCGGAAAGTAGCCCGACAATTTCAGGAAGGACTCGCCGAATATGAACCTAAGGTGTTTGCTTCCTCTTATCTGGCAAGTACTGCTTCATTAATGGGAATCCGTGAAAGTCGACGCATCAAGTGTGATTATACTTTCACGTTAGATGATTGGTTGGCCCACAAAGAATTTGAGGATGGCATTGGTCGTAACGCCTATTATATTGATGTACATAAAAGCAATGCCACAACATATCCCAGATACGGAAAAGGAGAATCGCACGGAATTCCTTTCCGAAGCCTTCTTCCAATAGGATTAAAGAATGTTTTTGTAGCCGGCCGTTGTATTTCAACCGATCATTACGCACATGGAAGTCTGCGTGTAATGCCACCTTGCCTGGTGACTGGGGAGGCTGTAGGTGTAGCTGCCGGACAAATCTGCAGATCCAAATCGCCTGACGTACATAATGTAGATATAAAACAACTTAGAAACAGGCTTCAACAGGTAGGTCAATTGTTGTAATACTACCAAAAAAGAAGGACGCCAAAGCTCATGGCGTCCTTCCTTCTATCAATCACAGTCTTATGAAAACTATTTCAAATCTAAAGTGCTTCTTACTGCTGTAATAGCCGCTTCACTCGGTGTAACGGACTTCCGTGTACAATAATCAAATTCAGCTGATTTTTCACCACTAAATGACTTCCATTTCAATTTCAGTTTAACTGTTTTACCTTCCGTATCAGGCAGTTCGTCCAACTTAAAAGCTGCTAAGCCGTCACCTTCACTTCCGTAGGTATCGCCATACGCATTGTGGCGGAACTCTACTTCATAAGGATTCTCCGGATTCTGTCCCAACAACAAGTTTACGAAATGCTTTTTACTACCGCCCCATATAGTCCTGAAGCGAAGTGTCAGATATCCATCTTCAGCGATAGTTACCCAATCATTCACAATCTCTACAGGGTCTGTGCCATATACCTCATCATTTTCTTCCCCTAAATCCGGTGCGATAGGCTTGGTCAGGATACTGTCTATCCAGTTTATATGCACGGCTTTCGTATAGTCGCCACTGGGTTCATTCACTTCACTGTAATTCACCAAAGCTCTGACCTCTTTGTCGCCGAAAGGAGAAGCTTTTACATTGGTTGGCAATAAGGTCGTCTTATCATCCAACTGCAAGAAGAATGCATCGTCGGCAGCGCCCTTCACTGTTACAAGAGCATTAGGATACCTCAAATAATAGGTATTGTTATCATCATCATCCAAACAAGACTGCAAACCTATAGTACAAACTATGGCCCCAACAAATAAAAGTGTTTTATTAAATACAGAATAAATTTTCATAGTGTGGTTCCTCCTATTAAACATTTAAAATAACTTTTCTACGTTATAGAAATGAGATATTGAGGAAAAGACTGCATAGCATTTTGTTAATTATGCTCAAATAAAATCAGCCAAGTTACTTAGAATAGTATATATCGCTGATTATCAACAGATAGCATTTACATCTCATTTACCCAATAATGTAAAAGCATTTACCCCAGGATGTAACGTCCTTTACCCCTTATTGTAACGCTCTTTACCGCGATATGTAACGACCTTTACCGCAGCGTGTAAATGGAGTTACCGTGTGGAGTGAACAAAGGTTGTTAATCAATAACGCTTTAATAAGGTTTGTTTCTACTCTGAGAAGTCGATTATTTCCAGATCATCCGGTACGTATACCACACCAGAGAATCCCTGAGCCGCTTCTTCAGTGTAACACACCTTACGGGTATCCAACGTTTTATCTTCTGTGTGATATAACAATAAATTCTTCACTTTCAGTTCTTCAGCTAGCTTTCCGGCATCTAGTGCTGTACTATGGTGCTTCTCATAAGGCTTGAATATATCACGGTCTTTATACAAACAGAAAGCTTCGCATAACAACCAATCAACCCCTATTACATAAGGACGATTTTTCTCATTATAAGGTTCATCTCCAAGACAAACCAGCGATTGACCATTCGGCAATGTGGTACGAAAACCATATTGTTTCTCTTTAGTCGATCCTATATCAAAAGATTGTAGTTTTAACTCCCCTGCTTTAAATATCTCTCCGTCCTTAACCTCACAAAGTTCAATGCCATTCCCTAAATACTGTACTATTTTCTTAGGCAACGTCATCCGGCAGATCCAATCCAGAACCTGTAGCACTTTATCATGCCCATACACTCGGAAGACTCCTGTATATTTCCCACTTTGCATCCGTTGTGCCACCATCCGAATTACCCATACTGCACCTAATATATGATCCGTATGAGCATGAGTCACAAACATATCGTGAATACGTTCAATGGCGATACCGGCTTTCTCTAACTGAACCAATATTCCATTCCCTCCACCGGCATCCACGAGCAGCACATTTTCAGTTGTCTGGATTGCGAAACAAGTATTATAGCACCGGGTAACGACTGCATTACCTGTACCTAACATAATAATCTGAGTATCCTTCATCTTCTTAATTCTATAATTACGAAATCTGAGCCACAAAGATAAACAGAATATGCCATTCTATAAGGAGAGAGCAAAGCTCTCCTCATAAAATGGCATATTTATAACAGTATAGTAAAGTATGTGATTACTTACTGAAATCTCTTGGAGCCGGAACAGGCGGCAATGGCTTACGATCCTGTAATTCCTTCATCACTTCTTCGATAGCCTTATTGAGCTGTTCATCTTCACCATTCCATTCCTTCACCGGATCGTTATCAATCAAGATATCCGGATCGACGCCATGATTTTCAATAATCCACTGGCCTGTTTTCGCATCATAACTGGTGAAGAAAGGAACACGGATATCCGTACCGTCCATATAAGGCAATGGTCCGCTGATACCTACAATACCACCCCAGGTGCGGGTACCGATTAGTTTACCAAGCCCCAATGCACGGAAGCCCCATGGGAATAGATCACCGTCGGAAGCAGAATATTTATTAATCAGACAAACCTTCGGCCCTACTTGCACGGCATCGGGTATAGTACCGACACGCTTCGTACCACGCCCCATCGTCAAGCGGTAAGGTTCGCGAGACAAGCGTTCCAGAATCATAGGAGATACATTACCGCCACCATTAGCACGGTCGTCTATAATCAGACCTTCCTTGTCGAGCTGCGGATAGAAATAACGGGAGAACTCGTTCAGACCTTCCGGACCCATATCAGGAATATAGATATAACCAATACGTCCATTGGATGCTCTGTCCACCTTCTTCAGATTATCCTGTACCCAATTATAATGATAAAGAGGATATTCATTTTCCAGCGGACTGATGACAATCTTTCTTGCACCTGCCAATTGCGGTTTGCTATTCAGCGAGATTTCTGTCGGCACATCAGCCTTTCCTACCAGTAAAGCATAGATATTCTTCACCGTATTCGTCGGTATGCCGTCAATGGCGACAATGTATTCCCCGGCCTTAGCCTCAATACCCGGTTCAGTAAGCGGAGAGCGCAGTTCCTTACTCCAGGAAGCACCGGGAAGTATCTTATCCAAACGGAAGAAACCACTCTTATCAGCCGATACTTCAGCACCCAGCAAACCTGTCTTGATACGTGCCGGTTTATCCGTTTCACCCGGATTGACGTATGCGTGTCCGCAGTTAAGTTCACCAATCATTTCTCCGATGATATAATTCAGATCAAGGCGTGTCTTTGCATAAGGCAACAGGACAGAATATTTCTGTTTGATTGCTTTCCAATCCACACCATGCATATTCTCCAGATAAAAACCATCACGATAAGCACGCCAGGCCTCATCGAAGATTTGTGCCCATTCCTTGGGATAATCTATCGTAATGGACATATTATCCATATTGACAGGCGTACTCAGATTAGCCGCCCCTTCCGGCATAGCGGTTACATAAAGCTTGCTGTCCTTGTAGAACAAAGCCTTTTGACTGCCCGGAGTAACCGTCATCATAGCACCATCTGCAACCGTTTCTTCTTTCTGACCTTCAAGATCGAAAAACTTCGTTCCGCCATTGCCCCAGTAATATACTTTCTTTCCGTTTGAATAGAAATTAGCATAATAAGAAGCCGACAATGGAAGCTTGATGATACGGTCGGTAATACCTTCCGGATCAAACTTGACGAGTGACGCAGAGGCAGTTTCCTGTTTCGCGTCTTTCTTTCCGGCAGTCTTTTCAGCAGCCTTCGGCGCCTCACTCTCAGTGTCGTTCTTCACTCCGGCATCTTTCTGTATGAAAGGGGACGGGGTATCTTTCGAGAGCAAAGCAAGATAAACTCCATGCATATTATTATAGACGTGGTTCCATTCTAACCAGCCGTATGTAGGGTTGAAATCGCGGGCAGATGAGAAAATCAGATACTTACCATCCGTACTGAATACCGGTGAAGAAGAATTATACCACTTGTCCGTCACCGGATATTCCTTCTTTCCGGCAATATCATAAACATATACAACAGTTATTTCATTGTCTGCATCACGGGTATAAGTCAGCCATTTGCTATCCGGCGAGAAAGTCACATCCTGCGGTTCCCCCATCGGGTCCTGCAATAGCATAGTCACCTGTCGTGAAGCTACATCCAGCAGATTGATACGATTCTGACGGTCGGTATAAACAATCTTCTTACTGTCCGGACCCCATTCGAAAGAGCGGATATACGTATCATTATTCTTGGTCAGCTGCACCGGATTACCTTCTACTGCATCCTGAAGATAAAGTTCAGTCTCTCCGGTAGCATCCGAGATATAAGCAATGTATTTTCCATCAGGAGACCATTGTGCATCACGTTCGTGGGCACCCGGAGTACGGGTTATATTTTTCGTCACACCCTTGGTCGAGGGCAGATTAAAGACCTCTCCACGTGCAGTCACCACTACCCGTTCTCCATCGGGAGATGCACTGGCGGCTGTCAGATACTTAGCTCCATTCTTTATGGCGCTGCGGGCATAGATATTATCCGAAGCAAGACTGATATTTACTTTCTCGGGCTGACGGGTGGCAGCATCCATCTTATAGATATATCCGCCATTCTCAAACACAATGGTATTGCCGGAAGCACTCGGGAACTTCACATCATATTCGGTAAAGTTAGTAACCTTCGACGTCTGTTTTGTCTTCGTATTATAAACAAAGATATTCATGGTGCGGTCACGGTCGGAAAGGAAAAATATATCATCGCCGATCCACATGGGGAAGATATCCTGAGCAACATTATTCGTTATATTCTCCACTGATTTCTTTGCCGGATCGTATATCCAGACATCATCCGCCATACCACCTTTATAATACTTCCAGGTACGGAATTCACGCATGGTACGGTTGTAAGCCAGTCGCTTGCCGTCGGGAGAATAACTACAGAATCCCCCCTCGGGCAAAGGGATAATTTCGGGCATACCACCCTCTTGATTGACAGAATAAAGCTTACCGGAAAAACCGTCACTGATACGGTTACGATAAATGATCTGTTTACCATCCGGTGTCCAGGTCATCACGATATTGTTAGGTCCCATACGATCGCCCAGGTCATCACGGGAATTCGTCGCAGTATACGTCAGGCGTTGTGGTTCTCCACCGGCTGCCGGGATGGTATATACTTCCGTATTTCCATCATATTGACCGGTAAAAGCAATCGTTTTGCCATCGGGTGAAAAACGAGGGAACATTTCGTAACCCACATGCGAAGTCAGGCGCTGCGCCTCTCCTCCAGTGACAGGCACTCTATACAAATCGCCTGCATACGAGAAAACAATCTCGTTCCCGTTCGTTGCCGGAAAGCGCAATAAACGCGCTTCATCTGCTGCCGAAAGACAGACAGATACACCTACAAGGGCAAATAGGGATAAAAGTAATTTATTATTCATACTCTTAAAAATTAGTTGACTTACAAAAGTATGAAAAGAAAAAGAATAATTACACGAAAAACATACAAAAAAAGATCAATCCTGCCAACTTTCATTCAATAAAAACTCCGAAAGAAAGTCTTCGCCACTTTAAGTACAACTCAACCGATGCTCTGATTATTAACAAATTCTCCGGGTTTGATACCGAATTGCTTTTGGAAACATTTGGCAAAATAAGATGGATTATTAAAACCTACCATATAGCAAATCTCATTGATCCGGTATTTATTCTCTGAAAGCAAAGCAGCAGCTTTCTTTAACCTCACAATCTGAATCAGTTCGTTCGGAGTAACATTAGCCAGCGTTTTTATCTTGGCAAATAATCCGGAACGACTGATACAAAGTTCTTCTGCCAGAAAGTCAACAGACAGTTCCGAATTTGAGAAGTTTTGCTCTATAATCTCATTGATACGGGTAAGGAATTTATTATCCATAGAGTTATTGGCAATACTGTTCAACGGTACCAGTGGCATTTTAGAGAATTTCTGACGTAACAAATTACGCAGATCAAGCAGATTCTTGATACATGCTTCCAGATACTGTACCGAGAAAGGCTTTTCAATATAAGCATCCGCCCCGCAATCCATACCTTCTATCTTTGAATTCGTATCCGTTTTAGCAGTCAGCAAAATAAACGGTATATGACTGATGGCCTGATCAGCACGCAAAGCCTTGCAAAGTTCCACCCCATCCATGCGCGGCATCATCCAGTCACTCACAATCAGGGTCACATCATTCTCTTTCAACTTTTCCAAAGCCTCTATCCCATCTTCAGCCGTAAGAATAGAGTATTGATTAGAGAAACTGCCGGAAAGGAAGTTCAGCATTTCTTCGTTATCATCCACAATCAGCATGACCGGTTTATCCTTAGAGACTGCTGCCGGTAAGCTTTCCGATAAAATGTCCTCGGGAATTGCCGGATTCAATCCATTCGCTTCCCCTTCCGGAACTGCCTCCTGACTTTGTTCTATGGGCAACGTTACTATAAAGGACGATCCTTTATTGACTTCAGACTCCACTTCTATGCAGCCATTATGAGACTCCACAATGCTTTTCACAATACTCAGTCCAATACCAGTACCGGGTTTATTGTCCATGGCCTGATAGAAAGGTTTGAAAATCTTCTTCTGATCCTCCTTACTTATACCGATTCCATTATCCGTTACCCTGATTACAAATGTATGCTGTTCCGGTTGCACCACACACGAAAGGATAACTTCATCTTTTGTATACTTACTTGCATTCGTCAGCAAATTACTGATAAGCTTTGTAACCGCCTCGCTATCCACCATAGCCGTAAAATTCGCATCGGGATACTCCACCGTAAGATGAGCACCATGTTGGGTAATGAAAGGATTAAACCGTTCACAAACAGCCTCCAGCAATTGACGAATATTCTGTGAGGTGTATTTCATGGTCATCCCCTCCTGTTCCACTTTGCGGAAATCCAACAACTGATTTACCAGGAACAATAATCTCTGACTATTGCGGTCTATAATATTAAGGTCATCACGCAGCATCGCCGGCATAGGCGTGGATGATCTCATAATCTTTTCCAACGGACCAATGATAAGCGAAACCGGAGTACGGATTTCATGAGCTATCATTGTGAAAAACTTAATCTTAGCCTCATGCACCTCTTTCTCTTTATTCACATTCAGTTGCTTAATCTCTGCCGTATGTTTCTTTTCACTCCTTTTCAGCAGAAAGCGGATGAAGAAAGTCAATGCCACACACAACAACAGGAAATAAAGCAATTTGGCCGGCAGACTCCAATAGAAAGGCGGATGAATAACTATTTTCAGGCTTGCTTCCTGCTCACTCCAGATACCATCGTTGTTAGTAGCTTTCACCTTAAAAGTATAGGTTCCGGCAGGCAGATTGGTGTAAGTAGCCTTATTTTGAGAACCTACATAATTCCATTCTTTATCAAAACCCTCCAATTTATAGGCATACTGATTCTTTTCGGGCGTACAATAGCTCAATGAAGCATAAAGCAAGCTGAAGACATGATCTTTATAAGATAATTCCAGCTGTTCCATATGGTTCAGAGCCTTCGGCAACAACTTATCACCTATCCGGATCTCTTTATTGAATACTTCCAGTCCCGTAATAATTACCGGAGGAAGTACCTTGTTCATTTTAATCTGATAAGGATAGAAAGCATTAAACCCATTTACCGAACCAATGTAGATTTTCCCGTCGGAAGCTTTCAAAGCAGCATTCACCAGAAACTGCTCGCTTTGCAATCCGTCACTTCGTGTAAATACCTGGCAACTTTCTCCGGGAACATATCGCACCAGCCCTTTTGTAGTAGTCAGCCATAAGACACGCTGATCTTCAATAATAGCACAAATATTACTGCTGGGAATATCCAATGGAATTAATTCAAACAGGTCTTCCTTTGCATTGTATTTGCAAAGTCCGTTCATCGTTCCAATCCACATTTCCCCATTACCATCTATCAATACACAATTCACCTGATCATTAATCAATGCACCGGGAGCACTGCTATGTACATAGTTCGTCCATTCCTGCTTATCCGGATCATACTTGAACAGCCCGTTTCCCTGAGAAGAGAACCAGATATTTCCATCGGCATCCTGATCTATGTCCATGATCCAGGAACCAAGATCTCTTATTCGGGTAAAGTTATCCTCTTCCCTGTTATACAAGTTTACCCCCGACATGGAAGTTACCCAAATACGTGCTTCACGGTCCTTAAAGATAGCATAAGAACTGCTTCTATCAAGGGTAGTGGGATCTCCCGCTTTAGCAGTATAAACCCTGAATACCCCTGTCTTTGTATTCAACACATTAACTCCCCCCGTATAAGTACCAATCCATAAATCATCACCATCCATACAAAGTGCATGTACGTTATGATAAGAAAGACTATTTCTGTGCTCATCGGGCAGATAATGAGTAAAGTGTTTATCTTTAGGTGAAAAGCGGCTCAAGCCACCATCATCAGAAGCAATCCAAATATGCCCGTAAGTGTCTTCACAAAAGCGTCCGATAACAGTTCCATTGACAGAATTGGAAAAACGAGAATGAGCAAAGCACTCAAACTGCCCGGTATTGGGTGACAGATAATTCACACCGCCATAGAAAGTTCCTATCCAGACTCCACCTTCACGGTCTTTTACAATAGGATAAACAAAACGATTGGACAAAGAATAAGGATTCGTTTCATCTTCTGTAAATAATTGGTGTTCGCATGTAAGGGTATTAAACAGTAAAAGCCCGTCATCCGAACCTATCAGTAGTTGATGGGGAGCATATTCCATCAAAGAGTGAATATGCGTTGCCCCTTTACCATCCGACGGGTGCAAATAAGTAGTTGCCTTACCGGTATACCGGTCTATCTTTTGCAAACCACACTCCCAGGTTCCCAACCAGAGTGCATGTTCAGAATCTTCCAGCATAACCAAAGAGTTGGAGTCGTACCCACCCGTTTCGTAGGTAATATGGAAAGGCTCAAATTTATTCTCCGCTTTATTCAACTTAGAAACAGTCGGGTTTCCCCAATTAGTAACAGCCCATATTTGATTTTCACTATCAATCAGCACGCTGGCCATTAACCCATCGGCATCTTTAAACTCATAATGCTCCAGATAATGCTTGGATACATTATATTTGAAGATTCCCTGACCTACGGTTGAAAACCACAAATTACCATCCCTGTCTTCAGCAATATGATTCACATTGGTTTTAATGCTATCCCCTTTGGCAGTCAGAAGTTTAAACGGCTCGAAGTTCTCTGTTTCATAATCATAAATATAAACTCCGTCCCCTGTTCCTATCCAAATCCTATCTGTAGTATCGTATAAAAATGAAATATAATCATTAACTCCTTCCGGATTCAATCTGTATATTTTAATAGTGGTACCGTCATAACGGTTCAGACCATCATCTGTACCTAACCACATAAAGCCATATTTATCCTGCATAATAGCACGTACAGCGCTGGAGGATAATCCGTCTTCTACTGAAAAATTACGAAACCAAAAATCAGTAGAACCGGCAGAAAGCATCAGCGGAACCATAACAGCTATCATCGCAAGGATAATCTTTTTCATTTCTTTACCAGATATTGGTTGAACATAATTCCCAGTACAATCAATATGAGGCCGATATACGTTGTAAACACAATTTGTTCACCCAATATGATTGCAATAAAGAACAAAGACAAGAAGGGAGACAGGTAGCAAAGCTGATTGACCAGTGCCGGATTCGTAGTTTTCCGCATGGCAAGGCTGAAAAAGATGAAAGGGATCCCCATCTCAAATCCGCCGACATACATTCCTGACAAGATACCGGGCAAAGTATTCAAGTGAACACCCACTATCATTGCGCCAACCAGCAAATATGCCGTACCAAACAAAAAGCTCATAAACAGTGCAACGCTACCATCTGTCCGATCCTTAAATTTATTATTTATCATCCAGTACATAGCCCACAACAAGGCACTCAATGCTGCCAACAACAAGCCATGAACAGGTATATCCATGCCACCCGACTGCCCGGTTCCTACAGAAATAAGTACTACTCCACCCAAAGAAATAAACATACCGATATATTTCTTCGGAGGTATGGGCTGATGGGCAAATAGGGCCAGCAATATTAATAGCACAATAGGCCATGCATAATTGATAGGTTGCGCCACTTGTGCAGGCAGCAAATCATAAGCTTTAAACAACACCAGGTAATAAGCCACCGGATTCAGCAAGCCTAATAATGCAAAATATCCCCATTGCCGGGCAGGCAATGCAGACAATAGTTTCCACTTCTTCTGGAAGGTCAGCAAAAGGACAAATATGATTAATGAAGTACAACTGGCTATCAACAACATCTCAAAATGAGTAAGATGCGTCAAAGCAATTTTAAAAGCGGTGGCAACAGTAGACCAACTAAGCACCGCAATACAGGCATAAATGATAGCCCTCGTATTGTTACGACTATTTACATAAGTTGCCCTTGCAAGCATAGCATTTTGTTTATAAAGGTTTACTTCCTGTAACTTTGATGCGATATGGCCATTGGGCATCTTTTTCCTCCGGATTGGGATTCATCCAATGTTCAGTAGGGGCACCCATCACAACCAGCCACAAATGAGTCAATTTATTTACTTTTGGAGCTGTAAAAATAATACTTTTTCCGCTATTATCACTCACATCCCCATAAATAGATTTACCATCCTCCGTTATGGCTACAAAACCATAACGCCAATCGGCTTTATCCGTATGAATTGCATTATATCCTTCCTTTCCTGCTTCTCCACAGAACTCTACTTTCACTTTCTTTCCCTGTTCAGGTAAAGCTAACGGAATAGCATTAAATCCATAATTCTCAGGACAGTTGTCCGGTGCGATTCCATACCACCCGTCCGATAGAGTGGTTAAGCTGGTAGTATATTTATTGGCATACGGTCGAGTTTCTTTCCATACACGAGGAAAAGCCCAGTTGATAAAATGACGATAAGCATCAAACATTTCATCACAGAACTGCTTCTGATCTAATCCGGTCATCCGCTTGTAAGTTATCACCGGATCTTCTCCCCGCTTACCTTGACGATAGAGTTCGGCAATAAAAGGCAATCCTCGTTTCATACCCCAATATTCCAGCACATAGGGAGAATGATAGATGTTTTCCAGATGGAGATAAGCTTTATGAGTCAGCTTCATGAAAGCATCCCAATGATATTTTTCATCAGTGATCCATTCGGGATTCACTTGCCACAGCATCCACTGCGAGGTCATTTCAAAGAAACCGCATCCTCCCCAAGCCTCTCCTTCTCCATCACAACTGATCTGAGCTTGAAAACTATGTCCCAATTCATGGGCTATGCAATTCAGTTTCTTATCCTGCACACGATTGGGAGCAATCCATAATGCACCGATTTCTCCATCATAATCACCACCATAGGCAGTTCCTTCCAAAGAGTAGTTTAGCATGACCATCATACGATACTTATCACACTTTGAACCCGGCTTGGAAAACTTCAAAGTATCCCGGAAAAAACGATAGAAACTTTCCAATTTTTCCGTTAAATTCGACAAATCCACTTCCATATCATGCCCTTCCAACTGAGGAGGATTAGACAGATCATTTCCAAACCCTTTTTCCCAGAAAATGACGAAATTATCAGTATATGCCATGCGGTGATAACTCCATTTACTATCAGGATTTTGAAGATCCATACCCTGCAGGTCTTTGGGGATATAAATTTCTTTGCCGGAAGGCATTGGAACAGATGCTGCCTCTTGCGCTATCAAACTCAGAGAAATCACTAAGATAAAATTAAATAAAAGGATATACTTCTTCATATTATTTTCTATTTTGTTCCTGACGGATAGTTCTTAATAACAGTATCTAAATAGTCGGTACGCTGTTGAAGCCATTGCTTCATTCGAGATATCTCTGTCTGATAATCTTTGTCAATAGGCCAACGTTCAGCATTCCGTTTCATTGCTTCGGAACAAGATGTTACAAAGATATTCGTTTCCTCCCAAAAGTCTGACATTATTTTATCCCTGATTGTTTGCCAACGTGCTTTATACTCACTAACAAAGTGCTTATTTTTAAATAAATCAGTGAAGAAAGAGGGTACATAATAACCTCCGATATGATTGGCAGGATCAGTACCTAATACCAATTCACGATAACTAGTGAAAAAATTGTGTCCGGTATACATAGTTCCCCAATCGAAGTCAAAACCGGCATCAAAGTCCCAAAGCGGCCCCATTGTCCAGAGTCCTTCTTTGTCTTTATGCATATAAATACTACGAGGGGCATCCACTTCCACATTATAGACTAACTCCTGTATCAGCATATAGTCAATAAACGAAGCAATATTCATTAATTTAGAGGTTGCTTCATAATTACTTTCATATATGCTTTGTTCCAACCGGGCAAAATCATTTTGTACTACTTTCAGTTGGTTAGTAGTCGCATCCTCAGGATATTTCACACAGATGGGCATCTTGTAAACTGTCGACCAGAAATTATCCCCTCCATCCGGATTAAGCTCCGGTCCGTCATCCGCATCCAGCGAGATCAGCATTCCTTGCTCATCATCCACCGCTACACGACTACTGCCCTGTTCAACTTGTTCGGTCAATTGATAAAGTCCAATATAATCCCCATTCAGTGTGACTTCTACATAACGAGAATGGTTAATATAAGGAAGTTCCAATTGTTGTCCTGCTATAAAAGTGAAGGTATTCATCATGTGAGTTGGATCCCGATAATTAGCCAACAGTACCCAATCCTTCTCAGTAGCCAATCCGAGTATCTCTGACTTCTTATCCAGTTTAATGCGATAAGGTTTCTTAGGATACCATAACCATGTGGAGTTTCCACGTCCGCGAATACGTCCGGTTCCTGTATAATTCCATTCTTCTTTTTTCGACTCAATGGTGAGGGTACAGTTTACATAGTCCTTCTTATCTTTTGAGATGATAGGGGCAGCATTCTCGGTGGTGATAGCCAGTTGTGCAACTTGATATTGAGCATCCACAACTTCACTTGTATCTGGTATATCTGGTTCTACAGGCGCAGAGTCATCTGAGCAATTTACCAAGAACGCAGATAAACATATCAAGCCAAAAATATTTGCTAATTTCATTGTATTTTTATTTAATGCAGGAGAGAAATGATATCCAAGCGCATAAGATAAAAAAGGAGGAATAAAAGGATTTACTTTTATTTCCTCCCATTTCCACATATAACCTAATACCTATTTATGACTTTCCTCTGTTGGAATGATATCAGAAAGTTCAATAGTATAAACATAAGTTTTGTTTCTCATTTTTGAATTGGAGATTATTTGGTGCTTCATTGCAGTTTTCCCACTAAAAGTAATTGTTCCCACATAATCCTCATACTCTTTTTTCATGTTGGACACAATCATATAAGCTCCTTCTTCGTCACCCAAATGGATAAACATATTATCTTGTTCTCTTTCCGGAAGAATAATCCATTCTTTTGTATCTTCATCATATGACAACTTTCCTAATAAATTTGCAACATTAAAAGCCTGTCTATCTTTGGCATCGGGCACAAAGATTTCCGATTCATCCACCTGCTTTTTACTCCCACTATCGTTATCGCCGCAAGATGTCAGAGTAAAAGTTAATAAATACAGCAAATAAAAGAGCAAAGGCATTGCTAATGAAAAATTAAATAAACGAGTCATAATCATGTTTTTAAGGTTATCAAATTTATTATTAAAAGAAGGAAGATGAAAGAATACTTTTTCTTCCTTCCCTAAGATTTTCTTCAAAACTGTAGATTTAACACAAAAGTAGCTTTATATTGCATGCCATTCTTGGTATATACCAACGATGGTTTTACTACATACTTCTTTCCAGCCACACTACTTCCCGGTTTATGACCATATTTAAAAACGAATGCATCTTTATCATATTCAATCCAAATGGGATCATTATTCCCCCATGAGCCTTGATTACCTTCAGTTGTACAGTAAAATCCACCATTAGCCGTATAGGAATAAGAGTAAGTTCCATCCGTTTGTAGCAAACCAAAAGCTATTTTTCCTTCAGCAGGATTTGATGTTTGCCCGTTTGCAATGGTTAATGTATTTCCACTCAGTACACTGGGTTGCATAACAAAAGCTTGCGCCAGTTTTTGAATATCTCCATTCGACTGCAAATCAATAACCCCCAGATCATAACCTTCTGTTGCAGCATTACAATTGAAGCTATAAGTAAACTCCGCATCTTTAGGATCGGCATTCGTGTCAATATTAAAACTCCCCAAAAGATCAGTACCGTTAAATTTCACCTTATAAGGCCATTGTTCATCAGTTAACTCTTTTTCGTCCCATGGGTTCGCTTTGTATTGATTGGGAGCTCCTAATACCACAAAATACAACTTGTCGGTATTAGCAGGAATAGTAAAGTTTACAGAATTTACTGCTTTCTGATTCATTTCTCCATATACACGAGTACCGTCAGTTTTCAAAGCAACAAAACCATAACGCCATCCTGCGTTGCTTGCAGTTCCTACATTGTATTTATTTACATTCCCTTTCACTGCTTCCGACTCCATATATTCACCCGGATCATCAGTAGCTAAAGCAGAACCCGGTGCCAACCCTTCAAAATTAACAGTAATAGCAGTGCCTGCCTCTGGCACGTTCAACGCTATAACATTGAAACCTGTGGAACCCGGACAACTGGCATAAGCAACCTGATAATAATTATCCTCAATCTGATAGAGTTTAGTAGAATATTTCCCAATATACCCATCAGCATAATTGCGAATGACATCAATATCAAAAGTAGCCATTCGTACAGCATAATCATATAGTTCTGTTTTCATGGCCTCCCATTGGTTACCACAATACAAACGCATATATGTTCCGATAGCATCTTCTGGAGAAGCTGAACGTTTCCATATTTCACCTACAGTTTCAATGCCATGTTTTTGTGTCCAGTAGTACTGCAGCCAATAACTAGCATAACGCATCCATTCATGTTCGAAGTGACGGTGACAATTAGCCAACCATACATCAAAGTGGTAATTAGCAAACAATTGTTCTGGATAATCCTGATAAGATTGCCACTGTGCGCACTGTTCCCAGAATCCATTACCACCATTACTGCCTTCGTAGCCATAACGGAAACCATGCTTAAAATCATTAGGCTCACCCTGCAGTATCTTATCACAATAAACCTGATACTGGAAACTATGTCCAATTTCATGAGCAATAGTAGAACCTACCGGCTGACAAGTACTGGGATTCACCCACAAAGCACCAATTGTATTATCATAGCCAGAGCCTGTTGCAAGCCATTCAGTCTGATACAACAAGTAAATTTCCATTTTATATTTGTCCAAATAAGATTTACCTTGTCCCAATTCTGCAAATTTCAGCTTTTCAATATTTGTTTTATAGAATTGTTCTGCTTTTTCCAATAAATCATCGATATCCACACGCAAAGCTGCATCTACAGTTGCTGCATTTGGATCGTCTCCGAAGCCTGCTTCCCAAAATACAAAGAAATGTTCACTCTGTTTGCTCCGGAACCAAGACCATTTGGCATCGCTGCGAAGCATGTTCATACTACTGAATTCTTCAGGTTTATAATACTTGTCAAAATCTTGAATATCAGTTTCATCCATAATTAATAAAGAAGTACCGGCTTGTGCTACACTAATTTCCTGTTTTGTAGTACCACAGGTTAAAATAACTGTAGCTGTACGAGCTTCTTTATTAGTATTTTTTTTCAAGGTTAGCCCTATTTTCATCATTCCACCAATCCCCTTGTCAGCAGAGAGAGTTAACCAACTCGCAGCATTAGTTTCTTTCAGAGCTGCAGTCCATGACGCCAAAGCAGTAAAACTAACAGACGTATAGGTATCCTCCGCTTCTAATGAAAAAGAGAGTTGGTCTTCATTAACGGTTATCATATTTTCCCCTGTACCTTCTTCTTTGTCATCACTACATCCTACAAAGAAGAAAGGGTAAGCCATCATTATCAGGCACATTAACATTTGACCAATAAGTTTTGTCAAGAGTTCTTTTTTTATACTTCTCATAGTGTTAGTATATATAGCAGGGAATAGAATAACTCTACTCCCTACAGTTTACATTTATTATTCAGCTTTTGCTCCTACCTTAACGGTTAAATTCACTGTTACAACGCCTCCATTACAAGAGATGATATATTTAGAAGCCACCGCAGTATTAGGTAAACAGCTTTCCGGATGGTTACCAGCATACAAATAAAGCGCCGTTTCCGAACTTCCGAGACAACAGAATACCACACTCTCCGTACCATAACTACAAACTTCACCGGTTGCATTAAGCCAATATCCTGGGGCATCACTAGTATATGTCGGATCTTCTTCACTGACTTTACCACAATATATTTTCAAATCACCGCTAATTCTTGCCTTGTGAATTTGATAAGTAGTCATTTTGAAAGCCTCACGAAGTACATCCTTCATATCAAACTGTACATTGCTAAATGTATCATCCCACGATTTCTCAATAGTAACATCCAATACTTTATCTGTAGTTGGTTCCCCTACAGGAGGAGTTTCCGGATCTTCATACGCAACGATATTAACGGTAATATTCAACATTACTATTTTATTGTTTGCTAAGAAGCCATATTTTGCAGTTACACTGTATCCACCTTCCAATGCATTTGGCATTTGTCCTACATATAAAACGTCCAAATCTTCCTCTTCAACGTCATCACCCAATCCATAATATTCCACATATATTCCAGCGCCATCCCCATGAGAACCGGCAAAACCATTAAGATCGTACCAGAAGCCATTAGTAGCACTCGTTTCTTGCGCATAACTCCCATCAGAATTAACACCGATAATTTGTGCATCTTCTAAAGAGGATATTCCCAAATCACTCAATACTTTTGCTCGATCAAACGCTATTGGATCTGAATCATAAGTTGATCTTGGATTCATTGTCACAGTTAAATCCTGTGTACTAACAATCGTAGCACTTATCTGTCCTTTTTCTTTGGGCTTCGCGGTAATAACAACTGCAATACGCTTTTCTTGATACTTCAAGCACTCAATAAACTTAACATCTTTGCCAACTTCCAGTTTGCCAGGCATTTGTCCTACATTGAAGTATCCTCCTTCTGCATCATATTCTGCAAAAACTCTTGCATTATCTCCCCAAGAAGCTGTATTACCATCTTTATCCCACCAATGTCCCCAATAAGAGTTGGTATTAGAATTCGTCATATTATCAGCATGTGTAGTGCCTTCAATACAGAAACCTGTGATATCTGGGGCATCTTCATAAGGTTTATCCGATCCCATATTGGCAATACCATGTGCCAATTGAGTCGGAGTTATTCCAAATAAATCAGCGATCTTAACCGTATCAATATAAACATATACACCATCATATCCATTAGCAAGAATTGTTATTTCAGCATCATATTCAAGAATCAAATCAGCATTAATAGAATTCTTCTGCGCCTCTTTTATAGAATCTTGACGCGCCAATTCTGCTATTTCTTCAGCAGTAAGGATGTGTTCACTCCATATATCCGTATTATCACCACACCCTGCCAAACCGGACATTAGTAAGGCAAAGCATACAAGGTAAAAATATATCTTTTTCATATTATTCTATTTTTTAGGGTTATCACTTATTCAGTAGCTCCAGTATAACCTGTATTTTGCTTCAGATTAATATTAGATCTCATTGCCTGTTCTGGAATCGGGAAGTAATTCCAATGAGATTCCGTAGTAGCATCCTTACAGAACCATGATTTACCATTGTATACACTACGTCCATCAGTCATCTTAAAACGAATCAGATCTTGGCGACGATGTTGTTCACCTACAAACTCCCAGCCCAGATCATCCAATAAGCCACCTAATTCAATGTCTGCACCACCTTCCGTAGTAGATACATAAGAAGCCGGATCCCAGTTTGCATAACCTTCACAGGTATATTCACGGTGACCATAATTATAGCAACTTCCTCCTTTTAATTGAGCTACGGAACGAACGGCTTTTGTGGCTGCATCAAATGAGCGTTTACGAACTTCAGTCACCAAGTCGGCAGCAGTTTGCTCGTCACGTCCTAAACGAAGTAAACACTCAGCCTTAATAAACATTGCATCAGCCAAACGGAAAACAGGTATATCATCAGCAATTGTGCCATACTCTCCTGCTACGATTTCATACTTCACCATGCGATATCCTTCCTGCTTATAAGCACCCGGTACATCAATAGAATGTACATTCTTATTATAGTTCAGAATACCTTCACCTGCCCAATCATCTTCAGCATACTCTATATAATCACCTGCCTGTGAAGTATAAGTGCCATCAGAATTCTTCACTGCTTTCTTCTGCTTACCACCTGTCCAAGTATCTGTTAAACGGTTATCTGCCGCATCGTACGAATCAATGAACTGTGGAACAGCACAACTACCATTGGTTGCATTAGCCGTACATCCAAAAGCCTCCAGACCTACCTGCGGAAAAGAGTAAGTATGCAATAAGAAATGTTTCGCGTGAGTTCTATCTTGCGGTATTGCAAATATTATCTCCGGATTATCATCTATGTTCTCACGGAAACAATCACTATATTTAGGAGCTAAAGTGTAACCACCATTATCAATAATGTCATTCACCTCAAGCAATGCTGCTTCATAACCATCATTACCAGTTGTACCCAGATAGACATTTTTATTTAAATAGAGTTTAGCAAGTGCCATGCAAACTGACCAACGATTACCATAACCAAAATATTTGTCAGTACCGATATCTTCTTTAATCTCCGTTAATTCTTTTACACAGAATTCATAGACTTCTTGTGTAGTATTCTGTTCCGGCAGGTATCCATCTGGTACATCCAAAGTCGTTTCTATAGGTACATTACGGAAATAATCCAATAGTTGATAATAAGTCATAGCACGAAAGAATCGCATCTGGGCACGGTCTGCTGCATTTTCTGCAGGCATTACATCAAGCACTTTATTACAATAACCAATACATCCAAAAGCAAAATTCCAAATATTCTCAGCATGCCCTAAATTATAATTCCAATCATGCTTATGAAGATTTACATAAACATCTCCCCAACCTATACCTACACGAAAAGGAACCATATACTGATCTGTACATTGTTCGTTCAACTCCCAAGAACCAAACCAAGAACAATGCATATAGCGATATTGCGCTATGGCCTGTCCCATCAATGAAGCAACATCTTTCTCGCTATCAAAATCAATATTCGTATCATTCAGTGTACTATATAGATTTTCTGTCAAATCAGTGCAAGCAGTCAGACTCAGCATACTGCTAGCCATCAATCCCATAAGGGTATTTTTTAAATATCTTTTCATAATCAGTTTCTATTAAAAGGTAAGATTCATGCCAACCGTAAACGACCGAGTAGTAGGATATTTATCCTGATAGTCAATACCCGGTGACATAAAGTTATTAGATACTTCAGGATCAATGCCTGAATAACCAGTAATACAGAATACGTTTTCTGCCGACAAATAGAGACGTGCGTAATTAATAAACTTTTTAATCTTTCCTGCCAGAGGCAGTTCATACCCCAGAGTTACATTGGTTAGTTTCACGAAATCACCTTTCTCTAAATGATCACTCCAGAATCCTTGCCCCATAGAGTTGGATAAACGTACCATTTTTTGTTTGCCAGTAGCTTCGTCAATATAAGGTGTTCCATCCGTATTTATAGCCGAATAATAATTGGCTGCTGATTTCAGACGATTGTAAGCTACAGAGTTATTTTCGTAATAACAACGTTGCGCATTTAAAATTTTATATCCAAACTGTCCGGTAAACTGTAAGCTCAAATCAAAACTTTTATACCTGAAATTATTAGCCCAACCTGCATATACTTTGGGTAAGCCACTTCCCAGACGTTGACGATTTTCTTTCACATTCAAATTCGTATTGAATTCTTTAACAGTCCAACCACCTTTACCGTCAGATACTTCGACCAAAACAACACCATCTTTACTAACACCTACAGATTTCAATCCCCAGAAATCACCGAGACTTTTACCAACCTCCATACAGTGAGTAGCAACGGTAATAGGCTCACCTAATCCACCAACCTCATGAAATGTTTCCGTTTCATATAAATCATTACTCAAACTTAACAGTTTATTCTTATTATGAGATAATGTCAATGTGGTATTCCATTCAAAATCTCTCGTACGTACAGGAATAGCATTAATCATTATTTCAATACCATTGTTACGCATCTTACCAACATTGGCTGTAGTATAACTGTACAAGTTGGGCGGAACGGGTACACTATAATCATACAACAAATCAGAAGTTGTTTTCACATAATAATCTACACTACCACTCAATCTCTCATTCAGCAAACTCCAGTCCAAACCAAAGTTATATTCCTTTGTCGTTTCCCACTTCAGGTCTTTGTTCGGATTTTGAGCAACTTTAAGAGTCTGTATCCAATCCCCTTCCTTATTCATTATATCACCATAGGAATCATAATTATAAGTATACTGAGATAGGTAATTAGTAGTTGGGATTACTCCCGTAACACCATAACCTACACGCAACTTCAAATTATTCAGCCAAGTCTGATCTTTCATAAATTCTTCATTGCTGATAGTCCAACCCAAAGATACTGATGGGAAAGTACCCCAACGATGATTTGATCCAAAGCGAGTAGAACCTTCACGACGTACGCTAATCAAAGCGTTATAACGATTATCATAACCATAACTTACACGACCGAAAAATCCGATCAATTTATCATCACTTTTTGAGGAGCTCATACCCGCATGACGATCTTCCTCTGTAAGCAAAGTTCCTATACCTAAGTTGTTGTATAAGTATGCTTCAGTCGGAAAATTACCGTTACTTGCACCGAAACCATCATACACATTATACAAATAGCTATAACCTACCAATGCAGATACACGATGTTTATCAATATTAAAATCATATTTAGAAGTCAATTCTATATTATCATTACGTGAAGCTGATTCACTTTTGCTGGCAGAGCCATTGTAGTCATTCTGTGTCACTAATGAATAATGCTTACTGGTAGTATAGCTTTCTCCAGTATAAACATTTTCTTTCATTGATACCATCAAATTCGTTTGCCAACCTTTGATAGGTTCAAAAGTGATGTTACCACTTAAACGATAAAAACGGTTACGCCCATCACCAATATACTCATCTTGAATTCCACGCGGGTTATAGTAATACAATAAATTCAGATTTTCATTATAAGAACCATCTTCATTATATATCGGAGAAGATGGGTTGCGAATAATAGCCTGACGATAAGCATAGGTATTATTATTCAGTGTGTAAGTTTGACGGGTAACCAAAGCATTTACATTAAACTTTAACCAATCATTTAATGCATATTGTGTGAAGTCAAGTTGCATCTTCAAATTACGGTTATCACTCTTACGCATAATTCCCTGCTCATCACTATAAGTTACATTGGCAGAATAAGTAGAATTTTTAGAACCTCCATCCAAAGTTAATGAATGATTTTGTCTATAACCTGCTTTACGAGTAATAGCAGCCAACCAATCTGTATCATAACCTTCATAATTGAAAGAAGTCATACCATAGAGCACATCATGCGTATCCATAAAATCTGATTTCTTTGTCCAGTTAGAGAAAGAAACATATCCAGAATAGTTAGCACTCGCATGAGAATCACGTTTTCCACTTTTCGTAGTAATCAAAATCACACCATTTGCACCACGCGTACCATAAATTGCAGCAGCTGAAGCATCTTTCAACACATCAATAGAAGCAATGTTTTCAGGAGCCACTGTTGTCAGTGAACCTTCTACACCATCTACTAAAACTAATGGAGTAACACTACCTTTAACTGTTGTAAGACCACGTAACATGATGCTGGAAGTTTCTGTTGGATCACCTGACGATTTTACAATACTCAAACCTGCGATTTTACCTTTTACCAACTCAGCAGCATCGCCAATCTTACCAATTGTAAAGTCTTCCGCTTTCACACTCGTAATAGCACTCGTTACATCGCCTTTACGTTGCGTACCATAACCAATAACCACAACTTCATCAATCATTTTAGAATCTTCCTGAAGAGTTGCATTTATTTTTCTATTAGCTCCTACTGAAAATTCCTGCGTTTCATAACCAATGTAAGAGATTACCAAAACAGACTTAGGGCCTTTTACTTTCAGCGTATATTCTCCATCAATATTGGTAATTACACCGTTAGATGTCCCCTTCTCAAGAACATTAGCACCAATAACTGGTTCACCTTCCTTATCTTTTACAACACCTGTGATTGTAATAGTCTGTTGCTGTACAATCTCAGTCCCCATAGTTTCTGTCATTTCCGGAAATGCAAATGCCGGACTAACACTGGCACCTGCTGCAAGAAAAAGACAGGTTGTCGCCTTTAAGACAGCTTTGCTGAACAAGGCTCGATTTTCATGTGTCTTCATATTACATCTTTAATTAAAAGGTTAATATTTTATTACAAGTTACAAATTCTTAATTTTTAAAAATGGATTAGTTTACTTTCCATTCAATAACCCCACCCGATGCACCTTTCTGCAATTGGGCAGCTATTTTCAGTCCTGTCGTTTTCACCGGTTTGAAATCAAGGCTGTTGTAGCAGTCTTTCTTTACCGTATATTCGTTCAAAGCTTCTACTTCTTTCCAGCTTTTGCCATCTTTATAGTAGAGTTTCCAACTTTCCGGCACTCGGAAATCCCCGTCATAATGATCTAAATCCAGCCAGTACACTTCTACGTTTGAAATCGTATAAGGTTGGTCAAATTGATAAGCCAAAGTTTCCTGTGTTCCATTTCTCAACCACCAGTAGTGATAAGGTTTAGAAATATCCGATGAGCGCTTTGGTTCCCACTGGTCATTCACACCCCATGCCCAGGTTTCAATTGAAGCTGATTCAGGAGCATCTTTCTGAATAGGTGCTTGTATCATCAGTGTATGTGCCTTGCTGGCGATTGTTGGCTCCGGAGTAGGACGGGCATATTCTGCAGCTTCAGGAATCCACACCGCCATCTGATCGGCACCACGATTGTTCCAAGTGGAATAAGGAATGGCTTTGAAAGGAACATCCTTGACGCTACCATCTTTTTCTATTTCCTTAGCTGTACCAGTCAATACCATGACACCGTTTAATAAATCAGCATCGTAAGTTGCCTCCATTGAAGTACCGTCAGGAATAAACTTATTAAAGACAATGCTGTCAGCCTGATCTTTACCTTCCAGGCAAAACATTATTGGACCACGCTCAATAGCAAGCTTACCACGGTCATCTTCTACATTATCATTCGCTTTCACACGGCGGACATCCATCGGGAAATTAATTTCCACAATATCTCCAGCCCTCCAGTCATGGAGAATCGTAGCATAGCCATCCAGCTGCGCGGCATTTACTTTCTTGCCATTAATGGAGATAGTGTAAGCCTTTGCCTTATCAGTAAACGAATAAAGGTCCGTAGGTACAGGAGCATCCTGTGCCCATCCCGGAATACGAACGCGCAAAGCGAATTCCTGTTCCTTTTCGGGATTAACGGAAATGCTGACTTTACCATCCCACGGATAAGTTGTGGTCTGTTCCAATTTTACATTGTTAGTTTCCGTATTCAATTCGGCTTTACTCTGGATATAGAGATTGACATAAATATCATTGCCCTGAGTAGCATACATATAAAAAGGTACAGAAGCCATGAAACGCGTTACATTACCCGGACAGCAAGCGCAACCAAACCAATGCTGGCGTTCATGTTGCCCCATAGACTCAAGCGGATTATCATAGAAAAACTTATCGCCACTGAGTGAAACACCCGAAATAACTCCATTGTAAAGAGCACGCTCAAGTACATCGGCATACTTGGCATTACCCGTAGCCAGAAACATACGGTGATTCCAATACACATTGGCAATGGCAGCACAAGTCTCACAGTATGCGGTATGGTTATTCAATTCATAGTTAGGACCAAATCCTTCACCTTGCGGACGTGAACCGATACCACCGGTTATAAAAAGCTTCTTACTTGCCATATTTTCCCAGATACGGCTTAAAGCATTGAAATAAGCTGTATCCTGAGTTAATGAAGCTACATCGGCAACACCGGAATAAAGATATCCTGCACGTACGGCATGACCTACTATTTCATCTTGTTGCAGAATAGGTTTGTGATCCTGGCTGTATTCGCTAAGACGATGTCCGTCTGTTCCGCGACCGGTTTCCTCTACAAAGTATTTAGCCATCTTCAAATACTTTTCATCCCCTGTCACCTTATATAATTTAGCGAGGGCCATTTCAGCGATAGGATGACCGGAAGGAACATGCTTCTGTCCTTCATTCGGACCAAAGACCTGACATACTAAGTCGGCATTCTTGATAGCTACATCAAGGAGATTACGCTTCCCCGTCGCACGAAAATGAGCAACGGCAGCTTCATACAAATGACCGCTATTATAAAGTTCATGACTATTAATCTTTTCCCAACGGCTCTTTCCCCACCAACCGGAAAGGCGATAGCATTTATTAGTAACACAAGTGGTAAGATAGCCATCCGGTTCCTGAGCAGCAGCAATCAAGGTAATAACGCTATCCAGATAAGCATCCAGCGCTTTATCATATTTCACAGCCAGCGAATAAGAGGCTCCTTCTATAATCTTATAAGGATCGGTATCATCAAAAGAAAAGTCACCGCGATGTTCTCCTTTCATCAGACCACTGGCTATGGCAAAGTTATCGAAGCGCCCGTTCTTCTCACATTCTTTAAATGCGGAAGGAATAGAAACAGTACGGTTGGTTTCAATGCGTGGAGTCCAGAAGTTATCATTCAGGTGAACTTGAGTAAAGGGAACTTCTTTTATCGGTGCATCGGGCTTAACGTAGGAATTGCTGCAAGCACTCATGCCCAGAAGGGCAATGCTACCGAAAAGGAATTGAATTCGTTTCTTCATCATACTATATATGTGCTTTTAAATCATTAGCATTAGTGTACGGCAAAGGAAAGGGATTTCCTGTTAACAGGATGAAAAAATAATCTATAAGGATAAAAGAATAGTCGAAGCATGAAGCTCCAAAAGAAGATTTGGATTATTGTTTTATCCCATTGGACGATATTTTAAATTTCCCTCATTTCACATCACCTCTTCACTTTCCCCTTACCTTCTCCTTACTTACTCCCTATCTTCTCCCTACCTACTCCTTTCTATATACAAGGAGAAGGTACAAAGAAGCTACGCCCTAAATACGAGATAAATAAGAATCAGATAAGCACACGCAAATGGATGAAAAAATAATCCAATCGAATACAAGAATACTACAAACAGCCATTGAGAGGGCTACAGAAAGGCATCTTTTGGACTATTCTTTTATTACATTATATTATTCAGTCCTTCCGTTCGCTCTTTTTTCTTTTACTTTGCAGACAGACAAATAAGAATTAACCGAATCATGAAAAACAACCTCTCTTTCAAATTAGTCGTTATTTCCCTATTTCTGTATTGCGGAAATAATTCAATCGAGGCAGCAACAGGAAAGAAATACGCACTGGCATCTCCCGACAGAAAACTGAAAGTAGAAATCAGTACCGGAGACAAACTATCTTATCAGGTGATGCACGAAAAGGATACAATTCTCTCTCTTTCTAACATAGGCTTGGTTCTGACCGACGGAACCGAAATAGGAAACAATTCTCAGGTAACAGGTATAAAAAGGAAAAAGATCAGAGATAATGTAGAATCCCCTTTCTACCGCTTCAAGGAGTTCGTTGCTACATGCAATGAACTCGACTTGAAGTTGAAAGGTGGTTTTGGAGTTACTTTCCGCGCTTATGATGATGGAGTAGCCTACCGTTTCTATACCACACGTACAGCAGATGTTACAATCAAAGATGAAATAGCCGATTTCAACTTTAATCAAGATTATACAGCTTATCTTCCTTATACGACGAATGACAAAAAGCCAATGGCAATGGCTTTTCAAAATATATACGATGTTACCCCATTGTCGAAGGCACAGCCGAAAGTAGCTTTCCTACCCGTTACAGTGGACTGCGGTAAAACCAAATTAACTCTACTGGAATCTGATCTTGAAGCATATCCGGGAATGTTTGTAGAATCTCAGAAAGATGGATATGGGCTAAAAGGTGTTTTTGCCCCCTACCCTACCCAAACAGATTTCTATCCCTGGCGTATGCAGGAGTATGTAACAGAAACCAGTGATTTCATAGCACGCAGTAGTGGTGCACGTACTTATCCTTGGCGCGTACTGGCTGTCACTGAAAAGGATACGGATATGCCTGTTAATAATCTGGTGTATGCATTGGCATCTCCCAACCGCATAGGCGACACGTCGTGGATAAAAACCGGAAAAGTAGCCTGGGATTGGTGGAATGACTGGAATCTGAAAGGTGTCCCCTTTAAAGCAGGTATCAATATGGATACCTATAAATATTACATAGACTTTGCCAGCAGGAATGATATAGAGTTTATAGTGCTCGACGAGGGTTGGTATAACCCGAAAAGTGGTGATATGCTGATCGTTGTACCCGAACTGAATCTTCCGGAACTAATCGCCTACGGAAAACAGAAAGGAGTTGATATTATTCTTTGGACAGTATTCAATGTACTCGACAAACAACTGGAAGCTGCCTGCAAGAAGTACTCCGGAATGGGTATCAAAGGCTTCAAAGTAGACTTTCTGGATCGTGATGATCAGACTGCTGTTGAAATGGTATATCGCATCGCTGATGCTACGGCAAAACATAAGTTGACACTCGACCTCCATGGCATTTACAAACCTACAGGCATCAATCGCACTTATCCGAATATCATCAACTTTGAGAGCCTGTTCGGTATGGAAGAAGTGAAGTGGACGGATATCAAGAATAACATGCCACTTTACAATGTGACCTTTCCGTATATCCGTATGATGGCAGGTCCGGTAGACTATACTCCGGGTGCCATGCGCAATGCAACGAAAGCCGACTGGCGCGCCGTCTATTACTCACCGATGAGTATGGGAACCCGTTGTCATCAGTTGGCCACCTATATTGTACACGATTCTCCGCTCACCATGCTGTGCGATGCTCCGACGAATTATCTGAATGAACAGGAATGTGTGGACTTCATCACTTCAATTCCCGTAGAGACGGATTCCACCTTTATCGCCGCAGGTAAAATGGGAGAATATATCGTTAGTGTACGAAAGAAAGATGTCAACTGGTACATTGGCGGGATGACAAACTGGGATGAACGTGATATAGAATTTGCCTTTTCGTTCCTGCCTTCCAATGTTCGCTATACAGCCACGCTTTTTGCTGATGGTATTAATGCGAATAAACAAGCGGAAGATTATCGTACAGAGAAACTGATTATAGATAAAAACAGCCGGATAAAGATACATTTAGCTTCGGGCGGGGGATTCGCGATGAAGCTTGAATGGTGTCCGGTGCGGGGTGAAGTAACGTCCATACCCGAGGGAAAGAATATCCCTTCTTTTTATAAGAAATACATTGAAACTGAGGGATTGTATGTCACTTCCTCCGAAAGGGTAAGTGATGAAGCGTTACTAAAAGCATGTGATATCATCAGTCTGATGCTATCAAAACGTCCGGATGTAAAAGCGCATATGGTGAAAAAAGGGTGCCATGTGATGGTTATCGGTAAAGACGAAGAAACTTGTGATTTACCGGAGTTTGCACATATCTGCAATTCGCCGGACAGCATTGCATACTGGAACTGGCGTGCCCGTGGTTTCGGTGGGGCACCGGAAGATGAATTCTCCGCCAGTTGCGGGGAAGAGAATCTGTTGGCTTTATCACAAGATAAATATACGGGCGAAAATATTCTGATTCATGAATTTGCCCATCTGATACATATGGTAGGAATTGCAGGTGTGGAACCGGATTTCAATGACCGACTGGAAGCATTGTGGAAAAGCGCTGGAGAAAAAGGACTATGGGCCGGTACTTACGCATTAAGCAACAAAGAAGAATACTTTGCGGAATGTGTACAGTCTTTCTTCAACTGTAACCGTTACGCTGATCCTGCCAATGGTATACACAATTCTATGAATCGTCGCGTAAAGCTGAAAGCCTACGATTCGGAAATGTACAAGCTGTTGAAAGAATATTTTTATGAAATAGAGATACCAATTAATAATAAAATACACAAATGATAAATTAGTCACGTAGCTATTGTTGCACCTACCACCTCCCCCTGCGGGTACTCCTCCTGGAAGGAGGAGAACTGAGATACTTCTAATTATCATTTTCCTACTAATTTATCATTTATCAAATAACAAAAACAAATATGAACAAACTTGTCCTTGTAATCGCCTCCCTCTTAATAGGAGTCATTTCCGCCTTCGCGCAGGCCGCTTTCAATACTCCCGGTGCCGGCAATCCCGTAATTCCCGGATATTTCGCCGACCCTACTATCAAAAAGTTTGGTGATACTTATTATATGTACGCCACTACCGATGGCAGTGGTGCAGGCTTTGGCCCCGCACAAGTATGGACAAGCAAGGACTTCGTAAACTGGACCTTGATGCCCATGAACTGGCCCGACAGCCACTGGATATGGGCACCCGATGTGATGCAGCACTCTGACGGAAAGTACTACTACTTCTATTGCCAGCCCTGTATCATCCACTGTGGAGTCAGTGAAACTCCCCGTGGTCCGTGGAAGAATATCCTGGGCGATAGCGAAGCGGTCCTTATCCCCGACCGTTTCGTAACAAATGCCATCACTCTGGACGGACAAACATTTGTGGACGATGACGGTTCAGTCTATATGTACTGGGGAACCTGGGGCATTTACAAAGGTTTCGGTTGCGGTGCCGGAAAATTAGCTCCCGATTTGAAGAGTTTTACCGAAACCCGCCTCATCCCCAATACCGAAGCCACCGATTTCTTCGAAGCACCTTTTGTAATCAAACGCAATGGAACCTATTACTTTATGTATTCCTCCGGTTCCTGCCACGACCACACATACCGTGTGCAATATGCCACCTCAGACAAGCCTCTGGGTCCTTACACCTATGGCGGCTGCATCCTCGAAACCAATACTGACGGAACCATTCACGGTCCCGGACATCACAGTATCCTCCAGGAAGGTAATGATTACTATATCGTTTATCACCGCCACGATAATCCACACTCCAACCGTGGCTTCCACCGCCAGCTTTGCATCGACCGCATGACATTCAATGCAGACGGAACGATTCAAAAAATTACCCCTACCCATGAAGGCGTAGGTGCACTGGCTCCTTCCGTTGTTAAATCAACCAACCTCGCCTTTGGTAAAAGCGTGCGTGCCTCTTCCTCTTATGATGACAACTTCCGTCCCGAATATGCCGTAGATGATAACAACGGAACTTTATGGCGTCCGCGCGGCATGGGACAGGAATGGCTTGAAATAGACCTGGGACGCCCCCAGCAGATACAAACGATCTGGACACAATTTGAATATGGCACTCAGTTCTATCAATACCTGATTGAAACTTCAACAGACGGTAAACGCTGGAATATCTTTGCCGACAAGCGGAACAATCATCTGGCAGGCAGCCCGATGGTAGATTTCGGCAAAGCCAAAGCCCGCTTTGTACGCCTCACCTATACCGGTGGACAGAAGAATGGCTTCGGTGGCGCTATCTGGAACATCAAGATATTTTCCGGTATCGAAGATTCCGCCCCCCAACAGTGGCTCGGACTGACAGCCGCCGACTGGAATGGCCGCGAATGGCAGAACAATGAAGGAATGTTAGGAGGTGCTTTTATCCTGAAAGCAGGATCAGCCCGCACCGAGCGCATTGACGGACGCGACGCACTGGTTCTCGAACCGGGCACTACGCTGGAATACCGTCATCCGTTACTTTCTCCCTCCAAAGAGCATACAATTAGTGGGTTAGTTCATAGGTTAGGTGGATGGCAAAGCTACGAAGCGGAACCCGCCCTTTCATCCGGTGTGATTTCGCTTCAAAGCGGAGCCGAACCCTTAATCATCACTAATCTGCGCTACTATAACTGGAAACAGGCACCTGCCGAACAGGAATATGATACCACTACGGATATCGTCCGCTTACCGGCTGCCGACCAGCAAAAGCATGGCTTGGTAGTAAGCATCACCGCTGATGACTTCGCCGCAGGAGACACCGTACATTATCTTTCCAATCATGGAATAGAAGGATACTTCGAAGCCCACAAAGCCCCCTCCATCATCAAGGAAGTGGAAGGGAAGAAAAGTTTCAGCTTTGATGGGCAGCAGGTATTCCAGTCCAACTTCTCCCTGCCTGCAACCTTGCTGGACAATGCCCCCTATACATTGGAAGCCTGGTTACTGAATGATTCCATTGCTGAAAATGAATGTGTAGTCGACTTCACGACTTCGCATGACGAATTGGAAAAGATTATGCTCGTAAGCGGTACGGAACCCCGATGCGGTGTCATCAACCACTATGGTTGGTACGAGGATGCCGGTTACAAGGACATGAAGTCGCTTGAAGGCAAATGGCAGCATATCTATATTTGTTTCGACGGCCGCATGGAACAAGTATATATCAATGGTAAATTAATTAGCGAAAAAGACATTCAGTTACTAATAAAGCCATCACAATACGTAACATTGGGACGGAATGCAGAACGCAACTGGCCGTTCACGGGCTACCTGCATTCACTGAAACTATGGGACGAATATATTCCAATCAAGAAATAATACCATAAAACGAATAATAACCATGAGAAAAGTATTAGTTACCACCCTGCTGGTTGCCGCCACCGTAGGCAGCCAGGCGCAAGTGAAAAACCAATCGCACGGGTATCCCATCGATCCCGTACCTTTCACCTCGGTGAAAGTAACCGACTCCTTCTGGGGACAACGCCTCAACGCGAGCCGAGAGGTAACCATCCCCCTGGCATTCAGCAAGTGCGAGGAAACCGGAAGATACCAGAACTTCGTCAACGCAGCCCACCCCAGTGATACCATTAAAGTAGGCGGACTGGCTTTCGACGATACGGACGTATACAAAACCATCGAAGGTGCCAGCTACCTGTTGCAGACATATCCCGATAAGAAACTGGCCAAATACATCGACAGCGTGCTCGTCATCGTAGCCGCCGCACAGGAAGCGGACGGCTACCTCTACACCAGCCGAACCATGAATCCGAAACATCCCCATGAATGGGCGGGAAGCAAACGTTGGGAAAAGGTAGAAGACCTGAGCCACGAGTTCTACAACCTGGGACACATGGTGGAAGGCGCCATCGCCCACTACCAGGCTACCGGGAAGAAGAACTTCCTCAATATCGCCATCCGATATGCCGACTGCGTATGCCGTGAAATCGGTACAGGCGAAGGACAGCAAATCCGCGTTCCCGGACACCAGATCGCTGAAATGGCACTTGCCAAACTTTATCTGGTCACCGGAGACCAAAAGTACCTCGACCAGGCCAAGTTCTTCCTCGACCAGCGTGGATATACCAGCCGTACCGATGAATACAGCCAGGCACATAAACCGGTGGTTCAGCAAGATGAAGCTGTGGGACATGCCGTTCGCGCTGCCTATATGTATGCAGGTATGGCCGATGTAGCCGCCCTGACGGGAGACACTGCCTATATTCATGCCATCGACCGCATTTGGGATAATATCGTGGGCAAGAAATATTACATCACCGGCGGTATCGGAGCCACAGCAGCCGGAGAGGCTTTCGGCAAGAACTACGAATTGCCCAATATGTCAGCCTATTGCGAGACTTGTGCTGCCATCGGCAACGTGTACGTCAACTACCGTCTCTTCCTCCTGCACGGTGAATCCAAATACTACGATGTACTGGAACGCACTTTATACAATGGTCTGATTTCAGGCGTATCCTTAGATGGCGGCGGTTTCTTCTATCCCAACCCACTGGAAAGTATGGGACAGCATCAACGTCAGCCCTGGTTCGGTTGTGCCTGCTGCCCGTCCAACATCTGCCGTTTCATTCCATCCCTGCCGGGGTATATCTACGCAGTGAAGGATAAAGACGTTTACGTTAACCTCTTCATGTCCAATACTTCCGACCTGAAAGTGGGTGGCAAAGCTGTTTCTATCGAGCAAACCACCAAATACCCGTGGAACGGTGACATCACCATCGACATCAACAAGAATAACGCCGGCCCCTTCAACCTGAAAGTCCGTATTCCCGGATGGGTTCGGGGTCAGGTAGTTCCCAGCGACCTGTATACCTATAGTGACGGCAAGCGTCTGAAGTACACAGTGAAAGTAAACGGAGAAGCCGTACAGAATGAACTGAAGGATGGCTATTTCTGCATCGACCGCCGTTGGAAAAAGGGTGATAAGGTGGAAGTACACTTCGACATGGAACCGCGCACCGTGAAAGCCAACAATAAGGTGGAAGCCGACCGCGGACGCATTGCCGTAGAACGCGGACCGATTGTATACTGTGCAGAATTCCCGGATAACAACTTCGACATCTTCAGCGTATTCATGAACCGCAACCCTAAGTTTGAAGTGGTAGAAAAGCCCGATCTGCTGTATGGCATCAACCAATTGAAGACCGGCGCACAGACACTTGGCTATGACGATCAGGGTCGCCTGACCACTACCGATGTGAACCTGACACTGATACCTTACTACGCATGGGCCCACCGTGGTTCGGGAGCTATGGAAGTATGGTTGCCGCAAGAGCTGAGCGCATCCCGCCCTGCCATGCCTGCCACACTGGCTTCGGAAAGTAAAATAGACGCATCCCACCGCGCAAGCTCCATTTCAGCCATCAACGACCGCCTGGTTCCGAAAGATGAAAACGACCGCTCCCTGCCCTACTATCATTGGTGGCCCAAACAGGGAACTACGGAATGGATCACGTATGAGTTCCCGGCAGAAGCTACCGTATCAAGTTCCACCGTATATTGGTTCGATGATGCTCCCTGGGGCGGTTGCCGTGTACCGAAAAGCTGGAAGGTATATTATAAAGATGCACAAGGCCAGTGGCACCCCGTCACAGGTGCCGACAAATATGGCGTTGTAAAAGGTGCGGGAAACACCGTAAACTTTGATCCCGTGAAGACTAAATCAGTAAAACTGGAAATCACCCTGCCGGACAAACATGCAGCAGGTGTTTATGAATGGGAAGTACAATAAAGGTTAGTTAGATATGAATGTTTGTAAGTTAGGTTTGTCGATAGCCATGCTCCTTAGCGGGGGCATGGCTTTCGCACAAGGCACGGTGGACGATTATAACCGTGCCTACGCATTGAGAGAGAAATTCAGTGCCAACAAAGTTTTCTACTCCAACGTCACGCCGCAGTGGATAGAAGGCACACATCAGTTCTGGTATGTACGCAATACGCCCGAAGGCCGTATCTACGTATCGGTGAACGCAGACAAGAAAAACAGAAAGGAGTTGTTCGACCACAAGCGTCTGGCAAGTGCACTGAGCAACGCATCCGGCAAAGAAGTAAAGCCCGAGGCAATCCAACTGGAACGGCTACGGGTGAACCCGAGCTTAGATACGCTTCGTTTTGTATTCGGCAACCAGCGCTGGATGTACACCACCCGCAAGAATCAGTTGGTAAATGAAGGCAGCCTGCCCGACCGTAATGCACCACAGAAGCACTGGATGGAGCGGGATGACGAAAAAGAAGCCGCTCCCGTAACTTCACCCGATGGAAAGTATACCGCCTATATCAAAAATCAGAATGTATATGTGAAGGAACTTGCCACGGGAAAAGAGAAGCAGTTGAGCCTTGACGGTACACTCAGCAACTATTACTCAGCTTATATCCGCTGGTCTCCGGACAGCAAGAAGGTGGCATCCTGCAAAATCCGCCCGGTAGAGAAACGCTATGTGTACTATGTAGAGTCTTCTCCGGCAGATCAACTCCAACCGAAGCTGCACAAGCAGGAATATGCCAAACCAGGAGACGAACTTCCTTTCAAGATACCTTGCATTTATGAAGTTGAAACAGGACGAGGCATCATCCCCAGCACCGACCTCTTCGACCGGCAGTATGAAATATACGGTCCCGAATGGAACCCGGACAGCCGTTCCGTTACCTTCGAGTACAACCAGCGCGGACATCAGGCATATCGTGTACTTGAACTCTCTGCCGAGACAGGCGTCGTGCGTCCTCTGATAGAAGAAACCTCTGACAAATACGTGAACTATACCCGCCGTTTCCGTCACGACCTAAAGGACAACAAGCACATCATCTGGATGAGCGAACGGGATAACTGGAACCACCTGTACATGTACGACCGCACTACCGCACAGCCCATCCATCAGATAACCCGCGGCGAATGGTATGTGCGCGAAGTGCTCCGCGTAGACGAGGACAACCGACAGATTTATTTCTCCGCAAATGGTGTACAACCCGGTGAGGACCCTTATCTCATCCGCTATTACCGCATTGGTTTCGACGGGAAAGACTTGGTTTGCCTTACTCCGGAAGAAGGAATGCACCGTGCCTGGTTCTCGGGAGATATGAATTATCTGGTAGACGTTTACTCTATGATAAACAAAGCTCCTGTTACCGTATTGCGCAGTGCCGAAGATGGCAAGGTGGTGATGCCGCTGGAGACAGCCGATATCAGTCGTCTGGAAGCAGAAGGCTGGAAAGCACCGGAAGTATTTACCGCCAAGGGCCGCGACGGGAAAACGGATATGTGGGGATTGATTGTACGCCCTACCAATTTCGACCCGAACCGGAAGTATCCGGTGATTGAATATATCTATCAAGGTCCCGGCGACCAGTATGTCCCCAAAACATTCATTCCGTACAACTGGTACATGACTTCCCTTGCCGAACTCGGTTTTATCGTCGTCATGGTAGACGGAATGGGAACTTCTTTCCGTTCACGTGAATTCGAGAACGTATGCTACAAGAATCTGAAAGATGCAGGACTTCCCGATCACATCGCCTGGATTAAAGCTGCCGGAGAGAAGTATCAGTATATGGATATGGATCGCGTAGGTATCTACGGCTGTTCTGCCGGAGGTCAGGAATCCACCACTGCCGTGCTGCTGCATCCCGAATTCTACAAAGCCGCTTATTCCGCCTGTGGCTGCCACGACAACCGCATGGATAAAATCTGGTGGAACGAACTCTGGCTGGGATATCCCGTAGGAGATCAATACAAGGAAGGATCGAATGTAGAGAATGCCCATTTGCTGAGCCGCCCCCTGATGCTGGTGGTAGGCGAACTGGACGACAATGTAGATCCTGCCTCAACCATGCAGGTAGTGAACGCACTGATAAAAGCCAACAAAGATTTTGAACTGGTAGTGATTCCCGGTGCACACCACACGATGGGAGAAGACTTCGGGGAACATAAACGCTATGATTTCTTTGTACGTCATTTGATGAACGGGAATCCGCCGAAGTGGGATGAAGTGAAAAGATAGTGCTTAACGTTTAGTGATAAGTGATTAACTCTCCCATCAGGTCATATCATTCAACCAGTTAATCACTTATCACTATTTCTTATGCCTTCAGCCGCATAATAAACTTGCTTCCTTTCCGCAATTCGCTTTCCACCGTCAGTGTTCCCCCATGTGCCTCCACAAAATCTTTTGAAATGGAAAGTCCCAATCCACTACCTTGTACCTTTGTGCCGGGCACACGGAAATAACGGTCGAAAATGCTCTGATGATAACGGGGATCGATACCTTTACCGAAATCCTGCACATACAGTTCAACAAAGTCTTCATCACGCTTGGCACCAATAACAACACGTCCGTTTTCCTTTGAATAACGGACTGCATTGCTCAGAAGGTTCGTCAGCACCCAGGCTATCTTCTCACTATCCACAAACAGTTTGGGCATCTTTTCCTCCGGATATTCCACTTCTATCTGTATACCGAACTTATCTGCCTGAACCTGATTGGCTTTAATAGCATATTCTATAAGTTCGATAGGTTTGGTTATCTTCGGCATCATCTGAAGCTTTCCTGCCTCTACTTGCGTCATATTCAGAAGTTCACCGGTGATACCCAGCAGGCGGTCGGCATTTTCCTTGATACTCTTTGATAATTGCTCTTGCTCATCATTCAGAGCGCCTACCCGCTTGTCTTCCAACAATTGCAAACTCATGAGAATAGCTGAAATTGGCGTTTTCAGTTCATGGGAGATGGTGGAGATAAAGGTAGTTTTGGCAGAATCCAACTCTTTAAATTCGGTGATATTTTTCAGCAGGATCACATCACCCAGGTTCTGCGGTTCATCCGTATCGGCATCCGTATTCATAATGGTGATGTAAGAAGCCTGGAAGTAGCTTTCCTTATTATCCGCATAAATTTTCAAGGGTTCTTTCTTCTCCCCCGGAGTAATCAGCTCCCGAACCAGACGGCGAAGAAGGTCATTCTTTAAGGAAAGTTCCTCGGCAGAGTGGCGAATTACATCTTCACGCTTCAGATTCAACACGGTGAGTGCTTCTTTATTGATAAAGAGTATTTCATGCTCGCAATTCAGACCGATAATAGGTTCATGAATACTGTTCACAACGGCTTCAAGGAACTTCTTGGCAGAAAGAATATCGTTCAGCGTACTGGCACGATATTCTGCCAGGCGCTCAGCCATACTGTTGAAGCTATCGGCCACTTGGCGGAATTCCTCGTGTCCGCTCATATCCAGACGTTTCTCATAGTTATGATTGGCGATTTCAAGAATACCACGCGTCAGTTCCTGAATCGGCTTATTGATGGAACGGGGAAGCCAGACCAGCAACACGATACTGGCAAGAATACAAATAGCACCTGTAACGGAAATCCACAGCAAAGCACGTTCCAGTCCGGGCATGGCGGCAGGACTGTCCGGTTCGGTAGCTGTCAGTATCTGAAGATTCACTACGGAGAGAGCAACCAGCAGAATGATCATACCGGCCAGAATGCCTACACTGAGTATTAATTTAGTACGAATATTCATAATGCACTGATGAATTAAATTTTATGCAAGTATAATCAAATCTACGTTTGCCTGAGCTAAATCATTCACAAATTTTCTGTATTTCAACACCATAAACAAGGATTGAGGTAAACGGAAAGAAGGACTGCCCATACAAACAGAAGTGATCTGTCTCTCTTTACAAGTACGGATGATGGCATCCAATACATCTTTGGATTGTACCTGAACCACTTCACCATCCAACTCAGTGACCAACTTAAAGTGATTCAACAGATAGCGCTGGCTTGCCAGGTCGATACGGTCAGCACTCTCGCGGGGTGTTTGTACATATAGGGCTATAAAAGAAGTATTGTAACGGGTTGCCAGACGTGCCGCCTTACGAATGATGCGTCGGGGCGTCTTCTCCTTACTGCTGATGCATGCCAGAAACTTCTCATGCCGGACTCCTACACTGGAAACGACCACTTCATTCTCCACTTTCTTCTCCACACGCAACGCTACTTCCTTCAAAGCCAATTCACGCAATTGAAGGATATTCTCGGTTTTGAAGAAGTTATTCAACGCCATGGGTACTTTCTCCGGTTTATAGATTTTACCGGCTTTCAGGCGGGTGATGAGTTCTTCGGCAGTGAGGTCGATGTTCACCACTTCATCCGCTTCCTGTAATACACTGTCAGGGATACGCTCTTTGACTTCGATACCGGAGATACCCTGAACTTCTTCGTTGACGCTTTCAATGTGCTGGATGTTGACGGCGGAAATCACATTGATACCTTCGTCCAGCAGAGCCATCACGTCTTGCCAGCGCTTCTCGTTTCGGCTGCCCTCTACATTGGTATGCGCCAGTTCGTCTACAATGACAATATCGGGATGGATACGGATAATACCCTCCAAATCCATCTCTTCCAGTTCCTTGCCTTTATAAAATATCCGACGGCGGGGGACAACGGGGAGCCCTTCTAATAATACTTCCGTCCCAGCACGTCCGTGGGTTTCGATGTAGCCGATTTGCACGTCTACACCGTTGCCCAGCAATTCATGGGCTTCCTGGAGCATCCGATACGACTTACCTACACCGGCAATCATGCCGATGTAGATCTTGAACTTGCCACGACGGGACTTCTTAATCAGGTCGAGGAAGTGCTGTACGCTTTGTTCTCTGTCCATACTTTCATTTTTAGGCGCGGATTACGCGGATTACACAAATTTCTTACTGTATGCAGTTATTAATCCGTGTAATCCGCGTAATCCGTGCCTAATCTTTAGTTATCACGGTTTCAACGTTATACCAAATACCAAATGAGCGTCCTCCAAACATGGATTCCAGATAGCTTGCGCAAAGATAGGCAATGAAAACGAATCTGTTATCCTGATAGCCGTGGTAGCTTTCAACGCTACATTGGTAAAAGCAAAACCGGAATTTCCATATCCTACCGTATAAGTTTTATAAGGAACGAATCCTACAGTTGCATTCAAATCTACCGACTTCACGCTGAACGGATAGTTCAGTTCGCAATAGGAAGAATAATTTTGCTTACCTTCCTCATTCTTATCGGCACCGGCAAACATCAGATACCATGCCATAGACAAAGGAAGTTTCTCGCAAGGCAACGTATAAGCCAAACCTGCTTCAAAGAAGTGAGCAGTCTCATGGCTCTTGAAGTTGAAGTACTTCCCGGCTCCCTGACCTGCCCACCATAGACTTGCTACGGACAGTGTGGGTCCTGATTCACCTAAAGCATAAGCAGCCGTCAGGTCTATCTCCTTGCTTGCCAGTCCTTCTGAAGATTTATTACCATCGAAGTCTGTCGAGCCCCAGGCTGTCACAGAAAAATCACCTATGCTGAATCCTAAAGTCGGCTGGAAACTTGCTCCGGTCTGATAAACACCACGCCAGACGTAAGAGCTGACTAAATCACCCTGCACAGTAAATTCCTGAGCCTTTGCACTTGTAGTTCCTAAAATACAGGCAACAGCAACTGCTGCTGTCGCAAAAATATTGTTTCTTAATCTTTTCATAATTCATTCAATCTTTTTTAAAGTAAAGTTGTCTTTTAAAAAGAGAGGCAGCGTTCCATTCACCCTGTTTTAGACATCACCATGGCAAAATATGAATGGAATCTGTCCGCCTCTCTACCAACCTAAAGTTATTTCTTATTCGCTTCTTCCAATGCGATATTCAGTTTCAGTACATTCACCTTCTTCGTACCGAAAAGGCCGAGAAGCGGCTTCTGCACTGCATTGTCTACAAGAGCCTTTACTTGTGCCTCATCCATGCCACGTGCCTGGGCTACGCGTTTCACCTGTACATAAGCACTGGCGGGAGTAATATCCGGATCAAGCCCCGAAGCACTGGCGGTTACCATTTCTGCCGGAACATCTTTACGGTTCAGATAAGGATGGTGTACGAGGAAAGTGTCGATACGGGCTTCTACTTCCGAAAGATATTCTTCGTTGGTAGGGCCTTTGTTACTACCGGAAGAACTGGTAGCATCATAACCGTCACCGGCATGGGAAGGGCGTCCCCAGAAGTAGATGTCTTTTGTGAACATCTGCCCAACATTAGCGGCACCGACAACTTTACCATCCAGGGTCGCTACTTCCGCATTACCCTTATTGGGACCTGCCATCTGGGCAAATATCCACAGGATAAGGATATAGAATACAGAGAAGAACACGCAAAATGCAAGTGTTATTTTAAGGGATTTGAATAATGTTTTCATTACTGTTTTTATTTATTGAAAGAATAAACTGACAATCATATCTATTAATTTAATTCCGATAAAGGGTGCAATGACACCGCCTAAGCCATAAATCAGCAAGTTGCGGCGAAGCAATGCACTGGCACCAATCGGTTTATACTGTACTCCTTTCAGTGCCAACGGAATCAATATAGGAATAATGATAGCGTTAAAGATTATAGCTGAAAGGATGGCTGACTCAGGACTATGCAGCCCCATGATATTCAGCGGTGCCAACTGAGGGATGGCTACCATAAACAAAGCGGGAATAATCGCAAAGTATTTAGCCACGTCATTTGCTATAGAGAACGTAGTCAGCGTACCACGCGTCATCAACAACTGTTTACCGATTTCCACGATTTCAATCAACTTCGTAGGATCATTGTCCAAGTCCACCATATTACCGGCTTCCTTTGCAGCCTGCGTACCGCTATTCATAGCAACACCCACATTTGCCTGTGCCAATGCCGGAGCATCATTTGTACCGTCTCCCATCATTGCCACCAGTTTACCGGACTGCTGCTCTTTCTTGATATATTCCATCTTGTCTTCCGGCTTAGCCTCAGCTATAAAATCATCCACACCAGCCTTTTCTGCGATGTACTTTGCAGTCAGCGGGTTATCTCCGGTCACCATTACCGTCTTCACTCCCATCTTGCGAAGGCGTTCGAAACGTTCCTGAATACCCGGTTTAATGATATCCTGCAACTCAATAACGCCAGCCACCTGCCGGTTGACACACACTACCAACGGTGTACCGCCGTTACTTGAAATTGCAGCAATCACATCTTCCACCTCTTTCGGGAAACTGTTTCCGGCACTCTCCGCAATCTTACGGATAGCATCGAAAGCACCTTTACGTATCTGAGTACCATTTTGCAAATCCACGCCTGAACACTTTGTTTCAGCAGTGAACTTAATCATCCGGGCACCCGTAGTATTCAGGTCACGCATACGGCGACCTGTTTCCCGTCCCAGTTCTATAATTGATTTACCTTCCGGCGTTTCATCGGAGATGGAGGACAGCAGGCAAGCCTCAATAAAATCACGTTCGTCCACACCGGGAGCTGCATAGAACTTCGTAGCTTTACGGTTACCGATTGTAATAGTTCCCGTCTTATCCAGCAGCAACGTGTCAATATCACCGGCCGTTTCCACTGCCTTACCCGATTTCGTTATCACATTGGCACGAAGCGCACGGTCCATACCTGCAATGCCGATAGCGGAAAGCAGACCACCGATTGTCGTCGGTATCAGGCAAACAAACAGGGAGAGAATAGCTGCAATCGAGATGTACGTTCCCGGATGATCTATATTTGTATAATCCGCCATTGGAATCAGTGTGACACAAACAATCACGAATACCAGTGTGAAACCTGCCAGCAGGATAGTCAGCGCTATTTCATTCGGTGTTTTCTTCCGGGTAGCACCTTCCACTAATGCAATCATCTTATCCAGGAAGCTCTCACCCTGCTGTTGGGTTACCAATACCTTTATCTTATCAGAAAGCACCTTCGTACCACCGGTTACAGAACTCTTATCTCCACCCGCCTCACGGATTACCGGAGCAGATTCGCCTGTAATAGCACTTTCATCAATGGAAGCCAGTCCTTCTACAATCTCACCATCAGCCGGAATCGTATCGCCGGCTTCGCAAATAAAGTAATCGCCTTTCTTCAGGCGTGCACTACTGATATTGCAAACTTTGCCATCAATCAGAATTTTAGCGGGAGTCTCCTCACGCGTCTTGCGCAAGCTGTCGGCCTGGGCCTTACCACGAGCCTCGGCAATAGCCTCAGCGAAGTTAGCGAACAACAGAGTAACAAAGAGAACAACGAACACCAGGAAGTTGTACCCGAATGTTCCATATTCCGTAGTCCCCAGCGAGAGGATGCAGACCACCAGCATCACCAACGTCACAAGTTCCACCGTAAACATAATCGGATTCTTAATCATCACCCGTGGATCCAACTTCACGAATGATTGCTTCAAGCTTTCCATAACTTGCTCCTCTTGAAACAAAGAAGCTGATTTCTTATCTTTCATCTTATGAAATTACTAATTACTAATTATGAATTACAAACTAAAATGTTCGGCAATCGTACTCAACGCATGCACCGGGAAGAATGACAGGGCAGCCACAATGAAGATAACCGCGAAAGTCATCACAGCAAATGTCACCGTATCCGTCTTCAGCGTACCGGCACTTTCAGGGATAAACTTCTTCTGCGCCAGTAATCCCGCAATGGCCACCTGACCGATGATTGGAATGAATCGACTCAGGATAAGTACCCAACCGCAAGCGTAATTCCAGAAATAAGTATTATCTCCCAGTCCCTCGAAGCCGGAACCGTTATTAGCTGCACACGAAGTAAACTCATATAATTGCTCACTCAGCCCGTGGAAACCCGGATTATTCAGCCATCCGCCCTCACTCGCCACGAAATCGGGATGATGGGCAAACAGATACGTAGACAGAGCCGTTCCTACCAGGATCACAAACGGATGAAGCAACGCCACAACGGTCGCAATCTTCATTTCGCGTGCCTCCACCTTCTTTCCGAGGAATTCCGGTGTACGTCCTACCATCAGTCCGCTGATAAACACAGCTATGATTATGAACGTATAGTAGTTCATCCAACCTACCCCGACACCACCGAACCAGGTATTTATCTGCATATTCAGCATCTCCATCATACCACTGAGCGGCATCGTAGAGTCGTGCATACCATTCACCGAACCATTGGAAGTAACAGTGGTCGTAATGCTCCACAAAGCTGTTGCGGCAGAACCAAGCCGCACCTCTTTTCCCTCCATCGCTCCGCCATCCTGCGCAATACCCAGTTCGTCAATACGCGGGTTGCCGTTCATCTCCTGATAGACATTGATGCCGACACCCGCCAGATAGGCAAAGAGCATTACACCGAATATACTATAAGCCAGTTTCTTACGATTGGAATAAAAACCAAGTGCGAAAACCATTGCCATCGGTATGATCAGGATAGACCAACATTCTACCATATTGGACAGATACGTAGGATTCTCCAACGGATGCGAAGAGTTTACACCAAAATAACCGCCACCATTGGTACCCAGTTGTTTAATAGGCACAATGGCTGCCACAGGTCCCTGCGATACCAATTGTTCCTGTCCTTCCAGCGTAGTCACCTCCATCTTGCCGTCGAATCCCATCGGAGTGCCCTGAAGAATCAGGATAAAGCCCACAATCAGGGAAAGAGGCAACAGGATACGTGTACTACTCAATACAAGGAAGTTCCAGAAGTTACCTATTGTCTTCGTTGTCTTTACACTGATGGATTTCATGATACCTGCCATAGCCGCCATACCCGTTGCCGCCGTAATAAACTGGAACAGCATGATGACGAACAATTGCGTAAAGTAAGTCAATCCGCTTTCACCGGAATAATGCTGTAAGTTACAGTTCACCATAAAACTGATACAAGTGTTGAATGCCTGATCCGGAGTCTGCGCCCCATTACCGTCGGGGTTCAGAGGCAACCAGTGTTGAGTAACCAGCAGTACCATGCCCCACACAAACCAGAAAGCATTCAATATCAGCAATGCTTTCAAGAACTGTTTCCAGTTCATCTCCTCCTGTGGGTTGATGCCGGAAACTTTGAATATCAATCTCTCGACCGGCTTCATGAAGTCCGACCATGTTTTTTGTCCTTTATAGACTTTTGCAATATACTTTCCCAACGGATAAGCCAATACCACCATCAGGATGACTTGCAACGCTACGCCTAAAATTTCTGTGTTCATTTTCTTTCTACTTTAAAACTTCTCCGGTCTCACAAGTACATAAATCAAATACCCGAAAACCGCAATACCCAATACAAATAATGCTGTATACATAATTCTCTCTCCTTCTTAAATCTTTTCAAACCAGTCCACACATTTCCAAAACAGCCAGAAAGCGAACAAGCCGCTCAGCAGGCAGAAAATAAATGAAATCGTTATTCCCATGTTTTTACCTTTATTGAATTAATACTATTTATTTTATCGGAAGGTAATGTGCCAATAGCGTGCCAGAAGGATGGGTAAATTCATAAATATCTAATAAACAGATTCATGCAACAAGCGAATCAGGGTACTCCCTTAAAGAGCACCCTTTCAAAATGAAAAGGTATTATCTATTTTGAAAAGAATAGAGGGAAAGAATAAGGAAAAGAAACAATATCATTGGGCGACTTCCGTCTGATTCCGAATCGCCCGATATCCCCAATGCATACATCGAACTTTTCTATCGAACTTAGTGCAACTTGATCAAAATGTCAAAATGTAAATCGTAATATCTGAGATTTCTTTCTTTCGTGCCCATCCTTGTTGTGCTTCAAAAAAACGCAAGAATTTACTATCAGGAAAATACCGTATGATTCAAAACAATAAAAGAAAGCATGTTTTAGAAACTTATTTCTCTTTATTTCATTCTTATTAATTACACATATGGTGTATTTCCATAAAATCGATTATTTAGCTCCGTTGCTTATCTTATTTGAAATAGAGAAATATCGGCCGCTTTTTGACAGGGCTACACCCTTTTGGGAAGATGGTGTAGCCTTTTGGTGATGATGGTGTAGCCTTATGAAGCAAAAGGTGTAGCCCTTTTGCGAATTACATCATCCGTTTGAGTGAAATTGATGATCTGTTTGATTAAAACAGATGATATATATGGGCTGAATAGATCATCTGTGGGCTGCCAATAGATGATATAATCCTTATAAACTAATGTTATATTCTTCCAGAAGCAGCTTTCCAGCGGGAGCGCTTATTATTAACAACGATGAAAGTCCAACATACAGCAGCAAAACATCCCGTTTTGGTATCTTATTGTCATATCAGATCTGATTGTGAATACAAGCTATATTCTATATTCCTCAATCTTCCTGTACAGCGTAGTCAAACCTATTTTCAGCAAGCGGGCGGCCTCCGTCTTATTCCCCTTCGTGTACTCCAACACGCGCGCAATATGGCGACGTTCCATAGCCGAAAGCTCGAAGCTGCCAGGTGTCTCTTCATCCGACAGTTCGTAGTGGGCATTCTGGATGTCAAGTGGCAGATCGGCAATAGTCAGCTGTTCGCCTTCGCAAACAATAAGACTGCGTTCTATCACATTACGGAGTTCGCGGATATTTCCTTTCCACGGTTGTAACTCCAAAGTAGCGAGGAAGTCAGGAGTTATTTCAGTTACCGGGCGGGAAAGTTGTGTGGAAAAGTTCTTCACGAAAGCCTTTGCCAACAGACGGATATCTCCTGCACGCTCACGCAATGGCGGCAGATGCACCTGGAATACAGAAAGACGATAAAACAGGTCTTCCCGGAAACGTCCTTTGGCTATTTCTTCCGGCAAATTACGATTCGTTGCGGCTATGATACGCACATTGACGCGTGTCGGCTTGGTGTCTCCTATCTTTATATATTCTCCCGTTTCGAGTATCCGCAATAGTTTGGCTTGCAATTCAAAGGCCATTTCACCTATTTCATCCAGGAAGATCGTTCCATTGTTCGCTTCCTCAAAAAGCCCTTTCTTATCTTTCAACGCCCCTGTAAAGGAACCTGCTTTGTGACCAAACATCTCACTTTCCAACAACTCCTTGCTAAACGAAGAACAGTTTACAGCCACAAAATTCTGCCGCGCACGCTTGCTACTATAATGGATGGCCTGCGCAAACACTTCCTTACCTGTTCCCGTCTCTCCGGTCAGCAATACAGGTACATCAGTCACCGACACCTTTTGCGCCAGTAAAACAGCATCTTTCAAAGATTTGGACTCTCCCAGGATAGAATCAAAAGAGTACGCCTGCCCTACCTTCTTCTCAAGCTTTTCAAGACGGGCATTCATCGCGGCTTTCTCTACCGCACGACTGATAAGGGGAATAATCTTGTTATTATCATCTCCTTTGGTGATATAGTCGAAAGCTCCGTTTTTGATGGCTTGTACGCCATCGGGAATATTGCCGTGAGCCGTCAGGAGAATGACTTCCACATTGGGTGCAGCTTTCTTGATAGCCAACACCAGGTCTACCCCATTTCCATCGGGCAGAAAAACATCACACAAAGCGACATCTGGACTTTGCAGTTCCAACTGTTTCAGGGCAGCCCTGCAATCACCAGCCTGACAGACTTCATATCCTTCTAACTCCATCATACGCGCTAAAAGGGTACGGATTTGTACCTCGTCATCAACGATTAAAATCTTACTCATATCTTATTTGGATAAGTATTTAAACTGATAATGGTAAAAACAGGGTGTGCAAATATAAAACTTTTCCCGAATACGAGCGGCACATCTTTTGAACTTTTATAGTAGAGAGCTTGAAAACCTCGAAACTGATTTTACAACTTAACTCCATTAGTACAAGGAGATAAGAGGAGATAAGAGCAGAAAAGAGCAAACAGGCAGCGGGGAGTTTCCCTTCCATTTTGATAAAATCATTCTGAAATGGCAAGGGGGCTTCACAAAAAGATTTGATTAATAACTAAAAAAAAGAAGAATATGAAAATCTACAAATTCGATGGAAATGCAACCGCATCCGTAAGAGGTATGCAACATGTGGCAAAACTGATTCAAGACAATACGTCTAAAATAGTCGTACTATCCGCTCCCAAAGATGTTACCAAACATTTGGGCGAGGTAACTGCCAGCTTCTTCAACCGAAACATAGAGGAAGCACACGACAAAATAACCCGACTGGAATTCCAGTTCATTGACTTTGCCAATGAACTACTTACGAACGACACTATCAAGCACGAAGCCACCCGGGGCATTCTTGACTGTTTCCAAGCAATATGGAAATACAGTATGGAACCTTTCTACTCTACCGATGAAAAAGAAATTCTGGCACAAGGAGAGTTACTGACATCCACCTTGCTGGGATTCTACTTACAGGAGCAAGGAATGGACAACAGCGTGATTTGTGCTTTCGACTTCATACGCACCGGTATGAACGGGGAAGCGGATGAGGAATATATCAGCCAAAAGGTGAAAGAGATATGTAAAGCATACCCCAATACACATCTGTTTCTCACACAGGGAAGCATTTGCAGGAATGCTTTTGGTGAGACCGATTATCTGAAACAAGGTGGAAGTAACTACACCGCCGCCCTAATAGGGACAGCTATACAGGCAGAGGAAATACGGATATGGACAGATATCGATATACACAGCAACGATACACTGATAGTGAAAGATGCCGACACCATAAAAAAACTGAGTTTCAGTGAAGCTGAACGGCTCATCTACTTTAATCCCCAAATCCTGCACCCGCTTTGTCTGGCTACAGCATGGAAAGAGAATATTCCCATCCGTCTGCTCAACCCAATGAATCCGGCATCAGAAGGGACTTATATATCCGCCAACAGATTGAACGGAAACATGGTAAAGGCAGTCGCTACCAAAGATTCTATCACATACATCCGGTTCGAATCGAACCATACACTCCGGCCTTATATGTTCATCAGCAAGATTTTCGATATCTTCGCCAAATATAAGACGATGCCCTGTCTGCTGACTTCATCCAACGATAACATATCCGTAGCCACAGATGACAGGAACTTTCTTTCTCTCATCCTGCGGGAACTGAATAAGTATGCCCGGATATGGGTGGAAGATAAGATGAGTATCATTTCTGTGGTAGGAAACATGAAATCATCGTGCATCGAAACCGAAGCACGGATTATGGACGCATTGAAGAATATTCCGCTGAAGATGATTTCTTACGGAAGTGATGAGAATGATGTGTCGCTGGTGGTCAAGGCAACGGACAAGGCGGAAGCACTCCGGTTGCTTGACGAAAAGTGGCTTAAGAAAGCGTCTTGAAAAGATTCCCTATATAACCTGTTGGCGGAATTAATTCATAATGTATTAGAAAAGAACAAAAGTGATTAGTGTTTAGTGATAAGTGATTAGCGCCATTCGGTATGTTATTTTTTAGACGCGGATGACGAGGATTTAAAAGGCTGCGCTATAAAAAATAAAAAAAGATCCGCGTCATCCGTGTCATCCGCGTCTAAAAGATTATTTATCATTTAACTCATAACCCTACAGAAAGAAATCAGCCCGCACCTAAAAGAAATTATTCCGTATTTCTTTCGCAATATAACGCCCCATCAACTCCTGCCCTTCTTTATCGGGATGTAAGCCATCGCGCAGATATCGTCCTCTGCCCGAAGGCTGTTCGAATTTCTCGGTTATACCACTATTGGAGTAACAATCTATCAGTTGTACGGAAAGAGCACGGCAGATTTCACGCAGAATGGCAATCTTCTCCAGATTACGTTCATTGCGGGTTACATCACCGGTCTGAATAGGGGTACAAACAAAAACACGACATTTAGGATAATGTTCCAGAATGGTCTGTATAGCCCAACGGGCACCACCTGCCATAGTGGTAACGTCCACTTCAGCAAGAGTCTTACCTTTCAAGGACTCTTCGGCAGAACCAAGGTTCTTATCATTTGTCCCCATAGAGAAGACAAAGACGTCGGGAACGGGATATTGCCCGTTTTCCACTTCGGCAATGAATTTCTGGATGTGAACCTTAGAAACATTATTATGCCGCATCTGCAATTCATGGCTGTCTTCTGTGGGACGCCAACCACCGGATATCCCTGCAAAACCTGCACTTCCATAATCCTGTGTATCGGAATGACAGGCCCAGGTTGCAGAACCTACCGCTACATTATGATGGGTGGCAAATCCAAGCAGATCAACCACCGTCTTCGACCATTGTTCACCTGCCGTGATGCTATTCCCATCACAACCGAAATTCATCTTACTGAAATCAGGATAAAGAGATTGCGCCTGTAACGCAATCCCTATCCATAACACAACACAAAATCCAATCAATCTTCTCATTCTAACCTCTAAACCATTTTATGAAAAACGTTCCATTATCTCCATACACATACGTCCGTTATGATACGGGCATTTCCAAAATCCGGCCTTGTCATCCTCAATATTCACCGTGCCGTCAGCACGTACACTCCAATGCCACTCACCGTTCCCGTAATCCACCAAATGCTTCTTGATGAAGTCCCAGCAACGGAATGCTTTCTGCAATGCTACTTCATCTTCAAAATATTGGTAAAGATTGACATGTCCCACCACATTTTCTGCCTGTACCCACCAATGACGGTCGGTATCGGTCTTCTGCCTATCCAGGAAAGTTTCATAAATCATGGCACCGTCAGGTGTCAGTCCTTCATCAGCCGCGGCGGCAATAAACTCAACTAAAGGTTCTACCTTTTCCAGTAAAGTTTTATCATCCAGAATCAAAGCGGCTTCATGTATCAGCCAGGAAGCTTCTATATCATGTCCGTAAGAAACAATGCGATACTTACTCCGCCAATTGTCATCGAAAAACAATTCCAGATGTCCTGTCTTAGGATTAAGAATCTTATCCGTGAATAATTCTATCAAATTGCGAAGTTGCTTCTTGAGGCGATTATCTTTCCATACACGGTACAAATTGGTATAGGGCTCCAAGATATGCAAATGGGTGTTCATTGTCTTACGTTCGTTCTCGTCTTTATCGCTAAGACGCATATCGGCAATCTCTCCCCATTCTCGGGTAAGAGCCTCGCAATAGCCATTCTTCAAAGAATCAAAACTATACTTTTCGATATCCTCAAACAGACGGACAGCATATTCCAAAGCCTCGGCATCACCCGTGGCACGATGATATTCGCTCAGTCCATAGATGGCAAAGCCGATAGCATAGATTTGTTTCTTTGTATCCAATGGATGACCTTTATAATCGAGCGACCAGTAGACGCCGCCAAACTCCCGGTCATAGAAATGATCTATCACATAGCGTTTGGCACGCGTTGCCGCAGACAGGTATTCTTCTTTCCTCAGCAAACGGTAGGCTGCCGAGAAAGTCCAGAGAATACGGGCATTCAATACAGCGCCCTTTTCTGTTTCCGGCATCAAGATTCCGGTTCCCGAGATACGACCATAAAAGCCACCATTCACCTCATCTGTCATCTTGTTCAGCCAGAAAGGAAGAATGTTGCCTACTAACTCTTCTTCCATCTCTTTTCGCAGATTCGTGATGTTCATAAGATTTTGTTTTTAGTTTAACTTCTGACGAGATTCATTTATTTCTTTTCCGGTTATGAATATAAATTTAGCTCATTACTGTACCGTTATGTCTGTTGCCCGCACTGCTTTCAGCTTCTCATTAATTTCCGCCACACGCTTCTTCGTCAATGGATAGAAGTACACGACTATCATTGCCACCACTGCCACAGTGGCAGGTATCCAGCTCATCAGCAGATTCAGTCCCGTCAGCGCTTCCGCTGTCTGCACGGCACCTTCCGCCGTATTGTAGCCAAATGACGCCAATATCCACATCACAGCCGCACCGCCCAATGCGCCGCCAAACTTCTGTGCCATCGATGAAGATGAGAATATAAGCCCAGTCGAAGCCGTCCCGTCTTTCAGTTCGGCATAATCCGAAACGTCGGCATACATACTCCATATCAACGGTGAAACGATACCCGTACAAATAGATATAACGATTTGCATAATCAGCATCACCCAGAAGCCCGTCGGTGTGCAAGGCAGATAGAAGAACAGAATGCTCAATACCGCCAGTGCCGCCATCGTGGCGATATAGGTGGATTTCTTGCCCAGTCCGCGCGAAAGGGGAACTGCCAGTACCACGCCTATCATATTGGAAACCTCTCCCACACCCAGGAACAGCCCGGCATAAAACAGGATTGTGAAATCACCCAGGTTCAGGAATATACTGTCGCCTATGTAATCTTTGAAGAAATAGGCGGCCGTAGCACCACGCACCGTATTGAACAAGTTGGAGCACAATGCCGCTCCGATAAGCAACCACCAAGGCACGTTGGCAAGCAACGACTTGAAGTCCTTACCGATAGAAACCGTAGATACGCTCTTCACGTATTCCCTCGTCATGCTGAAACATAACAGGAACACGACGAAGCACAACGCAGCAATCACAATCATGGAATATTGCCAACTGACGGTCACCGAGCCAGTCATCTCCCTGAACCACCTGCAAAGCGGCTCCCAGGCAAACAAGGCTATGAAACTACCGCCGTATGCAAAGAACATCCGGTAGGAAGAGAACACCGTCTTCGTGTCCGAGTCATCCGTCATCACTCCCAGCATAGCCCCGTATGGAACATTGATAGCTGTATAAACCGTCATCATCAGAATGTAAGTGACGTATGCCCAGATGAGTTTCCCCGTAGGTCCGAAGTCGGGCGTGGTAAACATCAATATACCACAGACAGCAAAAGGAAGAGAAATCCACAGCAGATAAGGACGGTATTTCCCCCATCGCGTATGGGTTCGGTCGGCAATGATGCCCATCATCGGGTCGGACACCGCATCCCAAATGCGCGTTACCAACAGCAGGACGCCCGTATCCGCCAGACTCAGCCCGTATATATTAGAATAGAATATAGGCAAATAATAGGAGAATATCTTCCAGAACATAGAGGAAGACATATCACCAAAGCCATAACCAATTTTCTCTTTCAGTGTTGCCATACTATTAAAAATCAAGATTTATAACCATGCGCACGCGGAACTTAAAAACAGTGTCCGAATGCCTTCTCGGCGGGGGGCAATCAGTCATATATTGAACCCTATTCAGTATACGACTGAAATAGGTTCAATAACGGCCTGATACCACCGCAAAGATATTATTTTTGCATCAGTTGCAAATTATTACTGATAAGTTTCTTCAGCGTCTCCACTGAAGCCGAAGAGGACAAGCCGTCCGCCGGGGTATTGAGGCAGTAATCCACCAATTTATCTACCGTGGAGGTGGCTACGTGCATCCGCGTGTCCGAGGAGGCGTAGTAGATGAACACCTTTCCGTTGTCATCGGCAATCCAGCCGTTGGTGAAAAGTACATTGCTTACGTCGCCTACGCGTTCTTCGCCTTCGGGCGCCATGAAGTAGCCGCCGGGGGTGGCAATGAGGCGGGAGGGGTCGTCCAGAGCCGTCATGTACATGTACAGTACATAACGCAGTCCGGCAGCGCAAGCACGCACGCCGTGGGCGAGGTGGAGCCAGCCTTGCGGGGTCTTTATGGGATGGGGGCCTTCACCGTTCTTCACTTCTTTAATAGTATGATAGTAACGGTAATCAATAATCTTTTCCTCTTTTACTTCCGCATGTGTCATATCATCCACCAAAGCCCAGCCAATGCCACCACCGCTTCCGGCATTGATAAAACCATCTTGCGGACGGGTGTAAAGGGCGTATTTACCATCTACGAATTCGGGGTGAAGGACGACGTTGCGCTGTTGACTCCTGGTTTTCAAGTCGGGCAGGCGTTGCCAGGTTTTTAAATCCTTGGTGCGGGCAATGCCGGCCGTGGCCGTGGCGGAAGAGAGGTCGCCCACTGGGGCATTGTCGTCATGGCGTTCGGCGCAGAAGATGCCGTATATCCAGCCGTCTTCGTGGGCGGTGAGACGCATATCGTAAATATTGGTGGCGGGAATAACATCTTCGGGCATGGTTACGGGATAGTCCCAAAAGCGGAAGTTATCCACGCCGTTTGGGCTTTCGGCCACGGCGAAGAAGGATTTGCGATCGGCGCCTTCCATACGCAGCATCATCAGGTATTTGCCGTTCCACTTGATGGCGCCGGAGTTGAGGGCAGCATTCATGCCGATGCGCTCCATCAGGTAAGGATTGGAAGCTTCATTTAAATCATAACGCCAGAAGACAGGGGTGTGCGCCGCCGTCACTACCGGATATTTGTAGCGGGTGAAGATGCCGTTGCCTCCCTCCATGGGTTCATTCTTCCTCGCAATCAGCTCCTCGTGTTCCTGAAAGAGTTTGTTTACCTTATCATTAAAAGTTTCCATATTGATTGTCTTTTTCTTATTTATACAAAGAGTTTACGTCATTCGCAAAAAGAGTTTTAGGATGATTGTAGAAGTCTACAAAGTCTTCGGCAGAGACTTGCCCCGGATAGGGAGCGTAAAAATGGGTGACACGCTCGCGGGCATTGCGCCACACCAATACGTAGGCTATCGGATATTTCTCCACAGCCGGGAGCAGAGTTCCGGTCCACCATTTCGAATCGGGAATGCCTTCGTATCCGGTCTCTGTAATAGCAATGATTTTATGGTGTGCTTTACCGATACTGTCTATAATGGCAAGAGACTTTTCAAAATTGGCAATATATCCATCACGATCGAACTGGTATGTATCGAAGCCAATCACATCTATCAAATCATCACCCGGATAACGCTTCAGATATTGCGCCGTATCCTGCGGTTCACAGCCCGGAGAGTAGGCATAAAGCACATTATTCACTCCGTTATCGTGAAGCGCATCTGCCGTCATGTGCCAAAGTTGCTTGTACTCCTCGGGCGTACAGAGTTTCTCGCCCCACCAGAACCAACTACCGGTATGTTCGTGCCACGGGCGGAAAAGTACCGGCACCTTCACTCCGTCTTCCGTTTGCAGGGAGTTGATAAAAGTGCTCAGTTTCTCTAACCAGCCGACAAACTTCCCATGATTTGCTCCACCGGGAAGGATGGATTTCACAACTGTAGAATCTGATACATCCCACGCGTCTCCTCCTGTCTTCGGATTGCGCAGATGCCAGCTCAAAGAGGACAGCCCGCCCCTCTTATACTGGTTCAATATCTCTTTCCTTATTTTGCTGAACGGGACATTGTCCAGACTCGCCGTGTCTCCCAACTCGATGTGCCCCAGGTCAAAGCTGACAACCGCAGGGTAATCTCCACAGACGCTCTTTACATCGGAGCGTCCTTCGTCACCATCCCAGCCGATGCCGTAGTTAGTGTCGTCGTGATGACCGAACATGAAGCCGCGGGCTGATACTTTTTTAAGATTGGCAAGCAACTGCTCCGTTTCGGCAGTGCGCGTAGGGGCGCCCTCGTCTTTTTGAGACTTCTGCGCCGGGCCACATGCCATAAGAGAATTTGAGGCCAATATCATGGTTATTAATCTAAGCGTTTTCATTTTCATATTTATCAATGGTCTATTCATTTCACTTCACAAAGATAGCGGAATGACTGTTCGTATTCTAATACAATTTTATCCTATACCTAACTTATTCTACTCGGAATAAAATCACCGGAGTGCTACTTGAACGAAGGCAAATCTTCACGAGCCACCACATAGTCCTTGCTCATGGCATCCTTCCACCAGGCAGCGTCGGCATGTTCGTGCCCATCCAGACCGGTTGCATTATATTGATACCAAGGCATAAAGAAAGACCAGCGTGCGCCTGCGCTCCATTGTGAAGAAACAGTGGCAACACTTCCACACTCACTCAATGCCACCGGTTTACCGGAATAAGTCTCCTTGATTGAACTGTACTGGGCAGCATTGGCTACTCCATCCTTCTGATTGTAAATATCACGGCCCACGATGTCCACGTAGTCATCTCCCGGATAAAAATCAACGTCTTTCGTCTGTGTGGTCCATACCCATATCAAGTTGTTTATGCCCTTCTCCTTAAAGAAATTGAACATGTAAATCCACAGTTTCTTGTAGGCATCGGCACCATCATATCCCCACCAGAACCAGGCCTTTCCACCTGTATATTCATAGATGTTGCCGGCAGCCTCGTGCAGCGGACGCCAGATTAGGGGTATGTTCTTATCTTGCAACAACTTCAGATAACCGGCCATTTTCTCCAGGTCTGCCTTCACCACTTCGTTCTCCCAAGTGCCGTCTACCGTGGCATTACTTGCACTGAAGGTGGTTGTCCAGTTGCCGTCACTACCCTTGTTCCCACCTCCGGGAGTACACGTATATTCTACGCCGTTCTTTACGTTAGGCACATTCCAATGCCAACCCGCTCCTATCAGCCCGCCTGCATCCCACCAATCTTTTACAACTTTGATGTCGCCATAATCTATCCAATCCGCCGGTGAGGCAAAAAGATGCAAATAATCAAAGAATGCAATGGCTGGATATTTTCCGGTAGTCTGCTTAACAAGTTCCGCTTCTGCTATATTCCAGTTAACGTTGGCCATTGCCCCCGACAGCACCTTCTCTCCGTAGATGCTGAACAGGTAATCAAAAACCTTCTGAGCCTGTGGCAATGGATTGGGAGTGCATAATTTGGCTATGGACGGACCGGCTGCTTCGGCCGTACTAAAGGAAATGGTTGTTCGGGGAACTTCTACTCCTGCGAGACCCAATACGGCTCCTTGCGATACCAGCAATTCATAGTTCTTACCATTCTCCAGACCGGTAATCAGAATAGTCACCTTTGTCAAGTAGACAGACACTTCGGAAACCGTAGCACCTGCTATCGTTATTTTACTACAGGCATCAGCAGGGAGTGTTAACCTCTGGTCATAGGTGAGTACAACAGTCAAATTACCGGCAGACAAGTTCTTCTCCCCATTCACCGGACTGCTCTCCAGCAGGCGGGGTGCATCCGGAACCGGGGTATCCGGAGAATCACCGCCGCCACAAGAACAGAGAAGGGCATAGAAACCAAGAACAGTCACTATATTACATAAAGAACAAAATAGTTCTTTAGACTTCGTTACAAATCGCGTGATAATATTCATTATACAGACTATTATTTCTTCGGATCTAAACGAAGATTGTCAATACACAAGCCTTGAGGTATCTTATCTCCATATAAACCATTGTTCAGCATACCTATCTCCAAGTCACCTACCAAGTCAGCACTCAAGTCGGAAATGTTGCGGGATACGGTTATCCATTTCCCGTCCGTCGTTTCCGGGAAGAGGCCGGGGCCTATCCAAAGCCATTTGTCTGCCAAGACAATCTGCATGGCAGCCTCCGAAGCTCCCATTGTACCGGTATCAATCTTGAGGTCGAACTTAATGACATAGTTCTCAATGCCGGATATGGTGCCAATATCCTGATGGTTACAGTTCAAAAGCCATCCGTCAAGAGGTTTCACCAAATGGAGATATACATTGCCTTTATCGTCTACGGGGAACTCAGTAGCCTCAGCATCCGACCAGCTATGATCCCAGGATGAGTTATGACCGTCATGCTCTTCAAAGTCATTCAACATAATTGTCTGCGGAGTAATCGGATCGGTAAGTTCTTCATCTCCCCCTGCTACCCATACAGAAGTAAACAGCGAAACTTTCTGAATTACATAGTTCTGTCCGCTAACAATCAAACCGGATTCTTGCAACTGCGACAGTATCTCTTCTGTAACCGTCTGTTCGTAATATCCGATGTCTGCCATTCCGATGATATCGAAGTATTCAAGTTCAGGCAGTAATCCCGCCCAAGTACTTCCATTCTTCAATGAACCCTGAGCATTATCGCCACAATCGGATATATATACACGAATCAAGTCATCCAATTTGGCATCGGCAAAAGCAGTGGCTGCTATTTGTAGAGAGTTGGCCCATGAACCTACATCAACAGGCTCTTCGGAATAAATAGGCACCTCTTGCTGCACCCACGAACCGCCACCAGAACCTTTCTGAATGTCTATTGCGGGCAAAGCCATCTCTGCACCGTTCTTAAAACTTATCGTTACCTGCACGGCTTCGCCTACAGGTGTATCCTGAGGTAATGTCAACTTAATGGCAGTATTCGACTTACGCGTCATTTCGAGCGCATGAATAGTCAGGCTATTGTCGCCCAAAATAAACACAACGTCTTCCACAAGCAACAAGTCCTTACCGTTTATCGTCATGCCGGTGCCGGTCATAGCTCCATCTTTCTCTGTGAACTGATAAGACAAGAAAGTAGGTTTTGCTTCTCGTATCGTCTGGCGACTTGCCACTTCCACATTCTCGGACTTCAAGACAAGAGCAGATTCTACCTCACTTACTCCTGCCGGTGTTATCACTTTCAAAGTACGTTCATCAATTTTGGTTATCTCACCGGTTGTTACCCCGCCGGGGAAGACGACTTCATTGACTGTCTCTAATGCCGTACCCGTAACCGTAACCTCTATTCCTTCCATCACAATGGTCGGATAGAAGGACGCTACGGATAATGACTGTGCCCCTATCACTTCCTCATCAGAACAGGAACCTAAATAGACACATGCAAAAACCAGTGCAGTTAGATTATATATGATTCTTTTCATGTTCTTTCTCTATTTATTGTTGATTATTAGTTCCCCAACCCGGGTTTTGCACCAGGTTCGGATTCTTATTGATTTCACTGAACGGTATCGGAAAGAAGTAATATTTATCTTCCCAATTACGTGTCTCTTGCCTGCGAGTCAGTACTACATCACCATCGGCATTCTTCTGTAGCTTAGCCACTTTCACTGTGGCAAGTTCAGAGCCACACTTCCAACGACGTACATCCCAGAACCGTTGATTCTCGAAAGCAAGTTCTACAAAACGCTCGCGCTGATAACGCTGCAACCAATCGGAAGGATTACCGCTCCAATGGGGCATTTGTACATCTTCGCGGTCGCGCAGTGCATTGATAGCGCCATTTGCTGTCAGGCCAAATTCACCGGCAGTTTCAGCGTTGCCGTAATAGCGGTACATGGCTTCGGCAAAGTTCAGGTAAAATTCACCCAACCGCATGATGACCCATGCGTGAGGTGCAGTAGTAGCATCATTGGTAGAGATATTTACGTTACCGTCACAGTACTTCTTCAGGTAATAGCCGGTAGGAGTAGCATTGAGCAATGGAGCAGCATTGATACCACCTTCGAACGTTTCAATCGGGGTAGTGTTATAGTTGGGCCACAAATCACCATTCTTCACAATAGTCAACCCGAAACGTGGATCCAATTCAGCATAAGGCTTATCACAGGTTACATTGATATCTGCATTGGCGTGACGTTCTCCGAAAGTCTGTCCACTGCCATCATTATATTCATATAAATCAACCAGAGTCTGTGTAGGACACATGCCTCCCTGCCCATTCTCTACACCAATAGGATAGTTGTAAGACTCCCAACTATTCAAAGCACCTTGCTTAGAAGCGAAAATGACTTCTGAACCGTCACCATTATCAGAACCCCAGATTTTGGCATAGTTGCCAAGCGTAATGCCCCATTGTGCTGCATACTTAATCACATCATGATTAGCTCTTGCTGCATCCAGCCACCATCCGCTATTACTGGAAGTGTTGAACAAAGGAGATGCTTTATATAAGAGTGTACGAGCCTTCAATGCCAGACACATGGGACGAGTGGCACGCCCCACTTCAGGGTTCAGCTCTGTGGTGTAAGTGATGGGCAGATATTCTGCTATAGCGTCCATCTCTTCCACAATCCAGTTCATCACATCCAAGGCCGGCGTACGTGATATCCGGTTTGCTTCTACATTCGACAGAGTTTTCAGCGTGAAAGGTACATCGCCATAAGTACGCACTAAGTCGAAATAATAATAAGCACGCAAAAAACGGACTTCGTATTCAAACAAATCGAACTTGCTCTTCATCGCTTCATAGTCATTATTGCTGGCATAGTCACTCAAGTCTATCTTATCCAACTTCTCCAGGAAGTTATTGGCCTCTGCAATAGCTTTATACGAGTTTTCCCAAGTGAACGAGAAAGGATTGTTAGGGCTCCAACCACCATTGTAAAAACGATGCACGCTCGAATTGGACAAAGCACATTCCGCTTCATCCGTAGCCGCAGCCAAAGTAGAACCGCTACCTCCCTCATAGTTCTTGTCAAAACCATTAGGCAAATGGGCATAGACACTTGTAACCAATTGTTGAATGCCGTAAATCGGGCTCTTATAAATCCAATCTTCATCATTTGTCGTCACTTCCGTATAGTTCAAGTCCACACAACTTGTGCCGAGAACAGACAATAGCGCCGTTGCTAAAATATATTTAATCAGTTTCATATCAATTCATTTTTATCAGTTAGAACTTCAGAGATACACCCAGATTCACTCCCATTAAAGTAGGATAATTGGTTCCTATATTTTCGGGATCCATCACTTTCAGGTTAGTCAAAGTCATCAGGTTCTCACCTTTCACAAATACTTTGCACTGAGACATTCTTACCTTTGAGGTCCATTTCTCCGGTAAGTAATAATAAACCTCACAGTTTCTAAGTTTCAGAAAATTTACATTCTTATACCACACGTTGTTGGCACGGTAGTTATTATTGTTAGTACGTGACGTCAAACGCGGATAGATAGGGTTGTTACTCATATCCCAGCTGTTTTCATAATACTCTTTCGACAAATTAGCTCCATCTACCAAGGGAGTCCAGACACCTGTCGTTCCCAAATAAGCGGTATACATGCCTGCTCCCTGAAACATGGCATTAAATCCGACGTTTTTATAACGAAAGCCCAAATTCAGCGCATAATTCAGTTCCGGAATAGAAGTATCATAACCCATCTTCACTTCATCATCTTCATTAATTACCTTATCTCCATTCTGATCCTTATACTTAAAGTCACCGGGTTTGCAGACATCAAAGTTCTGCCGGGGTGAGTTGGCAATATCCTCTTCGTCCTTGAAGAAACCGACAACTTCCAGTCCCCAGGGCTGATTCACACGTCCGCCAACAGCAGACAAATAATCATAAGCTACATTCTCAATGGTACGGAGTTGCTTATTGCGCCCCCAGGTGAAACTTCCGCCTACATTAAATAACAAATCATTGTTCAGTCTCTTCACCCAGTTAGCTCCCACTTCAACACCATAGCTTGCAACTCTTCCTTGATTTACATACGAGGAAGGAATACCCATTACGGATGAGTTCAATCCGTCACCAGAAAGCAGAATGTCATCACGCAATTGATAGTAAACATCTACATTCACGTCCACAGATTTAGCCAGTCTAAGATCCGTTCCGATATTGAATTTATAGGCAGTCTCCAGATTGAAAGTACGGGTCGGCTGATATCCGATGAAAGTACCCCAGCCCTGTGAACCTGTACCGGCACCAAAATAATAATCGCCACCGCCACCATTGTAATTCTCCAGCCAAAGTCCCTGAATGGGTACATAATCTGTATGCTGTATGCCTGCCGACATACGTACCTTACCGAAATTCAGGAACGAAGCATCATCCTTATTAGCATAAATATATCCCAATGAAAGCGTCGGTGCAAACGACCACTTCTGCGGATACGAGCGGCTGGAACCATTCATTGCCAATACCAAGTCTGCCATATATTTCTGTTTCAGGTCATAATGCAGATAGCCCATCACATTCATGCGGTTAAAAGTCATATATTGACCATTAGATGTTGTATTCTTCTGATGCCAGATTAAAGATGCTGAGAAGTTATCATCTTCACGGAAAGAAGTTTGATAATCGGCAGATACGGACAGATAAGAAGAACGATTATGCTTATTGATGTAATAATTATAATCCAGGTTGTTTGTCTTATTACCTGCAGAATATGTTGTCAGCCCCGATGGTACACCATTAGAATCGAATGTATATCTCTGGTAACCGTACATATAACCCAATGCATTTGATTCGTAAATCTCCGAGAAGTTATTGTAACCGGCACGGGCCGATACACTCAAACCTTCTACCCAAAAGCCCAAGTCTTGCTTCAAGGTAACATCTCCTTGAAACATACGCGCATGAGACTTCAGGAATCCTGAACCTTGTATCTGTGCAACCACATTATTCATACCATAGGTCGTATTTCCTCCCCACACATCAGCCAACTCCCCATTTGGATCATTCTTCACCGGAAAAGCGGAAGCCGGTGTCTGATAAAGCATCCAAGTCAAGCCATTAGGGTCTGCGCCGTTCGGACGATTCGTTTCAAAGAAACTTCCCAATGCATTTACCTGCATTGTCGTAGTAGAGGTCAATTGAGCGTCCAGATTCGCACGTACATTCGCTTTCGAGAATTTCAGTTGTGAGGAATAATTACCTTGGTCAGTTCCTTCAAGAATACCACGACTATCGGTATAATCCAACATAGCGAAGTATTGCAACTTATCATTACCACCTTTCATCGACAGATTCAGTTTATCTTCAGAACCCATATCCTTGAAGGCTTCGTCTTTCCAGTTTACATTGGGGTAATAATAAGGTTCGAGCCCTGTCTGGAAGGCATTCAGTTCGTAGTTGTTATACATTGCTGATAATCCATCGTTGGAACGGGCTTTGTTGATGGCTTGTGCATAGGTATAAGCATCAACAAAATCGGCCACCTTAGGATTAAAAGTAAATTTATGATCATAAGATACTGATAAACGATGTCCATCGGTTATTCCACGTTTCGTCTTTACCAGAATAACGCCATTGACACCTTGATAACCATAAAGGGCAACCGCCGCGGCATCTCTTAACACCGTCACAGATTCGACTTCAGCTATGGTCATATAATCAATGGAGCGTTCTATCCCATCCACCAGAATCAGTATATTATTCTCGCTGGTAGTCTGATTACCACGTATACTCATCGTTGCGCCGTAACCATCACTGCCTGAGAAGCCACCCTGCTTCAGAGCAGTTAGTCCCAGCAACCTGCCGTAAAGTGCATCTTTCAGGGAGATTGCAGCAGTCTTCTCTAATTCTTCACCGCTGATAGTCTGCGTAGCAGCCGTAGAAAACAATTGGCTCTGCTCAACGCCCATTCCTAAATCGACTTTACCATTCTTGTAGTCAATCAAGGAACTTTGAGCATTCATATTCAGTGTGACTGTAGCACACACAGCAGCCAAGCTTAATTTAAAGATTTTATGATGTCTTTTCATTGTTCGCAATTTTAAAATCAAATATTAATTCCAACCGGGATTCTGCGTTAGACCATAATTCTTGTTGATCTCTTCGGGAGGCAGAGGAGCCAAAATCCATTTATTGGACCAACGTTCCGGGTTACTCCACACAAAACGAGGGTTGCTTCCCTGAATATCATAAGCCTCATATTCAAAATTAGTCGGGAAAGGCTCACCACTATCTTTACTCCATGCTTTCTCTACACGATTGCCCTGCTCGTCCAAACGATAGACACGCATACCACGCAGCTGTTTTTTAAAGTCATCGACCATTAAACGGCGGTTCATGTCATGGAGCCGGTTCTCACACTCAAATCCCAATTCACAGGCACGTTCGCGCATGATTTCTTTAATCAAATTATTTTTATCTGTAGTCAGGTTCAAATTACGATTCATCACCTCAATATCTCCCAACCCCACACGGCGGCGTACCGTATTGAGTTGTTTCAAGGCCTCCACATTCTTACCTGTTTCAGCCAAAGCCTCTGCATAAATGAGATAAATCTCAGCTAAACGCAAATAAGCCACCTGTATCGGTTCATCATCAATGGTTCCCTGCCCACCCTGGTCATCCGAGCCTAAATCGAGCACATATTTATAAGTAGGAAATCCCCACGGTTTACAAGCCCAGTCTGAACCGCAAACTTTAAATTCTCCACCAACCCACATCTGAATAGGGTTATCTTCTCCATAAATCTGATATTTAAGATTTCTTTTCTGAACTACCATCGTTTCATACAAGCGAGGGTCTCTATCAGCAAAGATATCTTTCTCAGCCGGCTTCTGTCCATAGTATTTCTGCCCGTCATACTCTTTCCCGTCTGCCCAAGGAAACATTTCCATCCAATCCAGCGTGGCTGCACATGCACCCGAGTGCCAAACATTGGCTGGCGATTGGTCCCAATCGGTCATATATACACGGTCATGTACCTCTACGAGAGTTTCCTTATTTCCTCTGGCACGATAGGCCTTACGATAAGCGGAGCGATATCCGTCTTCAGTAGGTGAAGATGCTTCTACTAATTTATAATAGCCGCCATTTACATCATTCATCTGGAAGAATTGTTCACAAGCCGCAACCACAGCCTGCCAGCGCTGTACATCATAGTTCCCATACCATACCTGTCGTGCATCAACAGCATCCTGAGGTTGCTCTGTGCTATAAGGAGTGTCATTGTTAAAAATCGGACTGGCTACATAATGCAGCAGTTTGGCCTTTACGCCCACAGCCGAACCTTTTGTCATACGTCCTGCCCAAGTTGCCAAATCTGCATCCGGTAAGTTCCAGGGGAGATTAGGTTCTGCAATCGCTTCATCCAAAAGTCCTACGGTAAATGCTACCGTTTTCTCTAAGGAAGAACGGCCTTCTTCCATCTGATCTTCTCCTTTAAAAGCATGGTCTACAATAGGAAGACCACCAAAATGGCGAATACCATCCAAATACTTCGTAGCAAGGATTACTTTGGCTTCTGCTGTATAGCGAGCCTTTTCAGCATCGGTCATATCGGGCACCCGATGAATATTGTCAATCAGCAACTCACAGTCTCTTACACAATTCCAGATGGAACGTTTGGACTGGTTACTCATATTTTGAATGCCTCCCTGAGATATGAAGGCAAAACGGCTCTGCACCCAGCCTGCGTTTGCGTTAGCAGCCGTAAGATTGCCGGTATAGAACATACGTCCTATATCATCCCAACCCAACTCAGAATGCATAATGTCCGACAGACTTTCCATCAATCCGGAATTCAATGTATAGCAATTCTTAAACGGAGAATAAAGCCCTTCATAGCATTGCCAAAGCAAATATTCCGTATATACTTTCTTAGAGAAAATCAAGTCTTCATCCACATCTTCACCTTCGGCCTTTTCCAGAAAGCCATCGCCCACTTTAATCTGGTCAACACATCCCGAGAACATGGAGGCTCCAAAGGCTATTATAACAGCACCAATAATATATTTAAGTTTTTTCATCTGATACATTTTTAGAAGTTAACCTTTACACCAAAATTAAAGACACGCATCAACGGATACTTAATGAATGAACCGTAACCTCCGCCTGTATTTTCCGGATCATTGGCATCCAGCGGAGTAAAAGTCAACAGGTTCGTTCCGTTCAGATACAAACGCAGGTTAGCTGATTTTGGTAACCATGATATGTTCCTGAAATTATATCCGATTTCTACATTCTTCAGACGTATATACTTGGCATCATAATACCAGATATTAGAGTTTGCCTGATTTTGCTTTTCATTGGCAAAAGTTATACGAGGCAGCTTAGCCGATGAAGCTGTTTCCGGAGTCCAGGCATTATCTACCACCCATTGCAGCAGAGAAGAGTTATATTGCTGCCCGAAGGGTTGGCGATATACGCCATCCAAGTTTCTGGAAACATGCGTTGCGCCCGACCATAACATTGAGAAATCCAAATTCTTATATTGAAGACTCAGATTCAAAGCAAAAGTATACTCAGGATTATCCGTATATCCCATGTGCATCTGGTCATACTCTTCGGATATCACACCATCACCGTCCAAATCAACATATACTGCATCACCATTCATCAAGCTTGCCACCAACTGAGACGGCATGTCTGCACCATAAGCAGCTTTGTAACGTTCTTCCGTTTTCCCTTTCTCATAAAACTCAAAGAAGAGGTATCCTTTTCGGGAGCCTATTGAATTACCAGTAGCATACGTCCAGTCCGGGGAAACTTCTGTATCTTCTTTCAAGCCCAATTTCTTGCCCATATAACTGTCGGCCTTAACCAACTTATCAGGTTTGGTTATTTCTGCCTGCTCCACTATTTTATTCTTGGCATATGATAAAGTCGGCGATATCGTAAAAGAGAAGTCCTTACCTATGCGGTCCGAATAGCTCAGGGTAATTTCATAACCATGGTTCTTCACCCGTCCGTAGTTAATATAAGAGGGGCGCAAGGCTGTGGGAGCCTGAATCATATTTTCATTATTAATCAGGATGTTCTTACGATCTTCTTTAAAATAGTCAAAGCTCAAACTAATCTTATCATCCCAGAATTTAGCATCAAAACCAAAGTTGTATTTCACCGCCGTTTCCCACGTCACATCAGGCGAAGCAGAAGAGTATTCACGTGCCACATTCAGGAATGTAGTATTAGTGGTACCAAAGTTATATCCTGCAAAGTCGCCTACATTATTATAATATCCGTTTGTAATTTGCCAAGCAGCCGGCAAATAGAGATAGCGATATCCTTGACAGTTATCATTACCCACAGTTCCCAAAGAGCCACGCAACTTCAAATAAGACACAACCGACTTTACCGGTTTCCAAAACTTTTCTTCCGATGCAGTCCATCCGATAGAAACCGAAGGGAAGAATCCATAACGATTGCCTTTCGCAAAGTTTTCCGAACCGTTGTAGCCCATATTGGCATCAATCATATACCTGTGTTTATAGTCATAAGTCACACGACCTACTAAACCGACATATCCTTTAGGAATAGAAATATAGGTACTGTTTTGGGCATCCCACGGATAATAGCTCTTAGATTGATTATATAGTAAGAGTGCACCTACATTGTGCCCGCCAAATCGTCTGTTGTAGTTAAAGCTTGCTTCAGCATACCAGTCTCTGTTGGGCCATGAGTTTTCATTATAGCCCAGGTTCCAATAATCACCTTTTCTTTGATACACAATATTTCCGCTGTCATCCAAATAGGGTGTATATTGTGCCGGAGCTCCATTCGTCCGATTCTTCACATGATTATAAGTAGAGTTGTATGAGCCTTTTATCCTGAAATCAAGTCCCTTCGTCAAGAAATCCATATTCAGTTTATAAATCAAGTCCACATTCAGTACATTTGTAGCAGTTTCCTTATAGCCCTGTCCATAGAAAGTATCAAGACCATCACGTGAGCTTACCACATTTTCTGAATTTGTAGGGTCTATCAAAGCAGGATTTGTTTTAATCCATTTTCCGTCAACAATTCCTGCACCCGAGAATGGCTGGGCATCCATCAAATAACGGAATATGTACTCCTCGCCATTATCGCCTCCATTATTTCCAATAGAGCGTTTGTTTTCCAAGCGTCCGCCCAAGTTGATGGATAATTCATGAATCTTACCTAAGGAAATATCCAAGTTAGCGCGGTAATTGTAGCGACGGTATGAGAAATTGGACTTCTCATTATCTCCGAAAGTCTTAAACATACCGTCCTGATCTAACATACCTAACGAAACGAAATAACGTGCAACCTTATTACCTCCCGTAACCGAAATATTATGTTGACTTTGAAGTGCAGCATCTTTCATTATGTAGTCTATCCAGTCGATATCAGGATAAAGAAGAGGCTGGTCATGACTCCTGAAATGCTCCACAACATCATCAGAAAAACGCGGTTTATTGCCATCAGACAAACGCGCATTATTGAACGTATTGGCATACGTATAGGAGTCGGCAAAATCAAGGAACTGAGTAACAGTCTGAACACCCCATGAAGTAGAAGCTGATATCTGAGTCTTACCTGCTTCACCACGTTTAGTCGTTACGAGTATCACGCCGTTTGCACCACGTACACCATATACAGCCGTGGCTGAAGCATCTTTCAGCACGGTGATATCAGCCACTTCATTCGGATCAATCTGCGTAAACGAACGCTCCACCCCGTCTACCAACACCAACGGTGTAGAACCATTCAGAGAGGCTTGACCACGAATAAAGATAGTAGGATCATCAGCACCAGGAAGACCGGAGTACTGCACGGTAGACAATCCCGGTAATTTACCTGAAATAGCATTACCTAAAGAAGCAGAAGGTGACTTTAGCAGTTCTTTGCTGTTAACATTAGAAACAGATCCTGTTACAGTCACCTTTTTCTGTTGTCCATAAGCAATGACAACAACCTCATCCAAGGCTTGCGCATCAGTATCCATCGAAATTTTAAGTATCTTCCTATTCCCGACTTTTACTTCTTGAGTTTTATAGCCAACATAAGAAACAACCAACGTACTTTCAGCAGGAACCGACAATGTAAAATTACCATCCGAATCAGTAATTGTACCACTTGCCGTTCCTTTAATCAAGACAGATACACCAATCATGGTCTCTCCCATTTCATCGGTGATAGAACCTTGCACCTGAATATTCTGTGCAAAAGTTAACTGAGGTATCAAGCAAAGTAAAGCTATGATAAACCACCATTTTAACACCTTCATGTTTTTCATCAGCATCAAAGTAAAGTTATTAAAATTTTGTATTCAAGTTTGTTTTAAAATTGATTAAGCTATCCGATTACAAAAATACATGATTCCGTAATCACACACTGATACTATTTTACCCTATCATTCTATAATAATACAATGATGATAAAAGAACTTGCTCTATTTCTTATTTATATAAATCCGGTAACCGGTCTTCAAAATAAATCTGCGAATCTTCTTTGAATTTCCTGAAATCATCTTCGGCTGGATGACCGGAGAAGGGAGCATAATAATGGTTAGGATTATAGTTCGCATTTCTCCACACCATAACATAAGCCAGTTTTATAGCGGGATTTTTCAAAATGGGCAATAACACTGAAGTGTACCATTCCGGGTTAGTCACTCCTTCTAAGCCAGTCTCGGTCAATGCAGCCAGTTTCTGTTTATTCTTTGCAATATCTGATACTATTTTTAATTTATCTACTGCCAATTTCGGGTTATTCGCCCCATCTGGACGGAAATCCCAATAATTATCCGTTCCCAGAATATCTACATATTTATCGCCGGGATAGCGTTCCAGATACTCTTTCTCAGTAGTAAACTTACAGTCAGGCGAGAAAGCATACAAGAAATTGTGTACTAGCTTTGTATCTTTCAGGTAATCTACCGTGAAACGCCACAAGCAGATAAACTCTTTTTTAGTGCAATGTGCACTTCCCCACCAGAACCAGTCACCATCAAATTCATGAAAAGGCCTGAATATTATAGGAATTAGTTCTCCACCCTTGCCTTTGGCTTCATGAGCCACTTCGGCTATGCGATCCAGATACAACAAATACTGCTGATGTTTTGTGCCACCCGGAAGTATGTGGGCCACTGCTTCAACAGGATTTTTCTCCCAATAAAAGCTACCACCATTTACCGGATTGACACTGTGCCAGCAGATGGTTATCACTCCGCCACGCTCATACGTATCCGTAATGGTTTTCAGCAAATGCTTTCTGCCTTCTTCCAACCTTTTTTCATCTTTTACGGTCAGCTTGTCAAAATCGTCTCCAATCATAGCCGGATGAGACCCGCATACATCTTTTATATCACTGCGATTTTCGCCTACCGACCAGTCATGCCCATAATTGGTTGCATCCTGCTGGCCGAAGAGAATATGCTTTCCTGCCAATTCCGACAGATTCCGATAAAGTGCTTTCGTTTCGGTTGTAGCTTCATTATCTACTAAAGACTGAGCCTTAAGATTCAGCCCCAAGAAAGACGGCAGGCAGATTATTAGTATCAATTTAAGCTTCATAATTTATTCCTCCACCTTTTGCAGTTCCTTTTTCACAATACGCCCCCAGTCTTTCAAATCTTTCTCTGCCCAGTTGCCTTCAGATGAAGCATCAGGATAAAGCATAGAGCAAGTTTCATCTTTATCAGATACCGACCAGCACACCCAGCTGATGCCATGCTTCTGCATCCAATTACGCCAAGCATCCCATTCTTGTCGGTTCACAGGTCCGTCACCGCTGGCTTCCATACCGGCACACTCAGACACAAACAGAGGCAATCCCTTACTTAATGCATAGTCGGCACGCTCCCGTAGATACTGTCCATGGGTAGCAGCGTAGAAATGCAATGTGTACATGATATTCTTATATCCTACTATAGGATTATCTGCAGCCAGATTGACATCCTGATCCCAATGAGGAGTACCTACCAAAATCACATTATCGGTATCTATGGCACGAATGACGCGAATCACCTCTTCCGAATAAGCCTTCACTGTCTCCCAGGAGTCTTCTACCGGTTCATTGAATATCTCATAAATCACATAAGGCGAATCCTTGTAGCGATTGGCCATTTTTATAAAAAACTCCTTTGCCTCTTCTGTATGTATGCCGTGGCTATGCCAGTCGATAATGACATACATATTATTTTTAATAGCCTCATCGGCCACTGCCGTTACACAAGCTATTGCCCTCTCCGGATTATTCAGATATGCTCCATCGGGTTCTACTCCCATTGCTACACGCACTACTGTGCAGTTCCATTCTTGCTTCAACTGTTTCACTACAGATGCATTGTAAAAGCGAGGCCACCAGTTATGCCAGCCAAAACTGATGCCTTGCAAAACGATCTTTTCACCTTTTCCGTTCACAAGGAAAGTTCCCTCTACCGATAATTTACTTTCATCTTTTGCTGTTATGCCGGAAGAGCCACAACCAAACAATACCGAGATTAAGACAACCAGATAAATATACTTCATAAGTTTCATAGCACGACTCCTTATTTTAATTTTTCATTTTCAACCTTAATAATCTCAACTGTTGTATCTGTGGCAAAGACAGAGTTCAAGCCCTGTTCTTCCTGTGCAGGGTCCCCCATATAATCATCTCCTTTTTCCCAATACACGTGTCCGGGAACTTGCCCGGCAAAGCCACCCCACGCCCAAAAGTTACATCCGGCAAAAAGTCCCCCGTTTTCACGGTCCTGCCGAATCAAATCGAATACATAACGATAATATTCATCACGTGCATTAGTGGAAGACTCTTTAGAGAATTTGAAACCATCGCGCGGAAAGCCGAATTCTTCAAGTACAATCGGTTTGTGGTACTTCTTTGCCACCATCATGTGTTCGTCAATATACTTTTTTGTATTTTCTTTAGCCTGCGGAAGAAGTTCCATCAGACTATCTGCCTTTACCCAACCCCAGTTATAAGGCCAGACATGAATATTGAGGTAATCGATGTTCGCATCGGCATGTATCTTTTCGAAGAGAGTAATATCATTCTCGCATCCCCACAAACCTTCGCTACCGGACGATACCATATGATTGGGATCAAGCGATTTAATCAACGAAGCCACATCCGCCATCCATTGGGCGAAAGGTTCTTTGTTATCATCAGAGAAAGCGCGAGGTTCATTGCCTATCTGCCAGGACATAAGTGTAGGATCATCCACATACTTTATCTTATTATACCTATTTGTTCTTGTTACAATATCCTTGACGTAGTTGGCAAACAAAGACTTCGCGCTGTCTGATTGCTGAAACAGTTTCACATACTCCATAAAGGCCGGCCAGCCGTCGACTGCCGGCACCACTGCTTTGCCATGTCCCGACCATTGCAGATACATGGAGTAACCGCCACTCCATTCCCAAGAATTATTCAGATAGAGTACGGCCGTCATATCGCGTTTACGCAACTCATTCATGAAGTAGTCCAGCCCGGCTAAAATAGTATCATTATATACACCGGGTGCCACTTGCAAGGAAGGTTCCACACGGGTTTTCACTCCATTTTCGCCATCGGATCCCACCAATACACGCAGATTATTGATACCAATATTTTTCAAGAAATCCAGTTCTTTGTGCAAGCGTTCGCGATTACCGCCTTCACCTTCAGAGCCAAGGATGGCGCCATACCAAAAATTAGTACCTACGTAGTAATAAGGTTTCCCATCACGAATAAACTGTCCTTTATCGTTTACCTTTATAAACGAGCGTTTCACCTCAGTAGGGCTACACGCTCCGAGAAGCAGCCAAAGGATGGACCAAAAGAAAAAATGTTTCATATTATTAGCATTTAAGTGACAATGCAAAAATAGAGGTTTTCGATAGCGGAAAACGATATTATTTTATCAATTAGTTAGCGTAATGGCATTAAAGTTCAGCGTCATAAAGAATCAGCCATGAAACGTAGCGTTGTCTCATGGCTGGCACTCTTTATTAACTTGTTTTAATGAGGCATTTTAAAGTCCTAACTGCTTTCTCAACCATTCCATCCACTCATCCCATTGCTCCTGGTACCAGTAGTGACCTGTCTCCAGATAGGGATGCAATACCTTCGGAGCCGTGATAGCATTGTAGGCGGCGTACATGGATGTAGGCGGGCAGACTTCATCATTATACCCCCAACTGAACCATCCGGGCACCTTGAGGCAACGGGCAAAGTTGGCAGTATCATAATAACGAATCGTCTGAAGTTCCTTCTCACTCGGAGCTCCATAATAATAAAAGTAATGTGGCCAACCACAGGCACGCTTCTTTATGTACGCTTCATGGTCACACAGTGCCGGATGTACAGCAGCGAAAAAAGTTACGCGAGGATCAAGGGCAGCCGTTATCACAGAGAGTGCACCACCTTGGCTTGAGCCGGTTACCCCTAATGCCTTCCCGTTATATTGGGGCAGAGAGCAAATAAAGTCTACTGCACGCAGAGCACCTACCACTACGCGATTATAGTAGATGTTATCCCGGCTATCTCGCCCAAAGGTCCAGTAATTATTCAGCGCACCGCCGGCAAGGGCATCATAAACAGACTGTTCCATCGTCACCGGGATGCCATGTATGCCGACTTCCAAAGTGATGACTTTTCCGGGAGCCGTATAAGTATCCCCACTATAAGGACGAACACCTGCTCCGGGCACACGCAGCAAAGCGGGGTATTTCCCTTCTTTTTTCGGTACACTAAGTATTCCGTAGAAACGACCGCCCCAAGCTTTTGTCCGGAAACTTACCTGATAAACATTGTCCGTTTCCGTGCAACGCTCCGGAAGCAAGGTCATCACAGGATTCAGAGGGGTCTTTCTTGCATCGATCAGCGTGTTTGCCCAATAGTCCAGAAAATCATCTGGCAGTTGCGTGATGGGTTGCAACTGTTGAGGGTCATAAGCAGCAGTAGCCAGACCTTCATATTTATGGCTTCCTATATGCGCCGTCACTTTACAACGCAGAAAGCCGGGTGTCTTCATGGTAACTTGTACTTTGAGTACTCCATCCTTAAGCACTAACCCTTTCTTGGTTTCAGTGGGATACATTTCGGGACCAAGCTCGTAATCCACCGTCACATCCGGCAAAAGATTCTGTGCTTTCATCACCTGGACTGTAAATGTACATTTTTCATTCGGCCGATAATTCCAATCGGTATGATCGGGAGAAACAATTACGCGGATTTCATTTCCACGTATCTGTGCTGCAACAGCTAAAGCGCACAGCAAGGATATAAAAAGAAGTGTAACCTTTTTCATGGTATAAAACTAAGATTATTCGTTGTATGCAAAAGTACGTGGTTTCTTATAAATAGAATGATACGATATTATCATATTACAATCTTCTTCTTCCGGTAGTTCTCCCTGAATTCTTTCGGCGAGCAATCCTTCTTTCGCTTGAACATCCTGTTGAAATTAGACAGATTATTGAAACCGCAGTCGTAGCAGATCTCAGCTATTGTCCGCGTAGAATCTACCAGCAATCGTGTGGCAAAACCCAGACGAATATCAATGATATAGTCCGAAAGAGTCTTCCCCGTGCGCAAACGGAAGAAGCGGCTGAACGAAACCGGTGTCATTCCTACCATATCCGCCAGCGTATTCAGCCTGATGTCTTCCTGATAATGAGCGGCAATATACTTCTGCACACGCTGCACACGCCGACTATCCGAGAAGGTCTCTATTTTGGCAAACGATGAGCTGGAAAGCACCTTTGCATCATCATATTGAGACAGTTCATACAGAATTCTCAGAAAATGCATCACGGCATAGAATCCTTGTTCCTCAGAGGCCAGCTTGTCCAGCCAGTTATATACCTTCATGATGGCCTGCATCGGAAAGCTGATGCCGCATTGTGCCCTTTCCAGCATGCGGCGGATGCTGTCGAACTGGTTCTTGTTCACAAAATTATTGAAGAACAGGTCGGATGAGAACTGAATAGTGATTTCACGTATTTCCTTTGAGGTGCATTCGTGCTGCTCCCACACGTGCTCCAGTTCCTTGCCGGTAATCAATACCAGGTCATAATCTCCGATAACCTCGGCGGAATCACCTACCACACGACGGACACCGGAAGCATGTTCGGTAAAATTCAGTTCATATTCGACATGGCAGTGTATAGGATAGGTGAATTCTGTCTTCCTACGGTCGGCAATGTAGAAACAATCCCGGTCCGACAAAGGAGTAATCTCCCTCATAATGTAGTTCTGGTTTTCCATGACAATTGGTTAAAATAGTATTATACGACAAATATAGTCATTCTTTTTAAACTTGCAACAGTAACACATCTCCTGCTATAAATACAGGCCTATCGTTCTTCCAGTCTTAATACGAAAGATGCAGCGGGAAGGCTGTCCGCGCCAACAATGAGCGTGGCTTCTCCTGATTCTCCGGTGCTTTGCAGTAATATCTGAGCAAGACCGTTGAAGGCTTTTACCTGATAGGTATGAGCGTTGGTGTCCGCAGGACGTTCCGTACTCTGATAGGCGGGATCGCCATTGCCCACTCCGAGTATGCGCACGGGACCGTTGACCGTAATCGTTAAATCATCGCAAGCTGTAGGGACAAAGCGTTTTTTCTTGTCCTGAAGTTCCACGCGGAAGACAGCCACATCGCGATTGTCAGCCTGGATGACAGAGCGGTCGGCAGTGAGGGAGATACGGGCGGGAGCACCGGTAGTCTCCACTTTACGGGTAAGAATTTTCTTTCCGTTTTTATAGCCTATAGCCTTCACCGTACCGGGTTGATAGATGGCCGTCCAAGAAAGATGACCGTTCTTCGGCATGGGTTTACGACCTAAGTTCTTGCCATTTACAATCAGCTCCACTTCGTCGCAGTTGCTATATGCCCATAAGTCGATATTCTCACCTTCGTGCCCTTGCAGGTTCCAGTGGGGTAGGATGTGTAATATCGGCTCATCCGTCCACCAAGACTTCAAGTACCAGGCTTCGTCCTTGGGAAAGCCGCAATAATCCAGAATGCCGAATTGCGTACCGGTGGCAGGGAACGTCATCGGAGTAGGTTCTCCGCGGTAGTCAAAACCGGTCCAGTAGAAGACTCCGGCAAGATAGGAGCGCTCGTCGTAGAACTTCCAGCCACGGCTGATGCAGTTCAGCAAGCTGTCCGGTCCGTTAGGTTTGCGATTATATGCCATCATATGTCCTTTGTCGTAAGCATCGAAGTAGATGCCGCGTGTACCGCTACCCGTAGTTTCTTCCGAACCGTAGGCACAACGCTGCGGATAATCTTTGCGGTGCTGTTCCACCGGATTCTGAAGAATATAGTTATATCCCGCTACATCGGCCGGAATCAGGATAGTCGGTCCGCTGCTCGAAGCAACAGTCATCAGGCGCGTGGGATCGAAGCGATGGCAGTATTCACGCATGGTTGCTGCAATACGGGTGCCGCTTTCTTCCCACTCGATGCCCCACTCCTCGTTGCCTATACTCCAAAGGATTACGCTGGGATGGTTACGGTCGCGTTCTATCATGCGTTTCAGCAGGCGGGTATGCTCTTCGTTAACACCAACCAGGCGGTTCTCTTCAATGACAAGAATGCCCAGACTATCACAGGCATCGAGCATTTCGGGCGTCATCGGGTTGTGCGAAGAACGGTAGGCATTGCAGCCAAAACTCTTCAGCTGCTTGAGGCGGTAGATTTGCAGGGCATCGGGTATGCCTACACCTACGCCGGGATGATCCTGGTGCATATTTACCCCTTTCAACTTCAAAGGTCGACCGTTCAAGAAGAAACCTCGGTCGGCATCAAAGGCGACGTGGCGGATGCCGGTTACGGTAGTATAAGTGTCCACCAGTTTGTCTTCCTGATAAACTTCCGTAAGCAATGTATATAGATAGGGGGCATCTGTGCTCCAGAGATTGGGGGTGTCCAATTGGAGTTGTCCGGTGGCCAACTGGCGTTCTTTCGGCAGCAAAGCTTTGCCACTTGCCTCGCAACATCCCACTTCTTTGCCTTCAGTATCCTGAAGAATATGGCGAAGGCGATAATCGCCTACCTTCAAGCCAGAGTTCTCTACCGTGGTTTCAATAGTCAGGAGAGCTTTGTCGAAAGGAGCTTCCAGCGTGCTGTATATGAAAGTACCGAAAGGGACTACATGTACGGGAGCTACCTTGTTGAGCCACACATGGCGGTAGATGCCGGCGCCTTCGTAGAACCAGCCTTCTTCGAGGGTAGCATCAGATCGAACGGTAATCAGGTTGTCTTCGCCATAGTTCAGATATTCAGTAATGTCGTAAGTATGCGTGGCATAGCCGCTGGGCTCGCGCCCAAGATAGAAGCCGTTCACCCAAACGCGGGCATCGCGAAAGATTCCGTCAAACTGAAGATAGAGATGCTTACCGAGGTCTTCGTGCGAAACGGTAAAGGTCTTGCGATACCAGCCGACACTGGTTTCAGGGTATTTATAACCCACTGTTTTGTAGCCGTGGCTATGGCTTGCTTCACGAGCGTAAGGCAAATCTACTACCCAGTCGTGCGGCAGATTCACGTTCTTCCAGGTCGCACTCCATTTGGAGGCATCGAACTTAGGCGAGTAAGGGCCTTCATTGTGTATAGAAGTGGCTTTCGTCAGATAATTGAAGTATTCTGTTCCGCAACCGAAGTCCTTTTCGGGAGAGGAAGCGTTGCCGAAGGCGAACTGCCAGTCTTCATCCATCAGGATGCGCTCGCGAACAGATTGTGCCCGCGAGGGAAGCAACACTGCCAGAAGCACTGCACATACTAGAGTCAGTTTTTTCATCATCGTACTGTGAATGTTTCCGTCAGTAAGTCTTTATCGTTGGAGGAAGCACCCACCATTACGATAAACTCGCCTGGTTCTACAACCTTCTTCATCTTTTTGTCATAGAAAGCCAGCTTGTCGGGTGTGATTCTGAAGTTCACCACTTTGCTTTCTCCTGCCTTCAACGACACGCGGGCGAAGTCTTTCAGTTCCTTCACCGGACGGGTGACGCTGCTGAACTTGTCGCGGATATAGAGCTGCACGATTTCCACTCCGTCACGGTCACCGGTATTGGTTACTTTTACACTCACGTCTACTGCACCGTCTGTGCCGATTTCTTTCTGCATCAGCTTCAGGTCACCATATTTATATGTAGTATAAGAAAGACCATAACCGAACGGATAAAGCGGCTTATTTGGTTTGCCCGCCACATAAGGATGGAAGTATTGTGAAGGCTTATGATTGTAAATCATCTGCAACTGGCCCACACTGTGAGGAATAGTGACAGCCAGTTTGGCCGAGGGATTCACTTTGCCGTAAAGTATCTCGGCTACCGCCTGTCCGCCATACATGCCCGGTGCCCAAGCCTCTATAATAGCAGACAGATTCTCTGCCGCCCACACACCAAGCGGACGACCGTTAACCAATATAAGGATGGTTGGCTTGCCCGAAGCAGCCACTTTCTCTATCAGCTCGTTCTGGAGGCCTACAAGGTCGAGGTCGGAGCGGTCGGTGTCCTCGCCATCGGTACGGTCGTTCCAGCGGAAGCGCATCATGTATTCGCCGGCCACTACGATATTGAGGTCGGCAGTGCGGGCACGTGCAGCAGCTTCGAACACCTTCTTCGGGTCCATATTGCGCGGGTCCCAGCCCTGGTCCACAAAGTCAAACTGGGTATCGGGGGAAATCATCTTCAGGCCTTCGAGGATAGTAGTTACGTTTTCATCCTTCGCGGGGGCGCTCCAGTCGCCCAGGATGTTCTGGTCATCGGCGTTGATGCCGGTCACCATTATCCTTTTGTACTTGGAGTGGGATAGAGGAAGCACGCCGTCATTTTTCAGCAACACAATGCCGTTGCGGGCAGCCTCGAGAGCTGTGACACGATGTTCGTCGCAAAGGCGCACCTGCGTGGTGCGGGCTTCATCGGCATAGGGCTGCTCAAAGATGCCAAGACGGAACTTGATGTCGAGGATGCGGCGCACGGATTCGTCTATACGTGACTCGGGAATGCGACCTTCTTTCACCAGCTCCACAACCATCTCATTCCAGTGGATACCGTGCATATGCATATCTATACCGCCCATTATGGATTGGTAAAAGGCTTCTTTCAGATTCTCGGCGGTGGCGTGTAGGTCGTGGATATGCTCAATGTCCATCCAGTCACTCACTACGAAGCCGGGGAATTTCCATTCGCTGCGCAGAACGTCCTGCATCAGCCACTCGTTGCTATGACAGGGGATGCCGTTCAGTTCGTTGTGGGCCGTCATCAGAGACATGGCACCAGCTTTCACTCCTGCTTCGAAAGGCGGGAAGAATACTTCGCGCAAAGTACGTTCGGACAGGTCGGTGGGCGAGCCGTTTGTTCCGTTGATGGGTTCGCTGCCACCTACAAAGTGCTTGATGCAGGCAAGCACATCTTCGCTGCCATTGAGGTTGCCCTGATAACCTTTAACGGATTGCACGCCCAGCAAAGTTACAAGATAAGGATCTTCACCGTAAGTTTCGCCGACCCGTCCCCAACGGGCATCGCGAGCCACTTCCACATTCGGGTTGAAAGTCCAGTGCATGTTCATGGCTCGCATTTCCCTGGCTGTTTGGCGGGCTATCTTGTAAGCCATCAGCGTGTCAAAGGAACAGGCAAGGTTGATATTGGTAGGATAGACCGTATTGTCCGGCGCATTAGCATTGCCGTGTATGGCGTCTATACCAAATATAATAGGTATCTGCAAGCGGCTCTTCATGGCAAGAGATTGCAGATAATTGGCTTCTTCAATGGTAAGCACGTGCAGGAAGGAGCCTATCAGGCCTTCTTCGGTCCACTTCTCTATATCTTTCTCCGTAAATCCGGGGTAAAAAGCGTTGGCTGTATTATTTCTCAGTTCGTCTTCGGTCATCACGGCACTATTCGCCTTGATGTGCTCCACACCGACGAACTGGTTCATCTGACCCACCTTCTCTTCGAGGGTCATCCGTTTCAGCAAGTCTTCCACACGATCCTTCACAGTGGCCGAAGGGTCTTTATATACTTCCTCCCGGCTTCCGCCACAAGAACACAAACAAGCTCCAATTGCCATAGTTGCGATAATTTTCTTCATTCGTTATTCTATATAGTATCACTTTTTCTTCTTATTCATGCTGAGACGATACAGCACAACATCGTGTCCCGGAATAGTTACACTTTTCATCTTCTTCGTATTTCCTTCTTCTTGCCGGGTCCACAGGTTACGGACGTTGTACACTTTAGAATCGAAGTCGGTGAAGCGACGGGCTACATCATCATACAGATTGAACTTTTGCCAGTCGATGGTGTATTCCTTGGGTTCGGTAGTACGGTTAAGGATACAGAAGGCCCAGTCATCATTAACCAAAGGCTTGAACCAAAATTCCAGTCCGTCTTCAGCGGCAAACTTCAAGCCTTGAATGCCGAGGCTGTCTTGGTCGAGAGCGATAACCTCTTTATTTAAAATAATGTCTTTTGTCTCCTGAGACATGTTGCGGATATCATTTCCCAGTATCAGCGGGGCTGCCAGCATGCACCACATGGAGAAGTGTGCCCGGTCTTGATTAACCGTCTGCCCATTGCCCACTTCCAGCATATCAGGGTCGTTCCAGTGTCCGGGACCGGCATACTTGCGCAATCCGTTCTGCATATCGAGTATCTGCATCACACCGTAGGCTGCCCAGCCGGGATGCTGGTCTATGCAGTCGAAACAATTAAAAATATCTCCGGTAGTGCGCCACATATGTCCGGTTTCGGCCGCCCATTCCCAAGGCTTGCTTGTGCCCCATTCGCACATGCTGAACAAGACGGGTCGTCCGGCTGCACGTAGCGCATCCCGCATCAGGTTATATGCGCCTACAGGATTGATATCTTCGCTCTCGCACCAATCATATTTCAGATAATCAATGCCCCATTTCGCATATTGCAAAGCATCCTGATATTCGTGTCCGAAACTCCCGGGACGTCCGCCACAAGTCTTCCGACCGGCATCTGAATAGATGCCTATCTTCAGTCCTTTTGAATGTACGTAATCTGCCAAAGCCTTTATGCCGGAGGGAAACTTCACCGGGTCTGCTTGGATAAAGCCGAGACTGTCCCGTTCACCATGCCAGCAGTCATCCAGATTCAGGTATACATATCCGGCGTCACGCAAGCCGCTTTCAACCATAGCATCGGCCACACCTTTTATAATATTCTCGTCAATGTTACAGGCAAATTTGTTCCAACTGTTCCAGCCCATGGGTGGCGTCAAGGCCAGGTTTTCATACTTTTGAGCAAATAAGGAGGTAAGAGAAAAAGCTGCTAAAACAGCCACTAACATAATTTTTTTCATGGTATTATCTTTCTTTTAAAGTTCAGGTACAAAGATAGCGGACTTGTATGATTTCCGGTTGCATTATTTTATCCAATTATAGTATAATTTGTTTCCGATTACATTTATCATACTTTATATGTTCTTTTCCGATTAAATCACCTACTTTTGTGTTCTCACTTAAACTCAATAGCATGATAAACCCCATTTACTCTCCCGACAGCAGTCGGTACGACAACGGCATGAAGTATCGCCGTTGCGGACGAAGCGGCATATTGCTGCCCGAAATATCATTAGGTTTGTGGCACAACTTTGGCGACGTCAATACTTTCGCCAATTCACAGGCAATGGCACACCACGCTTTCGACAAGGGAATTACCCATTTCGACCTTGCCAACAACTACGGCCCTTCCTACGGTTCAGCAGAAGAAACTTTCGGAATGATCATGAAGAAATCGTTTATGCCTTATCGTGACGAACTGTTCATTTCCACGAAAGCAGGACATGATATGTGGCCCGGTCCTTACGGTGAATGGGGCTCCAGAAAATACTTGATGACCAGCCTAAATCAGAGCCTGAGACGCATGAATCTGGATTATGTGGATATCTTCTATTCACACCGCTATGATCCCAACACTCCGTTGGAAGAGACTCTGCAAACCCTCGTAGATATTGTGCGCCAAGGCAAGGCCTTGTACATAGGTATTTCAAAATATCCAAAAGCAGCTGCTGAATTTGCATACCGTTACCTAGCAGAAAGAGATGTGCATTGCCTGCTTTATCAGGGAAGATATAACATTTTCAATCGTGAACCAGAAGAAGAAGGTATCCTGCAACAAGCAAAGGAAAACGGTACGGGCTTCATTGCTTTCTCTCCTCTGGCACAAGGTTTATTAACGAGCCGTTACCTGAACGGTATTCCCGAAGACTCACGCATTGCTAAAGGTGGTTTCCTGAAAAAAGAAGCATTGACTGACGAAATACTGAGAAAGATAAAAGCCTTGAACGAAGTTGCCATACAACGCGGACAAACTCTTGCTGAAATGGCTCTGGCATGGTTGCTAAAAGATGATATGGTTACCTCAGTCATTATCGGAGCAAGCTCTGTAGCACAGTTAGACGACAATCTGCAAGGTATCAAAAACACGAAATTCACAGCAGAAGAAATAGAAAAGATCAATCAGACATATAATCTGAAATAAGCAGATAATAAAGAACTGCTTTATTACCTACGGGCAGATAATCCGTTCCCATTAAGAGTCCACGAGCGTTTCCACGGAAGGGAACGCTCGTTTCCTGCGGCAGGACACGCCAGCACCTTAGTTTCCAACAACATACAAGCCTATATCTCATCGAAAAAAGCGTTTTTTCCTATAACTTTCTTCCCCGAAAATACAATTTTAACATACCCCTTTCCGAACCTTTTATTTTTTATCTTGTTCATGTACCAAAAGCCTGAGGTACCAGGGCAGGATTTTTATATTTAACCTAAACATTATAAAAGTATGAAGAAATTAATTCCCCTATTATTGGTGGTCTTGACTTTCGCAGCTTGCGAAAAAGACCCTGACACGGATAAGCTGGACAACAAATATCTGGTTTATACCAACTATGACACGAAAGCTGACTTCAAAGCTTTCCAAACGTACTACATGCCGGATAGCATTCTTATCATCGGCGATAAAAAAGAGGCCGAATACTGGAAAGATGAAAGTGCTCAGGAAATTCTACAAGCCTATGCTACCAACATGAATAATCGTGGCTTTGTCCGCGTAGACGACCGTGAAGAAGCTAACCTTGGTTTACAGGTCAGCTACATCAAGAGCACTTACTACTTTAATGATTACGGACGTCCCGAATGGTGGTGGAACTATCCTGGTTATTGGGATGCACCTTACTGGGGTAACTGGGGCGGATGGTACTATCCGTATGCTGTAACTTATACTTATAGCACAGGTTCATTCATTACCGAGCTCCTTAATCTGGAAGCTACACAGGGTGAAAAAGAGAAACTGCCCGTACTCTGGACAAGCTATATGAGCGGATTGCTTAGCGGTTCTACATCTGTAAATACTAAACTGGCTATTGAAGGTGTAAACCAAGCTTATGCTCAATCTTCATATCTGACTAATAAATAATTAGTAGTAAGTAGTTAAGTCGTTTAAAACAATAACAAGTATGAAAACAATAAAATATATTTCAATGAGAGTACTGGCGGTTGCCGCTCTGGCTCTTGTCTTCGCCATGCCGGCAAAGGCACAATTGACCGATAACGGTTATGCTAATATCGATTGGCAATTCAACTTCCCCCTGAGCAACCATTTCGCTGATAAAGCCAGCGGATGGGGTATGAGTTTTGAAGGTGGTTACTACGTAACTCCGAACATTGCTCTCGGTGCTTTCCTTGCTTACCATAGCAACCACGAATATTTCGGACGCCAGACACTTCCAGTAGGTGAAGGCGGTAGCATCAATACCGACCAACAGCACACACTGTTCCAGTTGCCTTTCGGTCTGGCAGGTCGTTATACCTTCGACCGCGGTAGCGCTTTCCAGCCTTATGTTGGGCTGAAGGTAGGTCCTCAGTACGCTGAAATGAAATCAACTTTCAATGTTTACGAAGCCAACAAGAGTACTTGGGGTTTCTATGTATCACCAGAAATTGGACTCAACATTTACCCATGGGCTTATGGTCCGGGGTTGCACATTGCCGCTTACTATAGCTATGGCACGAACAAGGGCGACCTGTTCACTTATAGTGTAGACGGTTTAAGCAATTTCGGTCTGCGTCTGGGTATTGCATTCTAACATAATTTGCATTGCAACACAGATAAGTTTGACTGGTATTAATTGATTGTTTCAAGACGTGAAAAAGGGAGTAACCGGCCGCGTGAGCGGGGGGCTATTCCCTTCTTCTATTATTATAGCTATTTTAACGCCTGATACATCACCTCCTGTATTCGTGTACGAATATCCATCTTCATCAGTTTCGTATTCCATACATCCGGATAGATACGATTGCAAAGGAAAACGTAAACCAGCCCATTCGTCGGATCAACCCAGGCACAAGTACCTGTAAATCCGGTATGCCCATAAACAGTAGCAGGCGCAGCCATAGCACAAGGACTCTTTGCCGGATTCTGTCGGTCAGGTTTATCGAAGCCCAGACCACGACGACTGATGCGGGATACAGTAGTAGTAAATACACGGCAAGTTTCCGGACTTAAATAACGCTTACCATCCAACTCTCCCCCATTCAACAACATTTGATAAATCTGAGCCACTTCCGTTGCATTGGAGAACAGACCGGCATTCCCTGATACACCGCCTTGAAAAGCTGCCGACTCATCATGCACGAAGCCTTGAAGAACGGTTTTCCGCAAGAATAGATCCACCGAAGAAGGTATAATTTCTGCTTTCGGTATAGGAGTATGCTTACCAGATACAATGCCTGCATATGCTGTTCCCGCCGTAGCTGCACCTTTTAATGGCAAATATCCCGTACGTTTCAACCCCATTGGAGCATAAAACTCCTGTTCCAGGAAAGCATCCATCGACATGCCCGTACGCGCCTCAACCAACTGCTGCAACAGGATGAAACCTACACAGCTATACCGATAACGGCGATCGCGCAACGGTGCCTTCACAATCGTTTGTTGATAGACTTCTTTAAAGGAACGATTCAGCCATAAGCTATCGGCAACTTGCAAGGTATGCTCTGCCGTCCGCACTTTAGAAGTCAACCCTTTCTGGAACTTAAATTTCGGATTAGCCCAGGTACGAACACCTATCTGCACAGAATGTGCAGCATCCGGTTTTGCTTTGAAAAGAGTTCCTCCATAGCTCTCTTTATCGATAGCTTCCTGATAAAACAACAATGTAGAAGGTAATCCGGATTCATGCAACAACAACTGGCGGACTGTGATATCTTTTTTATCCGTATCTTGCAACCAGGGCAGATAGTCTGACACACGATCGGTAAGATTCAAACGTCCTTTGTCATACAGCTTCATAACAGCGAGCAATGTTGCCGTAGTCTTTGTCAGCGAAGCCAAATCATAAACATCCGTCGAAGATACCGATAAAGTAGCGCCAGGAATATTGGTAGCAGAAAGCTTATTGACAGAAGCACCCGTAGCCCCCGGCCAGGTATGTGTTCCGAAAGCTTTATTATACATTTCTTTTCCATCTTTCAATATCACAATCTGACAACCGGGATAAGCTCCTTCTTTAATGCCTTCTTTCGCTATTTCGTCAATGCGAGTCAACAGGCGGGAGTTCATCCCATGTTCATCGGGTACAAAGTGAAGCGGTGTTTTCGGAGTAATAGTCCGTCCATCCCCCGTAGCAAACAAGTCACTGACACTTGCCGAAAGGCGTCCGTTTGCCGTTGCACCGGCATACAGTATTCTGGCTACCTGACACTGTACGTCATCATTCGATGAATGTGCAAGTACCACAGCATTAGCAGCCGATACTGCACGACGTATCTGCAACATTTGCTTACCGGGTATAAAAAGCAGATAAGCTGTTGGAATATCAGGAACAAATTCCCCAAAGAAGGTCTGATAAGGCGCCAAGCGATGTTCCGTCACACAAACAAGAATACGTTTATACTGTGACAGTGAATCACGCAACTGCTTACGTGCAGCCACCGGCAACTCTTTCTTCAATTGAAAGACAGCAGGTACTCCTTTTGAACCGACAGGATTAATGAATTCGGAAAGCTCCTTCAGGAACGGTTGTATTTCTTTTGCATCACCTACATTGAGCACAGCTACTTCCCGGGTATCTGCATCCAACGGAAGCAAATCGTTTTTATTCTTCAGTACGGTAATCGCCTCCTGGTTCAGACGCCGTATCAAATCACGGGTGTGCGCCGTATTAATACGATTACTTAACCCCGAAAGGCGAACAAAAGGTTTCTTTGATAGCCCGAGAGCATATTTATAAGTAAGTACCTTCCGGCACTTTGCCTCAACCTCTGCCTCCGTCAGTTCACCGTTTTTCACAGCATCCAGTATAGCATCCACTTCTTCTTTAATCCGCCGGGGCACAAGCAACAAATCATGTCCCGCTTTCAATGCCTGCAGACAAATACTCGTGTTATTGGCAGAAACACCTTTCATAGCCAGGGCATCCGTAAATACCAATCCTTGGAACTTCATCTCCTGTGTCAGCAAATCATGCACTACACTACGGGAAAGTGAAGAAGGCACCCCTCGTTTCGATTCAAGTACCGGCACCTCCAAATGTCCCACCATCATACCGGACAACCCAGCCTGAATGGCTTTCTTAAACGGATATAACTCCACACTATCCAAACGTGCACGGGAAAAGGTCAGCTTCGGCAATGAATGATGCGAGTCCACATCCGTATCTCCATGACCGGGAAAATGTTTGCTCACGGAAAGCACGCCACCGTCTTCCAGACCACGGGCATAGGCTATTACTTTATCGGCCACATTAGCAGGACTTTCCCCAAACGAACGGGTATTGATAACCGGATTCTTCGGGTTGATATTCACATCCGCCACCGGAGCAAAGTTAACCTGCACACCGAGTTCCCGACATTGCCGGGCCATCTCACGACCATATTCATAGAGCAAACTGTCGTTTTGTATGCAGCCCAGAATCATATTTCGGGGAAATACCGGCGTACCTCGCAAGCGCATGGAAAGTCCCCATTCACCATCAAAGGTTATCATCAACGGAACATCTGCCATCTTTTGTGCTTCATTGGTCAGTATCGCCTGATTTTCCATCAATCCACCGGAAAAGAGCAGACCGCCCACTTTGTAGTCATCCACAACTTTACGTAGCAAATCCCGATTTGCCTTATCTTGCTGAGGAGCAATGGTATAAATGAATAATTGTCCGATACGTTCTTTCAGATTCATCCTGTTGAGTACCGAATCTACCCACTGTCGGCATCGTTCATCATTGGAAACAGATCGTATCATAATAGGTTCAACAGGAGGTACAGGAGATTGTGGTGCCGGCAGATGGTGCGCCTGAGCATCAAAGCGGACACAACAACTGCATATCATCAAAAAGAGTAGGAATAGTTTTTTCATCATCATTTATGCATTAAGGTTACCAAAGTTATAGTATTTCGAACACAAAGACACGGAAAATACAGAGTTTTTTGGACTAATTAGTAAAAAACGCTGTATTTCCCGTGTCTCCAGTATTTCTATGTCCAGACTATTTCAGGCTTTTATAAATCGCTTCTTGTATATTTGTACGGATATTCATCTCAGTCAGTTTTGTATTCCACACATTGGGGCACAGACGGTTGCTGAGGAAAACATACACCGTTCCATGTTCAGGATCCACCCAGGCACAGGTACCCGTAAAACCGGTATGTCCGTAAACGGTATTGGTAGCCGAAGGAGCACAAGGACTGTTCTTCAAATCCTTCAAGTTAGGCTTGTCAAAACCCAATCCTCTGCGACTGACGGCGGAGGTCTCCGTAGTGAACAAACGGCAAGTCGCCTCACTCAAATAACGTTTACCGTTCCATTCTCCCCCATTTAGCATCATCTGGTATATCTTCGCAACTTCCGTAGCTGTAGAGAACAAACCTGCATTACCAGAAATACCACCCATACAAGCGGCAGTCTCATCGTGCACATAGCCGCATAAATCCTGACGGCGCAGGAAATCATTTGCGGCCGTAGGCATAATCTCTTGTTTGGAGTACCTTAATAAGGGCAGATACATGGTACGTTGCAACCCCATAGGTGCATAAAACTCTTTAGCCAAATAAAGGTCCATTGGCAACTTAACTATAGCCTCCACCACCTGCTGCAACAGGATAAAGCCAAGATCACTGTACACATACCGCTTGCTGTCCATATCACACCGGGCAATCTTTTGCAAGATGGTATTCTTGAAACTCTTGTTCAGCCACATTTTGTCAGCTACATGCAAGTTGTAAGTAGATAATTCTTTTTCAGCTACCAAACCTTTCTTAAACTTGAAGTTTGAACAATAATAGCTATGTTCACTGACCTGCGTGCGATGCCACTCATCCACCCAACTTTGAGCATACGGGCCATGCACCGAGTTCGGATCGATGGCCTCCAGATAAAAACGAATATAAGGAGGCAGCCCGGACTCATGAAGAAGCAAATCCTTTATTGTAATATTCTTCTTATTAGTATTCCGCAAGAACGGCAAATACTGGGACGCTTTATCCGTCAGCTTCAACTTACCCGTATCATAAAGTTTCATCACGGCAAGCAGTGTTGCAGTAGTCTTCGTCAAAGAAGCAAGGTCGAACATATCTGTAGGGCGTACAGCAGTGGTGTCTTTATCAGAATGAGTACCGAAACACTTATCATATACCGTCTGACCATCTTTCAACACCAGCACTTGACAACCTGGATAGGCTCCGGCAGCCAATCCGCCCTTGACAATCGCATCGATACGATGCAACTCATTAGACTTCATTCCCAAATCTTCAGGAATAATACGTCCCGGTTTCATCCCCGGAGTAATCATACTTCCCTCACCGGCCTGATAGAGGTTACCGATACTCATGGAAAGCTTTCCCTGAGCAGGGACTTTAGCAAACATCACACCCGCTACATATTGCTGAATATCCGCTTCCGACGAATGTCCCAACACCACAGCACTGGCCTGATTCAAAGCCGGAACCAAAGGTTGCATTGCACGATAGGACGTAAAGAAAGCATATACGATGGGGGCGGGCAAATTCAATCCTGCCAGAAAATCGGCATAAGCAAGTGCATCTGTATCTTTACCTGATATGCTGATTACAACCCGACGATAATTCGCCAGTTTGCGTGCCAATTCACGGCGCTCATCTCCACTCATCTCCCTCGTCAAATGAAAACACTCAACAGGAACAGGTGATAAATTCTTCATTTCAGCAATGAAGATGCTGTCTTTACCTTCGACTACACTCAGCAGTGCAATCGGAGTGTAGTCAACAGGTGTCAACGGTAATACTCCAAAATGATTACCCAGAACCGTAACAGCAGCCTGGCGAAGTCGCGTTACCAGTGCTTTGGCTTCGTCCGTATGGATACGATAACTCATTCCGCTAACCTGCAACTGCGGGCGCGGCTGACGTAAACCTAACAGATATTTATAAGTAAGTATCTTACGGCATTTCTCTTCCACAACCTTCTCCGAAAGAACACCGTCTTTCACCGCATTCAGTACCTCCTGCACAGCATTTTCAGTATTATACTGCACCAGCACCATATCATTTCCTGCAAGCAAGGCCTTTGTAGTAACCTGGGGCACAGATGAAACTCCCTTCATATCCAATGCATCCGTAAACACCAGCCCCTGGAATCCCATTTCATTTTTCAATAATCCGGTCACCACATTTCCGGAAAGTGAAGAAGCCGTGATAGCATCCGGTTCCAGCACAGGTACCTGCAGATGACCAACCATCACCCCACCCAAGCCGGCACGTATCATTTCTTTGAAAGGATACAGTTCCACACTATCCAGGCGTTCGCGGTTATAATATAGTGACGGTAATCCTTTATGCGAGTCCACATCCGTATCCCCGTGTCCGGGGAAGTGTTTGCTCACGGACAACACACCGCCACTCTCCAGTCCACGACTATAAGCGACCACCTTTTCAGCCACCTTCTTCGGGTCTTCCCCGAAAGAGCGTACATGGATTACCGGATTCAGAGGATTGGTATTGACATCCGCATCCGGTGCAAAATTCACATGAACACCCAGCTCACGAAATTCCCGTGCCACTTCACGCCCGTATTCATAAATCAGATGGTTGTCTTCAATACAGCCAAGTGCAGCATTCTTCGGGAAATAAGGCGTACCTTCCAGGCGCATAGAGAGTCCCCATTCACCATCGAAAGTAATCATAACGGGAACTTTAGAATTCTTCTGGGCAATATTCGTCAGTATAGCCTGCTCTTCCGGTGTACCTTCGGCAAACAGCAGACCTCCTATCTTATATTTCTTAACCAGATCGCGTATCTGTTTCTTCTTCTGTTTATCTACTTTGGCAGGAAAGGTGGTAACAATCAACTGCCCTACTTTTTCCTGCAGGTTCAAACCGGAATATACAGAATCTACCCACTGTTTGCAACGGGCATCTGCCGCTGAGGGGAGAAAAGGCGCTTCTTCCTGAGCATGAAGCAATCCTGTGCCACCCCACAAAAGGGCAGCAAACAATAAGAGAATAGGTCTCTTCATTTTTTACTATTTATTACTTAGATGATTGGGATATTTATTCTTCCGCAAGTGTTAGTTTCAACATACCAACGTAAATTCCACTTTTTCCGGTATGCATCACAGGTACATTCTGACCATCTTTATTCAAATAAACAGCCGGTTCTTTCATAAAGGAATGAGTATGTCCACCCAGAATGGCATCGATATGATTCGTTTTCTGTGCCAGTTCTTCGTCACAAGGAGTATTTTTAAGTTGATAACCGAGGTGTGACAAGCAAATGACCACATCACAACCTTCCTCATTCTTCAGCAAATCTGCCATTTTCTGTGCTACTTCTATCGGATCATTATAAACCACACCTTCACATTTATCAGCCTGCACCAAGCCTTCCATCTTCGGAGCAAGACCGAATACACCTATCTTCAACCCATTGCGGTTAAAGGTAGTATAGGGTTTCACCAAGCCTTCCAGCACCGTACCTGTTACATCATAGTTGGAACATACCACCGGGAAGTTCGCCATGCGGAACAGACGTGCCATATTTTCCAGACCGAAATCAAATTCATGATTACCTATCGTCATGGCATCATAGCCCATAAGATTCATCATTTTGACTTCAACTTCTCCCTGAAACAAATTGTAGTAAGGAGTTCCTTGGGAAATGTCTCCGCAATCAAATAGCAACAGGTTGGGGTTTATTTTACGCGCTTCCTTAATAAAGGTAGCCCGGCGCACCGTTCCACCCATACCGGCATAGCGGTCAGCAGCATTCACAGCAATGGGTTCAATACGACTGTGCGTATCACTTGTTTGCAGAATCACCAGTTGTTTGGTTTTCTGGGCAGAGTCAGGAGCTACCAGGCAGAGAGGCTCTACAGGTATCTCTTTGGTCGATTGCTGTGCAGATACCGGAAATAGGCAGCAAACTGCCATCAATAAAAGAATATATCGTTTCATGATTTATGATTTATAATTTATGATTATGCTCTTGCGAAGCTGGATTACTCATCTTTCACAGTTATCCTGCCTTCCATACGGGAAGTAATCTTCTTTCCGGTAGCAGTCTGTTGTTCCACATAGTCCATAAACAAACCACGCAAAGTAGCCCCATCCGGACATTCACGTTTCTCAGCTTGCGGCAGGGCAGTCATACCATCGTTTCCGTCTGCCAGGTAATCAATGGTAGCAATTGTATAGAGCTGTTCATCCTCTATCGGACGGCCTGCAACCGTACCTTCCAATAGTTTTCCGTCTTTCGTTATCACAAGCTGCATCCCACTGACACCTTGACCGTGACATGCTGCAATATTATTGAACAATTCTTTCAAATAAACACCTTTCATGGTTAATACACAAAGAGAATTTTCGAAAGGCAATATCTCATAAATATTTTCGCAGGTAATAGGACCTTCAGTCAATACATTACGCAAGCCACCCATATTTATTAATCCCATGTCGGCAGGCTTACCCAATACTTGTCCGGCTGCATTACGTAGAACATCCGCTACCAGATTAGAAAGCAGACTTTCGGGCGCTCCTTTGTCCATGCTCACTTCTGCAGTACCTACCACACGGAGCATGATACTGTCAACCTTTGCCTTATAGGGAGCAAGCAATGCCATCGCTTCAGCATCAGGATTTACATCCCAGGTAGAGTCAATCGCTACCATCGTACCCTCCGTCTTCGTCACCTTATATGCAGGATGACAAGAGCTTAGCAAGAATACAGCTACCCAAAGTACGCCGAGGATAAATTTCAAAGTCATTCTTTTCATTTCGTTTGTTTTTTTAAATTGCTACAAATATAACGAATTGTCCTTTTCATCATGCCCCGACGGAAGAAAAAAAGAAGGTTCTTCTTCATTTTCAGGCACATTTTTAAAATTCCGGACAGTTGTGGTATATTTCATCACCGAATATCTCCAAACAGATAATAAAGCAGCTGAACTTACGTTATTTATCAGGCTAATATATCTATATTTAAAGCCCGGAAGTTATATAAAGACAGATAAGCACATGGGAATAAGCACAGTAACCGATCAGAACTGGCACATAGTCCGCTACTCGGCAGAAGAAAAAGAATGCTGGGACCGTTTCGTGCGCCGCTCCAAAAACGGTACATTCCTATTGCAACGCGACTATATGGGCTATCATGCCGAACGCTTCCAAGATTGTTCCCTGCTGATTTACTGTAATCAGAAATTAACGGCCTTGCTCCCCGGCAACCTTTCCGGTGATTGCTTTTATTCCCATCAGGGACTGACTTATGGGGGAATACTCCTCTCCGCCTCTATCACCTTAGCGCAAGCAGAAAGTGCCTTCTGCACCGCCCTGAATTATTTACATACGGAGTGCGGTGTACAATCACTGGTTTACCGGGCTATTCCGCACATTTACCACCGCTATCCGGCGGAAGAAGATTTATATATCCTCGTTCGCCTGGGCGCACAACTTACAGCACGTAGCATCTCATCCGTAATTCCACTGGACGACCGTCTGCCTTTCCGCACCCTGCGCCGTCGCCAATTAAAAAAGGCACAGGCCTGTGCACTGACAATCACAGAAGACGAGGACTTCGCCTCTTTCTGGTCAATATTGGAAGAAAACCTACATGAACGATATTGTGTTGCCCCGGTACATTCACTGGAAGAAATCACCCGACTGCACAAAAACTTTCCCCGTCAGATTTCCCTTTTCCGGGTATGCGACGGAACTGAAACACTGGGCGGCTGCGTAGTATATGAAACCGACGAAGTGGCCCACGTACAATACATCGCCGCTTCTATACAAGGAAAGAAATGCGGAGCACTCGACCTGCTTTTCCACCAACTGATATACACCCGCTACGGACAAAAGCGTTACTTCGACTTCGGCATTTCCACCGAACAAGGCGGACAAATATTGAATGAAGGATTACTTTTCCAGAAGGAAGGTTTCGGTGCAAGAGCAATCATGTATGACGTTTACGAATTGAAATTATGATAAAGTATTTAGACCTGCAAAAAATCAATGCTTCCTTTGAGCCTGAACTGTCGGATGCCTTACTACGTGTTTCCCATTCGGGATGGTACCTGTATGGAGAGGCGACGGCCCGTTTTGAACAAGAATTCGCAGCCTACTGCGGTACAGTTCATTGTGTGAGTACAGGAAATGGTCTGGATGCTCTTACATTAATATTTCTTGCTTACCGTGAATTGGGAGTAATGGATGCCGGAGATGAAATAATCGTCCCTGCCAATACATACATCGCAACCATACTCTCTATCATCCGTGCCGGACTGAAACCGGTGCTTTGTGAACCTGCCTTTGAAACATGCAACATAGACATCACCTATGCTGAATCGCTGATTACCCCTCGTACACGTGCCATATTACCAGTTCATCTATATGGACGTTTAGCCGATATGCAAGGAATATACGATCTGGCTACCCGCTACGGACTAAAAATCATAGAAGATGCCGCACAGGCACATGGTGCCATCTGGAACAAAGGCTTACCGGGAAAAGAAAGCCCAGCCTTGCGAGCCGGTAATTTAAGTGATGCCGCAGCCTTCAGCTTCTATCCGGCCAAAAACCTGGGTGCCTTGGGAGACGGTGGTGCCATAACCACCCATGATGCCGAACTTGCCATCACCGCACGTTCCATTGCCAATTACGGTTCTACAGAAAAATATGTTCATCTGTACCAAGGCATGAACAGCCGATTGGACGAATTACAGGCGGCGGTTCTTTCCATAAAGTTATCCCGCTTAGATAAAGATAATGCCCGAAGGAGGGAGATAGCACAATCCTATAAAGAAAATATTGACTGGCAACGCTTGGGATTACAAAATACTGTCCATACGGATCATATTGATGAAGCCAATGTCTTCCACATCTTTCCCGTCTTTTCTCCCCGCCGGAATGAATTGCAACGTTATCTGACCCAATGCGGTATTTCGACTCAGATTCATTATCCCATTCCACCTCATCGCCAGGAAGCGTTGAAAAAGGAATATGGAATGCAACAACTCCCCATTACAGAACGTATCCATAATGAAGAGTTAAGTCTCCCCATCTCTCCATTACTCACGAATGAAGAGACAGAGCATATAATAAACCGCATCAACACCTTTATTTAAAAAGTCAGTACCTTATAATATGAAGACTTCGGTAACAGGTTCTCATCAAACAGAAGCGGATAATTACGCTGACGATTCCCCCAACGACGATCCAGCCATGAATCGCCATCATACACATTCCAGAAAGTAACGTTACTAATCACATGCTTATAATCACGCATCACCCGGAACAACATATCATACTGGGCCACTTGCGCTGCATCCGCCTCAGGAGTCAGTTCCAACTTCTTTCCCTCCTGATTTACACTGAGCTGTCCGCCTTGTTCCCGGGTGTTGATACGAACATCCAATTCAGTAATATGAATATTATCAACCACTTGTGAATAAAGTTCGAGAGCCTTTCTGAACTCATCTTCCGTAGGAGAAAGAATATTGTAGTGTCCTTGCATTCCAATACCGGAAATGGGTACTCCTTCGGCCTTCATACTCTTAACCATATTATAGATACGATCGCGCTTAGCAGGATTCGTTTCGTTGTAATCATTATAAAAAAGTAATGCTTTAGGGTCCGCTTCATGAGCATACTCAAAAGCCTTTTTAATAAACTCATCACCTGCAATCTTGTAATAGAGAGACTGACGGTAAGGAATCTCCGCTTTTGCATCATCTGTCATTGCTTCGTTCACCACATCCCACGCATAAACAACATCTTTATAACGATTGACGATAGTGTGAATATGAGTTCTCATTCTCTCAAACAACACTTCCTTTGAAACCAAATCACCTTTTTCATCATGAAACATCCAGCCTCCGGTCTGAGCATGCCAAACCAGGCAATGTCCCCGAAGTCCAATCTTATTGGCACGCGCGAAGTTAGCAATCTTATCGGCATTTTCCCAGTTCCATTTTCCCTCTGCAGGCTGTGTGGGCTGAGGTTTCATATCATTCTCCGCAGTGATACTGTTGAAGTTAGAAGTAATCAACGCTATCTGTTGAGGTGAATTAAAATTCGCCATATTCACCGCGCATCCTATAGTGAAATAATCAGTATATGCATCCTTTAGATTATTCACTTGAATATCATTGGCAGAAGTAGCATGCAAACCTATCAGACAACCGGTAAAGCCACCGGCAACATTGGTTGAAAGAATATCACCGGACACGGTGTTACCCAGCAACACGAAATTATTCCCATCCAGCGAATAACTAAAGTCATAATTATCCCCTACACCTTTCACCTGCAACTGAATTGGATTCTTCACATCCACCTTTGCACTTGCAAGCAGGCGGGTATTGCCTTTTTCAGTTTTCGCCAGCACTATATGGAAATCTTTATCTTGCTTCATCAGACCGAAAACATAATTAAAACTCTCACTCTGCACGCAAGTGATACCTGCCAGATCTTTCTCCGTTTTCGGAGTATAGTCCAAGGTAGTAGTAAATGAGAAGTTATTGTGCTGCTGTCTGTAGAAAAGCGTCGAGGTTGGTTTCACTTCTTTTATGTTTACCGGGAACGGGGTGATTTGTAATCCTCCATCCTTCAGTACTGAAATAAATTCTTCACGAGGACCTCTCAAACCAATCCAGCGGTAATCCAGTTGCGGAGATGTGAAATTTTCGGTAAACGTAAAATTACCGTTGGGGAAATAGCCGTCTTTTCCGGTTTTATTTTCAACACCTGCAGGAGTCTTCAGCTTTGGCTCCATCGGGATAAGTCCGTTTTCAAAGACCGGAAATTCACCCGACCAGTCTACCGGTAAGATAAATGTCTCCCGACCGATATTCACTCTCCCCTTTTCATTGGGACGGATAGCCAGAAAAACACCATAGTACTTGCCATCAGGTCCCTCTACCAAATCGGCATGTCCTGCCCAATCTACCCTGTTCTTCCGGTTATGATCCAGATATCTCTGACTCAGGATAGGATTACTCGGAGCCGGGATAAAAGGACCTTTCGGATTATCACTCACAAAGATAACTTCACTATGCCAGCCGCCCGTACCACCTTCGGCACACATCAGATAGTAGCGTCCGTCTTTCTTATAGATATGGGGAGCCTCAATCCAGATAGGCTTCTTGGATAAATCCACACCCCCGTTTACAATAACCTGATCCGTACCGGGAATCACCTGGTCGTTCTCTACATCATACTCCCAGATTTTGATAACGCGGTGTCCGTTATAGAGTTCTTCGCTTTTCTCCGGTCCATCGTTATGAACCACGTATGCCTTACCATTGTCATCAAAGAAAATAGACGGGTCAATTCCGTTAAACTTCAATCTAATAGGGTCGCTCCACCCTTTGAAAGGATCTTTCGATTTTACTACGATATTTCCAAAATCACCGGCAAACTGGGTGGTAATCATATAGAAAGTATCATTATTGGGATTATACTTGATAGCCGGAGCATACACACCCGCACTAATACCCGTATCCTGTACTTTCAACTGTGAAGTACGGTCCAATACATGACCGACCTGCGTCCAGTTCACCAAATCTTTCGAGTGGAAGATAGGCACACCGGGAAACATGGCAAACGATGAACACACCAGAAAGTAGTCATCCCCTTTCCTTGTTATGGACGGATCGGGATAGCAACCCTGCAGGATAGGGTTATAGAACTCACCGGACGACAGAGGATTCTCACTGTACACCCGGTCATTACCCTGATAAACCACCTTCGAGAATACCGGAGCACCCTTCATCTTTTTACCTTTAGCTCCCTGGCTAAATCCTGTTACTGAAAACATTGCCATACAAAATGACAACAAAATGATGCGCTTCCCCACAGAAAGCGTCGATTTCATCTTTCTCATTTCTATTTAAATTATCGATTTATAATTATGAATCGCTTTATTTCTTATCGCTGATACGGAAATAGTCAAAATCCACATATCCTCCGGCTGCTTTCGTTGCATAGTTGAAAAGTCCGAAACGATACCCCATAAAGTGTGGGAGAGTATAGGCCATTTTAAGCTGACTGCCTATTTTAATCCACTTCTTGCCATCCAGGCTATAGTAGAAACTGGCTATATCTTTCATATCCGTAAAGTCACATTCAGCTTTCAGGAATATCACTGTCTGGTTCAGTGGCAGACTTTCCACCTCTTCCGGCTTATCAGTCTGCGCACTTACCATTACAATCTTCTTTACCCCGTTTTCATACTTCACACCTACGAACCCATATTTTTTCTGAAGAAGTACAAGACCTGCAAAATCTCCCTCTTTCATATTAGATACATCCACAGAAGTGGTTCCCGAACATACCGGACCAACTGTTCGCTGCGTCAATGTATTTCGTGCAGACAGGAAATCAGCATCCACCCGTCCGGTTTTAAGGCGCAGATACCCTTTTCGTTCACTAACTGACCAAAGAGAATTATCCGGATTGTGATTCCACTGCCAAACCAGTGGTAAAGCCGTATCTTTCTTCTTGCGTGTAAACTCATCCGAAGCCACGATGCCCGGTATCAATCCCTTACTTGCCGGAAGTTCCAACCTCTCCGGTACTTTCCCGTCTATACCAAGAACCGGCCAACCTTCTTCCCACTTCACCGGAACAAGATAAGGAATACGACCTACCGCACCATTATCACGGAAAAGATAAGCAAACCATCTGCCATCAGGCGTATCTATCAAACCTCCCTGTGCAACACCTTTATCCTGCAAGGCCACCCTGCCTTCCCAAGGCCCATTTATATGATCGGCGCGATGAATAACCACCGTGCGCATTCCACCTTTGGGCCAGGTGATGTTAAACAGGTAATACTTTCCATTCACCTTAAACAACTGTGAGCCTTCGGCCGGCAAACCGACATTATCCCCTGACGGAGCGCTGGCATTCTCTATGAAAATACGTTCGGTCCCTTCCTTGATGCCGGACAAATCGGGTTTCAACTCAGCTATCCGCAGTTTACCACCACCCCAGATTATATAAATACGCCCATCATCGTCAAAGAAAACCGTATGATCATGATAAGAGGGAGTAAACGTGATTGTTTTCCAAGGACCTTTTTCTATATCTTCCGTAGCATATATATAGGTCTTCCCGGTAGTGCTTGAGAATGTCGATACATAATACATATTATTATGATAGCGAATACAGCTTGCCCATGTTCCGCTTCCATAAGCATTTTTTCCATTATTCAGGTTCAGTACATCTACATCAGCCAGAATATCATAGCAGTAATTCACCAACTCCCAGTTCACAAGATCTTTTGACCTCATAATGGGGACTCCCGGAGCCATGTGCATGGTCGTACTACTCATATAGTAAGTATCTCCCACCCTGATTATCGACATATCGGGTACATCGGCATAAATCACCGGATTTCCGGCCGTGCTTCCCTGGCCCAAAGCTGTGCAACTATATAGGATGGTTGCCAGCAAGAAAAGATAAAAACGTTTTTGCATACTATTTCTCTTTTGATATTTCTTTGCTTGTTTCTTTCGCAGGGAAATCTCCCCCGCAGCAAATATACAGTATAGATATCAAAAGGTACCTACAGTTATTTTACACAAACTTTCGCTGATATTACATCTTTCGCAGTAACATTTCATTTTCTTTCACTCATGTTACATCAAAAGGGTACAGAAGGTATTCAAGGACAAATACAGGCTATAAAAAGAAGAAAAGGCAGAAGGTAATTGTTTCACTATCTGAAATAAAAAGTTTCAAGGCATGAAACAAGTTATTTCTCGGTGTGAAACAAGTTGTTTCATTGCTTGAAACAAACAGTTTCATGCCGTGAAACAAATGATGAGTTATAAAGGGCACTAATGCCGCTCCCAGAAATCGAGGTATTGCCGGGCTACTTTGATATGATCGTGATGTTTGGCTACGTATTCTACACTTTGCGCCGATAATTCCGGAATACGTTCTTTATGAAGAACAATCTCTTCCAGTTTCCTGTAAATGTCCTGTTCATCAGGCAAGACATTGATAATAGGGCGAAGCTCCGTTTCATTTAAAATTTCATAGTTTTCCGGTTCACCACCTCCCACAACAGTTACTCCTTTTGCCATGGCAAGCAGTGAATTCATGGAGGGAGTATATGAATACAACTGGTCTAACTGCACATCCGCATCATCCATCAATTGCTGATAACGGGCATAAGGCACATCATGCACTTCGGTAATGCGGCAAAGGTCGGGATATTTATGTTGTACTTCTTGCAACACAGGCAGCATAACATCAGTCCCTTTTAAATTATTACGGGCAGATTGAATACCAATAAAGAAATTCAGCTTCTCCGGCACACCGCGAACGCGGGATGTTATCTTCCGCAAATCAATAGGCAAAGGAATAAAGACCGTTTTCTCAGGAAAGTTAGGTTGATAAGAAACGTAATACTCCCATAAGCAAGCGATAATGCCATTACAAGTTTCAGCTATAGCCCGAGTGGCACGAGCTGCCCCACCATAATACCAATCCTGAAGAGTGATCTGATTAAAAGCCGTATCACGATACCGGTCTCCGATTTTAAAATCCGAATAGTGGAAAATGCTTGTTTCCATACAAGCACGAATATAATAATAGTCGGTCCCGAAAGCTCCCAAAAAGACCTTGCCATTGTGCCGCTGCAAATAACGGTAAACAGGCAAAGTACGTTCACTGCGCAAGCGCAAGAAATAAGGACTGATAATCTGAACTACATCATACCCCCGAAAATCCGGCAAATGACGCAATATACGGAGAAGACAACAGATACCATCACGCAAACTATCCGTCGGCCGGTCAAGAGCTATATCACGCGGATAGTTCCTCCAACCACAACCATCGGAAGCAACACAGACATCGTGCCCCAATGCCCGAAGCCCTTCCGCAAGATTCCAATGCAGCCCGCTAAACTCTCCAAGTAACAATATCTTCATATAACAAAACGAATATAAACATTAATGACAGGACAAACCAAACAATACTTCCAGGAATACTTTTTATAGGGCAAAGGAACTAATCCCTCTTGTTTCAGGATAGCCAATCGTTGGTTTATCTCTTTCATACTACATTTATTTCTCCACATCTGACGAATATAATCAATAACAAGAAAATGAATTCGTCTATTCAATGCCTCCAAACGTTCAGCAGAAGCGTCAGACTGACAGAGCTGACTAAACGCTTTCAACCGAAAAAGCATTTCCCTGAAAGCAGAAACTCTCTTCCGGCACTCTTCGTCAGCAACCATTCTCGTTAAGGAAGAGGATGAATGGCAATAACCATATACTTTATAAGAAGTCACCAGCATTTTTCGGGCGAAGAAGTAGGCTTTGACTACAAATTCTTCATCTTCAAAAAGACTCGTCTTGCTGAAATAAAGGGAAGACGTCTCCAATAAACTTCGACGGAAGAAATGTGCCCAAACCACTCCGGTGAAGTTATTTAATGCCATGAAAGCGGCACCGGATGAATATTCAACATAAGGCGGCAATTGATTTGTCTGATTCTGTTTCTCCAACAAAGAGTCACAGGCAAATTCCACAAAACCAAATCTAAGAATATCAGGCGAGTATCGTTTCAACAAAGATAAGCAGAAAAAAATTGTATCCGGTAATAAAACATCATCCGCATCTACAAAAAGAAGATATTCACCATGTGATTGTTGTATTCCACTATTACGCGCTCCACCCGTAGTCTGACTCTCGTCGTCCACCACAATGATTTCATAACTTCCCTCTTCCATCCCCTGTTCACGGATAGAAGTAATACAACGTTGCAGCAATACCGGGTCTGCCGTACCATAAAAAGGAATGATTATGCTGATAAAAGGACTCATGCAGCAAATATACAGAAAATCCTCCCCCAGCCTCGTAGCCGAAGAAGGATTTTCACGAGAAAGACACTAAAAAAGTTATTCAATCGGTATTCCTTTATAGAAGTCCAATATCTTTGTACGGAACAGATATTCATATTTAGCCTGCAATTCATCAGATTGGGCTTTCATCAGATTCTGTTTCGCTTCGTTATACTCTACAGCGGTTGCTTTACCATTGTCGTACTTTTCACTCATCAGTTTGAAAGACTCTGCACTGGCATTGGTAGCTGTACTACTACTGGTATACTTACTTTCGGAAGCCAATGCATTGTACCATGCCTGCTGTATTTCTTTATAGAGCGTCTTCTTTACATCGTCCAACTGCAAAGAATAATTTTCCTGCTGCAAGCGGGCTGTACGTACACGATTGCGAGTGGCAAAACGATTAAAAATAGGCACACTAAGGCTGAGCCCTATGTACTTACTAAAGTTGTCCTGCATCTGCTGGCTAAAATTACGATCAAGAGTAGAATAATAATTCGTACCAAGACTACCATTCAGATTCAATTTAGGATAAAAAGCACTCTGAGCAATACGAATACTGTGTTCACTACCTTCCAAACGATATTTTGCAGCCTGAACAGCAGCCTTACTTGTCAATGCCGTCTGATAAACTTCATCCGGTGGAGTAAGAGGGAGCAAATCCAGAGTTACCGCAGGAGCCGACAAAGAAAAACCTTCCGGAGTTTCCAACTCTATAAGCTGGCTAAGATCAAGCAGAGCAAGCTGGTAATTGTTATCTGCCTGCACGGCTTTCATCTCATCTTGCGCCACGCGGGCCTTAGCCTCAGCAACCTCGGCAGGAGATGCTTTACCCAGTTCGGCAAGACGTGCAATGCGTGCCAACTGTTCTTTACTCAATTCCACCTGACTGATGGCTACCTGATATAACTCCTGATTGAACAGCACCTGCAAATATGCAGAAGCTATATTAATGGAAATATCCTCCTTAGCCTTTTCCAAATCCGCAATAGCCGCTTTCAGATTCAATTTAGACAAAGCATACTGATTGGGAATTTCCAGACCGGAAAATAAAGGAACGCTGGTAGACACAGACATACTGGTACTGTTACTGCTTGTATTGACATAAACCGTAGAATAATCACCAGTGGCTTCATTCTTTATAGCCGTCTGCGTACGTCCCCAGTTCCAGCTTTGCCCGGCACTACCATTCAGATTCGGCAAGCGTGCCCATTTAGCCGTGTTCACACTCACGGCACTCTGTTCCGCAGAATTAGCAGTCCGGCGGATGCTAATATTATGTTCTATAGCGTAGTCGATGCATTGGCGCAACGTCCAGCCCTCCTGGGCCTGTACTGAAACAGCCAAAATAGCCATACATCCCATTATTAAGTTCTTCTTCATAATCTGTTATTATTGAATTATACAAGGTTACTCCAACGGTTTTTATTTATCCTTCTTTTCTGCACCACGTACTTTAGACTTACCGTCTACACCGTCTTTGATAACAATCTTGATACCATCGCTCATGCCAACTTTCACTTCTTTACGTTCAAACTTCTGGGCGGGCACGCTATCCGTCATTACATATACGAATGTGCTGTCTCCACTGAATTCGATTGTACTCTCAGGCAAAGTAAGTGCCTTTTGCGCACGTTCCAGAACGATTTCTGCATTAGCAGAATATCCCGAACGGATCATCACCGTATCCGGTACCTGAATAGCCGCTTTTATTTCAAACTGATTAGCACCATTCTCCTCTACCCCCTTCGGAGAAATATATTCCAATATAGCATCAAATGAAAGATTCTGCAAAGCACCGATTGTCAGCTTCACCGGCATTCCTTCATGCACACGTCCTACTTCCGTTTCGTCAATCTTACCTCTAAAGATGAGGTCGTTCATGTTAGCAACCGTAGCGATTGTAGTACCATCATTGAATGTATTACTCATAATCACCGAGTTACCGGCCTTTACAGGTACATCCAGAATCAAGCCGTCGATTGTAGAGCGGATCAGCGTACTTGAAAAAGAAGCACTGTTCTTCGTAATACCCTCCTTCACAATTTCCAGATTATCCTTAGCTGTTTGCAACTCCTCACGTGCCTGTTTCACACTAACCTCAGCTTTTTCATAGTCCTCACGGCTAACCAGCTTGTCTTCAAACAGCTTCTCTACACGGGAGAAGTCAATTTCACCCTGTTTCGCATTGAGTTCAGCCAGACGCACACGGCTCTCGGCAGAGTTCAGCGTACCCAGTTCGGGAATTACTTTCACTTTAGCAATCACTTCACCCTTACGTATAGTTTGTCCTGCTTCTTTATACAGTTCGTCAATGATACCCGATATCTGAGGCTTGATAAGGATCTCGTCTCTCGGTTCCACCTTTCCGGTTGCCACCGTTGTTTTCTCCAAGTCAGCTACCGCCGGAGTGATTGTCTCATAAACCGTAATCTTCGGTTTCGACTTCTGGTAAAGGAACACAAACGTGAAGATGAAAATGGCAGCTACAACTACCAACAATGCGATTTTCAGATACTTTTTCATACTATTATTATATTATTGTTTCTTTATTTCTATTTTTACATCCCGCCCACACACCCGCAGGCCCTTTCATTTTTAATTATTAATTTTTAATTTATAATTATTATTCATCCCTGATAGCCTCGATAGGCTTGATCGCCATGGCACGATAAGCAGGAGCCAGCCCTGCAAGTACCCCCAGACCTATCAGCAACGCACATGTACCGATAGCCAATCCGAATGAAACCTGATAATGCGTAGTTATATGCCCCGGATCATTGGTAGCAGCCTCCAATACTTGCAGCACCAATACGGCAAAAGAGATACCCGCCATACCTGCAATCGTGGTCAGTACCATACTCTCCGAAAGAATTTGTTGCAGAATATCCCGTGGACGTGCTCCAATAGCGCGTCGAATACCGATTTCCGTAGTACGTTCACGCACCGTCACCATCATAATGTTCGATACACCAATTGCTCCGGCAAACAAAGTACCCAAACCTACCATCCAGATTAATATCCGGACACCGGTCATCAAATTATCCACCATAGAGAACATAGCCTCCGCATTCAGCATCATCACTGCCTGCTTATCATCCGGAGATATGTAATGAGCAGCTTTCACAATGCGCTCCACCTTATCCTGAATATCCGTTACCTTGATGCCCGGTTTCACGGTAAAACAAACCACATGTATCCGATTTCCCAGATTGTATGCCTGCTTCATGGTAGTATAAGGTAAAGTCACAGCCTCCGACGCCTGTCCCTGAATATTCACGTTACCCTCGGACGAGCACATACCAACCACCTGATAGTAAATACCATCTACCCGGATATATTTCCCACAAGGGTCTTCTCCCGGACGGAACAAACTTTCATACACACGTTTACCGATTACACAAACCTTGCGTGCCTCCTTAATGTCCACATCATTGATGAAGCGGCCGTATGTTATTTCCTGATGTTCTATATGCTCATATTCGGGATATAATCCCTTTATACTACATTCATATTTCTTATCTCCATGGATAGCAGTTCTTCCCCAGTAGGCGATAGAAGGAGTAATAACCTCTATTTCATTCACCCCAACGCGCAAGCGTTCAATGTCAGAGAGTTCCAGATCCCACCAACGTCCTTTACGGAAACCTTTATACGCTTCCCCCGTCTTCTGCGAAACCAGAAAAGCCGAGTTCGTGGCAAAGCCTTCGAATTGGGAACTCATAGCCTGTTGCATCCCCTGGCCACCACCAATGAGTGCCACCAGCATAAAGATGCCCCAGAATACACCGAATGCCGTCAGCAAGCTTCGCGTCTTGTTTCTTGTAATCGTGATGAGGATTTCCTCACAAGAGTCTATATCTATTCTCATGTTAATAGTGATTAATGTTTAGTGATTAGTGATAAGTGATTCATACTTTATATTCATCGTTAGCCACTAATCCGCTCTCAATGCTTCTATCGGGCTGATGCTTACCGCCTTCCTTGCAGGGAAGAATCCTGCCAGCGTACCTGCAATAATCAAGGTAAGCGTAGCCTGAATGGCAACACTTAAGTCTACAGTCGGATTCGAGAACATAGTTTGCTGGAACATTCCCGCATCCATAGTCTGGTTACCAAAGGCCGAATTCATCCATTCCGTGACGGCAATGCCGGCCACCATACCTATATATCCAAACAAAGTAGTAATAGTAACACTCTCCACAATAATCAGCCAAAGAATAGAAAACGGCTTCGCTCCAAGAGCCTTACGAATACCGAATTCACGAGTACGTTCCTTCACTGTAATCAACATGATGTTCGAAACGCCTACAATACCGCTCAGCAAAGTAAAGATACCAATTACCCAGATAGCCGTACGCAGCATTCCCATTGCATTCTGTGTACGCATATAATCCGTGAAGCGGTTCCATATCCAGATAGCACTGTTGTCCTGAGGGTCAAAACGACGACTGGCACCAATTACCCTACGATAGTTCGCCTCAAAAATTTCATTGCTCTCTATCGTTTCCAGATTCTTAGTCGTAAAGATGATATTATTCAGCTGTTCGCCTTTATTATAGATGGTCTGCAAAGTAGAGAAAGGGATATAAGCCTCGCTGGCTTCACGGTCTCCCTGGTCATTATAGATACCAACGATCTGATAAGCAACTCCACTTGCATTCACAAACTGCCCGATAGGCTCAGTATGAGTCTTGCCAAATAAAATCTCAGCAGTTTTCTTATGTATAACCATAACTTTCCGGCGCTCCTTCAAGTCATTCTGGTTGATAAAACGTCCGTCGGCAGTCTTCACTGTCTCTACCTCCGTATAGTTAGGATGCACTCCTAAAAGGGAGATATTGACATACTCCTGCCCAAAGCTGACATTTACATTACTCTGCCGTACGGTAGCACCGGCACTGATTACATAATCCGGAAAATACTTTTCGGTAGCTTCCAGATCATTATTCTCCAAACGAACACGACGTCCCTCCTTCAATCCCGCATAAGGCTTGGAAGTCCATCCCGGAAAAATGCGGATAGAGTTCAATGCACGTTCCGAGGAAGATTGGTCGAAAGCATGGATGATACCGTTTCCGGCACCCAGCAACACGATAAGCATAAATATGCCCCATGCTACGGCAAACCCTGTGAGGAACGTACGCAATTTGTTCCGCTTGATGGTTCCGTATATTTCTTGCCAAATATCAAACATATATTCATTTACTATTTGACAATTTACAATTTACAATTTGCCTTCCGGAATGTTGGCGAGGCCTCAATTGTACGTTGTAAATTGTACATTGTACATTCTTTTATTTCATGAATCCATCTTTTCCGAATGGAGAAGCATCATGATTATGATTTTCTTCAATACTGCCGATAATACCATCCTTAATATGAATAATCTTATCCGTCTGATTAGCCACACCGCTTTCATGAGTAACCACCACAATAGTCATACCCGTCTTGTGCAAATCTTTAAGAATCTGCATAACTTCCACGGAAGTCTTACTATCAAGGGCACCGGTAGGTTCGTCAGCCAGGATAATCTGCGGCTGAGTGATAAGAGCACGGGCAATGGCAACACGCTGTTTCTGTCCACCGGACATTTCGTTAGGCATGTGATGCGCCCAATCTTTCAATCCCAGGCGATCCAGATATTCCAGTGCCAGGGCATTGCGCTTACGGCGGCTCACTCCCTGATAGAAAAGGGGTAGCGCCACATTCTCCACTGCATTTTTAAAGGAAATCAAGTTAAAAGACTGGAAGATGAACCCAATCATACGATTCCGGTATTCAGCCGCCTTGGTCTCACTGAGATTTTTGATCAGCGTACCATTCAGATAATACTCACCGGTATCATAATTATCCAGAATACCTAAGATATTCAGTAAAGTGGATTTACCGGAACCCGAAGCTCCCATAATGGAAACGAACTCCCCTCGCTTAATTTCGAGGTTGATGCCTTTGAGCACATGTAGGGGTGCCCCGTTGTTGTAGGTCTTGTTAATGTCTTTCAGCTGTATCACGGATCTCTCTGTTTAAGTCTGTTTCTTATTAATTTTCACTATTAGACGCAGCTATGTTACGAAAAGTTGCAAAAGGGGTGAACTTTTTTTCAAAAAGATTTTGAAGTATCATTTTTCTTTGTGTAATTTGTAACCATAAAACTAATTAACTAACCCTTTAAACAAAACATTAATATCATGAATTCAAGCATGGAAAAACCCTACGTAGTAGGTATTGACATAGGCGGAACAAACACCGTCTTTGGTATTGTAGATGCACGCGGAACTATTATTGCAAGCGGTTCCATTAAAACCGGCGCTCACGAACAGGTAGATAATTATGTAGACGAAGTCTGCAAAAATCTGTTGCCTTTGATTATTGCCAACGGTGGCGTAGACAAAATTAAAGGTATCGGTATTGGTGCTCCCAACGGTAACTACTACAGCGGTACTATTGAATTTGCCCCCAACTTGCCCTGGAAAGGTGTAATTCCTTTGGCAGCCATGTTTGAGGAACGTCTGGGTATCCCGACTGCATTAACCAACGACGCTAACGCCGCAGCTATCGGTGAAATGACTTACGGTGCTGCACGTGGTATGAAAGATTTCATCATGATCACTCTGGGTACAGGTGTAGGTAGCGGTATCGTTATCAACGGCCAGATGGTTTATGGTCACGATGGTTTTGCCGGAGAATTAGGGCATGTCATCATACGTCGCGAGAACGGTCGTCTCTGCGGATGCGGACGTCACGGCTGTCTGGAAACTTACTGTTCGGCTACCGGCGTAGCTCGTACAGCCCGTGAATTCCTGACTGCACGTACTGAGCCAAGTTTGCTTCGTTCTATTCCTGCTGAAAGTATCACGTCTAAGGATGTATACGATGCAGCCGTTCAAGGTGACAAACTTGCACAAGATATCTTTAACTTTACAGGTAATATTCTGGGTGAAGCTATAGCAGATGCTATCGCATTCTCCAGCCCCGAAGCTATCATCCTGTTTGGTGGATTGGCTAAATCCGGAGATTATATCTTCAAACCTATCCAGAAAGCTATCGATGACAATGTGCTGAATATCTATAAAGGTAAAGCCAAGCTGTTGATGTCTGAATTGAAAGATTCTGATGCTGCTGTATTAGGTGCCAGTGCGTTGGGCTGGGAACTAAGAGACTTGAAGTAAAAATAGTCCATCATAATTTTAAGTAGAATCCTCCTTTTGCCGGTAAAACGGGAAAGGAGGATTTTTTATTTCACAAAACGCCAAAAGCTTTCAGGTGTAATTATTTCATAAACTGAGTTTGGGTAGCTTTCCGTAAATACTTTAGGTTGTTTACTTTTAGCCTTAGTATTCCACTTAAACTCGAATGTTTTTAATATTCCATCCTGCTCTTCAATAAGGTCTATTTCTTTCTGGTCGTGCGTACGCCAAAAATAAAGTTGTGCAAAACTTCCTGAATAGGCATTATGTTTCACTCGCTCGCTAACCATCAAATTTTCCCATAATGCACCGACATCCGTTCTCAGTTCCAAAGGAGCAAAATTAGAAATCACAGCATTTCTGATTCCATTATCATAAAAATATATTTTCTTTCCTTTTTTTATTTCATTCCTCAGATTTCGACTGAAAGAGTCCAGCCTGAATACAACAAAACATTTTTCCAGAAGACATATATAGTTTTCAACGGTTTCTTTATCTATTCCCAACAGATTACTTAGTTCATTATAAGAGACTTCGCTTCCTAACTGTAAAGCCAAAGCTCTAACAAGTTTTTGAATAACATCCGGCTTTTTCAAGCCCTTATAAGAAAACAAATCTTTATACAGATAATTGTTAGTAAGAGACATCAATGTTCTTTTGGCATCCGCCGGCTCCGTTACCACTTCGGGGTATAAGCCATAAATCAATCTATTCTCTAACAATCGTTTTTCCTCTCGCTCTGAAGTATCAGCAGCCAACTCGGCCAAGGAGAAAGGATAAAGGTTATATTCTATCAAACGCCCGGTGGCTGGTTCATTGATTTCATTTGCCATGTCAAACGAAGAAGAACCAGTGACAACAATTTGTGTATCTAACTTTAGATCACCTATCATTTTCAAAGTCAATCCGATATTTTTTACCCGTTGTGCTTCATCAATAAAAGCCATATCATAGGACGATAATAAATATTTCAGTTCTGTTGACGTACGCGCTTCAAGCAATAGTCTATCGTCAATATTATCACAATTCAGTGACAGCACCCTTTCTTTATCAGATTGCAGTGACAACAAAAGGGTTGTTTTACCTACCTGTCTCGCTCCCAACAATACAATTACTTTCTTGCGTTTAAAATCAGCAAGAATTGAATTCTGGATTTCTCGTTTAATCATAACTATATTTTTCTACAAAGATATAATTTTTCGATTGTAACCGAAAAATTCATTGTAATTTTTCGGTTACAATCGAAAAATTGTAGTTATATCAGCCTATGCAAGGAGGGGTTTACAGAGCTTATCCTTATAAAATTCAAATCTATCTATTTCTGAAATCAGACGTTTTCCCTTCGTTTCCCAATAGTAATTGGTACGTTTGCTTTCCTAAGATAACAAAACATAGAATAAGCTAATGCATATAGAACAAACTTATGACCGAACCTTATCCGAAACATACTTGCTCCGTACCTTCTCCACTCCCTGGTACCTCTAAGTGGAGAAAGTATGGAGTTGGTACGGAGCAAGTATATTCCGGGTAAGAAGCTGATATTTTAAGCAGCCAGCCAAAGTCAAAATCCCCCAACTACGCAAATCACTGCAAACGGACGCAAAAATCACATTCATGAAGACAAACCGCCAAATTCATTTGGCAGAAGAAAATATTAATACATACCTTTACGTCAGAAACAAAAGAACTAACTTAAAAACGCGACATTATGGGAACAATCAATCAAGGCATACTCGGAGGGTTCTCCGGAAAAGTGGGACCGATAGTCGGTTTTCGCTGGAAATCAAAATACTATATACGGGCACGGGCGGCCAAGGTCAGCAATCCGCGCACACCTAAGCAACAGGAACAGAGAGGCAAATTTGCCACAGCTTTCAATTTCCTGAAGAATATCAAACCCTTTATACGCATCGGCTACAAAGAATTCACAAGAGAGAGATCAGCATTCAATTCAGCAATGTCCTACATGCTGAAAAGAGCAGTGACAGGTGATGGAAAAGATGTCAAGATTGACTTTGACCGGGTACTGGTATCCGCCGGAAGCCTGATGCCGGTATTTGAAGGTACAGCCACACAGGACAGAGATAAAATGTACTTCAACTGGCAAGATAATAGCGGCATGGGAAATGCAGAAAGTGCAGACATAGCCATGCTATTGGTCTACAATAAAGATAAAGAGACAGCAGTTTACGATACAGAGGCTGCCTTGCGCTCTGACAGGCATACCGAGCTATCACTTCCGAATGATTGGGAAGGGGATGAACTGGTAGCCTATCTCAGCTTTTGTAGTGCAGACGGAAGCTGTGTATCCAATAGTATCCGCCTGCCCATATCTGTGAATAGCAATACGTTACATATCTCGGATAATAATCCACCATCCACTGAATTCTTCGCAGTAATGCCAGATCTTATCAACCCAACAGAAAATTTTATCCCTATCGAAAAAAACAGAAAGATCGCCGATCATCAACTCCATTATCAGCAGACCTTTCAGAATTTGCATAACTTGCCGACACCAACTAAGCACCTTTCTTCTTGATAGCTTTTACAGTTTACAAGACTCCCGCGTCAGTATCGCTATTCTGCATTTTCTTATTATTACTCTTATAGTCGCGACCGAAGTTGATGTTCCATGACAATGTAACGCAAATCATGCGGGCAATATCATCGATATGATACTGATAACTGTATCCTGCATATTTGTTCCAGTCCGCCTCATTGCGTTTGTAATCCTTCTGGAAAGGATTGAACATACGCAGGCCGACATTCAACCGTTTCCAACGATATTGAAGATCAATTGCATGCGCTTCTTCACCAGTAGCCAGAACTTCGCCAAAGAAATAATCACTATTATGCTGGAATTCCACAGAAGCGGTGAAGTTTTTATACATAAAGGTAGCAGCTACGTCCCAACCGATGCTATGCTGTGTATGGCGAAAATCAATACCATTACTCCAATATTTACGACTTTCGATGCTACCACTCAGTTGTAGCACATCCCAAAGCATGCCTACACGTGCATCCAAACCGACAGTCCAATCCTGGAAATTGGAATGATTAGCGTAACTATGGATAAATCTATCATCCTCACGATAAATGTGAGGCATGATGGCCTTGTCACGGTAGTTATACTGGTTACGCAATCCGACATCCCATTTGCCCTTGTTGTAATTCAGACGGAAAGTGGAACGATAATAAGAATAAGGCTTCAGGTTCGGGTTACCACGTTCCGACTGCAGGGAATCAGTAAATTGCTCTACAGCACTTAACTGCGAAAGTGAAGGATTCATTGTGTTGACATTTCCGTTCAGTGAGATGCTCCATTGATCGTTGAAAGCATAAGTCAGGTTCAGGCGCGGATTCAAAGAATAAGTTTCATAATCTTCCTGCCCTATTTGCTGAAACCATGAGCGGGTGACACCCATTCCGAGGCGATAGCCCAATTTACCCCATTTACCATTATACTGTGCATAAGCATAAGTATCGGCCTGCTTCATCTGTGAACTGTACTGCAGCGTACCATTATAATCATTATCCGTATATCCCTGAGTATGACGTACGCCTGCACTCAATTTTCCTCCATCTTTAAAAGTTTTCTCATAAATACCTTCACCGATCAACGAATATTTTTTACCGCGTATCCCCGAGTAGTAATCTACCACCGGTTCTCCAGACAGCAATTCGGTATAACTGCTACGATTCTTGGTATTAATATATGTACCCACCACATTGAGGGCCAGGAATTGCTTATGTTTCAGGTTTTTCTGAAAATAAATATCCAGATAAGGACTGAGGTTGCGGTCATGGTTCCACTCTTCACGGTCGGTTACGGAATTGGGAAATTCTTCGGTATACAGTTTCCCTTTCATTCGCAAGTCAGGATCATTATAGTGAGAAAAGCCTACAGTAGCGTTCAGCATATACTTATCGGCCTCTTGCAAATTATAAGTTACAGCACCCCATTGCTGCAAGTTCTTTTTCTTGTTTGCCTCAGCATACTGGCTGCGATGGTACTGACTGCCATCTTCAAAAGTGAACGTTTCATTCTTATCGAACCATATCTCGTTGAAATATTGCAAGCGGTTACCGTAGTAAAAGCTGATTTCCGATTGCTTGAAATTCACTTTTCCCGTCAGGTTATGATTGCCAAAGCCACTCTTCAGGCTTTGCATGCCATTGTAGCCAAAGGAACCTCCCACCTCATAACGGCGGACAATGTAGTTTATCACCGCACCTGCATCGCCATAACGCAAGCCCGGGTCTTCCTGGAATTCAACACGTATAACCTCTTCAGGCAACAGGGCGGTGACTTCCTCCTTTGTAGCTTTTCGCCCATTGATACAGAGTTGCACACTGCTACCGTCGGTCATGCCTACACTACCATCTATGCTATTGACACGAAGCCGAGGCAACATCAAATGACGCAACATATCTACCCCATTATTGGATGCACTGATTTGTTTTTTACTGGGAAATATCAATTTTTGGTCTGCCCGGCTCACCCTGCTGGAAGCGGTGACAATTACTTCACCCAACTCTTGCGAAGCGTCTGCCAGAGTTAGCGTACCTACATCGGCAGTACGTTCAAAACCTTGGAGAGAAAGATATAACGGCTGATAACCGATACTGGAAATCACAAGCCGATAGTCTCCGGCAGCGATTTTCTGGAGTTTGAATTCACCTTTCTCACCAGTAGTAGTTCCGGTTACAAAGACAGAATCTATAGTTTGCAACACTACGTTAGCATAAGGAAGCGGTTGCTGCGCTTCATCCACCAGTTTTCCACTAATATTTTGTGCCACAAGGCTAATGTACGCAGCCAAGCACAGCATTGACAAGATAATCCTTTTCATTTCTTAATATATGATATACAGTAGTTTCGTATAACAAAGAAAAAATACTTCTGCAAATTCAGATACCATGTACCTGCACCCGATCCTTCGCATGGATCAAACAGCTTACCTACATTAAACAAAAAGAGGAAACTCTTGCGAAGTCTCCTCTTTTTATCTCGAAATTAGAGTATAACTGATTAGCTATTAACTCTTTTTTCTTTAATTCTTGCTTTCTTACCGGTAAGAGCACGCAGATAGTACAATTTAGCGCGACGAACTTTACCTACCTTGTTCACCTCGATGCTATCGATAGCCGGTGATTCGATTGGGAAAATACGTTCTACACCTACGGTACCAGACATCTTGCGTACAGTGAAACGCTTCTTGTCTCCGTGACCGGCAATCTTGATAACAACACCACGATACAACTGTACACGTTCTTTGTTACCTTCGACAATACGATATGCTACTGTAACAGTGTCACCTGCTTTGAAGCTCGGGTGTTGTTTACCGGTAGCAAATGCTTCTTCTGCAATTTTAATTAAATCCATTGTTATTGTTCTTAAATTGTTTGATCGTTACAACGCAACATACCAGGCTTCTCTCTGGGTCCTGACAGCGATTGCGCGAAAGCGGTGCAAAGGAACGAATTATTCGGCAGATACACAAATAATTCGCTCATTTTTTACTTAGCGGCGATCGCCCGAAGAACGACGGGAAGTACCGGAGCTACTGCTTCTTGTAGAAGAAGAACCGCTGCTACGGCTGCTGTTTTCTGTAGATTTCCGCACACTGGAAGAACTGCTCTCTTTACGTTCCGTACTCGGCTTGGTAGTGGTGCTACGGCGAGTGGTATTCGTATTGCTTTTCGTTTCGCTGCTGCTATTGCTACGAGAGCTATTACTGTTGCTGCGGGAATCGCTATTATTGCGCGTACTGTTATCTGTTCTGCGCGTGGTGCTACTATTGCTGCGTGAGCTATTATTAGTATTGGTAGTAGCATTGCTGTTCGTACTTTCACGACGGGTAGTACCGGTAGTGGTAGAGCGGTTATTATTGGAACTGCTACGACGGGTAGTGTATACATCGTCTCTTGCCGGTGCACGATTGGAACCCGGACGTACAGTTACAGAACCGAAATCCGAACGGCGGTGCGTAGTATAGGTTTTAGTATCACGGATACGGTACGAACCGTTATAGAACGGATGCTTGTAACGTCCACGATAATAGCTTGTATTATTATGATGTGTACGATAGTGCCCGCCTGCGTATGTGCGGTAGTGATATGGACGGGGGAAGTAGAAATGATTGTGATTGGTATACGTGACATAAACACGGAAGTACCAACGGTTTCCACTGGTGTAGATGGGACGATAGAAATACTCTGCCTGTATAAAGCGGGCATACTGGCCACTGCTCAATACCCAACGAAGATCGTCATTGCGTACATCCAGGCAATCATAATAACGATTGAGGGCCCACTCATTGCCATACAACACATCATCCATCAGATAACGTATGCCGGAAATGAAATCATAATTGATTTCATACACATCATTGTATTGCTCGGTGTTCAGATTCAGCTCATAAGCCATTTTATCGGTGAGGAAACGAGTTTCCTTACGTACTTTGCTATTACTCATAGCGTCCGTGCCTGCGCTGCAAACAGCAGTACTCAAAGTGGCAAGCAGGATAAATAATATTCGTTTCATGGTAGCGTTTTTTTACTTAGTTCATGAATATCTATTCTTTGTTGAAAACAAAAATAGGGGAAGATTATCCCCTATTCATTTGTTTCTCTCTATTCTTATATAGGGATTTCCCTAATCAGTTTAGGACTTCGGGGAAGTTGCCAACACGATACCATCTCCCTGCAAGAGGATGAGGTGCTTTTTATAAAGATCGCCCACTCCTTTCTTAAAGGTCTTCTTACTCACCCCAAAGGTAGAGTAGATTTCATCTGCCGGACTTTTATCATTCAATGCAATCCGACCGCCATTATCCTTGATGTATTGCAACAGGGTTTTCGAAAAATCGTCTACCTTTTCGAAACCGGGTTTTTGGAGTATCAGGTCTATCTTACCATCTTCGCGCACCTGTTTGATGAAAGCTTTCACCCGGTCGCCCGTGTGCAGGGACTGGAATATTTCACTATCATAGAGCAAACCGCTGTACTTATTTTCAATGATGGCCTTGAAACCTAAATCCGTCTTTTGCCAGATCAGTATATCTACTTCATCTCCCGCCTCGTAAGGGGCGGGCTCTTTGGAAAGATAACGGTCTACTTTGGCAGAAGCTACGATGCGGTAGCTTTCATCATCCAGATGGGCATGAACGACATACTTCTTCCCAACCTGCATCTTCATCTTTTGTTCACGGAAAGGAACGAAGAGGTCTTTCATCAATCCCCAGTTCAGGAATGCCCCATACTCGTTTACCCATGCCACTTCCAGACAGGCAAATTCGCCCACCTGCACCAGCGGGGTCAGCGTGGTGGCAACAAGGCGTTCCTCATTATCCAAATATATAAATACATTCAGTAAGTCCCCCGGCTGACAACCTTCGGGCACATAGCGCAAGGGAAGCAGGATTTCTCCGTCTTCACCACCATCCAGATACATGCCAAACTCTACTTCTTTGACTACCTCTAAGACATTGTATTTTCCTAATTCGATGCTCATAATTTCTTTTCCTTTGGGGACAAAGGTAATGCAAACCGAAGGCAGTACAAAATAAGGCCGCTTATTTTTAATGCCAGGAGGCTGCTTATCTTCGCTTTTGAGCAAAGATAAGTATAAGGAATAACTTTTCAATCTAAACCATAACTTTTTTCTATGAACAAATCTCTTGGAAAACAGTTATTTTTGTAGCGTGAAATCAGAAATAAAAAAATAATATTCACCTCTAAATACATAAAAGTTATGGAATTTCTAACAAACGAAAAGCTTACGATTGTAGGAGCAGCCGGTATGATCGGTTCTAACATGGCACAGACTGCCATTATGATGCATTTGACACCAAACATTTGTCTGTATGATCCTTACGGCCCGGGCTTGGAAGGTGTAGCAGAAGAAATGTTCCACTGCGGTTTCGAAGGACTGAACCTCACTTACACTTCTGATATCAAAGAAGCACTGACAGGTGCCAAATACATCGTATCTTCGGGTGGTGCTGCCCGCAAAGCCGGCATGACACGTGAAGACTTATTGAAAGGCAACGCCGCCATCGCCGAGGAATTCGGTAAGAATGTAAAGGCTTACTGTCCGGATGTGAAACATGTAGTGGTAATTTTCAATCCAGCTGACATCACCGGATTGATTACCCTGTTGTACTCCGGCCTGAAACCTTCACAGGTAACTACCCTTGCCGCTCTCGATAGCACTCGCTTACGCAGCGAACTTGCCAAGCATTTCCATATTTCTCCCGACAAGGTGGAAAACTGCCGTACCTATGGTGGGCACGGAGAACAAATGGCTGTTTATGCTTCCACTGCTAAAGTAGACGGCAAGCCTTTGTTGGAAATCATCGGTACTCCTGCTCTTACTGCCGAGCAATGGGCTGAAATCCAAAGCAAGGTAACCAAGGGCGGTGCCAATATTATCAATCTCCGCGGACGCTCTTCTTTCCAAAGCCCTGCATACGTATCCATAGAGATGATTGCCGCTGCTATGGGTGGAAAACCGTTCCGCTGGCCTGCAGGTACCTATGTACACAGCCACGGCTTCGACCACATCATGATGGCTATGGAAACAGAAATCACCAAAGACGGCGTACATTACAAAGAACTGAAAGGTACTCCGGAAGAAGAAGCCAAACTGAAAGAAAGCTATGCACACCTTTGCAAGCTACGCGACGAGGTAATCGGAATGGGTGTACTTCCTGAAATAAAGGATTGGAAAAGCATCAACCCGAATATAGACTAATTATAAGAAGACATTCCCCCTTACATGACTTATAAAATGTAAGGGGGATTTTTCTTTTATTTTTTCAGAAATCCTTTGGCTGTATTAAAAAAACTATTTATCTTTGCACCCGCAAACGAAGAAGGTGCCATAGCTCAGTTGGTAGAGCAAAGGACTGAAAATCCTTGTGTCCCCGGTTCGATTCCTGGTGGCACCACTTTTCGAAAGCAAGTATCGGAATGTAGCGCAGTTGGTAGCGCACTACGTTCGGGACGTAGGGGTCGGGCGTTCGAGTCGCCTCATTCCGACACAAAGAAGGTCTGATTCTCAATAAGAGTTAGACCTTTTTTGTTATATATCGGTTCACAAAAGACAACATTTTCCTAAATCTATATCAACATGGTTGACATTTTACTCATCACATTAGGCGGAATATGCCTTATCGTAGGCTTATTGGGCTGTGTCCTGCCTGTCATTCCCGGGCCGCCTATATCTTACATCGGTTTATTATTACTTCACATTACGGATAGAGCGCAATTTTCTACCACTCAGTTACTCGTGTGGTTGTTGCTGGTTGTGTTGGTACAAGTGCTGGATTACTTTACTCCTGCCATAGGAAGTAAATTTAGCGGTGGAACCAAATGGGGAAGTTGGGGATGTCTGATAGGTTCTATTGTCGGAATCGTGTTTTTCAGCCCGTGGGGAATTGTTTTAGGACCTTTCGGAGGAGCTTTCATCGGAGAACTTTTAGGAGAAAGAAGTGCCCGGGACGCCTTCAAATCGGGCATCGGGGCACTGATAGGTTTCTTGGTAGGAACCGTATTCAAAGTCGTGATATGCGGGTATTTCGTATGGTGCTTTGCCAAGGGATTACTTACCGTTGCAGCGTAATACTCATCAACCCGATTACCACATCATTGGAAAGAGTTTCGAGAACAAGATGGGAAAGCTTCTTATCGGGGTTCAAAGGCATTTCGAGCAACACAGCCGCTCCACCATCCAATTCACGGGAAGCACCCGGGAATCCCAACTCTTCACCGAAATTATTACTGATTTCGCCTGTTTTAAGTCGCAGGCGGTAGAGCGCCGGGGTATGGCGATTAAACGCCAAACCGTCTTCAAAGAAGATGTGCTCGATAGGAGGCCAGTTATCCGGATTGCGCAAGGACATTACATCACAGCTACCGTCTTTATAATAGACACGGATAACTCCGTTATCGATATGACACTGCATATGGTTCGTACTGCCCGCCATAAGCAAATAAGCACGGGAAGCTTTTCCTTTGAGAGGAATTTCCAGACTATCCGGATAATTGTCCCAAAGAGAAGTAAAAGCCACATTATAACCTTCAGCAGGAGTGCGGAAAGGTATGCCCAACTCGGTATTCAATATACCATTCTGAACAGAAGAACGAAGCCCGGCATCATTAATATCCACTGTATGCAAAGGATGACACCACTCCCCGATACCCTGTTTGGGTATTTGCAAAGTAGTATAAGGAGAACGGGGAGAAAGATATTCGTTACGGAAAATATCCGTCACAGATGAATTGAAACGGGTATCCATCACTACCGGCTCACATTTTGCAGAATGAACTTGGGTGAAAGTACTGGGTTCTATCAAACTTTGATTGGCTTCGGATTGAGGTCTGTCAACAGGGTACCACCATTTCATTTCATCCTGTTGCATAGGAGCAAAGCAGACAGGAGCCTCAGCATATGCAACATTGGCAGGAACTAATGCAGGAGAAGAAAGCTCTTCACCACCCCATTCAATACGTACATCCGTCTCTTCGCCGGAAGAGGCAGGCACCACAACAGACAACATTGGACGAGTGATGGATTTCTCAACCAACGTCCATGTGGCAGGTTTCCCATTGATTGTAAGTTTTGCCACCTTAGAACGTTGTGCCGGAAATTGAAGTTCCAGAGTACGGACAGCAGGCAAACGATGAGTTACTACATAAGAGGTAACTCCTTCCTTATCTCCCCGCTGAAAATCGAAATCAATATCCGGTGTATGCAGGGAGGCAGACGGCCATGCGGACGGTAAACCGGGTTTCACTAACAAACGTTCGTTCATTGCATCCGGCAGAATACCATAAAGACCTTGTATCAACACGCGGGAAGCAACACCGATAGGATCGCCGAAATCGCGGTAACACTCTCCACGGGCGGCATCATAGAAGCTGATCTGCCCAAAGTTGGCAGGACTTTCACCTAAATACATACCATCCAAAATAGAGCTTTTCAACAATTTGAAACCGGCATCGGTACGACCTGCCTGGAAATAAGCAAGGGCGGTATGCATCACTTCGGCAAAAGCTACATTATTGATACTCCAGGAATAAGGCAGCCAGTTGGTAGTGGAAATAGTAGCATACCCTTCATCTTTCAGGCCTTCGCCACGAACAGGAATATGAGGAATCTCACGGTCTACATAACTGGTGGCAAGATATGCTTGGAAAGGATCGGCAATATCGCTATCGAGTGCATGATAGATGGTCCACACCCCGGGAGCGGTATGCAGACGTTTATGTCCCATGAAATCCTGGAACTCAGCCCAATGTCCACGCTCGGGCATCCAAAGGCGGGCATTCAGTGCTTTCAATATCTTATCAGCTTCCTCACGGTAAGGCGTGGAATCTTCCCCTATTTTTTCGGCTATCAGAGCAGCAAGGCGGTTGGCCCGATAGTTATAAGCGGTACTGTGAGTTACGGCACCGCTGTTGTAGTAGAGGGCATCGCTTGCCCAGATACAGGCGTAGGCATCGTAAAGACCGTCATTATCAGGATCATAGTTGAGCTTCTCCCAGGCAAGATGACGAGTAAGTACAGGCCACATACGACGGGCATATTCCAAATCACCGGTCCAGTTAAGATGCCACAAGAGTTCATCTATATAGCAAAGATTCATGTCGTAATGATGCATCTGATCGTTACGACGCGGATTACGACAGATATATCCGTTACTGTACTGCGGTGTACCCCATTGCTTTACGGAACGAGCCAGGGCAAGGGCAGAATCCTGTGCAGAATGTGGTATCGTATTGGGTACCTCAGTCACTTGGCTGGCAGCATAGGCATCGAAATGCGTACGGGCGCGATCGTGCCACCCCAGGGCATCACCTGTATAAGCTGCACGCCAGCCGCTAAGGGGCATACGCCAACCAATAGCACCATGCAACCAGACCTCGCCATCCCAAATACCATCGGCAGCTACGGCAAGGGCACCACCCAAGGTATTGAAAAATGGATCGGGAGTTGTAATCCGAATGCGGGAAGCCAGTTCGGCACGGGCTCGCCCTGATTTATCATAGAGAGCAACACCTTCTTCAAAGGAAGGAATCACCAGGGAATAATCGCGGACAAGAATATAGATATTCTGTGGAGCAGTGTCCAGAGCTATATCCGTAATCTGCAATTGTCCGGGATGCTCCGGTGCATCGAAGCAACCGGGAGGGTCAGCCCCCATATCACCGTTACGGCTCAGTTTGTCAAGGCGGATTTCGCTCAGCAAAGAGCGTAAAGTAGCCCCCTGAGGCATATTGATGGGAGTTATCTTCCAGATAGCAGCATCTTCATCGGGCAAGGCGAGAGCGGAGATCTGCAGTTCTGCATTCTCACCCCAGGCAGGATGCGTCAGGCGATACGAACGGCGACCGGGAGTGTAGCGTGATTCACACCAGGCAGTAGAATCAAGAGCTACAGAACTGCCATCACTCAGCAGAAGACGGAAACTGATATTCTTACTATTACGCTTCTCATAAACAGCAAAAACGGGACGGTCGCTCGTCTCTAAACGGAAAGCTGTGTGGCTGCCATAGAGAGCTCGGGTATAACGGTTCTTACCGTTGACGCTTACAAAGTCTTCTCCATCCGGACGATATTGCAGGGTACGGGAGGCACCACGTTTATGATCGTTGAAAGAGGTGGACTCTATGCGATCGCCAGCACCTTGCGGTTTATTACCGGTGGTATACTGTGCGTAAGCGATGGCAGGCAACAGAGAGATAGCGGTATAGAGAAATATTCGTTTCATATAGGGTTATGAATTAAATGGGTACGCGTCGTCCGCGTATCTATTTATTTATTACTTTTCCGTTTTAAATTAATTCCACCAACGGAATACGCGATTTTTTAATGAGCAGACAGTTACGGCATCGGGCTCAGACCTTCCCAACGTACATCCCATGTTCCGTCCTGCGGGAAGCCCGGATTCTTCACTTGGCAACCATCCCAACCGGCACACATCAATGCTACGGCAGTCAGCAAGCCACCATTACCGGGCAAGTAACAGCGCAGACGCCCATCCTGATAATTATGTCCATTCAACAGGTAGGTATTAGTGCGTTTATCCATCAGCAAAGCGCCTACAGCCTTTTCGGGTTCGCCCAGACGGGTGGCATTCATTGCAGTCATCGGATAATCCCAACCCCAGGTTTTTCCCCAGTTCCAGTTGTCCCACACCCAGTGCAGGGTATTCTTCATATAGTCGTCGCGAATGAGCTTGTTCATCGGAAGAATACCTACGGAACCAAGCACGGCCATGTGGTCGCTGGTAAAACGAATATCTTTGTAAGTATCGACGGCATCTTCGGATGCCAGGTAGAGATGATCCTCGTTATAAGCAAGCGGGGAGAGTTTGTCTATCATTTCGTCCCATTCCAGATTGCGCTTTCCACCGGCACGCTCGCGCCACTTCTGGGCTGTCTGCATAGCAAAGTGCCAGTAAGAGAGTTCGAAAGGAGGGTTGATAGTGGTAGCTGCACGCAGTGTTTCCTGTGCAGGGATAGCACCTTTCAAGATGAAACGACCGTGGAATTCATCATAAGTTGCGAAAGCATACATGAACTCGGCAGTTTCCTGCACCAGTTTATTGTACTTCTGAATCACTTCGTCTGAAGGATTGGAACGGTAAACAAGCTCGGCCAGATAAATGAAATGCGGTTGTTGCCAGATCAGGAAAGAGCCTACATTGGAAGGTGCTTCCGTACCGCTGGGATCAGTCATCTTCATCCAGCGCACACCGGGGAAACCCTGGCGACGGGCTATTTCACGGGCAACGGGTTCTACGGTTTCATACCAACCCAGCGTACGGTCCAGCAGATCAGTATGTCCCCAAAGCGGTTGCCAGGCTTGATGCCACCAAATCATTTCGAGATGGAACTTACCGAACCAGGAATTATAGGTCAGACCAGTTTCCTGCGGAGGTACACTACCGGCAGACTGGATAGCGAGAAGATACTGGCTGAGTACCACACGACGTTCCAGCTCCCCGGCACGCGGATCGGTGCAATGTGAGAAATCGACAGCAGCGCCATTCGTCCAGAAGTTCGTCCAATAAGAGGCACTGGCAGCAGCAGTTTCTGTGAAGGCAGGCAAGACCTGATCTGCGGCAGGCTCCTCAGCAGTAAAGAGACAGGAGAACGCCAGCATATCTTCATCCGGAGTCAAGACGAAATAGTTCTTGGATTTCTCGGCCAGATTGGCTTTGCCTTCCCAACGCAGAGTTACATAATAAGTGGTTTCATCGAGCACACGCTTCAGCAGGGCACTTTGGGCATCCTGACGGACAATGGTTGTAGAATGTTTATCGTTCGCATCCCAATTGCATGCATCATCGGCATGTGCACCCGTGGGATACGGAAAGCGCAGATTGACACCGGCATGTGCACGACTGGTGACACTGGCGGAAATCATATCCTGATCGGGATGGCAGACTGTCTGTACATCAAAAACGTTACCATTCAGTGTGAAGTGGCTGGTGATTTCACCTTTCCACATATTCAGTGTTTGGCGGATATCAGTAATATCGGATGCTTTCACTCCGTCACCCAGTTCCAGACCGACAATACCCAGGTGCAAGCGGTGCGGATTGACGCGGAACCAGTCGGAAGCTTCTTTTTGCCGCCCCGCCTCCTTGAACTGGCAGGCGTAGAGTTCTTCGTGTCCACGGCCGAAGTCAAAGGCTTTCAGGGTTTCTTCAGACTTGTATCCCTGCGGATTGGCAAATGAATGCCAGCCCCACTGGCTCTGTGTACCCAAAGGCACACCTTTACTATACATAGACGGGAATGTTTGCAAACCGGTAGCATCTACCGTGAACGCAAATTCACCATTACCCACGCTGAGCGAAGCCAACGAATCGAACGAGGCTACTTGAGGATTGTTACGGGCCACCAATGCTTCACGGTCTATCGGAGCTTGTTTCTCCGAACCGCAAGCCGTCAGCACGAAAGCGGCGAAAAGGGAATAAAATACTTTTTTCATGGTATTCTTAATAACAGATAGTTAGATTAATAGTCGGGACAAAAATAGCAGTTCCCTGCGAACTGTGCTCTGTATGCTTTGGCATAAATGATAAGGTAAATGACATTTACTTTATTATCAGTCCTTCACAAGAGCATTGAGATAGACTTCGATATTCGTATATTTTCCATCCTGTGTGTAGGCAGCCGCATCCAAGGGATCATCCGGATTCAATCCGTGACGACGTTCCCAAGCATCGGGCATACCGTCACCATCGCTGTCGAGCGGTGCTTTGCCTGTTTTCAGTACGGGCCATCCTCCTACATCGTCCGGTGAATTGATGATGCCGTTGACACCGAATGTACCTATTCCTTTTTTCATCTGCCGCAGCACTTCCTTGTCATAGCTATCACGCTGAAAACTACAACCGACAGACTTCAGTACGCGACGGTAAGCCTGATCCGGCTCATCCTCCGAGATTGCCGCATAGGGAAACGGCTGCTCTACCAGACAAGTTGCAGTTTCCTCTCCCCTCTCCGGACGTGCTTCAAGTGATATGCCGGAATCCGGTGAAGCACTTTTCCGGTGAAGAATGTAAGGCTTCCCGGCACAATCACGTACTCCGATACGATTGTCACAGGTGACAGCCTGATCACCTGCCATCACATTACCTGCTACATAATAACGGCCTGTTCCATCCTCTGCCACATCGAGCAGACGATGATGCTGGGATGCCGGTCCCGGTTTATAGTAATTCTTCACCATATTGATTTCTCCATGATGACCGCCACCGTAGGCAGCTTTAAATCCCCAGTTGTAGACTACATTATTGCGATAGTCCACCCATTTAGTCCCGTCTACAGAAGAAAAACGGGGGTTACGGCTGGCATGGTTGGCCAGAAGGTTATGATGAAAAGTCGCTTTATAGCCACCCCAGATGCCACCGAAACCATGGCTCCCTTTGGTATGCACCGATGCATTCAGGCTATGGGCCACAAGACACCATTGCACGGTCAGGTTTTCTGTTTTGTAGATAGACAGGCATTCGTCGATGCTCCAACTGACGGAAAGGTGATCGAGAATCACATTCTTCTGCCCATACCGGCCACCCCCCAAGCCATCACTGTCCAACTGATGGCGGTCGCCGACACGTACACGAAGATAGCGGACGATGACCTGACTGGCATCTATGATGAGAGGATAATCTTTCAGACAAATACCCTGCCCCGGAGCAGATTGACCGGCAATGGTGATACTGTCGTTCTTAATACGCAGGTGGGACTTCAACTCGATGGTACCATCTACAGCAAAGGTTACGATACGAGCCCCTTCTGATTCTACAGCCTCACGAAGACTGCCCGGACCACTGTCATTCAGATTGGTTACGACAAAGACGCGCCCGCCACGTCCACCCCATGTATGCTTGCCATATCCCTCGGCACCGGGAAAGGCGATTGGTAGCGACGCTTCATCAGCGGATGCCATCGCACGAGACGTTAGTTGCGCATGCACACAACTAACTGCCGCCAGCAATATGCTGACGGCAATAATAATAGATTTCATAGATTATCGTATTTTGTTTACTTATCTAAAGTCGAACATCAGATTCAGCCGTAATCCTTCGTCTCCTTTCTTGATGCGGATAATTCCCGGCTGACTCTGTGGACCATGTTGGCTGATGGGCTTGAAACAACGGATACCCGGAATATCGAGCAAGAAAGAAATATCTCCCGCGGGGAAGTCGGGCATGGTATTGATGCCATCCTGGCGGCCGTGGGGTTCTTCGGGCGTGAATACCCGCAGGAAGATGCCATCACTGGCAGCATACACGGTGAAAGGAACCGTAGAACTTTGCAAGGTAGCCCAATAGAAGTTGGCATGATAGCCCTTGAATTCGGGGTACACAAGGCGGTCGGTACTTTCACCGGTGATGGTATTGTTATAATCTTTCTGCCAGATGCCATAGTTGGCACCGGGGATACGATTCTTCCAGACACGGTAGGGACCACGTCCCATCCAACGCATGCCGGAGCACTCGGATTCGGGATATGAGAAAGTGAGTCCGAGGTTCAGGACTTCGGTGTCGGTAAAGGCATCGTCGAAGCCACCGCCACCGGAAGCACGGTTCAACAACACGGCATCCATAGAGAGGAGACCGGCAGGGGTGAGATGCCAAACGATGGAGTCGGCAGCACCCCGATAGCGTGCACAAAGAACAGCATCACCATTTTCCGTACGGGCGGAGAGATTGGACAGGATCATCTTCATACCCACGGCAACGGGACCATCTTTCAGAGGAATAACCCGACTGTCGGCATTCCTTATTACGGAAGTGATAGTAGCGTCACTCTTCCGGAAAGAGACGGTAACGGCAGGAGAATGCAAAGTAATCAGAGTATCGGTTTCTTCAACACGGCAATTACCCGTGGCTGAAGTTTGTGAAGCGGACGAATGAGTATTTGCCTGCAGTTCACCTTGCAGATAATCTTTCGCATAATGTATCGGGAAGGTACGTGTACAGATGCTTTCGCCATCGGCTCCATAGGCTTCAAGTTCGAGGATATCCCCCTCAAAAAGTTTGGGAGCTGCGATTCGGGCGAATCCTGTCTCACCGGGAACCAACGAAGGAAGTTGTACCATTCCGCTATCTACTACCTGACGCCAACTTTGGGCACCTCCATCGGCTACAGATACCGGGTTACCCACAGCTTCACCTTGCAAAGGCGATGCACAATGGAGTACGCGCCAACGCATGGAACACTTGTCCAGGTTCGTAAACAGGAATCGGTTCGATACCCGGAAGTCACCACGGAACGAGGGGGTAATCATCAGAGGTTCCACATAGATAGGCGACCAGACTTCACGGACAGAATAGTAACTGCCCTCCTTTTCGCGATAGGGACCGAGGATACCATCCGGGGCATTGTAATCTTCACTATCCAGTGCACCTCCACGGTCGGAACGGCGTACAGCTTCGTCACTGTATGCCCACATGAAGCCTCCGGCGAAGAGAGGATGGGCGGTGTAGCGTGCCCAGAAGTCCTCCAGTCCGGCACCATGTCCCTGATCGTACTGGCCATGCATGAATTCGGCGGGCATGAAGACTTTATAGCCATTAGTAAAACGGGCCACTCCGGTGAGATAAGCAGGATAGTGGTGCGTATCGAGTTCATCGAAATCCGCCCAGGGGTGGATGACATGACGTTTTTGCGGGTCGTAAGTGCGGAACAGGCTATCAATTGCAGTATTCCATCCACCTTCGTTACCATTGCTCCAGAGCACGATACAGGGATGATTCACGTCACGCGTCAACATTTCACGGACAAGGCGGGTACCTGTAGGGGTATCATAAGCATCTTGCCAGCCAGCCAGCTCGTCGATGTAGAGCAAACCAAGAGAGTCGCAGGCATCCAGGAAATGTTCATCGGGGGGATAGTGAGAACGGACGGCGTTCATATTCATCTCCTTGATGAGCTTGACATCCTGTATGCTGAGTTCTTTATTCGTGGTTCGTCCGCCATCGGGGTGGAAGGTGTGGCGATTGATGCCCTTCATAACAAGCTTGGTACCGTTCAGGTAGAGTCCGTCGCGAGGGCGGAAATCAATAGTGCGGAAGCCGATGCGGGTATCCATGGAGTGAATGACGTTTCCTGCCTTACCGAGCAAGGAAACTGTAAGCCGGTAGAGTACAGGGGATTCAGGAGTCCACGGAGATATACCGTCGAAATGAGCAGTCAGCAACTGAACGGAATCTTTAGTAACTTTCACGGGACGGTGTCCGGCATCCTTGGCAGATATCGGTGCCACTTCCATAGAAAGACTTTCTTCTCCGGTGGTGCCTTGCAAATGTACTTCTACTTTTAGCTCTCCATCCGCACGGGCATCTACGGCGAGGCGTTCGATATGTGTAGCCGGCTTTGCTTCCAGCCATACAGGGCGATATATTCCACCAAAGAGCCACCAGTCCGCCTTGCGCTCGGCAGCGTTGATGGACTTGTTGTCAGAGTGCTTTTTTACACGAACTTCAATTTGATTGTTGCTTCCGAATTTCAGCAGATCGGTGACGTCATAAGAGAAGCGATAGAAACCTCCCTGATGTACGGGGCCTGCGGATTGACCATTGACGAAGACTTCGGTGTCAGTCATTACACCACCAAACCAGAGATGTACATTCTGTCCCTGCCAGTCGCGGGGAACACGGAAAGAGCGCTTATAAATACCTTCTTCCATCGAAGGATTCTTCACTCCGGGTTTCTTATACCAACGGCCATAGGTATATTCACCGAAGCCTTGCAGTTCCCATTGTGAAGGAACTTCTATTTTACTCCAGCGCCCGCTGTTGTTTCCTTCGGATACACGAAACTGCCAGGTCACGGTGTTACCCAACCCAGTGCCGGAAAGATATTGACGTTCTGTTTCCTGAGCTTGTACAATCCAAGCTGTCAGTAAGAAAAGGATAGTACCAAGAAAGTGCTTTCTACTCATAGTATTTGGCTTTATTATTCGATTTTACAAAGAAAGACATTCTCTGGCAAACAATAAATAAGCAGAATGATTTTCTGGCTGTACAAAATGACGGAGAGATAATCCCCGCTTCTTTCCACTTAGCTCTTTATATCACAAGAAGTCACTCATTCCGCTTCACTGCGAACAAAAAGCTATCAAAACTATCCTTTTCCCAACAGAACATTTTCCACAAACAGTTCAAATAGAATCCGATTGCATAATCCACGGAATATAAATGCAGCATTTTTGTATAAAGCAGGCCATATATGCAATACTTATGCAAGAAACTATAGATCTTTCACAAACGAACTATGGATCTAACGCAAACAATCTATGGATGGAACGCATCTGATCTATAGATGAAGAACAAACGATCCATGGATCGAACATAAACGGTCCATGGATGTGAAACAAACCATGTATTTTCAGTGGACAGACCATCTATTTTTCTTTTTTCAGAGTTGTACGTATTTCTGTATTCCACTTTCAATCAGCAATATGCTGATTTCCGTTCGTTTCTTTTCATTCTCCCCCTCCGTTGGACGGAAATATCGCATTCTCATTATGCATAAAAAGCAAAATGTCAAAACGCTTTCCGCTTTATCTTCTTACGTATCCAAAGGTAATATCCCGTTAACGGAAGACTTGCGCCTATCAATGCGGCAATGAAGGTCAGTATCCGCGTCAGTATGCCGCTCCAACTGCCCACATGCACGGAGTAAATCCAACCACGGATTTTACCGGAATTCTCCAAATCCTTGTATAGAGTCGTTTCGGTTATTTCACCGTTGCGGGGATTGAATTTATAGCGGTCGGTTGCCCGCTGATTGCCAAAGCGATTGAAAGCAACACTGGCGGAACCGTCGGAGATGCTGATTTGTTTGTAACCGGGATTTGCTTGGGCCAATTGTTCGTACACCTGTTCCCAATGTATATAAGGAGAACGCCTATGCACACCACGTCCTTCCGGTCTGCCACTTTCGCCCTCGGGTCTTTCACCCCTGTTTCCGGAACGTTCACCACGGCCTTCCCTACCCTCCGGTTTACCTCCTGACTTCCCGCCTTTCGCGGTAGCATTGGCTGCTGCATTTCCGTGCCCCATACTGGGCTGCACTTCCACGCCAAAGGTTTTATAAAAGCCTGTCCTATACCACTGAAAAGACCATGTCAGTCCCGTAAGAGCCATAGCCAACAGGAAGATAAGCGTATACATTCCGCCCGCCACATGCAAGTCGTACCAGAAGCGACGCCAACCTTTATTTGCTACAATCTTCAGGCTGTTCTTCAATGCCTTGCGCGTACGCGGCCACCAGACGACGACGCCTGATATCAGCACAAACACAAACATCAGCGTACTGGTGCCGACAATCATCTTGCCCCAGAAGATGCCGCCATCCTGCTTCATGCTGTCCAGCAACCAACGGTGCATCCGGAACATAAAGTTGAAAAAGGGTGCACGTTCATATTTGCCCGTAACCTCACCCGTATACTGGTCCACATACATAGATGCGCGACGGGGTTTGGAAAGCGTAACCTGATAGGCTCGTTCGGGATCAGACGAAACATTTACACCGGTCACTGATACGCTATCGGGCAAAGTTGCCGCCACTTTAGTCATCAGCTGTTCCATGGGTAACGGAGCAGCCTCAACCTTTTTCACAAAGTAGAGATCACGGTGGCAAAGCTCCATCACTTCTTTCTCGAAGACCAGTGCTGCGCCCGAAAAGCAGATCAACGTAATCAGTATCCCGAAAGGGATGGAAAGCCACAAGTGTATATTACGGAATATCTTTCTCATTATGTCATTTTATGAAGTTCGTAAAAAAGAGCCTGGCCGGCATATACCAGCAGGCTCTTTATCCCTAATTATAATTAATGAATGATCTTTCGCTTATTTAGTAGGTGTCAACCGGCCTACACCGCTGATTTGAGTAGCCTCAATGGTGACTCCCTTTGTTGCAGTGGCACTCGACGGATTAATCTTGTAAATGGCAGGATAACCCTCAGTTGTCGTTACAGTCAGATAAACATTGCCATTCTCGGTATAAGGCGCATTGCCGAAGCCGGAAATCAATTCAGTCTCAGGCAAGCCGGTTACATAAGTCAGCTTCTTGTCGCCCGCTTTGAAGATAGCCAGTTGATTGGCAGTAAAATCTTCTTCAGTCAAAGCACGGTCATACATCAACATCAGGAAGTAATCACCCGTAATGTGCCAGCAACGGAGGAAAGATTTTCCGCCACTCTGAGCTTCCAAGTCACAATAGTAATCATCAAAGTCTTCCGTACCGTTAGGAATACGTACTACACCGGCAGGCAGAGTGGTCTGCTGGCGCACGTCGTCCATTGTCTTGGCAAAACTGGGAGAGAAAACGTAGATATCACCATTGTCTGCTTCCCAGATAGTCTGGTAATATTGCGACTTGTTTCGTCCGCAGGCATAGCTGATTTTATCTGTACTGATAAGTTTCTTGCTGGTAAGAGTTTCATCATCAAAGATGGCTACCCAACATTCATTCGGATATTGCGTCCATTGCAATTCTCCTTTCTTGTAGCTGCTGCTGTTTGAGCCACCGTCTTCCGTCTTTATCAGGTCCTCATTGCCCGGCAACACCCACTCGCCATTATTGTACGCCGAACCATACTGGCTCAATCCCATCGGGACAGCTGCGCTATAAATCTTGTTACCGTGTTGCAGAATACCTGCCAGTGTCACAAACTCACCATTTCCCAGGAAGTTTTCCGAGAGGTAAGCCTTGTTCTGTGTATCATTCGTCTTATAAGTTTCGGCCGCTACATCCAGATAAGAGAGCAGGAACGTCTTAGGCAGATACCCGTTTTCATCGGCATAACCCGTATATCCGTCGCCCGTAGAAGACGTGATGATATATCCTTCGTAAATGCCATAGCTGGTGAAACGCTTCACTGCATACTCGCCCGAACGCGCCACCATTTCATAGTTTGAGTTCATCACGAATGAACGGGTGGTACCGGCATTACCCTGATTGTAGGTCAAACCATACAAGTATTTGTCTTTATAGAATATCCACTGCGAAGCTCCGTCATTCACAAGGCCATTATTTATGGCAGACACCGTACCTTTATCCAATGTTTCGGAAGTCAGCAAAACGTTTGTAGTATTTCCCGAAGCCGTAACGGAAGATGCTATTACATACTCTCCTCTGCCCTCGGTGCCATTACCCAGGCTCGGCTCATTGTCAGTACACGCTGTCAGCGCCAGTCCGGTCATTGCAGTTGCAAACAGTCCGGTCAAAAAGTTATTCTTCTTCATCTTGTTTTTTACCTTTAATTTAATCTCTATATATAATCCATGAATCTCTAATTACCAAAATACACACGCACCTTGCCGTAGAATGCCCGTCCGGGCTTCTGAAGGCTGAAGTTATCATACAGTTTCTCGTTTGTAAAGTTACGGCACTCAAACGACAGGTTGTAACGGCCACCGTGCAAGCTATAAGAAAGAGCCAGATTGTGCGAGAACTGGTTAGGCACCACATAATCATTCTTATTAGACCCGATGTTGGATGAATAATAAGTGAAACTGTGCAGATATTGGTTATCGTAGGACATTGTCAGTGTATTGCCCTTCTTTCCGAGGTTGCGCCAGTAGAATGTCACGTCCGAATCGGCAAACATATATGGCAGGTTGGGCATACGTTCTTTGTAGGCAAGGTTGGCCGCACTGCTGGAAATCGAAGTCTTCATATTGTCGCGCACATTCATTTGCGTAAAGTTTCCCCCGATGCTCAGCCATCTTCCGAAACCGTATCGGGCGGAAACGTTAAAGCCTTTTGTCAGCACCTTACCGTAATTTATATAAGTAGCAGCCGACTTACCTCCGCTCAGGTCGGCAATGTTACGCTGGATATAGTCCTTTGTATTGCGGTATATCAAACCACCTTCCACATATACGGAGTGACTGCCGAATGTCCGGGTGTAGCTGAGGTTAAGATTCAGGTTGTCACTGTTCTCCGGTTTGATACCGATATCTCCCATTTCCAAATCTTCATCACCGAACATCTCTTCAATAGTAGGCAAGCGATAGGCTTTCTCATAAGACAACTTCGCCTGCAGACCGGGTAATATGAAATAGGTACCCGCTGCACCATACCCCATGGAACTGACATCGCGGGTGGTGCGTACATACTCACTCTGATTACTGGATGTAGCCATCGGACCTCCCACAAACTGATGGTAGTATTTACCAAACACGGAGAAGTTCCAATTCTCAGATGGCATCAAACGATAGGACAGTCCGGAAATGTTCTTACGGGTTTCCTTGGCGATAGCTTCTTTCTGCTCTTCCTTGGCAAGCAGTGAAGTGTTGGAACGGTGAAAAGCATTCAAGACATGATTGAAAGTCAACATCTGTACCTTATCAATTCGATAATTCACAGTCAACGTACCGTTCCAGTTATTATTATCCGCCCGCGAATATTGGTAAGACTGTTCACCGGGGGAGTTCATCAGCGCTTTCTGCCCGTACCAGTTGTACTTATAGGAAGCAGTGTCCACATTGGTCGTTTCATTCTTATTATAATTAACGGTCAGTGCCATATCCAGCCCCTTAGTCAACAAGTCACGCTTGCTATATTCCAACGACGGCATCAGTGAATGACCTTTACGATGTTTCTGACCGTACACAATCTCCTGCCGCACACCTGTCTGTATATCTTTATACATATGCGAGTAGGTGAAGCCCAACAACAGTCGATCCGCCCATTCTTTATCCACAATGCCAATCTTTCCGATGATAGCTTCGTTATGGTACGTATCATTGAAACGTTTTACACGTACTTTCTTATCTCTGTCGATTCTACCGGTTTCGAAGTCCTCTACCGGAGCCTCTACATGATAGTCGTTATCCGAATAATTCTGGAAAGCATTGATTTCATACATAAACCCATTCTTGAAAGTTTGTCCGAAATTGACGTATGATTTATGTGTATTAAACGAACCATAAGAGTAGGATGCATCCAGGAACCAGCGACGGCGCTTCTTGTTAGTAACAATATTGATGACACCGCCAATAGCATCGGTACCGAACCCCACAGGCACTACCCCTTTATAAACCTCAATCCGGTCGGCAAAATTCACAGGAATATTATTCAGTCCGAAAGAGTTTCCCACTCCTTCCTGTGGTACACCGTCAATGAATATCTTAACGTGCTTCCCGCTGAATCCGTCCAGCATGAGCTGCATATCCGAACCTACGCCGCCCGATTCACGAAGTTTCATACCCGGTGCTTTGGTCAAAGCATCGCTCAGATTCTTCGTCGTATTCTGCAGTTCTTTCGTATCAACAGCCACTGCATTGAAGGCTGATCTTTTCAATCGGGTCACTCCTGTGGAAACGATGGTTACTTCATCCAATTGTTGTGTCTCGGGAGTAATCGTGAGATTCTGTTTCACTCGCTCTCCGGCAATCAGTTTCACTTGCTTCTCAACCGTTTTATAACCGATGGCAGACACGACCAATGTATAGTTACCAGCGGGCGCTTTTATATGATAGATACCTTCTTGATTGGTAGTTCCACCATAGCTCGTCCCCTTCAAGTAGACAGTCGCGAAATCAACGATTTCTTTTTCCGTAGATAATATCTTACCGGAGATCATAGCTCTGTCTTGTGAAAAGGCAGATAATGAGGAAATTAACAGAACAATAAGAACAAAGAGTTTTATTATATTTGCTTTCAATTTACAAAGAGTTTTATGCAGTTAATAAATCACCGCAAAGGTCTTTATAAAAGAAAAGCAAAACAATCGCTATATGCAGGTAAATATCTCACCGGAATATTTAATAGGAGTATACGCTACAATCGCTATTAATAGGTATATTGCATTTTTTACAAAGGGAATAACAGACACATTTGTTAGTTGCGACCTTCCATCGCCAGTTTTTAACTTACTCTATCAAATCATCCAGATAAACTTTAGCATTGATATAATTTATATCTAACGTATAATCAGATGCGTCCAAAGCATTTTTCGGATTCAGCCTGTAAGTCAATCATGTAGTTTATGCCGAAGGTGTCAATATCATCCATCTATAATAAAAATGATAAAGAAAAAGGCGGTGCATCCCATAATATGCCCGCCTTCCTCTTTTTACCATCAAGAAAAACAATTACCCATTAATAAGATGGATGCTGTTGACCGGCAAGCCCCGGATTCACATCAATTATGTTCGTAGTATTAAACGGTAATATTTCTACCATATTCTTCTTCATGCCGTAGAATACACCAGTTTTACCTGTAATCCATGCATTATTAGAAGAAAGACCTTCAACATCTTCTACACAAAGATTTCCTTTTTGCTTAATGGAATTGACGCTGAACATATTCAGAATTGTATATTCCACTTCTTCTACTTTCTTTGCGCCAGCCGGCACATCTTCGCTTTTGAAATAAACTTGTCCATCAGCCTCAAAGAATTTTCTTTTTATGGCACCTTTGGAACCGGAATTCAACGTATGCATTGTTGTTAGTTCAGTTTCAGAGAGTTCCATATCCACCAAATCCTGTTCAGTCATTGAGATATAAGGTAAAGCTATTGTCGGATCTGCAAAAGATGGGGTTGAAGCCAACTTATAAGCACGATATACATCTACGTTTGCATATCTTCCTTCGCGCTTGGCCAATTGAACCAGCTTTTCTTTTTCAGTTGTCAGATAATCAACCAATATCCCCCAACGAGCTAAATCGCTCTTGCGCAGTCCCTCATTAGACAATTCCAATTTGCGTTCCTGTATAATAAAGTTTTTGAATTCTTCATAACCGGAAGGAATCGTACCAACTTTAGAGGCATCATTATTAAATGCACGCAGACGAACATCTTCCACCGCTTTCTCAGCTTCGGGAGTAGAACCGTTATTCAACTCATTCAAAGCCTCAGCATACATCAGCAAGACATCAGAGTAGCGCAATATAGGCCAATTAAAATCACGTTTACTGTCAGAAGAACCTCTGACCTTTTTCCAGTTAATACGATATTTCCCCACACCCATACCGGCAAAAGTATTCATTTGATAAGCATTGTTGCCAGTAGATAACTTAAGACCATAATTACAAACTGAAACATCACGCCGTTGATCGTTCTCTTCAAATTCAAAATAGAATGTCGGCATGGCTATCATCTGGCTACCGCCTTTACCCAAACCTTCATTGTCCGTACCACTTGTAGGAATGCCATTTGTATAACCTGTACGAACATCCTGGCCATTAGTACTATACCAACCATACTCAAACATAGTTTCATCATTATATTGCTGATTTCCCAAGTCTCTGAAAATCTGATCGTAATTATCCAGCAACCGATTTTCTCCCTTAGTTATTACAGCTTTACAAGCATCCGCCGCTATTTGATAGAGTTCTTTTATACGAGCAGCATCACTACGTTGTGCTATTTTTAAAGTGCTCTGATTATAAGGCACTGTATTCAGATCCCAACGTAAAGAGTAACCGGCAGCGTAAAGAGCTACACGAGCCAAAATTCCATAAGCTGAATTCTTCGTGAAACGTTCGGGAGTAGCAACCATACCTTCACTTTTCCAAGGAAGCAATTCAATTGCACGTTTTAAATCTTCAATACAATGATCATATATAGTATCACGACTGACACGCGAAGAAGAAAATGTAGTCAGATCTACTGTAGGAATATTAGTATAAGGCACATCACCATAGAAACGAACTATGTTCCAATATGCATAGGCCCTTATCGCCAAAGCTTCTCCCAGTAGTGCATCTACTTTCTTCTTCTCACCATCACTAACATTCATTTCCGGAAGGTTCTTAATACAAACATTAGCATATTCAATGGCTTTATACATATTTGTATAAGTAGAACTCAACATACTGGAGGTATTAGTGTAATCATAGTTGGCCACATTATATTTAGAATTGGACTCTGTAGAAGCAGCTTCATCCGTACCCATCAATAATTGATAGCCCAGTTCTTGTGTATGCAACCATGAATAACCACCCATCACGGTCATCTCCGCTCTTCCTACTGTTTCAAAAACAGTAGAACTATCCGCTTTTGATTCGGAAGGCATATCGAGCCAATCTTCACAAGAAGTGAAAACCAACAACATGGCAGCAGATATACCTAAAATATTCATTATCTTTTTCATATTAATTATCTAATTTAGAATGTTAAATTTACGCCTACTACCCAACTCTTAGAACGTGGATAAGATGAATTATCGATACCCGGTGTCAAAGCGCTGCTTGATGCAGATACTTCAGGATCATACCCTGTATAGCCAGTAAAAGTATGAATGTTATTCAGGGTACAGTATACGCGGGCATTACTGATTTTGGCGCGCTGTACTAATTTCTTCGGTAAAGTATAACCCAAAGTAATAGTATTCAGACGCAAGTAAGAACCATCTTCCAAATAGTAACTACTACGTTCACTAATAGCAGTTTTGTTATTACCTGAAATATTCCATAAAGCATCACCGCTATATTGGTGTGGATTTAAAGCAGCCAAACGTGCTAAATCAGTACTTTCCTTACCGGTTGATGGATCAATCAATGTGAAACGATTCTTCATTTTTTCAAGTGTATTTTGGTTAGCTAAATACGGACCGATAAAACGTTGCGTACTCATGCTGAACACATCATTACCTACTACAAAATTCATGAAGATGGTCAAATCAAATCCTTTGTAAGTAAAGGTATTGTTCCAACCTCCGATAAAATCAGGAGCTGCATTTCCTATTACAGTACGGTCATTAGTCCCCCATACCGGATTTCCATCTGAGTCTACCTCACCAGCCGTCGGCTTATATTTAGCATCACCCGGTTTTACATTTTCACGATTAGAACCTTTCAAATAAGGAATGCCATCCTTCAACGTATAACCACCGTCAGCATTCTGAACAAAATCGTCTGTTGTATAAATACCATCATAAATCAAGCCAAAAAATTGTCCTAATGGTTTCCCCTCTTCAATCTTGAAACCCATACGAGATTCATATTCTGCTATGAAATTATCAGTTTCACCATCTCCATAAATATCCAATACCTTAGAACGGTTGAAAGCTATATTGAAATCCATTGTCCAACTGAAATCCTTCGTACGAATATTGGTTGTATTCAAAACTAATTCTACACCTCGATTACGAATAGAGCCAATGTTTTGGAACTGGTGAGTATAACCGGTAGAAGTAGGAATCTTATTCTTAATCAATAGATTGGAGGATTCATTGTTATACCAATCTACAGACAGATTGACACGGCTATTAAATATTGATACATCCAAACCTATATTGGTGGTGGTGGTTTTTTCCCACTTCAATTTTTTGTTTCCAAGTGTTGTACCGGGTACAAGTGTAATGTAATCACTACCATTATAGCCATAATGCCCCGATCCGTAATCTGTAGCATACATATTGTTATCAACATTATTATTACCCGAAGTTCCATAACCAACACGCAATTTCAGATTCTGGAAGAAATCAAAATCCTTCATGAATCCTTCTTCAGAGATACGCCATGCCGCAGACGCCGAAGGGAAATAGCCCCACTGTTGACCACGGGCAAACTTAGAAGAGCCATCGGCACGTAACGTTCCCGTAAATAAATAGCGGTCACTATAATTGTAAGAAAGACGACCAAAAAGAGAAACAAGACCTACCCGACTTTTTCCCGACTTCCACGTTTGCGGAGTACCCATACTGACATCATTCAATCCAAAGTTACCATCTGAGAATTTACGATATTCGTTATCCAAGTTCATAGACTCTTGATACCAAGTTTCTTGACCAAGCAAGACATTAAAACGATGAGCTTCTTTCACATTAAATGCATAATTCAATGTATTTGTAATCTGCCAAGAAAACTTTTCACTGTTGTTACGGTAACCATAACCATAAGGACTTTGATTGGAAGAAGCTGTCTTAGTATTACCATTATCCCAATAATCATGACGAACTTGCTGCCACATATAACTTCCAGAAGTACGGAAAGTTAAATCCTTCAATATATCTATTTCGAGTCCAGCATTCACTGTAGCCATACGGGTATATTTCTCGTTAGTAATAGATTGGTTATTAATAATCGGATTATTTGCATCATAATTGTCCCCACCATACATTTCAGAGAAAAGATCAGCTAAATCAGAGCCTAACAGTTGTTCATTGGTCCATTTCACACCACCAGTTACCGGCTGCAAAATAGTCTGCTTCAAGGTTCCTCCCAATGAACCACCTCCATCAACTTTAGTCATTTGTAAACTGGAAGAAAAATCAAACCGCACACCTTTCCATAATTCATGATTAATTTTAGCACGAATACTATTCTTTTGATAACCATGTTTATCCATTATACCGTCTTCACCCGTATAGTTGTAGCTCAACATGTATTTAGTTTTCTCGCTACCACCACTGATATTCACATTGTGATTCTGAGTGATACCTGTATTACCAAACACCTCATCCTGCCAATCAATGCCGGCACGATTACCGTACTCGTTAGCAATACGCCCATAGGCACTAGTATAAAAATCACCAGAATTAATATCTCCACCAAAAATATTCGAGAAGTTATCTTCATTGCCACGAAGCAATTGGAATTCATATTGATACTTTACATAATCTTCAACTCCCATTAAATCCAACTTCTTTCCTAAACGGTCAAAACTTACAAAACCATTATAAGATACTTCCGTCTTACCTGCCTTACCGGATTTTGTCGTAATCAATATAACACCATTCGAGCCACGAGCACCATAGATAGCCGTTGCTGAAGCATCCTTCATGACATCAATAGTTTCAATATCATTAATATCCACATTCTGCAAACCATTCTCCATCTGAAAACCATCAACGATATAAAGCGGTTCGGTACCTTGCGTAATAGACGTACCACCACGTACTGTAATATTGATGTCAGCACCCGGAGCTCCACTCTGTTGTACAATATTCACTCCAGCCGCTTTGCCTGCTAATGCTTGCGCGGCAGTAGTCACAGGGGCAATGGCTAAATCCTTGCTACCAACTGAAACAGAAGAACCAGTCAATTCTTTACGTTTCACCTTCGCATACCCAATAGCAACGACCTCTTCCAACATTACTGAAGATTCTTTGAGCGTAACTGCAAAATGGGTTTTGTTACCAATAAGAACAATTTGATCTTCATAACCAATAAACGAAACCACCAATTCCTTAGCCGAAACAGGTACAGAGAGTTTGAAATTACCATCCATATCGGTAATAGTACCAATAGATTTGTCACCTTTCACCGTAACAGAAGCACCGATCACCACGTCAATCGCATCGCGAACCGTACCGGTAAGCGTCTTGTTCTGGGCTAAAATGCTTAAAGGACAGCCTATTAACAGAAGCATTAATAAGCACATTTTTCTGTGTAAGATTCTCATAGATTATTAATAAATTTGATTAATAAATAATTTAAGACTAGCAAAATGTACAACCGTTATCGAGCACATTATTTGGGTTACAAAAATAAAATCAACAACCAGCTTATAAGATGTTTTTTTTGACCGAAACACTTTCTCTTTTGATTTTCTTAATAAATAACTCAATATTCAAATAAGGAATAGGATTTATAGTAGCATTCTTTAGTGGACTAAATATAAAATCAGTCTTAAAAATACCATAAAAAAAAGGATGCTCATTACGAACATCCTTTCTTCATGACCTAATCATTACAGCTAATCAAAACTCACCAGGCAATGGCCAATTGGGAGTAGGTACATGCATTTTATTCATTTCCTTCTCAAATTCAGCTATTACTTCAGGATATTTATCGGCTAAATTCACAGACTCTGTTATGTCTTCTTTTATATTATATAATTCTAAAGGAGCATCTTTTTTAATAGTAACAACTTTCCAGTCACCTCTGCGAGCTGCACGTTGTTTACCAGGAAACTCCCAGTACAGTAAACGATTATCCGTATCAAGCTGTTTACCATAAAATAGCGGCAAGACATTTATACCATTTAATTTGGGGGGCAATTTATCTGTGGCATTAGCCAACGCGGCCAATGTAGGCATTACATCCGGAAAATAAATAATGTTATTCAATTTCTGAACCGGAACTTTACCTGGCTGATTAACAATAAAGGGCACCCGAATTCCTCCTTCATAAAGCTGTCCTTTCATACCCTTAAGCGAACCTTTACACCCTAATTCGGCCAATGGTGCCTGTTTAGCAGCTCCATTGTCCGAAGCAAAAATGATCATTGTGTTCTCACGCAATCCCAATCTATCAAGTTCTGCCAACAAGCGTCCAATTGCCCGGTCCATGTGTGTGATAAGCGCAGCATATCGTTTAGTATTTATATCCCAAGTTTCATCATCATACCAGACTGTTTCATCTATAATATAAGGTTCATGCGGTGCATCATAGGCCAAATATAAAAAGAATGGATTTTTCTTGTTCCTATTTATAAATTTAATCGCATCTTCCGTTGAAAGATCAGTATTATGTTTTATATGCTTGTCTCCTTCATTCTCTTTTATATTTTCAAGTTTCTCATTATTGAAACGCCAATAAGGATAGTAGTATGGATCATTAGAATATATTGTACTAATAAGCCAGCCATAAAACTCATCAAATCCTCGATTCAAAGGGGTAGCCTCAGGATTAAAACCATCCAAATGCCATTTGTTTACCAAACATGTCCGATAGCCAGCACTGCTTAATACAGTAGCGATTGTTGTATCATTCGGTAACAAATGCATTCTTCGTATAGGCTTTGTACCTTTCATCCCTTCAATACCTCCTGCATTACAGAAATTATCACGAATGGTAGTATTCCCTGTATTCCGCCCCGTCATCAACGCACAACGGGAAGGAGAACTTATTCCCGATCCTGCATAACACTGAGTAAAAGAAGTGCCAGTTGCTGCCAGTTTATCAATATTAGGAGTCTCAATATATTTATTCCCATAACAAGCCAAATCACAATAGCCCATATCATCCGCCAATATGAAAATAATATTAGTTTTTTTATCATTTACCGCAGTTGACTGCTGGGCTTTAACCACTATTTGAGGAAGAACCAACATATTTACGGCACAAAATCCTCCTAAAAGTTTACTCTTATTCATATTCTACATTTTTTTTTATTCATAGTTTCATTCTCCAACACACATTATGGCATATCAACATTCTCATTATACTCCAATATCAATTCATCATGAGCTTTAATCTGAACGTCATCTAATTTCCAGTCCTTAGCCCAAATGATTTTTCCAGCTTTATCACCTTCAATACAGACATTACGAAGTATAAAGTTTTCGATTTTGCTGTTTGCTATTCCAACTACATTCATACAAGTTCTTGCATTAGAAGCTGTTACATTATCAAGAGTAACATTCCGAAAGACAGGAGTACCTTGTTCCAAACTTACCGATTCTAACATTTTACTCCAGTACACTGGAATTTTCTCCATATCATATCCCTTCGGAAGTTTAGAAATACTATATGCAGGATTCCAATTCAAATCAACAACAAACGGCCGTTCAACCCCTATCATCTCGATGTCATACAAATAAATGTCTTCAATCACTCCACCACGCTGACAAGTACTCTTGAAACGCAACCCACATTTTGTACCTACACCTTTCATTCGGTATGCCACTATATTACGAATTCCCCCCGAGGTTTCACTACCACAAGTAAACATCCCCCCTCCTGAACCAGCTACACAATCACGAATCACCACATATTGGCAAGGGCGATTCACCCTAAGCCCGTCACTATCTCGTCCAGCTTTCAAACAGAAATTATCATCATTGCAATTTATATTAGCATTCTGAACAAGAATATATTCAGATGAATCAATATCAATGCCATCTGTACTTGGACCATGGCCTTCAATATTATTACTAATTATGATACCATCAATTGTTATATGCTTACTATATAAAATATGTAAACTCCAAAAACCAGGCTGATACAATACAATATCACGTACAGTAACATTCTCACATTCGGCAATAAGAATTCCACGAGGGCGTTCACAATCATAATCCACAATCCAGCGTAATCCCTTTGCCTCATAATCCTCCCGCATATTCCAGTACTTATCCCAAAACACCTTGCCACGCCCATTTATCACTCCATCACCAGAAATAGCAGCATTTTTCTTACCAATGATATTTATCAATGCAGAAGGCCACTCCATTTCTATTCCTGCAACACGCGTATCTATCTTCTTATAATCACCTATATCTTGAGAGCCTATAAGAGTCACTCCTTTTGAAATATGAAGATTTACATTGTTCCCTACAAATAAAGAACCTGTAAGATAAATGCCTGGATGAAATACTACAGTTCCGCCTCCGGCTTGTTCTGCAGCATCAATTGCTTTTTGAATAGCCGTAGTATTCATACTTAGAGCATCTCCCTTTGCGCCATAGTCTGTGACATTATATACAGCCTGCTGTACCGGATAAGACATAGCACCTACTTTTCTCATCCAAAAGAAATCTGGTATTTCTCTGCCATGAGCATTCGTAGATAAACCGGTCATCCATACAGACAATGCAAACAGAATAAAGTAATTCTTCATTATATAAATTAGATTAACAAGTAAATTATACGTTATTGAAAGGTTAATTAGCAAACAATAATTACTACAAAGAATAAAAGTAAACAATTGTACAGCCACAATTATATTCCTTTTGACCCTAATACTTTTCTTTTTGATTTTGTCCAATCAAAAAGCATTTAATTGTCCCTTAAAAAGCATATTTTACCAAAACATTACTATCCGAAATAGCCTGTTTTGCTCAGCATATTGAGAGTTATATATAATATGAGCATAATTCAATATTGAAAGTACATTATTAGATTTTACAAAGGAAAATAACTTACTTATATCAGAAATAAAACAAAGAGATTTAAGACCTTATTCTTCTCATTATTCCCTTCCTCGCTCCCCCTACTAAAGTTCATAAATTAAGGAGATAGAAGAGCATAGAAGGGAATAAGCTTTAAACTGCAGATAAAGGAAAAGCCCCAAACAGGCTCTACATTTTCTCATAATTACTTTATAACTCTCTAGTATCCAGTAATCTAAAAAAGAAGATGATAAACTTCGCAAAGCAACCACCTTCTTTCTTCACTAACCCTTTATAAACCTCAATAAACTCTCACACAGCGTACGGAAAAAGCATTGGCACGGCTATTCTTCCCTACCACATCTACTTTATCCTTACCCACGTTCATGTAACTTGCATCTGCCCCATTAGATGAGAAGGCTGTACTTTGCCAATAGTAACCGGATTTCTCCGCATCCTGAAGTTTCCCCGTTTTACGATTACGCAAACCACCAAGCGGATACCACAACTCCTGTCCATTATAATTCAAAGAGTAACCCAAATTCTCCGCATCCCAATTAGAGGTAGACAAAAAAACACTCGCCTCAATGCCGGATGTAGAAGAAGATGAATTCAACCATGTATCACGCGGTGCAACCATGTAACCTTCAGGACAAGGATCGTATACAGATTTCTGAATAGAAGCAACTGACGGATAATCATATCCTTCGGGATTTCCCCAGAGAGCATTATCACCCCAATAGAGCCAGTCATATGAATAATAGTAAGGTGGGGTGGCAACATTGCTCTTGGAACGTGAATACTTAATATACGTAACCGGATTCCGGACAGAATAAGCTACCGTGCCTCTTTCTTCACTGCCACTTTCTATTTTCAGGCTAACCGTCCCGCTCTGGTCATACATCTCAGCTTCAATATTCTTCCCTACTTCACAGGTTGTTACAAACGGATCCTTACGTCCCCATTGATAAAGTAACCCTATTGCCCTAGCATCACCCGGAGTAGCAGAAACAGCACCCAAATTACGATCCATAACTGTATAACTATTGCCTTTGCTATTTACTCCGAAAGGCTGATCTGCAACATCAGTAACCCAAATATGATAAGACCAGAGAATAGTAGCATCTTCTGCATCAGCATCTTCCATGTCATAAATAGCGATAACCGCATTACCTGGTTGCCCATTCAAAGTAGCTGTGAAAGATTTACGGTCGGAAGATAATGACACATTGCTTATAAAATCGGTAGAAACATCATTCCAAAGTAATTTGGCAGAACGAGCTAATCTGCTATCGTCCGAAACATGATTCTCATAAGTGTACTTCAGACTGGTAGTATAGTAAGGAGTACAATCAACGGTTACTGAAGCTGTACCGGGAGCCACTATGATTGAGTTGGCCTTACCATAATAATTGGTCACCGATACCCATTCAATGCTCTCTAAAGCAACAGAAAGGACTTTACCGCGCTCAATGCTCTTTCCGTTTAAGTCTACAGAACAAGTACCAATTCCCTTAGGAGAGACAAGAGTTATATCCAGCGCACTACTCAATGCCATCGGCGGAAGGGGAAGATACAGTTCCTGACCTTCGGATATGTTTATATCGCCTTTCAACATAAGTGTTTTAGATGTATTCTCCAGGAAAGTAATCTGTCCCGTCGTTGCATCTACACGTATATCTCCCGCAAGCATATCGTTCTTGGACTCAAAAGTAACGGAGGTAAGAGAAGCAAAATCTTCATTAGCCGGAACTATCAGTTTCAATCCTCCACAGACTGCATTCATTTGCATATTATTCAGACCGTCATTATCCGTCAGGCAATAAAGCGGACAAGCGGTCTGGTCTATCGCACCTTGTGTATAAGTCTGAACCGTCGGTAAAGAATAATCCAGATTATTGCCCGAAAGTTGGGCATTAGCAGGATAATAAATCAGATATTGATTGGCAACAGGAACATCGTACATACTAACGCATGCATTCGACAATACGGAGTATTCCGTTCCATTGATACCTATTTTTTCTCCGGTCTGAATATCTACTTGCAATTCATCTTCCTGATTAAGAGTCAAGGTAAACGAATTGGGCTGTTTATAAATCAATTGTTCGGTATCGTCACAACTAACCATAATTACCACTAATGCAGTAACGAGATATTTTATCAGTGTTTTCATACTGTTTCTTCTCCTTATGTTTAAAAGTTAATTATTAAGTTTAGCATCAAGTGTAAAGATATAGTTTTCGATATTCGTATAACCGTTGTTTGCTATCTTTGCAGCATCGGAGGGGTCATTCTTATCCAAGCCATATTTGTCTTCAAATTCATCAGGCATACCGTCATTGTCGCTATCCAAAGGTTTCTCCCCGTTTTGAATAGTGCCTACACCTCCCAATGAAAACTGTTGTACATCTTGTTCATTCTGAATAATCGTTCCCTTTTTACCCAGTGAAGTCAGCTCATCAATCAGATATTGGTCTACTTCGTCACGAGCCGGAAGACTGGCACCTACATTCTTTACAATCCAGTTATAGGCTTCTGTTGCAGATGTTTGCTGGCTAATAACGGGATGTTTATCCGAAGGCGCACTCAGGAAAGTAGGTTCCCCTTTGCAATATTCGGCCCAGTTGGCTTGTGTCAGTTCAAAACCATTGAGCAAACCATCCTTATCATTATCATAATAATTTCCTTTATAATAAGCTCTAAAGTCGACATTACCTCCCAGAAACGGAGGAGTAGGACTCATCGGAACTTTTTCCACCTTAATAGAGTTATCTTCTTGTCTTACATTCTGCCAGTTGTTCACAGGCCCTACAATGAAGTAGTTATCCTCAATAGTTGTTTCCGACTGACCGGACGAATCACCACCCATATTATAAGCTGCACCGCTCCCCCAGTTATAAACCACATTGTTTACAAACTGATTTAAACCTTTCACTTTCGGATTGCGTGTTTTATTATCAGTATAAAGATTACGGAAAAGGGTGATACCTGATTCTGTATCTGTTTGAATCAAACCACCGCAAGAATGATTTTGTAATCCCTGACCGAGAATTGAATTCTGAATGGTGATATTGCGTGGAAGTGTTCCTTTACTATCCCAGTTGATAGAGAAGTTTTCATCACGTCCCCAAGTAACAGACAAATGATCGAAAATCATATTTTCACCATTTGCTATTCCGGCAGCATCTTTTCCATCAGGCCCATTCGTTCCCATACGGATACGCAAGTGACGGCAAATCAGATTACTGGCTCCAGTAAACGAAACGCGGTTACCATAAAGGACTACACCATCTCCAGGAGCTGTTTGAGCTGCAATAGTCAGATTCTTGGAAAATACGAGTGCTTCTTTCAGGTTGATAGTACCTGCAACATCGAATACAATTATCCGGTCGGGTTTACTTACCGCAGCACGCAATGAGCCTTCTTCTCCGTTGTCTTCCAAAGTAGTAACATGGTAAACGTCACCACCACGACCTCCTGTTGCCCCGGCTCCATAACCTTCAGCACCGGGAAAGGCCAAAACTTTACCATAATCGGGGAAAGGACCGTCGCTGCCTTTCTTTATAACAACTTCAATATCATTATCACTGCAACTCATTCCTAATGTTGCAATAAGGAGTAAAACTCCGGCATTCTTAAAGAAATTAAATAGAGTAGTTTTCATTTTAGATTGATTTATACAGGTAAACATTCGTTGTTCGATAAAAGCAATAAGAATCCAAGCTTCTGTCCGTATGGACAAAAACCGATCTTTTAATAATAAATGTTTTGGGAATAGATAATAGATTTAAAAAGATAGCCTTAAATCTACATAAGAAACTTTATAAATATTCGTTTTATGCAAATTTAAGGCTATGCATTATCTGCTTTTAGAATAAAGCAAGATTATTTAGCGTAAGCCGGATGCTGAGTCAGATTCGGGTTATCTACCATCGGATGCCCGGGATCCTTTGCTGCAAAAGGCAACAACTCGCAACAGTTCTTTTGGAAACCATAGTACAAGCCGTCACTTCCATCAGAAGCTTCAATCCAATTAGGGAATTTATCACCATTTTCAGCGTAACCTGTAGGATTCTTATAAATGATGGCACCAATTTGCAAAGCATTAAATCCACCGGTAAAACCGACAGCTTTACGTGCATTGCCATTGAATGTACTTGTATAAGCCTCAAACATATTAGTCGGATACCATTTATCTCCATCTTCTACTGCAATTCCATGAGCTCTCACTATTTCAGCTAACTTCGCTTGATATTCATTATATTTTCCTTGGTCTGTCGGAATCTCCTTTACAACTGCAACTTCAGCCTCATCTGTCAAGTCAATATAATCCAAAGCAAGGAATTTATCACCATACCGCTGTCCATCTACCTGGAACTTATACAAACGATAAACCGACATATTGGCATACTTGCCTTCGCGCTTAGAAAGTTCTTTCATATCTTTCTTAGCTGCTTCCAGTTGTTCGGACAAGCGATTCATACGAATCATATCCGTACGAAGCATAAACTCGCCAGCAAACTCCCATTTACGTTCTTGGAGTAAAGCATCCTCAAAAGCTTGTTGGTCAGATGGCATGGAAAGCGCACCTACCCCGGCACGGTCACGCACTTGCTTCAAAGCATCTTTAGCAGCCTGCGTAGGACCGTTATTCAGATAGTTTTGAGCTTCTGCATACATCAATAATACATCGGCATAACGCATTACAGGGATGTTCAAGTTACGTTTTGCAGCCTCTTGCGGCTCCACGCACCAGGGAATACGGAATTTTCCATGCATAATGCAAGAATAAGTAGTACCTACATCAACAAATGTATCATCTGCTGCACCTTTATTCAAAAAGTAGATACTATAAGATGTACAAGTAACATCACGACGCGTGTCATTTTCATCGAACGACAAATAATACGTTGGCAACATAAACTGCATAGCCTTACGTGAACCATAAGTACCACCACGAGATCCCGGTTGTGCTAAAACCCCAAAATTAGAGTTCGTATTCGGACCATACTGTGCCAAATCCCAAATCATTTCAGCATCTGTTGCAGTGAAATTACGCTGACAGAAGTTATACCATAGATATTGGAATCCACTCATACCACTTTGAGCCTGAATCAAAGAATTTTCATTCTTATCGATAATAGCTTTACAAGCATCGTTAGCGATCTGATAAAGTTCACGAACACGTGCTTCATCATCACGGCGTGCCAATTTCAAACTGGCAGGATCATTCGTCTGCAAATTCCAACGTAATGAGTAACCACCTGCATAAAGAGCCGTACGAGCCAGCAAGGCATAGACACCTTGTTTAGACAAACGTTCTGCCGTAGCATATCCACTTTCTTTAAACCAAGGTACCCAGTCCTTAGCTTGCTGCAAATCTGAGATGATCTGATCATATATTTCATCACGCGATGAACGTTTAGGATAGAATGTATTTTCGTCATTCGGGTCCAGTTCTTCCATCGGGGTCCATACTGCCGGAACATCACCATAAATACGTATTAAGTTCAAATAACAAAAAGCACGAATAGAAAGAGCTTCACCCAACAGAGCATTACGTTTAGTGGTCTCACTCATCTTCTTCAACTTAGAAATAGCAAGATTGGTAGATTCAATGATACGATACCCCTCTTTAAAGATTGTAGTTACTGTAGCAGGTACCATTGGATCATAGCTATAATTACAAATTCTATATTTTGAATTATTAGTAGAGCCATCTTCACTGGAGTGCATCACCGTCTCACCCATACCTAAATGGTAATACATTTCCTGATGAATCAAACCACGATAACAACCCAGAATAAATAATTCTGCCATATCCTCATTTTGAAACACCGTTTCGGAATCAGGGTCTGTGTAAGATGGCATATCAAGCCAATCCTGACACGAAGTCACACCCAGAAGAAAGGAAAAAATAGCTGTTGCGAACAACGTCTTCTTCAACCCAGACAATATAATTGATACTTTTTTCATGATTAATAAACGTTTTAGATTAGAATGTTAAGTTAAGGCCGATTACATAACTTCTGGAACGAGGATACATAGAACTGTCATATCCAGGCGTACAAGCCACATAATCACTACTACCAGCAGAGACTTCAGGGTCATAACCAGAATAACCAGTAATTGTAGCCAGATTATTAGCCGTGAAGTAAATACGGGCATTCGAAATCATAGCCTTCTGTAACCATCTCTTAGGGAATGTATAACCTACTGTTACCTGTGCAATACGCAAATAGGAGCCATCCTCTACATAATAAGAAGAAGGATAAGTGATATAACTTGAATTCGTACTACCCAAATTCCACAAACGAGAAGATTCATCAGGATTCAATTCTTTGATGCGTGCTAATGTTGTAGCTTTCTGTCCAGTTACAGGGTCTATCAGACGATAGTAGTTACTTCCAAACTCGGCAGGTACATTTTGGAATTGTCCATAAGGACTCATACTATGCTTAGTTGCGTTATAAATATCGTTTCCGATAGAGAATTTCATAAATACACTCAAATCAAAACCACGAAAAGTAAAAGTATTATTGAAACCACCGATACAATCCGGTGTACCATTACCGATCTTTACCTTATGAGCTTCAGAGAATTGTGCTGTACCATCTTCACCAATTTGATTTGCTGCAAATTTAATATCACCAGGTTGCACTGGTTTAGCTTCCCCTTTTGAATTTACAGGAACAACAACACCTTCACGCAAGGAGAAATTACCTTTATCATCCTGCATAAAGTCATCAGTAGTATAGACTCCATCATATATATAACCATACATGTCACCTAACTTCTGACCAACTACAGCATAATAAGTTACCGTACCGGAACGGTTACCGCCAACAGCAAAAGTTTTTTCATTCTGTCCTGTTTCCAACGAAATCACTTTGGAGCGATTGAATGCCAAGTTTAGGTCTGACGTCCAACTAAAGTCCTTTGTTCTTATATTCACCGTATTGAGAGTCAATTCAAAACCTCTGTTACGCATTTTTCCGACATTTTGATATTGTGCTGTATAGCCGGTTGAGGAAGGGATAACACATTTCATCAACATATCACTCACCTCGTTGTTATACCACTCTGCTGTCAGGTTCACGCGACTATTAAACAAAGAAACATCCAAACCAACATTAGTGGAACGCAATGTCTCCCATTTCAAATTCTTATTTCCTAAAGTAGTGTCCAATACATAAGCCAATGTACCGGTATTATTATTCATCGGATAATCGGACTCTTTAATTGAAGTGGTGTATAAGTAATCACCGATATTGCAATTACCCGTCGTTCCGTATCCCACACGCAATTTCAAACTATTAACATAATTCATCAGACTACTTTCTTTAAAGAAGCTTTCTTCAGAAATACGCCATGCAGCTGATGCAGAAGGGAAAACGCCCCATCTATTACCGTCAGCAAATTTAGAAGAACCATCGGCACGGACAGTAGCAGTAAACAGATATCGTTCATCAAAATTATAGTTAGCACGTGCAAAAGCAGAAACAATACCGCTATGCTTATGAGAGACGCTCTTCTCATAAACTGTAGCATTAGCTATATTATCAAGTCCGAAGTTAGGATACGGAAATTGTCTAAGTTTCATTGAATTTCCTTCTGATTCGCTATAAGAAGCTTCATGTCCTAACAAAACATCCAATTTATGTTTTTGGGAAAAAGTCTGATGATAGTTAAGGGTATTAGTGATTTGCCATTTGTAAGACTCATCATTACCAATACTACCATTAATACCTGTATTTTTCGGATCCATCAAATAAGAAGTAGAATTATGGTCAGCAAATGAATCCGATTTAGAACTAGACCATGTATAACTTCCAGCTGTACGCCAAGTGAAATATTTAAAAAGGTCAAATTCTATCCCAGCATTAACCGAATACATACGTGAACGTTTTTTAGAGGTAGAAGCCTCATTCTGCACCAACGGGTTAGCCGTATCATAATTACTATTCAAAGAAGAATAGTTCGGATAAGTCTGAGTGTTCAACAATTCATCTTGTGTAAACATTGTACCTCCGTTAATAGGCTGAAGCAAAACGTTCTTCATACCAGAATAAGCACCGCCACCCAGCGTTTTCTTATTAGAAAACATAGCATTTACATCCAAGCGAATACCCTTATAGAGTTCGGTATTGATCTTTGTACGGAATGAGCTTCTATTAGAGCTATGATTAGCCAACAAGCCATCTTGTCCACTATAATTGTAAGTCAGCATCACTTGTGTCTTATCGGTACCTGTAGTAACATTGACATTATGATTTTGCGTCAAAGCGGAACCTCCAAATACTTCATCCTGCCAATCAAGCGTGGAAGCACCGGCATAACGATCGTGAATACGATTGTAAGCACCTGTATAGAAATCGGAAACATCCGTAGCTAGATTATTATCAAAAACACTGCTCCAGTTACCCGGTACTCCCTGCAAATTAGCAAATTCATACTGATACTTCACATACTCTTCAGCATCAGACATCATATCCAGTTTTTTACTGAGTACATCGAATGAAAGATAAGTATTATAATTTACTTGAGTTTTACCTTTCTTACCCGATTTTGTTGTAATCAAAATGATACCATTAGAACCACGTGCACCATAAATAGCCGTAGATGAAGCATCCTTTAATACATCAATGCTTTCTATATCATTCACGTCAATATTGCTGAGCGCATCACTCATCTCAAATCCGTCCACAATATAGAGTGGTGAAGTACTTTGAGTAATAGACATACCTCCACGAATAGTGATATTAGCTCCTGCACCCGGAGCACCACTGGCAGTAACAATGTTTACACCGGCAGCCTTACCTTGCAAAGCCTGTGCAGCAGTCATAGCTGGAACTGCCGCCAAATCATTACTTGATACCGAAGAAGTTGCTCCCGTCAGATCTTTACGTTTCACCTTCGCATAACCAATGGCAACAACTTCCTCCAACATTACAGAAGACTCTTTCAATGTAACATCAAAATGTGTTTTATTGCCAATCACTACTGTTTGGTTATCATAACCAATAAACGAAACGACCAACTCCTTGGCAGAAGCTGGCACAGAGAGTTTAAAGTTACCATCCATATCAGTAATTGTACCGACAGAACTATTACCCTTCACCGTTACAGAAGCACCGATTACCACGTCAATTGCATCCCTGACGGTACCGGTAATCGTTTTGTTCTGAGCTAAAATGCTTAGAGGACAGCTTATTAATATGAGCATTAATAAGCACAGATTTTTGTGTAAGATTCTCATAGATTATTAATATAATTGATAAATAAATTCAAGCCTAACAAATTATACCACGACCGTTATCGGACACAGAACTTGCGTCAGCAAAAATAGATAATCTCGCACCTATACAAAATACAAATTTTGACCGAAACACTTTTGCTTTTGATTTTATTCATGAAAAGACAAGCGTCACAGAAGCTGAATCAGCAGATTCCCAAAGAATTACTAATGTTTTTGATCTAAGACTAAACGTTTTGGCTTCACAATAAGTCCTCTTCTTCTACATTTGTTTCGCGCCCAAAAGATCTGTATTCCAAGGGTGTAAATCCAGTACGTTTTTTAAAAAGAGAGAAGAAATGTTCAGTGGATTTATAATCGAGCATAAAAGATATTTCCTTGACAGACTGAGAAGTACCAACCAATAATTGCTTTGCTTTACGTAATTTTAGTTCTTGGAAATATTTGGCTGGCGCATATCCAGTATAATCCTTGAATACTTTGCGAAACCACGAATAACTGATATTCAGCTTCATCGCAAGTTCTTCCGGATCAATATCCTTAAATACATTCTCATTCATAATGATTTTCGCCTGCTCAATCTTCTGGTCTACGTCTCCTACTTCAAAAATCTTATTCTTAGAAATGGAAAGGATCATTCCTATCATGTGCAGCACAATACCGGAAAGATATTGTTGAGAAGAAATCTTATCGGCTTCAGCTATTTCCAATGCACGTGAGAAAAGAGTAACTAATTCTTCATTCAACCCCACTTCCAATACTTGGTTATCTTTAGAAAGGAAGCCACCTCTCAACATATCATCTATGACTGGTCCTTCAAAACCAATGTAGTATTCATTCCACCCTGTCTGCTGGTATGGGTGGTATGTATGCCACTGTCCGGGAAACAGTACCATGAGTCGTCCCTTACAAACTTGCTTCTCAGGAGTAGTCTCAGATGTAAATAATCCTCGACCTTTAGTAATGTAAACCAGCTGATACTCACGTAAAACACGCCCCTTTTGAGCATTGAAGAAATATCCAGAAGGATGATCCTTCAAGGGATATGGAGAATTCGGCTGAATAGACTGGAAACCTACAGTGTTTACCCACAGACCAAACTTTTGGTCCATGTCATTTACAATCAAGTACTTAAATTCAACCCCTAAGTCATTATAGTTCTTAGTCATAATACGTGTTTTTACAGGATAGGCAGGGGCAAAAATAGGAATTATTTGCGAATAAAAAAATGTCCGCTCCAGGTTAATTCTAAAAATATACCGGAGCGGACTAATAAATACGAATAAAGAGAAAGAGTCTATTTTTTTACGACAATCTTATCATATTGCTGTTCAGCCTTTATTTCTGTATACTTGGGAGCATCTATCATTTCAACCAATGCACGAAGTACGGGACCTTCACCCATAGGATCATTTTCCTGTGTAGGACGGTTATAATAATATACCAGCGAAGGCATGATACCTGTTCCTACACAAATAGAAGTAACATCTCCATTATCAGAAATCTTTTTCATCATACCTTTCAATCCTTGCTCAGCTACGTAAATAAAATCAGGATGTAGCCACCCTTCTTTCACACCACGGGCAATACCAAAAACAAACATTGCTGTTCCTGTGATTTCTTCATAAGAATCTTCTTTATCCAACAACTGATGCCAAAGTCCATTCTTACCTTGATAACGGGCTACACCACTTGCCTGTTGGCGGAAATTTTCGATAACAGCTTCACGCATCGGATGATCTTTGGGCATCATACTAAGCAGATCAGCCTGTGCCATAAATACCCATCCGTTAGCACGGCTCCAGTGAGCTACTCCATGTTCCTTGTTGTCCGTATGATAACAATGATAATAAATCTGTTTTTCAGGACACCAAAGATAACGGGTATAGTTTAGCACCTGATTGGCAGCATCATTAAAATACTTCTCATCACCAGTCATTTTACCCATGCGTGCCAGGAAAGAGATTGCCATAAAGGCATCATCTGCCCAAATCGTATTGACATGCGGCCATATACGGGCAATAGTTCCATCCACCAAACGAGGTTCACCGTAATTCAGGTGTTCGGCTGTTTCGTTAACATAATCCAGAAAAGATTGATTAGGATATCTCATCTGCAGTTCAATCAGACTGGCTCCCATCGGGCCATTATCATCCAAACGCTTGCCACGGAAGATCATGTGCCAACTCAATTTCCGTACGGCATTCCAACCATCTTGCTTAAAGGCCTCATCGTACTGTTTGCGAAAGAATTCGAGATTACCTTCATTGAACACAAAATTCATGTTCTTCAAGACATATTTCTCATACTTCTTGTCAGCAAGTTTATCCCCCAGTTCCATGAGGGCCATATTGGTTACACCATTCGTATAATGCCAGTTATTGTACTTGCATGCTACCTTCACATTCATGTCAAGAGGTAACTTCTTGACGGACTTATAAGTCTCACCAGTCTTCGTATTCTTAAACTCGTATGTGGTACTGGCAAGAATGCGGTCTGCAATCTTTACAGCAGCTTCTCTTGCCGTCATATTGGTCTGGGCGGTAAGAGTTGTCACTGCCAGCAGTAGGGCGAGAGAGAAGAATATTCGCTTCATATTATACATTTAAAGAATTAATAGTAGATAGTAGTCAAAAAAATGTCCACTATCTACTTAAAAATCATTTAGGCAGATTAAATGCACGAGTCATTTCCTGCATTTGTTCCTGGCTCATACCGTCAGGTTCAAAGCCCATATTTTTGGCAGCAATATAAATCAGAGCAGACTTATTCAGTACATCCACCTGATCGAAAGCCGACATGATATCCACATCTACTGCAAAAACGCCATGCTTTTCCCACATGGCCACATCATAATCTTCCAATTGCTCAATGGTAGCCTCTGCCAATTTTACGGAACTTGGCAATTCATAAGGAATAATACCCAAACCACGCGGACAGAAAGCCTTAGTTTCGGGAATCATACTCCAAAGCAAATTGGTAGCAACATCTTTTTCAAGGAATTTCTTACAGTGAGTCATAGCAATCAATTCAATGGGATGAGTATGCAGTGAAGCTTTATAAGGCGAACCTTTCTCAATCAGACGATTGTGCACACTGAGATGGGCAGGTAATTCAGAAGTAGGCATCACAGGATGATCCGCAATAATTACATAACTGGCACAGTCATCCAGAATACGAATTACAGAACCATGTTCCATCGGCCAACGAGCCAAATCACGCATACGCTTGTTAGTTCCTTTGCAATAGAAATAACAGCCTTTCAGATAAGGTAGAGTAGCACCGATCTGCTTTACATCGCTAATAGCAGGCAACGACTTTATCTCATTGTCTACAAATTCAGTAATATTCAGTGTGATGTTGCCGCCATTACGTTCAGCCCATCCTTTTTGCCAGAGATATCCGGCAACTTCTGCCGCTTGATTGACTGCATAGGTCAATGCCTGGCGATTTTCGAGAATTGATTTCATATCTAATAAATTAAGTTACGAGTTACGAGCTATGGGCTACAAGTCACTATACCCTCACACCGAAAGGCACTCGTAACCTGTAGCTCGTAGCTATATACTATTATACCTGTGCCATTGCCACTACTATAATGGAAGATATCAGAACCACCAAGCCTAAGATAAGAACGGCAATCGTAGTATTGCTGACACCTTTCCACTCTTTCAGTAAAATACCCCAAACATTACTGAACGTAACATTCAGTGACATCAGGATACTCCAGGAGAAAGCAAGAAGTATAGGACTGTCTGTCAGGAAACTCTTACCCATTTCAAGACCAAAGAACTGTGAATACCACAGTACACCGGCAAGAGCACAAAATAAGAGATTATTCGTCAATACCGCACCTTTTACAGAGAAATATTCCTTACCGGTTTTATTCTTGATATTCTGCCAGATACAATAAATAGCATTTGTACAGAAACCACCGAGAGTAACCAGGAAAATTACGGGTAAACCAGCATAAAGAGCTTCTACTCCACCTGCCAAAGCGGCTTCTTTTATAGGTGTTCCGGCATCCAGTCCAAGAGCAAAACACGCACTCATCACACCTGCCAGCAATGCCACGAGCAAACCTTTCGTCAAAGCAAAGTCCTTAACAGCAGCCCGTTTTTCTTCTTCCGTCATATTCTTGGAGCGAAGACTACCGGCATATCCGATGATAGCAATACCAGCCAGCGTTATACAGACGCCAATAAGTAGCATCAGTCCTTCACCATGCAGCAAATCTTTTCCGGCAAACAAAGCGGGGAAGAGTGTCCCGAATCCGGCACATGTACCGAGGGCAATACTTTGTCCAAGTGCTACACCCAGATAACGCATACTTAACCCAAAAGTCAATCCACCTACGCCCCATAGAACACCATAAACCATAGCAGGCAAAGCACCACCTGCTCCCCAGAGTTCTAACAGTGAACTTCCTGCCGGAATAGCAAGTAATGCTCCCAACAACGGGAAAACAAGCCACGCAAAGATTCCCTGTACAAGCCAGAAACTTTCCCATGACCAATTTTTCACCTTATTGATAGGCACATACGAACTACTCTGTCCGAAGCTCCCGATAGCTATAATCAACAATCCTATCAGTGTATTCATGATAATAACGTTTAGTAATCACTAACCATTAATCACTTAATTACGTTTCGACGTAACGTCTGCTTCGTATTTCTGTATCTCAGTAATGAATTCTTCACCTACAGGTACACCGTTCTTCAAGCAGAACATATCCCAAACTGCATTCCAGGGTAAAGATTTTCCTTCTTCGAGCAAAGCAAGACGCTCAAATAATTGATCATTTGCTTCATATTTACGCAAAGTATCCAGCGGCTCCAACAGAGCTTGCAACACACATTTCTGTGTAGCACGGCTACCTATAACATACGCACCGATACGGTTGATAGAAGCATCAAAGTAATCCAAGCCGATATGTACGCGATCCAAAGCATTACAACGTACAATTTCTTTGCAGAGATCCATTGTTTCATCATTCATAATTGTCACGTGGTCAGAATCCCAACGTACCGGACGGCTCACATGCAACATGATTTCCGGAATGAATAACAATAAAGAAGACAGTTTGTCTGCAACGCTTTCAGTCGGGTGGAAGTGCCCTGTATCCAGTGTGACAATCTTATTACGACTCACACCATAACCGATATAGAAGTCATTGGAACCTACCGTATAACTTTCCAAACCGATACCAAATACTTTAGACTCCACACAGTCTTTCATATTCTTATATTCCACTTCGAAAATGCGATCCAGAGAATCCTTCAATAATTCACGATACAACATACGGTTTACTGTGATATCCTTGCTACCATCATGTACCCACAGATTCATGATACAAGGATCACCTTGGCGCTTACCCATCTCTTCTGCAATAGCACGGCAACGTTTTGTATGCTCTACCCAGAAGTCACGAATACTTTTATCAGGATTAGAGAGGGAAAGATTACCACTCTTCGGATGAGAGAAAGAAGTGGAGTTGAAATCCAACTTCATATTATTTTCAGCTGCCCACTGTATCCAACTTTCAAAGTGAGCCGGTTCTACTTGGTCACGATCAACAAACTTGCCACCGAAATCACCATAGATTTCATGAAGATTCAAACGGTGAGTTCCAGGAATATAGCTAGCTGCTTTCAATACGTCTTGTCTTAGTTCTTCCATATTACGAGCCTTGCCAGGATAGTTTCCGGTAGCCTGGATACCTCCGGTCAATGCACCCTGTGCTTCAAATCCGGCTACATCATCTGCCTGCCAGCAGTGCAGGGATAGGGAAATCTTTTGCAAGGCGTCCATTGCTTTCTCTACATCTACACCGATAGCTGCGTAACGTTCTTTTGCCACTTCATAGGCTTTCTGAATCAATTCTTCTTTCATGATGGTACTAGTTTTTAGTTATTAGTTATAATTTATTAGTTATACGTTATCACTGACAAGTAATATTAGGCTAACTGCAAGAAATGCAGATAAGCGGTATTCCAAACTTCAACATTCTCCGGAGTAAAAGTCTTCAATGGAATAGAACGATTAATAAGCTGACGCATGGAAACAACGTCACTTGCTGCACCTGCTGTAAGAGCTTGTATCATTACGTTGCCGATAGCAGTTGCTTCCGACGGTCCGGCAACTACAGGAATACCTACCGCATTGGCAGTCCACTGATTCAGCAAATCATTACGGCTTCCTCCTCCGATGACGTGCAGTACTTCTACAGGACGGGGAGAGAGGCTGCACAGGTTCTCCAAAACCTGGCGATAGCGCAGTGACAAGCTTTCAAAAATACAGCGCACAATCTGCCCACGTGTCTCCGGTATCGGCTGATGATGGTCAGCGCAATAAGTACGAATAGCCTGTTCCATGCTCATCGGATTGACAAACAGGACATCATCCGGATTTATCAGACTACGGAAAGGTTCGCATGCCTCTGCTTCAGCAATCAGTTCAGGATAAGATATTTCTTCCCAATCACAACGGCAGCGTTCCAACAACCACATGCCACAAATATTCTTCAGCAAACGAATTGTCCCTGCAACACCTCCTTCATTCGTGAAGTTCAGTGCTTCTGTTTCTTCATTAATAACCGGTGCATCTGTCTCCACTCCCATCAATGACCATGTACCACTGCTCAGATAAGCAAAGTTACGGTCCAATGCTGGTACAGCAGCTACAGCGGAAGCCGTATCATGTCCGGCAACAGCAATCACAGGTATTGCTCCCAGTCCGGTAATCGTTTGTATTTCTTTGGTCAATACACCTACTTTATCACCCGGATATACAAAACGTCCGAAGTTATCTTCCGTTAATCCAAGTTCTTTCAGCAATGCCGGTTCCAGACAACGGGTCTCAGCATTTACCAACTGAGCCGTACTGGCAATGGTATATTCAGTCACCATCTCTCCTGTTAGTAAATAACTAAGTGCATCCGGCATGAAAAGTATCTTATCAGCCATTTCCAATGCACTATCTTTATTCCGGCGTAAAGTATCCAACTGGAAAAGCGAATTGAAATTCATAATCTGAATACCTGTCCATCCATATACCTGCTTACGGGGAACGCGGGCGAAAAATGCCTCAGGAGCTCCCATAGTATGCGGATCACGATAAGAATAAGGCTGACGAAGCAGACCACCATCTTTACCCACACATACAAAATCTACTCCCCAGGTATCAATTCCGATAGAGGTTATCTGCACATCGTCCATCCGAGCTGCCTGTTTCAAACCTTCCAAAATATGACGGTACAATTCGTAGATATCCCAGTAGTAATGTCCTCCAACTTCAATCAGATGGTTAGGGAAGCGGTTCACATCTTGTAGTTCTAATCCTTGCGGAGTGAATGTTCCCAGTATGGTACGGCCGCTGGTAGCTCCCAAATCAACCGCAAAAAAGCAATGTTTCATGATATTAAATAGATTTTTGACGATACAAAAATAGGGGATTACTCCCCTATACTCTGTATTAGTTTTGACTGAAAAGATGTTATTTCTGACATTCTTACCATGAAAAAACAGAATGTACAAAAGGAAGACTTTACTCTACCCCTTCACAGTAACGAGTCACAATCTTCTTTCCCTCCGTATTACGGATATTCACATTCTTCATACTAATATTTTTGCTATAAATAAACTCAGCACCCAATTTAGAAGTAATGTCTATATCTTCTAATATAATACCATCAATCGGCATTTCCGGGATACCATTAAAGAATAAAGCACGACGTGCTCCGGCACAGACCAGATTTTTCACATGAATATTGCGGAAACAAGGCGTAGTCTCATCCACTGGCATCGGCTCCACTTTAGCAGGTACAGTTTCACCGCTTTCCAGCACTTCTACAGCCGACTTCCCACCATAATAAAGATTGAATGTTATCGGTTCGGTCGGAATATCCATCATAGATATATGCCGTATCCATATATTCTCCACGACTCCTCCACGTCCTCGTTTACTCTTAAAACGCAGCCCGACATCTGTACCGAGAAACTGGCAGTTACTGACAGATACATTACGCACTCCCCCACTCATCTCGCTACCTACCACAAAACCTCCATGGCCTTTGAACACCGTACAGCCGTCTACTACCACATTCTCGCAGACACGCCCCCTACGCCGGCCGTCCTCATCTTTACCACTCTTCAGGCAAATACCATCATCACCCACATCAAAAGTAGAGTTCACTATCAGCGCATTCTTGCAAGACTCTAAATCCAGACCGTCACCATTCTGTGCATAATTCGGATTACGCACCTGCACTTCTTCTACCAATACATTCTCACACATTAACGGATGCAGATTCCACGCCGGTGAGTTCTGGAAGATAACCCCTTGTAGCCATACGTTCTTACACTCTATCAGACTCACCATCACCGGACGAAGAAAATGACGTACACTCTGCCACTCTTCTTCCGTCTGCAAATTCTGAGGTACATTCATATTACTGATGGTATCCCCTTTCAATGTTTGCGGATAAGGAAACCAATAAGTGGGACGTTTGTAAACTCCACCACGGGCTACAGTTTGCTTCCATACACTCTCTGTAACTTTCTCCCGTTTCAGAGGACGCCAGTAGTGTCCGTTACCGTCGATGGCACCTTCCCCCGTTATCGCTACATTTTCCAGATTACGACCGGATATAGGTGATTGGCAACGACGGGTATCCAAACCCTCAAAAACCGTTTCCACCAACGGATACAAATCTACGTCCGGCGAAAAGAGAATAATAGCGCCTTTTTCCAGATGCAGGTCAATATTACTTTTCAATACAATAGGACCGGTAAACCAAACACCTGCAGGGACAATCAAGTGCCCGCCCCCCTTTTCTGCTAAGGCATCAATGGCCTTGGCAAAGGCTGATGTACAAAGTTCTTCACCATTACCTATTGCCCCGAAGTCAGCAAGATTCACTTTACGGTCCGGAAATATAGGAGCCTCCACCCGTGGCATATCAAAAGGCAGGTCACGGTATACAGCTTCATACTTATACGTGGAAGATTGATGCACTTTACCCTCTTGAGCATTCAGAATACCTGCCAACCCCAACAGGCAAAGCATAATTAAATTCGATTTCATTGATTATAGTTTTAATTAAGTTTCTCAAGTAGCCTGAAATCCATTCAGGCTACTTGAGAAATTGAAGTTACATTATCATTTTATACTCTGCATCGGAATCAAGCGCACAGGCCCCAACAGACCACTTGGCACCGATTCCCACTTTCCATAATTATCCTTCTTATAATGGATATTCACAATATTGGCATCTTTATAAATACGCCAGGGCACATTACGACGATCCATATCTGCAATACGGTTGGCAGGCAGATTCGTTACTTCCACTTCAAGTGTATTCACACCCGGACGAAGATATTCGCCCACTAAGCAACGGTAAGGAACAGCAATAAGCGTAGCTACCTCTTGTCCGTTAATGCGTACACGTGCACTCTCGCGAACATCGCCAAGATCAAGCATCCATTCTCCAGCCTCAGCAGGAGTTTTCAAAGTGAATGTGGTGGTATAGCAAGCTGTCCCCATTGTATTTTTCACACCTTCGGCAGCAATTTCCGTCCACGAACCAAGAGAAACACTATCCGGTACATTACTTACCACAGGCATTGCTTCTACGAAACTAAATCCCCATTTACCGGCAAAAGTACAAGCACCCGGAAGTATCTTTGCCGCTTCATCCTGAACCATAGATGTCCAATACCCATATTCCGGTACGGAAACATCTTGATCTGTAAATGTTTTCAGAATTACAGACTCACCGGATGCCAATTGCAGGAAGACTTCTGTCCTGCCGTTATTCTGACGCAACCGCGCCTTACTGGATGTACCGTTCATCGGATTATACAGCATTGCAGAACGTGCCTGTACTGCCAATGGTATCCAACTTTCAGTGTCTTCTGTCTTTAAGGCTGAGATAAAGTAGTGGTGTCCTTCGGGATGTGAGCGGCGGATGCTACTCAATCCAAAAGTGGTTTTCATTTCTTCGGGAGCAGCGGCCGTGGCAGCCAGCGTACGGGCATAATCTGTTCCGAAAAGGACATGTCCTTTTCCTTCCCGTTCCTTTATTTGTGCCAAAGCTTTATTAAACTCTGCACGACGTTTACCCAAATCATTCAATCCCGGTACATCTTCCGGATACTGTTCCAAGAAAACAACCGTAGCACCCTCATCCGCCAGGCGAAGTAATTTCTCCATTACATCAGCAGGCATCAAGCGTGCACCGGGAACTACCAATGCTTTATAAGAAGCTCCACCGGAAGTCAATATCTTACCATCCTGACATATAGCGTTACGGATAAAGTTATCAGAAATATAATCCATATCATACCCTGCACCATAAATGCGATGTACCGCCTCTATAAACCGAGGAGCACGTTTCGCCATCTTATGAATATCGAAAAGTAACAGACGACCGTCCTGATCGTCCCACATATCATAAACAGGCAGATAAACCAGGAAGTCATTATCCGGTTGTCCCATTTGCAGAAAGCTCTGGCAACGGGTAACATAATCAAAGAATGCCGGAGCATCCCGCCAGACATTATTTGTAGGACTCATATCAATAGAAGCATAAAACTTCCATCCCGGCCATGCGGCCTCAGCCGGCGAGTAAGTCGTTCCATGGAAATACATGTGATTCACACCGGAAACGAACATCAAATCCATATCGGGCTTACACTGCGATAGTGAAGTACGGAAATGCTCTGTCAACCAAGTGAATGTCTCCGAAGTCGTATAAGGCTTTCCTGCGATATGTGCCGCCGAAGAAGCATATTTCAGCATGGAAAGATCAGAGTCGTTAGGACGGGTCAACGAGTCTTTACGTAGTCCGCGGATACCGAAATCCGACAGGCCGAAGCCCTCACATTCGGGTACATCGACCGTTGCATAAAGATCTATCAGATTACCGGGTGAACCGTGTGCCTGATTGCGAGTACGTGAACCATGTTTATGCGCCCAGTCTGTCCACTGACGGGTAAAGTTCTCCTGAAGCAGTTCTGCAAGAGTCTCACGATAATCGGAAATGATACGGCGGGTAGCCTCTGTACGTTCTTCCGAAAGGAAATCGGGCAAGTACTCCTCCAATTTATATCCACGACGGAGGGCAAATTGCTCAAACAGGTCACCTGTCCAGTCAGCACCGTAAACCTCATAAGAATCATTAAAGAAATTATGCGGATACTCAGTTGGAGTCCCGGCTGTTCCATTAGCTGTCTTTCCTGAGAAAGCCTGTTCAAAACGATTCAAGTAATTGGATACAGCTTTTGCCGAAAAGTGATTCATCACATATCCTTCACCGCCGGGTGCAGCACGTTTTACCTTCTGAAATGTTTTTCCCATGAAAGCGGCAATCAAGCGCCACTCTCCTTTCGGAGCTTTCCATACCAGCTTTCCGTTTTCGATCTTCGACGTCAGGTCATAGCAACGTACAGCTTTTTGTTCCTTCGGGGTAGAAGTGCCTGTCAGAACCCTGAAAGCCATCAGCCGACACAGTTTGGCATACGGACGTTGTTTTTCATCCGTCACTTCTATGGTTGTTTTCAGGCGTTCGCCACCTTTCAATGTATATTCTTCAATCAGTAATTTACAAGCAGCATCTTCTATACCCACTTCCGGACCACCAAAAGGCCATCCCGTACCCGTATTCATATCAATCTTCATGCCCAAACGCGCAGCCTCACTTTCCGTATGGCGCAACATCTGCATCCACTCGGGCGTAAGGAACTGAATTTCGTTTGCGTCATTGCCCTGCACACCATAAATAGGAGTAACTTCCATCGTACCCATTCCGGCTTTGGAGTATGCTTCCAGATTACGAGTCAGATTAGCCGCATCTACTGCACTCCCCATCCACCACCAACGGGCACCGGGTTTAGCTTCCGTGGTTACCTCAGGCCACGAGATGTTCTGTGCAGAAATGGTTCCGGCACAGAAGGAAGCAAAGATTATTGCCAATAAATTCTTTTTCATGATATATATTATTTATAAAAGCGACAGTTTGTCACTTTCCCAGCTCAATGCACCCCATAATAAACGGTCCTGTTGCTTTCGCATCATTATCCCGCATCTTTTCACCTATATAATATTCAAAGCTGCCATCGCGATACGGATGTCCGCCCAAACCGCCTACCTGACAGCAACGAGTCAATGTCAATGTACCATCCTGGCGTTCTACCATCAATTTGCTCTTCAATCCGTTGAAAGCCTTCTCCGCCACTGCACGATACTTTTCATCAATATATCCCTTGTTCACAGCTTTTGCATAAGCATACATGAATTGCGTTGTCACAGATGCCTCCGGGAAGTTTCCTTTCCGTTTCGGCTGATCGAGCACCTGATACCACAAACCGTTCTTATCCTGATATGCAGGCAACACCTCAGCCAGTCCTTGTATCCAACCGATCATCCGGGCACGCCCTTCATGGTCTTCCGGAATATAATCCAATGCATCCACCATCGCCATAAACCACCAGCCGATACTGCGTCCCCAGAAGTTAGGGGAATGCCCGGTTTCCGGATCGGCCCAACGCTGGCTCTTACTTTCATCCCAAGCATGATGATAAAGCCCGGTCTTGGCATCATAGGTATGTTTCTGACAAAGCGTGAATTGTTTCACTGCCTCATCAATCCATTCGGGTTTATTGAATTCTGCACCATACTGGGCAAGGAAAGGGGAGGCCATATACAAGCCGTCCAGCCAGATCTGGTGTTGATAAACCAACTTATGCCAGTAAGCACCTTCCAATGTACGCGGATGATTTTTCAACTGTCTGACAAGGGCATCCATCGCCGTCTTATATTTCTCCTTACCAGTTTCACGATACAAGTCGAACAAAACCTTACCTGAATTTATATAGTCAAGATTGTATGTTTCCACACGATACAAATGAATTTCCCCTTTGTCATCGATCAATGAATCTGCCCATTGCTCCACATAGTCAAAGTAACGGCGCTCTCCCGTCTTCTTCCACATTTGCAACATCGCACAGCAACCTACCCCTTGTGCATACCCAAAGAAAAGACGCTTCCCATGATCCAGCTGATACGCCTGCGGAAAACGTACCATCTCCGAATCAGCGAACCAACGGGCATACGAATCCGGTTGCCATGTATCCGTACGGAAAGGAGTAGCCGGGAAGCCTTCCTTATTATAAAGATTCACACGGAAGAAGTTGCAATACGCATAGCGTACAGCTACAGGTTCTGCAACCTGTGGAGCCGAGACTTCCAGTTTATCACCCTTAATTACAGCCGTAGCCGGATAGAAACGACGGTCGGCCCCGGCAATAATAAAACCTTTTACCGGTTCATTATCCGGAGTCATCAATCCCTCTCCGACATAATCAAAGCTCAAAACAGCTTTGTTACCCTCTATTTTCATAGCTTTAAACAACGGACCGGAATAGGTCACATCTTTTCCATACTGTTTAGCCAGCGCCCAGGCTGCCAGACGTTCACCTGTCACAGTCTTATTACGGGGATGAATATCAAGCGAATCACCTACATCAGTAATCACAGCCATACCCACATTCTTCAACCCGCTTTGCCATGTTTTCAGTTGTGCTTCACGGATGGTTGCCGGCTGCCCATATTGCGGAGCTATCTGCACAAAGTAGAACGGCATATCCGGCTGTTTCCACTCTTTACGCCAGCTATTTATCATATTAGTGAATACCTGCTGGTATTTATCGGCACGAACTGAATTAGATTCACCCTGATACCAGATATTACCTTTCACCGTATACCCCAAAATGGGGTGTATCATACCATTCCACAGAGTTGCAGGTACTTTACAGTAATTCTTTTCTTGCTTCACGCCTTCCAATGCAAAGTCTTTCAGCACATCTGCATAAAGAGGGTCCTTCTTCATTACGTCCAGTTTCGTCCACGACTCCGCATGCGTTCCGCCCCAGGTAGATTGAATCAAGCCCACAGGCATCTTCAACTCTTTATGTAATTTACGTCCGAATACAAAGCCTACAGCCGAGAAATCGTACAGGTTCTTCGGGTTACAAACCAACCATTGTCCTTCACAATCATCCACTTCACCGCCGGGTGCCAACTGGTGCTCCACATGGAACAGACGGATTTCAGGATAATCAGCATCCTTCATCTCCTCCGTTTCATTCAGCATTCCGGTCTTCCACTTCACGTCCAGATGGCGTGATACGGGAAACTCCATATTGCTCTGTCCTGTGCAAAGCCAGACTTCACCTATTAATACATTATTTATAGTAATCGTATTTTCGCCACTCACCGTAATGGATTGATTGGTCATTGCATCCGGGGTTTTCAGCTTTAACGTCCATTTACCGTTGGCAGCAGCTTTTGCTGTTACTGCTTTGTCTGCCCACGATGCTTTAACTGTTACTTTTTCTCCGGGCGTAGCCTTGCCCCACACATTCACTTGTGCGTTTTGCTGCAATACCATGTTATCTGAAAAAATGGCAGGAAGCGTCACCTTTGCTTCTGTGGTGAGAGAAGCAAACAAACCTAATACAAGGAAAATTGAAAATCTAAGAAGCTCTTTCATGTGCTTTTAATAGTTTATAGATTCACATAGATTATTTTATAGAACATGCCAATACCTGACGGCACAAAAATAGGGGTTTTGATGGAAACCCCTATTTTATATTTTGATAGTTTTCTTATTGCTTTTGTTGTTTCCATAAATAATAGGATCAACATCATCTATTCCTTTACCTTAAGCCATCCCCAAATTGTTTTCTTCCGGGAAATGCCAATTAAAGCAGTCCCCATCAGGCAGCAGGCACAGCGTAGTTCTTTATTGGAAAGTTTATTCAGATTATCAACAATACCTGGTAAGGGGTAATTCTCTTTAAAAAAAGAAAATACATCGGCTGAGTTTTCTAAGTCGGTTTTCATTTGGCAGGAGCAAGTAAAAGGTTCATCCATCGTGTTATAAGTTTTAAAGGTTGATGTTGTCCCTATACCTTTCTAATAAAATGGCATGGGAACTATTGACATATTATTAACTCTAAGGCTCTGGTAAACCCGCAAACAATAATAAGCAATAGCCCCACGCCAGAATATATATAACAAAGTTATATGTAATCCAGACGTGGAGACTTTCACCTATTATTCGCGTTTTTAAAAATTTACCAGACTTTTAGAGTTACGAATAATAAAATGATCTCCAAATCGCAAAATACATCTCTTCACTATTGAAGAAATATGCAACAAAGATACATAAAATATCGAAAAATATAGATTTCAAAGTACAATAATTAGTATCTACCAGATTGTCATATAAAAATTACTTTTCAAGGTTGTAGAAAGAGAGTTATCAATTGATGTAACAAAAGTTCATTAATAATACGAATCAGTTGTTGAATTGCCTCCTTTCTGTAGGGTTATGAGTTAAATGATAAATAATCTTTTAGACGCGGATGACACGGATGACGCGGATCTTTTTTTATTTTTTATAGCGCAGCCTTTTAAATCCGCGTCATCCGCGTCTAAAAAATAACATACCGAATGGCGCTAATCACTTATCACTAAACACTAATCACTTTTGTTCTTTTCCTTTCCGTTATGGATTATCTTACTTCACCTTTATAAGTACATAGTCGTTTTCCTTTCATGAAAATTCTGTTTACCCCAAATGGTAACTTTGTTCACTCCACACGGTAACTCCATTTACATGCCGAGGTAAAGACCGTTACATGCCGAGGGAAAGGTCGTTACAATAAGGGGTAAAGACCGTTACATACGGCTGTAAACGCTTTTACATCTTACGATAAGCTTTCGGTAAATACTATTAACTGATTATCAACAAACTGACGGAAAATTATATGTTGTTTTCCAATATATGCCGGAGAAGACAGACATACAATTATATTACTCGCACGATAGACACGAAATTTATCTGCCAACTGCCCAAATATGCTTTTCACATCCTTGGGAAAAGATAGACCATTTATCGCAATTCGTAGATTTTCAGACAATATCAGACGGAAAAGCTTATACCTTCTCAGAAAACGAGCTATATTGTTACTCTTTTAAGGACATGACATTAGAAAAATATCAGCTTCCCTTCGACACGGAGTGGTATCCTTGGGATATGTGGACACAAGGCACGTGTATCAATCTAAAAACAAAGCAATGGGAGTTTTACGACAAGCTTCCCATATCACTTTCCAGTTCATTCAGCATAACCACATGTGAAGATTATCTGGTAATAAAAGAGAGATCCTCATACGCCAATCAAGTGATAATCTATCATCCGAATGAAAAAAACTGGAAGTCCTATTCAGACATGGCAGTATGGAATATCTCATGGATAGGAAGCAACAAAGGCTATTTTTACTATTTTGAAAATGCTACAGGTAGCTCAATTATCAAAAGAATAAAGATCAGAGAATGGAAGGAAACAGAAGAAGTATATCGTTTCCCCACAACCTATTCATGGCTTGCATGGATCAATCAAGCCTACATAGAAAATGATTATCTCTATATGCTTGGAGGGCATGCGATGCGCATGAAGTTATCTGCCGATCCTGCAATAGTCGAACCCTTAGGAAGCCCACTTAATGCTAATATACAATCTATACTACCTACCTCCGACAATCTCTATTGCATAGATAATAAAGGGAGTATTTATAGATATGCAAAAGGATTACAAGAATAAAAATACTAAAAAAACATCCATTTTTGTATATTATATCCCAGATTATTCCTACTTTTGCGCCATTCTTAGAATAATTATACAGAAAAATGAAGAAAAAAGCCAATCGGTTAGACGCCATCAAGATGATTATCTCAAGCAAAGATGTCAGTTCTCAGGAAGAACTGCTGCAAGCTTTGAGTAGGGAAGGCTTTGAGCTGACACAAGCCACGCTCTCCCGCGACTTGAAACAACTGAAAGTTGCCAAGGCGGCAAACATGAATGGGAAATACGTATATGTATTGCCCAATAACATCATGTACAAGCGTTCCAATGACCAGAGTGCCAGCGAAATGCTGATGACCAGCGGTTTCGTTTCCCTGCAATTCTCCGGTAACATTGCCGTTATTCGCACACGACCCGGCTACGCCAGCAGTATGGCCTATGACATTGACAACCGCGAATGTCCCGCTATCTTGGGCACCATCGCCGGTGACGACACCATCATGCTGGTAGTGCATGAAGCTGCTTCGCACAGCGAGGTACGCGAATTCTTGTCACAAATCATTCCGAACATTAAATAAATAAAGAACGAATCAATAAGAAATGGATACCAAAAAAGTGGACGTGATGGTGGCTGACGCCTCTCACGAAATTTATGTGGATAAGATTTTGGATACCATCAGAGAAGCGGCCAAAGTACGTGGAACGGGCATCGCAGAACGCACACACGAATATGTGGCGACAAAAATGAAAGAAGGAAAAGCTATCATCGCCTTATACGGAGACGTGTTTGCAGGTTTCAGCTACATCGAAAGCTGGGGAAACAAACAATACGTCGCTACTTCCGGTTTGATTGTACATCCCGACTTTCGCGGCATAGGATTGGCTAAGCGTATCAAAATGGCATCCTTCCGACTGGCACGCTTGCGATGGCCCAACGCCAAAGTATTCAGCCTCACCAGCGGAGCTGCCGTCATGAAAATGAATACGGAACTGGGATATGTACCTGTTACTTTCAATGAACTGACAGATGACGAATCCTTCTGGAAAGGTTGCGAAGGTTGCATCAACCACGATATATTAGTAGCCAAGAACCGCAAGTTCTGCATCTGCACCGCAATGCTCTACGACCCGGAACTGCATGAAGATGATAAAATTTAAAAAACAAAGGATATGGAAGATAAGAAAAAAGTAGTAGTCGCATTCAGCGGCGGTCTTGATACTTCATTTACGGTAATGTACCTTGCCAAAGAAAAAGGGTACGAAGTGTATGCAGCTTGTGCAAACACCGGTGGCTTCAGTCCTGAACAACTGAAAACGAACGAAGAAAACGCCTATAAACTGGGCGCAAAAGAATATGTTACTATCGACGTAACTCAGGAATATTACGAAAAGAGCTTGAAATACATGGTATTCGGTAACGTGCTGCGTAATGGCACCTATCCTATTTCCGTAAGTTCCGAGCGTATTTTCCAGGCACTTGCCATTGCACGTTATGCCAACGAAATTGGAGCAGACGCTATCGCTCATGGTTCTACAGGGGCAGGTAACGACCAAATTCGTTTCGACATGACATTCCTCGTACTGGCTCCGGGTGTAGAAATCATTACACTGACCCGTGACATGGCATTGAGCCGCCAGGAAGAAATCGATTATCTGAACAAACATGGTTTCTCAGCAGACTTCACCAAGCTGAAATATTCCTATAATGTAGGCTTGTGGGGTACTTCCATCTGCGGTGGTGAAATTCTGGATTCAGCACAAGGCTTGCCCGAAAGTGCTTATCTGAAACACTGTGTAAAAGAAGGCAGCGAACAACTGCGTCTTACTTTTGAGAAAGGTGAACTGAAAGCAGTAAACGACGAAAAATTCGACGATCCCATCAAAGCTATCCAGAAAGTGGAAGAAATTGGTGCTGCTTACGGCATTGGTCGTGATATGCATGTGGGTGATACCATTATCGGCATCAAAGGCCGCGTTGGTTTCGAAGCTGCTGCCCCGATGTTGATTATCGGTGCACATAAATTCCTGGAAAAATATACGCTGAGTAAATGGCAACAATACTGGAAAGACCAGGTTGCTAATTGGTACGGTATGTTCCTGCACGAAAGTCAGTATCTGGAACCCGTAATGCGTGACATCGAAGCAATGTTGCAGGAAAGCCAGCGCAACGTAAACGGTACAGCTATATTGGAACTCCGCCCGTTGTCATTCTCTACAGTAGGTGTAGAATCGGAAGACGACCTTGTAAAAACCAAGTTCGGTGAATACGGCGAAATGCAAAAGGGTTGGACGGCAGAAGATGCAAAAGGCTTTATCAAGGTTACTTCTACTCCGCTGAGAGTATATTATAACAACCATAAAGACGAGGAAATCTAAGCATGGATAATAATAACAAGAAACTCACTCGCTCACGCAGTGACAGAATGCTTGCTGGAGTTTGTGGAGGTTTAGCCGCCTATTTCGGACTCGATCCATCACTCGTACGCATCGGTTATGCATTATTGACGTTTTTCACCGTATTTGCCGGTATACCTGTATACCTTATAATGTGGCTTATCGTTCCCGAAGAAAGAAACTTATATAACAGATAAAGAACATAGTATAAACTAACATGATTAAAGTAGGAATCATCGGCGGAGCCGGATATACGGCAGGTGAGTTAATTCGTTTGCTGGTCAATCATCCGGAAGCGGAAATCGTATTCATCAACAGCTCAAGTAACGCCGGAAACAAAATTACCGACGTACACGAAGGATTGTACGGCGAAACGGATCTTGTCTTCACCGACGAGTTACCTTTGGATGAAATTGATGTATTATTCTTCTGTACCGCTCACGGCGATACGAAGAAATTCATAGAGAGTCACAACATTCCTGAGGAGCTGAAAATCATCGACCTCTCTATGGACTACCGTATTGCTTCTCCGGAACATGATTTTATTTACGGTCTGCCGGAGTTGAACCGTCGCGCTACTTGCAAAGCAAAGCACGTGGCCAATCCAGGCTGTTTTGCCACTTGTATCCAATTGGGCTTGCTGCCCCTTGCCAAGCACCTGATGTTGAACAACGACATCATGGTGAATGCTATCACCGGTTCTACAGGAGCTGGCGTGAAACCGGGATCAACCAGTCACTTCAGCTGGCGAAATAATAACCTGAGTGTTTATAAAGCATTCGATCACCAGCATGTTCCCGAAATCAAGCAATCCCTGAAGCAACTGCAAAATAGCTTTGATGTGGATATCGACTTTATCCCCTACCGTGGCGATTTCCCACGTGGTATTTTTGCTACCATCGTAGTAAAAACCAAAGTTGCACTGGATGAAATCGTCCGCATGTACGAAGAATATTATGCAAAAGACTCTTTCGTACACATTGTAGAGAAGAATATCGACCTGAAGCAAGTGGTAAACACCAATAAGTGTCTGCTACATCTGGAAAAGCATGGTGATAAGTTGCTTATCATCTCCTGCATCGACAACTTGCTGAAAGGTGCCAGTGGACAAGCAGTACATAACATGAACTTGATGTTCAATTTAGAAGAAACCGTCGGCTTGCGATTGAAGCCCAGCGCCTTCTAAGTAATTCGTATTTCGTAATTTATAATTAAAGAAATGAATTTATTCGACGTATATCCTCTTTTTGACATCAATATTGTCAAGGGAAAAGGTTGCCACGTATGGGACGAAAAGGGTACTGAGTACCTCGATCTCTACGGCGGACACGCTGTTATCTCCATCGGCCATGCGCATCCGCACTACGTGGAGATGATAAGCAAGCAAGTTGCCACGTTGGGATTTTATTCCAACTCTGTCATCAACAAGTTGCAGGAACAGGTTGCTGAACGCTTAGGAAAAGTTTGTGGTTATGATGACTACTCCTTATTCCTGATTAATAGCGGTGCAGAAGCCAACGAGAACGCCTTGAAACTCGCTTCGTTCTACAATGGACGTACACGTGTGGTTTCTTTTAACAAAGCATTCCACGGACGCACTTCACTGGCTGTAGAAGTAACCAACAACCCGAAAATCATAGCTCCCATCAACGATTGTGGACATGTCACTTATCTCCCGCTGAACGATATCGAAGTTATGAAAGCCGAACTGGCGAAGGGGGATGTTTGCGCAGTTATTATTGAAGGTATTCAGGGCGTAGGTGGTATCCAACTGCCAACGGATGAATTCATGCAAGCTCTGCGCGAAGCTTGTACCGCCCATAACACTGTACTGGTTTTAGATGAAATCCAAAGTGGTTATGGTCGTAGCGGTAAATTCTTTGCTCATCAATACAACGGTATCAAAGCAGATATTATCACTGTAGCCAAAGGCATCGGCAATGGTTTCCCGATGGCAGGTACACTCATCAGTCCGATGTTTACTCCGATTTACGGACAGCTGGGTACTACCTTTGGTGGTAATCATCTGGCATGTAGCGCAGCGTTGGCAGTACTGGATGTCATAAGTCAGGAAAATCTGGTTGAAAATGCAGCAAAAGTAGGTGAATACTTAATGACGGAACTGAAGAAATTCCCACAGATCAAGGAAGTTCGTGGACGTGGTCTGATGATCGGTCTTGAATTCGAAGAGCCAATAAAGGAACTTCGCCTGAAACTTCTGAAAGAACAACATGTATTTACAGGTGTCAGTGGTACAAACGTACTCCGTTTGCTTCCGCCTCTCTGTCTCAGCATGGAAGAAGCCGATCTCTTCCTCGAGCGTTTCAGAAAAGTACTTTAAAGTATATTTGACTATATAATCAGCAATAAACAGGCAGCCTTCGGACGTTTCAACGCGTCTTAAGGCTGTTTTTTGTTTTAGTGCACAAGTACTTTTTTACATCAATTAGCTTATAAAGGTGGAAAAAATATCTACCTTTGCCCATCGACAACCCTTTTAATAACAGAATGATATGAAAACAGCAATTATCGGAGCAGGAAACATGGGCGGTTCTATAGCCCGTGGATTGGCAAAGGGAAGTATTATCCCCGCCTCGGATATCATAGTCTCTAATCCCTCGCGAGGAAAGTTGGATGAACTGAAAGTAGAGTTTCCCGCTTTACAGATTACACATGACAATCAGGAAGCCATTATTGGTGCCGAATTTATCATACTTGCTGTGAAACCGTGGCTCATCAAAAGCGTGCTGCGTGAATTGAAACTGAAAAGCAAGCAAATCATTATTTCTGTCGCCGCAGGCATCAACTTCGAAGAACTGGCCCACTACGTACCGGAACCGGAAATGACCATGTTCCGCATCATTCCCAATACTGCCATCAGCCAAATGGAAAGTATGACTTTGATTGCCAGCCGCAATGCTACCAAAGAACAAGAACAACTGATGCTGGATATCTTCAATCAAATGGGAGTCGCCATGCTTATCCCTGAAGAAAAGTTCGCAGCTTGCACTTCCATGGCCTCCTGCGGCATTGCCTATGTACTAAAATATATTCAAGCTGCCATGCAAGCCGGCATAGAAATGGGAGTTTACCCCAAGGATGCTATGAGAATGGTGGCCCAATCCGTAAAAGGAGCAGCTGAACTGATACTGAACAATGACACACACCCCAGTGTAGAAATAGACAAAGTATGTACTCCTGGCGGTATCACCATCAAAGGCATTAATGAGTTGGAACATGACGGTTACTCTTCTGCCATCATCAATGCCATTAAAGCCAGCAAACAATAAGACAAACAATTAATTCATTAAATAAACAACCACATGGACGAACAAATTAAGCAAATAGCAGAACGCCTCCGCGGACTTCGCGATGTACTGGAGCTGACAGCTGAAGACATTGCACGCGAATGTGATATTTCTGCCGAAGAATACCGTCTCGCAGAGTCGGGAGAATTTGATATTTCCGTCAGTATGCTACAAAAGATAGCGCGCAGATACGGAGTTTCGTTGGATGCACTGATGTTTGGCGAAGAGCCGAAAATGAGTTCCTATTTCCTGACCCGTGCCGGAAAAGGAACCAGTATTGAACGTACTAAAGCCTACAAATACCAATCACTTGCCGCAGGCTTCATGAATCGTAGCGCCGATCCATTCGTCGTGACCGTAGAACCGAAACCGGATAGCGAACCAATACATTACAACAGTCATGCCGGACAAGAATTCACCCTTGTACTCGAAGGGCGTATGATGATAAGCATTGATGGCAAAGAACTTATACTAAACGAAGGAGACAGCCTGTATTTCAACTCCAAATTGCCACATGGCATGAAAGCACTGGATGGAAAGACGGTACGATTCTTGGCAATTATCATGTAACAACTAAATGAAGAACAGAGAACAATGAATGAAGAATTCCCTTGCACTGTCTATATAGAGCAATCCCTTCTTCATCCTTAGTTCTCAATTCTCAATTCCTATAATTATGGTAGAAAGATTTTTATCGCAAACCTCTTTCACTACACAAGAGGACTTTATCAAGAATTTTAAAATAAACGTACCGGAAAACTTCAACTTCGGCTACGACGTAGTAGATGCCTGGGCTGCCGAACAACCAGACAAACCTGCATTGTTATGGACTAATGATAAGGGTGAACACCAACAGTTTACATTTGCCGACATGAAACGCTATACGGACATGACAGCTTCGTATTTCCAAAGCCTCGGCATCGGTCATGGCGACATGGTAATGTTGATACTGAAACGTCGTTTTGAATTCTGGTTCAGCATCATAGCTTTACATAAACTTGGTGCTGTCGTTATTCCTGCCACTCACTTGCTGACCAAAAAAGACATTGTATATCGCTGCAATGCTGCGGATATCAAAATGATTGTTTGTGCTGGTGAATCGGTTATCACGGATCATATTGTTACTGCTATGCCAGATTCACCCAGCGTGAAGAAACTCGTCAGCGTAGGACCTGAAGTAGCTGAAGGATTTGATGATTTCCACAAAGGCATCGAAAATGCTGCACCTTTTGTGAAACCGGAACATCCGAATACGAATGAAGACATTTCGTTGATGTACTTCACCAGCGGAACAACAGGTGAACCGAAAATGGTTGCTCACGACTTCACATATCCACTGGGACACATTGTCACCGGTAGTTTCTGGCACAACCTAACGGAAAATAGTCTGCACCTTACTATTGCCGATACCGGTTGGGGAAAGGCAGTATGGGGCAAACTTTACGGACAGTGGATTGCCGGAGCAAATATTTTTGTATATGACCACGAGAAATTCACTCCTGCCGCCATTCTGGAGAAGATACAAGATTATCATGTAACATCTCTTTGTGCACCTCCCACTATCTTCCGTTTCCTCATTCACGAAGACCTGACGAAATACGATCTCTCGTCTCTGCAATATTGCACTATTGCCGGTGAAGCTCTGAACCCTGCCGTATTTGAAACCTTCAAGAAACTGACAGGTATCAAACTGATGGAAGGATTCGGACAGACAGAAACCACCCTGACCATTGCCACTATGCCTTGGATGGAACCGAAGCCGGGAAGCATGGGATTACCCAACCCACAATACGATGTAGACCTGATAGACAACGACGGTCGTTCTGTGGAAGCCGGTGAACAGGGACAAATCGTAATTCGTACGGATAAAGGTAAGCCGTTGGGATTATTTAAAGAGTACTACCGTGATCCGGAGCGTACACACGAAGCCTGGAATAATGGTATCTACTATACGGGAGACGTTGCCTGGAAAGATGAAGACGGTTATCTTTGGTTTGTAGGCCGTGCAGACGATGTGATCAAGAGCTCCGGTTATCGTATCGGTCCATTCGAAGTGGAAAGCGCCCTGATGACGCATCCCGCTGTAATAGAATGTGCCATCACAGGTGTACCCGACGAAATTCGTGGTCAAGTGGTTAAAGCTACCATCGTACTGGCTAAAGAATATAAGGGAAAAGAAGGTGAAGCACTTATCAAGGAATTGCAAAATCATGTGAAGAAAGTGACGGCTCCTTACAAATATCCACGTGTGATTGAATTTGTAGATGAACTACCGAAAACCATCAGCGGAAAGATCCGTCGTGTGGAAATCCGGAAGAACGATACAAAATAAAGGAAAAAATATAAGGAATAGGCTACTTCTAAATCGTTTGCACCTTTTATGTTACTTTTTGATCAATTTGAGTTATTCTGTTTCCCGCAAACCGCTTACTTTTGCGACCGGAAAGTACAACTAAAAGTTTTAAAGCACATGATTACAAGTAGAAAGATTTCTCAGATTAATGTTTTCGCAGGTAGCCCCTGGGAAGTGGAAAGTGTGAAGCAATTATTGAAGTCAGCTTATATCACTGCTTCAACAGAAGACAAAGGTTATGGCATTCACGTGTCTGTTCCTTGTCAGCAGTACACTGCCGCTATGCGGGTTATCAGCAACCGAAAGGTTTTATAAGACTTAAGAGAAGACGAAGTGAAAAAGACTGCCCCTTGGAAGCAATTCCTTCAGGGGCAGTTTTTTATATCAATATACCGCTTCTCCACCTTCGGGTTTCTCACGATATTTTATATCAAAACGCCCCTCTTTGATACTTCCACCACTAAATGTGCCACTGATGATGGTTCCATCCATACGAGTAATATGGGCTTCGCCATCTTCTAAATCTTCTCTGCCGAAAGCAGCATCCGTATAAGTGCAGTTAGCTCCCTGACGAGGATTCACAAGCACCAAATGCAAACTGTTGAAGACTCCAATTTCTGCATCAATTGTAACATAATGATTTTCTTCATCATTGAAAAAACTAACAGATGGAATGCTATACCGCCCACTGGAATATACCCAACCATCTATCAGGCAGCCTAACGTATTTTCACCGGTAGTTGTAGCTTTCGGCATCAATGTCGGGTCAACACTTTTATCCTCTTCACAGGCACAACAGCAAATCAGCAGGAATAGAAATAATAGTTTTTTCATAACGCTTAAAAATGATAGTTTAAACCGAAGAGTAAGGATAGTTGACCGAAATAACCAGTACCGGTTTTCGGATTCTCTACATCCCACTTCTCATTATGATACTTCACTGAATAAGATTCGGAACTGGATGCTAACCAATTCAATCGAGCAGAAGCTCCCCAATGACTCGTTAGGAAATACTCACCCGAAAGAGCCAGGTTACCGGCAAGCTTGCTCATAGATACTTTCCGCGGTTTGTCATATACCGTACTCTTATCGTGGTAGAGTTGGTAACCGACCCCACCGGAAAATTGAAGTTGATAATGTTTTTGTACCATGGTTAAGGCTACCTGAGGAGCTACATAATGCATCAGAATCTTGTCTGCCCCGGTTTCATGCGTATTCTTATACGAACTTCCCTGATACAGAGCTCCTATTCCAAACTTCAGTTCCCTACCTACAATTTGTCCAAGGTAGTTAACGTCCCAGGCTACGCCTTTTCGTAAGTCACTGCGATAGGCATCTGCCCCATCAGTAATTCCCATAAAGCGCCCCAGATACCATGACGGGCCGGCATGAACAGAAAATGATGATCTTTTATCACCTGTACTCTGGGCGTACAAAGAGGTCGTCAATAAGACCCCAACAAGGAAACAAAGTAAGTATCTCATAATAATTTGTATAGCGTCGTTTTCTTATAAATACCCCAAAATTGAAAGTACTGCATTCAGGTGATAACTATTTTTAATTAAGATAAAAATCATCGCATCCTTCTATCACCTCTTTCGCTCTATATCTTGTGTACGAAAGAATGCTTCAGAATATCGGGCTCCCCAAAGTTCGTAACGTTCAAATTGCATTTCTATCTTACGAGCAAAGTTTGTCCAATCTTTCTTTTCTAATGGCGACCATACGTTCTCCGCCAACGCTGACATACGTGGAAAAACAGCAAACTCAGCTTTCCAGGTGGTGGGAATATATTCCGTCCAGAGGCATCCCTGTGCCCCCCAAACTAATTCTTGTTGCTGCGTTGTCAACGAATCCGGAACAATCTGAAACTCATAAACTTTCTCCAGAGATAGCGGTCCACGTGGACCAATTTCCGGCTGTATACGACTCTCTTTCAGATTGAAATACGACCAGGCAGAGCAAGTGAATATCGTACGATGCCCTGTTCGTAATGCCTTCTTCCCAAACTCCGGACGTCGCCAATTCATCACAACACAATCTTCAGAAATACCTCCTTCAAGAATTTCATCCCAGCCAATCAAAGTCTTGCCTTTCGCATTCACCACTCCCTGTACGTAATGAATGAAATAGCTCTGCAATGCTTTTTCATCCCTCAAACTATGTTCCCGCATGAATTGTTGTGTCTCTTCGGACTCTTGCCACCAACGCTTGGCACATTCATCACCGCCTACATGGATATATTGTCCGGGAAAGAGATCGCACAATTCAGAAAAGACATCTTTCAAGAAATCAAAAACTTCCGGTTTAGGAGCCAGTACATTATTAAATTTATTGAAGATGCCCCATGTCAGCGCTGCCTTTTTCGCTTCATCGGGTGTAGTACTGAACTGAGGATAAGTAGCAAGCACTGCCATACAATGACCGGGAATATCTATTTCGGGGATCACTGTGATATGCCTATCAGCAGCATAATGTATCACTTCTTTCACTTCTTCATGAGTATAATATCCACCATAAGGTAGTGGTTGGTATTTCCCCGGATAGAGTCCAAAGATTTCTCCCTCACGAGCAGAACCTTTCTCCGTCAGCTCCGGGCGACATTTCATTTCAACACGCCAAGCCTGGTCATCCGTCAAGTGCCAATGGAAATAGTTGAGTTTATGCAGTGCGAGGTAATCGATATACTTTTTAATGAATGATACCGGAAAGAAATGGCGTACCACATCGAGATGCATGCCCCGATAGGCAAAGCGGGGATAATCGTTAATCTGCACAGCCGGAAGGATAGGTAACACACCAGCACGGGTAGGTAACAATTGTATCAGTGTCTGCACGCCGTAGAAAACGCCTGCTTCGTCATTACCCTCAATACGTATGCCTTCTCTTGAAGTTATCTCCAGTTGATAGCCACCAGAAACATCTCCGTTCTTCCGATTAATTAAAACGATACAAGGCGGTTCACCAGACTTCAGAGTGATAGGTTCTACCGCAGGAATACCTTTCTTCCGAGATTTACCCACCTTAGGAATTTCCGTTTGCAGCGGTATGCCGAGATAACGGTCCATATAATCCGCCAGATACGCAGCCGAAGATGCCAATGCAGGCTCCGACACACGAATCACCGTATTACGTTGGATTTGAAACTCTCCCTGTCCGGTCACGGTAGTTTCCACCGGCTCGGGAATGATGTTGAAAGGTTTCTCCTGTGCCTGCCCGGCAAGCGCAGTAAGGGCAAGGGTTGCAGTCATAATTTTCTTTAAGTACATAGATGATGATGATTTATACTGCAAATATAAGGCTTTTACGGAAAGCTGCTTAATAACTCACCCAGAATAAGGGAAAATTTTAAGTGATGCCTAAGGAAAAACATACTTTTACCTTAGGCATTTTACCTTTTTGGTACCGACAAATCTTCATCTTCCAATTGCGGGCCCGACAGTTTCCATATGGAGGCCCAGCAGCCAGCAGTTGGAAAACGGACAGCCAGCAATTAGAAAACGAAGTTTTGAACCGGTCATCCGGACATTTTCCTTTAAGCAAATCAACAAAAAGAATAGAGTAAATGCAAGTTTATCTACCTTCTACTTCCTACGCTGCTGCCTATAACACACAGAGCAGCTATCAATAAAGAGTTTAAAGCATAGCAGTATGAGATGTAGAGAGTAGAGAAGCAAGAAGATACCTAAAAGAATAAAGCTCCATGAACAGATAGTTCACAGAGCTTTAAGATTGATTTTTTTTATTTATTCTTCCACTATATTTTTGAAAGACCTCCATCCATCTGCAATGCTATAAGCATTTTTACAGCCTCTGGGTACATATAGAACACATACACTTGTATCTACATTTTCAAAAACAGATGGATTCATACCAGATACAGATTTATATCCAATATGAATTTCTCTCATACGTGAACATCCCCAAAATGCATAATCTCCAATACTAGTCACACTATTAGGGATTGTAATAGAAGTAAGACCGAAACAAGCCGAAAATGCACCTTTTCCAATACTTGTCACACTATTAGGAATAGTAACAGAAGTAAGACTTGAACATCCCCAGAATGCATTAATACCAATTTTTGTCACACCTTTAGAAATAGTAATAGAAGTAAGACCTGAGCACCAACTGAATGCTTCCATGCCAATACTAGTCACACCGCCAGGGATAGTAATTGAAGTAAGGCGTCTACAGCACGAGAATGCCTCTATCCCAATGCTTGTCACACTGTTAGGAATCGTAATAGAAGTTAGGCCTGAACAACCAGCAAATGTCTCATTTCCGATAGTCGTTACACTATTAGGGAGCGTAATTGAGGTAAGGTATGAACAGTTATCGAATGCTCCATTTCCAAGACTTGTCACGCTATTAGGGATTGTAATAGAAGTAAAGTTTGAACTAGATAATGCCCTATCTCCAATATTAATCACACTATTAGGAATTGTAATAGAAGTCAGATTTAAACGGGACAATGACTCATCGCCAATACTTGTCACACTGTTAGGAATTGTAATTGACGGAATGTCTTCAGGACATTTTATTAGTGTCGATGCATTTTTATCATATAAAGCTCCATCTATAGATAAATATTTAGCATTGTTTTCATCCACATTAATAGAAGTAAGACGTGAGCACAGATAGAAGGCTATATCACCAATATTTGCCATATTGCCAGGAATAGCAATTGATATTTTACCCTCAGGACACTTCAGCAGTGTCGACGCATTTTTATCATATAAAGCCCCATCTATAGATGAGTATTCAGTATTATCTTCACCCACATCAATAGAAGTAAGCTCTGTACAAAATTGGAATGCATTACTTGAAAGAGTTATTACCTTGTCAGGGATAGCAATAGAGGTAAGTCTTGAACAGCCCCCAAATGCATATTTTCCAATACTTGTCACACCGTCAGGCATAACAACAGAAGTAAGTCTTGAACATTCCCAAAATGCACCTTCGCCAATACTTGTCACACTACTAGGAATAATAATAGAAGTAAGATTATTACATAGTTGAAATGAGTAATACCCAAGTTTTGTCATATTCACTTCGGACAAATCCAAAACCTGTATTTTTTTCATTTTACGCAGGAATTCCGTATCAGTAGAGTTTAGATTTCCTGTAATCTTTAGTTTTGTGATTTCATCTTTCACAGAACTGTTAATCAACCTTGATAATGTACCTGCTGTTTCTACATGTATAACAGGAAGTGCTCCTTGCTGAATGATTTTAATATTCTGGCTAACTCCATTGCCAGAAGCAAAAGTAATATGGCTTGCTCTACTATCATCAGAAGTATTCTCTGCAATATTGAACTTAATTTTCTTAGTGGTCAAGGCTCTCGTATTCTCCACACATGAGATCCAATCCTTCCCATCATCAGCAATAGAAATCGTATAATCAATGTTAGAACTTAACTCCACTTCTATAGTTTTTCCCTTTGCATCAATTGTATATTCATTATTTCCAATAACGATAGCATCTTTTTGCACTTGTATGATGGTTAATGTATCGGCGCTTGCAGTATTATTCTTATCGAAATAGATAATTTGCGCAGAACGGCTGTCATAAGTCTCATTAGGATTGATAATATATTTCAGGGTATGGCTGGAAGCACCACGCACGGAAGCCTCATCATAAATCCAATCGACCTGTGGCATTTTTATTCCGTATTCTACATTGCTTTTTATTTCTACGGTAATAGTTTCTCCTTTATCGCTTACTTCATATTTTTCTTTTGTCAATACTATGACTGCACCACCTGCCTGATAAACCTTTACGGTTTCTACATGCTCTCCCTTTTTGAAGTAAATCTCACCTTCACGTTTCTCATATTCTTCATTTGCTGCAATAGAGAAAGTATGGTTATGAGTAGTTAAAGCACGTGTGTTAGTTTCAGTAATCCAACTTTTTGCCGTTTCTGAAATTTCCATTTGATAGTCAATATTTGACTTTACTTCTACATTAATAGAACCACCTTCTTGGACGATTTCAAATTTATCTGTGGTCACAAGTATCGCCTCTTTGCATTTTTGTATAATAGTGAAAGTTTGGCTTGCAGTTCCTGCCTTAATGGTTACAGACACACTTCGGTCGTCATAATCCGAATTATCAAGAGTAGTAAACTCAACTGACGCCTCACCTTTTTTACCGCTCACAACCGATGCCATGCACCATATTGAACCGCCCGTAGTGGAGGCTATATTCAGTGTCCAATCAGTATTAGTGGTGAAGCTAACAGATTTTATACTTCCTTCTGCTGCAAAAGCCAAGCCATTTGTGATAATACTTGAATCAATAGTAATTGTAGAATTTTTATCAGGATCAAGATCATCCTGCTCATTACCATCACTGCAAGCTGCAAAATTTATACTAACAAGCATAGTGATTAAAACCAGTCCCAATAACCTAAATGTTCTCATAGTATTCTAACTTTAAATGTATAGTAGCAAGGGTATCTGATTCGGACTTCTATCTGGTATAGAAAGCAAAGGAGATGCCTAAAAGAAAAAGCTCCATAAATCAATGACTCATGGAGCTTTAAACAAGTACTCGAAGCGGGACTTGAACCCGCACAGCCGCAATGGCCAAAGGATTTTAAGTCCTTCGTGTCTACCATTCCACCATTCGAGCATCCTATAAAGGAGAGCGGAAAACGAGACTCGAACTCGCGACCCTAACCTTGGCAAGGTTATGCTCTACCAACTGAGCTATTTCCGCAGGTCTTTTTTGTAGAACGGGTGCAAAGATAAGGAGTTTCCCCGTTACAGCCAAATTTTTTACATAGAAAAAGTTGCTATTTTATCAGTTACGAACTTGTAAAGTAGTACCGGATACAGAGACTTTATAATGTTTCAGGTATTCTGTACCTTCTCCTGTGGGGAATCCACCACTGCTTAAATTATATTTAGTGTGGCATTTAGGGCATTCAGCAGTACCCAATCCATCTTCTACCAACTCGACTGAAACGCTACGATTGGCCTCCACCGGACAGGCGGCATCATAAGCGACATAGGTATTGCCATCCGAATATACGCTTTGTCCTATTATTAATCCTGCATAGCCTACAGGTAATCCATTCACATTCTTATCTACCTTCAAGAATTGGCCGGGAGTCGTAATCTTATAATAAGGAGACTGTGAAAGACTGCATGAGAAATTAAAACTAATAGAAGGAATGCTTGACTCGTATGAATCACCGCAACCGGTAACACACAGCCAAAGCATCCCTATAATTATACAGAATTTCCGCATACAATATTATATTTATCGCCCAAGCAAGGCTTTTTCAGCCACTTCCATTCCATCAAAATTAAAACCATCTACCACTTCTTGCATCAGTGCAGAGATTTCATCGTTACAGAGATTACCAATACTTCCTTCATGCGTATGATGCACTTCCTTACTATGTGAGAAGTTTCCTGCTTCAATATCCAATCCTACTTTCTTATAAGCATCCCGGAAAGGCATACCTTCACGTGCCAGACGATTTACTTCCTCCACACTGAAAATAAGCAGATACTTGTCATCATCAAGAATATGTTCATTCACTTTGATTTCATTCATGATGTAAGTCGTCATCTGCAAACAATCTTTCAGTTCCTGGAAAGCAGGCAAGAATACTTCTTTAATAATCTGCAAATCACGGAAATATCCAGAAGGCAGATTATTAGCAATCATCATGATCTGCTGTGGCAGTGACTGCAACTTATTACATTTAGCACGTGTCAGTTCAAAAACATCAGGATTCTTCTTATGGGGCATAATGCTGGAACCGGTTGTACAATCATCAGGCAACTTCACGAAACCGAAGTTCTGGCTATTGAACATACAAGCATCAAAAGCCAGTTTAGAAATAGTACCGGCAATACTTGCCAAGGCAAAAGCTACATTACGCTCCATCTTGCCACGTCCCATCTGTGCATAAACAACATTATAGTTTAAGGAGTCAAATCCCAATAAACGTGTTGTCATTGTACGGTTCAGCGGGAATGAAGAACCATATCCGGCGGCCGATCCCAAAGGATTCCGATTACACATTTTAAATGCTGCCTGCAGGAAAAGCATATCATCTACCAGACTTTCAGCATAAGCACCAAACCACAAACCGAAAGAAGATGGCATTGCTATTTGCAAATGAGTATAGCCAGGCATAAGCACATTCTTGAAACGCTCACTCTGGCATATCAGCACATGGAATAGTTGCTCTACCGCCTCAGCAATATCCTTGATCTGTTCACGCGTGAAAAGTTTCAAGTCGAGCAGTACCTGATCATTCCGAGAACGTCCACTGTGTATCTTCTTACCGACATCACCTAATTTACGCGTCAGCATTAACTCCACTTGCGAGTGTACATCCTCTACTCCCTCTTCTATCACAAACTCACCTTTTTCAGCGGTTGCATAGATATTCTTCAATTCATCAAGCAGGAGACCCAATTCTTCGTTTGTCAACAGACCGATACTTTCGAGCATTGTAATATGGGCCATAGAGCCTATCACATCATGCTTTGCCAAGTAAAGATCCATTTCACGGTCACGCCCCACTGTAAAACGTTCTATATCCTTATTTACCTGAACGGATTTCTCCCAAAGTTTCTGAGCCATTTATTTAGTGATTAATGATTAGTGATTAATACGGTATAATCGAAAGCATATCCGCCATTTTCTCTAATCCTTCCTGCAAAGGTTTCTGAACCATACCTTTCATAAAAGGATTCAATTCCATGCCGATGGTTAGCTTCATTTTACATTCAGTCTCTGTTACCGGCACAATCTGTATCCACAGATTAAAGGGCAATGGCGAAGTGGTCGTGGCAAACTTGATACATTTACACGGGTCTTTCTCTACTATACTCAACGCAATCTTACCCACAGGAGCAACTTCTATCACCATACTCTCCGAATCAAAGCTCAAGTTCTTCACTTTATCCTCCGGTAAGCTGTCTTTAAACTTTTCCAGATTATTCAAATCAGATAATTTCTCATAAACAGCTTCCTGCGAGGCAGGTATTGTCTTCACACCACTTTCAAATTTTGTCATATTTTGAATCTCTTTAAAAGACAAAAAGAACTATCCGGACAGAATCTATCCGAATGGCCCTTTCGTCATATTATTTATTTTATAGAATAAAACGCTGTTACTTTCCAGCATCCCAATGTGCAGGGTCCTTACGCCATTCGTTCAGCGTTGCTATATCTTCTTCTTCTATATAACCCGTACGAAGTGCAACATCCAACACAGCCTCATAATTTGTCAGCGTTACCAAAGGAACCTTGGCATCTTTGAATGCTTTTTCCGCAACCGGGAAACCGTAAGTATATGCAGCTACCATACCGATAACTTCACATCCATCACGGCGTATAGCCTCTACAGCCTTCAGACTGCTTCCACCTGTAGAAATCAAATCTTCGACCACAACCACCTTCATACCCGGACGAAGTTCTCCTTCAATCAGGTTTTCCAGACCATGGTCTTTCGGGGTAGAACGTACGTACACAAACGGCAAGTTCAGCGCATCAGCAACCAAAGCTCCCTGAGGAATGGCACCTGTTGCTACACCGGCAATTGCATCCACCTGCCCGAAACGTTCCAATATCAAACGGGTAATTTCAATCTTTACAAAATTACGCAAGGAAGGATAGGAAAGAGTTTTGCGGTTATCACAGTAAAAAGGAGATTTCCATCCGGAAGCCCAAGTAAAGGGATTAGCCGGCTGTAGTTTAATCGCTTTTATCTTCAGCAACTTCTCTGCGAATAGTTTTTCTAAAGTTCTCATAACTAAATTAGCTATTTATAGTAAATATGGCACAAAAATACGGAAACTGAATGAGAATAAAAAAAAGAATAAAGAGATTTTTCACTCAAAGTCATCATTTTCGTCAGAAAGTTGTATACAATGACGAATATCTTTCATTTCGAACCCACGACTCAGAGCAAAACGCATTAACTTTCCATTCAACTCATATTCATTCTCCGCATGTACACTTTTACGTTTTGCAGCCAAAAGGCTATCTAAAATAGATAGGTATTCCTCCTCATCTATCTCATTCAAAAAACGCCGGCATACATTATAAGAAACCTTTTTCAGCTGGAGCGCCTGGGCTATTTTCACTTTTCCCCATTTCGCAAAGCGATACTTGTCATTGACAAAAGCCCGACAAAATCGTTCTTCATCAATATACTTTTCATCCTCCAGCCGTTTAAGGATACGATCAATGGCATCGTACGGTAATCCCCAACGTTGTAGTTTCTCAGAAATCTCGGCACGGCAATGCTCCGCTGTGGAGCAATAGCCTGCAACTTTACTTAAAGCCTCTGTTTCAGTAATATTTGTCATTTTTGCGCTATTACAAATCGATCATTATGGGAAATATCCTCTTGGAGACGAACAAAGCGATATCCTAATTCACGCATCATAAACACGATGTCTTCTCCAAAAGTACGGTTAATTTCAAAATAAAGTTTTCCGTCAGATTCAAGCATTTCAAGCCCAAGCACAGCTATACGACGATAGAAACGTAAAGGATCTGTATCAGGTACAAACAGTGCCAAGGAGGGTTCCCAGTCCAGCACATTCCGTTCCATATCTTGTTTCTCTGCTTCAGTAACATAAGGCGGATTACTCACTATCACATCATAACGCTCTGTTACACCGGGAGTATAAGCCAGTACATCACGCTGTTCAAAACAGACAGGTGCCTGTAAAGCCAGACTGTTAGCAGCAGCAATAGCCAAAGCTTCTTCAGACACATCCCAGGCAGTAACCTGTGTTCCGGGCAATTCCTTTGCCAATGTGACAGCAATACAACCACTGCCTGTCCCAATATCTAAAATACGAGAAGTAGAAGAAATCTCTTTCAACATTATTTCCACCAGTTCTTCCGTTTCAGGACGTGGAATAAGAACACCGGAAGCTACCTGAAATGCCCTCCCCAGGAAACGTGCTTCTCCTAAAATATATTGTATTGGTTCAAAATTCCGTAAACGCCTGAGAAGGCTTTGCAATTCCTGTTCTGCTTTTGCAGATAAAGTTATATCTTTGCCCAAATAATAATCCACAACCGGCTGCCCCAGAATCTCGCAGCAGATAAGTCTGGACAAATTTCCGGCTTCCTGCGGTGTATAATAATCCTGCAATTCACGGCGGATATAAGAGGCAGTAATATTCATAAATGGATATTTTGGGGATTCTTCGTCAGTTCTATTACCGAACCAAGATGAGACCCGGTCCGTATCAAGTCCGTACCAAGTCCGTGTCAAGTCCAAGCGCATAGATACGGAGATGGTACGGACTTGGTAGACACCGGACAGGTATCGGGTATATCACCGGGAAACCTGTATCCCAAACAACGAAGAATCCATTTTGGAGTGCAAAAGTAAGAATTATCGTAGAAAGATAACACACATGGAAGAAGAAAAATATATGCGTCGCTGTATACAGCTGGCACAGAACGGATTTTGCAATGCAGCCCCTAACCCAATGGTGGGGGCAGTCATCGTATGTGATAGGAAAATTATCGGAGAAGGGTATCATGTACGCTGCGGAGAAGCGCATGCTGAAGTAAACGCCATTCGTTCCGTAAAAGACACTTCATTATTGAAACATTCAACAATTTACGTCAGCCTTGAGCCTTGTTCTCATCATGGAAAAACACCGCCCTGTGCTGATTTGATTATTGAGAAACGAATTCCCCGTATTGTCATCGGTTGCCAGGATCCTTTTTCTAAAGTTGCCGGACGAGGTATACAAAAGCTAAAGGATGCCGGACGGGAAGTGACCGTAGGAGTGTTGGAGAATGAATGCAGATACCTCATCAGACGTTTCATCACTTTCCATACTTTACATCGCCCGTATATCACCCTAAAATGGGCGGAGTCCGCAGACGGCTTCATTGATTTATTCAGGAACGAAGGCAATCCTGTTATCCTATCCACCCCATTGACTTCCATGCTGGTACATAAAAAACGTGCAGAACATGCTGCCATACTTGTAGGTACACGTACAGCCGAACTGGACAATCCTTCCCTTAATGTACGCAACTGGTATGGACGTCCTCCTGTACGCCTTGTCATCGACCGGAGACTGAGTCTGTCACCGACACTCCATTTGTTTGATGGCAGCGTGCCGACACTCGTATTTACCGAGCATTTCCATAATTCCCTACCCAACGTAGAATATCTTCCAATAAACTTCGAACAAGATATATTGCCCCAAATCATGCAAGTTCTGTACGAGCGCAATCTCCAATCCCTTTTAGTAGAAGGCGGGAGTACCTTACTGCAATCTTTCATTGATGCCAATCTCTGGGATGAAGCATTTGTCGAAGAGAGCCCCATTCATCTGAGATCTGGTGTTAATGCACCTAAAATGAACGATAAAAATAGTTATGTCAACGAACAATATTTCGGTAGAAGTATACGGCATTACACTACGACAAAATAGTGCGAATCACCTCATTTTGATGCTTTTTTATCGAGAAAAACGGGCATATTATCTATAATTTTATATAAAACTTGCCTGTTATGCTGTTTATCGAGAAAAATGTTCCTATTTTTGCAACTTGTAAATAAACACTATCTTTAGAAATGAGAATAAAGTTTTTATCCGTAATCATGAGTTTTCTTCTTATGTCGATTGCCATAAGTTCGTGCCTTAACTCAGATGATAATTATGAATACAGTTCCGACGCAACGATACGTGCCTTTGGTCTTGACACCATAAAGAAAGGTATATATTATAAGTTTACGATTGATCAACTGAAAAGAGAAATTTATAATGTTGACTCGCTTCCTGTTGGATCGGACACTATCATAGACAAGATATTGATTGACACACTCAATGTTACGGGTTGGGTTACATCCGGTTTACAAGATACACTATTCAACAACCTTACTGACTCCGTTGATTTGAGAGAACCGATCACCCTGAAAGTACATGCAGCTGATGGAGTTACTACCCGTGAATATAAAATCACAGTAAATGTTCACAAGCAGGATCCGGATTCACTAATCTGGAGAGAAGCATTGTCATTACCTACTTCACCTGCCGCCAACAAGCAGAAATCAGTAATTCTTATAAATGATGCCGAAGAAGAAAATCTATATGTATATACTTCTACAACATCAGCATACCGCAGTTCATTAGGAAATCCAGCCCATTTATCTTGGAATTCCATCGAAGTTACGGGCATGCCTGCCAATGCAGATTTGGGATCTATTGTAAGCTTCAGAAACCAGCTTTTTGTAGCTACCCCAAGTGGAGAAGTATTCTGCTCAAACAATGGTAGTGTATGGGTAAATGCCGGTATACAGGAAGTTAAAGAGAGCAAAGAGGTGCAGTCCATGCAAATGAGCACACTGGTTGCTACACTTGAAGCTGATGAACTAACAGGCATATCAGAGGAAACGTTGATCGGTATTCTTCTGGATGGAGGCCAGAAATACTTCTGCATAAGTACCGACGGTAAAAACTGGACAAGAAGCAAAGAAACAGTGTCCAATGATTTCCCGATAAAAGACATATATGCTACTGTATTTACGAATGCAAGCGGCATCAAGCAGACAGTAGTAGTGGGTAAAACAGAAACATCAGCCAAAGCAGTAGTCCCTTGGTTCACAATGGATGGACTGACATGGGCTGACATGAGTACCCCAAGTGATTTCTATTGTCCGGCTATAGAGAATCCAGCCATCATGTATTATGGAGGCTTGTTCCACATGATGGGTGGAAAATTTGAAACGATTTACTCTTCACGTGTAGGTATCGCTTGGAATGAATCTGCCGATAAATTCAAGTATGCAATGAAAAAGATAGTAACTCCGGGAGAAGATGAAGACGATGAAGAAGAAGTTACATACGAAAGCCTCTTCAAGGACAAAGGAGATTATTCTTTGACTATCGATAAGAATCATTATATTTGGATTGTATGGAACGACGGTAGTGTATGGCGGGGTCGTCTAAACAAACTGGGTTTCAAGATACAATAATAAAATAGTCAATTTTCCGTTTCCTTAATAAATAAGGAGTAAAAAGAGAACGGTATGACTATTGCAAGGAATATAAAGATAGTGTTTTTTCTACTCATGTTTCCCTTCTGTTGCGCCATAGCGCAAGAGGAATATACTTGGGAACTGGGAGGAGCCATTGGAGGAAGTTTTTATATGGGAGATGCGAATAGCAGTACCCCGTTTAAGAATACAGGAATAGCGGGAGGTTTCATAGCCCGATACTTACTGAATCCACACATGGCAATAAAAGGCAACCTGACAGCCGGCAGGATTTCCGGCGACACGAGAGATTTCAAGAATGTATATCCAAATGAAGAATACGCCACTTTCAAACGGACGATATTCGATTTAGGAGTGCAATTTGAATATAACTTTTTGGGATATGGTATCGGTAACACGTACCGGGGTGACCGTCGGTTTACACCTTATATATTAGGTGGATTAGGTTTTACGTTTGCACCAAAACCTGTAAAAACGGTCTTCACTATGAACATTCCCATTGGAGTGGGAGTGAAATACAAAGCAACCCCGCGCATCAATATAGGATGTGAGTTTACGATGCGGTTCAGTCTTAGCGACCAGTTGGATGTTACCCAACGGGAAGGCTTGCAACTGGAAGACCCGTACCAAATAAAAGGAAAAGGTTGGAAGAATAAAGATAGTTACGCATTTACTGTTTTTTTCATCACTTACGACCTCTTCCCAAGATGCAAGGAATGTAACAACTAAAAAAAGATGCAATATAAAGAACAAATTGATTTGAGCCGGATACCCCAGCATGTGGCGATTATCATGGACGGCAACGGACGATGGGCGAAGCAGCGTGGACACGAACGCAGCTACGGACATCAGGTCGGTGCAGAAACCGTTCATGTGATAGCCGAAGAAGCCGCCAGGCTGGGCATCAGATATCTGACCCTATATACGTTCTCAACCGAAAACTGGAACCGTCCTACAGACGAAGTTGCTGCTCTGATGAGCCTTCTTTTCGATTCCATCGAAGAAGATACATTCATGAAGAACAACATTAGCTTCCGGATTATCGGAGATATAGAAAAGTTACCCGCAAATGTACAAACCCGTTTATACAATTGCGTGGAAAATACATCTAAGAATACAGGCATGTGCCTGGTACTTGCCCTTAGTTACTCTTCACGTTGGGAAATAACAGAAGCCAGCCGGCAAATAGCTGTCTTGGTACAGAAAGGAGAATTGACACCCGAACAAATCAACTGCGATTTAATGTCAAAGCACCTGACAACCAGCTTCATGCCTGACCCCGACTTGCTGATACGCACCGGTGGAGAAATCCGCCTGAGCAATTACCTACTTTGGCAATGCGCATATTCGGAACTTTACTTTTGCGAAACCTATTGGCCCGATTTTCGGGAAGAAGAACTTCGTAAAGCCATTTGCGACTACCAGAGACGGGAACGCAGATTCGGCAAAATCAGTGAACAAATCAGTTAAACTCAAACATATTTAATCCAAAACATAAATGCACTATCGTATTTTCTCTATACTCACAGCGTTTATCTGCCTCTTTGGTTGTGTATTGACAAGCGCGGCTCAAGATGCCAATGGCACCGATGACGATGCAGCAAAACCGGTTATTCTCTACTCGGGAGCACCCAAAAAGTATGAAATTGCAGAAATTAAAGTAGAAGGAGTAAAGAACTATGAGGACTATGTACTCATCGGACTATCCGGTTTGTCTGTAGGACAAACGATTACAATACCGGGTGAGGAAGTCACTCAGGCTTGTAAGCGTTACTGGAAGCATGGTTTATTCTCCAACGTCCAAATCACCGCAGATAAGATAGAAGGTGACAAGATTTGGTTAACAATCCATCTGACTCAACGCCCTCGTGTCTCTGAAATTCGCTATCACGGAGTGAAGAAATCAGAACGTGAAGATATCGAGAGCCGGATCGGTATGATCAAGGGCGGACAGGTGACACCCAATGTCATCGACCGTGCCAAGACTCTTATCAAACGTTACTTTGACGATAAGGGTTTTAAGAACGCAGAAGTTATCATCTCACAAAAAGACGATGTATCTAACGAAAACCAAGTGATCGTGGATATCAACATCGACAAAAAAGAGAAGGTAAAAGTGCATGAGATCACCATTGTTGGTAATGAAGCGATTGCAACCAAGAAGTTGAAACGCATCATGAAGAAGACCAACGAAAAGAATAAATTGCTCAATCTGTTCCGTACCAAGAAGTTCGTAGAAGAAAACTTCGAGGCAGACAAGCAGTTGATCATCGACAAGTACAACGAGTTGGGTTATCGCGATGCTATGATCGTAGAAGACAGCATCAAGCCGTATGATGACCGCACTGTGGATATCTTCATGAAGATTGATGAAGGAGATAAATATTATCTGCGTAATGTAACGTGGGTAGGTAATACTCTGTATCCTTCCGAACAGTTGAACTTTATGCTTCGTATGAAGAAAGGTGACGTATACAACCAGAAATTGCTGGAAGAACGTACCATGTCAGACGAAGATGCTATCGGTAACCTCTACTACAACAACGGTTATTTGTTCTACAGCCTTGAGCCCGTAGAAGTAAATATCGTAGGAGACTCTATCGACTTGGAAATGCGTATTTATGAAGGCCGTCAGGCTACTATCAATAAGGTTAGCATCAATGGTAACGACCGCTTGTACGAAAACGTTGTTCGTCGTGAACTCCGTACCCGTCCGGGTGACCTGTTCAGCCGTGAAGACCTGATGCGTTCTATGCGTGAAATCCAGCAGATGGGACATTTCGACCCGGAACAAATTAAACCGGATATCCAGCCAAGACCAGAAGACGGAACAGTGGATATAGGTTACGATCTGGTATCCAAAGCTAACGACCAGGTAGAATTCTCCGCTGGTTGGGGACAAACCGGTATCATCGGTAAGCTGAGTTTGAAGTTCACCAACTTCTCACTTGCAAACTTACTGCATCCGGGTGAAAACTATCGTGGTATCCTGCCGCAGGGTGATGGTCAGACCTTGACTGTCAGTGGACAAACCAATGCCAAGTATTATCAATCCTATAGCATTTCATTCTACGATCCATGGTTCGGTGGTAAACGTCCGAATGCATTCTCTCTGTCAGCATTCTATTCTGTACAGACAGACATCAGTAGCCGTTACTACAACTCAGCATACATGAACAGCTACTACAACAGTATGTATAGCGGTATGTATGGCTACGGTATGTACAACTATGGTAACTATAATAGTTATGAAAACTATTATGACCCTGATAAGTCTATCAAGATGTTCGGTGTAGCCGCTATGTTCGGTAAGCGTTTGAAATGGCCGGATGACTACTTCCAGTTCACCGCTGAGTTATCCTACCAACGCTATATCCTGAGCGACTGGCAATACTTCCCTGTAACAAATGGTAAGTGTAATAACCTCAGCATCAACCTGACATTGTCTCGTAGTTCTATTGATAACCCGATTTATCCTCGTTCAGGTTCTGAATTCTCATTGTCTGTACAATTGACTCCGCCGTACTCACTGTTCGATGGAACTGACTACAGCAAATACAGTACCAGCAATCAGGATGATATGAACAAGATGCACAAATGGATTGAATACCACAAATGGAAATTCAAATCCAAAGTATACATCCCGTTGATGGACCCAGTAGCAGTTAAACGTACTCCGGTATTGATGGGTCGTGTTGAGTTCGGTTTGTTAGGACATTACAACAAGTATAAGAAGTCTCCGTTCGAAACGTTCGACGTGGGTGGTGACGGTATGACTGGCTACTCCAGCTACGCAACGGAAAGTATTGCTCTTCGTGGTTATGAAAACAGTTCATTGACCCCTTACGGCTACGAAGGTTATGCTTATACCCGTCTCGGACTTGAGTTAAGATATCCGCTGATGCTGGAAACAAGTACCAGTATTTATGCGTTAGGTTTTGTAGAAGCCGGTAATGCATGGCACGATGTAAAGAACTTCAATCCGTTTGAATTGAAACGTTCTGCAGGTGTTGGTGTCCGTATCTTCCTGCCGATGATCGGTATGATGGGTATTGACTGGGCTTATGGTTTCGATAAAATACGTGGTTCGAAAGATTACGGTGGCAGTCAGTTCCACTTTATCTTAGGACAGGAATTCTAATTGTATCACAAAAACCAAACGTTATGAGAAAGTCTGTTTTATTAATGATCTTGCTGTTTGCCGTAGGTATGACAGCCAGTGCGCAAAAGTTTGCCTTGATTGACATGGAGTATATCCTGAAAAACATTCCGGCATACGAACGTGCTAACGAACAGTTGAACCAGGTTTCCAAGAAATGGCAAAGTGAAGTAGAAAAAGTTGCCGAGGAAGCCAAAACGTTGTACAAGAACTATCAATCGGAAGCCGTCTTCCTTTCTGAAGAACAAAAAGGAAAGAAAGAGGAAGCGATTGTCGCTAAGGAGAAAGAAGCCGCTGAACTTCGCCGCACTTATTTTGGACCTGAGGGGGAATTATTCAAGAAACGTGAAAGTCTGATGCAACCCATTCAGGATGAGATTTATAATGCGGTTAAAGAAATATCGGAGCAGAAAGGATATTCGGTAGTTGTAGACCGGGCATCCGCAACAAGCATTATTTTTGCTTCTCCGCGTATTGACATCAGTAATGAAGTGCTTGAGAAATTAGGATATTCAAATTAATTTCATACATTTGCTAGTCGAATATAGGCGCACATTTCAGTATTAAAAATAAGCTGGCTTATTTTGTTTTACATTTGCTTTGCACTATATTTGCACCAAACAACGACTAATTATTAAAATAAACAATAAACATTATGCTTAAAAAAATCGCACTACTCGTAGTACTATTCGCTCTTCCGTTAGGAGCGATGGCACAGAAATTTGCTCACATGAACTCTCAGGAGGTTATCGTTGCTATGCCGGAATATACTAAGGCACAAGCTGACCTCGACGCTATGTCAAAACAGTATCAGGAAGAAATGCAGCGTTCTCAAACTGAATTCAATAAGAAAGTTCAGGAATTCCAGCAACAAGCAGACTCCCTGCCGAAGAATATTGCAGAAAGACGCCAAAAAGAATTGCAGGACATGGCTCAAAGACAAGAAGAGTTCCAGCAAGATGCTTATCAAAACATGCAGAAAGCACAGCAAGATGCTTTAGTGCCTATCTATAAGAAATTGGATGAAGCTATTCAGGCTGTAGGTAAAGCAGAAGGCGTAATCTATATCTTCGACTTAGCTCGTACACCGATACCTTATGTAAGTTCAGAAAGTGTAGATGTTACAGCTAAAGTAAAAACTCAGTTGGGCATCAAATAAGAAGACTAATCGTTTAAAGATAGAAAAAAGGCGTGAACTGCATACAGTCCACGCCTTTTTTCTATCTTTAAAGAAGATAAGCTACATCTCAGCAGAACTTTTTCATGCAAGCATGAAAGTTCTGCATTCGATTTGCATTATCTTTGCAATGTGTACAAAGCTTTTCCAGTATGAAACAAGAATTACCTACTATTCCCGGCCCTATCGGTGTATTCGACTCCGGATATGGCGGACTTACTATCCTGAGTAAGATACGTGAAGTGTTGCCTCAATATGACTATATCTATTTAGGAGACAATGCACGTACTCCCTATGGCACACGGTCTTTCGAAATTGTATATGAATTCACACTACAGGCAGTCACTAAACTGTTTGAGATGGGATGTCATCTTGTTATCCTGGCTTGCAATACGGCGTCCGCCAAAGCATTACGCAGCATACAGATCAATGATTTACCAGAAATGGATCCGGCACGCCGTGTATTGGGTGTCATCCGCCCTACCGTTGAATGTATAGGGAATATTACACAGAGTCGCCATGTCGGTGTTCTTGCCACAGCGGGAACTATTAAATCAGAATCCTACCCGTTGGAAATTCATAAGCTTTTCCCGGATATTCAAGTAGCAGGTGAAGCCTGTCCGCTATGGGTATCTCTCGTAGAAAACAACGAAGCGGAAGGAGACGGGACAGATTACTTCGTTCGTAAATACATCAATGAACTGCTGGCAAAAGACACGCAGATTGATACCGTGATTCTTGGCTGCACTCATTATCCCTTACTACTACCTAAAATAAAGAAGCACATGCCGGAAGGTATCACTACAGTGACGCAAGGCGAACTGGTAGCCGACAGCTTGAAAGACTACTTCCGCCGACATCCGGAAATGGATGCCAAATGTACAAAAGGGGGAAACTGTACTTACTACACCACGGAAGCAGAAGAGAAGTTCATTGAGTCAGCATCCACTTTCCTGAACGAAGCGGTAACCGTACAGCGAATAGAGTTATAACCATTAATATTTGATGGTAAAACAAATCTTTTCTCCGAAATACTTGTTATATTTGTAATATATAAACCTATTAATACTTACCATTATGAAATCAACAGACTATAGCCGCACAGTTGAAGTGTTCAAAGGCTCACCGTGGGAAGCAGAACTTGTTAAAGGTCTACTCGAAAACAATGGTATAGCAACTATTATCAAAGACGGGCTTATGAGTACCATCGCACCTTATATAGCACCGGATGTAACCATTCTCGTCAGCGAAGAAACGTATGAAGATGCCATGGAGATAATCCGTGAACGTGATAAAGGGAAAGACGAAGAATAATCTTTTTCACTTTCCTTCTGAAACCACATAAGAACGATATACAACACATGGAACAACAATTTTCGAGAATAGCTGTAAAGGTAGGCAGCAATGTCCTGACGCGCCGTGATGGTACTCTGGACGTAACACGTATGTCTGCCTTAGTCGATCAGATAGCCGAACTGCATAAGACAGGAGTCGAAATTATACTTGTCTCATCCGGAGCCGTAGCTTCCGGACGTAGTGAAGTGCATTCTGCCAAGAAATTGGACAGTGTGGATCAGCGTCAGCTTTTCTCTGCCGTAGGACAGGCTAAACTTATCAACCGTTATTACGAACTCTTTCGGGAACATGGCATTGCTGTAGGACAAGTGCTGACTATGAAAGAGAATTTTGCTACGCGCAGGCATTATCTCAATCAAAAGAACTGTATGACGGTAATGTTAGAGAATGGAGTAATTCCTATCGTCAATGAAAACGATACAATCTCTGTAAGTGAACTGATGTTTACAGATAATGATGAGTTGTCCGGCTTGATAGCATCCATGATGGATGCGCAGGCATTGATTATTCTCAGTAACATCGACGGTATTTATAACGGTTCTCCTGCCGATCCCGCTTCTGAAGTCATCCGGGAAATCGGCCAGGGGAAAGATCTCTCTTCTTATATACAGACTTCCAAATCCAGCTTCGGCCGTGGCGGAATGCTTACCAAAACCAATATCGCCCGTAAAGTAGCCGATGAAGGCATTACCGTTATCATCGCCAATGGTAAACGGGATAACATTCTGGTCGATTTGATTCAGCATGCTGAAACAACATTGTGCACCCGCTTTATCCCTTCTCCAGAGCCCGTATCAAGTGTCAAGAAATGGATTGCCCATAGCGAAGGTTTTGCCAAAGGTGAACTGCACATCAATTACTGTGCTACGGAACTGCTTTTTTCGGATAAAGCAGTCAGTATTCTGCCTGTAGGCATCACCAACGTCATTGGCGAATTTGAGAAGGATGATATCGTGCGGATTGTTGACTTCGGAGGCAAACCCATCGGTGTGGGCAAAGCAAACTGTGACTCCACACAGGCCCGTGAAACAATGGGAAAGCATGGCAAGAAACCGGTAGTACATTACGATTATCTATATATAGAATAGAAAAAGGCACTATACACAATATTTTGTATAGTGCCATTGGTCAGTTGGTTATATAAATTATATCTTAAAGGTACGAAATTCAACCAACATATACAAATAACGCCTAATTATCAATTGGATAAAATCTCTCGACTGTCTATGATTGAAAGTTCTAACACTCGAAACAGCCGGATATGTTATCCGGCTGGACGGAAAGGAAACAGATACCTTATGTTAGGGGAAGACTCTTTTTCCAGTTATTCCAAAACCCTCCGAAAGAAATCCATATATTTATACTCAGAATAAACAGAATAGGAATATAGTACCAAATGTTTTGCTCAACTCTTGTTGAAAATAAATACAAAATACACACTCCCAATACTGAAAAAATGGAATATATAGATAGTAGCAAATATAATACAGCCCTTATTCTACAAGACCGAAATAAAAGCAGTAAACATGATACAAATATCAAGAATAAAGTTACTATTACAATACCTACTCCAAGTGACATAAAACAATAATAAAGCATACAAGCTTCCAGAATCCACCATAATGAAATAAATATTCGTTTTCTACTATCTTTCAAATTCATATTATCTCTTTTTTATGTAAATTCCATTTGGATTATTCGCGATAATTGCCCTATAGGCTACACTTGGCAAATATGGATTATATTGTGCACGAGAACTATACATAGCAGGAGCCCCCATAGGAGAATAACTATAATCAACTTGAGTCTTAACTCCTGCAGCATTTAAAGCCTTTTGTACAGCCATAGAACATTGATTATTCAGCAAAGAATATCCTTTGTCAATTGTTTCAAGGAATGCTTTTCTAATCATTTTATCCTGCTTTTTTGTCGTGGGAATCATATAACCTTCTTGATAACCATAGCCGTTTACTTCTCCATTCTCTAAATCTCTATTAGAACTTTGTCGATTATAATCATCATCAAGAAAATCCTGAGGGGCTGTCCAAGATTGTTCTCCTTTATTATCTTTAGGACCTCCACCCATACTCCCTTCAGTTGAATTATATATTTTATCTCCATTGAAAGAATAATATTGCCACTGCTCAGAATCATTTTGGATTAGCATACCTAAATGTTCACCAGTAGTAAGATGAAGAACGACAATACTATCTCCATTAATATCAATATTACCCACCGGATTATTCCCTGCATACTGATACGGTGACACCGAATAATACTTCTCCGCAAATCTATCCATCGTCGTAAACCTTCCCAGCGCAGCATCATAATGCCTCGCCCCGTAATCCATCCAGTTCAACCCGTTCTTACGTTCAAACTCCTTACCGTTATACTTGTAAGGCTGCTCGTTCTGCTTTCCGTCGCTAGTCTCCGCCATGGGAAGACCGAAAGGATAGTAGTGGTTAAACTGAATATTATGGTTGCCACCATCGATTACAGCACGGACATTGCCAAGATGATCGTTGAAGTAGAAGTAATACGTGCCGCCTTCAATATAGCCACCCTCAAACAGAATCCTTTTCAAAGAGCCATTCTCATAAATGACACTCCCGACATAGTCACGAGACGTGCTGCCTTGTGTCACTTTGAGCTTCCTGCCATCGGCAGCATAAGTGTATTTATGCGTTACACCATCAATGGTCAGCAACTCAGGCAAATGTAAGGAATTATAAGATATGGCGGTTATCTTTTTATTCAAATCTTTCGTAAGGTTGCCATTTTTATCATAAACATAGCCCGGATTGACAGTAGAGCCTTTCTTAAAGTCATTGGACTCAGGCAGTGTCACAGTTACGGCAGCATCCGAAACATTGGTCAGTTGGTTACCGTTGTAAGTCATTGTCAGGTTATCCGCAAGACCGTAAACACCCAGATCACTATTGGCAGTCTTGCCATAACGCTGCAAGGAAAGGATATTGCCATGTTTATCGTAAGAATAAGAAGTACTATACCGTTCAGCATCCTTACCACCCGAAAAAGTGGCGGAAACAAGACGGGACAAAGGATCATAGCTGTAAGCGTATTTACGGGTGGTACCGTCAAGACGCCACTGCATGGAAGAGATATTGCCGTTATAATCATAAGTCAGATTCTCCGTGTGTTGAGCGCCGGAAATCCCGGTAAGCCACGAACGGACATTATACTCATAAGTATCGGACAAAGAAGAAACACCATTACGGCTGTTTTTCTTCAGACGACCCAAATCGTCATACGTATTGTTCGCCAACGTAATGGTACTTCCGGCATTCAGTTTATGGGTAACGGTTTTCACACGGTCCGCATGATCGTAGGTATAAGTATATACTTGTGTTTGTTGGGTCTTGCCCATGGCAGTATGTACATGCGTCACTGTCTTGGGTTTACCTGTAAACGTATAAACAGTGGTGGTAGTATCATAACCGCCCAAGTGATTGGAAGAGACAGTCTTCTCCGGACGCCCTTTTTCATCGTAATAATAAGCGGTATAAAGTTTCTTGCCGCTGCCGTCGAGCAACGTAGTTACCGTACTCGTCAGCAGACCGCCCGCCGGATGGCTTTCCTTGGGGAAATATGACTCATTGTCGAAACCTGCCAGGCTGCGGAAACCATAATCGTCATAGTAGTTGATGGTATGCACTACAGGAGAATAAAGCGTCATATTAGGATTGTAGCCGCTATTTTCCAGACCTGAAGCTATGATTTTGCCATCATACGACCGTTTTAAAGAAGTCAGCATCGCCGTAGATCCCAAAGAAGCGATGGACCCCCTGAACTCACAAGTCCCCTGAATCACCGGACGGTTGTCAATGTCATACAGGTAGAAAGTGCAGAGCGCGGGACTTTTAGCAGCCTGTTCCCCATCCTGACTGGCAATCATGCGATCGGCACGGTCGTACTCGTATCTTATCCCGCCGGTACCGGGAAGCTTTTTCCAAATACAACGGTTACGGTCATCATACTTATACAGATATGCATATTGCGCCAGTACACCCGTACCATCTGTTGCAACCGTCCATGTGCCCGCAGCCGCAAGCGCATCGGCCGCCAGAGGAGGAAGCACGGCACGTAAGTTACTGTAAGAGTCATAGACATAATAGGTATCATGATAACTCGTACCATTCTTGCGCCGGGTAAGGAGCAAATGGCCCTGCTTGTCTTTAAATTCCAAGCTTATCCCCGTACCTTCCTCATCCGTAGTACGGGTAACATACAGTTCTCCTGCCGGGTAATACACTTTTCCGGATTGGATACTGATCTGTACATTGCCACGGGTATCCGTAGTCCGATACCACCTGCAAGACAATTCACCATCGGCTGTATTGCTGAGATACTCGGTCTTCACACGTTTACCGTTGTTATGCCACTCCTGTCCCGGACCATACTGTTCCAATACCCGGTCCAAAGGTGAAGCCTCATAAACAGGTTTTGAATACGCTTTGCCGTCACCATAATTGGATGACAATTGGGAACGGGATTGAACGGTGCTCAGTGATAGCGGTTTTCCGTTATTGCCTGAAGCAGCATTCACGGGAAGCCAAGAAGACGAATTACGGCCTGCGGCATCATATTCCTGATAAGCCACCAGATCGAGTTGACTGGGATTTATTCCTACCTGAACAGTCTGCCAGGAACGCCCCAGATCATCAAAATATTGGTAGGAGGTAATGCTGTTGGATACCGAAAGACCGGTTGTAGAGGTGGCAGCAACGGTAGGAGTGGTAGTCTTCACATAATTATTGTTTCCGGTCTGCGCCTTCGGGTGATGCAAGGAAACGCAAAGCAGCAACATGAATAATAAGTTTCGTTTCATAATCATTGCGTATTTATTGTTTGTAATTGTATTGATAACTCTCTATAATCTTTCCGTTCTGGTCTTTCACGCACGCCAGGCGTCCGAAAGAATCATATTCGTAACTGGTCTTAGTACCATTGGGCATTACGAGCTGTTTCAGATTCAGAGCAGAATCATAATAATAAGTCGTTATCCGGCTACCCTCAAGTGAAGGGTTGCTTCTAAGTGCTTCTATGATAGCCATATCAGCCGAGGAAGGAGAAACGGCACTTGTCACTCTGTCTGTCAATACGGGACCCAATGTATCGAAAGAACCACCCCGGATCTCGGCAATGACTCGCTGCCCCTGATGGCCCCAGATATAGGAGACCTCTTCAAATTCACCATCCTTAGAAATAACCGTAGGATTACCGTATTTATCATAGCTTTGATATTTTATGCGAGGCTCGTAATAATTAAGTTGCTTCACATTTTGCAGAGCAATAAAATCTCCCCAGTCCTTGTATTCATTGGTTGTCTTACCGACCAATGCCTCCCCCTTATACACAGATGTTTCCAGTGCCGGAGAATGTATATTTTTCCAATACATTTTATCGTATATGCTACCCGACATGGCATCTTTCCAAAAATCACAGGTATATTTCTTGCGAACAATCTGTTCGTTTCCTTCGGAATTCACCAAAGTCTCCTCAATGATCTGTCCCAATTCATTATACTTGTAGCGGACCGTTTTATACACTCCATCATTGAACTCCTTCGACTCCTTGACAACATACTCGCCGCTAGTGATATAATAATTATAATAGTCGTAAAGTGAACCCTCTGTAGCCGTAGAAAAATCAGTATGAGTACTGAAAATTTCCTTGATCCCGGAAGCCGGACCATAAATATTGCAATAGGACAATACACGCAGATTCAAGTAATCTCGACGGTTGATTTCTTCATAAGTATTACTCAAGGAATAAACTATTTTACCACTATTGTCCGTTACCGTCTTACCTACCAGTTTTCCGCATTTCCACGCGTTCGACCATTTTGGGATCTCAGTCCGGTTTCCGCGCATCGTTCCATAATACCACTCGTCCATAAAATCACTGAAACGATATTCGGTTTTCCCTTCGGGAGCAGCAGGTGTGCCCATGTACTCCGTCACGCATGAATAGACCACCGTGCTACCCTGCTGGAAGTAATCCGAAAGCGGAAAGGCATGGTATGCTTCTACGCGTGTCCGTTCACCCAGTAAAGTGATAGCACCTTCAAAACCCGGAGCCCAATATGCCTCCAGCAAATAAGACTGAGAGCAATAATCATTGGGATCAACTGTACGTATCGCCCTTCCATTACCGCTTTCATTCAGTCCGTATTTATACCATTTCTTCTCCTGTAGATTGCCGCTTTCATTGTAGACATTCATTTCTTTGATGCGCAATCCGCCGTAGAGCACACCATTCTGTCCACGATGGGGTTCATAAGTGAACGTCGTATATCCTTTGGTGGGATAGACTATTTTAGTCAACATCCCCTTCTGCATATACGCCTCATTTAGCGACCGGTTCAATCCCGGAATCGTACGGTTGTTGGGAAGTGTAAAGTTGGGCACATACAAGGCATGGGGAGAAGAGGCGCTGGGACCGTTGCAATATCCCCAATAGTCAATAGACATATATCCTTCCGGGCGTTTGCCATTGTACTCAAAGCCATAAGAGTATATCTCCTTGTTGTCACTGCCATAGAAACGCGCAGCATCCAGATAGGCATGGTCAGTCTTGGCTAGACGGACAGATTTCACCAAAGTTCCCTGCTGATAAATGCGAATCTGTTCCAATGAACGTATTTCAGTCGATGAATACTGAAATTCCACTCTATTCCCCTTATGGCTGATCTCCTTTAGGATAGGTGTGTTGAAACTCTTGCGAGTAATTCCCGTAACGCCGTCGATGCTGCTTTGAGTAGTACCCTGCATATTATCCTTGAATGAATAGGTGGCTTCTATAACGGGACGGTGAACCAATTTATCGGTCGCCCCCCAATTTATCTCCTGATAAGAGAAGTGAATGGTATCCCCCTTATCCGCCGAAATAACCTTAGTCAGATAATACGTGAAGTTCCTGGCAATGTCCCCGTCTGAGTCGCGCACACCAAATTGGTATTCGTTACCATGCTCATCACGTGCCACAGGCGTATAGCCGGAGCCGTATAAATAAGTAGTCGATACCGGAACGGTGAACTCCTTATTGTCTTCCAGCAGATAATACTGCCCGCTATGTTCCGGAAAAGAGAAATTATATACATCATACTCTGAGTCACGGTATTTGCCTTGAATTGTATAATCGGACTTACTGCCGTTGATGACGTAGTCCAGCTGCAGTTGGTCGGAATACAAAGATCCTGTTTTATCATTCTTTACGATATCCTTCACCTCCTTGATGAAAGGTTCTCCTTTTTCACCTTTGGTCAGGTAAGCACTGGCCGCCCGTGCACTGTAGCTCACCGTTCCTCCCGCCATCAGCGTCCAGCCGTATCCTACCTCCATCGGAAGATCGTCATACTTCAAACCCGAAGCGTGATACTTGAACTCGATAGGAATCTTGATCCCTTTCACCTCAATAGTATGAATAGGAATTGTAATATCCACCAGCCCCGTATACAGGTTAGTCGGATAATATCCGAAGCGGTCTACCATCGTTGCTTTGGGCGACGGAGTGGTCAGTTGGGGCAGAGAAGGGACATCGGACGACTGCCCATGCATGCCCGCAGTGCACAGTATGCCGAGGATAATGGTTAATATTCTTTTTTTCATATAATTCTACTTATTAAAAATGTTTGATTGATATTTTGTAAATTCAGACAGAAGATTTGTGAATGTGGAAAGAATGTGCCAAAAGAGATTTTCCGGCACACCCTCATTTTATCTTAATGCATCACATTCATTGCATTTGCTCCCACTACTCCTGCCACAGCCGAAACTACTGCGATGATCACTTTAAAGATCATACTCCATACAGATTTTTTAATTGCCATTATTTTCCACACCTCCTTTCCACCAGCCTTTAATTTTTAATTTATAATTTCTCAAAGCTCCTTCCTCACCTCGAAGCACGGACATTCCTTTATCCACTCCTCCGGCTCAATCACCCCATCCCCATTCAGGTCCGGACTGAGGTCACGATGTCCGCAAATGCAGACATTGTTTTTGAATCGTTTCAGTAATTGTGCCACCAGCAAATGCATGGCACTGCGCTGCTCCGGCGTGCGTGTATCCTTGGGACGCCCTTTCGCATCCAGACCGCCTTCATAGCATATCCCGATGCTATGGGCATTGTGTCCTTTACAATGTGCCCCCACAACCTCCAGTGGGCGGGTATTCGCCACCGTACCGTCACGACGGATGTAATAATGATAGCCAATGCCGCGAAACCCACGACGACGATGTACCGTTTCCAACTCCTCTACCGTAAGACTACAATCCTCTCGGGTAGCGGAACAATGAATTATGATATGATCAATTGTTCTCATGTGAAGATTTATGATTTATAATTTATGATTTATAAGCCGCGCAATGCACCCTCACCGCTTCGTATCCGGTTTCCCGCATCGCACCGCCTTTCATTCTTTAATTTTTAATTTCTAATTTTTAATTTTCAAAGCCTCCGGCTTTAGACCCTATCCCAGCGGATCATCTTCTATGCCGCCGTCTCCGGAACCGCCCTGGTTGCCGCCACCTTCCTCTTCATCGGCCCCCTGCATATTCAGCCGTTTAAGCTGCGTTTCAAGGTCGACAAAGTCGATGCGGTCCTCCGCACGGGTGGTAGCAGGGTCCAGATTGGGACGGATGGCACTCGAAGCACGGAAATTGATGCGGACCGACTTGATCTTCTCAGGCAGACAATCCTTCTTGACTGCCGAACCTATGGTAGTAGCAGAAAGGCTGAAGACACCAAAACCGTCGACATTGACGGAACGACCGTTGTAGAGTTCACTGCGCAAGGCTTTCACAAAATTGGTGAGTACACTCTGAATGTCGCCCAAAGTGAGCGAGCTGCTTTCTTTCATCTGGGTAGCAATACTGTTCAGGGTGGCCGACTTGCCCCAAACCAGAAGTTGGGGATAGTACTTACCCGAACCGTCCTTCAGGAACGGGTTCTTACGAAACTGTTTTTTGTACGTTACTGACATAATAATTGATTTTCTGAAGATTGATAATTTTCGTTTATCAATCGGTATGAATCGGTATCGAGCGAAGAAATGGCAGAGGCGACGTCTTATCTCCGGGAAATTCCTCACAGGGTCCCCGCATTGAGGACATCACAAAGGTACGGAGCAGAGAAAAAAGGGATGGTTGAAACGGGATGTACCGGTATGTACTTGTACGAACTTTGTCGTACTTTGTCATACAACTAGACTTCAAGCGGGCATGTTTGGTGCATTCTTGTAGGGTTATGAGCTAAATTGATACGCGGACAAGGCGGACGAACGCGGATTTTATAAGGCTGAAAGCCTGAGATTACATAGCGTAGGGCAACGCCCTACGTGATTATGTATATCTCTATTTAAGCCCTGAAAGGGCGCAATCAAGCATACACGCTTTATCTCGCCCTTTCAGGGCTCAAAAATGGGGATGTATATTACGTAGGGCGATGCCCTACGCTATATAATGCAAGCCTTTCAGGCTTAAAATTCAGCCCGATAAATTATCATTTAGCTCATTATTGTACCAAAAAGCACAAAAAGTGACCGTTTGAAGTTCAATCAGAAAGCAATGATATAATGAAAAACAAGCAATGCCGTGGCATGAAACATAGCTTGTTCCACGCCACAACATTGCTTGTTGACAGCCCAAGTGCGGGATGTATTACCTATGACGCGTCACCCCGTTCAGGGCGCATCCAGATATTTCACCAGTATCGCTACCTGACGCCGGCTGAAGAGCTGGTCATTCTTCCCCTCGGGGCCATTGTAAAGCTCACGATGCAGAGACGGATTGAAGTTTATCCAACGGCGGAGCTTCCTCAAAGCCGCTTCGGACGAAAGGCAGGGAAAATAAAGTTGTGCCAGGTCGGACTTCAGATATGCCCTGACCTCAAACCGGAGAGCCTCGGAACCGGATTCTTCAGGAAAAACCGTTTCGGTATTTGTGTACTTTTTTAGATTCATACTGTTTTTCTGTTTTCTATTATTCATGCTTTATTCAGGAAAAATCGGAACACCAGAAAGACCTCGGAAAGCGTTTCCGGTGCTTGTACAGGGGTCAATTTAGGGTCAGGGTCACTTATACCCCCGCCCGGAGCCCGTTTTACGTTTCTTCCGATAGCCATTCTCCTCTTTTACAAGACATTGAAGTTTCAACGCTTTACGTAAAAGCCGTTTACCCGTAGATTCGGACATACCGGTATTCTCCACTGTTTGAACAAACTCCGTATAGGTAAATTTCCTGGATAGAGATGACAAAATTTCATCCAACCGATGAAAACGGTGCATACTGACAGGGGGCTGAGTGGTATCAGGAAGCGAAGTGCTGAGCAGCAAGCTATGCTCAATCAGCGTGCGAATGATATCCATTGCCGTATGGAAATCTTCATCCGTACACCCATATTCCTTGGCATAACGGTAATCTTCCCACTTGCGGAAAACGGTGAGTACAGCGGCCAGTCGCATACCCAACAATCCGGCACGGCGGATGAGGCTGCCTGAAGAATCACGCCCCTCCACCAATGCACGACGCAGCAATTCGCTGAACATCTCCGTATGAAGCTGCCACTGTGAAAGACTGAAAGTGACCAGCGTAGGCGACTCCAAAAGTACCTTGTGCATCTCAAGCAACTCCTTTCCCAAACTCTGGAAGTAACGCCGAAGATCCACCTCTTCATCACCCGGAGCACACGATTCCCATTGTGGGTTTTGCTGCCGGGTGTAGAATGCGAAACGGGAAAAAAGCCCCACTTCGAGCGAACGGAAAAAGACGAGGAACTGCTCTTGAGTACCGGCGATATTGAGTGCCAGATGCGGATGCTGCACCACTATCGGATCGCCATCTATCTTGTACGATGAAGAGACTTCCTCATGATGGGCGGCCTTACACAGAATATCCTCATATTTGCCACAATCCTGCCCCAGCGAGGAAATCATCGTATTGATTTCTGTAGTAGTCATGCAGCATCCCACTTCACCGGCTGCTGCCAGATGTTCGATAAGACGGCTCTTGCTGGTGGTAGCCGATATTTTAAGGTACTGTGCTTTCGGCTCTTCCGGTTTCAGGTTGATGTCCGGCAGGCGTTTCTCGCGTCGTGCCTGCTGCTGTTCCGCATCCCATCCCAGCAAGGCTTGTTCATAAGCTTTCTTGTTCATGCGGCGTATCTGGTCGTAATACTCCTGCGTGGGATCCAGTAAAGCAGCAGTAAATCCCAGAATACCTTTACCCGCACCGGCAGGAGCCACACTGGCCAAATAGAAATGGGGTGAATACAACGATTTCTTATAGTAGAAACGGACGTATGGAAAGAGTGCGCTGCAACTGTTCAGGCACCCCAGCAATGCCATGTCACGCTCACGCTTGTCGCTTGTATAACGGCAGCAGCGTGTCAGCAAATCGGGCAGACGGGTAAAGACATCGTCGGGAATATAAGGTGCCTCGGCACGCAAATCGTCATTTTTTTCCAACACTACTTCCGGAGCATCTTCCTCATTGGAGCTGTAGCCGGGGTTATAAGTGACCCTGACCCCTTTTTGACCCCTATCCGGCTGTTTGTTTTCTTCCTGCAACTTCCCAACGAACTGATAACCAGCCAACACGCGTTGACGAATATCTTCAGCCGTGAAATCACCCGACGCATAACGTCCGGAGAAAAGGGAGACCAACTTTTCAAGTTCTTCAAGAGAAAAACCTTTACCTCCTGCCACACGCCCCAACTTCAGTGCAAGGTCGTTACGATTGCCGCGACGAAAGGGATTGTTCCGTTCAAATTCGTCGAGCAAACGGGAAATAAACCCGCATGCTACAGACGAAGTACCCGGATCGATAATCTGCAATGCCTTTGACTGCCCGTTTGCCGAAACCTTCGGCGGAATAGTTGCCGGGGTATCCGGTAACGCCGGACACTCCGGCATTTCAAATGCCACAGCCTCAGCATTCCAATATGCTTCCGGGTCATAACTGTAAAAACAAGGCTGAGTCAGAATCTTGCATTTCTCATCGTAAGGATGTCCTACATGGGTACTCACCATACTACCCACAGCAGCATAAAGGCGTGCATAATCTTTCTGCACATCCTCTTTCCGCACCCGAACCAGTACTTTGATTCCCTCGCCGGAAATACTGATAAACGAAATACAAGTAAAAGGTAAAGAGCGTGTCAGTTCCAACACCTCCTGTGTCCGTTCGCCGGTATGGTCCAAGTCAATGCACAGCAGTCCGCTATGCACCGACAAACACTGTACCGCATGCCCTCCCCGGCAAATGCCGGCGGGTACAATACAAGGCATTCTGTCCTTTACGGCTTGTGCTTCGGCTTCATGCCCCGGCAGAGCTTTCAACCGGCGATACTCCTGTACCTGCCGGCAATAGCCGTCGCTACGCACCGTATCTACAAATTCCCGAATAGTAATAGTACGTGATGTTTTACTCCGCACGCCCGGAAATTCAGAGACGGAACCGGGAAATTCCGAATCTACGATTTGTTTTTGATCTGTATCCTTCATCTTTTCAATGTTACAGCATCAGGCAACAGGCACTATTGTCGCTGCCACTGTAAAGGAAAACATAATAAAACAAATCGCCCTTGAGTTTTTGTACACTTTTATTTTTTAATCATCTCATACCCAATGATATAAAAATCGAAAGTGTACATTTTACGTATTTACATCTTTTAATGGTTTATCCTGCTTCTTACAATCCATATTTAATTTTCTCCCTTTCTCTTTTTCTTTTTTCGTCCTCTTCCTCATAGTCCGACTGAAGCTTGGTGAGGTTCTTCAGAACGCGCTTCACTATCCTGAACGCTTCCTCGCTTAATGACTTATTCTCTGCCAGATCAGCACAAAAAGTGTCCAAATTCCTCAACTTCCTTAACTCCTCAATATTAATTTTAAGTCGCTCTTCCAAAACTTTACCCGTCTATCCTGTTGCCACATTTTATTTCAGTTTGCATCAGGTTAAGCTCGGGATATCCACAAAGGATAGACAGGGGGAAGACCTGTAGTACACACAATGACTACTTATGCATAGAGAAAATATATTATCAATTATAACAATTCCAATGATTTTTGCATGAATCGTCATAGTCAAAAAAATTACTCTGCAAAAGTACTAAAGTTTAGTTTCCCAATACGCACACATGATCATTTTCTGCAGGTAATTTATAATAAAAACCTACACGGACGAAATCTTACCTTATCCTTATCAATCATTCATTCATTTTCTTTATTACGTTATGCCTATTTTACTTAATAAGTATGCTCGCACGTTGGTCATTGAGTATATACAAGTTTTCTAAATGCTTATTGATGATGGCTTCACCACCTCCTACTTGTATACGGTTGCCACCTTCGGCACCAAAGCCTCCCAATGCCGCCGAGCGCACATCGGCCACATAGCCGGGTGAGCGTCCTTTCACATATGTATAACCAAAGAAGAGAGGAGTCACATCGGCCAGTCTGGCTTTCTCCTTCCATTCCAATTGAAGTTGTACGAACATCTCACCGGGGCAAACGGCTATTGCAAAGTCATTAATAAGGAATGTAGCGATATGGACATCTACCTTACGATTTTTGTCCTCGCGAGTAGAGAATTGCAACGAGTCTGTACGCATTTTGAAAGAAGTGTTATCACTGGAGGCATGTAGTGCATTGGCAAGTTTAATCACTTCGATTCCGAGCAATTCTCCTGTGCGCTGAATGGGCTTGTAGTCTGTTTTGATAGGATCATCGGGTCCTGAGCGTCGCCGACTAATCATCAGCCCTTCTACATTACCGCCACCACCGGCTACAAAGAGGCAGATAGCTTTGTTATCGAACGCTTCTTCCACCTTCCTACAAGCATATCCGGGATAGTCGGCCGAAATTTCATAGCTGAAACAACCAAGGTCTGCATGCATGGCATAACTCATAACAATGGCACGGGCATTGCCTTGCATATCTTCTACCTTAATTACTCCTACTTCGGGGTCAACCGGACCGAAAGGTATCCGTTCGGGGTTTTCTACATTGTAGTGTTCATCGCCTATCCACGATTCGCGAGCCTTACCGTCTTTACGGATAATAAGGCGATTGAACCCCAATTGCGGGAACGTACGTGTGCCTGCTGAGATACGTGCGGGGAACATATTGCCGATTGCTTCGCCTACTACCTTAATGATGCGCTCTTCGAAGAACGGGGTATTATTAGGTTTCTTTTCACGGGGTCTGGCATCAGCCATGTTGGGGTCTTCGTGAGTATGCGAAGCACAGACCAGCAATTGCGTGATGCCATATTTCTCTTTGCAAACCTGTGCCACACGATCGCTGTGAAAACTGACCAGATCGACAGATACCTGCGCTACCCGCATATTACCTATCTCCATTACAAGTGCACGTGCATACACAGAGTCGTGTAGCGGGATGTTCTGCTTGGGAGTAATGTTGATTTTAGCCGTTCCGGCCATTAGCTGTCCTTCGGCAGCATTGAGTGTGCCCGATAGAGCGAAACATCCACAGAGCAGAATGAAAAGGAATACTTTTTTCATGATTAAAATATGATTATTCAGTTAATACTTTATGTAATTCTGTATAATGAGCATTAATTATACAAGCCGTTAATAACAAGATGTTACCAACGGCTTCCAAATATTTTCCAACATATAAGAGCCGGTTTAATTTTTGCTCGGCATTATTTAAACAAGCTCTTACAGGATACCGGATGAAAAGATTATTTCTTCCAACTTACCGTATGGAAAGAATGAGGAGGCAAAGTCAATGTAACTTTTTGTTTCCCCATCTCAAGACTCATCGTTTCTTCCATATCGGTCACATTGGCAACAATCACACTGACCGTACCATCGGGATTAACGAAAGCCAGCATATTCTTATCCGACGGTGTTTCCAGCCTATAAGCACCTGTCTGTACAAAATGCCCTAAGTGCTTCATCAGATAAAATTCCGGATTATACTTCACGTTTTGTTGCTTCTTGTCAATGGATACCATAGAATTCTGATTCCATCCCCAAGGACTAATGCCCGGAGTAGGAAGAATCATATTCCAATAGTGATAGGAATTGATACCATTATTGAAATAGTGCTTCATCAGGTTCCATGTATATTCAGCATAATCCCATGAGTTTGCTCCGTTGCCACATTCAGTCTCGGTTTGCATCAGGTTCAGATTAGGATATTCACGATGGATAGTCGGGATAGCCTTCTTACCATCCCACTGGAAACCAACGCCCTTAATGTACTTAGCTGCCTGTTCATCCCGCAAAGCAGTGCGCACATAATCCGGATTGGATGTATTGATAGTTCCAAAATAAATATCAGTTTTGATGTTCTCTCGCTCAAAAGTCGGCCCCAGATAATGCCCCAGGAAGAAAGTCAGATCTTCCGTGCGCCATTTACAACTGGGAAAAACCTGGTTGGAACAAGGTTCATTCTGAACATGAATACATTCCAGCGGCAATCCTTCAGCTTCATAAGCTTTGATAAAACGTGCAAAGTAATCGGCATACGTTTTCAGATAACCCTCTTCCATCCGGAAACCGGTACTGAATTCTGCTATAGCTTCACGCGGTAGCAATCCATTCACGTCTTTCTCTCCGGATGGACGGACCGCAGAAGCATAATGATTATTCGTCTTCATCCAAGCCGGAGGACACCAAGGAGAAGCCCAAATGCGCAAGTCAGGATTTATCTGGCGGGCAGCTTTGATATAAGGAATCAGAATATACCTGTCACGGTCGATATTAAAATTCACCAGATTAAAGTCTCCTGCAACATCCGCCGAAGAGTAAAAACTCATGGCAAAGTCATTGGCTCCCATCGGAAGACGACAATAGTCGAAACAAGCTCCATCTTTGCCAAAGATAGCTTGAAGAACAGTTTCACGATCTTCAGCCGACAAAGCATTCAGCGCATCCCAACCCATTTCATTGAAGCAGCCACCTATACCCGTAATCAATTGTAAGCGTTGAGTCGGGTCAAGCACAATCTCTGCTGCGGTAGTTGCACGTTCCGGCTTTACCTTCTGTTTCACCCACGGAGAAGTCTGAGTGGTAGCATACCACTCGACTTTCTGCGCTGAAACAGTTCCACTCAGCAGGAAGAGTAAAATCAGACTTATAAACCTCATAAACTATCTTATTTTCTTTGTTTCACCATTTGGATAGTTCCGTCTTCATTGTAGTAAAGTTTATCTACACATATAGAGCGCAACCAGTCATGATTAGATAAAGCACTATTGTGGTAGAATGCAAACCACTGCCCTTTATATTCTACGATAGAGCCATGATTGGTATAGCTGTCGGTAGGCTCCATATAGATACCCATAGATTTCCAAGGGCCGAGCGGGTTATCACTGATAGCATAACGCATACGGTTGTCACCTTTCACGCCGTCATTCCAGTTTTCATCGTGGTTATCGGAATAAGAGAGGTAGTATTTTCCATTATATTTATGAATCCATGTAGCTTCGTGGAAGTCTTCCAGGCCTTCCATTTCTTTCATTTCACCATCCAGTTCCACCATATTGTCTTTCAGTTTACCGCCTTTGCAGATCTGGCCGCCACCGTTATAGATATAAGCCTGACCGTCATCATCCACAAATACACAAGGGTCGATCAACGGGTCCATTCCTTCGATATATCCCTGCACAGTAAAGTTAGCAGCCGGTTCTTTGCTGGTAGCGACACCTATCTTCCAACTATCATTCCACTTCGTATCACTGGGATGCGGGAAGTAAAAATAGTACGTACCATCTTTGTAAGCACAGTCGGGAGCCCACATAAATCCACCTTCTTTACGTCCCCAGGGCACTTGTGACGAATTCAGAATTTCACCATGATCTTTCCAATTTACCATATCATCCGTAGAGAACACATGATAACGGTCCATCAAATCGCAACCACGCGGAGGATCTATATCATGCGAAGCATATACATACAAACGTCCGTCCGCCCATACATGTGCCGAAGGATCGGCTGTGTACATGTGCGTGATAAATGGATTGGGAGCCATACTGTCAATTCCGGCTGCCTCTTCTTTCGCCGAATTGCTTTTAGGCGACTGACAAGAAAACATAGCTCCCACCAGGAATAATGCAAAAATAGGATAAAAATGCTTTTTCATAAGTAATGTGTTTTATATTAGTAATTAATAGCAACCATTGCTATTGATAGTCTATTGTAGCTTTATAAGGTTTCCCTTGCTTCAACTGAATAGTACGATCATACAACTGACCTGCTTTCATTCTTATTTTCCGGTCTTTCGCTGAATACAAGGTTACAGACACCTTATTCTGCGAAAGATCCCACGAAAGATGTTCAATGGTAACTCCGCAACGAGTCTTTATTCCACTGATACTGCCTTGTCGGATACCCTCCACCAAAGCTGGTAATAATTCAAGCCCTTCTTCATTGGAGCCAACCAGCATTTCTATCAATACACCGGGCACGGCATGACAAACATCAGTACAGAAAGTCCCGTGGTTCGGATAATGTGCGGTAGACAAACTGTTATAATAGAAATCCTTCTGAGTAAGCGTCATCATTTTCTTCCTTAACGAAGAAGCATCATGTAGTCCGGCAGCAATCAAGGCAGCGTGAAGATAACCATGACCGGCATTCTCATAATTATATTGATCTCGCATTTGCAATGCCCTGTGAGCAGCCTTGTAAAGTTCCGGTGTCTTATCTTCCGAGAATTCCCGATAAGGCCATACCATCATCAAGTGACTGGAATGACGATGATTATAGCTCTCTTCAAGTCCCGGCCATCCCCATTCTTTGATGGCTCCATCCTTATTAATCCGGTAGGGAGGCAGTTCATTCAATAAGCATTGCCAACGGATTTTGCCACCATTTACGCCCTGCTCTTCTCCCAGTAAATCGCATACCTTAACCAAAGTAGACAACAGGAAGCGAGCTCCGGAAAGATCAAAAGCGGAATTATTAAGCAAAGATACCCGCAAATTGGACGGTTGGTTTTCCGGTGAAACAGATCCTGCAATAATGTAGTGTCCTTCATCATCCTTGTACTTCAGGAAGTCTTCATAGAAATCTCCCATACACTTCAGCAAAGGGAACAAACGATTTTTCAGGAACTCTTGATCTTCCGTTATCAAATAGTGTTCCCAGAAAGGATAAAGTAACCAGGCTTCTTCACCCGTTGCATAATGGTAAGGATAGAAATCATTGATAGAGGCCATCAATCCTGAAGAAAGTCCGGGCGTGTTTCCACAGGCCAACATACCCCGACAGCCCAATAGTTTGGCAGCATTGGTTTCAAAGTCTTCCCGCCACACCTCATTCAGATGGAAATAACCTTCCATCACTTCAGGCATGGCCCCCGTATTGCCACCACTGACTTGTAGATTCAGATTGGCATCCAAATGATAGTAACCGCCCCATCCGGCATTACAGTCGCCAGTCCAGATTCCTAACAAGTCAGGAGGAGTCAGTTCGTTTCCGGAAGATAGGAAATGATACCTTCCGGCATCAAAGATACGCTCCCATAAAGCCAGTACAGGCTGATCGGTATTCTTTTGCTTCTCCAACAGTTCTTCGTTAGATAGTGAGCGTTCCTGAGGAGTCGCACCCAAATCAATCCGCACCCGGTTATAGATAGAGGTGTGGAGAGCTTTATGAGCTTTCAATAATCCATTATAATTGGCACGAACCGCATCAAGCTCTTTTTTCAGAAATCCTTTACTCCATTCAGCCTCGCAATTCTCCGGATACTTTTGAGTTCGGGACAGCAAAAGGATTTCCGAGGCATCCTTTATGTATAAGGTATCGTTACGCAAAAAAGAAGAGCCCCCTTTCTGTTTCACGCGGATACCTCCTTCATAGCCTATAGTATCCATAGGTGCGGCATAGTTCACACGGATATTCAGATAATCTTTCGTATGCAGACATTTTGTTTTCAGTTCTTTCGGGAAATTCATCTCTGCGGGCATTTGCAAACTGATGGCACAATTCAGTTTACCAGCAGAAGGTGCCTGTAGTTCGAAGACTGCAACATCGGCCTCTCTTGAAACAAACGTCCGACGCTTCCATGCTCCACGTTCATCACTCCACCGGACAGTAATTTCACCGGTTTCATAATTACAAATACGGCGATAATCTCTTACCGCTCCGGAAGCATCCATATCTATTTTAAGTGCAAAGCCCGGATGTCTTCCACCCTCTCCCCCGTCTTGCCAATGCGAGGTACGGACAGCCAAATCATTCGCTTCTTTAAACTTCCCGGTTGCGCAGTATTTCTTTATCAAATCAAGCGTATCACGGGGAACCTCCGCAAACGTACGTGGGTTCTGCCGTGGAAAGTTGAAAGAGCGATCATTGAATACCACCGTTTCATGTAAAGGATTTCCAAAAACCATGATACCCATCTTACCGTTACCTGCCAGCAGAGCTTCCTGCCACTTCGTATAAGTATCAGGAAAATGAATGGAATATCCTTGACGTACAGCCGACTGGGCGCATACTCCCAGCGATGCTATACCGATTAATATGAAGTATAGTATCTTTTTGTTCCACATAATGACCTTATTTATTTCAGTGTGAGTAATCTGCTGCGCTTTAAATTATACCCTTCAGCAGAAATCGCAACTTTTCCCCGGGATACATATTCCACCGTTACCGTTCTCTTCTCTCCCGGTAACAAATTAAAATAGCCGTCGGAAGCATAAGCTGGCAAAATACGTTTATCTGTATCCGCCTCACGGACATTGAGTTTCAGAGCGAGGGCAGGCATTACTCCGGTGTTCTGTAATTCTATTTGTATCCGATTCTCCTTTTGCCAGATCAGTTTACAGTTTATGGAAGCTTCTTCCAAAGCATTGAATCCCTCGAAATTACCCTCACCGTTATCTTGCCAATAATCATTGATCGAAATAAGCTTGCCACGCTTATCCTGAAGTATCAAGCGTTCCATATATACTCCGGATACAGCAACCGGTTTATCTTGTACGAAGCATTCTGTCAATCCATTAGCCAGTACATTCAGCCTGGAAGTGCGCTTAAACAATGACTTACCTCCAAGGGAATAAACTTCATATATAACTTTAGCCCCCTTTATTTCTTTTAAAGAAGTATTTACAACAACAACTTTCTGATCATCCAGATTCTTTTGAATATGAATCGGCTCACACGCCTTACGGCATCCATAGAAAGAACCGAAAGTTTCATAATCCCAGGAATAAATCTGCCAAACCATGCTGGGCCAAGCAGGATGACTCATCCACAACAACAGCCCACTTGTGCTATTCCACATTTTACTGTTCCAAGCTTCCATCATGGCACGGTGACTGTCATAATTGACAATCTGTGCTTTCCGGCTAAAGTCTTTCAGGTCCATTGGTTTTCCATATTTCTGATCTATCGCCTCCATAAATTCCCTTTGGCCACCATGTAAGTCATGATAATACCACACATCACTGATGGGCCAGGCATCTTTCACATCCATCATAGCCAGGATGGATTCTTCCGTAGGAATGGAAGTTGAACCTTGTTCAGTATTGAACCCATGTGCCCGGTCGCGATAGTAATCCACGGGATTCTTATGATAGTTCCATGGACCGCTTGGTCTCAGGTTGCAATGGGTAGAATTCGGACTATAATAACGGGTACCGTCTTTCTCGGCAATCATCTTTGCCAGATGTTCTTCGATATATACAGGTGCAAACCCCTCATTCCGGGGATTCCAAACAGCAATGGAAGGATGATTACGGAAACGTACCACTACATCTTCTGCATTCCGCAAGAATAGGTTATCATCATTTACCGGCATATTGTAGCCTTGCGTACTCAACCAGAAGTCATTGAAAACCAGCATACCATATTCATCACACAACTCATAGAAGCTCTCTTCCGTACTCTCGCCTGTCCAGTTACGGATCATATTAAAGTTCGCTTCCTTGTGCAACCGGAAATAAGGTTCAAGATGTTCACGCGAAACGCGCTTCATGGCATCATCCATTCCCCAATTTCCTCCTTTACAGAAGATACGCCTGCCGTTGACTTTTATCACCATATAATGCTGCATGGCTTTATCGGGTGCCGGCACAAGAATATCAGAAGAAACATTCTTTTTCAGACGAGGCATACACATGCCGCCTTCTATATATTTGCGGTTTATATTATCAAAGATAGGTTCGCCCTGCCCCATAACCGTCGGGCGATATTCCACCCGGCGGATAGAATCATCGGGAAAACAGACTTCCAATTCATAAGAAAGCTCACGGACGCCGAAACGAACTTTCTTAGAATCAGAGGGTACACCTTGTTCCGCTACAACCACGTCCATCGTATAAAGTTCCTGACGGCCGTAATTATTCGGCCACCACAAACGGGGAGACTTCAGTTCCAATGCCTTGTGAGCATCCGGAGTAAAGACAACCGTTTTCCGCTCCTTCGGTGCAAGGTTTACTTCCTGAGTCACCTTTTTACCTTCAAGATTCAGGTCAACGGATACTCGTCTGGCTATCGGTTGCAGGTTCTCCACTTCCGTACGTACGGTAACTTCAGCGACCGTAGTATCCGGTAATGCCAGATGAGTAACTACCTGCGTATCATGCAGACGAATACCGTTCGTGAAACGTAAATGTACATCCTGCCAGATTCCTATATTCCGGTCACGGATACCCGGCACCCAGTCCCATCCCTCTGAAGAAATAAAGGTAGGCCCGTCCAGACATAATTGCCCGCCATTCATACCGTTTCCGGCGGATGGAGATTGTTCATGAGGAATTCCCGGGTTAGGCGGCGGAAGAATACGAACAACCAACGTATTCTTGCCATCCACCAAATGATCCGTTGCATTAAATTCACCCCGGATAAAAGCACCTTTCATTGCACCCAGGCATACATCGTTCAGCCATATCTCGGCTTGATAATTGATACCTTTGAAAACCAGCCAGGCTTCCCGACCTTCTGTAGGAACAGGTGAATTGAATTCCAAACGATACCACCAATCCATCCTGCAAAGAGTGTCGGGGATTGCCAGATTATTCAGTCCATAATAAGGATCGGGATACACACCCTGATCCACTAAAGTAGTCAATACAGTACCCGGAATGGTTGCATTATACCATCCATTTTTGCCATCCGTCAGTTTCCAGCCCCAGTTCAACAGGAAATCATTCTCACCAACCTTCTCTACCACCGCTTCCACCGGTGTTTGCGCTTTCGGGGTGGACATCATGATTTGCGCTTTCGACTTCGGTAACGTCTCTTTCGGCTGAGGATGAGTCAGTCCCCAATTTGCCACATTCTGTGCTACTAATGAAGTAGCACAACCCAATAAGAGACAAAATATCCACTGAAATTTGGCATTCCGTTCCATACTTATTTATTTTTCCGGGTGAGACATCAGATAATCATACATGGCCTTAGCCATCATTCCTGACCCTTCAGCATCAGGATGGATACCATCTTTCATCAACTCCGGATGCTTGTCAAGTATCGGATGCATATTAATTACTTCTACATTTTTCTTCTGCACAGCACTGATTGTGGCAGGAGTCACATCTTTCATTATTACCTCATCATAAATGCCATTTGAGTCCTTCACGAAAGAAACGATAGGAGTCAAAACTACGATGCGGGGCTTGGAAGGAAGCTGTGCAAAAGCATCGATCATATCACGGCAATCTTTCTCAAACTCATGCATATAAGGACGATTGACCGCTTTACTGTCATTACCACCCAAATCTATAAATACCACATCCGGGTTAGATTCCAGTGCTTTCTGATATTCTTTCGTTTTCCAATAAGGGAAATCACCGTGGCGAAGCATAGTGCAACTGCTTACTCCATAATTAGTTACTTTATAGTCATTTCCCAGCAACCGACCTAACTGAGCCGGATAAGAATCCGTAGCCGGGTTGGCTGTGGTTGCTCCGGCAGTAATGCTGGCACCCACACAAACCACTTTGACCTTCTGCAATACCGGAACCACTTTCTGTAAACGAATGTCAGCAGAAGAAGCACCTACCATGATTGTATAATCACCGGAAGGATATACAAACTTACCTTTCGCCTCATCCCAGTAACGCAACAGGTCCTTCCGCAATTTCAAAGTCACCTTCCTGCTTTCACCACTCTTCAATGTGACACGTTCAAAACCCTTCAATTCTTTGATAGGCATTGCTTCATCCCGTTCAGGCAATTTCACATACACTTGGGCAACTTCGTCACCTGCATACTTACCCGCATTCTTCAGTTGGAAGGAAACATGAATCTCCGCTTCACCATCTGCCACTTGCAGGTTGGAGTACTTGAATGTGGTATAACTTAAACCATAACCGAAAGGATACAGAACATCCCCCTTGAAGTATTTATAAGTACGTCCTTTAGTAATATCATAATCATCGAACGGAGGGAGTTCATCCAGACTTCTGTAATAGGTCAACGGCAGACGGCCACCCGGATTATAATCACCGAACAAGACTTCCGCTACAGCTTTACCTCCGCTTTCACCGGGATACCAGGCATTCACGATAGCCGGAATATGTTCGTCCATCCAGTTGATAGCCAACGAGCTACCTGCCACCAGTACAACTACGATATTCGGATTTACCTTGTAGATTTCCTGCAAGAACTCCTGTTGGTCCGCCGGAAGCTGGATATCATATCTGTCTTGTCCTTCACGTTCTATTGACTTATTAATGCCCAATACGGCAACCACTGTCTCACACTCACGCACTGCCTTTCCGGCTTCACCGTACAAATCCAGTCGTGTCATTTTCCCGACCTGTGGAACGCGCCATTGCAGTTTAGCAATAGCATAGTCACGATTATCATAATATTCAGCCTTCAACTGATAATCTTTTCCTGCTTCCAGATAAATAGCAGCGGTATCAGTCCGGACAGCATGTCCCGGCCAGGCATCAATCAGCATCTTGCCGTCAATGCTCAGGCGACAACCGTCGTCCGATGTGAAACTAAGTGTATATTGTCCGGTAACCGTAGGGCGCAATTTTCCGGTCCAGCGGACAGACAAAGGAGACTTAGGCAAAAAGGGATCCGGTGCCTGATTGGCAGGCTCAAAGTTGATCCATTCTTCTTTACGCACTTTCGGAGTTCCCTGCAACTTGGTATTGTCAAAATACTCGGCCTTCAATCCTTCCGGGAAACTGGCACCCTGTATAAGCTCCATTCCATCTACAGCTGACTTCCATGGGGCGTATACCACTTTTACATCATCGCCTACCCTATCTTTAATACCTTGCAATACAGAGATCGGAGCGATTACCGGCAATCCGCTATAATCTCCAAATTCACTGCTACCCGCATTGATGCCTACCACTGCTATAGATTTTACCTTCCTGGCGTTAAGCGGCAACATTTTCTTTTGATTCTTGAGCAATACGATACACTCACGTGCAGCATTCAAAGCCACTTCCTGATGTTTTGCCGATCCTATCACAGCAGGAGATATTTTCGTATAAGGATTCTGTTCTCCACTATCGAACAATCCTAATTCCATGCGTGCTCTCAACACGCGATAGGCCGCAGAGTCGATGTCCGCATCCGTAACCATATATTGACGGTATGCACTCAGCAAAGGCTGGTCATATACATCATCTCCACATTCCAGATCCAAACCTGCTTTTATGGATAAAGCAGCGGCCGCCTCTTTAGTCTTTACATATTTATGCGCATTCACTAACAAGGAAGGTCCACCGCAATCGGAAACCACATATCCTTTGAATCCCCAGTCCTTACGCAGTACTTTCGTCAATAACCAGGCGTTCAAGGTACAAGGCACATCATTCAGCGCATTATATGCTGACATGATGGAAGCCGATTTACCATCCTTCACACACGCTTCAAAAGCCGGAAGGTAATATTCACGTAATTGTTTCTCTGAAATCTGCGGATTACATACAAAACGATTGTGCTCTTCATTATTGGCTGCAAAATGTTTGGGAGTCGACACTATCTTCAGATAACGGTCATCATCGCCTTGCAGGCCTTTCACAAAAGCAGTCCCCATGACACCACTTAAATAGGGGTCTTCTCCGTAAGTTTCCGGCGTACGCCCCCAACGTGGGTCACGCGCCATATTCACTGTGGGAGACCAGAAGGTCAACAAGTCACTAAACTGGCTTTTTTGCTCCCGTCCCTGGTCCAGTTCATTCCAACGGGCACGGGCCTCATCAGAAATAACCGTGGCTACCTGCAATTGCAGCTCGGGATTCCAGGTTGCCGCCAGTCCGATAGCTTGCGGGAAAACGGTAAAGCGTCCCGGACGAACCACTCCGTGAAGCGCTTCGTTACCGTGGTAATATTTAGGAATATCCAGACGGGAAATTCCCGGAGAAGTGGCACGCAACAGGCTGATTTTCTCTTCAACCGTCAAGCGTGATAATAAATCCATGATGCGCTCATGCATCGGTGCTTTCTCATCCTTATATAGCTCTTGAGCCTGTGCCACTCCGGCACAGGCAATTAGAGCTAATAATCCTGTAAATACAATCTTTTTAAGTGTTTTCATGGTGTTTTCCTATTGACTTATACCTTATTGTTTTTCTGCGGATGGAGGCACTGCATCACCTGCACTCCCCCATGCCTTATTGGGTCTGCTTCCCATCACCAATACCAATTTGCCACCTTCTTTTATGTCGTCATGACTAAACCAAGGCTTATTCCATTCTTTTCCGTTCAATGTTGCAGACTGGATGTATTTATTTGCATCCGACGCACCTTGTGCTTCTATTTCAAATACCTTTCCATTGCTCAACATCACCTTTGCCTTAGTAAACAAAGGACTGCCGATATTATAAGCAGGGAATCCCGGCGTAACCGGATAGAAACCTAAAGAAGAAAATACAACAAATGCCGACATACCGCCACCGTCTTCATCTCCCGGTACCCCCATCAGGTCGTTACGGAACCAAGTCTTCAGCAACTGACGGATACGTTTCTGTGTCTTCCAGGGCTGACCTGCATAGTTATACAGATAAGGAATATGCAAAGAAGGTTCATTGGCCATTGAGAATTGCCCCACATTTCCGGTATGATCCGGTATCTGTGCATAGAAAGCATATTTGCCACGTCCCAACGGTTCACGGAAAGTCTGATCCAGATTTGCAATAAACTGTTTGTCACCACCCATCAGATCAATCAGATCGGCTACATTGTGAGGAACATCCCAACGATAAACCCAACCATTATTCTCACCATAATATTCACGGGCCCCCATACCTCCTGAGAAACGATAATCGAACGGTTCGATCCACTTGCCATTCTTATCCTTCGGATGGAAGAAAGCAGTTTCTGCATTATACACATTGCGATAATTATGGGCACATTGCAGATAGTAAGCAGCTTCTTCTTTCTTACCCAACATATCGGCTATACGAGACAGGCACCACTGGTCATAGGAAGTTCCTAATGTTACTGCAATCGGCTGACGCTTTTCGAAATGATGTACATTCGGGTCCGTTTCTTTTTCACCCGCCTGGAGTGCAGGAATATATCCGTTCTTCTTATAGAAATCGTCGATCCAACCGGCAGCAGCCCCCGACCACGGAGCCAATGTTTTTTCTTCAATGCCTTTACGGCAAGCTTCATAGGCTTTAGCCAAATCGAACTGCAAGCCTTTAGCAGCCGCATCAGCTACTGTTGCTACGGCATGATTGGAATTCATACGACGGGAGTCACCTGTAATTTCAGGGAAGGTCGGCATCCACATATTACCCATTTGTTCAGCCATGCGCAGATAAGAGTCAATCACATTCTTTTCCGTATCTTCGTCAATCAGGAGGCGCAGGGGATGAGCTGCACGATAAGTATCCCAAATCCAGTCGTCCGTATAGAAAGGTTCGCCATTATCCTCGTGTACTTTACCGTCGAACGCACTGAAATAACGACCGCCCTCACTGATGCAAACTGGACGTTCGAATATGCGATAAAGTGACGTATAAAGAATTTGCTTATCTGTATCACTGCCACCTTCTACTTGAATATCGCTCAATGCTTTATCCCAGATTTGACGTCCCTTTTCTGCCAAAGCCTGTAGATTATAGTCCGGCAATTCACGTTGTAGATTCTCTTTTGCCTGTTCCTCGCTTATAAACGAAATACCATAGCGCAGATTTACCGTTTTCGTTCCATCGGCAAAGTGCAGAACAGCACAGGCATTGCGACCTTCAGCTTCCTTTGTGCCTGCATTTATTTTACCATCAGCCAGAATACCCGTTTCTATAGGGGCAATGTCCGATTCTATATACAGGTACACACGCGTATTATTCTCCAGTTGCTGGTAACCGCTCACAAATCCGTCACCAGCTTTGATGGCACCGTTTCGTGAATTAATCATCATGTATACAGGTTTATCCTGCTGGCTATATTCTATCTGATAAAGAGCTGACTGATGAGAAGGAGCATACTTCACTTTAATTTCCTCGTCATCAAGAATCACCTCATAATAATAAGGTTTCAACTTCTCATCATCATAGCTATAAGCTACAACCGGACGAAGATTCTCTCCCTGGTACGGACTCAGGTTAAAAGCTGAACTTCCACGATGACTGGTTACAATCAAAGGAAGACCGTTCAACTGATCTGTTGTATAATCCGCCCGTTCGGGATAAACACGAAGCATACTATTCGGAAGATGAATAGTCGGGAAAGTGGGCACCAGCAAGTGGCTGATATTTCCCATGTAAGGATTTACATAGTCCACCGGACCTTTCACGGCAGCTACTTGATTTTGTACTCCACTACAAGCGCCCAACATGGAAACTAAAGCTACAGAAGCCAGGCAATGTGTAATTTTCATAATATAACAGTTTTAGTTTATATTTATTCGCGAAGGCAAATGTAAGACCTAAAGCTTTCCCTTTCGATTAAAAAAGACTTAATAGCCGATTAAAATTGAATAAAGCGGTTAAATTGCCTACTATTTAATCATCTTTTCAATCAATTCTACTAATTTCTCCGGATTTTCGGGAGTAATCGGATAATGTCCACGTCCTGCATCGATGATTACTGTCATCTTGCCTGCATAACGTTTTTTAGCTTCACCGGTCTGAGTCTTCAAATTAGGATCAAGACTTCCGCAAGCGTGCAGAATAGGCACCTTCGCCTCGGCAAGCGGTTTCAGGTTATCCAATGGCTGTGTCTTAGCCAAAGAAGAACGCAAAATAGGATTTTCCCCATAGATTCCGGCTATTTTATCAGGGTTCTCAATAGCCCAGGCATAAACTTCTCCTGTGGCACCTCCACGCCCGGCTACAACCGGATGTGCTGCAAACCCCTTACTCACAAGATAATTGTATGCAATGTTCCACTGGCCCAATAAAGGGCCATCGGCATTATAAGCAATGGGAGCAACCACTATATGAAAACCACGTGCAAGCAATCCCAAGTCTACAGCAGAATTACCTTCTGGCTGATCGCAACGGAAAATCCAGGGATTTCCGGCGGCAGGTTTCTCAGGAGCAATAACCGTAACCAGTCCTTCCACACCTTCCAATGAGAACATATATTTATTATAATTACCTGTAAAATAAGGTCCCCATGAGGTAATCCAGAGTTTATCGTATTCAGCATACGAATAAACAGGATCTGTACTATAAAAATTACTTTTTTTGTATTTATCGGGCAGAAATGCAGGCTTCTCTGCTGTTTTTTCCTTATAAGCCTGTTCGATAAAATCTGCTATAATACTCGGATCCCGTAAACTGTGCGGATGATGTGCCGTACCGTCTTTAATCAAAACCGACATACGTCCACCATTGCCATGATAAACACCTTGAATGGCATAAGTATTATTAAGTATAGGGTCGATGCTGCCACAGATATTCAGGATAGGGATATCCTGTCCGGCAAGTTTATCCATTCCCATCAGAGCCTTTTGTGAAAGTCCGGGATTGTCGGCACAAATGGCCAGAACCTTATCGGGATGCTCAGTTCCCCAAGTAAAAGAATTGGCTCCACCACGACTCATACCGATAAATGCAGGTTTAGGTGATAAACCATGTTCATGAACCAGAAAATCATACCATACTTCCCATGTCTGATCGGGATCGGTAGTGATGTAAGCAATATGAAAGCCACGCTTCAACAGTTCAATTTCAGCTTGTGGCTGATGGTCCCAATAGCAACCACGCCATGACCACGGGTTACCTTCAGCGGCCTGTTTCGGAACAACTACGATGCATCTACGCATTCCTTTTTCCGGACCTGCAACTCCTGCTCCTTCACGTTGTGTTGCCTTGATAGGCTTGATTTGGAGTGTTGCTTCACTCATTACGAAATCATAACGGTCGAAGCCGTGCCAATCCGTTTTTTCACCGGTAAAAGACTGAGCCCTTACGGACATAGCTACAAGAGAAAAAAGAAAGAGAAAAAATAAGTTCTTCATCGCATTATTTATTAAATTCAAGTTAATCAATTAAGTCTGACAGACTTTCATTATATAGCGTAGGGCATTACCCTATGCCAAAGTTTTCATACTACTAATCTAACTTCTATCTGTTTCCGCGGGTCTGCTTTACAAGTTGTATGGTTCCATCTGAATTATAGAACAACTTATCTACACAAACCGAACGTAAATTTCCTTGTCCTGAGAAATCAGAGGTGTGATAGAAAGCATACCATTGACCCTTATACTTTACAATAGATCCATGACTAGTGTCACAAGTGGTCGGTTCCAGATAAATGCCCTCATACTTCCATGGACCTAACGGGGAGTCGCTTGTTGCATACCTCAAACGATTGGCGCCTGGGTTATTATCTGCATACGATAGATAGTACTTGCCATTGTATTTATGTATCCAGGTCGCTTCATGGAAATCACTCAAGCCGGTCATCGGTTTAACCTCGCCGTCCAGTTTCGTCCAGTCATCTTTCCGCAACTTACCACCATAACATTTGCCTCCACCTCCATTATAAATGTAAGGTTGACCGTCATCATCTATAAATACACAAGGGTCTATTTCCGGGGGCATACCTTCGATATAACCTCTTACACGGAATTCCTTATTCGGATACTTACTGGTAGCGACTCCCACCCGCCAGGTACTATTCCAATCTGTAGCATTGGCAGGATGCGGGAAGTAGAAATAATAGGTCTGATTCTCCGGATTATAAGCACAATCTGGAGCCCACATGAAGCCATCACAACCCCAACCATTATGTTTCCGCACTGTGGCTGCATTCATTATCTCCCCATGATCGGTCCAGTTCACCATATCTTCCGTAGAAAAGACATGGTAACGATCCATACGGTCGCATCCAAGCGCAGGCTCCATATCATGCGAAGCATATACATAAAGTACTTCTTTTCCATCAATGTTCCATACATGTGCAGAAGCATCAGCCGTGTAGAGAGGTCCCTTTACCCAACTATTGTACATCGGTGACTCCCACTCTACAAACAGAGGGTTACTCATTGCTTTCGTAACAGGATAAATGAAAGAATTAGAAATATCTTCCAACTCACCTGTACGCGTTAAAACAAACTTATCGATGTTTCCCGGTGTATTGGCACAATACTTCAGTACATGCTTCCCTTTAGTCAGTTGGATTCCGTCAACTTTCACTTTATAGCTAAAATCCGTCCATCCCCCAAGAGGCATATCTATACTGCGGCTTGCACCCCGACCATCCACCTCAAAGTAAAAACTTCCTTCCGATCCGTCCCCTTTCACGCAGAACGTTTCAATGGAATAGGCACCATCTCCATCCACCTCAATCGTATAACACATCCATTCACCTGGCTGTACATCACCGATATAATAACCTCCGGAAGCCTTACTCTCAGCACGGACATCAACCGCATGCGAACCTCTGTACCCTGTATCAGCCGGTTTAGAGTCGCTCTCATAATAGGCCACATTCTGTGCCCCCTCATCAAAGTCTTCCGCCTCTAAAGTACCGGGTACCCGATGCGGACCTTTATAGGCCGTTCCTTTATAAGCTTTCAGATATTTTTCCGAATCATAGTCCATATCGTAATCGTACTCATACGGCCCGTCAGGAAGCGGGGGATCTACCTCCGGCACTTCAGGGGGAACTTCAGGAGGTATTTCTCCCGGTGTATCTTTATCGCTGCAAGCTGTAAAAGCGAGTGCAGCAATAAAGAAACCTAACTTCAGCAGATGAACAAATAGCCGCATACGATTTTATTTTGTTTGTTCTACAACTTTTATAGTTCCATCCGGATTATAGTATAACTTGTCTACACAAATAGAACGAAGATTTCCCCTGCCTGAAATAGAACAGTTATGATAGAAAGCATACCATTCACCGTTATATTCAGCTATAGACCCATGACTTGTATCGCAACCTGTCGGTTCCAAATAAACACCCTGATATGTCCACGGTCCTAGCGGTGAATTACTGGTTGCATAATTTAAACGGTTAGCCCCCTTGCCATTCTCCGCATGGTTATCAGCATAGGACAAGTAGTACACACCGTCTTTTTTATGTACCCAGGCAGCCTCATGAAAATCTTTCAGACCCTCCATAGCACGCAGCGGTTCTGCCAGTTCCATCATATTATCCTTCATTTTGGCACCCACACAACGACCTCCACCGCCATAGTAGAAATAAGCCTGATCATCATCATCCACAAAGACGCAAGGATCTATCATGGCAAAGCAATCGTCTTCCATTCCTATCATGTCAATATACTTGTCCTGTACAGTGAAGTCTTTGGCAGGATGTTTACTGGTAGCTATACCCACTCTCCAGGTATTGTTCCAGTCATCACCACTCGGGTGCGGAAAGTAAAAGTAATAAGTACCATTCCTATATGCACAATCGGGTGCCCACATGAAGCCACCATCTTTACGTCCCCAAGATACTTGCGAAGAGTTCAGTATTTCACCATGATCTGTCCAGTTCACCATGTCATCCGTAGAGAACACATGATAGCGGTCCATCAAATCGCACCCACGCGGAGGATCGACATCATGGGAAGCATAAACATACAGACGTCCGTCTTCCCATACATGGGCGGAAGGATCAGCTGTGTACATGTGAGTAATGAAAGGATTCGGGCCTAAAGTAACCGGTTTAACTGCTTTTTGGCTGTTGCAACTCATCAGTGTCAACGACAAGACAGCCAATGTGATTAAGAAATTTTTCATACGTAATTTATTGTTTTATGTTTAACATGAGCAAAAATAAAGTCACATGATTAATATCCCTCTTAATTTTGGCTTAACGCTTCACTTATTTTCATATCTCGCCGAGGCATTTCAAAACTTAACGGTTTCTCCCCACGAAGCATTCTTGCCGCTTCCCCTGTCAGCCACAAATAATGGTCAGAAGGCATCCCGTCCATACCTACAAACTTAACTTCTTTTCCTACCGGAGGATTATCCGTACATTTAAAAATGGCAGTACCTTCATTCACTTCATCGAACATAGCTACATACAACATCGTAGCCCCTGCATTGATTGCCGTAGAAATCTGTTGCCAATAAAAGCGTCCGCCCTGACGGGGAATAGAACCGGAAGGTTTCACATCATCCTTGAATGCATGACGACTTAGATTGTGCCAACTGAATCCAGGAGTTACACAAGGCACATAACCGATATTATTCTTTTTACACCAGGTAATATCATCCAGAATGACATCACGATAGCGGTCCATATCATTGTGAAGCAGTGGGGTAAAACGTTGTACCATCCATGGCAGAATGATATCAGCCTGTCTGATAAGCTCATGCAAATAGGGATCATGGATGCAGTCAGCATTCAAGTCTCTCCAGAAAGTAGGTACCCCCAGCATCACACTACATCCGCCGTACTCCGGATCATTCTTCAGGAAGTCAATAAAGCGCTCCAACCCAATATTACGAATATCATACGGACGGTCCGGGAAGCCGACTCCCCAAATAGTAACCAGCGGTTTACCATTATAAAAGACATAAGTCTGTTCACCCTCCTGATTGGTCACACGCAACGAATCAACCAGATATTTCCAATCATCCATCAACATGGAACAATCTTCATTCTTAGCCGCCAGACCGGACAAATCATACATCACACCAATAGCACGTCCATATTTGGAAGCCGCTCTCATGGCGTGCTTCAAAACAGTGCTCCGTTTGCGTGCTTCCGGACGGGCAGCTCCAAAGAAACGTTGCATAAACACTCCGTCCAGCCCATACTCCTGCATCCACTTAAAATGCAAGTCTACCGTACTTTCATCCGTTGAAGAAAAGAAACGGGCAGTAGAACCATCAGCCAGTTTCTGTCCAGTCGGATATGTCTTCTCATATTCACTGACATCCGGCCACATGTCAATACGGACACTATTTTCGTCAGGATACATCACACCTTTCCCCGGTTGATGAAACCATCCCTGATATCCCGCCATAACAAGGCCCTTGTACGATGGGTATTTAGTAGTTTTAGAATGCTTGGGTGCTGCACTCAGACTTCCGGATAAGAAAAAAACGAATAATAATAAAAGACATTTCCTCATGGTTGCAAAAATTTAAGTAGATATTAAAATAGGACTGTTACTGTCCGTTCCAAAGTTTCTTGATAGTTTCTTCTTGGGAATAACCGAAAGGACAAGCGATGCTATTCGTATTAGCCCGATAGTTACCCTCTGTCCGGTTGGGGCAGGTTATCATACGGCAACCTGGCATCTCCAGATGCCCATTTGGATCTGTACGGTGTATCCACTGATAAGCATATACCAGCCATTCATTCCGGTAATCTTCCGGTTGTAGAGATAACCAGGATATTTCATCCCATCCCCATACAAAATGCGAAGTCAGGTCTGCAACATTGGGCTCTTTCCCCCGACCGTAGTTGTCAAACTCTACCAAATACGGCAAATGCTCACATTTCCAACCGCTGGGTGACACACATCCCTTACTCTTTTTGTAAAGAGCATCCAGATGCCCCACAGCCAGTTCAGCTTTATAGGGCTGGTCAGGAATCTCTTTTATACGAAGCGGAAAAGAGTTAAAGTCGAGTAGACTCACTCCATTTCTTACCATACCCCCATAAGGAGTATGGGCATCCAGCAATACCCAGTGACGACGTGCATGAGTACTTGCATATTCACGTATCTTTCCGATGACATGAGCCCAGGATTCCCGTTCCGGGTCGTTCATTCCGATTAACTCAATCTGCCCGAGATGGAAAGCTTCACATCCGACACCTATATAAGCACATGCCAGATAATAAAACCAAAGCTGAGTTTCCAACCTGCTGATATCAGGCACACTACTGCCTTTACGCCAATGATCGACCAAACGTCCTTCTTTATTCAACATATCTGCATAAGAGAAAGTACGCGCCTCAACTGGCAAACCATATCCGGTGAATACCCAATCCGGAATCTTAACCTGATTTACTTCTTCCGTAACAATCTCGAACAGGCATCCTTGGAGGATTATATCGGGATCGTACGTATGTAGTTCATTGGCAAGAGTTTTCGCCTTATTCCAGAATTCAGGTTCATTCAGCAGGCTCTCGCCTCCCCAACGATAGATGGAGCGACCGATAAACTTTGCCCCGATATTCTTGACCATACGCATATCGTCCGCATGATAAGAATATACTCTCCTGCCTTCCGGCTTATCAGGCATCAGCAGATACACCATTGTAATGGAACGATCTAAATAATTTTCCAATACCTGCCGGGAAATGCCTCTCTCATCGAAATGATACCCTTTCCCTTGGCCTCGCAGGGAACAAGGGAAAGAGAAGAATAATAGAATAAAGAAATAAACAATATTTTTCATGATACTCTGCTTGTTAAATGTTACCAGGCACTGCGTTCCCGATAGAAAGGAACTGGCTCCGTAGTATACTCTATTTCCTTAGTCTGATAAGGCAGTACACGCATCTCTGTGACCGGTTTAATGTCATAATTCTGATTACCAGTCAGTGTAGCAGCAAACACCGCTATACCTGCATCTTTAGGCAGTACCAGCATACGGGCATCAGCAGGAATATCCAGGCAAAGCTTATATAAATAGGCAAAACTATACGAATCATTCCCCTTATGTTCACTATGTTTATGGTTAGCAATGTATCCTATGGAAGCATCCTTGATATAACCTTCACTCTCACCCTTCCAGCCCCATTGACCATAGAAACCCGAATAGTAGGGTACATTGAACTGATAAGACTTACCATCCACCAAAAAAGTAGCCTGACGGTCACCTTTAACGGAAGTTGCCAAGAGGAAAAGCTTATTCGCACCATGATGCTCAGGCAAAAGAATGGTGTCGCCATTAGCCCGGATATAATTGAATACAGCAGGATCATTCTGCATCTTGAACTCAACTCCATCCGAAAGAATCCTTTCAGGCATCAGTTCAGCCGCCAGTGAATTTCCCTGACGGTCAAAGTTACCTGTACGGTTAAATTCATCGGATGTCAGAGCCACCGCATTATATGCCAATTCTATAGACTGGCTGGTTGGAATGCTCAGCAAAGGCTTCTGTTTAAACGTAACCTTAAATGTACGAGGCTGGAAAGCTTTGCCACTGACCAAAAGCTTCTTACCGGAAAAAGCAGCATCTCCAATTTCCTCTTCAATGCCGTTCACTTCTTTGGCACTTTCAATATCAGATGCAAACTCCACACATCCTTGCTCATAAGAATTACCGTAAATTTCATTGATACGAATAATATATCCTTTTCCATCCTCCGCTTTCTTTATAGCTTTCAAAGCTATTTGAGGACGGTCCGCAGTAGCAAATGAATAAGAGCTTCCCAATTTACCAGCATGCTTGGCAGTAGCAAACGCCAGTAACGGTTGGTTAAAGTTCTCAGCCTTCCAGGCAATATCAGCTTTTGTTGCATCGGACTGATGCCCTACAATTGCATAGCGGAAAGCGTGATGCCCATGATCCTGATGATCCTGATAAGTATAATGTTTGCCAGGCTGGGGGGTATGAAGCAATGTCAGGCGAATGGTGTTATCGCCAGGCTTATCCCACCCATATTTTGATTCATTTAAAATAGAAATACCATAAGAAGAATCACTGGCAGTCAGATCAGCCCATTGATGTCCCAAAACTTCAAAAGAGTTTTCTACATTATTACCACGCTTCACATAACCTAAGCCCAAATCATAAGTTGCTTTTTCATTGGATACGGTAGTCGGAAATTCTGCTTTTAGTAAGGCTTTCTTTCCTTGCCAGTCAATCTCATTGTTGATTTCAATTCTGTCATCCTCTGCTCCGTCTGTTAAGGTGATATATTGTATAAACTTAGAGTCGTCGTATGTACGTTCTATGCGCAAGGATGCTCTTAAGGGACCATTCTCAGCTACAGAAATCTTCACATTATCCGTAATGGAAGTACTCGGTCCATCCAACACCTTTTTATAAATCTCCCAAGCCGGATAATCCGTAGAAAGATTTTCAGTAAACATCATCAGGCGAAACGGTTTGCCGGCTTGTACCAGTTCACGGTTGTTCTTTTTATCAAAAACAGAAGCCATGTCTCCATATGCATCCAATGTTATCTTATAGACAGCATTTTCAATAGTCTGATTCTTTACCTGTAAATTCTTAGAAGCAGCAGCGGCTCCCGGCTGAATGCTATATACCGAGAAACTAAGCGGATCAACCTGAGCAACAAAGAGAATTTCCGCCATTCCATCTTCCCAGGCAATCAATTGTGCAGGCATATTTTCGCCTTTCTGAGAGGTTACTTTAATTCCTGACGGTCGTTTATCCATCTTAACCGTAGCCTTCACCACATCTCTCCGCCCGGAAGCAACAGGATTATAAACCACAACCGGTATTCCTTTTACTTTAGTATTCAAAGCCCGGCTCACAGCTCCTACTGCCGTCGTAATGGCTTCGGCAAAACGTGTCTGAGCTATCAATTCATCATTCCAGGAGAAAGTATATGATTGCGGGATACTGGTTCCCGTCAGGTCATCATGGAATTGATGCCACAGAAAGCGTTGCCAATTTTCGCGTAAAGCATCCGAAGGATATTCCAATCCGCCCAGTATTTCTGCTACTGCAGATGCTCTCTCAGCAGCATCCGCCAGATGTTCGTTCCGACGGTTGAAGTGTTTCATCGCCGCCTGCGAAGTATAACAACCTACCCCATGCACGTCCATCAGTAACTCACCATCATAGACAGGAAGTTCGGGATGCTTTTCAAAAGGATAATAATCCTCATATATCTGTCCGGCTTTGGCACTGATAATTTCTAACGGGCCATCTGCCTTTAAACTTTTTTCCAATGAATAAACGGAAGGAAGTGTGGGCGATCCGCCTCGGTCTCCTACTCCGTAGTAGCTATAAGCTGTATTATCAGGACCTAACTTAGCTCTCTCCAGAATACGGCGATTGGTACTGATGTCATCGTAGTAGTACGACGTACCATATCCTCCAGCATCAAGTACAGCCATAATCCGGGCACCATCCAGACCTTGCCAAAGACCTATCTTAAATGGCATTTTTTCTTTTTTCCCAAAATACGGATTTTTCCGCCATTGGAGTTTCTGGGTAGAAAAACCTATCAGCCCGCAATGCGCGGCGATGGTGGGTAATGTGTAACCGAAACCGAAACAGTCCGGCAAATAAATATCGTTTGATTTTATACCAAACTCTTTTTTATAGAATTCCTGCCCTAACAGGACATTCCTGAAAAAAGATTCGGAGGAAGGAATATTAGGATCCGTCGCTTCCCATGCACTTCCCACTACATTCCAGCGTCCTGCCTTGATGTACTTCTTTACAAGTTCGTACTCGTGCGGATAATACTCTTTCATCCACGCATATTTCTGAGCACTCTCAAAGTTAAAGATATAATTGGGGAAACGCTCGAAGAGCCAAAAGTTCTGTACCATTGTACGGTGCAGATAATCGTCTATAGATTCACGTACATCCCAGTTCCACTGCGTATCAAAATGGGCTGTTGCTACCAGATACGCCTTATACTCTTTTTGTTGACTGTACAACAGATGTACCGAACAAAAGAGTGTAAACATGCAACATAGCAGTTTTTTCATCTTTCGCTTTTTTAGTTAGGGAAAGTTTTCATAATAGATTATGATATCTTTAAAAAGGAGGAAAAGCATACCTGCTACATACCAGAACCATACTTGCTCCGTACATTCTCCAGTCAGAAGTACCTCTGAGTGGAGAAACACTGGAGATGGTACGGAGCAAGTATGGTTCTGGTACGTAGCGGATAGATGCAAATCCTTGATTTATCTGGAAGGCCAGGAAGCTTTCAAGGGAATTTCTCCCCGTAGCATCTTCTTGCCTTGACCTACAAGCCATAGGTAGTGATCGGTAGGCAATCCGTCTTCAATACCCATAAAGGTTATATTCAAATCCTTGGCACGTTGGCACCAATCATTGCCAGTCAATCCTTCAACCATTTTGCTGCTAATCCGGTATCCTCCGTTTTGATAAACAACATAATAGTCAACGGCAGACTCATTACTCGGAACATCACTCTGATTTAAGCATTTATAGATAGCTGTACCTTCATCTATTTCATCGAACATAGCAATATAAAGCAATTGCGCACCCGACTTAATGCAATGATACATCTGATTCCAAAGGAATTTACCACCCACACGTGAATTTATACCATTATTGGGATGCATATTACGATCGGAAGAACCCGGGAAACAAAGCGGAGCATATTCTACCTTATTCTCTTTACACCATTTGATGTCATTTTCCACAAGACTGTGGAAATTTGAGTAGTTATCATTGCCAAAGCGACCGACAAACCATGGCATGATAACATCGGAAGCCTTTATCAAGTCATGTAATTTTGCATCCGGTAATGCATCATTCCTTCTTTCACGCCAATAAGTAGGAACACCTAACATAATACTGAATCCCTTTGCTTTCAAACCATTCATCAGTTCTTCAATATCATTAAGTGAATAAGGCCGGTTATCATTGAAGCCTACGCCCCACAGCACTATAAGTGGTTTTCCTCCCTGGTAGAGATAATACTTTTGTTTAGCATTCCTATTCAATAACTGGAATTTGTCCATAATAGCTTGTGCATCAGCCAGAACCGCATTGGTATTCCGGCTATTATCAGACATAAAGCCACCTAAATCGTACATGACACAAATGGCACGCTGGTAAGTATTAGAACCTTTCATGGCTGATTCCAAGACCTTATCAAAGTGATCTTTTCCATCCGGATTATTTATAACTTCACCAACAAAGCGTTGCATAAATACACCGTCAAGTCCATACTCCTTCATCCATTTGAAATGGAGTAATACACTGGACTCATCATAAGCACTATAGACTGTAGCAACTTCTCCATTCGGATATTTGAATTTTCCGGGGGTATATTGCTTCTCGTACTCCTTCATGTCGGGCCAGAAGTCAATAGAATTACGTAATACACCAGGTTCAAACATGTCATTTTCACGATAATGATACCATTGAGTATTCGTATGTTTACTATGAGAACAACCGTCGCCAGGAGCACCAAACCAACCTTGATAACCTGCCATCACTAAGCCACGATAAGTATCAAAAGGTTCACCATCTACGTGAGGAGTAAAATCGGGGGTATTGTATACTTCCTCAGGCGTAGGAGGATCCGGTTCATCAGGTTCTATAGCAGGTGGAATGAACGCATCATCTCCACCACCACAAGATGTAATACCTGCCAGAAGAGCACATAATACCAAATAATATATTTTATTCAATCTCATTTTTCTATTTTAAATAGTTAAGACAAAGGCCGGAAGAACAAACATTCGTCTCCCCTTCCGGCCAACTATCACAATCTTATTACCCTTAATGAAACTACTCGTTAGGAACTTCTATCTTTACAATCTCTGTATAATTGTATTTTTCAAATTTATCCTTTACTCTGGCTCCCATACGAGCGAAATAAATATATCCAGGCTTCACAGGTACTTCAACTGTATAAGTCAAACTTTTACCATCTTCCGCCTTTTCTATTTTATCCCAAGTCTTCATCACATTGATTTTAAATGTATTCGTATTGTAATAACCAATGCAATTGGAAGCGCCACAGAAATTATTTAAACTAAGAAATGGGCGAATTTCCGTAATCTGAGGAAGCCCTTCGGTTTTCGGAGCATCCAATCGACAAGACATGGTAAGTGTAGTTCCTACAAGTTCTGTTTTAAAATCAAACACTTTCAGATAAGGAGTTACCTCAAAATTCTGACTGGTTTTATTACCAATACCCATGCGGATGGTATCTGCAGGCCACCAAGATCCTTCCGGAACCATATCGTATGTACCGGCAAAGAGTTTAGTATTGTTGAATGTACCATCTTCCTTGACTACAAGATCCTGACTTCCGGGATTGACTTTATAGCTCACTTCCCATATACGAATGTGGCAATCTCCCCGGTCGGAAACGATACCCTCTCCAGTAGTAGAGTCTATAATCTTTCCATAGAAATGGCAATCGGGTGCATCGAAATTATCCACCTCCATGCATGATGCCATTAGCAATGCCGAAGTACCAAACAATAAACTATATATAAACTTTTTCATATCAATACTTTTTCTAAAATTATTCCATTTAATAACCATCATTACGAATCAACAACGGGTTCTTATTGATTTCGCCACCCGGAATCTGTTCATAATAATGACGTTTGTCAAATGTCACTCTACGACCTTCACGCTCTACCTCATTCAAGAATATCCACTTATTTTCATCGAGAACCAAATACGGAAGTAATGTATGAGTATACACGCCATTCTGGAACATGATGTCGGCTACTCTCCAACGACGAATATCGAACAAGCGATGGTTTTCGAAACAAAGTTCACGGGCGCGTTCATCACGGATATATTGCAAATTCTCATCGATTGCAAAGCCATAGGTTTCGGAACCTACATCTATCGGATTAGTAACCATCTCATGTTGATGGGCACCTGCACGGTCACGTATCTCATTTATATGTTCGAAAGCTTCTTTTTTCAAATCTTCGTTACCGGTAATCAGCCCCAATTCATAAGCAGCTTCTGCCCAATTCAGCAAAATCTCACCATAACGGAATACCTTCCATGGCTGATAGTTGGTGAAGAATACACGTGCATTGGTTCCCTCGGCCTGTACGTACTTACGAATGCAAGCACCCATACGAGAATAACCTTCATCACCTGTACCTTCTGCCAGACCATGAATACCACTAACTTTTACCTTCGTACCATTAATATCCTTGTATTCACCTGGCTGAGATGCTCTTACACGATACTGGTTGGTATAGTCATTGACACTTCCCTGTGTTTCTGCAGTACCATCAGCGGCAAGCCCCGGATAGCTTTTATATACACCACCCTGGAAATCCAATTCCGTACCAGACATAGATTCCTTCATACCACTGAAGTAGAAATTGGCACGGCATCTCGCTTCCATTTCACCATTATTCCAAAGCTCCCTGTAATCATTAAAACGTACTGGCTCACCTGTTTCTTCATCAATGATGGCAGGCATTTCATAAAGCCCCATGATTTCCCATGCCGGCTGAAGTGCAACGCCTACGTCACCTGAAAGACCTTCACCCTTCGGCAACACCATGCAGTCCCAACAATGGAACAAACTTGTGTTGGTAGGAGTACTGGTATTAGGACCATATTGCTTAACCATGATATCCTCTTCCGTATTCGGATTCAAAAAGACTTCAGTATAAGCTTTCTCTTTATCTGCACCTGTGTGCAGTTTAAATCCGGCATCCTTCAAAAATTTACATGCATCATAAGCATATTGGAAGAATTCTTGTGCCTTGTCTGCCGGCATACCCATCAGACCGGCAGAAACAGCCGGACCGGTAACAGCAGTATACTGATTATATTTGGCGATAGAACCCGCATATAGCATGGCACGAGACATCAATGCCGCGGCTGCATAACGGTTAGCACGCCCTACTTCATCTTTAGAAGCGGTGGCATTTTCCATGGCAAACTTCAAATCCTCATAGATGAACTTCCAGCATTCATATTCTGTATTACGCGGTTGCTGTAATTCCTCTAATGGTGCTTTAGGATCAAGCACTTTATCCACAATAGGTACACCGCCATAGCGTTTCACTATTCCGAAATAGTAAAATGCACGTAGGAAACGAGCTTCGCCCAAATAGGCATTATAATCATTCTCTTTATAATTGGAACGATAATCTGGTAGTTTTTCCAGCATATTGTTGATGTCACGGATACGGTCGTAATTCCAATATCCCCAACCATCGCCATAAGAAGTGCCACGGCCTGCTGCCTCAGCAGCACAAGACGCCGGACTACCTTTCTGGGCCTGCCATCTATTACCGCTATGCCAACCACTGGCATTTACTGTTGCATATCCCTTATCGTCACCATTCTGACTATAATTGAAATCTTCTATCGGAAGATCCTGGTACATCAGAGCAAGATACTTCTTGATACCATTGTCCGATTGAAACAGCACATTTTCATAAATAAGTCCTTTCGGCTCCAGATCTAAGTCATAGCAAGAAGTCGCCGTAAGCCCCAATGCAGCTGCTACAAATATATATTTTAATGTTTTCATATTCTATCCTTTTATCTTTAGAATTTGATTGTTGCACCAATGTTAAACGTACGGTTCACAGGATAATTGTAGAACAAAATACCAGAAGAATCACCATTATTAGCTCCACCCTGACGACCGGGACGTTCCGGGTCTATATTATCCAAACCAGTAAAGGTCAAAAGGTTATAAGCATTGAAATAAACGCGAAGATCTTTAATTCCTGCTTTGGCTACCCAAGTTTTAGGTAATGTATAACCTACTTCCAAAGTTTTCAGACGCAGATATGAGGTATTTTTAATACCCGTTCCTGCATTACTGAAACTGTGCCCCGTAGCTGGGTACAAACCTGATACCCACTGAGTATTCGGATTGAAAGGATCATCGCTTGGGTTAATTGTATGCCAGCGGTCAAGGTAAATATCCAACACTGCACCACCATTAAACGGACCAACTTCGGTAAATACCTCATCATAAGAATTGTATACGCCTGCTGCGCCCTGCCAGTTCAGAGAGATGTCTACACCTTTCCATTCGGCTCCCATCACAAAACCATAGTTAAATACCGGTAGGTTATAAGTTGCCATCGGGTGGTTATCATCACCGTTGATTACACCATCACCATTCCAGTCTTTATAGTAATAGTCACCAGGTAAAGTTCCTTGACCATATCCACCACCGGTAACATTGTGATAACGAATCTGCTCATAGCTGGTAAAACGTCCACCTTCTTCGTAAGAGAACCAGATATCTTTGTTACGTCCAGATACATCTCTACGACGCCAAGCATCCATAGAGTTACTAGCCTGACTGTCCAAACGATAATCCCAACGATTCTTTGTGGCAGAGATCTGTCCACCTACCCAATAGTTCACTCCAGCGACTCTATTACGGTGATTCAAACTGATTTCCCAACCGAAAGTCTGGTCACTGTTCAGGTTTTCCTGAGGCAAAGATGCACCGACTGTACCCGGAACAACAGTTGAAGAGGTGGCAAGCAGACCACTACGTTTACGCTTGAAGACTTCAAACGTACCGCTTAACTTTTGATTCCAAAGATCGAAATCTAAACCAAGGTTATAGGTTTCGGCAGTATACCATGTTAAATCAGGATTAGGAATAGCAGTCGCAGCAACACCGGCCATTAATGCACCATTATAGAACCAGCCAATCTTGTCTTTTTCAATATTATAAGCTATTACTGTCTGAGGATAAGTACTGGCACCACCATCATCACCCATCTTTCCGTAAGAACCACGAATCTTCAAGTTGGTGAGGAAAGGAATCCATTCTTTCATAAATGCTTCTTCACTTATACGCCAACCGGCAGAAACGGACGGGAAAAATCCCCAACGCGACCCTTTCGGGAAACTGGAAGAACCATCATAACGGAAAGAGAAATCTACCATATAGCGTCCTTTGTAGTCGTAGTTTACTTTACCTACAACTGACTGACGAGTCTTGTCACCAGCGCCTCCCATCGAACCTATCTGATCCTTCTCTTCACCATAAATCAAGTATTCACCATCCAACTGCATAACACGTTGTGCATAAAAGTTATCCCAATTGTTATACTGTTCTTCGAACAATACCATAGCCCCAACATTATGATCACCAAATTTATTGGCATAGTTCAAAGAAAGCTGCATCACTGTTCCGTAATTCGGGTCAGTATTACGTCGCAAATTGCTGTCAGCATTGCGATCGAAACTTTCCATTGTACCATCTTCACGCTTATTGTACAATTTATAAGCACGTTTATAACTCGTATTATTGGTAGTATAATAGTCGTAGCTATAAAAAGCCTTTGCACTCAAACCTTTCACACCCGGAATGTCATAGGTCAATGACAAAGCGCCATTGAAGTTATAACGTTTTTCACGGCGATAGCCGGTAAGATCACTGTTGATAGCAGCTACAGGATTTTCAGGTTCACCCATTTCGCTGTCCCAAGCAGGATAATTATGATCACCATCTACATAAGCCTCTGAAGTCGGCCTATAAGTCCAGGCTTTTTTATAAACAGACCAAATATCGGTAAACGGTTGATTCTTCTCATCCATATAACCACTGGTTTGTATAGTAGCCTTCAAACGGTCAGTAATCTTGGCATCGATATTGCTACGGAAGTTCCAACGATCGTAATTCAAAGAACCGCTTTTATATGATCCTTCCTGTTTCAAATAACCGAGGTTAAAGAAATAGTTTACCTTCTCAGAACCACCATTCACACTAACGTTATATTGTTGCTGTGGAACGTTATCATCAAACAATTCTTTTGTCCAGTTCGTACTTTTTTTCCTTCCAGTACTGTATTCCATCATTTGCTGCCAAGTGTATTTAGCAGGAGTGCGGTTCGGATAAGTGTTGTCACCAAAAGCATTATAATACTTTTCATTGATAAGCAACATGTGGTCTGCCGCACTTGCTGTTTGCGGTACATAAAGGAATTGCTGCCAACCATAATTAGCGGAGAACGTAATGTCGAACTTACCATTGGAAGCTTCACCATGCTTGGTAGTAACCAAGATTACACCATTAGCAGCACGCACACCATAAATAGCCGCAGAAGCATCTTTCAATACAGATACATTATCGATTTCATTGGCATCCATACGAGAGAAATAAGCCTTATCACGAGGAATACCATCAACTACAATCAACGGATCACCCATACCACGAATATCAATGGCATTATCAAACTCACCAGGCTGTGAACTCTTCTGTGAAATACGCACACCGGGAACTTTACCAGAAAGCATGTTCACCACATTTTCGTTCTTGGTAACGGCAATTTCCTTGTTATTGATGGCAGAAACCGCACCTGTCAGTGTAGCTTTCTTCTGTGTACCATAACCTACAACTACTACTTCTTCCAAAGTCTGGCTGTCTTCTTTTAGCGTAATCTTCAAATTGGTTTTATCTGCTGTAACTACAGCATCGATATAACCGATAAAAGAAATAGTCAGCTTTTCCTTTGCATCGGCAGCAATCTCAAACTCACCATTAATATCGGTAATGACACCCCGAGTGGTACCATTCACCCGAACATTGGCTCCAATGACGGTTTCACCGGTTTGGTCAACCACAGTACCGCGAACAATGCGGTTCTGTGCCGACATAGGTAATGCCGTCAGAAGGCATAAAAGCACAACCATCATCGTTTTCCATGAGGAGGATACGCTTCTATCATTATTATTTAAATTTATATTTTCCATGTTATTCTCTATCTATTTAGAAAAGATCTATAAGAAAGTCTCTATTTGCCTCAAAAGACTTTCTTATTATTGTTTTTAAATTACTCTTCTATCTTAGTAGGGTTATCTACTACACCCTCAGCACAATCACGACGATTGATCCAAAGGAAGCACAAACAACCGTCGCTAATGTCTCTAGAGCCATAAGCATATTCAAAGCGAACACCAAAGCCTACACGAAGAGCCCAGCCGCCATAAGCCTCTGTTGTTTCCAAATTACCCTTATTTGTGATTTTAAGGCCATTAGCCACCATAGTAGAACCATTAAGCCCATCAAATCCATTCAGAATTTCACCATTGCATTCAGCACCGGCAAACGCTTTCTTTTCATCGTCACTCATAGTCCAACTACGACGTTGAGAAGAAGCGATAGAAGTCTGGCGGTTATAATAGACAACATTACCTTGGAGTTGCTTACCAAAATCATCCACAACCAAAGACGAACCATCAGAATAAACAAGATTATCACCATCAACCTCAGCGATATACCCCTGAAGAGCCTCTACAATTTTGGCCCCCCCCTCACCATGTTTCAAAGACAATTTGCCATTGGCTATCACATCATATAAATTAAGACTGTTTACTCCAGGAGCAAAAACAACAGGAGCACCTTCATTCGTACCTTCTGCAGGCATCTCACCATATTCCACATGTGGTTCACCTAAGCCTTTCAAAGAGCCTTTAAACACGTCATCTGCAACAACAGCCAACGGGTCTGTTATTACTACATAAATTTTAGCCTTCACAATGTCATCTGCAAGCACGTTTATCAAGAACCCTGAACGATCTGCATTCTCATTGAAGCTTGTTCCCGGTCTTTCACTAAATTTCCACGTACCGTCAGCTTTCAAACTAGACTTCAGCATTTCAAATTTTTCCTGTGCTTTGCCCCCCGGTTGTTTACTTGCTGCTGCAACAGCAAACTCAACCCTTTCCGGAAGTTCTGAGAACAAATCTTTAAAGTTCAAATCTTTCAATAAATCCAAACCATTAATAGTCATTTCTTTAAAGCCATCAGCAAGGTCTTTCGGCGCATAATCAGCCTTAATCGTAACACTTCCTAAATCTTCAGCTATAGAAGAAAAGTCATCAGACACTTTCACAGTAAAGTAGTTAGAACCAATAATTGTTCCTTTTAAATTCATTTGAAGAGATACAGCATAGGTTTTTCCAGCTTCCGCTTCACCAAGTGCCTTAATAGGGACTTTAATAAAATCGCCTTCCAATGTTACATCTCCATTTACTTTAAACTGTTCACCATCCGCAGCACGAGTAAGCACATGGGATTCAGCAATTGTAAATTCGGCACCATCCAAACTTTTGAGAGCGGGTCTTGCCAAGAAACTCACCGTGGTAGCAGTATTACCGATTTCTACAATACCATCTATTGTCTCTGGACTATAGATCAACGAGTTTACTAATGAACCCAACGGAAGAACATACTTTTCACCTTCTATTGTAATAATAGCCTCCGTATCAGTAACTACTATAGAAATATTTCCTCCACCTGGCTTAATTACAATCTTTTGTCCATCACTCAACGTCAACGTATATGTACCGTTATTTTCATCTACTTTTGTGATACTTGCACCGGTCATCAATGCTTTGCCCAATTGTGTTTTGATGTCATCAATTGCCACTTCAATTACTGACACTCTTGATTTCAAATCATCAACATCATCATTATTACATGAAGTAAAAGTTCCTGTTGAAAGAACCACCGCTCCAAACAAGAGCGCATTTAAGAATCGTTTGTTCATAATAATTAAATTAAAAGTTGGTAAATATATTATTTGAGTCACTCAAAAAATTTCATCTTTTCAGTTTGTCCAAGAAGGACTATTCGCAAGAGGATACTTTACGTATACTTGTGCATTTTTCATATTTATTAAAATCATATTTAAAATTATATGGGCAAAATTATGAGGCTATCGTTAAAATAGTCCTTAAAAAGACATTAATCGAAGTAGGTTTTTTGAAGAAAAACAAGGGTTTCAGAGCTTTTTAACTCTTTCACATTAAAGAATCATATATAAATGGATTAATCGAAGAAAAATAGACTTCAAACAAAGGTTATTCTTAGATTATATATTATAATTAAACCTCTCATAAAAACAAAACTTGTGGCTATACAACCCATAAATAAGTTATATAACCACAAGCTTTAATTAAAGATTTCTGTATTGATCAGTTATTGGCTTACACCATTCTCATTAAAAGCACTAATAGAGAAGTAATATTCAGAATCTCTATTGAAATAACGGGCCTCATATTGATTTTCGTAAACTACCATAGAGTGAGTCAATTTCTCTTCTTGTGTTCCCCAGCGTAAAATATACCCTGTTACATTTTCCTGCGGATTCCATGTAAACCGATAGATACGTTTATCATTATTATCACGTGAAGCTTGGAATCCTGTAACTCCGGCAGGCGCCTTACCTCCACCTTGACCAAAGACACGCAAATCGAACAGAGAAAAACTTCCTTCCATATCTTTAGTATTACAGATTTTCAGATATTGCACTTTCGCAGGAACATTCAGAGTATGCAGTTTATGAGGAGCATCCTGCATATTCTTTTCTTCATCCACCAGACGAGTCCAGTCTTTGCCATTTGTAGAACCTGCTATATAATATTGATAAACCACAGGATCATGGGGCGCATGTACATTGAAATTATGATCTGCGAAATTCACCTGAATAGCATTCACTTCCATTGTTTTTCCAAGATCAATTTGCAGCCATTCACCGACATTGCCTGTTTGAGCAGCCCACCAGGTTTCCACCTGTTCATCATTAGCCAATTCTGGTTGATAGCCTTCAAGGTGTGAAGACGAGGATACTTTTTTCTTATATGAAAGCAAGTTCCACCCCATACTAATATCTTCCTTTCCAAAATCGACCTTCCGATCAGGAATACAGAAAGGATAATCAGCAAAAGTTGTCAACGCATACATACCATATTTCTCAGAAACAACTACCGGAAATAAACCTAAACGACGTTCAAACCAATGACGAACAGAAATAGTCATAGATGCTACATGCCAGTAATTACCATATTTATCTTTGAATGTATGTCCATGACCAGCACCACCGATGAAACCTCCGGGCTTAAAAGAGAATGGATTGTCTTCCACATATTCAAACGGGCCTAACGGATTATCACCAACATAATTACCATCACCATAAATACGGTATTGAGTACCGGGAGCTGCATATTGCAAATAATAGCGACCATTATGTTTCAGCACACATGGCCCTTCATTCCAACCTTGACGTGGTTCTTCATTGTTCTTACCAGGAACTTCCCAACCATATTTATCACAATTATGTTGAATCAAAGCTTTAGGCTCTCCAATGGCTCGGAAGCCATCTTTAGGATCCACTTCTACTCCCACGATCGGATCAACATCCGAACATCCCCAATAAAGATATACTCTTCCATCATCATCCCTAAAGAAAGCTGGATCATGTTGACGATAAGTCAATTTTGTATCTACTTCTTCCCAAGTGTCCTTTTCAGGGTGAGCGTTTTTATAAATACGGGTGTTTCCACTGGATGCCGTAAAATAAAGAGTATCACCATAAACAAGGATGGTCGGAGCATAATCTTCCATCGTTGGAATGGTTGTACAAGGGATATATTCCCATTTTGCCAAATCCTCAGAACGCCAGTATCCACCGGATTTAGAGGCGAACATATAATAATATCCTTTAAAATATTCCAGTACAGGATCGGCCGCTTCACGCCGTGACTCATCATTAGGTTGAAAACGATAGTTCAGATCAATGGGATTGGTTACAATTCTATCATTCTTAACCGGAGCCTGTTCCGAAGTACAACTACTTATCAGTCCTGAGACTAAAGCCATACTCACTAATTTCGCTAATTTCTTCATGGTAGTTTTATATTTATTTTTTTTCCTTGGTATTCCACATTTACAGTATATGACTCATTATCCAACCCTAATCCGTCTTGTCCATTTACAAGAACAATATGAAATTTACGTTCTTGCAACATACCATCATAGCTACCTTGACGAGAATGAATAATCAGTTTTCGCTCCTTATCATTCCACGTCATACGGATAGTGGAATATTTACCTTTTTCATAATTATAATTATCATCCTCATCTTCATACAGAGTAAATTCTCCATTAGCTCCCGGATAAATACGAAGCTGTAAATCGTCCCATGGTTTCTCTGTTGCAAACTGAACAGCAGGACCAACAGGAATGATAGAACCTGCTTTCACATACAATGGGATAATATCAACAGGTGTTTCACGGGTGATTTCACGTCCACCGTCTTGAACTTCTCCAGTCCAGAAATCAATCCACTGGGTTCCTGCCGGCAAATATAGAGAGCGGCTTCTGGTCTCACTGGTAACTGGAGCTACTAATATAGATTTTCCAAAAAGATATTCATCACCCAAATCCAGCACTTTCTTATCTTCAGGGAAATCAGAGAATAAAGCACGCATCAAGCTTCCACCTTCAGAAGTAATCTTCCATGAAGTTGAATAAATATAAGGCAACAGGCGATAACGGAGATTGATCATTTTCTCTTGTGCATCGAAAGCCCAATATCCACGTTCACCAAACATGAAGATTTCACGAGGCGTGTTTGTACCATGCGAACGCATCATTCCAGTAAAAGTAGCAAATTGCATCCAGCGTACATACAATTCATGGAATGCCGGCTCCTTTACACCTTCCGGAAATTTGTTGGCAGAGAAGAAACCACCAATATCCGAGTTCCAATAAGGAATACCTGTCAAAGAGATATTTAACGCTGCAGGTATCTGATTACGTAACACACCCCAATCAGAAACCACATCACCCGACCACGCTTGTGCAGCATAACGTTGTTGACCGGCAAAAGCAGAACGAGTCAGAATAAAAACACGCTTATCAGAAGTTTCCTGTCTTTGATGATCATATACACCTCCCACGCTCACAATCGGGAAAGCATTACGGACCTTGCGGAAAGAGCCCAGATAAGTCTGAAAGTCCAAATCACCCTCTTTTATCGGACCATGTTCCGGTTCGGTTGCATCCAGCCACCAGCCATCCATTCCGAGGCTGAACATATTCTTATTCATATATTTCCAGTAGATATCTCTTGCTACCGGATCATAGGTATCATATACTTTCACTCCATTATTCTGTGGAAAAGTCTCATGCGCCATCAACTTATTCTGTGCTTTCAATTCTGCATAAATCCCGCTTTCCGGACCAAAAGAAGGCCATACTGAAATAATGGCATGAGCATTCAAACGATGTACTTCTTCCATCATCTTTTTAGGATCAGAGAACTTCGGGTTACGGAACTCAACTGCATTCCAGTCTTTATGATCCTCACCCCAATAACGCCAATCCTGAATGATACCATCCAAAGGAATTTTTAAATCACGATACTTCCTGACCACGCCTACCAACTCATCCTGACTAACATAGCGTTCTCTTGATTGCCAAAAGCCATAAGTCCAAAGAGGGAACATAGGAGCTTGCCCAGTTAGTTCACGTAATCCAGCCACAACTCCATCCGCTCCACCACCATAAACAAAGTAATAATCACACAAATCACCCACTGCCGAATCAAAGGTCATACCCTCTGCATTATCAGTGAAAGTTGTGGGAGAATAATTATCCCAGAATAAAGCATAACCTTTGATAGAATGAACCAAAGGAATACAGATTTCGGTATTGGCTTGTTGCAAAAATAAAGTTTGGTTACGCTGATTCATCCGCCCCTGCTGGTGTTGTCCCAAACCATAAATAGCCTCATCACTATCCAACACGAAAGTCTGGCAAACCTGATAGGTAGAATTTCCCGCATCATTGAATGGAATAAAATCAATAGAAGAAGGCTTCTCAGTTAACAAGACTTTACCATCCTTATCAGTAAAACGAACTTGTTTTTGGGCAATATCCATAATTGCTACTAATTCGGAAGTAGAAAGAACCACTTCACCTTTTGTCTCTTGCAATTTGTATTTTACCTTTTCCGGTTGCATAGTGACAGACAATGATTGTTTATCAGGTGTCTTTCCGACTGGATATTTCTTCACGCGAATGATAGAAGAAGAAAAACATTCCAACTCTATACAAGTCGTTTCAGTCTCTACTTTTACCCCATTTGGAGTACGCAGCACAGATTGCCCCCATAACGGGACAATCTGTACACAGATACATAAGAATGCTAATAGTTTTCTCATAGTATCAAAATTATATAGATAACACTTTATATTTGGTAGTAAATACAACTGGAGCCGTATTCTCCTTATCCACACTGAAAGGTATCAGTTTCTCTTCTCCCGGAGCTAACTCATAATGAACGTTATCGCCTACTTTATTACCCCCGACATACATTTCAATTTTTCCTGTATCCATCAAAGTCCCATTGTTTTTGACAGACACCCAAATAGTCTTCTGATTCTTTACCAAGTTTTCTTCCACTTTGAACAAAGTCAAACCGAAATCTGCTGCAAATTCATGAGTATATTCAAGCATACCGGACAAACCTTTCTTGGAATCTGCATAACCCACACTATCCTTAATACGGTCTTTGGCCACATACTGAGGACTTACACCTCCAACTAAGATTTTAAAGGCACCTTTCTCTATAACCCGGTCCATATGATCGTTCAACAATGATAGTTCATAAGGTGTCAGTTCAAAAGAAACCGTTTTCGCTTCACCCGGTTTCAGATGAATACGGGTAAAGTCTTTCAACTCTGTAATACGTGTCTTCACACTGGCATACATATCCGTTACATACAGTTGTACCACCTCATCACCGGCCCGTTGACCTATGTTCTTCACAGTAACCTGCACTGAAATATTACCATTTTCTTTTTCCTGTACTTTCAGACCAGAATATTCAAATGAAGTATAACTCAAACCATATCCGAAATAGTAAAGAGGATAATATTCCATATCCGAATATTCATAACGACGACCGGAAGTTTTAAAGTTATAATAGAGAGGGAGCTGACCTACGTGACGTGGGAAAGTCATCGGCAAGCGACCGGCAGGATTATAATCACCAAACAGCACATCTGCTGTTGCCGGACCACCTTCTTGTCCCGGCAACCAATTCACGAGGATAGCTTTACACAGCTCTGACGCCTTAGACAGATTATAAGGACGCCCTGCCTGAAGAATCAATATAACAGGTTTTCCGGTTGCACAAACGGCTTCCAATAATTCCTGTTGTTTACCCGGCAAAATCAAGGTTGCGTAATCATGGTTCTCACCGGATGTCTTATATACATCTGTCGTAGCCTCACTGGTTGAACAATCTCCCAAAACCAATAGCACCACATCTGATTGTGAAGCTACTTTTACTGCCTTTGCAATATTGTTTTCACCCAAGCTTGTAAAATCACAACCTTGTTCATAAACCACTTTTGTCTGCTTTCCTACCGCTTGTTTGATACCAGTCAACACAGATTTCAACTGGCCAGGTAGAAGTTTAGGAGTATAATCACCGGGCTGAAGATCATCTGCACCGGGACCTAACACAGCAATCGTACGCATGTTTTTAGACAGAGGCAGAATATTATCCTTATTCTCTAACATTACGATCGATTCGCGGGCAGCCTGACGTGCCATTTCTTTATGACTATCCGAATTCCACCCCGGATAAATTTTATTCCAGTCCAACGGCTTGTTTGGTGCTTTTTCAAACAACTCATTGCGGAACATCATACGCAACATTGTGCGGCACACTTCTTCAAGATTCTCCATATTGATACGTCCATCTTTTGCGGCCTGTATCACCTCCTTATCATTATAAGTATCACCACAGTTCGTAGCGATACCAGCAGCCAAAGCTTGATTAGCAGCTTCTATTTTATCTTTAGCTGTATAATGTTTACGGGCAGTCAAGTTACCTATAGCACCACAGTCGCTAACGATAAAGCCGCTGAATCCCCATTCCTCACGCAAAATATTATGTAGTAATTCTCTACTTTTAGCTACCGGCACACCCAGGAAATCCGAATAAGCCATCATCAAAGATTGGCAATCATAGTTACGAATCACATGACGGAACGGAACCAGATGTACTTCGCGCATTTCACGTTCAGACAATCCTATATCATGAGAATCGCGCCCTCCCAACGGAGCACCATGACCACCAAAATGTTTCGGAGTAGTATACAACCCCATAGACTGGTAGCCTTTAATCCAAGCTCCACCAATTTGTGACACCAAAACCGGATCTTCTCCAAATGTTTCCTCACAACGTCCCCAACGGGCATCCTGAGCTACATCCAGTACCGGAGACCATGCCTGCATAGTACCTGCCGAAAGAGTTTCATTGCCAACTGCCATCGCCACTTCTTCCGTCAACTTCTTATTCCAAGTTGCTCCCATTCCCAGGGCTTGGGGGAAGATAGTAGCTCCACTACCATATGAGAAGCCATGTACAGCTTCCACCTTTGTAATGGGCGGTACATATAAGTGAGGAATACCAGGAATCCCCCAGCCTTCACGTATCAGTTCCATTTTATCTTCCGGTGTCATCACAGACAATAGACTTTCTACACGTTCTTCCACCGGAAGCGTAGGGTCCATATAGCGTAGCGAAGTCTTTTCTCCTTTCAGGTCTTTCAATTCCTTATCAGCTAAAAGAACAGATACTTCCTTTACCATAAAAGGTTTAACACGATCACCTCCCTTAAAAGCCAACCGGACATGTGCCCCATATTTAGGTGAGAACTTCAACCGCATCTCTTTAGCGCTACCCTGTATCTGATAATCGACAGGCACTCCCAAATTCATAGGATCATATGTAACAAAGATATTCATCAGTTGCTTTAAGTCTTCTTTAGAAACACCTTGCATCTGAACCCCAAGTTCACATACATCACCAGAGGTCTGGATAGTAAACATCAACCATTGGTCTGTTTTCAAGTCCTGCCCACTAACTTCCCACATTGTCTTTTGATCCTTATCAAAAGCTAACGAAGCTTTTTCCACATTAGTGGATGCTGAAACGGATAAAATATCACTTGGCTGCTGAGCCATTAGAAAAGAGCAGGATAATATTCCTGCAAATAAGAATAAGTGCCTTTTTAAATTCATATTATCAGATTTTAATCTATTTATACTGCAAAGTAAGCGGCAACCGCTTAATAAAATGATAAAACAATAATTAATGAAACATTAAAATCCACTTAATGAATCACTTTTGCAGAAAAAGCGAAGCCTGGCTGTAATAATTGCATAAATAAGTAATCGGTTTTCACTAAAAAGCATTACTTTTGTACGAGCTAATACTTCATTAAGAACATACAAAATGAAAAAGACACAATCTATTATCTTTCTTCTGTTGATGTGTATGCGTTCAGTCGCTCAGCTTCCTGAATATGGTTTGCATATTCAATCCTACCCGCTTCAGAATTCTGAGTTTACCAGTATGGTATTAGAAGATGGAAAGCCCATAGAGACTAAAGGAGACAAAATTACCCTGAGCTTTAACCTCTGGGTGAGACCCGATAATGTATTCGGAACCGTATTCCGCATCATTACTGAAAACAATAAGAATGTCGATCTGATGTACAGTGTCAGCGAAAACGACAGACGCTTCCCTATTCTGGTCACCGGAGATGCAGTATACCCCATTCAAAAAGAAGTGAGGCGTGAAACTTGGATTTCAGCCAGCCTGACCCTCGATGTTAAAGAGGGAAATATTACCGTATTATATGATAGTACGGAAATCAATGTGAATTACCCCGACTTAAAAGGTACGCAGAAACTACGCTTTGCTTTCGGTTATTGTCCCTATGAGGGTTTCTCTTTAGCCGATGTAGCTTCCGTTAATTTAAGAGATATCAGTATCAAGCGCGGATTGCAGGAAATACGTTTGTGGAAAATGGCACGCCACAATAAGGAAGTCTGTTATGACGAGATTTCCCACAGTCCGGCTTCCGGCAAGAATACCCGTTGGATTATAGACCAGTATATCACCTGGAAGAAGATTCATTCACAGCAATTCAAATCTTCTCCCTCTATAGCATTCGATCCTACTGTCGGAACTTTCTACATAGCCAACAATAAACAAAAGCTGTATGTTTTCCATACGGATGAAAGGATAACTGACACCATTCAGGTAAAAGGCGGCGAGTTCGTAGCCAACTATCCCAACCAGTTGATATATCTACCAGAGCAACATCAGTTGTTATCCTACAACCTGAATGAAAATCTATATTCGTTCTTTGATCCTGTTTCGCAAAGCTGGAAAGGAACACAGGCAGCCGTACAGGAACATGACTATTGGAATAATACACTCGTTTATAATCCGGCCAATTCTTCATTGATCAGCTTCGGTGGATATGGACATTATCACTATAATAATAAGCTATTAATCTGCTATCCTTATGAAGATACCCCGCAGCGTCACCTCAATCTGACAAATATTCATCCCAGATACTCTTCCAGTTCTGTCATAGTTGACAGCACACTTTATATCTTCGGAGGACGCGGTTGCCCATCCGGACGGCAAGAATTATCTCCCCGCAACTATTATGACTTGTATGCTGTCAATCTTTTGACCCAGCAAGCCAATAAACTATGGGAACTCACCCAGGTTCCGGATGGAGGAGACTTTCAGCCCAGTGAGAATATGGTTTATGATCCCGAAAAAAAATGTTTTTACTTCTTCAGTACCCAGCAAGGTGGTACGTTGATGAAAATTGATACTCAAACACCTCATTTCGAGCTCATGTCATTGCCTATAGGACTGAAATTAGAGGCTCAGTATATGTATACCAACATATACTATTCCCCTAAACAAAAGAAGTTATATACAGTGATTCACCGAGCTGAAGTAAGCGGAAAAGCTGATATAGATATCTATGAACTGAATTTCCCTCCGATTCCTATTTCATCCTTTAAGCAGCCGGATGTGGTTGCAGACAATGCCGGTCAAAACGATCAGTCATCTATATGGCTGTACATTATAGTCGGAATACTGGTTATTGCCGGAATGGGAATTCTCTATTATAGAAAGAAAAAGGCTGAAATAAATCGGGTCAAGACCGCTACCGGAAACAACAAGAAAGCGGAAACAAACAGTCTCCAATCAGAAACAGCGAATGGCTCTCTAATCAATGATAGATCTGAGATAAAAATAGAAATGCCCATACACACAGAGACAACAACATTCCACAACTATGATTTCTCCAAGGGATGTGTTTGTTTCTTTGGTGGTTTCCATGTTGTGGATAAAGAAGGCAATGATATTACAGCCTTATTTACTCCAACCCTTAAAGCCTTATTGATATTGCTTGTGCTCTATACCGGAAGAGACTCCAAAGGAATCATTGGTCATAAACTAATCCAACTATTATGGTATGACAAGACGGATGAATCTGCCAAGAACAACCGTAATGTATATATGAGTAAACTACGCGGTTTATTGGAAAAAGTAGGTGATATCAAAATATTGAATCAAAATGGCTTCTGGAGCATACAGTTTGAAGAAGGAACAATTTGCGACTATCTGGAAGCACTTTATTTATATAAAGAGAATAATAGTCAGAACTTAGAGAAGCTGCTCGAGTTATTGCTACGTGGTATGATGTTACCTAATATGGAAACCGATTGGATTGATACGTTTAAAAACGATTTTTCAAATAACACCATTGATCTGCTTTGCAGATTACTGAAGCGGGAAGACCTCTCGGAGACGTTAAAGCTAAAAATTGCAGATACACTATTCCAACATGACTATATCAACGAGGAAGCTCTTTGTGTAAAATGCCGTATTCTTTGTCAGCAAGGTAAGAAAGGGCTTGCCAAGACTGTCTATGATACTTTCTGCAAAGAATATGTTGCTTCACTGGGAACAGAATACAAGTTCTCTTTAATGGAAATTATCGACGAACAAAACTGAAACAAATAGATACTCCAAAAGAAATGTCTGACCTGGATACTCCCAAGTCAGACGTTTCTTATATTATAATCCGGATTCTACTTTGATTTATTTGCGTTCCGGTTGTTTCATTTCCAACGGTTTTTCTTTACGCAACATTTTACCGGCCTGACCTACCAACCATAAATAATGGTCACTTCCAATCCCTTCTTCAATGGGCACAAATGTACTGGCACCAACAGGAACTTTCTTAGCGCACTTAAAGATGGCTGTACCCTCGTCTATTTCATCAAACATGGCTACGTAAATCATCTCAGCCCCTTCTTTGATAGCACCGGATAACTGTTTCCAGAGGAACGAACCCTTATTGCGTGGTATTTGCACACTATTCTCATGACCTTTCATGTTACGCCAGGAGAAGCCCGGAAAAGCCAGAGGAGCATAGTCTACTTTATTTTTCTTAGCCCAGGCAATATCATCTTTAATCAGTTTCTGATAACGGGGATATGAATTCTCATTATAGCGTCCCACGAACCACGGCATCACAACATCACACCGTTTTATCAATTCATGTAAGCGAGGGTCCGACTCGGTATCACCATTCAGTTCACGCCAATGCGTAGGTACTCCCAGCATTACACTAAACCCCTGTGCTTTCAGACCATTAATAATCTTTTCTGCTTCGTTCAGACCATAACGGCGACGGTCATTGAACCCTACACCCCAGATTGTAACCAGTGGTTTCCCATTATGATACAGATAGGACGGGTTCTTAGCATGATCCTTTAAAGCATGGCGCTGAGATATGTCGGCAATATCCTTTAGCAGAACCTCTTCATCGCCGGGACGCATACCACTCAGATCATACATCACGCAAATGGCCCGTTCATACTTATTAGCAGCCTTCATAGCTGAATTCAGTACTACGTTGAAGTGATTCAATCCGCTCTTATTACGAATCTCGCCTACAAAGCGTTGCATAAAAACTCCATCCAGTCCGTACTCTTTCATCCATCTGAAGTGAGTATCCACCGTAGATTCATCATGCGAAGAGAAAGTATAAGCCGGAGTACCATCGGCAAACTTGAATTCCGTTTTATACAGTTTCTTGTACTCCGACACTTCGGGCCAGAAATCAATCGTACAAGAACCGGGACGAAAACCGTCGTGCCCGGTATAGTGATACCAACCACGGCCGGCGCCGTCATCAGGGGCATTGAACCACCCCTGATAACCGGCCATCACCAATCCTTTGTACGAATTATACTGCTTGCCAGCAGCTTGTGCTGTAACACCTATTGAAAACAGCAAACATACAATAAACCAATTTATTCTTTTTACCATAACCTATTTCATTTATATCGCCTTTTTAAAAAGCTCTTTGCAATGTGTACTTTTCTCCCGGTCGAGTCTGTATATCATACTCATATATCCTGTACAAGATGGGGTACTGTGCCTTTAGCCCTTCGGCCACCAAGGGTTCCTTGATATCTCCACGTTTCATCAACGGGTTCGGATTATCACCTTTAGCCTCTTTCAGACCAGCACCTTCCAATGGTACATACGAACGTATACGCAGATTTCCACCGATACGTGAAGTTACAGTAGCCGTCGTCAGCTCACTGCCATCCCAGTCCATATCAACTTCAAAAGCCCCACGTGCCACCAGACCTTTCACACTACCTTTGCTCCATGCCGTGGGCAGGGCAGGCAACAGGTGCAGAGCTTCATCATGGCTTTGAAGCAACATTTCGGCCACGCCTGCCGTAAAACCGAAGTTTCCGTCAATCTGGAAAGGCGGATGTGCATCGAACATATTCGGATAAGTACGTCCGTCAGGATTACCCTTCTCCACCAGCTTCAGCATATTTTTGATAATCGTATACGCATGATCCCCGTCGAGCAGGCGTGCCCAAAGATTGATTTTCCAACCGATGGACCATCCCGTAGCCATATCACCTCGATAGAGGAGCGAACGCTTGGCGGCCTGGAAAAGCTGCGGATGGGCATAAGGAGAAATTTGATTACTTGGGTAAAGTCCGTACAAATGAGAGACGTGACGGTGATCATTATTCGGATCATCGACATCGGCAAGCCATTCCTGCAACTGGTTATGTTTACCTATCTGCATAGGAGGCAAGCGCTTGATCATGCCTTGCAGGCTATCGCAATACGATGTATGGTCGGGATATAACAACTTCGTGGCGGACAGTACCGAAGTCAGTGCATCCAGTACAATCTGAGTGTCCATGGTACATCCGGCGGTCAGCATGGTTCCCGTTCCCGGAGGACCTTGCTCGGGAGACATGGACGGCACACAAACCATCCAACCGTACTTAGGATGCTCTACCAGGAAATCGAGGAAGAAATCGGCTGCCCCTTTCAAAGCCGGATAAGCAGTCTGCAAGAAAGCCTGGTCACCTGTATAAAGATAATGTTGCCACAAGTGCTGACTGAGCCACGCACCGCCCAAAGGCCAAACATACGAAGCACCATCCACCGGACCGGCCATGCGCCACAAGTCCGTATTATGATGCACCGTCCAACCCCGACAATCGTACAAGGTACGCGCAGTGCCTTGTGCCGACTCGGACAGTTCTTTCACCATCTGGAAAAGAGGTTGATGCATTTCGGACAAATTGGTTACTTCTGCCGGCCAGTAGTTCATCTCTGTATTGATATTGATGGTATATTTTCCATCCCACGGAGCCAGCAATTCATGATTCCAGATGCCTTGCAAACCGGCAGGTTGCCCACCGGGTTGTGAAGAAGAGATAAGCAAATAACGTCCGAACTGGAACATCAGGGCTACCAGTCCCAGGTCTTTTCCCTCGTTAAAGTGCTTAATGCGGTAAGAAGTTTCTTCCTTGCTGGAAGCACCTATATTCAGTGAAACACGTCCGAACAGCTTTTGATAAGTCTCCTCGTGAGCGGCAAGGGCCTGTGCATAGGGGCGTTTCATGGCCTGCGACAGGAATTCTGTTGCACGGCGGGTTTCATTAGCACTTACGTCTTTATAATTGACAAAGTTGGTGGCAGCGGTTACATAGATCACTGCTGCGTCTGCTCCTTTCACTTCGATACAGTCGTTGGTGACGTTGATTTTGCCTTTCTCGGCCTTTATCTGCGTACGGGTTTCAAAGCGGATGGCACCCGGAATGCCTTCGTGTGCAGAGCCATGTCCGGACAGCAGCAGGCTTTTACCGTTCTTTTTTATTTCGTATTCTTTATACGGAGTGCTATATCGAGTGGTAAAATTGACTGCTCCCGGTTTGTCGGCTTCGATACGCACAATCAGAGCATTATCTGCCAAGGATGTAAACACGGTACGGATATAGTTTACTTCACCTATTTTATAGCGTACGGAGGCTATTGCCTTCTCCAAATCCAGTTCCCTGCGATAATCGGAATAGTCGGCGTGTCCATCAAATTCCAGCATCAGGCTACCAATGGTTTGAAATGGCATGCCGTGTTGTCCGGTAAAAAAGTTGTCGGCAATCATTTTTTCAGCTTCCTTCTCACGTCCGGAGAAAAGCAACTCCCTAACTGTGGGCAATACACCGAGTGCTTTCGGACTATCATTCCGGTGCGGACCACCACCCCAAACGGTCTCTTCATTCAGCTGTATCTGCTCGTTAACTACTCCGCCATAGACCATGGCACCTAAACGCGAATTACCCAGAGGTAATGCTTCAGTCCATACTTTAGCCGGCTGCTTGTACCACAGCTTCAGATCGTCAGCTTTGGCCATCACACAGCAAGCACACAGCAAGCACAGACTTATTAAACGGTTTTTCATGATTCTTAAATTTACATTTTCCAGATGCAAAGAAAAGCGTATCTCATTAATAAATTCAATGAAAATGCATTAATATCGACTTAAAATTATATTAATGCATAATCGGACGATGAAATTTACTCAAAATGGAAAAGGAAGGAATAAAGGAGTGATAAGGTGGTAGGGTGATAGGGTGATAAAGTAGCTGCGTTATATATCGCAGGGATTTGTCAGAATTTATCAATAGCATTATGAACTTTTGTAACTTTCTGATTATCAACATCGTTAAACCATACTCTATTCAGTATACGACTGAACTCTATTAAGTATACGACTGAATGGCATTCACTATACGACTGAATTAGGTTCAGTATACGACTATTTTAGAAATATACATCATTTGTAAATAACATGCACCACTATCCTGTTTTTTTAGTTCATAACCCGATAAAAATGAGAAAATGATATATAGAGCCCTGTCATCCCCTCCTTTCTCTACACATTCTTTTTCAAAGAGATAAAGCAGGCATTCCCAATATAATTACTACATTTGCAGAATAATCAACTACAAAAAGTACAAAGAAGATGGACTTAAACAAAGTATTTGCCACCGTGCAGGAAGCCAGTCGGGAATTGCTGTCGTTAAGCGACCGGGAAATCAATCAGATACTGCTGGCTGTAGCGGATGCCGCCTTGGCAAAGTCAGACTTTATTCTTGCAGAAAACAAGAAAGACCTGGAAAGGATGGATCCTAAAGATCCGAAGTACGACCGACTGAAATTAACCGCCGAACGCCTTCAAGGCATCGCCGCGGATACACGCAACGTAGCTACCCTCCCCTCTCCCGTAGGACATATACTGAAGGAGAATACACACCCCAAAGGAATGAGACTTAAAAAAATAAGTGTTCCATTCGGTGTTATCGGCATCATATACGAGGCTCGTCCGAACGTTAGTTTCGACGTATTCGCACTTTGTCTGAAAAGCGGCAATGCCTGCGTATTGAAAGGCGGTAGCGATGCTGACTACTCCAACCGGGCTATTATTAGCGTAATACACGAAGTTTTGGAACGTTTCCAAGTCAACCCTCATATCGTAGAATTATTGCCTGCCGACAGGGAAGCAACAGCCGAACTGCTAAATGCAAGGGGCTATGTGGATTTGCTTATTCCCCGTGGCAGCAGTAGCCTCATCAACTTTGTGCGTCAGAATGCTACCATACCGGTTATTGAAACAGGTGCAGGTATTTGTCATACATTCTTCGACCGCTATGGTGATGTGGAAAAAGGTGCTTCCATTATCAATAATGCCAAAACCCGTCGCGTCAGTGTATGCAACGCTTTAGATTGCCTGCTGATTGATGAAGAGCGCCTCAGTGACCTGCCGGTACTTTGTGCTCCGTTGCCAGATAGCCATGTGATAATCTACGCAGATACACATGCATACAACGTCCTGAAAGGCAGCTATCCCACCGATTTACTGAAAGAAGCTACGGAAGAAGATTTTGGAACGGAATTTCTGGATTACAAAATGTCTATCAAAACAGTCCAGTCTATCCGCGAAGCCATAGCACATATCCAAAAATACGGCTCCAAGCATAGCGAATGTATCGTAACGAATGATAAAGCTCATGCCGAACAATTCTGCCGTGATGTGGATGCCGCCTGTGTGTATGTCAACGTACCAACGTCCTTCACGGACGGAGCGCAGTTTGGACTGGGTGCCGAAATCGGCATCAGTACACAGAAACTTCACGCCCGCGGTCCGATGGCGCTGGAAGAGCTCACCACATATAAATGGATTATCGAAGGCGAAGGACAGATAAGGGAGTGATAAGTGGTAGAGTGATAAGTGATCAGCCAAAGCCCCCACCATAAATCATAAATTATAAATCATATAATATATAAGATGAAGAAGTTTACTTGTGTGCAGGACATCGGAAATCTGAAAGCTGCACTGGATGAAGCATTTGAGATTAAGAAAGACCGTTTCAAATACGTAGAGTTAGGACGAAACAAGACGTTGATGATGATATTCTTCAACTCAAGCCTGCGTACCCGCCTCAGCACGCAGAAAGCTGCAACAAACCTGGGTATGAATGTTATCGTACTGGACATCAACCAGGGAGCATGGAAACTGGAAACGGAACGCGGAGTCATTATGGACGGCGACAAACCGGAGCACCTGCTGGAAGCTATCCCCGTAATGGGTTGCTATTGCGACATCATCGGTGTACGCTCTTTCGCACGATTCGAGAATAAAGAAGATGATTACAACGAAATCATCATAAACCAGTTCATCAAATATTCCGGACGCCCTGTATTTTCAATGGAAGCAGCTACACGCCATCCATTGCAAAGTTTCGCCGACCTCATCACTATTGAAGAATACAAGAAAACGGCACGTCCCAAAGTAGTAATGACCTGGGCACCGCATCCGCGTCCATTGCCACAAGCCGTGCCCAACTCATTTGCAGAGTGGATGAATGCTACAGATTACGATTTCGTCATCACTCATCCCGAAGGCTACGAACTCGACCCGCAATTTGTAGGACATGCCCGCGTAGAATACGATCAGATGAAAGCATTCGAAGGTGCAGACTTCATCTATGCCAAGAACTGGGCTGCCTATGCCGGCGATAATTACGGACAAATTCTAAGTAAGGACCGCGAATGGACAGTAAGTGATCGCCAAATGGCTGTAACCAACAACGCCTACTTCATGCACTGCCTGCCTGTACGCCGTAATATGATTGTAACGGATGATGTCATCGAAAGCCCTCAATCCATTGTAATCCCCGAAGCCGCCAACCGAGAAATATCGGCTACAGTAGTATTGAAAAGACTACTCGAGTCACTTTAAAAAGTTATCTGGACAGCGGACATTGAACTATTATATAAATTTCGCCTTAGTTTGTCTTACACTCTAAGGCGAAATTTGTATTTTTGCTCAAAAAGCAAAGATAAGCTGCACCTCAGCATCAAAAATAAGCAAGCTTATTTTGTACTGCTTTCGGTTTGCATTATCTTTGCCCCAAATAACGCTAAGGATTATGACAATAAAAGAGTTTTTTTCTTTCCGACAGAATAAATTTTTCTGGGTAAACCTGATCGCAATGATTGTTGTGGTTGCCCTTGTACTGTTTGGAGTTTTGAAGGGACTGGATATATATACCCGTCACGGCGAAGCGGTAGTAGTTCCCAATGTAAAAGGCATGGGAGTGACTGAAGCCGAGAAAATGTTCCGCAACCAGGGGCTGACCTGTATTGTTTCCGACTCCAGCTACGTAAAGAACTTACCCGCCGGATGCATCCTCGAACATAGTCCTGCTGCCGGACAGAAGGTAAAAGAAGGACGTACCATCTATCTGACAATAAATACACTGAATGTACCTTTACAAATCGTTCCCGATGTAGCAGATAATAGTTCCATGCGTCAAGCGCAGGCACGCTTATTAGCTACCGGTTTCAAGCTGGCCGAAAACCAATACATACCCGGTGAAAAAGATTGGGTATATGGTGTAAAGTACCAAGGACGTACACTGACCAATGGCGAAAAAGTTCCCGTAGGTTCCACACTTACCTTAATAGTAGGGGATGGCGGAGCCTTAGCTCAAGAGGCAGATTCTACGAATACGGAAACCACAGGTACTGTTTCTTCCGGTGATTCTGCCACTGATGACTCTTGGTTCTAAACATCATATTCGGGGAATAAGCTACTTTCAATCAATAACACATAGAAAAACGAGGAATGATAGAAGAATTGCCGGATGACATAACGATTGATGATGACTTGGACGACGTAGAGCCTGTCGGTGATGAGGCACAACTCTATGAGCACTTCCGTGTGGTAGTGGACAGGGGACAGGAAATGATGCGCGTAGACAAGTATCTCTTCGATCGTCTGACAAATGCTTCACGCAACCGCATTCAGAAATCAGCAGAAGCAGGTTTTGTAATGGCTAACAATAAGCCTGTCAAAAGCAGCTACAAGGTAAAACCTATGGACGTCATTACCATTATGATGGACCGTCCACGCTATGAAAATGAGGTCATTCCCGAAAACATTCCACTCAATATTGTTTATGAGGATAAACACCTCATGATAGTGAATAAACCTGCCGGACTTGTTGTGCATCCGGGGCACGGTAACTACCACGGAACTCTGGTGAACGCCATAGCCTGGCACATGAAAGATCATCCCGATTACGATGCCAACGATCCGCATGTCGGTCTGGTGCACCGCATCGACAAAGACACTTCGGGTTTACTCGTTATAGCAAAGACACCGGACGCCAAAACCAATCTCGGTATACAGTTCTTCAACAAAACCACCAAACGTCGTTATCGTGCATTGGTATGGGGAATCGTTGAACAGGACGAAGGAACCATTATAGGTAACATCGGCCGGAATCCCAAAGATCGTATGCAAATGACCGTGTTGCCCGACGACCAGGGTAAACATGCTGTTACCCATTACCGGGTACTGGAGCGTCTGGGTTACGTCACCCTTGTGGAATGTATTCTCGAAACGGGACGTACCCATCAGATACGTGTACATATGAAACACATCGGCCACGTACTCTTTAATGATGAGCGCTATGGCGGACACGAAATTCTGAAAGGTACTCATTTTAGTAAATACAAACAGTTTGTAAACAATTGCTTCGATACTTGTCCACGGCAGGCATTACACGCAATGACGCTGGGCTTTGTACATCCCGCCACCGGTGAGGAAATGTACTTCACTTCTGAAATGCCCGACGACATGACCCTGCTGATAGACAAATGGAGAGGCTATATCAGTAACAGAGATTTAGAATGAAACGCACGATTGCTATCGTTTGCGGAGGTGATACCTCCGAATTTCAGGTTTCCCTGCGCAGTGCGCAAGGAATCTATTCCTTTATCGATAAGGAGAAGTATACATTATATATCGTCGAAATGCACGGACTCGACTGGCACGTGCAACTTCCTGACGGCAACAAAGCTCCCATCGACCGGAACGACTTCAGTTTTCAGGTAGATGGCAAGAAGGTAACATTTGACTTTGCCTATATCACCATTCATGGAACTCCGGGTGAAGACGGACGTTTACAAGGCTATTTCGACCTTCTTCATATACCTTATTCCTGTTGTGGTGTGTTGGCAGCTGCACTTACTTACGATAAATTTGCGTGCAACCAATATCTCAAAGTATTCGGTGTGCGTATTGCAGAGTCTTTAGTACTCCGTCAGGGACAGTCTATTTCCGATGAAGATGTAATAGAAAAGATTGGTTTGCCTTGTTTCATCAAGCCCAGCCTAGGTGGTTCCAGCTTTGGCGTAACCAAAGTGAAGACCAAAGAACAAATACAGCCTGCCATTGTTAAGGCATTCGGTGAGGCACAGGAAGTCTTGGTGGAAGCCTTTATGGAAGGTACGGAAGTAACCTGTGGTTGCTATAAGACAAAAAAGAATTCAGTAGTATTCCCTATTACGGAAGTAGTAACAGAGAATGAATTCTTCGACTACGACGCCAAGTATAACGGACAGGTTTCAGAAATTACTCCCGCCCGTATCTCCGACGATTTAACTCACCGAATACAGACTTTGACTTCAGCCATCTATGATATCCTGGGAGCTTCCGGCATCATCCGCGTAGATTATATTATCACTGCCGGAGATAAAATCAACCTGCTGGAAGTGAACACTACACCCGGAATGACGGCCACCAGTTTTATACCTCAACAGGTACGTGCTGCAGGTTTAGACATTAAAGATGTAATGACTGATATAATTGAGAACCAGTTTTAGTGACTAAGGGTTAATGATTAGTGATTGGCACTCAGCAGCTTCACTATTCACAACCAACTAAACGTTAATCATTATGAATATGGAATTTGATGAAATCCGCCCTTATCATGACGAGGAACTCCCTCAGATTTACGAGGAATTGATTGCCGATCCGGCTTTCCAGCAGGTGGCGTCTGCTGTCTTTCCAGAAGTTCCTTTTGAGGCGCTTGCGCAGAAAATGCGTGCTTGCAAGACAAAATTAGAGTTTCAGAAAGCATTCTGTTACGTTATTCTGAGAAAGTTTTCCCGAGATACGACTCAGGGAGTGACTTTAGACCATACAGCACAGCCAGAGCATGAATCTGCTTACACTTACATCTCTAACCATCGCGACATTATTCTTGATTCAGGTTTCCTGTCAGTAGAATTGATAGACAAAGGCATGAACACAGTAGAAATCGCCATTGGTGATAATCTATTGATCTATCCCTGGATTAAGAAGTTCGTACGTGTCAACAAATCCTTCATTGTACAACGCGCCCTGACCATGCGCCAGATGTTGGAATCCTCCGGACGTATGTCACGCTATATGCACCACACCATTAAGGACAAGAATCAATCCATCTGGATTGCCCAGCGTGAAGGACGTGCCAAAGACTCCAATGACCGCACCCAGGAGAGTGTGCTCAAAATGCTTGCCATGGGCGGGGAAGGCGATATTATTGATCGTCTGACTGAAATGAATATTGTTCCATTGGCCATTTCATATGAATACGATCCCTGTGACTACCTGAAAGCACAGGAGTTTCAGTTGAAACGGGATATACCGGATTACAAAAAGACACAAGCTGATGACTTGAAGAATATGCAAACCGGACTGTTCGGCGCAAAGGGACATGTACACTTCCAAGTGGCTCCCTGCATCAATGGAGAACTGGCTAAATTAGACCGTTCTCTTCCCAAGCCGGAATTATTCTCAGAAATTGCTGCACTCATAGACCGGAATATTCATGCGAATTATCGTTTGTATCCCGGTAATTACATAGCCCATGATTCTTTATCGGGTACTGAAACTTTCACCGGTCAATACACGGCCGGAGAGAAGAAGCATTTCATGGATTACATTGACCAACAACTTGCCCGCATCGAATTGCCTAATAAAGATATGCCGTTCTTGCGTGAAAAGATATTGCTGATGTATGCCAATCCGTTGACGAATTATTTGGCTACCCAAACTGATAATCCGAAATAGAATAAACAATGAAAGGTAAGTTACAATTTCCGGTTTCTTTATCCTGGCTTTTGCCTATACTGTTATGTGTACTGGCTTCCTGTAGCGATGATGATGACTACTATTATCCATCTGTGAAACTGGACTTCCTGACTGCCCAAGCAGGTGCCGACGGTAGTTTGCAGTCCATATTGACAGATGAAGGTGAGACGCTTGCAGTAGTGGAAGATGCATCAAACACACGTATAGATGCCAATTCTTCCCTCCGTATTGTCAGCAACTATGGCAAGGCAGCAACTGCCAATGGAGAGTCCGGAGCGAAATTGTATGCAGTACTGAAAGCAATATCTCCTGTTCCACAACCCGAGGATAAATTTAAAGATGGAATAAAACGTGATCCAGTAAATGTATTAAGCATCTGGATGGGCATTGATTACCTGAATTTAATGTTGGAAATCAAATCACAAAATAAAAGCCATGCGTTCCACTTTATAGAAGATGAAATCATCACGGACATAGAAACAGGAACCCGGACAGTACGCCTATCCCTCTATCATGATGATGGCGGAGATGTACAAGCTTATACCAAACGTGCTTATGCATCCGTCCCATTACGGCAATATGCAGAGGATGGAATCAACAAGATAACGGTTTATTTCAGCATCAACACGTATTCTGGCAAAGAAGCAACTTACGAATTTGAATATAATCCTCAATAAGATGAAAATGAATTCTTTTATTGCAGGCATTTGCCTGTTTTTCTCATCACTTTTCTCCTGTCAGCAGAAAGGAGACTTTAAGTCCGTCTCTGTGGAAGATTTCTCCACACTGATTGCCGATCCTGAGATGCAACGTCTGGATGTACGCACCTTAGCCGAATATTCAGAATCTCACATTCCAAAAAGCATCAACATTAATGTGCTTGATAAGACTTTTGCCGAAATAGCAGATTCAACCCTGCAAAAAGATAGACCAGTAGCCTTGTATTGCCGTAGTGGCAAACGCAGTAAGAAAGCTGCCGCTATCCTCAGTGAGAAAGGTTATGTGGTTTACGACCTTGATAAAGGTTTCGAAGAATGGAAGAAGGCAGGAAAGGAAATAGAAGAATAATATAGAGCAAGAAACAAATTGGCTCAAATAGAAAAGCCGCAAAGCACTTTATCAGTCCTTCGCGGCTTTCTTATTCTTTATTACAAAGAGTTTGCTTATGCTTTTACTCCGTTGTATTCGTCAGAAACAGTCAGTTTCTTGCGGCCTTTAGCACGACGTGCAGCTAATACTCTGCGACCGTTAGCGGAAGCCATTCTCTCACGGAAACCGTGTTTGTTTTTTCTCTTTCTGTTAGAGGGTTGAAATGTTCTTTTCATTACTGTATATTGTTTTATGTTATTATTTCACGTAATCGGGCTGCAAAAATAGGGACTTTTTTCAAAATAACCAAGAGTTAAGTCTTTTTCTCTCAAAACTTTTTGCGATTTTTACTGATTTCCATTACTTTTGCACCCGCAAAGCTCACTGAAGACAATTATATAACATCTAAAATAAAAAATATTAGTATGATTAATGCCCAAGACATTAAAATCGGAACTTGCATCCGTATGGACAACAAGTTGTATTTCTGTATTGACTTCCTGCATGTAAAGCCGGGAAAAGGTAACACTTTCATGCGTGTTAAACTGAAAGACGTAGTGAATGGTTATGTGCTGGAACGTCGTTTTAATATCGGTGAAAAACTGGAAGACGTACGCGTAGAGCGTCGTCCTTATCAGTTCTTATATAAAGAAGGTGAAGATTATATCTTCATGAACCAGGAAACTTTCGACCAACACCCCATTGCCCACGACCTGATCAATGGTGTTGACTTCCTGTTGGAAGGTGCTGTGCTGGAAGTAGTATCTGATGCTTCTACTGAAACAGTTCTTTATGCTGATATGCCTATAAAGGTTCAGATGAAGATTACTTATACCGAACCGGGTGTGAAGGGTGATACAGCTACAAACACGTTGAAACCTGCCACTGTAGAGTCTGGTGCAACTGTGCGTGTTCCGCTGTTCATCAATGAAGGTGAAACAATTGAAATCGACACTCGTGACGGTTCTTATGTAAGCCGCGTGAAGGCATAAGCCGGTTCCCGACTACATAGTACGATTATACAAACTGCCTGTCAGAAGAATTAAACACTTCTGGCAGGCAGTTTTTTTCTATAGGGGAGCAAAAGAATATACGATTGGGAAGATTATCGGAAAAGAATGATTTATCTTTGTAAGCAATAAGCAATAGAATTGCACCATGAGTAAACTGATAAAGACAGACAACGAATATAAAGAGTGGATAGGCGAACTGAAACAGCATATCCGCCAAAGTCAGATTAAAGCAGCGGTAAAAGTAAATACGGAGTTATTGAAACTATACTGGAGTATAGGAGGTGATATAGTCCGGTTGAAAGCGGAAGCAAAATGGGGAACTAACATAATGTCCCAAATTAGCTTAGACCTCAAAGAAGAATTCTCTAACTTAGGAGGATTTTCTGAAACAAACCTACGCTACATAAAAAGGTTCTATTTATTTTATGGACAGAATCAGCCCCAAGTTGGGGCTAAAATAAAATCAAAAAAGCAAGAACAACATAGTGGCACGATATACGCTGGATACAGCCAGCCTGCCCATCGGTATTTCTGAATATGAATTAAGTCAGCTTTACCCAAAAGATTTCAAGAGTACCCTGCCCAGCATTGAAGAAATAGAAAACGAACTAAAAGATTAATACCTATGAGATATTCCGTCATTATTCCTGTATATAATCGTCCCGATGAAGTGGACGAACTCTTGCAAAGTCTGACCGAACAAAGTTTCAAAGACTTTGAAGTCGTGATTGTGGAAGACGGTTCCTCCATCCCCTGCAAGGAAGTAGCGGACAGGTACCAGAAGCAACTGGACATGCACTATTATAACAAACCCAATTCCGGTCCCGGACAAACCCGCAACTATGGTGCCGAACGGAGTACCGGAGAGTATCTGATCATTTTAGATTCTGACTGTATCCTGCCCAAAGGCTATCTTACCGCCATCGAGAAAGAATTGCAGATTAACCCTGCCGATGCCTTCGGCGGACCGGACCGGGCACATGAGTCTTTTACGGATATACAGAAAGCTATCAACTACTCCATGACTTCCTTCTTCACTACCGGAGGCATCCGGGGAGGAAAAAAGAAAATGGATAAATTCTATCCACGCAGCTTCAATATGGGTGTCAAACGAGATGTATATGCTGCATTGGGGGGATTCTCTAAAATGCGTTTCGGAGAAGATATAGACTTCAGTATCCGCATATTCAAAGGCGGTTATCGCTGCCGGCTGTTTCCTGACGCATGGGTGTATCATAAACGCCGCACGGACTTAAAGAAATTCTTCAAACAAGTACATAATTCAGGGATTGCACGTATCAATCTGTATAAGAAATATCCGGAGTCTTTGAAAGTTGTTCATCTCTTACCCGCTGCATTTACATTGGGAGTAGCTATACTATTGCTTGGTAGTCCTTTCTGCCTTTACAGCCTGACGCCCATCGCTTTATATGCGCTACTGGTATGTGCGGATTCTTCCATTCAGAACCGAAGCCTGCGCATCGGCATCTATTCCATTGCCGCCTCCTTTATCCAACTTATCGGATATGGCACGGGATTCTGGAGAGCCTGGTGGAACCGCTGCATACTCGGCAAAGATGAATTCGAAGCCTTCAAAAAGAACTTTTATAAGTGATTAGCAATTCACAATTAACATGGAAAAACTAACTATCAACCAATGGGCGGAAGAAGACCGCCCGCGGGAAAAGATGATGCTGAAAGGTGCAGAAGCCCTGAGCGATGCCGAATTGCTTGCCATCCTTATCGGTTCGGGAAACACAGAAGAAAGCGCAGTATCACTTATGCAACGGGTACTTTCCACCTGCAATAACGACCTGAGTCAATTGGGTAAATGGGAAGTACAGGACTTCTCCCGCTTCAAAGGCTTCGGTCCTGCCAAAAGTATCACCATCATGGCAGCACTGGAACTGGGCAAACGTCGCAAACTACAAGAGCGTCCGGAACGCACCACCATCCGCTCTTCCAAAGACATCTACGAAATCTTCCACCCGCTTCTCTGCGACTTGGCACACGAAGAGTTCTGGGTTTTACTCCTCAACCAAGCCTCCCGCGTCATCGACAAATCCCGCATCAGCCGAGGTGGTATCGACCAGACTACTGCTGATGTACGCAGCATCCTGCGTGAAGCTTTAATGCAGCGTGCCACACAAATAGCCCTGATACACAACCATCCTTCGGGCAGTCCACGACCTAGTACAGACGACCAGTGCCTGACGCAACTTGTCCAGAAAGGAGCCCAAACCATGAACATCCGCCTCATCGACCATGTTATTGTAACAGACGGAGTATATTATAGTTTTAACGATGAAAGAATGATTTGAAATAAAGGGTTAAAAGGAGTCGCCCGCATCTCCCTTAGCGCCATTGCAAAAGATGGTATCTTTTACATCAGAGCAATAAAGGATGCAAATGAAAGGGAGTAATGTTTGATGGGAAAGGCTTTAATTATCTGTTTGCCGAGTATCTATAACAGGCTTTTTCAAAACCCGTTCTTTTGTAGTTTCAATTTATTTCTTTAGCTTTGCTTTAAGAAGATAGTCTGTGCTCGGCATAATGCAAATAAATTTGCTTCTGTTTTCAGTTTCAACTATCTTTGCCTAACTAAAATAATACGAATATGACCAAGTTTGAAATAGAAGAAAAAATAGTGGCGATGCTCAAAACCGTATTCGACCCGGAAATTCCGGTAAACGTGTACGATTTGGGACTTATCTATAAAATAGATGTCTCCGACAGCGGAGAAGTTAACATTGACATGACCCTGACAGCTCCCAACTGCCCGGCAGCCGACTTCATCATGGAAGACGTGCGCCAGAAAGTGGAATCAGTGGACGGTGTCGCTGCTGCCACCATCAATCTGGTATTCGAACCGGAATGGGACAAGGATATGATGAGTGAAGAAGCCAAATTGGAATTGGGTTTCTTATAAGTACCCAAGTAGTAAGCAGTTAGTAACAAGCAGAATAGCACGGTTATGAAGAACGTATATTTTATTTCGGATGCACACCTCGGCTCACGTGCCATCGAACACGGGCGCACACAAGAACGACGCCTCGTCAACTTCCTCGACAGTATCAAGTACAAAGCATCTGCCGTGTATTTGCTGGGCGATATGTTCGACTTTTGGTATGAATTCAAGACCGTTGTGCCGAAAGGCTATACCCGTTTCCTGGGCAAACTGTCCGAACTGACGGATATAGGAGTGGAAGTACACTTCTTCACAGGAAACCATGACATTTGGTGCAGAGACTATCTGACTGAAGAGTGCGGTGTCATCATGCATCGCGAACCGCTTACAACGGAAATATACGGCAAGGAGTTCTACCTTGCCCACGGTGATGGTTTGGGTGATCCTGACAAGAAATTCAAGTTCCTGCGTTCCATGTTTCACAACGAGTTTCTACAAGTTCTTTTTTCTGCCATACATCCCCGTTGGAGTATGGAATTGGGACTGAACTGGGCCAAGCAGAGCCGCTTGAAACGCATTGACGGTAAAGAGCCCGACTATATGGGTGAAGACAAAGAATTCCTGATACTCTACACCAAAGAGTATCTGAAAAGCCATCCGAATATCAATTACTTTATCTACGGACACCGTCACATCGAACTGGATTTGATGCTGAGCACTACTGCCCGTATCACCATACTGGGAGACTGGATTAATTATTTCTCTTATGCCGTTTTCGATGGTGAGAACCTTTTCCTTGAGAACTTTATCGAAGGAGAAACCAAACTATAATCCTCCCCCGGCAACCTTAAAGTGCCAACCAACCGTTTGATCTGATATGAACCTTTTAAGTCCCAAATATTTCTTTGCCGGATGTTTGCTTATTGCAGGCACTCTTTCGGCAGGGGGACAGTCCGCTCCTGCCCTTGCTATCCGCATTGATGACCTCGGAGCATTCCATTCTGTCAATGAAGCCTGTATTGAGACCTACCAATCTGGTATTGCCCGTTCTGTAGAAGTAATGCCCGTAGCCGCCTGGTATCCGGAAGCAGTCCGTCTGCTAAAAGAGAACCCGGGATTGGATGCCGGTTTACATTTAGTGATTACCAGTGAATGGGAAAATGTAAAATGGCGTCCCTTAACCCATTGCCCCAGCCTGACGGATGAGAACGGATACTTCTATCCGATGATGGGACCCAATCCCGCCTATCCGGGACAATCGGTTATGGAAAATAAATGGAATATAAAAGAGGTAGAACAGGAGTTTCGCGCACAGATTGAGATGGCACTGAGAAACATTCCCCAACTCAGCCATATGACGGGGCACATGCTGTCCACCGGATTCACTAAAGAAGTGAATGAACTGGTGCTACGCCTGGCAAAAGAATACAATCTTCCTTCCATTGATCGTATGGATTCACCACAAGATTATCAATTCACCTACATTGGCTATGACGGTCCGAGCCGGACATCTGCCGAAAAGGAAGAAAGCTTCATACGTTCCCTGAATAAGCTGGAAGCAGGCAAACGATATCTGTTCCTCGATCATCCGGCACTGGACAATGAGGAGATGAAAACAGTCTTTCATATCGGCTACGAACAGGTAGCACTCGATCGGCAAGGTGTCACAGACTTACTTACCAGTCCGCGTGTAAAACAAGTTATCGAGGAGAAAGGCATCAAGCTGATTTCTATCAATCAACTCACCAAAGGACTTCCCCGCAGCACTCCCTCCAAGAAACTGGAGAAAGCAATGGGAAAATACTTGGAAGCGGTGAAGAATGCCGACCAGGACCTGCATAGCATCATGATTGTACAGCATGGCAATGTACTTGCAGAAAAATGGATGAGCGAAGGAAAAGAAGACGAACCCCATGTACTAAACTCTGTCAGCAAGACTTTCACAGCCTCAGCCATAGGATTTGCAATAGCTGAAGGTAAACTAAAACTAACGGATAAAGTAATTTCCTTCTTTCCGGATCAGTTACCTGCAAATATAAGTGAGAACCTGGAAGCCATGACTATCCGCGACTTACTAACTATGACTTACGGACATGACGGTGATCTCAGGAGTAATGAACAAGCAGCAAAAAATGCAGATAAAGGTTGGGTGGAACAATTTCTTGCCTATTCCGTAGATCATAAACCGGGAACATTCTTTGCATACAACAGTCCTGGTAGCTATATGCTTTCGGCCATCGTACAGAAAGTAACCGGAGACAAGTTAGTGGATTACCTATACCCTCGCCTGTTCCGTCCACTGGGGATTGTCAATGTGAAATGGCAGGAAAGTCCGGAGGGCATCAATTGCGGTGGCTGGGGATTGTACCTCAAAACTGAGGACCTTGCCAAGATGGGGCAACTCTTCCTGCAAAAAGGAAAATGGAATGGACAGCAAGTGTTATCGGAGGAATGGATTGCAGAGGCATCTGCCAAACAGGTTGCTTCTTTCCCGGCAGGGATGGATCCCGAAGCAGCCAAGAAATCAAAGAATGCCTACCGCGCCGATGGAGCAGACGGACAATATCTCGTAATCCCAGAAAAAGATGCCGTTATTGCCGTAACAGCGCATATCGGAGATATGCAGGCGGAACTGGATTTAATCTGGAAATACCTGCTCCCGGCACTGTAAACAGATGCTTCGTCTATTTAATCTTCTGTAAATGTCCCCGAGAAAAAGGGAATAAACGAAACCTTTTTACTGTAATCTTGTAATATATCCATAAACCATTAAAAATATACAGTTATGGATGATTTGATTTATAGGAATAATGCAATTGCCGAAGAGAATATCGACCCGCATGGTCGTCCGGCAAAGGATGAATTCGAAGAATTCAGTGAAGAAGTTTCTGAGCATACAGATCTTGGGTACAAGGATCAGAAAGTAAAGTCTGCAAAAGAGCGGAAGAAACGTCTCAAAGAAATGGACGAAATAGTCAAGGAAGACTTAAAGTAATAATAGCTAATATGAATGTAGAAGTAGCAGCACGTTATTATACAACAAGCGCGGATTAAGCGGATACGGATTGTGTAGTCCGTATTATCCGCTTAATCCGCGCCTGAAACAAATCAATATCTGATTATTTATATCCCGCAACCTTTGCTATACGCTTCGGGATTTCCGTATTATCATATTTGCCAGCAAATTCCTTAGAGCCTGCACCCACCGCATATACAGGTACATATCCTGCTGTATGGCTGCCGCTTGTCCAACCTACCATAGCAATCTGGCTCATTACTTTTCTTGCAGAAGCAGCCAACGGTTCAGTCTTTGAGTAAAGAGTTTCTTCGAACACGACCTTGTTCTTTACAAACGACTGTTCAAACTCATCACGCAACATCTTTTCCTGTTCCCAAGTCAAAGGCAATTCTTTCCAAAAGCCCATCTTTTCTGTCAACAGTGCTTTGGCATCTTCCCAAGTCACATCATGTCCTTTTGCCTTACGCAAATCAGTGATAGCAACAGAAAGTAAATCCTGAGATTGTTTTTGATTTTTCAAGGCTTTCAGATGCAATTCATACTTGCCGGTGCCCAATCCTAAACCACCAGTTTCATGGTCTGCCGTTACCACAATCAAAGTTTCTTTGGGATGCTTCTTATAAAACTCATACGCAACCTTGATAGCATTGTCCATATCTATCACTTCTTCGAAAGTAGTAGCAGGGTCATTTGAATGGCAAGACCAGTCTATCTTTCCACCTTCTACCATCAGGAAGAAACCTTTATTCTTACCTTTAGTCAAAAAAGAAATAGCGCTTTCAGTAATCTCAGCAAGAGTCAAGTCACCATCTTTACGGTCAATAGAATAAGGCAGGCAAGAAGGGTTGGCATCATCTTTCTGAATCAGCACCATCTTATCAGCCTGAGCAGCTTTAGCTTTAAAATCGTCTACACCTTTTGCAATCGTATAACCGGCTTCCTCAATGATGGGGAAAATGCTTGGAGCTTCTTTCTTGTCAGCCGTAGTAGTTGGCTTCAGGAAACCACCACCTGCATAGAAATCAAAGTTAGCCTTCGGCAAGTCAAGAGCAATCTCGTAATACATATTACGATTAGGCTGATGCGCATAGAAAGCAGCAGGAGTAGCATGATCCACACTGACACTGGTAGTTACACCAACTTTCTTTCCGGCTTTCTTTGCTCTCTCGGCAACAGTCTGAATCACATTCTTCTGGTCATCCATACCGATAGCACCGTTATACGTCTTCACTCCGGTAGCCAAAGCTGTTCCGGCAGCAGAAGAGTCCGTTACAGAGTTGGTTGCAGAGAAAGTTGTGGCAACACCCACAGCCGGGAACTGAGTAAACAACAACGGTGTCACACCAATGCGTCCTTCCTGTTCAGCCAGATACATTTCCGTACCGTTCACTTGGTTCACTCCCATTCCATCACCGATGAAATAAAATACATACTTTGCCTGTTGGGCATACGTCACACCTGCCAACAGGACAAAGAACAATAAATACATGAATCTTTTCATAAATTGGTATATTTAAAGTAGTTTGAATAAATGTCGCTTTCTCTTAAGAGACAAGCAAAGATAAGGATTTTAAGCCAGTTCTTGGAGCAGATACTGTAAAAAAATAAAGCCGGAAGGCAATCCGCATTGCTTCCGGCTTTATTGTTACATCGCGATTGCGAGATTATTAACTTTTCAAGGATTATTTCTTATTTAAGATAGCCATAGTATCCGAAGCAATCATCAACTCTTCGTCAGTTGGGATAACTACAACTTTCACCTTAGAGTCTTCAGCAGAAATCACTGCCTCTTCTCCACGAATCTTATTCTTTTCCAGATCCAGTTTCACACCCATATATTCCAAACCTTCACATGCTCCTGAACGGCAAGAAGCCTGATTTTCGCCTACACCACCTGTAAATACAATGATGTCCACGCCACCCAAAGCAGCAGCATAAGCACCGATATACTTCTTAATACGGTAGAAATACATCTTTTCAGTCAGGTCGGCCATTTTATTGTTACCAGCAGCAACAGCAGCTTCCAACTCGCGCATATCACTGGATACACCAAAGACACCCATTACACCGCTCTTCTTATTCAGCAAGTCAGATACACCGGCAGCATTCAGATTCTCTTTTTCCATAATGAAAGTTACGGCACCGGCGTCAATGTCACCACTACGTGTACCCATCATCAAGCCTTCCAGCGGAGTCAAACCCATGCTGGTATCAATACTCTTACCATCTTTTACAGCAGTGATAGAACCACCGTTACCAATGTGACAAGTAATAATCTTCTTTCCTTCAGGATTCACACCCAGAAATTCGCACACACGTTGTGAAACGTAACGGTGAGAAGTTCCGTGGAAACCATAACGACGTACGCCATACTTTTTATACAATTCGTAAGGAATAGCATACAAATAAGCATAGTCAGGCATAGTCTGATGGAATGCAGTATCGAATACACCAATTTGTGGTACATTAGGCAATATAGCAGAGATAGCGTTTACACCTTTCAGGTTAGCAGGATTGTGAAGCGGAGCCAGATCGTTGCAAGCAGTAAAAGCATCCAGAACTTCCTGTGTCAGTAATACAGATTCACTGAATTTCTCACCACCATGCACCATACGGTGACCTACTGCGTTAATTTCATTTAAAGATTTAATAGCACCATATTCAGGGCTGGTCAATGTATCCAGAATAAATTCTACCCCTACGGTATGTTCAGGAATATCTTTCTCCAAAATTTTCTTTTCACCGCTAGGCAAAGTAAATTTCAGGAAAGAGCCTTGCAGGCCAATTTTTTCGATACCACCCTGTGCGATCACTTCTTTATGATCCATATCAAACAATTTGTATTTGATGGACGAACTACCGCAGTTTAATACTAAGACTTTCATTTTATATATTCAGATTTAATAGTTATTTATGATCCTTTGCTGCAATAGCCTGATTAGCAGTAATCGCAATCATGCGATAAATATCTTCAATGGAGCAACCGCGTGAAAGATCGTTCACCGGACGGGCAATACCCTGCAAAATGGGACCTACTGCATCTGCATGACCTAAACGTTGTACCAATTTATAAGAAATATTACCTACTTCAAGACTCGGTACAATCAACACATTTGCGCTTCCGGCAATCGGAGAACCCGGAGCTTTGCTGGCACCTACTTCTGGAACCAATGCAGCATCAGCCTGCAACTCACCGTCGAGAGCTAAGTCGGGAGCCATTTCATGGGCAATTCTCACAGCTTCAATTACTTTATCCACAACCTCATGTTTAGCAGAACCTTTAGTTGAAAAGCTCAGCATCGCTACCTTAGGTTCCATACCTACCACTGACTTAGCAGTGCGAGCGGTACAAACCGCAATCTGCGCCAGTTGTTCTGCATCGGGAACCGGTGTAACAGCTACATCACCCATCACCAAAATACCGTTCTTTCCATATTCGGGAGCGTGTGTCAACAACAACATTGCACCGGATACACAAGTGATGCCCGGAGTTGTCTTAATGATTTGCAATGCCGGACGCAATACATCACCCGTCGTATTGCGTGCACCTGCCAATTGACCGTCAGCATCACCATTCTTAATAATCAGACAGCCCAGATAGAGCGGGTTAAGTACCAACTTACGAGCTTCTTCGATAGTCATACCTTTTTTCTTGCGAAGTTCACACAACAATTGTGCATACTCTTCTTTCTTCGGATGATTCTCCGGATCAATAATAGTAGCCTTACTGATGTTTCCAAGTCCCCATTCTGTTGCACAAGCGTTAATTTCGTCCGGATTACCCAGAAGAATCAAGTCAGCAACTCCATCTGTCAAAATTTGATTGGCAGCTTTCAAAGTACGTTCTTCCGTTCCTTCAGGAAGAACAATACGTTGGCGGTCGGCTTTCGCACGCTCAACGATTTCATTAATTAATCTCTGCATATATATAAATTGTGTATAAAAATTCGGTAGATGTGTTATTCACGCCGCAAAAGTACACAATTTTGCAATATCAACATTGCAATTCGGGGCATTTTTGTGTTCCAAACCGCAATTATTATAATATTTAACACTAAGCTGGCACAAAACGTACAAATAGAAAGAAATATCGCAAGAAACTGTGACAGCCAATCTACAAAACACCTAACTTTGCAGCGTTTTCAGTAAACAATTCAACTTTCGGTCAGTTATTAAGAAAGTTATTGCCCAAAGAGAGTTGAATTTAATAATAATAAATAGGTAATATAGTATGATTCGTCAATGCGCCATCCTTTTCGGATGCCTGGCTTTGGGTGAATTGGTTGTTTTTCTTACGGATATCAAGCTTCCGTCCAGCATCATAGGTATGCTGTTGCTCACCCTTTTCCTGAAATTGGGTTGGATTAAACTGCAATGGGTGCAGGGATTGTCCGACTTTCTGGTTGCTAATTTGGGATTCTTCTTTGTTCCTCCCGGTGTAGCTCTCATGCTTTATTTTGATATTATCGCTGCTCAATTCTGGCCGATAGTGATTGCTTCTTTAGTTAGTACCCTGTTGGTTTTAATCGTTACAGGGTGGGTTCATCAATTAGCACGCAAAATCAAATGAGTTACTTAGACAACGAATTCTTCTTGTTAGCCGTTACTTTCGGCGTGTTTTTCTTTTCAAAGCTGTTGCAAAAGAAAACTGGTATTTTATTGCTTAACCCCATTTTGTTGACTATCGCCATCCTGATTATCTTTCTGAAACTGGCACATATCAACTACGAAACCTACAACAAAGGCGGATACCTCATTGAGTTCTGGCTGAAACCGGCAGTAGTAGCCCTTGGCGTACCTCTATATCTACAATTGGAGGCCATAAAGAAGCAATTGGCCCCGATCCTGCTTTCACAATTGGCAGGTTGTATCATCGGGGTAGTTTCCGTAGTGGTGATTGCCAAACTGATGGGAGCACCGCAGGAGATTATTTATTCATTGGCACCTAAATCTGTTACTACCCCTATTGCCATGGAAGTAGCAGATACATTAGGCGGCATTCCTGCACTGACGGCTGCCGTAGTGGTTTGCGTCGGTTTACTGGGTAGTATTGTCGGAATAAAAACCCTGAAACTTACGCGTATTAAGAGTCCTATAGCCCAAGGATTATCCCTGGGAGCTGCTGCCCATGCTGTGGGAACTTCCACCGCCATGGATATCAGTAGCAAATACGGAGCTTACGCCAGTCTTGGACTTACACTGAATGGTATTTTCACCGCCCTACTTACGCCAACTATTTTGCGATTATTAGGGTTGCTATAACAATTTCTCCTTATCTTTGTTATTCTTTATATTGAAACTAACGAAAACGACGATATGATATCATTTAAAGACATCGAACTTAAAGATAAAGAACTCATTACATCTTATACACAGCATAGTCCCCGACGCAACTGTGACCTTTCATTTTCCAATCTCTGTAGTTGGCGTTTCCTTTATGACACCAAGTTTGCAGTACAGGACGGCTTCCTGATACTGAAATTCTGGGCAGGAGAAGAATTGGTATACATGATGCCAGTCGGGAATGGAGATTTAAAGAAAGTGCTGGAGGATATGATAGAAGATGCCAACCATGAAGGTGAACGCTTCTGTATGCTCGGAGTATGCGCAGGCATGCGGGCTGACTTGGAAGCCATAATGCCTGATAAGTTTCATTTCGAAGCGGACAGGGATTATGCCGATTACCTGTATCTTCGAACCGACCTTGCCACATTGGCCGGCAAGAAGTTCCAGGCCAAACGGAACCACCTCAATAAATTCCGCCGGACCTATACTAATTATGAATATGTTCCTCTCACTTCCGACCGTATACAGGAATGTCTCGATCTGGAAGCCGAATGGTGCAAAGTGAACAATTGCGACCAGCACGAAGGTACGGGTAACGAACGTCGTGCCCTCATATATGCACTGCATAACTTCGATGCCCTTGGCCTGACAGGAGGTATTCTTCATGTAGATGGTAAAATTGTAGCTTTCACTTTCGGTATGCCCATCAACCAGGATACTTTCGGCGTACATGTAGAAAAAGCAGACACCACGATTGATGGTGCCTACACCATGATAAATTATGAATTTGCCAATCATATTCCCGAACAATATACTTATATCAACCGGGAAGAAGATTTGGGTATCGAAGGACTACGCAAAGCCAAATTATCCTACCAGCCAGTGATTATTCTGGAGAAATATATGGCTTGCCTAAAAGATACCCCTGTAGATCCGGTGAAATGGTAAGATTCTTTTAAGTAAGTTAATAGCAAGTAATAAATAAGTAAAAGATAGTAAGCATTTGAATAGGAGATAGAAATAATGCGTGAAAAGGTAAAGAAGTTGTGGAAGCTTTGTTTTAACGATAATGACGAATTTGTAGATATGTACTTCAGCCTTCGTTACAACAGCGAAGTGAATGTTGCCATCGAAAGTGGCGATGAAGTCATTGCCGCCTTGCAAATGCTTCCCTATCCAATAACTTTCCATGGTAATAACGTACCGACTGCATACATTTCGGGCGCTTGTACTCACCCCGACTACCGTAGCCGGGGCGTTATGCGAGAATTGTTGTCCCAGGCATTCGGACGCATGTATCGTAATGATATCGCATTTACGACCCTTATTCCTGCCGAGTCTTGGTTATTTGATTATTATGCACGCGTAGGTTACGCAACGGCTTTCCGTTACGGTAAACGCACTTTTCATTTACCAACAGATGAAACGGATGCTCCTTCTCTCACTTCATCTGCCGAGACTGGTTGGTGCTTTCAGGCTTACACAGACTATGATGAAGATGTCTACCAATATCTGAATCGCAAAATGCAGGAACGCCCTTGCTGCCTGCAACATACAAAGACAGACTTCTACGTCATACTGGCCGACCTCAATCTGAGTTGTGGGTGCATTTTCACTCTTTCGAATGAATCTGGAATTGCCGCTCTTGCCATTGTCTATCCCGATGAAGAAGCTTCCAAACTATTTATAAATGAACTATTTGCAAATACTCTCGAAGCAGAGCGTTTGCTGCTCACCCACATCTGCCAAGACATGCAGACCGAAAGTCTTGATATCATCATACCTCCCGTAAAAGACCAAACCTCTTTCGATTTGGGTATGATACGCATCATTCAGGCCAAACCTGTACTGCAACTTTATGCAGCCACACATCCCGAGGAAGAAATGAACATTGATCTCATTGACAACGAACTTTCAGCCAACAATGGTTATTATTACCTGAATAAAGGGAAATGTATGTATAGTCACAGACGCCTTCCAGGCGCACATGAGCAACTAACCATCGGGCAATTAACAGAAAAAGTATTTGCTTCGGAACAAGCATACATGAGTCTGATGCTGAACTAACAAAAGTACATCAGTAATCTTTAATTCATTCCCATCCCGATATAAGCTAAATCAGGTCTTGGAATTCCGTATTTTATATCTATATGGGTTGTAAGACATTATTCGAGGTAGTCTCAGTCGTTATTCAAGGCTACCCCAGTCGTCATGTTAAGTATCCTCTTCTTTTAAAATTACTCTCGCCAACTGACAAAAACAGTAATTCAGTTACTTTTATCTGTAATCTGTATACAACGTTTATGGAACATCTTCGGTAATTTTGCATTGTGAATGAAGCAGATATAAATCTTAATTTAATAAAGAAGTAATATGAAAAAGCTATTCTTATTTCCAGTAATGTTATTGTTTGCCCTTACAATAACGGCATGCAGCAATTCTCCCAATGGTTTTGAGGAACCGGAAACTGAACAACCGGAAACTCCCGGAAATGATGGTGATGAAGATAATAAACCAGAAGATAATAGTATGAAAATAAAGATAACCGTAGGTAACCGTGAAGTTACCGCAACGATGAAAGACAATGTTACAACTCGTGATTTCCTATCACGTCTGCCTATAGAAGTTACTATGAATGATTATGCCGGAGCAGAAAAGATATTTTATCCGGAACCTGCATTCAATACCGAAGGTGCACCCAAGGGGCATACTCCATCGCGTGGAGATATTGATTTGTACGCTCCCTGGGGAAACGTCGCTCTCTTTTATAAAAGTGGAAGCCACAGCAGCGAACTGATACATCTGGGGCAGATCGACGGAAACGGAATAGAAGCTTTCGACGTAGCAGGCAATGTCGTCGTAAAGATTGAAAGACAATAGAATCTATCACCATAAAACAAGATATTATGAATCTGAAAAGAATAATCATTGCCATGACGGTTGCTTTAATCGGTACAGGCAATATAAACGCACAAGATATGAAAACAGAAGTTCCTAAAATCAGTGACTTCCCGGTAGGGGAAGAGAATACTGGCTACGCACAGTATTTCACAGGTAAATCCTGGCTGGCACCTTTGACAACCAGCAAAGAATTAAATGTACCGATGTCCAACGTTACGTTTGAGCCCGGTTGCCGCAACAACTGGCACAGTCACACAGGCGGACAACTACTAATTGCCGTAGGTGGTATAGGCTATTATCAGGAACGCGGAAAGACTGCACGCCGCCTATTGCCCGGCGATATAGTAGAAATCGCTCCCAACGTAGAACATTGGCACGGCGCCGCACCCGATAGTTGGTTCTCACACCTTGCCATAGCATGCAATCCGCAAACGAATCAGAATACCTGGCTTGAGGTGGTGAATGATGAAGAATATGCGGAAGCTGTAAAAGACCAAAGAAGCGAGAATAAAAAGGATATGAACAGAGTTGATTTGTGCAAAGAAAACTTCACCCAACTATTTGGAGGAGAAGCTCTGACCGGAGAAGGCACAGATCCGGAAATGATGGATATACTTCAGAAATATATCTTTGGAGAAGTGTTCCGCACAGGTGATCTGGATATGAAAACCCGTGAGATGATTACTTGCGTATCATTAGCCGCCATGCAGCAACTGCCACAGCTCAAGAGTCATGCCGGAGCTACATTAAATGTAGGGGTGACTCCGATTGAATTGCGCGAAGCTATCTATCAACTTGCTCCTTTCATTGGTTTTCCCAAAGTACTGAATGCATTAGGTGCAATAAACTCCACATTTACAGAAAGAGGTATCAAGCTGCCTTTGGAAAAACAGGAGAAAGTGACAGAAGAAAATCGTTTGGAGAAAGGCCTTGCCATTCAGGAACCGCTTTACGGAGAGGCTATGAAGGAATTTCTGAAAGATGTTCCGGGCGGCATGGGAGCCGACGTAGCACGTTTCCTGACTGAAGTTCATTTCGGAGATTTCCAAACCCGAAGCGGACTGAATGCCCAAATGCGTGAATTATTAACCTTCTGCGTGTTGACTGTAATTGGTGCGGAATCTCAACTCCCATTACATCTTCAGGCCAATCTGAAAGTAGGGAACAGTAAGGAAACGCTGACTGCCGCCGTCATACAATGTATGCCTTATATCGGTTTTCCGGCTGCAATAAAGGTACTGGATATTATCAAAGAAGCATGATACTTCTTACCATAAATCCTTTATTGACACAACCGTTTTAGCAAATCTTCATGATCCGGGTAAAGTTTCGATAAACGATCGAACGTACCCAATTCAAAATCATCGAAGGTAAAACCGGGAGCAACAGCACAACTGACCAATGCATATCCGAAATGCGAAGGCAACTCAGCAGCAAACCAACATCCGGGTTCAATGGCAACCTGCTGTTCGCCCGAAAAGTCAGCAGTCATCAAGTGAGTAACTAATCTACCATCGGGATGGATCACATGTAGCATCAGGGGATATCCCGCATGGTAGTACCATACTTCGGGGGAAGTCAGTCTGTGGAAAGCTGATTTATCTTCATTTTCCAACAGATAATAAATGGAGGTCATGGCTGATTTATCGTTATCAACCAGTTTTTCGGAACGGAATATTTCTTTGTAATATCCACCCTCAGGATGGCGACTCATATTAAGATGATTTATCCAGTCAATTGCTTTCATACCTATATTATTAATTAATCCCGCTTTTCCGTGATAAACACCATAGAAAAGCGGGATTTCTTTTATTTAGAATCTTTAAAGTCCACTGAAATCAACTCCTTCAAACACTAATGAAGGAACTAACCAGCTACGATCCGTACGGGCATCATTACCGATAGCCGCCAACGAATTCCACAGCGTCAGGAAGTTTCCGGTAACATTCATTTCATTGACAGGCTGCGTCAACTTACCATTCTCTATGAGGAATCCTTCAATACCGTAAGAAAAGTCACCTGTGTTGCTATTGCTGTTACCACCATTCAGGCCGGTAACAAGGATACCATTCGCTACATCAGCAATTAAGCCATTAAGATCTTTGTCACCCGGAGTAAGTACCAGACGTGACGGACCGCTAATAGTAGGAGCTACACCCATCTTCTTGGCATTATAAGTATCAAAGAAGTAAGTCTTCAACACACCATTTTCAAAAATCGGACGGTGTTCCGTTGCCACACCTTCATTGTCGAAGTAACGTGAACCGTTGGCACCTATCACGTGCGGATCATCCATTACGGTCAGCTTATCCGAGAATACTTTCTGATCCAGTTTATCAATCAGGAAAGAGTTCTTTTGCTGCAAAGAGGAGCCATAAAGAGCGCTCAACACAGGGCTCAGCATACGTCCCGAATTTATAGGATCAACCACCATTGTATATTTACCGGACTTAGCTTTCTTCTGTCCCAATTTACGCAATACACGTTCCAATGCTACTGAACCGATATCTGTTTTAGGCAATTTATCATAGAACAGAGAGCTTCCATACCAATAATCAGACGGGCGGGCTTCACCCTCACCTCTGATGGCTACACTGGCAGAAACTGAATACCAAGTTGATTTGGATTCACCCTCAAAACCATTACTCATCAGACGGTAAGAAGCATTCTCACCATCACTGTATGAGGTCTCTACTGAAATGATGCGGTCATTCTTGCCCATAGCCTCCTCAGCGGCAGCACGGGCCAAAGCTACTTTATCATCCGGATTAACACCGAAGATCTTATCATCGAACATCTGCAAATCGGGTTTCCCACCTGTATAGTAGCGGGCAGGATCTGCCAATACACGGAATTCATCCGGAGCCAAATAACGGGTAGACTCGATACCATTCTTGATAAACGTTTCAAGTTCTTTCTTATCCAGACGGTTGGTAGAATAATTACCGTAACGTCCGTCTACGTATACATTGATTCCCATACCACTTTCAGAAGCTTGTTGCAGACGATCCATCTTAGCGTCACGCAATTCGAAAGAAGTGTTTGAATTGGCATACAATACAACTTTGGCTGCCTGACAACCATTCTTCAGAGCGAAATCCATCGCCCATTGAGCCAGTTTTTTATTATTATCTGTTATCATCAGTTTTCTCCTCCTACAGTTAATTTACTTACTAAAGCCGAAGGCATACCGCAAGTCACCGGACAAGATTGTCCGTCCTTACCGCATGTCCACGTACCGTTATCGATCTGGTCATTGCTTGCCACCATCGTGATGTCTGCCAATGCTTTCGGTCCGTTACCGATAATATTGATATCTTTGACAGGCTGCGTCAGCTTACCGTCTTCAATCATATAACCGAATTTCACGAAGAACGTAAAGTCACCAGCACCAATCTGTACCTGTCCATTGGTGAACTGCTGTGCATAGATACCGTTCTTTACAGTAGAAATGATATCTTCTTCCTTCATATCTCCGGCTTCCATATACGTGGCACGCATACGAGGAATAGGTACATTACGGAAAGTATCGCGACGTCCGTTTCCGGTAGGAGCCACACCGTAATGTTTTGAGCTGATACGGTCGTGCAGATAGCTGGTCAATACGCCATCCTTCACGATATAAGTCTTTTGTCCTTCTATACCCTCATCATCGAAGTTTACAGAACCACGATTGAAAGGAATCGTACCGTCATCTACCACACTGATATGTTCATTACATACTTTCTTGTTCAACTGATCGGCAAAGATAGAAACATTCTTACGGTTGAAATCAGCTTCAAACGCATGTCCGATAGCTTCGTGCAACAAAATGCCCGAACCGCCAGATGCCATCACCACAGGGAGTTCGCCACCTTTAGGCTTAATGGCTTTAAACATGATTGCTGTATTATCTACCACTTCGCGGGCTATCACTTCGATGATATCATCCGTCATAAACTCAAAGCCTTTACGATAGGAACGGGTAGCGTAGTTATTTTCCATACGTCCGTTCTCTTCCATAATACAGAAAGCCATATAGGATACCATCGGACGGTAATCATAGTAAGTCACACCTTCTGAATTACAGAACAGCACATGTGTTGTGTTGTCGCTCAAAGAAGCCTGTACCTTACGTACACGATTATCCAACGCAAATACTTTATCATTCAGTTTTTGCAGATAAGGCATTTTCTCCTTCAGGCTCACTTCTTCCCAAGGAGTAACTACAGAATAACGGTCTCTTTCAATCGTCTTCTCCTTAAATGCAACAGGCTTTCCGGCCTTACCGGAAGAAGCAATACGGGCAGCCGTACGTGCGGCACGCAACATTTCTTCCAACGTTACACCTTCTACATAAGCATAACCGCTTTGATCACCGGCTAATACACGCACACCCATACCGAAGTCAATATTTGAACTACAATTGTTCACTTTGCCATCCATCAGGGCTACAGCATTGTTAAAAGAGTGTTCAAAATAAAGATCCGCATAATCTCCACCTTTTTCAAGTGCAGCAGTCAGCACCTTCTTCAGGTCTGCCTCTGTCACACCAAAATGGTTCATAGCCGCAGCTACGGCAGATTTGTTATCCGTTCCTCCCAAAGCTCCCCGTACCGTATCAGGCAAGGCAAGCGACGGAGCAGCCAGCGAACCTAATACTGCCAGACTCCCCATCCGTAAGAAATTCCGTCTATCCATCTTTCTGTTTTTTAAGATTGCTAATAATATGTTCTTTATATAAGTTCTGTTTTTCAGTATATAAGACGCTACTTAGTATCATTTTGTCACACCTGAAACTAATTTTCTTTTGTCAACAGGCTTTCCAGCTCTTCCGCATTCAAACGTAAGTGGAATTGCCCCTTATAGGCTACAGAAATGGATCCGGTTTCTTCGGAAACAATAATGGCAAGTGCATCAGATTCCTGAGAAATTCCCATCGCTGCACGATGGCGTAATCCCAGTTCCTTCGGTATATCCAGATTATGCGATACCGGTAAAATACATCCCGCTGCCTTTATACGACCTTTACTGATAACCATTGCGCCGTCATGCAAAGGGCTGTTCTTAAAAAATATATTCTCTATCAGACGCTGGTTAATATCAGCATTGATAATTTCACCCGTACGCACCACATCATCCAAAGGGAAGTTATGTTCAATCACAATCAAGGCTCCCACTTTCTGTTTGCCCATACTGATACATGCCATGACCACCGGCATGATTTCATCGTGCTGCATATTTTCTTTTTTATTCCCGGTAAAGAAACGTACCAAAGCACTGGCATGCTGGTGTGAACCAAGCGTCAACAAAAAGCGCCGTATCTCATCCTGGAAGAGGATAATAAGTGCTACTACTCCTACACTCACCAATTTATCAAAGATGGAACCGAGCAGTTTCATCTCCAATACCTGTGACACTACCAACCAGATCAATATGAATATCAGGATACCTGTAAACACATTGATAGAACCGGAAGCTTTCATCAACTTATACGTATAGTAAAGCAGAAATGCAACCAGAAGAACGTCAATAATATCTTTTACTCCAATATCAAAAAACATAAGAATTATGATTTATGAATTATGTTTTATGAGCTAAGTGACTTTCCTTATATCACTTATCACTCTATCACCTTATCACTATTTTTCCGCATTGCCTCCACAATCTTCACTGTTTCTACGGCTTCGCGTACATCATGTACCCGGAGGATATCAGCTCCTTTCAACAGGCAAATAGTATCAAGTACCGTTGTTCCGTTCAATGCATCCTGCGGAGTGTTACCCAATAAGCGATAAATCATGGACTTACGGGAAACGCCTACCAACAAAGGCAATTCAAAAACACGAAACTCTTCGAGATGTGCAAGGAGTTCATAGTTATGCTCCACAGTTTTGCCGAATCCAAACCCCGGATCAAGAATGATATCCTTCATACCCAGGTCACGTAACTGCTGCACCTTTTGCGCAAAATACAAAAACACCTCTTTCAGAAGATCATCGTAGTGTGGATGTTGCTGCATATTCTGCGGAGTTCCCTGCATATGCATCATAATGTAAGGTACATTCAGTTCGGCCACTGTACGAAACATATCCGTATCCATCTCTCCGGCAGCAATATCGTTGATAATTGCTACTCCATACTCCTCCACACACATCCGTGCCACATCTGCCCTGAAGGTATCAACAGAAATAACAGCTCCGGGGTGTGTTTTACGCAAGATTTCCAATCCCATGCGTAAACGTTCCATTTCTTCACGGGGAGAAACGTTTTCTGCATTCGGGCGGGAAGAATATGCACCGATATCTATAATCCCGGCACCTTCATCCAATATCTGTTGCGCCCGTGCAGCTATTTCAGCTTCAGTTTGCATACGTGAACCAGCATAGAAAGAATCAGGGGTAATATTCAATATTCCCATAACGCAGGGTACAGAAAGGTCGAGTAAAGAACCGTTGACATTGATATATTTAGAAGATAATGTTTCCATGGATAGTCCTTTTTCGTTTATACTTTGCAAATGTAAACAAAAAAGGTCAGCATAATCCTATAAAATATAAAAAAACAAATTAACTTTGCTCAGGATTGTCAACTAACAGATAAAAGTAGTAAACTATGAAAATATACAAGATAGGCAGATTGACCTCTCCTTTCGTACTCTTTTTCTGGTTGCTTATTCCGTGGCGACTTTACGGACAAGAAACAAGCGAACAAGAAAAGTATCATGTAGACAGTACATTGTTTGTATACTATCAACATTGCAAGGCAGAAATCAAATCTCCCTCTGTCATGCAAATGCTTGATACCCTCTTTCTTATGGCCAAAGAAAAAGGAGATATACGAATGCAGGCAGTCGCCATCTCCAGCAAAACGGACCATTTTTATTTCAGCCCGTTCTTTGAAGGTCAAGAAGACAGTCTGATATTATATACCAATATGATTAAAGACTTTGCCCGGAAAACCAATCAGCCCCAATATTATTATTTTGCCTGGGGCAACCGCCTCATAACTTACTATACAAGACAAAAGAAATTAAACCTGGCTCTCTATGAAGCCAACAAGATGCAACAAGAGTCGGAAAGCCGAAAAGAAATCGATGGCATGCAGAATTGTTATCAGGCACTATTACGTATCTATCAGAGTAAAGAACTCTATAAGCAAGCCACTGTATATGCACAAAAACTGATAGATCTCACATTAAAATATAATCTAAATAAGTATAATCTGACAAATAAATATCTTGAATTAAGTAACTGCTACCTCCGTACCAATGAACCGAAAAAGGCTTGGGAAGCTCTTGAAGAAAGTAAATTGTATATAGGTAATGAACTAAACCAGGGAGCTTATCTATGCGGACTACTCCGTTATTACATTCATACCAAAGATATGGTCAAAGCTCGGGAAACATTAAAAGAAACCACACAACTTTTCAACAAGAATACAGAATTACGCATTAAGCGTGCCACTAATCTACTGGAAATTGAAACCAATTATTACATAGAAACCGGTGAATACGATAAAGCCCTGGATGTATTCCAGCAAGCCTTTGAAAAGCTTAGCCAGAGTGGATTTATCACCCCTACACTATATCGCACACGCGGGTCTATTTATACTGCTAAAAAAGACTACCAGAAAGCTATTGAGAGTTATGAAAAAGCTTTTGAACTCAGTGATTCACTGAATAGCGCCCAGGAAGACATAGCTGTAGGAGAGTTCGCAACCATTTTGGGAATGGAACATCTGAATTTGGAGAATAAGGAGTTAATACAGAAAAATCAGGAAATACAATTAGAAACACGCTGGCGTATCATCATTCTATTATGCATCATAGTAGTAATTGTCGGCATTATGTTTTTTCGCGAAACCCGGCTGAATAAAGTTCTACGCCGTGCTAAAGATGCAGAACAGAGTGCCAGCCGTATGAAAACTGAATTCATACAGAATATGAGCCATGAGATACGTACACCACTCAATTCCATAGTTGGTTTCTCGCAAATACTCAGTAGCAAGATCTCTGAAGAAGACGAAGAATCGAAAGAATATACAACTATCATCGAGCAAGGCAGTAATCATCTGCTTCAATTAGTAGACGACGTATTGGAATTATCCAGTCTTGATAGTGGCACTACCATCCCTATCGACACAAAGAGTGAGCTAAATGAACTTTGTCTACAATGGATGGAACGTGCAAAAGGTTTGGTTAAACCCGGAGTCGTTCTTTCTTATCAACCGGAACAGAGCGAACTCTATCTGCATACAAATCCGACACGTCTTGGACAGGTAGTATTACATTTGCTTCACAATGCGGCAAGATTTACAGAGGAAGGCAGCATTGCACTTAGCTGGCGCATTCTTTCCAAACAAAAGCAAATCATGATTTGCATCACCGACACCGGCATTGGCATTCCCCAAGACAAACAAGATTTTGTGTTCGAACGATTTGCCAAGTTAGATACATTTTCAAAGGGTACCGGATTAGGGCTTGCCCTCAGCCGCCTAATTGCGAAGAAAATGGGGGGTAGCCTGACTATTGATTCAACCTACACCACAGGTTCCCGTTTTATTCTGATTTTACCTTTGAAAGAATAAAAACATTTTCATTGCAAATGTATCACTGTAGCGGAGAATATCTATCTTTGCAACGTTTTAGAGAACAGAAAATAACAACGTTTTAAAAAGGAGATAGTTATGAATATCACCACCCTATACAAGATATTTCTGGAATGTACCAGTGTGACTACGGACAGCCGCAACTGCCCTGAAGGTTCTTTATTCATAGCACTAAAAGGTGACAATTTCAATGGAAACGCTTTTGCTGTCAAAGCATTGGAATCGGGAAGTAGTTACGTTATAGTAGATGAAGCCGAATATGTACCTGTAGAAGACCCACATTATATACTGGTAGATAGTTGCCTGCACACTCTGCAAGAACTCGCCAATTATCACCGCCGTCAAATAGGTACACGTATTATCGGCATCACAGGAACCAACGGAAAGACCACTACCAAAGAATTGATTGCAGCTGTTCTTTCAAAGACATATAACGTACTTTATACGCAAGGTAATCTGAACAATCATATAGGGGTCCCTCTCACTCTGTTACGTCTGAAAGCGGAACATGACCTCGGCATCATAGAAATGGGCGCCAGCCATCCGGGCGACATCAAGGAATTAGTAGAGATCGCCGAACCGGATTATGGAATTATCACGAATGTGGGTAAAGCACATCTGGAAGGTTTCGGTTCTTTCGAAGGAGTTATCAAAACCAAAGGAGAACTGTATGACTACCTTCGTGAGCGTAAAAACTCTACTATCTTCATCCACCATGATAATTTATATCTGAGAAATATGGCTTGGGGATTGAAGCTGATTCCTTATGGAAGTGCAGATGAATTATACATCAACGGACATGTTACAGGCAACTCGCCTTATCTGACTTTTGAATGGAAAGCAGGCAAAGACGGTGAGCATCATGAAGTGAAAACACAGCTAATCGGTGAATATAATTTCGCCAATGCACTTGCTGCTGTTACTATCGGGCACTTCTTTAATGTAGAATCAGAAAAAATAGATGCCGCTTTAAAAGAATATACTCCGCAAAACAATCGTTCGCAACTAAAACAGACAGCAGACAATACATTGATTATTGATGCATACAATGCTAACCCTACCAGTATGCAGGCCTCAATCAGCAACTTCCACAACATGGAGGTCGACAATAAAATGCTGATATTAGGAGATATGAGGGAATTGGGGAAGGACGGTCCGGAAGAACATCAGAAGATTGCAGACTTCCTGACAGAATGTGGTTTTAAAGAAGTAATGCTGGTAGGCGATCAGTTCGCTGCTGCAAAGCATAACTTCCCGACCTATCCGGATGCCTCGGCAGTTATCGAAGCTTTACAAAAGAATAAACCTCATGGAAAAACCATCCTGATCAAAGGATCCAACGGAATTAAACTGAGTACAGTGATTGATTACTTATAATCGACACTACTTATTGTTTTTTCGCCATCCACGGACGCAGTACAAAATAACCTATCATTGAGGCTATAAACGCTCCTGTTGTATTCGCTGCAAAGTCCAGCCAATCGCCGCCACGGTAAGTAGTGCAATATTCCTGCAGCAATTCCACCATTCCACTAAATAATACGGGGCACACAAATGCCCCCATCCATGCATGCCATAAAGGGGAATCATTTCTGCGGTGAGCACGCAGAAACTCCAGCCACAACATGCCTGACATGCCTAAATACATACAAATATGTACAACTTTATCAATATTCGGTATTCGGCTTAATTCCGTTGTTGGCGGTTTAAAGAACGACAAATAAATCACTGTCAATATAATCAGCAACGATACCGGATATTTTTTAATATAGTATAGCATATCTCAATTTATGAACGATTTGTGCACAAAAGTACAGAACATTTTCTATATTTGCATGTTCTAGTAGAGAATAATAACGAAATGAAAGAAAAATCTACTTTTTTATGACTAAAAATGACAGAGCCAATTTCGGGAGCAAATTAGGCGTCATACTTGCTTCGGCAGGTTCCGCAGTCGGTCTGGGTAACATCTGGCGGTTTCCCTACGAGACTGGCAATCATGGCGGTGCTGCGTTTATTCTCATTTACTTAGCATGTGTACTTATTTTAGGAATCCCTATCATGGTATCCGAATTCCTCATCGGGCGACATTCACGCGCCAATACAGCAGGAGCTTACCAAAAACTGGCACCCGGTACACAATGGCGCTGGGTAGGCCGCATGGGTGTATTAGCAGGGTTTCTGATTTTGAGTTATTACTCTGTAGTAGCCGGTTGGACTCTGGAATTCATTGGTGAAGCTGTTACCGATAACTTTGCCGGAAAAACGGCAGCCGATTACATCAATACATTCAATTCATTTTCTTCTAATCCCTGGCGTCCGGTCATCTGGCTGGTACTCTTTCTTCTTGCCACTCATTTTATCATCGTAAAAGGGGTGGAAAAAGGGATCGAAAAGTCTGCTAAAATTATGATGCCAATGCTATTTATCCTGCTGATTATATTGGCTGGCTGTTCTATTGCATTGCCGGGTTCAGGTGCTGGTCTCGAGTTTCTCTTGAAACCCGAATGGGATAAGGTGAATGCGAATGTATTCCTGAGTGCCATGGGACAGGCATTTTTCTCATTAAGTTTGGGAATGGGATGTCTCTGTACCTATGCATCCTATTTCAAAAAAGATACGAATCTGACTAAAACAGCTTTTAGTGTTAGTATCATCGATACATTTGTCGCTATATTGGCAGGGCTGATCATCTTCCCCGCTGCATTCTCGGTAGGTATCCAACCGGATGCCGGTCCAAGTCTCATCTTTATTACACTGCCCAATGTTTTCCAACAAGCGTTTAGCGGAGTACCTTTATTGGCCTATATATTCTCAGTCATGTTCTATATTCTTCTGGCAGTTGCCGCACTTACTTCTACCATTTCCATGCATGAAGTAGTGACAGCCTACCTTCACGAAGAATTCCATCTGAGCCGGAAACGTGCAGCAAGTTTTGTAACAGGCGGTTGTATGTTCTTAGGCATTTTGTGTTCACTTTCGCTCGGTGCAGGTAAGGGATACACTATATTCGGTTTGAACTTATTCAACCTGTTCGACTTTGTCACAGCTAAAATTATGTTGCCATTAGGTGGTCTGTGCATTTCCATCTTTACCGGTTGGTACCTGAATAAGAAGATTGTCTGGGAAGAAGTAAGTAACAATGGAATGCTGAAAGTAACGTTCTACAAATTACTGATATTCATATTGAAGTTTATAGCTCCGATAGCAATTTCACTTATCTTCATCAAAGAACTGGGCTTCTTGAAATTGTAGGAGATGCAAAATCCATTTAAAGATTACTTTTACTTTTCCCGGGGAGAAAAACGAGGTATCCTGATGCTCATAGCAGTTATTTGTATCGTTTTTCTCTCCGGGCATCTTATATCCGCCTGGCAACGAAGGAATCCTATCTCCCCGAATGATATGGCTATACAAGCTAATGCCCAACAAGAATATGAAGAATTCATAGCCTCATTGGAAGAGAAAGAGCAACCCAGTGAAAGGCAATATACGACTTATAAGAGAAAAGAAGAGAACATTCCTGTAGTCCTGACTTCTTTCAATCCAAATACAGCAGACTCCATCACATTCCGACATTTAGGATTGCCGGCTTGGATGGCAAAAAATATCCTGCATTATCGGACAAAAGGTGGTAAATTCCGTAAACCGGAAGATTTTAAGAAAGTATATGGAATGACGGAAGAACAATATTCCATCCTTTCTTCTTACATACATATCCCACCGGAAGATACTGTATATCATACCACACAATTGTACATTGCACAAACCGCATCGGTGGAGAATATCAAATATGAAGCCGGAACCATTCTTGATTTGAATCGCGCCGACACCACCGAATTAAAGAAGATTCCGGGTATCGGAAGTGGCATTGCTCGGCTGATAGTTGGTTATCGGCAGAGATTAGGCGGATTCTACCAAATAGAGCAGCTAAAGGATATCAACCTGAATACTCAGCAACTGCAAGCCTGGTTCAGCATTGACCCGACGATTGTTCGCCGCATTAACCTAAACCGTATCAGTGTGGACAAATTGCGCTCCCATCCCTATATCAACTTCTACCAAGCCAAAGCCATTGTGGAATACCGCAAGAAAAAAGGCTCGCTAACGAGCCTTAAGCCTTTCTCCCTCTATGAGGAATTTACAGAAACGGACCTGGAAAGAATCGGTCATTATGTTTGTTTTGAATGATTCAATCACTTTTCCAAAACTCCTGATTTTATTGCAGTATCACGTTCATTCTTCAATCGCTCTTTTTCTTGTTTATATTCATTTTTAAGTGCTTTTACCTTGGCTTTCTTTGCGTCTTTAGATAAAGAGCTATTCTCAATTGCCTCCTTATCCTTTTCAAAATTGGTTTCCAATTGACCCAATCGATGATCATAATCACCTTTCATGATGCCACGCAGACCTTTCCTGTTATCCATACTTCCGTAATGCTCTTCCCATAACTTAACCTGCTTCTCTGACAAGATAGCTTTAATGGCAGCTTTGTGTTCAAGAGCCAATGCTCTTTTCCTCTGCCCTTTTTCGTACCCAGGAAGATTACTCTGTCCGATAGCTTTAAACTTGGGGCCAACTTCTCTATTTAGTTTTTTGATTTTTGCAATTTGATCGGCTGACAGGTTCAACACCTTATCCGATTCGATTCGTTTGAAAGAATCGAAAGCTACATCCTGCGCATATGTAAATGACACAAATGCTAATGTAACTAAAGTAAGAACTACTTTTCTCATAATGTAATCTATATAAATTATAAAAATCGGGGTAAAGGTATAACAAAATGTCATAGATACTAGCTGCCCATTATAGAAACGAACTTAAAAGTAGTTTGTTTTTCTAAATAAAAAAATAGATTAGTACTTTCCAGCATCATACTCTAACAACGAATACCGGAACGGGCATAATTACGATACCCGTATGAATCAAGGGAATAGCCATATATTCAGTGGAGTGCTATAGAACAAACTATAGACTCTTTCCAGATACGTCGTGGAAATCCGAATCTGAAATCGTACATATGCTATCGTACGGAACTGACTTATGAGTGGAAGAAAGGTATTTTCTACAGTAACCTATGGGATGCATACAATTATCTCCCAATGCCATTATGGATGAAAAGTTACAGGAAGGCAATAAAATAGTACAAACGTGGGATAACCAGAAAGACTGGCAAAAGTTATCCGGACGTCTGATGCTCCGGGTAGGCCCACTATGGGATATGCTGCAACTTTCATTCACAGGAGGAGTGAACCATTATATAAGTCATGGAAACAATTACTCTCACACTTATACCAACTGGTATTACGAAGGACAAGCTTCATTCAATTACAAACGATTCTCCTTGTTCTGGCAAATCAATACCAATTGGAACAACTTCTGGGGAGAGACCCTCTCAGGAGGAGAAAATATCCAGATATTAGTTCTATATTATAAATATAAAGATCTCCGTTTAGGTGTAGGCGCTTTCAACCCATTCACTGATAATTATAAAGTAGAGAATGAGAATTGGAATCAATTTGCCTCGTACAAGACTAAAAGCTATATTAAGGAAAGCTCACATATGTTTCTGGTCAGCTTATCCTACAATTTCTCTTTCGGACGTAAATTCAAAGCAATACAAAGAAAAGTAAACAATAGCGATAATGATTCAGTAGTAATGAGTACGGGAAAATAAGATTAAACTATTTCCCCGTCAACCATGTGCACCGTACGGTCCGTAATCTGTGCCAATCCTTCATCGTGAGTAACAATAACAAATGTTTGTCCGAAACGATTGCGAAGGTCGAAGAAAAGCTGATGCAATTCTTCCTTATTATGAGTATCCAGGCTACCCGAAGGTTCGTCAGCCAGTATCACAGCCGGATGATTAATGAGAGCACGGGCTACGGCCACACGTTGTTTCTCCCCACCAGAAAGTTCATTAGGCTTATGCCCGGCGCGATCTGTCAGTCCCATAAACTCCAACAGTTCCAATGCAGATGCAGTAGCTTCTTTCTGCCCCACACCGGCAATAAATGCAGGTATCATCACGTTTTCCAATGCCGTAAATTCCGGTAAAAGCTGGTGAAACTGAAAGACAAACCCTATATGTTTGTTACGGAAAGCCGACAGTTCCTTCTCCTTCATACGGCTGACCAAAGTACCGTCGATAGTTACCGTACCGCTATCAGGGGCATCCAAGGTTCCCATAATTTGAAGTAAAGTAGTCTTTCCCGCTCCACTCGGGCCAACGATACTAACGATCTCGCCTTTATCTATATTCAAGTCAATCCCCCGCAAAACTTGCAGGCTACCGAAACTCTTGGTTATTCCTTGTAATTGTATCATATATACTTCATCTTTATCTAATGTTAAGTACTGATTCTTTGCCAATAAGGTGGCAAAAGATGCGCTTGCTGATCATAATCTCTTCAACACATACTCCGCCAGATAGCATCCAAATACCGCCGGCATATAGCTGACTGTTCCGCATGTTGATTTCTTATTCATTTCATCCTCTGTCAGCAGTACAGCTTTCGGATCCGCTTGTTCCGTACTGAATACCACCGGCAGTTTACGCTTGATTCCCATTTTCTGAAGTCGTTTTCTGACTGCCTTGCTCAGTCCGCAATGATAGGTATCCCATATATCGGCAAAGCGGACCTGGGTTATATCACTCTTTGCTCCGGCTCCCATACTGGAAACAATCTTAATATGTCGCTTTAAAGTTTCTGCAATCAAATGACATTTCGGAGCCAGCGTATCAATGGCATCCACTACAAAATCATAGGATGCTGCATCCAGCAGTTCGGGAATATTCTCATCTTTCAGGAATACCGGCAACACCGTCAATTCAATTTCCGGATTAATATCCCGGAAACGTTTCTCCAAGATTTCCGCCTTGCTCATTCCCAATGTAGAATGTAAGGCCGGAAGCTGACGGTTGATATTCGTAGGTTGCACTGTATCCGCATCCGCAATCGTCATGCGTCCCACTCCGGCACGACAAATCATCTCCGCTGCATACGCTCCTACTCCACCAAGACCCACTACAAGCACGTGTGCCTGCTGCAAACGTTCCATCTTCTCCTCACCCAATAAGAGCCGTGTCCTCTGTCTCCAATCTTCCATCCTCACTAATCACTTATCACTTTGTTGCTAATCACTAATTACTCTTCTTGAACCATTTATAGAACCATTTGCCTACCTTTTCATAATGCTGATCTTCATTATTACCACGTGGATTAGAGAAAGACAACATATCTTGCGGTTCACCCAACTGATCCGGATAGAGCACTATCAAACTATTGTTGGCAAAATACTTTCCTAACTGGGCAGGAAGTCTTTCGAATGCAGGATCATAAGAAATAGAACCACGGCGGGCACTGATAATCACCAGTAAGTGATCATAATTCACTTGTCCGGTCAACAACAGTAAATCCCCCCAATCATCCAAACGGGAGAAATCAGTCATTGTCGAGCTAAACCTCTTCTTTACCAGTATTTGTAAGAGCGTAGTAGTTTCTTCATTAGCGAAGAAGTGTACCCGGCATCCCAATGTACTTCCCATACGGCAGAAATGTTCTACCCACTTCTGGAAACCCGCTTCATATTCTGCTTTCGGCGGAACAGCAATATTAATTCTCCGTATAGTATTAATCGGCATCAGGAATTTTGCAATTATCACTTCCCGGTGCAAACCTTTCAACAGATTCTCCGCCAACATACCAAAGAAGGAATCCACAATATTAACTTTACGGTGCAAACCTATTACCACATCCGTCACTCCATGCTCTTTTGCCGTATGAATAATGCCGGAAGCAATATTCAAGTCATAACGGCTGATTTGTTTCAGCGGCACATCCACCGATGCCGTTATCATGGCTGCTTTCTCAAGATAACGTTTTCCGCGAAGTTCCAGAGCTTCCGATGCATTATTATCATTAATCACATTCAATGCCACCAGATTATCTCTCTGTTTAGGATCACGTATCAACAAGGACAGACTCACCAAATCTTCAATCGTATCCGGATTGGCAACCGGTATTAAAATCTTTTCCAGCTCTACCGGACGTTTTTCATCCTCCAGATGGGCCTCATCGATAGCGATCTTACGAGCAGCGCGTTCAGTAATAAATGAACTTACCACACAGGTCACGAGGATTAACAATACAGTGCCATTCAGGACATCGTCATTCAGCAGTCTTTCACCATTAGGCAGAATTATATTATATCCAACCAGTACAGCAGCCAATGTAGCCGCAGCCTGGGCATTGCTCAAGCCGTACATTAGTTCCCGCTCAATAGCTGCCATTTTATATATCTTCTGCGTCAGCCAGCAAGCAATCCATTTACCAGTCAAAGCAACAGCAATCATTACCCCAGCCACCTTCAACGCATCACCATGGCCAAAAATCACATGTATATCAATCAGCATTCCCACACCGATCAGGAAGTAAGGAATGAAAAGTGCATTGCCCACAAACTCCAGGTGATTCATCAATGGAGAAACATGCGGAATAAGCCGATTCAGTACCAAGCCGGCAAGGAAAGCTCCGAGAATGCCTTCCATCCCCACAAATTCCATTAAGCCTGCCCCCAGAAATACCATGGCAAGCACGAAAATGAATTGCATTACATTATCATCGTATCTGCGGAAGAACCAACGCCCAATGCGAGGGAAAAAGTACATAATCAATCCACCCAAGAAAACCACTTTGACAACCAGCCATACCCAGAACAGTCCACCGGATTCCCCCTTAAACATACCACCTACCACAGCTAAAACCAACAGCGTAAGGGTATCAGTCACCGCCGTACCTCCCACTGCAATACTTACACTGCGATGTCGGGAGACGCCATATCGAATCACGATAGGATATGCCACCAGCGTATGCGAAGCATACATACTTGCCAACAGAACTGAAGTGATCAAACTATATTTCAGGAAGGTCATGTTCACCACAAGACCGATCATAATTGGAATGATAAAAGCCAGTAACCCCAACATTACGGCCTTTCCCCTATTTTGCTTAAAGTCTGACATATTCATTTCCAGACCAGCCAGAAACATGATATAGTATAAACCTACCTTGCCAAACAACTCGAAACTACTATCCCGTGCTAAAATATTAAACCCATGCTCGCCAATTACCAATCCTGCCAATATCATACCGATGATATGTGGGATACGAAGTCTGTTCAACAAAATAGGAGCAAACAATATAATAAGAAGTACAAGGAGAAATATCCATGTAGGGTCGGTAATGGGAAGTTTTAGACTGAAGTCAAATAAGTCCATGGGCTTCAAGTTTTAGGTTTACGTTGCAAAATAACAAAAAACTTTTCATTTTATACGTTGTCATACAGCAAATTGTTATAAATTTGCAGCCAATTCTATCGTTTTTAAGCATAGAAGAACATTTTTATAAACTTAATTAAAAAACAAAAGAAAATGAAAGTAGCTATTGTTGGAGCAAGCGGAGCCGTGGGACAGGAGTTCCTGCGTGTGCTCGATGAAAGGAATTTCCCGTTGGATGAGTTAGTGTTGTTCGGTTCTAAACGCAGTGCCGGAACAAAATACACATTCCGCGGTAAACAGATCGAGGTAAAACTCTTGCAACACAACGATGACTTTAAAGGGGTTGATATCGCTTTCACTTCCGCAGGCGCTGGTACCTCTAAAGAGTATGCCGAGACCATCACCAAACATGGTGCCGTGATGATCGATAACTCCAGTGCTTTCCGTATGGATAATGACATACCTTTGGTAGTTCCCGAGGTAAATGCTGCCGACGCAAAAGATCGTCCACGCAGCATCATCGCCAACCCTAACTGTACCACTATACAGATGGTAGTGGCACTGAAAGCCATCGAACAGCTTTCTCACATAAAAACTGTACACGTTTCTACGTATCAGGCTGCCAGCGGTGCAGGTGCTGCCGCTATGGATGAATTGTACACACAATACCGCCAGGTGTTAGCAGGTGAATCTGTTACTGTTGAAAAGTTTGCATACCAGTTGGCATTCAACCTCATTCCTCAGATTGACGTATTCACTGATAACGGATACACTAAAGAAGAAATGAAGATGTTCCACGAGACCCGTAAGATTATGCACTCCGACATTAAAGTAAGTGCAACTTGCGTACGCGTTCCTGCTCTTCGTTCTCACTCTGAAAGCATTTGGGTAGAAACAGAACGTCCTATTTCAGTGGAAGAAGCTCGTGAAGCTTTTGCAAAAGGCGACGGCTTGGTATTGCAGGATAACCCTGCCGAAAAGGAATATCCAATGCCTCTGTTCCTTGCAGGCAAAGATCCCGTTTATGTAGGTCGTATCCGTAAGGATCTGGCTAATGAAAACGGTCTGACTTTCTGGATTGTGGGCGACCAGATCAAGAAAGGTGCTGCACTGAATGCAGTACAAATTGCAGAATATTTGGTAAAAGAGAATGCTCTCTAAGCATTACCAATAAAATAGAACCATTGGAGAAATGGTTGCAAACGAAAAAAGAGGTTATCCCGGAAACGAGATAACCTCTTTTTCATACTAACCCATTGGCGGGAATTCATTCATCTCGGCATGAAAATGAATTAAAGGTTAGTGATAAGATTTTGTTAGTTTACTGATAATCAATCAATAGTATTTACCAATTGGTTACTACAAGATGTAAAAGCATTTACTGCCGTATGTAACGACCTTTACCCCTTACTGTAACGACCTTTACCTCGGCATGTAACGCCCTTTACTTCGGTGTGTAAATGGAGTTACCGTGTGGGGTTAACAAAGTTACCATTTGGCGTAAACTGAATTTCCATACGAGGAATCAACTTTCATGAAACAACAAGCATTCTTTTATAGCTTTTTCGACAAGCTTCTTTGCGGCAGGCCTGCATCCAGGGAAAAAAGATGTATCAAAAGCCCCTCTCTTCGAAGTCTTACGCCAGTTTCCCGTGATACGGCCTTGATGAAGAATAACAGGTTGAAATATACCAAAATTATTATAGGCATACTGCGCGTGCGATTCCTTTATACAGTCAAAGCGGTTTTTATAACTTACCAGATATTCATCAAACGGCGGGAGAAACTGGAGAATACTTTTTTCATCAACTTCTACCTCCCCGGTAAGTCCGGGTGAAGAGATATGTATCATCATCTCCCTGTCATTATATCGTTCTGTTATAATTTCCTGACCAAGTGACGCTATAGCGCTACGTACTTCACGTATGTTCAATGCAGACCACCACACAAAATCTTCCAGTGTTGCCGGTCCATGACTTCTGAAATACCTCCGGGTAAGCTCAGCAAGAGCCTCTTCACGAGATAGCTTTATGGCATCCGGAACCCTTTCACCGGTCAGTGCATATGTATGTTTTCCATTTTTCTCAATGCCGCTACATACCGTTCCATCCACTTCTGCAAAACTCAGACACATTTTAGTTATAGGCTCGCTAATGTTTATCCCCTTCAAGTTTAGTTGTTCAAAAGCTTCTTGGCACGTCAGATGCTGTCCAGTCAAGATTTCTTCTATTTTAGGTTTGTATTGCAAACAATCCTTCTCCGTCAAACCATGATGCTTTGCATAAAAGCTGAACCTTGACAACATACCCTTAGCAGACAACTCAGTCATCCATTTTATATCCTTCCCCGGAATATAATGCCACGTAGGACGCATCACGTGAGTACGCAAAATCCGCCCTGAATCCAATGCCTCCTGAACAGCCGTCAACGAAGGTTTCGCTACACGCAACCCCACTGCCCACTTAACCGCCCTGATCTCTTGCGCCTGCATAGCACCCATCCATTCAACAACCTCCTCCGGCTTTTCAAACCGTGGCCCTGCAATTCCCTGTGATAACATTCTTAATTTAAGCATACTTCTAATGACAAAATTATTATTTTACTAACGGACAGCTTTTTACAAAGATAGAAAATATTTATGATATCCAATCATCCCTCTATATCGCAGCAAAAAAGAGGTTGAACTCTAAGTAAATAGAATTCAACCCCTTTCAGTTACACCATTAACAATCTCACCTTATTTCCAGAACGGATTCTGTTCCATATTCGAGTTCAAAGTCAGCTGAGTTGTAGGTATCGGATAGAAATAATGCTTGGCTTCGTAAGTACGTGGCTGGTTAAGAGTATTAGAACCAATCATATATCCATCACTATTCACATCGACTTCCGGATTCTCCACATTCTTCATGTTAGCTCCAAGATAGATCGTAGGATTCTTGGAAGAATCAAGTAAATCAAGTTTATGCCAACGAATTAAATCCCAATAACGAGTCCAGTTATCACACATCAACTCACAACGACGGCAACGGCGGATCTCCCAAATCAAATTGCTAACGCCCATATTGTTGGCTGGATCAGCTTCCGGTTGAGTGGTCATACCGGGTAGTCCGGCACGTTCCTGTAACTTATTAATGGACTTATCAAGATCAGCCTGTGTCAATGTTCCAAGCTCTGCCTTAGCCTCAGCGAAGTTCAGATAGACAACAGACAGCCAGAAAAGCGGACAGTCTGTATATTGCTTGTTGATACTGTTACGATCGCCTACTGCCAATTCCTCCGGATTATCATATTTAGCTATACCGTAACCAGTAGTAGAAGTAAATCCTGCAACTCCGGCACGGCTATAAGCACTACCCTTGAAACATAACACAGGATCGAGAGTAACCGCTAATCGCTTATCGCGAACAGCAAGAACAGACTCAAGATTGTATTTACCATCTGCATCTTTCACCGCGGCATCATTGGTATCCATTGTAGTGGTTGCTTTGGGTTTACCGTCAAGGAACAAGTAATTATCAAAAGCATTTTTGGTCATACCGCTGGTACCACTTGTATTAACAGTATAGTCGATGGTGGAATGCATGAAAACATTCTGAGAATAAGGCTTGAAGAAAATCATTTCAGGATTAGAGCTAAGCGAAATTGAATTATAGTTTCCCTTATAGCTCGGATTCAATGAATATCCCTTAGTCATCAATGCTTCACAAGCAGCCACGCATTCACGCAGATACTTTTCAGCACGAGTGTTGTCAGCAGCCTTACCGGCATTGTCACTTGCATTGCGATATTTACAGTAAGTACCTTCATACAACGTGATGTCAGCTTTCATAGCCAATGCCATGTCAGCACTGAAGCGTTGCTTGTTAGTGCCCGTAATTGTATTCGCAGCATAGTTTAAATCTTCAAGGACATTGTCCATTACCACATCTCGATCCGTACGTGGTCCGTAAACCACATCTTTGTCTGCCGGATCTACAACTGTAGTTATCCACTGTACGTCACCATACATGCGAACCAGTTGATAATACTCCCATGCCCTGTTTAAGCGAGCCAGGCCTTCATAATTAGCTTTAACAGCTTCATCGAGAGAGGATGTTTGCAAACCTTCGATAATATAATTGGCACGACGGATTTCAGTGAAAGGATCTGACCAATTTGTAGAAGTAGCCACCACACTTGTGTAAGTCCAGACTGTTGACTGATAGTCTACCTGGTCATCACTCAGTGTTTTGAAATAGAACCAGCCACCACCACTGCCATTTCCATAACCCGAATAGTTGTTATAGAATGTATTGCATTGGTTGTCAAGATTACTCGTATTACTCCAATATGCAGGAGTATTGGTAAAGGCATCCAAAGGTGCTTTGTCGAGAAAGTCATTACAACTTGTCAAGGCCATCAGTGCCATTGTTCCGTATATGAATAGCTTTTTCATCATTCTTATTGTTTAATAGTTATTATAAGGTTACCTGAATACCGAATGAGAAGGTACGAGTGATAGGAGTTGTACGTCCCCAGCCTCCATAGGTAAGGCCATCACCAGTACTGATTTCCGGATCAACTGGAAGATCACTGCCCTTGTAGAGCAAGAAGAGGTTACTACCACTAAAGTAGATACGTGCCTTTTCGATGAAAGCTTTGCGGGTCCACTCCTTCGGTAAAGTATAACCAACAGTTACGTTCTTTAAACGAAGATAAGACATATCAGTTAAGTAACGAGATTGCGGATAATAGTTATTGGAACCGTTTGCAATACCTGATACAGTACCTTTGGCTTCATTTCCCGGATATAAACGAGGATAAGTGTTACCTTGGTTGATATCATAACCGGTAATCGTTTTCCAATCATCAGTATAGAATACTCTATTGAAACTTTTTTGATTATCGTAGATAGCCAAGTCAGCTGCGCGCATCATCGGGAAATTCAAAGAAGAAATAGTCCAATCAGAACGTTTTCCCACACCTTGGAAGAATAAATCCAAGTCAATACCTTTCCAGTTACCCCCCAAATGGAAACCATATTCATAACGGGGGAGTGAATTACCGATAACCTTCAAGTCACCATGATCATCAGCGGTTCCTTTTCCACCGTCAATTTCGCCACTGCCATCCAAATCTTTGAACTTAATATCACCAGGACCATAATGGAACGGGGCACGTTCAAGTGCGGACTGACCGGCAATACCCGGCTTGTAGTTCCATGAACCGTCTGCATTCTGGCCGGTAAAATCAGATTCCTCAAAATAACGATCTGTTTCGAAGCCCCAGATATCACCATAATTCTTGCCCGAATAGTAAGAACTGAGCAACTTAGTGTCATTATTCCACTTCGTTACTTTTGTCTTTGAATCACTAAGATTGAAGTTAGCATACACATTAAATTCACCGAATTTATGATGCCAATCGAGGTTTAATTCCCATCCACGGGTGCGCAGTGTACCTGCATTATCATAAGGAGCAGTAGCACCTACACTGTTCGGAAGAACCTGAGCAGGAGCAAGCATATCACGGTTTTCACGTTGGTACCAGTCAAATCCTACAGTTAATTCATTATTCAGGAAACCTAAATCCAAACCAATATCAGTAGTGCGGATGCGTTCCCAAGTAAGAGACTTCGACACCAGTTTAGGCATATTGTACTGAGTCAATCTATTAGCATTAGCTCCATTACCATCCACCCAGTAAATATATCCTGAAGCCAACGTGTTTTCGCGTTGGCTGATCAATGCCTCAAACATATAGTCTCCGATGGCTTCATTTCCAATTTCACCATAAGATGCACGCAACTTAGCATTGTTAACCACTCTCTTCAAAGGTGCAAAGAAGGCTTCTTCTGAGAACCGGTATCCGATAGATGCAGAAGGGAAGAATGCCCATTTATCATTATGTGGGAATCTGGAAGAACCATCATAACGTCCATTCACCTCTAACAGGTAAATGCCCTTATAATCATAATTAATACGTCCGAAGTAACCGGCTGAAGCACGGGAAGTGTGCGACCAATTTATTTGTTGTCCATCTTGGCTTGCCAGATTCAATTCAGGATATGCTTCATCATACAATCCTTTGCGGTATCCATATAAATAAGTATAATCCACTTCTTCAGCATTGGCTCCGACCATTACATTCAAATTATGGCTCTTTGCAAAAGTCTTGGCATAGTTGGCATACGCATTCAAAGTCCAAGTATTCTGCTTGGAATTATCCCGCCAGATTGCCGAGTTACTTTTGGTAACAATATATTTAGGAGTAGGCATTCCCGACCAGTCAATACCATAGACCGAGAAGTCTTCAGAACCACTGTTCAAGTTCTGAATTGCATAAGTGAAATCAGCATTCAAAGTAAGTCCTTTTACTATTTCTGCTTTCAAGAATCCATTCAGACGGGTAAGGTCAGTTATTTCCTTACGGTCGGATGCTTGCTTACGCATAGCCATGAGGCGAGTGTCATAACCATCAATAGTACCTGAAGGAATAAAGAAAGAACCCCAACGCCAAAGGGTCTGATAAGTACTACTGTAAATGTCAGGACGCTGATAAGCCTTACGAGAGTAATTGACACGTGCACCTACTTGCAACCAATCATACAAATTGGTCGTTACATTCACTGAAACATTGTATTTCTTCAATTCATCGGGACGTACTTTCATTATACCTTCCTTCTCATCATAACCAAAAGAAAGATAATAATTAGTCTTACCAGAACTTCCCTGAACAGATATATTATGGCTTTGTGAAGGGGCTGCTTTGCTATAATAAATATCTTGTACATCCCAGTCAGCATAATAATAAGGAGTTCCGTCAACGATGCTATAATCACCCACATTGCTATCGCTCTGATATGGTCTCATTTCACCGTACTTCAGTTTTCTTCCGCCATTCTGTTGCGCCCATTTCTCGGCATAGGGCAACAGCTTGTCAAAGTACATACCGAAGAGCTCAACTTCATATTGGTTAGCATTAGCCTTAGCCTCTAATGCAGCTCTAAGCTGTGTGGGTACATCCGGGAAATTCGGAAGGTAAGTTGCTTGATCCCAAGCGAAATTATTACTATAGTTTATAGTAACCTTTTCCGTCGGTTTAGCACTCTTCGTATTAATTAAAATAACACCAAAAGCTGCACGTGTACCATAAATAGAGGTAGAAGCAGCGTCTTTCAGCACAGAGATACTCTCAATATCCTGTGTATTCAAGAAAGAAATGTCATCCATCGGGACTCCATCCACAACAATCAACGGATTACTCTTTTCAGAATTACTTAACGTACCGACACCACGAATACGCATTGCAGCACTTCCGTTGATATCACCATTTTCAGTTGTGATACTCAAACCAGGAACCGCACCTTGCAATGCTTTGGTTACATCTTGCTGAGGACGGCCTGACATCGTTTTATTCAAGTCTACAGTAGTAACTGCACCTGTTAAATTGGCTTTCTTTTGTGTACCGTAACCAACTACTACTACTTCATCCAATAATTCCGTATCTTCCTTCAACACGATTTTCATAGTAGGTGTAGCCTTTACTTCCTGAGGCTGATAACCTACGAATGATATTTTTAATATTGCTCCTGATTTTACACTCAATGCAAACTTTCCATTAACGTCAGTAACAATACCATTAGTTGTCCCTTTTTCTACCACACTGGCACCGATAACCGGCTCGCCTGTCGCATCTACAACCAAACCTGTAACATTGATAGATTGTAACTGCTCTGTTACTTCTGAAACATGATCAGAAGCAACCTGGTTAGCCATCGCATTACCGCTTCCTAAAAACAGTGCACTGATGGCTACTGCTGTGAAGAATTTGCTATTTGCTAATCCTCGTTTTTTGCGATCTTCATTCATAAATGATTGATAATTTTGTTGTTAAATAAAATAGTTCTCTCAAAAATTAGGGTAAGGATAATCAGATAGAAATAGTTAGTCAGATCTATTTCTTCTGTCAGACAAGTTTTTCTTCCATAGGCGTTTTTTCTTATTTATAGGTTTAACTTATATTTTATCTCTCTTGTTATTTTTAGAGGTTTACCAAGTTCCAAGAGAACTTAGTAATTCTACTGTCGGTCGAAAATTAAAATTCACTAAATACTGTTACAATTTAGCTGGTCATTTTAAGAGATAAACTCGTTATTAACAAAGGTGATGAAACGTAATTTCTTCGTTTCTTCTTAGCAAAGATATATTATAATTTAATATCAAGAACATTCCTTTGCATTTATTTAACTTTATATTTATATATTTGCAAATAAGGGATTATTATACCCCTGTCAATATACTTTATATACAGATTTTAAGATTCTTCAATATTTAATGAATGGAAGTCAATTAAACCATTCATTGGAGTTTCTTCAATAATATCCAGCTCAATATCAAACTCATTGGCAACTTCTCTCAAAATTTTTGCATAACTATAAGCCAATGATCCAACAAAACGGATTGGATAGTTCTTATAATCATATTGGCAAACATTCCTTATGAAGAAATTGCGTAAATTAGTAGTTATTAGATCATATACATAATCATCGCTTGTATAATCTGCCAGAAAATACGAAATAGTAGAGAGGAAACGATTAGGAAATGGACGATTATAAACAGATTCCATTACTTCATTCGGGCTAATACGAAACTTTTCAAAGAAATCGGCCATAATATCTTTGGGTGCTAAACCTTTTAATACATCTGAAAGAAAATGCTTGCCCAGCACTGCCCCACTGCCTTCATCGCCCAATATATACCCACCAGCTCTGACATTTTTTACTATAATTTTTCCATTGTAAAAACAAGAATTGGAACCTGTACCTAAAATACACGCAATTCCTGCTTCACATTTAAATAGACCACGGGCAGCCGCAAGTAAATCGCTTTCTACTTGAATCGGAGTTTTGAACTGTGCTACTAATGAGGCCCCCAATACATTCTTTTTTTCATAAGAAGTACAACCAGCACCATAATAATATACTTGCTCAAGCTTTCTTTTGAAAAAAGTCTCGGGTAAACCTAAACGCACACTTCGGCTGATCTCTCTTCGGGTTTGGAAGAAAGGATTAAGTCCCTCAGTAAAAACACGTTGTATCAGGTGATTGTCTTCAACTAAGGCCCACTCAGTTCTTGTTGAACCACTTTCTGCAATCAGTTTCATACGCAGTTAGATTTAGAATTGGATACAAATATATAGTTTTTTTTAATATACCAGCACAAAAACTTCCAAAACTTCATTTTATCATCCTGTTCTTGGAGAGTGTACTACTCAATAAAATGAGTATTTGATGGATATAGGGTAGAAACGAGGAAAAATATGTGTTACCGGATAGTTCCACAAGCCTATATTGAATAAATGTAAGCCGTTTTCTAATATGCAAAACATCCCTTATGCAGGGCTACACCTTTTGCTATAAAGGGTGTAGCCATTGCAGCCAAAGGGTGTAGCCATCCGAAAGAAAGGGTGTAACCCTGTGAAGCTATGCTTACAACGACTTCACGAGGGGGATAAAAGACCTTTCTTTAAAAAGGAAACTAACCTAAGATCTATATCTATTAACTGGAATAAAAATCGCTTTTTATAGCCTACGCCACACCATAGCCATACCACAGCCATACCTGAGACGTACTTGCTCCGTACATTCTCCACTCAGAGGTACTTCTGACTGGAGAAAGTATGGAGATGGTACGGAGCAAGTATGTTTTAGATATAGTTGAAGACAACATATCTTATAGAATATTATTTATTCAACACAAGCATACTAAGTTCTCTTGGAACGGTAAATAGAAACAAATAGAGATACTATATAAGTCAAACCTAATAAATAGAAGAAACGCCTATGGAACAGAAACTTACCTAATAGAAGAAATAATTCCGTTTTATTTCTAATTCACTACCCTTACCCTAAATTTTGAGAAAATTATTTTGATTAACAACAAAATCATCAATCTTTTATGAATGAAGATCGCAAAAAACGAGGATTAACGCATAGTAAACTCCTCATGGCAGTAGCTATCGGTACGCTGTTTTTGAACAGTGGAAATGTACTAGCTACTCAGATTGCCTCCGACAGCTCTTTGGAAGTGACAGAGCAACTACAAACTCAAACGATTAACGGCTTGGTTGTAGATGCCAACGGTGAACCGGTTATTGGAGCCAGTATTATAGAGAAAGGAACTACAAATGGTGGTATTACGGATATTAATGGTAAATTTACACTGACTGTAAAGCCAGGTGCTACCTTAAAGATTTCATACATAGGCTACCAGACTCAAGAAGTGAAAGCTGCAAGAACTATGAAAATTATTCTGAAAGAAGATAGTGAATTGCTGCAAGAAGTAGTAGTGGTAGGTTACGGTACACAAAAGAAAGCTAACCTGACAGGAGCAGTAGCAACAGTCGATGTAAATAAGACATTAGACAGCCGTCCTATCGCTGATATTGGTCGTGGATTACAAGGTGCGGTAGCGGGAGTTAATATCACAATCCCAACTGGTGAAGTAGGCTCAGACCCTTTGATTAAAATTCGTGGTCAAGTTGGCTCTATTTCAGGAAACAATACACCACTCATCTTATTGGACAACGTGGAAATCCCAAGTATCCAGATGGTAAATCCTAATGATGTTCAATCTATTTCTGTTTTGAAAGATGCAGCTTCATCTTCTATCTATGGTTCTAAAGCTGCATTTGGTGTAATCCTAATAACCACAAAATCAGGAGCACAAAGTGATAAATTTGAAATAAGTTATTCGAATAACTTTTCTTGGCAAGACCCTGCTAAGAAAATTGAGATTGGCGGTATAGAAGCCTTACAATATACACTGGATGCGCAAACAAACAGAAGAGAGCCAATGCCAGCCGGCGGTTTCTGGCGTATTAGTCCTGAAAGCCTGGAAAAGGCCATTGAATGGCAAAACCTGTATGGTGGAAAAGTAAAATGGAATGACCCGGTAGTGTATGGTCGCGATTGGTACTATGACGGAAAAGACAAATATGGATATAGACTTTATGACGGTGCTAAAGCCATGATTAAAAATTGGACACCGACAATGACCCATAACTTGTCTGTTAATGGTAAGAGTGGCAAGACCAGCTACAATATCGGATTAGGTTATCTGGATCAGAGCGGTATGTCAAAAACGGCTAAGAAAGATGACTTCAAGCGATACAATGCTTCGGTGAGTGTTACTTCAGAAATCAATAAGTATATTACCGTAAGAGCAAGTTCAATCTATTCAGATCGCAACAAACGCTATCCGGGAATTGGAAATACAACCGCTGACCCATGGTTATATCTTTATCGCTGGAGTCCGCTAATGCCTATGGGGGTAACTGAAAATGGCAATCCGTTAAAAGAACCCACTTACGAAATGGCAGCTGCCAATACGGATAATCTGCAAAATAAATACTACAATATCAATTTAGGTTTCACACTGAATTTAACCAAAAATTGGGATGTCAAGTTTGACTATACATATGACAGACAAACTACTGAAACGAATTCATCCGTAATGCAATATGAGGCTGGTGAAATGTGGTATGCTCCCACTGCCTGGATGGAAAACGGCAGTCAGGTATTTGTTAACGAACAAGGAGAGAGAGTAGACACCGGTGGTATGCCTGCATATCGCTTCCCCGTGAACAAATACTATAACAGTTCCGGTCCAAGTGCCAGTCAGGTAGGCAATAACAGTAAATCTATTGATAACAATACTTTCAACATTTATACCACTTACAACTTATTACTGGGCTCAGAAAAGCAACATGCATTCAAGTTTATGGCAGGTATGAACAGGGTTACCAATAAATGGAGTTCATATAAAGGTTGGAAAACAAATCTGATTGATTTGACAAATCCGCAATTCCCATTGGCATCCGGAGATCAATTTATTGAAGGAAACCGGAACTGGGAAGCACAGTTAGGCTTTTTTGGCCGTCTTAACTATTCTTTTGAAGATAGATATTTTGTTGAAGCAAATATACGTAGGGATGGTTCATCCAAGTTCCCAAAGCATCTGCGTTGGAAGTGGTTCCCTTCTTTCTCTGCCGGCTGGGTATTTACCAATGAAAAGTTTATGGCACCTATTAATAATATCTTAAGCTTCGGTAAATTCAGAGCTTCATGGGGTAGTATTGGTGACCAATCTGTTTCAAACACTCTGTATAAATCCATATTGTCAGATGGTCAATCATCATGGCTGGATGGAAGTGGAAATAAAACACCTATGTTCGGTACTCCATCATTGGTGGACAGCGATATTAGCTGGCAGCAAATCGAAACACTGGATTTCGGTGTCGACCTCAGGTTCTTTAACAACAAGTTCGGAGTAACTTTCGACTGGTTCCAACGTGATACGAAGAACATGATTATTCCTGGTGAAAGCTTACCGGTGACTCTTGGTGCAGCTGCCCCCAGTGGCAACTATGGCAGTTTGAGAACCAAGGGTTGGGAATTGTCAGCTGACTTCAACCATCGTTTTGCCAACGGATTGGGCATTAATGCAACAGCTTCTATTTCAGACGCTTCTACTTTTATCACAAGAGGTGCCGACTACTTGACTCCGTGGGAAGATCGTAGTTTGGGAACTACCTACTCGACCGGAAGACGCTATGGTGATATTTATGGTTTTGTAACTGACAGATTATTCCAAAAAGAAGATTTTATATATGGAGCAGACGGCCAGATTGAAAAGATTATCGTTATTTATAACGGAACAGCCCGTACCACCTATAAACAATCTTCAGAGTATCCGGTTTATCAGGTGCATTATGAAGATGGAAATAAGCTAATATTCTCTCCTGGTGATACCAAATTTGTAGATCTTGATGGTGATGGTTACATCACTCCGGGAACCAGTACAAATGGTAATCCGGGTGACCAAACTGTTATCGGTAATACCACTCCTCGTTATGAATACAGTTTCAGATTGGGTGCTGACTATAAAGGTTTTGACTTTTCTATCTACTTCCAAGGTATTGGAAAACGCAAGATTTGGGGTAACGGTCAGTTAGCAATTCCTGGGTATAATGCTAAGGAAGGTGCACTGCCTAAAACTTTTACAACAGACTATTGGACAGAAGAACGCACCAACGCTTTCTATCCCAGAGCATGGGACTTAGGTGGCAGCAATACTGGATTTGCTATGCAGAAACAATCCCGCTATCTACTGGATATGTCTTATTTAAGAATCAAGAATATAACATTGGGATATACCGTTCCGACAAATATCTTATCTAAGATATACATCAGCAAAGCGAGAGTCTATATGTCATTGGAGAACTTCTTTACATTTGATAACCTGAGAGGATTACCTATTGATCCGGAAGCTATATCAGGATATTCTATGTTCTCCACCAACTATAATCTTGGACGTACAGGTACCGGTACACCGGTATTCAAAAGTTTGTCATGTGGTGTTCAATTAACCTTCTAAAATAGAATCATTATGAAATTAAAAATATTTATAATTTTAGCCGGTGTCGTTTTATTGTTTACGAACTGTAATGATGTGCTCGACCGCCCGTCATTGACTACGGCTGAGGATGATGCATATTGGACCAACGAAGATAGAGTACGTCTATATGCTAATGCTTTTTACACAAACTTCTTTGTGGGGTATGGATTAAAGTATACAACGACTTATGCTCCTAACGCCAATTATACATTTAATGACGATGCAGTGAGGATGTCCACTCAAACACAGTTTGGGCGTACAGTTCCTACATCTAAAGGAAGTACAAGCCTGGACATGATGTGGCAAAGTGAATTTACCGGTCCTACATGGAATTTTGCCTGGGTTAGAAAAGCAAATGTTATGATTGACCGCATCACTAATCTGATGCCTGAAATATTGACAGACGAACAATATAACCATTGGACAGGTGTTGGACGCTTCTTCAGAGCACTGGAATATGCTCGTCTGGTAAATGTTTTTGGCGATGTTCCTTATTACGACACAGAAGTTCAGAATACGGATAAGGATGGCTTATACAAAGACCGCACTCCGAGAAACGAGGTTATGGATGCAGTTTACAACGATTTTGAGTATGCATTACAGAACGTTCGTTTGAATGATGGAGGTCAATATGTGAATCGTTACGTAGTAGCCGCCATGGTTTCAAGATGGGCTCTGTTTGAGGCAAGCTGGCAGAAATATTATTATAAAAATAACGAACGGGCTAAAAAGTTCTTCGACCAAGCTGTTGCTGCGGCAGAGATGGTTATGAATAGTGGTAAATATGGTATTGTTGAAGATTTCCGCAAATTATTCGGTTCTACTGACTTAACCAACAGCAAGGATTGCATTTTATATAGAAAATATGACGCAGGTCAAAACGTTACGCATTCCATTGCATCGACTTGTAATATGAATGACCCTACTGATGTTGGTCCAAACCTGGATTTGATTAAAGCGTTCATCTGTACAGATGGTAAGGATTGGCAGACTTCTTCTTTGGAGAATGTAGATGATTTCACTCTTAGCAATCTGATTAAAACAAGAGATTCTCGTTTTGAAGCCAGCTTCTATACTAAACCCACCCCAAGATCCAAGAGTAGCTATTTATATGTAACGAAGTTTATTCCACGAAGTGGACTGAGTTATATTGAAAGTGGTGGTTCTCCGGCTGCAGAATTCCAAAGCGAGAAAAACGTAACCGGGTATCCGGTATTGCGTTATGCTGAAGTCCTGTTAAACTGGATTGAAGCGAAAGCTGAACTTGCAACATTGGGTGGTGCAGAGGTCTCTCAGTCTGATATAGATATATCTATCAATCTGATTCGCAAAAGACCGGTGGCAGATGAAGCCAAAGCTTTAGGAGTAACAATGACAGCTGAAATGAAGCTGGACGCACTTCCACAAGATCCTCATAGAGATCCTACTGTGCCGGCATTACTTTGGGAGATCAGACGGGAAAGAAGAATGGAATTTGCTTTTGAATTCTCACGTATCATTGACTTGAGACGTTGGAAAAAGCTGGAATACATGGATACCGATAAGAATGAAGATTTGCTGATTGGTACCTGGGTTAATTTCAACAATGAAGTAAAAAGTGAATTGAAGGATGAGAATAAAGGAAAGCTCAGAGTAATGGCCAAAGACGGCAGCTTTATAGTATATGATGGAACTAATGCCGCTAAAATGAATGGTTTCTTCTATCCTACACAAAATCAGGGTAGACTGCCGTTCCTGAACGTTCCTAATGTTAATCCGTATCTTTCTCCTATTGGTACGAATCAAATTTCAGATTATAAAAATAAGGGATATACTTTGACTCAGACTGAAGGTTGGCCAACAGGCATCAATTGACAACATGAATCAATGAAATCATGGAAATTATTTTAAACTAAAACATGAGATTATGTATAAATTAATAAGAAATATAGGATTTTTGGCTGTATTGCTGGGACTTAGTCTGGTATCCTGCGATGAGGATTATCCGAAAAGCCATATAGCACCTTATGATACCGAACTTCTTTCTATCAAAATAACCAATGCAGGTGCAGATGGCAATACAGTTGTAGAAGGAACTATTGATGAAGACAATAAAATCATCAATTTCCCCCGCTTGGATATGACAACGAACTTCTCTGCTCTTAATCTGGACGCGAAGCTTTCTGATGGAGCTACTCTTCAAAATTCGGTATTGGATTTTTCTATGGATGAAGAAACAGCTTCTAAGACTTTGGTTCTTCGGATAGTAAATCAAAAGAGATACAAAGAATATTTTATAAGAGTCAGAAAAAGAATTCCGGTATACGGAGCTGATTTTGAGAAGCCTACAGTATATGATTTCTCCGGAGATAATATTTATTCTGATTATGGGAGCCAACTGACAAGATGTGCTTCTTATGATGGCGAGCATGTATTGATTGTCAGCAGAAAGACCGCTCCTCATCTTCTTAAGGTATCTGACCTAAAGAAAGGAGAAACTAAACCTATAATGTTAGATCTTACAGGTGTAACGGGGGGGACTTTCTCTTACAATATGGGAGCATTGGCAAACGGACATGTATATATTGCATCGCTATCAGGTTCTCAAGCATCACCATTGAAGATTTATTATTGGGATACACCGACTTCTAAGCCTGAAGTTATTGCCGATATCAAAGTATCGGATATTCCTGGAGCTGGAAACAGGCATGGGGATAACATATCAGTCAACATTGATAAAAACGGCAATGGATTTATTTTCTTTGGAGATAATGCATCTACTAAATTTTTGAGACTGACCGTTAGCAATCATAAGACAATAGGCGAACCGAAAGTACTGACTTCAAGCGCTGATGCAACTATGGTCACCAATGTATATAGGATAGAAGATACAGACCAGTATGTATGGGCAGGAGTAAGATTGCCTGTTACATTGGTTGATGAATCTCTTGGAAGTAAATATGCAATGAACAAATCGAACTTGGAAACAGAAGCGGTTGCCCCCAGGATATTTACCTTTAATGAGGAACGTTATCTGATAGTTTGTAGTGCCGGACAAGGAAGCGCGTCCAAAGCAACTCCTTCCTTAGTTGTTTACAATCTGACCAAGGGAAGTACAGTGGCTGAAGCAATGCAGAAGTTTGATGAAGGAGATAATCATAATCCTGATTATAAATTCATCTTGGGTGGAAGCGGTAATGGAGCAGCTCTTGCACAAACAGATTATCTTATAGAGAAAGATGAAAATGGAAAGGATGCTAAACTCTGCATTTTCGGCTCGCGTACAGATTCTGGATTTGTAATCTGTGAATTTCCTATCAAACAAGAGGAAGAAGATTAATAACTATCTTCGTTTTTTAATCAAATAAATTATAGTATTAACATAGGAGCCGTCTAATGAGTGAGAATTAGGCGGCTTCATTATTCTGAATTTAGAAATGAAATATTTGAAATATCTAACCTTGATTATTTTCATTGCATTTGTCGCATCTTGTAGTAAGGACAATGACGATGATATTATACCGCCACCGGAAGAAAATACACCTTCGACTTTACCTCAAAAAGAGTTACGTGGAGTATGGGTAACTACAGCCTGGGGTATCGACTGGCCCATGGAGGAGTACAATGCTACAGCTCAGAAACAAAAGTATATTGACTATCTGAACTTATTAGTCGAAAACAAAATGAATGCGATCTTCTTCCAGATTCGGGGAATGGCAGATGCATTTTATGATTCGCAATACGAGTCTTGGAGTAAGTATATCACAGGAACTGCCGGAGTTAAGCCAAGTTATGACGTTCTGGGATTCCTTATTGAAGAAGCTCATAAACGAGATATCCAATTCCATGCCTGGTTGAATCCTTATCGTATTTCTACCCGGGCCAATAAAGGTTCGGCATTTCCTCAGTTGGATCCAAAGATTCCAACTGAACTGACTAAGGATTACGAAAAGATTCGGATTTATAATCCGGCTTTACCTGAGGTGCAAACCCGCATCACACAAATCGTCAAGGAGATTATTACTAAATATGATGTTGATGGTATTCACATGGATGATTATTTCTATCCTGCATTAGAAGCATCTGAGAACATGAATGATAATGCAGAATATGAAAAATATGGTAAGGCGCAATTTGATAATATTGCTGATTTCAGACGAAATAACGTAAATGTAGTAATCCAGAATATTCAAAAGACTATTATCGAGACTCGTCCTGATGTGATCTTCTCAATCAGTCCTGCGGCCAATATGGATAATAACTACAATACTTTGTTTGCAGATGTGAAAAAGTGGTCGAAAGAAGGCTGGGTGGATGTTGTAATTCCACAATTGTATTTTGCTACGGGTACGGAAGAAAGTAGTTTTAACCAGAGACTAAATTTATGGTCACAATATATCTATGAGAATCATCTTTTAGTAGGATATGGAGTTTATAAATTTGGTGACCCGGCATATGGTAGTAAATTCCAGTCGTCCGAGGATCTGCAGAAACAGTTCGACTTTGCAAAAACAAAACCAAAAGTAAAAGGAAGTGTTTTGTATAGCGTTAAATATCTGGTAGAAAATAAAGTCAGGATTATGGATGTAATCAGGAATGTATATAAAAGTCCTGTTTTACTTCCTTACTTAGGCAGAACCATAACTGAAAAGCCAAATGCTCCTACCAATGTTCGCATAAATGGAAGTAATTTATCATGGAATGGAGTACAAGCTGCTTACTATGCAGTGTATAAAGATAATGGTGTCAACCAAATAGCCAGCTTAATAGGGACCACTAAAGATACCACATTCAAACTGAATGAAAAAGGAACTTATTTCGTAACAGCACTTGATAAGAAAAATGCAGAAAGTGATTTATCGGAATCTGTGAACTATTAAAATAGGTTCATCCTGCAAAATATTCCTTGAAAATCAGAACATAAGCAGATACTTTTTGACCTTGCACTAATTAAATAGCCATTAAATTAATGATCATTTAATTAGCACAAGGTCAAAAAATTAACAATCTTCTTTGTCCAATCTGCCAGATATAAAGGTATATTAATCAGCGTGCCATCTTGTTTTAGATTATTCAATGAATAGCGTAACTTACATGCCGGATGATAATTTGCATCATAAACAGACAAGCTTTTACCTCCTAATCGGGTTTGAGCTTTCACCTCAACAGGGATAATTTCACTACCAGACTGAATGACAAAATCAACTTCAGCTTTCCCTATAGAAGTCCAATATCGTGGAAGAATATTATATTGAGGAACTAAACTCTGCAAAACATAATTTTCAGCAATAGCTCCTTTAAATTCCGTATATACATCGTTACCCAAAAATATAATTTCAGATGGAAGCCCGGATAATTCACGCAACAGTCCGACATCGGATAGATAGACTTTGAATGCTGACAAATCATCATAGGCTTTCAAAGGAAGAAACGGTTTTGTTGTACAAAATACCCGATAAATCAAACCGGCACTTTCCAACCAAAGCAAAGCGTCTTCATAATCACGGGCACGTGCACCGGGCTTAACCAATTTATATAGGAACTTTCTGTTCTCTTTAGCCAACTGGCTGGGAATGGAATTCCAAATATGGGTAATACGGGGAATATCTTTATTCTCTGCATGTTTTGAAAAATCCAGAGTATAGGCATTCAGTATTGTTTGCTGTTCCTTTTTCACTTTTTCCATACCTTTGTTTTCGAGGAAATAGTTTATTACGGCGGGCATTCCACCAATGACCAAGTATTGCTGATACAGTTCACTAAGCCTGTCAGTAACGAATTGTGGTAAAGGAGCTATTTCTGTAAGTTCTTCAATATAACTGTATAGTTTTTCATTGATCGTCTTCAGGAACTCCTTAAATGTAAGAGGATATAAATTCAAGAACTCAACTTTGCCTACCGGGAATGAATCTCCCTTCGACAAAGCCACACCTAACAAAGAACCTGCCGCTACAACAGCATACTCAGACGCATCTTCGTAGAAATACTTCAATGCGTTCAGGGCAGGATTGCATTCTTGAATTTCATCGAAAATAAGTAAGGTTTCGCCCGGCAGAATAGGACTATCAGTGAGCAATGACAATTGTGAGATAATTCGGGAGGGTTCTTTAGTTGTTTCAAATATCTCATGGATAGAATGATCCTTGTCAAAATTAAATTTGACCGTGTACTTAAACTCTGTTCTCCCAAAATATTCAAGAATCCAGGTTTTTCCGGTTTGACGTGCTCCTTTTAATATAAGGGGCTTTCTTTCAGAATTGCGTTTCCACGCTTTCAAATCTTCTATTATACTCCGATACAATTCCATAGCTACAGTCTTATGTTCCGATTATTGGCATTATCACACAAAACAGGTTTCTGTTTTTGGCAAAGCTACCAATAATCGGAACATAAACAAATAATAATCGGATAATTATTCTCTCAACATATTCTATATGGCATTTTTTAACCTTATCAGCTATTACTATAGGTGATATTCAGGACCAACACGTTTTTTGCTCATCTTTATTACTACATATCTTTTAGCAATGTTCTCTTGGAACTTGGAGTATGCCTAAAAAGAATAAGAGAGATGAAATATAAGTTAAACCTGTAAATAGAGGAAATGCCTATGGAGAAGAAAATATATGATCAAAGGGAATAATCGTCGGTTATTCTTGAACTAACTATCCCTATTTTAATTTCAAAGAAAACATTTAATTACTATTAAAATCATCAATCTTTTATGAATGAAGATCGCAAAAAAAGAGGATTAACACACAGCAAATTCCTCACGGCAGTGGCTATTAGTTCACTGTTATTAAGTAGCGGTAATGTTATGGCTTCTGCAACAGTACCAAGTGCTGTTGCAGGAGTGACAGAGCAATCACAAGTTGTCACTGTTACGGGTTTGGTAGTGGACAGCACCGGAGAACCTATTATCGGTGTCAATGTTGTGGTAAAAGGCAGTACAAATAAAGGCACCATTACAGATGTTAACGGAAAATTCACATTATCTGTTTCACCGGGAGACAAGTTGAACATATCTTATATTGGATACAAAACAAAAACGGTAGAAATAGGGAAACAAAGATCGTTAACCATCACACTGGAAGAAGATGCCAATGTATTGGGCGAAGTAGAGATTACAGCAGAATTTGGTATGAAACGTGTGGCACGCTCCGTAGGTTCATCCGTACAGAACGTTAAGGCGGCCGATATCATTGAGTCCGGACGCGACAACTTCATTTCAGCACTGCAAGGACGTGTATCGGGCATGAACGTATCGTCCAGTGGTGGAGCACCAGGTTCTTCAACCACAGTCACACTGAGAAGCATCACTTCCATTTCGGGCAGCAACCAGCCGCTATATGTAGTGGACGGTATCCCCATGAACAACTCAACTTTCGACCCGACCGCATTTGCCGATGCCGGTGAAAGTTTCAGCAGCCGTAACTTGGACTTTGCATCACGCGGAAATGACTTCAACCCCGAGGACATAGAATCCATGACCGTACTGAAAGGCGCTGCCGCCGCCGCGCTTTACGGATCGGACGCTTCCAACGGTGCCATCATCATCACCACCAAGAAAGGGACTTCCGGCAAGGGACGGGTGACTTATAGCAACAGTTTCCGCTGGGACAAATCGTATGGTTACCCTGAAATGCAAGACAAATATGCACAGGGCGCATACGGCACCACCAACTATTACTATACCAACCGATACGGTGGGCTCTATCCGGAAGGAACAGCCCTATACGACAACATCGATGCCGTGCTGCAAACCGGATTCACCAGCAAGCACAACATTGCCGTGGAAGCAGGAAGCGAAAAATCAACGCTCCGTGCAGCCGCTTCTTTCCTCGACCAGACCGGTATCATAAAAACCACTGACTACGGTCGCACCAACCTTTCTCTATCGGGTAAAGCGGATATTACAAAGTGGCTGAAGTTTGAGGCTTCCATGCAGTATACTTCCACTACCAACACAAAGGCATTGCGTGGAACATCCGGCCCGCTATATCTGGCCATGAGATGGCCCATGGTGGATAATATGGCAAACTATCTCGACACAGACCAGTCGCACATGCGCCTGCCGGACTACTATACCGACACGGACTTACTGAATCCTCTCTTCGGACTTTACAGAAACAAATATTATGATGAGTCCGACCGCTTTCTCTCCAATGCCGCTATCACCATCAATCCCATCAAGCAGGTATTTATCCGTGCACAAGTGGGTTGGGACGTGGGCACCCAGACATTTGAGACTTCAAACCATCCTTATTACTCGAACAATAATGCAGGTTCCGGTTCCTACAACCTGTCAAAGTCCAACTTCTCCGACCCTACCCTCAACATCCTGGCAGGGTATAACAACGAATTCTTCAACAAGAAAATGACTTTCAATGCCCAAGTCGGTTATCACCAGATAGAAAATGGCGTCACCCGCCTGTCCACTTATGGTTCGAACTTTGCAGTCCCCGACTTCCAGTCCATCAATAACTGCGATGCCACCACCATCAGTGCTAAGAAGCGCACTACCAAGCGCCGTGTACAGGCCATCTCCGCACAAGCCGAGTTTGGTTACAACAACATGGCATTCCTTACGCTGCGTGCCCGTAACGACTGGTCGTCTACCCTGCCCAAGGAGAACAACTCTTACTTCTATCCGGCAGCAGAACTGGCATTCGTGGCCACAGAACTCCCATTCCTGAAAGACAATAAAGCCATCAGCTACCTGAAACTCCGAGGCTCCATAGCACAGGTCGGCAAAGATGCAGGACCACTGGAGATTGACCCGGAGCTGGAACCGACCGGAATGCAGGGAGGAGGTTACAATTACGGCTATACCGGCCCCAACAAGAACCTGAAACCTGAAATGACGACCTCCTGGGAAGCAGGATTTGAAGGCCGCTTCCTCAACGACCGCATAGTGGCAGACTTTACATACTTCCATACACACTGTGCCGACCAAATCGTAAAGGGCTTCCGACTGAGCTATGCCACCGGATTCATCCTGAACAACATGAATGTAGGCACATTCAACACCTGGGGTTGGGAAGCACACATCGACGGAGACATCATCAACCGGAACGGACTGCGCTGGAATGTAGGAGTCAATTTATCGCAAACTGACTCGGAAGTCGTATATCTGCCCGAAAACGTGAGTGAATACTACAATGCCTATACGTGGAACTCAGGAAACATCAGAAATGGCATCATGGTGGGTAACCCTGTTACGACCCTTACCGGACGTGCCTATACACGCAACGAAAACGGCGACATCCTCATTGACCCCACCACCGGACTTCCGCTGGTCGACGAGACCTGGAGCGTCATCGGCAACCGTGAGCCGAAACTGCGCTATGGACTTACCACTGCCTTGACGTGGAAAGGATTCCGCCTCTCCGCTATGTTTGCCGGCCGCTACAAAGCAACCGTAGTGAACGGCACGAAACGCTCCATGATGACCACCGGCACCAGCTGGGAATCCGTGAAACTGCGCGAAAGCGGCCCGGTCGTATTCAACGGCGTACTGAAGGATGGAAACGAAAACAGTGCCAATCCCACTAAAAATACGATAGCTGTGGATTACAAGACCTATGGAAGTTCCATTTATGGTGGAGGCGATGAGGACTGGCTTGAGAAAGACGTCAATTATCTGCGTCTGCAAGAGCTGCGCTTGTCTTACACAGTACCCGGCAAGTATCTGAAGAGAATGTTCAGCGGCCTAATCAGCAATGCTAATATTTATCTGTGCGGCAATGATCTCTGTACATGGACCAACTACTCGGGCATCGATGCAGTGGGCAACACCGTATCGGCCGCAGCAGGCGGCACCGGTGGAGAAGGATACGATGTATGGTCGCTTCCTAACCCGCGCAGCATATCATTCGGCATCAGCCTGACTTTCAACTAAACAATCCGGTTATCAAACTAAAGTATACAAATTATGAAGAAACTTTCAATCATAGCAATACTGGCAACAGTGCTGTCGTTCAACACTAGTTGCGACGACTATCTGGATGTCAACAACAATGTGGATGCTCCCGACTATATAGAAGGATATCTGTATCTGTCCGGTATCATCCAGAATTACCAGAGTATCTACTACGACATACGTGCCGTAGGACCGTTGACACAGATGATGGGAACCAGCTCCTATACAAATTTCGCCAACAACTATTATACCAGTGGCTCCGATGCAGGCGGTGAACTTTGGCGGATGGTATACTGGCTGCAAGGCATGAATCTGGAGAACCTCATCAACCAGTCCGTTGCCAATGAAGAATGGAGACTGGCCGGCATAGGCCTTGCCATCAAAGCGTTCAGTTGGGACAAGCTCACAAAATATCATGGGGAACTTCCCATGAAAGAAGCCTTTACCCCCGACCAGCTTTCTCACCACTATGACAGCCAAGAGGATATTTATGCACAAGTAAGGGAATGGGCATACAAGGCCATTGAATACCTTGAACGGGAAGATATCCATAGCTATGGCTCCAAAATCAGTAGCAACGACTGGATTTACAAAGGAGACAAAGACAAATGGATTAAGTTTGCCTATTCTGTCATCGTGCGCAATCTGGCTTCCCTCTCCAACAAGAGTGACTTTGTGAACAAATATGCCCTGGAACTGATAGAATGTGCCGGAAAAGCTTTCCAAAGCCCGGCAGATGATGCTACCGTATCCGTGGAAGGAAAAGGGGAAAGTTCGGCAGAATCTACGTACAACAATTTCTGGGGAACTTACAGAGGCAACTTGTCACGCTCTTATTTTCAGCACGAATATGCCGTGCAGGTAATGACGGGCAGCATACCCAAGTACGATGAAACAACGGGCGAGAAATACCGTGTAGAGAACCAAGACTATTATCCGTATGAACTGGCAGAAGGACAGATTGTCTGCGATACACTGAAAGACGTTGCAGGCCACTATGACCCACGTATGGCCGTGAAATTGGCCACCACCGATAACGCCGACTACGAGGACATCAACGATGCAGACAGTGTGAAATCCTACCACTACTACGGAAGTACCTTTACCAGCACAAGCGGTCCTATTGGAACCACGCCCTCCTTCTACGGACGAAATGCCACTTCACAGTATCAGGGAGACGTAAACGACGGAAAGGGCAAATGGATTTACCGTGATGACGCCCCTTACATCCTGATGACTTATGCGGAAATAAAATTCTGCGCAGCGGAAACATACTACAAAATGGGAGAGAAGACCTTCGCATTACAAGCTTTCAAAGAAGGCGTGAAAGCTGACTTGGAATTCACGGCAACCTATATCTATCCAGGCACACCGGGACAAACCTCCGGAGGAGATAAGATTACAAAAGAGTTATTCAGCGCTCTGGCCAGCGAATATGCCAACGGTCCTTATGTAGAAGGAATGACGGCGGATGAACTGACCTTGTCGCACATCATGATGCAGAAATGGGTAGCCCTATATCCTTGGGGAGCACATGAAGCTTGGGTAGACATGCGCAAATACCACTATGACATCCAATATAGTGGAGAGTACCCCAAACTGGGTAACGGATGGTCCGAAACAATGGTTGACCAGAAATGGGACACTGACGACTCCAAAGTCTATAAAGGATTCTATCTGGCACCGGCACAAGTGCAGGGACGCAAGGGACAATACAACACCCGCAATTACGGTTCACCTTGTTTCAGAGTACGTCCGCGTTATAACTCGGAATACATGTGGAATGTTCCCTCACTCGAATCGTTGACACCAATCAGCGGAACGGCAGACAATTACCAATGCTCCATCCCTTGGTTCGCATTCCCCGGAGAAATGCCCGAAAACTTATAAACATCAGTATGAATAACAATCATTAATAGTACTACAATTATGAAGATAACAAAATTTATAGGTCTATGCTTGATTGCAGTGAGTGCGGTTTCGTGTGAAAAACATGAAATAGAGTATATGACCACTCCAATAAGCAATGATATGGCAGAAATCCAGCTGCACTATTTCGTTCCCGTAACCGCTACTGCTACAAACAACATTTACAAGATGGAAATCGGTAGGCAAGAATACGTGAACAACGGTGCCGCTGTCGTCAGCACATATAATGCTGTACCCTCGGGCAGCGTGGGACGTTTCTACACAACAGCAGCCGGAGATGTCAACATCAAACTGTACAAAGGAACCGACCTTGAACTGGTCTATGACAAGAACGCGAAACTTACTTCCGGTAAGCAGAACGTGTTTGTCTACGACTTTGACAAAGACCCCATCGTATTCGACAACGGATACCCTTACGAAACCAATACTACAATGGACACAGACAGCACCTGCTGGGTAAAGTTCTACAATTTTCTCTACGAAAAGGAAGGAGAATACAGCACTCTGAAGCTGCAATACCAGTATCAGTACACCACCAAAGAAGGCAGCAAAAGCGAGTGGAAAAATATAGGTTCTCCTATAGCTTTCGGTGAAAGCACTGGTTGGCAGCCCATCACAGTAATAAAGAGTATATTCAACTCCAGCGGCTATGCCCGCATCGACTATAAAATAAAAGTACAAGATGAGAACGGTGAATACACCCAGGACTTGCAAGTATGGAACTCAAACGGCAAGTACGTATCATATTCCGACTATTGGAATGGTTACATCGGACGCCGCTACCATCATATTCTGAAGGGGATGCGTTCGGCCAAGCCAATCAGTTCGGTAAGCCAGTTCACAGCACTATAAATACGCTCGTGATTTCACTTCGCAAAGGGGTGAGAGCTGTATTGGCTCTCACCCCTTTTATATTACTAATCTAATTAAATGATCATTAATTTAATGGCCATTTAATTTATGCAAAGATAAGAGGTAAAGGGTAATAAGCAAATAAACACTTCCTCCATATAAATTAAGGTGAGCAACCTGTTATTTGCAAATTAATAATTATAATACTAAAAATAATAAAATAAGTGTTTTTGATATTAAAATAAAGTCTATCTTTGTTGCTACGAACATCCTCCTTAACAATAATACTATTATGAAGAAACTTCTGCTACTGACTCTTTTATTGTGCAGTGCCTTCTTGTGTCAAGCGCAAAAAGATCGAATCATTTTGGGTGACGAACAGACTTCCGAGTATTTTCCCATCCTAAAAGATAAGAAAATCGCTATATTCTCCAATCATACAGGAATGATAGGAGACAAACATTTATTGGATGTCCTTTTGGAAAATAAGTTCAATGTAGTTGCCATTTTTTCACCGGAACATGGATTCCGTGGAAATGCAGATGCAGGTGAACACGTATCCAGTTCAGTAGACTCAAAAACGGGTGTACCTATACTTTCACTTTATGAAGGCAAAGATAAGAAGCCAAGTAAGGCCTCAATGCAAAAGTTCGATATTTTAATAATAGATATACAAGATGTAGGGCTACGATTCTATACCTATTATATAACAATGTGCAGGCTAATGGATGTTTGTGCAGAATATAATAAAAAAGTCTTATTGTTAGACCGCCCCAATCCAAACGGACACTATGTAGACGGTCCTATTCTGGATATGAAATATAAATCAGGTGTGGGATGGTTGCCGATTCCTATTGTACACGGAATGACATTAGGGGAACTTGCATTAATGATTAATGGAGAAGGCTGGTTACCCGATTCACGCAAATGTGATTTAGCTGTTATCAAGTGTAAGAACTATACACACCAGACAAGGTATCAGTTGCCAATTCCTCCATCTCCTAATCTGCCAAATATGAAGTCGATATATTTATATCCGTCCACTTGTTTCTTTGAAGCAACACCTGTCAGCCTAGGCAGAGGGACTTCACTGCCATTTCAGGTGTATGGACACCCCAATATGACCGGATATAATTATAGCTTCACTCCAAGAAGCATTCCCGGAGCAAAGAATCCGCCTCAGTTGAATAAACTATGCTATGGAGTAGATCTGAGCAATATGAGTGATGAGGAAATCTGGAAGCGAGGAATAGATTTAACCTATGTCATTGACGCCTACCGTAACTTGAATCTTGATGACCATTTCTTCCGTCCGTTCTTTGAGCTGTTAGTGGGAAGAGATTATGTACGAAAAATGATTAAAGAAGGAAAAAGTGCTGATGAAATTAAAGCCATGTGGAAAGGTGATGTTGAAAAGTTCAAGACACAACGTAAACCATATCTGCTTTATGAAGAGTAAGTTTATTACCGATATAAATCATTCAATCGTAAATTAATAGTATGAGCCCGATATCCGTTATTATCACCATTGCCGCTTATTTTGTGATATTGTTCACTATATCCTATATAGCTGGCAGAAAAGCCGACAATGCAGGTTTCTTCGTCGGTAACCGTAAATCGGCCTGGCATGTTGTGGCATTTGCCATGATTGGGTCCAGCATCTCCGGAGTGACGTATGTATCAGTGCCGGGCATGGTAGCTGCCAGTAGTTTCGGTTACTTGCAAATGGTATTGGGATTTGTTGCGGGGCAACTAATCATTGCATTCGTATTGACGCCACTGTTCTACCGGATGAACCTGGTATCCATCTATGAATATCTGGAAAACCGTTTTGGTATGTCTTCCTACCGGACAGGCGCATGGTTCTTCTTCATTTCTAAGATGCTGGGAGCTGCAGTACGTTTGTTTCTCGTATGCTTGACACTGCAACTGCTGGTATTCGAACCGTTTGGATTACCTTTCATTTTGAATGTAGCTATTACCGTAGCATTAGTATGGCTCTATACTTTCCGGGGTGGAGTAAAATCCCTGATCTGGACAGATTCACTCAAAACATTCTGTCTGGTGGTATCCGTAGTTCTCTGCATCAGTTATATTGCTTCCGATCTCAATCTGTCGCTCAGTAGTATGATCAGCACCATTGCAGATAGTGACATGTCACGTATCTTCTTCTTTGACGATGTAAACAGTAAACAGTATTTCTTCAAACAATTCTTTGCCGGGGCATTCACAATGATTGCCATGACAGGACTGGATCAGGACATGATGCAACGTAACCTCAGCTGCAAGAACTTCAAAGATTCACAGAAAAACATGATTACGAGTGTTATATCACAGTTCTTCGTAATTCTGTTGTTCCTGATGCTGGGGGTATTGCTTTACATCTTTGCTGGTAACCAGGGCATTCAGGTAGAAAAGAGCGATGAACTCTTCCCATTGATAGCCACCGGTAACTACTTTCCTGCAATTGTAGGCATCTTGTTTATCATCGGACTTATTTCTTCAGCTTATTCCGCTGCCGGATCAGCACTGACAGCTTTAACAACTTCTTTTACAGTGGATATCCTCGGGACAAAAGGCAGGACAGAAGAAAAAATCGTAAAGATACGCAAGCAGGTACATATTGGTATGGCTGTAATTATGGGTATCACGATATTCGTATTCAACCTATTGAATAACACAAGTGTAATCGATGCCGTATATATACTGGCAAGTTACACATACGGTCCCATTCTCGGATTATTCGCATTCGGTATATTCATGAAACAACAGGTTCGCGATAAATATATCCCATTGGTAGCTATCCTCTCCCCTATCCTTTGCTTTATCCTGCAAAAGAATTCGGAAGCCTGGTTCAATGGGTATCAGTTCAGCTACGAACTGTTGATATTCAACGCTTTGTTCACGTTTATCGGACTCTGCCTGTTGATCAGAAAAGATAAGAACTAATAATTAACTTAATACATCATCCATGAATGTAAGACTTCATTTTTTGTTCACTTTGCTCACCGCCTCCCTGATCCCCCAGACGGGAGGCGCGCAAGAGCTTCCAACGGATGTCCGCCAGGAAATCGGTAAGTTTCTGGACGCAACCGCACGGAAAGAGGTTTCCGTAGGACGCATCCGGATTGACTCTGTCGCCACTGAAGGAAATACGTTGCAATTATTCGCTAACATGAACTGTGCATATATTCCTTTCCGAGAAGATAATGTGACAGAGATTTATCAAGGTGTGCAGGCACTGCTTCCGGCAGAGTTTTCAAAATACAACCTGCAAATCCGCACGAATAAGCGTAGCATCGAAGAATTAATACCCCAGGCCCTACGCAGCAAAAAGGATAAAAAAGCCAAAACATTCAATCCTGCCGGAACAAAACCTTTAGTAACGGCCCTTTCTACCCCCTATACCCCTACAAATGGCCTAAAGAACCGTCACATTGCCTTGTGGCAGAGTCACGGCTTCTATTATGAGCCCAAACTGACACGCTGGGAATGGCAACGCGCCCGCATCTTCCAGACGGTGGAGGATTTATATACGCAAAGTTATGTACTGCCTTTCCTGGTTCCCATGTTGGAGAATGCAGGAGCTAATGTGCTGATGCCCCGTGAACGGGATAGCCAAATAGCAGAAGTTGTTGTAGACAATGACGGTTGCCTTCACTCCCGTTCCGTTTATACAGAAAAGATAGGCGATAAGAACTGGATGCAAGGTACTGGTGAAGGTTTCGCCCATCTGCGCGATCAATATATCAATTTTGAGAACCCATTCCGTGAAGGAACCTTTCGCACTGTTGAGACGGTGAAAGGTAAGAAGGAGAGAGAAAGTACAGCCGAATGGATTCCTGAACTTCCGTCAACCGGACAGTATGCCGTTTATGTATCCTATAAATCATTGCCAAACAGTACGGATGATGCCCTTTACACTGTTTATCACAAAGGAGGAGTCTCCCAATTCAAAGTGAACCAACAGATGGGTGGCGGCACCTGGATTTATCTGGGTACATTTGGTTTTGATGCCGGAAAAAGCGATGCCGGAAAAGTTGTTTTAAGCAATCGTTCTGATAAAGCCGGACGTATCGTTACCGCTGATGCCGTAAAAATCGGAGGTGGTATGGGAAATATGGCACGCCGTATCTCTGATGCAGGTGCCACAGAGAATATTAAAAGTTCGGACGGCAATGCTGCCATAGTGCATAAAGAAATGCCGAAGATAGATTACTCGTATGAGATAAGCGGTTATCCCCGTTTCTGCGAGGCAGCACGCTACTGGCTTCAATGGGCAGGTATTCCGGACAGTGTCTATTCCGACAGTCAGGGTAAGAATGACTATACGGACGATTACAAATGTCGTGGTATCTGGGTGAATTACCTTGCCGGTGGTTCTACGGTTAACCCGACAGAACAAGGACTGAATATCCCGGTAGATATGGCTTTCGCCTTCCATTCAGATGCAGGAACTACGCTAAACGATTCTATCATCGGAACACTGGGTATCTACTATACCAACGTTTACAATGAAGAATACGCTAACGGAGCATCCCGCTATCTGGCACACGACATGACAGACCTGATTCAGTCAAATATAGTACGGGATATCCGCAGCCTATACGAACCGGATTGGACACGCCGCGGTATGTGGAACCAATCCTACTACGAAGCACGTGTGCCCCGTGTCCCCACTATGTTGCTGGAATTACTTTCTCACCAGAACTTTGCAGACATGCGTTATGGTTTAGATCCACGCTTCCGTTTTACGGTAAGCCGTGCAATCTATAAAGGTATGCTGCAATTCATTTGCTCGCAATACCACATGGACTATATCGTTCAGCCGTTGCCTGTCGACAATATGGCATTGAAAATGGTAGGCGAGAATGAAATAGAACTGACCTGGCAACCCGTAGCCGACCCACTGGAGCCAACGGCAAATGCTGAAAAATATATCGTTTATACCCGTATCGGAGATGGCGATTTCGATAATGGCGTATTGGTAGATAAGAATACCTATCGCACTGCCCTCCCTGCCGGCATGGTATGCAGTTATAAAGTAACTGCCGTCAACAAGGGCGGAGAAAGTTTCCCGTCCGAAATACTCTCTGCAGGACGTGCGTTTAACAGTTATAAGCGATTAGCGATGAGTGATAAGCAGACAAACGCTAATCACTCATCACTAAACGCTAATCACTCAGATATCGTGCTGATAGTAAACGGCTTCGACCGCATCAGTGCTCCGGCAGATTTTGTTGCACCTGCTCCCGGAGATACTTTACTTGCCGGTTTCTTAGATGAACTGGACCACGGCGTACCTTATCTGAAAGATATCAGCTACATTGGTAAGATGAAAGAATACCGCCGTTCCATTCCATGGATGGACGACGATGCTTCCGGCTTTGGCGACAGCTATGGTAATTACGAAGATAAAGTAATCGCCGGAAACACATTCGATTATCCCGCTATTCATGGAGCCGCCATTTTGAAAGCCGGATATTCTTTCATATCTTGCAGCGATGAAAGTGTGGAAAATAAAACAATGAACCTGAACGACTATAAGTATGTAGACCTGATATTAGGTAAAGAATGTCAGACTAAAATGGGACGTGGCGGTATAAAGCCGTTAGAGTTCAAAACATTCAGCCAACCTATGCAGGAAGCTATCACCGCATATTGCGGACAAGGCGGAAACATCTTCGTCTCGGGTGCCTATGTAGGAACCGACCTTTGGGACAATCGCCTTGCCCCGGTTCAGGAGTCCGATAAGAAATTTGCAACAGAAGTCCTGAAATATAAATGGCGCGTGGGGCAGGCAGCTACAGAGGGTAAGGTGAAATGTGTAGCTTCACCGTTCCCCGCCCTTTCAGGCAACTATACATACCATAATGAACTGAATGCAGACAGCTATGTGGTAGAATCACCGGATGCCATCGAACCGGCAACAAAAGATGCATACACCGTAATGCGCTATTCGGAAAACAACCTGAGCGCCGGAATTGCTTACAAAGGCGACTACAAAACCTGCATACTGGGCTTCCCGTTCGAAGCATTGCGCACTGCCTCTGAAAGAGAAGCGTTGATGAATGCCATCCTGACATTCTTCAGTGAAAAAACTAATTCATTCAAGCAATAATATACTAAAATCAATCATCATCTATGAAGCGAAGACTTTTAATAATGTTCCTGTTGGGCTGCCTGCTACCGTTCGCGATACAGGCACAACATGGCACATTCCGTTTTGCGCAAATAACGGACATCCATTTCAGCCCTAACAATCCCAACCCGACGGAAGACTTACTACGTTCCGTCGCGCAAATAAATGCGACAGACAGTATCGACTTTGTTTTGGTTACGGGCGATATCACCGAAGAGGGCGACCGTGCCACCATGCTGAAAGTAAAAGAGACATTGGATTTACTGAAAGCAAAGTATTACATGATTCTCGGTAACCATGAAACCAAATGGAGCGACTCCGGCTGTACTGCCTTCGGTGAGATTTTCGGCGGCGAACGCTTTGAATTCGAGCATAAAGGCATCCTGTTTCTGGGTTTCAATTCCGGACCGTTAATGCGTATGGCTTACGGACATGTTGTTCCGCAGGACATCCGCTGGATGACGGAAGAGATGGATAAGTTTGGAAAAGACAAGCCGGTTATACTCGTTACACACTACCCGTTACTGGATGGAGATGTGGATAACTGGTATGAAGTAACAGACGCAGTACGCCCCTATAACATTCGTTTGTTCATCGGCGGGCACTATCACCGTAACCGGGATTTGCGTTATGATGGCATTCCGGGTATCCTGATGCGCAGTAACCTGCGTGATAAAGATAGAAAGCCGGGATATGGCATCTATGATATAACCAAAGATTCTATCCTTGTCTACACTCAGCGCATCGGAGAACCGAAAAAGCAATGGGCTGCTTTCTCACTGACCCAACCCTATTATGACCGCAATGGAAAGGCAGAGAAATACCCAGACTTTTCAGTCAACACAGAATACCCGAATGTGAAAGAACAGTGGGTAGTGCAAACCGGTGCAGGTATCTATTGTTCGCCTGCAGTAGAAAAAGACAAAGTGTTCGTGGGAGACGATATGGGTTACCTGACTTGCTATGCCTTGAAGAATGGAAAGAAACTGTGGAATTTCCAATCCGGTAAGCGCATTGTAGGCACTCCGGCTACGGCAGATGGTGTAGTCGTATTCGGTTCTGCCGACCGTAACATCTACGGTCTGAACAGCAAGGACGGGAAACTACTGTGGACTGTAAAAGCAAAAGACCCGGTACTGGGTGCGGTAACCATTGAAAATGGAATTGCCTACATTGGTGCCAGCGATTCTACTTTCCGTGCTATTGATATCCATACAGGTAAAGTGATCTGGGCATATACCGGTGTGAAAGGATACATTGAAACCAAACCACTGGTAACAGCCAACAAAGTGATCTTCGGTGCCTGGGACAATACCCTCTATGCATTGAATAAAGCAGACGGTAAGGTATTATGGAAGTGGACAGGCGGTTTAACGCGCATGCACTTCTCACCCGCAGCCGTATGGCCGGTAGCCGCAGAAGGCAAAGTATTTATCACCGATCCGCAGCGAGCCATGACAGCTATCAATATAGAAAACGGAGAAACAGTGTGGCGCACTTTCCAGTCTATGGTACGTGAAACGATTGGCCTGTCGGAAGACGGAACGCGCGTATTCAGTAAGACCATGAACGACAGTATTGTCTGCTATGCCACACAGGGAGATCAACCCCGCGAATTATGGGCAAGCAATGTCGGCTTCGGATACGAACATGCACCCTCCATGCAAGTGGAAAAGGGAGGTGTCATGTTCGGCAGTACCAAGGAAGGACTGATTTTTGCTTTGGAAGCCCAAACCGGTAAAGTATTGTGGAAACATAAGATAGGTAACTCGCTGATCAGTACCGTAGTGCCGCTGAACGGGCGACAGGTATTGTTCACAGCTACCAGTGGTGAAGTGGGACTGCTACGAGTTAAGAATTAAAGAATTAATAATTAAAAGCAATATAGGACATTATGAATAAAATCAATTGCTTCGTTCCTTTTTCGGGAGCTGCACAAGCGGAAAAGACAGTAAAAGGCCTGCAAGAAACCGGCTTAGTGAATAACATTTATCTGCTCACCCTGCCAGACGTTACAGAAAACCTGCCCGGATGCAGTACCCTGCACATGCAATCTATCCAGTCCAGTACCGCCATGAGGGATATTGCCGGACATAGCGATGCAGAATACACACTGATCTATACGAAATATACGACGCTCGAACTGGGTTTATTCGCCCTGGAGCGTATGATACACATTGCTGAAGACAGCGGTGCAGGTATGGTATATGCTGACCGCTACCAGGTAAAGGAAGGCAAGCAAACCAATGCCCCGGTGATCGATTATCAATTCGGCTCATTGCGCGATGATTTCGACTTCGGTTCCGTACTGTTATTCCGTACGGATGCATTCAAGGAAGCCGCTGCCCGCATGAATGAAGACGAGTATAAATTTGCCGGGCTTTATGACCTTCGTCTGAAAGTAAGCCAAAAAGAAAGTTTGGTACACATCAATGAGTATCTGTACAGTGAAATCGAAGACGATACCCGCAAGAGTGGTGAAAAGATATTCGATTACGTGGATCCCAGAAACCGTGACCGCCAGATTGAAATGGAACAGGCTTGTACCGAGCATCTGAAAGAAATCGGCGGCTATCTGGTACCTGAATTCAAACAAATAGAATTCTCAGCAGGCAACTTCGAATATGAAGCTTCGGTTATCATCCCCGTACGCAATCGTATCCGCACCATCCGCGATGCCATTCATTCGGTATTGAAGCAGAAGACCGACTTTAAGTTCAACCTGATTATCATCGACAACCACTCTACGGACGGGACCACAGAAGCTATTGACGAATTCAAGAACGACGAACGCCTCATCCACATCATCCCCGAACGCTATGACCTGGGCATCGGCGGTTGCTGGAACATGGGTGTGCATCATCCCAAATGTGGTAAGTTCGCCGTGCAACTGGACAGCGACGATGTATACAAGGATGAAAATACACTGACTACTATGGTTCGCGCTTTCTATGAACAGAATTGCGCCATGGTGGTAGGCACCTATATGATGACGGACTTCAATATGAATATGATTGCTCCGGGTATTATCGACCACAAAGAATGGACACCCGAAAACGGACGCAACAATGCACTCCGCATCAATGGTCTGGGTGCTCCGCGTGCTTTCTATACTCCGGTGCTGCGTGAAGTGAAAGTTCCGAATACCAGCTATGGTGAAGACTATGCACTGGGATTGAACTTCTCCCGCCAATACCAGATCGGCCGTGTGTATGATGTAGTTTACCTGTGCCGCCGCTGGGACGACAACTCGGACGCTTCGCTGGATATTGTGAAAATGAATAGTCATAATCTATATAAAGACCGCATCCGTACCTGGGAACTACAGGCACGTGTGGCTATGAACAAGAAAGGATAAATACCTAGTGTGTTCCGTACTTATACCACACAAGTGTTTCTCAAATGAAATGCTTGTGTGCCACAAATGTAACACAAGTGTCCCTCAAATGAAACACAAGCGTTACGCAACACATTAATAAGTAACCAGTTACAGCAATTAATATGAACCAAACCATAAACAATCTGCTTACCGAGCAACTTGCCTCTTGGGAAACGGCTCGTAACAACTACGCCGCCCTTTCGGGTGTGCAGGTGAAGGAGCTCGATGTAAACGGTATTCCGTATAAGGTACAATTCAATCCTGCACGTATCGTTTCTTCGGGAGCTAAAGTAGATGCCCAGTCCATCAAGGAACGCAAATGTTTTCTCTGCCCAGCCAATTTACCGCCGGTGCAGAAAGGAATTCCGTTCGAAGGACATTATAATATCCTGGTCAATCCGTTCCCTATCTTTCCCCGCCACCTGACGATACCGGAAGTGGCACACGTGGACCAGCGCATAGCCGTCCGTTTCAAGGATATGCTGGCATTGGCACAGGCGTTGACGGATTACACGATATTCTATAATGGTCCCAAGTGCGGTGCATCCGCCCCCGACCATGCTCACTTCCAGGCAGGCAACAAAGGCTTCATGCCTATTGAAAAGGACTGGCGCAGACAGGTAGCAGGCAAAGTGGCAGATTACGGTGAAGCTACCCTCTGGTACTTGAATGATGCTCCCCGTGCAACATTGGTCATCGAAGCAGCCAATAAGAAACATGCTGCCGCCCTGTTCGATATCATTTACCACTCACTGGACATCAAACCGGGAGATGACGAACCAATGATGAATGTATTGGCATGGTACGAAGATGAGAAATGGATCGTATGCGTATTTCCACGTGAGAAGCACCGTCCGGCTTGCTATACAGCCGAAGGAGATGCCAATTTATTGAGCAGTCCTGCATCTGTAGACCTCGGCGGAGTGTTTATCACACCGGTCGAAAAAGACTTTCTCAAGATCACAGCCGAAGATATAGCCCAGATCCTGAGTGAGGTATCGCTTTCTGCCAAAGACTTCCATCGGGTGCGTCAGCGTATTAAAGAACAAATATAAACGATTATGAAAGAGCCCAAAGTACACGTAGGCATATTGTTCGAGCCGCAAATAGAGTTTATCCTGCTGAATCCATACCGCATCAACGGCATGGAAATCAGTGGTAAGCAGGTTGTGACCTACAACGAAGGCAGGATACTGTGGAACGGACGCCTTTATGACGAGCTTCTATTTGAACCTGTAAACGAAGCCACCGACGCTTTCGAGCTGCTCGATGTCACCATCGGCATCAACTTCCACTGGGAGCGCAAAGAAGACCAGCGTTTCCTGGGTTCTCTGAAGATTATTGTGGAGAACAAGAAGCTGACAGGCATCAACGTCATTCACGTAGAAGATTACCTGACCAGCGTAATCTCCAGTGAAATGAGCGCAACAGCTTCGTTAGAGTTGTTGGAGGCACATGCAGTAATTTCACGAAGCTGGCTTTTGGCTCAGATTCATAAGAACAAGGAGATTACGGAAACCCAGACTGAGTATTCCGCTTTCACCCAAACAGATGAAGAGTTAATCCGTTGGTACGACCGTGAAGACCACACCCGTTTCGACGTCTGTGCAGACGACCATTGTCAGCGTTACCAAGGCATTACCCGTGCCTCCACTGAAATCGTAAAGCAAGCCATCGCTGCCACCCGCGGACAAGTATTGACGTCTGACGGTAAGATATGCGATGCCCGATTCTCTAAATGCTGCGGCGGTGCATTCGAAGAATTCCAGTATTGCTGGGAAGATGTGAAGTATCCCTATCTCACCAAACAGCGCGACTGGAGTAAGTCAACTACGAGCTACAAGCTACCAGCTACAAATGCTATGCAGAATGACAGCGCAGCACCCGTAGCTGGTAGCTCGTCGCTCGTAGCTGATTCCCCCCTTCCCGACCTGACCCAGGAAGCCAAAGCGGAGCATTGGATACGCACCTCCCCGGAAGCTTTCTGCAACACCACAGACAAGAAAGTCCTCTCACAGGTATTGAATAACTACGACCAGGAAACCACCGACTTCTATCGCTGGAAAGTAGTTTACACCCAGGAAGAACTTTCCGCACTGATCCTGAAACGCTCCGGCATCGATTACGGGCAAATCATTGATCTTGTTCCTATCGCCCGTGGAACTTCAGGTCGCCTCTGGAAACTGAAAATCGTAGGAACCAAGAAGACGCTCACCATCGGTAAAGAGCTGGAAATACGTCGCACGCTGTCTACTTCCCATCTGTACAGTTCCGCATTCGTAGTAGATAAGGAAGATATCTCTCCCGAAGGCATCCCCGCCCGTTTCATCCTCACCGGAGCCGGCTGGGGACACGGTGTAGGACTATGCCAGATCGGTGCTGCCGTTATGGGCGAACAAGGCTATAAGTATGACGCGATATTGCTGCACTATTACATAGGTGCAAGTATCGAGAAGCTATATGAATAATTTAACAAAACAATAAACAATATCATGAACAGTACAAAAAGCATATCACCGTGGGCATGGGTACCTACCTTATACTTTGCACAAGGCATCCCCTACTTCATAGTCAACAACATCTCGGTACTGATGTTTGCCAAGATGGGTGTTCCCAATGGAGAGATGGCTTTGTTTACGAGTCTGCTGTATCTCCCCTGGACCATCAAGCCCTTCTGGAGCCCATTCATCGACATCATCAAGACCAAACGATGGTGGATCATCTCTATGCAAATCCTGATGTCGATAGCATTCATTTTGTTAACACTGTCCATTCCGAAACCGGATGAAGCAACAATAGCTGCCGGAACAACTCCCATCAGCATGTTCACCATCACACTGATTCTCTTCATCATTACAGCATTTGCTTCGGCCACACATGATATTGCCGCCGATGGCTTCTACATGCTGGCATTAAAGCAAAGCGACCAAGCCGCATTCGTCGGTATCCGAAGTACCTTCTACCGCCTTGCATCCATCTTCGGACAAGGAGTACTCGTAGCCATTGCCGGTGCCATTGAACTGAGGTACAAAGACATTCCACTGTCGTGGACCATCACAATGCTGGTTACAGCCGTCATGTTCAGTTTGGTAACTTTCTATCACCTCTTTGCAATACCCAAGCCTACCTCCGACAAGTCTGTACTGACACCGGGAACAGCCAATGCAAAAGCCATATTCCAAGAGTTCGGGCGCACGTTTGCCACTTACTTCACCAAACCTGGAGTATGGTTGGCCATCGCGTTCATGCTGCTTTATCGTCTGCCCGAAGCATTCCTCATCAAGATGTGTATGCCTTTCCTAGTAGCTTCTAAAGAGGCAGGAGGCCTGGAACTTTCCACAGCAGAAGTAGGCATTGTATATGGCACTATCGGAGTGATATTCCTCACAGTAGGTGGTATCCTGGGCGGATTATTCGCATCGCGCATCGGACTGAAGAAATCCATTTGGTGGATGGCAGCGTGCATGACGCTCCCTTGTCTGACTTTTGTCTATCTCGCCATCGGACAACCCGATAATCTGTTTGCCATTTCAACGGCCATTGCCATCGAGCAGTTCGGCTACGGATTTGGATTCACAGCCTATATGCTTTATATGATGTACTTCTCCGAAGGAGAGTTCAAGACGTCGCACTACGCCATCTGTACCGCTTTCATGGCACTGAGCATGATGATTCCAGGCATGTTTGCAGGTTACCTTCAGGAAGCAGTCGGCTATGTCAACTTCTTCTGGATCGTAATACTCTGCTGTGCCGCCACTATTGTGGTCACGGTGTTTGCCGACAGGAAGATTGACCCAACATACGGAAAGAAGTGATTAACAATTAATAATAAGTAACTAGTTATGAAGAAGATAATTACAATATCCTTGTTCTGCCTCCTTTTCGGAAGCGTGGTGCAGGCACAAAAGATAAGAATAAAAACAGGTATCGAAGTCCTGAAAGACCAGAATTTCAAGTGCCTGGAAGGCAAACGCGTAGGTCTGATTACCAACCCCACCGGAGTAGATAATCAGATGAAATCCACCATTGACATTCTACATGAAGCACCGAACGTAAATCTGGTTGCCCTCTTCGGTCCGGAGCACGGGGTTCGTGGCGACGTACATGCCGGCGACCACGTGACGGACATCAAAGATGCCACCACCGGATTGCCCGTATATTCCCTTTACGGCAAAACCCGCAAGGCTACGCCGGAGATGTTGAAAGACATTGACGTATTGGTCTACGATATCCAAGACATCGGTTGCCGCTCATTCACCTATATCAGTACAATGGGACTGGCTATGGAAGCAGCAGCCGAAAACAGTAAAGAATTTATCGTATTGGATCGCCCCAACCCGGTAGGCGGACTCAAGATAGAAGGCAACCTGGTAGAAGATGATTGCATTTCTTTTGTCAGTCAGTTCAAGATTCCGTACCTTTACGGGCTGACTTGCGGTGAACTGGCATTGATGCTGAACGGAGAGAAAATGATGGCAGCACAATGCAACCTGCATGTTGTGAAGATGAAAGGCTGGAAACGCAAGATGGACTATGTACAGACGGGGTTGCAATGGGTACCCTCTTCTCCGCATATTCCCCATCCGCACTCGGCTATATTCTATCCGGTAAGCGGTATTCTGGGTGAACTGGGATACATGTCCATCGGGGTAGGCTATACGATACCGTTCCAGATGTTCGCCGCACAGTGGGTAGAAGCAGAAAAACTGGCGGGAAACCTGAACGCATTGAATGTGCCGGGTGTTGTATTCAGACCGATGTATCTGAAACCTTTCTACTCCGTGGGCAAGGGTGAATTGCTGCAAGGCGTACAGGTACACATCATGGATGTACAGAAAGCCCCGCTGAGCGACATCCAGTTCCTGGTGATGCAGGAGATCGCAGCGCTCTATCCTGACCGTGCCGTATTTGAGCATGCCGACAAGGGACGTTTTCGTATGTTCGACATGGTAAGCGGCTCGGAAGAGATACGCAAGCGGTTCTCACAGCGTAACCGCTGGGAAGACGTGCGAGACTATTGGTATAAGGATGTTGAAGACTTCCGACGGTTGTCGAAGAAATACTACCTGTACAAGTAGGGAACAATAAACGCTTCTTACACCGAAAAGAGCCATTAAGGAACCGGGATGTCATAAGGGGTGACGAGTGCTTGTCATCACAGGCAGGTGAAAGAAGAAAAGAATGATAAGGAAAAGAAAGGCGAAAGCACTATGGTAAAAAGTAGCTACACTTCGTTTTTGCAGGAAATAAGGGGACTTATTCCGCAAGATAGGATATACACCGACGAACTGCGCCGGTTAGCATGGGGAACAGATGCGGGTTTCTACCGCCTTATTCCACAAATCGTGATTCGTTCCAACAGCGAAGAGGAAATTTCCGACCTGTTGAAACTTGCCGACCGTTACGGTCTGCCAGTAACGTTTCGTGCCGCAGGAACCAGTTTGTCGGGACAAGCCATCAGTGACTCTATCCTGATAGTAGCCGGAAAACATTGGGAGAAGTACAGCATTTCTCCCGATCATGAACAGATTACCTTGCAACCGGGCATCATCGGTCAGCGGGTCAACGAGATTCTCGCCCCCTACGGACGTAAGTTTGCTCCGGACCCGGCAAGCGTGAAAAGTGCCATGGTAGGCGGCATCGTCATGAACAACGCCTCGGGTATGAATTGCGGTACACACGCCAATAGTGACAAGGTACTTCTCTCCGCCCGCATCGTATTGGCGGACGGCACCGTGCTAGACACAGGGGACGACATTTCGCGTGCTTCCTTCGAAGCCACCCACCCCGATTTCTACAATCGCATCTGCGAATTGCGTGACCAGATACGTGCCAATAAAGAACTCGCTGCACGCATCCGCTACAAATACTCCATCAAGAACGTAACCGGACTGAACCTTCTGCCATTCGTCCGTTTCGATGACCCGTTTGATATTATTGCCCACCTGATGGTAGGCTCGGAAGGCACGCTTGCATTCCTTTCCCAAATTACCATGCGCACAGAGTACGACTATCCGTACAAGGCTAGCGCCATGCTCTATTTTACCAGCATCAAGGATGCTTGCCGGGCGGTGGTGGCGATGAAAGAACTCTCAAATGATAGTACTTCCGCATCAGAAGCAGACAGAAAGATAGTAAAAGGCGCCGAACTGCTGGACTACAAGAGTCTCTCTTCGGTAGAAGACCCTGTCTACTTAAAGTATAAGCAAGAAGTTGCCGATGCCTCCGGCCTTACAGCCGTGCTGACCGAGACCAAAGCCCGCACCCGCGAGGAACTGGAACAGAACATCTCAGCAATCGAGGAATGTCTGAAAACTTTCAGCACCTACATCCCCGTGCACTTCACCGACCGGCCGGAAGAATATTCCAAGTATTGGGCTATTCGCTCAGGCATATTCCCATCCGTAGGCGGTACACGCCAACCCGGCACTACCTGCCTCATCGAGGACGTAGCCTTCCACATCGAAGACCTGCCCGAAGCCACTGCCGACCTGCAACAGCTCATCGCCCGCCACGGCTACGATGATGCCTGCATCTACGGTCATGCCTTGGAAGGCAACTACCACTTTATCCTGAACCAGTCTTTCAGTACCGACGCCGAAGTAAAGCGCTACGAGGACCTGATGAATGACGTAAAGACTCTGGTAGTCGATAAATACGACGGTTCGCTGAAAGCAGAACATGGCACTGGACGTAACATGGCCCCCTTCGTGAAATATGAATGGGGAGAGGCAGCTTTTGAAGCCATGAAGGCAGTCAAGCAGTTGTTCGACCCGAAAGGGCTGCTCAATCCGGGAGTTATCTTCAATGATGACCCACAATGTCACATCAAGAACTTCAAACCGTTACCGTTGATTCCTATCGACGAAGCCAGTCCTGCCGAAAAAGTAAACAAGTGCATCGAATGTGGCTTCTGCGAAGTGAACTGCCTGTCGTGCGGCTTTACCCTTTCTTCGCGCCAACGCATTGTATTGCAACGGGAAATATCACGTCTGAAACAAAGCGGCACAGACCAGGAACGTCTGTCTTTACTCGAAAAACAATACCGCTACCCGGGCAATCAAACTTGCGCAGGAGACGGACTGTGCTCCATGTCCTGCCCGATGAATATCAATACAGGCGACCTGACCCACATCATCCGCCAGGAATCACTGCCGAAAGGTAGCCTCGGATATAAAGCAGGAGATTTCGTAGCCAATCACTTCGCCGGTGTCAAGAGCGCCCTGCGCCCCGTTTTATCATTAGCCAATTTCGGACACTCCGTATTGGGAACCAAAGCCATGAGCAGCATTACGAAAGGGATGCACAATGTATTGGGCGTGCCTTTGTGGACGCCTGCCATGCCAAAGAGCTATAAAGCTACAAGCTACAAGCTACAAGCTACGAGTAGCATGCGGCATGATAGCGCAGCACTCGTAGCTCGTAGCCCGTCACTCGTAGCTGATAAAGTAGTTTATTTCCCCAGCTGCATCAACCAAACCATGGGGCTCCCGAAAAAATCCCCTGTGGAGCAACCTTTGGTAAATAAGATGATCTCCCTCCTACAAAAAGGCGGTTACGAAGTCATCTTCCCCAAGAACATGGATAAGCTCTGCTGCGGCACCATTTGGGAAAGTAAAGGTATGCTCGACATTGCCGACCGCAAAGCCACTGAACTCGAAGCCGCCCTTTGGGAAGCCAGCGAGCAAGGCAAATACCCAGTTCTCTGTGATCAAAGCCCCTGCCTGCACCGCATGCGCGAAACCATTCAGAAGATGAAACTCTACGAACCTGCAGAATTCATCTACACCTTCCTGCGAGACAAACTAGTCTTCACGCAGACCGACCGCCCCGTAGCTGTACACATCACCTGCTCCATGCGCAAAATGGGTCTGGCAGATACAATTATCTCCCTGGCAAAACTCTGTTCTACGCATGTCTTCGTACCCGAAGAAGTAGGCTGCTGTGGTTTTGCCGGAGACCGTGGATTCACCTATCCCGAACTGAATTCCTATGCCTTGCGCAAACTCCGTCCGCAGATAGAAGCATCGGGTATCACTATCGGCTACTCAAACAGTCGTACTTGCGAAATAGGACTGACTACCAACTCAGGTATCCCCTACGTCTCTATCGCCTATCTCGTAGACCAATGCACAAAGAGCGTGAAAGCCGAAACAACTGATAACTTATAACTAATAACTTAACACACTTATTACAATGAACAGTCAGACCAAGACAAACAAGCGCATTCTTGCCCTCGACATCCTTCGCGGTGTCACCATTGCGGGCATGATTATGGTGAACAACCCCGGCACTTGGGGACATATATATGCCCCCCTGCGCCACGCTGAGTGGAATGGCCTCACCCCCACCGATCTCGTCTTCCCTTTCTTCATGTTCATCATGGGTATCTCTACCTATATCTCCCTGAAGAAGTACAATTTCGAGTTCAGTCATGCAGCCGCCATGAAGATATTGAAGCGTACCATTATCATCTTCCTGATCGGACTTGCCATCGGCTGGTTCTCCAAATTCTGTTACTACTGGGCAGGCTCCCATGAAGGACTCAGTTTTGGCGAACAACTCTGGGCATCCGTCTGGACTTTCGACCGCATCCGTATCCTGGGTGTCATGCAGCGTCTGGCCCTTTGTTACGGTGCTACCGCTATCATTGCACTGACCATGAAACACCGTCATATCCCTTACCTCATTGCCATATTACTGGTTGGCTACTTCATCCTGCTGATGTGTGGCAACGGATTTGCTTACAACGAAACCAATATCCTTTCCATAGTGGACCGTGCCATCCTCACCCCCGCACACATGTACAAGGACAACGGCATTGATCCCGAAGGTCTTTTAAGCACCATACCCTCCATTGCCCATGTATTGCTGGGCTTCTGCGTAGGCCGTATGATGCTGGACAGCAATAAAGCCGAGAGCCGCGAGGCATTACTGAACTCTCACCTGATCAAATTATTCCTGGTTGGTGCCGTCCTTACTTTTGCAGGCTTCCTGCTGAGCTACGGTTGCCCTATCAACAAGAAAATCTGGTCTCCCACCTTCGTCCTCACCACTTGCGGACTGGCCTCCAGTTTCCTGGCACTGCTCATCTGGATCATCGACGTAAAAGGATACAAGAAATGGTGTACTTTCTTCGAGGCTTTCGGTGTCAACCCCCTGTTCATGTACGTTCTGGGTGGAGTACTCAGCATCCTGTTCGGCAGCATCAGCTTCCCCTGGGGCGATGGCAGCATCAGCATACACGGATTCTTATATAAGATCGTTCTCATGCCGATATTCGGTGAGACAGGCGGTTCACTGGCCTATGCATTGCTCTTTGTAGCCATCAACTGGTGCATCGGCTATCAATTGTATAAGCGGAAGATATATATCAAGATATAGTAGCAAGCAGATAAATCGGCAAAAGACTATAACACCGATGAAATATAAACGATGAATAATTAAAATTAAACGATATGATATTAATAGCAGACAGTGGCTCTACAAAAACCGATTGGTGTGTTGTAGAGAAAGGTAAACTCATCCAGCAGGTTTCTACGAAAGGTACCAACCCTTTCTTTCAGTCGGAAGAGGAGATCAGTAATGAAATCGCGACAGCGCTGCTGCCCCAGTTAACGACCAATGCCTTCGACGCTGTGTACTTTTATGGTGCTGGCTGTGGCTTCCCCGACAAAATTGCCATGGTGCACCGTGCCATTATCCAGCATCTCCAGGTTTCGGGCGACGAAGTGGAAGTAAATACTGACATGCTTGCCGCCGCCCGCGGACTTTGCGGACACGAACCGGGCATAGCCTGCATCATGGGCACAGGTTCCAACTCGTGTTATTACGACGGCAAACACATTGGTGCCAACGTCTCTCCCCTGGGTTTCATTCTTGGCGACGAAGGTAGTGGTGCTTGCCTGGGTAAGTTGCTGGTAGGTGATATTCTGAAAAATCAAATGACTCCAGAGTTAAAAGAAAAGTTCCTCAAGCAGTTCAATCTGGAACCGGCAGACATCATCGACCGTGTATACCGTAAACCATTCCCGAACCGCTTCCTGGCAAGCCTGTCTCCATTCCTCGCTCAGAATCTGGACGAGCCTTGTGTGCGCACGCTGGTGCTGAACAGTTTCAAGGCTTTCCTGAAAAGGAACGTCATGCAATACGATTATCAGCATAGCAAGGTACATTTCATCGGCTCCGTAGCATTCCATTATAAGGAGGTACTTACCGAAGCTGCACAGGAAATGGGCGTTCAAGTAGGTATCATCCTCCAGAGCCCTATGGAAGGCCTGATTAGCTACCATAGCTAACCCACCCAACAACGCATAAATCATAAATTATAAATCATAAATCATCATCATGGCATTCGTAAAGATATCAGAGCAACCCTCGCTCTACAACGACTTAGAAAAGAAATCTGTCCGCGAAATATTGGAGGACATCAACACAGAAGACCAGAAAGTGGCATTGGCTGTTCAAAAAGCCATTCCACAAATTGAGAAACTGGTGACACAAATCGTTCCGCGCATGAAGCAAGGCGGACGCATCTTTTATATGGGAGCAGGCACCAGCGGTCGCCTGGGTGTGCTGGATGCATCAGAAATTCCTCCAACATTCGGTATGCCTCCTACGCTCGTCATCGGACTGATAGCAGGTGGTGATACAGCCCTGCGCAATCCGGTGGAAAATGCGGAGGACGATATGCGTCGCGGTTGGGAAGAGTTAGTTGAACGTAACATTACGGATAAAGATACCGTCATCGGCATTGCTGCTTCCGGCACGACTCCTTACGTGATCGGTGCCATGCAGAAAGCACGCGAGCACGGCATTCTTACAGGCTGCATCACCAGCAACCCCGACTCTCCGATGGCAGCAGAAGCAGATGTTCCCATCGAAATGATTGTAGGACCGGAGTATGTAACAGGCAGCTCACGCATGAAATCGGGTACGGGACAGAAGATGATACTGAACATGATTACCACTTCTGTCATGATACAACTGGGCCGTGTGAAAGGCAACAAGATGGTGAACATGCAGCTGAGTAACCAGAAATTGGTAGACCGTGGCACCCGCATGATTGTAGAAGAGCTGGGATTAGATTATGGCAAAGCGAAAGCGCTGCTACTAATGCACGGTTCAGTGAAGAAGGCGGTAGATGCTTACAGAGGAAAATAATCGCCTTTCCGATCATTTCCCATTATTAATCATCTAATCATTAATAACACCCCCTTATGAAACTTTTCCCTTCCTTTTTTTTCTTTGTGCTGCTTGTCCTGCAAGCCAACGCACAATCCTTGCAACGTGTTGCCCCCGAACAAGTCGGCATGGATTCCCGTCATTTGTTGTACGCTGATGAAGCGATAGAAACCGCCATCGCTAATAAAGACATTCCCGGTGCCGTGCTCGCTGTAGTACGTAACGGGAAGATGGCCTACCTCAAAGCATACGGCAACAAGCGTGTGTACCCTAACACCGAGCCTATGACCGTAAACACTATTTTCGATATGGCCTCATGCAGCAAACCCATGTCCACTGCCATCTGTACCCATATCCTGGCAGAACGTGGCAAGCTCCGCCTCTTGGACCCCGTCAGCCTCTACATCCCCGATTTTAAATCCTGGATAAGCGAAGACGGAAAAGATAAGAAAATCATCCGCATCGCCGACCTGTTGACACATACTTCCGGCCTCCCCCCTTATGCCCCAACCACTGAACTGGAAAAACAATATGGCTCCCCCAGCCCCGACGGAATGATAGAGTACATAGCCAACTGCCGCCGCGACTTCAAGCCACAAACCGACTTCCAATACAGTTGCCTTAACTACATCACCCTGCAACGCATCATCGAAACCGTCAGCGGACAATCTTTACGCGACTTCGCCCGCGAAAATCTATTTGATGTATTAGGTATGGCCCATACCGATTATCTCCCCTGCAAGCGCGACAAGGATGGAAAATGGATCAATACAGCAGATGCCCACTGGGCAACCTCTACCGAAGGTGACTGGCATAGACTCATCGCTCCTACCGAGAAGCAATCCGATGGCAGCGTCCTCTGCGGACAAGTACACGATCCACTCGCCCGCATCATGAATGGCGGTATTTCCGGCAATGCCGGCGTATTCTCCTGTGCCGAAGACATAGCTGTCCTTTGCGCCGCCCTGCAAAACGGCGGAGAATGGAACGGACACCGCATCCTCAGCCCATTGGGAGTAAAAGCTATGTGTACCGTCCCTCGTGCCACCGCTACATTAGGACGCACTTTAGGATGGGATAATTTCACCGCCTACGCTTCCAATAACGGAGATTATTTCGGTCCGAATACCTACGGGCACACCGGATACACCGGTACTTCCATCATCATAGATCCGGACAACAATACTTCCGTCATCCTGCTCGTCAATGCCGTGCATCCCGAAGACGGTCACAGCATGGTTCGTCTACGCTCTCTGATAGCCAATGTTGTTGCAGCTTCTATCTATCCCACCCCACGTATTTATACGGATCATTACTATAAGCGCTTCCTTCAATTCATGGATGAACCTGCCATTACTTCCAAAGACATCGTCATGGTAGGCAACAGCCTTACAGAAGGTGGCGGCGACTGGAATGCCCGCCTCAACAAGAAAAACATCCGTAACCGTGGTATCATCGGTGATGAAGTTATGGGTATTTACGACCGCCTGCACCAGATACTTCCGGGACACCCAGAGAAATTATTCCTCCTTGCCGGTGTCAACGACATCTCACACGACCTCACTGCGGACAGCATCGTCAGTATGATACGCATGACCGTAGAGCGCATTCAGCGCGAATCTCCCGATACGAAACTCTACCTGCAAAGTCTCCTGCCTTTCGATGAGAGCTTCGGACGTTACAAAAAGCTAACCGGAAAAACCGACATGGTTCCCGAAATCAATGCACAACTGGAAGTGTTAGCCAAAGATCATAAGATTACATTCATCAACCTCTTCCCGTTATTTACAGAGAAAGGCACGAATGTACTGCGCAAAGAGCTGACCAGTGATGGCTTGCACCTGAATGAGGAAGGATATAAAATTTGGGTGAAAGCATTGAAAAAGAAGATGTAATGAGTGATTAGTGGTTAGTGATAGCTCCATGCGGAATAATAGCGCAGCCTACTAATCACTAACCACTCCCAACAACGCTTTCGTCTTATCCGCCAGGAACAAAGGTATATTCAGCAAATTTCCATCCCGCTTCAGATTCAACATTGAATACCGAATTCGACAAATAGGTTGAAAGAGTTTCTCATACTGAATCAGACTTTTGCCCTGTATATTTTGGTCTGCTTTTACTTCTATCGGATAGATCTGATTGGCATACTGAAGCAAAAAGTCCACCTCTGCCTTATTGCCTGAAGCCCAATAACGGAAAGGCATTTGAAACTGTGCTGTAAGGCTTTGTAATATATAGTTCTCAGCTAACGCCCCTTTATATTCTGTATAGGCAGGAGTAGGCAGCAATAATATACTGGCATCCAATTCAGACAGCCTCCGCAACAAACCCAAATCCAATGTATAAAGTTTAAATGTACCTAAATCATCATAAGCTTTCAATGGCAACTTGGGAGCTTTGCTAAGTAACACTTTATTTATAAGCCCTGCCTGCTCCAACCACAAAATGGCATCTTCATATTCCCTGGCACGTGCTCCCGGCCGGACCAACTGATAAACAAACTTACGATTCTCTTTCGCCAACTGCGAAGGCAACGAGTTCCAGACATAATTGATACGAGGAGCCAAAGTCGGAGTAGTATGTTTCACGAAATCCAAAGCATAATCATTCAATATATCTTGAAGTGCAGAATCCACTCTCTCCATATCATTAAAATCAACCATCAAGGTGGCAGGTTCGGGCATACCTCCACAAATAGAATAAGCAGTAAAAGACTCCCGCAACTTATCAAAAAAAATCTGTGGCAGTGGTTCTACCTTATCAATAGAATGCATATACTCATGCATAGCCGGGTCTTTTGTCCTCAGGAACTCCGTAAAAGTGAGCGGATACATATAAAGATGATTCACTTTCCCTACCGGAAATGATTTACCCACATGATTCAGATAAATGCCTAACAAAGAGCCCGCACACGCCACAGCATACTCAGGAGCTTCCTCACAGAAGTATTTCAATGCATTCAATGCCTCGTTGCACTCTTGAATTTCATCCAGAATCAATAAGGTTGTTTGAGGTTCTATCTTCTTTCCATGCAAAAAAGATAAGTGTTGAATAATTCGTTGAGGGTCCTTCGTTGTTCTAAAGACATCGCAAAGACCACTTTCATCCTTATCCAAGCTAAAATAAGCAACATCGTCAAAATACTCTCTGCCAAAGTACTTCAAAGCCCACGTCTTACCTACCTGTCGTGCACCATGAATTACCAGCGGCTTTCTGTTCGTATCCGTTTTCCATGCTGCCAATTGCGAGATAATGTCTCTTTCAAACATAGCAAATCACATTTTTGATATCACAAATGTGGAAATTCACACATTTTCGATATGAGTTTTGTGCAAATATACACATTTTCAATAGAAAACCCCGTAATAGCAAAATATAAAACAAAAGAAGGAGGCATATCTAATCGAAAGAAATAGATATGCCTCCTTTATTGTTTCATGAAGAAGTTAGTTTACTGAACCACCTCTGTCATTATCACATCAAAAGCTAATACTGAATAACCGGGAATCGATCCACTACCATCAGTTCCATATGCAGAACCCCATGGAACATAAACCATCCAGCGTTCTCCAACGCGCATATATTGCAGGAAAGTTCTCCATCCACTTGTCAGTGAAGATGAGTTAATAGTAAACTTAACAGTCCAGTCGAAATCTGTCGGCTCATTCTTTGGAGGATTAGGGATAGCCTGATCTATTGCACTATATCCCGTAAAACTTCCATCAAACTTAATACCAGTAATCAGTGTACCATAATAATAAGTATAAGCTGCTTCTGTAGCCATCGGACGCTGTCCATCCAGATTCTTCACAAGCTTTTTACAATATATATATTCCGGAGTCTGAAGAGTACTGACAAATTCATTCTTAATATAGAACATTTCGCCTACCTCTACTTTATCCAACTTTTCCAAGTCCATAGGAACATAATTATCCCCCGCAACGACTTTGATAGAATCCAGAAACGCTTGGTTACGCTCCTGCCAGTTCGCATATTTCCCTTCCTCTTCCACTTCTTCGCAAGAGACAAACGCACCTGCCAAGATCAGCAGGAAAGGCAAAAATACTAAGAGTTTTTTATTCATTCAATTATTTTTTATTCTGTATTCTAACTTTCGAATTCCAGTACTTATTGCAACCCTTTCAGCAATGAAGTGATGCTGACACGGTCTGCAATAATGTTATTCAATTCAGCAATAGCCACGCGTTCCTGTTGCATCGTATCACGATTACGCAGTGTCACGCAGTTATCTTCCAGAGTTTGGTGGTCAACAGTCACACAGTACGGAGTACCGATGGCATCCTGACGACGGTAACGTTTACCGATACTATCTTTTTCATCATACTGGCAGTGGAAGTGGAACTTCAATGAGTCGATGATCTCACGAGCCTTTTCAGGTAGACCGTCTTTCTTCACCAACGGCATTACAGCCAACTTCACAGGAGCAAGTGCGGCAGGCAATCTCAGCACTACGCGGCTTTCTCCGCTCTCCAGTTGTTCTTCGCAATAAGAAGCAGACATGATGCTGAGGAACATACGGTCCACACCAATAGAAGTCTCGATAACATACGGAGTATAACTTTCGTTCGTCTCAGGATCGAAGTACTTAATATTCTTACCAGAGAACTTCTCATGCTGAGACAAGTCAAAATTCGTACGGCTATGGATACCTTCCACTTCCTTGAAGCCAAACGGCATCAGGAACTCGATATCTGTAGCTGCATTTGCATAGTGAGCCAACTTATCATGATCATGATAACGGTAGTGGTCGTCACCGAATCCCAATGCCTTATGCCATTTCAGGCGAATTTCTTTCCACTTCTTAAACCAGTCTAATTCAGTACCCGGCTTCACGAAGAACTGCATTTCCATCTGTTCGAACTCACGCATACGGAAAATGAACTGACGGGCAACAATCTCGTTACGGAATGCCTTACCAATCTGTGCAATACCGAAAGGTATCTTCATGCGGCCAGTCTTCTGTACATTCAGGTAGTTCACAAAGATACCCTGAGCTGTTTCAGGACGCAGGTAAATCTTCATGGCACCATCCGAAGTAGAACCCATCTCTGTAGAGAACATCAGGTTGAACTGACGAACTTCCGTCCAGTTCTTTGTACCGCTGATGGGGCAAACGATTTCTTCATCCACGATAATCTGGCGAAGCTCGTCAAGGTTATTATCATTCAGTGCCTTTGCAAAACGTTCGTGCAATGCGTCACGTTTAGCCTGGTGTTCCAGTACGCGACCGTTTGTGCTACGGAACTGCGCTTCATCAAAAGCCTCTCCGAAACGCTTGGCAGCTTTGGCAACTTCTTTATTGATTTTATCGTCGTACTTTGCAAGTTGGTCTTCAATCAATACATCGGCACGATAACGCTTCTTGGAATCACGGTTGTCAATCAAAGGATCATTGAATGCGTCTACGTGTCCGGAAGCCTTCCAGATGGTGGGGTGCATAAAGATAGCGGAGTCGATGCCGACAATATTTTCGTGCAGCAACACCATGCTCTGCCACCAGTATTGCTTAATGTTGTTTTTCAGTTCCACACCCATCTGACCGTAGTCATACACTGCTCCCAATCCATCGTAGATGTCGCTGGAGGGGAATACGAAACCGTATTCCTTACAGTGTGATACGAGTTTCTTAAAAACGTCTTCTTGTGCCATTTTTTTGTTATATCTATTAATTTTAATCCTGTTCTTTATTAAAAAGCGCCACAAAGATAGGGATTTATATCATAAGTCGGGCAGGTGGGGTATTAATTTATCTTATCGTAACAAACTCTCACTTTGCACTTCCGACACAATCTGTCCGTCAAACAAATTGATGATACGGTGGATATACGAGCCCAAAATCCGTCTCATGGGATGATTCTTACCGCCCCACGAAGCAAGGTTGTCCCATCTCACGAGACGGATTTCGTCGCATCACGGGACGAATTTGGTCATCTCGCGAGGCAGTTTTACCCGAAGTTGGAGAAGAATCCATTGCCTCGTGAGATTGTTCCAGATAGCATTGCCTGCCGGGTGGAGAAGCGCCTCGCTGGCGATAGGGCAGCTCACAGAACGGCTGCCTGAGACAGATGGCAGGAAAGAAACTACTGCCGGAAAAGGGAAAAATGGCAGTATCGGCAGCAACATAGATACCACTGTGATTAACAGTAGCAGCAACAGCAGATATTTCTTTTTCTTTTGCTGCTGTTGTTATTATATCTCTTATATTCTCTTTATGCTGTATGGAACTATCGGATAAACCACTGTTATTCTGACTATTGCAATTTATTCCAGATTCATTTCCATCGCGATTTTTGTCCATTGTCTGCCTGTTTTTCGTCGAAAATCCGTCATTTTTGCCCGATTTTACATCATTGTCTGGGTACTTTTTGCCATTTTGCCCACTGTTTTTTGCTGTGTTTTTTGCCGGTTTCACCTCCACATCCTCTTCTTTTTTTTGCGGCTCTTCAACGTATTTCGTATTTAGCTGCACGGGTGAAAAATGATCGCCGACAATAGTGAACAACTGGAAATCCGTGACGATCTTCATCATATAAGGATAAGTAAAATTACGGGTGGCAAAAGGTTTCAGGTATTTCATGTCCGCTTCCATATCGGGCAGAAAGCTCAGTTTCTCCATAATATACCAATAAGTACCGTAGGCCTTACCGCCCTCACGGGAAATCATATTCTGAATACGGGGATCATTGAAAGACATAATCTCATGCTTAAGGTAAAAGTGCTTGTTCATATTCTGCTTAATTCTGTTTCAAATAATTTATCTTTTTGCTTTTACAAAGATCCGATTATTATTCCACTACACCAAAAACCGTTTTTCACGAAAAGGGCCGTTTTCTTACTATTTGAAATGCAAGAAATGAGATAGGAAACGGCTTGTTAACTGAACAAAAAACCATAAGCCACCACACTAATAATCAGCATTTTACAACCAAGAACCTTCTTATTTCCATTCTCATTCATAAATTCTACAAGTAGATTCGGAAAGTTGACAAAAAAACGAAATGCCGCCCACAAGCAGCCAAACGCCACATATTAGAGAAAAAAACTCACATTTCAAATAGTGCGTTTTCGGCCATAAATGTCTTATTTGAAAAGCATTTATTTATGATATAATAACACATTGAATACAAAAGAGAAAATCACACATACAACATCTGATAAATGATAATTTATTATTCATCTGCAGATTGTAGCTTATGTACATCCAAGATGTACCTTTCTTTTCCAGATAATTAAAAAGTCTTCATTTGCAGATTTTCCCAAGAAATTTCGTATTTTTGCGTTCGACTGAAAAATTCAGTGATTATTCAGAATAGATATTCCCGAAATAGATATGAGCGAAGACTTTGAAGCACCGAAAGACGACTTGGAAAAGAACCTCCCGGAAGGGAACGAAGGACATTCGGATTATAAACCCGCTGACACGAAAGACGTAAAAGCAAAATACCAACTTAGCGGTATGTACCAGAATTGGTTTCTGGATTATGCTTCATACGTTATTCTGGAACGTGCCGTACCCCACATCAATGATGGTTTAAAGCCTGTGCAGCGACGCATATTGCACTCCATGAGGCGTATGGAAGATGGGCGCTACAACAAAGTGGCAAACATCGTAGGGCATACCATGCAGTTTCACCCGCACGGTGATGCTTCCATCGGTGATGCATTGGTGCAATTGGGACAGAAAGATTTGCTCGTAGATTGCCAGGGGAACTGGGGTAATATACTCACCGGCGACGGTGCGGCTGCTCCCCGTTACATCGAGGCACGTCTGTCTAAGTTCGCCCTCGATGTGGTCTTCAACCCTAAAACAACCGAATGGAAACTCTCCTATGACGGACGAAACAAGGAACCGGTAACTCTACCAGTGAAGTTCCCTTTGCTCCTGGCACAAGGGGTAGAAGGTATTGCCGTAGGTCTTTCTTCCAAAATACTTCCCCATAACTTCAATGAACTTTGCGATGCATCCATCCGCTATCTGCACAAGGAAGAGTTCAAACTCTATCCGGACTTTCAGACTGGCGGTAGTATCGACGTTTCTAAATACAACGACGGTGAGCGCGGAGGTGCAGTGCGTGTACGTGCTAAAATCGAGAAGATCGACAACAAGACACTTGCCATCAAAGAAATTCCTTACGGTAAGACGGTAGCCAGTGTTTGCGATTCCATTGTGAAAGCAAGCGAAAAAGGCAAGATTAAGATAAAGAAAGTAGAAGACCTCACGTCCGGGAACGTGGAGATACTTGTTCATCTTGCCCCCGGCGTTTCTTCGGACAAAACAATCGATGCCCTGTATGCCTTCACGGACTGTGAGGTTAGCATATCACCTAACTGTTGCGTCATCGACGACCAGAAACCTCACTTCCTCACTGTAAGCGATGTACTGAAGAAATCAGTGGATAACACTCTGTCTTTGCTACGCCAGGAACTGGAAATACGCAAAGACGAAATACAGAAAAGCCTGCACTTCGCTTCACTGGAAAAGATTTTCATTGAAGAACGCATCTATAAGGACAAGGAATTTGAACAGGCCAAGAATATGGATGCCGCTTGCGAGCATATCGATGAACGCCTGACACCTTACTATCCACGATTCATCCGCGAAGTCACGAAGGAGGACATCCTGAAGCTGATGGAAATCAAGATGGGACGTATCCTTAAATTCAACTCCGACAAGGCAGAAGAACTCATTGCCCGTATGAGGACGGACATCGAGGAGATAAATCACCATCTGGCCAATATCGTGGAATATACGGTAAACTGGTACCTGATACTGAAAGACAAGTACGGCAAGAATTTCCCACGCCGCACGGAATTGCGGAACTTCGACACCATCGAAGCAAGCAAAGTAGTAGAAGCCAACGAAAAACTATATATCAACCGTGAAGAAGGCTTCATCGGCACAGGTCTGAAGAAGGATGAATTCCTGTGTAACTGCTCAAGTCTTGATGATGTCATCATCTTCTTCCGGGACGGACGGTATCTGGTTACTCCCGTATCCGACAAGAAGTTCGTAGGCAAGAATATTCTCTATGCCAACGTTTTCAAGAAGAACGACAAGCGTACAATCTACAACGTTGTTTATCGCGACGGAAAAGAAGGTACACAGTATATCAAGCGGTTTGCCGTAACAAGCATTATCCGCGACCGTGAATATGACGTAACTCAAGGTACACCCGATTCACGCATCATGTACTTCACAGCCAATCCTAACGGTGAAGCGGAAGTCATCAAAGTAACCCTGAAGCCCAATCCGCGTGTACGCCGCATTATCTTCGAAGAAGATTTCAGCAATATCAACATCAAGGGACGCCAGGCAAGAGGTAATATACTAACCAAGCTTCCGGTGCACAAAATTGCTCTGAAACAGCGTGGAGGATCAACACTGGGCGGACGGAAAGTATGGTTCGACCGCGACGTGCTTCGCCTCAACTATGATGGACGAGGTGAATATCTGGGAGAATTCCAGAGTGACGACAGCATCCTGGTAGTACATGATAACGGAGATTTCTACATCACCAACTTCGACCTTAGCAATCACTACGAAGCTAACATCCGGATATTGGAGAAATTTGACCCGAATAAGATATGGACCGCTGTGCTCTACGATGCAGACCAGCAGAATTTCCCGTATATCAAACGTTTCTGCATGGAGGCAACCAACCGCAAGCAGAACTATATGGGAGAGAACAAGAATAATCGCCTTATCCTGTTGACGGACGAATGTTATCCCCGCTTGGAAATTATATTCGGCGGACATGACAGTTTCCGCGAACCGATGATTATAGAAGCGGATGAATTTATTGCCGTAAAAGGTTTCAAGGCAAAAGGTAAACGTATCACTACGTTCACAATGGAAACCGTCAACGAACTGGAACCTACACGGCAACCCGAAGTTCCCCAGGAAATGGAAGACCAGAATGAAGAAGAACCGGAAATACTGGACCCGGATCACGGCAAAAGTGAAGACGATATCCGGGACGAGATAACAGGACAGATGAAACTGTTTTAAGTGATTAACGGCTAATGATTAGTGATAAGCAACTCTATCAATGAAGCTAAATAAGATTGGTGTAATACTAATGGGATGTCTGCTTCTGACAAGCGGAAGTATACAGGCGCAAAGTGTGGAAGACAGGGCGCTACAGGAATTAAGAGCGGACTCTTCGGCCCGGACACGTTTTATAACCCGTGCTACCATGTATGGCATCGGTTACACCAATGTGTACGACACTTACCTGTCACCGCAGGAATACAAAGGTATAGACTTCCGCATTTCACGCGAGAGCATGCGCATGACCAAGTGGATGAATGGCAACGTATCCCTGCAAAGCTTTTTCCAGGCTGATTTCGGTTATACCCACAACCGTGTGGATAACAACAATACATTCTCCGGGCTTGCCAACTGGAATTACGGGTTACATTACAACTTCCCGATTACTTCCAACTTCAAGTTGCTTGCCGGAGGATTGATCGACCTCAACGGTGGCTTTGTCTACAATCTGCGCAATGGCAATAATCCGGCACAAGCACGCGCTTACATCAATCTGGATGCATCCGGAATGGCTATATGGGATTTACGGATCAAAAACTATCCCATCAGCCTGCGCTATCAGGTTAATCTTCCTTTTGCAGGCGTTATGTTCTGCCCGAATTACGGACAATCGTACTACGAGATATTTACGCTGGGCAACTGGGGCGGAGTGATAAACTTCACCTCCCTGCACAATCAGCCATCTTTGCGGCAAATGCTGACTGTTGATTTTCCGGTAGGAAGGGCAAAAATGCGCTTGGCTTATCTCTGGGATGCACAACAGGCAAAAGTAAATGACATAAGGATGCATACCTACTCGCACGTATTTATGGTAGGTTTCGTAAAAGAGTTGTTTCTCATTCGTGATAAGAAAAGAAAATAGAGTGATAAAGCGACAGCGTGTTAAGGTGATAGAATAATGAAAATAAAAGGAATATATCATATTAAATTAAGGTGGCTTGGAATACTTTTCATGTTGCTGCCATTGTTTTCAAGTTGCATTCGGGAAGAAGAGTTCAACAACTCTCCGCAAGGCAATTTTGAAGCCTTGTGGAAGATTATCGACGAACAATATTGTTTCCTCGACTATAAACAGATAGACTGGAAAGCCATTCATGACGAGTACCAGCCTCTCATTACTTCGAATATGCCCAACGATGGGTTATTCCAAGTGCTTGACAGTATGCTGGCAGAACTGAAGGATGGTCACGTCAATCTGTACAGTTCTTCGAATATGGCCCGATACTGGGACTGGTACCTGGATTATCCACGCAATTTCAACGAGGGTATCATTGAACGGCAGTATCTTGGAAAGAGTTACCGTATCGCCGGTGGCCTCAAATATAAAATTCTTGAAGACAACATAGGGTATATCTATTACGAATCATTCTCCAATGGCGTCGGTAACGGTAATCTGGACGAAGTTCTCTCCTACCTTGCTCCATGTAGCGGACTGATTTTCGATGTACGAAATAACGGCGGAGGTAATCTTACTTACTCTGAGCGTATTGCCTCCCGCTTCACTAATGAAAAGGTATTGACGGGATACATCCAGCACAAGACAGGAAAGGGACACAGCGATTTCTCTGATCCTGAACCTATTTATCTGGAACCATCCAACAGCATTCGTTGGCAGAAGAAGGTAATGCTTCTCACCAATCGCCACTCTTACAGTGCGACGAATGATTTCGTGAACGCTATGCGCTACTTTCCTAATGTCACTTTAGTAGGTGACAAAACCGGTGGTGGTTCAGGTTTGCCTTTTTCTTCGGAACTTCCTAACGGTTGGGGAGTACGTTTTTCTGCCAGTCCACATTTGGATGCCGAAAAGCAACATATAGAATTCGGCATTGATCCGGATGAGAAAGTAGATATGGCAAAAGAGGATGAAGACAAGGGGATAGATACGATCATTGAAAGGGCACGGGAACTCTTAAAAGTGGTCCAATAAATACTTTCTGCACCAAACTATTTGCTGAAAAGAAAAATCTTTCTATCTTTGCCGTCGCTTAACAAGAAAGCCACTGCGGGTGTGGCGTAATTGGCAGCCGCGCCAGACTTAGGATCTGGTGCCGAGAGGCGTGTAGGTTCGAGTCCTATCACCCGCACAAATATTTAGATACAGTTAAAAATGTAAGAAGAAAAAGCCTTCGGAATTAGTTTCCCGGAGGCTTTTCTTTATTTACAATTCAATATTTCAAGAAATACAGATATTAATTCGCACGGATATTCTCTAATAATTCTTGTTCTTCTTCACAATTATAAAACTTCATAATATACTATCCTTTAGTAAATAGGCACACACTCATTGATATTATTATTGTAACAGGCATTACGGTAATAGTCATTACGATAATACAAAGATGTTACGCTTACTACCAAAGAAATGCCAGCATCTTTCCAAACCCTGTTTTACGAAAGGAATTGTGTTAAAAAACCGGGATTTGAATGACCTCAAAATCTTTTTTTCATTTGCATTGTTCTGATGCAATATATCATTCACATAAAAATTTAATGCAATGAAGAGAAACCTGAACCCTCCTATGAAGAGAGCCCTAAGGCTTAAAAATCTATTCTTGACGGCATGTTTCCTGTTGATAGGCACTGCCGCATTCTCTCAGGAACACACTGTAACAGGTGTTGTTACCGATTCATTTAAAGAACCGTTGATTGGTGTATCCATAGTGGTACAAGGAACCAACACCGGTGTAGTGACCGGACTGGATGGCGATTACTCGATCCAAGTTCCTGCAGATGCTACCCTCGAATTCTCATACGTAGGTATGGAGAAGCAAAGCATCAAGGTAGGCAACCGCAATGTCATCAATGTACAGTTGAAAGAAGACTCACAAATGCTTGCCGAAACAGTAGTCATCGGTTATGGTAGCGCAAAAAAACGCGACCTGACGGGATCTATCACCAATATCAAAGGGGATGAGATTGCCAACAAACCGGTTGCCAACCCACTGTCTGCCCTGCAAGGAAAAGTGGCCGGTGTACAAATCATCAACTCCGGTAAGGCTGGTGCCGACCCGGAAATCCGTGTACGCGGTACAAACTCTATCAACGGTTACAAACCATTGTACGTAGTAGACGGCCTGTTCAATGACAACATCAACTTCCTGAATCCACAGGACATTGAGTCTATGGAAATTCTGAAAGACCCATCTTCACTTGCCATCTTCGGTGTACGTGGTGCCAATGGTGTTATCATCATCACCACCAAGAAAGCTAAAGAAGGACAGACCCGCGTAAACATCAACGGTTCGTTTGGCTTCAAGGCCATTACCAACAAGATTGCGATGGTGGACGCAGATGGCTTCAAGTTGCTGTATAACGAACAGTTAAGAAATGAAGGTAATCCGGAATATAATTTCTCGGACTGGACAGGCAACACCAACTGGCAGGACGAAATCTTCCAGACCGGATTCATCACTAACAATAACATCAGTATCACAGGTGCTTCCGATAAACATAGCTTCTACCTCGGTGCGGGCTATGCCTACGAACAAGGAAACATCAAACATGAAAAGTATAGCAAAATCACACTGAACATCAGCAATGATTATAAAGTGACGGATAACTTCAAAGTAGGTTTCCAATTCAACGGCGCACGTATGTTGCCGGCCGATTCAAAGAGTGTTGCCACTGCCTTGCGTGCAGCTCCGGTGGCCGAGGTATATAATAAGGAATATGGTTTATATACTTCCCTTCCCGGATTCCAGAAAGCACAGATGAATAACCCGATGGTAGACGTTGACCTGAAAGCGAACACTACAAAAGCAGAGAACTACCGTGGTTCGGGCAATATATACGGGCAATGGGACTTCCTGAAACATTTCCAGTTCAAAGCCATGTTCTCACTAGATTATGCTTCAAACAGCACACGGACTTATACACCGATTATTCAGGTATATGACGCCAGTGCGGAAGGAGATATAGCCACATTGGGTAACGGCAAGACCGGAGTCACCCAGGCTAAAGAAACGGAAATGAAAGTGCAGAGTGACTATCTGTTGACCTATACCAATTCATGGGGTGATCACAGCCTGACAGCCACCGCCGGTTTCACAACCTATTACAATAAACTCGAAAACCTGAATGCCGGACGCACACAAGGTGTAGGGCTGGTCATACCGGATAACTCTGACAAATGGTATGTAAGCATTGGTGATGCAGCTACTGCTACCAATGGTAGTACACAGTGGGAGCGTTCTACGGTATCTGTACTGGCACGTATCCTCTATAATTATAAAGGTAAATACCTGTTCAACGGTTCTTACCGTCGCGACGGCTCTTCCGCCTTTTCGTATACAGGCAATCAATGGCAGAATTTCTATTCCGTAGGTCTTGGCTGGCTGATGAGTGAAGAAGAATGGATGAAAGACATTGAATGGCTGGATATGTTGAAACTGAAAGGATCATGGGGTACATTGGGTAACCAGAACCTGGATAAAGCCTATCCGGCAGAACCTTTGCTAAGCAATGCCTATTCTGCAGTATTCGGTGTTCCATCCGCCATCTACCCGGGTTATCAGCTTGCCTATCTGCCCAACCCGAATCTGCGTTGGGAGAAAGTAGAAGCATGGGAAGTAGGTGCTGAAGCCAACTTCTTCCGCAACCGTCTGCACTTTGAAGGTGTATATTACAAGAAGAAAACGAAAGATCTGTTGGCAGAAGTTCCCGGCATCTCAGGAACCGTGCCGGGTATCGGTAACCTGGGATCTATTGAGAATCTGGGTGTAGAACTGGCATTGAACTGGCGCGACGAAATTGGCGACTGGAACTATAACATCGGAGCTAATCTGACTACCATTAAAAATAAGGTGTTGAGCCTTGTACAGGAAGGATATTCCATCATTGCCGGAGACAAGAGTCAAAGTTATACAATGGCAGGTTACCCTATCGGTTACTTTTATGGCTATAAAGTAGAAGGTGTTTATCAGAGTCAGGAAGAGATTGATAATTCACCGAAAAACAAGCTGGCTACCGTCACTCCGGGTGACTTGAAGTTCAAGGACGTGAACGGTGACGGCGAAATCACTACAGCCGACCGTACCATGATCGGCGATCCGACACCGGATATTACTTATGGTATTACACTCGGAGTAGGTTATAAAAATTGGGAGTTGGCAGTAGATATGATGGGACAAGGCGGCAATCAGATTTACCGTACCTGGGACAACTACAACTGGAGTCAGTTCAACTTCATGGCGCAACGCATGGATCGTTGGCATGGTGAGGGCACCAGTAATACCCAACCGTTGCTGAATACAAAGCATACCATCAATAACATGAACTCCGAATATTATATAGAAGATGGTAGCTTCTTCCGCATCCGTAACGTATCATTGGCTTACAACTTTGATAAGGCACTGATTTCTAAGATCGGCATGCAGGCACTAAAGCTCTATGTGAACATTCAGAACCTGAAAACGTGGAAGCATAACACGGGATATACCCCTGAGTTGGGCGGTTCGGCCATTGCTTTCGGAGTAGATGACGGAAGTTATCCGATGCCGGCGATTTATACATTCGGGTTTAATTTAACTTTCTAAGGGATAGTATTATAATAACCATAACAACAAAGATTATGAAGATAAAGAAATATATTCTATCACTGTTGATTGGCGCAGCCGCCTTCTCATTCAGTTCTTGTAATGACTTCCTGGACCGCGATCCGCTGGGACAGTTCACGGAAGACGACGCCCCTAACGCCCTTGTAGGCGGAAAGATGTACAACGTCTACTACCTGATGCGTGGTTATGACATCACGGCGGGTATTCCTGCTTTCATGATACACATGGTACGTAGTGAAGATTCCGAAAAAGGAAGTGATGCCGGCGACGGTGGTGAACAGGCAGCCATGTACGATGATTTCGAGTACACAGCCTCCAACGGCCCTTTAGGTGCATATTGGAGTCAAAACTATAAAATCATCTACCAGTGTAATGAAATTCTGGATGACATCGAGAAAAGCGCAAACAAAGACGATACTGAGAATATCCGCACAAAAGGTGAAGCTCTGTTTTTCCGCGCTTATTGCTACTTCAACCTGGTACGTGCTTTCGGCGAAGTCCCCTTGGTAACCATCAAAGTAGTGGAAGCATCCGATGCCAATGTACCTAAAACAACTGCCGAGAAGATATATGAACAGATTGACAAGGACCTGACCACAGCTGAAGATTGTCTGCCTTTGCGATGGGACAGCGACTACACAGGACGTATCACTTGGGGGGCCGCACGCTCACTGCACGCACGCACTTACATGATGCGTAACGACTGGGAAAATATGTACACCGCTTCTACGGACGTCGTTAATTCCGGAATTTATAACCTGAATACTCCGGTAGATAAAGTCTTCACCGTAGAAGGTGAGAATTGTGGTGAAAGTATCTTCGAACTGCAATGCGAATCCACCGACGCTATGAAGGAAGACGGTAGCATTGGTAGCCAATTCTGCCAAGTACAGGGCGTACGTGGAGCAGGCGATTGGGACCTGGGATGGGGTTGGCACATGGCCACCACCTTATTGGGTAAAGCTTATGAAGAAGGCGACCCGCGTAAAGATGCTACACTGCTTTACTTCCGTCGCAGCAATGAAGACCCCATCACACCGGAGAACACAAATAAGCCTTATGGAGAATCACCCGTGTCCACCGCCATGGGCGCTTACTTCAATAAGAAGGCTTACACCGACCCAACCTTGCGCCGCAAATATACGCGCATGGGATTTTGGGTAAATATTCGTCTGATCCGTTATCCGGATGTCTTGTTGATGGCTGCTGAATCTGCCAATGAGAAAGGTTTGATGGGTGAAGCAAGCGGTTATCTGGAACAGGTACGTGCACACGCTCGCGGCACGCTGACCAATGTACTGCCGAAAGTGGAATCTCTGGATCAAAGTGTATTGCGTGAGGCTATCCGTCATGAACGCCGCGTAGAACTGGGCTTGGAACCCGACCGTTTCTATGACCTCGTACGTTGGGGTATCGCACAAGAAGTGCTTCAGGCTGCCGGTAAGAACTATCAGCCCAAGAATGCACTGTTACCATTGCCGCAGACGGAGATAGATAAATCAAACGGTGTATTGGTACAAAACCCCGATTATTAATCAAATCGAACTCCACAAGTATCGGTAAGCCGTGCAACCGCAGAGTTTATCAGAAAATCTTGCGGAGGCTAAGGGACCATGGGGGAAAGAATAAGCAAATACTACCGCGCGGCTTAGTAATAGGCAAGAAATTTCTTAAATATCGCAGTCAGATTGCTTATGACAACCCATGCTCATTTTATTATCTTAAAATATAGAAATATATGAAAGCAATATTCAAAAAAACAAGCTTGTTGTTGATGGGCGCCCTGATAGGTATATCAACCGTACAGGCGCAAAAGTCTCCCCAAGACATGGACCGCTTCATCGATGCGCTGATGAAAAAGATGACTGTGGAAGAGAAAATCGGACAGTTGAACCTACCCGTCACAGGAGATATTACCACAGGACAGGCTAAGAGCAGTGATGTGGCACAAAAGATTGAAAAAGGATTGGTAGGCGGACTCTTCAACCTGAAAGGGGTAGACCGCATTCTTGAAGTGCAAAAGCTGGCAGTAGAGAAATCACGTCTCGGTATTCCCCTGTTGTTCGGCATGGACGTGATACACGGATACGAAACCATCTTCCCCATTCCGTTGGGATTGTCTTGTACCTGGGATATGGCAGCCATTGAGAAGTCTGCCCGTATTGCAGCCATCGAAGCAAGTGCCGACGGTATCTCATGGACATTCAGTCCGATGGTAGATATCAGTCGTGATCCACGTTGGGGACGTGTCAGTGAAGGTTCGGGCGAAGACCCGTTCCTGGGTGGAGCTATTGCACAAGCAATGGTATACGGATATCAAGGTGCCAACCTGCAGGACCAACTACACCGCAATGATGAAATCATGGCTTGCGTAAAGCACTTTGCCCTGTATGGAGCCGGAGAGGCCGGGCGCGATTATAACACAGTGGATATGAGCCGCAACCGGATGTTCAATGAGTTTATGTATCCGTACGAAGCTGCCGTAGAAGCTGGTGTAGGTAGCGTAATGGCTTCATTCAATGAAATAGACGGGATACCGGCTACTGGAAACAAATGGCTATTGAGCGACCTGTTGCGTGGTCAATGGGGGTTTGAAGGGTTTGTGGTAACAGACTTTACAGGTATTTCGGAGATGATAGAACATGGTGTCGGCGACTTACAAACCGTCAGTGCGCTTGCCCTGAATGCAGGTGTGGACATGGATATGGTAAGTGAAGGTTTTGTCGGCACACTGATGAAATCCATTAAAGAAGGAAAAGTGAGAATGGGTACGCTGAATACCGCTTGCCGCCGGATATTGGAAGCAAAATATAAATTGGGCCTGTTCGACAATCCTTATAAATATTGTGATGTGAACCGTCCGAAGCGGGACATCTTTACAAAGGAACATCGGGATGCTGCCCGCCGGATTGCCGCCGAGAGCTTTGTGCTCTTAAAGAATGCCCCCCTCACCGCACAGCCCCTCGTCACTCGTAGCTCGTCACCCGTAGCTGACTCCCCCGTGCTTCCATTAAAGAAGCAAGGCACCGTTGCAGTCATCGGTCCTCTCGGCAACACCCGTAGTAATATGCCGGGCACTTGGAGTGTAGCTGCACGCCTCAACGATTATCCTTCTTTATACGAAGGACTGAAAGAGATGATGGCAGGCAAAGTCAACATCACCTACGCCAAAGGTAGCAACCTTATCGGTGATGCAGCTTACGAAGAACGTGCCACCATGTTCGGTCGTTCACTGAACCGTGACAATCGTACGGACCAGGAATTATTGGACGAAGCATTGAAAGTAGCAGCCGGAGCCGATGTTATCGTAGCTGCACTGGGAGAATCTTCTGAAATGAGTGGTGAAAGTTCAAGCCGCACAGAACTCGGCTTACCCGATGTGCAGCATACTTTGCTGGAAGCCTTACTGAAAACGGGCAAGCCTGTAGTACTTACTTTGTTTACGGGTCGCCCGTTGACACTGAATTGGGAACAGGAACATGTACCTGCTATCCTCAATGTATGGTTCGGAGGTAGCGAGGCAGCTTATGCCATTGGCGATGTGTTGTTCGGTGATGTAAATCCAAGTGGAAAACTGACGATGACGTTTCCGAAGAATGTAGGCCAGATACCTTTGTTCTACAATCATAAAAATACCGGTCGCCCGTTGGCAGAAGGTAAATGGTTCGAGAAGTTCCGTTCAAATTATCTGGATGTGGATAATGAACCCTTATATCCCTTCGGTTATGGATTATCATATACCAACTTCCAGTATAGTGACATTGCACTGAGCACGCCTACACTGGGAAAAGATAGTTCTGTTACCGCCGTAGTTACTGTAACCAATACGGGTAAATACGATGGTGCGGAAGTAGTGCAACTCTATATCCGTGATCTTGTAGGAAGCATCACCCGTCCGGTGCGCGAACTAAAGGGTTTCAATAAGATCTTCCTTCGTGCCGGAGAAAGTAAAACAGTATCATTCACCATCACGCGTGATCTGCTCCGGTTCTATGATTATGATATGAATTACGTAGCCGAACCCGGTGACTTCAATATTATGATCGGTGGAAACAGCCAGACGGTGAAGACGGCAAAGTTGACACTTAAATAAAGTGATTAGTGTTTAGTGATAAGTGATTAATGCCATGCGGAATAATAGCGCAGCCCACTAATCACTTATCACTAAACCCTAATCACTAAACTTCCCCTCTATATTAATTATGAAACAACTAACAACCTATTTTCCTCTCCTCTTCCTGCTCCTCCTCGGAGCTTGTAAGAATTCGAAGACCGGAAGCACTGCCCAACTTACGGACGATGCACTGATGGACACTGTTCAACGGCGAACCTTCAATTACTTCTGGAAAGGTGCAGAACCTAACAGTGGTCTTGCCCCCGAACGTATCCACATGGACGGCATCTATCCCGAGAAAGACCAGAACGTTATCACTTCCGGTGGCAGTGGCTTCGGTATCATGGCCATACTTTCTGGCATCGACCGCGGCTACGTCACCCGTGAAGAAGGTCTGGCACGTATGGAAAAGATTGTCTCTTTCCTTGAGAAAGCTGACCGCTTTCATGGAGCCTACCCACATTGGTGGTATGGAGATACCGGTAAAGTGAAACCTTTCGGACAAAAAGACAATGGTGGAGACCTTGTGGAAACAGCCTTCCTGATACAAGGATTACTGGCCGTACACCAATATTACATCAATGGTTCGCCGGAAGAGCAGGCACTTGCCAAACGTATCGATACCCTCTGGCGCGATGTCGATTGGAATTTCTATCGCCAGGGCGATCAGAATGTACTCTACTGGCATTGGAGTCCCGAATATGGCTGGGCAATGGATTTCCCTGTACATGGTTATAATGAATGTCTCATCATGTACTTGCTTGCTGCAGCCTCTCCTACACATGGTGTTCCCGCTTCTGTCTATCATGACGGTTGGGCACAGAACGGTGCCATCGTCGATCCCCATAAAGTAGAAGGCATCGAACTTCACTTGCGCTATCAGGGTTGTGAAGCCGGCCCTCTCTTTTGGGCACATTATTCTTTCCTCGGATTGGATCCGACAAACCTGAAAGATGAATATTGCGCCAGCTACTTCGGTGAAATGCGCAACTTGACGCTTGTGAACCGTACTTATTGCATCCGCAATCCGAAGCACTACAAAGGTTTCGGCCCGGACTGCTGGGGACTGACAGCCAGCTACTCCGTCAACGGATATGCCGCCCACATGCCGAACGAACGGGACGACCAGGGAGTTATCTCTCCTACTGCCGCCCTTTCATCCATAGTCTATACACCGGATTATTCGCTGGCTGTGATGCGACACCTCTACGGAATGGGCGATAAGTTATTCGGTCCTTACGGTTTCTATGATGCCTTTAGCGAAACTGATAACTGGTATCCCAAGCGATATCTCGCCATTGACCAAGGCCCGATAGCCGTCATGATAGAGAACTATCGCACCGGATTGCTATGGAAACTCTTTATGAGCCATCCGGATGTACAAAACGGATTGCAGAAACTGGGATTCTCAATAAATAAATAGATAGAAAAGCCGGAAGCAGTACACAATACTTGTTTCCGGCTTTTGTTTTTGTTAGATAAGTTTCATTATACACTTTCCTTATTTCATTAATAAACAACGCATTAAATTAATTTGAGTAGTAAATGAGTAGTCTTTGAATTGTTAAAAATCAGAGATATGTATTGGTGGTGAATATGTTTTTTGTACCCGGCTTATTTCTATTCATACTTTTGCCCCAGACTTAATTCCCGCCAAAAACAGAAGAAGCGAGAAATGAAGTCCAACCTAGTTATCCACTAAAAAATTTAATGCAATGAAGAAAAAAACACTTCTTCCCTTGGAGAAAGCCTCATGGCTTAAAAGTTTATTTCTATTAGTGTGCCTCGTACTTTCCGGCACCACTGTATTCGCCCAGGAAAAAACAGTAACCGGTGTAATAACCGATTCATTTAATGAGCCGCTGATTGGCGCATCTATCGTAGTGCAAGGTACCACTAACGGCGTAATAACCGATCTTGATGGTAAGTATTCCATTAAAGTTACTCCGGGTGCCACCCTCCAGTTCTCATACGTAGGTATGGAGAAACAAAGTGTCAAAGTAGGCAATCAAAGTGTTATCAACGTTCAGTTGAAAGATGATTCCCAAATGCTTGCCGAAACTGTAGTTATCGGTTATGGTAGTGCAAAGAAACGAGATCTGACAGGTTCTATCACCAATATCAAAGGTGACGAGATTGCCAACAAACCGGTTGCCAATCCATTATCGGCCCTGCAAGGTAAAGTGCCCGGTGTACAGGTTATCAACTCCGGTAGGGCAGGTGAAGACCCAGAAATCCGCGTACGCGGTACCAACTCTATCAATGGTTACAAACCTTTGTATGTAGTTGACGGATTGTTTAACGACAACATCAACTTCCTGAATCCGCAGGATATTGAATCTATGGAAATCCTGAAAGACCCCTCCTCGCTCGCCATCTTCGGTGTACGTGGTGCCAACGGTGTTATCATCATCACTACAAAGAAAGCTAAAGTAGGCCAGACTCGCGTAAACATTAACGGTTCTTTTGGTTTTAAGAGCGTACCCAATCAGATTGAAATGGTAGATGCAGCCGGATTCAAAGAACTATATAACGAACAGCTAAGAAATGAAGGTAATCCCGAATTCGACTTCACGGGTTGGAACGGTAACACTAACTGGCAGGACGAAATCTTCCAGACCGGTTTCATCACCAATAACAATGTCAGCATCACAGGAGCTTCCGAAAAGCATAGTTTCTATCTTGGTGCCGGTTATGCTTATGAACAAGGTAACATCAAGAACGAAAAGTACAGCAAAATAACGCTGAGTGTCAGCAATGAGTATAAACTGACAGATAACTTCAGAGTAGGTTTCCAGTTCAACGGTGCACGCATTTTACCAGCCGACACTAAGACTGTAACCACTGCTGTTCGCGCTACCCCGGTAGCTACAGTATTCAATGACCAATACGGCCTTTATACAACTTTGCCTGAATTCCAGAAGGCACAGATGAATAATCCAATGGTAGACGTTGACTTGAAAGCTAACACAACACGTGCCGAGAACTATCGTGGTTCGGGTAACGTATATGCCGAATGGGATTTCCTGAAACATTTCCAGTTCAAGGCTATGTTCTCTATGGATTATGCTTCTAACAATAGCCGCAAGTTCACTCCTGTCATCCAGGTATATGATGCCAGTGCTGAAGGAAGTATAGTTACACTGGGCGACGGTAAGACAGGTGTCAGCCAAGCCAAACAGACAGAGATGAAAACACAGAGTGACTATCTGTTGACTTACACGAATACATGGGGTGATCATAGCCTGACAGCTACTGCCGGTTTCACCACTTATTACAACAAACTGGAGAATCTGGGAGCTGCCCGTGCACAAGGTGTAGGTCTGGTGATTCCTGATAATCCTGACAAATGGTACGTAAGCATCGGTGATGCCGGTACTTCCACCAATGAAAGTACACAATGGGAACGCGCTACCGTATCAATGCTGGGACGTATCCTTTATAACTACAAAGGCAGATATTTATTCAACGGGTCATTCCGTCGTGACGGTTCTTCCGCTTTCTCGTACACAGGAAACCAATGGCAGAATTTCTACTCTGTAGGTGCAGGCTGGCTGATCAGCGAAGAAGAATTTATGAAAGATATCACTTGGCTGGATATGTTAAAACTGAAAGGTTCATGGGGTACACTGGGTAACCAGAATCTGGACAGAGCTTATCCGGCAGAACCTTTGCTGAGCAACGCATACTCTGCCGTATTCGGTACACCGTCCGCCGTCTATCCGGGCTATCAGCTATCTTACCTGCCTAATGCTACCCTGAGATGGGAAAAGGTAGAAGCATGGGAAGTCGGTGCAGAAGCTAACTTCTTCCGCAACCGCTTGCACCTGGAAGGGGTATATTACAAGAAGACTACGAAGGATCTGCTTGCCGAAGTACCGGGCATTTCAGGAACAGTACCGGGTATTGGTAACCTGGGATCTATCGAAAACAAAGGTATCGAACTTGCCATTAACTGGCGCGACCAGATCGGTGACTGGAACTATAGCATCGGCGGTAACTTGACTACTATCAAGAATAAAGTGCTGAATCTTGTACAAGAAGGTTATTCTATCATCTCAGGTGACAAGAGCCAAAGTTATACAATGGCCGGATTCCCTATCGGTTACTTCTATGGTTACAAAGTGGAAGGTGTTTATCAAAACCAGGCTGATATAGACAACTCACCCAAGAATACACTGGCAACCGTTACACCGGGTGACCTGAAGTTCGTAGACGTGGATGGCAACGGTGAAATCACTCCTGCCGACCGTACCATGATCGGCGACCCGACTCCGGATGTGACTTACGGCATCAACTTCAGTATAGGTTACAAAAACTGGGAACTGGGTGTTGACATGATGGGACAAGCCGGTAACGAAATCTACCGCACATGGGACAACTACAACTGGAGCCAATTCAACTTCATGAAACAGCGTCTGAACCGCTGGCATGGTGAAGGTACCAGCAACAGTCAGCCGTTGCTCAACATGAAGCATACGATCAATAACCTGAACTCTGAATATTACATTGAAGACGGTAGTTTCTTCCGTATCCGTAACGTACAGTTGGCTTACAACTTTGATAAGACATTACTCTCCAGGATCGGAGTACAGGCGCTCAAGCTCTATGCCAATATTCAGAACCTGAAGACCTGGAAGCATAACACCGGTTACACACCCGAATTGGGCGGTACAGCCATTGCATTCGGTGTGGACAACGGTAGCTATCCGATGCCGGTAGTTTATACATTCGGTTTCAACCTTACTTTCTAAAATGAAGAATGAAATACTAAACATTAATCATTAAACATTGAAAACATGAAGATACAAAAATATATCCTGTCACTGTTGATTGGCTCTGCAGCCATCTCATTCAGTTCCTGTAATGACTTCCTGGACCGCGACCCGCTGGGACAATTCACGGAAGACGATGCCCCCAATGCCCTTTTGGGTGGAAAAATTTATAATGTATATTACCTGATGCGCAGCTATAACATTACTGCCGGTATTCCCTCTTTCATGATAGAAATGGCACGCAGCGAAGACTCCGAGAAGGGTAGTTCGGCAGGCGACGGCGCCGATGTGGCAGCCATGTACGACGATTTCGAATACACGGCCTCCAATGGAACTATGGGAGCTTACTGGACTCAGAACTATAAGATTATCTTTCAGTGTAATGAAGTGCTGGATGACATCGAAAAAGAAGGAAAGACAGATACGGAAACCATGCGCAATAAGGGAGAAGCCCTTTTCTTCCGCGCCTACTGTTACTTCAACCTGGTACGTGCCTGGGGAGAAGTGCCTCTGATCACTTTCAAGGTTGTGGACTCTGCCGACGCAAATGTAGCTAAAAGCGGTGTCGATAAAATCTACACACAGATTGATAACGACCTGACCGAAGCAGAAAAGCTTCTGCCCTTGCAATGGGATTCAAACTATACAGGCCGCATTACCTGGGGTGCCGTACGCTCACTGCATGCACGTACCTATATGATGCGTAACGATTGGGATAACATGTACAAACTCTCTACCGAAGTGATCGGTAAGGGCCTTTACAACCTCGACACTCCGGTAGACAAGATCTTCACCGTAGAAGGCGAGAACTGCGGTTCCAGTATTTTCGAGTTGCAGTGTGAATCTACAGATGCATTGAAGAACAGCCTTACCATAGGTAGCCAGTTCTGCGAGGTACAAGGTGTACGCGGCTCCGGCGACTGGAACTTAGGCTGGGGATGGCACATGGCTACCACAGAATTGGGCAAAGCTTTCGAACCGGGTGACCCGCGTAAAGATGCTACTTTACTCTACTTCCGCCGCAGCATCGATGAGCCTATCACGGAAGCCAATACCAATAAGCCTTACGGCGAATCTCCCGTCTCCACAGCCATGGGTGGTTACTTCAACAAAAAGGCATACACCGAACCATCATTGCGCAAAAAGTATACCAAGGGTGGTTTCTGGGTGAATATCCGCCTCATCCGCTACACGGACGTATTGTTGATGGCTGCCGAAGCTGCCAATGAAAAGAATCTGCCGGGCGAAGCCAAAACATATCTGGAGATGGTACGTGCACATGCCCGTGGTCTGGACAAGGAAATCCTGCCCGAAGTTACCACCAATGACAAGGTTGAACTGCGCAAAGCCATTATGCACGAACGCCGTGTAGAGTTGGCTCTCGAACCGGGACGCTTCTACGACCTTGTACGCTGGGGTACTGCAAAAGAAGTGCTGGCCGCTGCCGGTAAAACGTATCAAGACAAAAACGCTTACCTGCCTATTCCGCAAACGGAGATAGATAAATCGAAGGGAGTATTGGTGCAAAACCCGAACTACTAATAAACAATACTATCTCAATTCTCTTCATTCCAAGATGAAGAGGATTGGGGATAGTTCTTATAAAAAACAAAGTGTATGAAGAAAGTTTTCAGAAGAACAAGTGTCTTGTTAGCAGCAGCGTTTCTTAGCACTGCTGCCATACAGGCACAAAAGTCTCCGCAGGACATGGATCGCTTCATCGATGCATTGATGAAGAAGATGACTGTAGAGGAAAAGATCGGCCAACTGAACCTGCCCGTTTCCGGTGAGATCGTCACCGGACAGGCACAGAACAGCGATGTGGCAAAAAAGATTGAACAAGGACTGGTGGGCGGACTCCTCAACCTGAAAGGGGTGGAGAAGATACGCGATGTACAGAAACTTGCCATAGAGAAGTCACGCCTGGGCATCCCCCTGATATTCGGCATGGATGTGGTACATGGTTACGAAACCATTTTCCCTATTCCATTGGGGCTCTCCTGTTCCTGGGATATGGAAGCTATCAGGAAATCTGCCCGCATTGCAGCCACCGAGGCCAGTGCTGATGGCATTTCCTGGACATTCAGCCCGATGGTAGACATCAGCCGTGATCCGCGCTGGGGACGCGTCAGCGAGGGGAACGGCGAAGACCCATTCTTGGGTGGAGCCATCGCCAAAGCAATGGTATCGGGTTATCAAGGCATCGACCTCAACAACCAACTGAAGCGCAACGATGAAATTATGGCATGCGTAAAACACTTCGCACTGTATGGTGCCGGAGAAGCCGGACGTGATTACAATACCGTAGACATGAGCCGTAACCGTATGTTCAACGAATACATGTATCCCTACCAAGCTGCCGTAGATGCAGGTGTAGGCAGCGTTATGGCATCTTTCAACGAAATAGACGGCGTACCGGCCACAGCTAATAAATGGCTGATGACCAACGTACTGCGCAAACAATGGGACTTCGACGGCTTTGTGGTGACAGACTTTACCGGTATCTCCGAAATGATAGCGCACGGCATCGGTGACTTGCAGACTGTTTCCGCACGTGCACTCAATGCAGGCGTGGATATGGACATGGTAAGTGAAGGCTTCACGGGTACAATCAAGAAATCCATCGACGAAGGCAAAATCAGTATGGAAACCCTGGACAAAGCCTGTCGCCGCATCCTTGAAGCCAAATACAAACTGGGATTATTCGACAATCCTTATAAATACTGCGACCTGAAACGCCCGAAGCGTGACATCTTCACCAAGGAACATCGCGACGCTGCCCGCAAGATTGCAGGAGAGAGCTTTGTACTCCTGAAAAACGACAAGTCAGATACTTCTGCAAACCCGACACTTCCTTTGAAAAAAGAAGGTACGGTAGCTGTCATCGGCCCACTGGCAAATACCCGCAGCAACATGCCGGGAACTTGGAGTGTAGCCGCACGCCTCAACGACTATCCTTCTGTGTACGAGGGATTGAAAGAGATGATGGCAGGCAAAGTAAACATCACTTATGCAAAAGGTAGTAACCTCATCAGTGATGCAGCCTACGAAGAACGTGCCACAATGTTCGGCCGTTCACTAAATCGTGATAATCGCACAGACAAAGAGATGCTGGATGAGGCACTGAAAGTGGCCGCCAATGCAGATGTAATAATAGCCGCATTGGGAGAATCATCCGAAATGAGTGGTGAAAGTTCAAGCCGCACCAACCTGGATCTTCCCGATGTACAGCGTACTCTATTGGAAGCTCTGCTGAAAACAGGAAAGCCTGTCGTACTGACGCTCTTTACCGGTCGCCCGCTAACGCTGACTTGGGAACAGGAGCATGTGCCCGCTATCCTGAATGTATGGTTTGGTGGAAGTGAGGCAGCATACGCCATCGGCGATGTATTGTTCGGCGATGTAAATCCCAGCGGTAAACTGACGATGACATTCCCCAAGAACGTAGGCCAAATACCTTTGTTCTACAATCATAAAAATACCGGGCGCCCCTTACCGGAAGGCAAATGGTTCGAGAAATTCCGCAGTAACTACCTGGATGTAGACAACGATCCATTGTATCCATTCGGCTATGGTTTGTCATATACCAACTTCCAATACAGCGACATAACTCTGAGTGCCCCGACTATGGGACAAGATGGTTCTGTTACTGCTATGGTCACGGTAACCAATACCGGTAAGTACGATGGTGCAGAAGTAGTGCAACTTTATATCCGCGACCTCATAGGAAGCATTACCCGCCCAGTAAAAGAGCTGAAAGGGTTCGATAAAATCTTCCTCAAAGCAGGTGAAAGTAAGACTGTATCTTTCAAAATCACTCCGGAGTTACTACGCTTCTACGATTATGAACTCAACTACGTAGCCGAACCGGGAGACTTCGACATAATGATTGGGGGTAGCAGCCAATGTGTAAAAACGGCTCATCTGAGTTTGGATTGACAATTTTGTGTTTTGAAAGTTATTGATTCACTTCGGACGGGGTATCGTTTAGTATATAAGCGCTTGGTCTTAATACTAATTGCTTACAACAAGCCAATAGTCGAGGCATAGTCGCATACTTAGGATACCTCAGTCCTATACTTAGGGTATCTCAGTATCATACTTAGGGTACCTCAGTCGTATACTGAGATAGGACTGTTACAGTTTCCTGATAATCAGCCGGTTGCAAAGCGTCCTTTTATCATCAATAAATCGAGACAAGCAATCGGCAAAAAAATAAAAAAATGAGTTCATTAGCATACCAGATATGAAGATACAATATAGCTTATTACTGCTCTTATTACTATCAGGCTTTACACAATGTAAAAGCCCGACAGCAAAATCCGGTTCCATAAGCGACGAAGCACTGATGGATACCATACAACGCCGCACTTTCAACTATTTCTGGGAAGGTGCCGAGCCTAACAGCGGACTGGCATGTGAGCGCATCCATATGGACGGCATCTATCCCGAAGATGACCAGCACGTAGTAACCACCGGTGGCAGTGGTTTCGGAATTATGGCTATATTGGCAGGTATCGACCGCGGATACGTCACCCGCGAAGAAGGGCTGGCACGTATGGAAAAGATTGTTTCTTTCCTCGAGACAGCCGATCGGTTTCATGGTGCTTATCCTCACTGGTGGTATGGAGATACCGGCAAGGTAAAACCTTTCGGTCAGAAAGATAATGGAGGCGATCTCGTAGAAACAGCATTCCTTATGCAGGGATTACTAGCCGTACACCAATATTACGTCAACGGTTCGTCCGAAGAGCAAGCCCTGGCCGGACGTATCGACACCCTCTGGCGTGAAATAGACTGGAACTTCTATCGACAAAACGATCAGAATGTGCTCTACTGGCATTGGAGTCCCGAATACGGTTGGGAAATGAATTTTCCCGTACATGGTTATAACGAGTGCCTCATCATGTACATCCTTGCCGCCGCTTCTCCCACACACAGTGTTCCCGCCGAGGTCTATCACGATGGTTGGGCAGAGAAAGGCGCTATTGTCGATCCTCATATAGTAGAAGATATCGAACTTCACCTGCGTTACCAAGGGTGCGAAGCCGGTCCCCTTTTCTGGGCACACTATTCATTCCTCGGATTGGATCCGACAAATCTATCCGACAAATACTGTCCCGGTTATTTCGATGAGATGCGCAATCTCACCCTTATCAATCGTACCTATTGCATCCGCAACCCCAAGCAATGGAAGGGTTTTGGACCTGACTGCTGGGGACTGACAGCCAGTTATTCTGTTAACGGCTACGCTGCCCATGCCCCGAATGGGCTTGCAGATCATGGCGTCATCTCTCCTACTGCCGCTCTTTCTTCCATTGTCTATACTCCTGAATATTCATTGGAAGTAATGCGCTATCTTTATAAAATGGGGGATAAAGTGCTCGGACCTTATGGTTTCTATGATGCCTTCAGTGAAACAGAAGATTGGTATCCTAAACGCTATCTTGCAATAGACCAGGGACCTATAGTTGTAATGATAGAAAACTATCGTACAGGATTATTATGGAAACTCTTCATGAGTCATCCCGATGTACAGACAGGATTAAAAAAGCTGGGATTTAAATAGAAACATGGGGAGAGACTTTCATATTAAGAAGAAGAATCTCCCCATATTTTTTTCCCTTACCTTAAATTAACTATCTTTGTCCCAAGAATAACAATAAGGTCATAGCCTTTTCTAACCTTTATTCAATCTATTTATGGACATCCGAAAGAACATCATCATAACCTGTGTGTCCCTTTTTGTCTGCGCTACCCTATTTGCCAATCAAAAACCTTATGTCACCAATCTCTCACGTGACAAATATCACGCTGCCAATAAAAATTGGTCCATCGGGCAAGATGAAAAAGGCATTATGTACTTCGGAAACAGCATCGGGTTACTGGCATCCGACGGTATGGAATGGAAACTTTTTCAAATGCCCAATGCCAGTATCGTGCGTGCCATTGCCGTAGAATCGCATCAGACCATATATAGTGGTGGCTCCGAAGACCTGGGACGCTGGGATCGCGACCAGTCGGGAGAGTTGAAATACACTTCCCTTAAAGGATTAATCAAAGGAGACAATCCACTCGACAATCAAAGTTTCTGGCGCATTTGGATAGATGGCAATAAAGTCTATTTCCAATCTTTCAGCCACATCTATGTATACGACCATCAAACCATCACCCCCATCGACGGTCCAAGCGCTTTTCTACTACTGCTGAAAGTACGAAGTGAATACTGGGTACAGGAAATGTACGGTGCCCTTTATCAACTGAATAATGGAATACTCAACAAAATTCCCGGAAGCGAATTCCTGAACGGTACTACCACTCGCGTCATCCTGCCTTACGACACTGACCGCTATTTGATAGGCACTTCCACCGGAGAAATTTACATCTATGACCAAAAGAACTTTATTCCCTGGAATCTGTCTCTTTCCCGACAGTTAAGAGGCCAGGAATTAAACTGTGCTATCTATTCCACCAAACGGAACACTTATTATCTGGGTACGCAACTTAGCGGTGTATATGAAGTCGATACCCACGGAAACATCCTCAACCATTTCTCTACCACCAACATTCTTCAGAACAATACCGTTCTGTCTCTCTACGAAGATAACCAGAATAACATTTGGGCAGCTCTGGACCGCGGTCTCGCATACATTCGCTATACTGACGGATTGAGTTACTATCGTTCTACCGATGGTGGATTCGGGGGTATATACGATGCTACTATCTGGCATGACAACCTACTTATCGGTACAAATCAGGGAATCTACTATACCCAGTATAACAAACTCAATGAGCTGGATGTATTCTCCTCTCTCAAATTGATAGAAGGTACACAGGGACAAGTATGGTCTTTTCGAAAAATAGATGGACGATTATTCTGCGCACACACCAACGGATTACTGGAAATCCTTCCCGACTTCCGCATCCGCCACCCTTACCGTGTCAATACCGGAGTCTTCCGTACATTGGAGGCAACCATCAATGGAAAACAGATACAAATTATCATTACCTACGATGACCTGCTGATACTGAATAGAACTACCGGAGAATTAAATTCCATGCGACAGATATCCGACCCGATATATAACGCCGAAGTAGACCATCTTGGAAATATATGGTTGGAAACCGCCAGTCGGGGCATATATAAATGTCGGCTGAATGACGAACAAAATGCCTTCCGCTATTATACTTATTATGGTAATGAAAAAGACAGTTCGCTCCCTGCCCGGCTGCAACTATTCAAATCGGGCGGACGTATCCTCTTCTTAGGCAATGATCAGTTTTATATCTATGACGAGGTCAACGACAACTTACAACTTGAACAGCACCTAAATCGCTGCTTCGAAACCATACATGATCTTAAACGTATCGTCCCTATTGATAGCGAAGAGAGTTGGGCCATTACCAGTTCATCAGTCTATCGTTTCTTTTACGACGGTTACATTGCACGCATCCGCGAAGCCTATAAAGTAGAAGCTGATAATCTCTCGCTCATCACTGCCTACGAAAATATCGCCGTCCTCAACGACTCACTTTCACTTATTTGTCTGGATGCAGGTTTCATTCTCCATAACTCCCATCGCAGTAAGCGGCAGACCGTAGAGCTTTCCGCTCCTAATCTGGAGTTTATTCATGCCGGAAAAGAGTTGAATGCAGGTTTTATAGATATTAACCAGACCATCCACATCCCTTTTCAAGACAATACGGTTACTGTCGGTTTCTCTGTCAATGCCGCATTTGCCGGAAATCTCTCTGTACAATACCAACTGGAGGAGATGGATAGCACCTGGAGCGCCCCGAAACAACTGAATAGTATTTCCTATGCGCGTCTGCCACAAGGCAAGTATACATTGCGCCTGCGCACTACAGATGGACTGAATAATTACTCACCGGATACCCTTCTGGAGTTTAATGTACTTCCCCCCTGGTACAATACCGTTTGGTGGTATCTGACCTGCTGTGCCCTCATCATTGCTACCTTGTTTGGTACCTTCTACCTGATGAAACGGCACCTGCAAACCAAACATCTGCGCCGGATGAAAGCCCAGGAAGCTGCACATTTGCGTTTGATGAACGAGCAACTCCAAAATGAAATCGAAGAAAAAGATGCCGAGATCTTCACTCAAACTTCATTTATCATCCACAAGAACGAACTCATCCTGAAACTCAAAGAGATGGTAGATGATATCTGTGCCCGAAATACACAGAAAGGATTGATCCCCCTTTATCAGAAGATAAACAATCTGCTCGCCAACAACCTCGATACCGAAGATGACTGGAAAATGTTCCTTATCAAGTTCGAACAGAAGCATCGTAACTTCTTCAAGCGACTGAAAGAGATGCATCCGCAACTCACCAATAATGACTTGCGCCTATGTGCTTGTCTCAGACTGAATATGGAAACCAAGGACATCGCTTCTTTAATGAACCTTTCGGTCCGTGCGGTAGAGAATAACCGGTATAGATTGAGAAAGAAGCTTGATTTGAAGCCTACACAAAACCTGAATGAATATTTTTTGAATATTGACTAAATAGAACAGGTGCCTTCTTTCATCTTTAAAGATTTCATCCTAAAGATGTAACGTAATGAAAAGTATCTGTAACATCATCCTGACCAGGCTATAAAAACATCATCTATCTTTGTCGGCAGATGTAAACCTCTTAATAAAGATAGAAACATGAAAAACAGGAAAACACATTTACTGGCACTGATTATGCTGCTGAGTATAGGAATGGGTACTTCGGCATTCGCACAGAAAATCCCTTTAGTTTATAACGTGGAGAATACGGGAATAAAGAATCTATCTCCCGTATTACCCGGAATCAATGAGTTACCGGTAGTCAAACCATTGACTGACCCTTTTCAATGGTCTGACGGTAGCGGTCGCTCAACCAACTTCAAAGACTGGAGTCGTCGACGTGCCGAAATAGCCCGCGAAATAGAGCACTATGAAATAGGTGAGAAACCTGTAGTATCAAAAAAAGATATTACTGCGGATATCGTGGATGATACTCTTAGAGTCAATGTAACGGTAAATGGACAGACACTCGCTCTGAAAGCCAAGATTTCTTATCCGGAAGGTAAAGGTCCTTTCCCAGCCATCATCGGAATAGGCAGAGGTACAGGCAGCCTTCCTCCTGTCATTTTCATGAGCCGTAATATAGCACAAATCGCATTCAATTTCACACAAGTTATGTCGCATACACAAAAGCGCGGCAATGAACCTATCAACAAGCTCTATCCCGACCAAACGGATATGGGAGCCTACTGCGCCTGGTCGTGGGGAGTAAGCCGTATCATCGACGGATTGGAAATTGTAGGAAAAAAGAGTAAGATAGATACCAGAAAATTGGCCATATCCGGTTGTTCCTTTGCCGGTAAGATGGCTCTTTTTGCCGGAGCATTCGACGAGCGCATTGCACTGACTATTGCTCAGGAACCCGGTGGTGGCGGTGCTGCTGCATGGCGAGTTTCCGAAACGCTGGGTGAAGTGGAAACCCGGACTATGTATGGCTCGCTGACGAGTCGGGTTATGTCTCCTGCCGTGCCGCCCGCAAGGTATGGGGAACCTTCGGTATTGCCGACAGAATGGGCTTCTCTATTGTAGGAGGGCATAGGCATTGTCAATTGCCGACGAGTCAATACCCTGAAGTAGAAGCATTTGTCGACAAGTTCCTGCTTGAAAAGAAAGAAGTAAATACAGAAGTAACCATTGCCCCCCTTTACGAAAAGGTGGACTATGAGCGCTGGTGTAAATGGTGGGGAACGAATGACCCATCCTTCCCTTAAACTTATTTGTTTTCGCGGTAAAAGTAATGTTTTACCGCGGAAACTTTTTATCTTTGGGGGAACACTTACTAATACCCCCAAAAATCATGAAAAGAATTTTATTGGCTATCTGCGTGATAGCGCTGTCTGCCCTCTCCTACGGGCAAGACATTAACCAACGAGCCTTCACTTTCGCTTGGCTCAGCGATGTACACCTCAATTCTTTCGCCTATGCCGAAGATGATCTGCGGCAATCCATTGAAGACATCAATACTAATCCAGATGTCGACTTCACTATTCTCAGCGGTGACGTCACCGAATTCGGTGATACCAAAGAATTCTATTTGCTGCAAGACATTCTGAAAGACTTCAGGAAGCCTTATTTCCTCATTCCCGGCAATCATGATGTAAACTGGAGTGAAAACGGATGCACGATGTTCGACAAGATTTTCCAGGCTTCCCATTTTTGTTATGACTGGCAAGGAGTTCGTTTCATCGGCTGTGGCGCCGGACCAAGCCTACGTATGGGACCGCCTCACATCCCCCGCGAAGAGATTCTGTGGCTCGATTCTATCGTCCGTGCTACTCCGGCAAAGCAACCTATTATCTTCATCAATCACTTTCCTCTCAATCGGGACCTGAGTAACTGGTACGAAGTTATCGACATTCTTAAGACTCGTAATATACAAGCCGTACTCGGTGGTCACCTTCACGTGAACCATGCTTACGATGCTGAAGGTATTCCTGCCGTCCTCGGGCGCTCGTCTTTACGGAGAGAAGATCCGATAGGCGGATACAATCTCGTAACCTTCCGTGGCAATACATTAGAGTTTCAGGAACGCATCATCAAAACAGAAACTCACCCAGTATGGCATACTATCCTCCTGGCTCCTCTGCAGAAAAAGAGAGATACCACCTACTATCGCCCCGACTTTACCATCAATGACAAATATCCTTCAGTGCGCGAAAGCTGGAAATTAAAAGACGTAACTGATATTGCTTCACAAGGCAGCATAGACGGTGATCTATATGTCTATACCAATACTGCCGGTGTGGTCCACGCCCTTAATGTCGCCGATGGTAAAACATTGTGGACCTATACCACCGGGAATAAGATATTCTCAGCCCCGTTCATTACTCCCCGGCTTGTAATCATATCTTCGTGTGACGGCTTCATCTATGCCCTCGACCGGAAACAAGGCACTGTACGCTGGAGGTACAATACGAATTACCCCATTGTAGCTTGCCCCCTCGTATCAGAAGACATAGTTTATATAGGCAGCAGCAACGGTAAATTCTATTCTTTAAAACTGGCAGACGGAACACTGAACTGGACTTGCGACGGCTTGCATGGCTACATCGAATCGCGTCCGGCTATTGATAAAGAGCGTGTGTATATAGGCACCTGGGGAGCAATGTTCTATGCTATAGACCGCAAGAGTGGAAAGAGAGTATGGGAGTTCGACACCAAACGAGGCAGATATTTCTCACCGGGTGCCTGCTGGTCGGTTGCACTACCGTATACGCAGCAAGGAAAGAAGAATGAGCAAGTCATTGTCCTCAGTTCCGACTATTTCGTCCGCTCATTTCGCCCCGAAACAGGAGAAATCCTCTGGGCTTCCGATGAAGCAAAAGGGCGCGAATCTCTTGGCTTCTCACCGGATGGAAAGACAATGTACATAAAAGGGATCAAGAACACTATTACCGCAGTAGACATTTCTCAAGGTACATACGACAGTCTTTGGAACACATTGATGCCTTATGAAGGTAACTTTATCCCTACCCGTATGGAAACTACCGGACAGTTGGTATTTGTTCCTACTGAATTCGGCGTCCTTCATGCTATACGGACAGATGGAAGTGGCATTGCCTGGTCGCACAAAATCTCCCATTCGGCAATTACTTCTCTGAAGAATACAGGGAAAGGAAAACTTATCGTTATGACAATGGATGGTACGGTTACTTGCCTGGAATATCCGGTTAACTAATAAAAAAATGCGGGAAACACGAGAGAGTAAAATAATCTCTTCGGGATTTCCCGCATTCATTTATCAGAAGTATGCTTTACACAACTTCCCGCTTATCTTCCTTATTCCATAAATTGAGGAGTAAAGCGGAAGTCGGAGGCACTGCCCCTTGTTTCCGTAAAGTCGGCACCGGTATGATCTTTCGGCCCCGGCATAAAGAGAGCATGATTCAATATATACCTCACACGTGCAGCCTGCTCTGCAGTAAATGCGTTGGCATCCGAAATGGCATAATCCATGATGTTAGTCGAACGGAATTCCACATTCGTTTTGCTATTTACACGCATCACATACACCTTGTAAGCATCAGAGGATTTTGAAGTAATCTCAGGATTATAGGTCAGATAATTGGTCAGCTTCACATCATACAGTGCCTTGTTGTAGGGCGGTGTATCCGTGCAATAATCAGTATCCAGATTTGTGTTTGTATTACCATTATTCAATTGGTTGAAAGCATGATACAACCCTAAGAAGTGACCTAACTCATGGGAAAGCGTCACAATTACATTGGACATGGAGTATTTATCCGCACCCTCCGGAATATCATAGATATACTTATTATTAAGGCTTACGCACTGCGGATAAGGATTCTCACTCAGGTTAGCTCCTTTCGGTGCCTGGCTGATACCCCCTAATTCAAAAGGCTCGGGCAACCATGGAAATTGAGCAATACCCATTACCAATTCATCGGAGAAGTTATACAAAACCACATTGACATATCGGTTCGTATCCCACAAGATGTCTTTATACTTCTTGTCACCGCTACCCATGAAAGAGGTACAATCCATCGTTGTATACTGCCATTTCTCACGGCTCACACCCGGTTCTTCCAGTTTGTTGCCATCGGGATCTTCTGTAGCCATCACAAACTCAAAGTTCATGTCGACACCACTATTATCATAATACTGGTTAACAAGATCCAATACTTTCTGTAAGTGCCCTTCCTTTACATAGTGCTGTGTGTTGTTTGCATTCCAGTAAAGTACATGGAAGACAACCGGCAATTTATAGTGGTGATTCGCACTATAAGCATAAGTGCCTTGCTTAACAGAAACTGTCTGCGAAAGATTCTCGGCATTAGTCAGTGTAAGAGTCAGCGAACGGTCTGTCTTTTCAAGGTTCTCATTCACTTTCAGTACCAGCTTATCCTTTGTGGCAGTGATTTCCGTAGCGACCCATGCCGCACCTTCGGATACGGTCCAGTCACTGGTACTTGTCACCGTTACCGTATACTCGCCACCTTCGGCATTGGCAACCACTTCCGCATTCTGTAATGTGAAAACAGGCTCTGCGTCATCTTCTGAACAGCCGCAGAATAATACGACTGTAAACAGTAGGAATAAATATTTCAATTTCATCATTCAACTTGTTTATTTATATTCAAATTTCACCTGGCTGTTCAGTTTGCTACTAATCACATTGTCCACCATATAGCGCGCACCGCTTTCATTACGGGTAACGATAATTGCTACACGCACATTCGCCATATTTGTAACAGAGAGCTTCTTCAAATCAAACTCATAAGAGAAACCCAAGGTTTCACCAGACTTACATTCTTCTTTTCCACCCAGGTTCACACCCGTAATCGGGCTGGTCGAAGAGATGCAGCGCAAAACGTTGCTATGATGAGTAAAGTCATAGGTTCCTTCCAATGAGGGATAGTTGTTCAATTGTCCGGTTGCATGAATATCATCTTCAAGCACCCACGCACAAATACGATATTTTCCAGCCTTACCTACCTTTACAGCAGCGGTCACTTTGATAGAACCTGAAGCTTCGGTACCAGATACAGCAGCACAGATACCTGTATTAGCACCGCCCTGCAACAGAGTTTGGGCAGCAGATTGAACACGTTTAGCTACACTGCTGGGAGAGTCCGCAGTGCTGAGACCCAATATCTCACTACTTGAACGCATGTTAAACAATAAAGCAGGTATACCGGTAGTGTTGAAGCCCATGCCTTTGGCTACGGCGGTACTGTAATCCGAAATCATATCATCACCCGACATGATTGCATGAGCAGACACCAATACGGTACTCTTGCTTTCTTCCAGCTTGGCATATTCCGTAAGACCGGCAATCATAAGAGGACAGTATACACATCCCAAACTTGTGCCCTGCACTGCCAGCACACGTTGCTTGAATCCGTCAAATTTATCTGGCTGAGGATCTTCGGGTAAACCTTGCATTCCGGAAGTCACTGTTACTGTAATTGCAGGAGACATTTCACCATTATAGCTGGCGAAGAAAGCGTATTCACCCGACTTCTTTGAAGAGAAAGAAGTAGAAGCCATCAGATCATAGCTTGCACCATTCTTCTGATAAATTTTAGCTTCGGAAGTAACATCTTTCTTACCTTTCATAACTGTAAATACAGCCTGGTCCGTACCATTATTCTCTATATACGCAGCAGAAGAGATCAATACTAGTTCGCCACCTTCAGGCACCTCGTCTTCACCTGAATTGCCAGAACAAGAAGCAAATACAAGTAAGAAAGAACACAATAATAAATTCCAATATTTTTTCATAAGTCTTTTTTTAGAATGAAGTAGTTAATGTAAGATTAGCTCCTGTGTAAGCAGGGGTATAGCGACATACACCTCCCGAACATACATATCCGGCACGATTCCGCCCATAGCTCAACTGTAAGCGCGTATTCTTCTGAGTATAGCTCACGGAACCATTATAATAGTGTACCTTCGTATCACCCATATTATACATATCGCTCACGGAAAAGCTCCAACGGGGAGCCAGATTAAATTCAACCAGTCCTGCAATCCAGTCTTTTTCATAATCCTTTGAATAAAGATACTGTATTTCGGCACGCAGTGACTTCTTCCGGTCAAACTTATACAAACCGTCTAATACGAATATATTCGATACATAGGTTTTGTCATCCATCCCATGAGTAGGGCTCCATTCCTGAACGGATACCAGGAAAGTTGTCTTCAGTTGTTTGTTCCACTGACGTTCTACATCAGCATTGATATCCCGCCACAACAAACGTGACTCTACCGTAGTGGCTTTATCTGAATAAAACATAGAACCGTTGGCATGGAAATTCCAGTATTTGCTACGATCTTCTTTGCTACGTAAAGAGTAGTAAACATCTACTTGTCCACCTTTCTCACCTTCACCATTACTTTGATAAGGATTCAAGTTAGCAAGCATGTAAGTATACTGGCGCGTCAGGGCAGGTAGATAATTCAGAATATTTCCTACCCCACTACCGCCCAGCGAGAGTTTCGTGCTCATATATTTCAGTTCGCGATAAGTACCTAAGACTGAGAAGCCATTATTACTGTAGCCCAGCTCAGCCAATAGACCATGACCTTTGGCAGTAGCACCTAACAGTGCAGAAGAGACATCTTTGCCCTTACCAACATATTCCACACGACCATTAAAACCATTCCAATCAAAATTGGCACGTGCCGAATACATATCCAAATTAGGCTTCATCAGTTCCGCCAACTCATCGGATATCTTTTCATTACGATTCACATAGCTACCTTCCAGATTGAGCATGATTCCCTGCCAACCGATAAGGTTAGCAACAGAAAAACTAAGATCAGCACCACGTACCCATGAATCTGTATAATCCGTATACAGACGAGGTCGTCCATACAATCCTTTCAGCGTGAGGATATTTTCGTAAGAATAAGATCCGAAAACTCCTTCGATAGAGTTGTTGATGCCCAACGTACGATCCTCAAAACTACGGAATATCATACCCGAACCAAACTGCTCGAAGATATCTCCCACACGGAAACCAAAGTTATCATCCTGCCAGCTTACATACTTTACACCCAGAAATGCTTTCTTGTCACCATAGTTCCCTATGTCATATCCTTGCAAAGCAGGGAAAAAGCCTTCCAGCTGAACTCCGGCACTGAACTTTCCTCGGGTATAGTCAAGTTTCAGATAATTATTGCTTCCAAAATGATCATCCGGATAGACACTACTCTCATCTCCAAGCTTACTATCTTTTACATAATATATGCTGTTCGATTCTAACCCTCCTGTCAAGTGTCCTTTATCCTGTGCACACAGATTGGGCATCGCAGTACCTGCCAACAGCAATAAGAATAAAATGTGTTTCATTTTTTAGTGATTGCTTTAAGTTGCTCCAACAATTCATATTCACTGCCCGGAGTATAACCGGTATGTGCATAAATCACCTTTCCGGTACCATCAACAACAAATGTCTGTGGTGTCAGCATAACGTTCATCGCACGTTTCAAATCTTGATTTTTGTCGAATAGGCAGATGAAATCCCAGTCAAAACCTTTAGCCATAGAACGGGCACGCGCTGTAAAGCGACTATCATCAATAGATACAGCAATAACATTGAAATCGACTTCTTTTCGCCATTCTTCCAGCAATTCATTCAATGTGTTCAACTCCGTCATACAAGGCTTACAAGTAACACCCCAGAAAGAAACAATAGCTGGTTTTCCACCAAGTATTTCTTTGGTACTTATTACCTCACCTTTTTCATTTTCTACTTTTACATCCGGCCATGCCTCCTGTGCAGAAACTGTCACAGTAAAAAGAAGAAAGAGAGTTATATAAAATAATTTATTCATAACTAAAATATTAAAAGAACTTCTACAGGAGCTCTCTCCCATAGAAGTTCCTTATTGTTATACTAATTATTTCTTCAAATTCTTTTTCATAGAATCTACAGAGAATATATTTCCCTTAATCGGATTCTTAACAATATAATCATAAGGAGTACGTGTTCTCCGGAAATAGTTGCCATTATGAGCAGATACCTTCGGAACCTGAATAATATTGTTAGAAGTCAAACGCATAGCATTCCCGTCCTTCACACGCTCCAGGATAATACCGTCGGCAGTAGTCGGGAAACTCCAGCTAAAATAGCCAGAACCAGCCATGATTTCATAAGCGAATCCTGGAGAATAAACGACTCCATCCTGTTCAACAGACTTAATGGAGACTGTATTCATATCATCAGAGATCTCAACCGGAAAGTCTGCCATATAGAAAGAACCTGCACTAGCAGGATTGAAAGCATACAAGCACAAAGCACCACACCAATCTGCCACCGGATCAATATAGCGGTAATAATCCATACCATTATCTTGATAACGGGTGGTAACAACTGTAACTTCGTCTTTATCATTCTCACCTTTTGCAATCTTGAAGAACATCTTCGGACCATAGTCACGGAACAATTCATCTGTATTAAATGCAGAATACTCGGTAGACTGGAATAAATCCCAAGAATTTGCAAAAAGTGAATAGGTATCATCATAAGTAAAACCTGTAGCTACCACCCAATTCTGTCCTTCGTACTTCTTTGTATAGTAAGCCGCTTTTTCTTTATACTCATTAAAGTTATTAAGTACAGTCTTTTCAGCTTGTTCTTCAGAAGAACCGTTTTTCACAAAGTAGGCAATTAGTTTATCTTTCACATCGTCAGGCAATACAGAAACGGTTTCCGGACCAGCAGCAATCGTAACAGGCACAGCCATAGGAGTTGTAACACCATTTTTAGTCATTGTAGCCATCCAATTACCTTGAAGTTTGCTAAAGAGTTCGCTGTTTACACGTTCTTCCGGAACAAGGGGAGTCGCCGTCACTTTATAGTTGTCACCATCATAGAATAGCTTAGTCTTTTCATCCGAGTTATAAGATTCTAAAACCAACCAACTCTCAGTATCATCGATAGACGAAAAAACAAGATCAAAACCATCAGCACTATTAATCTGATTCAAAATCTCTGCATTATTTATACCTTGTCCATAGGTCCCAATCATGCTAGCAATATTTGCCTCCAAATTATCTCCTTCCAAACTATTCAGTTGTGGCCACCAGTCTTTAGTATAGTTAAATAGATATTTAAATGCAGAGCAATCTTTATTGGGTGCTTTGATATTAAATCCTACTTGATAAGGGTTTTCTATCTTTAATGGAGTAACCTGGAGTTCTACAGCAGGTTTATCAGACACAATCGGTTTAATGCCCCCAACCTTCTGGAATGACTGAACGTCTCCTGTTTCATTATATAATCCTACAATATATACAGTATAGGTATGCCCTTTCTCTAACGAATAAGCAAGCTGTTGCACGCCATCAAAAACAGAACCATAAATCAATGCACTTGCCTGCAAGCCATCCTCACCACCAATAAGAGGGAATAGTTCTTCCTCAAGGCTTGCATCATCAATCATAGCAATAGCATATTGTAATATATCATCACTCGGAGTATATGTAATTAAAGCAGTCTGCTCGGTGAGGCGATCAATAGTAACATTAACAGTTCCTTCACCTATCTTTGCTTGTTGAGAAAAGAGCATAGTCTTTGCATAAAGTCCAGTAAAATCAACATTTTCACTAGTCGGTTTTTCTTCGGTATATTCTTTTACATTAGGTAATGAAGAAAGCAAGACACCTAGGTCATCATCTCCACCGCCACCATTGTCTTTTATGTCCGAATAATCATCTGTGGTGCCATCTTCAGCACATTGACTGACAAAAAGCACATATCCGGTTCCCGGATGTATTACATATGGGTCAGCATACTCAGCATACTCTGTCTCATTCAGAGCACCAATATAAGGATTCTCCCCATTTTCAATCGTAATGTTGCGAGGGCCTTTAAAGCGAGGACTCTGCATACCACCATTATAGGTTACAAAATCAACATCACGGTATCCATAAAGCATTTTATAAGTCTCATAGTTTTCTCTTAAAATGGAGCCTACATTATAATAAGCATCTTCAGGTACTTCCACATGGAAGGTTATAGAAAACATATCACTTTTCAATATAGTCACCATTTGAGAATACTTTGGTGTATTAATCACTTGTGAATGTATCTTATACTCGTTACCTACCTTAAATACAAAAAATACAGTATAAGTTTTATTACCTTCCAGACCAGTTACAGTTGCTTCGTCTGTATCTCCTTTTACAGTTACCACTTCACCTTTTTCCTGTGCTTCAGCATAAGTAACTACAGGATCCGGTTCAGTAGCATTAGCTCCTTCTACAGCTTTATACACATAAGACTCTGCTCCTTTAGTTTTCAGCTTAAAAGTCACCGAAGTTGCGAATACAGCATCCGAAGCTGGTGCCTCTACTGCCAAAACAGTGCCATCCCCATTGCCACCTGGTTCGTCATTATCATCCGAACAACTCCACAATCCTCCTGCCAGAGCAAATATGCCCAGCAAGAATAGACATCGATACAATTTTCTCATAAATCAAACAAATTAAATTAATAAATACACGAATCAGTAATCCAAAAATATTCTCCCAATTCGTTAAATAAAAAACTCTCTTATGTAATCAATAACCTTTATAATATTCTGTAAGCTTACCCTTTTGGATATGATAAATACGGCATAAAAAGCGGCTAAATAACATTGCCTCTTTTCATGTTTTTATAATTTGTCCAAAAAGTCATTAGCAATGCATATCTGATGTTTGTACACAACAAACATTTGTAGATAAATAAATTCTACATTCTAAAAACAATAGTCCGTGATTTGATTCTTTAAATAGAAAAGTAAAAAGAGTATTCTCACCTTTCTTGGGCACTCTCAAAAGGGAGGAACAGGTGATAGCATGAAATTATCATTAAAAGTAGCATCATTATAGAGGATAGATACTTGGATAGTACTCCTCAAACCTAAATTATTGCAAAAACAACATGTAAAAAGTTCAATGCAACAACTTACCAATGAAAGCGTCTTTTTTGCATTTGTCATATTCGTCATTTTATTATGTGAATAAGCCGTTAATACGTCTTCTCTCAATTACCCTCGTCAGACTTCTACACGTTCCTATTTATTATTATTGTAAATAGAAACGATTTCAATCTTAAAAATGGCAAGTTCAAGAAGAACTTAGTGAAATACAATTCTCTTTTTTATATATAAATATATCTGCGTATATTGATATGTAAAAAAATAGTTCAATCTGTTGATTTTCAAAGCCGATATAAGCTCTTTTGAGCCTCACTTATTTTGTATTTACAAAGATATGTATTTTTTTTGTAAAAATGATACAAACAAGCTCTTTTTAACGCAATAGATTTAATATTTATAAAAACTAATTGGGATACCATGTTGTCTGTTGTAATATTATAAAACAGAGATGGTTACTTATAATATAACATGTATAGGGATGATTTACTCTCATTTTGTATTTCTCTTTTGATTCTTCTAATTTTCTACTTTCCTTATTCTAATATTAGAATTTAACCTTGTTCTGAAATGTATGAGATACAATTACTTGATGAAATAATACTTTATAAAGCATATTGATCTCCTCCGTTTCTACTACTTTTTTTGACCTAAGTAAAATATAACTCTAACAGACTTAAAATAAACACATACAGCATGTAATTAAATGTTCTTCTTGTACTTGGTAAGTTTATTCTTATCTAAAAAATCTACCAAACAGAATATTCAAAAGAGAAGGAATAAGTTTATTACTTAATAACTATTTAAATCTCACAACTTCAATTTATTTGAGACGTAGCACAATAAAAAAGAGGAAGCTCATTGTAAGCCTCCTCTTCTACTATTAGTTTGCGGTTCAATTATTCTCCACCGCCACCGCCTTCGCCGCCGCCACTTTTCACATCATCATTACTGATGGTACGTGCAGCTTTCTTCACGCTGGCTTTCAATTCACCGATGCGATAGCTAACGCTTACACCAAAGCGCTGACGAGTATACCGATTCCAGCTATCCTGGGTAAATCCTACACCTTCTATACTTGAAGTAGGACTTGTGTATTTCTTAAAGAAGTTGCTGGCAAACGCTGACAATGTCAAACGCTTATTCAGGAATGACTTGTTCACACTCAACCCATAATCAAAGAAGCTGCTACCCTTTCCTTGCAGCATGATCCAAGGTGTCTGACCATAAATATTCAAACTGATACGCCAATCATGGGGCAAAGATTGCTGCGCACCACCATAAGCAAACAGATTCCAGCCGTCATTCTTCAATCCATTGGCGCCTTCCATATAAGTATAGTTTCCATAAAGGTTAGCATAGATACGAGTATTGGAAGTAGCATTCCAGTTTACATAACCACTCAGACTGGCATTTCTGCTCTTACCGATATTCTGGTAAGTAGAATAAAGTACCTCTTTACCGGTAGGATTCTGCAAACCTTCGATTTCCGTATCCTTCACCTGCTCGGTTACTTGTTCAATACTATTGTTAGTAAAGCTGTAACGTGCTGAAAGATTGATATTGAACTTCTGAGTAAAGTTACTGTAACTCAGATTGAATGAATGACTCTTTTCACTATCTAGGTGAGAGTTACCCTGACTGATATTAGTAGGATTGCTATCATTCAGATAAGGATTCAGATACCAGATACCCGGACGGTAAATACGCATATTATAGCCAAAACGCAGGTTAGACATATCCGTCAGCTTATAGCCGATACTTGCAGAAGGTACCACATCATCAAAATTTTTGTTGAAGTTATCTCCTCTGCCCAACAAGTACTTCACTTCCTGCTTGGTATGTTCATAGCGCACCCCCAGTCTTCCGGAGATCTTCTTCACCCTCAGCCCATAACCCATATATGCAGCCAGAATGTCATTCTGATGTTTGTAATGTGAGCTATGCTCTTCATCCAGTACATAGTCTCCCGTAGTTCCTATTTGACGTTCATAACGGTCGTCTTCCGAAGAGTTGTCACGAAGAATATATTTAGCTCCGGCTTCCAGTGTATGTATCTTGCCGATAGGCGTTGTATAGTCAGCCTGGAAAGTATGCTCCGTAGTATTCTGAGAGCCATCGTTATTCAGGTCATACAGACGCTTCAGGAAGTCTTCCCAATCAGTAGCGGCATGCATATCATTATAAGTGGAGTATGAATCAGAGGTCTGCGGGCTGGTATTGATCTTGTAAGATAAGGTAAACATACGGTCTTTCACATGAAACATACGTTGATAGTCAACGCCACCGTCGATAGAATACCATGAGCTCTTACTTCTGCCGTCTGACACATAGCGATATAACTCATTACTTGTGCCGGGTGCAGTAGCCAGAGTATTGTTGATGCTGGTACTATTGTTTCCACCGCCCCAGAGTCCGAATGACATAGAAACCAGACGCAAGGTATCAATTTCATAACTGGCTTCCATGCTACCTGACTGGAAATTACCATGTCCTTTGCTGCTACCGTCGTAGTCCAAGTCTGAAGAGCCTTCAGTAACATCACCTACCGTACGGCGATTTCCACCGGAATAACTACGTGGACGGTCATTATAATTATAATTGTAGCGCGCACTCACCGTCAGTTTACCACTCTTCACAGTACCGAACAAACCGCCTCCGGCTCCCATGTTACTAACATTTCCGCTGAATGTAGCTGTGTAGCCTTCCAATCCGCTACCTACAGTAACGATATTCAGGATCCCCCCCACACCTTCGGCATCATACTTAGGGCCAGGGTTCGTAATTACCTCAATATGCTTAATAGAATTGGCAGGCATACTTTTCAGTACTTCTGTCGGATTGTTACTCATCATATTGTTAGGTTTACCATTCACATATACCTTAAAGCTACTGCTACCGTTCACCTTGATGTTGTCCTCACCGTCTACCGTAACCAAAGGTACTTTACGAAGCATTTCCAATACAGAATTGGATTTTGAGTCAGGGTCATCCTGCACATTATATTCTATTTTATCGATATCAGCCTTCACCAGCGGTTTTTGGGCTACCACTTCTACTTGTCCCAATTCATTGGAAGCATCTGTGATGTACAGTGTTCCGAAATCAACAAGTTTCTCTCCGGCTTTCACTGTGAAATCTTTCACAATAGTATTTCTACCAATGGAAGAAATTGTCATCACAAAATTACCTGTTCCGGGTACTTTCTCCTGAAACTTACCTTTCATGTCCGTAACCAGCATTTTCAATGCATGAGCAGGAGTTTCTTTTTTTACGATTTTGATTGTGGCGTAAGGTTCTCCTTCCTGTGTCAGCGAGTCAAGCAAGACTCCCTTAATCTGGAACAGAGGTGCCGCATTCTGTGCCGCTACTAACGAGGATACCACCAACATAATGAGCAGCAAAGAGCATTTAATTTTCATTTCTGTTTTTGTTTGTTTGATGAATATTAGTTGACTGTTTTGTATTAGACGTATAATGTAGTCATTTTGTCACATGAATGCGGCAAAAATAGGCCCTTTTTCTTTATCTACGAGAATTTCGGAGTTAAAAAAGCACAAAGGAAAGAGGATAATAGAGAAATATTGTAAGTATCCTGATAAAATCTATAGCAAATAGAAGAAAAGAAGCAAACAGACATTGATTGCAATCACACCACCAAATCCGCGCAACACCCACCGGCGTAACGGGCTCTTCCCACCGGCAAAAAACAGCGCATAACACATATTTATGGCAATATTACTCACAATAGCCTGCATACAGCAAGCCGTCACCACCATAACAGCAACTCCCGAACCTTGCAATAAATTCAAAATAAACGGAGTAATATCACTCAGCCCGGCAATAAACGATAACACATTCAATCCACCAGTACCCGTATAAAGTAAAGTGTAATGTGTCACAATAGTGAATATCACAAACAGAACGGCAAAAATAAGTGCAACCTTAAATTCCAAGGGGTTACTAGTATCTTCTTCTTCAGCCTCTTCGTCTGTTACCGGAACTTGTTTACGCTTCCGATGCAGATACCAGGCTACTCCGGCTGTCACTAAAGACATAATAAGCAAATATGGATAGATAGCAGCAAGTATTTCCTTACTGAATATACCTATTAATATAAGGAAACGGAGAAACATCATACTCACAGCCAGCAACATGGCTGCTGCATATTCCGGTGCTTCCTGTGCAGGCGCCTTGCGGCTCTTACGTGCCAGCACGGAAATGGTTGCCGTGCTACTATATAAACCACCAATGATACCTGATACCAGAATTCCGGATTCATGGAAAACATACCGCCTCAGCAAGTAAGACAAATAAGAAATACCGGATACCACCACCGTAGCCAACCAGACGGTATAAGGAGTGAGATTTATATCCGGTATCAGATTTTCGTTGGGCAGCATGGGTAAGATAATACCACTGATAGCAAGGAACTTGGCAAGAGTAATCATTTCGTCATTCTTCATACGCTGTGCAAGTTCCGTAAAAGTATGCTTCAATTCTGTAAAAAGCAACACTGTCACCACCACCATCACATAAAACCAGGAGGGCTGCGTGTCTACAATAGGAGCAATACAATAAGTAATCAGTGCAATAATAATGGTAGTAACTCCAAATACATGGAATTGAGATTGCTTGACGTAATAATTCAGCCCGAGCAACAGACCTAATATCGCTCCTCCACCCATAAACAAGCGATATTCCACCGGATCGAGAATATAAAGCAAATACCCCAGAATACCTATAAAAGTGAACGTACGGTCCGTACCGAACAAGGTCGTTTCCCCTTCACGCTTCAAACTGATTTTCCGCTGTGAAAGACCTATCAATAAAGAGAATAAGGTTACCAATACAAAAGTGACCAGTTCTCTCGGCAGATATTCATAAAGTTTCTCCATTCCTTGCTCTAAATATATCTGATTAGCAGCCGCTTGCAAAGAGTTAACTTCCTGTTGACAAGAACTTAACTTCTTGCGCACAAGGTATTAACTTCCTGTTGACAGGCAGTTAAACATCACCAGGCCGTATAGGGATGTTTCCTCAGTTGTGAGTTGTAGTAACGAATGTCACCCGTCACCTCCTGACCTATAAAGTCCGGTTTCTCGAAAGCTTCGTCTTCCGAAGCCAGTTCTACTTCAGCAACTACCAGTCCTTCGTTCTCACCGTAGAACTCATCCACCTCAAACGTATGCCGCCCGCTCCGTACCAGATAACGGGTCTTGTCTATAACTCCCGGTTCACAGAGTTTCATCAGGTCCTCCGCTTCATTCAGTGGAATTTCTTTTTCCCACTCATAACGGCTGAGGCCCGAAGCATCGGAAGCACCTTTTATCGTAAGGTATCCCTTTCCGCTACGGATACGTACCCGTACGGTTCGGCCTCTTGCGCTACTGATATAACCTTGCACAATGCGGCTTTGTTCATACGCTCTCGATTTATAATCCCCCGTCACGAGGAATTTCCGTTCTATTTCTTGTGACATTTATTTCTTATTTCCCCAAGAAAGAGTATCCTATCAGCATTACCAGCACCAATATCAATGCAGATACACCAATAATCAACAACACTTTCTTAGCTTGTTCTTCTTCTTTACGGCTATGCATAACCTTTTTCTTATTCTTTCCCATAATGTGCTTTTAGTATTAAAGTTCAACTGATAACAAAGTAACATGAAATTCGGGAAGATTCCAAAATAAAAGAGAAAATTTATTCATATCAGCTTAATATCCGCCCCATACCCGAACCATATCCGAACCATACTTGCTCCGTACGTTCTCCACTCAGAAGTACCTCTGAACGGAGAAAGTACGGGGTTGGTACGGAGCAAGTACGGTTCAAGTATGGAATAGGTGCGTTTTAAGTGCCGTTCAAGTATGACTCACTTAAAAAAAGAATGGGTATCACCTTTCATTTATCAGGTGATACCCATTTACTGTATAACAGAGTTCTGATTTATTCTCCTTGTCCTGCAAATTCCATCAGATATGCTTTAATGAAACCGTCTATCTTACCATCCATCACTCCATTGACATCCGAAGTCTGGAAGTTAGTACGATGGTCTTTTACACGACGGTCGTCGAATACGTAGCTTCGTATCTGAGAGCCCCATTCAATTTTCTTCTTACCGGCTTCCACCTTAGCTTGTTCAGCCATGCGGTGCTGAAGTTCTTTATCATACAGGATAGAACGCAGCTGGCGCATTGCATTTTCACGATTCTTGGGCTGGTCGCGGGTTTCCGTATTTTCAATCAGGATTTCTTCTTCCTCGCCCGTATACGGGTCTTTGAACTGATAGCGCAGACGAACACCGGACTCCACCTTGTTCACATTCTGACCACCGGCACCACTGGAACGGAAAGTATCCCAAGAAATATTGGCAACATTAATGTTCACCTCAATGGTATCATCTACCAGCGGAGTGACAAAGACCGAAGCGAAAGAAGTCATACGCTTACCTTGCGCGTTGTAAGGAGACACACGTACCAGACGATGTACACCGTTTTCTCCTTTCAAGTATCCATAAGCATAATCACCCGAAATTTCGATGGTACAAGTTTTGATACCTGCTTCATCACCTTCCTGCAAGTTGGAGATCACAGCTTTATAACCATTGGTTTCTGCATAACGCAGATACATACGCATCAACATGCTTGCCCAGTCCTGGCTTTCCGTACCACCTGCACCGGAGTTGATTTTCAACACACAGTCCATCTGGTCGGCTTCATCACGAAGCATATTTTTCAATTCAAGCTCATCAATAGCAGTGGAAGCCTTGGCATAAGCTTCGTCTATCTCTTCCTCCGTAACAAGTTCGTCTTTGTAAAAGTCGAAAGCCAGCTGCAACTCTTCCGATAATGTCTTTATTTCATTATAACCGGTTATCCATTGTTGCAAACCTTTCACCTTTTTCATCTGCGCTTCGGCAGTCTTCTGGTCATCCCAAAAGCCGGGAGCCTGGGTGCGCAACTGTTCTTCTTCTACCTGGATTTTCTTTCCTTCTATATCCAAATAGCGATAGAGTGCTTCGGTGCGCTCCTTTACATCTTTCAGTTGTTCTATGGTAATCATAATCTATGAAAATAAACCTTCTAGTTAAAATATTTACTTTTTGCGTGCAAAGGTATGAAAAAAACGCATATTTTTGCAGTTATCAATCTAATAAGTCAGCTTATGAACAAACTATTCCGACAAATTGGTTTAATGCTTATCCTACTGGTAGCGATAAGTTTAGGAAGTTGTACTTCAAAGTACAGTTATGAAACAGTTCCCAACGATCCGCTGAAAGCGCGCATCTACACTCTGGACAATGGTCTGAAAGTTTACATGACCGTCAATAAGGAAACACCGCGCATACAGACGTACATTGCCGTACGTGTAGGTGGAAAGAACGACCCTGCAGAAACAACCGGGTTAGCCCACTACTTTGAGCACCTGATGTTCAAAGGTACCACAAACTTCGGCACCCAAAACTACGAGATTGAAAAGCCTTTGCTCGACCAGATCGAAGCACAGTTTGAAATCTATCGTAAGACTACCGACAGTCTTGAGCGTAAAGCTATTTATGCAAAAATAGACAGTATCTCTTACGAAGCTTCCAAGTATGCCATTCCTAACGAATACGACAAGCTGATGGCTGCCATCGGTGCCAACGGAACGAATGCCTATACCAGTTTCGACGTAACTTGCTATACAGAAGATATCCCCAGCAACCAGATTGACAACTGGGCCAAAATCCAAGCAGAACGTTTTGAAAATTGCGTAATCCGTGGTTTCCACACTGAACTGGAAACAGTTTATGAAGAAAAGAACATGTCACTGACCCGCGACCCGCGTAAGGTATACGAGGCTGTACTTTCTTCTCTCTTCCCACACCATCCTTATGGCACACAGACCGTACTTGGTACACAAGAAGACCTAAAGAATCCTTCTATCACCAATATCAAGGAATATTATAAAAAATGGTATGTGCCCAACAATATGGCTATCTGCCTTTCCGGTGATTTTGATCCCGATCAGATGATTGCAACTATTGATAAGTATTTTGGTGGCTTGAAACCGAATCCTGATCTGCCGAAACTGGATTTACCGAAGGAAACTCCAATGACAGCACCTGTTGTACGTGAAATTCTGGGTCCGGATGCTGAAAGCGTTGCTTTGGCATGGCGTTTTCCCGGAGCAGCAGACAAAGACGTAGAAACCTTACAAGTGGTTTCCCAAATACTTTATAACGGACAGGCAGGTTTGATAGACCTGGATCTGACACAACAGCAAAAGACCCTGAGCGCTTATTGCTATCCGATGACTATGAGCGACTACAGTGCATTCATGATGCAGGGACGCCCCAAACAAGGACAGACTCTGGACGAAGTCAAAGACCTCTTATTGGGCGAATTAAAGAAACTCCGCGAGGGTGACTTTGACGAAAAAATGCTGGAAGCCAACATCAACAACTTCAAGCTGTATCAGATGCAACAGTTGGAAAACAATGACGCACGTGCAGATATGTTCGTTGAATCATTCGTAAACGGTAGCGACTGGGCAGATGAAGTGACTGCTCTCGAACGCATGTCTAAACTGACAAAAGATGACATCGTAGCCTTTGCCAACAAATATCTGAAAGATGATAACTATGCCGTTATCTACAAGAAGCAAGGCAAAGACCCAAATGAAAAGAAGATGTCGAAACCAGAAATCACTCCTATCGTAATGAACCGCGATACAGTCAGCACCTTCCTGAAAGAAATTCAGGCAAGCGTAGTGACTCCTATTGAGCCGGTATTCCTGGATTATTCCAAAGACCTCACCCAGTTGAAGGCAAAATCGGATATTCCTGTACTCTACAAACAAAATACAACGAATGACATCTTCCAGTTGATTTACCTTTTTGATATGGGTAACAACAATGACAAGGCATTGGGTACTGCTGCTCAATATCTGGAATACCTCGGCACAGCCGACATGACTCCGGAAGAAGTAAAAAGCGAATTCTACCGCCTTGCTTGTTCATTCTTCGTATCTCCGGGTGCAAAACGTACTTATGTAGTGCTCTCCGGCCTCAGCGAGAACATGCCTGCTGCTATGGCTCTCTTCGAAAAACTGATGGCAAATGCCAAAGTTAATCCGGAAGCTTACACCAATATGGCTAATGATATCCTGAAATCACGCAAGGATGCCAAGCTGAATCAGATGCAAAACTTCTCACGCCTGGTGACTTATGCCACTTATGGTCCGAAGTCTCCGTCAACCAACATATTGACCGAAGCTGAACTGACTTCTATGGATCCACAACAACTTGTAGACCGTATCAAGCAGTTGAACAGCTTCAAACACCGTATTCTTTATTATGGCCCCAATAATCAGGATGAATTACTTGCCATCATTAATAAAGAACATCAGGCTCCGGAAACATTGAACGAAATTCCGGAAGGGAATAACTTCGAACCGTTGCTCACACCGGAAACGAAGATTTTCATCGCTCCGTACGAAGCTAAGCAAATTTATATGTCACAAGTCTCCAATAAGGGAGAGAAATTTGATCCTGCTGCAGAATCAGGCCGTCAATTGTATAACGAATACTTTGGTGGGGGTATGAACTCTATCGTATTCCAGGAAATGCGCGAAAGCCGCGGTCTCGCTTACTCGGCATGGGCCGGTATGCTGAAACCGTCTTACCTGACTGATCCTTACACTCTCCGTACGCAGATTGCTACGCAGAACGATAAGATGATAGATGCAATCAATACATTCAATGATATCATCAACAACATGCCTGAATCAGAAGCAGCTTTCAAACTTGCTAAAGATGGTATGATTGCCCGCATGCGTACTGACCGTACTATCAAGATGGATGTCATCTGGGATTACATCAGTGCTCAATACTTGGGACAGAATGTAGATAGCCGCATCAAACTGTACAATGATGTACAGAACATGACGTTGCAGGATGTTATCGACTACCAGAACAAGTGGATCAAGGGACGTACATATACTTATTGTATTCTTGGTGACAAGAAAGAATTGGATATGGAAAGTCTGAAGAAGGTAGGTCCGGTGATTGAACTGAAACAGGAAGATATTTTCGGATACTAAAATTGAGAAAATAAAAATAGTATAGGTCGTACAGTTTCGCCAAACGGTGAAACTGTACGACTTTCTTTTATCATTAAACAATCCCTCACTTTTTTGCAGGATCCATAACTACAACATCCCATCCGGAAACAACATCACCATAAAGATAGAATGTCACCGCAAAGGTAGTCCCGCTATTATTATCTATCACCTGATAACAACGTGTTGCATCATAAGAATCCACTTCCTTATATTCACCTAATGCCAGGGAAGCGAGTTCTTCCTTGTCGGTAGTCTTAGCTATAAGTTGCTTCATACGTTCTTGTATCGATGCCATAACACCTTCGTGTACGAAAGGATCCGGGTTTGCTGCCGCAGAATAAGTCGCCTTAATCATGCCACCATTAGCAGCACGTACAGCTTTAACACTATCCGTATAGTTTTTGAATTGTTGTCTTATTTCCGGAGAACGCAAGCCATGAATCGTAAAAACAGCAATACCCTGTGCACCATTATTCAGAGCTGCATCCATACATTCGAACATTTCCGGCCCGTTGGTAGCTGTCATACCACAATACAAGGTAGTCATGCCATTCTTATCGCGTGCATTTTCAATCGTACAATCAGAGATGAAGCTGACATCTCCCGTATAGAATGTATGGTAAACCATTGGGAATACGATATCAAGATTCCACTTTCCCCAATCTTGTCGTACCATGCGTGATGCCATCTTTGGAGTGGGGAACGGAGAGGCAGCCATCGTTTTTCCATAAGAGTGTACCACTTCTGAAATCATATTAGCTACTTCTGTGATCTGATCGCAACGGAATTGACGCCATTTTACGTCTAGCGAAGGATCTTCTTGTTCACGCGGGTCATAACCGTATTGCTCTTTGAATTTTCTGAGCATTTCAGGATGATACCCATAGTCCCATGCAGCATATTCACGATCTTGTACAATACCGTAGTGGGGCCACAAAGTAGTAGGTAGCACTACATCAACAAAGCGATGATAGTCAATAGCAATGCCATTCAGCCCTTCGACCTCGCAATATTCTTTAATTTTTGCCTTGATAAACTCGCGGACTTCGGGCAATGCGGGACAGAGAAATTTATAATAACCTACATAAGCCGTAGTGTCAGCAAGGCTCTTACCATTACGGTTCACACTGAACCATTCGGGGTGTTCCTTTAGAATCTTGTCACGATCATGTTCCAGATTCATTGTCCAAAGCCATGCATATACTTCGATTCCGTGCTTATGGGCGATAGGTATTGCAACCCGATAATCATCAGGAGTGGGTGCATTCAGCATAATACCATCCATACCAATATCATTCATCACCTGGCAGATAGAATCAAAATTCATTCCGGGGCGGTAATCCAGCCACGTCCAGAACATAGGATACTCTTTGGTAGTTTCTTTACCTTTTTGGCACGCAAACATACCCAATGCTAAAAACAACAGCAGAAATGCTGGCAACAGATTTTTCTTCATTATATCTAAATTTTAAGTTTAACATGCATTTTTTCCATTATCCAAGTAACCCCAATCACCACAAAAGCGAAACAGAGACAATTGACCAGTCCCATAAAGCCATGCGTAAACCAGTCCGGTAAGACAATACCTGTAACATCGGCAAAACCATAAAAAACATAGGGTACCAGATAAGTGGTGAGTGTAGCCGTACCGGCAGGGCGTATCAGATTAAACCTACTTGTAATATGATGGCTAACCAGATAACTAAGAAGCGTATAAGCAGCCACAGATATAGCTATCACATAGAATATCCACGTAGGAGTAGCCCCTATCTTAGCTACAATCCAGAAATGATGTGCTAATATCCCGATTAGTAAGAATATAACAGCAACAATCCCTCCATTCCGCAACTTCCAGCCAGTGCTTTTATCAGCATAGCGTGCACTGAGAACCGACAAAATGATACCTCCCATTGTAAATGCAGGTAACGCCCCATTACCAATGTGCAGGATACTCAACATTCCGTGATAGAAATTCCGTTCCGGAAAGGCAAGAATAGCAGTACCTCCAAACTCTTCACGCAACGGTGTGTCCAGCAAACAGATAAGTACAAAGGCTATCCAGATAAATATCAGAGACTTTAAATGGTCGCGACTGAAGAAATAAATTACAGCACATATCAAATAGGTCCAGCCTATAGAGCCCAGAATGCCCCAATATGCTCCAAATACACCTTCTTTGGGATTACGGAAAGTAAAAGCTAAATAGAGAAGAATAAGTACACCGATTATCCTGAATACACAAAACAAATTCTTCTGCAGACCGGAAGTAGGCTTCGGGTATTGATTCCAGACTCCAATAAATCCTATTGCCATCAAGAACCAATAGACTCCGATTGAATAAGGAGCTTCCGGTGAAAGCCGGTACTCCGAGTTAGTAATAAAAGCTCCCATTACCAATAAGGCAAAAGTACGTGAGAGAATATGCCCCAAAGTAGACTCAGCGGAGAATCCTTTTGCATATCTACGTTCTATAGCGTACGGTATGGACATACCAACAGCAAACAGGAAACAAGGAAATACAATGTCTGCCAGTCCCATAAAGTCTTCACCATAAGTGGCATGTTCCAGCCAGTGAGGCACATCATGCACCTTCCAGAAGTCATTGACAAAAATCATAATGAACATTGTCAAGGCCCTTAACATATCAATGGCCAGATTGCGATGCGAATAAACTGTTTTATCATCCATAATATCCATTCCTAAAATTCAGAAATCAACATTAACCATCTGGCAGCCGACGAACCCCAGACTTCTTTATAAGTGGCCGTATTGAACTGTGGCCAATAAGGTGAATCTTCATTGAAATAAGACTGCATACCTACTGGTATCTCACCCACCGTTTCACCCGGTAAAGCAGTATAGAGTTGAGGATAATTACTTCCTTCTCCATAAATCATGGATTGCCCGAAAGGATTCTTTCCTACCACCCAAAACAATTGTTGCTCAGCAATATCCTTCAGTTCCTTATCTTTCAAAACTTTGGCACAAATAGCAGCAGCTTTTCCTGTAGACAAATGTACAGCTATATTTCCCTTAAACGAAAACCAGACCGGGAATATACGCAAGTAATGATCCTTATCCAAGCGAACACCATTTTCCAATTGCTCCCTGAAATCCCTCTCTGCACCACTGCGGATACCTACCTGAACAGCATAGAAGTTTACTGAATCTTTTACCTCATCTTTGTGATAGACTCCACTGGGTACCATTCCATAAGGATATACATACTGCATGATATTCTTCAGATAGTCTCCATAAAGTTTCATAGAATAAATCCATTGCTCGTATTCGGCATGTTGAGGCTGTGTCTCGCATAATGCAGCCAATGCTTCCATGTAAGCATAATCACGTGATTGATGGGTATAGTGAACAATAGATTTCTTAGTCAGGTCACGATAAAAGAAACCACAAGTTTTATTTTTGTCTTTCAAAGGCTCGGTACGCTGGCACTGCAAAGTATAGTGAATAGCTTTCACTGCCTCATCAGCATATTGCTGTTCACCAGTCAATTGATAGAGCATACTTGCAGCCCACGAAATATTGGCATGATATTGACTTTCGGACGCCATTGCAGCATGTCCTCCCCCCTTCTTTATCAACTCAGCAAAGCCCAACTTTGTAAAACGTTCCATAGCATACCCGAAGTCTTCCTTTGCAATCTTCTTCAAGTTGTTTCTCAAAGCTATGTCATTTTCGACCATCATAGAGGCATAAGCTTCTATTCCGGCAAGCAGAAAATTTTCTAATGCTCCGTTATGAACCAAAACTTCCCGGCGTCCGGCATCGTCAATCGTTCCAACTATGCCGTCAGTCCACAGATTCGTTCCCCAAGTCTGTGCACGATAACCATCACCCAAGCGAGTTCTCATTACATAATCCAATCCCCACAAAGCCTCTTCCATCAAACGGTTGTATAGTTCCTTGTTGCCTTTTTCCTTAGCCCGTTTCGCCATTGCCAATAAGGAATAGGAGATTTCACCGGTCTGCAAAGTCTGCTGAGACATATCAGCAGCATCATGCCAACCTCCGTTTAGTGGAATAATTTGTTCGTTATAGGTGGCATGCAAATCAGTATGGCAGGTACCATGTTTTCCGGGAACGGGATAACCGCAACGCTCACAGAATAAGAAATTGACCATGCGCCATGCAGAGTCATCCCATACATCCTTATGAATATAGAAAGGCAGCGTAGTAACATTACCCACTTGAATAATATATCTTCCCTGTATTTTAAAATTTGAGAAATCAGCAGTTTCAAATTCTCCTAAACCTGTTTCTTCCTTCTTTACAGGTCCGGTGAAAACGATGACCTGTGTATCAGCATCTTTCAACTGAAATTGTCCATTATGATCGTCTACGTTGACAATAGCACTTTTAGGACTTTCGATGCTGTAACCAGTAGTAGAGAAAATAATGCGATTCCGAGCTGGCATCCACCCTTTCACTGTTTCCGGATTTTCGATTTTCTGAAGTTCTACCGCATCTACATCAAAACATAAAGAATCTCCCATTGTACGCTCTTTACCGAATACTTCGATAGCAAATGATATTTTGGTCACTTTATCGCGAGCTAACCCCGACATTTCAACAAAACATTCATTCCATTGATCGTTCTTCAGATTGATTTCATGGTAGCCTTCACGCCCGTAAATATCAGGCACTTTGATTTTACCGTCATTTTCTATATAAAGATTGAGATAGATGCTACGAGCGCCTTCGCAAGTAGGATAAATATAAAACTTCAGACGATTATAACCTTCCCAATTTGCTCCGGAAACATCATAAGAAGCCATGCAGGTGCCGCGTCCCAGCCCCCAGTCAAGCATTGTAGCAGGAGCAGTCGGAGCCTCCAGACGCAAGCTATACTTCCCCGTTTTACTTCTTTCGGAAGTCAATCCGATTTTACCGATTCCTTTGTGCGACCACCCGGAAAAATCTTCCATATCACACAACATGGTTGATTCCAATACTTTCTTTTTCAAACCGAATGTTTCGAAAGTTTTTGTTTCATCAAGCGGCAATGGACTATGTACATAGCCGGTACTGATAATATCAGCCTTCAGTTTTTCGTCCACCTGTGCATGGAGCAGAATCGTCGGAGTACAAAGTAAACCGGTAAACAAACAGATAGGTTTAATTATATTCTTCATAATACTTATATAAGATTAAATTCAGGTTACCGAAAGATTGGGGTTCAATCGCCTGAATATGTTAAGTTAATATTCCTCCTATATTAAAAACAGATGAGCGAGCTCAATCCCTAATGCAATAGAGATTCCTGTTAGTTAATAAAAAATAAAACACCCGCAATGAAGCAAGCAAATGATTAATAAAGGGCGCATCAAAAGATATTCTGCATATTCAAAACAAATAAAGCACATTTTTTTGATACACCCTCATGTGTTAAGCTAAAAAGGATCTATTCAAAATTTCCTTTGTTCAGATCCCAGAACAAACGGGTACCTCCATTATCAGGACCACCTAACAATTGGACAGCTGCAGCATATCCTTCCGGATTGTTTGATAATTCTTCCAATGTAAACGGTAAACGGCGTACACCAAACTCTGTAGTAATCACTCCCTGACTATCATTCTTTAGAACCGGGAACAATTTAGGATAACCGGTACGACGCCATTCTGCCCATGCATTCTTACCTTCCGGAAAACCAGCAATCCATTTCTGGGTTATAATCTTCTCCAAACGTTCTTCATCCGTTCGTGCATCTTCCCATTTAGGGCTAACAGTTGAAACAGCCGAAGAATTAAAGTCAGCCACCAACGGATCTACCCACGGTGCCGGAATATCGGAGCTGTTTAAATAATCACCTAATGAAACACCAAAGTCACTGAATGAAGCCGTTACACCTTCCTCGTAAAACGCCTTGGCATCACCACCGGCATTCCAGCCGCGCAGAGCCGCCTCTGCCCGTAAGAAGTAGGCTTCCGCCGCCGCCATCACAGTACCCGGAGTAGAAGAGGTCACATTTATATTAGAAATTAATGCTTTATATTTATCGGCTGTTTCTTCCAAACCCGGTATTCCGGAACGTACACCTACAACTTTATCTCCTTTTGCAATTCCGAACTTGGCCAAACGCGGATCATTATATCCACCTAAAATAGACTCTATATTAGCACTGATAAATATATCATTATATTCTATGGAACAGGTATATAGTGGATGCATCCAACCAAAGCCCGAAATAATAAAACTTTCTCCACTTTTCAGTAAGCCTTGCGGAGCGGCAATAGCTGCTTCAGCCTCTTTACGTGCCCATTCCTTGTCGTACTTCACAATACGCATGGCCAGTCGTAAACGCAAGGTATTACAAAGTCGAAGCCATTTATCCAGCTTACCACCATATGCCATATCAAATTTAGCAATAGATGCAAATGAAGATTTCTGCATATACTCATCCAAGACTTTACTGGCATCCGTCAACTCTGTAAAAAAGGCTTTATAAGCATCTTGAGCAGAATCATAAATACCACCAGTTTTAGTCTCACCATATCTGGTATAAATCAACGGACCATATTCATCACAAATACGGGACATAGCAAAAACTCTCAGTATAGAATTGATCGCATTAAAGTGTGCATAAGTATCCATACCAAGTTGCTCACACTTTTCTTTGACTTTCAATTGATTAGTCATTACAGCAGAATAAGTATAATCCCATGTGGTATCGGTCCAATCATTGGTTACTGCATAAGTCTGGCTATTAATACCTCCTTTAAAGTTACTGGGAGTTGCCATATATCCTGACCAAATATCAGAAGTCAGGTTCTGGATCGTTTGAAAGTCCCATCCCCAACCATTCCGGTTATAATAAATAGACTTCTGCAATGTTGGGAAGTGCATGCCTATATAATTATTATCTTGCCCTAACTCTTCATCTGTTACACCGAAAGGAGGTGTATTCATCTCTTCAAAATTACCTGTACAAGAAGGCGTTAAATATAAAAAGAAAAGCACTAATGCTGTATATATTATTTTCTTTTTCATACAATTCGTTATTTAGAAGTTAACCTTAACATTAAAACCGAATGAACGGGTACTTGGCATACCGAAGACATCTATACCTTGCAATCCATTGCCTACAGAAAGGGTTCCATCGGGATCATAAGGAGCATCATTCTTGAAGAAGAATAGATTCCTGCCAATTAAGGAAATATCAGCACCTTTGATAACTGGCACATGGACAAACAGCTTTGCCGGTAAAGTATATCCCAAAGAGAGTTCGCGAAGACGGATATTGGTAGCATCATAAATGTAGTTTTCCGTAATACCATCACGCCCGCCAACAATGGTATAGAAGCGTGAAACGTCTTCAATCGTCTTTCCATCGAAGCGTACACCACCCTGCTTACGTGCATCACCAGTTACTTTACTCACACCATATTTATCCAATTCGGCCTGTGTCAATGAAATAACATTACCACCAAAGCGTCCATCAATCAGAAAATACAACGTAAAACCTTTGTAAGTAAAGGTATTTTGCCATCCCAAATTGAAATCAGGAGAGGTGTTACCAATCTTTTTCAAATCAGACTTATCAGCAATAGGCATACCGTCATCATCATATTTATAGTTGCCTTGATCATCACGCAAAAACATTCTTCCGTAAATATCACCAAAAGAGCCACCTACTTCCAAACGCATACCATAGCTATTAGAGCCACCCCCGCCAAAGCTGAAATACCCCAGTCCTTCCGCTAACTCTTCTACTGTATTACGGTTGAGTGCAAAATTCACAGAAGTCTTCCAACGGAAATCACTAGTCATGACCGGAGTACCGCCCAATACAATTTCAACACCTTCATTCTTGATATCACCTGCATTTACATAATAAGTGGTATACTTAGAGCCTGACGGCGCATCTAAAGAGAATAACTGGTTCTTTGTATGAGTCTGATAGTAAGTAAAGTCAAATTCCAGACGACTACCAAAGAAACGCCATTCCGTACCGAATTCCAAAGAAGTAGTCATTTCCGGTTTCAACTCATCAAAAGGAGCGGTAGTGTTATAGCTGACTACTCCACCACGGCCTACACTATTCAACGGGTGGCTACGGTATCTTGGCAGACCATTACCCACCTTGGACCATGCGCCGCGAATTTTACCGAGATTTATCCACGCCGGCATCTTCAATGCTTCATTCATTACCCAGGTCAGACCAACTGACGGATAGAAGAAACCCTTGTTCAGGTATTTGGTATAAGCTAAAGTGGAGGTCCAGTCATTGCGTGCCGTAACATCCAGGAATAACCAATCCTTAAAACCCAACTGTCCGGCAAAAAATACCGCCTGACCTTGCTCATGATATTTATTTAATGAAGGAGAACCATTATTGTGGTCAATATTTCCAACTGAGAAAATATTCGGATTATACAATCCGCCACCAAAAGAATCAAATCCGATGTTCTTTCCCGTTTCATCCTTAATACTGGCACCCAAAGTAGCATTCACAAAAAAGTCCTTAAACCGTTGCTGATAAGTCACCATAACATCACCATATATATTCAGGTCATGGGATTCATCCGTAATATAACGCCCGTTGGTACCGGCAATGGAAGTATCAGTTCCTGCAAACATACTCATTTCATAAGCATCCGATACGAAATCAGCATTTCCACGTGCCTGAATGGTAAAGAATTCGTTCAGTTTGAAAGACAAGCTTAAGTTGGCAATAGTCCTGTAACGCTTAGAATCGCTGGGCAACATATTAGTCAACCAATACGGATTCTGATCAAAACTCGTGGGGGCTGTATACCAATTCTGTAGATACATGTTACGCTCCGCATTCATCACTTTGTAGTTGTTACGATAGTACTCAAAAGCCTCGCCCCCCTGCACACCACCACGCGGAAATTTATAAAGACCTACCAACGGATTCAGATAGAATCCTCCCGGTGACGGACGATTTTTCACATCCTGAAACATAAGATTGACATTGGCATCCGCTTGCAAACGGTTATTGAAAAAATTAGCTGTTTCGCGAAAGTTAAAGTTATGTTTGTTTAAACTGCCGTTTTCTATGATTCCCTTACCATAAGTATTGGCATAAGAGAAATAAGTTTGCATCATTTCCGAGCCTGCACTCAAAGAGAGAGAGTTTATGGTAGTTACCCCCGTTTGAAAGAAGTTTTTCGTATAATCCGGACTTCCGTTTATAGGATCGCCCCAACTGGAAGTTACACCTCCATAAGAATTTTGGAACTCAGGAATACCATAGGCAGCATTATCCCAAGTTGTGTTCGAACTGAAAGTTATATTAGTACGCCCTACCTTTCCTTTCTTAGTAGTGATTACCACCACACCATTGGCGGCAGAACTACCGTATAAAGCGGCAGCAGCAGGGCCTTTCAGAATATTCATGCTCTCAATATCATCCGGATTCAGATTGGAAATACCATCACCTCCATCACGGTTTCCAGCATCGTTGTTGCCACCAATAGTAGTGGAAGTAGCATCATTGGCAGAACTATTGATGGGTACACCATCGATCACATATAGCGGTTGGTTGCTTCCCGATACGGAACGTGAGCCACGAATTACCATCTTTACCGAACCACCCAGACCAGCAGAACTACGGTTAATCTGCACTCCGGCAGTCTTACCTGCCAATGAATTAATCATATTAGGATCTTTAGCCCGAACCAGTTCGTCACCACCCACTACCTGGGTAGAATAAGTCAATGATTTTTCTTTTTTCTTAATACCCAAAGCAGTAACAACTACTTCATCAATGGTGCGAACATCTTCTTTCATAGAAATATTGATGACACGTTGATTACCTACCGCTTGCTCGACTGTTTGATAACCAATAAAGGAAAATACCAACATACTATTATCAGATTCAACTTCTATAGTATATTTTCCATCCGCATTCGTAATAGTACCGATATTGGTACCTTTCACCATAATTGTAACACCCGGCATAGGTTCATTGTCAGTAGCAGTCACCGTACCCGTTATGCTTGTACGTGATTGCATAATAGATTTCGCTCCATCTTGTTCATTGGAAGACAATACAATATAAGACCCTTCAATGGCAAAACGTACTTCCGAATTTTTGAACAAATTCTGCAGGACTTCATTCAATGGCTTCTCAACTACATTAATAGAAGCATGACGGTGTACATTTACAGCCTTGCTATAAACAAATAAATAATTGGACTGATTTTCAATATCTGCCATAATATTGAGGAGATCTACATCACTTTTATTAATTGTAATCAATGCACTATGTGATTGTGCACTTTCTGCATGCATATTAACAGTGCATACGAACAATAAGAAGAAAGCCATAACTCTGAACAAAACCAGATTATGAAACTTTTTGGGTACAAAATTCTTTAATGTGTGTTTCATACATTTGTACTTTTAAAAGGTTATACAAAAAAACGTATTAGCATATAACTGGAGAAATTACTTTCTCTATCCATTATAGTTTATTCCTTCTCCATAGGCAGAATCGTTTTAAAAGATTTTAAAATTATTTGATATAAATCGTATTACCATCTTCGGAACGGGTATACCGATATTTAACGTCCTTTTGGATCACACGTAACAAGTTCTCTATGCCATCGGAAATACGGAATTTACCACTGAAGGAGTGTTTGGATAAGGACTGATTTTCAATGACAAGTTTGATTCCATAGTATTTTTCTATCCGCCTCATCAGATCGATAAAGTTTAGATTGGTAAAACAGATAAGTCCATCTTTCCATCGATAAATATCATAATCAGAGATATCACTTACAGCTAATTTTCCCTGAGACAAAGTCACCTTATGATTGGGAGAGAGATGAACCACATTGGAAGGATTAATCTTATTTTTTACTTTTATCTTACCTTCCATCAAAGCTGCAGAAAAGGTATTCTCCTTATCATATGCATCCACATTAAATTTTGTACCGAGTACCTCTACGTCACATACATTGGTATGCACTACAAACGGCTTCTCCTTATTAGTGGAAACTTCAAAGAAAGCCTCACCACTCAGTTTCACATTACGCATATTACCTGCAAAAAGTGAGGGATAAGTAAATGTAGAACCTGCATTTAAGCAAACCTTCGTACCGTCTGAAAGAGATAAATTTACACGTTGTCCGGGAGGAACAGTAATTGTATTGAAAGCCGCCTCAAATGAACCATACTTGGCATCAAAAAACATATAACCAGAGATGAATGCAACCAGGATGACAGCTGCCCACTTCATAGTTTGCCTTACCTGTTTCTTGAAATTATAATATGGAAGGCGTTTTGCGGCAAATTGTTTCTCATCAGCCAACATCACCGCATCATAAAATGAGCGTTCTTTCAAAAACACCTGTTGATTGGCAGCGTCTTCTTCCAACCATAATTTAATAATCACCTTCTCCGCGTCAGAAGCTGATCCCGCAAAAAATCTGTATAGAGTTTCTTTTTCCATATTGTCCCTTTTATATTAAAAGCAAACAATAGTTTTTAAACCCTAATCAGTTTCTATAATATTACTGTTAATAAAGCCTAATGGAATCGCCTTGAAAATAAAGCAACCAGATGGGGAAATAATCTTTCAAGACTATGCGTAGTATTTTCAATGATTTTGTGATATGATACTCCACTGCTTTAACAGAAATATTTAATTCTGCTGCAATTTCTTTATTGGACTGTGATTGATAACGACTTCTAATCAGAACTTCACGCGTTTGCTTGGGCATGGAACGTAATGCTTTCTGAACCAGCATTTGAATTTCATCTGACAATAATTTTTCAGGGCTACATGCTTCCAAGGTACTTATTTTAAGTTGAAGTTCCCACTCTTCCAAAGATTGAAAGCAGGATTTAGCTTGCTCTTCCAGAGAGAGACGCTTTAAATAATTAATGCATTTATGCTTTACAACAGTCAATAGATAGGCAGATATGTTTCGATCATCAATAGCCTGCTTATTTTCCCAATAATACATAAAACTGTCATTGACGATATCCTCAGCAACTTCATCAACCATAACGTAACTTCTGGCAAAACGAATGAAGCGCTGATTATATTCTTCATATAACTGGTTAAAGGCTATAACATGTTCTATTTGTGGAGACATGACCGCTGCGTTAGTTGGGAGCAAATATAACACAAACTATTAATTAAGCAAAAAAGGAAAGAAGGAAAGTTGATTCCGATCTATAAATACTCCTTATTACACAAATATTCCCCCCTCAGCACTGTATGATTCCGTACTTTTGTCCACGTATTTTAATTTTATCACTATCAAAAAACATAAGACAAACCATGAAACGTTTATCTATTTTTATTGTGGGAATAATGGTGGCTGTGGTAGCCATGTCCCGCACATTCGACATGAAACAGTTGGGAGCAGATACCAAAGGTATCAAATCCTGTACGGAACTAATCAACCGAACCATTGAAAAAGCAGCTTCAGAAGGTGGCGGAACTATTTATTTTCCTGCCGGAACTTACCTGACTGCTACCATTCACATGAAAAGTAACATAACGTTGTACTTGGAATCGGGTGCCATTTTACGTTTCTCCGACAAGTTTGAGGATTATCTGCCCTTCGTCACCTTACGTTGGGAAGGCACTGTGATGAAAAGTTTATCACCACTGATTTATGCACACTCAGCAGATAACGTAACCATTTCCGGACGCGGTACACTGGATGGAAATGGATTAAAATGGTGGCTGTGGGAATTTGATACCCGGAAAGTGATAAAAGAAAACGGTGGCAAACTCCCTGCCTTGGATAAACTGCAGCAGATGTGGGTGGACGCTAATAAATATCTGGAAATATCCGACTATTACAAACCCTCATTGGAACGCCGTATGTTCCGCCCGCCCTTTATCCAGTTCTACGAATGTACCAACATCCTTATCGAGAATGTAAAGATTATAAACTCTCCTTTCTGGACTATCAATCCGGCATTTTGTGATAACGTTACAATACACGGGGTTACTATCAATAATCCGTCAAGCGATCCCAAAGGCCCCAATACGGATGGTATCAATCCGAGTTCTTGTCGGAATGTACGCATCTCCGATTGCTTTATCAGCGTTGGGGACGATTGTATCACCATCAAATCCGGACGTGATGCTGATGGACGTAAATATGGAAAAGCCTGTGAGAACATTACAATCACCAACTGCATTATGCTTTCCGGGCATGGTGGAGTAGTCATCGGTAGTGAAATGTCAGGTGGAGTAAAAAGAGTGGCAATATCCAATTGTGTATTCGACGGGACTAATGCCGGTATCCGGTTAAAAGCATCCCGTGGTCGCGGTGGTGTAGTAGAAGATATCCGGGTAGATAATATTGTAATGAAGAATATCCAGGGAGATGCCTTTATCTTCGACTTATTTTATGACCGTTTATCGAAAGTGGAGCCTGTAAGTGAACGTACACCTATCTTCCGCAATATTCATTTGAGTAATGTCACAGGAAATGATATAAAACGAATCGGATATATAAAAGGAATTGAAGAGATGCCTGTGTCCGAACTTTCCTTTTCCAATATGAATATGGTGGCCGAACAAGGATTTAAAGCAGAAACAGCAACAGATATACGATTTAACAACGTCAGCTTTACAGTGGACGAGGGACCATCATTCGACTTCAGACAATGCAATGGCATATTTCTGAATGATGTACATTCAAAGAAGCCGATTGCCAATCAGCCGGTAGTAAATATAGAGAAGGATGTGGAGAATGTGAATATCATTCATTGCGACTCCACACAGATCATGAGAAAATAACTTCCAACAGATGATATACAGATTACGCGGGTCTTTAAGTGACCCGCGTAATCTGAAAGTACTCTTTATTACTATTTTATGGTAACTAAAGTTCGTTGCAAAGATTCATCCTCTGAACTGCCACCTACCATAATATCATAAGTTCCTGAACAAACTCTCACCGTATTGGTTTGTTCATCCCACCACTCCAGTTCCTTATCTTTCAAATCGAACTCTATGTTAGCAGTCTGTCCGGCTGGGATAAATACACGTTTGAAAGCACGTAGTGTTTTTACAGGACCTTCCGCATCACCTTGTTTTTTGAGATAAACCTGAACGACTTCTTCACCGTCACATTTTCCCGTATTTGTGACCGGAACAGTTAACTTCAAAATTTGTCCGGCAGTAACCTCGTTCTTATCAAGAATAACCTTACCATAACTGAAAGTAGTGTAACTCAACCCATATCCGAATGGGAACAGCGGGGTATCCTGCATGTATCTATAAGTCCTCCCGACCATATTATAATCTTCGAAATCAGGAAGCTGAGATACATTTCGATAGAATGTTACCGGTAATCTACCCGCCGGATTATAATCACCAAACAGCACTTCGGCAACTGCTGTTCCACCTTGTTGTCCCGGATACCAAGCCTGCAAAATGGCTTCACATTTCTTAGTCTCAGGTTCCAATCCGATAGGAGATCCGGAGCAGTTAACCAAGACAATCTTTTTGCCGGCACGGTGCAAAGCATCAATCAGTTCACGCTGAACTGCCGGAAGTTCAATATCCGTACGGTCACCTTTCTTAAAGCCAGGCAGGTTGACTCCCATTTCTTCTCCTTCAAGACTGGGAGATATGCCACTCGCAAAAATAACGATATCTGCCTCCTTCACTTGCTCAACGGATTTCTGAATATCGACTTCTCTCTTGAAACCAAGATCGAAGTTTAGCTGAGCATCACTTCTAAGATATTCAAAATCGAGTTCTATATCATAGGATTGACCGGCCTGAACTTTCATGGCATGGGTTGTTTTACGGGCACCATGCTTATTAGAGAAACCTTTCACTTCTTCTCCATTTACACGAAGACGCCCGTTTCCGTAACAGTATACTTCAAGTACGATTTCTCCGGATTGTACAGGAGTAAATACACTATTATAAGTAGCAGAGAAGTCCGTCAGATTTACTCCTGGAGCGAAAACCGTGGCACCCGAAGTGCAGAAACGGAAAGGAGTGGTGACCTGAGTAGTAGTCACAGGACTACCTTCACGCGTCAGATTATTCCAGTAACGGGCAGTGAAACCAGGACCATCCGCCGACTTGCATTGGCTGAATGCACTATGAATCAAGGTTCTTTCTACCCACGGGCAACCTTGTTCATAAATCAGTTTATCATCAGCGCCGAGCAAATTCCGTACTCCATCCAGAATAGTTACGGTATGCGGCGGCATTCCATTGTAATTTCCCCATTGCATGACAGAATCATTGGCATTGGGTCCCATAACAGCTACTGTCAGTCCTCCACGCTTCAACGGCAAGAAGTTATCCTTATTCATCAGTAACGTCATGGATTTACGGGCTATTTTCAATGCCAATGAATCATGGGCAGCAGAAGCGACTACAGAGAAAGGTATTTTTGCCCAGGATACTTTTTCCAAATCATCCATTTCTCCCAGCTCGAAACGGGCTTTCAACAAACGTTTCACGGAAGTATTTACTTTTTCCTCAGAGATCAACCCTTTTTTTACACTTTCCACCAAAGCTTTATAGCTGGAACCACATTCCAAATCAGTACCACTCACTACAGCTGCGGCAGAAGCAGACTCAGCGTCCGGATGCGTGTGGTGTCCACGGTCATTATAAAAATCTGCAATGGCACCACAATCGGATACAACTATACCATCAAACCCCCATTCATCGCGTAAGATTTGCATTAACAAGCGGTTGCTGCCACAACAAGGTTCACCTTCAAAACGGTTGTAAGCGCACATCACTTCTTTTACTTCTCCCTCTTTCACTAAGGCTTCGAAAGGCGGCAAATATGTTTCATACAAATCGCGAGGTTTGATATTCTCTGCATTAAAAGAATGGCGGTTCCATTCGGGACCGGAGTGTACGGCAAAGTGCTTGGCACAAGCATGCAACTTATCATAGTTTCCGTCTGCAGAGCCCTGTAACCCTTTTACTACCATTACTCCCATCCGGCTTGTAAGATAAGGGTCTTCGCCATAGGTTTCGATACCTCTCCCCCAACGCGGGTCACGATAAATATTGACCGTAGGCGTCCACATGGTTAATCCCTGATAACGCTCACGGCTGTCTTTAGAAGAATAATAAGTATTCTTGGCACGCGCCTCATCAGACACGGCAGTGAATACATCATATACCGTTTCGGGACTAAATGATGCGCCCATACCTATAGGCTGAGGAAAAACAGTAGCTAACCCTGCACGAGCAACCCCATGCAGTGCCTCATTCCACCAATTATACGGTTTTATACCCAATCGTTCCACGGGACGGGAACCATCCATCATGAGTTGTACCTTTTCTTCCAGTGTCAGTTCTTTCACCAACAGGTCTGCACGTTCTTCAGGAGACAATGAGGTGTTTTTGTAAGATACTTGTCCACAACCAGATAGTAGCAGAAGAGGTAACAAATAAAAGAATTTTCGTTTCATCATACTTTCTTTATTGTTTTACAAAAATAATATATCGAATGAAATGGTACGACAAAAACTGCAAGATTTTAAATCCAATAGAAATGAAATCCTGCAGTTTTTTTTCAAAGTGTTATACTGAATACCTATTATTGTTGTGGTAATCCGTAGCCATTAGTCACTTTACCTTTAGATTGACTGATCGTTTCGTATGGAATGGCCCAATAATAGCAAGGAACACTCTCTTCTGAAGTAATGCCCGGAAGGATATTACTCAAATAAATATCAATATTTGCGGCAAGAGTACTTCCCCAGTCTGTTTTTACATATCCCTCTTTTTCTAACTCAATCGCTGTTTCACTACCCGGAGCAATATATTCAAACAAACCTCTAATAGCTGTATTATGGTTCGATCCATTAACTGATAATCCCAACTGAGAGAAATCCAGTACACCACGCCATCCCGGAAAAAGTACCGGATCGTTTTCATCCGTACAGTCATAAGTCAATTTGGCTCCTGCAACTTGCTTTGTCCAAATATAAGCAGGCAATACATTACCATTCTCAAACTCATGATAACCTTTAGTCTTCAGATTTTCGGCAAGAGTCGCCATCTCATTACGTACTTCCATAGCCTTTTGTGAAAACTTTCCACTCCGCACCAAATCGTAACTCGTATGCCCTTCACCAAAAAGTTCAAATTTCCGTTCCATTAAGATAGCCTCTTCCAAAGCTTCACCGGATAAACCTGAAATATTATGCGAAGAATTTCCAAAAGCTCTTTCACGAATCTGGTTAACCAGACTTACAGCTTCTGTATCTGCACCCAATCCGGCTTTCACCTCTGCCAGCATCAAAATAACATCAGCCACACGCATAATCGGTATATTGAAACCTGCACCCATCTGGGGGCCGACAAAATAAGGAGTCTGGCGACAGATATCCCACTTATTCAGGCAAATACCTCCATCTACTTTAGCACCTGCTTTAAAAGTAAATGCAAGCTCATTGCCTTTACCATCCAGTCCGGTTACCACTGCACTAACATCACGACGTTTATCGGCATTGTCATAACCACCGTAATAAAAACTCGGTACCATGCGTATACCGGCAAATACTTTATTCGGAGCAGTATTATTACCACCGTTAGAGCCACGGCCAAAGTCATAGCAATACATACGGCTTGTTGCCTGATTCTGTACACAGCCAATCTCAAAGATGGCCTCAGGACTCATCAAAAGATCCATTCCATACTGAAAATGGCGTTGGAAAGGGTTATTTGCATAGCTACGCTCATCCGTAGTAACCAACTTGGTAGTTCCGGCATTGGTTGAAATAGCTTTCTGTAAATAGTCTTCAGCTATAGCATAATAGTTTTTATAATCGGAACGACGGGCATAGGCACATTTACGTTTCGTATCTGTACTGAGAGTCTCGAACCGCACACTTCCATAAAGTTCGGGCATATCAGTGCGGATAGTTTGGTAGCCTCCGGCATAAAGAGCCATCTTGCCAATCAATGCATTAGCAAATGTCCGGGTAATGCGTTCACCATTCACCCCTCCCTCACCTACTTTATACATATACGGTTCCACTGTTTTCAGTGTCTCAATCAACGCATCATAAATATCAAAACGTGAAGTTAATCCGTAATCATCCACATAGTTATTCTCATAACCATAGGGTACATCACCACAATGCTTAATCAGATCGAAATAACACAATGCACGCAATGTCTCTGCCTCGCCTTTCAGATGTGTCCAGTCAGAAGTTCTGCCTGCAGCAATATCATCCTGATAGGCTGTTTTAGCCGCAATCAGTTCAGCAGTCTTTGCAGCATAGGAGATCACATTATATAAAGCATTGAAACTACCTTTCATGTGGTCACAAGGAATTTGCTCGGGGACCAGCTTCGCATTGACATTATTGGAGGTGTTATTTTCAGGAAAATATTCAATGTCCGAACGATAGTGGTCGTTCCAGTCATAGGCACCATTACACGATTCACGATAGAGTGCATAAGCTCTTGACAACGTTTTAAGAGTTTCTGCGGGACTGGAAGTTACAAACTCGTCATCAGTATTAGAAGGAGAAGAAGTTTCCAGAAAGTCACTACATTGTGCAAACAAGACACAACAGGCTGATGCAAATACTATTTTTATATACTTATTCATAATTTCATCTTTTATTTAAACGGTTAGAAGCTAAGATTTACACCCAATACGAATGAACGGGCACGCGGATAAGTCCCCCAGTCCATACCTAATTGAGGATAAGTTTTCGTTGAAGTAGACGTACTTACTTCAGCGTCAATGCCGGAATATCCTGTAATCGTAAAGACATTATAGATACTTCCATAAATACGCAGATTACTGATGCCGGCTTTTTGAAGTACACTCTTCGGTAAAGTATATCCCAAAGTCAGTGTATTCAGACGCAGATAAGAACCGTCTTCAATACCCAATGTAGATACATAACCATTTTCACTGTAAGCCAACGGTAACTTAGCATTAGCATTGGCAGCGTTCAATTGTTCCGGAGTAGTCAATGCTACCAGCTCGCCATTCACCACATCATAAATCTTGTAGCAGTCTTTTACAATGGAAAGTTTATTCTCATAAACGGCACCTTCTTTATAGCCGTAAAGTGCTGCCAGCTTATTTACATTATAAATTTCATTGCCATAGCTCCAATTAAAGTACAGACCTAAGTCAAAGTTCTTGTAAGTAGCATTAATATTAAAACCACCGGTATGAATGGGTGTCATATCACCGATAACATCCACATCATCATCATTGATAAAACCATCATCATTGAGATCCTTAAACTTAGCCATACCCGGGTAAGCCAATTGTCCCGCAGGACGTTCGTTCATACCACTATGCAAGTGATAGTTAGGAAAGACAGCGGAAGTAACATCAGGAACACCTTTCTTCAGGGTATACACACCATTTTCATAGGTAAAATCATCGGTAGTATAGAATCCGTCAGCAGTCAAACCACGTACTAAACCTACAGGACGACCTTCTTTCAAAACATAATCTGATTTCGGGAAAGTAGACGAACTTGCCCATTCCGTACCATAAAGTCCGGTAACATTATCGGCCAATTTATCCACCTTACCACGATTGAAGTTGATATTAAAACCGGCTGTAACGTTCCAGTCTCTGTTTTTTACAAGTACACCCTGAAGAGCGATTTCAACACCTTTGTTACTGGTCTGACCCACATTGGCATAAGTAGTAGTAAAACCTGTAATGCCTGGAATGGCCGTTTTCATCAACAAATCCTTGGTAGTATTCCAGTAGGCATCAATCGTACCTGTCAGGCGACTATTGAAGAAACCGAAGTCAATACCGATGTTGCGGGTAACCGTAGTTTCCCATTTCAAATTCTTATTTGCCATATCTGCCGCAAGTGAATAAGAAGGCAAGAAGGCTCCATTCACAGCTCCTTGGTATCTTTTATCACTGGTAGCTTCCCAATTTTGCGCCCAAAGGCTGGAGTTTATGCCATCATTACCTACTTCACCGTAAGAAGCGCGGAGTTTAAGGTTATCCAACCAGTTCACATCATTCAAAAATGCTTCCTCAGACATACGCCATCCCAAAGCTGCTGCCGGAAAGTATCCCCAACGATTACTGGGAGCAAATTTAGAAGAACCATCCGCACGGAATGTAACCGTCAGCAGATAACGTTCCATAAGGTTATAGTTCAGACGGCCAAAGAAAGAAAGGATACGGCTTGGCGTAGAAACACTTGAAGAAAAATCCCCTATTCCCTTAGTACTGTCATATTGATTGATCATAGCAAATGCATTCTCTTTGGTAAAGTTCGCAGGGAAATAAGTTCCCGATGCTTTCATTCCGTCACCTCCCGAATCGGAAACTTCGTGACCGACCAGGATATTCAACCGGTGTATCTTACCAAAAGTAAAATCATAACTCAAGGTATTTGTCCAACGGAGCCCCCAACTATTTTTCTTTTCCAGGTTAGCATTGCCCGCATACAGAACTTCACCGGTATTATCATCCAGATAGTTATTTATGATAGCTCCCGTCCACTCTTTATTTTGGTTCCATGTCTGGCTAAGTGACAAATCTGTATGGTAAGTCAGCCCTTTCACAATTCCCCAGTTCAGCGAGAGAATGCCACGTAATGACTGCTGGGCATTCGGTGCATATTTGTCGTTAATACGGTTTACCGGATTGTATCTGTCCCACTGACTCTGTTTGGCATAGTTTTCAATCATGCCCTCATTCATTGCAGACAGATCACCTAAGATGTCCTCTGTTGCAATCGGACGGAAACGATAAGAGGAAGACAGTACAGAACCACTACCATTTGTAATACCTTCATCACCCATCTTTTTAATATTGGTATAACGGGTATCCAAACTCAAATCAAGGTTCTTGGCTATTTTCTGGTTCACTTTCAATGAAACATTGGCACGTCTGTAATAAGAGGCAAGTTTCATACCATCCTCGTCCATATAGTTAACACCAAACAAAACTTTAGTCTTTTCAGTACCACCCGTAACTGAGAGGTCATGATTATGAGAGAAAGAATCTCCATAAATCTTTTTCTGGATATTATCCATCTTCACATTTCGATAGCTTTCTATACCACCGGGATTGGTATCCGTATAACGACCTATTCCATACAGCTTTTCCAACGGTTCCATATAGCTATTACCACCAACCGAAGCAGCACTGGCCCAGCTATATGCCAGATAATCATAAGGATTGAGTGCATCCATATACTTCGTCGGCGTATTGAACTTTGCATAACCATTGTAACTGACTACTACGCGACCTTCTTTAGCACCTTTTGTTGTCACAAGAATTACACCGTTAGCACCACGGGCACCATAAATAGCAGTTGATGAGGCATCTTTCAGAACATCAATCGACTCTATCTGATCACCCGGAATATCACTCAACGAGCCACTGACTCCGTCAATCAGCACCAAAGGATCATTACTCTGTGAGATAGAGCCACCACCACGCACACGGATAGAGACAGCAGCATCGGGACGTCCGTCCTGTGTCGTCACATTTACACCTGCCAACTTACCTTGCAAAGCTTGGGCAGCATTGGCTACAGGCATCGCTGCTATTTGTTCGCCCGAAACAGAAGCCACCGATCCGGTAAGATCCTTACGCTTTACCGTCTGATAACCGATCACCACGACTTCATCCAAGATTTCGGCATCTTCTGCCAATGTCACATGAACCGGTTGTCCCGCAACAATAGCTACTGTTTGCGTCTGCATTCCGATAAAGCTTATTTCCAATTGTTTGGCTGTACCCGGTACGGAAAGAGAAAATTTCCCATCCAAGTCTGTAATCGTACCGATAGAAGCATCGCTTAGTACTCTGATATTTGCACCGATAACAGGATCACCCCGACTATCGAGCACAACACCTGAAACAGTACGACTCTGTGCAAGAGAGATAAGGCAGATCATACTCATTAAAAGAGTAGCAGCTGTCCTTTGAACAAGTCTTTCAAAATTCATAAGTAATGTGTTTTTAATAGTTAATGATTAAATTTATTCTGTTCTTTCACTTTGCAAAAGTAGCTAACTAATACTACAGCGATGGAACAAAATCAGGTAGCAAGAGTGCACTTTTTCGAAATACAGAAGAAAGAGGGTGGATAATTCGGGCGAAATATCGGCTTTTTCGGTCAAACAGATCCTATGCTTTTCATTTATTACCTTTTTTCCATACATTTGTTCTGCACTATTCAGAACGATACTATGAAACGACTGATTATCTACCTCTTATACTTAATGGTACCGGTGTTTTCATCGGCACAACCCATTTGTCAGATCACTGATTTTACAGCAGAAAACGGACTTCCCCAAGACATTGCATCGGCTGTTTTGCAAGATCAGAAAGGCTTTATCTGGATCTGTACCCGCAACGGACTCAATAAGTTCGACGGATATACATTCAAGAACTACAAATCGGCACCACATAAAGAATATACGCTATCCAACAATCGAATTACCTTTATCTCAGAAACCGCATACGGTGACATCTGGTGTCAGACATATGATAGCAAGGCTTACATATTCGACACTCACCTCGAGATTTTTTATGATGTACTGCAAACAGTAGATAAAGATATGCAAAGGAGAAACTTTGTCCAAAAAGTGTTTCCCCTCAAAGAAGGTATAGCTTGGGTGACATGCGACAAAGGTTATTGTTATAGAGTAGATGAAAAGAGATATAAGGAGAAAGAAGGAATTACACTCTACAGCACATTCAACGGTATTCTGAAAGGCGAACATATCTTCACGATCTTCCAGGACTCCGACAAAGATGAATGGATATTAACAGACAAAGGTATATCTATTGTAGGCAGAAAGAAGATTGACAGCGATTTCCCATTTCAGTTTATCCAGGAATATAAAGGCAGAATCTATCTCGCCTCTGCTTCGGACAAAGTAGCCTATTACAGTCCACAGACAGAAAGTGTGAAATTCATAGAACTTCCTTGCCCCATCAGCAAAATAAGCTCTTTGGATATAACCTCTAATGGATTGCTTGCCATAACTACCAATAATGGCATCATCTTGTTCAATCCGGACACCAATACTTCCCGTTCCATCGATATTCGTACACCTATACAACCTTCCAATGAAGTGATTTCTATATACGAAGACAGAGAGGGAGAACTATGGATATTCCCTACAACTCCCGGAGTAATACGCTATAATCCGGAAACAGGCGAAAAGCAATACCTCTTTACCCCCGAGAAAGAAGTAGTGAACTATGGTAGAGAGAATAAAAACACTATTTTTGAAGACAAGCAAGGCACTTTATGGCTGATTCCTCATAAAGGAAACTTCTGCTACTATGACAGAGAAAGTAAAGAGTTGAAGGCTTTCTATACTGATCCGGACAATCCGCAATCATTATTTGCTCCACTCGTTCGCTACCACTACCAGGACAGACAAGGGAACGACTGGCTTGTCAGTGTCAGGGGTATAAAGAAAATGTCTTTCTATCCGCAAGTCTATAACCTGAAAGGAGTAGACAGGGGATTTGAAATCCGCGCTTTCCTTTTGGACAGTTTAAAACGATTATGGGTAGCTTCTAAAAGTGAATTCGTAAGAATATATCACCCGGATGGCAGCATAGCAGGTTATTTGTCTCCACAAGGAAGAATCGGTAAAGACAAAGTATCGTTTAATGCCAGTGTTTACAGTATCTGCGAAGGAAAGAACGGAACGGTTTGGATAGGTACCAAAGGAGACGGACTCTTCCAACTTACGAAAAAAAGTGATGGAAGTTATCTCGTACAAAACTATACATACGCCTCCGAAGATATATATAGTCTGAGCAACAATGATGTATACACTATATACTCCGATAACCACGATAATATCTGGGTAGGATGCTATGGTGGCGGACTAAACCTGCTGCAACAAACGCCTGAAGGAAAAGTGTACTTCATCAATCATAGGAATAAACTGCAGAACTATCCATTCAGCACTTGTCACAATGTACGTTACATCACAGGGACAGAAAACGGGATATTACTAATAGGAACAGCTTTCGGCTTACTGACATTTTCAAACGATTTTGCACAACCGGAAGAAATCAAGTTCTACAGGAATATACAAAATAAGAACAATCCTTTAAGCCTGACAGGAAACGATATTATGCATATCTATGAAGATAGCCGCAAAGCCATCTACGTATTGACATTTACCGGAGGAGTCAACAAAATCACTTCCAGGACATTGCTCAGTGAAAATATTGAATTTCAATACTATACCGAGCAAGAAGGCTTAAGTTCGGATATGGTATTATCCATGATAGAGGACCCGAAAAAGAACTTATGGATAGCATCCGAAAATGCTCTGTCTAAATTCAATCCAGAGACAGAAGCTTTTGAGAATTATGATACAAGATTTCTCAGACAGAAGCTGAATTTTACCGAAGCTATCCCAGCCATTAATGCCAAACACCAATTAGTTTTCGGTACAGATATGGGCATTCTGGAAATAGTACCGGAGCAGATGAAGAAGAGTGATTATGTGCCTTCAGTTGTTTTCACCGACCTGAAAGTCAATGGAAAGAAATCGACTGTCGCTATCGATGATCTGAAAGAAATAGCTTTGCATCCCTCGGAACGGAACATCAATGTGCAGTTCTCTGCGCTGGATTTCACAAGACCGGATGATATACGTTATGCTTACCGCCTGGAAGGTCTTGAGAAAGAATGGAACTACAGTGATAAAAACAGGCTGGCCAGCTACATCAATCTGCCTGCCGGCGAATACCGACTACAGGTGAAATCGACAAATAGTGACGGAGTATGGGTAAACAATACACGTACACTTTTCATCAAGGTTATCCCTACCTTTTGGGAAACTCCCTGGGCTTTCCTGGCATACCTTGCAGCATTCATTTTACTCACAGGACTCATCCTTTATATCTTCTTTTACATCTATCGCCTGCGTCATCAGGTGGATATGGAGCAGCAATTATCAAATATCAAACTGAAATTCTTTACTGATATTTCACACGAACTACGTACACCATTGACTCTTATTTCCAGTCCGGTCAGTGAGGTTCTGGAAGATCAGACCATTTCTCCTTCCGTACGGGAACATCTGACTGTCGTACATAAGAATACGGAACGCATGTTACGCCTTGTCAATCAGATACTCGACTTCCGGAAGATACAGAACAAGAAGATGAAGGTAATGGTGGAACAAACAGAATTGATTGCCTTCCTGATGAAAATTACAGAAAACTTCCGCCTGATTGCCGAAGAAAAACAGATAGACTTCACATTCAAAGCTAACCAAGAAGAAGTATATATATGGATAGACAGGGACAAAGTGGAAAAAATAGTATTCAACCTGCTATCCAATGCATTCAAATATACACTGCCCGGAAAAACGGTAAAGATTGTAGTACAGAAAACGGATCAGCATATCTGGATCTCCATTATTGATGAAGGTATCGGCATTGCTCCTGATAAGATAGGTTCTCTTTTCAAACGCTTTGAAACACTTAGCAAGAACAACAACATTCTGCAACCTTCATCAGGAATTGGCTTATCACTTGTCAAAGAATTGGTAGATATGCATCACGGAAACATAGAGGTTAAAAGCCAACCGGGAAAAGGCAGCGAATTCAGTGTGACCTTACCTTTGGAACGTGAAGTATTCGAGAAAGATATACAAGCCGAATTAATCCTTGCTGATAGTTCAGAGAATACAGTAGATATTCCAACACCTGCAAACAATGGTATAGTAGAACTGGAAAAAGATTCGGAAGAAGAACTACTATCCATTCTGATCGTAGAAGATAATCGTGAACTGAGAAGCCTGCTTAGAAATATATTATCAAAGAAATACACTATCCTGGAAGCAGCAAACGGCGAAGAAGGTCTGAGACTCGCATCAGAGGCTATACCTGATATGATAATCAGTGATGTGATGATGCCCGTCATGGATGGAGTGGAAATGATTAAATGTATCAAGGAAAATAAAGATATTTGTTATATCCCGATCATTCTTCTATCAGCCAAGGCATCACTGGACGACCGCATCACTGCCTTGGAACAAGGTATCGACGATTACATTACGAAACCATTCAGCTCTTCGTATCTCAAAGCCCGCATTGCTTCCCTGTTTACCAAGCGTAAACAATTACAGGAAATATTTTTGAAGCAGTTATCAGCAAGCAACGAAACCAATAACTCCAAAGACTGGATTCCTTCGGAACCCGAAGTAATGCCGCATGATAAGCTATTCATGAAAGAAGTGATGGATTTCCTGGAAGAGCAAATGGATAATCCGGATTTAGTGATCGACGATTTCGCCAATAAGCTACTGCTGAGCCGGAGTATTTTCTACCGGAAGCTTAAATCCATTGTAGGAATGCCTCCGGTAGATTTTATCAGGGAAATTCGCGTAAAAAGAGCTGCCCAGCTGATCAGAAGTGATGTATACAACTTCTCCCAAATTGCTTATATGACTGGCTTCAGCGATCCGAAGTACTTCAGCAGATGCTTTAAAAAGCACATGGGAGTTACTCCAAGCGAGTATAAAAACTCCATCAATAACGAGGAGGATAATCTGAATCAGTAAAAGATAAAGTTCCTTATAGCCAACCCCTGGCTCTGTCCACGGAACAAGAAGTAAATTTTGGACTTATCTTTTACCGCTTCACTGACCTCAAAGGTCTGCTTCTCCCATTCTCCCAGAATCTGGCTCTGATTTATCGGACAAGTGGCAATCAATTTGCCATCGACGCTTCCCTCCCTTATCTCAATCACTGTTCCGGGAGTTTCTGCCTGAAGCTCAATAGTTACTTTTTGAGGGCTCTGTTTAAAGTACATATTATTGAATACGAGCCAGCTTCCATCCCGTATCCCGGAAATAAACTGCATGGGGCGTTTTGCTATCGGGCGTACTAATTTCATCCCTTCACGATCATCATACTGAGAAAAGTCGATCTCAGTAAATGCATCGTAGTGGTTCCCTCTGCGATTACTTTCTAATTCAAAATAATCAAAATCAGCATAACCACCAGTAGCCTCTTTATTCAGGTTATAACAGCATAGAGCATGACGGATACCCAGGAATCCCCAGAAGTTGGAAACTCCTTCCGGACCGAAACGGTTATATTCAAGATTATCCAAACTATAATAAAACAGTAAAGAACCTTGTTTTGTTACTTCAGTGCGCAGGTATATTTTATCGATTTTGACAGGAAGACTATCGACAACGATCTCTCCTTCTCTCCCACCCTGCCTCAGTTCAAGCCAACAGCCATCCACCTTCTTCCGTACTCCCAGTTGGTACATGACTCTTCCCATAATGCCATTTCCGGCAAAATCACCCTCACGAAGTCCGGATAAATCTAACGAAACAGTTCCGGTACTATATGGTCCTGAGACTTTCTGTGTCAGAGAATTACGTGCCCATTCAAATCCCTTTGCATACTGCGCATAAATCCTGAAATAACCGGGACGATCCGTCAAGCTCCATTTATCTTTCCGGGGTACATGATTGAATTCCCAGACATGAGCCAGTTTTGAAGTACTGAAATCATCCGAATGTTGAGGAAATGTAATCTCCTGTTTAGCCTTGACTGCCGGTTTCCTATAAGTTACCACTCCTTTTCCCGGTTTGCCTTCCGGGCCTACTACCGGCCAGTCCTCTTCCCATCTCATCGGATACAGCATCACACATCTACCCACATAATCCCTGTCCTGGAAAGTATAGGCCCATGACTCGCCTTCAAGTGTCTCCACATATCCGCCCTGATGCACACCGGCATCGGCATAATTGATATCATCATCAATCAGAACCTTGGTTTCATACGGACCGTAAAGATTACGGGAACGACTGATCATCTGTACTCCATTGTATCCCAACGCCGGATTGAAGATATAATACCAACCATTTCTTTTATAAGTGTGGCATCCTTCAAAAAGATATTCATATCCTTTAGAAGCCGTAATAATCAAGGTACCCTCATCATCAGGATCAAGTACACCGGTTCCATCATCTTTCAACCGTGTCAGGTATATCTTTGTCTTTCCATGTGTGACATATTTCTTACCGTCATCATCGATGAAAAATCCCGGATCATACAAACGCTTATCAAACTTATGCATCGAATACGGACCTTCCGGTTTATCACTCTTAAACATCACAAAACCATCATCGGCAATATTAACTCCTATATAATAGATACCATCATGATATTTGATGGAAGGAGCCCAACACAAACGACTATACGCTGTCTGTTCATTCTCCATCCGGTATTGAGGGCGGAAGGTGATGCTATCGTAAGCATGCCCTATAATACGCCAGTTAATGAGATCCTTAGAATGGCAGATAGGAATACCCGGCATAGCAACGAATGAGGAACTGACCATATAAAAGTCTTCACCCACCCGTATAATATCAGGATCGGGATAATCGGCATTAATCACCGGATTGGTATAAGTACCGTCTCCATTGTCGGATGATAAAGAAATTGTAGTTTGTACGGGAATGGTGCACGACTGTACTATGAGCATGCAACAAAGCATCAACAATGCGGAAATGCCATCCGCTATTTTTCCTGTAGTAATAGATAAGTTATACATCTTGCATAAATTAATATAAAGTGATGATGCAAATATACGCGGTACAGGATAGGCGGGAGAGGACAAACAAGTAATATGCGTGCACTTTTTAGGCACACGGATATATAAAAAGCTCCCGATTAAAAGCCCTGACTCTTAACCGGGAGGTTTCTATTTTCAATAGGTAGGTTTATTATTTCTTTATTCTTCGTACATCTTATCTATCAGCTCCTTGTAATTCTTTGCTACTACAGGACGCTTCAGCTTCAAGGTATTAGTCAGCTCACCACGTTCCATACTGAAAGGTTCGGGTAAAAGAGTAAAACGCTTCACTTGCTCATAGTGTGCAAACTGCTGTTGCAAGGTATCTATGCGAGCACGGAACAAACCGATCACCTTAGGATGCTGCAGCAGTTCTTCCATATCCTTATATTCAATCCCTTTCTCCTTGGCATAATCTTTCACGAAGCCATAGACCGGAACAATAAGGGCAGACACAAATTTACGCTGATCGGCAATAATGGCAATCTGATCAATGTAACGATCAATAGCCAGTTTCGTCTCCAAAGCTTGCGGGCTGATATATTTACCATTGGAAGTCTTGAACAAATCCTTGATACGTTCAGTCAGATACAGCTGATCACCTTTCAGATAACCGGCATCACCGGTATGGAACCATCCATCCTTATCAATAGCAGCAGCAGTAGCTTCCGCTTTTTTATAATAACCTTTCGTGATAGTCTTTCCACGCAGGAGAATTTCATTCTCTTCACCGATCTTCACTTCCACATCAGGCATCACGGTACCTACGGAACCTATTTCATAACCTTGATTAAGGAAACAGGAAACAGTAGCCGTCGATTCGGTCAGACCATAACCAACCAACATATTGATGCCTACCGAATGAACAAATTCACAGATTTCATCGGGTACGGCAGCTCCCGCAGTAGGGAAGAAATTACCGTTCTCAATACCAATCGTCTTTTTCAGTAAAGCATAAACCGTCTTTTCGTAGAACTTATATTTCAGTTGATTCATCAACGGCGGAGTTTTACCCTTACGCAGATAATCGATGTTATGTATCTTACCTACCTTGATGGCATCCAACATCATAGCTTTCTTCAAGCCTGTTTCCTGAGCAATCTTCTCCTGCACACCGGCATACACTTTTTCCCAGAAACGGGGAACACTGCACATCAATGTCGGACGGATTTCTTTAATGGTAGTCTGGATATCCACCGGACGGAGGTTGATACAAATCTGCACGCCTTTATGAATACAAAGATATGTCCATGCTTTCTCGAAGACATGTGTCAAGGGAAGGAAGTTCATGGAGATATCTTGGTCACTCATGTCTACCAAACGGATATCATGGATACGGAAAGCCTCCATATAGTTAGAGTGATGCAACATTACCCCCTTCGGTTCACCAGTAGTACCGGATGTATAAAGAATGTTCGCAAGGTCATCATCCGATGCACGGGAAGTACGTTCTTCCACTATATCGTTGTTCGGCAAACCTTTTCCTGTTTCCAGGAACTCGTCGAAATAGATGGAAGTCATGTCACGAGGGTCGCGTACAACAGCCCGGTCGAAGATGATCAATTGCTGCAACGATTGACAAAAGCCAAAGACACTGAAAGCCGCATCATACTGGAATTGCTCGCCTACGAAGATATAACGTATCTGAGCATCATTGATAATGTACTGTGCCTGTGCAGGTGAACTGGTAGCATACAGAGGTATGGTCACTGCACGGTTAGCAAATGCCCCGAAATCCACATAAAGACATTCGGGCTTGTTCTGAGAAAAGATTCCTATGTTTTCTTCCTCCTGCACTCCTAACTCTATGAGTGCATTCGCAACTTGTCGAACTGTTTGTGAGAATTGATTCCAGGTAATGGGTATCCACTGCGACGTTTCGTAATCCCTGTATTTCAGAGCCACCTTGTCGCCATACTTCTCTGCCCGTCGATGTACGAGGACAGATAAATGATGATAAGTCATATTATTCATATATTGGTAAATACCTGGCAAAGATAGTGGTTTCAAATGAAACTATTTCTATCTTGAGAATTAAATGTTTAGTATATACTTCTGTAATATTAGTACGATCTTACCATAAAAAGGAAGTGATCACTCCATATTTCTGTTCTTTTTTCCAAAGAGATACAAATATATGTATATATTTGCAACCGATAGTTTTTTAAATATCAATACAATAACTTAACTGACATGAAAAAGATTCTAGCATTAGTCGCCATACTGGCGATAGGTTTAGGGAGTGTAAACGCACAGGAAAACCTTAGATGGGGCGTCACGGCAGGTATGAACAGTAGTAAATACTCCAACAGCTTTATGAATAGCAGAACAGGGTTCCACGTAGGAGTAAAGGCAGAAATGGCATTGCCACAAGTTGCTGAAGGAGTTTACCTTGAATTTGGCGGATTATTGACATCAAAAGGTAGTAAAGCTAACTATGGCTCATTGGTAAGTCTCAAGCTTAATCCGTATTATCTGGAAATTCCGGTTCATATGGGATACAAATATGTCATAAATGAAAACTTTGCTGTCTTTGGAAATGCAGGTCCTTATGCTGCTATCGGCGTATTCGGTAAAATTAAAGCCAAAGCTGACCTTAGTAGTGCTGGCGGAAACATAGATTGGGGAGAATGGGGAATAGATCCCAGTGATTTAAAAGGTGAAGGTTCTGAAAACATATTCGGAAAGGATAAAATGAAACGTTTTGATTTAGGCTTAGGACTTAAAACAGGTGTTGAATTCAATCAGAGATATCAAGTCGCTATTAGCTATGATTGGGGATTACTTGAAACAATAGACAATAGTGATTGGAAAAACCGTAACCTAATGATTTCCTTCTCCTATATGTTCTAAACAAATATAAGATAATCAGAAAAGGGTGCCAGCGAGCACCCTTTTCTTTTCCCTTCTCTCCTTCTTCCGTACCCTTTTATTCATAAACACCAACAGCCGAAGAGGCATTTTTATTCTGTCTATTAAGCATATTTCAGTATTTATCCGTAAGTTTGCATCACAATAATTTAACTGATTGAGATATGACTTACGATATACCTACAATGGTTTCTGAGGCAACCGGAGTTCTTAAGTCTCTGATTGCGATTCCTTCCATCAGCCGCGATGAAGAAAAAGCGGCAGATTATCTACAGAATTATATTGAGCTGCAAGGCATGGCAACCGGGCGAAAAGGTAATAATATCTGGTGCCTCAGCCCGATGTTCGATTTAAATAAACCCACATTGTTACTAAACTCACATATTGACACCGTGAAAGCCGTGAACGGTTGGCGAAAAGATCCGTTTACACCAACCCAGGAAAGCAACGGAAAACTATACGGGCTGGGAAGTAATGATGCCGGTGCAAGCGTTGTCAGCCTATTGCAAGTCTTTCTGCAACTTTGCCGCACTACACAGAAGTACAATCTCATTTATCTAGCTTCCTGTGAAGAAGAAGTGTCCGGAAAAGGTGGTATCGAGTGTGTATTACCGGAACTTCCCCCGATCCACTTTGCCATTGTAGGCGAACCTACCGAGATGCAGCCCGCCATTGCTGAAAAGGGATTAATGGTACTGGATGTAACTGCTTACGGTAAAGCCGGACATGCTGCACGAAACGAAGGAGATAATGCCATATATAAGGTATTAGAAGACATCGCTTGGTTTCGCGACTATCGCTTTGAAAAAGTATCTCCGCTGTTAGGTCCTGTAAAAATGAGTGTAACACAAATAAATGCAGGTACACAGCATAATGTCATTCCCGACCGCTGCACTTTTGTGGTAGATATCCGCAGTAACGAATGTTATAGCAATCAGGAACTATTTACCGAAATACAAAAACATATTTCTTGCGAAGCCAAAGCACGTTCGTTCCGCTTAAGTTCTTCTCACGTAGAAGAACAACATCCGATAGTACAGCGTGCCGTAGCAATGGGACGTGTGCCTTTTGGTTCTCCTACCCTCTCCGATCAGGCACTGATGTCATTCCCTTCTCTCAAAATGGGCCCGGGAAAGAGTAGCCGTTCCCACACCGCAGATGAGTTTATTTTCATTCAGGAAATAGAAGAGGCTATCGGGTTATATCTGGAACTACTGGATGGCGTCACCTTACAGTCTTTAACTAACTGGTAATCAAATAATAGCATTTACCAGTGGTTTACTGCAAGATGTAAAAGCATTTACTTCGGCATGTAACGACCTTTACTCCTTATTGTAACGACCTTTACCTCGGTATGTAACGAGCTTTACCTCGGCGTGTAACGGTCTTTACCTCGGCGTGTAAATAGAGTTACCATATGGGGGTTCAAGAATTATGGTGTCGAACCGTTCAACTACTATTATGAGTTCACGATCACAGACATAACACACGAGTATAATGGAGTGTTATTTATAAAGGAATCCATTCCAGTATAAACAAGAAAAGGCAGGTATAGAGCATCAGCGGCTCAGCCACGGTTCCGGATTCAGTTTTTCCTTCTCCTTACGCAACTGGAAGTGAAGCACCGTACGCCCATTGTCAGCACCGTCCGAGAATATCTGCCCGATATTTTGCCGGGTAGTTACAGTATCGCCCGTCTTCACTGAGGCTGAAGATAAGTTACAGTAGACAGATATGTAGTTTCCATGACGAATCAAGATATTGAAAAGACCGTTCAACTGGAAGACAGCAGCCACCTTTCCATTAAAGATAGCACGTGCCTGCGCACCGGGCTTACCCTGAATGTCAATACCCTTATTATCCAGTTTTACATTACGAAGTCCTTCTACGGAATACTGTCCATAGCGGCTGGTAATAATATAGGGTCCTGTAATAGGCATTGGCAACTTGCCACGGTTGCTAATAAAGCTACCGGAGAGTTCCCGGTCTGCCTTATCCATCATATAGGTTTCAAGAGGCGCCGCTTTCTTTGTTGTAGTCTTTTCGGAAGAAGAAGTTGCCGTCGGTTTCGTTTCTTTGGCAGCAGCTTTTTTACGGGCAGCAGCTTCCTTACGGGCTTCTTCAGCTGCACGTTTACGGGCTTTCTCTATTTCTTCGGCTATCAAACGATCGATACGTGCATTCAACTGGTTAGCTTCCTTACGCTTTTTATTGAGTTCATTTTGCAAACCGCGTTGTTTCTTCTGCAGGTTGGACACCAAAGTCTTCTTTTCCTTTTCCTGAGCTTCCAACTTTTCTTTTTCTACTTCACGCTCTTTCAGTAAACTGGCCTTCGCTTTCTTTACCTGTTGCAGTTCTGTTTTCTTTTGATTGACTTGTTCTTGTTTTTTCAGAATCTCTTCACCTTGCAGACGCTGATAGTCGGCATATTCGCGCACATAGCGCATACGACGATACGTCTGCGACAGCGTTTTAGCAGAAAGAATAAAAAGAAGCTTTTCCTGAACGGAACGATTCTTATACAGATATTGGACGGAAGCCTCATACTTCTTTTTCTTATCCTTCAAATCGTTTTCAAGGCGGACCAATTGCCGTTCCAATTTAGATAGTTCACGGTCTATAGTCTCCATATCATTATTGATGGTAAGAATATACCGTTTCCGCTCCTCTATCTGTCCGGTAAGGGCGGCAAGCCCGTTCAACTGGCTGCCTACGTCTTTCTTTGTAGTGTTCAAGAGCGTTTCCGATTCAGCTATCTGCTTTTGCAAAGCGCCCCGCTTATTTTCCAACTCCTTAATAATCTTATTGGATTGGGCACAAAGCGGCAGAGCCAGACAGAAACAACCTATGAAGATACAAAGAAAATGTCTCATAACTTCGCCAGCATCTCTAAAAGTTCAGTCCATTCAACTTTAGTATATCTGGAAGACACCTGAGTAGGTGTCAACGATATCTCTTTGTTCGAGAAGTCGGTAAGGACAATTTTACCTTTCTCTAAAGAAGGGATACCCAGTTCTTTGCCCGTCAAAGTGGCCTTACCACCGGGTTTGGCAGCATCAAAAAGAATCTTTTCCAGATAGGCAAAGTCTACCTTCCTGGGCAGAATGTCCTTCAATTCTTTGCGGGTAGCCTGAACATAACGTTTTCCCATACGATCTACTACCAGTACATCGTTGGGAGTGATTTCCAATCGAGCTATTTCACTGCGAAGAATAGGCATCAAAAAAGAAAGTTGCATACGTTCTCCGCTCACAAGCTTCATTGTACCATTCACTGTAACTGTACCCCCTTTATTAGGAATAGTCAGTTGTACCTTAGAAGACAAATAGCGAGGTTCTCCTGTTGATGAAGTCATTTTCTGGGAAGTCTTACAGCCGGAAAGACCTACCACTAAACTTAGGAGAAGCCAAAAGGGCAGGATACGAATACGTCCTGCTGTGCTGTATTTGCAGTGTAACACTCTCATTCTGGTATATATTTCTTTTTCTCAATCTTCTTTTTCAAAGTTTTGGACTCACTGCCCATTTCCCGAGCCTGTTTCCAATACTTCAAGGCGCCGTCCACATCACCGGTCATATAGTAGATATCACCGCAATGCTCTACAATGGTGTCACTCTTATCACCTTCATTTTTCATAGCATCATCTATATAAAGGCGTGCTTCAGCATAATTGCCTTTCTCAAATAAAATCCAGGCATAAGTATCCAGGTAAGTAGAATTATTCGGCTCAGCCTTCACGGTTTTATAACTCATTTCCTCCGCTTTATCCAGATCACGACGTTCCAGAGAAAGATAATAGGCATAGTTATTCATGGCTCCGATATTCGCCGAATTGTAAACCAATGCAGAATCATAAGCGGCATAGGCTTCTGCATTCATCTTTTTCGTATGATAAATATCACCCATGATGGCATAAAAATCGGAAACGACTTCTTTCTTGCTCTTTTCCGTAATGTTTTCCAATGCCTTCTGGCAAACGGCAAGTGCATCGTCTGCCCGTTCTGCCTGATTATAAGCTATAGCAAGATAGAAATAGAATTCCAACATATCCGGATTGGATTCAACACCTGCCTCACAAAGCCGGATCACTTCTTTATAATCTTCCTTACGAATCGCCTCACCCAGAAGCGTCATACGGGCGGCAGTGTTGGTAGGGTCTATGTTCAACACCTGTTCCAGCACAGGCATTGTCTCTTTATTCATCCCTTTGGAAAGGAGATATTGGGCATAGAGCATAGGCATTTGTGCATCGTCCTGATCCTGTTCCAAGATACGGTCGAAAAGGCTAATCACGCGAGTACTATCCTTGCCTGCCCGTTCATTCTCAACCACAAACTGGCGCATCACATTTAATTTAGTATCGGAAGGTACTTTCTTGTTCAGCAAAAGGGTATCCAATTGCTGTTCATAGAGCTCTTTCTGTCCGGTCTGCTCATAGTAGGATGCCAATGAGTACATGGCCATGGCATTATCCGGTTCGGTAGCAAGTACTTTCTTGTACATGTTGTAAGCCTCATCCTTTTTGCCATTCTGCATATAGACATCACCCAGCACTACCTGATAACGCATATCCATCGGATATTCTTCCACCAGACTTTCAATCTCACGGAAAGCACTCTGATTATCTTTCATCTGCAAGTAGATGCGGAATTTCTCCATACTGAGTTGCTCGTTCTTACCCATCTTTTCTTCCAGACGATTCAGAGTAGTAATCACATTATCATACTCTTCCAAACGATTATATATTTCCAGCAAGCTGTACAGAGCATCCATCTTATCCGGGAAGCGGGCGACCATGCTTTCCAGCAAGTCAGTAGCCTTTTGCATCTCGTTCTGCTGCTGATACAGGTTTGCCAGTCCCTGACTATACCAGTAATTATCCGGATCATTCTCCACAGCTTTTTCTAAAGCTGCCTGTCCCTGGGGAACTTGTTTGAGGAACATGTAATATTGCGATATTTCATATAGAGCCGATGACGCATTCGGATTAATGGTCAGACAGTGCTGCAACAAATCGAAAGCAGCTCCATAATCATTTTGCATCTTCAGGCGGGAAGCTTCCAGAAAGAAGTAATCGTATTTACGCTGTTGTTCGGGTGTAAGCACAACCTGCGTCTTCATCCCTTTCCGTTGCTTCTTACCTCCCTGACGGGAAGTACCACACGATACAAGTAACGCACACAACAAGAAAAGCGATAGTATATTAAATCTAATCTTCATTATCAGTTGCAATTATCAATTGTTACACTCCCGTATGGCCGAAACCACCGGCACCGCGCACCGTTTCATCCAACACTTCCACTTCCTGCCAGGTGGCTTGTTCGTGGCGTGCTATTACCATCTGGGCTACACGTTCCCCATCTTCTATCACAAAAGTCTCCGATGACAGGTTTACAAGGATGATGCAAACTTCCCCACGATAATCGGCATCAATCGTTCCCGGAGAGTTCAACACAGTAATACCTTTCTTTATAGCCAAACCACTGCGAGGACGTACTTGTGCTTCGAACCCCGGCGGCAGGGCAATATACAATCCCGTAGGTACCAGGCAACGCTGCATCGGAGCTAACGAAATAGGTTCTGAAAGATTAGCACGGATGTCCATTCCTGCGGACAGTTCGGTGGCATAAGCCGGAAGCGGATGTTTCGATTTATTAATGATTTGTACGTTCATATTCAAGTCGTTTACTATATTAACGGGCGAAAATACGGAATTTGAAGCAAAATAATGATACATTTGCAGTTAAATAATAACAAAGTAACCATGATGAATTGGAATACCCTCATATCTGCCAAGCGTTTCGGACTGGAAGAGTTTCACCAAGAGCGCCACGAAAACCGCTCTGAGTTCCAGCGTGACTATGACCGTCTCGTTTTTTCAGCTCCTTTCCGCCGCTTGCAGAACAAAACCCAAGTTTTTCCCCTTCCGGGTAGTATTTTCGTACACAACCGCCTGACACATAGCTTGGAAGTATCCTGTGTAGGGCGCTCATTAGGGACTGATGTAGCCAAGGCAATCCTTGCCCGTCAGCCCGAACTGCAAAATTCTTATCTTCCAGAAATAGGTTCCATCGTATCAGCTGCCTGCCTGGCACACGATTTAGGTAACCCTCCCTTCGGACATTCCGGAGAGCGAGCCATCTCCACTTTCTTCTCCGAAGGAAAAGGTATGGCACTGAAAGAGCATCTGCCTGCCGCACAATGGGAAGACTTGACACATTTTGAAGGAAACGCCAATGCCTTCCGCTTACTCACCCATCAGTTCGAAGGACGGCGTAAAGGTGGTTTCGTTCTTACCTACTCCACTCTGGCAAGTATCGTAAAATACCCCTTTTCATCGAGTTTAGCCGGCAAAAAGTCTAAATTCGGTTTCTTCACTACGGAAGAAGAAAGTTTCCGACGGATAGCCGAAGAACTGGGTATGAAAAGATTGAATGATGACCCACTGAAATATGCCCGCCATCCACTCGTCTATCTGGTAGAAGCGGCAGACGACATCTGTTACCAGATGATGGACATTGAAGATGCCCATAAACTAAAGATACTCACCACCGGAGAAACACAAGATTTACTCCTTTCCTATTTCCCGGAAGAGCGCAAAACACATATGCTCAAAACGCTCGACATTGTCAGTGACGTCAATGAACAGATTGCATATCTGCGTTCCTGTGTCATTGGATTGCTTATCCAGGAATGTACCCAAGCCTTTCTGAACAATGAAGAAAGAATATTGGAAGGAGAATTTGAGGGAAGTCTCATCAAACATATATCCGAACTGCCTGCCAGTGCTTACAATCATTGTGCCGACATTTCTCTAAAGAAGATTTATCGCTCACGCGACGTATTGGATATTGAACTTGCCGGTTTCCGCATCATCAGTACCCTGCTTGACTTAATGATAGATGCCGTTCGTTCACCTGAAAAGGCTTACTCACAGCTACTCATCAACCGGGTATCCGGCCAGTATAATATAAAAGCGCCCATACTCTATGAAAGAATACAGGCGGTATTGGATTATATCTCCGGTATGACAGATGTCTTTGCTCTCGACCTCTACAGAAAGATCAACGGCAACAGTCTGCCAGCAGTATAAGTTGTGCCTCAGGCACAACTATTATCTACTCGGAAAGAATACTTTATTCGCCCCGGAGGTCAGTTTGCAAGACTCCGGTTCATTTTCTATGAACGATTGGATATGGCGGATACGCTTCTCTGCAAGAATTTCGTCCACAGCAATCAGGATACCGGTTTCTTCCACATCACCGAAACCATAGTTAATAGCGGTACCAAACATACGCATGGTTGGGCTCAGGCTCATATATGCATTCACCAACGGCGGGATATTATAACCCAACTTACGTATCTCACAATTCAGTATCTTATAGTCTTCCTTAAATGTCTTCTTACAAAACAAAGCAGCCAGATCAGCCTCTTTAGCTTCCATTTCCAACGGTTTCATCGGAGTAATCAGACTATCCTTATCCGCAAAATGCTTTTTCAGAAAATAAAGAATCATGTCGCGTCCCTGGCGGTGATAGCTTGGATACATAGTAACTTTACCGAAGAAATATTTCACATTCGGCATAACCACTGTCAGTGCTCCCAGTCCGTCCCACAAATTATCTAATGCAAACAAGCCTTTGCTACCAGCACGGGTGGACTGATACTCTACCGTAACAAACGAACGACCTAACTCGATTGTAGTAGGAAGATACTCCTTCAGGAACTTTTCAGAGAAATTGAACATATGAGCTGTAGCCAGAATAGGAGCACCATGTTCGTCATATTGAACATCCGTACCAAGGAGATAACGGTAACCGCCCAATATTTCTTCTGCCTCCGGATTCCAAACAATCAGCTGTTTATAAGGATTTTCCATGATATCATATTCATCGATATCCAGCGGTTTTCCTGTTCCCCCGCCTGCCGCACGAAAAGCAATCTCACGCAAACGTCCGATTTCCTGCATTATATTCGGAGAATCCTGAGCTGTAATGATATAAATCTGATTATGGCTCTTGTTGGTCGTACGCAGACGCTTATCTTCGGTCAATTCCGCTTTCAGAAGTTCCTTACTTATAGGTTCAATAATCTCTTCCATATTTTTTTGTTAGTAGTTCTCTTATTAAAACTAAGTTCTATAATTTATAAACGATATCTTTTACGTAAGCCGCCCACTCGGCAGGAGTCTTCGATTTATCAAAAGTCTGCCAAGAAATAGGCTTCCCAATTGTAACGGTAAACGTTTTATGACGGTTCTTCAGCATCTCATCCGCAAGATAGAGCATAGCAATATTAACCTTGATGCCCAAGAATTTACAGATGTTAGCCAAATTATAAAAAAAGTTCGAATTCCGGCCCTCGAAATGAATAGGGACAACATCACGATGTGTCTGCACGCTCTTTACAATAAAGGTCTTCTTCCAATCCAAGTCACGGATCACTCCATTCTGACGACGGGAACACAACCCAGCCGGGAACATAATCAATTGATCATCGGATGCAAAGCCTGCTTCTACCATTCTCGGAAAGTCTTTTGCCTGTTTTCCGGTCTTATTAATAGGTATACAGAGAGGGGCTAATCCTTGCAGGTTCATCAGCAAGTCATTTACCATATACTTCACCTTACCATTATAAAAAGAGCCCAGTACATACCCCAAGGCCACACCATCCTGACCTCCCAATGGATGATTGGAGACAAAGGTATAGAGTCCTTCTTTCGGTAGGTTTTCTTCTCCCTTCACCACGATATTGGCATCCAGAAATTCCAGACAGGCTTTTAAAAAGTCTACGCCTACTTTATCCTTAGAGTCGCGCAGGAAAACATTCAGTTCTTCCTGATGAACAATTCTTTTCAGATAAGAAACTACGAATCTGGGGATGTACTTATAGTACTTCGGAGCCTTTTCCCGGAGTACTTTATCAATATCAATCAAAAATAAAGAGTCGTCAGCCATTCTTTTTAAGATGAAATGATTGCGCAAAATTAACTCATCTTTTTAATTATACGCAATAAAATTGTCTAAAACTGCACCCAAAAACAAACAAAAGACGCCCAAAAACTATCAATTGATAGATTTTGCCCTAAAGATTGCTTGAAATGCGTCCGTCGGAGTTAGATAACTTTCGTAAAATTGCAACATCAAAAGTCAAACAAACGAATAATTATATAAAAAAGGAGAACGATATGAACAGTATTACATTCCAAAAAGATTTGCTCGGAGTACAAAACGATTTATTACGTTTCGCATACAAATTAACCTCCGACCGTGAAGAAGCAAATGATTTGCTTCAGGAAACCTCATTAAAGGCATTAGACAATGAAGATAAATATGTACCAGACACTAATTTCAAAGGCTGGATGTACACCATCATGCGCAATATCTTTATTAATAACTATCGCAAGGTGGTTCGCGACCAGACCTTCGTAGACCAGACAGATAATCTTTATCATCTTAATCTGCCACAGGAATCCGGATTTGCAAACACCGAAAGCGCTTATGACCTGAAAGAGATGCACCGCATAGTAAATGCCTTGCCACGCGAATATAAGATTCCATTCTCCATGCATGTATCCGGTTTCAAATACCGCGAAATTGCAGAAAAGCTGGGATTACCCTTAGGCACAGTAAAGAGCCGCATATTCTTTACACGCCAAAAGTTGCAGCAAGAACTGAAAGACTTCAGATAACCTGATTTGCAAGATAAAACCAGGTATTACCTTATTCAACCTAAACCGATAACGTTTTGATATAAAAGAGTGTTCATACAGAGGTCAGAGGCCTCTTGTATGAACGCCATCAAAACACCCAAAAACTATCAATATATCACCTGAAAACTATCAATTGATAGTTTTCCCCCCATTTATTGCGAGAATTCCGTCCGTTAAAGTGATGCATCTTTTGTAAAATTGCAAAGTCAAAAGGCAAAACAAAAGAATAACTATTGAAAAGGAGAATTGATTATGAATAACAGTATTACATTCCAAAAAGAATTGCTCGGGGTACAAGACGATTTATTACGCTTTGCATACAAATTAACCTCGGACCACGAAGAAGCAAACGACCTACTCCAGGAAACCTCATTAAAGGCGTTAGATAACGAAGATAAATATGCACCTGATACGAACTTCAAAGGATGGATGTATACCATCATGCGTAACATCTTTATCAACAACTACCGCAAAGTAGTTCGCGATCAGACTTTCGTAGACCAAACAGATAATCTCTATCATCTCAACTTACCGCAGGAATCGGGATTCGATTGCACGGAAAGCGCTTATGACCTGAAAGAGATGCACCGTATAGTAAATGCTCTGCCCCGTGAATATAAGATTCCCTTCTCAATGCACGTATCCGGTTTCAAATACCGCGAAATTGCAGAGAAGCTGGGCTTACCATTAGGTACAGTAAAAAGCCGTATCTTCTTCACCCGACAGAAGTTACAACAAGAACTGAAAGATTTTGTTTAAGAATAAATAATAATAATAAGCAGAATCAATACATCACATAGAATTTTGGTTGTGTTAGAGAGACAATGGGCAGGCAGGAGTAATCCGGTCTGCCCTATCTTTTTTAGGGGTCTACTCCATACCCGAACCATACCAAAGCCGTACTTGCTCCGTACATTCTCCACTCAGAAGTACCTCTACACGGAGAAAGTACGGAGTTGGTACGGAGCAAGTGTAGCCCGGGCAGGTATTTGATTAGTAAAATTTAGGGGTAGGAGGATTTTCGCCTTTATAGTCCTTATTCGTATAAACGCGTATCCAGTCGATATACATGGCAGGTTTGGCATCTTTTTTCCATTCGGAAGGAATGATAGCACCAGGCCAGGCATTCGGGTTCGTAGAGATACCCGTACTGAAAATCAGGAAGAAGCCCAGCGGGTCACTCCAAGGCCAGTCGGTATTGCCATCAGCCCCTTTGTGATGTTCAAAATAGGCTTGTCCGTTGACACCTCCTACAATGCGGTCAGGATACCATTCCAGCCAATAGATATTCCATTGAGACATATCGGCAAGATTGATGGAAGAAGTGACACTACCGCCACCGCCTACAACACCGGCATAGTGGTTTTCGGAATGAAGCGTGAAATGAGCACAATCGTTCAATGTCTTCTTGGGATTCTCCAAAAGATCGATCTCACCATTCTTCGGCCAGGGACGATTATTGTTTCCCATAAACCAGAGGGCATCATTGAAACCTACATAAGGAGTACGTTTGAAACGTATCTCAATACGCATATTTTCAGTAAAGTTACACCAGAACTCCTTACTGCCGGGAAGTGAGGTGCGATAGCAACCGTGAGAATACTTCACCTTCTTACCGAAACGGTTGTCTATCGAATCTTTCTCCTCTACACTCCAGATGCGTAAAACCCCATCCTCTACTTTTGAGCATTTCCGGTTATCGACCTTTGCCGTACGTGACATATGCAAGCCTCTATGTTCTACAAAGCCAAGTGGCAGTCCCTTTTTCGTATCTTTATCATTAAACTCATGGGCCGTATAAAAAGACCATCCTTTCATTTTAGGATGCACATCGCCCTTCTTCAAGTGCAGCGCATCCCCCGGATTGTCATATACCAACGTTTCATCATCTTTCGGCAATATCCTCTCTACGTCTTCTCCATCGGGATAGGGAACAAACTTGCCGGTAGTTTTCAGAATAGGCATAGTGGCATGTTGAGCTCGCAGATAGTCACTCAAAACTTTGGCTAACTCCTTCACTTTATCCGGATAGCGTGCAGACAAATCATGCTTTTCGGAAATATCATCGTTTAAGTTATACAGACAGCTGTTACCGGTGTCATAATAATGAATTAATTTCCAGTCACCTTTCACAACGGCACTTTGCGGAGCACCAATCGTTTGTATTCTCTCACCCCAATTATTTGGATAATGGAAAAATAAAGCACGTTCTTTTTCTCCAGTCTGTCCTGTCACCTGCGCCATAAAGCTCTGCCCGTCAATCTGCTGTGGTGTCTGATAATCATGTACTCCAGCTATTTCCAACAGAGTCGGAAAGAAATCTTCGATAATGACCGGTGTATCATTCATGGTTGAGGGGGATGTTACATTCGGATAATAGACGATCATCGGTTCGCGGATTCCCCCTTCTTTCAAGGAACCTTTTCCTTCACTCAATGGAGCATTTTTATCCGCGCGGCCTATTGTATAGCCACCATTATCCGACATAAAAATAATAACTGTATGATCTGCAATGCCTTTCCGGTCTACATAGTCCATCAAATCTCCCAAGCTCTTGTCCATGCCTTCCACCAAGGCAGCATACTGCGCCTCTTTATGCGGAAGCCCTTTATCCATATACTTCTGATAGAAACGCTTATCTGTTCCGAAAGGCGCATGCACGGCATAATGACTCATATAGAGGAAAAAAGGTTTAGGCTGGTCAAGAGCCTTATCCATAAGTCCTTTTGCTTCCAACGTCAAAGCCTCAGTAAGGAAAGTATCTGTTCCATGATACTTTTCCAAATCGGGCACAGCCCATATCGCTGCCCATTCCGGTTTACCGGAAGCACCATATCCTTCTTCTCCCAGATAGCTACCCATGGCACCGGCTGCATGACCGGCTATGTTATAATCGAAGCCGATTGCCAGTGGATTGGCAGCAGGCGTATCTATCGAGCCGAAATGAGCTTTACCTACCATCATGGTAGTATATCCGTTTTCACGAAGCAATTGTGGCAAACACTTCGCATAAAAAGAATGTTCCAACCCGGGTTCAGGACACAGACCATTATAATTCCATGCTTCAAAATCCAGCGTTTCATTTTTCCGGTCAGTCGGTGTATCTTTCTTCAACGTCCAGTTCGTTACTTTATGCTGGGCGGCGTTTGCTCCCGTAAATAAGCTGACACGTGAAGGGGAACTGATGGGGCATGCATAAGCGTGTGTAAACCTGACACCTTTCTTTGCCAGACGCTCCATATTAGGCGTTTCATAAATATGATTCAGTTCGGTGGTATCATTCCAAAACGGTAAGGAAGTATCTTGCCATCCCATGTCATCCACCAGAAAAAGAATGATATTAGGCTTTTGCTGAGCTATGGCATTACCTGAAAGTAATGCCATAGCGGCTATAGAGAGTATTGAATTCTTCATAACACTATTTTGTCAGGATACCGACCTCACCGACCGTTACAATATTTTTATTATTTATCTCCGACACTGGTTCCAGCTTGAAGTAACGGGCAGGATAGGTTTTGCCAAACCGGACAAAATAAGGCACAGGATTGTGCATGATATTGCTGAACTCGCCACTTGTCTCACATTTAGTCCATGAATGCCCGTCAAGGCTGACATAGAAAGCATATTTATAGACAGTTCCTACTAAATCATCTCCAGGAGAAGGAGCATAGCTAAAGCCACTTACTTCAATTTTATCCCCCATATCAACAACCAATGGCGTAAGTGCGGAAGCACGCCAAACCGTTTTCCGGTCCCCATCAATAGCCTTACGGGAATCTGCATTGCCACCAACCACCTGCCATCCATCGACAGGTACATCGCTGAGTTGTACTTCTTCATCCTTATCTGCAAGAGGTTCTGCATAGAAAAGACCGACCGCAGCAACATCAGCCACACCACGGGCAGAGCGAATGGTTACACGAATGCGCTCCGGACGAGTATCAGAGAAACGTATAAGACGCTTATATCCCACTGTTGTACCTTCCGCCATATGAATCCAGGAACCATCTTTATAAGCTTCTACAAGAAAACTTTCGATACGTTGCCCTTTGGAGATATCTTCCTGAATCATAAAAGCATTTACAAGTGCATCTTTCTGTATATCATATTGGCGGACCGTACCGGAAGTTCCATGCCATGCTTCGTTTCCTTTCAGCACATAATTACGGGCAAAAGTATTCTTCAAATAACCGGAAAATTCCTTCAGCCGCTGCACATCATTTTCATTGATCAACCCACGAAGATCGGGCGGAATATTCAATAATAGAACGGAATTATAGCCTACTGATTTGAAATAGATATCCGTCAGATGGCTTAAAGACTTCACTTGCTTGTCCTGATCGGCATGATAAAACCAACCCGGACGGATGGAAACATCTACCTCAGAAGGATACCAGAAAAGTTCGGTAGCACGAGCCACTATATCACGTCCGCCTAAGTCCTTAGCCTTGCCGAAGATACCCAACTCCTTATTCTGTTCGCCGGAACGAGGATAGATGCCCGGAGTCAAAACTGTAGCGCTCCATTCTGTTTCACGACCGATACCTTTTTCATTACCTACCCAACGAACATCATCACCCATGATAGCAGTAACGGCTTTGGGTTGTAGTCGGCGAATGGTTTTCAATATGGCATCCCAGTCATAGATTTGTTTTTTGCCGTTAGGACCTTCACCGTTGGCACCGTCGAACCACACTTCATGTACTTCACCATAATTGGTTAGTAATTCGGTCAGTTGCTCGATGAAGAACTGGTTGTAGGCAGGAGAATCACCATAGCAAGAGGCATTACGATCCCAAGGGGAAAGGTAAACGCCAAATTTGATGCCATACTTCTGGCAAGCATCACGCAGCTCACGCACAACATCTCCCTTTCCATCTTTCCAAGAAGAAGAGGCTACGGAATGGCGGGTAGTCTTTGTAGGCCAGAGGCAAAAACCATCGTGATGCTTAGCAGTGATAATAGCCATCTTGAAACCGGCTTCCTTGAGAGTCCGTACCCATTGCTCGCAATCCAGCGAGGTAGGGTTAAAAATGGCAGGGTCTTCGGTACCATCCCCCCACTCTCGCCCGGTGAAAGTATTTACGCCGAAATGCAGGAAGGCGGTCAGTTCCATACGTTGCCACTCCAATTGCTGTGGAGTGGGTACAAGACGGGAAGCCATTTCTACCTTTTCCGCAGCTGTAGCACCAGCGGGAAAAACAACGTGCTTCTCATAATAAGTTTCTTGTGCCTGCAATCCGGAAAAGACTGCAAGACTAAGAACTGTAGTTAGAATCAGGTTTTTCATGCTATCTTATGTTATAGGTTTCTATCTATTTCAAAGGACGGACTGTAAACCGGAACGTGTAATCCTGCACAGGTACACGATACTGCGACAACACTCCGGGGCCACAGGTAGCCGTACCGACTCCCGCCTGCGCTGCATCCAGGTGAACAGTTACCACTCCTTCGCGCCGTAATTGATTGATATGCGTTGCCGCATCCAGATTCTCATCCGTAAAAGGAATCACACTAAACTGGAATGAAGCATCGGAACGGAATACCAGCCCTTCACCTGCCTCATCAGCAAGCTGCATCCAACGGACATCCGTACGGTTACCCGTTGCCTGCGGACGAACATAATAGTGGAACATACGCTCCACATCAGTGCGATAGATACCTATTTTACCGGATTGTTTTCGATCCATATAAGTTTCATGCTCTCCACGCCCCAGATAAGACACCTGACTGTATGTATCGGGCATTTCAAAAGTAAGCCCTACACGCGCCAGCGAAGTGACAGCGGTAGTATCGGGTACGAAGTGTGTCTGTATATCCAATTCGCCGTTTTTCTTCAATGTATAGATGAAAGAAGCAGTTCCCACTTTTTCACCACGGACATTCAATAATTCCACTTCGGCACGTCCGCCATGGGTAGCGGTCTTCACTGAAAGAGCACGTTGTGTCAACTGATCCAGTCCGGCTTTCTTCCAGGCTTTGGCTCCTCCTACTTTTTCACGGTTATCATTATCCGTCACCGGACGATAGAGGCTTAATGTAACGGGAGAAACCAGTAATTCTTTACCATTATAAATATAAGAGCGAAGCGCCCCGGTTTCCGGATCTATATTCATTTCCACCTTACCCGAAAGTTTGGTTTCCGGAGTCCGGTAGTTTTTATTACCCGAAAGAACAAACTGATCGTAGGCTACTTCGTAATCCGTATTAATAAATGGAGCTGCATCCACAGGAGTCCAACTTAAGTTCAGATAAGCTTCACGAACATCAGAAGGCAAACGTACAGCACCGAGTGCAACTTCCACCGTGGCATGTGGAGCGGCATCCACCTGACGGGTGCCGTCAACAATCACTTTCCCATGATCACCTACCACCTGCCAGTGCAGGGTGTAAGCATTGAGATTGGTGAAATCGTACCAATTCTTTATACTTAAAGTCAAGTTGCTCTTATCAATCAATGTAGTCTTTATATATTGATATGCTTTCTTCACCTCCAGCAAATGTGGATGAGGTTCACGGACAGCATTCACCAGACCATTGCAGCAGAAGTTCCCGAAACTGGGTACATTCTTCGGACCATAATCACCGCCGTAAGTCCAATACCAACGTCCGCCCGCATCAATTTCACGGAACGACTGATCTACCCAATCCCAGATACAGCCGCCCTGCACAATAGGTTCTGTTTCGAAGACGTCCATATATTCTTTCAGCCCGCCACAGCTATTGCCCATGGCGTGCAGGTATTCGGTCATGATGAAAGGACGGTAAACTTTCGGTTCTGTCTGGCGGGCATAGGCCAGCAGTTCTTCCACACTGCGATACATGCGGCAGTAGATATCCGTATTGTAATTCTGTTCGGCACGCTCGTATTGAATGGGGCGGGTGGTTTCGATGGACTTCATATAGTCATACGTCCGTTCAAAGTTGACGCCATTGCCCGCTTCGTTGCCTAATGACCAGATAACAATGGCTGGATGATTCTTGCTGCGCTCGTACATGCGCCGGGTGCGATCCATGTGGGCAGGTAACCAAGTGCTATCCTTTGCCAATGAAGCCGGGCCATACCCCATGCCATGCGATTCGATGTTTGCTTCATCTATCACATAAAGGCCGTAGCGGTCACAAAGTTGATACCAGTACGGATGTGTCGGATAATGCGAGTTGCGCACAGTATTCAGGTTATGTTGCTTCATCAGGCGAATGTCTTCTTCCATCAGTTCTTTGCTGACAGTACGTCCCAACTGAGAATGTTCATGTCGGTTAGCACCTTTTATCAATACAGGTACCCCGTTGATACAGAAACGGCCATCCTTGATTTCGGAAGTACGGAAACCGACTTTGCAACCGGTCAGATGTGTTACATGCCCTGCATCATCTTTCAATGTCAATATCAACGTATAAAGATTCGGATATTCTGCACTCCAACGTTTTACATCAGGAAGGGACTGTTCGTCAAAGGTAATAAAATTACTCAAGCCACGGCTCTTGACCGGTATTTCATTTTGTAATATTATCTTTCCAGCAGTATCTTCCAGACTATATGCCAAAGCAGACACACCAGTCGCACTTCCTTCAACTGTTACATCAAGGCCGAAAATTCCTTCCTTATACTCTTTCTTATCCAAAGAAGAAGTCACTTTATAATCAGCTATAAACTGGCGTGGAGTACTGTAAAGATAGACATCCCGTTCAATACCACTCAACCGCCACATATCCTGACACTCCAGATAAGAACCGGCGCTCCAGCGATACACTTCAAGCGCCACGGTATTTTCTCCTTCCTGTACATAGTCCGTGATATCCCATTCGGCAGGAGTTTTTGAACCTTGGTTATAGCCCAGCATATGTCCGTTCACCCAGATATAATAGAAAGAGATCACACCTTCACAGCAAATCACGATGCGACGGTCTTTCCAGTCAGCAGGAACCGTGAACGTACGGCGATAAGAACCTACTTCGTTCTCTGCATAAGGTACCAGCGGCGGATTCTTTTTGAAGTTGAACAAAGGATCATCAAATTCATAAGTTTCGTTCACATAAATAGCCGTACCATATCCCTGACGCTCCCAGTTACCGGGGACATTGATATCTGCCCATCCGCCCGTGTAGAACGAAGGTTTATAAAAGTCTTTCGGACGATGATCGGGATTCTTCACCCAATGAAATTTCCACTTACCGTTCAGACTCATATAGTAAGGTGATTGCTCATAATTGCCTTCACCCACGGCATCAGCATTCGCATAAGGCCATATATAAGTATGTGGTGCCAGTTTGTTTTTTCCGATAGCATACTGGCTCTGCCATTCCGGCTGTACAGTCTGTGCTATAGCAGGGGTGGTAAGCAGGCAAGTCAGACACAAGCTCAACAGGGTCTTTTTCATGGTACTATATCTCATTCTTCTAATTTTCTATTCTATTATTATCTCATCAAAGTATATCCTCGCTTCCTGTCCCGGACGTACATGCGTGAAAGGACAGTCTCCTGCTCCACGGGCTACTACACGAACATAACGTGCCTCTGTCCCTATTTCAAACGGGATATCTTCTCTAAATACACCTTCACGGAAGATTTCGTTCTTTGTGTAGCTGCACTCACCCACTTTGCGATACTCCTTGTCATCACCCGAAATCCAAACTTCTATTTCAGCAGGTTTATGCACTGCCATGCCATAATTCGTAATAGAGCCTAATGTTAGTTTATTCACAAATTCCGGTTTCTTCAGGTCGAGGGTGAAAGTAACCGTATCGCTTTTCATCCAGGAGCACCATTCCAGATCGGTATATTTCTGACTTCCCCGTATCCCGTTTGTCAGCATATAAAGATCTCCTGTACCGGCACTCTTAACAGGCTTTGCCGTCGCTTTATTCCAGATGACAGGCAACTCCAGCATTTGTCCCAATTGCTCGTTTCCGGCAAAGGTTGCTGCCTTAATTGTTTTGGCCTCTGTAAGCATCAACGGTTTTGTATAAAGGGAGGATTGTGCAGTCGGTACACTACCATCCATTGTATAACGCACCTGTGCATCAGGGCGAATACAATCCAATTCTACTTGCAGACGACCCTCTTTCGGAGTTACAGTCTGCTGTATATTATACATGGAACGGGCATAGACAATGCCTTTTGCAGCCAAGTGTTCATTAAAGTGGTCCATAGCTTTCAGATAAGAGACCCAGTTCTTGCGTACAGGCTTCGTCCAGGCAACTTCCGCCAATGCCGACAAGCGAGGGAAAAGCAGGTAGTCCACATCTGCCGGGGAGTTACAGAACTCTGTCCACATACACGCCTGAACACCCATTAGCAGAGATGCAGCCTGCGGTGTCCAGTCTTTCTGCACAGGTTCATAGTCATAGACATCTTTCAGGGTGTTATTTCCAAAATACGTAATAGGTTCGAACCATTGAGGACCTTGATAGCGGATGAGATACAATATCCGGGCAGGAGTCATGATAAAGCGGTGACCCAATTCGGCAGCTTTCAGTGCAGCTTGTCCGTAACCTTGCCATCCAAGGATAATGCTCCCTTCGGGGATTCTGGCATTCGTCAGTTCATCCCATCCTATCACTTCACGTCCCTTATTCTGCACATACCGTGCTACCCGTGCCATGAAATAACCTTGCAATTCTTCTGTATTCTCCAAATTCTCCGCTTTCATTCGTGCCTGGCACAACGGACATTCTTCCCAATGTGTCTTTCTCGCCTCATCACCACCTAAATGGATATATTTTGAGGGAAACAATTCGAGTACTTCATCCAGAATATCTTGCAAGAAAGTAAATACACTGTCGTTTCCTGCACAAAAGATAACATCCGCATGATTCCCGCCTAAACCGGGTAATACACCGATAAATTTATCCACTACCGGACAGGACAGCAAAGGGTAAGCAGCCAATGCAGCATTACTATGTGCCGGCATTTCTATTTCCGGGATCACTTCGATATGCCGTTCCTGAGCATAGCGTACGATCTCGCGGATTTCATCCTGCGTATAAAATCCTTTTTCCACAGTAGGTTCACCCTGACGGGGATTACGGCGTTCGGGGAATGTCTTGCCCGGACGGTCTACACGGCATGATCCTATTTCTGTAAGCAAGGGGTATTTCTTGATCTCAATACGCCAGCCATTGTCATCTACCAGATGCAGATGTAACTTGTTCAACTTCAGCATCGCCATGCAATCGATAATGCGCAACAAATTTTCCTTGGGGGAGAAAAAACGTGCCACATCTACCAATAGTCCCCGATAGCCGAAACGGGGTTGGTCGATGATAGTCAGTGCCGGAACAATCCAATCGACGTTCTCCGTCACTTGTTCACTTTCAATCGCAGAGGGAAGTAATTGACGGATGCTTTGAAAAGCATAATAAAAACCTTGCAAATCGGAGGCACGAATGGTTATCTTCTTAGCCGTTATCTCCAGTTTGTAAGCTTCACTTTTTAAGGTAGCGTCCGTCACCAGACAGACATCACCTTTCCGACTATCTACCTTTATGCGGGGAGTAAAACCTGCCGCACGGGTAAGAAGTCCGGTGAACTGGCGCACCTGCTCAGCTTGTCCTTCATTCTCTACTGCGAAACTCGTCTTAGCAGAGAAGTGGAAGTTACCCGTGCCCGGTACTAAACTCACCGGGCAGGGAACTAATGAAAAGGGTTGTGTCAAGTTATCAGCCTGAATGTTTGTTACTGCCAGGAACAGACAAAGCAGTACTGTATATATATATTTCATAGGGTCATAGCGTTTGATAATATGAATTATTCTTTATCTCTCTCTGGGGAAAAGCGTACCGGATCATTGTATTGTTCCTGCAATGCCGTAAGCTCGGTTTTCAGTTCCTTCACAATGTCTTCCGTACCCGGTTGTCCATAGATATTACGCATTTCGGTCGGATCGGCCTGTAAATCGTACAATTCCCATTCATCGATGTCATTATAGAAATGAATCAGCTTGTAACGTTCTGTACGTACCCCGTAATGACGCTTCACCATGTGTTCAGCAGGATATTCATAGAAATGATAGTACAGAGATTTCCGCCAGTTTTCAGGTTTTTCGCGTTTCAGTAATGGAACCAGGGAAAGTCCCTGAATATCTTTGGGCACCTTCACGCCAGCCAGTTCCAGGAATGTGGGTGCATAGTCAATGTTCTGTACCAACTCTTCGATGTCTCCTTTACGGTCGAAACCTTTCGGCAAACGCATAATCAGCGGTGTATGCATGGATTCTTCATACATGAAACGCTTGTCGAACCATCCGTGCTCACCCATATAGAAACCTTGATCGGAAGTATAAACAACTAATGTGTTATCCAGCAATCCTTTCTCTTTCAGATAATCCAGCACACGGCCTACATTATCATCCAGAGATTTCACAGTCTTCATGTAATCGCGGATATAGCGCTGGAACTTCCAGTTGGCAAGTTCTTTACCCTGCGGATTCTTTTTATAGAAATCATCGATGATAGGACCATAGAACTTATCCCATGCAGCACGCTGACCCTCATCCATCCGGCCGATATATTTTTCATAAAGAGACTTCAACCGGGTTTCTTTGTCCGGATGTAGCATTTTGAGGTCATAGATCATATCCATATCCTTCACAATACTCATTTCCTGTGCGGCAGCGGCAGGACGTCCTTCGTAATCGTCGAAGAAATTGTCCGGCAGCGGGAAGGTCTTGTCTTCATAAAGTGCAAGGTTGCAGGTATCTGCCAACCAGTTACGATGAATCGCTTTATGATGAATTAAAATACAGAACGGCCTATTTGTATCCCGCTGATTTTCCATCCAGTCGATAGCATCATCGGTGATGATATTAGTCACATAACCGTGCTTCTGTATCGTATCATTGTCCTGAGTGATAAAATCAGGATTATAGTAATCACCTTGTCCGGGCACGATCTCCCAATAGTCAAAACCGGTAGGTAGACTTTCCAGATGCCATTTGCCGATAAGCGCAGTTTGGTAACCTGCCTGTTGCAGAAGTTTGGGGAAGGTTTGCTGCGAAGCGTCGAATACGCAAGTGGTGTTGTCGTAGAATTTATTGGCACAACTGTGCTTGCCCGTAATCATACAGGCACGGCTGGGACCACTCAGAGAGTTAGCCACAAAGCTGTTCGTGAAGCGTACTCCGTCGGCAGCGATGCGGTCCAGGTTCGGCGTCTCCATGTAGCGGTGGTCATAACAGCTCATCATCTGGGCCGTATGATCATCCGTCATGATGTATACTATATTATATTGCTTTTGTTCCTCAGCTTTCTTTTGTGAAGTACATGAAGTCATGGATGCCACAGCAGCGGCACCAGTCAGAGAAAAAAGCAATCCTGATTGTATCGTGTTCATAATCGAATCTAATTAAATATTTAAAAATCCGAATGTGGAATGCGAGGGTGGAAGACAACTCCCACCCCGCATCCGGGAAAATCTAATAACCTATTGTAAACTCTATAGATTCCGGATGATTAATAACCAAAGTTATTATCGTTATTCGTGAGGCCCGGATTAGCATCTATTTCACTGGTAGGAATCGGCAGAAGCAAATTCTTTTTCAGGAAGTCATCCGTCAGGCTACCATTGTTCAGGAGACGATCTGCAAAGTTGTTTACACTTGAAGTATAATTCTTTTCTCCCAATATGGTCAGTTCATGAGTAGTATTCAGTTCCAGGAACTTTTTGAAGTATACCGTACCACGGATACGTACCATATCGTAAATGCTGGGTTCGCCGCAAAGCTCGATGATCCGCTCAAAATACAATTTTTCCGTAACCTGTTCTTTGGTAAGTGATGCTGACCAGTCTGCAGGTTGTGCAGAAGAAACGGCTCCGGATTTGCGGGCACGGGCCAGTACTTCATTGGCCAGGCTGATAGCTTTCGGAGTATCACCCAGTTCATTGTAGACATCAGCCATCAGTAACAACATCTCGGCGTAACGATATACCATTAGGTTTTTGTGAGCCATCGTACCTGTCTGTGTCTGGTCATACAACTTACCGAAGTAGGGCCACTTCTCAGCATTACCCACCTTTGCAAAGTCATTTACCGCTTTTGCCACTGTAGAATTATATGGAGATGCTCCGTGCGTAGTCTCATAGTTGTCACAAACATTAAGGCTCGGGTTCTTCGGATTAGGAAAGTCTGCATAAGGCATCTTGGCAATAACCTCCAGATTCACATTATTCGATCCGGGCACTGTAACATCAGTATATTTGATTTTCCAATAAGGGTATGCACATACAGAATCGTTAGCACAAAGCGCAGTCCCCACCTGTGGTTTCGGATTAGCTTGATTATTACCATTGCGAGCTCTCCACTTTGTCAAGAAGTTAACATCAATACGGGGATCTCCCGGGTAAGTACCTTCATGCATATCATAAGCGAACTTAGCTACACGATACGTACTCCAGTTGATACCACTGGTAGAAGCCTGAGGAGCAAAGCGGTTACTACCACGATTGTAGCAACCGTTCGCATTTCCGGTTGAATAGTTCATCTGGAAGATAGACTCCTTAGAGGTTGACACATATTCACCAAACAAATTGGCATACTTAGGTTCCAACGAATAAACATGACTTGCGTATACTGCATCAAACATATTTTTTGCATTCTGCCAATTGGCGGCAGCATCTATACCCAGAACAGCCATCTTATAATACACTTTACCCAGGAAAGCCTTTACAGCCCAGGAATTAGCGCGTCCCACTGCTGATTTTTCAGAAATAGACAAAGCATCCGTCAGATCCTGTATGATTTGTGCGAACACCTCTTCACGGGGTGAACGGGCAATAGAAATACCTTCGGAAGAAGAAGCAACCGTTTTCAAAGGAACATCACCAAAAGTGGAAACCAAATTATAGTAAGCCAATGCTCTCAAAAATTTAGCTTCACCACCCTTTTGAGTCTTGACTGCTGCACTCAGACCGCTCTTATCAATACTTTCCAGGAAAGCATTTATTTCGGCTATCGCCTTGTACATACCTCCCCAAGCCAAGGATACCAAATTATTGGCAGCCAATGTATTCAGCGAGTTCAAATCCTCAGGACGTTGTGCCCATGCAAGACCCGAAGCTACAATAGGAGCTTCCTGCCACATCTGTCCGTAAGCATTAGGGGCAGACATATAACCATAGCACCCCAACAGGGCTAATTCTGCATTATCTTCGGTCTGGAAAACAATATTGCTATTCTGAGAGTACAAGGGATCTTCATTCAGTAAAGAGTCACAGGCTGAAAAGCTGCACAATACAGCCAAAGACAGTATATAATATTTATATCTTTTCATATTCTTCATGTTTTTAATATTAGAAAGTCAAGTTTAAGCCGAATATAAACGAACGCGGAGTTGGATAAGAACTCATGTCTACGCCTGGACGAAGACCGTCGAAACCGAAAAAGTTTACATCAGGGTCGTAGCCACTATAGTTGGTAATAATAAATGCGTTCTTAACGGAAGCATAAACCGAAGCATTCTGGAAACCAATCTTACTCATCCACATTTTCGGCAATACATAGTTCAGAGTAATGTCAGCACAACGCAGATAACTGGCATCTTCCACATAGCGGTCCATAACATAATTCTGTATAACGAATGTGGAACTCGGATACAGGTTGGAATGATTACTTTCTGTCCACATATTCTGATAAGCTTTACGGGTGAGATTATTGGATCTAGTCCCCGGCGTGTTAATATAGCGGTTGTTGGTATTCAGAACATCTTTACCCTGTACACCGGTAAATGCAGCCGACAGACTTAGGTTTTTCCAAGAAATACTTGTAGAGAAACCGTATGTAAAATCAGGATTCGGATCACCGATAATATCACGGTCGTTTACATTTACATCACCGTCTCCATCACTATCTACAAATTTAATATCACCAGCTACCGGAGTAACCTTATTGAATGTCTGGTAATAACCAACTGTGCCGTCCTTTTTGGTATATTTCACACCTTGTTCTGTTATATCTTCCGGTTGTACGATACCCTGTGTAACATATCCGAAGAATAAACCCGGAGCTTCACCTTCCAGAAAGACGTGACCTACACCGAAGTGGTCGCCTATCGAATTACCATAATATCCTACTTTCTCACCCAGGAAACCAAAGTCAGATGGCAGAAGTCCCAACTCGGCAATCTCGCTCTTGTTGAAACCGATGTTACCGCTTACGCTCCACTTCCAATCTTTCTTATCAATAATCTGTGCGTTCAGAGAGAGTTCAACACCATTATTCTTCATTGATCCCTGATTATAATAAGTGGAAGCAAATCCGGCAGAACCCGGCAGAGTTCTGGAAATAAGCAAATCAGTAGTCTTCTTCTGATACACGTCGAGAGTACCACTCAGACGTGAGTTAAACAAACCGAAGTCTAAACCGGCATTCCATGAAGCTGTCTTTTCCCATTTCAAGCTGTTATTTGACAAGTTGGTTACCGTAAAGGCTGTCTGGGCATTGCCGGAACCATCAGCATAATAAAGATTGGAATTAGAACCATACATAGAGAAGGTAGAATACGGATCAATACTTTGATTACCGGTAACACCATAGCTCACACGAATCTTCAACTGGCTCAACCAAGAGATATTTTTCATAAACTCTTCCTGTTCCATACGCCATGCCAACGATGCAGACGGGAAGTATCCCCAACGATTACCTTTAGCAAATTTACTGGAACCGTCAGCACGGAAAGAAGCAGTAATCAAGTACTTGTCGAGAATGGAAAGATTAGCACGTCCCAGATAGGAAACCAACTGGTAATCTTTCTGGATAGGCTGGGCATTGTTTACATTACCTGCCATGTGAAGACCATTCTCACGCATTTCAAAGAAAGTGAATTGATTGGCAGTAGTATTTTTGTTCAGGAAGTTATAATCTTCGTAAGTAACACCGGCCGTAGCATCCAAAGTTGCGAAGGACTTGAGCTTCGTACTGTAATTCAAGATATTCTCAACGGAAACATTATTCTTATTCAAATCTGACAAGGCCAGCAAACCTTGGTTGTTCATACCTTGGTAAAGTTGCAAACCGTACCAACGCTTGCGCTCGTTGATATTCAGGTTACCACCGGTACGAAGGTTATAACGGAAGAACTTGTTAATTTTCCAGGTCAGGTCCAGACTGGCTTTGAAAGTTTTATCATCTGTTACGTCTACATAATCATTCAACCAACTGAAAACAGTTGTCTTATTCTCATTATTAAAGCTGGGGTCACCTTCCGGCATTTCAAATGGAGCATAGTCCAATGCCGTACGTGAAATAGCACCGGTAGAACCTCCCAATGTATTACCACCTGCCATCATATCATTTTGACGAAGCGCACCACTCAAAGACAGGTCAATCTTTACAGCTTTTGATACTTCTGCGCTCAGGTTGGCACGTAAGTCACCCTGCTTCAAAGAAGTCTGCTTTACCGTACCGTTGATGTCCTTGAAATTGGCAGATATATAATAGGTAATCTTATCCGATCCACCATTCAAAGACAGAGAATAATTCTGTGAGAATGCCGAAGTATAGATTTCCTTCTGCCAGTTGCGGTAGGTTACAACGTTGTAAGTTTCGGGATTATTAGCATCATATTTGTCGTAAGAACCATTGAATACATATCTTACCTGGTCGCCTACAATATGAAATGGAACAAGGCCATCCTGAATTCTGCTATTTGCATAATTAGCATGCTCTTCCAAGTTAATCATATCCAACAGATTCGTAGTATTGGCAATCGTAAACGTAGCCGAAGCATTGACTTTAGCTTTTCCAGCCTTACCTTTCTTAGTGGTAATCAGAATTACACCATTGGCACCACGCGAACCGTAGATAGCGGTTGAAGAAGCATCTTTCAAAACAGTAATATCTTCAATATCGCCAGGGTTCAAAGATGACAACGGATCTTGATTAATCTGGAAGTCACCGCTGATTCCTGAAGAAGCAAATTCACCTGTTGAAGCTTGCGGTACATTATCTATGACATACAGCGGCTGGTTGTCACCACGGAGTGAGCTGGCACCACGGATAGTAACCGAAGAAGCGGAACCGACGGCCGAAGAGGTTGAATTAACGACCAAACCTGCCACTTTACCGGACAATAAGTTATCAAGAGAAGTAGCCTTAGCCGCATCGTTCGGATCAGGACGCAGGCTGGTTAACGCACCGGTTACATCACCTTTACGGGCTGTACCGTAGGCCACTACCACTACTTCATCCAACACTTGCGTATCATCTTTCAATGATACATTTATTACGGTCTTATTTCCCACAGAAACTTCCTGAGTTTCATAACCGATAAAAGAAAATACTAATACGGATTTAGAGTTGGGAACATCGATCTTATAGTTACCATCCACATCGGTTATGGTTCCTAAAGACCCTCCTTTTACTTGTACATTGACACCAGGTACACCTTCATTAGTGCTGTCAATCACTTTACCTGTCACCTTAATCGTTTGCTGTGCCAAAGCAGCGGCAGTAGATGTCAAACAGAGCAGGCATACCAGAAATACATTCAATAATTTCTGTCTCATAGAATTAAATTTAAATTAGTTATAAACTATCGTTAACATTGATTTGTGATGCAAATATAAAACGACAGCAAAAGAGCACCTGTACAAGATTCACTATTTCCAGGTCTAAAATTGACTATCCGGACAGCAAAAACAAATAATAGTCAAAACTGGAGGCGAAGTAGATAAATTTGGAGCTTATTTCCAAGTAATTTCATGCAAATAGTATTGTGCGGTTCGCAACAAAAGAGTATTTTTGCTCCAACCTATCCACAATACCCATGAGAAAAACCTTGTTAACCACATTACTATTATCCCTGTTACTGTCCCTTTCATACAAGGTGGCAGGAAATACCCAGTATGCTTTCCAACAGATAAGTACACAGAACGGTCTGTCTTCTTCGGTTCGCTGTCTGGTAGTGAGCCATGAGAAAGGGTATGTCTGGATTGGAACAAGAGCCGGTATTGGACGTTTTGATGGCTATGAACTCAGGAAATACCTCCACGATAATATCACTCACATCATTGAAGACAAAGAAAATACCATTTGGGCCATTACTCCCAAAGGGCTTTTCTACTACAATTATCAGGAAGATGAATTCCGGCAGGCACGCGATGAAGATAATAATCCGGTAATAGCGACCTCTATTTGTCCTTGGGAAGATGGTGTATTATTCGGTGGAAACGGCAAATTATATAAGTATGACTATGCCAATCACCAAATCAGATTCCTGTGTGCCCTTACCAATAATAAGTATAACATTACCAGCCTCCAGAAATGGGACGATCAGACCCTGATGTGCACCAACCGATGGAGTCGTGCACTACTCATTGATTTTCCAACGGGACGAACCCATCCCGTACCTTTCGAAAGTAACGAACTGATAGCTACTCTCATCGACAAAGATGGAAATATATGGGTAGCTCCCTACCATCAGGGTGTGAAATGCTACGACCGGAACGGCAAGCTTCTTCACTCTTATGATACCACAAACTCCCAATTGCAGACGAATGTTGTACTTTCTTTAGCCGAACGTGACGGGCAGATATGGATAGGTACAGATGGTTCCGGCATTTATATCCTGAATCCAGAAGATAATACCATGTCGGTTCTTGTACGGGTTCCTGGAGATCCGTATTCGCTACCTGCCAATTCGATTCTTTATTTATACACCGACTCCAATAATAATATGTGGGCAGGTAGTGTGCGTGCCGGTTTGATACACATCAAAGAAGCGGGAATGAAAATTTATTCGGACGCATTACCCGGATTTGAATACGGGCTCAGTGAGAAGTCAACACTCAGCATCTATCAGGATGAAAAAGAAGATATATGGATTGGAACAGACGGCGGTGGAATCAACCGCTTTAATCCTGGCACAAAAAAATTCCACCATGTACTCTCCACTTGGGGAGATAAAGTATCTTCCATCACAGGTATAGACCAAAGGCATCTTCTGGTTTCTTTATTCAGTAAAGGGTTATTCTTTTTCGATAAACAAACCGAAAGTTACCAACCACTTATTATCATCAACGATAGCATAGACGCCCTTTTATGCAAACGGGGAAAAACAGTTAATATATTCCGGAACACACCGGAAACCATATTGTTACTATCAGAAATACCTTATAGCTATCATTTAGCCCGGAAAGATTTCACACCTGTTTCCCTCGACAAACCTGGTCAGGACATCGTCGGCAGTCTCCTGCCTATATGTCAGAATGGTTTCGTTTCCTATCTACATGATTTCAAACGGATTTACCAGATAGATTCCAGAAAGAATCAGTTAGAAACATTATACAGCTGCAAAGGTGATACCATATTCAATTCTATATCTACCGATGAAAACGGGCTTTTCTGGATTGGAAGTAATTACGGGCTCAGTTACTATTCCATGGAAAAAAAACAATGCATCAATATTCCCAATAGTCTGATTTATGAAATTAATTCGCTAATTTGCGATCAGCGAGGACGCGTCTGGATAGGAGCGGACAGCAAACTATTCGCCCACCTGATTCAAAGGGGAGAATTTATTCTTTACGGAGAATCAGACGGAATCATCTTGAACGAATATCTGGAAAAACCCCGTATACTCTCAACACAGGGTGACATTTATATGGGAGGTGTCAACGGTATGCTTTGCATCAATAAACAACTCCCTGACGAACCTACCGCTCCTCCCATTCTTGAACTGGCGGATGTATCGGTAGGCGGAGAACGTATGAATACCCAAATGAGCACCGGACGGAGATTAAAAGTGGAAGAGCAGAGCAAGCCCATCACCATTAAAATCATTGCCCACGATAAAGATATCTTCCGCAAACCAATGTATCGTTATACCCTACGCGGCATGGAGGGACAAGTTATTTACTCATACCAGCCGGAACTGACATTAAGCGGACTATCTGCACGAACCTACCAAGTAATGGCTTCCTGTAGTACCCGTACAGGAGGATGGAGTGAAGATTATCAGATTCTGGAACTCGTAGTATTACCGCCGTGGTATAAATCCATCTGGTTTATCAGTGTATGTTTCATATTGATAGTTTCAGGCATCATACTGGCATTCTTCTCCCTGTTGCGTCGCAAAGAAAACAAGCTGAAATGGGCTATGAAGGAACACGAACAACAGGTATATGAAGAGAAAGTACGTTTCCTTATCAATATCAACCATGAACTGCGCACTCCACTCACCCTGATACATGCCCCGTTAAAGCAATTACTGAAATCACTATCTCCGGAAGACGACAAATATCCGGTTATCCAAAGTATCAGCAAACAGTCCGGGCGCATGAAGAACCTCCTGAATATGGTGCTGGACGTACGCAAAATGGAGGTAGGACAAAGTACCCTGCACGCAGAAACTGTGGAATTAGCCCCATGGATAGAACAGCTTGTAGCAGATTTCAGACCGGAAGCCCAGTTAAAAGGCATCTCCATCCTATATAGTCCCGAACCGGCAGTAGACACTCTTTGCTTTGATAAAGAGAAATGCACTACCATATTAATAAATCTGCTGATCAATGCACTGAAGTACAGCCCTGAGAACAGTCTGATTCAAGTAGCCACCAGCCTGTCAGATGACAAGAGCCGTGTACGCATCTCTGTCTCCGACGAAGGTCCCGGATTAAAAGATGTGGATATAAACAACTTGTTTATCCGCTTCTATCAAGGCAACAACAGCCGCCCCGGAACAGGTATCGGCCTCTCCTACTCTAAGATTCTTGCCGAGCAGCATGGCGGAAGCATAGGTGCCTATGACCATGGGAATATGTCCGGTTCCACCTTCTGGTTCGAACTGCCACGGGATATACAACCGGGCAAGATGACTCTGCAACCACAGGCATATCTGAATGAGCTGCTGGCTCCCACCCAGGAAGTTGAAAGCATTCCTGACGACATGCAAAAGAAGGAAGACACCCAAAGCTGCACATTGCTTATTGTGGACGACAACAAGGATCTGACGGACTATCTGTCTTCTGCCCTTAAAGGTAAATTCAAAGAAATCCGGGTGGCTTATGATGGTGAAGAAGCCTTGCGTATCTGTCATGAGTCTTCGCCTGATATTATAGTCAGTGACATTCAGATGCCCCGCATGAATGGGTATGAGTTATGTAAACATATCAAAGAAGACCTTGCAATCAGCCATATCCCCGTTATCCTGCTTACGGCACGCAATGATGAGGAAAGCCAGCTTTTTGGCTATAAGAATGGTGCGGACGCTTATCTGACCAAGCCCTTTGAGGTGGATATCCTCTATACCGTGATTCAAAGCCAATTGGAGAATCGCGAACGGATACGGCTGCGTTATACGGAAGCCGGACCGCTGCCCCAGCCTCAGGAAAGTACGTTCAGTTCGGCAGACGAAAAGTTCCTGAACCGGTTGAACAAACTGATTTCCGAGAATCTGGATAATCCACAGTTGGGAGTATCGTTCCTTTGTACGGAACTGGGCATCAGTCGCGCAGGACTTTACAATAAGCTGAAGGCATTGGCAGGAATGGGTTCCAACGATTATATCACGAAGCTGCGAATAGAACGGGCTACCTGGTTGCTTAACCACACTTCACTTAGCATCAACGAAATAGCCGACCAGACAGGCTTCTCTACAGCACGCTATTTCAGCACGGTATTCAAGCAATACATGGGCTGCTCCCCAACGCAATATAAGGAAGAACGCTCCTGAAGAATCGGTTCCCAAGGTGAAACCGTCTGTTTCGCCACAGGGAACCGTTTGTTTCATGCCTTGAAACAGTTTGTTTCTCGGTGTGAAACACTTTGTTTCAAGCAATGAAACAAGTTGTTTCAAGGCATGAAACAAACAGGATTAACTATACCTGCTTAAAGAAGATACATGAAAGGAAGAAAGCGGCTTGAATATGTCATAATACAATGAGCTTTTAAAAGGTACGAAAGTTCCGAATACGATGAAAAGTCATATAATTAGCATCATGTGTCCTGATATACGCTTACAAGCAGCTTATAAGATTCTTTCTGACAACCCCGGCATGCGTATTTCCGATTTGGCTTATACTGTAGGATATAATGATCCTAAATATTTTAGCAGTTGTTTCAAAAAGAAATTCAAAGTATTGCCCAGAGATATATCACAGGAATAATATTATTCAGGCAACGTAACAGAAAACATCTCACTATCTCTGTGCTCCCGCCTTATAATCTCTTTCATCTGCTTCACAATATCGGGATGAGCAGCTGCAATATCATGATCTTCATGCACATCATTTGCGAGATCATACAGATAAGGTGTCCCTTTCTTAACCAACAATTTCCAGTCTCCCACACGGACACCAATCTGGTCTGTTTCATGGAACTCCCAATAAAGGAAATCATGCTTTTGCTGCTTGCTGTCATCCCCAAACAAGGTAGGAGCAAAGGAAATACCGTCAAAGCAATCATCCTTTATCTTCTTATTTATGTATTTCTTCGGGAACGCTTTATCCTCCATCAACTCACAGAATGTAGGCATCACATCGTAGAAAGCCAATTGGTGATCATTCACCGTACCGGCTGATATACGCCCGGGCCAACGCACGATAAAGGGGATTCGTATACCGCCCTCATGGCATTGCCGTTTCAGACCGCGCAACTTACCATCCCGTCCGAAAAATTCGGGATCCGCTCCACCCTCTTCGTGAGGGCCGTTATCACTGCTAAAGATAACAATCGTGTTATCATCGAGCCCTTTCTCTTTCAGTTTCTTCAAGACTTCGCCTACATAACAGTCGAGGCGGGTAATCATACCGGCAAACTCGGCATGGGTATGCTCCGCGGCATTGTAGCGCCCACCTTTATACCCTCCCCAGGTTTTATCTCTGAAGAATTGCTTTTTATAGCCTTTCAGAATGGAGTCGTTGGGCTGCGCCAGTTCGGCATGCGGAAGCGTATAAGTGAAGAAGCCGTAAAAAGGTTGTTTACCATCCTGCTTATCAATCCATTCCATAGCTTTCTGATGAATAAGGTCGGCAGAATATTGCGAACGCTTTTTGTAATCATCACCAAACATAGGATAATTGATATTGTCCTCCATAACAACACGTACGACTCCGGAATCTCCTTCCTCCTTGCTGTATCTGTTCAGGAAATTGGGATAGTACAAATGTGCCTGGAACTGACAAATATAACCATAGAATTCATCTATCCCCCGTTTATCCGGTGTGGAACAGGAGCCCTCGTAGCCGCCTGCCCATTTACCGAATACACCTGTAGTATAGCCGTTCTTCTTCATGATTTCGGGCAGGATAATGTGGCCTTCATCATACGGTTCCTGCCCTACGACAGAGAAATCTTCATTGATGCCGTATGTCACAGTAGGAACATTCTTCCAATATTCTTTATTTCCACGCACATGGGTATGCCCGGTATGCTGCCCGGTCATCAAAGAAGCACGGGAAGGTGCACTAACCGGACTACCGGCATAAGCTTGGGTAAACAACATACCTTCCTGCGCCATACGGTCTATGTTAGGCGTCTGAATATATTTCTGTCCGTAACACCCTAAATCTCCATATCCCATGTCATCGCACAAGATAAAGATTATATTAGGTTTGGAATCTTTGTTTGCCGCATTGCCACATAAAGAAACAGTTGCCAACAGGCCTGTCCCTAAGGTTATTCCTAGATATTTCATATTGAATATGTTTTTAATTAATTCAAATTTTGCTTATAACTCGTCACTTACTCTTCTCTCCGAAATCCTCTTGTTGCTTCTCGACTTCTTTCAGCTTTTGCGCATTCCGCTCTTTCTGCAACCGTTCCTGCTCCAACTCAGCGGCCGATTTTGCAACTGTTCCTCCCAATCCGGCAACAGGAAGCTTTGAAATAAGTGCCGCTTCTTTCCCTGAATATAGCAACGAATGATCTGTCGGCACACTTTCCAATTCCAGTACAGCACCTGTGGGCATCTGCGAACCTTCAAACAACACACTGGCTGTCACTTTTATCTTGCCCGGTTTCAAAGTCGATTGTATCAGTACCGGAGCGGTGCCCCACTTTACAGGCGCGGGGTTTGCCAATATGGAAGCATCTCCTAAAAGCCGCCCTTCACCTTCCACATGGAACTTCACATAATAATTATTCAGGCGCTTGATATTTCCATTCTTATCAGCAACAGCCGCCACCACTGTTACAAAGTCGGAACCATCGGCTTTCAGGTCAACCCCTTCATTATCTATCCAGAGCAATAGCTTCTCCGGACGGCGTGCCGGATGCACCTCATGAGTGGCAACTACTTTACCATCTATCAACCCTTCGGCCAGCAAAAGCACATCCTCTTGCTTTTTCTTCCGGGACATGGCTTTGTCCATCTGGAAGTCGTAAACATCCGGGAAAGTGATAACAGGTGAAGGCATACCGGCTTCTGTCAGCGGCTTGTTGTAAGTAGATACTTTCCCGTCTTTCATGAAAGTTAGCCGTACTTCCTCGCAATTCGAATAAACAGTGACATCCTTACTTGAGAATGGAGTCATTTCATGGGCTATATAAACCATCGGGCCAGTCTCGAAAAGGCGTTCCTGTTTCTCGGGCGAACGCTGTGCCTTGAACATATAGTACGAATACTTGGGCTGACGGAATACATCCATCAATCCACCATAAAACGGATCGGGATGGTAACCACGCTGATGGTCGAACGAGTGCCAGAGACATCCGCCCACGTGTTGCCGGGGAGTACGATAAAGGGCGTCATAGCAAGTATAGGTATATGTGGGATTGGCATAATGCCGGGCCTGGATGAGCATAGGTTGCTCTCCCCAGTTGCGTGCCACACGACTGGGTGAGTTATGCGAACTCCAATCATCCACATTGTCGCCCCACTCGCGGGTAAAATAGGTGATTTTAGGATCGGCATTCGGATCGCCCCATGCTTTCCCATCAAAAGACGGATGAGTGAAAAGTACCGGGAAATATTCTTTGCCACGCGCTCCGCTGTCGCAACCAGAATAACAATAAGGGTAAGGATATTCCTGATCGACCAGTTCACGGGTCTTCTTGGCAAAATCATCCGGATACCAGGTTTCATTCAGGATAGGCTCCCACAACCAGACACAGGCATGGTTACGGTCACGGCGTACCAAGTTACGTATATCACTATATACACGCTGCGCAAATTCAGGAGCATCATTCCAGAACTGCCAGCCCGGAGTGTTGACAATTACAAACAGACCGAGTTCATCGCATGCATCCATGAACGCCGGGTCTTGCGGACAATGGGCATTACGGATCACCTTTAGTCCGGCATCACGCAGTTTCTTTGCATCACGCCAGTGAATACTGTTGGGGACTGCATTACCTACTATGGCAAAGTCCTGGTGGCGATTGGCACCGATCAACGGTTCTTCATAGGGTTTGCCATTCAGCCAGAAACCATCCTTACCCTTAAATTCCACACTGCGGATGCCAATACGACGACGGTAACCATCCACCACTTTTCCTTCGTGGTCGCGAATACGTACAATCAGATTATATAAGGTAGGAGTCTCCGGACTCCACAACAATGGATTCTTTACCGTGATTTTATCTTTTGAAGTAACAGCCTTACCCGGACGTACCTGTATTTTATCATTCAGGAACGCCACCTGTGTACCATCCGGTTGCTGCAATTCATATTCCACAACTCCTGTAAAAGTTTTACGACTATCATTACGTACATGAGCTTTCAATAGTACTTCAGCCGAAGCATCCGATACCTTATCATAAGCCACAAACAGGCCGCCGCCTGCGACCTCGTCCTCAAAGTTAGGGTCGGTGACAAAAACAGGATTATGAGCTATCAGCCAGCAATCACGGTAGATACCACCGAAGTAGGTAAAATCAAGAACATCCTGTGCCTTTCCGGGAGGATAAGACGGATCATCACTATTGTCCGCCCATACGGCAATCACATTATCCTCTCCCCATTTCAGGGCATCGGTCACATCTACTACCACCGGCAAGTAGCCACCAAAATGTTCTTTCATCAACCGGCCGTTCACAAACACCTTGCTCTTCCCCATGATGGCCTCGAAATGCAGGAACAACTTCTTTCCTTTCAATGCATCTGCGGGAGTGAAGTGCTTACGATACCAAACTTCACCTTGGTAATTGATACAACCACTGGCTTCCGTAGGCAGGTATTCAATCCCATTAGGCAGGGAGACTACAGCCCATTCCGTATCATCAAAACTTATAGCTTCAGCACCAGCAACGCTTCCTTTATAAAAACGCCAGGCCGGATTCATGGAAAACACTTCACGTCCGGAATTGGGTAATTCGAAGAAACCGGCAGTGGAAAACTCTGGTTGGTGAGACGCCTGCAATGCACAGCAGGGAACTGACAATAAAACAATTAGAATTAAATGAATGATTTTGCTCATGAAGATAGTATTATTTTAGGTGTACATAATTTGATGCAATAACAACTGTTTACAACATCCGATACAAAAATAGGGCAAAAGCAGAAGATAAGTATCCCAATAATCACTATTTTTTAATCCAATTTTGTCTAATTGTCCATTCATTACTAAATAACCAGCCACGACACCTGAGACTTATCCTATTCAATTACAGGAAAAGCAGAAATACGCAAACGGGCTGCTCCCATCGGTACAAGTGTAATGCCTTCCAATATTTCATTTTAGGTGCATCTTCTTCCGGCAATACTCCACACAATCCATATTTATCAATTTCCCCAAAGGGCACTCTACGCCCTATGCCTTTATCTTAAGAGGTACGCTTTGAGTTGTAAATGACCACGTCTGCTCCATACCCGGAACGTATCTGCACCATACTTGCTCCGTACATTCTCCACTCAGAGGTACCTCTACACGGAGAAAGTACGGAGTTGGTACGGAGCAAGTATGTCCCAAGTTTGGTCCGGATACAAAACTGAGACTATAAAACTACGTTAATCCCCCACCAAGAAGGGCTTTCATCACCCTGTTCATTATCAATGAAATAAACAATGAACAGGGTGTTGAAAACTTCTCTAAAAGTTTTTAGTTAAAACTCGTGGGGAATTGTGGGGAAATGTGTACTTTTACCGTCGCTTATTATAATAAGGTAGCATGATACGTTTTTTGGGCAATATAGAAGCGAAGACCGACGCTAAGGGACGTGTATTTATCCCCGCCGGTTTTCGGAGGCAACTGCAATCTGCTTCCGAAGAGAAACTCGTGCTGCGCAAAGACGTGTTCCAGGACTGCCTGGTACTCTATCCAGAAAGCGTTTGGTTCAAGACGCAAAACCAACTAAGGAAACGCCTGAACAAATGGAACGCAAAACACCAAGAAATCTTCCGGCAATTTGTGAGCGATGCGGAAATCATGGTTCCCGATGGGAATGGACGCATCCTACTACCCAAACGCTACCTGCAAATGGCCGGCATACAGAGCGATGTACGTTTCATCGGTGTGGACAATACGATAGAAATCTGGGCGAAAGAGAAAACAGAACAACCCTTTATGAACCCGGAAGAGTTTAGCGAAGCTTTGCAGGAAATTCTGGGAGACGAAGAGAATTGGGAAGAAGAGGAAAACGAGTGATTAACGATTAGTGATTAGTGATGAATGGGAAATGAAGAGTTGACATATCATGTACCGGTGTTGTTGATGCCGAGTGTAGACGGAATGAATATCCGGCCGGATGGAACGTATGTAGACGTCACCTTCGGTGGCGGAGGGCATTCACGGGAAATTCTGTCACGTCTGGGAGATGGCGGGCAGTTGCTTGGATTCGACCAGGATGAAGATGCCGAACAAAACATTGTGGACAATCCCCACTTCACTTTTGTACGCAGTAACTTCCGATATCTGCACAACTTCCTGCGTTATCATGACATTGAGGAAGTAGATTCAATACTTGCCGATTTGGGTGTGTCCTCCCATCACTTCGATGATAGCGAAAGGGGATTCTCGTTCCGCTTTGACGGTGCATTGGACATGCGCATGAACAAGCGCGCAGGAGATACAGCTGCCGATATCATCAATACATATAATGAGGAACGGTTGGCTGACCTCTTTTACCTATACGGTGAATTAAAGAACAGTCGCAAACTGGCATCTGTAATTGTGAAAGCACGTGCCGGACAGAAGATTACAACCATCGGTGAATTTCTGGAAGTCATCAAACCGCTTTTTGGCCGCGAACGGGAAAAGAAAGAGTTAGCCAAAGTATTCCAAGCATTACGCATCGAAGTCAATCAGGAAATGGAAGCTCTGAAAGAGATGCTATATGCAGCAACCGAGGCTTTGAAACCGGGCGGACGATTGGTAGTAATTACCTACCATTCTCTGGAAGACCGGATGGTAAAGAATATTATGAGAACCGGAAATGTGGAAGGTAAAATGGAAAAGGATTTCTTCGGAAATGTACAGACTCCATTCCGGTTGGTTAACAATAAAGTAATTGTACCGGACGATGCGGAAATAGAACGGAATCCGAGATCGAGAAGTGCAAAACTGAGAATAGCAGAGAAAAAGTGATGGTAAGATAATGAAGGATATGGAAGAAAAACAGGTAAACGAAAAAACAGAGAAAGCGAAGAAAGCCAAAAATCGTACATCTCTGAAGAACATTATCGGCGGTGACATTCTGGCTACGGATTTTTTTCGCCGTCAGACGAAGTTGCTCGTAATGATAATGCTGCTGATTATATTCTATATACACAATCGTTATGCTTGCCAGCAGCAAATGATAGAGATTGATAAATTGAAAAAAGAACTGATTGACATCAAATACGATGCTCTTACCCGTAGTTCGGAATTAATGGAGCGGAGCCGGCAGTCACGTATCGAAGAGTATATTGCAAGTAAAGAGAGTGACTTGCAGACATCCACTCATCCGCCGTATTTGATTAAATAGTTATAGAATCATTAAATTGTAGACAGATTTGGCAGTAAATAAGAAAAATATCATGACCCGCTACTTCTTTGTAGTCCTCGTAATGGGATTGCTGGGAATAGCTATTGTCGTTAAAGCCGCAGTCATCATGTTTGCGGAGCGACAGTACTGGCAGGATGTAGCCGACCGTTTCGTGAAAGAAAACGTGACGGTAAAGCCTAATCGTGGTAACATTCTTTCATCCGACGGCAAACTGATGGCAAGTTCCCTGCCCGAATATCGTATATACATGGACTTCAAGGCAGGAGGAGAAACCAAGGACACTATGTTGGTGAACCACATGAATGAAATATGTGAAGGGTTGCATAAGATATTCCCTGATAAGAGTACAGCTGAGTTCAAATCACACTTGCAGAAAGGGCGTAAGAAAGGTAGCCGCAACTACCTGATTTATCCGAAACGTATTTCATACATCCAGTACAAAGAAGCCAAACGTCTGCCTGTTTTCAATCTGAACAAATACAAAGGCGGTTTCCACGAACAAGTATATAATCAGCGTAAAAAGCCATTCGGATCCTTGGCAGCCCGTACACTGGGGGACCTTTATGCTGATACTGCACAGGGTGCAAAGAATGGCATCGAACTGGCTTTTGACACTTTGTTGAAAGGACGTGACGGTATCACACACCGCCAGAAAGTAATGAATAAATACCTGAACATCGTAGACATAGCTCCTGTAGATGGCTGTGACATTATCTCCACGCTCGATGTAGGCATGCAGGATATCTGCGAGAAAGCATTGGTGGATATGTTGAAAGACATCAATGCTACCGTAGGTGTAGCTATACTGATGGAGGTGGAAACAGGTGAAGTTAAAGCTATCGTCAATATGATGAAAGCAGGCGATGGTAACTATTATGAAATGCGCAATAATGCCATTAGTGATATGATGGAACCAGGTTCTACATTCAAGACGGCTTCTATCATGGTGGCTCTTGAAGACGGAAAGATTACTCCGGAGACGGAAGTAGATACCGGAAACGGTGTAATGATGATGTACGGTAGCAAGATGAGGGATCATAACTGGCATCGCGGTGGCTACGGGAAGATCAATGTAACCCGCATCCTGGAAGTTTCTTCCAACGTCGGTGTTTCGTACCTCATTGACAAGCACTACAAGGATAATCCTCAAAAATATGTAGACGGACTGAAGCGAATGAGTATTGACCAACCGCTAAATCTACAGATTTCAGGTGAGGGAAAGCCGAATATAAAAGGTCCGAAAGATAGATATTTCGCCAAGACGACCTTACCATGGATGAGCATCGGTTACGAAACTCAGGTTCCACCGCTCAACATCCTTACTTTCTATAATGCTATTGCCAATAATGGCACGATGGTACGTCCTAAGTTTGTAAAGGCCGCTGTAAAAGACGGTGAAGTGATAAAAGAATATCCGACGGAGGTAATCAATCCGAAGATATGTTCCGACCGTACCTTGACACAAATCCGCGATATTCTGGAAAAAGTGGTATCACAAGGATTGGCAAAACCTGCCGGAAGCAAGCAATTCTCCGTAGCCGGAAAAACGGGTACGGCACAGGTATCCCAGGGTGTGGCAGGTTACAAGTCAGGACGGGTGAATTATTTGGTAAGTTTCTGCGGTTACTTCCCGGCAGAAGCACCGAAGTACAGTTGTATTGTTTCTATCCAGAAACCAGGACTTCCTGCCTCAGGTGGTCTGATGGCTGGTAGCGTATTCGGAAAGATTGCCGAAAGAGTGTATGCAAAAAATCTGCGGTTTGATATCCGCAGTGCAATAGATAGCACAAGCAATGTCATTCCTTCGGTAAAAGCAGGAGAAATGAATGAAGCATTGCAAGTGCTGAACGGGCTGAATGTTCCGGTACAAAAACAATTCTCTCCCAAGAAAGGGAAAGAAGCATGGGGACATACACAGGAGTCTCCCAATGCAGTCATACTGCAGGCCAGAGAGGAAGCAAGTTCAAATACAGTTCCCAACGTTATAGGAATGGGAGCGAAAGATGCTGTTTACCTATTGGAAAGCAAAGGACTGAAAGTCAGAATAAGCGGTATAGGAAAGGTAAAGAATCAATCGATACCGGGTGGTAACCGCATTGTGAAAGGTCAAACAGTAGCTTTGACGCTTCATTAAATTACAGGAATATACATTATATATAATAAGGTATGATATTAAGTGAATTACTGAAAGCAATACAACCGATACAAGTTATTGGAAGTACGGAGACGGAAATAACGGGGGTAAATATCGACTCCCGCCTGGTGCAAGCCGGACATCTGTTCATGGCCATGCGCGGTACCCAGACTGACGGGCATGCTTACATTCCCGCTGCCATAGAGAAAGGTGCCGTTGCGGTGCTTTGCGAAGATGTGCCTGAAGAAAAGAAAGAAGATATCACCTACATCCAGGTGAAAGACAGTGAAGATGCTGTTGGTAAAATAGCCACTACTTTTTACGACGACCCAACCTCCAAAATGGAATTGGTAGGCGTAACCGGAACAAACGGGAAAACCACCATCGCTACCTTATTATATAATACGTTCCGCTATTTCGGTTACAAGGTAGGACTGATCTCTACAGTCTGTAACTATATAGATGATCAGGCAATCCCAACTGAACATACCACCCCCGACCCCATCACCCTAAATCAGTTGCTGGGGCAGATGGCGGACTCCGGGTGCAAATATGTCTTCATGGAAGTAAGTTCACATTCCATTGCTCAGAAACGCATTAGTGGTCTACACTTTGCGGGGGGGATCTTTACCAATCTGACACGTGACCACCTGGATTACCACAAGACTGTGGAGAACTACCTCAAGGCTAAGAAGAAGTTTTTCGATGATATGCCGAAAAGTGCTTTCAGTCTGACTAATCTGGATGACAAGAACGGACTCGTCATGACCCAAAACACACGTTCCAAAGTATATACCTATTCCTTGCGTAGCCTCAGCGACTTCAAGGGTAAAATATTGGAATCTCATTTTGAAGGGATGTTGCTCGACTTCAACAACCATGAATTGGCTGTACATTTCATTGGTCGTTTCAATGCTTCAAACTTGCTGGCAGTATTCGGTGCAGCCGTATTGCTTGGAAAGAAAGAAGAAGACGTACTCGTTGCACTCAGCACCCTGAAGCCTGTGACCGGACGCTTCGAGGCTGTACGTTCACCTAAAGGCATCACTGCCATTGTGGACTATGCACACACACCGGATGCCCTCATCAATGTTTTGAATGCCATTCATGGTGTACTCGAAGGAAAAGGAAAAATTATTACTGTAGTCGGTGCAGGCGGCAACCGAGACAAAGGTAAACGCCCCATCATGGCAAAAGAGGCGGCCAAAGCAAGTGATCGTGTTATCATCACTTCAGACAATCCCCGCTTTGAAGAGCCGCAAGATATTATCAATGATATGCTTGCCGGATTGGACAAAGATGACATGCAGAAAACCATCAGCATTGCCGACCGGCGCGAAGCTATCAAAACAGCATGCATGCTGGCGCAGCCCGGTGATGTTATTCTCGTAGCCGGAAAGGGTCATGAGAACTATCAGGAAGTCAAAGGGATTAAACATCATTTTGATGATAAAGAAGAACTAAATAAAGTTTTTAACGGTTAGTGATGAGTGATTAGCAACTGCATTATCACAATGCAAGACACTAATCACTAATCACTAACCACTAATCACTAATCATATGTTATATTACTTATTTCAATGGCTGGACAAATATAACATTCCCGGTGCGGGCATGTTTGGCTATACATCATTCCGGGCTCTGATGGCAATCATTCTCGCATTGCTCATCTCGAGTATCTGGGGTGACCGTTTTATAGACTTGCTGAAACGGAAACAAATCACAGAGACCCAACGTGATGCCAGCATCGACCCGTTCGGAGTGAACAAAGTGGGTGTACCAAGTATGGGAGGCGTCATTATTATTGTGGCCATTCTCATTCCATGTCTATTGCTGGGTAAACTAAGCAATGTCTATATGATATTGATGCTGATTACCACAGTATGGTTAGGATCGTTGGGCTTTGCCGATGACTACATCAAAATCTTCAAGAAAGACAAGGAAGGTTTGCACGGAAAATTCAAAATTATCGGCCAGGTAGGTTTGGGACTGATTGTAGGGCTGACACTTTACCTGAGTCCACAGGCAGTTATCCGCGAGAATATTGAAGTAAAGAAACCAGGACAGGAAATGGAAGTCATCCATGCGGGGCAAGACATTAAGTCTACGCAGACTACGATTCCGTTCTTTAAGAGCAACAACCTGGATTACGCAGACTTTGTGGGTTTCTTAGGTGAGCATGCACAAACTGCCGGTTGGGTTTTATTCGTAATCATTACTATATTCGTAGTAACAGCTGTCAGCAATGGCGCCAATCTGAATGACGGAATGGACGGCATGGCAGCGGGAAACTCGGCAATCATAGGCTTGGCATTAGGTATTTTAGCCTATGTATCGAGCCACATTACGTATGCCAGTTACCTTAACATCATGTATATCCCCGGATCGGAGGAACTGGTAATTTTCATTTGTGCCTTTATCGGTGCATTGATCGGTTTCCTGTGGTACAATGCATATCCTGCACAGGTATTCATGGGCGATACGGGTAGTTTGACAATCGGTGGTATCATTGCCGTGTTTGCCATTATCATACACAAAGAGTTACTGATACCTATTCTTTGTGGAGTGTTTCTGGTAGAGAACTTGTCCGTTATCCTGCAACGATTCTATTACAAAGCCGGAAAGAGAAGGGGCGTTAAGCAAAGGTTGTTCAAGCGAACTCCCATTCACGACCATTTCCGTACTTCCATGAGTCTGATAGAACCGGGGTGTACAGTGAAGTTCACAACGCCGACCAAGCTGTTCCATGAATCAAAGATAACAGTCCGCTTCTGGATTGTGACGATTGTATTGGCAGCGATAACGATTATAACATTAAAGATAAGATAATAGAGCTACCAGCCGCGAGCTACAAGCTACAAGTGCTCGCTACTGGTTGCTGATAAATAACAAACTTGTAGCAACTACCAACTCCAGCCACTACTGATAGCTGGTAGTTCATAACTAAAGAATATATGAGTAGAATTGTAGTATTAGGAGCCGGAGAGAGCGGTGCAGGTGCTGCCGTACTCGCCAAAGTGAAGGGTTTCGACACATTCGTATCCGACATGTCCGCCATCAAAGATAAATATAAGGAAGTGCTGGATAAGTACAGTATTGCCTGGGAAGAAGGACAGCATACGGAGGAACTGATTTTGAGTGCGGATGAAGTGGTGAAAAGCCCTGGTATTCCCAACGACGCTCCGATGATACTGAAACTGAAAGAGCAAGGTACACCTGTTATCTCTGAGATAGAGTTTGCGGGACGCTATACCAATGCAAAAATGATCTGTATTACCGGTTCAAATGGCAAGACCACTACCACCTCACTTATTTACCACATTTTCAAAAGTGCAGGTCTGAATGTGGGATTGGCTGGTAACATAGGTAAGAGCCTTGCCTTGCAGGTAGCCACAGACCAACATGATTATTATGTGATTGAGCTCAGCTCTTTCCAACTGGATAATATGTATAAGTTTCGTGCCAATATTGCCGTACTGATGAACATCACACCCGATCATCTGGACCGTTACGACCATTGTATGCAGAATTATGTGGATGCCAAATTCCGCATCACACAGAACCAGACACCTGAAGATGCTTTCATCTTCTGGAATGATGACCCCATCATCAAGCGGGAACTGGACAAGCATGGACTGCGAGCCCACCTTTATCCGTTCTCTGCAGTAAAAGAAGATGGAGCTATAGCTTATGTGGAAGACGGCGAAGTTGAAATCAATGAACCCATTGACTTCAACATGGAGCAAGAAAAACTGGCCCTGCAAGGTACACATAATTTATACAATTCTCTCGCCGCAGGTATCTCAGCCAATCTTGCCGGAATAGAGAAAGAATATATTCGTCGGGCATTGTCTGACTTTAAAGGGGTGGAACATCGCCTGGAAAAAGTTGCAACTGTACGTGGTGTGGAGTTCATCAATGACTCTAAAGCCACAAACGTAAATTCCTGTTGGTACGCCCTGCAAAGTATGAAGACGAAAACCGTGCTTATCCTGGGAGGAAAAGATAAAGGTAATGACTATACGGAAATAGAAGATTTAGTACGTGAGAAGTGTTCAGCCTTAGTTTATCTGGGATTGCACAATGAGAAGCTACATGACTTCTTTGATCGCATGGGATTGCCCGTAGCCGATGTACAAACCGGCATGAAGGATGCTGTAGACGCAGCATTCCGTCTGGCCCAAAAGGGTGAAACCGTATTACTCAGTCCTTGTTGTGCCAGTTTCGATCTTTTCAACAGCTATGAAGACCGGGGCGATCAATTCAAGGCATGCGTAAGAGACCTTTAATTATTAATTTTTAATTTGCGAAGCATTGGATTTATTAAAAAGCATATTCAAAGGTGATAAGGTAATCTGGATTATATTCCTTTTCCTTTGCCTCATTTCTATCGTAGAAGTGTTCAGTGCTGCGTCTACCCTGACGTATAAAAGCGGTGACCACTGGGGGCCGATTACACAGCACAGCATCATCTTGATGGTGGGTGCCGTAGTAGTGGTGTTTATGCACAATATCCCCTACAAATGGTTTCAGGTATTTCCTGTATTCCTGCTTCCACTATCCGTGGTACTGCTGGCCCTCGTTATGATGATGGAACGCATTAACGGTGCTGCACGCTGGATGACCTTCATGGGGGTTCAGTTCCAACCTTCGGAAGTAGCCAAAATGGCTGTTATCATAGTTACCGCCTTTATTCTTTCGAAAGGGCAGGACGAAGATGGAGCCAGTCCGAAAGCTTTTAAGCGTATCATGATTATCACAGGTGTCATTTGTCTGCTGATTGCCCCGGAAAACCTCTCGACGGCAGCACTGCTTTTCGGAGTGGTTTATCTGATGATGTTCATCGGGCGAGTGGCAATGAAGAAATTATTAATACTGGCAGGCGGTCTGGCTGGAGTAGCAATTATAGGTATAACGTTCCTTGTACTAACCAAGAATAGTGATTTGCCATTCCTGCACCGCTTCGACACATGGCGTGCCCGTATCGAGAAGTTTACAAATGACAATGAGGTACCTGCTGCTAAATTCGATATAGACAAAGATGCCCAGATTGCACATGCACGTATTGCTGTAGCTACGAGTCACGTTGTAGGTAAAGGACCGGGTAACTCGGTACAACGCGACTTCCTGAGCCAGGCTTTCTCTGACTTTATCTTTGCTATCATTATCGAAGAATTGGGATTGATAGGTGGAGCTTTCGTCGTATTCCTTTACGTCTGCCTGCTGATACGAGTCGGGCGTATTGCGAAGAAGTGTGAACGAACGTTCCCTGCCTTCCTTATAATAGGGATTGCACTACTACTCGTATCGCAAGCTATATTCAATATGATGGTAGCAGTAGGATTGGCCCCGGTAACCGGACAGCCGCTTCCGCTTATCAGTAAAGGTGGCACTTCTACACTTATCAACTGTGCTTATATCGGCATGATACTGAGTGTGAGCCGCTATACCGCCAGACTGGAAGAACAGAAGGAACACGATGCTTTAATACCCATGCAAGTAGAAGCACCTGCCGAAGAGACAAATAGCGATGCACAAACAGCTGCTGACCCGACGGCGAAGGTATTGAACAGTGATGCTGAATTTGAATAAAAATAAGATATATGGAAACAAAAAATAACGGACCGCGCGTCATCATCAGTGGTGGAGGTACAGGAGGACATATATTTCCTGCAGTATCTATCGCCAACGCCATCAAGGAACTACGCCCTGATGCAGAGATCCTCTTTGTAGGTGCAGAAGGACGAATGGAGATGCAACGCGTGCCCGATGCAGGATATAAAATTATCGGTCTGCCTGTAGCAGGATTCGACCGTAAGCGCTTATGGAAGAACTTTGCAGTAATTATCAAGTTGTTGCGTAGCCAGTGGAAAGCACGCCGTATCCTGAAAGAATTTAACCCGCAGGTAGCAGTAGGTGTAGGCGGATATGCCAGTGGTCCTACATTAAAAGTAGCGGGCATGATGGGAGTTCCTACTTTGATACAAGAGCAGAATTCTTATGCAGGAGTGACAAACAAATTGCTTGCACAGAAAGCATGTAAAATCTGCATAGCATATGATGGAATGGAGAAATTCTTCCCCTCAGATAAGATTATCATGACAGGGAATCCCGTACGTCAGAACCTGTTAGCAAATAAACAGAGCCGCGAAGAAGCTGTAGCCTCTTTCGGCTTTAATCCGGAGAAGAAAACAATATTGATACTGGGTGGAAGTTTGGGGGCACGTACCATCAATCAGACCCTCATTGCTGCATTGGATACGATAAAAGCAAACGGCGACATTCAGTTCATCTGGCAGACAGGAAAAATATATATCCAGCAAGTCAAGGATGCCATTACCACCGCAACGGGCGAAGCTATACGTAATCCACGTATTCCTGCTATCCCGAATCTGTATGTAACGGATTTCATCAAAGACATGGCAAGTGCATATGCAGCTGCCGATCTGGTTATTTCCCGTGCAGGTGCCGGTTCTATCTCAGAATTCTGCCTGCTGAACAAACCGGTCATTCTGGTGCCTTCACCCAATGTGGCAGAAGACCATCAGACTAAAAATGCACTGGCACTGGTAGATAAGAAAGCCGCCATTTATGTGAAAGATGTAGATGCTATGAAGCATCTGGTTCCTGTGGCCCTTGAAACTGTCACAGATGTCGAGAAGCTGAAAACATTGAGCGAAAACATTGCAAAACTGGCTTTGCCGGATTCGGCAACCATTATTGCAAAAGAAGTATTGAAACTGATAAATAACGATTAGTGTTTAGTGATTAGCCCCGTACACACAGCGCTAATCACTAATCACTAACCGCTAAACACTAAAATACATGAATATAGAAAATATAAAATCCGTATATTTCGTTGGTGCCGGTGGCATCGGTATGAGCGCCCTGATACGCTACTTCTTATCAAAGGGAAAGCTCGTTGCCGGCTACGACCGTACCTCAAGCGAACTAACCGAACACCTGATTGCAGAAGGAGCACAGATACATTACGAAGAGAATTTGGATCTGATTCCTGAAGCCTGCAAGAATGCAGAGAGCACTTTGGTAGTGTATACTCCGGCTGTTCCGCAAGAGCATGCCGAGTTAGTATATTTCCGTAACAATGGTTTCGAGATTCAGAAACGGGCACAGGTTTTAGGAACGATCACACATAGTAGCAAAGGCTTGTGTGTAGCCGGTACACATGGTAAAACAACTACCAGTACAATGGCAGCACATCTGCTTTACCAATCACACATCGGTTGTACTGCATTCCTCGGAGGTATCTCCAAGAATTATGGTACTAACCTATTATTATCACAGTCCAGTCCATACACTGTGATCGAGGCAGATGAATTTGACCGCTCATTCCACTGGTTATCACCTTACATGAGCGTAATAACTGCCACAGACCCCGACCATCTGGATATTTATGGCACAGAAGAAGCCTACCTGGAAAGTTTTCGTCATTATACGACGCTTATCCAGCCGGGTGGTGCACTCATTATACACAAGGACATCACTTTGAAACCTGATGTGCAGACCGGTGTAAAAGTCTATAGTTACGCCCGTACCGAAGGAGATTTCCACGCAGAGAATATCCGTATCGGAAATGGTGAAATCTTTATCGATTTTGTTGCACCCGACACGCGTATTAATGATATCCAACTGGGTGTTCCCGTCAGCATCAATATAGAGAATGGCGTAGCAGCCATGGCACTCGCCCACCTCAACGGTGCGACAGACGAAGAGATCAAACAAGGTATGGCAAGTTTCCGGGGAGTAGACCGTCGTTTCGATTTCAAGATCAAGAATGACAAGGTCGTATTCCTGAGCGACTATGCCCATCATCCAGCCGAAATAGCACAGAGTGTAAAATCCATTCGTGATCTGTATCAGGACAAGAAGATTACAGCTATCTTCCAGCCACATCTCTATACCCGCACGCGCGATTTCTATAAGGAATTTGCCGACAGCCTGTCACTACTTGACGAAGTCATTCTCGTAGATATCTACCCGGCACGTGAGCAACCGATTCCCGGTGTCACCAGCCAATTGATATACGATAACCTGCGACCGGGCATTGAAAAATGCATGTGTAAAAAAGAGGATATACTGGAACTCTTATCTCAAAAGCAGATTGAAGTTCTGATAACTTTGGGTGCCGGAGATATAGACAACTACGTCCCTGAAATCACAAAACTATTAAATAAATAGCCCATGTTAAAACGAATTCTATTGTCTATCGTCCTACTGCTCGTCATCGCCTATCTGGTGGTAGCTCTCTCGGCTTTCAACCGGAAGCCTGCCGGACAGGTGTGCAATGACATGGAATTGGTTATCAAAGATACCGTCTATGCGGGTTTCATCACCAAAAAGGAAGTGGCGGACATACTGGAGAAGAAAGGGATTTATCCTGTTGGTAAACCAATAGATCGCATCCGTAGTAAAACGCTGGAACGGGAACTTGCCAAACATCCGCTTATTGATGAAGTGGAATGCTACAAGACTCCCAGTGGTAAACTTTGCGTAGAAGTCAGTCAACGTATCCCAATCCTGCGAGTGATAAGTGCAAACGGGGAGAACTACTATCTGGACAATAAAGGTACTGTGATGCCACCCGATGCAAAGTGTGTTGCACACCTTGCCATAGTGACCGGAAGAGTAGAAAAGTCGTTTGCCATGAGGGATTTATATAAGTTTGGTGTATTTTTGCAGAATAATAAGTTCTGGGAAGCACAGATTGAACAGATACATGTGCTGTCGGACAAGGACGTGGAATTGGTGCCTCGCGTAGGCGACCATATTATCTATCTTGGAAAGCTGGATGGTTTTGAGCGTAAACTCGAACGGATGAAAGCTTTTTATGAAAGAGGTTTAAATCAGGTAGGATGGAACAAATATTCCCGTATTAGCGTTGAATTTAGTAACCAGATTATCTGTACAAAGCGAGAGAAGTGATGTACAATTTACCATTTACAATGTACAATTTGCTATGTAGGGTAGTGGTGCAATCTTAATGGTAAATGGTACATTGTAAATGGTAAATGGTAAATGAAAATATAATTAATAGAAAAGATATGGCAACAACAGAATTTATCGCCGCTATCGAGTTGAGTTCTTCCAAGATTTCCGGTATCGCAGGAAAGAAGAACAGTGACGGAAGCATACAAGTGCTGGCTTATGCGCGTGAAGATGCCGCTTCTTTTATCCATAAAGGAGTCATCTACAACATTGATAAGACCGCACAGGCTCTGACTTCCATCATCAACAAGCTGGAAAGCCAGTTGAACAACTCCATTGCCAAAGTATACGTAGGCATTGGCGGACAGTCTTTGCGCACGGTAAAGAATGCGGTAAGCCGTGTGCTGGAAGAGGAAGGGATTATCTCACAAGAGTTGGTAGACGCTATCAGCGACGAAAACCTCGAAGTCCCCCTGATGGACATGAGTGTGCTGGATGTCGCCCCGCAGGAATATAAAATAGACAATAACCTTCAAGCCGACCCGGTAGGTGTGGCAGGCAAGCGTATCACAGGAAACTTCCTGAATATTGTGGCCCGTGCTTCACTTAAGAAGAATCTGGAGCACAGCTTTGAACAGGCTAAGATAGAAATAGCCGACCTGCTCATCGCTCCGATAGCATTGGCGAATGCCGTGCTGACGGAAAGTGAGATGCGTTCGGGTTGTGCATTGGTGGATTTCGGTGCGGATACAACGACTGTATCGGTTTATAAAAATAACATGCTCCGCTTCCTCAGTGTATTGCCACTGGGTGGAAACAATATTACCCGTGACATCACTGCCCTGCAAATGGAAGAGGCTGAAGCTGAACAACTGAAAAAGAAGTACGGTGATATGCTCTACGAAGAAGAGGAAACAGAAACACCCGCAGTCTGTACTTTGGAAGACGGTCGCAACATCGAACTTAACGTATTAAATGATATCATCGATGCACGCGCCGAAGAAATCCTTGCCAATGTATGGAACCAACTTCAACTGTCAGGATACGAGGATAAGCTATTATCCGGTATCATCTTCACTGGTGGAGGTGCCAACCTGAAAAACCTGGAAGAAGCGTTCCGTAAACGTAGCAAGGTTGAGAAAGTGAAGACCACCAAATTTGTTCATAACAACATCCACGGCTTCAACGATGTGCTGAAGAAAGACTGTATGCAGAATACCCTGCTCGGACTGCTTGCTGCAGGAAATGAGAACTGCTGTCTGCAAGAAGTGAAACCCGCTGTTACGACGACGGCTGTTCCGAAACAACCCGTCGATATGTTCGGCGATGATGAAGCCCTGAAAGAACAGGAAGCCGCCGCCCGCGCTGCCAAGGCTCAACGTGACAAGGAAGAGAAAGAACGTCGCGAACGGGAACGTAAGGAGAAAGAGCGTAAAGAGAAAGAAGAGAAAAAGAAAAAGAAGAAAGAAGGTCCCAGCTGGTTTGAAAAGACTTTCAACAAGCTTTCCAATGAAATTTTCTCGGATGACGATTTGAAATAAACTTAATAAAATAAGGAACTATGGACGATATAGTACAATTCGATTTCCCGACAGACTCACCGAAGATCATCAAAGTGATTGGTGTAGGTGGTGGTGGTGGTAACGCTGTGAACCACATGTACCGGGAAGGCATACACGACGTGACGTTCGTTCTGTGCAACACAGACAACCAAGCGTTGAAAGAGTCTCCCGTCCCCGTGAAATTGCAACTGGGACGTTCTATCACCGAGGGACTAGGTGCCGGAAACCGTCCCGAACGTGCCCGCGAAGCTGCCGAAGAAAGTAGTGAAGAAATCAAAGCGCTACTGAACGACGGTACAAAAATGGTATTCATTACTGCCGGAATGGGTGGCGGAACAGGTACGGGCGCTGCTCCCGTCATAGCCCGCATAGCCAAAGAAATGGACATCCTTACGGTCGGTATCGTCACCATACCTTTCATCTTCGAAGGTGAAAAGAAGATTATTCAGGCACTGGACGGTGTGGAGCGTATCGCCCAACATGTAGATGCCCTGCTGGTTATCAATAACGAACGCCTGCGCGAGATATATTCCGACCTTACGTTCATGAATGCTTTCGGCAAGGCAGACGATACATTGTCTATCGCCGCCAAAAGTATTGCCGAGATTATCACCATGCGCGGAACGGTGAACCTTGACTTTGCAGATGTGAAAACCATCCTCAAAGATGGTGGTGTGGCTATCATGAGTACAGGTTTCGGCGAAGGTGAAAGTCGTGTGACCAAAGCTATCGACGATGCCCTGCACTCTCCGCTACTGAACAACAATGACATCTTCAATGCCAAGAAGGTGATGCTGAATGTATCCTTCTGCGAAAGTTCCGAGCTGATGATGGAAGAAATGAACGAGATTCACGAGTTCATGAGCAAATTCCGCGAAGGTGTAGAGGTGATCTGGGGTGTAGCTATGGACAACACACTGGAAGGCAGAGTCAAGATTACCGTACTTGCCACCGGTTTCGGTGTGGAAGATGTTCCCGGTATGGACAGCGTACTCGAAAAGCGCAGCCAGGAAGAGGAAGAACGCCAGCTTCAGCTTGAAGAAGAAAAAGAAAAGAATAAAGAACGTATCCGCAAAGCCTATGGTGAAAGTGCCAGTGGCATCGGTAGCAAAAATATCCGCAAACGTCGCCATATCTATATCTTCAACCCGGAAGACCTGGACAATGCCGACATTATCAGTATGGTAGAAAGTTCACCGACGTATCTGCGCGATAAGAGTACTTTGAGTACCATCAAAACCAAAGCCGCTACCGAAGGGCAGATAGCTACGGAAAAAGCACAGGGAGGTGAAGACTTGGGAGGTGTGATTACTTTCTAAGCTACAGATTAAATGTAAATAGTAAAATAATAAATAGTATTATGGATTTATTTGAAAGAGTCAGCGAAGACATTAAAACCGCAATGAAAGCCAAAGACAAAGTGGCTCTCGAAACACTGAGAAACATCAAGAAAGTATTCCTGGAAGCAAAAACAGCTCCGGGAGCTAACGATACTCTGACTGACGATGCTGCATTGAAAATTATGCAGAAGCTCATGAAACAAGGCAAAGATGCAGCTGAAATATACATCCAGCAAGGTCGCCAGGACTTGGCAGACGAAGAACTGGCACAGGTAAAGGTGATTGAGGTCTATCTGCCCAAACAAATGTCAGCCGAAGAGTTGGAAGCTGCCTTGAAAGAAATTATTGCCGAAACAGGTGCTACCAGTGGTAAAGATATGGGTAAGGTAATGGGGGTTGCTTCCAAGAAGCTTGCCGGACTTGCCGAAGGACGTGCCATCTCCGCCAAAGTAAAAGAATTGCTGGGATAATCTCCCGCTTTGTCACCGTCATTGGCCGTGTTTTCGGGAGATAGAAGAAGACGAATCAACTTCTATCTCCCAAAAACACGGCTTCTTTTTGCATTTTATTGAGTATCATAATTTTTAATTCAAATACTATCGTTATATTTGCCACGCATTTTAAGGGAATATCCCCGCATAATAATAAAACTAGAATTCTGGCACAATATCATGAAAAGCAATATAAAGATATGGAAATTAATAGTCCTTGTGGGGACAATGTTTTTCTTGTCTGACGTTGCTCATGCAAAGAACCGGGCGCAAGATAGCATACCGGGATACAAGCCGGATACAGGTTACTTCGCCAAACGCTTTATTCACAGACTGGGAGTAGAATACCGCCCGGGATACATTTTCCAGACCAGTTCTTTTCTGGCAGGAGATAACTCACAATGGAAGCCTTACGAATGGGGTTATTCAGCCCACTTGAAATATTCATTCCAATTTAAGCCCAATACTTGCGCCGACCGGATTTATGGTAGTGCCTACCAAGGTATAGGCTTAGGCTATTACGATTTCGGAAGCAAAGAAGAATTAGGAAATCCGATTGCCATTTACCTCTATCAGGGAGCACGTATTGCCCGTATTACTTCGCGGCTATCACTCAATTACGAATGGAACTTCGGCTTATCATTGGGATGGAAACCCTATGACGACTACACCAACCCTCACAACAGTGTGATCGGTTCAAAAGCAAATGCCTATATCAATGCGGGCATACAATTCAACTGGATGGTTTCACGGGAAATCGACTTGGTTGCCGGAGTTACGGGTACCCATTTCTCCAACGGTAATACTAAATTTCCCAATGCCGGCCTCAATACAATGGGCCTAAAAGTAGGGGTTATCTACAACTTCAACAGACCTAAAGATGCACTCACCAAGCCTCTATATAAAGCTCCTATTCCAAAGTTCTCACGATACCTCAGCTACGACTTAACCCTGTTCGGTTCATGGAGACGGAAAGGAGTATGGGTAGGAAGCGGACAAATTGCTTCACCAGATGCCTATACTGTGCTTGGTTTCAATTTCGCACCTATGTATAACATCGGATATAAATTCCGCACAGGTGTATCACTGGATGGCGTATATGATGCCAGTTCCAATGTCTACACTATCCCTGGAAACGGCAATGAATGCTACAAACCTTCATTGGAAAAACAGTTAGCTTTAGGTATTTCCGGACGTGCAGAATATGTAATGCCTTACTTCACAGTAGGTGTGGGCATCGGAGCCAATGTGCTGCACGGTGGCGGTGACCATAAAGGTATCTACCAGGTATTGACACTCAAAGTGGAGATGACCCGCAGTTCTTATCTGCATATCGGGTATAACCTGAAGAACTTCAGTGACCCGAATTATCTGATGATGGGTATCGGCTTCCGCTTCAATAACAAGTATCCTACCTTTCACAGAAGATAAAACGCACCATGTCCAGGGGGCTTCCCCATATCCCTAACACATCTTTTGCATCAAGGGTCAGTAAGATATGCAGGAAAGGGCTCATTGTTCCGCGTCAAAGGATTTATTAATCCGTATCAAAGAGCTCCTTCAACACCTCAAGAGACTTTAATACAGGAAAGTCAGGCAAGTGGAGGCGATAATATTCATTCATTATTGTAAGGCAGCGAGTACGTTCGGCGCGGTTCATGGCAAAGAGATGCATTGTTTCATAATTCATGCGCATCAGCATTATCAACCGTGAGGCTTCCTCCGGAAGTATATAAGAAGAATGGAGTTGCGGTCGCAGAGGAGTAAAACAAGCATTCAGCATATCAAAATAATCGCCTTTATGATAATCTTCCAGATTAGGATACAATCCCAAGAAGCGGGATAAGCGCATCAGAAATACCAAATGGAAGTTCGCAAAATTATCACGGCATTCATCCAGCCAAATAATAGAATGCTGCAAGTAAGCAAACAACGGATGGTTTTCAGCCTCCTCACGCACTGCCCGATAGAGAAATTCCGCCAGGAAAAGTGCAATGGAAGACTTATACGGATCATAAGGAATAGAAGAAAACGGATAGAAAGACTTCGCTTCCGTTATCTTATATATACTGGCATTCGGACGGAAATCAGCTTCCAATTCCACCAAAGCCAATGGTTGGAACAATACCGGTTTCACCGCAGCCTTTCGCGAACGGGGAATCTTTACGATGAACGAAGCACGCCCGACCACCTCTGTATAAATGTCTGCAATAAGGGAAGTATCGTTATATTTCAGGGTATGCAGCACAATCCCCAGCGTTTTCTGTAACATCCGCACTTACTATTTTGGTTTCAATCCGGTAACAAAACTACGAAAAAAGACGGAAACAGCAGGGATAAAACGCGGATAAATAAAAAAATGCAGGCAGACAAGTAAAAAAACGAAAGCTTTTATTCTGCTGATATTCAGACAATAAACCACAAACACTAGAATAAGTCCGACATATTCCTTTATTTTTTTCTCATGATTATTTTGCCAATTCAAAAATAGTCCCTACATTTGCAACCGCAAACGAGAGATAATCTCTCTGCAAGAGCAGAAATGCTCACCAAAGGATGGCCCGTTCGTCTATCGGTTAGGACGCAAGATTTTCATTCTTGAAAGGGGGGTTCGATTCCCCCACGGGCTACAATTAAAAAAATAAACGAATTAAAAAAAGATTAGTCGAGATGGCAAATCACAAATCATCACTGAAAAGAATCAGACAAGAAGAGACCAGAAGACTTCATAACAGATATTATGGTAAAACCATGAGAAATGCTGTTAGAAAGCTTCGTTCTACAACCGACAAAGCAGAAGCTACTGCAATGTATCCGGGTATAACTAAGATGTTGGACAAATTGGCTAAAACCAATGTAATCCACAAGAACAAAGCAAGCAACTTGAAATCTAAGTTGGCTCTTTATATTAATAAGCTAGGATAAGCTAATTAATATTACACAAAAGAAATATCGAAAGGTCGGACTTTTTAGTCCGACCTTTTCTGCATACGACATATTTATCTCCCCTACTCCAAACACCTTCCGGAAGAAGCTAAAAAGCTGTAAACGAATGAAATTTATCACTCGGTTTAGTTTCGTATCTCACGAATTTTCACTATATTTGCTCTGTTATTTGAATAAGGAAATTAGATTATGACTGAAGAACAGATTAACTCCAATAGCGGGAACTATTCAGCCGAAAACATCCAGGTTCTGGAAGGTTTGGAAGCCGTTAGAAAGCGCCCTGCAATGTATATTGGTGACATTAGTACGAAAGGACTTCACCACCTGGTTTATGAAGTTGTGGATAACTCTATCGACGAAGCTCTCGCCGGCTATTGCGACCACATTGAAGTAACCATCAACGAAGACAACTCTATCACTGTACAGGACAACGGACGTGGTATTCCGGTTGACTTCCACGAAAAGGAACAGAAGTCAGCCCTGGAAGTAGTTATGACCGTACTGCATGCCGGTGGTAAATTCGATAAGGGTTCTTACAAAGTATCCGGCGGTTTGCACGGTGTAGGTGTATCCTGTGTAAACGCTCTGTCTACACACATGACTACACAGGTTTTCCGTAACGGAAAGATCTACCAACAGGAATATGAATGCGGTCATCCGTTGTATCCGGTGAAAGAAATCGGCACAAGTGATATTACAGGTACGCGTCAGCAATTCTGGCCGGACAATACTATCTTCACAGAAACGGTTTACAATTACGAAATCCTCGCCACCCGCATGCGCGAGTTAGCTTACCTGAATGCCGGTATCAAGATTACTTTGACTGACCTTCGCGTAAAAGATGAAGAGAATAATGCAAAGATGGAAGTATTCTATTCAGAAGAAGGTCTGAAGGAATTCGTTCGCTACATCGACTCTTCCCGCGAGCACCTGGTGAATGATGTTATCTACATCAACACAGAGAAACAAGGTACACCAGTGGAAGTAGCTATCATGTACAATACGTCTTATAACGAAAATATCCATTCTTATGTAAACAACATCAATACCATCGAAGGTGGTACACACCTTGCAGGTTTCCGCCGCGCACTGACCCGTACGCTGAAGAAATATGCCGATGACAACAAGATGTTGGAGAAAGCTAAAGTGGAAATTGCAGGCGACGACTTCCGCGAAGGTCTGACGGCTGTTATCTCTATCAAGGTACAGGAACCACAGTTTGAAGGCCAGACCAAGACGAAGCTCGGAAACAGCGAAGTGATGGGAGCTGTAGACCAAGCTGTAGGTGAAGCTCTGAACTACTATCTGGAAGAGCATCCGAAAGAAGCGAAGATGGTGGTAGACAAAGTGATTCTGGCTGCCCAGGCACGTGTTGCCGCACGTAAGGCACGCGAATCCGTACAACGCAAATCACCGATGTCCGGTGGCGGTATGCCCGGTAAACTGGCTGACTGTTCAAGCAAGGATGCGGACGAATGCGAATTGTTCCTCGTCGAGGGTGACTCGGCAGGTGGTTCTGCAAAACAAGGCCGCGACCGTAGGTTCCAGGCTATTCTCCCGCTTCGTGGTAAAATCCTGAACGTGGAAAAGGCCATGTGGCACAAGGCGTTCGAAAGTGACGAAGTAAACAATATCATCCAGGCACTGGGTATTCGTTTCGGCGTAAACACTGAAGACAGCAAGGAAGCAAATATCGATAAGTTGCGTTACAAGAAGGTTATCATCATGACCGATGCCGACGTCGATGGTTCTCACATCGACACACTGATCATGACACTCTTCTTCCGTTACTTCCCGCAAATTATTCAGAACGGATATCTGTATATTGCTACCCCACCCCTCTATCTCTGTAAGAAAGGTAAAGTGGAGGAATATTGCTGGACGGATCAACAACGCCAGAAGTTTATCGATACCTATGGAGGCGGATCAGAAAGTGCCGTACACACACAACGATACAAAGGTTTGGGTGAAATGAACCCGGAACAGTTGTGGAGTACGACTATGAATCCGGAACACCGTATGTTGAAGCAGGTAAGCATTGAAAATGCTGCCGAAGCAGATTACATATTCTCCATGCTGATGGGCGAAGACGTAGGACCGCGCCGTGAATTTATCGAAAAGAATGCAACGTATGCAAATATCGATGCATAAGAAAAAACAATGACTAATGATTAACCATTAGTGATTAGTCACTGGATAACACGTTTTTATTAACCAACCTCACATCTTACAACGAAGAAACGCCGGGCGGACAGGAAAATCCTGTTGCCCGGCGTTTTTCTTTTCATCTCACGAGATAGAAAAATCCGTCCCGCGGGATAGATATTTTCACCTCACAGGACGGATTTTTTCAGCTCACGAGACGATTTACTTCGCTTCATGAGGCGGATTCTATATGATATCTACAACATATTCTGTTTCTTCATCTCTTCTGCCACCAATTCCAGCTCAGCATACCAGTCTTCACCGAACTTACGTATCAATGGTTCCTTCAGAAACTTGTATACCGGCAGATTCTCTTTCTGCCCCAGCAATACGGCGGCTTTGCACACATCCCAACGATTATAGTTCACTGTCTTATAAACTCCGTAATTCCCGACCCTGATCGGATACAAATGGCAGGAAACTGGTTTGTAGAAGTCTGTCTTTCCGTCCCGGTAAGCCTTTTCTATGGCACAATAACAACATCCTTTCTCATCATAGCAAGTAAAGACACAATCTTTATTATTAACAATAGAAGTAACCAGATCACCTTCGCAATCGGTATAAGCAACTCCTTGCTTCTCTAATACAACACGCGCTTCAGGCGAGAGTTCATCCCAAATTACCGGAAGTACTTCTTCCAGTTTTTCAATCTCATCCAATTCTACGGGAGCACCAGCATCGCCTTCAATGCAACAGGCACCCTTACAAGCACTCAGATCACAAAGGAACTTCTCACGTAGCACATCAAAACTCACCACTACATCACCTATCTGTATCATCTTCAATCTAAGATTAGAAAAGATAAAGGCGGAGTCCCCCCCCGCCTTTACTTATATAGTTATAACTATTTACTTGATCAGTACTTTACCATTCATTTCAACCGGCTGTGCCATACCCAGAATGTGCAAAATAGAAGGAGCAACATCCGCTAAAACACCATTCTCAACCTTAGCACCTTTATTCTCTGTTACATAAACAAAAGGAACCGGATTCAATGAATGAGCCGTATTCGGAGTGCCGTCTTCGTTCAGTGCATGATCCGCATTGCCGTGGTCAGCGATGATGATTACTTCATAATCGTTGGCTTTAGCAGCCTCTACCGTATCTTTCACACATTCGTCGATAGCTTTTACAGCTTTCTCGATAGCGCCATAAATACCGGTATGTCCTACCATATCACCGTTAGCATAGTTCACAACAATGAAATCGAACTTCTGAGTGTTGATAGCTTCCACCAATTTATCCTTTACTTCGTAAGCACTCATTTCCGGTTTCAGATCATAAGTAGCTACTTTCGGAGAAGGAACCAGGATGCGTTCTTCAGCGTCATACGGAGTTTCACGACCACCGTTGAAGAAGAAAGTTACGTGAGCATACTTTTCCGTTTCAGCAATGTGCAATTGAGTCTTGCCTTGAGCTGCCAGATATTCTCCCAATGTATTCTGAACATTTTCCTTATCGAAAAGAACATGTACGCCTTTGAAAGATGCATCATACGGAGTCATGCAGTAGTATTGCAAGCCCGGAATGATGTGCATGCCCTGTTCCGGCATATCTTGTTGAGTCAGCACTACGGTCAACTCTTTCGCACGGTCGTTACGATAGTTGAAGAAGATAACTACATCACCTTCCTTAATGGTTCCGTCGAAGTTACCATTTACAATCGGCTTGATGAATTCGTCCGTCACACCTTCGTCATAAGATTCCTGCATAGCCTGAACCATATCGGTGGCAACTTTACCTTCGCCGTTTACCAGCAAGTCATAAGCCACTTTCACACGTTCCCAACGCTTGTCACGGTCCATTGCATAGAAACGACCAACAATAGAAGCAATCTTGCCTGCCGACTTTTCACAATGAGCGGTCAGTTGTTCAATAAAGCCCTTGCCGCTCTTCGGGTCGGTATCACGGCCATCCATGAAGCAGTGAACAAAAGTATTATCCACACCATATTCTTTGGCAATATCGCAAAGTTTGAATAAGTGGTCGAAGGAGCTGTGCACACCACCGTTGGAAGTCAATCCCATGAAGTGAACATTCTTGCCGTTTTCTTTGGCATAAGTAAAGGCGGAGACGATTCCCGGATTCTTCAGAATGCTATTGTCGGCACATGCACGGTTGATCTTTACCAGATCCTGGTATACGATACGTCCGGCGCCAATATTAAGGTGTCCTACTTCCGAGTTACCCATCTGACCGTCGGGCAAACCTACATTTTCACCGCTTGCCTGAAGCTGTGAGTGAGGATATGTTGCCAGCAGACTGTCCCAGTACGGAGTAGGTGTATTGAAAATCACGTCATCTTTACCCTGATCGCCGATACCCCAGCCATCAAGAATCATTAAAAGGGCTTTCTTACTCATAATATTAATTGATTTTAAATGTACAATCTTTCACCTCAGCAAAAACGTTCTTTATCAGAGAGAACGATTTTTCCGGCTGCAAAGGTACAAAAAAGCACGGTTAAAGCGTACTGTTTCAAATGATTTATGTACTTTTGTCGCGCTTTAAAAAACAAAAAACAAGAAATATGGACGATTCAAACCCAGGAACGTGCAACAGTATTTATAATTAAAGCGAACCGGAAGACGTTGCTCGCAATGCTTCTGTTCGTACCTAAAAGAAAGGAGGCCATTACGATGAGAACGTATCTTTATTCTGAAGCCGGCTTTATAGAAAAGCAGCAATGGATGCCCAATAGCTGGGTAAACGTTGAATGCCCCGATGACAATGATTTTGATTTCCTCACCCAAGAGTTGAAAGTTCCGGAATCTTTTTTGGAAGATATCGCCGATGCGGACGAACGCCCGCGTACGGAAACAGAAGGCAACTGGTTGCTCACCATCCTGCGTATCCCGATGCAGAGCAGTCAGCATGGCATTCCCTTTATCACCGTGCCAATAGGTATCATTACCAATAATGAAATTATCGTATCGGTATGTTACCACAAGACTGAACTCATCTCAGATTTTATCCAACATACACGTCGCAAAGGTATCGTAGTGAACAATAAGCTGGACTTGATTCTGCGGATGATTTACTCTTCCGCCGTCTGGTTTCTGAAGTATCTGAAACAGATAAACAATGATGTAGCCAATGCGGAAAAAGAACTGGAAAAGAGTATCCGCAATGAAGACTTGCTCCGTCTGATGAAGTTACAGAAGACTCTTGTCTACTTCAATACCTCCATTCGTGGGAACGAAGTGATGATCGGCCGCCTGAAAAATATCTTTCAGGACACTGATTATCTGGATATGGAGCTATTGGAAGATGTAATCATTGAACTAAAGCAGGCATATAATACTGTAAATATCTACAGTGACATCCTTACGGGAACAATGGATGCTTTTGCTTCTATTATCTCCAACAACGTCAATGCCATCATGAAACGTATGACAAGCCTTTCCATCACGCTCATGATACCAACATTGATAGCCAGTTTCTACGGCATGAATGTGGATATTCACCTGGAAGGTTTCCCCTATGCCTTCATATTCATTATCCTGATATCCGTAATATTATCGGCAGGAACATTTATCTGGTTCAGGAAGATTAAGTGGTTCTAAGTTTCATGAAGCTGTCCATCCAGAAGTCGTCAGCATCATCAACATTCTTCAAAATGTTTGCAACAATTCATAGCAGTGTCTTTCTTTGTGTACTAAGAAAGACACTTTACCTAATGCAACGTCAGTTTTGTCTTTCAGCTTCGTATATTTCCTTCACTTCACTTGCGTATCAATTGGAATCAGATATAACCATTCTTCAATATAAGAATAATACTTTCCTCTTTTTGGTCAGATTTCGCAAATAATATGTATGTTTGCGCCAAATAAGTCAATGAACATGAAAATACACAGGAACCTAATGCTTGTATGCCTGCTCCTCATGGCATCAATCTCTTATGCTCAATCCGAAACCATCATTGTAGGAAAAAAAGCGGACGGAACGGACTTAAAAGCACAGTGCTACACTTTTCCGCAGCGGGTGGAAACTTTCTCCATGAGTGATAAAGGCGATTATCTCTGCGTCAGTTTCAGGGAAACCACTAAAAGCGGCAAGTATCTGAAGAATAAAGGAGAAATAGGTTTCTATGACACAAAGAGCAGTCAGCTCCTATGGAAACAGCCGATTGACTTCAGCAAATCACGGATAACCTGTCTTTCGGAAGGGGTCTTGATAACTGAAATCGGCAGCAAGATATCATTGCTCAGTAGAGAAACAGGGGCAAAGAGATGGGAAGCTAATTTATTTCCGGTATATGTGGACGATTCATTGGGATTGGTCTTAGGTTATAACTCCCCTACCTCCAACAAACTCCGCGCTGTCAACTTGAAATTCGGTAACGATTTGTGGGAAAACAAAATACCTCATCAATACGGTTGGAACGAAGTTCTTGATCTGGAACAAAATAAACGCCTGATTGTAGCGGATGCATTGCATAAGCTGGATTTCATGACCGGAGAGTTACTGACCTATCCGGGAAAACCGGGAGCTCATGATACAAAGGCGGCATTGTTGCAAGGATTAGCCGCTGTAGCAGTCGGAGTAGCCAGTGGCGTAGCAACCGGTGGTGCCTATTATTACAGCTATGTTCCCATTGCCAATAATACAATCACGGGGTTGACTTCCAATATACTGTCCCAAGATTCACTTTATTACTGGGCAGACCGTCAACACATCTCCTGTATGGACACAGCTTTCAACGTAGTGTGGCAAACAGAGTTTCCTGATGTGAAAGCTTCCCGCTCCCGGCTTTTCGTACAAGATGGCAAGTTATTCATGTTGAATTACGGCTACGGATTACGCGAAGGCACAACTCGCAGGAAATACGGACGTCCATTTATAGCTTGTTATAACTTGCTAAACGGAGAAGAAATCTTCTTCAACCAACTAAGCGTAAAGAAAGATATGATTGAAGATGCCCTGCGAACTGATGATGCACTCTATATGCTATTCGATGATGGAATGGCTTATCAGGAACTGATGGATTCCGTCGTAAATATTGTACCTTGGGACACCAAGCAATACGGAAAGCTGGAAGCGATGCTGCCCGGTACATTCTATGCAGCCAACAAAGATACAACAGCTTTCCAGTCGCTCGCCTACAATGGGGAACATTGCCTGGTATATAATGATCAGGGAGCCATCTATGAAGTAGACAAGGACTTGAATATTGGCAAAACCTACGAACGGGAACGGATTTACAGTCCCAGTATCCAACTAAAAGATTATTTATGTATCGGCAATCGTGGAGACTATTGGTTCATCCATGAAATGGGAATGCCTGTAGCCCATCTTCAAACAGATTTCAAGAAGGGACAGGTGATTGGTAATAAGTTGCTGTTACTTAACGATAAAAACCAATTCCTGTTTATCGATCTGGATGAAGCGATAGAATAATCACTTGAAATCAAGCGCTAACTGCCCGTCACCCAACAGATTGAATGTCATGCGGTGATAAGGCGTAGTTCCACGTTCAGAGATGGCCGCACGATGTTTCTTCGTGGGGTAGCCTTTGTTATGGTCCCAGTCATAATATGGAAATTCTTCGTGAAGACGGTTCATATAATCATCACGATAGGTTTTGGCAAGCACAGAAGCCGCTGCAATGGAAAGGTATTTGCCGTCGCCTTTAATCACCGTGGTATGCGGAAGATCCTGATATTTCTTGAAACGGTTGCCATCTATAAGCAGATGCTGCGGACGCATCTGCAATTGATCTACGGCACGATGCATGGCAAGGAAAGAAGCGTTCAGAATATTAATCTTATCGATTTCTTCGGGAGATACGATACCTACCGCCCACGCCAGTGCTTCTTTCTCAATCACTTCGCGCAAAGCATAACGCTGGTGTTCCGTCAACTGTTTGGAATCATTCAGTAGTTCATTCTTGAAATCTTTGGGAAGAATCACAGCAGCAGCATACACAGCACCTGCCAGGCAACCACGACCGGCTTCATCACAACCGGCTTCAATCAGATCTTCATTCAAATAAGGCAATAGCATATAGCATTAATTTAGAGCCACAAAGATAAATCTTTTTGAAAGCAAACCGGACTTTTAAAGGAAAATAATTACATTTGCAGAAACAACAATATACTATGAAGCAAGCACTGTATCTACTATCTACAGTTTTCCTATTAACCACGATCCCCTTACAGGCTCAAGATAACAAACAAGCCCAGACTTTACTGGAGCAAGCTCAAAATGCCCTGTTCAGTAATCCCAAGCAAGCATCATACTATGCAGCCCAGGCTGCTGCCTTATTTCCTGAAGATGCACCCAATGAAACCCGTGCGCAAGCTATGATACTCCATTGCCAGGCAGAACAACTGCTGGGAAACTTCGATTTAAGTATCAAAAATTTATATGATACACAGAGATATATCAATCCGGCAAACAAACGACAAACGGCCCAGCTCTATTCACTCATGGGACGTGTATATAGCAAGTTGGGCGATTATAACAAAGGAATAGAACTGAATGATAAAGCAACCTCTATTTTCAAGTCTTTAGGAGATTCGGCTTCGGTGGCAGGATGTTATAATGAGCGTGGAGTCATGCATTACCTACTCGATGAATTTCTGGTAGCTGAAAGATTCCTTCAACGGGCACTGACTATCAACCGCGCCCAACGAAACTTAAAAGAAATTGCTACCAACCTGAATAATTTATGTCTATATCAGGGAGATACGGAAAAGAAACTATCTCTCATCCAGGAAGCCATAGCTATCAATAAAAATCTGGATGCACAATGGTCGTTGGGAGAGAATTACAACAATATGGGCAAACAATATTATTTTGGTGAGCAATACTCCAAAGCTCTGGAAGCTCTGCAAAAGGCCTATGAGTACGCCCGCAACATTGGTGCCAAGGAATTGATTTGTGATTATTACGAATATTCATCCTGGGTATATGCTGCCATAGGTGATTATGACCAAGCCTATAAACGGCTCAGTCAAATGTATGCTTTAAGCAAGGAGCTACAAAGTAGCAACAAACTACGCAATATCGAGCAGGAAATCTCTTATAAAAGATATCAGGATCAGAAATATGCTACCGAAATGCAAGAGCAAACTTATAAGATAGAACTACTAAAGCGCAACCTATGGCTTTTGGGCAGTATACTTGTTCTTGGCTTAGCCTTCAGTATATTCTTATATAAATGGTATAAACGCAGAAAAGGTCTTCAGCTGGTAGAAGCCCGTTATCAGTTGGAACTGTCACAACGAGAAATATCCGAATTGAAACTGCACCAACAGGAATTGGAATTGCAAAATGTACAGAGTGCCTTGGACAACAGTCAACAGGAAGTAACCAGCTTTGCCGTATTCCTCAGAAGCCGTAATGAATTGCTGGATAAAATACGAGAGATGATTAAGGAAGGATATAGAATGGATAATCAAGCGCTTGTTCCCCACTTAAAGAAAGTAAATGCTTTTATCAGTCAATATCAAAGCGGAGATAAAACCAATAATACATTACTGCTAAATATTGAGGAAAAGAATAAAGAATTCATTGAAAGACTTATTCTAAAACACCCCGAACTAACGCAAGGTGAAAAATACCTGGCAACCTTATTGCGCGTGAACTTATCTACCAAAGAGATCTCCATGATCACTGGCACCAATCCCAAGACCATCAACATGAATCGTTACCGATTGCGCAAAGCTTTGAATCTTCCATCTAAAATGGATTTAACCGAATATTTACAAGATATTTAAAGATTTTCTAACCATATTCTCCATATAGCTATTTGTAGATAGCCGCAAATAAGCTAAAATACTATTCAACAACACTTTATGATTCCAACTGTAGATTAAATAATCCACAAGAAAAGGTTATTGTAGGTCATTTGTAGGGTTAAATAATTGTTTTTTCACTGTTTATAATCATTTATTTGCAGCTGAAAAACATTTTCATTAACCTTAAAACCAATTCAAATGAACACTAAAATTTTATTGATGCTTGTCATTGCAGTCTTATTCTATAGTTGCAATGATGAAGTCCTGAAAACAGCTGAGACATCCACTCATGTTTTCGAAGTGATAGAACCCATCACAGATGGAATCTATCCTTATTCTCTTTTCGCTAAAACAAGAAGTACTACTATCCCTAATTGGGAAAAATGGGAAAAAGTGAGACTATCTTCCGGAGTAATAGGACAAGATTCTGTTGCAGTACCGTGGGCCAATACGATAGTATCATCCAATATTCCTGCACAAGTTAGACACGACATTAAAGCCGAAAATGGATGGATGCTATTAAAATATACAGTTAATGGTAATTGGGGAAGCAATAATAATTATATGTTTTTCTATAACAAATACACAGGAGTACTCAAAGTCTTTTACTATTTAAGTAATGGTGCTGCGCAATCCAACTATGGTATTTGGCATCTACACATAGATGTACCTCAAAGATTATTTGCTTTTACAGGAGAAATTGCTGACCCTATCAATGGAATTTATCAAACGCAAGATCTATATTGTACTAACATAACATCAACTGATGCCAAAGGGTTTGTACAAGGTTGGAACTGTTTTCAAGTAGAGTTAGCCTATGATCCTCAGTTTACTAATGGAGAATTAACAGTTAATCCTGTAAGTCGAACAAGCTCAGACATTAAATTAACCGGAAGTTTTGGTTCTTCTTCTAAAGGAACAATTGTTACCACAACATCGTCCAATCCTACCAGCGGACCAATAAAGGGCTTGGCAAAAGCCGCTGGAGATGAAGCACTATCCTTTCTGAAAAAAGAAGCTCAAGATAAGAAATTCGCAACAAAAGTTTTAAATGCCGCTGGTGACATTGTAAAAGGAGGAGTATCGGCTATTGTTAAAGGAGGAATAAATCAGCTATTTAGTTCATTTATTGGACGTTTCAACAAAGAACAGGCTCTAAATTACGACTTGCAGTTCACAACCAATGGAACAGCAGAAATATCAGGAACAATCAACACTGAAGTTACAGGCGGGCTTGTCCCAGCTAATCTTAACCTCTCTAAATCTGCATTGGGTATTACATTAGGGGTATGGAATTTGAGTGAACAGCCTACAATATATTTTATGACAACAGCAAAATTACTTTCATGGGGAGAATATAAACCTACAATATTTCATCTATGGAAAATGCAAGGAGATCAATTACAAGGAACAAATTATAAATATGACTATATAATGAATCCCGACATTATAGATTATTTAAGCTCATATAATTGCAATCTAAAATGTTATTCAACAAATCCATTGCCTGAAGAAGTTGAAAATTACCCGCATGGCAGCCTTGCTGAAGGATTTAAATTTTCTATCACAAGTGGAAAAGGTAATCTCATTTATGAGAATTATTATGAAATCACTAATTTTTATGATAAATTTCAGATAGAAAAGCCTAAACAAATAGGTCCAGAGCCTGTCACTGTTCCACGTATATTATTTATACCCAATGCTAAACATGTAAGTTTATATGGGAGTGTTGGAATACATTATAATACTTTAATTAAAGCCACTACAACATTATATGTCAACAATAGCGTAAATGATACTATTGTACTTACAAAAACTTTTGCGCCCAAATTAGAGTGGAATCCACAAGATTTCAAATTTAATAAAGAATTGTATGGAGATATCTCATATACAGTAACAAACTATTAATAACAACGATACATATATTAACTTTAAATTATTACACACATGAGTAAAAAGTATGTCCAATTGCAAAGAGTTTTCTTACTCACTTTGCTCATCACATGTTTGGTACCGCTATATTCTTTAGCGCAAACTATCCAATTAACCGGTACAGTAACTGATACCAAAGGAGAAACCCTCATTGGTGCCAGTGTTTTGGAAAAAGGTACAACTAATGGTTGTATTACCGACATCGACGGTAATTTTTCACTGACTGTTGCTCCTAATGCGACAATGGTAATCTCTTATGTGGGTTATGTAGCTCAAGAAGTTCTGCTGAAAGGCCAGAAAGTATTGAAAGTAACTTTGAAAGATGATGCCGAAATGCTGGACGAGGTGGTTGTTATAGGTTATGGTACAATGAAGAAAAGCGATATGACAGGTGCTATTTCATCTGTTGATGTAGACCAGCTGTCAAGCCGCGCCACCACTAACCCTGCAGAAGCTTTACAAGGAAAAATAGCAGGCGTAAACATTCAAAAGGCTGGAGGTTATGCAGGTGCTGGCGTACAAGTAAAAATTCGTGGTATCAAATCGTTTGGCAACAACGAACCTTTGTACGTAATTGACGGATTCCCAGGTGATATATCTACAGTAAGTCCACAAGACATAGAGTCAATGGAAGTTCTAAAAGACGGTGCGGCAGCAGCTATATATGGCTCCGTGGCAGCTAATGGCGTTATCATCGTTACTACAAAGAATGGTAAAAAAGGAGATATGAAAATTGACTTTTCCTCTTATTTGAACTTTACGAAAGTAGCAAAGACAATGGATGTCTTAAATAGTAGCGAATACATTCAAGTACACAAACAGATGTATGACAACTATAACAAATATGCGCCGGAACAAGCTAATTATCCTGCATATATCACAACCCCAAGTTCTATAGATACCGACTGGCAAGATGCAGTATTACAAAATGGATTAGCTCAGAACTATATGATAAGTGTACGTGGCGGATCGGACAATGCGCGTTACTCCATTTCGTACAATCACTCCGATGAAAAAGGAATTTTTATTGGCAACAGTTATCGTCAAGAAAGTGCACGTTCCAAACTATACATGACAAAAAGTATTTTTGACTTTGACGCCAACTTTGCATTCAAATATACCAAAGGACGTATGCCTCAGTATTCACTCAAAGAGATGTACATGATTTCTCCATTGGTGCCTATCTATGATGAAAACAATGAATATGGTTTTGGTCTGACCAACTTTAATACCTTGCCTAACAATCGCAATGTGATTGCTGATAATCATTATATTGATGCAGTCAACAAGTCTTTTGATACCAATGCTAATATTGCAGTAACCATTAACTTCACTCCATGGCTGAACTTCAAAACCAGCTATTCGTATCGTGGTGTACATGAACGCAATACTTCACACAAACCTGATTACATTGCTGATCCTAAGATGCCAACTAAATACCCTATCAACAGCGAATATTCTTCCTATTGGGAACAGCAGGTGATCGATAACGTATTGAGTTTTAATAAAGAGTTTGGTAAGCACAGTGTCAACGCAATGGTGGGTAGTTCTATCACCACTGAAAAGCAGACTTGGAATAAAATTATCATTGAAGGAAAGAAAACGGTCTATGAAGTTAAAGACGGCCAATTGATTACGCGTGAAGAAGCAGCTGGTTTCCTGGATCCTTCATTTACTACAATCAACGGTGGAATCGGAGGAACATTCGATGGTAGTGGTACCAAATACACTTATAACCGTGCCTCTTTCTTTGGTCGTATAAACTATTCTTACGCAGGCAAGTATTTACTGCAGGCAACCATGCGTTATGACGGTTCTTCCAAATTCGGTAAAGACAACCGTTGGGGATGTTTCCCTTCTGTTGCTTTGGGGTGGAGAATCAGTGAAGAGGAATTTTTTCCAAAAGATTCGTTCATCAATAATCTTAAACTACGTGCCAGTTGGGGACGCCTTGGTAATGAAAACGCTTTAGGATACTATGGCTTCCAATCTCTAATCTATACAGAAAACTGGATGGCTTACGGATATGTGCAAGGAACCGGTGCCAGCCCATGGGCAGGCAGTATTGCACCGGAGTTAGCCAATAATGAATTACAATGGGAAACCACTGACACAAAAAATATCGGCGTTGATTTTGGTATGTTCAGCAACAAACTGACCGGTGCTTTGAATTATTACCACAACCAAACCAGTGACCTACTTATCACTAAAGTGCTGCCCCCTTCCTCTGGTTTATGGAGCCCAACAATGAATGTAGGCAAAATCAAAAATACCGGTTTTGAGTTGGAATTGAACTGGAACGACAAAATCGGTAAAGAAGTTGAATATAACGTAGGACTAAACCTTTCCACAACTCGCAATCGCGTGGTTTCACTGGCTGATGCCAATCAGGAAATCAATGGAGATGGTGTCAACTATGACGATCACTATGTAACTAAAGCAACGGTTGGTAAACCTATCGGAGCCTACTATCTCTACCAAATGGATGGTATTTTCCAAAGTCAAGATGAAATTAATAACTATAAAAATGCTGAAGGAAAAGTTATTCAGCCAGATGCTGTACCAGGTGATGTACGCTTCAGAGATATAGATGGCAATGGAGAAATTGATGAAGATGATAAAATCTACAGCGGTTCCGGTATCCCCAAATTAGAAGCTAATTTAAACCTTGGAATCAGCTACAAAGGATTTGATTTCTCTATGCTTTTGGGTAGTGGATGGGGACATAAATTGTACAATGCCAATCGTTTCTATTTTGAAGGAATGAGCAGTCCATCCAACTTCTTCAAAACAACATTGAATGCATGGACAGATAGCAATCACAGTACTTCTATGCCGCGCGCAGTGTTAGGAGACCCGAATAGAAATTCACGCGAATCAACCCGCTTCCTGGAAAACGGAAACTTTGTTCGTTGTCGTCAATTACAACTGGGTTACAATCTACCCACATCTCTGTTGAAAAAGATACAGATAGAGAAGTTGAGAATATATGTTAGTGGTGAAAACTTATTTACTATTACCGATTATAGCGGCATTGACCCTGAATTCTCACGTTCTTCCGTATTGAATACCGGTGTGGATAATCTAACATATCCATTCACCAAATCTTATGTAATAGGATTACAATTAACATTCTAAATTCTTAAAAACAGATCATTATGAAGAAATATATATATATAGCAGCATTGGCATTCACAACTTTATTCAGTGCATGCGATGATTTCTTGTCGGTAGAGTCTCCCGACCAATTGACCTCCGACAAATTTTGGAGAGATGAGGCAGACGCTTTATCCGGACTGAGTGCAGCCTACTCACAACTCGAATACTCCATAAGCAGTTGGCAGATGTCTGAAGTTAAGTTTCCAGTTGAATCATTCCGGGAAGATATTCTGAAAGTTGGTCCTGATGTTTACAACTGGGCTTATATGCTGGAATATTATAACTTTACCTTTAACCAAGGCAGTTCGCAGATTTCGCTTTACTGGAGTAACAACTACAAAGGAGCTAACTATGCAAACCAGGTTATTACTAAGGTTCCGGAAGTTCCAGAAGGAAAAATCACAGAAGATATGCGTCAACAAATCCTCAATGAGGCCTATTTCCTTCGTGCTTATTATCATTTGAAACTCATTCTGAACTGGAAAGAAATCATCATCAGTGATAAGTATGTAGATGCCAGCAATCTAAATAAGCCACTTTCTTCCCGTGAAGCTGCTTGGGATTTCATTATCGAAGACTTGAAAAGAGCAACGAAATTACCTTCAAGCCACCCCAGCGAGAATGCTGGACGTGCTACTTGTGGGGCTGCCTATGCCTATCTGGGATTTGCTTACCTTACAAGAGCCTATGAGGAAACAGCTAAAAAAGATGAATACCTTCGCGAGGCTTTAGCAGCATTCAGTGAAGTCAAAGGATATGAACTGGAGAAAAAATTTATCAGCATGTTCGACGGAAGTAACAAGAACTGCAAAGAATCTGTCTTCGAACTTCAATTTACAATGAACAGTGATGGTGGCGCTTATTATAAACACCAAGTTCATAAGTTTATAGCAACTTATGAGTTAAGTGGATGGGAAGAAATGTACCCAAGCGACCAGCTAATCAACGAGTTCAAGAAAGAAGGTGAGATTGCTACTACCGGATTATATGATACACGTATGTATCAGACCATGTTTTTCCAATGTGACTACTTCAATGACGGAACAGGTAAAGTATATGGATACGACTATGACGACGTATTCTCTGGAGATGATGGCATTGCCTACAACAAACCTGCATTCAGAAAATATCTGCCTCCTACAATCAATGAACTTCTTGAAAATTATACTGCCATTAATCTTCCGTTAATGCGATATGCCAACGTATTATTAATGAAAGCTGAAGTTCTAAATCTACAAGGACACCCTGAACAAGCCATTCCAATTATCAATGAAGTGCGTAAAGTACATGGCGATATGCCGGAAATGAAAGGTACATCACAAGAAAATGTACAGGCACAGATTGAGCATGAACGTATGATTGAATTTCCACTTGAAGCATGGCGTTTCTATGATCTACGCCGTTGGGGCAAACTGGATGTCGCTTTACACGCTGCAGGACGCACAACATTCAGTGCTGAAAAACATTCATTCTACCCGATTCCTCAATCTGAAATTAAAGCGAACAGTGCCTTAAGCGGTTTAACAACTGAGGAAAGTAATTAATATAATTCTCTCTTAATCTTATATGAATGACAAGACGGTATTTGTACCTATGAATACCGTCTTGTTTATCCTGAAAGCTTTATCTTTGCCCTCAAAAACGACATAGATATGTTTACAATTATCGGACTGATGCTCACAGGAATGCTGCTGGGCTACCTCTTACGGAAACGGAATTTAAGTAAAATACATAAAGTTATCACAGTGTTGATCTGGGTACTGCTCTTCATTCTCGGCATTGAAGTGGGAGGAAACGAGCAGATTATCAAAGGACTGCACACCATTGGCCTTGAAGCCGTCATACTCACCATAGGTGGAACTCTGGGAAGTGTGATTGCCGCTTGGGCTCTGTGGAGGGCCTTATACAAACGGAAAGGAGGCCGGGCATGAAAGGAAGTCTTATCATAGTCGGCTTTTTTGTGCTGGGTACGCTCTGCGGAGTCTTTCACCTGATACCTATCGACATCGTAGTAGATAGTAAAGTCAGCTTTTATGCACTTTGCGCACTGATGTTCAGTGTAGGGCTAAGTGTAGGCAATGACCCGCAAACGTTGAAAAACTTCCGTTCACTCAATCCACGGTTGATATTCCTGCCTATCATGACCATTCTGGGCACGTTGGCAGGTTCTGCCGCAGTCAGCCTGATACTGACACACCGTTCCCTGACAGATTGCCTGGCTGTAGGTTCGGGCTTCGGTTACTATTCACTCTCCAGTATCTTCATTACCGAATATAAAGGAGCTGAATTAGGAACAATTGCCCTGCTCGCCAACATCAGCCGCGAGATTCTGACCTTACTGGCGGCACCGTTACTGGTGCGCTGGTTCGGCAACCTCGCTCCTATCTCTGCCGGAGGGGCAACTACGATGGACACCACACTGCCCATCATTACACGAACGGCCGGACAACAATTTGTAGTTGTCTCCATCTTCCACGGATTTGTGGTGGATTTCAGCGTTCCGTTCCTTGTGACACTGTTTTGTTCAATTTAATATTGTTTTGAACTTAAAGCAAATTATCATGAAAGCCAAAGTTTATACCTTACTCTTTTCCTCATTGCTTTGTGTTTCTGCCCTGGCTGATAACGAACCCTGGCAGAACCCACAAATCAACGAGATAAACAGAGAGCCGATGCATGCGCACTTCATCCCGTTTACGAATGAAGCCAACGCTTTGAAACAACGCTCTCTCCCCGCCGATGTGCGTTTCGACGTGAATCCTGCGACAGAAAGACGAGTTTCTCTGGATGGAACCTGGAAATTCCTGTTCTCAAAGAATAACGATCTTTGCCCTCAAGATTTCCATAAACCCGGATACAATACCCGGAAGTGGAGCAAAATACAAGTTCCCGGAAGTTGGGAACTGCAAGGATTCGATGCTCCTATCTATACAGATACCCGCTATCCATTTCCTGCCAATCCTCCGTATGTGCCTGCCAATTACAATCCGGTAGGAGCCTACATTCGTGAGTTTACCGTCCCGAATGGTTGGGAAGGTATGGATATCTTCCTTGACTTCGAAGGAGTGGAATCCGCTTATTATGTATGGGTGAACGGTGAGCTTGCCGGATATGCCGAAGACAGCCGTCTGCCGTCTCACTTCAACGTTACGAAGCTGTTGAAAAAAGGCAGTAATAAACTTGCCGTGAAAGTATTCCGTTACAGCGATGGCTCCTATCTTGAAGGGCAGGACTACTGGAAATACAGTGGCATTGAACGGGATGTATATCTCTATGCCCGTCCGCAAAGCCGTGTCCGTGACTTCCGGATGACTGCCGAGTTAGTCAATGATTACAAAGATGGAGAATTAAACCTCGATGTATTACTTCACCAGCCGAAAGCCGGAGAAACCGTCGAAGTTAAGATATTAGATCACGGCAAGGAGATTTACAACCGGAAGCAGTCCATCACTTCCACTACCGATACCCTGTTCAGCCAACAGCAAATCTTCCCGAATGCACGTGCATGGAATGCTGAAACGCCGAATACTTACACATTAGTAGTCAGCACCTTCGACGCCCAGGGAAAACCACTTGAATCTTTCACTCACCTTTTTGGTTTCCGCACGGTAGAAATGCGCAACGGAATGCAGATGATCAACGGGAAAGCAGTACTGTTTAAAGGAGTAAACCGTCACGAGCACGATCCGCACAAAGGACGCACTATCAGCGTCGCTTCCATGATACATGATATTCAGTTGATGAAACAATTCAACCTGAACGGTGTACGCAACTGTCACTATCCAAACTACTCTGCCTGGTACGAGCTTTGCACCGAATTCGGTCTGTACATGGTGGATGAAGCCAACATCGAAAGTCATGGCATGATGGATCATAAGGATGGCACGCTGGCTAATTATCCGGACTGGGAACGCCCCTTCATGGAGCGCATGAGCCGCATGATTGCACGCGACCGTAACTACTCAGCCATCGTCACCTGGTCCATGGGTAATGAATCCGGGTATGGCAAACATTTTGAAACGCTGTACGATTATACTAAGAAAATAGATCCTACCCGCCCGGTACAATACGAAGGAGGCGGCTACGATGCAAAAAGCGACATTTACTGTCCGATGTATGCACGTATCTGGTCATTGCGCCGCCACATCAATCAGCGTGACAAACGCCCCTTGATTATGTGTGAGTATGCCCATGCGATGGGTAACAGCGTAGGAAACTTCCAGGATTACTGGGATTTGATTTATAAGTATGACCAGCTACAGGGCGGATTTATCTGGGACTGGGTAGACCAGACATTCGCCATCAAAGATAAAAACAACCGTGATATCTGGGCATTCGGAGGCGACATGGGCTTTGTAGGCATCGTCAACGACTCTAACTTCTGTGCCAACGGACTGGTAGCTGCCGACCGTTCTCTCCATCCGCACATCTATGAGGTGAAGAAAGTACTGCAATACGTTCACTTCGAACCGGTAGCTTTTACTCCGAACAAGATAAAAATCAGCAATCGGCATGATTTCATCGGCTTGGAAGGATATACCCTGCGTTGGGCAGTAGAGTGCGACGGAAAAGCGGTACAAGAAGGTGAAATGGACTTCCCCGTAATCACTCCGGGAAGCTTTGCCAATATAGAATTACCCTTGAAAGCATTGCCTGCCGACGGTAAGGAATACTTCCTGACTCTGCGCGCATTCACCAAGCATGAAGCTCCGCTGATACCGAAAGGACATGAAGTGGCCATTGAGCAATGGCTACTCCCCACCACTCAAACAGCCGGAAAGGTTCAGCCCGCCAACGGTACACTGGCAATGGACCGGAATAACGAAGCGATCACACTGAAAGGAAATAACTTCCAAATAGCTTTCTCCGCCCAAAACGGTGAGATGACAGAACTGACCTACCATGGAAAGAATCTGATTAAAGAGGGTTTACAGCCCAACTTCTGGCGTCCGCTGACGGACAACGATATTCCTAACGGACATCTTTACCGCTGTGCCACCTGGAAGACCGCCGGAAAGGATGCCAAACTGGAGAATCTGGAAGTTACGGAGAAACAGCAGATTGCCACCGTAACAGCTACTTATAAGATGGAGGCGCAAGGCTCTACATTGCAAACGATCTATGATATTCATCCTGACGGTGCCGTCCGGGTGAGCATGCACTTCACTCCGGGCAAACAGGCGCTGAGTGAAATGCCCCGTCTGGGTATGCGTATGATACTTCCGGCAGAATATGAAATGATGTCCTGGCTGGGACGCGGTCCGCAGGAAAACTATGCAGACCGAAAGACAGGAGCATTGATAGGCCTGTATAATGCTACGGTCTGGGAACAATTCCATCCGTATGTACGTGCTCAGGAAACAGCCAATCACTGTGATGTGCGTTGGGTTGCCCTGCGCAATGCTGCCGGAGAGGGTTTACTGGTTACGGGAGAAGAACCTCTGAGCGTAAGTGCCTGGAACTTCCCGATGGAGGACATCGAATATCGTCCCTCGCAGGTAGAACGCCGTCATGGAGGAAGTATCCTGAAAAAGGATATGGTCTGGCTGAACATCGACCATCAGCAGATGGGTGTGGGTGGTGACAATACCTGGGGAGCACAAGTACATCCCGAATACACCATCACTCCGCACGAGTGGAAATACAGTTTCACACTGCAACCGCTCGGAGCAAAGGATGATGCAGCGGAACAGGCTCACAAATGTTGGTTCTAATATGGGTACGCGGACGACACGGATAAGGCGGACGAACGCCTTATCCGTGTCGTCCGCATACCCATTCCCTCTCAAATTATCATTTATCACCCCTAAAAAGCAATTATTAAGTTCATAATAATAACGAATATGCGACATAAGTTTATACACACCATTTGTATTACTCTGCTGGTTGCAGGCATCACCGCCTGCACTTCCGGCAGCAAAAACACTGCGGAGAAGCGGTATACCTTCAATAATATACTGGATATCGCCTACACTCCCGATACTTTGCACCGCTGCTACGGCTGGTTCACAGATGCCGGCTCGTGGATGGGCTTCACCCTTCCCGAGAAAGAGAACTGGGTAAACGGTTTCTGCGGCCCGTTCAGTCTGGATATGTTTCGCCGCCAGTGGATGGCTCAATCCGCTGTTACGGTAGGTTTTAGTCAGAAACCTTCGGACACCTTTGTGCCCGACTCCACCTGCTACTATCCCGGAGAACTGTATATGTCCGCCCATTCGGGCAACGGAACCATCACCCAGCAGCTTAACTTCATAAGTGCCTCTACCGCTTTGCTTCGTATAGAAGCCGACAAGACGGAAGAACTGATGCTGACCGGCAGCCAATGGGGAAAGAACGTAACCGTAAGTATAGAGCAGAATTCCGTAATAGCCCGCCATCCCAGTGGAGAAAGCGTAACTGTAACGTTTACTCCCGATGTGGCACTTACCGGAACGGATAATAACTACACCGCCCTTATCCATACCTCCAAGTACCCCGTAAACGTAGCCATTTCCTTCTTCACCTCCGAAAAGGAAATGACAGCCGGATTACAAAACCTCCCCAACCTGCTTAACAATCCCGAAAAAGCATTGCAAGCCAATGCCGAACGTTGGGAAAGATACCTGACGAAGATACTGCGTACCGACATGAAACCCGAATACGACCGCATCGCCGTGAAAGCCGTAACCACTCTTATCTCCAACTGGCGTACCCATCGCGGCGGTCTGTTGCACGAGGGTATCATTCCGAGCCATGCAGTCGGTTACTTTGTAGGCTTCTGGGCATGGGACAGCTGGCGTTTCAGCGCCGGAACTGCCAAGTTCGATCCTGAACTGGCAAAGAATAACATCCGCGCCATGTTCGATTATCAGCAACCGGACGGTATGGTTATCGACTGTATCTACACCGATCCATCCGAAAACAATGCACGCGACAGCAAGCCACCCCTTGTATGCTGGGCTGTAGATGAGATCTTTACGCATACAGGCGACACAGCTTTCGTTTCCGAGATGTATCCGCAACTGCTTTCTTATTATAAGTGGTGGTATCAGAAACGCGACCATAATCATAATGGTATGTGCGAATACGGTGCCACAGACGGTACTCTGGAAGCGGCAGCCTGGGAAAGCGGTATGGACAATGCCATCCGTTTTGACGATGCCGTGATGCTGAAGAACGACGGGGGCGAGGATGCCTGGAGCATGGACCAGGAAAGTGTAGACCTGAATGCCTACCTGGCATTGGAATGTAAGTTACTGAAGAAGTTTGCCGGATTACTGAATGTCTCATTCGATGCTCCCGACTATAGTAATAAAGTAGCCGATTATTTCTTTGATCCCAAACTCAATTTCTTCTTTGACCGCCGCCTGAAAGACGGTTCATTCATTGAAGAACCGGGATGCGAAGCCTATACTCCGTTGTGGACACAGATTGCCACGCAAGAGCAGGTAGACAAGATGTTACCCATGCTTCAGGACACAGCGAAGTTCTCAACGTATATCCCCTTCCCCACCATTGCCGCAGATAATCCCAAGTACAACCCGCGCGGCTATTGGCGTGGTCCTATCTGGCTGGATCAGACTTACTTTGCCATCCGCGGGCTCCGCAACTACGGTTACCATAAGCTCGCCGATGAATATACCTTGCAGGTATTCGACCGCCTCAACGGGCTGAAAGAAGGAGCGCCCATCCACGAGAACTATGGCACTCACACCGGAGAGCGACTGAAAGCGCCACACTTCAGTTGGAGTTCATCCCATCTATTGATGATGTACGATGATTACGGGAAGTAATTCCCGTTCCCATTAAAATGAAACGCCCGTTTCCATTAAGGAAAACGGGCATTTCTATTAGAGGGAATAATAAACAGGGTTCTTAGAAGAGACTCCACGCAACCGTCAGTCCGGCCATCACGATAGCTACCATACTCATCAGCTTGATAAGGATATTCAAACTCGGACCGGAAGTATCTTTGAACGGGTCACCTACCGTATCGCCTACCACAGTAGCTTTATGTACTTCGCTACCCTTACCGCCAAAGTTACCTTCTTCCACATATTTCTTTGCATTATCCCATGCACCGCCCGCATTCGCCATAAAGATGGCAAGGACGAAACCGCTGCTCAATCCACCGATCAGCAAACCCAGAACACCGGGAACACCGAAGATAAGTCCCGTTGCAATCGGAGCAATAATGGCTATCAATGAGGGAACTACCATCTCACGCTGTGCTCCTTTTGTAGAAATCTCTACACAACGCTCGTAGTCCGGTTCCGTTTCACCGGTAAGGATACCCTTGATTTCACGGAACTGGCGGCGCACTTCATCCACCATGTGGGCGGCGGCACGGCCAACAGCGTTCATTGTCAATCCGCAGAAAAGGAATGCCATCATACTACCCAGGAACATACCCGAAAGAACCTTCGGATTCATCAATGTCACATCATAATGATGCATGAAATCGAAGAAGGTGGCATCCTGAAGCCCCACAGCATCCCCATGGGGAAGTGTTAATTCCGTGGTTCCCAAACGAGTCAGTCCGATACGGATTTCTTCAATATAAGAAGCAAGCAGGGCAAGTCCCGTAAGTGCAGCCGAACCAATGGCGAAGCCTTTTCCGGTAGCGGCAGTGGTGTTGCCCAAAGAGTCGAGAGCATCGGTGCGTTTGCGAACTTCTTCACCCAGACCGGACATTTCGGCATTACCACCGGCATTGTCGGCAATAGGACCGTAAGCATCTGTAGCAAGCGTGATACCCAAGGTGGAAAGCATACCTACGGCAGCAATACCGATGCCGTAAAGTCCCATACCTACATTATTGAAATCGAACCCTGATGCAAACAGGTAGGAAGCAATGATACCTATTACCACAGCAATCACCGGAACCGCGGTAGACAGCATACCCAAACCGATGCCGGAGATGATTACCGTTGCCGGACCGGTCTTTCCGCTTTCGCTCAACTTCTGAGTAGGACGATAGGATTGTGAGGTATAGTATTCCGTAGAACGTCCGATAATGATACCGACTACCAGACCGACTATAACGGCACAGGATATCCACATCCAGTTATCAAGTTGCAACAACCAAAGAATAAAGAAAGTAGCCACTACAATCAGCACTGAACTCAGGTTCGTACCGAAAGCCAACGAAGCAAGCAGGTCTTTCATCTTCGCATTCTCCTTGGTACGTACTGCGAAGATACCGATAATAGAGAGAAGGATACCTACGGCAGCAATCAGCATCGGAGCAATAACGGCTTTGAACTGCATGGCCGTATCTCCCGTATGAATAAAGGCGGCAGCACCCAGAGCGGCAGTTGCCAGTATGGAGCCACAATAGCTTTCATAGAGATCGGCACCCATACCCGCCACATCGCCTACGTTGTCACCTACATTATCGGCAATCGTTGCAGGATTACGCGGATCGTCTTCGGGAATGCCGGCCTCAACCTTACCTACCAGGTCGGCGCCTACATCGGCAGCTTTCGTATAGATACCTCCACCTACACGGGCAAAGAGCGCTTGTGTGGAAGCACCCATTCCGAAAGTAAGCATGGTGGTAGTGATAATACAGAGTTTATGAGTCGGAGTCAGAACATCTTCCGGAATAACCGCATTCAATAACAGATACCAGAAAGAGATGTCGAGCAAGCCCAAGCCCACTACCACCAGTCCCATTACCGCACCACTACGGAAAGCGACGCGCAATCCCGCATTCAGTGAATTACGGGCAGCATTTGCCGTACGTGCCGAAGCATACGTTGCCGTCTTCATGCCGAGGAAGCCGGAAAGTCCGGAGAAGAAACCGCCCGTCAGGAAAGCAATCGGTACCCAATGGTTTTGCACATCGAAGCCATAAGCCATAATAGAGAAAAGGATCACAAGTCCCAGAAATACCCAGCCAACTATCTTATACTGTTGTTTCAGATAAGACATCGCGCCTTTACGCACAGCGGCGGCAATCTTTATCATTTGCGGAGTACCCTCACTCTCTTTCATCATTTGCTTATGGAAATAGTAAGCAAAGCAGAGAGCTAAAACGGAAGCGGCCGGAATCAGCCAGAAAAGCAAACTGTCCATGGTGTTATTCGTATTAAAAGGTTGATTGAAAGTCTAAAAGTATTGATTTGAAACGAAATAAGCAAAGGAATGAAAGAAAATCAACTCATTCTATTAAATTTGCAGGCGAAAACCGTACCCGATTGAGCACCCATGTTGTAGTATAAGTAAAATCAATAAAAACAAAGGAATAATGAAACGCACAGATTTTACTTTTAGAAAGGCATGGATGATATACACAGTATATATTCTTCTACTCTTTACCTCAACCGCAAATGCACAGCAAACATCCAGACTGGTCAGTCTGGAACTAAAAAACGAAAAGCTGTCTGCCGCACTGAAACAGATAGAGAAGATGGGCGGCAAGAATATCCTTTTTGCCTATGAAGAGACGGAGAACTATCACGTAACAGCAAGTATCCGTAAACAGACACAAGGCGAAGCCATCCGCACAGTACTGAAAGGAAAGCCTTTCAACAGCATTGAACGTACCGATTACTTCGTGATTCAGCGTAAGGGAAAAGATGGCAAGACTACCCAAGTGCGCGGAACCATATACGGAGAGCGGAATGAACCGTTAGCGTATGCCAACGTCATCCTGCTGGCAACAACCGATTCCTCTTTTATTACAGGATGCGTCACAGCGGAAGACGGTAGCTTTATCCTACCCGGCAACAATGAAAAAAAACATTTGCTGAAAGTAACCTACATAGGCTATCAATCCTTGACGCTTCCCTGCCAACCGGAAAATGACATTCGCCTGCAACCGGACGCGCAAATGCTGAAGGAAGTGACGGTAACCGCCTCCCGCCCGATGGTGGAACGCAAGAATGGCGCTTTCGTTGCCAACGTAGCGGGAACACCGCTCTCCATGCTGGGTTCGGCAAGCGATATGATCGGTCACCTCCCTTTTGTCACCGGCTCGGACGGTAACTATACGGTTATCGGACGAGGCAAACCGGACATCTACATCAACGGTCGGAAAGTGCGCGACTCCTCCGAACTGGATCAACTTCAGGCTAACGAAATACTCTCCGCCGAAATTGTAACCACACCCGGAGCACGTTATTCCTCCAACGTATCATCTGTTATCCGACTACGTACCATCCGCAAGCGCGGTCAAGGTTTAAGTGCCAATGCCTACGCAGACTATACCCAGGGACACTCGGCAAAAGGCAAACAAGGCGCCTCACTGAATTATCGTACCGGCGGACTGGACATCTTTGTCAAAGGGCATTTCAATGAGTCGGACACATACTCCACCAGTCATACCCAACTGCAACTGAGCACTTCCTCCGAATGGAAAAGTATATCTGACAACGTCAATCGTGCACATGATGCAAACTTCAATGGCGAAGTAGGTTTCAACTACGAACCGGATGACCATCAGTCTTTCGGTATACGCTATGTACCCAAAACCGGACTGGGCAATCAGGAACTTTATGCACAAGGTGAAACCGTGATGCTGCGGGACGGAGAAGAGGTGGATCGTCTCACATCCGACTCACACGGTCGCAAGCATACCAACTGGAATCATACCGTGAATGGCTATTATAACGGTACTTTCGGAAAATGGAACATCGACTTCAATGCCGACTACCTCTACGGTCGTTCGGGAGGCGGGCAGAAGGTGGACAACAATGGTGAAACAGATGCCACATCCGACAGTGAAGTGAAAAACCGCCTGTATGCCGCTAAACTGGTGATTACAGCACCGCTTGGGCAAGGCAAACTCTCTTTCGGTACTGAAGAAACTTTCACCGAGCGCCACGACATCTTCAAGCAAAGCGGTTTCTCCAACGATGCCGACAACCGCATCAAACAGTCCATCGCCTCTGCCTTTGCCGATTATTCCATAGAATTGGGACAGTTCGACCTTACGGCAGGACTACGCTACGAATATCAAAAGACGGATTACTACGAATCAGATGTCTATAAAGTAGAGAAAAGTCCTGCCTATCATGACTTGATTCCCGTAGCCGGCATTTTCTATAAAAAGGAGGACTGGAATATCGGCCTGTCTTATCGCATGAAGAAATTTAGTCCCAGTTACAGTATGCTGTCCAGTACCATCAGTTACCAAAGCAAGTACCAATACCACAACGGAAATCCTGAACTGGAACCACAAAAGCATAACCTCTTCTCATTGGAAGGGGGCTGGAAATGGATCAATACCAGTTTATACTTCAACCATGTACGAAACATGTACACCACTTATGCAAAACCATACGACGATGCAAAGCATCCCGGCGTAGTATTGTGGACGATGGCAAGCATTCCCAACTCCTATGCATACGGAGGCGCTGTGGTACTCTCCCCGAAGTTCGGCTGGTGGCAACCGCAATTTACGGTCAGTGTGTCCTGGTTCCAGTCCAATGCCCGTTCACTGAATATTCAGCCCCTCTGGAATGAGGCGCAACCGGATTTCATTCTGAACAACAGCTTTACTTTGCCTCGTGGCTGGTTTCTCAATATAAAAGGAAGACTGGCATTGGGTGCAAAGCAAAGCTATGCCATCAGAAAAACAGAAGGAACTGTAGATGCGCAACTTACCAAATCTTTCCTGAAAGACCGTGCGTTGCGCATCTCGTTGGTAGCGAATGATATATTTCGTACAGGTACCTATCACTTTCGTGTATATGGCGACCGTACCTACAACGAGTTTGAAAATTATGCCGACAAACAACGTTTCGGCATACGCCTCAACTATCAGTTCAATGCCACTAAGAATAAATATAAAGGTAAAGGTGCCGGAGAAAGTGAAAAAGGACGTCTTTAAATTCCGTTTACCCCAAAGGATGATTCTGTTTACCTCAAATGATAACTCCGTTTACACGCCGAGGTAAAGAGCGTTACATACCGAGGTAAAGAGCGTTACAATAAGGGGTAAAGAGCGTTACATATGGCGGTAAATGCTTTTACCGTGTGATGTAAATGGTTTGTAAATACAACCAACTGATTGCTAGAGCACTAACCATTTCCTGTATCTCTCTTTCCCAATATGTACAATTGTACAATGTCCTTCCCACAACGGTGCAACGACAGTTTAAGGAGATTGATAAAGGAAATAAAGGATAATCCTTACCTTTGCAGACTAAATAAAGAATCAGAGAATGTCCTTGTTTCATAAAAAAGACACAAAAAGAGAAGTTTTCGGACAGATGTTCACGGAGCTATATCCCCGTCTGGTGCGCTACGCCACCCAACTATTGGGCGACGGAGAAGAAGCCCGTGATATTGTGGGTAGTGTGATGGAGCAGGCGTGGAAACAATTCGAAAAGCTGGAACCGGAAAACCGGGGAGCCTGGCTTTACACTGCGGCACGTAACGCCTGCCTTAACCGTCTGAAGCATCTGCAAGTAGAAGCTACCAACCTGGAAGCATTGCGCGAAGCCACCCGCATGGATGTAGCGACCGACTACCGGGAACATGAACGACTACTGCAACAAGCGGAAAGCATTGCCCGCAACCTACCGGAACCAACCTGCACGGTATTGCGGCTCTGCTATTATGAACATAAAACCTATCGGGAAGTAGCCGAACAGCTTGGCATCAGTCCCGACACTGTAAAGAAACATATATCCAAAGCTTTGCGTACCTTGCGCGAAGCTATGACCCTGAAAGGAGGAAACCGATGATGGAAGAGAAAAAAGAAAATGATTTCAAGATGGATACTGAAGACCTCAGATTACTGAATGCCTTCGGAGAAGCGCTCGGAGACTTACCTTCGGAAGAAGAAACCCGCGCGGCATGGAATGCTTTTGCCTCCCGGCAAGACGCCCAAAAACGCAGACGCATCATACAGATGTGGACTTCCGGCATTGCAGCTGCCATCGTAGTGCTGGTAGTGCTTATCGTGCCCCGTATTACCAACAAAGACACGATTCAAGATATCGAAATCTTTGCGGCCCTGGATGTTCCCGAAGCAATCATCACCTCAGAGAGCAATGGCAGGATTACTCTTTCAACTCCCCCAGCCACTACCATGCAAATCACTTTGGACGATGGTACACAGGTTACGCTCAGCGCCAATTCCCGCCTGGAATATCCTAAACAATTCCCGGCAGAGGGGACCCGTGAAGTCCATCTGACAGGAGAAGCACGTTTCGAAGTGGCAAAAGATAGTGCACGTCCTTTCATTGTTTCTTCCGGTAAGATGCAGACACAGGTATTGGGCACGGTATTCGATGTAAATGCCTATCCGGGAAAAGTAGCGGCAGTCACTTTATTTCAGGGGCGCGTCCGCGTCAGCGACGAGAAACAAACACGGCAGAAAGACATATTGCCCGGACAGCAAGCTATATTGTCTGAAGATAATGGTTTCACCATATCCGAAGCACAACTCACCGCAACGGAAGGATGGACCAAAGGAGAGTTCAGCTTCGATGATGCCGAACTGGCGGAGATAATGAAGTCTGTCGGCACATGGTATAATACCAGTATCATCTTTCATTCGCCCGACTTGCTGAAACAACGCATTCATTTCCGCTTCCCGCGAACAACTTCCTTGGAAGAGGTACTGCAAGCGCTCAATGATCTGGGAATAGCCAAACTGGAACAAAAAAAGGGAAAAGTAATCATCAGCGATTATTCTCCCAAGCATTGATATGCAGGGGAAGAGCTTTCCGGTTCTCCCTCTGTATTGATTATTCTACGGTCACAGCCGTGCCGCAAGCAGTTACCATCAGCATACTGCCGCTTCCACCTACTGTTTCATAGTCCAAATCCACGCCAATCACAGCATTGGCTCCAAGTGCCTTGGCATGCTCCTGCATTTCACGAAGGGCAATATCTTTCGCTTCACGCAGCACTTCCTCGTAAGAGCCGCTGCGTCCGCCCACTACATCACGAATACTGGCAAAAAAGTCACGGAATACATTGGCACCGATAATCGTCTCGCCTGAAACTATACCGTAATAGCGGGTGATACGTCCACCCTCGATAATTGGGGTTGTTGTTACTAACATGATCTTTCTCTGTTTATTTAAGTTATTTGCATTCTATTAGACGCACAGACAGGACGGAAAGTTGCAGTGACCTTCTTTTTATATTTTATACTCAAGTTTCGCAAGCTTTGATAAGGCTTACGAAACCTAAATTTTATATTTATGCTTAGAACATCTTGCTGACGCGTTCGATACCTGCCACCAAGACATCTATTTCTTCTTTCGTATTATAGATTCCAAAAGAAGCACGCACTGTTCCTTCTATGCCGAGGCGTTGCATCAACGGTTGGGCACAATGGTGTCCTGTACGTACGGCAATGCCGAGACGATCGAGCAATGTGCCCATATCGAAGTGATGAATATCCCCCACAAGGAAGGAGATGACACTTCCTTTCTCAGCAGCTTCACCAAAGATACGCATACCGGGGATTGTTTTCAATCGCTGCGTGGCATATTCCGTCAATTCATGCTCATAAGCGGCAATCTTATCCATGCCAATGGCAGAAACATAATCGAGAGCTTTCGCCAGTCCCGTAGTACCGATATAGTCAGGAGTACCGGCTTCGAACTTAAACGGCAATTCATTGAAGGTAGTACGTTCAAAAGATACATGCTTTATCATCTCACCGCCGCCTTGATAAGGAGGTAACTTATTCAGCCATTCTTCCTTACCATAGAGCACGCCCACACCGGTAGGCCCATACACTTTATGACCGGAGAATACAAGGAAATCAGCGTCCAGATCTTTCACGTCCACTGCCATGTGAGGAATGGATTGTGCCGCATCTACCAGGAAAGGTACATCATGATTATGGGCAATCTTAATCATTTCCTTGATAGGATTGACCGTACCCAAAACATTGGACACATGTACTACGCTCACAATCTTCGTTCGGTCAGTGAAAAGCTTCTCGTATTCATCCATCAGAAGTTCACCGCGGTCGTTCATCGGAATAACCTTCAGATTGATACGCTTCCGTTCGGCCAGCAGTTGCCAGGGAACGATATTACTATGATGTTCCATTACGGAAACAATCACTTCGTCACCCGGATGCAGAAATGCCTCACCGAAACTGGAGGCTAACAGATTGATGCTTTCCGTGGTTCCCCGTGTAAATACGATTTCATTTATAGAACCGGCATTGATGAACTTCCGCACCGTCTCTCGGCTTGCCTCGTGCAGTTCCGTTGCCTGTTGCGACAGGAAGTGTACGCCACGGTGCACATTGGCATTGACAGAATAATATTCATCCGTTATGGCATCCACCACACAACGCGGCTTCTGTGTCGTCGCCCCATTATCCAAATAGACTAATGGTTTGCCGTACACTTCACGGGAAAGTATCGGGAAATCGGCTCTTATCTTTTGAATATCATACATGTTGTTTAGGTATTAATATATTCTCACTTGCATATCGCACAGCCTTGGCACTTATTCAGTTCACCACGGAAACGTTTCTCTACCAAGAGATGTAAGCGATCTTTCAATGCATCCAGACGGATGGTATCGATTACTTCGTTCACGAAGGCAAACATCAGCAATAAGCGGGCTTCACGTGCCGGAATACCGCGCTGACGCATATAGAAAAGTGCATTCTCATCCAACTGGCCAACGGTAGCGCCATGGCTACACTTTACATCATCGGCATAAATTTCCAGTTGCGGCTGCGTATACATACGTGCCTCACGTGTGGCGCAAAGGTTCCGGTTCGTTTGTTGCGAACTGGTATGTTGCGCATCCGGACGTACTAACACCAGACCGGCAAATGCACCGACTGACTGGTCATCGAGCACATACTTGAAGAGTTCATTACTCGTACAGTTAGGCACGGCATGGTCTATGCTTGTATTGTTGTCTACATGCTGATTCTTATCTGCAATGGCCATACCGCAAAGGTTGATTTCGGCGCCTTCACCTGCCAGCAATACTTCGGTGGTGTTGCGGGAAGTGCCGTTATGCAAGGTCATGCCATTCAGCAATACATTGCTGTTGGCTTCCTGTCTCACATACATATTGCTGATACGTACGGTACTTGTATGCGTTTCTTCCAGTTCGTAAAGGTCAAAGACAGCATTCTCACCTACAAATACTTCTATCACCTGGGTTGCCAGGAAGTTCACGGCATCCATGGCATGATCACACACCAGCATACGTGCCTGTGCGCCATCTTCCAATACAATCAATACCCGGCGGTTCACCAGGAAGTTCACGTCACCACGCAGGATGTTTACCAACTGAATGGGACGTTCCAAAGCAACGTTCTTAGGTACATATAGCAGCACACCGTCTTGCGCAAAAGTGGTATTGAATGCTGTTACTCCATCTTTTGAAGTGTCCGCCAGCTTGCCATAGTACTTCTTTACCAGTTCCGGATGCTTCTCTGCCATCTCCTTCAAACTACCAAAGATGACTCCATCGGGCAGATGTGGGGCAGGTAATGCTTTATTGTAAAAAGCATCATTCACTACAAAGTACAGAGAGGTACTCATATTGGGTACGTCACATTTGAATACTTCATAGGGATTTACCGGAATATCCAGACGGTTCAGGTTCAACCCATAGTCCGGTTCAAAGAACTTGCTGACATCGGTATATTTATATTTCTCCTGTTTACGGGTAGGAAAGCCAAGCCGTTCAAAGTCGGCAAACGCAGTCGCGCGAGGGGTATTCATCACCTCGGTGCTGTGCTGGCATATCATCGCTTCCGTCTGGGAGAAAAGATCTATGTATTGTTGTTCTGCATTCATATACGTTTATATTTTATTTCTTAGACACGGATAACGCGGATGACGCGGATTCACTATTATTCTGTAGACGTTCTCTATAGTAATGGGAAAAAACCTTTCTACTAATTTCTGGTTTGGGACCAAAGTTTAATAATAATCCCACTTCTATATCTGTTGCTTTCAAATAATTGACCAATTGCAATTCATGTTCTTTAGATAGTCGGGTGACCGCTTTTAATTCTAAAATAACAGAATTATATACAATTATATCAGCTTCATAATAACCGACTACTTCATCCTTATAATAAACATTTATTTTCGGATGTGCTACACAGGGAATATCACGTCTCAACAGCTCCCTATATAATGCATTCTGATATACATTTTCAATAAACCCATACCCAAGCTCATTATACACATCATAAAATGCATTTATAATAGCATCAGTTTTATCCGCCTGTGTCAAACTCATAATGCACTAATAAAAAATCCGCGTCATCCGTGCCATCCGCGTCTAAAAAATGTAATTACTCTCCTAGTTCCTTCTTAATCCAGTCATACCCCTTCTCTTCCAGTTCCAGAGCCAATTCCGGTCCCGCAGTCTTCACGATACGACCTTTGTAAAGCACATGTACGACGTCAGGTTTGATATAATCCAGTAAGCGTTGGTAGTGAGTGATGACAATGGTGCTGTTCTCCGGTGTTTTTAGTTTGTTCACACCTTCGGCCACGATACGCAAAGCATCGATATCCAGCCCGGAATCCGTTTCATCCAGAATACTCAATTTCGGTTCCAGCATCGCCATCTGGAAGATTTCATTCCGCTTCTTCTCACCACCGGAGAAACCTTCGTTCACCGAACGGTTAGCCAGTTTATTGTCCAGTTCCACAATAGCACGCTTTTCACGCATCAACTTCAGGAACTCGCTTGCACTGAGAGCAGGCAGATGATTGTATTTACGTTGCTCATTCACCGCTGCACGCATAAAGTTGACCATACTCACACCCGGAATTTCTACCGGATATTGGAAACTGAGGAAGATGCCCTCATGACTACGGTCTTCCGGTGAAAAGTCCAAAAGGTTCTTACCGCAGAAAGTCACGCTTCCCTTTGTCACTTCAAAGGCAGGATTACCTACCAATACAGCCGAAAGAGTACTCTTACCGGAACCGTTCGGCCCCATAATAGCATGCACCTCACCTGCTTTTACCGACAGGTTGATGCCCTTCAATATCTCTTTGCCATTTACACTGGCATGCAGGTCTTTTATCTCTAACATTTCTATAATTACTAATTACAAATGACTAATTACAATTCCTATCCTACGCTGCCTTCCAGCGAAATAGCCAACAACTTCTGGGCCTCTACCGCAAACTCCATAGGCAGCTTATTAAGCACTTCCTTTGCATAACCGTTCACTATCAGCCCTACTGCATCCTCCGTAGAAATACCACGCTGGTTGCAATAGAAGATCTGGTCTTCATTGATCTTGCTGGTAGTCGCCTCATGCTCCACAACCGCCGTCTCATTATGGATATCCATATACGGGAAGGTATGCGCACCGCACTTATCACCCAGCAACAGAGAGTCGCACTGGCTATAGTTACGTGCATTATCCGCCTTTTGAGCTACACGCACCAGACCACGGTAAGAGTTCTCACTATGTCCGGCAGAGATACCTTTGCTGACAATGGTACTGCTGGTATTCTTACCCAGATGAATCATCTTCGTACCCGTATCTGCCTGTTGGTAGTTATTCGTCACCGCCACACTGTAGAATTCAGCCGAAGAGTTATCTCCCGTCAAAATACAGGAAGGGTATTTCCACGTAATAGCCGAACCTGTCTCCACCTGTGTCCAGGAAAGTTTACTGTTCGCACCTTTGCAGTTACCACGTTTCGTAACGAAATTATAGACACCGCCTTTACCTTCGGCATCACCCGGATACCAGTTCTGTACGGTACTGTACTTCACTTCCGCACGCTCGTGCACCACAATCTCCACGATAGCGGCATGCAACTGGTTCTCATCGCGCATCGGAGCCGTACAACCTTCCAGATAGGAAACATACGAATCATCATCCGCCACAATCAGCGTCCGCTCAAACTGGCCTGTATTACGCGCATTGATACGGAAATACGTGGACAGCTCCATCGGGCAGCGTACCCCTTTCGGAATATATACAAACGAACCGTCGGAGAATACCGCCGAGTTCAGTGCGGCAAAGAAATTATCACGGTATCCTACAACGGAACCAAGATACTTCTGCACCAAATCCGGATGTTCACGTACGGCTTCACTGATGGAACAGAAAATGATTCCTTTCTCCATCAACGTTTCCTTGAACGTAGTCTTCACAGATACGGAGTCCATCACAGCATCCACTGCCATGCCACTCAATGCCATCTGTTCTTCCAAGGGAATACCCAGCTTATTGAAGGTTTTTATCAACTCAGGGTCTACTTCGTCCATACTCTTCGGCGCATCTTTCTTCTTTGCCAACGGGTCGGCATAGTAGGAAATAGCCTGGTAATCTATCTCAGGAATACGGAGATGCGCCCATGTAGGCATCTCCATCGTCAACCAATGACGATATGCTTTCAGACGGAACTCCAACAGCCATTCCGGCTCGTTCTTCTTCGCAGAGATCAGCCGTACAACATCTTCATTCAGCCCACGCTCAATGACTTCCGTATGCACGTCGGTGGTGAAGCCATACTTGTACTTCTCCTGCGTTAGTTCCTTTACATATTTATTGGGTTCTTCGGGTTGCATTATGTATTAAGTATATATTGTTCTGTAACTTCTTTTGCAGCCGGGAAAAACATTCCCGCAAACGACTCTATAGGATAATATAACACGGATTCCTCCTTCATTGTTCTATCAATCATCGTATTATCCGAGTCGATAAACTCGACAACACAGATAAGCAGACTCACCAGCAGCAGAAACTTCAATGCGCCCAGTCCGGCACCCAGCCATCGATTCAGCCAACCGAGCGAGACTGCTTCCATCGCCTTCGTCAGCAAAGCCGCCACCAGCAGGAACAACAATGGCACCACTACCCAAATAACAACAAACGCCAATATCTGGGCAAACGTCATGGAGTCCGTTATCTTAGAAAAGACTCTCTCCGCTACCGACACATACAGTGCTTTTGCAGCCAGCAATCCGACAATCAATCCGAGGATAGATGCCAGTTGCTTGATGAAGCCTTTTATAAAACCGATGACCGCTCCTGCGCCAATCACCACCAACAGGATGATATCTATTATTGTCATAGTTGAAAAAATTGAGAGCTGAGAATTGAGAGTTGAGAGTTGGCTGCGCGATTATGCTGCAAATAACTCTCAACTCTCAATTCTCAGCTCTCAATTTATTTAATTACAGAGTCTGTTTTACTTCTATTTCTTCGTAAGATTCGATTATATCGCCTACCTTGATATCGTTGCAGTTCGTCAGGCTGATACCGCACTCGAAGTTGGTACCGACTTCCTTCACATCGTCCTTGAAACGTTTCAAAGCATTGATAGAACCGGTAAAGATTACGATACCGTCGCGGATCAAACGAGCCTTGTCGCTGCGTTTCACCTTTCCGGTCTTGACTAACGCACCGGCTACGAGACCTACCTTGGTGATATTGAACACCTCGCGTACCTCGATGGTTGCAGTTACCTGCTCCTTCACCTGCGGTGCCAACATGCCTTCCATAGCGGCCTTCACCTCTTCGATAGCGTCGTAGATCACGGAATACTTGCGGATATCCACCCCTTCGTTCTCCGCCATCTTTGCAGCGGCATTCGACGGACGCACCTGGAAGCCGATGATGATGGCATCCGAAGCGGCAGCCAGTGAAACATCGGACTCGGAGATAGCTCCAACGCCTTTGTGGATTACATTCACCTGTACCTGTTCGGTAGACAACTTGATCAGTGAGTCGCTCAACGCCTCAACAGAACCGTCCACGTCACCCTTAACGATAATATTCAGTTCGTGGAAGTCACCCAGTGCCAGACGGCGGCCAACTTCATCCAAAGTAAGCATCTTCTGAGTACGCAGCCCCTGTTCACGTTGCAACTGTTCGCGCTTGTTAGCGATTTCACGTGCTTCCTGTTCCGTATCGATTACGTGGAACGTGTCACCCGCGGCAGGTGCACCGTTCAATCCCAGAATCAATACCGGTTCAGACGGTCCGGCCTCTTTCAGGCGCTGGTTACGCTCGTTGAACATAGCTTTTACCTTACCATACGCTGTACCCGCCAATACGATGTCACCAACGTGCAATGTACCGTTCGATACCAGCATGGTAGCTACATAACCACGTCCTTTATCCAATGAAGACTCAATGATGGAACCTGTAGCCTTGCGGTTCGGGTTTGCTTTCAAATCAAGCATTTCTGCTTCCAGCAATACCTTCTCCAGCAAATCGTTCACACCTAAGCCTTTCTTTGCTGAAATATCTTGTGACTGATATTTACCGCCCCATTCTTCAACGAGGTAATTCATAGCTGCCAGTTCTTCCTTAATCTTGTCAGCGTTGGCAGTCGGCTTATCAATCTTATTAATGGCAAATACGATAGGTACACCGGCAGCCATAGCATGGTTGATGGCTTCCTTCGTCTGCGGCATCACATTATCATCGGCAGCGACAATAATGATAACCACGTCCGTCACCTTCGCACCACGGGCACGCATAGCGGTAAATGCCTCGTGACCCGGAGTATCGAGGAACGTAATCTCACGTCCGTCTTCCAGTTTCACGTTGTAAGCGCCGATGTGCTGCGTGATACCACCGGCTTCACCGGCAATAACGTTCGCCTTACGGATATAGTCGAGCAATGACGTCTTACCGTGGTCTACGTGACCCATGACGGTGACAATCGGTGCGCGCGGTTCCAGATCCTCTTCAGAATCTTCTTCCTCTACAATAGCCTGCGCCACTTCCGCACTGACGTATTCAGTCTTGTAACCGAACTCTTCCGCCACCAGATTGATGGTTTCAGCATCCAGACGCTGGTTGATAGACACCATGATACCGATACTCATACAAGTAGCGATGACCTGCGTTACGGAAACGTCCATCATGCTTGCCAGTTCGTTGGCGGTTACGAATTCCGTTATCTTCAGTACTTTGCTGTCCGCCATTTCGCGGTCTTCCTGCTCCTGCATACGGCTGTTTGCCATATCGCGCTTGTCCTTACGGTATTTTGAAGTCTTGCTCTTACCTTTGGAGGTGAGGCGTGCCAACGTTTCTTTTACCTGCTTGGCTACATCTTCCTCGCTAACCTCCTGCTTGATGATCGGTTTCTTGAAGCGATCCTTGTTATTGTTGTTACGGTTGTTGTTCTTGTTGCCACCCTGGTGATTGTTACCACCACCGCCACCTTGCTGACCACCGCCGGCATGAGGGCCTTTGCCTCCACCACCACGATTGTCATTTCCACGCTGGAAGTTGGATGCATTGTTGATGTCAACCTTCTCCTTATTATTATTAATACGAAGACGTTTCTTCTTGTTGGCATTGGCATCGGCTTCTTTTTCCTTACCATCCTTCGCTTTATTGTCTTCGCGGCGAATTTCTTTGATAATCGCCTCTTTCATCTGCTTCTTCTGATCCTGACGGATTTTCTCCTTCTCTTCGCGCTCCTTCCGTTTCTCCTCTTTGGTCTTCTTCTTGGGGCGTGTAGACTGGTTCAGCGTAGCCAAGTCAATCTGACCGATGATATTGATTTTGGAAACAAACTCCGGCTTATGGATCGTGAAGATTTCATCTTCCTCCTTTGCTGGTGTTTCTTCTGCAACTGCAGGTTTCACTTCTTCCTTAGCAGGTGCTACGGGAGCAGGCGTTTCCTTTTTCACTTCTTCTTTTGCCACTACTGGAGCGGGAGCTGGTTTTTCTACAACTTCCGGTTTCGGTGTTTCCTTCACCACAGGAGCCGGTTCGGGCTTGAGTTCCGGTTTCGGTTCCGGTTTGGGTTCAGGCCTGGGCTCTGGTTTGGGTTCGGGCTTCGGTTCCGGTTTGACTTCCGGCTTAGGCTGCGGTTTCGGTTCTTCCTTTACCACAGATACTGGTTCTTCTACTTTCTTTTCTTCCACTTTCTCTACTACCGGTTTCCGGTTCAACTTATCCAAGTCTATTTTTCCGACAGGTTTAAACTTCGGACGTGCATCTTCGGGGACAACAGTTTTAATTTCTTCTACTTTCGGTTTCTCCGTAGTTTCAGTTTCGTAGCCATCGATGGATACCGATGCTTTGTTACGGTCTTTATTCTGTCGTTCCTGAATAAAACGTTCCGATTCAAGTCTAAGATTCTTATCTGTACTGAACTCTTTCACGAGCAAGGCGTATTGCTCCTCGTTAATCTTTGTGTTGGGGTTTGCCTCAACGGCAAAGCCTTTCTTCTGCAAGAACTCAACTACCGTCGAAATTCCTACATTCAAATCTCTTGTTACTTTATTTAACCTAATCGTCATACTAAAAAATTAATGAATAATGTGGAGAAAGAAGTTAGTGCAAACAGAAACGAATGTCAACAGACACTTATTCTGTCTCAGACTCAGGCTCAGCTTCAGCCTCAAATTCAGGCTCGCCTTCGCTTTCCTCAAACTCCGAACTTAAAATGTGCAATACTTCGTCCACTGTTTCTTCTTCCAGGTCGGTCTTCTCAATCAACATCTCACGCGGAGCGTTCAGCACGGCTTTTGCAGTATCAATACCAATCGCTTTGATGGCATCAATCACCCAACCGTCAATTTCATCCCTAAACTCATCCAAGTAGATGTCTTCGTCTTCAACAGCCTGATCCAACTCACGGAATACGTCAATAGTGTACTCAGTCAACATACTGGCAAGTTTGATATTCAAACCGCCTTTACCAATAGCCAGCGATACTTCTTCCGGTCTCAGGAAGACTTCCGCCTTACGTTCTTCTTCGTTCAAACGAATAGAAGAAATCTTCGCAGGACTGAGAGCACGCTGAATAAACAACTGAATATTGGACGTGTAATTGATTACATCAATATTCTCGTTGCGTAACTCACGAACGATACCATGAATACGGCTACCCTTCACACCTACACAGGCACCTACCGGGTCAATACGGTCATCGTATGACTCAACGGCAATCTTGGCGCGCTCACCAGGGATACGGGCAATCTTCTTGATGGTGATCAGTCCATCATTGATTTCGGGCACTTCCATTTCGAACAGACGTTGCAGGAATACCGGCGACGTACGCGAAAGAATGATCTTCGGGTTGTTATTCTTGTTGTCCACACGGGCTACAACGGCACGTGCCGTTTCTCCCTTGCGATAGAAATCGCTCGGAATCTGTTCCGTCTTAGGCAGCAACAACTCGTTACCTTCATCATCCAGCAGCAGCATTTCTTTCTTCCATATCTGGTATACTTCTGCATTAATGATGTTGCCCACCTTATCAATATATTTATTATAGATACTGTCTTTTTCCAGTTCCAGAATCTTAGAAGCCAATGTCTGACGAAGGTTCAGGATAGCACGGCGTCCAAAGTTTGCAAAGATTACCTCATCCGTCACTTCCTCGCCTACTTCATAAGAAGCATCAATCTTCTGTGCTTCCGATAATGCAATCTGCAAGTTCGGATTTTCCAAGTCTTCATCCGCCACCACTTCACGGTTACGCCATATTTCGAAGTCCCCCTTGTCCGGGTTCACGATAACGTCGTAATTCTCATCGGTGCCGAACATCTTCGCAATCACACTACGGAACGACTCTTCGAGCACGCTCACCATCGTGGTTCTATCGATATTTTTCAGTTCCTTAAATTCCGAAAATGTATCTATCAAACTGACAGTTTCTACTTTTTTGGCCATAGTCTTATTTAAAACTGATTAAGTATTTAGTATATTTTATTTCATCATACGCAAGGGTTTCGTCCTCTTCCACCAATGTGGGGCGTTTAGCGCCTTCGGGCTTTACCTTCTTTTCTACGGTTACCGTGAAATGCTGTTCATCGGCTGTTTTCAGTACGCCGCACAGCTTACGTCCGTCTTTTCTCAGTACTTCCACTTCCTTTCCGATGTGGTTGATGTACTGTTGCAACACTTTAAATGGCTGTCCGATACCGGCAGAACCTACCTCCAACTCATAATCTTCATCCTCACGGTTCAACTTGGATTCGATGTATCGGCTCAGCTCTACACAATCTTCAATCCAAACCCCTTCTTTGTGGTCAATTTCCACCACAATCTTGTCGTCCGGGCTGATAGTTACTTCCACCAGAAAGTACTCTTTTCCCTCCAGCCACTCGTCAACAATTTGACAAACAGTTTTCTTTTCTATCATTGATTAACTATATAAGAACAAAAAAAGGAGCTTAATTGCCCCTCCACCTTTCATCCATTGCGGTTGCAAAGATATAAATAATCTATTCGACTACAAAATATTAGAGAAAAAAAGAATGTTTTAACGCTCCTGAAAGAAGAAAGTAATGCAAATGACTTCTGTAAAACCGCTTCGAAACGGCAAGGCGGATTCTGACATTTTGTATTTTATGCATAAGGAGAATGCCGTATATCCATCCTTCCGGCGATTCGGACGAAAATACGCAAGTAAAAAAGTGTATCCGGCAGGCTGACAGAGGGATACATAAATACGGACAATGCTGAAAAATAAAACAGATGCAGTTCGGCAACCATAAATTATTGGTTTACAATCTGTATATGGATCACAAGCGTTCCATATACAGATTACAAGTATTAGATATATAGATCTTAAGCGTCAGATATATAGATAGCAAGCATTAGATATATAGTTTTGAGGTATAAGATGCATAGTTATCTTGTATAAAGTCTGTATAACAAATGTATATTATTCAATATTCCGTATTTATATTCTTTTAAAAGACAGAGCAAGATACTATTTCCGCTCTTTTAGAAAAACGGAGCGTAAGTGATACGGGCATTTTACTATCTTTTTGCATACAAGAAAAGCCAATAGTTCGAAATAAGGGAACTATTGGCTCTATCCATAGAAGGTAAAACGTACCTGAACTTTTATATATTTTTATTTATTCGGCGTATCCCATTTCCTGGTATCCGTACAAGTAATATTCAAAGTTTGATTACCCGTCTGGATGCAAAAATCACCTTTTTCCAAAATCCATTTACCGTCATAACCTACGAAGGCGAGATCGGAACCTTTAACTTTCAGCGTTACGGTCTTAACTTCACCCGGCCTCAATTCCACTTTCTCAAAAGCACGCAGACGGCGAACATCGGGAGTCAACGAAGCTATCAGGTCACTGCTGAATAGCAGGACACTCTCTTTACCAATACGGTTACCTGTATTCTTTACATCAACCGTAAAAGTAAGTATATCATCAGCTGTAAAGTAAGGCTTATCTACTTTGAGGTTACTATAAGCATAGGTGGTATAACTCAAACCATAACCGAAAGCCCACTGCACAGACATCACGGCATCATAATCATAAGCCCCCTGCATCTTTTCAAGATCCTCACACGGTTTATAATCGTAAGTGAATAATGAGTTGATCTCTCTCGGATAGGTATAAGGCATCTTAGCACTGAAATTAGCATCACCCGCCACAAGGTTTGCCAAAGCGTCACCACCATAGTTACCCGGAAGCATAGCGTTGATTACAGCTTTTGCCAATGGCTCTATTTCGTTGATAATACGTGGACGGCCTTCATTCAGAACAAGGATAATCGGCTTTCCAGTGGTAGCTAACGCTTTCACCAAGTCAAGCTGGTTCTTGGAAAGGAAAAGATTCGACAGGTTACCCGGAGTTTCACAATAGGAGTTCTCACCGATACAGGCAACGATATAATCAGCATTAGTCGCAGCAGTCACAGCCTTATCTATCTCAGGAGCGTTTTCTTCCCACCAGGCACCGCCTTGTTTGTAAGTAACACCCGGTTCGTAGATGATATTGGAAGCACCGAACTTGTTAGTAAACGATTCAAGAATAGTATTGTAATCAGTAGCACATTCGTCAGCTCTATCACCTTGCCAGGTGTAAGACCAGCCACCATTGAGCGTACGCATAGAGTTCGCATTAGGTCCTGTCAACAGTATTTTCTTACCGGAAACCAAAGGTAAGATGCCTTCTGTATTTTTCAACAATACCACAGACTCTTCTGCAGCCCGCAAAGCAGCAGTTGCATGTTCCTTGCCACCGAACAACGGAAAGTCCTGATGCCTGTAAGCAGGCGTATCGAACAAGCCCAAACGATATTTCATACGCAGCACGCGGCGCACAGCATCATCAATACGGCTCATAGGAACTTCACCTTCTTCCACCAGTTCTTTCAGATAGATACAGAAACTCCATTCATAAGGAACCATAGACATATCTATACCGGCATTAATAGCCACTTTAATAGCTTCTTTCTTGCTTCCGACAATCTTATCGCGGGTATAGAGGTTGTTGATATCCGCCCAGTCAGTCACAATCATACCATCCCAGTTCAGGTCTTCTTTCAGCCACTGCGTCAACAGCTCATAGTTGGCATGGAAAGGAAGTCCATTATTCATGGCAGAGTTCACCATGACAGACAAAGCACCCGCCTTGATACCTTCGAGGAACGGAGCAAAATGCTTCTCGCGCATGTCCTGCACAGTAATAGACGAAGGTGTACGATCTTTGCCCGATACCGGAACACCGTATCCCATATAATGCTTGATACAAGCTGCTACCTGTTGCTTTCCTATATTATTAGGATCACTGCCCTGAAAACCGAGGACAGCTTCGCGTCCCATCTCTGCATTCACATAGCAATCCTCGCCATAATTTTCCCAATGACGGGGCCAGCGGGCATCGCGAGCCAGATCGAGCACGGGAGCATATGTCCAGGGAATACTTCCGGCTTTAGTTTCGTAAGCGGAAATGCGGGCCCCTTCACGAACCAGTTCCCGGTTGAAAGTAGCCGCCATATTGATGCCTTGGGGGAAGAAAGTACCTCCCAACGTATAGGTGGTTCCATGTATCTGGTCTACTCCATAAATACAAGGAATACCCATGGTTTTCATGGATTTATCCTGTATCTTCTTAATAATTTCCTCCCATTTCTCTTTGGATTGGGCAATGCCTTGGGGAACATTCAGGATAGAGCCTACTTTATACTTACCGATAACAGTATCCAGCAATGCATCATCTATCTGGAACTCTTTAGTCGGGTTATCACGTTTGGTAATGACGTCAATGGTAAGTTCCGTCATTTGACCAATTTTCTCTTCGAGGGTCATCTTCTTGAGCAGTGTCTCCACCTTTTTCTCAATATTCTCGTCTCTTGGGATAGCGGGCGCTACTGTGGTTTGCGCCATAGCAGTTGACACTAGCCCTGAAAGGGCTACAGATAAGATCAATTTTCTACTCATGGTTTTGTTTTTTTATTTAAATAACATCGGGACAAATTCCGTCAGATAAATACGCCAGTTCTTCCAGATATGTCCTTCGTCCGTCTCATAATAAGTATATTTATATCCTTTTTCATCCAGCAGTTTACGGTAATCCACATTGGCTTTATAAAGGAAATCCGTCTTACCGATGGCAATCCAGTAAAGGGCGGGATTCTTAGCAAACTGCACCTTCAATTTACCTTCAATATCTTCATAAATCGGTGAAGATACATCCTTATTAGGCATAATGGCAGCAGAAAACAGACCGACATAGTTGAACATATCGGGGTATTGCTTGGAAATGTGCATAGAGTGGAAACCACCCATAGACAAGCCGGCAATGGCACGACCGGACTTACTCTTAATCGTACGATAGTTTTTATCTACAAACTTCACGATGTCGGGAAACGCCTGTTCGTAAGAGCCCTCCATGGTTTTGGGCAACTGCGTAGTGGGAGGCAGCAATCCACGTGAAGTCTCACCCGGAGCAGCTTCCTGTGAAGCATTACCATTCGGCATAACTACAATCATAGGTTTTGCCTTGCCTTGTGCAATCAGATTATCCAGAATCTGCGCAGTGCGGCCAAGTGAAATCCATGCTTCTTCGTCACCACCCATTCCATGAAGGAGGTAGAGCACCGGATAACGTTTTCCGCTGGTTTCATAACCGGCAGGAGTATAAACCGTCATACGGCGTTCCATGCCAAGCGTCGGACTATTGTACCATGTCCGGGATACGGTTCCGTGGGGTATCGGGTTCACTTTATAAAGATCAGCGCGATCACCGCCAATGATAAATACATTGGTCAGGGTAGATACATCACGAATCAGATAGATATTAGCAGGATCATTCATCCGCAAACCATCTACTATGAAAGAGTAACTATAAAGCTCCGGCTGCAAAGGCTCGGGAGTTGTATATTCCCATACTCCTGTTTTCCCCTCCGTAAGTTCGGCAATCCCAGGGATTTCAAACTCCCCATTCGCCGTTTTTATCTTTTGCTTGGGAAGGAAATCGCCTGTAACTTGTACTTTCACCGCTTTGGGTGCTTGCAGGCGGAAAGTAACGGTATTATTATCATGAATTTCGGGAGAAACAACCGGAATATTCCCCCAGAGAGCTTGCTGTGCAAAAGTAATGGTGCACAACAAAAAGGCAGTTAACAAAGTCGTTAATCTTTTCATTATAAAATATGTTTAGAGGTATTATCTTACTTATTTCTGGTCCGCCATGTTTCGACAGTAGTCACGGATATAGTTTATAATCAGGAAACAAGCCGGTTCGAGCACTGTGCCGTGATTGAAGCCCTGCAGTTCGTACAAAGCAGACTTCTTGTTTCCGATATTCTTTAGCACCGAAGCAAGCAATGCATTTTCTTCCCAACGATCTGCCATTTCCAGGTTACGGTCACCGGTAATCAGTATTACGGGAGGGGTATCTTTGCGTACACGGTTCACAGGGGCATACTCATCAATAACAGGAATGCCATTCGGCAATCCCCGTTCTTTGCGAATAGTGAAATGGGTTACGGTCTGCCCGCTAACAGGAAGATAAGCGGCTACTTTATCGGCATCCGCACCATAAGCTTCCATATACTTTTTATCCATAGCCAGCATTAATGAAAGGTAACCTCCTGCCGAATGACCGGAAACAAATATCTTATCTTTACTACCACCGAATTCTTCTATATGGCTGAATGTCCACGCCACCGCCGCGGCAGCATCTTCAATATAAGCAGGATTTTGGGCTTTGGGGCTCAAGCGATAATTCACCGCCACTACAGCAAAGCCTCTATCCATCAATTCTTGTGGAATATGCTTACCACCACCTTCCAGTCCGCCACCATGAAACCATACAATGGTAGGGAAATCTTTCTTGTCCACCGGATAGTAGACATCCAGTTTACAACGTTCTTTTCGATAAGCATCAGTTTCCTCACCGGAAACATAAGAAAGGTCTTTATCCGTTTTATACACTCCTTGTGCATGCAGGGTAAATATACAGAATAATAGCAACAGGAGAGTCACTTTCCTTTTCATGGCATCTTCATTTAAAGTTTTGCAACTGCAATATTAGGCAATTTATCCCAGAAAGTTACTCTTCAGGTACTGAAATATAGCATCTATTCGTTACATTTGTACCTTTCTTAAAACTTCAAATTTTATGGCACACCATCTGAATACTAACAAACAGTTTATGGTAGGCAACGGCATCCTGGCTTTTGCTGTTATTTTTGTAGTCGTCATCTTCGTTTACATGAGTCTGCGTCTGGATAAAAAGAAAGATGAAGACCGGAATTTCATTGAAACATATACCATTACATTAACGAAAGGATTTGTAGGAGATTCCTTATCGCTAATGATTAATGACAGCGTACTGGTGAACAAAAAAATAACAGAAGAACCATTCAGCATTGATGTGAAACGTTTTGCTGAACAGAGTGCACTGTTTATTGTGGATAATAAAACCGAAAAACTTTCCTTGTTCGAACTAAGCGAAAGAGGAGGAACCTATCGTTTTGAGAAAGAAAACGAAGAAGTAAAACAGTTGTCACAGAAATAGGTAAACCATACCTTCTTCACAACTGAATCAGATTTACTTCTCATCCACTCCCCACCTTCTCCCTGTCCTATAGCAAGGAGAAGGTAGGGAGTAGATAAGGAGTAGGTAGGGAGAAGGTAAGGAGAAAGAAGGGAATTTAAACGATTCTTATATTTCTGTACGGTATTGCTTCAATTCTTTCCGCAATGCCTGGGCTTTTCCTTCCGTCAGTTCGTCGAGAAGTGCCCAGAAACGCTCTCCATGGTTCATTTCGCGGGTATGAGACAATTCATGTAAGAGCACATAGTCTATCAGATGCTTCGGAAGTAAGACCAGATAGAAAGAAAGATTTATGTTACGCCGTGCCGAGCAGCTGCCCCAACGTCCACTGCTGGAATTGATTTTTACACTTTGATAAGGCAGGTTATGCTTTTGCGAAAGCATATACAGACGGGGTGGAAGAATAATCTTCGCATTACGCCGCAAGGCTTCTTCAATGACTTTACGCAACCATGCCTGTAATCCTTCATCCGAGAAATCGGCTCCCGGAGGACAAATGATCTGCATCTCGCCCAGTTCGGAACGCGAAAGAAAACGTTCACGCTGTCCGCTTACAAGACTTAGCTTGAAGAACTCCGTATCTATCCGGAAGTTCAAGTCTATCAAAAGACAGGTATGCTTTTTACGGGCTATCCGCAAACGGGGACGCAACTGTTCTATTGCATTCTTCACCTCTTTCATCGTAGTTCCGGGCGGAACGGTTACATAGACGGCATCTTCCCGCGTACGGAAAGTCAGGCGCCGGGCACGGGTATTCACCTTTATAAGGAAACGCCCAAGTTCATTATCTTCCAATACATTTTCCAAAACAATAAAATCTCCCAATGAATAAACAGACAAATGAACGAAATATCATCCGAATATACAAGTAATCGGGCAACCAAAAACGGACAAGTGTCCGAAAATGAACACATGCTTCAAAAGAAGACATCCTATGTATCAGCACTTTATAGATTTGGCATGAATATTGACTTATATAACATGACCGGACGTTCACTAAAAAGTTTCTGAAAAAAAAGAGAAAGAAACATGCAACCTTTTTTAAGTAAGTTACGTCTAATAGGTAAACAGGAATAATATATATAAATAATTATAAAACTAAAGAAGTTATGAGAAAGTTAGCAAGTCTTATCACATGTATCTGTTTAGTCCTCAGTACAACAGCATGTTCACAAAGCAAGAACTACAGTTCCGGTAACTGGAGCAATAAGAAAGTAGTAGCCAGCAATACTTACGTAACCAAGGACATCAAGGTAGACAACTTCAAGAAAATCAGCGTAGCCGGCAGTCCGGATGTTACGTTTACCCAGAAATCGGGACGTCCAGAAGTGGAAGTCTATACTTCAGACAATATTATTGACTTACTGGATATCAAGGTAAAAGACAACACCTTATATATAGGTTTCAAGAAGAACGTCAACGTTTCTTATAAAAAATTGGAGGTACGCGTATCTGCTGAAACTCTGAATGGTATTTCAGTTGCAGGTTCAGGAGATATTTTCCTGAAGAATGGACTTCAAACCGATGATAATCTGACAATCAATGTTGCAGGTTCCGGAGATATCAAGGGTAGTGGCATTAAATGTAATGACATGAAGGTATCCGTAGCCGGTTCAGGTGATATCAATGCAAATAACATCACTTGCAACAATCTGAAAGTTTCTGTAGCCGGATCGGGTGACATGATATTGAAGAATGTAACCGCCGCAGGCACGGAAGCAAGCGTTGCCGGATCAGGTTCAGCTACCATTACCGGAACTACTCAAACCGCCTCTTACAGTGTAGCCGGTTCGGGCGACCTCCTTACAGCAGGTTATGAAGCCCAGCGCGTTTCCGCCAGTGTAGCAGGTTCGGGCAGTATCAAATGCTTTGCTACCGAATTCCTGAAAGTACGCACCAGTGGTAGTGGCAAGGTAGGTTACAAAGGCAATCCTGAATTGGATTACCCGAAGAAGAGCTTGTACAAACTTTAAAATTCTCTCTTACAACTACTATAGGAAAAAAAAGTTTTTTCTAACACACTAAACGCAAGGGTTTCCGTGAGGAAGCCCTTCGTTGTTTTTAAGCCTCTCCTCCTATCCCGCCTCTTCCGGTATCCCCACTATCGGAGAGAGTAATCCTGTATAAAGGGAGATGAATAGTTCCCAAAGGCACAAAAAAATAGGGGAACCTCCCGGCCTCCCTATTCGTATTGTTAACTTTAATATTAAATGCAGAGTATATCTCCATTTAATGCCTTTATGCCTTAGCGGATGGTTTTCAAACCTTTCATCTCCGCTTTATCAGCCTCTTTGATGCTGATGGCAACGCCACCACTGGCGGCTAATTTCTGTTTCAGTACACTCTTAGGCGTCACTACTACCTTACGTATACGATAGCTCTGGGGATTGGTGTCCCAATCTGCATCCTTGCCATCTTCGTAAATGGTAGCGATATATTGTTTTCCTTCCGGAAGCCAGGAGAAAGGAATCGTTGCCGTACGACTGTTCTCATCGGTAATGCCGCCAACAAACCATTCGTTTTTACCTTTTGCCTTGCGGGCTACGGTGATGTAATCTCCCGGTTCGGCTTCCAGATACCAGCTGTTGTCCCAGTCTACCGCAACGTCTTCAATAAAGCGGAAGGCATCCGGGAAACGGGCGTAATTGGAAGGCAGGTCGGCTACCATCTGGATAGGAGAAGGCATAGTCATGTAGAGTGCCATTTGCTTCACTAAAGTGGTATGCACGCGTTCGTCGGGTTTCTCACCGTTGTAATAAGACAGTCTTGTCTCGAAAATACCCGGGGTATAGTCCATCGGACCACCTTTCAGGCGGGTAAAAGGCAGGATACAGGTATGATCGGGATCATTGCCGCCCATTGTCTCGAACTCTCCGCCACGGGCAGATTCCTGAGCCAGCCAGTTGGGATAAGTACGGCACAAACCGGTGGGGCGTACTGCCTCGTGACTATTAACCATTACTTTATAATCAGCAGCGCGACGGGCTACATGGATGTAATGGTTGTTCATCCATTGGGAAGAGTGATATTCATTGCGGGGAATGATATAGCCTACGTAGCCGGTTTTCACGGCATGATAGCCATTGTCTACCATGAACTGGAAGGCCTCATCCAATTGGCGTTCGTAGTCGGCAGCGTTGGCGGCTGTTTCGTGATGCATTACCATTTGCACGCCTTTTTCTTTGGCATAACGTTGCAGTTCTTTGACGTCGAAGTCGGGATAGGCTTTGTTGAAGAGGAACTGACGGTCTTTCCGATAGGAAGCCCAGTCTTCCCAACCTTCATTCCAGCCTTCTACCAGTATTCCGTCGATGCCATGGGCGGAGGCGAAGTCGATATATTCCTTCACATGGGCGGTATTGGCGGGGTGATGACCATTGGGTTTCAGTTTGGCATAATCCGTAATGCCGGGTTTGGCCTGATAGAAATCACTATATGCCCAGGTCTTTCCTTCGCCTGTGAACATTTCCCACCACACACCGACGAATTTCATCGGACGAATCCAAGAGGTATCTTCATATTGGCAAGGTTCGTTCAGATTATAAATCAATTGAGAAGCAAGAATGTCGCGGGCATCATCGCTAACAATAACGGTACGCCAGGGGGACTGTACGGGCAGTTGCAAGTAACCTTTCTTACCCAATTTATCGGGAGTCAGGTGGGCACTCAGTTTAAACTGCTTATCATCTACATTCAGCAACATACCGGCATAATCTACTAAAGCGGCTTCATGGATATTCAGGTAGATGCCGTCTTCGCTTTTCATCATTAACGGGGTTTGCACTGTCAGGCCGCCTTCAGCTTTAGATTCATAAGATTTCTTGGCAATTCTTTTCTCCATACCCACTGCTATTTCCGATAGAGGGGCGGTGGTATAGGCAAACTCGTTGGTATCGTAGTCGCCGGGGATGCAAAAGGCTTTATGATTTCCCGTGAGATTGAATTCGGTTACTTCATCTTTTACGGTGAGGTAGTTCATCTTGCGTTGCAAAGGCAGTTCGTAGCGAAAACCCAGGCCATCATCGAACAGACGGAAACGGATATTCAGGATCCGTCCTGTTTCCGGTTGTTCCAAGGTGACGGTCATTTCATTATAATGATTCCGTACACGGTTGTACTCACCCCAGACGGGATTCCAGTAGTTATCAACAGAAGCACGTTCAAGGTTTGTCTGTTTGAATCCACGGGTCAGGTCAGCTTCTTCCGTCAGGAGACCTAAACGACCGGAAGTTAAAACGGGTTTGCCTTTATAGTCCAGCCGGTATGCCGGAACGCCGTCTGCCTGCTCCATAAACTCCAGTGACAGGTTACCGTCAGGAGAAGTGAGTTGCTGGGCCGAGGCGAACGAACCGAGGCAAAGGAAAAAGGCAATAAAAAGAGAATGTTTCATATTCTATTATGGTTTTAATATGATACTTTTAAACACTAATATCATCTCATCAATACTTAAAGATTCGATACTGATAAGGGCACAGGCTCAGTTCTGCTTCCAGCTTCTCTTCTGTTCCGCTATACATATCTTTACTTGGATGTCCGTTCCACTCTTGCGGAAGCGTCACATTTACTTCACGATTACGTACATTTACAGCAACCAACACACGGTCTTTACCATCCTGTTTTTCAAAGAGTAGCACATCGGGTTGCGGATATGTCTTCAATCCCCCTTTACGGATAGCCGGATACTCGTTGTAAAGAGCCATCAGACGACAGTATTCCTGATACAGTTCACTGTTCCCCGTCCAATCCACCGGAACATACGTAAAGAAGTTGATAGCTTCGGGATAACCCGCCTCTTGTGAACCATAAATCAACGCTCCTCCATGCAGATAAGTAGTCAGCACGAAAGCTGCCATAGAACCGCGCACATCTCCGAATTCTTTAGTAGGCGACATTTTTGCCGACTCATCATGATTGGTGGTAAAGCGCAGTTTCACTTTTCCTACGGGGATAGTGTCATACTCCGCCTTATCCGTAGCAAACAGTTCCGGAGCCGGAGCATCTTTTATAAATACATCACGGAGCGTTTCCAGAAAGTCCCAGGAATAATTCATATCGAAACCCGCATCAAAGTGGTCGCGTCTTTTCCCTTCAGCCAGCATCAGCAACGAGCGGTCGGGGATGGCACGCAAAGAGTCGAGCGCCTGTTTCCAAAAGTCGAAGGGAACAAAGTCCGCCGCATCACAACGGAAACCATCGATACCGATTTCAGTAACCCAAAACTTCATGGCTTCAATCATTGCCAGGCGCATCTCCTGATTATCAAAGTTTAAGTCAGCCACATCCTTCCAACCGGTTCCGGCAGGAAAGATTATGTTTCCGGCCTCATCCTGCGTATACCATTCTTTGTTGGCAATCCAGACATTATCCCAGGAAGTATGATTGGCTACCCAGTCGATAATCACATTCATCCCCTTCTGATGGCAAGTGGCAACCAAGGCCTTAAACTCATCCAGTGTACCGAACTCCGGATTCACTCCTTTATAGTCCTTCACACAATAAGGGGAATTTACAGATTTCTCCTGCCCCACTTCATTGATCGGCATAAACCACACCACGTTGATTCCCAATGCCTGAATGGAATCTAAGCGACGTTCCACCGCCTTGAATGACTTCTCAGGAGCAAACACACGCGGATTGACCTGATACATCACCACATCTTCCACAGCAGGCAATGCCGCAACTTCCGCCGCCGCTTCGCCCTGCCGCTTACCTGTACAGGCAGCAAGCAGACACAGCAGGCTTACAATAAATATATATTTCTTCATATTATCCTTCTATTTTCCAGATGTAATATTGATAGGGTTCCAACGTAACCGTTCTTGGCAACACGGTGCTTTCTCCGGTCCAAAGATTCTTCGCACTATCCCCTACCCGCTCCATAGGTAGATTCAATCTTTCCTGATTGCCGCTGGTGTTTATCAGTACCAGTATCTTTTCCGTACTGGAAATACGATAAGAGCATATCGCTTTACTCGTCTGATAAAGTTTGATCTCTCCATTCTGTAAAGCGGGAGAGTTGCGATACAACTGCATCAGTTTGGTATAATCCGCCTGATAATCGGCATTAGAATTCCAGTCCATCGCCTGATAGCCAAAGAAAGAGAGGGCCTTGTCATAAGCCAGTTCCTGCGAACTATAAATCATTGGGCAGCCCCCCATAGAAATAGAGGCCACAAAGGCTGAGAAAGCACCTTCTTTGGTTTGATAAGCCTGCACGGGAGATTTCTCGGAAGCCATATCATGGTTGGTGGAATAACGCATAAGTAACCGTTTATCTGTCACCGAAGCAAGCTCACTACAATGTGTATCATACAGACTGGCCACAGAAGCGCTTCCTGCATATACATCCTGTAGTTTATAAGCAAAGTTCCAAGCATACAGCATATCAAAGCCTGCATCGTAGAGTGCGGTTTGTGAACCTTCGGCAAGCATCAGCAAGGTACTTTTGGCGGCACGAAGCTTCGTGATAGTTTCCTTCCAAAAGTCATTGGGCACACCTTCGGCATGGTCGCAACGGAATCCGTCTATGTCAGCTTCGGTCAGCCAGTAAAGCATAGCCTCCTGCATGGCGGCACGCATGGCTGTGTTGTCATAATTCAAATCAGCCACATCGTCCCAACCCATTCCCGGGGGAGAAACAATATTACCGTTGGCGTCCTGCGTATACCAGTCCTTATGTTCCGTAGTCCAGGCATGATCCCAGGAGGTATGGTTAGCCACCCAGTCCAGGATGACCAACATACCTTCGGCATGTGCCTTCGTGACTAATGCTTTCAAATCGGACAGTGTTCCATAGGCAGGATTAATAGCCCGATAGTCTTTCACACAATACGGAGAACCGACAGCATTCTTTTCACCTTGCTGGAAAATGGGCATGAGCCAAAGAACATTGGCTTCCAGCTTTTTGATACGTGGCAGTTGGGCAGTCAGTCCATTCAGTGCTTGCGTTTCACCGAAGAGTGCCGGATTGGCTTCATAAATCACCATTCCGTCTGTAGTAACGTCATCTGCGAGAGGCGGCATATCAGGATCATCATCCGAACTGCATCCGGTAAAGCTCAACAGCAAAAGGCTGGAGCACAAAATCTTAAGGATATCTTTTAGTCTCATATCTATAATGTTATACCTATTAATTATCTGATAAAAGAGTTTCAGCTTATTTTTCAGCTGGTGGAACTCTTAGTTTCATTGCTTGAAACTAAGAGTTTCTCGGTGTGAAACAGAGAGTTTCAAGTAATGAAACAACTTGTTTCAAGGCATGAAACAAACGGTTTCCCATCTTGAAACTCAAAGCATCTTAGGGCTTGGGCAGTTTTTCATAAGAAGTAGCTGTGATGGAGAAGTAAATATCTCCTATCAATGCTGTATACAGCCCGCCATCTTCTATTTGCTGTCCGCCTCCATTGTTATTGAAAATCAGATTCACATTCTTACCAATATGTTCCGATAAGTCAAAGTATTTATAAGCCATACCATTAACTTCCTTCGTTCCGGTGATCTGCATGCCCGGCCAGCCGCCACCCAGTTCAGCGTCGCCCCAACCATAGAGAGTCAAAGCTTCCCAACCGGAGTTATCCTGCACATATACGGTACAATCCTTTATTTCACTACAGCCCTCTGCCGAGATGCGGAGATAGTAATCACGATCTATCGTCAGGTTATAGTCTTTCAACTGATTTCCACCGCCGTTATTATTGAATATCAGGTTGATATTCTTATTTGTGCAAGCCGGTGTCAAATGAAAACACTTATACGTTGTACCGTTGATTACCTTCGTTTCCGAAACCTGCAGACCGGGCCAGCCGCCACCAAGTTCCACATCTCCATAGCCATACAACGCCAGCGCACCCCAACCGGTATTATCTTCCACATAAAGGGAATAGCTCGTACCGTGTGTTGCAGGATCTATCTCCTCACACTTGTCAGGAGTTATGCTGAAATAGAAATCGCGGCTGAAAGTGATGTTCTTTACGAAAGACAGCACGAGTCCCGGATCGTCTTCCTTTTTGTTATTATTAAATGTCAGCTTCAGACTCTGATTCATCAATTCCACATCGGTTTCAAAGTATTTATAAACCACTCCATTGATTTCCTTCGTTCCGGCAGGTTCAAGTCCCGGCCAGTCTTCATTGTTATCACCTGCCCCGGAGATGTAAAGTGCCAGATCTCCCCAACCGGACTGGTCGTCCACATAAATAAAGTAGCTTGCTTCCGGATCGATTTCTTCGTAACCCTTATCGGTAATGCGGAAATAGAAGTTCTTATTGAGTGTCACCACCGGACCATCAAACTGCTTTCCATCATTATTATTGAAAATAAGATTCACACCTTCATAGCCATCCAGAGCTTTCCCCATATCGAAGTATTTATAAGTAACCCCATTGATCACTTCCGTACCTTTCACCGCAATACCCGGCCAAGCAGGTGTCACATCACCGGCACCAGCCCAACCGTACAAGTAAAGATTATCCCAACCGGACTTATCAGCCACATACACCACAAAGCCATCATGTCCTTCTTCTTCCGTATTAAAGTAAGCCTCCCAGCGGTCTACCCATACATTGGTACGGGTTCCCACCTTTACATCCAACCGATGTACCACAGCTTCATTCTTCACCGAACGTTCTTCACCTTTCGATGCCGATACGAAATAGAAGCCGTCTGCCAATGTCTTTCCATCTTTAAACGTGGAAGGTAGCAGATAGATTCCCCACTTGGATTCGCTACCGGTAGCTTTCTCCAACTGCCATTCCAGATTACCTACAGCAGCTTCGGCTCCTCCGTTAAAATCGCCCACAATGTAGTATTCGTCATCGGCAGCACTGCCTTTCGGCATGATGACTTCCAGCAATATGGCGTTCGCCTTGATTTCGAACTGAGGCAGTTCGTCATCGAATATAATCGTATCTGTATCGTCGCACCCGTTGAGCAGAGCAAACAACGGCAACATAAACAGCCAGTAAACTATCTTTTTCATGGATTTTCTGTTTTTGAGTTATTTATAATTCGGGTTCTGTATCAGTCCTTGATTGACAAGCAGTGCAGAAGCAGGCAACGGATACCACTCATATTTACGATCGCGCTTGGCGGGATAAAGTTGACCATTGTCTGTGGCACGTCCGAAGAACCACCACTGGCCTTGCGTGAATTTGTCGAAACGACGCAGGTCTGTACGGCGGCGGCGACCTTCATTCAGGAACTCAACACCCCACTGGCTCAACATCCAGTCCATATCGAAAGCGGTGAAGCCACGGCCCGGTTTGTCTTTCACGTCTGCCCAGTCACCGGCACTGAAGTAACGTTTACGTACTTCGTTCACCAGTTCTTTGGCCTTGTCGGCTTGTCCGGCACGCATTTCACACTCTGCCAGCATATAGTACACTTCGCTCAGGCGGAATTCCACCTCGTCGATGTTCTGGAAGTCAATGGCTGCGGAAGTAGGATATACCGGGTACTTCACCAGACGGAGACCGGAGTTCGTCTCACCCCAACGCGGTGACATGACGGTTTCCAAGTTGCGTCCGAGGTTCATAAACGTACCTACCTGATCTACATACGCCAAGTCTTGTCCGTCACGGTCGGCATCGGCTTTCAAGGGCTCACCCTTACCATAGTTAGCTTTTATGGTACCTTTCAGGAAGATGCCGCTGTAGCCGTTCTTCTTATCATAATTATAGTTCTTTTTACGGATGTCGCGGTCGTCGAAGCGTTCGTAGACTGCACCCAGTTTATCACCGTAAGCCGCATCGAGGAAGCAGGCAGCTCCTTGTGTACCTCCCAATTCATTCACCGTTCCCGCATTGTCATACGAAGGAACCAGACAAGTACAGTTCCAACCACTCTGACTGTAAGTGCCTCCGAAATAATCCCATATATTATAAGGATAGAAAGTCATGCGCATCCATCCCATATTCAGTTTACCGTCTTCGCAGGCAAAAGCCATGATGACTTCGGGACATTCCGTATTATTGATAGAGTAAATATCGCGGTAATCCTTTGCCAATTCATATTTGCCATATTTACCACTGATTATTTCACGGCACAATTCGGCACATTCGGTATAGTGATTTTCTTTGATGAACACTTCGGCATTCAGCAACAGGCGGGCCTTGATCATACGGTTCACAGCCTTGTTCATGCGGTTCACCTGATTCTCCACCATTCCTTCGTAGCAATCATCCAGCTCGGTGGCAATGAAGTTATAAATCTTCTTGCAACTTGTATCAAAGTCCGGATCGGCAGTAGGTGGCAATTCACCGTCTACGGTGGCCGGTTCAATATTCAGCGGCAATGCGCCACCCCAGATTTCGAAGATATTGTAATAAGCCCAGGCACGGAGTGTACGTACCTCGCCTTCATAAGCTTTCAGTTTCTCATCAGTCATCTTCAGGTCGGCAGAAGTTAACTTCCCCATATCAGCCAATAAAGTGTTACACAGGCCGATAGTGGTCCATGCATTCTCCCAGGCACTACGGATAATCTTGGCATCGGGAGTCCAGTTCTGAATGGAGAAGATAAACTTTTCACCTTCATCATATCCCCACTGACCGCCATTCCATACACGCCAGGTCACCTGATCGGCAGGAAATTCCTGCATGTACCAGAAGTATTCGGCATAACTGGTAGCACCTGTGGAATAAATAGTAGCTACCGCACTCTTCACACTATTCTCGTCCTGATAATAGACACCGGAGTCTACACGGTCGAACACTTCTTCCGTAAGGTCGAAGCAACCGCTCAATGAACAACCCAGAATGATTGCCAACAGACATTTATATTTCAGATATTTCATAATTCTTTTCTGTATTAATGATTAAAACGATAGCCTTATTTGAAACGGATATTCAAGCCTACGCTCAACTGGGTAGCCGAAGGATAGGCGCTGTTTGTATCTACACCCGGAGTCAGTCCGTTGATGGCAACGGCTGAGGGATCGTTACCGGAATAACCGGTCAGCGTAAACAGATTCTTAGCTGTCAGATAAACTCTCATACCTTTGATGAACTTGTTTTCTTTCGGGGTGATGGTATATCCCAGAGTCAGGTTATCCAGCTTAAAATAATCACCCTTTTCGAGGAAGAAGGAAGAGATAACACCGCCACCGGTTGTAATATCCGCATCTTTTCCATAAGCATCGCGCAGCACATTGTCCGTACCGCAACCTTTCAGACCCATTCCGTAACGACGCATATTGAAGATTTCAAAACCGAAAGCACCATTGAACATCAGGCTCAGGTCGAAGTTCTTATAACGGAGCGTATTACTCCAGGAAAGATAAGAGGTCGGCGTACCATTACCTATATGGCGTTTGTACTTCACATCTGCCTTGGATACAGGAACTTTTTCGCCTTCATCGGTATAAATCATCATATCGCCATTCTCTACACCGGCATACTCGTAGCCATAGAACTGGCCGATCTTGCTGCCTTCTTCCACGCGGAAGAAGTATTCGCTCGTACCTACACCCGGTTTCTGATACAGTTCCACATAAGAAGCTTTGTACAGGCTGTTGGAGAGTTTATCCAGTTTCGTAGTGCCGTAAGAGTAGTTGACACCCGTTGTCCATTCTACGGGAGTTCCTTTGAAAGCGTCGCCTTCCAGAGAAACTTCGATACCACGATTCACGGTGGTTCCTACGTTTACCAGAATCGTAGAGTAGATGTAGGGAGGCTGTGGAGCCGTATAGTTATAAAGCAAGTCGCGTGACTGGCGGTCGAACCATTCAACAGAACCGCGCAATCTGTTCCACAAGGCAAAGTCAACACCGATATTCATACTGACACTCTTTTCCCAGCCCAGCTTGGAGTTGGCATTCACTGAAGGAGCATAACCTGTTACCCAGGCACCGTCCATCAGATAGGTATCCGTAACATTCAGCTGGGCATTTTTATGAGAGCCGTAAGTGGCCAGTGACTGGTAGCAATCGAAGTCCGAACGACCTGTTACACCATAGGAAACACGGGGCTTCAAACTCTGAACGATGTTTTGGTGGTCTTTCAGGAAGCCCATATTCGCCATTTCCCAGGCAAGGGAAAGGGACGGGAAAGCACCCCATTTATGATCCGCACCGAATTTCGTAGAACCTTCGTAACGGATGGAGGCGGAAGCAATCAACAGATTCTTCCAATTATAGTTGATACGTCCGAAGACACCGATCAGTTTGGCAAGAGATTTACCGGTACCCATGCTTGCTTTTCCTTTGGCAAGGTAAGAACCGCTTCCAAGATTATTCCAGAGAATATCATCGAAATTGAAATCACTGTTTCCGGCTTGCAGGCGCTCCCAGGTGGTTTGCTCATAGTTGTAACCTACCATTGCCTTGAAGTTGTGGTCACCCAGATCCAACGAGTAGTTACCTAACCACTCCAGGCGGGAAGTGTACCACTTCTGGTAAGTCACTTCTGCACGTCCGTTATAGCCGTTCCAGTAAGATTCACCGGCAGTGGAAGGGGTATAATAGTGCTGTTTCAGATCGTTATAGTGCAAAGAGTAGCTCAATGAAGTATTCAGCATTTGCTTTTCCGAACGGATCAGGTTGACTTTTACCTCAGCAGTACCCAGCAGGTAAACACGCTGGCCGTTATTGTCGATTTCTTTCAGTTCCTGCACCGGGTTGCGTGCTCCGGTAGGAGAAGTAGGCTGGAAGTAAGTTCCGTCCTCGTTATACAAAGGCATGGTAGGGTTCATGCTCAGGGCAGTATCGAACATACCGTCGTTACCCCACACTTCATTCACGCGACGGGCGTTGAGTGAACCGTTCAGTTCTACGATTCCATCCATCATACGCTGGTTCAGGACGAAGCGTCCACCGAATTCTTCACGGCTGCTGTTCAGATCGAGGCCGGTTGCTTTCTTATAATTGAAAGAAGCGCCATAGTATCCGTTCTTAGTACTGCCGTCGATAGAAAGATATTGGTTGTTATCATAAGAGAAATCACGCAGCAAGAGGTCATACCAATCAGTAGAATACCCATAATCCGTTGCACGACGGGAACGACGGAATTCGTCTGCGTTCAAGATATCCGGACCGCTCTTTGCCAGGTTCACACCGAACCAGCTGTCGTAAGTCACCTGGGCACGTCCGGCTTCTCCGGCTCCCTTACGTGTGGTAATCAGAATCACACCATTGGCACCGCGTGTTCCGTAGATGGCAGCGGAAGCGGCATCTTTCAGTACGGTCATCGACTCAATGTCCTGTGCTGCCAGGTTGCGGATATCGCCACCTGCCACACCGTCAATTACCACTAACGGGTCATTGGATGCCGAAATAGATGTTGCACCGCGAATCTGAAGGGAAGAGCTTGCATTCGGATTGGCTGACGCCGTATTGTTTACGGTCAAACCGGCAACTTTACCGGTCAGCATCTCCATCGGATTGTTCATGGAACCTTGCAGGAACTTCGATCTGTCTACCTGCACAATGGAACTGGAAAGTTCTTTCTTGCTCAATGAGCCGTAGCCCACTACTACAACTTCATCCAATGCCTGAGCATCTTCTGACAATACCACATTGATTTCTTTACGTCCACTACAGGGGATCTCTTGTGTTTTGTAGCCAATAAAGGAGAAAACAAGGACGGAAGAAGGCTTCACGCCGGACAAAGTGTAATTACCGTCAATATCGGTAATGATACCATTAGTTGTACCTTTCACGGTTACGTTAGCACCAATTACAGTTTCGCCCGTGGTATCCGTTACTTTTCCTTTCACGGTTAAATCCTGGGCAAAGGATGCCACTGCAAAAAGTAATCCGGTCATGAGAAGGAGAGACCGGCACAAACATAACTTTGTTCTTTTTACATTCATACTATTAGTTTTTAGATTAGCAATCATTCTGTTCACCTCCACAGGTTGAGGCGACAGTGCAAATGTCTGTAAAAAGAAGGGGGAAAGAAAAGAGGACTAAAGAAAATCTAGATTAGTAAAAGGGTCAAAATATTATATATCAGCGAGATAGAGCAAACAAAGGGCGTTAAAAAACTAAATGAAAACAAAGAAAGCAGAATAGAAAAAACGGGATTTTGGGTTCATTTCTGACGGGTTATGAACTAAATGATAAATAATATTTTAGACGCGGATGACACGGATGACGCGGATCTTTTTTATAGCGCAGCCTTTTAAATCCGCGTTATCCGTGTCATCCGCGTCTAAAAAATAATATACCGAATGGCGCTAATCATTTATCACTAAACACTAATCACTTTTGTTCTTTTCTATACCATATAGCTCACTAACCAGCAAAAGACCCAATCTTCATCACCTCTTCTTCAAAATTATCACGGCAAAGAGAACGATTCTTCAATTTGGAACGATAAGTATAAATAGTAGTAATGGAATAACGCAGGAACCCTGCAATCTTAGCACTGTCCGTAATGCCCAAACGAATCAGGGCGAATATACGAAGTTCCGTTGTCAGCCGTTCATCCTGTTTAGGAATAATTCTTTCTTCTTCCGGCAACAACTCATTAAAGCGTTTCACAAAATCAGGGAAAATACTAAGGAACGAATTATCGAAGTTCTGATAGAATTCTTTCAGCTCTTCATCGATGAAACGGGACGATTTCAACGTTTTGTAGAGTTCTTCCACCTTTCCCGAAGCAGCTTGTTTGTTAAGCATCCGGCGGTATCCCTCCAACTTGTCAATGTATGTGGAACACAATCCCATAAACCGACCGACGTACTCCTCTTTAATATGATTAGCCTCCGTCAGCGAATCATTCGTTTCGTGCTGTCTCTGATTTACTTCGGTTAATCTTTCATTCAGAAGTTTCAGCTCTTCATTCACAGTCAGCAAATCCTGCCGCGCACGGGCCAGTTTCTTCACCTGACGAATTACATACCAGACCGCACATGCCAGAAACAGCGTCAGTAAACTGGTAACGACCAGAAATATCTGCAACACTTGCTGATGTTTCTGTTTTTCCACTTGATAGGCATGGTCTATGACGGGAAGCATCCTTGAAGCCTGCACATTCCGGAGACGGGCATTGTAGAAATTGGCATCTTCCATACTGCGTTTCATATAAACATCCGCCCGTTGCAATTGCCCCTCTTCATATAACAATTCCGCCAATGCACGCAAGGAATTATTCTCTTTCACCACACCACGAATATCGGCAATTGCACTCTTTATCAAGTACTCTTTTTGCTTTTCCCTCTGTCCTGTACTCTGATAGATAAAGGCAAGAATAGAGGTCACCACTGCATAATCCCGTGTATCCGGTGAAAGCTTCCGATGATAAACTTCTAACATTTCAATGGCTTCCTCGCCTCTTCCTTGTTGAAGAAGTTCGGGAGTATAAGCTATGACATACTGATAAGATCCCTCTTCTACCATCTGCAATACAGAGTCACGGTAGGTATACAGGTTATTCAGATATTCAATCTGATATTCATCGTCCATCGCATACTCTGCATGATAGAGATAAATATCCTCAAAAGTGATGTAATATTCAATGAGTTGTTCTCTGGAGAGTAGTTTGCTGTCTATAGACTTCAATAATGCCACGCCTTCCGCATACAGACCCGTTTTTCCCAAGATGCTTGCTTTCTTCAGTTTGGCTTCATTCAGCCAGTCTTGATTATTATTCTGAAGGGCAATCTCAATATTGCGATTGATGTAGTATCTTGCAGAATCGCAAATATACGCTTCATATTCATCAAAAAGTTGTTGATTGATATGGTATTCCTCGGAAGGAGAAGTACTCTTACGAGTCCGGAAATATTCTTTAATCTGATCAATGCGTTTCAGCCTGGCCTGCTCATATTGAGCGGTATTCTCAATTGTCCTGTCCAGCACTACCAGTAAAGAATCTATTTTCTCCTGCGCTTGCAGAAGGCAACAGAACAGCAAAGAGATTACAAAAAGCAGGTACCGGTCTTTCATGCTTACAAACGTTTACTAACAGGACAAAGATATAAAATCCTGCTATAATAACCATCTTACCAGTTCGTTTTTAATAAATCGCCCCTACAGTTAACCATGAAGCTTATTAACTTGTAGGGACGAAGGCCTTTCATCCGACTCTCTCGAGCCGGAAAGAAAGACCTATTAACTTCTTAGTTTATACTATAGGAACGTACTTTTCCAAAGTAAAGTAACAGTTACTTCAGGGCTTGCTTAATAAGCTCCTTGACTTCTTCTGCCGAAGGATATTTCTTGGAATTCCACTCTTTGTCAGCTTCTTCTGCAATCTCATATACCGAATCGCAATGCTCCGACATCAAGAGATAAAGTTTCTTCTCCAATTCCTCGCCTGATTCTGTAGTAACCACATAGTAAACCTCAGCATACTTGCAATCTTTACCATCATAATGGCAACCATTCTTTCGCTCAAGGTGTCCCCATTGATATTTCTCACCTTTATTCAGTCGGGCACTTACATAATCGGCTGTTGCTGACTTAATTTTATACTGGTCACTTCCTGGAAGATAGCAGGAAGTAAAAGCAATAAGCGTGAAACACGCTATAGCTGAAAATCTTTTTAATGTACGCTTCATGATCATTTTATTTATTGGTTCTGGAAGCGAAGTTAGGCATAAAGAATCAACCTATCGCTCTATATCAATGAATAAAAAGTCTATATAGACAGTACATAATACACTGATTATCAAAGACAATAAGTCAAGAATGTCTATATCTATTTTTTAGGGATTTATACATTACTAATTATCCGTTTTCTTAGACAGAAAACTTAATATGAAGCAGGCAAGATAGCATCAATATAGATACAAAATAAAAGGGACGCTGCATCTCGCGGCGCCCCATCTATCTTAGTTAGTTTTTATAAGAATTGAGAGAATTGAAACTTCACAGCCTCAATTTGTTGTTTTAATAAAGCACACTAACTATATTTATGTTTAAAGCAAATGAAAATGTTATTTTTAAAAGCAAATGAAAACGTTACTTTTTCAGTTCCACCTTCTTGTCTACTCGTTGCAGACTATCCAGAATCTGTTGTTCATGGGTAATCGTCACGTCTCCCGAGAGAGCTACCGAAGGTGCGGTAATTTGTTTGCCTATTGTATCGGCTGCGGCCACTTCTTTTATATCACTATAGAATGAATGTTGCATCACATTCCCTAATGAAAGTACCACTGCCACTACTGCGGCGGCCTTGAACAATGGAACGAAACGCGCGGTAAGCGTCAGGCGTTTTGCCTTCACCACCGGAGTCTCCACTTCTGCAAGCACACGGGCGTCGAAATCTGCTCCCAACCCCACTTCCTGTTGCAGTTGCTGATATACGAACAAGTCTTTGTAGCGAAGCAAATGCTCCGGAACGTCGCTTCCGTTAAAGAAAGCACGCAACTGTGCTTCTTCCTCAAGGGAAGTCTCACACTGCCAGTAGCGTTCTAAAAGTTGTTCTATATATTTACAGTCCATAACCATCTATATCTAAATACCGTTGTTTCACTTTTTGCCTCGCCCTGAAGAGGTTCACTTTTACCTGTTCCTCCGTCAAATGCAGGACGACCGCGATTTCTTTATAACTCTTACCCTCTATATCCCGAAGCTGCATGATCAGCCTTTGTTTATCGGGAAGTTCATTGACCAGACGATGGATAAGTGTCATTTGCTCTTTATCCACCAAGTGATCGTAAGGGTTGGATGCTCCGGAGGCCTGTTCCATTTCAGGTGTCAGTCCCACGGTCTGAGCGTCTTTTCTTTCGCTACGGTCTATGGCCAGGTTCTTTGCCACTGTCAGGCAATAAGCCTCAATAGAACCGAATTGCGTCCACTCATCACGTTTGTTCCAGACTCTTATCAGTGTTTCCTGCACAATGTCTTCTGCCTCTGCTCTGTCGAAAGTAATCCGGAGAGCCAACCGAAAGAGTTTGTCTTTCAGAGGGAGAATGTCATTCCGAAAACTGATTTCTTGCATCTCTATTAATAATGACGGTTAAGTATATGGAAAGTTACAGTTGCTCACTACTTTTTTTGAATTATTTTTTAATGCGGGTTCCGCTATTCTCGTTAATTGCTGACGCTAAGGTAATTACCACTTCAGTTACTCCCGCATTCAAAGCTTCAAAAGAATTCTCCAGCTTGGGTATCATACCTCCTTGAATAACACCGTCCGCTACGTATTGTTCGAATTCGGCAGGAGTGATCTGAGGTATCACGCTATCGTCATCGTTCTCGTCACGAAGCACACCCTTCTTCTCAAAGCAGAATACCAATGTCACATCGAACAAAGCAGCAAGGGCTTTTGCAGTCTCTCCTGCAATAGTATCGGCATTTGTATTCAGCAGATTGCCCGCACCATCGTGCGTCAGCGGAGCCATTACGGGAACTACTCCTTTATAGATCAAATCACCCAAAAACTCTGCATTCACTTGCTTTACATCACCCACAAAGCCATAGTCAACGTCTTTCACCGGGCGTTTTACGGAACGGATTACATCCATATCCGCACCAGTCAATCCCAATGCATTGGCACCACGCGCCTGAAGTCCGGCTACAATATTCTTGTTTACCAGTCCGCCATACACCATCGTCACTACTTTCAGTGTTTCGGCATCCGTGATACGACGCCCGTTTACCATCTGGCTTTCAATGCCCAGTTGGGCAGCCAATTTTGTGGCCGAACGGCCACCTCCGTGTACCAAGACTTTGTAGCCCTCGATAGCTGCAAAGTCATCCAACAACTTATGGAGGGTAGCTTCTTCCTCCACGATTTTGCCACCCACCTTTATTACTGTTAGTTTTTCTCTCATATTCTTATTCCAAATAGGTATATCCGTACAGACCGGAACGATAATTGGAAAGGAACTCTTTACCTTCTTCCAATGAAATACGTCCTTCTTTTACTGATTGAGTCACCCAAGTCTCCAGTGTACGCACCAGCTTCTTAGGGCTATATTGAACATAGTCAAGCACTTCCGCCACAGTTTCACCATCAATCACTTGTTCGATGGTATATCCTTTCTCATTAACAGATACATGCACAGCATTCGTATCACCGAAAAGATTGTGCATATCACCCAGAATTTCCTGATAAGCACCTACCAGGAACACACCCATATAATAAGGTTCCTTACTCTTTAAAGAATGAGTGGGCAGATAGTGTGCCACATTCTTAGTCGAGATAAAGTTAGCTATCTTTCCATCCGAGTCACAAGTGATGTCCTGTAAGGTTGCCGCACGGTCGGGACGTTCGTCCAGACGCTGGATAGGCATAATCGGGAATATCTGGTCGATAGCCCAAGAGTCCGGCAGAGACTGGAAGAGCGAGAAGTTACAGAAATATTTATCCGCCAACAGTTTCGGCAGTCCGCGAAGTTCATCGGGAGCATGCTTCAACCCGCCTGCAATCTGGTTCACCTCACGCATAACGGACCAGTAAAGGCGCTCAATCTGTGCACGTGTTTTCAAATCCACGATTCCATGACTGAACAAGTCGAGCGCTTCTTCACGGATTTGCTGTGCATCGTGCCAGGCTTCCAACATCTTATTCTGATTCAACGTGTCCCAGATACCATAAAGTTCCTGCACCAATTCATGGTCTTCCTCAGTTACTTCTTCATCATCGTCCCATTCGGGCAAAGTGGTGGTTTCCAAGACTTCAAAAATAAGTACGGAATGATGGGCAGTTAGTGCACGTCCGCTTTCCGTAATAATATTGGGATGGGGAATATCATTTTTATCACTGGCATCTACTAAAGTGGAAATAGAGTCATTCACATATTCCTGAATGGAATAATTGACGCTACTTTCGCTGCTGGACGAGCGTGTTCCATCGTAATCTACGCCCAAACCTCCACCGATATCAACGAATTCTACCTTGAATCCCATAGAGTGAAGTTGCACATAAAATTGAGATGCTTCGCGCAAGGCTGTCTTAATGCGACGGATCTTTGTCACCTGGCTACCAATATGGAAATGTATCAATTTCAGACAATCTTTCAGCCCTTTTGATTCCAAAAAGTCAAGTGCTTCAAGCAATTCACTGGAACTAAGTCCGAACTTGCTTGCATCTCCTCCTGAATCTTCCCATTTGCCACTTCCTGAAGAAGCCAGCTTGATACGAATACCAATATTAGGCATAACATTCAACTGCTTCGCCATCTTGGCTATCAGCTTTAGCTCGTTCATTTTTTCTACTACAAGAAAAATGCGTTTACCCATCTTCTGGGCAAGCAAAGCCAACTCTATATAGCTCTCATCTTTGTAACCGTTGCAGATAATCAACGAGTCAGAATCTGAGTTAATCGCAATCACAGCATGAAGTTCAGGCTTCGACCCGGCTTCCAACCCGAGATTGAATTTCTTTCCATGGCTGATAATCTCCTCTACCACAGGGCGCATCTGATTAACCTTGATAGGATAGATGATAAAGTTCTGCGCTTTATAGCCGTATTCCTCAGCGGCCTGTCTAAAACACGAAGAAGTCTTCTCAATCCGATTGTCCAGAATATCGGGAAAACGTATCAGCATAGGAGCCGCCACGTCTCGCAATTGCAATTCATCCACCAATTCTTTCAAATCGACGCCGACACCATTTTTACGAGGTGTTACCACTACATGACCTTTGTCATTGATACCAAAGTACGAAGTGCCCCAACCTGTAATGTTGTAAAGCTCTTCTGAATCTTCAATACGCCATTTTCTCATTTTTTGTAACTCAGATGTTTGTTGTTTGATTTTAATAGGGCGACAAAAATACGATAATTCTCGATATTTATTGCGTTTTCCACCTAAAATTGCACATTTACAAGCGGTTAAATGCTCAGCAAGTTACGTAACTGCTGCACAGAATCCGCTATTTGCCGGCGGCTTTCCAATTGTCCGGCATCGAAACGATACCTTGCCTTACCATAGTGCAGCGCACGTTTTTCCAAGGCTTCTATAATGAAAGTCCGCAGTTCTTCGTCTGTTTTTCCTTGCAAGATGGGACGTTGCTGCGTAGCCACTCGCAAGCGGCGGAACAAAACGTCAGGATGAACATCCAGAAAAACGGTCTGCCCATGCTCGTTCATATACTCCATGTTATCGAAGAAGCAAGGAGTACCGCCTCCGGTCGAGATAATGACGTTTTCAAACTCAGCCACTTCATGCAGCATGGTTCGCTCCAGTTCACGAAAAGAGGCCTCTCCCCGCTCGGTGAACAATTCACGTATGGATTTGTGAAGACGTTCTTCGATATACCAGTCCAGATCGATGAACGGTATATTCAGTTCGCGGGCAAAAGCCTTTCCTAAAGTTGTTTTACCGGCTCCCATGTAGCCGGTTAAGAAAATACGTATCATAAGCGCTTACCTTTGCGTACAAAGGTAAGCAATTCTATTCTGAGAGATTTACTATCAGATAAAAATTTTAATGCGTTCGCTCAAATCATCAAATTCTTTCACGCCCGGTTCGGCAACAGGAGTACCGAAAGGCATCTGTGCAATCAACTGCCAAGTTTCGGGAAGGTGCCACGTGCTGCGTACATCTTCGTCAATCAACGGATTATAGTGTTGCAGTGAAGCACCCAGGCCTTTATCTTCGAGCATGGTCCAGATGGCCAGCTGATGCATGGCAGAAGTATGTTGCGACCACTTCGGGAAATTCTCATGATAAGTAGGGAATTGTTTTTGCAGCCCTTCTACAATGGAACGGTCTTCAAAAAAGAGTATCGTGCCATATCCGCAAGAGAACGAGGTATCGATCTTCTTCTCCGACTGGCGATATTGTTCCTCGGACAGGCGCTCTTCCAACTGATCCTTCACGATTCTCCATAATTTCTGATGTTCGTCCCCCAGCAACAACACAATACGTGTAGTCTGCGAGTTGAATGCCGAAGGCACATGCTTTACTGCTGTACGGATGATGTGTACAATTTCCTCGTCCTGAACCGGAGAGTCGTTACTGATAGAATAATAACTGCGCCGATGCTCCAATGCTTCGGCAAATGTCCGTTCTCTGACCATATTTAATCCTTTCTTTTCGTAATTATCATTTTTGTCTTATATAATGAAACAAGTGAAAGAGTGAAGTTGTTCGAAGTTGTAGAATATATTTGTACCTTTGCACCCAATTATGAGTAAAGAGAAGTTTTACGTTGTATGGTCAGGCGTCAATCCGGGTATTTATACTTCCTGGACGGACTGTCAGTTGCAAACCAAAGGCTACGAAGGAGCGAAATACAAGTCGTTCGAGACGCGCGAAGAAGCGGAAAAAGCCTTTGAATCTTCTCCGTATGAGTATATCAAACGATCCTCTCCGGCCGCTCCCGCCCAAAAGAAAGATGCGAATACTCCTCTTCCCTCATCTGTCGTAGAGAATAGCCTTGCCGTAGACGCTGCCTGTAGCGGTAATCCCGGAGCTATGGAATATCGCGGTGTACACGTAGCCAGCCGACAAGAAATATTCCATTTCGGCCCGGTATATGGCACAAACAACATCGGTGAGTTTCTTGCTATCGTCCACGGACTTGCCCTGTTGAAACAGAAAGGCTTCGATATGCCCATCTACAGCGACAGCGTGAATGCCATCAACTGGATAAAGCAGAAGAAATGTAAAACAAAGCTACCCCGTGAACCCAAGACAGAAGAACTTTTCAAACTAATAGAACGCGCTGAGAAGTGGTTACGCGAAAATACGTATACTACCAAAATCATGAAGTGGGAAACTAAACAGTGGGGAGAAATACCTGCTGATTTCGGAAGAAAATAAGCCTTCCATTCTCTTTTCCTCTGTTTATTAAAGTCTACAAAACAAGCACTGATACCCGTTTCCGGTAGTGGGAACGAGCATATCCCAAGCATTCTGGATTTATTTATCCTCTGTGCTGACAAAATCGAAAAAAAATTATTAGCCTCTTAAGTTCAGAGTTTCCTATTTAAGACAGAGACTGCATATCATTCAACCGTTTATAATATCCGTCTTTCTCCAGCAACTCCTCATGCTTACCTCTTTCCACGATTTCTCCTTCATAAAGCACACAAATTTCATCTGCATTCTTAATCGTAGAAAGACGGTGGGCAATAGCAATTGTGGTACGCGTTTTCATCAGACGTTCCAAAGCCTCCTGTACCAGACGTTCAGATTCCGTATCAAGAGCAGAAGTAGCTTCATCAAGAATAAGGATAGGCGGATTCTTCAGGATGGCACGGGCTATGCTGACACGTTGGCGTTGTCCTCCGGAAAGTTTACCGCCACGGTCACCGATGCTTGTATCGTATCCGTGTTCTGTCTCCATAATGAAGTCGTGAGCATTTGCAATCTTTGCTGCCTCAATAACCTGCTCCATGGTAGCATTCTCTACGCCGAAAGCTATATTGTTGAAGAATGTATCATTAAACAGGATAGCCTCCTGATTTACATTCCCTATCAAACCACGCAAATCATGGATTCGGAAATCCTTAATGTTAACGCCATCAATACTGATTTCACCGAAGTGTATATCGTGATAACGTGGCAATAAATCAACTAAGGTAGACTTGCCTGAACCAGACTGACCTACCAATGCAATAGTCTGTCCCTTAGGCACAACCAAATTAATATGTTTCAGAACCTCCCTCTTTCCATCATAGCTGAAAGAAACATCTTTAAACTCAATCTCATGATTCATTCCATGCAAAGGTTTCGGGTTTACAGGTTCTTTAATAGGATTCTCTGCTTTCAGAATCTTGTCCACACGCTCCATAGAAGCCAAACCTTTCGGGATGTTATATCCTGCTTTCGCAAATTCTTTCAACGGATTGATGATACTATAAAGGATAACCATGTAGAAGATGAATGTAGGAGCTTCCAGCGAAGAGTGATCATTACCCAAAATTAATATACCACCAAACCACAGTACCAATACAATAAGAAGTGTTCCCAAGAACTCACTCATCGGGTGGGCCAAAGCCTGACGGATAGCTACCTTATTAGTCGCATCACGCAACTCATTACTGCACTTAGTAAAACGGTCCACCATTTTATCTTCAGCAATGAAGGCTTTAATGATTCGTAAACCGCCCAGAGTCTCTTCCAACTGCGACATCGTATCACTCCATTTACTCTGAGCTTCCAAAGACTGACGTTTCAGTTTTTTGCCGACTTTACCCATCAGCCACCCCATTCCGGGAAGCACCACTACAGTAAACAAAGTCAGCTGCCAACTGGTGATAATAAGTGTCGAGAAATAAAGTAGAATCAGAATAGGATTCTTCAGCAACAGATCCAGCGAACTGGTAATAGAGTTTTCAATCTCACCTACGTCACCACTCATGCGTGCAATAATATCTCCTTTCCGCTCCTGCGAGAAAAAACCAAGCGGCAAATGCATTACTTTGGAATAAACCATGATACGGATATCGCGAACAACTCCTGTACGCAAAGGAATCATGATGGCGGAAGAACCGAAGTAGCAAGAAGTTTTCAACATAGTCATAAAGGCTAGGAAAAGCCCCATAAACAGAAGCGTCATCGTTGGTCCGTGCGTTTCAATCAATCGGGTGACAAAGTAATAGAAGTTATTGATCGCCACATCTTTCAAGCTGTCACTTCCCCACTCCATATAGTGGTAAACCTGTGAGCCATCACCTGTCTTAAACAGAATATTCAGAATTGGAATCAATAGAGTAAACGAAAAGACGTTGAAAACAGCCGATAAAACATTGAGCAAAACCGCCCATCCTATATACTTCTTATAAGGCGACACAAAACGTCGCATCAGTTGCAGAAATTCCCTCATTGCTTGGTATTAATGAATTAGGGGCACAAAGATACAAGAAATATCTTTAAGAAGAAGAAGATAAATTTAATATTAACGAGATTTATCTATGCACCCCTCAATAAACAGACATTATGAGTCATTTATGTGAATTACAGAATGATTTTCGAGAAAATATATTGTACCTTTGCGCCCAGATATCAATATACGCTTTATTATGACAAAGATTGATAAGTCCATACTGACATTTGGAGTTACTATTTTTCTTAAATTCATATTATTCGACATTCTGTGGTGTATTCCCACAACGTTTGCTTCTCTTTCTACAGTTGAATGTTATACAACAAAACTGATAGCCACGTTTATATTACTTATCCCCTATGCCTTCTTCCGAATGTGGAAAACGGAAACTTTCATCATGCTTTTACTGGACTTTCTGTTGATAGCTAATCTTATGTATTTCAGGACTTATTATACAGCTATACCATTGAACAGCTATGGACTATCAGGAAACTTAGCCGATTTCACCGGTAGCGTGATTGACTCTCTCCGGTGGTATGATTTGCTTTTCCCACTATCCACCCTTATAGCAGCTATAATTCACCTACGCACCAAAACATCACACCCGAAACGCCCGGTTCGAGTTCTTCCTTATTTAGGAACACTTGCAGTAATTATCTGCATTTTTGAAACAGTAACCCTTATGAAAGGCGGATTCTCAAAGGCTTATGGGAAGTATCGTGATAAAGCCTATTTATGTTCAAGCGGTCCTTCTATTTATACGATTTTCGGTAGTCTATGTTATGATCTGATAGGTCCACAACAACAACTAACTCCTGAACTGGAAGCCAAAATACAAGAATGGTTAAGTGCAAAGCCGAAACATGAAGCCGCATTAATCAGTAATAATACCAATCGTCGCACCAATTGCATCATTATCTTGGCAGAATCATTGGAAAGCTGGGTGTTAGAAAAAGAAGTGGAGGGACAGGAGATTACCCCCTATATGAATAAACTATTGAAAGACTCTACCACCCTCTATGCTCCACACGTACTGACTCAGGTAAAAGGCGGGCGTTCTATTGATGCACAGCTCATGCTTTGCACCGGATTATTACCCATCAATAGCGGTACTTACAGCAGTCAATATCCCAATCATATTTATCCGTCATTACAGAAAGCCATGCGCGAAAAGAATCATTCACGCAATTATCTGTTAACCATTGATAAATTGTCTACCTGGAATCAAGGTCCCATAGCCCAGAGCTTCGGCGTAGACACCATTATCGCTTATCATGACTTCAAATTGACTGAAGCTTTCGGCACACACAAACGCACTGGAGACGGTTCATTCTTTGCACAATGCCAAGAGAAAATAGAAAAAGGAGAGATTTGGGGAAAAGGAGAAAACGCATGTATGCAACTTGTTACTTATTCCGGCCATGCTCCATTCATATTACCGGAATACCTGAAAGAAGTTTCATTCTCTTCCGACATTCCAGAAAAAATGGGTGACTATATGACGACTGCTCGCTATACGGATAAAGCAATTGGCAAATTCATAGAATACCTGAAAACCCTTCCACAATATAAAGAAACACTAATCGTAATAACAGGCGACCACGAAGGTCTGGCATATTATCGGACAGAGTTATGCGAAAGCCCCGGTGGCAAAGATATTGTATCCAACAAACCGTTCACTCCTTTCATTGTTGTAAACTCTCCTGTAGGCATGCACTATAATGAAGTTATGGGGCAAATAGACATGTATCCCACCCTACTGAACCTGCTCCAACTTGACGATTATTATTGGACCGGACTTGGAGAGAGCATTCTCAATCCCAACAAGAAAGGGTTCGCCATAGGTTCACAGATGAATGTGGAAGGAGAAGGTTATACATCTGAGGAGGTGGATTTAGCAAAGGAGGCATATGATATATCGGATGAGATGATACGGTTCAACTACTTCAAAAAAGAATAAAATTACTCATTTCTTTAAAAAGTTCTTTTATCTTTTTAACACAGGAAGAAAGCGTTATTTTTCATAAAATCCTTATCATTGCATAAGTTATAATATAATGTCTCTTAGTTCTATGCAGAAAATATTTATAAAACTACTAAAAAAGTTACGTCGACGTTACATCCGAAAGCATGGAACACCACAACATTGCACCCCATACAAAGAAACAAACCCCAATATCATATCAAGCCAAATCAGAAAAAAAATATTATCACCAGAGCCTTGTATGCTTTCAAGATTGGGTTCTGTAGAAATAGGATGTGTAACCAACTATTTAGGTATTTTTCATCAGAAAAGAAAAATCGTAAAATATATAAAAGGAGAAGCATTTCCTTGGTGGTGGGAAAAAGAAACAATATATACAATGAGGAACAATGCCGGTTTTTTTTCTGCAACCCCTGATCAATTAAAACGTTTTTCAGAAATGATGATTGAAGACATGTCTTTAATTGATATTCTTGCTTCCTGGAGATATGAAGAACAATATTTTTCCAACGAATTACAGAATGCATATAAAATAGATTTTGAGCCTTACAACCCTTTTTGGAGTGATATACCGTGGACTATTGCTTTAGAGAATAAAAAAGTCTTAGTAGTACACCCTTTTGCAGAAACAATACAAAAACAGTATCTGCAAAAAGAGCTCATCCACAAAGATTTGAGAATCTTACCTACTTTTGATTTACAGACTATTAAGGCTGTTCAAACAATTGGAAATCACACCGACAGTAGATTCAAGACATGGTTTGATGCCCTCGAATTTATGAAAAACGAAATAGATAAAAGAGACTATGACATCTGCCTCTTAGGTTGTGGAGCATACGGACTTCCATTAGCCGCACATATCAAACGCACCGGAAAGAAAGCTATACACATGGGAGGTAGCCTACAGTTGATATTCGGAATAAAAGGTGCCAGATGGGAAGATAGTACTTATAATGCAACTTATAATTACTCACAACTGATGAACGAATATTGGGTTAAACCTTCTGAAAGCGAAACTCCCGAGAAGGCCCGACAAATCGAAGCAGGATGTTATTGGTAGCATACTATAAATCAAATAGATAATAGCAAATGAAGATACAACCATACATTATATATGATTCACAAATATTCGATCAGCAGAAATTTGGAGGGATCTCGCGATATTTTTGTGAAATCATATCCAAGTTGCAATTCAAATATGATATTGCTGTACGATATACAGAGAACCACTACTTATCACAAACAAAGATTGCAAAGCACCGTTTATATATCCCATATTTCTTATCTAAACAGTATACTCAAAAATTATATTGTAAGAATCAGAGACTGACAAAGAAGATGCTGCAATCTCCTATTCCATATCTTTACCATCCGACCTATTACGATCCATCTTTCCTTAAATACACTGGTAATTCTCCTTTAGTAGTCACTGTTCATGACATGATTTATGAGAGGTTTTCCAATCTTATTGAAGGATCAGAAGAAATCATACGTCAAAAGAGAGAAATCATTACTAAAGCCAATCGGATTATCGCAATCAGCGAATATACCAAAAAGGATATTATTGATATACTAAATATAGCTCCTGAGAAAATAGATGTTATTTACCATGGAACAAGTCTCCGCCCATCCCAAGAGCATAACTTACCTTTACCGGAGCAATATATCTTGTTTGTAGGAGACAGAACTTTCTATAAAAATTTCCAGGCTCTATTAGAAGCATTCAGTATAGTTCACCAAACAAATAAAAAAATACATTTGGTCTGTACGGGAAAACCTTTTTCTGATAGTGAACTACAACAAATATCAAATTACAATATAGCCTCTAATATAATACAAATTGCTACCAAAGATAAAGACTTAAACGAACTATATAGCCGTGCATTACTCTTTGTATATCCTTCCTATTATGAGGGATTTGGAATTCCTATTTTAGAAGCATATGCCTGCAATTGTCCCGTAGCTCTAAGTAACACAACATGTTTTCCTGAAATAGCAGGTGATGCAGGTGCTTTCTTTAATCCTTATTCTATCAACTCCATTGCAGATACTATTATTAATGTCATTAGTGACAAGAGCAAACGTACAAAATTAATAAAAGCCGGACAGGAAAGACTAAAGCTCTATTCATGGGAAAAAGCAGCCCGAGAAACAGAGAATGTCTATCTCAAAACATTAGAAGAATATATTAAACTATCTTCTGCGGGAAAAACACTTATTTAGCCCGACAAGAAAGGCAATGACAGGTTTTATTCTGTGTTGAAAACGACGCGTATTACTCAGCTCCCAGAAAAGTTCATACAAAGGTTGTTTCTTCATATGTGCAGCCGCTTTCAAAGCATCACGCAACATACTTGGAAAGAACTTACGCAAAACCATCTCCCGCTCTTCATTACATGCATCTATCTGAGAGCTAATTCCCCCCATACCAAAGGCTGTTATCGTTCTACTAATATGCCTATAAGAGACTTCTTCTAATACTATTTTCTTCAAAAAGAATTCCCAGTCTGAAACAATCTTTAAATCTTCAGAATAAAGAGAATCTTGAAACAAACTTCTTTTAATAAAAGTAGCGGGATGCCCCAATGAGTGCTCAAAAAAGTAATCTAAATTCAAGGTTGTAGGATATACACAAACCTCTCTTTCCACACCATTCTCGACATAAAGCAAATCTCCATATATAATATCTTCACCAGACAGAGTTGAAGTAACATCTTCTAATACAGTAGAATCATACAAATAGTCACCCGAATTCAAGAATAACAGGTACTCCCCTGTAGCCCTCATAATTCCTTTATTCATAGCATTATAAACGCCTGTATCCTTCTCTGAGCACCAGCTAGAAACATACCTCAGGCTCTCCCAAATAACCTCTTTACTACCGTCATCACTACCTCCATCTATCACAATATACTCATATTCTTGATAGCTCTGTTCAATAAGACTTTCAATCGTTTTTTTCAGTCCGATAGCATTATTATAATTGATCGTTATTATAGACAGTTTCATTTCAAAATATTTAAAATTACTTTTAGTAATTAAAGATTCAACAACTTAGCAAAGTTCGAAGCAAAGTGATCACTACTATACTTTTCTTCTAACATAACTAAATTTATATTCTTAGAAAATGTATTTCTAACAGTCGTATCCCTAAGCAGCTCTATCTTTTCTACTAAGTCCATGATATTACCTTTTTGATAAAGCAAACCGTTTATACCATTTTCTATACGTTCCAAATTGGCTCCTACATCAGAAAGAATTACTGGTAATCCACATTTTTGAGCCTCAACAGCAACCCTGCCGAAAGTTTCAAAGGCTGAACAAACCAGCAGTACATCTGCCAAATAGTAATATGGATATATTTGTTTGACAAAAGGAACTATTTTCACACTAGAGCTTAATCCATTCTTCTTAATATAATCTTCACATATGGATATAAAACCATAATCAGGTCCAACCAGATAGCAAAAAATATCTTTTTCTTTATCCACAATACTCTTTACTGCCTGTAGCAATTCCATTTGCCCCTTATTCGAATCAAAAGCCCCTACCAACAACAGCGTGTAGCGATCATGTAAACTTCGGTCTTTGTTCACTCCCAAAACAGTTTGCAACTCAACAGCCTGCGTAATAACATGAACCTTACCACCTGTCATTATATTCTGATAATAGCATTTTGCATATTCAGAAGTAACCAAAACTTTAGCAGACAATTTATCGACCAACTTAAAAACAGACTGAGACTTGAATATAAAGCCATTATCTTGCCAAGTAGCATCAGGTATTTCATGAATAAACCAACAATGTCTAATCTTCAAAAACCTACAAGCACATGCCAGATGAGGGAGCACAATTGTATTTGTTATTCCATAATCCGGCTTTATCTGCTTCAGATAACGAGCTAATTTTATAGAATACTTAAATAACTTACGAGCATATACGAGTTTATCACCTATACCAATATGACCATTCCCACCAACCAGCCACCACCTCATTCGAAGTATCTTATAACCACTGATATAAGCAGAACAAGCATCAACCAAATCACCCTGACCAGGAAACACCACATAAATTTGCCACTCCGGATGATTCTGCTTGATCCCCTTCAACAAATCTAACAAACATCTTTGAGCCCCTCCTGTACAATCACTGGAATGTGAAAGAAACACCAATCTCATAATGTAACAAATTACGATTTTAAATACCTATATACATTCGAAACGCAATGCCTCAAATGCCTCCAAGAGAAAGGATAAGCAAGAAAATCCTTCAATGCTATTTTCTTTTCTGGATAATCAGCTTTTATCAAATCACGTACAAAGTAATCAAAATAACGTTCTTCAAACTTTCGCTCTTTTTTCTTGCTGAGTTCCAATCCATCCACTTTCAAAGGAAGAATTTTATTCCATTTCAACTTGTGCAGGCGAATAGTATCCTGACACCAACTTCGGTTATATTTTCCTAATGAAAAATGCTCCACCAGTACCTTCGGTGAGCAACAAACATAGTTCTTATATTGCCTGCTTGCAGCTATCTGTATTGAAAAATCCAGATCATAACAATGAAATCCCGTCAATAGTCTTTCATCGAAAGGATACAAACTCCATACGTCCTTACATACAAACATTCCAAAACCATCTAAAATTACAACTTCCTCAAAAGGATGTTCCAAAGTGACACATGCAACCTGAAGCTCAGTTCTTGCTCTCCCTCCCTGATAGAAAAAAGAGCAAGCCCAATCTTTATTTTGCATCCAACCAGAATAACAATTGAGTTTGACTTTGCTACCGGCAAAACCAATAACCCCACAATCCGGTTCATTCAATTTATCTTCAATAATACTTCCCCAATCTTGCGAATGGAATTTCACATCCTCATGGACAAAGAAGAGAAAAGGATAACGAGCCTGACGCGCACCTTCATTATAAGCCCGTGCTATAGGCCATTTTTTCTCTGTATTATCTATAGCAATAATCTCATATTCCACCCCTATAGTATCATGTATATTCTGGCTTACTTGTAGCAAACGTTCAGGTGATACAGAACAAATTACGATTGATAGCATAACTAATCTATTAAATTCAACTCTACATTCAAAACCTTACTGTAAATATTCAATCGCCGTTCCAACATTTCTTGTGGATTATATAATCCTTGCAATCGACCTATTGCTTGATTTGCCAATTTAATCTGCAACTTTTCATCATTGGCCAATCTGATAACAGCAGATGCAAAATCAGATGCACTGTCTGCTTTCAAACACTCTTCTTCATGCCGAAAATCAATACCTTCAACACCTTTAGTAGTAGTAACAAAAGGAGCTTTTGAAGAAACAGCATCCAGTATCTTCATCCTCATTCCACTGCCGATACGAATCGGGACAAGCACAATGCTTCCATTTAAAAAACTATGCAAATCTTCCACATAACCTACCAACTCCATTTCGGGACAAGAAGCTTGTAACTCTTTTATATATGAACTTCTCCATGGTCCTATCACTTGAAAAGTGAAATGGAAACCCTGACTACGCAAACAAGGGGCTATCTCCTGACAGAACCAGACGACTGCATCCAGATTCGGGTAATGTCCCTCATTTCCAACAAAAGTCAATCTGGAAGCAGTGGGAACAACCTGTTTATCACAAGCATCAGCTACTTTTACAACAGCAGGAGATACATATATTTTTTCTCCGCCACCAACAAAATCAATCAACATTTGGCGATCCACCTCAGTCAAGGCAATCACATGCTTATAGGTTTGCAATGCAGAATGTTCAAAGTCCTTTCCAATACGATACAACATACGTTCTTCATCCGTCACTTTATCAAGAAAAGTCATTTCATTCTCATTGCGAACATATCTCAATTCATGATGTACAAAAATAGTTTGCACATCCCTCGGTAAAAGATAGCCCAATGATATCAGAGGATAAAACTCAACCTGAATAATATCAAAACCAGATCGGGAAACAGTTGATACATATTCTGCATATTTTGAAGGAAGTGGCTCAAAAATAGAAGAAGTAAAAGTCATATCCTTACGTACTACATCTTTGTCATGAATGAGCAACTGGCGCCGCATCTTACGAGTAGCAGATAGAGCAATCTTCTTTAACCATTTATAATAAGAAGGATGTCGGGTTTCAGGCTCTGCCATTTGTTCTGTGAAGATAAAAAAGTCCACGTTATCCCATATTTTTTTCAATTTCTCCACATCTTCCTTCTCTTTCCCTTTAGGATAGAGTAATATTGAAACAGACATCTTGTGACGAAGATAATCTACCATATGGAAAAAGGCCTGATTCCCACCCGAAGTCAGTGGGTAAGGGATACAAGGAATAATAAAAAGTATTTTTTTCATCTTTATCTCTTTATATTCAATTTTACTTTACACATACAAAATGCTACGCTCAACGCTATAGATGGGCGAATCGTCCACAAAATACGACATATCCTCCAAAGTTCGCATAATCCAAAGTTATTGTTTACAGAATAATGTAATATCGTATGCACATAAGTCTTTAAAGCGTGGTGCAGTTTTTTTTCATTAAGTTTAGCTGGATAATAATTAATTATCCATTTTAAGAACAATCTGGTAGCTTCAATTTTTCGACTATCGTAACAATTAGAATTACTAATATTTTCACCTTCTACATTTCTCCAGCAAACGGGTTTTCCTGGCAAGGCAATAATTCCTTTTGCACAATCTGCAAACTTCGTCCACGTTGCATCATCCGAGCACCAAGCCAAAGGAAACTTGACAAAGCCAGCTCCCTTCTGATAAACATCACGGCTGAACACATATTCACAAGCTGCAGAACGAATTCTACCTTCCAATTTATCCAGTAGAAAGTTGTATCCAGAAATCTTTTCACCTGTAAATGATGGATTCACATACATCTCATTATTCTCACCATCTACAACAACAAGAGGAAAACGGAACATTATATTCTTCTCACCACATTCCTGCAAGGCCTTCAATATTCGTTCAATCCCATCACATGGCATTAAATCATCATCTGAAAAAAACCAAATGACAGGTTCTTTAGACATCTCAATGCATCGTTCCCAATGTCTGGGCAAATCCTTCTTACCCAAGTTTGTCTCAAAACGATGATAAACGATATCCAGTTTACCCTGATAAAGAGATATTATATTTTTCAAATCATGAGGACTGGCATCATCTCCTATATATACAGTAAAATCCTGATTCGTTTGTACTACCATAGAATCCAAAGTCTGCGACAAGAAACGACTTTTATAGGCTGGTATGATGACTGCTACTTTTTTTTTCATATGAAAAAATATTATCGGTTCTGTTTACCCCTCCTCAACATACTTTCGAATCACTTCCAAAAATTTCTTTCCATATCGCAGATCCGGCTCCAGATAATTTCCCTCTGCCCATTCATTCCATGACTTTACAAAAACAAGACGGTGTTCCAAAGGTTTCCCTTCAAGATGCATCATTACGTCTTTCATATGCCGTTCAAAATATTCCGGCTCCGAATGATGCAGAACCAAGCCCTGTTTTCCCGAACGCGGTGAATGATCCCAGTTAGGAATAATGGTAGGAATAATATTTTTATCACTATCTTCGTCTGCTACAAAAAAACGGCTGGCCTTTTCATAATTTACAATCCATGGAAGCCCAAACCAATTATGCCAACGTCGGGCTTTCCTGTAAAGACTTCTCTGTTTTCGTTCATACTCAAACATACGCACTACATTTATAGCATCAAAGCCCATAGCCTCCAGCCCCGCTCTTTCATCATCCAAATGATAGGTCTGGCCTACAAAAAAGATTCCTTTCAATCCATTCTGTATTGCCAATTCGCGCCACAGTTTCATAAAGATATTCACTTCTCCCTGATTATCAAAAGGATGATAAATCATAAATAGAGGTTTACCATCTACTGTTATATAACGACGATCTTTAAATGCAGGAAGCACCGCATTAAAATGGGCAATATAATCTTCCTTGCCCGGATAGAGTTGGTCTATCAACGTTTCTTTAGCCTTTATGCCATGAAAAAAGCCTCTCCATGATTCATTAGCCCATGCTAAGCAAAAAGGGAAATCCGGTTCACCTGAAGCCAATACTTCATTGAATGGACGTTCTAATAAACGCTTCCCATTGCCAAACCAATAATGCCAATAGCAAAAACCTTCTACTCCATACTCCCGTGCCATATCGGCTTGTGCCTTACGAGTTTCAGGGACCCGTAAATCATAATACCCTAAATCTGCCGGAACTTTAGGCTGATAATGTCCGGGAAACAAAGAACGTGCTTTTCCTACATTGGTCCATTCCGTAAATCCTTTTCCCCACCACTTATCATTCTCTGGTACAGGATGAAATTGAGGCAGATAAAAAGCAATTACTCTGGCTGAACTCTTATTTTTATTCATAACACATTTTCTTATTTCTTTTCTTAAACACAAATAATTGGCTCAAACGCAACGAAAATATGTACCATGGAAGAAAATGTTGCAATTTCCACAATCTGATATATCTTTTTAAGCCTAATTCTCTATAATCTACAGGCAAGTATTGTTGCAATTCCTGTCTGATTTTTTTTATATAATACAAGTCCTTTTCCCGGTCTTTTGCACGTCTGGCAATACCTTTAGTCTCTTGAATTCCGGTCATCACCACTTTAGCAGCAAATTCTTTCGACCTTTCCAATAGAAGATGATGCCTTTGCAGATAATTATATCTTTCTTGTTCCGCAACAAAGAAATGATATTTTTTCCGAGGATCTGCATCATGATCCGTACTGCCTTTACGTTGACGGTAATGATATTCCGGCCTTTGACAAAAAGCTATTTTATTGGCATTAATAAACCATTTAAACAGAGTAGCATAATCTTCGTAATAATAAGATTTAGGTAGCAAGTCTGTTATCACTTTCCGATGAAATAACTTATCCCAAAGAAAGCTCTTAATGACTTTATCCTCCAATATAAGTTTCAACGCTTCATCCCGATTATATACTACAATCTCTCCAATAGCACATGAAACTTCCGAAACATCTTTATAATCCTGAAAATATCCGCAAATTGCAATATCGGCTTGATTTTCAATCAGCGTATGATACAATACACTATACATATCGGACTCTATCCAGTCATCACTGTCCACAAACCCTATCAAATCCGCTTTTGCCAGCTGCAATGCCACGTTCCTGCTATCAGCCTGCCCGGAATTCTCCTTGTGCAATACACGAATACGACCTTCTTTCAACGCATATTCATCACAAATTGCTCCGGATTTATCAGTAGACCCATCATCAACCAATATCAACTCCCAGTCCTGAAAGTCCTGCATAATAATTGACTCAATACACTGCCGCAAATATTGTTCAACATTATATACCGGAGTAATAATGCTTATCAAAGGAGAACTTTCCATACATTATTATTTTCAAAAAAAGGATTCTTTCATTTCTCTGCAAAGATAGACTAAAAAGGTACAAACACAAAGTAGTCTTTGAAATATAAAGCAAACCTGCTTATCCAGCATTCATTTATCGGCTTAAATTAGGTCGCATATAAAAAAATAATATATCTTTGTAAATTCGTAACCTAAACAATGATTTAATAGTAAATGCTAATGCCTCTTCTTAACAAAATAGCCCATGTACTCAAAGAAGCCCCGCAGGCTTTTAAGAAGACATCCAATCCGATACTCATTATGACATTATTAGTCAAAAATGAAGAAGACATATTGGAAGAGAGTCTCCGTTTCCATAAAGCAATGGGAATAGACAGCTTTCTCATAACAGACAACAACTCCACAGACGGCACGATTGAGATTATCCGTAAATACCAAGAAAAAGGCTGGATAAAAGAAGTTATCTTTGAAAAAGCTACCAACTACAACCAGAAAGTATGGGTAGACCGTATGATTAAACTTGCTAAAAAAAAGTATCATGCAGACTGGGTCATCAATGCCGACGCTGATGAACTATGGTATTCCCCTACCGGAGACCTTAAAACAGAACTTAAAACGACCAAAGCCAATGTTTTGAAATGTTCTATGAAGTGCATATATCCGGAAGCAGGTAAACCATTCTGGAAATGGAATCAAACTATCCGCCCAATAATAAACCCATTAAAATACAAAGCATACAATTTATCTCGCTATTCTCTTTATCTTCCACAAAGAGGAAAGGTGCTTCATCGTACCACCTCATATATACAAATCTCCACTGGGAACCACAAAGTATTAATGTTTCCACAAAATGAAAAGAAAAGCAACATATGTATATACCATTATTCTGTCCGGGATAAAAAACGCTTTCTGGAAAAAATGATTAATGGTGGAAAGCAATTGGAGCAGAATCCTCATAAACATATAGGAATGCATTGGCGCCACTTTTACGAACTCTACAAAAAAGGAGAACTGGAAATGGAATATAATAGAATCATAGGAGCTAATTCCTATGAACTATTGAAACGTGATGGATTGATCCAAACCGACAACACCATTTCCGATTTCTTTAAACTACATTTCAACAAGTAATTGTAATGAAGCATGCATACCTGATTATTGCTCACAATGAATATCCAGTATTAAGAGCTCTATTATCAATGCTCGATGATGAGCGGAATGATATCTATCTACATATAGACCACCGATCAACGGAACTGTATGAGAAGATACGTTCTTTACAAATGCAGCGAGCTAAATTGCACATTTTATCTACGCGAAATAAAGTTTACTGGGGAGATCTCAGTCAGGTAGAAACCGAATACCTGTTACTGGAAACAGCCTTGACACAAGAAGTCTATTCTTACTATCATCTTTTATCAGGAACAGATCTGCCCATACAGACACAAGACTACATCCATTCTTTCTTTCAAATAAATACAGGTAAGGAATTCGTAGGATATTGGTCTGACAATAAACATCAGAAAGACCTGAAACGGAAAATATCCCGCTATTATTTCTTCACGAAGCACTTGAAACGTAACAACAGCAAGTGGCATGTCATTACAGCACCCTGCCACAACCTTGCGCTAATAGCACAAAAAGTGGTTCACTTCCATAGAAAGCAAGAAGTTGAATTTCGGAAAGGCTCCCAGTGGTTCAGTATCACTCACAATTTTTGCCTATATCTATTAAAGAAAAAGCCTTTTGTTCTCCGACGCTTCCGATACACACTCTGTCCTGATGAGATTTTTGTTCAAACTCTGTTATGGAACTCTCCATTCAAAAAGAATATCTATAATATAGAAGACAACAACATCGGTAGCATGCGGCTGATTGACTGGAATAGAGGAGATCCTTATACATGGAAGATACAAGATTACACCGAACTAGTCAACTCCGACAAACTGTTTGCCCGCAAATTCAGTTCGCAGGAAGAAGAGTTAATCAAGCTGATTGAATCTACCTATTGACAAGTAACATAAAGCAGAAAAATATGAATACCATGAATCCAGATATCAACCCCGTCAAATCCTTTTTCAAATCAATCGAGAAGACGCTTTTGCATCACAGCAAACATTTATACTTCAAAACAGTAATCTCACAGAAGTCCGGTGCAAAAGATATTATAAAGAAATACAAAGGAGCAAGTACCAAGAAAAGTCCGATTGGCAAGACATGCCCCATCTGGATATGCTGGTGGCAAGGAGAAGCGAACATGCCTGATATCGTTAAAGTCTGCTACGCCTCTGCAAAACGTTATGCAGGCCAACATCCTGTCATATTAATCACAGAGCAAAACTATCAGGAATATGCTACAATGCCGGATTACATCTTTCAAAAAGTGAAAAACCACGAAATAAGTCTCACCCATTTCAGTGACATGCTAAGGATAAATCTGCTTAAAGAACATGGAGGAATATGGGCTGACAGCACCCTACTTTTTACCAGAGATGTAGACTCAATAATGAATCCCGATGCCGATTTCTACACTTGCCATCATACGGCAAAAAACACCAATGTGGCAAACGGCAAGTGGACAGTTTTTTTTATAGCATGTGGCAAGGACAATATTCTACCCGCTTCCCTACTGGACATGTTCTATAGTTATTGGAAGAATCATCAACGAATCGTCACTTACTTATTCTTCGATTATCTCGTTAGCATAGCCTATGAAAATATCCCGGCTATTACGGAAATGATCGACAATGTCCCTCTGCAAAGAATCAGCAACCTGTCCAAGTGTCTCAACATGCCATTTAATGAAAAGTCTATGGAGGAATTTAGTAAAAACTATGGTTTCCACAAATTAACCTATAAGAAACAATTCAATATGCTCACCTCCGAAGGGAAAGAAACGATTTATGCCCACCTACTGCATAATTTTACCCATGGGGCAGATGCAGGCCAAACATAGAAACTACCTTCAAAAGTCAGACATCAAGAAATCTTAGACGAAAAAGACGAAGAAGATTTATGAGCTTTTTCTATTAGCTGCAAACATTTTTCCTTGTCAAAGCCACGGGATTTGGCATACTCATCCGCCAACACAGCAAACATCTCATCAGTGCCGGGTAGTCTTTCAAAATTCTTGCACCCTTCTTCCAAAGATACCTTACCAAAGCGCATCCGGTTCAAATCAATAATCTCTACAGAGACGCCCTCCGGCTTTTCTGCAAATAAGATATTCCCTGCCGAATAATCCTTATGCAAAATTCCATGTTCATGCAAAGCGGCAGTGGTACGGGCTATGGCGCGAAGTATTTCTTCCTGTTCCTCAAAAGGACGTTGTGGAAGATCCCGGTAAGTATAAGGACATTCAGACCTTAACGAAACAAAATAGCTCTTTCCGAACAAGAACCAACTGGAAACCGAACAGAAACCAATGGGTGCAGGCGAGCCTATATTAAACTGGCGCAACATGGCCGCATAGCGAAATGAACGCCGTGCCTTAGATTCCCGGAAAAAATTATAAATAATCCGGTTCAGCAAGTGAGGTATCTGGAAAGATTTAACGACCACTTTCCGTCCTGCTATATCAAACTCCCTCAGTTCATTTCTTCCTTTATAAATAACAGTACCCCGATCTTCAAAAATAACCGGAAGCACTTTCACAAAGTCACTCATATTTGAATAACCAGGAGCTACAGCCATACACCGTGGACGAAAAAAGCGCTCAATACGATTGATCCATCTGGACCAGGAACGCACAGAACGCAACTTTCCACCTAACTCCCGTTCAAAAAATTCAGCGTGACGCTTGTTAAGCACTTTCGTAACATGTGGCTTCAACGAACGGTCTATAATTCTTTTGGACCCGGCACGTACACGATAATACAATTCTATCTGAGGCAAACGAACCACTTTTCCACCATCTTTCAGTACAGATATCCAGAATTCCCAATCCTCACGTGCAATGATCTCTTCGCAGTATCCACCTACTCTTTCCCATTCTGTTTTTCTGTAGAGTGCACAGGTATCAATCATATTTTTACGTGCCAACAGCTTCAAAGAGAAGGGTGGTAACTTCCATTCACCACTACGGTCGCCTATAAATTCGGCTCGCGGACAGACCACTTTAACATCCGGGTCTCGTTCCAATTCTACTACAGCATGGCTTATGAATGTCGGACTGATCCGGTTATCCGCGTCTACCGGCAATATGTATTCGCCATGAGACAATGATATAGCATTATTACGAGCAACACACGGCCCACTATTCGGCTGGGTATGTACACTTACCCGTGGATCTTTTTCCGCATACTCTTTGGCAATGTCCAAAGAATTATCTGTCGAGCCGTCATCCATCAGTATTACTTCAAAATTAGGATAATCTGAAGCAAGCACCGAATCCAAAGTCTCGTGCAGATACTTTGCCATATTATAAATAGGTATAATAATAGAAACCAATCGATACTCCATAGTATTTTCAAATTTTATCCAGTCCTTTGGTATACTTTAACCAGTAATACTTCAACGGATTCTTATACTTTAATTGTTTCCACGGACGACTACCATGCGGACGATGCCACACCGGAAGTGTAGTAAACAGATAGTTTTTGAATCCCTCTTTCAATGATTGATGGGAAATTGCCACATCGTGCCAATTCTTTTCAAGACTCAGCTGATGAAAATCAAACGAACGGAGGAAGTTCAACGTCAGTAACGAGCAACAGAAACTACAATGCTTCTTTTCGGGAAACACCTGATTCTCTCGCCCTTTTGCAAATAAATAAGGATAGTTTATATCACCCTTCTCATCAACGGTGACAGCAGCAGCAATTCCACAATCTTTTCTTTCCAAAGCGCCGTCGAACAAAGATTGCAAAGTATCTTTCTTCACCACCACATCAGATTCCACTATGATCAGTCCGGCTTCTTCCGCAATGGCACGTTCTTGCGACATTTGCAGAATCAGCAGATAATTAGGCGAAGGGTTGCTTGTGACATCCGCAAGGTTTACCAATTCGAAACCCAGTCTCACGGATGCTTCTCGTAACCTGGCCGTATTCTCCTCCGTACTGAAATCATTGTAAACGGTATATGTAAAAGGAGTTTTAACGTCAGATGCCATAATAGCATCTACCGTCTGTAAAGTCAACTCAATGGAATCCTTTACAGGCGTAATGATATGGATACACTTCATTCCTTATAACTGTTTTATCTTTATTCTACAAATCCTAATATTTGTACAAGTTGACAAAGTTATGTATTATTTAGCACACAGCCAAACAGTTTACCGCTTTTATGACTAACTTTGCCTGCAACAAATATAGAAAAAAAATACAGAAATGAAAGTCATTATCGACAATAAAATACCTTTTATAAAGGAAGCTATCGAAAAGATAGCAGATGAAGTAATATATGTCCCCGGAAAGGACTTCACACCTTCCTTAGTGAAAGATGCAGACGCGTTGATCATCCGCACACGCACCCATTGCAACCGGGAATTATTAGAAGGGAGTCGGGTTCGGTTTATTGCCACGGCCACAATCGGCTTCGATCATATAGATACAGCATATTGTCGGCAGGCAGGCATCGTATGGAAGAATGCACCGGGCTGTAACTCTGCATCCGTAGCCCAATACCTTCAATCCACACTTCTACTGGCAAAACTCCTGAAAGGAAAGAAGTTATCTGAAATGACCATAGGCATTGTCGGAGTAGGCAACGTAGGCAGTAAAGTAGCGGAGGTGACTCGCGAACTGGGCATGCGAGTATTACTGAATGACTTGCCACGAGAAGATGAAGAAGGAAGTGCCGACTTCAGTTCCTTACAATTCCTTGCCGAAGAGTGCGACGTCCTCACATTCCACGTACCTTTATATAAAGAAGGGAAATATAAGACTTTCCATCTGGCAGACCAGTCATTCTTCCGCTCACTGAAGCGTTCCCCCATCATCATCAACACTTCTCGCGGAGAAGTTATTGAGACAAAGGCTTTATTGGAGGCTCTCGAAAACAGGTTAATCTCAGATGCCGTCATTGATGTATGGGAAAACGAACCGGATATTAATCTCACCTTATTAAATAAGGTATTCATCGGGACGCCGCATATTGCCGGATATTCAGCAGATGGAAAAGCAAAGGCCACCCGCATGTCGTTAGATTCTCTTTGCCAGCATTTTGGTATACAGGCTGATTACCGAATTGTTCCACCCGAACCGGAGAATCCGATGATCACTGCAACTACCGAAACAGAAGCCTACCTGCAGATGTATGATCCAAGACGGGACAGTGAAGCCTTAAAACAACATCCGGAACTATTTGAGAAATTAAGAGGAGATTATCCACTGAGAAGAGAGAAAACAGCCTTCCGCGTAGTGATTTCATAACAACTTCATACCAACTCCGTATCAAGCCCGTACCAAGTCCGTACCAACTCCAAGCGTATAGATACGGAGATGATACGGACTTGATACAGCTCCGGTAAGTCCTTAAACAGAGTCTTAGACCTCGGATTCCAGCAATTTTTCTATAACCTTGGGATAAGTATCGTATTCCAGCACATGAATACGTTGTGCCAGTTCATCGGGAGTATCTTCCGGCAGCACCGGACATTTCACCTGGCAAATGATGGCACCTTCATCATAATGCTCATTCGTATAGTGTATAGTGATACCACTTTCTTTTTCACCTGCAGCAATCACAGCTTCGTGTACGCGGTCGCCATACATTCCCTTTCCACCGAACTTTGGCAACAATGAAGGATGTATATTTATCATTTTATTGGGATAAGCATACAAAATAGAGTCTGGTATACGAGCCAGGAATCCGGCCAGCACTACAAAATCAATATTATGCTCCTGCAACGCCGATAAAATCGGTTCTCCACTCTCCCAATCACCCTTGGAAAAATAAAAGCAAGGCACTCCAAGCCCGCGTGAGCGCTCTAAAACGAACGCACTCTGACGATTAGTTAAAACCAGGGCCACACAAGCCGAACTTTTTTCCTGGAAATAACGAATGATATTTTCGGCATTCGTTCCGCTTCCCGATGCTAAAACAGCAATCTTTTTCCTCATAAGCCTTCCTTTTAGTGCACAAAATCGTGAAAAATGTGCAAAACATTGCATTTAATTCCCCAAATATTTGCGAGTGACGATAAATATTTATTCCTTTGCCCCGCAAATTTAAAGAAATAAAACTAATTATTAATTAAAAACTTAAAGTTATGTCTGAAATTGCATCAAGAGTGAAAGCGATTATCGTCGACAAATTAGGCGTTGAAGAATCAGAAGTTACTAACGAAGCTAGCTTCACTAACGATTTAGGAGCTGATTCTCTTGACACTGTAGAACTTATCATGGAATTCGAAAAGGAATTCGGTATCTCAATTCCGGATGACCAAGCTGAAAAGATTGGTACTGTAGGCGACGCCGTTTCTTACATCGAAGAACACGCTAAGTAATTCTATCCATCAATTTAATATGGAATTAAAAAGAGTTGTAGTAACAGGTCTTGGCGCCATTACTCCCATTGGCAACAGCGTTCCCGAATTTTGGGAAAACCTTGTGAATGGGGTTAGTGGAGCTGGACCTATTACTCATTTCGATGCTTCCCTTTTCAAGACCCAATTTGCCTGCGAAGTGAAAGACTTCGATGCAACCAAATATATCGACCGTAAAGAAGCCCGCAAAATGGACTTGTATACACAATATGCTATTGCTGTTGCTAAAGAAGCGGTTAATGATTCCGGTCTTGACGTCGAAAATGAGGACTTAAACAGAATCGGTGTCATCTTTGGCGCCGGTATCGGTGGTATCCGTACATTCGAAGAAGAGGTAAGTAACTATGCCTTGACCGGTAAAGAAAACGGTCCCAAGTTCAATCCGTTTTTCATCCCCAAGATGATTTCGGATATTGCTGCCGGACAGATTTCTATTATGTACGGTTTCCACGGGCCCAACTACGCAACTTGTTCTGCATGCGCTACTTCCACAAATGCTATCGCTGATGCCTTCAACCTGATCCGTTTAGGCAAGGCTAATGTTATTGTAAGTGGTGGCTCGGAAGCTGCAATCACCGTTGGCGGTGTAGGCGGTTTCAATGCTATGCATGCATTATCAACCCGCAATGAATCTCCCACAACCGCGTCTCGTCCGTTCAGCGCAAGCCGCGACGGTTTCGTGATGGGTGAAGGTGGCGGTTGCCTGGTTCTTGAAGAACTGGAACATGCCAAAGCACGTGGTGCTAAGATTTATGCAGAAGTTGCCGGTGTAGGAATGTCTGCCGACGCTCATCATCTGACAGCTTCACATCCGGAAGGACTGGGAGCCAAGTTAGTAATGAGAAACGCGTTGGAAGATGCCGAAATGAAACCCGAAGAAGTAGATTATATCAATGTTCACGGTACTTCTACTCCCGTAGGTGATATATCGGAAGCTAAAGCCATTAAAGAGGTATTTGGTCAACATGCATTTGACTTGAACATCAGTTCAACAAAATCCATGACTGGTCACTTACTGGGTGCCGCTGGTGCGGTAGAAGCTATTGCAAGTATCCTTGCCATCCAAAACGGCATTGTGCCTCCGACCATCAACCACGAAGAGGGTGATAACGACGAAAACATCGACTATGACCTGAACCTTACGTTCAACAAGGCTCAAAAGCGCGAAGTGAACGTAGCTCTGTCCAATACATTTGGATTTGGCGGTCATAACGCATGTGTTATTTTCAAAAAATACGCAGAATAATCAGTCGTGTTACGTAATCAAATAGACAAAATAAGGCTCTTATTCCGTAAGGACAAAGAGTCTTATTTTTGTTTTTATAAGATACTGGGATTCTATCCCCGCAACATCCAGCTATATCAGCAGGCATTGTTGCACAAATCTACCTCCATCCGTTCGGAGAAAGGCCGCCCTTTAAATAATGAGCGACTGGAGTTCTTGGGTGACGCCATTCTTGACGCCATCGTGGGAGATATTGTCTACAAGCATTTTGAAGGCCGCCGCGAGGGATTCCTCACAAATACACGTTCCAAAATCGTGCAACGGGAGACACTAAATAAACTGGCGGTAGAAATCGGTTTGGACAAACTGGTAAAATATTCCACCCGTTCTTCCTCGCACAACAGCTATATGTACGGAAATGCTTTCGAAGCATTTATCGGTGCTATCTATCTGGATCAGGGGTACGAACGCTGTAAGCGGTTCATGGAAGAAAAGATATTCAAGAATTACATCGACCTCGATAAGATGTCACGCAAAGAGGTGAATTTTAAATCGAAGTTGATTGAGTGGAGCCAGAAGAGCAAAGTCGAAGTTTCATTCGAACTTATCGAACAGTTTCTTGACGAAGATTACAATCCTATGTTCCACACCGAAATACGCATCGAAGGCATATCGGCAGGGAAAGGAACCGGATATTCTAAAAAAGAGTCCCAACAAAATGCTGCTCAGGCTGCTTTAAAGAAAATAAAGAATGATGCCCCCTTCAAAGAACAGATTGAGGCAAGTAAAGCGCAAAACCATCCGCAGGAAAATACGGAGGAAGCTGAAGAAATTATTGAGAGTGCCCTGATTGAAGAGAATCAGGAAGTTACTACAGTAACCGGACATGAGGTGGGCGAATAATCATTCGCCCGTATTTCAACCAAAGCAGATTCCCATCCGTCGCCCTTGAACCACAAGGTCGTTATCTTCCGTTACCAACTTCAGCTTTCCGGCTATCTCTTCCAGAGGTGCAGAAGATATTTCATCCCCTTTTAATGTAATCATTCTACCGAATTGCTCTGTGGCTATTAGTTCTGTGGCATGTCCGCCCATGCGAGTAGACAGATTCCGGTCGAACGGCGTAGGTGAACCTCCACGTTGAATATAACCAAGCACCGTTTCACGGGTTTCTATACCCGTCTCGTACTCTATCTCCTGAGCAATGTACTCGGCAGCACGTTTCCGTCCATCCGTCTGTATCCCTTCGGCAACCACTACAATGGAATAAGGTTTCCCTTTCTTCAGGCGATTCAGAATAGTCTCACCTATATTATGTATATTATAAGGAATTTCGGGTATCAGGATCACATCTCCACCACCTGCCATACCGGAATAAAGTGCAATCCAACCTGCTTTATGTCCCATCACTTCAATCACCATCACCCGTTTGTGCGAACTGGCGGTAGAGTGCAACCGGTCGATGGCATCCGTAGCAATGCTCACAGCAGAATCAAATCCAAAAGAGAAATCTGTCCCCCAAATATCATTATCAATTGTTTTGGGTACGGATACAATATTCAGCCCCATGGCAGCCAGTTTCGCAGCAGTCTTCTGCGTACCATTACCACCGATACAGACCACGCAATCCAGTCCTAACTCTTTAACGTTCTGCTCAATAAGTGCCGGTTTATTCACATCGGACATCACACCATTCTTCTTGAAAGGCTTTTCACGGGAAGTACCCAGCATCGTTCCGCCCTGATTCAATAAACCAGACAAAGACTTATCGGTAAACGACTCCACATCTTTAGTCAGCAATCCTTGAAAGCCGCTATGAATGCCTATTACTTCCATTCCATAATGATTGATTGCAGTCTTGCATACTCCACGAATGGTGGCATTAATGCCGGGACAATCGCCCCCCGAAGTCAAAATTCCGATTCTCATAACTACCTTTTTTAGAAAACAAGTTGAAAGGTATCAGGTACAGGTAAACTTGTCTTTTTGTCTTGCCAACTGGTCAACTTGTTAACTTGTCAACTGAATACGTCCGTAAAGATAGAAAAAAAAGAGAAAAAAGATAGAGAAGCCAATAAATAAGATTATTTTTGCGCTACAAAATAGTTTTAACTAAGAGAGATGAATATCACAACATTGCTGAATAAAGTGTATTTTAGCCCCCGCCTGAAAAGAATCGACTTATATGCCAACCGTGCAGAAGAGCTGCAACACCAAGTATTGAACCGTCTGGTGCGCATGGCCGAGAATACAGAATGGGGAAAGAAATATGATTATAAAAGCATTCATACTTATGAAGACTTTAAAAACAGACTGCCCATACAGACTTACGAAGAGGTAAAGCCGTATGTGGAACGCCTGCGTGCAGGAGAACAAAACCTGCTCTGGCCATCAGAGATACGCTGGTTTGCCAAGTCTTCGGGTACTACAAACGATAAAAGCAAATTCCTGCCCGTCAGCAAAGAGGCACTGAACGACACACACTATCAAGGTGGCAAAGATGCAGTTACTCTTTATCTGGCACAGAACCCCGACAGCCGTTTCTTCTCCGGACAAGGTCTGATTTTAGGTGGAAGCCATAGTCCCAACCTCAATTCCAGACACGGACTCGTGGGCGACCTTTCCGCTATTCTGATTCAAAACATACATCCATTAGTAAACTGTGTTCGCGTTCCGAGTAAGAAGATTGCCCTCATGAGCGACTTTGAAAAGAAAATAGAAGCTATTGCCAACAGTGCCGTTTCAAAGGATGTAACCAGCCTCTCCGGTGTCCCTTCGTGGATGTTGGTGCTCATCAAGCGTATTCTTGAAAAAACCGGTAAGGAATCTCTGGAGGAAATATGGCCCAATCTGGAAGTCTTCTTCCATGGGGGCGTTGCTTTTACACCTTATCGCGAACAATACAAAGAAGTAATCCGCTCGCCCAAGATGCATTACGTAGAAACGTACAATGCTTCTGAAGGATATTTCGGGACACAGAACGATCCGAATGATCCGGCTATGCTGCTGATGATTGACTATGGTATTTTCTACGAATTTATTCCATTGGAAGATGTGGAGAAAGAGAATCCCCGCATCTATTGTCTGGAGGAAGTCGAAGTAGACAAGAATTATGCACTGGTCATTTCTACTTCTGCAGGATTGTGGCGCTATATGATTGGGGATACTGTAAAATTCACACAGAAAGACCCATATAAGTTCGTTATCACCGGACGTACCAAGCATTTCATCAATGCCTTCGGTGAAGAATTAATTGTGGATAATGCAGAAAGAGGGTTAGCTAAAGCTTGTGAAGCGACCGGAGCATTGATTTCTGATTATTCGGCTGCTCCTGTATTTATGGATGCTAAAGCCAAATGCCGCCATCAATGGTTGATTGAGTTTGCTCAGATGCCGGATAGCGTGGAGAATTTTGCCAAGATACTGGATGATACATTGAAAGAAGTCAACTCCGATTACGAAGCTAAACGACAAAAGAACATTGCCCTGCAACCCCTGGAAGTTATTATTGCCCGTAAAGACTTGTTTCATGATTGGTTGGCGCAAAAAGGAAAGTTGGGCGGACAACATAAAGTACCGCGCCTCAGCAATACAAGGGTATATATCGAGGAGATGTTAGAACTAAACAAATAAAATTATAAAGTAATACTATAATAGGAAAGGCTGTACTGATAAGAATTAGTACGGCCTTTCCTATTAATTGTTTCATGCCTTGAAACAAACAGTTTCATTACGGGAAACAAGTAGTTTCACGCCGAGAAACAAACAGTTTCAAGTAATGAAACATTTTGTTTCAGCAGGGGAAACAGACAGTCATCCCAGGCAATCAGAAATTATAAGCCAATCCAACGCCCAGTATCTCTTTGAATTGTACCTTTGGACCTCTTTCAATGCCCTCATCAGTAAAGGTTTTCACATCATTGTCATACTTCAAAGTCATATTCAGAGTTGCCGAAAGTACTTTATTGATCTTCATACTGATAAGTACATCCCAGTTTACATCTACATTGCCAAAGTCTTTATTATAAGGAGTAAAGAAGTCAGCCGTAGTAATCAGGTTTACATTCTCCATGACAGGCAATTCTGCACGAGCTTTCAGGAAAGCACCGGCTTCAATCTTAAAATGATCACCCGGATCAACTCCAAAGGAACCTAAATCAGAGAGATAATCATCGCACACAAAGGTCATCTTGGTAGAAGCCGGTGAAAGGAAAATAGAATAGTTACTCTTCGGTCTATACTCCATACCTAAAGCGAAATTGGAATAAGCAGGAGCAAAGAAATTGGATATATAGTGACTCTTGTCCGGATAATTATAACCTTTGGCAAACTGAGTATTCAGGTCAGCCATAAGCGTATAGTACCAAACTTTGGTAGCTGCATATCCCAACTGGGTAGATAATCCAATTTTATCGGTACTCTTTCTCATCCCCTGAGATTTGGTCTTCGACAAACCATAATCCAGCACCAGATTCGTTACCCACAGCCAGTCTCCACTCTTATGCGTCAGCGAACCATTCAGGTAGGCATTCCCGGCTACAGAGTTCTCACCACCAGCCGACCAGTTTGTCATAGCAGTTTGCGACATATTCACACCTGTCACACCTTTCAGTACCCATGCTCCTTCTTTGTATCCTTTATCGTCCGTTTGGGCAGAGACGATCGTTGCCAAGACGGCAAATAATATCATCAAATATATACGTTTCATACTGTTGTTCGTTTTAATTGTTTCGTAAAAAATAGACGTCTTTCTATTTCAAACAACGTAAACTATTTTTTGTTCAGGAACAAATTAAAGAATGACGGTATGAAGATTATATGATGATCCCTCCTCCCAACAGTATACCAGCCTCATCATAAAAAACAGCAGCTTGCCCGGAAGCTATAGACTCCAACGGTTCATGCAGTTGCACATGAAGAAGGTTTTCTTCTGTAATGCTGACTGTGCAATGATTGGCTTGCTTACGGTAGCGAATCCTGACGATAACGTTTTTGGAGTTTATTAAGCGTGAAGCATCCACGATGTTCCAATCCTTCAGCAACATTTCTTCTTTATAAAGGGAAGCAAGGGGAGCAAGTATTACCTCATTCGATGCTTTACGTATCTCTTTCACGAAGACAGCCCGGTTCATATGGATACCCAACCCTCGACGCTGACCGATTGTGTAGAAAGGATATCCTTCATGCCATCCTAAAATAGCACCGCCTTCATCGAGAAATCTGCCTTTTCCCGGCAAAAGCTCCTGCGGAACTTCACGTTGTAGAAAAGAGCGGTAATCCATGGGACAAAAGCAAACGCCAAGACTATCCTTCTTTGTTGCCGCTCGTTCAAAGCCGCGTGCGGCAGCATAGGTACGGACTTTATCTTTAGTCCAATCCCCCATTGGAAGAATCATACGTTCCAGAATATCCTGTTTAAGCCCCCAAAGAAAGAAAGTCTGATCCTTATCCCGGTCGGCTGCCGGTGCTATAAAGTAATGATTTCCTTGAAGAACTTTACGGACATAATGCCCAGTTGAAATCCAATAAATACCCATTTCATCGGCTATCTTCGCCAACAAGGGCCATTTCAGTTCATTATTACAAACAGTACAAGGAACAGGAGTACGGGCAGAAAGGTATTCATCTATAAAATAGCTTATAATACGTTCACTGAATAGCTCGCGGGCATCATAGATAATATGTGAGATATTCAGACGGGAAGCAAGAGTACGAGCATCATCCAGAGACTCCTCAAAGCCTTCCGAATCATAAAAACGAAACGTCACACCGGTAACTTCATAACCGGATTCCTGCAAAAACATGGCGGCAACGGAGCTATCCGTCCCCCCACTCATACCCAGTAATACACGTTTCTTTGATTTCATGGGTGCAAAAATAACAAAGGAAAAAGAAAATCACTACATTTGCTATCTTTAAAAAGACAACAACGCTAATGAACTACTACATCTGTGATCATATCACCTGGAAGAAATCCCTTTCACTACTAAAAAATGACATGGACGGGCAACGTGTCTACTCCAACCTTTGGCAAATGACACGAGACGTACTGATGCTTTCACTCAGCCTTAGCGCCATGGCAAGTCTCATTATATTAGTATTCGGATTAATCAAATTCATAGCTGACATCCTGTCCGGAACTACAGAACAGACAGCGACCCTGTTCGATGTAATCATCTTCTCAATGGCTTGTCCGGCAATATTTGTCGTTCCCCTCACTTGGGGATTAGCTTATTTCGGATGGTATAAAAATCTCCGAAAGATCAATTCCCTTTTACAACAATTCATAGCCTCCCTTCCCGAAACAGAAGATGTAAAACGTACTTCCCCGGTATCTTATACCTTACGCTACCATAAAAAAGAGTTTCATGCCATATTCGAAGAGAAAGAAAAGACTACAACTGTGGCAGTAGCAAAAGGCGATCTCATACTCCTATTACCTTATCAGGACACACAACAACGGACTACAGATGAACTATTTAAAGAAATAAAAGGCTTCCTTGAAGGAAAGCTATTCGCCTCCTTTGCTATGGGTCCGAAATATATGCTATTCGCATTCAATAGCCGCCCTATCCCCTCTCAGACGGAAGTTAAGCAAGCCGCAGAGACACTGCTCTACCTGACGGAACGTTTCCAACTGCAAGACCCCGTTCCTAAAGAAGAATAAATTCATCCAATAGCCGCTTCCCTCTTAGCTGTCAGTAAGAAAAAAGAATGAAAGAACTTATTATCTTATGAATTTGTTGTAACTTTGTGCTTTTAAAAAAACTAAAAATCAAACGTTATGGAACATCAACTGACAATTTACAACACCTTAGATAGGAAAAAGGAGCTATTCGTGCCATTGCACGCTCCACATGTAGGTATGTATGTCTGCGGTCCTACCGTTTACGGTGACGCGCATTTGGGACATGCACGTCCTGCCATTACTTTCGATTTGCTTTTCCGCTACCTTACCCATCTGGGATATAAGGTACGCTATGTACGCAACATTACCGATGTAGGCCATCTGGAGCATGATGCTGACGACGGAGAAGATAAAATAGCCAAGAAAGCACGACTGGAGCAACTGGAGCCGATGGAAGTAGCGCAATACTACATCAACCGCTACCATAAGGCTATGGAAGCGTTAAACGTACTTTCTCCCAGCATTGAGCCGCATGCTTCAGGACATATCATCGAGCAAATAGAATTGGTGAAAGAGATTCTGAAGAATGGATATGCATACGTCAGCGAAGGTTCCGTTTACTTCGACGTAGAGAAATACAATAAGAATTACCATTACGGAAAACTCTCCGGTCGCAATCTGGATGACGTACTGAACACCACCCGCGAACTGGACGGACAAACCGAAAAGCATAACCCCGCCGACTTCGCCTTGTGGAAATGTGCCCAACCGGAGCATATCATGCGTTGGCCTTCTCCGTGGAGCGACGGTTTCCCGGGATGGCATGCCGAATGTACAGCCATGGGTAAGAAATACCTCGGTGAGCATTTCGACATTCACGGCGGTGGTATGGACTTGATTTTCCCTCATCATGAATGTGAGATTGCACAATCGGTAGCATCACAGGGCAATGATATGGTACACTACTGGATGCACAACAATATGATTACCATCAACGGACAGAAGATGGGTAAATCATATGGTAACTTCATCAATCTGGATGAGTTCTTCAACGGTACACACAAGTTGCTGACACAGGCTTACAGCCCGATGACCATCCGCTTCTTCATTCTGCAAGCTCACTACCGCAGTACGGTAGACTTCAGCAACGAAGCTCTGCAAGCTGCAGAAAAGGGATTGGGTCGAATGATGGATGCCGTAAACGGACTGGAAAAGATCACCCCGTCTGCTACATCCAGTGTAGATGTAAAAGCTGTGCGTGAGAAGTGTTATGAAGCCATGAATGATGACCTAAATACTCCGATAGTCATTGCTCACCTCTTCGATGGAGCCAGAATGATTAACAATATCATTGCAGGTAATGATACCATTACTGCCGAAGACTTGAAAGACTTGAAAGAGACATTCCATCTCTTCTGTTTCGATATTTTGGGATTGAAAGAAGAAAGCAATTCCAATGAAGAGCGTGAAGTTGCTTTCGGTAAAGTAGTAGATATGTTACTGGAAGAGCGCATGAAGGCCAAAGCCAATAAGGACTGGGCTACCAGTGATAAGATCCGCAATGAACTTACAGCACTCGGCTTTGAAATTAAAGACGGTAAAGATAGTTCTGAGTGGAAACTGAATAAGTAAATTCCACTGTAACTGTAAAAAAGCTGCCTCCCTCTGATTTCTGTAGAATCAAGGGAGGCAGTTCCATTTAAAAAAGAGAGTTTTAGTAAGGTATCATGTCGGAAAGAATACGCTCCTTATACCAGGGATCGTCTATTGCTTTCAACTCCTTGCCCATCTCACGGCAAAGCTCTGCAACGATCTCTTTATTTTCTTCCAACGGAAGATTATTCATCTGATAAGGGTCCTTTTCATCATCAAACAACAGGCTTTTCTTCAACTTATGGTCTTTCTTATCAATATAGAAAGCCAAAGTATAACGTGCTGTCTTATATCCTCTTGAAGAAGGGAAGTAAGTTTGTACCTTACCATCCGCATCTTTGTCTCCATCCAAATTCTGGATATACAAAGCACCACCGGGACGTTCAATTTCCGCCTTTTCATCGAAGAAAAGTGGTGCCCAGTTACGTCCTTGCACATTGGCCGGAATGGAATCAGCCAAACCACACAACCCCAGGACAGTCGGCATGATATCCGGTGCAGACATCAGAAGATTATCTACACGCGGCTGTATATGACCGGGATAACGTACCAGGAACGGTATGTTCATAGATTCGGAATAAGGAGAGTTCTTCGGATCATCCGTAAACTGGCTACACATGGTTTCACCATGATCGGAAGCAAAGATTACAATCGTATTCTTATCCAGTCCCTGTTCTTTCAGTGTTTCCAGTATTTGACCAAAAGCACGGTCTACACCGGTAACAGAAGCAAAGTAATAACGAACGCTCTCTGCCTTCTCACGTTTCTTGTCTGCATTGGGACGGATCAGAAGACTATCCAAAGGTTGATCTTTGTACAGGTTAAAATCCTCTTCCATACAGTCGTCCAATGAACGGTACGGGCTGTGAGGCGGATTCATACCTACCATTATAAAGAATGGTTTCTTCGGATCGCGCACATTCCCCTCGTTCTTCAGATAAGAAACTACCATCTTGGACTCGTGCAACGGTGACCATTCTTTCGGATCGTGACGATTTCCATCCGTATCCCAGTAACGGGGATTCTTATGTTCATCGAAAGTACCATAAGAGTACCAATAATTGAAGCCGTGACGCCGTTCTTTCGGTGTATAAGCATCCCAAGCCGGAACACGGTCTTCTACGTAATGGCCGGGGCGTTGCGGATCATTCGGTGTAGGAAAATCAGCATGCAACTTACCAAAGTAAGCACAGTCATACCCGGACTTATTGAACACATCGCTTATGCAATCCACATCAGTACGCAGGGAACTGATAGGGCGATTTGAATTACAATTTAAAGGAATCCCACTCTTATTGGGATACATACCCGTCAGCAACATACCACGGTGAGGACTACTCAACGGACAGTTACTCTGGGCGGAACTCAACACCAGTGCTTCACGGGCAAAGCCATTCAGGTTAGGTGTATGCACCGGGTCATTGCGGAAGTTTACCTTATCACGGAACCCGTCTTGTCCCCAAAACTCCATTGCCTGATTGCGGTACTGGTCGGGGAAGACATAAATAACATTTGGAAGTTGCGCCTGCTCTTCTTGCTGGGTTTTGCAGCCTTGCAAGGCAAACAGGCCCAAGCCTCCCAAAAACAAACTAAACCGATTGATTATCATTTTTCTAAGTCTCTTTTACGCATGATTCCTTCCAGGAAATAATAGTCTGCATAGTTCAATGGAACATCAATTTCAGCACCATGAGGAATACTACCTACAGAGTGCATCAGGATGAAGTTGCCATTAGTACCCACTTCGGCACGGTAAGCTGGAGAACCAAGGCTTTCCATGATTTTATCTGCGGTTTCCTTATAGTTCTTGCCGGGAATGTATGTACTCAGTTCATACAAAGCAGATGCCGTACAAGCTGCTGCAGAAGCATCACGTGGTTCATTCGGAATATTAGGAGCATTGAAATCCCAATAAGGAACAAGGTCTTCCGGCAAGTTCGGATTATTGAAGATAAAGTTATAAATCTTCTCAGCCATATCCAGATACTTCTGATCGTGAGTATAGCGGTAACACATGGTATATCCGTAGATGGCCCAAGCTTGTCCGCGCGCCCAGGCTGACTCATCAGCATAGCCTTGCGCAGTTTGTCTCTTACGTACCTCACCGGTTACAGGATCATAGTCCACTACATGATAACAACTATTATCATCACGGAAGTGATTCTTCATGGTTGTATCAGCATGTTTCACAGCAATGTTATAGTAAGTAGAATCTCCTGAAAGTTTAGAAGCTTCGAATAACAGTTCCAGATTCATCATATTATCTATGATAACCGGACATTTCCAACCACGCTGTGCCTGCCAGCCTTTATCTGCATCCCAGGATTGAAGTACTCCTGCTGCCGGACGGAAACGGGTGGAAAGAGATTTTGCAGTCTGGATTATTACAGGCTTATATTCCTCTTTATTAGCAAAACGGTATCCGTTCAGGTAACTGCTACCAACCATAAAACCTACATCATGATGCCAAGTCAAGTATTGTACAGAGTCTAATGCTTCAGTATACTTTTCAGCCAACGGCAACCATTTCTTGTCACCCGTCAGTTCATAGGTATACCAGATATTACCGGGAAAGAAACCGGAACACCAGTCATCAATGGGTACATACACAATGCTACCGTCTTTGTTAATGGTTCTTGGATTCAGAATTTTTCCTGATTTCTCAATAATGTCGGTCTGAATGGTCTCCTGTGCCACCGCATTATCAATATTCTCTTGGATAAAGTTGCTTTCGGCCTGCTTCTGACCTGTGCAACCCGCCAGAACAAGGAGAGATACTCCCAATGTCGTGAGGATTGTTTTCATAATAATGATTTGTTTATTAAAGTTTCGTATTCTTTCGTCAGCAAATGTAGCGCAGGTTTACAGAAAAGACCCCCCTAAATTATACAGGAAAAGGGCAAAATTGTTACATTTGCACATAAATCATACAGATTGAACTTTTTAATCATATTAAAAACATGACTCCACAAGAATTTTTCAAAAAAGATCTCTTTGCAGAACAAACCGGTGTAGAATTGCTGGAAGTGCGCGAAGGATATAGTAAAGCACGCCTTGTTATCACAGAAAATCACCTCAATGCAGGACATCGTACACAAGGAGGCGCTATTTTCACCCTTGCCGACCTGGCATTGGCTGCCGCAGCCAATTCGCATGGCTCATTGGCATTCTCCCTTTCTTCCAATATTACCTTTTTGCGTGCCAGTGGTCCGGGCGATACGTTGTATGCCGAAGCACGCGAACGATACATCGGACGTACTACCGGATATTATCAGATAGACATCACCAACCAAGATGAAAAGCTGATTGCTACGTTTGAATCCAGCGTATTCCGAAAAGGCGATCCGTTACCGTTTTATTAGTGATTAGGGGTTAGTGATTAGTGATTAGCACCGTGCGGATAGCGCAGCCTACTAATCACTAACCCCTAATCACTACCCCCTCATTTCTTTCTTATAGCCGAAGTCATCGGATAACGATTCCCCTGTACACTCTTAAAGAACGCCTTTGCCGAACCGAAGTTGAGATACATATCCAGGCGGACTGGAAGATGGTTCTTGTCATCTGAGATATAGAAAGTAATCACCTCTTTTTCTTTTCCTTTCTTATATTCTACAAAAGAGAATACAAGGCAACGGTAAATCGTATCATTATTGGCTTTCACTTCCTCTTTTCCACGATAAATCAGCGTTTGCTCTTCTACTTTGCGTCCGGTAGCCATAGGAAACAGGATGCGGTCGCCTACTTTATAATCTGCCGGATCGTAAGAACGCGCCTGCGCCAGTATACTCAGCATATCGAAGATACAACGGCTGTCACTATATTCCATCTCTTGCGGATCGCGAACCGGATTGTGCCAGATACGCCTCTGTTTTACGTTGGATACACCATCCTTATAAGAAAACCATGCCTCATCTACCGTATAGCGGTCACCCTCTTCGGCTGCCTTACGGAAATAAAGCGGTTCCAGTTTCTCACTGACATAGCATGTCAGCGTATCACGCATCTTAAAAAAGAAGTCCGTCTTTTTACTACCTACCGAAAGCAAGTTGAAACGGTAGGCTGGTTTCGACTGATAAGTTGTGGAGAAAGTTGTCAGGCTTGCCAGCCCTACCTTCTTCCAAATAAACTTCCAGTTAAAATATAAATCATACATCACATGCTCACCGGATTGAAAAGCGGTATTTTCTGCCGTACATTGTGCTTTGGCAGGTGTAGCAATAGTAAGTAACAGGGCTCCCAATAGGCAGAATACCCATCCGCGTTTACCGGCGATTGCCGGAGTTGCGGTTATTCTGGTTTTTGTTTTTCTTGTCTTCATCTGGTTTTTGTTTTTTGAGTTCTCCCGGTTTCTGTTTATCCAGTGGCCTATCATGTATATTCCAGCTCTGTGTCAGGTCAAAATTAGCTTTCAGCTCTAACACCTGATAGTAATAATACACTTCTTCCGGTTGCCGTTTATCTTCATATTTTCCGGTGTCCCATACACCGTTTCCATTCCTGTCATTAATGAGGCGTGCACTATATTTACCTGGATTCAGGAAGTAAAAATCCGCCCTGCCATTGACGACTGGTACTGTACGCACTACCTTGTCCTGTGCATCCAGCAAATCAACAAATGCCAGTGAGTCCGCCCCGCTCACATCAAAGAATATCTGTCCATATTCTTCAGGCTTCTTCACCTTGAATTCTTTCTTTACCTTATCGGTGAAAAGGCCGTATATTCCTTGGAAAGCCGTAGAATCCACCTCAAAGGTATAACTTTCACCGGGTTCCCAATCCGCATATACATTGTAACGCATCAGGTTCAATGAGTCCGGAATAAAGTCGAAAGGAACATCGCGCCACAAGCTGTCTATCTTCTGTTTCAGATGAATTGTGCTATCAGCAACACTTGCCAGCGGTTCAGTGAACGTAAGGGAAATATAATCATAAATATCCATCGTACCCGGCGCATATACATCGACGGGCAAGAATACCGTCGGCTCTACATACTCCTTGCCTTCCTTTTCGGCTTTCTTTTTGGCCTTTTCAAGCTCTTTCTCTTTCTTCTCGCGCTCTTTCTCCAGTTCTTTCTCGGACTTGGGTCTGAGCTTTGACACAAGTTTCAGCGTATCCGTACGGGGAACCAGCTGATTGAGCGTATCTGTATAAAGATAGGTAAGGCTCATCTTCAGGGTATCAATCTGATAGACCAAGGAATCCCTTATCCAGTATTGCAGCGTATCGATGCGTCCGGTAGGTTTCTCCACAATAAAAGCATCGGTTTCATCGAAATTCAGTCCCTTCAACAATGGTAAGCTGTCTGCCGGAACCGAGAAATAGAAGGAGAACTTCCGGGGTTCAGGTCGCTCACTCTTAATAAGACGTTGCGATAAAGTAAGTTCCTTGAAACAACGCAATATAACATCATCCGGAGAATAATGGGTATACATCTTCTCCATAATCGTATCTATCGTCAGAGAGTCTTTCCAAAGTGTATCAAAGCGCATCCGCTGATCCATAGAAGGAATAATCAGGGAGTCTTCGAAAGCAATCACCTCGGTGGGCTGACTATAATAGAAATTCTGGTCGGCATCCTGCAATCCATAGATACGGTATTCACCCGGAGCGACCCCCCGAATCGTAAAGCGTCCGCGGCTATCGGTACGACCTACACGTTCGAAAGGCAACGTTGTAAAGGCCGAATCCGCCAGATTGGAATGCATGCCTACCAGCATACCTTTCACCGGTTCCAGATTGAATGCATTCAATACGGTACCGGATACCGCCATCGAGTCAATTACAGAACCGGTAGAGAAAGTAAATCCGAAATCGGGCAACGGATTACCTTCATTGTTGTCCTGAATAGCATCCGCAAAATCTATCGAATAAGTCATATTCGGCTTAAGGCTATCTTTCAAGGTGATCACCACCTTTTTCCCATTGGATTTTATCTCCGGCTGCTGCACCTGAGGAGGAGAAATCACGATCTTCTCACCCGGCTTATCAAGCTTGATGAATTCATCGAATTCAATCGTTATTTTCTTTCGATTATTATTGAGTGCACCCGGCACAGGCGTACTACCAACGAAGTGGGGGGGAGTTTCATCAATAGCACCACCCTCCGGACGACCGATGCTGGCGCAGGAATAAAACACGGCAGCAACGATGGCAACACCTGCCAAACGATTGAAAAGAGATTTCATATTTGAATATTTGTTACGTAACATGCTGCAAAAATAAAGGTTATCCCTTAATAAGCAGTATGCTTTACAGTATTTTATCAAAAAAGAGCATGAAGATAGTTAAAACATATGAGATAGAGGAAAGGTTCTAAAGTATAAGAGTCTTAACAATAACTTCGATGAAACTAAACACCCGGGGGGATTACATCTCAAGTCTGTTTATTGTTCCACTTCTAAAACCATAAAGTTTTATATTTGGAAGATTAAGACTCAGCAATCAAGTATAAGCAGTGGAGTAAAGCACTTTATACAGCCAGAAAAGTGCCCTATATATAATATATGTATGAAACATAGTTAAAAATAGACGCAAATAGAACTAATCTGTTCAAAAATAGATAATTTTGCAGCCGGAAAACCCGAAGAGTGCTTTTAGTTTTCCCCCTTTGTCCTCCGCATAATCCAACTATGACAAGACATGAAAAGCCTGTATTCAACAAGATGAAAAAATAAACCAAAAGACAGAGAATAATTACAAGTATGAAGAGTAGATTGATTTTATTGGCATGTTGCCTGTCACTGTTCAGTTGCGGACAAAGTGACAAAACTACGGGTAAAGCACCCGAATTTGCAGTGATTACAGTGGAAACAACCACTGCCAACTTAACGAACAGCTATCCGGCTACAATCAGAGGTAAACAAGATGTCGAAATCCGCCCTATGGTAAGCGGTTTCATCACCAAATTACATGTAGACGAAGGTTCAGTAGTACGCAAAGGACAAGTGCTGTTCAGCATCGATCCCGTACAGTATCAGGCTGCCGTGAATTCAGCTAAAGCTGCTGTTGAAACAGCCAAAGCTGCAGTAAACACGCAGGAACTTACCGTGAACAACAAGCGCGAATTAAACAAGAAGAACATCATCAGCAACTATGACTTGCAGATGGCTGAGAATCAGCTGGCACAAACAAAAGCACAATTGGCACAAGCTGAAGCACAATTAGTAAACGCCAAAAACAATCTGTCGTATACTAGTGTAACCAGCCCCAGCGATGGCGTAGTAGGTAGCATCCCCTACCGTGTAGGTAGTCTGGTGAGCCCTTCCGTAGCTACTCCGCTGACTACCGTTGCCGATATATCCGAAATGTATGCTTACTTCTCCATGACTGAAAGACAATTACTTTCACAGATACGCGAAGGTGGCAGCACCAAGGAAATTCTGGAGAAGATGCCGGACGTACAGTTGCAGCTCATCGACGGAACCATGTATGCTGACAGCGGACGTGTGGAAACGATCAGTGGTGTAATCGAACAGAAAACCGGTTCTGTAACCATGCGTGCCCTTTTCCCCAACAAGCGTAATGTTCTGCGCAGCGGAAGTACAGGTAATGTAGTATTCCCCAACCCGATGACAAACGTTATCATGATACCGCAATCTGCCACTACAGAAATACAGGATAAGAAGTTCGTATTTGTAGTGCTGCCCGACAACACCCTGAAGAATACGGAAATTCAGGTGTTCAAGCTAAACGACGGTAAGTATTACTACGTGACCGAAGGCCTGAAAGCCGGTGATAAAGTAGTAATGGAAGGTGTACAGAACCTGAGAGACGGAGCATCTATCACTCCCATCACTCCTGCTGAAAAAGAAGCTGAATATCAGAAAGCACTGAAAGACCAGAAAGAAGGTAATATCCAAACTGCGTTCAATTAACGTTTAACGGTTAGTGATCAGTGATAAGCGGCTGCGCCATTATACCGCAGGTACTTATCACTAATCACTAACCCCTAATCACTAAATAACATGAAATTAGATAGATTTATTAATCGTCCGGTACTATCTACGGTAATCTCCGTACTGATAGTAATCCTGGGTCTTATTGGTCTGGCAACCTTGCCTATCACCCAATACCCGGACATTGCACCGCCAACCGTATCGGTGCGCGCCACCTACACGGGTGCCAATGCCCAAACGGTGTTGAACTCCGTCATTGCACCGCTGGAAGACCAGATCAACGGTGTGGAGAACATGATGTACATGACTTCCAATGCCACCAACAGTGGTTCTGCCGATATTTCCGTTTACTTCAAGCAGGGCACCAACCCGGATATGGCTGCCGTAAACGTACAGAACCGTGTATCTATGGCACAAGGTCTGCTGCCCGCCGAAGTAACCAAGGTAGGTGTGACGACACAAAAGAGACAGACTTCCATGTTGATGGTATTCTCTATTTATGATGAGACGGACCAATACAACATCGAGTTCCTGGAAAACTATGCCAACATCAACCTTATTCCTGAAGTAAAACGTGTTGCCGGTGTAGGTGATGCGATGGTATTGGGTACTGACTACTCCATGCGTATCTGGCTGAAGCCTGACGTGATGGCCCAGTATAAACTGATACCTAATGACGTAGCAGCAGCTTTGGCAGAACAGAATATCGAGGCTGCCCCCGGACAGTTTGGTGAACGTGGTAACCAGACATTCCAATATACAATACGATATAAAGGACGTCTGCAACAGTCGGAAGAGTTTGAGAACATCGTTATCAAAGCAATGGAAAACGGAGAGGTACTCCGTCTGAAGGATATCGCTGAAATCGAGCTGGGACGTCTGACCTATAGTTTCAATAATACCGTAAACGGTCACAAAGCTGTCAGCTGTATCGTGTTCCAGATGGCCGGAAGTAATGCTACACAAACCATCAGCGACTTGGAAGCATTGTTGAATGACTATTCCGATAAACTGCCTTCGGGCTTGCATATCAATATCGCACAGAGTGCCAACGACTTCTTGTTCGCCTCTATCCATGAGGTAATCAAGACATTGATTGAGGCCTTTATCCTTGTGTTCATCGTGGTATATGTCTTCTTGCAGGATTTCCGTTCTACACTGATTCCCGCCATCGCTATTCCGGTAGCATTGATTGCAACGTTCTTCGTACTGAAACTAATCGGCTTCAGTATCAACTTGCTGACCCTTTCGGCCATGGTGCTTGCCATTGCGATAGTGGTCGACGACGCCATCGTCGTCGTCGAAGGTGTCCATGCGAAGTTGGACCAGGGGTATAAATCTGCCCGTGCCGCTTCCATCGACGCCATGAGTGAATTGGGTGGTGCCATCGTTTCTATTACGCTGGTCATGATGTCTGTATTCATCCCTGTAAGTTTCATGGGTGGTACGGCAGGTATATTCTACCGGCAGTTCGGTCTGACGATGGCTATCGCTATCGGTTTCTCCGCATTGAACGCTTTGACGTTGAGCCCGGCATTGTGTGCCATCTTCCTGAAACCGCACGAAGAACATGGCGAAAAGAAATCGACCTTCATCAGCCGCTTCCATACAGGCTTCAATGTGGCTTACGACAAGCTGCTGAAGAAATACAAGAAGAATGTATTGTTCTTCATCCAGAAGAAATGGTTGAGTTTTGGTCTTGTAGCCGGTTCCATCGTATTACTGATTTTCTTCATGAAGATCACTCCGACGGGTATGGTGCCTAACGAAGATACAGGTACCATCATGGGTGTAGTAACTCTGCCTCCGGGTACTTCACAGGAACGCGCACAAGAGGTGCTGCACCGCGTGGACAGCCTTGTAGCTGCCGAGCCTGCCGTTGCATCCCGTACAGTGATTTCGGGTTATAGCTTCATCGGCGGACAGGGACCTTCTTACGGCTCTATCATCATCAAGCTGAAAAACTGGGACGAACGTTCCACAATGCAGAATTCAAACATCGTATACATCACGCTCTTTATGCGTGCACAAAAGATTATCAAGGAAGCGCAGGTACTGTTCTTCGCTCCTCCTATGATTTCGGGTTACTCTGCATCCAGTGACATCGAATTGAACATGCAGGATAAGACCGGTGGTGACCTGAACCACTTCTTCGATGTAGTGAAATCTTATAATGCGGCATTGGAAGCACGCCCGGAAATCAACTCGGCAAAGACGACTTTCAATCCGAGCTTCCCGCAATATATGCTGGACATCGACGCTGCCGCCTGTAAGAAGGCAGGTATCAGTCCGAGTGACATCCTCAGCACTATGCAGGGATATTTCGGCGGTCTGTATGCCTCTAACTTCAACAGTTTCGGTAAGATGTACCGTGTAATGGTTCAGGCAGAACCCGAAGCCACCAAGAATCTGGAATCATTATCCAGCATCAAGGTGCGCAACGGTGATGAAATGGCCCCGATCACTCAGTTCGTTTCCATCAAGAAGGTATACGGCCCCGACATTATCAGCCGTTTCAACCTGTATACTTCTATGAAGGTGATGGTTGCTCCTGCTTCCGGTTATACTTCCGGTCAGGCACTGGCGGCTATCTCTGAGGTTGCCAAAGAGAACCTGCCTGCCGGTTTCGCTTACGAATTGGGAGGTATGGCACGTGAAGAGGCTGAAACCAGTGGTAGTACCACGGGATTGATTTTCGTTCTCTGCTTCGTATTCGTTTACCTGTTGCTGAGTGCACAGTATGAAAGTTACATCCTGCCGCTTGCCGTACTGTTGTCTATTCCGTTCGGTCTGTTGGGTAGCTTCCTGTTCGTCAACGGTATGAGTGCCATCGGTAATATCTCTATTCTGAAGATGATAATGGGGTCTATGTCTAACGACATTTATATGCAGATTGCATTGATCATGTTGATGGGTCTGTTGGCTAAGAATGCCATCTTGATTATTGAGTTTGCCCTCGACCGTCGTAAGATGGGTATGAGTATAACATGGGCAGCCGTACTGGGTGCCGCAGCCCGTCTGCGTCCTATCTTGATGACATCACTGGCCATGATCGTCGGTTTGATTCCGTTGATGATGGCATCCGGTGCAGGTGCTAATGGTAACCGTACGCTGGGTACCTCTGCCATCGGTGGTATGTTAATCGGTATGATTCTGCAGATATTTATTGTACCGGCCCTGTTCGTTGCATTCCAATATCTGCAAGAGAAGATTAAACCGATGGAATGGACTGATGTGGATAATTCTGATGCAGAACCTGAAATTGAGCAATACACTAAATAAGTATTAGGTATAAATACTTTTATCATTATGAAGAAACAAATTATAACTTTGATGTGTGCAACTACTCTTTTAAGTAGTTGCCACATCTACAAATCATACGACAGACCCGAAGATATTACGGCTGCCGGGCTGTATCGCGACACGACAATCGTGAACGATACACTGGCTGCGGATACTGCAAACTTCGGCAACCTGCCTTGGAGGGAAGTGTTTACCGACCCTCAGTTGCAAGCACTCATCGAACAAGCACTTGCTAATAATCCTGATTTACGCAGCGCCGCTCTGAACGTGAAGAAGGCAGAAGCTGCACTTATGTCTGCACGCCTGGCTTATGCTCCCACGCTTGCACTGTCTCCGCAAGGAACCGTAAGCAGCTGGGATAAGGGAAAAGCAACACAAACTTATTCGCTTCCTGTCACAGCAAGCTGGCAGATTGATCTGTTCGGCCAGATACTGAACCCGAAACGTGGCGCACAGGTATCTCTGAAACAGACACAGTTCTATGAACAAGCCGTGCAAACTCAGGTAATCGCCAATGTGGCCAATATGTACTACACATTATTGATGCTCGACCGCCAGTTGCAGATTACAGAATCCACAGCCGATATCCTGAAAAAGAATGTGGAAACTGTAGAGGCTATGAAGGATGCGGGTATATACAATACTACTTCTGCCGGAGTAGAACAAACCCGTGCAGCTTACGCACAGGTATTGGCATCTCTGCCCAGCATGCGTCAAAGCATTCGCGAAACAGAAAACGCTCTTTGCCTGATGCTGAATCAGCCGGCACAGGAAATAGAACGTGGTGTACTGGAAGGCCAACAATTACCAACAGAATTCTCTGCCGGCATTCCTTTGCAACTGTTGTCCAACCGTCCTGATGTAAAGGCTGCCGAGATGTCTCTTGCCGCAAGTTATTACAATACCAACAGCGCACGTGCAGCTTTCTATCCGCAGATTACGTTGAGCGGTTCGGCAGGATGGACCAACAGTGCAGGTTCTGCAATTGTAAATCCGAGCAAGCTACTGGCTTCTGCTATAGGATCGTTGACACAACCGTTGTTCTATCGCGGTGCTAATATCGCCCGTCTGAAACAGGCCAAAGCACAGGAAGAACAATCCAAAATCCAGTTCCAGACCACTTTGCTGAAAGCTGGAAATGAAGTGAGCAATGCCTTGTATCAATACCAAATGACCTCCGAAAAGGCCATTTCTCGCGAGATTCAGGTAAATTCTGCCCGCAAAGCTGCGGAAGATACAAAAGAATTGTTTAACTTAGGCACGTCAACGTATCTGGAAGTTCTGTCTGCTGAGCAATCTTACCTCAGTGCACAAACCTCCGAGGTATCCGACACTTTCGACCGCATGCAAGCTGTTATCAGCCTGTACCAGGCGCTCGGAGGAGGCAGAAAGTAATAACTAAAAACTAATTACTATGATAAGTCCATTAGCATTTGTAGATCCTGCCGCAAAGCTCGGCAAGAATGTAACGGTTCAGCCTTTTGCATATATCGAAGGCGATGTAGAGATTGGAGATGACTGTATTATCATGTCCGGTGCACGTATCCTCGACGGCACACGCTTGGGGCAAAAGAACAAAGTGCATCATGGCGCCGTACTCGGTACCGTTCCGCAGGATTTCCATTATACGGGCGAGAAGAGTCTGCTGATCATCGGCGACCAGAACGACATTCGCGAAAATGTAGTTGTGAGCCGTGCTACACATGAAGGAGATGCTACACGTATCGGAAATGAAAATTTCCTGATGGATGGTGTACACCTTTGTCATGACGTGCAAGTAGGTAACCACTGCGTACTGGGACTTAAGACTATCGTAGCCGGTGATTGTCGTATCAGTGACTGCACCATTCTGAGTAGTAACGTCATTTTGCAACAACAATGCCACATCGGAAGCTGGGTATTGATCCAGTCAGGATGCCGCATAGCAAAAGACGTTCCACCGTATGTTATCATGAATGGTAACCCGGCAGGTTATCATGGTATTAATGCTGTTGTACTGCAACATAAGCATCAGGTTTCCGAACGCATTCTACGCCATATCGTAAATGCTTACCGTCTGATTTACCAAGGTAACTTCAGCATACACGATGCTTTGCAAAAGATTGAAGACCAGGTGCCGATGAGTGACGAGATACACAATATCATCAACTTTGTGCGAGAGTCTAAAGGCATTGTAAAATAAAGGAATACTCCTTATTCAGAAGGCGGTCGGGTTTACTCGTCCGCCTTTTTTGTTATCTTTGCACCACCTTACCCATTCAATTATGAGAAAAAAGAAGAAGAAACAAACGAATAGCAAGAAACAAGTGGTGCTCCTGATTATCCTGATCATATGTGGCATTGCTACCGCTTATCAGACAACGAGCTCTAAAGAAAAGACTGCCGCCTCTGAACAGACTGAAACCATCATTCAGAATCTCCCACTGAATTCTGATATATACATCAAGCAAACCACTGCCCCCGGCACCCCCGAAATACTTCTGCAACGCACCGGATACCTCGTATCTTATAACTCCAATACCCGCATTGCCAACTGGGTAGCCTGGAAACTGACTCCCGAACGTTTAAAAGAAAATACCGAGCGGATCAATAACTTCCGTCCCGACCCCGACCTGCCCAAAAGCAAAGCAGTCACTACACAAGACTATAAAGGTAGTGGCTGGGATCGTGGGCATCTTTGTCCGGCAGGTGATAACAAATGGAACCGTGAAGCCATGATAGAGAGCTTCTACATGACTAACATCTGCCCCCAGCACCATAATCTAAACCGTGGCGACTGGAACGAGCTGGAACAGAAATGCCGTAAGTGGGTGAAAAAAGACAGTTGCCTTTACATTGTAGCCGGTCCTATCTTCTATGACCGGAAGCCACAGACCATAGGTGAACATAAAGTAGCTGTACCGGATGCTTTCTTTAAGGTGATACTTTCTCTGCACAAGAAACCGAAAGCTATCGGCTTTATCTATAAAAATAATGAAGGGGACAATCCGCTGGACTCTTATGTAAACACTGTGGACGAAGTGGAGCGGATCACAGGGATAGACTTCTTCCCCGCCCTTCCCGATGATATAGAAAGGGCGGTAGAAGCAAGTTACAATTTGAAAGACTGGAAATAATTACTCAAAGCTCAATGTACCGAAGAATTCGGGACAGTGGAAATTGGGCTTTTCCAGACCAATAGGATTCCAAGAAAGGAAGTGAGGCGTTTGTAGCTTATCACCGCATTTGTAGAAATTGGCACGAACTGTCTTTCCGTCAAGATTGGTGATTTGATGCTTGAAAAAAGCAGAATACGGGATGACCAATGCCAGTTCCCAGTTACACTCTCCCACACGTTCTTCAAAAGACTGGCGTCCCAAAGAAGACCAGCGCTGCACTTTGTCCATCACTTCTTGCGGGGCATGCTCACGGTTTTCACGTCCGGCACCGGCACCGATCAGGAGAGTCCCAACGCAGTTACATTCTACATTATAATAAATTCCATCTCCTGCTGGGATAGAGAAAAACTCTACGCAAGCATCTTCCCATACTGCACCGTTATCTCCGGCAGCTACAGCACGCACACTGGCTTCTTTTACTTTGTAATGAACCAAAATTGCATCATCCGTGTGAGCTATACGGAACTGCACCTCCGGCTGATAAGGGAATGCTATCCAATTCACCGTATTAATCGACTGAAAAGCCACCTTTTCTTTATCCAACAAAGCAGGGATATTCTCTACTGCCACATTAGCCAGACTTACTTTTTTTACATTCAACTCTTTCATTTCTTTCTTTTGGGGGTTAGTTGCAGACAAGGGATAAAAACAGAGCAGAGCTATTAACAGGGCTGTTGATTTCAAGACCAAGCATGCAAAGGTTCTTTTGTTCATATTTTGATTACATTAAACAATTCATTTCTATACGGTTATGAGCTAAATTGATACGCGGACAAGGCGGACGAACGCGGATTTTATAAGGCTGAAAGCCTGAAATTACATAGCGTAGGGCAACGCCCTACGTGATTATGTATATCTCTATTTAAGCCCTGAAAGGGCGCAATCAAGCATACACGCTTTATCTCGCCCTTTCAGGGCTCAAAAATGGGGATGTATATTACGTAGGGCGATGCCCTACGCTATATAATGCAAGCCTTTCAGGCTTAAAATTCAGCCCGATAAATTATCATTTAGCTCATTATTATTCCGTTATGAACATACTTTATACTAATGACTCCTTTATAAACTCCTTCATTTCCGGTGTATGTTCTTCCACACTCTGCAACAGTTTGAATTGCGCTTTTGTACGTACAAGGTTATGTTCAGGATATTTAGTCTTATAATAAGTATCACCATTAATATAATCCGCCAGGAAACGAACACATTGCATATAGGGGAATAATGCAGCCGCATACGGCAGGTTCTCAACCTCTATCGGAAGCAGAAAGACCTTCGCTGATTCCAGGTAACCTTTTGCAAACGCCTTGAATATCTCCATATTGAAATTCACGTTATCCAGATTCTCATCATCCTCGGCACCTGTATTGGCAGCAGAACGAAGGAAATCGCCGAAATCAGAGAAGATAAAATTAGGCATCACTGTATCAAGATCAATGACGCAGAGCACCTTACCTTCTTCATCAAACATCATATTATTCACTTTCGTATCGCAATGACATACACGCTTGGGCAATTTGCCTTCGCGATACAAACGTTCACCTTTGCACATCTCCTCAGCACGTTTCTCTATCTCATCCAGATAGTACTGCACTTCTTTCACCCGGCCAACCGCATCCGCAGCCACCGCATCACGAAGTTGCTTCAGACGGAACTCCATATTGTGAAAATCAGGAATAGTCTCTCCCAGTTCATCAGGAATATCCGCAAGCATTGCCTGGAAATTACCAAAAGCTACACCGGCATAATAAGAATATTCTGCATCCACCGTCTCATAAGTCTTTGCATTAGGAATGAATGTCATGATACGCCAATAGTTTTCACCATCGTACCAATACGTTTTTCCGGTATCGGCAGGAATAAAAGAAAGCACTTTACGATCTATATCATCCGCACCTTGTTCCACAAGCTTTTTGCGGATATGCCGGGTTACGGCTTCAATGTTCGCCTGCAACATCTCCACATTCTGGAAAATAGCATGGTTAACACGTTGCAATACATAGTTGGGGGCATCTGCTTCAAGAGTAGTCACTTTATACGTGTCGTTAATCAGCCCGCTGCCTAAAGGCTGGATTTCATTAACTGTACCCTTCGTATTAAAATGGGATACAATGGATTGAAGGTTGTTCATGATATTCTATATATAGATTTAAAATTAGTATGCAAATATACGTCTTCCTCATCAATGAAAAAGTCCAAATTCGTCCGACAAACGCCCAAAATTATACATTTAAACAGACATAACCATAAAAATCAGATAATAAACTTCCCCCTTTTAAGCAAAACGCCTTATATTTGTGTTTGAAACCTTAAAAATACCGGAGGAGAAGTGCAAAAGTTTATCAAAACGCTGTTTCTTGTTTTAGTAAGCATAGCTACAGCAAATCTACACAGCCAGAATATTACTTTCAATCATCTGACAACCGATGACGGTTTATCTCAGTTTAGCGTCAACAGCCTGTACATTGACGAGAACGGTATCTTGTGGATTGGTACGCGTGAAGGTTTGAACCGCTACAACGGTAATGATATACAAACCTATAAACTGAGCAAAAACGACCCTTACAGCCTTTTCTGCAATACAGTGTTGCGCATGGCAGGCGATCAAAACGGTAAAATCTATCTGCTCTGTACCGAAGGCGTTGCCCAGTTCGATCTGACGACACAACGCTTTACGACTCTCCTTCAAGGTAACATCAACAGCATCTATTATAAAAACGGCCTGTTTATAGGAAAAAAGAATGAAATCTACCGTTACAATGAACAGACCGACAACTTCGACCTCTACTATCAAATGGCGGGAGAAAACATCGAGATCTCCTGCATGTTCGAGGATAAAGGACACATGTGGATAGGAACCACCAGCGAAGGAGTCTTCAATCTGAAAATAGACGGACATCAAGTCACCCATCCCATTGAAAAAGGAAACATTACCAGCATCTACCAGGACAATTCAGGCGAATTGTGGATAGGCAGCTGGGAAAAAGGACTCTTCCGAATAAAAACAGACGGGAGTATCGAAAACCTGCGAAACGACCCGAAGAATCCGCACAGTATATCTTCCGACTTCGTAAGAGCTTGTTGCGAAGATAACCTTGGCAATATCTGGATAGGAACCTTCAACGGCCTGAACCGCTATAACAAGACAACAGGACTTTTCCAGAACCATACTTCCAACGATATGCAGAACGAAGGTCTTACCCACTCTTCCATCTGGTGCATCGTAAAGGATAATCAGGGGACACTATGGCTAGGCACTTACTTCGGTGGTGTCAATTACTTCAATCCTGAATATGAAATCTACACCCGGTATAAAGCCTCCAGAAATGAGAAAGAGGGCCTGAGTAGTCCTGTAGTAGGGCGTACCATTGAAGATAAGAACGGTAACCTATGGATCGGTACTGAAGGTGGCGGACTCAATTTCTATAATCGCCGCACACGTGAGTTCAAATGGTATCTTGCCGGAAAGGGATATAATAGTATCTCCCACAGCAATGTAAAAGCCCTCTATTATGATCCTGCCAAAGAAATCATCTGGATTGGTACTCATCTCGGTGGACTGAACAAGCTCGATATCCGTACAGGAGCATTCACCCACTATCTCATGGAAGAAGGTAATCCGGAAACACTTCCATCAAACATTGTTCGTGATATAACACCTTATCATGACCAGTTAATTGTCGCCACTCAGAATGGCGTATGTTTGTTTGATCCCCAAAGCGGGAAATGCCGGCAACTCTTTAAAGACACCAAAGAAGGACGCAAAATAACAATGGTGGCCGATGTAGAAGTAGATAACAATGGCACACTCTGGATTGCCGCCACGGGCGAAGGTATCTTCTCCTACCGTTTCGATACCAACAAGCTGACCAATTACCGGCACGACGTGGCACAACCGCACAGCCTCAGTAACAACAATGTGAACAACATCATGCAAGATAATAAGGGCAATCTCTGGTTTTCGACTTCAGGAAGTGGACTCGACCTGTATCGCCCTGCCAGCAATGACTTCGAGAACTTCGACAAAGATAAGAACGGACTCGTCAGCGATTGTATCTACGATACGCAAGAATCCCCAGTCAGCGGCAAACTGATACTTATCACCAATCAGGGGTTCTCCATTTTCGACCAGAAAACAGAGAAGTTCCAGAACTATAGTGCAGAAAACGGCTTCCCGTTGACAGCAGTCAATGAAAATGCACTATGTGTAACGCGAGATGGCGAAGTATTCCTCGGCGGCACACAAGGTATGCTTTCGTTCAATGAGCTGGAGCTTAACTTTACTCCGAAGCCCTACAAAATTATCCTTTCCCGCCTCATCGTAAACGGTTCTGAAGTGAAAGTCAGCGATGAAACGGGCATTTTGACGCAATCTTTATGCCATACCCAGGAGATCACCCTGAACGCGAACCAGACCATGTTCAGTATTGAATTTGCCACCTCCAACTACGTGGCAGCGAATAAAGATGAAATCATTTACAAACTGGAAGGCTTCTCCGACGACTGGAACAGTACACGCGGTCAGCCCATCATCACTTATACGAACCTGAATGCCGGAACGTACAATCTGCTGATTAAACCCAAAGGGAAAGAAGAATCCCTTTGCCCGCAGATACATCTGACTATCCACGTATTGCCTCCTTACTATAAAACACCCCTTGCTTATCTCATTTATCTGATAGTGACAGCTATCCTTTTATGGTATCTGGTCAGAACGTACAAATCGAGAATTAAACTGCGTGAATCGTTGAAGTATGAGCAGAAACACATACAAGATGTAGAAGCTTTGAACCAGTCCAAGCTACGCTTCTTCACCAACATCTCACACGAATTCCGTACCCCGCTTACCCTTATCGTGTCGCAGGTGGAAACCCTGATGCAACTGCAGAACTTCACACCCACTATCTATAATAAGATATTGAGTATTTACCAGAATAGTATCCAGTTGCGCGAACTGATCACTGAACTCCTTGACTTCCGCAAACAGGAACAAGGGCATATGAAAGTAAAAGTCAGTCCGCACAATATCGTACATTTCCTCTATGAGAACTATCTGATCTTTATGGAGTATGCCAGCAGCAAGCAGATTAGTTTCAACTTCGAGAAAGACAGCGAAAGCCTTGAAGTATGGTACGACCAGAAACAGATGCAGAAGGTTATCAACAACCTCCTGTCCAATGCCATCAAGCACACCCAGGCAGAAGATACCATTACCCTCAGTATTACCACCGAAGGTAACGAAGCCGTCATCCGTGTGACTGATACCGGCAGCGGCATCGATGCCAAAGAGATAGATAAGATATTCGACCGTTTCTATCAGACCGAACAAATGGATAGCCTTACCACCGGCGTTGGTACCGGCATCGGACTGGCTCTCACGAAAGGTATCATCGAACTGCACCACGGCACTATCAAGGTAGAAAGTGAACTCGGCAAAGGCAGTAGCTTCATCATTCGTCTCCATCTTGGAAACGCTCATTTCAGTCAGGAAGAAATCAGTAAGAAGACTGAAGCCGTACAACAAATAGAACAGGCACAAACTTCTGAAATCGATGCTTCACTCAAAGCAGAGTTGGAAGAGAATGCTCCGATAAAACGCATGCCCGACGTTAAAATGGTTATCGTAGAAGACAATGCCTCCATCCGTGAAATGCTGGAGAATATCTTCCGCCCATTCTATCAGGTACTGACTGCCGCAGACGGAGAAGAAGGCCTGGAACTGGTACAGAAGGAGATGCCGAACATCGTAGTAAGCGACGTGGTTATGCCTAAAATGTCCGGCACCGAGCTATGTAAACAGATCAAAAACGACTTCAACACCTGCCATATTCCGGTAGTGCTTCTTACAGCCCGGACTGCCGTAGAACAAAACATCGAGGGCCTGCGTATTGGTGCGGATGATTACATCACCAAGCCTTTCAATACAAACCTGCTGATTTCCCGTTGTAACAATCTGGTAAACTCACGCATCCTCTTACAAGAGAAGTTCAGCAAGCAACCGCAAGCCTATGCCCAGATGCTGGCAACGAATCCGATAGATAAGGAAATTCTGGATCGTGCCATCAGCATCATCGAGAAAAATCTGGATAATACGGAATTTAATGTCAATACCTTCGCCCGTGAAATGGCAATGGCTCGTACCAACCTGTTCACCAAGCTGAAGGCTATCACCGGACAAACACCGAATGATTTCATCCTGACCATTCGTTTGAAGAAAGGCGCCTTGATGTTACGGAACAATCCGGAACTGAACATCACCGAAATCTCAGACAAGATCGGATTCAGCTCTTCCCGCTACTTCTCAAAGTGTTTCAAGGATGTATACCATGTAAGTCCGCTGGCTTATCGCAAAGGAGAGGATGCGGATACAGGAAGTAAGGATGAAGAAGACGAAGAAGGTTAATAAGCCGTATAAGTCTTCTCATCTTTCTCGCTATGGCGAGAATCTATTCTCATCATAAAGAGAATCTATTCTCATCGTATTGAGAAGAAACTCTCACCGCATTGAGAAAAGATTCTCTATAAAGGGAGAATATCTTCTTCTGTACATTCCAGTGTTTTCATTAGCATTATGTACATTTTCGTCCTTCCCTTGTACTCCCTTATACACTCAATTCCGGAAAAACCACTACTTTTGGCCTCAGAAATAACAATCTAAAGTCAAAGAGCTATGAAACATTTTTCCCCTTTATGGTCCCTTCTTCCGGGCGCAGCCCTGATAACCGGATGCGGAAATCCGTCGAAGAAAGAAACCACCGGCACTCTCCGTCAGAAGCCCAATGTTATCTACCTGATTGCCGATGATTTGGGTATCGGTGACCTGAGTTGCTATGGCGCCACTAAAATAAGTACCCCCAATATCGACCGCCTTGCCGGACAAGGTGTACAGTTCACCAATGCCTATGCCACTTCCTCCACCAGTACCCCCTCCCGCTTCGGTCTGCTGACAGGTATGTATCCCTGGCGACAGGAAAATACAGGAATCGCTCCCGGCAACTCCGAGCTCATTATCGATACAGCCTGTGTCACCATGGCTGACATGTTCAAGGCGGAAGGATATGCTACCGGAGCCGTTGGTAAATGGCATCTGGGACTTGGTCCTAAAGGAGGTACAGACTTCAACCATCTTATCAAGCCGAATACCCAGGATATAGGATTTGATTACGAATACATCATTCCTGCCACTGTGGATCGTGTACCTTGCGTATTCGTTGAGAATGGACACGTTGTAGGTTTAGACCCCAACGACCCCATTACCGTCAACTACAACCATAAAGTAGGCAACTGGCCTACCGGACTGGAAAATCCCGAACTTGTAAAACTGAAACCCAGCCAGGGTCATAATAATACAATAGTAAATGGTATTCCCCGTATCGGTTGGATGACCGGTGGAAAATCAGCCCTTTGGGTAGATGAAGACATTGCAGATGTCATCACTGGTAAAGCCAAAGACTTTATCGTAAAGCATAAAGACGAACCTTTCTTTATGTATATGGGCACGCAAGACGTGCACGTTCCCCGCGTACCTCACGCCCGTTTTGCCGGCAAGAGTGGCATGGGAACCCGTGGTGACGTAATCCTGCAACTGGACTGGACTGTGGGTGAGATTATGAACACTCTGGATAGTCTGAACCTTGCAGATAACACTATCTTTGTGTTCTGTAGCGATAATGGCCCCGTTATTGACGACGGTTATCAAGATCAGGCTTTCGAACTGCTGAACGGCCATACTCCTATGAAACAATACCGTGGCGGTAAGTATAGTGCTTATGAAGCCGGAACACGTATTCCTTTCATTGTACGTTGGCCTATCGGTATCCAGCCTTGCAAACAACAAGCTTTGTTCTCTATGATCGACGTGTATGCCTCCTTAGCTGCTTTACTGAACCACCCGCTCACGCCTGCAACCGTTGCTCCCGACAGCCGTGACCAACTGTCTACTTTCTTAGGGAAAGATAATACCGGATGTGATTATGTAGTACAGCAGAATCTGAATAATACCTTATCAATTATTCAAGGAACATGGAAATACATCGAACCGAGCAACAAACCAGCCATCGAACATTGGACGAAGATGGAATTAGGAAACAATCCAAAGCCCCAACTGTACAATATATCCATAGATCCATCGGAGAAAGACAATGTGGCGGCAGCACATCCGGAGATGGTAAAAGAGCTTTCAGCACTACTGGAACAAGTGAAAGCAGGTAAGAATCAGGGAACAAGGTAAGGAATCGTACAGAACAGGTCTTCTTTATCAAGAATGTACAAATTCGTACTTTTTGCGAACTATTAACGAAAGTCGTCTCCTATTTAATCACATACATTTGCATTGTGATTCGAGTCGTTTAACGAGAAAGAACAACCTTTTTAATAACTAATTAATTTAATATTTATGAAACAGAAAGTAACCTTAATGCTACTGGCAACTTTTCTCTGCTGCGTATTAGGCGTACAAGCACAGACAGGTAGCCAAGTTACAGGTAAAGTTGTTGATGCCATGGGAGAACTTCCCGGAGTTAGCGTCGTTGTGAAAGGAACTACAAACGGAATTATTACCGCACTCGACGGTAGTTTTAAACTGGACAATGTCAAATCCTCTGATATCCTGCAATTCTCTTTTGTAGGTTATAAAACTCAAGAAATTAAAGTTGGAAATCAAAAGACTTTCAATGTTACTCTGCAAGAAGACGCGCAAGCACTGGATGAGGTAGTCGTTGTAGCTGTTGGTTATGGTGACGTAAAACGTCGCGACTTAACCGGAGCTATTGGTAAGGCCAACATGAGTGACTTAACAAAAACCCCTATTAACAACGTAGCTGAAACACTGGGTGGACGTATCGCCGGTGTACAGGTATCTTCTACAGATGGTGGTCTGGGCGACAACTTCAATATCGTAATCCGTGGTGCCGGTTCTTTGACTCAGAGTACTGCTCCTCTATACGTTATCGATGGTTTCCCAAGTGAAACTTCCGGAATGAGCGCCCTCAACCCGAACGATATTGAATCTATCGACGTATTGAAGGATGCTTCTGCAACAGCAATCTACGGTTCTCGTGGTGCCAATGGTGTTGTTATCATCACAACCAAGAAGGGTAAAGCCGGAAAAGCTACTCTTACTTATAACGGTAGTGTCAGCATGAGTAAAGTGAAAAACACCATGGATATGATGAACGGTTATGACTTCGTCAACCTGCAAAAGGAAATCATGGAAGGAAACACTAAAGAAATCGATGGAGAAAAAGTAGATGAATTTGCTTATTACTACTTAAAAGATGGTATCACACTCGATGATTATAAGAGATTCAAGAGTTACGACTGGCAGGATGAAATCTATCGCACAGCTATCAGCCATAATCACTATGTAGGTTTAAGTGGTGGTAGCGATAAGATGGACTACTCAGCATCACTCTCTTACAGCAACCAGGAAGGTGTTATTATCAACTCTGATCTCTCTCGTTACCAAGGTCGTTTCAATTTTAATCAGAGAATTAACAAGAGTATAAAGGTTAATGCGAATGCAAACTTTGCAAGTAACGTACAGAACGGTCCCGATCCTTCTGCTGCACAAACAAGTGTATCCAACTCACTGATGTATAGTGTATGGGGATATCGTCCGGTTTCTCCTTCCGGTTCCGACCTCCTGGCAGAATTGTACGATAACGACGTGGACATGAGTAATGACTATCGTTTCAATCCGGTACTTTCTGCAAAAAACGAGTATCGCCGTACAACGACCAACCATCTGCAAGCCAACTTAGGTGTAGAATGGGAAATTATCAAGAACCTGAAGTTCAAAGTTACTGCCGGATATACTGGACGCGACATAAAGAGAGAAGAATTCAATGGAAGCCAAACCCGTACCGGTAATACGCATCCATCCAATACACAAAGTAAAGGTATCAACGCATTCCTGAGACAACAGCAGACACGCAATTACCTGAATGAAAACACTCTGTCTTACGTTTATGCTAAAAACGATCATAACCTGAACGCTTTGGTCGGTGCTACTTTCCAAAAGTATACCAGCTATCTTAGCAGCATTACCCAAGAACAGATTACGAACGAGGCTTTCGGAATGTCAGGTATTGGTAAAGGTTCTGCAGTTCCGGTTGTCACAGCCTCACAAGGAGAAAACGCCATGATTTCTTATCTGGGACGTATCAATTACAACTACGCATCCAAATATTATGTTACAGCTTCTATGCGTACTGACGGTTCTTCCAAGTTCGCTCCGGGCAATCGTTGGGGTTATTTCCCATCAGGCTCACTGGCTTGGGCTTTCGGACGCGAAAACTTTGTTTCCGATGCACTTCCTTGGTTGTCTAATGGTAAATTGCGTTTAAGCTGGGGTCTCACAGGTAACAACCGTATCGGTGACTTCGACTACATGGCACAGTTAGTAACCAGCTCCAATGTCTACAAATATCCTTGGGACAGCTCTTTCTATCCCGGATACGTATTAGGTTCTATGGCTAATGAAAAGCTAAAATGGGAAACTACCGAACAATATGACCTCGGTTTGGATTTAGGATTCTTCGATGGACGTATCAACGTTACTATGGACTACTATATCAAAACCACCAAAGACTTGCTGTTGGGCGCAGACGTTCCTGCAAGTTCCGGTTATTCCAGTGCAACTTTGAACGTAGGTAAATTACGTAACAAGGGTTTCGAACTTACCTTAGAAACTATAAATATCAAACAAAAAAACTTTAGCTGGACCTCTAACTTCAATATTGCTTTCAACAGTAATAAGATTGTAGAACTGAATTACGGGCAGGATGATATGATCAGTTTCGTAAACTGGGATAACAAATATAAAACCATGCCTGCTTATATCAGCAAAAAAGGTGACGCAGCCGGAAGTATGTACGGTTTCATCTATGACGGTGTTTATAAATATGAAGATTTCAACACATCAGTTGATGCTAACGGCAAAACCATATACAAGCTAAAAGATGATGTAGTTCGTATTTCAGACGATGCACAACCGGGTGATCCGAAATATAAGAAGCTAAGTAATAAAGAAGGCAATAAAATCACTGATGACGATCGCACCATTATTGGTAACGGACAACCCAAGCATACAGGTGGTTTCAGCAATAACTTTGTCTACAAGAATTGGGATCTCAACATCTTCCTGCAATGGAGTTACGGCAACGATATTTTGAATGCGAACCGTATGGTATTTGAAAATCCTCAAAGCAAGAAGAATACAAATATGTTCGCTTCTTATACAAACCGCTGGAGTCCTGAAAATCCGGCTAGCAACATGCCACGTGCAAGAGCTATCGGTGCAGAATACTACAGTTCTCTGTATATAGAAGACGGTTCATTCTTGAAGTTAAAGACCATCTCACTGGGTTACAATTTCACACCCAATACATTGCGTTCTTTAGGTATCAGTGCAGCCAGACTCTTTGTTTCGGCAGAGAATATAGCCACCATTACAGGTTATTCCGGTTCCGATCCTGAGGTTTCTACACGTAACAGTGTATTGACTCCCGGTTTCGACTGGTCCGCTTATCCGCGTTCATTCAACGCATCACTTGGTATTAACATAACCTTCTAATCACCTAAAATCAAGAAACTAATATGAAAAGTATCAATAATATCTTCAAGAAAGTTTGCATCCTGGCAGTAGTTGCTTCTATGGCTGGTTGCGATATGCTTGACACCAAGCCCTACGACTTTGTAGCGCCTGAAACATTCTACAAGAATGAAACTGATTGTACAATGGCATTAGCCGGTGTATACTGGACGATGGCAGCAGAACATGTGTATGGAAACCGTTATTCTTGTATGTTGTCCAATATTGATGATTTGAGTTATTACTATCGTCAAAACCAAACAAGTGCGGTAGTGGCCAATTCACATAATACGGGTAATACCGATCTATGGTACACATGGGAATCACTTTACTCAGGAATCAATAATGCCAATGTATTGCTCGATAATATCGATGGAGCCAGTATCTCTGACGAGAAAGTAAGAGCACGCATCAAAGGAGAAGCTAAATTCCTGCGCGCCTATTATCATTTCTTGCTGGTACAAGGTTGGTATGAAGTGCCCATCCGTAAAGAAACAGTAAAAGATATCACCGTCAGCAGTCTGGAGGCTACCCCCCACGCCGAAGCACTCGACTGGATTATTCAGGAAATGGAAGACTGTATCGACATGGTAGATGACAGCAATTATGATGCATCCCCTTCACATGTGAAGAAAACTGTAGTAGAAGGTGTTCTGGCTCGCGTATGTTTGTGGCGTGCAGGCGAACCTTCAAAAGGTGGAAAGCCATATTATGAAAAAGCTGCCAAATATGCTAAAGCAGTATACGACTCTAAAAAACATAAGTTGAATCCTGACGTATATGCTATGTGGAAAGCTTTAGCTTCTGACCAATATGAGACTACATACAATGAAAGTATGTGGGAAGTAGAATTTGTTGGAACACGTGATGATGGTAGCTATACTGAAAGCCGTATAGGTAATGTAATCGGTAATCTTCAAGAGAACTCAGCAGGTACAGGTGCAGGTTACACATATGCTTTCTATGCAGGTAGCTTGATTCTCTGGGACTTGTTCGATACTAAAGATGCTCGCCGCGATTTGGCCATGGCTCCTTACAAACTTAACAATAAGGATGAGCAAGTTGCATGGAAAGACAACCAGATTGTAGACCGTCGTTGTGGCAAATACCGTCGTGAATGGGAAAGCAGCAGTCCAAGACATAAAAACTATACTCAAGAGAACTATTGCCTCTTGCGTTATGCTGATGTATTGCTCATGCTCGCTGAAGCTGAAAACGAAGCAAACCAAGGTCCTACAGCATTAGCTTACACATGTATCAACGAGGTACGTAAACGTGCAGGAATTGACGAAGTGAAAGATTTGTCATACGGTGATTTCCAGAAATTGATCCGTGATGAACGCGGTCGTGAACTTTGCTTTGAGTCTCTGCGTAAGTACGACCTGGTACGTTGGGGTATTTACTACAAGGCTATCAAAGAAGATCTGGGAGCTGCAGTCAATGATCCGCGTTGGTCTACTGCCAACAATGCCAAAGGAGCAGCTCAGTATGTAAGTAATACAACTGAAAAGAACCAGTTCCTCCCCATTCCGACTAAGGAACTTGGTGTAAACACCAAATTGGAACAAAACAAATATTGGAAATAATCATTTAGTTACACAGAACTTCTAACCTTAAAATGAAATCAAATAGACCTTAATCAATTTGATATGTATGGAGGAGAGTGACCGTGAGGTTCCTCTCCTCTTTTATAATTTTAAAAAACAATATACCTTATGACCAGAAAACACTTGCTATTCATCCTTGCGTTGCTATGCAGCCAAGTATCTTTTGCTCAATTCATAGGTTTTGAGACAGAAATCCCCAAAGAGTTTACAACAGCCGATAAGGGAAAAATCACCCTGTCCACCCAGTATTATAAAGAAGGGAAGCAAAGCCTGAAATGGGATTTCCGTTCCGGTTCCAAGCTCAATGTTTCTCTGGAACAGCCTCTAATCCTTGATGAACGAATGGAAAATTCATACGGAATAACCCTATGGATTTATAATGAAGCCCCCCAACAAGATTCCATTCGCTTTGAATTCCTTTCCCCCCAAGGAGATGTATCTTATTGGTTCAGTTTCCAGTTGGCATCGGCTGGCTGGCGCGCTTGCTGGATTGGCTTCCAGCACATGAAAGGAGATAAACAAAACAAAGAAATAGCAAGCTACCGGCTGATAGCCCCTGAACGAAAAGGCCGCATATTTCTGGACCGTTTGACTTTCCCTGTGAAAAAGATGAACGACCGCACTACCCCCGACTTGCAGATGCCTTACAATAACTCCCTCTCGTATCGCGACCTGTGGCATTGGTGCCGGGTTTGGCAATGGGAACAATATAAGTATGATATTCCATTACCTTCCACCCTCAATCAAGCAGAAAAAAATGAACTGCGTACCGTAGAACAGCGGTTAACCACCGCCACCGCCCTCGATATTCAGAAAGCGCCGAAGGAAGCTGTTTCCAAAGCATACAATGTTTTTCAGAAAGCCAATATTCAACGCTCCGGAACAGGATTCACAGGTGCTCCTATCCTGACTCCCGATGAACTGGATCGTTCTAAAGGAGAAATATCCTGGAATGACCTGGAAACAATGCTCTCCGGATTCGCTTACGATGCTTATTACAATCATTCCTCAACAGCACTGAAGAACTATTTCACAGTATGGGATTTTGCCATTGACCAAGGATTCGCCTATGGCAGCGGAATGGGAACCAATCATCACTATGGCTATCAGGTACGGAAAATCTACACTACAGCCTGGCTGATGCGCGATGCCATTTGGAAAGCTCCCAACCGTGATAATATCTTATCAGCTCTTATCTTCTGGTCTGCCCTGTCCGAAACCCGTAAACCTTATCAATACGGAAGAGACGAATTGCTAGACAGCTGGCACACTTTGCTAATGGCGAAAACCGTATCCGCTCTGCTCCTTACTGACGAACGGGAACGGGCACGTGCTCTAAAAGGACTTTCCCGCTGGGTTTCGACCTCACTTCACTATACTCCCGGCACTATTGGCGGCATCAAGGTAGATGGCACCACATTCCATCACGGAGGGTTCTATCCTGCTTATACTACCGGAGTCCTCGCCATGGTAGGACAGTTTATCGCATTTACCAACCAAACGGAATATGAACCGACTGAAGAAGCCCGACAGACATTAAAGTCAGCCTTTATCTCCATGCGCAACTACTGCAATAAATACGAATGGGGAATTGGCATCAGCGGCAGACATCCTTTCAGAGGGTCAATGAAAGAAGACGACATCGCTGCTTTCGCCTATCTTGCCCTCTCCGGCGACCTTTCCGGAGAAAAAAATGATTTCGACCGGTATCTGGCAGCCGATTATCTTCGCCTTTGCCCCAAAAACACACCAGAAGCATGCTACTTCAAAGAGCAAGGCATACAACCCGCCAATGCACCACAAGGATTTTTTGTCTACAACTATGGCTCAACCGGTATCTTCCGCCGTGCAGACTGGATGGTTACTCTTAAAGGATATACCACTGACGTGTGGGGAGCTGAGATTTATACGAAAGATAACAGATATGGACGTTACCAAAGCTACGGCTCGGTACAAATCATGGGACAGCCCTCACGCCTTGCCAGCGGGTACGATGAGAATGGTTGGGACTGGAACCGTCTGCCCGGCACCACAACCATCCACCTGCCATTTGAACTACTGGACAGTCCTCTACCTGGAACTACGATGGCACGCTCGAAAGAGAATTTCTCAGGAAGCAGTTCACTGGAAGGAAAGAATGGAATGTTTGCCATGAAATTGATGGAACGTGAATTAAAAAACTTCACTCCAGACTTTGTCGCCCGTAAATCCGTCTTCTGTTTCGGTAACAGAATGATATGTTTAGGAACTGGAATCAATAATAGCAACTTCTCCTATCCTACAGAAACTACTCTTTTCCAAAGTGTCTTCCGAAAAGACAGTACAAGCATATTTATCGATGGAAAAAAACAAAATGAAATGTTCCATCAAGAACTGAATGATGGAAAACTACATTGGATACAAGATGGATATGGCAATCATTATTTAGTCAAAGGGAATAATATAACTGTACAAATAGCTCAACAAAATTCTCGCCATGAAAAAACACGGACAAAAACATATGGTACATTTTCATCGGCATGGATCAATCACGGCAAAGCACCTAGAGATGCTGAATACGAGTATATGGTACTGATACAACCGAATTCGGATGAACTAGATCTTGCCCGGCATAAACAAACGTACCAAATAGTACAAAAAGATCATATAGCACACGTTGTTTTTGATGAAGCAACTGGTATTACAGCCTACGCGATTTTCGAAGATTACACTCCCTTGACTGACGAGCTTCTTCTCCAAGTCCCTGCAGAAACAATAGTAATGCAAAGAAAAGTAGATAAAAAGCAAATATTAGTTAGTATATGTGATCCTAATCTTCATATTACAGAGAAAAGTTTCACAACCAAAGAGGCTAGTCAGCCTATCGAAAAAAAACTACTTCTAAAAGGGAAATGGGAGATGGACAATCCTTGCGAAAAAGTATCTCTATCCTCTAATGGGGAAAACACGCAATTGACCGTTATTTGCCAACATGGACAACCTGTAGAATTCACACTGAAAACAATTCATTAGAACCTTATATTTATGAAAACAAAAAAACTCCTTATCCTCCTCGTGGGGATAATACTAAACCTCAACCACCTGCAAGCCAAGACTCAGACATTTCACGGACTGCAGTTCAGCACCATCCCTACTATCTGGGACGAAGCAATTCCTTTAGGAAACGGTATCATAGGAAATCTCATTTGGGAGAAAGACGGAAATTTACGTTTAGCATTGGACAGAGCAGATTTGTGGGATTTACGTCCTGTTAAAGAGTTTGAGTCTCCTTCTTACTCCTATCAGTTCGTTTGTAATGAGGTTATCTGCAACAAAGATCTTTCTAGAGTTCGCGCTTTAATCGACGACCGCAGCCGAAAAGACTGTGCTCCCACAAAAATCCCGGTAGGAGCTATCGAATTCCCGATATCTAAATTAGGGAAAGTAAAGAATGTTAGACTGGATGTACACACAGCTGTTTGTACCATTACTTGGGAATGTGGAGCCATTGGCAAATTCTTTACCAGTGCCATCGACAAAACAGGCCATTTCCGATTTGAGAATTTGCCTGAAATGCTTTCCATCGAATTACAGGCACCACGTTTTGAAGATGACGGTTCCAGTATACAAAGAGTCAGTGCTCCCCGTACTCATCTGCTCACCCGATTAGGATATAAGAATGGTAAAATGACACAACGTAATAATAGCATTGTTTATCACCAGAAAGCTTATGGAAGGGTAAGTTATGAAGTAGCTTTGAAATGGCATGTTCCTGCTCAGCAAACCCTGGAAGGAAGCTATTGCATCACCACTCAAGGTACCTGGTACAGCGAAACTGTGCAGGCTGCTGATTTCATGAAGGAATACGCAAAAGATTTCCATACGGCATTGGCTGAACACACCGACTGGTGGGATACGTATTGGAATAAATGTCAAATTCATTTACCCGACCCTATATTGGAGGCTCAATGGTACTTAGAAATGTATAAGTTTGGTGCTGCCTCTAGAAAAGATGCCCCTCCCATCTGCCTACAGGCCGTATGGACTGCTGACAACGGGCAAACTCCCCCTTGGCGTGGTGATTTCCATAATGACTTAAACACACAGCTTAGCTATTGGCCGGGATACAGTGCCAATCATCTAGAAGAATCGCGTGTATTCACCGACTGGCTCTGGAAAATAAAAGATAACGGAGAAGATTTTACCCGTCGTTTCTTTAAGGTAGAAGGTCTGAATGTACCTTGCATAGCCACATTAGAAGGAAAAGCTATCGGAGGATGGAGCCCTTATTCTCACCAGCCCACCACAAGCGGTTGGCTCGCTCACCATTTTTACCAGCAATGGAAGTATGAAGCAGATACTGAATTCCTGGAAACCCAAGCATATCCTTGGGTTAAAGAGGTAGCCCGTTATTTTGAAAATGTCTCCGTGAAAACTACGGATAACAAACGCAAATTACCCTTGTCCACTTCTCCGGAAATCAACGATAATGAACTGGATGCATGGTTCCAGAAAACTACCAATTACGATTTAGCTAATATACGCTTCACTTATACGGCAGCAGCAGAAATGGCAGATGCATTAGGACTGAAAAAAGATGCTGCTCATTGGCGCGGGCAACTGGAAGAATGGCCTGATTTTGCCTCAGACAGTACGGGGTTGACCATCGCCCCCGATTATCCACTGACAGTATCGCATCGCCATCTTTCACACATGTTGGCTTTTCATCCCTTTGGACTCCTCGATATATCACAAGGCAAAGAAGTAGAGAGTTTAATCAAGCGTTCCATACACCATGTGGAGGAATTGGGCAATGAATTTTGGATTGGATATACCTATACTTGGTTGGCCAATATGCAAGCCCGTATATTCGATGGAGATGCCGCCGCACGTAATCTGCATATTTTTATTAAAGCATTCTGTTCGCCTAACAGCTTTCATCTTAACGGTGATCAGTTAAAAAAAGGATATACTTCTTTCACTTATCGCCCTTTCACTTTGGAAGGAAACTTTGCATTCGCCTCGGCTATACAAGAGATGCTTATGCAAAGCCATACAGGGATCATACGTGTCTTTCCTGCTATCCCTGAAGGGTGGAAAGAAGCTAGTTTTGATAAAATGAGAGCTATAGGAGGATTTCTAGTCAGCGCCAGCTATCAGAATGGTAAAGTACAGAGTATAACAATACAGTCCGAGAAAGGAGGAATACTGAAAGTACTAAATCCGTTCACCAATCAAATAGAGGAAAGGGAAACTACACAAGGGGAAATCATAAAAATAACTCCGAATACTATTTAAGATAGACCTTAATCAATTTTATATGAGGGAGAGGGACCGTGAGGTTCTTCTCCCTCATTTTTCTTGCACATACAGTACCTTAAATCAAAGTATATACTTGCTTTGTGATTTATTTTATAATAAGTAGTATTAGGGTATTTCTATAACAGATGGGTTCCCACTAAGCATTCCCCGTTTCATCGGAACAATTACGGTTCGCCCGTTAAATATGAGTGTTATTTCTTTTAATCCGGGAGTCATACAAGCATCCGTTACGGATAATTTATATTTGCCTTTTTCTTTCTGAATCAACACTGCACAAGGAGAAGAGGCAGAGAGAGACAAATTATCAACTTCCAAGCCTTTATTTCCGGGATAGAATACTACCCCAACCAATTTATCATCTACAGAACGTACGGCTTGCACCAATGTATCATTCCGCAAGACCTGGAAAGGTAAAGTGTCAGCAGGTTGTCCCTTACCTGTATAAACCACATACCCATAAGTATCATTTACCGGTACTTGCCCATGATCAACCCACAAACGCAAAATATCAACCGTCTGAGGCAAATCTCCCTTCTTTGCATTTCCTTTATTTCGCTTTATCCAATTTGTTGGACAAGTCTCTGTCAGAACAAAAGCCTCACGGGTAAATTCAGGCAACACACGATAGGCAAACTTACCTTCCTGCATCACCCACACAGATTGTCCTTCAGAAGTCAACAAAGATTGACGGCCTTTCTGTAAAAGCTTCTTTTTTCCCTTTTCCATCACAGTAACTGCTCCGATGTGAGCCGTCTGGTCTATAGTAGTGCGAATATGTCCTTCCAGTTCTGGCTTCCCATTAGTGACGCCCGCACCCAATGCTACAAAATAATCTCCCAAAATAAAATTAGCCTTATAGGCTTTAAAGCCGTAAAGCAGTGCATTCAAACCCTTACTATTACCACGATCATTCACATCTTCTTTATCAGCTGCATTCATCTTTTCAAAAATATAGCCGGTTACAGCATTCTCACCTCCATCGGTAGTTCCCACCGCATAATTATATTTACTGCAATATCCACGCCAATTAGTCACAGGTGTAAGTTTGTTCATCCCTTCACGTGCCGTGACACCCGGAGAAGCTGTGACATCCCAGCCTCCCATTATACGGAAGTATTCATCACCTGTACGCTGAAAAAGAGTCAGACCGTCCGTAGGATAGAAATTATATTCATCTGCCATATTCACCGCACTTTCCAGACCGTCACAACGGACAGAAGCCATATTTACTGTAATATGATAATCGGAAGTCTTCTTGATAAGATCATCGTTATTAAAAAACCATCGGGTACCATTATATACCCCTGGCGCATAGCTATCCATAATTATACGATTCTTCTTTACTTCCGCCTGCAACAGTTGCAATTCTGTCTGCTCTTCGGAAGTAAAAGAATCCATCCAATTCGTTATAATATTATCGAGCATCTTAGCATAAGGAATAGATTGCTCCGTAGGATTATATACATACGATCCACGGTCGAGGCAAGGCAAACGAAAACCTTTATAATAGTACCAGCTACCACCACGCAAAAAATTCAAGATAGCCTCAGCATTATCACGGTTCAGAGTCTTCGACCAGGGAGTACCTTTTAATAAATTCAGGATGCTGAGCGCATTGGATGTTCCATCAATAGGATATCCCCAAATCAGACACTGTTTACCATGTCCCCATCCGGCTCCGTCGGCTGTAAACCCTTCCGTCCAGAAAGCCTCCGAATAAGTGTTTTGCGAAGTCATACTGATCCCACGTTGACAGACCTCTGCCAGTAGGTCAATCATAGGAATAGAACGATACATCGCTGCTACCGGAAGTAAAGATCGGTAAGCCAAGGCATTACCTCCGACCCACCACACATGATTACGGAAACGCGGAATTGAAACTACATTTTCGTCCGTTTCATCGTGTCGCAAAGGCTGTGTCCAAGCTTGAAGCCCCAAAGCCTTCAACATATCGCATACCTCCTTCAACAAGGCTCTTCCTTGCCCGGCCTCTGCCTCGTCCATTTGCGCAAGATAAGCATAATAGGTATTAACGGCTGCCGTTGGAATAGCAAAACAGGAGGCATGAAAACGCGGTCCGTCATTAGGACGTCCCAATTCAATGTTCCCATAATGCAATATAGCTTTCAATACTTTATCGCTCAGCGCCTTGTCCGCAGGAAGTTCCTTTTTACGAAACGCGTCGGCAATCTTCCAGATACGATTAAATGCATCCGTCAAGAAGAGGCCGATCTCACCCTGCACTACAGCATAAGGCTTCTGAAAACCATTGTCCTTTCGCAATTCCTCCTCCTGTGTCTGTAAAGGAGTGAATATACCATCATCAGTCAGTTGTTCTAAACATTCCGCAGCACTGTATGGAGTGTTCAATGAATGATAACGATACGGATGTTCTGCAAATGAATGTCTCAGACTTTCCAAGGCTTTCTCTTTCTCTACATTACGAACTTGCCGACCATCCAAATAGTAGCGTCGATAATTATCGAAAGCATATTCTCTTTCAGTCTCTTGTGCATGGAGCAAAAGTCCGGTACACGTGATCAGCATAATAAGGAGCAATTCTTTTTTCATGGTAACTTATTTGATTTTATCAATAAAGATTAGCTCATCAAAAATAGGGAAAAAGAGAAAGAAGAAACTATCCAAATCATACAATAAACCGTATGTTATCGTCCAAGAGTTTATGGAAAGAGTATCAAGAAATGAAATAAAGATTATCTTTGTTACGTTCATTAAATCTGCTGATCGAAACTTTCTGATTTTCGTACAGTACATTTTACCTCCGCAGTATGCCTGCTCCATACCCGGAACCTGTCTGAGCCGTACTTGCTCCGTACATTCTCCACTCAGAGGTACCTTCGTACGGAGAAAGTATGGAGTTGGTACGGAGCAAGTATAGCTCAGGTATGGTTCTAATACCTTCCAGAGGGGGTTAAAGGGATTATGAAGCCAACCAACAGATATTTAGGAAAGCAATGAAGTTTAAATCATAATATGAAACAAGAATACAACCATGAAAAAGAGTTATTTATTATTTGCACTGGTACTTCTCTCTTCAATCAGTATGATCCGTGCACAGAAGATTGATAACCTGATAGAGTTAAAACAGAAATCACAAAACCCGTTATTCCACCGGCTGGGTAAAGCGATAGAAACACCTGCTTTTGAAAGCGAAGGTTATTGGAGTTGGGGAAGCTCTGTGGTAAAAGGAGATGATGGCAAGTATCATATGTTTGTATCCCGATTTCCCAAATCACTTCCCTTTCATCCCGGCTGGATGGTGGCTTCAGAGATTGTACATGCCGTATCGGATGTTCCGCAAGGACCTTACCGGTTCAGCGAAGTAGCACTGCCAGCACGTGGTGCACAGTATTGGGACGGACGTTCTACACACAATCCGCGAATACTGAAATACAACCATAAATACTATCTGATTTATATGGGTTCCACCCACCCTTTCGCAGATCCAACGTACGACCAGTTGACGCTCGACAGTCCTTGGTGTACGGTAGCACGTTCCAATAAGCGCATCGGACTGGCTGTTGCCGATTCACCATATGGACCATGGAAGCGTCTGGATGAGCCTATCCTGAAAACGAAACCTAATACTTTCTTTAGTTTCCTGACTTCCAATCCCTCGCCAGTAGTACAGGAAGATGGTTCTGTCATGATGATTTTCAAGGGACGCAGACACCTGGAAAACGGAAAATATTCGAATATGGCTTTAGGAATGGCCTATGCTCCGACCATCGAAGGCCCTTACCATGTATTAAACAATGAGCAACCCATCTTCCAGGTAGACGGACAAGGAGAAGCGGAAGATCCTTTTCTCTGGAAGGATGATAAGGGATATCATGCCATCTTTAAGGATCATGTAGCTAAATTTACAGGTGAAAAAGGAGGTGGTGTTATGGCACATTCCAAAGACGGCATCAACTGGACTGTTGATAATGACCCGAAAGCATATTCCAAAACAATAGAGTGGGAAGACGGCACAATAGCGAAACAAGGACAATTGGAACGTCCATTTATACTTTTTGAGGATGGCAAGCCGGCATTCATATTCTTTGCGACAATGGATGGTCCGGGTGAATTTGAAAACGGGACGCACTCCTGGAACATGGTTATTCCGCTAAAATAGTTACCTTTGCAGAAATATTGAATAACTGATTGATATGCAGAGTACCCTCCCCATTCATTTTGCCCCGCTGCAAGGTTACACCGAGGCTATTTACCGACAAGCGCATGCCCGTATATTCGGCGGTGTAGAGAGTTATTATACTCCTTTTGTACGTGTAGAGCACGGAGAAATCCGAAAAAAAGATATGCGAGAGATTACTCTGGAAAACAACCGTGGCGTGCAACTTATTCCACAACTCATTGCTTCCGATGTGGACAAAATGGAGCAGATAATTGCCCTATTCATCGAAAAAGGATATAGGAATGTGGACATAAATCTGGGATGTCCTTTCCCTATTTTGGCTAAACGACACAATGGTTCGGGGATGCTTCCTTATCCCGAAGAGGTACGGGAATTGCTGACTGCAGCCATAAAGAATCACCCCGACCTTCTGTTCTCTGTCAAGATGAGGTTGGGTTGGGAGAACGCGGAAGAATGCCTGGCTTTGCTACCCTTGCTGAATGAACTGCCACTGACACATATCATCATGCATCCCCGATTGGGAAAACAACAATATAAAGGGGAAGTGGATTTAAAAGGTTTTGAAGCCTTCTACAACGAATGCCGTCATCCGCTTATTTATAACGGTGATTTACTTACAGTAGAAGATATACAGGCCATCAGCGAACGTTTCCCACAACTGGCGGGTATTATGATAGGACGTGGACTGCTTGCTAATCCCGCCTTAGCTTTAGAGTATCAACAGGGACATCCGCTTTCCGAAAAGGATATGCAGGAGAGACTCAGATTGTTCCATGCTGACGTATTTGCCCAGTATGGTAATCTTCTGGAGGGGGGAGACAAACAACTGCTGACGAAAATGAAAAACTTCTGGGAATATCTGATGCCGGACGGAGACCGGAAAGCCAAAAAGGCAATTCATAAAGCCAACAAGCTGGAAACTTACCAGGCGGCAGTCCGCAGCTTGTTGGGGTAATCATTAATCTTATTCCGGATTTACGCCCGGAATCGTATGTACATCCTTACGTATCTGCGCTACATGATGCAGCTTCATCCAGTCGTGCAGGTACTCACGGTGTTGCAACAGGATTACTTTGTATTTCTCCTCGATGGCTAGATTCCGCATTTCACCACGGTCTTTTTCCATATCAAAAAGTTGTTCACGATAACGGCCTTTGTCATACAACACATATTTATAGCGAGAGGTACGCAAAGCCCAGCCACGTGTATTTCCACCTTTATCGAAAGTGGTTTCAGTCACGATATAGTCCTGATGCTTCAATGACGGATCAGCTTTCTCTACCAACGCTCTGAAAGAGATACCATGCAGCCCTTCAGGAAGCCGGATGCCTGCCCAGTCGCAAACTGCTGCAAAGAAATCGACACCATTATTCACCAGTTGCGGCATCTCCTTGCCGGCATTCTTCTTTCCCGGTAAGGTTACAATCAGAGGAATATTTACTACCTCTTCATATAAAGCCGATTTCTGGTTCCAATGGTGTGCTCCCACTCCATCGCCATGATCACTGGTAAATATCACGACTGTATTCTTCCATAAATCCTGTTTATCTATAGCATTCAAAATCTTACCGATTTCTGCATCCACCTTTTCAACCAAGCGGTAATAGAGGCTACGGTAACGGCGCCAATCATCCGGAGTGTAGTTACGGGTAGGATAAGCCGAATAATTCAGGCTCTGCTCATAACTGATAACATCAGCGTCATAGGGATTCTTAGCGAAATTAAGAGGTAGTCCCGGCCACTCATTCTGCGGCAGGTCTTCTATATTTCCCCAAGGCAAATTCTGGCTACGTGCGTACTCACAGATATTATGCGGGTTATCGAATCCCGCCACCAGGAAGAAGGGTTTGGGGTGTTTTTGTTCCAGAAAGCCGACACAGGCTTCCGCCAGCCCATTATCACTATGAGGATGGATAGTAGTAAAACCGAACTCTTTATCCGGCATGGAGGCAGTATGTACATGCCATTTACCGGCATAGATACAATCATAACCGGCATCCTGCATCAGTGTTCCCAAAGTCCGGGTACGCAACGAGTCCGGTATCGGCGTACCGTTTCGGGCAAGTCCTACTTCGTGCGAAGTATAGCCTGTAAACATAGCCGCCCTGGCAGGTCCGCTCAGGGGCGTAGAACAATAGGCATTACGGAACAGAACACCTGACTGTGCCAGTTTATCCATATTCGGAGTATGCAAGTCATCGTTTCCCATGCAACTCATCGCAGAGGCTGTCTGCTGATCGGTTACAATGTAGATGATATTAGGCAACCCTTTTGCCCAAACCAAGGAAGGAGCGACAGCCGTTGCACACAACATTATATTCCTTACTTTCATCACAGTTCTATTTTAAGTACTCACTTCATTATTTCTTCAGCTCCACATCGAAGCTGGCGGCATCTCTGCATGTAAAACGCAGAACAGTTTGCAACTTATCTTTGGAAATCACTTTGCAATAAGGAGTTTCTGCAACATTCCATTCACCCTTTAAAGTAACGGTTACAGGTATTTCACCACTATCATTGTCAATCCAGGGACGCGAATAGATGCTACGTTCTATACGTTTGCCATCCTTGTCAAAAGCCTCATCGCTCGGACCTCGATACAGTGCCAGATCCGGTTGAGAAACGGTCAATAAGAGCTTATCTCTGTCTTCACGTATCATGACGAGGCAGGAAGTATCAGCTTTCTGCAACAATCCCTCCTTAGGTAATGCCTGTGGTGTTTCAAAAAGTACGTATGAAGTCAGGTTATCAGTCAAAGAATAAACAACATGGGCGTTGCGATCCTGTTGCAGTACCTTGTAAGACGGCTTCTTTGCGAAAGCTTTCAGAGAGGCTGCATCCGTGCGGGGCAGGACAGCATATTCATAAGAAGCACCTTTCGGAGCTTTTCCATGCTCTAATACCAATGAAACCCAATCACCGGAAGTAGGCTTCGGATTACGTTCACCTACGGTAACTTGTGGGAAGTTCTTTTCATATTTTGCCGCTTTCATCGAGCTTTTCGACAAATAATAACCTACTCCGTTAGGATCGATATAAGTCTGTCCGTCACTTTTATAAGCTGCCCAGTAATCATGCATTTCGGGAGTAGTGGCTGCCAACTGGAAAACGGTAGTTTCTGTCGGGAACTCTTCATTTGTATTCTCAATATCCGTTCCCAGACATACAATCGTTCCATTGAAGAAGTGATAAGATTTACGGGCACGGTGTGAACCGTTGTACTTGTCATGCTCGTGAAGCTTCATGCCGAAGTTACCGTTTAACCTTGCCTGAGACAATCCGCCTGCAAAAGCCTCATCGGAATATAGCATTTCTTCCATACCGGAGAAAGTATCTACATTCATCACTTTGGCACGAAGCTGATCGAATGGCAAATGAATAGTCGTCGTACCGGGGAAACGGTTCCAGTCGAAGCCTGCTTCCTGCCAGCCGCTGGTTGTAAAAGTAACCATTTCATCGGGTTTTCCGGTCAATATCTGCATGCTTCCGTGAGCCAGGTAGCGACCAAAGAAATTAGCATCCAGATAATGCTCTGCTGCCCAAAGGTAACGGGAATGCCCGCGTACCACAGCTGCCCAGTTATCCCGGCGCTGTACTGAAACGCAGCCGTAACCTAACGCCAGATTACCTTGCGGATCGGGTTCGGGACGGAATCCCTGTGCTTCAAATAGTTGTTTCAATTTCTGTTCATGGACAGTAGATGCTTTCGGTAGATAATCAGGAGCATTCTTATCAGGAGTTTCCGTATAAGAAACCAGACGCAGATAAGCGGCAGCCAGCTCAGGATCATATTCCTGCTTTCCATCGGGAGTGCCAGCCAATGCCAAAGTAGCATATTGTATAGGTATCAATTGCCCCTTTCCATTAGGATGGCGTCCTGACATGGAGAGAGCCCATTGCTTGGTATTACAATAGAAACGCATGGTAAGCAATACATTCTTTACTGTTTCGTGGGCTATTTCAGATACTTTGAAACCTGTTCCGCTCAACAGATAAATCATATTTGTCGCACCATCCAGACCACCGACTGCATAAGCCGGATAATTATTGCGATGGTGGAAACAAGCACCGTCTTTTTTGAAAGAACCGGCCAATCCGAGTGCCGGGCGGCAACCATAATCTATCCAACGGGAGAAAGAACGGAGATATTGAAGTTTCTCAGGAGTATCTTCCATAATCAGGATACTTGCCATGCGCCCCTGCGTCTGTGTATTGAAAGTATCTATATCAATGCCATTGACCGTAGGTTTAGGATATACTTCATTGGTGATAGCATACCAGCGCAAGGTGCGTTCCGCTTCGTTCAGTTTTCCGGCTTCTCTCAATACATCTTTCATCAGGAAATAGGCCACATACAAACCGCGCATACTGTATCCGTAATGATGGATATTTCCCCAACAACTGCCATAGGCTACTCCTTGATCGGTGATGTGGTCGTACATAGCCAGGAACTTCTGTTTCAGTTCATCCTTTGTCACATCATCCGAGGCATTGTTATAAGCATAGGCTATCCGGCGCATCAGATTGAAATACTCACTCATCTCCATCCCTAACTTGGTGAACATGCCTTTATCCCAGTTGGGATACATACGTTCGTAAGCTTCTGCCTGGCGTACCATAAAGATGGGCAATCCGCTTACAACGCCGTCTTTATAAGTAATCCCATAGAAATCATATTTCTTACGGATGCCTTCCATCTCTTTTTCTGTAAGTTTAGAAGGAGTATAAAGCATATCGCGGAAACGTTTTTCCATCAACTGCATATCTTGTCTGTCCTTCTCACTAACCGGAGTAAGGGCTATTTCCGGTTTCCACAGGGAATGTTCATAAATCACCAGCCAATGGTTGGTGGTTCCTTTATTAACGAAGGGCACTTGCACATCAGCAGTTTGCTGACGGGCATCCACTTTACTGGCAGTTATCAGATGGTCGATGAACAACTCTCCTTTCACGTTAGGTGCAACGATACGCAGTTCATTCATCCCGAGTTCAGGAGTACCTTGCATATCGCGCTCGTAGCAGACCCATGCAGCACGCCAGCCGGTGAAGTTAATACCGAAAGGAAAAGAAGTACACTTCTTCCCATCTTTCAGGAATTCAAACTCAATAGTAGTATCTTGGGCTTTTGCATTATACACCCAGACAATGAAAGCGGAAAGGTAAGTATCTTTTCCAGTAGGGTCTTTCTTCTCGAACTTCAGATCACGCTGAAGAGTCAACACAGAGCCGGGTTCGAAGGTCCATCGCAAACTGTGTGTACCGTCTTTATAATGTTGGTCGCTAATGCCGAGCGTGGCTTTCGTTGCACTTAAGCCGGTAGGAAGCTCTGGTTGTTCAAAAGAGAGTAACCGGTCATTCTTTACGACTTGTGCCGACAGGCTAAAGGAGAACAGTGCAGTACATACAGCAACAAGGATAGATTTCATCAGATCAAATTTCGTCATCATGGTATGAGAATATTATTGGGATTAATTCAAGCGTTCGATATGGAAGTTCGTGAAACAAACATGATTTTGCAGAAGGCGCAGACCAAAATGACCATCGCCTGCACCGGCTTCGAGAGGTAGGTGGAAAAGTTCCTCACCATCTACTAAGAAAGTTGTGCTATTATTCTGAACACGAATCCGGATGTGATACCATAGATTCGGCTTCAATAGATGAACGGGATCGGTATACTCTTTAATCAAAGGTTTGATGCGAGCCTCATCTACATCGTAAAACTGACCGTAGTAACGACGGAAACGGGTAGTGGTATTATCATTGCCACCATAGCCTACATAGAACAGATTCAATGTATTATAGTTACGGAAGATACCATTTCGCCAGGTGGAGCGAGCTAATAATTTGCCGGGGTATTTCGGATCGTTTGCAGCCCAGAAGCAGTTCATGTCGCTAAGACGATCGTGTTCCCCGCCATTCATCACCATGCAGATATGATAACTGATTTCATAATCACCGGTCAGACGGTCTTTATACCATAAAGTAAGTCCTTCGGGTACGATAAGTTCAAGCGTATCTTCACGGATGGTGAAGTCCATCATTCCCGACTGGTCTTCGGCAATCCAATGGCCCAAAGAAGCGCGCTCTTGCGCCAATAAAGTACAAGGGAGAAAAAGGAAAATACATTTCCACAGAATTTGTATGAAAGATGAATGTGTCATTTCCGGTATTAGTTTCGTTTACAATATTTCCACATTGCAAAGAAACGGTACTTTTTAGAGAAAATGACACATAAATCGTACAGAAAAAGTATATTTTAGTAATTTAGGGATGCATCTCCTCAAACGCCTTATTCTCTTCTTCTATCGTAGTGATGGTTTCCGGCAGCTCACTGATAGGAAGATCGAAGTTATACCAGTCAGTATAGCAATCGGTGACATACCACTTTCCGTCAATCAGCTCAAACACTACGCGAAGGGAAGCTTCCGACTCATCATAGCCTGCCTCAAACTCTTTATGTTTGGGGTTGTTTACGGTGAAACGGGAGACATAAACTCCACCTTCCTCGTCTGTGATACGCTCTTCTTTGAATGCATCTTCGCCCAGCAACGCCCACTTCTCACGTGTAAACGGAAAAGTCTTCTCCGTCTCACCATCTTCCTCTAACAGGGCAATAGGAGTTTTCAACGGAAACTTGATACGGGAATACTGGAAAGAGGCACTGGAAGTAAATTTCTTGAGGAATGCCTGAAAGTCCTCATTAGCTGCGGCAGCCTGACCATTCGTAGTCGTCAGCATAAGTACCGCGAAAAGACAAAATACAAAGTGAATTGCCTTCATCTGGTTACAATGTCAAAGGGTTTATTAATCAGCGACAAAGATAATGCAAATCCGCAGATTTAATATAAAAGAGAAAAAGAATATTTTAAAGTATCTATTCCGCCATTTCTCATCAATCCAGTTCAGTACCTGCTGAGTCTTATTTTTGCCGCAGATACTCAAAGCCGAAACGACAGCGCAAGCAATCTTTCTTATCACAATACTCTTTCTGAAGTTGCAGTAAGGCTTGCGAGTCGGCAGCAGTGGATACAGGCAGCCCTGCCCCACTCCAATGGCGAATGATGTGATTATCTTCTGCCTTCAGGCTCTCAAGAAAACGGGTGGCACGTTCGCAGAGTGCTTCGTCTGCTTTATGCAAACCGTAAGCATAGAGGAAAGGAATGATAGTGTTAATCACAATCAGGTTTTGTGCATTCTTTCCAACTTGTTTTTCCTGGCTGGGAGAAGTCTTTTTAAAATTGAAATGCTCTTCCCAATACGGAGAGGTACTAATAGTCAGTAGTTTCTGAACAACTTCCAGTGTTTCCGCTTCCATGATGCGGGAGAACAGCGAGCGCTCCTTATAATACAGGTTTGCCAACTGTGCCAGCCGGACATGGGGAAAATTGCCGGGACGCAAACGAAGAAAACGCCATTGAGTGGCGGGCATTGGAGCTGATAATTCAAACTTATGCTGCAAATAGCGGAACTCTTTCTGCAATTTCCGGTAATATTCATCAGCATCCGGCAATTCCTCATCCAGCAACCCGGCTTGTCCGAAGAAGAAAGCTTCCACCTGAAAGAGATTGTCGCGGTGCTTATCTATCGCCCGGAAAGGCAAATGATTGGCCCATGCCTCAAAAGCATCCCCATTTAACCCGAAACCAAAGTTACGGGACAAGGTTATGAAGAATACATCTTCCCAATGATTATTGCAATGTTTCAATCGGGCGGCAATAGCACGGGCCTTCTGTTCAAAGCGTTCCACCTGCAAGGCAGAAAGCCAGGAATGAACAATGAGTTTCGGTAAAGAAGATAATATGGAATAGCAAGGAGGATAAATCTCCGCATGGCTCAGCTCGGCATAGTGTCGGCGGATGGACTCGGGGCAAGAAAGCTGCAACTGGGGTATCGGTGCACCGTTCGCACAAAACACTTCACAATCTACGGTCTCCGCTACATGCAGGATCACGTTATCATAAGCAATATCTTTATCGTGCCCATGCCGCATCCAGTCGGAGGCAACAGTATGTACTTCAACGTTTCCCACCCAGAGGGTACCGTCTATTTTCAGTTTGGCATTAAAGAAGTCGGGGCCTGCATTTGTGTTCGGTAGTCCGGCATCTATCACCTCAACCGGCTTGCCGGTAGTCGTCCGAAGCATCTTCAAAGGAAAGATTTTATGCTTCCAAACGTAATGCAATAGTAGTTCCATTGTTAACAAGAAGTTAATATTGCCCGCAAATGTAAGAAAAACATTACCTTTGCGACCTATAAAATGTTGATAAAGTGAATTAAAACAGAAAAAAGAATGAAAATAGCATTAATCGGTTACGGAAGAATGGGTAAGGAGATCGAGAAGATTGCCCTCAGTCGCGGACACGAGATTGTCAGCATCATCGATGTAGATAACCAGGAGGATTTTAAATCGGATGCTTTCAAGAGCGCCGATGTTGCCATAGAATTCACCAATCCCATGGTAGCCTACAATAATTATATAAAGGCTTTCGAAGCCGGTGTGAAGTTAGTTTCCGGCAGTACGGGTTGGATGGATGAACATGGCGATGAAATCAAAGAGCTTTGCACCAAAGGAGGTAAAACGCTGTTTTGGGCGTCTAACTTCAGCTTGGGCGTCACCATCTTTTCTGCCGTGAATAAATATCTGGCAAAAATAATGAACCAGTTTCCGGCTTACGATGTGACGATGAGCGAGACACACCATATCCACAAACTGGATGCTCCAAGCGGTACGGCTATCACGCTTGCCGAAGAAATTCTGGAAAACCTCGACCGTAAAGAACGCTGGGTGAAAGGAACCATGCAGGCACCGGATGGAACCGTTTCAGGTTCTACCGAATGTGCGGTCAATGAACTACCCGTCAGCTCCATCCGCGAAGGGGAAGTGCCGGGTATCCACGTAATCCGCTACGAATCGGAAGCTGACAGCATTATCCTTACGCACGATGCCAAGAACCGCAAAGGTTTTGCGCTGGGTGCCGTACTCGCTGCCGAATTTACTGCTAATAAGGAAGGTTATCTGGGAATGAGAGACTTGTTCCCTTTCCTGAAATAATAAAACAGACCATAAACAACAAGCTAAAATGAGAAAAGCAACTCGCGCCCAATGGATTAAATTTGCAATCATCACCGTGCTTTACCTCGCCTTCCTGGTATGGGTAAAAAGCTGGTTGGGACTGATTGTCCTACCTTTCATCTTCGACATTTACATCAGCAAAAAAATCCCCTGGGGCTTCTGGAAAAAGTCTAAGAATCCGGCTGTACGCAGCATCATGAGTTGGGTAGACGCTATCGTGTTTGCACTGGTAGCTGTTTACTTTGTCAATATCTACGTATTCCAGAATTATCAGATACCTTCTTCTTCACTGGAGAAATCATTGTTGGTAGGCGATTACCTCTACGTCAGCAAATTAAGCTACGGTCCGCGCGTACCCAATACACCGTTGTCCATGCCGCTGGCTCAGCACACCCTGCCACTGGTAAATACCAAATCGTACATTGAGTGGCCTCAATGGGACTACAAACGTGTTCCGGGTCTGGGCAAAGTGAAGCGGAATGATATCGTAGTATTCAACTTCCCTGCAGGAGATACCGTAGCCACCAACTATCAACAAACGGACTTTTATTCTCTTGCCTACAACGAAGGGCAGCGGATGTATCCGAATCCCGTAAATATGGACAGTCTGACGCGTAAGCAACAAGGTGCCGTTTACGATTTGTACTACAATGCCGGAAGAAACCTGATACTTTCCAATCCTAAAATGTATGGTGACGTTGTTATCCGTCCTGTAGACCGCCGCGAGAACTATGTAAAGCGTTGTGTCGGATTACCGGGAGATACACTTGAAATCAGGGATGCCCAAGTCTATATCGACGGGAAGCCTCTTGAAAATCCGGAAGACATGCAGCTCAACTATCTGGTACAGACCACAGGTCCGTACATCACAGAGGATATGTTCCGCGAACTGGGCATCAGTAAGGATGATCAGGCAATGGTCACTAACGAAAGCCTGTTAATGGAGATGGGATTAACCCACCGTGATGCACAAGGACGCCTGGCTCCTACCTACGATCTGCCGCTGACAAAGAAAATGCTTGAAACGCTATCGGCTAATAAGAAACTGGTCAGCCGCATCGTCATGGAACCGGAAATGTTCACCGGTCAGATGTATCCGTTGAACCTCTATACAAAGTGGGATCGCAATAACTACGGCCCAATCTGGATACCGAAGAAAGGTGCTACCATCAAACTGACCGAGGATAATCTGCCTATCTACGAACGTCCTATCAGAGCATACGAAGGCAATACGCTGGAAGTAAAAGAGGATGGCATCTACATCAACGGCAAAAAGACAGACGAATATACCTTCAAGATGGACTATTACTGGATGATGGGTGACAATCGCCACAACTCTGCCGATGCCCGTTCCTGGGGATTCGTTCCGGAAGATCATGTCGTAGGTAAGCCGATTGTAGTTTGGCTGTCACTCGATAAGGATCGCGGCTGGTTTGACGGTAAAATCCGTTGGAACCGGATATTTAAGTGGGTAAAGTAAGCGCCTGAAATGAAAAAGGCATGGAAGATAACGGGAGCAATCATCGGAATAATACTCGTTGTAGTGTTACTCCGGGGTTGCGTTATGACTTCCTACCTTATTCCCTCATCGGGTATGGAGAACTCCCTGTTTCAGGGAGAACGTATTCTGGTAAATAAATGGAGCTATGGGTTGCGCCTTCCCCTCATGGCGTTGTGGAATTATCATCGCTGGGGAGACAGTCCCGTAGAAAAGGAAGACATTATCGTCTTTAACAATCCGGCTAATCTTTCAGAGTCTGTCATTTCCCGACGTGAGGTATTCATCAGCCGTTGTATCGGTGTGCCGGGAGATACGTTGCTGATAGATTCCCTGTTTTCCGTCATTCCATCGGAAAAAAATGCTCCCGACCAGAAGTTCCTGTACACCTATCCCCGGAAAAAGGAGAAGCAGCTTGATTCATTACTCACTCTCCTGTCCATATGCGATAATCGCCTGATGGGACAGGACAGCATAAAGAACGTGCGTAGTTTCAGCCGTTACGAATATTATCTGCTGGAACAAGCCATGAACGGGAACTGCTGGATAAAACGATTGGATAAGAAAGACTCCATAGAGGCCTTACGTCCGCTGATTGTTCCCGGTAAGGGAAAAGCTGTACGTGTATATCCGTGGAACCGGACTCTGCTACGCAACACCCTGGTGCTGCATGAGAATAAGCAAGCTGAGATTAAAAACGATACATTATATGTAGAAGGTAAGCCCGTACAGCATTGCTGTTTTACCAAGGATTATTACTGGGTAAGTGCTAATAACTCCATCAATCTCTCTGATTCCCGTCTGTTTGGTTTTGTCCCTAAAGATCACATTATCGGCAAAGCCTCGCTCATCTGGTTTTCCAAGGAGAGCGACACCGGGCTGTTCGGGGGTTATCGCTGGAAACGTTTCCTCAGTCCCGTACAATAGAAAAGGAGAAATCGTAAGAGAACTAACCAAAGAATGAATTCAAAATGAAAACTGTATATCTTTCTTCTGCCTATCTGGCACCCGTAGAATATTATGCCAAGTTACTGGCTTATGACAAGGTCTTTATCGAGCAGCACGACCATTATGTGAAACAGACTTACCGCAACCGCTGTACCATTGCAGCACCGGACGGTGAATTGGCACTTTCCATCCCTACCGTCAAGCCCGATACCTTGAAATGCCCACTAAAAGACATTCGTATCTCCGATCATGGCAACTGGCGGCACCTGCATTGGAATGCCCTGTCATCTGCTTACAATCATACGCCTTTCTTTGAATACTACAAAGATGATTTCCAGCCTTTCTATGAGAAGAAATATGAGTTTTTAGTCGATTTCAACGAAGAATTATGCCGTCTTGTCTGTTCACTGATAGACATACAGCTAGACATGGAGCGCACTGACATGTACAAGATCGACTTTACATCCGATGAAGATGATTTTCGCGAACGAATTCATCCGAAGAAAGATTATAAGGAGGAAGACCCGGACTTCATAGTCCAGCCTTATTATCAGGTCTTCCAAGAACGACTCGGCTTCCTGCCTAATCTCAGCATCGTCGATTTACTGTTTAATATGGGACCGGAGAGTTTACTGATATTGCAAAAATCATTGTGAGAATTTCTGTAGAAATTCTACAAGGTTCTCCCCCTCTTTAAGTCCAAACTTTTTGCGTAAACGATAGCGGCTGACCTCTACCCCACGCTGTGAAATATTCATTAATGGAGCAATCTCTTTTGACATCAAATTCATTTTTATATAAGCACATAATAATTTCTCCCTTTTCGTTAATTCAGGAAAACGTGCTTCAAGTTTTTGGAATAAATTATGGTGTACTGAATCAAATGTACTTTGAAAGGCCGACAAATCATCATCATGCTCCATATTCGTATCAATTTGGCTAATGAGGCATAAGATTTTCCGACGAATAATTACTAAATTTTCTTCCTTGGCAGCATGTAAAATACTCAGTACTTCACTCTTGATATTCTGTAATATCTCATTCTTACGAATAATATTCAGTGTAGTATGTATCAACTCCTCAGACTTGTGGCGTAATTCTGCCTGCAAATTTTCTTCTTTCAACAAATCAATCTTCTTACTATTTAATTCATTTTCTCTCTGAAAAACTTGTTTCTGACGATAAAGTTCTAACTCCTTCAACATGACCAAATGTTTACGCTCCATTGACATACGATAGTATATATAAGTTAACAACATTACAATCAACACACTATATAGTAAATAACTCCACCATGTACGATACCAAGGAGAGAGTATTTCAAAAGAAAAGGATGCCGTTGTAGGCTCTTCCTGACCAACATGCGTACGAACATAAAAGGTGTATTTTCCTTCAGGTAATAGAGTATATTCCTTTATCGTATTTTCTCCCAACTGACTCCAAGGTTCAGAAACAGGTCCCGTCAATCGGCAAGAATAGAACAAAGCCAATGACCTATCATAATTGTTGATACTATACTCAATACGAATAGAATTATTTTTATAAGGAATCTTCAAGTACATATCATTTGGAATATAACTACACCCGTATACAAGGGAATCCTTAACTCCGGTCAGATATACCCGCCTGATTTGTAGATTCAATGGATATTTTTTCACTCGCTCCTGCATAAAATGTAATAGTGAAAAACCGTCCTCCATACCTATCATTGCTTCATTCTCGGTAAAAACATTAACAGTTTCAAAATCTTCTATCAAACAATTTTTTAAATAAGCTTCATTCTCTCTCCGATAGTAACTGTTTGCTAATGGATCATAATGCAACAACTTTAATACACCATCAGTCACATACCAAATATTCCGCAAGGAGTCTTGCATTATATATGTATAAGCAGTTCTGCCATCCATTTGCTTTTCCAATCGATCATATCTTTCCAAATTATCTTTCAATTGGTTATAACGAAACAATCCTTGTCTCGAAGCTATTACAATCTCATCATCAACCCTAGTAATACATACATTATCTCCCATAGGCAACTCCTCAAAATTGTAACATTTTTCATGAAGGATGGAATCACATTCTTCAGAAAGAAAAAGCCGATATAGTCCTCCTTCCTTATTTGCTGTCCACAAAGTATTTGCCAAAGGTTCTATATATAAACTTTTGGAAGAGAATCTTCTCCCCTTAACTCTTCTATGAAGTATCCATCGCCCCTCTACCTTTTTTAATGAATAAAGTCCAATGTAGGTAGCAACTAACAGTCTATCTTTCTGCGGTATAGATTTTACCCACCATACACCACGAATACCAGGAATGAGATAAAACTCATTGCCATCCAACACTCCTAACGCATTACTCCCAGCACAAAATAGTTTATCATCGTAAACTGCCAAAGAATAGATCTGCCCTGCTGTCCCCCAAACAGGTTCCAAACTCTGTACTTTATTTAAGACCAAAGGATAGTCTGTTACAAATACTCCTTGATTAGTTCCCAAGTATAATTTATTACGATATAGGCATGAAGCATAACCACTCCCTATCGTAGCCCTATTCTGAAAAATCGGAGAATGAAGATGAATGCAATCAATACCATTGTCCAACCCTAACCAAAGGTTATCTTCTCTATCAAAGAACAAAGAAAGTATTGTTTTATTCTGTAAGCCATTATGAACAGATATATGTTCTGTTTCTCCGGTATCCATATCTAAAAGTAACAAACCATCCTGCACAGTTCCTAAAGCCAGCAAAGAACCTTTAATAGTAGCACAAAAAAGACGATTTTGCTTCAAAAAGTCATCAGCACCCGAACGGAAAGGAATCAACATTCTATTCTCATAAAAAAATAATCCTCCCCGATTAGTTACCACAAGCAATTTATCCCGATAAGAAAAAAGTCCAATTACCCTCATACCAGTATCACTTATCATAGAATTAGTATTGGGCAGTAATACAAATTTATTCTTATCCAATACAAACAACCCGGTGCCTGCCACATAAAGCCGTTGCCCCACTAAAGCTGAATGAACAATACTATGACAATTAATTCGATGAATACGCTCATTTTCGAAGCAAAAGACAGCATTATCTGATTGAAAATAAACTTGATCTTCTATTATATGAATATTCCAAATATTTCCGATACTTCTTTTATCAATGCTATCTGAAAGGCAAATATAATCTAAACGCCCTAAAAAGTTCGGAACAAAATAACCAAATTGTTGCAGTCCACCCACATATATACGTCCATCTTTCCCAGCTTTCACAGCACGCATTTTCGCATTATGAATGGGATATACAGACCAGTTTGTCCCATCATATTCCAATAGCCCTTTATTATTAGCAAAATACATCCATCCATTATCATTCTGCATTATTCTCCAATTTTGTGAAGCAGCTTTATAAGAATTACGAGAGTAGTTAGTGATAGAACGTTGCCAACCAGCACACAATCTCTGGCTACAAAAAACAAAGAGGGTTAATAGTAAAAATGAAGTAACAAGTCTATTCATAGCATAATACATTAAAAGAGTTTTTAAAGATACATCTTTTTGAAGAAAAAAATATCGAAATACTGATTGCCGATCTAAAATAAGAAACCCTTCATCCTGTACAAAAACCATATAAATCAGCTACTTACCAAAATACAAAGAAAGTATTGATGTAGTATAAATGTTTTAATTGTGAGTTTTTGACGTATCCAAACTCCACCCTCCAATTCTATAAACAAATAGTTTTGCAACGCATTCAAGTCAATAATGTAATTATAGTATTAATCAAAATCTAAGTATTATGAGAATGAAAAATTCTTCATGGAAATTAGTGCAGTTTTTATTACTATGCTGTTTCCTTTTCCTCTCAGATGTCGGGATGTACGCCCAAAACGCACTTACCCTCACGGGACAGATAGTGGACACAACAACAAAAGAACCACTTATCGGAGTAACCATCCAAGAAAAAGGTACCACAAATGGAGGTATCACTGATTTTAATGGTAATTTTTCTCTTAAAGTATCTTCAAGTGATGCGCTTATCTCCTTTTCTTATATAGGATATAAGACTGTAGAGTTAAAGGCATCTGCTGTAAAAGGAATTATTCAGTTAAAAGAAGACAGTGAAACATTACAAGAAGTAGTAGTGGTGGGGTACGGAGTACAAAAAAAAGTAAATCTTTCAGGATCAGTGTCTGCAATTGATGGAGAACAAATTGCAGCCAAGCCCTCCAGTGATGTACTCTCCGCATTACAAGGTGAAATGCCGGGTGTTGCTGTGTTACGTAGCAGCGGGCAACCAGGTAGCGAAACATCGGGAATGCGTATTCGCGGGTTTTCATCCGTCAACTCCACATCAACATTAGTTTTAATTGATGGAATAGAAGGAGATATGACTTTATTAAATCCTAATGACATAGCTTCCATCTCAGTATTAAAAGACGCAGCAGCTTGTGCTATTTACGGTGCACGTGCAGCAGCCGGCGTTGTATTAATTACAACCAAAGTAGGTACAGAAGGGAAACCAAGAATCTCCTACAATGCTTATTATTCTTTTAATATTCCAGGTAATATGCCCGAACGCCTTCCGGCATGGGAAGAGCAAGGTTTTATTGATCAAAGCCGCATTCCTACTACTGGAAAAACAGAATGGACTGCAGAGAAAGCATCTTGGGTAGGAAATCCTAATTTCAACACTCGCCCCCTCTCCAATGGACGTTGGGACTTCTTTGATGCAGTCAACTGGGTAGCAGAAGGAACTAAAAAACATACGGCTCAGCAAAGCCATTCTGTATCTGTCAGCGGAGGTAGCAAAGCCATGAACTACATGTTGTCTGCCAACTTTTATACGAAAGATGGTTTGCTAAAATATGGACCGGATAGCAATGACCGCTACAATATCCATGCAAAAGTAAATACTAACATCAATAAATATATTGATTTAGGTATCAATGTGCAATACCAATCCAAGGAAGTGGAATCTTCTTCCTATGGATCTACCGGACTTTTCAATCTTCTTTACTCTGCCCGAGGACGTCAGTCCATATATAATCCCGAAGGGGATGAAAGTGGAAATCCGTATAATGGAGACTTACAGGCTAATGCAATTGATATAATGAAAAATGGTGGTCAGAAAACAACTAAATATGAAGCTTTCATCGGAAAAGCAAACCTGACCATCAAAGATTTTATAAAAGGACTCCGAATAAATTTGAGTGCATCACGTAAAGCAGGCTACTATGCCGAACAGAATAACAGACGTACCTTGGTTTGGAAAGACCGCTTTGGAAAAAATGTTCGTAACAGTACCAATGACCCAAATTCTTTATATAAAAAAAAGAACTCTGATTACCACGATTTGATGGAAGCAACCATCAACTATACATTCAATTTACAGAACCAGCATCATTTTAATGTATTAGCAGGTTCTTCTTATGAGAACTACCGCAAAGATGAAATTGATGCTACGGCAAAAAACATGAATTCTAATGATTTCTTCTCTTTCAACTATTATGATACATCAGTAGCCACTAATACCGTTATCGGAGATAATATTGAGCCATGGTCTATGATGTCCTATTTCGGAAGAGTCAACTATAACTTTAAAGAACGTTATCTACTAGAAGCTAACATCCGCTACGATGGCAGTTCACGTTTAGCCCCTGATAAACGTTGGAAAGCATTTCCGTCTATATCTGCTGCATGGCGTGTTAACGAAGAAAGATGGTTCAAAATTGATTGGATAAGCAATTTAAAAATTCGTGCTTCTTGGGGGCAACTGGGTAATGGGGCTGTACTCGGTCTATATGATTATATACCATTAATCAGCGATTCACAAAGTAATACATCAGCCACTTATATGGGCGAAAAGTGGTTCTATCAAGCTAATATGCCTTCTACTGAAAAGACTTGGGAAGTTATTGAAACAACCAACCTCGGTATAGATTTCGGTTTCCTGAATAATCGGTTAATCGGTAGTTTGGAATATTATTGGAAGTACAATAATGATATGCTTTCTTCTCTTCAACTTCCTCACCAAATAGGTATCGGTGTACCCAAAATAAATATCGGACGTTTAAAAACCTGGGGATGGGATTTCAATATCGGATGGAAAGATCAAATTAAAGATGTCAGTTATCAAATAAGTTTCAATCTCTCTGACAGCGACAACAGATTAGTAGAATATGATGGGGCCAGTGTTATCTCAGCCGGCGGTGTAGAATTATTGGAAGGTTATTCCTTAAATACTATTTGGGGATATGAGACAGATGGTTTCTGGAAAAGTCGTGAAGAGTATCTTAAATACAAAGAAGAACATCCGGGGTACAAATCATTCAATGATGGTAAAGTCAGTGGCGGTGACATAAAGTATGTTGCTCAAGGTGAGTCCAACCATGAAATTGGTGTCGGTGAAGCAACTCCTGAAAAGCCGGGTGACTTGGTCTGTCTAGGTAACTCTAACGGGCGCTACCTTTATGGGATAAATTTGGCAGCACAATGGAAAGGTTTCGATATTTCTGTAATGTTTCAAGGTGTAGCCAAACGTAAAGTAATTGTTAATCCGGAAGCCTTTGCACCTTTGTATCAAGACTACATGATGCCATGGACTATCCATCGTGATTATTGGACAGAAGATAATCAGAATGCATATTGGCCTCGACTGTATCAATATAAAGGCAATGATTTTAACTTTAAAACATCTGATAGATGGATACAAAATGGAGCATATCTTCGACTGAAGAACATTACTTTAGGGTACACTATACCTGTTCCTAAAAAATATCTGGAAAAACTGAGAATATATGTAACCGGAGAGGATATCTGGGAACATAGTAATATGCTTTCTGTGTTTGATCCGGAAATCGGAAATAATGCAAAAAGAGACCTCTATCCATTCTTCCGCAGTTGGACAATCGGATTAAATGTCACATTCTAAATAAAAGGACCAATATGAAAAAGATATATTTATTATTAATAGTTACTTTTCTAGTAGCTGGCTGCACGCTTAATAGAGAACCTGAAACCTCGCTTGCAGATCCCAATTTCTGGAAGTCAGAGAAAGACCTACGAGGTGCATGCAACAGATTATACATTGATCTGCCAGGTTTCTCACATGACAAACGTTCTGATGAACTAGTAGGTCCCAATCAAGATGTAGTTTCCAGTGGCAATCGTAGTGTTCCTGGTACCTCCGGTGATTGGACTGATCCCTACAAAAAAATTGCAATATGTAATAATATCATCGTTAAAGGAGAAATAACTCCTGTCAGTGAAGAAGCCAGAAACCGTTGGATAGCAGAAGCTCGCTTTTTCCGTGCTTATCATTACTTTGATTTAGTAAAGAAATATGGTGATGTGCCCTTAATTTTAAAAGTATTCGGAAACACAACCGATCCGGATATTAAAAGAGCACGCGATCCACGAGAAACTGTAATCCAGCAATGCTATACTGATTTAGAGTTTGCCTTACAATGGCTTCCCAAAATTGATGCTTTAAAAAGTGAAAGTGATTGGGGGCGTGTTTCACAGTCAGCGGCATTAGGCATGATTGTACGAATCGGTTTATATGAAGGAACTCATAGTAAATATCATCAGACAACCGGGGGAGACTACAAAGCCCATTTAAAAAGAGCCATCGATGCTGCTGAAACAATGATCTACACAGAAAAAAAGCATGACCTTTACACTGACTTTCAAAAACTATTTTACTTCGATGGAGAAGGCAGTCAAAACAAGGAGAGCGTCTTTGTTAAAATCTATGGACCAAACGGAGCCGGAACAATTACACACAACAATTCTCGAGGGCTCGAAAATACAGCAGCAATAACCCGTAGCATGTTAGACAACTTTCTATATAGTGATGGCCTCCCCCGTGAAAAGTCTCCACTAGCAAAACACCCGGAAGTTAGATACAATGACGTTCTGGAGAATCGTGATCCTCGTTTGGCGATGACTATCTATGCAGCAGGTGAAGAAGCTTATAAAGGTACATATAAGCCATTCAAAACAGACGACCAGGCGCATGGCTACGGCTACCCTATTAAAAAAGGTTTTATGCTGGACCAATGGAGCACTAATAGTAAAGAAACTGTAGATAAGATAATTATCCGCTATGCCGAGATCCTAATTTCATATGCTGAGGCTTTATACGAGTATAATGGAAGTATCAGCGACCAGAAACTTGATGAAACCATTAATTATGTTCGCCAACGTGTAGGGTTTAACATAAAATTGACCAATGCTTTTGTACAAAGTAATAATCTGGATATGTTGAAAGAAATACGTCGAGAACGCATGGTGGAATTTATCGATGAGGGGTTACATTACAATGACATCATTCGCTGGAAAACGGCAGAAGAGGTTTTGCCTAAAGCGGTTTTAGGACTTCTCTATAATTCGGAAGATACGCCAGTTAAGGAAAATGAGTTAGGTGGACGCCTAACTGACAAAAATGGCTATTACAAAGGTGATAAACTCTATGATGAAGGTAATATTTTTGTTATTGAAGAGGCTGGCTCACGCAGTTTTGATCCCAAAAGAGATTATCTCTATCCAATACCTTCATATGAAATCGGTACTTCTGGAGGAAACATTAAACAAAACCCATATTGGGGCAATGAAAACTAATTAAAAACAAGCAATGAATATGAAGAAGTTTATGACACTTTTACTGTTTGTTACAGTATGCGGTCTGTTTGCCAGCTGCGGCGATGACGACTGGAGCAACAATAATCCAGAAATGGAGCACATTTACTATTATGGACTTGGTAATGTGAAATTTCCTGGAGGGAACGAATTACAATATGATGTAAAACAAGGAGAGGTTGTAGCTATTCCAACTTATTTTTTCAGTGCATATACGAGAAATTATAGTCCGGTTGTATTCTATTACACTTCACCGGTTCCCAAAGTCGAAGAGCTAAAATGCGGTGAAGATTATCAAGTAGTAGATACTAATGGTAACATCTTAGCCCCTGATACTAATACCGGATACAGCATGATTTGGCCAAATGCCAAAAAAGGGACCCAAAATATCTATATCAAAGCACTAACTGGTAAAAAAGGGAAAATCCGTGTATTGACTTTTGATCCTCAAAAAACGATTGATGCCACAGATATTAATTCTACAACCATTACCAAAACAGATGAATATGAAGTAAGAGCTTTTAGTGAAAACTATTATGTTACAGTTAATATTAAATAGAGATTTACAGTTCAGCTCTTTTAAAAAGGCATAGGAATATTCTAAATGAAGGCATGTCTTTGGGGACATGCCTTCATTCTAACTTAAAATTAATTATAAAATAGACGCAAACGCTCAACCATTCTCATCCACAAATTATTTTGAGAATTTCTGCAGGAATTCTGCAAGATTCTCCCCTTCTTCCAATCCCAGTTTCTTGCGTAAACGGTAACGGCTAATCTCCACTCCTCGCAAAGATATATTCAGGAGTGGAGCTATTTCTTTAGAAAGCAAATTCATCTGAATATAAGCACAAAGCAGTTTTTCTTTGTTATTCAGTTCCGGATATGCCTCTTCCAGTTTACGGAAGAAATCATGATGCACAGAATCGAAAGTACTCTGGAATGCCTGTAAATCATCATCATGCTCAATATTCGTATCGATCTGCCCCAACAACCGGAGTGTTTTCCGGCGAAGGGATACAAGATTCTCCTCACTGATAGAATGAGAAATACCCAGCACTTCTTTCTTGATGTCCAACAAGATTTCGTTCTTGCGCACAATATTCAAAGTGGTACGAATCAGTTCCTCCGATTTATAACGTAATTCTGACTGCAGGTTTTCTTCTTTCAGGATATCTATCTTCTTATCTTTCAGTTCACTTTCTTTCTTAAACTCTTGTTTCTGACGATAAAGTTCCAGTTCTTTCTGCATCAGCAAGCGCTTGCGGCTATCGGCAATACGATAATATATATAGTATAGCAAGCCACTTAACATGACTGCATAAATCAAATAGCTCCACCATGCACGATACCAGGGAGGTAATACCTCAAAAGCAAAACTCGTAATCACCGGTTCCTGATCTTTATCTGTCATCAGTTTTACACTGAATACATATTTCCCTTCATGTAAGCCTGTAAATTCCTTCATGCTATTCTCGCTGTACTCACTCCATTGACCTTTATCACTACCATTACTGAGCCGGAATGAATAAAGGGTTGCTTGGGAAGGATCATAGGTATTCACATTGTACTGAATACGAAGAGAGTTGTGACGATAAGGAACAATCACCGGCGAATCATCATACTGGTAACTACGCCCATAGATCAATGAATCACGTTGCCCGGTCAGATATACCCGACGAATCTGCAAAGACAATGGTGTAACATCCGTAGTAATCTGCGAAAGACTTACCAATGAGAAACCTTCTTCTGTGCCTACTACCGCCTGATCGTCACATACATTTACACACTCATTATTTTCAATCAACGAACCTTTCAGAAAAGACTCATGAGGATTCTTATAATAAGTATTTTTCATGGCATCATAGCGCAACAGTTTCAGCGCTCCGCCCACTACATACCACATATTATGCGAAATATCTGTAGTAAGATAAGTATAGGAAGCCTTTCCATCCAATAAAGATTCCAGCTCTGAATACTCTTCCAAGCTATCCGTAACCTGATTATAACGCCATAAGCCATAGTGTGACACCACCACGGTTTCATTGTTTATCTGAGCCAAATAAGCATCATATCCCGTAGGAAAAGAATGGTTATTATAGTTCTTCAAATTTATGACTTCTTTCAAGTCATCAGACAGTTGAAGGCGACACACACCTCTATCTTTATTAGTAATCCATAATATATTACCTGTCTTCTCAGCCAAAAGACTTTTTGCAGAATAGGTAAAGTTCCGAAGCCGGCCGGCTACTTTCCACTTTCCGGATTCCTTCTGCAACAGATGTAATCCGCTATATTTGCCATATGTTCCCACAATCAACACATCCGGCCGGTGGCTGAGAGATACAAGCAGACGCGTCCCTCTCAAGCCATCCAGATGTTCCACATTAGCACCATCTATTACAAAAATGCCATTATCCGAAGCACAGAACAGCTTATCATCATGATTCAGGAACGACCACACCTGACCACCCGTACCGGGAATAAAATCCATCGGTATCGTCTGATTCAAATCTACAGAAGGCACGGTACAATACAATCCCTGGTTAGTTCCCAAATATAGTTTATCCCGATAGAGATGAGAAGTGTATCCCGAACCTATAACCGGCTTGTTACCATATAAAGAGGATATACGAGAATTCAAATGAATATAATCAATTCCATTATCCAATCCTAACCAAAGATTTTCCTGTGTATCAAAAGCCATACTAAGCACTGTTTTATTCTGCAATCCGCTACTAATAGATATGACATCGATCTCATCTTTTTCAAGATTCAATAAGCACACCCCATCTTGTACAGAGCCTATGGCCAACAAAGAATGATTAAGAGCCGCACAAAACACACGGTTTTTCTTCATGAACTCATCTGCCGCACAAGTATATTTATCAATCTTTTCACCATCATAAGTAAAGAGTCCGTTATAGCGGGTAGCTATCAGAACCTTACCGTTATAAGGTAACAGACTGGAAATTCTTCCCAATATCTCCGAACCGGGTACTACAGTGAAGTCTTTCCCATCAAGAATAAGTAGCCCCTCGGCAGCGCCTATATAAAATTTATTGTATACGATAGAAGAAGTATATATTTCACCGCTACATTCCAGATACTCCAAACGGTCATTTTCCCAATAAAACAAGCTACGATCCGACTGGAAACAGATTCGGTTTTTGTCTTGCAGAATATTCCAGATAACACCAATAGCAGAGTTAGGAGGCAAACTATCCGAAAGACAAGTATAATCTAACCCTCCCAAACGATTCGGCGTAAAATAGCCAAAACGACCGATTCCACCGATGTAAATCCGTCCGTCATTTCCTATTTTCATAGCACGGGCTTTTGCATTATGCATGGGATAAAGATTCCATCCGGCACCATCAAACTCCAGCAGTCCATTGGTATTGGCCACATACATCCAACCGTTTTCATGCTGCTGTAACCCCCAATTCTGATTACCGGCTTTATAAGCATGACGTGTATAGTTCGTTATCGGCCGTTGCCAACCGGCACTCAATGATGAGCACAATAGGAGAAGAAAAAAGAATGTAGCATACGTCTTTAGTTTCATAGCGGTCAACTTTTGGTTTCGTAAAAGCAAAGATAATGTCTTTTTTATGAATAGCACTCTATTCTTTGAGAAAAAGAGAAGTAGTCTTGCAAGCATAAAATTACTACATATACTATTAATATCCAAAACATTACTTTCACATAGAGAAAGTCTTGATGTAGTCAGTAATCAAGGCTGATGTAGTTAAGATGTAGTCACATTTCCAATGTGAGTACGAAAGAGCGATATATTTGCCATCACTTTATACAACGATTTAGAAAAGCATATTAACCATTAAAAGAGAAAGGACGCCTATGAAATAATACTTAATGAATCACACATCTTATTAAAGAGGGGCATAAGATCCACTTCCACCTTAAGAAGTAAAAGCCCTCGGTTCTTACATGAAATTAACCTTTTATTATTCATTTAAATTTAAGCTATATGAAACATTTTTTGGTATTCCTATTAGTCTTTATTGGTATCGGAAGCGTCTCGGCACAACAGACCAAGATTACCGGTACAGTAAAAGATAACACAGGAGAAACGATTATTGGCGCTAATGTCACCATCAAAGGAGGTACAGGTGGTACTATCACAGACATTGACGGTCATTTTAGCATTGATGCCTCAACAAATGCCACTCTTGTGATATCCTTCATTGGATACACAACACAAGAGGTTGCCTTGAAAGGCAAAACAAATATCGTTGTAACTCTCAACGAAGACTCACAAGCATTGGACGAAGTTATAGTGATTGGGTATGGCACCCAGAAAAAAGTCAACCTGACCGGTTCGGTATCAGCAGTGAAGATTGATGAAGCAATTGCCAGCCGTTCCATTTCCAATGTATCGTCCGGACTTTCCGGTTTAGTACCGGGATTAGTGGTAAACCAATCTACTGGTTTTGCAGGTTCCGATGGCGCATCACTGAAAGTGCGCGGTTTAGGTTCTATCAATAACTCCGACCCGCTCATCGTAGTGGATGGCATGCCTGATGTTGACATCAACCGTATTAATATGAATGATATCGAGAGCATTTCTGTATTGAAAGATGCTGCTTCATCAGCCGTTTACGGTTCGCGTGCTGCTAATGGTGTTATTCTGATTACCACCAAAAACGGTCTGGGACAGAGTAAGGCAAAGATTACTTATAATGGTTCTTATGCTTGGGCAAGCCCGGTAGAATTCTACGACTACATGAATGACTACTCCCGCGCACTAACTATGCACATGCGGGCTGCCGGCACAGGAAACAGCTCAACCAACTTCCGCCAAGGAACAGTGGAGCAATGGATGGCCATGAGTATGGTTGACCCTATTCTGTTTCCCAACACCGACCAATTTGATGAGATGTTCCGCACAGGTGGTACACTCAACCAGACTATTTCGGCTTCGGGCGGTTCGGACAAAATGAATTTCTATGCATCAATCGGTATTATGGATCAGAAAGGATTGCAGATTCATAATGACTATAGCCGCTACAATATGCGTTTCAACCTGGATTATAAAATCCGAGACAACTTTAAAATCGGAATGAAGTCAGACGGTCAATGGTCCGAAACAACCGCTCCCCGTGGAAGCGGTTTGGAAAATGCCGGTTTGAAATATGCAGTATCCGGTATATTGAACAAGCATCCTGAAACGGGCGAATATGGTGGCGCCATGGCTTATGGTGAAAACTCTGCCGCCGGTAACGTCGCTGCCGAATATGAAGCATACCGTACAACTACCTCACGCAAGGAGTTCAATGGAAATGCTTATGCAGAATGGGAACCTCTGAAAGGTCTTAAACTAAATGTAAGCTATGCATTGAGGTATTATAATCAATTCTCAAAAGCTATTCAGAATCCTTTAAAGCAATGGAATTTCCAGAGCAATACAGTAGCCCGTGAAATGCCGGACAACGGAGGAGATGGTATTACCGACTCTAATTATGAAGGTTATAAAACACTGTTCCAAGGTAGAATTAGCTATGACCGTGAGATTGCTCCGGGACATCACATTACAGCGATGTTTAATGCCGCCGAAGAATTCTGGTCTGACCGTCAACTTGGCGCTTGGAGAAAAGACAGACTCCATTCAAGTCTCGAAGAACTGAATGCAGCCTCAGCTGCACAACAAACCAACTGGGGTAGATCCGAATCAGAAGGCTTACGTTCCTTTATCGGTCGTGTCAACTACGCAATGTTCGACAAATATTTGTTTGAGTTCAACTTCCGTTCGGACGGTTCTTCCCGTTTTGCCAAAGGACATCAGTGGGGCTTCTTCCCCTCAGGAGCAATCGGCTGGCGTATTTCTGAAGAAGCATTCTTTGAACCTTTGAAGAAAGTTATCAGCAATGCCAAATTCCGTGCTTCTTACGGTACATTGGGTAATAACTCCGGTGTAGGCCGTTATGAACAAAAGGAAACGATGAAAACGACTAATTACATCATGAATGGTAAGTTAGTACAAGGATTCAGTGCCAGTAAAATGATCAACCAGGATCTTTCCTGGGAATCAACACGTGTTATCAATGTGGGTCTGGACCTTGGTTTATTCAATAACCAACTGACGGCTGAACTTGACTGGTACGATCGTTTCACCACCGGTATGATTCGTGGCTCCAGTATTTCTTCTATCCTTTCCGGATATGACGCCCCCCGTGTAAATATCGCCGACTTGCGCAATCGTGGTATTGAAGCCAATATCACCTGGCGTTCCAAAGTTGGAAAATTGGATTACAGCATCAACGTGAATGCTTCTTACAATGTGAACAAACTGGAAGAATGGGGTGATCATCTCGACAGAGGATGGACAGCATTGAATATGCCTTACCACTTCCTGTATATTTATGAAGCCTACCCCGGACTGGTACAATCTTGGAATCAGATCTATAATGCTCCCTATCAAGGTAATTATACCGCACCCGGTGACGTCTTGATTAAAGACCTGAATGGTGACGGACAAATCGATGATAAAGATAAAAAAGCATGGAAAGATAAGTATCGTGAAACCCCACTCGGACAATTTGGTATCACCCTGACCGGAGGATATAAAGGTTTTGATATCCAGGCATTATTCCAGGGCAGTTATGGTCGCGCAGATATGTGGTTGGACGATCTCAATAATGTAAGCGTTCCAGCCGACCGTTATGCTTTCCAGAGTTTCCACTGGAATGACACCTGGTCATTGGATAATCGTAATGCTTCCATGCCAAGACTGGTTACAGGTAGCGGAGGTTCCTATAACAGAACGGAAAGCACTTTCTGGGCGGAAAACATGAATTATGTACGTCTGAAAAACTTGCAGATAGGTTATTCAATCCCAACCAAGTTACTGAAAAAGATTTCATTTGAACGTGCTCGTATTTATCTGTCTGCAGAAAATGTTTTCACAATAACCCCGTGGAAAGGTGTTGACCCGGAGAAATCTATCAGTAGTTGGAATCAACAATACAATAGATCGGATGCTAATGACCTCTATCCTTTGGTTAAAACCTATTCTATCGGTATTAATGTTGAATTTTGATAACCACCTTAAATTAGAAAACGAATATGAAATACATTAAGTATATATTATTTGCCGGACTGGTCGGAACAATGTCATCTTGCGTAAGTGATTTACTGGACAGACAGCCGACTACAGAAGTATCTTCAGACCTCTTCTGGAAAAGCACAGATGATGCTTTGTCATCCACTTACGGGGTCTACAATGCTATCCGTGACTTGTATGCTACCGATTATTATTACGACGGACAGGGTGAATTTCAAAATACCCGTGGCAAAAGTATCGGAAGTATCACGGGATGGAGCCCTGCCGCCTGGGTGACAAGCGGTTTTTCATCTATGTGGAACAATGCCTATAAAACTATCAACCGCGCTAACTTTACTATCCAGAACATAGAGCGGATGATTGAAATAGAGGGGAATGCCACCACCCGAACTTCTCTGGAACGTATTAATGCTGAAAACTATTTTCTTCGCGCATTAGCTTACTTCCGCCTGATTGAGAACTGGGGTGATGTACCTTATTATCGCCATGTACTCTCAGGAGATGCTGAAGCTTGTTCTCTTGAACGTATTCCTATTGCAACCATCAAGGATGATATCCTGCAAGACTTGCAATATGCTTACGAGAAACTGCCTGCAAGCGTAAGTGGTGGCGAAGCCGGACGTGCAACTCAGGTAGCAGCTTTGGCTTTCAAAGGCAAAATAGAACTTTACTGGGCATCCTGGAAGAAAAACGGTTGGCCGGAACTGAAAGATTTCCAACAAAGCACAAGCGAAGCCCAAGAATACTATAAACTGGCCGCTGCCGACTTCAAGAAAGTGATCTACGATTATGATCTGAAACTTTTCGGCAACGGTGACCCAGGCGAGTATCAGACTCCCAACTATTGGAAGTTATTCCAATATGATAATGAGTATTGCCAGGAAATCATATTTTCTCTTCAATATGGAGGTCCTAACTTAGGTGACGGACAAGGAGAAAGCTTATTACGTGATTTTGGCACACGTTCTACAGCCAATGCACAATGCTGGATTATGCCGACTAATCGCCTGGTAAACCGTTATCAATCGACTATAACAGGAGATTTCTTACCTGAGTTAATCTTAAACAATCAGGAAAATCTGGAAAACGGCGCATGGAACCGCAAAAGCTACGAAAATCGTGACTGGCGTATGAGAAGTACTATCTTATGGAATGGTGAAAAGATGATTAAAGTAGCTTTGGACGGTATGTCCATTGGTGACAGCCTGACTTGGATGTTCGGAGTTAGAGGCGAAGAATCCAAAGGCTTTATCAATAACGATGCCAGTAGTCAGACTGGTTATATCTACCGTAAATGGGTACGCCAAGTAGGTATTGCCGAACGTACACAGGGACCTCAAGATTTCTATCTGATGCGTCTTGCTGACGTCTACCTGATGTACTGTGAAGCCGTGAATGAAACAGATGGTCCATCACAGGAATTAGTAGGATTAATCAATCAAATCCGTAACAGAGGTAATCTGCCTGGATTGAAAGAAAGCAAGTATGCTAACAAAGAAGAGTTCTTTAAGGCTATCGAGCAAGAACGTATCGTAGAATTAGCTACCGAAGGGCATCGTCCGTTTGACATCCGCCGCTGGAGAAAAGTCAACGAAATATGGGGTGAACCGAATAGTGATGGGCAAACGCTGTATGACACTAAAGGCACCAGGCTCCGTGACGAGTTCAAAAATGCTTCCGAACGTGACTTCCAGAAATACTATATTTATCAGATTCCGGAAGGTGAAAGAAGCCGTAATCCGAAGTTGACTCAGAATACCCCATGGTATTAATGCTCAGCGTGAAAAACAATACTTATTTAAAACAAGAACGAACATTTATGAAAAGTGTATATAGAATACTAAGTCTTTTGTTTGTATGCCTCCTGATACAAGCTTGCGGAGACGCCCCGTTGGATGACAACAATTTGTTGATTACCGACAGTGAAGAATGCTATATGTCCAACTTCGAGTTGAGAGGTCCGGACGATCGTAATGTATTGGTTGAAACCAATATTCAGGATATAGAAACAGATGCTACGAAAGGTATAGTTACTGCTGTAGCTAAATTCGGAACAAATCTGAAGCATGTTAAACCTCACTGTTCTGTAGCTAAGGATTGTATTGTAACCCCTTCTATGGGTTCATGGATCGACTTTAGTCAATCACGTGAATATACGGTTATCTCGGGTAACCGCCAAGTGAAGAGGACCTATACCATCACTGTAGCTTTACAGGGAGAATAATTTAAAACAGTATCAACTTTAAAAAAGGAGACTATTTATGAAACTACTGAAATATGTAATGCTGTCTGCCATTGCGCTTTCCTGTTTTTCATGTAGCGATGACGATGATTCTACGCTGAGAAACGATCTGATCAAAAAGACAGTTGCTCCTGCTATCGCAGGTGAAAAAATAGAGTTCGCTTATGCCATGGGTGCCCAGATGGGACAGTTGGGTCAAGCCGAAGTAAGGGCTTCTATCGCAGGAGCCGAAGGTACAGGATTTGAACTCAACTCCTGGTTCACTGCAAGAAACAAACTGGTGGTAAACGGAGTGACGTATCAGGCAGGGGATGATGTTCCTGTACAAACAGTAAAGGACACTTCCACGAATGGTGCCACATCTACTGCCACTATGATGGATAAAGTAGATGAACACTATATGAATCCGACAGTGGCTTTCGGTACCAGCCAAGCATCACTGATTGCTGCTACTGTACGCTATGCATACGTGGTACCTGCAGAAGCTAAAGGAAAGAATATCTCTTTCACTTTCTCATCAACTTCCAGCACAGGCGCCAAGGCTTCTTACAGTACACCATCTTACCCTGTCTCTAAAATGGATATGAAACGGCTCATTGAATTGGGTAATGAAGGAGCCTGTTATTTCTCTATTGAAGACATGAAGGCTTATACAAAAGAAGAAGTAACCGCTCAAAGTCTGGCCGGTAAAATTGACTTTATTTACATTTACCAAGCTAAATTAAATGGTTACGATTATAAGCATTCATTCGTATCGCCAGGTACTGACCCGAAATACATTGCAATTGCAGGCATCGTTCCTGCTGGAGCCACCAATAAGACCCCTATGGAAAAACGCGCCAATGTACGAGATGCACAGCTGAAAGGTGAAGCACCCAATGTTTACATTGACGATGTTGACTTCCAGAGTTTGGATCTCGGCGCGGCAGTTGATTATGCATTGACATTCAGCAAGGATGACGGTGCATTTATGAAAACAGCAAATGGCAAGTATGCCGCTTATGTATATGTGAACAAAATTGATGATAGTGGTAAAATGACGGTTAGCATCAAACGTTATCCGTTGTAATCTCATGCACATGAATCGTATCAGAATCCATATTTTCTTTTTAATTGTGCTCCTCGCAGGAGGAATACAAGCTCAAAATCCCCGGTCGGTCTTCACCGACCGACCGGTGGACTCTGCAGCCGTATATTTTACTCCGGAATACTTCCCTATCAAACCAGATGGAAGTACGGACGTATCTGATGCTCTGCAAGAAGCACTGAATACCGCCAAACATAAAGAATCGGGTTGCGGTATTCTTTTTGTCCCCGAAGGAGTTTATAAACTTAGTAAAACGATATATATACCTTCAGGGATACGTCTCATTGGATATGGGACCAAACGTCCGGTATTCGTCCTTGGCAAAAATTCACCCGGTTTCCAGGAAGTGACGCATGAAACAAATAAAGGGAAGTATCTTTTCTGGTTCATCAGCGGAAACTACCGTTCTGAACGTCCAGTGAGTGATGCTAATGCCGGAACTTTTTATAGTTCGTTACTAAACGCAGATATTCGTATTGAAGATGGAAATCCGAATGCTTCAGGAATCCGCGCCCATTTTGCCCAGCACTGCTCCATCTCCAATGTGACGATTCACGTAGGAAAAGGACGTGCAGGAATTGTAGATGCAGGTAATCATCTGGAAAACGTATCCGTCTTTGGAGGAGAATATGGTATTGATACGGATAAATCAGCCCCGGGATGGCCCATTATGCTACTCAACAGTTATTTTGAAGGACAGCGTAAAAGTGCGATCCTGACTAATGAAGGCGGATTGACTATCGTACGCATGAAAGTAAAGAATGTACCCGTGGCTGTAGAGATTAAAAAAGATGCACCTGATCGCCTGTTTATGGAAGACTGTATCTTTGAGAATGTACAACAAACGGGACTCATTCTGACCGATGCAGGCAATGCAGCTACGCAAATCAATCTTCGAAATATACAGTGCAAAAATGTTCCGGTATTTTCTCTGGAACGTTCTACAAAAGAACAGGTATCCGGTAAGGGAAAGGCCTACTGCATTACCCGTTTCACTTATGGTTTCAACGCTAACAGTCTCGAAGATATTCCCCAGATAGTACGCGAAGCTGAAACCGTACCTATCAAGAATATTATTTCACTGGATGCCAGTGATACCCCGATGCTCCCTACAATGAATCATTGGGTCAATATTCGGGATTTGGGTGCCAAAGGAGACGGATTTAGCGATGATACGGAAATATTCCGGGAAGCCATAAAGAAATATACGAATATCTATATTCCGCAAGGATGGTATGTGGTCAAAGATCCATTAGTTTTAGAGCCGAATACAAATATAATCGGACTACACCCCGGAACCACTATCCTGTTAACACTAGGCGGTAATCCTGCATTTAGTGGTTTTGGAGCACCTCAGGCACAGTTAACGGCTCCCAAAGGAGGTACTAATATCGTATGTGGTATCTTCCTCAACGCTGATGCATATAATTATCGGGCTGTAAATTGTAAATGGATGGCAGGTGAAGGTTCATACTTATACGATGTAAAATTCAGCGGACATGATAAGAACCGCTTCTTCTATAACGGGCAAAGTGCAGCCAATCCATTAGAAAAGCCTATGCCTGTAACTCCGGAAACTCATGACCTGATAACCCGTGCCTGGGATAACCAACATTGGAGTTTATGGATTACCAACGGAGGCGGAGGTACTTTCCGGGATTTATGGACGGCTAATGAATATAGCTCGGCAGGTCTTTATGTGAGCCATACCGAAACGCCCGGACGCATCTATGGAATGTCTCTGGAACATCACTTACGTAATGAAGCAATCTTTCGTAACGTTGCCAACTGGAAAATCTATGATTTTCAGTTTGAAGTAGAAGCTGAAGGTATCGACACACAGCCATTGGACTTGATTGATTGCCGTAACCTGACTTTCGCTAATTTCTACTCTTACCGTGTATCACGCATGTTGAAGTCTTATCCATCAGCTATACGAACCTGGAATTGCAAAGACATTGAATTTCTCAACCTGCATAATTATGCCCATGCCCGCGTGAAATTTACTTCCAATGCCAGCCTGTATGATGTAAATAGTCGGCATGAAGCACGTCGCTGGGAATTGGCACGACTGCAACTGACCGGCAAAGAGAACCGGAAATACTCATTGAACAATGAAATAGGAAAAGCTGAGATTATAGTCACCGGCTTTGAATTCATTGACGGATTGACTAAAGACAGCCAAGGCAATATCTATTTCTGCGAATATCGTATGCGACGTATCTACAAACTGGATATTAAAAGCGGGCAAGTGACTTCCATTACCGATTTCCCCTGGAATGCAGTGGCACTGACCTGTGATACGCAGGACAACCTGATTGTTGTCACCAAATACATATCTCAACCCGGTTATAAAAATGATGATACACGCAATGACAACCAGCCATTATTCGGATGGCGTGGATCGGGTGGCTTATGGGGATTCACCTACGTTCCCAAGCTTTATTCAATCCGCCCTGAAAATGCAGATGATAGCTTTCAGGTACTTCCTTTAGTAGATATGTCACAGGTACAGAAGCCTCAGAAAGTATGTTATTTAGCCAACCGGACTATTACCCAAAATGAATATTACGGTGGTAGAAAACCAACTCAATGCTTTGTAGCCCCGGATGGAGTAACTATTATTCCATATTATGAAGACCTGTTCCGTTGTTCATCTATAGTGGAAGCCGTTCCGGGAGAAACAATCTATACACTGGATGAGTATCACCAACGAGTTATTCATTCGGAAACAGATACCCAAGGTTTCTTACAACGTAGTCATGTATTCGCAGATGGAGGTGACCGTAGTGTAGTAACAGACCAAACCGGCAATGTATATGTAGCAAACGGAGATATCTCTATTTTTGATTCCACAGGCAAAGCTATAGGAACAATAGAGGTGCCCGAACGCCCGACATCTTTATTGATAAGCGGGGATAAGCTCTATATTACAGCCATATCCTCACTTTATCAAGTAAGATTAAAATAACAAGTTTTTCCCATTCAGACTAAGTTAGCAATAAGGTTAATAAGAGTTCGATAGGTTGGATTAGTAAGATTGTGACTTGATTGTGATTGGGGGCAAGGAGCGGAAAATAATCAGTTTCTTTATTTTCCGCCTCCTTTTTTAGTAATTTTGAAAATTATATCACATATAATTATCTTACCATGAAAAAGAAAGAAAACACATCCAGACAGAAAGCTTTCCACAGGATAGCTACTACCGCCCTATCTCTATTATTCCTGACAACCGTACAGGCACAGCGAGAAAGTCAAACCATCAATGACAGTTGGAAATTCCTACAAGGAGAATGCCCTGCAGCAATAGATAGTGCTTTCAATGATGCAAACTGGACATCCGTCCATCTGCCACACACCTGGAATACGGATGCTTACACTGAAAAGGATTATTATCGGGGAACAGGCTGGTATCGCCGGCAAATATCGATACCGCAAAGTTGGAAAGAAAAACAGATATTTCTAAAACTGGATGCTGCCAGTAAAGCTGCCACCATTTATATCAATGGAGAAAAGGTAGGTGAACATACCGGAGGATATACTACCTGCACATTCGATATTACCCCATTTTGCTCATTGAATACTCCCAATTCTCTTGCTGTTTGTGTAGATAATGCCCGTCAGGATATCCCTCCTATTTCAGGTGACTTTACATTCTTTGGCGGCATATATCGGGATGTATGGCTCACAGCTGTCCCGAAACAACATTTCCATCTGACGAATTATGGTTCGGAGGGAATTTTCATCAGTACCCCCCAAGTATCCGAGGAAAAAGGTACAATACTTATCCATGGAGATATAAAGAATGATGCTATCCGGAAAGCATCACTCGAACTGGAACACATCATATATCACCCTGACGGAAGCATTGCCCAGAGCCTGAAACAGTCCATACAGATCAAGGCCGGAGAACAGTATTCTTTCCGTTCTGAAACCTCTCCAATCTTAACTCCTCAGTTATGGACTCCGGAAACACCTCACCTCTACAGGGTGGAAAGTATTCTACGTGATAAAAAGACTAAAACGATTCTTGACCAAAGTAACCACTATACCGGTTTCCGCTGGTTTAGTTTTGATGGTGAAAAAGGATTCTCCCTCAACGGAAAACCTTATAAACTACGCGGTATTTGCCGTCACCAGGACCAGAAACCCATTGGGGTGGCACTAACGGATGAGATGCACCGTCGCGACATAAAATTGATGAAGGAAATGGGAGCCAACTTCATCCGTATCTCTCACTATCCACAAGATGATGCTTTACTGGAAATGTGCGATAAACTCGGTATGTTAGCTTGGGAAGAAATACCCATCATTGACATTGTACCCGATACTCCCGGCTATACAGAGAACTGCGAACGCAATCTGCGGGAGATGATACGCCAGCATTATAACCATCCTTCAATCATCACTTGGGGATATATGAACGAAATCTTACTCGTCACTCAACGACGCTATAAAAAAGAAGAAGAATTAAAGCCCATACTGGAACGAACACTGGCACTGGCCAATCGCCTGGAAGTAGTGTTAAAAGAAGAAGATACAACCCGTGTCAGCACTATGGCCTTCCATGGTAGCAATAGCTATAATGAAGTTGGCTTAGGCAGTATTACCGATATTGTCGGTTGGAATCTTTACCAAGGCTGGTATGGAGGTAACCTCACCGGATTCGAACAGTATCTGGAAGAACAACACAAAAAGTATCCTTCTCACCCCATGATTGTCAGCGAATACGGTGCAGGATCTGACAAGCGCTTACATTCGCTACAACCTCATGCATTTGATTTCAGTATCGAATACCAGCAGAAGTATCTGGAGCATTACCTGCCTGTACTGGAGGAAACATCTTACATCTGTGGTGGAACACACTGGAATTTCATCGATTTCTCTTCCGCATTGCGTGATGAGTCTATGCCACGGATCAATAATAAAGGATTGGTATATTCAGACCGTACTCCTAAAGATGTATACTATTATTATAAAGCTGCCTGGCGTCAAGACATTCCAGTATTACATATCGCCAGCCGCGACTGGACACATCGTGCCGGTGTACAGCATGGGAAAGAGTCGGTCATATTACCGGTTAAAGTATATACTAATCTTCCTGAGGTAGAGCTTTTTATAGATGGAAAGTCTTTGGGCAAACAGAAAACCAAGAATTTTGCAGTAACATTTGAGGTGCCATTCCGCCAAAAAGAACACTTTATCTTTGCTAAAGCAGAAAATAAAAAAGCCGTCCAAGATATCTCTTTTGTAGAAGACGGAATCCGCTTAAACTTTACCCCTATCCCTGCTAATTTAAATGAAACAAATCTACGGGACTTAGAACTTGCCATCAATGTAGGAAGTGATTGTTTCTATACTTCCGATGAAAGTAATCTCACCTGGTTGCCCGATCAGCCTTATACTGAAAACGGCTGGGGATATATTGGCGGAGAAAGTAAAAGCAGTCAGATACAAATAAAGAATACCAGTGACGGGCCTCTATTTCAGACTCTTCGCAACGGAATTGAAGGCTACCGTTTCGATGTTCCCAACGGAGTTTATGAAATAGAATTTCTTTTTACAGATATATTCCGTGAGAATGCGACAACAGTTTACCAATTAGGTCGTAATTCTGATGTGGAAAACCGTGAAAACAGATTCGACATAATAATCAATGATCAAACTATCGAAGAAAGTTTTTCCCCTTGTAGCGAAAACGATTATTTTCATGCTCTGCGGAAAAGATACAATATTACAAACTTTCGGAATAAAATTGAAATACTCTTCCCTGTTCGGAATGGAAAAAGCTTTCTGAACGGTATAAAACTCAGGAAACTTTATTAACTTCAAAACAAAAACACCATGAGAGTCAGAATTAACTTAGTTATTATCTGTTTATTACTTGCAGTAGGCCATATTCAGGCACAATCCATTTGGAATGGAGCACATCTGCAAAGAGTAAAACAATCATTACACCAACCCTACTTTTCTACCACATATCAAGAGTTGGTGGCAGAAGCAGATAAGTTGCTGGATGTACAACCTCTATCCGTTGTGATGAAAGAAAAGACGCCCGGTAGCGGAGATAAGCACGATTATATGAGCCAGGCACGCTATTATTGGCCCGATCCCTCGAAGCCTGACGGTTTACCCTACATCAACCGTGACGGCGAGTCGAACCCGGAGCTGAACAAACTGGACCGGAACCGTCTCGGAGCAACTGCCCAACGTGTTACCACTCTTGCACTTGCCTGGTATTTCAGCAATGACGAGAAGTATGCCCAAAAGGCAACTGAACTGATCCGGGCGTGGTTCTTCAATAAAGATACGCGCATGAACCCGAATCTGGAATATGCCCAGATGATACCGGGACACCATAACAACAAAGGGCGCTGTTATGGCATTATCGATACTTATTCGTTCGTTGAGATGCTGGATGCCGTACAACTATTGGAAAAATCGAAAGCCTTCACACCCAAAGACAGTAAACAACTGAAAGCATGGTTCGGCAAACTGCTGACATGGATACTGAATAGTCCGCAAGGACAGGAAGAAGCTAATCAGGCTAATAACCACAGTACAGCACATGATGCACAAGTTATCGCTTTCGCCCTATATGCAGGGAATGTGAAAGTGGCACAAGAAGTCATCAATGCTATCCCCCAAAGACGTATCTTCACTCAGATCGAGCCGGATGGCAGGCAACCACATGAGTTGCGCCGTACCCTTGCATTCGGCTATTCACAGTTCAATCTGTCCCATTTCATCGATATTTTTCTTATGGCTCAGAAGATTGGCATTTCGATTGATAACGCTACATCAACGGACGGTCGCAATTTCTACAAGGCAATGGACTTCTTAGCCCCATACGTTGGCAAAGATGTAAAAGAATGGCCCTACCAACAAATCAGCGAATGGGATTACAAACAGCAGGAATTCTGCAAAGACCTGTACCGTGTTTTCCTGTTAAATCCGGAACGTACAGACTATCTGAAACTTTATAGAGCACATCGCACCATTGATTGGAAAGACCGTTTCAATCTATTGTGGGTAAAACCTGATGATATAGACAATGCATATGCCTTTGCCTGTGGACAACTGCAATTTGCCATAAAATGTGCAAATAAGGGCAGAAAAGAAGCTGACAATCAATGCAAGCACCGCGTAACGCCCCGGAGTATCAACAAAGACGGTTCACTGCGAATGATACATCCGCACGACTGGTGTTCGGGCTTCTTCCCCGGTTCATTATGGCAAGTATATGCTTATACAAACGATGATTTTTGGCGTCAGGAAGCTATCAGCAATACTTGGATGATAGAAGAGGCTAAATGGCACAAAGGTACTCACGACCTGGGTTTCATGATGAATAACAGTTTCGGGAAAGCTTACCAGTTAACAGGTGAACGTTCTTATAAGGATGTAGTGTTACAAAGTGCCAAAACCCTGATTACCCGCTACAATGACAAAGTAAAGAGCATTCGTTCATGGGATCATAACCGTGACAAATGGAAATATCCCGTTATCATCGACAACCTGATGAACCTGGAAATGCTATTTTGGGCTACTCAGGAAACCGGCGATTCCATTTACTGGAAAATTGCAGTAAACCATGCCAATACTACCATGAAAAATCACTTCCGTCCGGATTACTCTTCATATCATGTAGTAGATTACGACCCTGAAACAGGCGAAGTGCGTGCCAAACAGACTGCACAAGGTTATGCCGATGATTCTTTCTGGAGCCGTGGACAAGCATGGGGATTATACGGATATACCATGTGCTATCGTTTCACAAAGGATCCGGCTTACCTACAACAGGCACGCCATATTGCAGACTTCTTTTTCGGCCTACCGAACTTGCCGGAAGACTTTATTCCTTACTGGGACATGAAAGCGCCCGGTATTCCCAACGTTCCCCGCGATGCCTCTGCCGCTGCCATCATGGCTTCAGCCCTGTATGAACTCCAGACCTATGTTTCAACAGAAGATAGCAACCGTTATCAAGGCATTGCCGACAAGATCGTAGATAGCCTCAACAAACATTACCAAGCCGAACCGGAAACAAGCTATGGCTTCCTGTTACTCCACTCTACCGGACACCATCCTGGAGGTGATGAAATAGATGTTCCTCTCAATTATGCAGACTATTATTATCTGGAAGCATTAGCCAGAAAAGACGTTTTTAAGCAATAATTAATACTTTTTGATATAGGAGTTCACCTTTTTGAGACGTTTGTTATAGTAAACGAACTACTTTTCCACTACTTTTGTAGCACAGAGATTTAGAATAAACTTATAAATGAAAAGACATGAAAAACTTATTCGACATTAAAGACAAAGTGATTATCGTTACCGGCGGTTGCGGTATCCTGGGTAAAAGTATTGCTAACTATCTTGCAGAACAAGGTGCCAAAATCGTAATCCTTGACCGTGTAGAAGAAATCGGTAAGGAGCTGGAGGCTGAACTAAACCAGAAGACAGAGGCTATGTTCTTGGTAACAGACGTCCTGAACAAAGAAATATTGGAAGAAAACAAGAAAGCTATCCTGGAACGTTTCGGCACCATTGATATATTGTTGAATGCTGCAGGTGGAAATATGGCCGGCGCTACTATTGCTCCGGATAAAACCATTCTTGACTTGGAAGTAGATGCTTTCAGAAAAGTAGTAGATCTGAACCTTTTCGGTACGGTATTGCCTACAATGGCATTCGTAGACGTGATGGCAAAGAATAAAAAAGGCGTTATCGTTAACTTCTGCTCCGAATCGGCCCTGCGCCCTCTCACGCGTGTGGTAGGATATGGTTCTGCCAAAGCTGCCATTGCTAACTACACCCGTTATATGGCTACGGAACTGGCTACCAAATTCAGTCCTGAACTTCGTGTAAACGCCATCGTTCCGGGCTTCCTGCTGACAAACCAGAACCGTGCTCTGCTGACTAATCCGGACGGATCTTATACTGACCGTGCAAAGACTATCATTGCCCACACCCCATGCGGCCGCTTTGCCGAACCGGAAGAATTGTTCGGAACCATCCACTATCTTATCAGCGATGCTTCCAGCTTCGTAACAGGTGCTTTGTCAGTAGTAGACGGTGGTTTTGACGCTTTCTCTATCTAACATTTACAAAGTGAATATGGAACACTATAGTGGTACAAATGAAACACTTGTATGGCTCAACCCAAACACTTGTGTGGTACACGTAAAACACAAGTGTTCTATATTTGCTTCATAAACATCTATTTATCAACATAGTACAAATTAATAAATCAAGCCCATTCATTATGATATTATGTGAACAAACCTGGCGCTGGTACGGTCCTAACGATCCGGTCAGCCTGTGGGACATCAAACAAGCCGGAGCAACCGGTATCGTGAACGCCCTGCACCACATCCCCAATGGCGAAGTATGGACAGTAGAAGAGATCATGAAACGCAAAGAAATGATCGAAGCTGTCGGTCTGCGCTGGTCAGTAGTAGAAAGCGTACCTGTACATGAGCATATCAAAACCCAGACGGGAGAATTCCAGAAATACATTGATAACTATAAAGAAAGCCTGCGCAACCTCGGCAAGTGTGGCGTGAACATCGTAACCTACAACTTCATGCCCGTACTGGACTGGACGCGTACCGATCTCGCCTATGAACTGCCTGATGGTAGCCGCGCCCTGCGCTTCGAACGTGCCGCTTTCATTGCTTTCGACCTTTTCTTGTTAAAGCGTCCCGGTGCAGAAAACGACTACACCGACGAAGAAAAAGCAAAGGCAAAAGCCCGCTTCGAACAAATGACGGATGCCGACAAACAACTGCTCGTTCGCAACATGATTGCCGGACTACCCGGTTCGGAAGAGAGCTTCACACTGGAACAATTCCAGCAAGAGCTTGATCGTTATAAAGACATCACTCCGGAAAAGTTACGTGCCAACCTGATTTACTTCCTACAAGAAATCACTCCCGTTGCCGATGAAGCCGGTGTAGAGTTGGTTATCCATCCGGACGATCCTCCTTGCTCCATCCTTGGACTGCCGCGTATCATGAGCAGCGCTGCCGATTTCCAGGCATTGATTGACGCCGTTCCTAATAAGAGCAATGGTCTTTGCCTCTGTACCGGTTCCCTCGGGGTCAGCAGTTCCAACGATCTGGAAGGCATGATGAAACAGTTCGGTGACCGCATCAACTTCGTACACTTCCGCAGCACACAGCGTGATGCAGAAGGTAACTTCTATGAAGCCAACCATCTGGAAGGTGATGTAGATATGTATCACGTCATGAAAGCTTTCCTCGAACTGCAGCAAAAAAGACAAGTATCCATCCCTATGCGTCCCGACCACGGACACCAGATGGTAGACGACCTGAAGAAGAAAACCAATCCAGGATACTCCTGCATCGGTCGTCTGCGCGGATTAGCGGAATTAAGAGGTTTGGAAATGGGTATAGCAAAATCTATCTTCAAAGAATAGATTCCAAAACCACATAGTTTAGACTAAAATAATAAGGGTATGCCTAAGGAGAAAAGCACATCTCCGGCATACCCTTCGCTCATTTCATAGAGAACTTAAATCAAAATAGAGAGCTTATATTAAATCACTACAGCTCCTTCTGGCAAAGAGACTTACATATCTCTCATCAAGCACCTTCAATTTTGTTGGCAGGGTATAGGTAAAATCAACCTTTCCGCCTGCGTGAATCATCATTACCGGAGAATATTCTCCCGGCTCCAATGTGGGCAGGATCACCAACACCTCTGTGTCAGTATACTTAAACACTCTTTTAACATGTATCAATGTGCCCTTATCGGAGACGGGAGAAAGCCCCAGGTAAATGGTTCCAAGTGAAGACAGACACAGGTTCTCACCTGTAATGACTACCGGAGCATTAGGAGTAATAGTACCGTCACGCAAACCTGTCAACGGATCATATATCTCCTTAATAACAGGAACATTCTCTCCGAGAATTACCGGATATTCATTTCCTTCCTGTTTATTATGATGCAACTCAGCCACTATCTTTTTTCTATCTTTCCTCACCATTCTATTCCTTTTTAGTTAGTTATAAGAGTCTCTTAGACTACACCACAAAATTACACCAGAATGCATATACTTTTGTGGCAAGAAAAAGAAAGATCAAGCTTTCAGACTTTCTATGTATGATGCTCCCTATTCACCCAAACACTTTTTTCGGAAATAGGGTGCAAAAAAAAAGAAATATTACGATTATCGAAACAAGTAACCCGCCAAAAGTGTTAAATAGACAATAGACAAACCTCTAACTCACACAGAAGATTATGATAACAAACGAGTTAAACACAGGATTAGTTAATGCCGCCAGAGAGAAACTCCCATCCAAAGACAATCTTGCCAATGCTTTAATGGACATTCTTTATATAGGTAAAGAAGCTATTTACCGGCGGCTCCGGGGCGAAGTACCCTTTACCTTGGCCGAAGCAGCCGTTATATCCCGGAAACTGGGTATATCGCTGGATAAAATGATAGGCGTAAGCTTCCAGGACAATGCCGTTTTCGACATGAATATAGTGGATAGCAGCCAGCCTTTCGAAACTTACTATTCGATTCTGGAGAAACAGGTAGAGTTATTCCGGAAAGCAAAGGAAGAAGAGTACTCGGAAATCGGAACTTCATCCAACATCATTCCGCTGACCCTTTCACTGAACTATAACATGCTCTCCAAATTCCGGTTATTCAAATGGATGTACCAGAATGACAACATAAAGTGCAAGCATTTCGAAGAAATGGAAATCCCGCAGAAGATAGTGGACAAACAGAAGGAGTATGCCAATGCGATAAATCATATCCATTCTGTAGATTATATCTGGGACAATATGATTTTCAGTCATCTGATCAATGACATCCAGTACTTCTGCGACATCCATCTCATCTCCGACGAAGATAAGAACCTGCTTAAAGAAGAACTATTCAGGGTGGCAGATGACCTTGAAGAATTGGCGACCCGGGGAAAGAGCCAAATGGGAAATGACATCAGAATCTATATCTCAAACATCAACTTCGAGGCTACCTACAGTTATCTGGATACAAACACCGTACAGCTCAGCCTGATCCGGATCTATTCCATCAATTCCATCAGCACGCAGGATAGTGAAATGTTCCGCGGTCTGAAAGAGTGGATTCAATCGTTGAAGAAATTCTCTACGCTGATATCGGAAAGTGGCGAAATGCAACGCATTCAGTTCTTTAAGCAACAGCGGGAAATTATCGGCACACTATAGCTATTTTTCCGAATGCCGTAATTATTCAATATTTAATTATCTAATTTCGCAAACAGATAGTACTTCTATCTGTTTTTTTCGTCTATCAACTATTTCGCATTATATTCTTTTCAAATAGAAAATATCCTTGTTTTCCACACACGCTTTCAGATGCAAAAGTTCCATAAACAAACTATATATTTGCATATGTTACAAAATCCATCTATGGTATTGATTATTAATAAAAGAAGAAGAAAGTCATGACAAAGAATTATATTGTAAAAGAGTTGATTAATAAAATGAAAGAGAGAATTCCCCAAGGGCAAAACTTAGCCAATTATCTGACAGATACATTATATATGGGGAAAGAGGCAGTCTATCGCCGGCTTCGCGGAGAAGTTGCATTCACTTTTGATGAAATAGCCGTTATCTCTCATAACCTGGGTATTTCCATCGACCAGATTATCGGCAATCACCTCACCAACCGGGTCACTTTCGACGTGAACCTGCTGCATTCCCCCAATCTGTTCGAGAGTTACTATGAAATTATAGAGCGTTATCTGCGGATCTTCGGTTTCTTGAAACCAGACGGAAACACAGAAGTGTATTCTGCAACCAATACCATTCCCTTTACTCTCTACTCATCCTATGAGTATCTGTCGAAGTTCCGTCTGTGCCGGTGGATTTATCAGCACGGGAAGGTTAATACACCCAATTCTCTGAGTGAAATGAATGTGCCCGAAAAAATAGTTGCCTCGCATAAGAAGTTGTGCGAGGGATTGAGAAAGTCTGAAAAGACTTACTTTATTTGGGACAGCAATGTCTTCCTGTCTTTTGTCAAAGAGATAAAGTACTTTGCCGGACTGAACTTGATATCCACCTCGGATGTCATGTACCTGAAGAATGAACTGCAACAGTTGCTTATAGAATTGGAACAGTTATCCGTAAAAGGAGAGTTTAGTGAGGGCCATGAGTTATATATCTACTTGTCGAACATTGATTTTGAAGCGACTTATACGTATGTTGCCGACAAGGATTTCCAGATCAGCCTGTTCAGGGTATACTCCATCAGCTCCATGGATTCTCAAAGCCCGCAGATTTGTCAGATACAAAAGAACTGGATACAGTCTTTGAGGAGGCACTCTACACTGATTTCGGGTAGCGGAGAGGCGCAGCGAATAGAATTTATAGAGAAGCAGAAGAATATTATAGATATGCTCTAAAAAAGTCCGTCTCAGGATGATGTCTGCATCATCCTGAGACGGACTTTTTTAGAACCGACTTAATTCACAGTTCTCACACAGCGGTATTTGGGCCAGCTCACAGTTCCTCCCTGAGGCCATGCACCAAATATTCCACTATTTTCTCCCACTACCCAATAATTAGCATCGCGATTAGTCAAGGTCCAGTGTACACCGCTAATCTCCTGAAAGCCATTCCCGGTCCAAGCTGAAGAACTGCCAAAACCTTGATTATCATTTCCTAAAACAGAAGCCCCCAAGCTAAGAACCAGATACATTTCACGCTGAGTGGGTAAACGCCAGTTACCCCCTTTAGCTTCACATATATTCTTCGCTTCCTCCCAGGTTTTGGTGCCACTGCTGGCATTTTCTATCTGGAATTTCGGTGCAACCTTATTCGTTGTACCCGGACTATCACCAGAAGCGAGTAGCATCGACGGATCCACACCTCCATTAGCATCACGGGAAACAACAGTAACTCCATCAGCAGATTTGATAAGATAAGGATACTTCGTTCCACTCTTGTTATTATCTCTTACGCAACGAAAATACTTAGTGTCATCGGCAGGCTCAGAATAAGGATAGCCTGTCGAGATTTCTAATGAGAACCGGGTAGCCGGACCCGCAGCTGTATAATAGGATGAAGACCAGTAGTTGCCAGTCCAATTTTGATACCATCCATATATATTCTGACCGTTATAGTAGCTGTTATCCAATGCATTACCTCCCAAAGCATTTATGTATACATATGACATCAACAACTCGCTGGCAGTAGGCAGGCGCCAACCATCACCCACACTCCCGCATATTGCTTCCGCATCGGCGGCATTTCCCTGACGTCCCTTGTTACCAGCTTCCGAAGTGTACTTCCGGTTATCGAACCGAATCGGGTAAAGGTAAAAAAGAGGTTGTCCGTCAGTTGTATAAGATTTGACTTCAGATACCATTTGCAAGTCAATCGTGCGATAGAACGGATAATAGTCATCATTAACAGTATGCATCACATTTCTGAATGTAACTCTTATCATCCCGCTTTTCCCCTCTTTCCATTTACCGGCATGGAGCTTTAACCTGAAATCGTATCCCCGGTTCACCACATCATTTCCTTTACCATCATCGCCTACATCTACAACAGACTGTTGATACATTTTGGGGTCTGCATTCTTTGTACCTGCAATAATATCATTATCCGCATCAGGGCGGATCAATCCGGTCCCATCATCACCGATGAGGTCCAGTTCTTCCACCTCCATAATTTCCCAGTTATTATTGGTAAACAATTGCACATACTGTTCCGCACCCAGATGCATCTTATAGGTTCGACTGTTGATAGTAGTAGGATAAAATCTGATAGAAAATTCCAGTTCCCCCTGACTGATGGGAAATTGTACCTGATCAAAATAGCCCTCTTTATCGTACAAATTGAATTTTATATAATCCTGGCGCCACCACCAGCCAGTACCATTTACAGTACTGCCATCACCCACTCTTCTCGGATTGGGCTGCACGGTGAATGCCTGTACTCTTTCACTGAACGACATCCAATTGTCTCTTGACAATAGCGGAATCCAACCATCAGTGGGGTACTGGATCACTGTTGCACCACTCTTCTGTTGAAGCTGTGCAGTTAGTCTGTCCATGGAAAACATCACATACATCGTCTGCGGCTCGATGGGAAGATCATCACCGTCAGGGTTTCTAATCGGAAAAAAGAGACCATTCTCCAATACGTTTCCGTATGCGTCGACAAACTTGATAATCCCCGGGTCTATCGTTTTCTGCGTCACCTTGATCTCATGTGTCAGCCGCCCTGCTACCAGCGTAACGGTTGCCGTACGGGTACCACCGATAATTTCGTTCTTATAATAAGGAAGCCTCAGCGTGAGTTTTGTGTCCTCATTGGCAATGCCCGATGCCGTAGTCGCCGCCCCTTCAAATGTGAGCCAGTCGCTACCCTCCGTAACAGAAGCCTTCCAGCCACCGGGACTATCGGTAAAGACATCTATAGCATAATTATTATTCTGATACTGGGTCGTAGTGACCTCTGATTCTCCCACTCCGAGCATATACTGCCCATTATAAACCACATCCTTCACTTTGTCACGGTTATAGTGTATCACCCTGAATTTCAGATTGGACATCACCGTGTAGGAATCCAGTGCTTCACCAATACTTGCATAGCCGGCACCCAAAGCCTGCGTAATGCTGACAACGTATTTATAATTTCGCTTCAGGGGCAGATACCCTACCAGTTCACCGACCTCCCCAGTCCGGGTAAAATCTACCCGGTAGAAAGTAGATTCTCCACTACCGATCTTCCCTTTCACAATTAAACAGACAGCATCCTTACGGCTCGAATTTCCATCTTGTGACGCTTCACCGGCATCTGCCACCGCGGCAGCCTCAAATGTATAAATTTCTCCATCATATGGAGTATTGCCGTCTACAGGATAGCTGAGCACGAGTGCCTTTCCTACCTGCTTGCCATTGTCGGCAGGAATATTCAGTCCATCACCTGACGGGGAAGTAATGATCTGTCCGTCCGCATCCCAAATCGGAGCGACATATCCAGTTGTATTGTAATTGGCAAGAAAAACTTCCTCTACCGTAAAGTTAGATGCAGAATTACGGATATCGATACGTGCCAGCATACGTTTCATGCTGATACCGGTTATCGGATTCATCGAGGGATCGAGCTTCGCCACCTCTTTCTCTCCGTACATGGGAATCGGCATATAACCACCGGAAGTGGATCCATCAGCCGGCCATTTACCGGTCAGGGTATGAGTCATTGCCTCCATCGCCTCGGGCTTAGTGGTCGTCCCCTTCTCAAAGCCCGGCACAATACTGCTGAGTTTTTTGTTCGCCACAACCACAATACAGACCGATCCGGTAGTGGGAGAAAGCATGGCAGAAAAATCTACCGTAGCAATATTATTAGTCAGATCCTGTGTCATATCTGTCCCCTCCGTCCACTCCAAAAATACCGCAGGCGATTTCGACATATCGAAAACAAGGATATCCACTGTCTTCACTTCATCTTCCTTTTTGGCTGCTCCTGCTCCGCTCATTGTGCGCGAAGATACGGACGGAACCCCCACATCGGGAACCGTAAGGCTAAACCGGACACCCTTCTCTGCTGTCGGGGGAATTGCATCAAACTCTTCCTGCATACATCCGGTTAGCCATACAGCCGCCAGCAACGTCAACAAGCGAAAATTTTTTTTAAATATTAAAGTCCTATATGTCATCTTTTCATTTCCTTTCTTAAAAATATACTACATACACTTATCGCTATGGCGCAATCAACGTCACCTTTACAGGCGGATTGTCGCCATTCGTATTGACCAGTGTAAGGGTAGCCGTTTTACCGGACGCTGCGTCAGCCGTGAAGTAGAAGTAAACCGCATCGCCACTCACACCACTTGCTTCTACCATCGTTTCGCTATTAAGCAGTATCTTATTGGGATCCTCCACCTGGGATATCTTCCAACCCCACCAATCAGGGCTACCCGAGGTAAACACAATCTTGCGGCGTTGCATATTCCCGGTACCACTGTCATTGCTATCCAGTTGTACCGCCGCAGTCATCCACACACCGTCCCCACCCCATTGCCGTAGAGATACTCTATGACGCAGATTACCTGCATCAATATAAAACCCCGTCCACCGTTCAGTTCCGACTCCGGAATTAAATTCGGGCATCACGACATTGATATTATATGTATATACCCCTTCCGAAACAGATACCTGGTTCATATGAACCGTTGCCCACGTCTCCATGCCGTTATCATCCAACAGTGCACCAACCGGATACCCCGTGTACGGATTCGCATCATAGTTCGTTTTCACCTCTATATTGACAGTGGCGGCATTACGGGCCGTCAGCACCTTGTTCTGAGACAATCTGAGATAATACTGTTTATCGAAAATCACATTTACCGGACTATCCGTCCACTCAAGCGGGGTGGCTGTAAACTGATAGTTCTCGTTCGATACCGTAATGTTATAGTTGATGTATTCGCCCGACTCCCAAGCATGCGGCTTTGCATCGACAATATCTTTGAGCAGGAATTCCCGCTCACCACAATTGGTGGTGATAATGATCTTAGCCGTTTCCGGGAATGCATCGGTCGGCAACATGAGGAATGTGTCGCCAATCAGAGTAGCCTCATCAGTAACCATCTTATTGCCAACGGGAATAGAAGTGATGTTTCCGGTTGTGACATCACTCCAGATAAAGTCGGGTTTGTTATGTTCTGTAGTGGCGGCCGGTATATCGGCTACGGTCAGTTTCCCGCTCGTCCCCACATTTCGGAATTCTATTTTCTCGATAGCCACCACATCGGGTGCCGGAGCCACCTTTTTGAATGTAAAGGTGACTTTGGTCAGTGTGTGATAAAAATGTATATTCACACCTTCACCCCACGCAGGCCCTGATACGGCTGCCAACACATCGACGTGACCGGATGCCACTGCATTGGCTGTATAGTTCAATACCATTTGTCCCGGATTAGAGAAATCCGTAGTGGGCGCATTCGCATCACTGAACGGATACCAGGAGAAGAATTTCATACTTGCACTTTGCAACCCGGGCCAGTATTGCAATGGCGAGATTGTAGCCGTCAGGTCAGCATTTACCCTGGCGTTTGCATTGAAGTATTGTTGGGGAACGGAAGCATTGGGAGTCAGTGAGCCGAAAAGGCCGAATGTTTCTCCTTTCAGATCAGTATTCGAAGAGATAACCGTACCACGAGTGTCAACATTGCCGCCTTCTCCGATACGCTGCACAACAATCAATTCCTTATCACACGTCATCTCTTCTCCGATACACGAAAAGAGGACAGCCGAAAGAATAGCCGTTGTTATAATCATCCTGATATCATTTATAATCTTTATCATCTTACTTCTTTTCTGAAATTAAAAAAACAACCGGTGAAAGGTATCACATATCCAGATCCAGATCAATATCCTGCTTTTCACCCCAATCTTCTACCGTTACCGTCAGTATCTGAATACCGATTTTCCCTACACGTGCCGTTATCTGATACACGTTGTTCCGTCGGATCTCCGTAAAAGGCTGCGCCGTCGAGCCACCTTTATCATCAACCTTCGTTATGGTCTCAATCACTTTTTCAGTTATCCCGGTGATATCTGAAGGACCTTTCGGGACATTAGCCATACTGACAGCCAGCCGGTCGGAATAATCTGACTTGAATATGCGTTCGGCAGTATAGAACGAGCAAAGCAACTTCCGGTTTTTAGCTCCGGCAGCCGATGAATACGCCCACTTTTCCGATGTTGCCGCTGTCCAGGTGTCTGTCAATAAATCTTTTTCCGGCACGTTTTCCTTCACTTTCCCATAGTTTTTTGAAGAGTCGGCATTATCACGCGTGCCGTTGTCCACATTTCCCATTACGAAATAACTGTCGTGGGAGAGATTGTGCAAGGTGACACTGGTGCTTCCGGCAGTATATCCGGTCACCGCTCCACCGTCTATAGCTTCGAGAAAGACATCGACCCGGGCTACGGCACGTTCGATAACCATTTCTACTTTTTGGGTTTCATCAGGCGCTATAGATATATCCCGAACTACTCCTATCATGGGCATTCCGGTCATAGAAATTATCTGTCCGCCACTATTCAGTATGTCAGAGATGTCATAGAGCATATCTTGCAACGTCCAAAGACTGGCAATACCATCGAGTTTACTTGTAAGACTCTGCGGTTCGTTGGCAATAACTACGACCAGAATATCATTGCTGGAAGTCACCTTGAGAAGCTGCGCGTCTATATCGGTAGCTTTCTCCGGAGTACCCAACAGGATGTGTTCATTCACATCCAGCCTCACACCACCGGGCGTGCTGCCGAATACGATAAACCGCATGGAGCTTATCTCCTCCTGTTGATCCGTATCCCCATTGTTCATCAGGTTGATGCTAAGTTGCGCTCGGGTAAGAATAGGCAACTCATCAGCTGCATCTCTGCTGCATGAGAACAAAAGAATAGTGGATGCCAGACAAATGATATGTAATAGTTTCTTTCTCATTCTTAAACTTCAATCCCGTGGAGCCAGTAAATCCAAGTGCCCACAACCAGACCGATCTGAAGGAATCCTCCTCCGGGGTTTTCAACAACAGTAAATATCAAGTTCCATTCACTCTGCCTGTCAAGGTATTCCTGGAAGGGAAGTTCCGTCCCATCGTAACGGGAAGTCGGCCGGGCAATACTCAACAGTGTCATCAGATTGTAGCTCCACACTTCGGCGCCGGTATCTGCATTCTTTATAATGAACTTATAATCCCATCCGTTTCTGTTAAGCAGACGCAGAGTGTTCAGGCGTGCGGACACAATCACATCGGGTATCTCACCCGGACCTGTATGGTAAGGCACATAAGTAACCGGTCCTTGTCCTGTAGGCTCGTTTTCCCAGGAATAAGCCGCATTTTCCGGTACCTGAATTTCAAACGTATATTGCGTTCCATCCGCTTCATCTTCCCCCTGTCCCATCAACGCGATATTAAACCGATTGGTGTCGCGTATCAGATTCACCGGATAAACTTTATGGCTGGTATTGGATGGCAGGTGATCCACTTCCACAACTTCTCCGAAGTAAAGGTGCTGGAACTCGAAATCTACAACGTCCGTCTCCCGTTTCAGGATTACAATGACCTGTTGGAGGGTGGTTGTTCCCGGCACCAGTTCATTACCTGCGCTGTCCGAAAGCCGGAACCTGCCGGACAGACTGCCGACAGTCAGTACCTTATAGTTTCCGAAATCGAGTTCATCAGTCAGCGACATCCGGTTTCCACCAACCAGCGCGGCAACCTCGGCTCTTTTAGAAAAGAGCAATTTATCATCGCTGCCGAACACAAGTACATCCACCGATTTAACCTGCGGATTGAAGGCATCCGCATATTCCATATTGTAGGCGAATGCAAATTCCAACCAAAGTTCGCACCGGGGCAGGTCTTCGCGTATACTGTCGCACGAAGCCATACATAGCATCGAGGCAACGATAAGGAACAGCGATTTAGTTTTTCCGAACATATCTTTTTCTTTTATGGGGCAACCTCATCGGGTTGCCGTTTATATTGTCAGAGACTATGTCTTATCAGTCTCCGGTTATTTCCTCTTTAGGGGGCGCGCTCCGCATTTCATGCATTTCGGGTGCGCCGGGATATTTCAGTGCTGTTTTTGGGAAGCCTGTCACCGGCTTGTTTTTACTTTTTCCGGCGGTCTGTCCGCACGGGATATCTATTAAAAAAAGTACAGGGCAGGCAGTCCGCACTGCCCTGTTTTCTTTAAAGTAAAGAGTATATTTAGATCTCGAAATTGGTAGTCCAGTATATCCACGGAGCAACTTTAATCTCAAAGTGGAGATAAGCACCCAACTTATCTATATCTTCTTCTTCATCCGGATCTTCGGGACCACCGCCAGGGTACCACGGTGTACCGTTACCATTCACCTTTGTCAGTGTAAGCGTGTAATAGTTATTACGTACTACACCATATTTTCCATACTCCATGTGATCATTGGCTGCATTGTCATGACGAATCTCATAATAGTAATAGTTGAGACTCTTTGGGTACCAATAGATACAACCTTCTTCTTTAGTCAGTTCACCGCCATTCGCAATATTGTTGGCATCAAGAATAGCTTGACTAAGAGAAGCAAAGTCACCCGGATCATTGACGGTAAGTGCAGGTTGTATCTGGGTATAGAACAGTTCACATGCCGAAACCAAAAGTTTTTCCTGGGCGGTTCTGTTAGCCTCCGGTTTAGCTACAGCAGATGTATAGGCAGCCAGCAAATCAGTAAAGCTCTTGAAGTTTACAGAGTTAGTTCCGTTAGGAAGGCGGTACCAGTCATCTCCTAAATTAAACTCACCGGTCGGCCAAGGCGCATACTTGCCTTTAAGCACCAGACGCGTAGCCGCACCAAACTTCTGAAATCCTTCATCCATCGTATTCTCGATGCAGTATCTGTAGTTCTCACCAGCAGTTGTACTTTTATTAACCCATTCTACTTTAGGTTCGCGAGTAGCGGCATCAAGCACATTTTTAACAAGGCCCGTAAGATATTCACTTCCACCCGCAGTCGTAAAGTTAGGATCGATTGTATAGAAGTTACTTTTGTAGAATCCGGGAGAAGTATGAGACGACTCTGTTGTAGTCTTCTTTGCAAACGGAAACAACAGAGAGTTGTAATAGTCAACAGTCCAATTTCCAAAATCAAACTGTCCAAGACTTCTGTCTGTTATATCTTCAAAAGGTCCAACTTCTAATGGACTACCAACCATAACCTCCAACTTGGCTGCAAGACGTTCTATCTCAAGAGTAGCCGGATTACCTTTCGCTGCATTCAGAGCTTGGGCTTCCGTCTTATAGTCTTTGGCCAAAACAATCTTGTCCGATACATCGAGCAGGCATTCATCTTTCCATGCATGATTGGCAGGGTCTGCATCGGAATCATCGAAGAATCCGGCATTAATCATTGCACAACCATCGGTATGCACCACCTCCTCTACAAGATAAGCATTGCTGGGCTGGTTAGTCTTTGTAGGAACTGTAATCATAGCATTGATGGTAGCATACGTTGCACCCGCTGTAATATTATCCAGACGATCCTTTAATACGGCACCCGGATTGGCAACAACAAGCAGGTACTTAGTATCCGTACCCACCTTAATCGGAGTATTTGGAGTGGTAACTCCACTATTCGTCCCGAAAGTACCTGCCCCCAATACTGTGACATACTTGGTTGCATCTGCGTCCTTAGTCACCGCCTTACTCGAATTGAATGTAATCACATAGAGCTCTTTAATCAAGCTCTCCGCCGGCAAAGACGGCTGTTCCGCAGAAGCGCGTGTCCCTGTCGTTTTAGGATTAGTCATACTGATTGACACATAAGCTACATCGTAGTCCTTTCCCCCATCAACTTCGGGGTTTTCGTCATTCTCTTTCGAACAACTTGCCAATGCCGCAATGGCCAGCAACGAAACTAAAATAGATTTAATCTTTAGCATAAAACAAACATTTATTAGAAATTAATACATATATAATTCACTCATTTTTATTCCTCCTCTTTATCTCGGCAGCATTAGCCTTTTTCTTAGCCAATTCTTCCAGATTTCCCTTAGCTGCATCCAGCCCCGACTGTTCGGCAGCCTTCAAATACTTTCCCGATAACTCATAATCTCCTTTCATTAATAGTAATACTCCCATTGCATTGTTATATTCGGGCGAATAGTCTTCCGACTTTACCCTTTCCAGATAGCGTTCCGCAGAAACCAGATCTTTGCGTGAAAGAGCGGCGGCAGCGGCATTCATATTGGCTATCTCACTTTCCGGATAGATACGGACAGCTGTTTCGAAAATGTCGATAAACTCCTGAGAACCTTTCGGATAGGTATTGGCCACCATGAACATCTCATTCAAACTCAGATTCTGCGGACGTTTCTTTATCACTTCTTTCGCTTCTTCCAGATCGAAATTCCTGACGTCGTAACCCACCCTGCAGATCGCTACACGCAACCCCGGAAATATATGCTCCAGCATAAACCGGTAAGGCACACCTGCATGAAGTTGCATCAACTTTGCCTCCCTTCCTTTTTCAATGGGAATATTCGTGATGATATCCAGCACCTCTTCTTTATAATCCATCTCAAACGTATCGAGCGCCTTTACCAGCCCGTCCCAGTTTTCACCACCGAAGATGATATAATACTGGTCGCGCGGGAAGTCATAGCGGGCAGCCAGATAATTGCGCAATGCCATGGCACGACCTTCGGACAAACGCCTATTCGCTTCCAGAGTTCCTTCGGGAGAAGCATAACCAATGATATCCAGACGCTTCACCTTCACATTGGCATCAGACTTCAGATCATCAATCATTGCACGAATCTTTGCCAACTCCTGAGGATTATTCATATATTCGTGACGAATGTTTACCTTATTCACCTCAAAATCCAGAAAACATTCCGCTTGCACATCCCGGCTCTTTATTTCTTCCACCATAGGCTCAATATAAGTCAGAGCCGGAGTCACAATGTACGGCACCAGCATACGTTCGAGTGTAACCTTATCAAAAGTATACTCCACGTTCATCAGTGTGCTCTCGCCGCAGCCACACTCGTCGCGCTGCACGTTCAGCCGGGCATTCGCCATCCAAGCCTCGTAAGGCAACGTATATCTGTAGCGAATAACACCGCTCTTCTTCTTCTGATTTTTCTCTATCAGATAAGGCGCCTTATAACTCTTCTTCGCCTTAGCGCTCATCAATGCCAGCCTGCGTTCATAAACCAGATACTCGTTTTTCCCCTTGATGGAAACCCGCGGAAGGTCGTAGGTAGCGGCAGGAGAAACCAACTGCGGGATAAAGTCTATCCCATGAGATGATTTCACCTTCACATTATCCATCACAATATCAATATCTATATAGATAGTTTCCCCTAGTTGCTCCAATCGTACAGGTTCTATAGTGATAGTCCCCTCATAAGAGCGTTCCTGAGCCATGACTCCGTTCAGATTCAGGCATAAGGCAGTCAGCACCAATATGATGAATTGCATATTTCTTTTCATCCTTCTCATTCTATTTAATTACGTAAATAAGTGACACACTCGCTTTAGTAGGACCCAGGTAGTTCTTGCCGGTATCTTTCAGTTTAGTGCCACACGTTGCACAGGGATACTTCTCATATACCATACGCGCATACCCCAGACCGATAGAAGCCTCTATACTCCAGCGTTTCCTCAATATCCATGAGTGCCCTATCGAAATGCCGCCTCCATACAGATGTCCCTGATAGCGCATGTTCTGCATGTTATCGCTGACAAACGGCCAGTCGGGCCATCCACCCACATTGAAATCGGCATAATGCCCGTGTACCCCGATGAACGTACGGTTGAAGCTTTCGCAGAACCAGTAGCGAAACTCCGGCTGTATGCCCCAGTGTTTCAAACGAGTATCATCAAACTTCCATGGATTATAATTGACGGGGATATCCAACGTCCACTTACGAGCCAAAGCTACTTCCAGACCAAGGTTCATAGTAGTGGTAGCATCATAAAGAAGGTTGCTTTTCACAACAATCTTCTGAGCTTTACTTTCAGTCGGCAATAATCCCAATATGAATAGTATGCATACTAGTATTTTCTTCATTTATTTCTAGTTTTTATTTTTATAAGTCATTCCCAGATTTCATGCCCTTTTCAGCATAATAAAACATGCCGAAAAAAGCATAAAATCTCAGATGCAAATATCGCTGAAATAAAGAAGATTGGAAATCGTATCAAGTTCTGTTATAGGCACTAAAAAGAAGGGCATACAACCAATTATGCCATTGAGTAAGATAAAAATGACTGAAATAAAAAAAAAGAGTATTTTTCGATACACTATTTCGTATTACGAATATTTTCTTTTTTCAGGTTTCAATATCCGAAACTTTCCAAAGAAATTAATTCAAACTATTTAATATATGAAAGAGAACCAAATAACCATTAAATACAAGTTTAACACAACAAGATATACAACTTAACATTTTTAATCACCCCTACATGCTATTCTCGCCCACACAGCAAGAGAAAAGATATTAATTTTCATAGAAACCAAATTTGTATTAATTACTACATTATATGCTTTATATTCTTACCTTTATTATAAAACAAACCGTTTAGCACTTCTTCTTACAAAGAAAAGGATATTTCCATTATACACAAAAAGGCGCAGCCTCACGGCTACGCCTTTCCAAATATAATCTTTGATAATAACTAATGAAATGACCTATTTCAATTCAAACGACACTATACCTTTTATATCTGCCGCCGAAGCAGCTATCACAGCCTCAAATTTACCTGGCTCGGCTACCCAAGCATGTTGGGCATCGTCAAAGTAACTCAAAGCTTCCTTATCTACAGTAAATGTAACCTCTTTCTCTTCTCCCGGAGCCAGTTTCACTTTCTTGAAACCTTTCAGTTCCTTAACAGGACGAGGTAAAGAAGATTTCTTGTCACTGATATACAGTTGTACCACTTCCTGCCCTTCACGATCACCTGTATTCTTCACGGTTACAGTAAAGCTGATCTGATCATCGGCAGACATTACTTTCTTATCGGCAGCTGGCTTTCCATAAACAAAAGTTGTATAAGACAGTCCGTGTCCGAATGGGAACAGCGGCTTCACCTTCTTCTGCTTGTCTGCCCAGCGATAGCCGACAAAGATACCTTCATTGTACTTCATATCCACTACTTTCTTGCTACGTTCAGCAAAATACTCACCCACACTGTGAGCCGGAACATCTTCCAAACGTGCAGGGAAAGTAAAAGGCAGTTTACCGGAAGGATTGGCATCCCCCATCAGTACAGCAGCAATAGAATTTCCGGCTTCCGAACCCAAGAACCAGGCTTGCATCACAGAAGGAACTTCTGTAATCCAAGGCATAGCTACAGCATTACCGGAAATATTAACAACTACCAGGTTCTTATTTGCCTTTGCCAAAGCCGTGATAACAGCATCCTGTCCGTAAGGCAGACCAAGACCGGCACGATCCGTATCTTCACAATCCTGGTTATTACTCTTATTCAATCCGCCGATAAAGATCACATAGTCCGCATCTGCGGCTACCTTTACAGCTTCGGCAATCAATTCTTCCGGTGTACGGTCGTCTTTCAAATTCTGACCGGTTACTACGCCATTATATTCACCACGTGCATCTCCCACGTAACCACGAGCATAAACCACTTCTGCTTTATCGCCTACACGCTTCTTAATGCCATCCAACGGAGATAACTCACGCTGCACTTTCAAAGAAGAACTACCACCGCCTACGGTCATCATCTTCACAGCATTCTCACCGATAACAGCAATTTTCTTTGCTTTATTCAGGTCGATAGGTAACAGAGAACCCTTGTTTTGCAGCAGCACAATTCCCTCTTCACCAATGCGGCGGGCAGCCTCATAATGTTCAGGAGAAAGCATGGAACCCAAAGGACGGTTCACATCCATTGTTGTACGGAAACTCAGGCGCAAAATACGACGCACCTTATCATCCAGCTCCTTCGTACCCACTTTCCCGGATTTAATGCGTTCCAAATAAGGCATAGCCAGATAATAGTTATCATAAGCATTACTACTGCCATTGGCAAGACCATCCGTCCAACTACCGAATTCCATGTCAAGACCATTCGTAATAGACTGATCCGTATCATGTACACCACCCCAGTCAGAGACAACAACACCGTCGAAGCCCCATTCACCTTTCAGAATATCATTCAGTAAATACTGATTATGACAAGCATGCTGTCCTTTATAAAGATTGTATGCCCCCATGATGGCCCATGTCTTACCTTCCTGAACTGCAGCCTTGAAAGCGGGCAGATAGATTTCATAAAGAGCACGGTCGTCCACAATAACATTGGTGGTGTGACGGTTGATTTCCTGATTATTCAACGCATAGTGCTTTACACAGGCAGCTACACCATTTTGCTGCACACCCTGTACATAAGGAACCACCATACGGGAAGCCAAATACGGGTCTTCGCCCATATACTCAAAGTTACGTCCATTCAGCGGAGTACGGTAAATGTTGACACCGGGACCCAAAAGGACATTCTTGTTGCGATAACGTGCCTCTTCACCGATACTTTTTCCGTAAAGCAAGGCCATATCAGGATTCCATGTAGCAGCCAGACAAGTCAATGCCGGATATGCCACACAAGAGTCATTGGTCCATCCTGCCTGATCCCACTCATCCCAAAGCACTTCGGGACGGATACCATGAGGACCATCCGTCATCCAGTTTTCCGGAATGCCTAAACGGGGCACTCCTGCACTGCTGAATTTACTTTGCGCATGTACCATAGCTACCTTTTCTTCCAAAGTCAGCCTTTTCAACGCATCTTCTACTCTTTCTTCAATAGGTTTGGTAGCATCCAGATATACAGGTTTCTGCTGCGCCAAGAGTGGAAGAGCAACAGTGAATGCCAAACCAAATAATACTTTTTTCATATGGATAAATAATTAGTTTATTAATGATTATTTCATGCCTAACGACTGGATATATCCCTCCTGCACCACACAGTTCTTCAGCTTACAAGCCTCAAGGAAATCCATCATTGCCTTGCGTGCCATCATCTGGTCGGGACGGGCATCCCGGATTTCTTTATAAGATGTGCGTGGAGATTCGGAGAAGTAAAGGATATTCGCCCAATTTTCCGGCGGAGTGATGCCTACAAAGCTGGAACCATCCATCTTCTTATATGGCCAGAAGGTATAACCGATATTATTGTCACGCATCGTCTGGCAAAAGGCAGCCTGCCATTCGTCCGTGTTATGTCCTATCTCACCCATATACATCGGTAAGTTCACACTGTCGCGGAAGTTTATTATGGCTTGAATAGCATCTTTAGTAGGATCACCTCCATAACGATGGCAAGTATACATTATTTTATCGTCAAACTTAGAATCCTTGAACGGCTTGAAGTTACCGTTCCACTGAGCACCACCCAACAGAATAATATGGTTATTGTCCACTTCACGGATAGCAGCTACGCCTTTCTTATAAATATCTTCCAGTTTACCGTTCAATTCTTCCATATTCGGGAAATACGGAGCGATAGGTTCATTGAAAAGTTCATAACCGAGAATTACCGGCTCATTCTTATACCGGTCTGCAATCTGACGCCAAATATCGCAGTACAATTGTTGGCTGGTTTCACTTTCAAACAACCAGGGATACCCGTAACTATCATCTATATTATCACCCGTTTGTCCGCCCGGAGCATCGTGCATATCGAGAATCAGATAAAGATCGGCTTCACGACACCATTCCACAACACTGTCTACACGGGCAAAGCCATCCTGACCGGCAGTCAGCCCCATAAAGTCCTCATCCGTAAAAAGCTTATAATGGAACGGAAGACGGATGGTATTCGCACCTGTATTCTTAATAAACTGAATATCCTCACGAGTGATATAATTGTCTTTGAATGCTTTCCAGAACTCAGCAGTAAAGTCAGGTCCCACTAACTGACAGAACATCTCATTGATAAACCGGGGAGAGTTCGTTTTATTGAACTTAAACATATAACCTTCCGGATTCAGCCAATTGCCCAGATTGGTACCCATGATAAAGAGTTTCGTACCATCAGGCTTTATCAGGTCTTGCCCCTGAATAGTTATAAACGCAGCAGAATCCTGTATTTTTTCTGCCTTTTCACCACAACTCCCCAACACCAGAGAAGCTGCTAAAAGGGATGTACCCACTAAAATCGATTTCAACATGGTATTTTAATACTATAAGATTATTTCTTCCAGCGATAAGAGGCCACTGCTTTGGCAGGCACCACACAATCTACATAATTCTTTCCATCCGTTACAGTCAGGCGAGTTTCCTCATTTTCCTCGTTCAAAAGTACAAAAGCAACAGTTCCATCGGGATTTTCAAAGGCAGAGTACATTAATCCTTTCCCGTCAACACCTTTACTTTCCACACGAACTGCACCCGGTTTTACTACGGACGACAGATGCCCGATAATATAATAATGAGAATTATAAGTCATCGTCTTATAGTCCCCACGATTAATATCAACAGCTCCGTAGCAAGTTTTACAACCACCTTCACGCCAGGGACCACGTTCATCGTCCAGCATCAGATTCCAGACAATGACGCCTTTACACCAATTGTTTACCGTACCAAGAGCCACCTCGCGCATATCCTCCATCAAACGCTTTTCCAGGTTGCGTCCGTCATTCCACATACCGATAGAAGTTTCCGTAAAAATAAGTTCTTTATCGGGACGTTTCTGCTGAATGTTATTCAATTCCTCACGTCTGCCGCCATAGTTGTGGTAAGCAGCTCCGGTAAGGAAGGCAGCAGCCACCTCATCATCATACATTTTAACGGGATACTCCTGCTGATCGGCCATATTATCATAGTTGTAATTATGGTCGAAAGCATAAATCTTCGTATCCAGTCCGGCAGCCTTGAAAGCAGGACCGAGGGCATCGCGTACAAAAGCCTGTTCTTCCTTCCAACCCATGAACAAAGAAGCGGAATTGCCCCTATTCAACGGTTCATTCTGTGGAGTGACGGAGTAGATTTCAATACCTTCTTCACGGAATGCCTGTATCCACTTCACAAAGTAAGTGGCATAATCGGAATAGTAATCCGGATTTAGCTGACCGCTTGTCCAGGAATCAAATGGTTTCCTTTCTTCCAGGTTATTCACCTTCATCCACTTGGGGCATGTCCACGGAGAACCCAATATTTTGATAGTGGGATTAAGAGCCAGAATATCTTTTAAAATAGGTATTACATATTCCTTCTCTTCCGTTTGCAGAGCAAAATTCTCAATTCCTTTTGTATCGCAACAGGTATACTCGCTCAGTGAGAAGTCGGAACAACCAATAGAAATGCGGATATAACTAAATCCCAGCCCGTCTTTATCAGAAAACGTTTCAGCCAGGAATTTCGCACGATCGGTCGGTGTCATCTGCATCAGATTATAGCAGGTAGAACCTGTAACAGCAGCTCCGAAACCGTCCATCTCCTGATACCGTACCGTAGGATTTATAGTGATTACGGACTCAGATGTAGGGACTTTGGAAAGCTTTTGAGTAGTGTGGTTAAAACTTTGCTGCCGGTCAGCAGTCGTAATGTAAACTTCTGCTTTGTTTTTTCCCGGAGCGTCCTCACCTAATGAACCGGAAGTCCCGGCATAGGCTGTAATAGCAACAAACAAACAGCATCCTAATAAAAGAGATAATTTCAAATTCATGGTATGTTTTTCAAGGGTTAATTAATCTTCCCCAAAGGTAGGCAAGATAAAGGCATTACGTACCTCCACATTATGAATATGTGGATAAGACGAAACATATAACAAAGATAACTCACTAAAAAACAACGAGATAAAATTCAATGAGGAAAGTAAAAAAGTGGATAGAAAATAAGGCAATGACGTATGCTTAACGTATCTTCATAATGCATGTTTCAAAGTCATCACGCGAAACGCAAGCTTTGTTTTTCACTTTAGCACGGTAATTATAGATTGTATTGACGGAGTAACGGAGAAATTCGGCAATCTGCGAACTATCGTCAATGCCCAACCGGATTAAAGCAAAAATACGTAATTCCGTATTCAAAAGTTCGCCTTTGCGGAGTATGATCCGTTCCTCCGGTTGAAGCAGTTCATTGAATTTTCCTACAAAATCAGGGAAAAGGTGTAGAAAAGCTGTATCAAAGTTCTCATATAATTCTTTCAGATCCGTATCAAGCACATCTCGTGAACGTACCATTTTCAGAAGTTCTTCCATCTGCCCGCCGGTAAGCTTCTTGTTCACCATGCGCCGGTAAGCATCCAGTCGGTCAATGTAGGTAGAACAGAGTTTCAGGAAGCGCCCGATATATTCTTCTTTGATATGATTAGACATTTGCAACTGTTCATTCGCCTGCTCCAAATGAGCCCGGGCAACAGAGAGATGCTTCATCTGCCTGTAAATCCAGACAACAGCCACGACCAACAGCAGAGATAGAATACTGATCATCCAAAGATAAAAACGAAGACGTTCATTCTGTTTCTCCTGCATAGCCTGATAGGTAAGATCTATAAGCGACAGAATGCCGGCTGTCTGCAAACTGCGGCTACGGGCATTGTAATGATTGGTTTCATTCCACGAAAAACGGATATAGCGATAAGCACGTTCAATGTCTCCTTCCTCATAGAGTATTTGTGCCAAAGTCCACAGGGAGGCATGGTCTGTAATCGCAAGGCGGATATCCGTCAAAGCGGACAAAGCCAGATAATATTTTGCTTTCTCCAGGTCCCCCAGACGATGATACAGCAAAGAACGGTGATACGTTACCAACGCATACTCCGGAGTATCGGGGCGTACACTTGCCAGGCGGTCATCGTTTATCTTCAAAGCTTCCTCCCACCTACCGGCAGCAGCTGCCTGCATCTCTTTGCGTTCCGGATAAAGGGCGAAGACAGGTGAAAGCACCTGCATCAATGAATCTTCATAACCGGCAGACAAACCATAATAGCGGTTACGCCGGAAAGCATCTTGCGTATATGTCCCCAATTCACCGTACAAATGACGATAATCTTCGTAATAATCGGGCAACAGACGGGACGAGAGCCCGGAGGAATTTATCTGTTCCAAATCCTCAGAGGCTTCCTTATACATACCTGCCGAAGACATGAGGTGCGCCCGCCGGATACGGGTTTCATCTGCCGCTTCCTGTTCACCGTGGCGCTGTGCCCAGCGCAAGTTGCGGCCCAGATAAAGAAGGGCTGAATCGCATATATATGCCTTGTATTCCTGAAACATTTCTCCATTCAGACGGAAATATTCCGGCGTCTCCGTGTCTGTCTGCGATAATTGCTGCCTCAAAGCTTCAATGCGAGCTTCCCTCACTGCCACATATTCCTGATGTGCACCGATAGCCTCATCCAAGGCAGCAGGCCATCCATCCATTGCAGGGACATCAACCGGAGCAGACATTCCATGAATGCCCACTAAAGCCAGTCCGAGAAATATCAGCAGTTTTACCTTCATGGGGACAAATATAAAAAATTAGTTTCCTATATTTGCAGCATTAACCCCCAAATGTATTCTAAAATGAAAAACTTAGCACCTCAACGAGTGGCTGCGGTTGATGTATTCCGCGCACTCACCATGTTTCTCATGCTCTTCGTGAATGACATCCCCGGTCTGAAGAACATCCCCCACTGGCTCGAACATGCCGACATCAACGAAGACATGATGGGATTCTCCGACACCATTTTTCCCGCATTCCTGTTTTGCATGGGCATGTCTGTCTCTTTTGCTATCCAGAACCGTTACCGAAAAGGAGATACTACACTTCAGGTCATTGCCCATATCTTCTGGCGTACGGTGGCACTCATCGCTATGGGGCTATTTTCACTTAATTCGGGTGGCATAGCAGGTGGCATTTCCCACCAGTGGTTCTGCATCCTGATGGTTATCGGCTTTTTCCTGGTCTGGGCCGTTTATCCGAAAGCTGAAGGGTCAAAAAAGCACCTATTCATCGCAATGAAAGTGCTTGGCGTTGCCTTGTTGGCATTCCTCGTTCTATATAAAGATTTAAACGGGAAACCTTTCCATCAAGGTTGGTGGGGCATCCTGGGACTTATCGGCTGGACGTATGTCGTATGTGCCGGTATTTATCTGTTTACCCGCGAAAGTTTGCGTAAGAATGTCATAGCATGGCTGGTCGTCATGCTCCTTGCGGTAATCAGTCACTCTAATCTGATCCCACAGGAATATGGTTTACGCATCATCCTTTTGCCTTTCATCCCCAGTGACTGGACGCTGCATGCATTCGGCATGTCGGGGGTACTCACTTCCCTGTTGATGCAGAAATATGCCGACCGGGAACATCCGCGTAAATTCATTGTTATCCTTTGTACCTTAGGTGCCATTATGCTCATTGCTGCACTTTGCTCGCACCCCCACTGGATTATCTCAAAGATACAGGCCACTCCGAGCTGGCTGTTCTATTGCCTTGCTGCATTTTTCCCATTGTTCGGCCTGTTCTATTGGCTGACGGATGTAAAAGGTAAAACACCCTGGTTCGATATTATCAAACCTGCCGGGACTGCCACGCTTACGTGTTATATCATTCCATATATATGGTACGCCGCACAGCAATTGTTGGGCTGGCACTACCCCGAGTTCTTGAATGCAGGTGCTCCGGGTCTATTAAGATCACTCATATTCTCCCTCATCATCGTTCAACTGACCGGACTGCTGGTGAAGGCTAAAATAAAACTGAAGGTATAAATACGTACCTAAAAAGACGAAAAGATGATGTTAAAGCTTCAAACTCCTAACCATGAAGACAAGGTGCTGCTCCACTCTTGTTGCGCACCTTGTTCTTCTGCCATTATCGAATGCCTGCTTGCCAACGGCATCCGCCCCACCGTGTTTTATTACAACCCCAATATCTACCCTCAGGCCGAATATGAAATACGGAAAGCCGAGGCTATCCGTTATGTTCAGGGGTTAGGACTTGACTTTATAGATGGCGACTACGATTACTCATTCTGGCGCACCTCCATGCAAGGAATGGAGGATGAGCCCGAACGAGGGGGCCGTTGCCTGAAATGTTTCAACCTTCGTCTGACTGAAACTGCCCGTTATGCCTCCGAGCACGGTTTCACCCTGTTCACCACTACACTCGCCTCTTCCCGCTGGAAAAGCCTCGATCAAATAAACGAAGCGGGACGTAGAGCCGCCGCCCTTTACCCCGGAACCACTTTTTGGGAACAAAACTGGCGAAAAGGAGGATTACAAGACCGACGAAACCAGCTTCTCAAAGAGCATGATTTCTATAACCAGCAATATTGCGGTTGCGAATTCAGTATGCGAAGACTTGAAGAAAAAGGTTCTTTATAGACAAGCTGAAAGTTAAAACAGGAGGTTTCACGACAATCTTTTCAAAACTTTCGGCAATATCCCTACATAATAAAAAGGAAGATTCACCAGACGGAATATCTTACCTGAATTTGTCTTTACTTCATCCACAGAATAATTACCGGACCATACCCTGACCGCTATGTTGCAAATCACAAGCAAAACAAACGTTTATTTGTTGCAAATCACAAGCAAAATTACAAGATTACTGTTACAAGTCACAAGCAAACAGAATTAGTACAGACTTTATTCAAGAGAAGAAGATCAATAAATATCTCTCTTCACAATACCTTCCCTTCTTTTCCTCATCCGAACCACATCCGGGCTATACTTGCTCCGTACAATCTCCACTCAGAGGTACTTCTATGTGGAGAAAGTATGGATTTGATACGGAGCAAGTGTATCCCAGATAAGAAGCAGATATTTTAAACCATCAATCCCAAGCAAGAATAGCCAATCAAGCAAATCGCTGCAAACGGACGCAAAAATCACATTCATGAAGCCAAACCGCTAAAATCATTTGGCGGAAAGAGATATAAATGTATACCTTTACGCCAGAAACAGAATAACCAATTTAAAATGCGACATCATGGGAATTATCAATCAAGGCATACTCGGAGGCTTCTCCGGCAAAGTGGGACCGATAGTAGGATTTCACTGGAAATCAAAATACTACATACGTGCACGGGCGGCTAAAGTCAGCAATCCGCGCACGCCGAAACAGCAGGAACAGAGAGGTAAGTTTGCCACGGCATTCAGTTTCCTGAAAGCCATAAAACCTTTTATTCGTATCGGCTATAAGGAATTTACACAGGAAAAATCCGCATTCAATGCTGCCATGTCCTATACACTGAAAAGAGCCGTGACGGGCAACGGGAAAGAAATCTCGATTGACTTCAACCGGGCATTGGTTTCCATGGGAACCCTGATGCCCGTATTCGAGGGAACAGCTACACAGAATGAGGATAAAATGTACTTTAACTGGCAGGACAATAGTGGCATGGGAAATGCAGAAGATACGGATATAGCCATGCTACTGGTGTATAACAAAAATAAAGAAACAGCCGTTTACAATACGGAAGCCGCCCTACGTTCCGATTGTCACGCCGTGCTGCAACTTCCGGCTGACTGGCAGAACGATGAACTGATTGCTTATCTCAGCTTTTGCAGTGCCGACGGAAGTTGTGTAGCCAACAGCATTCGCCTGACTGTAACAATGACTGAAAGAATGTCAAAAGCAACAACACCAGATAATGCCATATTCCTTAGAAACCTCATTAACCATTCTTTTTCCCAAAAGGGCTTTCAAGACAAATCGTATAGAAGTGGGTAATTTCAGATGATACCACATTCTGTCCATAATCATGCAACTTTAGATTATTATAAATACAATAATCATATTCATAATAATCGGAATACACGGACAATAGAGGCATCTTTCGCGTATAAAACTGGTAGATACAGCGTAATAATTTCCGTAACTTTGCCAGCAGTTAACGTAAAAAGTAGAAAAACATGAAGAAATTTACTATCACATTGGCACTCTCTATCCTTGCAGTGCTGTTGGTTGTCACTCCTTGTAACGCTAAAGGAAAAGCAAAACACGTCGTATTAATCGGTTTGGATGGCTGGGGAGCCTATAGTGTTCCCAAGGCAGATATTCCTACTATCAAGCAACTGATGGCTGACGGAGCCTATACGCTCGAAAAACGGTCCGCACTCCCCTCTTCAAGTGCCATCAACTGGGCTTCCATGTTTATGGGAGCCGGTCCTGAACTGCACGGGTACACACAATGGGGATCTAAAACACCTGAATTACCTTCGCGCGAACTCAATCAACATGGTATTTTCCCCACTATCTTCCAATTATTGCGCGATGCACAGCCCGAAGCCGAAATCGGTTGCCTGTACGAATGGGACGGTATCAAATATCTGGTGGATACACTTTCTTTGAGCCACTATGCGCAGGCTCCCGATTACAACAAGCATCCCGAGGCTCTGTGCACAATGGCGGAAACTTATATCAAAGAGAAACAGCCAGCCCTACTCGCCGTCTGTTTTGATAATCCTGACCACGTAGGACACCAAGCCGGACACGACACTCCTGAGTATTACGCCAAGCTGAAAGAACTGGATACCTATGTAGCCCGTATTATTCAAGCCGTAAAAGATGCCGGCATGCTGAAAGAAACTATCTTTATCGTCACTGCCGACCACGGTGGCATTGAAAAAGGACATGGCGGCAAAACCATGAACGAGATGCAGACGCCTTTCATCATCTCCGGTAAGAATGTGAAGAAGAGCGGTGAATTCCACGAAAGTATGATGCAATATGACGTTGCTTCTACTATCGCCTACATCTTCGGACTGAAACAACCACAAGTTTGGATAGGAAGACCGATGAAGCAGGTATTTAAATAAAAAATGATATAGCAAACAGCCACTTGCTATACTGGATACAGCCGGAAGCTCCCCTCTCTTTATTATGAGGAGAGGAGATCTTCCGGCAAATCCGAAATGACAAAGCAAAAAACAAAACTATATCAAATCCCCGTATCCACCGGATTCTCATCAGGGAAAAGCGGACTGTAAAGAACTGTATGTTTCAAAACTTGAAGTTGTCCATCTTTTACAAACTCCTCTCCCCTCTCCGACAGATGACGCACCATGGCTGCACGCATGAGCAGCAATTGGGAACGATATCTCTTTTCTTTTGCAACATTCTTCAATTCATGCGGATCCATCGACAGGTCGAACAATTCTTCTTCGCCGGTATGGAAACGCCAGATATATTTCATTTTACCATCAGTCAAGGCACACCAATAGTTATCAGGGCTATAGCAAGTAGAATGTTCCAAATCTATATACTTACGCCATTTTTCTGTATTTCCATTTATCAGATTCACCAGGGATTGCCCATCCATATCAGCCGGAACCGAACCTTCCGCCATTTCAAGAAATGTAGGTAACAGATCACGCAATTCTACCGGTTCTTCAACCCTGTTACCTTTCGAAAAGCCACATTTGGAAGGCCATTTCACAATATAAGGTATATGGGATGAACCCTCATAAGGATACGTTTTACGCCAATGATAATGATCACCCAGCATATCTCCATGGTCAGAGATATAACAAATCAATGCATTATCATACATTCCCTGCTCTTTCAGCGCCTGAACTACTTTACCTATTTCTTCATCAATAAAGGTAACATTCGCATAATAATAACGCCGGGAGTTCTTGGCATATTCTTCACCAAAGTTTCCGAAAGCGGCATCCTTATCCGCCAACTTCGCATCCTGACGGACAGCATAATCTTTATCTTTACACCATTCCCCCACAAACGGAGCCGGCACATCCTTATCCTTATATAAATCCACCAAACGTTTGGGAGGATCGTACGGACTATGAGGACGGGCAAAAGAAATTTTAAGAAATAATGGCTGTTGGTTCCCTTTTTTATAATTCCGTATCATCTCACAAGCAGTTTTACCTGTCCAAGCTGTAGGGTGCAGGTTTTCCGGCAGTTGATAAGCTTTTGCACCATGCTCATTCCACCCCACACCGGTAGAATCAGGATTTAAGCCCGGAGCCTGCAGTTGAAACCAAAGGCGATAATCACTGATAAAATTATCGGATTCTACCCTGCCACTTTCATCCACCAGTGTACCATGGAAGCCATGCAGTGCCTTCTGAGGAAACCAGTGCATTTTGCCTATACCGAAAGTATAATAATGAAGATCCCGTAACATTTGTGGCATTTCATACCGATAATGACTTCCGACTCTCCCGTACCCTAACATTCCGTGATGCCACGGCGAAAGCCCTGTTAGCAACCCTGACCGCGCAGGCGTACTGCTTGGCGTAGAAGAATAAGCATTCGTAAACAGAGTTCCATCCGCTGCCAATGCATCCATATTCGGCGTTATCACCGAAGGATTGCCCATGCAATGCATAGCATCGCCACGATGCTGGTCTGAAATGATTAGAATGATGTGCGGTTGTTGTGATAATGCTTGTTGACTCGTTACCAAAGTCCCGGTGACTGTTAGGAGTGAAACACTCCAGAAAGAATGTTGTTTCATATTGTTTTATTTAAGATTATGTTTACTAAAATTAAATAGCAAATATACATTTTTTTACAGGAATACAAGACAAACATATTATTAATTATTACCTTTGCAATATCTTAAAAACACCTAACTACTTCTTAGAAATATGAAAAATGCACTGATACTATTGCTTTCTATCTTTACGAGCTTCACGGCACTTTCCAAAGAGCTATACTTTAAACATTTGGGAATACGTGACGGACTTTCTCAAATTTGTATCTATTCTATTTATCAGGATGAAATGGGTGCAATGTGGTTTGGTTCTTCCGAAGGGTTAAACCGTTACAATGGCAAAGAAATAAAAGTATATCAACCCTCCCAATACAGGCAAAATTTAACCAGTAACGAAATAAATGATTTATGTGGTGACAAACAAGGACATATCTATATCCGATCCGGTAATGATCTTATCGTTTTCAATATCTACAAGGAGCAATTTGTTTGTCTACGGAAAAACGATGTAAAAGGGATCTTCTGCCAAAGCGACAAACTATGGGTGATTTGCAGTAATGCCATCTATACATATCTTCCTGAGGAAGAAGATCTGAAACTGTTCGTATCCTTCCCTACCGATTTAGGGGAAGGAAGGGGAATATTCGCAGACACTGAAAACGTATGGGCCATCACCCATAGTCATCTGTTACACTTCGATACTTCCTCTCATGAACCGGCAAAGATAATTATGAGCTTTGACAAAGGAAGATGCATATTCAGAGATCGCTCCCACAACTTGTGGGTAGGTACTTGGGACGGGCTATATCGCATAAATACAAAAGGAGACATTTCCTTGTTTACCCACCAACCCGGCCAAGAAGGGCTTTCGAATAATCAGGTACGCTGTGTTATAGAAGACAATATTGGCTGTATATGGATAGGAACATTCAGAGGATTGGATTGCTATAATCCTACCACCAACGAATGGAGCCATTATACTCATCAAGATTACAATCCTAACAGCCTCAGTCATAACTCAGTACTCTCTCTTTATAAAGATGTCCGCAATAATGTATGGGTAGGTACTTATTATGGCGGAGCCAATGTTTTCATTCCACATCACTTTAATAAACAGTTCTATGCAGCATCACTTGAGCATAAAGACTGTCTCAGTTTCCCATTTGTAGGCAGGATGACTGAAGATGATAATGGTTACCTGTGGATATGTACCGAAGGGGGAGGACTTAATAAGCTGGATCCTGCCACAAGAAAGTTCGTTCGTTATACCCATCAGGAAGGTGATCCGCAGAGTGTAGGAAACAATAATCTCAAGGCAATCTACTATGACCAGTCTACCGAACGCCTATACATAGGCACTCATACAGGTGGTTTGTCAATATTCGACATTCGCAACAACACATTCAGAAGGACTCCTGAATTCCTACAACTTGCCGGTAATATCATTAACAGGATACAAAGATACAAGGAAGGGCTTGCTATACTAAGTCAGAAAGGGTTGTTCTTTATGAATCTGCAAACTGAAAAGTTTTCTTCATTCTCCAAGCTTCCTCTCATAAAGGAAGTGCTGGAAAAAGAATTTACTTATGAAACATTCTTCATTGACAGCCAGGACCACCTTTGGTTAGCCTTGTCAGTGGGAGGATTGATATGTGTACACCTCCCCTCGGGCAGAATAGAAAAATATGAAACAAATGCCAACAATCCATTTTCCATCGGAAAATTCAAAGTAGTGCACATCTCTGAAAATAGTAACAGAGAAGTATATTTCGGAACGATAGGTTCCGGGCTATTCAAGTATCAGCCGGAAAATAATTCATTCAAAGTCTATAATACCCAAAATGGTTCCTTGCCTAACAATTATTGTTATTACATTCAGGAATCACCTCTTAATCATAGATTATTGTTACTCCATAATAGAGGTTTATCTATATTCAATACCCAAACAGAGGTTGTAGAAGAAACCTACCACATATTTCAGCAGAACTATAGCCAGGGTTCTACCCTATATATCAGCCGTAATGGTACTATGTATATAGGTGGTATCAACGGATTAGCCTCTTTACCGGAAGAAGATCTATACAATTCTCCCGATAAAGAGAAGCTCTATTTCGAAAAACTACTGATACTCAATCAAGAGGTCCTGCCAGATGATGTTACCGGCATTCTGAAACAAATCCTTGCCCGAACTTCTGAGATCCAACTGAAACACAATCAAAATCATGTTACTGTTACATTCAGTACATTCCGTTACCTATCAGAACGAGACAACTTATTTGAGTATTGTCTCGAAAATCTAGATAAGCACTGGATACAAACTTCAAACAATTCCATCACCTACACCAATATCCCTCCCGGAAACTATACTTTGCGTGTTCGTCCCGTAGAGCTTGACTCAGCCAACGCAGAAGAAATAACTCTCAAGATACATGTTTCCGCACCTTTCTATGCCAACCCATATGCCTATGTCCTCTATGCATTAGTATTGGCGGGAGTTTTGAGCCTGTTCCTCCACTTCAAATTACGCCAGGCTCGGCTACAAGCTTCCCTTGAAAACGAGAAGAAGGAAAAAGAACACATAGAAGAACTCAATCAGGCTAAACTGCGCTTTTTCACTAATATTTCTCATGAATTTCGTACTCCACTCACACTGATCATCGGGCAGTTAGAGGCTATCATGCAAATAGATAAACTGGAACCATTTTTCTACAAGCGGATATTGCGGATATATAAAAACGCATGGCACATGCGTAATCTAATCACTGAATTACTGGATTTTCGCAAACAAGAACAAGGTTATCTGAAACTTAAAGTAAAAGAACGTGACTTGGTACCTTTCTTACATGAAATATATAATAGCTTCTACGAGTATGCCCAAATGAAAAATATCAACTATAATTTCAAGCATACGGAAAAAGTTGTCAACGCCTGGTTTGACCCGGCACAATTACAGAAAGTCATATTCAACCTGCTTTCCAATGCTTTCAAGTATACCAAGGAAGGAGGAAATATTACCATCAGCTTACGCCATAACTCCACTCAGGTATTTATTACTGTCAGTGACGACGGTTCGGGAATACCGGAGGAGGCCATCCTTAAAATCTTCGACAGATTCTATCAGGCAGACTCCACCCCTTCATCTTTCAGCCTCGGCACTGGAATCGGATTGGCTCTGGCAAAGGGCATCATGGATGCCCATCATGGTAAAATAGAAATAAAAAGTACAGTAAATCAGGGAAGTGATTTCACATTGTCATTACTTTTAGGCAACCAACATTTCAATAAAGAAGATATTGCCGCAGACCCGCAACAAGCTGATGCAATCTATTTTATAGATTCACCAACCGACCTTCTTCAAAGAACCACCGAGTTCCGAATACCGATTGAAACCGGAATAGATACCCATAAACCGATTCTGTTGCTGGTAGAAGACAATGAGGATTTATTAGAGATGCTCAACGATATGTTCAGCACTTTTTATAAAGTGCATACAGCCCGCAACGGACGTGAAGGGCTAATTGCCGCAGAGCGTATCCAACCTGATATTATTGTAAGTGACGTAATGATGCCGGAAATGTCAGGAAAAGAAATGTGTTACAAACTAAAAAACAATGTAGAACTTTCCCACATTCCTATTGTGCTCCTTACAGCACAGAACTCTGTAGATTTTATAGTAGAGGGATATATGTTTGGTGCCGACGATTATGTTACCAAGCCATTCAATGTTAAAATACTATTGGCACGTTGCAGTAATCTGATTCGTAACAAGCAGCAGATTATTGCACACTATTCCAATGTGTCGACAGTGCAGATCACAGAATCCATCCCCCCTTCCAATACCTATGATAAAGAACTTCTGAAAAAGAGCGTAGATATTATCAGAAAGCACTTTGACAATCCTAATTTTGATGTGAATATGCTGGCAGCCGATCTTTGCATGGGGCGCAGTAAGTTATATATGCGATTCAGACAGATAATCGGCCTGACACCTAACGAATTCATTCTGAAAGTAAAATTAGACGAAGCGATGTCATTACTCAAGAATCGCCCCGAACTGAATATTTCAGAGATTTCCATCATGCTGGGCTTCTCTTCAGCACGCTATTTCAGTAAATGTTTCAAATCATTCTTCGGATTGCCACCGCTGAAAGTAAGAAGGAAAGAAGAATAGGCTCCTCCATAAAGAGGAGCCTGATTGAAGAGAATTAGATTCAGTCGAAATTGTGTGTATACATCATTATTCTTTAAGTCCGGTAGTCCAACCGTAATTTTGTCCAAGATTCGTATTCTTGCTGATCGCAGAAGACGGAATGGGACGCAGATAATCCTTTTTCGGATCAAATGTACGGCGATTAGTTGCATAGTTCGTTTTTTCATAAGCATCGATATACTGCTTGCCATCCGCATCTTTGAATACGTAAACAGGATTCTGACCGGCGTTTTCTGTTCCTCCTTTGGAAATAACCCCTTCATAACGGGGATCATCAAAGTCAGCATCTTCCAAGCGCATACCCAGAACACGGTCTTTCAGCTTTTCACCCCATGCCCAACGCATCAAGTCCTGATAACGCAAATACTCAAAACTAAGCTCCACACGACGTTCGCGACGAATCTCTATAATGAGAGATGAAAGATTACTATCTGCATATTTGGGATCCATTTCCGGGTTTACTGTCAAATGAGGCATATCCACACGATCACGTAATACATTAATCGTTTTATCCAATACCGCTTGATCACATCCCCCCAATTCCGCTTTCGCCTCCGCATAATTTAACAAGACTTCTGCATAACGGAACAACGGATAATCATGCGTCTCTGCATTAAAGCCCTTTTTATCCTGTTCACGGATATAATATTTGATAGGATGATAGCCTGTAAGCGTAGGCCATCCTTGCATATTTCCAATACGGGGGAATGTACGGTTGGCATGTGCATTATCTATAAACAAAGCCTTTGCAGCGTCATTTCCCGGAGCAAGAAAAGTCTGACTCAAACGCGGGTCACGATTCGTAAATTCCAATTCTGGAGTATCGTTACTATAATCCCGACTCAGGGCTACAGCTCTCGCCACTCCATCTGCATCAATGCAGAGGAAATCATCCACAAAATCTTTGGTACCGCCATTACGAAGATTAACTGTATAGCCACATATACGATGACGTTTCAGACCATCGGCATATTTTCTATAGAATATTACTTCCTCGTTACTTGATAAATCATCAGTAGTGAATAAAGCTGTATAGTCGCTTGACGGATTACCTGTATCATGAATCTTATATCCCATTCCCATCAATTCTTCACAAGCACTTACGCAAGCATTCAGGAATTCTGCTTCATCACCCAGATTATGATATTTACGGTACGTACCTTCATACAGTCCGATACGAGCCTTTAATGCCAATGCAGCACCTTTAGTCAAACGATTATCGCCCCAATTTTCTTCGGGTAGAAATGAGCAAGCATTATTAATGTCTGTCAGCACTTGTTTCATAACCTCTTTGCGCGGAGTACGTTCACCATACAACTCTTCGGAATCTGTTTCTAAAGGCTTGGTTATCAACGGTACATCACCATAAGTCTGAACCATATAAAGGTAGAACCATGCACGGAAGAAAAGAGCCTCACCGGCATAACGGTTCCTCACACTTTCCGTAACTTCCGTTGCACGTTCATAATTGGCCATAAATACATTGATACGACGTAACAACGTCCATGACCAACTGCCATAATTAGGATTTCCACTCGGTTGATTTTCAATGCCGGCAGCTACGGCAGACGCCCAAGTCTGGGAAGCATCCATTGTAGCAAAATTATCAGACATAGCTTCTATTGTATAAGGTCCTACGACCTTTACAGAATAAGCGTCACTATGGAAACCCACCATGAATTTATAAGTACCATTGCTTGCCGCTTCATTGTAAATACCATTGGTATATGCCTCCAAATCAGAAGATGTATTCCAATAAGCCGCATCATTTAAGTCATTGGTAGGGGTACGTTCCAAAAAGGAATCGTTACATGCAGTCATTGATAAAACGACTGCACTCAACACCAAACATTCTCGTATAAAGTTTTTCATTGTCCTGTTTTTTAAAAGGTTAGATTAATTCCAAATGAATAAGTTCTCATAAAGGGATAAAGCATTGTACCATTTCCACGAGCTGCCTCAGGGTCATACGGGCCTTTAACTTTGGTAAACTCGAACAAATTTTCACCACTGACATAAACCGATGCACCTGACAAGAACACTTTACTGATCCATTGCTTCGGCAGATTCCATCCGAATGTCAGATTCTTCATTCTTAAATAAGAAGCATTCTGCAAATAACGATCTGTCTTCACCCCTCTGTTCCTGGCGTCCGTCGCACGCGCAATGGGGAAATAAGCATTCGGATTATTCGGAGTCCAGGAATCCTCTATATGCCATTTCTGCGCATTGTAATATTGTGTAGCAGCCGGCCAGAAAGATTCGTCACCCGGCCAGAAATCACGTTTGCCAACTCCTTGCATAAAAATATTCAGATAAAAATCTTTATAAGTCAGATTAGCGGTAATACCATACTGATAACGTGGAGTAGTATTACCAATAATCACCATATCTCCGTGATTATCTAAAGTACCATTGCCGTCATCAATCTTTTCATCATCATTCAAATTCTTAAACTTAATGTCACCAGCTCCCCACTCTACGTTCTTAATGTCACTTTGATCATACCAGGCAGCGGCTTCTTCATCACTTTGAAACAATCCCTCTGTCTTATATCCCCAGATTTCACCAATCTTGTGCCCCTCATAATAAGTGCTGATAGCTCCGGTAGGATTATTGTATTTTGTTACTTCTGCTTGAGAATCCGACAATACAAAACCTAACTCATAGCCAAAATTCTTCCCAATCCGGTCTCTCCAATTGATGGAAAGTTCCCAACCACGGGTTTTCAGCTCAGCAGAGTTTGCAGGAGGTGCTGTAGTACCCAGTACATCGGGATAAGTAGCCTTAATCAACATATCTGAAGTAGTACGAACATAGTAATCGAAACTCATATCCAGACGTTGATTCAGGAAGGTAGCATCCAAGCCGACATTGACTGTCGTAACTTTCTCCCATGTCAGGTCTGAACTTATCAGGTTGCCCGGATTGATTGTGGTAGCATATTCATCACCAAAAAGCCAATACTGAGAAGTACTATTACTCATAAAAGGAATGTATGGATAATATTTAGTATTTCCACTCCAGTCGCTGGAAGAAATCATCTGATTACCTAAAATACCATAAGTAGCACGAAGTTTCAAGTTATCCAACCAAGAGCGGGTATTCTTCATGAATCCCTCCTCACTAATGCGCCATGCACCGGAAAATGAAGGTAAGAACACAAAACGATTGTCCGACGGAAAACGTGAAGTACCATCATAACGTCCGTTTACCTCAAACAAATAGCGATCATTATAGATATAGTTCACACGGAAAAAAGCTCCACGTAAAGCCCATTCGTAACCATCCTGTGATACTGTATGTGTGCCTGAACCAAGACTCAATGAAGGCAGGTTTTCATTCAGAATATCATTGCGCTGCCCACTGAAGGTGGAATATTTTGTTAATTCTTGGTTGAAACCTATCATCGCCTTCAGATAATGCTTCTCTGCAAATGTGTTTTCATAATCCGTATAAGCATTGAAAGAGTAGTAACTTGTGTTATAATTACTCATCTTATAATAATTTGTACTTGTACGACCATAGGTCTCATTAAAGGAACCATCGAAGAATTTGATTGGTTTAGAATGCTCAGAGGCTTTCTTATAATTCAGATTATAATTAAAGTCAACATGAGCTTTCCATCCTTTCAGAATATTAAGATCAGCACTCGCTGTCAACCAGATATCATGCTTGTCATATTTATTTCTTCCACCGTCCTTAAGCAGTGAATATGCATTATTTTCCATATACATACCCTCATATTTATCTAACTCCGGATAACGTGAATCTTTCTTCCAAGAAGAAATAAACTCTGTAGGAGTAGAATAAACGACACGCTTCCAAACATCTTTGCTATCATAGGTAAAAGGTTTGTCTTGTGTACTATAATTATACAGTGCCTTGAAACCTAACTTTAGCCATTTCGTCGTCTGATTTTCTACATTCAAACGGGTATTCAGCTGCTTAAAGTTATCATCCCCAACCTTATAAAGTCCATCTTGATTCAAGTATCCTACAGAAGTATAAAAGCGTGTCTTTTCATTACCACCTGAGATGTTCAGATTATGGCGTTGCGTGGGAGTCACATTCTTAACCATCAGTTCCTTAAAATCAGAATAGCCATAATAGTACAGAGTCCCATCAATAACTTCATATTCAGGATTACCGGCAGGATTTGCCTCATAGGCTCTCATCTTCTCTATGCTCTCTGTCTTGAATTTCGTTGCAACCCCACCGGCCACGCAAGCTTCATTCATCCACTCGGCGTACTGTGACTGGCTTTCAATAAACTCCGGCATAATAGACGGCTTAGCAAAAGAGAAGTTTCCACTATAGCTAACCGTTACTTTTTCTGCTTTTGAAGGACTTTTGGTTGTTACCAATACTACACCAAAAGCAGCACGTACACCATAAATGGCAGATGCAGCAGCATCCTTCAATACTGTTACATTCGCAATATCATTGGGATTCACCAAGTCAAGGCTCATTTCTACACCATCTACCAGCACCAAAGGGCTACCACCATTGATAGAAGTAGTACCACGCACATTCAACGACGCATTTTGTCCGGGTTCACCACTGGTATTTGTTATCTGCAAATTAGGAATTGTTCCCTGCAAGGCACTGGAGGTACTTGTAATAGGGCGTGATTCCAAAACCTTAGAATCGATTTGTCCGATAGCCCCGGTCAAATTCACCTTTTTCTGTGCACCATAACCTACTACCACAACTTCTTCCAAAGCCTTAGCATCTTCAACCATTAAAACTCTAAAAGTAGTCTTACCGTTCACCTTGATTTCTTGCGTGACATAACCGATAAAGGAAATCTGCAAAATCGCATTCTCCGGAACATTAGAAAGAGTAAAGTTACCGTCAACATCAGTAATCACACCATTTGTAGTTCCCTTCACAAAGACGTTAGCACCTGGAACCGGACCAAGATTGTCTGTTACAACACCTTTCACTGTCTTACCATTTTGAGCTACCATTTGTACAGCATCAACAGTAGGAAGGCTTCCGCCACTCACAGGACCTGCCACTATACCAGCACTCGACAACACGCAAAGTGCACAAAGCAAAGTCCTTCTTGAGAAATCAGGAAATGTTTTTCTTTTCATAAATAGATCAAATTAGTTGTTAAATTAGATTAGGATAACGTTTTCTATTTTCGCATTTCGGGAAGTAAAAGTACAGAGCATACCTTTATGGAGATACACTTATTTTCCATCGCATATGCTCATATTTTCCATTAAATCACCAGAGGCCTTTTTTTTGTACAAAACAAACAACTGAGCAGTAATATTTCGGAAGATTTTACCACCAAAGACCTATGGGAACATATTGTCTAAAATACAAGAGAAGGGATAGCTACAGACAACAATAGTGTTGCTTTCAGTAGAAAAGAAAAAAGTCAGGTTCATACGAATTCTCATAATTCACCCTGAGACATTTACAGAAGGCGGAAGTTATTGCGTAATTTATGTAGCACAAAAAGTGCTGCACTTTTTATGCTACACATAAACTTTTGCTTATGAATAGAATAACACCGTGCAACCTATACCCATAGTGATACCAGTAGCATAAACACGGCTCTAAAAACATTAATAAACAAGGAATATGTATTCAAATCCGACAAAGGTTATTGCATCTACGACCAGTTTATGGAGTTGCGGTTGCAGACGTTGCCTTATGCCAATCAATAAAGGATACTCAGCGATAGATTAACGTCGACAGATAATCTTCCGCAAACATTTCATTCGCCACTTCCAATAGAATCTCCGGAGTAAGTTGTTCAATACGTTGATAAACCGCTTCGGAGGTTTCATATTTATGATAATGCAGGAAGGTCTTTGCCATACCGAGGGCATTGTTCTCATTATTATCCGAAGCTACACCTATCTGTCCGATGAGTTGCTTCTTGGCAGCAGCCAGTTGCTGGGAAGTCATCTTGTTATCACGCAGGCTTTTAAGTTCCTTCATAACCAACCGCATACATGTATCCACATCTTCAGGATCGCATCCGAAATAAGTGCAGAAGACGCCTGTATCCGTATAAGAAGTCAGATTGGACTCCACATTATAAACTAATCCCCGGCGTTCACGCAGAGAAACGTTCAGACGACTATTCATGCCGGGGCCTCCAAGAATATTGTTCAGCAGATAAAGGGCTGTACGTTTATCATCATAGGCATTGTATCCACGGCTACCAATCATGACATGGGCCTGATGCGTATCTTTATGTATAGTGAGCTTCTCGGGCATATAAAAAGGAGGAGGCATACGACGGTTATCCACCGATACGGCAGGAACATCTACCAAAAGTTTCTCTGCCCAACGGATGACTTGCTTGAAATCCAAATTGCCCCAAACAAAGAAAACCATATTACCCGGATGGTAAAAGCGGGAAGTGAAAGCAGCAGCATCTTCACTCCGGAAGGTTTTCAGCAACTCAGGATTCCCCAGAATATTACGTCCCAACGGATGTCCGCGGAAGATCAAATCCTCGAAGTCATCGAAAATAAGTTCGGAAGGCGTGTCTTCGTAAGACTGGATTTCATCAATGATTACCTCCGTTTCCTTCTCAATCTCACGTTGCGGAAAGGTGGAGTGAAATACAATATCCGCCAGCAATTCAAAAGCCCGGCCGAAGTGCTCGGTAAGGAAAGCAGAATAGATAACCGTCTCTTCTTTATTGGTGTAAGCATTCAGGTCACCACCCACATTCTCCATACGATTGAGAATATGCCAGGCTTTCCGCTTCTGTGTACCTTTAAATATAAGATGTTCCACAAAGTGCGCCATGCCTTGTTCATTCTCAAGCTCATCACGGGTTCCGGCATCAACAGCAAAACCACAATAAGCTACATTGGAATAGGCCGGTTGATGGATAATACGCAAACCGTTGGCAAGTGTATATTCGTTATGTCCCGGTAAAGGGAAAAGTGCTAACTTCTTCATTCTTACGTTCAAAACTGATTGAAGGCGCAAAGATAGTGCAAATTGAATGCAGAATTTTCATGCTTGCATGAAAAAGTTATGCTGAAATACAATAAAACTTATTGCCATTTATGGAAAATTGCAGATATTTGTAGGCTATAACCTAACTACTAACAAAAATAGTATAATGATTGAATCCATTCAAGAGCTTTTGCAGAAAGAGGCACAAGCTGTTCTAAACATCCCCGTGACAGACGCTTACGAGCGTGCAGTAGAACTTATCGTGGAACAAATTCACCGGCGGAAAGGGAAACTGGTAACTTCGGGTATGGGAAAAGCAGGACAGATTGCCATGAACATCGCAACTACGTTCTGTTCTACCGGAATCCCTTCCGTATTTCTGCATCCCAGCGAAGCTCAACACGGCGACTTGGGCATCTTGCAGGAAAACGATTTACTGCTATTGATCTCTAACTCTGGCAAAACACGCGAAATCGTAGAACTCACACAATTAGCTCATAATTTGAACCCAGAGCTTAAATTTATTGTTATTACCGGAAATCCGGATAGTCCGTTGGCTCATGAGTCTGATGTATGTCTCAGTACAGGAAAACCCAAGGAAGTCTGTGCTCTGGGAATGACTCCCACCACCTCGACTACTGTAATGACCGTTATCGGTGATATTCTTGTAGTACAGGTAATGCAACAGACAGGCTTTACGATTGGAGACTACTCCAAACGTCATCACGGTGGGTATTTGGGTGAAAAATCAAGAAAATTATGCGAAAAGTAATCGGTATAGGAGAAACTATCCTTGACATCATTTTCCGCAACGGGCAGCCGACAGCAGCTGTACCGGGTGGCTCAGTATTTAACGGCATCGTGTCATTGGCACGGACTGGCGTACCTGTGAGCTTCATCAGCGAAACGGGAAACGACCGGGTGGGCAACACAATTCTGCAATTCATGCAAGATAGCGGCATGTCTACCGAATATGTCAATGTGTTCCCCGATGGCAAATCTCCCGTATCACTGGCTTACCTGAACGAACATGGTGATGCGGAATATATTTTCTATAAGGATTATCCCAAGCAGCGGCTGGATGTAGTCTTCCCCAAACTGGAAGAAGACGACATCGTAGTTTTCGGTTCATACTTCGCCTTGAATCCGGTGCTACGCGATAAGGTTCAGGATCTGTTGGAGCAGGCACGTGAGAAGAAAGCAATTGTCTATTATGACCCTAACTTCCGCTCCTCGCATAAAGACGAAGCCATTAAACTGACATCAACCATCATCGAGAATCTGGAATATGCCGACATTGTACGCGGTTCTATAGAAGACTTCTTCTATATGTATAATCAAAAGGAAGTGGACAAGGTCTACAAAGATAAGATTCGCTTCTATTGCTCTAACTTTCTTTGTACTGCCGGAGCCAAAGAGATTTCACTGCGTACGAAAAGCATTACCAAGGAGTATGCTATTCCGCCGTTGGAGGCAGTCAGTACTATTGGAGCGGGTGATAACTTCAATGCCGGTATCATCTATGGCCTGCTGAAGTACAATGTACGCCACTGTGATTTGGGACAAATAGACGAAGCCACCTGGGACAAGATTATCCGTTGCGGCATCGAGTTCTCGGCAGATGTATGCCGGAGTTTTAACAATTCCATATCACCGGAGTTTGCCCGACAGTTGCCTCCCATTAACTAAATCCCCGTTAAAGGAGAAAAAACTCTGTGAAACTCTGCGCCTTGAAGTAACAAAAGTCAGCAGAATACATATCTTTGCAGTATACGCTCAGACAAAAAAACTATGTATAGAAATCTGTTGAACTTGCTAACATGTGTATTGCTGCTACCGGCTTGTAGCGGCACAGCTCCTCATATTTCCGTTGTTTGTGAAGAAAACAACGTTGGAAATAGTATCGTTAAATGGGAAATAGCTCCTCTTATCAAAGGAAACGTAAAGGTATACGCCTCTACCGATCCGAACCATATTCCCGAAGATTCCCCGGTAGCCATGGCAAATATTGCCGACCAACGAATGACGATTGTTACCACAGATCCTACCAGACGGTATTACTACACCCTCGTATTTAATGATAAATACCGTGTAAAGATTGCTACCCGCAATGTCAATATTCCTGGTATACAAAACTTCCGCGACTTGGGAGGATATCCATCATATCCTACCCAGAAACGATTGCGTTGGGGCATGCTCTACCGGTCGGCGCAAATAGACAGTCTGGAATGTTACTCGCGCAGGGAGCTAAAGAATATAGGCATCAAGACTATTGTAGACCTGCGCTCCGAATCAGAGTTAAAAGGACATACCCCATTACAAGAAGGATTCAATGCCGTGCATATTCCCATAAAAACGGGAGATATGGAAGATATTCTGAAAGGTATTCAGGAACAAAAGATAAAAAGTGACACCGTCTACCGCATGGTGGAACGGATGAATCGCGAACTAGTGATGAATTACCATCATGAATATCGACAAATATTCGATATCCTGTTGGACAGTGCTAACTATCCTGTCGTCATTCATTGTTCCTCCGGTAAGGGACGCACCGGCATTGCTTCGGCACTGATACTCGCTTCTCTTGGTGTGAACAGTGATATTATCATGGAAGATTATCGCCTCAGCAATGATTATTTCAATATTCCCAGTGCTTCACGTTATGCCTATAATCTGCCTGCACGTTCACAAGAAGCCATCACAACTGTTTATTCAGCCAGAGAAGATTTCCTGAATGCTGCCAAAGAAGAAATAGAACGTCGGTACGGCGATGTGGATACCTATCTGGAAAGGGCTATCGGACTCAAGAAAGAAGAAATTAAGAAGTTGCAAAGTATTTTGCTGGTGAAAGACAATCAGTGATGTTTCGCATGTAGTTTGTCAGACTACATACGAAACTTAAATCATTGACAAAAAAATAAGCCTGATATTTAATTTTATCGCTGATAACTAATCACTAATCACTAAATTTGTTCTATCTTTGTGCCCGAATATAAAGATATACAAAGATTTAATGAAGAATTTTGAAGAGCTCGGTCTGTCGCCGGAGATACGCCGCGCCATTGAAGAAATGGGATATGAGTGTCCCATGCCGGTACAAGAGGAAGTGATTCCTTACCTTTTAGGAGAAAATAATGATGTTGTAGCACTTGCACAAACAGGAACGGGGAAAACCGCCGCATTCGGCCTGCCACTTATCCAGAAAATTAATGTAAAGAACCGGATTCCACAATCCCTTATACTTTGCCCTACACGCGAACTTTGCTTGCAGATTGCAGGTGATTTGAATGACTATTCCAAATACATCACCGGATTGCGGGTATTGCCCGTATATGGTGGTTCATCCATAGATAGCCAGATACGTGCCCTGAAACAAGGTGTACATATCATCGTTGCCACCCCGGGACGACTACTCGACCTGATGGAACGTAAGACTGTATCGCTCACCACTATCCAGAATGTAGTGATGGACGAAGCGGACGAAATGCTGAACATGGGATTCACGGACAGTATTAACGCTATTCTTGCCGATGTGCCCCAGGAGCGTAATACGTTATTATTCTCCGCCACTATGAGCCCGGAGATTGCACGTATTTCAAAGAAGTACTTACGTGACGCCAAAGAAATCACTATCGGACGGAAAAATGAAAGTACAAGCAACGTGAAGCATGTAGTCTTCACCGTTCATGCCAAAGATAAATACGCGGCCTTGAAACGTATTGTAGACTATTATCCGCAGATATACGGTATCATTTTCTGCCGTACGCGCAAAGAAACACAGGAAATTGCCGACAAGCTGATGCAAGACGGTTACAATGCTGATTCACTGCACGGTGAATTAAGTCAGGCACAACGCGATACCGTCATGCAGAAGTTCCGCATTCGCAACATACAAATCCTGGTTGCCACGGATGTTGCTGCCCGCGGACTGGACGTAGACGACTTGACACATGTCATCAACTATGGCCTGCCGGATGATACCGAAAGTTACACTCACCGCAGCGGACGTACAGGACGCGCTGGAAAAACCGGTACTTCTATCGCCATCATCAACTTGCGCGAGAAAGGTAAGATGCGCGAAATAGAACGTATCATCAGCAAGAAGTTTATTATTGGTGAAATGCCTACCGGCAAACAGATTTGCGAGAAACAGCTTCTGAAAGTGATCGACGACCTGGAAAAGGTGAAAGTGAACGAAGAAGATATGGCTGACTTTATGCCTGAAATATACCGTAAACTGGACTGGTTGAGCAAGGAAGACCTTATTAAACGTATGGTTTCCCACGAGTTCAACCGTTTCTCAGAATACTACCGCAATCGCGAAGAAATAGAAATGCCTACCGATAGCCGTGGCGAACGCAACAGCAAAAGTGGCAACGAACGTACCAGCGACCGCAGAAGTAGCAGCCGCAAAGCAGAGCCTGGATTTACCCGCTTATTCATCAATTTGGGTAAGATGGATAATTTCTTCCCCAATGAACTGATAGGATTGTTGAATGGCAATACCCGTGGACGGGTGGAATTGGGACGCATTGACCTGATGAAGAACTTTTCATTCTTTGAAGTGGATGAAAAAGAAGCCAACAACGTGGTAAAAGCCCTGAACCGAGCCAACTGGAACGGTCGTAAGGTATCTGTAGAAATTGCAGGTGAAGAAGGCAAGGAAGCTCCTAAAGGCAGACGTAAAAGCGAAGGAAGCAGTTACGGAAAAAAGGAGTTTGATGGCAAGAAGCGTAGCTTCAAAGATGAAAAGCGTAGCGATGCTCCCAGAAATAACAGAAGTAAATCTGAGAGTGCTCCGGCTGACAAAAAGAAAAGCAAGCCAAGTCGCGAAGACCGTGGATACTCCCAAGCACGCGGCAAGAAGGATGACTGGAGACAGTTCTTTCAGGATAACAAAGAATTCCGCGATAAAGAACCTGACTTCAGTGAAGAAGGCTGGGCAAGAAGGGCACCCAAGAAGAAATGATTCATAGTGATTAGTGGTTAGTGATGAGTGATTAGTACAACTGCTAGTCACTTATCACTAACCACTAATCACTTATTAACGTGAATAAAGTAAACGGATTCTTATATGGACTTCTTTCTTCGGCGAGCTTCGGGCTTATTCCACTGTTCACCATTCCTGCCATGCATCAAGGCATGCAGTTCTGGTCCATTCTGCTTTACCGTTTTTTCTTTGCCATGCTGGCATTGGCAGGTATCCTGTTACTCGATAAACAATCTTTCCGCATCTGCAGGAAAGAGATACTTCCACTTTTACTACTGGCATTTCTGTACGATTGTTCCGCTGTATTTCTATTCTGGGGATACAAATTCATGTCGAGCGGAGTAGCTACTACCATTCACTTCATGTATCCTGTACTGACTACACTTATCATGATGATTTTCTTCCGCGAAAAGAAATCCATCTGGCGTATAGCGGCAATTCTTTTAGCAGTAAGCGGTGTTTTCTTCCTCTCGCATGGCGACACTACGGGAACTGTTACTTTATGGGGTATTTTTATTGTTTTACTCTCTGCATTGGGTTATGCTCTCTATCTAGTTACTGTCAGCCAACTAAAATCTCTTGAAATGAAAGGGCTGAAAATGACATTTTATGTTTTTCTGTTTGGCGGAATCCTCCTTTTCATCGGGATGACAGCAACAGGCGTCGGCGTACAACCCATCCCGGACCGGATAACTTTTGGAAACCTGGTAATGCTGGCATTAGTACCGACTGTTATTTCCAATCTTGCGCTGGTACGCGCTATTAAAAACATAGGCTCCACGCTCACCTCTGTGTTGGGAGCCATGGAGCCTGTAACTGCTGTTTGTGTGGGAATTCTCGTCTTTGGAGAACCTTTCACTCAAAGTATTGCTCTAGGAATTATACTGATTATTTCGGCGGTTACGGTTATCATACTGAAACGATAATCATATCCTTCATTTAGGAGTATAAATCGAAACTATTTCTGATAATCAGACAGCTTCTCTCACTTTTTTTCATAATTTTGTCCAGCATATCAAAGCACCCTATTTTTATGTCTATATATGAAGAAGCACAACTTTTATATACTATTATTTTTATTGCTTTGCATTACTAACGAAGGATATTCGCAAGGATTACAATTTTACGGAAATGAAAAGCGAATCTCTGAACGTTCCTCCTTTTCTGTCTTCACTGATGAGAATGCTCCTGCTGCAACCGGTAAGTTTAAGATTTCCTTTGAATATGCATCACAAAATATAGAAAGTCCCGGATATATCTTTTATCTGAAAGATGCCAATGGAAAAGAAGCTTTCAACCTGACCTATGTATATGATACTAAGCAAGGAAGTTTTATGTTTGCCCAAGATGGGAAACAAATCTATTACACCTATCAGCACCCTCAGGATAAACTGCATGGCAAATGGATGCTCATTTCACTCACAATGGATATAACAAATAATCGGGCTGAAATCAGCATAGGAGATGATAAAGCAATCCTTGAAGATATTGGATTGAGTAAAAAGACATTTACTCCCCAACTTTTCTTTGGGATATGTAATCACATTCTGGACACCGCCTCCTTCTCTATTCGCAACCTGACAATAAGCAATGGTGAAGAAACTTGGCATTTTCCTTTAAACGAAAGTAAGGGAGAAGAAGTCCACGACAGCAAGGGAAAAATTGTTGGTCATGTAACCAACCCCATTTGGCTCATAAACCATTCGTATTACTGGAAACCCTTATTTCAATCCTACTCTTCCACGCCATCAGGATTTGTATTTACGCCGGGGAAACAGGAATTTTTTATATATAGCCAAGACTCTATCACCACCTATAATATTCATAAACACACATCAGAAAAACTTCCCTACGCATCAAAAGAAACGACTTTTCCAATTCGTTTGGGGATGAATTTCTATGATGAAACCAAAGGAAATATCTACGCCTATGAATTAAACGGAACAGAAACCTTTGTTGCAGAAATGGATCCGAAAGCCAAAACATGGGAAATAGTTAACCAGAACAGCATTACCCTTCAAATGCATCATCATAGTGGACTTTTCAATCCACAAAAGCAACAGTTCCTCTTCTTTGGGGGATATGGTAATCGCCGGTACTACAATACTTTCATAACCTATGATCTATTGCAGGAACGCTGGGATACCCTCCGTTTTACAGGAGATGAAATACCGCCCCGCTTCTTTGCCGGCATAGTGATGAGCCCTGATTACAAACGCGCTTATATCTATGGTGGAAAGGGTAATGAAACCGGTGATCAAAATGTAGGAATCCAATATTATTATGATTTTTACCAATTAGACTTCGAGACACTACAAGTCAAGAAATTGTGGGAACATAAAGCTCCCCGGACAAATCGTGTTCCTACAAGGGATATGATACTTTCTGAAGATGAGAAATACATCTATTTACTGGCTTATCCGGAGTATAAACCCGAAACCCAATTGCAACTCTATCGCCTCTCCATATCTGATGGTAGCTATGAGGCCTTAGGGGATAGCATTCCCCTTACTTCTGAAGAGATAGCAACTAATGCTAACCTATATTTCAACAAGGAACTGGGAGAGTTCTATTGTGTCATTCAGGAATTTGAAAAATACGGGCAATCTGCTACACGCATTTACTCACTTTCAAATCCTCCTGCATCACTGGCTGCTGTGAAGTTCTATGATAAACAGACCGGTGAATTCGGTAAATCAACTATCTGGATGTACCTTCTCCTCATATTGTGCTTTATAGTAATTTGGAGTAGTTTCATTATCATAAAACGACAACGATCTGCCAAAAGGCAACTTAAAAGAAAAAACAAAACTTCACCTTTGGAAAGTGCTTCTCTTGAAGCGGAAGCTGCATCACCAGTAGTCTCCGTCCCAACCAAAGTCACCGAGGAAGAGAAAATAGAAGAGACATTCCTAACAGATACAATCACCACACGCAAAAATTGTATTTCTCTCTTTGGCACCTTTACAGTCACAGACAAGAATGGGCGGGATATGACCTATATGTTCAGTCCTAAGATAAGATATATATTCATCTATATACTGATAAACAGCATAACTAAAGACGGAGTATTGTCTTCTGATATGAACAGTCTTTTTTGGCCTGACAAACCCGATGATAAAATAAAAAATCTCAAAAATGTAACAATGAACCACCTCCGCAAAACCTTGCAAGAGCTGGAAGGTATTGAACTTACCCACCAGAAAGGTTACTTCAAATTGATACTTGCAGATGAGTGTTATTGCGACTACCAACGTTTCTTCTCATTAACAGAGGGAATGAAACGTGCACCTCAGGCGGAGAGTGAAACGACCGAATTACATAACATTCTTGCAAAAGGGAAATTCCTGAATACCATCGAAGACAGTTTATTCGATTATCCGAAACAACAGACAGAATCATTCACAATTTCACTGTTATCGGAGCAAATATATACATTCTACAAAAGCGGAAGAAATTCTGCTACAATACGTATCTGCAATATCCTATTTGCCATAGATCCGTTATCTGATATGGCTATGACTTATGCCGTATGCACTTATCGTAGACAAAGTAGATCGGACAAGGCTATACAACTTTATGGCACTTTTACAAAAGAATACCGGAAGGTTATGGATGAAGACTATCCTATAACTTTCGATGACGTCAGTACCGACAATATCAGATTATGATATAAATAAGGCGGATATGGCAGGATACTCCAGGTTTCCCTTTCATATCCTCATATCCGCCTTGTCTACACTGAAAACAATCTATTATAACTTCATATAAGTATATCAGAATAAATTAAATTCACTCACAGTAACATGAGGTCCGCCATTAACTGCAGTGATGGTTAATTTTACAAAACGCCCAGTAGCGGCCTGAGGTAAGAATGAACGATATTCTCCGGCCGCCGGAATATCCTTAAACTCACCAACATTCGTCCAACTTTGGCCATCATCACTAACCTCGAGTACAACAACCTTCGGCCCGTCAGCTCCTTCTTTACGCGCTTGGATAGTGAAACCCTGGATATAAGTGGATTGTCCTAAATCAAATGTTATCCAATGAGGTGGTTGCGGATGGCTCTGCTCCCAAGCTGTACTCCAGAATGTATTTATGGTGCCGTCTATACATGCTTCCTTTAATCCACCATTTCCCCAATCTCCTTCTTTCGGTTCTTCAGACGAAGCTGCTAACACAGTCCATCCTGTACGGTCGAGCAATTCCATATTGCTGGCATCCATAGCACCACGGCAGAGAAAATAGACTGTTTGGCAGCAGTGGTCCGTCGCCACACCCTCGGCAGAAACAATGCTAACCGGCAATAAATATTCGGTAAACGGTTCTATGTTTCCTTTGGAATTAATTGTGATACTAATTGGTTCAGATTCCACTTTACCAGCCTTAACCACTGTCGATGAAGCAACTGTATAAGCACTGGACGGAAGTACTGGATAGTTAGTACCTTTAGTTGCATTATATTCGGCCACTTTATCAGGATCAGCTTCCAAATATATGGTTGCATCGGTAGACAATCCGGTCGGATTCAAATCAGGATAATGCTTTGCAGTCACTTTTACAGTAAAAGTTTCAACATAGGGTTCATCTTCAATATAGAAGTTAACCTTCACCAATGCTCCTGCATTAGGAATATAGATAGTATCACTGCCGTCATTATCACTACAAGCAGACAAAAACAACAACACGCCCAGCGACCAACATATCAATTGGAATATATTTCGTTTCATTTTTCTGTTCATTTTAAAGATTTATATTATTTCCATCCCGGATTATTAGGCAACAGATTCGGATTCATTGTAGTCTGATCTATTGGCAAAGGATGTAGATAAAGTTTATCATCCCATTTTCGAGTCTGCTTATCAGGATAAACAATCATGTATCCTTCTTCATTCAAGCTACGTGAGAAATCACCATAAGCTTCTTTCATCTGGCTTGAAACTTTCATACCCAACATTGTTTTCGGATTCTCCAATAGCTTACCGGCTTTCCAGCGTACAATATCATCCCAACGAAAACCCTCTCCTAATAATTCCACTGCACGTTCACGACGAATCTCATACAGAAGCGGTGTTAGTTCGTATCCATAGTCCGGCCAGTTTGGGTCTTCAAAACCTACTTCTTTTGTCAAATGAGGCATTTCCACCCGGTCACGCAACTCATTAATAGTGATATCCAATACCTCTTGGTCACATTCACCTAATTCTGCTTTAGCCTCAGCATAATTCAACAAAACTTCTGCATAACGGAATATGAAAACATCAAGAGTAGACAGACCGATATTCCATTGGTCCGGATCCGGTGAATGGTATTTCATTACATGGTAACCGGTAGTACAGTATTTAGTATCCAATGATGGTAATGCATTAAAAGAGGGAGTGCCATCAGCCAATAATTTATAAGGCAAATTAGGATTATCTATACTTTGAGCTAGACGTGGATCACGTTTAGCAAGTTCATTAACAGGCATACTGGCCTCGCTACCATACGTTGGACTAACAGCTGTAGGTAAGCCGTCGGCACACAGATATTGCTCAAACATGGCCCGACTCATTCCCGTATAAGACTCTTCCATCTGGCGAGTATTATTATGCATCAATAGTTTAGCTTCATAAACACGGGGCATAATACATTCGCTGTTACCCGAGAGATCTTCCTGAATGAATAAATTATAATAATCCGTTTCCGGTTTTTCATTACTCCAGATTTCATATTTCCCACTATCGATTATTTTCCAAGCAGCATCAGCAGCTTCACGGAACAAGCTTTCAAAATCTCCCAATCCATGATATTTACGATAAGAAGCCTCGTACAAACACACTCTTGACTTGAATGCCAAAGCTGCAGCTTTGTGCATGCGCCCTGTAGCAACAGAGCTGGCCTCCTGTAAATGTTCAATTGCAAAATCGAGGTCTTCCAGAACATGCACAAAAACATCCTTGCGGTTGTCACGTCCTTTGTAAAGTTCTTCTGAATCTATATTCAATTCAGTTTCATACCAAGGAACATCGCCAAAACGCCTCATCTTATAAAAGTACTCCCATGCACGGAAAAAACGTACTACCGCTACCTGACGATTTATATTTTCCTCATTCCCGGATACACGTGTATAGCGTGCCATGAAATAATTGGCAGAACGGATATTCCCCCAGTCACCACTGCTCCAGCCACCTCCCGATGTGGGAATCGTTTCCTGGTTAAATAACCAGGTATTCGGTTTTTCATTTACATAGCAGTCTGACTGGTCATCAGCTCCGGGGCCTTGTGCTCCGGGCAAGATTCCATAGAAACCATTGGCAAAAAGCTCAAGGTCTTGTTCATTCTTCCAGAAGTTTTCATCCGAAACAGAATCTTCCGGATATAAATCCAACATATCTGCGCATGAGGTAAATACCGGTACACAAAACAATGCTGCAATCATAAATATATTTCTTGTCTTCATGAGTTCTCTGATATTTAAAGTGTTATATTTAAACCGAATGAAATAGATTTTTGTAACGGATACGTACTGACGCTGACGGTTTCCGGATCATAAATGTCAAAAAGATGATCAAATGTTAATAAATTCTGTCCGCTTATGTACACACGTATATTATCTATTTTCCATTTTCCCAACAGTGATTTCGGCAATGTATAACCTAAAGTCAAATTCTTCAGACGAAGATAGGAAGCATCTTGCAAATACCGGGTTTGAGTCACACGGTTTCCTGTAACATTGTCATAAGTAGAACGGGGGAAGTAAGCATCACGGTTATCTTCTGTCCAACTATCCAAGGTATGTGGAAATGGAACATGCCATTCATTACCAAAACCCCAGAACTGATTACCTCCCAATACTACATCTTTCTTTCCGACTCCCTGGAAGAATATACTTAGGTCAAAACCTTTCCACTGTGCATCTGCCCGGATACCATAACAATAACGAGGTTCACTATTTCCAATTACCTTACGATCGCCCGGATCGTCAGCTGTATTCTTACCGTATGATATTTTATTATCACCATCCAAATCTTTATACTTCACATCTCCTGGATACCATTCACCGCCGTAAATTTCAGATTGGTCAGCATGAGCAGCTACTTCTTCCTTACTTTGGAACAAACCTTCAGTCACAAATCCCCAGATTTCCCCCCATCTTTTACCAACATAATTCTGCGCATCATCACCACTGAATAACAGTTTTTCAGGATTATTAAACTTGGTGATTTTGGCTTTATAATCAGATAATACCAGACTCACATCATAGGAAAAACCACTTTCAAGACGATCTCTCCAACCAATATTTAATTCCCAACCAGTAGTCTTCAGATCAGCTGTATTAGCTTGTGGGGCACCTGTACCTAATACAGCAGGTAATGGAACGCCATTCGTCACCATGTCATACGTCATACGCTGATACCAATCGAAAGTTCCATATAAACGATTATTCAATGCAACCCAATCTAAGCCAAAGTCCATTTGACGGACAGTTTCCCAAGTTAGAATAGGACTCACAATACCACCGGGAGTTACACTGGCTATTTTTTTGCCATCCACCAAATATCCCATTTCACCGTTGGCTCCCATCGTTGAGATGTAAGGATAGTCACCGCCTACCGACTGATTACCTAAAGAGCCGTAAGAGGCACGAAGTTTCAATTCATCCACATATTTCTTAGCTCCTTCAAAAAAAGCTTCATTAGATATACGCCATGCTAATGAGAAAGATGGGAAGAAAGCAAACCGATTATCTTTCGGAAATTTAGAAGAGCCGTCATAGCGTCCATTCAACTCTAACAGGTAGCGCTCATCATAATTGTAATTGATACGTGCAAAATATCCCATAGTTGCCCATGCATGCTCACCGCTACCGTTATACTTTTCACCATATGCCATACCCAGAGAGGCTATATCCTGACTAATCAGATTCTGACGTTCAGCATCAAACCAACGATAATCTTTACGTTCGTAATTATAACCTGCCAGTAACTTCAGATTGTGTTTACCGAAACTACGGTCATAATCACTATAGAAATTAAAGACCTGATAATAATTATCATCCGAAGTATACTTTACAGTACTGGGAGTTATATGTGGGAAGATGGTAGTTACATCAGGATTGGCATAATGTTCTATAATTTCCTTTCCATGATACTTCTTATTCAACATATACATATTGAAAGTATAATCCAGATTAATATTCCATCCTTTCAGAGGATTAATTTTCATACTTCCAGTAAGCCACAAGTCATTTTCTTTATGAACACGACTACCGGAAAGAGCTTGAGTAGCTACCATATTTGTCCAGCTACCTTGTCCGGAGTAATTTCCATCCGGGTGGTACACAGGCATGAAGGGACGAAGATCGGCACCATAAAAAGCAGCCTCCATATCATTACTGTTATGCCCATAAGGAGTATCATGCATCGTATTGTTATAGTTGATTTTCATACCTATTTGTAACCATTTCCTTATTTCCGAATTCACATTCAGAGCTACATTGAAACGGCGATATTCATCATCATAATGTTTCAATTGTCCTTCCTGATCCATGAAGCCTACCGAACCATAATAATTGGTCTTCCCCGTACCTCCATTAATAGACAACGTATATTGTTGCATCAAGGTTGTAGTCTTACGAGTTTCTTCAATCCAGTCCGTATTACCACAATACAAATACTTATCGGGGTTTGAGGGATCAATAAACACCGGCAGGTTATGTTTCGGATCAGTATAGTAAGCATAAATATGATCCATATAGTTCTGATCATAATAATCGCCACCTCCCGAATTACGGTTAGTCAGATTATGGAAGTTAGCAAAAGTCCACGAATCCATATATTCAGGAATTCTTGTCGGACTGTTTAATGACCAGTTACTGGAGAAGGAGACTTTTGCACTTTGGTCTTTTCCTTTTTTCGTTGTAATCAATACTACACCATAAGCAGCCTGTGTTCCATAGATAGAGGCAGAAGCCGCATCTTTCAGTACAGATACGCTTTCCACATCAGCAGGATTAATCAAATTAGGGTCCATCTGAACACCATCGACCAGCACTAACGGCCCGGCAGAGTTTATAGAAGTAGTACCACGTACATTGAACCCATATCCTTTGCCGGGGGAACCATTGTCTGCCGAGATATTCAGATTACCAATCATACCTTGCAATCCTTGGCTTAAATTCGTAATAGGACGACTCTCCAATACATCGGATGAGACACTGGCTACCGCACCTGTCAGATTCACTTTTTTCTGTGTACCATACCCCACCACTACTACTTCATCCAAAGTTTTACTGTCCTCGTCCAGAGTAATCACCAAATTATTCTGGCTACCTACAACAATTATCTTACTGATATATCCGATAAATGAGATTTCCAGTTTATCACCTTTTGTCGCTTCAATCGTAAAATTACCATCGAAATCAGTTATCGCTCCCTGATTTTTTCCAGTAATCCGTACAGTAGCTCCGGGGAGACTTTCACCACTTTTATCTATGATCTTTCCCTTAATAAGGATATTCTGCTGCGTAGCGTTGACCTTATCAACTGACATAGCAACACTTTGTGAAGCAAGGCATGGCTGAAAGCTCATACCGGCGAGAAGGACTATAAGTCCGGAAGCCCTGACGGCTTTTTCTACAACTCCAAGTCTTTTCATAAATGTGTTTTTAATTTTAGTATTATTAAAAATATGTGCAGGATACAGATTCCTGCTAAGGTTCCAAAACATCAGCAAATCTATTAAGCTTATCTTAAGGAGATGATTAAACAATGATTAATAGCAGCGTTAACCCTATCATTTTTTTATTAACCGCCATTCATCCGATATAAATTAAGATCGTAAATACTAACTTTACAAAAGATAGCATCACGTCTTGAGAAAAGAAGCTTTAATTTGCGATTAACAAAGAAACTTTGCTATTAATATTCGCACTAACCCTCATTTAATCCAATTACTAACTTCCTTTTTTTAATTTTGCCTACGGTTCTAAAACACACATATCTATTTCTTATATTTATTAATTAAACGACCATGAAATTAAAAAAACTATTTCTCGCTGCCGGATTTACCGCGGCAGCCACCGTATCGGTTACAGCGCAAAAAGCGCCCGAACCTTGTGGTTTGACTCCCAGTGCCCGCCAGATAGAATGGTACAATCGTGAAATGATTGCTTTCTTCCATTTCGGTATCAACACTTTCGAAGACTTTGTCAACGAAGGAGACGGAAAAGCCTCCACAGCTATATTCAACCCCACTGCGTTAGATTGCGAGCAATGGATGCAAACCCTGAAGTCAGCCGGCATCCCAGCAGCTATCCTCACTGCTAAACACGCCGATGGTTTTTGTCTTTGGCCAAGCAAATATACAGACTACTGCGTAAAGAATTCCACTTGGAAAGGTGGGAAAGGTGACGTCGTACGCGAATTTGTAGATGCCTGTGAAGAATACGGCATCAAGGCAGGTATTTACCTCGGCCCGCATGACCGTCACGAACACCTACGACCGGATTATACAACGGAGAAATACAAGTACTATTATGCGGCACAGCTGGAAGAATTAATGAGTGATTACGGCAAAATATGGGAGACCTGGTGGGACGGTGCAGGAGCTGATGAGCTTACTACTCCTCTCTATACCCATTGGTATAAAATAGTACGCGAGAAACAACCTGACTGTGTAATCTTCGGCACAAAGAATTCATATCCTTTCGCTGATGTACGCTGGATGGGTAATGAAGCCGGAAAAGCAGGCGATCCTTGCTGGGCAACTACAGACTCTATTGCCATTCGTGACGAGGCAGCCTACTACCAAGCACTGAATGAAGGTATATACAATGGAAATGCTTATGTACCTGCGGAAACGGACGTATCCATCCGTCCCAGCTGGTTCTATCATGAGGAAGAAGATAACCGGGTAAAGACTGTAAAAGAGTTGTGGGATATCTATTGTACCTCAGTGGGACATAACAGCGTACTGTTACTTAACCTCCCACCCGACCGCAGAGGATTACTCCATTCAAAAGATTCATTGCATATTGCCTTACTGAACCAAGGTATCCATGAGACTTTTGATAAAAACCTGTTAGCAGGCAGCCGTGTCAGTGCTACTAATAATCGTGGCGGTAAGTTCGATGCCAGATATCTGATAGATAATGATAAGCAAACTTACTATGCTGGACGCGATGGGAACGTGAAGAGTGATATTACTTTCACCCTGCCTCGTTCCACGACTTTCGACTGTCTCATGGCAGAGGAAGTAATAGAACTGGGGCATCGCACCTCCCGCTGGAGCGTGGAGTACTCCAACAATGGTAAAGACTGGACATCTATTCCAGAAGCTACAGGCAAACAATGCATCGGATACAAATGGATTGTACGGTTTGCTCCGATAACAGCCAAATACGTACGCCTTCGCATTGAAGACGGACGTGCTTGCCCCGCTATCCACAGTTTCGGAGTGTATAAACAAGCTGAAATACTCAAATAAAGAAACAATCATGTATAACATAAAGAACATAATACTGTCCGGTATGCTTGCCTTCTGTAACCTTTGCGCCACAGCACAGACCATAGATACAGAGCAAACATATGAGATACATACGTTGAATGGTCTTGCCATGGATAATCAGGAAAGCGTGGATGCCGGTTCCAAAATATTCATCTCTAAGCGTGTCCCCGGTAAGGGATCGCAAATATGGCAATTCATCCCCATAGAAAATGATATTTATTGCATAGTCAGTCCTCTTTCTCAGCAGGCCATTGATAACGGTGGAGATGGAGCTGTAGAACGAAGCATCTTGCAATGGAGTAGCGATCTAAGTAATTCAAACCAGCGATGGAAAGCAAATCGGCAGGCCAATGGAAGCTATATCTTCACCAGTGTAGCAAGTGGATATAATCTGGGGTTCTCAGATGCCAGTCCGGTAGGCGAACCTGTTTTCCAATTGAAGCCCGACGTCCATCAAGCCAATCAGCAATGGATTCTGGTCAAATCAAACGTGAAAGTTAAGATCGATCCATTGAAAACCCATAGTGATAATGACTGGGAGAACCAAAACATTTTTGCCATTAATAAAGAAGACGGACATGCTACATTCATCCCTTTTGCCAATATGGAAGAAATGCAAGCAGATCCTGCTTACCGTCGCCCTTGGAAACGTACCCGTTCCAGCCGTTATATGTTACTGAACGGTAATTGGAAATTCAACTGGGTGAAGCAACCTGAAGATCGCCCGAAAGATTTCTATAAGACAGACTATGATGTTTCAACATGGGCTGAAATTCCTGTCCCCTCCAATTGGGAAATGCACGGCTACGGGACACCCATTTATACCAATATCACTTATCCATTCCGCAACAACCCTCCTTTCATACAGGGGCAACGCGGCTACACGGTAGAGAAAGAGCCTAACGCTGTCGGATCTTATCGCCATGAATTCACCTTACCTGCTGACTGGTCAGACAAGGAAGTATTCATTCATTTCGATGGCGTATATAGTGCCATGTATCTGTGGATTAACGGGAAAAAAGTAGGATATAGCCAGGGAGCCAACAATGACGCACGCTTCAATATCACTCGTTATGTACATCCGGGTAAAAATCAAGTAGCAGTAGAAGTATATCGTTGGTCGGACGGTAGCTATCTGGAAGATCAGGATATGTTTCGCCTGAGTGGGATCCATCGTGATGTCTATCTTGTAGCCAGTCCCAAAGTACAATTGCGTGACCTGCATCTGACCTCGGTTCTCAGCACCCGCTACGATAAAGCTGAGCTACATGTGAAAAGCAAGATCAAGAACCATGGGAAAACTATCAGAAATGCATCCGTACGTATCTCCTTACTCGATGAAACGGGAAGAAATCTCAAACAATTCACCACGGAAACCGGTACCTTGGCTGCAGGAAAAGAAGTTATCATAAACAGTAAAGGAAGCATTCGTGACCCCAAACTATGGAATGCAGAGACCCCTTATCTGTATACCGTCAATGTGGAATTGCTGGATGAACAAGGAAAAGTAACTGAAGCTACTACACAGCAATATGGTTTCCGCCGTATAGAAATCCGTAACAACAAGGTATATATTAATGGCATGCTGACCCTATTTAAAGGAGCCAACCGCCACGACATTCATCCGCAATACGGAAAGGCAGTCCCTGTAGAAAGTATGATCGAAGACATTCTTTTATTCAAACGTCATAACTTAAATACCATCCGTACAAGTCATTATCCTAATGATCCCAAAATGTACGGGCTATTTGATTACTACGGACTATACGTTATGGACGAAGCCGACCAAGAATGCCATGGCAATATGTCATTAACCGATAATCCTACATGGGAAGCAGCATTCGTCGATCGCATGGTACGTATGGTGGAACGTGACAAGAATCATCCTTCTGTAATCTTCTGGTCATTAGGAAATGAGTCCGGTGGAGGTTGCAATGCAGTAGCCGAATACAAAGCAGCCAGAGCGATTGACGACCGTCCTATCCACTATGAGGGCATGAACGACCTAGCAGACATAGACTCGCGCATGTATCCTTCTATTGAAAGTATGATAGCACAGGACAAGGAGCCACGAAACAAACCGTACTTCTTGTGCGAATATGCCCATGCCATGGGAAATGCTGTAGGGAATCTGGAAGAATACTGGGACTATATTGAATATCATTCTGACCGCATGATCGGTGGTTGTATTTGGGACTGGGTAGATCAGGCACTTAACAAGCCTGGTGAAGCTAAAGATCATCTTTACTTTGGAGGTAGTTTCGGAGATAGCCCCAATGACAATGATTTTTGCTGCAATGGCCTCGTCACAGCAGACCGTCGCATTACTCCCAAGCTTCTGGAAGTAAAGAAAGTGTATCAATACATCTCATTCAAGATGAATGATAAAAACAGCGTAGAACTGCATAACCGTTATACAGTTCATAACATGACGCACTTCAATCTGCACTATACCCTTGAAAAAGACGGCAAGGTAATTAAAGAAGAAGAGTTCGGATTACCTGATGGAAAACCGAATGAGCGCCGTACCATTCATGTTCCAATGGAGCGCTACCTAACTGATCCAAATGCAGAGTACTTTGTAAATTTTGAAGTGAAGCTGAAGCATGACTGTGTGTGGGCCCCTGCAGGCCATATAGTAGCAACCGAACAGTTTGCTCTCAACGAAAAGATAAATAAGCCTTCTGAAATTACAGCCGATACTCCGGGTAACGAAATACTAAAGGCTTACGAAGAAGAGCGTCGCTACGTACGCTTCGAAAACAATGCTTGCGGAGTTTCATTTGATATGGCTACCGGACAAATGATCGGCTTGCGCTATGGTGCACAAGAAGTATTGCATCGGCAGCAAGGTCCCGAATTTAGCTGGTATCGTTCCATCAACAACGATCCCCGCAATTGGACCAACACACAAATCAAACTTCAGGATTTCACATGGAAACAGGCCGAAGATAAGAAGTCTGTAACTGTAATTGCAGAATTGGAGGCTATCATAGGAAAAGTTAATGTCCCCCATACCATAACCTACACTATCCATGGAAATGGTGCCATTGATATAAAGGCCAGTTTTAAAACCGGAACCGACTTTAATCTGCCCCGCCTTGCTTTACAAACCAGTCTTAACCCTGCTTTGGATAAGATCACTTGGTTTGGGCGTGGTCCTATTGAGAACTACCAAGACCGCAAGAATGCAGCCTACGTAGGATTATATTCTACCACCGTAGAAGATATGCGCGAATACTATACACGTACACAGAGCATGGGAGAACGATGCGATTCACGCTGGTTGACATTGACCAACAACCATGGGAAAGGTATTAAGATCACTCCGGAGGGTACTATTGACTTCTCTGCCCAGCATTACACCGACCGCGAATTATGGCAAGTGAAATATGCTCATGATCTTGGAAATATCCGTCGTTCCGAAGTTGTATTAAATCTGGATTGTGTACAACGCGGACTGGGCAATGCCAGTTGCGGACCAAGTCCACGTCCGAAGTATGAGATTAAAAAAGATAGCGTATATACATACGCTTTCCGCATTGAAGAAGTTAAATAAATCAGATTCTTAAAGAAGAAATCAATATACTCAATATAAAAAAAGCAGAAATACTTGACTTCACTTTTTCAATGTAGTATATTTGTATTCGTAATCTTAATTCTGATTCAAATTTAGATTAGCATAAGAGGAGGGGCATAGCTTCTCCTCTTTTTGTACCTATCCATTCCATGGTATTTCAAATGCCACACTTTAGTTCCCCGAATGCCATACCTCAACTATTAAAATGCCATACCTCAACAGTAGGAATATGTGGCATTTGGGTTAGCCAAGTGTGGCATTCAGGGAACTAAGGTGTGGCATTTACACCATCTATCTGAGGCAAACAGACCATCTGTCTGCATGAAATACAGGGTGCGTTCAGGGCAAACAGATGGTCTGTTTCAAAAGAGTATTATTTACACTAATAACTATGAGATTCTTTCATCAACAGTTAATAATATAGAAATCTGCTCTTGACAAGATTGCCATTTCAGAGCATCATTTACTGTAAGAATACGGAAAATCTTCCAGATGTATTCCTCTTTCTATATTAGGAACACTATCCATAACCAGACGGAATTCTCCACCGCCTACCAACTCTTCATGTTTTAGATAATTACGAGTAAACCCTTTAGCATTTAATTCAGCCGAACGAATATAACAATTAGCATCTGATACACCTTCAGCATAGATTGTAAATATTTTCTCTCCAGGCAATGTAAGAGTAGCCTTCGGAAATAGCGGACTACCCAAGACATATTCCGATGTACCGGGACACACCGGATAAAAACCGAGTGCTGTAAACACATACCAAGCCGAAGTTTGTCCGTTATCTTCGTCACCGCAGTAACCTTCCGGTCCCGAATTATAGAGTTTATTCATGACATTGCGAGTATGATACTGAGTTTTCCAGGGTTGACCAACATAATTATATAAATAAATGGCATGTTGTACAGGTTGATTACCATGGGCATATTGTCCCATATTCAAAGCAACCATTTCGGCTATCTCATGAATCACGAAACCATACGTACCGTAATTGAAAGTATTGGGAGCAGTAAACATAGAGTCAAGACGGGCTGCCATCAGTTCATGACCACCTAACAGGGATGACAAACCTTCCGGATCATGAAATACACTCCAGGTCCAGTGCCAGGAACAGCCTTCTGTGAAAGGACCTCCCCATTCGGTTGCATCAAAATTATCGCGCCACTTGCCATTAGCATCTTTTGCCCAGATGAAACCTTTCTCCGGATAGAAAAGATTACGATAGTTCTGAGCCTTTTTATAATAGGCTACGGCAATTTCCTGATTTCCCGTCTCTTCTGCAAAACGTGCCAAACACCAGTCAGCATAAGCATATTCCAGAGTTTTAGCAGTCGCCTCGTGCACTTCGGGATAAGGAATGTAACCCAAGCGATCATACTCAGCATAACCATCACGCCCCACAGAGGAGATTTCTTCACTACATGCCTGCGTCTGATGCAGCATGGCTTCCAGTGCTTTATCCTTATCGAATGTCCTTATACCTTTCATCCATGCATCAGTAAGCAAAGAGATCGAATTGTTTCCTATCATGCAACCACGATGACCGGGACTTGCCCACTCAGGCATGAAACCGCTTTCGTTGTATGCATTCACAATCGATTGCATAATTCGTTCGCTTACTTCAGGATAAACTAACGTAAACAACGGATGTACAGCACGGAAAGTATCCCAAAAACCATTGTCAGTGTACATATATCCATCATGTACTTGTCCGTCATAAGGACTGTAATAAACAGGCTTATCATCTCTATCAAACTCATAGAACTCACGTGGAAACAAGAGTGTGCGATACAAACAGGAATAAAATGTTTTCTTCTGTTCATCTGTACCTCCTTCTACTTTGATACGCCCCATTTGTTCATCCCATACTTTCTTTGCATCTGCTGAGACTTCCGCCAAAGAACGCCCCCCGACCTCACGATCCAAATTCAAACGTGCTTGTTCATGGCTAATGAAAGAAGAAGCTACACGAATAGTCAACTTTTCCCCTACCTTCAAACGAAATCCAGCATAAGCACAAGCATTCTCATCCGTTCCTGATTCTACGATAGGTTTATCAAATTCCACAATGAAGTGATTACCGAAATTATCGGGAACTCCACCATTATTGTAACGGGTAGTTCCATAAATACAATTCTGTCCTGCATCCAAAGCCACATTTCCTCCATGCTGGTACGCATCAATCACAATGTATTGTCCTTCTTCAGAAGGATAAGTAACCTCGAATACAGCAGCACGGGAAGTTGCTGAGAAGGCCGTAGTAACGCCGTTATCAAATTTCACCTGATAGCAATCCGGAGCTGCTTTCTCATTTTCATGACGGAAGTTCACCCCACGACTCTTATTATCCATAACAACATCACCCAATAGAGGCATGATGGAAAACGTACCATAATCGTTAATCCACGGACTGGGTTGGTGTGTTTGGCGGAACCCTCTTATCAGGCTGTCAGTGTACGTATACATCCAGCCGCTACCATTTTCCCCAGTTTGAGGACTCCAAAAATTCATTCCCCAAGGTACGGCTACTGCCGGATATGTATTACCATGCGAGAATGCGAATGTAGAAGATGTTCCCATCAAGGGATTTACAAAAGATGTCAATGACAACTGGGGTTGCGTCTTTTGCCCACACGATACGAGCAAAAAACAAAGAATAAAGAAGTTAATCAACTTTTTCATAAGCAGTAAAAAGATTTTATTTAAGTATTCAAGTGTCTGTCTGGAACACCCATAATCAAAATTTCACTGCTAAAGTAAGTAGAGGAAGGTTAAGTAATCGCTTAACTATGGGTTAAGCATAGATTAATTCACGAAAAGAATCATTAATCCTACACAAATAGATACAATCCATCGGAACTTATACATATAAGATAAGGTGATAAAGCAGTTTTTCCACCACTCTATCACCTTTCCATCATTTATCACCTAAACCTATATATTATTTGTTTGTGCATCCTTTTGTGCTGAAAGCAACCAGCATCCAAACCATCTTTTCCTGTTCTTTCAGATAGCCTGTCATCAGGTCGGCAGTAACGTCGTCGCCTGCTTCATTAGCCAGTTCAATGATCTTTCTTTCCTCACCAATGAGGTATCCGTAAGTTTCAAGAATATTGCTGACCGCATCGCTGCCGCAAGCCACGTCAGATACTTCTTTGACCTTTGCAACTTTCAGGTATTCGCTGAACTTGTTTTCGGGTACACCACCCAACATCAGAATACGTTCTGCAATTTCGTCCACCTTCTCGGCTGCGTCGTCATACATACTTTCAAACTTCTCGTGCAATACGAAGAAACCATGTCCCTTGATGTTCCAGTGGAAACCGCGCAGATTCGTGTAATATACCTGGAAATCTGCCAAAAGTTGATGCAATGCAGATACTACGTTAGCTACTCCCGATTCATTTAACTTGATGTAATTTAAAGTCTTCATAATTTTATGGTTTTAATAATTTATACTGTTTTTCTTTTTTCTGAGACAAAGATAAGGCGGAAACCCATGCTTGTCAAACAGATAATTTCTATCTTTGCATAGACAGAATCTATATAACCCGTTCAAACCCCTTATTCATCATGACTTTACAACAACTGGAATACATTCTTGCCGTTAATCAGTTCCGCCATTTCGCCAAAGCTGCGGAACATTGCCGTGTAACTCAACCCACCCTGAGTGCCATGATACAGAAACTGGAAGACGAGCTGGACACCAAGATATTCGACCGCAACCAACAGCCCATCTGCCCTACTCCCGTCGGACAACTTGTAATAGAGCAAGCCCGTATCGTATTGGAACAGGCAGGCCATATAAAGGATATTATTGAAGAAGAGAAGCACTCCTTGTCGGGTGTCTTTAAGTTAGGTATACTCCCCACCATCGCTCCTTATCTGTTGCCCCGCTTCTTTCCGCAACTGATGAAGAAATATCCTAAACTGGATATCCGCGTAACGGAGATGAAGACGAAGGACATCAAACAGGCTCTTATGAAAGGAGACATAGATGCCGGCATTATCGCCACCCTGCCTGAAAAGGATGACTTCCGCCAGATACCTTTATTCTACGAACAATTCTATGCTTATATCGCGCGCGAAAGCAAACTGTTCGAAAATAAGATTATCCGCACCTCCGATCTCAGCGACGAACAGCTTTGGATGCTTGACGAGGGACATTGCTTCCGCGACCAGTTAGTCCGCTTCTGCCAGATGAAGGCGGCGCAAGCCAGCCAGATCGCTTATCATCTGGGTAGCATGGAGACATTCATGCGCATGGTGGAAAGCGGTAAAGGCGTTACCTTCATTCCCGAACTTGCCATCGATCAGCTCAACGATACACAGAAAGAGTTGGTGCGCCCCTTTGCCATTCCTACTCCTACCCGGCAGATCATTCTCATCACCAACGAGCACTTCATACGAACCACTTTATTGGAGGTACTCACAAAAGAAATACAAGCGTCTGTACCCCGCGAAATGCTGTCCCTGCGGGCAACTCAGTGCGTTGTATAGATTTCGTCTATCGGCCCATAAATCTTTTCAATCGTTTTTTTTGTTCTATCGGCAAAAGATGCTATATTTTTGCATCATCGAAAAAACAAAGTACTAAACCTTTTAAAACAAAAAAGATTATGGAACCAATTATCAATTCTCAGCTTCCTGAATTCAAAGTTCAGGCATTCCAGAACGGAAGTTTCAAAACAGTAACTAACGAAGACGTAAAAGGCAAGTGGGCTATTTTCTTCTTCTATCCCGCAGACTTTACGTTTGTGTGCCCTACCGAACTGGTGGACATCGCTGAAAAATACGAGCAATTCCAGGCAATGGGTGTAGAGGTATACTCGGTAAGTACCGACTCTCACTTCGTGCACAAAGCATGGCACGATGCATCCGAAAGTATCCGTAAGATCAAGTATCCGATGCTGGCAGACCCTACAGGCGTGCTGACACGTGCATTCGGCGTAATGATTGAAGAAGAAGGTATGGCTTACCGCGGCACATTTGTCGTGAACCCCGAAGGCAAAATCAAGATTGCCGAAATACAGGACAATAACATCGGACGTAATGCCGACGAACTTCTCCGCAAGGTAGAAGCAGCACAGTTCGTTGCAACACACGACGGTGAAGTATGTCCCGCAAAATGGAAGAAAGGCGGCGAAACACTGAAACCAAGTATAGATTTGGTTGGTAAAATTTAAGTTCACATCCCTTTTTTATTAGCGAGGTCCCCTTTATCCATTGCACACATAGAGGGGACCTCTTTTATCTTACATTAGTATAATACTGTTATGTTAGAAACAAGCATTTTAAACCAAGTACGCAGCGTCTTCCAAAACCTGGAAGCGCAGTACACTTTTCATATCACCTGCCATCCACGGCACGAAAGCGCGCAGGAGCTGACAGAGTTGCTGAAAGATGTAGCAGGATGTTCCGATAAACTCTCCTGTGAGGTTACTGAAACCGAAGAACCGAAGCTGGAATTCTCTTTGCTGAAAAACGGGAAAGAAACCGGTGTCAAATTCCGCGGAATACCGAACGGTCATGAATTCACATCTTTGCTTCTGGCAGTACTGAATGCAGATGGAAAGGGGAAAAATCTTCCTGATGAAGCCATCAGCCGACGCATTCAGGCGTTGAAAGGGCCCATTTCATTGCAGACTTATGTATCATTGACATGTACCAACTGCCCCGATGTGGTGCAGGCCCTGAATATAATGGCTTTGCTGAACGGGCAGGTCACACATGAAATGATAGACGGTGCCCTTTTCCAAAAAGAAGTGGATGCACTGAAAATACAAGGTGTACCGTCCGTCTATGCCAACGGTAAATTGCTTCATGTAGGACGCGGCACTTTAGGCGAACTTCTGCAGAAGCTGGAAGAAATGTTCGGCTCCGAACCTGTGGGAAATGCAGAACCTATCTCACGGACTTATGATGTCCTTGTATTAGGCGGTGGGCCGGCAGGTGCCTCAGCTGCGATTTATTCAGCCCGCAAGGGATTACGGGTAGCCATTGTAGCTGAAAAGATCGGTGGTCAGGTAAAGGAAACCGTAGGAATCGAGAATCTGATTTCCGTGCCACAGACTACAGGTGCACAGTTGGCAGACAATTTAAGAAGCCATATCAATCATTATCCCATCGACTTGTTTGAAGACCGTAAGATAGAGAAGGCGGAACTTCAAGGAAAAGAAAAAAGGATTTCAGTAGTGGGCGGTGAAGTATTCATATCTCCCAGTGTAATTATTGCTACCGGTGCAAGCTGGCGCAAACTGAATGTGGAAGGTGAAACGGAATACATAGGCAGAGGAGTTGCTTTTTGTCCGCATTGCGACGGGCCGTTCTATCAGGGAAAAGACGTAGCCGTTATCGGTGGCGGAAACTCCGGTATAGAAGCAGCCATCGACTTGGCAGGTATCTGCCGGAAAGTGACTGTCTTTGAATTTGCGGATAGTCTCAGAGCTGATCAGGTGCTACAGGAGAAAGCTCAAAGTCTGCCAAATGTTGAAATATTCACTTCCTCACAGACTACGAAAGTAGTGGGAAACGGAGATAAGGTAACAGGTATCCGCGTCAAAGATCGCGTAAGTGGCGAAGAACGGGATTTTCCATTGGATGGCATCTTCGTACAGATTGGTCTGGCAGCCAATAGCGCTCCTTTCCGTGACATGCTGGAAACGACTCCGATAGGCGAAATCAAGATCGATGCTTTTTGCCGCACCACGCTTCCGGGAGTTTATGCGGCAGGAGATGTTTCGAACGTTCCCTACAAACAGATAGTAATTGCAATGGGTGAAGGTGCAAAGGCGGCACTGTCGGCATTTGATGACCGCATCCGGGGAATTGCATAAATAGGTACGCGGACGATACGGATTAGGTGGACGAACACGTCGTCCGCGTACCTATCTCCTAGAAAGAAATTCAGCAATATCCTCTTTTTCTTCCATACCCAATTTCTGCCGTATAACCGTCTTACGTTGATACACCGTCCGTATGCTTTGCTGAATAACCACACTAATCTCTTTCGTTGAAAAGTCCGACTTCAACAAACAGCAGAGTTGCAGTTCCTTTTCATTCAGGATATTTCCATACTTCTGACTGATACGGGTATAAAAGCCATCATGCACCATATCAATAGTCTTATATAAATCACTCCAAACCAGCAAATCATCTACCGCTACATCTTTATTGGCTATCCGTCCCATCTGTACCAATAGCTCCTGATGATCGGAACTGGGATTCGTAGCCACAATACGTATCAGACCTAACTGCTGAAGCAGCATCTTCTTGACAAACTTATCATTATTGCCGCTTTCATCGCCTTCCGTCTCATTCAACAAACGGCGCAAGGCTTCCAATTCTTCTTCTTTCTCTACAAGCAAATGCTTTCTTCTCTGCAAATACCAGGCAACAGCCAGCAACAACAAAATACAGAGAGCCACCAATCCGACAAAAAAGGTTCGTTCTTTCTGCTTTTCCAATTGGAGATTCATATTCTGCTGTTGCAGTAACAGTTGTACCTTTCCTTTTTGGGCTATCACCCGCTGGTCACGGATAAAGTTGTTATACAGCCGGTTTGAGAAGAACGCCACATCCCGAATTGTAAAAGAGCGGCTATCCGTATAATTCATCAACGTTTTCTGTACCAGATAAAAGTTAGCCAACGACAAGTCCTGGTCAATGTAGGGTGAACGCACGCTATCTCCCATTTGTATATAGTAGCGAGCGGAATCCATCTGACCCATATTCAGAAAATAACGCGAAAGAGCATAATAAGATAAGGACTCGAAAGGATGTTTCGTTTCTTTATATTCTTGTAAACTATGGCGCTGCAAATTGATGGCTTCCCGATTCTTTCCGGAATCGCTCAGTATATCAGCATAGTTGCGCATCACATAGTACAATGCCTTCAAAGAGTCTGTGGAGGTATACAGGCATTCAGTAGCTTTACGGAGAGCCAGCAGCGCAGAATCATTCTGATTTGCACAGTAGTACGATATCGCCAGGCTGTTGTAGTTATTATATTGTCGGGTGGAATCAGGCTCTATAGCTATCAATTGCTTCTGTAGGCGTATCAGACCTTCAAAATCATCATTACCTTCCCCTATATTCTCTACAGACCGCAGCAAATCAAGACGGGCAGCCGTATCGCCGCGCAGGGCTGCAATGCGATTTCCTTCAACCATCATCTCAGTGGCTTCTTTATATCTCTCGCTATCGTAGAAGTAATGCGCCGCCAGTTTGTAGGTACGCAGCAAGCGCAATGTGTCACCCACATCCGGTCTTCCATAATAATCCAGAGCGTATAACAGCAAAGAGTCTTCATTCATCACCCAATGCGCATTATAGTGGGCTTGCCCCATAGCCAATGCAAACCGTGCCCGCAATGAATCCGGCAATATTTCGGGATCTTTCACCGACCGAAGCAGAGCAATCGCCTCCTCTGCATTCTGCTGTAACATCTGCTCCGCCTTTTCTATCTGGATGCGTTGCGATGGCAGGGCTTCTGCACATGCTGCCAATGCCAACACGCATACCCAACCTATCAAACCATGTTTCAATGCTTTCATGCCGTTTTTCCTTCTTGCTTTAAGTCTTTGCAAAGATAGATATTTATCAATTAACGGAAGTTACGGTCTCCCTTTTTTTGCACTTTTCTTTATATATAAACCTGAAATGGGAAGATATAAACTTTTTCATAAAACATAGTTCAAAACCCTTTAATTTTCAAATAGTTGCAAAAGTCATTGCAGTTTATTTAGTGCCGCATATAAACTACTTTTCTGTTTCTATCGCTCTACCTTTGTCATGTTCAAAGAACAGAAATAATCACTAAAAATAATAAGAAAAATGAAAAGATTAAGTATCATTTTAGGAGTATTATTCCTATGCACCTCCCTGATGGCTGCAAACAAAATCACAGGGAAAATCATCGATGAGAGTAACAATCAGAACATCGAGTATGCCAATGTCAGCCTGATGACTCAAGACTCGGCATTCATCACTGGAGCTGCCACAGACAACGACGGCTATTTCTTACTGAAAGAGGTAAATAATGGAGATTATATCTTATGCATCTCATGCGTCGGATACGAGAATTCCTGCCTCTCCATCCATAACCTGCAAGCCAATCTGAATTTGGGAGAACTGCCCCTGTCACCCGATAATGTAATGTTGGAAGGCGTTACCGTCACAGCGAGCCCCATCATCAAAAAGACCGACCGGCAAATTATCCTCCCGACCGAAATGCAGACTAAAGCCGCTTCCAACGGAGTTTCCTTACTGAGAAATCTACAACTGTCGCGCATCCTAATCAATCCGATAGACAACAGCATCACGATTCCCGGAGGAGACAATGTACAACTTAGGATTAACGGTGTAGAAGTGACTCAAGCTGAAATAATTTCCATCCGCCCGGCAGATGTGATCCGCATCGAGTATATAGACAATCCCGGCGCACGCTACGGAAATGCAGGTGCCGTATTGAACTACATTGTAAAGAGAAGGGAATCGGGAGGAAATATCTCTGCTGATCTCACCAACGGAGTATCCGATACGGGATACGGCGAACATAACCTCGCAGCCAAATACCACTTCAACAAGTCTGAACTCAGCACTACCGTATATTGGGGACAGAGAGATCTGAAGTGGACGCGTGAAAACTATGAAAGTTTCCACTTCCCGGAGGCTTATCAAGAGAATAGAGAAGTAGGAGAACCTACTAAAGTAAAGTATGATAACCTTAACTTCAACCTCAATTACAGCTATCAGGATAATGACAAGCAACTTCTCAACATTGCTCTCAGAAACCAATACAGTGATACCCCCAGTTCCATGTCGGACAGAATCAGTACATTGTATGAAGGAGACACCTCCTACTCCATATCCGACCTTTCCGCCTCCAAAGTACTTATCCCTTCTTTGGATATCTATTACCAGAGAAATCTGAAAAACAAACAGACAATCTATGCGGATGTAGTGGCTTCTTATCTGGATAGCAAGAATGAACGGACTTTTATGCAGAAAGCACTTAATAATGACAACAACGATACGGATATCTATTCGGAAACCAAAGGTGAGAAGTACTCCATCATTGGAGAAGGTATCTACGAAAAACAATTCAATACGGGTAAGTTTACCGGAGGTATCAAGCATACACAGGCCTATTTGCAAAATAGATATTCGGGCAATATAGAAAATAGAATCACGATGAATACGGCCGAAACTTACTTATTTACCGAATATCAATCCAAGATAAAAGCACTGAACTACACTGTAGGGATTGGAGCTATGAGAACTTATAACAGCCAGGAGCAGTATTCTTCCGAGAAGTATATAGTCAAGCCCTCTTTAAGCCTATCGTATTCTATAAACGGGAAGTGGTTTTTCAGATACAACGGATACATGTCGGGCTATGCTCCTTCCCTCTCCGACCTGAACGACATCTCGCAAGCAATGGATAAGTATCAGATACGCAAAGGAAATCCCGACTTAAAGTCTGTTACATTCTATGCCAATACACTATCTGCCAGTTGGCACAGCAAGTATGTATCTGTCGATTTATTTGGAAGATATAGCTATGACAATAAGCCGATTATGGAAAATACCTACTACGAAGACGGGTATTTTGTCCGCACTACCGAGAATCATAAAGGTTTCCACCGGATCAATCTGGAGACAGCTATACAAATACGACCTTACAAAGAGTATATCTCCATTAAAATCACTCCGTTCCTGAACCGCTATATCAGCTATGGCAACACCTACACGCATACACACACCAATGCAGGACTGCGAGGCAGCCTGATGGCAATGTACAAAAACTGGGTACTGATGGCAGAAATGAATACCAGCAACCACACTCTGTGGGGCGAAACGTTGACTAAAGAGGAAAAACTGCACACCATCATGGCAGGATATAATACGGAGAAATGGAGCCTTTCTGCCGGGGTACTGAATCCGTTCACCAAGAAATATGAACAGGAAATAGAAAATTTATCAAAGTCGGCTCCCTACCGCCAGTTAGCGTATTCCAAGAACTTAAGGCTTTTGTTCATGGTAAATGCATCCTTCAGCCTTGACTTCGGAAAGAAGCGCAACAGCCAAGGTAGAAGAATCAACAACAGAGATACCGATACTGGAATCTTGTCCGGAAGCAAGTAATTGTCTCCCTCACGAAAAGCAGGGACCCGTCCACTAATTGAGAATATTCAATTCCTGAATCAGGTTCCCTGCTTTCCCGTATTTCTCAATCATAAACAATATATAGCGCACGTCCACCCCGATGGTACGCTGCATCTTCGGTTCATAAAGAATATCACTGCCCATAGCTTCCCAGTTTCCATCGAAAGCCAACCCCAGCAATTCACCTTTCGAATTGAACATCGCACTACCACTATTGCCACCCGTAATGTCATTATTAGAGATGAAGCACACCTTCATTTCGCCCTTTTCATCGGCATATCTTCCGAAATTGTCCGAAGAGAGCAATGAAAGTACCTCCGGCTGTACTGCAAAATCAACATCATCTACGTGAGCTTTCACTTTCTCCAGAACACCCTTTGTCGTTGTATAATAATCATATTCCGCTCCGTCAAACGGAGTATATCCGCATACCGTCCCAAAGCTCAATCGCATAGTGGAATTAGCATCCGGATAGAAATTACGAGATATATACATCCGACGGATAACCCCGTTCAGCAAACGTTCCCCACGGATGATCTCCGTAGTAGGCGCCTGCATCTGCATATTCATATCGAACAACATCGTCAGCATATCAATGCCCAACGAGATAGCCGGATCATCGAAAATCTGATAGGTAGTATCCCGTTCAAGAAAGCGTTTCAAACCACGGGGAGTGGTCAACTCAGAACTTGCATAAAGACTATCTACGAAAGCTTTCTCATCCCCATTATACTTCTGTGCGATAGTATGGTAGATTTCCGGCAGGAAAGTGGTATCCACTTTTGAGCGATACTCCTTCAACAGTGCCGTAAAGACTTCCTTGTCTATATCCAGGTCCAAATTAGAGTATTGCTCAACGATATCCTTCAAGGCGGCAATAACTGTTTTCTGTTCCCCTTCAAAGTCGAAGTTTAGAATCTTCAGTGCAAGCTGCACTAATTCCGGTCCATACAGGAAAGACTCGATAAAGTAGGCCTGTGCACGGTTTACCTCCCGGCGGTTCTTGTAGTTCAGTTCCAAATCCGTAAACAGTTGAAGAAGCTTCTCACGTTCTTCCGGGTTCTGCTGTATCCACCGACGGATTTCCTGCTCCATTTCACGCTTCTTCTCCAGGATTCCCAGCTTACGGATGGCACGGTTGACCCCGATACTGTTCTTCCAGTAATTGGAGCTTTCATCGTATTTGGAAGCATACTTAATGCGTATGCTGTCTTTACTGTCCATTTCACGTTTCCAGATGGCTTGTTTCACACCACGAATATCAATCTGCGCCTGATTGGAGTTATTCATCATTTCCTCGATGCCGAATGAAGAAAGATAACGTTCCGTACTTCCCGGATAACCTATCGTCATACAGAAAGAGCCCTCCTTATAGCCATCCAGTGAAATCGGAGCTACATATTCAGGATGATACGGGACGTTATCAGGAGAGTAATCGGCAGGCCGGTTCTTGCGATCTGCATAAATACGAAATACACAGAAATCTCCTGTATGCCGGGGCCACACCCAGTTATCCGTATCCCAGCCGAACTTGCCGACAGAGGAAGGAGGTGCAAACACCAGCCGCACATCATTGAAATCGCGGTAAACGGAGAGCCAGAACTCATTGCCTCCATAATAAGCATCTACCACGCCAAGCAAAGTGGAGTCTTTCAGGGATACCTCACCGCCTATTACCATCATCATAGAGTCTACCGCACTGGAACGTTCCATCTCGTTCATCGAAGGTTTAACGGCTCCCAGCACACGCTTGGTTACATCTTCCGTACGAAGCAGAAAACGAACATAAAGCTCCGGATTAGGCAATTCCTCTGCACGGCTACGGGCTACGAAACCATCTTTCAGGTAATCATGCTCCACCGACGAATGTTGCTGCACACTGCTGAAGCCGCAGTGATGATTGGTAAACACCAACCCGTCTTCCGACACTACCACACCGGAACAAAATCCTCCGAAGCTGACTACTGCATCTTTCAATGAGGGTTTCTTCGGATTATATAGTTTATCGGCAGGCATTTGCAGGCCGAGTTCTTTCATCGTTTTACGGGTCTGTTTATTCAGGTTTCCCAGCATCCACATACCTTCGTCCGCCTGTCCCGTCAACGTGAAGAGGCTGCAAGCAACAATCAGGATATACTTTAGCTTCATTCTATTTCGTATTAAATTATTCTGCAATCAGTCTTAGTTGTTTCGCTCCCGTACGTGCTTTCAGCCATTCGGTGATTTTCTGTTTCTCGTGGGCGTCGGGATGCTTGCCAAACTTCAGTACGGCAAGTGTAATGGTATCTGTCCGTACCGAATCAACCGTCAGTTCTATGGCATGAGAGATAGAAACTGTTTTCACTGATGGATAGAGAACTTTTAGTTCCGGAACAATCTTTTTGCCCAATTCATCGAAAGACTTATATCTTGCCAGGCTCTGTTCCAGCACCGTAATCTTCTTTGTTTGTTCCACCAGTCGTTCTTCACTGTTCTTATAGAAGTCTTCCATCACCATAGCCCGGATAGAAGAAATATCCACTGCTTCGTTATTCATTCCCTGAAGAACAATCAGCTTTGTTTCACCTAACTTATAATCCTTCATCTTGCTACGGGCAATGGCAATCGAAGCCTCAGGAACTTCTTGTCCGATCAGCACCACGCGTATCTCATTGTCCTTGCTACCATGATAATGGATTTTTTTATCCAATACCTGTGTATTCTCAAAAGAAAGCTGCTCGGCAACAAACCGGTTGGCAGCACTCTCATAGAAAGTACTCTGAATGATACCTACCGTCAAGTAAACAGCCGGACACATGGTCAGCACAGCAATGAGTATAATGTATTGGCGTACTTTCTTCTCCCGCTTCTTATCCACAAACTCTTTACGTTGGAAGTGCATCACACGCACTCCCAGGAAGGTAGCAAGGCTGATAAATACCGAATTAATGAAATAGAGATAAAATGCTCCGAGGAAATAAACCAAGTTACCCGTTGCCAACCCGTAACCTGCCGTACAGAGAGGGGGCATCAAAGCCGTGGCAATGGCAACACCGGGAATTACGTTTCCTTTCTCCTTGGTAGATAGGGCAACCACACCGGCAAGACCACCCATCAATGCGATGAATACGTCATAAATCGTAGGTGAAGTACGTGCCAGAAGCTCCGACTGTCCTTCGGCAACAGGGCTTACAAGAAAGAATACAGTAGCTGTAGTTACACTGAACAGAGTAGTTATCAGAAAGCTCTTCAGTGAACGTTTCATCAATTCAAAGTCATTCAGACCGACAGAAAGTCCCACACCCATGATGGGTCCCATCAGTGGAGAAATCAACATGGCACCGATAATTACGGCTGTGGAATTAACATTCAGTCCTAATGATGCCATAAAAATGGCAAAGATCAAAATCCACAGGTTAGCCCCTTTAAACTCTACTCCTTTGCGGATGGAGTCTACTGTTTCCAGCTCATTGTCCTTGTCTTTTCTCAGATCAAGATACTCGCTCAGGAACTTTTTAACGGCAAAAACATTTCGGTTTTGTTCAGGTGTTTCCATCATATCATTTACAATTTGACGATTTACAATTTACAATTTGCCATGCGGACTATTCTAATTTCTTATGATACGGTTCAGAATTGGTATTTGGTTCAGCGGCAAATCACGCTTCACAACGTAAGCGATAAACAGTATCAGCAGAACTGTACGGTATGCCATACGCAGGTAGATATTGTCTATCGGCACATATTCGGCAGCGAGATAAAGCACAGCAGCAAGAAGCACATACATACCAATTGCTTTCAAATCATACTGTATCGGATATTTCTTCTGACCCACAAAGTAAGAAAGCAACATAGCAACGCCATATCCTGTAAATCCAGCCCAGGCACAAGCAATATAGCCATACTTCGGAATCAGGAAGACATTCATCAATATCAAGATGGTACAGCCTGTCAATGAGAAGTAAGCTCCCCAACGGGTTTCATCAATCAATTTGTACCAGAAAGACAGGTTGAAATAAATGCCCATAAAGATTTCCGCTGCCATAACGATAGGTACTACCCGTAATCCGTCCCAATAATCACGCCCGATGATATGGCGCAGAATGTCCAGATAGAACATTACTGCCAGAAAGGCGAGTAAAGTAAAGATGATAAAGAACTTCATAGCCTGGGCATACATCTCACGACTGTCTTTCTCCTTGCTCTTACCAAATACAAAAGGTTCATAAGCAAAGCGGAATGCCTGAGTAAACATGGCCATAATCATGGCAATCTTACTGGCAGCTCCATAAATACCGAGTTGTACGGTAGCCTCAGCCTCATCAGGATAAACAAAGGGAAAAATAATCTTATCGGCCACCTGATTCAAGATACCTGCCACACCCAGTATCACCAATGGCAAAGAGTAACGAAGCATCCGTTTCAGTAATTCTCTATCCAGTATATAGGTAAATCCCCTCAGTTCCGGTATCATGCACAACATGACAACAGAAGTACATATCAGATTGAAGAGGAAAGCATAACCTACATCATTCCCTTTCAGAACGACGTAATAGAAAAGATTGAGAGCAATATTGAGGAAGATAAACAACAACTTCAATGCAGCAAACTTAATGGGGCGTTTCTTATAACGCAGATAAGCGAATGGAATACTTTGAATAGCATCCATTGCTACCACAATCATCATCATACCTATATACCAAGGATGCTCTCCGTATTCTAACCATCCGGCAATAGGTTCCAAAAACAACAATCCCAAAACAACGAATATCACTGAGCCAATACTTACGCTCAACAAGGTGGTGGAATATACCCGCATCGGATCATCTTGCCCTTTATTGGCAAAACGGAAAAATCCCGTTTCCATGCCGCACGTCAGCAATACCAGCATCAATGCCACCCAGGCATATATATTCGTAACCACACCATAACCACCCGATGATGCAGGCAAGGCTATCGTATATACAGGTACCAGCAGATAATTGAGGAAACGTCCTACAATACTACTTACCCCGTAAATAGCAGTTTCTTTTGCTAAACTCTTTAATCCCGCCACTTTATTTAATGATTAACGTTTAGTGATTAGCAATGAGACTTGGCTGTCTTTATGCTAGTCGTTAATAATTTCATTAATTCTTCTGCATTTGCATAGATACTATTATATTCCTCTATATTCAAGTATGAGGTTTCATACAATAATTCTAACCAGTAAATCGACTCACTACATTCTTTTTGTGCAATAGCATATTTATGAATAAAATCAAGTTTACTTTCAGCATATTCTCCCTCACGTTGCATAGCTCCTATCGCAGTTCCAGACCGTAATAACTGTTTAGAAATTACATATTCTTTTTTCATTTCCGATAAATACTGATAAAGCTTTATAATACGGATAGCAAAAGCTTTGCTTTTATCCTTCAAAACTCCATTTCGATACTCCATACTAATCACTAATCACTAATCACTAAACGTTAATCACTAAACAACGTACGCTGACTATTGTAAAGGCTACGTCCTAAATGCTTATAAGCCAGTTCAGTCACTTCACGTCCGCGGGGGGTACGTTTTAAGAAACCCTCTTTAATCAGAAACGGTTCATACACCTCTTCTAAGGTTCCGGCATCTTCACCCAATGCCGTAGCAATGGTAGTAAGCCCTACCGGACCGCCTTTAAATTTATCGATAATGGTACAAAGTATCTTATTGTCGATTTCATCGAGACCATACTTATCGATATTCAGTGCTTCCAAAGCAAAATTGGCAATCTCCGTATCAATGCTCCCCGAACCTTTCACCTGTGCAAAATCCCGCACGCGACGCAGCAATGCATTCGCAATACGCGGCGTTCCACGGCTACGGGAAGCAATCTCCGATGCAGCCCTTGTAGAGCAAGGAACATTCAATATCCCTGCCGAACGGCGAATAATACCACTCAGCACATCATCATCGTAATACTCCAAATGCAAATTAATACCGAAGCGGGCACGCAAAGGCGCAGTCAGCAAACCGCTACGGGTAGTAGCCCCCACCATCGTAAACGGATTCAGATCAATCTGAATACTCCGTGCAGACGGGCCTTTATCTATCATAATATCAATGCGGTAATCCTCCATTGCGGAGTACAGATACTCCTCCACCACCGGAGAAAGGCGGTGAATTTCATCGATAAACAGCACATCATTCGGTTCCAGACTGGTAAGCACCCCCGCCAAATCGCCCGGCTTATCAAGCACCGGACCGGAAGTTACCTTAAAGCCCACTCCCAGCTCATTCGCAATAATATTGGAAAGTGTCGTTTTACCCAATCCCGGAGGTCCATGCAGCAATACATGATCCAGCGCTTCGCCACGCAGGCGGGCTGCTTTAACGAAGATACGCAGATTATCCACCACCTTATCCTGTCCGCTGAAGTCTTCAAAGGACAACGGACGAAGTGCGTTTTCAAAATCACGTTCCCTACTGGTCAATTGATTATCACGTATATCAAAATCTTCTCGTTCCATTCTATATTTATTTCTTTTCTTATCTTTTTAGAAAAAGAATAGAAAACAATATTAAAGCTGAAAATCAACCACTTAAACCTTTTATTTTTCTATTTCTTTTTTTTTCCTTTTTTTTTTTACCACTTATTTCAGTGCATAACGTCTATCAGTACGGGCCCCTTCTGTTATCAATTCCACATCCACCATCGAATAAACCATCTTTCTCAACTCCTGTAAATCGACTTCCGGCAACCGGCCCGCAATCTCCGAAATCTTGCTTTTAGGATGTACTCTCAAGTCTTCCATTATTAGAGTTCTCAGCACATAAGGTTCTACTGTTTTCAGAGTTGTCTTCAAATTTACCTTTGCATTCTTTATTAACTGGGGATTCACAAAAAACTGAGTACCTTTCTTCGCACCAGTCCTTCCGATAATATTATCTTTCAACAACTTATCTGTATAGCTACGCAAACGGTCTTCTTCTTGAAGCTGAAGTATGGCAGAAAGCCGCGTACTGAGCACCTTCTTCTCACGGGCTATGATACCAAAAGCTGTAAATGCCTTTTGCGTCAACTGATAATTCTGCAAAACAAAGTCCAGCAAAGGAAGCAGCTCCGTATCTATAATCTCCGCATTTTGAATCACTGTAACTTCATTGTACGAAGATTCTATCATAGGCGGATCCTTTGCTTCCATAGCATTCAGTTCATAAATCAAATCATAACCGGATCCTTCACCTTCCATCATTTCCAAAGCGCTCAGTAGCTCTATCATATTAGGATTACGCCGATGCTTGGCATGCAAAATATTATTTTTTGTTATACCCAATGGCAACCCTCCCGGATTAGAGATTTCTAATCTGTCAGAAAAAACTTTAATCATTATGTCACTGGAAATGGTATATGATTTATGAGCTAAAGCATTGACCAACAACTCTCGTACCAACTTAGGATGATAATGCCGTATTTGTTTACGAAACAAACCATTCGGAAACTCATACGAATAAGTCAACTCAACAGCCTTCTGTTCTATATCAAGAAGCAGCTCTTTAGGATTCAACCGATTATCATGCCATTCTTCTTTTCGTACTTTTCGCTCAAGCACATCATAAACAATATACTGAACCGTAGCAGGATAACAGATAGAACTTCTCTGCTTTGCCGTACCTAACCAAAGAACACCTAAATTCGTCAAATAACCTTCATCAACCAGGTGATAGTTCTCTGTCTTCTTGTCATCGTAGCCTATAAAAATTCTTCCGCCTTGTGCATTTGCCAAAGCAACACAGGTCACGGATAAGTCTTTGAATCCTTTATCTCCTGTCCTGATTTTCAGAAGACTCTTATATTCGGTTGTCTGCTTCTCGCAATCCATGTCTCCATATTTTGGTTCTATTGAGCAAAGATAGTACAAACTGATGAACCCTATCTATTTTTTCACTTAATTTCTTTCCTCGCTTCATCATTCCGTCCTTCTCCGCTTGTTCATGCTGAAAAGAAACTCTGCCTTTGCGGCTCACATGCAATCACACATCATGAAAAAAGACTGCACAAGGAATATTTCCTCATGTAGTCTTTATCCCCAATGAGGCTTAGTTTTTTACTTAAGATTCTTGTAGTTCTTGATGTACAGTGACTTCATACCGCAACTTTTTGTTTTCTGCAAAATAACTAATTTATTTTGAGATTATCCCTATAAGTTAACTCTTTTCACAAACAACATTACTGTATCAAGATAAAATACCCTGCATAAGAAAAAACCTCCGCACGCAAAGCTTGATAACTTCACAAACTGCAGGAAAATATAATAGCTACTGACCTACTCCCTACCTTCTCCTTACTTTCCCCCTACCTACTCCCTACCTACTCCTTCTTATATACAAGGAGAAGGTAAGACACAACTAAGTCCGAGACCAGCCTTAATTATGACGAAGTACCACATTTTGAGAATGTTCCACATATATTTAAAATTCATGAAAACAAACCGTCAAAATCAAAGGCTAAAAGAAAAAGTTTATTCATACCTTTGCAGTGCAACACTTTTCAAAAAGCAATGCATGAAGAATCAGAAAAGCCATGCCCAGACTTCTCTCTCCCTTCGCAAACAACAAAATATGAATTATTAAAAATTAAACTATCATGGGAAAAATCAAACAAGGAGCTTTCGGCGGATTCACAGGAAAAGTAGGAAATCTGGTAGGATGTACATGGAAAGGGATACCTTATATGCGTACCCGCCCTGCCAACATGACCAATCCACGCACCGAAAAACAACAGGGACAACGCAGCAAATTTCAGGTAGCACTCAACTTTCTCAGAACAATCACTCCTTTTCTACGCATCGGATACCGGGAATTTGCGGAAAGGCAGACTGCTTTCAACGCCGCCATGTCTTATGTGATGAAAAATGCCTTGGCAGACAGTGAGCAGGGATTAGTAATTGACTATAACAAAGTATTGGTGTCACATGGAAGCCTGACACAAGCATCCAATGTAACAGTCAGCACCGAAGACAGCAAAGCTCTCTTCACCTGGGAGGACAATAGCGAACAAGGGAATGCCATGACTACGGATGCAGCCATGCTATTAGTATACAACAAAGAGAAAACCATGGCTGTTTATGATACATCAGCAGCTATGCGCTCGGATGGCAACGCCGAACTGGAACTTCCTAAAGACTGGAAGGATGATACTTTGATTGCCTACCTGGGTTTTTGCAGCGCAAACGATGAAAGTGTGGCCAACAGTATATGTCTGCCTATTACCGCTTCATAAATTCTTTTCGTTCTTCTTCCGGAAATTTTTCTATCGCATAGCGCAATGTCGTGCGGGGCATCACTTTACAATGCTTTTCAAGAAACTGCACCAATAAGTCCTTGTCCCGCTTCCCCATTTCCCGCAGCATCCAGCCTACAGCCTTTTGCATCAGATCATGGCGAGTGTGCAAGAAGTGTTCAGAGAGAGCTATAATCTCGATGAAATCGTCGTTTTTGATTAATGTATAGGTAGAGACCACTGCTATGCGCTGATCCCAAAGTAGATCGCTATCGGCCAAACGATAGAGAACATCACGAGGCTTATCTTTCAGATATTCGCCCACAATGCCCGGAGCGGATAGATCAACCAAATCCCAGTTATTGATGCGGGCAGTCTGCGTCAGATAAAAGTTGAATATTTCTTTTTTGCCCTTTTCATCGCATTTTTTAAAGCGTTCTACCAACATCAGCAAGGCACACAGGCGGCATTCGTGCCATTCACTTTGCAACAATTCTACCATTACCTCGAACGGTGCATCTTTATGACGCTTCGCCACCATACGGGTGTTAGGAACTACGATACCCAGGAACTTATCACCTTCTCCGTATTGTCCCTTTCCGGTTTTGAAGAAATTAGGAAGATATTCCCGCTTTACAGGATCAATGTATTGCTCCAGTTCTTGCTGGATTTCCTTTGCTGTCTGCTTGCTTTCCATAAATTATAAAAAAAGAATTGCATGAATTACGCAAAGATACTCTTTACTTCATAAAACATAAAGAAGATTTGCGTAATTCATGCAATTCATTTTTCGGGGAGCAGAGACCTTATCATTGATTTGAACCGATGCGGGATATTCTGGGTACAATACGTTCTTTACTTATCCGCAACCGATCTACCCCTCTTACTTTTTTGAAGTAAACATCACCAATATACATGGCCCGGGGATGAATATTTTTCTTGTCTTTATGAGCATGATAAACAATGCGCAGCTTACCATCTTTATCAGTAAAAAGTGCATTATGCCCTATTCCTACCAAGCCTTTCTCATTCTGCAGCAACGGGTTCTCACCATACTTTATCCATATCCCCATAATATCAGTAGCAGTGGCACAACCTATTCCATAGTCCTGGCATTCAAAGCTATTGGCCGAGTAAGTCATATAATAACGTCCCTCATGTTTTATAACAAAAGGTCCCTCATTAACACCTCCGCACGTCTTTTCCCAAGGTTGAGTCGTTTTAATACAAGGATGCAGTGTTTTCTCTTTCAAAGTTACCAAGTCTTTTTCGAGTTCAGCGACCCATACATTCAATCCATCGTTAAAACGGACAAAGAAAAGGTAAGCTTTGCCATCGTCATCTATGAAGAGTGTATGGTCTATTGCTTTCTCATTGAACATCGGCTTTTTCTCCACTTGCTTAAAAGGCCCCAACGGAGAATCGGACATAGCCACACAAATACGTTCGTCACCCGAATAGTACATATAAAACCTTCCATTCACCTGGTAGACTTCAGGAGCCCAAAACCAGGTCTCACCATAAACATCTTCTTTGTGCAGGGCCAAATGGCGTTTAGCTCCTCCCGGCACTTCCCAATGCTCCAGATCTGTAGATACCAGGGCTTCAATGCCATCAAAGGAAGAAGTTCCATAGGCATAATAGAGTCCATCGTAATAAAAGATGAAAGGATCGGCAAAAAGCACTTGTTCCCCTTCCTGAGCCTTCGGGACGGTTTGCGCTTTAACAGTATACACTCCTGCAAGCATGCTCAAAATAATATAGCCTATAAATCTCATATCTTTCATGATTCCTATTTTGTCAAAAGTACATAATAATTTATTTGCGCACGGAGAATTTATAAATACATTGTGTATTATACTTCTCACCCGGTCTTAATATAGCCGACGGCCAATCAGATTTATTGGGAGTATCGGGATATTTATCCGTCTCCAGGCAGACTGCTGCACGGAAATTATATACTATACCTTTCTTTCCGGTTAGTGTTCCATCCAGGAAGTTTCCACTATAAACCTGAATACCCGGTTCATTGGTATAAACATCCAGTATAATACCTGTTGCAGGAGATTCAAGTGTAGCACAGGAACGAGTGATATCTTCTTCTGTATTCAGCACCCAATTATGATCAAAGCCATGTCCGTTTCTCAATTGTTCGAAATCCAGGTTCATGCGACTGCCAATCGCTGCAGGAGTTCTGAAGTCCATAGGTGTTCCGTCTACTGCTGCCAGTTCACCAGTGGTCATAAACGTGCTGTCCACCGGAGTGTAATAGTCAGCATCTACAGTCAACAGATAATCCGAATTGTTCTTGGAAGGATCGCCGTCAAGGTTGAAGTAAGAGTGGTTAGTCATATTAATGATGGTCGGTTTATCCGTATCAGCCTCATATTGAATATGAATAGAGTTGTCATCCGTCAACGTCATGGTTACCTTGCAATTCAGGTTACCGGGAAACCCTTCCTCACCATCTTTTGCCAGATAAGCCAACTGTAATTCCTGATCGCTCTTTTGAAGGCCATCGAAAACACGATATTGAAATCCTCTCGGACCGCCATGCAGACAATGTCCGTAATTATTTTGCGGCAACTGATATTCTGTACCATCCAGAACAAACCTTCCCTGATTGATACGATTGGCATAGCGGCCTATGGTTGCACCCAGGTCAGAAGGGAATCTCAGATAATCCTGTATCGAATCGAATCCTAATACTACATCACGCATCATTCCTTCTTTATCCGGAACCAGCACAGAAACGATACGTCCTCCGAAGTTGGTGACGCATACCTCCATGCCATTCTTATTTTTCAGAACGAACAGATCTGTTTTCTTTCCGCTTACTTCCGTCTGAAAATGGCTTCGTTTCAGGCCCGATGCCGTCAAGTCTTCTTTCTGGCCAGTAGTGCATGCAACCAGTAAGACTACACACATCCAAAGAACTAATATCTTCATAGTCTGTCGTATTATTTATCATAACGGAAAAAGTCAATATCTACGTATCCACCGGCATTTTTTGTAGCATAATTAAAGATAGCAAACTTATTGCCCGTAAAGTGGGCCATACTGAAAATCATGTGGAACTTCCCACCTAATTGTTCCCACTGTTTATCATTCAGACTATAAGAAAATACGGCATCATCGGTCGTAAAATCACAATCCATCTTTAGGTAAACTTTATCCTTCTTCAGTTCTACACGCGCCTTTTCAACACCACGGTCGGTCATAATCAGGAACTTCTTTCCATTTTCCTGAACCACAGTCAGAGTTCCCGGTTCAGAACAGAAAGCAGCCAAACCGGCACGGTCACCATCTTTCATGTGAGAGAGTTCCAATGCCACTACTCCACTGCACTTCGGACCTTCTGTGCGCTGGGTTAAGGTATTACGTGCATCAAAAATATTATTAACCACTTTTCCTGTTTTCAAGCGCAGATATCCGGGACGTTCAGCCAGTGACCAGAGTGCATTATCAGGGTTATGATTCCACTGCCAGGTCAACCCTAATTTCTTACCCTTGAATTCATCGCTCACTACCAGTTCCGTCTTTTCATTATAGCCTTTTACCGGCTTCTCCATCACCTGAGGTACTTTACCATTTTCATCTCCCAGCATCAGCCAGCCATCTTCCCAACGGCAAGGCATCAGCACAGGAACACGTCCTACTGCCTCATGATCCTGGAAAAGCATACCGTACCATTTACCATCTTCAGTATCAATGAAACAGCCTTGTGCCACACCGTGATTGGGATATCCCATATCATCAGAGAGAATTATTTTCATTTCATAAGGTCCGGCCACCTTATCAGAACGGAAGCAGAGCTGTGTGCGAATACCGCCTTCAGGCCACCAGATAAATGTCATATAATACTTATTATTAAACTTATAGAAATGTACCCCTTCCAGCAATCCTTTAGGTTCTGCAGGAATCACTTCCACGTTCAGTCCTTCACGATTAATGCCCGACAAGTCTTTATTAAACTCGATAATACGGATATGACGTGCTCCATAGGCCAGATAAATGCTGCCGTCATCATCAAACAACATGGAAGCATCATGTAAATACTCATCAATTACAAGCTTCTTTTCCCATTTACCGGCAGGATCTTTTGCTGTATAGATATATGATTTATTGCCTGTACCAAAGAATACATAGAAAAGGCCATCATGGTAGCGTAAAGAGGCCGCCCACTGCCCACGGCTATAAATGTTTCCTCCTTCCAGGTTATTTTTGGGACTTTCATTGATTTCATCAAATACATAGCTGATAATCTTCCAATTCACCATATCTTTGGAATGCATGATAGGCGCTCCGGGCGACATGTGAGCGGTGGTACTTATCATATAATAATCGCTGCCTACACGTATTACATCCACATCGGGTACATCAGCAAAGATTAAAGGGTTCGTAAATGTATCCACCTCTTTTTCAGCTTCCGTTTTCTTTTTTGTATTTGCACAACCAGCTATTACAAACAGTATTGTGCAAATCAACCATATGCATACTTTCTTCATTCGTCCTTGTTTTTTAATATTGATTATTTCACTTCTTCAGATAAGGTTTCCCCTTCTTCCAGAAAACCTCCACATTGGTTATGAGCCACGTTTTACCATAGTCATTATTACCTTGATAAAACAGATAAGTTCGTCCGTCAAGGTCAGTAAACAAATGAGGATGACCGGATTCACAAGAATTCCATTCACCCGGTTTGCCATTGGGCATGAAAGGTTTGTCGAACAAACGTTCCCAATGTATACCGTCTTTGCTGACAGCAACTCCTACCTGCTGGGGGGCATTGTTGTATGCTCCAGCATAAAACATGAAAAGTTTCCCATTTTTCTTCGCTATGGAAGCGCCTTCAATACATTCTCCTTCCCAAGTCAGTTCGGGATATAGTATTGCCTCATCTATTGCAAGTTTCCAGGCATCCCGACTGAAATCTGTATCTCCAGGCGCTACGGCAACTCCTTGCATCTGAATCTTAAAGTCTTTGTCACGCGTGGCAAAATACAAATAGTATTTACCTTTGAACTCGCAAACCTCCGCATCAATGGCACGCCCGCAATTCCAGTCTCCATCAGGACGAAAAATAGGATTGGTCGGATTTCGCTTAAAGTTAATCCCATCTTCAGATACGGCATGACAAATAGCATCTTTCGCTCCATTCCCATAAGTCTGATAAAACAGATTCACTTTCCCATCCTTGACCAAGGCTCCGGGAGCACATAACCCATTCTTTTCATAATCCTCTCCAGGTACCGGAGTGATCTCACCTACCTTATTCCAGCGAATAAGATCATGACTTTCAGCAATGCCTATATTCCAACCGGAAGCAGGATTGTCTTTATAAGGAGGAATCGAATAATACATCAGATATCTCCCTTTAAAGTTAACAACATGAGGATCTTTACTAAAAGGGATACCTATCCGGGTAGTATCCCCATACATCATTTGCGCCTGTAACAGAACAGGAACAGCAAGTAACAGAAGTAATAAAATGCTTTTTCTCATACGTATAAAGATTTTCAATTAATCTATCTCATAAAAAATCATATTTATTCCATCGGGTAATTTTCAAAAATACTTTCTTTTTTATTTCACCTAAAAATTACTTCCTAAAAAATAAACTTATAAAATCTTACCTGGTTGATATCGCAAATGTATGCAGTTTTTTAGCTAAACGGCTAACACTTTAACGTCAAAAAATAGCACTTTTTTACCCTTTCGCTCTGTTTTATCAAATTAATTATCAATATTATCCTTTTCTATAAAAGCTCTATTCTGTCCTTTTTAGCTTTTTTCTCTCATAATTCATTATGCCCAGAATTTCAACACATTAAATCCATTCGAATCATTAAATATATGGCTTAATTTCTATAGATTTGCGTAACAAAAAAACTTATATCTATGAAGTACATCACATTTATACTACTGTTCTCAGTACTTTATCTTGAGAATGCAGTTTCGCAACAGACCACTTACTACTTCAAGCATTATAACATTAATTCTAAATTATCCCAGAATACTATTATGAGTATTTTCCAGGATAGCAAAGGCTTTATCTGGTTAGGAACTAAAAACGGATTAAACCGGTTCGACGGATATGACTTCAAAATCTATCAGAGAGGCAGTACGTCCAAAGATCTAAAAAACAGTATGATCTACTCCATCGCCGAAAACTCGGACAAGACTCTTTGGGTTGCTACTGATAAAGGGATCTTTCTTTATAATCCCTTTACTGAGAATTTCTCCGGTTTCAAGGCCAAAACGGAAAATCAGGAGGGAATCGAAGGCAGTGTCAGTAAGATCATTATCGATAAAGAAAACAACAGGGCGTGGATTCTAGCAGGACCAGATTTATTCCTCTATCAGATAAAAGAAAACAAACTATACAGGATAAGTGATAAGTTCAGAACACATCATGCGCACAACCCTTCCGCGCTATACATTAACAATGAGGGACTGGCATATATTGGTTTCCCAAGAACCGGTATTTTCAGCTATGATGCCGAAACAGACAAGATTACTTTTATCCATAAGAACAGCAATACACCGACTGTTATCAGTGACTACAAGAATGACTCTATCCTTTTAGGCACCATGAACAATGGACTTTATGTAATAAATAAAACCACAGGTGCCTCAAGAAAAGTAAGTGTCAACGAGAATATCGATCCGAAGATTATAGATTCGAACCTATTCGTCAGGGATATCAAACAAATAACCGAGTCAGAATACTGGATTGGTACGGAAAGCGGTATATACATCCTGAAAGGTGACATTACACAGCACATCGCCCATGAAGAATTTAACGACCAGTCCCTTTCGGACAATGCCATATATTCTATTTTCAAGGATAGAGAAGGTGGAATATGGATAGGAAGTTATTTCGGCGGCGTAGATTATATTCCACCGCATTACTCTTATTTTGAGAATTTCTATCCCATAGCGTATAAGAATTCTGTTAGTGGCAATCGGGTCAGGGAGTTTGTCAGCGATGAACACGGCAATTTATGGATAGCTACAGAGGATAATGGGTTGAACTATTATGACGTAAGTAACGGTACTTTCACTCACATATCTCCCGAAAGTAAACCATTGAGTATTTCTTTCACAAATATTCAGTGCCTGAATCTGTCACAGGATAAACTATGGATCGGTACTTTCAGTAAAGGAATCGATGTATTGGACTTGAAAACCAAACAGCACAAACACTACGAAAAAAGTGACCACCCCAATTCTATTGATAATAATGATATATTTGCCATCTATACCGATAAGAGAAATACAGTATGGATATGTTCAAGTAGTGGCATATACACTTATATACCAGAGGTTGACGGTTTTAAGATATTTGAAGGAATTAGAGGAACATTTATCAGCGATATATTAGAGGACAAGAATGGCTACATCTGGTTTACGACTTATAACAGAGGGGCAATCAGATATAATCCTAAAGACGGAAAGATTAAAGAATTCCGATACGACGAAGAGAATCCATACAGCCTCTGTTACGACCGTGTCACTTGTATCTTTGAGGATAGTAAACAATATTTATGGTTTGGATCTGAAGATGGCGGTTTCTGCCGATACGATGATACCACCGAAAGTTTTACCCGCGTCACAACTCAACATGGACTACCCAGCAACGTTATTTATACTATTCTGGAAGATGACAATCATCACCTCTGGCTAAGTACCAATAACGGATTGGTAGATTTTAATCCGCAAACCATGACAGTAGAAGCCCTCTATAACCTAACCAATGGGCTACAAAGCAAACAGTTTAACTATAACTCAGGAATCAAAACTCAGGATGGTACACTCTATTTTGGAAGTATAAACGGATTCGTCGCATTCAACCCCAAAAACTTCCGACCTAACAAGAATAAATATTCTGTTGTTCTGACCGGCTTTTATGTTTTCAATAAGGAAGTCAAGGTAGATAGTATTCACCGAATTATGGATAAGGCAATGCCCTACGCAGAAGCTATCCGGCTTAACTACGACCAAGCTACTTTCAGCTTCAGTTTCTCTTCATTAAACTATTCGACCGAAAGGAACGAAAAATATGCCTATAAACTGGAAGGGGTCGATCCTAAATGGATTTATATAGATAACATTAGCCGGATATCCTACAACAGTATACCACCGGGCAATTACACTTTCCGCATCAAATATTCCAAAGACGGTCATCAATGGAACAAGGAAGAAACCCAAATCAAGATTAGCATAATTCCTCCATTGTGGCAAACATCTTGGGCTTATGCATTATATATCTTCATTATAAGCTGTATCCTTTTCGTCATTCTGCGATTGTATACCAATAGAAAGAAGAAGCAGGTAGAAGAAAAGATGGCACACCAGGAACAAATGAGAAAAGAAGAAATTTATAAGGCAAAGATAGACTTCTTTACGAACATCGCACATGAGATACGTACGCCGATTACGCTGATAAAGGCACCACTCGACTATATTTTGAACTCCCGACTTAACGAGCAGGAAGTAAAAGAGAACTTAACAACGATGGAAAGAAATACAGACCGGCTATTGGTTTTGGTTAACCAATTGCTCGATTTCCGGAAAATCGAATCAAAAGTATTCACTTTATCACTAAAAGTGAAAAGCATAAATAGCATAGTGATTAATACCTATAATCGCTTTATGCCGGCTGCCAGACAAAGGCATCTGGACATGACGTTAGAATGTCCCGAACAGAACATTGTTGCCTCTGTCGATGAAGAGGCTATCACAAAAGTGTGCAGTAACCTCTTTAATAATGCCATCAAATATTCTGCCTCCTACATCAAAGTCATACTCTCGGTCGATGAAGAAACAAGCAGTTTCCGGATAACAGTAAAAAACGATGGAAAACCGATTCCGGAAGACATGAGAGAAAACATTTTTGAAGCCTTCTTCCAGATAAGAGATGCCAGCCAACCTGCACAACCGGGTTCTGGAATCGGGCTCACACTGGCAACTTCACTGGTGCAACTACACAATGGAATGCTATACCTTGACGCAGAGGCAGAAGATACTTCATTCGTGGTACAAATACCCACTAACATTTCTAACGATACACAGATCATCGACACCACCCCATCGATAGAAGAGAATATCAAAGCAGAAGATGATGAATTATTTCTGATGTCAAAGACCTCATCCGCTACTAAAGGAACCGTACTCATCGTGGAGGACAATGAAGAATTACAAATATTCCTTACTAACCAATTGAGCAAGTATTACCAAGTATTCAAAGCGGGAAATGGAATAGAAGCTTTGGAAATATTGAAGACTGAAATCATCAGCCTCATCATTTCAGACGTCATGATGCCCCTGATGGATGGTTTGGAATTTTGCAAGATAATTAAAACAAATCTGGAAACATGCCACATACCATTTATCATGCTAACGGCCAAAACAACTTTAGACAATAAGATTGAAGGATTGAAAATCGGAGCCGATGCCTATATCGAGAAACCGTTTGCCATGCCATACCTATTGGTACAAATAGAAAACTTACTGGAAAGCAGAATAAAACTCAGACAGAATTTTGCCAATAGTCCCTACATTGCTACCAGCACCATGGCACAGAATAAAGCCGATAAAGATTTCCTGAATAAAATGACGGACATCATCAAACAGAATATAGAAAATGAGAATTTCAATGTAGATAACTTAGCTGAAGAGATGTACATGAGCCGCACCAGCCTGCATAGAAAAGTGAAAGGAATGACAGATATGACTCCCGGTGACTTTATACGTATAATACGATTAAAAAGAGCTGCAGAATTATTATCAGAAGGCAATTATCAGGTTAGCGAAATATGTATGCTTATAGGGATTCGTTCTTTGTCTTACTTCTCTAAGATTTTCCAAAAGCAATTCGGAATATTACCAAAGGATTTCATGAAAAATCATGGAGCCCTCCCACCACAATAAAAGTGAAAGAAAGGTCGCTATTTATAAACTTAAATATTGGGCGAGCTTGTCATAGCTTATGTCTAAGTATGGTTCTATCTGAGCTTTTTAGACAACTCACCCAATATTTTTCGTTTAAAAGAAGCTTAATGAGTTATTATTACTTCATTTTGAAGATGAAATCACACGAACGTTCATCTCCACTTGTTTGAGATTAGGATTCACCTCTTCGTAGGGTGCCATATCAATGACAGGTGAGCCATCGAAACGGAAGTGAACGGGGCACACACTGGTATGGCGTGGTCGATGACCACTGTGATAGACATTGTACAAATCCCCATACTCATCTTTAACAAATGAATTATGTCCCGGTCCAACCTGAGAAACCGGTGAACCGTTGTTCATCCAGGAATGTGGCGAATTGCTCCAAGATGCCGGGTACAGCAGGTTGCTACCTTTGCGGGCTGTGAGCATACCGACCTCATAATTACCTCCGGTAACACCTCCGCCGGAATATACCATATAGATGTTGTCATCTTTACTTTCCAGTACAAAAGGACCCTCGGCAAGCTGCAAGGGCCTAATGCAGAATGACCAGCTATAGGCTTCCGAACCGATGACAGACGGAGCACTTGTGAGCTTCCAGGGTTCTTTCGGATCAACAGTGGCAATGCATAGTACAGGTCCTGGATCTACATCTTTTCCATTTACGAAGAACTTCTTCCGATCCGACCAGCAAACATAAGACTTTCCACCATCCTCAAAATAAGTCATATCCAGTGATAACCCGCCTGTGTTTCCATCACTATAAATAGGGTTTCCATCTGATTTCACCACGCGGATAGGAGCGCTCCAGTCTTCCGGTTTCATCGGGTTACCGTTTTCTTTCAGTTGCATCATATAAGCCTGAACACCTTTGTCTCCTTTGATAATAGCAAACAACATATAAAGACGCGAGCCGATGACATGCAATTCCGGTGCCCAATGAGGTCCTTCCCCTTGGATCAACACAGTTTCTTGCCAACGATGGTTAGCATCCGTCAGGCCGTCTAAAGTGTCCGAGCAGCGGATAGGGATACGGTTCCACTCTACATCGTAAGTAGACACCAGGTAGTATTTACCTTGATAGTACAAGATATTTGGATCGGCACGATTCGACATCGATATCGGATAGTTGAATGAATATTGGAATATCTTTCCACGGACGGTATAGACGCCGGGAGTTGCCGAAGCAAGACATTTCAAATCCTCTTCATTCCATATCACCCGTTTCTCTGCCCGGCTTCCATCATTATAGAGCAAGGTCGCCCGCTTCTTCCGAATGTCAGAAACAATAGAAGGAGAAACCGGAACGGACATTTCCAGCGGTAAGACATCTACATTGACGATTCTTCCCAGTTTGTTTTTCAAAAATTTACCTTCTTCTGCGGTTAGTACAAGTGAATTACCGAAACAGGCGTCACGAAAGTTGTACCAGTCACCAGTAATCTTTTCCTGCGCTCCATCCAGTTGGGAAGCCACTTTTACCGGAGAGAAATGGAAAAAGTCTACTGTATAACTCTGAAAGGTTTTCCCTTTTATCACCCACCGTATGCGATACTTCCCCGCAGTCCCATCAAATTCGCAGGAAATCGCCTCCAATGCCTCGCTGACCGGCAAGTGACACAATTGCTCCGGTTCATAATGTACTAGATCCCGGCTCTTGATGAAGAGGAAAGAACCGGTAGCTGAAGGATCGGACATACCGTTTTTATCGGTACGGAGTGCCACAACACCAAACCCTCCCTCTTTCATTCGGAACAAATAGGGAGCCGTAAGGGTCTTCATCACCCCTGGTATCTTTTGTTCCTCAGAAAGTCCGGGTTCATTATCTACCTTACGAAGAGCCATAACACAGGCATCGTTGTTCAATGCCACATAATGCCGTCCATCCTCGCTATAGCCCAAATGAAGTGCGTTGCCTAACTTTGGAGGTATCTCCGTACGTGTATAGCAGACCACCCGGAGGGCTTCTTCGACGTTTACCCGCTCACCATTTTCTTGCGCTACCATCCCTTCCGAAAGAGCTATGGAAAGAAGCAGGAAAGATGAAATAAAATACAGTTTTTTCATATGTAAATAATTTGTGCTCTCTACTTATAGAGAACTCATTTAAAAATTAATAAATTGATTTCAGACACCTTCCTGTCTCTTTCATATACTTATCCTATTACCATTCAATAGCCTGATCTTCATCCGGAATCTGAGTATTGATTCTACGTTCAAGTGTCAAACTACCTTTTACCTTATATGGAATTTCTACTCCAGGTGCAGAAGTATAGTCAACAAAATCATATTCAATGTCAAATGTCACGTAACGATGTAGCAAATACGGTTTCTCATCATCCATCTTTTCTGTGATAGAATAGAAAAACGCTTCTTTGGATGGCTTAAACTTAATTTTTTCATTAGCCGCATGCAAGTTCAGACTTTTATCATTACCTGTTCCAAATTCAAAATACACTTTATAGGCTGCACGATCAATCAGGTCTTCTTCTACCAATCCGGCATAGAAAAAGACCCTATTATCATCTACGACATAAGCTGTACGACTACTTTTCACCATAGCATCTTTAATGTCATAGGTGCCATCAGCTTTCTTTATGAACACCTGCATCGTAGTAGTACTGTAATTACCGGAATAATCATTGAAAGGCAATACACGTAATAATGCTTTCGCAAAATTTTTACGAGGATTCTTGTCATAATTGTATGATGGGTTATCCACAATTGTCAAAGGTAGTAACCATTTATTTACCAAATCTATACCACCCAATGAAAAATCGATATCAGCAGTAACGGTATTCACGCCTTTAGGAATATTCACTACCTCCGGAAAACTATAGTTACTTTTCTGTAACTCTTTGAAATAAAGATCTTCACGTCCGAAACGTGCATCATTCAAGACTTTCAATGTATCCGAATCTACTGCGATATGAACTTCACGGTTAGCTACATTGTCTGTATTACCACTAACAATTATCGGCAATTTATAAGTCACCTTACCGTTCTCTTTGTATCTGACATAAATATCAGTTACCCCATTAGCACCTATAGGCGCTTTAAATGAAATATATTGTTGATACAGTTCATCTGTCCACTCGTCGTTACAAGAAGTTCCCAGCAAAACAGCAGCAAGCATCACAATACAAATATATATTTTCTTCATAATGTATCTCTTATTTAAAAATTTATTCATTATATGTCCAGCCAGGGTTCTGTACCAGCTTCTTGTTACGTTTCAACTCCTGATGACTGATAGGCCAGAAGTACATTTTGCGTGAAAAGTTGGTAGGTAATGAAGCGACCTCTACCGGTATATGGAACAATTCTCTTTGATCGACAGTCAACAGTGTGTTACAGCCATAAATAGGCAATGACTCTTCTATCTCCGCATCTTTCCAACGACGCAAGTCATAATAGCGTTGTCCTTCACCCATTAATTCGACCTGGCGTTCACGCTTGATATTAGCTCGCATTGCATCTTTGCTTCCGTAGTCCTTGAAATCAGGAAGCCCTGCACGACAACGAACCGGACGAGTACCTCTCTTCATTTCATCAATATCGCGTTTTATAGCATAGCTCTTAGCACCATCCCAAGAGGGTATATTATAAGTTCCGTCTACTTCATTCAAAGCCTCAGCATACATCAACAGAATGTCCGCATAACGAATTGCCGGATCCACCTTCTTCTGTATATATTGTGTAACTAATGGGTCATTCCCCCAATGGCAATCATTAGGATGGACAAACTTCTTCACACCAATACCTGTACGTAGCCAATAAGATGTATTAGTATAGCCATTACCAGAACCACGATAATAGAATACTTGCAAATTCTTTTCATGTTGCTGGGATCTGTTCAGAAAGTACCAGGTAGAACCATTGAAAGCAACCGATGCATAAAAACGAGGCTCACGTTGTACATACTGTTTGGAAACTCCTTCTTCATGTACATCCAGTTCCGGATATTTCTTTTGTGTTTCTTCTTCCCGAGTTACAAAACCTTCCGCACGCTTACTGCCATTTCCACGACCTATTTCCATATCTTTTCCCGGACAGTCTGTACCATCGTTCATATAGTAAGCATCACATTGCTTCTGCGTAATGCCGTGTGTATTGAATCCATTACCAAGAGGAGGCAACTGATATAATACCATCTGCGATACGCTTTCTTCTTTGAGATTTTGTCCACGGGTGAAAATCAATTCCGGATTATCGGAAGCAGCCAGCGAACCATTGAAAATAGCGCGATAAGATTCAAACGGATCAATATCTTTCCAGCCATTCGGCCACAGGTTATTAGAGAAATCACCGTCATCCGGTGGAGTAATCGTTGCAGGGAATCCCGACATTGCACTTTCCGGTCGACGTACTCCTGCATGATACAAATCATATTGCCCTAATTCTATCACATCGCGGGCAGCGGCGGCTGCAATAGCCCACTTCTTATCATCATATTCCTGCGCAATCAGATGTTTGCCATCCCAATTCACCATATCAGCAAACTTCTCCTGATCACCCGGACGCGGATTGTTGATGGGGCTGGCGGCGTATAGCAATGCCTTAGCACGAGTAGCCAGTGCTGCGCCACGTGTCGGACGTGCAATGTATAATGCGCTTCGTGACAACGGAAGGTCCTTAGCTGCCAACAGCATTTCATTACTAATATACTCCACACATTCATCATATGAATTACGAGGAAGTCCCAGATCATCATATTCCTTCGTATAATCAATACCTTCATCCGGAATCAAAGGCACAGGACCATATTTGCGTAACAGTAACCAATAGAAGTAAGCTCGTACAAAGCGAGCCTGAGCTTTATAATCAGCACGTTCTTCAGGAGTCATCTGTTCATTCATATCAATATTCAAAACAAAGATAGAGGCCTGGCGGATACCTTTATAAGCATCAATCCAACTACCTTGCAGAAAATTCTCATCATAATCACCGTTTTTCAATCGTTTGTAACGGTCGTCGGTATCGCCGTAATACATGTCATCTGCAAAACAAAACGGATTGTATTTCTTACTGGAGACATCAGTATTATTTATAGTCAGATAATAGTATGCATTTGCCAGCCACTGCTCCGAATAGTCTCTGTCTGTAAAGACTTCTTCAATCGTCATTCGGTCTTCAAAATAATGGTCAGCATCCAAGACATCCGCACAAGAGGCCAGTGTAAAGGCCAAAACACAAAGAGCGGACATTAAAGTATATTTCTTTTTCATATATACGATTTTAATTTATAAGTTAACAGATAATCCTAAGGAGAATGCTTTAGTCAACGGATATTGCGTGCCGGTTGAACTCGCTAATTCCGGATCCCACCATTTGAACTTTGAGAAAGTCAGCAAGTTGGTACCTCTGAAATAAAAACGAATATTATTGAAGTGAATTTTATTAGCAATCTCCTTGGGCAAAGTATAACCGAGTTCTACCGTTTTCAGACGTAAATAAGAACCATCACGCAGCCAATATGTAGAATGGCGGTAGTTATTATCATTCCCTCCAAAACTCAAACGTGGATAAGACGCATTCGGATTCTCCGTCGCCGGATCACCGGAAATATCAGCAGAGACCCAACGGTTAGAAGAAGCTACCTGAGAGAGAATATTACCCCATTCACCTTGACTGAAAGCATATACCGTAGCACCTTCCACGAAGAATGAAGACTTGCCTGTACCCTGGAAATGTACATTCACATCCAGACCTTTCCAATTAGCAGCAACACCGAAACCATACATCAGGTTAGGGCGGGTAGTCGCACCAATAGGTACTTCATCATTTGCATCAATGATGCCATCACCATTAACGTCCTTATACTTGATATCACCCGGCTGCACGGTACCGAATGTTTGTGTCGGACTGTTACGGATATCATCATAGTCTTTGAACAGACCTAAAGACACCAAACCTCTTGCCTGATTCACACGATACCCTTTCTCCATTTTATATGGATAAACATGATATTCTTCATCCTTTTCCTGGATTGTATTCTTACTATAAGTAAAGTTACCACGAATGGTCAGGAATACTTTATCCAATCTGTGTTTGAAAGCAAAATGACCGTCAAAACCTTCAGAAAGAACAGCACCTACATTGGCATGAGGCCATGCAGTGATTCCTGCCATGTAAGGTAAGAATTTACGCTCCAACCATATTCCATCACGTTGTTCGTGGAAGTAGTCAATACTGGCCGTGAACTTATCGTTGAATAATGCCAGGTCTACTCCCAAATCATGCTTGGTAGCAATTTCCCAGGTAGCATCATTAGAAGCCAGCACTGTATAAAGTTTACTGGTATATGCTTTGTCATAGTTAAAATCTGCCCATTGATATCCTTCTTTAGAATCACCAATAGTATAGAGATACGGGAAACGGAATTCATTATTGCCGATTTTCAGAACATCATTTCCCACCTTGCCATAAGAGTAGCGTACCTTAAACATACTCAACCATGGCAGATTCTTCTTGATGATAGACTCTTCAGCAATATTCCACGCAACAGATGTAGCCGGAAAGAAACCAAAGCGATGTCCATCAGCAAAGTTTTCCGATCCATTATAACCGAAGTTGAAATCAACGAAGTAGCGATAGTTCCAGTTATAGTTGACACGTCCGGATAGTCCCAAATGCCGACGGGCAATACCATTCTTCAAATCGTCTCCAACATTTACAGTAAATACTCTTGAGTCCTGATTCAGTTTCACAATTCCGCCCAAATGATGTCCCTTAAATGTGCGGTCATAATGTAGTTCAGCCTCAAAAACTTCCTTTCGGTTACCTTCTGCACTACTTTTCTGAAACATAGGCGATTCTGGAGAAATACGGTCGAATACCAGATTACCATTGTCATCACGTCTGCGTTGTACTCTCCACTGTTCCGGCCACTTTATACGTTCGATATTATTCTTATTCCAAGTATCAAAACCAAAACGAGCTACAAACCTTAGACCTTTCGTAAGGAAATCCAGATTCTGTTCCAGTGTAATATTGGTCTGAATGGTGTTTTCCCAAAATTCCTTATAGCCAGTCTGCGTGGCAAGTACCCAAGGATTCGCCTGAATACCGGTTCCATAAGCAGGAACATAACCATTGGAATACATCACAGGAATATTAATAGGACTCTGATACATCAAAGACTGCCATGCATCACTCGAGAAACCGGATTCATTATACTTCTTCAAAGAACCGGATACACCGACTTTTAGCAAAGTTTTACGGGTTATATCAATATCCGTATTCAAACGGTAGTTCCATGTATTGGCGTTACAGTTAGTATCATACTCTTTCTTCAAAGTATCATCTGTCTTGAACATACCACCTTCCTGTACATAACTCATAGAAATAAAGTAGCGTGCAGTAGAACCACCACCATTCATGTTTAAGTTCGCACGATAAGTCATAGCACCGTCTTTCATCAAGACATCCATCCAGTCCACATTAGGATACAGGTCAGGATCAAGTCCTAAACGTAAGATTTCCAACTCCGTATCATCATAAATAGGTTGTAGATTACGGGTAGTACGGGCTTCATTCATCATATTCGCATACGTGTATCCGTCGGCAAAACTCGGAGTGAGTGTACGGGCATTGTAAGAGGTCTCTACTTTTGCATCGATATTAATCTTACCGCCTTTACCATGTTTGGTGGTTATTAATACAACACCGTTTGCACCACGGCTACCATAAATAGCGGTTGCTGAAGCATCTTTCAATACTGAAAACGTTTCAATATCTTCAATGTTGACATCATCCATATCGCGCTCAAAACCATCCACCAATACCAAAGCAGAAGTGCTGGCACCAAACGTAGAAATACCACGGATCCAGAATTCGGATGTATTTTTACCTGGCTGTCCGGTAGTTTGCATTGCCATCACACCAGCCACATTACCTGCTAATGCATTTGTCAGGTTACCGGTAGACGTCTGTTGCAATGACTGTACGTTCACTGTAGTGATGGCCCCGGTTACAGTCAACTTCTTCTGTGCACCCGTGCCTGTAATAACAACTTCATCCAGAACATTGTCCGATGCTTCTTTCATTACTACATTAGCTACATTCTGCTCTTTAATCAATACCTCTTCTTTATCAAAACCTATATAAGAGAAGACCAAACGGTGGTAAGGCTCCATTTTGATTTTATATCTACCATTTACATCGGTAATTGTACCCAGACCAGGCATATCTTTTACAGCTACATTCACACCGATCAGTGGTTCCTTGTTCGAGTCCGTTACTATACCTGTTACTTCTATAGTATTCTGCGCATAGATTCCTATCGAGAAAACAAATAGCAAGGCTATCATTATTATAAAGTTTTTCATATTATCTACATTAATCTGAACAAAATTATTTTCCTTCTTCCGGTTCTTCTTCCAACTCTTCCAAAGCGATCTTACGCAAAAGATTGTTTCCGGTCTCTCCAATATAGAAAACATCATTTTTCTCATCGTAAGCCAATGAAACCGGTTTATTGAAACGGGCATCCGCACGGATAGCTCCATTAATATATCCTTCCGGCTTTCCATCTACACTCGTACTACCACGCCCGGCAAAAGTGGTTACAATACCTTCCGGAGTCAGAACACGAATTGCATGGTTATCTCTATCGCAGAAATAGAAATCATATTGATCCTCTTTACCTTCAGCTACATAAGCCTGATTTTTCACAAATATTCCCTGATAGGGAGAAGACAAGCGGGCACTCGCGCCTACCCCATCCAGCCAACCAGCCTGCGAAACTCCACCGCAAATCAAATAAGGTGTACCGAAGGTTTTTGACTCCCAATTATAATTCATACGCATGATATAGTGTTGGTTCTTCACAACCAGATAAGCATAATTGCCACTTGGATGCATCGTAATATTGAACTCCCAGTTACTATCTTGAATCGTACAAATAAACTCACGGTTCAAGGTGGAGGCCTCTACACCTGCTCCATAGGTAAGAAAATCATAACGATATAAATTTCCCCGGCTGAAGTTATTGTAATACAGTTCCTGATTAACAGGGTGTAATGCAGCTCCGTTACATTGCTTACCGATGGCTAATACCTGCACATCTTTTTGGAAATTATTTTCACGGGTAACAAAAACTGTACTTGCAAAATTCTCGTCCCTGTCATTCGGACCACCACCATCATTAGCTATAACCATTGTATCGCCTTTGGCAGTCCATGCAATGGTACGCATACGTGTAAGAGTAGTACCAGTATTAGTTAAGCCCGTACTGATTCTCTTATTCTCCAAATCAATAATACGCATCGGTTGTCCATCCTGTGCCAGATACAATATCTTATTATCACTGTTGGGATCAAAAGAAAGCCAGGTAGGATTTAATAGTCCATGATTCTTTTCAAAAGACTCAGCAAAAGTACCATCAGCGACATCATAATTTCCACGCTCATCCTTATGACCATATACAGTAGTCACTACTTTCTGCCGTTCATAAATAAATTTCTCTTTAGCAGAAGCTTTTGACTCTCGTATGGATACTTCTACTGTACCTTCATAGCATTTGTTAGGCGTCACACAGTAAAGACTCGTCCCTTTAGCGCTGATAACAATCGCATCTTTCCCACCTACTTTTACTGAAATAAGTTTGGGATCCGTACCAAAATTACTACCATAAATAATCATTTGCATCTGTCCACCACCTTTTTTAGGAGTGAAATCCTTAATTTCTATCGGCTTACTTGCGTCATAAGAAGCAGTCACTCCCTCGTCCTCATTAGAACTACAAGAGCAGAAAATCAAGGACAGTAGCAAAAACAATTGCACAATGTTTTTCTTTTTTCTAACTTGTCTCATTTTTTAAAGATTTAAAGTTTCACATAAATTTGAATTATAGTTTATCAACCAGGTAATTCTTTTTTCAAATTATTTTTTAATATGACTCAGCATAGTAAATCTGTCCCGTACCATTGTTTCATTCTGTTAGAAAATGAGGCTGTGCCGCCGATATCATACATTTCTGACACAACCTCATTATATCAAAACTATCCCTACAATCTCTTATTACCTACTCTATCACAATCTTGACCAATACCAACTCTTACCTCAAATTTCACTTTTAAACAAGCAATGTTATCAAGTAGAAATACACTTCCGAAAACGATCAACCGCTATAAATCTATAATCTTGTTTTCGTTAGTTCAGATACAAAAATAGGAGATGCAACATGGCATCTGATAATATTATTCGACCAGATATTAGCATTTATCACCCAAAATTGAGATTCATATATCAGATAGAAGAATAATGTTATTTTCTGGCAAATTACTCTTAAAGAGGTGCTATTCTAATGGGATTAAGACGTGACAGACACCAATTTTCTGGTGACAACATTATTATATATCCTATCATGTTGATATCAATTTAGGATTAGAATAAAGTTTTGATATATTGCAGTATTCTGAAAGAATATAAAAATGCGGATATTGATAAGTCATACTAATCATCTGGAAAATCGGTGAAAAGTATTAGGAAGTAGGAATGACAGTACGCTTACTGGTAGTTATAGATGCCATAGATACAAATATCTTTTTTTCATTTTAGCTTTTACATCGATACACAGAAAATAAAACGGGTACCTTGGGTATATTCTTTATCTATAATCAGAAAACCACCCAACCTTTCTGCAACGATACGGCAAATGGATAAGCCCAGTCCAGCTCCCTGACTAAAGTTATCCAGCTTAACAAAACGTTCAAACACATGTTCTTGCTCGTCAATGGGAATACCTATTCCGGTATCCGTAACCGTAAAAATCAATTGGTTCGTTTCTTTCCTTGTCTCATAAGTCAATGTGACAGAACCTTCATGAGTGAATTTCGATGCATTACTCAGCAGGTTATCAAGTACCTGAACTATATAATTATAATTACTGTTTATAATCAGTTCATCACAGGTCGGTTTAAAAATAAGTTTTATATCCGAAGAGAACAAAGTTTCCGCCGCATCTATTGAGGCCTGGCAACAAGCATTGACATCAACTGCATTGTGTTTAATTTCAACCTCACTATCAAGAATAGAAATGTCAAGAATATCACCTACCAGCTTTAGCAACAACTTACTGTTACTCTCTATCAATGCCACATATTGCCCGATGTCTTCTTTATCATCAAGCATATCGACTAATACTCCGGAGAATCCGACAATGGAGTTCAGGGGAGTACGAATTTCATGGGACATATTCTGAATAAACATTGTTTTCAGCCAATTACTCTGTTCTGCAACCTCCTTGGCTTTGCGCAGTTCTTCTTTGGCTTCAATCAATATACGATTCTTTTCATCCAACTTATCCCTTGATTTCTCTAATTTGGCATTGAGTTTTCTCTGTTGCCATAAGAAGACAACAACGACACACAGAATTCCAATGACAGAGAAAAGAATAATGCGGGTATTTTGAAGTTGCTTCTTTTGAGAAATCTTTTCCAACCGTCCCTTTTCAGCAGTAAGTTGTTGCAGATTCAACATAGTAGCAAATTCACCGGTAGCAACCTCTTCGTTTCTTTCTTTCTCCTTCTTTTGTTCCAAGAGAAAATCACGGTATAATCCGGCAGCCTCTTCCTTACGGTTCATATCCCAAAGAATATCCGCCTTTGTTTTTCTCAGCTGCATTAAGGTGGCTAAATTATTTTTCCTCTTTAACTCAGTATCCCGCTCATCCAGTACGCTAAGAGCTTTTTGGTAATTACCGACTTTCCAGTTATAATCAATTTCCACATCATACAAATAGTGTATATGGCGTTTCAGAGAAGGCTCATTCGCATACATTTGCCTACACTTCTCTAATGCTTGGCGGGCAGCCACTGTATCCCCCTGCGCAAGATAAAGTGATACATAAACCAAGTTTGCCGTCACTTCATGATAGGGAGACTTGACTGCCTTAAGTGCTTTTTTAAGTAATTCGGGAGCTTTTTCTTCTTCACCCAGATCAATGTATATTTTTGCGGCATCACTGTACTGACAGGATATATTATATCTTACGACATCGGTATTCTCAAAAATATCTATCTCCTTAAGCATGAATTCCTGAGATTTTTTCATTAAACCTTTCGCCGCATAGACATTGGCTAATGCATAATAACATTCAGCAATACTTTCTTGCTTTCCCTCCTCTTTTGCCTCCTGCAACATCTTTTCAGCTTCGAGAAGAGCAATATTATATTCTCCCTGTATAATATAATAATTAACCAGTCTGGCAGCCCATGCCCAATAGTAAAGTTCAGCGTTTCCAACACTCTGAGCAAATCTCTTTAAACGATTGACTCCAGCTATAACACTATCTGTACGATTCTCACCTTGACCATAATAATAATAGTCTAACTTAGCTCCCAAAGCTATTTTAGACATTACTGTATCATTGCATCTGATAGCCATATCCAACAGTGTATCCGATGCCGTCAGCACTATGGGATCAGTCGGATCACTAAAATGCTTTTTGTAATAAGCATGCATGTTTTTGATATGGGTAGAATCCACCGTTTGGGCAAAGACAGTTCCTAAAACCAATTGCAGAAAAACACAGGCAAGAATCGTTTTTTTCATCATAAGCTATTTGTCTGTTGTATATTATAGGATGATAAAGATATATTTTATGCATGAAATAAAATATCCCCCTATCCTGCAAAGCATGGGAATTGACGATTTTTATCTTTTTATTGCATATAATAAACATTTTTTAGACATAAAACGCTAGTTAGTGGATTACAATTCACTTTCATAGTATCTATAAACAAACTGTATTAACAGGAACTCCGCTTATTATCAATAATTTACAATTGACAATAAGCGGAGTTTCTATTATACCAAACGAATAAATTATTTCTGTGTCACTCCTTTCCAGTCATCTGTACGGAAAGGCGAAGCAGGAAGACCTGCACCATTATACAAATTACAAACCGGATTATCGGCCCATGCATAGCGAACAGCAACGGGGTATGATACTTCCGGAGAACTTACCACAATCTTATCGCCTTGTATTTCTGCTTTTGCCCAGTGGAACTTATGATCGCGTCCAGCAATAGAAAAGCCTTGCAATGCTTTTCCATCACCACTCTTTAAACCACCTTCAGTATGGTCAAAGGAAAGGATAATCTTATCTCTATCTACCTCATAGGAGTGGTACATAGGACCTGAATAAGGTATTTGCTCTCCGTACGTCTTGGCACGGGCTATCAATGCCAAACGATGACCAACTGCCTGTTTATCTTTGGGATGAATATCATTTGCTTCACCTTTATCTATGATTACGGCCATACCCGTATTTGCCACAGATAATGTACGGGTTTGCGCTTCGCGAAGTTCCGCCCAATCAGAATCAACTGGCTCCGGAGATACAGGTTTAAAATTGGCTAACTGTACAAAGTAGAACGGAAAATCCTGGGTCCAATCTTTACGCCAGTTCTCAATGACTAACGGGAAAAGTTCACGGTACTGGTAAGCACGTGAAGCGTTGTTTTCTCCCTGATACCAGATAGCACCACGAATACCGTAAGGTACTAATGGATGGATCATAGCATTATACAAAGATGTTGGCAGATTAGGATTTTCAGACATGTCTTTCGGAGGCATCCCCTCTTTACGGGCATCAGCCGCCACTTGGTATTTCCACTCTCCTGCGAGGCTGATTTGCTCTCCATTGGCAGAACGAAGATAAAGATCGTTCGGCATGCCGCAACCACCACCTGTATCTACAATACGAATAGCCAGACTGAGTGGTCCAGCTTTGACTAATTTACCAGGGATGGTATAATTGCGCTGAATAGTATAACCAGTAGTACGTCCAACTTCCTGACCATTCCAATACGTAATATCATTATCATCGATAGTTCCTAAAATCATTTGAACCTTTTTACCTGCCCAGGATGCAGGTATATCAACGGTCCGGCGGAGCCAGATTAGTCCGTCAAAGCCATTAAGCCCTTGTTCCTCCACCATGCCGGGAAATTTCATTTTTGCCCAGTTACTATCATCCAAAGAGACTTCTGCCCGTACCGGTTTTCCGGTAGAAAAGCCTTCATCCACACGATTATTCCAAGCTTCCAGAGTTTTCAGATATTCCGTTTTCATCGCAGTTTTATCAGGCATAGCGCGGACTTCCTCCACTACATTGCTAAAGTCCGGCATCTCTTGCAACACTTTTCCACTTATCCAGGATTCGACATTTGTTCCTCCCCAGGAAGTATGAATCAATCCCACAGGCACATTCTGTTTTTCTGAGATTTCACGACCGAAAAAGTAAGCAGTAGCCGAGAAGTTAGGAATAGTTTGTGGCGAACATACCTGCCAGCCATTATCACGGACTTTGATATCGAACTCTGGTTGTGTACTCGTCACATGTTCTACATGTAATAAACGGATATTAGGATGATCGGCCGCTACAATCTCTTTTTTGTAATCCATAATCTTTCCCCAACCTTCCAAAGGCATTTCCATATTGGATTGTCCGGAACATATCCAGACTTCACCAATCATTACATTTTTTAATACCAGTTTCTGTCCATCGGTCAGCGTAAGTTCATAGGGGCCACCCGCCTCAGGTGTGCGGACAGAAAGTTTCCATTTACCTTCTTTGTTAGCCTGTGTCTCATACGTCTTTCCATCCCAGGAAGTTGTTACTTTCACCGTTTTCATCGGCTTAGCTTCGCCCCAGACAGGAGCATCCGCCTGTTGCTGCAGTACCATATTATCTGAGAACATCGGTGGCAATACAACCTTGGCAGAGATTGCACCGGATAACATCAGCAAAGCTGCAAATAAAATACATTTGTTTCTCATATTATTTAATTATTGATTTAAACAGAGGCATTGCAAACAGCCGTTTCATAATATACAACCGCTTCAATGTCAGAAAGCAAAGATAACCAGAATTTCATATTTGAAATAGCGTTATTGCCCTAATAAATGCAATAATCTTTCCATTTATCATGCTGAATGGAAAGATATTCCTACTTTTGCATAAAAATCAACGCGTTATTTTATGGTTTTAAATTACATTTGGGTAGCATTCTTTGTAATTGCTTTCATTGTGGCACTCATCAAACTTCTGTTTATGGGCAACACTGAAATTTTTACGGAGCTTGTCAACTCTACATTTACTTCCTCAAAAACGGCTTTCGAAATATCTTTGGGGCTGACTGGTATTCTTTCACTCTGGTTGGGTATTATGAAGATTGGTGAGCAAAGTGGTATGATTAATGCGTTGTCCCGCTGGTTAAGCCCTGTTTTCTGTCGCCTCTTCCCCGAAATACCGAAAGGACATCCTGCTATGGGTTCTATCTTTATGAACCTGTCAGCCAACATGCTGGGGCTCGATAATGCTGCTACCCCAATGGGATTGAAAGCTATGAAAGAACTGCAAGAACTGAACCCCCAAAAGGATACGGCGACTAATCCAATGGTCATGTTCCTGGTGCTCAACACTTCCGGATTGATACTAATTCCGATCAGCATTATGATGTATCGTGCGCAGATGGGTGCTACACAACCTACTGATATATTTATCCCAATACTGATAACGTCTGCTATCTCCACTCTTGTAGGAGTAATTGCGGTCAGTATAGCACAACGCATTAACCTTATTAACAAGCCTATCCTTATTCTCATTGGTTGTATCAGCCTTTTCTTTGCCGGATTGATTTACCTGTTTATGCGACTCGGTCGGGAAGAAATCGGCACATATTCCACATTGATTGCCAATATTATTCTATTCAGTATCATCCTACTCTTCATTGTATGGGGATTATGGAAGAAAATAAATGTATATGACGCTTTTGTGGAAGGCGCCAAAGAAGGATTTACCACTGCCGTTCGCATCATTCCTTATTTGGTAGCATTTCTGGTGGGTATTGCCGTATTCCGAACTTCCGGTGCAATGGACATGTTAGTAAGCGGCATCGGCTATGTAGTGGGATTGTTCGGCGTAGATACCAGCTTTGTAGGTGCTTTGCCAACTGCTCTGATGAAATCGCTGAGTGGTAGTGGAGCCAACGGATTAATGATCGATACTATGAAAGAATATGGTGCGGACTCTTTCGTAGGACGTATGAGTTGTGTGGCCCGTGGTGCCTCAGACACTACGTTTTATATTCTGGCTGTTTATTTCGGCAGTGTGGGTATCACCAAAACACGCAATGCTGTCACCTGCGGACTAATAGCGGACTTGGCAGGTATCCTTGCCGCCATTATCATCAGTTACATATTCTTCTTTTGATTTTTAATTCTTAATTTTTAATTGATATGGTTTCTTATCAGACAGACGGTGTAGAAATGCCCGCCATCAAAAAAAGCAAAACAACGGAATGGATTAAGGCCGTTGCCGCAACTTATGAAAAAAGAGTCGGTGAAATCGCCTATATTTTCTGTTCCGATGAAAAGATACTTGAAGTAAACCGTCAATATCTGCAACATGACTATTACACAGATATTATCACTTTCGACTATTGTGAAGGCAATCGTCTTAGTGGAGATTTATTTATTAGCCTTGATACGGTACGCACAAATGCGGAGCAGTTCGGCAGCGATTACGAAACAGAACTACACCGCGTTATTATTCATGGCATATTGCACCTATGCGGGATTAATGACAAAGGTCCTGGAGAACGTGAAATAATGGAAGAAGCAGAAAACAAGGCTCTGGCTATGCGATAAAAAGATCAAGACAGCATTCCTGTATCAGGATATAACATAAAAAACATCTCCGTTTAATCAGATAATGTGTTCTGAATAAACGGAGATGTTTTTTATATTGAATCAAAATTCTATTTCAATAAGAACTTCTCTGCACGTCCTGGTGAAAATAGTTCCCACAGCGAAGCAACTGTCCAACCCGG